>NZ_CM176960.1:692500-5423378 GCF_058145875.1 Pseudomonas sp. 3MAES_34.3B | reverse complement strand
AGGAATCCCCAGAGATAGATAAGCCCGAAGGGCAAAAAAGCGTCGGCCATTGTACCTAGCACCGAGGTAGTTATCCACACCTGCCGCTCGGCGGAGGAAATACCGCCGGACCGCTTGGAAAAAAGCATGAATACCCACCGTCCGGAGCCCTGTGGAAAACGTAGCCGGAGCCCAGTGGGTTAGTAGGGTTCAAACCCTGTTGATAACCCAGCTGTGGATATCTTCTGATTCTATGCACAGGTTCTATCCACAGACTGAACAGGATGCCAGCTGCTTGTGGACAACCTTTGGCAGCTTCCAAAGGTCCCGTTCTATTGGGTGAAATCAGGTTATCCACAAGCAATGGCTTCCTCAAGCTTTATAAGCTCTACAGAAAAGCTTTTTATACGTCCTTCTTTTTATTTCTGTTTCCTGCCCCCGCTCTGACGTGAAGGGCCCTGTAACCATATGTAAGGAAAAGCTGGTCGGAAATTGACCTATGCCCGTGCTTTCAATAGAATCGCCGGTCTCTTGAAAACCGGGCCATTGGGGCCCAGCCGACCAACCAGGTAACTGTCCATGAAACGTACTTTCCAACCCAGCACCATCAAGCGCGCTCGCACCCACGGTTTCCGTGCTCGCATGGCCACCAAGAACGGCCGCGCCGTCCTGTCGCGTCGTCGCGCCAAGGGCCGTAAGCGTCTGGCTGTCTGATTTGCCGGCACAGGTAGGTGAGTCAGGACTTCAGCCGGAGCAAGCGACTGCTTGTTCCGAAGCAATTCAAGGCAGTCTTTGACTCCCCGACCGGCAAGGTCCCGGGGAAGCATCTCCTGATCCTTGCCAAGGATAACCAGCTCGATCATCCACGCCTCGGGCTGGTGATCGGCAAGAAAAGCGTCAAGCTGTCAGTGCAGCGCAACCGTATCAAACGTGTGATCCGTGACTCGTTCCGCCATCACCAGGAATCACTGGCTGGCTGGGATATCGTCATCGTGGCCCGAAAGGGGCTCGGCGACCTCGAGAACACTGAGCTGCATTTGCATTTCGCCAAGCTTTGGAAGCGTCTGGCCCGATCTCGGCCGGCTGCTCACACCGAACCCAAGGAACAGCACAGCCAAGATGCGTAAACTGGTCCTGCTACCGATCCAGTTTTACCGCTATGCCATTAGCCCCCTGATGGCCAGCCATTGCCGTTTCTATCCCAGTTGCTCCTGTTATGCCCATGAAGCCATCAGCCGGTACGGCGTATGGCATGGGAGCTGGCTGACCATACGCCGGCTGGGGCGCTGCCATCCCTGGAATGCTGGCGGTTTCGATCCCGTCCCGTCCGTGTCCACCCTTCGTAATAATTCGAAAGCCGAGTAATCATGGATATAAAACGTACGATCCTGATGGGCGCCCTGGCAGTCGTGGCCTACGTTCTGGTCCTGAAGTGGAATCAGGACTACGGCCAGGCTGCTCTGCCGACCCAGAGCGCAGCGACCCAGGCCGCGATCCCTTCGGATTTACCGCAAGTACCTGGCGCCAACGCAACGACTTCCGATGTGCCGGACACCAACGCACCAGCGGTAGCCGCAGCAACGGCTCCAGCAGCGTCCAGCCAGGAGCTGATCCGGGTCCGCACTGACGTGCTCGACCTCGCCATCGATCCGAAGGGCGGGGATATCGTGCAACTCACACTGCCCCAGTATCCACGGCGGCAGGATCACCCGGAAATTCCTTTCCAGCTGTTCGACAACGGCAGTGAGCGCGTCTATCTGGCCCAAAGCGGCCTGACCGGGGCGAATGGCCCGGACGTTCAGGCCTCCGGCCGCCCGCTCTACACCAGCTCGAGCGCCAGTTATCAACTGGCCGAAGGCCAGGACCAGTTGGTTGTGGACCTCTCGTTCAGCCAGAACAACGTCAGCTACATCAAACGCTTCAGCCTGAAGCGAGGCGAGTACGACCTTACGGTCAGCTACCTGATCGACAACCAGAGCAGTCAGGCCTGGGTGGGCAACCTGTTTGCCCAGCTCAAGCGTGATGCGAGCTCTGATCCCTCCTCGAGCACGGCCACAGGCACCGCCACCTACCTGGGCGCGGCGCTGTGGACAACCTCGGAGCCCTACAAGAAAGTCCCCATGAAGGACATCGACAAGGGCCAGTTCAAGGAAACGGTCCAGGGCGGTTGGGTAGCCTGGTTGCAACACTACTTCGTTACCGCGTGGGTTCCCGCCAGCGGCGACAGCAACAACGTGATGACCCGCAAGGACAGCCAGGGTAACTACATCGTTGGCTTCACTGGCCCGACCATGACCGTAGCGCCCGGCGCCAAGGTCGAGACAACCGCCACGTTGTACGCCGGCCCGAAAATCCAGAACAAGCTGAAGGAGTTGTCCCCAGGCCTGGAACTGACCGTCGACTACGGCTTCCTGTGGTTCATCGCCCAGCCAATCTTCTGGTTGCTCAAGCATATCCACAGCCTGCTGAACAACTGGGGCTGGTCGATCATCTGCCTGACCGTACTGATCAAGCTGTTGTTCTTCCCGCTGTCAGCCGCCAGCTACAAGTCCATGGCGCGCATGCGAGCGGTAGCCCCACGTCTGGCGGCGCTCAAAGAGCAGTTCGGCGACGATCGCCAAAAGATGTCCCAGGCGATGATGGAGCTGTACAAGAAAGAGAAGATCAACCCGCTCGGTGGCTGCTTGCCGATCGTGGTGCAGATGCCTGTATTCCTGGCGCTGTACTGGGTATTGCTTGAAAGCGTGGAAATGCGTCAGGCGCCTTGGATGTTCTGGATTACCGACCTGTCTATCAAGGATCCGTTCTTCATTCTGCCCATCATCATGGGCGCCACCATGTTCATTCAGCAACGACTGAACCCGGCGCCACCGGATCCGATGCAGGCCAAGGTCATGAAGCTGATGCCGATTGTGTTCACCTTCTTCTTCCTGTGGTTCCCGGCGGGGCTTGTGCTGTACTGGATCACCAACAACACGTTGTCGATCCTGCAGCAGTGGTTCATCACCCGCAGCATTGAGCGAGCAAACGCCAACGCTTCGGCTTAAGCCGCTACACTTGTTCGCAAACGCCCCTTGATAGGGGCGTTTTGCATTTTCCAGTGGATAACTCATGAACCTTTCTAAAGACACCATCGCAGCCATTGCCACTGCACAGGGGCGTGGAGGCGTAGGTATCGTCCGTGTGTCCGGTGCCGACGCAAAGCGGATCGCGAACGAGATCCTGCGGCGGCCACTCGTTCCCCGCTATGCACATCATGGCGCCTTCCATGGCGAGCAGGGCGAGGTGGTAGATGAGGGCCTGGCGATCCTGTTCCAGGGACCGAACTCTTTCACAGGGGAAGATGTGCTTGAACTCCACGGCCACGGTGGGCCTGTGGTGCTGGACATGCTGCTGCGGCGCTGCACCGGCCTGGGCTGTCGATTGGCCCGCCCTGGCGAATTCAGCGAACGGGCATTTCTCAACGACAAGCTGGACCTGGCGCAGGCCGAGGCTATCGCCGACCTGATCGAAGCCAGCTCCGAGCAGGCCGCACGCAACGCCGTGCGCTCGTTACAGGGTGCGTTCTCCCAGCGGGTAGAGGCCCTTACCGAAGCCTTGATCCAGCTGCGGATCTATGTGGAAGCGGCGATAGACTTTCCCGAGGAAGAAATCGACTTCCTGGCCGATGGGCTCGTTTTGGCCAGGCTGGAAGCCGTACGCGCTTCTCTGGCCACGGTGCTTTCAGAGGCCAGCCAGGGCGCACTGGTGCGGGAGGGCATGACCTTGGTCATTGCAGGGCGCCCCAACGCGGGGAAGTCCAGCCTGTTGAATCTTCTGGCGGGACGCGAGGCGGCGATCGTTACGGACATCGCAGGCACCACGCGGGACATTCTCAAGGAACATATCCATATCGACGGTATGCCGCTGCATGTCATCGATACCGCGGGGCTGAGAAACACGGGCGACCTTGTAGAGAAGATAGGGGTTGAGCGAGCGCTGAAGGCCATTCAGGACGCCGATCGCATTCTCCTGGTGGTGGATGCCAGTAGCGACTCTGAGGCAGACCCCCACGCGCTCTGGCCTGAGTTCCTGGACACAGCGCCATCACTTGAACGCGTAACCCTCGTGCGTAACAAGGCAGACCTCACGGGTGAACAGCCCGGCCTGCGTATGGCTGCTGATGGCCAGGCCACACTAACCTTGAGCGCATTGGATACCGGCGCAGGCCTGGGCTTGCTTCGAGACCACCTGAAGGCAGTGATGGGTTACGAGCAAACAGCCGAAGGTAGCTTCAGCGCCCGCCGCAGGCACCTGGAAGCGCTCCGTCAGGCGCAACAGTACCTTGATCATGGGCGTAACCAGCTGGTTCATGCCGCAGCCGGCGAGCTGCTGGCGGAAGATTTACGGCTGGCGCAGCAGTGCCTGGGCGAAATCACAGGGGCGTTTACTTCGGATGACCTGCTTGGACGGATTTTCACAAGTTTCTGTATCGGAAAATAGCCCTCGATTCTTTTCAAGCCGACCTAGGGTCGGCTTTTTTTGCCCACAATCTGCAGATGAGCCCTGTGGAAAACCGTACATGAGGGCTCTTCATAACCCTAGGCGAAAACCGTGCACAAAAGCCGGTTGTGGGTAAGTACGGTTTTATACACAGCTTATCTTGGCTTATCACAAACCCCCAGGGGTGCCTATCGACAGTTTTCCACACCTCTGTAAACCCCGCTTCCCAAGGCCTCCAGAGGGTTATCCACAGAAGATGGCCTCACTAAGAATAAACATAAAAACAAAGCTTTTATAAATCTCTCTTCTTTTATGTTTTTGTTAACAACCATTCATCCTCGGCTGGCTATTTTTTGCACAGACGGTTTCATTCACCCGGGCAAATTCCCTATACTGCGCAGCTATCCCAATTACCCATATGAACAGGCACGAGGTGCGTGGTGGATTTCCCTTCCCGTTTTGAAGTGATCGTCATCGGCGGAGGCCATGCCGGTACCGAGGCTGCGCTCGCTTCCGCGCGAATGGGCGCTCGCACGCTATTGCTTACTCACAACGTTGAAACCTTAGGGCAGATGAGCTGCAACCCCGCTATCGGTGGTATTGGCAAGAGCCATCTGGTAAAGGAAATAGACGCGCTAGGCGGAGCCATGGCATTGGCTACCGATAAAGGCGGTATTCAGTTCCGTGTCTTGAACAATCGCAAAGGGCCTGCAGTTCGCGCTACGCGCGCTCAGGCTGATCGCGTTCTGTACAAGGCAGCTGTGCGGGATATCCTGGAAAACCAGCCGAACCTGTGGATATTTCAGCAGGCGTGTGACGACCTGATTGTCGAGGGCGACGAGGTACGAGGAGTTGTCACGCAAATGGGCCTGCGTTTTCTCGCCGATGCAGTAGTACTGACTGCCGGGACCTTCCTGGGTGGCCTTATCCACATCGGGCTTGATAACTACTCAGGTGGCCGAGCCGGTGATCCGCCTTCGATTGCCTTGGCCAAGCGCCTTCGCGAGCTGCCTCTGCGTGTAGGTCGGTTGAAAACCGGCACCCCGCCTCGTATCGATGGGAAGTCTGTGGACTTTTCCGTGATGACCGAGCAGCCAGGCGATACGCCGATCCCCGTCATGTCATTCATGGGCAGTGCCGACATGCATCCGCGGCAAGTGAGCTGCTGGATCACCCATACCAATGCCAAAACCCATGAGATCATCGCGGCAAACCTTGATCGTTCGCCAATGTATTCGGGCGTGATCGAGGGAGTGGGCCCGCGGTACTGCCCGTCTATCGAAGACAAGATCCACAGGTTCGCGGACAAGGACAGCCACCAGGTGTTCATTGAGCCCGAGGGCCTGACCACCCACGAGCTGTACCCGAACGGGATTTCCACTTCCTTGCCATTCGATGTGCAATTGCAAATCGTCCGGTCCATTCGCGGGATGGAAAACGCCCACATCATGCGTCCCGGTTACGCGATCGAGTACGATTACTTTGATCCCCGGGACCTGAAATACAGCCTCGAAACCAAAGCCATCGGTGGGCTGTTCTTCGCTGGCCAGATCAACGGAACCACAGGTTACGAAGAGGCTGGTGCACAAGGGTTGTTGGCGGGAACGAACGCTGCGTTGCGGGCGAAAGGGCAAGAGGCATGGTGCCCCCGGCGCGATGAAGCTTACATCGGGGTATTGGTGGATGACCTGATTACCTTGGGAACCCAGGAACCGTATCGGATGTTTACGTCCCGCGCGGAATACCGGTTGGTCCTTCGCGAAGACAATGCCGACCTGCGATTGACGGAAACGGGCCGCCGTCTGGGCCTGGTCGATGATGCGCGTTGGGCAGCGTTCTGTACGAAGCGGGAGGCGATCGAGCGCGAAGAGCAGCGCCTGAAAAGTACATGGGTGCGCCCGTCTACCCCGGTCGGCGACGCTTTGGCTCAACGCTACGGAACGCCATTGGCCCACGAATACAATCTCTTGAACCTGCTGAGCCGACCAGAAATCGACTACGCCGGCCTGACGGCGCTTACCGGCGCCATCGAAATTGATCCACAAGTGGCCGAACAGGTAGAGATCAAGGTCAAATACGCCGGTTATATCGATCGTCAGCAGGAGGAGATCGAGAAACTCAGAGCTAGCGAAAATGTCCGCTTGCCTGTGGATATCGACTATCCGGGCATCTCTGGCCTGTCGAAGGAAATTCAGTCGAAGCTGTCCCAGGCACGCCCGGAAACGTTAGGCCAGGCCTCGCGTATCCCTGGAGTAACACCGGCGGCCATTTCGCTGTTGATGATTCACCTGAAAAAACGCGGTGCCGTTCGACAAGTGGAGCAAAGTGCTTGATCGATTCGATTACTCTCCAACAACGTGACGAGTTGTCCACAGGTGCTCGCGCCTTGGGCGTAGACCTGACGCTTCAACAGGAAGACCAGCTACTGGCCTATCTGGCCTTGTTGATCAAATGGAACAAGGCGTACAACCTGACGGCGGTGCGTGATCCGGACGAAATGGTATCGCGCCACCTGCTAGACAGTTTGAGCATTGCTGCTTACATCGGTGCAGGCTCACGTTGGCTGGACGTAGGCAGCGGAGGTGGCATGCCCGGGATTCCGCTGGCCATCCTGTACCCTGACAAATACGTGACCACACTGGACAGCAATGGCAAGAAAACCCGCTTCCAGACCCAAGTGAAGCTGGAACTGAAACTGGCCAACCTTGAAGTCATCCACAGCCGCGTGGAAGCTCACAACCCTGAAACTCCCTACGACGGGATTGTTTCAAGGGCGTTTAGCAGCCTCGAGGATTTTGCTACCTGGACCCGTCACCTTGGGGATAACTCAAGCCGCTGGTTGGCCATGAAGGGTCAGCATCCTGTGGACGAACTGGTAGCATTGCCTGCTGACTTTGAAATCGATAGCGCGCATGCTTTGGCCGTGCCAGGTTGCCAGGGCCAAAGGCATCTACTGATATTGCGCCGCAAGGCATGACGGGGAACACGAGCGACAATGGCTAAGGTATTCGCGATCGCGAACCAGAAAGGCGGGGTCGGTAAAACCACGACCTGCATCAACCTCGCGGCTTCACTGGTCGCTACCAAGCGGCGGGTGCTGTTGATCGACCTCGACCCGCAAGGTAATGCCACGATGGGCAGCGGTGTGGATAAGCATGCGCTCGAGCGCTCGGTCTACGATCTGTTGATCGGAGAATGCGATCTCAGCGAAGCCATGCACTTCTCTGAACATGGTGGCTATCAGCTGCTGCCAGCCAACAGAGACCTTACCGCTGCTGAAGTCGTGCTGCTCGAAATGCAGATGAAGGAAAGCCGCCTGCGAAACGCACTGGCGCCTATCCGTGAAAACTACGATTTCATCCTGATCGACTGCCCGCCGTCGCTGTCGATGCTTACCTTGAACGCGCTCGTGGCAGCTGATGGGGTAGTTATCCCCATGCAGTGCGAATACTTTGCGCTCGAGGGCCTTAGTGACCTTGTGGATAACATCAAGCGTATCGGGGCGGCCATCAACCCCGAGCTCAAGATCGAAGGCCTGCTGAGAACCATGTACGATCCGCGGTTGAGCCTGATCAACGATGTCTCTGCCCAGTTGAAAGCGCATTTTGGCGAGCAACTTTACGATACGGTCATCCCACGCAATATTCGCCTCGCTGAAGCACCCAGCTTCGGCATGCCGGCGCTGGCTTACGACAAACAGTCGCGAGGCGCTCTGGCCTATCTCGAATTGGCCAATGAAATGGTTCGCCGTCAACGCCGCAAGGCTCGTACCGCTGCGGCGGTTTAAGGAAATCCAATGGCTGTGAAGAAACGGGGGCTGGGCCGCGGGCTCGACGCGCTGCTCAGCGGCCCCTCGGCCTCGGTGCTTGAAGCCCAGGCGGTTCGGCTGGACGAGAAGGAACTGCAATACCTTCCACTCGATGTGATCCAGCGCGGTAAATACCAGCCTCGCCGTGACATGGACCCCCAGGCCCTTGAGGAGCTGGCTCAGTCCATTCGTGCACAGGGCGTGATGCAACCGATTGTAGTGCGCCCGATTGGCAGCGGCCGCTATGAAATCATTGCAGGTGAGCGGCGATGGCGTGCCAGCCAGCAGGCTGGACAAGAGCGGATCCCGGCGATGGTACGTGAGGTGCCCGACGAAACGGCCATTGCCATGGCGCTGATCGAGAACATTCAGCGCGAGGACCTCAACCCGTTGGAGGAGGCCATCGCGTTACAGCGTTTGCAGCAGGAATTTCAGCTTACCCAGCAGCAGGTTGCCGAAGCGGTAGGCAAATCGCGGGCTACGGTGACCAACCTTCTGCGCTTGATTACGCTGCCTGAGGGCATCAAGACGATGCTGGCGCACGGCGACCTTGAAATGGGTCACGCCAGGGCCTTGCTTGGGCTGCCGGACGAGCGACAGCTTGATGGGGCGCGACATGTTGTCGCACGTGGCCTTACTGTGCGCCAAACCGAGGCACTGGTACGCCAATGGCTCAACACCACAGAGCAGCCTAAAAAAGAGCAGCGCAGCGATCCGGATATTGCCCGGCTGGAACAACGCCTCGCAGAGCGGCTGGGGTCTGCGGTGCAGATTCGGCACGGAGACAAGGGCAAAGGCCAACTGGTGATCCGGTATAACTCGCTGGACGAGCTCCAGGGGGTGCTTGCCCACATTCGCTGAAACAATGAGTTTCAAGCGACCAGTCGGAAAAGCCGAGCCGGTAGTTGAACAGGGGCTGAACCGCCCCTATACTCTGCGCGCATTTTGTCGGCACATTCTATGCCAAGTCGTGGTTTTACGGCGGGCCGGCCTCCAGGAGTCAGAACGATGGAAACCCGCACGCCAAACCGCTTGCCCTTCCATCGGTGGGCTGTATTTCCCGTCCTGCTGGCTCAATGGGTGACATTGCTACTGGCCGCGTTGGTGTTATGGCAGTGGCACGGAGTGGTTAGCGGTTACTCGGGCTTTTGTGGGGGCCTGATCGCTTGGCTACCCAACGTTTATTTCGCGTTCAAGGCGTTCCGCTTCAGCGGCGCCCGAGCAGCACAGGCTATCGTTCGGTCGTTCTACGCCGGCGAAGCAGGAAAACTGATTTTAACGGCAGTGCTGTTTGCACTGGCGTTCGTAGGGGTAAAGCCGCTGGCGCCGTTGGCGCTGTTCGGCGTGTTCCTGTTGATCCAAGGGGTCAACTGGTTCGCACCCTTGCTCATGAGAACAAGATTTTCGAGACCTTAGGGCGTTTGAGGCAACCATGGCAGCAGAAACCGCTTCGGGCTATATACAGCACCACCTTCAAAACCTCACCTTCGGCCAGCTCGCCGACGGTAGCTGGGGCTTCGCCCATAGCGCCGCCGAGGCCAAGGCCATGGGCTTCTGGGCATTCCATGTCGACACGCTCGGCTGGTCCGTTGCCCTGGGCCTGATCTTCGTTCTCCTGTTCCGCCTCGCGGCGCGCAAGGCAACGTCCGGTCAGCCAAGCGGCCTGCAGAACTTCGTGGAAGTTCTGGTCGAATTCGTCGACGGTAGTGTGAAGGACAGCTTCCACGGTCGCAGCCCGGTGATCGCACCGCTCGCTCTGACCATCTTCGCCTGGGTCTTCCTGATGAATGCCATCGACCTCATCCCGGTCGACTGGATTCCGCAGATTGCCGCCAAACTGTCGGGTGATCACGAGATTGCCTTCCGCGCGGTCTCGACGACCGACCCGAATGCGACCCTGGGCATGGCCCTGTCCGTGTTCGCCTTGATCATTTTCTACAGCATCAAGGTCAAGGGGCTGGGCGGTTTCATCGGTGAGCTCACCCTGCACCCGTTCAGCAGCAAGAACACCGCAGTGCAGATCCTGCTGATTCCGGTCAACTTCCTGCTCGAATTCGTAACCCTGATCGCCAAGCCTATTTCGCTGGCGCTCCGGTTGTTCGGCAACATGTATGCCGGCGAGCTGGTGTTCATCCTCATCGCGGTGATGTTCGGTAGCGGCCTGCTCTGGCTCAGTGGCCTGGGCGTGGTGCTGCAATGGGCGTGGGCAGTGTTCCACATCCTGATCATCACCCTGCAAGCGTTCATCTTCATGATGCTGACCATCGTCTACCTGTCGATGGCGCACGAAGATAACCATTAAGGCTCGTCTGGCGCGTCTTATGTCCTTCCCGGGGTTCACCCCCAGGAAGGAGAGCCGCAACCCGGCGCCTGCGTCGAGACGGCTCTTTGAATACTTTGCTTTACCGCTTTAAACCTAAGAAAACCTAACCAATACGACGTAAAAAGTCGGGAGGAAAGATGGAAACTGTAGTTGGTCTGACCGCTATCGCTGTTGCTCTGCTGATCGGCCTGGGCGCACTGGGTACCGCTATCGGCTTCGGCCTGCTGGGCGGCAAGTTCCTGGAAGGCGCTGCTCGCCAACCGGAAATGGTCCCTATGCTGCAAGTTAAAATGTTCATCGTCGCCGGCCTGCTCGACGCCGTGACCATGATCGGTGTTGGTATCGCCCTGTTCTTCACCTTCGCGAACCCCTTCGTTGGTCAGA
Organism: Pseudomonas sp. 3MAES_34.3B; assembly: GCF_058145875.1. Classification (NCBI taxonomy): domain Bacteria; kingdom Pseudomonadati; phylum Pseudomonadota; class Gammaproteobacteria; order Pseudomonadales; family Pseudomonadaceae; genus Pseudomonas; species Pseudomonas sp. 3MAES_34.3B. The sequence goes on along the minus strand of NZ_CM176960.1, from coordinate 5,412,402 downwards.
TCGCCGGCTGATCACTCGATTTCGAGTGATTGGTGTGATGTACAACGAACGAGCGAGGTGTTGGCGTGAACATTAATGCAACCCTGATAGGCCAGTCCGTTGCGTTCTTCATTTTCGTGTGGTTCTGCATGAAGTGCGTATGGCCTCCGGTCATCGCGGCTCTGCAGGAACGCCAGAAGAAGATCGCTGATGGTCTGGACGCTGCCAGCCGTGCTGCTCGCGACCTGGAATTGGCCCAAGATAAAGCGGGTCAACAACTGCGCGAAGCCAAGGCACAAGCTGCCGAGATCATCGAGCAGGCCAAGAAGCGTGGCACTCAGATCGTCGACGAAGCCCGTGAACAGGCTCGCGTCGAGGCAGAGCGTGTGAAAGCACAGGCTGTGGCAGAGATCGAGCAGGAACTGAACAGCGCCAAGGATGCCTTGCGTGCCCAAGTGGGCCTGCTGGCTGTCACTGGCGCAGAGAAAATCCTGGGATCGTCTATCGATCAAAACGCGCACGCGGAGCTGGTCAACAAACTGGCCGCTGAAATTTAAGCGAGGGCGATCATGGCAGAACTGACCACGTTGGCCCGACCTTACGCCAAGGCGGCCTTCGAGCATGCCCAGGCCCACCAGCAACTGGCCAATTGGTCAGCCATGCTCGGCCTGGCTGCAGCGGTGTCGGAAGACGGCACCATGCGGCAATTGCTCAAGGCCCCGCGACTGACGAGCGCAGAAAAGGCCGCAGCCTTTATCCAGGTATGCGGTGAGAAGTTTGATGCACAGGCACGTAATTTCATTCACGTTGCCGCGGAAAACGACCGTCTTCTCCTTCTACCGGAGATCTCGGCGCTGTTCGACCTGTACAAGGCCGAACAGGAAAAATCCGTGGATGTGGACGTCACCAGTGCCTTCGCATTGAACCAAGAACAGCAAGACAAACTCGCCAAGGTTCTCAGTGCACGGCTCGGCCGGGAAGTGCGACTGCACGCTGCGGAGGATGCCAGCCTTATTGGTGGTGTCGTCATCCGCGCCGGTGACCTGGTAATCGATGGCTCGGTGCGCGGAAAAATCGCGCAACTTGCCGAAGCACTGAAATCTTGAGTTTGAAGGGGCAGCAGAGCAATGCAGCAACTCAATCCTTCCGAAATTAGCGAAATCATCAAGGGGCGCATCGACCAGCTCGATGTCACCTCTCAGGCCCGCAACGAAGGTACCGTAGTCAGCGTGTCTGACGGTATCGTGCGGATCCACGGTCTGACCGACGTCATGTACGGCGAAATGATCGAGTTCCCGGACGGCGTCTTCGGTATGGCGCTCAACCTGGAACAGGACTCGGTAGGTGCCGTGGTCCTGGGTGCCTACACCACTCTGGCCGAAGGCATGAGTGCCAAGTGCACCGGCCGTATCCTTGAAGTGCCGGTCGGCAAGGCCCTGCTGGGTCGCGTTGTCGACGCTCTGGGTAATCCGGTTGACGGCAAGGGCCCACTGGGCCACACCGAAACCGACGCGGTTGAAAAAGTCGCGCCGGGCGTTATCTGGCGTAAGTCCGTGGATCAGCCCCTGCAGACCGGCTACAAGGCCGTCGACGCAATGATCCCGGTAGGCCGTGGCCAGCGCGAGCTGATCATTGGTGACCGTCAGATCGGCAAGACCGCACTGGCCATCGACGCCATCATCAACCAGAAGAACAGCGGTGTCTTCTGTGTGTATGTGGCTATCGGCCAGAAGCAGTCCACCATTGCCAACATCGTGCGTAAGCTTGAAGAGCATGGCGCGCTGGCGAACACCATCATCGTTGCTGCTTCGGCTTCCGAATCGGCCGCGCTGCAGTACCTGGCACCCTACTCGGGTTGCACCATGGGCGAATTCTTCCGCGACCGCGGCGAAGATGCCCTGATCGTTTACGATGACCTGTCCAAGCAGGCCGTAGCTTACCGCCAGATCTCCCTGCTGCTGCGCCGTCCGCCAGGCCGTGAAGCCTACCCGGGTGACGTGTTCTATCTCCACTCCCGCCTGCTGGAGCGCGCATCCCGCGTATCCGAGGAATACGTAGAGAAGTTCACCAATGGCGCCGTGACCGGTAAAACCGGCTCGCTGACCGCTCTGCCGCTGATCGAAACCCAGGCTGGCGACGTTTCGGCGTTCGTTCCAACCAACGTGATCTCGATTACCGACGGCCAGATCTTCCTCGAGTCCGGCATGTTCAACTCGGGCATCCGCCCGGCGGTCAACGCCGGTGTGTCGGTATCCCGTGTAGGTGGTGCCGCTCAGACCAAGATCATCAAGAAGCTGTCCGGTGGTATCCGTACCGCGCTGGCCCAGTACCGTGAACTGGCTGCGTTCGCGCAGTTCGCTTCCGACCTGGACGAAGCGACCCGCAAGCAGCTGGAGCATGGTCAGCGCGTTACCGAGCTGATGAAGCAGAAGCAGTACGCGCCAATGTCCATCGCTGAGATGTCGCTGTCGCTGTATGCCGCCGAGCGTGGTTTCCTGACCGACGTGGAAATCTCCAAGATCGGCAGCTTCGAGCAGGCGCTCATTGCTTACTTCCACCGCGATCACGCCGAGCTGTTGGCGAAGATCAACGTGAAGGGCGACTTCAACGACGAGATCGACGCCGGTATCAAGGCGGGTATCGAGAAGTTCAAGGCCACCCAGACCTGGTAAGCCGCAGCGGGGGCTTCGGCCCCCGCTTGCTAACCTGATAGGTGAAACATGGCAGGCGCAAAAGAGATTCGCGGCAAGATTGCGAGCATCAAAAGCACGCAAAAAATTACCAGCGCCATGGAAAAGGTGGCGGTCAGCAAAATGCGCAAGGCACAACTGCGCATGGCTGCTAGCCGTCCCTATGCGGACCATATCCGCCAGGTAATTGGTCACCTGGCCAACGCCAACCCCGAATACCGTCACCCGTTCATGGTCGAGCGCGCTGTAAAGCGTGTCGGCTACGTTGTGGTGAGCAGTGATCGCGGCCTGTGCGGTGGCTTGAACACCAACCTGTTCAAGGCCCTGGTCAAGGACATGGCTGCCAATCGCGACAAGGGCGTGGAAATCGACCTGTGCGTGGTGGGCAGCAAGGGCGCTTCGTTCTTCCGCAGCTTTGGCGGTAACGTTGTCGCTGCGATCAGCCACCTGGGCGAAGAGCCGTCGATCAATGATCTGATCGGTAGCGTCAAGGTGATGCTGGACGCCTACCTCGAAGGCCGTATCGACCGCCTGTGCGTAGCGTCCAACAAGTTCATCAACACCATGGTGCAGAAGCCCGTGGTAGAGCAGTTGGTACCGTTGGTTGCAACCCCGGATCAAGCGCTCAAGCATCACTGGGATTACCTGTACGAACCCGACGCCAAAGAGCTGCTCGACGGCCTGATGGTGCGTTACGTGGAGTCGCAGGTCTACCAGGCAGTGGTGGAGAACAACGCTTCTGAGCAAGCGGCGCGGATGATCGCCATGAAGAATGCCACTGATAACGCCGGTGATCTGATCAGCGAATTGCAGCTGGTCTACAACAAGGCGCGTCAGGCTGCGATCACCCAAGAGATCTCGGAAATCGTCGGCGGCGCTGCCGCGGTTTAACGGTTCAAATATTCAGAGGATCCAGCTATGAGTAGCGGACGTATCGTTCAAATCATCGGCGCCGTGATCGACGTGGAATTCCCACGCGACAGCGTACCGAGCATCTACAACGCGCTGAAGGTTCAAGGCGCGGAGACCACCCTGGAAGTTCAGCAGCAGCTGGGCGACGGCGTGGTACGTACCATTGCGATGGGTTCCACCGAGGGCCTCAAGCGTGGCCTCGACGTGGTCGACACCAACGCTGCCATCGCGGTACCGGTTGGCAAGGCTACCCTGGGCCGTATCATGGACGTGCTCGGTAACCCGATCGACGAAGCCGGCCCTATCGGTGAAGAAGAGCGCTGGACCATCCACCGTTCGGCTCCATCGTTCGCCGACCAGGCGGGCGGTAACGAGCTGCTGGAAACCGGCATCAAGGTTATCGACCTGGTTTGCCCGTTCGCCAAAGGCGGCAAGGTTGGCCTGTTCGGCGGCGCCGGCGTGGGCAAGACCGTCAACATGATGGAACTGATCCGCAACATCGCCATCGAGCACAGCGGTTACTCCGTGTTCGCAGGTGTGGGTGAGCGTACCCGTGAAGGGAACGACTTCTACCACGAGATGAAGGACTCCAACGTTCTGGACAAGGTAGCCCTTGTCTACGGCCAAATGAACGAGCCACCAGGAAACCGCCTGCGCGTAGCGCTGACCGGTCTGACCATGGCTGAGAAATTCCGTGACGAAGGTAACGACGTTCTGCTGTTCGTCGACAACATCTATCGTTACACCCTGGCCGGTACCGAAGTATCCGCACTGCTGGGCCGTATGCCTTCCGCAGTAGGTTATCAGCCTACCCTGGCAGAAGAGATGGGCGTGCTTCAGGAGCGCATCACTTCCACCAAGAATGGTTCGATCACTTCGATCCAGGCTGTTTACGTTCCCGCGGACGACCTGACCGACCCGTCGCCAGCCACCACCTTCGCTCACTTGGACGCGACCGTGGTACTGTCCCGTGACATCGCCTCGTTGGGTATCTACCCTGCAGTCGACCCACTGGACTCGACCTCTCGCCAGCTCGATCCGCTGGTGATCGGCCAGGAGCACTACGACACCGCTCGCGGCGTTCAGTATGTGCTGCAGCGTTACAAGGAACTGAAGGACATCATCGCCATCCTCGGTATGGACGAGCTGTCGGAAAGCGACAAGCAACTGGTTTCTCGTGCACGGAAAATCCAGCGCTTCCTGTCCCAGCCGTTCTTCGTTGCCGAAGTCTTCACCGGTGCCTCGGGTAAATACGTTTCCCTGAAAGACACCATCGCAGGCTTCAAAGGCATCCTCAACGGTGACTACGACCACCTGCCAGAACAGGCGTTCTACATGGTCGGCGGCATCGAAGAAGCGATCGAGAAGGCCAAGAAACTGTAATCCCGGCGCCCGGCAACGGGCGCTTTCAGGTTGAGGCAAGTAGATGGCTATGACTGTCCATTGCGATATCGTCAGCGCGGAAGGGGAGATCTTCTCCGGCCTCGTAGAGATGGTGATCGCGCACGGTAACCTGGGTGATCTTGGTATCGCTCCAGGCCATGCGCCGTTGCTTACGGACCTGAAACCGGGTCCGATCCGCTTGATCAAGCAAGGTGGCGAAGCCGAGGTGTTCTACATCTCCGGTGGTTTCCTTGAAGTGCAGCCGAACGTGGTAAAGGTCTTGGCCGATACCGTGCAGCGCGCCGCCGATCTTGATGAAGCCTCTGCTCAGGACGCCGTGAAGGCTGCCGAGAAGGCCCTGCACGAGAAGGGCTCCGATTTCGACTATAGTGCGGCAGCCGCCCGCTTGGCCGAAGCGGCTGCTCAGCTTCGTACCGTGCAGCAGATCCGCAAGAAGTACGGTGGATAACTCCGCCACGCTTTATGTGTGATTGAGTAAAAGGGTAGCCTCGGCTACCCTTTTTCTTTTTTATCCCCAGGCCTTCCATGTCTCTCGATATCGTTATCCTCGCTGCCGGCCAAGGCACCCGTATGCGCTCGGCTTTACCCAAGGTATTACACCCGGTTGCCGGTCGCTCGATGCTCGGGCATGTTATCCACAGCGCCAGGCAACTCGCCCCTGTGGGTATACACGTTGTGATCGGCCATGGTGCAGAGCAAGTGCGAGAAGCCTTCCGGGATGAAGATATTCAGTTTGTGGTTCAGGCCGAACAGCTGGGTACGGGACATGCAGTTGCCCAAGCCCAGAATGGTTTGGCCTCGGCCACGACGCTAGTGTTGTACGGCGACGTTCCCCTCATCCGCGCAGAGACGCTCCGGGCTTTGCTTGAGAAGGCGAGCGAAAACCAGCTGGCGCTGCTTACGGTCGAGTTGCCAGACCCTACCGGTTACGGCCGCATCATTCGCGATGGCCAAGGCAAGGTGACGGCGATCGTGGAACACAAAGACGCCAGCGAGGCGCAGCGGGCGGTCCGCGAAGGCAACACGGGTATTCTCGCGCTGCCGACTGCGCTCTTGGCGGGGTGGATGGCGCGCTTATCGAACAACAATGTCCAAGGCGAATACTATCTTACCGATGTGATTGCCATGGCCGTGGCGGATGGCCTGGAGGTAGTTACCCACAGTGCTCCACAAGCGATGGAAGTGCAGGGCGCCAATGACCGCCGTCAGCTTGCACAGCTGGAGCGTTTCTATCAGCTGCGCGAAGCCGAACGGCTGATGGCCGAAGGCGTAACCCTGCGTGATCCGGCCCGCCTCGATATTCGCGGCGATGTGATCGCGGGGCGGGATGTAATCCTCGACGTCAATGTGGTGCTCGAAGGTAGAGTGGTCATCGAGGACAACGTGCAGATTGGCGCCAATGTGGTCATTCGGGACTCGGTGATCAAGCGCGGGGCGGTCATCAAACCCTTTACCCATATTGAAGGCGCTGTAGTAGGCGAGGGTGCGGACGCTGGCCCGTTCGCTCGGCTGCGCCCTGGCACTGTGCTGGACGAAAAAGCGCATGTGGGTAACTTCGTGGAACTGAAAAACGCTCACATGGGCCCGGGCGCCAAGGCGGGCCATCTCAGCTACCTGGGAGACGCAAGCATCGGCGCAAGGGCGAATATTGGCGCTGGCACCATCACTTGCAACTACGACGGCGCCAACAAATTCCGAACGGTGTTGGGTGAGGATGTATTTATCGGCTCCAACAACGCTTTGGTTGCGCCAGTGAGTGTAGGTAACGGTGCCACCACTGCTGCGGGCTCGACCATCACTGCCGACGTACCTGAGAGCCAGCTTGGCGTGGCGCGGGCACGCCAAAGGAACATAGAAGGGTGGAAGCGCCCGGAAAAGAAAAAACCGTAACCGCCATCTCCGGTTGGGGTTGACACCACGCGGGGCAAGCGATTGAATGCGCCTAACTTTCGAAACGAAAGAAAGCGCAACCATGACGAAACGCAACACTCCCCAGCGGCGCCATGCCATCCTCGCCCTGCTCAATGCGCAGGGCGAGGTGACCGTTGAAGCGCTGGCGCGGCATTTTCAAACCTCCGAGGTCACGGTTCGCAAAGATCTCGCAGCCTTGGAAGCCAGCGGCCTGCTGCTGCGTCGTTATGGCGGTGCTGTACCTGTCCCCCAGGAAATGATCGCTGAAGCAACCCAAAAAGTTTCGATTCATAAGCTAGCGATCGCCAAGGCTGCCGTATCCCTCATCAAAGAGCATGCACGCATCATCATCGACAGTGGCAGCACTACTGCCGCGATGATTCCTCAGCTGGGGAAGCAGCCGGGCCTGGTGGTGATGACCAACTCCCTGCATGTAGCGACGGCTATCCGCGAGCTCGAACCCGAACCGGTGCTGCTTATGACAGGCGGCACCTGGGACCCGCATTCCGAATCCTTCCAGGGCCAGGTCGCCGAGCAGGTACTGCGATCTTACGATTTCGACCAATTGTTCATTGGTGCGGATGGCCTGGACCTTGAGCGTGGTACCACGACCTTCAATGAGCTGCTCGGTTTGAGCAGGGTGATGGCCGAAGCCGCGCGCGAAGTGATCGTGATGGCCGAAGCCGACAAGGTTGGCCGACGTATTCCAAATCTGGAGCTGCCTTGGGGCAGCATCCACACCCTTATCACCGATGATCGTCTTTGCGAGCAGGCTCGTCAGTCGATCCAGGCCCGCGGCGTGAAGCTGATCTGCGCGGCCCCCAGCCAGGAGTAAATGTATGTGCGGAATCGTTGGCGCCATCGCCGAACGTAACATTGCGGCCATCCTGCTCGAAGGCCTCAAGCGCCTTGAGTACCGCGGCTACGACAGTGCCGGCGTAGCACTGGTTACTAACGCCGGTACGCTTGAGCGCCGCCGCCGTACGGGCAAGGTGAGCGAGCTGGAAGCTTCGTTGCGGGAACAGCCGCTCATGGGGCGTTTGGGTATCGCGCACACTCGCTGGGCGACTCACGGCGCGCCTAACGAACGCAATGCCCACCCTCATTTCTCCAATGGGGTGGCGGTTGTGCACAACGGCATCATCGAGAACCACGAACCGCTTCGGGCCATGCTGACCGATCAGGGTTATGTATTCGAGTCGGAAACCGACACTGAAGTCATTGCTCACCTCCTGCACCGCGAGCTGCAAAGCGCGGGCAGCCTGATCGAAGCCTTGCGGGTAACCGTTGGCCAGCTCCACGGGGCCTACGGCCTGGCCGCGATCAGCCTGGCAGAACCCGACCGTCTGGTTGCGGCCCGTAGCGGGAGCCCTCTGGTTGTTGGCCTGGGCCTGGGGGAAAACTTCCTGGCATCGGACCAGTTAGCGCTACGCCAGGTGACTGACCGGTTCATGTACCTGGAGGAGGGCGATATCGCCGAGATTCGCCAGGATAGCCTGCGCGTCTGGGCACGGGACGGTCAGCCGGTTACTCGTGAAGTGGTTCAATACCACGAAGGCGCGGAAGCGGCGGATAAAGGTGAGTACCGGCACTTCATGCTCAAGGAAATCCATGAGCAGCCCAAGGTCGTTCAGCGCACCCTGGAAAGCCGGCTGGGTGAAAACCAGGTACTGGTGGAAGCGTTCGGGCCAGGCGCACATGCGCTTTTCAAGCAGGTACGCAACGTTCAGATCGTCGCGTGCGGCACCAGCTACCACGCGGGTATGGTTGCCCGGTATTGGCTTGAAGGGCTGGCCGGTATTCCTTGCCAGGTCGAGGTCGCCAGCGAGTTCCGCTACCGCAAGGTAGTCGTGCCGCAGGATACCTTGTTCGTCACCATCTCTCAGTCAGGGGAAACCGCCGACACCCTGGCAGCGTTGCGTTATGCCAAGGCGCTGGGGTTTGTAGGCAGCCTCGCGATCTGCAACGTTGGTATAAGTTCTCTGGTACGCGAGTCCGACCTTACCCTGCTCACGCAGGCAGGGCCGGAGATCGGCGTTGCGTCCACCAAGGCATTCACCACCCAGCTGGTTGGGTTGATGCTGCTCACGCTGGCACTCGGTCAGGTACAGGGTACGCTTGAGTCAGGGCTTGAAGCGCAGTTGGTAGAAGAGTTGCGCCGCTTGCCTGTTCGGTTGGGCGAAGCTCTGGCCATGGATGCCACGGTCGAGAAGGTCGCGGAACTGTTTGCTGAAAAACACCATACCCTGTTCCTGGGGCGTGGGGCTCAGTTCCCGGTCGCGATGGAAGGCGCGCTCAAGCTCAAGGAGATCTCATACATCCACGCCGAAGCGTATCCAGCGGGCGAGCTCAAACATGGGCCGTTGGCCTTGGTCGATGCCGACATGCCGGTGGTGACCGTAGCGCCGAACAACGAACTGTTGGAAAAGCTGAAATCCAACCTGCAGGAGGTACGAGCGCGGGGCGGCGAGTTGGTCGTATTCGCCGATACCGATGCCCAGCTGAGCAACGGCCCGGGTACTACCGTGGTCTCGATGCCTCACATCATCGACGCGCTGGCGCCGATCCTTTACACCGTACCGCTGCAGCTACTGTCCTATTACGTTGCCGTGCTCAAGGGTACGGACGTGGACCAGCCGCGTAACCTGGCGAAGTCGGTGACGGTGGAATAAGCCTGCGGGGGGCAAAGTCTTATTCGGAAAGGCCGGTTGATCTCTTGCTGGTAAGCGTAACGACATTTTTTTCACGCCTCGAACAGCATTATCGCTCCCCCTGTTGGGGAGTAGCCTGCTCCGAGCGATTGGCTCGGAGCGTTCGTATCAACATTCTCGGCGCGTGCCGTGGTGCGAACACCATTTCGGTTGGCGAGACCAACGACATATCCATGCCTAAGGTCGGGCGTGTGGTTGTGTCGTTGACTCGTGCCCGGCCGGACGTAACCGTGAATCCGATATCCCTCCTTTTCGTAGCCCTTGCCATGTCCACCGATGCCTTTGCCGCTGCTATCGGCAAAGGCTCCAGCCTGCATAAACCACATTTCAGAGAAGCGTTGCGTACCGGTCTGATTTTCGGAGCGATCGAGACGGTCACGCCCATGATCGGTTGGGGCATTGGCCATGTCGCAACCAGGTTTGTAGAAAGTTGGGACCACTGGATCGCCTTTGGACTATTGCTGGGGTTGGGTCTTCACATGATCTATAACGGCTTCAAAAAGGAAGAAGACGTCGTAGAAAAGCCAGGTCAGCATTCGTTCTTCATCCTCGCCGTAACCGCAGTGGCGACCAGTATTGACGCATTGGCGGTAGGCGTTGGGCTGGCATTCGTGGACGTTAATATTCTGGTAGCTGCGGCTTCGATCGGTTTGGCAACAACCGTGATGGTCACCTTGGGCGTTCTACTCAGTCGCGTAATCGGCACAATGGCAGGCAAACGCGCAGAGGTGCTGGGTGGGATTGTGCTGATGCTCGTGGGAACCACCATTCTCTATGAGCATCTGTGGGCGATCGCCTGATTTCCAGCATCGTGGATGAAGACTCATCGATTGGTCAGGTGCCCGCTCAGCTTTGCCATGCTGAGTGGGTACTCGGGCAAGAAGTGACGGCCTCGGGTTGCGCTCTCCCTCTACGCATCAAAGCACCGGCGAAATCAACCGCGCCACGCGCATGCCCAGCTTGAGCAGCCGATGGGTATTCTTACTGTCCGCCACGGTCATCTCTACAGCCTCCGAAAAATCCTGCTCCAGCATCGCAGCCACTTCAGCGGTAAATCCCGTATCGACCGTCAGCAACATCACCTCGAAATTGAGCCTGAACGAGCGGTTGTCCAGGTTGGCGCTGCCTATGGCGCTGATATCGTCATCGATAAGCACAACCTTCTGATGGAGGAAGCCTGGCTGGTAACGGAAGATCCGCACGCCAGCCCGCACCGCTTCGCTCGCGTAGAGGCTTGAGGCGGCATACACAATGCGATGATCCGGGCGGGACGGCATCAGGATACGTACGTCTACGTTCTTCATTACTGCCAGGCGCAAGGCAGCAAATACCGCTTCATCGGGAATGAAGTAGGGGGTAGTAATCCACAGGCGTCGTTTTGCGCTGTTGATCGCCTCGATAAAAAACAATGCACAGGTTTCCTGCGGGTCCGCCGGGCCTGTGGGCAGTACTTGGCATAGAGCACCTTCCTCCGGATAGGCGTCTGGCAGCAGTAAAGGTGGGAGTTCCCGCGCCGCCCAGAACCAGTCTTCCGCAAAGCTCTCTTGCAAACACGCCACCGCCGGGCCTGTGACCCAAACGTGCGTATCCCGCCAAGGGCTCAGAGGAGGGCGGTCGCCCAGGTATTCATCCCCTACGTTATGCCCGCCCAGGAAACCTATCTTGCCGTCAACCACCACTATCTTCCGATGGTTACGGAAGTTGACCTGGAACCGGTTAAGGCCCGCTCTGCCTGCAGCGAAGGCATGTACTTGCACACCCGCACGGCGAAGCGTGTCTACGTAATGCCTGGGCAGTGCATGGCTACCGATGCGGTCGAACAGCAAATACACCGCTACGCCTTGCCCGGCTTTTTCCAGCAAGGCGGCTTGCAAACGGCGGCCGATCAGGTCGTCATGAATGATGAAAAACTGGATGAGTACTACCTGCTGCGCTTCCCGGATCGCTTCGAAGATGCGTTGGAAGGTCGCCTCGCCATTCACCAGCAGCCCTACGGCGTTATTGGCCAGGCATGGCATGCGGCCCAACCTGGGCATTGCCCGCAACTCTGTATACGCTTGCGAAGCCTTCGCCGCCATGGCTTCTTCAACCCACGGGCGCCAGTTCAAGTGTGCGATTGCATCCTGCATTTCGCGGTTGGCTTGCCGCCTTGCAGCGATGTATTCGTCGAAGGTGCTGCGCCCGAAGACGAGATAAGGGAGCAAGGTAAAGTAGGGTATGAAGAACAACGACATCGCCCAGGCGATGGCGCCCTGCGCGGTTCGCACCGTAAGCAAGGCGTGCACTGCCGCAATGGCGCCGAGGCTGTGAATGATTGCCAGCAGAATTCCAAAAAAGGCGGCGCTATGAGTGTCCATGCAGTGCGTAGGCGTCCTGGCATCAATGTGCTTATGACCCTGCCCACAGCGGAATGTGCAGCTCATTCACCTGCAACGTATGCTGGGGGTTGTCGTCCAACGTGAGCACAATCGAGGAGTAAGCTATGAAGGTCGTTGGAGTGGTTGCATTGGTATGCGTGCTCAGCGCCGCAACGGGTGCTCAGGCGCAAATGCTACAGCCCGGCTTATGGGAATTGACCACCAGTAATATGGAGGTCGAGGGGCAGCCGATGCCCGATATGCAGGTGATGCTGGGCCAACTGCGTATGTTACCTGCGGAACAACGAGCAATGATGGAACAGATGTTGGCCAAGCAAGGCATCACCGTTGCCGGTAATGGCATTCGTTCGTGCCTTACACCTGAGCAGGTGAAGGCCAACGACATACCGCTACAGGACCCACAATCTGGTTGTACGCAGCGGATTACCGAGCGCAAGGGTAATGTCTGGAAGTTTTCGTTCAGCTGCCCTAAAGCTCAAGGGGCAGGGCAGGCAACTTTTCTTAGCGACCGCGAGTTCACTACACAGGTGGCAGGCACCTTTAATGCCAATGGCACACCGCAAAAAGGCAGCATGCAAACCCGCGCCCAGTGGCTCGGTGCGAACTGTGGCAATGTGAAGCCGCGCCAGTAGTTCCACGTGGAACATTCCATTCAAGGAAGCGCCCATTCGCCTTGGCTACGGGTTTCGCAGAAAGGTTTCAAGAATCGCGCATCGCTGGCTACGCCGTAATAGTGGATGTCCTGACGATAGGGCATCCCGTCAACGTGAGCGTTGCTACAAATGCCAAACGCGCCGGAAGGGCATTGATCCACATAGGTGACGTCCACCTTTTGCCCTTTCAGCTCCGGTTGGCAGAAGCCGGATTTAAAAAGGCTTTCCGGGATATTCCGATTCTGCTGGCAAACTTCTACATCCACATGATCGCCTTGAGTGTGCACAACACAGGCTTGGGCCTGGGCTTGCGACGCGTTGCAGAACAAGAGGAAGATGACAGCAAGCCCCGAAGGTCTGCGTAAATCCAGCATGCTTGAAAATATCCTTACCTATGTACTAGCTGGCCCATTGGGCGCTGGCAAAACAAGCGTAGCCCGGCACTGGCTAAGCCAGCGACCCGATGGCGAGCGTTGGGCAGTACTGATCAACGAGTTCGGGCAGGTTGGGTTGGATGCCGCGCTGCTGGGCCCTGCAACCGATGGTATCTCAATCACCGAGGTGGCAGGAGGGTGTGTTTGCTGCGTCAACGGTGCTCCGTTCACCGTAGCGCTCGGGCGACTGCTTCGGTTGGCGCAACCACATAGGTTGCTGATCGAGTTATCAGGGCTGAGCCATCCACTGCCGTTACTCCAGCAGTTGAAAGCGGAGCCATGGGATAAGGTATTAACGCTGGAGCCGCCTATTGTGGTGATTGATGGGCGGGCGCTATCTCAAGGCGCGCCACTGCCAGACCCGGTGAACGCCACCCTGAAACAGCCCTGCACGCTGCTGATCAACAAGGCGGATCTGGTGGCTGTGGAGTGCCGGGCGGAGGTTGAAGCTATGCTGGGCCAGCGCGGTGTCTGGGTCAGTCACGGGCACGTGGCACTGAATGAGCTTTCTGGCGATCCTTCGCAGCCGGCACCCCGGGGCACCCTGGTGTATAGCTCAGCCTCCAGTGCAATATCTGGCTTGACCCTTTCACCGGTTCAACCGGCCAGCGATTGGAGCATCGGCTGGCAGCTGGCTGCGGATAGGTTACTGGACTTGCAGCGTATCGAGCATATGCTTGAACAGTGGCCATGGAAGCGCGCCAAGATGATTATCCATAGCGCAGAAGGCTGGGTATCTGCCAATTTGCTCCTTGACCAAACAGTGGAATGGCGTGCTACCGAATGGCGAAAGGACAGCCGGCTCGAACTTATATTTGAGGAGCCGCAGCCCTCGGCCGTGCTTGAAGAAGCCTGGGTCGCCTGCCAGCTGCCGTTACGGCCGGGTACGCTTGTGGGTCTGACGCCACTCGCTTAGCTCGATGATTTCTGCCGTAGGCTGCTTTTTGATTTCAAAAGGGTAGGGTGCCAACTCGATCTGAGCCGTATGCGCACCAAACTGAGTGATAGTGCCCGGATGACGTTGTTCGCCTGTCACGGTGAACTCGAAGCCGTACACCCTGGCGAAACGCTTACGCCCCTTGGCGTCGCGCACAAAGCTGAAACGCTTGAATGCCACGTTTTCGTCCAGCAGCTCCAGGTCCAGAGCCTTACAGTGGCTGCGGACTTTCGCCAGGGCTTTTTCCCTCAGCCCATGGTTATGCCAGAACCACGCCCCAGCACACGCCATAACCAACAGCACGGCAAGATTTTCAAGGGTCAACATCGACAAGAGCTCCATCTGGACTCGCTCAGCTTAACTGCCTGCCCGGTCTGTCGTACAGCGCGCTTTTCACGCAATATTAGACACCCGAAAACTGCCTTTGATGCGCTGGAATTTCCAATGAAACGCACCCCTCATCTGCTCGCGATCCAATCCCATGTGGTATTTGGCCATGCGGGTAACAGCGCTGCGGTATTTGCGATGCAGCGGATCGGCGTCAATGTGTGGCCGTTGAACACCGTACAATTTTCCAACCATACCCAGTATGGCCAATGGGCGGGAGAAGTGCTTCCCGCGCAGCAAATTCCGGAACTGGTGCGAGGTATTTCCGCTATCGGCGAGCTTGGCAACTGCGATGCTGTCCTTAGCGGCTATCTGGGCAGCCCGCAGCAAGGCCAAGCCATTCTGGAAGCCGTGGCAGCGGTAAAAGCCGCTAACCCACGGGCTATCTACCTCTGTGATCCGGTTATGGGGCATGCTGAAAAGGGCTGCGTGGTAGCGCCCGAAGTCACAGACTTCCTGCTATCCCAGGCACTCCCTCGAGCGGATGTGCTGTGCCCCAACCAGCTGGAGCTCAATACCTTCACTGGCCGAACCGCGGATACCCTGGACGAGTGCGTAGCGATGGCGCGCGCATTGCTCGACCGCGGCCCAGGCATGGTCATGGTCAAGCACCTCTCATACCAGGAAAAAAAGCCGGAAGACTTCGAGATGTTGCTGGTAACACCAGCAGACACTTGGCATCTGCGCCGGCCACTGCTGGCGTTTCCTCGCCAGCCAGTAGGGGTGGGGGACCTGACCTCCGGGTTGTTCCTCTCCCGGCTATTGCTAGGGGATGAGCCTGTAGCGGCCTTCGAATTTACCGCGGCGGCGGTGCATGAGGTGATGTTGGAAACTCAGGCGTGTGCCAGCTACGAGCTTCAACTGGTGCGAGCGCAGGACCGAATCGCTCATCCCCGTGTACGGTTCGAGGCGACCCGGCTGTAGAGGTCAGTTGCCGTCGGCTTTCAGCTCTTGATAGCGCTGTTCCAATTCCTGCCGGATCTGCCGGCGCTGCTGGCCCTGTGCGAAGCGACGCTTTTCCTCACTGGTTTGAGGTGAGCGCGGCGGCACCGGAACAGCACGTCGGTTCTCGTCCATTGCAACCATGGTGAAGAAGCAGCTGTTGGTGTGGCGCACGCTACGTTGTTGGATATTCTCGGTCACTACCTTGATGCCCACTTCCATCGACGTATTGCCGGTGTAGTTGACGGACGCCAGGAAGGTTACAAGTTCGCCCACATGGATAGGCTCTCGGAATATCACCTGGTCGACGGAAAGCGTCACCACGTAGCGGCCCGCATACCGGCTGGCGCACGCATAGGCGACTTCGTCAAGGTATTTAAGCAAAGTACCACCGTGGACGTTCCCGGAGAAATTCGCCATGTCCGGGGTCATCAGTACGGTCATCGTCAGCTCGGCGTTTCCAGGTTCCATAAGGCGCTCACGGTCAAAGGTCAGGGGGCAGGGCGGCTTCACATACCGCTCAAGCTATAGGGTGCAGACGCAGCGGCATGGGCACTCGTCACCCGGTTGATAGCGCGATTCCAATAATCAAAGTCTGTTTCTACATATTGCCAATGGACGGACTACATTCCAATGAATGGTAGGGTTGTTGTTTCCCTGACGTTCGGAGTGTACCGAAGTGCATGCTATCGCCTTCATTCAGGACCTGGCCGTGATCATGCTAGTGGCGGGCATCGTGACGGTCATCTTTCATCGCCTCAAACAGCCAGTGGTGTTGGGTTATATCGCCGCCGGCTTCATCATCGGGCCACACACTCCTCCGTTCGGCTTCATACATGATGAGGAAACCATCAAAACCCTTGCAGAGCTCGGTGTGGTGTTCCTTATGTTTTGTCTGGGGCTGGAATTCAGCCTGCGCAAGCTGTTCAAGGTCGGCGCTACCGCCTTTGTCGCCGCCCTGTTGGAAATCACCTTGATGATCTGGGTGGGTTACGAGATCGGCAATGCGTTTGGATGGGGCAGCATGGATGCGCTGTTCCTGGGCGCGATATTGGCCATCTCGTCCACAACCATCATCGTCAAAGCGCTGAACGACCTGAATATGAAGCACCATCGCTTCGCCCAGCTCATCTTCGGGGTGCTTATCGTTGAGGACATCCTTGGCATCGGTATCATCGCCCTGTTATCCGGTATAGCGGTCAGCGGCTCGGTGAGTTCCGGGGAAGTACTCGCAACCGTCGGCAAGCTTGGGCTGTTCATGATCGTGGCACTGGTGGTGGGCATCCTGTTGGTGCCGCGTTTGCTGGCCTATGTTGCCGAAGCCAAAAGCGATGAGATGCTTCTGGTGGTGGTGTTGGGCCTGTGCTTCGGCTTCTGCCTTCTGGTGGTGAAATTGGGCTACAGCATGGTCCTGGGCGCGTTCCTGATAGGCGCGATCATGGCGGAGTCGACACACCACCGTAAGATCGAACGGCTGGTAGAGCCCTTGCGGGACATGTTCAGCGCTATCTTCTTCGTGGCCATCGGGTTAATGATCGAACCGCGTGTATTGGTCGAGTATGCCGTGCCGATCGCTGTCATTACCGCAGCGGTAGTGATTGGCAAGGTCGTCTCCTGCAGCCTGGGCGCATTTCTGGCAGGGAACGATGGGCGCACGTCATTGCGCGTGGGCATGGGGCTTTCGCAAATCGGCGAGTTCTCCTTCATCATCGCCGCGCTGGGCATGACGCTGGAAGTGACCAGCGATTTCCTTTATCCCGTCGCCGTCGCGGTGTCGGCCATTACCACCTTGCTCACGCCATATCTGATCCGTGCGGCCGATCCTTTCGCGTTGATGATTGGGCGGTGGATTCCCTCGCCGTTGGCCCGGGTGTTCAGCACCTATGGCGAGTGGCTGCGCAATATACGGCTGCAGGGTGAAACCGCAGCCTTCGCGGCTATCGTCCGGCGCATCCTTATGCACACCTTCGTAAACCTGGCGCTGGTTATCGCGATCTTCTTCACGTGTGCCCACTTCGCGCCCCAGGTCGGCCAGTGGCTCTCATCATGGATTACCGGCGAGGAAGGCCAGAAGGGCGTGCTGTGTGCGCTGGCGCTACTGCTGTCCATGCCTTTCCTGATCGCGGCCTACCGCAAGCTGGGCGCACTGTCTCTGCTGTTGGCTCAGGCAGGGGTGAAGCCGCAATTTGCGGGCAGGCATACCGATACGCTGCGCCAGGTGATGGCGCAGGTTATTCCTGTGGTATTCCTGGGGGTGATTCTCTTCCTGCTGGCAGCGCTGTCGGCGAGTATTCTGCCAACGCGCGAGATGCTGGTACTTGTGGCGGTAGTGGTTGTGTTATTCGCCGCACTGTTCTGGCGGTGGCTGATCCGCATCCACGCCCGTATGCAAGCGGCATTGGTGGAGACGCTAGAGACGCCTAGCGCCCCGTCAGACCATTGAGTGAAGGGTAGGGGCGCGGCTGACTCAGCTTTCCAGCCAAACGTCCCTTGCCCAGTGCCACACGGATTCCCAACTCTCTTCGGTGACCGGCTCTTCCTCACCGCTCCACTGCACTACGGTTCCGTCCTCTTCTACGCAATAGTAGTTGTCGCCATCCTGGCAGATAGGAATTAGCTCTCGGGGAACACCGAGGTCCCAAGCGGTAGCGGCAACTTCCGGCAGGTACGTATGTGACTGCGGATCCGTCACGGTGACGGGTTCGAGGCTGCCATAAACCACGTCGCTGACGTGAAGCAGGAACTCCTTGAACACGAACGGGATATTGATGAAGAGCTGCTCTTCAATCTCGACCAGGAGATCTTCGTCGGGTAACTCCAATGGAACCGGAACGGGTTCATTGGCTTCCCGAAGCTGTTCGATGACTTCTTCCACAGTGACTGACCTATGCCTTGGAACGATGGGCGGGTTTATCCTGAGGATTCTAATCCATACCCCAAAAAGCAAAACCCCGGATATGGAAATCCGGGGTTTTGTGTGCCGAGCGGTGTGAAATCAGCTGTTTTGGCGGATACCAGCAATAAGCCAAGGCTGGTTTTCGCCTTGCTGGCGTTCCATGTTCCAGCTCTCGCTGAACGCTTCACCCTTGTCGAAGCGCGAGTCCTTGGATACGCCCGTGAAGGTCAGGGTTGCAATCGTACGGTCTGCGCGGTCATCCACCCCGTCCAGTTGCACCGAGAGGTCATCGATATACGTGGACTGGTAGCCCTCGCCCAGCGAAGCACGTTCCTGACGAAGGAACTGCAGCATTTGAGGGGTCACGTACTCGGAGATCTTGTCCATCTCGTTGGCGTCCCAGTGTTGCTGCAGCGACAGGAAGTGTTCCCGGGCGGCGCCCAGGAAGCTTTGCTCGTTGAACCACGCCGGTGCCTGAATCACAGGCCGTGCCGAAGCACCGGCACTGGCGCCGAAGGGCGAGCCAGGATTAGCCGCCGGTTGAGCTTCACGCTGATAGGCCGGATGACCAGCCATTGCCATCTGCGGTTGCTGCTGTTTGCGGCGACGCGATGCAATGAAGCGGAAGATCACGAAGGCCACCAGCGCGAGGAGAAGGAAGTCCAGGAACTGGAACCCTTCGAACCCGTCGCCCATGAACATCGAGGCCAGCAAACCGCCGGCGGCAATACCGGCCAACGGGCCAAGCCAGCGTGAAGCGCCACTAGGCGCACCAGGTGCACGTCCGGGTTGTGCCGGGGTGGTGGCCGATGGTTGGGACGGCGCGGCCTGGCGTGTTTGATGGCTAGGCGCGGCGCCAAAAGACTTGCCGCCACCGAAGCGCTTGGCGGCGTTGGCGTCCAGGCTCAGCGTGAGGCTGAGGCAAAGCGCCATGGCGATGCTGAGAAATCGTTGCATGAAGGCATTCCCATCTTTAATGGATATAGCGCGAGCCATGTTGCACGGCGGGAGGGGGTATAGCCAGCGAGAGATTGTTTCCGGCTTTTACGGAAGTTTCCTACAGGCTTCAGCCCTCCATGTAGGAGAGAGAGGCCAAAGCTGCGGGAAGTTTCCTTCCCGCGCAGAGGATTATTCCAGCGGTACCAGTTTGGCGTAGCCCAGCATCAGCCACTTGCTGCCTTCGGCGAAGTTCACCTGAACGCGGGCCTGGGCACCGGCGCCTTCGAAGTTCAGGATCACGCCTTCACCGAACACCGCGTGCTGGACCCGCTGGCCCAGGTTGAACACGGTATCGGGGATACCAGCCTGGCCGAAGATACTGCCGATATTGGGCTTGGCCGCTCCACCGAAGGGGCGGCTTACGCTGTTGGACAAGCGTACTTCCTTGAGCAGGTTTGCCGGGATCTCCCGCACGAAGCGCGACACCTTGTTGTAGGTTTCGCTGCCATACAGCCGGCGAGTTTCGGCGTAGGTCATCACCAGCTGCTGCATGGCGCGGGTGATACCCACGTAGGCCAAGCGCCGCTCCTCCTCAAGGCGGCCAGGTTCTTCCAGGCTCATCTTGTGGGGGAACAGCCCTTCTTCCATGCCCACAAGGAACACGAATGGGAATTCCAGGCCTTTGGCACTGTGCAGCGTCATCAACTGAATGCTGTCTTCGTGCTCGTCAGCCTGCGTATCACCGGCTTCGAGCGAGGCGTGCCCCAGGAAGGCTGCCAGCGGGCTAAGGTCTTCCTCTCCGTCGGCATTTTCAAAGTTGCGGGCAGCGCTTACCAGTTCCTCGAGGTTTTCCACCCGGGCCTGGCCTTTCTCACCTTTCTCTTCCTGGTGGTAAATAATCAGGCCGGCATGCTCGATGACCGTCTGCGTCATCACGTGCAGCGGCATGGTTTGAGTGCGCGCGGCCAGGTCTTCGATAAGGTCCATGAAAGCCTGCAGGGCATTCGCAGCGCGGCCCGTAAGGCCTTTGTTCGCTACCAGCTGCCGTATGGCCTCCCACATCGACACTTCGGCCTGACGGGAATGTTGCCGAATGGCCTCCACGGTTTTCTCGCCTATGCCCCGCGGTGGTACGTTGATCACGCGCTCCAGCGCGGCGTCATTACCACGGCCATCGAGCAAGCGCAGGTACGCCATGGCGTTCTTGATTTCGGCGCGCTCGAAGAATCGCTGCCCACCATAGATGCGATAGGGTATGCGCTCCCTCAGCAAGGCCTCTTCAAGCACCCGCGACTGGGCGTTGGAACGATAGAGAATAGCGATTTCGCTACGGGCCAGGCCGGTCTTGAGTGCGCTTTCGATGGTTTCCACAACATAACGGGCTTCGTCATGCTCGTTATAGGCGGCATAGAGGCTGATCGGCTCACCTTCGCTGCCGTCCGTCCACAACTCCTTGCCCAGGCGCCCACTGTTGTTGGCGATCAGTGCGTTGGCTGCGTTCAGGATCCCGGCGGTAGAGCGGTAATTCTGCTCCAGGCGGATCAGCTCGGCATCCGGGAAGTCGGTGGTGTACTGGCGGATGTTTTCGATACGGGCACCCCGCCAGCCGTAGATCGACTGGTCGTCGTCGCCCACTACCATGAGGCTTTGCCCGCCCTTGGCCAACAGCCGAAGCCAGGCATACTGCACCGCGTTGGTGTCCTGGAATTCGTCTACCAATACGTGGCGGAAGCGCCGCTGGTAATGCTCCAGCAGGCCGGCGTTGTCGCGCCACAGGTCCAGTGCCCGCAGCAATAGCTCGGAAAAGTCGATAACCCCGGCACGCTCGCAGGCGGCTTCATACGCTTCATAGATGCTGCGCATGGTGGCCAGGAACAGGTCACCCTTGGGTTGAATATGCTGCGGCCTCAGGCCTTCGTCTTTCTGGCCATTGATGAACCACTGAGCCTGCCGTGCAGGCCATTTCTGGTCATCCAGCCCCAGCTCGCGAATCACCCGCTTCACTAGGCGCTGTTGATCGTCACCATCCAGGATCTGGAAGTTCTGGTTCAGTTTGGCTTCCTGCCAGTGAGCGCGTAGCAGCCGGTGGGCCAGCCCGTGGAAGGTGCCGACCCACATGCCGGCCGGGCTTATACCCATCAGCTGTTCGATGCGGTGACGCATCTCGGCCGCCGCTTTGTTGGTAAACGTCACGGCCAACAGAGAGTGCGGCGAGGCATGCTCCACCTGCATCAACCAGGCGATGCGGTGCACCAGCACGCGGGTTTTGCCAGAGCCAGCGCCGGCGAGAACCAACTGACGGCCAACAGAGGCGGCGACCGCCTGGCGTTGGGCATCGTTGAGCGAATTGAGCAAAAGAGAGAGGTCGTCATGCATGACGGCATTCTAGGGTGCGTAGACATGGCTGAGCAAACACCGCTTACGACCGGTGGGCCGTCGGCCGGTCAACCGCCAGCAGGGCGAGCCTTCGCCTAGATAGACGGCAATTGGCCATTGGCTGCAATCGGTGAAATCTTGTGTATGCTGCCAGCATCCTTCAGGTCCGAACAAGAACAACGCTTATGGCCCTTGAAAACCGCTCTCCAGGGCGGGCCGTGCCTGCGCGGCAGGTGGCTGAACACGACTTTTCGGCCAGCCTCACGGTAGAACGTACCCGCTTGCTGTACCAGGGATCACTGGTGCCTACGCTCCTGATGTTACTCACCGGGCTGGTGTGTTCCTGGATCCTTTGGTCGCCCGGTCATCATGTGCTGGTGAGTGCGTGGCTTGGCTGGCTGATGACGCTGGTGACCCTGCGGGTAATCCAGGTGGCTGCGTTCGATGCCTCCATGCCCAACCGCCAGGCAGCGCCCATCTGGCGCCGGATGTTCTTGCTTGGCTCTGCGGCCAGTGGCCTTACGCTGGCTGGCGCTGCCATTCTACTGGCCCCCTTCGATAGCTTCCTGCAACAAGCGTGGATCTTCGGCCTGCTCGGCGCTGCGGCGTTGTCGGCAAGCATCGCTTATGCCGTCAGCTTTACCGCTTTTCTCAGTTTCGCCGTGCCATGCCTCGCTCCTCCGGTGATCTGGCTGTTCACGGTGGGTGGGGTACACCAGCGCGGCTGGGCCTGGTTGGGCCTGATGCTGTTGGCGTCCCTTTGTGTAGTCGCCTGGCAGGTGAATCGGCTGATAGAGCGCAGCCTGCTCCGTCGGTTTCAGAATCAGGCACTGATCGCCAACCTGAGGGAAGAGCAAGCTGTCATTACCCGGCTTAACCGGGAAATGACCGAAGAAATGGAACGACGCCGCGCTGCCGAGCAGGAGCTGCGTGCGATCCAGGCACATCTTGAAGAACATGTGGCCCGCCGAAGCCAGCAACTCGACCAGGCAAACCAGGCGTTGAGCAAGAGCCAGGCGCGCTTGGCGCTGGCCTTGGAAGCCAGCGAACTGGG
The DNA here is from genome assembly GCF_058145875.1 of Pseudomonas sp. 3MAES_34.3B. Lineage (NCBI taxonomy): Bacteria > Pseudomonadati > Pseudomonadota > Gammaproteobacteria > Pseudomonadales > Pseudomonadaceae > Pseudomonas > Pseudomonas sp. 3MAES_34.3B. Next base: position 5,389,799 of record NZ_CM176960.1, on the reverse strand, counting down.
CTTATGGGACTGGGACTTGCGCACCGATGAGGTGTTGCATACCGAACTAGAGCGGTTGTTTGGCATCGCGCAGCAAGATGTGCCGATATTGCTCAAGCATTTGCGCCCGCGATTGCACCCCGACGATGTGCCAATACTCAAGCGCACCCTGATCGCTCACCTTAAAGGTCGCACGGAGGACTATCGGGTTGAATACCGTGTTCGGCATAACGATGGCCGTTGGCTTTGGGTAGAAGACCGAGGCCGGGCGGTGGACCGCACGCCAGGGGGCCGCGTATTGCGCATGCTGGGTACGCGGCGGGATATCACCCGGTTGCGTGAGCAGGAGGAACAACAACGCCTGGCAGCGACGGTGTTCGAAGCCATGAGCGAGGGCATCGTGGTGCTCGACCCGGACTTTGTGGTGTTGGCCATCAACCAGGCCTTCACCCGCATAACCGGCTACCAAGCCCCGGCATGCATTGGTCAGTTGTTGTTGGAGTTGCCATGCAGCCGGGACCTGCGTCGCCAGTTCCCACAAATTCACCAGGCATTGCTGGAGCGAGGTGGCTGGCAAGGTGAAGTAGTCGAGGCCCGCCAGAACGGCGAGCTGTATCCACAATGGCTGCAGGTGAGTGCTGTGCTCGATGAACAAGGTGCCCTGAGCCGTGTGGTTGTGTTCTGCTCCGACCTCACGTCCAGGCGCGCCTCCGAAGAGCGCCTGCATTACCTTTCCTATCACGACGAACTCACCGGCCTGGGCAACCGAGGGCTGTTCCGGCAGCGATTGCACGATGCCTGCCAGCGGCTAAGGCATAACGGGCGCAGCCTGGCGCTGCTGCACATTGACCTGGACCGATTCAAACTGCTCAACGACAGCTTCGGGCACGATGCGGCCGACCAGGTGCTGCGCCAGATCGCCAAGCGGATCGGCGCTGCGTTACCGGAAGCCGACACCGTGGCAAGGCTGGCAGGGGACGAGTTCGCGGTGTTGTTCGACGCCTACACCAGCTTGTCGAGCCTTATACGGGTCACAACACGACTGCTGGAAAAAATCCGCGCCCCGGTGCGCCTGGATGGCCACGAGCTTACCCTTACGGCGTCTATCGGTATCAGCCTGTTGCCGGATACGGCACGTGAAGGCCCGATCCTGCTGAATCAGGCGGACATGGCCATGCAGCAGGCGAAGCGCCTGGGCGGGGATCGCTTCTACTTCTTTACCGAGCCGATGCAGGCCGATGCCCATGACCGCTTGCAACTGGAGCACCAGCTGCGCCGTGCGCTGGCGTTAAATCAGTTGGAGGTGTTCTACCAGCCCAAGCTCAACCTGGGCACCGAAGCCTTGGGCGGCGTAGAAGCACTGGTACGCTGGCGTCATCCCCAGCGAGGGCTTATAGGGCCGAGCGCGTTCATCGAACTGGCAGAGGAAACTGGCCTGATCACAGCTATAGGCGAGTTTGTGTTGCGGACTGCCTGCCGTCAGGCCCGCGAATGGCAACGCCACGGCCTGGGCGATCTGAGGGTTTCGGTAAACCTCTCCGGGCAGCAGCTACGCTACGGGAACCTGGTAAGCCTGATCCGCCAGGTATTGGCTGAAAGCGGGCTGGCGCCTACGCTACTCGAACTCGAACTGACAGAAAGCCAGTGGCTGGACAACGTCAGCGCCATTCATGCCACCTTCGCCCAGCTGAGACAGCTTGGGGTCAAGCTGGCCATCGATGATTTTGGCACCGGTTATTCTGCCCTCAGTTATCTCAAACGCCTGCCCGTGGACTTTGTGAAGCTTGATCAGGCTTTTGTGCGCGAACTGGAAGACAGCAGTGCCGACGCCACCATCACCCAGGCAGTGATCACCATGGCCCATGGGCTTGGCTTGAAGGTGACCGCCGAGGGCGTCGAAACGGCGGGCCAGTTGCGCGTGCTCAAAGGGCAGGGCTGCGATGAAGTGCAAGGCTATCTGATTGGCCGACCGGTCCCGGCCATAGAGTTCCAACAGTGGCTCGCCGTGCGTGGCAACGAGGGCGTTCCCCTTGTTTGACTGGGCCTGCGATCACCCATGTAGTATAACTACAAAAAACCGTGGCCCTGCCCGACACCAAATGAGTCCTCTCTCTTGAACCTTCTGCAACACATTGCCCAATCCCGCCATCTGCTGCGCAAGTCGGAGCTGAAGGTTGCCGATCACGTGCTTCTCGACCCGGCGGCCGTCATGCATAGCTCCATGGCAGACCTGGCCCACAACGTGGGCATCAGCGAGCCGACCATCGTGCGGTTTTGCCGGGCCATTGGCTGCACAGGGTTCCAGGACCTCAAGCTCAAGCTGGCGCAAAGCCTGGCTGCGGGGGCGAGCTTCGGCCAGTTCGCGATTCACGAAGACGATTCGGTCGCCGATTTCAGCCTGAAGATTTTCGATACCACGCTGCACACCTTGATGGAGGTCCGTGAGCACCTGGACGCCCAGGCCTTGCAGCGGGCGGTGACGGCCATGGCGCAGGCGCGGCGGGTCGAGTTTTACGGGTTTGGGGCATCCGGCGCGGTAGCGGCCGATGCTCAGCACAAGTTCTTCCGCCTCCTGCTTACCGCTGCGGCGTATTCGGACCCCCATATGCAGGCCATGTCGGCGGTGACCTTGCAGCCTGGCGATGTCGCAGTGTGCATTTCCCAGTCAGGCCGGTCGAAAGACCTGCTGATCACCGCCAACCTGGTTCGCGAAACCGGCGCTTCGCTGATTACGCTGTGCCCGAGCCAAACCCCGTTGGCCGAGCTGTCTACGGTCAACCTGGCGATCGATGTGCACGAGGATACCGAGATCTACACCCCGCTCACCTCGCGTATCGCCCACCTGGTGGTTATCGATGTATTGGCGATGGGTGTGGCCATGGCCCGCGGCCCAACACTGGTGAACCACCTCAAGAGTGTGAAGCGCAGCTTGCGCAGCCTTCGCCTGTCGCCCAAGTCGATCAAGCACCCTGACGAATAGTCGCTGTAACCGCGACGTAACTCGCGTGCCCTCAAAACTTAACGCACCACCGCCATGCTGTAGCTCCCCTGAACCGATAGGAGAGGCATCATGGCGCGTTCCTATGAAGGCTCCACCAACGGCAAGACCCGCCGCCAGGAAGAAGACGCACGGCGGATGGCGTTTCGCCGTGCCATTGAAAGCCGTATCGACGAGCGACGTCTGTTGGCTGACACCTTAGATTACCCCGAGCTGTATGCCTGGAAAGCGGGCGTCATGGACAATGTGCAAAGCGTTCAGCCAGGCTACTGAGCTGCGCGCGCTCCTCTCGGATAAACGCCAGGAATGCCGCAGCCACGGGTGACGGGCGCCTGGCTTTCGCCCGTACCAGGCACCAGCTCCGCCGCAGGGGCAACTCGGTTACCGGCAATTCCCGCAGCACGCCACTGCGCAGCTCACCGATCACCGCATGGCGGCTCAACAGCGCTACCCCAAGGCCCGCTATTACGGCTTCTTTCTGTGCTTCGGCCGAACCCACTTCCAGTGTCTGGCCAAAATGCACCCTCTTTTCCTTCAAGAACACCTCGCAAGCCATGCGTGTTCCCGAGCCCGCTTCGCGGATGAGCAGCGGCCATGGCTCGAGCGCCTGAAGGCGCAACTCGCTTTCTTGCGCCAGCGGATGGCCGACAGGTGCAACGGCAATGATGTCATTGGTAAGAAACGGCAGGAACTCAAGGTCCATGTCCTGGGGCACCATGGACATGATCAGCAAGTCATCGCGATTGTCGGATAAGCGCCGCAACGCCTGCGCACGGTTGACTACGCTTAGCACAAGGCTCACTTCCGGATGCTTGCGCTTGAAGGCCGCGAACAGGTGCGGGAGGAAATATTTGGCGCTGGATTCCACCGCCAGCTTCAGTTGGCCCTGCAGTGAACCTTGAAGGTCAGAGAGCTGCATGTCGAAGCTTTCCAGCCGCCCGAAGATGTCCCGGCTTGCGCCTTGTAGTGCTTCAGCAGCCTCGGTGAGGTAAAGCTTCTTGCCCACGTAATCAAACAAAGGCTGGCCGATCACTTCTTCCAATTGGCGGATCTGCAGGCTCACCGCTGGCTGAGTGAGCGACATTTCCTCGGCTGCTCGGCTGAAGGATCGAAGGTCACACACTTCATTGAATACCCGGAGCTGGCGCAGGGTGATTCGCATCAGGGATTTACGCACGCGTCGCTCCGAAGCTTGGCAAAGCGATAACTATAAGCTTTCCCTTATGGGTGGCCCAACAAACTCTAATTATTATTTATCGTTGACCCCGGTTAGGGTGAAAAGGTGCCTGCTCAAGCCGTGAGGCATTGCGTGCCGCCCATGCTGGACGAGGGAAAACGACGTGATAAAAAAGATCCTCATCGCTAACCGAGGCGAGATTGCAGTTCGTATCGTGCGCGCCTGCGCCGAAATGGGCATTCGCTCCGTTGCGATTTACTCCGACGCCGATCGCCATGCATTGCATGTGAAGCGGGCAGACGAGGCCCACAACATTGGTGCCGAGCCCTTGGCGGGCTATCTGAACCCACGCAAGCTGGTGAACCTGGCGGTCGAAACGGGCTGCGACGCCTTGCACCCCGGGTATGGTTTTCTATCCGAAAACGCAGAGCTCGCGGAAATCTGTGCCCAGCGGGGGGTGAAATTCATCGGCCCCTCGGCTGATGTGATCCGTCGTATGGGTGACAAGACCGAAGCCCGTCGCACCATGATTGCTGCCGGGGTGCCGGTTACGCCGGGTACCGAAGGCAACGTGGCGGACATTGCCGAAGCCCTGCGCGAAGGCGACCGGATCGGCTACCCGGTAATGCTCAAGGCAACTTCAGGCGGTGGCGGGCGGGGTATCCGCCGTTGCAACAGCCGTGAGGAACTCGAGCAGGCGTTCCCCCGGGTTATCTCCGAGGCCACCAAGGCGTTTGGCTCGGCTGAAGTGTTCCTCGAAAAATGCATCGTCAATCCCAAGCACATCGAAGCCCAGGTGCTTGGCGACAGTAGCGGCAACGTGGTGCACCTGTTCGAGCGCGATTGTTCGATACAGCGGCGCAACCAGAAGCTGATCGAAATTGCTCCCAGCCCCCAGCTCACCCCGGAACAGCGCGCCTACATTGGCGACCTGGCCGTGCGCGCGGCCAAGGCAGTCAATTACGAGAATGCGGGTACCGTGGAGTTTCTGCTCGCCGAGGGCGAGGTGTACTTCATGGAGATGAACACCCGGGTGCAGGTAGAGCACACCATTACCGAAGAAATTACCGGGCTGGACATCGTTCGCGAGCAGATTCGCATTGCTTCGGGGCTGCCGTTGTCGGTGAAGCAGGAAGATATCCAGCACCGCGGCTTCGCCTTGCAGTTCCGGATCAACGCCGAAGACCCGAAGAACAACTTCCTGCCGAGCTTCGGCAAGATCACCCGGTATTACGCGCCCGGTGGGCCAGGCGTACGCACCGATACGGCTATTTATACGGGCTATACCATTCCGCCTTTCTACGACTCCATGTGCCTGAAGCTGGTGGTGTGGGCGCTTACCTGGGAAGAAGCCCTGGACCGCGGGCTGCGCGCCCTTGATGACATGCGCGTGCAAGGCGTGAAAACCACGGCGGCGTATTACCAGGAGATTCTGCGTAACGCGGAATTCCGTAGCGGGCAGTTCAATACCAGCTTCGTGGAAAGCCATCCGGAGCTCACGCACTACTCGATCAAGCGTAAACCCGAAGAGTTGGCCCTGGCCATCGCCGCCGCCATCGCCGCCCACGCCGGGCTATGAATCGTAGCTACAAGCGGCAAGTTACAAGCGGCAAGCTAAAGCGGATCGGCTTTTACTTGCAGCTTGCGGCTTGAAGCGTGTAGCCCAAGGAGCTTTTGAGATGCCCAAGAAGATCTTCGTTACCGACACCGTGCTGCGTGATGCTCATCAGTCCCTGCTGGCTACCCGCATGCGTACCGAAGACATGCTGCCGATCTGCGACAAGCTCGATAAGGTCGGGTACTGGTCGCTGGAAGTCTGGGGTGGTGCCACGTTCGACGCCTGTGTGCGTTTCCTCAAGGAAGACCCATGGGAGCGTCTGCGCCAGTTGCGCGCGGCCCTGCCCAACACGCGCCTGCAAATGCTGCTGCGCGGCCAGAACCTGCTGGGCTATCGCCATTACAGCGATGACGTGGTGCAAGCTTTCGTCGCTCGCGCTGCCAGCAATGGTATCGACGTGTTCCGTATCTTCGATGCGATGAACGACATTCGAAACCTGCGCGTTGCCATCGAGGCCGTGAAGGCCACTGGCAAACACGCCCAGGGCACCATCGCTTACACCACCAGCCCCGTGCATACAGTGCAGGCCTTCGTGGAGCAGGCCAAGCAGATGGAAGCCATGGGGTGCGACTCCATCGCCATCAAGGACATGGCCGGGCTGCTTACTCCATACGCCACTGGTGAACTGGTACGGGCATTGAAGGCCGAGCAAAGCCTGCCCGTGTTCATTCATTCCCACGACACCGCCGGGCTGGCAGCGATGTGTCAGCTCAAGGCTGTGGAAAACGGCGCCGACCATATCGACACCGCGATATCGAGCCTTGCCTGGGGCACCAGCCATCCGGGTACCGAATCCATGGTGGCAGCCTTGAAGGGCACCGAATACGACACGGGCCTGGACCTGGAGCTGCTTCAGGAAATCGGCTTGTATTTCTATGCCGTTCGCAAGAAGTACCACCAGTTCGAAAGCGAATTCACCTCGGTGGATACGCGAGTGCAAGTGAACCAGGTGCCCGGCGGCATGATTTCCAACCTTGCGAACCAGCTGAAGGAGCAGGGCGCACTCAACCGCATGAACGAGGTGTTGGCTGAAATCCCGCGGGTTCGCGAAGACCTGGGTTTCCCTCCCTTGGTAACCCCTACCTCACAGATCGTGGGTACCCAGGCGTTCTTCAACGTGCTGGCGGGTGAACGCTACAAGACCATTACCAATGAGGTGAAGCTGTACCTCCAGGGCGGCTATGGCAAGGCGCCGGGCACCGTCAGTGAAACCTTGCGCCGGCAGGCCATCGGCAGCGAAGACGTGATCGACGTTCGCCCCGCTGACTTGCTCAAGCCTGAAATGGACAAGCTGCGCGGTGACATCGGTGAAGTGGCGCAGAGTGAAGAAGACGTGCTCACCTACGCCATGTTCCCCGACATCGGCCGCAAGTTCCTCGAGGAACGTAACGCTGGCACCCTCAAACCCGAGGCCCTCCTGCCCGTGCCAGAGGCCGGCGCGGTGGCTTCCGTGCAGGGCGAAGGTGTGCCGACCGAGTTTGTCATTGATGTGCATGGCGAAACCTATCGCGTCGACATCACCGGTGTAGGCGTAAAGGCCGAAGGCAAGCGTCACTTCTACCTGAGCATTGATGGCATGCCTGAGGAAGTGGTGTTCGAGCCACTTAACGAGTTCGTCGGTAGCGGCATCGGCAAGCGCAAGCAGGCCAGCGCGCCGGGCGATGTAACCACCACCATGCCGGGAAATATCGTGGAGGTACTGGTCAAGGAAGGCGACCAGGTGAAGGCGGGGCAAGCGGTGATGATCACCGAAGCCATGAAGATGGAAACCGAAATTCAGGCGCCCATCGCTGGCACGGTAAAGACCATTCATGTCGCCAAGGGCGATCGCGTTACCCCTGGCGAAGTACTGATCGAGATCGAAGGCTGAATCGAGACGGTTAACCTCTGGGGGCTTCGGCCCCCTTTTTTTTTGCCAGCCGCCTACCGGGCTTTATCCACGCAGCGCTTCCAGGGTTTTCACCTGCTTGCCATCCTGGAAGTTCTCCGGCGCCAGCCAGGCCCGGAAGGCCTCTTCGGCGGCGGGCCATTGTGAGTCCAGCATGGAGAACCAGGCGGTATCGCGGTTGTGGTTCTTCACCACCATATGCTGGCGGAATACTCCCTCCGGGGTGAACCCGAAGCGGGTAGCCGCACGGCGCGACCGTTCGTTGCGGTTGTCGCATTTCCATTCAACCCGGCGGTACCCGGCGGCGAACACTTGCCGCGCTAGCAGGTAGATCGCTTCGGTGCCCTTGGGGGTTCGCTGCATGGGGGCGCCGAACGCTACATGGCCGATCTCGATGCGGCCATGGGCGGGCACGATGGACATCAGGCTCAATACGCCCTCGGCCTTGCCTGTGTGCTTGTCGACCACACAGAACCCCAGCGGATCGTTGCTGATGGCATAGCCGTCGAGCCAGATGTCGAAGGTTTCGCGGTTATTGAAAGGGCCGTACGGGAGGAAGTCCCAGAACAGCGGGTCGGCCTCAGGGCCCTGCAACACTTCCCACAGGTCTTCGCTGTGCCGCGCGGGCACCAACTTTTCGAGGCGGATGTATTCCCCTTCGATGGTATCAGCGACCGGTGCCTTCACCGGTTTCCAGATCATTGCGGGGGTTACCATGACGGCTCCTAAAGGGGTTTGCGGAATTGGATAAAGCCCGGCCGCTCCGCGATACGTTCGTACAAGGCGATGGCGGTGGCGTTGGTTTCGTGGGTCAGCCAGTGAACCTTGGTACAGCCGCCGCCCCTGGCCTGGGCATAGACGTGCTCGATCAATTGACGGCCAACTCCAAGGCCGCGTTGGCTCTCGTCGACGATTAGATCCTGCAAGTAGCAAGAGTTCTCGATCGTCCAGCAGGAGCGGTGAAAGATCCAATGCACCATGCCTACCGCCTGCCCATCGCACCAGGCGAGCGCCGCATTGATGGGTTCATTCGTGTCGAGTATCCGCTGCCAGGTCACGTCGGTAACGGCGTGCGGAATGTCCACGCCATAGAACGCCTGGTAAGCCTTCCACAGCGGTAGCCAGTTGCCTTGATCGTGGGCCTGAACGGAGCGGATTTCAATAGCTTTCATGGGGTATCTCTTGCTGGTTGAACGATAGGGCCCGCGCCCATGGCGCTTGCCAGGGCTTGATCACTTGAGTGCGTACTGGCCGCCAGTGCGTCCCTCACCCCTTGTACGTCCGCAGCGCTTCGGTTCTGGCTGAGCTTTCGCTTGCCCTCGATGTGCTCGATCGCAATGGAAAAGCCGACGATAGCGGTGAGCATTTTCTGGATGTAAGCCGGGGGGGCATCGCTGATCGACCAAGGCTCGGCACGTTGCGCCTCATGCCGCTGGGTGAGCGCCCCCACCACGGCATGCAACTGTTCGGGTTCATGGAAGGTGCATGGCGTGCCACGCACCTGCACAGAGATGTAGTTCCAGGTAGGCACCACGCTGGGGTTATCCGCCTTGCTGGGATAGAACCCCGGGCTTACATAGGCATCCGGGCCGCTGAACACCACGAGTGCAGGTGTACCCGCGGCGAGGTCGTGCCATTGCGGGTTGGCTTTGGCCAAGTGCCCTTGCAATACGGCCTGATCCCCCTTGCGCTTGAGCAACAGCGGCACATGGCTGGCTTGCAGGCCTTCGCTGCCGTGGGTAATCAGCAACGCCAGGCCGCAGTCACCGATCTGCGCCAGCAAGCGGTTTACGTCTGATTCCTTGAACGCAGTAGGGTTGTACATGGCGGTTTCCTCGGGAGGGACATGCGCTATGCTACGTATCCTATTGGCCCGCTATAAGATCCATTAACTGCAATATTCAAGGTTCCAATCCGTGAACTCTCCCTTACCCTTTGATCCCTGCGGCCTTGAGTTCATCAAAGGTCAGGGGTTGGTTCGACAGTTATATGAGCAACTTCGTGAGCGAGTGCTCGATGGGCGTTTGAGCGGTGGCGTGCGCTTGCCGGCGAGCCGAGACCTGGCAACGGTGTTAGGGCTATCCCGAAACACAGTAATGCGCGCCTATGAACAGCTTACGGTTGAGGGGTTTACCGAAGCCCGCGTGGGCGACGGTACGTATGTGGCAATTACCCCAACGGCGCGGCAAAACAGTTTCTCGCCAGTGCGTTCATCCACAGAGTTATCAACAGGAAATCACCCTAGGTTAACCACAGGCTTATCCACAGAAAGCACTGTATTTGCATCCAGTAAAACGCCTCTGACATCTGCATACTCCCGGGCATTGGCCAATGGCCTGGCGATGCCAAAAAAGGGACCCCCACGGGCGTTTCAAGTGGGCATACCTGCATTCGATCTGTTCCCTTTCGACGTTTGGGGCAAGCTTTACAGCGCCTTTTGGCGAAACCCTGACCTCAGCGCCTTCACCTATCAAGACCCCGCCGGAGAAGAAGCCCTTCGCGACAGAGTCGCCGCTTATCTACGCAGTTCTCGGGGCTTGAGTTGCAATGCTGATCAGATAGTAATCACCTGTGGAGCGCAGCAAGGAATAAGCCTTTGTGCACAGCTGCTTCTGGAAGCTGGAGACTACGCTGCGGTTGAGAACCCGGGCTACCGGGCAGCGGGCCATGCACTGGCCAGTGCCGGAGCATGCCTCGTAGGTATTGATGTAGACAGTGAGGGCTTGAGTGTTGAAGCGCTAAACCAGGCCCCCCCGTGCAAAGTGGCCTACGTGACCCCGGCCCACCAGTACCCGACCGGGGTGACCATGAGCCTGGCGCGCCGGCTGCAGTTACTGGAATGGGCAGGGCGAACCGGGGGCTGGATCATTGAAGACGATTACGACGGCGAGTATCGCTACAGTGGCGCGCCCTTGGCCCCTCTGGCCGCGCTGGACCCCAACGGCAGGGTCATTTACGTGGGTACATTCGGCAAGGTGGCATTTCCCGCCCTGCGGTTGGGTTACCTGGTTCTACCGCCTGGGCTGGCGCCCGTATTCGCCAGACGCCGCGCCGTGGATACCCGTCATTCCGAAGTGGCCAGCCAGTGGGTAATGACTCAGTTCATCCTGCGGGGGCATTTTCAAAGGCATATACGCCGGATGCGCAAGGCAGCGCTGGGCCGGCGCAACGCACTGTTGGGCGCTTGGCCGCTCTCCATTCCAGGCTGCAGCCCTATGCCGGCGGTCAGTGCGGGGCTGCATGTGAAAGTGGACGTGAGCACCGCTGAACGAGAAACCGAGCTGGTGCGGTTGGCAGCCGATGCAGGTGTGGATATCCAGCCGTTGTCCAGCTACTGGTTGCCAAGCTCCAACACGCCTGTGGATAAGCGTGCCGGGCTGGTACTGGGCTTTGCCGGTATCAATGAACGCGCTATCTGCGTGGCGGTGTCTCGGTTAAAAACCGCCTGGCGAATATAACCCCGGCCTGCCGCCCCAAGGCGGCAGGCCAGATAACGATCAACTGCCCGATTTGATGCGTGTCCAGGAACGCGTGCGCAGGCGCTCGCCTTCTCGATCCATCGGTTTGAGGGTATACAGCTTGGCCATTGCTTCCTCGGTCGGGTAGAGATTGGGGTTGGCCCTGATGGCCGGGTCAACCTTGTCTGTGGCGTCCTTGTTCGGGTTGGGATAGCCCACGAAATCGCTGATTGGCGCGATCACTTCAGGGCGCAGCAGGTAGTCGATGAAGGCGTGGGCGTCGGCGGGGTTGGCCGCGTCCGCCGGTATTGCCAGCATGTCGAACCAGATAGGCGCACCTTCCTTCGGCAGGCGCATATCGACCTTCACGCCGTTTTTGGCCTCCTTGGCGCGGTTGGCCGCTTGGGAAAAACTGCCCGAATAACCGACAGCCACACAGATGTCCCCGTTCGCCATGTCCGCCATGTATTTGGAGGAGTGGAAATAGGTGATGTAAGGCTTGAGTTTCACCATCAATGCCTCGGCTTTCTTGTAGTCCTCCGCTTTGCTGCTGTTGGGGTCAAGCCCGAGGTGCTGCAAGGCCAGCGGCATGATCTCGGAAGGGGAATCCAGGAAGGCAACGCCGCAGCCGTGCAGCTTCTTGAGGTTGGCTTCGTTGAACACCAGGTCCCAGCTGTCCACTGGCGCGTTGTCACCGAGCGCAGCCTTCACCTTGTCCGGGTTGAAGCCGATCAGGATCGTTCCGTACATGTACGGCACAGCGTATTTATTGCCTGGGTCATTGGCCTCGAGCAACTTCATCAGCTTGGGGTCCAGGTGCTGCCAGTTGCTCAACTTCGAGCGGTCCAGCGGTTGGAATACCCCTGCCTGGATCTGCTTGGCCAGGAACACATTGGACGGAACGACCAAGTCGTAACCAGACTTGCCCGCCAGCAACTTGGCTTCCAGCGCTTCGTTGGTGTCGAAGATGTCGTAGACCAGTTTCACGCTGGTGTCTTTCTGGAAGTTGGTCAGCGTTTCCGGGGTGATGTAATCGAACCAGTTGTACACCTTCAATGTACGAGGCTCATCGGCCTGGGCTTGGCTCATCAGCCCGAGGGCGCATAGCGCGGGCACCAGCAGTCGCTTGAATGGGGTCATTATCGAGCTTCCTTGATTGCGCGTTCGAAACCTTCCAGCACGTTCACCGCATTGATGCCAATTTCCTCGACGGCGTACCCGCCTTCCATCACGAACAGCGTAGGCCTGCCCAGGCGGGCAATGCGCTCGCCCATCAACAGATAGTCCGGGCTATCGAGCTTGAATTGAGAGATCGGGTCTTCCTTGAAGGTATCTACGCCCAGCGATACAACCACGACGTCCGCGTTATAGCGGTCAATTTCTCCACACGCCTGGTCCAGCGCAGCGGCCCAGTCATTCCATCCGCTGCCAGCCGGCAACGGGTAATTGAAGTTTAGCCCCTCGCCAGCGCCTTCCCCGGTTTCGTCGGCATAACCGAGGAAGAAGGGAAATTCCGCTGTTGGATCGCCATGGATCGACGCGAACAGCACATCGCTGCGCTCATAAAAAATGGACTGGGTGCCGTTGCCGTGGTGGTAATCCACATCGAGGATCGCCACACGCGCCCGGCCTTGATCCAGAAACGCCTGTGCTGCGATAGCCGCATTGTTCAGGTAGCAATAGCCGCCCATAAGCTCGGCTGCGGCGTGGTGCCCCGGCGGCCGGCACAGTGAAAATGCGCTGTGGGCGCCTTGTTGGATATCGGCAACGCCGCTCAAGGCGACCTGGGCGGCGCTATAGGCAGCCTGCCAGGTACCAGCGGTAATGGGGGCGCCGCCATCGAAACTGTAGTACCCCAGCTCGCCGTGCAGGCTGGTGGGTTTTACTTGCCGCAGCGTGCGCGCCGGCCAGGTATAGGGCAGCAGGTCGCCGTCCTCGCCCATCGTGGCCCAGCGGTCCCAGGCGCCTTTGAAGAACGCCAGATACGCCTCGCTGTGTACCCGCTGCAACGGTGCCATCCCGAAGTCTTCGGGCGGCAGTACCTCGCCCAATTGCTGGTGTTCTACACGCGCCAGCACGTGGTCCGCCCGCGAAGGCATCTCGAAGCAGGGCATCAGCTTTCCGTCGATCAGTTCACACCGACCGTGGTGCAAACGATGATCATCCGAATAGTAGGTACGCATATTGTTGTTCTCCGCAGGCTGTTTACCGTGCTCCATTCTTGAACCGGGCGTAGGGCGGCGGGAACGGCAGGAGTGGCCAAAAGGGGATAAATATGGCCACGGAGGGTGTCCGTATTTCGCCCCTCCATAGGGCGGCGTGCACCGTTCAGGCGCGGAATGCACTCGGGGAAACGCCACTCCAGCGGATAAAGGCGTGGCGAAAACTTGCGGTCTCGCTAAACCCTAACTGTTCTGCGATCCGGTAAACGGGCAGTCGCGCTTCTACCAGCAGATGTTTGGCCTGCTCGAAGCGCAGGTCGTCGAGCAGGTCCTGGTAGCTGCTGCCCACATCCTGCAGGCGGCGGCGGAGCGTGCGCCCTGAGCACTTCATTTGCCGCGCCAGCCCTTCCAGGCCAGGCGGCGCATGCAGTTGCCGAGCAAGCGCCTGGCGGATGCGCCCCAACCAGGCCTGGCGGCCTGTGAACTCTGAATTCTGCCGTCGACAGCGCTCTGCCATGGCACTGTGGGTAACTGCGTCGGCCAGTGGCAAAGGCTTGGCCAGCCATTCTCGTTCGAAAGCAAAGGCGTTGTCTGTACACCTAAAGCGTAGCGGGCAATTGAACGCCTGCTGGTAATCGTCGGCGTAGTGGGGCAGGGCGTGGCTGAAGCGGGCCTCCTTAAGGGGAAGCGGCTGGCCAAGCACGTCATTGCAGATCACCCGCAGCGAGGCCATGCACAGTTCGGCGTTGAAGATCGCCAGCGCGGGGCGGTCGGTGTAGTTCGAGGCGCGCAGCCATACCAGGTTACTGTCCTCCTCCAGGCGTAACTCGAACAGCGTTCCGAGTAACGCGGGGTAGCGCAGTGCAAACGTGAGGGCGTCACCGAAAGTGGCACTCAGTAGCAAGGCGTAACCCAGCATGCCGTAGGATGACACGTGCATTCGCGCACCCAACTCCAGCCCGATGTTGTCCCGCAGGCCATAGGCGTTGGCGCAGACCTGCATCTCCTGGGCGGTGGTGATGTGCAGGTCGGGCCGTGCCAGGTCGGCTTCTTCGATGCCGCTTCCCGAGAGCAGCGCTGGCGTGCTGATGCCCTCGGCGCGGAAGGTATCAAGGATCAGCGATACGGCGTTTAGCGTGGTGAGGTGACTGTGCAGCATGTGGGCGCCTCCGAAGTTGCCGGAGGCGTGCAAGCTTCGCGCCTGCGAGGTGAGCCCCGCTTCAGCGGCGCAGGCCGGTCAGCTCACCGCAGAGGTCCACTTCCAGCAGGCGGGCCACATCATCGGCCTGCAGGCCAATGCCAAGCAGGCCATGTAACTTGCCGAAGGCCGCCTCGCGGGTCATTCCGCCACCGGCAACAACGCCGGCGTTGCGCAATCGGCTGCCGGCTTCATACACATCGAATACCACACCGCCTTGCTGGCATTGAGTGACCGCCACCATGACCACGCCCTGATCCCGGGCCTCGCGTAACGCACCGAGGAAAGCTGCATCATCGCCTGGCCCGGTGCCGCTGCCATAGCATTCCAGCACCAGGCCCTGCACGCCGGTCGCTATCAGCGCGCTTATCCATGCCGGATCGAACCCCGGCACCAAGGGCAGGGTGGCTACGCGCGCCAAGGCTTTGGGCTGCTGATAATGCAGCTGCGCTGGCAGCTCACCGGTGGCGGCTGCGCTGTGGTCCCGGTGCAACGGCGCGAACGCGTCGCGGCCGCTGCTGCGTACCTTGGCACACCGCGTCGGGAGCATCGACTGGCCATGGAAGTGCAGCCATACCCCAGCGCCCATGCCTTGGGTCAACAGGTTGAGCGCACCTTCCAGGTTTTCCCAGGCGTCGCTGTCGGCCACGCCAGCGGGCAGCATCGAGCCTGTGAACACAACCGGCGCGGGCAAGCCGATCAGCTGAAAGCTCAAGGCCGCTGCGCTGTACGCCAGCGTATCGGTGCCATGCAGCACGAGTACGGCATCGCAGCCGTCGTTGTCCACTGCCTGGCGAATCGCCCCTCGCAGCTGTTGCCAGTAAGCAGGAGACATATTGGCGCTGTCGATCAGCGGCTGCATTTCCTGGAACGACCAGGCCGCGGTCTGCAACCCGGAAGCGTCCAGCCGAGCCTGCATCCGTGCCTCGAAGCCGCCCGCAGGCGCCAGGCCGCTGGCCGTGGCCTGCATACCGATGGTACCGCCGGTATAGAGCACGCGAATGTGGGAAGCAGGCTGGGCAGGGCTCATAGGTCAGCTCCGGTCGGTATCTTGGGGTTGGCTGGTCACGGGCCAGGCACGCGCGTCCAGGTCCAGGTCGGCGTACTGACGCGCATCGAACACGGGTGTTTTTACACCTGCTGCCCGTTGCGCATCGTAGTCACGCAGCAAGCGCAGGCCAACCTTGAACAGCAGGAACAAGGCAGTAAGGTTCACCAACGCCAGCAAAGTCATGGTGAGGTCGGCGAAGGCAAATACCGTTTCCAGGTTTTCGATTGCACCCCATACCACCAGGGCAAGCACGATCACGCGGTAAACGAAGATCATCTTCTTGCCGCCGCCCAGGAAGCGCAGGTTGTTCTCACCCAGGTAGTAGTTGTAAAGCATCGACGTGAACACGAACAACGCCAGGGCTACGCTGATGAATACCTTGCCCCAGGGCCCCACCACTGCGGCCAGCGAATCCTGCGCCAGCACGATACCGTTGCCGTTGAATGCAGTGCCGTATACCCCGGACAGGAGAATCAGCAAAGCCGTACAGGTGCAGATCACGAAGGTGTCGAGGAACACGCTGAAGGCTTGCACTACGCCTTGCGCAACCGGGTGGCGCACTTCAGCCACCGCAGCCACGTTAGGGGCGCTGCCAAGGCCGGCTTCGTTGGCGAATACACCGCGTTTTACGCCCAGCACGATCGCGCTGCCCACCAGCCCGCCAAAGACCTGGTCGATACCCAACGCGCTCTTCACGATGGTCGCAAGCATGAGCGGCACCTGATCGAACTGCAGCACGATCACGTAAACGGTGACGGCAATGTAGGCCAGGGTTTTCACCGGTACCAAAAGGTCCGCGACCTTGGCGATACGCTTGATGCCGCCCACGAACACCAGGCCCATGAGCACGGCGAGCGCCAGCCCGGAGTACTTCACGTCAAAGCCGAAGGCATCGTTGAGCGAGGTGGTGACCGCGTGGGACTGCAGGCCATTGAAGGCGAAGCCGAAGGTGAGCAGCAGCAGCGCCGCCATCACCATGCCCAGCCAGCGCTTGCCCAGCCCATGCTGGATATAGAAAGACGGGCCGCCGCGGTATTGGCCTTCTTCGTCGCAACGCTTGTACAGCTGGGCGAGGGAGCATTCGAAGAAGCTGCTGGCCATGCCCACCAGCGCCGTTACCCACATCCAGAACACCGCACCTGGGCCACCCAGGGTAACCGCCACGCCCACGCCAGCGATGTTGCCAGCGCCTACCCGGCCGGCAAGGCTGAGCATCAGTGCCTGGAACGAGCTGAGTTGGCTGGAGCTGCTGCGCAGGCTGTCAGCGAACACGCTGAACATATGCGGGAAATGGCGCAACTGAACGAAGCGCGAACGTAGTGTGAAGTAGCCGCCCAGCCCGACGATCAGCACGATCAGCACTTTGCCGGACAGGAAGTCATTAAGGACCCCAAGCATGTTGTTTCCTCGTGTTGGCAGCCGGGTAGCGAAACGCCACACCGACAAAAAAGGGGCGCACTATACCCGCGTATAGCGCGAGCGTCTGCCCAGCCTTGGTGCAAAGCGGACGTTCGGGCATTGAAAACAAAGGCAAAAGCCTGAAAAACGGACAAAAAAAGAGCCCCGTTTCGGGGCTCGCAAAAGGTGAGAGGTGTCTAGTCCCTCAGCCTGGTGATGCGGTGTGTAATCAGGCTTTGAGCGGCACCAGCCGCGGCGCGATCATGTTTTCAGGGCGCAGGATGTCGGCGAGCATGGCGTCGTCGAGCAAGGCTTCCTCGCGAACCAGTTCCAGTACGCCACGGCCGGTTTCCAGCGCGATGCGGGCGATACGCGTGGCGTTTTCATAGCCGATGTAAGGGTTGAGCGCGGTGACCAGCCCGATCGAGTGTTCCACCAGTTCACGGCAGCGCTGTTCGTTGGCCGTGATGCCCACGACGCAATGCTCACGCAGCATGTCCATGGCGCGCTGCAGGGTGCGGATCGAGTCGAAGATCTTGTAGGCGATCAGCGGCTCCATCACGTTGAGCTGCAACTGGCCGCCTTCTGCGGCGATGGTCAGGGCCAAGTCGTTGCCCATGATCTCGAAGGCCACCATGTTCACGGCTTCGGGGATAACCGGGTTGACCTTGCCGGGCATGATGGAGCTGCCTGGCTGACGGGCCGGGAGGTTGATTTCGTTGATGCCGGTACGTGGGCCGCTGGACAGCAGGCGCAGGTCGTTGCAGATCTTCGACAGCTTGACTGCGGTGCGCTTGAGCATGCCGGAGAACAGCACGAACGCGCCCATGTCGGAGGTGGCTTCGATCAAATCGGCCGCAGGTACCAATGGCTGGCCGCTGATGGTTGCCAGGCGAGCCACCGCGAGGTGCTGATAGCGCGGGTCGGCATTGATCCCGGTGCCGATGGCGGTACCGCCCAGGTTCACTTCAGTGAGCAGTTCCGGCGCGAGGCTGCGCAGGCGTTGCAGGTCTTCGCCCAAGGTGGTGGCGAACGCTTTGAACTCCTGGCCCAGGGTCATGGGCACGGCGTCCTGCAACTGGGTACGGCCCATCTTCAACACATGCGCGAACTCCGCGCCCTTGGCGGCGAATGCCTGGATAAGGCTATCGAGGCTGGCAAGCAAGGCGTCGTGGCCCAGCAGCAGGCCCAGGCGGATGGCGGTGGGGTAGGCGTCGTTGGTCGACTGCGCCATGTTCACATCGTTGTTGGGGTGCAGGTGTTGGTATTCACCCTTCTGCTTGCCCATCGCCTCCAGGCCAATGTTGGCGATCACCTCATTGGCGTTCATGTTGGTGGAAGTACCGGCGCCGCCCTGGATCATGTCCACCACGAACTGGTCGTGGAAGTCGCCCCGGATAATCCGCGCACAGGCTTCGCTGATCGCTGCATGCTTGCTGTCGCTGAGGTGGCCAAGTTCACGGTTGGCGTCGGCGGCAGCCTGCTTGACCATCGCCAGCGCAACGACAAGCTTGGGGTAGTGCGACAGCGGCACGCCGGAAAGCCGGAAGTTGTTGACGGCACGCAGGGTCTGGATGCCGAAATAAGCATCAGCGGGGACTTCGAGGGTGCCGAGGAGGTCTTTTTCGATGCGCGAAGATGCAGCGGAGGACATGATAGCTGTTAGCTCTGAGTGAACCCGGTAAGCACCGGAATGCTGCTAATACTGCGCTTTGAGGCGATAATGCGGCCAATGCTGTTGCGCGCTGCCCCATGCACAAACGGCATAACGATGGGTGTGACGAATGGTCGCTCCCGAGCGTGTACCCCTGCTGACCGGAAGGCTCTTTGATGAACCTCGAAACCAAATGGCTTGAAGACCTCAGCGCCCTGGCCGCTACCCGTAGCTTTTCCCAGGCGGCGGAGCGGCGTTTCGTCACCCAGCCGGCATTCAGCCGCCGCATTCGCAGCCTTGAAGCTGCGTTGGGCCTTACCTTGGTAAACCGCGCTAAAACCCCGATCGAGTTGACAGAGGCCGGGCAGCTGTTTCTGGTGACCGCCCGCAATGTAGTTGATCAGGTTGCCGAGGTATTGCGTCACCTGCACCACCTTGAAGGCGGCCCAGGCGAAGTGGTGCAGGTAGCTGCGGCCCACTCGCTTGCGCTGGGCTTCTTTCCAGGCTGGATCGCGCGGCTGCGGAACGAGGGCCTGCCCATGGCCACACGGCTGGTGGCCACCAACGTGGGCGATGCTATCCATGCGCTGCGCGAAGGCGGCTGCGACATCATGCTGGCGTTCTATGACCCTGAAGCGACGCTGCAGATGGACCCGGAGATCTTCCCGTCGCTGCACCTGGGCGCTACCGAAATGCTGCCAGTGTGTTCGACGTCGGCGGACGGCAGCGCGCTGTACAACCTGGACAGCGGCGGCAGTGTTCCCTTGCTTGCTTATGGCGCCGGCGCCTTCCTTGGGCGATCGGTGAATGCGCTGCTTCGCCAGCGCGGCTTGCGCTACACCACGGTGTACGAAACCGCCATGGCGGATAGCCTCAAGGCCATGGCACTGCAGGGGCTGGGAGTGGCCTGGGTGCCCCGGCTGAGCGTAACCGCAGAGCTCAACCGGGGTGAGTTGGTGGTATGTGGGGCCCCCCTTTGGCACATTCCACTTGAGATCAGGCTCTATCGTTGTTCACTTGTGCGAAAAGCCAGCGTGCGGTTGCTATGGCGCAAGCTTGAAGCGCCGGGGCAGCGGGGCTAAGCCTCAAGGTGCTTCCGACAGATAGGCATTGATGGCTTCTCGATTACGGTCACTATAGCGATAGCAGTTCGAGCGCAGTGCTTGCCTGTACGGGTAGGTATAGGTTTCGCAGAACCATCCGTTGAACAACACTTCGGCGCCTTCGTGGGTGGCCCCGAACATGTGGCCTAGCTCGTGACCGGCGGCAGCGAAGGTTTTCAGCGAGGCCCAACCTGCGCTATTGCGTATCAGCCCTTCGCCGAGAAGCTCGCTTTGCTCCGGATCCTGCGCCGGAA
This sequence comes from Pseudomonas sp. 3MAES_34.3B, assembly GCF_058145875.1. Lineage (NCBI taxonomy): Bacteria > Pseudomonadati > Pseudomonadota > Gammaproteobacteria > Pseudomonadales > Pseudomonadaceae > Pseudomonas > Pseudomonas sp. 3MAES_34.3B. Next base: position 5,369,861 of record NZ_CM176960.1, on the reverse strand, counting down.
CGCTTCCGGGGACCAGCAGCAGGGTCTTGTCCAGCCGGTAGTTCCAGTCGCTGTTGTCTTTTCCCCACACCTGAGCATTATGGTGAAGCAGCAGATCCCAGAGTGGTTTTCGATCCGCCACCCGGTAATCCGCGTTCGAAATACCCGCGACGTTTTCGTTGAGGCGCAGCTCGACTTTACGGCCGGAAAACGTTTCCATTTCCTTTACCCATGGCTTGAGGTACCTGGCCTCAAGATCCTCGCGCTGTGAGGCGGGCACATCATCGTGCAGCACCACATTCAAGCGGATCGGCATAGCTTGGGCAAAAGCAGCGGGGTTATAGAACACAAGGCCTGCAAGGGCGCCAAGGGTGGTGGCAGCGTACAGCTTAAATGGTTTTTGCATGGGATCCTTCCTCCGACAAGGGCGTCTATGCCCGGGCCCATCTGACCAAAGTGGGCGAAGGTGGCGGGAGGCTGTAGCAGCGACCATTACGTGGGGAATGTTCCTTCCTCGAAGTGCGAAACATGCACCGGGCCGTCGGGACAGGCGCGGTCACAATTGCGCCCATTCGCCGGCTGTTGAGGTATACTGCGCGGCCTCTGGCCGGTGGGTGATCCGGCTTTCGACCCAAGTCAAGCCACGCCGCTTTGCCGCGTGGCTTGTTGTTTTCTGTCGCGCCACAGGCGCCCGAAATGAAGAGGCTCGACGATGAGTGCACTGGTTGGCGTGATCATGGGCTCGAAGTCCGATTGGTCCACCCTTAGCCACACCGCCGACATGCTGGAAAAGCTCGGTATCCCCTACGAGGTGAAGGTGGTTTCCGCTCACCGCACGCCCGACCTGCTGTTCCAGTACGCGGACGAAGCCGAAGGGCGAGGCCTGGAAGTGATCATCGCCGGTGCTGGCGGTGCTGCTCATCTGCCAGGCATGTGTGCAGCCAAAACCCACCTCCCGGTGCTGGGCGTGCCGGTTCAGTCGTCGATGCTTTCGGGCGTGGATTCACTGCTGTCCATCGTGCAAATGCCCGCTGGCGTTCCAGTGGCAACGTTGGCCATCGGCAAGGCTGGTGCGATCAACGCCGCGTTACTGGCCGCCAGCATCCTGGGCGGCAAATACCCGCAATTCCATGATGCGCTGGTGCGCTTCCGCACCGAGCAAACCACGACTGTGCTGGACAACCCGGACCCGCGCGAGGCCTGACCATGAAAATCGGTGTTATCGGTGGCGGCCAGCTGGGCCGGATGCTTGCCTTGGCGGGAGCGCCGCTGGGCATGCGCTTCAGCTTTCTCGATCCGGCGCCTGACGCCTGTGCCGCCGAGCTGGGCGAGCATGTGCTTGCCGGGTATTCCAGCGAGCAGCACCTGCGCCAGTTGGCCGAGGCGGTAGACCTGGTCACGTTCGAGTTCGAAAGCGTGCCAGCAGAAACCGTCGATTTTCTTTCGGGCTTCGTCCCCGTGTATCCCAGTGCCCAGGCCCTGCGCATCGCCCGCGATCGCTGGTTCGAAAAAAGCCTGTTCCGGGAGCTGGGTATACCCACGCCTGATTTCGCCGATATTCAGTCCCAGGCGGATCTGGACGCGGCAGTCGCCAGCATCGGCCTGCCTGCGGTACTGAAAACCCGCACCCTGGGCTATGACGGCAAGGGCCAGAAGGTGCTGCGCAGCGCTGCCGATGTGGCGGGCACGTTTGCCGAGCTCGGTAGCGTGCCTTGCCTGCTCGAAGGCTTCGTGCCTTTTAGCGGGGAAGTATCGCTGGTAGCGGTGCGCGCCCGTGACGGTGAAACGCGTTTCTACCCTCTGGCGCACAACACCCACGAAGCGGGCATCTTGAAACTCTCGATTGCCAGCAGCGGCCACCCGTTGCAGGCGCTGGCCGAAGACTACGTCGGGCGCGTGCTGGAAAAGCTCGATTACGTAGGTGTGCTTGCCTTCGAGTTCTTCGAAGTGGATGGCGGGCTGAAGGCCAACGAGATTGCGCCCCGGGTGCACAACTCTGGCCATTGGACCATCGAAGGCGCGGAATGCAGCCAGTTCGAAAATCACCTGCGGGCAATTGCCGGTTTGCCATTGGGTTCCACTGCCAAGGTCGGTGAAAGCGCAATGCTCAACTTCATCGGCGAAGTACCGCCTGTGGAAAACGTGATTGCCATCGACGGTTGCCACCTGCATCACTATGGCAAGGCATTCAAGCCTGGGCGCAAGGTGGGCCACGCGACTGTTCGCTGCGCTGATTCCGCTGCCCTGGGTCAAGGCATTGCCAACGTGCAGGCACTTATTGCCGATTGACCGAAGCGGGTAACGTAGCGGGCACCGAAGCGGAACCTCCGTGGCCCCTCGCCCTCTCATTGCAAGACGCCGGTTGCCACGCGGCCGGCCCTGTGACTGAGAGGGATACTTAATGGGCATTATCGGAACCATCGTAATCGGCTTGATCGTTGGCTTGCTGGCGCGCTTTCTGAAACCCGGCAATGACAGCATGGGCTGGATCATGACCATCCTGCTCGGTATTGGCGGTTCGTTGGCGGCCACCTACGGCGGGCAGGCACTGGGCATTTATCAGGCAGGCGAAGGGGCAGGTTTCCTCGGCGCACTGGTTGGCGCGATCATTCTGCTGGTGATCTACGGCATGATCAAAAAGGATTGACCCCTCGGGGACGGGGGCTGAAATTCGCCCCCGTTTCTGGAGACTCATCGTTGATGCGCGTTGTACTGCTTGCCTGCTTGTTGTCGTTCTGCACCCTGGCCTGGGGAGAGCCACCGGAAACGGACTGGTTGGCCCTGATGCCGAAGTCCGACCAGAAAGCCCTGGAGGACATGCCGGACATCGACCACAACACCCCGGAAGCTTCCGGCTCCTTCACCGGCAAAGGTGGGCTGAAGAACCCGAAGGGTCTGCCTGCGGTGATGTATTCCACCAAGACCGTGCCGGCAATGGATGGCAAGACCATTCGAATCGGTGGTTATCCGGTTCCGCTGGAAACCGATGCCAAGGGCCGCAGCACGCTTTTCTTTCTGGTGCCCTACCCGGGTGCGTGTATCCACGTACCGCCGCCACCGCCCAATCAGTTGATTCTTATCCGCTACCCCAAGGGTTTGAAGCTGGACGACATCTACACCCCGTTGTGGGCGATCGGTACGCTCAAGATTGAAAAGGTCAGCAACGACCTTGCCGACGCCGCGTACGCGATGGACGCCAGCAAGGTGCGGGTAGTGGAAGACAAGGACCTGTAACCCTCGCCCCGGAGCTGGGGCGAGCAACTTGAGCGTTACAACGCTTCGCTGGAAATGGTCACTGCCAAGGTATGGGATTCGCCAGGGCCGAGTACCTTGGCATCTGCCATCACGTTGGCCGTTTCGATGCAGAACATGCGCTGCCAGCCGTCGTTGGCCATATCTGGAAGGGCGGCGGCACGCTCGATCCAGGGGTTCCAGATCACCGCGCTCGCCGAACCTTGGGTATCGATCAGGATGCGCCGCTTCCATTCGCTGTCGGCAATGGTCAACCGAGGCGGTGTTTGAAGGTAGATACGGTCGGTTTCGCCTGTCACTTCCAGCCGGCCGTTCTGGTTACGGCGCGCCCAGTCTTCGAGGGTTTCGATGTATTCCAGCCCTGCCACTTCTTCCACGGCTACCTGGCGCACATCGCTGACGGCGAAGTAGGTGTGCAGGGCCTGGCTCAGATGAAGGGCTTCGACCCCAAGGTTGAGCGTGGTCAGCGACACTGTCAGGGTATCGGCCAGTTCCACTTTCAATTCAAGGCGCGCGGCGTGAGGCCAGCCAGGAAGCTGGCCGTCGGCTTCGGGCAGGGTGAAGGTGAGCGTGACCTTGTCGCCTTCGATGGCTGGTTCGGCCAGGCCCCACTTCAGTGTGCGTACCAGGCCGTGCGCCGTTGCAGGTTCGGTGCCTTCGCGCATGTGCTGAATGGCTTCAGGGTTGCGGGCCAGGTTGCCGAACCAAGGCCAGCACACCGGTACGCCCGCGCGGATAGGCTTGCCTTGCTTGAAATCGGCGTGGTCGTTGAGCCAGATCAGCGGCTGCTCGCCCGTTCGGCCATAACTCAATACCTGCGCGCCTTGCTCGGCCACCAGCAGCTCCGCGTGGGCGGTTTTCACGCGCCAGATATCCAGTTCGCCCTGCTTGAGCTTTTCCAGCGTGGGGGTCGACATATCGCTTCCTCGATACAGATGGGAGTGTGGCGTTGACCGCGCCGCCGTTGGCAAGTTTAACGCCGGGGTGGAACGCTGCGGGTGCGGCCGCTGCCATCGATGGCCACAAACACGAACACTGCCTCGGTTACCTTGCGCCACTCGCTGGACAGCGGGTCGTCGCTCCATACCTCAACCATCATCTGGATCGAGCTACGGCCGATTTCCAGCGTTTGGGTGTAGAAGGACAACTGCGCGCCCACGGCTACCGGAACCAGAAAAGCCATGCGGTCAATGGCCACGGTCGCCACACGCCCGCCAGCGACCTTGCTGGCCATGGCGGTACCGGCCAGGTCCATCTGGGCCACCAGCCACCCGCCGAATATATCGCCGAAGCCGTTGGTTTCCCGTGGGAGCGCGGTGATCTGCAAGGCAAGGTCGCCTTGCGGAATAGGATCTTCTTGTTCGAGTTCAATCATGCCGGGGGCCTCGGACCCATGACTTCGAAATGATGGCTCATAAAAGGTGACAGCCATTGCGGCCCAGTATATAGAGCCATCTGCGTGTGCATAACCGTTCAAACACAGATATATGTGCTTTATCAAGCAATTTGCTATCTTCCTACACCCGCCGGCGCCTGCTCTGGCGGAGCCTGCTGCCGAACGCGATCAATAAGAGAATGCACCCATGAGCACCGCGCCATCCAGCGCCGCGCCGTCAACGCGCCCGCTGAACCGTAATGATTACAAGACCTTATCGCTGTCGGCCCTTGGCGGCGCGCTGGAGTTCTACGATTTCGTCATCTTCGTTTTCTTCGCAGCTGTCGTCGGGGAGTTGTTTTTCCCCGCAGACATGCCGGAATGGCTGAAACAGGTGCAGTCCTTCGGGATTTTTGCCGCTGGCTACCTTGCTCGCCCCTTGGGCGGTATCGTGATGGCGCACTTCGGCGACCTGCTGGGGCGCAAGAAAATGTTCACCCTGAGCATTTTCATGATGGCCGTGCCCACGCTGTGCATGGGCCTGCTGCCCACTTACGCTCAGATCGGCATTGCCGCCCCCGTACTGCTGCTGATATTGCGGGTGATCCAAGGCGCGGCCATTGGCGGTGAGGTGCCCGGGGCCTGGGTATTCGTGTCCGAGCATGTGCCTGCGCGCAACATCGGCTATGCCTGCGGCACCCTTACCTGCGGGCTGACCACGGGTATCCTCCTGGGCTCGTTGGTGGCCACGCTGATCAACAGCTTGTTCGCGCCCGAGGAAGTGGCTGCTTACGCCTGGCGAATTCCATTTATCCTGGGTGGGGTCTTTGGCCTGTTCTCGGTCTACCTTCGCCGCTGGCTGCACGAAACCCCTGTATTCGCCGAGTTGCAGCAGCGCAAGGCGTTGGCGGCCGAGCTGCCCTTGCAGGCGGTGTTGCGTGATCACCGGGGCGCAGTGGTCCTTTCCATGTTGCTGACCTGGATGTTGTCGGCGGCGATCGTGGTCGTAATCCTGATGACCCCCACCTTGCTGCAGAAAATCTACGGCTTCCCGGCAAAGATAGCCTTGCAGGCCAACAGCCTGGCGATCGTGTTCCTGAGCCTGGGCTGCATCCTGGCAGGCACGCTGGCCGATCGCTTTGGCGCAGGTAAGGTATTCAGCGTAGGCAGCGTTGCGCTGGGCGTGAGCTCATGGGCGCTTTACCACAGCCTGCAGGCTCACCCCGACTGGCTGTTCCCGCTCTATGCCGTGACTGGCCTGTGTGTAGGGGTGATCGGCGCCGTGCCTTATGTCATGGTCAAAGCATTCCCGGCCGTGGTGCGCTTTACCGGCCTGTCGTTCTCCTACAACCTGGCCTATGCAATATTCGGCGGGCTCACGCCCTTGGCTGTCTCGATGATGGTCAAATACAACCCCATGGGTGCTTCGTGGTACGTGGCCGGGCTGTGTGTGCTGGGCTTTGTGGTAGGGCTTTATCTGCTCGCCCGCCGGCGATAAACCAAGGCCGGTCGCGGGGCAGGGCGGCCGGTCATCAAGCTGTAACAATTGGCAATTACACTCTGCCCTTTGCCTGCAACGGCGGCCTTTGATTGCGTGCGTCCTGCCGCTCGGAGCATCCCTATGATCTTCCCGCGCCTTTCGGTGATGATCTGCCTGTTGGCTGCGCCGTTTGCAGGCGCGGCGTTACCGCCAGCGCCTGGCCCCCTTACGGTGGACCCCGGCCTTGCGAACTATGACAAGGCCGCGGGCGTCTCCGGAAACCTCACCAGCGTAGGCTCCGATACGTTGGCAAACCTCATGGCCCTGTGGGCAGAAGCGTTCAGGCGCACGTACCCCAGCGTGAATGTGCAGATTCAGGCGGCCGGGTCTTCCACCGCGCCGCCAGCGCTCACCGAAGGTACTGCCAACCTCGGCCCGATGAGCCGCCGGATGAAAGACGTTGAGCTGCAGGCCTTCGAGCAGAAATACGGCTACAAACCAACCGCGGTTGCGGTGGCTATCGACGCGCTGGCCGTGTTCGTGCACAAGGACAACCCGATCAAGGGCCTTACGCTAGCCCAGTTGGACGCCATCTTCTCGTCCACTCGCCTATGTGGCGCCCGTGCCGATGCGCGGCGCTGGGGGGATCTGGGCGAAACCGGCACGCTGGTGAACCAGCCTCTGCAGCTATTCGGACGTAACTCGGTTTCCGGTACGTACGGGTATTTCAAGGAGCGGGCCCTGTGCAAAGGCGATTTCAAACCGGGTGTCAATGAACAGCCGGGTTCGGCATCGGTGGTGCAAGCGATCAGCAGTTCGCTCAACGGCATCGGCTATTCGGGGTTTGGCTACAAGACCGCAAGCGTGCGTACCGTGCCATTGGCCCTGGCAGACGGTGGTCCCTTTGTAGAGGACACTGAAGCCAATGCCATCAACGGCAGCTACCCGCTGGCACGTTACCTTTACGTGTATGTGAACAAACCACCGAACCGACGCTTGCCACCGCTGGAAGGGGAGTTCCTGAAGTTGATATTGTCCCGCAGTGGCCAGCAGCTGGTGGCGCGGGACGGTTATATCCCCTTGCCTGCGACCGTCGCGGCGCAAGCCTTGGCAAGCGTAGGCTTGGGCGATGGCGCTCACTAACCCACACATTGAGGTACCGGTGGTCATTATTGCCATGCGAAGCACGATCAGGCTGTGGCAATGCTGTCACCGTGATGTCACGTTTCTGTCATATATCGCCGCTAGGGTGTGCGGATGAATGATCCGGCTGTAAGCAAGGCAAACCCTGGCACGCCCTCGGCGCGCATCGACTTCAATACGCCAGCCATGCAACGCCATCGCCGGCTGCGTGCGTTCGTCGATCGTTTTACCCGTGGTTACGTCTGGGTCGGTGGCCTGGGCGTGCTGGCCGCCATCACCCTGATCTTCTTCTATCTGGCGTATGTGGTTGCGCCCTTGTTCAAAGGCGCGACGCTGACCGTGAGGGATCCGCTGACGCCTGCATGGCTGTCCACGGCGGGGCGGCCTGTTCTGCTCACATTGGAGGAGCAGAACCGCGTGGCGATGCGGCTTTCCGAGGACGGCGCGGCGGTGTTCTTCAGCGCGGTGGATGGCGCCGTGCTCGGGACGGTAGCGCTGCCCTTGCCGATGGGTACCCGCATTACTGCAATAGCCCAGGATCAGCCCGGCAAGGGGCTGGTAGCGGTAGGCCTTTCCAATGGCCAGGCGCTCGTATTTAGGCACCTGTACCAGACAGCCTGGCCCGACGATCACAAAACCATTACCCCGGCGGTGGAATACCCCTATGGCCCCGCGCCCATTACATTGGATGAGCACGCCTCGCCTGTGCGGCATATCAGCCTGAGCACAAGCGATACTGACGCAATGCTTGCCGGCACCGATGGCACAACCTTGACGGTCTTGTCACTCAGCGAGCGGCCGGGCGGCACACCAACACAAACGCGCATCCCGCTGCCGCAGCTGACCGAATCGGTTCAGGCGATTTACCTCGACCCTGCTCAGCGCTGGTTGTACGTGATCAATGGTCGCGCCTATGCCGATGTCTTCGATTTGCAAAGCCGCACGCTCAACGGCCGCTACAAGCTTCTGGAAAGCGCCGACGACAGGGTAACCGCCAGTGCTCAGCTGGTGGGGGGCGTATCGCTGCTTATCGGCAGCTCGGCTGGCGGCCTGGGCCAGTGGTTCATGACTCGGGGCGCGGACGGGGAGGCCCGCCTGAGCCATATTCGCGACTTTCAATTGGGTAAAGCCCCGATCAGTCGCATCCGTACCGAGCAGCGGCGCAAGGGTTTCGTAGCGCTCGATGAAACAGGCCAACTGGGTGTTTTCCATAGCACAGCGCACCGTACGCTTCTCGTGCGCCAGGTGGCGCCTGCGAGCGGCGTGCTGGCGCTTTCTCCCCGCGCGAACCGCCTGATGCTCGAAACGAACGGCCAGCTCCTCAGGTTCACGCTGGATAATCCGCACCCGGAAGTGTCCTGGAGCGCGCTGTGGGACAAGGTGTGGTACGAGCATTACGACAGCCCCGACTATGTATGGCAGTCCACCGCATCGAACTCGGATTTCGAGCCCAAGCTGAGCCTGGCCCCCCTCGCTTTCGGCACCTTCAAGGCAGCGTTCTACGCGATGCTGCTGGCGGCGCCGCTGGCGGTGGCCGCTGCCATTTATACCGCCTACTTCATGGCACCGGCGATGCGCCGCAAGGTCAAGCCAGTGATCGAACTGATGGAGGCCCTGCCGACCGTCATTCTGGGGTTTTTTGCCGGCCTGTTCCTGGCGCCGTTCCTGGAAAGCCACTTGCCTGGCGTCTTCAGCCTTCTCCTGATTACCCCGCTGGGAATACTCCTGTTCGGGCTGCTATGGAGCCGCCTGCCGGCCGACGTCAGGCTCAAGGTGCCCGAAGGATGGGAAAGTGCCTTGCTGATACCGGTGATACTACTGCTGGGGGGCAGCTCGTTGTACCTCAGCCCCTGGCTTGAACAGTGCTTGTTCAATGGCGATATGCGGCAGTGGTTGAGCCTGGACCTTGGCATCGACTTCGACCAGCGCAATGCCTTGGTGGTAGGTATCGCCATGGGCTTTGCGGTCATCCCCAACATCTATTCCATTGCCGAAGATGCCGTGTTCAGCGTACCCCGCAGCCTCAGTTTCGGCTCGCTGGCGCTGGGCGCCACGCCGTGGCAAACCCTCGTGCGAGTGGTGCTGCTGACCGCCAGCCCCGGGATATTTTCAGCACTGATGATCGGCATGGGGCGCGCGGTAGGCGAAACCATGATCGTGCTCATGGCTACCGGCAACACCCCTATCATGGACATGAACCTGTTCGAAGGCATGCGCACGCTGGCAGCGAACGTAGCGATCGAGATGCCGGAATCCGAAGTCGGCAGCAGCCACTACCGTGTGTTGTTCCTTGCGGCCCTGGTGCTGTTGCTGTTCACCTTCATCATGAACACGTTGGCAGAACTGATCCGCCAGCGCTTGCGCAAGCAGTACTCCTCCCTGTGAGCGCTAACACGACAGTACACAAGGCTACCCCGATGGGCTGGCTACGCAGCGGTGCGCCAGGCGTGTGGCTTAGCGCTGGGGCGGTTTCTGTGGCGGTTATCATGACCATCGGCTTGCTGGCCTTGATTGCCGTCCGAGGGCTGGGCCACTTCTGGCCTGCCGATATTCTCCAGGCTACCTACGAAGTACCCGGCCAAGCTCCCGTCAGCGTGATGGGGGAAATCGTACAAGAGGAACAGGCGCCTCTCCCGCGGCTGCGCGAGGCTGGATTGCCGTTGGCCGAGGGTAGCGCAACCCTGATTACCCGAGTGCTGCTCAAGTCGGGCAACCGGGACCTGGGTACCAGCGATTTCAATTGGGTAGTGGGGGAGTGGCTGACCTTCCGTGCCTATCCCGCCGAGGCGGTGGTGCTGGAACGGCGGGAGTGGGGGAATTTCTACGGCCACCTGCTAAACGTGAAGGAAGGCGGGCGCGTGGTGGCCGAGGGGCCAGAGGCGTGGAGCCAACTGCAGTCGCGCCTTGCCAGGGCGGCTGCTATCAGCGAGCAGTTGGAACACGTAGAGCAAAGCGATGTTGGCGGGATCAACCATGCGTTGGAGCAACTGCGGCTTCAGGCGCGCAAGCTTGAATTGGACGGGCGCCTTGACGCCGCCAGCCAGGCAGACCTCGCAACAGAGCGCAGCGCGCTGACGGCCCGCTACCAAGGCCTGGAAGCGCACCTTGACGAGCTTCGACGCGCCGCCGCTCGGGACAGCCTCACCATGGCCGATGCCCAGGGGCATGAACTTGAGGTCAACCTGGGTAATGTGCTCCATGCCTGGCGTCCCAACGCTATGGGGCTCCTCGAAAAAGCTCGGGTGTATATCGACAAGCTGTGGGAATTCCTCAGCACTGGCCCGCGTGAGGCGAATACCGAGGGGGGCGTTTTTCCGGCCATCTTCGGGACGGTGATGATGACCCTGCTGATGGCTGTTGTAGTTACGCCTTTCGGGGTACTTGCCGCTGTTTATTTGCGTGAGTACGCGCGCCAGGGGTGGATGACCCGCTTGATCCGGATTGCCGTGAACAACCTTGCCGGCGTACCGGCGATTGTCTATGGCGTGTTCGGGCTAGGCTTTTTCGTGTATGTGCTCGGTGGCTCGCTGGACCAGTTATTGTTCCGCGAGGCACTGCCGGCCCCCACGCTGGGCACGCCGGGGCTGCTGTGGGCATCCTTGACCCTGGCGTTGCTGGCGGTGCCGGTAGTCATCGTCGCCACTGAAGAAGGCCTGGCGCGCATACCTCGCTCCCTGCGCGAGGGTTCGCTGGCCCTGGGCGCCACAAAGGCCGAAACCCTCTGGAAAATTGTGCTTCCCATGGCCAGCCCCGCGATCATGACGGGGTTGATACTGGCGATCGCGCGGGCCGCAGGGGAAGTGGCGCCATTGATGCTGGTAGGTGTCGTGAAGCTGGCGCCTGCCTTGCCGGTGGACGGCAACTATCCCTACGTACACCTGGACCAGAAGATCATGCACCTGGGCTTCCATATCTATGACGTGGGGTTCCAGAGCCCGAACATCGAAGCCGCGCGGCCTCTGGTATACGCCACGGCCTTGTTGCTGGTGCTGGTGATTGCACTGCTGAACCTGTCGGCCGTGGCGATTCGCAACCATTTGCGAGAGAAATACCGATCGCTCGACACCTGATCCAAGCGCGGCCAGCCCGCTGATGTCCCGTTCACTAGCGTATGGAGCCTGCATGCAGCAACACACACCCGGCCGGGGCCTAGACATGGGCGCCCTGGGCCGCAAGAAGCCGGGCCTTACCGTGGTGCCCGAAGAGGTCGCCATCGACGTCGCGGGGCTCAACTTGTACTACGGCCGGCAGCAGGCCCTGTTCGATGTGGCCTTGAGCATTCCTCAGCGGCGTGTGACCTCTTTCATCGGCCCTTCCGGCTGTGGCAAGTCAACCCTGTTGCGCACGTTCAATCGCATGAACGACCTAGTGGATGATTGCCGGGTGGAAGGCACGGTCAAGGTGTACGGCGATGATATCTATCGCCGGGGCCTGGATGTCGCCGAACTTCGTCGGCGGGTGGGGATGGTGTTCCAGAAGCCCAACCCCTTCCCCAAGACCATCTACGAGAACGTGGTGTATGGCTTGCGTATCCAGGGCGTGAAGAAGAAACGCGTGCTTGACGATGCGGTGGAGTGGGCCCTGCGGGGCGCGGCACTGTGGGATGAGGTGAAGGACCGCTTGCATGAATCGGCGCTGGGCTTGTCGGGTGGCCAGCAGCAGCGCCTGGTGATCGCGCGCACCATCGCGGTAGAACCGGCGGTGCTGTTGCTCGACGAGCCGTGCTCGGCGCTCGACCCGATTTCCACGCTCAAGGTGGAGGAGCTCATCTACGAGCTGAAAACCCGGTTCACCATTGTCATCGTGACCCACAACATGCAACAGGCCGCCCGCGTATCGGATTACACCGCATTCATGCACATGGGCAGGCTGGTCGAGTTCGGCGACACCGATCGCATGTTTACTAACCCGAAAAAGAGGCAGACCGAAGACTACATCACCGGTCGCTATGGCTGATCAAGCCGCCGCACCCGTACGCACCCACGCTGTCGCCAACCACCACCGGTATCCAGGAGCCTGACCCATGATTGATAAAATGAGCCTGAATCATCACATATCCCAGCAGTTCAATGCCGAGTTGGAAGAAGTGCGCAGCCACTTGCTGGCCATGGGTGGGCTTGTGGAAAAGCAGGTCAACGATGCGGTAAGCGCGCTGATCGAAGCTGACTCCGGCCTCGCCCAGCAGGTACGTGACCTGGATGATGAAATCAACCAGATGGAGCGCAACATCGACGAGGAATGCCTGCGCATTCTGGCCCGCCGCCAACCTGCCGCCTCGGATCTGCGCTTGATCATCAGTATTTCCAAATCGGTGATCGACCTGGAGCGCATCGGGGACGAGTCCACGAAGATCGCCAGACGGGCCATTCAGCTGTGCGAGGAAGGTGAGTCGCCTCGTGGTTACGTGGAAGTACGCCACATTGGCGACCAGGTACTGAAAATGGTGCGTGACGCGCTGGATGCGTTCGCCCGCTTCGACGCAGACCTGGCGCTGTCGGTGGCGCAGTACGACAAGACCATCGACCGCGAATACAAGACGGCCCTGCGCGAGCTGGTGACCTACATGATGGAAGACCCACGTTCCATCTCTCGCGTGCTCAATGTGATCTGGGCGCTGCGCTCGCTGGAGCGGATCGGTGACCATGCGCGTAATATTGCCGAGCTGGTGATCTACCTGGTTCAGGGCACCGATGTTCGCCACCTCGGGCTCGAGCGCATGAAAGAAGAAGTTCGCCGTAACGCCGAACGCGCTAATGTTTCTCCACGGGCTGACGATAAGTAGGTTTGCCCGAGTATCGACGCCCGGCCTGTGCCGGGCGTTTTCGTTCATACTGGCAGCAGATTTTTTGGCGTCCGCCTGGCGGGTGCGAGGTCCGGGTAGGTGTGGCCACGGTGGCGCACGCTATGCTGTCCGGATGAATTTCAGGAGTCCTTAATGGCCAAGGTCAGTGTTCTGGTAGTGGATGACGCGCCTTTCATCCGCGATCTGGTAAAAAAATGTTTGCGCAATGCCTTTCCCGGCATGCAGATCGAGGATGCCGTCAACGGCCGCAAGGCTCAGGCGATGTTGGCCAAGGACCCCTTCGATCTGATCCTTTGCGACTGGGAAATGCCCGAGATGACCGGCCTGGAATTACTGACCTGGTGCCGGGAGCAAGAGAGTACCAAGACAGTTCCTTTCATCATGGTCACCAGCCGGGGTGATAAAGAAAACGTTATCCAGGCGATCCAGGCAGGTGTTTCCGACTACGTCGGCAAGCCCTTCACCAATGAGCAGTTGCTCACCAAGGTAAAGAAAGCCCTTCACCGGGCCGGCAAGCTGGACGCCTTGATGAGCGGGCCGGGGTCGCGTCCGAATGCCTCGGCGTTTGCCAACGATTCGCTTGCGGCGCTCACCAGTAACCGGCCGGAAGGCGCTCCTGCGGCGGCACCGGTCGCCCCTGCGGCAGCCAGGCCAGCGCCAGCTCCGGCTGCACGTCCGGCGGCAGCGTCTGTGGGCGGGCGTGGGCAGGGCCAGCTACGCTTGGCCAATGGCGGGAACATGGCCTGCGTGATCAAGGCCCTCAGCCTCAAGGAGGCCCTGGTGGTAGTCAAGCGTACCGATACGCTGCCTCAGGTGTTGGAGCAAGCGGTGCTGGACCTGGAGCAGGGCGATAACGAAGTGGCCCGGCTCAACGGGTACCTGCATGCTGTTGTCGCCATGGAGCCGAAGCCAGACAGCGAATGGCTGCAGCTTACGTTCCGCTTCGTGGACCAGGATGCGCAGAAGCTGGATTACGTCTCGCGGCTGATTGCCCGCGGCACCGTACAGAAGCACTTCGTCCCGGGCGCCTGACCCATGCAAAAGGCGGCATTGGGTTGGCTGCTCTGCGTGCCACTACTGGGTGCCGTCGGCCAGGTTCACGCCTCTGCGATCTACAAGTTCACCGATGCCAACGGCGTGGTCAATTACACGGATCGCATCACTCCGGGCGCCAAGCGCCTGGTATTCCAGGACCGCATGGTGGAATCGCTGGCCGCGCAGGTTCGCCTTGATACTCGCCGTGCGGACGGCAAGGTCACCTATGAAGCGCGCAACGACCTGTACGCTCCGGTACAGGTCGAGCTACGCCTTGGCGCCATTGGCAACGCCGCAGGCACCTTGCCCCGCAGTATCAGCCGGACGGTGCCGCCACGGTCCTCGCTGGTCCTCGCTACCGTTTCACCGGCCAGGCCGGGCAAGCCGATCACAGGCAGCCCGGAGTTCCGCTACGCCCTGGGTGACCCTTCGACCAGCCCCCGGGCGTACCGTTACCCCTTCCCATGGCTGGGTGGCCCTTTCCGGATCAGCCAGGGCGCCAACGGGCGCTTCAGCCACACAGGCCCACGCGGGCGCTACGCCATCGACATTGCCATGCCTGAAGGCACGCCTATCGTGGCGGCGCGCGCGGGTACTGTAATCAAGGTAGAGAACAGCCAAGGGGCGGGAGGGGCCGAGGCCTCGGGCAATTTTGTGCGGGTATTGCACGATGACGGCACCATGAGCGTTTACCTGCACCTGATGCAAGGGTCGGTAGTGGTGCGCGAGGGTGACAAGGTCGCCGTAGGCTCGCCGCTGGCACGCTCTGGAAATACCGGCAACAGTACCGGGCCGCACTTGCATTTCGTGGTGCAGCGCAATACCGGCCTGGGCCTGGAGTCCATCCCCTACGAGTTCGACAGGCCATTGCAAAGCCTGCCGAATTTCGCGGTAGGCAACCGTTAAGTCAGCTTCAACACCTTGGCGAGCACGATCTTGGGGCCCTTCATTTTCTTGATGATGATGCGCAGCCCTTCCACCTCGATCACTTCCTCATCCTCCGGTACCCGCTTCAGGCTGTCATACACCAGCCCTGCCAGGGTTTCCGCCTCGATGTGGTCCAGGTCCACGCCCAGCAGGCGTTCGACCTTGAACAGCGGCGTGTCGCCACGCACCAGCAGCTTGCCCGGTTGATACGCCAGCACACCGCGCTCTGCCTTGCGGTGCTCGTCCTGGATGTCGCCCACCAGCACTTCCAGTACGTCCTCCATGGTGAGGTAGCCGATCACCTTGCCGTCCGCTTCTTCCACCAGCGCAAAATGCGCGGCGCCGGTACGGAACTGCTCCAGCAGCTCGGCCAGCGGCATGTGTCGTGATACACGCTCCAGCGGCCGTGTGAGTTCGGTGAGGTTGAACGAGGCGGGAACGTGGTCCAGCGCCGCCAGTTCCAGCAGCAGGTCCTTGATGTGCAACAGGCCCACGAACTCGCCGCGTTCACTGTCGTACACAGGGTAGCGGCTGTATTTGTGCCGCCTGAACGTCGCCAGGATTTCCTTCAGGGGCGCCCCGTGTTCGAGCACGATAAGGTCTTCCCGGGAATTGGCCCAGTCCACTACTTCCAGCTCACCCATCTCGACGGCGGAGGCCAGAACGCGCATGCCCTGGTCGCTCGGATCCTGGCCGCGGCTGGAGTGCAGGATAAGCTTGAGTTCCTCGCGGCTGTAGTGGTGTTCGTGATGAGGGCCGGGCTCGCCCTGGCCGGCGATCCTCAGGATGCCGTTGGCGCTGGCGTTCAATAGCCAGATAGCCGGGTACATGGCCCAATAGAACAGATACAGCGGGACGGCCGTCCACAGCGAAAGCAATTCGGGCTTGCGAATGGCCCAGGACTTGGGTGCGAGCTCACCGACCACGATGTGCAGGTACGAGATCACGAAGAACGCGGTAAAGAACGACGCCCCTTTGATAACTTCCGCCGATTGCACGCCAACCGCCGCCAGCAGGGGCTCGAGCAGGTGCGCGAACGCAGGCTCGCCCACCCACCCGAGGCCAAGCGAGGCGAGGGTGATACCCAGCTGACAGGCCGAAAGGTAGGCGTCGAGCTGGCTATGCACCGTACGCAGGATCTTGCCGCGCCAGCCTTCCTTTTCCGCGATGGACTCGACGCGTGTGGAGCGCAATTTCACCATGGCGAACTCGGCGGCAACGAAGAAGCCGTTGAGCAGAACCAGGAATAGCGCGAAAAGAATCATGCCGAAGTCGGCGAAGAGGGTAGACAGCGTTAACGCAGGGGAAGGGTCCATTGGGAGACGTGTGAAATCCGTGCTGGTTAGGGGATAGCGCCATCCAGGGGCGCGAATGAAGCAATTTAGCGAGTAGTGCCACGATTGGCCAGTAGCAAACCGTAGCAGGGTTCTTCCAGCCGGTTATGCAAAGGTGCTGTCGGCCGCCGTTGACTGCACCCAGAGCGCCTGCGGAAAGTGGCAGATGAACGTACTGCCCTTGCCCGGAATGCTTGCGATGTCCAGGCTACCTTTATGGCGAAGCAGTACATGTTTGACGATCGCCAGGCCCAGGCCAGTGCCGCCAGTGCTGGAGCTGCGGCTGGAGTCCACGCGATAGAACCGTTCGGTAAGCCGCGAGATATGCTTGGGCTCGATACCGATACCCGAATCCTGCACGCTCAGATGCAGGCCGGTTTCGTCCTGCCACCAGCGTACATGCACACGGCCGTTATCAGGGGTGTATTTCACGCCATTGAACACAAGGTTCGAGAACGCGCTGCGCAACTCTGGTTCACTGCCCTTCATACACAGGCCCGAAGGCGCTTCCAGCGTCACCTGATGGTGGCGTTCGCCGGAGAGGGCGGTAGCATCGTTGACAATGCTTTGCAGCATGGCGCGCACGTCCACCGGGTAGCTATCGGAGGGGTAGTCCGTGGCTTCGAGCTTGGCCAGCAGCAGCAGGTCATTGAGCAGTGTCTGCATGCGGCTGCCTTGCTGCTGCATCTGCTGCAGCGCCCGTAACCATCTCGGGTTCAGGTGCCCGGCGTTGTCGAGCAAGGTTTCCAGGTAGCCGGTGATCACTGTCAGCGGCGTACGCAGCTCGTGGGAGACATTGGCGATGAAGTCCTTGCGCATCTGCTCCAGCTGATGAATGCGCGTCACGTCGCGCACAACCATCAGGTGTTCGTTGTTCCCGTAGCGGGTAACCATGAACTGCAGGCGCAGCCGGTCGTTCAGTGGCGACGGCATTTCCAGCGGCTCGGCGTACTGTTCCGCCTCGAAGTACTCCTTGAACCGTGGGTGGCGTACCAGGTTGGTGATTGGCTGGCCGCCGTCCTGTGGGGTTTTGAGGCCCAGCAGCGTATCGGCCGCCGGGTTCCACCACTCAAGGTTGCCGTCACTGTCCAGCATGATAACGGCGTCGCGCAAGGCTGCGGTGGACTCCTGAACGCGGTCTATCACACCCTGAAGCCGTGCCCGGGCGCGGCTATCCTTGCGCTGGAGGTTATAGATATTGTCGAACACATCGCCCCATAACCCGTCTCCTTCGGGGGGAGGTTCATCGGGCTGCTGATGGCGCAGCCAGTGCTGAAGGCGCAGCAGGTGGCGCAGTGTGTTAGCCAGATAGCCGCCCAGGCCCAAGGCCAGGCACAGGCCGTAGTGGCCGGTCAGCAGGCCCAGGATCAGGCAGGCGCCAATCAACAGCAGCAAATGGCGGAGAAGCACGCCGTGCCAGTTTCGGTTCAATTAGCGATCAATCCTTTCGCATGCCGAGCGGCTCAGCCCTTGGTGGAAAACCGATACCCCGTTCCGCGCACGGTCTGCACCAGGTTCTCGTAGGCCTCACCCAAGGCTTTGCGCAGCCGGCGGATATGTACGTCCACCGTGCGCTCCTCGACATACACGTTCCCGCCCCACACCTGATCGAGCAGCTGGCCGCGTGTGTAGGCGCGCTCCTGGTGAGTCATGAAGAACTGCAACAAGCGGTATTCGGTGGGGCCCATGTCCGCCGGTTTGCCGTCGATAGTCACTCGATGACCGATAGGGTCGAGCAACAGGCCACCGACTTCAATGGGCGTTTCGTTGTCAGTGGCGCCCGCCCGGCGCAGCACGGCCTTGAGGCGCGCTACCAGTTCCCGTGGCGAGAAAGGCTTGGTGATGTAGTCATCCGCTCCCACTTCCAGGCCCTGGATCTTGTTGTCTTCCTCACCTTTGGCGGTGAGCATGATGATAGGCGTAGCGGCAGTGAGTTCGTCCCGCTTGAGCCGACGCGCCAGTTCGATCCCCGAGGTACCTGGAAGCATCCAGTCCAGCAGGATAAGGTCTGGCTTGCGGTCCACGATTACTGCATGCGCCTGCTGGCTGTTCTCGGCTTCGAGGCAATCATAGCCGGCCATTTCCAGCGCGACGGCGATCATCTCGCGAATGGGCGCTTCGTCGTCGACGATGAGAATGCTTTTGCCAACCATGGTTTACCCTCGAGCCTGTCCTGGATATTGCGCTGCATTAGATAACGGAAATATTGCAGTCACATGACAGTCAGGGGAAGGGTAGCAAGTTATGGGTACCGCGCTGAAGCTTTAGCGTGCTTTCGACGCCCCCGCAGAAAGCCGCCAAGGCTAGCGCAAGGCGTAGTCCAGGACGATGCCGACGAAGATAGCCAAACCTGCCCAGTGATTATGTAGAAAGGCTTCGAAGCAGGCCATCCGCTCCCGTTTGCGGGTGTGCCAGGCTTCCCAGACAAAACATCCGACGGCAACCGCGAGCCCGGCATGGAACCACCCGCCTAGCCCGAAGCGATCCCCAGTGAGCAGCAGGCACACGATAGCCAGCCCTTGAAGGATGCCGATGATCAACCGATCCGAATTGCCGAACAGGATGGCCGTGGATTTGACGCCTATCCGCAGGTCATCTTCCCTGTCCGTCATGGCGTAGTAGGTGTCATAGCCGACGGTCCACAGCAGGTTCGCCAGATAAAGCCCCCAGGCGGCCGCGGGCACATGGCCTGTTTCAGCCGTGAAGGCCATGGGCATGCCCCAGGAAAACGCGGCCCCCAGTACAACCTGGGGGTAGTAGGTGTAGCGCTTCATGAACGGGTAGCTTGCCGCAAGCACCAGCCCCCCCACAGACAACCACACGGTGGCGGCATTGGTACAGAGCACCAGCGCAAAGCTGAGGCTCAGCAACACCGCAAAGAACACCAACGCTTCGCGGCCCCTGACCCTGCCGCTTACCAGAGGCCGTTGCTCGGTGCGTCGAACATGGCCATCCACCTTGCGATCGGCAAAGTCGTTGACCACGCAGCCAGCCGCGCGCATCAGGATCACGCCCACCACGAAAACGGCGACATTGCTCGCCGAGGGGCTGCCCTGGCCGGCGATCCAGAGCGCCCACAAGGTTGGCCACAGCAGCAGGTAGATCCCGATGGGCTTGTCCATTCGGCTGAGCTGAATGAAGTCCCAGGCGCGTGGATGAACACGGTTCAGCGAACGAAGCAGGGCCAGGTACATCAGAGAGCCTCCGTGGAGCCGGGCAATGCGGCCCAGAATTCAGGCAGGAATACTTCGGTGACCAGAATACCCAGTGCGCCGCGGTCAAAGCGTGACCTCCGGGCCCATGGCGCTTCACCGGTTACGTCGACGGGCAACCAGGCGGCCGGATAACGCCCTGCTTCGATGGCGCCTCGGGTAAAACCGCCATTCACGAACAGTAACTCGCCGAGTGAGCGCGAGCCCAGCGCAGCGAGAGGGAAACCGTCTTGCTTGAGTGCCTGTTGCCCGGCCACGCTGCGTGCATACACCCATGGCCTGCCGTGGCCGCTGAGGTAGACTTCCCGTACCCAGCCCATGGCATTGGGTGAAAGGCAGAGGGCAAGGCATTCATCTTCCCGCAGCTCGGCCCAGCCTTCGCTGACAGGAACAACCGTGAAGCTGTCAGCGGAAAGGCGAGTGAGGCGGCGAGTGAGCGAGCCGGCGTCGAACAGCCAGTCTTCGAGCAGCGCGTTGGCGGGTTCGATGGCGTTCGACCAGGCGAGAGGGCAAAGCGGAGCAGTAGGCGGCACGGTTCAAGAGGCATGGCGGTTGGCAGGTCATGAAGCTTAGCATGAATGGCCGGGCGCCCTGGCATGCCGGGCAATAGCATAACGATGAGGGGGTTCAATGAAGAAGTGGCAGTGTGTGGTGTGTGGTTTCATTTACGACGAAGCAGCCGGTTGCCCGGAAGAGGACCTGGCGCCGGGTACCCGCTGGGAAGACGTCCCTGAAGATTGGCTGTGCCCGGACTGCGGCGTAGGCAAAACCGACTTCGAAATGATCGAGATCGTTTGAAACCGCAGTTAACCCTGACGGTGGATGGCCGATAAGCCATCCGATCCGTCGGAATCAGCTCGAAGTCCCATAATAAAGCCCTTCGCACCACTGGCGCGGGTGCGCTGGGCGTGCCATTCTCGACCAGTCAGCCGTGGATAGGGGTCCACGTGCGCATTCGGCACGGGCCTACCCAGCCGGACATAAAAACAAAAAACTGCAAAGAGGCATCACTCATGCGCAAACCTGAACTCGCCCAGGCTATCGCCGACAAGGCTGATCTCACCCGGGACCAGGCTAATCACGTCCTCAACGTATTACTTGAGCAAATTACCCAGGCTGTGAACAAGGGCAATGTGACCCTCGTTGGCTTCGGGACTTTCGAAAAACGCCACCGCGGCGCCCGCACAGGCAAGAATCCGCAAACGGGCGAACCCGTGAAAATCCGAGCCAGCAACACGGTCGCTTTCAAGCCAGGCAAAGGGCTGCGCGAGAGCATCGGCTAAGCCGGCATAGCTGCCAGCACGCTTATCGACAGGCCGCGCGTTGCGGCCTGCTTTCAGGAACGGAACCCTGCTGCCCGACCCTAGCCCTGACCGAATTGCTGGGCGAGCTCACGTAGCAGTTGCTCGGCATCCAGCACCTTGGTGACCACCTCGTTGGCTTTCTCGCGGGTGATATCAAGCCGCTCCAGCAAGGCGTCCGGGAT
This sequence comes from Pseudomonas sp. 3MAES_34.3B, assembly GCF_058145875.1. Classification (NCBI taxonomy): domain Bacteria; kingdom Pseudomonadati; phylum Pseudomonadota; class Gammaproteobacteria; order Pseudomonadales; family Pseudomonadaceae; genus Pseudomonas; species Pseudomonas sp. 3MAES_34.3B. The sequence goes on along the minus strand of NZ_CM176960.1, from coordinate 5,348,835 downwards.
ATCTTCCTCTACCTCGAAGCCTTTGCCGCGAGCACGCAACAAGCGCACCGCCAGGCACACAAGGTTGGCATAAGCCGAGTGCTCGCCATCATAGCTGGCGTCGTTCTGATACTGCAGCGCAGTGACCAGTTCCTCGGGCATATCCCAGTGCTTCATCAGCCAGGCACCTACCTGCTCACGGCTTATCCCGAGCAAGTGCTGCTCGACATAGGCGTGGGGCAGGTGGGGGTTCACTTCGAGGTGGCGGCACACCAGCGAGAAATGTGGCGGGAAGACATGCGCCAGCAGCAGGTAGCCGAAGTTGTGCAACAGGCCGCCCAGGTAGGTAAGCCCGGCCTCGGGCCGCTGTGCACGCGGCATGGCCCGGGTAAGGCCTTCAACGACCGCTGCGGTATAGAGCGACTGCTGCCAATAGGGCGTAGCGTGCTGGGGCTTGTCCTTGGGCAGGGTGAGGGTTTTGCCCAATGCCAGACCCAGGGCCAGGTTGATCACCAGATCGAACCCCAGCACCCGCACGATTGCATCTTCGACGGAGCGGATCTTGCCTACCGAGCCGTAGTAGGGCGAAGCCGCCCAGCTCACGACCTGCGCCGCGAGGGCTGGATCGGTTTCGACCACACCGGTCACGTCATCGGTGCTGGCATCCGGATCAACCCGCAGCTTGATGATTTTCTGCGCCGTAGTCGCCAGCGGTGGAATCTCGATAGTGTCTTCGAGGCGCTGTTGAATGCGGCGCGCAGTAAATGCCTGCACACCCTTGGAAATTACACTTAGCGAACCGGAGAGTGGCTGGACCACCGGTTTGGCGACGTCTTCGCCAAAGCGGGCGGAGCTGGCGTTGGCCAGCGCCTTGCGGAACTGATTCTGGTCCGTGGAAATTTCGAGAAGAATTCCAGGCTGGCCCGAAGCGACCAGGACATACTCGATGTCCAGCAGCCGTTCGTCGTAAACGCAAGGCGCACTCACCGCCAGTGGGATACCCGGCAGCTCACCCAGGTTGAGGGGGTCGAGCAGGCGTTTGAGTTTTTCCAGCGGTACGGCCGTAAGGGTGCGGCCGTAGATCTCGGCCAGGCGCGTAAGGTCCAGAAGCTGATCCTTGCGCAGCAGCACCAGAAGTAGGCCAACCGCATCGCCGAGCAATACTGCCTGTACCTGTCGAGCAGGGTTCAGCAGAGGCGATTCGATCACTTCCCGGTAATCGATGCTGTGAGCGCGCAACAGCTGCTGGATGGCATCGGGGGCGTGCGGTGTTGCTACTTCCAGGGCAACTTCAGTCATGGCTGTATCCGAACGTTTACAAAGCGCCAGTATACCCAGCTTCGGGAATAATGCGGGCAGATTAAGGAGTTATGGCCTCATACTTGGCCATATTGCTGCCCGTGGCGCAACCAGCGCTCGAGGAGCGGATTCACATGGTTGGGCCAGCGGGCGATAAGTTGCTGGGCGGCATCCCTTACCGCCGGCAGCAAATGCGCGTCCCGCATCAGGTCAGCCACCTTGAACTGTAGCAGGCCGGTTTGCCGAGTACCCAGCATTTCACCGGGCCCCCGCAGCTCCAGGTCCTTCTCCGCGATCACGAAGCCGTCGTTGGTTTCACGCATGATCCCAAGCCGTTCGCGGCCGATGAAGGACAGGGGCGGGTGGTATAACAGCACGCAATGGCTAGCGGTACTGCCCCGGCCAACCCGCCCGCGCAATTGATGCAGCTGGGCCAGCCCAAGGCGCTCCGGGTTCTCGATGATCATCAGGCTGGCATTGGGCACGTCCACCCCCACTTCGATTACCGTAGTGGCAACCAGCAGCTGCAGTTCGCCCTGTTTGAACCGGGCCATCACCTCTGCCTTTTCTGCTGGCTTCATTCGGCCGTGCACCAGGCCCACACGCAACTCACCCAGGGCGCTGGTGAGTTCCTCGAAGGTCGTTTCCGCCGCCTGGCAGGTCAGCTCTTCGGATTCCTCGATCAGTGTGCATACCCAATACGCCTGCCGCCCCTCTGCGCACGCGGCGCGAACACGTTCGATCACCTCGATACGGCGGCTGTCCGCCACCAACACGGTGTTCACCGGCGTGCGGCCAGGTGGCAGTTCGTCCAGCACCGAAGTGTCCAGGTCGGCGTACGCACTCATGGCCAGCGTGCGGGGAATAGGCGTGGCAGTCATGATCAGCTGATGCGGGCACAGGCGCCCATCTACACCTTTCTGTCGCAGCGCCAGACGTTGCTGGACGCCGAAGCGGTGCTGTTCGTCGATGATCGCCAGGGCAAGGCGATGAAAGCGAACTTCAGGCTGGAACAGCGCATGGGTACCCACCACCATCGGCGCGCCAGCGGCAATGCGCTCCAGCGCGCCCTGGCGGGTCTTGCCTTTGAGCTTGCCAGCCAGCCAGGCGACCTCGATCCCCAGCGGCTCGAACCAGCGCTGAAAGTTGATGTAGTGCTGCTCGGCCAGAATCTCGGTGGGCGCCATGAGCGCGACCTGGTAGCCGGCCTCTATCGCTTGCAACGCGGCAAGGGCTGCTACCACTGTTTTACCGGCGCCTACATCGCCTTGCACCAGGCGCAACATCGGCGCGTTCTGGGACAGGTCATAGCTGATTTCCTTTCCTACCCGCTGCTGTGCGCCCGTAGGGCTGAAGCCCAGATTTGCCAGGTAACGGGCCGGCAAGGTGCGCGGCGCGGGAAGCGGCGGAGCCTTCTGCGCGCGCAGGCTTTCACGCAGCCGTTGTTGTGAAAGCTGATGCGTGAGCAACTCTTCGAATATCAGGCGCTCCTGCGCCCAGTGATGGCCCAGGGCAAGCTCTTCGACATCGGCGTCTGCGGGCGGCTGGTGCAAATAGCGAATGGCATCGCCCAAAGCCCCTAGCCGGTACTCGCGCGCAAGCTCCTCGGGAAGCCAGTCGGGCAGGCTGTTGGGGCCTAGCATCGCCAGGCTTTGCACACACAGTTGACGAAGGCGTTGCTGGGTCAGGCCCTCGGTCAGCGGGTAGATAGGGGTGAGGGTTTGCTCGACGGGTGCAGGCTCGTCGCCGGTGAGCGCGCGGTATTCGGGATGGTAGATTTCCAACCCCGAGGCGCCGGGGCGAGCCTCGCCGTAACACCGCACCGGCGTGCCGCGCTTGAGTGTTTCCTTCTGGGCGTTGCTGAAATGGTAGAAGCGCAGGCTGACCACGCCTGTGTCGTCACCCAGGCGCACCAGCAGGCTGCGGCGCTTGCCCATCATCACGTCCGCGCCGCGCACCACGCCTTCGATCACCGCGTCCTGGCCAGGGCGCAGGCTACCGATCGGGATCACACGCGTGCGGTCCTGATAACGCAGGGGCAGGTGGAACAGTACATCCTGTACGGTTTCGAGCCCCACCCTGGCGAGCTTCTCCGCCATGGCTTCGCCCACCCCCTTGAGTGCCGTGACCGGCACGCCGGCGAGTTCGGTCATACCGCGGCTTTTGTGTTCGCCGCAGGTGCCTTGACCACCGAGCACAAGCGGATCGAGTCGGCGAGGATCTCGATGGCCTTGGGCCGTGGGAAGCTGGCGCGCCAGGCGATGGCCACCGTGCGGAAGGGTGCGGGCGGGGTCATGGGCCGTACCTCGATGACGCCGGGGGCGTAGTGATGGCTATGCACGGCGGACAGCGGCAGTACCGATACCCCGAGCCCGGAGGCGACCATGTGGCGAATGGTCTCCAGGGAGCTGGACTCCACCGTGGTATGCCGCGCCGCGTCAGCGCCTTTGCCCAGCGTAGGGCAAGCTTCCAGCACCTGATCGCGGAAGCAATGCCCCTCGCCAAGCAGCAGCAGGCTCTTGTCGTTGAGCAAGGCGGAGTCGATGGTTTCCTTGCGGGTCCACGGATGGTCGCTGGGCATCAATACCTGGAAGGGCTCGTCGTACAGCGGCAGCGTCAGCACATCGGCTTCGTTGAACGGAAGCGCAACGATCACTGCGTCGAGCTCGCCGTTGCGCAGCTTGTCGCGAAGCAGGTGCGTGAAGTTCTCTTCGATGTACAGCGGCATCTGCGGGGCAACCCGGTGCAGCTGGGGAATGAGGTGCGGGAACAGATAAGGCCCAACGGTGTAGATGGCGCCCACCTTGAGGGGCGCGGTGAGCTGGTTTTTGCCTGCCTGTGCCAGTTCACGGATGCCCTGCGCCTGCTCGAGCACTTTCTGCGCCTGGGCAACGATGCTTTCCCCTACCGGGGTAAGGCGCACAGCGCTTTTACTGCGCTCGAAGATCAGTACGCCGAGTTCGTCTTCGAGTTTTTTCACCCCCACCGACAATGTGGGCTGGCTCACATGACAGCGTTCGGCGGCGTGGCCGAAATGCTGCTCCTGGGCGAGGGTCACGATGTAGCGTAATTCTGTAAGGGTCATAACGGGCGTCCATGAAGTTGCGGCCCCAGCATAGCGGCTGCAGTCGATAGACGCACGTTATCGAATACGCGACCTTGTATCAGAACCTCAGTGAGTAAGGCTGAAGTTGAAAGGGGCTTTAAGCTTGACCGTTCCGTTACTCAACTTGTCTGCCGGTGGTATTGGCAAGGGCTGCGCACGATTCACGGCGCGCAACGCCGCCCGGTCGAGCAAGCTGCTGCCAGAGCTGGTGAAGATACTCGCATCCAGCACGCGACCCTGGCCGTCCATTGTGAACTCCACCATCACTTGGCCCACGGTGCCCCGGCTACGTGCGGCTGGCGGATATTCCTTGAACCGTCCTAACCGGCCTAATACCTCGCTTTCCCAGCTGGGCGCGGTGCTGGCCGCCGGCGCGGGCGGTGGCGGTGGGGTAGGGGCCGGTGCCTTGGCAGGTGCCGTGGAGGCTGGCTGCGCTGGTTGCTCGACCGGGGTTTCCTTGGGCGGTTCTGGCTTGGGCTGCGGTTTGGGTGGCTGCGGCTTGGGCTTGGGTTTTGGCTTGGGCAGCTCGATCACCGGCTTTGGCGCTTCCACTACCTTGGGCAGTGGCGGCTCCTCCACCGGCTGCGGTGGCTGCACCACGGGCACGGGCGGCGGAAGCGGCTGCGGCTCGGGAAGCGGGGCCAGCTCCATCATCATGGCCGGGGGCGGCGGAGGGGGCGTGACGGTGCTTTTCCAGTTGAGGGCGACCAGGATCGCCACCGCGTGGATAGCCAGCACCAATGCCAGGCTACCTCCGTACCGCGCTACATCTAGCACAGGGCGACTCGCTGCGATCATTGCTTGCCTGCCGTCTCGAGGCCTACCAGGCCGACCTTCAAGTAGCCGGCGCCACGCAGGGCGTCCATCACTTCCATCAGGTCGCCGTAGTCCACGCCCTTGTCGGCCTGGAAGAAGATCGTTGTGTCTTTCTTGCCGTGAGTACGGGCATCCAGTACCTGGCCCAGCGTGGCACGGTCCACTGCATCGTCACCCAGGTACAGCTGCTTGTCGGCCTTCACGCTGAGGAATACCGGCTTTTCCGGCCGAGGCGCTGGCTTGGCCGTGGAAGCCGGGAGGTCTACCTTGATATCAACGGTCGCCAGCGGCGCGGCGACCATGAAGATGATGAGCAGAACCAACATCACGTCGATGAACGGCGTAACGTTGATCTCGTGGTTTTCGGCGAGCTCGTCGGCGCCTTCCTTAAGATGCAGGCCCATGATTAACCCGCTTTGACCATGGAATGCGGTTGGGTGGCACGCTCGACCGGGTGATGGTCCAGGTCCCGGCTTACCAGCAGCAATACCTGTGCGCTGGCGTCGGCAACCTGTGCCTTGTAGCCGGTGATGGAACGCGCGAACACGTTGTAGATAACCACCGCCGGAATAGCCGCCACCAGGCCCAAGGCAGTCGCCAGCAATGCTTCGGCGATGCCGGGTGCGACGACCGCCAGGTTGGTGGTCTGGGTTTTGGCGATACCGATGAAGCTGTTCATGATGCCCCAGACGGTACCGAACAGGCCCACGAACGGAGCAGTAGAGCCGATGGTTGCCAATACGCCGGTACCGCTGCTCATTTTGCGGCCGCAGGCGGCAACCAGGCGCTCAAGACGGAAGCTCACGCGCTCCTTGATGCCGTCCTTGTCACGGGCATTGGCGGACAATTGCAATTCTTCCATCGCGTCCTGCACCAGCAGGTGAGCCAACGTTCCGGGCTGGTTGGTCGCATCGCTCGCTGCCTTCAACGTGGCGGCGCGCTTGAGCACTTCGATTTCGCGGCGCAGGCGGCGCTTGGCGTTCAGTACTTCCAGGCCTTTGGCGATCCACAGCGTCCACGTGATGATGGAGGCGATGGCGAGCCCGATCATGACGGCTTTCACCACCATATCGGCGTTTTGATACATGCCCCATGGCGACAAGTCATGGCCCAGGTTCAGGGCAGGGTCTTCGATATTCGGAGCGTCTTCGGCGACCAGCGCTTGGCTGGGCGAAGCAGCTTCGACGGAAGTGGGCGCCGCCGTGGTGACCGGTGCGGCCGGGCTGGCAGTGGTGTCCGCGAAAGCGACCGGCGCAGCCAGGCTGACGAGCAGCAGGGCGAAAGCGCACCAGGCGCGCGACATGCTGCGAAGCGAGGGGAGCGAAACAGAGAACTGTGTGGAATTCATGCTGGCCGAACCTGAATAATGGAGGTGGCGGTCCATGCAGGCTGATGGGCGCCGGGACAAATGGTGCGCCATTATTGCAAGTAATTCTTAATAGCAGAAGCGATTGCGTCGGATTTTTCACACGGACGCATCAAACGAAGCCGAGATAGAGGTGTTCATGAGCATACCCAGAGTGGTGATAGCCGGTTGCGGAGACGTCGGCAGCAGGCTTGCCTTGCAGCTGCAAGGCAGCGGCTGGCACGCCACGGGCGTACGGCGCAACCTGGGAAAGCTGCCACCAGGGCTGCCCGGCCTTCAGGCGGATTTCAGCCTGGCGCCTTGCCCCGCCGGCTGGGAAGCACTCGCCCCGGACTACCTCGTTTATGCAGTAGCCGCGGACCAGCACGACGAAGCCGGGTATCGCCGGGCGTATCTGGACGGGCTTGCCAACGTGATGAGCTGGGTCGAGCAGACCGCGCAGGCGCCAAGAAGGCTCGTATTTGTGTCCAGTAGTAGTGTGTATGGGCAGGCAGAGGGGGAGTGGGTCGATGAAGCGTCGGATACCTGCCCTACCGGTTACGCCGGCCGGATCATGCTGGAAGCAGAAAGCCTTGCCGGCGCCAGCCGTATAGCGGCTACCGTGGTTCGGTTGACCGGTATTTATGGCCCGGGCAGGGAGCGATTGATCAATCAGGCCCGGCAGGGCCATTACGCGACCGAAGATCCTCCGCAATATGGCAACCGGATACATGCCGAAGATGCCGCTGGGCTTATCGCGCATTTATTGCAGGCAGACTGGGCGGGGAAAGCGCTGGCGGGCTGCTACCTGGGCGTGGACGACAACCCGGCGCCGCTGCATGAGGTGCTTGCCTGGCTGCGGGAGCAGTTGCAGGTTGAAGTCGCGACCGAAGCGGCGCCCATGCGTCGCACGGGTAGCAAACGATGCAGCAATGCCCTCGCCAGAAGTACCGGGTGGGCGCCGCGTTATCCCGACTATCACAAAGGCTACGCGGCGCTGCTTCAACAGCCGCTGGGGCCTAGCGCGTAAGGCGCCAGGCAATCGGGCCAGGGCGCAGGCTGGGCATCTCATCCGCTGCGGCCTGGTTCGCGGCCTGATAGATCTCCAGCTGGTCCTTGCCCCGCTGGAGGATATAAGCCGCACCCTGAGGGCCGCTCTGCAGCCAGATGCTATCGAAGGCGCCGCTCATGGCCGCGCAGTCACCACCCAGGCACAAGGCGTAACGGTCCATGCCGGGCAAGCCGTCGACATGGCCGTCGGGCAGGAAGTGCACCTTGGCACCCAATCCTTCACCTTCGCTGACCGTCCACTCGCCCCCCATATAGGCTTCGTACAGGCGATGCTCGAAGGCGCCCCCTGGCGGGAGCTGAGGCGTTGCAGGATCTACCCGCTTGAAGGTCTGCTCGGCGGCGCTGTCGCTGGAGGCCTGCAGCAGTTCGTCGCCATCCAGGGCAAGCGATTCCGCACCGTTGCCGTAGAAGTCCACTCGCCACTGGGCCTTGTCAGTGGGCGTCAGGCTGCCTTCGGCCACTTCAAAACCATTGCTGGAGGTTGCCTTGCCGGCGGCCGAGTCGATCTGCCATTCGAGCGTGGGGCCCATGCCAAGCAAGGCCTGGCGCAGGTTGCCGCCCTTGACGGCGGCTTCGATGGCGTCCTCGTTGATCCAGGTGCCGCCAGCATCGGCGGGATGGCTGGCGCAACCGCCCAGCAGCATGGCCAGGGCGGGGATCGCCAGAAACAGGGTGCGCATGGAGAGTCCTTGGAGTGTGAGGACGGCGCGCCCATGGGGGCTGCGCCGTCACGGCCTCATTCGAGAACCAGGATGGCGTCCATTTCTACCTGGGAGCCTTTTGGCAGCGCGGCAACGCCAATCGCGGCACGGGCTGGGTAAGGCTGCTGGAAGTAACGGCCCATCACTTCGTTGACCGTGGCGAAGTTGCTCAGGTCGGTGAGGAAGATGTTCAGTTTCACGATGTCCTTGAACGAACCGCCCGCCGCCTCGGCAACGGATTTGAGGTTCTCGAACACTTGCACGGTCTGTGCTTCGAAGCCTTCCACGAGCTCCATGGTGGCGGGATCGAGAGGGATCTGCCCCGACATGTAGACGGTGTTGCCGGCCTTGATGGCCTGGGAATAGGTGCCGATGGCGGCGGGGGCTTTGTCGCTATGGATGACGCTCTTGGTCATTGCAAACTCCTTGTTGTAGTAGCCGTTGCGCATCGAGCCCGGCGATGGCCTAGGCTCGCATGCGCGTGATTCGGATCACGCCATTGAGCGCGCGCAGTTTGCGGATGACCCGAGCGAGATGCACGCGGTCATGCACGCTTACCATCAGGTGGACCACGCTGGTGCGACCGTCGCGCTCGTCCATGCTGATCTTCTCGATGTTGCCATCGGCGGCATTGACGCTGCTGGCGAGCAAGGCAATCAGGCCTCGCTGGTGCTCGAGTTCCACCCTCAATTCAACATTGAACTCGCCGCTCACGTCCTTGGCCCAGGCCAGCTGGATGCATTTTTCAGGGTTGTGCCGCACTTCGCTGATGTTTCGGCAGTTCTCCAGATGCACCACCATGCCTTTGCCCGCAGACAGGTGACCCACGATAGGGTCGCCCGGGATCGGCGTGCAGCACTTGGCGTAGCTCAGCACCAGCCCTTCGGTACCGCGAATGGCCAACGGGCTTTCGTGATTTGGCGAAGCCTCGCCGTCCGAGGCCAGCAGCCGACGTGCCACCACATAAGCCATGCGGTTGCCCAGCCCGATGTCTTCGAGCAAGTCTTCGATGACTTCCAGGCGGTACTCCGCAAGCAGGTGTTGGATACGCTCGGCCGGGATGCCATCGAGCGATGCATCGAAGCTGTTCAGCACCTTGTTCAGCAGCCGCTCGCCCAGGCTTACCGATTCGGACCGGCGCTGCAGCTTGAGCGCATGGCGAATGTGCGTGCGCGCCTTGCCTGTGACCACGAAGTTCAGCCACGCGGGGTTGGGCCGGGCGCCGGGTGCGCTAACGATTTCGACCGTGGAGCCACTTTGCAAAGGCTCCGAAAGCGGGGCCAGGCGGCGATTGATACGGCAGGCAATGCAGCTGTTGCCCACATCGGTATGCACCGCATAGGCGAAGTCCACCGCCGTGGAGCCTTTGGGCAGCTCCATGATCTTGCCCTTGGGCGTGAACACGTAGACCTCGTCCGGGAAGAGGTCGATCTTCACGCTCTCGATGAATTCCAGCGAGTTGCCGGCGCGTTGTTGCAGCTCCAGCACACCCTTGACCCACTGACGCGCGCGCGCATGGGTGCTTTTCGGCACCTCGTCGTCGTTGGATTTATACAGCCAATGTGCGGCGATGCCGTTGTTGGCCATCTCTTCCATTTCACGGGTGCGAATCTGGATTTCGATAGGCACGCCGTGCATGCCGAACAGCGTGGTGTGCAGGGACTGATAACCGTTGGCCTTGGGGATGGCGATATAGTCCTTGAAGCGGCCCGGCAGCGGCTTGTACAGGTTGTGAACGGCACCCAGCACGCGGTAGCAGGTGTCTACCTTGTCCACCACGATGCGGAACGCGTACACGTCCATGATCTCGTTGAAGGCGCGACGCTTGCCGCGCATCTTCTTGTAGATCCCGTAGAGATGCTTCTGACGGCCGCTCACATCGCCTTCGATGCCGTCTACCGCCAGGCAGTTGGCCAGGGACTGTTCGATCTTGGCGACCAGTTCCTTGCGGTTGCCCCGCGCGCGCTTCACCGCCTGGTGGATACGCTCCGAGCGCATTGGGTGCATGGCCTGGAAGCCAAGGTCTTCGAACTCTACGCGCACGTTGTGCATGCCCAGCCGGTTGGCGATGGGTGCGTAGATTTCCAGGGTTTCCTTGGCAATGCGGCGGCGCTTCTCGCCGGACAACACTTCGAGGGTGCGCATGTTGTGCAGCCGATCAGCCAGCTTCACCAGAATCACGCGAATATCGCGCGCCATGGCCATGGCCATTTTCTGGAAGTTTTCTGCCTGAGCCTCGGCTTTGGTCTCGAAGTTCATCTGGGTCAGCTTGCTGACGCCATCGACCAGTTCGGCCACGGTTTCGCCAAACTGTGCGCAGAGCGCTTCCTTGGCGATACCGGTGTCTTCGATCACGTCATGAAGCATGGCGGCCATCAGGCTTTGATGGTCCATGTGCATGTCGGCAAGAATGTTCGCCACCGCGAGCGGGTGGGTAACATAGGGCTCACCGCTACGGCGGCGCTGACCGTCGTGAGCCTGTTCGGCGTAATAATATGCCCGGCGGACCAGATTGACCTGGTCCTTGCCGAGATAGGTCGACAAGCGCTCGGCAAGAACGTCTATGCCTGGCAAGGAGGAACCTCCCGCCAGATTGGCGTCTTCGCCGCGGTGAGTCGACAGGGCATGGGGTTAGACGGCCTCGTTGGCCTCGTCCTCGAACGCAGTGAACAGCGGCTCTTCATCGACGATCTCTGCCTCAGCGATTACATCGTAATCAATCAGGCCAGCGGCGATCTCGCGCAGGGCTACCACGGTAGGCTTGTCGTTTTCCCAACCCACTTTGGGCTCCTTGCCGCCGGTTGCCAGCTGACGGGAGCGCTTGGTGGCGAGCATGACCAGCTCGAAGCGGTTATCGACATGTTCCAGGCAGTCTTCAACGGTCACGCGGGCCATGGTCTTCCTCTTGCATAAACAGTGAGCGCCCGCCGGAGCGGGGTAGCGGACTAGGCAGTTTAAAAAATCACCAGCCTTAATGGAAGAGGAACCGCTCCGTCAGCCAACATTTCTCTTGCCGTTGGTCTGCCGCGGTCGCCGCTTCAGCCTAGCAGGCCTTGCAGCAGTGCGGCGTGGCGGCTTTGTTGCAGGCCCTGGCTCAGCCGATTGGCGCGGAAGATCGCGCGCAAGTCGCCCAGCGCCGTGGCGAAATCGTCGTTGATCACCAGGTAGTCATACTCAACGTAGTGGCGCATCTCGTTCACCGCTTCACGCATGCGGCCATCGATGATGTCGTCACTGTCCTGGCCGCGGTTGGTCAGCCGCTGACGAAGGGCTTGCAGCGATGGCGGCAGGATGAAGATCGAACGTGTACCCGGGATCAGCTTGCGAACCTGCTCACCGCCTTGCCAGTCGATTTCCAGAATCAGGTCCTGGCCGGCTTCCAGCGTTTGTTGCAGCCGGCTTTTGGACGTGCCGTACAGGTTGCCGAATACCTCGGCTTGCTCGAGAAAATCCCCGTGCTCGATCATCGCCTGGAAAGTAGGCCGATCAACGAAGTGATAGTTCACGCCGTCGGCTTCGCCCGGGCGCATGGCGCGGGTGGTGTGGGAAACCGACACGCGAATGTCGGCTTCGGCGTCGATCAGCGCCTTGACCAGGCTGGTCTTGCCGGCGCCGGACGGCGCGGAAACGATATAAAGGGTGCCGGGTGTCGGTTTCATCAAAATAGCCTTACTCAATGTTCTGTACTTGTTCGCGCATCTGTTCGATCAACACCTTCAGGTTCACCGCGGCTTGAGTGCTGCGGGGATCGAAGGCTTTGGAGCCCAGGGTGTTGGCTTCGCGGTTGAGCTCTTGCATGAGGAAATCCAGGCGCCGGCCGGCTGCGCCAGGGCTGGCCAGCACGCGGCGAACTTCCCTTACATGGGTGGCCAGGCGGTCCAGCTCTTCTGCCACGTCGCTTTTCTGGGCCAGCAGTACCAGCTCCTGCTCCAGGCGTACGGGGTCGAGCTCGGCGCGTACTTCGGCGAAGCGGTCGAGGATTTTCTGCCGGTGGGCAGCCAGCATCTGTGGCACCTGTTCGCGCAGCGCGGCGATATCTTCAGCCATGGCATCGAGCCGATCATTGATCAGCTTCGCAAGTTCGGTGCCTTCCCGGGCGCGCCCTGCTTTCATTTCTGCCAGTGCGTCGTTGAACAGCGCTAGGGCGCTGGCCTGCATCGCCTGGGTATCCACGCTTTCGCTGACCATCACGCCAGGCAACGCCAGCACTTGTAGTGGGTCGATCGCGGCGGGCTGCTGAATGAGGGCAGCCACGGCCTGGGCGGCCTCGATCAGCTCTGCGGCGCGTGCCAGGTCCAGCTTCGGCGCCTGGCTGCCTGCTTCTTCGCTCCAGCGCAGGGTGCATTCCACCTTGCCGCGCGACAGCCCGCCGCGCAGCGCCTCGCGCACAGCCCCTTCAAGTTCACGGAAGGCATCCGGCAACCGCAGGTGCGGCTCTAGGTAGCGATGGTTGACCGAGCGCAGCTCCCAGGAAAGGGTGCCATGGGCCCCGGCGCGTTCAGCCCGGGCGAAGGCGGTCATGCTATGGACCATGGGAGGGAACCTCGTGATAGCGGCTTGAAAGGCCGAGCCGCAGGGGGCGATAAAGGCGCAAGAGTGTAACTCAAGCGAGGCTTGCCCCCAATGCACTGTGGTGGGGCGATGTTGGTCCGCGCGTCGGCTGAGGTGTTTTAAATACCTGTCACGCCGGCTCGGCTTTATACTGTTGGGCAGTTTTTCAATCCGTACAGGTAACCCAGATGAAACGTCCCAGTGGTCGCGCCGCCGATCAGCTTCGCTCGATCCGCATCACTCGCAACTACACCCGGCATGCCGAAGGTTCGGTGCTGGTCGAATTCGGCGACACTCGGGTGATCTGCACCGTCAGCGTCGAAAGTGGCGTGCCGCGCTTCCTCAAGGGCCAAGGCCAGGGTTGGCTTACGGCCGAATACGGCATGCTGCCCCGCGCCACTGGCGAGCGAAATCAACGCGAGGCGAGCCGCGGCAAGCAGGGTGGCCGTACGCTGGAAATCCAGCGCCTGATCGGCCGCTCGCTGCGTGCGGCGCTGGACATGTCCAAGCTTGGCGACATCACGCTGTACGTAGACTGCGACGTGATCCAGGCTGACGGCGGTACGCGCACAGCCTCCATTACGGGCGCCATGGTTGCCTTGATCGACGCGCTGAAGGTCATCAAGAAGCGCGGCGGGCTTAAGGCGGGCGATCCGCTCAAGCAGATGATCGCGGCGGTATCGGTAGGGATGTACCAAGGCGAGCCCGTGCTGGACCTCGATTACCTGGAAGACTCCGCAGCAGAAACCGACCTCAACGTGGTCATGACCAGCACCGGCGGCTTCATTGAAGTGCAGGGCACCGCCGAAGGCGCGCCGTTCCAGCCTGAAGACCTCAATGCCATGCTTGCCCTCGCGCGCAAAGGCATGGTGGACCTGTTCGAAATTCAGCAGACCGCTTTGGCCGATTGATCATTTGTATCTAACCCTGTAGGAAGCGGGCGAAGTGAGGCGCGCCCTAGAAGTTGGACATCCATCCAACCTCTGGGGTGTATTCATGAGCAAGTACAGTACGCAGTTCAAGCTTTCAGCGATCGGCGCCTTCCTCTCTGGGGCCTACGGTTTTCGCCGCGTTGGCGCCGACTTCGGCGTTGATCCCACGCTGCTGCGCCGCTGGATTGCGGCCTATAGGCAACATGGCGAACAGGGTGTCACGCCGCGTGCGCGCCAGTCGTACACCACCGAATTCAAGCTGATGGTACTGCAAACGAAGTGGCGCGATCACCTATCGCTTCGAGAGGTCGCGGCCCTGTTCAACCTCGGCTGTTCCAGCCAGGTGGGCAGATGGGAGCGTGAGTACTACAGTAGCGCCATCGAAGCCCCGCGCCCGGGGCCCCAGGAATTGCCTGTTGTCATGTCCAAGCCGAAATTTCCAAAACCCCAGACGCCCCTTCCATCCGAGTCGATCAAGGATGAAGACCTGACCCATGACCAGTTGCTGGCCAGGCTGTACCAGGCTCGGGTGGAGAACGCTTACCTAAAAAAGTTGAAGGCGTTAAGGGAGGAAAAGGAAAGGCAGGCGGCAGCCGGGAAGAAAAAGCCCGGATAGTCACCGCGCTGCGGTCGGACTTTGACCTTGATGCGCTGCTCAAGGCGGCCGGGCTGGCGCGCAGCACCTACTACTACCAACTCAAGGCGATTGCTGCCGGGGACATGAGCGCCCCGCTGAAAGCTGCGATCCAGAGCATTCAGGATCAGCACAAGGGCCGATACGGCTACCGCCGCGTGACCGCGACCCTGCGTCACGACGGGCAGCTGGTCAACAGCAAGAAAGTGCGTCGGCTGATGGGCGAGATGGGGCTTCAATGCAAGGTACGACCCAAGCGGTACAAGTCGTACAACGGCCTGATAGGGGTAGCCGCGCCCAACCTGCTGGCCCGGAATTTCAAGGCCGAGGCGCCGAATCAGAAGTGGGTGACCGACGTGACCGAGTTCAAGGTGGGCAGTGAAAAGCTGTACCTGTCGCCCGTGCTGGACTTGTACAACGGCGAGATCGTGGCCTATCAGCTCGCCGAACGCCCACAGTATGCGCTGGTGGGGCAAATGTTGGAGCAGGCTCTGAAGCGCTTGCCGGACGGTGCCACGCCGCTGCTGCACTCGGATCAGGGCTGGCACTACCGCTATCAGGAGTACCGCGACCGGCTACAGGCAGCGGGTCTGGAACAGAGCATGTCGCGCAAAGGTAACTGCTTGGACAACGCGGCCATGGAAAGTTTTTTCGGCACGCTCAAGACGGAGTTCTTCTACCGGGAGCGCTTTACCAGCATCGATCAGCTATGGACGGCGATTGAGGAATACATTCACTATTACAATCATTACCGCATCAAGATGAAGCTCGACGGCCTGAGCCCTGTGGCGTACAGGACCCAGGCCGCAGCAGCCTGATTTACTCGTCCAACTTTATGGGCGCATGCCAAAGCTCGCGAATGGAAAAATAACCAATTCGCGAGCTTTGCCCGCTTCCAACGGCCCGCTGTTACATCAACAGGCGCGGCTCAGATCGTCAGCGTCCAGTCGTAATCCACGATGAACGGCGCGTGCTGGGAGAACCGTGGCTGGCGCGGTAACCGAGCGCTGCGTACGAAGCGACGAAGCCCGGGCGTGAGTAGCTGGTAGTCGAAGCGCCAGCCCAGGTTCAGCATCTCCGCCTGTTCGCTGTCTGGCCACCAGCTGTACTGGTCGCCTTCACGGCTCACTTCGCGCAGGGCATCCACATAGCCCATGTTGCCGACGATTTCATCCATCCAGGCACGTTCCGGCGCCAGGAAGCCAGGAGACTGCTGGCTGTCGCGCCAGTTCTTGATATCGAGCTTCTGCTGGGCGACGTAAAGCGAGCCACAGTAGATGTACTCGCGACGCTTGCGGCGTTGTTTATCAAGATAACGCGCGAAGTCGTCCATCAACTTGAATTTCTGATTCAGCTCTTCATCGCCGCCGCGCCCGGAAGGGAACAGCAGGGTGGCAATACTGACCTTGTCGAAATCCGCTTGCAGATAGCGCCCGAAACGATCGGACGTTTCAATCCCCAGGCCGCTGATGATCGCCTTGGGTTGCAACCGCGAATAAAGCGCGACGCCACCCTGGGCCGGCACTTCCGCGTCGGCTGCATACAGGAAATAGCCATCGAGCTGATAAGCGGAATCGTCCAGTTCGAACGCCGAGGCGCGGGTATCCTGCAAGCAGATCACGTCGGCGTTCTGGGCCTGCAGCCAGCTGAGCAAGCCTCGCTCCACAGCTGCCTGAATCCCATTGACGTTCACACTGATGATCCGCATAAATGGCCCCAAAAATCTCGTGCGTGTATGATACCCGAGGTCAAGTTATTTAGCTAAATCCGTGGTATTCAGGACTTTTACATGCAAGCCTACCAGCGTGACTTCATTCGTTTTGCCATCGAGCGGGGCGTGCTGCGCTTCGGCGAGTTTACCCTGAAGTCCGGGCGCACCAGTCCTTACTTCTTCAATGCCGGCCTGTTTAATACAGGCTCGGCACTGGCACGTCTCGGGCAGTGTTATGCCTCGGCGATCGTCGACAGCGGCCTGAACTTCGACGTGCTGTTCGGCCCGGCGTACAAGGGCATCCCGCTGGCCTCGGCAACCGCCGTGGCGTTGGCGGACAAGCACGGGCGCGATGTGCCCTGGTGCTTCAACCGCAAGGAAGCCAAGGATCATGGCGAGGGCGGAAGCCTCGTTGGCGCGCCGCTCAAGGGCGACGTGCTGATCATCGACGACGTGATCACCGCAGGCACTGCTATTCGCGAAGTCATGACCATCATCCAGGCCGAGCAGGCTCGCGCCGCCGCTGTGTTGATTGCCCTCAACCGCCAGGAGCGTGGCAAGGGCGAGCTGTCTGCCATTCAGGAAGTGGAGCGCGACTACGGTATTCCAGTCGTGAGCATCGTTTCCCTGGATCAGGTACTCGAATACCTTGCCGAAGATGCCCAGCTCAAGCAGCACTTGCCTGCGGTGGAAGCTTACCGCGCGCAATACGGAATCTGACCGTGCGACATGGCCTGGGGTGGGGGCTGGCGCTGCTATTTCCCTTTGCAGTGCTGGCCGCGCCGCCACCTCCGGTGCAGCTGTATCGCTATACCGATGATCGAGGCGTGGTGGTGCTGGATCGGCAAGGCGTGCCGCCCGAGTTTATCTCCAAGGGTTATCAGATCCTGAACGCGCAGGGCCGTGTACTTCAAACCATTCCTCCGGCACCCAGCGCGCAAGAGACGCAGGCGGCCAGCGCCAAGCGCGCCCGGACCGAGGCTGACGCAAAGCTGCGTGCGCGGTACACCGGGGTGGACGACCTGGAACGAGCGCGCCAACGCCGGCTCGGCGAGATCGACGGAATGATTTCGCTGACTCGAGGGGATCTGCAGACCTTGCAAGGTCAACAGGCCTCGCTACAGGGCGAGGCTGCCAACCAGGAGCGCAACGGCCAGGCGGTTTCGGCTGGGGTGCTGGATCAGCTTGAAGCCTTGCGCCAGCGCCGGGGCGACTTGAACGCGCAATTGCAGCGCTATCAGCAGATGCGCGAAGACACGGACCGCGCGTTCAACGCGGACCGTGCTCGGCTGGAACAATTGTTGACGCCTTGACGGTAGGCAGGCTGGAGCTTGATCGCAGGCTCCGCCTATTCCTGTGATCAATCAATGCCGCTTGCGGTTGCAGATCAAGGTACCCACGCCGCTGTCGGTGAAGATCTCCAGCAGTACGGCATTGGGTACTCGGCCGTCGATGATGTGTGAGCTGTTCACGCCGCCTTGCACGGCTTCCAGCGCGCAGCGAATTTTCGGGAGCATGCCGCCGTAGATAGTGCCGTCGGCAATCAGCTCGTTCACTTGTTCAGTCGTAAGGCCTGTAAGCACGTTGCCTTGCTTGTCCATCAAGCCTGCAATGTTGGTGAGCAGCATCAGCTTTTCAGCCTTCAGCGCTTCGGCTACCTTACCTGCCACCAGGTCGGCGTTGATGTTGTAGGACTCGCCATCGGCGCCCACGCCGATAGGGGCGATCACCGGAATGAAATCGCCCTTCACCAGCATGTTCAGCAGCTCGGTGTTTACCCCGCTCACTTCGCCTACCAGCCCGATATCAATGATTTCAGGCTTGTCCATGCCCGGCGTCTGCCGCGTAACGGTCAGCTTGCGGGCGCGGATCAGCTCGGCATCCTTGCCGGTCAGGCCAATGGCACTGCCGCCGTGGCGGTTGATCAGGTTCACAATGCTTTTGTTCACCTGGCCACCGAGCACCATCTCCACCACATCCATGGTCTGCGCGTCTGTGACACGCATGCCATCGATGAAGTGGCTCTCGATGTTCAACCGCTTGAGCAGGTCAGCAATTTGAGGCCCGCCGCCATGCACGACCACCGGGTTGATACCCACCGCTTTCATCAGAACGACGTCGCGGGCAAAGCCGGTTTTCAACTCCTCGCTTTCCATAGCGTTGCCGCCGTACTTGATCACCAACGTTTTACCGACGAAGCGTCGGATATACGGCAAGGCTTCGGACAGTACCTTGGCAACGTTGGTGGCGGCATCGCGTTCGAGGGTCATGCAGGGCTCCTGGCTGGGTTAGAACGGTATCTTCAGGTCGGGTGAAATACGGGTGAGTTGCTCGCGGAACACGGCCTTGATGCGCTCGAGCTCGGCGTCGTTCTCCGCCTCGAAACGCAGTACCAGCACCGGGGTGGTGTTGGAAGCACGTACCAGGCCCCAGCCGTTGGGGTAGTCCACACGAACACCGTCGATGGTGTTCAGGCTGGCATCGCCCCATTCCGCGTTTTGCTGCAATGCATCAATGATGCTGAATTTGCTCTCTTCAGTCACATTGATGTTGATTTCCGGGGTGGAAACATCGTTCGGGAAGGCAGCGAACACGTCTTCGGCGTTCTGCGACTTCTGGCTGAGGATTTCCAGCAGGCGCGCGGCCGCATAGATGCCGTCGTCAAAGCCGAACCAGCGTTCCTTGAAGAATACGTGGCCGCTCATTTCGCCAGCGAGCAGAGCACCGGTTTCCTTCATCTTTTTCTTGATCAGCGAGTGGCCGGTCTTGTACATCACCGGGCGACCTTTGTTGCCCTCGATCTGGGCCTTCAGGCGGCGGCTGCATTTCACGTCATAGATGATGTCCGCGCCAGGGTTGCGGGACAGCACATCCTGGGCAAAGAGCATCAGCAAGCGGTCGGGATATACAACGTTCCCGGCGTTGGTCACCACGCCTACACGGTCCGCGTCGCCGTCGAATGCCAGGCCCAGGTCCGCGCCGGTTTCCTTGACCTTGGCGATCAGGTCTTCGAGGTTTTCCAGCTTGCCCGGATCCGGATGGTGGTTCGGGAAGTTGCCGTCCACATCGCAGAACAGCGGAATGACTTCGCAGTTTAGCTTCTCGATCAGCTGGGGCGCGATCACGCCGCCTACGCCGTTGCCGCAGTCCACTACCACCTTCAGTTTGCGTGGCACGGCGATGTCTTTCTGGATGTAGGCATCGTACTGGCTGAGGATATCGACCTTTTCGATGGTCCCCTTGCCGCTGGCCAGGTCGTTGTCACGGATACGCTCGTACAGCTTCTGGATCTGCTCGTTGGCCAAGGTGTCGCCAGCGATGATGATCTTGAAGCCGTTGTAGTTCGCCGGGTTATGGCTACCGGTGAGCATTACGCCGGATTTGCCTTTAAGCACATTCGCCGCGAAATAAAGAGCGCCCGTCGGGACCATGCCCACGTCGCTTACATGGCAACCGCTGTCGGCGATACCTTGAATCAGCTGCGCTACCAGCTCCGGGCCGGACAAGCGGCCGTCACGGCCTACCGACACATGCGGCTCGCCCTGAGCCAGGCTTTGCGAGCCAATGGCGCGGCCGATCCAGTAAGCGGTTTCCGCGGTCAGTGTTTCCGGCACGATGCCGCGAATGTCATAGGCGCGGAAAATGCTGGCGGGAACATTGGGTGCGACTTGTGCAATGCTGTTCATAGCGGGGGGATGCTCCATTCGCAGAAAGTCCTGGTCGGTGTCGAGGATCCCGACACCAAGTACGTCAGTCTCTTGAAACGGCAGCCGAGCACCCTCCGGCTCGGCGGAGCGGTGGGTTTGGGCGGCCGGGGCGCTGCGAGTCGTAATGCCGTTGAGGTCAGGCGCCACCACGGCGCCGGGATCGGTTCGGCGATCGCGCAAGGAGAAGCGGGCCAGGGCCTGGGCCAACCCGTTCAGCTCTGCGAGGCTCAAACTGAACGCTTTGACGACTTTTCCGCCCGAGAGTTCGTCCAGCAGTTGATTCAATTGTCGAGCATCGTCACGCAGGCGCCCGCGCAACCCGCGAACCACCATCACCATCGCGACCCAGAACGCGCCGGCTGCGATCAGTAGCGCCGCTACCGCCATCAGAAGGGATATCCATTGCACCGGGGCATCGTAGGCCGTGCCTGGTGTGAAGCGTAGGCTCCAGTGTGGGTTGCCCAGGTCCAGGCTATAGGGCCGGGCCGAGCCTGGCGTCCCGCTTTGATAGAGAACCTGCACTGGCCCGTCACCGAAACGCTGCTGGAGCACCAGTTCGCCAGCTTCTGGCGGCAGGGCAGGCAGGCCCCGCAATGCACGCTGCATATCGACTGCCAGCAGCACGGTACCCACAACCTGCTGGGTGCCCGATGCCTTTACCGGGGCCGCACTGTAAACGAGCCAACGCTGCCCTGCGCGTTGGGCTTCCAGAGGGGGAGGCGAGCCGGCTTCGCTACGGCGCAGCAGGTCGAGCGCGGCGAAGGTGAAAGGCGCCGTACGGGTTTCATCCGGTTCGCCCTGGCCCAAGGAGGTAACAAAGGCGTCGATAACCCCATCGCGGTAACGAAGGCCGGCCTCGGCATTTCGCAGGCGTGCCGCGTCACCGCTTTGCAACGCGGCTACCAGAGCAGGGTCCCCGGCCGCGGCCTGGGTGTCAGCGGCGATTTGGGCAAAAGCCTGCCGCAGGGTCGCCGCCTGGGCAGATGCCGCAGATTGCGCCAGCTGCCAGCGCCAGGCTTGCTGGGACGGCCCTGGCTGGCCGATCCACAGCAGCAGCGCCGCGACCAGCAGCCCGATCGCCGCAACCACCAGGCCGGGCCGCAGCAATTGAAGGTCAGTGGCGCCATCCTCGTCGGCAGGCGTTTTCGGGACTTGCTCAGTGATACCTTTCACAACCGCTCCTTGTGTCCGCTGTCGACGATGCCTTCGATGAAGCGGTTCTCAGTGGCTCCCGGAGTGCCCGAATCCACCCGCGCCGCGCTGGCTCTGGTCAAATGCCTCGACCACCTCGAACCGCGCCTGTACCACCGGTACCAACACCAGTTGAGCGATTCGCTCGCCCACCTTGATTTCGAACGCCGTGTTGCCACGGTTCCAGCAAGAGACCATTAGCTCGCCCTGGTAATCGGAGTCGATCAGGCCCACCAGGTTACCCAATACGATTCCATGCTTGTGACCCAGGCCTGAGCGAGGCAATACCAGGGCCGCAAGGCCCGGGTCGGCAATGAAAATGGACAGGCCTGTGGGGATCAACACCGTCTGCCCCGGGGCCAGGGTGATATCCGCTGGCAGCATGGCCCGCAGATCAAGGCCGGCAGAACCGGGTGTGGCGTAGTCTGGCAGCGGGAAATCGCTGCCCAGGCGTGGATCGAGAATACGGGCTTGCAGGGCGTGCATGATGTTTATTGAACCTGGTTGATGCGGTTGGCGATCAGCGCGATCAATTGGCGCGCGATCTTGCCTTTGCTGGTCTGTGGAAGCAGCGTTTCATTGAGCTGTCGGTCAATGACACTGCAGGCGTTCTCTTCGCTGTTGAAGCCGATGCTCGGGTTGGCGACGTCATTGGCCACGATCAGGTCGAGGTTCTTGTCGCGCAATTTGCGGGCGGCATAGTCGAGAAGGTTTTCGGTTTCGGCGGCGAAGCCCACGCTGAAGGGGCGATCCGCCCGGCCAGACAACGTGGCAAGAATGTCCGGGTTGCGGACCATGCGCAGCAGAAGGCCGTCGGCGGTGGACGGGTCCTTCTTCAGCTTTTGCGTGGCGACCACTTCAGGGCGGTAATCGGCGACCGCAGCCGACGCGATGAGGATATCGCAAGGCATGGCGGCTTCGCAGGCGGCAAGCATGTCACGCGCGCTCACCACATCGATGCGACTGACCCGATCCGGGGTAGGCAAATGCACCGGGCCGCTGACGAGCGTCACTTTCGCGCCCGCTTCCGCCGCAGCTTCGGCAAGGGCAAAGCCCATTTTTCCGGAGCTATGGTTGGTGATGTAGCGCACCGGGTCGATGTTTTCCTGCGTAGGCCCGGCGGTGATGAGTACATGCTTACCGGTCAGGGCCTCGCGGCGGAAGCAATCGGCGGCCAGGTGGGCCAGATCGGTAGGCTCCAGCATGCGGCCCAAACCGATGTCGCCGCATGCCTGGCTTCCGGAGGCGGGCCCGAACACTTTCAGGCCTCGGGCTTGCACGGTTTGCAGGTTGGCTTGGGTAGCAGGGTCTCGCCACATGGCCTGGTTCATTGCCGGGGCCAGCGCGACTGTTGCATCGGTGGCCAGCACCAGGGTGGTCAGCAGATCGTTGGCCAGCCCCTGGGCCAGGCGGGCGATGAGGTCCGCCGTGGCGGGCGCGATCAGCACCAGGTCTGCCCAGCGTGCCAGTTCGATATGCCCCATGGCGGCTTCGGCGGCGGGATCGAGCAAATCAAGATGCACCGGGTGCCCGGAAAGCGCCTGCATGGTCAGCGGAGTGATGAACTCACTGCCGCCCCGTGTCATTACCACGCGCACTTCGGCGCCCTGCTCAAGCAGCCGGCGAACCAGTTCGGCGCTTTTGTAAGCGGCTATGCCACCGCCCACGCCAAGAACGATGCGTTTTCGATACAGCCGCTGCATTGAGCCTGCCTTTATCCGCTTGTGGTTACGATCAGAAATGATCCTTGAACGCATGCCTGGCATCGCTGGGCTTTGCGCTAAAAAAGTTGGGCTAAGATAGCACAGCGCCTGCGACGGAACAGCGGCGCCCAAGGCCGACAAGGAGGCAACGATGGCTATTCGAGACTGGCCCGCGGCGGAACGCCCCCGGGAAAAACTGCTCAGCCGTGGCGCCCACACGCTCTCGGACGCCGAACTACTGGCAATTTTCCTGCGTACCGGCGTGAAGGGCTTCAGCGCGGTAGACCTGGCGCGGCGGCTGCTGGATGAAATGGGCGGGTTGCGGGGGCTATTGCAGGCCGACCTGCCGACCTTCAGCGGGCATCTGGGCCTGGGTGAGGCCAAGTACGCGCAGCTGCAGGCCGTGTTGGAAATCGCGCGCCGCCACCTGGCTGAGCAGCTCAAGCGGGATTCGGCCCTGGAGAACTCCACGGCCGTTCGCGATTACCTGAAGGCCATGCTACGGCACGAACCCCATGAGGTGTTCGCTTGCCTGTACCTGGACTCCCGCCACCGGGTGCTGGGTTTCGAAGCCCTGTTTCACGGCTCGATCGACAGCGCCAGTGTCTACCCCCGGCAGGTGGTCAAGCGCGCACTCGCTCACAACGCCGCCGCGCTTATTCTGTGTCACAACCATCCCTCCGGGGTATCCGAGCCCAGCCAGGCGGATCGCCATCTCACGCGGCGCATAAAAGAGGCGCTGGCCTACATCGACGTCAAGGTGCTCGACCACTTCATCATTGGCGAAGGCGAGCCACTGTCCATGGCCGAGCTGGGTCTGATGTAAAGCTTCAAGCGCAGGCCGCCCGTGCAAGGCGGCCACGCCTGTTCAGTCCAGGCTTGCGTGGCTGAAATCCTGGCGGCCGAAGGGGCTTGGCTCATAGCCCTTCAGATTTTTGCTGGCCAGCACCGTTACCTCTGGATGGGCCAATGGCAGCCATAGCGCCTGCTTCTGTATCAGGGCCTGCGCCTGGTGATACAGCTCGCTGCGCTCCTGCTGGGTGCGGCCGGCCTTGCCCTTGGTGATCAGGCCATCCAGGGTTGGGTCGCAATAACGGGCAAAGTTGGTTCCCGACTGCACCGCCGCGCAGGAAAACTGCGGGGTAAGGAAGTTATCCGGGTCGCCGTTGTCGCCCGCCCAGCCCATGAACAACAGATCATGCTCGCCGGCCTTGGCGCGGCGGATCAACTCGCCCCATTCGATGGTGCGGATGTCTGCCTTGATGCCAACCTGGGCAAGGTCAGCCTGCAGCAATTGGGCGCCGGCCGCCGGCGCGGGGTTGAGCAGGCTGCCACTGGGGCGAGTCCAGATGGTGGTGCTGAAGCCGTCCTTGAACCCGGCGTCGGCCAGCAATTTGCGCGCTTTGTCGGGGTTGTGGTCGTAGAGGTGCGCATCGGCGGCATAGCCCCAGGTATTAGTGGGGTAAATGCCATTGGCAGGCTGCGCGGTGTCCTCGAACACGGCCTTGAGGTAACTGGCCTTGTCGAAGGCCAGGTTGATGGCCTGGCGCACGGCAGGCTTGTCCAGCGGTGGATGCTGGCTGTTTATCGCCACGAACGCTGTCATGAAGGCTGCGGTGTCCAGCACCTGCAGTTTGCTGTCGGCCCTGACGCTTGCAATGTCCTGTGGCTTGGGTGACAGCGCCACCTGGCATTCGCCCGCCCGCAGCCGTTGCATACGCACATTCGGATCGGGGCTGATCGCATAGATCAGCGGGTCTACCGCAGGCTTGCCGCCGAAGTACTCGGCGTTTGCCTTGTAGCGCACCTGAGCATCCTTCTGGTACCGCACAAAAATGAACGGCCCGGTGCCAATGGGTTGGCTGTTGAGCTTTTCAGGCGTGCCGGCCTTCATCAGCTGGTCGGCATACTCGGCGGAGTAGATCGAGGCGAAACCCATGCTGAGCGTAGCCAGGAAGGTTGCATCAGGATGATCCAGCACGAAGCGCACCGTAGCGGCGTCCGGTGCGTCGATCTGTTTCACGAGGCTGGGCAACTGCATGGATTGCGCGTGGGGGAACCCGCTTTGGGCAACCTTGTGCCATGGATTGGCAGGGTCGAGCATGCGCTTGAAGCTGAACACAACGTCCTCCGCCGTCAGCTCACGAGTAGGCTTGAAATACTCCGTACCATGGAAGCGCACGCCCCGGCGCAGGTTGAACGTGTAGGTAAGGCCATCTTCGCTGACCGACCACTGCTGTGCCAGGCTCGGTACAACCTTGCCGGCCTTGGCGTCGAAGTCCACCAGGCGGTTCATCAACACGTCCGCAGAGGCGTTGGTGGTGGTGAGCGAGTTATACTGCACCACGTCGAAGCCCTCGGGGCTGGCCTCGGTGCAAACGGAAAGCGGTTTGGCCTGCGCGGTGGCACAGGCGCCGAGTACCGCGAGCAGTAGCGGGGTGTAGGCAAGACGCATGGTCGATTCCTTGGCGTTCGGGAGTGGGCCATCTGCCGGTGCAGTCTGGATTTCCTACCCTAGAGATCTCGTTTCGTTTTCGCCATTCAAATTTTCACTCCTGTTCGACGAATGGCGGCACCGCTGCAACCATTGCAACCCAGGCATTGCGCGGCCGAGAAGCGCCGGGCGGGGGTTGCCCCTGTTGTTGTGGGCCACGCTTTCTGGTATAAAGCAGCGCTCTTTTCTAGGGGTAGAGCGTTTAGCTCATCGAGCCGAGCCTGTGCGGCCGTGCCGTCTGCCCCTGCGAAACACGGTGTTTGAAGGGTTTCGAGCCTTCGCGCCAATTTTGACTGAGAGATAAAGCGGCCAACCCATGCCGGGTTGGGCATGTGGTTTAGAGGGCTGAGGCATGTCGAGAGTCTGTCAAGTTACCGGTAAGGGTCCGGTAACCGGGAACAACATTTCCCACGCAAACAACAAAACCCGTCGTCGTTTCCTGCCGAACCTGCAGCACCATCGCTTCTGGGTCGAGTCCGAAAAGCGTTTCGTGCGTCTGCGCGTATCCGCCAAAGGCATGCGTATCATCGACAAGCGTGGCATTGACGCCGTTCTGGCCGATATTCGCCGCGATGGCATCAAGGTCTAAGGGAGAAAATCATGCGTGAATTGATCCGTTTGGTGTCGAGCGCCGGTACCGGCCACTTCTACACCACCGACAAGAACAAACGTACCACCCCCGACAAGATCGAGATCAAGAAATTTGATCCGGTGGTTCGCAAGCACGTGATCTACAAGGAAGCCAAGATCAAGTAATTGATCTGCGCTTACGAAAAAAACCCGCTTCTTTCGAAGCGGGTTTTTTTTCGCCCAGGGTGCGGTTTCAGATCAGTTGAAAGCGAACCCGGTGATGATGCCATTGGTATCAGCCTGGATGTGCACGCGCTCCGGGTCGAAGATTTTGGTATGCATCTCGTTCGGGCCGATCACCACGGCGCGGCCAGTTACGTCACTGATGTGGGCCTTCACGCTTGGGGCATAAGTGATGCCGATAAGGCCTTGCAGCATCTGAACGATTTCTTCATTGGTCATGGGTCAACTCCTTTTGATGGGCGCCTCGGTCGAGGCACGCTGATCATCGCCAGTAGCCGACCCAGGATTGCGTTACTTATGCGCTTCAAACACGACGTAGATCTTCCGGCAGGGCTCTAGCACTTCCCAGGTGCCCTTGAAGCCTGCGGGGATCACGAACCGGTCGCCGGCACGCACGGTGCGGGCATTGCCGGCCTCATCGCGAAGCACCGACACCCCTTGAACGATTTCGCAGTACTCATGTTCGCTGTAGCTGACCGTCCACTGGCCAACCGCCCCTTCCCATACGCCCGCCGAGAATTGCTCACACGGGCTGCTGTAGTGGTTGAAGACCGCCTGGTCCGGTTCGCCTGCGATGATTTTTTCCGCGGCTGGCCGGTAGCGGACGGGATCTGGCGTCCCAATGGCGAAATCCACGATTTGCTCGACGCTCATGACGATCTCCTTGGTTGTTCAATAAAACGCACATGAGACTGCCGATTGCTGCGCGCTGTCAAATATATTGAAAGCTTTGCGGCAGTGGTTTAGGGTGAACGCCTTTGGCCGAGCTTGGGTCTGGTCGCTGTTTCGACGCGAGCTCCCTGCCTATAAATCTATAAGAGGAGTTCGTTATGTCCACCCTGACCCTGGCTGACTGGCAACAGCGGGCCGATGCCCTGAAAGTCGAAGGCCGCGCCTTTATCAATGGCCAATACACTGACGCAGTGTCGGGCGCTACGTTCGAATGCGTGAGCCCGGTCGATGGTCGACTGCTGGGCCTTGTAGCCAGCTGTGATGAAGCAGACGCCAACCTGGCGGTAGCCAATGCTCGCCAGGTATTCGAATCCGGTGCCTGGTCCCGCCTGGCGCCGGCCAAGCGCAAGTCGGTGATGATTCGTTTTGCCGGCCTGCTCAAGGCCAATGCTGAAGAGTTGGCCTTGCTCGAAACCCTCGACATGGGCAAGCCGATCGGCGACTCATTGAACATCGACGTTCCGGGCGCAGCCAATGCGCTGAGCTGGAGCGGCGAGGCCATCGACAAGATCTACGACGAAGTGGCTGCCACCCCTCACGACCAGTTGGGCCTGGTAACCCGTGAGCCCGTGGGCGTAGTAGGGGCGATCGTGCCGTGGAACTTCCCTCTGATGATGGCGTGCTGGAAGCTGGGCCCTGCGCTGTCTACCGGTAACTCGGTGGTGCTCAAGCCGTCGGAAAAATCCCCGCTCACCGCCATCCGCATCGCGCAACTGGCCATCGAGGCGGGTATTCCCGCTGGCGTGCTGAACGTACTGCCTGGCTATGGCCATACCGTCGGCAAGGCCCTGGCCTTGCACATGGATGTGGATACCGTGGTGTTCACGGGCTCTACCCGTATCGCCAAGCAGCTGATGGTGTATGCAGGCGAGTCCAACATGAAGCGCGTCTGGCTCGAAGCAGGCGGCAAAAGCCCGAACATCGTCTTCGCTGACGCACCGGATCTGCAAGCCGCCGCTGAATCGGCCGCCAGCGCCATTGCCTTCAACCAAGGTGAAGTGTGCACCGCGGGCTCGCGCCTGCTGGTAGAGCGTTCGATCAAGGATCGCTTCCTGCCGATGGTGGTCGAGGCGCTCAAGGGCTGGAAGCCAGGCAACCCGCTGGACCCACAAACCACTGTGGGTGCGCTGGTCGATACCCAGCAGATGAACACCGTGCTGTCGTACATCGATGCTGGCCATAGCGATGGTGCAACGCTGGTCGCAGGCGGCAAGCGCATCCTCGAGGAAACCGGTGGCACCTACGTGGAACCCACCATCTTCGACGGCGTGAGCAATGCCATGCGTATCGCCAAGGAAGAAATCTTCGGCCCAGTGCTGTCGGTGATCACCTTCGATACCGCCGAAGAAGCCGTGGCTATCGCCAACGACACCCCCTACGGCCTGGCCGCAGGCGTGTGGACAGCCGACCTGTCCAAGGCCCATAACACCGCCCGCGCCCTGCGTGCCGGTAGCGTATGGGTGAACCAGTACGATGGCGGCGACATGACCGCACCGTTCGGTGGGTTCAAGCAGTCGGGCAACGGCCGTGACAAGTCGCTGCATGCCTTCGACAAGTACACCGAGCTGAAAGCTACCTGGATCAAGTTGTAATCCCGCCCAGCCCCTGGCCTGGAATGGCCGGGGGCGCCTCGCCTTTCTCGCAGGAGCGCCTCGATGCCGTGGGGAACGTATTTTGCCGTGCTGTCGTCGGTGCTGAGCGTTGGCCTGGCGTTGGGCATGAGCATGCCTCTGGTATCGCTGCGGCTGGAAAGCTGGGGCTATGGCAATTTCGCAATCGGGATCATGTCCGCAATGCCGGCGCTGGGCGTGCTGCTGGGGGCTCGGGTATCCAGCCGCCTCGCTGCTCGCTTCGGCACCGGTCGCGCCATGCAGTTATGCCTGGGCGCGGGCGCTGTTTCGATTGGGCTGCTGGCGCTCTGGCCCAGCTACCCTTTGTGGATACTGCTGCGCCTGGTGATCGGCAGTGTGCTCACCATTGTTTTTGTTTTGGGCGAAAGCTGGATCAACCAGCTGGTGGTGGAGCAATGGCGCGGCCGACTGGTCGCGTTATATGGCTGCTGCTATGCCCTCAGTCAATTGGCCGGTCCGCTGCTTCTTGGCGCGATTGGTACCGAACAGGATCATGGCTTCTGGCTGGCGACAGCGTTGCTGCTGGTGTCTCCGTTCTTGTTGCTCGGCCGTGGCGGCGCGCCGGTCACCGAGGCGGAGACGGTCACCCTGGCGGACCTGTGGATTTTTTGCCGACGCATGCCGGTAATTGCCTACGCTATTGCCTTGTTCGCGGGCTTTGAAGCCTTGATCCTGTCCCTGTTGCCGGTGTACTGCCTGCAACAGGGATATGACGCCCGCATCGCCTTGTACATGGTCAGCGCCGTGGTACTGGGCGATGCGGTTTTACAGCTGCCCATCGGTGTGTTGGCGGACTACCTGCCCCGGCGCGGCCTGTTCCTGGGTTGCGCGGGCCTGCTGGCGGTCAGCAGCGCGTTGATCCCGTTGGCCATCCATCATCCGATGGTGTGGGGGTTGTGGGTGCTGTTCGGCGCCAGCGCCGGAGGCTTGTTTACATTGTCGCTGGTGTTCATCGGCGAGCAGTTCCGTCACGACGAGCTGGTGCGGGCCAACGCCCATGTGGCGCAGTTGTGGGGGGTCGGTTGCCTGATCGGGCCCCTGATTGCCGGCGCGGGTAACCAATGGCTAACCGGCCATGCGCTGCCCTTGATGATGGCCGCCGGTGCGGCCGGCCTGGTACTGCTGGCCTGTCGTCAGCCCGTGCTTGCGGCTGAAAAGGCGGTGTAGGGTCCAGGCGTAGCCTGGCAAGTTCGCAGGCTTGCGCCTACTCCCACAAAATCCGCTTGCCGCGGTCATGTCAAAGTAGCTTTTCCAGCCCGATGCGCTGGCTCACCCAGGCGTTGAGCCGTCGCCACCACTCGCCGGGCTCGCGTTTGAGCACATGCACGCGATGGTCGTCCTCAGTCACCCACTCAAGCTCGTCGTTATTGAGCTCTACCTGGTAGCTCAAGGCTGGTGACATTCCCTGCAATGCAAGCTCACGGGTGTACCCTGCAAGTTCCTGGCTATCGACCAGTACACCCACCTCGGTATTCCACAGTACCGAACGCGGATCGAAGTTGAACGAACCAATGAATACCTTGCGCTTATCCAGCACCATCGCCTTGCTGTGCAAGCTGGAGGCAGAGCTGCCATGCAGCCGGTAGGAGAACCCTGCGTCGTCCCCCGGTTGCCGCCGCAGCTCGAAAAGCCGAACGCCATGCTCCAGCAGTGCCTTGCGGTAGGGCGCATAACCGCCGTGCACCGCTGGCACGTCGGTCGCTTCCAGTGAATTGGTGAGCAGCGAGACAGCTACCCCTTCGTCTGCGCGGCTGGTGAGGTACAGCAAGCCGGGTTCACGAGGCACAAAGTACGCTGAAATCAGCAATAGCTCCTGGTGGACACTCAATAACTCAGGGGCCAACTGGGTGGTGAGCAACAGGTGAGGGTCTGGCTCGCCGCTGGAGAGGATCTTGGCTGGTGCGTCCCACATCACGGTGCTGGGCGCCCAGATCAGCTCCTGGCGCCACGTGCTGAGCCGTGGAGCGTCGCGGTAGCTCATCAAACGGTCATACAGGGCTTTCTGTTTTACGCTCGCCTTGCGCAATGACGCATCCAACCGTTCTCGAAAGCCCGGTAGTGCCTGACGCGCGACGGGTACATCGGAAAGCTCTCCAAGCGGCCGGCTGAGCCGATGGTTCCAATACTGGTCGAAGCTGTAACCCAGGTCTCGGGCCACCGGGCCGAACCCCAGCAGGTCGATGTCAGTGAAATTCAGGTTGGGCTTGGCGTCGAAGTATTCATCGCCCAGGTTGCGTCCGCCCACGATGGCCGCGCTGTCGTCAGCGATCCAGACCTTGTTGTGCATGCGCCGGTGCTGCTGGGACAGGTCGAGCAGGCGGCCAAAGCCCCGGGTAACACCGGTGCCGCGCCCCAGGTGAGTGGGGTTGAACAGGCGCACCTCGATGTCGGGATGGCTGGCCACCGTTTCCAGCAGGCCCTCAAGATCATCGCTGGCAGTGTCATCGAGCAGGATGCGCACCCGCACCCCCCGATCGGCAGCGTCCAGTAGCTCGCGCATCAATGTGCGGGTACTGAGCCCGTCGTGCACGATGTAATACTGAATGTCCAGGCTGGTTCGCGCGTTGCGGATCAACTCCGCGCGGGCGCGAAACGCTTCGCCACTATCGGGCAACAGCCGAAAGCCGGATTGCCCCGGGTGGCCGTGGGCCTGTTCAAGAACGGAGCGGCCGAATGCAGATTGCTCCGCCGGGATCCTTTCACTGGGCACGGGCGGCCGCGCCTGGCCCGCGCAACCCGCAAGCACCAGGCTCAAGAGCACAACCGCCAGCAGGCGGGCAGTGAGGGGCATAGCGGTCTCGCTGCGATCCATAGAGCCTATGTGACAACCGTTGCGCTTGGAAAGTTACGCCCCAACGGCCTGCATTCTGGCCAACAAGGCGCTTGCGGTTTCACCCACCTGCCTTACAGCAGCTTCGAGGGCGGGGGTAGGGCGGGGCGCGAAGTTCATGCGCAGGCAGTTACGAAACTTGCCGGAGGCCGAGAAGATGCTGCCTACCGCAATCTGTACCCCCTGCCCGAGCAGCGCCTGATTCAGCCGCAGCGTGTCGAAGCCTTCCGGCAATTCGATCCACAGCATGAAGCCGCCCTGGGGACGGCTGGCGCGAGTACCTTCGGGGAAATAGCGCCGCACCCAGTCGGTCATCTGGTCACGGCCGCGTTGGTATTGCGCACGCATGCGGCGCAGGTGGGGCTCGTAATGACCGCCCTCGATGAAATCGGCAATCGCCAATTGTGGCTGGGTAGCCGTGCTGCCGGTGCCGATGTACTTCATGTGCAGTACTCGCTCAAGGTAGCGCCCTGGCGCGACCCAGCCAACCCGCAGGCCCGGCGCGAGTGTCTTGGAAAACGAGCTGCACAGCAGTACCCGGCCATCCACGTCGAACGACTTGATGGTGCGCGGGCGGGGATAGGTATACGCAAGGTCGCCATACACGTCGTCCTCGATGATGGCCACGTCGTAGCGCTGCGCCAAGGTCAACAGCTGCCGTTTACGCGCTTCCGGCATGATGTAGCCGAAGGG
Organism: Pseudomonas sp. 3MAES_34.3B; assembly: GCF_058145875.1. Lineage (NCBI taxonomy): Bacteria > Pseudomonadati > Pseudomonadota > Gammaproteobacteria > Pseudomonadales > Pseudomonadaceae > Pseudomonas > Pseudomonas sp. 3MAES_34.3B. The sequence continues at coordinate 5,316,896 of NZ_CM176960.1, read as the reverse complement.
GTTGTTACAGTTGGGCGTGAGCTGAATAACCTTGATCGGCCACTGTTCCAGTGCCAGTTCCAATGCCTCCAGGCTGATCCCGGAAAGAGGGTCGGTAGGGATTTCCAGCGCCTTCATGCCCAGCCCCTTGAGGGTTTGCATGGCGCCGAAGAAGCTGGGCGAATCTACCGCGACGATATCCCCTGGCTGGCAAATGGCGCGCACGCTGCTGGACAGCGCTTCATGGCAACCGGTAGTCACCACCAGGTCGGCGGCGGTCAGGCGGCAGCCCGAATCCACCAGCAGGCGGGCGATCTGCTCGCGCAGTGCTTCGGTGCCATACACCGTGTCGTAATACAGCCCGGGCATGTCCTGGCGCCGGCTGAGCTGAGCCAGGCTGCGCAACAGTGGCTTGAGGGTGGCGCTGGTCACGTCAGGCATGCCGCGCCCTAGCTGCACAATGTCCTTGCGGGGTGGGGTGCGTACCAGCTCCACCACTTGGTCCCACTGGGAAATGTCCACGGGGCGCTGCGCCGGGCGACCCACTTCTGGCAGTGCCGGCAGTGTCTTGTTCGATACGAAGTACCCCGATTTCGGGCGCGGCGCGGCCAGGCCGTTGTCTTCGAGTAGCCGATAGGCCTGCTGTACGGTGCTTAAACTCACGCCGTGTTCTGTACTGAGCGCACGGACCGAGGGCAACCGATCACCGGGGCGATACAAGCCCTGTTCGATTCGGTCTTCAAGCAGGCGGGCAAGGTTCATGTAGAGGGTCATGGAATACTCTTCGCTAGTAGTACGCGCTGAGACAGTACAGATTTGGCAGAAATATAGCATTCAGCGTAGTAAAGCCGCCATCTGTATGGAAAAGAAGGATGACTTTTGAATCTGTAATGCGCTGGCCGCCAGTGGCATCCTTTCGTCCAGGATGCACGGGAGGCTTCAGACATGAACGGCTTCACAGATGTACGGCTCTATCTCAAACAACAGGAACTGGACCCGTCGACCCGCAGCGTGGGTGCCGGCAAAAGCGGGCCCGCCGGACTGAGCCGCTGGGCGTTGATGTGCCACCGGTGGGTCACGCGCCGCCAACTGCTGGCGCTCTCTGCCAGCGAACTGGCGGATGTGGGCCTGACTGCCCAGCAGCAGAGGGAGGAGGGGTTGAAGCCGTTCTGGCGAGAATAGGCCGCCGGCTCAGACGAGTTCCTTGAGCCGGTGCCATAGCATGCCGAGGGCCAGCAAGGGCGAACGCAGATGCTTGCCTCCGGGGAAGGTCATGTGCGGCACCTTTGCGAACAGGTCGAACCCGCCGCCTACCTTGCCGGTAATGGCCTCGGCCAGCAGCCGCCCCGCCAAGTGGGTAGCGTTCAGGCCATGCCCGGCATAGGCCTGGGCGTAGTACACGTTGGGGTGGCTGGCGAGGCGGCCGATCTGAGGCAACCGGTTGGCGCCGATCCCGATCATGCCGCCCCACTGGTAGTCGATGCGCACGCCGCTCAGCTGCGGGAAAACTTTTACCATCTTGGGGCGCATGTAGGCGGCAATGTCCTGCGGATCGCGCCCGGAATAGTGGCAAGCGCCGCCGAACAGCAGCCGGCGGTCCGCGGAAAGGCGGAAGTAATCCACGGTGACTCGCTGATCGCACGCCGCCATATTGCGCGGCAGTAGCTCATGGGCAAGTGCCTCGGGCAGCGGCTCGGTGGCAATGATGTAACTTCCCGCTGGCAACACCTTGCCGCCCAGCTCAGGGTTCAGGCTACCCAGATAGGCGTTGCAAGCCAGCACCAGTGTCTCGGCGCGAACCGAGCCGTACGCAGTGTGCACGCTTATTTCCGGCCCGTAGTCGATACGGGTCACTGCTGAACGTTCGAACACATGGGCGCCCAGGCGTCGCGCCACGGCAGCTTCCCCAAGCGCCAGATTCAAAGGGTGCAGGTGGCCAGAGCCCATGTCGACCAGGCCACCGTGATAGCGCGCGGAACCTACCACGCCGGGCAACTGCTGCGTGGTGATCAACTCCATGGCATGGCGGTACCCCAGCCCGCGTAACTCGGCTATTTCCGCGGCGAATGCTTCGAACTGGACGGGCTTGTTGGCCAGATCGCAATAACCCCAGGTGAGGTCGCATGCCAGGTCGTATTTTTCGACTCGCTGCCGAACGATCTCCACCGCCTCAAGGCCCATCCGCTTGAGCTGGCGCACGCCGCCATGCCCAAGCAAGGGCTCGAACTGCTCAACGTCGTGGCCCACCCCACGAATCAACTGCCCTCCGTTACGCCCCGAGGCGCCCCAGCCAATGGTTCGCGCCTCGAGCAGCGCCACGCTCATCCCCCGTTCGGCCAGCTCGATGGCGGTATTGAGGCCACTGAAGCCGCCGCCCACGATGCACACGTCGACCTTGAGCTCACCCTGCAGGTGAGGATATTCCGGCAGGCCAAGGCGAGTCGCTTCGTAATAGGAAGCGGGTTGATCGGAAGGTGAGGCATGCCGGACGGTGGCATCCATAAGCGCATCCTGGTGGTGTGGCTGTTAGCTAAATTTAACACCCGTGGGTGTATTCATGCACGGGTCAGTCCGGTATTGGCAGCGTGAGGCTTTCTTTGACCTCTTCCATCACAATGTAACTTTTGGATTCACGCACGTGCGGCAGCTTCAACAAAATGTCCCCCAGCAACTTGCGGTAGGAAGCCATTTCGGAAATGCGTGCCTTTACGAGGTAGTCGAAATCCCCAGACACCAGATGGCATTCCAATACGTGTGGCAACTTGAGCACTGCCCGCCTGAACTCCTCGAAGGTATCTCCGGATTTGTAGTCCAGGCTGATTTCCACGAACACCAGCAGGCTACCTTTCAGGTGTTGCGGATTGAGCCGAGCGTAATAGCCCATGATGATGCCTTCTCGCTCCAGCCGCCGAACACGCTCGGTACAGGGCGTGGTGGATAGCCCCACCTTTTCCCCCAGCTCGGTGAAGGACAGGCGCCCGTCGGCCTGCAACAGGCGCAGAATATTGCGGTCAATCCTATCAAGCTCGCGCTTGGTCTGATGATGGGTGCGCATAGGCGATGCCCCTCCGGAAAAGCCAATTTTGCCGAGAATTCTCGCCAAATATAGCGCTACATACAGTGAATAGCACTGGTTTCCAGTCCATATACTGCCGTCAATTTCGTCTAGAACACATTCGAACCGCGGCCGGCCGCGAGAAGGGGTTGAACATGCGAGTACTGGTATTGGGCAGTGGGGTGATCGGCACCACTACCGCGTATTACCTCGCGCGGCAGGGCTTCGAGGTTGTAGTGGTCGACCGTCAGCCTGCGGTGGCGATGGAAACCAGTTTCGCCAACGCAGGCCAGGTATCCCCTGGTTATGCTTCGCCCTGGGCCGCGCCGGGTATTCCACTCAAGGCGCTCACATGGTTGGCGCAGCGCCATGCTCCGTTGGCGATCAAGGCTACCGGCAGCCTGGACCAATACCTGTGGATGGCGCAAATGCTGCGTAACTGCACGGCCAGCCGCTATGCGATCAACAAGGAGCGGATGGTACGGCTGTCGGAGTACAGCCGCGATTGCCTCGATGAGTTGCGTGCCGAAACCGGCATCACCTACGAAGGCCGCACACTGGGCACTACGCAGGTGTTCCGTACCCAAGAGCAGCTGGATAACGCGGCGAAGGACATCGCCGTTTTGAAACAGTCGGGTGTGCCTTACGAAGTGCTTGATCGCGCCGGCATCGCCCGTGTGGAGCCCGCGCTTGCGGCCACCGGGGATTTGCTTGTAGGCGCGCTGCGCCTGCCTAACGATCAAACCGGCGATTGCCAGATGTTCACCACGCGCCTGGCAGAAATGGCCAAGGCGCTGGGCGTGGAGTTCCGGTTCGGGCAAACCATCGAGCGGCTGGATTTCGCCGGCGACCGCGTGAACGGTGTGGTCATCGACGGCAAGCTGGAAACTGCTGACCGCTACGTGCTTGCGCTGGGCAGTTACTCGCCTGCGCTGCTGAAGCCATTGGGGATCAAGGCGCCGGTATATCCACTGAAGGGTTACTCGCTGACCGTGCCGATTACCGATGCGTCGATGGCACCTACGTCGACCATCCTCGACGAAACCTACAAGGTGGCGATCACCCGTTTCGATAATCGCATTCGGGTAGGGGGCATGGCAGAGATTGCCGGCTTCGATCTGTCGCTCAACCCCCGCCGGCGCGAAACGCTGGAGATGATCGTGAATGATCTCTATCCTCGCGGCGGCGACCTTGCGCAGGCTACGTTCTGGACAGGCTTGCGCCCGACCACGCCCGATGGCACGCCTATCGTGGGGGCGACGCCGATGCGCAACCTGTTCCTCAATACCGGCCACGGTACGCTTGGCTGGACCATGGCCTGCGGCTCGGGTCGCCTGCTCGCGGATCTGATGGCGCGCAAGAAGCCGCAAATCAGCGCCCAGGGCCTCGACATTTCCCGCTACGGCGGTCACCAGGAGAACGCCAGGCATGGTAATCCAGCGCCAGCTCACCAATGAACGCATGAGCCAGATCGTCACCCATAACGGCGTGGTGTATCTGGCTGGCCAGGTCGGCGACGACATGACGGCCGGCATCGAGCAACAAACCCGGGAAACCCTGGCAAACATCGAGCGGCTGCTCGACCTGGCGGGCTCCAGCAAGGAGCAGCTGCTCTCGGTGACCATTTACCTGAAAGACATCGACGCTCATTTCGAAGGCATGAATGCCGTGTGGGACACCTGGTTGCCCAAAGGCTTTGCGCCAGCCCGGGCGACGGTGGAGGCCAAGCTGTGCGAGCCGGAAATTCTCGTTGAGCTGTCGGTGACTGCTGCCCTGAAGTAACGATTCCTCGCCCGGCGGGTCTTCGGATCAGCCGGGTTTTTTCTGCCTGAACCTCAACCTCGAAGAGCCCTGTCATGCGCCCCGCCCGTGCCCTTATCGACCTGCAAGCCCTGCGTGAAAATTACCGTCTGGCGCGCGAGCTCACTGACGCTCGCGCCTTGGCGGTTATCAAGGCCGATGCGTATGGGCACGGCGCGGTGCGTTGCGCGCAAGCGCTCGCCGAGGTGGCCGATGGTTTCGCGGTGGCCTGTATCGAGGAGGCCTTGCAGCTGCGCGAGGCAGGTATCCAGGCGCCTGTCCTGCTGTTGGAAGGTTTCTTCGAAGCCGCTGAATTGCCGCTGATCGCCGAGCACAATCTCTGGTGCGTGGCTCACTCGCTGTGGCAGGTGGAGGCGATAGAGCAGGCCTTGTTGCAAACGCCGATCACGGTGTGGCTGAAGATGGATTCCGGGATGCACCGGGTAGGTGTACATCCGGCCGACTATGCCATGGCCTATCAGCGCCTGCTGGCAAGCGGCAAGGTCGCCAAAGTAGTGTTGATGAGCCATTTCTCCAGCGCCGATGAGTTGGACAACCCTCGCAGCGCCGAGCAAGTGGCGCAGTTCAACCAGGCCAGCGAAGGCCTCGCCGCCGAAGTGAGCTTGCGCAACTCACCCGCTGTGCTGGGTTGGCCACAAGTGCCCAGTGACTGGGTGCGCCCAGGGATCATGCTGTATGGCGCCAGCCCCTTCGAACAGCCACACCCCAACGCCGACCGCCTGCAGCCGGTGATGACGCTTGAATCCCGGGTGATCTGCGTGCGTGAATTGCCCGAAGGCGAGCCGATCGGGTACGGGCAGAGCTTCGTGACCGACCGCCCGATGCGCGTGGGCGTGGTTGCCATGGGGTACGCCGATGGCTACCCACGTCATGCACCTACTGGCACACCGGTGATGGTGGCCGGTAAACGAAGCCGCCTGCTGGGCCGGGTGTCCATGGACATGTTGTGCGTGGACCTTACCGACGTACCCGAAGCCACCCTCGGCAGCCCGGTTGAGCTGTGGGGGCGCCAGGTACTTGCCAGCGAAGTGGCCACCTGGGCGCAAGCCATTCCCTACCAGCTGTTCTGCAACCTCAAGCGGGTGCCGCTCGTGTACAGCGAGTAAACCGCAGGTAGCTGCGAAATAACCCTTCGGCGGGTGCGGGTGTTGTAAATACTGAACGCTGTTGCGATCATACCGTTCATTATTGCCAGCAGATGCCCCGAGGAGGGTTCCGTCATTGGACGTCGGTGAACGATTGCAAGCCATTCGCAAGCTCAAGGGCCTGTCTCAACGTGAGTTGGCCAAACGCGCGGGGGTGACCAACAGCACCATCTCGATGATCGAGAAAAACAGCGTAAGCCCGTCGATCAGTTCGCTGCGCAAAGTGCTGAGCGGGATACCCATGTCCATGGTGGAGTTCTTTTCCGAGGAACTCGCCCCCGAAAGCACGGCCCAGATTGTCTACAAGGCCAACGAGCTGATCGATATCTCTGACGGCGAAGTCACCATGAAGCTGGTTGGGCGAGGCCACGTCAGCCGCGCGATTGCCTTTCTGACCGAGATCTATCCTCCGGGCGCCGATACTGGCGAAGAAATGCTCACGCATGACGGCGAGGAAACCGGCATCCTCATCGAGGGCCGCCTGGAGCTTGTCGTGGGCCTGGAAACGTTCGTGCTGGAAGCTGGCGACAGTTACTACTTTGAAAGCACCCGCCCGCACCGCTTCCGCAACCCCTACGACGTTCCCGCTCGGCTGATCAGCGCGGCAACCCCGGCGAATTTCTGAGCCAGCGGTTTGCCTCGATGGCCTATTCGCAGGCTGACGCCTACTCCCACATCCGCCGTACCGAAACATTCAACCGCGGCGCGGTCATAGTCACAGAGCATCCGAAACGGAGGTTGTGATGACTGATGTGCTAAGCCTGGAACGCGCGGTAGATGTAGTGTTGGAGCGCTTGCCCGCGCATATCCGGCTTGGTCTTCCCCTTGGGTTGGGCAAGCCGAACCGGTTTGCCAACGCTTTGTACGCCCGGATCAAAGCCCTTCCCGAGCGGCAGCTCACGATTTATACCGCCCTGTGCCTGAGCCGCCCGCCACTGGGCGACGGATTGCAACGTCGTTTTCTGGAACCCTTCATCGAACGGGTTTACGGCGATTACCCTGAGCTGGACTTTGTAGCGGACCTGGCGGCCGACGCCTTGCCAGCAAACGTGCGGGTCGAGCAGTTTTTCATGCAGCCCGGTGCGCTCGGGGGTAGCCATCAGGCCCAGCAGGGCTATGTAAGCAGCAACTACAGCCATGCGGCCAGAGACATCAATGCCCAAGGCATCAACCTCGTGGCCCAACTCGTGGCTGAAGACCCACAACGGCCTGGCTTGCTCAGCCTCAGCTGCAATCCTGATATCACGCTCGACCTGCTGCCCATGCTGGAGCACCGCCGCTGGGGCGGTGAAACCATTCTGATGCTGGGCCAGGTACATGCTCAACTGCCCTACATGCCGGGCGAGGCGGAGGTCCCGCGCGAACAGTTCGACCTGCTGATTGATACCCCCGAGCAAACGCCGCTGTTCTCTACGCCCAATCAGCCAGTTGGCGTACGTGAGCACTTCATCGGTTTGCATGCCAGTACATTGGTACGCGATGGCGGTACGTTGCAGATAGGCATCGGCGCGCTGGGCGATGCGATCACCGCGGCGTTGCTTGCCCGCCAGGCAGACAACACAGGGTATCGCTCCCTGGTGCAGGAAGCCCAGCTACAACAGTGGGATGAGCTGATCCAGAGGGAAGGCGGGCTGGCGCCCTTTGCCGAAGGGCTTTATGGCTGCAGCGAAATGTTCGTCAATGGCTTGCTGGTGCTCGCCGATGCCGGCGTACTGCGCCGCCGCGTGACGGGCGGCCCCAACGGCCCCGGCCCCGAATTGGATGAAGAGGGCGCGGTGCTCCACGGTGGCTTCTTCCTGGGCCCCTCGGCGTTCTATGCCCGGCTTCGGGAAATGCCGCTACAGGCCAGGGCCCGTTTCGCCATGACTGCCATCAGCTACGTGAACAAGCTGTATGGCGATGAAGACCTCAAGCGTCAGCAGCGCCGACACGCCCGGTTCATCAACACTGCGTTGAGCGTCAATCTGTTCGGTGCGGCGGCGTCCGACCAGTTGCAAGACGGCCGCGTGCTCAGCGGTGTAGGAGGTCAGTTCGACTTCGTGGTGCAAGGGCATGAACTTGAGCGGGCAAGGTCCATCCTGCTCCTGCGCAGCTGGCGTGAAAGCGGTGGCGTGGTGAGCTCCAATATCGTGTGGGAGCAGAACCACTGCACCATCCCACGGCACTTGCGCGATATCGTGATCACCGAATACGGCATCGCGGACTTGCGCGGCAAAAGCGACGCTCAGGTAATCGAGGCGTTGCTGAACATCGCTGACTCGCGGTTTCAGCCGGCGCTTCTCGACCAGGCACAGCTGGCGGGCAAACTGCCAAGAGACTTCCGGATAGACGCGCGCTTCACGGATAACACCCCGCAGCGGCTGGAGGACATCCGTACTCGGCATGCTCACCTGTTCCCGGAATACCCTTTAGGCAGCGATTTCTCGGAAGCGGAAAAAGACCTTCTGCGAGCGCTGAACTGGCTCAAAAGCAAATTCCACCTCACCGAATTGCTGGACTTGGGACGTGCTGCGCTGGACGCGCCCAGCGCTTCGCTGTATCCCGAACACCTGGCGCGCATGAGCCTGGACGAGCCCGGAGGCCTGCGTGAGCAGTTGGAGCAGCGGCTGCTGTTGGCGGGGTTACAGGCCACTCGGCCGCACTGGCCAACCCCCATGCCTGCCCCCATGGCCGCCACGCCTGCGCGCGACCTGGAGTAACCGCGACCTGGAGTAACAAGGCAGTGCCGGGAGGACGCTGAAAACCCCCTCCCGGCTAATGCGTCATTCAGGTATGAACGTCACCTTGCCGCCAGCCAGGGATGCGACCCGCGCTAGCGACTCTACCCGGTAACCCTGCTCTTCCAGCTGGGCACGGCCGGTCTGGAAGGACTTTTCGATCACGATGCCCAGCCCGGCCACGTGGGCACCGGCCTGGTGGATGATCGAAATCAACGCCTGGGACGCCCGCCCGTTGGCGAGGAAGTCGTCGATGATCAATACCTGATCATCCTTGGCCAAGTGCCGCGGCGAAATGGCGACTGTGCTTTCCGTCTGCTTGGTGAAGGAATACACCGGGGCGGTAAGCAGGTGCTCGGTAAGGGTCAGCGAAGCATGCTTGCGGGCGAATATCACCGGCACGCCCAGGATCAACCCGGTCATTACCGCCGGCGCAATGCCGGAGGCTTCGATGGTGACGATCTTGTCGATACCCAGGCCGCTGAAACGGCGGGCGAATTCCTCGCCGATGGCTTGCATCAGGGCAGGGTCGATCTGGTGATTGAGGAAGGCGTCCACCTTGAGTACCTGGTCGGACAATACGATCCCTTCTTCACGGATCTTGTTATGCAGGGCTTCCACGGGGGCTCCTTGGATCAGCGCTTGAGCATGGCGCGGATGTCCGCCAATGCATGGTTGCCCCGGGCGGCTTTTACCTCCACGGGGGTGTCTTGCAAACCTTCCCAGGCCAGGTCGTCGGCGGGAAGTTCATCGAGGAACCGGCTGGGTGAGCAGTCGATAACCTCTCCATATTGCTTGCGTTTGGCTGCGAAGGTGAAGGCCAGCGTTTGCCGGGCGCGGGTGATACCCACATAGGCCAGGCGGCGTTCCTCTTCGATGGTGTCGGCTTCGATGCTGGAGCGGTGCGGGAGGATTTCCTCTTCCATGCCCATGATAAAGACATAGGGAAACTCCAGCCCCTTGGAGGCGTGCAGGGTCATCATCTGCACGCCGTCGGCACCGTCTTCTTCTTCCTGCTGGCGTTCGAGCATATCGCGTAGCACCAGCTTGCCGATGGCATCCTCGATCGTCATGTCGCCGTCCTCGTCTTTTTCGAGGGTGTTTTTCAGCGCTTCGATCAGGAAATTCACGTTACCGATACGATAGTCGGCCGCCTTGTCGCTGGAGCTGTTCTGGCGAATCCAGTTGTCGTAGTCGATATCCGTCACCATGGCGCGCAGCGCGGCGATCGGATCGTCTTGAGCGACCTGGTGCCGCACGCCGTCCATCCAGCGCTTGAAGCGTTGCAGGCGGTCCACGTAACGGGTGTCCAGATGTTCAGCCAGGCCGAGCTCGGCGCTTGCGGTGTACATCGAGGTACCCCGCTGCGTGGCGTAGTTACCCAGCTTTTCCAGCGTAGTGGAGCCGATCTCCCGCCGTGGTACGTTGATCACCCGCAAGTAGGCGTTGTCGTCATCCGGGTTCACCAGCAGGCGGAAATAGGACATCAGGTCCTTCACTTCCTGGCGGGCGAAGAAACTGGTACCGCCGGATAACCGGTACGGCACCTGATGGTGCTGCAACTTGAGCTCGATCAGCTTCGCCTGATAGTTCCCACGGTAAAGGATGGCGAAGTCCCGGTAGGGGCGGTCGGTGCGCAGGTGCAGCGTGAGAATCTCCATCGCCACCCGCTCGGCTTCGGCGTCCTCGTTTTTGCAACGGATTACCCGGATTTCGTCGCCATGGCCCATTTCGCTCCACAGCTGCTTCTCGAACGCGTGAGGGTTATTGGCGATCAAGGTGTTGGCGCAGCGCAGGATACGGCTGGTAGAACGGTAGTTCTGCTCCAGCATCACCACCTTCAACGAAGGGTAGTCCTCCTTGAGCAGCATCAGGTTTTCCGGCCGCGCGCCGCGCCAGGCGTAGATCGACTGGTCGTCGTCCCCTACCACGGTGAACTGGTTGCGGGTACCGATCAGCTGTTTCACCAGCAGGTACTGGCTGGCGTTGGTGTCCTGGTACTCGTCCACCAGCAGGTAGCGCACACGGTTCTGCCATTTTTCCAGGATGTCCGGGTGGTCCTGGAACAGCTTGACCGGCAGCAGGATGAGATCGTCGAAATCCAGTGCGTTATAAGCCTTGAGCGTGCGCTGGTAGGCGGCGTACACGATGGCCGCGGTTTGCTCACGAGGGTTGCGGGCGCTTTCAAGTGCCTCGGGCGGCAGTATCAGGTCGTTTTTCCAGCTGCCGATCATGTGCTTGATCTCGTCCGCCCCGTCGTCGCCGGCGTATTCCTTCTGCATGATGTCGGTGAGCAGCGCCTTGATATCGCTCTCGTCGAAAATCGAGAACCCAGGCTTGTAGCCTAGCCGCGCGTACTCCTTGCGGATGATGTTCAGCCCCAGGTTATGGAAGGTAGACACGGTAAGCCCGCGGCCCTCGCCACCACGCAGCAGGCTGCTCACGCGTTCTTTCATCTCGCGCGCGGCCTTGTTGGTGAAGGTCACCGCCACGATGTATTGGGCACGCATGCCGCACTGCTGCACGAGGTAGGCAATCTTGCGGGTGATCACGCTTGTCTTGCCCGAGCCGGCGCCAGCCAGCACCAGCAATGGGCCACCGACGTAGTTCACGGCTTCTTGTTGCCTGGGGTTGAGCCGAGACATGGATTCCAGAGGGGTCGCAAAAAAAGAGTCGCGCATTTTAACAGGACAGGCGCTTTCTGCCGCGACCGTCTCTCACCCTCTATGTTTTTTTATGGATTTTGTTACTTTGGTTGTACCTGGCCACCTGTTTGTACAGGGTGACGTCGATCATGGTGCTTGCGTCCTTGCAAATCATTATCATTGGCCCGCCAGATCAATTGCGCGCCATGGGGCGTCATGCTTTTAAGGAGCTCGCTTGTCTACGCTCACTGAACCCTTGCGGCTGCTGCTGATCGCGCAACAGGACGTGTGGGAAGCCGCAGTGCGTAAATGCCTCGCCGGGTTGAGCGAGGCGTGCACGTTGCTCAGAGCGACGGAGTGGGGCGCGCATTGGGGCGAATTCGCCGAGGAAGCAGGCCTTGTATTGGTGCTGGCCACGCCTGAATGTCAGCCCCCGGCGGGGCGGTGTGCCTGGCCGCAGGTGTTGCTGCTGGAACGCGAACCCCTGGAGCCGCCGGTTGGCGTGAGCGACTGGCTGGTGTTGCCTCATCTGAATGCCGACGCCCTGCGCCGCTGCGTGCGCCACGTGTGTGAGCGCAGTGTGCTGCAAGGCACCTTGCAGCGGCTGGCCGAAGAAGACACGCTCACGGGCATAGCCAATCGGCAAGGCTTTCTGGCCACCCTGGCGACGAGCCTGGCGGGTGGAGATGGCCGGGGCCTGGCACTGGGCCATCTCGACCTGGATAACTTCCGCCATGCCAACGACTGCCTGGGCTACCAGGCCGGAGACCGGCTCATCCTTGAGGTGGTGGCCAGGCTCAAGGCCCAGTTGGGCCCCGGCGACAGGCTGGCGCGTTTGGGGGGTGATGAATTTGCCTTGCTTATTGATACCCGTCGGGATTCGCAACGCGCCGAGCGCCTCGCCGAGCAGATCATCGAAGCGCTGGGCGAACCTTACTGGGTTGACGGCGAAAGCCTGTTGATCGGTTGTAGCCTGGGTATTGCCCACGGGCAGGCGCGCACCGACCCCGATCCACTCATGTGGCACGCCCATATCGCCATGCGCCAGGCCAAGAGCGTTCAGGGCTGTACCTTTCACGTGTTCAACGAACGGATCAATCGCCATGCCCGCAGCATGGCAGACCTGGAAGGCGAGCTGCGCCGGGCGCTGCGCCGTGACGAGCTGGAAATGCACTATCAGCCCCGTCTGGATCTGCCCAGCGGCCGTATCGTGGGGCTTGAAGCTTTGGTGCGCTGGCGCCATGCGGAGCGGGGCCTGTTAGGCCCAAGCGAGTTCGTCCCCCTCGCGGAGCAAAGCGGGCTCATCGTACCGCTGGGCTACTGGGTGCTCGCCAGGGCCCTGGAGGATATGCAAACCCTGCGCAACGCCGGCATCGCGCCATTGCACATGGCAGTGAACCTCTCCTTTCGGCAGTTTCAGGACAGCCAGCTGCTGAGCACACTCAGCCGCCTGATAAACGACCGAGACATAGACGCCAGTTGGCTTGAGTTCGAGCTCACCGAAACCGCCGTGATGCGGCGCAACGATCAGGTGCGCCATACCATGGACGCCCTGGGCCAACTTGGGGTCCGCTTTTCACTGGATGACTTCGGCACTGGCTTCTCCTCTTTCGTGCATTTGAGCAGCCTGCCCATTGCCTTGCTGAAAATCGACCGTAGCTTCGTGGCAGGCATGGACGAGCGCGCTGAAAGCCGGCAACTCGTCAAAGCGATGGTCAACCTTGCCCACAACCTGCATCTGGAAGTGGTTGCCGAAGGTGTGGAAACGGTGCAGCAGCTCGACGAGCTACGCAGGTATGGATGTGACCAGGTGCAGGGGTTCCTGGTCAGCAGGCCCCTGCCACTGCAGCCCCTGATGGCCTACCTCCAGGCCGGGCTAGACCACCACGCCGACGCACGGCTGCGCTGACCGCTGAAACTCAAGCCGGCTCGCTGGCCGCTTGCCCGGTGCCGAGCGGCGGCTGCAGCCGCTTGAGCTTCCCCTCGAACGCAACGGTAAGGCTGATGGCCGCACACGCCAGCCCCAGGGCCAGGCCCCACCACACGCCCACGGCGCCGTGGCCCAGGTTGAACGCAAGCAGCCAGGCGGCCGGCGCGCCAACCAGCCAGTAGCAGGCCAGGCCTACCAGGAACGTAAGGCGGGCGTCCTTCAAGCCGCGAATGGCGCCCATGGCGATGGTTTGTACGCCATCGAAGAGTTCGAACCAGGCCGCTACCGCGAGCAACTGCAGCGCCAGCGTGTAAATGTCCGCGAACGCAGGGTTGCTGCGGTCAATGAACAGGCCCACCAGCGCTCCCGGCATCAGCCATAGCACGAGGGAGAAGCTCAGCATGATCGCGGCACCGAAGCCAATACCTACTCGCCCGGCCTGACGTACCTGATTCAACTGGCCTGCGCCATAGTGGCGACCGATGCGCAATGTAACGGCGTAGGAAAGGCCCGCCGGTACCATAAAGGCGACAGACACAATTTGCAGGGCAATCTGGTGCGCACCAAGTTGGGTCTGGCCCATGTTGCCCATGCACAGCGCCGCGAACGCGAACAGGCCTACTTCCACCGCATAAGTGCCGCCGATGGGCAGCCCCAGGCGCCACAACTCTTTGAGCGCCTCGGTGGAGGGTCGCCCCAGGCCCTGGAGGAAGGGGTAGGCAGCATAGCTCCGCCCCCGGCTTACATAGCCTGCCAGGCTGAGCCCCATCACCGTGGTAACGGTAGCCGTCACCAGGCCGATACCCATCAACCCCAGCGAAGGCAGGCCGAACCAGCCGTCGATCAGAGCGAGGTTCAATACGAGGTTCAATGCCGTGGCTGCAACGCTGATGACCATCACAGGCGCGGCCTTGCCCACTGCGCTGGTAAAGCCTCGTAATGCCATAAAGCTCAGCGAGCCGGGGAGGGCGAACGCCAGCACCTTCAGGAATTCGCTGGCCGCGGCGACGTTTTCGGGCGCCTGGCCCAGGTGCAGCAGCACGGGCGGCAGGTTCCACAGCAGTATCCCGCCGGCCAGTGCGAGGCTCCATGCCAGCCACAACCCCGCCTGGGTCAGCCGAGTGACACCGGCAGGGTCTGAAGCGCCGTGACGAATGGATACCAGCGTGCCGACCGCGGCGATCACGCCAATGCAGAAAATCGACACGAACGAATAGCTGGCGGCCCCGAGGCTTCCGCCGGCCAACGCCTGCGGGCCGATGCGCGCCATCATTATGGTGTCAGTCAGGATCATCAACATATGCGCCAGCTGCGAAGCGATCAGCGGGCCTGCCAGGCGTAACAGCGCCTTGAGTTCGGAGCGAGGAGTCAACGGCATGTGCAAAGAGGATCCAGTGAATCGGAGAGGTGATTCTGCGCCTTGCCCGGCTCGCTAACAAAAGGATAATAGCGATCGGTGGCATGAGTATGACTCATGCCTGGCGCTCAACCCATGGGATTCGTGATGACTCGCCGATTGCCGCCGCTCTACGCCATGCGCGCCTTCGAGGCTGCGGCAAGACATAGCTCGTTCACCCGTGCTGCCGAAGAACTGTCCATTACTCAAAGCGCGGTCAGCCGGCACGTGCGCACGCTCGAAGACTACTTTGCCTGCCGTCTGTTCTTGCGTGCCGGGCGCAGCCTGCAATTAAGTGAGTCTGGGCGGCTGCTGTTGCCAGGTGTGCGCGACGGCTTCTCTTCGCTTGAGCGGGCTTGCGCCACGCTGCTCGGGGAGGACGGAATTTTACGTATGAAAGCGCCTTCCACCTTGACGATGCGCTGGCTGCTGGCGCGGCTCAGTCGGTTTCGCCACCTGCAGGCCGGCAATGAGGTTCAACTGACCAGTGCATGGATGGAAGTGGATGCAGTGGACTTCAACCTGGAGCCCTTCGATTGCGCTGTGTTACTGGGCAATGGCAAGTTCCCCGCCGACTGGGAGGCGACCTGGCTGTTCGATGAGCTTCTGATTCCCGTGGGTGGGCCGGAGCTCGCCGCGCAGGCACCGTGGACACCTGAGCGCCTTGCGCGGGCTGAACTGCTCCATCCCACCCCGGATCGCCGGGATTGGCGACGCTGGTTGCAACGCCTGGGGCTGGACGCTGGCGTATCCCTTCGGGGCGGGCAGGTATTCGATACGCTGGAATTAGGTATGATTGCCGCCGCTCGCGGCTATGGGGTATCTATCGGCGACCTGCTGATGGTCGCCGAAGACGTCGCCGCAGGTCGGTTGAGCCTGCCCATGCCGACCGCCGTGGCCAGTGGTGAAAGCTACTACCTGGTGTGGCCGGGCACGCGCCCCGGCAACGACCGTATCCGCAGGTTGAGCGATTACCTGCGCACCGAAGCTGCAACCATGCAGATGCCAGCGGTGACTGTGCTGCGGTAACGCTCGCCCGTAATAACCACGCATGCCGCTCAAGTATGCGCGGGCCCCGCCGAATTCCTTACAGGGATCCCGCGGGCAGGATCCAACACTATCCGAACAAACCCTTGGAAGCCTCAAGACCGGCCCAGCTGGCACTTCCAACAGGAGCTGAAATGAATCAACCCCGTGCTTTAATCGCCAGGCAGCTGGGCACTGCGCTCGCTTTTGTCCTGGTCGTAGTGATCAGCGGCAGTACCGCGTTTGCGCTGCGCTCTCTGGACCAGGCCAACCTGGTGACCCGCCAGGAACATATGGCCAGTGAGGCTCGCCTGTTGTCCGAGCAGTTGGACACTTTCCATAACACGCTACGCGAAAGCACCCAGCGCCTGAGCGGTTTGTTCGAGTCCCGGTTCGCCGCTGGCCTGAGCCTTCACCCCGAGCAGCCGGTGACCGTTGCCGGTGCTGCTACGCCTGGGCTATGGCTGGGCGATGAAGTGCTGAACAACGACTTCCGTGAGGTGGACGACTTCCGCAAGATGACCGCAGGCGTGGCCACGGTATTTGTGCGCAGCGGTGAAGAATTCGTACGCATCAGCACGTCCCTGACCAAACAGGACGGCACCCGGGCGATCGGCACCCAGCTCGATCACGCTAACCCTGCCTACCAGCGCCTGCTTGGCGGGCAAAACTATGTGGGTGCCGCTGCATTGTTCGGCCGCTCCTACATGACGCAATACACGCCAGTGCGTGACGCCTCGGGCAAGGTGATCGCTGTGCTGTTCGTCGGCTTCGATTACACCGATGCCCAGAAAGCACAGTTCGACAACCTCACCCAATTCCGTATTGGCAAAAGTGGCTCCCTCGCACTGCTCGATGCACAGAGCCAGTGGCTGGTGCAGCCGGCCGGGGTCAAGAACCTGGACGCCGCTGCCAAGGCCATTCGTGCCGACGGCGGTTCCGGAAAGGGCCGCTTCTGGGACGACGGCGATGCCGGCTACTACTCCGTGGCAGTGCCTTTCAAGCAAGGCCCGTGGAGCGTAGTGGCGAGTATGCCCCTGGAGGAGCTGCGCGCGGTAACGTGGAAAGTAGGCACTCAGCTGGTACTGGGTAGCTTGCTGGCCACGGTGCTGGCAGTCGGTGCCGCCATCGTGCTGCTGCGCCGCCGGCTCAAGCCGTTGGGCGACCTTGTTCGCCAGGCCGAAGCCTTGGGCGCGGGCGACCTGGAGGCGCGTCTCAATGTGGCCGGCAAGGACGAAATTGCCCAGCTGGCACGCAGCTTCAACCATATGGGCGATGCCCTGGCTACCATGGTCCGGCATATCCGCACAGCTTCGGAGCAGGTGAGCGATCGGGCGAAAGCGCTGTCCAGCCTGTCCGCTGGCGCCTATGAGGGGATGGAGCAGCAAAGCGGGGAGATCACCAGCATGGCGGGCGCCGTGGAGGAGTTCAGCGCGACCTCGTTGAACATTGCTGACAACATGGGCGAAACCGAACGGGTAGCGCAGCAGAATGCCGAGCATACCCGTACCGGCCGATCGTCCATGGAGCAGGCTTCGTCTTCGCTGGAGCAGATCGCAGGTGCACTGGGCGACACCGCTAAAGTCATCGACACGCTCGGGCAGCGCTCTCAGGAAATCGGCGGCATCGTTGGCGTGATCACGTCCATCGCCGAGCAAACCAACCTGCTGGCCCTCAACGCCGCGATCGAAGCCGCCCGTGCGGGCGAGCAGGGCCGTGGCTTTGCCGTGGTAGCTGACGAAGTGCGCAGCCTGGCGTCGCGTACCCGGCAGGCCACTGATGAGATCTCCACGATGATTGCCAGCATTCAGCAGCAAACGGGTCAGGCGATCCAGACCATGGAGCAAGGCAACCAGCTGATGCAGGAAGGTCTGTCACGCAACGCCAAGGTGGCCGACGCGCTGTCTCGTATCGATGAACAAAGCCGCATGGCCGGGCAGCAGTTCGCCGCCATCGCAACAGCCACGCAGGAGCAAAGCGACACGGCAACCCTGTTGAGCAGCAACCTGCAAAGCATTGCCCACGCCAACAGCGATCAACGTGAGGCCGTGTCCAACCTTGCTATCACCGCCCGCGACCTGGAAAGCCTGGCGGCGGACCTCAGCCGTGAAGTGGACCGCTTCCGCGTTCGCGGCTGATAGCCCGGAAGGTCAACCCAGCTGTGCCTCGCACGCCTGCAGCGAGCGCATCTGGGTTTGTTCATACAGCGCCATTTCATCGATAACCGGCCGGCCGAGCGCTTGTTCGAACTGCGCGCGGTTGGCATTGCTGCCGTATTCACTGCGCGCTTCACCACCCAGGTTGGACTGGAAAATCCCCGCCGCACTTACCGGCAGGAAGTCCTCGTAGATCACGGGCTCGCATTGCACCGCACCCTCTGCCAGCAGTGTGGTCAGGTCTCTGCCGCGGCTGCCCTGTGCAAGGCCCTTGGCGGTCGGGGCATAGCGGAACCACGCCAGGCCCTGCTCGCGCAGGGCTTGAGCATCGTCCGGGAAATCGCGGAAGGCTTCTTCAAGCAAAGCGCTGTAGCGCTGCGGATCGCGTTCGGCGGGTACGCCGCCCAAGCCCGTTCGCGCCTTCTCAAGCAGTTGGTCGTACAGGGCGCGGCCGGCGGGCGTAAGCGCGGCTCCGCGCTGCTCTATTTCGCCAAAGCGGGCGGTGTGCGAGCCCGCTGCGCCCTGTGAATCGGTGAAGGCAACCGCTTCCTCCAGCGCCTTGAAGCTAGTCTGCCGCAGCAGGATAGGCTGCTTGCGCGGGGGCGGGCCCTCCACTACGGCCTTGGGCGTGATCCCGCGCGCGGGCATTTGCTGCTGCACGTGGTCGATGTCCAGAGTGCGAGGCGTAAGGTGGTTGATGTGCGGGCCCTTGAAGGCAACCACGTCTGCTATCAGACGGTGCTGATCGTGCAGCATCTGGTACTGCGTTTGAGTAACGGTTGCCTGGCGGTGCCAGCGGAAGGTTTCCAGGGCCTCGGCCACGAAGCTATCCGCTTCGCCCGGTGTCAGCCCACCCTGTGATTCATATTGGTCGATGAGCGCCAGCGCCTTGGTCGTGAAAATTTGCCGCTTGGCCAGCAAATCGGCGGCCATCTCGCGTAACGGCGCATCGTCTATCAGTTCCAGCCGCAGCAACGAGGTAAATACGCGGAATGGGCTGATGCGCAGGCTGTCCTCGTGTACGGCGCGGAACGCCGTGGAATGCACAGGTACCCCCGCAGATGACAGGTCGTAGTACCCCACGGGCTGCATGCCCATCACTGCGAACAGGCGGGCCAGGGTTGCCAGTTCTTCGGCGGTGCCTACCCTTATCGCGCCGTGACGCTCCTCATCCAGCCGCTCCAGATCACCTCCCAGGCGCAGGGCGTTTGCAAGCACGGGCCGCGCGGCCAAAGTGTCCCGGTTGACGTCAGCTACCAAGGCGAGCAGGTCACCGTACAGCGGCACCTCAGCGCGATACATGGCCGACATGGCGCGGGAAAACGAGGCGCGGATATCGTCCGGGCTGGCGAATCCAGTGGTGGGCATGGCAGGGCTCCGTTGCAGGTAAGCGTGGCCTATTCAAGCGGCGCAGGCGTGAGCGAGGCAAGCGAAAAAAAGTCCTCGGTTCATTCCTTATTTTCGGGAAGGGCTATGATGCTGCATTCAGGAGTAATCACCAGCCCGTGTCATTCCCTTGCGGAATGATGTGCTGCCAAATGATCGCTTGAGGGTAGCGATCCTCGCAGCGAATATCCCAGTCATCGAAGTTGAATG
Source organism: Pseudomonas sp. 3MAES_34.3B (assembly GCF_058145875.1). Taxonomy (NCBI): domain Bacteria; kingdom Pseudomonadati; phylum Pseudomonadota; class Gammaproteobacteria; order Pseudomonadales; family Pseudomonadaceae; genus Pseudomonas; species Pseudomonas sp. 3MAES_34.3B. Next base: position 5,297,430 of record NZ_CM176960.1, on the reverse strand, counting down.
CTCTCGGAGAACTCACATGATCGACGGTTTGCTGCAACGCCTGGGTGTGCCCGCCACGGCTTATCGCGACGGTAACCATCCCGTGTTCACCCCTATCGACGGCAGCCAGATCGGGTCGATCACCTTGCAGGGCAAGGATGAAGTTCAAGCGCGCATTGGCGCGGCCCATAAAGCATTCCTGACTTGGCGCAACGTGCCGGCCCCTCGCCGCGGTGAGCTGGTGCGGCAGTTCGCTGAGGTGCTGCGAGAGAACAAGGCCCAGCTCGGCGAGCTGGTGTCCGTCGAGGCCGGCAAGATCACCCAGGAAGGCTTGGGGGAAGTGCAGGAAATGATCGACATCTGCGACTTCGCGGTTGGGCTGTCGCGCCAGCTGTACGGCTTGACCATTGCCTCCGAGCGCCCTGGCCACCACATGCGGGAGAGCTGGCATCCGCTGGGCGTGGTGGGCGTGATCAGTGCGTTCAACTTCCCGGTCGCCGTGTGGGCCTGGAATACGGCGCTGGCTTTGGTGTGCGGTAACGCCGTGGTGTGGAAGCCTTCGGAAAAAACGCCGCTTACCGCCCTGGCGTGCCAAGCCCTGTTGGAGCAGACGTTGGCGCGTTTCGGCGACGCTCCCCAAGGCCTCGCACAGTTGCTGCTGGGCGATCGTGAAGCCGGTGAAGCCATGGTGGACGACACCCGCGTGGCGTTGGTCAGTGCCACTGGCAGCACCCGCATGGGCCGCGAAGTGGGGCCGCGTGTGGCCGCTCGTTTCGGCCGCAGCCTGCTCGAACTTGGCGGTAACAACGCGATGATTCTGGCGCCCAGCGCGGATCTGGACCTGGCCGTGCGCGGCATTCTGTTCGCCGCCGTTGGTACCGCAGGCCAGCGTTGCACCACCTTGCGCCGGTTGATCGTGCACCGTTCCATCAAGGACGAAGTGGTTGCCCGCGTGAAGGCGGCCTACGCCAAGGTGCGTATCGGCGACCCCCGCGAAAACAACCTCGTCGGCCCGTTGATCGACCGGCAGTCATTCCAGGCCATGCAGGACGCCCTTGCCCGCGCCCGTGATGAAGGCGGTGTAGTACATGGCGGTGAGCGCCAGCTTCAAGCCCAGTACCCTGATGCCTACTACGTAGCGCCAGCGGTGGTGGAAATGCCCGCTCAAAGCGCTGTAGTGAAGCACGAAACCTTCGCGCCCATCCTGTATGTGATGGCCTATGACGATTTCGAGCAAGCGCTGGAAATGAACAACGACGTTCCGCAAGGTCTCTCCTCGTGCATCTTCACTACCGATGTGCGCGAAGCCGAGCGCTTCCAGAGCGCATCGGGCAGTGATTGCGGCATCGCCAACGTCAACATTGGCACCAGCGGCGCAGAGATCGGCGGTGCGTTTGGCGGCGAGAAGGAAACCGGCGGTGGCCGCGAATCCGGCTCCGACGCCTGGCGCGCCTACATGCGCCGCCAGACCAACACCGTGAACTATTCACGCGACCTGCCCTTGGCCCAAGGCATCGTGTTCGACTGATACCCTTTGTATTGACCAGCTGAGAGCTTGCGATGCCGCCCCGCCAATTGCGCCAGGAATGTTTGTGGGAACGTGTATTACCCCCCGCGCCGGCACCCAGCCGGCTGGGTACGACCGTGCGCACCCAGGTGTGTGTGATCGGTGGCGGAATTACCGGCCTCTGCGCCGCCATTCGGCTGCTCGAACGCGGCTATCAGGTGGTATTGCTGGATGCGCACCGGGTGGGCCACGGCGGCTCGGGGCGTAACGTGGGGCTGGTCAACGCCGGCACCTGGATCAAGCCGGACGACGTGGAAGCGACGCTGGGTGCGGACATTGGCGGGCGGCTGAACAAAGTGTTGGGTGAAGCCCCGGCGCAGGTGTTCGAGACCATCGCCCGGCATGGCATCGACTGCCAGGCGCACAACGACGGTACGTTGCACATGGCCCACAACGCCAACGGCGCAGCGGACCTTCAAGCCAGGCATGACCAGTGGCATCGGCGCGGGGCAAACATCGAGCTGCTCACGGGCGCGCGGTGCCGCGAATACTGTGGCACCAGCAAAGTGGCGCTGGCATTGCTGGACCACCGCGCCGGGACCATCAACCCGATGGCCTATACCCGCGGCCTTGCGGCAACGCTGCAGCGCCTCGGTGGCAACCTTTATCAGGACACCCCGGTCACCGGCTTGCAGCGTGAAGGCGCCGGCTGGCAGGTGAGCACTGCCAGCGGCACCGTTGAAGCTGACAAGGTAGTGATCGCGACGGGCGCCTATACCGAGGGCGACTGGAACACGCTCAAGGACAATTACTTCCGGGGCTACTACCTGCAGGTGGCCTCGGTCCCTCTCAGTGGCGCGGCGGCAGATGCCATTCTGCCTCACGCCAAGGGTTCCTGGGACACCCGCACCGTACTCAGCAGCATCCGCCGCGACGACGACGGCCGCCTGCTGCTGGGCAGCATGGGCCGGCTGGATAACAAGCCGGGGTGGTTCGTGCGCAGCTGGGCCGACCGTATCCAACGCCATTACTTCCCCGAACTGGGCCAGGTGGAATGGGAATGCCACTGGACCGGCACCATCGACTTCACCCCCGACCACCTTATGCGGCTTTACGAGCCGGCACCGGGCCTGATCGCAGTCACGGGCTACAACGGCCGCGGCAATACCACCGGTACCGTGCTCGGCGCGGCCATGGCCGATTTTCTCATCGACGAACGCGCCGATGACTTGCCCATGCCGTTCTCCCAAAACCGGCCGGTCAGCGTGCCGACGTTGCGCAGCGGGTTGTACGAAACGGGGTTTGCCCTGTACCACGCGGGGCAGTGTTTGAGGGTGGTGCTGTAGGGGCTTCTGACCGTGCGGAAAGTTGCGCGGGCTATCGTAGGAGCAAGCGAAGCCGCAGGCGGAGCTCGCGAATGGGAGGCTAGGGCGTCCAACTTTGGCGGGGAGTCCATTCCTGGGCCCGCGGTCCCACAAATATCCGGTAGTTCTTGCAACCTCACCCCGCCGCCGGCCGGTACTGCAATGCCTCGGCCAAATGCACCCGCCCAATACTTGCCTGCGCTTCAAGGTCTGCCAATGTTCTGGCCACTTTCAATAACCGGTGCGCCGCCCTTAGCGACAGCGTGAGCCGCTCGCAGGCCTGCTCCAGCCAGGTTTCATCCACCTTCGCGAGCTGGCAGTGGGTGCGCAAGCTGTTGAGGTCCAGAAACGCATTGGCGCACCCCTGGCGCTGAAGCTGGATGTCCCGGGCGCGGGCAACCTGTTCCGCAACCTTGGCGGTTGATTCGCCGCGTGGCCCGTCGGGGTTGAGTGTGGTGGTTTCTCGTGCAACGGTTACGTGCAGGTCTATGCGGTCCAGCAGGGGGCCGGAGAGCTTGTTGCGGTAGCGGTCGATCTGTTCGGTGGTGCAGCGGCAGCGCCCGGTGGTATCGCCCAGGTAGCCGCAAGGGCAGGGGTTCATCGCCGCGACCAACTGAAAGCGCGCCGGAAAGCGGATCTTGTCCCGTGCCCTTGCGATCACGATCTCGCCCGATTCCAAGGGCTCACGTAGCACCTCCAGCACCTTGCGGTCGAACTCGGGCAATTCATCAAGGAACAGCACGCCGTGGTGGGCGAGGGTAATTTCGCCTGGCTGCGGCCGGCCACCGCCGCCCACCAGCGCGGCCCCGGAGGCCGAATGGTGTGGATGGCGAAACGGCCGCTGCGGCCAGCTGCTCAAGGGTACATGGCTGGCGACGGAATGAATCGCTGCCACTTCCAGTGCTTCGTGTTCACTGAGCGGCGGCAACAACCCCGGCAACCGGCTGGCGAGCAAGGTTTTACCGGTACCCGGTGGGCCGCTGAACAGCAGGTTATGGGCGCCGGCGGCGGCCACGAGCAAAGCGCGTTTGGCGGCGATTTGCCCCTGCACCTCGTTCAGGTCGGGATACGGCCGGGAAACCAGGCACAGCCCTTGCGCCTTGAAGGGGCTGAGGGGCTTTTGCCCGTTGAAGTGGCCGACGAGTTCCAACAGGTTACCCACCGCAATGACGGTAAGCCCGTTCGCCAGCGAAGCCTCCTCGGCGTTGGCCTGCGGTACCACCAAGGTACGGCCGGCGTCCCGTGCCGCCAGCGCAGCCGGCAATACACCCTGAACGGACCGCACAGCGCCGGACAACGCCAGCTCCCCCAGGCACTCCACATCGCGCAACGCATCGGTGGGTACCTGCCCGCTGCCTGCCAGAATGCCCAATGCGATGGCCAGATCGAACCGGCCGCCGTCCTTGGGCAGGTCGGCGGGGGCAAGATTGAGCGTGATACGCCGCGGTGGAAAGGTCAGGCCCGAGTTCACGATGGCGCTGCGTACCCGGTCCTTGCTTTCCTTCACCGACGCCTCAGGCAGGCCTACCAGGGTAAGCGCCGGTAGCCCGTTGGCCAGGTGCGCTTCAACTAATACCGAGGGCGCGCCAACCCCTACCTGGGCACGGCTGTAAACAATAGCGAGGGACATGCTGGCTCCAGTGAATCGCTTCCTTGCGAAGGGCGGAGATTAGCCTAGGGCTAAGGGAGACAGCCGTGGATAGTTAAACAGGATGTGTATTGACCTAGCCCAAGTGGGCATGCGTCTTTACACTGGCTACACACCGCTCGTATAGTCGCCGGTATACCAGCGCAATGGTTCATCGAACCAAGTGAGCAAGAAATGCCCAATTCAGAACGCGGAACAGTCGCGCTCAACATGCGTGTAGATATAAAAAAACGGAACCTGATCGATGCTGCGGTCAACGCTTTAGGCGTAGACCGGACCAGCTTTATGGTTGATGCCGCATTGACCAAGGCCCGTGAGGTGCTGCTCGATCAGCGCCTTTTTGTGCTAGATGACATGGCATTCGACCGGTTTGAAAAAGCCTTGGATGCCAGCCCGATCGGGGAGAACCAGTGTTTACAGCAATTCCTTCAGCGGCCGAAACGCTGGGCCTCACCGCGCCTGAACGACTGAACGGAGCCCATGATTTAAGTGCGTTCGATTGCGGGGAGCCCTCTATCAATGACTTCCTGCGACGCCGGGCTAGCACTACGAGGCATGCTGCCGTCTATGTCAGTCGCTTCGAAGGCACCACCGAAGTGGCTGCCTACTACACGTTGACTAACGCGTCCGTGGCCAGGGACATCATGCCTAAAAAGCTACAGCGCAATTCCCCTGCCGAGCACCCACTGACGCTCTTGGGGCGAATGGGCGTGACGCTTTCAATGCAGGGTAAAAGCGTAGCTTCGGATCTGGTTCAAGACGCGATCGAGAGGGCAATCTACGCAGCGCAGATCGTCGCGTCCACTGGCATCATCGTGCATCCACTGAATGCCCGACTCGAGGCTTTTTACTCACGGATCGGCTTCAAACCTATCCCGGACCTTTCTGAAGTAACGATGTTACTCAGCTTCCGCTGATCGTCCCGCCTGGGCGAGGTCTATTTTCCTTAATCTGAGATCATTCATAGTGTCAAAGTCCATCCTCATCGCCGCCGCCCTCCTGCTCGACCCACAGGGCCGTACCTTGCTCGTGCGCAAGCGCGGCACCGCCTTTTTCATGCAGCCCGGCGGCAAGATCGAGCCCCATGAGCAGCCGGTACAGGCGCTGGCGCGGGAGCTGGAAGAAGAGTTGGGCGTGCGGATCGAGCCAGCCCAAGCAACTTACCTTGGCGCCTTTGCCGCGCCGGCGGCGAACGAGCCTGGCTTTGAGGTGCGTTGCGAGCTGTTCGAGGTGACGATCGACGGCCCGGTGCAACCTGCGGCGGAAATAGAAGAAGCGGTTTGGGTCGATGCCGAACAAGCGCCGGCCCTACAACTGGCGCCGCTTACCCGGGATTGGGTGCTGCCACGGTTTTTCGCCGAGGCAGTGAGCTGACCTCGAGGCTGCGCTTGCTCGCCGCTCGGCTATAGTCATTCGACGCCCGCCTGAACGCTCAAGGAGCGCCCGATGACCCGCCTGACTGCCAAGGACTTTGCCCCCGAACTGCTTGAGCTTTATGACTACTACGCCCATGGCCGTATCAGCCGGCGGGATTTTCTCGACCGCGCCGCAGCCTTCACTGTCGCCGGGCTCTCTGCATCGGCGTTACTTGCCAGCCTTAGCCCCAATTACGCCCTGGCGCAGCAAGTCGAATTTACCGACCCCGATATCCTTCCCGAATACCTGACATACCCTTCGCCCAAAGGGCACGGCCAGGTGCGAGGGTATCTGGTACGGCCGGCGAAGAAGGAAAAAGCGCCAGCCGTGGTAGTGGTCCATGAGAACCGGGGCCTTAACCCGTATATCGAAGACGTTGCACGTCGCCTGGGCAAGGCGGGTTTCGTGGCGTTCGCCCCGGATGGCCTGAGCTCGGTAGGCGGTTATCCAGGTAATGACGATAAAGGCCGCGAACTGCAGCAAAAGGTTGACCCGCAGAAGCTGATGAACGACTTCTTCGCGGCAATCGAATGGATGAAGGCGCACCCGGCAGCCACCGGCAAGGTGGGGATTACCGGCTTCTGTTATGGCGGTGGCGTGTCCAATGCCGCTGCGGTCGCCTACCCCGAGCTGAGCGCTGCGGTGCCGTTCTATGGTCGCCAGCCCAAGGCCGAAGACGTTCCCCGGATAAAGGCACCCCTGCTATTGCACTATGGCGAACTGGACACCGCCATCAACGAAGGCTGGCCCGCCTATGAACAGGCGCTGAAGGCCGCGAACAAGACCTACGAGGCCTACATTTATCCGGGCGCCAATCATGGCTTTCACAATGACTCCACGCCTCGCTACGACCAGGCCGCCGCCAACCTGGCGTGGGAGCGTACCCTGGCCTGGTTCAACCGATACCTTGCCTGAAAGGCGAAGCCTTCGGCCTACACCCAAACCCCACCGTCGCCCATGTGCTGCTCCAGCCGTGCTCGCAGCCAGCGCTCGGCGGGGTCGGTGTCGGTGATGCTCAGCCACACCATGGACAATTCCAGTGCAGGCGTTTCAAAGGGGAGCGGCTCGGCGTGCAGCGTGCCCCAGGTTTCCATGGCGGTCGCGGCGTAATCAGGGCAGCCCGCCAGCAGGTCGGTCCCCGCAAGTATGGCCGGGAGTGAGCTGAATTGGGGCACCGACAGCACTACCTTTCGGGTGCGGCCAATTTCATCGAGCCATTCGTCGGCTATGCCCCGGGTATTGGCTGTGTGCGACACCACCACATGAGGCCGACTGCAGTACTCATCCAACGTGAGTGGGCTACCTGAAATGTCAGCTCGCAGTACCCGGGCATGCATTCGACGCAGCAGCTTGCGCTTGGCATTGGCCGGCAGCCCGCGGGTCTGGCTGATTCCCACGGTGATGTCACCGGCGGCAAGCAGGTCGGGAATGCGCCAGTAGTCCACATGCTGCACTACCACGACAACATCGGGTGCCTCTTGGCGTAGAGCTCGCAGCAGGGGCGGCAACAATCCGAACTCTACGTCATCGGACAGCCCGATACGGAAGGTCATCTTGCTGGTCGAGGGCTCGAAGTCGTGGCTGAGGCTCAGTGCTACAGACATGGCATCCAGCGCTGGCGAAAGGTGCTTGATCAACTCCTCGGCACGGGCCGTGGGCTCCATGCGATGCCCGACCCGGATGAACAACGGGTCGTTGAACAGTGCGCGCAGGCGGTTGAGTGCCGCGCTGATCGTAGGCTGGCCGAGAAACAGCTTCTCCGCGACGCGGGTGACATTGCGCTCGAGCATCAATGCTTCGAACACGACCATCAGGTTGATATCGGCCTTGCGCAGTTCGTTGCGATTCATCGGCGGGCATCTGCAAGCGGGAAGGGCAAGCACCTGCGAGGTGCGTGGTTTCAGTCCTGAGCCGGCGAGGGCGCTTCGGCAGGGGCTTGCGGCAGACGTGCCTCAAGCTCCGCGAGCCGCGCTTCCAGTGCATCCACCTTGGCACGGGTGCGCGCCAGTACTGCCATTTGGGTATCGAATTCTTCGCGGCTGACCAGGTCGAGGCGGGCGAATGCGCTATTGAGCAACGTGCGGAACTGGCTTTCGAATTCTTGCCGGGGCGGCAGCGCATCGCCGCCAAGCAGGCGGCTGGCCTGATCGGTGAGCGCGTCGAGGAAGGCTTTTGGCGCAAGCATGTGCGGCGGATCCATGACAAGGAAATTGCCGAAAGTGTATCACGCAGTGGTTGAACAGCCTGGTACAAAGCGCTGCACAGTTGTTGGGCGAGCCATTGCACTGGCCCGCACCATTGCTGTGCGCGGGCTCACCCCATGAACTGGGCCACGCCGCATAAAACCTCCGATTGCCCCGATTTCAAAGCGGCACACAGAGATGGCAAGGTTTCTGCTTGGAGCCAATCGACCCATGCACTGATGGCGACCTGAAAGGCGAACGCAGTGTGCAGGCGGAGCGGGAAGTGTTTCGTCAGGAGCAGTGTCCGTGGCCGGGCCGGCCCTAGCCGGCGGTGCGTTACAAAGGCGGGCACTGCGCTTAGACTTGAGCCGGGTTTGTTTTCCTGGGGCAAGTCCACCAATTCGGGAGAGAGTTTCATGAAGCTAGTCACTGCCATCATCAAGCCGTTCAAGCTGGACGACGTGCGCGAGTCGCTGTCGGAAATCGGCGTGCAGGGCATTACCGTCACTGAGGTCAAGGGCTTCGGTCGGCAAAAAGGCCATACCGAGCTGTACCGTGGCGCGGAATACGTTGTGGATTTTCTGCCGAAAGTGAAGATCGACGTTGCTATTGATGACAAGGATCTGGACCGCGTGATCGAAGCGATCACCAAGGCCGCCAACACCGGCAAGATCGGTGACGGGAAGATCTTCGTGGTCAATCTGGAACAGGCGATCCGCATCCGTACCGGCGAAACCGATACCGACGCTATCTAAGCCGACCCATAGAAAAAAGCCCCAGGAGTAAACAATATGACTCTGCGTCAATTCGCAGGGCTAGGAGCCCTGTTGTCTCTGATAATGCCAGGCCTTGCCCTGGCCGATGAGGCGGCGGCCCCTGTGCTCAATTCCGGCGACACCGCCTGGATGCTCACGTCTACCGCGCTGGTGCTGTTCATGACCATTCCAGGGCTGGCCCTGTTCTATGGCGGGATGGTGCGCTCCAAGAACGTCCTGTCGGTGATGATGCAGTGTTTCGCGATTACCGGCCTGGTAACCGTGCTCTGGTTCATCTACGGCTACAGCCTTGCCTTCGATACCACCGGTATGGAACAGGGCGTAATCAACTTCAACTCCTTCGTGGGTGGCATGGGCAAGGCGTTCCTGGCAGGTATCACTCCGGCCAGCCTCACCTCGGCCACTGCGCTGTTCCCGGAAGCGGTCTTCGTGACCTTCCAGATGACCTTCGCGATCATCACCCCGGCGCTGATCGTCGGTGCGTTCGCAGAGCGCATGAAGTTCTCGGCCATGCTTGTGTTCATGGGCGTGTGGTTCACCCTCGTTTACGCACCGATCGCGCACATGGTGTGGAGTGGTAACGGCGGCCTGCTGTGGGACTGGGGCGTACTGGACTTCGCTGGCGGCACCGTGGTGCACATCAACGCCGGTATCGCTGGCCTGGTGACCTGCCTGGTATTGGGCAAGCGCAAGGGCTACCCCACCACCCCGATGGCCCCCCATAACCTGGGCTACACCCTGGTTGGCGCCGCAATGCTGTGGGTCGGCTGGTTTGGCTTCAACGCCGGTTCCGCCGCAGCCGCCAACGGCACTGCCGGCATGGCCATGCTGGTTACCCAGATCGCCACTGGCGCCGCCGCGCTGGGCTGGATGTTCGCCGAATGGATCAGCCATGGTAAGCCAAGCGCCCTGGGCATCGCCTCTGGCGTTGTCGCAGGTCTGGTTGCGATCACCCCCGCCGCAGGCACAGTGGGCCCGATGGGCGCCCTGATCATCGGCCTGGTGGCCGGCGTGCTGTGCTTCCTCAGCGCAACCACCCTCAAGCGCAAGCTGGGCTACGACGACTCCCTGGACGCCTTCGGCGTGCACGGTATCGGTGGCATCATCGGCGCACTGCTCACGGGTATCTTCGCAGCACCTGCCATGGGCGGCTTCGGTACCGTCGAAGACATCGGCGCACAGCTGTGGATTCAGGCCAAAGGCGTTGGCTTTACCGTGATCTACACCGCGATCGTGACCTTCGTCATTCTCAAGGTGCTGGATATGTTGATGGGCCTGCGCGCTTCGGAAGAAGAAGAAGCGGTTGGCCTGGACCTCGCTCAGCACAACGAGCGCGGCTACAACCTCTGAAAACGCATGGCCCGCCATTTGGCGTGCCACTCGCGAAAAAATGCCCGGCTTTCCGGGCATTTTTTATGTCTGTATCTGTCATTGCTTGGAACGCCTGCCTAAACGCCCTCAGGGCTTTTACAGGTGCTGCCGGGCTTTTTTGCTTTTGTAGGAAACGCCTACACCGATACAGGACTTTGCTTTTTTTTCGAGCGCGCTAGAATGCGCCCGAAACCGGGGGAGAACGCCATGTGGCAGCAGACGATCATCACGCTGGCCGCCCGGCCTCGCGGCTTTCATCTGGTAACGGATGAGATCCTGGCCGGCCTCCCTCAATTGGCGGCTTGCAAGATGGGCTTGTTGCACGTCTGGTTGCAACATACCTCCGCTTCACTGACGATCAATGAAAACGCCGATCCGGCGGTGCGTCGTGACTTCGAACGGTTCTTTGACCGATTGATACCGGACGGCGCATCAGGGTACGAACATAACGATGAGGGCGACGACGATCTCCCCGCGCATTTCAAGGCGAGCCTGCTGGGCTGTCAGCTCAGCTTGCCGGTGCGCTCGGGCCGTCTGGCACTGGGAACCTGGCAAGGGGTTTACCTGGGAGAGCACCGCGACCACGGTGGGCCCAGGCGCTTGATCGCCACGCTGCATGGCGAAGGGTGAGGGCGCGGGCCCTCGGTATTTCTTCCGGCTGTGCCGAACTCGCCGGCGCGGCTGGGCTATATACAACTGCTCCGGCAACAATGAGGTAGGACGATGAGCGACGACGATCTGGAACAAGACGACCTGGAAGTAGGCGACGAGGACGACACCGAGGAAGGCCTGGAGACGGCTGCCGAAGACGTTGCCGAGGACGATAGCGATGCCGGCGATAGCCCGGCCCCTGCTGGCAAGGGTAAAAAGGCCGCGGTAAGCGTGGACGAACTTCCCAGCATCGAAGCCAAGCAGAAGGAGCGCGACGCGCTCGCCAGGGCAATGGAAGAGTTCTTGTCCCGGGGTGGGCGAATTCAGGAAGTCGAGCCCAACGTAGTGGCGGACCCGCCTCGCAAGCCGGACAACAAGTACGGCAGCCGGCCTATCTGAAGCCTGCCTGCTGAAAAAGAAAAACCCATCGTCGCCGTGGGTTTTTTTTCTTGCGCTGCGTCAGCCCCAGCTGGCCAGCAACGCGGGCAATTCGCTAAGCGTGGCGATCTCACCGTCCGGTACGCTGCCGCCTTTCCATGGCAGGCGTGCCGGGTTGTACCAGACTGCCCGGAACCCCGCCTGCTTCGCGCCAGCGATATCATCCTCCGGGTTGTCCCCTACGTGCACCGCGGCCTCTGCCGTCGCGCCACCACGTCGCAGCGCCTCCTCGAAGGGCCGTGGGTCCGGCTTTCCCACGCCTACATCTTCGGCGCATAGCGCAAAGCTGAAATAGTCCGCCACCCCGAGCCGTCGAACGTCTGCGTTGCCGTTGGTAATCGCACCTAGGGTGTAACGCTGTGACAGGGCTTCGAGCGTGGCCGGTGCGTCCGGGAAGAAGCTGACCTGATGGCGTGCTTCTAGGAAGGCTTCAAAGCCGTCACGGGCGAGCGCTTGCGCCTGGGCGTGGGGGTAACCAGCCTCTTCAAGCGCGATAAACAGCACTTGCTGGCGCAATTGGCTGATACGGTGCGCCAGGCCCGGGTTGGCGCTTACCAGTCGCTGCCGTATCTGGTGCAGCCTCTCAGGGGGAAACGGGCCCAGTTTCGGTGCGTTGGCTGCCAGCCATTCGCGCAACACGATCTCGGCGCTCTGGATCACCGGGGCGGTGTGCCACAGGGTGTCATCCAGGTCGAAAGTCACCAATGTGAGGGTCATGGCTGTTCACCGTCCTTTAGGCGCTTGGCGCGTGGATGAGCACTGTCGTACACCTTGGCCAGGTGCTGGAAATCCAGATGGGTGTAGATCTGCGTAGTGGAGATGTCCGCATGGCCGAGCATTTCCTGTACCGCTCGCAGGTCCTGGGAGGACTCCAGCACATGGCTGGCGAACGAATGGCGAAGCATATGAGGGTGCAGGCGCTGGCCGAGTTCACGCTGGCCGGCGGCCTGAACCCTCAGCCGTATTGCCTGCTGCCCAAGGCGTTCGCCGCGCTTGCTGATAAACAGGGCGTTGTCGGCAGGGCTTGCCAGGCCACGCATCCGCAGCCACTCGCGTACTGCCTCCCGGGCCTTGCCGCCCACAGGCACTACCCGTGCCTTGTTGCGCTTGCCCTGAACCCGTACCAGGCCTTCGGTGAGGTCCAGGGCATCGAGATCCAGCCCGGCAAGTTCGGATAACCGCAGCCCGGACGAATAGAACAGTTCGAGCATGGCCTGGTCGCGGCGCCCGATGAAATCATCTTCCACTGCGCCATCGAGTAGTTGCTGGGCGCGGTCGGTGTCGAGCACTTTCGGCAAACGCCGCTCACCTTTGGGCGCCGACAGGCCTACCGCAGGATTATGGTCGCAGAGCCCTTCGCGTAGCAGCCACCCGTAGAAGCCCCGCACCGCCGATAGCAACCGGGCAAGGCTTTTGGGCGCCTGCCCGTGCTGGTGAAGCCGGGCAACAAGGCGGCGAAGCCTGGCTGCGGTGAGGTCCGGCCAGGCAGCGATTTCGTTCTGCTCGCAGTACTCGGCCACCTTGGCAAGGTCGCTGCGAAAGGCCCGAAGGGTATGGGGGGACGCCTGGCGCTCGGTGCGCAGGTGGTGGCAGTAACCTTCCACATGCGCTTGCATCGTCAACGTGCCGGGCGCACCGCGCCGGTGAAGCGCGGTAACACGCGGCCCAGAACCTCGGCGATATGCGCGAGGAACAATGTGCCCACCGAACTACGGTAGTGATCGGCGTCGGCGCTACCGATGGCCAGGATGCCTTGAACACCCTGATGCACAAGCGGCGCGAGCGCCGTGGAGGCGACAGCCGAATGTTCGGCCCCGAACAGGAATTCCAACTCATGCGGCCGAAGCGCGCCTGTGACCGGACGGGGGTCGACCAGCAGCGCGCCTATGGCCTGTTGTGCCTCGGCAAGGGTTACGGAGCGCCCCACGGGTGTCGGCGCCTCGGTGAACAGCACAAGGCTTACGAAAGGCACCTTGAAGGACTGGCGGAGGCTGTCGTCCACGGCCATCACTACTTCCTCAAGGCTGGTAGCGTCCAGAAGGTCGAGCATCAGCCGACGGGTTTTCTCGAACAACCGGTCGTTGTCTCTGGCTACGTCCATCAGATGGCTCAAGCGTTGCCTCAGCTCGGTATTGCGCTCGCGCAGCAGCTTGAGCTGGTGCTCCACCAGCGAGACGGTATCGCCTCGCTGGTGTGGGATGCGCAAGTCGGCCAGCAGCGCTTCGTGGCCCGTGAAGAACTCAGGGTGCCGTTGAAGGTAAGCCGCCACGGCCTCGGCATCAGTATCGCCGGCATGGGCAACAACCTGTGGCTCATCGCTCATTGTCGCTGCTCTCCCATTGTCACAAGCGTACTTGGCCTTCATACACCCGAACCGCCGGCCCGGTCATCATCACTGGCTGGCCGGCCCCGGCCCATTCCAGCAGCAACCGGCCACCAGGCAGCTCCAGGGTGAGTGGGGAATCCATCCAGCCTTGGGCGATTGCCGCCACGGCCGCCGCGCAGGCACCTGTACCGCAGGCCCGGGTTTCACCAGCACCGCGTTCCCATACCCGCAGCTTCCCGTACTGGCGGTCCACTACCTGAAGGAAACCGGCGTTGACCCGCTCGGGGAAGCGTGGATGGTGCTCGATGCGCGGGCCCAGGGTTTGCACAGGCGCCGTGTCAACGTTGTCCACGCGCATCACGGCATGAGGGTTGCCCATGGACAGCGCGGCGATGTCATACGCCATGCCGTCGATCTCCAGTACATGGGTGAGCTCGTCATGATCGGCCTGGAAGGGCACTTCGGCCGGTGACAGCCGCGGCGGGCCCATGTCCACGCTGATCTGGCCGTCGTTGCGCACGTCCAGCTCGATGATGCCCTTCTTGACCTCTACGCGGATCTTTTTCTTGGCGGTCAGCCGCTTGTCCAGCACGAAGCGAGCAAAACACCGGGCCCCGTTGCCACACTGTTCCACCTCCGAGCCGTCGGCGTTGAAGATCCGATAGCGGAAGTCGACGTCCGGATTCGTCGGCGCCTCCACCAGCAACAGCTGGTCAAAACCGATACCGGTGTTCCGGTCGCCCCACTGGCGCGCGTGCTTGGGGGTGATGTGCGCATGCTGGCTGACCAGGTCGATGACCATGAAGTCATTGCCCAGGCCGTGCATCTTGGTGAAACGCAGCAGCATGGCCATTACTCCGGCAGCAGGCTTTCGCCGGCATAGAGTTCGGCAATGGTTTCGCGGCGGCGAACCTCATGGGCCTCGGTGCCGTCCACCAGCACCTCGGCGCAACGGCCGCGGGTATTGTAATTGGAGCTCATCACGAAACCATACGCGCCGGCAGAGTGCATCGCCAGCAGGTCGCCTTCGGCCAGGGCCAGCGAACGGTCCTTGGCGAGGAAATCGCCGGTTTCGCAGATGGGGCCAACGATGTCATACGTGCGCGGCTCGCCCTGGCGAGGGCTCACGGCCGCCACGTTCATCCACGCCTGGTACAGCGCCGGGCGGATCATGTCGTTCATGGCCGCATCGACGATGGCGAAATCCTTGTGTTCGGTGTGCTTGAGGTACTCCACCCGGGTAACCAGCACGCCGGCATTGGCCACGATGAACCGGCCAGGCTCGAACAGCAGGGCCAGGTCGCGGCCTTCGGTGCGCTCGCGCACGGCCTGGATGTACTCGCTGACCTCGGGCGGTTCTTCGTCGCGATAACGCACGCCCACGCCACCGCCCAGGTCGATATGCCGCAAGTGAATGCCGCAATCGCCAAGCCGGTCCACCAGGGCCAGCAGCCGGTCCAGCGCATCCAGGAAGGGCGCCAGGGTGGTGAGTTGCGAGCCGATGTGGCAGTCCACACCCACGACTTCGAGGTTCGGCAATTGAGCGGCGCGCAAGTACACGTCTTCGGCCTGCTCGATGGAAATGCCGAACTTGTTTTCTTTCAGGCCGGTGGAGATGTACGGGTGAGTGCCCGCATCCACGTCCGGGTTGACCCGCAACGAAACCGGCGCCCGCAGGCCCAGCTCCGCAGCCACTGATTGCAGCCGCTCGAGTTCATCGGCCGACTCCACGTTGAAGCAGTGCACACCCACTTCCAGGGCCCGGCGCATGTCGGCTCGGGTTTTGCCCACGCCGGAGAACACGACGCGGTCGGCCCGGCCACCCGCGGCCAGCACACGCTCCAGTTCGCCACCTGAAACGATGTCGAAACCCGCGCCCAGCCGGGCCAGTACATTGAGCACGGCCAGGTTGGAGTTGGCCTTCACGGCATAGCACACCAGGTGGTCGACGCCTTGGAGGGCGTCTGCGTAGGCATGATATTGAGCTTCGATGTGCGCCCGCGAGTACACGTACAACGGCGTACCGAAGCGCTCGGCCAGGGCCGACAGCGCTACGCCTTCCGCGAACAGCTCGCCGTCACGGTATTGAAAAGCGTTCATATCGGCCCTTATTCGTGTTGATGCGACTGGCTGTGGCCGTCGTGTTTGGCGTCGTCCGGAAGGTATAGAGGACCCTTCTGGCCGCACGCGGATACGAGGCAGGCAACCGCGACAAGCGCAGCGAATGAGGCGATAAGGCGCTTCATGGCGAAATCCTTTGTATAAACCGTCAGTTGCGCCCGAGTATACCGGCGAGCCGCTGCCTTGCCTATGAAATGACCGCCCCGCCGGGCGGCGGCGCTACTGGCCGATAGTCTTTGCAATCGAGGGAATCTGCTCGTATCTTGCCGCAGTTGTTTGGCCCGTCCGATACCGAGGTTGCCCATGAGTTTGACCGAAGCGCGTTTCCACGATCTGGTGGACAGCACCCAGGAAGCCCTGGAAGACGTGTTTGACGAAAGCGATCTGGACGCCGATGTCGAGAACTCTGCCGGTGTGCTCACCGTCAGGTTTGAAAACGGTACACAGCTGATCTTCAGCCGGCAGGAGCCGCTGCGACAGCTCTGGCTCGCGGCCCGTTCGGGCGGCTTCCATTTCGACTACGACGAAGCCAGTGGCAAGTGGATGTGCGATTCCTCCGATGAGTTGCTCAACGAAATGTTGGTTCGAATCGTGTTCGAGCAGTCGGGCGAAAAGCTGGACTTCGACGAAATCTGATGGCTGCCAAACCGCTATACAGCAATATTAGCGACGCGGTGAAATCGCCGTGCGTCAGCCTGTGCAAGCTCGACGAAGAGCGTTACTGCCAGGGTTGCTTCCGTCACGTGGAGCATATCCGCGAATGGCGGGCGGCCAGCGATGATCGGCGCCGCGAAATCCGCGCCCTGGCCGATCAGCGCAAGGCTTTGCCGGCTGACAGCGATACCCTCTGAAAGCCCTTGGCTCAGCCTGACTGCAGCGCCCCGTTGATTGCCTCTTCCAAGGTGGCTTTGTAGCGCAGGTAGCTGTTGCTGGAAAGGTTCTGCTCACCGCCAAGGCCGGACAGGTCCAGGTCGGTGATATAGCAACGGTACGCTCCGCTGTTTCGACGCTGATCGAGGATTTCCCGTGCAACTTCCCCGTACAGTCTGTCGCCGTATTCCAGTTCGTTGAACTCCCGCTGGTTGCAGAACAGCGTGACCCGAGGTTGCCCCTCGGCCTTTTTCCTGAGGATGGCTTGTACCTCGTAAACGGCATCGGTGCCGTCCCCTTTGGGTGGGGGCCGCCTTTCTACCATGCGGGACTGCGCCGGGTTGCCGGTAATCCGATAGTACAGCGTGCCCAGCGTGAATGGCCGGTCCAGTGCCATTCGAGCCTCACGCCGATAGGCTACCGATTGCAGAAAGCGGTGAAGAGGCAGCAGCAGGCTGGATTCGTCATGGAAGGCCAGCCGTTGATGCCACAGCGCATTATGCTCGTCCAGCACATACACCATCGCTTCATCCCCCTGCCGGCTATAGAACACCTGCACGCAGTCCGGGTGGGCGTGGGGAAGGATAAGTGACAGCTCGTGCCCGGCCAGTGCATAGGCATCCAGGTGCAGCGGGCTGTAGGCTTTGAGAGGCCGGGAAAGGTAGTCCAGAAGAACGGGCAAGCCAGGCAAGGGAACATGGCGAACATTACCCGGCGCAAGTTCAAGCACGTGGTATTGCTGCTCCACTTGTATCAGGTAGCGGTGGCCCAATTGCCGTTCCAGCAGCTCCGTGGCGGTATCGAACAGCTCCTGCACGCGATTGCTGATCGCCTGTGCCCGGTTATGGCAGAAACACCGAACATGCAACCGGGGTGCAGGGCGCTGCGAGGGCAGGGCATTGAGGTAGTCACGCAGGCAGTCGAGTAATGCATGGCGCCCCTCATATCGCTGGTAGAGCACTTCGTTCCAGCTGTTCACCACCACCTGATCCAGCGTGAGCACCAGGTTGTCACGCACTCCCGCGTAACTGAGCGAGTCGGTACGCTCGGTGGTCATGAGGATATTCATTTCGCGGTGATGCTTGAGGGGGTCAATCCCTACATTGACCAACAACAACACTTCGTTGGGCGTTGCGGGCTGCAACAGCTGCGCTTCGCTTATCGGGGCCATCGGTAGCGCCACCGTTCGTTGCAGGGCGCCCAACAGGTTGAAAAGCTCGAACTCGCTGAGATCGGACTCGCCCGGGTGAACGGCCACGCGTGTGGTGGCCGCGATGATACCGTTGCGATGGCACCACGCCAGGAGTTCGATCAATTCATGGCTGCGCTTGAGCGGCGTGTACTGCTCACACTCCACCGCGCTGTAATTTCCCCGATAGAGGTACCACACCCGCTTGCCCGGTTCCCGCCTGTTGGGGCCCTGCAGGAGGGTTACGGTGTCTTCGGCAAGGTTAGGGGCAATGCCCGGGTTGAGGATCTCTACCTTGCCCGCTCGCCGATCGAAAGCCGCGTACAGGCGCCGGCCGAGGACGTTGAGGTCTTTGCGGTTGGCTGGGCTATCGGTGTGGTGCGCGCGGGAAAATTGCGTAAGGAAGCGGTAGCTGCTGTTGAGTTCACCCACCAGTGCCTGTCGCTCAGCCGTCACCTGGCCCACTTTCCAGTAGCCACGGTTGTCCAGCAACCGTAGCTGTTGTTCGCTCCAGCCCCACTCACCGGCCAGGCGCTGCATGGCCTGTAGCTGCCAGCTGGTGGAGCGGCCCGGCCGAGCCAGGCTCACGCGGCGATTGACCTTCAGGTACAGCGCACGCCTCACCAGTTCCAGCCGGCCAGGCTCGTTCCGGTCCAGAAGGTAGGCTTCTATCCGCCGGTAGACCATCATGTAGGGGTCGAGCTCATCCAGGTCGAGCTGCCCGGCGTACACTGCGTGCTTGAGTTGCAGGCTTACGCAATGCACGGCGGGGTGTTGAGCTGCATACACCTCGGTGAGCAACAACTTGAGCAATGACTTGTAGGGCGATTCCAGCCCCTTGAACAGCTGCCAAAGCCCCGCGCCGATGAATTCACCGGCCGGGATGCGCGCAAGGTTGCCCAGGTCGAGCACCTCCTGCTCACGAATGAACCGCTTGCTCAGCAGGGTCTGGGTGTACTTGGCGTAGTTGGCCTCCTCGTACACCGGCACCAGCCACCATAGTGGCGTACGGCCGGCGAGCCAGATGGCGGTACGGTAGAACTCATCCAGCAGCAGATAGTGCTGGGTGGTGCCACTGTCGTCTGAGCTGAGGGTGTTGTCGCGGTCCTCGCGTACGAACCGCTCACAGTCGATCAGGAAAAAATGCGCCTCGGCACCTTGGGTTGCGGCCCAGGCCTCGATGGCCTGGCATTTGCGCCGCAGCTCATCCAGCTCGCCTTCGGCCAAGCCGGAGGCATGGCATACCCACACGTCCATATCGCTGCGTTCGTCCTGAGCGAGGCTGCCCAGGCTGCCCATCAGGAAAAGCCCATGTATGGGAGTAGGAGCGTTTCCGCGGCGTGGCTTGTAGGTGAACGAGCGGGTGAGCCGCTGGGCTTCGGCCAAGGTCTCGTCATCCGGTTCGTAAGCACTCATGCCCGCAGGGGTAAAGCCTGAGACGTAGCCGGGAAGCAGCGGGTGGTTCACATGGAAAAGCAGCGGCAGCAACCGCAGTACAAACTGCTGCCGGTTGGCGAAGCCTTCTATCGCCCGCTCAAGGCGCCCTTGGTTGACAGTGAGAAACCGCTGGCGCAGTTGGGCAAGTACCTTGCGGTCGATGCCGGCGCCCAGGTCGGGACGGATTTCGGGTGTGCGGGTCATCTGAGGCTCGGGCCGCTAGGCCGATAACGGGTTATAGGCGTTATCGGCCGAGTGGCCCGCAGGTTGAGGGCCGTCAGGCGTTTTCTGGTGTACGCAGGATGGTCGCCAGCGCCTGGGCATGCTGGGCGGCTTCCAGGCCGAGGCTGGTCAGGTAGCCGCCGTCGGGCTGGGTCACCAGTTCTTTTTCGTGAAGCCGCCTGGCTGCGGCGATCGCAGTGGGAAGGGCGGTTTGGTGCACTTTCAGGCCTTCCTGGGTATTGGCCAGGTTGTACAGGGACAGAAGCTCAAGTTCGGCGATCAGTTCCGGGGTATAGGTCATGAAGCGGCCTCGCTGTTGTTATTGTCGGTAGGCATGGCCGGCCCGGCCACGCCCGTAGACCTCTTCGACGGTAATGTTTCAGGCGTCCTCTTCTGGCAGCTCGGGCAGCGCACGCAGCGCAGCCTCGTACCATTCCCCGTCGAAGGGGCGGTCGGCCTTCAGCATGTTGTCGATCTCGATCGCCAGCACGTGGGCCATGAGGTTCAGAATATCGGCTTCTTCGTATCCCACCAGCTTGAGTTTGTTAAAAGTCGCCTGCGCTGCCGGCGGCTCTCCGCTTTCCAGCTGATTACGGATCGCTTCGGTAAGGGTTACCTCGGCGAAGCTCTCGTCGTCCAGATCGTCGTTCATGCCTGTCCTCAGCGTTGTGCCAGTAATGATTGCCCACGGATCACCGCAGCGCGGACCTGGGCCGGGGCGGTGCCACCAATATGGTCGCGTGCGTTGACCGAACCTTCCAAGGTCAGCACCTCGAATACGTCGCCTTCGATGTGAGTGCTGAACTGGCGCAGTTCCTCAAGGCTCATTTCGGCCAGGTCCTTGCCGGTGTCCACGCCATACTTCACGGCATGGCCCACGATCTCATGGCAGTCACGGAAAGGCAGGCCGCGGCGCACCAGGTAGTCGGCCAGGTCGGTGGCGGTAGAAAACCCGCGCAGGGCCGCCTCGCGCATTACCTCATGGCGCGGCTTGATGGCCGGGATCATGTCGGCAAACGCACGCAGGGAATCACGCAGGGTGTCGGCGGCGTCGAACAGTGGCTCCTTGTCCTCTTGGTTGTCCTTGTTGTAGGCCAGCGGTTGGCCTTTCATCAAGGTCAGCAAGCCCATAAGGGCGCCGAACACGCGGCCGCTCTTGCCGCGCACAAGCTCCGGAACGTCCGGGTTTTTCTTCTGGGGCATGATCGAGCTGCCGGTACAGAAGCGGTCCGGCAAATCGATGAACTGGAACTGCGCGCTGGTCCACAGCACCAGCTCTTCGGAAAACCGCGACAGGTGCATCATCGCCAAACTGGCAGCGGCGCAGAATTCAATGGCGAAGTCACGGTCCGAAACGCCATCCAGGGAGTTCCCGCCCACGGCTTCGAACCCCAGCAGTTCGCACGTTACTTCGCGGTCGATCGGGTAGGTGGTGCCAGCCAGCGCAGCGCTGCCCAGCGGCATGCGGTTGGTGCGCTTGCGGCAATCCACCAGGCGCTCGTAGTCGCGGCTGAGCATCTCGAACCAGGCCAGCAAGTGGTGCCCGAAGGTGACCGGCTGAGCCGTTTGCAGGTGGGTGAAGCCCGGCATGATGGTCCCGGCTTCGCGCTCGGCCACCTCCAGCAAGCCTTTTTGCAGGCGGGTGATCTCGCCCAGGATGGCGTCGATTTCGTCACGCAGCCACAGGCGAATATCCGTAGCCACTTGGTCGTTGCGGCTGCGCCCGGTGTGGAGTTTCTTGCCGGTAACGCCGATACGGTCGGTGAGCCGCGCCTCGATGTTCATGTGTACGTCTTCGAGGTCCACGCGCCAGTCGAAGCTGCCGGCCTCGATCTCGGCCTGGATGCTGTTCAGGCCCTCGATGATGGCGTCACGCTCGCCCTCGGTGAGCACGCCCACCTTGGCCAGCATCGTTGCGTGGGCGATCGAGCCCATGATGTCGTGGCGGTAGAGGCGGCGGTCGAAGGTGACCGAAGCGGTGAAGCGGGCGACGAAGGCGTCGACGGGTTCGCTGAAGCGGCCGCCCCAGGACTGGTTGGTCTTGTCGGTGCTCATGACTGGCTCGTTGGAGGTTCGAACGGGAAGTGCCGCATCATAGCAGGGTTGCCCCCGAGCGGCTGCGGCCTGGCTCAGCCTTCGCGCGGCCCGCTACGCACAACGCGCAAAACGATATAAGCCGATTGAGCAATATCCCGTCCGCGAACGTCTACAGTTGAGAAGGAAGCCGCAACCTCATGCATCGGCCAGGGCGGCATCGGCCGGGAATGCCATGAGTACAGAAGCGAGCCCCGGAGGGGGGCGGCGGCGGGCGACCAAGGGAGAGTTCAGTTGCGCCTCAATCACTGTGCGGCAACCCCTGCAAAAGCGTGCTTCCAACGGGCATGGAATAGCCGAAGCGAGAGATCGCAGCGGCTTCGGGCACTTTTCCACTCCGTCGCCAGTCTCAGCGTGGAACGCCGCCACGGCCGTCAGTTCACCTGTCTACGCTTTCTATCCGCGAGACTTACGCAGGAATCCGGCACTCTATGAATGTCCTGATCGTTGATGACGAACCCATGGCCCGCGAGAAACTGAGCCGTATGGTCAGCGACCTCGAAGGGTACAGCGTCCTGGAACCCGGTGCCGGCAGCGGCGACGAGGCCCTTACGCTGATTGATAGCCTCAAGCCTGATGTTGTATTGCTGGACGTCCGCATGCCCGGCCTGGACGGCTTGCAGGTGGCTGCAAAGCTGTGCGAACGCGACACGCCACCCGCCGTGGTCTTTTGCACCGGCCAAGGCGAGTTCGCCGTCAACGCCTTCGAGAACAACGAAGTGCGGTACCTGATGAAGCCGGTGAGTTCGGATAAATTGTCCGATGCGCTCAAGCGCGCGGAGCGCCCGAACCGCGCGACCCTGGCCGCACTTACTCGCCCGGCCGCCAGCAGCGGTAGCGGCAACGGCAGCGGCCCCCGCACACATATCAGCGCCCGCACGCGTAAAGGGATCGAGCTGATTCCTCTGGACCAGGTTATTTACTTCATCGCAGACCATAAATACGTCACCCTGCGCCACGACAACGGCGAGGTGTTGCTGGACGAACCCCTGAAGGCCCTCGAAGACGAGTTCGGGGACCGGTTCGTACGCATCCACCGTAACGCATTGGTGGCACGCGAGCGTATCGAACGTCTCCAGCGCACACCGTTGGGGCATTTCCAGCTGTATCTGAAGGGTTTGAACGGAGATGCGCTGGTGGTCAGCCGGCGCCATGTTGCGGGCGTACGCAAGATGATGCAGCAGCTCTGATCGACGCAAGGCTCCTGGCAGGGCTATCGGGCTGATAGCCGCGCCGTGGCCCGCCAGGGGTTGGCGAGCTGTTATTATCGGCGCATTCAGGCTTCGGTATTTCCCATGTACGCTCGCACGGTTCGTATTGCCACCCGTAAAAGTGCCCTGGCCTTATGGCAGGCCAACACAGTCAAGGCCTGTCTGGAACGGGCCCATCCAGGGTTGCAGGTCAGCCTGGTACCCATGGTCAGCCGGGGCGATAAATTGCTGGATTCGCCGCTGGCCAAGATCGGCGGCAAGGGCCTGTTCGTCAAAGAATTGGAAACGGCCCTGCTTGAAGGCGAGGCCGACATCGCGGTGCATTCCATGAAGGATGTGCCGATGGATTTCCCCGAGGGGCTCGGCCTTTACTGCATCTGCGAGCGTGAGGATCCGCGCGACGCCTTCGTTTCCAATACGTTCGCCAACCTTGCCGCCTTGCCTGAGGGCAGTGTGGTAGGTACCTCCAGCCTGCGCCGTCAGGCGCAGTTGCTGGCGCGCCGGCCAGACCTGCAAATCCGCTTTCTTCGCGGCAACGTCAACACGCGCCTGGCCAAGCTCGATGCCGGGGAGTATGACGCGATCATTCTCGCGGCCGCCGGGTTGATCCGCCTGGGTTTCGAGGGCCGTATCCGCGATAACCTCACCACGCAGGACAGCCTGCCGGCGGGCGGGCAGGGCGCTGTCGGGATCGAGTGCCGTACGGCTGATAGCGAACTGCACGCCTTGTTGGCGCCTTTGCATCACGGGCCGTCTGCTGTGAGGGTAACTGCAGAGCGAGCCATGAACCGCCATTTGAACGGTGGGTGTCAGGTTCCGATTGCCGCGTATGCGGTGCTGGAGGGCGAGCAGCTGTGGCTGCGAGGGCTGGTGGGGCGCCCCGACGGGAGCCAGTTGCTGCACGCCGAGGCCCGCGCCTATCACGCCGAGGCCGAAGCGCTCGGCAAGCGGGTTGCCGAAGACCTGCTGGCACAGGGCGCCGAAGCCATCCTGGATGAAGTCTACGCTGACGGCAGGCCCGATTGAGCCGCTGGCGGCTACTGTTGACACGCCCGGCCGACGAGTCTCGCATACTCGCCCAGATGCTCGCAGCGGGCGGCCATTACGGTAGTGCGCTGCCTATGCTGGTGATTGAGCCGTTGTCGCTCGGCGAAAGGCCGGCGCCTGGTTGGCTGCAGCGATTCGCTGCGGTCATCGTCGTCAGCAAGCCTGCCGCACACCTTTCTCTCAGCTGGCTGTCGCCAGACCCGGCCGCCGCCGTACCGCGCTGGTTCGCCGTTGGCGCCGCAACTGCGGAGGTGCTCCGGCAGGGCGGCATAAATGCGAGTTTTCCTACCCAGGGCGATGATAGCGAAGCGCTGTGGCAGTTGCCTGAGTTGATTTTGGCGCTCGAGGCAGGTGGTAACAGGGCGTTGATCATACGGGGCGAGGGTGGCCGCGAATGGTTGACCGAGCGTTTGATCGAGCAAGGCGTGGAGGTCGAATATCTTGAACTGTACCGTCGCGGCGTTCCTGATTATCCTGCCAACGCTGTAGCCGAACGGTTGCAAGCGGAACGCTTGAATGGCGTGGTGGTCAGCAGTGGTCAGGGGCTGGAGCATTTGCATCGGCTTGCCGGTGCGGCGTGGCCAGTATTGGCGGCACTGCCGCTGTTCGTGCCAAGCGCCCGAGTGGCTAGCCTCGCTCAAGCGCTTGGCAGCTGCTGCCCTGTGAATTGCCATGGCGCGAGCAATGCGGCCTTGATCGCCGCGCTGGCCACACGAAGCCCGTGAACCGCGCCCCCCACAAAGGAAGGATACGTGAGCGAAACAGCCCCGCCCCAAGACCCCCTGGATCCTATGCCCAAGCCAGCAGCGGGCCCGGTGCCCAGCTCGGCAGCAGGCCCGGCAACCAAGCCCACGGCTGATCCGGTTCGGCAGCCTGCAAGCAAACCTGCTGGTGCCGGCCCGCTGCCGGCCAGCCGACAGCGCGGTGATCGGGCGGGCCGTGGCTTGGCCGTGTTGGCATTGTTGATCGCTGCTGCCGGCGTAGGGGTAGGAGGCTGGGCTGTCTGGCAGTTGCGCCACCTGGATGCCGGCCAGCGTCAACAGTCTGCTCAAGTGGACAGCCTGGCCGCCAACAGCCGCACCCTGACCGAGCAGGCCCGTAGCCTGGACGAGCGCCTGTCGCGGCTGCCCGCGGCGGATGAGCTGGAAGAGCGGCGGCGGTTGCTTGCTCAGGTACAAAGCGATCAGCAGCGCCTGGGGCAGCGTCTGGAAACCGTACTGGGCGCCAGCCGACAAGACTGGCGCCTGGCTGAAGCCGAGCACCTGGTACGGCTGGCCAGCTTGCGGTTGTCTGCCTTGCAGGACGTGAACAGTGCGCGCGCGCTGGTGCAGGGCGCCGACGACATCCTGCGCGAGCAGGACGATCCCAATGCCTTTGCCGCGCGTGAGCAATTGGCGCGAAGCCTGGCGGCGTTGCAAGCCACCGAGCAGCCAGACCGGACCGGGTTGTTCCTGCAATTGGGCGCGCTACGCGAACAGGCAGCGCAGCTGTCCGCGCTGGCGCCTCAGTTCGAGGCCGACCGTGAAGCCGTCAGCGCTTCAGGAGATGACAGCACGCTGCACTGGCGCCTGTGGTGGGCGCGGATATCCAGCTTCTTCCGGATCGACCTGAACCCGGACGCCAATGTGCGCCCGCTGCTGGCAGGCCAAAGCCTGAGCCAGGTACGGCTGGCGTTGAGCCTTGCGCTGGAACAGGCGCAATGGGCCGCGCTCAATGGTGAGCAAGCGGTGTATACACAGGCTCTGGGCCAGGCAAAAGAGGTGCTGGCCACCAATTTCAATCAGGACAATACGCAAAGCCGTATGCTGCTGGAGCGGATCGAGGCGTTGACGGGCAGCCGCATCACCGTCGCCACCCCAGACCTGGCCAATAGCCTGGCCGCGCTTCAAGCCTATATGGCACGGCGGCATCAGCCGGTAAGCGGAGCCGAGGGCGGGCAGGGGCGCACGCCATGAAGCGCTTGTATGTGGTGCTCTTCGTGACGATTGCCCTAGCCCTTGTGATCGGCTTGGGGATTTCGCTGCACCCGGGGTACGTGCTGATCGACTACCCCCATGTGTTCCGCTATGAATCCGGCTTGTGGACCACGCTTGCAGCCGTGCTTGGGCTGATCCTCCTCGGGATACTGCTTACCAGCCTGGTCCGCTTGCTCGCCACCTCCGGTGGGGTAGTAAACCCATGGTCGCGTCGTAATCGCAGGCGCAGGTTGCAAGCCGCCATCGCCCGCGGCCAGGTGGATCTGGCTGAAGGCCGTTGGGCCAGTGCCCAGAAGCATTTGAAGCTGGCCGCTGAAAACGAACGCAATCCGCTGTTCTATTACCTGGGTGCAGCCCGTGCGGCGAACGAACAAGGCCTGCATGAGGAGAGCGATGCATTGCTCGAACAAGCATTGCAGCGCCAGCCCAAGGCGGAACTTGCGATTGCGCTTACCCACGCCCAGCTGCAAGCGGACCGTGGCGACTCCGCCGGTGCCCTTGCGACGCTCGAGGTCATGCACGAGCGCTATCCGGCCAATACCCAGGTACTTCGCCAACTGGCAGCGCTGTGCGTGCAGCGCAATGAGTGGCCGGCTGTGGTGCGGCTGCTGCCCGCGCTACGCAAAAACAAAGTTATGGCCAGCGAAGAAATCGAGGCGCTCGAACAGCGCGCCGTGGGTGAGCGATTGCTGCTGGGAGATCTGGAAGGGCAGGGTAGCGATGAGGCAGCACTCGACCGCGCGTGGCAGCAATTGGGCCAGCAGCAACGGCAGGAGCCCGCGCTGGTACTCAACTATGCGGAGCGCTTGCGCCGGCTGGGCGCGTCGGGCAAGGCGGAAACCGTCCTGCGCGCAGCGCTCAAACGCGGCTATGACAGCCATCTGGTGCGGCTGTACGGCCTTGTAGCGGGCGAAGCGCCGGCCAAATCACTGGCCTTCGCCGAAAGCCTGCTCAAGGATCACCCGCAGGACCCCAGCCTGCTGCTCACGCTGGGGCGGCTTTGCTTGCAGGAGCGGCTATGGGGTAAGGCCCGTGATTATCTGGAAGCCAGCCTGCGCCTGCAGCGCAATGCCGAGGCGTGTGCCGAACTGGCGCGGCTGCTGGCCCAACTAGGCGACACCCAGCGTAGCAATGCGCTATTTCAGGAAGGCCTTGGGCTGCTTGACGAACGCTTGCTGGCGTTACCCCTGCCGGGCCCGGTGGGCGCATGAGCGGTAGCGGGCCCGGCTTCGGCCGGGCTCCGCAAGGCTGGGCGTCCTGCGTCTTTTCAGATTACTTCTTGGCGACCTCTTCTTGAAAGCGCGCAGGCCTTTCCACTAACGTGGTTGCCTGTTAATCGCGTACCTGGATTACCCATGCCTCTGGCCCGCTCGCGTCATCTGTTCGTGTTGGCCTTCATGCTGGCCATGCTTGCACTGAGCGCGGCGGTTCACATTGAAAAAGTCGTTGCCTTGCGACCCTGTCCACTCCGGTTTGTACAGCATGGTCTGCTGTTCGTGATTGCAATCGTCAACGCAGTGGCCTGGTGGCATCGGCCGGGGCTGCGGGCAAGTCGGCTCTATTGCATCAGTTTATTGCTGCTCACTGTGTCGGGTGCGGCCTCCGCCATCCGGCAGCTGTGGCTGCAATCGAACCCGCTGCCACTACCCGCGTGTCCATCGCCGAACCTTTTGCTGCTCGGCAAGTCTGAGGCTCTGCTCGAAACAGTGAAGATGTTGGTGTGGGGCACTCCTGACTGCGCCATCATCAACTGGACGCTGCTGGATATGAGCCTGCCCGAATGGAGCCTCCTGACCTTTGCGGGGCTCGCGGTCATCATCGCTGCGCAATTGTTCCAGCGCTGACCAGCCTTACCGGGAACCGACACTGGTATGCAGATCATGTCGCCATGCCTTGAAGCGTCAGGCGCGGGGGCATAATCTCGTTAAACGCACCGGAACGTGGCCCTTTGCTACACCGGATGAATCGTACAGTGCTGTTTCGCTGGCCATTGGCTGGTTTGCGTTCCGTCTTCAACGTGAACCTCAAGGGAAGAACAGACCATGCTGGAAAGTTGTCAGAATGCTCAGGAACGTTGGGGTGGAGTCCACCTGATCATCGATCGCTGGCTGCAGGATCGCCAACATCTGATCAAGGCCTTCGGCGCTATCGAGGAAGCCTCCGAGGAAGGGCGTCTGCGACGCTCCGGCCTGCAGGATTTTTGCGGAATTCTGGTTGACTACGTATCTGCCGGGCACTTTGGCGTATACGAGCAGCTCACCCAGGAAGCCAAGGCGTTTGGGGACGATCGCGGCCTCGAACTCGCAGAGCAGATCTGCCCTCGGCTGGATGTACTCACCGAAGGCTGCCTGAAGTTCAACGACCACTGTGACAAGGGCGACTGCACCGATTTCGCAGACCTGTCCGCGCGCCTCAAAGAGCTTGGTGGCACGCTACATGAGCGGTTCGAGCTGGAAGACTGCCTCATCGAAGTCCTCCATAACGCACACCGTGAGGAAGCGGCGCAGGCCTGAATCAGTTGGCCAGGTTGCGGAGTTCGATTTCGAACACCAGCGGCGTGTACGGTGGAATCAACTCGCCCGCGCCTTCAGCCCCGTAAGCCTGGTCGGACGGAACCACCACACGCCAATGCGCGCCTTTGGGCATCTGCTGCAAGGCGATCTTCCAGCCGTCGATCACGCTGTCCAGGCGGAACCACTGGGGCTGGTCGTTCTTGTCGAACACGGTCCCATCCGGTAGCTGGCCGGTATACACCACCTCCACCCGGGAGTTGGCCCCTGGCTTCTCACCCTCACCCGGGTTGATTTCGCTATACAGCACCCCATTCGAAAGCTCATGCACGTTGGCTTTTGCGCGCTCCGCGGCCATGAAGCGACGCTCGGCGGCCAACGCGGCCTCAACATTCGAGCCCTGGCCGGGCGTGGGTGTGCCGAGGGCGGCTTCATGGTCGGCCAGGATCTGGCGAATACGCTCGGGCTGCAGCGCCAGCGGTTCACCACGCCAGGATTGACGCAGCCCTTCGATCAGCGCCTCGATGTCCACGTCGGGTTGATCGTCGCGCAAGCGCTCGCCGATGCTGGCGCCCAGGCTATAGCCCAGGTCATGGGGGGAAACGACCGGCGCCTCGGCCAGGCTTAGCGGCGCGACCAGGCTCAGTGTAAGTAGCGAATAACGCAACATTGAAAGCTCCCGTATTGAGCATGGATTATCGCCGCCAGGCTGCGACCTTTCAAACGCCCGATAGCCACGCGACACCTGCATAAATTCGTGCAGGTGCGGTAGCGAGCCGGCGGCGCTAGGCATACCATGGAAGGCCACTCAGCGAGGAGGAAAATCATGTCGGCCAAGAAGAAGCCTGTAAGCACCCCGTTGCACCTGCTCCAGCAATTGACCGCAAGCCTGATCGAACACTTCGAGCAAGCCTGCACTCAAGCGCTGACCGATGCTGAAAAGGTCCTCGCCAAGTTGGAAAAACAACGGGTGAAAGTGCAGGAAAAACTGCACAAACAGCGAGCCCGTATCGAAGCCGCAGCGGCCGAGGGTAAATCGAAGACTCAGGCCAAGGCCCGGGCCAATGCCAAGGAACTTGAGCAATCGCTGGACGCCCTTCAGCAGCGGCAGGCCGAAACCCGCCAGTACATCGGCCAGCTCAAGAATGATATTCAAGCCGGCCTGGCGTTGGTGCAGGGAGTGGGCAAGGTGCGTGAAGCCGCCGGCAATGCGTTGGATCAGCGCAGCGGGGCCGCTGCAGCCAAGCCAGTACGCAAGCCCGCGGCCGCGAGGGCAGGCGCCTCCCGCGCGAGCGCTGCGCGGAAACCCGCCACGCCTGTGTTGCTGGCCCTGGAGCCGGAAGCGGCTGCTACCAAACCGGCTACGCGCAAACCTTCAAGCCGCAAGGCGCCACTGGCCAAGGCCGTTGCGAGCAGTGTGGATGCCCTGGCCGCGCCAGCCCCCCAGCGCGCCCCTCGTAAGCCGCGTACCACCAAGGCTGTGCCCGCCAAAGGTAGCGCACCTGCCGAAAAGCCAGTGAACGGCGCAACTGCGCCCTCCAGCGCATCCTAACCCTGTGTGGCAGCCGTGCGCAGAGCTAGCCGCGCGTTTGTATCCGCCACGGCCCAGTCAACCCAGCGCGCCTCTGTAGCGCGCTGAGGCGGCCACCCTTCTGCCGTTCTTTCCAAGCGCTGAAGCAGCGCCTGTTCAGCTTCGAGCTCCAGGCGCTTTACGCTTTCGCGTAGGTGGGCCAGTGTCGGGTTGGCAAGCGCAGCGTTCCGCCATTGCTGGCGCAGCGTGCGCAGTGGTGCGATGACAGTCGCTGACCAGTCCTGGGCGGTTGCTTGCAGGCAGCCCCCCCGGGCGGCGGACCACTCCACGCCGCGCGCTTCGAGCCACAACGCACACAGCGCCACGCAGACATCTGCACCCTCGGCCTGTGCTTGCAGGCAGGCGGCTTCCATCCCGGGCAGGGCGTAAAGCTCGCAGGCATACCGCCACAGATCATCTTGCATCGAGCCCCCACGCCAGTGGGCGGCGAAGCTGGTAAACTCCGCCGCCATTATGATCCGAATCCAGAACCTCACTTTACAGCGTGGCCCACAGCGTCTGCTAGAAGACGCCGAGCTCACCCTGCACGCCGGTCAGAAAGCCGGCCTCATCGGTGCCAACGGCGCCGGCAAATCCAGCTTGTTCGCCTTGCTGCGCGGCGAACTCACGCCGGACGCTGGCGCGTGCGACCTGCCGCCGGACTGGCGCATTGCCCACATGCGCCAGGAAGTCGATACGCTCGAGCGTGTGGCGGTAGACTATGTACTGGACGGGGACCAGCGCCTGCGAGCCATTCAGGCCGAGCTTGCCACCGCCGAGGCAGCTCACGATGGGGCCGCGCTCGCTCGCCTGCATTCCGAACTGGATGCCGCCGATGGCTACACGGCGGACGCCCGCGCGCGCAAGCTGCTGGCCGGCCTTGGCTTCACCAACGCTCAGATGGACCTGCCTGTCGGCGATTTCTCCGGCGGCTGGCGCATGCGCCTCAACCTGGCTCAGGCACTGATGTGCCCGTCCGATCTGCTGCTGCTGGATGAGCCCACCAACCACCTGGATCTGGATGCCATCCTGTGGCTTGAGGACTGGCTCAAGGGCTACCCCGGTACGCTACTGCTCATTTCCCACGACCGGGATTTTCTCGATGCTGTGGTCGACCACATCGCCCACGTGGACCAGCGCAAGCTGGTGCTTTACCGCGGCGGCTATACCGCGTTCGAGCGGGCCCGCGCCGAGCGGCTGGCCCAGCAGCAGCAGGTATACGAGAAGCAGCAGGCGCGCCGCGCCCACATGGAAAAGTACATCGCTCGCTTCAAGGCCCAGGCTACCAAGGCCCGCCAGGCGCAAAGCCGGATCAAGGCGCTGGAGCGCATGGAGGAGATCTCCGCGGCCCATGTGGATTCGCCCTTCGAGTTCGTGTTCCGCGAAGCGCACAAGCTGTCCAGCCCTTTGCTGGACATGTCCGAAGCCAAGCTGGGCTATGGCAGCAAGCTTGTGTTGGAGAAGGTGAAGCTACAGCTTACCCCTGGCGCCCGGATCGGCCTGCTGGGGCCGAACGGGGCGGGCAAGTCCACCCTTATCAAGAACCTCGCCGGCGAACTTGAGCCATTGGCCGGGGATCTGCGCCGGGGAGAAAACCTCGAGGTTGGCTACTTTGCCCAGCACCAGCTCGATTCGCTGGACGGCAAGGCCAGCCCTTTGCTGCACCTGCAACGGCTTGCCCCGAGCGAGCGCGAGCAAACCCTGAAAGACTTTCTGGGCGGCTTCGACTTCCGTGGCGCTCGCATCGACGAGCCCGTGCTCAATTTTTCCGGGGGCGAAAAGGCTCGCCTCGCCCTGGCGTTGATCGCCTGGGGGCGGCCGAACCTGCTGCTGCTCGATGAGCCCACCAACCACCTGGACCTGGAAATGCGCCTGGCACTGACCATGGCCCTGCAGGAGTTCAGTGGGGCTGTGCTGGTAGTGTCCCACGACAGGCACCTGCTCAAGAGCACCACGGATAACTTCCTGCTGGTTGCCGAAGGCCGCGTGGAGCCCTTCGACGGCGACCTGGACGATTACGCTCGCTGGCTGGTGGATTACCGTCAGCGTAATGCCCCGGCCACCACGCCGGCGTCCAATGGCGAGCGCACCGACAAAAAGGCCCAGCGTCAGGCCGCCGCTGCGTTGCGTCAGCAGTTGGCACCTCACAAGCGCGAAGCCGATAAGCTGGAAACCCAGCTGGGCAAGGTGCATGAAGAGCTTGCCCGGATCGAAACCCGCCTGGGTGACAGCGGCCTGTACGAGGCTGCGAAAAAGGATGAGCTCAAAGACCTGCTTGCTCGCCAGGCAGCGCTCAAGGTCGAAGAAAGCTCGCTGGAAGAGCGCTGGATGACGGCGCTGGAGCTGCTGGAAAACATGCAAGCCGAACTGGAACGCCTGGGCTAGCCATACACTGCAAGCGAACGCGGTTATGGGATGCGGCGGGCCACACAACAAGGAGCACTATATGGCATGGAATACATGGCTGGCCTTCCTGGCGGCGAGTTGGATCATCAGCCTGTCCCCGGGGGCAGGTGCGATCGCTTCCATGTCGTCCGGGCTGCGTTACGGCTTTGGCAGAGGTTACTGGAACGCGCTGGGTCTGCAATTTGGCCTGGCGCTGCAGATCGCCGTGGTAGCCGCAGGCGTAGGCGCCATACTTGCGGCTTCGGCCACCGCGTTCACAGTGATCAAGTGGTTCGGGGTGTTCTATCTGCTCTACTTGGCAGTTCGGCAGTGGCGGGCTTCGCCAATGGAGATGCAGGACGCTGCCACCCCTGCGGTCGGTGGCAGCCGCCTCGGGCTCGTTACGCGCGGGTTTCTGGTGAACGTGAGCAACCCCAAGGCTCTGGTGTTCATGCTTGCGGTACTACCGCAATTCATCGACCCTCACGCGCCCTTGCTCATGCAATACCTGATTATCGGCGCCACGATGGTCACCGTGGACCTGATCGTGATGGCAGGCTATACGGGCCTTGCCTCGAAGGTATTGCGCCTGCTGCGCAGCCCTCGCCAGCAGCAACGGCTCAACCGCACCTTTGCCGGGCTGTTCGTAGGCGCGGCGACCTTTCTGGCCACGTTGCGACGAGCACCGCTGTAACTACAGCGGCGTGGCAGCCAGTTCAACCACTCGGTCTACCAGTGCATTGATGCCTGAGGCCGCTTCGGCGATAGACCTGGCACTCATGTAGGCAGGGGTGCACACCAGGCGGCGATGCTCGTCTTCCACAATCGCGTCCACTGCGCAGGGCACGTGGGTAGCCCCCATTTTCTCGATGGTCGCGGCCGTCTCGGCGTCGGTACCAATGCTGCACACAACCGTAGGGCCATAGATTTTCGCCGCCAGTGCGGGACTAATGCAGATGAGCCCTACGGGTTTGCGCTCTTCGGCGAAAGCCTCGGCGAAGGCCAGCAGGTGCGGGTCAAGGGTGCATTGCGCCCCTTGGGTCGCAAAGTTGGAGAGGTTAAGGGCCGAGCCGAATCCGCCAGGGATCACCAAGGCATCGAACGCCTCTACCTGCGCTTCGGAAAGGGACCTTATGTTGCCACGGGCGATCCGCGCCGCTTCTACCAGCACTCGCCGACGCTCACCGGTCGGCTGGCCCGAGACGTGATCGACTACGTCGAATTCGGTATCCGGCGCAAAGCATTGAACCTCGCAACCAAGCTGGTCCAGCCTCAACAGCGCCAGCACGCTTTCCTGGATTTCCGCACCGTCCTGAAAGCCGCAACCAGAAAGTATTACCGCAACCCGCGTGGCCATTGCAGGGCCCCCTTGTCGACCTGTATCAGTGTGAGTGCAGGGCGGCGCCAGTGTTCACTGCGAGGGTGGGCCGGGCAGCTTGGAGGCTTCTTCCGCCTTGCGAGCGATACGTGCCGCCTTGATGCGGCGGCTGATCCACAGCACCACGCCCAGCAGCAACAGACCACCCAGTACCCATAGCTCGTACTTCTTCACGTTGCCGAGCAGCCCCTCGAGTACCGAGCCGAAATGATAGGCCGCCTGGCCGAGGGCGATGGCCCATACCATCGCGCCAATGCCGTTGAGCAACAGGTAACGACGAGGCGGATAGCCCGACAGGCCGATCGCGACCGGCATGACCGTGCGCAGCCCATAAACGAAGCGGAAAGAGAGTACCCACAGGTCGGGGTGCTTGCGGATGTGCTCGAGCGCACGGTCGCCCATGGTCTGCCAGCGCGGCTTGCGCGCCAGCAACCGCCTGCCATGGCGCCGGCCGAGGAAGTACCACAGCTGGTCGCCGGCGTAGCTCCCGAAGAATGCCACCAGCATCACCAGGTTGATGTCCATGTACCCGCGGAACGCAAGAAAACCCGCGAGCACCAGGATGGTTTCGCCTTCGAAGAAGGTCCCCAGGAACAGGGCCAGGTAACCGAAATCGTTGAGAAATTGATGGAGCATTTTCAAGATGCTGGCGAAATGAACGCGCAGCCTAACCCTTAAGAGAAATTCATGAAAGTGTCGATATGTGTCTCGACGTGAACATTACTGGCCGTCTGCGTTCTGTTTCCATCAACCACGGCTGTCATGTGCCTGTCACATATTGACTTTATAACAGCCCGGGCCGTCTCCAGCGGCGCTGTGCCCCCCTCGGCCCTTGCGGTTCGACATCGGGGCCGTGACCTCGCTTCGCGAGCCATCGTCACTGTGGCTGATCGACCTTGCCGTGCGTGCCGCCCATTGCACCCAGGGCCCCTGGCCCTTCAGGATGTTCACATGAATAATGAAGCGCTCCCCGATCTTGTCGTAGAAGAGGCTCAACCCGTGACGGAACCCCTCGTTGAAGTGGTAGCCGAAGCACCACAGGACGTGACACCAGCGCCCCCACCCCCGGCTGCCCCGGGCCTGGACGACGCTGTTTTGTACAGCCATCGTGAGCTGTCACAGCTGCAATTCAATATTCGCGTGCTCGAGCAGGCTTTGGATGAAAGCTATCCGCTGCTGGAACGCCTCAAGTTTCTTCTCATCTTCTCCAGCAACCTGGATGAGTTCTTCGAGATCCGCGTGGCCGGGCTCAAGAAGCAGATCACCTTCGCTCGCGAGCAGGCCGGTGCCGATGGCCTGCAGCCTCATCAGGCGCTGGCGCGGATCAGCGAGCTCGTCCATGTTCAAGTGGACCGCCAGTACGCGATCCTCAACGACATCCTGCTGCCCGAGCTCGAGAAGCACCAGGTACGGTTTATCCGCCGTCGCCATTGGACGCCCAAGCTCAAGGCCTGGGTACGGCGCTACTTCCGCGATGAAATCGCTCCCATCGTCACGCCGATCGGGCTGGACCCTACTCACCCGTTCCCGCTGCTGGTGAACAAGAGCCTGAACTTCATCGTGGAGCTTGAAGGCGTGGACGCCTTCGGGCGCGACTCTGGCCTGGCGATCATTCCCGCGCCGCGCTTGCTTCCACGCGTGATCAAGGTGCCGGAAGATGTAAGCGGCACGGGCGATAACTTCGTGTTCCTGTCATCGATGATCCATGCCCATGCCGATGACCTGTTCCAAGGGATGAAGGTAAAGGGCTGCTATCAGTTCCGCCTTACCCGTAACGCAGACCTCTCGCTGGACTCCGAAGACGTCGAAGACCTTGCCCGTGCCTTGCGTGGCGAGCTGTTCTCCCGGCGTTATGGTGATGCGGTGCGCCTCGAAGTAGCAGATACCTGCCCCAAGCACCTCTCCGATTACCTGCTCAAGCAGTTCAACCTGGCGGAGTCGGAGCTGTACCAGGTCAACGGCCCGGTGAACCTGACCCGGTTGTTCAGCATCACTGGCCTGGACAGCCATCCCGAGCTGCAGCACATGCCATTTACCCCGGCCATTCCCAAGCTGCTGCAGAACGCGGATAACTTTTTCAGCGTGATCAGCAAGCAGGATATCCTGCTGCTACACCCCTTCGAGTCGTTCACGCCCGTTATCGACTTCCTGCGCCAGGCGGCGAAGGATCCTCACGTTCTGGCCATTCGCCAAACGTTGTATCGCAGCGGCAGCAACTCCGAGATCGTCGACGCGCTGGTGGATGCCGCGCGCAACGGCAAGGAAGTTACGGCAGTCATCGAACTGCGCGCCCGCTTCGACGAGGAATCCAACCTCCAGATGGCCAGCCGCCTCCAGGCTGCGGGCGCGGTGGTGATTTATGGCGTGGTAGGGTTCAAGACCCACGCCAAGATGATGCTCATACTGCGCCGTGAAGGTGGCGAGATCACCCGTTACGCTCACCTGGGCACGGGTAACTACCACGCCAGCAATGCGCGGCTGTACACCGACTACAGCTTGTTGACGTCCGATGACGCCTTGTGCGAAGACGTGGGCAAGCTGTTCACGCAGCTGATCGGCATGGGTAAAACCCTGCGCATGAAAAAGCTCCTGCACGCGCCCTTCACACTGAAGAAGGGCATGCTGGATATGATCGCGCGGGAAACCCAGTTCGCGGTCGAAGGCAAACCCACGCACATCGTGGCCAAGTTCAACGCGCTGACAGACCCGAAGATCATCCGCGCGTTATACAAGGCCAGCCAGGCTGGCGTGCGGATCGACCTTATCGTGCGAGGGATGTGCTGCTTGCGCCCGGGCGTGCCGGGTGTATCCCACAACATCCACGTGCGTTCGATCATCGGGCGCTTCCTGGAACACACCCGGATCTTCTACTTCCTCAACGGGGGCGAGGAACAGCTGTTCCTGTCCAGCGCGGACTGGATG
This sequence comes from Pseudomonas sp. 3MAES_34.3B, assembly GCF_058145875.1. NCBI lineage: Bacteria > Pseudomonadati > Pseudomonadota > Gammaproteobacteria > Pseudomonadales > Pseudomonadaceae > Pseudomonas > Pseudomonas sp. 3MAES_34.3B. The sequence continues at coordinate 5,260,839 of NZ_CM176960.1, read as the reverse complement.
GAGCGCAACCTGGACCGCCGCGTGGAAACCTGTTTCCCCGTGGAAGGCAAAAAGCTCATTACCCGGGTGAAGAAAGAAGTGGAGGCGTACCTCACCGACAATACCCATGCCTGGATACTGCAGCCAGACGGTACCTATGTGCGCTTGAGCCCGACCGGCAACCAGAACGCGCGCAATGCGCAGGTCACGCTGCTCGATCGGCTCAGCAACCAGCCCCTTACCGTACGGTAAGGGTGAACCCCACCCGGGTCAGCCACTCCGCTTCGAGCGCGAAGTCGGCCTGGGTCAGGGGGTTGTTCTCCAGCCAGCCCGCAGGGAAGACCACGTCGAGCGTATCAACGCCCGCATGCAGTTGAACCTGCGGCATTTCCTGTGTGCCACGGATGTGGTGGAACAGGATGGCGAAGCGCAGCAACACGCACAGGCGAATCAACTTTTGCCCATTCTCGCCGAAGTCGGCGAAGCGCTCGCGTGGAATGTTGCGACGATGACCACGTACCAGCAGGGCCAGCATTTGTTGATCCTCGCGCGAGAAGCCCGCAAGGTCCGAGTGCTCGATCAGGTAAGACCCATGCTTGTGGTAATGGTAGTGGGCAATATCCAGCCCTACTTCATGCACCTTGGCGGCCCAGCCGAGCAGGTCCCGCCATACGCCGTCGTCCAGCCCCCAGGCATCGGCCACCTGGTCGAACGCCTCTAGTGCCTTTTCTTCCACGCGCGCGGCCTGGTCCAGGTCTACATGGTAGCGATCCATCAGGGACCGGAGCGTGCGTTCGCGCACGTCTTCGTGGCCGTGGCGGCCCATCAGGTCATAGAGCACGCCTTCACGCAGGGCACCTTCGCAGTGGTCCATGCGCTGCAGCTCCAGGCTGTCGAAGATCGCTTCGAGAATCGCAAGGCCTGCGGGGAAGATAGCGCGGCGGTCAGGCTTGATACCGTCAAAGTCGATCTTGTCCGTATCGCCCAGCTTGAACAGCTTGCGTTTGAGCCAGGCAAGGCCTTCGGCGTTTACCTCGCCCGCGCCTTGGCCCCCTGCCTTGAGCGCGGCGCCAATGGCGCGGATGGTCCCGGACGAGCCGATGGCTTCATCCCAGCCAAGCCGATGCAGGGCATTCTCGATGCTCATGATCTCGAGTCGGGCGGCCGTATAGGCCTGGGCATAACGTGCCGGGGTAATCTTCCCGTCACGGAAGTAGCGTTGGGTGAAGCTTACGCACCCCATCTGCAGGCTTTCGCGGATCAACGGTTCAAACCGCTGGCCAATGATGAATTCGGTGCTGCCGCCCCCGATGTCGGTGACCAGCCGCTTGCCGGGGGTGTCGGCCAGGGTGTGGGAAACCCCCAGGTAAATCAGGCGGGCTTCCTCGCGGCCGGAGATCACTTCCACCGGGTGGCCCAGCAAGGCTTCGGCGCGGCGGATGAACTCGGCGCGGTTACGCGCTTCGCGCAGGGCATTGGTGCCCACGATTCGTACCGCGCCCAAGGGCAAGCCGTTGATCAACTGGGCAAAGCGCTTGAGGCAGTCCAGCCCGCGCTGCATGGATTCTTCACTGAGCTGGCGCTGTTCGTCGATGCCGGCGGCCAGTTGTACTTTCTCGCCGAGACGTTCGAGGATGCGTATTTCACCCTGATTGGTCTTGGCCACGACCATGTGGAAGCTGTTGGAGCCCAGGTCAATCGCAGCGATGAGTGACAGGTTCGTTGGCTTGAGTGGCGGCATTTTCGAGGTTCTCGGTCGATAACCTGAACATCCTGCCACGATACGCGTGCTTCGCCAACGTTGCGCGCCAGCCCGACGGCCCGTTCAGGCCTCACCCTGGCCAAGGAAGCTGGCCAGCTCCGGCGTGCCCGGCGAGGCAAACAATTGCCGAGGGTCGCCGCTCTCATGAACGCGCCCCTGGTGCATGAACACCAGTTTATCTCCCACGTCGCGGGCGAAACGCATTTCGTGGGTGACCATGACAAGCGTCATGCCCTCTTTGGCAAGTTGCCGCACCACGCTCAGCACCTCGCTGACCAGTTCGGGGTCCAGCGCGGAGGTAATTTCGTCGCACAGCAGTACCTTGGGTGACATCGCCAAGGCGCGGGCAATCGCTACGCGCTGCTGCTGGCCACCGGACAGCCGTTCCGGGAAGGTGTCGAATCGGTCCGCCAGGCCGACGCGCTCGAGCATGCGACGGGCCAATGCTCTGGCCTCGTCTCGAGACACCTTTTTTACCACCTGGGGCGCAAGCATCACGTTCTCGCCCACGCTCAAATGTGGAAACAGGTTGAACTGCTGGAAGATCATGCCCACGGTCTGGCGCAATGCCCGAAGGTCGGCGCGCGCGGCATCAAGGTATTGGCCATCAACCTCGATCACCCCGTCATTGATGCTTTCCAGCCCGTTGAGCGTGCGTAACAGGGTGCTTTTTCCTGACCCGCTGCGGCCGATGATTGCCACCACCTGGCCCTCTTCCACGCTGAGGTCGATCCCCTTGAGCACATGGTGGTCACCGTAATACTTGTGCAGCGCGGTCACTCTAAGCAGCGGCATGCAGCCTCCTTTCCAGGTAACGGGCAAACAGCGATAACGGGAAACAAAGGCAGAAATAGCCTAGCGCAACCAGGCCATACACCATGAAGGGCTCGAAGGTAGCGTTAGCGAGCATGCCGCCCGTTTTCGTGAGTTCGGTGAAGCCGATGATCGAGGTAACCGCCGTGCCCTTGACCACTTGGACCGAGAACCCGACCGTGGGGGCCACTGCAATGCGCAGCGCCTGGGGCAAAATGACGTAGCGCAATTGCTCATAGCGGGTAAGTGCCAGGCTGGCCGAAGCTTCCCATTGCCCGCCAGGTATGGCCTCCACGCAGCCCCGCCAGATTTCGGCCAGATACGCTGCGGTGAAGAGGGTGAGCGCAACGGCCGCGGCGGCCCAGGGCGATACATCCGCGCCGAGCAACGCCATGCCGAAAAATATGAGAAACAACTGCATCAACAGGGGCGTGCCCTGGAACAGCTCGATGAACACCTTGGCGGCCGACTGGGGCAAAGGGCGAGGCGATACCCGCGCGAGCAATACCAGCCAGCCCAACACGCCACCGCCCACAAAAGCGAGCAGAGACAGCAGCAGGCTCCATTTGAGCCCCACTAGCAGGTTGCGCAGGATGTCCCAGAACGTGAAATCAGTCATCGCGACCTCATGAACAGCCGCCGGCCCAGCCAGGCCAGGCCCCAGCGCACCAGGATGGCCATCAGCAGGTACAGCAGGGTAGTGACCAGATAGGTCTCGAACGCGCGGAAATTGCGTGACTGGATGAAGTTGGCGGCGAAGCTGAGTTCCTGAGTGGCGATCTGGGAGCACACAGCCGAACCCAGCATCACGATGATGATCTGGCTGCTCAGTGCCGGCCACACCTTGCCCAGCGCGGGCCGCAGCACAACGTGGCGGAACGCCTCTGCGCGGCTCAGCGCCAGCGCGGCGGCTGCTTCCAGCTGGCCATGGGGCACGGCTTGTATCCCGGCGCGAATGATCTCGGTGCTGTAGGCGCCAAGGTTGATCACCATCGCCAATACCGCTGCCTGCCATTCGCTCAGTTGCACGCCCAGGGACGGCAAGCCAAAGAAAATAAAGAACAGCTGAACCAGAAAAGGCGTGTTCCGAATCAGCTCCACATACACCGTATAGATGCCCGCCAAGGGCCGGATCGCCCAGGCTCGGGAAATCCCCCCCAGGATACCGATGGCAACACCCAGCAACGCGCCCACTGCGGTGAGCGCAAGCGTCACACCCGCACCGCGCAACAGCAGCGGTGAAGCTTCCAGCACGGGCGCGAAATCAAAGTGATAAGCCATGAACGGTCCTTGATCAGCGCGCAGACACCCGAACGGATGCTGCACGAAACGCCTCAGAGGTCGGCGGGCAGTGGCTGCTTGAGCCATGTCATGGCGTTGGTGTTGAGGCTGCCGTCGGCCTTGGCGGCTGCGATGATCTCGTTCACTTTGGCGAGCAGGGCAGGTTCATTCTTGTTCAATCCCACATACACAGGAGAGTCCTTGAGCTTGAACTTCAAGGCCGGTACCCGCTTGGGGTTGCGCTCGGTAATGGCGGTCATCACGACGTTGCCGCTGGCAATCAGGTCGGTTTGCCCGGCCAGGTACGCGGCGATCGTGGAATTGTTGTCTTCGAAACGCTTGATAGTCACTCCCTCGGGGGCCACCTTGCTTAGCTCGATATCTTCGATAGCGCCACGGGTAACACTGATGGTCTTGCCTTTGAGGTCGTCAGGGCCACCGATTGCCGCGTCAGGGGGGCCGAACACCGCCAGGTAGAACGGCGCGTAGGCGCTGGAGAAGTCGATCACCTGCTCGCGCTCCGGGTTTTTGCCGAGGCTGGAAATCACCAGATCGACTTTGCCGGTGGTGAGGAAAGGAATACGGTTGGTGCTGTTCACTGGTGTGAGCTCAAGCTTGACGTTCATGCGCTGGGCGAGCAGCTGCGCGGTATCGATATCCAGGCCGCGGGGCTTCATGTCGGGGCCGACAGAGCCGAAAGGCGGGAAATCCTGCGGCACGGCTACGCGCAGGGTGCCTCGTGCGGTGATGTCAGCGAGCCCGTCCGCATGGGCGCCTTGCGCCAGCAGGGCAGCCATCAGGCTTGCGGTGAGCAGCGTTACACAGCGTTTAAGCATGGGTTGCTCCAGTCAGGCGAGGACAGAGCAACGGTTGCACAGCGCATGCCAGCCAGCCGCTGGCTTCTTCAGCCCCGCAAACAGGCAAATACGTAGCGGGCTATTGCCGCCTTCTTCAATCAAGCGGCTCCGCAATGGTGCCAGCCTTGCACCTGCGGCTGCGGAGTGAGCAATGGCGGTGCATTTTTCCAGATGCTTCGGGTCATATGAGAAATGGTGTAACACTATAGCTAGACTCAATCGCCTCAAGCTTTCGGTTACAAACAGGGAAGGCTATGATGGGCGCAATTTCAAAGTCGTGACCAGGAGACATTCATGAGCAGCGACAAGATCAAACACGTAAGCGATGCATCCTTTGAAGCCGATGTACTGAAGGCCCAGGGCCCGGTGCTGGTGGATTACTGGGCTGAATGGTGCGGCCCGTGCAAGATGATCGCGCCAGTACTGGACGAAATTGCCGCTACTTACGAGGGCAAGGTCACCATCGCCAAGCTGAACATTGACGAGAACCAGGAAACCCCCGCCAAGCACGGCGTGCGCGGTATTCCTACCCTGATGCTGTTCAAGAACGGCAATGTGGAGGCGACCAAGGTTGGTGCATTGTCCAAGTCGCAGCTTCAGGCATTCCTTGACGCAAACATCTAAGTTTGCTGTCAGCTGTACAAAGCCCCGCATTTAGCGGGGTTTTTTCTTTTTACCGACTAGACGGCCCTGTGCCCAGGTGTTAAATTCGGCCTCGCACTGGTCTCTCCGGTGCCCCCTGCAAGTCGTCGCCGACGCATTCCAACTCGAATTTGTGCGCGATCCTATCGCCTCTCTCCCGGCGCGGCCTCTCTAAGCCCAATGCTTATTCCCTCCATACAGAACACGTCATTCCCTCTATGAATCTGACTGAACTCAAGCAAAAGCCGATCACCGACCTGCTCGAAATGGCCGAACAGATGGGCATCGAAAACATGGCCCGCTCGCGCAAGCAGGATGTGATTTTCTCCCTGCTTAAGAAGCACGCGAAAAGCGGTGAGGAGATTTCCGGTGATGGCGTGCTGGAGATCCTCCAGGACGGTTTCGGCTTCCTCCGCTCCGCCGATGCTTCCTACCTGGCCGGCCCCGACGATATCTACGTGTCGCCAAGCCAGATCCGCCGCTTCAATCTGCGGACCGGTGACACCATCGTCGGCAAGATCCGCCCTCCGAAGGAAGGCGAGCGGTACTTCGCCCTGCTGAAGGTCGACACCATCAACTTCGACCGGCCGGAAAACGCGAAGAACAAGATTCTTTTCGAGAACCTCACGCCGCTGTTCCCCAACAAGCGCCTGAAGATGGAAGCCGGCAACGGCTCCACCGAAGACCTCACCGGTCGTGTCATCGACCTGTGCGCGCCCATCGGCAAGGGCCAGCGTGGCCTGATCGTCGCTCCGCCGAAAGCGGGCAAGACCATCATGCTGCAGAACATCGCCGCAAACATCACCCGTAACAACCCTGAGTGCCACCTGATCGTTCTGCTGATCGACGAGCGCCCGGAAGAAGTGACCGAGATGCAGCGCACTGTGCGCGGCGAAGTGGTCGCCTCTACCTTCGACGAGCCGCCAACCCGCCACGTGCAAGTGGCCGAGATGGTGATCGAGAAGGCCAAGCGCCTGGTTGAGCACAAGAAGGACGTGGTGATCCTGCTGGACTCCATCACCCGCCTGGCACGCGCCTACAACACCGTGATCCCGAGCTCCGGCAAGGTATTGACCGGTGGTGTGGATGCCCACGCCCTCGAGAAGCCAAAGCGTTTCTTCGGCGCGGCCCGTAACATCGAAGAAGGCGGCTCGCTGACCATCATCGCCACCGCCCTGGTCGAAACCGGCTCGAAGATGGACGAAGTCATCTACGAGGAATTCAAGGGTACCGGCAACATGGAGCTGCCGCTGGACCGCCGTATCGCGGAAAAGCGCGTCTTCCCGGCCATCAACATCAACCGTTCCGGCACCCGCCGCGAAGAGTTGCTGACCGCCGACGACGAGCTGCAGCGCATGTGGATTCTGCGCAAGCTGCTGCACCCGATGGATGAGATCGCCGCCATCGAGTTCCTGATCGATAAGCTCAAGCAGACCAAGACCAACGATGAGTTCTTCTTGTCGATGAAGCGCAAGTAATCGCGCTTCGCAAATCACGGCGCCTTCGGGCGCCGTTTTTTTATCCGCGCCCGCCGTGGGGCGGGTAAGCTAGGCGTCTCTTTGGAAGTGTGACTGGCCGATGGAATTCAAGGATCTCCGAGACTTCGTGCAGCAACTAGAGCGGCGCGGAGAATTGAAACGCATCGCCGTACCGGTTTCTCCGGTACTGGAAATGACCGAAATCTGCGACCGCACCCTGCGCAAGCAGGGCCCCGCGCTGCTGTTCGAGAACCCGGTAGGGTTTGACATGCCAGTGCTGGGCAACCTGTTCGGCACACCGGGCCGCGTGGCCCTGGGCATGGGTGCGGAAGATGTGAGCGAGCTGCGGGAAATCGGCAAGCTGCTGGCGTTCCTGAAAGAGCCGGAGCCGCCCAAGGGCCTCAAGGATGCCTGGTCCAAGCTGCCGATCTTCAAGAAAATCATCTCCATGGCGCCCAAGGTGCTCAAGGATGCTCCGTGCCAGGAGGTGGTGCTGGAGGGCGATGACGTCGACCTTGCACGGTTGCCGATCCAGCACTGCTGGCCAGGCGATGTGGCCCCCTTGATCACCTGGGGCCTTACCGTTACCCGCGGGCCGAACAAGGAACGGCAGAACCTGGGCATCTACCGCCAGCAGGTGATTGGCCGCAACAAGGTCATCATGCGTTGGCTCAGCCATCGCGGCGGCGCGCTGGATTACCGCGAGTGGTGCGACAAACACCCTGGCGAGCCTTTCCCGGTGGCGGTCGCCCTGGGCGCAGACCCTGCAACGATACTCGGCGCGGTCACCCCGGTGCCGGACAGCCTGTCCGAATACGCCTTCGCCGGGCTGTTGCGCGGCCACCGCACCGAACTTGTGAAGTGCCGGGGCAATACCTTGCAAGTGCCGGCCAGTGCCGAAATCGTGCTGGAGGGGGTGATCCATCCCGGCGAACTGGCCGATGAAGGCCCCTATGGCGATCACACCGGCTATTACAACGAAGTGGACCGCTTCCCGGTATTTACGGTAGAGCGCATCACCCATCGCACCCGGCCTATCTACCACAGCACCTACACCGGCCGGCCACCGGATGAACCCGCGATCCTTGGCGTTGCCTTAAACGAAGTGTTCGTGCCGATCCTGCAGAAGCAGTTTCCTGAAATCGTTGATTTCTATCTGCCGCCGGAAGGTTGTTCGTACCGCATGGCCGTGGTCACCATCAAGAAGCAGTACCCCGGGCATGCCAAGCGGGTGATGCTGGGCGTGTGGTCCTTCCTGCGACAGTTCATGTACACGAAGTTCGTGATCGTCACCGATGACGACATCAATGCCAGGGACTGGAACGATGTGATCTGGGCAGTAACTACCCGCATGGACCCCAAGCGGGACACGGTAATGATCGACAACACGCCCATCGACTATCTGGACTTCGCCTCGCCGGTGTCCGGGCTTGGCTCGAAGATGGGGCTGGATGCCACCAACAAGTGGCCCGGCGAAACGACTCGCGAGTGGGGCCGGGTGATCGAGCGGGACCCTGCCATTACTCGCCGCGTGGACGAACTCTGGAACCAGCTGGGAATAGACTGATGCGCGTAACCTTGCAACCTTCTGGCGCAGTACTTGAAGTGCAGCCGGGCGAGAACATCCTCGATGCCGCCCGGCGCCTGGGTTATGACTGCCCGCACAGTTGCCGTAACGGCAATTGCCACGTGTGCGCCGCCTTGCTGGTCGAAGGGCGTGTGCGCCAGGAGGGGCAGGAACGGGACCATGGCGAGCTCTATACCTGCATTGCGCAGCCGCTGGAAGATTGTGTGCTGCTGTGGGATGGCGTGCTTTCGCGCGGTGAGCTCCCTGTGCGCAGCTTTGCCTGCCAGGTGACCGAGTGCGCTGACGTAGGCGGCGATGTGTGGCGGGTGCGCTTGCGTGCGCCCGCTGGCAAGCCGCCCCGCTACCATGCGGGCCAGTACCTGCTGATCGAGCGAGACGGCACCGACAAGGCTGCATTTTCCCTGGCTTCGGCTCCCCACAGTGGCCGCGATCTGGAAATGCACATCCTGGGGCGCGAAGACAGCGCGCTCAACCTGCTGGCCCAGCTTCGGCGAGACGGCTTGGCCCGGGTAGAACTGCCCTATGGCGATGCTCACCTGGCCGAGCTGCCCAATGGCCCTCTGGTATTGATCGCCGCCGGAACCGGTATGGCGCAGATGCACAGCCTGATCGAGCACTGCCGAGCCCAGGGTTTCGCACATCCTGTGCACCTCTACTGGGGCGTACGCCAGCCGAGCGACTTTTATGAGATCGAGCACTGGGATGAATGGCAGCGCCTGCCCAATCTTTATCTTCACAAGGTGGTGAGTGACCTCTGTGGCTGGGAAGGGCGCTGCGGCCTGTTGCACGAAGCCGTACGCGAGGACATCGGTGACCTTTCTTCAGTGCATGTGTACGCCAGCGGCTCGCCGGCCATGGTGTATGCCACCCTCGACGCCTTGGTGGAAGCCGGCATGGACCCTCACCAGATGCGTGCAGACGTGTTTGCGTATGCGCCCCGGCCTTGAGCCCTTGCGATAACCGGTAGCCCCGGCCGTTCTGGCTTCGGTTAGAGTGGCCACGGAAGCATTTTTGTAACATCCGGGGTTCCTACATGTCGGCAATCGAACCTGCCCCCTCCTGTCGGGTTGCGTACCCGCCTGTTCTCAACACACCGCAGTTGAGTGATGAAGAGCTTGCCTGCTCACTGGCTTCGACCATGAGCCAGCATGCGGGCGGGCCCGTGTGGTTATTCGCCTACGGTTCGCTGATCTGGCGCCCCGAGTGCAACAGCGTGGAGCGCCGCCGCGCGCGGGTGCATGGGTACCATCGTGGGCTATACCTGTGGTCCCAGGAGCATCGTGGCACGCCGCAGAATCCAGGCCTTGTCTTCGGGCTGGACCGCGGCGGCTCGTGTACCGGGTTCGCCTACCGCTTGCATGAAGACCATCTTGAAGCATCGCTCATGGCCCTGTGGAAGCGAGAGATGCCTTACCCGTCCTATCGGCCGCATTGGCTTACCTGCCGCCTGGACGACGGGACCAAGGTGCAGGCGCTGGGCTTTGTTCTGGAGCGGCATTTGCCTACGTATGCCGGCAACCTGCCGGACGACCTGCTCGTGCAAGTGTTGGCTAGCGCGTGCGGCCGCTCGGGCAGTTGCCGGGACTATGTAGAGCAGACCATCGCAGCGCTGCGGTCCCACGCCATGCCAGACCGAAACCTGGAAGCCCGTTTCAAGCGCTGGTTGGAAATGACGCTTACCCCGGCCAGCGCCATTTCGCCCGAACTGGTGCAGGCGCCTTAGCGGACCTGGACCACGAGTTTGCCGATGGCTTGGCGATCCGCCAGGGCCTGAATGGCTTGGGGTGCTTGCTCAAGGCTGTAGCGATTGGAAATGTGCGGGCGCAACTTCCCCTCTTCATACCAACTGAACAGCTGACGGAAGTTTGCGGCGTTGTCGTGGGGCTGGCGTTGCGCGAAAGCACCCCAGAATACGCCTACCACTGCCGCCCCTTTAAGCAGGGCGAGGTTGGCGGGTAACTGGGGAATACGGCCACTGGCAAAGCCGATCACCAACAGGCGGCCGTTCCAGGCCACGCAGCGGATGGCCGCGTCGAACGCATCGCCGCCCACCGGATCGTAGATCACATCCGCGCCCTGGTTGGCGGTGAGCTTCATCACCTGTTCTTTCAGGTCGCCGCCGCTGTAATCGATTACCTCGTCAGCACCGGCAGCCTTGGCAGCTTCCAGCTTGGCGGGGCTACTGGCGGCGGCAATTACCCGAGCGCCCATGGCCTTGCCGATTTCCACCGCAGCCAGCCCCACACCACCCGCCGCGCCCAGCACCAGCAGCGTTTCGCCAGGTTTGAGATCACCGCGCTGCTTGAGCGCGTGCATCGAGGTGCCATAGGTCATGGGGAACGCGGCGGCCTCGTCGAATGGCATGCTCTCGGGCATCGGCAACACGTTATAGGCAGGCGCGGTGACTTGTTCAGCGAAGCTGCCCCAGCCCGTAAGTGCCATTACCCGGTCGCCTTCCCGTAGCGCCGTTACCCCTTCGCCTACCGCACCCACCACTCCGGCAGCCTCGCCCCCCGGAGAGAACGGAAAAGGCGGCTTGAACTGGTATTTACCCTCGATGATCAGGGTGTCCGGGAAGTTCACGCTGGCGCTGTGCACCTGGACCACCACCTCGTTACGCTTGGGCTGCAGCGGGGCCACCTCTTCGATGACCAGGCTTTGCGCCGGGCCAAAGGCTTTGCACAATAACGCTTTCATGGGCTATTCCTTTCCGGGTAATGGCCGATAAGTGTAGGCAAGCCCCCCGGCCGGGCAACGATGATGGTGACGCCTGATAGCCGCCTATAACCGCTGCGCCCCGCCGCGTATTGAACGAGGAATTGATGCTGTGAAACCCTGGATCGCTGTATTGCTGGCCGCTTGCATTCCCTTCGCCGTCCAGGCGAACGAAGGCGGTGAATCTAAAGAAGGGCCGCCAAAGGTGGTCTACTACTCGCTGAGCCCGCCCTTGGTGGGCAACTACGCCATGGACGGAGGCCCCCGCCTGCACGTGTACAAGGCCGATATCGCCCTGAAGGTCACCGGCGAAGAGGCCGTGGCCGCGGTGAAACACCATGAGCCTTTGATTCGCAACCAACTGGTGCAGCTGTTCAATCAGCAGAGCCAGGATGCCATGAGCTCGGGCGAAGCCAAAGAGGCCCTGCGTCAGGAAGCGCTCAAGCAAACCCAGCAGGTAATCAATGCCGAAGAGGGCAAGCCGGTGGTAGAAGACTTGCTGTTCAACAACCTGATCGTGCAGTAAGCCGCGCCATCAAGTTCAAATCACGACCTGATCGTGGGCTTTTTGGCCGCTGCGCACTACGTCGCTCTGAACCGCTGAGTCGATATCACGGCTGGAGCGCGGGTGGCCGTAAAGGTAACCCTGTGCGAAATCGCAGCCGTTGCTGGCCAGCCATGACGGCAGATTGGGGGAGTGAAAATCTTCAATCCCTTCCGCCGTCACTTTCATCTTCAAGCTACGGGCCATCCCCAGGATGGCTTCCACCACAGGGAGATGATCCTCGTCGCCGGACTCGAAGAAAGAGCGGTCTATCTTGATCTTGTCGATGGACAAGCGGGTCAGGTGATAAAGCCCGGAATAACCTGTTCCGAAGTCATCCAGGGCCACGGTGATGCCATGCTCATGGAGGCGGTTCAGGTTTTTCTGGGCTGCCTGAAGGTTTCCTACGAGGGCTTCCTCGGTGATCTCCACCTCGAAACGCTCGCAGGGGAAGTTTTCCTGGCGTAGCTGTTCCAGTAGCCGGTCAGGGAACAGCTCATCGGTGATCATGGCGGGGGTCACGTTCAAGGAAAGGCGCAGGTTGTTGTCCCACCCCCTCGCAGCCTTGCAGGCCTGCCTGACCAACGACCGTGTCATCGCCGGCACAAGCCCCAACCGCTCAAGCGCCGGAATGAAGTCCGTGGGCATCACGATGCTTGCATCGGGCTTGATCCAGCGCGCCAGTATTTCGAAGCCCACTACTTCCTGGCAGGGAAACGCAACGATAGGTTGAAAGTACGGGACGATTTCTTCCTGCTCGACCGCTCGCTTGAGGGTGAGGTCGCTGTCGAACTGCGCCAGGCGCTGGCGCTCGAAATCCGTGCTGTAGAAGTGATACGTCGAGCGCCCGCTGTCCTTGCCTTTGTACATGGCAACATCTGCGTAGTGCAGCAATGTCGATGCGTCGTGAGCATCCAGCCATGAACGTGCGATGCCGAGGGTGGCCCCGAAGCGAGAAAACGCCAGAGAGTCCGGCCCACAACGTGCGATGCCCTGGATGATGGCCTCAGCGACCGTGCGAAGCGCCTGCTCCTCCTTCTTGTCAGTCAGCAACACGCAGAACTCGTCCCCGCCCAGGCGCGCGGCAACACCACCGTGCGCGCGGGCAACTTCATCCAGGTGACCGGCTACCTTGATCAGTACTTGGTCCCCAGCGGTATGGCCGTGCTGGTCATTGATGGCTTTGAAATGATCCAGGTCGATCAGCATCACCACGGCTGGCTGCACGTGTGCAAGCCGTTCCCCGAGAAGCGCCATGAACACCCGGCGATTGAACAAACCGCTGAGCGCATCATGTTTCGCGAGTGTCTCGGCCTGGGATTGCATCTTCTGCAAGCGCCAATAGCTGATCCGCGTATTTCGGATCAACCGCCTGAGAACAAGGGTAGGGAGGATCAGGGAAAGCAGCGAAAACCCTGTCGAAGTGAGCACGAAGCGCCACCGCTCACCATTTTCAAACCCGCCGTCGTAGGGCAAGCCAAGCAGAGGCAGTACCCAACGCTCCAGCTTGAACTCCCACAAGATGGACAAACCGATCACGGTGAATATGACCAGCAACAGAAGGCGGTAAATGCGGAAAGGGTGAGTACGGTGGAAGTCGGACATGACCGGCCCTCGTAGGCCAAGCGGGGTGACGTAATATCAGGTGGCCATCATACGGCTTTTGCTTGGATCTATGCCCATTGAATTGATGCATTTGGTCGATTATTGATCAGCGCTCCGGCCGGAACAGCCGTACGTGCGCTTTACGTCAGACCAACTACAGTTGATATACATTTCAATTCAAGGAGTTACCCATGGTTTGGCTGCAACCCTCTCGCTTGCTGGCAACCGGGCTGGCCTTGGCCGTGTCCATGGCGATGCTACCTGTGCAGGCCGCGGTTGATACGACCGTGCAGGGCAAGGCCGAACAGTTGAAGGACCCTGCCCTGAAGTTGCTCGAAAGGCTGGTGAACATCGACTCCGGCTCGGGCTATGAGCCAGGCCTGACCCAGGTACGTACGCTCGTGTCCGCCGAATTGAAGGCCTTGGGCGCGAGTATCGAAACGGTACCCAACACCGCGCCGGACAAAAGCCAGCATGTGGTGGCTACGTTCAAGGGCAGCGGCAAGGCGAAAATCCTGCTGTTGGCGCACATGGACACCGTGTTCAAGGAAGGCTCTGCCGCGGCGCGGCCTTTTCATATCAAGGACGGCCGCGCCTATGGCCCGGGCGTAATGGACGACAAAGGCGGCATCGTGGTCGCGCTTCAGGCACTGAAAATCCTGAAGGACATGAATTTCAAGGATTATGGCCAAGTCACCTTGCTGCTCGACGCCAGCGAGGAGACCGGGTCGGAGGCGGCGAGCGCGCTGATCCAGAAAGTCGCCAAGCAGCACGATGTCACCCTTAACCTTGAGCCCGGCCGGCCGGCGGATGGCCTGGTGGTGTGGCGCAAGGGCAGTGCAACCGCGGTGGTCGAAGTGACCGGCAAGGCCTCTCACGCTGGCGTAGCGCCTGAACTGGGGCGCAACGCCGTCATGGAAGCCGCGCATCAGATTCTGCAGCTGGGCCAACTGGGCGACCCGGAAAAGAAAACCACGGTCAACTTCACTGTCATCAACGCGGGTGACCGAATCAACGTAATCCCAGACCACGCCGTGGCCAAGGCCGACGTGCGCGCCGCGGTGCCAGAAGAGTTCGACCGCGTGGAAAAAGACCTCGCCCGGGTCGCCAGCACCCGGCTTATCGCCGATACGCAGGTCATCACGCGCCTGGAGCGCGGATTGCCACCCATGCCGCAGACGCCCGCCAGCGATAAGCTGGTGGCCATGGCTCAAGGTATCTACGGTGAGCTGGGGCGCACACTCACGGTAGAAGGCACCGGTGGCGCAGCGGATGCCAGCCTCGCCGCCGCCGTGGGCGTACCCACCCTCGATGGCTTCGGCATTGTAGGGGGCAATATCCACACGCCCGAGGAATACGCGGAAGTAGAAAGCCTGGTGCCGCGGGTTTATCTGCTGACCCGGATGTTGATGGATCTGTCGCGGTAGCTTTGCGGGTGAAGGCGGTACGCCCGTGGCCTGTTACACCAACCCCAGCACTGCCGCCCATTGCGCCTCGGTCACGGGCATCACCGAAAGCCGGCTCCCCTTTTTCACCAGGGCCAGTTCCTCGAGCGCGGCTTGCTGCTTGAGTAGCCCCAGGCTGAGCACGTTGGGGAACACTCGCTCGCAACTGACGTCGACCGATAGCCAGGGGTTTTTGTCTTCGGTCGCCTTAGGGTCGTGGTAGTGGCTTTCGCTGTTTAGGGCGGTGGGGTCGGGGTAGGGCGCGGTGTCGATGCGAGCGATGCCCGCGATACCGGGCTCAGGGCAGCTAGAGTGGTAGAAGAAGAACTGATCCCCGGGCTGCATGTCGCGGATGAAATTGCGGGCCTGATAATTACGCACGCCGTCCCAGCGTGTCGGGCCCAGGCGATCGAGGCCTTGGATGGAGAGCTCGTCAGGCTCGGATTTCATCAGCCAGTAGGCCATGGGAAGCGGTCCTTTTTCAGGGTGCGATAGCAGGGAAATGTTACACGCTGGATTATCCCGACAGCCGGTTGAAATCAGCGTTTGCATGTCACCGGAAGCTGTCGGAGAATGCGCGCAAATTTTAACCCAGGGTCCCGCCAAGCGGGGCCTTGGGCCACTATCTCTCACGCAACAAAGCCTTCAGGAGGGCCAACGATGCGGCGTAAACCGGACTTGCTGTGGGTTCTCGTTTTTCTGTTTGGCATTGGTGTAGTCACCACCGGTTATGCCCAGAGCTTCTGGGAGCGCAAGGCCAGCGAACCTGTCGAAGCAGCCTACGCCGTACCTCTGCGTTGAGTTTCCCCTCCCGTCATTCCTGAGCCTTCCCGGCAACATACCAGGCGCGATCCGTCACGGTTCCCTGCAAGGGCACGTCCCAGCTGGCTTGCTGCAGCCGATCCACTTTCTGGCATTCATGTGCCAACCCCAGCAAGGTCGGCTTGCGCCAAGTGACCCTCCTTGCCCGGTACGCCAGGCTGCGGTCGTAGAAGCCGCCCCCCATACCCAGCCGCCCGCCTTGTTCATCGAAGCCCACCAGGGGCAGCAGCACCAGATCCAGTGCCCAGATCCGCCGTTGCCGCCGAAGGCAGCGCATGGGCTCGGCAATACCGAAACGGTTGGCGCGCAAGCGTTCTCCAGGCCGCACGCGCTGGAAAACCATATGCGTGCGCGGCCATGGGCTAAGCACCGGAAGGTAAGTGTGTTTGCCTCGCCGTTGAGCGCTACGCAACAAAAGGCGCGGGTCGATCTCGCCATCGTTGGGCAGGTACAAAGCAACGCTGCGTGCCCGCCGGAACACCGGGTGGTGGCTGAGCTGGCGATACAGCCCGCGCGCGGCGGCGCGGCGCTGGGCAGGCGCCAGTGCGTTGCGTGCGTCACGCAGGCGTTTGCGCAGCTGGTTGCGTGTAAGGGAGGAGGCTTCGATCATGCTGGCAGGCTCCGCGGATGGCAAGGGAGCCTGGGGTGCCCTGAAGGCAGGGCGAAAAGAGGCGCTCCCCGACGAACCGCTGTCGGTGTAGCCCTTGAACCCGAAAGTTCAAGGTGGAGATTGCAGGAGGCTTTCAGGCTTTCCGTCGAGCGGACATGCACACCAGCCCCAACGTGCAACTTCCGTGGTTGTGCGTATCGGCTCAGGGACATGACCGACTGGCGCGCACTCCAGGGAGCGGGCTCGAGTATACCCCAAACCATATGCCTGGATCAGCCCCTGGGCGCGACCTGACTAGTGGCAAGTGCCAGATCCACCCGTTCCAGCAGGTCGCGTACCTGTTCGCGGGTAGCACCGCTGGGCTGCGCTTCGCTGGTTTCCTTGCGATGCAGCAGGTCGTGGGTGATGTTCAACGCGGCCATTACCGCAATCCGGTCAGCGCCGATCACTTTGCCGCCGGTGCGGATTTCGCGCATCTTGCCATCCAGGTAGCGCGCCGCGCTGATCAGGTTGCCGCGCTCTTCGGGCGGGCAAATGATCGAGTACTCCTTGTCCAGGATATGCACGGTAACGCTGTTGCTCGAATTCATGAGTCTTGCTCCAGGGCCTTGAGGCGCGAAATCATCGACTCGACCTTGCGGCGGGCGACTTCGTTTTTCTCGATCAAGTGGGCTCGCTCCTCGCGCCAGGTACGTTCATGGGCGTGAAGGAGGGCATTTTGCCGATTGAGGTGCTCGACGCGTTCGATCAGAAGTTCGATCTTGCCCATCAGCGCTTGCAGGTCGTTCTGTTCCATGGGTGGGCGGTTACGATGTCCTGGTAATGGGGCGGTGTGAACGAAAGCAGACCACAGCGCGGGCCGGCGGTTGCGTCGATGGTCTTGGCGTACCTGCCGGTGTAGGATACGAAGCCTTCATTCTAGACATTGCGCCGCCCGGCGCCTAGCTGCCCATGCCCAACACTAGTTCCCCGTACGCTGCCTTCGCCAAATTGCTCGCCGACAACGGGTACCCTGTCTCTCCCGCCGAATTGCAAGGCCTGCTGCTGGGGCGTAGCTGCGCCGGCGTAGGCTTCGATGTCGACGCCTGGCTGGACGACGCCATCGAAGTGCTCGGCGCGCCCGCTGACGGGACCGTTCGGCAGGCGCTGATCGGCCTGCAGGAAATGGTCAAGACCGAGCTCACCGGCGATGATGTCACCGTGGTGTTGCTGGTGCCTGGGGACGAACTGCCCCTGGCCGAGCGTGCCGCCGCGCTAGGCCAGTGGTGCCAAGGTTTTCTCACCGGCTTCGGCCTGGCTGGAGGTAGCAAGAAGCTAAGCGATGACGCGCAAGAGGTGTTGCAGGACCTCGCCGCGATCGCCCAGGTGCAGGACGCGCTCGAAGAATCCGAAGACGGTGAAACCGACTATATGGAAGTGATGGAATACCTGCGCGTCGCGCCCTTGCTCCTTTATACGGAGTTCGCGAAACCGGCCGCGCCAACGCCCAAGCCATCCCTGCACTGATCGCCGAGGAGCCTTGCCGCATGGTCCAGATTCCCAAGGCTGAATACGCCCGCCGGCGCAAGGCCCTGATGGCCGAGATGGTTCCGAACAGCATCGCTATCCTGCCGGCAGCCGCGGTGACCATCCGCAACCGTGACGTGGAGCATATCTACCGTCAGGACAGTGACTTCCAGTACCTCAGTGGTTTCGGCGAGCCCGAAGCGGTCATCGCGCTCATACCCGGAAGAGAGCACGGTGAGTACGTGCTCTTTTGCCGGGAGCGCGACCCACTGCGGGAGCTGTGGGACGGTTTGAGGGCGGGCCAGGAAGGGGCAATTCGCGATTACGGCGCGGACGACGCCTTCCCGATCAACGACATCGACGACATCCTTCCTGGCTTGATCGAAGGCCGCGACCGTGTGTACACCGCGATGGGCAGCCATCCGGAATTCGATCGCCACCTCATGGAATGGGTAAATCAGATCCGCTCCAAGGCCAACCTCGGCTCGCAACCGCCCAAGGAGTTCGTGGCGCTGGACCACCTGTTGCATGACATGCGCCTGTACAAATCGGCGGCCGAGATAAAGGTGATGCGTGAAGCTGCCGCCATCTCTGCCCGCGCCCATGTGCGTGCGATGCAGGCAGCGCGCCCCGGCCTTCATGAGTACAGCCTCGAGGCTGAGCTGGACTACGAGTTTCGCCGGGGCGGCGCACGGATGCCGGCCTATGGCTCTATCGTCGCGGCCGGGCGCAACACCTGCATATTGCATTATCAGGACAACAACGCCCCGCTTCGCGATGGCGACCTGGTACTTATCGACGCCGGCTGTGAGATCGACTGCTACGCCAGCGACATTACGCGCACGTTCCCGGTCAGCGGCACCTTCTCGCCCGAGCAACGGGCGATCTACGAGATCGTGCTGCAGGCCCAGCAGGCGGCGTTTGCCGAGATCGCACCGGGCAAGCACTGGAACCGCGCGCACGAAGCCACGGTGCGGGTGATCACCGAAGGCCTGGTACGCCTGGGCTTGCTGGTGGGCGATGTCGACGAATTGATCGCCGCCGAAGCGCATCGAGGGTTCTATATGCACCGCGCCGGCCATTGGCTGGGGCTGGATGTACATGATGTGGGTGAGTACAAGGTGGGCGGGGAGTGGCGCGTGCTCGAGCCGGGCATGGCACTCACGGTCGAGCCTGGCATCTACATATCGCCGCACAATGACCAGGTCCCGAAAAAATGGCGGGGCATTGGAGTGCGCATTGAGGACGACGTGGTGGTAACGCGTACAGGCTGTGAAATTCTTACGAGCGGTGTGCCCAAGGCCATCGACGAAGTTGAAGCACTGATGGCGGCCGCGCGGGCGGCGTGTTCATGACCCACGCTGATATAGCGATCATTGGTGGCGGGCTGGTGGGGGCGAGCCTTGCGTTGGCCCTGCAGCCGCTTGCGCGGGAACGGAGCTGGAAGATCACATTTGTGGAGCCCTTCGCGCCAGGCAACGGCTATCAACCCAGCTATGACGCGCGAAGCTCGGCCCTGTCGTACGGCACCCGGCTTATTTACGAGCACCTGGGTGTATGGGCGGCGATAGCCCGGCACGCAGAGCCTATTCGCAACATCCACGTGTCCGACCGCGGGCGCTTCGGTGCCACTACGCTTGAGGCCGGCGAAGCGGGCGTCCCGGCCTTGGGCTACGTGGTAGAAAACGCCTGGCTTGGCCAGTGCCTGTGGGCCGCCCTGGACTCGGAGCGCGTCAGCTGGCGTTGCCCTGCCGAGGTGACCGCCCTGCGTGCCGAGCCCAACGGCTATCGCCTTACGCTTGCCGATGAAACCCAGCTCACCTGCTCCCTCGCCGTGCTTGCCGACGGCGGCCGTTCAGGCCTGCGTGATCAGTTGGGCGTGGAGGTGAAAGTGCGTGAGTACGACCAGACCGCGCTAATTGCCAACGTCAGCTTCAACCAACCGCATAACGGCCAGGCGTTCGAACGCTTTACAGATGATGGGCCGCTGGCCTTGCTGCCGCTGCCGGATAACCGCTGCGCGTTGGTATGGACCCGCAAGCCCGCCGACGCCAAGCGTTTGCAGGCACTTCCGGACGCGGCCTTTCTGGCTCAACTGCAACAAAGCTTCGGCTATCGCCTGGGTACGCTGACCCAGGTTGGCGCACGCAGCCTCTACCCCTTGGCGCTGGCCGAGGCCCGTGAGCAAGTGCGCCGTAACCTGGTCGTGCTGGGGAACGCAGCCCATAGCCTGCACCCGATCGCCGGCCAGGGCTTCAACCTCTCATTACGGGATGTGCAAGCGTTGGCGCAGGCTCTGGCGGCCAGCGATACCCCGCCCGGCGAGCTGGCGGCCTTGCAGGGTTACGTTGCCGCTCAGCAGCGTGACCAGCAATGGACCATAGGCTTCTCCGACCAGGTTACCCGCCTGTTTTCCCAGCCAGGCCGCTGGGTCGCTCATGGCCGCAACCTGGGCCTGCTCGGGCTGGATCTGCTGCCGCCTGCGCGCCAGTGGTTCGCCCGGCAGGCAATGGGCATGGGTACGGGCGTAGGAAGCTCCCGATGAATGCGACAGGTTCCGGCAAAGGCAGCAACCCTATGGAAACTACAGCAGATGTAGCTATCGTCGGCGCCGGGATGGTTGGCAGCACGCTGGCGCTCGCGCTGGCAGGCAGCGGCCTCAAGGTGATGATCATCGATGGCGGCAATCTTATGCCGCAGCCCTTCGGCCCGGGCTCGCCGTTCGAGCCACGGGTGAGTGCGCTGTCGGCGGCCAGTCAGCGGATATTCGAGCGCCTGGGCGTATGGAGCGCCATGCGTGCCCGGCGGGTAAGCCCCTACACCGATATGGACGTGTGGGACGGCAGCGGCACGGGCGCGGTGCATTTCAGCGCCGCGAACGTGCACGCACAAGTGCTGGGCCATATCGTGGAGAACAACGTTGTACAGGATGCGCTGCTAGAGGCCTTGCAGCAGTGCGACGTCCATTTGCTTGGCGGTGCCAGGGTCGAGCAGATGCGGCACTCTGGCAATGACCGCCTGCTCAGCCTGGCCGACGGCTCCCAGGTGCGCACCCCGCTGGTGATCGCCGCCGATGGCGCCAACTCCGCCATCCGCCGGCTGGCCGGTAGTGCCACCCGTGAGTGGGACTATCTTCATCACGCCATCGTGACCAGCGTGAGAACCGAGCTTGGCCATCGCGCAACCGCCTGGCAGCGCTTCGGTGACGACGGCCCGCTGGCCTTCCTGCCATTGCAGGGCAACACAGGCGAGCATTGGTCTTCCATCGTGTGGTCAACCACGCCCGAAGAAGCCCGGCGCTTGATGGCACTTGATACTCAAGCGTTCTGCGCGGCGCTGGGTGGCCGGTTTGAACACCGCTTGGGTCGAGTGCTGCATGCCGATCCGCGGTTGTGCATCCCGTTGCGTCAGCGGCACGCCCGGCGTTATGTAGAGCCCGGGCTGGCCCTGATCGGGGATGCCGCACACACCATCCATCCATTGGCAGGGCAGGGTGTGAACCTCGGGTTGCTGGATGCCGCCGTGCTCGCCGAAGAGCTGCTACGGGCGCGGCAGCGAGGCGAGCGCCTGGCCGACGAGCGTGTGCTCAGCCGTTACGAGCGCCGGCGAATGCCGCAGAACCTGGCCCTGATGGCGGCAATGGAAGGCTTCGAACGGCTTTTCCAGGCCAACCCGCTACCCGTGCGCTGGTTGCGCAATACCGGGTTGTCGCTGGTGCAGGGCTTGCCCGACGCCAAGGCAGCCTTCGTGCGGCATGCGCTGGGCCTGGGCGGCGACCTGCCGGCACTGGCGAAAGTAGCGCAAGAGGCACTCTGACGTCACCGGGGGCAAAGCGGCCAGGTAAGCGGGCGGAATGCCGGTTAGCGTTGCGCCAGGGTGCCAGGGGCAGATATGAAGGCTACAATGCCGCCCATTCGCAGCGCCGGGAAGGAGAACCCCATGGGATTGCGCACACCGCTGTACGACCAGCATCTGGCACTGGGTGCCAGGATGGTCGATTTTGGCGGTTGGGAAATGCCTCTGCACTATGGCTCACAGGTCGAGGAGCACCATGAAGTGCGCCGGGCCTGTGGTGTATTCGACGTCTCCCACATGGCAGTGGTCGACGTCATAGGCAGCGGCGCCTACGGGTGGCTGCGCCAACTTCTGGCCAACGATGTCGACCGGTTGCCCGGGCCTGGGCATGCCCTTTACAGCGCCATGCTCAATTCCCGCGGCGGAATCATCGATGACCTGATCGTGTACCGGCGCGAAGAAGGCTATCGCCTGGTTGTCAATGCGGCGACCCGCAGCAAGGACCTGGCCTGGCTGCGTGCCCAGGCCGAAGGGCAGGACGTGGAAGTGATCGAGCGGGTGACCACCGCGATCCTCGCCGTACAAGGCCCTACCTCGCGTGAGCGGGTCGCGGAGCTGTTGGGCGGCACGCGTGCGGCCCTCATCCGCAAACTCCAGCCGTTCCAGGCTGGCGAAGATCACGGCTGGTTCATCGCCCGCACGGGTTACACCGGCGAGGACGGGGTAGAGATTCTCCTTCCCGCAGACGAGGTGTGCGGGTTGTTCAACGATCTGGTAGGCGCCGGGATCACCCCGATCGGCCTTGGCGCCCGGGACACCTTGCGGCTTGAAGCAGGCCTGAACCTGTACGGGCAAGAGCTCGACGAAACACATTCCCCCTGGGTATCCAACCTCGGTTGGACAGTCGCCCTGGAGCCGTCGAACCGGGCATTCAACGGCCGCGCCGCGCTGGAGGCAGAACTCGCTGCCGGGCCAGGTTCACGGCTGGTAGGGCTGGTACTGGAGGAGCGCGGCGTGCTGCGCGCCCATCAAGTGGTGCGCCTCGACAAGGCCGAAGGCGAAATCACCAGCGGCAGTTTTTCGCCTACGCTTGGCAAGTCCATTGCGCTGGCCCGCGTGCCGCGGCAAACGCCTGAGCGCGCCGAAGTGGAAATCCGTGGCAAGTGGTACCCTGTGCGGGTGGTAAAACCCACCTTCGTGCGGCACGGCAAAATACTGATCTGACGCCAACCGTGGCAATCCCCGTCGACCTTTTGAGGACTACCCATGAGCAATATCCCAGCTGAACTCCGTTATGCCGAAAGCCACGAGTGGGCACGCCTTGAAGCCGATGGCAGCGTTACCGTCGGTATTTCCGACCATGCCCAGGAAGCGCTGGGGGATGTGGTATTCATCGAACTGCCGGAAGTTGGAAAAACCGTTTCCAGCGGTGACCAGGTAGCCGTGGTGGAGTCGGTGAAGGCAGCATCCGATATCTATGCGCCGGTCAGCGGTGAGGTGATCGAGGTCAATGCGGCACTGGCTGACGCCCCTGAAAGTGTCAACGGCGAGCCGTACAGCGCATGGTTTTTCAAGATCAAGCCAACCGATACCGCCGAGCTGGACAAGCTGCTCGATGCCGCAGGCTACCAAAGCGCTATCGGGGACTGATAGGTAGCCCCGCGCGCATGGCCGCGGGGCGAGCCTGGCTTATTGCTCAGCCAGGGCGTTCTTCGCCAGAATGGCGTTCGCAAGCTCCATGTCCGAAGCCTGCATGCCTGGGTTGTCCGCTCTCAGCCGAGTGATGGCGGCTTCCAGGTAAGGCCCACGGATTTCGCCGTTGCTGGCCACGAAGCTGCCGGCGTCATCCTGCGCGGCAACGACCATCTTGTGATCCTTGAAGGTCAGGTAGGTGGAACCTGTGGTCGCGCCTGAAGACAGCACGTTGCGCCAGAACGAATCTGCCATGGCAGAAGAAAGGGGCAGTGAAGCCAGCGCCAGGGTTGCTACAGCGAGTTTGACGCGCATGACAGCGTACTCCAAGTGTGTTGTTATCCACCCTCTTTGAGCGCGGCGCGGGGGGTAGAGTTCCGCCCTGCGGGCCTGGGCATGGGGCGGCCTCAGGCCATCGCAGGCGCTATGCGCAGCGCTTCCGCCAGGCTGGTCTGGCCTGCTGCGACCAGGCGCGCGGCGGCGGCGCGCAAGGGCTGCATGCCAGCGGCGCAGGCCACGCGGCGAATCGCAGTCAGGTCTGGCTCCGCGACGATGCTTTCAGCGATGGCTTCGTTGAAGGCCAATAATTCGTACACGCCCGCGCGGCCCTTGTAGCCTGAACCCCCACACAAATCGCAGCCTCGTGCTTCGTGGATCTGGCTCGGCGGTCGCCCGGAGGACTCACCCGCCAGGCTAAGCCAATCGTGCGGGGTGATAGCCACCCGGGCTTTGCAATGAGGGCACAGAATGCGCACAAGCCGCTGCGCCATCACCCCTGCCAGCGTGGCCCTTACCAGATACGCGGGTACGCCCAGTTCCATCAAGCGGGTAAGCGCGCCAGGCGCGTCGTTGGTATGCAAGGTGGACAGCACGAGGTGCCCGGTGAGCGCCGCCTGTACGGCCATGTGGGCGGTTTCGCTGTCGCGGATTTCGCCGACCATGATGATGTCCGGGTCCTGGCGCAAAAGTGCGCGAACCCCTTCGGCAAACCCTAGCTCGATGCAGGGGCGGACCTGCATCTGATTGAACGCAGGGTGGACCATTTCGATCGGGTCCTCGATGGTACAAAGGTTTACGTCCCGTGAAGCCAGGCGGTGGAGGCTGGCATACAGCGTGGTGGTCTTGCCAGAGCCGGTCGGGCCGGTGACCAGGAGGATCCCGTGAGGTTTGGACAATAGCGTTTCCCAGCGCTGCTGGTCTTCCTGACGTAGGCCCAGCGCCCCCAGGCCTTTGTTGAGCACAGCCGGGTCGAAGATCCGCATCACCATCTTTTCGCCGAAAGCCGTGGGGAGTGTCGCCAGGCGGAGCTCGATCGTTGCGCCGCTGGGGGCCTGGGTTTTCACCCGGCCATCCTGGGGGCGGCGTTTCTCGGCCACGTTCATGCGGCCAAGGGATTTGAGCCGGCTGATGACGGCCAGCCCGACGGGGAGAGGTAACTGGTAGGCATCGCGCAGCATTCCGTCGATACGCAAGCGGATGTCTGTGTGTTCGCGCCTGGGTTCGATATGGATATCGCTGGCGCCTTGTTCGAAGGCGTACTTGAACAGCCAATCGACAATGTCGATCACAGGCGCCTCATAACTTGCGGCGGTTTCTTCTACGCCCTGAAGGGACACCAGTTGCTCGAAGGATTGCGTATAGCTTTTAGGCGTGGCACCGCCGGCGCCGCGCACCGATTGCGCCAGCCGGAAAGAGTCCGCTATCAACCGCCGCAGCTCGGCCGGATTGGCAACCACGCGCAGGATGGCCTTGCGGCAGGTTTGCGTCAGGTCTGCTTCCCAGCCGCGAATTCCGGGCTGGGCGCTGGCAATGGTCAGCGTGTCTTCGCTTGAGGCGACCGCGAGAATCTGGTGGTGCCGGGCAAAAGCAGCCGACATTGTGGTGGTCACCAGCTGTCGGTCCAGCTTGAGAGGATCCAGCCGCAGGAAGGGCTGGCCGACCTGGCTCGCCAGCCACATGCAAAGCGCATCCAGGGTCAGCGGTTGCCCGGGTGCTGCCATGTCGTTCAGTTGCAAGCTGGCAAGGTATTCAAGGGGGTGCGAGTCCGGGTGTTCCCTGCGGCCATTGAGGGCCAGTTCCGCCGCTGCGCAGGTGAGCCGTTGCTGGCGCATCAGCGAGTGAAGCAGTTCGCCCAGATCGAGCGGTGCATCTTGGTTTGGCCTGACAGTGTCCATGCGAAGGCTTCCTGAGTGGGCATCCTTGCCCGGCCAGAAAATCCTACCTTGGCTCGCGTGCGCGAGCAGAGCGCAACTGTCAGTGCATATGTGCGCGGCGGTGAATACCTAGCGCGACAGGGCCTTCCACGCGCGCGTACGGCCAACGATGGCCGCCTGATCCGCGCGCGGTTGCAGCACTTCGTCGGTCACAGGCAGGCTGGCGAGAACGTGCAGCTTGTTCAGCTCGCCGTACAAGCGGTCGGTTTCCTCCACTTCCAGTACGTCGCGGGCATGGTGCAGCCACACCTGCACACGCTCCAGGCGCGGCAACTGCTCGGCCAGGTCCTCGGGCTGGCGCTCGTAGCGCTCCAACTTCAGCGCGACCATTTCCTCCTTGAGGAAATGCGCCAGCCAGTTGGCCAGCGGTGCTTGCCCCTGTCGATTGCCCCGGTTGGCGCGGTCCACCGTCCAGGTACGCTCCAGCAGCCAGCGCGACAGGGTCAGGGAGAAATGCCCCCAGCGCGGGTCGGTCAGCTCCTCGATGAACTGCTCCTGTGCTGCGGCGCGTACGTCCTCGTCTTCCTGGCCAGCTTCGACCAACGGCCTCCAGTCTTCGAGCAAGGCGTCCAGGCCCGCTCGCAAGTCGTGCGTGGTCGGCCGGGGCGCGGCTTGCCCCAGGCTACCGAGCAAGGCGCGCAGCTCCACCAATTGCTGAACCCAGTCTTGCAGCAGGCGCCACTGACCGGTGTGACGATACTGCTCGGCCAGCCGCTGGCTGCCGCCGAGCAGATGCCAGGCGATGGCGCTGAAGGCGTCGTCCAGTGCTTGCTCGGCCTCTACTACGGGCGCCGGTACCGAAACGCTATAGCTGGCAGGGTCGAGCAGGCGGTAGCCGCGTTCGGCCTTGCTGATGTCGCAGGGCATCAGGGGCAGGGTGGCAGCCAGCTCGCAGGCGAGCTCCAGCAGGCCGGCCGGGTCGCCTTCGCGAAGCTCCAGTTCCAGCTCGCAGATTTCTTCGGATTGCTTGCCCGACGCCACTTTGCCCAGGTCCAGCGCAGCTTCCAGCACTACCTTGGCCTTGCCGCGGCCCCATGCGATTTCCGCTTTTTCGCGCACGAAGTCGGTGGTGAACAGCGGCTTGATGGTCTTCTTGTCCAGCTCGGCGAGGGCCGCTGGCCAGCAGCTGTCATCCAGCTTTTTCAAATCCAGTTTGGCTCTTTCCAGCGGCCAGTCGAATTCGTTACGCTCGGACAGGCCGGCAACGCTATGGCCGCGCGTCTTGAGCGTCTGGATGATCGCGTCGCCATCCTTGCGCAGGCGCAGCGCCACGCGGGCCTGGGCAAGGTCGCGCTCTGGCGTGTCGAAGTACTGGTTGAAGAGTTCGTGACGGGACCAGCCGCTTTTGTTACGTTTTTTCAGCAGCGGGTGTTCACGCAGGGCAGCCAGGGTCTCCCGGCTGATGCGCAGTTTGATTTCGGTTTCTTTGTGCATGGCGGGTATATCCGAACGCAGACAAGGCGTAGCGTAGACGCGAAGAGCCGCGCAGTGTACAGCAGTCATGCCGGCGGCGCCCCCGGCTCTGACCGCGCGCCTGTCTGCCGATCAAGCCTGAGGGAGTTCTCGATGCCGTTACCCACACTCAAGGAACGCTTTGCCGCACTGGTGGCAACGCCCTCGGTCAGCTGTACTCAAGCCAGCCTGGACCAGAGCAACGGCCCGGTTATTCAGCTATTGGCCGGTTGGCTGTCGGAGCTGGGTTTTGCCTGCGATGTCCGGGAGGTGTCGCCGGGCAAGTTCAACCTGCTGGCGTCGTACGGTTCCGGGCCGGGCGGGCTGGTGCTGGCCGGGCACAGCGATACCGTTCCGTTCGACGAGCGCCTGTGGAAAACCGACCCGCTCAAGCTTACCGAGGTCGATGGGCGCTGGGTGGGGCTGGGCAGTTGTGACATGAAAGGGTTTTTCGCACTGGTGATCGAGGCCGTGCGGCCCCTGCTGGCCCAGCCTTTTCGGCAGCCGTTGATGATTCTGGCGACGTGCGACGAGGAGAGTTCGATGGCGGGCGCCAAGGCACTGGCCCGTGAAGGCGCGCCACTGGGGCGAGCCGCTGTAATCGGTGAGCCCACCGGCCTGCGCCCGATCCGTTTGCACAAGGGGGTGATGATGGAGCGCATCGACATCCTGGGCCGTAGCGGCCACTCCTCCGACCCCTCGCTGGGGCACAGCGCGCTGGAGGCCATGAACGCGTCAATCAGCGAGCTGATGGGCCTGCGCCGCGAATGGCAGGAGCGCTACCAGAACCCTCAGTTCGGCGTCCCGCAACCCACGTTGAATTTCGGCTGCATCCATGGTGGAGACAACCCTAACCGTATCTGCGGGCAATGCTCGCTGGAGTTCGATCTGCGCCCGCTGCCAGGCATGGACCCGGCTGCCCTGCGCGAAGCGATCAGCCTCAAGCTGCGCCCCGTCGCGGAGCGGCATCAGGTGGAAATCGACTATCGCCCTCTGTTCTCGGAGGTTCCGCCCTTTGAGGAGCCTGCCGACAGCGAACTGGTGAAAGTGGCGGAAAAACTCACTGGCCACAGGGCAGAAGCGGTGGCATTCGGAACGGAGGCGCCGTATCTTCAGCAGCTGGGTTGCCAGACCATCGTGCTTGGCCCCGGCGACATCGCCTGCGCGCATCAGCCGGGCGAATTCCTCGAAATGTCACGATTGGACCCTACGCTGCGTCTGTTACAGGACCTCGTTGAACATTATTGCCTGCGGCCCGCCCTGAGCTGAGGCGCTCCGCCCGCCGGGCCAAACTTACTGTAGAAGGAGACGTGCGCGTGTTGCCAGGCCTGTTGCGACGATAACCGTCCCCGTTTCGCGCCCCCACTTCGTCTTACCTCAGTACAGTACAGGCCGTTCCATGCCCGAATACGTCAATTGGCTTCGCCACGCCTCGCCCTATATCAATGCCCACCGGGATTGCACCTTTGTTGTGATGCTGCCAGGCGATGGCCTGGAGCACCCCAACTTCGGCAATATCGTTCATGACCTTGTGTTGCTGCATAGCCTGGGGGTACGCCTGGTGCTGGTGCATGGCTCGCGCCCCCAGATCGAAAGCCGCCTCGCCGCCCGTGGCCTCACTCCGCACTATCACCGTGGCTTGCGGATTACCGACGGGCCAACGCTGGAATGTGTGATCGACGCGGTGGGCCATCTTCGGGTTGCCATCGAGGCAAGGCTTTCCATGGACATGGCCTCTTCCCCCATGCAGGGCGCGCGCTTGCGCATTGCCAGCGGTAACTTGGTCACCGCCCGCCCCATTGGTGTGGTGGAAGGGGTGGACTATCACCACACCGGGGAAGTACGGCGCATTGACCGCAAGGGCATCAATCGGCTGCTGGATGAGCGAACCATCGTGTTGTTATCCCCGCTGGGTTATTCACCCACCGGCGAAATTTTCAACATCGCCTGCGAGGACGTGGCCACCCGCGCGGCGATCGACCTCGAGGCCGACAAGCTGCTGTTGTTCGGCGCGGAGCCCGGCTTGATGGACGCACGTGGCCAGCTGGTTCGTGAGCTTCGCCCGCAGCAGGTACCAGCGCATCTGGAACGGTTGGGCAGTGATTATCAGGCCGAGCTGCTGGATGCTGCCGCCCAGGCCTGCCGCGGTGGGGTTGCCCGTAGCCATATCGTAAGCTATGCCGAGAACGGCGCGCTGTTGACTGAGCTGTTCACCCGCAATGGCGGCGGTACGCTGGTTGCTCAGGAGCAGTTCGAGCAGGTGCGCGAAGCCACGATCAGTGACGTGGGCGGCTTGATCGAGCTGATCCGGCCTCTCGAAGAGCAAGGCATTCTTGTGCGCCGCTCTCGGGAGGTGCTGGAGCGGGAAATCGAGCAGTTCAGCGTGGTCGAGCGCGAGGGCATGATCATCGCCTGCGCCGCCCTGTACCCTATCGCCGATTCCGATACCGGCGAGCTGGCGTGCCTGGCGGTAAACCCGGAATACCGTCACGGTGGCCGGGGCGATGAACTGCTGGAGCGGATCGAGGCCAGGGCCCGTCAACAGGGGCTCAAAACCCTGTTCGTACTCACCACCCGTACCGCTCACTGGTTCCGCGAGCGCGGTTTCAGCCCCAGCGAAGTAGAGCGCCTGCCCTCGGCCAGGGCATCGCTCTACAACTACCAGCGCAACTCGAAAATATTCGAGAAAACCCTGTAGGAGGCCTCCCACAGGGAAGCGCCTCTTGCAGGCGCGCAGTCAGCGAGCACTATTACTGGCTGATCCCCAGAATGCTGGCTTGATACGCCGCGACGAAGAGGTCGAACTCGCCCACTTCGTTGCGCTCCAGGTCGCTCTGTGCCACCAGCGACGTAACCGCTTGTTTTTCGAAACTGTCTCGCTTCTCGGGTGCCAGTGCGGTGCTGCGGAAATAGTCAGCATGGGCCTGGGTCTGGCGCATGGAAAACTGGCTGAAGCTTTCCTTGTGCGCCGTCATGCTCGCGAGCACCTGGGCAGAAGGCGTGAGCGCAGGGTCTGCGACCTTGTCACGCTGGGCGGCAAGTGCCTGGCGATGCTCATCCATCCCGTGGCTTTGGTCGAGCAGCTCGGCCAATGGCGCGATGCTGTCCAGTAACTGGCTGGCCCACTCGCGCAGGGTGATGGCCTGCCCGTCACGTTGCAGTTCAAGGCCGGGGCGCCGGCCTTCTTTTACTACCTTCATGAAGTTGTCGGTACAGGCACCGCATTCGGGGCCTTGCAGCAACGGGCTGTCTTCCATCGCGCAGTACAGCAGGAAAGCGTCGAGGAAGCGGGACAACGGCAGGTCGACCCCGGTGGGCTGGAAGGGGTTGATGTCCAGGCAGCGTACTTCCACATATTGCACGCCGCGGGCCATCAGCGCCTGGATTGGCCGCTCGCCCGTGTACGTGACCCGCTTGGGGCGGATACTCGAGTAATACTCGTTTTCGATCTGCAATACGTTGGTATTGAGCTGCACCCATTCGCCATTCTTGTGTGTGCCTATTTCCACATACGGCGCATAAGGCGTGGCAACAGCCTGGCGCAGGCTCTCTGTGTAGCTGTGCAGGTCGTTGTAGCAAGGGGTGAGGCTGGCCTGGGCGTTGTTCTGGTAACCCAGGTCGCTCATCCGCAAGCTCGTAGCGTAGGGCAGGTAAAGCGTGGTTGCGTCGAACTGTTCCAGGCGATGCGGGCGGCCCCTCAGGAACCCGGCATCCAGTGCGGGCGATGCGCCGAAGAGGTACATCAGCAGCCAGCTGTAGCGGCGGAAATTACGGATCAATCCGATGTAGGCTGCGGACTGGTAGTCCCGCTCATCCATAGTGTCGGCTTCTACGTCGCGCAGCAGGGGCCACAGCGCCTCTGGCATCGAGAAGTTGTAATGGATGCCCGCGATGCACTGCATGGTACGGCCGTAACGCACGGCCAGCCCTTTACGGTAAACGTGCTTGAGCTGGCCGATGTTGGACGTGCCATACCAAGCCAGGGGGATGTCCTCCTCCGCCGGCAGCGCGCACGGCATGGAAGGCGCCCATAACAGCTCATCGCCCAATGCCGTGTAGGCGAAGCGGTGGATGTCGTCCAGGCTTTTGAGCGTTTCTGCGGGATCAGGCAGGGCAGGGGTGATGAATTCGAGCAGCGCTTCGGAGTAGTCCGTGGTGATCTGCTCGTGGGTCAGCGCCGACCCCAGCGCCTCCGGATGAGGTGTTTGTGCCAGCCGGCCGTCCTGGGTCACGCGCAGGCATTCGCGCTCTATACCGTGCAGGCACTGCTTGAGCAGAGGCAGGTTGGCAGGCTC
The DNA here is from genome assembly GCF_058145875.1 of Pseudomonas sp. 3MAES_34.3B. Classification (NCBI taxonomy): domain Bacteria; kingdom Pseudomonadati; phylum Pseudomonadota; class Gammaproteobacteria; order Pseudomonadales; family Pseudomonadaceae; genus Pseudomonas; species Pseudomonas sp. 3MAES_34.3B. Next base: position 5,229,745 of record NZ_CM176960.1, on the reverse strand, counting down.
GCCGAGCAAATGCAGGCGGCGGTTCAGAAGTTCGCTCAAGTTGATGTCCTTACGCGTCGATCGCCCCGATATGGGGATGGCCATGACGTTCTGCAAGGTCGAAGCGGGCGCCCGATCGTTAAAGGCCCGATCAAGCGGGCCGCGTCGAGTTGCCATTCGGCATTGCCTCTTACCTGCCGAACTTACCCGACTTCAGGCGGCCGGGCTATAGAGCGGCGAAGGTGCCTTGCGCCTTGGCCACCATTTTGCCGGCCTGTGACACTTCTGCCTCCACCACCAATGTCCGACGGCCGGCATGGATCACCCGGCCCACACAGGTTACTTCGCCATCGGCGACCGGCCGCAGATAATTGATTTTGCACTCCAGCGTAACGCTCTGACGGTCGAACCCGTGTGAGGTAGAGCACGCCAGCCCCATCGCGATATCCACAAGGCTGAACAGCGCGCCCCCGTGAAGCACGCCGCCGCGGTTACGCAGCGGCGGCGTCAGTACCAGGGAAACCTCGGCTCGTCCTTCCTCCAGGCTCACCACCTTGCAGCCGAGCAGCTGGCTGAAGGCGCTTTGCGTAACCTCGGCGGGAATGTCCATCAACGCTTCTTCAGTTGCTTGGCATTGGCGAACAGGTTTGCCATGGCGCCATTGGCCGGGGCGGCGGTGGCGGTTTCACGCGGGCGTGGCGCGTTGGAAGAACGATTGCTGGCAGGGCGGCTGCCGCCACGGTTGCCCTCGATCTTCTCGCCAGGGGTATCGCTCATGCGCATGGAGAGCGCGATACGTTTGCGTGGGATGTCGACCTCCATCACCTTGACCTTCACCACGTCGCCGGCTTTAACAGCTTCGCGTGGGTCTTTCACGAACTTTTCCGACAGCGCCGAGATGTGAACAAGGCCATCCTGGTGAACCCCTATGTCCACGAAGGCGCCGAAATTGGTCACGTTGGTAACCACGCCTTCCAGCACCATTCCCAATTGCAGGTCTTTCAAGTCCTCAACACCGTCCTGGAAGGCGGCGGTCTTGAATTCGGGGCGGGGATCGCGGCCGGGTTTGTCCAGTTCCTTGATGATGTCGGTAACGGTGGGCAAACCGAAGGTTTCGTCGGTGTAGCGTGCGGGGTCGAGCCGGCGCAGGAAGGCGCTGTCGCCGATCAGCGAGCGGATGTCACGATCGGTCTGCGCGGCGATACGCTGCACCAGCGGGTAGGCTTCGGGGTGGACCGCCGAGGCGTCCAGCGGGTTGTCCCCGTTCATCACGCGCAGGAAGCCTGCTGCTTGCTCGAAGGTTTTCTCACCCAGGCGGCTGACTTTTTTCAGCTCCGCGCGGGTACGGAATGCGCCATTGGCGTCGCGATGGGCAACGATATTCTGAGCCAGGGTGGTATTGAGGCCGGAAATCCGCGCCAGCAGCGCAACCGAAGCCGTGTTCACATCCACGCCCACGGCGTTCACGCAGTCTTCCACTACCGCATCCAGACCTCGCGCCAGCTTGAGCTGGGAGACGTCGTGCTGGTACTGGCCCACGCCAATGGATTTGGGGTCGATCTTTACCAGCTCGGCGAGGGGGTCCTGCAGGCGGCGGGCAATGGATACCGCGCCACGAATCGAGACGTCGAGCTCGGGGAATTCCCGTGCTGCCAACTCCGATGCCGAATACACCGACGCACCGGCTTCGGACACCATGACCTTGGTCAGCTGCAGTGCTGGATACTTCTTGATCAGTTCGCCGGCCAGCTTGTCGGTTTCCCGGCTGGCTGTGCCATTGCCGATCGCGATCAGGTCCACGTTGTGTTTGGTGCACAGCGCGCCCAGCACCGCGAGGGTCTGGTCCCACTGATTTTTCGGAACGTGGGGGTAAACCGTGGCGGTGTCGAGCAACTTGCCAGTGGCATCGACTACGGCCACCTTGCAGCCTGTTCGCAGCCCCGGGTCCAGGCCCAGGGTGGCGCGGGGGCCTGCGGGCGCGGCCAGTAACAGGTCGTGCAGGTTGTGAGCGAACACGTTGATGGCCTCCGCTTCGGCAGCTTCTCGCAACTCACCCAGCAGATCGTTCTCCAATGATGTGTACAGCTTCACTTTCCAGGTCCAGCGCACGACTTCACCCAGCCATTTGTCGGCGGGCCGGTTCTGGTTTTTCAGGCTGAAGTGCTCGGCCACCATCACCTCGCATGGGTGAAGGGTGCCTGCAGCTTCTTCGCCGACTTTGAGCGACACGCTCAGAATGCCTTCGTTGCGGCCTCGGAAAATCGCCAGGGCACGGTGAGAAGGTGCGCCTTTCAGCGGTTCGTCATGCTCGAAATAATCCCGGAACTTGGCCCCTTCCTCTTCCTTGCCTGGAACGATCCGTGCGGCCAGGGTAGCGTGTTCGCTCAGGAACCCGCGGAGCCTGCCCAGCAGGGCGGCATCTTCGGCGAAGCGCTCCATGAGGATGTACTTGGCGCCTTCAAGCACGGCGCGCACATCGGCATAGCCTTTCTCGGCATCCACGAACCGCACGGCTTCGTTCTCGGGGGCCAGCATGGGGTCGGCCAGCAGCCCATCGGCAAGCTCGCCAAGCCCGGCCTCAAGCGCGATCTGCCCCTTGGTGCGGCGCTTTTGCTTGTACGGCAGGTAGAGGTCTTCGAGGCGGGTCTTGGTATCGGCCAGGCGGATTTCCCGCGCAAGCTCGGCGGTAAGCTTGCCTTGTTCCTCGATGCTGGCGAGGATGCTTGCGCGTCGATCGTCCAGCTCACGCAGGTAGCGTAGGCGCTCTTCGAGGTGGCGCAGCTGAGTGTCGTCCAGGCTGCCGGTCACTTCCTTGCGGTAGCGGGCGATGAAGGGCACGGTCGAGCCTTCGTCGAGCAGCGCCACCGCGGCTTCCACCTGTTGCGGGCGCACGCCCAGTTCTTCGGCGATGCGGCTGTTGATGCTTTCCATAAAACCACCTGAATTCTGTAATGCGTGCACCTGCGATGGGGCAGCGGCAAACCGGGCCGGCACTCGCCGGCGGAAAAAGCGTCGCATTATAACCAGCCGAACGTGGCAAAGGGCCGCGGCCGGGCAATTTGCCCTTTACGATCCCTTTGCGAAAAATCTGCTAACAATGCGCGAAGCACGTCCCCCGGCGGCTGCGCCATAATGCGCGCCGACAGCAAAGGAGTTATTCATGAGCAGCACCGCCCAAACCAGTGAAGGCGAAAAAATCCTCATCGTGGATGACGACCCCGGATTGAGCAGCCTGCTGGAGCGCTTCTTCGTCAGCAAAGGCTACCGGGCCCGCGCAGTGCCCAACGTCGAACAAATGGATCGCCTGCTGAGCCGCGAGGTGTTCAACCTCATCGTGCTCGATCTCATGCTGCCGGGCGAGGATGGCCTGTCGGCCTGCCGGCGGCTGCGCGCGGCAGACAACCAGATCCCCATCATCATGCTCACCGCCAAGGGTGACGAGCTCAGCCGTATCAAGGGCCTTGAGCTCGGCGCCGACGACTACCTGGCCAAGCCCTTCAACCCGGATGAGCTCGCCGCGCGGGTCAGGGCAGTGTTGCGCCGCCAGTCCACGCCGGTTCCGGGCGCGCCCGGCGCCAGTGACGAAACCGTCACGTTCGGGGACTATGAGCTGTCCCTTGCCACGCGGGAGCTCAAGCGCGGCGAGGAAGTGCACATGCTCACCACGGGAGAGTTCGCCGTGCTCAAGGCCTTGGTCACGCATGCCCGGGAGCCGCTTACCCGCGACAAGCTGATGAGTTTGGCGCGCGGCCGCGAGTGGGATGCCCTGGAACGGTCCATCGACGTGCAAATTTCCAGGTTGCGCCGCATGATCGAGCCAGACCCGTCCAAACCCCGTTATATCCAGACCGTCTGGGGTGTCGGCTACGTGTTCGTGCCGGACGGCAACGGCGGCCGTTGATTCTTTTTCCGCAGGCAGGCGGCGCCTTTCAAGGGCTGCCGCCTGCTTTCTGCTGTTGCCGGGGCGCTCGGCGTGTGGCTCCGAGGTAAGCTGGCATTCATGAAAACCCCCGTTTGGTTCCCCCAAAGCTTCTTCGCTCGCACATTGTGGCTGGTGCTGGCCGTTGTACTCTTTTCCAAGGCGCTGACACTCGTTTACCTGCTGATGAACGAGGACGTACTGGTCGACCGACAGTACAGCCACGGCGTCGCGCTCACGCTGCGTGCATATTGGTCTGCCGACGAAACCAATCAAGGCCGAATTGCGGAAGCGGCGGGCCTGCTTCGCGTTTCCGGAGAGGCCGTTCCGGAAGGCGAACAGCACTGGCCCTACAGCGAAATCTACCAGCGGCAGATGCAGGCCGAGCTGGGCGAAGACACGGAAGTGCGGCTGCGTGTCCATGTGCCCCCTGCCTTATGGGTGAGGGCGCCCAGCATCGGGCCAGACTGGCTGAAAGTACCGCTTTACCCACACCCGCTTCGCGGGCAGAAGATCTGGAGCGTGCTCGGATGGTTCCTGGCGATCGGGTTATTGTCGACGGCGTCTGCCTGGATTTTCGTTCGGCAGCTCAATCAGCCGCTGAAAAACCTGGTGTTCGCGGCAAGGCAATTGGGGCAGGGGCGCAGCGTTCGCTTGCCGATCAGTGACACGCCCAGCGAAATGACCGAGGTATACAGCGCCTTCAACCAGATGGCCGAAGACGTGGAGCAAGCCGGGCGCGAACGGGAATTGATGCTAGCCGGAGTGTCCCACGACCTTCGCACACCGCTTACGCGCCTGCGCCTGTCCCTTGAGTTGATGAGCAGCGATAACGAGTTCGCGGAAGAAATGGTCCGGGACATCGAGGATATGGACGCGATCCTCGATCAATTCCTTGCATTCATCCGGGATGGCCGGGACGAAACCGTGGAAGAGGCCGACCTTTGCGCGCTGGTCGAGGAGGTTGTTGCACCCTTCAACCAGCCTGATCACCGGGTGAGGTTGTGCCTGGAGCCTATTCCCCCCTTCCCGCTACGGCGGGTTTCCATAAAGCGGCTGCTGAATAACCTGATCGGAAACGCGCTATATCATGCAGGTAAAGGCGTGGAAGTGGCGGCGTTCGTGTCGGGAGATTCCAGCGCACCCTACGTCGTGCTTAGCGTGCTGGACCGTGGGGAAGGCATAAACCCCGAGGAGTTCGAAGGCATCTTCAATCCGTTCACCCGAGGTGACCGTGCCCGCAGCAAGGGTACAGGGCTTGGCCTTGCGATCGTCAAGCGCATCGCGTCGATGCATGGGGGCAACGTGGAGCTGCGCAACCGGGCAGGGGGTGGCCTGGAAGCAAGGGTGCGCTTGCCACTCAATCTGATGCTGCCCCGGGACGCTGTGTAAGCGCAGCGCCCAGGGCCGAAGCCTGCTAGCCCTTGCCCCGGGTGCGAGTGAGGTTGGGGCCGCTGTTCTTTTCCAGATGCTCGATGATCATGCTCGCCACGTTCTTGCCTGTGGTGGACTCGATCCCTTCAAGGCCCGGCGACGAGTTAACTTCCATCACAAGCGGGCCGTGATTGGACCGTAGAATGTCCACGCCTGCCACGCTCAAGCCCATTACCCGGGCGGCGCGAATGGCAGTCATGCGCTCTTCAGGGGTGATTTTGATCAGGCTTGCGCTGCCGCCGCGGTGAAGGTTGGAGCGGAACTCACCCGGTTTGGCCTGGCGCTTCATCGAAGCGATTACCTTGTCGCCTACCACGAAACAGCGAATATCCGCGCCCCCGGCTTCCTGAATGTATTCCTGAACCATGATGTTCTGTTTCAGGCCCATGAAGGCCTCGATTACCGATTCCGCAGCCTTGGTGGTTTCGCAAAGCACCACGCCAATCCCTTGGGTGCCCTCCAATACCTTGATGACCAGAGGTGCGCCATTGACCATGCGGATGAGGTCGGGGATGTCATCCGGAGAGTGAGCGAAGCCGGTAACCGGCAGGCCTACACCCTTGCGGGACAGCAACTGCAGCGAGCGCAGCTTGTCCCGTGAACGCGCAATGGCGACCGATTCGTTGAGGGGGAACACTCCCATCATTTCGAACTGGCGCAATACCGCGCAGCCATAAAAGGTCACCGAAGCGCCAATGCGCGGAATGACCGCATCGAAACCTTCCAGCGGCTTACCCCGGTAGTGGATCTGAGGCTTGTGGCTGGCGATGTTCATGTACGCTCGAAGCGTATCCACCACCACCATTTCATGGCCTCGCTCGGTACCGGCTTCAACCAGGCGGCGGGTGGAGTACAGGCGCGGGTTGCGCGATAGCACAGCGATCTTCATTGAACACCTGGAGCAATTGAAAGGGAGGCCGGAGATACCGGTTTGTCCTGCACATACGTTTCGCCAGGGTTTACGACCAATTGGCCGTCTATAAGCGCCTTGGACCCCAGCAGCAAGCGGTACCGCATGGCCTTGCGGCACGCCAATGTAAATTCCACCTGCCAGACGCGGTCGCCCAGTGCCAGCAATGTGCGGATCACGTAGCGGGTTTGCGCCAGGCCGTTGGAGCTTTTGATCGTTTTCCTCGCCACCAGTGGCGCTTCGCAGCGCCGGTGCCGCAATTGCACGACCGAGCCCAGGTGAGCATTGAACCGCACCCAGCGCTCGCCGTTACGCTCGAACGGTTCGATCTCCGTGGCATGCAGGCTGGAGGTGCTTGCGCCGGTATCGATCTTGGCGCGAAGGCCTGCCACGCCCAGTTCCGGTAGGGCAATCCATTCCCGCAGGCCTATGACAGTGAGGTGGTCGAAAGTCTTCAACAAGAATCGCCTGAAGTAAAACGCCCCATACAAGGCGGGCCCGAAGCCAGGGCCTGCGTGGTCACTTGCATTTGCATAGACCACGGCCCGGCCCCGATTGCGTCACGTTGCAGCATTTGCCGCACTGTAAACAAAGCAACGCTGCGTTGCATCCCGCTGCGAGGATAGTAGAGTGATTGAATGTTTCGAATTGAGGTCAGGCAGTGGCGCAGCAAGCTGAGCATGATGAGAAAGTCCGCCTGGACAAATGGCTATGGGCGGCGCGTTTTCATAAAACACGGGCGTTGGCGAAGGCAGCGATCGAGAGCGGAAAGGTTCATTGCCGAGGTGAGCGCTGCAAGCCAGGCAAGGAGCCGAAGGTCGGCGACGAGTACCAGCTGCGAACCGGGTTCGACGAGCGAACGGTAATGGTATTGGCGCTATCCGATGTGCGCCGCGGTGCGCCCGAGGCGCAGCGGTTGTATGCCGAAACCGAAGAAAGCATCGCCCGCCGCGAGCAGGCCGCCGCGCTACGCAAGGCGGGGGCCCTCGGTGTAAGTACCGACGGCAAGCCCACCAAGAAACAGCGGCGGCAGCTGTTTCAGTTTCGCTCCGAAGGCTAGGTGCGGATAACGCTGAGCCTGTTTACTACCGGCAGGCGCTCGAGAAGAGTAAAGAGCGGCGCGGATACCTTCGTCAGCCAGGCGCTGGTGTGCGCCAGGAACGGCGTATGGCAAGACCATCCCAGGGCGAGCAGCGCCATGATCATGCCACCGATGTAATCGTCCTGCCCCCAATGGGCGCCAGCAACCAGCCGGGGCATCATGAACAGCAGCGCAAGGGCCCAGATCACCACGCGCTGGCCAGCGGTACGGCTGGAGAAGGTCATATAAAAGGCCCAGATCAGCAATACTGACGCATGGTCACCAGGGAAGCTGGAGCTGGACTGGTCTTTCAATTCCCATTTGCGCTCCAGATGCGGGTACCAGTCGCTCAGGTGAACCGCGCCCGGGAGCACCATGGTCGGGCTGTCATGTTGCCAGCCCATGCCATCGCAGAGTTTGGAAAACAAGGCGCGCACCACCAGTAACAGCAGCAGCGTAGCGACGAACCCCCAGAAGGCCCGGCGAACCTCTGTCGCTTTGAAAACCCAGTCGCCGCGAATCAACAGCGCCAGTAGAATAAGCCCGACCAGCGCGTCGAACGGGCGCAGGCTGCCCAAGGTCCATACATAACGCCAGCCTGTGCTGGTCGCCAGTGGCTGATTCAGCAGGTTAAACAGCGCTTCGTCGAACGAAGTAAAGGCCGCATGGCCCGCTGGCCACAGCCACACGCCCAGCAACACAACCGCGATCAGATTGCACAGGGCCAGCCCGCGCGGATTCCAGCTTGCCCGGAACAGTGCCGGTTTGTTCATATAGACCTCTAAATCAGGCGACATCCACTCGCACCCAGGCGGTGCTTCGAGTCGGGCTTTATACAAGCGCCGATACATATTTTGTCATCTTTCTGTGATAGCCGAACCTATGCACGATTTGCCAAGCACCGATTTCACCCAACGTTTCATCTTCGACGACGCCGACGTGCGAGGCGAAATGGTGTCCGTGGAGAGCAGCTATAACGAAGTGCTCGCCAGGCACACCTACCCTGAGCCCGTGGCCAAGCTTTTGGGCGAGTTCATCGCGGCCGCTGCCTTGCTCGCAGGAACCCTCAAATTTGACGGGTTGCTGATACTGCAGGCGAGGTCCGAGGGGCCGGTTCCGCTGCTGATGGTGGAGTGTTCCAATGCCTTGGAAATTCGAGGCCTGGCCCGCTATGACGAGGCGCTGATCGGTACGGCGAACGGCTTGCAGGCATTGATGCCCGATGGCACTCTGGCAATGACCATCGACCCCACCGAAGGGCAGCGCTATCAGGGCATCGTGGCCCTGGATGGCGAGAACCTGGCGGCGTGTTTCTCGAATTACTTTGCGATGTCCGAGCAGCTGGGAACCCGCTTCTGGCTGGAGGCTGACGGTCAGCGTGCCCGTGGCATGCTGTTGCAGCAGCTGCCCACAGACAAACGCAAGGACCCGGACGACAGGCTGGCCAACTGGCAGCACCTGCTGGCGCTGGCGGATACCTTGAAAGCGGAGGAGTTGCTTGGCCTGAGCAACGAAACCGTACTGCACCGGCTTTACCACGAAGAAGAGGTGCGTTTGTTCGATCGCCAGGCGATCGTGTTCCAGTGCAGTTGCTCGCGTGAGCGATCCGGCCGAGCGATCATCACCCTCGGTGAAGAGGATGCGAAGGCACTGCTCGAAGAAGGCGGCGGCGTGGTAGAGCTCGATTGCCAGTTCTGCAACGAGCGTTACCTGTTCGATGCGGCAGACTTGGCGCAACTATTTAGCGGCGGCGGGGTCGATGCACCGTCAGATAGTCGTCACTGAACAGATTCAGCAACGTAAATAAGGCTGCAGGCGCCGGAATAGCGCCGTTTTAACCGTAGGGAGCTACTCTTTTCCCTTGGTTGTAGGCATAATCCGGCCACTTTTTAGCTGTAGTAGGGTGCGGTTTTCTACTACAAACGTTTGGAGCACTCGGCTAATCGCCGACGGGGATTCTCATGACGCAAGCCAAAAACGCCGTGTATACCGATATCAGCATCGCTCAACTGGTCGAAGAGGCCATCCGTCGCGGTGAAGGTGAGCTTGCCGCCAATGGCTCGCTGGTCGTGAAAACCGGGCACCGTACCGGGCGTTCTCCGGTCGACCGCTTTATCGTGGAAGAGCCGTCCACCCAGGATTCCATCGCCTGGGGCCCTATCAACCGCAAATTCCCCGCAGACCGCTTCGATGCCCTTTGGGAGCGGGTAAGCGGCTACGTGGCTGAGCGCGATCACTTCATTTCGCATGTTCACGTAGGGTCTGACGACAGCCACTACCTGGCTGTGAAAATGACCACCGAGACTGCCTGGCACAACCTGTTCGGTCGCTGCCTGTTCATCAACCCGGAGCAATACAACCCAGCTTCGCGCCAGGAATGGCAAGTATTGAACGCGCCATGGTTCACCTGCGAACCCGAGCGCGACGGCACCAACTCCGATGGCTGCGTGATCATCAACTTCGCCGCCAAAAAAGTGCTGATCGCTGGCATGCGTTACGCCGGTGAAATGAAGAAAGCGATGTTCTCGGTGCAGAACTTCCTGCTGCCGGACGCCGATGTACTGCCGATGCACTGCGCGGCCAACATGGGCGAAGAGGGCGACGTTACCCTGTTCTTCGGTTTGTCGGGCACCGGCAAGACCACCCTGTCTGCTGACGAAAGCCGCTACCTGATCGGTGACGACGAGCACGGCTGGGGCGAAGGCGTGGTGTTCAACATCGAGGGCGGTTGCTATGCCAAGTGCATCGACCTGACCCAGAAGAACGAGCCTGTTATCTGGAAAGCCATCCAGTTCGGCGCCGTGCTGGAAAACGTGGTGCTGAACCCGGAAACCCGCCTGCCCGACTACACCGATGACAGCCTGACGCAGAACAGCCGTGCGGCCTACCCGCGTGAACTGATCGACAAGATCGCCCCGAAAAACCTGGGCGGCGAGCCTAACGCCGTCATCTTCCTGACCTGCGACCTGACCGGTGTACTGCCGCCAGTGTCCATCCTCAGCGAAGAGCAAGCGGCGTACCACTTCCTGTCCGGCTACACCGCCCTGGTGGGTTCGACCGAAATGGGCTCTGGCGCTGGCATCAAATCGACCTTCTCCACCTGCTTCGGCGCGCCGTTCTTCCCGCGCCCAGCTGGTGTTTACGCCGAATTGCTGATCAAGCGCATCCGCGCCTTCGGCTCCAAGGTGTACCTGGTCAACACCGGCTGGACCGGCGGTGGCTACGGTGTGGGCAAACGCTTCAACATTCCGACCACCCGTGGCGTGATCGCGGCGATCCAGAGCGGCGCTCTGGTAGGCGCGGAAACCGAGCACCTGGACATCATCAACCTGGATGTGCCAAAAGCCGTTCCGGGCGTTGATACCACTTTGCTCAAGCCACGTAATACCTGGGCAGATGGTGCTGCCTACGACGAGGCCGCCAAAGGCCTGGCCGGGCTGTTCATCGAGAACTTCAAGAAATTCGAAGTTTCCGACGCCATCCGCGCCGCTGGCCCGCAGCTGTAAAAGCCCTTTCGCAAGCTACGCCTGTCTCCTATCTCGTAGGAAGCGGGCGTAGCTCGTGAATGGATCGCTGCCTGTTTGCGTCAGCCTCTTACGGCGCAAACTCTCCCGCCACCGCGCAGTACTGCGCTTTCGCTTCGCGAGTTTCCTTGTCTCGGGTTTTCTCTGCCCGGCGCGTCCAATCCTTGCACTGATCCTTGAAGTACTGCTGCGCCGCGCGGCGGCATTCACGGTGCTCGATGCTGTCGGCCGGGAAGTTGAAGCACACCGACCCTTGATTGATCAGGTTGTCCTCGATGCGCCATTTGGCCACATACCGGTTGGGCCCATCCCATTCGCGAATGGTGACGGTAGCGATCTGGTATGGCCGCTGGGTGGATGCTTCGGTACGGCCGCCACCGGCTTTGAACTGGGCCAGATACTGGGCGCTCACCAGGCCTTGAGGCGCTTGAGTTGACACGGGTTCGGGCGCCGCGCTTGAGTGCACTGGCGCAGCCTTGGCGGGTGCATTGATGATCACCACCTGGTTCACCACGCGGGTTGCCACGGCGGTATTCACGACTGCTACCTGGCGGGGCTCTTGCACAGCAGTTTGCACTGGCGGCTGGCTTGGCGTGCCGTCAGGCGGCGCAGTTACGGGGCTATCGCTGCCATGCCAGGCCCAGGCTGCGATAGCCACGACGGCCAAGGCAGCAAGCCAGATACCACTGGAACCCTGGCGGGCAGGCGGCGCTTGGCGAGGGAGGCGGGCGCTCCCGAGCACTACGTCGATCTGGGCAGGGTCCAGGCGTTGAAAATGGGTAACGCCGTTGTCGTCGGGTGCAGCCATGGCGGGGTTCCTGAGGTACCGACACCGCTGCGTGAGGGCCGGTCGCAGGATGATGTCGCAATGCTGTTACATTGCGCGGCAGAGTAAACGCGCATTCAGGAAATGAACAGAGGGAGGGTCGGCATTTGGTCGGAAGGGATCCGACCAAACAGGGGCGGCAGAGGCCGCCCCGTGAGGGGTCAGCGGTGACGCCAGTGCTTGCGGTGGCCGTAATGGTGGCCACGGTCGTGGTCCCAACGGCGATCGGCATGGCCGCGATACTTTTTGCCGCCGCGGTCGCGATCATCATCGCTCCCCATGTAGTTACCCAGCGCGCCGCCTGCGCCGCCGCCAGCTGCCGCACCGATCAGGCTGCCGGTGGTGCCGCCTACGCTGCGGCCGATCACGTTGCCGCCGGCCGCGCCCAGGGCACCGCCAATCGCCGCTTGGCCACGGCTGTGCTTGTCCGCACCTACTGCGCTACCAGCCGCGCCGCCCAGGCCGGCACCGATCGCCGAGCCGGTGCTTCCGCCCAGCTGTTGGCCGACTACAGAACCCAGCACGCCACCCAGAGCACCACCCACGCCAGCTTCGGTCGTACCACCGGCAAAGGCGGCACCAGTGACTAGGCTGAGGGACAACGCGATAACCGAGGCAAGCTTCATGAAAGGAATCTCAGGCTTATGACGCCGCGATCCTGATGGGGCGCACAAGCCGTTACAACCGAAAAGCGATGAATGACACGACTTGGTCACAAATAGCTAACTTATTGTTATGGCTAGGAAACTTGCAGTAGCGAAGCGGGTCACATGATCTTCGACCCGCTCGCCTTGGATGGATTTCAGATAATCCGCGCGCTTTCCTGCGCCCGTTCGAACCGGATGGCCACGAACTTGGACGTCGGTGTGCTGCTGCCGTCGCCTGTACTTTCCAGCGGCACCAGTGGGTTGGTTTCCGGGTAGTACGCAGCGGCCTGTCCAGCGGGAATATCAAACGCAAGCAAGGTAAAGCCGCTTACCCGACGCTCACGGCCGTCTTCCCATACCGAGATCATGTCTACCTTCTGGCCCGGCTGGTAACCCAGGCGGATGATGTCCGCTTCGTTCGCGAACACGACCTCACGCTGCCCGCGCACGCCGCGGTAACGGTCATCCAGGCTGTAGATGGTAGTGTTGTACTGGTCATGCGAGCGCAGGGTCTGCAGGATCAGGTCGGGCACCCGGCCGGTGGCGTGGACCCGCTCATGCAGCAGGTCGGCCGGCAGGGCATTGGCCTTGAAGTTGGCGCGGCCGCTGGCGGTATTCCAGCGGCGCGCGCCGGCGGTATTGCCCAGATAGAAGCCACCGGGATGGTTCAGCTTGGCGTTGAAGTCTGTAAAGCCTGGGATGGTATCGGCGATCAGCTCTCGAATCCGCTGGTAGTCCCCGATCAACCATTGCCAGTCCACCGGGCGTGCCCCCAACGTAGCGTGGGCGATCCCGGCGATGATGGCCGGCTCCGAGCGTTGGAGCGAAGACAGCGGCTGTAGTTGGCCGAATGAGGCGTGAACCATCGAGAACGAGTCCTCTACGGTTACCGCTTGCGGGCCTTCAGCCTGGCGGTCGATATCGGTGCGGCCCAGGCACGGCAGGATCAACGCCTCCTTGCCATGAATCAGGTGGCTGCGATTGAGCTTGGTACTGATGTGTACCGTGAGGTCACAGTTTTGCAAGGCTTGCTTGGTGCGCGGGCTGTCCGGCGTAGCTTGAGCGAAATTGCCGCCCAACCCGATGAACACCTTGGCGCGGCCTTCGAGCATGGCGTGAATGGCTTCCACCACGTTGTGGCCCTGCTGGCGCGGGACCTTGAAGCCGAACCGCTTTTCCATGGCATCAAGCAAAAATACCGGCGGGCGCTCGTTGATACCCATGGTGCGGTCGCCTTGCACGTTGCTGTGGCCACGCACCGGGCACAGGCCGGCGCCGGGGCGGCCGATATTGCCGCGCAAAAGCATCAGGTTGGACAGCTCCTGAATCGTAGGGACCGAATGGCGATGCTGGGTAATGCCCATGGCCCAGCACATGATCACCTTGGTGCCCTTGGCGTACATGCGCGCCGCGCGCTCGATCTCCACCAGCGGCAGGCCCGACTGTTCCACGATCTGGTCCCAGGTGGTGGCATCTACGGCGGCGAGGTACTCCTGCACGGCCGCAGTATGTTCGCTGATGAAGTCATGATCGAACACCGGTGGGTTGCCGGCAGCCTTGGCGTCGCGCTCCCATTGCAGCAGGAATTTGGCCATGCCGCGGGCAATCGCCATGTCACCGCCCAAGGCCGGGCGGAAATACGCGGTATTGGTCGGGCGGTCACCGTTGGTGAGCATTTCCAGCGGGTGTTGCGGATGCTGGAAGCGTTCCAGGCCGCGCTCCTTGAGCGGGTTGATGCACACCACCTGCGCGCCGCGCTCGACCGCTTCGCGCAGCGGTTCGAGCATGCGTGGGTGGTTGGTACCGGGGTTCTGGCCCCACACGAAAATCGCGTCCGCGTGATGGAAGTCTTCGAACGTGACCGTGCCCTTGCCTACGCCGATGCTTTGCGAAAGCGCAACACCGCTGGCTTCGTGGCACATATTCGAGCAATCGGGGAAGTTGTTGGTCCCGAATGCGCGTACGAACAGCTGGTAAAGGTAGGCGGCCTCGTTGCTGGCACGGCCGGATGTATAGAACTCGGCCTGGTCCGGGCTTTCCAGCCCATTGAGGTGGCGGGCAATGAGCGCGAAGGCTTCGTCCCAGGCAATGGGCTTGTAACGGTCGCTTTGGGTGTCATACACCATCGGCTCGGTGAGCCGGCCCTGGTATTCGAGCCAGTAGTCACTCTGCTCCAGCAGCGCGCTAACGCTGTGCCGGGCGAAGAAAGAGGCATCCACCCGCCGCTTGGTGGCCTCCCAGTTCACGGCCTTGGCGCCGTTCTCGCAAAATTTCACCATGCCGTCATCAGGGGATTCACCCCAGGCGCAACCGGGGCAGTCGAAGCCGCCGTTCTGATTGGTCTTGAGCATGGTGCGAATGTTTTTCAGCGCATTGCCGCTGCCCAGCCAGAACCGGGTCACGCTCTGCAAGGCGCCCCAGCCCGCGGCCGGGCCGCTATAGGGCTTGTAGCGAGGGGCGGAGGCGGGGGCTTTCTCGGCTTTGGTAGAGGTGCTCACGGTTCGATCTCCATCGCGGGGCTGTACACCCGCGGCGCGCTGTGATGCGGCAGATGAATGAGGTTCAAGTGGTGTTTGCGGGCCCATTGGCAAGCCAGGCCCGTCGGCGAAGAAAGGCTGACGAGGGTATGAATCCCGGCGCGCAGCATCTTCTGGATCAGTTCGAGGCTGCAGCGGCTGGTAACCACCACCAGCCCGCCAGCGGTATCGATGCCTTGGCGAAGCAACGCGCCGATCAGCTTGTCCAGCGCGTTGTGCCGGCCGATGTCTTCCCGGGCAAGCAGGAGTTCGCCCTGGGCGTTCATGAAGGCCGCGGCATGCACCGCGCCGGAGTGCTGGCCCAGCGGCTGCAGCGCGCTGAGGCGCTGACGCAGGCCTTCGAGCCAGGCTGCGGGGGGCAGCGGCATGGGCTTAAGTATGGGTAACGCCGGCAATGCCTGGTCCACCGCCTCTACGCCACACAGGCCGCAGCCGCTGGTGCCGGCCATTTGTCGGCGATGGTCTTTCAGGGCCCAGAACGCACGGCTGGAAATGTCCACCTGCGCCTCGCGCGCCGCGCCAAGGCCACGTACCTGGATGTCGTAAATGTCTTCGATGGCCGGCACGATCCCGCTGGCGATACTGAAGCCCACCACAAAGTCTTCTAGGTCGCGGGGGCTTACCAGCATTACCGCTTGGCTGATGCCATTGAAGGCGATGGCCAGCGCCACTTCGTCTGCCAACGTAGCCTGCCCCGCCTCGCCATCGTTCAGGGTGGCGTAGCGGTAATCCTGGCTGGCGGACGACAACGGGTCTGTGGTCGCCAATGGGGCGGAACGCAAGGCGGGCATTCGACAGTACCGGCAGTTTCGTGGATGGAGCCTATGCCGGGTGTGACTGACCGTCTAATCGCTTGTTCCGATGCGCTGATAGATGGGCTCGATCAATTGCCGCCAAGCGTACTCTGGCAATAGGCGAAGCACGCTTCGGCCAAGGGCGAGCGAGGTGCGCTGCGGCGCATGATCAACCCGAGGCGCGTAAGCGTTTGCGCCTGCTCGATCGGTTGCAGGCGTAAGTGTTCGGTGAGTGCCTCAAGCCCGCCATGCAGCGGCATGATCGCGCAGCACAAACCGCCGTGCACCGCCTGGAGCAATTGGTGCACCGCGTCGGTTTGCAACAATGGGCGTGGGCGCAGGCCCCGGCTGTGGAAGGCATGGTCGATGGACTGGCGGAAATGCATGCCGCTGGTCAACAGGCCCAAGGGGAGTTCGTTGATCGCCTCCCAACTGAGCGGTGCATCGTCAAATTGATAGTGGCGCTGGTCATGCAGCAAGCCCATGCGCGTTTCGCTCAAGGGCAGGGTTTCGAATTGTGCCGGGTCCAGCCGGTCCAGGTACGACACGCCCAGGTCCAGCTGGTTACTGGCCAACTGTTCCACCAGCTGATCGGAGCTCAGCGAGCTCAGTTCGAAGCTCAGTTCAGGGTGCAGCGTGTGCAGCCCCCGCAAGAGCGGTACGGGATCGAAGCTCGACAGCGGCACCACCCCCAGCCGCAGCGTACCCACCAGATGCCCACGACAGGCGGCGGCTTCGGCCTGCAAGCCATCGTAGGCGGCCAGTACTGTACGAGCCCATGCCAGTATGCGCTCGCCCGGTGCGGTGAACCCCTCGAAGCGCTGGCCGCGATTCACCAAGGGCAGATCAAGCTCTTCCTCCAGGCTGCGCAAGCGCATGGAAAGCGTGGGCTGAGTGATATGGCAGCGTGCGGCGGCCTGGCCGAAGTGGCGGGTTTCGTCCAGCGCTACCAGGAACTTCAGCTGCTTGATGTCCATTCACACCCCCGGTGCCACGCCCGCATGGGCAAGGCCCGGCAGCAGCGCTCGAAAGTCCTCTACCGCGTCGAATTCTTCGGTGTTCTTGCGGCCCTTGCGGCTGTCCGGTTCGCTTACTGCGAGCAAATGGCCAATACCGTAGGCGCGGGCGCTGCGCAGGATCGGCAGCGTATCGTCAATGAACAGTGCCCGTGTCGGGTCGAACGCCAGGTCGGCTTGCAGCGCGTCCCAGAACGCTGCGGCTTCCTTGGGGTAGCCGTAATCGTGGGACGTGATGAGCCGATCGAACCAGGGCGCCAAGGCGATACGCTCGAGCTTGAGGGACAGGGAATCCCGATGCGCGTTGGTGATCAGCACCAGGCGCTTGCCTGCCGCCTTTACCGCCGCCAGGAACGTATCGGCATGCGGGCGAAGGGCGATCAGGTGGGCGATTTCGTGCTTGAGTTCCAGGATTGGCAGGTTGAGTTCGCGGCTCCAGAAGTCCAGGCAATACCAGGTCAGCTGCCCGGCATGTGTCTCGAACAGCGGCTGCAGCTCCATTTCAGCCATGGCCAGGCTTACCCCATGCACCTCGGCATAACGCCGGGGCAGGTGATGCAGCCAGAAGTGGTTATCGAAATGCAGGTCGAGCAAGGTACCGTCCATGTCCAGCAGAACGGTATCGATGTCGGGCCAGGCTAAAACGGGCATCGGAAGGCTCCCGGGCGGCGGAAAACAGGCTCGGCACACGCGCGAGCCAAGGTATAGTAACCCGTTCAAGCCAAGGAGCCGCCCCTATGCGCCATAAACCCACCGTGCTGGGCCGTGAGATCGTCGCCAGTAGCCGTATCTTCCGTGTAGAGCAAGTACAGCTGCGTTTCGCCAATGGTGTGGAACGCACCTATGAACGGCTGGTTGGGCGCGGCAATGGTTACGGCGCGGTCATGATTGTGGCGATGCTGGACGATGAGCATGCCGTGCTGGTGGAGGAGTACTGCGGCGGCACGGAAACCTATGAGCTGTCTTTGCCCAAGGGCTTGATCGAGCCGGGCGAGGACGTGCTGGCCGCTGCAAACCGGGAGCTCAAGGAAGAAGCCGGGTTCGGCGCCCGGCAGTTGGAGCACCTCACCGAGCTGTCCCTGTCGCCTGGGTACATGAGCCAGAAGATCCAGGTAGTGCTGGCGACCGACCTCTACGAAGAACGCCTCGAAGGCGACGAGCCGGAGCCGCTGCGCGTAGACCGCGTGAACCTGCGCGAATTGTCGGAACTCGCCCGCAATGCAGACTTCACTGAAGGCCGGGCGCTGGCGGCGCTGTACCTGGTGCGCGATCTGTTGGCCCAGCGCGGGGCCTTCAGCCTATGACGTTCCCCCACCCATTGCTCGAAGGCGTGCTGGCCATTGCCCGTGATGCGGGCGAAGCGATCCTGCCGTTCTGGCGGGCGGGCGTGGAAGTGACCGCCAAGGCTGATGATTCGCCTGTCACCGCGGCAGACCTGGCGGCGCACGACGTGATCGTGGCCGGCTTGACCCGCCTGGCGCCGGATATTCCGATCCTGTCGGAAGAAGACTGCGACGTGCCCCTGGCGCAACGCGCGGGCTGGGATCAGTGGTGGTTGGTGGACCCGCTGGACGGCACCAAGGAATTCATTTCCGGCAGTGAAGAATTCACGGTGAACATTGCCTTGGTCAAGGGCGGCGACGTGGTATTTGGCGTGGTTGCCATGCCGGTCAACGGCCGTTGCTGGTGGGGCGGCGCGGGCCTCGGCGCGTGGTGCAGTAATCCGGGCGAAGCGCCGCAGCCGCTTCAATCACGGCCTTTGCCCGCAGAGGGTGAGCCATTCACCGTGGTAGCCAGCCGCCGTCATTCCAGCCCTGAACAGCAAGCGCTGCTGGCCGGCCTGGAAACCGTGGTTGGCCCCTTGCGCCTCACCAGTGTGGGCAGCTCGCTCAAATTCTGCCTGGTGGCCGAAGGCGCCGCCCATTGCTACCCAAGGCTGGCGCCCACCTCCCAATGGGATACCGCTGCCGCCCAGGGCGTGCTCGAGGGCGCAGGCGGTGAGGTGGTCGATACGCACGGCCAGCCGTTCTGCTATCCGGCGCGGGAGAGCCTGCTCAATGAGTATTTCCTTGCGCTGCCAGGCAACGCGCCCTGGCGTGCGGCGTTGTTGGAGTTGTGCGAGGCCTGAATCAGGCTTTTGCGTGCTTCCCACAGGATTATTGTAGGAGCAAGCGAAGCCGAAGGCGGAGCTCGCGAATAAGGGCTTAATCCGCCTCTTCCCCACTGCCCACGCTCAGCCCGTGCTTGCGCAATTTGTCGTGCAGCGTTTTGCGAGGGATGCCCAGCGCCTCGGCCAGGCTGCGCAGCGACGCATGGCCGCGGGCAATTTCGGCGCTGATAACCTGCCGTTCGAATGCCTCTACCTGCGCGTTCAGCGGCCCATGAATGTCGGATTCTTGTGGATCTGCCGGCAGGTCGCCAGGGGTATCCAGCGCAAGGTCCAGCCCCAGGGCAAAACGCTCTGCCGCGTTTTGCAGTTCACGCACGTTACCCGGCCAGCCATGGCGCAGCAGGGCGCCACGTTGGGCAGGTTGCAGGGCCTGGCTGGGCAAGCCGTGGCGTTCGGCGGCGGCGCTGTTGAAGTGCTCGAACAGCGTGACCACATCCTCGCCCCGCTCGCGCAGAGGCGGAATGCGCAACGGCGCCACGTTCAGCCGGTAATACAGGTCGGCGCGGAAGCGTCCCTGATCCGCTGCCTGGCGCAGGTCTTCCTTGGTGGCCGCGATCACGCGGATATCCAACGGGATCTGCTGATTGCCGCCCAGCCGCTCCACCACGCGCTCCTGCAGCAGGCGCAGCAGCTTTACCTGCACATCCAGGCTCATGCTTTCGATTTCGTCCAGGAACAGCGTGCCGCCGTTGGCGAACTCGAACTTGCCGATGCGGCGCTTCTGCGCGCCGGTAAAGGCGCCGGGCTCGTGACCGAACAGCTCGCTTTCCACCACCGATTCCGCCAGCGCGCCGGCATTGATGGCCACGAACGGGCCGTTGCGCCGGCCAGACAAGTCATGCAATGCGCGAGCGACCACTTCCTTGCCCGCGCCGGTTTCGCCCAATATCAATACATCCGCACGGGTACCCGCCAAGGCACCGATCTGTTCGCGCAGGCGCGCCATCGAAGGGCTGTTACCCACCAGGCGCGTACCCAGGGCCTGGCGGTCACTCAGGGCCAACCGCAGGCTGCGGTTTTCCAGCACCAGCCTTCGATGGCTCAACGCCCGGCGCACGCTATCGAGCAGCGCTTCACTGGCAAACGGCTTTTCAAGAAAATCATAAGCCCCCGCGCGCATGGCTTCGACGGCCAGCGGCACATCGCCGTGGCCTGTGATCAGCAACACCGGTAGCTCGGGGTCGGCAGCGTGCAACTGGCGCAGCAACGTCAGCCCGTCAACGCCCGGCATCCGAATGTCCGACACCACTACGCCAGGCCAGTCGCGGCCCAGGCGGGCCGGCAGGCCGGTGGCATCTTCCAGCGCCAGCACTTTCAGCCCGGCCAGATCGAGGGTTTGCCCCAGCGCCTGGCGCAGGTGTGGATCGTCGTCAATCAGCACCACGTCCGTGCGGGTGGTCAATGCGTCCGGCGTGGTCATGCCAGGTCCTCGAGTGGTTGCGGGCTAACCCCGGGGGTGGCGGGGCGCAGCCTCAGCGTAAGCAGCGCGCCGCCTTGCGGGTGGTTGGCCATGAGCAGTTCACCGCCCAGGGCGCGCATCAGCGTATCGCAGATCGCCAACCCAAGGCCCAGCCCCTGGGTACGGGTTTTGGTGGTGAAGAAGGGTTCGCGCGCGTGGGCCAGCGCTTCGCTGCTGAAGCCAGGGCCGTTGTCCCGGATGAAGAGGCTGATACCGTCTGCGGTCTTCTCGGCGCTGAGCCAGATACGCCGTGGGTTGGCTTTTTCAGTGAGCGCATCCAGCGCATTGGCCAGTACATTGCCCAGCACCTGACGCAACCGGGTTTCACCCGCCTGCACCCACAGCGGGGCGTCGGGCAGGTCACGAATCAATTCCACGTCCATGGCCCGGCGGCGCTTGGCCAACAGCGCCAGAGCGTCTTCGAGTGCCGGTTGCAGCGCCACGCTCTCGGGCGCATGGCGGTCGCGGCGGGCGAAGGCGCGCAAGTGCGCGATGATCGAGGCCATGCGTGCGGTGAGTTCGCTGATTGCCTTGAGATTGCTCCGGGCGTCGTCGGTGCGCTGGTGGTCGAGCAGCACGCCGGCGTTGTCGGCATAGCTGCGGATCGCCGCCAACGGTTGATTGAGCTCGTGGCTGATGCTGGCGCTCATGGTGCCCAAGGCCGACAGCTTGCTCGCCTGTACCAACTCATCCTGCGCCTGTACCAGTTTCTGCTGCGCCTGCTCGCGTTCAAGCACTTCCTGGCGCAGGCGGCTGTTGAGCTTTTGCAGGGCACTGGTGCGTTCGCTCACCCGGGCTTCCAGTTCTTGTCGGCCAAGCGCTTCGAAGGCGATGCGGTCCAGGTAATTGCGCCGCCTCTGCATCATCAGGCCCAACATCAACATGAGCGCCAGCAGCGCCGCGCCACCCACCGCCACCACGGTACGTACCGGGCGGTCGATCAGGCTGCGCGGGGCGAGCAGGTTGACGGTCCAGCCCGTTTCGCCAATGAACCGGCTTTGGGTAAGCCAGGTGCGATTATCGAGCTCTAGCACGCCCGGGTTCCCCGTGGGATACGGCTGATTGGCGGCAATGGCCGCGCGCTCTACTTCCGTCAGCGGGCGCGTGGCGCGGTAGCGCCATTCGGGACGGGAGGTAAGGATCACTACGCCGTATTGGTCGGTAACCGCGAGCTGCTCTGGCGTGCGGCCCCAAAGGGTCTCGGTGTGGTCCAGGTCCACCTTTACCACCAGCGCCCCGATGGTTTCGTCACCGTCGCGCACGCCGGCGGCAAAGAAGTAGCCTCGTTTCGCCGAGGTGGTTCCCAAACCAAAGAAGCGCCCCAGCCGACCGGCAATGGCGTCATTGAAATACGGCCGGAAGGCGAAATTACGCCCCACGAAACTGTCCTTCTGGTCCCAGTTGGAGGCCGCCAGGGTATTGCCCGCCGGGTCCATGAGGTACATCACCTCGGCGCCGGTCTGGTCGCAGATAGTTTTAAGCAGGCGATTGGCCGCGCCCTGCAGTTGCGGGTCGGTGGGGTGGGCCAGCAACTGACGCAACGCGGGCAGGTCACTGAGGATCGGCGGCAGGGCTTCGTAGCGGCGCAGCGTGCCCAGCAGGTTGGCTACGTACAGGTCGAGGGTCTGGCGGTTCTGGCTTACCAGCTCGCTGCGGTAGTAACGCTCGGCCAGCTGTTGCAACGGCAACAACAACGGCGCCAGGCAGATGGCGACAAGGGCGAGGTTGCGCCAGCGCGGGCGGCGGGGAAGGGCGGGCTTGATCATCCCGCCATGTTACCGCAGCGCACGCGCCACGGTTATGCCTGGCGCAGGCACTCCAGCAGTGCATCATGCCAATCCGCCTGGCGCACGCCCCACTCGGCGTCCAACTTGGCGCAGTTCAGCCGCGAATTCAGCGGCCGGCGGGCAGGCGTCGGGTAGTCACTGGAGGGGATAGGCAGCAGCGCCGCGCAGGGCTTGCCGGCTTTGCGCAGCTGCTCGCCAATGGCTTCGGCAAAGCCGAACCACGAGGTTTGCCCGCGGGCGGTCAGGTGATATACGCCCCATGGGCCAGCCTGCCCAGCCTGCCAGCGTTCAATGAGCTGCACAGTGCTGTCCGCGATGGTACCGGCCCAGGTAGGCGCGCCTATCTGATCGGCGACCACCTTGAGCTCGGGTTTCTCTTGCAGCAGCCGTTGCATGGTCAGCAGGAAGTTGCGCCCATGGGAGGCGTACACCCAGCTGGTACGCAGAATCAGGTGAGCGCCCCCTACGGCCTGTATGGCTTGCTCGCCCGCCAGCTTGCTTTCTCCGTACACCCCGAGCGGGGCGGTAGGGTCGGCTTCCACGTAAGGCTCGGCCTTGCTGCCATCGAATACATAATCGGTGGAATAGTGAATCAGTGGCGCGCCCAGCCGGTGGGCTTCTTCGGCCAGCACACCCGGGGCAATGGCGTTGATGGCAAAGGCCAGCTCACGTTCGGATTCAGCCTTGTCCACCGCAGTGTGGGCTGCCGGGTTGATGATCAGGCCCGGGCTCAGCGCCCGCACCTGTTCACGGATTGCATCCGGCCGGGTGAGGTCCAGAATACTGCTGCCTAGTACATGCAGGTCCACTTTGCCTTGCAGGCGCTTTTGCAGCTCGGTGCTCACCTGGCCATTGGCGCCTACCAGCAATACGCTCAGGCAGCCGCTCATGGGAACAGGTCCGCGTCGGCCAACGCCTTGCCTTGCTGGTCCTTGGCCGACAGCCGAGGTTCCAGCCCGTTCAGTTGCCAGTCGATGGCCAGGGTAGGGTCATTCCAGGCGATGCACCGCTCGGCGGCCGGGTTGTAGTAGTCGGTGGTCTTGTAGAGGAAGTCCGCCGTCTCGCTCAGTACCACGAAGCCGTGGGCGAAGCCTTCGGGGATCCACAGCTGGCGCTTGTTCTCTTCCGACAGCAGCACGGTGACGCAGTGGCCGAAGGTAGGGGAGCCGCGACGGATGTCCACGGCGATGTCCAGCACTTCCCCGGTAGCGACCCGAACCAGTTTGCCCTGCGGGTTCTGGATCTGGTAATGCAGGCCGCGGAGCACGCCGCGCTGCGAGCGAGAGTGATTGTCCTGAACGAACGTCAGCTGGCGGCCGGTGGCTTCGTTGAAAGCACGCTCGTTGAAGCTTTCGAAGAAGAACCCGCGGTCGTCACCGAAAACCCTGGGTTCGAAAATCAGTACATCGGGGATGTTGGTTGTTACCACG
The DNA here is from genome assembly GCF_058145875.1 of Pseudomonas sp. 3MAES_34.3B. Lineage (NCBI taxonomy): Bacteria > Pseudomonadati > Pseudomonadota > Gammaproteobacteria > Pseudomonadales > Pseudomonadaceae > Pseudomonas > Pseudomonas sp. 3MAES_34.3B. The sequence goes on along the minus strand of NZ_CM176960.1, from coordinate 5,206,232 downwards.
TTCATCGGGTTTCTCTCGCCAGGGCAAACAGGTATTGGCCGTAGCCGGTTTTGCCGAAAGCGTTGGCACGTACCAGCAGTTGTTGCTGGTCGATCCAGCCGTTCATGTAGGCAATTTCTTCAAGGCAGGCGACCTTCAACCCTTGCCGATGCTCTACCGTTTGCACGTACTGCGAAGCCTCCAGCAGGCTGTCGTGAGTACCGGTATCCAGCCAGGCGAAGCCGCGGCCGAAGCGTTCCACATGGAGGTCGCCGCGTGCCAGGTAGGCGTTGTTCACGTCGGTGATTTCCAGCTCGCCACGCGGCGAAGGCTTGACCTCGCGGGCGATCTGCACCACGTCATTGTCATAGAAATACAGGCCGGTGACCGCATAGCTGGACTTGGGCGCGGTGGGCTTTTCTTCGATGGACAGGGCGTGGCCAGCCTCGTCGAATTCGATCACGCCAAAGCGCTCCGGATCTTTCACCCAGTAGCCGAACACCGTGGCACCGCTGCCGCGCTTGACGGCACGTTGCAGCTGGTCGGAGAAGTGCTGCCCGTGGAAGATGTTATCCCCCAGGATCAGGCACACCGGGTCGTTGCCGATGAACGACTCGCCAATCAGAAACGCCTGGGCAAGGCCGTCCGGCGAAGGCTGCTCGGCGTAGCTGATATGGATGCCGAACTGGCTGCCATCGCCCAGCAACTGCCGGTACTGAGGCAGGTCTAGCGGGGTGGAAATGATCAACACTTCACGGATGCCGGCCAGCATCAGCACCGAGATCGGATAGTAGATCATCGGCTTGTCGTAGATCGGCAGCAGCTGTTTGGAAACGCCCAGCGTGATCGGGTGCAAGCGCGTACCGGAGCCGCCGGCCAGGACGATACCCTTCATGCGATCAGGTCCTTGGGTTCGGTGAAGCCCAGGCGTTCGCGTTGATAGCTGCCGTCCTGAACGCGCCGGCACCAGTCGAGGTTATCCAGGTACCACTGCACGGTTTTGCGCAGGCCGGTCTGGAAGGTTTCCTGGGGTACCCAGCCCAGCTCGCGCTCGATCTTGCTGGCGTCGATGGCGTAACGCAGGTCGTGGCCGGGGCGGTCCTTCACGAAGGTAATCAGGTCGGCATAGTTGGCCACGCCATCCGGGCGAGCCGGGGCCAGCTCTTCGAGCAAGGCGCAAATGCCACGTACCACGTCGATGTTCTTTTGCTCGTTGTGGCCGCCGATGTTGTAGGTTTCGCCCACCTCACCGCGAGTTACCACCTCCAGCAACGCCCGGGCGTGGTCTTCCACGAACAGCCAGTCGCGCACCTGCAGGCCATCGCCATATACCGGCAAGGGCTTGCCTTCCAGCGCGTTGAGGATCACCAGCGGGATCAGCTTCTCGGGGAAGTGATAAGGGCCGTAGTTGTTAGAGCAGTTGGTGACCACCACCGGCAACCCATAGGTGCGGTGCCAGGCGCGCACCAGGTGGTCGGAGGCCGCCTTGCTCGCTGAATACGGGGAGCTGGGCGCGTACGGTGTGGTTTCGGTGAACAGGTCGTCCACTCCGTGAAGGTCGCCGTACACTTCATCGGTAGAGATGTGGTGGAAGCGGAACGCGCTTCGCTCCGGCTCGCTCAGCTTCGCCCAATACGCGCGGGTGGCTTCGAGCAGGGCATAGGTACCCACGATATTGGTTTGAATGAAATCGGACGGGCCGTCGATGGACCGATCCACATGCGACTCTGCCGCCAGGTGCATGATCGCCTGCGGCTGGAACCGCGCCAGTACTTCCCCGATCACGGGCTGGTCGGCGATATCCGCCTGAACGAATTCATAGCGTGTGTTGGTAGCGATGCTGGCGAGGGACTCCAGGTTACCCGCGTACGTCAGCTTGTCGACGTTGAGCACTTCGTGCCCGGTGTTTTCGATGAGGTGTCGAACCAGGGCCGAGCCGATGAAGCCCGCCCCTCCAGTGATGAGGATTCGCATGTGTACGCGCCTTTTTCCTTAAGTCGCCAAGTATGAAATGGGCATACTTTGTGGGGATCCGCAGCCCGGTGCAAGCCCGAATACCTTAATACTTCGGCAGGCCTTGAGGAGTAGCTTTTCGCTAGCATTGTAGACGCTTCCCACGGGCTTGCTAATCGGCCCAATGCATGGCGATATGTGTGCAAAAAACCGAGGCCTACCCGATGTCGCTCCATGAGCTGATCCAGCGCTCCAGCCTGCCCAACCCCGACCTTTCCACCGAAGACGCCCAGCGTTTGCTGCTTGAGCATTATGCAATAGAAGGCGAGCTGGAGCCCTTGGGCAGCCAGCAAGACCTCAATTTCAGAGTGCAGAGCGCTGCCGGCCGTTTCGTGCTCAAGGCCTGCCATGGCAGTTACGGGCTGGAGGAGCTGCAGGCCCAGCATGCCGCGCTCGAACACCTGGCCGCCGAAGGCCTTGCCGTACCTCGGGTGATGCCCACAGTTTCCGGCGAAAAGCTGCTGAGCGTGACGGCGGGCGGGCAGGCGCTGCACTTACGGCTTTTCGAGTACCTGGAGGGCGAGCCGCTTACCCGCCGGCCACACCTGGGCATCGATATTCGAGCGGCCATGGGCCGGCTGTGCGCGGAGACGGACCGCGCGCTGGCCGGGTTCTCGCACCCCGGGCTGGAGCGAACGCTGCAATGGGACCCGCGCCAGGCAGCGGCGCTGGTGGAGCAGTTGCTTCCCGTGCTGGCGGACCAGCCCGAGCGGCTGGCACAGGTTCGCCATGCAACCCAGCACGCACAAGCGCGCCTGGCAGCACTGATACCTCGACTGCCAAGCCAGGCGGTGCACCTGGACCTCACCGATGACAACACGCTGTGGCAACGCACACCCCAGCGCGGCTGGATGCTCAAGGGCATCATTGATTTTGGCGACCTTTGCCGCACCTGGCGGATCGCCGACCTGAGCGTGACCTGTGCGGCGTTGCTGCACCACTGCGAGGGGGACCCCTTCGGAATATTGCCGGCGGTCACGGCCTATCAACAGGCCAACCCACTGACCGAAGCCGAGCTGCGCGCCCTGTGGCCATTGATCGTCAACCGTGCTGCCGTGCTGGTGCTCAGTACCGCGCAGCAGCTCAAGCTCAACCCGCAAAACCCCTACTTGCATGACAATGCCGCCCATGAATGGGAAGTGCTCGACGTTGCGCTGTCGGTAGCACCGGCGCTGATGGAACACGCCGTGCTGGCCGCCGCCGGAATGCCATGGGGTGCGCCCAACGCTCAGGGCCTGGGTCGGCTGCTGCCAGGGCTGTCGCCTGAGAGCGTGAACAGCCTGGACCTGGGCGTGCTCAGCCCGCTCTGGAACGCCGGTAATTGGGAAGTGGAGGGCGCGGTAGATCGGCAGTTGGCAGGGGCACTGGCTGGCTTTGAGGCGGCTGCGTCCCGTTATGGCGAATACTGCCTGGCGCAAACACGGCCAGACATTTCCGCCGAACCCGAAACCTTCGCGCTGCACGTGCAATTGCTGTTGGCGAGGGAGCAAGCCCTGCAGGCGCCTTTCCCTGGCCAGTGGTCAGCGGAAGGCAAGGATCGCTGGGTGCTTGTAGGTGAGCAGTGGGCACTACGGCTTGAGGGCCAACTGAGCGATACCTCGCCTGGTGCCAAGGACAAGTGGCAGGGGCTTGGCCAGGCCTCGGGCGCTGTGCGTATTCAATTGATGCGCGCCGGCGTCGATGCGCCTGCCTTCACTACGCCTTCACGCGCCAGCGCCTGGGCCACGTTGTGCCCTTCGCCGTCGGCAATGCTGGGCTGGGCGTGCGATGCGCCGCCACAGGAAGACGCCCACGCGCTGCTGGCGCGCCGCGATGCCAGCTTTGCGCGTTCACAAAAGTATTACTATCAGGCACCACCGCGTATCGAGCGCGGCTGGCGCAACCACCTGATCGACATGCAAGGCCGGTCCTATCTGGACATGCTCAACAACGTAGCGGTATTAGGCCATGGCCATCCCCGCATGGCGCAGGTGGCCGCGCGGCAATGGTCCCTGCTCAATACCAACTCCCGCTTCCACTACGCCGTGCTGGCGGAATTTTCCGAGCGCCTTCTGGCGCTGGCGCCGTCGTCGATGGACCGGGTGTTTTTGGTGAACAGCGGCAGCGAGGCCAACGACCTTGCCATCCGCCTGGCCTGGGCGTACAGCGGCGGGCGTGATGTATTAAGTGTGCTGGAGGCCTATCACGGCTGGACGGTCGCTACCGACGCTATTTCCACCTCCATCGCCGATAACCCGAAAGCGCTGGAAACACGCCCGCAATGGGTACACCCGGTCATGGCGCCGAATACCTATCGGGGTACATACCGAGGGCCGGGCAGTACGGCGGATTACCTGCGCAGTGTTACCAACACGCTGGCCAGCCTTGACGCCCAGCAGCGCCAGGTGGCGGGGTTCATCTGCGAGCCGGTGTATGGCAACGCCGGGGGGATCGCCTTGCCGCCGGGCTACCTAGAACAGGTTTACGCCCAAGTGCGCGCCCGCGGTGGGGTGTGTATCGCCGACGAAGTACAAGTGGGTTATGGCCGCCTGGGCACGCACTTCTGGGGCTTCGAAGAACAGGGCGTGGTGCCGGACATCATCACCATGGCCAAGGGCATGGGCAACGGCCAGCCGCTCGGCGTGGTGATCACTCGTCGGGAAATCGCCGAGGCGCTGGAAGCCGAGGGGTATTTCTTCTCGTCTGCCGGGGGTAGCCCGGTGAGCTGCGAGATCGGCATGGCCGTTCTTGATGTGATGGAAGAGGAGGGGCTGTGGGAAAACGCCAAGGTGACCGGGGGCTATTTCAAACAGCGGTTGGAAGAGTTGGTAGAGCGGTTCCCGTTGGCAGGTGCTGCCCATGGTTCCGGGTTCTACCTGGGGCTGGAGCTGGTGCGCGACCGCGCCACGCTGGAGCCCGCCACCGAGGAAACTGCCCTGCTGTGCGAACGGCTGCGAGACCTGGGCATCTTCATGCAGCCCACCGGGGACTATCTCAACATCCTTAAGATCAAGCCGCCAATGTGCACCACCCGGCGGAGCGTGGATTTCTTTGTGGACAGCGTGGCCAAGGTGCTGGCCGAGGACTTGTAGCGGATTAGAGCGGCCGGCTGGATATTTAGCCGATTTATATCGGCTAAAACACCGAGGTGTTGAAAGGTTTTGAATGGCTGAGCCCTTTATTGACCGATTTTTATCGGTTATAAAGGGCCACCCTCGAAGCGCTCACTCACCTGCACGGAGTTGTCCATGAGCCGCACCGTTACCGTCGCCGCCACTCAGATGGCCTGTTCCTGGGATCGCCAGGCCAACCTTGCCAACGCCGAACGCCTGGTTCGCCAGGCGGCGGCCGAAGGGGCCCAGATCATTCTGATCCAGGAGCTGTTTGAAACGCCGTACTTCTGCCAGAAGCCCAACCCGGACTACCTCCAGCTGGCCACGCCGGCGGACACCAATGCCGCTATCGCTCATTTCCAGAACGTAGCCCGTGAGCTCGAAGTGGTACTGCCCATCAGCTTCTACGAACTGGCGGGGCGAGCCCGCTTCAACAGCATCGCCATCATTGATGCCGACGGCAGCAACTTCGGCATTTATCGAAAAAGCCACATCCCCGACGGCCCTGGCTATCACGAGAAGTACTACTTCAACCCGGGCGATACCGGCTTCAAGGTATGGCAAACCCGCTACGCGAAGATCGGTGTAGGGATTTGCTGGGATCAGTGGTTCCCCGAGTGCGCACGCGCCATGGCGCTGCTGGGGGCCGAGGTGCTGTTCTACCCGACGGCGATCGGCAGCGAGCCCCATGACCCCAACATCACCTCCCGCGATCATTGGCAGCGGGTGCAGCAGGGCCACGCTGGCGCCAACCTGATGCCAGTGGTTGCCAGCAACCGCATCGGCCGGGAAGAGCAGGACGGTTACAGCATCACGTTCTATGGTTCTTCGTTCATCGCCGATCAGTTCGGGGCCAAAGTTCAGGAGCTGAATGAAACCGAGGAAGGCATACTGGTCCAACGTTTCGACCTCGACGCCCTCGAACGCATTCGCAGCGCCTGGGGCACCTTCCGTGATCGCCGGCCCAACCTGTATGGCCCGATCAAAACACTCGACGGTTCACTGGAGTCTTGACCACCATGACCACCCTTCACAGCACACCGCGGGCCGACGGCTTCCATATGCCGGCCGAGTGGGCACCGCAAAGCCAGGTGTGGATGATCTGGCCGGAGCGCCCGGACAACTGGCGCCTCGGCGGCAAGCCCGCGCAGGCTGCCCATGTTGCCCTGGCCCGGGCTATCGCGCGCTTCGAGCCGGTTACCGTGGCCGTTTCCGCAGCGCAATATGAAAACGCCCGTGCCCGCCTGGACGTTCCCAACATCCGCATCGTGGAAATGAGCACCGACGATGCCTGGATGCGCGACACCGGCCCTACCTTCGTGATCAACGACAGCGGCGAAGTACGCGGCGTGGATTGGGGCTTCAATGCCTGGGGCGGTTTCGACGGCGGGCTGTACAGCCCCTGGAACCGGGACGACCAGGTGGCGAGCAAAGTGCTGGAGATGGAGCGCTGCGCCCGCTATCGCACCGAAGGCTTTGTGCTCGAAGGTGGCTCGATCCACGTCGACGGCGAGGGCACGGTGATCACCACCGAAGAGTGCCTGCTCAACCGCAACCGTAACCCGCACCTGGGCCGAGGCGAGATTGAAGCCGTGCTCGGCGACTACCTCAACGTGAGCAAGGTGGTGTGGTTGCCCGAAGGCCTGTTCAACGATGAAACCGACGGCCACGTGGATAACTTCTGTTGTTACGTACGCCCCGGCGAAGTGTTACTGGCGTGGACAGACGACCCACAGGACCCGAACTACAGCCGTTGCCACGATGCGCTGCGGGTACTAGAGAACACGACCGACGCCAAGGGGCGCACTTTTGTGGTGCACAAGATGCCTATCCCCGGCCCCTTGTTTGCCACCGAAGAAGAGTGCGACGGCGTTGATGTGTGCGCCGGTAGCCAGCACCGTAACCCCTCGGTGCGCCTGGCGGGCTCGTACGTCAATTTCCTTATCGTGAACGGCGGGATCATTGCGCCGAGCTTCTCCGAAGCCACGGACGACGCGGCCCGGGAGGTACTGCAACGCGTATTCCCCGAGCACGAAATCGTGTTCGTGCCAGGCCGGGAGCTATTGCTTGGCGGTGGCAATATCCACTGCCTTACCCAGCAGCAACCTGCGCCTCACCACGCCTGACCTCTGCACTACCACAAAGCCCAGCCGCCACCGCTGGGCTTTTGTGTATCAGCCTTGCTACGGCTTAGTGCGCTGGCACAGCTTTTGTATCTTTATATTCAGCAGATGACGGCAGTGTGCAGTTGCCGACCTGTCATAAAAAAGACTTAGCCTGTGCTGTGGTTGAACCGGGGATGTTGTGATGAATGCAGTAAGAGACGCAGTACCTCAGGGTAACAACAGTGTATCGCCCCAGATGGCTGGCCCTGGACGTAAGGCCCAGCGATGTGGAGAAGGGCGCGGCGCCGACCCACGTAGAGCGATTGCCGACCGCTACCCAGCGGGCTTGATCAGCGATGCCGAACTGGAGGCCCTGCTCGGCATCGTAAAAGCTTGAACCCCCTCGGCCATTGGCCACCCGCTTTGGGCAGGATGCCCAGCTGACCCCCTTCCTGATTCGCTTTACTCCATTTCGTAGTTTGACACCCTCTATACCCCTCTCTAGGATCCGAGCCCGCTTCGGTTGGCTGGCTATGGCCTCTGCTTGCTTCGCCGCCCGGCGTGTCTATTTCGGTACAAGGGAAAACGAGATGTTGAACTACCGCATCGGCGCATTGGCGCTAGGGATCTGCACGGCTGCCAATGCAATGGCCAATGACCAATCGCAGGCTCAGGGGTTCGTGGAGGACAGCCACCTCAACGTGCTGCTGCGCAATGCCTACATGAACCGCGACTACAAGCATGGCTCCGAAGACCGCGCCGAGTGGGGCCAAGGGTTTATCGGCACCTTCAGCTCCGGGTTCACCCAAGGCACCGTAGGCGTGGGCGTCGATGCGTTTGGCCTGTACGCGCTGCGGCTGGATGGTGGCAACGGGCGCAGTGGCGCGGGCGGCATCGACTTCTTCAGGGTGGACAACAATGGCAACGCCGAGCACGACGTGGCTCGCGCTGGCGCCGCCATCAAGTTCCGGGTGTCCAACACCGTGCTGAAGTACGGCGAAATGATGCCTGCTTTGCCTGTACTGAACTACGACGATACCCGGCTGCTGCCGGAGACCTATACCGGTTACATGCTCACCTCCCGTGAAGTGCAGGGCCTGGAGCTGAACGCCGGCCACTTCACCGCCGAGGCGCGCAAAAGTGACGAAGGCCGTGACAGCGGTGGCCTGAAGCAGATCGACGTATTCGGCGGCAGCTACAAATTCAGCGACAACTTCACGGCCTCGTTGTACGCCTCCGATGTGCAGGACCGCCTGAAGAAGCAATACCTGGGCATGACCTACGTAATGCCGATGGCCACCGATCAGTCCCTCACCCTGGACTTCAACGGCTACCGCTCGCGCCTGGACCAATCCTATGCCGACCGCCTTGGCACCGGCCAGGACAACACCATCTGGAGCCTGGCAGCCACCTATGCATTCGGCGCCCACTCCTTCACCCTGGCACACCAGCGCAGTACCGGCGATACCGGCTACAACTACGGCAGCTACGCAGAGGCCGGCGGCGTGGGTGACGGTGGTTCTACCATTTTCCTGGCCAACTCCTACTGGTCGGACTTCAACGCTGAAGACGAACGCTCTTGGCAACTGGCGTACGGCCTGGACTTCGGCCCCTACGGTGTGCCCGGGCTCACCTACAAAATCGCCTATGTACGCGGGGATAACATCCGCACCAACAACGGCGAAGGGACCGAGCGCGAGTGGTTCAACCAGCTGCAGTACGTGGTGCAGGAAGGCCCCGCCAAGGACCTGAAAGTGCGCCTGCGCGGCTCTATGCTGCGCACCTCCACCAACCTGCGCGAAGCCGAATACAACGATGACGGCAACGAAGTACGCGTGTTCGTGGAATACCCGATCAACGTGTTCTAAAGCCTGCTTTCGGAGCGGTCCCAAGGGTGCTGTAATAGCTCGCCAGCACCCACACGGACGGTTCGATCATGCTGAAGGTTCTTGGACGAACATCGTCCATCAATGTACGCAAGGTGTTATGGGTCTGCGCCGAGCTCGGCCTGCCCGTTGAGCGCGAGGAAGACTGGGGGCTGGGCTTTCGCTCCCCAAGCTTGCCCGAGTTTCGCGCCCTCAACCCCAACGCCCAGATACCCGTGTTGATCGACGGGGATTTCGTGCTGTGGGAATCCAACAGCATCCTTCGCTACCTCGCCAATGCTTACGCTGGTGACGCGCTGTACCCATCGTCACCGCATGAACGCGCACGAGTGGACCAATGGCTGGATTGGCAAGCCGCCGAACTCAATCCGTCATGGGGCTACGTGTTTCACTCACGGGTACGCAAAAACCCCGACTATCAAGACCCGGTTGCGCTTCGCCAGGGCGAACAACGCTGGGCCGCAGCCATGGCCATTCTCGACCAGCAACTGGCGCAAACGGGGGCATTCGTGACCGGCGATCGCTTCAGCCTGGCGGATATCGTGATCGGGCTGTCGGTAAACCGATGGTTCGGCACGCCCTTCGAGCGCCCTCTGTTGCCAGCCGTGGCGGCGTATCACGCGCGGCTGGCCGAGCGCGAAGGTTTCCAGCTGTTCTGCGGTCCAAGCCTGCCTTGATAGCCCGGTGCTCGAAGGAGTGAGCGATGCAACCCTTACTGACTTATGCGGCGCTGTTTGCGCTGGCTACCCATACCGCCCGTGTGACCCAGCCGTGCAACTGCACCGCGGCGTTGCCAACCGGCTGGGCAGGCTGGCCAATAGGCCTGCGGGAAACTCAGTTGGTTCATATCGGCACCCTCGCCGAATTCGACGAGCAAGACGCCACGCTAGATGAGTACCATCCTGAAGGTACCTATTACTGGTCCCCCAACGCCCCCATCGCCCCGCGCTTCTATCCCGCCAACCAGTGCGGGGTGTGGCAATGCAACCTTTGCCAACGCGCCTACCTGCGCTACAACGACGACGGCGCCTACCACAGCGAGCCACGCATTCGGCGGTTGATTCCGGAGCTGATGGTTGATGCGGCGCACAGGTTTGGTGGGCGTGATCAGCCTGCGGGATAACCCCGAGCCTCGACCTTTGGGCAGATGCAGCGCAACCGCGAAGCGGTACGGCGGTCTACCGGCAACAGAGGAGAACGCTATGCAGCCCTACGCAAACCTCAGCGGCCACGCAGGTGTGGTCGCCTACGAGCTGGGAACCGACTCCATCACCGTCCAATTCTCCAGCGACGAGCCCTGCCACTACCTCTACAACGTAGAAAGCGCCGGCCTGCCCACCGTGCTCGAGATGCAACGCCTGGCCATGGAAGGCAAAGGCCTGACCACGTTTATCAGCCAACATGTTCGGGAACGGTATGCACAACGCTGGTGATTCACTCATTGCTCAACGGCTGCACGGCAAGACCTTTGTCGCGACCGCCAACCACAGCGGTCTGTCCGATGCCCGCACACTATTCCACTACCTCGTGGACGGCGACGTGATTACCGGCACCTATACAGGCGGGCACATTGTGAAAGGCCAACTGGTAGGGCGGATCGCCGGAGATAACCGGATTGAGCTGCTGTACCACTGCGTGACCGACGAAGGCCAGTTACTGGCCGGCTGGTCCGAAGGCACGGTTGACCTGCGCGAGGATGGCAAGGCCGAACTCGCGTTTACCTGGGGCTGGCTTGCCGGCGCGTCGGGGGGAGGGGAGTCCAGGTATGTGGAGGTTGAGGGGTTAGGTTGACTCGGTAGGAAGCGGCGGGGCCGGCCATCCGGCGAAGCTCGCGAAAACAGTGCTAAGGCGAATGCCAGGCTTGTAGCAGCCGGCCTTGGCCGCGACCAGGCTTCACCACGGCACGCGGGGTTGCGTTACGCAGGCCATGCATGCACGGTACGGCTATCACGGAACGACGATTCCCCACTGCCCCTATACATGACTCACCAATACCGCCAACTGGCCACAGGCTACAAACCCTGATGAAACACCCTCGTCTCCTGGCTGTGTACGCCCATCCCGGCGCGATCCTCGACCTGACCTTCACCAGCGGCCAGCACTTTTCCCTGGATATGGGCCATGACGTGAAAACGTACCCAGGGCTTGAACCACTCGCGGAGCCCGAAGCCTTTGAAAAGGCGACCTTGGGCGATGCAGGCTGGACGGTTGAATGGCCTGAGCTAGATATTCAGATTGGGGCTGATACCTTGTTTTCTGAAGTGCTGGCGCAAGCGGCGCCTGACTGAGCACCCAGCCCCTTTATCAAGGTTCGTACCCCGTAGCAGCACGGCTTGCCGGCGACAGGAGCACTGCGGATCTGAGCTTATGCGCGGGCCGCCATCGGTTTCTAACAGCCACTTGTTTCGGACCACTTGCTTGTGAGGCATACCTCAGGCAACGTAAAGACCAATGTCTTTACAACGAGGCTATCGCCATGGCATCCATCAACGTCCGTATCGATGACGATCTCAAAGCGCGCGCCTACCGGGAGCTCGAAAAACTAGGCGTCACTCCGTCTGAGCTAATGCGTCAGGCACTTCAATACGTGGCTGAGCGCGGCCAGCTTCCCTTCAAGTCAGTTCTGGTCACGGACGAGGATGAAGCGCTACTCGCTACCGTTCGGGAGCGCCTGGCCAATCCTCAGCGGGTAAAGGTTTCGCTGGATGACCTATAGCCTTGAATTTGATGCGCGGGCATTGAAGGAGTGGCGCAAGCTTGGGGATACCGTTCGGCAACAGTTCAGGAAGAAGCTAGTGTCGATACTGCTGAACCCTCGGGTTGAAGCAAACCGCCTGAGTGAGCTACCAGACTGCTACAAGATCAAGCTACGTAGTAGCGGATACCGGTTGGTTTACCAAGTTCTGGATCAGGAGGTTGTTATTTTTGTGGTGGCTATAGGTAAACGGGAGCGGGAGCAGGTTTATCGGGGCGCGGCTGAGCGGGTTGGCTCAAGAGCGGCTGATGGGTATGGGTTGAGCAGAACGCTTAACACGGGAGCCGGCCGAAAAGGCGTTCAATACTTAATTCATCGGACGCTTTTCGGTCAACAGCGGTACATTTGCGAGAGATTCCGGCCAACCACCGCAGCGCGGCAAGTTGACCGGAGCATCATTAAACGTGAAGGCTATGTCCTAAATAGTCCCGGACTTGGAATAGATTTAGCGAGAATTTTGCCGCGTCCTCTGGACGGACGACAATAATCAGCTTGTTAGAGAACGCCCGTTGGTTGCATGCGTCGGCGAAGGACTGAGCGATGCGCTCGATCATCTTCTTCCGAGGATATGCGACACGTCCACGCCCCGTGCCCATCAATGGCATCACTATATCGCCGATGTCAGCCTTAGACGCCAGGTTCACCCACAGCTTTTCGAGCGCATCGTCAATCATCTTCAAGTCTGACGACGCATTTCCGTTCTCGTCCATGTGCGACATAGCCACAAGATAAAAATTTTTGCTGTGCGCGCTCACTCGCGCAACGGTGCCAATCGGATATTCCCTATTTTTTCCAGGCCGTTTTTCGTTAACGGCGAACTGTTCCCTCGAAAGCGACATCTCGATTTGACGATCAATCTCTGTCGTTTGACCATTGAAGTAGTTCGTAGCTAACTGACCCTGCAAGCTCTTTACAGCGATAAGCCCTGACGACATGTCCGTATCGAATGTCGAGCTGGTGCTGATGATCACTTCGCCAGGGATCTTGAATAGGTCGCCAATAAGAACTTCGACAGCAAGATCCTTCTGCGGAATCTTATAGCTGACGCGTGAAAGGGGCCTGCGAGTAGACAGCACATACAGCAATGCGAGCACGACCAAGAAAACCAGACCGTAGTAGCTGTACTGATCTTTTTTGTAGACATTGAAGGCATCAGCCAAGTCGACGCAAAGGTACAAAATACCCATGACAGCGAAGAATTTTCCAATTGCTTCGCCGGAGAACAGGGCGTAGCGCCAATAAGCTCGCGTCCTAATCGACTCGAAGAAGTACTTCATAGTCCGAGCCGCTTATACACATTATCAGAATAACTGTGACTGCCAGTCGTGCCGATATTGCGCAGCCGGCGGGACTCGTCAGGCCAGTGGTTCATCGCGTGTTCAATAATGTTGTGGTTGAACGAGGTGTAGACCACGAGTTGATCTCGGATTGTCGACGGACAACGATCATCCTTGTGCCGACTCCCATTCAAGTTCACGCCGATGATGGGCAGACTCAGCCGCAGTGCTACCTCAAGTTCCCATTTCACGAACTTTGTCAAATATTTTGTACTCTCTCCAATTAGCACTATTAGGAGCTTGGAGCTTGCGAAGCGCTCCCGAAGCTGGCGCTTGATGCTTTCTTCCTGGCTCGAATCCTGCGCCGTGTTTAGGTCGTGCGCATTGTGGAAATTGAGCGAAAAGCCGTCATGTGCTTTCCAAGCCGCCATGAGGCGGTAGTAGTGCATGTCTTTGTCGCCGTCAAAGGCGATGTAGGTCTTGTTTCTGTATGCCATTGGGTTCCCTCCATGATTGATTCTACTAAATTTTATGGCCTATGAAATAGTCTGCTACTAGAAAAAGAAGGGTGTTTAGGAATTCACGGGCGTGCTCTTCCAATTGTGCTTTGGTTTTGACAAAGCCTGGGTCGATTGCTTTCGCTCTCGTGACTATCTAAATCAGATCCTCGCTCAGACGGTGGACGCTCATGCTTTATCTGGCCGACGAGCGAGCGGTCCCACCGTCAGCACGTAATAATGCCGCGTTGCTCCACTGCGTCGACTCACGTGATTTTCAAGGAACCAAGCCACATGCTTTCACAGCCGAGCCCAAGGCGTATGTCACTGCTAGCGGTCTGCGGTTTCCGTTTGGATCAGCTTCGACTGACGCAAATGGCGTTGGCGCTTCGCATACGATCCGATCAGCACGCCAGCGAGGAATAATTCCATATCGAATGGCTTGCTCATATTTGTCCCCCGATGTAGGCAGCGATCGAATCGATTCGACCATGCCCTAGCTCATAGCTGAGTTTCCTCCGTCCTCGCGATCAATGCGCTGATCTAACGGGCAGCATTTACCGCTGTTCATAGGCGAGCGATGCTGGGTGATTTGCACATATTGTACATATGCGTAGGCCGCTCGTAGTTCATAGAGGCCTTTGATGTAAGGCGCGCGGAGTATGTCTCGTGCAGGGTGGATGATTTCCTGCCTAAGATTTAGGTAGCTTTCGTATGGTGCAATCAGGTTACGGCTACCCGCAGGTGATACCTGGGGTGCAAATCGAAGTGCATCTGGAACACGGGCGCCCACCGCTATCCCATGTGGCGTGAGGCCTCGGCGCGGCTTCCTTTGGCGCCTTCCTAGATGTTGATCCTATGAATTCGTCAGCCTCAAGGCTTAGCTGTGGCACGCTAGCCAAGATGGGCTCATGCAAGCGCATGTCTGTCGCGCATGCCAACAGAACGATCGCGGCAGTGCGCAACCGATGATGGCTGCAAAGCGCATCGAAGGTCAGCTCAACCTGCTCGCGTGGTCTTGGCTCTGCGTCACCGTGTGACGTACGCCAGTGCGTCGCATATCCCGCGCCTTGCTCGAACTTAGCAACTCCACATACTGATTATCGGGAAGCGCTGCCATGGTTCTGTCAATGCTGGATAGCCGATTTTGCGCAGTGCTGATAGCTAGGACCGTTCCGGAGAAAGGGACGGGCACAGGCTTGGCGCAGGGAATTTACCAAGGGAAAAATTGCCCTAAAGCCGCAAAACCGTACATTGCCCCGTCGGGGAATGGGTTCAAATACGCCATTACTCCTCTGTGAAGCGATTCACCCTCTAACGCTTACACCACCTCATCCAACCCACCTAGCGACCGCTTCATCTTCTCGTGCAACGGAGCCAGAAGGCAGTGCAGTAAGTCGGGATAGATAGGCTGTGCCTCGGCGGTGTCCAGTAACTGGAGCACCAAATGAAGGGCGCCAGACACGTCCCGTAGCTCGCCGGTAACGCGGCTTAGATGCTGATGTGTTTCGCGTAACTGTTCCAACCGATGCTCAAACCCGGCGATTGGGCCAGGCAGGCGGTCGTCCGCTGCGATATGGGCAAAGTCTTGGCGCAGCTGCTTCAGCGATACGGCATTCATTCGGCACCCCTCGCGTTTTTCAGAGTGCGAAGGGCGGCCATGGCCATGCGATGGCGGGCAAGGGCGCGAAAGCGGGGCGGATTGAGGGTGATCAAGTTGGAGCTCCTTAGATAACGGAGCTGCCACGAACGTCGCCAAACGAATGGTGGCAGCTGTGCGCAGGTTGGCGAACCGGTATCTAAGGAACCCGGCAGACCCGAAGGTCTCCCACGCACAGCCGCCATAAAGCCGAGCTGCGGACACAAAAAAAGCGCCTGCAATCGGTATAGGGCGCTATCGCACCTTAGAAAATCGGGTCGCCAAACCCGGTCGCTGGATTGACAGCGACGGCGTGACTCTACGAGCGGGTGCGGGGCCGAGTCAAGGCGAGCAGCCTGTCAGCTGTTTCTACATGCTTCGGCCTGTCGCCAGCCTCGCAACTGGTTGGAGCTGAATCCCAGTAGAGGGGGGTAGGCCTCATTCGCGAGCTGCCGCCCGCTTCCCACAGGTAGGTATTGATCCCTTGGCGAGCGCGCAGAGGGCAAAAGCCTGCGAACATTCTTGGGCTACGCCGGAGGGTCGGCCCGCAGCTTCCCACCCCAACACCCAAAACAAAAAAGGCCCACCTTTCGGTGAGCCTTCTTCGGTACTGCGTATGGTGCCGGCACCAGGAATCGAACCCGGGACCTACTGATTACAAGTCAGTTGCTCTACCAGCTGAGCTATACCGGCGGGTAAGGGCGCTGATTATAGCGATTCGCGGGCCGCTGTAAAGCCTTGCGTGCCGCAGCCCTTCGCCGCTGCGCTTTTCCGCGTCTTTGCGGACCTTTCCTACACGGGGCACGGAATTTTCGAGCAAGTTACTCGGAAAGTGCCTGCATGCCTAAAACAAATAAATCATAACAATGGCGCCCTGTTCGGATGCCGTTGCGTTAGTTATCAGAGGGCGGATTGTTTCATGAAGTTCATATTTATTCTTGCATGCCTGATTGTTTTTCCCGGCGGTGCAATGGCGGGTCCGAAAATAAGCATTGGCACACTTTCGGATTATCTTCGTGCCGATAAAAACGTAGTGGTCAAGCGTGTGTTCAACCACGGCGATGCCACCGCTTTCGTGAAGGTGCGGGCTTGGGAGCTGGTGCGCCAAGGGGATGGCACGGTGCAGGAAATCCCGCTGGACGTAGAAACGGCGGGGGGTACACGGGAGCTGGTGGTGTCCCCGGCGCGCTTGATCATCCCTGCGGCGGGCATGCAGACGGTGCGGCTGCTGTTCAGCGGCGAGCGCGACAAGGAGCGATATTTCCGACTGCGCTTCAATCCTGTGCTGCCCAGCGCAGGGGACGGCTTCGAACTTACCGAAAAGGAAGCCGACGCCTATGAAGTTTCAATTTCAGGCGGTGTGCAGATGCTCGCCGGGTTCGGGTCGCTGCTCTATGTGCGTCCCAGGGAAGTTGCGCATCAATTGGCCATCGATGAAGAGCCCGGTCGATTCGTAGTGCGCAACGTGGGCAATGCCACGGCTGTGCTGGACCGCTTTCGCCGGTGCAACGGTGATGGCCTGGATTGCGACCCGGCCGTCGTCCATCACCTTCCCCCCGGTGGGGAACGGGCTTTCGAGAAAAAGCCGGGCGAAATCTATGTATTCACCCACCGGCGGGGTGCGCTGGCGCCGCTGCCGTATGAAATCAAGGGCTAGCCGACCCTCAACTCGGCCTTTACCAACCAAGGAGCGTAAACCCATGAAACTGAAATTCCTCGCACTGCCCCTGGCGCTACTCGCTGCCGGCCAGGCAATGGCTGCCGATAACGTGATCAGCAAGCAGATCCAGGTGACCGCCTACATTCCGACCTCGGAATTCTCGATCATCGACGAGGGCGGCTGGATGAACCAGACCCAGCCAATGGGCATCCTCAATGGCAACCTGCAGAAGATTTCCAACCGGGTCATCGCCAAAAGCACCACCGGTGCCATTTCTGCCCGCCTGGAAAACGCCGCAGTGCTGACCAGCCGCAACAACCGCATTCCGCTGACCATCACCGCCAACGGTGTGGACCTCACCACCAGCACCACCGAAATCATCCCCGCCGGTGATGCCGCCACGCCTTACTACATGAACCTGGACATCGCCGCGGCAACCGGGCCGTACCAGCCAGGCGACTACATGGGCTTCGTGGACGTGACCTTCGAAACTGCCCTGGCGCCCTGACGCCTTATTGCGGCGGGCCCACCCAGGCCCGCCACTTGCCCTTACGATGCCTGGAAATTCGCCGTGGTGTTCGCAACCCATCACTTCAGGCTCGCCGCCACATGCGCGGTGAGCTTCTGTGTCAGTACAGCCGTGGCAGCTTCATCGCCGCCACCCGCTGCACTGGATCTGCTGACACAAGCGCAAGGACTGCCCGCGGAATTCCGCGATCATTTTTTCAACGCGCCCCTCGTGGTGCGCGTTGACCTCAACGGTGCGTACCTGGCCGACGCCATGCTGATGCTTGGCCGGGACGAAACCGTAGAGCTGGTGAAATTCACCGAAACCGACCAGTCCGAGCTGAGCGAAGACGATCGCCAGGTATGGCTGCAGGCCTTGAGCACACCGCGCAAGCTCGGTCGCTGCGAAGCGGGCTGCCCCCAGGGCCTGCTTGCGCTGCACTACAGCCTGGAGCGGTCGCAGCTCTCGATCCTTACAAACGCTGCCGAAAGTACCGCCACAGGCCCACGCTACTACAGCCTGCCAGCCAACGGCAGCGGGCTGTTGCTGCGTAATCAGCTGAACGCTGCTGGCAGCCGTTCAGACATGTATGGCACTTACGTGGCCTCTGCCTTAGGCAGCACTGGACCCTGGACCGCTGCTGCCGAGGCGCAGCTGGATCGTAGCCGAGGGGAAGGCATCACCACCGATCGCCATCGGTTACGTAGCCTGTACACCGATTACCTGAAGGAAAACACCTTCTACCGGGTGGGGTACTTCACGCCATCCCTTCAGGGGCTAAGCCGCCAGCCTCGCACGCTCAACGGCCTTCCTGAGGGAACGCTGGGCCTGATGTTCGGCAGCAGCGATAGCCTGGCCATTGAAGATGGGCGGCCGAGCGCAACGCCTATCTACGTGACCCCCAACCGCCCGGCGGTGATCGAGGTGTATCGCAATGGGTCGCTGGTCAACAGCCAGCCGGTTCAGCCGGGGCTCCAGGCCATTGATACCCGGCCGCTGCCGGGTGGTATCTACCCTGTGGAAATCCGCGTGGTGGAAGACGGCCAGGTTACCTCCACCAGTGAAGAGTTTGTTTACAAACCCACCAACTGGAGCAACCCCGAGCAACGCTGGCGTTACAACGCCTATGTAGGCCGTGGGAAAGAGCTGTTCAGCAATTGGGAAACAGATCGCGAAGAGGGCATGAACGCTGGCCTGATCACTAACTATCTGCTCCATCCCACGGCCATTCTGGGCCTGTCCGTGGAGCACGTTGACGGGGCGATGCAGTACGGCACGTCCCTGGATTGGGACCTGAGCGCGGCGTTTCGCACGTACGTCAACCTCTACCGCACCCAAGGGCGGGGCGATGGGCTGGACGTTCAAGCTATCTACACCTACCCAAAGGGCAACGTGGTGGCCAGCCATACCCGCTCATGGTTGTACCAATACCAGCTGGAGGACCGCTGGCCAGCGTATTACGTCCCCCGCTATCGCTGGGAAGTACGCGAAACGTCCCAAAGCTCAGTGAGCTGGCAGCACCGGTTTTCGCCACGCGGAACAGGCGTAATGCGGCTGTCCCATGCTACCGGCGCGGTAGACGGGTTCGGCCTGGACCTTTCCTGGGTACAACGGGCGGTGCTGCTGGGCACGGACACTACCTGGCGCTTCTCGGTATTCGACCGCCCCGCAGTGGCCAGCAGTGGCGCCGAGCGCAATCGGGGCGTGGACGTGAGCCTTACCCTGGCCCTGGGCGGCAACGGCGACAGCCTCTATGGCAGCCTGGGTAGCCGCACCCGTCGTGATGGCGGGCGCGAGCAGACCGCCTCCATGAACTACCAGCATCAGGTAAACGGCCCGTTCGTGCGCAACGTCACCGGCACGCTGAACAAGGACAGCTATGGCCTGGGCGTGGGTGGCCGGGTGGGCTTCCAGAACCGCCTTTTGGCGGGCGATGCCTACCTGCAAACTTCCTCCTATAACGACGAATTGGGCGGTGGCTTGAACCTCAGCAACACCTTGGCGCTCGGCGATGGCCACCTGGCCTCCACTGGCAACCTTGGCGTGTACCAGGCAGGCATGGTGGTAGACGTGGACAGTGATGTGGAAGACGTGGAATTGCTCAGTTTTGATGGCAATGGCACGTCGGGCCAGCTACGCCGCGGGCGCAATGTGATCCCGCTGAGCCCGTACAAGAAGGGCCGGGTTCGGTTCGATATCAAGGGTGACGAGGCAGCCCCGGTAGTGGTTGCGCCACATGTGGCCGATTACCACCTCAACATGGGCGGCGTGGCCTACCAGCGATTGCAAGTGATGCGCACCGTGACCGTAATTGGTCGCCTGCTCGACCCCGCCGGCCAGCCCGTGCCGGGCGCTATGGTAATCAACCATGCGAGCCGCAGCGTGACCGAAACGGACGGCTTCTTTGCCGTCGAAATGAGCCAGTCCACGCCCACCCTCGAAGTGCGTGTAGACGGTAACCGGCACTGCCTGGTGAACATTGATACCGCGCGCGGGGAGCGCGACCAGGACGTCGTAATGATGGGCGACCTGGTGTGCTCTCCCCGCACTGTCGCCGGCAGCAGCGCACAGGAGGCTACCGATGTTTAAGCGCTTTTGGGCCGGCAAACGTCGGCGTGCGTGTGGGTTCGCCGGGGCTATCATGGCGTCGCTGGGGTGTAATGCTCAGGCCAGCGACGTAGAGATCACAGCGGATTACCGCCCCTCGGAAAACCAGCGCGAATTTCGTAACACCACGTCCAACTCCGGTTATTGCGCGGAGCTTGGATGTGCGAACGGTTTATTCTCCATCGCGTTACCCATCAATTATGAGCGAACGGTGATATCAAGCTTGTCACCCGTGCCGCAGCGCTGGTCGGTACAAACCCCGAGGGAAGCGACGGTCACTGTGGTATCCGATAGAGGCGATGCTGCGGCGCTTCAGTTGCAGATCACACACGTCGCCCAAGTGTTGACCCAGGGCTCCACCCCGCTCGAGAAATACGACAACCCCGCAGGGCATTACAGTGCCGGGGGTGGCTGCAACTGGGTAACCGGGGTGACGCATGATGGCGATGTGAGCGAATCCGCGTTTGTGTGGCAGGTCAATAATCCGCGTTCACCCTCGCTGTGTTATCCCACCTCCGCCTATTCGACGACACAAAAGAGCATCACGCCGTGGGCTCGCAGTTTCTCGGTGGGGTACAAGTTGATCTTGCCCAAGCCCCACACCATGGCAATGGGCACTTATCGCGGCTCCGTTACGTTCAGCGTAGGAGAGACTGGTGACTTTGCCCTGGGCAGCAATGTTACCAATCTCAGTACCAACAGTGTCACGTTCAACTTCACGCTTACGGTTCATCATGAACTTCAAGTACAGTTTCCGGCGAACTCCGATACGATTGTTCTGGAGCCTACCATAGGCTGGCAAAAGTGGCTGGATACCGGCGTGCCGCCCACGTACGTTAGCGGAACGCTGCCTTATCGAATTACAACTTCAGGGCCGTTCAGTATCACCATGACTTGTGGGGAAAATGGCATCGGTTCGGCATGCCTGCTGCGTAATCAGCATAACAATGAAACCACCTATTTCGGCGTGCATTTCCATCCACCCAGTGGCCTTGAGCGGGCGGAGTACCCCGGGGAGGAAGCCCCTTGGCGCGAACTGCTCTACCCCGGCAAGCCGTCCGGATATTTAACCAGAGGATTGGTGAGCAACGCCCTTGGCAAGTTTGAATTCTTCGCAATTTATGAAAGTGCCGAAAAGCTCGCTATGTGGCCAGGGGATAAATGGACCGGGCTTGTAACACTTACATTCGATGCAAGGCTTTAAGTGCGAGTACGGGGCCATGGGAGCTTCATTTTATAGGGAGGTAAACGGTGTTCTATGTAAACAAGGCAGGCAACCCCGTCACCGCTGCGAACAAGCGGCCATTGAAGCCCGGAAGGCCGAGTGCAATGCCGGTATTAATGTTGAGCCTGGCAATCCCTTTGGCCGAGGCCGCTACCGTGGATATCACGGCGCAATTCAGGCCGGGCAATACTGGGGATGGATTTGAAAACACAACGCCCTCCTCGGGTTACTGCTTGGAGTTCGGCGGCTGCGCCCCCGGCCAAAGGTCGCTGGCACTGCCGGTAACGTACAGCCGCCGGGTCTTTTCCGGGTTGCCGCCGCTACCGTCCAGGTGGTCGCTGCACGCACCGCCGCAAGCCCGGGTAGTGCTGTTTTCCGATACCGGAGCAACGCTTGCACTGGATTTTCAGATAACCCACATGGCCCAGATCCTGAGCGGCAGCAGCTTTTCGCCTTACGAGAACCCTGGCTTCCATTGGAGCACGGGAGGCGGTTGTAACTTCGTGAACTCCCATGCGTTCGATGCCGGCGCCAGCATGGGCTTCGTATGGCAGGTCGCCAACCCGGCGTCGCCCGG
The DNA here is from genome assembly GCF_058145875.1 of Pseudomonas sp. 3MAES_34.3B. Lineage (NCBI taxonomy): Bacteria > Pseudomonadati > Pseudomonadota > Gammaproteobacteria > Pseudomonadales > Pseudomonadaceae > Pseudomonas > Pseudomonas sp. 3MAES_34.3B. The sequence goes on along the minus strand of NZ_CM176960.1, from coordinate 5,184,412 downwards.
GCTGTGCTACCCCACCTCCGGGGGCGTGTCCGAAGGCGAACGCGAGATCGAGCCGGAGGTGAAATCCTTCTCCGTCGGTTACCGGCTGGTATTTCCAGCCCCCCACACCGTACCCATGGGCCGCTACATGGGCAGCCTGACCTGGTCGGTAGGCGAAACGGCCGACTTCTCGCTTGGTAGCCAGGTTTCGGGACTAAGCGGCAGCAGTGTGACATTCAACTTCGAGGTCGATGTGCAGCACGAGTTGGGCATAACGTTCGATGACAACGCTGCCCAGGTTGTACTAGAGCCACGCAATGGCAGCTGGATCGAATGGATGATGGGGAATATATCCCCTACCGCCCAGCTCGCTGGCCGGCTGCCCATGCGCGTGACAACAACCGGCCCATTCACCGTTTACATGGGATGCGAGCACATGAAACAGGCAGGCGATTGTGCCATTGGCAACACCCATACGGGGGAGCTTGCGGCCGTGGCAACACTGATCACGCTTCCTCAGGGCCTCGTATACCAAGGCAATCCCATACAACGCATGCACCTTACCGAGCATGTGCATTACGCACTTGAGGCAAGCCGGGCGATTGCCGCCGAGCGTGGCGAGGTGGAGTTCCACACGATCAACGGGGAAGTGCAGCAAATGATCAAGCGCGGCGGTGACACGTACTCGGGCCAGGTCACGCTGTACTTCGATGCGCAGCTCTTATGAATGGGGGCAGCATGTTTTTTATAAGGCATTGGCGCGAACAGGGCACCCGCTGGTTGGGGATAGCGGCGCTTGTATGTTCGACAAGTGCCAGCGCCGGGCCCGACCTGGACCCCGGCTCTTTCTATCACTACGTGCCCGCCAACCGCAGCACGCTGGTGGCCGAGATAAGAAACCTCGGCGATGCGACTGCGTTCGTTCAAATACAGCTCGCAGAGCTCACCTTTGATGAGAAAGGCGAGCCTTACGAACGGCTATTGGCCGATGAAGACGGCACAACCCGGGCCCTGCTGGCGACGCCACCCCGGTTGATCATCCCGGCCAGCGGCGCTCAGCAGGCACGGATCATTTACCGTGGCCCGCGCGCGGCTGAGCGGTACTTCCGTGTTCGCTATGTACCGGTTGCCCCCAAGCCCAAGGATGCGTTTGCCCTGCAACCCGAAGAAGCCCAGGCCTATGCCGATACCCTTCAAGCCGGGGTGGGCATTCTCAAAGCCATTGGCACGATCGTGATCGTGAGCCCGGCGCAGCCTCGCTACGCCACCCGCCTGCAGCCCGACCAACAGAGGCTGCGCATCGTCAACGACGGTAATGCCACGGTGCGGGTGGAAAACGTGCAGCGATGCAAGCTTGATTCCCAGGCCTGCGCGTTCGGCACCAACTTGCATATTCGGCCAGGCCAGCAGGGAGAGCTGCCACGGTTCGCCGGGGAAATATACCGCTATGAATTACGCGAGGGCGCCCGGCGTACCTCTCACGTTTATCCACAGGTCGATTAATGCCCGGCATCTGGGCGTTGACCGCGCAAGAGAGCATCCCATGGCGACGGCAGTGATTATCGACGACCAGCCTTACATTCGAGTGATCCTCAAACGGATTCTGGTCGAGGAGGGGGTAACCGTACTTGCCGAATGCAGTGACGGTGTAGAGGGCATGGCCCGGGCCCGCGAACTGAAGCCGGACATCCTGGTGATGGAGCTGGTACTTCCCGGCCTTGATGGCATGGACGTCATCCACCGTATTCGTCGCCAGACACCCGCGATTCAAATTGTCGTGGTTACCGCCTGCCCTGCGGAGTTTTCGATGGACCGGTGCATGCGCGCCGGGGTTACGGCCTACGTTTCCAAAAGTACGGATACGGAGGTATTTCGCAAGGCCATTCAAGCTGTGCGAGCAGGTTTTATCTGTTTCCCCAATGTACGTGCTGGAAGCGAGTTACCTAGCCATTCCGATCCCGATGAACGTGTACGCATTGCCGGGCTTTCGGCGCGCGAGCTGGCAGTGCTGCGATATCTGGCCATGGGTTTCAGCAATTTGCAGATCGGCCAGGCACTGCTGTTGAGCAACAAGACGATCAGTTCTTACAAAACGCGGCTGGTGAAGAAACTTAAAGTGAGGTCAGTGATTTGCCTGGCTGAACTTGCGCATCGGCACGGGGTGGTATGAGCAACTTGCCTATAAGTTGTTCACAGACTTATCCACATGTTGTTCGCTCTGCGAGAACAAGCAGGTTACGCGGGGTCAGCGTGCGTTCGCAGAAGGTGCCTGTGCGAACCTCATAACCCTGTTCCTTGAGAAAAAGCGCCCGGTCCAGCACCAGCCACAACTCCAGCGGCCGCCGGAACAGGTTGCGCACCCTCTCCAGATTGCGAACCTCAGCCAGCCGCCGCTGCCCTTGTTGTTCCCAATAGGCCCAATCCTCGCCGGGCTCAAGCTCGATACCCTTCAGTGCGGCCAGATGCCGGCAGTAATCTGCAAAGCTTTTGCCCAGCCAGCTTACCGGCAGCGAAGGGGTGGGCAAGTATTCGGATACGCCTCGTACCTGGCGCTGGAGCAGATCAAAGCCGAGGCGGCGCGCCATCGAAAGGTCCCGCTGGCGCCTTTCCCGGGCACCGGCCGTTACCGCTTCACTGGCCGGCAGCCCCAGGTCGTCGCGGTCAAGGTGAAGGGGCCGAGCCTGCCCGGCGGCGGATAACGCCATATAGCCGTCGGCTTGGGTGCGGTTGTAGCAGCACGGGGCGATCGCCAAGTGGGTGCAACCGTGCTCACTGGCCACCCGCAGCAGCATCACATGGAGGTCCCCACAGGCGTGAAGGGCCACTGGGGTGTCGCCGGGGCCAAGCGCAATGTCGCCAGTCATGACATCGCAGTGCTGGTGGGTAGCGGGCAGCCTATGATGCTCGCTCAGCAGGCGCCCGGCGGCGACCAGCGCGGGGTCGTGTTCCAGGCAGGTCATCTCTTGGCCAGGCCTTAGCAAGCGACGGCCCAGGTGCGCCTTGCCCGCGCACCAGTCCACCCAATGTGTCACAGGAGAGGTAAACGCCAGGGCTTGCGCGAAAGCTTCGATCTGCTGCCATTTACGGCCCGGTACATCCCGCTCCAGCCGAGAGGGCGCAGCAGGCAGCTCAAAAGACGGCAGCCTGCCCGGATCCCCCAGCGCGGCCGCTTGCGCCGCCAGCTCCGGCAAAGGGGAGGGCCCTTGGGTTTCAAGAGGTGTGAGGGCGGCCTGCTCGGCTTCATCCAATGAGCGCTGGCGCAGCCAATGGGACAGTTCCGGATAGTCCGTTTCCCAGGGCAGCCTCAGGCAGGTAAACGGGCGCGGCTTCCACAGCGCTTCGTGCGCTGCGAGAAACTCATGCAGCGCCGCGAAGCGGGTTTCGAGGGCGTGGTTGTGCAGCATGTCAACGGATGCTGAACGGGAAGTACTTGTCGTTGATCTTCTTGTAGGTGCCGTCCTGAATGATGTCCTTCAGCGCAACGTTCAAGCGCGTGCGCAGCGGGTCGTTCAGGCGAGTGGCGATGGCAATCTGGTCGCCGTCTTCCACCGGCTCACCCTTGAGCTCGAAGCCTTTACCCGCATCAGTGCGCAGCCACTCATACGTGGAGTACTTGTCCGCCAGCGCGCCGTCGATCTGGCCGGTGGAGAGTGCTACATACACTTCATCCTGGGTCTGGAAGGTTTGCACGATAGCCACATTGGCTGCGTTGTCTTGCAACCACTTCGCGGCCAGCGTGCCCTCCTGGGCGCCCAGGGTCTTGCCCATCAGCGTGCCTGCGGCGCCAGTGAGGTCGCTGGGCTCGGCCGCGACAAATTGCAGCTTGTTGATGTAGTAGGGGTCGGTGAAATCCACCAGCTGCTTGCGTTCTTCAGTGACTGACAAGGAAGAGATGAGGAAGTCGTACTGGTTGTTGTTCAGCGCCGGAATCAGGTCTTCGAAACTCGTGGTCACGATCTCGCATTCCACTTTCATCTTGGCGCACAGCGCGGCGCCGATATCGGCATCGAACCCCACCACTTGCCCACTGGCGTCTGTGTCATTGAAAGGCGGATGCCCGCCTTCCATGCCCATACGCAGTTTTTCTACCGCATACGCCGAAGAAAGGCAGGAGAGGGCCAGAACGCAACCCACGAGCGAACTGAAAAATCGAGCCATGTAGCAAAACTCCAAAGGGCAGCGGCGAGGTGTCCTCGCTTCGACAACGGTTATCGCAAAAACATCACCCGGGCGATATGGCCCCGGTGACATTTTTATCACCTGCCAGGCGCGCAAGGGTTCTATCCCGGTTGTACCTGGCGTTGATTGAAAAGGCTGGAACGGGTTGCACCAATGACGAGCCAGGGTGTTACCACTCGCCCGAAAAAGGGGCATTTTTCTGTAGGAAAATGTGTAATCCGGTAATACTCTGCCGCCTGCGACAAAAAGCCATATTGCTTAAACGTTTATGCCGTAGATCTCGCAATACCGATGGTCAAGCGGTTTGAACTATTTTGCATCAATTTGGCGCGCTTCTTGCGTAAAATAAATCCAACGGCGCGTAGCGTGTCTCAAACAGTGGTAAGGGTTGAGCACAATCGTCGGTCAAATCGCTTTCTCGGAAGGGTACACGTATGAGTAGTGTTCAAAACGCCGGCGGGCTCGCCCAAGGCTTGAAGGCCCGCCACGTCACCATGCTGTCTATCGCCGGTGTGATTGGTGCGGGCCTGTTCGTGGGGTCCGGCCACGCCATTGCCGAAGCCGGCCCCGCCGTGCTGCTGGCCTATGCTGCCGCTGGTACCCTCGTGGTGCTGGTGATGCGCATGCTGGGCGAGATGGCGGTCGCTTCCCCAGATACCGGTTCGTTTTCCACCTATGCCGACCGTGCCATTGGCCACTGGGCCGGCTTTACCATCGGCTGGCTGTACTGGTGGTTCTGGGTATTGGTGATTCCACTGGAAGCCAACGCTGCCGCTGGCATCCTTCACGCCTGGATACCAGACGTCCAGGTATGGGTATTTGCCCTGATCATCACCGCGGTGCTTACCGTTACCAACCTGTTCAGCGTGAAAAACTACGGCGAATTCGAGTTCTGGTTCGCGCTGCTGAAGGTGATCGCCATCGTTGCCTTCATCGTAGTGGGCCTGGGCGCGGCGTTTGGCTTCGTGCCGGGCAGCCAGGTCAGCGGTTTCAGCCACGTGACCGACACCCAAGGCTTCATGCCTAACGGTTTGGGCGCTGTGGTAGCTGCGATGCTCACGACCATGTTCTCGTTCATGGGTACCGAGATCGTGACCATTGCGGCCTCCGAATCCCGCGACCCGGGCCGGCAGATTTCCAAGGCTACCAACTCGGTAATCTGGCGGATTTGCCTGTTCTACCTGGTATCGATCTTCCTGGTGGTTGCACTGGTGCCGTGGAACGACCCTGCGCTGCCGCAGCTGGGCTCTTACCAGACCGTGCTCAACCTCGTTGGCGTGCCTAACGCCAAGCTTATCGTGGACATCGTGGTACTGGTTGCCGTTACCAGCTGCCTCAACTCGGCGCTCTACACCTCTTCGCGCATGCTGTTCTCCCTGAGCAAGCGCGGCGATGCCCCGAAGGTAGCCCAACGTACCTCGCGCGCCGGCACGCCTTACGCCGCGGTCATTCTGTCTACCGCAGCTGCATTCCTGGCCACCTTCGCCAACTATGTGGCCCCTGCGGCGGTGTTCGACTTCCTGCTGGCAAGCTCGGGCGCCATCGCGCTGCTGGTGTACCTGGTAATTGCCTTCTCGCAACTGCGCATGCGCCGCCAGGCCGAAGCACGGGGTGAGCAGATGGCGTTCAAGATGTGGGCCTTCCCGGGGCTTACTTACCTGGTGATCGCGTTCATCATTGCTGTGCTGGCCGTGATGTTCTTCCGTGCCGACCACCGTATCGAAATCATCGCCACCGGCCTGCTTACCATCGCTGTGGTGGCCGCTGGGTTGATCGTTGACCGTCGTCGCAAATCCACGGGCGCGGCCCGGGCGGTCCTGGGCAGCTGATACCTGCCGAGTTGCTGAAACTACAAAAGGCCGCTACCTGAGAGGGTAGCGGCCTTTTTGTTCCTCGGTGCTTACCAGCGTGGGCCATCGAAGCGCTGGTGCTCCCAATGCCGAGGGGGCGGCGGGGCGGGGCGGTAATACACCACCTGCGGGGCGGGGCGGTAATACACCGGCTGTGGCGCCGGCACGTACACCACCTGGCGTGGCGGTGGTGCGTAACGCGGCCCGTCGTGGTGGTGATGCCCACCGTTGTCCCAGTTACTTGCGATAAGCGCGCCTACCGCAGCGCCAGCGACCACCGGCACGATGAGGTTACGCTCGTCCGCTGACGCAGTACCGGCGACCCCAGCGGCCACCAGGCAAGTGGAAAGAAGCAGGGCTTTGGTCAACTTCGCAAACATGGTGTCTCCTCAAGCGCCGATCATGGTGGCGCCATGGACGTATGAAACACCGGGGGCGTGTAAAGCGCGGTATGGAAACAGTAAAGGTTTGGTAAGGGGCGGGTTGGTCTCTTCCCGGGGTTCCCCCGGTCCCACAGTCGGCGCAGGCCCTTGTGGGGGTAGGCGCCAGCCTGCGAATGAAGTTAAACGGTGCTAGGCATCAGGCGCTTCAGCGATAACCGCGGCAGCCGCTACGTAGGCTTCGGAGAACTCGGGGCTTTCGATGCGCGCCATGGCGTCGTCTTCGCTCAAGTTGTGGTGCTTCTCGTAGTAAGCGATCCACAGCGAAATGATCAGGTCCGAGACGTCGTCTTCCGAGTAATTCTCCATCACCAGCGGCAGTGGGGATTCGGTCAGGAACACGTGCGCAACGGCCTGCTGGCCCTCGGGCTCGGCGGCCGCCATTGCGTCGAACATATCGTCGAAGGCGCCCATCTCCATGCCGCCGTCGAAGAATTCTTCCATGCTGACGAACGCTGGAGACAGGGCGTCAGGGTTGTTCTCTGGCGGCGTGTCGGCCACGTTGTTGCGCAGGATGCGGTTCTGCCGGGCCTTGGCCGAGGCGCGCTTGTGTTTCTTCTGCTGCTTGCGGGGAGAGGACATGGGGCGGCTCCTTTGCCGGCACGAAACGAAGCGTTATGAGCGTAGCGCAACAACTGAAGCGCAAGGGACGGATTACGCGGGGTGCACGAGCGAAAGCGGGCTTTCATGTCGCGCATCAACAAAAAACCCCTGAACCTTTCGATTCAGGGGTTTTGGAAGAATGGTGCCCAGGGACGGAATCGAACCGCCGACACGGGGATTTTCAATCCCCTGCTCTACCAACTGAGCTACCTGGGCAACGGGGCGCATTAAACGGGTTTTTCAGGATGGCGTCAAGCGTCGGTGCAAAAAAATTTTAATTATTACCGTCGCTTACGCGGCAACGGGTCATTCCGAGGGCGGAACGTAACCTTCGGCCTGGGCGTAATCCTCGCCGGACAGGTACTTGTCCATCTCGGCCTGCAGGAACTTGCGGTCTTCGGCATTCATCATGTTCAGCCGCCGTTCATTGATGAGCAGGGTCTGGTGCTTCTGCCAGTCGGCCCAGGCCTTCTGCGACACGTGCAGGTAAATGTCTTCACCCTTGGCGCCAGGGTAGGGCGGGCGTTCCAGGCCAAGGAGTTCTTCTTTGTACTTGCGGCACATCACGGTGCGGGTCATGGGGTTTCTCCTGCATGCAAGGCAACGGCCGCGCGCTCCAGCAATGTTTTCACGGGGGCAGCCAGGCCCAGGCGCGGCGGGGTGGCGAGGTTATACCAGAGCCAGTCGGCCTCGGCCACGCGGGCGGCGCGCGCATCGACCTGAACCAGCCAGGGCTGGATGCTCAGTTGGAAGTGGCTGAAGGTGTGCACAAGGCCAGGTAAAGCATGGGTGTCCAACAGCCGAAGATCGTGCTGAGCCACCAAATGCTCGATGTCGTTGAAGTCATCCAGCTCAGGCAGGCTCCACAGCCCGCCCCACAGCCCAGTGGAAGGGCGGCGATACAGCAGAATGTCGCCCTGGCCATTACTGAGCAGTGGCATGAGTGTTTGCCGCTGAGGCAGTGCCTTGCGCGGCTTGGGCGCGGGGAAGCGGGTTTCCTCGCCCAGCAAGTGCGCCCGGCAGCCTTCGCGCAGCGGGCACAACAGGCAGGCGGGCCGGCTGCGGGTGCATAGCGTGGCGCCCAGGTCCATCATGGCCTGGGTGTAATCGTTCACCCGTGCGTGGGGTGTGAAGCGGTCAGCGGCGTCCCATAGGGCCTTGGCTACCTTCGGCTCGCCCGGGTAACCGCTCTGCGCGGTATACCGGGCCAGCACGCGCTTCACGTTCCCGTCGAGAATAGGCGCGCGCAGGCCCATGCTGATACTGGCGATGGCGCCTGCGGTGGAGCGGCCGATGCCAGGCAAGCTTTCGAGCAAGGCGGGGTCTTGTGGAAACTCACCGTTGTAGTCGGCCATCACGATGCGCGCGGCCTTTTGCAGGTTGCGTGCGCGGGTGTAGTACCCAAGGCCCGTCCACAGGTGCAGCACTTCGTCTTCCGGCGCTTCGGCCAGGTCACGGACGGTCGGCAGCGCCGCCATGAAGCGGTCGAAATAGTTGAGCACGGTGCTCACCTGCGTCTGCTGAAGCATGATTTCCGATACCCACACGCGGTACGGATTGATCTGCTGCTGCCAGGGCAGGTCGTGCCGGCCGTGCTGGTCGAACCAGCTCAGCACGGCGCAGGAAAATTGCTCAGGTGTCATCGCTTGAACAGGCCCTTGAGGGCATCCTTCAGTTCCGGGCTGACCTTGTCGCCCAGCTTGTCTTCGATCTTTTCTTCTACCCGGTTGCGTACCGCCTGGGTTGCCAGCTGGCCAAGGCCGTCGCGGTCCACGCGGCAGGCGCGCGCGCCCAGCTCCAGAGGGCCCCGGCAGCGAACCGGTAGCTCCAGGTTCGCGAAGCGGTCGTTCACCTGGCAGGCAGGGTCGGCCATGTTGCCGCTCTCGCCTTCCACCACCACGCCCACGCGGTAATCCATGCCCAGCACGCGCAGGTCGATATCGCCATTGCCGTTTACCCGCAGCCCGGGAATGTTCGCCTTGAAGTCAGGGTTGTTGGCCACCCCGTCGCGCACGGTCAACGTGCCGTCAAGGCGCTGGAAGGGTGTATCCCGGCCGCGTGGCTCGCTGGCCAAGGCCTTGCGGTTCAGCAGGGCAATGCCTTGGCACAGCTGCTGTTCGAGGTTGGCATTGACTAGCACGCCGTTGTCTACGCTGAAGCGGGCATTGCCGTTAAGGGTATCCACCAGTGCCTTCTGGCTGTTGCCGCTACCGGTGAACGTGGCGTCCAGGGTAAGCAGGCCACGGACCGGCGGGGTAGCGGTGTGGCTGGCAAGCACGGCTTCCACAGGCACCTTGTTCAGGTTGGCCTTGAGGCCGAGCACGGGCACCTCCGGCCGTACATCGAGGCTGCCGGTGGCGTTGAAATCACCATTGGCGATTTGCCCGCCCAGCTGCTGCAGGGTGAGCAGCCCATGGGCGCCCGTGGCGTTCAGCCGAGCATTGTCGATGGGCAACTTCTGCAGGGTAAGCCGGGCCAGGCTCAGCTCGGCTTGCAGGTCGATAGCGCGCAGGCGCTCGATGGGGAATAGCCGATCGTCGCTCCAGGCCTGGCGGCCGGGCGCTTCAGGCAGGGGAGAATCACCGCCGCTGGCCATGGCTGCTGCTTCGCTGCCCTGTACCTCCGCCTGGCGAGCGGCCGACGTGCCCCTGGCCGCATCGCTGTCGGCGGGCAGGTAACGGTCCAGGTCCAGCGTGTCACCCTGCAGCTTGATGCGTACCGCCTGCGCTGCGAGGTCTTCTACTGCCACGCGGCCCGTCAGGGTGCTGCCGTCCAGCTTGATGGTGAGGTCTTCCAGCGCCAGCGCGTTCCGGTTGCCCTGCAGCGTGCTCACCAGTTCGATCTGGGTGAGCGCGGCCGGGTCGGCGGTGCCAGGCACGGGCTGGCCAATGCCATCGAGGAAGGCGCGCAGGTCCAGCTGGGCAACCGACAACGCGCCGCTGAGCTGAGGCGCGGTGTCTATGTCGCGCGCATGCAGTTCACCCAGCGCGCGCACCTGGTTCACCGAAAGCTTCAGGTTGTTCCAATCCGCGACCTTGGCCGCGAGGTCGGCCAGCAACTGGCCCTGAGCCGCGAACGTAACCGTTTTCCCTTGCAAGGGCGCGCCAGACAATTCGCCACCCAGGCGCATGTCTTCGAACTGGTAGCGCTGCACGGAGGGGTCGAAGCGCAACGTGCCTTTCAGCTCGGTGCGGGCGCGAAGTTCGGGCTGGTTGGTGCCCAAAAACGCGGTAAGCGTCACCGGCACGTCGGTTGCCGGGTGAATGGCCCCGGTGCTCAGCTGGATGCTTTCGGCACTGAAGGTGCGGCCGCTTTGTTCATCCAGGTAGCCCACCCGGGCGTTGTTCACCGTGAGGCTGTCGATGTCCAGCTTCATAGGCCGGCCGCGCTCGGCGGTGGCAGAGGGCTCGGTGCCAGCCGGGGCCGGGGCTGGCTGCGCAAGGTCGCCTGGCAAGGGTTTGCCGAAGTCTTCCCAGTTGCCATGGCCCTGGGCGTCACGCTGCAGGTTCAGCTCAAGCCCATCGATGCGCACGTCGCTCATTTGCACTTCGCGGCGCAGCAGCGGCAACACCCGTACCGACAGCCCCAGCAGTTGAAGGTTGGCGAAGGGGCTTTGGGGTTGGGCAAGCGTAGCCACACTGGCGTCATGCAGTTCAAGCCCAAGCCATGGGAAAAGGCTCCAGCCGATATCCCCGTTGAGGGTCAGCTCTACATGGGCCTTGTCGCGGGCGAGCTTGCGGATTTCGTCTTTATAGTCGTTGGGATCGAAAAGATGGGTCAGGGCAAAGCCCAGAGCCACGATGATCAGCAACAGCCCGAGTATGAATAGCCCCAGGATTTTGCCGAACGCTTTCATGGGCGGGTCCTTGTAATCCGGTTCATGGTTCGCCGGGAGTATAACGGTTTGCTTGCCCGGTACGCGGCCAACGTTGCGCTTGTGTAGCGTTTTGGTTACCAGCCCTCGAAGGTGGCCGATGCAGGCACTGTGCGCCACGCCACAAGCCGCCAAAAAGGCGATAGCAGTGTGCTTTCATTGGCGTGAACAAATGTTAATCTTCGCGGTTCGAAGGCTTTGTGCGGCAGTTTGTCGCGTTTTCGAGAGTGCTGCCGATAAGACGATCAGTTGCCATGTGCACGAAGATCGCGGCACCGCTCTAGCACCAGGCAGTCGCCTGGCGTAAAGGCCGCGAGCCAATCACAACTAGGGGTAGTAAATGACTCAAAGCACTCATGCGGCGAGCGCGGCTGATCAGCCGGGTTTTCTCGCCAAGGAACGCATAATCGCGAAGCCCGGGTTCAACCGTTGGCTGGTACCGCCCGCCGCCCTTGCCATTCACTTGTGCATCGGCATGGCGTATGGCTTCTCCGTCTTCTGGCTGCCGTTGTCCAAGGCGCTGGGCGTTACTGCCGCCGTCGCTTGCCCGGCGGACATGGGCTTTATCGGCCAGGTGTTCTCTTCTGATTGCGACTGGCCGATCTCCATGCTCGGCTGGATCTACACCCTCTTCTTCATTTTCCTGGGTTGCTCGGCCGCGGCCTGGGGCGGCTGGCTGGAACATGCCGGCCCACGCAAGGCAGGCGTGGTATCCGCGGTTTGCTGGTGCGGTGGCCTGGTGATCTCGGCGCTGGGTGTCTACACCCACCAGATCTGGCTGATGTGGATCGGCTCCGGCGTGATCGGCGGCATTGGCCTGGGCCTGGGCTATATCTCTCCCGTTTCCACCTTGATCAAATGGTTCCCGGACAAACGCGGCATGGCCACCGGCATGGCGATCATGGGCTTCGGCGGCGGCGCCATGGTGGGTGCGCCCCTGGCAACCGCGCTGATGTCTCACTTCGCAACGCCTACCAGCGTAGGCGTATGGCAGAGCTTCCTGGTGATGGCCGCGATTTACTTCGTATTCATGATCGGCGGTGCGCTCACCTACCGTGTGCCCCCTACCGGCTGGAAGCCTGAAGGTTGGGCGGCGCCGGCCAAGAAGGCCAGCAACGCCATGATCACCGACCGTCACGTTCATGTGAGCGTGGCCTGGAAAACCCCTCAGTTCGCACTGGTATGGCTGGTGCTGTGCCTGAACGTATCCGCCGGCATCGGCATCCTGGGCATGGCTTCGCCACTGCTGCAGGAAGTGTTCGCAGGCAAACTGTTGGGCACCAACCAGACCTTCGGTGAACTCGCACCGGCACAGTTGGCACAGATCGCGGCTATCGCGGCCGGCTTCACTGGCTTGCTGAGCCTGTTCAACATTGGCGGCCGCTTCTTCTGGGCGTCGTTCTCGGACTACATCGGCCGCAAGTACACCTACTTCGTGTTCTTTACCTTGGGCGTGGCGCTGTACGCGTTGGTACCGAACCTCGGCCACCTGGGTAACGTTGCGCTGTTCGTGACCGCGTTCTGCATCATCCTGTCGATGTACGGCGGCGGTTTCGCCACGGTACCGGCCTATCTGGCAGACCTGTTCGGTACCCAGATGGTTGGCGCCATCCACGGTCGCTTGCTCACTGCCTGGGCCGCTGCCGGCGTGCTGGGCCCGGTGCTGGTGAACTACCTGCGTGAATACCAGCTGAGCATCGGCGTGGAACGCGCCGCGGTGTACGACATCACGCTGTACATCCTGGCGGGCCTGCTGGTGCTTGGCTTCATTTGCAACGCGCTGATCCGCCCGGTGGCCGACAAGTACTTCATGACCCCCGAAGAGCTTGCCGTGGAACGCGCGATCAGCCACGACAAGAGCGCAAACGGTTCCACCGTGCTCGAATGGCGCGCCGCCCCGGGTACTCGCCCGTTGGTAATCGCCGCCTGGCTGGCCGTTGGCATTCCGCTGGCGTGGGGCGTGGCAATCACGATCCAGAAAACCGCCGTGCTGTTCTGACAGCGGTTCGGTAACACCCGAACCCCGCCCCGCCGCACTGGCCGGGCGGGGTTTTTCGTATCTTCGTCGCTGATCGCTTCATGCTGCCGCCCATCTGCGCCTATAATGTGCCCCTTTTTCGCTGAATGATTGTTTGCGGAGTTGGTGATGACCGAACGTAAGGCGTTCGTCGAGCGCAACACCCTGGAAACCCAGATCAAAGCCTCGATCAACCTGGATGGCACCGGCAAGGCCCGGTTCGATATCGGTGTGCCTTTCCTTGAGCATATGCTCGACCAGATCGCCCGCCATGGGCTGATCGACCTGGACATCGAATGCAAGGGCGACCTGGCTATCGACGACCATCACACCGTCGAGGATGTGGGCATTACCCTTGGCCAGGCGTTCGCGCGCGCGGTAGGTGACAAAAAAGGCATCCGCCGCTATGGCCATGCCTACGTCCCACTGGACGAAGCCCTGTCGCGGGTGGTGATCGATTTTTCCGGCCGCCCCGGCCTGCAGATGCACGTGCCCTACACCCGGGCGGTGGTCGGCCGGTTCGACGTAGACCTGTTCCAGGAGTTCTTCCAGGGCTTCGTCAACCACGCCCAGGTCACCCTGCACATCGATAACCTGCGCGGCGTGAACACGCACCATCAGATCGAAACCGTGTTCAAGGCGTTCGGCCGCGCGCTGCGCATGGCCGTGGAAGTGGACGATCGGATGGCCGGCCAAATGCCTTCCACCAAGGGCGTACTCTGATGCAAACGGTAGCGGTGATCGACTACGGCATGGGCAACCTGCACTCCGTGGCAAAGGCCCTGGAGCACGTGGGCGCCGGCAAAGTGCTGGTAACCAGCGATGCGGCGGTGATTCGCGAGGCGGACCGGGTAGTGTTCCCCGGCGTTGGCGCGATCCGCGATTGCATGGCTGAAATCCGCCGGCTGGGCTTCGATGCGCTGGTACAGGAAGTGAGCAAGGACCGTCCCTTCCTCGGTATCTGCGTAGGCATGCAGGCCCTGATGGAACGCAGTGAAGAGAACGACGGCGTGGACTGCATTGGCGTGTTCCCAGGCCAGGTGCGTTTCTTCGGCAAAAACCTGCACGAAGACGGCGAGCACCTCAAGGTGCCCCACATGGGCTGGAACGAGATCAGCATGCCGGTGGACCATCCGCTGTGGCATAGCATCCCGGACCGCGCGCGTTTCTACTTCGTGCACAGCTACTACATCGAGGCCGGCAAGCCTTCGCAAGTGGTTGGCCGCGGCCACTACGGCAAGGATTTCGCCGCTGCCCTGGCTGAAGGCTCACGCTTCGCCGTGCAGTTCCACCCTGAAAAAAGCCATACCCACGGCCTGCAGTTGCTGCAGAACTTCGCCGCCTGGGATGGGCGCTGGTAAGAATTTTTGTAGCTGCAAGCTATAAGCGGCAAGTTGCAAGCCGAAGCGGAACCACCGCGCCCGGCTTTGCTTTACTTGTGGCTTATAGCTTGCAGCTTGCCGCTGATTCCGAAGGATTCCGAAATGTTGATCATCCCCGCTATTGACCTCAAGGACGGCGCTTGCGTGCGCCTGCGCCAGGGCCGTATGGAAGACTCCACCGTGTTCTCCGACGATCCGGTGAGCATGGCTGCCAAATGGGTGGACGGCGGCTGCCGCCGGCTGCACCTGGTAGACCTCAACGGCGCCTTCGAAGGCCAGCCGGTCAATGGCGACGTGGTTACCGCGATCGCCAAACGCTACCCGAACCTGCCGATCCAGATCGGCGGCGGCATCCGTTCGCTCGAAACCATCGAGCACTACGTGAAGGCCGGCGTGAGCTACGTGATCATCGGCACCAAGGCCGTGAAGCAGCCCGAGTTCGTGGCTGAAGCCTGCAAGGCATTCCCGGGCAAGGTGATCGTGGGCCTGGACGCAAAAGACGGTTTCGTCGCTACCGACGGTTGGGCTGAAGTGAGCACGGTGCAGGTGATCGACCTGGCCAAGCGGTTCGAAGCCGACGGCGTGTCGGCCATTGTGTACACCGATATCGCCAAGGACGGGATGATGCAGGGCTGCAACGTGCCCTTCACCGCCGCGCTGGCCGAAGCCACGCGTATCCCGGTAATCGCTTCGGGCGGCATTCATAACCTGGGCGACATCAAGGCCCTGCTCAACGCCAAAGCCCCTGGGATCATTGGCGCAATCACCGGCCGGGCCATCTATGAGGGCACGCTGGATGTGGCTGAAGCTCAAGCCTTCTGCGACCAGTTCGTGAGTGGCAAGCTGTAAGCGGCAAGCTACAAGAGAAAAGCAGTACGCGATCCGCTGTTACTTACCGCTTGGAGCTTGAGGCTTGAAGCTCCAAGCGTGAAGCTGCCGACGAAGGAGGCCCTGATGGCCCTGGCAAAACGCATCATCCCCTGCCTGGACGTGGACAACGGCCGCGTGGTCAAGGGTGTGAAATTCGAGAACATCCGCGATGCCGGGGACCCGGTGGAGATCGCTCGCCGCTACGATGAGCAAGGCGCGGACGAAATCACTTTCCTGGACATCACCGCCAGCGTGGACGGCCGCGATACCACGCTGCACACCGTGGAGCGCATGGCGAGCCAGGTGTTCATCCCGCTGACCGTGGGCGGCGGCGTTCGCACGGTGCAGGATATTCGTAACCTGCTCAATGCCGGGGCGGACAAAGTTTCCATCAACACCGCCGCGGTGTTCAATCCCGAGTTCGTGGGCGAAGCCGCCGCGCGGTTCGGGTCACAGTGCATTGTGGTGGCGATCGACGCCAAGAAGGTTTCCGGGCCTGGCGAAGAGCCTCGCTGGGAGATCTTCACCCATGGCGGCCGCAAGCCCACCGGGCTCGATGCGGTTGAATGGGCGCGGAAGATGGAAGGGCTGGGCGCGGGCGAGATCCTGCTCACCAGCATGGACCAGGACGGCATGAAAAACGGCTTCGACCTGGGGGTTACCCGGGCGATCAGCGATGCGCTGGGGATCCCGGTGATTGCCAGTGGTGGCGTGGGTAACCTGCAGCACCTGGCAGATGGCATCACCCAGGGCCACGCCAGCGCCGTGCTCGCGGCCAGTATTTTCCACTTCGGCGAATACACCGTGCCCGAGGCCAAGGCGTTCATGGCAGCGCAGGGCATCTGCGTTCGTTGACCATTCAAGCCATGTTGGTAGCGGCGGGGCCAACCTTCCGGCGAAGCTTTCGAATGGGTTTTTACCCTTTTCGCGAGCTGCGCCCGCTTCCCACAAAGTGAACTGAATCCCTAATCAGGGCGAACTCTGTGGGAGATCCTGCTCACCAGCATGGACCAGGACGGCATGAAAAACGGCTTCGACCTGGGGGTTACCCGGGCGATCAGCGATGCGCTGGGGATCCCGGTGATTGCCAGTGGTGGCGTGGGTAACCTGCAGCACCTGGCAGATGGCATCACCCAGGGCCACGCCAGCGCCGTGCTCGCGGCCAGTATTTTCCACTTCGGCGAATACACCGTGCCCGAGGCCAAGGCGTTCATGGCAGCGCAGGGCATCTGCGTTCGTTGACCATTCAAGCCATGTTGGTAGCGGCGGGGCCAACCTTCCGGCGAAGCTTTCGAATGGGTTTTTACCCTTTTCGCGAGCTGCGCCCGCTTCCCACAAAGTGAACTGAATCCCTAATCAGGGCGAACTCTGTGGGAGATCCTGCTCACCAGCATGGACCAGGACGGCATGAAAAACGGCTTCGACCTGGGGGTTACCCGGGCGATCAGCGATGCGCTGGGGATCCCGGTGATTGCCAGTGGTGGCGTGGGTAACCTGCAGCACCTGGCAGATGGCATCACCCAGGGCCACGCCAGCGCCGTGCTCGCGGCCAGTATTTTCCACTTCGGCGAATACACCGTGCCCGAGGCCAAGGCGTTCATGGCAGCGCAGGGCATCTGCGTTCGTTGACCATTCAAGCCATGTTGGTAGCGGCGGGGCCAACCTTCCGGCGAAGCTTTCGAATGGGTTTTTACCCTTTTCGCGAGCTGTGGCATGCGCCCATAAAGTTGGACGAGTAAATCAGGCTGCTGCGGCCTGGGTCCTGTACGCCACAGGGCTCAGGCCGTCGAGCTTCATCTTGATGCGGTAATGATTGTAATAGTGAATGTATTCCTCAATCGCCGTCCATAGCTGATCGATGCTGGTAAAGCGCTCCCGGTAGAAGAACTCCGTCTTGAGCGTGCCGAAAAAACTTTCCATGGCCGCGTTGTCCAAGCAGTTACCTTTGCGCGACATGCTCTGTTCCAGACCCGCTGCCTGTAGCCGGTCGCGGTACTCCTGATAGCGGTAGTGCCAGCCCTGATCCGAGTGCAGCAGCGGCGTGGCACCGTCCGGCAAGCGCTTCAGAGCCTGCTCCAACATTTGCCCCACCAGCGCATACTGTGGGCGTTCGGCGAGCTGATAGGCCACGATCTCGCCGTTGTACAAGTCCAGCACGGGCGACAGGTACAGCTTTTCACTGCCCACCTTGAACTCGGTCACGTCGGTCACCCACTTCTGATTCGGCGCCTCGGCCTTGAAATTCCGGGCCAGCAGGTTGGGCGCGGCTACCCCTATCAGGCCGTTGTACGACTTGTACCGCTTGGGTCGTACCTTGCATTGAAGCCCCATCTCGCCCATCAGCCGACGCACTTTCTTGCTGTTGACCAGCTGCCCGTCGTGACGCAGGGTCGCGGTCACGCGGCGGTAGCCGTATCGGCCCTTGTGCTGATCCTGAATGCTCTGGATCGCAGCTTTCAGCGGGGCGCTCATGTCCCCGGCAGCAATCGCCTTGAGTTGGTAGTAGTAGGTGCTGCGCGCCAGCCCGGCCGCCTTGAGCAGCGCATCAAGGTCAAAGTCCGACCGCAGCGCGGTGACTATCCGGGCTTTTTCTTCCCGGCTGCCGCCTGCCTTTCCTTTTCCTCCCTTAACGCCTTCAACTTTTTTAGGTAAGCGTTCTCCACCCGAGCCTGGTACAGCCTGGCCAGCAACTGGTCATGGGTCAGGTCTTCATCCTTGATCGACTCGGATGGAAGGGGCGTCTGGGGTTTTGGAAATTTCGGCTTGGACATGACAACAGGCAATTCCTGGGGCCCCGGGCGCGGGGCTTCGATGGCGCTACTGTAGTACTCACGCTCCCATCTGCCCACCTGGCTGGAACAGCCGAGGTTGAACAGGGCCGCGACCTCTCGAAGCGATAGGTGATCGCGCCACTTCGTTTGCAGTACCATCAGCTTGAATTCGGTGGTGTACGACTGGCGCGCACGCGGCGTGACACCCTGTTCGCCATGTTGCCTATAGGCCGCAATCCAGCGGCGCAGCAGCGTGGGATCAACGCCGAAGTCGGCGCCAACGCGGCGAAAACCGTAGGCCCCAGAGAGGAAGGCGCCGATCGCTGAAAGCTTGAACTGCGTACTGTACTTGCTCATGAATACACCCCAGAGGTTGGATGGATGTCCAACTTCTAGGGCGCGCTTCACTGCGCCCGCTTCCCACAAAGTGAACTGAATCCCTAATCAGGGCGAACTCTGTGGGAGATCCTGCTCACCAGCATGGACCAGGACGGCATGAAAAACGGCTTCGACCTGGGGGTTACCCGGGCGATCAGCGATGCGCTGGGGATCCCGGTGATTGCCAGTGGTGGCGTGGGTAACCTGCAGCACCTGGCAGATGGCATCACCCAGGGCCACGCCAGCGCCGTGCTCGCGGCCAGTATTTTCCACTTCGGCGAATACACCGTGCCCGAGGCCAAGGCGTTCATGGCAGCGCAGGGCATCTGCGTTCGTTAACCTTTTATGCCATGTTGGAAGCGGCGGGGCCAACCTTCCGGCGAAGCTTTCGAATGGGTTTTTACCCTTTTCGCGAGCTGCGCCCGCTTCCCACAAAGTGAACTGAATCCCTAATCAGGGCGAACTCTGTGGGAGCAGGGCGAAGCTCGCGAATAAGGGTTTAAGGAAACCGCTAAGGCAGTTGCTTCCCAGGAGTTGCGAGAGCACCTACAGGTGACGTGGCTGGTTGCCCCTGTGGGCAATCATCTGGCGGATGCTGATCATCTCTACCCCCCGTGCTTTCAAGCCCGGTAGCGCTTGCTCCAGCAGGGTGAGGGTTTCAGGGTAGGGATGGCCGATTACCACCGCTGAGCCCTGCTTACGGGCCAGCGCTACCGCCTTGTCCAGCTGCGCCGCGATAGCTTGCGGCGCACGCTCATCGTCCAGAAATACATCCCGGGATACGCTCGCAAGCCCGATGGCCTGTGCCTGCGCGGCTGCCTGGGTCGCGGCGGTGGTGCGGCTGTCTACCAAAAACAAACGCCGTTGCTGAAGCTCGTTGGCCAGCAGCGCCATGGGCCCGGTTTGCGCGGTCATGCGGCTGCCTTCGTGATTATTCAAGCCAGCGGCGAACGGTACTGCCTTGAAAGCCGCGACAAGGCGCTCGCGCAGCTGATTATCCGGCATGCCGGGTTGCCAGGCGAAAGGGCCGCCGGCCGGGTCCATGGGCATATGTACGATTACCGTCTTGCCTGCCTTGTAGGCTTCGCGTGCGAACGTTGCGGCGTGCGGGGTATCGGGCATCACAGCCAGGGTTATCGGGCCAGGAAGCGCCAGGGCCCGGGCATCCCGCGTAACGTTTTGCCCAAGGTCGTCGATGATCAGGCTGAGGTAGGCAGGCGCTTCACTCGCCGTGGCCACGCCTGCCCATACGAAAGTGAGCAGGCAGGCCAGGAACCACGTTCGCATGGCTTCAGTTGCCGCGGGTAACCTTCAAGCCCTTGAGCAGGTTCAGCGCCTGGCTGAGCTGGAAGTCGTCATCCTGCGGGCGCGCCTTCTTGTCCGCCGCGCTGCTGCCCGTAGGCCGGTCGGCGCCACCATTGCCATTACCCAAGTGGCCTTGCAGGTCCGCTTCCTTGAAGGTTTCCTGGTCCTGCTCGCGGGTAATCTTCGCCCGGCGCACTTCCACGTCGGGGATAATCCCCTGGGCCTGAATGGAGCGCCCGTTTGGTGTGAAGTACAGCGCGGTGGTCAGCTTCAGTGCCCGGTCATTGTTCAGCGGCAGCACGGTTTGCACCGAGCCTTTGCCGAAGCTGTCCGTGCCCATGAGCACGCCGCGCTTCTGGTCTTGCAAGGCGCCAGCCACGATCTCGGACGCCGACGCGCTGCCGCCGTTTATCAGCACTACCAGCGGAGCACCTTCGCTGGCGTCGGCAGGGTCGGCATTGAAGCGCAGTTCGGAGTTGGCGATGCGGCCTTTGGTGTACACGATCAGGCCGTGGGTAAGGAAGTGGTCTGCCACTTCCACCGCTGCCTGCAACACGCCACCGGGGTTATTGCGCAGGTCGAGGATCAGGCCATTGAGCTTCTTGCCGTTGTCCTTGCGCAGCTTGGCAAGCGCCTTGCCCACCTCTTCGCCCGTCTTTACCTGGAACTGGGTAATACGGATGTACCCGTAACCGTCTTCCAGCAACTGCGCCTTCACGCTCTTCACCTGGATGATGGCGCGGGCCAGGGTTACGTCGAATGGGTTGCCGCCGTCACGTACCAAGGTAAGCGTGATTTTCTCACCCACCTTGCCGCGCATCTTGTCCACGGCTTCGGTCATGGTCTGGCCGCGGGTGGGCTGGCCGTTGATCTTCACGATCAGGTCGCCCGCTTCGATGCCCGCACGGCTGGCAGGGGTGTCGTCGATGGGCGACACCACCTTGATGAAGTTGTCTTCCACGCCCACTTCAATGCCCAGGCCACCGAATTCACCACTGGTGCTTTCCTGCAACTCGGCGAAATCCTCGGGGCCCAGATAGGCCGAGTGCGGGTCCAGGTTGCTCAACATGCCCTTGATTGCGTTTTCCAGCAGGGTCTTGTCGTCCACCGGCTCCACATACGCAGCCTTGATACGGTCCATCACCTCAGCGAAGGTGCGCAGTTCGTCCAGCGGCAGCGGCGCCTTGCCCGGTGCGGGCGCGGTAACCGGAGACGCCGCGGGCGCCGGCGTGGGATCAGCGGCGTTCGCCAGGGGCGCGCTCATCATCAGAGCGAGGGCCAGCATGGAAAGGCGGGAGGAATGCAGCATGTCGAACAACTCCTGATCCTGTTTGACCGGTACCGCGTCAGCCGCGGCACCACTGTGCGGGGTCGGTTGCCCGGCCCTGCTGTCGAATGGCGAAATACAATGCTGGTGTGTCCTGCCCACCGCTGGTGCCGACCGTTGAAATCGCCTCACCAGCCTTGACTACATCTCCCGCACTTTTAAGTAGCGTCTGGTTATGGCCGTACAGGCTGAGATAACCGTCCCCGTGGTCCAGAATGACCAGAAGCCCCGCGCCGCGCAACCAGTCGGCGAATACCACCCGGCCGCCATGCACCGCGCGTACGGCGGTACCGGCGGCTGCGCCGATCATTACACCGTCCCAGCGCGTGCGCTCATCCCCACGCGTGTCACCAAAACGCGCCAATAGTCGACCATCGACCGGCCAAGGAAGTTTTCCCCGGGCTGCGCCGAAAGCGCCTCCGAAGGTTTCGCCGGTACTTACCCGCACTTCGGGGGCTGCCTTTCGCGGCGGGGGCGGCGTGTTGCTCGCGGCCGCCGCTTCGCGTTGCCGGCGTTCTTCTTCCTGCTGTGCCAGCAGCGCCTTGCGCCGGGCCTCTTCGGCTTCCCGCGCCTGGCGCGCCAGGGTTTCCTCGATGGTTGCCAGTACCTTCTGCAGGTCAGCCTGATCCTGCTGCCGCCGTTGCAGCTTCTGGTCCCGCGCCTGGTAATCGTCGTTCAGTTTGGCCAGGGCCACCTGACGCTCCTTGCGCGCCTGTTCCAGCTGGGTGCGCTGTTCATCCAGCGTCCCCTGCTGCACCAACAACTGCGCTTGTTGCATCTGGATATTCTTTTCAACATCCGCAAGCTGGCGCAGGGTGTCGTTGAACGCCTTGAGCTGGTCCAGCCGCGCCTTGCTCAGGTAGTCGTAATAGGTGAGGGTACGGGCAAACTGTTCGGGGTTCTGCTGATTGAGCAACAGCTTGAGGTATTCCTGTCGGCCGCTTTGGTACGCTGCCCGCGCCTGAATGCCGATCAGCTTTTGCTGTTCAATGCGCGAACTTTGAAGTTTTTTTTTCTCTGTCTCGAGCCGCTGCAGCTCGGTTTCGGTTTTTTTCAACTGTTCCTGCAAGGCATCGACCTGCTTTTGCAGCGTGCCCATCTGCGTTTCGGTACCCCGCAGGTCCTTCTGTACGTCAGCCTTCTCTTGCTGCAACTGGCCAAGCACCTTCTTCAGCTCATTGATATCTTGCCGGGTGGCTTCAATCTGCTGCTGGGTTTGTGCGCGATCATCGGCGAAAACCGGAAGCGTCATGGCCGCGAGGGCGAGGAAGGCGAGGGCGCGAAGCATCGAGTGGTCGTTACCGGAATAGAAAGTGGGCCTAGTATGCCCGGCGGCATCGGCAATCAAAAGGGCGCGCCATGCACGCCCTGTCCTTGATGATCAGGCGTCGACCAGAATGGAGTGGCCAGTCATTTCTTCGGGCTTTTCCAGGCCCAGCAGTTGCAGCATGGTGGGCGCCACATCGGCAAGCACCCCGCCTTCGCGCACTTTCAATGGGCGCTTGCCCACGTAGATGAACGGCACCGGCTCGGTAGTGTGGGCGGTGTGGGCCTGGCCGGTGGATTCGTCTTCCATCTGCTCCACGTTACCGTGGTCAGCCGTGATCAGCGCTTCGCCACCCACTTTCTCCAGCGCGGCGGCGATGCGGCCCACACAGGTATCCAGGCACTCGACCGCTTTCACGGCCGCGTCGAAGATGCCGCTGTGGCCCACCATGTCGCCGTTGGCGTAGTTCACCACAATCACGTCGAAGCGCTGGTTCTCGATGGCGTCGACGATCTTGTCAGTCACTTCCGGTGCGCTCATTTCCGGCTGCAGGTCGTAGGTGGCGACCTTGGGCGACGGGATCAGGATGCGCTCTTCGCCTGGGAACGGCTCTTCGCGGCCACCGGAGAAGAAGAAGGTCACGTGGGCGTACTTCTCGGTTTCAGCGATGCGCAGCTGGGTTTTGCCATTGTTGGCCAGGTATTCGCCCAGCACGTTCTTCAGGCTGCTGGCGCCGAAGGCCGCTGGTGCGGGGATCTTCGCCGAATATTGGGTCAGGCCTACATAGCCGGCCAGCTTGGGCTGGCGCTTGCGTTCGAAGTCGGCGAAGTTGTCTTCAACGAATACCCGTGACAGTTCGCGGGCGCGGTCTGCGCGGAAGTTCATGAACACAACCGCGTCGCCGTCTTCGACCTTCACCGGTTCGCCCACGGTGGTGGCCTTCACGAACTCATCGCTCTCGCCACGGGCATAGGCGGCGTCCAGCCCTTCGGAGGCGGTAGCGGCGTGATATTCGGCAGTGGCGTCCACGATCAGGTTGTAGGCGGCGCTTACGCGGTCCCAGCGGTTGTCGCGGTCCATGGCGAAGTAGCGGCCGATCAGGCTGGCAAAGCGGCCTTTGCCCAGGCGGGCGAAGGTGCTTTCCATCAGTTCGAGCGAGCTTTGCGCGCTTTTGGGTGGTGTGTCGCGGCCATCGAGGAAGGCATGCAGGTAGATGCGCTCGGCGCCACGGCGGGCGGCCAGTTCAACCATGGCCATGATGTGGTCCTGGTGGCTGTGTACGCCGCCATCGGACAGCAGGCCCATCACATGCACGGCCTTGCCCGCGCTTACCGCCTTGTCGACGGCCGCGCAAATGGTGGGGTTTTCGAAGAACTCACCATCGCGGATGGCCTTGGTCACCCGAGTAAAGTCCTGATACACCACGCGGCCGGCGCCGAGGTTCATGTGGCCCACTTCGGAGTTGCCCATCTGGCCGTCGGGCAGGCCCACGTCCATGCCAGAGCCGGAAATCAGGCCATGGGCATGGTTTTGCAACAACTTGTCGAGATTCGGCTTTTTAGCGGACCAGACGGCGTTGTATTCATGGGTATCGCTATGCCCGAATCCGTCCAGGATGATCAAGACCAGAGGTTTCGGCGTGGCTGTCATGGTTCCCACTCGCGGCTGTCAGAGGATAAGGAAAGCTATCTTAGGGCAATTCACCCCGGCTTGCGTACCAGAGCGTGATCCACAGACCCCCGAGCCCCGCTCCGGTTCCATGAAACAGGCGCCCGGTGGGCTTTGGCCGTGCCCGGCCGCTGTGTATACTGGCCGCCATTTTTCATGCTCTGGAAGCTGTCGATGGTCGCTCACTTGCTGGAATTCGCCACCAATCACTACCTGCTCGTCGGTCTTTTCCTGATTCTTCTCGCGTTGCTGCTGGTACTTGAAACCAGCCGTGGCGGCCGTAGCCTCAGCCCACGCGAGTTGACCGCCCTGGTAAACGCCGACAAGGGCGTGGTGATCGATATCCGCGCCAAGAAGGATTTTGCCGCCGGCCATATCGTCGACGCGCTGAACATTCCTCAGGACAAGCTCGTAGCGCGTGCCGCCGAGCTGGACAAGCACAAGGGCAAAACCCTGATCATCGTGGATGCCATGGGCCAGCACGCTGGCACGGTATGCCGGGATCTTCTGAAAAGCGGCCATACCGCCGCGAAGCTGTCGGGCGGCATTTCAAGCTGGCGCGCCGACAACCTGCCACTGGTGAAGTGATATGGCTCAGATAGTCGTTTATTCCAGCGATTGGTGCCCGTACTGCACTCGGGCCAAGGCCTTGCTTGCAAAGAAGGGCGTGGCGTTCGAAGAAATCCGCGTGGACGGCCAACCTCAGCTGCGCGCCGAGATGACCAAGAAGGCAGGGCGTACGTCCGTGCCGCAAATCTGGATTGGCGACTATCACGTGGGCGGTTGCGATGACCTGTACGCCTTGGAGCGAGCGGGCAAGCTGGACCCGCTGTTGCGCTGAAAACAACCCTACCGAACGTTACAAGAAGGATCTGTCATGACTGATCAAGCTACCAACGGCGCCGCCAACGAAGAAGCTGAAGGCCCGCAATTCTCGCTGCAGCGCATTTACGTTCGCGACCTCTCCTTCGAGGCCCCGAAAAGCCCGGCGATCTTCCGCCAGCAGTGGGAGCCGAGCGTTGCGCTGGACCTCAACACCCGTCAGAAGCAGCTGGACGGCGATTTCCACGAGGTTGTGCTCACCCTTTCGGTAACCGTGAAAAACGGTGAAGAAGTCGCCTTCATCGCCGAAGTTCAGCAGGCCGGTATCTTCATGATCAAAGGTCTGGATGCAGGCGCCATGAGCCATACCCTCGGCGCCTTCTGCCCGAACATCCTCTTCCCGTACGCTCGCGAAACTCTGGACAGCCTGGTCACCCGCGGCTCGTTCCCTGCGCTGATGCTGGCCCCGGTCAACTTCGACGCCCTGTACGCGCAAGAGCTGCAGCGCATGCAGGAAGCCGGCGAAGCGCCTCAGGCCTGATCGCCCGGCTTGCTACGCAAAAAACGCCCTTCGGGGCGTTTTTTTTCAATCTTGTTCGCGGGCTTCGCCCACTCCTACAGTTGCGAGTGCAGGCCTGGATCTTGTAGGAGCCGGGCGCAGCCGCAGGCGGAGCTCGCGAAGCAGGCACCGCGTAACTCAGTGGTTACCCCTCGCAGAACCCATGCTGCCGCCACGCCTCGTACACGGCAATGGCCACGGTATTGGAAAGGTTCAGGCTTCGGCTGTTGGGGCGCATGGGCAGGCGCAGGCGGCGGTCTGCGGGGAAAGTGTCGAGCACCTCGGGCGGCAGGCCTCGGCTTTCCGGGCCGAACAGGAAGGCGTCCCCGGGTTCGAACTGCACGTCGTGAAACGGCCGTGAACCCTTGGTGGTGAAGGCGAACAGGCGCGGGTTGCCCAGGCTTTCAAGGCAGGTGGGCAGGTCCGGATAGCGCTTGAGTGGCGCATACTCGTGGTAATCCAGGCCCGCCCGCCGCAAGCGCTTGTCATCCAGCTCGAAACCCAAGGGTTCAATCAGGTGAAGGTGGCAGCCGCTGTTGGCGCAAAGCCTGATAACGTTGCCCGTATTGGGTGGTATTTCCGGTTGAAACAGGATGACGTGAAACATGCGCGGCTCCGATACGAACGACGGGCAGCATTCTAACGCCGAAGTGCTGCCGCCACGATCCTCCCTGTGGCCTCGCTTCCTGTGCTCGCTGGCACTGATCGGGCTGCTGGTAGGCTTGATGATCGGCAAATTGATGGACCCAGGGCGGCCTGCTTTCGACAAGGTGGAGTTGTTGCCCGAGGGTGAGATGAACGTATGGTTCGATCACGCCCCGCAGGTGCACGGGGAGCTGGTCGACGGCACGGTGGCCATCCTGTTCGACGCCAGCGGGCCACAGTTGCAAGGCCAGCTGGAACTGGAAGGTCGCCAGGCGAAGTGGACGCTGCGCCATACCGACAAGGGCCTACTGCTCAATATCATTGCGGCCCGGCAACTGCGGGCTCAATGGGAAGGTGAGGAAGTGTCCGGTCGCTGGAGGCTGCATATCAGCCTCCGTGACGAATAAAAGAGGGAAGCCCCGGCCTGCCTGTACCAAGGTCCCCAAAAGGGGTGAGCGCTGGCGTGATGGCCTTGCTCGGGTGTAAAGAAGGAACTTCGGCCTGCCTGTACCGAAGCCCCTGAAAGGGGCGGGGCCGCGCTATGCAAAGCCCCGAGGTGTAAAGAGGGGAACCCTGGCCTGCCTGTACCAAAATCCCCGAAACCGTTCATATCAGTGTTATTGCAGGGCGCGTGCCAGAGTGTGTAACTCCGTGGATTGCGGGGCTGCGCCATCTGTAACCATCTGAAATAAATGAGTATTTTTCTCGGCGGTGCTTATAGATTCGGGCGAGCCGCCCTCGTGAACAGGTTTGCAACAATCCACAACCGCGCCTTCGTCCGGTGCAAGCGGCACCGCGGTGCACAAATGTAGGCCCAAAAAAAGCCCCGCCGAAGCGGGGCTCTTGGTCAGCGGGCATCAGGCGTCGTCGTTATCGTCCTCTTCGCCACCATCTACCTTCATGCCCAGTTCCTTGATTTTGCGGGTGAGGGTATTACGGCCCCAGCCCAGCAGAACCGCGGCATCGCGACGTCGGCCGGCGGTGTGCTTGAGCGCCGTTTCGATCATGATCCGTTCAAAGCTCGGCACTGCGCTGTCCAGCAGGTTCGATTGGCCGCGCGCCAGGGCCTGGTCTGCCCATTGCCGCAGGGCTTGCTCCCAGTTGGTCACCGGCGCTGCGTCCTGAGGCAGGCTGAGCAGTTCGGGCGGCAGGTCAGAAATGTGCACCTCTCGCCCGGAAGCCATCACTGTGATCCAGCGACAGGTGTTCTCCAGCTGGCGCACGTTGCCTGGCCATGGCAGGTTTTTGAGGTACTCCTCGGTTTCTGGCTTGAGCAGCTTGGGCTCCACCGCCAGCTCCTGCGCGGCACGGCTGAGGAAGTGCCGGGCGAGGGTAGGGATGTCCTCGCGGCGGTCCGACATGCGCGGGATGTGAATGCGGATGACGTTCAAGCGGTGGAACAGGTCTTCCCGGAATTTACCCGCGTGCACCAGGTTTTCCAGGTTCTGGTGCGTCGCGGCAATGATGCGCACGTCGACCTTGACCGGCGTATGGCCACCCACCCGGTAGAATTCACCGTCGGCCAACACGCGCAACAGACGGGTTTGGGTATCGGCAGGCATGTCGCCGATTTCGTCGAGGAACAGCGTGCCGCCATCTGCCTGTTCGAAACGGCCGCGGCGCAGGTTGGCAGCACCGGTGAACGCGCCTTTCTCGTGGCCAAACAGCTCGGATTCCATCAGGTCTTTCGGAATCGCCGCCATGTTCAGGGCAATGAAGGGGGCTGCTGCGCGGGGGCTGTGCCGATGCAGGGCATGAGCTACCAACTCCTTGCCGGTCCCGGACTCGCCGTTGATCAGCACGGTGATATTGGAGTGGCTCAAACGCCCGATGGCCCGGAACACCTCCTGCATGGCCGGGGCTTCACCGATAATCTCCGGTGTGCGGGTAAGCGCAGGCGGCGTGTCCATCCCTTGCTGTTCTTGCGCATGCTGGTTGGCACGCTTCACCAGCGATACCGCTTCATCCACATCGAAGGGCTTGGGCAGGTATTCGAATGCACCGCCCTGATAAGACGCCACCGCGCTGTCCAGGTCGGAATGGGCGGTCATGATGATCACCGGCAGGCGAGGGTGCTGCTCGCGAATGCGCGCGAGCAGGTCCAGGCCGCTGGCACCCGGCATGCGGATATCGGAAATGATCACGTCGGGCTGCTGGCGAGCGAGGCGGCTCATCACGCCATCGGCACTGTCGAAGCTCTGGGTCGTCATGCCTTCCTGTTGCAGCGCTTTTTCCAAAACCCAGCGGATGGAACGGTCGTCATCGACGATCCAGACGGTTTCACTACGGCTCATGACGAAGCAGCTCCTTGTTCCAGCGGCAGGAAGATCGAAAAAGTGGTGTGGCCAGGGTGGCTGTCACATTCGATCAGCCCCTGATGCTGGCTGATGATGTTCTGAGTAATGGCCAGCCCAAGGCCGGTGCCGTCGGGGCGCCCGCTGACCATTGGATAAAAGATCGTTTCCTGCAGTTCGTGGGGTATGCCCGGCCCGTTGTCGATGATCTCGATCTTGGCCACCAGCCTGTGACGGGTGTGGCCAATGGTGAATTGGCGCATGGTGCGGGTACGCAGGGTTATGCGGCCAAGGCGCAGCTCCTTCTCCTCGCTGATGGCCTGCATGGCGTTGCGCACAATGTTCAGCACAGCCTGGATCATCTGCTCGCGATCGATCAGCACATCGGGAATGCTCGGGTCGTAATCCCGCAGCAAGGAAATGCCGCCCTGGCTCTCGGCATCCACCAGGCTGCATACCCGCTCCAGCACTTCGTGAATATTGGTCATCGCCAAAGAGGGCAACTTGTTGGAGCCCAACATGCGGTCCACCAGGTTGCGCAGCCGATCGGCCTCCTCGATGATCACATTGGTATAGTCGCGCAAGCCCTCCTCGGGAAGCTCCCGGGCCAGCAACTGCGCCGCCCCGCGGATACCACCAAGGGGGTTCTTTATCTCGTGTGCAAGGCCCCGCACCAGCATCTTGGTGGTTTCCTGCTTCGATAGCTGTGCCTCTTCCTTAGTAATGCGCAACAGGCGGTCCCGAGGGTGCACCTCAAGCAACAACAAGGTTTCGCCTTTGCTCAGGATCGGCGTAACGGCGTAGTCCACGGTGAGTGTCTGGCCGGTCATCGCGGTAAGCATGGCTTCCCGTTTGGTAAACGGATGGGCCTGCTCCACGGCCTGGCGAAGCGAATTCAAGGCTTCGGCCGATTCAGTGAACAACTCGCTGATGAACTGGCCATGGCTACGTTGGCCGCTGATAGCCAGCAACATCTCCGCTGCGGGGTTCATGTACTCGAGCCGTAGTTCGGCATTGAGAAGAATGGTGGCGGTGGTGAGGTTGTCCAGTAACAGTCGGTGCAGCGCATCGCTGATGGTCATGCGTATCCTTGACCTCTCTTGGCACGTCGCGACCCAAGGGCGCGGTCTCGGTGCGGGGCCAGGCCACGCCTGCGCCCCACTGATGCATGCAAAATGCAAAATCCAAACCAAGCTCCGAAAAGAAGCGCACATGCCCGGGAAGTCAGGGTTTGCGATGGGAATCGGGATAAGGCTAGCTGGCTTTTGCGCTATTTCGGCTCACGTCACCGTGCAACGTGCATTGGATGCACTATAAGCGTGCGCGGGCTTTGGCGCGATAACCGCTAGCTTTCATCGTCATCATCATCGGCGGGTTTGTCGCTGAGGGGGCATTCCGGGCGCACGCCGTAGTCGGCTTCCTTGCACGGGCGCACCCGGCGTTTTTGCGCAAGGGACGTGCGCAGCATATGCACGGGTTGCGAGGGGGTGCGTTCCAGCACGTTGCCCTTGCTGTCGAGGATTTCGCCCACCAGCTGATGGGCGCCCCGGTCTACATTCTGCAAGGCGATGACGGGGCTCGCACCAGGTTCGCCCGCAGGCTTGCCGTCCAGCAGCAGTTGATAGCGGTCGCCGTTTTCCAGCGCCGGTTCGCTGGTGAGGGTCACGATCATTTCTCCGCTGGCGTGGGTCACGGCTGCATCGGGAAGGGGCACAAGGATGCGAAACATTTCATAGTGGGTTACCCGCATTACCGGCACTGCCTTGGGTCGCGCCTGCTGCTGGGGGCGATTGGCGCTCGCCGGCGCGGTGGAAGACTGGTTCATGCGGTTGCCCTTGGGTACCCGCACCGCTGTGGCGCCTTTGCGCGGCTGGTCCGTATACACCCGATTACCCTGCGCGTCGACGTACGTATATACCTGCGCCTGGCACATCCCGGCCATGGCGAACAGCGTACAAAACATCAACGCTTTCATCGCGCGTTGACCCGCAGAACCGAGATGGTGACCGGTTGGCTGGCTTGCACCACGTTCGCACCGTCCAATACCTGAACCGCTAGCCGGTGCTGGCCACGGTCGACGTTCACAAGTTGCAGCCGTGGAACGTTGCTGGGAGTACCGTAGGCAACGCCATCGAGCACCAGCTGCAGTAACTGCCCGTTGGCCAGCCGAGGCTGAATGCTGACCCCCACATCAAAGGTGCCGTCGTTGGCGCGTATTGCGCCGTCCGCCGGGATGCCCGTCAGCTCAAGCAAGGTATAGGCGGCTGCGGGGGCGGGTGGCGGAGCGGCGGGTGCGGGGGCGTCGGTCGGTTTGCCTTTCGGGATCTGCACACTATTGAGCGGCGGAAGGTTCATCTTCTGTGAAGGCCGGCCGGCGGGGGCGTGCTCCGAATACACCGTGTTGCCGTTGGCATCGGTGGACTTGTAGATCTCGCCGAAGGCCGGAGCGCACAGGAGGGAGGTCAGCAGCAAAAGGGCATGGCGCATAGGGACTACTCGGCAAGGCGTCGGCGGCCTGACCAGCATAGATCAGACCCCCTCGCCAATCACGGGTTAATGCGCGGCGGAGCATAGCTCGCCGGTAGCGCGGGTGAGCGCCAGGCGGTGCAGGGCATCCCTGTTGCCACGGTCGATGGCGCCGGCGACCCAGTGCGGGCAGTCCGGGCTGCTGCGGTAGGGCGTAAAGGCTGCCAGCTGTAACAGGAGGGCTTTCTGCAGGCCATCGAGTTGCGGGCGAATCTGCCCCAGCAGGTCCGGGCGCGCGCTGTTCGGGGCCTCGCCTTTCAGGCGCCAGTCCACCAGCAGGCCATACTGCACCAGTTTGTTGGCTTCGATCTGGGCCGCGAAGAACTGCTCCACGAACGCTGGCTCAAGCTTGTACTCGGGCGCCAGTACTACCGCGCCTGCGATCACCTCGCGCTCGCGGGCGCGATCTTCCACAGGCTTTTTGCTATCCCATTTGCTCAGGGCCACTTGGTCAGCAATGTTCAGGCGCTGCTCGATGCTGCTCAGCAGTGAGGGCAATTCGGCGGGGGCGGGCGTGGCGGCGGCTGCGAGGCTGGCAAAGGCACTGCCGACCAGGGCCAGGCAAAAGGCAGAAAGCTTAGGCATGCGAGGTTCCGTTGTTATTGGTTTGGCGCTCCGTTATGCCAGTAAATCCAAGGGTCCGCCAGCTGCGATCCATGGCCTGCTGCCCGGTTTTGCTTCCTGTTATTGCCGCCCATGAAAAAGGCCTCCCGAAGGAGGCCTTTTCATGCAGCCAGGCGGGATCAGACGCTGTAGTACAGGTCGTATTCCAGTGGGTGCACGAAGGTGCGAACCTTGATTTCTTCTTCGGACTTCAGCTCGATGTAGGCATCGATGAAGTCGTCGGAGAACACGCCGCCCTTGGTCAGGAAGGCGCGGCCCTTGTCCAGCTCTTCCAGGGCTTCTTTCAAGCTGCCACAAACCTGTGGGATTTCCTTGGCCTCTTCAGGCGGCAGGTCGTACAGGTTCTTGTCCGCGGCATCGCCAGGGTGGGTCTTGTTCTGGATACCGTCCAGGCCGGCCATCAGCAGCGCGGCGAAGGCCAGGTACGGGTTGGCAGCCGGATCCGGGAAGCGTGCTTCGATACGGCGGCCTTTCGGGCTGTTCACGTAAGGAATGCGGATGGACGCGGAGCGGTTGCGAGCCGAGTAGGCCAGCATCACCGGAGCTTCGAAACCAGGGACCAGGCGCTTGTACGAGTTGGTCGATGGGTTGGTGAAGCCGTTCAGTGCCTTGCCATGCTTGATGATGCCGCCGATGAAGTACAGGGCGGTATCGGACAGGCCGGCATAGCCTTCGCCAGCGAAGGTGTTCTTGCCATCCTTGGAGATGGACATGTGCACGTGCATACCCGAGCCGTTATCGCCATACAGGGGCTTGGGCATGAAGGTCGCGGTGCGGCCGTAGGCATCGGCAACGTTGTGAACAACGTACTTCAGGGTTTGGGTTTCGTCGGCTTTCTTCACCAGGGTGTTGAACTTGACGCCGATTTCGTTCTGGCCGGCAGTCGCCACTTCATGGTGGTGAACTTCAACGGTCAGGCCCATTTCTTCCAGGGCATTGCACATCGCGGTGCGGATTTCGTGGTCGTGATCGACCGGTGGAACCGGGAAGTAGCCGCCTTTCACGCCTGGGCGGTGGCCCTTGTTGCCGCCGTCCACGTCCTGATCGGTCATCCAGGAAGCTTGTTCGGAGAAGATCTTGAACATCGAGCCGGAGATGTCGGACTTGAACTTCACTTCGTCGAAGATGAAGAATTCTGGCTCCGGGCCTACGAATACGGTGTCACCGATGCCGGTGGACTTGAGGTATTCCTCGGCGCGGTGGGCGATGGCGCGCGGGTCGCGATCGTAACCTTGCATGGTGGAAGGTTCGATGATGTCGCACACCAGGATCAGCGTCGGCTCTTCGGTGAACGGGTCCAGCACGGCGGTTTCGTCGTCTGGCAGCAGGATCATGTCGGACGCTTCGATGCCTTTCCAGCCGGCGATGGAGGAGCCGTCGAACATCTTGCCGACTTCAAAGAAGTCATCATCCAGAGCGTCGCGAGCCGGCATGGTGACGTGCTGCTGCTTGCCTTTGGTATCAGTGAAGCGCAGATCAATCCATTTAACGTCATGATCTTTGATGAGTTGAACCGACTTCGACATGTTGTCCTCCGGGTGGATGGGGACGGACTGTGCGCCCCTGGATTCAGTGCTGCCGCCGCATACTCGGCCAAGGCAACCTGCCTCACAAGGGAGCAATTTGCATGCCAGTGCCCCGAGATGGGCATGGCTCGAAAAAAGCCCGCTTTTGCGGGACTTACAGACGGCGTACGAAAAAGGCCCGCACCTTAACGGGGCGGCGCTCGTTTGTAGCGTCCCAAAATGGTGCTTTCCGAGCTTTCGACAGATAGTTGGTCAAACCTTGAACAATTTCCGATATAATGCTGCCCCTTTTTTCAGCTGGGCCATTGCGCGCGCTGTTCATGAAATTGATCGTTAAAGTCTTCCCCGAGATCACCATCAAAAGCCGGCCGGTGCGAAAGCAGTTCATCCGCCAGCTGGCGAAGAATATCCGCGCGGTGGTGCGTGACCTGGACCCCGGTATTGCGGTAACGGGCGTGTGGGATAACCTCGAGGTTCAAACGAAAGTCACCGACGCCAAGGTGCTTAAGGAGCTGATCGAGCGCCTGAGCTGCACACCGGGCATTACCCACTTCCTGCAAGTGGATGAATACCCCCTGGGTGACTTTGACGACATCGTGGCCAAGTGCAAGGCCCACTTCGGCCACCTGCTGCCCGGCAAGCGTTTCTCCGTGCGCTGCAAGCGCGGGGGGCGGCACGATTTCACTTCTATGGACGTCGACCGCTACGTTGGCAGCCAGCTGCGCCAGCAATGCGGCGCGGCCGGTATCGACCTCAAGCACCCCGAGGTTGTGGTGCGGATGGAAATCCGCGACAAGCGCCTGTTCGTGATTCACAACCAGCACAAGGGCATCGGCGGCTATCCATTGGGCGCGCTGGAGCAAACCCTCGTGTTGATGTCCGGCGGGTTCGATTCCACCGTGGCGGCCTATCAAATGATGCGCCGCGGGCTGATGACCCACTTCTGCTTCTTCAACCTCGGCGGCCGTGCCCACGAGCTGGGCGTGATGGAAGTCGCGCATTACCTGTGGAAGAAGTACGGCAGCTCTCATCGGGTGCTGTTCATCAGCGTGCCCTTCGAAGAGGTGGTTGGCGAAATCCTCGCCAAGGTGGACGACAGCCAGATGGGCGTTATCCTCAAGCGGATGATGCTCCGCGCTGCCAGCCGCATGGCCGAGCGCCTCGAAATCGACGCGCTGGTCACCGGCGAGGCGATTTCCCAGGTGTCCAGCCAAACACTGACCAACCTGGCAGTGATCGACTCGGTTACTCCTACGCTTGTCCTGCGGCCGTTGCTTGCTACTCACAAGCAGGACATCATCGACACCGCGGTCGAGATCGGCACCGCCGATTTCGCCAAGCACATGCCTGAATATTGCGGCGTGATCTCGGTGAACCCGACTACCAGCGCGCGCGGTTATCGCATCGAGCGCGAAGAGCAACGCTTCGACATGGCCGTGCTGGAAAGCGCCCTCGAGCGTGCGCGCCTTGTCTCGATCGACAACGTGATCGACGAGCTGGGCAAGCAGGTGGAGATCGAAGAAGTCGCCGAAGCCCTGGCCAGTCACGTCGTGCTCGACATTCGTCACCCCGATGCCCAGGAAGACGACCCATTGGCCCTGGAAGGGGTCGAAGTTCGTACGTTGCCTTTCTATGCGTTGAACAGCCGGTTCAAGGATCTCGATCCCGCCCGGCAATACCTGTTGTATTGCGACAAAGGTGTCATGAGCAGGCTGCATGCTCATCACCTGCTCAGCGAGGGGCACGCCAATGTGCGCGTTTATCGCCCGGCCTAGGAGGGGCCTCGGCGGCTGGAGCCGCCACCGCCCACCCGACCGCGCGCAGTGATTGCGCGTTTTGATCGGCCGCTGCCTTGAGCCGGCCCCACCGTATTCATCATCGAGATATACCCTGTGAGAGATAAGCTTCGTAACATCGCCATCATCGCCCACGTTGACCATGGTAAAACCACCCTGGTCGACAAGCTCTTGAAGCTGTCCGGCACCCTGGACCGCAAGGAGCTGAACGACGAGCGCGTGATGGACAGCAACGACCAGGAAAAAGAGCGCGGCATTACCATTCTGGCCAAGAACACTGCCGTCAAGTGGAACGACTACGACATCAACATCGTGGACACCCCCGGCCACGCCGACTTCGGCGGTGAGGTCGAGCGCGTGATGTCCATGGTGGACTCGGTGCTGCTGCTGGTCGATGCCCAGGACGGCCCGATGCCACAAACCCGTTTCGTGACCCAGAAGGCGTTCGCCGCTGGCCTGCGTCCGATCGTGGTCATCAACAAGGTCGACCGCCCGGGTGCAGATCCGGACAAAGTCGCCAGCCTGATGTTCGACCTGTTCGACAACCTGGGTGCCACCGAAGAGCAACTGGACTTCCCGATCGTCTACGCCAGTGCCCTGAACGGTATCGCTGGTCTGGACTACAACGACATGTCCGACAACATGGACCCGCTGTTCGAGGCCATCGTGAAACACGTGCCGGCCCCTAAGGTCGACCTCGAAGGCCCGTTCCAGATGCAGATCTCTGCACTGGACTACAACAGCTTCCTGGGTGTGATCGGCATCGGCCGCATCGCTCGCGGCCGCGTCAAGGCCAACAGCCCGGTAGTCGCCATCGACGCCGAAGGCAAGAAGCGCAACGGCCGTATCCTCAAGCTGATGGGCCACCATGGCCTGCATCGCGTTGACGTGGATACCGCTGAAGCGGGCGACATCGTGTGCATCAGCGGCATGGACCAGCTGTTCATCTCCGACACCCTGTGCGATCCACAGAACGTCGAGGCCATGAAGCCTTTGAGCGTGGACGAGCCGACCGTGAGCATGACCTTCCAGGTCAACGACTCGCCGTTCTGCGGCAAGGAAGGCAAGTTCGTCACCAGCCGCAACATCAAGGAGCGTCTGGAAAAAGAACTGCTGCACAACGTTGCCCTGCGTGTTGAAGAAACCGACAGCGCCGACAAGTTCAAGGTCTCCGGCCGTGGTGAGCTGCACCTCTCGGTACTGATCGAAACCATGCGCCGCGAAGGCTTCGAACTGGCTATCTCCCGCCCTGAAGTGGTTATCAAGGAAGTGGATGGCGAGAAGCAGGAACCCTACGAAAGCGTGACCATCGACATCGAAGAACAGCACCAGGGTGCTGTGATGGAACAGATGGGCCTGCGCAAGGGCGACCTGAGCAACATGGTGCCGGACGGTAAAGGGCGCATCCGCCTGGAATACACCATCCCGGCGCGTGGCCTGATCGGCTTCCGCAACAGCTTCCTGACCATGACCTCCGGCAGCGGTATCCTCACCGGTACCTTCAGCCACTACGGCCCGATCAAGGCCGGCGATGTTACCAACCGCCAGAACGGCGTACTGGTTTCCATGGCTACCGGCAAGGCGCTGACCTACTCGCTGGAAACCCTGCAGGACCGCGGCAAGCTGTTCCTCGAGCCTGGCCAGGAAATCTACGAAGGCCAACTGGCGGGCATCAACAGCCGTGACAACGACCTGGTGATCAACCCCACCAAGGGCAAGAAGCTCGACAACATGCGCGCTTCGGGCAAGGACGAGACCATCGCCCTGGTTCCGCCAATCAAGTTCACCCTTGAACAGGCTCTGGAATTCATCGCTGACGATGAGCTGGTTGAAGTAACGCCGAAGTCGATCCGCCTGCGCAAGAAAGTACTGAACGAGAACGAGCGCAAGCGCGCCTCGAAGTAAGTTCCTTGCAATGAAAAAGCCCGGCGAATGCCGGGCTTTTTTATGGGCTGCGCCTGACCATTGTGGGAGCGCGGCGTGCCGAAGGCGGAGCTCGCGAAGCAGGCACCGCGTATTCGGGACGATCCTGTTCGCTAGCGCTTCACCCGCCCCATCAACCCACCGATGGTGTCCTGAATATCGGCCGGCAGCACAATCGTTTTGGCATTGTTGCTGGTCGCCAGTTTTTCCATGGCACTGATGTACTTCTCGCCCAGCAGGTAAATCATCGGGCCGGTATCGCTGCCGATGGCGGCTTTCACCCGTTCGATGGCCTGGGCCGAGGCGTTGGCCAGGGTGACTTGGGCGTCACCGTCGCGCTTGG
This sequence comes from Pseudomonas sp. 3MAES_34.3B, assembly GCF_058145875.1. Taxonomy (NCBI): domain Bacteria; kingdom Pseudomonadati; phylum Pseudomonadota; class Gammaproteobacteria; order Pseudomonadales; family Pseudomonadaceae; genus Pseudomonas; species Pseudomonas sp. 3MAES_34.3B. The sequence continues at coordinate 5,147,444 of NZ_CM176960.1, read as the reverse complement.
CCGATTCCAGGCGGGCCTCCGCTTCCAGAATTGCTGCTGTCTTCGCGCCCTCAGCGCGGGTGACGGTCGCCTTGCGCTCCCGTTCGGCCGCGGCTTGCAGCTCCATCGCGCGCTGCATCGACTCGGACGGCTTGATGTCCTGGATTTCCACCGAGCGAATAGTGATACCCCAGTCGATGGTTTGCTCGGACATGGCTTCGCGCAGCAATGCCTTGATCTTGTCCCTGGACGACAGGGCTTCATCCAGGTCCATCCCACCGATGATTGAGCGCAGGCTGGTCATGGTAAGGCTGCGTACGGCCTGGTCGTAGTCCTCGATGCCATAAGCGGCCTTGGTAGGGTCGGTGATTTTGGCAAAGCACAGTGCATTGGCGAGCAGCACGGCATTGTCCCGGGTGATGACCTCTTGCTGCTGGATGTCGAGGATCAGGTCCTTCGTGCTCATCTTGTAGCTGACCGTATCCATATACGGGATAAGGAAGTTCAGGCCGGGCTTGAGGGTAACGCGGTAGCGGCCCAGGCGCTCGACGATCCACTCCTGCCCCTGAGGCACCAGGCGCACACCCTTGGCGATGGTGACCACAATGAACACGAGAAGAATGAAGGGAATGATGAATGCGGCGTTCATGGAACCTCCTTGCTCGAAATAAAAACGTTCAACCAGCGTTGTTCGGGCCCACGCGCACGAGGTTGCCTTCCACGGCGAGTACGCGCACACGTTCCCCGGCGAGGATCTCGGTGTCGGCGACACATGGCCATTCCTCGGCACCCATCAACGGCTTTTGAAAGCGGACCTTGCCGCGTTGAAAGGGAGTGACGGAAAGGGTGACCAGGCCTACTTCACCCAGCGCGTCTTCGGCGGACCATTGCGGCCCCCGCTGAACCCCGGCCCGAAATACCTTGAACCAGAGCAGCGCCAGCCCCACCGAGGCGGCGCTCCACACCAGTATCTGCACCCCGACGCCGGTGGCCGGGGCCAGCCAGAGTACGAACGCAACCAGCAGCGCGCCCAGACCGAACCAGACAACGAAGAACGACGTGACCACCAGCTCCAGCAACACCAGGGCCACGCCGGCAACCGCCCAATACCACCATTGGATATCCATAACATTCTGCCTGTGTGAACAGGGCGAAATGGTGACGCCTGCACCACCGTTTAGGAAGCGCTGCGTTGGGTGGATTTATTCGGGATGTTTCTCAGCGTGCGAGCGGCTTGGGTTTGTAGGCGCAATAGCCCGGGCGGGGACCGATCTTCGGGTGGTTGCGGCAGGTATCGGGGCGCTTTTCGTAGATGGTGCACAGGCGGCTTTTGCGATCCAGGTACAGGCAATCGTCGTTGCTCATTCGCGCCAGGGTGAAGATGCCGCTTTTCTGATTGAAGCGGTCAACGATGCCTTCCTTTTGCAGCCGCTTGGCGACGTTCTTCGGGGGCTCGTCTTTCTCGAACTCATCCACCACGCCAATACGGATCAGGTCCTTGATACGTACTTCCACTGGGAGGGTGCAGCAGGTCGACATGCAGCCGCCACACATGTGGCTGGCGTACTTCTGCCAGGTTTCGAGGCGGTCGAGCTCGGCGGCGGCAATCAGGGCGGGTTTCATGGTGGCGTATCTGCAGGATCGGGCGCGCGATGATACCTGCACTGGCCATAGGTTCAATCGCTGTTCATGCCATTTCTGCCAAGAGTTTTCTCGAACCCGGCCTACCACCCCCTGTCGAACGGTCTAGGCTGATTGCACCAGCGAAGGTTTTTTTACGCATTGAGGGCTTCAAATGTCTCAGGAACCGCTTACCCGAAAAGTCAAAGTCGATGTGGACGAATTTCGTGCCGCTGTACTCGCCAAACTGACCTACGCGGTTGGCAAGGACCCGGAACATGCATTCGATCACGACTGGTTCGAGGCTATTGCGCTTGCCGCCCGGGACCATATGGTCGATCACTGGATGGACCACACCCGTCAGATTTATCGCAGCCAGCAGAAGCGCGTGTATTACCTCTCACTCGAGTTTTTGATCGGCCGTTTGCTGGTCGACAGCTTGAGCAACATGGGCATCCTGGACGTGGCGCGTGAGGCATTGGACGGCTTGGGTGTGGACCTCGACAAGATCCGCTTGCTCGAGCCTGACGCTGCCTTGGGCAACGGCGGCCTCGGGCGCCTGGCAGCCTGCTTCATGGAGAGTATGTCTACCCTGGGCGTGGCCGCGCACGGCTATGGCATTCGCTACGAGCACGGGCTGTTCCGCCAGGCAATCATCGACGGCTGGCAACAGGAGCAGACCGAGAACTGGCTGGATTTCGGCAACCCCTGGGAGTTCGAGCGGCCCGAAGTGATTTACCCGATCAGCTTTGGCGGCCATGTAGAGGCAACGATAGAAAGCGACGGTAGCGCGCGGCAGGTATGGCGCCCGGGCGAAACCGTACGGGCGGTGGCTTACGACACCCCGGTGGTGGGCTGGAAAGGTGCGAGCGTGAACACCTTGCGGCTGTGGCGCGCGCGCGCCATGGAAGAACTCCACCTGGAGCGTTTCAACGCCGGCGACCACCTCGGTGCCGTTGCGGACGTAGCCCGCGCCGAGAGTATTTCCCGCGTGCTGTACCCCGCTGATAGTACCGAGGCGGGGCAAGAGCTTCGGCTGCGTCAGGAATACTTCTTCGTGTCTGCCTCGCTGCAGGACCTGATGCGCCGCCATGTGAACATGCACGGCACGGTGAATTCGCTGGGCGAGCATGCCTCCATCCAGATGAACGACACTCACCCGTCGATCGCGGTGGCCGAACTGATGCGGTTGCTGGTGGACATCCATCAGCTGAGCTGGGACGAAGCCTGGAAAGTCACGGTCGATACCCTGTCCTATACCAACCACACCTTGCTGCCAGAAGCGCTCGAAACCTGGCCTGTGGGCCTGATGGAGCGGATGCTGCCACGGCACATGCAGATCATTTACCTGATCAATGCCCAGCACATCGACGGCCTGCGCGCCAAGGGCACCGACGATGTGAACCTGCTGCGCACGGTATCGCTCATCGAGGAAGAACACGGCCGCCGCGTGCGCATGGGCAACCTGGCATTCCTGGGTTCGCATAGCGTGAATGGCGTGTCGGCGCTGCATACCGACCTGATGCGCAGCACAGTGTTTTCCGATCTCAACAAGCTGTACCCGGAGCGCATCAACAACAAGACCAACGGCATTACCTTCCGCCGCTGGTTGTACCAGAGCAACCCCAAGCTGACGTCGATGCTGGTGGACAAGCTGACCGAAGCCGTACTGGATGACCCCGAGGGCAACCTCAAGGGGCTGGAGCCCTTCGCTGACGATGCGCTGTTCCAGCGCCGCTTCGCCGAACAGCGGCTGCACAGCAAGGAGGCGCTGGCGCGGATCATCCAGGACCGCCTGGGCGTGGCGGTAGACCCCAAAGCGCTGTTCGACGTGCAGGTCAAGCGTATCCACGAGTACAAGCGGCAGTTGCTCAACCTGCTGCATACCGTTGCGCTGTACCAAGCCATTCGCGCAACCCCGGAAAAACCCTGGGTGCCACGCGTGAAGATCTTTGCCGGCAAGGCCGCAGCCAGTTATCACCAGGCCAAGTTGATCATCAAGCTCGCCAACGACATTGCCCGTACCATCAACAACGACCCCACGGTACGTGGCCTGTTGAAGGTAGCGTTCCTGCCCAACTACAACGTGAGCCTGGCCGAAAGCATCATCCCGGCGGCGGACCTCTCCGAGCAGATTTCTACCGCGGGGTATGAAGCTTCCGGTACCAGCAACATGAAGTTCGGGCTCAACGGGGCACTGACCATCGGCACCCTGGACGGGGCGAACGTGGAGATGTGCGACCACGTAGGCGCAGAGCACATGTTCATCTTTGGTCTGAAGGCGGACGAAGTGGAAGCCCGCAAGCACAGCGGCGACCACAGCGCTCACCAGGAAGTGGCCAATTCGCACCGGCTCAACGACGTACTGCAGGCGATCCGCGGCGGCGTGTTCTCCCCGGATGATCCGTCACGCTATGTGGGCCTGGTGGACAGCCTGCTCAGCTACGACAACTTCCTGGTATGCGCGGACTTCGAATCCTATTGGGCGGCGCAAATGAAAGTGGAAGAGTTGTGGCGGCACCCGAAACAGTGGTGGCGCTCGGCAATCCTCAACACCGCGCGGATGGGTTGGTTCTCCTCGGACCGTACGATCCGCGAGTACGCCAAGGAGATCTGGAAAGCGTTGTAATTCCCGGGTTCTGCCCGGTCTTGAAGCGTACCTCCGTGGGAGCCGGCGGGGTCGGCCATCCGGCGAAAGCTCGCGAAGGGGCAAAAAATATTCGCGAGCTTTGGCATGCGCCCATAAAGTTGGACGAGTAAATCAGGCTGCTGCGGCCTGGGTCCTGTACGCCACAGGGCTCAGGCCGTCGAGCTTCATCTTGATGCGGTAATGATTGTAATAGTGAATGTATTCCTCAATCGCCGTCCATAGCTGATCGATGCTGGTAAAGCGCTCCCGGTAGAAGAACTCCGTCTTGAGCGTGCCGAAAAAACTTTCCATGGCCGCGTTGTCCAAGCAGTTACCTTTGCGCGACATGCTCTGTTCCAGACCCGCTGCCTGTAGCCGGTCGCGGTACTCCTGATAGCGGTAGTGCCAGCCCTGATCCGAGTGCAGCAGCGGCGTGGCACCGTCCGGCAAGCGCTTCAGAGCCTGCTCCAACATTTGCCCCACCAGCGCATACTGTGGGCGTTCGGCGAGCTGATAGGCCACGATCTCGCCGTTGTACAAGTCCAGCACGGGCGACAGGTACAGCTTTTCACTGCCCACCTTGAACTCGGTCACGTCGGTCACCCACTTCTGATTCGGCGCCTCGGCCTTGAAATTCCGGGCCAGCAGGTTGGGCGCGGCTACCCCTATCAGGCCGTTGTACGACTTGTACCGCTTGGGTCGTACCTTGCATTGAAGCCCCATCTCGCCCATCAGCCGACGCACTTTCTTGCTGTTGACCAGCTGCCCGTCGTGACGCAGGGTCGCGGTCACGCGGCGGTAGCCGTATCGGCCCTTGTGCTGATCCTGAATGCTCTGGATCGCAGCTTTCAGCGGGGCGCTCATGTCCCCGGCAGCAATCGCCTTGAGTTGGTAGTAGTAGGTGCTGCGCGCCAGCCCGGCCGCCTTGAGCAGCGCATCAAGGTCAAAGTCCGACCGCAGCGCGGTGACTATCCGGGCTTTTTCTTCCCGGCTGCCGCCTGCCTTTCCTTTTCCTCCCTTAACGCCTTCAACTTTTTTAGGTAAGCGTTCTCCACCCGAGCCTGGTACAGCCTGGCCAGCAACTGGTCATGGGTCAGGTCTTCATCCTTGATCGACTCGGATGGAAGGGGCGTCTGGGGTTTTGGAAATTTCGGCTTGGACATGACAACAGGCAATTCCTGGGGCCCCGGGCGCGGGGCTTCGATGGCGCTACTGTAGTACTCACGCTCCCATCTGCCCACCTGGCTGGAACAGCCGAGGTTGAACAGGGCCGCGACCTCTCGAAGCGATAGGTGATCGCGCCACTTCGTTTGCAGTACCATCAGCTTGAATTCGGTGGTGTACGACTGGCGCGCACGCGGCGTGACACCCTGTTCGCCATGTTGCCTATAGGCCGCAATCCAGCGGCGCAGCAGCGTGGGATCAACGCCGAAGTCGGCGCCAACGCGGCGAAAACCGTAGGCCCCAGAGAGGAAGGCGCCGATCGCTGAAAGCTTGAACTGCGTACTGTACTTGCTCATGAATACACCCCAGAGGTTGGATGGATGTCCAACTTCTAGGGCGCGCCTCAAAGCTCGCGAATGAGGGCTTAAGGAAACCGCTCAAGACAGTTGCTTCCTCAGAGTGCCGGATGGCAAGGGCTGGCTTACTGTCCGATGAACTCAGCCGGTTGGTCGGGGTCTGAGGGCAGTCGCGCCGGTGGCGTATCAGGCTATGCACGGGACGTTGTTATATTCCGTACATAGCCCTGGTTTGCTTTCGCCCTGTAAACTGCGCGGGTTTTATCCCCCTCCCCGGAACCGGAGCTTTTCCATGTCGCCCGTTACCCTGAGTCGCTACCTGATCGAGCAGACGCGAAGCAACAACACCCCTGCCGATCTGCGCTTCCTCATCGAGGTCGTCGCCCGCGCGTGCAAGGCCATTGCCCATCAGGTACAGAAAGGCGCCCTTGGCGGGGTGCTGGGTAGCATGGGTACTGAAAACGTACAGGGCGAAGTTCAGAAGAAACTGGACGTGCTGTCCAACGAAATCCTGCTTGAAGCCAACGAATGGGGTGGCCACCTGGCCGGCATGGCGTCCGAAGAAATGGACAATGCCTACCAGATCCCCGGCAAATACCCTAAAGGCGCCTACCTGCTGGTCTTCGACCCGCTCGACGGCTCCTCAAACATCGATGTGAACGTCTCGGTTGGCACCATCTTCTCCGTTCTGCGTTGCCCGGATCAGTACCTGAGCCAGAACGACGCGCTGAACGAACAGGCCTTCCTGCAGCCAGGCACCCAGCAGGTCGCCGCTGGCTACGCGATCTATGGCCCGCAAACCATGCTGGTGCTCACCTTGGGCAACGGCGTGATCGGCTTTACGCTGGATCGCGAACTGGGCAGCTTCGTGCTTACCCATGAAGACATCCAGGTGCCGCAAACCACCGCCGAATTCGCCATCAACATGTCCAACCAGCGCCACTGGGAAGCGCCCGTGAAACGCTACGTGGACGAGTTGCTGACCGGCCAGGACGGCCCGCTGGGCAAGAACTACAACATGCGCTGGATCGCCTCCATGGTGGCGGACGTGCACCGTATCCTTACCCGTGGGGGCGTGTTCATGTACCCGCGCGATGATCGCGAGCCTTCCAAGCCAGGCAAGCTGCGCCTGATGTACGAAGCCAACCCCATGTCCTTCCTGATTGAGCAGGCGGGTGGCGCCTCCACCGATGGCCGCCAGCGCATTCTCGATATTCAGCCAGAAGGCTTGCACCAGCGCGTGGCGGTGTTCCTCGGCTCGAAGGAAGAAGTCGAGCGCGTGACCGGTTACCACCAGTAACCAATACGCCCGCTCCGGTCGGGGCGGGCGTTCTATCGCAGGTCAGATCCTGAAGCTGCCTACCAGCTGCTTCAAGCGGCTGACCTGGCTTTCAAGGTCACCGCAGGCGTTCAGGGTGGATTGCAGGTTCTCTACCCCTTCCTGGTTCAACAGGTTGATCTCGGTGATGTCCCGGTTGATGGCCTCCACTACCGCGGTCTGCTCTTCGGTAGCGGTAGCGACTGACTGGTTCATGCCGTCGATCTCGCCGATGCGCTGGGTAACGCTGTTCAGCCGATCCCCGGCCTGGTTGGCCACCTCTACGCTCGCTTCGCTCTGCCGCTGGCTCTCGGTCATGATCTCTACAGCCTGCCGTGCGCCTTGCTGCAGTTCCTCGATGATGGCCTGCACTTGCTGCGCGGACTCCTGAGTGCGATGTGCCAGGTTGCGTACTTCATCGGCCACCACCGCAAAGCCTCGGCCCGCTTCCCCGGCGCGTGCGGCTTCGATGGCTGCGTTCAAGGCCAGCAGGTTGGTTTGCTGTGAAATGCCGCTGATCACCTCGAGGATTTGCCCGATGTTGACGGTATTGGCATTAAGGGTTTCGATGTTCCCGCAGGAATTGCTGATGTTTGCCGACAACTGCCCAAGCGCGCCGATGGTTTTGTGCACCACCTGCTGGCCCTGATCCGCCAGGCCACGGGCTTCGCTGGAATGCTGCGAGGCGAGGGCGGCGTTGTGGGCAATTTCCTGAGCGGCAGCGCCCAGTTCGTTGATGGCGGCAGCCACGCTACCGGTGCGCCCGGCTTGCTGGTCGGAGTTGAGCATCGAAGCGTTGGAAGTTTCCACCACCCGCAGTGCCACCTGGTTCACCTGTGCGGTGGCCGATGCCACTTCGCGGATGGACTCATGGATACGCTCGACAAAGCGGTTGAACGACTCGCCCAGGGTGCCGAATTCATCCCGGCCATGGATGGTCAGGCGGCGGGTAAGGTCGCCTTCGCCAGCCGCAATGTCTTGCAGCGCACGGTTCATCACATGCAGCGGGGCCATCAGCACACGGATCAGCAGGCCCAGCAACGCAATGATGGCCACCACAGCGATAACCATGGCTACCAAGGCCGAGGCGCGGAACTCACCCAACATGGCAAGCGCTGCGGACTTGTCCAGCACCGTTGCGATGTACCAGTCCGCTGAAGGCACGCCCTTGAGCCGGGTGAACGTGATGTATTGCTCTTCGCCGTCCGCCTGCACTTCTTTCAAGCCACCGCTGATAGCAGGCGCGCCTTGTGGATAAGCGTCGGCCAAGGTTTTGAGCGCAAGGCTGGCATTGGGGTGAATCAATATCTTGCCTTGCCCGCTCACGATGAATGCCAAGCCATGGCCACCAAAATTCAGCGAGTTGATGATGTCGCTCACCTGGCCCAGGTCGATATCGGCACCGGCCACGCCGAGGCGCTCGCTGCCACGCTGGACAGGGGAGGCGACCGTTACCACCAGCTTGCCCGAGGAGGCCGCGATGTAGGGCTCGGTGACGATGGTTTGCCCGGCGTTGTCGGCAGCCTTGTACCAGCCTCGCGCGCGGGGGTCGTAATCAGCCGCACGGTTGCCGGCAGGCACCGAGAACATCAAGCCGTCACGCCCACCGAAGTAGCTGAGCTGGAAGTTGGCCGGGTATACCGGCAGGCCAACGATCGCTGGCAGGCTTTGCGGGTTACCGTCAGCCACCGAGACTTGTTGCGCCATGGATTCGACCAGCTGCATGCGGCTGGTGAGCCACGTTTGCACGTTGCTGGCGGTAAGCGCCCCCAGCTGTGCCAAGGATGTTTCGGTTTGCGCTCGCAACGTCTGCCGCTGACGGTAATCGTTGAACAGGGTGAAGCAGGCAAACGCCAGCGCCACGATCAGCCCTGCAACCAGCAGGATCTTGTGGCTGAATTTCATGTTATTGCTCATTGCGAAGAGTGCTCGAAGCAGGTGCGAGGGGGGTCGGGCGCGGATTGTACGGTGTAAGTGGGTGCAAACTCAGCCCCGCACAGCGGAAATAAGCCACTTGGCGGATGGGCCCCGATGGCTGGCCGCTGCGCCCTGCAACACGTGTACATGCGCCTGGTGCCCGGAACCTCTCCATGGCCGAACCGTCCAACCCCGATCGAGTAATCAGGAACCCCACGGTAATGACTGAACAGGACTTGCCCGAGAAGATCGGGCGCGCCATTGACCGGCGTATCGCGGCCATTACCCGCGCGGCCAAGGGGCCAGAGACCGTGCTGATGACTGGCATGGCGCTGGGGTATATGGCGGCGCTGTCGGATGCCGGGGTGATCGACCCGCCGCTGCGCCTGGCGCTGGAGCGCAGGGTACAAGCGCTGGAACCGTCAGAGCTGGCAGACTAAGCCTCTATAGATCAGGAGCACTGAATATGGCTACCCCTCGGCGAAGCACTTTCTGGCCCCGCGCGGCCGGGCTATTAGCGTTGTGCGTGGGCATCGGCCTGCTAGCCGCTTGCAGTAACGCGGGCACTGGCGACGTTGCGCCAAAAACCGTTGGCAAGGTCGACCTCAAGCGTTATCAGGGTACCTGGTATGAGCTGGCCCGCCTGCCCATGTTCTTCCAGCGCAAGTGCGTGCAATCCGAAGCGCACTATGCCCTCAAGCCTGACGGCAATGTGGATGTGCTCAACCGCTGCAAGATCGCCGATGGCAGCTGGCAAGAGGCCCATGGCACCGCTACGCCACAGGTGCCGGGCGAGACCGACAAGCTATGGGTAGTGTTCGACAACTGGTTCTCGAAGCTGGCGCCAGGGCTGGCCAAGGGCGATTACTGGATCGTTGATCTCGATAATGCGTATACCCACGTGATCGTGGGAACGCCGGACCGTAAATTCCTTTGGCTGCTGTCTCGCACGCCAACGGTAAGCGAAGAGGTGAAGCAGCAATTGCTGACCCGCGCGCGCCAGCAGGGCTACGACACCTCCAGGCTTATCTGGCGGGCGGCGGACTGATCCTCAGGCCAGCACTGCCCGTAGCGTTCGGGTAAACGCGGGCAGGCTTTGCGCCTCGCCCGAGTGCTGGCCAGCGCGCACTCGCCATTTTCCTCCCACCATCACGTCACGCACCTGGCGGTCGCCACCGGCAAACAGCCAGCGGCCGAGCAGGGCGTCGTCGGTGGCAGTAGCGAGGTAAGGGTCTTGCGGGTCCAGCAGCAGCCAATCCGCGCGCGCGCCGGGCTCCAGCCTGCCAACCGGCTGCCCCAACGCCTGGGCGCCGCCAGCGAGCGCACCCTGATACAGCGCCTGGCCGACTTGCGGCGAGCGTGGGCCGTGCAGGCGGTTACGGCGTTGGTCGCGCAGGCGCTGGCCATATTCCAGCCAACGAAGCTCTTCCACCACACTCAGTGATACGTGGCTGTCCGAGCCGATTCCCCAGCGGCCACCTGCGGCAAAATATTCAACCGCAGGGAACAGGCCATCCCCCAGGTTTGCTTCGGTGGTGAGGCACAACCCCGCGACCGCGCCGCTCGCTGCCATGCGCTGAACCTCATCGGGGTTGGCATGGGTGGCGTGCACCAGGCACCAACGCGAGTCCACAGCCACATGGTTGAACAGCCATTGCAGTGGCCGGCTACCACTCCACGCCAGGCAATCGTCCACTTCCTTTTGCTGTTCCGCGATGTGAATGTGCACCGGCGCGGCAGCCGGGGCAGTTGCAAGCACCTGCTCGATCTGCTCCGGCGTAACGGCTCTCAACGAGTGGAAACAGGTACCCAACCGCTGCTCGGGTTGCTCTGCCAATGCGACGGCAAGCCGTTGCTGCAAGGCAAGGTAGGCTTCGGTGCTGTGGATAAACCGGCGCTGGCCTGCGCCGGGTGCCTGGCCACCGAAGCCGCTGTGGCTGTACAGCACAGGCAGCAGGGTAAGGCCGATACCCGCAGTGGCAGCGGCACGGCTGATGCGCAGAGCCATCTCCGCCGGGTCGCTGTAAGCCGTGCCATCAGGGTTATGGTGCAGGTAATGGAACTCGGCCACCGAGGTGTAGCCGGCCTTGAGCATTTCGATGTACAGCTGCGTAGCGATGGTTTCCAGGTCGTCGGGGCTGATTTTTCCCACCAGCCGGTACATCAATTCCCGCCACGTCCAGAAGCTGTCGTTCGGGTTGCCGGCCACCTCGGCCAGCCCGGCCATCGCCCGCTGGAAGGCATGAGAATGGAGGTTCGGCATCCCCGGCAGCAGGGCACCCGCGAGGCGCTCTGCGCCGTCGGCCGAGGCATTGGCCTGCACCGCCGTGATCGTGCCCAGGGCGTTCACTTCCAGGCGTACCGCCTGTGCCCAACCGTCGGGGAGCAGGGCGCGATCGGCGAAATAGGCAGGCATGGGGAATCTCTCCGGGCTTTGGTTGTATATACATATACAGCTGTTTGCGTGCCGGGTAAACTCCGGCAAGCTATGCCCGTTTACCCTTTACAGGTGCCCCTCGTGCCCATGCCGCCCGTTGTTTCTTCCTTGGCTGACCAGCTGGGCGAAAGCCCCGCGCCCCTCTACGCGCGGGTCAAGCAGATGATCGCCCAACAGATCCAGAACGGCACCTGGCCGCCCCATTATCGCGTGCCTTCCGAAAGCGAACTGGTGAGCCAACTCGGCTTCAGCCGCATGACCATCAACCGGGCGTTGCGTGAACTCACCGCCGAAGGCTTGCTGGTGCGCATGCAGGGCGTGGGTACCTTTGTGGCAGAGCCCAAAACCCAGTCGGCACTGTTCGAAGTGCATAATATTGCCGACGAAATCGCCGCTCGCGGCCATCGCCACCGCTGCCTAATGGTAAAGCTGGTGGAAGAGATTGCAGGCGCCACCCGGGCCGTGTCGCTGGATGTACGCGAAGGGCAGCGGGTATTTCATTCCATCATTGTGCATTACGAGAACGACGTACCGGTGCAGATCGAAGACCGTTACGTGAATGCACAGGTGGCGCCGGACTACCTTCAGCAAGACTTCACCCGCGAAACGCCCTACGCCTACCTCAACCGCGTAGCACCGCTGACCGAAGGCGAGCACGTGGTGGAGGCTATCCTCGCCGACGAGCAAGCCTGCCAGCTGCTGCAGATTGACCCGAGCGAGCCCTGCCTGCTGATCCGCCGGCGTACCTGGTCGGGGCGCGAGGCTGTCACTGCGGCACGCTTGATCCATCCCGGCTCCCGCCATCGCCTCGAAGGGCGCTTCACCAAATGAGGCTGCTGCGCGCTGGCGACTACGTTCGTACGCGGTGGAAGAACGGTGGCGGCAGCACGCGGGAAATCTGCCGCAATCATGGCGAGGGCCTGGACGGCTTCGGCTGGCGCCTGTCCATCGCCGATATCGAGCAGGGCGGCCCGTTCTCGACCTTCGCCGGCTACGAACGGATCATCACGGTGCTGGAAGGCGAGGGCATGCGGCTGCAAGTGGATGGCGTAAGCTCCGGCCCGCTGCACGTTTACGAGCCGTTCGCGTTTTCCGGTGACAGCGCGGTGAGCTGCGAGCTCATCGATGGGCCTATCCGGGATTTCAACCTGATCTATTCACCTGCGCGTTTCACTGCCCGGTTGCAATGGTTGGGCAGCGACGCACCGTTGCAGCTGAATGAATCGGATAAAACCTTTATCGTCTTCGCCGCCGGGCCACGCGCCCAGGTTGAGGTGGCGGGTAACACCACTGTTCTCCAGCGCCACGACACGCTTGTGCTGCCTCCTTCCCCTACTGCCCAAGTAACGGGCCACTGCTGCGTGATCGCCCTCTCGGCTCGCTGATCACCGCTGCGTCTATGTGCGTTCGCGGTGCGCGCAGCGTTGGCGCTGCGCCCTTTCGGCGCGTCTTCGTTCTGCTGAAAATTATCAAACCCTTTACTACCGGGCGTTTAATAACTTTGGCCTTCTGATTGCATATGCTTGTACATACAAGTAAATATGTGTGCGGACGAAACAACCGTACTCATTCAGAGGACCACCCGATGACCACCTTCCGTGACGTAAACATCCGCGCGCCCCGTGGCACCCAACTCACCGCCAAGAGCTGGCTGACCGAAGCCCCGCTGCGCATGCTGATGAACAACCTCGACCCCGAAGTGGCTGAGAACCCCAAGGAACTGGTGGTGTACGGTGGCATTGGCCGTGCCGCGCGTAACTGGGAGTGCTACGACCGCATCGTGGAAAGCCTGACCAACCTCGAAGCCGACGAAACGCTGCTGGTGCAATCGGGCAAGCCGGTCGGGGTGTTCAAGACCCACGCCAACGCCCCGCGCGTATTGATTGCAAACTCCAACCTGGTGCCGCACTGGGCGAATTGGGAGCACTTCAACGAACTGGATGCCAAGGGCCTGGCCATGTATGGCCAGATGACCGCTGGCAGCTGGATCTACATCGGCAGCCAAGGCATCGTACAGGGCACCTACGAAACCTTCGTGGAAGCTGGGCGCCAGCACTACGGCGGCAACCTCACCGGTAAATGGGTGCTCACTGCCGGCCTTGGCGGCATGGGCGGCGCGCAACCGCTGGCGGCTACTCTGGCCGGTGCCTGCTCCCTGAACATCGAGTGCCAGCAGAGCCGGATCGACTTCCGCCTCAAAACCCGCTACGTGGACGAGCAGGCCCACGACCTGGACGACGCGCTGGCCCGCATCCAGCGTTACACCAGCGAAGGCCGTGCCGTGTCCATCGCGCTGTGCGGCAATGCCGCGGACATCCTGCCAGAGCTGGTGCGTCGTGGTGTGCGCCCCGACATGGTCACCGATCAGACCAGCGCTCACGACCCGCTCAACGGCTACCTGCCTAAAGGCTGGACATGGGAAACCTACCGTAGCCGCGCCCAGCAAGAGCCTGCCGTGGTGGTGAAAGCCGCGCGCCAGTCCATGGCCGAGCACGTACGCGCCATGCTGGCGTTCCAGCAGATGGGCGTTCCGACGTTCGACTATGGCAACAACATTCGCCAGATGGCCAAGGAAGAGGGCGTGGAAAATGCCTTCGACTTCCCGGGCTTCGTGCCGGCGTATATCCGCCCGCTGTTCTGCCGCGGCGTAGGCCCCTTCCGTTGGGTTGCGCTCTCGGGCGACCCGCAAGACATCTACAAGACCGACGCCAAGGTGAAGGAGCTGATCCCGGACGATGCCCACCTGCACAACTGGCTGGACATGGCCCGCGAGCGCATCAGCTTCCAAGGCTTGCCGGCGCGCATTTGCTGGGTAGGCCTTGGGCAGCGAGCGAAGCTGGGCCTGGCCTTCAACGAAATGGTGCGCAGCGGTGAGCTGTCCGCCCCAGTGGTGATCGGCCGGGATCACCTGGACTCCGGCTCCGTGGCCAGCCCCAACCGGGAAACCGAGGCCATGCGCGATGGCTCCGACGCCGTTTCCGACTGGCCATTGCTCAACGCCCTGTTGAATACCGCGAGCGGCGCCACCTGGGTATCGCTGCACCACGGCGGCGGCGTAGGCATGGGCTTCTCGCAGCATTCGGGGATGGTGATCGTGTGCGACGGCACCGACGAAGCCGCCGAGCGCATCGCCCGCGTGCTGCATAACGACCCGGCCACCGGGGTAATGCGCCATGCCGACGCCGGCTACCCGATTGCCATCGAATGCGCCCGTGAACAGGGCCTGAACCTGCCGATGATCGACCACAACTGACCAACCCCTGGAACATCCCCCAACGCTTGGAGACCTGGTATGCCGGTAGATACGCGAGACCTTGCACACACCCCGTTGATCGAACGGCGCTCCATCGACTACATACCAGACGCCGAGCGCCATGGCCGGCTGGGCAGCCAGTTCAGCCTGTGGCTGAGTGCCAACTTGCAGATCACCGCGATCGTGACCGGTGCGCTGGCGGTGGTGCTGGGGGGTGACGTGTTCTGGTCGCTGGTGGGTTTGCTGCTGGGGCAACTGCTCGGCGGCGCGGTGATGGCGTTGCATGCCGCCCAAGGCCCGCGCCTCGGGTTGCCGCAGATGATCTCCAGCCGCGTGCAGTTCGGGGTATACGGGGCAGTGATCCCGCTGGTGCTGGTGTGCCTGATGTACATCGGCTTCTCGGCCAGCGGTTCGGTGCTGGCCGGGCAAGCCGTGGCGCAACTGGCGGGCTTGGCGGACTGGCAAGGCATCTGCGTGTTCGCCGCGATCATCGTGTTGTTCACGGTATTCGGCTACCGGGTGATTCACCTGGTGGGCCGGGTGGCGAGTGTGTTGGGTGTGCTGGCGTTCGCTTACCTGTTCTACGCCTTGCTGGCAGGCAACGATATTTCGGCGCTGCTGGCCAACAAACACTTTTCCCTGAGCAGCTTTTTGCTGGCGGTGTCGTTGTCGGCCTCCTGGCAGATCGCGTTCGGCCCCTATGTAGCGGACTATTCACGCTACTTGCCGCGGTCCACTTCCATGGCCGGAACGTTCTGGGCGGTGGGCCTGGGTTCGGTGATCGGCGCTCAAGCCGCCATGGTGTTCGGGGTGTTTGCCGCCGCGTTGGCGGGCAAGGGTTTCGCGCATCATGAGGTTGCCTTCATCGTGGGCCTGGGCGGTACCGGTGCGGTGGCTGCGGCGCTGTACTTCAGCATCGCGTTTGGCAAGCTCACCATCACCATCCTCAATGCCTACGGCAGCTTCATGTCGATGGCGACCATTTTCACCGGCGTGTCCGGCCAGCGGCGAATCGGCGCAACCACCCGACTCGTATGCATCGTGGCGATGGTGGTGATTTCCACCAGCCTGGCGCTGCTGGGCAAGGACTCCTTCCTCAAGGACTTCTCGGCTTTCATTCTCTTCCTGCTGGCGTTCTTTACTCCCTGGAGCGCGATCAACCTTGTGGACTACTACTGCATCAGCAAAGAACGTTATGACCTGCCCGCGCTGAACGATCCGGCTGGGCGCTATGGCGCGTGGAACATTGTTGGCATCGCTGTGTACGTACTTGGCGTGGCGGTCCAGATGCCTTTCATTTCCACACACTTCTATACCGGGCCTTTGGTGGAGCCACTGGGAGATACCGATATTTCCTGGATCATCGGCCTGGTACTGCCGGCGTTGGTGTACTACTGGGCGGCCCGTCGCTGGCCGCGGCCGGTGCCGGCGCAACTGGTGCTGCCGGCCGATAGCGAACCTGGCACGGGGCAAGGTTTCAGCCAGGCCCATACGGTTTGAGCCGCTGCGCTACGTGGGGTGTCCTAGGCTGGTGATAACACCATGACGAGCACTGCCTATGTTCCCCGACAGCCTTACGTTTTCCATCGCCGATGGGGTGAACGCCTGGGTCGACCAGTTGGTCGGCCGTTATGGCGACACCCTTCGGCAGGTATCCGATTCCTTGCTGGCCGTGCTGGTAGGGCTCGAAAGCCTGCTACGTGCCACACCCTGGTGGGTGCTGCTGATCATCGTGGGTGCCTTGGCCTGGCATGCGAGCCGCCGCTGGTATGTGGCCGCCCTGATGGCAGGGCTGCTGTTTCTGGTGGGCGCAGTAGGGCTGTGGGACAAATTGCTGCAAACCCTTGCCTTGGTGCTGGTTGCCACTGTTCTGGCTGTTCTAATGGGGGTGCCGCTGGGCATGTTCGCCGCTCGTTCACGCCGTTTGCGCGCGGTATTGCTGCCCTTGCTCGACGTGATGCAAACGCTGCCAAGCTTTGTGTACCTGATCCCGGTGCTGATGCTGTTCGGCCTGGGCAAGGTGCCGGCAATCTTCGCCACGGTGGTGTACGCCATTGCGCCGGTGATCCGCCTTACCGACCTGGGCATACGGCAGGTGGATCGGGAGATCATGGAAGCGGCCAACGCTTTCGGTGCCAGCCCTTGGCAGCAGTTGATCGGGGTACAGTTGCCGCTGGCGTTGCCCAGCATCATGGCGGGTATCAACCAGACCACCATGATGGCGCTGTCCATGGTGGTCATTGCTTCCATGATCGGGGCGCGCGGGCTTGGCGAAGATGTGCTGGCAGGCATCCAGACGCTGAACGTAGGCAAGGGCCTGGAAGCCGGCCTTGCCATCGTCGCGCTGGCGATCGTGATCGACCGCATCACCCAGGCGTATGGGCAGCCCCGGCGGAGGGCTGGCAAATGAGCGCGATCGAGCTGCGTCACGTGACCAAGGTGTTCGGGCGACATCCCGAGCGCGCCCTCACATTGCTGGATCAAGGCGCGGAAAAAAGCCGAATTCTCAGCGAAACCGGCTGCGTGGTAGGTGTGGCGGACGTCTCTCTGAGCATTGAGGCCGGCGAAGTGTTCGTGATCATGGGCCTGTCCGGCTCGGGCAAGTCCACGCTGGTGCGGCACCTGAACCGATTGATCGATCCCTCCCGTGGCGAGGTGATCGTCAAGGGGGAAAACGTGCTCGGCTATGGGCCCGGCCGCCTGCGTGAATTCCGCCGTCGCGACGTGAGCATGGTGTTCCAGAGCTTCGGCCTGCTGCCTCACAAGAACGTGCTGGACAACGTGGCCTACGGGCTTCGTTTACGGGGCGACTCGCCAGGCGAAAGCCGTGAACGTGCGCGGCACTGGATCGGCCAGGTTGGGCTGGACGGCTACGCCGAACACTGGCCCGAGCAGTTGTCTGGCGGCATGCGCCAGCGCGTAGGCCTGGCCAGGGCGCTAGCCACCGATACGCCCATCCTGCTGCTGGACGAGGCCTTCAGCGCACTGGACCCGCTGATTCGCAGCGACCTGCAGGAGCAACTGCGGGACCTGCAGGCGCGCCTGCGCAAAACCATCGTGTTCATCACCCATGACCTGGACGAAGCGCTGCGCCTGGGCGACCGGATTGCCATCCTGCGCGATGGCCGGTTGGTTCAAGTCGGCGCGCCGCAACACATTCTGCAGCACCCCGCCGACGAGTACGTCAGCCGATTTGTTCAGCGCCGCGTGCGCGAGATTGGAGATTGATATGCCAACCCTTTGGCACAACTGCCATGCAGCGACCCTCGCCGAGGGCCGCTACTCGATTATCGAAGATGCCGCCATCCTCACCGATGGCGGGCTGATCCAGTGGGTCGGGCCCCACGCCGATGCGCCGCGCGAGGCTGCGGCGCAGCTGGTAGACCTGCAAGGGCGCTGGGTAACGCCGGGCCTTGTGGATTGCCATACTCACCTCGTTTACGGCGGCAATCGCAGCGGTGAGTTCGAGCAGCGCTTGCAGGGCGTGAGCTACGCCGAGATTGCGGCCAGCGGTGGCGGGATCGCCAACACCGTGCGGGCTACCCGGGCGGCCAGCGAAGAAGCGTTGTTCGACAGTGCCCGCCGCCGTCTGGCCTGCCTTCAACGGGAAGGCGTGACCACGGTGGAGATCAAGTCCGGCTACGGCCTGGATCTGGCCAGCGAGCGCAAGATGCTGCGGGTGATTCGCCGCCTGGGCGCTGAGTTGCCCGTCACCACACGCGCCACTTGCCTTGCCGCCCATGCGGTGCCCGATGAATACAAAGACAACGCCGAAGGCTACATCGGCTACGTGTGTAATGAGTTGCTGCCTGCGCTGGCCAGCGAGGGGCTGGTGGACGCCGTGGATGCGTTCTGCGAGTACCTGGCGTTTTCCCCAGCGCAGGTCGAGCAGGTGTTCCAGACGGCCGCGCGGCTGGGCTTGCCGGTGAAACTGCATGCCGAACAGCTGTCCTCGTTGGGAGGCTCGAGCCTGGCGGCGCGGTACCAGGCCCTGTCAGCGGACCACCTGGAGTTCATGACCGAGACGGATGCCGCGGCCATGGCTGCGGCAGGCACAGTGGCCGTATTGTTGCCCGGCGCTTTCTACTTCCTTCGGGAAACTCAATTGCCACCGATGCAGGCATTGCACGATCACGGAGTGGCTATCGCCATTTCCACCGACAGCAATCCCGGCACCTCGCCCACGCTTTCGTTGCGCCTGATGATGAACATGGCCTGCACGTTGTTCCGCCTTACGCCCGAGCAGGCGCTGGCCGGCGTGACCCTGCACGCCGCGCGGGCGCTGGGCCTGGGTGGCAGCCATGGCTCACTGGAACCTGGCAAGGTTGCCGATTTCGTGGCCTGGGACATCGAGCGCCCGGCAGACCTGGCCTATTGGCTGGGCGGGGACCTGGATAAACGCATCATCCGCCATGGCGCGGAACTGACCTTCACGCAGGAACGCAGATGAACGACACCTACACCTTTACACAGGGCAGCGTGCCGCTGCTGATCAGCGCGCCCCATGCCGGCCTGCGCCTTGCGCCAGCAGTGGAGCAGGGCCTGGTCGAGCCCGCACGCAGCTTGCCCGATACCGACTGGCATATTCCGCGGCTGTACGATTTTGCCGGTGAGCTAGGGGCCAGCCTGCTGGTAGCCGAGTACTCCAGGTTTGTGATCGACCTGAACCGCCCGGACGACGACAAGCCGCTCTATGCCGGTGCTACTACTGGGCTTTACCCCGACACCTTGTTCGATGGCACGCCGTTGTTCCAGTCGGGCCGGGCGCCCTCTGCCGAAGAGCTCGCACGTTATCTGGAGGAGGTGTGGCGCCCTTACCACCAGCGGATCGCCCAGGAGCTGGCGCGCTTGCGGGAGGTTCATGGCTATGCGTTGTTGTGGGATGCCCATTCCATCTGCTCCCATGTGCCCCGGCTGTTCGACGGCAAGCTGCCGGATTTCAACCTTGGCACCTTCAACAATGCCAGCTGCGCCCCGGAGCTGGCCGAACGGCTGGCGCAGGTATGCGCTCAAGCAGCGGGCTATACGCATGTGCTCAATGGCCGTTTCAAGGGCGGTCACATCACCCGCCACTATGGCGCGCCGGCGAACAATATCCACGCTGTTCAGCTGGAACTGGGCCAGGCGACCTATATGAATGAGCAGCCGCCATTCGATTACCGCCCTGACCTGGCCGAGCCCACCCGCGCTGTGCTGCGCCGGCTGCTGGAAACCGCGCTGGCCTGGGGGCGGGAAACCTACCCGCGCACGTGGGAGCCGGCATAGCCGGCGAACCAAGGGCCAGAACAACCACCGAAGCGTTTAGACGAGCACATACAGCCGTTTCAGGTTTATGATGGCCCACGGCTGATCAAACCCTTACGGAGCGCCAGATGCTGACCCTGTATCCGCAGATCAAACCCTATGCACGGCACGATCTTGCCGTGGATGAACCGCATGTGCTGTACGTTGATGAGAGCGGTTCCCCCGAGGGTCTGCCGGTACTGTTCATCCATGGTGGCCCGGGTGCCGGCTGCGATGCGGCAAGCCGCTGCTATTTCGATCCCAACCTGTACCGTATCGTCACCTTCGACCAGCGTGGGTGTGGCCGCTCCACGCCGCATGCCAGCCTCGAGAACAACACAACCTGGGACTTGGTGCGTGACATCGAGCGCATTCGTGAGCACTTGGGCATCGACAAGTGGGTGCTGTTCGGAGGCTCCTGGGGGTCCACCCTGGCGCTGGCCTACGCCCAGGCCCATCCGGAGCGTGTGCACGGGCTGATCCTGCGCGGTATTTTCCTGTGCCGCCCTCAGGAGTTTCAGTGGTTCTACCAGAACGGCGCCAACCGCATGTTCCCGGATTACTGGCAGGATTACCTTGCGCCTATCCCGCACGAAGAGCGCGGCGACTTGCTCAAGGCCTTCCACAAGCGCCTCACCGGCAGCGACCAGATCGCCCAGATGCATGCCGCCAAGGCCTGGTCCATCTGGGAAGGGCGCACGGCTACCCTGCGGCCCAATCCGCTGGTGGTCGACCGTTTTTCCGAGCCGCAGCGCGCGCTGTCGATCGCAAGTATCGAAACCCACTATTTCATCAACAACGCCTTCCTGGAGCCGGACCAGCTCATCCGCGACGTGCACAAGATCGCTCACCTCCCGGCTGTGATCATTCACGGCCGCTACGACGTGATCTGCCCGTTGGATAACGCCTGGGAGCTGCATCAGGCCTGGCCCAACAGCGAGCTGAAGGTCATTCGGGACGCCGGCCATGCGGGCTCCGAGCCCGGCATCATCGATGCCCTCGTGCGCGCGGCCGACCAGATGGCCAGGCGCCTGCTGGACCTGCCCCTCGAAGAAGCATGAAGGGGCTGCTTCAGCGCGTGGCCAACGCGCGGGTCGAAGTGGCGGGCGAAGTTGTCGGTGCAATCGATCAGGGGCTGCTGGTGCTGATCGCCGTGGAGCCCGGGGACACGCCCGCGCAGGCGGATAAACTCCTGCACCGGCTGCTCAACTACCGGGTGTTCTGTGATGCCGAGGGCCGGATGAACCGCTCGCTCACTGACGTAACCGGCGGCCTGTTGCTCGTCTCCCAATTCACTCTCGCGGCGGACACCCGCAGCGGCCTGCGCCCGAGCTTCTCCACCGCAGCCCCTCCAGCGCTGGCGCGGGAGCTGTTCGACTACCTGCTGGAGCAGGCTCGGCACGCTCACCCGGCAACGCAAAGTGGCCGTTTTGGCGCCGACATGCAGGTTCATCTGGTAAATGACGGCCCGGTGACCTTCATGCTGCAGGCTTGAAACATCTCCGCCGCATGAAATTCCCGGCCGACGCGTGAAAAATCCAATTTTGTAGCAGAATTTCTTCCATGCCCCTGATGCGTTGTTACGCGGCGTGCTAGATAATCGCGCGCCGGGGGGGCAGAGGTTGCATCCCCGGTTTTGTTCTAAGTTGAGTGCTGGGCCGCCGCCGTTTAGGGAATCATTAAGCCCTTTTGGAGTCGGAACAATGCTCGCCAACCCGGCAACCGCAGCTGGTCGTTGGTTCAATATCTGTTTTTCGGCGAGGGTAGCTCGTGATTGCAAGTCCGTGTAACAAACCAAGAACAACCGGCAAACGCTTGCGCCAGGCCTTGATGGCAGGTTCCGCGCTGTTCTGCCTGTTTGGCGCTGGGCAGCTGTGGGCGTTCAGCCTCGACGACGTTGCCGCCAGGGCGAAGGACCTTGCCGGACAGAAATACGAAGCCCCCAAAAGCAACCTGCCTCCGCTGTTCCGCGACATGAAGTTCGCGGACTACCAGAAAATCCAGTTCCGCACCGACAAGGTGCAATGGGCTGACGAGAAGTCGCCGTTCAAGCTGTCGTTCTATCACCAGGGCATGCATTTCGACACACCGGTGAAAATCAACGAAGTGACCGCCACCACCGTCGATGAAATAAAGTACGACCCGCAGCGTTTCGACTTTGGCGACCTTCAGTTCGACCCCAAAAGCACCGAAAATCTGGGCTGGGCCGGCTTCCGGGTTCTGTACCCGCTGAACAAGTCGGACAAACAGGACGAGGTGATGACCCTCCTGGGTGCCAGCTACTTCCGCGTGATCGGCAAGGGCCAGAATTACGGCCTCTCCGCCCGTGGCCTGGCGATCGACACCGCCTTGCCGTCGGGTGAGGAATTCCCGCGCTTCACCGAGTTCTGGGTCGAGAAACCCAACCCCGAAGACAAGCAGCTGATCATTTATGCGCTGCTCGACTCGCCGCGCTCCACCGGCGCCTATCGGCTGGTGCTGCGCCCTGGTAGCGACAGCGTGGTAGACGTGCAGTCGCGCGTGTACCTGCGTGACCACGTAAGCCGCCTGGGCGTGGCCCCGCTGACCAGCATGTACCTGTTCGGCTCCAACCAGCCCTCCCGCGTGCTCAACTATCGTCGCGAACTTCACGACTCCAATGGCCTGTCGATCCATGCCGGTAACGGCGAGTGGATCTGGCGCCCGCTGAACAACCCCAAGCACCTGGGAATCAGCAGCTTCACCGTGGAAAACCCGCAAGGTTTCGGTTTGCTGCAGCGCGGGCGTGAATTCAGCCGCTACGAAGATCTGGACGACCGCTATGACCGTCGCCCAAGCGCGTGGATCGAACCCCGTGGCGATTGGGGCAAGGGCACCGTGGAACTGGTAGAAATCCCTACTGCCGACGAAACCAACGACAACATCGTTGCGTTCTGGAGCCCGGAAAAGATGCCGGAGCCAGGTCAGCCGCTCGAACATAACTACCGCATCCACTGGACCACCGACGAGTCCGAGCTGCATTCCAACGATATCGCCTGGGTCAAGCAGACCCTGCGCTCCACCGGTGACGTGAAACAGTCCAACCTGGTTCGCCAACCCGACGGCAGCCTGGCCTTCCTGATCGACTTCGAAGGGCCGAAGCTCAAATCGTTGCTGGACGACGCTGGCGTGCGCAGCCAGGTGAGCGTAAGCGACAACGCCGACCTCGTGGAAAACAGCGTGCGCTACAACCCGGAAACCCAGGGCTGGCGCCTGACCTTGCGGATCAAGGTGAAAGACGGCAGCAAGCCGGTGGAAATGCGCGCGGCACTGGTGCAGGACATGGTGCCGGTCGATCCACCGAAACCGGTTGCCGAAGTGAAGGCCGAAGAGCCTTCCCATGGGCACAAGAAAGGTGGCAAGCACGACAAGGCTGCCGCGCCTGCCGAGACCACGGCCGCAGCGGAGCCCGCGCCGCAACCTGCTGAACCGGTCAAGACTGAAGAAGTGTTGACTGAAACCTGGAGCTACCAGTTGCCTGCCGATGAGTAAGCCAACAGAACGACCCGAAACGCTCCCCGAGTACCTGGCGCACCTGCCATTGAGCGAGGAGCAGCGCAGTGAGCTGGCGCAGAGCGGCTCCTTCGCCGAACTGCACCAGCGTCTTTCCCGGCCCGATGGGGCCGAGATGGGCGCGCATGCCTCCGTGGGGCCTCGCCTCACGATCGGCTCTGCCGCAGACCTTGAACAGCATGAGATGCTGGACGTGGACGCCGCCGGCCGGGTTCGGTTGAAGGCTACCCCACCGATCCACCGCACTCGCATGGTGCCCGAGCCCTGGAAAACCAACATCGTCGCCCGTGGCTGGCGTCGGCTGCTGGGCAAGGGCACCCCGCCCCAGCCTACCGATGACCGCCGCGAATTGCCCAAGGCGCGTTGGCGCATGGTGGGTTCGATCCGCCGCTACATCCTGCTGGTGTTGATGCTGGGGCAAACCCTTGTCGCCGGCTATTACATGAAGGGCATCCTGCCGTATCAGGGCTGGGCCTTGGTCGATCTCGACGAAGTGGCCCATCAGCCGCTGCTGCAAACCGCGCAGCAGGTACTGCCGTATGTACTGCAAACGACCATCCTGATCCTGTTCGGCATCCTGTTCTGCTGGGTGTCGGCTGGGTTCTGGACCGCGCTCATGGGCTTCCTTGAGCTGCTGACCGGTCGGGACAAGTACCGCATCTCCGGTGCCAGTGCGGGTAACGAGCCCATCGAGCCGGGCGCACGCACCGCGCTGGTGATGCCTATCTGCAACGAAGACGTGCCCCGGGTGTTCGCCGGCCTGCGCGCTACCTTCGAGTCGGTGGCCGCTACCGGCGACCTGGACCGCTTCGATTTCTTCATCCTCAGCGACACCTACAGTGGTGACATCGCGGTGGCCGAGCAGCAAGCCTGGCTGGATGTGTGCCGCGAAACCAAGGGGTTCGGCAAGATCTTCTATCGCCGCCGGCGCCGTCGCGTCAAACGCAAAAGCGGTAACCTGGATGACTTCTGCCGCCGGTGGGGCAGCGACTACCGCTATATGGTGGTCTTGGACGCCGACAGCGTGATGAGCGGCGAATGCCTGACCTCCCTGGTACGGCTGATGGAAGCTACACCAGACGCCGGCATCATCCAGACCGCGCCCAAGGCATCGGGCATGGATACCCTCTATGCGCGGCTGCAACAGTTCGCTACCCGCGTGTACGGCCCGTTGTTCACTGCCGGCCTTCACTTCTGGCAGCTGGGTGAGTCCCACTATTGGGGCCACAACGCGATCATTCGAATGAAGCCTTTCATCGAGCACTGCGCATTGGCGCCGCTGCCCGGCAAAGGCGCGTTCTCGGGCTCCATCCTGTCTCACGACTTCGTGGAAGCCGCGTTGATGCGTCGCGCTGGCTGGGGCGTCTGGATTGCGTACGACCTGCCAGGCAGCTACGAAGAACTCCCGCCCAACCTGCTAGACGAGCTCAAGCGGGACCGACGGTGGTGCCACGGCAACCTGATGAACTTCCGGCTGTTCTTCGTCAAGGGCATGCACCCGGTACACCGGGCGGTATTCCTCACCGGGGTAATGTCGTACCTGTCTGCGCCGCTGTGGTTCTTCTTCCTGGTGCTGTCCACAGCGCTGCTGGCGGTGAACACCCTGATGGAGCCGACGTACTTCCTGGAGCCACGGCAGCTGTACCCGCTGTGGCCGCAGTGGCACCCGGACAAGGCAATTGCCCTGTTCTCGACCACCATCGTGCTGTTGTTCCTGCCCAAGCTGCTCAGCATCATCCTGATCTGGGCCAAAGGCGCGAAAGAGTACGGCGGGCGGATCAAGGTTACCTTGTCCATGCTGCTGGAAATGCTGTTCTCCATGCTGTTGGCGCCAGTACGGATGATCTTCCACACCCGTTTCGTCTTGGCCGCGTTCCTCGGCTGGGCGGCAACCTGGAACTCGCCGCAGCGCGATGACGACTCCACGCCATGGGGCGAGGCGGTGCGCCGTCATGGCCCGCAAACCCTGTTGGGCCTGGTGTGGGCGTTGCTGGTCGCGGCGCTGAACCCGAGCTTCCTGTGGTGGCTGGCGCCGATCGTGGTGTCGCTGATGCTGTCGATTCCGGTGTCGGTGATTTCCAGCCGCACCAACCTCGGCTTGCGTGCCAAGGACGAGAAGATGTTCCTGATTCCGGAGGAGTACAACCCGCCGCAGGAACTCGTTTCTACCGACGCCTATACCCATGAAAACCGCTGGCATGCGCTGCAGCAGGGCTTTGTGCGGGCAGTGGTCGATCCGCGTCAGAATGCGCTCGCTTGCGCACTGGCCACGGCGCGCCATGGGCACGCCAGGCCGGTTGAGGCCATGCGTGAAACCATGGTCGGCAAGGCGCTTCAGGGCGGCCCCGATTCACTGGACGGCAATGCCCGGTTGTACCTGCTGAGCGATCCGGTTGCGTTGAGCCGGCTGCACCAGCAGGTATGGGAAACCCGTAACGAGGCGTGGCTGGCCGCTTGGCGCGCTTCTGTCGCGGCAGACCCTCACGCACCCGCGCTACCGCTTCAGCCGGTTTTGAGCGGTACGTTGGCCAGCGCCTGATCCCACGAAAGGCAGGCCTCACAGCACGCTGTGAGGCCTGTGGGGGGCAACTGTCTTGAGCGGTTTCTTATGCCTTATTCGCGAGCTACGCCTGCGGCTCCGCCCGGCTCCTACACCCGCGCAGTTGGCCTGTAGGAAGCGGCGGGGCCGGCCACCCGGCGTAAGCTCGCGAACAAGGATGCTCGCCTAGAACAACCTTGCCAGCAGCGCCGTTACCGCCGTTTCTACTCGTAGTATGCGCTCACCCATCTGCACGGGCTTCAGCCCTGCCAGCTTGAGCAACTCCACTTCGTAGGGAATCCAGCCGCCTTCCGGGCCGATGGCCAGGGTGACGGGGCCTTCGATTGCGCGGGGGCAGGGTGGGAAATCCCCGGGGTGAGCGATCAACCCTTGGGTGCCGCTGACGATCGCGCCAAGCCGGTCCTCCACAAAGGGTTTGAAGCGCTTCTCGATGATCACTTCCGGCAGCACCGTATCCCGACCTTGCTCCAGGCCGAGCAGCAATTGCTCGCGAATGGCCTCAGGTTGCAGGAAGGGCGTTTGCCAGAAGCTTTTCTCTACCCGGTAACTGTTCACCAGGATCACCCGAGGTACGCCCAGCGTAGCAATCGTCTGGAATACACGGCGTAGCATCTTGGGCCGTGGCAGCGCCAATACCAGCGTAAGGGGCAGCTTGGCGGGCGGCGGGTGGTCGAACGCCACGCGCAGTTCTGCGCAGTTCGCGTCCAGTACGTCGATATGGCCCTCGCCCATGAGGCCGCCCAGGCGACCGACCCTCAACGTGTCGCCTACCTCGGCGCGATGTACTTCACGCATATGCGTAAGCCGGCGGCCAGTCAGCCGTACGCGGCCTTCGTCGATGAAGTCCGACGGTTCCAGAAGCAGCAAATTCATGAGCGGGTAGCGGGCGGCTGATCGTTGCGATCCTGGGCCTCGGCGGCCTCTTCGCTACGTTTACGGATCAAGGCACCAAACAGTACGCCCACTTCAAACAGCAGCCACATGGGTACTGCCAGCAGCGTCTGGGAGAAAATATCAGGCGGTGTAAGCACCATGCCCACCACGAAGCAGGCAATGATCACGTAGGGGCGCGCCTTTTTCAGCGCTTTCACGTCCACTACGCCGATCCACACCAGCAGTATCACCGCGACGGGAATTTCGAAGGCTACCCCGAACGCGAAGAATAGCGTCATCACGAAGTCGAGGTAGCTGGTGATGTCCGTCATCATGGCAACGCCGTCTGGCGTGGCCGCGGCGAAGAACTTGAACATCAGCGGGAAGACCACGAAGTACGCGAATGCCATGCCCGCATAGAACAGCAGAATGCTCGACACCAACAGCGGGATGGCGATGCGTTTCTCGTGGCGGTAAAGCCCCGGCGCCACGAACCCCCATACCTGGTGGAGAATCAACGGTATCGCCAGAAACAGCGACACAGTCATGGTGAGCTTGAACGGCGTAAGGAACGGCGAGGCCACATCCGTGGCAATCATGGTCGCCCCCGGTGGGAGATACGCCCGCAGTGGCGCCGATACCAGGGTGTAGATCTGCTGGGCAAAAGAAAACAGCCCGGCAAACACCACGAACACAACGGCAACGCAACGAAGCAAGCGGCTGCGCAACTCGGTCAGGTGGGACACCAGCGGCATGGGCTGGTCGTCTTCGGGTATTTCGCTCATGGTGCTGGGGTTGAATCCTGTGGAGGGCGCGGAGCCGGCTGTGGCTCGGTTTTCAGCGGCTCGGCGGGCGTGGGAGCAACTTCGCTGGTAGCAAGCCCGCTACTGATGCCGGTGCGTTCTACGCTGGCCGGGGCCGGGGCCGGGGCCGGAGGCTCGGCTTGCGCGGGCGGGTGGATCGAAGGCGAGGCCTGATTGGCCCCTTGCGGGTCGATCAGTTTGCGGGCTTCCTGCTCCAGCGAGAGGATGTGCTCGTTGTGCAATTGGCGGCGAATTTCGTCCGCGCCCAACTCCCGCTCGATCTCGGTCTTGATGGAATTGAAGCTGCGCTTTAGCCGGCCAATCCACAGCCCTGCAGTACGCGCGGCGCCGGGCAGGCGCTCGGGCCCAAGCACCAGCAGGGCTACAAGCCCTACCAGCAACAGCTCGCTGAAACTGATCCCGAACATGGCTCAGTCCCTGGTCGCGTCTTTCCGCACGGGTTCGTCCACACGCGTGTGCTGGCCATCGAGCGTGGTTGGCGGCGGCGTGATCGGGGAAGTGGCCTGCGGGTGCACGGGCTGCTGCGGCTCGCTGGGCTTTTCTTCATCGTTCATGGCCTTGCGAAAGCCCTTGATAGACTCGCCCACATCCGTACCCAGGTTTTTCAGCTTTTTGGTGCCGAATACCAGTACAACCACGATCAGAATGACGATCCAGTGTTTCCAGTCAAAGATACCCATGGGCAACTCCGTAAAAGAATGAGGTTCAGGCCGACGGCGTGCGGGCTGCTTTTTCCGCGTGGCCAGAGAGGCCGAAGCGGCGTTCGAGTTCATCCAGCACGGCCTGGGGGTGCTGACCCAGCGCCGCGAGCATTACCAGGCTATGGAACCATAGATCTGCGGTCTCATAGATGACATCGCTGCAGTCGCCGCTGCGCTCGGCGTCCTTGGCGGCGAGGATCGTTTCCACGGACTCTTCACCCACCTTCTCCAGAATTTTGTTCAAGCCCTTGTGGTAGAGGCTGGCAACGTAGGAGCTGTCTGCCGAAGCGCCCTTGCGGGACTCCAGCACCTCAGCCACGCGAGCGAGGGTGTCATTCATGGTTGTGCCCTTGATAGATGGCGGCGGGGTCTTTGAGAACCGGTTCGACGGTATTCCATGCGCCATTCTCGAACACCCGATAGAAGCAACTTTCGCGGCCGGTATGGCAGGCGATACCGCCCAGCTGCTCGACGGCCATCACGATGACGTCGGCGTCGCAGTCCAGACGAAGCTCATGCACCTTTTGCACATGGCCGGACTCCTCACCCTTGCGCCACAGCCGGTTGCGCGAGCGCGACCAGTAAATGGCGCGGTTTTCCTGCGCGGTAAGGGCCAGGGCCTCGCGGTTCATCCAGGCCATCATCAACACGCGCCCGGTTCGGTGATCCTGGGCGATGGCCGGTACCAGGCCGTCGTTGTTCCAGTTGATCTCGTCCAGCCAGTCTTTCATCGTTTGCTCCACCACGTGTTTCGCTAGTGTGCCAGCCTAGCCTGCCACTGGCTATCCACGCGCTATCAGATACACCCCACAGGCCAGCATTACCCAGGCCGGCCAGCCTTCGAGGCTGTTCAAGGTGCCGGCGGTGGAAGCCATTACCGCACCAGCCGCTAGCAGTACGCCACCCACTACCCGAAGCGCCATCTCTTCGCGGCGGCGGCGCCAGGGTGGGGGAGGGTCCTTGCGGTGCGGCTGGGACATGCGCTCCAGCAGGTCACGGGTCATGTTGGCCAGGTGCGGCAGTTGCTCGATCTGGGCCTGCACGTTGCCGAGCACCGTGCGCGGGCTCATCCGCTCACGCATCCACCGCTCCAGGAACGGCTGCGCGGTTGCCCACAGGTCCAGGTCCGGATACAGCTGACGGCCCAGGCCCTCGATGTTGAGGAGGGTTTTCTGCAGCAGCACCAGCTGCGGCTGCACTTCCATGTTGAAGCGGCGCGCGGTTTGGAACAGCCGCATCAATACCTGCCCGAAGGAAATGTCCTTCAGGGGTTTTTCGAAGATAGGCTCACACACGGTGCGGATCGCGGCCTCGAACTCGTTGAGCTTGGTTTCCGCCGGCACCCAGCCCGAATCGATGTGCAACTGCGCGACACGGCGATAATCGCGCTTGAAGAAGGCAAACAGGTTACGGGCCAGGTAATCCTGGTCCTCTGGCGTGAGGCTGCCTACGATGCCACAGTCGATAGCGATGTAGCGCGGGTCCCACGGGGCCACCGTGCTGACGAAGATATTGCCCGGATGCATGTCCGCATGGAAAAAGCTGTCCCGGAACACTTGGGTGAAGAAAATCTCGACGCCTCGTTCCGCCAGCAGTTTCATATCCGTACGCTGGTCGGCCAAGGTCGCCAGGTCGTTGACCTGAATGCCGTAGATGCGCTCCATCACCAACACTTTCGGCCGGCACCAGTCCCAGTAGATCTGGGGCACGTACAACAGGTCGGAGTCTTCGAAGTTGCGCCGCAGTTGGCTGGCGTTGGCGGCCTCGCGCAACAGGTCCAGCTCGTCGTAGATGGTTTTCTCGTAGTCGGCCACCACGTCGATCGGGTGCAGCAGGCGGGCATCGGCGGACACGCGCTCGGCCAGGCGCGCCAGAATGAACAGCCAGGCGATGTCCTGGCTGATGATCGGGCGCAAGCCTGGCCGCACCACCTTGACCACCACTTCCTCGCCGGTTTTCAGCCGTGCCGCGTGCACCTGCGCTACAGAGGCCGAGGCCATGGGCTCGACGTCGAAGCGGCTGAACACGCTGGTGATCTTCATGCCCAGCTGGGCTTCGATCAATTGCATGGACTGCTGCGGGTCGAAGGGCGGCACCCGGTCCTGAAGCATCATCAGCTCGTCGGCGATGTCTTCGGGCAGCAGGTCACGGCGGGTGGAAAGGATTTGCCCGAACTTGATGAAGATCGGGCCCAGGTCCTGCAGCGCCAGGCGCAGGCAGGCACCGCGGCTGAGCTGGCGGTTGCTGCGCGGGAACCAGCGCCACGGCATGCCAAAACGCAGGATGCGCAGCCACCAGGGCAACGGCAGTGCGAGCAGAAGGTCATCGAGGCGGAAACGGATGGCAACGCGCAGGATGCGGAACAAACGAAGTACGGCGGCGAGCAGCTTCATGCGTTATCGCTGGCTTCAAGGGTTCGGAGCAGGCGGTCGAAACGCGCTTGCAGGCGGTCGGTGTCGAGCTTGAGCTGATCGAGCTCGCGCAGGCGCGCCTCGGCTTCTCGCTTTCCGACCAGGGTTCGGGTTTCTTCGTTCAAGTAATCGGAGAGCGTGGCCAACATCCGCGCACTGCCCCGTTGGGCCCATTGGGCGCGCAAACGCACATGCCCGCCCAGCAAGGCCGCCGGTACGGGGCCCAGCCAGCGGGAAATTTCGTATTCCCAGTCCAGTTCCAGGCCTTGCAGTATGGCCGCCAGTTCGGTCAGCGCGGCGCTGTCACCGCTGAGCGAAACCTCGGGCGCGTGCAACACACGGGTTTTGTCCTTGCGCAGGGCCAGCTGCATCAGCGTGCCCAGCGGGGCTCGAAGTGTGCAGCTCGCGGGCGCTTCCCAGTGGCGGGCAAGGGTAAGCCCCGCAGGGCCAGGTATCAGATAGAGGCGCTGCCGCGGCTGGGCGCAGTCCACCAGGATGACCTGGCCGGCCAGGCGCCCCAGCCGTGGCAGCGCAGTGCTGTCCAGCCGCAAGGTGGCATTGAGCCCGGCCTCGATCGCAGCCAGCAGGCCATCGGTCAACATCAGGGTTTGATGCCCCGGTGCAAGGCAACGATACCGGAAGTCATGTTGTGATAGGTCACGCGGTCGAAGCCGGCATCTACCATCATGGCCTTGAGGGTTTCCTGGTCGGGGTGCATGCGGATCGACTCTGCCAGGTAGCGATAGCTCTCGGCGTCGTTGGCGATCAGCTTGCCCATCAGCGGCATGAAGGCAAACGAATAGGCATCGTAGGCCTTGGACATCACCTTGCTGGTGGGCTTGGAGAACTCCAGCACCAGCAGCCGCCCGCCCGGCTTGAGCACGCGCAGCATCGAGCGCAGGGCGTCTTCCTTGTGGGTCACGTTGCGCAGGCCGAAGGCGATGGTCACGCAATCGAAGTGATTGTCGGGGAAGGGCAGCTTTTCAGCGTCGGCCTGCACGAACTGCACATTGCCCGCCACGCCCAGGTCCAGCAGGCGGTCACGCCCGACCTTGAGCATCGAGGCGTTGATGTCGGCCAACACCACTTCGCCGGTAGGGCCCACCAGCTGGGAAAACCTGCGAGTGAGGTCGCCCGTACCACCGGCAATGTCCAGTACCCGGTTGCCCATGCGCACGCCGGACAACTCGATGGTAAAGCGCTTCCACAGGCGGTGCATGCCACCGGAAAGCAGGTCGTTCATCACATCGTATTTGGCCGCCACCGAGTGGAACACTTCCGCGACCTTTTTCGCCTTCTGGCTCTCGGGAACGTTCTGATAGCCGAAGTGAGTGGTGGGTTCGGCATCGCTGCCTTTGCGCTGATCGTTCATATCGCTGTCACCGGAAAAATTACCGGCCATTCTAATAGGCCGGGGCGGCATTTGTCTTGGCGTATGGAACATGTCGACAACCGCGTTAATATATCGGCCATTTTTCTGCGATCGAGGTCTTTCATGAGCCATATTCGGGTAGAACGCAAGCATCAGCTGGGCAAAGAGGTGGCGAAGGAAAAAGCCGAGCGCCTTGTGGAGAAGCTGGTTTCCAAATACGACATGAGCGCCGAATGGAATGGCGATGTGGTGGAGCTCAAGCGCAGTGGCATCACAGGCCAGGTAGCGGTAGGCGACGATAACGTGGTGGTGGACCTGAAGCTGGGCATGATGTTGTCAATGATGAGCGGGATGATCGAATCCGAGATCGACCGGGCGCTGGACAAGGCCCTCGCCTGACCCCGTTTCGCTTCTAGGAAGACCTTTCTAATTTTTGCTTCTACCCTCGGACGTGACATGCCGCCTTCCTGGCGGCGTGTGTCGCGCGGCTGTGCGGTGCGCGTTTCTCCATCTTCGGAAAACGAGGGCAACTGATGGCTACCCTGACGCTGAGAAAGAAAGTGCACATTCCTACCGAGCCTCTCGAGCATGCCGGCAAAGAGGCACGGTCCTACATGCGCAAGGTGTGGTTGGCAGGCCTGGGCGCTTATAGCCGCCTCGGCCGTGAGGGCCTGGATTATCTGCGCGAGCTGATCCGTGCTGGCGAGGACGTTGAAGCCGAAGGCAAGCAGCTGTTCGACCGCAAGTTGCGCACCGCCAATACCCAGATCGACGAAGTGACCGACGAATTGTTCGAAGCCGGCAATCGGCTGGAACATCAGGCAAGCCGTCTGGAACGGGCCTTCGACGCACGCGTGGCC
The DNA here is from genome assembly GCF_058145875.1 of Pseudomonas sp. 3MAES_34.3B. NCBI lineage: Bacteria > Pseudomonadati > Pseudomonadota > Gammaproteobacteria > Pseudomonadales > Pseudomonadaceae > Pseudomonas > Pseudomonas sp. 3MAES_34.3B. Next base: position 5,114,356 of record NZ_CM176960.1, on the reverse strand, counting down.
GGTGCGCTTCACCGCATCGGCATTCCTTCGCGTCAGGACGTGGAACGATTGTCCGCCAAACTCGACCAATTGCAGGTGCTGGTGGAATACGCCGCCCGCAAGCAATAAGGAGCGCCTCATGGCTAGCAAAAAGAAAGTAGAGAAGGAAGCCGCTTCGTGGGTTGGCGGCATCGAGAAATACTCCCGGCAAATCTGGCTGGCGGGGCTGGGGGCATACGCCAAGATCAGCACGGACGGCAACAAGCTGTTCGACAGCCTGGTGAAGGAAGGCGAAAGCGCCGAGAAACAGGCACGTGGCGAAATGGACAAGCAGGTGGACACGGTCAAGGCCACCACTCGCTCGAAGGTGGGTGGGGTCAAAGACAAGGCCCTGGGTAAATGGGGCGAACTCGAAGAGGCGTTCGACAAGCGGCTGAACAGCGCGATTTCCCGCCTTGGCGTGCCCAGCCGGAACGAGGTGGCCGCGCTCAACGCGAAAGTGGACCTGCTGATGCGTGAGCTGGAGCGTCTGACCGGCGCCACGGTGCCGCAGGCCCAGGCGGCACTTCAGGCGCCGGATGACCTTGCCACCAAGCCATTGGCCAGCGCCACACGCCGGGCCAACGCCAGCAAGCCTTCGACGGCGAAGGCCAGCAAGCCTGCTGGCTCGGCTACCTCTACCAAAGCCGCGGCCAAAACCACGGTGAACAAGGCGAGCAAGGCGGGCGCCAAGGCAGTGGGCGAAGCGGCATCCACGGCCAAGGCAGCGACTGCAGCAGCAGAGAAGAAGCCCCGCGCACGCAAGCCCGCAGCCAAGGCAAGCACGGCCAGCAGCGCCAACTCGGCGAACCCGGCTTCGTCGCCCGCTACGGCTCCGGCGGCCGAACCCGCAACGCCTGCCTGAGCACATCAGTCAAGCCAAGTAGCGCCTGGCCAACGCTTCGACGTCCTCACGGGCGTCGGAGTGCAGGTGTGGGGCAATGATCATCATCGCCTGATACACCATCACCCCTACTTCCGGCTCCTGGCCCAGGATGCGCTGGTAGTCCAGGCTGCAGACCAGCGTCATCGCCGTTTGATCGCTCAAGGCAGTGAGGGCGCCATTGCCTCCCGCCAGGCGGGGGTTCTCTTCGAGGCTGGCCAGCAGCGCCACGAGCGTTCGGCGCAATGCCTGGATGATCTCGCGCATGCCACGTCCCAGGCGCGGCATGCGGCGGGCCATGTTGGACAAGTCCATGAACAGGAAGCGGTACCGCGCCATGCGCTCGGCGACCAGGTGCAGAAACAGCCAGTAATCTTCAGCCCCCAGCTGTGCCGCCGTGGGTGGGCGTAATAATGGCCGCAACTCCTGCTGGAACACCTCGAACAAGCCCAGGATCAGCGGCTCCTTGCCGTGATAGTGGTAGTACAGGTTGCCCGGGCTGATGCCCAGCTGGCTAGCGACCTCCACGGGCGTCACGTTGGGTTCGCCGTGCTCGTTGAACAGCCCAAGCGCGCATTCGAGGATGCGCTCGCGGGTTTTCGCTCCAGCCGATGGCGGCATGCCTTACTCGCCCAGTACGTACGTTCCAGGCGCCGCGCCCAGTGCCGGAAACTTCTCGCTGCCCACTTGGGTGATCGGCGCGCGTAGCGGGCCGCTGCGCTCTTGTACCCAGGCCAGCCAAGGTGCCCACCAGCTGCCTTCGTGGCGCGTGGCGTCGTAATACCAGGCGCGAGGGTCTCCGCTGAGCTTGGGGTTTTCAAGATACCAGGCTTCGCTGGTTCGCCCCGGAGGCGCCAGCATGCCCCGCACGTGCCCACCGCTGGAAAGTACCAGCCGGTGCGTTCCGCCCAGCAGCTGGCTGGAACGATAGATCGAATCCCAAGGGGTGATCTGGTCGTTCAATGCGGCGACCGTGAACGTGTCCACGCCTACCAGGGACAGGTCGATGGGCGTGCCACACACCTCGAGTGCGCCGGGGCGCGGCAGCGGGTTGTGCTTGAACAGATCGAGGAGGTCCCCGTGCAGGGCGGCGGGGAGGCGAGTGGTGTCGTTGGCCCAGTACAGCACGTCGCTGGCCTCCGGCTCCCGGCCCAGCAGGTAGTTGTTCACCCAATATCGCCAGATCAAGTCGTTGGGGCGCGCCAGGGCAGCCCATCTGGCGAGCTCACGGCCGTCCAGCACGCCCAGCTGATAGGACCGGCGCTTCGCCGACTCCAAGGCTTCTTCCCCAAGGAACAAGCTTGCCGGGCCTTCCAGGTGCGCATCCAGCAGGCTCACGAAGTAGCTGGCGCTCTGTACTCGCCCCAGTTGCCGCTTGCGCTGCAGCACACTTTGCAGTGCGGCATTGATAAGCCCTCCGGTGCATCCGCCTACCAGGTTCACTTCGCGGCTGGCGCTTATTGTCCGACACGCATCCAGTGCTTCCTCCAGGGCCTGCACGTAGCGTGACAGGCCCCACTCGCGGTGGCGCGGGGTAGGGTTGCGCCAGCTCACCATGAACACCTGCAAGTTATGCTTGAGCGCGTATTGCACAAAGCTGTTGGCGGGCGACAGGTCAAAGATATAAAAACGGTTGATCGGGGAGGGCACCACTAGCAGCGGGCGCTTGTGCTGTTTCTCGCTGAGCGCGCCATATTGGATGAGTTCGAGCACCTCATTGCGAAACACAACCGCGCCGGGTGTGGTTGCCACTTGCTTGCCCACCTCGAACGCTTGCCTGGGCACTTGCCGAGGCAGGCCCTGGTGGTGCCGCAAATCAGCCAGCAGGTGCCGGGCGCCACGCAGCAGGCTGAGGCCGCCGGAGTTGAACACCTCCTTGATCGCCAGGGGGTTTAGCAAGGTGTTGCTGGGCGCGATCGCGTCATCGAGCAGCGCGAATAGAAAGCCGGCACGGATTCTGGATTGCTCATCGAGCTGGCTGTCCTGCAGCCATTCCTGCAGGCCTTGCTGGCAACTGAGGTACGCCTGCAGCCCCCGCTTGTACAAAGGGTTCAGTGCCCAGGTAGGGTCGTTGAAGCGGGTGTCGGAAGGGTCCGGTGCGAACAGCGTGTCGCCTAGCATCACGCGGCCCAGCCGGCCCCCGAGCGCCAGTGCGTGGCGGCTGGCATGAAGTGGGTGTCGCAGCCCGTGGGTGGCCACGCTGCGCACGGTGTCGATCAGGTCCTTTCGCTGCAGGCCGGTGATCACACTCTGCGCGTTGATATAGTCGGCAGACGTGGCCGGGCTGCTTTTGGCGACCTTGGTTTTCATGAGGCGCTCCGATTAGTGATCGCTGCTCGCGGTTGGCGCCGGCCGTGGATGTACCACCGCCCGCTGCCGTTCCTCTTCGAGAAACTTCATGATGATCGGGGCCACAGCACCAGCCCGGGTTACCAGGAACAAATGCCCGTCATCGATAATGTGTAGCTGTGCATTGGGAATCCGCCAGGCCAGCAGGCGCATGTTGATCAGGGGGATCAACGGGTCGTCGTCCCCGGCCAGTACCAGGGTTGGCTGGTGAATGCGATGCAGCCAGTGGATGCTGGTCCAGCCCAGGCCGGCGAACAGTTGCCAGTAGTAGCCCAGCTTGCCGGACGAGCGCACCTTGCGCGCATGGGCCATGGCCAGGTCCGGTTCCCGGCGGAAACTGCCTCCGTAGATTTCCGGGGCAATCCGCACGCCGTGCGAGGGCTGGATGTAGCGCCGGGGGCTTGCCATCAACCACAGCACCCGCGGCTTGCCTGGCACCATGAAAGCCCCTGCCGACGTTGCCGCCAATACCAGTTTTTTGCAGCGTTCGGGAAAGTCATGGGCGAACTGCTGCGCCAGCGCGCCACCCCAGGACACGCCGATCGCATTCACCTGCCCGTAATCGAGGTAATCGAGCATCCGTACGGCAAGCTTTGCCAGGCCGGGGAAGCGATAGGGCAGGTTAGGGGTGGAGGAACCACCCACGCCCGGCACGTCGAAGGCGATCACTTCCAGATCGGGGTCCAGCGCGGCCACGAAAGGAAATACCAACTCCAGGTTGGCGCCGATACCGTTGAAAATCAGCAACGGAGTAAGGTGAGGTTTGCCCGGTCGCACGGCCGTGCGGATCGCCTGGCCATTGATGTCGATGGTGCGAAATACATAAGAAAGCGGCATGCGCGCGTCCTGTGTGTCGGGCGGGTGTCGGCCTCAGCGCTCGTGCACGTACGTGCCGGGCGAGGGGTGCGCGGGTGGGTACCGCTTGTTGCCGAGCTGAGCGGGCGCCTCGCGCATGTCGCCCGAGCGATTCACCAGCCACAGCCCCCAGTGCAACCACCACGAATCCAGGTGCTTGGTGGCGTCGTTCTGCCATGCCTTGGGCGCGGTGGGCATGTCCGGGTTGGTCATGAAGCGTGCCTTGGGGTTGCCCGGCGGGTTGAGGATGCTCTGGATATGCCCGCTGCTGGAGAGCACGAATTCCACGTTTCCACCAAACAACTGCGCCGACTTGTAGCAACTGGTCCACGGGGTGATGTGGTCATTGCTGCCTGCTACGCAGAAGAGGTCACTGGTGACCTGCTTGAGATCGATGGCGGTACCGCACACCTCCAATGCCCCAGGATGAATAAGCGGATTGTTGCGAAAAAGCTCGATCAGGTCGGCATGAAAGGCGGCCGGCAGGCGGGTGGTATCGTTGTTCCAGAACAGGATGTCGAATACCGGCGGCTCGTTGCCCAGCAGGTAGTTGTTCACCCAGTAATTCCAGATCAGGTCGTTGGGGCGCATCCAGGCAAATACCCGGGAAAGGTCCCGCCCTTCCAGCACGCCACTCTGGTAGGAATGTCGCTTGGCGGCTTCCAGCGTCTGGTCATCCACAAACAGCGCCACATCCGTGTCCAGGTTGGTATCCAGTACGCTCACCACCAGCGTGAGGCTGTGGACCTTGTGCTGGCCAAGCGCGGCGTAATGGCCCAGTAGCGCGGCACAGGTGATGCCACCCGAGCAGGCGCCCAGCAGGTTCACATCCTCGCTCGCGGTTATGTCGCACACGGCATCGATGGCTTCCTTCAATGCCTCGATGTAGGTGGACAGCCCCCATTCGCGCTGCGCCTTGGTGGGGTTGCGCCAGCTGATGATAAACGCGGGCACCTGGCTGCGGACCACAAAGCGCACCAGGCTTTTTTCGGGGCTGAGGTCGAACACATAGAACTTGTTGATCTGCGGCGGCACGATCAGCAGTGGCCGCTGATAGAGCTCAGCGCTGGACGGCTTGTAATGGATGAGCTCCAGCACATCGTTGCTGAACACCACCGAGCCTTCGCTGGTGCCCAGGTTGCGGCCTACTTCGAAGGCCCCCATGTCGACCTGGCTCGGCATGCCTCCGTTTTTCACCAGGTCCTTGGCCAGGTGCCCCGCCCCATCGAGCAAGCTTTTACCGCCGGTTTCGAACAGGCGCTTGATGGCCGCGGGATTGGCCAACGTGTTACTGGGCGCCATCGCCTCGGTCATCAGGTTAAGCACAAAATGTGCGCGATTGACGTCCTTGGGTTCAAGGTTGCTGGTGTCGATCCAGGCATGAAGCTCCTTGCGCCAAGCCAGGTACCCTTGCAGGTAGCGTCGGTACAGGAAGTTCTCGTTCCAGGCCGGATCAACGAAGCGCCGGTCACCGGGTTCCGGCGCAAGGCTGGATTTGCCCAGCACCACGTCCCGCAGCTCTGCGCCGAATTTCAGGGTGTGGGTAAGGCTGTGCAAGGGCTGGCGAGCCACCTGGCGCAGCACCATGCGTGCCGAGGAGAAGAGGTCCTTGCGGCGCAGCCCGAGTATGGGGTTAAGGCCCATGCCGGTGTCGTTGGCCTGGGCCGTAATGTCTTCGGGGTTTCTGTCGCCCATGCCCGAGGCTCCGTGTTTGCGCTGTTGCCAATGCAACCGTCGAAAGTAGCCCACAGCAATCAGAGCATCCGGTAGGCGCGATACACGCGGCCCTGCTCACAGGGCGCACACACACTTTCGCGCCTGCAAACAGTGGTTACCTTAGTTGGGCATACAGCACAAGCAAGCCCATGATGGGCACTAGCGCAAGGTGGATTCGCTCAAGGAACGAATTTCACCACGGATTCGACCGGATCACGGGACCTGCCGGCCGTGTGCAGTGCGCCGAGGTACTCCTCCCAGAGGCTGTCGCGACGGATAGCCAGCTCGTAGAGGTAATCCCAGGTATACAAGCCGCTGTCATGCCCGTCATCGAAGATCAGCTTGAGCGCGTACTGGCCGGCGGGCTCCACCCCGGTCAGCGCAACCGCAAGCTTGCCGTACTGAAGGATCGGCTTGCCGTGGCCTTGTACTTCGGCCGATGGAGAGTGCACCCGCAGGAATTCCGCCGGCAGGTCATAGGCTTCATCCGGCCCGTAGGTGAGGCTAAGAATTTTCGAAGCCTTGTGCAGCTTGATGGCGGTGGGGCGTCGGGTCATGGTGCGCACTTCCAGGGTAACGAAAAGGGCCCCGAAGGGCCCCATCAGGAGAACCGGGCGACCGGTTGCGTTACAGAATATAGCGCGACAGGTCTTCGTTTTCCGCCAGCTCGCCAAGGTGGCTGTTCACGTACTCGGCGTCGATGCGGATAGGCTCGCCGTTCTGTGCGCCCGCCAGGTCGCCCGCGCTGAAGGAAACCTCTTCGAGCAGCCGCTCGAGCAGCGTGTGCAGGCGGCGAGCACCGATGTTTTCGGTTTTTTCATTCACCTGCCAGGCGATTTCAGCCAGGCGCTTGATGCCGTCTGCCTGGAATTCCACGCCAAGGCCTTCGGTTTTGAGCAGTTCGCGGTACTGCTCAGTCAGGGAGGCATGAGGCTCGCTGAGGATGCGCTCGAAATCACCAGGCGTGAGGGCTTTGAGCTCCACGCGGATCGGCAAGCGACCTTGCAACTCGGGCACCAGATCGCTGGGCTTGCTCAGGTGGAACGCACCCGAGGCAATGAACAGGATGTGGTCGGTTTTGACCATGCCCAGCTTGGTGTTCACCGTGCAGCCTTCGATCAGCGGCAGCAGGTCGCGCTGTACACCTTCACGGGACACGTCAGCGCCGCCGACATTGCCACGCTTGGCCACCTTGTCGATCTCGTCGATGAACACGATACCGTTCTGCTCGACCGCCTCCAGGGCTTGGGCCTTGAGCTCTTCGTCGTTCACCAGGCGACCGGCTTCTTCGTCGCGCACCAGCTTCAGCGCTTCCTTCACCTTGAGCTTGCGCGCCTTGCGGCGGCCCTTGCCCATGTTGGCGAAGAGGTTCTGCAACTGGCTGGTCATTTCTTCCATGCCGGGTGGCGCCGAAATGTCCACGCCAACACTTTCGGCGACTTCGATCTCGATTTCCTTGTCGTCCAGCTGGCCTTCACGCAGGCGCTTGCGGAACAGCTGGCGGGTGTTGGAATCGCTGCTCGGGGCCGGATCTTCGTTGAAGCCCACCCGCGCCGGCGGCAGCAAGGCATCAAGGATGCGATCTTCGGCGGCGTCTTCGGCGCGGTGCTGCACCTTGATCATTTCCTGCTCGCGCAGCAGCTTCATGGCGGCGTCGGCAAGGTCACGAATGATCGACTCTACATCGCGGCCCACATAGCCCACTTCGGTGAACTTGGTGGCCTCGACCTTGATGAACGGGGCGTTGGCGAGCTTGGCCAGGCGCCGGGCGATCTCGGTTTTACCTACACCGGTAGGGCCGATCATCAGGATGTTCTTGGGGGTGACTTCAGCGCGCAGCTCTGCAGGCAGCTGCATGCGCCGCCAGCGGTTGCGCAGGGCGATGGCGACGGCGCGCTTGGCATCGTCCTGGCCGATGATATGGCGGTTGAGTTCGTGGACGATTTCGCGGGGGGTCATGGACATGGCGTTGATGGCCTCGGGCATGTCACTGCGCGAGGTCCTGCTCCTCGATGGTCAGGTGATGGTTGGTGAAAACGCAGATGTCCGCGGCAATATTGAGTGCGGATTCGGCGATTTCCCGTGCCGACAGATCGGTCTTGTTCAGCAGCGCGCGGGCGGCTGCCTGAGCGAAGGCGCCACCGGAGCCCATGGCAATCAGGCCGTCCTCGGGCTCCACCACATCGCCGTTGCCGGTGATGATCAAGGATGCGTCTTTGTTGGCGACGGCCAGCATGGCTTCCAGGCGGCTGAGGGAGCGGTCGGTACGCCAGTCTTTCGCCAGTTCCACAGCGGCGCGCACCAGGTGGCCCTGGTGTTTCTCCAGCTGTGCTTCAAAGCGTTCGAAGAGGGTGAATGCGTCGGCGGTGGCCCCGGCGAAACCCGCGATCACCTGCCCGTGGTAGAGACGGCGGACCTTTTTGGCGTTGCCTTTCATCACGGTATTGCCGAGGGAAACCTGGCCATCCCCGCCCATGACGACTTTGCCATGGCGGCGGACTGAAACGATGGTGGTCAAGGGAACGTCCTCACGCTGCGGGGCGAAAATGCCCAATGCAAACAGATGTGGGGATGCCGTGGAAGGATTTCAACCAGTGCAAGGCCCAATCCCTGAATGCGGCCCTTCCGTATACCGCTGTAGCAGCTGGCGTTGGCCGCGACAGGGCAGACACCATTGTGCGCCCTGCCCCGGCAAACGCGGCTGTCAGCGGTTTTGACGCTGTTGCAGCAGCAGGTTGTTGAAGCCACTGCCGGCGAGCATCTTCTGCGCCGCAGTAAGCTGCTCGCGATTGCTGAACGGGCCCACCAGCACCCGGTACCAGGTTTCGTCCTTCACCGTGCCCGATTCCACCTGCACGGCCTGGCCCAACAGAATGATCTGGGCGCGAACCTTATCGGCATCCGTTTGCTTGCGGAACGAGCCCGCCTGCAAGTAGTACTGGGTAGTCGCCGCTGGCTTGATAACCGGCGGTGGGGGCGGTGGTACCTGCCCCGAGAGCGCAGCCTGGGCCCGCGCGGTATCGATCTTCGCCGCTTCGGCCGGGGTTACAGGCTGGGCGGGCACCGGCGGGGTTTTCTCCGGCACCGCTTCCGGCGGCACGATCACCTCGGATTCGGGCAGCAGTGTGTAGAAGTCATACTTGGGTTTGATCTTCTCCGGGCTGGGCGGGGTTTTTTCCATCTCCGCCTTTGCCGCTGCCTTTTGCTCCTCGGGCTTGACCCGTTTGACGTCGCTACGCCCCGGTTCGAGCTTCATCAGGAACACAATGAAGGCGCCCACGGACAGGCCGATGGCCAGCCATAGCCAGCCCGGTACGGGTTTTTTCGCAGGGGCCTGGTTGCGGCTGGCGCCACGCTTGGGTGCAGGTTTTTTCGCCGCCAACTTACATACGCTCCAGAGTTTCCAGGCCCAGCAGTTCCAGGCCCTGCTTGAGGGTCAGGCCAGTGAGCGCCGCCAGGCGCAGCCGGCTTTGCTGCTGTTCCGGTGTTTCGGCCGCCAGGATCGGGCAGTTTTCGTAGAAGCTGGAGAACAGGCCCGCTACATCGTAGAGGTAGCTGCACAGCACGTGAGGCGTGCCTTTTTCCGCTACGTTGTTCAGCACTTCGCCGAATTGCGCCAACTTGGCGGCAAGGTCCTGTTCGTGCGGGGCCTGCAGCACGATCTGGCCATGGGCTTCGTTGTACCCCTTGCCCAGCTTGCGGAACACACCGGCAACGCGGGTGTAGGCGTACAGCAGGTAAGGCGCGGTGTTGCCTTCGAAGTTGAGCATCAGCTCGAAGTTGAAGCTGTAGTCGCTGGTACGGTGCTTGGAGAGATCGGCGTATTTCACCGCGCCGATCCCTACTACCCGGGCGATATCACGCAGGCGGCTTTCCTCCAGCTCCGGGTTCTTCTCTTTCACCAGGGCGTAGGCGCGCTGTTCGGCTTCGTCGAGCAGGTCGATCAGCTTGACGGTGCCGCCGTCGCGGGTTTTGAACGGGCGGCCGTCAGCGCCGTTCATGGTGCCGAAGCCCATGTGCTCGGCCACCATGCCATTGGCGATGAAACCTGCGCGCCGCGCGACTTCGAACACCTGCTGGAAGTGCAGTGCCTGGCGCTGGTCGACGAAATAGAGGGCGCGGTCGGCCTTGAGCACGTTGCTGCGATAGCGAACGGCGGCGAGGTCGGTGGTGGCATAGAGATAGCCGCCGCCCGCCTTTTGCACAATTACCGGCAGCGGGTTGCCTTCGGCGTTCTTGAACTCGTCGAGGAACACGCACTGGGCGCCCTCGCTTTCTACCAGCAAGCCCTTGGCGCGAAGGTCTGCGACCACGCTCGGAAGGTCGTCGTTGTAGGCGCTTTCACCCATCACGTCGTTGGGGGTGAGGTGAACGTTCAGGCGCTCGTAGGTTTTCTGGCAATGGGACAGCGAGATCGTGTTGAAGCGCTTCCACAGGCTCAGGCAATCGGGGTCGCCGGCTTGCAGCTTTACCACCAAGCTGCGCGCACGTTCGGCGAAGGCTTCGGATTCGTCGAAGCGCTTCTTAGCCGCGCGGTAGAAATTCTCCAGATCGGACAGCTGGTCGCTGTCGGCCGGGTTTTCTTCGAGGTAGGCCAGCAGCATGCCGAACTGGGTACCCCAGTCGCCCACGTGGTTCTGCCGGATCACCGTGTCACCGAGGAACTCCAGCACGTTGGCCACGGCGTCGCCGATGATGGTCGAGCGCAGATGGCCTACGTGCATTTCCTTTGCCAGGTTGGGCGCCGAAAGGTCCACCACCACGCGCTGGTTGGCGCTGGCCTTGCGGATGCCCAGGCGGCGATCAGCCAGGGCGCGGTCCAGCCGGGCGGCCAGCGCTTCAGTGTTCTGGAAGAAATTGATAAAGCCGGGGCCGGCGATTTCAGCCTTGCTCAGCTGAGGGTCGGCGGGCAGGGCGGCGATAAGCTTCTCTGCCAGGTCCCGTGGCTTCATGCCGGCAGGCTTGGCCAGCATCATCGCGATATTGCTGGCGAAGTCCCCGTGGGTCTTGTCACGGGTGTTTTCGACCTGGATCGCGGGCGACAGCCCGGCGGGCAGCACACCGTCCTCGACGAGGCGGGTGAGGGCGTGTTGGATCAGCAGGCGAATAGTGTCTTTCATGATCGTCTCGTGTGCCGCGAGGCGGCGGCGCAGGATGCGCGGGTGGAAAAACTGGGCATTATCCGTTCATGGGGCGGGCTTGCCAACCTTCGCGGCCATTCAATAAAGGTCGATAGGGTCTACATCAAGCGCCCAGCGCACTTGCCGGCCGCCCGGAAGCTGCTCCAACTGCAATACCCACAGGCTGAGCAAACGATGCAGCGGTGCCCGGGCGCTGGCCTGCAGCAACAACTGCGAGCGATAACGCCCGGCGCGCCGCTCCATGGGGGCCGGTACCGGGCCCAGCAGCTCTACGCCTGGCACGTTTAAAGTGTCACGCAGGCGCTCTGCCTCTACGCACGCCTGCTCAAGGAAGGCCTCGGCCTGCCCGGGTTTGTGCGCTTCGGCGCGCAGCAAGGCCAGGTGGCAGAAGGGCGGAAGCCCGGCGGCGCGGCGTTCGCTCAGGGCCTGGGTGGCAAAGGCGGCGTAGCCCTCCTCGGTAAGCTGTACCAGCAGCGGATGATCGGCCATATGGCTCTGGATGATGGTGCGCCCCGGTTGCTCCGCGCGGCCTGCGCGGCCGGCTACTTGTACGATCAGCTGAGCCATGCGTTCGGCTGCGCGGAAGTCCGCAGAGAACAGGCCGCCATCGGCATCCAGAATGGCCACCAGTGTGACGCGGGGAAAGTGGTGCCCCTTGGCGAGCATCTGGGTGCCTACGAGGATGCACGGCTCGCCGCGTTGAACCTTGCTGTACAACTGCGCCATCGCCTCCTTGCGCGAGGTGCTGTCGCGGTCTACACGCAATACCGGTACGTTGGGGAACAGCGTGTTGAGGCGGTCCTCGGCGCGCTCGGTGCCGGCCCCTACGGGGCGCAGGTCCACCGACTGGCAGGCCGGGCACTGGCGCGGGCGTGGCGCGGCATGCCCACAATGATGACAGCGCAGTTCCCCCGAGCGCAGATGCACGGTCATGCGCGCGTCGCACAACGGGCATTCGGAGAGCCAGCTACAGTCGTGGCACAGCAGGGTAGGGGCGAAGCCGCGGCGGTTGAGGAACACCAGCACTTGCTGGCCCTGCGCGAGCGTTTGCCCGATGGCCTGTTGCAGCGGAGGGCTCATGCCGCTGTCCAGCGGCCGGCTTTTCACGTCCAGGCGCAAATACCGCGGCGGCAACGCGCCGCCGGCACGTTGCTCCATGCGCAGCAGCCCGTAGCGGCCGCTGTGCGCATTGTGCAGGCTTTCCAGCGAGGGGGTGGCCGAGCCCAGCACTACCGGGACGTTGTCCTGGCGGGCGCGCACCACGGCCAGGTCGCGAGCGTGATAGCGCAGGCCTTCCTGCTGTTTATAAGAGCTGTCGTGCTCTTCGTCGACGATGATGATTCCCGGGTTGAGCATGGGCGTGAACAGCGCCGAACGGGTGCCGATGATGATATCGGCGTCGCCATCCCTGGCAGCCAGCCAGGCGTCCAGCCGCTCGCGATCGTTGACCGCCGAATGCACCAGCGCAATTCGGGCATTGAAACGTTGCTCGAAGCGCTGCAGCGTTTGCGGCCCCAGGTTGATCTCGGGGATCAACACCAGCGCCTGCTTGCCGGCCCGCAGCGTTTCATGAATCAGCTGCAGGTAAACTTCGGTCTTGCCGCTGCCGGTTACGCCGGCGAGCAAGAAGGCATGGAAATGCCCGAACCCCGCTTTCACTGCCTCGAAGGCGCTGCGTTGTTCGGGGTTCAGCGGTAGCTCTGGCTGGGCCAGCCAGTGCGCCTGGCGCCGGGCAGGCGCGTGGCTGCGCACTTCCACCTCGGCAAGCCCCTTGGCCAGCAGTGCGTCCAGCGCATCCTTGGCCAGCCCCAGGCGGGGCAGCAGGGAGTGAGCGACACCATGGGGATGCTGCGCCAGCACGGTGAACGCGTCGCGCTGCCGTGGTGCCCGGGCCAGGCGTGGATCATCGCTGCGGGCCGCAGGGGCTGCGCTCCAGAAACGCTCCTGCCGGGCCTCGGCAGGCTCGCCCTGGCGCAGCAGGCTCGGCAAGGCCCAGGCCAGGGTATCCCCCAGGCTGTGCTGGTAATACTGAGCGGTCCACAGGCACAGGTTGAACATCCCGGGCGGTATAGGGGTGGTTTCGTCCAGCAGCGCGATGGCGGCCTTGAGCTTGTCCCGGGGTACATCGGTGCGGTCGCTCACTTCCACCAGAACGCCGACCATCTCGCGCCGGCCAAAGGGCACACGCAGGCGCATGCCAGGCTGCAGGGCGGCCGCGCGCAGGTTCGCCGGCGCCCGGTAATCGAACAGGCGGCGCAGCGGCGAGGGCAGGGCAAGGCGCAGGATGACGTCGGGCACGGAAGTTTCCACGGCGAATAGCGAAGCAAGCGCGCAAGCCTACCACCTCGAAGTGACCATCGGTATCCGCTGCGCTTGCGTCACCGCGCGGCTCTGTTAATATGCCGCCCCCAGTACGTGCGGTATCCGGCAATGGTGCCGGGTGGCGGCGCGACAACAGAGGAATTACCCATGAAGCCTGAAATCCATCCGAAATACGAAGCTATCGAAGCTACCTGCAGCTGCGGTAACGTCATCCACACCCGTTCCACCCTGGCCAAGCCGCTGAGCCTGGACGTGTGCAACGAGTGCCACCCGTTCTACACCGGCAAGCAGAAAATGCTGGATACCGGCGGCCGTGTCGATCGCTTCAAGCAGCGCTTCGGCGTGTTCGGCGCCGCGAAAACCAACTAAGGTTTTTCGCGTTGGAAAGCCGTTTCGGCTTGTCCAGGCTGATCGAAAAGGCGTCCCTCGTGGGCGCCTTTTTATTGCCTGCGGTTTTGTCTCTGCCCGCCTGGGCCGACTGCCCGGCGCCACCCTCCACGCCCTTGGCGAAGGTAGTGAAGGTGGTGGATGGAGATACCCTGCGGCTCGTGGATGGCCGTAGTGTCCGCCTTATCGGCCTCAATACGCCCGAGCTCGCGCGCAAGGGCCGCACCGACGAGCCCGGCGCGGTGGTAGCTCGCCGCCGGTTGCAAGCGCTGGTGGATCAGGCAGGTGGGGCGGTTGCCGTGGTGCCCGGGCGCGAACCGCGTGACCACTACGGGCGCACGCTGGCGAATGTATACACCCCTGACGGGCGCAACCTGGAAGCCCGCATGCTCGAAGAGGGTCTGGGCTATCAGGTCGTGGTACTGCCCAATGACACCTTGAGCGAGTGCCATGCACTTGCCGAGCAGCGCGCGCGCCAGGCCGGGATCGGCGTGTGGCGGGCCTTCTTGCCGCGCCCTGCGGCGTCCATCGACCGCGGTGGGTTTGCTGTAGTCGCTGGCAGGGTGCTGTCTGTCCAGCGCAACCGGGGCGGCGTGTGGATGAACCTCGACGGCGGGTTGGTCTTGCATGTGGCAAAGGTCAATGAAGAGGCGTTCGGCCTGGGTGCGCTCCAGGCAATGCGCGGCCAGCCAGTGGAGGCACGAGGCTGGGTTACCGACCGAGGCCGCCGGTCGGGCGAAGCGGCCAGCCGCGCCCGCTGGGTATTGCGGTTGACGGCTCCGGCGATGCTTCAAGGGCTGTCTTCTGCACCGAAAGTCGTAGGCGTGAACCCTTGACAGGGGTGACTGGGTAGTCTTGTCGCGACTTTCCTTTGTGCGTATCCTCGGCGATCCGAAAAGTTCAACAGTCAAGCGGAACGCCAACATGTCAGACCTGAAAACTGCCGCTCTCGAATACCATGCCCACCCCCGCCCCGGGAAACTGAGCGTCGAACTCACCAAGGCGACCGCCACCGCGCGCGACCTGTCGCTGGCCTACAGCCCAGGCGTCGCTGAGCCTGTACGTGAAATCGCCCGGGACCCGGAGCTCGCCTACAAATACACCGGCAAGGGCAACCTGGTAGCAGTGATCTCTGACGGTACCGCCATTCTTGGCCTGGGTAACCTGGGGCCGCTGGCCTCCAAGCCGGTAATGGAAGGCAAGGGCGTTCTGTTCAAGCGCTTTGCTGGCGTGGACGTGTTCGACATTGAAGTGGACGCTGAAAGCCCGCAAGCCTTCATCGACACCGTCAAGCGTATCTCCATCACCTTCGGCGGCATCAACCTTGAAGACATCAAGGCGCCAGAGTGCTTCGAGATCGAGCGTGCGCTCATCGAGCAGTGCGACATTCCGGTGTTCCACGATGACCAGCACGGCACCGCGATCGTGACCGCCGCGGGCATGCTGAACGCGCTGGAAATCGCTGGCAAGCAGCTCGAGGCCGCGAAAATCGTGTGCCTGGGTGCTGGCGCCGCCGCTATCTCCTGCATGAAGCTGCTGGTGAGCATGGGCGCGAAGGTGGAAAACATCTTCATGATCGACCGGGTGGGTGTGATCCATGCTGGCCGTGATGACCTGAACCAGTACAAGGCGGTGTTCGCCCACGAAACCGACAAGCGTACCCTGGCCGATGCCCTGGACGGTGCCGACGTGTTCGTAGGGTTGTCCGGCCCGAACCTGCTCAGCCCTGAAGGCTTGAAGAGCATGGCGCCAAACCCGATCGTGTTCGCGTGCTCCAACCCGGACCCGGAGATTTCCCCGGAACTGGCCCACGCTACTCGCGACGACGTGATCATGGCCACTGGCCGTTCGGACTACCCGAACCAGGTCAACAATGTGCTGGGCTTCCCGTTCATCTTCCGTGGTGCACTGGATGTCCGCGCCAAGCGCATCAACGAAGAAATGAAGATCGCCGCTGCCTACGCCCTGCGCGACCTGGCCAAGCTGCCGGTGCCTCAGGACGTGTGCGATGCCTACAACGTCCCAAGCTTGAGCTTCGGCCGCGAGTACATCATCCCCAAGCCTCTGGACGTACGCTTGATCGACGTGGTGTCCGATGCCGTCGCCAAGGCCGCCATCGAAAGCGGCGTGGCTACCCTGCCGTACCCCTCGAACTACCCGCTCAAGAGCGTGGACGACGTGTTCAAGGGCTGAGCCCTGCGGCAATAAAAAACCGGCCATGATGGCCGGTTTTTTTATGGTCACGAATCCAGTGGTGAACCCTTGTAGGAGGGGGCGCTAGCCCCCCGAATTCAAGCCTGATAAAGCTACGCGCCCGCCCAAGCGTCAGAACAGGTCCATCGGCGCCGCTTCGTCCGCTGGCAGCGGGCTGCCCGGGGCCGCGCCGTTGCCGATCTCGTTGACCGACGGCGGCGTGTCTTCGCTCTTGAACAGCTCGAAGTAGGCGTTCGGCGTGGAAGGCGTTGCCGCGCGGCCGCTGACAGGGTCGACCCTCAGGCTTACGATCCCTTCAGGCTCCGGCTGAGTGTGCGGTGGCTTGTCCTTGAGCGCGGCCCCCATGTATTCCATCCAGATCGGCAGCGCAACAGTGCCGCCGAATTCCTTGTGGCCCAGCGTTTCGGGCTGGTCGAAGCCCGTCCATACGGTGGTCATGTAGTCGGCGTTGTACCCAGAGAACCAGGCGTCCTTGGAATCGTTGGTGGTACCGGTCTTGCCGGCGATGTCTGGGCGGTTCAACGCCAGGGCCCGCCGGCCGGTACCTTTCTTGATCACGTCCTGCAGCATGCTGGTCAGGATATAGGTTGTGCGGCCGTCGATGATCCGCGGTGCGAACGCTGGCGCAACGGCGGCAGGAGGCGTGGTTGCGCCTTGTACATCGTTGCCGGTCGCCGTGGTCACCGGTTCGGCGGGTGGCGCGCTGGCCTCCTGCTCATCGGTGGGCACTACAGGCGGCGCAGCGGTGAACAGCACGTCGCCGTTACGGCTTTCGATCTTCTGGATCAGGTACGGCGTTACCTTGAAACCACCGTTGGCAAAGGCGCTCCAGCCCGTTGCGATTTCCATCGGCGTAAGGGTGGCGGTACCCAGGGCCAGCGACAGGTTACGAGGGAGGTCCTGGCGATTGAAGCCGAAGCGGGTGATGTAGTCGATGGTGTGGTCCACGCCCAGGCTTTGCAGTACGCGGATGGACACCAGGTTACGCGACTTGTACAGCGCCTCACGCAGGCGAATCGGCCCAAGGAAGGTGTTGGTGTCGTTCTTTGGCCGCCATACCTTGTCCACCGCCTCGTCCACGAACACGATCGGCGCGTCGTTCACCAGGCTGGCCGGGGTGTAGCCGTTGTCCAGCGCTGCGCTATAGATGAATGGCTTGAAGCTCGAACCCGGTTGCCGCTTGGCCTGCATGGCGCGGTTGTAGTTGCTTTGCTCAAAGGCAAAGCCCCCCACCAGGGCCTTGATTGCGCCGTCGTGTGGATCGAGAGAGACCAACGCGCTCTGTGCCGTGGGTACCTGGCTGAATTTAAGGCTGCCATCAGGCAGGCGCTGTACCCGGATCAAGTCACCGATCTGCGCCACGTCCGCAGGCTGGCTGGGCGCGCGGCCCTGGCTATTGGTGTTGATGAACGGCCGTGCCCATTTCATGGTTTCCCAGGCGACATGCTCTTCCTTGTCGTCCCGGTTCAGTACGGTAAGGCCGGCCTTGTCCACATGGGTGACGATCACAGGCTCCAACGTATTGAGCGCGCGCTGGCGCGCCAGCTCGGCCAGCCAGGCTTCGCGAGTTTTGCCCGGAAGGCGCGACTCAGGCCCGCGGTAACCATGCCGCTGGTCATAGGTAGCCAGCCCGTCCAGCACGGCCTTGTTGGCATTTTCCTGGAGGGTGCTTGGCACCGTCGTGGTTACACGGAAGCCTTCGGTATAGGCATCGCTACCATAGCGGCCGACCATTTCGGCCCGCGCCATCTCGGCGATATACGGCGCATTCACTTCCGGTGTGGGCACGTGATAACTGGCGTTGATCGGTTCTGCCAATGCTGCCTGGTAGCTGGCTTCGTCGATCTTGCCCAGCTTGTACATCCGCCCGAGGATCCAGTCACGCCGCTCCTTCGCCCGTGCGGCGTTGGCCAGCGGATTGAAGCGCGACGGGGCCTTGGGCAGGCCTGCAATCATTGCCATCTGCGCCAGGCTGCAGTCACGGATGGACTTGCCGTAGTACACCTGCGCCGCTGCTTCGATGCCGTACGCACGGTTACCCAGATAGATCTTGTTTACATAAAGCTCGAGGATCTCGTCCTTGGACAGCTGGCGCTCGATCTGCAGCGCCAGAAGGATCTCGTTCGTCTTGCGCGAGAAACTGCGCTCGCTGCTCAGGAAGTAGTTCTTGGCCACCTGCATGGTGATGGTACTGCCGCCGGTCTGGATGTGGCCGCTGCGCAGCAACTGGCTGGCCGCGCGTACCAGGCTCGAGGGGTCTACCCCATAGTGGTTCTCGAAGTTGTCGTCTTCGGCCGACAGCAGCGCCTGGATGAAATGAGGCGGGATGTCGGAAAAGCGGATCGGCGAGCGGCGCATTTCGCCGAATTCTGCTATCAATTTGCCGTCGCTGCTGTATACCCGTAAGGGAATTTGCAACTGAACGCTTTTGAGAGCCTCCACAGAGGGCAGGCCGGGGCTAAGATACAGGTAGGCGCCGCTCAGCCCGAGCAGAAGCCCGCAGACCACAGCGAGGATGGACCAGCAGAAAAACTTGAGCAGGCGGATCAAGGCTTTCGGATTTCCAGTAAGAATAAGGGCTTGGCCATACGGCGGGCCAAGGCAGAAAAAGCGCTCGGCATTATAAGCATTTTGTTGTGGAGCGTCATTTGCGCTTCTGTCAAGACTGCTATTAAATGCCGTTTACCATAAACGGTCCGTAAGTCTCGGATAGTGCTAGGGAATCAGTAGTGCTAGGACTCTTCAGCAAGAAAGCGAACTCGCTTCTGGGGATCGACATCAGCTCTACCTCGGTCAAGCTGCTGGAGCTTAGCCGCGTGGGCGACCGCTTCAAGGTAGAGTCGTATGCCGTCGAGCCATTGCCTGCCAATGCCGTGGTCGAGAAGAACATCGCCGAGCTCGAAGGCGTCGGCAATGCCTTGCTCCGTGTGGTTACCAAGGCTCGCACCTCCACACGAAGCGTAGCCCTGGCTGTTTCCGGTTCCGCGGTCATCACCAAGTCCATCGAGATGGACGCGGGCATGACCGACGACGAAATGGAAAACCAGCTCAAGCTCGAAGCCGACCAATACATCCCTTATCCACTGGAAGAAGTCGCTATCGACTTCGAGGTGCAAGGCCCCTCGGCGCGCAACCCCGAGCGCGTTGAAGTGCTCCTTGCTGCTTGCCGCAAGGAAAATGTCGAGGTACGCGAGGCTGCGCTCGCGGTAGCGGGCCTGAATGCCCGCGTGGTGGACGTGGAAGCCTATGCCCTGGAGCGCGCGTTCGGGCTGCTGGCCCCGCAGCTGCGCAATGGCGACCAGCCACTTACCGTAGCGGTGGTGGACGTGGGCGCGACCATGACCACCTTGAGCGTTATCCATAACGGGCGGATCATCTACACCCGTGAGCAATTGTTTGGTGGCCGCCAGCTCACCGAGGAAATCCAGCGTCGTTACGGGTTGAGCGTCGAGGAAGCGGGCCTTGCCAAGAAACAGGGCGGCTTGCCGGACGACTACGTCGCCGAGGTGCTGCAGCCGTTTCGCGAGGCGGTGGTTCAGCAGGTATCGCGCTCGTTACAGTTCTTTTTTGCAGCGGGGCAGTTCAATCAGGTTGACTATATCGTGCTTGCCGGCGGAACGGCCTCCCTGGCAGGCCTGGATCAACTGATCCAGCAACGGATCGGCACGCCTACGCTGGTCGCCAACCCCTTCGCGGACATGGCGCTCAACAGCAAGGTGAATGCCGGCGCGCTGGCCAGCGATGCCCCCGCGCTGATGATCGCTTGCGGGCTGGCGCTCAGGAGCTTCGACTGATGGCACGCATCAACCTGTTGCCCTGGCGCGACCAGCAGCGCGAGGAGCGCAAGAAGCATTTCCTGATCCTGCTGGCGGCGGTGGTAGTGTTCTGCGGTGGGGTGATCTTTCTGGCGGACCAGTTCATCAAGGGCCAGATCGAGCGCCAGACAGCCCGCAATACTTATCTGCAAACCCAGAATGCCAATCTCGACCAGCGGATCAAGGCCATCAGCGACCTGAAAGCCCGGCGCAAACAATTGCTTGCCCGGATGCGCATCATTCAGGACCTGCAAGGCAACCGGCCGATCATCGGGCGGGTCTTCGATCAGCTGGTACGCACCCTGCCCGATGGTGTGTATTTCACGGATGTAAAAATGACCGGCAAGCAGATCGACATCGCTGGCGCTGCCGAATCCAACAATCGGGTATCGGACCTGATGCGTAACCTGGACGCATCGCCCTGGCTCGAGGCGCCCACCTTGACCGAAGTAAAGGCCAAGACCGATGCCGAGACCAACCTGTTCCAGCTGTCCGTACGGCAAACCGCGCCTACGGTGGAGGAGGATGACAAATGAACATGGCAGGGTGGCTGGAAAGCCTGCGCAAGGTCGAGCTGAGCGAACTCGATATCAACAATGTCGGCTCGTGGCCGGCACCGGTGAAAGGCATCGCCGCCGTGCTGCTCGGGCTGCTGTTGCTGGGGCTGGGCTATTACTTCCATATCCAGGATTTGGAAGCGGACCTCGATACCCAGGTGGTGCAGGAGCAGGCCTTGCGGGATCAGTACACGGCCAAGGCCTTCCAGGCGGCGAACCTGGAAGCCTATACCGCCCAGATGAAGGAAATGGAAACCTCCTTCGGCGCGATGCTCCGCCAGTTGCCCAGTGATACCGAAGTGCCCGGCCTGCTTGAGGACATCACGCGCGCTGGCCTGGGCGCGGGGCTGGAGTTCGAGGAAATCAAGCTCTTGCCTGAAACGGCCCAGCAGTTCTATATCGAGCTGCCTATCCAGATCACCGTAACGGGCAACTACCACGACCTGGCCACTTTCGTCAGCGGCGTGGCCAGCCTGCCGCGTATCGTTACCCTGCACGACTTCGATGTGAAGCCGGCCAGCGAAGACAACACATCCCAGCTGCGGATGCAGATCCTTGCCAAGACCTACCGGTATAACGACAAGGGGCTGACGCAATGAGGGCGTGGGTCAACGCAGGGATGCTTTTGGTAGTGCTGGCGCTCTCCGGATGCGGCGGTTCGGATGATTTTTCCGATATCGACGCCTTTCTCAAGGAGGTCAACGAAAAGCCCAAGGGAACAATCGAACCGATTCCACGTTTTCAGGCGTATCAGGCGTTCACGTACCAGGCGTCCGACATGCGCAGCCCGTTCCAGCCGCCCATTCGGGTGGAGCAGGCGAACCGGCAAAAGGGGTCGCGAGACATACATCCGGATCCGAACCGCGTGAAGCAGTTCCTCGAAGGTTTCAATATCGAGGACTTCGAAATGGTCGGCACCCTCGCCAACGGCTCGGGGAAATTTGCGCTCATGAAAGGCGGGGGCGGGGTGCATCGGGTGAAGGTAGGCGACTACATTGGCGAGAACGACGGAAAGATCGTTGCCATCAGCGACACAGAAGTCGATGTCGTGGAACTCGTTCCGGACGGCGAAGGCGGATGGCTGGAACGGCCACGCGCCATTCTGCTCAAGGAACCGTCCTGACGGGTTGGTCAAGCATGCTCAGTGGAACCATACAATGAACAGGATTTTCTCCGCCCTTGGCGTCGCGCTGGTCGCGTTGCTGGCGTCACCAGCCCTGCTGGCGGCCACCCTCAAGACCCTCGACGTGGCTGCGTTGCCCGGCGACCGTATCGAACTGAAGCTGTCGTTCGACAGCCCGGTTACCGCGCCGCGTGGCTATACAACCGAGGATCCGGCCCGCATCGCCTTGGATTTCCCGGGGGTGGTCACTGCCGTTGCCACGCGAAGCCGAGACCTGGGTGTGGGGAATGCACGCACCTTGGCCCTGATCGAGGCCAAGGACCGTACGCGGCTGATCGTCAACCTCGCTACCCTTGTGCCCTACAGCACCCGGGTAGAAGGCAACAATGTATTCGTTCTGATCGGCCAGGGCGCCAATGCGGTTCAGTCTTCCGCGCCCGCCGCAGGGGCCACCGTGGCTTCGGCCCCCGCCGCTCCCGCCAACCGGGCCGCGCCAGCCGTTGCTACCCCCCGGCCGGCTGTGTCCGCCCCCGCGGGCAGGGCCATCCGTAGCGTGGACTTCCAGCGGGGCCCGCTGGGTGAAGGCAATGTGGTGATCGATCTGAGCGACCCGACCATCAGCCCCGACGTAAAAGAGCAGGGCGGCCAGATCATCGTCAGCTTCGCCAGAACCGCGCTTCCCGATCCGCTGCGTTTGCGGCTGGATGTGAAAGACTTTGCCACGCCGGTGCAGTTCGTGAGCTCGACCGTTGCCGGTGACAACGCCACAGTGACGATCGAGCCGTCGGGCGCGTTCGACTATTCGGCCTACCAGACCGAGAACAAGCTCACCCTGAGCGTGCGCCCGCTTACCAACGAAGACCTGCAGCGCCGCAACGCCGACCGCAACGTGTACACCGGTGAGAAGCTGTCGCTGAATTTCCAGGACATCGATGTACGTTCGGTGCTGCAACTGATCGCCGATTTCACCAACCTCAATCTGGTTGCCAGCGACACCGTACAGGGCGGGATTACCCTGCGCCTGCAGAATGTGCCGTGGGACCAGGCGCTGGATCTGGTGCTCAAGACCAAGGGCCTGGACAAGCGCAAGGTTGGCAACGTACTGCTCGTGGCACCTGCTGATGAGATCGCCGCGCGTGAACGGCAAGAGCTTGAGTCCCAGAAGCAGCTTCAGGAGCTGGCGCCACTGCGTCGCGACCTGATCCAGGTGAACTACGCCAAGGCCGCGGACATCGCCAAGCTGTTCCAGTCCGTTACCGGCTCGAAAGATAACGCCGATGCCCGTGGCTCCATTACCGTGGATGACCGCACCAATAGCATCATCGCCTACCAGACCCAGGACAGCCTGGACGAACTGCGGCGCATCGTCGCCCAGCTGGATATCCCGGTACGCCAGGTGATGATCGAGGCACGTATCGTCGAAGCCAACGTGGGTTACGACAAGGCCCTGGGCGTGCGCTGGGGTGGTACCTCCACAGGCCACGGCAACACCACTATCTACGGCCTGGACGACAACGGCGACGAAGCGGGCAATACGGGCAGTGACGTAGGTACCAATGTGCCTTTCGTGGACATGGGTGTCGCCGATGCAACCTCCGGTATTGGCCTGGGCTTTGTGACCAACAACACCCTGATCGACCTGGAACTCAGCGCCATGGAAAGCACGGGCAATGGCGAGGTGGTCTCCCAGCCCAAGGTTGTGACATCCGATAAAGAAACCGCCAAGATCCTCAAGGGCCAGGAAATTCCGTATCAGGAATCCAGCTCCAGCGGTGCTACCACGGTGTCCTTCAAGGAAGCGTCGCTGTCCCTTGAGGTCACGCCGCAGATTACCCCGGACAACCGCATCATCATGGAAGTGAAGGTGACCAAGGATGCCCCGGACTACCTTAACGAGGTACTGGGGGTGCCGCCGATCGACAAGAACGAGGTGAATGCCAAGGTTCTGGTCAACGACGGGGAAACCATAGTCATCGGTGGTGTGTTCTCCAACAACCAGACCAAAACGACGGACAAGGTGCCATTTCTCGGCGATGTGCCGTATGTTGGGCGCCTATTCCGCCGGGACGTGGTCTCGGAATCCAAATCCGAACTGCTGGTGTTCCTGACTCCCCGTATCATGAACAATCAGGCGATTGCTGTGAGTCATTGATTCTGTGCGAAATCTGATACTCGTTGGGCCGATGGGCGCGGGCAAAAGCACCATCGGCCGCTTGCTTGCCAAAGAGTTGCGTCTTCCCTTCCGGGATTCGGACAAGGAAATCGAAACACGCTGTGGCGCTAACATTCCCTGGATCTTCGATCAGGAAGGCGAAGCGGGCTTTCGTGAACGCGAGCATGCCATGCTGGCCGAGCTGTGCGCCTATGACGGCGTGGTGCTGGCCACCGGAGGCGGTGCGGTGATGCGCGATGCCAATCGCGAAATCCTGCGGGCCGGAGGCCGGGTGGTGTATCTTCATGCGTCGGTGGAACAGCAGGTTGGGCGCACCGCGCGGGACCGCAACCGGCCGTTGCTACGCACCGCCAACCCCGAGGCTACCTTGCGCGCCCTGCTGGCGCTGCGCGATCCGTTGTACCGGGAAATCGCCGACCTGGTGGTGGAAACGGACGAGCGCCCTCCACGGATGGTAGTGCTCGATATCCTCGAACGCCTGCGCCACCTCGCACCCCGGTGACGCGGCGGCAAACCTGACCAACGGCCATTGGGGCCCGGATCCGCTTGACTATGCACACACTCAAGGTCGAATTGGCCGAACGTACCTACCCGATTCACATCGGCGAGAACCTGCTTGGCAATCCCGAGCTGTTGCAGCCCTATCTGGCAGGCCGTCAGGTAGCTGTGGTCACCAACGAAACCGTGGGGCCGCTGTACTTGAAGCAACTGAGCAAGGCCCTGGAGGGGCGCTCCGTGCTGCCGGTGGTGCTGCCTGATGGCGAAGCCTACAAAAACTGGGAAACCCTGCAGACCATCTTCGATGCGCTGCTGGGTGCCCGCCATGATCGACGCACCACCGTGATTGCCTTGGGTGGCGGCGTGGTAGGGGACATGGCCGGCTTCGCCGCCGCCTGCTATCAGCGGGGTGTCGACTTCATCCAGGTGCCGACCACGTTGCTGTCCCAGGTCGATTCCTCCGTGGGTGGCAAGACCGGGATCAACCACCCGCTGGGCAAGAACATGATCGGGGCGTTCTATCAGCCCAAGGCTGTACTGATCGACACCGCCACCCTGCGCTCGCTGCCCGCCCGGGAGCTTTCCGCAGGGCTTGCGGAGGTGATCAAGTATGGGTTGATCCACGATGAGCCGTTCCTCAGCTGGCTCGAAGAGCACATGAGCGCCTTGGTGGCGGTCGATCAGGCTGCGCTGACGGAGGCGATCAGCCGCTCTTGCGCGGCCAAGGCGCTGGTAGTGAATGCCGACGAGCGCGAAGCCGGCGTACGCGCCACGTTGAACCTGGGCCATACCTTCGGCCACGCCATCGAGACCCAGATGGGGTATGGTGTGTGGCTGCACGGCGAGGCGGTGGCCGCAGGTACCGCCATGGCGCTGGAAATGTCCATGCGCCTGGGCTGGATTGATCAGGCCGCGCGTGACCGCGGTATCCGTCTGTTGCTTCGTGCCGGGTTACCGGTAGTGCCGCCGGCCGAAATGAGCGCGGACGATTTTCTTCGGCACATGGCCGTGGACAAGAAAGTGGTCGATGGTCGCATGCGGCTGGTGCTATTGCGCCAGCTGGGCGAAGCGGTGGTTACCGACGACTACGCACCCGAGATACTCCAGGCCACGCTGACGGCGGATTACCGCGCTATCGTGGATCAGCTTCGAGGTTAACGAGAGTTCGATGACAAGTTTGCATGCCGATGAGGCCTTCCTCGGCCACTATCAACTGGAACACGATCCCTTCGCTGCTCGGGTGCCGGGATTCAAGTTCTTCCCTGCCCAGCGCAAGCCGGTACTGGGCCAACTGCATCATCTGGCGCGTTACAGCCAGTTGATGCTCGTGGTTACAGGCCCCCATGGCAGTGGCAAAACCTTGCTGCGTCAGGCCCTGGTAGCCAGCACCAACAAGCAATCGGTGGTCAGCGTGGTGGTGTCCGCCCGGGGCGCCGGCGATGCGGCGGGCGTGCTGGGCCAGATTGCCCAGGGCGTAGGCTGCGCCGAAGCCGGGATCGATGCGCTTCTGCACCGGGTGGTTCAGCTTGGGCTCACCGGGCAGGAAGTGTACCTGCTGGTGGACGATGCGGAACAACTCGACGAATCGGGGCTCGAAGCCCTGCTGGAACTGGCAGGCGGCGTGCCGGAAGGGCGGCCGCATGTGTTCCTCTTCGGTGAGCCTTCACTGGTATCGCTGCTGGAACAACAGGAAAGCGGGCCCGAGCGCTATCACGTCATCGAGCTGCAGCCCTACACACTTGAAGAAACACGCGAATATCTGGCGCAGCGCCTGGAAGGCGCGGGCAAAGGTATCGCATTGTTCAGCAACGAGCAGATCGCGGACATTCACGAGTCATCCGGCGGCTGGCCTGGCCCTATCAACCAGGTTGCGCGGGACTCGATGATCGAGGCAATGATCGCCAGTCGCTCCGCGGGTAAGCGACCATCCATGGGACTTAAAATGCCTAAGAAATACCTGTTGGCCCTCTCCGCCGTGGTAGTGATCATTGTCGCTGCCGCTGGCCTGCTGTCGGGCCACAACAAGGCGCCAGCTCCGGCGGGCGAGCAAGCGCAACTTCCCTTGGGCGAGGGGCAGCCGGGGGGCGCCCAGCCGAACCAGGACGGGAACCCGGCCATCGAGTTCGCCGGTAATTCCAAGCCGTTGCCGCTCAACGGTCAGCCTGTCATGCGTGAACCCTTGGCTTCCGCTGCTGGCGCCGAGGATGACGATGGCGCGCCTGCCGTCGACGGTACCGCAAGCAACCAGCCGCCGATGGTCACCACCAGCGCACCCCCTGTGGGTGTACCCGCTGGCCCTGCGACTACGCCAGTTCCGGTGCCTTCCACTCCGGCGCCGCAGCCGGTTGAGCCGATCGCGGCCAGCAAGCCGGCCACCGCGCCCAAGCCAGCACCTGCGCAGCAGTTGGCCATGGCCAAGCCAGCGCCGGTCAAACCCGTTGAAAAACCGGCGGACAAACCTACCGCCAAGGCGTTGGGCTCCAGCTGGTATACCGCCCAATCCCCGGGCAGCTATGTAGTGCAAATCTTTGGCACCAGCTCGGAGAGCGCGGCGCAGTCCTATGTTCGCGAGCAGGGCGGCGAGTACCGCTACTTCAAGAAAACGCTGCAGGGCAAGCCGCTGTACGTGGTGACCTACGGTAGCTTTGCAAACCGTGCCGCCGCGGTTGCCGCCATCAAGAACTTGCCAGCGAAGGTCCAGGCTGGTAAACCATGGCCTAGAACTGTCGCAAGCGTCCAACAAGAGCTCGCCTCAGCCCACTGATGGCCCGGTGGCGTATCCTCGCCACCGCCTGACGTCCCTCGAGTCATCGCCTAGCCCGCTGCGTATCACGCCGCGGGCTTTTGTGCCCTCCCAAAGTGCCCGCAGGCCACAAGCCCCCACCGCGCGCCAATAATTCATTGACTCAGGCAGCCTCGCTACATCATAAAGGCAGCCAAATTCGTTCGCTTTTGCGACATGTAAATACATTGGTTCGACATCAAATTTGTGGCACACAGCCCTGCTGTGTACAATGACTGCCCTTTTGCCCCCGCAAAGCTGGCGTTCGTTCGGCGTGGATGGTAAGTGGTTGAATTAAAGAGCATTTGCCTCCAAGAGAGGCAAGCCTGGTGAGAAAGTGTCTATGAAAACAGGTCTGTACCATCCCGAGGAATTCAAGGACAACTGCGGCTTCGGCCTCATTGCCCATATGACGGGCGAGCCTAGCCACAACCTGTTGCAGACGGCCATCGAGGCCTTGACCTGCATGACCCACCGCGGCGGTATCAACGCCGACGGTAAAACGGGCGATGGTTGCGGCCTGCTGATGCAGAAGCCAGACCTGTTCCTGCGAGCCATCGCCAAGGAGCATTTTGGCGCTGAATTGCCACGCCAGTACGCAGTGGGCATGGTCTTCCTGAATCAGGACGACGCCCGTGCCGAAGCCGCGCGTGAAAACATGAACCGCGAGATCCTCGCGGCTGGCCTGCAGCTGATCGGCTGGCGTCAGGTGCCCATCAATACCAGCGTATTGGGGCGCCTTGCCCTGGAACGCCTGCCCAAGATCGAACAGGTCTTCGTAGGCGGCGAGGGCTTCACCGACCAGGAATTCGCGATCAAGCTGTTCAGTGCCCGGCGCCGCTCGTCGGTGGCCAATGCCGAGGACACCGATCACTACATCTGCAGTTTTTCGCAGAAGACCATCATTTATAAAGGCCTGATGATGCCCGCCGACCTGGCGGCATTTTTCCCGGACCTGAGCGATGAGCGCCTGCAAACCGCGATCTGCGTGTTCCACCAGCGCTTCTCCACCAACACCTTGCCCAAATGGCCTCTGGCGCAGCCGTTCCGGTTCCTGGCCCATAACGGTGAAATCAATACCATCACCGGCAACCGCAACTGGGCGCTTGCGCGGCGCACCAAGTTCGCCAACGAACTGATCCCCGACCTCGAAGAGCTCGGCCCGCTGGTAAACCGCGTTGGCTCGGACTCCTCCAGCATGGACAACATGCTTGAGTTGATGGTCACCGGCGGCATCGACCTGTTCCGGGGCGTGCGGATGCTGATTCCGCCAGCCTGGCAGAACGTCGAAACCATGGACCCCGACCTGCGGGCGTTCTATGAATACAACTCCATGCACATGGAACCGTGGGATGGCCCGGCTGGCGTGGTGATGACCGAAGGTCGCCACGCTGTGTGCCTGCTGGACCGTAACGGCCTGCGCCCGGCGCGCTGGGTGACCACGCGCAATGGCTACATCACGCTGGCGTCCGAGATCGGCGTGTGGAACTACAAGCCTGAAGACGTTATCGCCAAAGGCCGCGTAGGCCCGGGCCAGATCTTCGCCGTGGACACCGAAACCGGCCAGATCCTGGACACCAACGCCATCGATGATCGCCTGAAGTCGCGCCACCCTTACAAGCAGTGGCTGCGCCGTCATGCGCTGCGCATCCAGACGAAGATGGACGACCACGACCATGGCTCGGACTTCTACGACGCGGATCGCCTCAAGCAATACATGAAGATGTACCAGGTCACCTTCGAAGAGCGTGACCAGGTGCTGCGCCCACTGGGTGAACAAGGCTACGAAGCCGTGGGCTCGATGGGCGACGACACCCCGATGGCGGTGCTGTCCCAGCGTGTGCGCACGCCTTACGATTACTTCCGCCAGCAGTTCGCGCAGGTGACCAACCCGCCGATCGACCCGCTGCGCGAAGCGATCGTGATGTCGCTGGAAATCTGCCTCGGCGCCGAGCGCAACATCTTTCAGGAGTCTCCGGAGCATGCTTCGCGGGTGATTCTCAGCTCGCCAGTCATTTCGCCTGCCAAGTGGCGCGCGTTGATGAACCTGGAGCGAGATGGCTTCGGGCGCCAGCTGATCGACCTCAACTATGACGAAAGCCTGGGCCTGGAAGCGGCTATCCGTAACATCGCCGATCAGGCCGAGGAAGCCGTGCGCGCGGGCAATACCCAGATCGTGCTCAGCGACCGCGCCATCGCTCAAGGCAAGCTGCCTGCTCACGCCGCCATGGCCGTGGGCGCGGTGCATCACCGCCTGGTCGAAAAGGGCCTGCGCTGTGACAGCAACATCCTGGTGGAAACCGCTACCGCCCGTGACCCACACCATTTCGCTGTACTGATCGGCTTTGGCGCGTCCGCCGTGTACCCGTTCCTGGCCTACGAAGTGCTGGGCGACCTGATCCGCACCGGCGAAGTGCTTGGCGACCTGTACGAAGTCTTCAAGAACTACCGCAAGGGCATCACCAAGGGCCTGCTGAAAATCCTGTCCAAGATGGGTATTTCCACCATTGCTTCCTACCGCGGTGCGCAGTTGTTCGAAGCCATAGGCCTGGCCGATGAGGTCACCGGCCTGTGCTTCCGTGGTGTAGCCAGCCGCATCAAGGGCGCGCGCTTCAGCGACCTGGAGGCGGAGCAGAAAGCGCTCGCCGGCGAAGCCTGGAGCCCGCGCAAGCCAATCCAGCAGGGTGGCTTGTTGAAGTTCGTGTACGGCGGTGAATACCACGCCTATAACCCTGATGTGGTGAACTCGCTGCAAGCTGCCGTGCAACAAGGCGACTACGCGAAATTCAAGGAATACACGGCGTTGGTCGACCAGCGCCCGGTGTCGATGCTGCGCGACCTGCTCAAGGTCCGCGAGGCCGAGCAGCCTCTGGCGTTGGCCGACATCGAGCCGCTGGAAGCAATCCTCAAGCGGTTCGACTCGGCAGGCATTTCCCTTGGCGCGCTGTCGCCGGAGGCTCACGAAGCCTTGGCCGAGGCCATGAACCGCCTGGGTGCGCGCTCCAACTCTGGCGAAGGCGGCGAAGACCCGTCCCGCTACGGGACCGTGCGCAGCTCCAAGATCAAGCAAGTGGCTACCGGCCGCTTCGGTGTAACGCCGGAGTACCTGGTAAACGCCGAAGTGCTGCAGATCAAGGTTGCGCAGGGCGCCAAGCCAGGCGAGGGCGGCCAGTTGCCGGGGGGCAAGGTTAACGGCCTTATTGCCAAGCTGCGCTATGCGGTACCTGGCGTGACCCTGATTTCGCCGCCGCCGCACCACGACATCTATTCGATCGAAGACTTGTCGCAGCTCATCTTCGACCTCAAGCAGGTGAACCCGGCCGCGCTGGTATCGGTGAAACTGGTATCGGAAGCAGGCGTGGGCACCATCGCCGCGGGCGTGGCCAAGGCCTATGCCGACCTGATCACCATTTCCGGCTATGACGGCGGCACCGGCGCATCACCGCTCACGTCCATCAAGTACGCGGGCAGCCCGTGGGAGCTGGGCCTGGCGGAAACCCACCAGACCCTGCGCGGGAACGACCTGCGCGGCAAGGTACGGGTACAGACCGACGGCGGCCTGAAAACCGGCCTGGATGTGATCAAGGCGGCCATTCTCGGCGCCGAGAGCTTCGGCTTCGGCACCGCACCAATGATCGCGCTGGGCTGCAAGTATCTGCGCATCTGCCACCTGAACAACTGCGCTACGGGTGTAGCCACGCAGAACGAAAAGCTGCGCAAGGATCACTACATCGGCACCGTGGACATGGTGATCAACTTCTTCACCTTCGTGGCCGAAGAAACCCGCGAGTGGCTGGCCCGTTTGGGCGTTCGCAGCCTGGGTGAACTGATCGGGCGTACCGACCTGCTTGAAATGCTGGCCGGTGAAACCGCTAAACAGGCGAACCTGGACCTTACCCCGCTGTTGGGCAGCGATCATATCCCCGCGGACAAGCCCCAGTTCTGCGAAGCCGAGCGCAACCCGCCGTTCGACAAGGGCCTGGTCGCTGAAAAAATGGTCGAACTGTCGCTGGCCGGGATCGAAGCCCGTACCGGTGGCGAGTACGCCATGGACCTGTGCAACTGCGACCGCTCCATTGGCGCGCGCGTGTCTGGCGAGATCGCCAAGCGCTATGGCAACCAGGGTATGGCAGACGCGCCGGTGACCTTCCGCTTCAAAGGCACGGCAGGGCAAAGCTTCGGTGTATGGAACGCCGGTGGCTTGAACCTGTACCTTGAAGGCGACGCCAACGACTACGTGGGCAAGGGCATGACCGGGGGCAAGCTGGTGATCGTGCCGCCGAAAGGCAGCCCGTTCAAAACCCAGGACAGCGCCATCATCGGCAACACCTGCCTGTACGGCGCCACTGGCGGCAAGCTGTTCGCTACCGGCACCGCAGGTGAGCGTTTTGCAGTGCGTAACTCCGGTGCCCACACGGTAGTGGAGGGTACCGGCGACCATTGCTGCGAATACATGACCGGCGGGTTCGTGTGCGTACTGGGCCGAACCGGCTACAACTTCGGTTCCGGCATGACCGGTGGCTTCGCTTATGTGCTGGACCAGGACAACACCTTCGTTGACCGGGTAAACCATGAGCTGGTGGAAATCCAGCGCATCAGCGGTGAAGCGATGGAAGCCTATCGCAGCCACCTGGAAGGGGTGCTGGCCGAATACGTGGCTGAGACCGACAGTGAATGGGGCCGTAACCTCTGGGAAAACCTGGACGACTACCTGCGACGTTTCTGGTTGGTCAAGCCCAAGGCCGCCAGCCTCAAGTCGCTGTTGTCCAGCACCATTGCCAACCCTCAGTAACGCCCGAGCGGGCGAGCTTCAAGCCACAGGCTTCAAGCCGCCCGCGATAACCGAGAATTTGTTTGCAGCTTGAAGCTTGCCGCTTGAAGCTGCGCCGAGAGGCGCTTATGTCAGAACGCTTGAGTAACGACTTCCAGTTCATCGATGTCGGCCGCAAGGACCCGAAAAAGGTGCTGCTGCGCCAGCGCAAGAAGGAATTCGTGGAAATCTACGAACCCCTCAAGCCGCAGCAGGCTGGAGAGCAGTCCCACCGCTGCCTGGGGTGTGGGAACCCTTACTGTGAATGGAAGTGCCCCGTGCACAACTTCATTCCCAACTGGCTGAAACTGGTGTCGGAGGGGAATATCCTCGCCGCCGCCGAACTGGCACATCAAACCAACACTCTGCCTGAAGTGTGTGGGCGTGTGTGCCCGCAGGATCGCCTCTGCGAAGGTGCCTGCACCCTCAATGATGGCTTCGGCGCCGTGACCATTGGCTCGGTAGAGAAGTACATTGCCGACACCGCCTTCGCCATGGGCTGGCGACCGGATATGTCCAAGGTGAAGCCAACCGGCAAGCGCGTGGCAATCATCGGCGCCGGCCCTGCCGGGCTGGGCTGTGCCGACGTGCTGGTACGTGGCGGCGTAACGCCGGTGGTGTTTGACCGCAACCCCGAAATTGGTGGCCTGCTGACCTTCGGCATCCCTGAGTTCAAGCTGGAAAAAACCGTGCTGAGCAATCGGCGTGAGATTTTCACCGGCATGGGGATCGAGTTCCGCCTGAACACCGAAGTGGGCAAAGACATCACCATGGAGCAGTTGCTCACCGAGTACGACGCCGTATTCATGGGCATGGGTACCTACACCTACATGAAGGGCGGCTTCCCTGGTGAAGACCTGCCCGGCGTGCACGACGCGCTGGATTTCCTGATTGCCAACGTGAACCGCAACCTGGGCTTCGAAAAAACCCCGGAAGACTTCATCGACATGAAGGGCAAGCGGGTAGTGGTGTTGGGCGGGGGTGATACCGCCATGGACTGCAACCGTACGTCCATCCGCCAGGGCGCCAAGACCGTGACCTGTGCCTATCGCCGCGACGAGGCAAACATGCCGGGCTCGCGCCGCGAGGTTAAGAATGCCAAGGAAGAGGGCGTGAAGTTCCTCTACAACCGCCAGCCTATCGCCATCGTCGGCGAGGACCGGGTTGAAGGCGTGAAGGTCGTGGAGACCCGCTTGGGCGAACCCGACGCGCGCGGCCGGCGCAGCCCGGAGCCGATTCCAGGCTCCGAGGAAGTATTGCCGGCCGATGCCGTTGTGATCGCGTTCGGGTTCCGCCCCAGCCCGGCGTCGTGGTTCGACCAGCACGAGATCCAGCTCGATAGCCAGGGCCGGGTCATCGCGCCAGCTACCGGCGGTCAGTTCCGGCACCAGACCAGCAACCCGAAGATCTTCGCTGGCGGTGACATGGTGCGTGGCTCGGACCTGGTGGTAACCGCCATTTACGAGGGTCGCACCGCCGCTGAAGGCATCATGGATTACCTTCAGCTGTAAGTGCTATCGAGGCGATTGATAAAAGGCACGGTGCAACGCCGTGCCTTTTGTCGTGGTGTCTGAGAAAATGCCCGCACTTTTTTTGCGGATGCCCTCATGACTGTCTTGAAGAACGACCGATTCCTGCGCGCCCTGCTCAAGCAACCGGTAGACGTTACCCCGGTGTGGATGATGCGCCAGGCCGGCCGCTACCTGCCGGAATACCGTGCCAGCCGTGCCAAGGCCGGCGACTTCATGAGCCTGTGCATGAACCCTGCCTTCGCCTGCGAAGTCACCCTTCAGCCGCTGGAACGCTACCCGTTGGACGCCGCCATCCTGTTCTCGGACATCCTTACCATTCCGGATGCCATGGGGCAGGGGCTGTATTTCGAAACGGGCGAAGGGCCGCGTTTTCGCAAGGTGATCGACACCGTCGCCGATATCGAAGCCCTGCCGATTCCCGACCCGCAAAAAGACCTGGGCTATGTGATGGATGCGGTGAGCACGATCCGTCGCGAACTCAACGGCCGGGTGCCGCTCATTGGTTTCTCGGGCAGCCCGTGGACCCTGGCGACTTACATGGTCGAAGGTGGCTCTTCCAAGGACTTCCGCAAAACCAAGGCCATGCTGTACGACCAGCCAGAAGCCATGCATGCCCTGCTGGGCAAGCTGGCGCAGTCGGTTACCGCCTACCTCAACGGCCAGATTCTCGCCGGCGCACAGGCCGTGCAGATCTTCGATACCTGGGGCGGCAACCTGTCGTCCGCGGCGTACCAGACCTTCTCGCTGGCCTACATGAAGCAGATCGTCAGCGGGCTGATTCGTGAACACGAGGGCCGCAAGGTGCCGGTCATCCTGTTCACCAAAAACGGTGGCCTGTGGCTTGAATCCATTGCGGACGCCGGCGCCGACGCGCTGGGGCTGGACTGGACGTGCGACATTGGCGAGGCCCGCCAGCGGGTAGGCAACAAGGTGGCGCTTCAGGGCAATATGGACCCCAGCGTGCTCTACGCCAAGCCTGCGGCCATCCGTGCCGAGGTTGCGCGTATTCTTGCAAGCTACGGCCATGGCAGCGGGCACGTGTTCAACCTGGGGCATGGCATCACCCCGGAAGTCGATCCCGCGCACGCCGGTGCATTCATCGAAGCGGTGCACGAACTGTCGGCGACCTACCACGGCTGACTTGTTGGCGGTATCGACCGCCAGCAATGTATTTCAGAGCAAGTCCTAGAGAAGTCCGGCGCGCCAGGCCTTAGATTGCGCGTCCTCTGGCGGAACCGTCCGCTTGGAGCAACGTGACTTCCGAGGACTTTTTCATGAAAGGATTTTTCCGGCCTACTCAGCTGGCCATGGCCGTATGTGCTGGCCTGGTCGCTGGGCAGGCAATGGCGCACGGCTATTTGTCTTATCCTCCCTCGCGCGCTGCGCTGTGCCAGCAGGGTGTTAACGCCAGCTGCGGGCCGGCCCAGTACGAACCGCACAGTGTCGGCGAAACAGCCAAAGGTTTCCCTGCCTCCGGACCTGCCGATGGCCAACTGGCCAGTGGTGGCAAGTCACTGGGCGCCGCGCTGGATGTCCAATCCGCCGGCCGCTGGAGCAAGACTGAGCTCGCCAAACGCGATATCACTTTTGATTGGCTATTCACAGCCGCGCACCCGGCTACAAGGTTCGAGTACTACATTACCCGGCAGGGCTGGAATCCAAATGAGCCGCTGACCCGCGCCTCATTCGATGCCGAGCCTTTCTGCAGTATCGAAACGAACAATGAAGTACCCATCGACGGCCCGGCCGGCTCGGGTGGCCCGCTTCTGCACAAGCACCCATGCACACTGCCGGCGGACCGCTCTGGCTACCACGCTATCTATGCCATCTGGACCGTTGGCGATACGGACAACGCGTTCTACAACGTAGCCGATGTGGACATTACCGCCGAAGCCGGCCCGGCCCCCATCGACGGCTGGCAAGGCGTTGCCAACATTCCTGCCGTCCAGGTGCTGTTGCCAGGCGACAAGGTCACTGCTCGGGCTTTCCGCAGCGGCACTGAAAGCGCTGAACACAGCGTAACGCTGGACATCGAATCGGCCCAGCAGGGCCAGCCCGCGAACTGGGCGTTCGACCTTGCCACGAAGATCAATACAACCCAAGGGCTGATCCGGGCCGGTGCCCGCAATGGTGACGGCGAGATCGAGCCTGTGCGGGGTGCCAACAGCATCTACGCCAAGGCAGAGTCGGGTGTGGACAACTACCAGATGGCATTCGACCTCAAGCCAGATACCGAAGCGCGGCTGTCGTTGCAAAACCTGCAGCCGAACTACGAGCTGGTCAAAGGCCAGGCCGAGCTGGGCCTTACAGTGAGCACCAACCGCCGCCTGAATATCGAGGCCGGCCTCTATGACGCCAACCACAAGGCCGTCGGCAGCATCCGCCAAGCGGTTGAGCCCGGTGACAGCGCAATCAGCCTGGATGTGCGTGGCATGCCAGGGGATTACACCCTGAATGTGATCGGCAGCACCGAAGATGGCCGCGCCAACCTGCAAGTGAGCGAGCCTGTGGAACTCACCGGCGACGGCGCCGCGGATTACGACCAGGTGTTCCCGAATGGGCTTGGCACCTACAAGGCCGGCACCCGCGTGCTTCAGCCCAAGGACGAGCGCGTGTACGAGTGCAAGCCGTTCCCTGCCGAGGGCTGGTGCAACATCTATAACCTGAACGCTACCCAGTATGAGCCGGGCACCGGCAGCCACTGGGAAGATGCCTGGATCGCTCGCTGACAGCGACCCTGGCGATACCACCCCGGCGCGCTGCCGGGGTGGTCGAGGACATATCCGTGACGACCAAAACCTATTCCCGTTCGCAGAAGCTGCTGCATTGGCTCTCGGCCATAGTGATTCTGTGGGCGCTGTTCACCGGCTTTTATGTCGCGCTGGCTCCGGTCAGCCCGGAAATCAAAGGCTTGGCCGGATGGATCAACGTCTCCCTGACCACCTTGCTCATTCCTGTATTCGCCTGGCGATGCTTCCTGGCGTGGCGCCGTCGCATGCCACACCCGCAACCCCAGCCGCTGACAACACGCCTTGTGGGTTGGGTGCATGTGATTCTCTATTTGACGATCGGTGTGGTGCTGCTTACAGGCGTGCTCATGATGGAACGTCCCATCGTGGTGTTCGACTGGTTCACCTTGCCGCAGCCAATCAAGGATCCTGCACTTACCAGGTTCTTCCACGCCCTGCACATTGCAAGTTGCGCGGTGCTGGCGGCCCTGGTCGGGCTGCATATTGCAGCGGTGGTAAAACATGCGCTCAAGGGCCAGTCGGTGCTGGGCCGGATGTTGTGAGCACAGTCACGCGGCACAAGTGGTGGGCATTGCCGGTGGTAGTGGCGGTGGGCGCTGGCTGGCTTGTCTATCGCGTTTGGCACGCGCCGTTACCCACTACGCCATCCCCCCCGATGATCGCCAAATCTGTGTCCACGCCTGCGACGCTTGCGCCCCAAGTGGTGGCACGGCTGTTCGACCTGCCTTCGAACCCGCCGCTTGCGCAGGCGCGCACGGCGCTCAAGCTCAAGGCCTGCGTTGTAGCGGGGGAGCAATCCCGAATTCTGGTGGAGCACGCAGGCCTCGTGCAGGCGTACCGCCTAGGCGACAGGCTCCCGGACGGGAGCCAGGTTCGCCGGGTAAACGCCAGGGGCGCCGTGCTCTGGCAA
This sequence comes from Pseudomonas sp. 3MAES_34.3B, assembly GCF_058145875.1. Lineage (NCBI taxonomy): Bacteria > Pseudomonadati > Pseudomonadota > Gammaproteobacteria > Pseudomonadales > Pseudomonadaceae > Pseudomonas > Pseudomonas sp. 3MAES_34.3B. Next base: position 5,077,521 of record NZ_CM176960.1, on the reverse strand, counting down.
CGTGGCGAGGAAGTTGTGCTGCCTTTACGGCAGGCCACTGCGAGCCGTCCGTCTTTCGAAGCGGTTGATAGGCCACCGGCTGCTGGCACAAGGCGCTACCTGCGTTCCGCTCCCTCTGCAGAGCCACACTCATGAAACATGCTCCACAGTTGTTATCTCTCGCGCTGGCAACGTTGTTGGTATGCACTGCCGCACCCTTACGGGCAGATACCTGGATGCTATCCATGGAAGACGCCGAGGTCGCGGATGTTGCGACCGAAGTTGCCGGCATCCTGGGCCTGACCGCGATCGTGGACCCAAGGGCCAAGGCCCGCCTTACCGTGCACTCGGACCAGGCCCTGGATCGTAACCAGGTGCGCGAGCTGTTTTACACCGTGCTGGAAAGCAGGGGGCTGGCCGCCGTGGAAGAAGACGGCCGCTTGCTGGTGGTTCCGGCTGCCGACGCGAAGGCGCGTGCCGCCAGCCGCACCGACATGGGCGTAGTCACGCAGGTATTGGCCCTGCATAGCGCACAAGCAGCCGACCTGGCAGCGTTGCTCAAACCGCTGGCCTCCGCGCATGGCTACGTGGGGCCGTCGGCTTCGGCCAATGCGCTGGTCATTACTGATACTGCGGCCAATGCCAGGCGCCTGTCGCAACTGGCTCAGGATCTGGACAACGGTGAGCAGGCCGGGCATGACGTGTTACCGCTCAAGTATGCGGACGCCAGTGAGCTCGCGACACTGCTGGAACGAGCCACCGCTCGCAAGGGTGAAGAAAGCTCCCGGATAATCGCCGATCCCGCTGGCCACGCGCTGGTGCTGCTGGGCCCGCCCGCGCTGCGCGAGCGGCTCAAAGCCTTGGCCCTGAGCCTCGATGTACCCCGCAGCAGTGACAGCAATGCGGCCGTGATACACCTCAGGCATGGCGACGCGCGACAGCTGGCCGAAGTGCTCGACCCGCTCAGCCAACAGGCAGGTGAACCACTCGAAGGGCTGCCACGGGATCGCTCCGGCGCAGGCCAGTCAGCGACCGTACGTGCCGACGAAAGCCAGAACGCCCTGGTGATGATCGGGCCTTCCAAGGCTATTCGTACGATGCAGGCACTGGTCAGCCAACTTGACCAGCCCCGCGCTCAAGTGATGATCGAGGCCGCTATCGTCGAGATCAGTGGCGACACCAGCCAGGCGCTGGGCGTGCAGTGGGGGCTGCAGGGCGGCGACCTTGGGGGCTCCAGCAGCTTCCCCGGGGCGGGCATCAGCCCGATCGGTACGCTCGCCGAAGAACTGGATCTACCCGACGGTGGCCTGCTGCGGCTGGGCAATGATCGTTTTCGGCTGCTGGTGTCGGCGCTCGCCAGCAACGTGAATAGCAACCTGCTGTCCACCCCCAGCCTGATGACCCTGGATAACCAGGAGGCGGAGATTCTGGTGGGCCAGAACGTCCCCTTCCTTACGGGCAGTTACACCACTGGCAACAGTGGCTCGGACAACCCCTTCACCACGGTAGAGCGCCGGGACGTAGGCATCAAACTCAAGATCCGCCCCCATATCAACGACGGCGATGCCATGCGGCTGGAGATTGAACAAGAGAACTCGGAGGTCGCGCCCACCACAGACCCCGCTGTGAAGGACCTGATCACCAACAAGCGCAGTGTAAAAAGCACCATCCTGGCGCGGGATGGCCAGATCATCGTATTAGGAGGCTTGATCAAGGACAGCGTACGCCAGACCGAAAGTGGCGTACCCGGGCTCAAGCGATTGCCCTGGGTGGGCCGGCTGTTCACCTGGCGGCGTGATACTCAGGTGAAGACCAACCTGATGGTGTTCCTGCGCCCGACGGTGATGCGCGAGGCCGTAGCGCAATCGGCCTTGGCCGAGCGGCAACTGCAAAGGGCGAGGCAAACCGAAACAGAGGTGATCGACGACCCTAGTGGCCGGCGCGTGCCCCCTGAAGCGCAGGGCTTGTTCGAGGGGGCGCCGGGTTCACATGACTGAGCCGTCGTTGCCGCCCATGCCGTTCCGCTACGCCTCGCGCGCTGGCGTTCTGCTCGAAGGGACCGCTGCCGCGCCTGTGCTGGTATGCCGTGGCCAGCCCGGTTGGGAAGTATGTGCCGAGGTACGCCGCTGGCTGGGCCAGGAGCCTTGCCTGCAACGGCTCGACGACACCGCGTTCGCGCAGCGCCTGGCCCGCCACTACCAAGGCGACGAACACGACGCGCGACAGGTTGCCGAGCGCCTGAATGACGATCAGGACCTCAACCAACTGGCAGTAGAGCTGCCGCATAACCTGGACCTGCTTGAGGACGAGGCCGAAGCGCCGGTCATTCGCCTCATCAACGCGCTGCTGGCGCAGGCGGTACGCGAGCGCGCCTCGGATGTTCACCTGGACACCGAGGAAAACGCAGTGGTGGTGCGCCTGCGCGTGGATGGGCACCTTCGAGAAGCCTTGCGGGCGCGCCGTGAGGCTTCCTCTTCGCTGGTGTCACGGCTCAAGGTGATGGCAGGGCTGGATATCGCTGAAAAGCGGGTTCCCCAGGACGGCCGGATCGCGCTGCGCCTGGCCGGGCACGACATTGACATACGCCTATCCACATTGCCGTGCGTGCAAGGCGAGCGGGTGGTGTTGCGGTTGCTCGACAGGAACGCCGTGCCGGTCAGCCTGGAACACATCATGCCTCCGGGCCGTGGGCTAGAGCGCCTGCAAGGGGTGCTGGCGCGGCCCCACGGCATCTTCCTGGTTACCGGCCCCACGGGTTCAGGAAAAACCACCAGCCTTTATGCGGCCCTGGCCAGTTTGCGCGAACAGGCACGCAACATCCTTACAGTGGAAGACCCGGTGGAGTACCACCTCCCCGGAATAGGCCAGTCGCCCGTGAACACGGCGGCGGGCATGACCTTCGCGCGGGGGTTGCGGGCCATTCTGCGGCAAGACCCGGACGTGGTGATGGTGGGCGAAATCCGGGACCGGGAAACGGCCGAGGTGGCCATCCAGGCCTCGCTTACCGGCCACCTTGTGCTGTCGACCCTGCATACCAACAGTGCCGTAGGGGCGGTTACCCGCTTGCTTGATATGGGGGTAGATGCCTATCTGCTGGCCTCCAGCCTCACTGCGGTGCAGTCCCAGCGGCTGGTGCGGCTGTTGTGTGTCCATTGCAAGCAGCCGCATGCCAGCGGTGGGTTCGCGCCGGTAGGTTGCGAGCACTGCCGCCATGGTTATCGGGGGCGGATGGCCCTATATGAACTGGTGGAGATGGATTCATCGCTCATGCTGGCGATCCATGATGGCGCGAGTGAGCAACAGCTCGAATCGTTGGCCCGACAGCAGGCGCCAGGCCTCGCCGCAGCAGGCTTGCAGGCAGTAGCCGACGGGCTCACCAGCCTGACCGAGGTGCGTCGCGTGGTGGAAGTAGGGCCATGAACCATTACCGCTACCGTGCCGAAGATGCACAGGGCCGCATTCATCGAGGGCTGGAAAGCGCTGTCAGTTCGGCCGCGCTGCGGCAGCAGTTGCGATCACGCGGTTGGGTGCCGCGCCATATACGCGTGGCCCGTGGCGGCCCGCATGGGCGAAAGGTAAGGGTGGCAAGTGCTGAGCTTGCCCTCGCCACGCGCCAACTCGCGACCTTGCTGCAAGCTACGGTGCCGCTGGCAAGCGCCCTTGAGGCCGTGACCCGCCAGATGCACGACAGCCCCACGGCCAAGGTGTTGAAGGGGGTGCTAGGCGGTGTGATAGAAGGCCGCAGCCTGGCTTCGGCCATGGCCGCCCAGCCCCGGGTCTTTTCCAACCTGTATCGCGCCACCGTGGAAGCCGGCGAGCAATCCGGGCATCTGGGGCAGGTGCTGGAGCAGTTGGCAGACCACCTCGAAGCGCGGCAGCTTGCTCGTCAGCGTATCCGCACGGCCTTGGTGTACCCCGCGTTATTGCTGCTGGTGAGCTCGGTGATCGTGGCGTTTCTGCTGGGCTATGTGGTGCCGGATATTCTCGCGCTGTTTACCGGAAGCGGCCAGGCACTGCCATGGCCAACACGGTGGCTGATGGGCTTTACGGGGTTCCTCGGGATCGCCTGGCCTTGGCTCGTCGCGTTGATGGCCTTGCTGGCAATGGCGGGCCCGATATTGTTGCGCAAGCCCGCTCCCCGGCGACGGCTGGACAGCCTGTTCCTGCGTGTTCCGTTACTCGGCCCCACCTTGGGAAATGCCGAAAGCGCCCGCTATATCAGCACCCTGGCAATCATGTTGGGCAGTGGCGTGCCATTGCTGCCAGCGCTGCGAATTGCCAACGCCGTATTGGGAAACCTGGCGCTTCGAGATCGCCTCGTGGGTGTGGTGGATCGGGTGGCTGAAGGCGGTGCGCTCGCCCAGGCGCTGGCAGGCACGAAAACCATCAGCCCGCTCATGCTGCAGTTGATCGCCAGCGGGGAGCAGTCCGGCAACCTGGCCGGGATGATGCACCGTGCCGCCGACCAGCAGGAAAAACTCCTCGCCAACCGTATCGCCATGATGCTTAGCCTGTTCGAGCCTTTGATGCTGGTGGGGATGGGGCTTGTGGTCATGTTCATCGTGATGGGCGTGTTGCTTCCCATCCTCAGCCTCAACCAGTTGGTAACCTGAATGCGTACATTGCACCTGCCACGGGCGGCCCAGCGCGGCTTTACCCTCATTGAAATCATGATCGTCGTTGTCATCATCGGCGTGCTCGGCGCGCTGATCGTGCCTCAATTCATGGACCGTCCCGAGCAGGCCAAGATCACCGCCGCCCGCAGCGATCTAAAAGCCATCGCCACTGCCATCGAGATGTATCGCCTGGATAACGGCCACTACCCCAGTACCGAACAAGGGCTAGAAGCGCTGGTCACCCGCCCGCAAGGCGACCCGCCTGCGCCGAACTGGAGCCTGCGGGGCTATTTGCGGCAACTGCCGGTAGACCCCTGGGGCAGCCAGTACCGCTACGCCGTGACGGACGCCGGGTTCGAGTTGAGCTCGCTCGGCGCGGACAGGCAGCCCGGCGGCACCGGGGGTGCTGCCGACCTTGAGGCCTGGGCGCCTTGAAACCGCTGGTACAACGCGGCTTCACGCTGCTTGAACTGTTGATCGTGATGGCCGTAATCGGAGCAGTGCTTGCCACGGCAAGCCTTGCCATGGGCCCCGATCCTCACCGCCAAGGCCGCCAGGCCTTGGCTGAACTGGGCGCCCGATTGAGCGCGTTGCGCGAACAGGCGGTGTTGCTGGACAGCCAGTATGGCATTGCCTTGAGCGAGGCTGGCTGGCAAGCCATGGCGCTGCGGGAAGGTAAGTGGACGGCGCTGCCTCCTGCCGGCGCGCTGGGTGCGGGGCTAGCTTGGCAGCTCACAGTAGAGGGGCAGGTTGTGCTGCTGCCTGCAACCCTGCCTGCTACGCCACAGTTGCTCGCGCTGGCCAGCGATGAATTGAACAGTTTTGAGCTACACCTGCGATGGCAGGGGCAAAGCGTCGGGGTGCTCCGTACCGATGGCTCCGCTGATCCTGAGTTGCAACCGTGAAGCGCCAGCGGGGTTTTACCTTGATGGAGCTGCTGGTAGCCCTGGCGGTGTTTGCAACGCTGGCGGCGGCGGTGGTGTCCGCCGCGCAATGGAGCACCCTCAATCAGCAACGCCTGGAGGCGCGCTGGTTCGCCAGTATTGCCTTGGATAATCACCTTCAGGCCTTGGCCTTGGGGCTGGTATCGCCCCGCGCCGAAGGCCTGGTACTCACGTTTGCCGGGAACACATGGTGGTTGCAGCAACGGCCCGAGGGCGCAGGTGGCCTGTCCATAGTGCTGCAGGAAACGCCAGGTGGCGAAGCCTTGGCTACCTGGTCGGGGTCGCATCCGTGAGCAATAACCAGGGCGGCTTTACGTTGGTGGAGCTGCTGATTGCCCTCGCATTGTTCGCCTTGCTCGGTATCGCCTGTTCAAAGCTGTTCGACCTGGCTTGGCGGGCGGAACTGGCTTTAACCACTCGCAGCCAGTCGCTGCGTGAACTGCAACGTACGTTTACCGCCCTGGACCACGATGCGGTGCACGCCGTCACCTGGTACCGCCCACTGTACCTGGACAGGCGCCAGCTGACCTTCGGCAGCGCGGGCTGGCGCAACCCTCTGGACCTTCCGCGCAGCGAGCTGCAGCAGGTGAGCTATCAGTTCAGTGACGGCGAACTGTGGCGGCATGCTCGGGGTGATAACGGCGCGGTTACGCAACGGCGGTTGCTGAGTGGGATCAAGGCTGCCCGTTGGCAGGTGCTGGGCAAGGACAATCAGTGGCTGGATGCCTGCGAGGCACCCTGCCGCCCTGCCGCGTTACGCTTGACCGTCCAACACTCGCTGTTCGGCACCGTGACCCGCCTGCTTCGCTGGCCAGGGCGCGGCCGATGAGGCAGCAACGGGGTATGGCGCTGCTCAGCGTGTTGTTGGTGCTCACATTGGCGTTGCTGCTGTTGGAAGGGGTTGTGCGACAACAGCGGGTGATGCTCGCCGCCACAACCATGCAGCTTGAGACAATACGCCTGCGCCAGGCACTCCTCGAAGGCGAAGCGCGGCTGCTGGCCCAGTTGCCAAGCTGGGAAGGCTCACGGCCTGGAGTCGTGCACGTTGGCCAACCCTGGGCCCAACCGCAGGCCTGGACCCTCAAAGACGGCATTTATCTACAGGGTGCGGTTACCGACCTGGCGGGGCGCTTCAACCTTGAATGGCTTGCGCGGCCAAGCGGGATTGAGCAGTTCGAGCGGCTGCTGCAGGTGCTTGAGCTCAAGGCTGTTTCATGGCCTGAAGGGTCGCTGCCTGCATGGCGCGATCTGAGCCAGGCGCGCCTGCTACCTGGCGTTAGCCGCACATGGTTGGCGCGGCTTGCGCCTTATGCCGCATGGATGCCCGAGGCTGCGCGGATCAACGTCAATACCGTGCAAGCGCCTGTGTTGGCCAGCCTCGGCATACCCATGGACGTTGCGCTGCGCCTGGAGCGCGGGCGGCCTTCCGAGGGGTTCGCGACGGTGCAGGCCTGGCGCAGTCAACCTGCCTTGCAAGGCCTGCCCGTGCAAGCCGGCGACTTGGCCGTCGGTAGCCGCTGGTTCCGCCTTGAGCTGGCAGCCCAGGCAGATCGACGCCGCCTGCGTTTGCTTGCCGATGTGGAATTGGCTGCTACCGACGGGCGCCCGCGGGTGCTACGCCGTTGGCTACGCGCAATTGACGAAGAGGCGCCATCACCATGACAACCTGGTTGTACATACTGCCCCAGCCCACCGAGACCCTCGATGCGCAGCCGTGTTGGCTGATGCATAACGCGCAGGGCGTGACCCAAACCGCCCTGGGTGATTGCGCCCGTACGCTTGAAGGCAAACCGGTGAAGGTCTTGCTGCCCATGGAGCGGTTTGGCTGGCACCTTTGTGCACCCTGGCGGCACCGCAGCAAACCAACCCCCGAGGCCATGCTGTTCGAGCTTGAGGAGCAACTGCTCCAGCCTGCCGAGAGCCTGTGCGCCTGGCGTGGTCAATGGCATGCGGACAGCCGCCATGAACTGTGGATAACCGACGGGCAAGCTCATCACGCGTTGGTGGAATATCTACGCAAAGCGCTGCCTACAATGATCGGCTTGTACATTGATGCCGATTGCTGCGCTCCATCTCAGCCCGGCGCTGTTTGGATCGCGGGGCGCTGGCTGGTCGGCGGCAAGGGGTTGCCCAGGTTGGCGGCCAGCGAAGCCTGGCTGGGCGCTCTTGAACGTGACGCCGATCAGCCCATCCCTCGGCTGGAAGCGCCCGGCACCCTTTGGGACACGCTGCAGCGCTCCCCGGGGCTGGACCTGCTTGAACGCCGAAACACGCGTGCACATTGGCCCTGGGCGGCCACCCTGGCAATAGCCGCCTGCGCTTTCGGCCTGGTGTGCGCCGCCGAGTACCGAGTGGGCTCCGCGCTGATCGATGGCAACCTGGCCCTGGCGCACCGTAACGAACAACGCCTGGCCGAGCTGTACCCGGGTCAACTGCCGGGGCCGGCGCTGCTGGCCCGGCTCTCTGGCGCTAGCGGGAACGCACGTAACAGTTCGCTGCCCGGGCTTGTGGCGTTGCTGCAGCAGTTGGACGCAACGCCAGGGGTACGGGTGCTTACCATCGAGCGGGGCGCCGACAAGCGCTGGCGCCTGAGTGTAAGCGCGCAACGGCTGGAGGACATTCACCTTAACCGCAAGCAGTGGCGAATGCTGAAGATGACGGCCGAAGAAGGCCGATGGCACGGTAGCCTGGAGGAGATCGGATCATGAGTGCCTGGATGCACTGGCAGCGGCTTTCAGGGCGCGAGCGGCTGACGTTGCTGCTGGCGGCCGCTTTGCTGACCTCCACGTTGCTGTGGCGCTTCGCGTGGCTACCGCTGCAATGGCGCAGCGAAGCGGCCAGGGCGGCTCAAACCGAGCACGTGGCACTGGCCAGGCAGTTGGCGAACGCGCCGGCTCAGCCAGCATCCAGGCAGGCGTTCACCCCGGAGCAGCTTCATGCGTCCTTGATCGAGGCCGGCATAGATGTGAAACGCATCGATGTTTCCACGGGCCGCGCGCAGCTCACCCTGGAAGGCGCTGCGGCTACGTTGTGGCCGTGGCTCGAGCGCCTCGACAGCGCTGACCTGACGCTCGACACGATCAAGCTCGCCCGGGAAGGCGACCGGCTACGGCTGATCATGGCCATCTCTGGCCTGGCCCCGCCGGATTAAGCTTGGCTTCATCTGGTTTCACTACGCTGTGTTCATCCAATACAGCGATGAGGGTTCAACCATGAAGCTGCGTTATCTTTCGATCTGCCTGCCTTTGTTGGCCGCAAGCGCCTTCAGCCATGCTGGCGGCTACACCGGCCCTAATGGCGGCGCTGCAGGTACTGCCGCTGGCGTGATCAATACCGCGCAGGCAGCGAATCAGGCCGCGGATGATGCCCGGGTAGTGCTCGAAGGCACCATCACGCATCGCCTGAAGGGCGACAACTACGAATTCCGCGATGCAAGCGGGACCATCAAGGTAGAGATCGACGATGATCAATGGCCTACCAATGCATCCGTCGATGACAAGCAGAAGGTGCGGCTCGTTGGCGAAGTCGATGTGGACAGCGACGGCCGCGAGGTCGACGTCCACCGTGTGGAAATCGTCCAGTAACTGCAGCGTTCGGCAAAAACCGGCCTAGGCCGGTTTTTTGTTGCCCGGAAGTACTGGCAGGCGCGCTAGCTTCACCGCTACCGCCAGTGCCAGGACCAGCAGGGCACCAATGAACGTGCCAATCCCGTTCCAGCCGCCGTAATGCCAGGCTACGCCCCCCAGTGTGCCAGCCAGGCTGGAGCCCAGGTAATAACTGAACAGGTACAGAGAAGATGCCTGGCCCTTGGCATGGGTGGCGCGGCGGCCGATCCAGCTGCTTGCCACCGAATGCGCCCCGAAAAAGCCAAAGGTGAATATCAGCATGCCGGGAAGGATCGCCGCCAGCGACGGGAGCATGGTAAGCACCAGCCCGAACAGCATCACCGCGATTGCTACCCAGAACACCTGGCGCCGCCCGAACTTGTCCGCCAGCGCCCCGGTTTGCGCCGAGCTGTAGATGCCCGCGAGATAAACGATCGAAAGCAGCCCCACCACTGCCTGGCTTAGATCGTAGGGATCGGCCAGCAAACGGTAGCCAATATAGTTGAACAACGTAACAAAGCCCCCCATCAGCAAGAAAGCTTCGAGGAACAGCCACGGCAGGCCAGCGTCACGGAAATGAACCACAAACCCGTCCAGCAGGCTACGGGGGTTGAGCGCGCGGCTGGTGAAGTTTCGCGAAGGCGGCAGCACCTTCACGAATACCACCGCAGCGGCGAAGGCCAGCCCACCGACCACAAGGGTTGCTGTGTGCCAGCTCACGTAGTCGATCAATACGCCGAGAATAAGCCGCCCCGACATTCCGCCAATGGCGTTGCCGCCAATGTACAAGCCCATCGCCAGGCCGATGTGTTCCGGATGGATCTCCTCACTCAGGTACGTCATCGCTACCGCCGCAACACCACTGAGCGAAAGGCCCAGCAGCGCCCGCATCAGCAGAATCGCCGGCCAACTGGGCATCAGCGCGCTGGCCATAGTGCACAACGCCGCGCTGAACAGGGCGGTCACCATCACCGGCTTGCGGCCGACCCGGTCCGAGATGGGCCCGGTAATCAGCAACCCGATCGCAAGCATGGCCGTGGACACGGAAAGCACCAGGCTGCTCTGCGCGGCATTGATGGAGAATTCCTTGGAAAGCAGGGGCATCATCGGCTGCACGCAATACAGCAACGCAAAGGTCGCAAAGCCGCCACAAAACAATGCCAGTACGGTGCGCAGGAACAACGGCGTGCCTTTCTCGATCCAGCGTTCCGCGCCCGGGGCGGATGAAGCGGCAACAGGGCGAACGGGTTCGGCCACGGCGGTTTTCAAGAGAGGCCTCGTTGAGAAATACGGGATTAAAAAAGCATATAACCCGGCGAACATGACTTCCAATATATTGTTCGACCTGTTTGATATGTTCTGGATATGAATATGGAGCTTCGTCACCTTCGGTACTTCATTGCGGTAGCGGAGTGTTTGCACTTCGGGCGCGCCGCCGAAGCACTGGGTATCAGCCAGCCGCCGCTGAGCCAGCAGATCCAGGCGCTGGAACAGGAACTGGGCGCGCGCCTGTTCGATCGCACCAACCGACGGGTAGCCTTGAGTGAAGCCGGCCGCTTGTTTCTTGAGGAAGCCAGGCAGGTGCTGGCGCAGGTTGACAAGGCAGCGGATGTGGCACGTCGGGCCCAGTTAGGGGAGCTGGGAGAGCTGAAGATCGGCTTCACGTCGTCCGCGCCATTCAATTCGAGTATCTCCACGGCCATCCATGCCTTTCGCCAGGCATTCCCCGCGGTGCACTTGCACCTGCGCGAGATGAGTAGCCAGGAAGTCGCCGATGCCTTGCTCGAGAAGCGGGTAGAAGTAGGCATCATGCGGCCGCTGCCCCTTGCTGATACATTGCATGCCGTTGAGCTGTTTCGAGAACCCTTGGTAGCGGTGGTCAACGCCAGCCATCCCTTGGCGACAACGCCCGGAGAAGGGCTGCCCATGGCCGCGCTCGCCGAGCAGCCATTTGTGTTCTTTCCCCGCAGCTACGGCAGCGGGTTGTACGCTCAGCTGTTGAGCCTGGCCCAGGCCGCAGGGTTCAGCCCCCACTTCGCTCAAGAGGCGACCGAAGCCATGACCATCATCGGGCTGGTGTCCGCAGGCCTTGGCGTTTCGGTACTGCCGGCCTCGTTCCGCTCCATACGTATCAAAGGCGTGGTGTACAGGCCCTTGCTCGACGCGGCTGCGGAGTCGGCGGTATGGCTGGTGCGGCGCACCGGGCCGGGATCGGCCATGGGCGAAGCATTTACCGGTTTGTTGCTTGGCCATCATTGAGCCAAGGTAGCCTTTGCCACGCAGACCCTGTACATATCCTTGAGTGCGAGCGGTCGCACCGGATCGGAACGCAAAAAGGAGGATGCAATGCGACGTGTGGTGTTCAACCAAAAGGGCGGGGTGGGCAAGTCCAGTATCGCCTGCAACCTGGCGGCGGTCAGCGCCAGCGCCGGTTACCGGACGCTCTTGATCGACCTGGACGCCCAGGCCAACGCCACGCAGTACCTTACCGGCCTGGCCGGTGACGATGTGCCCGCCGGGATTGCCGCCTTCTTTCGCAATACCCTGGCCTCTGGGCCGTTTGGCAAGAAGAACGCCGTAGACATCTACGAAACGGCGTTCGACAACCTTCACCTCATTACTGCCACGGCAGAGCTGGCGGACCTGCAGCCCAAGCTGGAAGCCAAATTCAAGATCAACAAGCTGCGCAAGCTGCTGGACTCGCTGGAAGAAGACTATGAGCGCATTTACGTAGACACGCCTCCTGCACTTAATTTCTATGCGGTGTCGGCTATGATCGCAGCAGATCGTGTGCTGATCCCCTTCGATTGTGACAGTTTTTCCCGCCAGGCCCTGTATGGGCTGATAAAGGAAATCGGCGAGTTGCGCGACGAGCACAACGAAGACCTGGTGATCGAGGGCATTGTGGTCAACCAGTTCCAGCCCCGAGCGGCCTTACCGCAGAAAATGCTGGATGGCCTGGTTGCCGAAGGGCTGCCGGTATTGCCTGTATACCTCAATAGCTCGGTGCGGATGCGCGAGTCTCATGAAGCGAACAAGCCGCTGATCCACTTCGACCCTCGCCATAAACTCACCCGGCAGTTCGTAGACCTTCATGATCTGCTCGAAGAGCACTGAACCCAACGGAGCACGGCCATGAGAACCCTTGGCGTCATCGGCGGCATGAGCTGGGAATCCACCGCTACCTACTACCGCCTTCTCAACGAAGGCGTGCGCGATCGGCTCGGTGGCCTGCATTCGGCGCCTCTGCTGTTGCACTCGGTGGATTTCGCCCAAGTGGCGGCCATGCAGAAGGCCGGCGAATGGGAAGCCGCGGGGGAACTGCTGGGGCGGGCGGCACAAGGGTTGGAGCGGGCAGGCGCAACGGCCTTGTTGTTGGCCACCAATACCATGCACAAGGTTGCCGGGGCGATCGAAGCAGCAGTAGACATTCCCTTGCTGCACATCGGCGACGCGGTGGGCCAGCAATTGCAGGCCCAGGGCATTGAAAAGGTCGCCCTGCTGGGCACCTGTTTCACCATGCGCGAACCCTTCTACCGCGATCGCTTGAACGAACGCTTCGGCCAACACGTGCTGTTGCCTACCGATACCGAGATGGAAGAAATCGACCGGGTTATCTTCAGCGAGCTGTGCGTAGGCGCTATCAACCCCGAGGCAAAAGCGTTCTACCTCGCCTGCCTTGAGCGCTTGCAAGCCAACGGCGCGCAAGCCGCAGTACTGGGATGTACCGAAATCGGCCTGCTGATTGGCCCGGACGATACGGCGCTCACATTGGTAGACAGCACCGAGGCCCACGTGCGGATGGGGTTGGAGTGGATGGTGGGCCGGTTCGCCGGGTAGCCCCGGCTCCTATGTATGGACTCGCCCCCACTGTCTACCCGCTTTTAACATTCTGCCCGGCTGCATCTATGTATCAGGCCTTTCGAGGAAGCCGGCTTCGGCTTCGGGCCAACATTTGGTGAGCACGCGGTATGCCGATTACATTCAGGCCTCGAAGGCCGGTAGGAGCCAAGGCATCTATCCGCGTCGGTCTGACCTGGGGTAAATGTTTGTCAGCAGGGACAGGCGCTTGCGCGCCGCGGTGGCAGAACTCGGTGGATCAGAGACTTGCCGCCGCGTGCTGGCTTGTGGCCGGTTGGCGGCAGTAGGTCTGTTCATTCTGTAGCAGCACCCAGAGGATGCGCAGGTTGCGGTTGGCCAGGCGCACCGCCGCCTCCTTCTGGCCCAGGCGGCTGAGCCAGTTGAGCAGGCGCCGATCATCCGGGTGGGGCGAATCTGGCTTTATCTGCCTGAGCACACTATGTGAGCCCTGGATCATCAGGCTGCGCAGGTAGCCGTCGCCGCGCTTGTTCATCTTGCCCAGGCGCACTTTCTCGCCGCTGCTGCGCTGTTCCGGCACCAGGCCGAAATAGGCAGCGAACTGGCGCGCATTGGCGAAGCGTTCAGGTTCGGTCTGCTTGGCCAGCAGCGCCGTGGCGATGATCGGCCCCACGCCGCGCACCGTCATCAGCCGTTTGGCCGTCTTGTCCGCGTTCGCCGCCGCTTCCAGGCGCCCGGTGAGGACGTTGATGCGCTCGCCCAGGTGTCGCCATTCAGCCAGCAACTCGTCGATCAGCTCACGCAGCAGGTCAGGCAGCGGTTGGGTGGCATCCTCCAGCACCAGCGGGACCTTCTGGCTGATCGCCGCCTCGCCCTGGGCCAGCGCCACGCCATGCTCGAGCAACAGCCCCCGCATCTGATTGCTCAGTGCCGTACGCCGGCGGATGTAACCCTGCCGGGCGCGGTGCAGTGCCTGCATGGCCAGGGCGGCGGCGCTTTTGATGGGCACGGCGTGGATGTTGCTGTCGCGCCCGGCGCGCAGGATGGCCAGCGCGTCGTTGCGGTCGCTCTTGGCGCCGCTACGATGGTTGGCCACCAGCTTGGCCGGCAGGATTCGCGCCAGATTGCCCTGCTTTTGCAGCTGCAGCGCCCAGGCCTGAGCGCCAGGGCCGGTTTCCACCAGCACCGTGACGTGCGGCGACAGCTGGCAAAGGAAAGCATAAAAGGCTTCGCGCGATTTGATCCGCTGTTCGAAGCGCACCTGCCCCAGGGCGTCTTCCCCTGCCACCTGGAACACCCGCTTGGCCAGGTCGACCGCCACGGTGGTACAGGCGGACCAATCGGTGGAAGACAAAGGTTGTGGGACCGTCGTATGCTTTTTCATGGACTCGCCCTCGCTGTCGTTGGCTGTTTAGACTGCCACCGTGGCGCACTGACGCCTCGGCCAGGGCGAGTCCATGAAATTACATCGGCCCTCCGGCGAAGCCCGCGAATGGCCATCTCAATAGCGGCTCAGCACACTTCCCCAGCCGCATGCCCCGACGCCCAGGCCCATTGGAAGTTGAACCCACCCAGGTGCCCGGTCACGTCCAATACCTCCCCAATGAAATACAGCCCCGGGCTTTTCAGGGATTCCATGGTTTTGGAGGACACTTCGCGGGTGTCCACGCCGCCGAGGGTGACCTCGGCGGTGCGGTAGCCTTCGGTGCCAGCGGGCACCAGTTGCCAATCGCCAAGCTGGCTGGCAATCGCTTGCAACTGCGCCGGTGTGTACTGCTTCATCGGGCGGGATTCGAACCACTGTTCGCACAGCAATTGGGCCATCTTGCGGGTGAACAGGTCGCCAAGCACCGTGCGAAGCTCGGCATTCGGCCGTTCGGCCTGCGCGGCCTCCAGCCAGGCCATTGCGTGGTGGTCTGGCAGCAGGTTGATCGACACCACATCACCCGGGGCCCAGAACGATGACACCTGCAGGATCGCCGGGCCACTGAGCCCACGGTGGGTGAACAGCAGGTTCTCCCGGAAGCTCTGGCCATTGCAGCTGGCGATGCAGTCCACCGAGGTGCCCGACAGCTCGGTGCACAGGGCTTTGAGCTGGTCGGTGATGGTGAAGGGCACCAGCCCGGCGCGGGTTGGCAACACCTGGTGACCGAACTGGCGCGCCAGCTGATAGCCGAAGCCTGTCGCACCCAAGGTGGGAATAGACAGGCCACCGGTGGCAATCACCAGGGAGGCGCAGGTAAGCGGCCCCCCGCTGGTCAGCAAGCGATACCCGCCCTCGACTGCCGCCACCTCTTGCACGCTGGTATCGAGCCGAACCTCGGCGCCGGTACGTTCGCATTCAGCCAGCAACAGGCTCAGGATGTCGCTGGCCTTGTTGTCACAGAACAGCTGCCCGAGTTTCTTTTCGTGGTAGGGCACGCCGTAGCCGGCCACCAGGCCAATGAAGTCCCACTGGGTATACCGCGCCAGCGCGGACTTGCAGAAGTGCGGGTTCTGCGAAAGGAAGTTGCCAGGCTCTGTGTACATGTTGGTGAAGTTGCAGCGCCCACCGCCGGACATGAGAATCTTCTTGCCCGCCTTGTTCGCATGGTCGATCACCAGCACCTTGCGACCGCGGTCCGCGGCGGTGGCGCCACACATCAAGCCCGCGGCGCCGGCTCCGATAACGATGACATCCAACTTCACAACAGGCGCACCCGCAACGAACGGCCCTTGATCTTGCCCTTGTTGAGGCGATCCAGTGCCTGCTTGGCGACCCCACGCTCTACGGCAACGAAGGCCTGGTAATCGAAGATGGCGATCTTGCCGACCTGGGTGCCGGGGATACCCGCGTCGCCCGTGAGCGCGCCAAGGATATCGCCGGGGCGCACCTTGTCCTTGCGGCCACCGGCGATGCACAAGGTGGCCATGGGCGGCACCAAGGGGCCGTCGCCGCGGTTTTGCAGTTCTTCCAGCGGGCGCCAGTTCACCTGGGCCTTTTGCAACGCTTCGATGGCTTGCGCGCGGTGGGCTTCGGCCGGGGCAACCAGGCTGACGGCCACGCCGCTCTCGCCGGCGCGCCCGGTCCGGCCGATGCGGTGGATGTGAATTTCCGGGTCCCGCGCCAACTCAACGTTGATTACTAGGTCCAGCCCTTCGATGTCGATTCCTCGGGCGGCAACGTCCGTGGCGACCATCACGCTGGTGGAGCGGTTGGCGAACAATGCCAGTACCTGATCGCGGTCGCGTTGTTCCATGTCCCCGTGCAAGGCGCTGGCGCTGATGCCCTTGCTGGTCAACAGGTCGGTCACCTCCTGGCATTGCTGGCGGGTGAAGCAGAACGCCACGCAGGACTGCGGCCGGAAATGCCCCAGCACCTTGAGTACGGAATTGAGGCGCTGTTCGGCGTCCACTTCGTAGAAGCGCTGTTCGATCTTGCGGTCATCGTGCAACGCCGCCACCTTGACCGTGCGCGGGTTGCGCATGAACCGTGCGGCCAGCGCCTCGATGCCCTTGGGGTAGGTAGCCGAGAACAGCAGCGTCTGGCGACGGCTCGGGGTTTGCTCGATGATCGCGGCGATGGCGTCCACGAAGCCCATGTCCAGCATGCGGTCCGCTTCGTCGAGCACCAGGGTATTCAGCCCACTGAGCACCAGGGTGCCCTTGTCCAGGTGCTGCTGCACGCGGCCGGGGGTGCCGACGATGATGTGCGCACCGTGTTCCAGCGAGCCTACTTGCGGCCCGAACGGCACGCCGCCGCACAGGGTAAGTACCTTGATGTTGTCTTCGGAGCGGGCCAGCCGGCGGATTTCCTTGGCCACCTGATCGGCCAGTTCCCGGGTAGGGCAGAGCACAAGCGCCTGGCAGCCAAAGTACCGCGGGTTGATCGGGTTGAGCAGGCCGATGCCGAACGCGGCGGTCTTGCCGCTGCCGGTGCTGGCCTGGGCAATCAGGTCAGCGCCCTCGAGAATGGCCGGCAGGCTTTGCGCCTGGATCGGTGTCATCTGCGTGTAGCCCAGCGATGCAAGGTTGGCGAGCATCGCTGGCGACAGCGGAAGGGTTTCGAAGGCGGTTGCGGTCACGGAAGCGGTCCTGCAAAAAAAATGTTGCGCAGTTTAGCAGCCCGCGGCCGATCTCCCTATGCGTCCGGGCCGGGAGGCGGACGAACAGCGCGGCGGCCGACCTCTGGTGACAGCTGAACGAAGATGGTGGCCGCAAACATCGCCATCAGGCCAATGGTGAAGAAGGTCAAATGGAAGGCGCTCAGCACATCTTCCACGCCGTCCTTGCCGATCGCGGATTCGAACCCGCCCAGCAGGGCGCCGGCACACGCTACGCCAAGGCTCATGGAAAGCTGCGCCACCACCGACAACAGGCTGTTGCCGCTGCTGGCTTCCTGATCACCAAGGTCGATGAGGGTCACCGTGTTCATGGCGGTGAACTGCATGGAGTTGATCGCGCCAAGTACGCCCAGAAGCGCCAGCAGCAATGGATAAGGCGTATCGGCGGTCACTAGCCCAAGGCTTGCCAGCAAGATCCCGAGGGCAACTGTGTTGGCGGTTAGCAGCGTGCGGTAGCCAAACCGCTCGATCAGTGGCCGCGCCAGCGACTTGGCCACCATGGCGGCGGCTGCAAGGGGGATCATGCTCATGCCCGCCAGCGAGGGTGAGTAACCCATGCCCACTTGCAGCAGCAGCGGCACCAGGAACGGCAGCGCCCCGGAGCCCAGGCGCGCGAACAGGTTGCCCAAGATACCCACTGCGAAGCTGCGCGTACGGAACAGGCTGGCGGCGAACAAGGGCGCTTCGGTGTGAACGGCGCGCAGCCAGTAAGCGGCCAGGCAGGCCATGCCGGCGAACAGCAGCAGCACCACGCGCAGGTGGGGCAGGTGGAGCTCGCCCAGGCCCTCCATGGCGATGGTGATCAACACCATGGCGGCGCCGAACAGCGCGAAGCCGAACCCGTCGAACCGGGTTCGCTCGCCGCCGGGAAGCTCTGGCAGCAACCGACGCACTGCAACGCAGCCGAGAATGCCCACAGGCAGGTTGATGAGGAAGATCCAGTGCCAGGTCAGGTACTCCACCATCCAGCCGCCCATGGTAGGGCCGATCAGCGGGCCCAGCAGCCCGGGCACGGTGATGAAGCTCAGAATGCGCACCAGCTCCGAGCGCGGATACGCCCGCAGTACCACCAGCCGGCCCACCGGGAGCAGCAGCGCGCCGCCCAGACCTTGAAGGATACGTGCGCCGACGAGCATCGGTAGCGTGGCAGACACCGCGCACAGCAGCGAACCGAAGGTGAACAGGGCGATCGCGCTCATGAACACGCGCTTGATGCCGAAACGGTCAGCCACCCAGCCCGAAGCGGGTATCAACAGCGCGACGGTGAGCATGTAGGCGATGACCACCGATTGCATGCGCAGCGGGTCTTCAGCCAGGTCGCGCGCCATGGCGGGGAGGGCGGTGTTGAGAATGGTGCCGTCGAGCGATTGCATGAAGAAGGCGATGGCCACCACCCAGGGGATCCAGCGGGCGGTGGTGGGGTCGAGCGTGGCGTGGGTAGGCATATCACCTCTTCAGTAACAGGCCGCCTCGCTCGCGGGCCTTCAGAGGGTCAACCGAAGCCGGTTGACCAGTGCGCCGGGCAAGCGGCTCGAGGCGGTGTGGCGTTGTTCATAGGTGTTGGTCGAAACGATCAGCTCGCGCTCCCGGGTAAGGGCCAGAAGCTGGCTGCCCAGAAGATCGTAGACGCTGTCATCGAAGCGCATGGTGTCTACGGGGCCTACGATCTGACCGTTCTCGACCCAGAAAGTCGCAAAGCGGGTAAGGCCGGTAAGCCGCGCCGCGGGCATGTCCGAGTAATTCAGGTACCACAAGTTATTAACGTATAGCCCCCGGTCCAGTGCCTGTGGCACCTCGTTCAAAGGCAGCTCACCGGGTGCGAGGTCGAGGGCGACCGGGCCTTCACCTGGGTCCGCGCCGTTACACGGCATGCCGTATTCGATGGCGCTGCGGCTGCTGACAAGCCGCTCGCCCGCCACACCGTTGGTAATCAGCGAAAGGTCATGCCGAGGGCGGCCTTCAGAGCTGAACGCAGGGCTGAGCGAACCGGTTATCCGCTCGTTCAGGTTTATAGCAGCGCTCAGCGCAGCCTGGCCGCTGTACAGCTTTTGCAACGGGCTGGCCTGGCTTTCCAGCGCCTGGGCGGAAAAGCCACCCCAGGCCAGCATGCCGAGCAATTCATCCAGGGCGGCGGGCGCCAGATACGCGCGATAGTCGCCGGGCTTCACGCTCACTGGCGGCAAGCCCAGATAGCCCAGCTGTTCGCGTGCAATGGCCAACTGTTGATCGAAAGCGCCCGGGTGCCAGCCCGGCGCGGCAAGGCCGGCCTTTACTGCCTGGCCGTTACGGTGGAACAGGCTCCAGTCCACATGCAGGTTGTCGGCCTGGTGCCAGCCAAAGGCGCCAGCACTGTTGGCAAAGCCTCGATAGATCGGGCCGCTGGCAAGAATGCCAACCAGGTCCAGGCCCGCGGCTTCGGTGCAGATATGCTCGACTACCTGGGCGGTATCCACTTCGGCAGCGCTTTCGGGCACCCTGCGCACCTTCCATACGGCTGTGTTGCGCGCCAGCCATGGATCGGCGGGCAACAGTGGCAGCAATTGACGGAGCTGTTCGATAGCGCCCAACACGTTGCCGGTGTCGTCCGCGGTGCCCGCCAACGTCAGCTGGACGCTCGCCTGGCGAGTGCCGTCGTCCAGGACCAGGTTGAGCCTGGCCTGCCGTACCTGCCCGGCCTGGCGAACACGTGCCTGGTTGAAGCGAACGAATTGCGAAGCCTCCGCTTCCAGCGAAAGGCTGAGGTTCTCGCCATCGCGCAGGGTACCGATAGCGGCCTGGGTCAGGTGCTCGAAACGTTCGACCGATATCATTCCCGCCCACCGAATACATCGATATCAGAGAACAGGCAGGCTGGCGAGGCATGGCCCACGCGCACCACCTGATTAGGCTCGCCCTTGCCGCAGTTGGGCGTGCCCAACACTTCCAGCGTGCTTCGATTGCCCACGCCTTTGAGGCTTCTCCAGAAACTGGACGAGATACCGCGGTAATTGGGGTTTTTCACCACCGCGCCCAAACGTCCATTTTCAATCAGCTGGCCCCATTGGCAACCAAACTGAAACTTGTTGCGGGCGTCGTCGATGGACCACGAGCGGTTGGTGCGCATCAGGATGCCCTGCTCGACCGAACCGATCAGTGCCTCGAGCGTTTGCTCGCCCGGCTCGATATTGATGTTGGCCATGCGGTCAATCGGCGCGCGGTTCCAGCTCGAAGCCCTGCTGTTGGCCAACCCGGCCAGGCCGCTGCGTATTGAAGACAGTGGGCTGCCCAGTGGGCGCAACAAGATCCCGCCCTGGATCAGCCACACCTTGGACGCGCGCGTACCGTCATCGTCGAAGGCGTAGCTGGCCAGTTGCTCGGGCAGTTCCGGATCGAAAGTGACATTCAGCAGGGGCGAGCCATAACGCAGGCTGCCGAAGTCTTCCTGCTTTACGAAACTGGTGCCCGCATAGTTACGCTCATCGCCCAGAATGCGGTCCAGTTCCAGCGGATGGCCGATCGATTCGTGAATCTGAAGCGCCATCTGGTCCGGCATCAACAACAGGTCGCGCGGCCCTTCAGGCGTATTGGTCGCCAGCAGCAGCTGGAGTGCTTCATCGGCCACGCGAGCAGCGCTGCCATCCAGGCCCAGGCGCTGCAATACGTCCAGCCCGCCTTGCTGGCCGAAGTTCTCGCGGCCGAGGGTACGGGTCTGGCTGTCGGCCTCGTTTGCCGCCGTGACGCTGACACCCGGATACACAAAGCGAAACGCCTGGCGCAGCTCGGCGCCAGCGCTGTTGAAATACAGCTGCTCGACCTCGCTCACGCCCAGGCTGGTTTCCCAGTTGGCGAAGCGGGCATCCTTTGGCACCTGCGCAGCCTCGGCCTGGAGCAGCGCCAGGCAGTCCTTGATGGAAGCAAATGGCTGCTCGACACCGGGCGCAAGGTAATCGTGTTGGCCCACGGCCATCTCTAACGTCGCCAGATCAACAAGGCCCAGGCCCGCGAGCTGACGGGCCAGGCCTTCGGCACGCTCCAGTGCGTACTGCAGGCCGGCCTGGGAGAGATCGCTGGTGGCCGCATAGGCTTCGCTACCACCTACGCGGGCGACCAGCATGGCGCCTTCATCGAGCGTGAGCCGGGGTGGCTCCGCCACGCCGCGCCTCACACAAAGGTAATGATCCGCCTGCCGCACATGGCGCAATGAATACGCCTGTGCCGACGTACGCAGCGCCTTGAAGCGTTCGCGTAGCGTTGCGGTGAGGGCGAAGGCCGGGCCGCTCAGATGGGGCAACCCTTGGCTCGCAGGATGGCATCGAACCGCTTGGGGTCGAGGGTGCCGTTGGCAATGCCTTCGAGGGTGGCGCGCTCACGGGCCAGCAGGTCGTTGCAGCGCTGCACCAGCTCGGGCAACTCGGCGCGCGCCGCGGCCACCACGCCGTCACCGTCGCCGATCATCAGGTCGCCAGGCATGACCAACATGCCCGCGCACGAGATCGGTACGTTGATTTCGCCGCCACCGTCTGTGCTCGGCCCGCGGTGCACGGCACCGATCGCGTACACCGGCAACTCACCGGTCTGCCATTCATCCACATCACGCAGCGCGCCGTTGATGACTACACCGGCAATGCCGGCCTTCAATGCCATGGCGCGCATGATGCCGCCAAATACGGCGCGGGTGAGGTCGGCGCTGCCGTCGATCACCAGTACGTCACCGGGGCGGGCCATCTGCATGGCCTTGAGGATCATCAGGTTATCGCCAGGGCGTACCCGCACGGTCAGCGCGCTGCCCAGCATGGGCTTGTTGCCGTGGAACGCCTTGAGGCCCAGGCCCCCTACGTTACGGCCCAGGCAGTCACTGACGGCGGCGGCGGGGATCTTGCTGAATTCGGTCAGCCACTTGGGATCAAGGGGCTCGACGTTGGGGTTGATCATGTAGCCGGCTGGCCATTTGCTCGAAGATACGACATCAAACATGGGTATGAAACCTCGGCGAAACCACGGCGCTGGCCGATGCCAGCGTGACGGGGAACTCTTCTCTTGGGTGAACAAGCTTAGGCCCCGCCTTGGCTGTACCGCAAGCGGCGCGGGAATGCTGGCTTAACGATGGCTGAATCGATTAGGTGTTTGATTGCGCGGCTGGGCGTCAGGCCCGATATGTCCTTCGCAAGGCGCGACGATCCCACTCATCCCCGCTCTTAAGCATGTGACGCGCGCGGTGTCAGCCTATTTGTTGAGATGCACGGCAGTGGAGCCGTTTATGTAAACGAGAATGCCGGAGAGGTCGATCATGCCATTCTCATGCATCCTGAGCCTGCTACTGCCTACCTCCAAGGTAATGGATGTGGCCGCTGAGATCGTAACCGCTCCATTCTCGGCCGTTACGCTATACGTCCCTTCGAGCGCGGAAACGCTGACATCCCGTTTCACCGTCTCGGAATGACTGCCGTCCACCTCCATACGACGGTTCCCAGCGACCCGATGATGCTCGTTTGCCTCAACTTCGGTAACCAGATCGCGCTCGGCATGAAGGCAGATTCGCTCAGCCCCATCACGATCATCAAAACTTAGAAAACTGGCATTCGACCCGCTGCCCTTGAGCGATCGTGTCATGAACCCGCTCTTGGCCTTGTCGGCAGGGAGCTGCCATGGTGGGAGATTCACGCTGTTGTACAAACTACCGGTTATCAGCGGGCGATCCGGATCCCCATCCAGAAACTCGACCACCACCTCATCACCTACGCGAGGGATGCTTATATGGCCAAAGCCGCTACTGGCTGCTGGCTGAGCGACACGCACCCAACAAGAACTCATGTCATCATTTAGACCGTACCTATCCCAATGGAACTGAATCTTTACCCGGCCGAGCTCATCGGTATAAATTTCTTCGCCTTTGGGGCCGACAATTATCGCCGTCTGAGGCCCGTTGATTGTCGGCCGTAATGTGTTCAGGGCTGGGCGAAAAAGTATTTTTGATCGCACGCATTCAAAGGTATTGAAATAGTGCGCTGCTACCTCGTCAAGGTAGTTATTGACTCCGGTATGCTTGATGCTCATGGGCAAAAAATTGCGATCTTCCTGGGCGCCTGGGTCGTGCTCATAGTGGCCGCTTAATTCGAACGTGTAGCCGGGTCGCAACGCGCGACAATCGCCTTTTCCTTCAAACGCTTTGCCGCCAAGTTCCAGCAGTTCGATCCTTCTACGAACCAATGCTTCCCCCTCGTTATAGTCTTTATGGGTGTAATGGCCCATATAATCGTACAATTCGAAGGTCGGCGCTTCGCCTTGCTCAGTCGCCGTTTTCATATAGATAGGAAGACGATTTCTCGGCTGCCGGTAGTCGAAGGTCTGGGTGGTCATTGAGCCTGAGTGCAACGCGCGCGCAGCGTTCCATTCGATGATGGAGTCCGGCCGGGAAGCCCTTGAGTCCATGTCAAAAGGAATCACAGGCTGTTCCGGCAAGGATGTAAGCCTGCTGGAATCGTCCAGGATAACCAAGGTATGGCTATCAGGATCATGCTCGAAGTAGAATAAGAACCCCTAGGATTCAAGCAGGCGTAACACGAAGTGGTAGTCACTTTCCCTGTATTGAGTGATATAGCTGCGCGGCTTAAGTAGGGCAGTGATCCTGAATCTATAATTGGCCAGCCCTTGGTATTCCTGAAAGATCTCGGTGATGACATCGATGACTGTCTTGTCCTGGAAGATCCGGGAGTTATGGCGTTGCTCCAGAAGGCTAAGCCAGGAACCTATTAGTGCCGTGTAATGGCATGTATTGTCGTCGGTGCTGCGCTTGCCAAAGCCGGTGATGATGCCGTTTATATACCGGGTTCCGTTTTGGTCAAGCGAAATCTCAATTGTTACAGGCTGCCCCAGTACCGACTTCAACTTTATGTTTCGGTTGGGGGATATCAAGTCCAGCTTGAATCCAAAGTCTTCCGATAACCCTTCTCCACCGCTGAATGAGGCGATCATCAACTCGGGGTGAACCTTTAGTCCCGTCTTTAGCTTGAACAGCCTGTTTTCTTGAGAGGTGAAGAACGGTAGGAGAGAGTTTGGCATTTAGACCCCTTGGTTTTTCTGAAGGTAGGTTATGAAATGGAGTGCCTGACGGTGACCGATGATTACCACTTTATGGCGATGGTCGAGACTTGAGGAGATTTTCAAGCCAGCGAGCGAAACGGCTTATCCACCAGCGGCGTCGTGCTTCTCGTATTTCTTCTATTTGAAAGAACGTATATCGCATCGAGGCGCTTCGCTCTTCTTTTATCAAGTCGCGTAGGCCCGCGATTAAATGGCGGCCTTGGTAAATAATGTACACCGCGCACGCCAACATCACCCCGGACATCAGTAGCCAGGCGGTGGCGCCCCCGATACGGTCAATGACCGCTGCGCCTGCGATGAAAGCCAAAACTGACAGGATTTGGTTTCTGGTACTTGGCGGCTCTGCGTAATCGAAAATAAGAGCTTTTCCGTCTTCACAGTAAAATGGAGATGAGGTTGTGCGCTGCATTGCAAACCATGCTACCAAGGCGGCAGAGATTATGTATGGGGACGACAGTATTAAATATTCGTAGTGTTCAGGCGGGGTAGGGCTTTCCTTGTGCCAGATATAGAGCATGAGCATAGATAGGTGGGTGGGGATGAAAATCAAATAACCTAAAGCTGTAAGTGTGTATGCTGTATAGCTCTCATTTCGATAAGCAAGAAATAGATTCCACGCAGAGTTAAGTGCGAAAATTACAATCCATAAGCGCCAGTAGTAAGAATTTCCCCATGGGGCTATCAGTAAAAGCACTGGGGCGGCTAAAAAAGATCGCGTGCAGGTTTGTTTTAAACTAAATGGGTTCGGCATTGCTTAATCCGTCAGTATGTCACCAAGCTTTTTATCAAGTCCCAGGTTTCCTATGCCGTAAAGTGTGCCTAAGCTTGCTACAATACCTGCACCAATTACGACCAAAAGTGCTACTGGCCCCGTTCCAATGACCAGTGTTGCGACCCATCCGCCTACAATTATGCTGGCGGCTACGGAAGCAATATTGGCCGGCTGGCTGTAAGCTGACTTTCTATAAAACTCATCGAGTTTTGCCGAGCTTTTATAATCCAGATACGCCTGCGGCCCCACTGCCAACACAACCCCCGCGGTGCCACTCGAGGAATACTTCAGGAGACCTCTTGCTCCATCTGCAGCCAGCCAGGCCCGCCTGCTCAAGCCCCGCTTGGCTCCGTACACCGGAACGTTGACGACACCGGGCATTCGACGTTGATGGGTGTAGTACACGGATTCCGCCGTTGCAGGGATTTGAAAATGCAGTGCGCCCCGTAGCCACACCAGTTTTATCTTCCCCTTGCTGATCTTCTTTGCAGACCTGGCGCCTGCCTTGCCTCGCATATCTACCCAGTTCTTGAGCCGAGCCTTCTGGTTGGGCGGCAAGTCAAGCAAATCGGACACGGTTTTGTTTTGTGCCAAAGCGAGCGACATGTTGGAGAGGTTTACTACCGTTCCTGCAATGTTTGCTGGTGAAAATAGAAGTGGGCCAATTCCCTTTATGCTCTCGGCCATCTGCTGAACCTGTTTGAGTTCTTCCAGGCTTATATCAGCTGCGGCTGACATCTGCCTGAGCAGCCGCTGCAGCAGGCTCACTGATTCTTCCACCTCCCTCGCTGACATGGGCTCGTCGGATTTCAGCTGATGAATAATGAAAACGGCGGCGTTGTAGTCGCTGGTTGCGTAGAACTCACTTATATTGGGTGCGTTCGCCATTAGTCGGTTAGCGATATTTGCCGGCCATAATGGTTCGCCGGTACCAAGCAGTCCGTTTTGCCGAAGCGCGCCGCGCGGATTGGCGACCGTACAACGCGTATAGTTATCCATTCTGTATTCCGCTCCTTCTCCGCTTGGTAAAAATGCAACTGGATGTTTTCAAGATACCAACGCCTTCGCGCCAACTCATTAAGTGCCTTAGTGGCACACACACCGGCGGGCCAGGCAGGCAGGTTCGCAAGAAGATACGCGCCGAGCAGGCAACGTCAACCAATGAAATGTTCGAGGTTATACAGAATCATTCAGTGATATTTCCCACTTTCCTACAGCATGCCGGTGCGAGCGCCGAAAATACTGGTCTGTGCGGAGAGTGTGCGCCACGCTAAAGGTCAAAGTTAGAAACACTTTAGTAGAGTGGTGTCCAAAAGCGAAAAGTTCGTGACTGGGCAGGGATCACTCGATTCAAGGCGATGGTCGCGATCGGAAGAGCCGTTTAAGCCAGCGTGCGAAACGGCTTATCCACCAGCGGCGTCGTGCTTCTCGTATTTCTTCTATTTGAAAGAACGTATATCGCATCGAGGCGCTTCGCTCTTCTTTTATCAAGTCGCGTAGGCCCGCGATTAAATGGCGGCCTTGGTAAATAATGTAAACCGCGCACGCCAACATCACCCCGGACATCAGTAGCCAGGCGGTGGCGCCCCCAATATTCTCAATGACCGTTGCGCCTGCAATGAAAGCCAAAACTGACAGGATTTGGTTCCTGGTGCTTGGAGGCTCAGCGTAATCGAAAATATGAGCTTTTCCGTCTTTACAGTAAAATGGAGATGAGATTGTGCGCTTGGTTGCAAACCATGCTATCAAGGCGGCAGAGATTATGTATGGGGCCGACAGTATTAAATATTTATAGTGTTCAGGCGGAGCAGGGCTTTCCGTGTGCCAGATATAAAGCGTGGCCGCGGAAAGGTAGGCAGGGATAAATACTGCGTAGCCCAGCAAGGTGAGCATGTATGCGGTATAGCTTTCATTTCGATAAACAAGGTTTAGAACCCATGCGGAATGAAGTCCAGTAACTATGATCCATGAATACCAGTAGTATAGGTTGCCCCAAGGTACTATCAAGAATAATAGCGGAGCACTTAGAAAATATTTTATGCAGTTTTTTCTCAGAGTTAACGAGTCAGGCATGGCCTCTTAATCCGTCAATAAGTCGCCGATTTTTTTATCAAGGCCTAACGCTCCTGCCCCGGAGAGCGTGAATACGCTTGCTATCCAGCCTACAGCTATCACAAGTACAAAAGCGGGCCCTGCCCCAATTCCCCCAATTGCTGTTACAGCAAGGCCTCCTGCATATATGCCTGCCGCTACGGCAGCAATATTGGCCGGCTGGCTGTAAGCTGACTTCCTATAAAACTCATCGAG
This sequence comes from Pseudomonas sp. 3MAES_34.3B, assembly GCF_058145875.1. NCBI lineage: Bacteria > Pseudomonadati > Pseudomonadota > Gammaproteobacteria > Pseudomonadales > Pseudomonadaceae > Pseudomonas > Pseudomonas sp. 3MAES_34.3B. Next base: position 5,050,296 of record NZ_CM176960.1, on the reverse strand, counting down.
TGTTGCCGAGCTTTTATAATCCAGATACGCCTGCGGCCCGACTGCCAACACAACCCCCGCGGTGCCACTCGAGGAATACTTCAGGAGACCTCTTGCTCCATCTGCAGCCAGCCAGGCCCGCCTGCTCAAGCCCCGCTTGGCTCCGTACACCGGAACGTTGACGACACCGGGCATTCGACGTTGATGGGTGTAGTACACGGATTCCGCCGTTGCAGGGATTTGAAAATGCAGTGCGCCCCGTAGCCACACCAGTTTTATCTTCCCCTTGCTGATCTTCTTTGCAGACCTGGCGCCTGCCTTGCCTCGCATATCTACCCAGTTCTTGAGCCGAGCCTTCTGGTTGGGCGGCAAGTCAAGCAAATCGGACACGGTTTTGTTTTGTGCCAAAGCGAGCGACATGTTGGAGAGGTTTACTACCGTTCCTGCAACGTTTGCTGGTGAAAATAGAAGTGGGCCAATTCCCTTTATGCTCTCGGCCATCTGCTGAACCTGTTTGAGTTCTTCCAGGCTTATATCAGCTGCGGCTGACATCTGCCTGAGCAGCCGCTGCAGCAGGCTCACTGATTCTTCCACCTCCCTCGCTGACATGGGCTCGTCGGATTTCAGCTGATGAATAATGAAAACGGCGGCGTTGTAGTCGCTGGTTGCGTAGAACTCACTTATATTGGGTGCGTTCGCCATTAGTCGGTTAGCGATATTTGCCGGCCATAATGGTTCGCCGGTACCAAGCAGTCCGTTTTGCCGAAGCGCGCCGCGCGGATTGGCGACCGTACAACGCGGATAGTTATCCATTCTGTATTCCGCTCCTTCTCCGCTTGGTAAAAATGCAACTGGATGTTTTCAAGATACCAACGCCTTCGCGCCAACTCATTAAGTGCCTTAGTGGCACACACACCGGCGGGCCAGGCAGGCAGGTTCGCAAGAAGATACGCGCCGAGCAGGCAACGTCAACCAATGAAATGTTCGAGGTTATACAGAATCATTCAGTGATATTTCCCACTTTCCTACAGCATGCCGGTGCGAGCGCCGAAAATACTGGTCTGTGCGGAAAGTGTGCGCCACGCTAAAGGTCAAAGTTAGAAACACTTTAATGCCTAGTAGAGGCTAATTAAGGCTCGGCCGTGCGGCGATGCAATGAGATAGGGGCGTTCGGAAAAGCCTGGCAACTTTTAGCCTGCTGCCCGTTCAAGTTCTTCGACGTTCCCGGGCCGACAACCCATACGGTATTCAGCCCCCGCATGAGGGGGCTACAAATCCCGCCAGAGCGAGTCGAATTCATCGTCGCGCCCTGTGCCGTCCGGGCTGGCAGGGCGGGCCGCAGGTTGGGCTACCTGTTCCGCGAAGCGGTACTCGAACTGGTTGAAGCTGCCGGTACTGGCGAGGCGCTTGAGCAGGCTGGCGCGGTTTTCGTCGCCGTTGGTGTTGAGCACAATCTTGTGGCCTTCCTGGAAGGGCAGGCGCGGCGCCAGCAGGGTGGCGGGTATGTCGATGGCGCGGATCTCCGGCAGTACCAGGCCGCGCAGGTATTCGCTGTGGGGGTCGTCGCCGCGCACCAGTTGCAGGCCGCAGGGCTGCGCGTGCGGGGCGATGAGCTCGATACCCATTTGGGTACCACCGTCGCGCACCTGGCGAATCCACCGAACCACGGCCACGCTCCAGCCCTGCGCGGGCGCATCCTGGATGCCCACCAATTCGCCCGCCTGCAGCTGCGAAGGTACTTCCTTGCGCCAGGCCAGGCAGTAACCGCCAGGGCTGTGGTTCACGATCTGCAAGCTGTAGGTGGGAAACTCCGGAGCTTGCCCCTGAGTGCCGACACGCTCGGGTTCGTATTCGATTTCCTCTACCGCCGGAACCTCCATCACCGGGCCCCACACGCCTTGCTTCCCCAGGGCGTTGAACTGCGCCGAGGTGGTGCTGCCGGGCAACCCGAGCTGCTCCCCGAACGTTCGCTCGCCGCCCAGGTAATAGTGCATGGCGCTCATGCCGATGCACACCGTAAGGTTTCCGTCCCCGGGCGTACGCTGGAACGTGCGCTCGGCCACGTTCCCCCAGGCAGCCGCCACATGTTGCAGTACATCGGTGCTAAAGCCGGGCGGCACCGCGAAGCGCGCCTGGGGGCGCTGTTCGATCGGCAGCGCCAGGTATTCCTTGATGTGATGAGCAAGCAGCGCGGTATCGAGCCCGAGCAACTGGCTCAACTCCGCCTCTTCGAACAGTGCCTTGTAGCGTGGCGGGCCGTCAGTGGCGGGCGCCACGGCAAACAGACTGCTGGCAGCGAGGGCCGGCTGCACCCGCGCGTACTGGCTCCAGCTCTCGAGCATCTCGGCCAGGCGCATGATTGCGGTCTGGCGCATCTGATTGCAGCGAGAGCTGCCCAGCAGCAGGGCGGCAACGTAGGTTTGCTCCGGCGTGAGCGCCTTGACGTTATGGGCCAGGCCGTCGGCTACCGAGGTGTGTTGAACCTTGTGCTCGCATGCTACCAGGTAAAGCTGATGCAGCTCGTGCCAAAGCCGCTCCGGCACCGGGCAATACAGCAGCGCGGCGCGCACCAGAGGCCCATATAAGCAGTGAAGCGCCCGCTGTACGGCAATGGCCAGGGCCGTGGAGTGTTCGCGGCCGGCCGAGGCCACGCGTACCACAATGATCTTGTAGCCAGCCGCGAGGTGGTTCTGCAGCGCCTGGCAGAGGTTCGCGACCTTGCGGGCGCGCTCGTCCAGTACGATGGCCTGGTTGAGGAAGTGCCGCTCCAGCTGCTTGCACACGTAATACACTTCGGGCCGCAGCAGTTCCAGCAGCTGCAAACGGTTTTCGCTGGGGGTAACCAGCTGATTGAGCTCGGCGAGGCCCTGGTACAGCAGCCGCGCCGTTTCGCCGATGTTCGCCTTCGGCAGCTCGGATATCCATCGCTTGAGGTCGCGCGGGTTCGCCTCGCAGAACGTTAACGTGTTCTGCGAGGGCGTAGGCGCGCGTAGCGAAAGATGGGGGCTGGGGCGAAGCATCCAGTGATTCCTGATCATCGTGCGAAGCGTGTGCGGCTTCGGCTCGGGAACGCATGGCCGTTGGCAGGCCGTCGTTTATCGGACTCTAACAGCATCCTGATTACGTCACACCCGCCGCAAAATACATCATTGGGCCACTGTCGGCATACCCAATACCTGGCCCATGCGTACAGGCGACACGGCTGCCAGGTGGTGACCCCAGGTCACCTGATCCGGGCCGAACAGCATGATCACGGTGGAACCCAGCTTGAAGCGCCCCATTTCCTCGCCCTTTTCCAGATGAATGGGGCCGCGCGCTGCTTCGTCATAACGCCAGCTTTTGAGCGCGCGCTTGGGCGGTGTTACCAGGCCTGCCCACACCGTCTCGATGGAGGCCACGATCATTGCGCCCACCAGCACCATCGCCATCGGCCCACGCTCGGTATCGAACAGGCACACCACGCGTTCATTGCGGGCGAACAGCTCGGGCACGTTTTCGGCAGTGGTCTGGTTCACCGAGAAGATCCGGCCCGGCACGTAGATCATTTCGCGCAGGGTGCCCGCCAAGGGCATGTGCACCCGATGGTAGTCACGCGGCGACAGGTAAACCGTGGCGAAGCTGCCCCCCATGAATTGCGCCGCGTGGGCAGGGTCGCCGCCCAGCAGCTCGAGCACACTGTAGCTGTGCCCCTTGGCCTGGAACACCCGGCCATGCTCGATGGGGCCCATCTGGCTGATGGCGCCGTCGGCCGGGGACAGGATAGCGCCGGGGGTAGGGTCCAGCGGGCGTGCGCCAGGCTTGAGGGCCCGGGTGAAGAAGGCGTTGAAGTGCTCGTAGGCGGTAATGTCTTCAACTTGCGCTTCGCTCATGTCCACGTTGAAGCGGCGAACGAACCAGCCGGTGAAGGCATTCTTGAGCCAGCGCGCCCGGCATTCCGCCACGCAGCCGGCCAACCTGGACAGCAGGTGGTGGGGCAGCAGGTATTGGGAAAGGATGAACAGCCGATCTTTCATGGATAACCCTTAAACGTCTACAGGGGTGTCGGGGTGGTTGCCCCATTCGCCCCAGGAACCGGCATAGGCTTTCACCCGGGGATAACCGAGTGCCTTGGCGGCGAGATAGGTGAAGCCGGACCGATGGTGGGTCTGGCAGTGGGTGATGATTTCCTTGTCCGGGGTGATGCCGAGGCGTTCAAGAACCTGCGCAAGGTCCTGACGCATGCGCAAGGCGCGTGTTGCGTCCATGCCGGCGGTCCACTCGAAGTTTACCGCGCCGGGGATGTGCCCTCCGCGCGCGGCAACCACTTTCTGCCCCGAGTACTCCAACGGCGCGCGGGCGTCCCAGATGGCGAGATCCGCAGCGCCCAGGCGGCTGCGCAGGTAGTCGAGCGTTGCGGTCGGCCCCTCGTGAAGGGTGAGGCTGACCTGCGTCTGGGCGGGCAAGGGCACGTCGGTGCTCAGCTCGCGGCCCTCGGCCTGCCACGCGAGCAGGCCACCGTCGAGGTAGTGATAACGGCTGTGGCCGATCACGTCCAGCAGCCAGATGAACCGTCCGGCCCAGCCACCGCCTTCGTCGTCGTACACCACGTACGTGATGTCCGAGCCGTGGCCCAGTTCGGCGAACAGTGCGTTGAGGCTGTCGAGGGAGGGCAGCAGGCCCGGTGCGGGCGGCTTGCCCAGTTGGGTGCGCGCCGGTGCCACGAACCGTGCGCCAGGAATATGCCCGGCGGCATAGCGTTCGGCGCTGGTAAGGTCGACCACGACCAGGCCGGGCACATTCAGCCGCGACGCCAGGTCGGCGGGTTCGATCACCAGCCCCAGGCCAGAGAAGTCAGCCATGCAAGCGTCCCCAAGAATTGACAGAAGGCCACGATTGTAGCGCAACCCTCAGCGGCTGCGGTTACTGAACACCGTCAGCGCCCGCTCGATGCATTGAGCCGTCTTGGTAAAGGCTTGCACACTGGTATCGGCCATGGGTAAGCCCCCCTGGTCGGCAAGCACCAGCATCAGTACGCGGTCGTGGCTGCTGATGGACCGCAGCAGCAAGTGCTCGCCACGGAACATCACGCGCAGGCTGGCCGGGATGAGCCGAGACAGCGAGGCATTGTTCTCCGGGGTGAGGCGTAGCTGCCCGGGCCGTTCCACCAATCGCTGCAACAGCGGCGCATGGGCAAGCACCATGCTCAAGTCAGCCGCCGCCTTGGGCAGGCCGAACACCTGGTGAACCCGCAGGTTGGCTTGTGCCTTGTCTACCATGAGCAGCGCAATGCGGCGCATGCCACACGCTTCCAGCGCCTGCATGGCAACGCCGGTAAGGTGCATGGCGTTGTTGAAGGGGCTTGGTTCTTCGAGCAGGGCCTGGCAATGCTGCCGCCAGAGAGCCAGCGCTTCCTGGGATGGGCCGGGGACCGGCAGCAGGCCCGCGTGCACCCGGCGTTCGTCGGGTGGCCATACCAGGGTGACCGCGGGGTGCCAAACGCCTTCGGCTGCATGGGTACGGGCGCTTTGTACGGCGAGCAGATGGGTCTGCTGTTGGGTCTGCTCAAGCGGGGCCTGAGTGTACAGCGCAAGCAGTTGCTGCCAGCGCGCCACATGCGGGGTGCCCCACCCCTGTTCGCATGCCAGGGCCAGGCCGTTGGCCAGCAGCACCGTATTGGCAGGCTGGTTCAGCCAGCGGTACAGCTCGGGGTTTGCATCCAGCTGATGCTGCTGGCGCAGCGGGTCTTCTTCGCGCGCGATCAGCATGGCTTTGGCCAATGAGCGGCGTTCCTGGGTAAGGGTGCGATAACCCTGGCGCACCCAGGCAGGCAGGCCCCAATAGTCAGCAAGTGCCTTGCACAGGTCCAGTACCCGCACGCCGAACAGCTCATGCTCTACTCGGGCGGCATCTTCGCCTTTGTGCAGCACACGCAGGTCCCACTCCTCGAACAGCTTTGGCTCGGTCATCGCCAAAGGCCACAGCGGAGCAAGGAACAGCAGGCTGCCCCAGTGAATTTCCTGCCACAGCCTGGCCAGCCGAGCGGCAAAAAAGCCGCTGGCTTGCTGCGTGGCGTGCTGGCTCACCAACTGCAGCTGGCGAAGCGGTAATGGAATGTCCGAGGGCTCCAGCGCGGGCACGCGGGTGAGCAGTTCTTCGGTGCGTTTAAGGCCGAGGCGGTTAAGCGCGATTTCGAGGCTTTCGGCAGGTTCCACCAGGCTGCCGCTGGCCTGCAGGTTGGCCTCGCGAATCACGTTCAAGGCGAGCGCCGGGCTGTTCTGCATGCATTCAGCGATATCGCGCAGCGAGCTGCGGCTGTCGCCGAGCACGGTACACACCCGCTGGTGGCTGTCCCGGGGTACTGGAATGCGGACGTTACCGAGCGATTTCACCCATGCGTCGATGTTCTGCTGCCGGACTGCTGACATAGAAGGCACTGCTCGCTCGAACTGGTTTTTGAGATTTATACGCAAAGTGCCTGCATTCGGCCATGCTGCGTCAATACTGCCTCAACAACGATGATTCACAATTCCTGAGCCGCGCGGGCCGCATCGTTTTTTCCGCGTCTGCCCTTCGCTTGATGACTTTTCGTACAAACCTCACGAATCGTCACTATAGTCTGGCGCAGTTCTGCCGATAGGTAGAAGCAGAGATTGAGACGGCCCCGCGCCAAGTTTTCCACGTTTCGAAGTGTTCCTGACCTATGGCTAAAATTATCGGCATGATCGTCGTGTTCGCGAGCGTACTCGGCGGATACGTCCTTTCCCACGGGCAAATCGCGGCCCTGATCCAGCCTTTCGAGGTGATGATCATTGGCGGCGCCTGCCTTGGCGCTTTCTTGCAGGCCAACCCCGGCTCGATGACCATGCACGTCCTCAAGAAATCCTTGAAGATGTTCAAGTCTCGTTTCACTCACGCCTTCTACCTTGAGGTGCTGGGCCTGGTCTACGAGATCCTCAACAAAAGCCGCCGTGAAGGCATGATGGCGATTGAAAGCGACATCGAAGATGCCGCGGCCAGCCCTATCTTCGCCAAGTACCCGGCGGTACTCAACGATGCCCGCATGACCGCGTTCATCTGCGATTACCTGCGCATCATGTCCTCGGGCAACATGGCTCCCCATGAGCTCGAAGGCTTGTTCGACATGGAACTGCTGAGCATGAAAGAAGAGCTCGAGCACCCGTCCCATGCGGTGCAAGGTATCGCCGACGGTTTGCCGGGCTTCGGTATCGTGGCAGCGGTGTTGGGGATCGTGGTGACCATGGCCTCGCTCGGCGACGGTGACAAGGCCGCCATCGGTGGCCACGTGGGCGCGGCGCTGGTCGGTACCTTCCTGGGTATTCTCGCGGCGTATGGTTTCTTCGGCCCGTTGTCCTCCACCCTGGCCCACGATGCCAAGGAAGAGATGAACGTGTTCGAGGCCATCAAGGCTTCGCTGGTGGCTTCGGCTTCCGGCATGCCGCCCACCCTGGCGGTGGAATTCGGGCGCAAGGTGCTTTACCCGGCACACCGTCCGAGCTTCGCAGAGCTGGAACAAGCAGTACGCGGTCGCTAAGCCATGGAAAATAATCAGCCGATCATCGTCAAGCGTGTAAAGCGCTTCGGCGCCGGGCACCACGGGGGTGCCTGGAAAATTGCCTTCGCCGACTTCGCGACCGCGATGATGGCCTTCTTTCTGGTGCTATGGCTGTTGTCCGAAGCCACGCCCGAGCAGAAGCTCGCCATTGCCGGTTACTTCAAGGACCCGATCGGCTTTACCGAAAGCGGCTCGCCTTATGTGATCGACCTTGGCGGGTCGCCACAACTGGCGCCGGACCACACGCTCAACCCGGAAACCAAGGACACGCCTCCGAGGCCCGAAGCACAGACTGACGTGAACCCGGAGCAGGCAGAGAACATCGCCGAGAAGGTCGAGAAAGACCGCCTCGAGCTGCTGTTGCAAGAATTGCAGAACAAGGTGGACGAAAATCCGCAACTGCAGAAATTCAAGGACCAGATTCTGTTCGAGATTACCCAGGACGGCCTGCGCATCCAGATCATGGACGCGGAGAACCGGCCGATGTTCGACCTTGGCAGTGCGCGGCTCAAGCCGTATTTCGAAGACATTTTGCTGGCGATGGCAGACACCATCAAGGAAGTACCGAACAAGGTCAGTATCAGCGGCCATACCGACGCCAAGCCCTACGCGGCCAGCGCGGACTTCGGCAACTGGGAGCTGTCGGCCAACCGTGCCAACGCGGCGCGCCGTGCCTTGGTCACAGGTGGCTACCCGGAGCCGCAGATTGCACGGGTGGTGGGTTATGGATCGTCTTCACTGTTCGATCGCAAGAACCCGTTGAACCCGGTGAACCGCCGTATCGACATCATTGTGCTGACCAAAAAGGCCCAGCGCGACATCGAAGGCGAGCAACCGGACGGCGACCAGGCTGCCCCGCCCGCCGCACCGGGCGCGCCGGCAGCAGCTCCGGGTACACCCGGGGCAGCGGCACCGGTCACTCCGCCAGCGGCACCCGCAGTAGCTGGGCAGAACCCTACGGTTCAACCGCGTGAACTGCGGGAGAAGCTCAACATCTTCGACAGCGGCGCGCTGAAGATGGAAGCGCCGGCGGGCAAGCAGCTGTAGGTCTGTTTCGCGAGCGTAGCCCGCGAAACAGTGTCACAACGATGGAGCGGTCGCTCAGTACCGCTCTTCAGGCAAGCTGGCGATAATAGCCCGGTAGCTGTGCATCCGCTGTGGGTGGATGCGCCCATCCTCCAGTGCCAACAACAGGGCGCAGCCGGGTTCCCGGTCATGCTTGCAGTCGCGGAAGCGGCAGCGGCCGAGCAGGCCGGCAAACTCGATAAAGCCTGCTTCCACATCGTCCCGGCTCACGTGCACCAGGCCGAACTCCCGGATGCCCGGCGAGTCGATCAGGTCGCCCCCCAACGGGAAATGGAACAGCTTGGCCGTGGTGGTAGTGTGGGTGCCTTGCCCGGACCAATCCGACAGCGCACCTACCCGTGCCTGAGCGTCGGGCAGCAGCGTGTTCACCAGCGAAGACTTGCCCACACCCGATTGCCCTACGAACACACTGGTGTGCCCTTTGAGCCGCTCTTTGAGCTGCTGCATGCCATCGCCTTCATGGGCGGACACCTCCAGCAACGGATAGCCCAGTTGCCGGTAGGCTTCGAGCAGGTCGTTGAGCTTGCCTTCGTTGTCGGCGTTGATCAGGTCAGCCTTGTTCAACAGCAACAACGGATGAATGCCCGCATGTTCAGCCGCTACCAGATAACGGTCGATCAGGTTTGCCTGAGGCTCCGGTGCCGGTGCGAACACGATCACGATCAGGTCGACGTTGGCGGCCACGGGCTTGAGCTGACCGCGGTGGTCGGGGCGGCAGAGCTCGGTGCTGCGCGGCAGTTGCGCCACAATTACGCCGATCCCTTGATTACCGGCGCGCCACACCACGCGGTCACCGGTCACCAGTGCTGGCAGGTTGGCGCGCAGGTGGCAGCGGAACACTTCGCCGACGTGCTCGCCCTGTTGCGCTTCCACTTCTACCTGCACGCCGTAGTGCGCAATGATCAGGCCGGTTTCTTCGGGCCCCAGATCTCCGCCCTCGAGCACTTCTACCGCCTGCGATTCCCGCTTGGCGGCCCTGTCAGCGCGTTCGTTCTGGATTTTATCGATGCGCCAGGCCTGGCGACGGTTCAGTTGGCGTTTGGCCATGGGATTCCTGAAAAAAGCGCCGTGGACAGGCGCGAAACAGCGGGGGATAGGTCAGGCGCAGGAGTCTAGCATGCGCCGGTAAGCTACACTTCGCAGTCTTGTCGAGGAGATTGCAATGCTTAACCCCACCAACCTGATCTGGATCGATCTGGAAATGACCGGGCTGGATCCGGACAACGACGTCATCATCGAAATGGCCACCATCGTGACCGACAGCCAGCTCAACACCTTGGCTGAAGGCCCCGTGATCGCCATTCACCACAGCGATGAAGTGTTGGCGCGCATGGACGAGTGGAACACCCGGCAACATGGCGGCTCGGGGCTGACCCAGCGCGTGCGTGACAGCAAGGTATCCATGGCCGAAGCCGAGGCCCAGACCCTTGCGTTCCTCGAACAATGGGTACCCAAGGGCAAATCCCCGATCTGTGGCAACAGCATCTGCCAGGACCGGCGCTTCCTCTACCGGCACATGCCGGCGCTGGAGGGCTACTTCCACTACCGCAACCTGGACGTGTCCACCCTCAAGATCCTCGCGGGGCTATGGGCACCTGACGTGCTCGGCAGCCTGAAGAAAGGCGGCAGCCACCTGGCATTGGACGACATTCGCGAATCCATCGCCGAGTTGCAGCACTACCGTCAGCACTTCATCAAGGCGTAACCGCAACCGTCTCGCCGTGGCGCCCGAGCGCCCATTCCACATGCTCGCGTACCAGTGCGGAGGGATGGCCCAGCCGGGCGCGCAAGGCCTCGATCACTGCGATAGTGGTGGGTGCATTGCCCAGCCCCACCGCCAGGTTACGCAGCCAGCGCTCGTAACCTGCGCGGCGCAGGGGCGAGCCTTCGGTATGCGATAGAAACGTTTGCTCGTCCCAGCGAAACAGCGCCGCCAGCTCTGCGTTGTCCAGGCCGTGGCGCGGGGTGAAATCCCCCTCGGTAGTAGGGCGGGCGAAGCGGTTCCAGGGGCACACCAGTTGGCAATCGTCGCAACCGAATACACGGTTGCCGATCAGCGGCCGCAGCGCCTCGGGGATCGACCCTTTGTACTCGATGGTGAGATAGGAAATGCACCGCCGCGCATCCAGCTGATACGGGCCGATGAAAGCATTGGTCGGGCAGATGTCCAGGCATGCATGGCATTTGCCGCAATGCTCGCTGGCCTGGGGCGGATCGGTCGGCAGCGGCAAATCCACGAACAGCTCGCCCAAAAAGAAGTAGCTGCCTGCCTTGCGGTTCAGCACAAGCGTGTTCTTGCCGATCCAGCCAAGGCCCGCCTGCTCGGCGATCGCTTTCTCCAGCACAGGCGCGCTGTCCACGAACGCCCGATAACCAAACGGCCCGATCACCGCACCGATACGTTCGGCCAACTGCTGCAGGCGTTTGCGTACAACCTTGTGGTAATCGCGGCCAAGGGCATAGCGGGAAATATAAGCCTTCTCGGGTTGTGCCAGGCGCTCGGCCATGCGGGTGTCGCCGGGCAAGTAATCCATTCGCACCGAAATAACCCGCAGCGTGCCAGGCACCAGCTCCTCGGGCCGCCACCGCTTGCTGCCGTGGGCGGCCATGTAGTCCATTTCACCGTGGTGCCCTGCGTCCAGCCAACGTTGCAGGTGCTGTTGGTGTTCGCCCAGGGAAAGGCCGCTGATGCCCACCTGCTGAAAGCCCAGCTCACGGCCCCAGTCCTTGATGGAGGAGGCAAGTTCGGTAAGGTCGAGAACGGCGGCGGACATGAAAAGGGGAAACCAAGGCTGGGGTGGGTATAATTCTGCCAGACATCCACGCTCATGGTTGAACGATGGCACAGGCTGATAACCCTTTACCCGACGTACTGTATACCGCCGCCCAGGTGCGAGACCTCGACGCACGGTTTATCGCCGCCGGCACCCCAGGCTTCGAACTCATGCAGCGCGCTGCCAACGCCTGCTGGCGCGCGCTATGCCTGCGCTGGCCCCATGCCGCGGAAGTCACCGTGCTGGCCGGGGCGGGCAATAACGGGGCAGATGGCTACCTGGTGGCGGCCCTTGCCCGGCGAGCCGGTTGGCGCGCTACCGTTTTTGCCCTGGCGCCCGCCGATAAACTCACCGGCGATGCCGCTGCGGCATTCGCCGAAGCTCAAGCCGCAGGTGTGCACTGTCAGCCATGGAGCAACGGCGCCACTTTGCGAGGCGTACTGGTCGATGCGCTGCTGGGCACCGGGCTGGGCCGGGAAGTGCAAGGCGTGTATGCCGAGGCCATCGAGGCGGTCAATACCAGCGGCCTGGGCGTACTGGCCGTGGATATACCGTCCGGCCTGAACGCCGATACCGGCCATGTAATGGGCACTGCGGTGCGCGCTGACCTTACGGTGACCTTCATTGCGCCCAAGCTGGGACTTTTTACCGGCGAAGCACCAACACTGGTGGGTTCGCTGGTATTTGATGACCTGAACGCCGATGCCTCGATACTCGCCCAAGTGAAGCCGCAGGCCAGGTTGCTCAAGCCCGGAGGCCTGCCCTTGCCGGCCCCGAGGGTGGCAACCGCGCACAAGGGGCAGTTTGGCCGGGTGCTCGTAATTGGCGGCGAACGGGGAACGGGCGGCGCCGCGATCATGGCGGCAGAGTCAGCCTTGCGCACCGGTGCCGGCATGGTTTCGCTCGCTACCCGTGAGGTGCACCTGGCGCCTGCATTAACCCGCTTGCCTGAAGTGATGACCGCAGCAGTCGATTCGGCCAACCAGTTGCCAGCCCTGATCAAGGCCGCTTCCGTGCTGGTGGTCGGGCCCGGGATGGGCACTGGCGCCTGGGGGCGCAGCCTGCTGTCGGTTGCAGCGTCCAGCCAAACGGCTCAGGTATGGGATGCCGATGCACTCAACCTGCTCAGTGAAGGCTTGGTGGCACTGCCCTCGGGTTCTGTGATCACGCCGCATCCCGGGGAGGCTGCACGGCTGCTAGGGATGAGCACGGCCGATGTGCAAGCCGATCGCCCTTCGGCGGCGAGGGCGTTGGCCCGTAAATACGGCAACGTTTGCGTGCTCAAGGGCGCCGGCAGCCTGATTGCCGACCCCGATGGCCGGCTCGCCCTCTGTGATCGCGGGCACCCTGCCATGGCCACCGCCGGTTTGGGTGATGTGCTATCTGGCGTGATCGGCGCGTTGCTGGCCCAGCATATGCCTGCGTTCGAGGCGGCGTGTCTTGGCGTGTGGCTGCACGCCAGCGCCGGCGAGCAGCAAGGCGCGCAAGGGCGAGGGCTGGCCGCCGTCGATCTGATTCCCGCCATTCGTCAGTTATTGGAAGAGGTTGCGCCATGCAAAGCCTGACACTATTCGTGCCTGATGAGGCAGCGATGACCGCATTGGGTGCGCGCCTGGCTCACGCCACAAAAGGGCGCGGTACCGTGTTCCTCGAGGGCGACCTGGGGGCTGGCAAAACCACCCTGTCGCGAGGCATCGTCCGTGGTTTCGGGCACACTGGCGCCGTCAAAAGCCCAACCTTCACGTTGGTGGAGCCGTACGAACTGGGCGACGTGGCGCTCTATCACTTCGACCTCTACCGCCTGGCAGATCCCGAAGAGCTTGAATTCATGGGGATTCGGGATTACTTCGAGGGCAACGCGCTGTGCCTGGTGGAATGGCCGGCAAAGGGTGAGGGCGTTTTGCCAAAGGCTGACCTGACCATTACCATAAGCGCCCATGAGCCCGGGCGCCGTCTTGAATTGCGCGCCGGCAGCTCGGTCGGTGAAACGTGGTTGGGCGCGCTGGCGCCTGGTTGATCAATGAAGGGGTGGGGAACATATGCGCATTCGCGCGCTGATCGCAGTCGTGGGACTTTGGCTTACGGCATTCGCGGTCGACGCTACGGCCATCACGCAAGTCAAGAGCATGCGGTTGTGGCGAGCTCCCGATAACACCCGCTTGGTGTTCGATCTGTCCGGCCCGGTGGAGCACAGTGTGTTCACCCTCACGGCACCGGACCGCCTGGTGATCGACATCAATGGCGCAACCCTGGCCGGGACGTTGAACGTCTCTACGGCCAACACCCCTATTGGCAGTGTGCGCTCCGCTCAGCGCACCCCGACCGACCTGCGCGTGGTGGTAGACCTCAAAAAGCCCCTCACGCCCAAAAGCTTCACCCTGGCGCCGAACCAGCAATATGGCAATCGGTTGGTAGTGGACTTGTACGACCAGGCTTCAGATGCCGAGCCGGCCGCGCCGCCGCCGACCATCGCCACTACACCAGCGGTGCCGGTGACGCCGGCCAAGCCGGAAATCAAGCTGGCCCCCGTGCCCAACGGCAAGCGTGACATCATTATCGCCATCGACGCCGGCCACGGCGGCGAAGACCCGGGCGCCTCCGGTTCGCGCGGCGAGCACGAGAAAGACGTGGTGCTGGCGATCGCCAAAGAGCTGCAACGGCAGATCAACCAGGAGAAAGGCTTCCGGGCCGAGCTCACCCGTACCGGCGACTACTTCATTCCGCTGCGTGGCCGTACCGAAATCGCCCGCAAGAAGGGCGCCGACCTGTTCGTTTCGATCCACGCCGACGCCGCGCCATCTTCGGCGGCCTACGGGGCTTCGGTGTTCGCGTTGTCCGAGCGCGGGGCCACTTCGGAAACAGCGCGCTGGCTGGCTGACAGCGAAAACCGGTCCGACTTGATCGGCGGGGCTGGCAACGTGAGCCTGGACGACAAGGACCGCATGCTGGCCGGCGTGCTGCTGGACCTGTCCATGACGGCGTCCCTCAGTTCCAGCCTGAACGTAGGGCAGAAAGTGCTGAGCAACATTGGCCGGGTAACCACCCTGCACAAGAGCCGGGTAGAGCAAGCCGCGTTCATGGTGCTGAAATCCCCGGACATCCCGTCGATTCTGGTAGAAACTGGCTTCATTTCCAATTCCGGCGAATCCAGCAAGTTGCAGTCCGCCGCTCACCAGCAGGCGCTGGCACGCTCCATCCGTGCCGGGGTGAAGCAGTTCTTCGAGCAAAATCCGCCGCCGGGCACCTACATCGCCTGGCTGCGCGATTCCGGCAAGCTGGCCCGCAGCGAAAGCGAGCACACCGTGCGCAGCGGCGAGACCTTGCCCATGATCGCGACCCGCTATCAGGTGTCGGTCAGTGCATTGCGCAGTGCCAACGACTTGAAAAACGATGAGCTGAAAATTGGCCAATTGTTGACCATTCCTTCCACCGCTGTGGCGGCACAGCCATGAGCGGCGCCGCGCGTATCGAACTGCTGAGCCCTCGACTGGCGAACCAGATCGCCGCAGGCGAAGTTGTCGAGCGGCCGGCTTCGGTCATCAAGGAGTTGCTGGAAAACAGCCTGGATTCCGGCGCGCGTCGCATTGACGTGGAAGTGGAGCAGGGCGGCGTGAAGCTGCTCAAGGTTCGCGACGACGGCTCTGGCATCGCTTCCGATGACCTTCCGTTGGCGCTGGCCCGGCATGCCACCAGCAAGATCCGCGACCTTGAAGACCTCGAGCGGGTCATGAGCCTGGGCTTTCGTGGCGAGGCCCTGGCGTCCATCAGCTCGGTAGCGCGGCTGGTGCTGACCTCGCGCACCGTCGATGCGGGCCAGGCCTGGCAAGTGGAAACCGAAGGCCGCGACATGGCACCTCGCGTACAGCCTGCGGCGCACCCGGTGGGTACGTCGGTGGAAGTGCGCGACCTGTTCTTCAATACCCCGGCGCGGCGCAAGTTTCTTAAAAGCGAGAAGACCGAATTCGATCATTTGCAGGAGGTGATCCGGCGCCTGGCCCTGGCGCGTTTCGACGTTGCCTTCCACTTGCGCCACAACGGCAAAAGCGTACTCAGCCTGCATGAGGCCCATGACGAGGCAATGCGCGCGCGCCGCGTGGGCGCCATTTGCGGGCCAGGCTTCCTCGAGCAGGCCATGCCGATCGAGGTAGAACGCAGCGGCTTGCGCCTGTGGGGTTGGGTAGGCCTGCCCACGTTCTCCCGCAGCCAGGCAGACATGCAGTATTTCTTCGTCAATGGTCGCGCGGTGCGGGACAAACTGGTCGCTCACGCTGTGCGCCAGGCTTACCGCGACGTGCTGTTCAACGGTCGCCACCCCACCTTTGTGCTGTTCCTGGAAGTAGACCCCGCCGTGGTCGACGTGAATGTCCATCCCACCAAGCACGAAGTGCGCTTCCGTGACGGGCGCATGGTGCACGATTTCCTGTATGGCACCTTGCACCGTGCCCTTGCCGAAGTTCGCCCGGAGGATCAGCTGGCGGCGGCGCCCGCGCCAACGGCGGCACTGGGTGTAGCCCGGCCCACAGGCCTGGGTGTCGGCGAATTCGGCCCCCAGGAGGAGATAGCGCTCGCCGCGCGGCCTTTGCAGTCCCAGCAGCAACAGTTCCAGTCCCAGCCACAGGTTGCTTATGGGCAGGGGAGCGGTGGTGGCTACACCAACTACAGTGGAGGGGCCGAACGGCGCCCCGCCGTACCACTGGCCGAGGCCGGTGGGGTGTACCGGGCATTCTTCGCGCCCCTGGCCGAAGGCGAGCCGTCCAACCCAAGGCTGCCCGAGCAACAAGGGGAAGTGCCTCCGTTGGGGTTTGCGCTGGCGCAACTCAAGGGTATCTACATCCTCGCGGAAAATGCCCACGGCCTGGTACTGGTGGACATGCACGCGGCGCACGAGCGCATCATGTATGAGCGGCTCAAGGTGGCAATGGCCAGCGAAGGGCTGAGCGGCCAGCCCTTGCTCGTGCCCGAATCCCTTGCGGTGAGCCAGCGCGAAGCGGATTGCGCCGAAGAGCACACCGCCTGGTTCTCCCGCCTGGGCTTCGAATTGCAGCGCCTGGGCCCCGAAACCCTCGCCATTCGCCAGATCCCGGCCCTGCTCAAGCAAGCCGAGGCGAACCGGCTGGTGGCCGATGTCCTGGCGGACCTGATGGAATACGGTACCAGTGATCGTATCCAGGCCCACCTCAACGAACTGCTGGGCACCATGGCCTGTCACGGGGCGGTGCGTGCCAATCGGCGCCTGGCTGTTCCTGAGATGAACGCCCTGCTGCGGGACATGGAAACCACCGAGCGCAGCGGGCAGTGCAATCACGGCAGGCCTACCTGGACCCAGCTTGGTCTGGATGAACTCGACAAGCTCTTCTTGCGGGGCCGCTGACATGTCCCGATTACCGCCTGCCATCTTCCTGATGGGGCCTACGGCTTCCGGTAAGACCGACCTGGCCATGGCGCTGGCGCGAGTACTGCCCTGCGACCTGATCAGCGTGGACTCGGCCCTCGTCTACAAGGGCATGGATATCGGTACGGCCAAACCTTCGAAAGAACAGCTGGCCGAATTCCCTCACCGGCTGGTGGATATCCTTGACCCGGCCCAGGCCTACTCCGCTGCGGAGTTTCGCCGCGATGCGCTGGAGGCCATGGCCGAGATCACCGCGCGGGGGCGAATTCCCTTGCTGGTGGGCGGCACCATGCTCTATTTCAAGGCCCTGCTCGACGGGCTCGCCGACATGCCGAGCGCGGATCCTGCCATTCGCCAGGCGCTTGAGGCACAGGCTGCGGCCGAAGGATTGCAGGCGTTGCATGCTGAACTGAGCAAGGTAGACCCCGTCTCGGCGGCGCGGATTCATCCCAACGATCCGCAGCGGATCATCCGCGCGCTGGAAGTCTTCCATGCCGGCGGGATAAGCATGACCGACCTGCGCCTGCGGCAAATTGCTGAAAATGGCGCGCCAGGCGCGTCGGCCACGCTTCAATTACCCTATACTGTCGCCAGCCTTGCCATCGCACCGGCCGAGCGGTCGGTGTTGCATGCGCGCATTGCCCAGCGGTTCGAACAAATGCTTGAACAGGGTTTCATTGGTGAGGTCAGACAGTTGCGTAGCAGGGAAGACCTGCACGCAGGCTTGCCTTCCATCAGGGCGGTCGGGTATCGGCAGGTGTGGGATCATCTCGACGGCAGGCTATCTGCCGATGAAATGAAAGAGCGGGGCATTATTGCAACGCGCCAGTTGGCCAAACGGCAATTCACCTGGTTGCGCGGCTGGGATGATCTGAAGTGGCTCGACAGCCTTGCTAGCGACAATCTGACGCAGTCCTTGAAATACCTTGGTTCGATCTCCATATTGAGCTGAGTCATGCGTTGCCGTCTATCCTTGGGGGAAAGCCGGTCAGCTATTATTTTTGAAGTCTTTTTATTGATCCTTAAAGGAGTGCGGCACATGTCAAAAGGGCATTCGCTACAAGACCCTTACTTGAACACATTGCGTAAAGAAAAAGTGGGGGTGTCGATTTATCTGGTAAACGGCATCAAGCTGCAGGGTACTATCGAGTCGTTCGACCAGTTCGTGATCCTGCTGAAGAACACTGTCAGCCAGATGGTCTACAAGCACGCAATCTCTACCGTCGTTCCTGTTCGCCCGATTCGCCTGCCAAGCGCTGGTGATGCCGAACAAGCCGACGCCGAACCCGGAAACGCCTGATATAGGAGCCTCCTTTGTTCTTTGAGCGCCACGGTGGTGGTGAACGGGCAATTCTCGTTCATCTGGATGGACAAGACCCTGAGGCGCGCGAAGACCCGCAGGAGTTTCAGGAGTTGGCAGCCTCGGCAGGTGCCGAGACAATCGCTTTCGTGAGCGTCTCGCGTCACCAGCCGACGGCCAGGTATCTGATCGGTACCGGCAAGGTCGATGAGCTGCGCGAGCAGGTCAAGGCCGGCGAAATCGACATTGTAATCTTCAATCACACCCTCACGCCCAGCCAGGAGCGTAACCTCGAGCGCGCCTTCGAGTGCCGCGTACTCGACCGCACCGGGCTTATCCTCGATATCTTCGCTCAGCGTGCCCGTACCCATGAAGGCAAGCTGCAGGTCGAACTGGCCCAGCTGGAGCACATGAGCACCCGCCTCGTACGCGGCTGGACCCACCTTGAGCGGCAGAAAGGCGGGATCGGGCTACGTGGCCCGGGGGAAACCCAGCTTGAAACCGACCGTCGCCTGCTACGGGTTCGCCTGCGGCAGATCAAGGCGCGGCTGGAAAAGGTCCGCAGCCAGCGCGAACAGGCCCGCCGAGGCCGAAAGCGTGCGGATATCCCGTCAGTGTCCCTGGTGGGTTATACCAACGCAGGCAAGTCAACCTTGTTCAATGCCATTACTCAATCCGACGTTTACGCGGCGGATCAACTGTTCGCAACGCTCGACCCTACGCTGCGCCGGCTGGAACTGGCGGACATCGGCCCGATCGTGCTGGCCGATACCGTAGGCTTCATTCGCCACCTTCCGCACAAGCTGGTCGAGGCGTTCCGGGCCACGCTCGAAGAATCCGCCAACTCGGACCTGCTGCTGCATGTGATCGATGCCCACGAGCCCGAGCGAATGGCGCAGGTAGAGCAAGTGATGGCCGTGCTCACCGAGATTGGCGCGCAAGGGCTGCCGATTCTCGAGGTGTATAACAAGCTTGACCTCCTGGAAGCGGTAGAGCCGCATATCCAGCGCGGCGAAGACGGCAAGCCGCAACGGGTATGGGTGTCGGCGCGGGACGGCCGGGGCCTGGAGCTCGTTGGCAAGGCGATTGCCGAACTGCTGGGTGAAGATCTTTTCGTGGCTACCCTGCGATTGCCTCAGGAGCTGGGGCGCCTCAGGGCGCAATTCTTCTCCTCCGGCGCAGTGCAGGGCGAAGCCCATGACGAGAGCGGCGCCAGTTTGCTCGATGTGCGTTTACCCCGGGTAGAGTTGAACCGGCTGGTTAGCCGGGAAGGCTTGAAACCTCTGGAATTCATCCAGGAACACACTTTGCAATAAAAGCTCTCCGCGTTGGTTTGGTCGGGAGGGCTCGCATTCTGTAGCATTGGCCGACGCGCCGCGGGTGCGTCTTAGCTTTATCTGATGGAGAGCGCTATGGCTTGGAATGAGCCGGGTGGTGGCAATTCGAATAACCAGGACCCATGGGGTGGCCGCAAGGGCGGTGATCGCAAGGGGCCACCGGACCTGGACGAAGCCTTTCGCAAGCTGCAGGAAAGCCTGAACGGCCTGTTCGGGGGCGGCAAACGCCGCGGCGGCGAGCCGACGGGGTCGAAGGGCGGCGGGCTGGGCCTGCTGGGTATTGGCCTGGCCGTTCTGGCAGCCATCTGGCTGTACAGTGCCGTCTACGTCGTGGACGAGCAGGAGCAGGCGGTCATTCTCCGGTTTGGCAAGTATTACGAAACCGTAGGGCCGGGCCTGAACATCTATTTCCCGCCGATCGATCGCAAGTTCCTCGAGAACGTCACGCGTGAGCGCGCCTACAGCAAGCAGGGCCAGATGCTGACCGAAGACGAAAACATCGTCGAGGTTCCGCTGACCGTTCAGTACAAGATCGTGAACCTGCGCGATTTCGTCCTTAACGTGGACCAGCCGGAGGTCAGCCTTCAGCATGCCACCGACAGTGCGTTGCGCCATGTGGTCGGTTCCACCGCAATGGACCAGGTACTTACCGAAGGTCGCGTGCAGATGGCGGGCGAAATCAAGGAGCGCCTTCAGCGGTTCCTCGATACCTATCGCACCGGTATCAGTGTGACCCAGGTGAACGTACAGAGCGCTGCCGCGCCGCGGGAAGTCCAGGAAGCGTTCGACGACGTGATCCGGGCCCGTGAAGACGAACAGCGCGCCCGCAACCAGGCCGAAACCTATGCCAATGGCGTGGTGCCCGAGGCACGCGGCCAGGCGCAGCGGATCATCGAGGATGCCAATGGTTACCGGGACGAAGTGGTTTCCCGCGCCAAGGGTGAGGCCGACCGCTTCAGCAAACTGCTGGGCGAGTACCGCAAGGCGCCGGATGTAACTCGCGAGCGTCTGTACCTCGAAACCATGCAGGATGTGTACAGCAATACCAGCAAGGTGCTGGTTTCCAGCAAGGGCCAGAACAACATGCTCTACCTGCCGCTGGACAAACTGATGGAAAAAGGCCGCAGCCCGGCCCCGGCACAGCCGGCGGTCAATCCTCCTTCGGATTCCGCGGGGCGTAGCGCTGGCGACCTGCAACAGCAGCAGCGAGAATTGCGTACCAGGGAGAGCCGCTGATGGGCAATAGATCCGTAATCGCGCTTATCGTCGGTGTAGTTGCCGTGGTGGCGCTGTGGAACAGCTTCTACATCGTTTCTCAAACCGAGCGGGCAGTACTGCTGCGCTTCGGTCGAGTGGTAGAGGCCGACGTACAGCCTGGCTTGCACATGAAGGTGCCCTACATGAACCAGGTCCGCCGTTTCGACGCGCGCCTGATGACCCTGGATGCACCTACCCAGCGCTTCCTCACGCTCGAGAAAAAAGCCGTGATGGTCGATGCCTACGCCAAATGGCGGGTGAAGGACGCCGATCGCTTCTACACCGCGACGGCGGGTATGAAGGCCACCGCAGACGAGCGCCTGGCGCGCCGGCTGGAGTCGGGCCTGCGGGACCAGTTCGGTAAACGCACCCTGCATGAAGTGGTTTCCGGTGAGCGCGATGCCCTGATGGCAGACATCACCGCTTCGCTGAACCGCATGGCGGATCAGGAGCTGGGCATTGAAGTGGTCGATGTTCGAGTCAAGTCCATCGACCTGCCCAAGGAAGTGAACCGCAGCGTGTTCGAGCGCATGAGTACCGAGCGTGAGCGCGAAGCCCGGGAGCACCGCGCCAAGGGTAACGAGCTGGCCGAAGGTATCCGCGCGGACGCCGACCGTCAGCGGCGGGTGCTGCTGGCCGAGGCGTACCGTGAGTCTGAAGAGGTGCGCGGTGACGGCGATGCGCAGGCTGCTTCCATCTATGCCAAGGCGTATAACCAGGACCCGGACTTCTACGCGTTCTACCGTAGCCTGCAGGCCTACCGGCAGGGCTTCTCCACCAAGGGCGATGTGCTGGTACTCGACCCTAGCAGCGATTTCTTCCGCTACATGGAGCGGGCCAAGCCGTAAGCACCTTCAAGGTTCCCGCTGGGCAGGTCACTGCCTGGCGGGGTGATCCGCCGGCCAAACCTGTGTATCATGCGGCAGCCGGGAAATTCCCGGCTTTTTTGCGTCTGCAAGGTCCGATGGCCGTGCGGGCCCCAAGGTTTTTCGAGGACACTGCCCCGTGGCGCGGCAAGCGCTATGGTTTTCGCGCCTGCGCGGCAGTATCTGCTTCACTCAAGGGTGGGCCAGCATGAGCCCACCGCCCGGAACAAAGGGGATGGGGTAATGGCAACGGTAGACCGCTGGCTCTTGCCGGATGGTATCGAGGAAGTACTGCCACCGGAGGCCGCACGTATCGAAGTCGCACGGCGCCAGGTACTGGATCTGTTCCAGAGCTGGGGCTACGAATTCGTCGTAACGCCGCACATCGAATACCTGGAGTCGCTGCTGGTTGGCGCTTCCCAGGACCTGGACCTGCGCACCTTCAAGGTGGTCGACCCGTTGTCGGGCCGCCAGATGGGCTTTCGCGCGGACATCACCCCACAGGTAGCGCGCATCGACGCACACTCCCTGCGCCGCGAAGGGCCAAGCCGCCTGTGTTATGCCGGTAGCGTGCTGCACGCCAACCCTCGCGCACTTTCCAATTCGCGCAGCCCGATCCAGCTTGGCGCGGAACTGTACGGCGACGCCAGTATTGGCAGCGACCTGGAAGTGATCAGCCTCATGCTCGCAATGCTTGAGCTGTGGCAGGTGCCGGATGTGCACATGGACCTGGGCCACGTAGGTATCTACCGCGGCCTGGCCCGCGCCGCTGGCCTCTCCGGCGAGACCGAGCAGCGCCTGTTCGACGCGCTGCAACGCAAGGCCACGGATGAAGTGTTCGAGCTTACCGAAGGTGTGGCCGCAGGCCCCGCACGGATGCTGCGGGCGCTGGTCAATCTCTCTGGTGACCGCTCGGTACTGGGCCAGGCGCGGGAGATTCTCGGCGGCGCCCCGGCGCCGGTGCTGGCGGCACTGGATGAACTGCTGGAGTTGGCTGAACGGCTGGCGGCCCGCTTCCCCGGCCTTCCGCTGTATTTCGACCTCGGCGAGTTGCGCGGCTATCACTATCACACCGGGGTTGTGTTCGCGGCGTTCGTGCCGGGCGTAGGCCAGTCCATCGCCCAGGGTGGCCGTTACGACGACTTTGGTGCCGACTTCGGTCGCGCTCGGCCGGCGACGGGTTTTTCGACTGACCTGAAAACCCTGGTTACGCTGGGGCGCGCAGAAGTCGAGTTGCCCGAGGGTGGCATCTGGATGCCCGACAGCCCGGATACCGCGCTGTGGCAAACCGTATGCGGCCTTCGCTCGCGAGGCGAGCGCGTCGTACAAGCATTACCCGGGCAGGCCACAGCGGCCGCCCGCGAGGCGGGTTGTGACCGCCAGCTCATTCTGCAGGGCGGTTGCTGGGAAGTGGCACCGCTGGTTTCCTGAGTTCACGCCGGCCGCGGTCGGCACCAAGTTTGCGCCAATGAGGACAAGTGTTATGGGTAAGAATGTCGTCGTCCTGGGCACCCAATGGGGTGATGAGGGCAAAGGCAAGATCGTCGATCTGCTCACCGAACATGCTGCCGCGGTCGTGCGTTATCAGGGTGGCCACAATGCCGGCCATACGCTGGTAATCGACGGTGAGAAGACCGTGCTGCACCTGATCCCGTCCGGCATCCTGCGTGACGGCGTACAGTGCCTGATCGGCAACGGCGTGGTCGTTGCCCCCGATGCGCTGATGCGCGAAATCATCAAGCTGGAAGAGAAAGGCGTGCCGGTGCGCGAGCGCCTGCGCATCAGCCCAGCCTGCCCGCTGATCCTGTCGTACCACGTTGCTCTGGACCAGGCGCGCGAAAAAGCGCGCGGCGAGCACAAGATCGGTACTACTGGCCGTGGTATCGGCCCTGCTTACGAAGACAAGGTCGCGCGTCGCGGGCTGCGCGTGGGCGACCTGTTCCATCGCGAGCGTTTTGCCGCCAAGCTGGGCGAGCTGCTGGACTACCACAACTTCGTACTGGTGAATTACTACAAGGAGCCTGCAATCGATTTCCAGCAAACGCTGGATGAATGCATGGGCTACGCCGAGCTGCTGCAACCGATGATGCAGGATGTCACCGCCGAGCTGCACGCGCTGCGCAAGGCCGACAAGGACATCATGTTCGAAGGCGCTCAAGGCTCGCTGCTGGACATCGACCACGGCACCTACCCCTTCGTCACCAGCTCCAACACCACGGCGGGCGGCATCGCTACCGGCTCCGGCTTTGGCCCGATGTACCTGGATTACATCCTGGGCATCACCAAGGCCTACACCACCCGTGTAGGCTCGGGCCCGTTCCCGACCGAACTGTTCGACGACGTTGGCGCCTTCCTGGCCAAGCGTGGGCATGAATTCGGCGCAACCACCGGCCGTGCCCGTCGCTGCGGCTGGTTCGACGCCGTCATTCTGCGCCGCGCTATCGAAATCAACAGCATCTCGGGCCTGTGCCTGACCAAGCTGGACGTGCTCGACGGCCTTGAAACCATCCGCATCTGCGTTGGCTACAAGAACGAAGCCGGTGCCGTGATCGATGCGCCGACCGATGCAGACAGCTACATTGGCTTGCAGCCAGTGTACGAAGACGTGCCGGGCTGGAGCGAGTCCACGCTGGGTGCAAAAAGCCTGGAAGAATTGCCGGCCAATGCCCGTGCTTACATCAAGCGTGTGGAAGAGCTGGTAGGTGCGCCGATCGACATTATTTCGACGGGCCCGGACCGCAACGAAACCATCGTGCTGCGCCACCCGTTCGCGTAAGCCGTTGGTGTTAAAGGCAAAGGGTCCCTCATGGGGCCCTTTGTCGTTTTTGCCGCCTGATCGGCACGGGGATTGCTGGGAAGATCCATCAGCGTGTGCGCCATTGTTTTAATGGCACTGGATCAGAGGACTTACCCGTGTCGGCCATTCTTTCGCTCTTTCGCAGCCGCTTGCTGCGCCCCGTGTTCCTTGCCTTGGGAATTGCCCTTTTGGTGCAGGTTCTGGTGGCGGTAGCACTTACTCGGAGCACAGTCGCCGCGCTTGAGACCGACCTGGGCGTTCGACTGGGAGCAGATAGCGAGCGCCTTGGAAATGAGCTCAACCAGGCAGGGCAAGACCTGACCAGCAGCCTGGACAAACTCTCTGCCAGCACTCGGCAGCGCCTGGCTGCGGGGCTATCCAGCCGGCTTACCGATGAGCAGAAGCAGGTGCGCGCCACTCTTGAACACAGCATCAAGGAGTCGGCCAATGATATGGCCGAGCTGCTTGCCTCTGTCGCTCCCCGAGCCATGTGGGATAACGACATTCCAACCTTGTCGGAATTTGCCCGCCGAGCGCAGCGTAATCCCAATGTGTTATTCGTCATCTACGACGACGCGACCGGGCAACACCTGACGCGTTACCTGAACCGGGACAACCCCATCAACCAGGCCCTGATTGAAAAGGGGCAGGGTGAGCGGCCGCTGGAGAAGGTACTCGATGCTGCTCGAAACGACCCTTCGGTTTATTACGTTGAGGCGCCCATCAGCCCTAACGGTACAGAGATTGGCAAGGTGCGCATGGGTGTGTCCACCGCTGGGGTGGATGCCGAGCTGGCAGCCCTGGACAAGCGCTTCAATGATCTTATCGCCAGTGGTGATGAACTGGTTGCCGATAGCGTTTCCGGTGCTGCCGCAGAAAGCTCGCGGGTGTTGCGCGATCGTCTTGAAAGCGCCCAGGGCGCAGCCAAGGAAATGCAGGCCAATACTCATCATGCTGTGAGCGAGGCCGCCGAGATGCTCCGCTGGAGAATCGGTGCAGGCCTGGCCGTGGTCGCGCTGGGTGTATTGCTGGCGCTGGCTGTGGTGCTTGGGCACCGGGTCGTGAACAAATTGCGCTTACTGATCAGCGCGCTGGACGATCTGGCCGCCGGTGAAGGCGACCTGACCAAGCGGGTAGCGCTGAACAGCAACGACGAGATCGGAGACATGGCCGGCGCGGTGAACCGCTTTGTGGCCAAGTTGCAGCCCATCGTGCGCGAGGCCGGAGACGTAGCGCAACGCACCGGCCAGGAAATCGGTGCCATGACGCAGCGCAATGCCGGAGCCGATGCCGCCGCCGAACGTCAGCGCGACGAAGTGGCTGCCAGTTTGCAAGCGTTGGCCCAGATGGCGGACGAGGCCCAGGCGGAAAGCATTGCGATGCAGGCGGCCTTGAAGCAGGTGGCTGAGATCCGCCAGGCCACGGATGCAAACACCAAAGCGTCCACGCAGGTCGGAAGCTTGATCGAGGCGTTGGCGGGGCAGGTGGAAACAGGCTCGCAGGTGATCGAGCGGCTGGCGACGCAAAGCCAGCAGATCGAAGTGGTGCTGACTGTGATCCATGGCATTGCCGAGCAAACCAACTTGCTTGCTCTCAATGCCGCGATCGAAGCGGCGAGGGCAGGAGAGACTGGCCGAGGCTTTGCCGTGGTCGCTGATGAGGTTCGGGCACTGGCCAGTAAAACCCAGAGCTCCACGGGCGATATCCAGGCGCATATTGGCGCGCTTCAGGCCGGTGCCCGCGAAGCGGTCACCGCCATTGGCCAGGCGGGCCGCCAAGCCAGCGAAGGTTTGCGCGTACTGCGGGATGCGTCGAGGCTGCAGCAAACCGTCCAGACATCAGTAGAGCAAGTGCATGCCGCTATCGACCTGGCCACCCGTGCCGCGCAGCATCAGGCGCAGGGCGCGCAGGCCGTAAAAGGCAGGGTAGAAGTGATTCACGCCCAGGCCGAACAATCGGCGCAGGTAGTGTTGCAGACGACTGCCAGCAGCAAGGTGCTCGACCGCCTTGCCCACCAGCTGCGGGCAAGCCTTGGTCAGTTCCGCGCGTGATCCACGCCGCTAGCGGCGGCTGAGGTACATGCGGGTGGTGAGAAGGTACACCGGTAGCCCGGACACGAGGATCAGCAAGGCAGCAAAGGGCGCGGCGGCGGCGAACTCCATGTTCGACGTGTGCGCCCACACCTCGGTAGCCAGGGTGGTGGTGCCCGTGGGGCTGAGCAACAGCGTTGCGGTGAGCTCTTTCATTGCGTCGAGGAACACCAGCGCGAAGGCAGCCGCCAGCGCCGGGAAGATGATAGGCAGGGTAACCTTGCAAAACGCCTTGAACGCCCCTGCACCCAAGGTACGCGCCGCCTCTTCAAGCTGCGGGGCGGCCTTGGTCAGGGCGGTACGCACTGGCCCTTGCGCCAAGGGCAGGAACAGCAGGGCGTAGGCAATCACCAGCAAGGCCGTGGTCTGGTACAGCGCCGGTATGTAGTGGAGAGAGAAATACACCAGCGTTAGCGCGATTACCAGCCCGGGCAAGGCATGCAGCAGGTACGGAAGCCTCTCCGCCCAGATGGCCAGGCTGCCGCGGTACCGCACCACCAGCAGGCCCACCGGCAGCGCCAGTAACAGGGATACCGCCGCGCCCGCGAGCGACAGGCCCAGCGACGACAACAGCGCCTGGCCTATGGCAACAACCGGAAAGGCCGCTGAGCTTCCCTGGGCCAGCCAGTAGCCCAGCATCACCAGCGGCACCCCACTGCCCAGGATGCCGAGCGCGGCGCAGAAGCCTTGGCCGAAAAGCCCGGCCCACACCGGCAGCCGCACCGGTGCCGCATGACGAGCCACGCCCTGGCCTGTGCGTACATGCCGTGCTCGCCCACGCGCCTTCAACTCCAGCCACAGGAAGCCCAGGCACAGCACCAGCAGTACGGCTGAAAGCATGGCGGCGTTGGCGTTGCTGAATTCCAGTTCGAACTGCTGGTAGATGGCGGTGGTAAAGGTGCGAACGTTCAGAATCGACAGGGCGCCGAACTCGACCAGCATGTGCAGCGCGATCAGAAGGCTGCCGGCAAGGATGGAAGGCCAGAGCAGCGGCAGGGTGATGCTGAAGAACAGCCTGCTCCGGTTCGCCCCCAGCAGCCGGGCGGATTCTTCCAGCGAATGGTCCAGATTGCGTAACGTGGCCGCAACGGGCAGAAATACCAGGGGGTATTTGGACAGGCTCATGATGAGAATGGCACCCCCCAGGCCTTCGAAGCCGGAGCTGAGGGACACCCAGGTAAAGCTCGACACGAACGAAGGCACCGCGAACGGCAGGCACAGGACCACGCCCCACGCACGCCGCCCCCACAGGTTGGTGCGTTCCAGCAGCCATGCGAGCAGGGTGCCGGCAATCGCGCACGCCACGGTAACCCCGGCCAGTAACGTAAGGGTGTTGACCAGCAGGCCGTAGACATAAGGGCGGAGCAGCAGGCGGGCAATGTCGTGCCAGCCGGCTTCGGCGGTACGGATGGTGACATACGCCAGCGGCAGAAGGCTCAGGCCGACGAGCAGCAATACGGGGGCGACCAGCCAGGCGGACGGTCGCTTGCCCTTGACCTCCCGGGGCAGCGTAGCGGCCGACGGAAGCTGAGCCTGGGCGGTCATCAGTTCAAGCCGACGTCACGTTGGAGGTCCAGCGCTTCTTCGGCATTGCCGATGTCAGCAGGGGTGATGTCCGGCGCTTCGAGTTTTTCGAAAGGCTTGAGCCCCTGATCGGACACCATGCCCTTGCGTAGCGGGTATTCAGCCTGCGCACGGGTGATGACCCGCTGGCCTTCCTCGCTGGTCATCCACGCCAGCAGTTGCTGGGCTTCCTTCGGGTGCTTGCTGGCCTTCACCACGGCTGCGCTGGAGATGCTCACCAGGGCGCCCGGGTCCTTGTTCTTGAAATAGTACAGCTGCGACTTGAGCTCACCCTTTTCGCGCTTGAGTGCATACCAGTAGTAGTTGTTCACCAATACCGCCGCAATTTCGCCGTTCTCGACCGCCTTGATCGCCACCATATTGTTTGCGTAGGTCTTGCCGTAGGCCTTGAGGCCCGTAAGCCATTCTTCGGCAGCTTCTTCACCCTTGAGCCGAAGCACAGCCACGGCCTGCTCCTGGAACGCTCCGCTGGTGGGAACGAAGCCGATCTTGCCGTTCCACTCCGGGCGGGCAAAATCCATCACCGAGGCGGGCATGTCTTTCTCGGTGACCAGGCTCGGGTTGTACGCCACTACACGAACACGGGCCGTGATACCGATCCAGGTACCGTCCTTCGCGACATAGTTGGGCGGCAATGCATCCAGTGTGCTTTTGTCGGTGACCGCCAGGAAGCCTTTTTCGCCGAGGGCATTGAGCGGGGGAGATTCCTCGCTATAGATAACGTCGGCGGGGGAGCGGGCGCCTTCTTCCATGATCTGGCTTGCCAGCTGGTTGCTGCTGCCCTTTCGCACGTTTACATGAATGCCGGTACTGGCTTCGAACGCCTTGGCAATCGCCTCGCCCAATTCCTTGTGCTGGCCGTTGTAAAGCGTAAGGGCAGGGGCGTCGGCGGCCTGGGCGGCACCAGTGAACAAGGCAAGTGCCAGGGCTGGCACGGTGCACAGGCGCAGGAGGGCAATTCGCATTGACATCCGAGCGTATCTCCATGGGTACAAAAGGGCGCAAGTATAAAGGAGATCGCTTCTCGAATGCGGGCGTATTTGATTGGCAAACATTTCCGATGGGCACAAAAAAACCCGCTCGTGAGCGGGTTTTTTGAAGCGTTAACGCTTGAATTTGGTGCCCAGGAGAAGACTCGAACTTCCACGGCCGTAAAGCCACCAACACCTGAAGCTGGCGTGTCTACCAATTTCACCACCTGGGCATATCGAAGACTGGCGTCGTCGATGGCGCGCACTATACGGCTGCCGAATGAGGCTGTAAACCCCTTTTTGGAAAAAATGAGGCCTGCGGAATCGGGTTGGGCGCAGCGGGGAACGGAAATGCAAAAGCCCGCTTTCGCGGGCTTTTGGAACGCGATGGACTCAGGTAGTCTCGCGTTTGAAGATGGTGCCCAGAAGAAGACTCGAACTTCCACGGCCGTAAGGCCACCAACACCTGAAGCTGGCGTGTCTACCAATTTCACCATCTGGGCAAATCGACCACTTGCGTCGTCGATGGCGCGCACTATACGGTCGCTGTATTGCAGTGTAAACCCCTGGCTGCAAAAATATTCCAGGCCACGCGGTAGGGCCTCAAAGGGGCGCCGCAAAGGCTGTACGGCTCCATAAGCTGCTGGAATTTCCCGTTTCCACAGGGGTATGCCAAACTAACTTGCATATCACACAAGGTGAACACTCTCTAATGGCCGATTGGCAGTCCCTCGATCCCGAGGCCGCTCGTGAAGCGGAAAAATACGAAAATCCTATCCCCAGCCGTGAATTGATCCTGCACCACCTCGCCGAGCGTGGTTCTCCTGCGAGCCGCGAGCAGCTGGTCGAGGAGTTCGGCCTGGGGACCGAAGACCAGATCGAAGCCCTGCGCCGCCGACTGCGAGCGATGGAGCGCGATGCTCAGCTTATTTATACCCGGCGCGGCACCTACGCGCCGGTCGACAAACTCGACCTGATCGCCGGGCGCGTCAGTGGCCACCGTGATGGTTTCGGCTTCCTGATCC
Organism: Pseudomonas sp. 3MAES_34.3B; assembly: GCF_058145875.1. Classification (NCBI taxonomy): domain Bacteria; kingdom Pseudomonadati; phylum Pseudomonadota; class Gammaproteobacteria; order Pseudomonadales; family Pseudomonadaceae; genus Pseudomonas; species Pseudomonas sp. 3MAES_34.3B. The sequence continues at coordinate 5,020,286 of NZ_CM176960.1, read as the reverse complement.
CCGACGATGGCAGTGACGACCTCTTCCTCAGCCCGGCTCAGATGCGCCTGGTGTTCGATGGCGACCGTGCCCTGGCGCGGGTTTCCGGGCTCGACCGCCGCGGCCGCCGTGAAGGCGCGCTGGTGGAAGTGGTGAGCCGTGCTCATGAAACCATCGTGGGGCGGTACTTCGAAGAAGGCGGCATCGGCTTCGTTCAGGCGGACAACCCCAAGGTACAGCAGGAAGTGCTGGTAACCCCCGGTCGTAATGGCGGGGCGCGCGTGGGCCAGTTCGTCGAGATCAAGATCACCCACTGGCCGACAGCTCGCTTCCAGCCGCAGGGCGACGTGGTTGAAGTGCTGGGCAACTATATGGCGCCCGGGATGGAAATCGACGTGGCGCTGCGCAGCTACGACATCCCCCATGTATGGCCCGAGGCCGTGGAGAAAGAAGCGGCGCGGCTCAAGCCGGAAGTCGAAGACAAGCACAAGGCGAACCGCGTCGACCTGCGTCACCTGCCGTTCGTGACCATCGACGGCGAGGATGCGCGGGACTTCGACGATGCTGTCTATTGCGAACCCACGGGTCGTATCAAGATGTTTTCCGGCGGCTGGCGGCTTTACGTGGCCATTGCCGACGTATCGAGCTATGTGAAGATCGACTCGGCGCTGGACGCCGAGGCACAGGTGCGCGGCAACTCGGTGTACTTCCCGGAGCGGGTGATTCCGATGTTGCCCGAGGAGCTGTCCAACGGCCTCTGCTCGCTCAACCCGCATGTGGATCGCTTGGCGATGGTCTGCGAGATGACCATTTCCAAAAGCGGGCAAATGGTCGACTACAAGTTCTACGAAGCGGTTATCCACTCCCACGCGCGCCTGACTTACAACAAGGTCAGCACGATGCTCGAGCATAGCCGTACCGCGGAAGCCAAGGCGCTGCGTGGCGAATACGGCCCGGTGTTGCCTCACCTCAAGCAGCTGTACGCGCTCTACCAGGTGCTGCTGGCGGGCCGCCATACCCGGGGCGCGATCGATTTCGAAACCCAGGAAACCCGCATCGTCTTTGGCGAGGATCGCAAGATCGCGGAAATCCGCCCGACCACTCGTAACGACGCGCATAAGCTGATCGAGGAATGCATGCTGGCCGCTAACGTGGCTACCGCCGAATTCCTCAAGAAGCATGAAGTGCCAGCGCTGTTCCGCGTTCACGACGGCCCGCCGCCGGAGCGCCTCGAGAAGCTGCAGGCCTTCCTGGGTGAGCTGGGCCTTGCCTTGCATAAAGGGAAAGAGGGGCCCACGCCCAAGGATTACCAGGCGCTGCTTGAGCGTATCAAGGATCGCCCGGACTTCCAGCTGATCCAGACCGTGATGCTCCGCTCGCTGAGCCAGGCAGTCTATACCTCGGACAACCACGGCCACTTCGGCCTGAATTACCCGGCCTATACCCACTTTACTTCGCCTATTCGCCGCTACCCCGACCTGCTGGTTCACCGCGCCATCCGTAGCGTGATCCGCTCCAAGCGCGAAACCCCGCACGTGGTGCGCGCCGGAGCCGCGGCCATGCCCAAGGCGCGGATATACCCGTACGACGAGGCGGCGCTGGAACAGCTGGGCGAACAGTGCTCGATGACCGAGCGCCGTGCCGACGAAGCCACCCGTGACGTGGTGAACTGGCTCAAGTGCGAGTTCATGAAGGACCGCGTTGGCGAAGTATTCCCCGGCATCATCACCGCGACTACCGGTTTCGGCCTGTTCGTGGCGCTTACCGACATTTATGTGGAAGGGTTGGTCCACGTCTCCGCCTTGCCGGGGGACTACTACCACTACGACCAGGTTCACCATCGCCTCACTGGCGAGCGAACCGGGCGCAGCTTCCGCCTCGGCGATACCGTTCAAGTGCGCGTGATGCGCGTAGACCTGGACGAGCGCAAGATCGACTTCGAGCTGGCTGACAAAGCCCCTGAGAAGAGTACAGGTAGAGCACGCGACACCGGCGCCAGCGCGCGTAAATCGCGCAAAGCAACCGACACCGCGCCCGCCGGCCGCTCGCGCAGCAAGCCCGAGGCGGTCGCCGCACCGGCTGCAGAGCCTGCACCCGAGCCGGCTCGCCCGCGCAAGCGCAAGGCGGGGAAAGACCCGGCCGTGGACGAAGCCTATCGGGCCTCCCATGCCACGGCCAACAACGCTGAAGTACGCAAAAGCCGTGAAATGAAGAAAGCCCTGATGAGCGACGCCCGGAGCGCGCCCGCCAAGGCTGATAGCAGCAAGCCCACCAAACACCGCAAGGGGCCGTCCAAGGCTGGCTCGCGCAAGGCCAAGGCAAAATCATGAGTCAGTTGGAAAAAATCTACGGCGTACATGCCGTGGAAGCGCTGTTGCGCCACCACCCGCGTCGGGTCAAGCACATCTGGCTTTCCGAAGGCCGCAGTGAGCCTCGGCTGCAAGCTTTGCTGCAGCTGGCAAGCGAACACCGCGTTACGGTCGGCTCCGCTGAGCGCAGGGAGCTGGACGCCTGGGTCGAAGGCGTTCACCAGGGCGTGGTCGCTGACGTAAGCCCAAGTCAGGTATGGGGCGAGGCAATGCTCGACGAGCTGCTCGACCGCCATGAGGGGCCACCCTTGCTGCTGGTGCTCGACGGCGTGACCGACCCACATAACCTCGGGGCCTGCCTGCGGACCGCAGATGCCGCCGGCGCCCTTGCCGTGATCATTCCCAAGGACAAGTCCGCCACCCTTACCCCCGTGGTACGCAAAGTGGCCTGCGGCGCGGCGGAAGTGATCCCGCTGGTTGCCGTGACCAACCTGGCGCGCAGCCTGGAAAAGCTCCAGCAGCGCGGGTTGTGGGTTGTCGGCACGGCCGGCGAGGCCGAGAAAGAGATCTACCAGCAAGACCTCACTGGCCCACTGGTATTGGTGATGGGGGCCGAAGGCAAGGGCATGCGCCGGCTTACTCGCGAGCACTGTGATCATCTGGTCAAGCTGCCGATGTCGGGAAGCGTGAGCAGCCTCAACGTTTCGGTTGCCACCGGTGTATGCCTGTTCGAAGCGGTGCGCCAGCGCCAGGGCCGTTAACGGGCCGTCTGCCCGGGCGCTGTGCCCGGGTATAGGCGGCTGGTCAAATATTCGCCAATCACCTTGCGTTGCCCAAGGCCCTTCTCTACAATTGCGCCCCTTGCCCTGGCGGCAGGCTTACCAGCGCCCGCCTAGGCATGTACCAAGCACTATTCACTCCTTGTCTGACCGGTACCTCGGCAGGCTACAACCCGTAAGGAGCATTCATGCGTCATTACGAAATCATCTTCCTGGTCCACCCGGATCAGAGCGAGCAAGTCGGCGGCATGGTCGAGCGTTACACCAAGCTGATCGAAGAAGACGGTGGCAAGATTCACCGCCTGGAAGACTGGGGCCGTCGTCAACTGGCCTACGCAATCAACAATGTTCACAAGGCTCACTACGTGATGCTGAACGTTGAATGCACCGGCAAGGCCCTGGCCGAGCTGGAAGACAGCTTCCGCTACAACGATGCCGTTCTCCGTAACCTTGTGATCCGTCGCGACGAAGCCGTTACCGGCCCGTCCGAAATGCTCAAGGCTGAAGAAAACCGCAGCGAGCGCCGTGAGCGTCGTGACCGTCCTGAGCAAGCTGAAAGCGCCGACGGCGACGACAGCGACAACAGCGACAACAGCGACAACAGCGACAACGCTGACGAGTAATCCACGGATCTTTAGAGGAGCCTGTTAAATGGCACGTTTCTTCCGTCGTCGTAAATTCTGCCGCTTCACCGCAGAAAACGTTAAAGAGATCGATTACAAGGATCTCAACACCCTGAAAGCTTACGTATCTGAAACCGGCAAGATCGTTCCAAGCCGTATCACGGGTACCAAGGCTCGTTATCAGCGTCAGCTGGCTACCGCTATCAAGCGCGCCCGCTTCCTGGCCCTGCTGCCTTACACCGACAGCCACGGCCGCTGATACGGGCTTTGTCGACAAGCCGTAAAGGATAGAGCGCATGCGTGCCTTGGCTGATTTCATCATGCGGGGTCGTATGCAAGCCACCCTGGTGGTGGCTGGATGTGCGGCATTGCCGCTGTTGTTCTGGTTGAGTGCCGCTGCGGGTTGCCTTGTGCTTCTGCGGCGGGGGCGAAGCGACGCCATTGGCGTCCTTGCCTGGGGAATACTGCCGGCGTTTGTCTGGTGGTATTTCGGTGAACCTCGCACCCTCATGGTGTTGCTGGGTTCGCTGGGTCTCGCGGCGCTGCTGCGTGCGGGATGGCCCTGGAGCAAGGTGTTGCTGGCAAGTGTCGGCCTGGGTGTGGTGTATGGCGTGGTACTGGGAGCCGCCTTCGGCGAAGCCCTGAACCAGCTGGCAGTGGCCATGAACAGCCACTTGCCCGACCTGCTCGGCGACATCTACCAGCGCTTGTCGCTGGCAGAGCAGGCCCACCTGGAGGCGTTGATCGCTCCGGTACTGATCGGATTGATAGCAGCTTTGTTGCAGGCCATCAGCCTGTTGGCCCTGATACTGGGGCGCTACTGGCAGGCCGTGTTGTATAACCCCGGCGGTTTCGGGCGCGAGTTTCGCACCACGAGAATCCCCGGTGCCGTAGCCCTCGGGCTATTGGCGTGCATGCTGGTGGGGCCGCAGTTCGGTCCCAGGGTGGCGATGTTGACCCCCCTGTGCAGCGTGCCGCTGATGTTCGCGGGCTTCGCCCTGGTGCATGGGCTGGTCGTTCGCGGCAAGCTCGGGCGCTTCTGGCTGGTAGGGTTGTACGTCACGTTCCTGCTGTTCATACAGCTGGCCTATCCGTTACTGGTGGCTGTGGCCATTGTCGACAGCCTGATTGATTTTCGCGGCCGCCTGGCGCCTGAAAAAGGCAACGACCAGGGCTCCGCGAACGGTGAAGGTTAAAGTTAAGAGGTTAATACCAAATGGAACTGATCCTGCTGGAAAAAATCGCCAACCTGGGCAACCTGGGCGACAAGGTAAACGTAAAGGCTGGTTACGGTCGTAACTACCTGCTGCCACAAGGCAAGGCTACTGCCGCGACCGCCGCCAACCTGGCTGCGTTCGAAGCTCGCCGTGCTGACCTGGAAAAAGCAGCTGCCGACAAGAAAGCTTCCGCTGAAAGCCGCGCCGCTCAACTGGCCGAGCTGGAAGTCACCATCACCGCTACCGCGGGCGATGAAGGCAAGCTGTTCGGTTCGATCGGTACTCACGACATCGCTGACGCACTGACCGCCTCCGGCGTTGAAGTTGCCAAGGCTGAAGTTCGTCTGCCGAACGGCACCATCCGTAACGTCGGTGAATACGACGTAGCCGTGCACCTGCACAGCGACGTTGAAGCTACCGTTCGCGTTGTGGTTGTAGCCGCCTGAGCCATTGGCTGGCCGCTCGGCCAGCCAGCGGTTTAACATGGGGCACGGCCCTGTCTTCGACAGGTCGTGCCCTTTGTTTTTTTATGTACCCCTCAGATTCCGCCGGTTATGAACGAAATCTCGACGCCCGAACAGTACGACCTGCAAACCGCCGCGCTCAAGGTTCCACCTCACTCCATCGAGGCCGAACAGGCTGTGCTCGGTGGCTTGATGCTGGACAACAATGCCTGGGAGCGGGTACTGGACCAGGTGTCGGATGGTGACTTCTACCGGCATGACCACCGCCTGATTTTCCGCGCGGTGGCTCGCCTGGCCGACCAGAACCTTCCGTTCGACGTGGTCACGCTGCACGAGCAATTGGACAAGGAAGGGCAGAGTAGCCAGGTCGGCGGCCTTGCCTATCTGGGCGAACTGGCCAAGAACACGCCGTCGGTCGCCAACATCAAGGCGTACGCGCAGATCGTTCGCGAACGCGCCACCCTGCGCCAGTTGATCAGCATCAGCAGCGATATCGCCGACAGTGCCTTCAATCCGCAAGGCCGGAACGCGTCCGAAATCCTCGACGAGGCCGAGCGGCAGATCTTCCAGATTGCCGAGGCGCGCCCCAAGACCGGCGGTCCGGTAGGCGTGAATGACCTGTTGACCAAAGCCATCGACCGGATCGACACGCTATTCAATACCGATCAGGCGATTACCGGCCTGTCCACTGGCTATGCCGACCTGGACGAAAAAACCAGCGGCCTGCAGCCGTCCGACCTGGTGATCGTGGCGGGGCGCCCGTCCATGGGTAAAACCACCTTTGCCATGAACCTTGTGGAAAACGCGGTACTGCGCAGCGACAAGGTAGTGCTGGTGTACTCCCTTGAAATGCCAGGCGACTCGCTGATCATGCGTATGCTGTCGTCGCTGGGCCGTATCGACCAGACCAAGGTTCGAACCGGCCGACTGGACGACGACGATTGGCCACGGCTGACCTCGGCGGTCAACCTGCTCAACGACCGCAAGCTGTTCATTGACGATACCGCCGGCATCAGCCCTTCGGAAATGCGCGCCCGTACGCGGCGCATTGTGCGTGAGCATGGCGAGATCGCCATGATCATGATCGACTACCTGCAGCTGATGCAGATTCCCGGCTCGAGCGGCGACAACCGCACTAACGAAATCTCGGAGATTTCGCGCTCGCTCAAAGCCTTGGCCAAGGAATTCAACTGCCCTGTGATCGCACTGTCCCAGCTTAACCGCTCGCTGGAACAGCGCCCCAACAAGCGCCCGGTAAACTCCGACCTGCGGGAATCGGGAGCGATCGAGCAGGATGCGGACGTGATCATGTTCGTCTATCGGGACGAGGTGTATCACCCCGAAACCGAGCACAAGGGCATTGCCGAGATCATCATCGGCAAGCAGCGGAACGGCCCGATCGGTACCGTGCGCCTGGCCTTCATCGGGAAGTACACTCGGTTCGAGAACCTGGCGCCGGGCAGCTATCAGTTCGATGACGAATAATCGGGGAACATCCTGCGCTCGGTGATGCTGCGTTAAAAACAGGCTCGGAATGCTCATTTACAACCAGTAAACTCCGCTTCCTCGCCTGTTTTTGCCTTGCCTGACCTTCGCTCGGATATTCCCTGCAGAGCCATCGAATAGCCTATATCCGACAAAGGTCGTCGGATTTGGTCATTTTTTGTGCTATCCTCCGCGGCCGCGAATTCACGCGGGTCCATTTGCCATAACACCGGTCATCACCATGCAAGCAGCCAAGCCATTATTCGACTATCCGAAATACTGGGCCGAATGTTTCGGGCCGGCGCCTTTCCTGCCCATGAGCCGGGAAGAAATGGACCAGCTGGGATGGGATTCCTGCGACATCATCATTGTGAGCGGTGATGCCTATGTCGATCATCCCTCGTTCGGCATGGCGATCATTGGCCGGCTGCTCGAAGCCCAGGGTTTCCGAGTGGGCATCATTGCCCAGCCGGATTGGACCTCCAAGGCCGACTTCATGAAGCTGGGCGAGCCGAACCTGTTCTTCGGTGTTGCGGCCGGCAACATGGACTCGATGATCAACCGCTACACCGCAGACAAGAAAATCCGCTCCGACGACGCCTACACCCCTGGCGGCCTTGCGGGCAAGCGGCCCGACCGCGCCAGCCTGGTGTATAGCCAGCGCTGCAAGGAAGCCTACAAGCACGTGCCGATCGTGCTGGGTGGCATCGAGGCGTCGCTGCGCCGGATCGCGCATTACGACTACTGGCAGGACAAAGTCCGCCATTCGATTTTGATCGACGCCTGTGCCGATATCCTTCTGTACGGCAACGCCGAGCGCGCCGTGGTGGAAGTGGCCCAAAGGCTGGCAGCCGGGCAGCCGATCGAAAGCATCACGGATATCCGCGGCACCGCGTTCGTGCGCCGGGACACGCCGCAAGGCTGGTACGAAGTGGACTCCACGCGTATCGACCGCCCGGGCAAGGTCGACAAGATCATCAACCCGTACGTGAACACCCAGGACACCCAGGCCTGCGCCATCGAGCAGGAAAAAGGCCCGGTTGAAGACCCGACCGAAGCCAAGGTTGTGCAGATCCTCGAAAGCCCGCGCATGACCCGCGACAAGACGGTCATCCGCTTGCCGTCCTTCGAGAAAGTACGCAACGACGCCGTGCTCTATGCCCACGCCAACCGCGTATTGCACCTGGAAACCAACCCGGGCAACGCTCGTGCGCTGGTGCAGAAGCATGGCGACGTAGACGTTTGGTTCAACCCGCCGCCCATTCCGATGACCACCGAGGAAATGGACTACGTGTTCGGCATGCCCTACGCGCGCGTCCCGCACCCGGCGTACGGCAAGGAAAAGATCCCGGCCTACGACATGATCCGCTTCTCGGTGAACATCATGCGCGGCTGCTTTGGTGGCTGCACATTCTGCTCCATCACCGAACACGAAGGCCGGATCATCCAGAACCGCTCCGAAGAGTCGATCATCCGCGAGATCGAAGAAATCCGCGACAAGGTGCCCGGCTTCACTGGCGTTATCTCGGACCTGGGCGGGCCCACCGCGAACATGTACCGCATCGCCTGCAAAAGCCCGGAGATCGAATCCGCGTGCCGCAAGCCTTCGTGCGTGTTCCCGGGCATCTGCCCCAACCTGAACACCGATCACTCGTCGCTGATTCAGCTGTACCGCAGCGCCCGCGCCTTGCCCGGTGTGAAGAAGATCCTGATCGCCTCGGGCCTGCGCTATGACCTGGCGGTGGAATCGCCGGAGTATGTGAAGGAACTGGTCACCCACCATGTGGGCGGCTACCTGAAGATCGCCCCGGAGCACACCGAGGAAGGCCCGCTCAACCAGATGATGAAGCCGGGCATCGGTAGCTATGACCGCTTCAAGCGCATGTTCGAGAAGTACTCGAAAGAAGCCGGCAAAGAGCAGTACCTGATCCCGTACTTCATTGCGGCGCATCCCGGTACTACCGACGAAGACATGATGAACCTGGCGCTCTGGCTCAAGGGCAACGGTTTCCGCGCCGACCAGGTGCAGGCGTTCTATCCGTCACCCATGGCATCCGCTACCGCCATGTACCACTCGGGCAAGAACCCGCTGCGCAAGGTTACGTACAAGAGCCCGGGTGTGAGCATCGTGAAAAGCGAGGCCCAGCGCCGGCTGCACAAGGCCTTCCTGCGCTACCACGACCCGAAGGGCTGGCCAATGCTGCGTGAAGCGCTGGAGCGCATGGGCCGTACCGATCTGATCGGCTCGGGCAAAAATCAGCTGATCCCGGCGCACCAGCCTGACGTAGATACCTACACCAGCGCACGGCGCAAGAACTCGACGCCCGCAGGTAGCCACAAGGTTGCCCGCGAGCAGCGTATTCTCACGCAGCACACCGGCCTGCCGCCGCGTGGCAGTGACGGCAGCAAGCCCTGGGACAAGCGTGAAGAGGCCAAGGCCGCCGCACAGGCGCGCCGCGATCAGGCGGCTCGCGCTGACAAGGGCAATGCCAACGCAAAGGGTAAGCGCAAGCCGAGCCGGCAGCCCGTACTTCCTCGCTGATCCACACGAGGGAAAGCCGTTCCGCTGATCCTGAGCGATCAGCGACGGCTTCAGGCCTGCCTGCACAGCGCCTGGTTTATTAACGTCGCCCCCGTGGATAGAACAGCGGTTGGTTGAGTCCAACCAGAGCACCGCGGGCTGAGCCAGCTATGCATAACCGACAAAAGGGTTGTGCTGGCACAACTCTTGCGCTGTTTCCCTGACCGTTTGGCCTGCAGGAGGCACGCTGTGTCGATACATGTCGCGTTAAACCACATTACCGACTATCGCTACGACCGGGCGGTGGAGCTTGGGCCGCAGATAGTCCGGCTGCGCCCGGCACCGCATAGCCGAACACGCGTTCTTTCCTATTCGTTGAAGGTTCTGCCCGAAGGCCATTTCATCAACTGGCAGCAGGACCCCCAAGGCAATTACCTGGCGCGGCTGGTGTTCCCGGAGAAAACCGAGCGGTTCAGGATCGAGGTGGACCTTGTCGCCGAAATGGCGGTGTTCAACCCGTTTGATTTTTTCCTTGAGCCCTATGCCGACGCCGTTCCCTTCAGTTATGCACCGGATGAGCGCCATGAGCTGGCGCCCTATCTGGAAAAACTGCCGCTGTCGCCCCGGTTCGCCGCTTATGTGGAAAGTATCGAGCGCGAACCGACGCCGACCGTGGATTTTCTGGTCGCGCTCAATCAACGCATCAGCCAGGACGTGCGCTACCTCATCCGCATGGAGCCAGGGGTGCAGACGCCCGAGCAAACCCTGGAACTGGAATGCGGTTCCTGCAGGGATTCCGCCTGGCTGCTGGTGCAGGTGCTGCGTAACCTCGGGCTGGCGGCGCGCTTCGTGTCGGGCTACCTGATTCAGCTCACCGCTGACGTGAAAGCGTTGGACGGGCCAGCTGGCACCGACGTGGATTTCACCGACCTGCACGCCTGGTGCGAGGTGTACCTGCCCGGCGCTGGCTGGATCGGCCTGGATGCCACCTCGGGGCTGTTTGCTGGAGAAGGGCATATCCCACTGGCGTGCAGCCCGGACCCCACTTCCGCCGCGCCGATCACCGGCAGGGTAGAGCCGTGCGAATGTGATTTCGCCCATTCCATGTCGGTGCGCCGGATCTGGGAAGCGCCGCGCGTTACCCGCCCTTACAGCGAAGACCAATGGCAGGCCATACTCGCGCTGGGCGAGCACATCGACGCCGATCTGCTGGCGGGTGACGTGCGCCTGACCATGGGCGGCGAACCCACGTTCGTTTCCGTGGACCACCCCGACGGCGCCGAATGGAACACCGCCGCCCTCGGGCCGAACAAGCGCAAGCTTGCCACTGAACTGTATCAACGTTTGCGAGCACGCTACGCCACCGGTGGGCTGGTGCACTTTGGCCAGGGGAAGTGGTACCCGGGCGAGCAACTGCCCCGATGGTCATTGAATGCCTTCTGGCGCACAGACGGCGAGCCGATCTGGCGCAACCCTCGGCTGATCGCCAATGAGCAGGAGCGCTACGCCGCCGATACCGAACTGGCGGCGCGCTTCCTGGTACAGGTGGCCGAGCACATGGGCTTGCCGGGAGACTTCGTCTTCCCCGCTTACGAAGACAGCCTTTACTACCTCTGGCGCGAGGGGACGTTGCCGGCAAACCTGAGCGTGGCTGATGCTCGCCTGGCCGACCAGCTAGAGCGTGAGCGCCTGCGCAAGGTCTTCACCCAAGGCCTGGACCAAGTGGTAGGCCATGTGTTGCCGCTGGCGCGTACCGCCGCCGGCGATCGATGGCACAGTAGCCGCTGGTACCTGCGCGACGAGCAGTGCCGCCTGCTGCCCGGCGACTCGGCCTTGGGTTACCGGCTGCCGCTGAATTCGCTGCCATGGGTAGAGGAAAGCGATTACCCCTTCATCAACGCCCGTGACCCCAACCAGGCCTTCTCGCCCCTGGCGCTGCAGCAGCCGGCGGCTTCGGTGCAAGGCCGTTACGAAGGCGGCGCTCCGAAAGCCGGAGAGTCGGCAGGCTGGATTGCCCGTACCGCCCTGTGCGCCGAGCCCAGGGATGGCCGGCTTCACATCTTCATGCCGCCGCTTGAGCGGCTGGAAGATTACCTTCAATTGGTGGAGGTGGTTGAGGCCGTGGCCGAAGGGTTGCGCTGCCCGGTGGTGCTGGAGGGCTACGAGCCACCGGCCGACCCGCGCCTGCAGAACCTGCGCATTACGCCCGACCCTGGGGTTATTGAGGTGAACGTTCAGCCCTCGGCGAGTTGGGCGGAGCTGGTGGAGCGTACCGAGTTCCTCTATGAGCAGGCGCGGCACACCCACCTGGCCAGCGAGAAGTTCATGATTGACGGCCGCCATACCGGCACCGGCGGTGGCAACCATTTCGTGCTCGGCGGGGCCACGCCTGCAGATTCTCCCTTCCTTCGACGCCCTGACCTGCTGCGTAGCCTGGTGAGTTACTGGAATGATCACCCCTCGCTTTCGTACCTGTTCTCCGGGCTGTTCATCGGGCCCACGTCACAGGCGCCGAGGGTGGATGAAGCGCGCAACGATGCCCTTTACGAGCTGGAAATCGCCTTCTCGCAGATGCCCGCCCCTGGCGAGGAAGTCGCGCCCTGGCGGGTAGACCGCCTGCTGCGCAACCTGCTGACCGACGTGACAGGCAACACGCATCGCGCCGAATTTTGTATCGACAAGCTGTATTCGCCCGACAGCGCCAGTGGCCGTCTTGGCCTGCTCGAATTGCGGGCGTTCGAAATGCCGCCCCATGCCCGCATGAGCCTGGCGCAACAGTTACTGTTGCGCGGGCTGGTGGCACGGTTCTGGAAAGCGCCCTATGCGCCGCAACGCCTCACCCGCTGGGGCACGGAATTGCATGACCGTTTTCTGCTTCCCCATTTTGTGGCTCAGGACTTTGCCGATGTGCTTCATGAGCTCACGCTGGCGGGCTATCCGTTCAAGGCAGAGTGGTTCGCGCCGCACCTGGAGTTTCGCTTTCCCAAGGTGGGCGACTATGCGGTGGCCGGGATCGAGCTGGAACTGCGCCAGGCCCTGGAGCCTTGGCACGTGCTGGGCGAGGAGGGGGCCGCCGGGGGCACCGTACGCTACGTGGACTCATCCTTGGAGCGCATGCAGGTGAAAGTGACTGGCATGGCGCCGGGGCGTTATGTGCTTACCTGCAATGGCCTGCCGGTACCGCTTCGTGCCACCGGAGTGGCCGGGGAGTTCGTTGCGGGCGTGCGCTACCGTGCGTGGCAGCCAGCGAATGCATTGCACCCGAACATTGCACCCCATGCGCCCTTGGTATTCGATCTGGTCGATACCTGGATGCAGCGTTCGTTGGGCGGGTGCCAATACCATGTGGCGCACCCGGGTGGCCGTAACTACGACACCTTCCCGGTCAATGGCAACGAAGCCGAAAGCCGGCGGCTGGCGCGTTTCTTCCGGGTCGGCCACACTCCCGGAACGCTGGTCGCGCCACCTGTACAGGTTAACGAAGCGTTTCCCATGACACTGGACATGCGCCGTTTCCAATGAGTCGGGCCCACTACCTGTAGCCGAGCGTTTCATGCCAGACCTGCTTGAACACTACCTGCGCACCGCAGGCAGCTATCACGAGATGCTCGACCCCGCCGGCGCGGTGAGGCCGCACTGGCGGCGCCTGCTCGATCACCTGCAACGCAGCAGCCCCGCGCAGCTGGCCCAGCGGCAAGACATGCTCAACCGGCAGATTCACGAAAACGGTGTGACCTACAACGTGTATGCCGACCCCAAGGGCGCGGACCGGCCGTGGGAACTGGACCTGCTGCCGAACCTGATCGAGCAGGGCGAATGGCAGTACCTGGCCGCCGGCATCGCTCAGCGGGCGCGCCTGCTCAACGCGGTGCTGGCGGACATCTACGGCCCGCAAACCCTGATGCAGGAGGGTTTGCTGCCGTCCGAGCTGGTGTTCGGCCACAACAATTACCTCTGGGCCTGCCAGGGTATTCGCCCGCCCGCAGGCATTTTCCTTCACCTGTATGCAGTGGATCTGGCCCGCAGCCCCGATGGGCGCTGGTGGGTAACTGCAGACCGTACGCAGGCCCCGTCGGGCGCCGGCTATGCGCTGGAAAACCGGATGATCGTATCCCGCGCATTTCCCGACCTTTACCGGGACCTGCAAGCGCGGCATCTGGCGGGCTTCTTCCGGACACTGCAGGAAACCCTCGCGCGGCTTGCCACTGCGGGTACTGATACGCCCCTGGTGGTGGTGCTGACGCCTGGGCGCTTCAACGAAAGTTATTTCGAGCACCTCTACCTCGCCCGGCAATTGGGCTATCCGCTGGTAGAAGGCACCGACCTGACCGTGCGCGACGCCACGGTGTACCTCAAGACACTCAATGGGCTGCGGCGAGTGCACGCCATATTGCGCCGGCTGGATGACGACTTCTGCGACCCGCTCGAGCTGCGTACCGATTCCGCCCTGGGCGTGCCGGGGCTGTTGCAGTCAGTGCGCGAAGGCCGGGTGCTGGTCGCCAATTCGCTGGGTAGCGGCGTGCTGGAGTCCCCGGGGCTGCTTGGGTTTTTGCCGGCGATCAACGAGCACCTGTTTGGCGAGAAGCTGATGTTGCCGTCCATTGCCACCTGGTGGTGCGGGGAGCCCCCGGTGATGGCGCACGCCTTGGAGCACATGGCCGAGCTGGTGTTCAAGCCGGCCTTCCCGTCGCAGAGTTTTGGGCCTGTGTTCGGGCGGGAGCTCGATGGAGCGCAGCGCGAAGCCCTGAGCGAGCGGATCAAGGCTCGGCCCTATGCCTATGTTGGCCAGGCCATCGCGCAGCTGTCTCAGGCGCCGGTGTGGCATGGCGAAAACCTCGGGCTGCAGCCTCGCGCCGTTGGCATGCGCATGTATGCGGTGGCGGCTGAAGAGGGCTACCGCGTGCTGCCGGGTGGGCTGACCCGGGTGGCCGCCCACGCCGACGCTGACGTGATTGCCATGCAGCGCGGCGGCGCCAGCAAGGATACCTGGATACTGGGCGAGCCGGCCCCCAGCGCCGAACAGTGGCGCGCACAACGAGCCCTCGGGGTGCAGGACGTGATTCGGCGCGACCCTTACTTGCCATCTCGTGTGGTCGAGAACCTGTTCTGGTTCGGGCGCTATTCCGAGCGGTGCGACGACAGTGCCCGGTTGCTGCGGATCGTCCTCACCCGCCATGTGGAAGGCGACGATGCGCAGGCGTTGCACGCGTCGGTCGCGCTCGCGCAAGCACTGAATGTGATGCCCGATGAAGGAGAGTTGGAAGCCGGGCTGCTCACGGCGCTGGTGGGTGCTGATTGGCCGTTCAGCCTGCGCAACAACCTGCAACGGTTGCAGTGGGCAGCCTCGCAGGTACGCGGCAAGCTGTCCCGTGAAAACTGGCATGCACTGGTCGAGTTGCAACGGGAGTCGGCACGCCTGGAGCTGCTGGGCGCTGACTTGGGTGAAGCCCTGGACCTGCTCAACCGCCTGGTGGTGTCACTGGCGGCACTGTCCGGCTTTGCGCTGGATGACATGACCCGCGACGAAGGCTGGCGTTTCCTGATGATCGGCCGGCGCCTCGAGCGTTTGCACTTTCTGTGCACCAGCCTGGCGGCGAGCCTGCGCAGTGAACAGGTATTCGAGCCTTCGGCGCTCGAGTGGCTGCTGGAGTTGGCGAACAGTAGCATCACTTACCGCTCGCGCTACCTGGCCGAGGCGCAACTGATCCCTGTGCTCGACCTGTTGCTGCTCGACCCTCAGAACCCACACGCCGTGCTATTCCAGCTCAGGCAGGTGGTTCGGTCGCTGCGGCGGCTGCACGACGATTTGCGCACGCCTCGGGATAATTCGTTTGCATCACTGATCGAGCGGCTTACGGCATTCGATCTGGGTGCGTTGGAGTATTCACTGTTCGGGGTAGGCAGTGTACGGGTGGTGCTGGGCGGGTTGGCGGATCTGCTCGATGAGGTAGGCGATGCCAGCAGCCAGGTGTCCGACCGCCTTGCCTTGCGCCATTTCGTCCATGTGGACGACGTAAGCCAGCAAACGGTATCGGTATGACAAGCATTTGCTATCGGGTGATGCATGACACCCACTACGCGTACGACGCCCCGGTATCGCTGGCCAAACAGCTGGCGCATTTGTGGCCCCGCCCTTGCGCCTGGCAGTTCTGCCGCAATCAGTCACTCGAGGTGACGCCACTGCCAACCCAGCGGATCGACGAATACGACGTGTTCGGCAACCCGCTTACCCGCCTCGCCTTTGAGCGGCCCCATGACGCGCTCACGGTCAAAGCGCGGCTGGAAGTGGAAGTGTTGCCCCGCCGGGTGCCCGACATGCGATTGTCGCCTGCCTGGGAAATCGCCCGTGACAGCTTGTGCTACAGCGGCCAGCCAATGCCGCTGGATGTGCTGAAGGCCTGTCGCTTCCGTTTCGAGTCACCTTTCATTCGACTGAAAAAGCACTTCGTTGCGTTTGCTGACAGCTGTTTCCCCGCAAGCACGCCACTGCTCGAAGGCGCTCAGGCGCTGATGGGAAAGATCTTCAACGACTTTACCTATGACGCCAATGCTACCGGGGTAGCGACCCCGCTGCTGGAAGTGCTGGAGCGGCGACGCGGCGTGTGCCAGGACTTCGCTCATTTGATGATTGCCTGTTTGCGGTCGCGGGGGCTGGCGGCGCGCTATGTCAGCGGTTACCTGCTCACCCAGCCACCACCCGGCAAGCCCCGGCTCATCGGCGCGGACGCCTCCCATGCCTGGGTAGCGGTGTATTGCCCTGCCAATGGCTGGGTAGAGTTCGACCCCACCAACAACGTACGCCCGGGGCTGGGCCACGTCACGCTGGCATGGGGGCGGGACTTTTCCGATGTGTCACCACTGCGTGGGGTGATCCTGGGCGGCGGTAGCCACGACCCTGAGGTGCAGGTAACCGTCACGCCCATCGAAGAAACCCTGCCTACCGCATGATCAGTGCGGCTGGCCTGCCTTGTACTCAGGCTCGGCGCCACTGGCGCCACAGGCGTATGCGGCAAGCAGGCTACGGAAGAAGCTGTTGAAACCCATGATGGTTCTCCTCAAGTGATGTTGAGAAGCCTACGCCTGGCAGGCAAGATGGGCACTTTGAATGTGTTCATGGGCCCGATAGACAAGCGGCCCACTGCCCGGGAGTGTATGCATGTTGCTCAAAGCCGTTTTCGCCGGTTTGCTTGGCCTGGTCGCCGTTCCCGCTTTGGCGGCGCAGTGCGAGGTAACGGTCGATTCCACCGATCAGATGACTTTCGATCAGAAGGAAATCACCGTCAGCAAAAGCTGCAAGGCATTCAAGGTGACGCTTACCCACTCCGGCGCGCTGCCGGTGCAGGTGATGGGGCATAACTGGGTGCTTAGCAAAACGGCCGACATGCGCAACGTGGCCAGCGATGGAATGTCCGCCGGCGCCGAGGAAGGCTACCTTCAGCCAGAAGACAGCCGGGTAATCGCGCATACGCGCATGATCGGCGCGGGTGACCAGGACAGCATCACCTTCGATGCCTCTGCCCTGGACCCCGCCGGCCAGTACAGCTTCTTCTGCACTTTCCCCGGGCATATCTCGATGATGCAAGGCACCTTGAAGCTGGTGGACTAGGTCCAGCCAACCCCCCGGTGTTACATCACCTTGAACACATGCCGCAGGTAGGACACGAAATTCGGGTCGCGGCATTGGGTCTTGGCCGCTTCGTCGGAGATCTTCGCCACGGGCTGGCCATTGCAGCTGGTCATCTTTAGCACCATGCTCATGGGCGCCACCCCGTCGATATCGCACGTGAGGTTGGTGCCGATACCAAAGCTCACGTTGATGCGCCCACGTAACGCCCTGTAGAGGTTCAAGGCCCGCGGCAGGTCCAGGCCATCGGAGAACACCAGGGTTTTGGTCATCGGGTCGATGCCCAGCTTGCGGTAGTGGGTGATGGCCTTCTCGGCCCAGAGCAGCGGGTCCCCCGAGTCATGGCGCAAGCCGTCGAACAGCTTGGCGAAGTACAGGTCGAAATCGCGCAGGAAAGCATCCATGGTGATGGTGTCTGTAAGCGCGATGCCTAGCAGGCCGCGGTATTCCCTCACCCAGCAGTCCAGCGCGGCGATCTGGCTGTCGATCAGCCGGGGGCCAAGTTGCTGGTGCGCCATTACCCATTCATGCGCCATGGTGCCCAAGGGCTTGAGGTCATATTTACGCGCCAGGTACACGTTACTGGTGCCCACGAAGCGTGCCGGGAATTCCGCTTTGAGCAGGCGCACTACTTCATCCTGGACGCCGAAGGAAAATCGGCGCCGGGTGCCGAAATCCGCTACTTGCAGGCCTGCCAGTTCGTCCACCGTCGCGTTGGCGACCAGCCAGTCGAATTTGCGGTACAGCTGATCCCGGGCTTTCTGCAGCGTGACGCCCGGATGGAGCGTGCGGTTGCGAACCTCGCTCACCATCGCCAGCAATGGCACCTCGAACAGAATCACATGCAACCATGGCCCGCGCAGGCGGATGTAGAGCTCATCGTGCTCGATGCCCAGCTGCACATACCGCAGGTTGAACCGGAACAACCCCAGAAAGCGCAGAAAATCAGGCTTCATAAAGCTGATGTTTTCCAGGAAGGCAGCTTCCTCATCGGCCAGGCTCAGTTCGCACAGGCGCTCCAGTTCCCACCGCAGCTCATCCAGGTAAGGGCGCAGGTCTTCACCATTGCGGCAGCGGAATTCCCACTCCACATCCGTGTTGGGGTAGTTATGCAGCACCGCCTGCATCATGGACAGCTTGTACAGGTCCGTGTCCAGCAGTGAGTGGATCACACGAGGGCGGAAGGGTGAATCGATCATCAAAGGCTCCGGGTTGGCCAACACGCTTCAGACAACGGATCGGATGAAAAGTATAAGGTCCAGGGCAAGCGTGCCACTTCTCGGCGCAGCGACGGAAAATTCGTGAACATTGCGCGCGGCAAGCTGCCTGCAACGGTGCAAGAACCTGGCTGCGATGGTGCGCGATGTAGCGAGCGCGCACCGAGGTTGTGCAGTTCCGTTACGCTTGTTGTTACGTCTCGGTTGCGCTGACTTGCCGGTCATGGTTGCTCTCTGCGCTCGCGCCAGGTTGCTCCTTTATTGTAACGAGGTGTCACTATCTTCGTGTTAGACGGTTGCACGTCCCGTTTGATCGACCTGCAACGGCCGCGCTTGAAACCTCGGGCTACGACTTTACGCGCATGTAAAAATTGATGGCACGCCGCTTGCTCAGAGCATGACGCTGAAGCTGTTGTGCCAACCAAAAAAACGTTCAGGAGCATCACCTCATGTCGCAGACGTTTTACAAGAAAGGCTTTCTGGCCCTGGCGGTCGCTACCGCGGTGGGCGTTGCGTCGTATGCACAGGCGGACGTGAAAATCGGCGTCGCTGGTCCCATGACGGGTGCCAACGCTTCGTTCGGTGAGCAGTACATGAAGGGTGCGCAGGCCGCAGCCGATGCCGTCAACGCCGCGGGGGGCGTTAACGGGGAAAAGATCGTACTGGTAGCGGGCGATGATGCGTGCGAACCCAAGCAAGCCGTAGCCGTTGCCAACCGGCTGGTGGACCAGGACAAAGTGGTAGGCGTTGTAGGGCACTTCTGCTCGTCCAACACCATTCCGGCGTCGGAAGTG
This sequence comes from Pseudomonas sp. 3MAES_34.3B, assembly GCF_058145875.1. Classification (NCBI taxonomy): domain Bacteria; kingdom Pseudomonadati; phylum Pseudomonadota; class Gammaproteobacteria; order Pseudomonadales; family Pseudomonadaceae; genus Pseudomonas; species Pseudomonas sp. 3MAES_34.3B. The sequence goes on along the minus strand of NZ_CM176960.1, from coordinate 5,001,274 downwards.
TATGACGAAGCCGGCGTTATCGCGATCACCCCCGGCTCTACCAACCCGGCGGTCACCGAGCGCGGGCTTAAAACCATGCTGCGGATGTGCGGCCGTGACGACCAGCAAGGCATCGTTGCCGGCGATTACATCGTCGACATGCTCAAGGCCAAGAAAGTCGCGGTGATCAACGACAAGGACACCTATGGCAAGGGCCTGGCTGATGCGACCTCCGCCCAGCTGAAGAAGCGCGGCGTAACGCCCGTGCTGGAAGAAGGCCTGACCCGCGGCGAGAAAGACTTCAGTGCCCTGGTCACCAAAATTCGCGGTACCGGCGCCGACGTGGTGTTCTTCGGCGGCCTGCACCCGGAAGCCGGCCCGCTGGTTCGCCAACTGCGCGAGCAGGGCCTCAAGGACGTGAAGTTCGTGTCCGACGACGGCATCGTGACCGACGAATTGGTAACCACCGCAGGCGGCGCACAATACGTTGATGGCGTGTACATGACCTTCGGCGCGGACCCACGCCTGCTGCCGGATTCCAAGGCTGTTGTAGAGCAGTTCCGCAAGAGTGGCTACGAGCCTGAAGGCTACACCCTGTATGCCTACGCTTCGCTCCAGGCCATCGCTGCCGGCCTGAACGGCGCCAAGGCAAACAATGGTGAGAAAGCCGCCGAATGGCTCAAGGGGCACTCCGTCAAGACCGTAATGGGCGAGAAAACCTGGGACAGCAAGGGCGACCTTAAAGTCTCCGACTACGTCGTGTACCAGTGGGGCCCGGACGGCAAGTACAAGCAACTCGAAAAACAAAAATAAGCCCCGCGCCAGGGCGAGCAGGGCAATGGCCCGCCCGCTCTGGCTGCACTTCCAACTTGCCTGCGCAACATTGCAGGCACGCGCGTTTCGGCCTGTGCCGAAGCGTGAGTGCCTGGCGCCCCAATACGTTCACGAGAGTGCATGATGGACGGTATTTTCCTGCAGCAAATGGTCAACGGGCTGACCCTGGGGTCGGTTTACGGGCTGATTGCCATCGGTTATACGATGGTTTACGGCATCATCGGCATGATCAACTTCGCCCATGGCGACGTGTACATGGTCAGCTGCTACCTCTCCGCTATCGGCCTGGCGGTACTGTCCCTCTTCGGCATCGATTCTTTCCCATTTCTGATTCTCGGCACGCTGATCTTTACCATCGTGGTGACCGGCGTGTACGGGTTCGTGATCGAGCGAGTGGCCTACAAGCCGCTGCGTAACTCCACGCGCCTTGCGCCTTTGATCAGCGCCATCGGTATTTCGCTGATCCTGCAGAACTACGTTCAGATCAGCCAAGGCTCGCGCCAGCAAGGCGTACCCACCTTGCTCGAAGGCGGCTGGCGCTTCCACATAGGCAGTGGCTTCGTGCAGCTGAGCTACACCAAGGCGTTCATCATCGTGGCCGCGTTCGTCGGCATGGCGGTGCTCACCTATATCATCAAGTACACCAAGCTGGGCCGGATGTGCCGGGCCACGCAGCAAGACCGCAAGATGGCCTCTATCCTGGGCATCAACACCGACCGGGTGATTTCCTATGTATTCATCATCGGTGCAGCCATGGCCGCGCTGGCCGGTGTGTTGGTAACCATGAACTACGGCACCTTCGACTTCTATGCCGGCTTCATTATCGGGATCAAGGCATTCACCGCGGCGGTATTGGGCGGTATCGGCTCGTTGCCGGGCGCCATGCTGGGTGGGCTGATCCTCGGCGTGGCCGAGTCGCAATTCTCCGGGCTCGTGAACTCGGATTACAAAGACGTGTTCAGCTTCGGCCTGCTGGTGCTGATCCTGATCTTCCGTCCCCAAGGCCTGCTGGGTCGCCCACTTGTGGCGAAGGTGTGACCATGTCTTCTGCGATCAATAAACCTGTCAATCTCAAGAAAAGCCTTATCGATGCAATCGTTGCCGGCCTGCTGGCGCTGATCGTATTCGGCCCCATCGTGGGTATCGTGCTCGATGGCTATGGTTTCAACCTGCAACCGGCTCGCACCGCCGTGCTGGTCGCTGTGGTAATGGCCGGGCGCTTCCTGCTCAGCCTGTTCCTGCAAACGCCCAAGGGCGTGAGCATCCTCCAAGGGTTCGAGGGCAGCGGTGGTGGCGTGCATGTGCTGGCGCCAGACTACAAATCCCGGCTGCGCTGGATCATTCCACTGCTGATCGTGATTGCCCTGGTGTTCCCGGTGTTCGCGAACAAGTACATGCTCACCGTGGTAATCCTGGGCTTGATCTACGTACTGCTTGGGCTGGGCCTGAACATCGTGGTAGGGCTGGCGGGCCTGCTGGACCTGGGCTACGTGGCGTTCTACGCCATCGGTGCCTATGGCCTGGCGCTCGGCTATCAATACCTGGGGCTGGGCTTCTGGTCGGCACTGCCGCTGGCGGCCATCGCCGCAGCGTTGGCGGGGTGCATTCTGGGCTTCCCGGTACTGCGAATGCACGGGGACTACCTGGCCATCGTGACCCTGGGCTTCGGTGAGATTATCCGCCTGGTGTTGAACAACTGGCTCGACTTCACCGGGGGGCCTAATGGCGTGCCCGTACCTTCGCCAACCATCTTCGGCCTCGAGTTCGGCCGGCGGGCAAAGGATGGCGGCATACCGATCCATGAATACTTCGGGTTCGAATACAACCCGGATCTCAAGTTCCTGTTCATCTACGCCGTGCTGTTCCTGGTGGTGATGGCGGTTCTGTACATCAAGCACCGCCTTACCCGCATGCCAGTGGGCCGTGCATGGGAAGCGCTGCGCGAGGACGAAATTGCCTGCCGCGCCATGGGCCTCAACCATGTATTGGTCAAGCTGTCTGCGTTCACCCTTGGGGCGTCGACTGCGGGCCTGGCCGGTGTGTTCTTCGCCAGCTACCAGGGCTTTGTAAACCCGGCCTCGTTTACCTTCTTCGAGTCGGCCTTGATCCTCGCCATCGTTGTGCTCGGCGGGATGGGCTCCACGGTCGGCGTGGTGATCGCCGCGTTCGTGCTTACGGTCGCGCCGGAACTGCTGCGAAGCTTCGCCGAGTACCGGGTGCTGCTGTTTGGCATTCTGATGGTGTTGATGATGATCTGGCGACCGCGCGGGCTTATTCGCATCAGCCGCACCGGGGTAGTGCCGCGTAAAGGAGTGGCGCCATGAGCGACGATATCATTCTGTCCGTTGAACACCTGATGATGCAGTTCGGCGGTATCAAGGCGCTGAGTGACGTGAACCTACAGGTAAAGCGCAACTCGATTTTCGCCTTGATCGGCCCCAACGGTGCTGGCAAAACCACGGTATTCAACTGCCTCACGGGCTTCTACAAGGCCACTGGAGGGCGCATTCAACTCAATGCGCGCACCGGTAGCGTGGAAGTGATCAAGCTGCTGGGCGAGCCGTTCAAGGCCACCGACTTCGTGGCGCCGAACCGCTTTTTCAGCCGGCTTTACTACAAGATGTTTGGCGGTACCCATCTGGTGAACCGCGCAGGGCTGGCACGTACTTTCCAGAACATTCGGCTGTTCAAGGAAATGTCCGTGGTGGAAAACCTGTTGGTGGCCCAGCACATGTGGGTCAACCGCAACATGCTTGCCGGCATTCTGAATACCCCCGGTTACCGCAAGGCAGAGGAGCGGGCGCTGGAAACGGCCTTCTACTGGCTTGAAGTGGTTGACCTGGTGGATTGCGCGAATCGCCTGGCCGGTGAGCTTTCCTATGGCCAGCAGCGCCGGCTGGAAATTGCCCGGGCCATGTGTACCCGGCCTCAGGTGATTTGCCTGGACGAGCCGGCCGCAGGCCTCAACCCTCAGGAAACCGAAGCGCTGAGTGGCATGATTCGCCACCTGCGGGACCACCACGACATGACCGTGGTGCTGATCGAGCATGACATGGGCATGGTGATGAGCATTTCCGATGAAATCGTAGTGCTGGACCACGGCAACGTGATCGCCACTGGCAAGCCCGAGCAGATCCGCAACGACCCCAAAGTGATCGCGGCCTACCTGGGCGCTGACGAAGAGGAACTGGTATGACCGCGCCCATCCTCGAGCTGAAAGCCATTGATGTGTATTACGGGCCGATCCAGGCGTTGAAGCAGGTTTCCCTGCACATCGACCCGGGTGAAACGGTCAGCCTGATCGGTTCCAACGGGGCAGGAAAGTCGACCTTGCTGATGTCCATTTTCGGCCAGCCCAGAGTCGCCAGCGGGCAGATCTTCTACCAGGGCACGGACATCAGCCAGAAGTCGTCTCACTACATCGCGTCCAACGGCATTGCGCAGTCACCGGAGGGGCGGCGGGTATTCCCGGACATGTCCGTGGAAGAAAACCTGATGATGGGGACCATCCCCATCGGCGACAAATACGCTGGCGAAGACATGCAGCGGATGTTCGACCTGTTCCCACGCCTGAAGGAACGCCGCAACCAGCGGGCAATGACCATGTCAGGCGGCGAGCAGCAGATGCTGGCCATTGCACGAGCCCTGATGAGCCGGCCCAAGCTGTTATTGCTGGACGAGCCGTCGCTGGGCCTGGCGCCGATCGTGGTGAAGCAGATTTTCGCGACCCTGCGAGAACTGGCGCAGTCGGGGATGACCATCTTCCTGGTGGAGCAGAATGCCAACCATGCGCTGAAGTTATCCGACCGCGCCTATGTGATGGTCAACGGGCAGATTCGCATGACCGGCACCGGCAAGGAATTGCTGGCCAATGATGACGTCCGCAACGCCTATCTGGGCGGCCATTGAAACAATCGCGCAACCTTTCACGGCCGGTCGGAAATGTGGAAAACATTTTTGAACCGGCTGTGGAATGTGACCTGAAGTCGCATTTGATGTTTGCTTATCCCCAATCGTTATTAGCCCACAACTCCCGTGGACCAGCCTGTGAATAACTTGGTGGCACAACGCTATGCGCCACGGAAACCGTGGCTTCCAGCGCGGTGGTTGTTTTTTGAACAGCGCTTCGGGCAATCGGCGTGACACTAAATGTCAAGCCTTGACAGCCGTTGTCCAGATCGCTAAGGACCCTGTGGATAACTCTGTGGGAAACCCTTGGAAATACATACCCAGAGGCCGCGCGGCAAGGGCTGCCGATATTCGAATTCGTTGCGCAGATTCTCCGCCAAGCGGTAACAACACAGGGGAAATCGCCACTTTGCACGTTGTGCCGCCTCTCTGCGCCGGGCATTCTGGGCGCTGAACTCATCCGTCCGACCAGCCCAACGCTGGCGCAATCAGGAGAACGCAATGACCTCCACTGTTTTTATTACTGGTGCGACCTCTGGTTTCGGTGAAGCCTGTGCCCGGCGCTTTGCCGAAGCCGGCTGGTCCTTGATCATCACCGGGCGGCGTGAAGACCGCCTTCAGGCGCTGGCCAAGGAGCTGTCCGAAAAGGTGGAGGTATTGCCGCTGGTGGTGGACGTTCGCGACCGTAAGGCCATGGAAGCCGCTATCAACGGCCTGCCGGAGCAGTTTTCGACCCTGACCGCGTTGGTCAACAACGCAGGGCTGGCCCTTGGCGCGGATCCCGCGCCCAAGTGTGACCTCGATGACTGGGAAACCATGGTCGACACCAACATCAAAGGGCTGCTGTATACCACGCGCCTGCTGCTGCCCCGCCTGATCGCCCACGGCAAGGGCGCTGGCATCGTGAACCTCGGTTCCGTGGCAGGCAGCTATCCCTACCCCGGTAGCCATGTGTACGGCGGCACCAAGGCGTTCGTGAAGCAGTTTTCGCTCAACCTGCGCTGCGATCTGCAAGGCACCGGTGTACGGGTAACCGACCTGGAGCCGGGCATGTGCGAAAGCGAATTTTCACTGGTGCGTTTCGGCGGCGACAAGGCCCGATACGATGCGACCTACGCAGGTGCCGAGCCAATCCAGCCTCAGGATATCGCCGACACCATCTATTGGATTCTGACCCAGCCCGCGCACATCAACGTGAACCGCCTCGAAGTGATGCCGGTTACTCAGTCGTGGGCGGGCTTTGCGGTGCATCGCCAGTAACCAGGCCGATGGCATTTGCCAGCGCCGCCAGGCACGTATAAAGGTGGTATGGGGTGGTGGATGGCATGTCGTGCCGGCTCACTACCCCACTGGCGTCACGGCATTCGAACCAGCCCTCGGGGCGCATGAACTGTTCGCGCATCTGTAGGAGGCCGGCCGTGAGGGTATCGGCGCGCTCTGGCAACAGGCTGAGAGCGCGTAGGTATTCGGCGTGTGCCCAGACGCGGCGGGTGCCGTCGAGCAGCATGCCGCTCGCGGTGAGCATCGCGCATACCGCCCCCTCTTGCAGGCCCTGTTGCTCGGAGCGAACCAGCGCTTCGGCCATGTCTTTGGCCAGCGCATGGTTGTGTAGGCGAGGCGACGAAGCGAGCAAGTAGAACCACTCGAACTGATGGCCTGGCTCATACCAGTTATCCACAGCCGAGCACGGTTTCTCCAACAACACGCCGTGACGTGCGTCGAAAAATTCCTGATGCATCGCATCACAGAGCGCGTCGAGCGCGGCGGCAGTCTGCGCGTCCGGCCGCGCGTCGAGGCTGGCCAGGAACGCTTCGGCCAGGTGCATCAGCGGGTTCTGCAACGGGCCCTGGCCAAGGTCGCTCCAGTCTCGATCCAGGCACGCTTCGTAAAGGCCATTGTTGGTAGCAAAGCGTTGCACCGCCGCCAGTGCCTGGTCCAGGCAGGTTTCGGCATCGGGCGCCTGGCGAAGGTAGTGGGCACAGGCAAAAACGATGAAGGCATGGGTATAGAGGTCTTTGCGGGTATCCAGCGGCGCGCCCTGGGGATCGACGCTGTAGTACCAGCCACCGTTTACCGGGTCGGCGAAGTGCCGGTTGAGCGAAGCAAATAACCTGGCCGCCCGTTCCCGCGCGCCGGGGCGATCTCCCAGTGACGTGAACACGAACAGCTGCCGGGCGCAGGCCATCGCGCGGTAGCGCTGCGGCGGGAGTGGCTGATGGCCCTCGCTCAGTGCTTCGTAAGGCAGCTCAAGGGCGCTGTTCCAGCCTGGGCCTTCCCATAGTGGCACAATGGTGTCGAGGAAATGCGCCCACACCGTGGCGTAGGTTTCTGCAAGCGGGGTGTTCACGAAGGAGGCAGGCATGGACGGCTTCATGGGCGGCAAATGGGCGCCACTCTAGCAGAAAACCTGATTCGAGTTCCTGCCAGGGCCGGCCAAATCGGTGGTTCGACAGAGGCATTGCAGGAGGGGGCGTTAGCCCCCGAACTGGTGCCCGCTGCTACGCCAGGTATCCGTTCCCGGTTTCGGCCTGCGGCGCCAACCGGTCCCACAGTAGGGAGTCAAGCCGCAAGCAGGTATCCACCGGCGATGGCGGCACCCAGGCCAGCCAGGCGAACCAGCGGCGCGGCGGCGCGAGGCATCCAGCGGGCCAGGGTGTAGCCTGCCCCATGCAGGGCAGCCGTGGCGGCGATGAACCCGGCGGCGTAGGTCCAGGCGCTGGCCATCGCAGGCAGTTCCAGCCCGTGAGCCATGCCATGGCATACCGCAAACCCTGCAGTGGCCAGCATGGCCAGCGGCAGCGGAGGGCGAACCGACAAGGCGACCGCCAGCCCCAGTGCCAGTACCGATGCGGCGATACCGCTTTCGAGCCCCGGCAAGTTCACCCCGGCAAAGCCCAGCGCCCCACCCACCAACATGCTGGTCAGGAACGTACATGGCAGAGCCCAGCGGCCATGCCCCTCCTGCTGAGCCGCCCAAAGGCCGACTGCGACCATGGCAAGCAAGTGGTCCAGCCCGCCGAGCGGGTGGCTGGCGCCGGCCAGCAGGCCTTGGCCGTGCCCCGGGTGGGCAAATGCGGCGGCGGGTGCCAGGAGAAGGGTAAACGCAGCGAATAGTTGATTACGGGTCACGGTGGCTTCCTTGTGTCGTTCAGGCTGCGCTGAGCAGCCCTTGGCGTTCGATGAAGGCGATGATCGCTTCCAGCCCTTGGCCGGTTTTCTGATTGCTGAATACGAATGGTTTTTCGCCGCGCATCTTGCGGGTATCGCGGTCCATGCTTTCCAGTGAAGCGCCCACTTGGTCTGCGAGGTCGATCTTGTTGATTACCAGCAGGTCGGATTTACAAATGCCCGGGCCGCCCTTGCGTGGCAGCTTGTCACCGGCGGACACGTCGATCACATACAGGGTGAGGTCCGACAGTTCCGGGCTGAAGGTGGCCGAGAGGTTGTCGCCGCCGGACTCCACCAGAATCAGGTCCAGCCCCGGGAAACGGCGGTTGAGCTGATCTACGGCCTCCAGGTTGATGGAGGCATCCTCGCGGATGGCTGTGTGGGGGCAGCCGCCGGTTTCAACGCCAATGATGCGCTCTGGCGCCAGCGCTTCGTTACGCACCAGGAAGTCGGCGTCTTCGCGGGTATAAATGTCGTTGGTGACGACCGCCAGGTTGTATCGCTCGCGCAACGCCAGGCAAAGCGCCAGGGTGAGGGCGGTTTTACCGGAGCCGACAGGGCCACCGATACCGACGCGCAGGGGTTGGCTGTTCATGGGTTCTCCTAGGATCGAAAAAGGCGGCTGTACTGGCGCTCATGGGCCATGCTGGCCAGGGCCAGGCCGAAGGGGGCGCTGCCGATGTCGGCGGGGTCCAGCGCGCATGTAGCGCGGTGGGCTTCTTCCAGCGCCGGCAGCAGTTCGCTGGTCAGTTGCTGGGCGGCTTGCTGGCCCAGCGGCAATGTTTTCATCAGTACGGCCAGCTGGTTTTCCAGCCAGCCCCATAGCCAGGCGGCCAAGGCGTCATGCGGGGTGATGCCCCAGGCGCGCGCCGCCAGTGCCCAGCCAAGTGCCATGTGAGGTTCTTCAAGGCTACCGAGAAATTCGCGGCCGGGAGCGTCCAGCTCTACCAGGCCAAGCAGCAGTTGGCGTAACGAATAACCCATTTGCCGGCTTTCCAGGTGCAGCTCACGGGTTTCCCGGCTGGCGCGGTACGCTTCGCAGCGCTGTCGCAGCCCGGGCCAATCCTCGGCCTCGGCCAAGGTGCAATGGGCCAGTAACTGGGGCGCATCGAAGCGAGGGAGGTTGAGCTCAAGTTGGTCCCGCAGCCACGTCGCCGCAGTTGCTCGGCATGTTACCCAGCCTGCGTCCACTGCCAGCTCCAGCCCTTGGGAATAGCTGTAGCCACCGATCGGAAGCTGCGGGCTGGCCAAGCGCAGCAATGCCCAGGCCCGGTTCACCGAGGCGAGCCGAACTGGTGCAGGCGGGGCGCATAGTTAAAACCTTCCTCGCCCTGATGCGAATGGTGATGACCACCGCCATAGGCGCCGTGTTCAGGCTGGAAGGGTGCTTCCAGCGGCTCTACCGTGGCGCCAAGTTGTTCAAGCATGGCCTTGAGCACATGGTCGTCGAGCAGGCGCAGCCAGCCGTCGCCAATCTGCAGCGCAACGTGGCGGTTGCCCAAGTGGTAAGCCGCACGTGTGAGTTCAAGCGTGTTGGCGCAGGTAACCTGCAGCAGGTGCTCGGGGCGGGCACACACCCGTACCACACGGCCATCCTCGGCCTCGAGGAATTCACCATCGCGCAATGGTGGTTGGCCGCGTTCCAGGAAAAGGCCCACGTCTTCGCCATCGGCGGCGAAGCAGCGCAAGCGGCTTTTGCTACGGGCTTCGTAGTTGAGGTGGATCTCGGCGGCCCAGCTAGGCTGCGGCGGCGTACGACGATGAATCACAAGCATGCGTCTATTTCCAGCAAGACCGGTATCAAGCGTAGAGCAAGGGCCTTGCCAAGCCATGCGGTGGTGGCAAACAGGGGGTATTGCGCGGGGGAGTGAGCAGAGATAGCGCGCGGGAGGGTAACTTCGTGGTGCGTCCAGTGGCTTGGTGCACCTTAGCAGTGCAAACGCCGCAAACGAATCAGGCCCGCTGTTAGCAAGCGGGCCGGGTATTCGTAAGTCATGAGCGGCACTCAGGCAGTAGCGTTAAGGCTGCGATCAGCACCATCTTGGGCAACTGTGTTCAGCGAACGGTCCGAGCCATCTTGGGCGACGGTGTTCAGCGAACGGTCCGAGCCATCTTGGGCAACTGTGTTCAGCGAACGGTCCGAGCCATCTTGAGCGACAGTGTTCAGCGAACGGTCCGAGCCATCTTGAGCGACGGTGTTCAGCGAACGGTCAGAGCCATCTTGGGCGACGGTGTTCAACGAGCGATCCGAGCCGTCTTGAGCGACGCTGTAGCCATGGGTCACTACGATAGCGGCGGTGGGTTTGGCCTGGGCAGAAATGGCTTGTTCGGTAACGGGCAGTGCGAAAGCGCTTACGGTAACAAGCGAGAGGGCGGCGGCGAGGATTTGAAGTTTCATGGTGGTAGCTCCGAAAGTGGGGGTGAAAATCTGTCTACGGGGCCAATGCTACGCTGTGCTCGCCACAGCGGAAGTTGATCGTGGGAATGATAACAATCGACCGGAATGATGTTTAAAAATCCGTTTTGTAACAAAGGCTTAATACTGATTCCGGTTTGATCTGGCCGCAGCGGGGCTACCGTGGGCCGCAGCTATCGAACCTCTGCCGCCTCGCTGTAGTCACACCCTTGACCATCGTTAGCGCGCTCGAGAGAGAGGGTCGCTGTAAGGAGAACCTATGTCCCGCCCGCTTCGCATCGTCGCCTGGACCCTCGCCGTCCTGCTCGCCCTACTCATCGCCGTGATGGTCTTTATCGCGGTGTTTGACTGGAATCGGGTGAAGCCGACCCTCAATGAGAAGGTGTCTGCAGCCCTGCACCGACCCTTTGCCATTAATGGCAACCTGGCGGTGGAGTGGGCCCGCCAGCCGGACGAAGGCGGCTGGAGGGCATGGGTGCCGTGGCCGCAGTTCATTGCCGACGACATCAGCCTGGGCAACCCGGAATGGGCGAAGGCGCCGCAGATGGCCGGCCTCAAGCGCGTAGAGTTTCGCCTGTCCCCGCTGCCGCTGATTGCGCAGCATATCGTGATCCCGCGGATCAACCTTACCGAGCCCAGCGCTGACCTGCAGCGGCTCAAGGATGGCCGGGCCAACTGGGACTTCGACCTCGGGCCAAAAGACGAAAATGCAGAGCCTTCGAGCTGGGTACTGGATATCGGCGCGATAGGCTTCGATAAGGGGCGGGTAACCCTTGATGACGCCACCTTGGCAACGCAAATGGAAGTGTTGATCGATCCATTGGGCAAACCCATCCCCTTCAAGGCACTGGCCGGCGGCAGTGAAGCAGCCAAGGCGCTGGAGAAGGAAGGCAATAGCGCGCAGGACTACGCGTTTGGTTTCAAGGCCAGCGGCCGTTATAAAGGGTTGCCGGTGAAAGGCGACGGTAAGATCGGCGGGTTGCTGGCGTTGCAGGATGCCGCGCAACCGTTCCCGGTGCAGGTAGATGTAGCGGCTGGCGACACTCGAGCGGCGGCTGTCGGCACGCTGACCGACCCACGCAACCTCGGCGCGCTGGACCTTCATTTAAAGCTGTCGGGCACTAGCCTGGGCAACCTGTATCCGCTTACTGGTGTGACCCTGCCGGATTCCCCCCCTTACAGCACTGACGGCCATCTTGTGGCCCGCCTGCATGAACCCAGCGGGGCAACCTTCCGCTATGAGGGGTTCAATGGCCGGATCGGTGACAGCGATATCCATGGCGACCTCGGTTTTGCCGCCACCCAGCCCCGGCCGAAACTGACCGGCAAGCTGGTATCCAACCAGCTGCTGTTCGCGGACCTGGCGCCGCTTATTGGTGCTGATTCCAATGAAGAACAAAAAGCCCGAGGCGGTGCCAGCCAGCAGCCCGAGGGCAAGGTATTGCCGGTGGAGGCATTCAAGACGGACCGCTGGCGTGCGATGGATGCGGATGTGCAGTTTGCTGGCAAGCGCATCGTAAAAAGCGAGAGCCTGCCCATCACAGACCTTAATACCCACGTGGTGCTGGACGATGGCCGCCTGAGCCTCGAGCCCCTGCGTTTTGGCGTAGCGGGTGGGCAGTTGAACGCCCAGATAGACCTCAATGGCCGCGCCGCGCCGCTACAAGGCCAGGCCCGGTTGAGCGCCCGGGGGTTCAAGCTGAAGCAGCTGTTCCCGACCTTCGAACCCATGCGAACCAGCTTCGGCGAGCTGAACGGCGATGCGCAGTTCTCTGGCACCGGCAATTCGGTGGCGGCCTTGCTGGGTTCGTCCAACGGCAACCTGAAAATGCTGGTCAATGACGGCGCAGTAAGCCGCGACCTCATGGAGATCGCCGGGCTGAACGTAGGCAACTATGTGATGGGCAAGATTTTTGGCGACAAGGAAGTGAAGATCAACTGCGCCGCGGCGGACGTGGGCATCAAGGATGGCTTGGCCAGCACCAACCTCTTCGTGTTCGATACCGAGAACGCGGTCATTTACATCGACGGCGACGCCAACTTCAAGACCGAGCGCATGGACTTCAAGGTTACCCCGGAGTCCAAAGGGTTCAGGCTGCTGTCGCTGCGTTCGCCGCTGTATGTACGCGGCACCTTCGGCCAACCGAACGCCGGTGTTCAAACCGTTCCGCTGCTGCTGCGTGGGGCTGGGATGGTGGCGCTGGGTGCGGTAGTCGCGCCCGCTGCCGGGTTGCTGGCATTGGTAGCGCCAAGCGGCGAAGCACCTAACCAGTGCCGGCCGTTGCTGGAGCAGATGAAGCAAGGCAAGGTACCGCAAACGGTGCGTTGAACACCCGATTCCCGCACTGGCAGCAGCGGAGCTTGCTCGCGACCCGTCGTGAAACGGCGGTATACCTTTTCGCGGGCAAGCCCGGCTGCTACGGAGAATGACTCCCTGCCATTGCTGGAGCAGATGAAGCGAGATATGTAGCAGCCGAGCTTGCTCGCGACCCGCCGTGAAGCGGCGGTATACCTTTTCGCAGGCAAGCCCGGCTGCTACGGAGAATGACTCCCTGCCATTGCTGGAGCAGATGAAGCGAGATATGTAGCAGCCGAGCTTGCTCGCGACCCGCCGTGAAGCGGCGGTATACCTTGTCGCGGGCAAGCCCGGCTGCTACGGAGAATGACTCCCTGCCATTGCTGGAGCAGACGAAGCGAGATATGTAGCAGCCGAGCTTGCTCGCGACCCGCCGTAAAGCGGCGGTATACCTTGTCGCGGGCAAGCCCGGCTGCTACGGGGAATTAGCCAAGGTCAGCCAGGATGTCCGCCATGTCGTCGGCGTGTTCTTCTTCCTGCGCCAGGATGTCTTCGAAGATGCGGCGGGTGGTCGGGTCTTTTTCACCGATGTACTGCACGATCTCCCTGTAGGCATCAATGGCGATGCGTTCGGCGACCAGGTCCTCGTAGACCATTTCCTTCAAGTTGCTGCCAGCCTTGTATTCGGCGTGAGACATGGCCGAAATCTTGTCCGGATTGAACTCCGGCTCGCCGCCCAGCTGCACGATGCGCTCGGCAAGGCGGTCGGCGTGCTCGGCCTCCTGCTTGGCGTGCTCGAGGAATTCATCGGCGGCCACGCTGGCCTTCAGCCCGGTGGCCATGAAGTAGTGGCGCTTGTAGCGCAGGGTGCACACCAGCTCGGTGGCCAGGGATTCATTAAGCAGGCGGATCACTTCTTCGCGGTCAGCGGTATAGCCTTCCGTTACCGCGCCGTTGTCCACGTTCTGGCGGGCGCGTTCTCGCAGGGCGACCTTGTCTGTCAGTTGCAGGTTAAGCATGGTTGTTCTCCAGGCGGTTCACGGGTTGTACCGGCTCGCTCTGTTACGCGCATGGCGCCCGGCGAGCTCGGTTCAGATGTGAGTAGCCGCTGCGGCGAAGGTTTCACCCAGGCGTCGCAGCGGCAGGGCTCACTTGGCCTGTTCGTTCTGTTTGCGCTGCTCGCAGGTCATGAAACCTTTGGTATCCACCAGGCCGGCGCTGCTGAAGCTTACGTAATAGGCCTGCTGGTGGCCTTCACGGTTGAGGATGTAGTTGTTGCAAGTGCCGTTGCTGGAGCCGGCGGTGCCTTCAACCACCGTGGAGGGCGGGCCGGCAATGGTGCGCACTTGCTCCATGGTCATGCCGTTTTCCACTTGCTTGACCAGAGGCTCGTTGCGGTAGGTAACGAAGTCCACCGGGTTCTCGGGGGTGGTCTGGCAACCGGCAAGCATGGCGAGCGTGCACGCAGCGGTCAGGGTTTGCCTAAACATGGGTATCGCTCCTTCTAGGGCCGAAGTGGCTACATTTTTGGAGCTTTGTTTGTACACAAGAGTTCGAACTTTCGGTACATCGAGTGGCGCTTGGGGTGCCGCCCCGCTTAAGGCTGGTGGTACGACGTGTTCACTGGCAGACTGCCCATCCTTCCCGCGTGGTTTGTTCGAGGCCGTATGCCCACGTTTTCTTCACGTCATGTACTGATCGCCAGTTGGGTGCTGGTTATCGGCGGGCTGCTGCTGGTGCTGCCGCTGCGCTTGCTCCCAAGCCTTCTGGCTGGCCTGCTGGTGTTCGAGCTGGTCAACATGCTCACCCCACAGCTGCAAAGGCTTATTGCCGGCCCCCGGGCGCGGTGGGTGGCCGTTGCGTTGCTAGGCACGCTGGTGGTAAGCGCGCTGGCGCTGATTTTCTTCGGTGCCTTCAGCCTGGTGCTGCATGAGGTAGAAAACCCCGGCGCCTCGCTGGACAAGTTCATGGGCGTGGTGGACCGGGCTCGAGGCCAGTTGCCGCCCGCTGTGGATGCCTACCTGCCGGCCAGCGCAGCGGAATTCCGGGTGGCGATTGGCGCATGGTTGGGCAAGCATGTAAGCGACCTGCAGCTGATGGGCAAGGACGCGGTGCACACCTTCGTGACGTTGCTGATCGGGATGGTGCTGGGGGCGATCATCGCCCTCCAGCGCGCCCCTGATCATGCCGATCGCCAGCCGTTGGCCGCCGCCCTTTATCAGCGCGTGACGCTGCTGGTGCAGGCATTTCGCAACATCGTGTTCGCGCAGCTGAAGATTTCGCTGCTCAACACCACGTTCACGGCGATTTTCCTGGCGGTGGTTTTGCCGCTGCTGGGCATCAAGCTGCCATTGACCAAAACGCTGATCGTAGTGACTTTCCTGCTGGGCCTGCTGCCGGTAATTGGCAACCTGATGTCCAACACGCTCATCACCATCGTGGGGCTGTCGCTGTCGATCTGGGTCGCGGTTGGCGCGCTGGCCTACCTGATCCTTATCCACAAGGTGGAATACTTCCTCAATGCCCGCATTGTAGGCGGGCAGATCCGTGCGAAGTCCTGGGAGCTGTTGCTGGCGATGCTGGTATTCGAGGCGGCGTTCGGGTTGCCCGGCGTGGTGGCCGGGCCGATCTACTACGCCTACCTCAAAAGCGAGCTGCGTGAGGCTGGCCTGGTTTAGCCGTAGCGCCGCCATGCTTCGATGGCGAGCCCGCTGCCAATGCTGCCAAAGCGGTTGCCTTCCACATGCCGGGCATTGGGCAGCATTGCCGCCACGCTGTCCCGCAGCGCCGGGATGCCGCTGGAGCCCCCCGTGAAGAACACGGTGTCGACCTGGGTTTCAGTGATGCCGGCGCGCTGGAGGGTTTCGCTCACGCTGTTGCGCACGCGCTCCAGAAGGCCTTCGATAGCACTTTCGAACAGCACACGGGTAAGGTCGGCGCTCAGCCCCGGCTCGATGCGGCTCAAGTCCAGCACGCGGTTTGGCGCTTCGGTGAGCTGGATCTTGCTTTCTTCCACCTCCATGGCCAGCCAGTGCCCGGCGCGCTGCTCGATCAGCCGGAACAGACGGTCGATGCCCAGGGTGTCCTCGATGTCGTAACGCATGTTGCCCAAGGCAATCTGCGATTTCTGCAAATACACCGAGTTGATCGTGTGCCAAGTGGCCAGGCTCAGGTGGAAGCTGGTAGGCATCAGCGCCTGGCTTTTCATCCGGCTGCCGTAGCCGAACAGCGGCATCACGCCCTGCAGGCTGAGCTGCTTGTCGAAGTCCGTCCCGCCCACATGCACACCGCCAGTGGCGAGGATGTCACTCTGGCGTTCGGTGAGCGCGCGGCGCTCGGGTGCCAGGCGCACCAGGGAGAAGTCCGACGTACCGCCGCCGATGTCCACGATCAGTACCAACTCTTCGCGATCGATCCCCGACTCATAGTCGAATGCCGCGGCAATGGGCTCGTACTGGAACGACACCTCTTTGAACCCGATCTTGCGCGCGACCGCGGCCAGCGTGTCTTCGGCCTCCTGGTCGGCCACCGGGTCTTCGTCCACAAAGAAGACCGGCCGGCCAAGTACCACCTGGTCGAAATCGCGGCCGCCGGCCTGTTCGGCCCGTTGCTTGAGCTGGGTGATGAACAGGCCCAGCAGGTCCTTGAACGGCAGGGCGCTGCCCAGCACGCTGGTGTCATGCTTGATCAGCCGCGAGCCCAGCAGGCTTTTGAGGGAACGCATCAGGCGCCCTTCATAACCTTCCAGGTATTCCTTCAAGGCGAGCCGGCCGTACACCGGGCGGCGCTCCTCGGCGTTGAAGAACACCACGGAGGGCAAGGTGATCTTGCCGTCCTCGAGTGGCAGCAAGCTGTCCTCGCCAGGGCGGTACCAGCCTACCGTGGAATTGGACGTACCGAAGTCGATGCCGCAGGCGCGAGCGAAGGGAGCGGAGGTCATGGAGCGGCCCTGGGGAAAAAACGGCCGCGCAGTGTATGCCACGGTCACCCGAAATCGAAGGGCAGGCGTCGGTTATTTTACTGGGCGGGCACCTTGAAAGAAGCGCCTCGGCCCCCCATCTGGAAGCCATTCCCGCGCGAACCTTTGCCACAGGCAACGTCTGATTGAGGACGCCCTCGCGCTTTTCAATTTTCAGGTGGTACCCACAGATGGATTTCAAAGACTACTACAAGATACTTGGAGTGGAGCCCAGCGCGGATGAGAAGACCATCAAGGCCGCCTACCGCAAGCTCGCCCGCAAGTATCACCCGGACGTAAGCAAGGAGCCCAATGCCGAGGCGCACTTCAAGGAAGCGAACGAGGCGTACGATGCGCTGAGCAGCCCGGAAAAGCGCGCCGAGTATGACGAGCTGCGCAAGTATGGCGTGCACGGCAGGCCATTTCAGGCACCGCCGGGCTACGGTGGCGGCGGCAACTTCGGCGGCGACACGGCCGATTTTTCGGAGTTCTTCAGCTCCATCTTCGGCAACCAGAGCCGCGCTGGTAATCCCTTCGGCAGCGCCCGGGGCCAATCACGCAGCAGCAGCCGGCGGGGCAAGGACGTGGAACTGGAATTGGCGTTGTTCCTCGAGGAAACCCTGGCTGGCGAGTCCAAGCAGGTCAGCTTCCGTGTGCCTCAGTACAACGCGGCCGGCCACCCTGCGGGGAGCGTTACCAAAACGCTGAACGTTAAGATCCCGGGCGGCGTGACCGACGGCGAGCGCGTGCGGCTGAAGGGGCAGGGCGGGCCTGGGCACGCAGGCGGCGAAGCAGGGGATTTGTACATCACCATTCGCTATGCCCCCCACCCGCGCTTTACCCCGGAGGGTACCGACCTGGTGGTGGAAGTGCCTGTTGCGCCCTGGGAACTGGCGCTGGGCGCGAAGGTGCCTGTGCCTACGCTCACGGGCCGGATTAACCTGACCATTCGCCCCGACAGCCAGAACGGCCAGCGCCTGCGCGTGAAAGACAACGGGTTGCCCATCAAGGGCGGCGGCCGAGGCGACCTGTTCGTGCAGCTCAAGGCAGTGATGCCCCCGCGCAACGAAGCCACCCGCGAGCTGTGGGAAAAACTCGCCAGCAAGGCAGGCTTCGATCCCCGGGCGTAGGAGCAGGCGGAGCCTGCGAATTGTTCGCCGGCTGCGCCGTCTCCTACAGGAGCGTATGGCTCAGAACAGAAAATACCGCTGGGCCATGGGCAGTTCGTCCGCCGGTTCGCACCACAGCAGTACGCCATCGGCCTTGACCTGGTAGGTCTGCGGGTCCACTTCGATGTGGGGCTGGTAGCTGTTGTGGATAAGGTCGGCCTTGGTCACGTTGCGGCAGCCCTTCACCACGGCGATGGCTTTCTTCAGCCCCAACTGTTCCGGGACGCCCGCGGCTTTCGCGGCCTGGCTGATGAAGGTCAGGCTGGTGGCGTGGCGAGCGCCGGCGTAGCTGCCGAACATGGGCCGATAGTGCACGGGCTGAGGCGTGGGAATGGAGGCGTTGGCATCGCCCATCAGGCTCGCCGCGATGGTGCCGCCCTTGAGGATCAGGGTGGGCTTGACCCCAAAGAACGCCGGGCGCCACAGCACCAGATCGGCAAACTTGCCCACTTCGATCGAGCCCACCTCATGGCTTATGCCATGGGTTATCGCCGGATTAATCGTGTACTTGGCGATGTAGCGGCGCGCGCGGAAGTTGTCGTTACGCTCACTGTCTTCGGGCAACGGCCCGCGCTGCTTGCGCATCTTGTCGGCGGTTTGCCAGGTACGGGTGATCACTTCCCCTACGCGGCCCATGGCCTGGCTGTCCGAGCTGATCATGGAGAATGCGCCAAGGTCATGCAGGATGTCCTCGGCGGCAATGGTCTCCCGGCGGATACGGCTTTCCGCGAAGGCCACATCCTCGGCGATGCTCGGGTCCAGGTGATGGCAGACCATGAGCATGTCTAGGTGCTCGTCGATGGTGTTGCGGGTGAATGGCCGGGTGGGGTTGGTGGAGCTGGGCAGCACGTTCGGCAAGCCACAGGCCTTGATGATGTCCGGTGCGTGACCACCGCCGGCACCTTCGGTGTGATAGGTGTGAATGGTGCGACCCTTGAACGCGCCCAAGGTGGTTTCCACGAAGCCTGATTCGTTCAGGGTGTCGGTATGGATCGCCACCTGCACGTCGTACTGATCGGCCACAGACAGGCAATTGTCGATGGCAGCGGGCGTGGTGCCCCAGTCTTCATGCAGCTTGAGGCCGATGGCCCCGGCCTCCACCTGCTCGATCAGCGGGCCTGGCAGGCTGGCGTTGCCCTTGCCGGTAAAACCGATGTTCATGGGGAAAGCGTCCGCGGCCTGGAGCATGCGCGCCATGTGCCACGGGCCGGGGGTGCAGGTGGTGGCGTTGGTGCCAGTCGCAGGCCCCGTGCCGCCACCGATCATGGTGGTGACGCCGCTCATCAATGCCTCTTCGATCTGCTGAGGGCAAATGAAGTGGATATGGGTGTCGATGCCACCGGCGGTTAGGATCATGCCCTCGCCAGCGATCACTTCAGTGCTGGCGCCCAGCGCGATGGTCACCTCCGGCTGGATATCCGGGTTGCCGGCCTTGCCGATGGCGGCGATGCGGCCATTTTTCAACCCTACGTCCGCCTTGACGATGCCCCAGTGATCGAGAATCAAGGCGTTGGTAATCACCGTGTCCACGACGTCGGCCGCCAGCAACTGGCCCTGGCCCATGCCATCGCGGATCACCTTGCCGCCGCCGAACTTCACTTCTTCCCCATAACTGGTGAAGTCCTTCTCCACTTCGATCCACAGTTCGGTATCGGCCAGCCGTACCCGATCGCCAACGGTAGGGCCGAACATGTCGGCGTAGGCCTGTTTACTGATTTTCATCCCCAATCCTCTGAAGCGGCAGCTGCAAGCTTCACGCTTCAAGCTGCAAGAAAGTGCGCGGCGCGTATCAGGCCACATGAAACCTCAAGCTCTACGCGGCTTTTACTTGCCGCTTGCAGCTTGCAACTTGACGCTCTATAGATCGCCCATGACTCGCCCGGCGAAGCCATACACTCGGCGCAGGCCAGACAGCTCCACCAGCTCTACCTCACGTGACTGCCCAGGCTCGAAGCGCACCGCGGTGCCGGCCGGGATGTTCAGGCGCATGCCGCGCGCGGCGGCACGGTCGAAGGCAAGGGCGTCGTTGGTTTCGAAAAAGTGGAAGTGCGAGCCCACCTGGATAGGCCGGTCGCCGCTGTTGGCCACGGTAAGGCTATGGGTGCGACGGCCGACATTGAGTTCGATCTCGCCAGCGTCGATGCGGTATTCGCCTGGGATCATGCGCGAGGTCCTTGCAGGATTTTGTAGTAAAGGGAGGTAGGGCGGTAGGTGCCGTCGGGCGAACAGGCGTAGTCGGGGATTTCCCCGGCGCGCTGGTAGCCCAGGCCTTGATAGAAGTGTTCCGCCGTCGAGCCGGTTTCAGTGTCCAGAAACAGCAGCCCACGCTGAAGCTGACGGGCACTGGTTTCCAGTTCGAGCATCAGTTGCGCGCCCAGGCCGTGGCGGCGGCTGTCGCTGCGTACCAGCAGCTTCTGCACTTCGGCACGGTTCAGCCCGTTGGGCTTCTGGCACAGCCCCAACTGCGCGGTCGCCAGCACTTGCTCGTGCTTGACCACCACCCAGAGCAGGCGGCTGCCCTGGTGGATTTCACTGTGTACTTGCGCGAAATAGTCCCCTGCCCCAGCCGCGTCCAGGTCTTCCAGGAAACCCACCGAGGCTCCGTTGGCGACTGCATCGAGCACCAGCTCTACCAGGCCTGGGCGGTAATGGGCGAAGCTTTCCACGGTGACGCGACGCAACTGTGCAACGTTCATGGCTTACTCCGGTCGAGAGGGCGGCGCAGCGCCAGGGGCAAGAATCAACTGCATGAAGGTCAGGTCCAGCCAGCGGCCGAATTTCACGCCCACCTGGGGCATCTGCCCGGTAACTGTGAAACCGTGCCGCTCATGCAAGCGGATCGACGCGGCGTTGCCGCTTTCGATGGCTGCCACCACCACATGCTTGCCGCAAACTTTCGCGCGCTGGATCAGTGGGTCGAGAAGCTTTGCGCCCAGGCCCAGCCCGCGCTGCCCATCGCGCACGTACACCGAATTCTCCACGCTGTGGCGGAAGCCGTCGAAGGGCCGCCAGTCACCGAACGAGGCATAGCCGAGTACCTGTTCTGCGGCGTTCACCGCCACCAGGATCGGATACCCCTGTTGTTGGCGCAGGTCATACCAGGCCTGGCGGTTCGCCAGGTCGACGAGGCTGTCGTTCCAGATGGCCGTGGTATTGGCCACGGCGTCGTTGTAGATGTCCAGGATGCCCGGCAGGTCCGCCGGGGTGGCATCGCGTATTTCGATTGTCATCGGGGCGCTCAAGCAATTGGCTGGTGTACGGTCACCAGCTTGGTGCCGTCGGGGAAAGTGGCTTCCACCTGGATTTCCGGGATCATCTCGGCGATGCCTTCCATCACGTGGTCGCGGTTGAGCAATGTGGTGCCGAAGTGCATCAGTTCGGCCACGGTTTGCCCGTCTCGGGCGCCTTCCAGCAGCGCGGCGGAGATGTAGGCCATCGCTTCGGGGTAGTTGAGCTTCAGGCCACGGGCCAGGCGCCGTTCGGCGACCAGGCCGGCGGTGAAGATCAGCAGCTTGTCTTTCTCGCGGGGGGTCAGGTCCATGCGGGGTCGTTACCTATGTCTATGTGGCCCAGATGCGCGGAGGTACGGCATCCCGACCGAGTAATTGGGGGCGTAACAGTCGCCAGAGGCTGATCAGCCAGTCCCGGGCATGCAGCGCTTCACTGGCCAGGCAGCGGGCGATGACCAGCTCCGGTAGCTGGCTGAGATCACCTTGCCCGAGGCACGGCAGTGCCCGGCATTGTTCCAGCAGCTCGGCGCTGGCCTGGCCGGTGATGATCAGGGTGGCGAACACGGGCTGGCCGCGCAAGCCGATTGGAGAAGCCAACAGGCGATCGTTGCCCACCAGGCGCTGGCGCTCATGCCAGATAAGCTCGCCGTTTCGGCGGATATCCAGCGCCGTGTGGAGGTATCCCGAGGCAAAGGCCTCGCCACTGGCGGGCCGGCCGAGCGCGACCACGTCCCAGTAGCACAGGCGAGCGTCACCTTCGAGGTTGATGCGGGTCTCCAGCTCGGCCTGTGCCCCGCTGAACACGATGGTTTCCTGAGGCAACCATTCCAGTGTGGCGCCAGTGCTGGCGTGCAGTTCCAGGGTTTGCCGGGCTACGCTGTTGGCGCGGTACCACTTGGCGGCGCCAGGGCTGGTGAGTTGCGCCCAGGCGCTTTCACCTACACTGGCGGACACGGCCAGGCGGTCGCCGCCCGCGATGCCTGCTGGCGGGTGAACGATGATGTGTTGGCACACCTGAGGCCCTTCGGGGTACAGGTGCTTCTGCACCCGCAGCGGGCCCAGGTGGCGACGGCGGACAGGCCGGGTGGCGTCGCCGTCACGCGCATAGGCAAGGTCCAGCTCGGCATGCCAGCGAGGAACGAACAAGGCAGGGTTAACAGGTAGGTTCATGGTCGGTTCAGTCAGATGGTTACCAGGCCGCGCACGCCGTCAGCTTCCATGTCGGCGCCACGGCCTTCGCGAATGATCTCGCCCCGCGCCATCACCATGTAGTGGTCAGCGAGCTCGGCAGCGAAGTCATAGAATTGCTCCACCAGCAGAATGGCCATATCCCCACGTGCGGCCAGCTTGCGAATCACCGCGCCAATCTCCTTGATCACCGAGGGCTGAATACCTTCGGTGGGCTCGTCGAGAATCAGCAACCGTGGTCGGCTGGCCAAGGCACGGCCGATCGCCAGCTGTTGCTGCTGCCCGCCAGACAAGTCACCGCCGCGCCGGTCCTTCATTTCGAGCAACACGGGAAACAGCTCATAAATGAAACCGGGCACTTCCTTGGCTTCACGCGCCGGGAACCGGGACAGGCCCATCAGCAGGTTTTCTTCTACCGTAAGCTGGGGGAAGATTTCCCGGCCTTGTGGCACGTAGGCGATACCGGCGTGCACGCGTTGGTGCGGCTTGAACCCGGTGATCGGCTTACCTTCCCAGCGAACCTGCCCTTCCTTGGCCGGCAACAGGCCCATCAGGCAACGAAGCAGGGTGGTTTTGCCCACGCCGTTACGCCCGAGCAGGCAGGTCACTTCGCCCACCCGCGCCTCGAACGAAAGGCCCCGCAGGATGTGGCTGCCGCCGTAGTACTGATGAAGCGTTTCGACCTGGAGCATGTTTTGTCCTCGGTACGCAGCTCGTAGCAGCCTGGCTTGCCAGCGACCAGGCGCTACACCAATGTATGATCTGTCGCGGGCAAGCCCGGCTGCTACGGGCCACAACCTGCTGACAGCCGTTGCGTCAGCGGCCCAGGTAAACCTCGATCACCCGCTCGTGGGCCTGCACTTCTTCCAGCGAGCCTTCAGCCAGTACGCTGCCTTGGTGCAGTACCGTCACGTGGTCGGCGATGGTACCTACAAAGCCCATGTCGTGCTCCACCACCATCAGCGAGCGCTGGCCGGCGAGGGTCTTGAACAGCTCGGCGGTGAACTCGGTTTCGGCGTCGGTCATGCCCGCCACGGGTTCGTCCAGCAACAGTAGCTGCGGATCCTGCATCAGCAACATGCCGATCTCCAGGAATTGCTTTTGCCCGTGGGACAACAACCCCGCTGGGCGCGAGGCAGAGGCGGTGAGGCGGATGGTTTCGAGAATTTCCTCGATATGGTCCCGTTGCTCACCCTTTAGCCGCGCCTTCAGGCTGGCCCACACGGACTTGTCCGCCTTCTGCGCCAGCTCCAGGTTCTCGAACACCGTCAGCGCTTCGAACACGGTGGGTTTCTGGAATTTGCGGCCGATCCCCGCCTGGGCGATCTGCACTTCGCTCATGCGGGTGAGGTCCAGGGTTTCACCGAACCAGGCCCCGCCGGCGGTGGGCCGGGTTTTACCGGTTATCACATCCATCATGGTGGTTTTGCCGGCGCCGTTGGGGCCAATGATGCAACGCAACTCACCTACGCCGATGTACAGGTTGAGGTTGTTCAGCGCCTTGAAGCCATCGAAGCTCACACTGATGTCTTCCAGGGTGAGGATGGTCCCGTGGCGGGTGTCCAGGCCGCCCGCGCTGAGCCCCCCCAGGCCGATGGCATCTCGGCTGGTGCCGGCGTCCTGGTTCGGGTCCAGCGCGGGTTCGAGCATGAAGTCGGGCGTAGGGGTGATTCTCATGATTCACCTCGCTTGTTCAGCAGGCCGATCACGCCTTTGGGCAGGTACAGGGTGACCACGATGAACAGCGCCCCGAGGAAGAACAGCCAGTATTCGGGAAAGGCCACCGTGAACCAGCTTTTCATGCCATTGACCAGGCCGGCCCCGAGCAGTGGCCCGATCAGGGTGCCGCGCCCACCCAGCGCCACCCATACGGCGGCTTCGATGGAGTTGGTGGGCGACATTTCGCTAGGGTTGATGATGCCAACCTGCGGCACGTACAGCGCGCCGGCCAGCCCGCACAACACTGCGCTGAGCACCCACACGAACAGCTTGAACCCGCGCGGATCATAGCCGCAGAACATCAGGCGGTTCTCCGCGTCGCGCAGGGCGGTGAGGATCCGCCCGAACTTGCTTTTCGCCAGGCGCCAGCCCAGGAACAGGCTGGCCAGCAACAGCGCGACCGTCAGCAGAAACAGCACCGCCCGGGTGCCTTGGGACGTGACCGAGAACCCAAGCAGCGTGCGGAAGTTGGTAAAGCCGTTGTTGCCGCCAAAACCGGTTTCGTTGCGGAAGAACAGCAACATGCCAGCAAAGGTAAGGGCCTGGGTCATGATCGAAAAGTACACGCCCTTGATCCGCGAACGGAACGCGAAGAAGCCGAACACCAGCGCCAGCAGCCCGGGCGCCAGCACCACAAGGCACATGGCCCAGAGGAAGTGCTGCGTGCCGGCCCAGTACCACGGCAGCTCGGTCCACGACAGGAACGTCATGAAGGCGGGCAGGCCATCACCCGCGGCTTCGCGCATCAGGTACATGCCCATGGCATAGCCGCCCAGGGCGAAGAACAGGCCGTGGCCCAAGGACAGCAGGCCTGCGTAGCCCCACACCAGGTCCAGCGCAAGGGCCACGATGGCGTAGCAAAGGATCTTGCCCACCAGGGTAAGTGTGTAGGCCGACACCTGCAGGCTGTTGGTTTCAGGCAGCAACGACAACAGCGGCAATGCCAGCAGAACCAGCACCACCACCGCGCCCACGGCAATCGATACACGAGGCCCGGCCTTGCGCGCGACGGTAACCATCAAAGGTTGATTCATCAGTCGATCACCCGCCCTTTCAGTGCGAACAGCCCTTGTGGGCGTTTCTGGATGAACAGGATGATCAGCGCCAGGATAAGGATCTTGCCCAGCACCGCGCCGATCTGTGGTTCGAGAAACTTGTTGGCAATGCCCAGCCCGAAGGCGGCGCAGATGCTGCCGGCCAATTGGCCTACGCCGCCGAGCACCACCACCAGGAAGGAGTCGATGATGTAGCTCTGGCCCAGGTCAGGGCCTACGTTACCGATCTGGCTCAACGCAACGCCGCCCAGGCCTGCGATGCCGGAGCCCAGGCCGAAGGCGAGCATGTCTACCCGGCCGGTAGGCACACCGCAGCAGGCGGCCATGTTGCGGTTCTGGGTGACGGCTCGTACGTTCAGGCCAAGGCGGGTTTTGTTCAGCAACAGCCAGGTGAGGCCTACCACGAACAGCGAGAAGCCGATGATCACGATGCGGTTGTACGGCAACACGAGGTTAGGCAGTACCTGAATGCCACCGGACAACCAACCCGGGTTGGCCACTTCGACGTTCTGTGCACCGAACACCACGCGGATCAGCTGGATCAGGATCAGGCTGATACCCCAGGTGGCCAGCAGGGTTTCCAGCGGGCGGCCATACAGGTGACGAATCACCGTACGCTCCAACGCCATGCCGATGCAGGCAGTAACGAAGAACGCTACCGGCAAGGCCAGCAGCGGATACCAGGCCAGCGCAGCCGGGGCATAGTGCTGGATCGCCGACTGCACCACATAGGTGGTATACGCCCCCAGCATCAGCATTTCGCCGTGGGCCATATTGATCACGCCGAGCAGGCCGAAGGTGATGGCCAAGCCAAGTGCCGCCAGCAGCAGGATCGAGCCCAGGGACAAGCCGCTGAAGGCCTGGCCGAGCAGTTCCCCGACCATGAGTTGGCGGTTCACCTGTACCAGGCTGGTCTGGGCGGCGGTGCGAACGGCGGCGTCGGGTTCCGCATCGGGCGCGAGCAATGCTTCCAGCCGAGTACGGGCAACCGGATCGCCCGTCTCTCCCAGTAACCGGACCGCCCGCAGGCGAACGTCCGGCGAAGGGTCGGTAAGCTGAAGGTTAGCCAGCGCCAGGCCCAGCGCGGCCTTGATGCCTACGTTCCTTTCGCCTTCAAACTGATGCTGCAGTGTGCCGACCTGAGCGGGCAGGGCGCTGCGCTGCAGCTGCTGGGCAGCGGCCAGCCGCATGGCATCGTCATTGGACAGTAACTGGTGGCTGGCGAGGGTGTTGTTTACCAAGCCTCGCAAGCGGTTGTTCAGCCGCAGTTTTCGCGGCTCATCGACAGGGGCGGGCACATCCACACCGACCATCTTGCCGTCTGTTTCGATGAAGGGGTGTTTTTCGCTGTCGGCCGCCAGCCGCCCTTCCTGCACTGCCTGTAACAGGGGCAGGCGCTCAGGGACAGGCTGTGCCGCCCAGGTTTCCAGCAGTCGCGCCTGGGCCGAGGCATCGGCGGCAACGAAGTCACCGGCATCACTGGCGTGGGCGGCCAGCGGTAGCAGCAGGGTGAGCAGTACTATCAGTCGGTTGATGTGCATCAGGCTATTCCTCGCGCCTTGGCGGCACCTGCCGGGCAGGCAGGGCCGCGAACCCTTCGGGAACCCTCCGGGGCCATGAAGGCGGTGGATCAGTTGCTCTTCACCGGGTGGTCAGGCTTCTTGTCGTTGCCCGGGATGTACGGGCTCCACGGCTGGGCGCGGATCGGCTCCTTGGTCTGCCACACCACGTTGAACTGACCGTTGTCTTCGATTTCGCCGATCATCACCGGCTTGTGCAGGTGGTGGTTGGTCTTGTCCATGGTGAGGGTAAAGCCCGATGGCGCTTTGAAGGTTTGCCCGGCCATGGCTTCGCGCACCTTGTCCACGTCAGTGGATTTGGCTTTCTCGACCGCCTGCGCCCACATATGGATGCCTACGTAGGTGGCTTCCATCGGGTCGTTGGTCACAACAGTGTCGGCGTTCGGCAGGTTGTGCGCCTTGGCGTAGGCTTTCCAGTCGGCCACGAACTTCTTGTTCACGTCGTTCTCGACGGATTCGAAGTAGTTCCAGGCGGCCAGGTTGCCTACCAGCGGCTTGGTGTCGATGCCGCGCAGTTCTTCCTCGCCCACGGAGAAGGCCACCACCGGCACGTCGGTCGCTTCCAGGCCCTGGTTGGCCAGTTCCTTGTAGAACGGCACGTTCGAGTCGCCGTTGACGGTGGAGATCACAGCGGTTTTGCCGCCAGCGGAGAACTTCTTGATGTTCGCCACGATGGTTTGGTAATCGCTGTGGCCGAAGGGCGTGTACACCTCTTCGATGTCCTTGTCGGCAACCCCTTTGGAGTGCAGGAAGGCACGCAGGATCTTGTTGGTGGTGCGTGGGTACACGTAGTCGGTGCCCAACAGGAAGAAGCGCTTGGCCGCGCCGCCGTCTTCGCTCATCAGGTACTCGACCGCCGGGATGGCCTGCTGGTTAGGTGCGGCACCGGTATAGAACACGTTAGGGCTCATTTCTTCACCCTCGTACTGGACGGGGTAGAACAGCAGGCCGTTGAGTTCTTCGAACACCGGGAGTACCGATTTGCGGGATACAGACGTCCAGCAGCCAAACACTACCGCAACCTTGTCCTGGGTAAGCAACTGGCGGCCCTTTTCAGCGAACAGTGGCCAGTTGGACGCCGGGTCCACCACCACTGGCTCCAGCTGCTTGCCGTTCACCCCGCCCGCCTTGTTGATCTCGTCGATGGTCATCAAGGCCATGTCTTTGAGCGAGGTTTCGGAGATGGCCATGGTTCCGGACAGCGAATGCAGAATGCCTACCTTGATGGTTTCCGCGGCCTGGACAGTCCAGGTCAAGCCCATCGCGGCAACGGAAGCCGAGAGGGTAAAAGCCTTTAGCAAACTGCGGCGCTTCATGTGCTATCTCCAGTGCTTTGGTTTTTTGGTATGGGCAGACGGCGTGCTCCTGAACGGATCATTGCAAGGGGTGTGCCGGAAGAGCGGAACGGCCCGCCAGCGCGGAAGTTGACGAGGTGGTCAACCCTGGCGTTGCGCCAGGGAAGGGCCTGGACAGGGCGCTGGTGCATTCGCGCGCCCTGTTCTGGTGCCTGTGCAGGCGGTTTGGAGGGTTAGGCTGTTTCCGGCACCTTGCGCATCCACCGCAGAACGCCGTACTCAAGTACAGCGACTGCCAACAGCGAAGCGCCCACGAGTGGGAAGGCCAACCCCAGCGCGATCATCACCGCCACAGCGGTTTTCCACAGGGGCAGGCCGTGACGCAGCGGTGGCACGCCCAGGCCTTTGGCTGGCCGGCGCTTCCACCAGATCACCAGGCCACTCACCGACCCCAGCAAAACCATCAGGCACACCAGCAGCACGATCAGCTGGTTGGCCAGGCCGAACATTTTGCCTTCGTGCAGCATCACCGCCAGCTCGGTGGCGCGGGCCAGCAGGCCGTATTGTGCGTAGCGCACATCAACCAGCACCTGGCCGGTGTACTGGTCGATGTGCAGCGTGGCATCGTTGCGGGGGTCGTCGGCGAATACCGCAACGGTGTACACCCCCGTGCCGGTTTTAGGCAGGGTAATGCTGTAGCCCGGGTGCACGCCGGCGTGTTCGGCGGTTTCGACCACGCCCTGCAAGCCCACCTGCGGTGCGGCCGGCCCGCTGTTCGCGCCAGCATGGCCCATGTGCTCGGCATGGGCGCCGCCGCTCATGGGCATCGGCGTGGTTTCCAGTGCCCAAGGCACCGTTTGCCGGGCGGCGTCGTTGAGGGTACGGGCTTCCATGTCCGACAGCGGTACCTCACTGAACATCCCGGTAGGGAAGCGATTCCACAGCTCGGCGTACTGTTTGCCCCAGATGCCGGTCCAGGTCATGCCTGTCAGCAGCATGAACAACAGCCCCAGCGAGCCCCAGAAACCGACCACCGCGTGCAGGTCCCGCCAGAACGTGCGGCCGCGGCTGCGCAGGCGCGGCCAGAGTACGCCGGCAGCACCGTTGCCCCTGGGCCACCAGAGGTAAAGCCCGGACACCACCAGTACGATCCCCCAGCCGGCGGCAAGCTCCACCACCGCGTCGCCTACCTTGCCCACCATCAGCTCGCCGTGCAGCGCCCGCGCGATGGCCTGCAGGTTGTACAGGCCATGCTGCGTACCCAACACCTGGCCCGTGTACGGGTTGACGAACAGGTCGAGCGTGGCGCCATTCACCTGCAGCACGAACTGGGCGCTGCTGTCCGGGCTGGCAGGCGGCAGGTACTGGTCGACGATGGCGCCGGGGTAGGTGTCATGCACCCTGGCCAGTTGAGCATCGGCCGAAAGCGCCTTCTCCTGCACCTCTACCTGAAGCAGGTGCGGATACATGAGCGGGTCCAGCTGGGGTTTGAAGAGGTAGATGATGCCGGTGATGGCCAGCAGGATCATCACCGGGGCAACGAGCAAGCCTGCGTAGAAATGCCAGCGCCACGCCAGGTTGTAGAAAGAAGTGCGCATGATCGTGCCTCGAGGCTCAGAAGGTCAGGTCAACTTGGGTCCAGAGCGTGCGCCCCGGTTCGCGTATGGCTTCGGTGGCGTCTCCGGGGTAGCCGAAGCCCGCATTGCCTGCCAGGTTCAGGTGCTCGGCGTAGTCCTTGCCGAAGAGGTTATCCACGCCGGCGCTGACTTTCAGGTGCGGGCTAAGCCGCACGGCGCCATTGAGCGAAAACACTCCGAAACCAGGGGTGTCCCGGTAGTCCTTGCCTACCACATTGCCGTGGCCCGGGTCGGTGCGGTGCTGGGCGCTCACCACTCGCCACAGAGCGGCGGCACTCCAGCGCTCCTGCTGGTAGCTGAGGCCCAGGCGGGTATCCAGCGGCGGCATCTGCGCCAGGGGCCGGCCATCGCTGCGGTTTTCGCCCCAGGCATAGGCGACGGTCACATCGGCTTTCCAATGTTCATCGAGGTGCCAGGCGGCCCCCGCTTCCCCACCGGCGATACGTGCACTCACATTGCGGGCGGCAGACTGCCCTGCGGTGTAGTCGAACAGGATGTAGTCCGTTACATGCCCCGCGTAGGCCGATAGCCACGCCTCCACGTGCTCGCCCTTGTATTGCAGCCCGGTGTCCAGCTGGGTGGTTTTCTCCGGGCGGATACCGTCAAAGGCATTGGCGCTGCCCGCTGGCCCGTTGGTGGGGGAATACAGCTCCCAGTAATCGGGGAAGCGCTGCGTATGGCCAATACCGGCGTAGGCCGTGACAGGCAGGCCCTGGAGGTCGTGTTCGAAACGCAGGAAGCCGCTAGGTAGCGTGTCGCTACGGGTTTCGTTGGCCGTTGGGTTGGGGCGCAAGGTCATGCCAGAGCCCAGGGTTGCGCGGTAGTCCCTGGCCGTGGCGTGATCCAGCCGAGCGCCGCCGATCCAGCGGTCGCGCTCGGTTACATGCCAGGTCAGCTCTGTGAAGGCGCCTATATTATTCATCACGGCATCCCGCTCACGGGGTACGTTGGCATAGGCGCCTTCGCCCATGGCAGAACGCTTGCGGTGCTCGCTGGTTTGCCCATCCACCCCGGTCACCAGGTCCACGGTTTGCCATTCCCAGGTGGCTTTCAAGCGACCGCCGAGGGTGCGCCTGTCCACGTTGCTGGCATAGGGGCCTGCCATCATCCCGCCTGCCGGTGGGGTGCGCAGGCTGTAGTTGTCCATCACGTGGTCGGCATAGTTGTAATAGAACTGCGCTTCCAGGCTTTGAAGCACTTCCCCCAGCCCGTGTTGCTCCAGGCGCAGGCCCAGGCTTTCACGCTTGAAGCTGGCGCCGTCCATGCCACGGCCAGCGTAACGGGCCTCTCCGTCGCCCTTGCCGGCGGATAACTCGACGAGGGTATCGTCGCTTGGGGTCCAGCCCAGGGCGAGGTCACCGTTCCATTTGCGCCAGCGCGAAGGAACGGTGGCCCCGTTGCCGGCCTGATAGTCGTCGGCCTGGGCATCGTTGGCGATGAAACGGGCATACGCCTCACGGTTGCCCGCGGCCGTGTCCAGGCGGCGCTCGAAGCGGCCGTTGGAGCCCGCCAGCAGGCTGGCCTCGCCCCGGGCGCCTGGCTCGGTGAAGGTTTCCGGGTCCCGTTCGAACCGCACGGTACCCGCCGAGGCCCCTGGCCCCCATTGCACGCTCTGGGGGCCCTTGACCACCACAAGGCGGTCGTAGCTCTGGGGTGAGATATAGGCCGTGGGCGCGTCCATCCGCCCGGGGCATGCGCCTACGATCTGCCCGCCATTGGCGAGGATGTTCAGGCGCGAGCCGAACATGCCGCGCAGCACAGGGTCCCCGTTGCTGCCGCCGTTGCGAATGGCGCTGAAGCCGGGAATCGTCTTCAGGTAGTCGGCGCCATCGGTGGCAGGGAGGGGTTGGCGAGGCGCCTTCGGATCGGTCGTGATGGTAAGGGGGGACGCCGGCGCCACGGCGGTGATCACGGTAGGCGCAAGCTCCACGCCATCCTGGCGACCGGGGCGAACGTCTTCAGCGGCCAGGGCCGTTGGGCTTGCAAGGGCGCTGATCAGCAGCGCTGCGCCGCGTGGTGCCGGGCGCAATACGAAAGAAAAGGCAGGCATGGTTTTCCCAAAGCGATGAGCAGTCAGGCACGCGCCAGGGTTGCCGTAATACGGCAGCCGGCTTTGGCGCGTGATGCGAAGGTCAGGCGTAAGGGAAAAGCGGTGGCGCGCGGGTGCGTGCGCCTGGGAATACCGGTTGCAGGCCATGGCCCTGGCGGGCCTGAACAAGCAGCCGGGTGGTGTGGGCGGGAGCGGCGCCGGCCTGGAACTGCAACGTTTGAGGCAAGGCCGGGCAGTGGAAGAACAGGCTGCAATAGCCGCATCGCTCCCACAGCGGATGAAGTTGCTTGTCGCCCGTTTGCACGGCCTGGGCCTGGCAGTGCTCCCCGGCGTCGCTCATGACCATGCCGGCATGGGCAGGCATGCTGGTTTGCATCGAAGCATTCCCGCCATGGTTCTTTGGCATGGCTTGGGATATCAAGGGCCCGATGAACATCATCAGCATCGCGAAGAGGCTGATCCATGCCCCAGGGCGCCCATGAGGCAGGATGCGCATCAGCCGCCGTGCTGGTGCATGCCAGCGCCTTCAGGAGGATCGGCAAGCACCTGAACCTGTACTTCCACGTCGCCGGCCTTTTCGAAGTGCAGGGTCAGGGGAAAACGGCCGCCCTCTACCAGTTGGTTGCGATCGCCCAGGCCCAGCAGCATCACATGGTTACCCATGGGGGCGAAGCGTACCTGCCCCGCGGCGGGAATGATCATGCCGTCGACCTGTTGCATCTTCATCATGCCATCGGCGCCGATGTGCTCATGGAGCTGAGCTTCGGCGGCCAGTGGGGACATCACGCCGGTGAGGCGGTCGTCACTCATGCCTGTATTGCGGATGACGAAGTACACGGCGACGGTGGGTGCGTTCGGGGGAAGCTGCTGGGACCATGGGCCGAGGACCTGCAGGTCGCCGATGCGGTAATCCTCGGCGCTTGCCAGGTTGCCGAACAAGGCAAAGGCCAGCGCGAAGAAGCAGGGCAGCGAGCGCCGAAGGAAGGGCATGTGCAGCGTCCGGGCAGGGAAGGATTTGGCCGGTATTTAGCCAGAACCCCCGGCAGAAGTAAAAAGTGGAAGTGTTACCGTATTGCTTCGATCAACGCTTCGGCGCTATGGAACTCACGGTTCACGGGGGGCAGTTCGGGCCTGGCCAGCATCAACACCGGCAGTTGCCACTCTCGGGCCACCTGCAATTTGGGCTCTGTGGACCCACTGCCGCTGTTTTTGCTGATCAATACATCGAAGCACCCCTGAGCGAACAGCTGGCGCTCGTCGTCGAGATGGAAGGGCCCTCGGGCACCGATGACTTCGCAGCGGGCATTCCCGGGGTGTGAGTCCAGGCAGCGCAGGGTCCAGTGTTGGTGAGGGGGGATCTCGTTCAAATGCGCCAAAGGCTCCCGGCCCAGGGTGAAGAATGGCCGGTGAAAGTCACGCAAGGCAGCTGTAAGCGCGGCCCAGTCCTTCACTTCGCGCCAATCGTCACCTACCTGAGGGTGCCAGCCCGGGCGGCGCAAGGCCCAGCAGGGGACACCGGCCAACCGGGCGGCTGTTGCCGCGTTATGGCTCATCCGGGCCGCGTAGGGGTGGGTGGCATCGACCAACAGGCGGATACCCTCGGCGCGGACATACGCTGCCAGCCCTTCCGGACCACCGTAGCCGCCCACCCGCACCGCGCAGCGCAGGTCGGTGGGTACCCGGCCGATGCCCGCCAGGCTGTACACATGCTGCGGGCCCAATTCGCGTGCCACGCGCAGGCTTTCAGTCACACCGCCCAGCAACAGTACACGCATCACCAGGGACCTCCGGCGCGACCCACCACGCCACCCTGACGATCAATGGCGATCACTTCCACCTCCACCGCAGCGGGCACTACGCTGCGCGCGAATGCCAATGCCTGGCGGCACACTTCGTCCCCTAGCGGTATATCAACGGCCAGCGCCTGGGCCAGGGCCTGCTGGCTGGTATTGGCACTGTGGATCTGCGCTTGCAGGTGTTGGTCCGCGCCAAGGCTGGCGGCCCACCCGGCGAGTCGCGGCAGGTCGATGGCCGAATGGCGGCTGTGCAGGTCCATATGGCCGGCGGCGAGTTTGCTGATCTTGCCGAAGCCTCCGCACAAGCTCAAACGGGCCACCGGTACCTTGCGCAGGTGCTTGAGCACGGCGCCCACGAAGTCGCCCATTTCTATCAGGGCGATATCGGGCAAGCCGTAGAGGCGGCGGATGGTGTCCTCACTGGCATTGCCGGTGCAGGCCGCGATGTGGTCGTAGCCGTTGGTATGAGCCACGTCGATGCCCTGATGTATGGAGGCGATATAGGCCGCACACGAGAACGGCCGCACAATGCCGCTGGTACCAAGAATGGACAGCCCGCCCACGATCCCGAGGCGGGGGTTCATGGTCTTGAGGGCCAGCCCCGCGCCGTGCTCCACGCCCAGCGTGACCTCAAAACCCCCGGCATAACCGTAAGCCGCAGCGAGTTGGCCAAGGTGGGTGGTCATCATTTGTCGCGGTACAGGGTTGATGGCGGGCTCTCCGACGCCAAGCACCAGGCCGGGGCGCGTGACAGTGCCCACGCCTTCGCCGGCCTTGAACGTGACGCCCGGCGTTTCCATGAGCCGCACCTGTGCATGCACCAGCGCTCCATGGGTCACATCAGGGTCATCACCGGCATCCTTGACGGTGCCAGCTTCTGCCGCGCCCTGGGCCACGACGCGGCAGAATTCCAGTCGAAGCGTCACGATGCGCCCTTTGGGAAGCGTGACTTGCACCGCATCGTTGACCGCGCCGCCCAGCAATAGCGTTGCCGCCGCCAGGCTGGTTGCGGTAGCGCAGGTGCCAGTGGTCAGCCCGCTACGCAAGGGAGCGGGTTGCTCGGCGGTTTCGTCACGCATCGGCGGCCTTGATCACGTCCAGAAGGGTAATAGGAAGCGCTTGCCGCCAGGTTTGGAAGTTGCCCAGCGGCCGCGCCTGGGCGATTTGCGTGCGCACCAGTTCGCCACCATGGGCGGCTTGCCAGTGGAACAGCGCCATCTCGCTTTCCAGCGTAACGGCATTGGCTACCAGCCGGCCGCCGGGCTTGAGCGCAGCCCAGCAGCGGCTCAACACACCTTCCACGGTAACACCGCCGCCAATGAAGATCGCGTCTGGCCGAGGCAGGCCCTCGAGTGCTTCGGGGGCACGGCCGGGCACCAGTTGCAAACCGGGGACGCCCAACGCATCGCGGTTGCGCTCGATCAAGCCTTGGCGGCTGCTGTCCGCTTCCACGGCAATGGCGCGACACGTGGGGTGGGCACGCATCCACTCGATGCCGATGGACCCGCACCCGGCGCCGACGTCCCAAAGCAACTGCCCGGGCTGCGGGGCGAGGCGGCCCAGAGTGAGTGCACGCACGTCGCGCTTGGTCAGCTGGCCGTCGTGATCGAAAGCAGTATCGGGCAGGCCGCAGAGGTAGCTCAAAGGCTGCGCGCCAGGGCCTGCGACCAATTCCAGCGCGATCACATTGAGGTCTGCGGCTGGCCGGCCTTGCCACTGGTCGGCCGTGAGGCAATGACGCTGTTCGTTCGGCCCGCCGAGATGCTCGAATACGTGCATTGAGGAAGCGTCGAAACCTGCCGCGCACAGCAGCGCGCCGACTACGCTCGGGGTATGCCCGTCATTACTCAGCACCAGCAAGCGCGCACCATCGTACAAGTGGCGGTTCAGCAAGGCGGGTGGCCGAGCTACCAGCGAAACAACCTGGGTTTCAGGCAGTGACCAGCCGAGGCGCGCCGCAGCCAGCGATACCGAGGACGGCGCGGGAAATACCGTAAGGGCCTCGCCGGGCAGGGCCCGGGCGAGGCTTGCACCCACACCGTGGAACATCGGATCGCCGCTGGCCAATACACACAGGGGTTGGCCGCGACGCTCCAGTACCGGCGCCAAGGAAAACGGCTTTGGCCACGCCAGCCGTTCGGCGCCCAGGCAGGCGGGCAGCAAGGCGAGCTGGCGTGGCGCGCCGACGATCAGGCCGGCGCCGCGCAAGGCCTGCCGGGCTGGCTTGCCAAGGCCTGGATAGCCGTCTTCGCCAATCCCGACAATGGTCAGCCAGGGCAACATGAAGCATCCTCATGGGTAATCCGACAGGCTGGATTTTCATGCTGTCGGCCAAAGCAGGCATAATACCGCGCACTTCTGCTCAGAAGTGCCTTTTGACGATTGCCGGGTGATCTTTTGAACGAGCCATTGCCGGCCCCTATGCCTCTTGCACCGCCGCGAACTTCAGCCTGCCCCGGGCTGCTGCGTATCGTCGCCGCCCGGGACGGGGGCCTGTGTCGAATCAAGCTGCCAGGCGGTGTACTCACCGCCAGCGCAGCCCGGGCCGTGGCGCACGCCGCGCGAAGGTACGGCAACGGCGCGGTGGATATCACCAATCGGGCGAACGTTCAGTTGCGCGGTATCGAGCCCGCCCACCAGGCGGCGCTGATCGAAGAACTCAGGGCCGCCGGATTGGGCCCCGCTTCACCGGCCGCCGACGATGTACGTAATCTCATGCTCAGCCCCATGGCGGGGATAGACCCTGCCGCCGCGCTGGATACCTGCCCTTTGGCGAGTACCCTGCTGGAAACGCTGGAGCAGACCCCTCGCTATCACCAGCTGTCGCCCAAGTTCGCCATCCAGCTCGATGGGGGCGAGGCCCTGGCCGAGCTGCATCATCATCACGATGTGTGGCTGTCTCCGCTGTGGATCGAGGGTACGCTTCATCTGGCGCTTGGGCTGGCCAGTGAAGTCGGGGGCGCCAACCCGGTCGCCGCGGTGCCGGCCGATCAAGGGTTGGCCTTGTTGCTGGGCGTACTGGACCGTTTTCTCGAACTGGCGGGCCCGGCGCCCGGGCGGATGAGGGAGCTACTCGCTACCTGTCCGTCCAGGGCCTTGCTGGAGGGGCTCCCGGTGTCATTTGCACCGGGTGAGCTGCCCGCCATACCCCAGCGCGATGTTTCGCTGCCGCTCGGGATGCACCCGCAGCAGCAGGCCGGGCGGGTGGCAGTGGGTATCGCGCCGGCACTTGGGCGGTTATCGGCCGATGCATTGGCCGCGCTGGCAGGCCTTACCGAAGAAATGGCCGGGGGCGAACTGCGCCTCACGCCCTGGCAGGGGCTGCTGGTGCCGCACGTTACGTTGAAATCAGCACCTCACCTGCAAGCGCGGGCACAGGCGTTGGGCTTGCTAACCAGTGGCGAAGAGCCCTTGGCCAGCCTGGTCGCCTGCACGGGTTCGGCGGGCTGCAATCGGGCCTTGGCCGATACCAAGGGCGACGCACGTCGGCTGGCCGAACTGCTGGGCCAGGCTGTTCCTGTTCACCTGAGCGGCTGTGTCCGGTCCTGCGCGCAAGCCTCGGTGGCACCGGCCACGTTGCTGGCCACGGGGCCGGGCCGTTACGACCTCTTTTTCCGCGACCCTTTGGCGCCAGGCTTTGGCCGGCTTCAGGGCCGCGATCTCACCTTGCAAGACGCAGCGACGCAGATTGCTGCCTGCTCACGGAGCACATTCGATGATTGATTACATTCGCGACGGCCAGGCGATTTATCGCAATTCGTTCGCCACCATTCGGGCCGAAGCGGACCTGACCCACATCCCAGCCGACCTGGAAAAACTGGCCGTGCGGGTCATCCATGCCTGCGGCATGGTGGACGTGGTGCAGGACCTGCAGTTCTCCACCGGGGCCGGGCTTGCAGGCCGCCGTGCCCTGGCCGCGGGGGCGCCGATCCTCTGCGATGCGCACATGGTGGCCGAAGGCGTCACGCGCGCGCGGTTGCCGGCGAACAACCCGGTGATCTGCACCCTGAAGGATGAACGTGTTCCCACCATGGCGCTTGAGGAGGGGAATACCCGCTCCGCCGTGGCGCTTGAACTCTGGCGCCCTTGGCTGGAAGGCAGCGTGGTGGTAATCGGTAACGCCCCCACTGCGTTGTTTTATCTGCTTGAAATGCTCGACGCCGGCGCCCCCCGGCCTGCATTGATTCTCGGCTTCCCGGTGGGCTTCGTCGGGGCTGCCGAATCCAAGGCCATGCTGGCGGCGGACAGCCGTGGCGTGCCGTTCGTGGTAGTCAACGGGCGGCGCGGGGGTAGCGCCATGGCCGCCGCCGCGGTGAACGCACTCGCCACGGAGGTGGAGTGATGGCAGGTGGTCGTTTGTATGGGCTGGGTGTAGGGCCCGGGGACCCGGAGCTGATCACGGTGAAGGCGCTCCGCTTGCTGCGTGAGGCACCCGTGGTGGCTTATTTTGTGGCGAAGGGCAAGAAAGGCAATGCCTTCGGCATCATCGAAAGCCATCTGCAACCCGCCCAGACACTGTTGCCGCTGATATACCCGGTAACCACCGAAGTGCTGCCAGCGCCGCTGTCCTATGAGCAGGTGATCGCCGAGTTCTACGATCAGGCCAGTGTCGAAGTGGCCGCGCACCTGGACGCTGGTCGCGATGTGGCGGTGATCTGCGAGGGCGATCCGATGTTCTATGGCTCATACATGTACCTGCACGACCGCCTGGCCGAGCGCTACTCCACCGAAGTGATCCCCGGCGTGTGCTCGATGCTCGGCGGCGCGGCGGTATTGGGCGCGCCATTGGTGTACCGCAATCAAAGCCTGTCGGTGCTGTCCGGCGTGCTGCCGGCCGAGGAGCTCAAGCGGCGCCTGGCCGATGCGGATGCCGCAGTGATCATGAAGCTTGGGCGTAACCTGCCCAAGGTGCGACAGGTGTTGACCGAGCTGGGGCTGGACCGCCGCGCGCTTTACGTAGAACGCGCCACCATGGCCAACCAGAAAATCGTCCCTCTCGCCGAGGTAGATCCGATGTCGTCGCCGTATTTCTCTCTGGTGGTGGTGCCCGGCGAACGGTGGCAGGGATGAGTGGCGCGCTTGCCACGGCAATCGTGGTGCTCGGCGCCTCGGCGCTCCCGGTGGCGCGCCGTATCCAGGCCTCGCTGCCAAATTCGAAAGTGCTTGGCTTGCAAGGCCGCGCGGAGGCCGCCGATGTCATCTACTCGTCATTCGGCGACACCCTGCGCGCGCTCTACCGGGACGGGACCGGGATCGTTGCGTTGTGCGCCGCAGGTATCGTGATTCGCTCACTAGCCAGTGTTCTCGACGAAAAAGGCAGCGAGCCGCCCGTGCTGGCAGTCGCCGAAGATGGCAGTGCGGTGGTGCCGTTGCTGGGCGGGCTAGGTGGAGTCAATGCCCTGGCTCGGCAGATTGCGGGCATGCTGGATGTGGCCCCTGCGATCACTACCAGCGGTGAGCTGCGCTTCGGCACGTGCCTGCTCGACCCGCCTGAGGGCTACGTACTGGCCGATCTGGAACAGGGCAAGCATTTTGTTTCCGATGTGCTGGCGGGCCAACACGTGCGCGTGGAGGGGGACGCCCCCTGGCTGGCGGCAATCGAACTGCCGCGGGCAAACGACGCCGCGCGCGCGATACGCATAACCCCACGCCAGGTGCAGGCGCCTGGCGACCTGGTGATTCACCCGCGCAGCGTGATTGCGTGGGTGGAAACCGCCGGTGACAACGTGGCGGCACGGGTAACCGCAGCCATGACCGAAGCAGGCCTGGCGCCGGCAGCGCTGGCCTGCCTGCTCGCGCCTCGGGGCCTGATGGGCGCTCGGGTACTTGCCAGTGCGGCGAAGGCCTTGGGGGCCGAGCTTCGCTTTACCCCTGAAGGCTCGGCTGAAACCCCCTTCGATCAACTGCCGTCCATCCTCCGGGCAGGAGAGCAGGGGGTCGCTCTGGCGATCAGCCCTTCCCCGATCTGCGCCGATGATGTCGGCCAGCGCCGTGGGCGGCTGGCGGTGGTGGGGCTGGGGCCCGGTGAGCGGGCCTTTATGGTGCCTGCGGTACAGGAGGAGCTTGCACGGGCCGAGGACGTGCTGGGGTACGAAACCTATGTGAACATGGCAGGGCCGTTCCGCCCGGATCAAGTGCTGCACTGCACCGACAACCGCGAAGAATTGCAACGCGCCCGGCACGCCCTTGAACTGGCTGCCAGCGGCCGTAATGTGGTGGTGGTGTCCTCTGGTGACCCGGGCGTATTCGCCATGGCGTCGGCGGTGCTCGAAGCGCTGGAGGCCGGTAGCGACGAAGCCTGGCATTCGGTGGACCTGGCCATCCTGCCGGGCGTTTCCGCCTGCCTGGCGACCGCGGCGCTGTCGGGCGCGCCGCTGGGCCACGATTTCTGCGTGATCTCCCTGTCGGATAACCTCAAGCCGTGGTCGGTGATCGAAGACCGCCTTGACCTGGCAGGCCGGGCAGACCTGGCCATGGCCTTCTATAACCCGATCTCGCGATCCCGGCCATGGCAGCTAGGCCAGGCACTTGACGTGGTGCGCCGGCACCGCGCGCCTGAAACGCCAGTAGTGCTGGGGCGTGACGTGGCGCGGCCTGGTCAGCGATTGACCGTGGTTACGCTGGGCGGCCTCACGCCAGAAATGGTGGACATGCGCACGATGGTGATCGTGGGCTCTTCCACCACCCGGACCATTCCCCGGGGCGATGGCACGCCGTGGGTCTATACCCCTCGCTGGTATCCACAGGCGGTTAGCCGGGAAAGCGTTCAGCCCTGACGTGCCGAGCCTTTGAAGCTATGTTGCGCGGCGAGCCCACCGGGGCTCTCCCGCCACTTCAAAGGACCCACCGATCATGACGATCAGCACCCAGGACATCAGCCTTCAACAAGCCGCGGTAGTTGGCAGCAACCTGCTCGGTTTCGGCAGCGGGATGTCGGCGCAAGAGCAGGACGACGTGCGTAATACGTTCCAGTTGGCCACCCTCGTTGCCAACAAGCTCCACGACAAGGACACCCAGGCACAGGCCTGGTTCGGCAAGTTCGCCAGGGTGCTCGTAGACACGGGCTGGCTGCGGCTGACCTCGCGTTACGGCCAGCGCAGTGATGTCTCCCAATCGCTGAAAGTGGCCAACGTACTGATCAGCCTGGTGCAAGGGGCGGTAGCCACCGTAACGTCCGGCACTCCGCTGGCAGCCGTGCTGGGCAAATTGGCCGCAGATGCACTGGGCAACCTGCCCAAAACAGGCGAGGCATTCAACCTGTTCGAGCGGGGCAGCAAGACGGACCGGGGCTCCATGGTGGGCGTGGCCTCTTGCTTGAAAACACCGGACGGTGAGATTTTGCTCGCCCTGGGTGTGGTTGACCTCTCTACCGCCCGCCATGACTACGACGTGCTGTTCTTCGACTGGGACAGTAACGAAGTGCAGGTGTACGAGGCTGCCGTTGTGCTTAGCGTGAACACCAGCCTTATCGCGCAGAACCGGGACAAGATCCTGACTGCCCTGGGCAAGCGCGTGGAAGACAACATCCAGATCTACCTGGACCTGCTGGCCGATTGATCCCCCGCCAGGCCGACACGGCCGGCCTGGCATCCTTTCAAGGACGAATCCGAGATGATCAACGATGCTTCGGTAGCCGGTTCCGGCTTATTGAGCTTCGCGCCGGAAATCAGCGAGCGCGAGCGAGTTTCAGTCATTTACGCGTTACGCTTTGCGCAGCAGGCGGCGAGCGATGTGTATGGCGAGCAAGCAGAGGATGATTGGTTTACCTACTTTTATCGCCAACTTCGATTCATGGGCTGGGATGCTGAACCCCCCACGGGGGTGTACAGGCCAAGCCTGGAGCGCCAAGGCATATTGGATGCCGCATTAGAGGCAGTTGGCCGCGACCAGCCGCGCTTCCATGACCTGGCGGTGGCAGGGGTGGAGGCACTGACAGCAGATGAAGAGGGCCTGGTGTTGTTCGAGCGCTACGCCAGGCGCCACCAGCATGGGATGTTCCAGCTGTTGCCCTGCGCTCGAAGCCGCCTGGGCAGCGGCGTTGGAGTAGTAGACATACTGGTGTATCACGAAGAACTGGATATGAGGAAGTCGAGCCCCGGGTGCTTCGTTACCCATGCTCCGATACCGCATATCCGGGCCCAGATCGGTTTGATCCGCTTTGATACGCAGGCCTTTGAAACCACCCATTTGCCGAAGATCAAGGCGCGCTTCAACAAGCCCTGGGAGGACGGTACTTACCTGCGCCTGCTTGCGACTCAAGATGGCAACAGATAACCCCGCACGCCAGTAAATATGATCTGCGCGGCCAAGGCGCAGACGAACAACCCCATCAATCGGCTGACGATCTGCAAGCCTTGCTCCCCGAGCAAGGCTTCGATCCGATTGGCTACGTACAACATTGCGCCTACGGTGAAGGCTGCAAAGGCGATGCTGACGATGGCCAGCAGCTTGTCATCCCAGTGAGGTTGCCC
The DNA here is from genome assembly GCF_058145875.1 of Pseudomonas sp. 3MAES_34.3B. Classification (NCBI taxonomy): domain Bacteria; kingdom Pseudomonadati; phylum Pseudomonadota; class Gammaproteobacteria; order Pseudomonadales; family Pseudomonadaceae; genus Pseudomonas; species Pseudomonas sp. 3MAES_34.3B. Next base: position 4,959,524 of record NZ_CM176960.1, on the reverse strand, counting down.
CACCCCCATCACCAACAGTGCACCGATGGTACCCGGGCCCACCGTGAGCGGGATGGTAAGGGGCACAATGGTCACGTCCTGCTGAACGCTGTCGGTCTGGACCGCCGACTTGCCCTGTGCCATACCCAGCGCGGAAATGAACAGCACGCTACCGGCCCCGATCCGGAAGGCATCGGCCGTGATCCCAAACACAGAGAAAATGACCCGCCCGAACAGGTAAAGCAGCACACTGGACACCAGCACGCCCAAGGCCACCCGCCAGGCCAGGCGCTTGCGCTCCTTGAGTGAATAGCCCCGCGATAGCCCGATGAAGCAGGACAGCACAAAGAACGGGCTGTAGAGCACAAGCATCTTGAGATAAACGCTGAACAACTGATGCAGCATGGCTAACCTCGACAACAGTGGGCGCAGCGGGGCAGGGCGCGAGCTATCAACTGGGTGCGACCTCGTTGCGACGGCTGTCGCGGTGGGCGACCCAATGATCGATCAGCTCCCTCAACTGCGACATCTCCACCGGCTTCGCCATATGGCCATCCATGCCTGCCTGCCGCGCGCGTTCCTTGTGTTCACTGAGGATATGGGCAGTGAGCGCAACCACTGGGGTGCGGTCACGGTGCATACCCTGTTCCCATGCCCGCAATTGTTCGGTCGCGCTGAACCCGTCGAGTATTGGCATTTCGCAATCCATCAGCACCAGGTCGTAGCGGTGGCTCTTCATGGCCTTCAGCGCTTCTTCCCCATTGCTGGCGGTGTCAGGCTGCAGGTTGAGCTTGCCCAGCATGCCGCGGATTACCTTGGTGGAAATGCTGTTGTCCTCGGCGACCAGAATCTTGAAGTCTGCAGGTACGCCCGGTTGTTCTCCGGCGCGGGCAGGCCCGGGATGCGGTGCAGGGTTGGCTTCGGCCAGAGTACGGTGCGCCAACTCATCGGCCAGGGTGGTGCGCAAGGTATAACCGGCCACCGGTTTGGCCAGGATCCGTTTCACGCCGGCATTGCGCGCGATGATCTTGCTAGGGGCATTGCTGATGCCAGTGAGCATGATGATCAGAATGTCGTGGTTGAGGCTGGGGTCTTCCTTGATCTTCGCTGCCAGCTGCATCCCGGTCATGCCGGGCATGTTCTGGTCCAGAAGCACCACGTCAAAGTAGTCCCGCAGGTGCGCCTTGGTGCGCAGCATGGCCAGGGCTTCCTTTCCGGAAGACGCCGCGCTCACGTTCAGCCCCCAGGCGCTGCACTGTTGTACCAGCACCTTGCGGCAGGTGTCGTTGTCATCTACCACCAGCACGCGGGCATCCTTCAGGCTACCGTCCAGGTCGGGCAGTGATTGCTCCAGGCGCTGAGGGTCAAGCGGGAGGGTGAGCCAGAAGGTGCTGCCTTGGTGCGCGCCGCTTTTGATCCCGAACTCACCGTTCATCAGGGTGATCAGCTGGCGCGCGATCAGCAGGCCCAGGTGGCTGCTGCCTGGCTTGTTGGTGGTAAGCAGGTCCTGGCTGCGAAGCTCTGTGTTCAGCAGCGCTTCGCGCTCCTCGGCCGGCAGGGGTTCACCGCTGTCCTGCACGGCGATGCGCAAGCGTGATTGCCCGCTGCGCTGGTCCAGCGCGGCAGCCACCAGTACTTCGCCTGCCGTGGTCTTCTTCAAGGCGTTGTCCAGCATGGCCAACAGTGCCTGGCGCAGGCGCATCGGGTCGCCGCTGATTACCCTGGGTACCTGTGGCTGGGTAAAGCTGATCAGTTCCACATTCTGCTGTTCGGCGCGGGCGCGGTAGATGCTCAGGCATTCCTCGATCAGGGCGTTCAGATCGAACTGAACGTCATCGAGCTCGATCTGACCGGATTCGATCTTCGAGATGTCGAGAATTTCGTTGATAAGCGTCAGCAGTTCGTTGCCTGCACTGTGGATCGTCTGGACATAATCGCGCTGTTTTACCGAGAGCGGCGTGCCGAGCAACAGTTCGGTCATGCCCAGCACCCCATTCATCGGAGTGCGTATTTCGTGGCTGAGCTTGGCCAGGAATTCAGCCTTGGCGTTGGTTTCAGCGGTGCTCGCCGCCAGTTCACGGCTGGCGCTGTAGCGATCCTCACTGATGCGCCGCAGGCGGGTGGTCAGCGCCAGGTTGAGCATGGCGCCACCACACACGGCGCACCCGAGCATGCCGAAGATCAGCCATTGAACCGGCGTACGGGTAAGGCCCAGCAGCGCGGGCAATACCACCAGGAAGCCCAGGCTGCACAGCCCCATTGCCAGGGTGAACAGGCGTGCCGGCGGGTACCCTCGGTACCAGTGCCTGGCAGATACCACCAACATGCACACGCAGGTGACCGCTACAGCGGCGTAGGCGGTGAAATTGAGTGGCAGGGTATTGAGAAACAGCAGCAGCACCCCTGCAAGGGCGATTAACCCGATGAGCGTTACCACCATGCGGTTGAGGCGAGGGGAGGGGCGGGCGGCAAAGAACCGCAGGGTATACATGAGCGCACATTCAGCCCCCAGCAGCATGGCAAAGTACGCGGCAGGTGTACGCGCCGCGCTCCAGGATGCCATCCAGGCGTTACCGAGGTTTACCAGAATCATCGCGCTCGCCAGCACCATTGCCTGGCAGCCTGCCAGCCAGAGGCTGCTTGTGGACCGTGCCAGCGCATAACGCGCAAGGTTGTGAAGGATCAGCATGATCATGCTGCCCAGCAGCAGGCCGAACAGCAGCGTCTGGCCCTGATGGGCCGCGGCCTGGATAGCGGGCTCAAGGATGATGCCCGGGCGAACCTGGTGTTCTGTCACCAGGCGCAGGTAGATGTCCACCGGAGCCTGACTCATCGAAACCGGCAGCAGCAGGTCACCGCTGCGCGGAAGCGGTGAGTCGGCGAGGGTGTCATAGCCACTGCGAAGGTGCTGCAACTGGTCGTCACCGGCGAAGGTGTAGAGGTCATAGCGCGAGAGGTCTGGTGCGAACAGGCGGATAACCTGCTCGTGCGCAGACGGCATTAGCCTGTAGTGCAGCCACACGGCGCTGTGGGGCGGCGCGGCGTCGAGCTGGCGCAGGTCTATGGGAGCGAACTGGCTCTGGTAGCGATCGGAGCGTACGTCGCTGATTTGCAGGCCGCTTTGGTCATCTACGAGCACGGACCAGCCGCTGCCTTGATCGCCATAAGCCGGGGAGAGGTAGGCGAACAGCAACGCAACGAGAAACAGCAAGGCAGTCCTGAGCCGGTGCACGGGGATGTCCCTGTCCTGAATAAGCATTAGCTGAGTATAACCGTGCCGGAGCCAGACAGGTTGGCGGGGTGCCCGAATACTCGGCATGTGCCCCGAAACCGAGGTAACGGGGCACTTTTTACAGTGACAGGCGGTCAGCCCTCACCGCGCTCCCGGGCGATGGCGCGGTAACCGATATCATTGCGATAGAAGCCGCCGTTCCATTCGATCTCGCGGGCCAGGGCGTAGGCCTGTGCCTGTGCCTCGCCTACCGTATCACCCAGCGCGGTGGCGCATAGCACCCTGCCGCCTGCCGTCACGACTTCACCGTCGACCAACGCAGTACCGGCATGGAACACCTTGCCGGGCAGGCTGGCCGCTGCGGCCAGGCCGTTGATCACGTCGCCCTTGGCGTAGTCGCCCGGGTAGCCACCGGCGGCCAGCACCACGCCGAGGCTGGGGCGCGGGTCCCACTGGGCTTCGATCTTGTTCAACGCCTTGGCCAGCGCGGCTTCGACCAGCAGGATCAGGCTCGACTGCAGACGGAGCATTACCGGCTGGGTTTCCGGGTCGCCGAAGCGGCAATTGAATTCGATGACTTTGGGATTGCCCGCGGTGTCGATCATCAGCCCCGCATAGAGGAAGCCTGTGTAGGTGTTGCCTTCGTCGGCCATGCCGCGCACCGTTGGCCAGATCACCTGGTCCATCACGCGCTGGTGAACCTCGTCGGTCACTACCGGTGCCGGGGAGTAAGCCCCCATGCCACCGGTGTTCGGGCCGGTATCGCCGTCACCCACGCGCTTATGGTCCTGGCTGGTCGCCATCGGCAGCACGTTCTGGCCATCGACCATCACGATGAAGCTCGCTTCCTCGCCCTCCAGGAACTCCTCGATCACCACACGCGAACCGGCGTCGCCGAAAGCGTTGCCGGCCAGCATGTCGCGCACGGCCGCTTCGGCTTCTTCCAGGGTCATCGCTACGATCACGCCTTTGCCGGCGGCCAGGCCGTCGGCCTTGATCACGATGGGCGCGCCCTGCTCACGCAGGTAGGCCAGCGCGGGCTCGATTTCCGTGAAGTTCTGGTAGGCGGCGGTGGGGATGTTGTGGCGCGCGAGGAAGTCCTTGGTGAAGGCCTTGGAGCCTTCGAGCTGCGCGGCACCGGCGGTAGGGCCGAAGCAATCCAGGCCACGTTCGCGAAACAGGTCGACTACACCGGCCACCAGCGGCGCCTCGGGGCCAACGATGGTCAGCTGCACGTTCTGCGCGGCGAACTCGGCCAATTGTTCGAGCGCCAGCACGTCGATCGCCACGTTCTCGCACTTGGCTTCGGTCGCGGTACCGGCATTGCCCGGGGCCACGAATACCTTTTCAACGCGCGGATCCTGCGCGACCTTCCAGGCCAGCGCATGTTCACGCCCGCCACTGCCGATGATCAAAACCTTCATATCATAACCTCGAATTCGGGGGTCGCGGGCCAGGCCCGCTCTCATGGAACAGAGTTGTTCCCGGTGCGACAACGGACCTGTGGGAAGCGGCGCGGCCGGCCATCCGGCGCTAGCTCGCAAATTGTCGATCTTTTCGCGAGCTGACGCCCGCTTCCCACAGAGTTAGAGGCCTCCTACAGGGGGCACCCTATGAGGTCGCGATGCCTGCGCCAGCGCGGCCGTATCAGTGCCTGAAATGGCGCATACCGGTAAATACCATCGCAATACCGGCTTCATCGGCCGCGCCAATGACCTCGGCGTCGCGCATCGAACCACCAGGCTGGATCACCGCGCGGATGCCTACCTTGGCGGCGTTGTCGATGCCATCACGGAAGGGGAAGAACGCATCGGAGGCCATGACCGCACCTTCAACCGGCAGCCCGGCGTGCTCGGCCTTGATGGCTGCGATACGGGCGGAATTCACCCGGCTCATCTGGCCTGCACCCACACCGATGGTCTGGCGATTGCGGGCGTAAACGATGGCGTTGGATTTGACGAACTTGGCAACCTTCCAGGCGAAGATCAGGTCGTGGATTTCCTGCTCGGTCGGTGCGCGGCGGGTGACCACTTTCAGGTCATCGGCGGTGATCATGCCGATGTCACGGCTTTGTACCAGCAAACCGCCATTTACCCGCTTGAAGTCCCAGCCGGAAGAACGCTCGGCTGGCCACTCACCGCAGGCCAGCAGGCGCACGTTGGCCTTGGCGGCCACGACGGCGCGGGCTTCGTCGCTCACGCTTGGCGCGATGATCACTTCGACGAACTGGCGCTCGACGATGGCCTGGGCGGTGGCGGCGTCCAATTCGCGGTTGAAAGCGATGATGCCGCCGAAAGCCGATTCGCTGTCGGTGGCATAGGCCAGCTCGTAGGCCTGACGAATGCCGCCCTCGGCGTCAGGGCAAACGGCTACCCCACAAGGGTTGGCGTGCTTGACGATCACGCAGGCCGGCTTGGTGAAGCTTTTAACGCATTCCAGCGCGGCGTCTGTGTCTGCCACGTTGTTGTAGGACAGTTCCTTGCCTTGCAACTGAACCGCCGTAGCGATCCCGGCCTCGGCCGGCTTGGCCTCGACATAGAACGCGGCACTCTGGTGCGGGTTCTCGCCGTAACGCATGCCCTGCGCCTTGATGAACTGGCTGTTGAATGTGCGTGGGAATTCGCCACGGGACTCGGTGGACAGCGTTTCGGCCTGCTGGTCGAGGGTACCGAAATAGTTGGCGATCATGCCGTCGTAGGCCGAGGTGTGCTCAAAGGCCTTGAGCATCAAATCGAAACGCTGAGCGTAGGTGAGCCCACCGGCCTTCAGGCCCTCGATCACAGAGGCGTAATCGCTGGCATTGACCACGATCGCCACGTCTTTGTGGTTTTTCGCGGCGGACCGGACCATGGTTGGCCCGCCGATGTCGATGTTTTCGACGGCAGTCGCCAGGTCGCAACCCGGTTTGGCCACCGTGGCTTCGAACGGATAAAGGTTGACCGCTACCAGATCGATCGGGCGGATAGCGTGTTCGGCCATGACCGCGTCATCCATGCCGCGCCGCCCCAGAATCCCACCGTGGATCTTCGGATGCAGGGTTTTTACCCGGCCGTCCATCATCTCGGGGAAACCGGTGTAGTCCGCTACCTCGATAGCGGCCACGCCATTGTCACGCAGCAGCTTGAAGGTGCCGCCGGTGGAAAGGATTTCCACGCCGAGGGCTTCGAGCTCGCGGGCAAACTCCAGGATGCCGGTCTTGTCGGACACGCTGATCAGGGCGCGGCGGATCGGCAGGCGGGTGGTCTGGTCGGTCATTTCAGTTTCCATTCAGAGCGGTTAGCAAAAAAGGCGAGCTGCATGCAGTCGCCTTTTCGGAATGTCGTTTGGTTAAAGCAGATCGTACTGCTTCAGCTTCTTGCGCAAGGTGCCCCGATTGAGCCCCAGCATTTCGCTGGCCTTGGTCTGGTTGCCCTTGACGTAGTTCATGACGGTTTCGAGCAGAGGGGCTTCGACTTCGGACAACACAAGGTTGTAGACATCGGTGACCGAGGCGCCTTCGAGGTGCGCGAAATAATTGTGCAGCGCCTTCTCGACACTCCCGCGTAGTGTCTGCCCTTCTTCGGAGGGCGTGTTGAGGTGCTGCTTGAGGTTGACGTTGTCGCTCACGGGCGTTGTTCCACTCACTAATGTCTCGGTCATCATCGTCATGCGGCCACCCCTTCTCCGTCCTCTGCAACAAGGCTCTCGTAGCGTTCGCGGAAAAATTCGCGAACGTTGGCGCACTGCGCTGCCGTATCGTCCAAACAGTTGAAGCTGGCGCGGAACTCCCTGGCGCCGGGCAGCGTTGCCAGGTACCAGCCCACGTGCTTACGGGCGATGCGAACACCCATCACATCACCATAAAACGCATGCAGCGCGGCCAGGTGATCCAGCAGAATTTGCTCTACTTCTTCAAGCTTTGGCGCCGGCAGGTATTGGCCGGTGCGCAGGTAATGCTCGACCTCCCGGAAGATCCACGGACGGCCTTGCGCGGCGCGGCCGATCAACAGGCCATCCGCCCCGGTGTGACGGAGTACCTCGGCTGCCTTCGCTGGCGAGGTGATGTCGCCATTGGCAAACACCGGTATGGACACTGCCTGCTTGATGGCGGCGATGGTGTCGTACTCGGCTTCACCGGTGTACAGGTCGGCACGTGTGCGCCCGTGTACTGCCAGGGCAGCGATACCCGACTGCTCGGCGATTTTCGCAACGGTCAGGCCGTTGCGGTTGTCGCGGTCCCAGCCGGTGCGAATCTTCAGAGTGACCGGCACATCCACCGCCGCTACCACGGCTTCGAGGATGTCTGCCACCAGGGCTTCGTCGCGCAGCAGGGCAGACCCCGCTGCTTTATTGCATACCTTTTTCGCCGGGCATCCCATATTGATGTCGATGATCTGCGCGCCGGCCTCCACGTTCGCCCGAGCGGCCGCCGCCAGCATCTGCGCGTCGCCACCGGCGATCTGCACGGAACGTGGCTCCGGGTCGCCCGCATGGACCATGCGCAGGCGGGACTTGCGGCTGTTCCACAGGGACATGTCCGCAGTGACCATTTCAGATACCACGAGGCCCGCCCCCAGCCGCCGGCATAGCTGGCGAAACGGCTGGTCGGTGACACCCGCCATCGGGGCGAGTATCAGGCCATTGCTGAGTGTGTAGGGGCCGATGCGTACCGCCGACATAGGTGTGTTACCCGTGATAAGGCCGGATTCGTACGAAGCCTGGAGTTCGAAAAAGGGATCGCATGATACCCGCTCTCGATGACCGGATAAAGGTCAAACTGGATAAAATCTGAGCAGTGACAGGCTTATACCGAACCGATCGGATAACCGGCTTCACTCCGGAGAATGGAAGGACAAACTGTAGTTCACGGCGCGCTTGCCTGGATCGAGAATATCGAGGGCGATATGAATAGGGATCTGTGGTGGCATTTCGCTTTGCCCGGCCAGGTCTCCGCTGAGGTATTCCGATGGCTTGAACCGCCGGCTGGCGATCAACTTGTTGTTGAGGTCGGCAAAGCGCAGCTCCAGCAACGGGAAGGGTTGGCTGAAAGGCGCGCGGTTATAAATGATTGCATCAACCACCAGGGCTCCCGCGAAGGTGGGGTGGCTGCGTACCACCAGGTTGCTGCTGCGGATCAGCCTGATGTCCACGCGCGATGGAACGGTGCAGCCCAGTGCCGGGCAAAGGCTTACAAACCAAGGCCGGTAGGCGTCCTGGCGGGCCAGTTCGTCGAAATGGAACACCACGTACTGGCCCAACAGCGCGAGCGCCGCCACTAGCGCCAGCCCCGCCCAGAGCAGGCGCTTGCCGAGCGAGCGGGGCGGTTTTTCCCATTGCAGCTGGAGTGGGTCGTCCTGCAGGTCCAGCAAGTGATCGTCACGCAGCTCCGGCTCGTTGCGCTTGCCGCGGCGAGCAGGTGGGTGGTCGGCCGGGTGGGGCTCATCGTCCTCATCGTAGGTGTGCGTTGCCGCGTCTTCGCGTTCGGCCGTGAGCGCTTGACGTTCGCTCGCAGCCGACCGCTCCGGTTTCGATGGCCGCGCCGGTGGGGCGGAAAATTCGTCGTCATCCAGCGCTGGCTCGCGGTCCAGGCCGAGCACAGGCTCGGCTCGTATACCCAGAGACGGAACGCTGGCGGGTGCGGTGGCCGGCGCCGTAGCCGGTTCCTCATCCTCATGCTCGCCGAACGGTTCGCCGAATGGTTCGTCGAGCCAGTCTTCGCTCTGGTCACGCTGAGCGCTCAGGCCCGGCGGCTCGCCGTCCCCCGTTCGAGGTGTGCCGGCTCGGCGCTCCAGCCTGGCCAGCTCCTGGTCCAGGTCCAGGTGTTCAAGGTGCGCATTGCTGGCTTGCCACTCCGCCTGGCTCATGGGCTGGCGGGGCGCTTCGGCGGGAAAGGCAACTACCGGGGCAGGTACGCCAGGCGAGCTGGATTGCCCGGTGTGCTGTTCGAGCAACTGACGCGCCGCGTTGAATACCTGCTTGCACGCGCCGCAGCGCACGGCACCACGGGCCACACTCAATTGATTGTGGCTCACCTTGAAACTGGTGTGGCAATGCGGGCACTGGGTGACGAAGCTTTCGGTCATGCGGGGATCCGGTTCGAGCGAGCAAGCATTCTAGGTTGGAAAAAAAGTGGACGCTATGCGCGGCGCCGGCCGCTGATGCGCACCCAGCCCTCGCGCTCTGCGATCGGGTCCAGGTCGAACATGCCGGCGTAGGCCACGGCGACTTCCTCGCCCTGTTCGGCGAGAATCCCCGAGAGTGCCAGCAAACCGCCCGGGCGCACCCGAGACGCCAGCTCGGGCGCGAGCGAAACCAACGGGCCGGCCAGGATGTTCGCAACCAGTACGTCCGCCTCGAAGGCGGGCAGGTCCGGGGGAAGATACAACGCCAGCTTGTGCTCGGGAATGCCGTTTCGGCCGGCATTGTCCCGGGAAGCTTCCAGCGCCTGCACGTCGATATCGGTGCCGGTTGCGGACTCGGCGCCAAGCAGCAGCGCGGCGATGGCCAAGATACCCGAGCCGCAGCCGAAATCCAGCACTTGCGTGCCGCTCAATGCCTGGCCATCCAGCCATTCCAGGCACAGCGCGGTGGTGGGGTGCGTGCCTGTGCCAAAGGCCAGGCCTGGGTCCAGTAGCAGGTTTACAGCATCGGGCTGCGGCGCTTCGTGCCAGCTGGGCACGATCCACAGGCGTTGGCCGAAACGCATGGGCTGGAAGGCGTCCATCCAACTGCGCTCCCAGTCCTGGTCTTCGATTATTTCGGCGTGGTGTTCGGGCAGGGTATCGCCGGTCAGCAGGCGCAGGTGCGCAAACACCGCATCGGCCACTGTATCGGCCTCGAACAATGCCAACAGGTGGGTATGGCTCCACAAGGGCGTGGTGTTCAGGTCTGGCTCGAAAATCGGCTGGTCTTCGGCATCCATGAAGGTAACCGACACCGCGCCGATTTCCAGCAGGGCATCTTCATAGGTTTCGGCCTGTTCTGGGCCGATGGCCAGGCGGACTTGAAGCCAGGGCATGGACTGTTCCTTTGCGCTTGCCGCGGGAAAGAGCGGCGGATAAAGCGCGCAAGTGTACTTCACCCGGCTGGGCTGGGGTATGACTGACTGTCCGTTGCGTTGGCTATTTGCGTTGGGGATGGAGCGGGGCGCACGCGAATGCGTGGGGAGGAGCCAAAACGCCATATGCCCCAATCCGGGGCATATGGCGCTGGGTGTTACCTGGCCTTTTCTTCAGCCAGCTTGTGCTCGAGGTAGTGAATGTTCACACCACCCTTGCAGAAGCCTTCGTCGCGGGTCAGGTCCCGGTGCAGCGGGATGTTGGTCTTGATGCCATCTACCACGATCTCGTCCAGGGCGTTGCGCATGCGTGCCATGGCTTCGTCACGGTCCTTGCCGTACGTGATCAGCTTGCCGATCAGCGAATCGTAGTTCGGCGGCACAGCGTAGCCGCTGTACAGGTGGGAGTCGACGCGAACGCCGTTGCCACCTGGGGCATGGAAATGCTTGACCGTGCCCGGGCTCGGAATGAACGTGCGCGGATCTTCAGCGTTGATCCGGCATTCCAGCGAGTGGCCACGGATAACGACGTCGTCCTGAGTGAATGACAGCTTGTTGCCTGCGGCAATGCTGAGCATTTCTTTCACGATGTCGATGCCGGTGACCATTTCCGAAACCGGGTGCTCCACCTGAACACGAGTGTTCATTTCGATGAAGTAGAAGTTGCCATCCTCGTACAGGAACTCGAAGGTGCCAGCGCCTCGGTAGCCGATCTCGATACAGGCTTTCACACAGCGGGCGAGTACTTCTTCGCGCGCGGCCTCGTCGATGCCCGGGGCCGGTGCTTCTTCGAGTACCTTCTGGTGACGGCGCTGCAGCGAGCAGTCGCGGTCGCCCAGGTGCACGGCATGGCCCTGGCCGTCGGACAGTACCTGAACTTCCACGTGGCGTGGGTTGGTCAGGAACTTCTCGAGGTAGACCATCGGGTTGCCGAATGCGGTACCGGCTTCGGTACGGGTCAGCTTCGCCGACGAGATCAGGTCTTCTTCCTTGTGCACCACACGCATGCCGCGGCCGCCGCCGCCGCCTGCCGCCTTGATGATCACCGGATAGCCCACTTCGCGGCCGATCCGCAGCGCTTCGGCTTCGTCTTCGGGCAGCGGGCCGTCGGAGCCAGGCACGGTCGGTACGCCAGCGCGCTTCATGGCGTCCTTGGCCGATACCTTGTCGCCCATCAGGCGAATGGTGTCAGCCTTGGGGCCGATGAAGGCGAAGCCGGATTTTTCGACCTGTTCGGCAAAGTCCGCGTTTTCCGCCAGGAACCCGTAGCCCGGGTGGATGGCGGTGGCGCCTGTGACTTCGGCGGCGGCGATGATCGCCGGGATATGCAGGTAGGACTTTGCCGCGGGCGCAGGCCCGATGCACACCGACTCGTCGGCCAGGCCCAGGTGCATCAGCTCACGGTCGGCGGTCGAGTACACCGCCACGGTCTTGATCCCCAGTTCCTTGCAGGCGCGAAGGATGCGAAGGGCGATCTCGCCGCGGTTGGCGATCAGAACTTTTTCCAACATCGGAGGCTCTCCGCGGTTCAAACGATGGTGAACAGCGGCTGGTCGAACTCAACCGGCTGCCCGTCTTCCACCAAGATGGACTCGATGACGCCACTGGTCTCGGCTTCGATGTGATTCATCATTTTCATGGCTTCGACGATGCAAAGGGTGTCGCCCTTTTTCACGGTCTGGCCCACTTCAGCGAAGTTCGGCGAAGTCGGCGATGGCTTGCGGTAGAAGGTACCGACCATCGGCGAGCGAGCCACGGTGCCGTTGAGCTTGGGCGCCGCAGGGGCTGCTTCGGCGGCCGGGGCAGCAACGGGAGCGGCCACCGGAGCGGGAGCGGCTGCCATAGGCGGCGCGGCATAGAATTGCTGAGCAGGCGCCTTGCTGTGACGGCTGATACGGACGGACTCTTCGCCTTCCTTGATTTCCAGCTCGTCGATGCCGGACTCTTCCAGCAGCTCGATCAGTTTCTTGACTTTACGAATATCCATGAACTTCAACTCCCGCATGGGTCAGGGGTTTTAAGGCAAAAGGGTTCAGGTGATCCTGAATGGCCTGGCAGCCCGGTCGGTTGACATCGGCACTGTTGGCCGCAAGCCCGCCCGCGAGCCTGAGGCGCGTGGGAGGCGAATACGTATGTCCTTGATCGCGCTTTGGTAATGGCGCATCAGAGTGTGGGATGCTCACCGGCGACGCCGCGTCACTTCTCAACATGGCGTCGACAACATCGAGGCCACGAAGCGCATCGACAGGCGTGCAGGCAATACCACCATCGGCAGACCCTTTCAAAGGTTCTTCTAATCATGTGCGGGGCCGACTATGCCCAATCAGCGCCCGGCTGTCCAGTTTGCCGAAGCTGCCAGCACGATTGCCGAGAATGCCGACATTTATTTGACCACCGGGCCGAATCCGGTCATGGAGTGTGGCAACAGGCCTTTATCCAGGCAGGTGTGCGATAAATCCTGCAAGGTCGACCTCACCGACTATTCGGGCTGGCAGCACTTCATTGCCTTGAGCATTGAAGAACTGGATCACAGGCGGGCCGAACAGACCGTACTGGTCAAGTAGCGCACGTTGCGCCGGGTTGCTGGCGGTGATGTCGAAGCGGACCTTGCGATAACCGGCCAGCCTGGTTTCGGCGGCGGGTTGGCTCAGCACCTCCCGCTCTATCACCTTGCAGCTGATGCACCAGTCGGCGTACCAGTCGACAACGGCAGGGCTACCGGCCGCTGCAGCCTCGGCCAGGGCGAGTTGAAGGTCCGCGACCTGGGTAACGGTTTGCCATGCGTCTTCTTTCGTGCCGGCCTGTTGTAAAGGGGCGGCGCCAGCGAGTGGCCGCAGCAGATCACCGTTGCCGGAAAACGCGCCGGCCCAGCAGGCAAGGCCATAACAGAAACACAACAGCCCCAGAAGTTGCCGCAGGCGCGCGATTGCCCCTATATGGGGAATGAAGCTCAACGCGCCGAGGAACAGCCCGGTACCAACGCTCAGTACGCCGACCAGCATCATGGTGGCGGCCCCGGGCAGTACGCGGCTGAGCAAGGCGATAGCCAGGCCCAGCAGCAGTACGCCGATGGCGTTCTTCACGGTTACCAGCCAAGGGCCGCTTTTGGGCAGCCAGGCCGCGCCGCCCGCGCCCACTACCACCAGTGGAGCGCCCATCCCCAGCCCGAGGGCAAGCAGCTTCAGTGCGCCGCCCAGCGCGTCGCCACTGGTGCTGATATACAACAGGGCGCCTGCCAGTGGAGCGGACACACAGGGAGAAACCAGCAGGCTGGAGAGCACGCCCAGCGCCGCGGCCCCTAGCAGCGAACCGCCCTGAGCGCGGCCCGCCAGGCGGTCAAGGCGGTCGCTTAGCCCACGCGGAAGGCGCAGCTCGAAGGCACCGAACATGGCCACTGCGAACACCGCGAAGAACAGTGAGAACGGCACCAGCACCCATGCGGACTGCAACCGTGCCTGAAGGTTGAGGCTGGCGCCGAACAGGCCCATCAGCGCGCCCAGCGAGGCGAAGCAGATGGCCATGGGAAGCACATAGGCCAATGTCAGGCTGAGGCCGCGCAACCCGCCCACCTGCCCCCGCAACACTACCCCGGAGAGAATCGGCAGCATCGGCAATACGCAAGGCGTGAACGTCAAACCCAGCCCGGCAAGAAAGAACAGGGCCAATTCGCGCCAGGTCCAGTGGCCGTCCGAGCGAGGGGCGCCGGGAGCGGCAGCGCTGTTCGCCATGCCAGGAATGGCCAGCCGTTCGGTTTCAGGGGGGTAGCACAGGCCCTTGTCGGCGCAGCCCTGGTACGTCACTACCAGCGTAAAGGGCGCGGTGGCGCTGGCGGGGCGAGGGAGGTCCACATCCAGGATGTTGTGGTACACCTCCACGTCGCCGAAATACTCGTCGTGCTTGCGTTCGCCGCTTGGCAGGCGAGGTTCGCCCAGGCCGACTGCGGGTTCGGTGTGAAACTGCAGCCGATGCCGATAGAGGTAATACCCCTCGGCGGCGACGAAGCGCAACCGGATGGCCCCCGCCGGGCCGTCGACCTGGCTGAGCTGGAAGGCTTCATGCACCGGCAGGAACTGTTCCCCACCTGTGGCAGGGCTACCCAGTATCGCGTTTGGCCGCCCGCCAAGGAGGTCGGCATGCGCGGGCAGGGCGATCATGAACAGGAGGGCGAACAGCAACTGGCGCATGGCAGTCTCAAATCGGAAATTCGAGCGGCATGATAACCATGCAGCGATTCCAGGCCGAACCTCAGATGTTACTAAATCAGTAAATACCTGAAGCGGTATCTGCCACTACCCGGTTTCGGCCCTGCTGCTTGGCCTGATACAAGGCGGCGTCGGCACGGGACGCCAGCGAATGGCCCCGCATCCCGGCCTGCAGGGTCGCCACCCCTGCGCTAAACGTACAACGGATATCCTGCGGCTGGGCGGGGTACTGGATGGCGGCGAACCGTTGCCGGATATCCTCGAGCACGCCTAGTGCCGCCTGGCCCGTGGTGCCAGGCATCACGATAGCGAACTCTTCTCCGCCATAACGACCGATCAGGTCGCTCGCACGCAGGCGTTGCTTGAGAAACAATGACAGGCTTTTGATCACGCGATCGCCCATCGGATGGCCATAACAATCGTTGATGCGTTTGAAGTGGTCCAGGTCGAGCATTGCAAACGTCAAGGGCTGGCCCTCGCGCTCGGCCCGGGCGCAACTATCCTCGAGCTCACTCAGGATATGGGTGTGGTTGTACAGCCCGGTCAGGCTGTCGCGCACCATCCTTGCCCGCAGGCTTCGGGCGCGCCCTGCGCGGTTGCGCACTACCGTCACCAGCTGGCGCGAGCGGATAGGCTTGGTGAGAAAGTCATCGCCGGCCTCGCTCATTGCATCGAGCTGCTTGTCAGTGTCGCCCTCGGCGGAGAGGTAAATGATCGGTACGCTCACGTAGCGTTCATTCTGGCGAATCGCCTGTGCCAGCTCGGTGCCCGTGCAACCCGGCATGTACATGTCGAGAATGATGAGGTCGGGCTGAAAATCGGCCAGGGCTGCCATGGTGTCGAGGGGGTCGGTCAGGCATCGGGTGACCATGCCGACGTTCTTCAGCATGCGCTCGGTGTGCATCACCTGGGCCCGGGAGTCGTCGATGATAAGCACCTTGAAGGGCTGCCATGGGCCCTCGTTGAGCAAAGGCTCCAGGGTTTCCAGCACGTTCCAGGCTTCGAGTGGGCCACTGATGAAGGCGCGGCCACCCGCCTTCACGGCTGCCAGCCGGGTGCGGGTATCCGCTGCAACGAGGGGGCTATGGAACACCAGCGGGATCGAGGGGTAGGCATCGGCCTGGAGCATCGACGCCAGTTCCAGGCCTGAGCCAGCGCCCTTGAAATCCACGTCCAGGAGGATCGCCGCCGGTGGGTATTCGCGCAGGCACGAGTGCAGGGCGGTGATACTGTCCAGCGCCTGAGCTGTGCAACCGAAAAATTCCAGTTGCCGAGCGAGGCGATGGCTCGCTTCGGTGTCCTTGAGCATCAAGGCAACGGGGTGTCGCGCCGGAGGGAGTTCGGCCATTGCAGCGGGATCGTCCAGCATACGAAGGCCGGTAGTTGCCAGCCGCTGCATGATCTCGTTGATGCGCCCCAGTGAGGGGCTGTCCAGCCGGCCACCGTCGAGGGTTACTGCAGTGAGGGCGTCCCGGGCTTCTATTGCCAGTGACAAATGCGTGCCATGTTCATAGCGTTCCGCAAAACGCTGCCAGCGGAGCACGGCATCGTCGAGCTGCACCTGAACCTGACGGGTCCATAGTTGATATTGCGAGCGCTGCCATAATTGCAGCACGTCGCGCGCCTGATGCACCACGCGCTGCGAAAAATGCAGGCGCATCGGGTGCTCGCTGGCGGGTTCTCTAGGGCTCATGGACCGGTGATCGGGAAGGCTAGTGGCCCTATGCTAGCAGCGTTTTGGATCTGAAACCGTGTCGCACGTCGTAAAACCGCCGCCATTGGTCTGGCGATCTGGTGGGTGTCCTTGGTACCACGCCTTCCCTTATAGTGAGTATGCCGTGGCGTGGCCCGCCCAATCGGTTGCCTGGTAGCCGGCACCATAGCGAGCCGGCGCGGTCGAATCGTTGACCCGAAAGCCTGAAGGACAGCCCGATGCTCGATTGGAAGAAACGCACCAACACGCCTGAGTCAGCTGCGGCGTCCGCAGCCGGGACCCATGCCGGGCCGGCGCCCAAGGGATACTGGACGAGCCTGCTGCTGAGCCGGGCGGTGATCGGGCTAGTCGCGATCTATCTTCTGGTGGCGCTGATACTGGGGATCTACTGGAGCCGCGAGCCCGACCTGTTCCCGGTGCAGCAGAACGCCCAGGCGGCAATCCAGCGCGAAAACCGCCAGATGGTGGTGGGCTACACCACGGTAGAAACGCTCAAGCAGGTAGCCAGCACCCTGATGACCAAGCCAGGCGGGTACCTGTCCAACGACCGCCTGCCGCCGGGTGTGTGGCTGGATAACATGCCCAGCTGGGAGTATGGCGTTCTGGTGCAGGTGCGCGACCTGAGCCGCGCCTTGCGCAAGGATTTCGCCCGCTCGCAGTCGCAATCCACCGAAGACGGCGACCTCGCCCGCGCCGAGCCGCGTTTCAACTTCGACAACAAGAGCTGGGTGCTGCCTTCGAGCGAGTCGGAGTTCCAGGAAGGTCTGAAGTCGCTGAACAATTACCAGCGCCGCCTGACCGACCCTAATCCGAACGCCTTCTTCTATGCGCGCGCCGATAACCTCAACAACTGGCTGGGGGATGTGTCCACTCGCCTGGGTTCACTGTCCCAGCGCTTGTCTGCCAGTGTCGGGCGGGTGAAGCTCGATACCACGGTCAAGGTCGAAACCTTCGCCCCTGGCAGCGCGCCGCAACTGGAAGAGCAGTTCGTGGAAACGCCATGGCTGCAAATCGATAACGTGTTCTATGAAGCCCGCGGTGAGGCCTGGGCACTGTCGCACCTGCTGCGCGCCATCGAAGTGGACTTCGCCGACGTGCTGGCCAAGAAAAACGCCACGGTGAGCGTGCGCCAGATCATCCGAGAGCTGGAGGCATCGCAGGAGCCGCTGTGGAGCCCCGTGGTGCTCAACGGCAGCGGCTTCGGGATCTTCGCCAACCATTCGCTGGTAATGGCGAACTACATTTCCCGCGCCAACGCTGCGGTACTCGACCTTCGTCAGCTGTTGTCCCAGGGGTGAGTGCCGGCGAGCTGTATTCCCCGTCCGAAGCTGCCCATCGAGCAGCGTCGGACAGGGAGTCGATTGCCTGGGTGGATGAACAGGATCGCCTGCTTGGCAGCTTGCCCAGGGCAGCGCTGCGTGAGCGCGGCCTGATCGGGCGCGGGACGTTCATTCTTGTGTTCGACAGCCAGGGCAGGCTGTGCGCGCAGCAGCGAACCTTCAGCAAGGCGGTATACCCGGGGTATTGGGATGCTGCGGCGGGCGGCATGGTGCAGGCCGACGAAAGCTATGCGCTGTCCGCGCAGCGTGAGCTGGCCGAGGAGCTGGGAATCACCGATGTCCCGCTACAGGACCATGGGCGCTTTTTCTTCGATGCTCCGGGCAATCGGCACTGGTGTGGCGTGTTTTCCGCGGTATGGGATGGCCCGTTGCGCCCTCAGCCCGAAGAGATCGCGCAGGTGTGTTTCCTGCACCCCGAAGAGCTCGCGCAACGTTGCGCCAGCGAGCCGTGGTGCCCTGATTCACTTGAGGCGTTGCGCCGTTATTTTCCTCGATTTGCCGGCTAGTCGGGCGGTGAAGAAGCCGATGTTTGTCGGCTGATTCGACAGGCCGACGAATTTCTGCAATTTGCTCGGCCGCGGCCCTTAGCACGCGGCGTTTTTGCCGTTAAACTGCGCGACCTTTTCGTCCTCCCCCTGAGGATTGCCATGGCCAAGAAAGCTACCTCCTTCGCCTCTCTGGGCGGCCTTGTGTATTCAACCGATAGCGGCCGCCACTGCCCCGATTGCGGCAAGCCGGTGGACGATTGCGTGTGCAGCAAGGTGGTGATTCCCGAGGGTGATGGCATCGCCAGGGTACGGCGTGAAAGTAAAGGCCGCGGCGGCAAGACCGTGACCACGATCACCGGCGTGCCTTTGCCGCTGGAGGCGCTCAAGGAGCTGGCCAGCACCCTGAAACGCCGCTGCGGCACAGGGGGTGCCCTCAAAGACGGGATCATCGAGATCCAGGGGGACCACGTCGAGCTACTGCTCGGCGAGCTGATCCGGCAAGGCTTCAAGGCGAAGAAGTCCGGCGGCTGAGGCCGCTTCTTTCTAAACTCGGCGCCGTGGCTGGGGTCTACCCCGGCAGGTGTCGCTACCACCTTTTTCCACTCTCCTGGCGGGTCACCTACCCGCTGGGCTGGATTCATTACAGGGGACCTCGATGTCCGTACGACGCACTCGCAAAGACGATGGCAGCCAATGGACCGTTGCGGATAGCCGCGGTGTTTACGGGATCCGGCATTGGGGCGCGGGTTATTTCGCGATCAACGAAGCCGGCCGCGTGGAAGTGCGGCCCAACGGGCCCGAAAGCCCGGCCATCGACTTGTTCGAGCAAGTGCAGCAGCTGCGCAAGAGTGGGCTGTCATTGCCACTGCTCGTGCGTTTCCCGGACATTCTCCAGCACCGTGTGCGGCAGCTGACCGGCGCCTTCGACGCCAACATCGAACGGCTGGAATACCAGAACCGTTACACCGCGCTGTACCCGATCAAGGTGAACCAGCAGGAAGCCGTGGTCGAGAACATCATTGCCACCAAGGACGTGTCCATCGGGCTGGAAGCGGGTTCCAAGCCTGAGCTGATGGCCGTGCTGGCGCTGGCACCCAAGGGCGGCACCATCGTGTGCAACGGTTACAAGGACCGTGAGTTCATCCGCCTGGCGCTGATCGGGCAGAAGCTCGGCCACAATGTATTCATCGTGATCGAGAAGGAATCCGAGGTTCAGCTGGTCATCGAAGAAGCAGCTGAAGTGAAGGTAAAGCCGCAGATTGGCCTGCGCGTGCGGTTGTCTTCCCTGGCGTCGAGCAAGTGGGCAGACACTGGCGGGGAAAAATCCAAGTTCGGGTTGTCCGCAGCTCAACTGATTTCGGTGGTGGAGCGCTTCCGCGAAGCGGGCCTGGAGCAGGGCATCCGCTTGCTGCACTTCCATATGGGCTCGCAGATCGCCAACCTGGCCGACTACCAGCACGGCTTCAAGGAAGCGATCCGCTATTACGGTGAGTTGCGCAACCTTGGCCTGCCGGTGGACCACATCGATGTGGGCGGTGGCCTGGGCGTGGACTACGACGGCACCCACTCGCGCAATGCCAGCTCCATCAACTACGACATGGACGACTATGCCGGCGTAGTGGTGGGCATGCTCAAGGAGTTCTGCAACGCTCAGAACCTCCCGCACCCGCACATTTTCTCGGAAAGCGGCCGCTCGCTCACGGCGCACCACGCCATGCTGGTGGTGCAGGTTACCGACGTGGAGCGCCACAACGACGAAATCCCGGAGCTGCCGGACCGCGACACCCTGCCCGAAACGCTGCAATGGCTGGCAGACCTGCTGGGCCCGACCGACCCGGAAATGGTCACCGAAATCTATTGGCGTGCTACCCACTACATTGGTGACATCGCCGCGCAGTACGCCGACGGCAAGGTGACCCTGGCGCAGAAAGCCCTGGCCGAGCAGTGCTACTTCGCGGTGTGCCGCAAGCTGCACAACGCGCTGAAGGCACGCCAGCGCAGCCACCGGGCGATCCTCGACGAACTCAACGACAAGCTGGCCGACAAGTACATCTGCAACTTCTCGGTGTTCCAGAGCTTGCCAGACACCTGGGCCATCGGCCAGGTGCTGCCGATCCTGCCGTTGCAGCGGCTGGACGAAGAGCCCGTGCGGCGCGCGGTACTGCAGGATCTGACCTGCGACTCCGACGGCAAGATCAAGCAATACGTGGACGAGCAAAGTATCGAAACCAGCCTGCCGGTTCACCCGGTCGCCCGGGGCGAGGACTACCTGCTTGGGGTGTTCCTGGTGGGGGCCTACCAGGAAATCCTGGGAGACATGCATAACCTGTTCGGCGACACCGACTCGGTGAACATCTACCAGACCGCCAGCGGCAGCGTATATCACGCGGGCATCGAAACCCACGACACCATCGAAGACATGCTGCGCTACGTGCACCTGTCGCCCGAGGAGCTGATGACGCACTACCGCGACAAGGTAGCCAGCGCAAAAATCAGCCCGCGTGAGCGCACGGTGTTCCTGGATGCGTTGCGCCTGGGGCTTACCCGTTCGTCCTACCTGGCGTCCTGAGGCACCCACCGGTTCTGGCGCGCCAGCCGCAGGGCAATGTACCCCAGGGTCATTGCCCTTAGCGCCATGAAGGCCAGGAAACTCAGCCATAACCCCTGGTTGCCCCAGCCCCGGGTCAACCAGGCGATCGGCAGCGCCAGCGCAAGGCTGGCAAGCATGCCGTCACGCATCTCCCGCGCTCGGGTAGCCCCGATGAACAGGCCGTCGAGCAGGTAGCTCCATACTGCGATCAGTGGAAGCACTGCCAGGTAAGGCAAGTACTCGGCGGCAGTGGCTTGTACGCCGGGAATATCCGTTTGCAACCGAACGAACACCTCTCCGAACGCGCCGAAGAACACCACGAATACCACACTCGCCAGCAGTGACCAGCCGGCGGAGACTACCAGCGAGCGCCGCAGCTCGCGTCGATCCCCGGCTCCGATTGCATGCCCGCATAAGGCCTCCACGGCGTGCGCCAGCCCGTCCAGCGCATGGGCGGTGAGCAGCAGGCCATTGAGCAGCAGGGCATTGGCGGCCACGGTGGCATCGCCCAGGCGAGCACCTTGTACAGTAATCAGGAAGAACACGGCCTGAAGCGCAAGGCTGCGAATGAAGATGTCGCGGTTCACGCTCAGCAGCGGGCGCCAGTTGGCCCACTGGCGCAGGCGAGCCCATGGAACCTGCCCGGCATGGGCTTGCAGTGCCGGGCGGGCCAGTGCCAGCCCCAGCGCCAGTGCAACCCACTCCGAAATTACCGAAGCCCTGGCCGAACCGACCACGCCCCAGCCCAGCCCGAGCACGAACCACAGGTTGAGCACGATATTCAGCGCGTTTGTGAACAGCAGCATGGCAAGCGGCGCCCGGGCGTTCTGGGTTCCCAGAAACCATCCCACCAAGGCAAAACCACCCAGGGCGGCGGGCAGGCCGAGCAAGCGAACGTGGAAAAACGCCAGGGTGCTCTCTTCCAGTTCAGCGGATGGGGACATCCAGCTCAGCGCCAGGCGGCTGAACGGGACTGCCAACAGCCATAGCAACAGCGAGAAACCCGCGGCCAGCATAAGCCCTTGGGCCAGAACCTGGCGTAACCCGTCTCCATCCCCACGCCCGGCCGCTTGAGCGGCAAAGCCCGTGGCGCCCATGCGCAGGAAGCCGAACGCCCATGCCAGCAGGCTGAACAAGCTGGCGCCTACCGCTACAGCACCCAATTGGTGAGCATGAGGCAAGTGGCCAATGACAGCAGTATCGACCAACGCCACCAGCGGCACTGAGAGGTTGGAAAGGACCATTGGCGCCGCAAGCGCCCACACCCGACGGTGAGTGGGGCGATGCCGCCAGTCTTGCAGGAAAGGAATCATTGTTGGACAGCCGGTGGCGGCGCGCTTTTGCAATACAGGGGCGCCACCATAGCCCAAAGCCGCTTGAGGGCGCTAATGGATGATCCAGCTCAACAGCCACAGGCCCAGGATCGCCCAGATGATCCCGAGCACGATCGAAGCGCGCATGAAGGCTCGCACCGCCGAGTAGAGCAGAATCAGGCCCAGTATCAGCGCGATGATGCTGATCAGCGAGGAGTCCATACCGAGTGTACGGGACAGGCCCTCAATGAAATTTCCACCTGCATGGGCAAGGGTGCCGAAGATCCAGTCAAGGCCATCGACGATAAAGCGGATGACCGCGCCGAGCGCTTGGCCCAGCCATTCGAAAAAGCCGTCTACCTGCATGGTGTGCGTCCAGTGGCCGGCGTGTGCCGGGGTTCGTGGCGTTGGTCAGCGCGCACGCCCTGGAGGTTCCCTGGCCGCCTCGCTCTCATACCTTCTTGATCAACGCCCCAGGCTTACCGCACCCAGGTAAGCGCCGCGAGAAAACCCATCAGCAGGAACGGGGCCAGGGGCGGCCCCAGGGAGGCGTCGGGTGCCAGGTTGGCCAGGCGCGCCCGCAGCTTGCGGTCGAGCTGAATCCACACCCGTCGACCAAACATCAGCCACGCCAGCCCCACCACCAGCGCCGCGCCGAGCGTACCCAGCCAGTGCAGGCGATCCGTGGCCAGCGCAAGGGTGCCAAGCAGCTTGACCTCGGCGTCGGTCAGCCGGCCGGCCCAGTACGCGGGGAGGGTAAGGGCCATGCTGAGCGCCAGGGCAAATGCGCCTTCGCTTGCGCTTGCGCCCAGCCAGGTATGGCCGGTGGAAAAGAGGTACCACAAGGCAAAGCAGCCGCCGCCAAGGGTGAGGCTGTCATCGATGTGCCGCTGGCGAAGGTGCTGTTCGGCACAAAGGGTGAACCAGATCAGTAATACCAGGCATTGCATCTGCACATTACTTCCCTTCCGCGCCACTTCCATGCCGGAACTCCCTCCGGCCGCCCGCTTTCCTTTTGCAAAGTGCAGCCCCGAAACGCCTTCGCGTCAAGGCTGCCCACGGATTATGGAGGCGGTGAAGGCTAAAAAGGTTTCACCGAGGTGGGTACTGCTGCAGCAACTGGGCCACGGCTTTGCGAAGGCTTTCGGCCCGCTGTGAAGGGCTGGCATTGTCGTCGGCCAGGATGCGTTCCTGGCTGGCGCGCCACACCAGCTTGCCGTCGCGCCCGTCCAGCAGGTCCAGCTGCAAGGTCGCGACCTTGTAGTCCACGTTACGGGTCTCGTTCCAGCCCGGGCTCATCCACGGCCCGCCCCAACCGGGGCCCCAAGGGCCGCCGTAGCTGGTGGTGATTTGCTCGCGCCGGTTGTCCACGATCAGCCAGGCCTGAACCTTCAGGTCGGGCGAACCGCTTTGCGCCGGGCGCAGGCCGCGCTGATCAAGCTGCTCGGCCACGGCCTGGCGCAGGCGCTGCTCGGTAAGATCGCTGCGAATGCGCGGGTCGTCCGGCCGGTATTGCAGCGCGGGCTCTTGCCAGGCCCAGCTTCGATAGGCTGCAAAATCGCGGCTGGTGTCGTAGTCGCGGTTCGGGCTGGCGCTCTGGCAACCCGAAAGTATCAGCGCCAAGGCGCAGGAAAGCAGGAGTGGAGCACGCATAGGGAACCTCCAGTGGATCAGCTTGGGGGATAGGCCGACAGGGCACGGCCAAGCGCGACGCGCAGGGCATCGGCACGCTGGCTTTGAGAACCCTGCGCCGACGTATCCGCAGCGGCGTTCCAGACCTCTTGCCCGGTGATACCGTCGAACAGGTGCACCCGAACGACCGTCACCTGGATCTCGTAGGTGCGCACGATCGGTGGCCCGCCGTAGTAGCCGTAAGGTCCATAGCCTCGGTAACCAGGCCCGTAACCCCCGCCGTAGCCGGCGCCATAACCATAGTCATCCTGCACCTGCTGCAGGCGCCGCTCCTGGCGCAACTCTACCGCGACCCGCAGGTCTGGGCGTACGCCCCGCGCCGGGCGCAGCCCACGTTGGTCCAGGCCTGCGCTTACGGCCTCGGCAACTTCTTCCGGTGCCACCCATGGGCTTCCTGCGGGCAGTTGATCGTTTACCCAGCCCCAGCTCCGATAACGTGCGTAATCCCGTGGCGCGGCAGGGTAGGCGCTGGCATCGATGGCTTGCGCGGCAAGTGGCGGCGCGGGCGGTAGCGGCAGCGAACTGGCAACGTAGGGGTTAGGCGCCTGGCAAGCGGCCAGGCCCAGGCAACACAGTAGCGCGGTAATGTGGCATCGCATGGTGGTCTCCAAGGCGATTACGCCCGTTCAGCGGGGCCTGCAAATCCAGTGGAGGTAGCGCCCCAGGCCTGCAAAGGCCGGATGGCGTCGATATTCCAGTTCCATGGCCAACAAGTCCTCAAGGCCGGCCTTGGCTTGAAAATCCGCTGGCATGTAGTCGTGAAACACTCGCACCCCGCTACGGCTTTCGACTCGCCAGGCCGTGGCGAGTTGCGCGTCCAGCGTGCGCGGGTCCAGCGGCGTCTGGGGGGTGAGGCTTTGCTTCTCGCCGGCGAGGGTATCCTGCCGCAGTTTGCGAAAGTGGCCTTTCAACAAGTTGCGGTACACCAGCGCATCGCGGTTATAAAACGCCAGCGACAGCCAACCGCCGGGTGCCACCCACTGCTCGAGCGCTGGAAAGATTGCGGCGGGGTCGGCCAGCCATTCAAGCACCGCGTGGCAAACCACCAGGTCGTAGGGTTGCGTTGTAAGCGAGGAAAGCTCCTGCCAGGAGGCCTGAATAAACGTACCTTCCAGCCCCTCCTCGGCGAAGCGCTCCCTGGCGCCTTCCAGCATGGGGGCCGCAGGCTCGGCGAGCGTGACGTCATGCCCTTGCGCCGCCAGCCAGCTACCCATGTGGCCCAGCCCCGCGCCTACGTCCAGTACGCGCAGCCGTCGCTGGGGCAGGGCTTCGAGCAGGTCGGCCTGGAGCACAGCGAGCCGGATGGCGCCTTTGGCCCCGCCATATATCTTGTTGGCGAAGCGGGCGGCGAGGGCGTCGAAATGTCGATCCTTCATCGGGCAAACCGCGCTTCGCTGTGCTCCAGCTTGGCTCGCACCACGTCATCCATGTTCAGGCCCAGCTCACTGCACAGCAGCAGCAGATAAAGCACTACGTCACCGATTTCCTGGCCGGCATGCGCCAACTGTTCGGGAGCGAGGGTGCGCGACTGTTCTTCGGTCAGCCATTGGAAAATCTCCACCAGCTCGGCCATTTCCACGCTGGCAGCCATGGCAAGGTTTTTCGGGCTGTGAAAGGGTTTCCATTGGTTGGTGTCGCGGATGCGATGCAGGCGCGCGGTCAGTTCTTGCAAGTTCATGGGCCACTCCTAAAGGCCCATAGCTTCATCGTGCGCGCGGCAGGAATCAAGCACGCAGCAGGGCTGCAGCCGATGAAACCACCAGCAACACCGCCAGCACGCGGTTCATCCAGCGCAACCGGGCGGGGCTGCCCAGCCATCGCGCTGCGGCAACGCCCATCACTGCCCAGCTGCCAAGGCAGGGCAACGCCACGAGGAAAAAGACCAGGCACAGTTGCTCCAGCGACTGGCCGTTGGCAGTGAACACGCTGATGACAGCAAGTGCCATCAGCCACGACTTGGGATTCACCCATTGCAACAGCAGCGCACCCAACAACCCCATTTCGCGTGTGTTCTCGGCAGCTGTGGCGTTCAACGAAACCACGGGGGCGGTAAAGATCTGCCACGCCAGCCATAACATCCAGCACAGCCCCAGCGTTGTCATTACAGGGCGCACGCCCGGGACGAGCAGCAAGGCAGTGCCGGCACCCGTGCCCGCGGCCCACACTACCATCGCCGCGCCCGCGCCAGCACCCACGATGATGGGCACGCAGGCCCGCCAGCCGCGGCGGGCACCGGTACTGAGCACGATAAGGTTGGTAGGGCCTGGCGTAATGGACGCGACGAATGCAAAGAGGATAAACGCGAGCATGGGCAACCCCTGCGACAGGAATGGAAGCCCATAGTGTGAAAGGTGGGTAAGGGGTGGGTCTTGAAGGTGCGTGCAGCCTAAAAGGGCCGGCTGGCGAGGTGCTGCTGGTAAGCCCCCGGGCTGATGCCATAGGCGCGGCGGAACCAGCGGCCGAGGTGGCTTTGATCGGCGAAGCCCAGCCGGGTGGCGACGTTGATGGGGGCGACACCGGCGGCCAGCAAGCCACGGGCGCGGCTCAACCGCAACTGGATAAGCCAGGCGTGCGGCGCCAGGCCATAAGCGGCCTTGAAGGCACGGGTGAGGCGGAAGCGGTCGGTGCCACACACAAGCGCGAGGGTTTCCAGGCGGATGTCATGCTCATGGTGAGCCATCAGGTAGTCGCGTGCGCGCCTGGCCACTGCCGGCGCGCGTGGATCGCCCTGGCTATGCCGCTGCCATCGTACTTGCCGGGCAAGGCATTCGAGCAGGCCATCCAAAGCGGCGTCGCGCACCAGCCGCACTTCGTTCTGATGCAATGCGTTGAAGGCAAATACCGTGGCCCGGGCGAGGGCGGGATCATCATGCAATACCGCGCCAATACTGGGCATACCGCTGCCGGGAAGGTCGCCGAACAGGCCGCCCAGCGCACGCTCGAGCCAGGCCGGTTGCAGGTACAACATGCGGTAGGTGAAACCGTCCGGGCTGGGTGCATCGCCATCGTGTATGTCGCCGGGCTCCAGCATGAATACCTGGCCCGGGGTGCTGTCGTGGCGTGCGCGGCGGCTGTTGAAGCGCTGCACCCCCTGCTCGGTGAACCCGATCAGGTAGGTATCGTGCCAGTGCGGGTCGTAGGCATGCGCATGCCCCTGAAAGTGGGCATGCAGGGTTTCGATACCGGTGTCCCGGTCCTGGGCGAGGTTGATCCAGTTGCTCATGGTTGCCAAGGTAGTAGCGGCCGGCGTTCAGTAATCCACACCCGGCCACGGTTGGCTAGAAGGTTTGTGCAGCAGGCGGCGGCGACCATTCGCCTTGCAGGTAGACGGCGCCGTCCCGGCCAGCCAGCTGGAACTGCCCACTGGAGCCTGGGGCGGTTGCGCTTAACAAGGCCTCGCCGGGCAGTGGCAACGGCTTTTCAAACGCAACCCGGATATCCAGAGGCGCTGCCGGCAGGTGCCCTTCGAGGGCGGCCAGGGCGCGCGCTTCACTCCACATGCCGGGGGCGATGGCCTGGTCGAAGCCGAACAGGCGGGCGGTAACGCCGGCAAGGTGGATCGGGTTGAGGTCTCCCGCCACGCGTGCATAGCGCAGCCCAACGTCCTTGCCCACGGGCCACTGGGTCACGGTCTCCATCGGGGCTGGGGCAGCGGGGACGAGCTCGGCTTCCGGCTCCCCTTCAAGGTGCAGGTCGCGGCACAGCAGCAGGCTGCGTTCTTCCCAGAGCATGCCCAAGGCGTCGTCTATCTGGGTAACCAGCGTAAACGTCGCGCCCTGTGAGTGGGCTTGCAGGTGTTCCACGTGCACGCTTGCACACACCCGAGTAACCCCTCCCAGGGGGCGCAGGATCCGGATGTCGTTACGCAACTGCACCAGCCCGAGCAGCGGCAACGGGAAGTCCGGGTCTGTGAGCAGGGCCAACTGCAGGCTGAACGCCAATACGTGAGGGTACGTGGGCGGTAGCAGGGCGCTGTCAGCGTAGCCGCACAGGGTTCGGTAGGCGGCCAGTTTGCGTGGGTTGGGTTCGAGCCAGGCCCGCAACCCCTGGGTGGGCAACTGTTGGCCAGTCACCTTGTTGCGGCGTAGCGCTGCGCGGCTGTAAAGCGTGGCGGTGGGCGGCGGGCTATCGAGTAATTGCCAGGAAAGGGTCATGGTCAGGCTCCTAGGAAGCTTTGGCCGCATACGCGCAACACCTGGCCGTTCAATGCGGCGGCGCCAGGCTGCGCCAGCCAGGCGACGGCTTCGGCTACGTCTTGCGGTTGCCCGCCCTGGCCAAGCGCGCTCATCCGCCGGCCGGCTTCGCGCAGCGCGAAGGGCATACGCTCGGTCATTTGCGTTTCGATGAAACCCGGCGCCACGGTTGCAATACTCCCGCCCCGCGCCGCCAGCGGCTGTGCCATCGCCTCGGCGAAACCGATCAGCCCGGCCTTGCTGGCTGCATAGTTGGCTTGGCCGCGGTTACCACCGATCCCTGTGACCGAGCTCAGCAGCACGATCCGGGGCGCAGCACCGAGAGCGTTGTGCTCCAGCAACGCCTGGGTCAGGCGCAGCGGTGCCTCAAGGTTGACCGCCATGACCGGGTCCCAGTATTCCGGGGTCATGTTGGCCAGCGTCTTGTCCCGGGTTACGCCGGCGTTGTGTACAACGATATCCACCCCGTTGGGGAGGGTGGCCAACAACTCGGTGGCAGCGTCGGCGGTGGTGATGTCCAGGCACAGCGAGGTACCGCCCAGCCGCGCCGCGAGAGCCGAGAGCTCTGCTCGGGCTTGTGGAACATCCAGAAGCATCACGCTGGCGCCGTCGCGTGCCAAGGTTTCGGCAATGGCAGCGCCGATGCCCCGTGAGGCCCCGGTCACCAGCGCGCGCTGCCCTTCGAGCGGCCGCGGCCATTGTCGGGTAGCCACGGGAGCGGGGCGCAGGGTGAGGACCTGGCCGCTTACGTATGCGCTCTTTGGCGAGAGCAGAAAGCGCAAGGCGCCTTCAAGCTGATCCTTGGCGCCCTCGTCCACATAAAGCAGCTGTGCGGTACCGCCCTTGCGAAGCTCCTTGGCCAGCGAGCGGCTGAAACCTTCCAGGGCGCGCTGCGTGGCCCTGGCCAAAGGCGCTTCAAGTGTTTCTGCGGGGTGCCCGAGAATCACCACACGGGCACAGGGTTCCAGCGAGCGCAGCAGCGGCTGGAAGAACACCATCAATTGCTGCAGGTCGGAGGGCTGGCGCAGCGCAGAGGCGTCGAAGACCACAGCCTTCAGCCGAGGGCCGCTATCGGGGGACCAGCCCGCAGCGGAGGGATCCAGTGAAGGCGAAGCGTGCACCGATTCGGCGAAACCTGCCGCCAGGCTGGCGACTTCGGCCGCCAGCGGGCCACCCCCTACCAGTAACGCGCCTTCGACCTCCCGTACCCGCTGGCTATGCCACCGCTCAAGGCGGGCCGGGCTGGGCAAGCCCACCGCGCCAACGAGGCGCCGCCCTATTTCGGTATTGGCGAAGCGGACATAGGGATCGGCCATGGTGGTTCTCCACGCTGAGGTACAGCATGGGACCGAAGCGAAGCCCCGGGCGTTCGATTCGTCAAGCGAACCCGCGCCCCGTTGGTCGCGTGTTTTAGCGAGCGGCCGCCAGCGTTGGCGCGCTCAGCCTTGCGGCCCGCTGGTTGTAGGTTTCAGCCATGATCGAGCACACCACCAGCTGCATGGGGTGGTAGATCATGATCGGCAAGAGGATGAGGCCCAAGGCCGGGTGTTGCCCGAAGATCAGCGCGGCCATGGGCGCTCCGGCGGCCAACGACTTCTTGCTGGCACAGAACACGCCTGCTACCTGATCGCCATGATCAAACCCTGCCCACCGAGTAACCCGGGTTGTTAGCAGCAATACCACCGCCAGCAGCACGGCGCTGCCAAGGAACGCGGCGAGGATCACGGTACCGCTTTGCTGATCCCACAGCCCGGACAACATCGAATTGCAGAAGGCCGAGTACACCAACAACAGAATCACGCATTTATCCAGAATATTGGTATAGCGCTTGTGGCGCGCCAGGAAGGCGCCCACCCAGCGGCGAGCGATCTGCCCGAGCACCAGCGGGGCCAGCAGCATCAGGCTGAGGTTGAGTAGGGTAGGGCCTAGGTCGATCCCGCCTTGGCCAGTCCCGATGGCGAGGCTTACCAGCCAGGGTGTGATGAAAATGCCCAGCACGCTCGACAGGCTGGCATTGAGGATAGCGCCAGGCACGTTGCCCCTGGCGCTGCCGGTGAGCGCGACCGACGACGAAATGGTGGAAGGCAGCGCGCAGAGGTACAGGAAGCCAAGCATCAGCATGGGCGGCAGCGAACCGCCGCCAAGCTGCTTCGCGCCCAGCCACAGCAGCGGAAACACCACAAAGGTGAACCCTTGAACCATTACGTGAAGCCGCCAGTTGCGCAGGCCGCGGCCGATCTGCTCGCCAGACAGGTTCGCCCCGTGAAGGAAGAACACCAGGAACACACCCACGTTGATGACCTTGTCCAGGTGCAGTACCCCGCCACTTCCGCCGTACCGTGGAAAAACCCACGCCAGCACGGTAGCGAGCACCATGCCGCAGAGGAACCAGTCGGTAACGAGTTTCTTCAGATGTTTGAGCACAGGCATAAATGACCATCGGTAAGTGACGTTGCTGACGTAGGAAGGTAACGTGAAGGCCATTAACCGTCTTGCGACAATAAGCCAGCCGATGACGCCGAACGGACACTTTGCACCACGCCCTATTCCAGACCTCGCCCAGCTCCCCCGGCCCCTCTTCGCCCGGGCGGAACAGTTGGGAGCGGGCGCCTGGACGCCGCGCCACAGCCATCCGTGGGTTCAGTTCTCTTACGCGATCAGCGGCGTGCTGGCGGTGCACACCGAGCAAGGTAGCTATTTCGCACCGCCCCAATGGGGCGTGTGGATCCCTGCGGGGGTAGAGCACTGGGTAAACAACGCCGGCGAGGCCCAGATGCGCAGCCTCTACGTCGATGACAGCGTGGCGGGCGTACCGTCGCCGCGCTGCCGTGTACTCGAAGTCACGCCGTTGACGCGAGAGCTGATCAAGTCGTTTTCCTGCTACAAGCACGACTACCCGCTGGGAAACAGCGCCGAAGCCCGCCTCAGCGCGGTATTGGTCGACCAACTGCACGGCTTGAACGAAGTGGCGTTCTCGGTACCGCTGCCCCGCCATGCCGGCCTGCTGCGCCTGTGCGAAGCGCTGATTGCCCAGCCGGATGCCGCCTGCTCGCTCACAGCCTGGGCGCTGGCGTTGAATGTGTCCGAGAAAACCCTCGCGCGGCTGTTTCAGCGAGAAACCGGCCTCACCTTTCGCACCTGGCGCCAGCGGGTACGTCTGCTCGCCTCCCTGGGTACGCTCGAAGCAGGTAGCAGCGTTACCCAGGCAGCGCTTGCCTGCGGCTACGAATCCACTTCGGCATTCATTGCATCGTTCAAGGCTTTGTTCGGTTCAACGCCAGGTGAGGTGTTCCGGGGGAATTAGCCTGAGCCGTGTCGGTCTTGTTGCAATAAGTCGCAAAACTGGCGAGGCGTTTGCATTCGTGACGCTGCTGGGAGAGCATCCTGCGCTGCGAGGCACGATTTGCCTTCCACCCTTTTGCTGTTCGGTTAAAAAAGGACCCTTGAGCAACCGATGAAGACGCCAAAACGCCTTGAACCCTTGATCGAAGATGGCCTTGTCGATGAGGTGGTGCGCCCACTGATGAGCGGCAAGGAGGCAGCGGTGTACGTGGTGCGCTGTGGCAACGCCCTGCGCTGCGCCAAGGTCTACAAGGAAGCGAACAAGCGCAGCTTCCGCCAGGCCGCCGAATACCAGGAGGGCCGCAAGACCCGCAACAGCCGGCAAGCACGCGCCATGGCCAAGGGCAGCCGCTACGGGCGCAAGGAAACCGAAGACGCCTGGCAAAACGCTGAAGTGGCCGCGCTCTTCCGCCTGGCAGGCGCCGGTGTGCGGGTGCCCAAGCCTTACGACTTTCTGGACGGTGTGTTGTTGATGGAAATGGTAGCCGACGAGTACGGCGAAGCCGCGCCTCGGCTCAACGACGTGGAACTGGATGCTGACCAGGCCCGGGAATATCACGCGTTCATCATTCGCCAGATCGTGCTCATGCTGTGCACCGGCCTGGTTCATGGCGACCTGTCGGAGTTTAACGTGCTGCTCGGGCCAGACGGGCCGGTAATCATCGACCTGCCCCAGGCGGTGGACGCGGCGGCCAACAACCATGCCTTCAGCATGCTTGAGCGCGACGTGAACAACATGGCGCAGTACTTCGGTCGCTTCGCCCCTGAATTGAAAGCAACCCGTTATGCCAAGGAAATGTGGGCCCTGTACAAGGCGGGCACGCTACTGCCGGAAACCCCGCTCACCGGTGTGTATCGAGAAGAAGAAGTAAGCGCGGATGTACGCGCGGTAATGCGTGAGATCGAGGCGGTGAAGCGCGATGAAGCCAGGCGCCAGGCTGCGCGCGCCGAGCAGGATGCCCCTGCCGACGCCACGGAAGAACCGACGCCGCCCTGGCTTCGCTAGCCCGCAGGCGTGGTGAGGCGGTCGAGTATCGCGCATTGCGAGGCCGCATTGCCCTGACACTGTTCCGCCAGGGCCTGCAGGCTGTCGCGCAGGGCGATCAAGCTACTGATGCGCTCATCGAGTTCGGTGATATGCCGCCGCGCGACGGTTTGCACGTCGGCACTGGCACGCGCGGGGTCGCGTTTGAGCGCCAGCAGCGCGCCTACGGCATCCAGGCTGAAGCCCAAATCGCGCGCGCGCTTGATGAACGCCAGCGTTTCCAGCGCTTCAGGGCCATACAAGCGGTAGCCGCTGTCGCTTCGCATGGCGGCAGGGAGCAGGCCGATCTGTTCGTAATGGCGGATCATCTTTGCGCTGAGCCCGCTGCGCTTTGCGGCCTGGCCAATATTCAGAGGTGACATTTCAGCGTTCCTTCAGGGTGGGCGGCACCCATGTGTTCAATAGCAGCGCGTTGCTCACCACGCTCACGCTGGAAAGCGCCATGGCGGCGCCTGCGAACACCGGGCTGAGCAGGCCCAGGGCGGCAAGAGGAATGCCTACCAGGTTATAAGCGAAGGCCCAGAAGAGGTTCTGATGGATCTTTCGCTGAACCTTGGCTGCGATGCTCAGCGCGGCCGGTACCAGCCCGAGATCGGCCCGCGCCAGCACCACTGCACCCGCTTGAGCCGCCACGTCGGTAGCGCCCCCCATGGCGATACCGATTTGCGCGGCGGCCAACGCGGGTGCGTCATTGATACCGTCGCCTACCATCGCCACGGGCCCAGTGGCCGCGAGCTCAGTTACCCGCTGGGCTTTCTGGGCAGGTAGCAGGCTGGCCTGGACGTCAGTGATGCCTACCAGGCTTGCCACCCGCGCCGCGCTTCCAGGGTTGTCGCCGGTCAGCATATGGCACGTGATGCCTAGCTGCGTAAGCGCTTCGACCGTTGCCCTCGCTTCGGGGCGCGGGGTGTCGGCGAACGCCATGGCACCAAGTACCCGCGGCTGCGGGCTCTGCTCCAGCAGCCAGGAGACGCTCATGCCCTGTGCTTCCCACTCGCCAGCAGCGGTTTGCAGTGCTGGTGGGCACGCGACGTGGGGCTCAAGCAAGCGAGCGCTGCCGAATACAAGCTGGCGGCCGTTGACCTGGCCCGACACGCCGCGCCCCGGCAACGCCGTGACCGTTTGTGCTCTCGCGACCTGGGTACCGCTGGCCACGCAGGCACGTTGCACGGCTTGCGCCAGAGGGTGCGTGCCACCTGCAGCGAGGGCGCCGGCCAGGGCCAGTACCGACGGGTCGCAGGGGGCCACCGGCAGCAGGGCTGTCAGCTCGGCCTTGCCCTCGGTGAGGGTGCCGGTTTTATCGAACACTACGTGGCGGATCCGGCCAGCGGTTTCGATCACGCTCACATCCCGAATCAGCAGCCCATGCCTGGCTGCCACGCCGGTACCCGCAAGGATCGCCGCCGGCGTCGCCAGCCCAAGCGCGCACGGGCAGGCTATTACCAGCACGCTCACCGCCGTCACCAGCGCATGCTCTATCGAACCCCCGATCAGGTACCAGACGATGAATGTTGCCAGTGCCAGCAGCAGGATCGCGGGCACGAATACGCGGCTGACCCGGTCAACGAGACGCTGCACGGGTGCTTTTGCCGCCTGGGAGGTTTCTACCAGGCGGATGATCCCTTCCAGCAGCGTTTCCTGCCCGGTAGCCTCCACCTCCACGACCAGCACGCCTTCGCCATTGAGCGTGCCGCCACTGACCTTGTCGCCGACGGCTTTGCTCACCGGCAGCGCTTCGCCCGACAGCAGAGACTCGTCTGCCGAGCTATGGCCTTCGATCACACGGCCGTCGGCGGCAAAGCGCTCACCGGGTTGCACTTGGAGGTAATCGCCCTTGCGCAAGCGGGCCAGCGGCACGTTGAGGGCAACGCCACCCTCCAGCCGCGTGGCCGTGGCAGGCCGCAAGGCCTCCAGTGCGCGAATGGCCCCTGCCGCCCGGCGCTTGGCACGGGCTTCCAGGTGTTTGCCCAGCAGCACAAGCGCAATCACCACGGCAGCGCTTTCAAAGTAAAGGTGTGGCGCCTGCCCCGGCGTGGCCTGAGCCCACAGAAACAGGCTGAGGGCGTAGGCAGCGCTGGTGCCCAACGCCACCAGCAGGTCCATGTTGGCGGCCCGGGCACGCAGTGCTCGCCATGCTGCGGTATAGAAGCGCGCGCCCGCCAGAAACTGCACAGGGGTGGCAAGCGCGAACTGCACCCAAGGTGGCAACATGAGCGTTACGCCCAGCGGCATCAGCAGCATTGGCAGTACCAGAGGAATGGCGAGGGTAAATGCCAGCGCGAGCTCGATGCGTTGCTGAAACTCATGGCGCTGCCGGGCATGTTGTTCGGCAGCTGAATCCGCTGCGATCTGCGCCTGATAGCCCGCGCGAGTAACGGCTTCAATAAGCCTGGCTGGACCCACGCTGGCGTCCACGTAAACCTGTGCTCGCTCGCTGGCCAGGTTCACGCTGGCGCTGTGCACGCCTGTCGTTTTTAGCAATGCTCGTTCCACGCGCCCGGCGCAGCTGGAACAGGTCATGCCGTGGATCGAAAGCTCAAAGGTTGCGGGGTGCGCCATGGTTCATGCCTCCTGCGAAAGCATGAAGCCTCAACCTTACCCCGCTGGCAAGGTCAAGGAGCGTAGTCGAGCGGGGCGGCCTTCAGGAAAAGCCCCTGCGGACCAGTTGCGATACGGTACTTACGAATGTCACCCGCTTGCAGGGTGAGGGTGGTCGAGCGCTGATCGCCCACGATCCCCGGGTTACAGCCCGGCGCATTGCCCGGCAGGATCTGCAAGCGGACCACCAGCGGCCCGGGCGGCAAGTTGTAGGATACCGTTTGCTCCGGGAACAGCCGGCCGACCAGTTGGTCTTGCATGTACAGGCCGATTTCACAGGGCGTGCCTACTTCCAGACGCTCTCGTGAAATGATCAATACCCCATAGCCCTGCGGCCCGTCGGCGAACGCCGGCGCCAGCGGCACCAAACCGAGCAACACAAGAAGGAAAAGGAACGGCCTGCGCATGGTAATGGCTCCTGGGCGAGAACGACCTTCTAAGCTTGGCGGAGCCCGCCATGGATTACCAGCCCGGCCGATTAACGAAAAACTTGACCTTGCCACGGGGTAAGGCGCAAGGCTTTTATCTTCACCCAAGGAGGTTATATGCAGTATTTCAACGTTCAAGGCATGACCTGCCAGCACTGTGTGAAGGCGGTGGGCGAGGCGATTCGGGAGCTGGACGCCGATGCCCGGGTAAGCGTGGACCTCACCGCCGGCCAGGTAGCCATCGACAGTGAACTACCGGTGGAACGCCTGCTGCGTGCGATCCAGGACAGCGGCTATGACGCTCAGCCCGCTGGGGAAGTGCGGTAGGGTATGGGGGAGTTTTTCGGATTGTTCCGGTGAGCTCGCGCTACACTAGCGAGCTACCTATACAACCGATTGCCCCATGAACCTTCGAATCATTCTGATCCTCGGCGCGCTCAGCGCCTTCGGCCCGTTGGCCATCGATTTTTATCTGCCCGGCTTTCCGGCCATGGCGGCCGCCTTCGGGACGGACGAAACCCGCATTCAGAGCACACTCGCCTCTTACTTTCTGGGGCTGTCTTTCGGCCAGTTGATCTACGGCCCCGTCGCCGACAGGTTCGGTCGGCGGGTTCCACTGCTCGTCGGCGTAGGTGTGTTTACCGTCGCATCGCTGGGCTGCGCCTTCGCGCCTTCGCTCGAAGCACTGGTGTTGTTGCGCTTCGCGCAGGCGTTGGGAGGCTGCGCGGGCATGGTGCTTTCCCGCGCCATCGTGACGGACTCCTGCGACACCATTGGCGCCGCCAAGGTGTTCTCGCAATTGATGCTGGTGATGGGCCTTGCGCCTATTCTTGCGCCAGTGCTGGGTGGCTTTCTGGTCAATACCACCGGCTGGGAATCCATCTTCCTGGCCCTTACCCTGTTCAGCGGTTGCTGCGCGGTTGCGGTGTACCTGGGGTTGCCGGAAAGCATGCCGGCCGACCGCCCGCGCCTGCCACTCAGCGGCGCGCTGACTCAGTACGCTCGATTGCTCGGCGACCTGGGCTTCGTAGGCCATGCGCTCACCGGCGGTATCGCCATGGCGGGCATGTTTGCCTATATCGCCGGGTCCCCGTTTGTGGTGATCAAACTCTACGGCGTGCCTACCGAGCATTTCGGCTGGGTGTTCGGCGCCAACGCGGCGGGCTTCATTCTGGTTGCGCAGATCAACGCACGGTTGCTCAGCCGGCTCGGCCCACACGCTTTGCTCAAGCGGATGGTGTGGGCCTACCTTGCCGCAGGCGTTGTGTTGCTGGCTGTGGCTGCGCTGCGGCCCGTACATCTATGGCCTTTGCTGGTGCCGTTGTTCGCCTGCATCGCAAGCCTGGGGGCCATCCTGCCCAATGCTTCGGCGTGCGCCATGGCCGGGCAGGGCCCTCGCGCGGGGAGTGCTTCGGCCATGCTGGGCTTCCTGCAGTTCGTGATCGCCGCGGTATCGTCCACGCTGGTAGGCGCCTTGGCGGACGGCTCTGCTGTGCCCATGGCCTTGGTGATCGCCACCTGTGGCGCCCTTACCGTGGTGGCGTCGCTGATGACTCAGAGAATCGTGGCGACTCGCGCCCGAGCCTGACGCCCGCAAGACGCAAGCTTTAGTCGACGGCAGTTCACCGACTGGCGGCGTAGGCTTTTTTACCGGGCAGCGTCATCCGTTTCCTATCCCGGTAAGGGGATAAGGGATCAAGGTGCCCTGATTCGCTGGCTGGATCCTAAAAGTGCGCTTGCAGGAAGCGCGCGCAACCGCGCGGTGTGTACGTGAAGCGCTGCGCTCATACGTTGCGGGCGCTTCCCTTGGCCAATTTTCCCCCTGAATGCCGTGCTTATAATGCGCTGGATTCGCTGGCGCGTCCCAGTGGCGGCCGGCCCTCATACAGGGAGTGAATGAACATGGAATACGTACCTCGCATCAGCCGAATTGCCACGTTACTGGCCGACCCGAAGCGAAGCGCCATGCTATGGGCCCTGATCGACGGCGCTACGCGAGGGGCCGATGAGTTGGCGAACCTGGCGGGCCTTACCCCATCTTCGGCGAGCGCGCACTTGTCCAAGCTTTCCGCGGCGGGCCTGCTCAAGCGCGAAGCCCGAGGGCGCAAACGCTTCTTTCGGCTTGCTGCGCCGGAAGTGGGCATGGCCGTAGAGGCATTGGCGTCGGTACCGGCTGTCACTCGGGGGGCGGAACTGCCAACCGAGAACACGCTCGCTGCCGAACAGTTACCTGGTACTTGCGAAGCGCTGCGCAAGGCAAGGATATGCAAGGACCATCTCGGCGGGGAAGTTGCCAGCGCGTTGTATCAACGGTTAATTGAGGCGGGATGGATCGACACCGCTTCTGGCTCCAGCCTTACGCCAATGGGCGTAGTCGGCCTCGCCAGCAGCGGCATCTACGTTCAGGCGTTCGCCCAGCGGGGCTGCCTGCAGGTAACCACATGCTGCGACTGGTGTGATGGCGCGCCGCATTTGAGTGGTGCCTTGGGCGCCAGCCTGCTGCAGCTTTTTTTGCAGAAAGGCTGGGTGCGCAAGGCTGATGACGGCAGGGGCCTGCGGGTAACGCGGGTGGGGCAGGGCGAGTTGGCCCGGCTGGGGCAGCCGACTGCCAACCGCAGGCTGATCACCGTGTAACGTTATTTCACCAGGCGCGCGTCCAGGCTGTTTTGCGCCAGGCGCCGTGCCTGATCCTCGGTCATGCCCAGGTGCGTGTGCAGGGCATGGAAGTTTTCCGTTACGTAGCCGCCGAAGTATGCCGGGTCGTCAGAGTTGACCGTCACTTTCACGCCCCGCTCCAGCATGTCCAGAATGTTGTGGTCCGCCATGTCATCGAACACACAAAGCTTGATATTGGACAGCGGGCACACGGTAAGTGGGATCTGCTCGTCGATGATCCGCTGCATCAATCGCTCGTCTTCGATCGCTCGCACACCATGGTCGATGCGCTGGATATGCAGGAGGTCCAGGGCTTCCCAGATGTATTCGGGCGGGCCCTCCTCACCGGCATGGGCAACGGTAAGAAAGCCTTCGGCGCGGGCGCGATCGAATACACGCTTGAACTTGCTGGGCGGGTGACCTTTTTCAGAGCTGTCCAGCCCTACCGCTACGAAAGTGTCCCGGAACGGCAGCGCCTGGTCGAGGGTACGCTCGGCTTCCTCTTCGCTGAGGTGGCGAAGGAAGCTCAGGATCAGCCCGCTACTTACGCCGAGCCTGGTCTTGCCATCGCGAAGGGCCGCGTTGATGCCGTTCAGCACCACTTCGAACGGAACGCCTCGGTCTGTATGGGTTTGAGGGTCGAAAAAAGGCTCGGTATGCACGACGTTCTGGGCCTTGCAGCGCTCCAGGTACGCCCAGGTGAGGTCGTAGAAGTCCTGTTCGGTGCGCAACACATCGGCGCCCCGATAATAAAGGTCCAGAAACTCCTGCAAGTTGTTGAAGGCATAGGCCGAGCGCAGGGCGTCGACATCAGCCCAGGGCAAGGCGATGCGGTTACGTTCGGCCAGGGCGAACAGCAGCTCAGGCTCCAGGGAGCCTTCCAGGTGCATATGCAGTTCAGCCTTGGGAAGGGTGTTGAGCCAGTCGTACATAGGGAAATCTCTTGAAGTCATGACCGGGCATTTTACGCGCGTAATGCGTGGCACGCACGGTCGCGGATGTCGCGGCGAAACCATCGCGGCGGTGTAGCAGTCAGTACTACTTCCACGCCGTTAATGAAAGGACTGCCATGCTCAAGCACATCATCGAGGAAAAGTTTCTGTTGCTTGCACTGGCGGCGGCGATCGTGGCCTATCCGCTTGAACCATTGATGGTGCATAGGGGCCAGGGCGTAGCCTTGCTCAGCGCCGGCTTGCTGGTGGTTGCGATCATCTGCGCTTCGCTTCGGGTGGCACACCATGCCGAAATGCTCGCCGAGAAGGTCGGGGACCCCTACGGCACCATGATCCTTACCTTGGCAGCTGTACTGGTGGAGGTTGTGATCCTTGCCATCATGATGAGTAACACACCCTCGCCAACGCTTGTACGCGACACCATCTACTCCGCAGTAATGCTCGATATCAATGGCATTCTAGGGCTGGCCGCGCTGATGGGTGGCCTCAAGCACGGGGAGCAGAGCTACAACGATGATTCGGCTCGCACTTACAGCGTGATGATCCTCACGGCGATGGGCGTGTCCATGGTTGTGCCGGAATTCATCCCGGAGGGGCGCTGGGCGTTGTATTCCGGGTTCACGATCGGCGCGATGTTGGTGCTGTACAGCCTTTTCCTGCGCATGCAGGTAGGGCCGCATAGTTATTTCTTCAGCTACAACTACCCGGAAAAAAAGCGTCGCAAACCTTCCACTGAAGCCGAAGAAGCGCCCGTCCGTACCGGGTTCTCTATCGGTGTGCTGGTGTTTGGCGTTGTGGTCATCGGTGCCTTGGCCGAGGTGATGTCCAAAGCCATGGACGTTGGCCTGGAAGGCAGTGGCGCGCCGCCGGTATTGTCGGCAATCCTCGTGGCGGCCATTTCCGCTGCGCCGGAGATACTTACCGCGCTACGAGCCGCCCTGGCCAACCGGATGCAGTCTGTAGTGAACATTGCCTTGGGCGCCTCGCTGTCCACGGTAATCCTGACGGTACCGGTGATGGAGGCGATGGCGTTGTACACCGGTCAGCCGTTCCAGATGGCCATGACGCCGGTGCAAACCGTCATGGCCTTCATCACCCTGCTGGTATGCGCCATCAACCTGAACGACGGGGAAACCAATGCCATCGAGGGTATGACGCATTTCGTGTTGTTCGGTACCTTCGTGATGCTCTCGTTGCTCGGGCTTTAACGCTACCAGGCAAGGGTTTCGCCTTTGTAATTGATGAAGTGAAGCCCGCCCCGCCCGGAAAACGCCTCGAGCTGCTTCACCATGCCCTGGGTGCTGGTATCCACATCGATGTCCGCCTGGGGGCCGCCCATGTCTGTCTTCACCCAGCCCGGGTGCATGCACAGCACGGTAGGCCGTGGCGCGGCCAGCTGGTTCACGAAGGAGTTGACCATCGAGTTGAGCGCGGCCTTGCTGGCCTTGTACAGCGGGACCTCCAGGGCGTCAGGTGAGGTAACGGTGCCCAGCGTCGAACTCATGAACGCCATCACGCCGCTTTCGGGCCTCACGTTTGCCGCGATCCGCCGAGCCAACCTGATCGGCGATAGCACGTTGGTAGTGAACAACGCTGCGATATCCTCAGGGGACACGTCATCCAGCGCGGTAGTAGGCCCCATCACGCCAGCATTCACGAAAATCACATCGAATACCTGGCCTGTCAGCTTCTCGGCAAAGGCGTCGAGGCTAGCAAGATCGTTCAGTTCAAGCTCGAGTACGCTTGCTGCATTCCCCAAGGCGACGGGTGCCTGGCCTCTTACCGTTGCCGTCACCCCCCAACCTTCTGCAGCAAGGCGTTGCACAAGGCCCAGCCCCAGCCCTCGAGAGGCGCCGATGATAAGTGCTTGCCTGGTACTGGCCATGGTAGTGGTCTCCGAAATGAGGAAGTGGAAAGCATACGCTCGATAAGGGTAGCTTTAGGTGATCATAAAATAACCAGAGGCTTGGAAGCCCCGAGAGCAGTGGGCTTCAGCGACCTACACAGAGTTTATCCACAGGCAGGCGCACAGTGGATGTGTACAAATCAGGCTGGGGATAGGTGAATACGTCCGCGGCTCAGCTGCGCCAGGTGATCGCCTAACTCCAGTGCCCGGGCCGGCGGCGCAGCCAGGTGCAGGGATACACCATTGGCTTCAAAGGATTCGCTTAGTACTTCGCCACCGGTTTCGGCGATGCGCAGGCGTACCAGGGCCAATTCGCTGAACGTGCATTCACAGGTAAAGGCAGAACGGCTGATCAAGGGTTGTTTGATGGCGTGCTGCAGGCACTTGTTGGCACAGCCACCATACGCGCGGGCCAGGCCACCGGTGCCCAGTTGAATGCCACCATACCAACGCGTGACAACCACCATGACCTGA
The DNA here is from genome assembly GCF_058145875.1 of Pseudomonas sp. 3MAES_34.3B. NCBI lineage: Bacteria > Pseudomonadati > Pseudomonadota > Gammaproteobacteria > Pseudomonadales > Pseudomonadaceae > Pseudomonas > Pseudomonas sp. 3MAES_34.3B. The sequence goes on along the minus strand of NZ_CM176960.1, from coordinate 4,918,344 downwards.
TCACAGCCCTGGGCTTCGATGGCGGCAAGGATGGGTCGCCCGGCAGTGCCTCCAGGCTCGCCGTCGTCGCTGCTTCGGTACTGCGTGCCGATTTTCCACGCCCAGCAATTGTGGGTGGCCTGGGGGTCGCCATGGGTTTGCAGAAATACCGACGCATGCTCCGGGCTTTCGATGGACCCTGCGATCGCGAGAAAGCGGCTTTTGCGGATTTCCTCTTTATATTCACTCACCGCCAGCAACGTGCACGGCATCAGCGAGGAATACCTGCTGAAGGCGGAAGCGTAATACCGCAGCCGGTAAGAATGATATGGATCAGGTTATCCGCAGCCTGGTCGAAATCCGCGCGAGTCAACCGGGCCTTGCCTGTCACTCGGCAAATCTGGCTGGCGAAGTCTGCGTAGTGTTGCGTGCTGCTCCATAGCAGGAAGATCAGGTGCACGGGATCTACCGCGTGCATTTTCCCCTCGGCTATCCATTGTTCGAACACCGCCGCCCGGCCCTTGAACCACAGTTGATAGTCCTGGCTGAAGTACTCGCTCAGGCATTGCCCGCCACTGATGATTTCCATGGCGAAGATACGCGAAGCCTGTGGATGGCGGCGGGAAAATTCCATCTTGGCGCGTATGTAGCGGGTGAGCGCTTCGGCCGGGTCATCAGCGCTGGTGAGGTTGTTGAAGGTGCTGTCCCATAACTCGATGATATTGCTCAGTACAGCGATATAAAGGCCAAGCTTGTTGGTGAAGTAATAATGCAGGTTGGCCTTGGGCAGGTTGGCCTTGGCCGCGATCGTGTTCATGCTCGTGCCTTTGAAGCCATGCCGGGCGAATTCATCCTCCGCCGCCTTGATGATCGCTTCTTCGTTCTTCTGGCGAATGCGGCTGGGCGGCTTGCCGTCGGGCTGAGCGCTGTGGGCGGGAACATGCAGGGGCATAGGTCTTCCAGGGTTACCTGTGGGGCGTTGAGCTGCGTTGATAACGCACCCACAGGCAACAGACAAGCGTTAAAGGCGCTTTTCCACCGCAGCGGCGGCACCCGCGGGATGAAGCGGCGCAATCGCCTCGCCTTGGCGGGGCAAGATCAGGCTAAGTACCAGCGCGGTTACCCCGCCACTGGTGATGGCGGAGTCGAACAGGTTGCGCACCAATGCAGGCATATGGTGCAAAAGTTCGGGCTGGGCAGCGATGCCAAGGCCTACGCCGAAAGAGGTAGCGACGATCAGCATGTTGCGTCGGTCGAGGGCGTTCTGCGCAATGATCCTTACTCCCGCCGCTGCAACGCTACCGAACATCACCAAGGTGGCCCCGCCCAGCACCGGTTTAGGAATCTGCTGCAATACAGCGCCAATGGCTGGGACAAGCCCCAGGATGAAAAGAATGGCACCGATGTACAGCCCCACGTAGCGGCTGGCAACGCCGGTGAGCTGGATCACACCGTTGTTTTGCGCAAAGGTGGTGTTGGGAAAGGCACTGAAGGTTGCCGCAATCATGCAGCTAACGCCGTCGCCGAGCACGCCGCCCTTCAATCGGGCCACATATGAGGGCCCTTGCAATGGCTGGCGTGACAGCATGCAGTTGGCCGTAAGGTCGCCGACTGTCTCGATACTGCTGATCAGATAAATCAGGGCGATGGGCAGAAATACCGTCCAATCGAACGCAAAGCCGAAGCGGAACGGTATCGGCAGGGTTAGCAGGGGCAAGGCGGGCAGCGCATGGGGTACCAGTTTGCCGCTGAACCACGCCGCTATGCTGCCCGCTACCAAGCCAATGACAATTGCTGACAAACGTAGCCACGGTGATTCCGAACGGCTGAGCACCACCACGATCACGAGCACCAACCCACCCAGCGCCAGGTTGCCTGGTGCGCCAAAGTCGGCCGCACCGAAGCCCCCACCGAGGTCGGTGATGCCGACCTTGATAAGGCTGATACCGATAAGCGTGATGACAATGCCTGTCACCAAGGGCGTGAGCACTCGGCGCATTTGCCCTATGAAGCGGCTGAGCACTACCTGCACCAGCGAGCCGAAGAAGCAGATCCCGAAGATCATCGCCAGAATGTCCTCCGGGCTACCTCCGCGCTGCTTGACCATGAAGCCCGCCGACAGGATCGCACCCAGGAACGCGAAACTGGTGCCTTGCAGGCAGATCATGCCAGCGCCTATGCCCCATGGCCGGCGCGCCTGGATAAACGTGCCTACACCGGAAACCATCAGCGCCATGCTGATCAGGTAGGGCAAGTGCTCACCCAGCCCAAGCGTTGAGCCGATGATCAGCGGCGGCGTGATGATCCCGACGAAGCTGGCGAGCACGTGCTGCAGCGCCGCCAGCATGGCTGGCAGGGGGGCGGGCCGATCCTCGAGGTTATAGAGCAGGTCCGGGTTGACCGATTCTTCAGGTGGCATGCTGCAAGGCTCCAGTGCGGGCGCGCGAGTAAGCGGCCGATGGAATCCATCGTTGCAAGAACCTGTCCAACTGCTCAGTTTTTTATGTTGGACCTTCTCGCAGCCCCAGGCAGGCAAGGGGTTTGGCGGGCTGCGAAGGCAATCTACCGGGTAGCCGCCAGCTGTTCGAGAAAGCTTTCCAGCACCAAATGTGGGCGCCGCCCCTTGCGGGTGACCCATGAGAGGCTCAAATCGTAGAAGCGCTGTCGCGCTTTCAAGGCGCGCAGCCGCCCCTGCTGCACCCACGCTTCGGCGTAGTGATCAGGTAGGTAACCGATGTAGCGGCCGGTGAGGATAAGAAACGCCATACCCTCCCGGTCCGAGGCGCTGGCGCTGCAGTTGAGCACCTGGTAGTGAGCCTGGATTTCGCCTGGCAAACGAAACGTCGGGGCAATGGCTTCCTGGGTGTTCAGCCGGCCATCGTCAAGGGTGGCGTCGTCGGCATAAAACAAGGGGTGGCCTACCGCGCAATAGAGTGAAGAGCGCTCGCTGTACAAGGGCTGGTACTCCAACCCTGGCAGGGCGCTGGCTTGCGGGACCACCCCCACGTGAAGGCTGCCGTCCAGCACGCCTTGTTCCACCTGGCTGGGTGCGATCATGCGGATGTTGATTCGTACATCCGGCCCTCGCTCCTTGAGTTGCGCCAAGGCATGGGTAATACGCATATGCGGCAACGTGACAAGGTTATCGGTCAAGCCAATGTTCAATTCGCCGCGAAGGTGCTGGTGCAGGCCGTTCACTTCCGTGCGGAAGTTTTCCAGCGCGCCTAATAACTGCAGCGAAGACTGGTACACCTCACGCCCTTCCTCGGTCAGTGAGAAGCCTGCCCGGCCGCGCTGGCACAGCCGCAGCCCGATACGCTGCTCCAGGTCGCTCATCTGCTGGCTGATGGCGGAGCGGCCAATGCCAAGCACGTTCTCGGCCGCTGAGAACCCACCGCATTCCACAACACTACGGAAGATCCGCAACAGTCGAATATCAAAATCGCTGACCTGCGCCAAAGGCTCTCGACGGCTCATTGTTTAGTCCCGCTCAGCCTGAAGATTGGAAAAACAAGGTGTTTCGGACTTTATCCGCGTGCGAACGTAGCCGCAATCACCAACGCACGCTGCCATCCTCAAAGAGGTCTCAGATGAACATGCCAGAGAATGCACCCGCCGGGCTGGCGAGCCAGCTCAAACTGGACGCCCACTGGATGCCGTATACGGCCAACCGCAACTTCCAGCGCGACCCTCGGATGATCGTGGCGGCGCAGGGGCGTTACCTGACCGACGACCGCGGCCGCCAGATCTATGACAGCCTCTCTGGCCTGTGGACCTGCGGTGCCGGCCATACCCGCAAGGAAATTCAGGAAGCAGTTGCCCGCCAGCTGGGCGTGCTGGATTACTCGCCTGCTTTCCAATACGGCCATCCGTTGTCGTTCCAGTTGGCCGAGAAAATCATCGACCTTACCCCCGGTGATCTCAACCATGTGTTCTTCACCAACTCGGGTTCCGAGTGTGCCGATACAGCGGTGAAGATGGTGCGTGCCTACTGGCGGCTCAAGGGCCAAGCCACCAAGACCAAGCTGATCGGCCGCGCGCGGGGCTACCACGGCGTGAACATCGCCGGCACCAGCCTGGGCGGGGTGAACGGTAACCGGAAGATGTTCGGGCAACTGATGGACGTCGATCACCTGCCTCATACCCTTCTGCCGGCCAACGCGTATACCCGCGGCCTGCCCGAGGAAGGCGGAATCGCCCTGGCTGACGACCTGCTGCGGCTGATCGAACTGCACGACGCCTCCAACATCGGTGCAGTGATCGTGGAACCCATGGCGGGTTCGGCGGGTGTACTGCCGCCGCCCAAAGGCTACCTCAAGCGCCTTCGCGAGATCTGCGACCAGCACAACATCCTGCTTATCTTCGACGAGGTGATCACAGGCTTCGGCCGTACTGGCAGCCTGTTTGGCGCAACTACCTTCGACGTAACGCCAGATTTGATGTGCATCGCCAAGCAGCTCACCAATGGCGCTATCCCCATGGGCGCGGTGATCGCTCGCAGCGAGATCTATCAAACCTTCATGGCGCAGCCCACGCCTGAATACGCGGTCGAATTCCCGCATGGCTATACCTATTCCGCTCACCCGGTGGCGTGTGCTGCCGGTATCGCCGCGCTGGATTTGCTGCTCAAGGAAAACCTTGTGCAAAGCGCGGCTGAGTTGGCGCCGTCCTTCGAAGCGTCGATTCATGGGGTAAAAGGCGCCAGGCACATTGTGGATATCCGCAACTTCGGGCTGGCCGGGGCAATCCAGCTGACTCCGCGTGATGGGGATGCAATCGTGCGGCCGTACGAAGCGGCGATGAAACTGTGGCAAAAAGGCTTCTATGTTCGTTATGGCGGCGACACCCTGCAGTTCGGCCCGACCTTTAATGCTACCGCCGAAGAAATGAGCAGCCTGTTCGACGCAGTGGGCGAAGCCCTCAACCAGATCGACTGATAACGGAGCACGTAATGAGCACCATCCAACACCTGATCAATGGCGACCTGGTAAGCGCGGGTGATCGTACCGCTGACGTATTCAACCCTTCTACGGGCGAAGTCAGCGGGAAGGTACACCTGGCCGATGTGGCTACGGTCCAGCGCGCCATTGATGCTGCCAAGGCAGCATTCCCGGCCTGGCGCCGCACGCCCGCAGCCAAGCGTGCCCAAGTGATGTTCCGTTTCAAGCAATTGCTTGAACAAAATGAAGGCAAGATTGCTCAGTTGATCAGCCAGGAACACGGCAAAACCCTGGAAGATGCCGCTGGTGAGCTCAAGCGCGGCATCGAGAACGTTGAATTCGCATGCGCCGCACCCGAACTGTTGAAAGGCGAGTACAGCCGTAACGTAGGGCCGAACATCGATGGCTGGTCCGACTTCCAGCCGCTTGGTGTAGTAGCAGGGATCACGCCATTCAACTTCCCGGCCATGGTTCCCTTGTGGATGTATCCACTGGCCATCGTGTGCGGCAACTGCTTCATCCTCAAGCCTTCGGAGCGCGACCCCACGTCCACGCTGTATATCGCGCAACTGCTTCAGGAAGCTGGCCTGCCGGCCGGCGTGATGAGCGTAGTGCACGGCGACAAGGTTGCAGTGGATGCATTGATCGAAGCGCCTGAAGTGAAAGCGATCAGTTTCGTAGGCTCCACCCCGATCGCCGAGTACATCTATAAAGAAGGCGCTGCGCGTGGCAAGCGGGTACAGGCACTCGGTGGGGCGAAGAACCACGCCGTGCTGATGCCCGATGCGGACCTGGATAACGCGGTCAGCGCCTTGATGGGCGCGGCATATGGCTCCTGTGGAGAACGCTGCATGGCGATCTCCGTCGCCGTATGTGTGGGCGACCAGGTAGCAGATGCCTTGGTGGCCAGGCTCGCGCCGCAGATTCAAGAGCTGAAGATTGGCGCGGGTACCAGCTGCGGGTTGGACATGGGACCGTTGGTTACCGGGCAGCACCGGGACAAGGTCCGCGGGTATGTAGATGACGGCGTTGCGGCCGGCGCGCAGCTGGTAGTGGACGGGCGTGGGCTGAGCGTCAGCGGAAACGAAAACGGCTTCTTCCTCGGTGGCTGCCTCTTCGATCGCGTAACGCCCGACATGCGTATCTATAAAGAAGAGATCTTCGGGCCGGTGTTGTGCATCGTCCGGGTAAACAGCCTGGAAGAAGCCATGCAACTGATCAATGATCATGAGTATGGCAACGGCACCTGCATCTTCACCCGTGACGGTGAAGCCGCGCGGCTGTTCTGTGATGAGATTGAAGTGGGCATGGTAGGTGTGAACGTGCCGCTCCCGGTGCCGGTGGCCTACCACAGCTTTGGTGGCTGGAAGCGCTCCTTGTTTGGAGACCTGCATGCCTATGGGCCGGATGGCGTGCGCTTCTATACCCGGCGCAAGGCAATCACCCAGCGGTGGCCGCAGCGCGCCAGCCATGAAGCGTCGCAGTTCGCGTTCCCGAGCCTTTAAACCTGCGGAAGAGGGCGTTCACACGAATGTAACAAATAAGTGTTGACGCCCTCTCGAAAGCCCTTATAATGCGCCCCACTTCCAGCGACAACGGAACGGCAAACTTCTGGAGAATCAACGAGTTAGCAGTTCAGGTAAGCGGGAAGTGGCTTCGATCTCCGGATCGGATGCGGTGAGAAAGGGGGTTGACAGCAGGTTGTAACGCTGTAGAATTCGCCTCCCGCTTCGAGAGGTAAGTGAAGCGGTCAAGTGTTTGAAGTTGAACGAGAAATTCTGAAAACTTCCAAAATAAACGCTTGACACGATGTAAGGTTAGCGTAGAATGCGCGCCTCGGTTGAAGCGAACAGCTCAACCAACCGCTCTTTAACAAAATGAATCAAGCAATTCGTGTGGGTGCTTGTGAGTTGGACTGATTGTCACAATGATTATCAGCATCACAAGAACTCAAGCGAAGAAATTCGAATTGAGTGGCTTCCTTCGGGAAGTCTTGCGATTGCTGAGCCAAGTTTAGGGTTTTCTCAAAACCCAAGCAGTATTGAACTGAAGAGTTTGATCATGGCTCAGATTGAACGCTGGCGGCAGGCCTAACACATGCAAGTCGAGCGGATGATGGGAGCTTGCTCCCGGATTCAGCGGCGGACGGGTGAGTAATGCCTAGGAATCTGCCTGGTAGTGGGGGACAACGTTTCGAAAGGAACGCTAATACCGCATACGTCCTACGGGAGAAAGTGGGGGACCTTCGGGCCTCACGCTATCAGATGAGCCTAGGCCGGATTAGCTAGTTGGTGAGGTAAAGGCTCACCAAGGCGACGATCCGTAACTGGTCTGAGAGGATGATCAGTCACACTGGAACTGAGACACGGTCCAGACTCCTACGGGAGGCAGCAGTGGGGAATATTGGACAATGGGCGAAAGCCTGATCCAGCCATGCCGCGTGTGTGAAGAAGGTCTTCGGATTGTAAAGCACTTTAAGTTGGGAGGAAGGGCAGTAAGCGAATACCTTGCTGTTTTGACGTTACCGACAGAATAAGCACCGGCTAACTCTGTGCCAGCAGCCGCGGTAATACAGAGGGTGCAAGCGTTAATCGGAATTACTGGGCGTAAAGCGCGCGTAGGTGGTTTGTTAAGTTGAATGTGAAATCCCCGGGCTCAACCTGGGAACTGCATCCAAAACTGGCAAGCTAGAGTACGGTAGAGGGTGGTGGAATTTCCTGTGTAGCGGTGAAATGCGTAGATATAGGAAGGAACATCAGTGGCGAAGGCGACCACCTGGACTGATACTGACACTGAGGTGCGAAAGCGTGGGGAGCAAACAGGATTAGATACCCTGGTAGTCCACGCCGTAAACGATGTCAACTAGCCGTTGGGAGCCTTGAGCTCTTAGTGGCGCAGCTAACGCATTAAGTTGACCGCCTGGGGAGTACGGCCGCAAGGTTAAAACTCAAATGAATTGACGGGGGCCCGCACAAGCGGTGGAGCATGTGGTTTAATTCGAAGCAACGCGAAGAACCTTACCAGGCCTTGACATCCAATGAACTTTCCAGAGATGGATTGGTGCCTTCGGGAACATTGAGACAGGTGCTGCATGGCTGTCGTCAGCTCGTGTCGTGAGATGTTGGGTTAAGTCCCGTAACGAGCGCAACCCTTGTCCTTAGTTACCAGCACGTTAAGGTGGGCACTCTAAGGAGACTGCCGGTGACAAACCGGAGGAAGGTGGGGATGACGTCAAGTCATCATGGCCCTTACGGCCTGGGCTACACACGTGCTACAATGGTCGGTACAGAGGGTCGCCAAGCCGCGAGGTGGAGCTAATCTCACAAAACCGATCGTAGTCCGGATCGCAGTCTGCAACTCGACTGCGTGAAGTCGGAATCGCTAGTAATCGCGAATCAGAACGTCGCGGTGAATACGTTCCCGGGCCTTGTACACACCGCCCGTCACACCATGGGAGTGGGTTGCACCAGAAGTAGCTAGTCTAACCTTCGGGGGGACGGTTACCACGGTGTGATTCATGACTGGGGTGAAGTCGTAACAAGGTAGCCGTAGGGGAACCTGCGGCTGGATCACCTCCTTAATCGACGACACAGCCGCCCATAAGCACCCACACGAATTGCTTGATTCCTTGTAAAAGACGATTAGGTGAAAGCCTCGTGCCGGTCTGTCGCTCAGTTGGTTGGAGCGCACCCCATGCTTTTGGATAAAGAGCAGGGTGAGGTCGGCGTGCAGCAACCCAGTAATTTGGGTCTGTAGCTCAGTTGGTTAGAGCGCACCCCTGATAAGGGTGAGGTCGGCAGTTCGAATCTGCCCAGACCCACCAGTTGTTTGGGGCCATAGCTCAGCTGGGAGAGCGCCTGCCTTGCACGCAGGAGGTCAGCGGTTCGATCCCGCTTGGCTCCACCACCTTCATCGGTCAAAGCTTAGAAATGAGCATTCCCTCGGTCCGAGGCCTGAATGTTGATTTCTGATCTTTTTCAGAATCGTTCTTTAAAAATTTGGGTATGTGATAGAAAGATAGACTGGACAGCACTTTCACTGGTGTGTGTTCAGGCTAAGGTAAAATTTGTGAGTTGAATCGCGAATTTTCGGCGAATGTTGTCTTCACCACCGTACGATCCCGAGATTGCTTGGGGTTATATGGTCAAGTGAATAAGCGCATACGGTGGATGCCTTGGCAGTCAGAGGCGATGAAAGACGTGGTAGCCTGCGATAAGCTTCGGGGAGTCGGCAAACAGACTTTGATCCGGAGATCTCTGAATGGGGGAACCCACTCAGCACAAGCTGAGTATCTTGTACTGAATCCATAGGTGCAAGAGGCGAACCAGGGGAACTGAAACATCTAAGTACCCTGAGGAAAAGAAATCAACCGAGATTCCCTTAGTAGTGGCGAGCGAACGGGGACCAGCCCTTAAGTTGATTTGAGATTAGCGGAACGCTCTGGAAAGTGCGGCCATAGTGGGTGATAGCCCTGTACGCGAAAATCTCTTGTCAATGAAATCGAGTAGGACGGAGCACGAGAAACTTTGTCTGAACATGGGGGGACCATCCTCCAAGGCTAAATACTACTGACTGACCGATAGTGAACCAGTACCGTGAGGGAAAGGCGAAAAGAACCCCGGAGAGGGGAGTGAAATAGATCCTGAAACCGTATGCGTACAAGCAGTGGGAGCAGACTTGTTCTGTGACTGCGTACCTTTTGTATAATGGGTCAGCGACTTATATTCAGTGGCGAGCTTAACCGAATAGGGGAGGCGTAGCGAAAGCGAGTCTTAATAGGGCGTTTAGTCGCTGGGTATAGACCCGAAACCGGGCGATCTATCCATGGGCAGGTTGAAGGTTAGGTAACACTGACTGGAGGACCGAACCGACTACCGTTGAAAAGTTAGCGGATGACCTGTGGATCGGAGTGAAAGGCTAATCAAGCTCGGAGATAGCTGGTTCTCCTCGAAAGCTATTTAGGTAGCGCCTCATGTATCACTGTAGGGGGTAGAGCACTGTTTCGGCTAGGGGGTCATCCCGACTTACCAAACCGATGCAAACTCCGAATACCTACAAGTGCCGAGCATGGGAGACACACGGCGGGTGCTAACGTCCGTCGTGAAAAGGGAAACAACCCAGACCGTCAGCTAAGGTCCCAAAGTTATGGTTAAGTGGGAAACGATGTGGGAAGGCTTAGACAGCTAGGAGGTTGGCTTAGAAGCAGCCACCCTTTAAAGAAAGCGTAATAGCTCACTAGTCGAGTCGGCCTGCGCGGAAGATGTAACGGGGCTCAAACCATACACCGAAGCTACGGGTGTCACGCAAGTGACGCGGTAGAGGAGCGTTCTGTAAGCCTGTGAAGGTCAGTTGAGAAGCTGGCTGGAGGTATCAGAAGTGCGAATGCTGACATGAGTAACGACAATGCGAGTGAAAAACTCGCACGCCGAAAAACCAAGGTTTCCTGCGCAACGTTAATCGACGCAGGGTTAGTCGGTCCCTAAGGCGAGGCTGAAAAGCGTAGTCGATGGAAAACAGGTTAATATTCCTGTACTTCTGGTTACTGCGATGGAGGGACGGAGAAGGCTAGGCCAGCCTGGCGTTGGTTGTCCAGGTTTAAGGTGGTAGGCTGGGATCTTAGGTAAATCCGGGATCCTTAGGCCGAGAGCTGATGACGAGTGCCTTCGGGCATGAAGTGGTCGATGCCATGCTTCCAGGAAAAGCTTCTAAGCTTCAGGTAACCAGGAACCGTACCCCAAACCGACACAGGTGGTTGGGTAGAGAATACCAAGGCGCTTGAGAGAACTCGGGTGAAGGAACTAGGCAAAATGGCACCGTAACTTCGGGAGAAGGTGCGCCGGCGAAGGTGAAGGGCTTGCCCCGTAAGCTTTTGCCGGTCGAAGATACCAGGCCGCTGCGACTGTTTATTAAAAACACAGCACTCTGCAAACACGAAAGTGGACGTATAGGGTGTGACGCCTGCCCGGTGCCGGAAGGTTAATTGATGGGGTTAGCGCAAGCGAAGCTCTTGATCGAAGCCCCGGTAAACGGCGGCCGTAACTATAACGGTCCTAAGGTAGCGAAATTCCTTGTCGGGTAAGTTCCGACCTGCACGAATGGCGTAACGATGGCGGCGCTGTCTCCACCCGAGACTCAGTGAAATTGAAATCGCTGTGAAGATGCAGTGTATCCGCGGCTAGACGGAAAGACCCCGTGAACCTTTACTATAGCTTTGCACTGGACTTTGAGCTTGCTTGTGTAGGATAGGTGGGAGGCTATGAAGCGTGGACGCCAGTCTGCGTGGAGCCATCCTTGAAATACCACCCTGGCAACCTTGAGGTTCTAACTCAGGTCCGTTATCCGGATCGAGGACAGTGTATGGTGGGTAGTTTGACTGGGGCGGTCTCCTCCCAAAGAGTAACGGAGGAGTACGAAGGTGCGCTCAGACCGGTCGGAAATCGGTCGTAGAGTATAAAGGCAAAAGCGCGCTTGACTGCGAGACAGACACGTCGAGCAGGTACGAAAGTAGGTCTTAGTGATCCGGTGGTTCTGTATGGAAGGGCCATCGCTCAACGGATAAAAGGTACTCCGGGGATAACAGGCTGATACCGCCCAAGAGTTCATATCGACGGCGGTGTTTGGCACCTCGATGTCGGCTCATCACATCCTGGGGCTGAAGCCGGTCCCAAGGGTATGGCTGTTCGCCATTTAAAGTGGTACGCGAGCTGGGTTTAGAACGTCGTGAGACAGTTCGGTCCCTATCTGCCGTGGACGTTTGAGATTTGAGAGGGGCTGCTCCTAGTACGAGAGGACCGGAGTGGACGAACCTCTGGTGTTCCGGTTGTCACGCCAGTGGCATTGCCGGGTAGCTATGTTCGGAAGAGATAACCGCTGAAAGCATCTAAGCGGGAAACTTGCCTCAAGATGAGATCTCACTGGAGCCTTGAGCTCCCTGAAGGGCCGTCGAAGACTACGACGTTGATAGGTGGGGTGTGTAAGCGCTGTGAGGCGTTGAGCTAACCCATACTAATTGCCCGTGAGGCTTGACCATATAACACCCAAGCAATCTGTGTAAGCACAGAGCGCGGCGGTGAAGACACACCGAAAATTGGCGACATCACAAACATCACATACCCAGATTCGCGACCGCGTGCAAACGGGGCCGCTACCGAATTTCTTGACGACCATAGAGCATTGGAACCACCTGATCCCATCCCGAACTCAGCAGTGAAACGATGCATCGCCGATGGTAGTGTGGGGTTTCCCCATGTGAGAGTAGGTCATCGTCAAGATTCAAACCCAGAACCCCTGATCGCCCTGCGATCGGGGGTTTTGTCTTTTCCCGGCTAACGTTCCTGCTATATGACGACGATCACCGGGCTAGCTGATTAATGCCGTAGGCTAGCGCTTCTATGCAACCCCCTTGGGCGTCGTTATCATGCGGGCCTCATGAAGGGGTGAGCGCCTCGATGTCCAAGTTGTTAAATCTATTGCAAGACGGACGCTTCCATTCCGGACAAGATCTCGGGCACGCGCTTGGCGTGAGCCGGAGCGCGGTGTGGAAACAGCTCCAACTGCTCGAAGCAGACCTGGGCGTCACGGTGCATAAAGTGCGCGGCCGCGGTTATCGTTTGGCTACGCCTTTGTCATTGCTTGATCCCGAGCGTCTCTCGGTTGCGGTCGCGAAGCTTGGCTGGGCGGTTGAAGTCCATCAGGTCATTGACTCCACCAATGCGCAGGCTCTGCGCACCGTTGCAACCCCTCTTTCGAAACCTTTGCTGACATTGGCAGAACGTCAAGATGCCGGCCGAGGCCGCAGAGGCCGCACATGGGTAAGCCCCTACGCAGCTAATTTGTATTACAGCCTGGCGGTGCCGCTGCAGGGCGGTATCAAGCGCCTGGATGGACTGAGCCTGGTAGCAGGAATGGCAGTTGTAGAGTGTCTCGGGGCACAGGGGCTAAGCGATGCAATGCTCAAATGGCCAAACGACGTACTTGTACAGGGCCGCAAGATCGCCGGTATTCTGCTTGAGCTCGTTGGAGATCCCGCCGACCAGTGCCACGTGGTGCTTGGTATTGGAATCAACGTGAACATGAAGGAGTGTGATGCGATCGATCAACAGTGGACGTCGATCTACCTTCAGACCCATACCTCTGTCGACCGTAACGCGCTGGCCATCGCATTGAGCGAGTCGCTGGCGAATTTCATTCATGCCTTGGAAACGAACGGGTTTGCGACGCTCCGGGCACAATGGGAAGCACAGCACGCCTGGCAAGGTAAAAGCGTCTATTTGATTTCCGGTACGCAGACCGTTGCGGGTAGGGTACTGGGCATCAATGATCAAGGATCGCTGCGCCTGGAGGTCGACGGTCGACCAGAGGTTTTCAGCGGTGGAGAGCTCAGCTTGAGGTTGCGTGATGATTCTTGAGCTGGATTGTGGAAACACCTTAATCAAGTGGCGTGTAATCAGTGCCTCAGGGGAGCATGTCCAAGGTGGTGGGGTTGTAGGCTCCGATGAGGAGCTGCTGGTCCATCTGGATACCCATCCCGCCTTGTATCCCACCCACTGTCGCTTGGTGAGTGTGCGCACGGAAGACGAAACCACCCGGCTCACTGATGCCCTGCGAGCGAGGTTCGGCTTCCATAGCAAGATCGCTGAGCCAGCACGGGTGCAGGCCGGAGTAACCAACGGCTATGACGATTACACGCGGTTGGGGCTTGACCGTTGGGTTGCTGTGTTGGGGGCCTATGCGATTGCAGCGAAGGCGTGCGTCGTAATAGATCTGGGTACCGCGGTCACTTCAGACTTTATTTGCGCCCAAGGTAACCACATGGGCGGTTTTATTTGTCCTGGTTTGCAACTGATGCGTAATCAGCTTCGGACACATACCCGTCGCATCCGTTATGACGATGATTCCGCCGAGAAAGCCAAGGGTACGCTGCTGCCCGGCCGTTCCACAGTCGAAGCCGTAGAGCGTGGTTGCATTCTGATGCTCCAGGGGTTCGTCAGCACCCAGCTGGAGCATGCGAAAGCTTACTGGGGCGACGACTACGCGCTCTTCCTTACCGGCGGCGACGCAGCCTTGATCGGGCCGGCCTTCCCCCAGGCTCGGATCGTGCCTGATCTAGTGTTTCAAGGGTTGGCAATTGCCTGCCCATTAAGCTGAGGTGCACAAATGCGATGGCTATTTCTTTTGCTGCTTGTGCTTAACGGCTTTTACCTGGTCTGGAACCTCCAGGACGCTCCGATTCGCGCGAAGGATATCGGGGCCGTTCAAAGTGGTCTGCGGGGGAGTAGCGGCATCCAGCTATTAAGCGAGGCCAGCGAAGCTCGGGCGCAACAGTCAGGCCCAGGTTCAACCTGCCTGTTCGTAGGTGGGTACCGTGATCAGCGCGATGTGGCGACACTCGGCAAGCGGTTGCATGACGCTGGCATGAGCTATCAGTCATATTTCCTGGATGGAGAAACTGGCCGGGAACACTGGCTCCGGCTGCCGACCGCCCAGGGCACCGCCGACGACACGAGGGTTGCCGAAGTGCTACGGAATATCAGCGGGTTATCGCAGAAAATTATTCCTTGCGAAGGCATTGCAACGCCTGAATAGTTTGAATAGAATGGCGCCCGCTCAGCAAGGTTGGTGACTTACCGAGCACTGTCAAATTAGCTAACCTCAAGATTTTAATGAGAAAAAGCTTGACAGAAGGGATGGCAGAGTTGAAAATGCCGCCCACGTTCAGGAGGGGTTCCCGAGCGGCCAAAGGGATCAGACTGTAAATCTGACGTCTACGACTTCGAAGGTTCGAATCCTTCCCCCTCCACCAGTTTAGCGAGAGCTGCACGCTCCGCGGGTATAGTTTAGTGGTAGAACCTCAGCCTTCCAAGCTGATGATGCGGGTTCGATTCCCGCTACCCGCTCCAGATCTGCAGTTGTTGCATAGTGTTACGCTCTTGTAGCTCAGTTGGTAGAGCACACCCTTGGTAAGGGTGAGGTCAGCGGTTCAAATCCGCTCAAGAGCTCCATCTTTAGAGGCAGATATGAAAATATCTGCCTTTGTTTTATAGATCGTGTGTCTTGCGTAATTCTTCTGCGGGGGATGGTTAGATGGCAAAGGAAAAGTTCGAACGGAACAAGCCGCACGTCAACGTCGGCACCATTGGTCACGTTGACCACGGTAAAACCACTCTGACCGCTGCTCTGACCCGCGTCTGCTCCGAAGTATTCGGTTCGGCCAAGGTTGACTTCGACAAGATCGACAGCGCCCCGGAAGAGAAAGCTCGCGGTATCACCATCAACACCGCACACGTCGAGTACGACTCGGCTGTTCGTCACTACGCTCACGTTGACTGCCCAGGTCACGCAGACTACGTGAAGAACATGATCACCGGTGCTGCCCAGATGGACGGCGCGATCCTGGTGTGCTCGGCCGCTGACGGCCCGATGCCTCAGACTCGCGAACACATCCTGCTGTCCCGTCAGGTTGGCGTTCCTTACATCGTTGTCTTCCTGAACAAGGCTGACATGGTGGACGACGCCGAGCTGCTGGAACTGGTTGAAATGGAAGTGCGTGACCTGCTCAGCACCTACGATTTCCCAGGCGACGACACCCCGATCATCATCGGTTCGGCGTTGATGGCCCTGAACGGCCAGGACGACAACGAGATGGGCACCACTGCCGTGAAGAAGCTGGTCGAAACCCTCGACAGCTACATCCCGCAGCCAGAGCGTGCTATCGACAAGCCGTTCCTGATGCCAATCGAAGACGTGTTCTCGATCTCCGGTCGCGGTACCGTGGTAACCGGTCGTGTTGAGCGTGGCGTAGTCAAGATCCAGGAAGAAGTCGAGATCGTTGGCCTGCGTCCAACCGTCAAGACCACTTGCACCGGCGTTGAAATGTTCCGCAAGCTGCTCGACGAAGGTCGTGCTGGCGAGAACTGCGGCGTGCTGCTGCGCGGCACCAAGCGTGACGACGTTGAGCGTGGCCAGGTACTGGTCAAGCCAGGCACCGTCAAGCCGCACACCAAGTTCACTGCAGAAGTGTACGTGCTGTCCAAGGAAGAAGGTGGTCGTCATACCCCATTCTTCAAAGGCTACCGTCCACAGTTCTACTTCCGGACCACCGACGTGACCGGTAACTGCGAACTGCCGGAAGGCGTTGAAATGGTAATGCCAGGTGATAACATTCAGATGACTGTTACCCTGATCAAGACCATCGCGATGGAAGACGGCCTGCGTTTCGCAATCCGTGAAGGCGGTCGTACCGTTGGCGCTGGCGTTGTAGCCAAAGTCATCGAGTAAAAGCTTGTAATCTCTCCATCAGGCCGGCATAATGGCCGGCCTGATTCAGTTTTAGGTCAGTAGCTCAATTGGCAGAGCGACGGTCTCCAAAACCGTAGGTTGGGGGTTCGATTCCCTCCTGACCTGCCAGATTCACCTCGGTGGCTGGCTTTCTTTTCACAGGATTTCCCCAAATGATGCCGAAGGCCGAAGCCTCTGACACCCGTTTCGATCTGCTCAAGTGGTTGGTCGTAGTTGCTTTGGTGGTCGTGGGGGTTGTCGGTAATCAGTATTACTCGGCATCTCCCGTCCTGTATCGCGTGCTCGCACTGGTAGTGCTGGCCGCTGTCGCTGCGTACGTCGCACTTCAAACCGCCAAGGGCAAGTCTTTCTTCGTCCTGGCCAAGGAAGCTCGCACCGAAATTCGCAAAGTCGTTTGGCCTACCCGCCAAGAGACTGCGCAGACAACCATGATTGTCGTGGCTGTCGTTCTGGTTATGGCCTTGCTGCTGTGGGGGCTTGATTCCCTCCTGGGCTGGCTTGTTTCCCTGATTGTAGGCTAAGGGTGTCCCGTGGCTAAGCGTTGGTACGTTGTGCATGCTTACTCGGGTTACGAGAAGCATGTCATGCGCTCGCTGATCGAGCGTGTGAAGCTGGCAGGCATGGAAGAAGAGTTTGGCGAGATTCTCGTCCCTACCGAAGAAGTGGTAGAGATGCGGAACGGCCAAAAGCGGAAAAGTGAACGCAAGTTCTTCCCTGGTTATGTGCTGGTGCAAATGGAAATGGGCGAAGGGACTTGGCACCTTGTCAAGGATACCCCTCGTGTAATGGGTTTCATTGGCGGTACTGCCGACAAGCCTGCGCCGATTACCGACAAGGAAGCGGAAGCTATCCTGCGTCGAGTTGCGGACGGTAGCGACAAGCCGAAGCCGAAGACGCTCTTCGAGCCGGGCGAAGTTGTTCGTGTTACCGATGGGCCATTCGCAGACTTCAATGGCACTGTCGAAGAAGTTAACTACGAGAAGAGCCGACTGCAGGTTGCGGTGCTCATTTTCGGTCGCTCCACCCCGGTGGAGCTCGAGTTCAGCCAGGTCGAAAAGGTCTGACTGGAGACGGATCCCATACCCCGCAGGCGTAAGCTGCGGGGTTTTGTCGTCACCGGGATAAAACGCAAGCAGATGGGGAGCCGAAAGGCGTCTGAACCCAAATTTGGAGTAGCTCATGGCTAAGAAAATCACGGCTTATATCAAGCTGCAAGTAAAGGCCGCTCAGGCCAACCCAAGCCCGCCCGTAGGTCCAGCACTGGGCCAGCACGGCGTGAACATCATGGAATTCTGCAAGGCCTTCAACGCCCGTACCCAAGGTATGGAGCCTGGCTTGCCGACTCCTGTGATCATCACTGTTTACAGTGACCGCAGCTTCACGTTCGAAACCAAGAGCACCCCTGCTTCGGTTCTGCTGAAGAAGGCCGCAGGCCTGACCAGCGGTTCCGCTCGCCCGAACACCGTCAAGGTCGGTACTGTCACTCGTGCTCAGCTCGAAGACATCGCCAAGGCCAAGAACGCTGATTTGACCGCTGCCAGCCTCGAGGCAGCCGTGCGTACCATCGCCGGCTCCGCTCGCAGCATGGGCCTGAACGTGGAGGGTGTGTAATGGCTAAGCAAACCAAGCGTCAAAAGGCAATCGCTTCCAAGATCGAAGCAGGCAAGGCCTACAGCTTCGAAGAAGCAGCTAACCTGCTGGCCGAGCTGTCCACCGTGAAGTTCAGCGAGTCGTTCGACGTCGCCGTAAACCTCGGTGTTGACCCGCGTAAATCGGACCAGGTCGTACGTAGCGCTACCGTCCTGCCGCACGGCACCGGTAAAACCGTCCGCGTCGCTGTGTTCACTCAGGGCCCGGCTGCTGAAGCCGCTCTGGCTGCTGGCGCCGACCGCGTTGGTATGGACGACCTCGCTGCCGAAATGAAAGGCGGCGACCTGAACTACGACGTCGTGATCGCATCCCCCGATGCCATGCGCGTTGTTGGTCAGTTGGGTCAGGTACTGGGTCCTCGTGGCCTTATGCCTAACCCGAAGGTCGGCACCGTTACTCCAGACGTAGCCACTGCCGTGAAAAACGCCAAGGCTGGTCAGGTTCGCTATCGCACCGACAAGAACGGCATCATCCATACCTCCGTTGGCAAGGTCGGTTTCGAAGCCGTCAAGCTGAAGGAAAACGTTGAAGCCCTGATCGCTGACCTCAAGCGTATCAAGCCTGCTTCCTCGAAAGGTATCTACGTCAAGCGCGTTACCCTGAGCACCACCATGGGCCCAGGTCTGGTCATCGATCAGAGCTCGCTGAGCGCTTAAGACACCGGAGCGGCGTGGGTATATCCGCGTCGCTGCTGCAAGATTGGGGTCCCTGCCTGGCGGGGGCTATCCAAGACCGTAGGCGGCGAAAGCCTTAAACCACCAGCCTACGCAGATGGTGCTCCCGATTCGCTCGCGAATCAGACACCAAAACGACATTCGGTTTCGATCGAATGAAACGGTAAAACCAGGAGAAACCCGTGGCAATTAAACTCGAAGACAAGAAGGCCATCGTCGCTGAAGTCAACGAGGCTGCCAAAGTCGCTCTGTCCGCTGTCGTGGCTGATGCCCGTGGTGTGACTGTAGGCGCAATGACCGGACTCCGTAAAGAGGCCCGCGAAGCTGGCGTTTACGTACGTGTCGTACGTAACACCCTGCTGCGCCGCGCAGTTGAAGGCACTGAATACAGTGTTCTCAACGACGCGTTCAAAGGCCCGACCCTGATTGCGTTCTCCAACGAACACCCGGGCGCTGCTGCTCGTCTGTTCAAAGAGTTCTCCAAGGGTCAGGACAAGTTCGAGATCAAGGCAGCTGCGTTCGAGGGCAAGTTCCTCGCAGCAAACGAGATCGACGTGTTGGCTTCGCTGCCGACCCGCGACGAAGCCATTGCAAGGCTGATGAGCGTGATCCAAGGCGCTACCAGCAAGCTGGCTCGTACTCTGGCGGCCATTCGCGACCAGAAAGAAGCTACCGCAGCCTAAGGCCGCAGAAGCGCTTTCGAAATCATATGTTTAATTTGATGGCTGCGTAGGCTGTCACCCCAATACAGGATCATAGTCATGTCTCTGACTAACGAACAAATCATCGAAGCAATCGGCCAGAAAACCGTTCTGGAAGTTGTTGAGCTGATCAAGGCAATGGAAGAAACCTTCGGCGTTACCGCTGCTGTTGCCGCTGCTGGCCCAGCTGCTGCTGCCGCTGTTGTTGAAGAGCAAACCGAATTCACCGTTAAACTGGTTGAAGCCGGCGAGAAGAAAGTAAACGTCATCAAGGCTGTACGTGAAGCCACCGGTCTGGGCCTGAAAGAAGCCAAGGCTGTTGTTGACGACCTGGGCGTTGTGAAAGAGAACGCTTCGAAAGAAGAAGCTGAAGCTCTGAAGAAATCCCTGGAAGAAGCAGGCGCCAAAGTCGAAGTCAAGTAACTCCGACCTTGCGTCTCCAGCCGGAGCGTCAAGCAGAAGGCTGATGGCTGGTGGCTTATGCCACCGGCCTTTTTCCGTTACTGGCAGCCGATCAGGTTGGCGCCCGTAACGAGCGATAACCGCCCCGAGGGGGTGGCGCAAACCATGGGGTTTGCAAGATTTTCTGGCTACTCCCGCCGGGAGAGGCCAAACAAGCAGGTGACCAAGCTGGGGAACGCTGATGGCTTACTCATACACTGAGAAAAAACGAATCCGCAAGGACTTTAGCAAGTTGCCGGACGTGATGGATGTGCCGTACCTCCTGGCCATCCAGCTGGATTCTTATCGTGAATTCCTGCAGGCGGGAGTGTCCAAGGACCAGTTCCGCGACGTCGGCCTGCATGCGGCCTTCAAATCGGTATTCCCGATCATCAGCTACTCCGGCAACGCTGCCCTGGAGTACGTTGGTTATCGCCTGGGCGAGCCCGCCTTCGACGTGAAGGAATGTGTGCTTCGTGGCGTTACCTTCGCGGTTCCGCTGCGGGTCAAGGTGCGCCTGATCATTTTCGACAAGGAATCGTCGAACAAAGCGATCAAAGACATCAAGGAACAAGAAGTCTACATGGGTGAAATTCCCCTGATGACTGAAAACGGTACCTTCGTTATCAACGGTACCGAGCGTGTAATCGTTTCCCAGCTGCACCGTTCGCCGGGTGTCTTCTTCGACCACGACCGTGGCAAGACGCACAGCTCTGGCAAACTGCTGTACTCCGCTCGCATCATTCCTTACCGTGGCTCCTGGCTCGACTTCGAATTCGACCCGAAGGACTGCGTGTTCGTGCGTATCGACCGCCGTCGCAAGCTGCCGGCCTCGGTACTGCTGCGCGCGCTCGGTTATACCACCGAGGAAGTGCTCGACGCGTTCTACACCACGAACATCTTCCATGTGAAAGGCGAGAAGCTGAACCTCGAGCTCGTACCGCAGCGCCTGCGCGGTGAAATCGCTTCCATGGACATCACCGACAATGACGGCAAGGTCATCGTCGAGCAGGGCCGCCGGATCACCGCGCGCCACATCAACCAGCTGGAAAAAGCCGGTATCAAGGAACTCGAAGTTCCTCTGGACTACATGATTGGCCGCACCACTGCCAAGGCCATCGTGCATCCTGCCACCGGTGAAATCCTCGCTGAATGCAACACCGAGCTCACCACCGAAGCCCTGGTCAAGATTGCCAAGGCTCAAGTGGTTCGCATCGAAACGCTATACACCAACGACATCGACTGCGGTCCGTTCATCTCCGATACCCTGAAAATCGACTCCACCAGCAATCAGCTGGAAGCGCTGGTCGAAATCTACCGGATGATGCGCCCAGGCGAGCCGCCGACCAAAGACGCCGCCGAAACGCTGTTCAACAACCTGTTCTTCAGTGCCGAGCGCTACGACCTCTCCGCCGTAGGCCGGATGAAGTTCAACCGTCGTATCGGTCGCACCGAGATCGAAGGTTCGGGCGTGCTGAGCAAGGACGACATCGTTGCCGTGCTCAAAACCCTGGTGGATATTCGTAACGGCAAAGGCATTGTCGACGACATCGACCACTTGGGTAACCGTCGCGTGCGTTGCGTTGGCGAAATGGCCGAGAACCAGTTCCGCGTGGGCCTGGTGCGGGTAGAGCGTGCCGTCAAGGAACGTCTGTCCATGGCTGAAAGTGAAGGCCTGATGCCTCAGGACCTGATCAACGCCAAGCCAGTAGCTGCAGCGGTCAAGGAATTCTTCGGCTCCAGCCAGCTGTCGCAGTTCATGGACCAGAACAACCCGCTCTCGGAGATCACCCACAAGCGCCGTGTTTCCGCGCTTGGCCCGGGCGGTCTGACCCGTGAGCGCGCAGGCTTCGAAGTCCGTGACGTACACCCGACCCACTACGGCCGTGTGTGCCCGATCGAGACGCCTGAAGGTCCGAACATTGGTCTGATCAACTCCTTGGCTGCATACGCTCGCACCAACCAGTACGGCTTCCTCGAAAGCCCGTACCGTGTGGTGAACGACGGCGTTGTAACCGACGAGATCGTTTTCCTGTCCGCGATTGAAGAGGCCGATCATGTGATCGCCCAGGCTTCCGCGGCCATGAACGAAAAGAAACAGCTGATCGACGAACTGGTAGCGGTCCGCCACCTGAACGAATTCACCGTCAAGGCGCCGGAAGACGTCACCCTGATGGACGTTTCGCCGAAGCAGGTTGTTTCCGTTGCGGCATCGCTCATTCCGTTCCTCGAGCACGACGACGCCAACCGCGCGCTCATGGGTTCGAACATGCAGCGTCAGGCTGTACCGACCCTGCGTTCCGACAAGCCCCTGGTGGGCACGGGGATGGAGCGTAACGTTGCTCGCGACTCCGGCGTTTGCGTCGTGGCCCGTCGTGGCGGCGTGATCGATTCGGTCGACGCCAGCCGTATCGTGGTGCGCGTGGCAGATGATGAAGTCGAGACTGGCGAAGCCGGTGTGGACATCTACAACCTGACCAAGTACACCCGCTCCAACCAGAACACCTGCATCAACCAGCGCCCGCTGGTGAACCGCGGTGATCGGGTAGAGCGCGGCGACATCATGGCCGACGGCCCGTCCACCGACATGGGTGAACTGGCGCTGGGCCAGAACATGCGTATCGCCTTCATGGCATGGAACGGCTTCAACTTCGAAGACTCCATCTGCCTGTCCGAGCGCGTGGTTCAGGAAGACCGTTTCACCACGATCCACATTCAGGAACTCACCTGTGTGGCCCGTGACACCAAGCTTGGCCCAGAGGAAATCACCGCTGACATCCCGAACGTGGGTGAGGCAGCGCTGAACAAGCTGGACGAAGCCGGTATCGTTTATGTGGGTGCCGAAGTTGGCGCCGGCGACATTCTGGTAGGCAAGGTCACGCCAAAAGGCGAAACCCAGCTCACCCCAGAAGAAAAACTGCTGCGTGCGATCTTCGGTGAGAAGGCCAGCGACGTCAAAGACACCTCCCTGCGCGTGCCGACCGGTACCAAGGGCACTGTCATCGACGTACAGGTGTTCACTCGTGACGGCGTTGAGCGCGATTCGCGCGCCCTGTCCATCGAGAAGAGCCAGCTCGACCAGATCCGCAAGGACCTCAACGAAGAGTTCCGCATCGTCGAAGGCGCGACCTTCGAACGTCTGCGCAACGCTTTGGTAGGGCAGGTAGTCGACGGTGGTGCTGGCCTGAAGAAAGGCACCGAGCTGACCGACGACGTCCTGAACGGCCTGGAGCACGGTCAGTGGTTCAAGCTGCGCATGAACGAGGATGCACTCAACGAACAGCTGGAGAAAGCCCAGCAGTACATCGTTGATCGTCGCCGCCTGCTGGACGACAAGTTCGAAGACAAGAAACGCAAGCTGCAACAGGGCGATGACCTGGCGCCGGGCGTGCTGAAGATCGTGAAGGTTTACCTGGCAATCCGCCGCCGCATTCAGCCGGGCGACAAGATGGCCGGCCGTCACGGTAACAAGGGTGTGGTCTCGGTGATCATGCCGGTTGAAGACATGCCGCACGATGCCAATGGCACCCCGGTGGACGTGGTCCTCAACCCGTTGGGCGTACCGTCGCGTATGAACGTCGGTCAGATCCTCGAAACCCACCTGGGCCTTGCAGCCAAGGGGCTGGGTGAGAAGATCAACCGCATGCTCGAAGAACAGCGTCAGGTTGCCGATCTGCGTGGCTTCCTGAACGAGATCTACAACGAGATCGGCGGGCGTCACGAAAGCATCGACGAGCTTTCCGACCAGGAAGTGCTGGCCCTGGCGAAAAACCTCAAGGCAGGCGTGCCGATGGCAACGCCGGTCTTCGACGGTGCCAAGGAAAGCGAGATCAAGTCGATGCTCAAGCTCGCTGACATGCCTGAAAGCGGTCAGATGCAGCTTTTCGACGGGCGCACCGGCAACAAGTTCGAGCGTCCTGTTACTGTCGGCTACATGTACATGCTGAAGCTGAACCACCTGGTGGACGACAAGATGCACGCTCGTTCCACCGGTTCCTACAGCCTCGTCACCCAGCAGCCGCTGGGTGGTAAGGCTCAGTTCGGTGGCCAGCGTTTCGGGGAGATGGAGGTGTGGGCGCTGGAAGCATACGGCGCGGCATACACTCTGCAGGAAATGCTCACCGTGAAGTCGGACGACGTGAACGGCCGTACCAAGATGTACAAGAACATCGTGGATGGCGATCACCGTATGGAGCCGGGCATGCCCGAGTCCTTCAACGTGTTGATCAAAGAGATCCGTTCGCTCGGTATCGACATCGATCTGGAAACCGAATAACACGCGACGTGAATGGGAGTGGGGGCTAACCCCCGCTTCCTGCTCCGCCAGGAGGAAAAGGCCTTGAAAGACCTGTTGAATCTGCTGAAAAACCAGGGTCAAGTCGAAGAGTTCGACGCCATCCGTATTGGTCTTGCCTCGCCTGAAATGATCCGTTCGTGGTCGTTCGGTGAAGTCAAGAAACCAGAAACCATCAACTACCGTACGTTCAAACCAGAGCGTGACGGCCTTTTCTGCGCCAAGATCTTTGGCCCGGTCAAGGACTACGAGTGCCTGTGCGGCAAGTACAAGCGCCTGAAGCACCGCGGTGTGATCTGCGAGAAGTGCGGTGTTGAAGTCGCGCTGGCCAAGGTGCGTCGCGAGCGCATGGCTCACATCGAGCTGGCTTCGCCGGTCGCCCACATCTGGTTCCTGAAGTCGCTGCCGTCCCGTATCGGCCTTCTGATGGACATGACCCTGCGTGACATCGAGCGCGTGCTCTACTTCGAGAGCTACGTGGTGATCGATCCGGGCATGACCACCCTTGAAAAGGGTCAGCTGCTCAACGACGAGCAGTACTTCGAAGCGCTTGAAGAGTTCGGTGATGACTTTGACGCCCGTATGGGTGCCGAGGCCGTTCGCGAGCTGCTGCACGCTATTGACCTGGAGCACGAGATTGGTCGCCTGCGCGAAGAGATTCCGCAAACCAACTCCGAAACCAAGATCAAGAAGCTGTCCAAGCGCCTGAAGCTGATGGAAGCCTTCCAGGGCTCCGGCAACCTGCCGGAGTGGATGGTCCTGACCGTTCTGCCAGTACTGCCACCGGACCTGCGTCCTCTGGTTCCGCTGGATGGTGGCCGCTTCGCGACCTCCGACCTGAACGACCTGTACCGCCGCGTCATCAACCGTAACAACCGCCTGAAGCGTCTGCTGGATCTGTCTGCGCCCGATATCATCGTGCGTAACGAGAAGCGCATGCTGCAGGAAGCGGTCGATGCCCTGCTGGATAACGGCCGTCGTGGCCGTGCCATCACTGGTTCGAACAAGCGTCCTCTGAAATCCCTGGCTGACATGATCAAGGGTAAGCAGGGTCGTTTCCGTCAGAACCTGCTCGGCAAGCGCGTGGACTACTCCGGCCGTTCGGTAATTACCGTAGGCCCGACCCTGCGCCTGCATCAGTGCGGCCTTCCCAAGAAGATGGCGCTGGAGCTGTTCAAGCCGTTCATCTTCGGCAAGCTGGAAGTGCGTGGCCTGGCCACCACCATCAAGGCTGCCAAGAAGATGGTCGAGCGCGAACTCCCAGAGGTCTGGGACGTTCTCGCTGAAGTGATCCGCGAACACCCCGTACTGCTCAACCGTGCGCCTACCTTGCACCGTCTGGGTATCCAGGCGTTCGAGCCGGTATTGATCGAAGGCAAGGCTATCCAGCTTCACCCGCTGGTGTGCGCGGCGTACAACGCCGACTTCGACGGTGACCAGATGGCTGTGCACGTTCCGCTGACCCTCGAGGCACAGCTGGAAGCGCGCGCGCTGATGATGTCCACCAACAACATCCTGTCGCCTGCGAACGGCGAGCCGATCATCGTTCCTTCGCAGGACGTGGTTCTGGGTCTGTACTACATGACCCGCGAAGCCATCAACGCGAAAGGCGAAGGCCGTATCTTCGCTGACCTGCAGGAAGTCGACCGTGTGTTCCGCGCCGGCGAAGCTGCGCTGCACGCGAAAATCAAGGTTCGTATCACTGAAACCGTGAACGACCGTGACGGCGGCAGTGTAACCAGCACCCGTATCGTCGACACCACTGTCGGCCGTGCGCTGCTGTTCCAGGTAGTGCCTGCCGGCCTGCCGTACGAAGTCGTCAACCAGCCGATGAAGAAGAAGGCTATTTCCAAGCTGATCAACCACTGCTACCGCGTGGTGGGTCTGAAGGAAACCGTCATCTTTGCCGACCAGCTGATGTACACCGGTTTCGCGTACTCGACCATTTCCGGCGTTTCGATCGGCGTTAACGACTTCGTTATCCCGGATGAAAAGGCCCGCATCATCGGTACCGCTACCGAAGAAGTGAAGGAAATCGAGAGCCAGTACGCCTCCGGCCTGGTAACCCAGGGCGAGAAGTACAACAAGGTCATCGACCTCTGGTCGAAGGCGAACGACGAAGTGTCCAAGGCGATGATGGCCAACCTTTCGAAAGAAAAGGTCATCGACCGCGAGGGCAAGGAAGTCGATCAGGAGTCTTTCAACTCCATGTACATGATGGCGGACTCGGGTGCTCGGGGTTCGGCCGCTCAGATTCGCCAGCTGGCGGGTATGCGTGGCTTGATGGCCAAGCCGGACGGCTCCATCATCGAAACGCCGATTACCGCGAACTTCCGTGAAGGCCTGAGCGTACTCCAGTACTTCATCTCCACTCACGGTGCTCGTAAGGGTCTGGCGGATACCGCCTTGAAGACCGCCAACTCCGGTTACCTGACCCGTCGTCTCGTTGACGTGGCACAAGACCTGGTAGTGACCGAAATCGACTGCGGTACCGAGCATGGCCTGCTCATGACCCCGCACATCGAAGGCGGCGACGTGGTCGAGCCGTTGGGTGAGCGCGTATTGGGCCGTGTCATCGCCCGTGACGTGTTCAAGCCGGGTACCGAGGACGTCATCGTTCCGGCCGGTAGCCTGGTGGACGAAAAGTGGGTCGAGTTCATCGAACTCAACAGCATCGACGAAGTGATCGTACGCTCGCCGATCAGCTGTGAAACCCGCTACGGCATCTGCTCCAAGTGCTACGGTCGCGATCTGGCCCGTGGTCACCTGGTGAACATCGGTGAAGCGGTCGGCGTTATCGCTGCCCAGTCCATCGGTGAGCCGGGTACCCAGCTGACCATGCGTACCTTCCACATCGGTGGTGCGGCGAGCCGGACCTCCGCCGCGGACAGCGTTCAGGTAAAGAACGGCGGCATGGTGCGCTTGCACAACCTCAAGCACGTCGAGCGAGCCGACGGCAACCTGGTAGCGGTCTCCCGCTCTGGCGAGCTGGCGATTGCCGACGAGTTCGGTCGTGAGCGTGAGCGCTACAAGCTGCCTTACGGTGCGGTCATTTCCGTGAAGGAAGGCGACAAGGTCGACGCTGGCTCTATCGTGGCCAAGTGGGACCCGCACACCCACCCGATCGTTACCGAAATGAAAGGTACCGTGACCTACGTGGGCATGGAAGAAGGCATCACGATCAAGCGTCAGACCGACGAATTGACCGGCCTGACCAACATTGAAGTATTGGATGCCAAGGATCGTCCTGCCGCAGGCAAGGAAATCCGCCCGGCCGTGAAGATGGTAGGCGCGGACGGCAAGGATCTGCTGTTGCCAGGTACTGACGTACCGGCCCAGTACTTCCTGCCGGCGAACGCATTGGTAGGTGTGGCGGACGGCGTGCAAGTGGGCGTGGGTGACGTTATCGCCCGTATCCCGCAAGAAACGTCGAAAACCCGTGACATCACCGGTGGTCTGCCACGCGTGGCCGACCTGTTCGAGGCTCGTCGCCCGAAAGAGGCTTCGATCCTGGCGGAAGTCAGCGGTACCATCGCCTTCGGCAAGGAAACCAAAGGCAAGCGCCGTTTGGTGATCACGCCGAACGACGGTAGCGATCCGTACGAAGAGCTGATTCCGAAGTGGCGCCACCTGAACGTCTTCGAAGGCGAACAGGTAAACCGCGGCGAAGTTATCTCGGACGGCCCAAGCGATCCGCACGATATCCTGCGTCTGTTGGGCGTAAGCGCCCTGGCGAAGTACATCGTCAACGAGATCCAGGACGTTTACCGTCTGCAAGGCGTGAAGATCAACGACAAGCACATCGAAACCATTCTGCGGCAGATGCTGCGTAAGGTTGAGATTGCCGAGTCCGGGGATTCGAGCTTCATCAAGGGCGACCAGATGGAACTCACCCACGTGCTGGGCGAGAACGAGCGTCTTGCTGCAGAAGACAAGTTCATCTCGAAGTACTCGCGTGTGCTGCTCGGTATCACCAAGGCCTCGCTGTCGACCGAGTCGTTCATCTCCGCGGCATCCTTCCAGGAAACCACTCGGGTACTTACCGAGGCAGCGGTTACCGGCAAGCGCGATTACCTGCGCGGCCTGAAGGAAAACGTGGTGGTGGGCCGTCTGATCCCGGCCGGTACCGGCCTGGCTTATCACAGCGAGCGCAAGCGTCGCCGTGAAGCAGACAAACCGCTGCGCGTAAGCGCGAGTGAAGTGGAAGCCGCATTGACGGAAGCACTGAACTCCAGCGGTAACTGACAGGGCTGGCGTGCCCCGCTTTTCCGGCTTCGGCTGGAAGGGCAGGGCACGCTTCGCCTTGACTGAGGGGCGAGGGATCTTTAGACTCTCGTACCCCTAAATTTGGCGGGGCTTTTGCCCTGCCATTTGTTTTTCAAAGTAGGGCAACAAGCGTCGAAAGACCTCAGTGGAGCTTAAAGATGGCAACGATCAACCAGCTGGTACGTCAGCCGCGCAAGCGTATCGTCGAGAAATCCGACGTACCTGCGCTGCAGAACTGCCCGCAGCGTCGTGGCGTGTGCACCCGTGTGTACACCACCACGCCGAAAAAACCCAACTCGGCACTTCGTAAGGTTTGCCGTGTTCGCCTGACCAACGGTTTCGAGGTTTCCTCGTACATCGGCGGTGAAGGCCACAACCTGCAAGAGCACAGCGTCGTGCTGATCCGTGGCGGTCGTGTAAAAGACTTGCCAGGTGTGCGTTACCACACCGTTCGCGGTTCGCTTGATACCTCGGGTGTCAAGGGCCGTAACCAGGGTCGTTCCAAGTACGGTACCAAGCGTCCGAAGTAAGGATCGCTTGCCGCACTTTGCAGTCAACATTTTTATTGAGTCGATAAGAGTAAGGTCGGGCACAGTCCCGGGCTAACCTGAAGACCGTTTGAGGGCTTATCAATGCCAAGACGTCGTGTAGCAGCCAAGCGTGAAATTCTGGACGATCCGAAATACGGAAGCCAGATTCTCGCCAAATTCATGAACCACGTGATGGAAAGCGGCAAAAAAGCCGTTGCCGAGCGCATCGTTTACGGTGCCTTGGAAACGGTAAAAGCCCGCAAGAACAGCGATCCCCTGGAGATCTTCGAGAAAGCTCTCGACGCCATCGCTCCGCTGGTCGAAGTCAAGTCCCGCCGTGTAGGCGGTGCTACCTACCAGGTTCCGGTCGAAGTTCGTCCATCCCGTCGTAACGCCCTGGCCATGCGCTGGCTGGTGGACTACGCCCGCAAGCGCGGCGAGAAGTCCATGGCTCTGCGCCTAGCTGGCGAGTTGCTGGATGCTGCTGAAGGCAAAGGCGCTGCGGTCAAGAAGCGTGAAGACGTGCACCGTATGGCTGAAGCCAACAAAGCCTTCTCGCACTACCGCTTCTAATTTCAGCGTCACTCACTTTGCGAGGGCTTTATGGCTCGTACAACACCGATTAACCGCTACCGTAATATCGGTATCGTTGCTCACGTGGACGCGGGTAAAACCACGACCACCGAGCGCGTACTGTTTTACACCGGCGTGAACCACAAGATGGGCGAGGTGCATGACGGCGCCGCGACCATGGACTGGATGGTGCAGGAGCAGGAGCGTGGTATTACCATTACCTCCGCTGCGACTACCGCCTTCTGGGCTGGCTCGAACAAGCAGTTCGAAAAGCACCGCTTCAACATCATCGATACCCCTGGCCACGTTGACTTCACCATTGAAGTAGAACGTTCGCTGCGCGTACTCGACGGTGCGGTCGTAGTGTTCTGCGGCACCTCCGGTGTTGAGCCTCAGTCCGAAACCGTATGGCGTCAGGCCAACAAGTACGGCGTTCCACGTCTTGTTTACGTGAACAAGATGGACCGCGCCGGTGCGAACTTCCTGCGCGTAATTGGCCAGATCAAGCAGCGCCTGGGTCATACCCCGGTGCCGATTCAGCTGGCCATTGGTTCCGAAGACAACTTCCAGGGTCAGGTCGACCTGTTGACCATGGAAGCCGTTTACTGGAACGACGACGACAAGGGCATGGCTGCGCGCCGTGAGCCGATCCCTGCTGAACTGCAGGAACTGGCTGAAGAATGGCGCGCGAACATGATCGAAGCCGCTGCCGAAGCCAACGAAGAGTTCATGAACAAGTACCTGGAAGGTGAAGAACTCACCCTCGAGGAAATCAAGGCTGGTCTGCGTCAGCGGACTATTGCCGGTGAAATCGTTCTGGCTGTTTGCGGTTCTTCGTTCAAGAACAAGGGCGTTCCCCTGGTTCTGGATGCGGTCATCGACTTCCTGCCTGCGCCTGTGGACATTCCGGCCATCAAGGGTTCAGACCCGGATGACGAAACTGTCGAAATGGAGCGTCATGCGGACGACAGCGAGCCGTTCTCGGCGCTGGCGTTCAAGATCGCGACCGACCCCTTCGTGGGCACCTTGACCTTTGCTCGCGTTTACTCCGGCGTTCTGAACTCCGGCGACGGCGTGATCAACTCTGTGAAGGGCAAGAAAGAGCGCGTGGGCCGTATGGTGCAGATGCACGCCAACACCCGCGAAGAGATCAAGGAAGTGCGCGCTGGCGACATCGCGGCCTTGATTGGCATGAAGGACGTCACCACTGGTGATACCCTCTGCGCTGCTGACAAGCCGATCATCCTCGTTCGTATGGACTTCCCGGAGCCGGTTATTTCGGTAGCCGTTGAGCCCAAGACCAAGGATGACCAGGAAAAGATGGGTATCGCTCTGGGCAAGCTTGCTCAGGAAGACCCGTCGTTCCGCGTCAAGACCGACGAAGAAACCGGCCAGACCATCATCTCCGGTATGGGTGAGCTTCACCTGGACATCCTTGTCGACCGTATGCGTCGCGAGTTCAACGTCGAGGCCAACATCGGCAAGCCGCAAGTGTCCTATCGTGAGCAGATCACCAAGGACAACGTCGAGATCGAAGGCAAGTTCGTTCGCCAGTCCGGCGGTCGCGGCCAGTTCGGTCATTGCTGGGTTCGTTTCTCGAAGCCGGATATCGACGCTGATGGCAAGATCACCGAAGGTCTGGTGTTCACCAACGAAGTTGTGGGTGGTGTGATTCCGAAGGAATACATCCCGGCAATCCAGAAGGGCATCGAAGAGCAGATGAAAAACGGCGTTGTTGCCGGTTATCCTCTGATCGGCCTGAAGGCAACGGTTTTCGACGGTTCGTACCACGACGTCGACTCCAACGAAATGGCGTTCAAGGTCGCGGCCTCGATGGCTACCAAGCAACTGGCCCAGAAGGGCGGTGGCGAAGTGCTCGAGCCGATCATGAAGGTCGAAGTAGTGACCCCTGAGGACTACATGGGCGACGTGATGGGTGACCTGAACCGTCGTCGTGGTCTGATCCAGGGTATGGACGACACCGTCTCCGGCAAGGTTATCCGCGCCGAAGTGCCGCTGGGCGAAATGTTCGGTTATGCGACCGACGTGCGCTCCATGTCCCAGGGTCGTGCCAGCTACTCCATGGAATTCTCCAAATACGCTCCAGCGCCTTCGAACATCGTCGAAGCCCTGGTTAAAAAACAAGGCTAACCAAGCCCTTTAGGCAAGAGGTTCACTGTCGTGGCTAAAGAAAAATTTGAACGTAACAAACCGCACGTCAACGTTGGCACCATCGGTCACGTTGACCACGGTAAAACCACTCTGACCGCTGCTCTGACCCGCGTCTGCTCCGAAGTATTCGGTTCGGCCAAGGTTGACTTCGACAAGATCGACAGCGCCCCGGAAGAGAAAGCTCGCGGTATCACCATCAACACCGCACACGTCGAGTACGACTCGGCTGTTCGTCACTACGCTCACGTTGACTGCCCAGGTCACGCTGACTACGTGAAGAACATGATCACCGGTGCTGCCCAGATGGACGGCGCGATCCTGGTGTGCTCGGCTGCTGACGGCCCGATGCCTCAGACTCGCGAACACATCCTGCTGTCCCGTCAGGTTGGCGTTCCTTACATCGTTGTCTTCCTGAACAAGGCTGACATGGTGGACGACGCCGAGCTGCTGGAACTGGTTGAAATGGAAGTGCGTGACCTGCTCAGCACCTACGATTTCCCGGGCGACGACACCCCGATCATCATCGGTTCGGCGTTGATGGCCCTGAACGGCCAGGACGACAACGAGATGGGCACCACTGCTGTGAAGAAGCTGGTCGAAACCCTCGACAGCTACATCCCGCAGCCAGAGCGTGCTATCGACAAGCCGTTCCTGATGCCAATCGAAGACGTGTTCTCGATCTCCGGTCGCGGTACCGTGGTAACCGGTCGTGTTGAGCGTGGCGTAGTCAAGATCCAGGAAGAAGTCGAGATCGTTGGCCTGCGTCCAACCGTCAAGACCACTTGCACCGGCGTTGAAATGTTCCGCAAGCTGCTCGACGAAGGTCGTGCTGGCGAGAACTGCGGCGTGCTGCTGCGCGGCACCAAGCGTGACGACGTTGAGCGTGGCCAGGTACTGGTCAAGCCAGGCACCGTCAAGCCGCACACCAAGTTCACTGCAGAAGTGTACGTGCTGTCCAAGGAAGAAGGTGGTCGTCATACCCCGTTCTTCAAAGGCTACCGTCCACAGTTCTACTTCCGGACCACTGACGTGACCGGTAACTGCGAACTGCCGGAAGGCGTTGAAATGGTAATGCCAGGCGATAACATTCAGATGACTGTTACCCTGATCAAGACCATCGCGATGGAAGACGGCCTGCGTTTCGCAATCCGTGAAGGCGGTCGTACCGTTGGCGCTGGCGTTGTAGCCAAAGTCATCGAGTAAGCCCCCCGTTCCAAAAGGAGCCTCCGCCTAGCGGGGGCTTTTTTATTGGGTTGACACCTGTTAGGGGCGTCTATAGAATCACGCCTCCTTTTAACGGGCGTAGTCCGTCTGTTGGGAATGAGCCTGGAGTCTGAAATCCAATGCAAAATCAGCAAATTCGTATCAGGTTGAAGGCATTTGACCATCGCCTGATCGACCAATCCACCCAGGAAATCGTGGAAACCGCGAAACGTACTGGGGCACAGGTGCGTGGTCCGATTCCACTGCCTACCCGTAAGGAGCGGTTCACTGTTCTGGTCTCCCCGCACGTCAACAAAGACGCGCGCGATCAGTACGAAATCCGCACTCATAAGCGTGTCCTGGACATTGTCCAGCCAACGGACAAAACCGTTGATGCGCTGATGAAGCTCGACCTCGCGGCAGGCGTGGAAGTACAGATCAGCCTCGGCTAAGACCCGTGTCTTGGTCGTGTAACGCTCTGAAATGGGCGGCCATAGCGGGTGAAAGCCCCGTACACTCATGAGGTTTACAACATGACTATTGGTGTAGTCGGTCGTAAGTGCGGTATGACCCGCATCTTCACCGAAGATGGTGTCTCTATTCCGGTTACGGTCATCGAGATCGAACCGAATCGCGTCACTCAGTTCAAAACCGAAGATTCCGATGGCTACCGTGCAGTGCAAGTCACTGTGGGTGAGCGTCGCGCTTCGCGCGTAACCGCTGCACAAGCTGGTCACTTCGCCAAGGCGAACGTAGCCGCTGGCCGTGGTGTCTGGGAATTCCGCCTTGAAGAAGGCGAGTACCAGGCAGGCGACCTGATCAACTCGGAACTGTTCGCAGCAGGCCAACTGGTAGACGTTACCGGTCAGTCGAAGGGTAAAGGCTTTGCCGGTACCATCAAGCGCTGGAACTTCCGTGGTCAGGACAACACCCACGGTAACTCCGTTTCCCACCGCGTTCCAGGCTCCATCGGCCAGTGCCAGACTCCTGGTCGTGTTTTCAAGGGCAAGAAAATGTCCGGTCACATGGGCGCCGAGCGCGTGACCGTGCAGTCCCTGGAAGTGGTCCGCGTTGACGCTGAACGCAACCTGCTGCTGGTCAAGGGTGCCGTTCCTGGTGCTACTGGCGGCGACGTGGTTGTGCGTCCGGCTGTTAAGGCTCGCGGTTAAGGGGAAGCTGACATGCAATTGAATGTAAATGACGCGCAAGCGATCGAAGTTTCCGAACTGACCTTTGGTGGCGAGTTCAACGAGACCCTGGTTCACCAGGCAGTTGTTGCCTACATGGCCGGTGGCCGACAAGGCAGCAAGCAGCAGAAGACCCGTTCGGACGTGTCCGGCGGCGGCAAGCGCCCATGGCGCCAGAAGGGCACTGGTCGTGCTCGTGCCGGTACTATCCGTAGCCCGCTGTGGCGCGGCGGTGGTACTACCTTCGCTGCTCGTCCTCAGGATCACTCGCAGAAGCTCAACAAGAAGATGTATCGCGCAGCACTGCGCTCCATCCTCGCTGAGCTGGTACGCACTGATCGTCTGGTCGTGGTTCAGGACTTCGCTGTTGAAGCGCCAAAAACCAAAGAACTGCTGGGCAAGCTGAATGGCATGGGCCTGACTGACGTGCTGATCGTTTCCGAAGCCGTTGATCAGAACCTGTACCTGGCTGCTCGCAACCTGCCGCACGTCGATGTACGTGACGTTCAAGGTTCCGATCCGGTCAGTCTGATCGCCTACGACAAGGTGTTGATCACCGTGTCGGCCGTGAAGAAATTCGAGGAGCTGCTGGGATGAACCAGGAACGCGTATTTAAAGTTCTGCTTGGCCCGCACGTATCCGAGAAGGCCACCGGCCTGGCTGAGAAGAAAGGCCAGTTCGTCTTCAAGGTTGCGACCGACGCTACCAAGCTGGAAATCAAGAAGGCCGTCGAAACGTTGTTCGACGTTAAAGTGGAGCGCGTGACTACCCTGAACGTTTTGGGTAAGACCAAGCGTACCGCTCGGGGTCTGGGCAAGCGTAATGACTGGAAGAAGGCCGTTGTCGCCCTTCAGCCAGGCCAAGATCTCGATTTCAGCAGCAGTGCTGAGTAAGGAAGGGGTGCATCATGGCAATCGTTAAATGCAAACCGACTTCCCCTGGCCGCCGTTTCGTGGTCAAGGTGGTCAACCAGGAGCTGCATAAAGGCGCTCCTTACGCTCCGCTGCTCGAGAAGAAATCGAAGTCTGGCGGTCGTAACAACAATGGCCGTATCACCACCCGTCACGTTGGCGGTGGCCACAAGCAGCATTATCGTCTGGTCGACTTCCGTCGCAACGACAAGGACGGCATCGCCGCCATTGTCGAGCGTATCGAATACGATCCGAACCGTACTGCTCACCTGGCTCTGCTGCGTTACGCCGATGGCGAACGTCGCTACATCATCGCGCCGAAAGGTGTGAGTGCTGGCGACCAGCTGATCTCTGGCGCTCTGGCTCCTATCAAGCCGGGCAACAGCCTGCAGCTGCGCAACATCCCTGTTGGTAGCACCGTTCACGGTATCGAGCTCAAGCCAGGCAAGGGTGCTCAAATCGCCCGTTCCGCCGGTGCTTCCGCTCAGCTGGTTGCCCGTGAAGGCGCCTACGTGACCCTGCGTCTGCGTTCCGGTGAGATGCGTAAAGTGCTCTCCGAGTGCCGTGCGACCCTGGGTGAAGTGTCGAACTCCGAGCATAGCCTGCGTTCGCTGGGTAAAGCCGGTGCCAAACGCTGGCGTGGCGTTCGCCCAACCGTTCGTGGTGTTGCCATGAACCCGGTTGACCACCCACATGGTGGTGGTGAAGGTCGTACCTCCGGTGGTCGTCATCCGGTATCGCCATGGGGCTTCCCGACCAAGGGTGCGAAAACCCGTGGTAATAAGCGTACCGACAACATGATCGTCCGTCGTCGCAAGTAATCTGAGGATACGACAGTGCCACGTTCTCTGAAAAAAGGTCCTTTCATCGATCTTCACCTGTTGAAGAAGGTCGAAGTGGCGGCGGAAAAGAACGATCGCAAACCAGTTAAGACCTGGTCGCGCCGTTCGATGATTCTGCCGCAAATGGTAGGTTTGACCATCGCTGTACACAACGGGCGTCAACACGTTCCGGTTCTCGTGAGCGAAGACATGGTTGGCCATAAACTGGGCGAGTTCGCCGGTACCCGCACTTATCGCGGGCACGTGGCTGACAAGAAAGCCAAGCGTTAAGGGGTAAGGAAATGGAAGTAGCCGCTAAGTTGTCGGGCGCTCGCATCTCCGCCCAGAAAGCCCGCTTGGTCGCCGACCAGATTCGCGGGAAGAAGGTGGGCGAAGCGCTCAACCTGTTGGCCTTCAGCAGCAAGAAGGCCGCTGAAGTCATGAAGAAAGTCCTCGAGTCGGCCGTTGCCAACGCCGAACACAACGAAGGCGCAGACGTCGACGACCTGAAAGTGTCGACTGTTTTCGTCAACGAAGGGCGTTCGCTGAAGCGCATCATGCCGCGTGCCAAAGGCCGCGCTGATCGCATCGTCAAGCGGTCTTGCCATATCACTGTCAAGGTTGCGGACAAGTAACGGAGTCGATCAGATGGGTCAGAAAGTACATCCCGTTGGCATTCGCCTGGGAATCGTCAAGGAGCACACCTCCGTCTGGTACGCAGACGGTCGGACCTACGCAGATTATCTGCTGGCGGATCTGAAAACGCGTGAGTTCCTGCAAGACAAACTAAAAAGCGCGTCCGTAAGCCGTATCGATATCCATCGGCCGGCTCAGACTGCACGCATCACCATCCACACCGCTCGTCCCGGCATCGTGATCGGCAAGAAAGGTGAAGATGTTGAGAAGCTGCGTCAGGACCTGACCAAGCAAATGGGTGTGCCCGTGCACATCAATATCGAAGAGATCCGCAAGCCGGAGCTCGACGGTATGTTGGTTGCACAGAGCGTAGCTCAGCAGCTGGAACGCCGCGTAATGTTCCGTCGCGCCATGAAGCGCGCCGTACAGAACGCAATGCGTATTGGTGCCAAGGGCATCAAGATCCAGGTGAGCGGTCGTCTGGGCGGTGCTGAAATCGCACGTACTGAATGGTATCGCGAAGGTCGTGTGCCCCTGCACACCCTGCGTGCCGATATCGACTATGCCACCTACGAAGCTCACACCACCTACGGTGTGATTGGTGTCAAGGTTTGGATCTTCAAAGGCGAAGTAATTGGTGGTCGCCAGGAAGAGCTGAAACCTCAAGCACCTGCGCCTCGTAAAAAAGCTGCCAAGTAAGGGGTACGCCAAATGTTGCAACCAAAGCGTACAAAATTCCGCAAGCAGATGACCGGCCACAACCGTGGTCTGGCACTGCGCGGTAGCAAAGTCAGCTTCGGCGAATTCGCCTTGAAAGCTGTTGCTCGCGGCCGCCTCACCGCCCGCCAGATCGAATCGGCACGTCGTGCCCTGACTCGTCACGTAAAACGTGGCGGCAAGATCTGGATTCGCGTGTTCCCGGACAAGCCGGTCACCAAGAAGCCTCTCGAAGTGCGGATGGGTAAAGGTAAGGGTAGCGTCGAATATTGGGTAGCCCAGATCCAGCCAGGCAAAGTCCTGTACGAGATCGAAGGTGTTTCCGAAGAGCTGGCGCGTGAGGCATTCGCCCTGGCGGCTGCAAAGCTGCCTCTCGCCACCTCCTTTGTTAAGCGGACGGTGATGTGATGCAAGCGAACGAACTTCGTGAGAAATCAGCACAGCAACTGAACGAGCAACTGCTCGGCTTGCTGCGCGACCAGTTCAATCTGCGTATGCAGAAAGCAACTGGCCAGTTGGGGCAGTCTCACCTGCTCTCGCAAGTGAAGCGTGACATCGCTCGCGTGAAAACTGTGCTCAACCAGCAGGCAGGTAAGTAATCATGGCTGAAGCCGAAAAAACCGTCCGCACGCTGACTGGCCGTGTCGTCAGCGACAAGATGGACAAAACCATCACCGTATTGATCGAGCGTCGCGTAAAGCACCCGATCTACGGCAAGTACGTCAAGCGTTCGACTAAGCTGCACGCTCACGACGAGAACAACCAGTGCCACATTGGTGACAAAGTCACCATTCGTGAAACCCGTCCGGTCGCTAAGACCAAGAACTGGGCCCTGGTTGAAATCGTTGAACGCGCTGTTGAAGTCTAAGGGCTAGGGGTCGGAGATATTTTATGATTCAGACTCAATCCATGCTCGATGTGGCCGATAACAGCGGCGCTCGTCGCGTAATGTGCATCAAGGTTCTCGGCGGTTCGCACCGTCGTTACGCCGGCATTGGCGACATCATCAAAGTGACCGTGAAGGAAGCGATTCCGCGCGGCAAGGTCAAAAAAGGCCAGGTGATGACCGCTGTTGTCGTTCGTACCCGTCACGGTGTGCGCCGCGCTGATGGTTCCATCATCCGCTTCGATGGCAACGCTGCTGTTCTTCTGAACAACAAGCAAGAGCCGATCGGCACCCGTATCTTTGGGCCAGTGACCCGTGAGCTTCGTTCCGAGAAGTTCATGAAGATCGTCTCGCTCGCCCCAGAAGTGCTGTAAGGAGATCCGACATGCAAAAGATTCGTCGTGACGACGAGATCATCGTGATCGCCGGCAAAGACAAGGGCAAGCGCGGTAAGGTGCTGAAGGTTCTCGCTGACGACCGCCTGGTCATCAGCGGTCTGAACCTGGTCAAGCGCCATACCAAGCCGAATCCGATGGCTGGCATTCAAGGCGGTATCGTCGAGAAAGAAGCGCCTCTGCACGCTTCCAACGTTGCCATTTTCAATGGTGAAACCAACAAGGCTGACCGCGTTGGCTTCAAAGTAGAAGACGGCAAGAAAATTCGTGTCTTCAAGTCGACCCAGAAAGCGGTTGATGCTTGAACACTGCTAGGTAGAAGACAATGGCACGACTGAAAGAGATTTACCGGAAGGAAATCGCTCCCAAGCTTAAGGAAGAACTTAAGCTGGGCAACGTGATGGAAGTTCCGCGCGTTACCAAGATCACCTTGAACATGGGTCTGGGCGAAGCGATCGGCGACAAGAAAGTCATCGAGCATGCTGTTGCCGACCTGGAAAAGATCACTGGCCAGAAGCCTGTCGTTACCTACGCCCGCAAGTCCATTGCAGGCTTCAAGGTGCGTGAGGGCTGGCCGATCGGCGTCAAGGTAACCCTGCGTCGCGATCGTATGTATGAATTCCTGGATCGTCTGCTGTCGATCTCCCTGCCTCGGGTTCGCGACTTCCGCGGCCTGAATGCCAAGTCCTTCGATGGTCGTGGCAACTACAGCATGGGTGTCAAAGAGCAGATCATCTTCCCGGAAATCGATTACGACAAGATCGATGCTCTTCGCGGTCTGGACATCACCCTGACCACTACCGCCCGTTCGGACGACGAAGGCCGCGCTCTGCTGCGTGCATTCAAGTTCCCGTTCCGTAACTGATAGGAGTCGGACCATGGCTAAGACGAGCATGAAAAACCGTGAGCTGAAGCGTCAGCAAACGGTAGCCAAGTACGCCAAAAAGCGTGCCGAGCTGAAGGCGACCATCGTCAACCTGAATGCAACTCCGGAAGAGCGCTGGGCAGCCAGCGTCGCTCTGCAGAAGCAGCCACGTGACGCCAGCGCATCGCGCCTGCGCAACCGTTGCCGCCTGACCGGTCGTCCTCACGGTGTTTACCGTAAGTTCGGCCTGGCGCGT
Organism: Pseudomonas sp. 3MAES_34.3B; assembly: GCF_058145875.1. Lineage (NCBI taxonomy): Bacteria > Pseudomonadati > Pseudomonadota > Gammaproteobacteria > Pseudomonadales > Pseudomonadaceae > Pseudomonas > Pseudomonas sp. 3MAES_34.3B. The sequence goes on along the minus strand of NZ_CM176960.1, from coordinate 4,878,949 downwards.
AACATGCTGCGCCAAGCTGCAATGCGTGGTGACGTACCAGGCCTGGTCAAGGCCAGCTGGTAAGTCGCAACCGCGGCGGAGTCATCCGCCGCTGGTCACGCAACACGATCAAGCCCCTTATGGGGCTTGATTCGTTTCCGGGGTGTGACTAGAATGACCGGCTCGCCTGAGCCCGGGTATTTTCCTGGGCGATTGAGCAGGCGATTTTTGCAGCCGAAAGGCTCGTTTTTTTTGTATCAGGAGCGTCTAGCCCATGAGTATGCAGGACCCGTTAGCGGACATGCTAACTCGCATCCGTAATGCCCAGATGGCTGAAAAGTCCGTCGTCAGCATGCCTTCCTCCACGTTGAAGGTTGCGGTAGCCAAAGTTCTGAAGGACGAAGGTTACATCGCGGGTTATCAGGTCACCGGTGAAGCCAAGCCTTCGCTGTCCATCGAGCTGAAGTACTTCGAAGGCCGTCCGGTCATCGAGGAAGTCAAGCGCGTCAGCCGTCCTGGCCTGCGTCAGTACAAATCCGTTGATGATCTGCCGAAAGTTCGTGGCGGTCTCGGCGTATCCATCGTCTCCACCAACAAAGGTGTGATGACGGATCGTGCTGCGCGCGCTGCCGGTGTCGGCGGCGAAGTCCTTTGCACTGTGTTCTAAGGGGGGATAAGCATGTCTCGCGTCGCTAAGAACCCCGTCAGGCTGCCAGCCGGCGTTGAAGTTCAATTCGCTGGTCAGCAACTGTCGATCAAGGGTGCCAAGGGTACTCTCGAGCTGAACGTTCACGCTTCTGTTGAAGTAGTCGAAGAGGGTGGCGAACTGCGTTTCTCCGCTCGCAACGGCGACCAGCAGACTCGCGCAATGGCCGGCACCACTCGTGCACTGGTCAACAACATGGTGCAGGGCGTAAGCCAAGGCTTCGAGCGCAAGCTCCAGCTGGTTGGCGTAGGTTACAAGGCTCAGGCCAAGGGTGAAGTTCTGTCCCTGGCACTTGGTTTCTCGCACCCGGTTGAATATCAGCTGCCGCAAGGCGTTACCGCTGAAACTCCAAGCCAGACCGATATCGTGATCAAGGGTATCGACAAGCAGCTCGTTGGCCAGGTCGCCGCGGAAATCCGCGACTTCCGTCGTCCAGAGCCGTACAAAGGCAAGGGTGTCCGTTACGCGGATGAAGTCGTCCGCCGTAAAGAAGCCAAGAAGAAGTAGGGCCTAGCAAATGACCGACAAAAAAGTTACTCGTCTGCGTCGCGCTCGCAAGGCACGCCTGAAAATGCACGAGCTCGAAGCCGTGCGTCTGTGCGTGTATCGCTCTTCGCAGCACATTTATGCCCAGGTCATTTCGGCCGACGGCAGCAAGGTCCTGGCAAGCGCTTCGACCTTGGACAAAGAACTGCGTGATGGCGCCACCGGCAACATCGACGCCGCCACTAAGGTTGGCCAGCTGGTTGCTGAGCGTGCGAAAGCCGCCGGCGTTTCCCAAGTGGCTTTCGACCGTTCTGGCTTCAAGTACCACGGCCGCGTCAAGGCGCTGGCTGATGCTGCTCGTGAAGGCGGGCTGGAGTTCTAAGTTATGGCAAATAACGATCAAAAGCGCGACGAAGGCTACATCGAGAAGCTGGTTCAGGTTAACCGCGTTGCCAAGACCGTAAAAGGCGGTCGTATCTTCACCTTCACCGCGTTGACCGTGGTAGGTGATGGCAAGGGCCGCGTCGGCTTCGGCCGTGGCAAGTCCCGCGAAGTGCCTGCAGCTATCCAGAAAGCTATGGAAGCCGCTCGCCGCAACATGATTCAGGTAGATCTGAACGGCACCACCCTGCAGTACGCCACCAAGTCCGCCCACGGCGCGTCCAAGGTGTACATGCAGCCTGCTTCCGAAGGTACCGGCATCATCGCCGGTGGCGCAATGCGTGCCGTCCTGGAAGTTGCTGGTGTTCAGAACGTTCTGGCCAAGTGCTACGGTTCGACCAACCCGGTCAACGTGGTGCACGCCACTTTCAATGGTCTGAAAGCCATGCAGTCCCCTGATTCGATCGCCGCCAAGCGCGGCAAGAGCGTCGAGGAGATTCTGTAATGTCTGCAACCTTGAAAGTTACCTTGATCAAGAGCACCGCCGGCCGCCTGCCTAACCACAAACTGTGTGTTAAAGGCCTGGGTCTGCGTCGCATCGGTCATACCGTGGAAGTCCTGGATACTCCCGAGAACCGCGGGATGATCAACAAGGCTTACTACATGCTGCGCGTCGAGGGTTAATCGATGAAACTCAATGATCTGAGTCCAGCGCCGGGTTCCCGTCGCGAGAAGCATCGTCCGGGTCGTGGTATCGGTAGCGGTCTGGGCAAAACCGGTGGCCGCGGCCACAAGGGTCAGACCTCCCGCTCCGGTGGCACCATTGCTCCTGGCTTTGAAGGCGGCCAACAGCCGCTGCACCGTCGTCTGCCGAAGTTCGGCTTTGTTTCGCTGAAAGCCATGGACCGCGCAGAAGTGCGCACGTCCGAGCTGGCCAAGGTGGAAGGCGATGTCGTCACTCTGCAATCCCTCAAGGATGCCAACGTGATCAACCAGAACGTACAGCGTGTGAAAATCATGCTGTCGGGCGAGGTTACTCGTGCGGTCACCCTCAAGGGCATCGCCGCCACCAAAGGTGCGCGCGCGGCTATCGAAGCAGCTGGCGGCAAGTTCGAGGAATAAATGGCTAAGCAAGGTGCTCTCTCAGCGCTCAGCAAAGGTGGGGGTTTGTCCGAACTCTGGGCTCGTTTGCGTTTCCTGTTCCTGGCGATCATCGTCTACAGGGTCGGCGCACACATCCCGGTGCCAGGCATCAACCCTGACCGGCTGGCGGACCTGTTCCGACAGAATGAGGGGACCATTCTTAGCCTGTTCAACATGTTTTCCGGCGGCGCGCTTGAACGCATGAGCATCTTTGCATTGGGGATCATGCCGTACATCTCGGCTTCGATCATCATGCAGTTGATGACCGCGATCAGCCCGCAGCTGGAGCAGTTGAAGAAGGAAGGTGAATCTGGCCGTCGCAAGATCAGCCAGTACACCCGCTACGGCACTGTCGCCCTGGCGCTGGTTCAAGCCATTGGCATGTCCATTGGCCTGGCCAACCAGGGTGTCGCGTTTTCTGCAGGCTTCGGTTTCTACTTCGTGGCAGTTTCCACCTTCGTGGCGGGCGCGCTGTTCATGATGTGGCTGGGCGAGCAGATCACCGAACGCGGTGTCGGCAACGGTATCTCGATGTTGATTTTCTCGGGTATCGTGGCCGGTCTTCCGAGAGCGATCGGGCAGTCTTTCGAGTCTGCACGCATGGGCGATATCAATATCTTCGCTCTGATTGCGATCGGTTTGCTGGCAGTAGCGATCATCGGTTTCGTGGTGTTCATCGAGCGTGGTCAGCGCCGTATTGCGGTGCACTACGCCAAGCGTCAGCAGGGCCGCAAGGTCTTCGCTGCGCAGACCAGCCACCTGCCGTTGAAGGTGAACATGGCGGGGGTAATCCCGGCCATTTTCGCGAGCAGCATCCTGCTGTTCCCGGCTTCGCTGGGTGCCTGGTTCGGTCAGTCTGAAGGTATGGGCTGGCTGCAGGACGTCTCGCAGTCGATCGCTCCTGGTCAGCCGTTGAACATCTTGCTGTTTACCGCAGGGATCATTTTCTTCTGCTTCTTCTATACAGCGTTGATGTTCAATCCGAAAGACGTAGCGGAAAACCTGAAGAAGTCCGGTGCCTTTATTCCGGGCATCCGTCCAGGCGAGCAGTCGGCACGCTACATTGATGGCGTTCTGACCCGCTTGACCATGTTCGGTGCTCTATACATGACGGCCGTGTGCCTGCTTCCCCAGTTCCTGGTGGTTGCGGCAAACGTTCCGTTCTACCTTGGCGGGACCTCGTTGCTGATTGTGGTAGTGGTTGTGATGGACTTTATGGCCCAAGTACAATCCCACCTCGTTTCGCACCAGTACGAATCCCTGATGAAGAAAGCCAACCTGAAGGGCTACGGCGGCAGCAACCTGCTGCGCTGAGTCGCCCATAAGGTTCGAGGAGTTGGTGATGAAAGTTCGTGCATCGGTGAAAAAGCTGTGCCGCAACTGCAAGATTATCCGCCGCGAAGGCGTCGTGCGGGTGATCTGCAGCGCGGAACCACGTCACAAGCAGCGCCAAGGCTGATTGTGAGCTGTGTTTAAGCCCGGCAGCTAGTGTGCTGCCGGGTTGATTAATTGTTTCTACAGCGATATCATCTCGCGCCCTATTTCTTGGCTTCCGGGGCGCAGGTAGCTGTCAATTGGAGTCCCACTGAATGGCCCGTATTGCAGGCGTTAACATTCCAGATAACAAGCATGCTGTTATCTCGCTGACCTACATCTATGGTGTTGGTCGCACCACCGCGCAAAAAATCTGCGCGGACGCCGGTGTAAACCCGGCTGCGAAGATCAAGGATCTGAGCGACGAGCAAATCGAACTGCTGCGTGGCGAAGTTGCGAAGTTCACCACCGAAGGTGACCTGCGTCGCGACATCAACATGAAGATCAAGCGCTTGATGGACCTGGGTTGCTACCGTGGCCTGCGTCATCGCCGCGGTCTGCCGGTTCGCGGTCAGCGTACCAAGACCAACGCCCGTACCCGTAAGGGCCCGCGCAAGCCGATCCGCAAGTAATCGCGCCAGCGAATCGACAGGAATATAGTCATGGCAAAACCTGCTGCTCGTCCTCGTAAAAAAGTCAAAAAGACAGTGGTTGATGGCATCGCCCACATCCACGCGTCTTTCAACAACACCATCGTGACCATTACCGACCGTCAAGGTAACGCCCTGTCCTGGGCTACCTCCGGTGGTTCGGGTTTCCGCGGTTCACGCAAGTCCACTCCGTTCGCTGCTCAGGTAGCTGCTGAACGTGCTGGGCAAGCTGCGCTGGAATATGGCCTGAAAAACCTCGACGTAAACGTCAAGGGTCCAGGTCCAGGTCGTGAGTCCGCTGTCCGTGCTTTGAACGGCTGTGGCTACAAGATCGCCAGCATCACCGACGTGACGCCAATCCCGCATAACGGGTGCCGTCCGCCGAAGAAGCGCCGCGTGTAATTCAGGAGACGATAGATAATGGCTCGTTACATTGGTCCAAAATGCAAGCTGGCTCGTCGTGAAGGCACTGACCTGTTCCTGAAAAGCGGCGTCCGCGCTCTGGAATCCAAGTGCAATATCGAAGCAGCCCCAGGTATCCACGGCCAGCGCCGTGGCCGTCAGTCCGACTACGGCACCCAGCTGCGTGAGAAACAAAAGGTTCGTCGTATCTACGGCGTACTCGAGCGTCAGTTCAGCGGCTACTACAAGCAAGCCGCCAGCCAGAAGGGCGCCACCGGCGAAAACCTTCTGCAGCTGCTCGAGTGCCGTCTGGACAACGTCGTTTACCGTATGGGCTTTGGCGCTACCCGTGCCGAGTCCCGCCAACTGGTTTCGCACAAAGCGATCTCGGTCAATGGCCAGACTGTAAACGTACCGTCCTACCAGGTTCGCGCAGGTGACGTGGTTGCAGTTCGTGAGAAGGCAAAAAACCAGCTGCGCATCGCTCAAGCCCTTGAGCTGTGTTCCCAGCGTGGCCGCGTTGAGTGGGTTGAAGTAGACACCGAGAAGAAATCCGGCACTTTCAAAAGTGTTCCGGCTCGCAGTGATCTGTCCGCCGACATCAACGAAAACCTGATCGTCGAGCTCTACTCCAAGTAAGGGCTAGAAAGTAGGTGCATCCATGCAGATTTCGGTAAATGAGTTTCTGACGCCCCGCCATATTGATGTGCAGGTCGTCAGCCCAACCCGCGCCAAGATCACGCTCGAACCTCTCGAGCGCGGTTTCGGCCACACCCTGGGCAACGCGCTGCGTCGCATCCTGTTGTCCTCCATGCCTGGCTGTGCAGTTGTAGAAGCCGAGATCGACGGTGTACTTCATGAGTACAGCGCCATTGAAGGTGTTCAGGAAGACGTCATTGAAATCCTGCTCAACCTGAAAGGTCTGGCCATCAAGCTGCACGGTCGTGACGAAGTTACGCTGACCTTGTCCAAAAAAGGTTCGGGGGTGGTTACCGCTGCCGATATTCAGCTGGATCATGATGTCGAGATCGTGAATCCCGAGCACGTGATCGCGAACCTGGCGTCTAACGGCGCCTTGAACATGAAGCTAGTAGTAGCTCGTGGTCGCGGTTACGAGCCGGCTGACTCGCGTCAGAGCGACGATGACGAAAGCCGCAGCATTGGTCGCTTGCAGCTGGATGCTTCGTTCAGCCCGGTTCGCCGTATCGCTTACGTGGTGGAAAACGCCCGTGTCGAGCAGCGCACCAACCTGGACAAGCTGGTCATCGACCTGGAAACCAACGGTACCCTGGACCCGGAAGAAGCTATCCGTCGTGCCGCGACCATCCTGCAACAGCAGCTGGCCGCGTTCGTGGATCTGAAGGGTGACAGCGAGCCAGTCGTTATCGAGCAGGAAGACGAGATCGATCCGATCCTTCTTCGCCCGGTTGACGATCTGGAGTTGACTGTACGTTCGGCTAACTGCCTTAAGGCGGAAAACATTTACTACATCGGTGACCTGATTCAGCGCACTGAAGTAGAACTGTTGAAGACTCCGAACCTGGGCAAGAAGTCCCTGACCGAAATCAAGGACGTCTTGGCCTCCCGCGGTCTTTCCCTCGGCATGCGCCTCGATAACTGGCCGCCGGCAAGTCTTAAGAAGGACGATAAGGCTACGGCCTGATCGTCGTAATCACCGAACGTAGAGTTTCGGTAAGGAATGAACCATGCGTCATCGTAAAAGTGGTCGTCATCTGAGCCGCACCAGCGCGCACCGCAAGGCCATGTTCCAAAACATGGCGGTGTCGCTGTTCGAACACGAACTGATCAAAACCACCCTTCCGAAAGCCAAGGAACTGCGCCGGGTTGCCGAGCCGCTGATCACCCTGGCCAAGGAAGACAGCGTTGCCAATCGTCGTCTGGCTTTCGACCGTACCCGGTCGAAGTCCGCCGTAGGCAAGCTGTTCAACGACCTGGGCAAGCGCTACGCTACTCGTCCGGGCGGCTACCTGCGCATCCTCAAGTGCGGTTTCCGCGCTGGGGACAATGCGCCTATGGCCTATGTTGAGCTGGTTGACCGTCCGGTCGGCGGCGTTGTTGAAGCAGCCGAATAAGGCACGCTTCGACTCACAGAAAACCGAGCTTAGGCTCGGTTTTTTGTTTTCTGCAGGTTAGTAAAATTCTATCAGCTAGCTCGGGTTAATAAATTGGCCCGCTTCGCTGCAACTCCGGATACTTGCTGCAACCGGCCTACACCGGAACGCACGTTAGATGGAGAAGTACGAAATGAGCGATACAAAAACCCTCACCACCGCCAGTGGTGCGCCTGTTGCCGATAACCAGAATTCCCGATCCGCTGGCCCCCGTGGCCCGCTGCTGCTCGACGACTTTCACCTGGTCGAGAAGCTCGCTCATTTCAACCGCGAGAACATTCCTGAGCGCCGTGTACATGCCAAGGGCTCGGGAGCGTACGGTACCTTTACCGTAACCCGGGACATCACCCGTTACTCTTCCGCTAAATTGTTCAGCGACATCGGTAAGCAAACGCCTATCTTCCTGCGCTTCTCTACCGTGGGTGGCGAGCGTGGTTCGGCGGATACCGAACGTGACCCGCGCGGGTTCGCGGTGAAGTTCTATACCGAAGAAGGCAACTGGGACATCGTGGGTAACAACACCCCCGTGTTCTTCATCCGCGATCCGCTCAAGTTTCCCGACTTTATCCACACTCAGAAGCGCCTGCCGCAAAGCAACCTGAAGAGCGCGCAAATGATGTGGGATTTCTGGTCTCACTCTCCTGAAGCACTGCACCAGGTCACGATCCTGTTCAGCGACCGGGGCATCCCGGACGGCTACAGGCACATGCACGGCTTTGGTAGCCACACCTACAGCCTGATCAATGCCCGTGGTGAGCGGGTGTGGGTGAAGTGGCACTACAAGACGCAGCAGGGCATCAAGAACCTGGCTCCGGCTGACGCTGCACGTATCGCCGGCACTGACCCGGATTACGCACAGCGCGACCTGTTCAACGCGATCGACCGTGGGGACTTTCCTCGCTGGACCGTGTCCATCCAGGTAATGACGGAAGAGCAGGCCAGCCAGCGCGTCGAAAACCCCTTCGACGTCACCAAGGTGTGGTCCCAGAAGGAGTTCCCGCTGATCGAAGTAGGTACCTTGGAGCTCAACCGCAACCCGCTCAACTATTTTGCTGAAGTCGAGCAGGCTGCCTTTGGCCCAAGCAACATGATCCCGGGCGTAGGGCTTTCGCCTGACCGGATGCTGCAAGGCCGGGTGTTCGCCTATGCCGACGCACACCGCTACCGCGTAGGCACCAACTTCCAGCAACTGCCGGTCAACGCTCCGCTGAGCCCGGTGAACAACTACCAGCGCGATGGGGCCATGCGGTTCGGAAGCAACGGCGGCCCGCTGCCTAACTACGAGCCTAACAGCTACAGCTCTGCGCCCAAGCAGGTACCGGCCTATGCCGAGCCAGCATTGCCATTGAGTGGTAGCGCGGACCGCTACGACCACCGCACCGACGGTGACTACTACAGCCAGGCACGCGCCTTGTTCCAGCTGATGAGTGAGGATCAGAAAGCGCTGCTGATCAGCAACATCGCCGGGGCCATGCGTGGGGTCACCGAAGATGTGGTACAGCGTCAGCTGCAACACTTCTATCAGGTTGATCCGGCCTACGGCGAAGGTATCGCAAGCGCCTTGGGCGTATCGCTGAAGTAAGTCGAAACGCGAACAGGAACCGCCCTCATTTGGGCGGTTTTCGCATCTGTATGCTACTTAATTGCAGAAAATCGCGATTTTTAGTCGCCTGCGGATCGACCCGGGCCCGGCATTGGTTCAAACTATACTTCTTTCAAACGTGACGAGATGTGGGCCATGCAAGGTCATCCAGATGTAATCGACTACCTCAATACGCTGCTGACCGGCGAACTCGCTGCCCGCGATCAGTACTTCATTCACTCGCGCATGTACGAAGACTGGGGCTTTGCCAAGCTCTACGAGCGTATCAGTCACGAGATGGAGGAAGAGGCTGGCCATGCGGACGCTTTGATGCGCCGCATCCTCATGCTCGAAGGCACGCCACGCATGCGCCCGGACGATCTCGACGTGGGCACTACCGTGCCGGAGATGCTCGAAAGCGACCTGCGCCTGGAGTACAAGGTGAGGGCCGCGCTGTGCAAAGGTATTGCCTTGTGTGAGCAACACCGCGACTACGTCAGCCGCGACATCCTCAAGGTTCAGCTCTCGGATACCGAGGAAGACCATACCTACTGGCTCGAAAAGCAGCTTGGCCTGATCAAGAGCATCGGATTGCAGAACTACCTGCAATCACAGATGGGTAACTGATCACCACCAATACCGTTTCGTACCCCGTTCGCAGGCTTCGCCTGCTCCTACGCGCGGTGCGCAGGAGCGGGCGATCCCGTTATGCCTTGTCCCGCTCCAGCAGCGGCTTGAGGTACTTGCCGGTATAGGACTGCGACATCTTCGTGACCTGTTCCGGCGTGCCACAGGCAATGATCTGCCCGCCACGCGAACCGCCCTCTGGCCCCAGGTCCACCAGCCAATCCGCTGTCTTGATCACATCGAGGTTGTGCTCGATCACCACAACCGTGTTGCCGTGGTCGCGCAGGCGGTGAAGCACGTCCAGTAGCTGTTGAATGTCCGCGAAGTGCAGGCCCGTGGTCGGTTCGTCGAGGATGTAGAGGGTTTTGCCCGTGTCGCGCTTGGACAGTTCCCGCGACAGCTTGACCCGCTGGGCCTCACCACCAGACAGCGTCGTCGCCGATTGCCCTAGCTTGATGTACGACAACCCCACATCCATCAGCGTTTGCAGCTTGCGTGCGAGCGCTGGTACGGCATCGAAGAATGTACGCGCTTCCTCGATAGTCATCTCGAGCACCTCGTCGATGCTCTTGCCCTTGTAGCGGATCTCGAGAGTTTCGCGGTTATAGCGCTTGCTCTTGCACACATCGCAAGGCACGTAGATGTCCGGGAGGAAGTGCATTTCCACCTTGATCAGGCCGTCGCCCTGGCACGCTTCGCAGCGGCCGCCTTTCACGTTGAACGAGAACCGCCCAGGGCCATAGCCCCGCGCACGCGCTTCGGGCACGCCGGCAAACAGCTCGCGGATGGGCGTGAACAGACCGGTATAGGTCGCAGGGTTGGAGCGTGGCGTGCGGCCGATCGGGCTTTGGTCGATGTCCACCACCTTGTCCAGGTGCTGCAGCCCATCAATGCTGTCGTGCGGGGCCGCTTCCAGCGTAGTGGCGCCATTGAGTGCAGTGGCGCTGAGCGGGAACAGGGTGTTGTTGATCAGCGTGGACTTACCCGAGCCAGACACACCGGTTATACAGGTGAGAAGCCCAATAGGGATTTCCAGGTCCACATTGCGCAGGTTATTGCCGCGCGCGCCCTTGATCGTCAGGGAGAGCTTCTTGTCACGAGGGGTGCGTTTTTCCGGATAGATGATCTTTTTGCGGCCCGACAGGTAAGCGCCTGTCAGGGAGTCCGGATGCGCCATCACTTCCTCGGGCGTGCCTTCGGCGACGATAGAGCCTCCATGTACGCCCGCGCCCGGGCCGATATCCACTACGTAGTCGGCAAGGCGAATGGCGTCTTCGTCATGCTCCACCACGATCACCGTGTTGCCGATATCCCGCAGGTGATTGAGCGTGGCAAGCAGGCGGTCGTTGTCGCGCTGGTGCAGACCAATGGACGGTTCGTCCAGAATGTACATCACCCCCACCAGGCCGGCGCCGATCTGGCTGGCTAGCCGAATGCGCTGGGCCTCGCCGCCGGACAGGGTATCGGCGCTGCGGTCCAGCGTCAGGTAGTCCAGGCCCACGTTCACCAGGAACTGCAGGCGTTCGCGGATCTCTTTCAGAATCTTGTCTGCGATTTCGCCTTTACGGCCGGTCAGCTGCAAGCCGCCGAAATAGTCCCAGGCTTCGCCGATGGGCAAACCGGTCACCGCCGGCAGCGTTTTCTCGCCCACCCACACATGGCGTGATTCCCTGCGCAGCCGGGTGCCGCGGCACTCCGGGCAAGGCTGGGTGCTAAGGTACTTGGCCAAGTCCTCGCGTACGCTGGCGGATTCCGTTTCCCGGTAGCGCCGCTCCAGGTTCGGCACAATGCCTTCGAACGGGTGCGAGCGTTTGACGATATCCCCGCGGTCGTTGAGGTAGCGGAAGTCCACATTATCGCGCCCGCTGCCGTACAACAGCAGCTTCTGCTTCTCGGCTGGCAACTCCCCGAAGGGCTTCTCCAGGCTGAACTTGTAGTGAGCCGCCAGCGAGCCAAGCATCTGGAAGTAATAGACGTTACGCCTGTCCCAGCCACGAATGGCACCCTCGCCGAGCGTAAGCTCGCCGTTCACCAGGCGTTTGGGGTCGAAGAATTGCTTCACGCCCAGGCCGTCGCACGTAGGGCAGGCGCCGGCAGGGTTGTTGAAGGAGAACAGCTTGGGCTCGAGTTCGCTGATGGCGTGGCCGCACACCGGGCAGGCGAAGCGGGCGGAGAAAATAATCTCCTCGCCCTTGTCGTCTTCGTCCATCGGCGCAACCAGCGCGATACCGTCCGCCAGCTTCAGCGCGGTTTCGAACGACTCAGCCAGGCGCTGTTGCAGGTCGTTACGCACCTTGAAGCGATCCACCACCACATCGATGGTGTGCTTCTTCTGCTTGTCCAGCTTGGGTGCTTCATCGAGCTCATGCAGCTTGCCGTTGATACGCGCGCGCACAAAGCCCTGAGCGCGCAGCTCTTCCAGTACGCTGAGGTGCTCGCCCTTGCGCTCGCGGATCACCGGCGCCAGCAGCATCAACCGCCGGCCCTCCGGCTCGGCCAGCACCAGGTCGACCATCTGCGACACGGTTTGCGCCTCAAGCGGGATGTCATGGTCCGGGCAGCGCGGCGTGCCCACACGGGCATACAGCAAACGCAGGTAGTCGTAGATCTCGGTGATGGTACCCACAGTCGAGCGCGGGTTGTGGGATGTGGACTTTTGCTCGATGGAAATGGCCGGGGAAAGCCCTTCGATGGTGTCCACGTCCGGCTTTTCCATCATCGAGAGGAATTGGCGGGCGTAGGCGGACAGCGATTCCACATATCGGCGCTGACCCTCGGCGTACAACGTATCGAACGCCAGTGACGACTTGCCGGAGCCAGAGAGGCCAGTGATGACGATCAGTTTGTCGCGGGGAAGCGTAAGGTCAATGTTTTTCAGGTTGTGGGTACGTGCCCCACGAATCAGGATCTTGTCCAAGGCGGCCTCGCTCGGCGGGCATAAACACGGAAGTATACGGGGCAGGGCAGGGAAGCAGTACTTCCCTGCGGCTTATAAGCCCAGGGGCTGGTCGGGGGCGCTAGCCATGAAGATCCGTTCATGTGGCATAGCGTCACTCAATGTGCCGTTACACGATCGGACTGGTAGAATCTCGGCCGGTTCACACGAGGTAATTCCATGCAAGATCTCCACAGCGAACGCATGAGTGGCGGCGAAACCCGCGCTGCCGCCGGCCTGGCGCTGGTGTTCGCCTTTCGCATGCTGGGCATGTTCATGGTGCTGCCGGTACTGGCCACCTACGGGATGGACCTGCCCGGTGCCACGCTGCCGCTGATTGGCCTGGCCATCGGCGCCTATGGCCTTACCCAGGCGGTATTGCAGATCCCCTTCGGGATGGTATCCGACCGTATCGGCCGGCTGCCGGTCATCTACGTGGGGCTGGTGATCTTCGCCATCGGCAGCGTGGTCGCTTCCCAGGCAGACACCATCTGGGGCGTGATCTTCGGGCGGGTGCTGCAAGGCGCTGGCGCGATCTCGGCCGCCGTGATGGCCCTGCTATCGGACCTCACCCGTGAGCAGCACCGCACCAAGGCCATGGCCATGATCGGCATGAGCATTGGCCTGTCGTTCGCCGTCGCCATGGTGGTAGGCCCCCTGCTTACCCGCGCGTTCGGCCTCAAGGGCCTGTTCATCGCTACCGCCATATTGGCGCTGGTGGGCATGTTGATCATCGCGTTCGTGGTGCCGCGCTCCACCCGGGTGCTGCAGCACCGGGAATCCGGCGTGGCCCGCCAGGCGCTGGGCCCTACCTTGCGCCACCCGGACCTGCTGCGCCTGGACGCCGGGATCTTCATCCTGCACGCCATCTTGATGTCCAGTTTTGTCGCGTTGCCGCTGGCTTACGTAGAGCGCGCCGGGCTGCCGAAGGAACAACACTGGTGGGTGTACCTTACCGCGTTGTTCATCTCATTCTTTGCAATGGTTCCGTTCATTATCTACGGCGAAAAAAAGCGCAAGATGAAGCGTGTCCTCGTGGGGGCGATCGTGGTGCTGGCGCTGACTGAGCTGTACTTCTGGGCGTTCGCGCAAGGCCTGACCGCGCTGGTGATCGGTACCGTGGTGTTCTTCACCGCGTTCAACCTGCTGGAGGCCTCCCTGCCGTCGTTGGTGAGCAAGGTGTCGCCAGCCGGTGGAAAGGGCACTGCCATGGGTGTTTACTCCACCAGCCAGTTCCTCGGCGCGGCGCTGGGCGGGATACTCGGCGGCTGGATGTTCCAGCATGGCGGGCTGGGCGGGGTGTTCCTCGGCTGCGCCGTATTGCTCATGCTGTGGGTGGCCATTGCTGGTACTATGCGCGAACCACCCTATGTCACCAGCCTGCGCCTGCCGCTATCGCCCGAGTCGGTGAAGGATGCCGGGTTGAGCGAGCGGTTGATGGCCGCCCCCGGGGTGACAGACGCCGTGGTGGTGGCCGATGAGGCTGCCATCTACATCAAATTTGATACGAAAATTTTGGATCGCACCGCCCTGGACGCGCTGGTAAACCCGCGCCAGAGCACGTGCGGCGCCTAGGAGAACGTTATGGCCCGCGGGGTTAACAAAGTTATATTGGTCGGCACTTGCGGCCAGGATCCTGAAGTACGCTACCTGCCCAATGGCAACGCGGTGACCAACGTGAGCTTGGCCACCAGCGAGCAGTGGACCGACAAGCAGAGCGGCCAGAAGGTCGAGCGTACCGAATGGCACCGCGTGTCCCTGTTCGGCAAGGTTGCCGAAATCGCCGGTAACTACCTGCGTAAAGGCTCGCAGGTATACATCGAAGGCAAGCTGCAAACCCGCGAGTGGGAAAAAGACGGCATCAAGCGTTACACCACCGAAATCATCGTGGACATGCAAGGCACCATGCAGCTGCTGGGTGGCCGCCCGCAGGGTGACCAACAAGGCGGCGGCGACTACAACCAGGCCCCGGCGCCTCGCCAACAGGCCCCGCGCCCGCAGTCCCAGCCTCAGCAGTCCCGCCCGGCGCCGCAGCAGCAGCCGGCACCACAGCCGTCGAATGACTTCGACAGCTTTGATGATGATATTCCGTTCTAATCGGGACCTGGGGCCATTTGTAAAGTAAACCCAATGGGATAACCCCAGTGTTTACAAAGCGTTGGCCCCTGAAAAGACCCAGAAAAGCCCCGCGTTTTTGTAAAGAAGCGCGGGGCTTTTGCTTTACACTCATTTGAAGGGTGCTCTTCGCTTCTAGGTAGGTTGCCTCTGCCAACGCCCAAAAGGCGCTGGCCTGCTTGGCGATCAAAAATTGAAGTGCAAGCCCTCTCAAGGTCAGTGCCTGCGACTGGCATGATCTTTCAAACAACACATACCTTCAGTGGGCACGGACCAGAAGCACAGCCTGCCCATGCTTTCATGACTGGCACCATCTTGTGTTCGCCCCAGGGTCGCTTTAGGTCATTTCAACGGTGTTGTTGACGGGTGCGGTTGAACAGTACGAATACCGCGTTCCTGGAGATGGGGGATGCCCTGAAATGCCCCTCCAATAATAAAGCAACTACAAGTCATCATGCCTGATAGGCCAGACGCGCCTCGCAGTGGCCAGAAGGTCTTGGTTGTTGGTCACGGTGGCATGCCCACTGTCGGCTGTGCGATTACAAAGCCGTCAGACCTTAGGTAGACACCATGGCGGCAAAACAGTAGCTTGCTGCGCAGGCGTATCGAAAACCTTTCGTGGAAGGCGCCGTACAGGACAAGGCGATAGGCCGAGAGACAGGAGGTTGAATGTTTGAGCCCATAGAAGCACTGGATATCTACAACAAGAACGTCAATATCCTGATCGGCTCGGGTGCGTCGGCGGATTTGTTTCCTACCTTGGGGTTGCAGATTCGAGATGCGCAAGGCAACTGGGAGACGATTGAAACCCTGTCGACCAAGTACGCACTTCGCCCCGAGAAAAACGCGGCGCTGTTCATGCACTACTACAACACGTGCATCCACCCGGTACAGACTTTTACTCCGGCCGCAATTACCACGCCTGAGGGGCTGGAGAATCTTCAACACTACGAAGTGCTTTTGCGTACGTTATTGGGGTTCCTAGACCGAAGAAAGGATGCCAATCGCAAAATTAACATCTTCACCACCAATTATGATGGCTGCCTGACGCACGCGGCTGATCGCTTGCTGGTGAAAGGGGCTCACGAATTTGTTGTGAACGATGGGACTTCAGGGTTTTACAAGAAGCATTTGCACGCTAGGAATTTCAACACTTTTCAATGCCATACCGGAGTGTTCGAGCGCGCTGCCTACGGCGTCCCGCAGCTGAATATCATTCACCTGCATGGCTCGGTCTACTGGGCGAAGAGCGGTGACAAGATTGAGGTGAACTACACGAATTATTTAAAAAAATTGCTCACCCCGCACGTCGAAAATAAGATTTCGGAGTTTTCAAAGTACTTAGTTACCAAAGGGGGTGTCACTGACGAGGTCCCGTTGGTGAAGCTTACTCATAATCAGATGGAAAAATTCTGGTACGAATATAACAAGCTGCCCATCGTTAACCCTACCAAATGGAAGTTTCACGAGACGGTTTTTGAAGAGCACTACTATCAAATGCTCAGGCTCCTCAGCTACGAGCTGGAGCGACCTAACTCGATCCTGATCACTTTCGGGTTCTCCTTTGCGGACGAGCACATCCTCAAGCTTGTTCAGCGCTCGCTGTCAAACCCCAAGCTCCAGACGTTTGTCTGTGCCTATAGCCAAGGGGGCGCGCGGAAAATGCGCAACGAATTTGGCGCCTGGAGAAACGTCAAGGTCATAGGCCCGCCCGAAGGGGCGAACCTGAATTTTGCCCATTTCAACAAGCATGTCCTTTCGCTCAGCCCGCAGCCCTACGAGCCTGGGGAGGCCCTCTGATGGCTATCTCGGTCGGTGAGGTCATAGCGGTCAGCGGCGTCAGGATTACCCTCAGGATATTCGAGGACTCCAACCAGGAGACCCTGTTTCACGATGGGGTGAAGTACCGAGGGGTCTCCATCCGGGAGCACTTGCTGATCCAGCGTGGATTTATCGATATCGTCTGTCTGGTCGAAGGCGAATACCTGGATGAGCGAAAGCTGGACGAAACCGCCGAAAACACCGTGTACGTCAGGAAGGTGGATGTCAGGCCTATCGGTTACGTCGCCAATCATCAGTTCTATGAGGGCGTGAAGTACATGCCGA
This sequence comes from Pseudomonas sp. 3MAES_34.3B, assembly GCF_058145875.1. Taxonomy (NCBI): domain Bacteria; kingdom Pseudomonadati; phylum Pseudomonadota; class Gammaproteobacteria; order Pseudomonadales; family Pseudomonadaceae; genus Pseudomonas; species Pseudomonas sp. 3MAES_34.3B. The sequence goes on along the minus strand of NZ_CM176960.1, from coordinate 4,862,391 downwards.
TGATCCGGGACCGTGCCTCCCTGCTCAGTGAGGAAATGGTCGGAAAGATCTACGGTGTGAATGATGGGACCAGCTTTACCATCGGTGCGATGCTCAAGGAAAACGTCCCTATCAGCCTCCCCTGGACGCGCCTGTTTAACAGCCATCTGGGCATTTTTGGGAACACGGGCAGTGGGAAGTCGAACACCCTAGCCAAGCTCTATACTACGTTGTTTCGGGAAAAGCTTGAGGGGTTAAAGGGCAAGAGTCAGTTTGTCATCATTGATTTCAATGGCGAGTACACGGGTAGCCAGATCCTGGCGACCGCAGATAAAAAGGTGACCATTCTAGATTCCAAGAAGGGAGCGCAGAGATTCACGTTGGAAAGCGCTCACTTCTGGGACGCGGAAACCCTCAGCCTGCTGTTCCAGGCCACCACCAACACGCAGGCACCGTTTCTGCGGCGGGTCCTATCGGGGCGGGAGAAGTTTAAAGACATTCCGCTCGCGCATTTCTTGGTCAAAACCTTTGAGCGGGCATTTGCTGCCGCAGAGCCTAAACCGGAAGCGCTGGAGCTGACGCGCGAGGTCGCCCGAATTGTTGACTCGGAAGCGCTTCAACACCATTTGGCCGGGGTCAAATACCATGTACAGTATAAGTATTTTAGAGCGTTGGAAGGCCATTACTACGATTCTGATGGGCAGGCCTTTGCTGCCTTTTTGCAGCCGTTCCTAGCCGAGCATGTGAAGTTGGAGGCGCTGGATCAATTCGATGAGCTGCTTTTGCGGTGTTATCTACAGCTCTGCAACGATGTCGTGATGGGCTACGCGCAATACGAGCATATCCAGCCCGTGTTGGCCAGGGCGAGATCTTCTCTATCGGGATTGCGTAATGTGCTGCACATCGTCGATGACGCACCGCCACCTGCTCTGTTGCATGTCATTTCGCTTAAAAAATGCAAGAACGATGTGAAGAAAATTCTACCGATGCTTATTGCCAAGAATTTTTATGTGAACCACAAGGAAGCGGAAGGGCTGAACAGCCCTCCGACGAAAACCCTGCACCTGATCATTGATGAGGCACATAACATTCTCTCCGAACAATCGACGCGAGAGCATGAGATCTGGAAGGATTATCGGTTGGAGCTGTTCGAGGAAATCATCAAGGAAGGACGAAAATATGGTGTGTACCTGACGCTCTCCAGCCAACGGCCTGCGGACATTTCACCCACCATCGTCTCTCAAATCCACAATTTCTTTATTCATCGCCTAGTCAACGAGCGCGATCTGATGCTGCTGGATAACACGATCAGCACACTGGATACTTCGTCCAAATCGCTGATACCCACGCTGGCGAAAGGGTGCTGCGTCCTTACGGGCACAGCCTTCGACTTGCCGATGATCCTGAAGGTCGAGCCATTGCTGGAGGGTCACAGGCCTGCGAGTGACGACGTAAATCTTGAGGCGCTGTGGGCAAGCCCATAGACCCGACTACGATGAGCCATGAGTTGACAGGGCCCTGGACGCTGCTTTGAATGCTGTAATAGACAGGCCCGTGAGGTCCCCTCTTCTTCAGTTTCGCTCGGTGTGAACAGCCGTCTGGGGCCGTCTAGATATGCTCCTGCCCGCAAGGTATTAACAATCCACGTCGTCGTCGAACAGATCGTAGTTTTCATTTTCCTGCGTATGCTCCCTGGACGGTTTTTCGTCTCCACTGGACGGTGGTTTGCACACGCGGTCAGGGTCGAGCGTTTGTTCGGAATGGCTGTTCACAAAAGGGTAGATACCCAAGTTGAATTTATCTCTAAGGGTGTCGATGTAAAAGGTCGCGGCTTCGTCATCATCAAAGATGATACAGCAGGCGGTGCGCCCGATTTCTCCAAACATGACGTCCCACTCATCACCATCAACGCAAGAAGCCACTACCTTCCAGCTCTCGTAGAAATGCTCCGGTAAGTGCCGTGGGGCAAACTCATGAAGTATAATTGCGAGCCTGCCCTTGCTCTTTCCTATTGCGGCCACCGGCGATAACAAGCCCATCACGTAGGCCCGGTTCAACGCCAGAATGATGCGGTCGTCATGATCGAGGTCCCAAATGACGGCAAACCGCTGAATCATGGCCTGTTTCAATGGCTCCAGCCGTTCGCCTTTCCACTGCACTGTACTGAAGATGCTGACGCAAGGCTCGCGATCTTCAACCCAGTCGGTGTAAGGATGATGCGTTTCATAAATCAAGGTGAGTAATTCTGAATATGCGTGCATTTATACACCCTTGAAGATTGCGCCATACATTGATGGTTGTAGGTTGCTGTGATGTTAAAGAACCTTAACCTCGGGTCGGTGGTATGTCCTTCATAAATGGTTTGAGAATGCGGGTGGCCTCTTTTAGCGACGGCAAAACCAGCCCGGTAGGAATGATCTGTTCTGCCTCGGTGACAGACATGTTTTTTTCGGCGATGTAATGGGCCACACGCTGCCACCTCAAATGGTAAAGTTCTATGGTTTTTTCCGCTTTCGCCAGTTTACGCTTCAACGCTTCATTTTCATTTTGCAACGCTGCATTGTCACTGATCTGCTTATTTATTCCTCCGGCGAGCCGTTCACGTGCTCGGTCATAAGCAACCTTTATTTCCGCTTTGGACTGAAGTGATTGGCGTGTGAAACCGTGTTTCTCGACAATGGCAGCCCAAGTCAGTTTCGCTCCGTATTTCCCATTGGCCCATTGGCCGAGGTCATACACGATATAACTGATGTCACCGGGTTCTATTCGTCTGTGCATTCGCGTTCCAATTGTTCTGCCATGCGAAAGGCGTCCTGTTTGATAGTTTCGATTTCTTGAGGGCTGAGGCCATACTCAGTCAAGCGGCCAGTTAGAAAATCCACTGTCCGAGACTGCGCATCCACCCATGCCGCACTGGCGCGTGGGCGGTCTGAGTTCATCACCTTCAAGGCGGTGTGAAGGTTTATCCACACCGTTTGCAGTCTGCGTATGCATTCGTCTCTTTGCGAAATGCTTTCCGGGTCCCAAATTAGCTTCGGGCAACCGCCATGGCATTGTGCAGCCTTCGGGCAGGGAGTTCGGGATATGGGATGTACGCACCACCCAGGTCCTACATCGAGCACACCGTGTATTAACCCTTGGGCGATGGCTTCTTGATGCTCCACAGGGGCGTTAGTGACTCGCTCCTGCACCTCGCCTCTAAGGCGACCGCTCATCAGATCCTTCCTGAGTTGTTTGGCCTTGGATTCCGGCGTCTGATGCTGGTAGTAGCCGTTCTCACCGATGAGGCCCCTAGCAAACCATTCGGCCTGCACAACCTCGCTGAGCCCGCCCTGATGAAGCAACGTGTTGATCGTGTGACGAAAATGATGAGATGTGAAGTCAACGGTGATCTGCTTGTCCGCATACACCGAGGCAAGTTCGGACAGATACCTTAGGAAGGTGGTGAACATGGCATGGGTGATCTCCGTGCTCCACCACGGTGCCTGCGCACCACTTGACGTGGCAAGGGGCTTGATCAGCATCAAGTCCTTTAGGTAATAAACGGTCCCATGCTGATCAACCATTTTTTTATCGAAAGAGCCCGGGTGGGGTGACTGATTGCAAAACCAAATCAAGTCTTTTTTATAGACATAATTCAGCGGTCGTCCGTTCGCAAGCGTTTTTCTATCTCTATGTACCATACCCTTCTGGTCGAGAAATTTCTTGCTCTGTAATATGGAGGCTGGTATGTCGAGTGCTTCCAAGTCCTTTGCATAAAGGTGGTCGAATTGGTAATTTTCGACATTTCGTGTGTCGGCGCAGTGGTTGATATGCATGTGCTCGGCGACTACCCTTGCTGTATTGGTTAGATCGATAAGCTCTTCCATGATGTCTTGTATCGTCGCTAAAATTTTACTTGGCAGCCAGATTTTTTTTCGAGGGGTATGGTTTCGACCTTTGGACTGTTTTTTTGGAAAGTAGTATAGTGAAGCTCGCCCGGATTCTCTGATGTGCACCCTTTGAAGAGGCAGTAACGCAAGTTCGTTGAAACGTCGACCTAGTAAGGCCATCAAGGCCAGCATAATAATGTAAATGCGATTTCTGTGGTCCTTCGGGACCTGACGATAAAGCGCCCCTATAAGTGCGATGGTTTCAGGGTCGACGATCTTTTCGGAAAAGTAGTCGTCGCTTTGTTCGTCTAACCGTTCATAGCCGACTCCTGAGACGGTGGGTGGGCGGCGCAGTGCAGAATAATAATAGTGGTTCAGCACAGTTGGAAATATGCCTCGGGCTGCACCTTGGTTCAAGAACTCCATGACAAATTTGTGCCGACCATAGGCGGAGGTTTCTGAGTAATGCGCTGTAATATTCATGCACGCCGCGTTGGCACAAGCGGCTGTAACGTTCAATACGTTAAGCCCTTTGGATGCTGCTTCAACCGCTACCGCGCAGGCTGAATGCACGTAAGCACGTTGATTGCTCATCGCCTGCTTACCCATCAGGTAGCGATTGACCATGAAGGACTGAATGAGTATTTTCCATTCAAGTGGAACAGCAATTGTATCGTCGATCACATGATTGAAATTGATTTTGGCATCACCGATTCGTTTGGACGAACTCTGAGTAAGAGAGCCGTTGGTCACCATCCATTCATCTGCTCCCCATGTTACCCACGACATACCTTCAGTTAGCGAGGCATTAACTCCGGTGAAGAAGGCGTCGTAATTTTCTTTGCGGGATGCGGAGAGTTGCTTTCTGAGCAGCAGCTTTCGCTTTCTCTTCATATCAGGCGGCCTTGCACTTGTAGATGACTTCTTGGATAGCGATGATTATTTCGTCGTATTGAGCCGGATTTCCTCCGTACCGTTTTTTATCGTCGGCTTTGAGTGTGCGGAAATGATTGAGGATCGCCTGGTGTTGGGCATATTTGTAGGGCCTAAATTTCGGACAGAGGTAACAGCTGAACGGAGGATGCAGGTGACAAAGCTTTCGACTTCCACAGCAACCGAGATCCACTGAGTGGCCTAAATCATTCAGATCTATTTTGTTGGCGTGTTCGGACCCGTACCAATCTGATTCAGTGGCTATGATTTCGCCGTGGAAATAGTCAGTCAGGCTTGCATAGCCCCCATCCATGGCCTTGTCCAATTCGTCGACCATGCTTTCTCCAAGTTCGAAGTAGACTTGGACGTGTTGGGTGTCGGTATGGTCCAGCGCGCGTGCCAATGCTCGCTTGCTGAGCCCTTGGCGCACGAGTGCTGTGGCAAAGGTATAACGAAGTCGTCTGGGCGTGATGTTAAGCAGTTCATGTGTGACCTTGGACATCAATCTCTTTCGGCGAACGAAGGCACGGAATGAGTGCAAAATGCCAAGCGCGGTCATGCTGTATGCCTCGGTTCCAAGCCCACTGTTTACCGCTGACGGATTCGGTTCGACGCTCGTGAACAACCGAGGCTCTAAAAGGTAGGTGGTGCCCTTGTGAGTCCAAGTGAGCCCTCGTCGCGTTGGCTGATTGGTCAAGGCCAAAATATGCTTCGCAACGTGGTCCGGACACGGCTCGGTCCGCATGTCATCACGAGGATGCCGCAGCCCCTTCTTCATCCGGGGAAGACGGACAATGTAAGTTCTTTCTGGCGCTTCAGGCGTCAGATCAATCAGGTCATCCCTGTTCATGTAAACCAGGCAGCGTGGATTCAGGCCAAAATGAATCGATATAGCCAGTGCGGCACGCTGTTGGTAATGCTCCATGAGCATCCCGGTATCGGCTTCAAGCGATTGCAGTAACGGTCTAACTTCGAGTACGGGATGCAGCGGGCCTTCAGTTGGGGATTCGGAACGGACGGCCTCTCCCTTAGGCCCCCCAGGAATGGTGAGATTTTCAAGGTGGTATCCCCATTCGGTATCGAAACTGTCCGGAAAGAAAGCCGAACCCCAGACATAAAAGTCGCGAGCCCTGACCGCTCGATACAACTTCTGGTTATCTCTCAGATGGCAGATGCGTTTAGAAAAAATCGTCTTCAGATCCGCGCGCAGTTCGTCACCGATGACTTGCCAACGTGCTATCCGCAGCAAAGGCAGGATTTCCGCTGCATCCGACAAGACCGTCCGGCCCGAGACAGACTCAAGGCGGTCCGCAAAGTAGGCCATGGCAATGCGTCGTGCCGCGACGTTGGCGACGATGGTGAAGTCGATGGTCGCGCTATGGGTGCCCGCGTCAGGGATATACCACTTGAGCCCACTGGTACGAATTTCGAACCCTTGCATTCCAATGACGGATTCGGGCACTGGGGCCAGGCCGTCGTCTAGCGCGAAGTCGGGCTGAATCATGGCAGGCAGTCCGAGTAGGCATCCTGGACTTTGCTCATCGCCTTGCGATATTCCTGATCGAACGCAGCATCCAGGTATGCATCCTGTGAGGAGCGGCTGCTATCGCCTCTGATGGCCGCGAGGTGTTTGCGCCGACGCTCTTCGCCAATGCCTAATTCACGTAGTGCGTTTTCCAGGTTGGTCGTGAAGGTATGGCGCAGGGCTTTCGCGTTCAGTTGTGCCCTGAACAAGTGAGGGTGCTTGGCGCGGATATCTGAGTAGATTTTGCGCAGTGACCAGTACGACAACGGTTGTCCGTGCGCAGCGATAATCAGGTACGGATGGTCTAAATCTGCCGTCTCCATGACGGTTTCACGCATCATGAGGTAATCATCCAGATCCTTGAGCAGCCCGGCACTACTGATCTCTACCGGACGCCCATTCGTCTTGAGTGCAGGGCGAGGATTCCGAACGTCGTCTGGGTCGGGTGAGCGCCGAACAAAATTAACTTGTGAGATATGACCGAATAAAATGTCGTCGACATGCAATGAGAGTACCTCACCAGCCCGTGCTGGGGTAACCGTTTGCAAGCCCACGACGACCTTATTCCTCAATCTGACGAATTCCGAACTTGCCGATGTGGGGCCTGCACTCACAATTTCGGCCAGTGACTGCATCTCGATCTCACACAGTGCTTTGCTCTGCCGTTTATTAGATCGCACGGTTACTCTTTTCGAAGCAAGGTATGCCATGACAGTCTCCTTGTATTCAGTAATAGCTTTGTATCGAGCACTAACTGGGTCGCTGGCATTAAGAGCATCATCAAACCAATGCCTGAAAAATTTTGAAGTGGTGTCAAGCCGGTTGTTGAACACGGCATCGCTTACAGCGACTATCCGTTCATCGCGCTTGCTGATGTAAAGCAAGTTTCCGACTTTGTCCTGTGGTGGTTTCTTCTTTTTTCGCAGGTGGGGTATGAGTGAGCTTTTGAGGATTCTGAGCGGAACTTGAGGTGCGCAGCGGGTCATGGCGTAGAGATCTATACCCAGACCTTTCGCCCAATGAAATATGCAGGTAAGTTCTTGTGCGTTTCTCTGCTTGGTCAAGTCTGCAAGCCCGTGAAGGGTCAACAAAAACTCACTTGCCATACTGACGGGAAGGCCATGCTCGTCCAGCACCAGAGGAATTTTTTGACCGCATGGGTGCATTACCATTGCCACGTTCATTGATGTGATCAGTCGTGAACTCGATGACTGATCTTATGCACGGTTTTGGAATGTCATCAACGGGGTAATGACAAAAATCGAATAGTTGCTTTACACCTATGTGTAGTGGTTCTGCATGGAATTAACCGCAGTGACTGGCTGAAACGGGGAACATTAAGGTAGGCAGCTTTACAAAGTTTTTCCCCGATGGCATGCCTAACTCCAGCTGTGACCATCTAGGATTAGTAGTGATTGTAAAGCGCCCACCCTCCGTCACCTATTAGGTTGTTTGAAATTATATACTCAAATGGATGCTTTCCGGCCGAGCTGTGGTCAAATTGGCTCGGGCTTGGATAGCGTTGTTTCCCATTTTTCGCAGCTCCCTACAATGCGAGATACACCCCTAAAAAAAGTAGTCTGCTGTTCGTGCATGCTCGATAGGGGTAGCCGTGCCATGTCTGATAAGTCTTTGTCGTAAATTTTCTATGATATGCAACATGTGAATATTTCGGGGAATCTAAGGGGCTCTGCTGTCGCATAAGTCTGTTGCAAGTTGTGCTATGCTTAAGACATAACCTGCAACAAGGAATGTTATGACTGAACCTCACCTGATTTGCCATGCGCGCGTATCAACTCACGGTCGAGAGTCTCGACCAGCAAATAGACCGTCTTTCCTCCCTTGGCTGCCAGCGCATTTTCGAAGAGAAGATGAGTGGAGCGAATCGAGAGCGCCCGCAACTCCATTGCCTCCTTGATCATCTCCGGGCTGGCGATGTCGTCGTAATTACTCGATTAGATCGCCTGGCGAGGTCGACCGGTGACTTGCTGCAAATCGCTGAGAGGATCAAGGCGCTTGATGCAGGTTTACGTTCATTGGCTGAGCCGTGGGCCGATACAACCACGTCAGCGGGACGCATGGTCCTGACTGTGTTTGCGGGCGTCGCTGATTTCGAGAGCGCTCATCAATGAACGGACCAGTGCCGGGCGTATAGCAGCCAAAGCAAAGGGAATCCGATTCGGACCAAAGCCGTCGGTCACCGCAGGCCAGATTGCACATGCGAGAGAGTTGTTGAATCAAGGACAGAGCGTCAGCCACGTCGCTGGTCTTTTCAGGTTCATCGTTCGACGGTGTATAGGGCGTTGGGTCCGCAGCCGTAGGCCATGTTCCTTTGGAGTATTTCGGCGTAGCCGCTTTTGGTGGCGGTGTTACCGAACGACCGGCCTTCTTGCGATCCCGGTTGCATTTGCAGGGCATGGCCCGTTCTAGAGATCTGAGCAGACGCTGTGGTATCCGGTGACCTGTGCAATGATGGCGTTTTGATTTAGGATCCTTGAAACAGCAAATGCTGAGATCAGGGAGATAGCATGCCAAGGAAAACACTGATTTTTGGGAACGGCCTAGGAATGGCGCTGGACCCCCGACACTTCTCGTTGGATCGTGCCCTCGGTGATGTGTGGGATAACCCTCGTCACCTTCCAGGCGAGCAGAGGGATTTGGTCGCTCGTTGTGTGGGGGATGAAGGCCAAGCTCCTCATGGCGAACATCAGCTAGACACGCTTCACGTCGTGGTCGCGGCATGCAACATGCTCAACAAAATTGGCGACGAAGAAGTCCATTGGCTATCAGATGAGGGGCAGGAATTCCCTGCTGCTGTGGCCAAATATATCCATAGAGTCGCTTCAGATTTACATCTGTATGACGAGCCTTTACCTCAGGCATTTCTAACTCCGCTGTTTGATTTCGTTCGTGAAACCAGATCCAACATTGCCACATTGAACTATGACCGGTTGTTGTACGGGGCGTTTATCGACAATGGTTTCATGAACGGTTATCGGGGTGATCTTGTTGATGGAATGACAGATGGTGGTTTTGGCGCCGACACTTTGGTGCGTCGTTATGGCAATAGCTTTGGCTACTACCTGCACCTGCATGGCTCGCCGCTTTTTTATGACGACAGGTGGGGCGCAGCCCGCAAGATGACTCGGGCAATGCTCACCATGAATTCAAATGAAATCTCTAATCATATCGTCCTGACGCATGTGGCCCACAAGCGGTCCGTGATTGACGCATCAGATGTGCTTTCCACTTACTGGGAGTATCTTCAACTCTGCTGCCACGAAGCCGAAGAGATTATCGTGTTTGGATATTCCGGAGGTGACACCCACCTGAATGAGGTGCTGGCTGCCTATGCCAGAACCGCTGCAATTAGGGTGGTGGAGTGGGACGGTGCTGGTACTCAAGCTGCACGTGAGCGCTTCTGGCAGGCGGTCCTGCGTACCGAGCACTTCGATCTCGTTCGAGAACCAAATGTTCTGGATTTCGCTGATTGGTAGTAGGCCGCTTGCTTACCGCCGCGCCCAGCAAGCTCGGCAGGGTCGTAAGAGCACTTGTGGACTTGAAGGTACACCCGGGCCGGTTGCAACAGTTTGCATGGTATGCGCATGGAAAATGATGAAGATCTTAAGAAAGAGCTGCCAGTCGCTTTTGGTAGCCCTACACCTAATCAGCCCATTTCAAGAGAATCGCTTCTCAAGGCGGTTGCTCCTTTCCTTCATGCGTCCATCGGTAAGCTTTACTTCGGGCCATCCGGAGTCTCCGATGATGGCGTACCTTGGATCGTGCTGGTCACACGTGACATAAAAAGACCGGGTCTTTACCGCCAGGCTGGTCGCATAGGCTTGCTGGGCTGGAGATGGAATACGTCCCCATCTTGCATTTTCAGCCTTACGGCCATGGGCTTGAAGGAACCTACTCCTCATGTTCGCTGGATGGCTCCCTCCGAAGACGTCGTAGTTCGCGCTTTCAGAACAAGTGGGCGATTCAGAGTGTGTATGGCACACCCAACCGGCACCTACAGCGGTTGGTTTGATGCAGTTTTTTCAGTGGGAGAGCCCAAAGGTCCTCGCATTCCGTCTACGCAAGCGCTTCGGCGCCAATGGACATTCCCTATCCCTGGAATACCCTATTCGAGATTAGGCGCTCGATTCGACCCTATGGAGAGGAAAGAACGTGACTGGGACAACGAGGTGCCATTGTGGGCTGACTCGATCAGTGATGCATGGGCGACGCTTCAAGGCAACGGCCCTTGGACCAGTGACCTAGAGGAAGCTGATAGGAAAACTGCTGATTGGGCAGAAAGTTTTCATCATAAACGTTCTCGCGCAGCAGGGTTTGTCCTCGCGATCCGACAGCGTGCGGAAGCTGGTGAGCAGCCCTGTGTTTTTAATACCCAGGGCGCATGGAGCTATGGCGGTGTTGTCGATAACGCTATTAGTGTGTTGCTCCAACAGCATCCGTCACTAACGTCCTGGCTTCATGCAGTGTTGGGCTCTGGCTTCGATGCGAGGCTGGCGCACGAGGCTGCTGTCACTCTGCTGAATACCCCAGCAGATATTTTCGCATTCACCGCAAAGCTTATAGGGTATCTGCACAAGACTAATGATTTGCTCATAGCCGCAGCGTTGCAGCACAGTTTGGAAGCCGCGTTTTTAGACCCCAAGATCACAGATCTAGGAACAAAGAGACCGTGGCTAAAGAATCTAGGAAATTCTGAATTGGGCCTGCGGACCATCACGCTGGATGTGTCGTGTCCAAGAGAAGATCTAGAGAATCTCTGGCAAAGCGGATTGGAGTTTGTAGATCTGTTGGATGCTGGAGAATGGTATGGACCCACTGACATGCCTGCACCTCTGAGTGTCGTGAATCAAGCGCTAGAGTCGGTTCGCGTCGAGGGATCGGTTGAGGAAGCCTATCAGAGAGCCCTACAGCTTCTGCATGAAGCTCAGGAAGCGCGCCAGTGGTCGATTCCGTGGGGAGCTAGGGTAGAAATCCAATTCGGACCTTTCGTTGCCCTTCGAGTTTTCGAAAAGGACGGTGAATTCTCGTGTCATTTCCTCGATAGCAATGACCGATATTTTCACGTTGCGATTGGGTTGGGTCACGACGTTCCGCGTATCAGCGACATACAATTGATACGTCATTCCGGCGATGAGGCCGAATGGAATGACGATGCGGAGGTCAGCTTGCAGCTCATCGCAGCGGCTATTGTTCGCGACTTTTTGGTGGTTGAGGACCGCGAAAGCTTATTTCGCGCAAAAGCATATCGCACGCGGTCATCTGGAAAACAAAGGAAGGAACGGACAATCATTTACCTACCCAGAGTGCGTTATGGCCGTCTGAGAAGTGATATGCCACCGGTTGATAGCGAGCCGATACAAACCAGAGGAAAGCATAAAGTCAGCTCACACATCCGGCGTGCAGACAACGCATCGGCGACTCAACGGTTTTTGGCTCAACGTTATGGTTTGTCGCTGCCAGAAGGATTCACATTTGTTCGGCCACATGAGCGGGGTGTTGGCGGCCTGGCCGAGCGGTTAAAGGTCTACAGAAGTCGGTCTGCGTCGCGGATGATCTTTGATGAGATGAGTACCGCCCCCGTTGGTAGCAGACCAGTGTGGTTCGATTTCGAGAAGGCCTGTGCTCGATATCTACAGGAGCAAGGGAAGTCAGTAATTCATCAGTCTGCAAGCCGCGATGGTGATGGCGGAGTTGACCTCTTTGCAGCGGATCAGGACGGCCAGTCCTGGGTCGTACAGTGTAAATGTTGGTCTCTTCATCGGCCTGTCGGGCCGGGCGTGATCAGAGAATTAGTAGGGGCTATTTGGAAGGCAGATCGTGATGGGACTAGTCGAAGCCGAGGGATGATCATGACCAGTAGTAGATTGACACCAGGTGCAGCCCTAGAGGCTGCTAAAGCTAATTTTTTGGTCGTTGAGGGCTTTGGCGCCTGACTGCTGCGAGTGCAAGCCCGAGTCTATGACTCTGTTGTATTGGGGTACTCCGCAGGGCTCGTTCCGCGTATCGGCAAGAGATTGGACTGGCGACGCAGAATTGAGCCAGCGGTCTTGTTCAGATTTACAACCCTTCAAATTCGGTAGTCCCGGATCCCCTTGGGGGAAGGCTGAGCACTGAACCGCTGGCGGTCTCTCGCGAAGCGGCTTGAGCAAAACGACCCGCTGCGCGGAAGTCGGCCATGTTGACCTTTTACAGCAGAGCGGTAATTGGCCGTCGATAACGATAAACTACAGTGGTTATCTACGTTTGATCGCCCAGCACTTACAGCTTCAGGCGGTTGGCTCGACGGATGGACGGTTGCCGCCTAGAAGCCTCGTTCGCTAGATGAGGCTGGCCGAAACCCTAGCTTGGTATACCGACTTCAGCCCGAGCCGTGCCGGCGAACATGCTCGAAATTTCCTCGGCCCCTGGAACGGGAAGCTGGTCTGTGATGACTTCGCTGGCTACAAGGCAGGCTTTGAACTGGGCGTTACAGAAATCGGCTGCCTGGCCCATGCACGCCGAAAGTTCTTCGACTTGCACGCGACCAACAAGAGCCAGATCGCCGAAAAAGCGCTGCACTACATCGCGGCCTTGTATGAAGTTGAACGAGAGGCACGCGAGCTGGAACCGAGTGTCCGGCAGCGAATACGCCAGGAAAAGGCAGCGCCGCTCATCGACGCACTTCATACCTGGATGATCGCCCAGAGGCAGCTTGTGCCAGAGGGATCGGCCATCGCCAAGGCGTTGGATTACAGCTTAAAACGCTGGATAGCGCTGACGCGCTATCTCGATGACGGTGCTGTACCCATTGATAACAACTGGTGCGAGAATCAAATCCGACCGTGGGCTCTTGGGCGCTCGAACTGGCTGTTCGCTGGCTCGCTACGTAGCGGTAAACGTGCGGCGGCGATCATGAGTTTGATCCAATCGGCGCGGCTCAACGGGCATGATCCGTACGCTTATTTGAAGGACGTGCTCACGCGCCTGCCGTCGCAGCGGGCGAGTGAGATTGCCGATCTGCTGCCACATAATTGGGTGGCCATCTGACCGCGCATATTTCCATGCGGAAATTTGCGGCGTAACTCCAAGTAGCCTAATCCTACGCGATTTTGATTACTACCTTACCAAAGGCGCCTCTGGCCAAATGTTCGTACGCTTCGCGTGCTTGATCGAATGGATACACGTGATCGATTACCGGGCGAATCTTGTGCTCATTCAAGAATTCGTTCATTCGGTCAAATGACGAGCGTGGAGCAACGGCTATGCCGCGAATCGTTGTTTGTCGGAAAATCATAGGCATCAGGTTCAGGGTAGAGGCTTGGCCTGTCAGAAAGCCGATCTGTGCGATACGTCCACCTACCTTTGTTGCAGCAATCGATTGATTGATGCCGTCACCGCCTGCCACATCCAGCAGAAGATCTACTCCCTTACCGTCAGTGAGCTTCAGAACTTCCTCTGCCCATTCAGGGGTGGTGCGATAATTCACACCTGCAACAGCGCCCAGTTTTTTTACAGCTTCCAGATTGTCATCACGGCTGGACGTGACGATAACCTTGGCTCCCAAAGCCGTAGCAATCTGTGCTGCAAAAACAGAAACACCTCCAGATCCCTGAACCAAAACGGTTTGGCCGGTCTCGATCTGGCCATAATCGACGAGCGCATACCACGCCGTCAGAGCAGCAATTGGAAGGGTCGCTGCTTCCTCATCTGACATGTTGTCGGGGGCACCTACCGCGCTGTCTTCATGGATGATCATGTATTCCGCCAGACCACCAGGCAATGGCGATCCAAAGCAGTAGTTAGGCTCATCTGGCCCAGGCATGCCGTCCAACCAACGTGAGTAGAGGTGTGAGTTGACCCGGTCTCCGATAGCGAAGCGGCTGACACCATCGCCAACTGCCACGACAGTCCCCGCCGCATCGCTGACGGGGATCAGTGGCTTGGGCACCATGTGAGGTTCATAGATGCCGTCAACGATGGCCTTGTCCCGGAAATTGAGTGATACAGCGCCTACTTTAACCAGCAGTTCACCAGCTTGGGGCACGGGGGTTTCCGTTTCGCCCTGTACCAGATTATCCAAGCCGAAATCTTTCAGAAGCCACGCTTTCATTTTTTGTCTCCAACAATTTTGAATGTGCAGGCGAGGAAAGCTCCTCCCTTACGCTGAGGACATTGTTGAGATTTCCCGGCTATAGATAAATGTGCAGAAACGAACAGGATTGTTATCCTGATCAGCAACAATCACCCAGTTAACAGGTTCCCGAGAAGAGACTTATGGAGCTTCTACAGTCGATGCAAGTATTCGCCAAGCTAGCGGAGTTGGGGAGCTTCACCAAAGTCGCAGAGGCAATGCAGGCCGGACGCCCGCACGTCACACGCACCATTCAGGATTTGGAAGCCTCGCTGGGTGTCCGTCTGTTCCAGCGTACTACGCGTAAAGTAAAACTGACGGCTGAGGGCGAGCGGTTTTATGAACGCGTCAAAGAGATTTTAGCAACCATCGCAGAAACCACTTCCATGTTCGACCGTAGTGGATCGACGCTGCGAGGCCGGCTTCGCATTGACATCCCCACTGCATTTTCCCAGCGCAGCTTCATGGAAAACCTTAGGAGATTTACAGAGGCATTTCCCGAAATCGAGCTTGCGCTAGGCGTGACCGACCGTACGGTAGATCTCGTCGCCGAGGGCATCGACTGTGTATTGCGAATTGGTGACCTCCCGGATTCAAGCATGGTGGCCAGAGAAATTGGCACCGCCACCATGGTGACCTGTGCGTCTCCAAGTTATCTCCAAGCCCGCAGCGCACTCATAACCCTACAAGATCTAGCAGACCACCAATGTGTAAGCTTCCTTTCCGGTCAAAATAACAGACCGCTGCCTTGGCACTTCTCGGTAGACGGCGAAGATCGTCCACACACGCCTCATGGTGGAATCACTGTTAATGAGTCGAATGCCTACGTTCAGTGCGGTGTTGCAGGCTTCGGCATTGTTCAAGCTCCTGGAATTGCCGTTGAGACATTCCTCGCAGGCGGAGAACTGGTTGAAGTGCTCAGCGCATTTCGTCCAAAGCCTCGTCTGGTATCCGTGCTTTATCCAAGCAGAACGCATCTTGCGCCTCAGGTCGACGCATTTGTGGATTGGCTGAAGGAACATTTTCCTGTGCTACACCCCAGCTGGTTCACAGCGCATTAACCTTCGCTCGTATGCTTACTCCGCACTCAGACGGGCTGGTGCAAGATGTGTGCGGCAGACGCTTACGGTATACCTCGACTATCGTGATGACGTTGACACCCCAGTGTGCACTTCATAGGACAGAAGAGATTTGATGGCTGATGCTGAACTGCCGTCTGACGGAGATGAATACGACTTAAATTAGCTAAGCAGCGCCTCATTGACATTAATTTTGCGTGTCTAGGACTATTCCGCTGAGCGACCCGATCTCCAGGGTCGCAGTTGGTGATGATCCGCCAGATTCTGTAACCTGCTTATCTTGATTTAGCTAGCTATAAATCGAGTCTGGAGGATGACATGTGTGTTACTGAAGCCAACTTAGCCAACTCGGCTAATGCCAAGGTTCAGAGGGCGACTGCTGAACGAGAGCGCACGGGGTATTCGCTTTTGGATAGGGTCCTCTCGAAATAATATCCGGACCGCAAGGGCTCTAGCTCAGGGGCTGCGCGCCTCGATCAGTCTCGCCGCCATGCTCCATTGCGCAGCCTTTATGAAGTAGGCGGTGAAGGAGCTTCGGGCTTGACCCTGAGGTTCTTCAACTCTGCTGAATGGCCGCTTCGACCCATAGCTGCCCTTCGTCTCAGGTTGCAACCCTTATGAAGTGTTACACCCGCTGCGCTTGAGTACCTTCGTGCTGCACCTCCGACTGAGCTACCAAAACATACAAACATCCCACAATCAGAGCTGCACCAACCCAACCAAGGAAAGGGAGGCGCTCGCCTACGATGATGACTGCCAATACCGCAGCTACCACGGGCTCAATCAGCGATAGCGTAGTCGCAGTGCTTGCCGCGACCTTCGAAAGCCCAAGGCCGAACAGGATGTATCCCAGAAACATTGGTACCAGGATCATGTAGAGCCCTACTGCCGCATTGCTCCAGCTCTCCACCAAGCTGGCTCCCGTCAATAACAAAACCGGAAGAAGCATGAGGCCGCCCAGTCCGAACGTAGCACCCATGGCGGCGCTGGAAGACACACCTTTTCTCATGAGTCGATGGGCCGTCCAGGAATATAGGGCATACGTAGCGCCTGCAAGCAGGCCAAGCACAACGCCGAAGACGCTTGCTGACAGTGACACGTGAACAGCTGAACTAGCATGTCCTTGAGCTTTGGCAATGCACAGCAGCACCGTTCCGAGTAGCCCGATGCATGCGCCGACAAGCCACTTTGCGGTGAGCTGTTTGCCATCGAACACCCGTTCGATGACCGCGCTTAAGAGTGGAGCTGAGCCTATGGTAACTACCGTACCGATGGTGACTCCAGCCAGGTGCATTGAGGTGTAGAACGCCAAAGGGTAAATGGCGACTGCGATAGCCCCGATCAGCACGAAGGCCCAGTGACTGTGCAGAAGGCTTCTGTTCCCTTTGATCTGTCGAAACGCCAAAAGCATCTGCAACAGCCCGCCAATTCCCATAGCAGCGGCGCCAATGGCTAATGGACTTACGTCAGGAGCGAAGGTCGCAGCGGTGCCTGTGGTTCCCCACAGTACAGAGGCAGCCAAAACGCAGAACACGCCGAAACCGCGGCTAACAGGTAAGGTCCCTGTGCTCATGCTACTGCCTCCAATAGCGAGGCCGCGATAAGCCGAGCTTGCTGTACCCGTGCATCGTTGCCCTCCAGGCCTGCGCGGGACATTGAACCCTCCAGAAGAAAGGATAGATGCGTTGCTGTTTGATTAGCGGCTTCAGGACTAAGCGGCGATAACTCGGCCAGGTGTTGCACCAAGAGCTGTTCAACATGCTCTTTATGGCGTCGAACTGCCTCACGTCCTACGTCGCCTGCGGGCAATTCAGCAGCTGCATTTAGCAAACCACAACCTCTGAACCCGCGTTCATAGGCAGAGTTTGCATGGTCGGCGTAGGCATCAAAAATGGCCAGAACGCGTTCCTTAGGCGTGCCGGCTTCAGCCAAGCGGGTTTCATACAGTGCGAGCCACTCGGCATGCCGTGCTTCGATAAAGGCCGCCACCAGGTCAGCCTTCGATTTGAAATTGTTGTACAGACTCATCTTCGCCACGCCAGCTTTGGCGGTAATGGCGTCGATGCCCGTCGCGGTAATGCCGTCGTTGTAAAAAAGCGTCGCTGCGGCCTCAAGCAGGCGCGCTTTGCGGCCTTCGTTTTTAAAGATGGCAAGTGGCAACCTCCGGAATGGGTAGACTTGTCTACCTATTTCTACGGAGCGGTAAACCAGATTTGCTTTCAAGGGCCGCTATGGGGCGACTGCCGTCTGTAGCGACCGGCGAGACCCGACCCATTGCGGTCATTCGCTGTTCAGGCATTGGCTGCGGTAATGCAGCTACGCTGGAGGTTTATCGCATGCAGGGTGCACAGCGTGTGGACGAACTTTTTCGATCTACCTAGTCCATTGAAGCGTCAGTCACGTCGGGCTAGCGGGTGACCACTGCCTGAATTGCCCTAACCCAGCGATCAACCCAACCAGGATCCATAGCATGCCTACAGGTTCTAAAACCGCTCCGCTGGCCACGATAGATGAGCAAGTCACCGTTCACACTAGGCCTTCTTTCAATACGTCTACCGGGACGGCGGGCGATGACGTAATAAACGGTACCTGGTTGGCTGATCATTTATTCGGCGGCGCCGGGAACGACACCCTGGATGGCAAGAGCGGCAGCGACACATTGGTAGGCGGTGCTGGAGTCGATACCCTCACAGGCGGCGACGTCTACGGATACGGGGTGAAATCCGTGTTCACGTCGCTCACCGACAGTTACGGTGATGCCGAGGGCTCTCATTCCGACTTGATTACCAATTTCGCCCCCTTTGACGTATTAGACCTGACCGCCCTTGGCCTAGAGCGGATCGGTAACGGCCACAATGGCGATCTGGCTGTAAGCTATGATGCCGCCACAGATATCACCTACTTACGGTCGCTGGACAAAGACGCCAGCGGCAATTTCTTCGAGGTGCGCCTGGCGGGCGATTACCAAGGCAAGCTAAGCACGGCCAACTTCGTACTGCTCCACGACGGCACAGCCGGCAACGATACCCTGGACTACAGCTTCAGCACCAAGCAGTACGTGCTCAATGGGCTGGACGGCGACGATACGCTGACCGGCGGGAAAAAAGCCAACGTACTGGATGGCGGCTCGGGTGCTGATCACCTGATCGGCAATAGCGGCGACGACACTTTTTTCTATCACCAGCTCAGCGACAGTTTCGTCAACGACGCCTCGGGTGTGTCCAGCGTTGACCTTATCAACAATTTCAACCTGTTCGGCGGCGACGTGTTGGACGTTTCCGCGCTGGGCTTCACTGGCCTGGGCGATGGCTATAACGGCACGCTGAATTATACCTATGACAAAACCGTAGGACATTTTGTGGCGCAGTCGTTCGACGCCGACGCCCAGGGCAACCGCTTCGAAGTGTATATCGACCAGGACTACCGCCACAGTGGCATTGCTTACCAAGATGCCGATGGTTTTATCTTCGCCGGGGATAACAACCATAACGATGCCGAGCAGACCCTCACCGGGAAGCCGACTTGGGATGAACTTCATACGGGATATGACGGGGGTATTCTAATTGGCGGCAGTGCCAGCGATGCGCTGACGGGTAGTACTGGGGTAGATACCTTCCGCTATCTGGACAGCAGCGACAGCGTTCATGGTGCCGCTGACCTGATCACAGACTTCGATGTGACCCAGGACAAGATCGACGTGGCGGCCCTCGGCTATACGGGCCTGGGCGATGGCACCAACGGTACGTTGAAGCTGGTCTACGACACAGACCTGCACCGCACCTATCTTAAGGACTACGACCTGAATGCCGAGGGTCAGCGCTTCGAGATCGCTTTGGAAGGCGGCTACACCAGGACATTCTCCGCAGATAACCTGGTCGTTGCGAACACTGTTTCAACAGCCGAGCACGCTCTTGATGCGCCTATTGAATTAGTAGGGGTTGCGCCTAGTGATATTCACGCCGCTTAGGTGGAGGCTGCTTTCTTCTACTGCCCCCCAAAGCTGCTATTACCAATGGCAGCTTTGGGTCGGTTAGCGCCCATGGCTCGCGATGACCATCCTTGTCTTCCCAAAGAGGAGGACAAGCTATGAAAACGATTACGACCCACGTCCAGGAACCTTGGAACAAAGGAAAATTGGTCGGCCAGAAAGCCCCGCTGCGACTCAAAGATATCTGGGCCATTCGCGTAAGGCTCCAAATCGCGGAGGAAGCTCGTGGTTTGGCTCTTTTCAATCTAGCCATCGACAGCAAGCTACGAGCCTGCGATCTGACCAAGCTTCGTGTACGAGACGTGGTTCATGGGCAGCATGTGTCATCGCGGGCAATAGTGATGCAGCAGAAAACCCAGCGACCTGTGCGGTTTGAGATTACGGAGCAAACACGGATTGCTCTGGAGGCATGGATACATCAAGCCTATCTCCACAGAGAGGACTGCCTTTTTCCAAGCCGGCTACACGCCTCCCAGCATCTCTCCACCCGGCAATACGCTAGGATCGTCAAGGCGTGGATAAAGGCTATTGGCCTTGATCCAGCCCTGTATGGTACTCACACGATGAGACGCACGAAGGCATCGTTGATCTATCGGAGGACGAAGAACCTGAGAGCGGTTCAGCTCCTGCTCGGGCATACGAAGCTTGAGAGTACCGTGCGATACCTAGGCATTGAGGTCGATGATGCTTTGGAGATGGCAGAGCAGACGGAGGTCTGACACGCTAGCGACAGTGGAGGTACGGCTGTCGCTATCCGACCCAAAGCGGCCGTTCGGCCCGTGCTGGTGAATCGTGGGAAACGAGTGCGTGACGGTGCCCCTGAAGAAACACCGTCAGGTGCTGAAGAACGCTTAACGGTTGATGGTTTTCATCATCTGTGCGTTGTAACGCTCACCTTGTACAGGCACCTTGGCCAGAACCTCGCCGAGTTCACGAAGGTCTTCTACGGTCAATTCCAGGGTTGCTCCGCCTACGTTCTCTTCAAGGCGATGCAGCCTAGTTGTACCTGGAATAGGCGCAATCCACGGCTTTTGTGCCAGCAGCCAGGCCAGTGCAATCTGGGCGGGGGTGGCTTGCTTGCGTTGGGCGATTTCACCGATCAGGGTGACGAGATGGTGGTTGGCCTCGCGGGCACCGTCAGCAAAACGAGGCAGATTGTTCCGGACATCACCGTTGGAGAAGGTCGTGCCGGCATCGATTTTCCCGGTCAAAAAACCCTTGCCCAATGGACTGAAGGGAATGAAGCCGATCCCGAGCGCTTCGAGGGTTGGAATAATTTCCTGTTCAGGCTCACGGGTGAACATCGAATACTCACTTTGAAGTGCCGACAGCGGCTGCACCGCATGGGCGCGACGGATAGCGTCTACGCCGGCTTCACACATGCCAAAGTATTTGACCTTGCCTTCGGTGATGAGGTCGCGCACGGCCCCGGCAACATCTTCCATAGGAACATTGGGATCGACGCGATGTTGGTAAAACAGGTCAATGCAGTCGGTCTTCAGGCGCTTGAGTGATTCTTCCGCCACCTGGCGGATGCGCTCAGGTCGACTGTCCAGCCCTGCGGCGGGACTACCGTCCTTAAAACCGAATTTCGTCGCGATGATGATCTGCTCGCGAAATGGTTGAACGGCTTCGCCAACCATTTCTTCGTTGACTTGCCCATAGGCTTCTGCCGAATCGAAGTGGGTGACGCCACGCTCAAAGGCCGCCCGGATGAGTTTGATTGCGTCCGCTTTGTTAGTGGCGGTGCCATAGCCGAATGTCAGGCCCATGCAGCCTAGGCCAATGGCTGAAACTTCGAGGCCGTTGCTGCCGATTTTGCGCTTATGCATCATCCATCTCCTCTGTGGGTGTTGGAAACCAACCCACAAATTGTTTGGTTATTGGGGATGCAGCGACTTTATAAACATCTCACCCATTCAAGAAGTGGCATACT
The DNA here is from genome assembly GCF_058145875.1 of Pseudomonas sp. 3MAES_34.3B. NCBI lineage: Bacteria > Pseudomonadati > Pseudomonadota > Gammaproteobacteria > Pseudomonadales > Pseudomonadaceae > Pseudomonas > Pseudomonas sp. 3MAES_34.3B. The sequence goes on along the minus strand of NZ_CM176960.1, from coordinate 4,840,948 downwards.
GCGATAACCGGTATGAGGTTAATTCATGATAGCGCAGAGCGATTTCAACAGCCTTGCGGTGTTCATCACCGTTGCGCGCGAGCGCAGTTTCACCAAGGCTGCGGCCCATTTGGGGGTGTCCCAATCCGCTATTAGCCATAGCATCCGCAGTCTTGAGGAACGTCTTGGTATCCGCTTGCTGGCCCGCACCACACGCGGCGCGTCGCCGACCGAAGCCGGCGAGCGATTGCTTGTGAGCCTTGTGCCCTACTACGAGGGGATAGAAGCCGAAATTGCCGCGTTAGGAGAGCTGCGTGACAAGCCGGCCGGAACTATCCGGATCACCTCGCCCGACCATGCGGCATCTACCATTCTCTGGCCGAAACTCTCTAGGTTGCTCCCGGAGTATCCCGATCTGACTCTAGAAATCAACATCGGCTACAGGTTAATCGATATCGTGGCTGAACGCTTCGACGCCGGAGTGCGTATAGGCGATCAAGTGGCAAAGGACATGATCGCAGTCAGGATTTCCCCTGACTTTCGAATGGCTGTGGTGGGAGCGCCGAGTTACTTTGCTCATCGTGCAAAACCACAGATCCCCCAAGATCTGACTACTCATAACTGTGCGAACCTGCGTTTGCCGACTCATGGTGGTTTGTATGCCTGGGAGTTTTCCAAGGCCGGCAAGGCGCTACATGTTCAGGTGTCTGGCCAGATGATCTTTAGCAACTCACCCCAAATAATGGCCGCCGCTCTGCAAGGATACGGGTTGGCATATGCACCGGAGGATCTTGTCCAGGCATATGTCGAGGATGGTCGGTTGATCCGTGTTCTTGAAGACTGGTCGCCAACTTTTCCCGGATATCACCTTTACTACCCGAGCCGGAGGCAGTCTTTGCCAGCCTTTGCACTGATGGTCAATGCTCTCCGCTACAAGGTTTAGGGGACTCTGCGGTCAAATCCAGTATTGGTTGCGATTTTCTCATTGGTGACCGACAACTTACAGCAGTTGATCCACACCCTTATCGATGTATGCTTTTGGCTGGTTCCTGCCCTTCATAAAGGGCCGCTTTGGGTCGGAAGCTACCGGTTGCGACGGGCCGCTACCGACCCAAAGCTGACGTTCGCGACATTCGAAAAACCACTCAAAGCGGTCGGTAAACCGAGCCAAGATAAGCGAGCGAGGGGCTGCGCAGACCATCCTGTCGTGAGGCCAACGCGAAGGCAGCTTTTTACTCACAATGTGCTATCACTAAAAACGGAGATTCAACCATGAGTGAAAAGTGGATTCTGCAAACCAAAGAAACTCGTAGGACCTTTTCTAACGCGGCGTGGGTTCCTTTGAGAGCGTCAGTTGAGAGCAAAAAAAGGGATGTAAAAGACGTAGGTCATGTCAGTGAATATTTCGGCTGCGGCTCCGTTGCATTCCCGCCAGAGCATCGCCAGCTGGTTGAAGAACGTCTTGGATGGAGCGACATAGGCATTGGGCACACTGTCGCGCCATATGCATACGAAGATGGGTATTATGCGTCCATAGATCAGTATCAATACAACAATAAAGAACCAATAGGTATTAACTTAATTTATGAGCACCCGCAACATGTTGTCGGCGGTAGTAAATGGATTTTGAGCCCTGACCTAGTCGTTGCACTGCGCCTGATCAAGGAAGGCGACAATTGGGTTAGACCTGAAGAAAATTTCGTTGTAGTGGTCCGCGAGACCGTAAGTGAAGATGGCGAACACCGTCAGATAGAAATCAAAAGAGAGTTTCTACTTGATTATCTAGCAGCCAGGAACCTTTCGCTTCGCCTTGCATACTATCGACAGAGGGTAGAAAACGTCCCAGTATTCGAAAACAGCGCATATTCGAATCTTCAGCCTCACGATGAGGAAAGAGATAATGGAAAATTTACCCTAATCATTCGCAAGCTTGATGACGTCTTTGGGGGGAGCTGGGCGATGTTTCGAGCCTGGCGAACGGACGTAGATGAAGATGAAGACGCCCCTGTGATGGGGCCTGAGAATGACTCGAATACTGACCATGAAAGTTCAAAGGGGCACCGTGGAGGCTATGAAGGTGTACGGGTAGAGGGGGAGTTTTGGCGTGAGGAATGGATAGACCACCAATCCAAAAGTCAGCGCGTTCGTGGAGATGCGGATTCAAATCTACCGCAATTCATCGTGGAAACCGATGGAACGCGAATGAGGTCAGCAGAGCTTGATAACGAGGACGTGGGTCGCTGGCTGTGGTTTCGGTCCAGCGTTGTTACCGAGCTTCTGAACAATCGAGGATTCAAGCTGGCATGGTACACAGCTGAAACTGGAGCTATTCATTCCACGTCAGGATATAAAACTCATTTTGGAATCAACAGCTCTGATTTGATCACCGTATATGCTTATGACATCGCTCGCCTCGCCTCATGGGAACAGCATGTTTGGGCAGCGCATAATGTAGCTCCTGAAGGTAAAGTATCAAGTGAGTTGCTTGAAGCACAGATGAAAGCGCAACCAGCATCTACACATGCTGTTGAAGAAATGCTTTTTGGAAGCATGAGACTTCTGGAAGACAGCTTTAGAGATAAATATAATGTATCTCTGTTCAGTCACGAAATTGATGACTTCGAAGCAGGTCAGCAAATATCCAGGTTTGCCAGCAAAGACAGAGCGTCCCTGCTCAGGCTAGCCAAGGACATCATTCGCGTATTCTCGGACAGGCTCAACATAACCGAGCTACGCAAGCTTTCTACACACGAAGAAAAAGCCAAGCTCGGCTCAAACAAGTTACTCCAAAGTATTTTAGCGGAGAAAATTGGAGACGCCAAAGCCAAGCGAGTGTTTGCTGAGATTGCCGGTGCTTATGATATGCGAGTCGGAGATGCACACCCGACTGGCTCAAAGGTCACCGACGCGATCAAGCTGGCGGGCATCGATGAAGACAACTCGCCCTTACGGCAAGGAGAACAGCTTATCCACAACGTTGGGCGGTCTGTTTGGTACATCGGAAAATTCTTGTTCCCCGAGACAGATGGCTCGGACGAGTAGCAGTCATGCGATCCGAGGGTGTAACCTTTCTCCCCTCGTATCACTCGGCGATGGCACGCAGAACCGCTGGCCAACTCCCGCAGCGGCTCTGTTCCCAGCATGGCTAACCAACCGCAACGCAGCGGCCTGATCATAGTTTTACCACTATCCCTTTACCCTCTTTTTAGCTAACCACTCCTTCAAGTCTTTAACACGCTCCACGAGCTGCAAGTTTTGCGTTAACACCTCGGAGAGCTGGCTGTGTGCCTAGTCAAGCTCAATGGATTTCCTGTATCGACCAGAAGGTTAAGTTTTGCCGACCAGTCCAGCACAAGGCTACCTAGGTGGGTGATGGACGCTTGCAGTTATCTTTAATGGCCGGGCAACACTACAGCATTGGGCACACATGCTAATCTGGCAATGCCTCGCAAAAAGATTTATCATGCTTGCATATCGGCGGCTACATAGGTATGCAGGTAATTTTTTTTAACCTAGTGCCTCTGCTTCAACATAATTTTAGGTATAAAGGAATTCCGCGTGAGAGGCCTTAACAAAAAATCAGCAGTTATTCATTATTCTGAGAGTGACATCTCAGGATTTAATGAGAAAAAATTTAAGGTCGTCACCCAGGGACGGGTTTACGGAATGAGAAATAATAGCTTTTTAAGATTGTCCACGAAGAGAATACGTGCGAAAAGCGCAATTATTTTTACAGACAAAGCCCTTGAAAAATTCACTCTTCACCCACTTTCAAATATTTGGGGGGCGAAGCTGCTTCTTGGGCAGTATATAACTACTCAGGTGGGAGATCTTGAATGGCAGGATTCAAATTGTGTCACATCAGGAGTGGTTTTAAAGGTAACCGATTTTGAGTTCACAGAAATACATGATGAATCCCGAGCAGCAGGCGTAAAAAAGGGGCGAGCGTGGAGCTGTTTTTTTGGGTGCGCTGCCATCCTGCTGTTATTGTATTTGCTATTTGCCGTCATCAACGCCGAAACTGACTACCGCGCGCTTTTAATGTTTGGAGATGCCGCAAGAATTGTTGCTCCGATCAGTACTTATCTGATAGCGGTGATAGTAGCATTATTTATTGTAGGGTTGCTTTACTCCAGGGTAACCATTTCACCAGAAGTAAGAAAGGGGTTGAAGGACCTGGGGTATTAGAACGCCGCCACAGACACTTTTTAAGCAAGTCCGTAAACTTCAATCCGCTACTAGCGCCCGAACGCTAATATCGAATTTTTTGAGTGATTAGCGCTGAACCGCTCCTAATTTTGTAGACACACAATGGCCGCTATGGGCCGATATGAGCCCTTTGCGAAGGTCCGCTATGGGCTGTAAGCGGGCTGCCGTACCAAGCTGCTTTCCGTTGGACGCTGCTGGGATCTAGCGGCTTCTGAGACTGGCCACTACCCTCGGTCTATCCACGTATGGGAGTGCCAGGACATTTTTCGATGCCTAGATTAGCCAAGATCGACACGCCCATCTTCTGGCGGGATTCTGTCCTGCCGTTTATCGAAGCGCGGACTATCGCCGACGGTCGCAAGGTCTGTTACGCCCCGCACTTCCACGAGACGTTTTCGGTCGGGGTCATCATAGCTAGGGCTTGTCATTACCTTCATGGTAAAAGCACTCACAGAGTCGATGCAGGTACGGTAGTCGTCATGAACCTAGGCGAGGTGCATGCCTGCAATCCGATAACGGATGAGGCTTGGTCGTATGTGATGTTCTTCGTGGATGCCGCCTGGCTTGGGACTCTTCAACATGAAGCGGGAATGACGGTCAGCGCGTTCTTTCAGCCTATCGCAATCACCCACAGCCCCAATGCAAACACGTTCCAACGCTAATGGAGCTTCATGCCACGGTAACTGACCCGCAAGGCGAGACGCTGCAAAAGCAGTGCGATGTCATTAGCGTCTTTCAGACCCTCCCCCAAGGAGTGACCGCTTCCGGCCGTTTAACTGCCTTCGCAAACAAGAACTACGGGGAAATGCTGGGCAACGCTTAAGCGCTAGTTGTACCATGACGCCTGTGCTCATCGATAACAGGAGTAGTCATGTCACTTCGCCGTTTGGAAAACGTCTCGAAATCCCGTCAGTCGCACTTAGAGGGGCGGTTTTCATGGTTGGCTGCCGTCATTCAGGGGGAGGAGTTTGATCGTTCCCAAGTGCTGTGGGTTTCCGTCTTCGACCATTGGCTCTCGCGGGAGGATGCGAATGCGCTATTAGAAGATATTCCTCCGGAAGAGGAGTCCCGGCGCAACATGCTTCTGGAAGGTTTTTGTGGGGAGATGATCGCGAACACCGAAGTTTTATCTTTTGCTATGCGAAGGCATGGGAGGTGCAGGCCAGTCTTTCGCAGTTTCAAATCGAAGGATATGCTGTTGAGATATTGTAGGCCGGGCGGCAGTACGTTATTCGGGCACCCTCGACGCTACGGCTTTCGGCATCGACATTTTCAAGTCGCTCTTCCAGAGTATGGGTGCATATTCCAGGAATACTGGGATAGCACATACTATTTCTACTCTAGCTCGCCGCAGTTGGAGGACGCGGCGCGCAGATGGGCTGCGCGCAGCGGCGTATACATTCTCAACGCGCCCGACGACTGAGTACAGAGCTGACTGTAGGTAAACCCGATTGGTCAGCGGGCAAGTCCAGAAGATTTACAGCACTGGCCCAGCTAGCATTCAGGGCAACCTCAAGCTGGGCAGTGCGGCTTTTCCTTGCGCTGTCAGTACCGGCTCCAACTGCTCCCATGTGAAATTCAAATCGTTTTCGCAGCCGTCCCCATAGGCCGGCGTTGAGAGATGGAGACCATGAGTGTTGAATTCCAAGTCGAACTCGCTGTAGCTAGTAATAACCGGGCAACCCTCGTCGGCAGTGGTTTGCTTGGCCAGCCATGTGCTGAATCTGACTGGGAGCGTCACTTCACCGGAGTAAGCGTCATACCACTCTTGATGCCCGCCGACCCACGTCCAAGGATCGACATTTTCACCGGTCTGTAGGTTCCAGGAATGCAGGCCCCAACTGATACCCTTTCTACCAGTGCCCGCAAACCAGCGGTAAAAACTGACCGTGATAAATTGGGACGACCAATACGTCGGCTCGACGGTGATTTCGGTGGTGTGGGCCGAACCGTTCTGACCAAGGTCTTCGCGTCGTTCGCGGAAGTAATCGGCCTGATCATTGTCGTCCACCGCAAGAGCGGCGAGCTGCCGGTTAATCTTTTGAATCGCCGAACTGTCGCCTTCCAGCTTGAGCGTGACTTGGGCACCTTGGATCTTGAGTGCATAGGAATGATCGCCGAAGGTTTTCTTTTCGATCTTCGACGGTAAAGGCTCTACTTCCATGGGCGCGTTATAGACGTCGCTCCCGCAGTTGTCGGTTGGCAAGCCGACACGGTGTAAGGTGATTGGCAAAGATTTACCGGCCCCGGTTTTGCACCAGGCTCCTGACAGTACATCGTCCTGCGGGGTGTTCAGTGTCCAAAAACCAGTATTCCCTTCTTCTACCCATGGTGCGTTTTCGCTGGCTTGGGTCAGCCAGATAGGGATGAGGGTGTCCTGATAGTAATAACTGCCATGCTCGCCTGTAGGCCCGTTAAAACAGGCCGTGACAGAGGAGCTACCCAAGGTGCCTTTCCAGACACCCGCCAGTTCGGCAGTGTTAGCGAGCAAAGGCGACGCGTAGGCGAGCATGAGGCAAATGAGGGGTTTGAACACGGGAATCTGACGTCCTATTGTCTGATAAAAGCTTTGCTACCTGCGTGGCCAATCTTAACCTGTCTGTCTGCCAGGATGACGTGGCGAGCTGAACGCACCGAAACGCCCCCGTACGCGCATTTGGAGCATCCCAAACGAGGGAATTTCCTTCTCAGCTGATGCGCCGGCGCCTGTTAACACCACCTCATGGTTCGCTCGCCTTGGGCATACAGCGATTGACGACAAATCGATCAGTGCTCCTTTGAGCCTGCGCATAGTGCGAGTGGCCTGGGACAGGAAGCGTTGAATGAACAGCTGAAGGTGCGCTTGCCCTAGGGGTCACCCTCACTCAATGTATTCTGCCTCCGTTTACCAGCGCGTGTACGCTCGCAGCCCCAGCGCAACACCCCGACCGGATTATATACGCCATACCTGGACGCCATTACCCAACGTGCTCTGAGCTTTGCTGAAGTCGTCGCAACGATGCGGCGAGCGCCACCCAAGGCATTTCGACCGCGAACAGGCCCTTGTTGCAGCCAGAATCATGTTTGAAAGGACGTCTTGCGCTCTGAATAAGCTGGTGTGCTCCACAATGCTTACAGGTCAGGTAGCCTTCGTGGATTTCCCAGTGTGTGCACCAAGCGGCCATGGATGCTTCATTCATTGTCTTACACCTCCGCTTTGAACGTCTACGGAGAATAGTCGTAAAGGGTGCAAACGTATTTTCAGTACTTGCAACCTTGAAGCTCGTGATACTGTCAGACCTTTAGCATCCAAAGCCCCTAGGAGATTTATCGATGTCCCGTCTTGCCGAGTTCCGTGCCCTTGAGCAGAAACTAGCTGAACAGCTCGCTGAGCTAGAAACAATGAAAAACGATGAGGGTCTCAAGCGCGAAGTCGAGTTCGAGGAAAAACTGCGAGGATTGCTGAGTGAATACAATTTTAGCCTTAAGCACATCATTGCAATCCTTGATCCACAGGGCGCCCAGCCTACCCAACGTTCCGGCCGTGGCGCGGGGCATGCTCCGGAAAAAAACACCCGCAGGGCTCGCCAGGTAAAACGCTACAAACACCCGGAGAGCGGTGAGGTTGTTGAGACCAAAGGCGGCAATCACAAGACTTTGAAAGCCTGGAAGGCTGAGCACGGCGCTGAGACAGTGGAGTCTTGGCTGCAATAATCAACCTGCTCACAGTCACGCCTGCGAGATTAAGCATCCCATCAGGGCGATGTATGTTGTGGTGTGCGGCTTTGGCAAGGTGCCTATAACTTGGGTAGTGTTTGCTTCAGCCCCTCGCCAGAATGCTTCACATCAAGCCAGATCTCCGTGTCGAACCAGTCTCACCATGCGTTCTGTTAGGTGCTAATAGGGGAGACTTCCCGCAGCGGGGCTTAAACCTGGGACCCGCCGAACGTAGGTGAGCCAGCGGTACTACCTTGCTCCCATTCGCCGGAAATTAGCGATCAGTTAAAGTGGTTTACGCAAATGGCGAATACACCGTAAGCGGACGGGGACTCACCTAGAGTTCCCACCGGCCGCAACCGACCCTAAGCAGCCATTCACGAAGGGCCGCAATCGGCCAAGAGCAGACAATAGAAATATGGGGGCGGCGCACCCCAATCATTTTGTCAAATTTCAAAAATTAAAAAATTGTTCACATTCTATGAAAAGCAGTCATTGAGCGGCTTGTATAGTGTAATGGTTCTGACCAAGGCTCAACTTGATTTTTGGATACGGTATTACAATGCTTTGGTATCTGTGAGCACTTTCATCGAAGCCTGCTTTTTTCTCCAACTCATGAATCTTTATAGCGGCGGACAGGGCGAAATCCACATCATCCCGGATCGTATCAACTCCCCCTATGACATCATTAGTAAATACAAAGGAAATGCTCTCAACTGTGCTATCGGCGGAAACTGAATAGATTACCTTGTCAAAAATCACGCTGCGTAATAGAGCCACCTCTATTTTGCCATTAGGCTCCTCTGATATCCATTTGATTGCATGGACTTTTGAGATCTTTGAGGCAGGATCACCTATTTTTACTTGATCGAAATTTTCGGGATATGGAAAGGTATTAGCGAATATAGACTTCATTTTATACGGAGCGATTATGGATTTGTAAAATTGAATTTCATCAGCTGCATCCTCTGTTCGTACCAAATTTTTGGCTGACTCCTCTGTTAATGTTTTGATCTCGTTATCAAGATCTTTAGTGTAAGGCGGTAAAATAACGCTATAAAAGAAAACAGTTGCCGCTGCAAATGACGCCGCGCTGATGATAACCGGATGCTCTTTCCAGTCCATATTAAATTCCTTCTAACCAGATCTTTCACAAAGGAGCGTAGCACACACAAATGACAAGTGTTCCAGAGCGTTACAGGGACGCGATACGACCAATCTCTAGGCTTGCCCTTAGGTCCTTCGAATATTTGGCTCCTTGGTGTGGACACGCCCCATTCCTATCCATTAGGGGCATCGCCCCCTTTTCTCACTTAACGGAAATCCCTTGCATAGCAGCGCATATCACGACTGCGCTGTTTACGTAATTGTAAACCTCCCGCCCCGTGACTGATTGGCCAACAGCCTGTCGTGTTTGACCGAATGGGCCCAACGATAGTATCTCCTTGGAGTCGTTTTTACCGGTCAAGATAGGCGATTGCGACTGTTCCGACGGGCAGCAACCGGCCAAAAGTAGTCACTGGACACCTCTGCCGTCAGTAGCTAGCCTCGGCCGTCACCGACATTCAGGTTTCTCACGTACATCCAAAAGTCAGGAAACGGACACCTATGGCCTACGAAATCCACATTGTCAGATCGATGGGAATAGCTCTTGAAGAGTGGCAATTACTTTGCGCAAGTGATCCGTCACTGAAACTAGAAAACGAGTTGGCTGGTCGAAACTCCTTTACAGGTGAAACCATTGTTTCCAGTGGGAAAAATTCAGCAGCGTGGACGTCTCCACTAACACAGCAACAGTATCTTTTTGATTATCGGAGGGGGATGATTTCCTTCGTCTACAGTGATGCCGCAATCGTAAAGGCCAAGGAAATTGCGAGAGCACTCGGAGCCAGTGTTGAAGGTGATGAAGGCGAGGCATATTGAAAATAGCCCGATCACGGATCTTCTCTAGCTACCTATCAGCGGATTCCACCTGCTAGCCGCTGACAGGCCGCTATGGGTCGAAAGGGGCCATCCTCCTGCGGCTGCAACCGACCCAATACGGCTTGTCAGAATCGGCAGCCATCAGCCGCCCTCTGCTATTGCCCAGTGGCCATATTGTGTCAAAAGTGCCTCTGAGCAATGGCCGCATCCGGCCCCAGCTGGACGTAACAGCGCAGGTAGCACGTTAATCTTGTCCGTTCTAGAAAACCGCAATAAAGCGCCGGGCCTTTAGCTCATACCTAATCGTGCAATTTCTGCTGCGTGCACCAAGGCACAATCTACGACAGGAAAAGGGTAGGTAGGCTTATTGAACGCAAGAAACAGATCGGTACCGCCCAATACAATTGCGTGCGCGCCTTGTTCACTGACGAGTCGCGATGCCGCGTCTTCAAAGTACACTCGCTGCGCGTCAGTTGCTTTACCGCTAATGCCCATGGATACGTAGTTGTGGTGTGCTCTCTCCAATTCTTCCTCTGGAACCGTAAGCACGTCTACCCCTCCAAGACCGTATATTTTGGACTCCATCACGGCGCGTGTACCCAAGACCCCGACTTTCGTTATCTTTTCTGCGAGGAAATGAGCCTGGAGGGCGGACATAGCGCTGATAAGCGGAAGGCTCGACATAGGTTCTAATGCGTCCATACAGAAATGCCCACCCATTGATGTCACTGCAACAGCTTCGCATCCAGCGCCTTTGAGCTGATCGATGTACTTGGCGAAAACAACAGCCTGAGCTTGTTGATTGCCCGCTTCTAGGTTATTCACCAATTCCTTGGCGTCTGCATTGGCAATGGTCAGATCCAACCTTCGGTTCGCTTTTGCGTAAAGCCTTACTAGGGCACGGTAATAGAATTCAGTCGACGCAGGTCCGATACCGCCAATTAAACCAATGTGCATTATTCATTCCCTTGTTAGGTCTGGCTTTGTCTAAAAACTGAAGCTCGGCGCATTATAGCCGTCTACCGGGCCGAAAAACGCAAACGGTCACGATTGGCCGGCGTTGACCCGAAGCGGACAGTCACAAGAGGGCGGCTGTCGGCCGACTGCTGCCCCCCTCCGAAGGGCCGCTACGGGTCGGTTGCTAACAGCCGCGGTAGGCAGCTACCGATCCGAAGCGGCCATTGACCGTCCAAGGTGCCAGACCTAGTGATCGGCCGCGCTGATGAGCTGTCTGGGGGAGATGAAGCGCGTTGACGAGCCTATGCAATTCGTCTAGTACATGACAGCAACTGTCGTGTTGGTCTAGCCCGATGGGCTACTGCGTGAATTGCCGACCCGAAAGCGAGCAATTCAACCTACTCAGGATAAATACTGTGCCTAAAGCTTCCAAAACTGCCCTGCAAGCCGCGCTCGATGAGCAAGTCACCGTTCGCAATGGACTTTATTGGAGTACCTACACCGGCACGTCGGGCGATGATGTAATTACCGGTAATTTGCGGCCTGATCATTTGATCGGCGGCGCCGGGAACGACACCCTGAATGGCCAGGGCGGCAGCGACACATTGGTAGGTGGTGCCGGGGTCGATACCCTCACAGGCGGCGCAGCCGACGGATACCCAGTGAAATTCGTGTTCACGTCGCTCACCGACAGTTATACCAATGCCCAAGGCTCTCACTCCGACCTGGTTACGGATTTCGCTGCATACGACGTATTCGACCTGACGGCCCTTGGTCTGGAGCGGATCGGTAACGGCCATAATGGCGATCTGGACGTCAGCTATGACGCTGCCACGGACATTACCTACGTGCGGTCGCTGGACAAGGACGCCAACGGCAATTTCTTCGAGGTGCGCCTGGCGGGCGATTTCCAAGGCCAGCTGAGCACGGCCAACTTCGTACTGCGCCACGATGGCACAGCCGGCAACGATACCCTGGACTTCAAATTCAGCACCAAGCAGTACGTGCTGAATGGCCTGGACGGCGACGACACGCTAACTGCCGGGAAATCGGCCACCGTACTGGATGGCGGCGCGGGCGCTGACCACCTGATCGGCAATTACGGTGAGCAGACTTTCCTCTATCACCAGCTCAGCGACAGTTTTGTCAACGATACCTCGGGTGTGTCCAGCGTTGACCTTATCAGCAAGTTCAACCTCTTCCGTGGGGACGTATTGGACGTTTCCGCGCTGGGCTTCACTGGCCTGGGCGATGGCTACAACGGCACGCTGAATTATACCTATGACAAAACCGTAGGGCATTTTGTGGCGCAGTCGTTCGAAACCGATACGCAGGGCAATCGCTTCAAAGTGTATATAGACCAAGCCGAGGACCACAAAGGTATTCCTGCTCAAGATACGGACGGTTTTATCTTCGCCGGGGATAACAGCCATGTCGATGCCGACCAGATCCTAACGGGGACGCCTGGCCGGGATCACATCAGTACTCCAGCAGATGGCGGTATTCTGATCGGCGGCAGTGACGGCGATACGCTGAGGGGCCATGCCGGGGTAGATACCTTCCGCTACCTAGGCGGCAGCGACAGCGTTCATGCGATTGGCGGCGCTGACCTGATCGAGGATTTCGATGTGACCCAGGACAAGATAGATGTGGCGGCGCTCGGCTATACGGGCCTGGGCGATGGCCACGATGGCACCTTGAAGCTGGTGTACAGCACAGACCTCCGCCTCACTTTCCTCAAGGACTGCGACCTGAATGCCGAAGGTCAGCGTTTCGAGGTCGCTTTGGAAGGCGGCTACACCAGGACATTTACCGCAGACAACCTGGTTGTTGCGAGCACTGTTTCAACAGCCGAGCACACTCCTGATGCACCTATTGAATTAGTAGGTGTTGCGCCTAGTGATGTCCATGCTGCTTAGGTGAGGAACCGCTTTAGGTAGTCGTCAGTAGGCCTTCCCTACTGCCGACTACCGTCCAAGGTTGCCGTTAACGAACGGCTGCTATGGGTCGGTAGAGTCCTTGCGCTTGCGCTCTTTATCAGCGCTCAGGCCAATTGTCGCAGACCCAAACCGAGAATCAGGGCGCCGCACAGACGGTCGATGAGCCTCTTCGCCTTCCGGTAAGCCAACGAAATCCTGGATTGCGCCAAGGTAAGGGCCACAAGGCTATACCAGCTCAACGAAACGACCACCACTACGGCGAGCATGGAGGCAAACGTGCTCACCGAAACATGGGCCGGGGCTGCGGCTGAAAAGACAGCTGCGTAGAAAGCCATGGATTTTGGGTTACCGATGTTGGTCACGATTCCCTCCCAGAACGACCTTCGGACGTTGCCCCTCGAGCCTTCACCCGCCTGGGGCGCGGGATGCTTGCCCGCGTTGATGATCAAGCGTATGCCAAACCACATCAGGTAGGCCGCGCCGAGAACCTTCACGACTTCGGCTATCCATGGAAAGGCCGCAAACACAAAGCCCAGGCCGGTGATTGCGCAGGTCGACCAGAACAGGTTCACTGCTACGACACCTGCAACCAAGCCCAGCGCTTCGGCTCGTGTCGCGGCTACTGCCTTATGAGCAACGGCGACGAAATTGGGCCCAGGAATCACAACGCCCGCTAGATAAACCCAGAAAACAGTGAGCACCGCCGTACTGTCCAGCATGTGGATACCTCGTTGTGCTGATCGGTTTCGGAGGACAGGAAGAAACGGAGCTAGCATAAAGCGCCAAGCGGCCGGAGAGCAGCGCCTGCCGGCGAAATGGCTTCGAAAGCAACACCGTGAAGGTCCGCAAAGGGTCGGTAGCGGCCCGTTGCAACCGGCAGCTTCCCATAGCGGCCATTCGCGAGTCGCTACCGTCGGCCAGGAGCTATCTGATTTACACTGAATTCAGTACACCCTTAAGGTTTAGGCATTCAAAATGTATAAGCGTGTGGCAATCACTATACTGGCTTTTCTAATCGCACTCCCGTCAGGCGAATGGTTGCTGGGTGAAGCAGACGTAATGTTTGAAATGGTGAGCACGGGAGCCAAGTCCAGAGCTGAGTTATCGGATGACTTTGGTCTTGGCTTACTGGGCCTCATGGTTGTAATGCCAGGATCCGTAATCGGTGCATTTATCACCGCATCACTTGTCTGGCGGATGATGAGGCCCCGAAGACGGGGCTAATGGTGAACACATCCTCCCCGCCGAATCGCTAAAGCTAGCGCTAAATTTGACTAATAGTTTCCGCTTCTGACCAATCTCTGCCTGTCGCCATCGGCAGCTTTGGGTCGAAAGGGGGGCATCCGGGGTGAGGCCGCTTCCGACCCAAAGCAGCCCGTGCCGACTGGCAAAATTAGCCGATAGCGTTCACTCACCTGAGCATGCTATTCGGAGGAGCGTTAGCTGCACCTCATCGCCTTCTCGTAACTCAGCATCTCCGTCCAGGTAGAACTCATCTAATTGCGGCGGTGCGACACGGGTGCCCGACAGCATGGTGTGAACCTGTCCCCGGTGATGGATCTGATGTTGAAACACGTGCAGTAGCAGGCGGTCTCATGTGCTCCATGACGATTCCTTGGGGCCTTGCGACGCCTATACGTTGGCTTAATGCAGGCTGATCCAAGCGCTCACAAAACGCTATCAGTTGATCGTCCAAGGCCGATTGAAGCCTTATGATCTGCGCCGGTGACAGGTTCTCAGGCAGCACTTGATTTTGCGCCTCCAAATCAGAATTCGACGCCGCCAGGTAGAACCGGTCCACGTCGAGGATATGCAGCAGTGTTCGCTCTATGGAAGGAATAAAGCCTGTCCGCGTGGCGACGTATTCCCCATAACTTAACGCAAGACATACCGAAAGTAATCGCCGATTCGCCCACTGGTTATTTTGTGCTTGCGCTAGGAAGTAGTTCACTCGCAATTGCTCACAGGGCCCGTTTGGGTTTAAGAATATCGTCGATAGCAATCTATGGCTGGTAACTGGTGAGCCCAGGCGAAACTCACGTGTTGCGAGCAAGCCATTCGCCCCGCGAAATCTCCCACACTTCGATCTGCATGGGCCCCGAGACAAACTCTCCGTCCCGTGTCCCGTGTCCCGTGTCCCGATCATGCGCATGCCTCATGCTGGGACACCTTGCGTGAAGCCTGGTTGGCGATAGCCTTGGGCACCTGCATAAGAGGGCGCCGCAAAGTTTCAAACCAGTGGTGACTGATCGCCTTGCAGGCTTCACGCATGTAGCCGTGGCCCTGCCACTGGGGCGTTAGCCAAAAGCCTCGGTGGTTGCCGGGCTGGTCATAGAGGCTGATGCTGCCGATGCCGTGCTCAGGTTGCGCGCGGGTACGAATCATCCAATGCCACTCGCGTCCTTCGGCCATCGCTGGAAGGGCGACATCACGCACGTAAACCAGCGCGCCATCCTGCGGGTATGGCCAAGGCACGCGGCTGTCTAGGTATCTGACCACTTCCCAGTGGGGAAATAGCTGCTGTATCGCCGTGGCATCGGCCAGTTGCAGGAGTGTGAGGATAAGGCGCGGGGTATCTAGCGTCGGCGTGCAATCCATTGCAGGAAGTCCTGTTCGAGTGTTCTGGAAACTTTGTCAGACCCCTCGCCCGGACGTCTAGGGGGTAGAGTTTACTTCTGGCTGACTTCTGCCAATGGCCACGGGCTGCTTTTGGCCGACAGCTGACGCCCACCAATTCTCGGAGTAGGGTATCGTCTGAATAATTCAGTCGAGCGTGGAGCGGGCGCTAAATGAGTGAACCATTCAGAAAGAGTGCGATATGCCAAGAGGCGGGTGATGGCAGCGGTGACCTCATCATCGATATCCCCCAAGATGTCGTTGACCGCATGAAGCTCATGCCGGGTGATCTATTAAGCTTTGAAGAGGTGGAAGGGATCATCGTGGTTGACGCAGTTCACGCCCTATAAGCAACGGACAGAGGCAGCTTTCGACCATCGCGGCCAGTAGGAAAACCACTATATCAGCTCCGTAGATTAGTGATAAGCCGAATAATTATCTGGTGTAGCACGTTATATTCCAGACTAAACATGATTTGAAAACTAAAGCGGCGATAAAAACACCGATATCAGCAAATGCAAAGTTCGTCGCACAACTTTGAACATATGCAACGCCACTCAACCAATCTAGTATCGACTTCCATTTTGGCCAGCCTAGCACAATGTAATCAAGGAGCAGCCCAAAATGCGGCAGCTTCATTGTCTTGATTCCTGGCAATGCCTTAGCACTTTGACAGGCTAGGAAAGGGGTCAAGATCCTAACTCTGCTGGAGCGAGTTAAACTGAGATCGTACTGGAGGCGTATCGACATCACGTGAGCCTCGTTATGCGATGCAACCAATTGCATAAACTACGGCCTGTTTTCCCAAGACCGGCTCTGTTCCTAACGAACCACCTACCTTTTTTGGGCTACCGCCTTTACGAGTGTCTCAAGCTCGACAATGAGGTCCGCTAGAACGCGTGGATCCGTACCGTCTTCAGTCTCTGCAAGTGTCAATGCTACAAATGCCGCAGCGCTGAGACCAAGCTCGCCGGACAGGCTCGCGAGCATTTGCAGGGTTGGTGTCGCAAGCCCTTTTTCCAATTTCCGAACATAACGAGACGTCGCGACCCCTTCAAAATCAGCTTGCGCAATCCCCTTAGCTAATCGTAAGCGCTTGAAAACCCTAGAAAAAGCTTGATTTCGATCCATCGCTTGCACCCCAAAACGCTATTGGAGCACTTGCGTAACGAGATACGTAGGAACTATAGTTCCTCATCAGAATGCCTTCTCCCTGGCGTGCAAGCCGGAGGTGCTAGCTCAAGGAATCGCTATGTTTTTTGTCAATCGAACCCGAACGCACCCTAAAACCGGCAAGCTGGTCAGGGCAAGAAACTACATATCGACAGTGCATATTGAGCAAAGCGAAGGAATTCAGCCCTATCTGATAATAAACCTAGAAGTCTGCGCTTCTGGCAGCAGGGCAGTTGATCAATTTTCAATCATCACGATGAGTCCCGGCGAGCTTGATTTCTTCCTTCACGACACGTGGAACGCATCCGTAAACATTGCAAGCATTCAATACTCCTACCACGATCCAGATATTTCGGATGGGTACACAATTCAAGATGTTGTGAAAATAATAAGCTTCACTCCAAATCTCAAACAATCTGTGGGAAGTGACGAGTCAATTACAGCCTCAGAGCACCGATATCACTTGGCCGATGGAAGCGTGCATCACACCTCTTCCGAAGCTGTTAAGAAGCACGGGGGACGGCTGTTGTGGGGTGAGGAAAATGATGAGGCTTATGATGAATACGATTGATTTGTGGTTGCGTGCACGTGGTCGGATTGACAGATTCTTCCGTGATCGGGCCTTGCGCGATTTGGGCCTTATGATTACGCCGAATGGAGCACTGCATCGTGACGTCCATGATGTTCATTGGTCTGACGAAAATAATTTGCTCCGCAGCGCGGCGTATTTCGTAATCGATCCCGCATACAGGCAGGCAGTATCCGCAGAAGAAATAAGGATCATGCGTGCCGCGCTAGAGCACCCGGCAAAGGACGTGCATCATGGATACGTTGAGAGACAGCCGAACAAAAGGCTGGCCATAGTTTTGAAGCCCGGCGCAGCTGAAGCGCTGGGCTGGGGAGAAGGCAGCCGAATCGCATTCAGACGACTTTACTCAGGTGAGTTTATCACGCGGCTCGATAAGCGCGCGCGAGGATATCCAAGTAGCTGTAGTGCCCCGAGTAATGTTTAGTGCTGCTCATCAATAACTGAGGTAGTGATGATTAACGAAGATACCGATAAGCAAATTTGTGCCGCGTATCCCGGTTTGCTCAGGGTTGGACGGGACGGGACGTTTGGCTTCGAATGCCAATCTGGTTGGGAGGGGCTGATCAAAACACTTTGCGATTTGGCTGCACGTGAAAAGGAATCAGAAGGCCTCGAAGAGCTGTGCTTCGTGCAGATAAAAGAAAAATTTGGAACTCTTCGAGTCTATTACGTTGGAGGCAACCCGGTGGTACGGGCTTATGCGACTTTCGCTGAAGAGCTGAGCGGCAAGATATGCGAGGCTTGTGGTAGTCCGGGAAGACTGGTCACAAGCAGCGGATGGATGCGGACCAGGTGCGGCATGCACGAGGAGGAGTCCTAACCCTCACTGGGGTATTCAGCGAAGCTGATAACCGTAAGGGGCTTCGCCGATTGACCAAAGGTTGCATATGACCCGGAAGCAACTGAGCCGACCCCGGGTCCATGAGCTGCGTATGCAGGGTTTGCCATTCAAACGGATAGGAAAGCTGCGTAGCTTCACGAATGTTCCACGAATCTTTACACTTTTGAGCTTTTTTTCTCGTATGTACCTGATTCGAATATGGTTTTGACGTAATAAACGTCCTTGGGTCCCAACTGCCGTTCTAAATTGCAGTGCGTTTATCTAAGGTGCGGAGAGAATCGCAGCGGATTCGGCCTTTAGAATAAACCTACGAAGCAGTACTAGAGGCCCTCATCGCTGTAAAGCGTGGGGGCCTTTTTCATTCGTGTGGGGCCGACTCGACGCCTCGAAGGCGGGACCATCTTAGGGATTCTAGGATGCTCCCGTATCTGAATCCTGGCTATGCTGCCAATCCCTCAATAGCGCGCTCAAAGCCTGCCATGGATATTGAGGCAAATCGCTGCGCAGGGGGCAATTTGCCAAATGGAGAGGATTGAATGGCTGCCCAGCGTCTCCCAGCGGCTGGCCAGCTCGACATCGCATACAGCGAATGTAGGGATCGTCCATGCACCACCATCTTTTCCAACGCTCTATACGCGCGTCAGCAGTAACGAGCCTATCCAAGGTGTGCTCCTTCGAAAAACGTGACCGGTATCCTTGGCTCGACTGTTTATCCCTTAGCGATTTGGGGGATACAGGGACATCGCTCTCCGCCTCAGCTTACGATCATAGCCGATCCTTAGGACGGCTTGGCGGGTCGGTAAAGAGCTGTACGAGCGGCGGCAATCGACCCTTAGCTGCCGCTCGCAAGAGCCACGAAAATCAGCACTCACTGTGTAAGGTGCTTTGGCACGTAGCCGGGCAGCACAGGTGACGGTAGGCAGAAGTCGGTCAATGCAGCCCCTGTCATACTAAGCCCACCAATCAGTGCTAGTGGGGAGAGGATGAGCGAGGAATTCACCTATGTATGGTTACTACCGCTGCTGGAAAAGCCATTAGAAGAGGCTGCGCAAGAGTTGCCCCACGCGGTAAAAGCCCTTGGAGAAAAATACACACTGCCTGCAAACATAGCGTTGCAGCCGCTGGTCGTTATAGCACTGACGTCACACTCCGACTATTGGTCGGGGTTGGCGCTCAAATGGTTAGAGGAAGGGTTCCCTATGGATCCCGAGCTGACCACGCTTTTGACTGATTGCGCCGAGGATCGGACGCTGTCTCAGTCTCGACGCCACGGGGCACGTAGGCTTGTCTGTCGACAAACTTCAAGCGATTGACCCTAAGGCTGCTTTCAGTCAATTGCCGTGCTATACGAAAGGCTGCAATGGGTTGCTGCCTGTCGCCACCGGCCGCAGCCGTCCCTTAGCAGCCGTTCGCTAACGGCAACCTTAGAACGGTAGCCGCAGCAGGGAAGGACTACTGACGACTACCTAAGCGTCTCTCACCTAAGCTGCATGGATATCACTAGGAGCAACACCTACTAATTCAATAGGAGCATCGGCGGTATGTTCAGCTGCAGAAACAGTGCTCGCAACGACTAGGTTGTCTGCGGTGAATGTCCTGGTATAGCCGCCTTCAAAGGCGATTTCGAAGCGCTGACCCTCGGCATTCAGGTCGTAGTCCTTGAGGTAGGTGCGGTGCAGGTCTGTGTCGTAGATCAGCTTCAAGGTGTCGTTGTGGCCATTGCCTAGCCCTGTATAGCCGAGGGCCGCCACGTCGATTTTATCTTGGGTAACGTCAAAATTCGTGATCAGGTCAGTAGTACCATAGCCATGAAAGCTGTCGCTAGTGTCTAAATATCGGAAGGTATCTAACCCATCTAACCCATTTAGCCCCTCACCGCCCCTCAGCGCATCGCCCGCACCGCCGCCAATCAGGATGCCGCCGTCACCTCCTGTACCGAGTGAATCCCAAGTCGGCCTCCCGGTTAGGGTCTGCTCGGCATCGACATGGCTGTTATCGCCGGCGAAGATAAAACCATCCGCATCTTGAGAAACGCTGCCAGTGTGGCGCCAGGCCTGGTCGATATACACCTTGAAGCGGTTACCTTCCGCATCTGTTTCGAACGACTGCACCACGATGTGCCCTACGGTTTTGTCATAGGCGTAATCCAACGTGCCATCGTAGCCATTGCCCAAGCCGGTGAAGCCAAGGGCTGAAACGTCCAATACATCCCCACGGAACAGGTCGAATTCGCTGATCACGTCAACGCTGGATACGCTCGTGGCGTCGTTCACAAAACTATCGTTGACCCGGTGATAGAGGTAGGTTTCAGTACCGACACTGTAGGCATTGCCCATCAGGTGATCAGCACCTGCGCCGCCATCTAGTACGTTGGCTCTTTTCCCGGCATACAGTGTATCGTCGCCGTCCAGACCATTGAGCACGTATTGCTTGGTGCTGAAGCTGTAGTCCAAGGTATCGTTGCCGGCTGTGCCATCGTGGCTAAGCACAAAGTTGGACGTGCTTAGCTGGCCTTGAAAGTCGCCTGCCAGGCGCACCTCGAAGAAATTGCCGCTGACGTCTTTGTCCAGCGAACGCACGTAGGTAATGTCCGTGGCAGCATCATAGCTGACGGCCAAGTCGCCATTGTGGCCGTTACCGATCCGCTCCAGGCCAAGGGCGGTCAGGTCCAGGACATCGTTTGAGCCGACAAAACCGGTAATCAGGTCGGAGTGGGAACCCTCGGCATTGGCGTAGCTGTCGGTAAGCGACGTAAACACGAATTTCACCGAGCCTCCGCCGGCTGCGCCGCCTGTGAGGGTATCGACTCCAGCGCCCCCTACCAATGTGTCGCCATTGCCGCGCTGGCCATTCAGGGTGTCGTTCCCGGCGCCGCCGAATAAATGATCAGTCTTGTAGGTGCCGTTAATTACGTCATCGCCCGCCGTACCGGTGTAGGTTTCGAACGTATATCGATGGTGATAGGTAACCTGCTTGTCGAGCGCGGCTTGTAGGGCAGTTTTGGAAGCTGTAGGCACAGTATTGATCCTGAGTGGGTTGAATTGCTGGGCTTGGGTCGGCAATTCAGGCAGTAGCCCACCGGGCTAGACCAGCACGACTGTGGCTGTCATGTAGTAGATGAATTGCATAGGCTCGTCAACGCGCTCCCTCTCCATCAGGCAGCTCATCAGGGCGGCTGATCATTAGGTCTGACACCTTGGACGGTCAATGACCGCTAAGGGTCGGTGGCGGCCCGTCGCCACAGGCAGCAACCGACCCATAGCGGACACTTTATATCCGTCTACGAAAAATGAATGATCTGCGATACCGTAGGCTCTTGCGACTCCCAACGAGCGACTTGGCATGAACGAAATGGTCGATGAGCGTACATCTCCCTCAGGCTCAAATGATGACCCCAGTAGCGGTGATCAGATGAGGCAGCTCGCTAAACAGGCCAAGGTTTTCGGTGACAGCCCTCAACTGAAGCAGTTCGCTGAACAGGCCAAGGCTTTCGGCAGCAGCGCCCAACTGAAACAGATCGCTGAACAGGCCAGGGCTTTCGATGGCAGCGCTCAATTGAAACAGATCGCTGAACAGGCCAGGGCTTTCGAGGGCAGCGCTCAACTGAAACAGATCGCTGAACAGGCCAGGGCTTTCGATGGCAGCGCTCAACTGAAACAGATCGCTGAACAGGCCAGGGCTTTCGTTGGCAGCGCTCAACTGAAACAGATCGCTGAACAGGCCAGGGCTTTCGTTGGCAGCGCTCAACTGAAACAGATCGCTGAACAGGCCAGGGCTTTCGTTGGCAGCGCTCAACTGAGGCAGATCGCCGAGCAGGCTAAGGCTTTCGGTGACAGTGCTCAACTGAAGCAGATCGCTGAACAGGCCGGGGCTTTCGGTGGCAGTGCTCAACTGAAGCAGATCGCCGAACAGGCTAAGGCTTTCGGTGACAGTGCACAACTGAAGCAAATCGCTGAACAGGCCAAAGCTTGGAGTAACAACATTCATTTGAGCCGGTTCGCTCAACAGACGCTACCTGCAAGTCTGACTTTCGACGTTCTGGTAGGCGAGCTTGTCGCTCGCTCTAATAAGAACGAAGATGTACACGGATCAGCGGGCAGGCCGGGCACAGTTGTTGCTGGCAGTGAAAATACGGTATCGACGGCGGACTTGTTTACCGTAGAAATATATCCCGACTCTAGTACGGGGCGAAAATTTTCTGAGATACCTACTTGGCTATTATATTTATGGCTGATTTGCATCGCGCCGATGTTGACTGTGCTGGCTAATTGGGAGGCCATACGAACGGGCTTGGTAGATATAAATGGACGCATGCCGCAAACGCATTCTTTCGCCAACCTAAGGCGTTTCATAAGCTCCAACCTCGCTGGCAAGCCGGGAGATGTTCGTCTTGTCACGGGTTCTAGCGTTCGGCTGAGAGTAGCACCCGGGATGAAATCGGATGTGATTTTAACCCTGCCCAAATATGCTCCTGTAGTTGTCTTGGGGAAGGAAGACCGTACTTGGCTCTACGTCAGATATGAGCATGAAGGATTTCTAATGGACGGGTATGTATCTACTAAGTTTCTAAAAAAAATCAGGAAGTAGATCCAGCTTCAAGAGAAATAAGTGGATGCTTTTGGCCGATATCTGTACTTGGTGAAGGGCAGCTATGGGGCGATATCGGTCACCCGGGCCGTCAGCTATCGACCCATAGCCGCCTTTCGCGACAGGCAACTAATGGCCAGAAGTGTCCATTCGAAAGCGCCTACGGAATAAGAAACGATTCAGATCCTTCGAAGTAAAGCATGACTACTCGCTCATTTTTTTATTGAGCTCGCGAGCAATAAGGGAAGGATAGTGGCATCCCCTACTAAATAAACGACACACGTTAGGGATTATTTTGAGGGACTCAGGAGTCGGAAAAAAATCAAACGCTCCGGCTGGTGAATCGGAGGTTAGCCAGTCGATAAGACTATTTTCGGATATCAGATAGGGACGCACACGCTGTATGTCCCGTTTGTTAGCGACTTCCCGAGTTGCCTCAACAATATTAGTGTCCTCATCGTCCAATCCCTTTTCGTCGATCCAGCCAAATATTCTCTTAAAGAATTTTTCAATATTCTCTAAAGGATTGAAGATAAATTCTTGGTCAAGCTCTAGCTTGAGACAGTACTGATTGTATTCGGTAAGCGTCCTCTTAAGATTATAATCAACAATGTCATTCGTAAAGTTGGCTAACTGAATGGTATACAGCTGAGGCATACTTTCCAAATAGATGGCCAGAAGCGGATTTACTTTTGCTACTGATCGTCCCGGATCATCCGACATGGCTAGACCAATACAAAAAAGCGCCGCCTGGTTTTCTAGAACGCCGAGGGGCCAACGACGTGCGACAGTTAAGCAATTTTGAAAGCTCGACTGAGCGCGCTCCCTATCCTCATCATATAAAGCCAATATCCCATCTAAGAAATTAGATGCCCCCTCAAAAAATGGGCTTCGCTTAAGATTAAGCAGGGTGAGCTGCAATCTTTTAAAGTGTTCGCGGCTATCCGAAATTAGAGCTCCTTTCTCTAGGAGTTTAACTAGACCACTGATTCCGCTAGGTGGTGAGAAAGCTCTACTCAGGCTGAGTATATTAATGTAAGGGCTGCACGTTTCGGGAGTAAAATTCAGACATTTGCTAGGATCTTCAGCACCATAGAGCTCACTGAGTAGCTGATCATTGAAAATTGCTAGCACGTTGTCACTGTCTATTTTGCTATATATCGACATAAACTCAGACATTTCGGCAACAAACTCTGAAAAAGCATCCGGCGACCAGCCGTCCATTATCTTTTTTAGCCGATTCAGTGCCATCGTTGCTGAGTAAAATCCTGCCAAAGTGTCGACTAGCTTCTTTCGCTCCTCAGAGTTTAAGATTTGTACAAGCTCTCGATCCAGTGTTATAAGTTCGGAAATTTGCGTGGCGGGGAATTTTGAGGTTTTAAAATCAAGAGAGTTAAGGCTCTTTCTAATGCTAAGGTCTGGTGCTTTTTTGTCTTTTAGTGCACGGCCTAGCAAATCTCGAAATGCTATCTGGCAGGCTCGAATAGGTTCGTTGTTCGCATGAGCAATTAAGCTAAGACAATCACCTACATGTTTTAATGGGCTAAAATCTTTTAGCATGGGCTCAATTTGGCTCAGCAGCATTGCTAGTTGAGGAGCTGCAAACGCAATCGTTAGCTGTTGGTTAACTTCTCCTTGGGTCTCGCTCTCATATACAGGACTTGAGCGAATCCAAGATACCAATTGTTGCATGTGGCCGAAATGGCGCTCGAGAATGCTTTTTAATTCAACGTTTTCTTCGGTCTCGTAAATCGAGCGTCCGATCATAGCGTCAAGAAGCGAATGGCGTCCCTTGATCAGCTCTTGATAGCGATCCTGCTTGGTGGAGTAGCTGCGAGCGAGAGATAGCTTTTCCAACTGGGTGCGTCCTACGCAGAAGATGTCGCCGATCCTCTCGACGAATTTATCCACTGAGGGGAGGGTGATGGTGGGGAATGCTGTATGCGATCGGTCCATGACAGAGGCTCCTTAAAAATCCGGCGAGACGACCTACCTAGGTGGCGGCATCATACCTCAGCTCGCGGTCACCAGCGCTTGGCCTCACCGGTAACGCGTGAGCACAACAAGCCATTGAACCTCGCGGAGAGTGGAAAGTGAAAAACTTGAAAGGTGCGTTTCTTGATAGCGCGCTCAAAAAAATTGCCTTGGATATGATAGCCGTCCAAGAAACCGGCCTCGCCATAGACGTTACCGACACGTTGCGAAACCTAAACAATAAGCACAAATTAGTCCCAACTGAGGAGTTCGAGAGCCTAAAGAATGATGTACATCTAAGCATCGCATATGAGCGCGGGCGTAAACTGAAATCTATGAGTACCGCCGGCTACTGCAGGTACCGAGCTGAACCTCATGTTGAGGCGGCTATGGAAACCATGAATCGCCTTGGTACGTTGTTTAACGCCCCGGAAGAGAAAACTAGCTGAGAAAGACGCTGCCGCTACGTAACGGTACTTTAAACGGTAGCTTTGCGGCAGCGCCGAACCCACTTAATCCGGTCGGCGTTAATGGCATTCGGTAATCCGAGTGTAGAAACTATTCGGCCAATAAATGTTTTAGATTTTGAATCTATAAAGGGATAACGCGAAATGAGCGTGAAGCGTAATTTTCTTATGACATATACCGTGACCGCGTATTTAGATGAAGATAGAGTGATAGCTGATCGCGGCCGTCGAAAAATTGCAGAAATGGATGTCCTCGGATGGGTAAAAACCGGGCCTCTTGGTTGTAATGCCAGGAGCCGTAATCGGTGCATTTATCACCGCATCAATTGTCTGGCGGATAATGAGGCCCCGAAGGCGGGGCTAATGGTGAACACATCCTCCCCGCCGACTCGCTAAAGCTAGCGCTAAATTTGACCGATAGTTACCGCTTCTGACCAATCTCTGCCTGTCGCCATCGGCAGCTATGGGTCGGATCCTGCCTGTTACCACCAGTCGCAATCGACCCAAGCGGCCGTTACCGACCCTTTGCGGCCAGCTACTTGATACACTCCATCCAGCCAATGCAGCCCTCGGACCTATCTATTCATAGCCAGCTTTGCTACTTTCAGAATGAACTCTAAATGCCTATTTTTGAAATTTTGCCATTGCAAGCCATAGGTCCAGTACGGCTTGGTGCTACACGTATGGAAACGAGGGAGGTAATGGCCGCCATTGGATTCCCGCTGGAAGTTGCTCGTGGTCCTCTCGATTATTTCTCGAGCAATGCTATACAAATTTCGTATGACATCGCCGGCGCAGTGATCTTCATTGGCGTATCTGGGAGTGCGACTTTCAAGGTGATATTCAAAGGCTTCGATGTTTTTAACCTAGCTGCTGTCGATCTATTCTCTGATGGCCGAGGCTGATGATTCTGGCCCGCACGAGTTCAACAGCTATGAATATTGCTTCCCGAACCAGATCCTTACGCTTTGGGATGCGGATGAACAGTATGACCGAGACGGCGGGGAGGCGCGTCCGGTATGGAGTCAAGTCGGAATTGGCAATGATGCTTACCTGGCCGCCGTCGCAGCCATCGAGGCCAATATATGAATTGCGGCGGGCTGCTTTAGGTCGGTAGCGGCACTATTTTAACCATCCCGGTTTTCTCTATGAATCCCGAGCCCACCAGTACCGGGCGGTGGTAACCGGTTTTAGCATCTTCTGCTTTGTTTGGCGAAACAATCATTATGCATTGGTGAGCTGGGTGTTCACCCCGGCCAAAAAGTATGTCTGCATGAGCTTCGGCAGTGCAGTCTAGGATTGTCCCATCGGAAAGAGTCAACCAAACGTGGGCTTTGATGGGCTCAAAGGTATTGGTGCTGTTGAGTTCGTTCTCGACGGACTGTTTAGTCATCTCGCAATAGATATAATCATCCCAAAATCTGTCGCCAATCGTGATCATGCTTTCTATACCAAGCTCAGCTTTCAAACGCCTCTTGAGCATTAGGTGAATAGGAGCGCATTTAAAAGCCAGGTGAGAGGAACTTAGCAATCCGGCCTGATATAAAGCGTCTCCACAGAGCTGGAAAATTTTCTGCTTACTGTTATCCGCCAATTCAACATCTAATGACAACTCTGACTTGTCGATATGTAGCCCTAAGCTCTGAGTGTAGGTGATGGCTTCTATTAGCCTGTCTTTATAATTCAATTAAAATATCCAAAATATTTAGAAAATCGGCTCGCACACCAGAAAAATGAGCCTGTGAGACCATATTATTTGATGGTGTAGGTTGCATCAAGGCACAGCTCTGCCAACGCCCGCCGGGCTACCGACCACCACAGCGCTGGCTCCAAGTAGTACTGACTCGTGTGCGCAGCCGCCTGGCCGTTTTCAGCCCTCGTCCCAGGCTGAATCGGCCAATCATAGATTTCCGAAAGAGTGAATGACCAGCTTCATACGCTCTAGTTGTCAGCTTTTGGCCGGTAGCGAACGGCAGCTTTGGGTCGAAAGCGGCCGTCCCAAGGGGCGCCGTTTTGCGACGCCATCGCTAGCCCAGCACAGTGTTAGACGCAATATATTCTGAGGCTACAAGCAGGCCCACCTACCTAGCGAACCACTCACCTAACCCGCCCCAACGTCTCTCCCGGGCACTCCAGAAACAACTCCCGATACGCCTGCGCAAACCTACCCAAGTGCCAAAACGAATAGCTCATCGCAACCTCGGCCACGGTGGTATCTCCCGGCCCCGCTGCCAACAGCGCTTGGCGCGCCAGGTTGAGCCTGCGCATCCGCAACCACACCGTAGGCGGCATGCCTACGCATTCGGCGAAGGCCAGGCGCAGTTGTTGGAAGGAGGCGCCCGCGGTTTCGGCCAGTTCCACCGCGCTGAACTGTTCGGTGGGGTAAGCGCTTACGCGGTCGAACACCTGCTGCACGATGCGCCTGTGCTTTCGCACCCGATGGATGGTCGAGGACTGCTGCGCCTGGGCGGATTGCTCCAGCACGAACAGGCAATCGTCGGCCAATTGCTCTCCCAGCAGTGCGCTGGTCTCGACGTTTTCGTCGGCAGTGGCGGCGATACGCCCGAGCATGGCGCTCAGCCAACCCATGAACACGGCGCCGTGGCTGGATTTGAGCGGGGTGAGCAGCAGGTCTTCGAAGGTGCGGTGCAGGTTGAGCGCGCGTAGCTGGCCCGTGGGCACTACCACTGCGATTTCCCGGTAGTTCTCTGGCGTGATCCACAGGTTCTGGGTGCTCGCATCGAGCAGGTATAGCGCGGCATCGGCCATGTCGAAGCTGAACACCAAGGCATCGCCGGGTGCCTTGTAGTACTGCTCGATGCGGGTGTTCATGTGCTCTTCGTATACCTGAACGCCGCCGAGTTCGGCTTCGATCAGGCGGCCCTTGAACTGGCCCGCCGACATCTGCGCGTAGTGCAGGTGCCAGCCGGTGTTGGAGGCGCCTTGTTGGTCCGCGGCAACGGTATCTACGACCTTGACCGACATGGAGACACATTTTGTATTGAAAGGAGAGGCCGTCACCGTAGCAGCCGGGCTTGCTCGCCACAAGGTGTTACCCACCGCTAAGCGGACGATGCTACGCACTCCACATGGCGCACCAAAAAAGGGCGAACGCAAACGGCGAAAGTGGATAGACCGCTTGCGCGCCCATCCCCCAGCATGGCCTCAGCGAACCGGCAGCGCGCCGGCGCACCCGCACAATCGCCTAGAAGATGGCAGAGGCCACATGAACAGCAGCGTCAAAGCCCCCCTCACCGAGTGGTTAAGAACTTACGGCATCACCGAAGTGGAATGCGTGGTCAGCGACCTGACCGGCATTGCCCGCGGCAAGATCCTGCCCACCAACAAGTTTCTCGATGAGCACGGCATGCGCTTGCCTGAAAGCGTGCTGCTGCAAACGGTGACCGGCGACTATGTCGACGATGACATCTATTACAGCCTGCTGGACCCGGCCGACATCGACATGACCTGCCGCCCCGATCCCCAGGCCGCGTATGTGCTGCCTTGGGCCATCGAGCCGACCGCGATGGTGATTCACGACACCTTCGACCGTTATGGCAACCCCATTGAACTGTCGCCGCGCAACGTGTTGAAAAAGGTATTGGCGCTGTACGCCGAGCAAGGCTGGCGCCCAGTGGTGGCCCCTGAGATGGAGTTCTACCTCACTCAGCGTTGCGATGACCCGGACTTGCCGCTGCAAGTGCCATTGGGCCGTTCCGGCCGGCCGGAAAGCGGGCGGCAATCCTTCTCGATCGAGGCGGCCAACGAGTTCGACCCGTTGTTCGAAGACGTCTACGACTGGTGCGAAGCCCAAGGCTTGGACCTGGACACGCTGATCCACGAAGACGGCCCGGCGCAGATGGAAATCAACTTCCGTCACGGCGATGCCCTCGACCTTGCGGACCAGATCACCGTGTTCAAGCGCACCATGCGTGAGGCGGCGCTCAAGCACAACGTCGCCGCTACCTTCATGGCCAA
The DNA here is from genome assembly GCF_058145875.1 of Pseudomonas sp. 3MAES_34.3B. Taxonomy (NCBI): domain Bacteria; kingdom Pseudomonadati; phylum Pseudomonadota; class Gammaproteobacteria; order Pseudomonadales; family Pseudomonadaceae; genus Pseudomonas; species Pseudomonas sp. 3MAES_34.3B. The sequence goes on along the minus strand of NZ_CM176960.1, from coordinate 4,812,019 downwards.
GCCGATCACCGACGAGCCGGGCAGCGCCATGCACATCCACCAGAGCGTGGTGGACATCAACACCGGAGAAAGCGTGTTCAGCACCGCTGAAGGCGAGGCCAGCGCCCTGTTCCTTCACCACATCGGTGGCCTGCAGCGTTACATCCCCGAAGTGTTGCCGCTGTTCGCGCCGAACGCCAACTCGTTCCGCCGCTTCCTGCCGGATACGTCCGCGCCGGTGAACGTGGAGTGGGGCGAGGAAAACCGTACCGTGGGCCTGCGGGTGCCGGGTTCTACGCCACAGGCGCGCCGGGTAGAAAACCGCTTGCCGGGCGCCGATGCCAACCCCTACCTGGCGATTGCGGCCAGCCTGCTGTGTGGCTACCTGGGCATGATGGAAAGCTGTGAGCCAAGCGCGCCTGTGCAAGGCCGAGGCTATGAGCGCCGCAACCTGCGCCTGCCGCTGACCATCGAAGACGCCCTGGAGCGCATGGAAGGCAGCGCCGCGCTAATCAGCGTACTAGGGGCTAAATTCGTTCAGGGCTACGCCGCGGTAAAGCGCGCGGAGCACGAAAACTACAAGCGGGTCATCAGTTCGTGGGAGCGTGAGTTCCTGATGATGAGTGTTTGACCGGGCCCACCTTCCTACCCTTGTTGGAGGCACCATGAAGTCAGTTGTTGCTGCGTTTTGTTTGCCGGCGGTATTGATCGGCGCGATTGCCCAGGCCCATGCCGAGGGCGGCACCGTGAAGATTTACAACTGGACGGACTATATCGGCCCGACCACCCTCGAAGACTTCGAGAAAGCCACCGGCATCAAGCCGACCTACGACGTGTTCGACTCCAACGAAACCCTCGAAGGCAAGTTGGTTACCGGGCACACCGGCTATGACGTGGTGGTGCCGTCCAACCACTTCCTGGGGCGGCAGATCAAGGCCGGCGCCTTCCAGAAGCTGGACCGCAGCAAGCTGCCCAACTGGAAAAACCTCGACCCGCAGCTGATGAAGCAACTGGAAGCCAACGACCCGGGCAACCAGTACGCCGTGCCTTACCTCTGGGGCACTAACGGCATCGGCTACAACGTGGACAAGGTGAAGAAAGTGCTGGGCGTCGACAAGATCGACTCCTGGGCCGTGCTGTTCGAGCCCGAGAACATCAAGAAGCTGAAGCAGTGTGGCGTGTCCTTCATGGACTCTCCGGATGAGCTGTTCCCGGCCATGCTCAATTACATGGGCCTGGACCCGCGCAGCGAATCGCCCGCCGATTACAAACGCGCGGCGGAGAAGCTCAAGACCGTTGCGCCTTATGTGACCTACTTCCACTCGTCCAAATACGTGAGCGACCTGGCCACCGGCGACATCTGCGTAGCGTTCGGTTATTCCGGCGACGTGATCCAGGCCGCGAACCGCGCCAAGGAAGCGAACAACGGGGTGAACGTGGCGTACGCGGTGCCCAAGGAAGGCGGCAATGTGTGGTTCGACATGCTGGCCGTTCCCAAGGACGCCGAGCACCCGGACCAGGCCATGGCGTTCATCAACTACGTGCTGGACCCGAAAGTGATCGCCAACATCAGCGAAACCGTGGGCTATGCCAACCCCAACCCGGCCTCCAATCCTCTGATGGGCGAAGAGATTACCGGCAACCCGGGCATCTACCCGCCGCCTGAAGTGATGGCCAAGTTGTACATCTCCAAAGAACTGCCCAAGGACGTCATGCGCTTGATGACCCGTGAGTGGATCGACATAAAACGCACGGGCCGTTGAAGGAATCGCTCATGTCTACCGCATTGCCGCACACCGGCTCTTACTACGCGGCCTCCGTGCCGCCAGCAGCGCCGCGTGCGGCTTTGCAAAACCACGTTACCGCCGATGTCTGCGTGATCGGCGGCGGCTTTACCGGCGTGAACACCGCGTTGGAGCTTGCAGAGCGTGGTTTGTCTGTAGTGCTGCTGGAGGCTCAGCGAATCGGCTGGGGCGCCAGTGGCCGGAACGGCGGGCAACTGATCCGCGGCCTGGGCCACGATGTGAGCCGCTTCTCCGATTTGCTCGGCCAGGACGGCATACGCTTCCTGCACGATGCTGGCGCTGTGTCGGTGGATATCGTGCGCCAGCGTGTGGAGCGTAATGGCCTGGCCTGTGACTTGCGCTGGGGCTATTGCGACCTTGCGAACACCGCGCGCCATTGGCAGGGGCTGCAAGAGGAGCTGGATGATCTTCAGGCGCAGGGCTATCCACATGCCCTGCGGCTGGTGGAAAAGCGCAACCTGCATGAAGTGGTGGCCTCCGACGTTTACGAAGGTGGGCTGATCGACATGGGGTCGGGCCATTTGCATCCGCTCAAGCTGATCCAGGCCGAGGCGGCGCTGGCCGAGAAGCAAGGTGTGCGCATCTACGAAGGCAGCTTTGTGCGCCGTATCGAAAAAGGCCCGAAGGTTCAGGTGTTCACCGACCACGGCCAGGTTACGGCCAGCCACTTGGTGCTGGGCTGTGACGCATTTCTTGAAAACCTTGAGCCGGCCCTCGAAGGCAAGCTGCTGCCGGCAGGTAGCTATGTGATCGCGACCGAGCCTTTGGGTGAGGAGCGTGCCCGTGCGCTGATTCCGCAGAACATGGCGCTGTGCGACCAACGTGTTGCGCTCGATTACTACCGGCTTACGGCTGATCATCGGCTTCTGTTTGGCGGGGCATGCCATTACTCGGGTCGCGACCCGGCGAACATCGCCGATTACATGCGGCCGAAGATGGAGCGGGTATTCCCGCAGCTCAAGGGTGTGGGCATCGAATTCGACTGGGGCGGCATGATCGGCATCAGCGCCAACCGCTTCCCGCAGATCGGCCGGTTACCGAGCGCGCCAAATGTGTATTACGCGCAGGGTTATTCGGGGCACGGCCTTAATGTGACGCACTTTGCCGCGCGGATCATTGCCCAGGCCATCGCCGAGCAGGAAAGCCGCGCGGTCGACCTGTTCGGGCGGGTGCCGCACCGGACGTTCCCAGGGGGTAAACGGCTGCGCTCGCCACTGTTGGCGCTAGGGATGCTGTGGTACCGCTGCAAAGAGCTGATCTAACAGCAGCGGTGCCCCTTGCATTTCATGCAGCAATGAACTGCATCCGGAGGGAATAGCGTGGCTGGTACGTAGCAATCATGCTGTCGGTATCACTTGATTGGAGCCGACTCATGGTCACCGTCATTACGTTCTCCACCCCGGGCGGGCCTGAAGTACTCGAAGCCCGCGAGCAGGACCTTCCCACACCAGGCCCGGGCCAAGTGCTGATCGACCAACAGGCGATCGGCATCAATTACCTGGACGTCACCCAGCGCAACGGCGCCGTGCCGGTAGCCCTGCCTTCGGGCCTGGGGCTGGAGGGCGCGGGTGTGGTCGCCGCAGTGGGCGAGGGCGTTACCTCGGCCAAGGTCGGCGATAGAGTGGCCTATGCCACGGGCCCCTTGGGCGCCTATGCCAGCAGCCGAGTGCTGCCGGTGGAAAAGCTGGTGCCGCTGCCGGCTTCAGTCAGCTGTGAAGATGCCGCCGCCGTGCTGTTCAAGGGCATTACCGCGCAGTACTTGCTCAAAAGCACGTATCCCGTTGGTCCGGGTACCGTCATGGTGCTGTATGGCGTGGCCGGTGGCCTTGGGGCAATCATGGCCTCATGGGCCAAACATCTGGGCGCGACCGTGATTGGGGTGGTTTCGCGCGAAGCGAGCGTGGCCAAGGCCAAAGCGCTGGGTTGTGACGAGGTGCTGGTATTCGATGCCGCGTCGCTCGCCGAGCAGGTGTCGGCGTTCACTCAGGGCCAAAAGGCTGATGTGGTGTACGACCCGATCGGCCGCGAGACTTTTGCAGCCTCCCTGGATTGCCTCAAGCCACGCGGCCTCATGGTTTCGTTCGGGGCGTCGTCCGGCGCGCCGGCGGCAGTGGAAGTCAGCACCTTGAACGCCAAGGGTTCGCTATTCCTCACCCGGCCCTCCATCGTGGCCCACACGGCGACCCCGGCCGAATATCAGGCTCGCGCCCAAGACGTGCTCGCGGCCTTGGAAGCGGGGACCATCCAGCCGCGCGTTTGCCGTACCTACCCGCTGCGTGAGGCGGCACAAGCCCATGCCGACCTGGAAAGCAGGCGCACGTCGGGGACGCTGCTGCTGATCCCCTGAGCGAGGCTGGGGTATAGTCCGCCAGCCTCCACCTGGTAAGGAACCGCCCTGTGCTCACGCCCGACAGCCGCCATACGGATGAAATTGCCGCGCTGCTCGCGGTGGCGGCGCAAGGCTCGTTCGTGGCGGCCGGCCGGCACTTGCAACGGCACGCCACCATTGTGTCCAAACGCGTGGCTTCCATGGAGGCGCGGCTTGGCGTTCGGTTGGTAGAACGCAGCACTCGCCAGGTTCACCTCACCGATGCCGGCGCACGGCTGGTGGCACGCTTGCGGCTGGCCACGGAGCTGATGATCGAAGCGCAGCAGGAAGCCGCCAGTGGCGCCGCGCAGGTGGGTGGCCATTTGCGCCTGGCCGTGCCTGCCGCCATGGGGCGGCTTTGGCTGGCGCCTCGTTTGCCAGCCTTTCTCGCTGCGCACCCCGGGCTGACAGTGACGGTGGATTACAGCGAGCGCTTTGTGGATGTGATTGGCGAAGGCTTTGACCTGGCCATTCGTATCGGCGACCTGGACGATAACCGCTTGGTAGCCCGCAGAGTTGGCGAGCACCGTCGTATCCTTTGCGCCGCCCCTTTCTATATCGAGCGCCACGGCTGGCCGCACACGCCGGCCGCGCTGGCTGAGCATAACTGCCTGGCGTTCAGTGGGCTTGCAGCCTACCCCGACTGGCAATTGTTCAAAGGCGCCGAGCGTTGTGTGGTACGGCCGCAAGGCTCGCTGGTGTCCAACGACAGTGAGTCGCTGCTCAGCGCGGCGCTGGCCGGTACGGGCATCCTGGGCGCGGGCGCCTGGCTGTTCAGCCGGGGCCTGGCCAGCAAGGCGTTGGTCCGGGTGTTACCCGAATGGGAGCTGGGCGCCCGGGGTGGGATCTACCTCGTGCGGCCATCGGCCAAATTCGCCTCCGCCGCTACGCTTGCGCTGAAGGCGTGGCTTGAAGGTCAGTTCGATACCGCGGGCGAGTGGTAAACGCTGCATGCCGGGGCAGGCGCTGGAAAATCCAGGCACGCTGCTACACCAGGGTACGCTGCCTCGAAACGCAGCGTACCGTTCAGTTGGCGGCTGAGTGAACGCATGATCGTCATGCCCAGCGAGCGGCCCTTGCGAGGGTCGAGGCCCTGGGGCAGGCCCGGCCCGTAATCGCGCACCTGCAGGCAGAAACCCCCTTCAACAGCCGTCAGTGAAACATCCACCACCCCCGCAAGTGCGTCGGGGTAAGCGTACTTCAACGCATTGGTGATCATCTCGTTGGCGATCAGCGCCAGGGGCGTGGCGTTGTCCAACGACAGCGGCAGGGGTTGCGCCTGAAGGTTGAACGCCACCTGAGGGGCCGTCGCGCGGGCGCTGTCGATCACACCTTCGATATAGGCGGCGGCATCCACGGCCTCGGCTTCGTCTGCGCGGTACAGCTTTTCATGAACGCTGGCGATACTGGCGATCCGCGCGGACATGTCCAGCAGCGCCGAACGGGTTTCCGCGTGAGTCGCGCGGCGCTGTTGAAGCTGGATGAGGCTGCTGATCAATTGCAGGTTGTTCTTCGTGCGGTGGTTCACCTCGGCCAGCAAGGTTTCGTTACGCCGCAGCACGTCTGCCTGCACCCGCAGCGTGCGGCGTAGCTCCAGCTGGGTCATCACCTGGTTGGCCAAGGTTTTCAACGCAAAGCGTTGGTCGTCGGTGAGTTCGCGCGGAACGGTATCCAGAATGCACAGGGTGCCGATGCCATACCCGTCTGAGGTTTCCAGCAGGCAGCCGGCGTAAAAGCGCAGCCCGGCTTCGGCGGTCACCAGTGGATTTTCCCGCATGCGTGGGTCTTCGCGCAGGTCGCGGATTACCGTAACGCCCGGTTGCAGCAGCACATGACGGCAAATGGAAACATCCAGCGGGGTCTCGCGAATGCCAAGGCCTACTTCGGCCTTGAACCACTGCCGGTGCTCTTCGATCAGGTTCACTACCGAAATGGGCGCGGCGCAGATGCGGGACGCCAAGGCCACCAAGTCGTCGAAATCGGCTTCGCGCGGCGTGTCCAGAATACCGAAGCCGCGAAGCGCGGCGAGCCTGGCCTGTTCAGCGTGCTGAATTTCAGCACCCAGCATTGCGGACATCATGAACCTCGGCACAGCTGTGGTGTGCATGGCGGTGAAGTGAACCCTGGAATCAAAGCCTCCACGGTGCTTGGCCCGGGATTGTTTCACAGCCAGGAGGTCGCGTATCGGGGTTGCCCGCCCAAAGGGCTGCGGCTCGTCGGAGCGTGGCAGCAAATGCTATTAAAACGCCTTGAGTGGCCGATACAGCGAAGAGACCACGTGGTGCCCGCTATGATTCGAAAAATTTCAGTCACCGAACTGACCGTCGGCATGTTTTTACATGAGGCCGCGGGCAGTGGCATTACCCAGTCGCTGTGGAAGGTAGGTTTCAAGGTCCAGCACCCTGTGGACCTGGAGCGTATTCTTGCCAGCGGTATTGCCCAGGTGTATATCGACACGTCCAAGGGCCTGGATGTGGAGCCGCGCGTGGCAGCCGTATTGCCTGCGCCTGCTCCAGCCGTTGGCTTGCAGGCTGAAGTGGACCAGGCGCTCGCCGTGTGTGCCCGGGCCAAGCGGGCAGTGGCCAGCATGTTCAACGACGCTCGCCTCGGGCAGGCCATCAGTAACGAGGCTGCCGTTGCGGTTGTCGAAGAGATTGCCGCATCGGTCATGCGCCACCCTCACGCCTTGATCAGCCTCGCCCGCCTCAAGACGGCGGACGAGTACACCTACATGCACTCGGTGGCCGTGTGCGGCCTGATGGTTGCCCTGGCCCGCCAGCTTGGGCAGGCCGATGCCGATGTGCTCGAAGCCGGCACCGCTGGCCTGTTGCATGACATCGGCAAGATGGCCATCCCGCTGGATATTCTGAACAAGCCCGGCCGCCTCACGGACGAAGAGTTTCAGGTTATTCGCGCGCATCCCCTTGGCGGGCTGGACATTCTGCGCCGCAGCGGCTTTCTGAGCGTGGCAGCGATCGACGTCTGCCTGCATCACCACGAGAAATACGACGGCACCGGCTACCCCCATGGGCTGCAAGGGGAGGCCATCAGCCCGATGGCGCGGATGGCGGCCATTTGCGACGTGTACGACGCGGTAACCTCCGCTCGCCCGTACAAAAAGGCCTGGGGGCCGGCGCATTCGCTCAAAGAGATGGCCTCCTGGAAGGGGCATTTCGATACCCACCTGTTCCAGGCCTTTGTGCGCACTGTGGGCATTTACCCCGTAGGCGCCCTGGTGCGGTTGGCCAGTGATCGCCTGGCGGTAGTGGCGGAGCAGAACGAAGGCGCCCTGCTGGCGCCCCGTGTCGTACTGCTGCTGGACTGCAAACGGCGGCAATTGCTGGCGCCGCAAAGCATCGATCTCACCACCGGCGAGGACCGTATCGTGCGGATTGAAACCGCAGAAGCCTGGGGCCTGCCAGAGCTGGATCGGGCATGGTCGGGGCTTGCCGCGCAGCGCTACCCCTTGTTCGAGTGAAGAAGGGAAGGGGAAACTTGCGCCGCAAGGGTGACTAACGTGCGATAAACCCGCAAAATGGTCAGTCTTTTCGTGGCCCTGGCCATGCTGAACCCTTCGGATTGGACCTGTTGACTCTATGCGAATGCGCCTAATGCTGTTGGGCGGCGGTAGCGCCCTTGGTCAAGCGCTGATTCGCCAAGGGGCGGAGGAAGACATCGGCTTCCTTGCCCCGCGCCCACCGGACACCGGCTGGGACGCCCCGAGCCTGACCCAACTGCTCGACGATACCCGCCCGGATGCACTGGTTAACCTTGCCTATTATTTCGACTGGTTCCAGGCGGGGGAAGTAAGCGAAGCCCGGCTGGCTGGCCAGGAACGGGCCGTGGAGCGGCTGGCCGAACTTTGCCAGCACCACGGTATCGTGCTGGTGCAGCCGTCGAGCTACCGGGTGTTCGACGGCTCGCGTGCCACGGCCTACAGCGAAAAGGACGAACCCTTGCCTCTGGGTACCCGTGGGCAGGCCCTGTGGCGCATCGAGCAAAGCGTACGCGCCATTTGCCCGCAGCATGTGTTGGTGCGCTTCGGCTGGTTGCTCGATGACAGCCCCGACGGCTTGCTTGGCCGCTTCCTCAGCCGCGCCGAAACCGCTTCGCAGGTATTGCTGGCCGACGATCGGCGCGGTAACCCTACGCCGGTGGACGACGCCGCCCGCGTCATTCTGTCGGTGCTCAAGCAACTGGATTGCACTGCGCCGCTATGGGGTACCTATCATTACGCCGGTAACGAGGCTACCACTGCGTTGGCACTGGGCCAGGCCATTCTGGCAGAGGCCGCCGGTATGCGGCAGTTGAGTGTTCAAGCACCCACCCCGCAAGCACATGCCGCCCGTGCCGATGCCGCGGACGAGCCGCAGCATGCGGTGCTGGCCTGCAAGAAAATCCTCCACACCTTTGGTATCAAGCCCCGCGCCTGGCGCGCCGGTTTGCACACCCTGCTGGACCGGTATTACCGCCATGGCTGAACGCCCCGTACTGATCACCGGGGGCGCCGGTTTCATCGGCTCGCACCTGGTAGACGCACTGCTTGCACGCGGGCACGCCGTGCGAGTGCTCGATAACCTGTCCACCGGCAAGCGCGAAAACCTGCCCATGGGCCATCCCGGCCTGCAACTGTGCGTAGGTGACGCGGCCGATCCCGCCTTGCTCGCCGAGGCCGCCAAGGGCTGTAGCGCTGCGGTGCATCTGGCCGCGGTCGCGTCGGTCCAGGCCTCGGTAGAGGATCCGGTCGGCACCCACCGAAGCAACTTCATGGCCACGCTCAACCTGTGCGAAGCCCTGCGCGCCAACGGTGTCCGCCGGGTGATTTTCGCGTCCAGCGCGGCGGTGTACGGCAATAACGGTGAAGGCCAGGCCATCAGCGAATCCGTGCCCAAGGCGCCGCTCACCCCCTACGCTGCGGACAAACTGGCAAGCGAGCATTACCTGGACTTCTACCGGCGCGAGCACGGCCTGGAGCCGGTGGTGTTTCGATTCTTCAATATCTACGGCCCGCGGCAAGACCCTTCCTCGCCTTATTCAGGCGTGATCAGCATCTTCGCGGAACGGGCTCGGGCCGGCTTGCCGATCACCTTGTTCGGCGATGGCGAGCAAACCCGGGATTTCTTCTATGTAGAAGACCTGGTTGGCCTTTTGGTGCAGGCCCTCGAGGGTGAATACGTGAAAGGCGGAGCGTTCAATGTGGGGCTGAACCAGGCCACGTCGCTCAACCGCCTGCTCGAAGCGCTGGGTTCGGTGCTGGGCAGCTTGCCTCCCGTGAGCCACCTCGCCCCGCGGGCTGGCGATATCAAACACTCGCGGGCGGACAACACCCGGCTGCTGGGGCATTTCCAGCTGGGTAGCGTTACCCCGCTGGAAACCGGCCTGCGCCGCCTGTTAGGCGATCAGAACTTGTAACCCAGCCCCACCATGTACACCCAGGGGTCAACGTCCACGTTGACCTTGGTACGGCCCACCCCAAGGGCCGTGGGGCCGTCAACGCTGGCTTTGGTATTGATATCGGCGTACCACACGGCGGCGTTGAACATCACATGGTCGGTCAGCATGTAATCCACGCCCACCTGGCCGGCCAGGCCGATGGAATCCTGCAGCTTGAAGTGGCTGAAGCCCTGGGCTTTTCGTTCGCTGCTCAAGTCTTCGTCGAAGAACAGCGTGTAGTTCACACCGATACCGGCATAGGGCTGCAAGCGAGAGGTGGGCGCCATCGGGTAATACTGCAGCGAGAGGGTGGGCGGCAGTTGGCGGATATCCCCCAGCTTGCCATCCAGCCCGTCGATGCCGGTGGCCGCGCTGATGCCTTTAACGCCTACACGATGCTGGAACGGCGTGGCCGCCAACAGCTCCACGCCGATATGGTCCGTAAGCATATAGGCGAAGGCCAGGCCCAGCTGGGTATCCCCATCCAGTGTGGCGCGTGTGCCACTGATTCGCGCGCCATCGAGCTTCAGCTCGCCGCTGTCCTCGTTGGGCGATACTTTCGCGGCACCGGCGCGGATGATGAAGTCCCCGGCCTGGTGGGCGAACGCGGCGGGGGCAGCCAGTGCCAGGGCAAGGGTAGCGGCACCGAATACAGACGTTTTCATGAAAGCTCCATTGGCGGACGAATGCGTTCAATCCTGAACGCCCGCCGCGGAGCAACTATTGATCCAGCTCAATAAACGCCTGCCGCGCCCCTGCGACGGGGTGCCGCACCGGGCGGCTCAGTCCGGCAGTTCGTAGGCGAAAATCTTCTCCGCTTCCATCTGGTACCCCGCTTCGGCCAGCTCGCTGCTGGTGGTTTTTACCTGCATGGCGCCCTCTACCCAATACGGCTGATACAGCTCTTCCACCTTCACCCCCAGCTCGGTCACCACGTGCACGATCTGGTTGGAAGGCGGCGGCGGCACATGGATGCAGGCGCCGTAATACGGCACCAGCAGAAAGTCCGTGGTGCGGCCGTCCTCGTTCACCTCCAGCGGCACGATATAACCGGGCAGCCGCACATGCTGGCCGTCCAGCGCCTTCACCACCGGCGCATGGGTCGCCAACTGGTGCGCGGCCGGGGCGGCTTCGGCCAGGCCGGTGCCGAGGGTCGCCAGGTCGTGCATCGGTGTCATTACCGGGGCGATCTTCGGTGCATCGGGTGGCACCAGTGCTTCCCAGGTAAGCACTCGGGTGGCGTCGGCGTGGGCGGTACTGGCAACCACCAGCATCAAGGCTAACAACAGGCGCATGAGCGCTCCTGAATGATCGAAGATTACAGGTGGACAGTAAGGCCGTCGGCCAGGGATTGCCGATAGGCACGCCAGGCGGGAATCGCACCGATCAGCACAGCCGCCGCGAATACCAGCCCCAGCAGGGACCATTCATAAGCGCTGGGTAGCGCCAGGGGCAGATACAAACCGTAGCTGGCTTGCACCAAGCCTTGTGCGCTGGCTATGCCCACATATAGCAGTGCCACCCCGGCCACGATGCCCGCCAACGCGAGCGCGCCTGCTTCGGCAATCAACAGCACCGCGATCTGCCAGGGCCGAGCCCCGACCGAGCGCAAGATCGCCATTTCCCGCCGCCGCTCGTTGAGGCTGGTGAGGATAGCGGTCAGCATGCCGATCAACCCGGTAAGCACTACGAACAACGAGACCACGAACAGTGCCTGCTCCGCCGTGCCCATCAAGCTCCACAGTTCTTGCAAGGCCACGCCGGGCAGGATCGCTAACAACGGCTCGTCCAGGTACTCGTTGATTTCCCGCTGCAGGGCGAAGGTGGTCACACGGTTATTCAGGCCCACCAACATGGCGGTAATCGCCTGGGGCGTGAGGTCCATCGCCCGTGCCTGGTCGGCACTGACGCGCTCGGCGCCGCGGGCCGGCATGCCGTTGTGCCAGTCCACATGAATCGCTTCCATGCCCGCCAGGCTGATGTGCAGCGTGCGGTCGACCGGCGTGCCCGTGCGCTTGAGAATCCCCACCACGGTAAAGGGCTTGTCGTCGTGCTTCACCAGGCTGATGGTGGCAACCCCATGGGCCAGCACCAGCTGGTCGCCCAGCTTGTAGTGCAGTGCTTGCGCCACTTCTGCGCCCAGCACCACTTCGAAGGGGTCGCTGGCGAAAGGGCGGCCCTGGGCCAGCTCCAGCGCCTGACCATGGCCGTAGTGGTAATGCTCGAAGTAGTTATGGTCCGTACCCATCACGCGGTAGCCGCGGTGGGAATCCCCAAGGGAGATGGGAATGGCCCACTTCACACGGGGGTCTTGGGCGTAATGCTCGTAACTGCTCCAGCGGATGTTGTTGGTGGCGTTGCCAATCCGGAACACCGAGTACAGCAGCAGGTTGATCGAGCCCGAGCGGGCGCCGATAACCAGGTCGGTGCCGCTGATGGTGCTGGCGAAGCTGGCGCGTGCCTCGGTTCGCACGCGCTCCACGGCCAGCAGCAGGCATACCGAAACCGCAATGGCAAAGGCCGTGAGCGCGGCAGTGAAGCGGCGGTTGGCGAGGCTGGCCAACGCAAGGCGTAACAAGGGCATCAAGCCTCCGAAGGGCGCGCGGCGCGGTTGAGGTCAAGGAGCGATTCGGCGCGGTCGAACAAGGGCGCCAGGCTTTGGTCATGGCTCACAAACAGCAGCCCCGAACCCGCGGCCTGGCATTCCTCGAACAGCAACCGTAAAAATGCCTCGCGGGCGTCACTGTCCAGGGCAGAAGTGGGCTCATCCGCAATCACCAGCTCCGGTTGGCCGATCAAGGCGCGGGCGGCTGCCACCCGCTGCTGCTGGCCGATGGACAAGGCGTCGGCGCGGCGGTCGTACAGCGCTGCAGGCAGGCCCAGGTGGCCAAGCAGGGTGTCGGCGGCCTGGTCCAGGCTTCCGTGGCGCTGTTGGGCGCGAGCCAGGCGCAAGGGGGAGAACTGGCAGGGCAACCGCACGTTGTCCCTCACCGATAGAAACGGCAGCAGGTTGAACTGCTGGAAAATGTAACCCGTGTGATCTACCCGAAACCGGTCCCGTGCCCCTTGGCGCAGCTGCGCCAGGTCTTGCCCTAATAGCCGAACCTGCCCGCGGCCGGGCAGCTGTACCCCACCCAGCAGGCCAAGCAACGTGGTTTTGCCGCTGCCGCTCGGGCCGCGCAGAAACAGGCTTTCGCCGGCATAAAGGCGCAGGGCCGGGAGGTCGAGCAACTCGGGCTGGCCTGGCCAGGCAAAGCCCAGGCCCTGCAGTTCGATCAGTGGCGCTGCCATGTTCAGAACGCCAGCTTGCTGTTGTCCGGCGTGGCGTCCAGCCCTGCCTGGCCGTTGGGTGTGATGGCCTGCACCATGATCTTGTGGGTCGCCGGGAAGGTTGCGAAGAACGTGCTCAGGTCCAGCCCGTCGAGCGCGCCGGGGTTTTCACAGGTGAACTGGAAATGGCCATCCACATCGCTGTGCTCATGATGGGGTTCATCGCCGTCGTCATGTTCGTCGTGCCCGGCGGGTTCCGCGGCAGCATTGCCGAACAATGGGCTGATCAGTTCCTGATGGGTCACGCTACAGTGGGCCGCGGTGGGCAGGCTGAACAGTTGCAGCGGGGCGGCCAGTTGCTCGCGTGCCCGGGCAACAGCCGCGCGGTCCGCATCGCTTCCAGGCGTATGCTCGAAGCCCACCAGGTTCATGCCGGGGCTGTCCAGGTCCAGTGCGAGGGTTTTACCGTCCAAGGCAACATCAAGCCGGGCCGTGCCATGTTCGTGAGCGCCGAGGCTACCGTGTGCATGGGCAGGCTCTACGGCCGCTTGGGCAAGCACGGCAAAAGGCAGGAGCGAAAACGAAAGGGCAAGGAGTGCGTGGCGCATGGCATCAACGTCCAGGAAAGTTGTTTCGTTATGTTATAACGAATTTTTCCGGCTAACCAGCCCTCAGTTGACGCCTGCTGAATCAACCGGCCCCGTGCGCCCATGATAAGGTCACGGCCTACCTGATGAGGTGAAGGGATGATCAGAATCACGGGCACCATCGGCCAATGGCCGGTAGACCTCAATATTGAATTGGACGCCAGCGACTGGGCTCGCCTGCGAGGAAGCGTTGAGCACTCATCGATCACGCCAGCCACAGAGGGCTCCGCCTCTGAGGCAGCGCCTGCTTCAAGGCCAGTGCCTAACGATGCGCTATGGCAAAACGCCCTGGCGCTGGTACGCACCAGCGGGCAGATCAGCGGGCCGGCATTGTTCGATCAACTGGAAGGCCTGGCGGGCAGCCCGGCGGCGGGCAAGCGCTTGTTGGTGCGCTTGCGCCACTGTGATCAGGTGCGCGTGGTGAGCGGTGGCGATGCACCGCTCTACACCTGGGCGGGTCAGTAAAGCGCGGCGAACAGCTTGCGGCGGTACGTGGTTACCAGTGGGTGATCGTTGCCCAGCACGTCGAACACCTGCAGCAAGGTTTTGTGGGGCAAGCCCTCGTTGTAGCCACGGTTGCGCTGGAACAGCTTCAGCAGGCCATCGAGCGCGGCTTCGTATTGCTGCCGTGCCAGCTGACGCACCGCCAACTGGTAGGCGGCTTCGTCGTCACCGGGGTTTTGCGCCAGGCGGGTTTTCAGGTCGGCGGCATCGGGCAGGTCGCCAGCCTGGCGCAGGAAGGTCAGCTGGGCCTTGGCACCTGCCAGTGCAGCCTTGTGTTCGTCACCGGTAACAGCATTGAGCACGGTTTCGGCTTCGGTCAACGCGTTGCGTTCAGCCAGGCAACGGGCGTAAAGGATCAGCGCCCCAGCGTTGCTGTTGTCCACGCTTAGCAGCCCTTGCAGCACCCCCTCCGCTTCACCGTAGCGGCCTTCGGCAAACAAGGCTTGCGCTTGTTCATACGGGTCCGCCGCGGCGGGCGCAGGTTCTGCGACATGCGGAGCGAGCAGGGCGCGAATGGCCGATTCCGGTTGGGCGCCAGCGAAGCCATCCACCGGTTGGCCATCCTTGAACAGCACCACGGTCGGCAGGCTGCGTACGCCGAACATCGCGACCACTTGCTGCTCCACGTCGCAGTTCACCTTGGCCAGCAGCAGCTCGCCCTGATAGCCCTCGGTGATCTTCTGCAAGATCGGCATCAGCGCTTTGCAGGGCGCGCACCAGTCGGCCCAGAAGTCCACCAATACCGGCTTGTGGAACGAGTTCTCGATAACCACTTGCTGAAAATTGGCATCGGTGGCGTCGAAAATGTACGGGGTGTCCTGACTCATGGTGAATCTCGAAAGAAGACAAGGTTGGCAACACTATAAAGGCTGCGCTGCCGGGCCGAAAGTCACTGGCGCCGCCCATGGTACAGGCTCACGTGGCGAAACTCGTCCGGTTCGGCCAGGTCCGGCAGGGTGAGGCCCTGGAGTTGTGCGAGTCGCGTGTACCTAGGATGGTGAAAGTCCCGCACGCGCGAATCTGCCACCAGTGCCTCGCCGGCGCGTTCGAAGAAGGCGTCTAGCAGCGGCAGGTTTTCACGGTCGTACAAAACATCCGCCACCAGCACCAGGTCGAAATCATCGGGTGCGCCGAAGAAATCGTCACAGTAACGCAGCGTGACGTTGTTCAGCGCCGCGTTGGCGCGGCAGGCGCTCAGCGCCAGCGGGTCCAGGTCGCAGGCCATCACTTCGGCAGCGCCCGCGCGGGCTGCGGCAATCGCTACCACGCCCGAGCCGGCGCCAAAATCCAGCACGCGCTTGCCTTGCACCCACTGCGGCTGCTCCGCCAGAAAGCGCGCCATCGCCAGCCCGCTGGCCCAGCAGAAGCTCCAGTACGGCGGCGCCTCCAGAATGCGCCGGGTTTCGTCGCTGCTGAAGGGGCGCACCATGTGGGCGGGGTCCAGCAGCCATAGGCGCAAGTCGCTTGAAGGTAACGCCGTCGGCGCCAACCGCGCATCTCCCAGTAGTTCACCCAGCGCGGCGTGCAAGCATTCCAAGGGCATGGATCAAGGCGCCTTGGTCATTTCCAGCGTACCGAGCGCCTGGGTGGTCGGCCCACCGATCTGCCGTGGCGTGAGGTGCAAAATCAACTGCCCGGACTGGCTTGCCCGGCCGCGCAGCTCTACGCGCGCGTCTTGAGGGAAGGCGTCGGGGTTGAAGCGCAGGCGGAATGGCAGCGGTCGGCCGGTGCCGGCCAGCGTGGTGTTGGCCAGCAACTGTTGTGGGCGGCCACGTTCGTCGACTACCAGTAACGCGAGCTCCACTTCGGCTCCGCCGGGGATCGCGGTGAGGTTGCCGCTGAGTTCACGCTGGTATGCAGGCAAGGGGCCGAGGGGCTCGGGATCGCGAATGTCCGGCGCCGCGGCCTTTGTCACGGGTGCTGGCGCAGGCTGTGGCTTGGGCGGCTCGCCGGCGCAGGCGGCAAGCAGGCCGAGGCAGCAGAGCAAGGCAAGTGAACGTACTGTCATGGGAAGCCTGTTCCTGTAGGCATGGGGCAATCGCATCATCGCGCATGGCCTGTATACCGCAAAGGCCTGCCGCTGTCTTGCGGCCAAGGCTGTGTCTTGGGCGGGCGATGCGCTAACATTGGCGTCCATTTCAGAACATGCCGGCCACCATGCACTGTCCCTTCTGCGGTGCCAACGACACCAAAGTCATCGATTCCCGCCTGGTCGCCGAAGGCGAACAAGTACGGCGCCGTCGCGAATGCCTTGCCTGTGGCGAACGGTTCACCACCTTCGAAACCGCCGAGCTGGTACTGCCTCGGCTGATCAAGCAAGACGGCAGCCGCCAGCCATTCGATGAAGAGAAACTGCGCGCCGGCATGCAGCGCGCGCTGGAAAAACGCCCGGTCAGCATCGAGCGGCTCGAGGCGGCGCTGGGCCATATCAAGGGCCAGCTGCGGGCCACCGGCGAGCGTGAGGTCAAGTCTCTGGTAGTAGGGGAACTGGTAATGGCCGAGCTGCGCAAGCTCGACGAAGTCGCCTATATCCGGTTTGCCTCGGTGTACCGGCGCTTTCAGGCACTGGATGAGTTCCGTGAAGAACTCGACCGCCTCGCACGGGAACCCGCCACCAAATGAGCAACGCCGCGCAAAGCGCCCTCGACCACCGTTTCATGGCCCGTGCGCTGGAACTGGCCGAGCAGGGCCTCTATTCCACCGACCCCAACCCGCGTGTGGGCTGCGTCATCGTCCGGGGCGAGCAGGTAGTGGGTGAAGGCTGGCATGTGCGCGCCGGCGAGCCCCATGCCGAGGTTCATGCCTTGCGCCAGGCCGGCGAAGCCGCTCGTGGCGCCACGGCGTACGTGACGCTTGAACCCTGCAGCCATCATGGCCGCACACCGCCCTGTGCCGACGCCTTGCTGGCCGCCGGGGTAGGGCGCGTGGTCGCAGCCATGCAGGACCCTAACCCTCAGGTAGCCGGCCAAGGCCTGGCCCGCCTGGCAGCGGCGGGTGTTGTTGTAAGCTCGGGTGTGCTTGAAGCGCAGGCGCGGGCGCTCAACCCCGGCTTCATCAAGCGTATGGAGCACGGTTTGCCGTTTGTACGGGTAAAACTGGCCATGAGCCTGGATGGCCGTACCGCCATGGCCAGTGGCGAAAGCCAGTGGATCACCGGCCCCGATGCTCGCCGCGCGGTACAGCGGTTGCGGGCCCGCTCCAGCGTGGTGCTCAGCGGGGCCGATACGGTACTCACCGATGCAGCGCGGCTCACCGTGCGCCCGGGCGAGCTGGGCCTGCCGGAACCCATGGCCACGCTGGCCGCCGGCCGGCCGCCGTTGCGCGTGCTGATTGACGGCCGTTTGCGTGTGCCTACGAATGCTGCCTTCTTCGCTGCAGGGCCCTCGCTGGTGGTCTGCGCTCAGGCTCCCGCCAGCCCGGAAGGCTACGAAGCGGTGGCTGCCGATACGTTGCTGCTTCCAGGTACCAACGGCCAGGTCGATCTGCCCGGGCTGCTGCGTGAGCTCGCCCGTCGTGGCGCGAACGAAGTGCTTGTGGAAGCTGGCCCGCGCCTGGCGGGAGCGTTGGCCCAGGCAGGGCTGGTGGATGAGTACCGCTTGTTCGTGGCTGGTTTGTTCATGGGCTCCAGTGCTCGGCCCTTGCTGGACTGGCCCCTGGCGACAATGGCCGAGGCGCCAGCGCTGAAAATCGTTCAAATGCGTGCGGTGGGCGACGACTGGCAGGTCATTGCCGTGCCAGCGCCTGCTCGCCCCGTATAATTCCCCGTTTTCCGGAGGTCCTCCATGTTCACCGGCATCATCGAATCCATTGGCAGTATCCGCGCGCTCACGCCCAAGGGCGGTGACGTGCGTGTGTATGTGAGCACCGGGAAGCTGGACCTCACCGACGTGAAACTTGGCGACAGTATTGCGGTGAACGGTGTGTGCCTTACGGCCGTGGAACTGCCGGGCGATGGGTTCTGGGCGGACGTAAGCCGCGAAACCCTGGACTGCACCGCTTTCAACGACCTGAAAACCGGCAGCCCGGTGAACCTCGAAAAGGCACTCACGCCCAGCAGCCGCCTGGGTGGCCACCTGGTCAGCGGCCACGTGGATGGTGTGGGTGAAGTGGTGGCCCGCAGCGAGAATGCCCGAGCCGTGCAGTTCACCCTGCGGGCGCCGGCTGAACTGGCCCGCTACATCGCCCACAAGGGCTCGATTACCGTAGACGGCACCAGCCTCACCGTAAACGCGGTAAACGGCGCGGAGTTCGAACTCACCATCGTGCCCCACACCCTTGCCGAAACCATCATGGCCAGCTACCAGCCTGGCCGGCGGGTAAACCTCGAAGTCGACCTCCTGGCCCGCTACCTGGAGCGCCTGCTGCTCGGCGACAAGGCCGCCAACCCGGGGCAGGGCGGTATCACCGAAAGCTTCCTGGCCGCCAACGGCTACCTCAAATAATACGCAAGGGGGTGCCGCGTGGCGCTCAACACGATCGAAGAGCTGGTTGAAGACATCCGCCAGGGCAAGATGGTCATCCTCATGGATGACGAAGACCGCGAGAACGAAGGCGACCTGATCATGGCCGCCGAATGCTGCCAGGCCGAGCACATCAACTTCATGGCGCGCTTCGCCCGTGGCCTGATCTGCATGCCGATGACCCGCGAGCGCTGTGAGGCGCTGAAGCTGCCATTGATGGCGCCGCGTAACGGTTCCGGCTTCGGCACCAAGTTCACGGTGTCCATCGAAGCGGCCGAAGGCGTGACCACCGGTATCTCCGCCGCGGATCGCGCGCGTACCGTTCAGGCCGCAGCGGCGAAGGAGGCCGTGGCCGAAGACATCGTAAGCCCCGGGCACATCTTCCCGCTGATGGCTCAACCGGGCGGTACCCTGGCTCGCGCCGGGCACACCGAGGCTGCTTGCGACCTGGCGCGCATGGCCGGCTTCGAGCCTGCGGGCGTGATCTGTGAGGTGATGAACGACGACGGCACCATGTCGCGCCGTACCGAACTGGAAGCATTCGCCGCCGAGCATGGAATCAAGATCGGCACCATCGCCGACCTCATTCACTACCGCATGATCCACGAGCGCACCGTGGCCCGGGTTTCCGAGCAGCCGCTCGATACCGACCTGGGCCAGTTCAACCTGGTGACCTACCGGGATTCGGTCGAAGGCGACGTGCACATGGCGCTTACCCTGGGCAAGGTTCAGCCCGACGAGCCTACCCTGGTAAGGGTGCACAACATGGACCCGCTGCGCGACCTGTTGATGGTGCGCCAGCCTGGCCGCTGGAGCCTTCGCGCCGCCATGACCCACGTGGCCGAAGCGGGCGCCGGTGTGGTGCTGCTGCTGGGCCACCCGCTGGATGGCGACCAATTGCTGGCGCACATCCGCGAAGTGGCCGAGCACGTGCCGCCGAAAAAGCCCAATACCTACAGCATCGTAGGGGCGGGCTCGCAGATTCTTCGGGACCTGGGCGTGCGCAAGATGCGCCTGATGAGTTCGCCGATGAAGTTCAACGCGATATCCGGATTCGACCTGGAAGTTGTAGAATACGTGCCCTCCGAATAAACAGGCCGCGGCGCCTGCTTTTCGACTTAACTTACCTACAGGCCGCCGTGTGCGGCCTGGCTCTTTAAATACGAGAACACCGAATGACCCTGAAGACCATCGAAGGTACCTTCATTGCCCCCAAAGGGCGCTATGCGCTGGTGGTTGGCCGCTTCAACAGCTTCGTCGTGGAGAGCCTGGTCAGCGGCGCCGTCGATGCCCTGGTTCGCCACGGTATCAACGAAAGCGACATCACCGTGATTCGCGCGCCGGGTGCGTTCGAAATCCCGCTGGTTGCCCAAAAAGTCGCTCAGCGCAGTGAGTTCGACGCCATCATCGCGCTGGGCGCGGTGATCCGTGGCGGCACCCCTCACTTCGAATACGTTGCAGGCGAATGCACCAAGGGCCTGTCCCAGGTGTCCATGGAGTTTGGCGTGCCAGTCGCCTTTGGCGTACTGACCGTCGACACCATCGAACAAGCCATCGAGCGTTCCGGTACCAAGGCCGGTAACAAGGGTGCCGAAGCCGCCCTGAGCGCGCTTGAGATGGTCAGCCTGCTGTCGCAGTTGGAGGCCAAGTGATCAACGACGAAAACGAGCGTTTCAACCCTCGCGAACCCAAGGACCCAGCCACCGCCAAGAGCAAGAGCGCCAAGCGGCGCGAAGCTCGGAAAATGGCTACCCAGGCCCTGTACCAGTGGCACATCGCGAAGCATTCGCTCAACGAGATCGAAGCGCAGTTCCGTGTGGACAACGACTTCAGCGACGTGGACGGTGCCTACTTCCGCGAACTGCTGCACGGCGTAGCCGCGAACAAGACCGAGATCGACGATCAGCTCAAGCCCTGCATGGAGCTGACCCTCGACGAGCTGGACCCGGTCGAGTTGTCCGTGTTGCGCCTGTCCACGTTCGAGCTGCTCAAGCGGGTGGATGTTCCTTACAAGGTGGTCATCAACGAGGGCATCGAGCTGGCGAAAATCTACGGCGCAACCGACGGGCACAAGTTCGTGAACGGTGTGCTGGATAAACTGGCGCCGCGCCTGCGCGCGCCGGAAGTCAACGCAAACAAGCGCTGAGTGGCCGTGGCGCTCGGTGAGTTCGAGCTGATCCGTCGCTATTTCGCGGCGGCGGTATGCGCGCGCGCCAGCGACGGGGTGGCATTGGGTATCGGTGACGATTGTGCCCTGCTTGCCCTTGCGCCGGGGGAGCAGATGGCGGTTTCCACCGATACGCTGGTAGAGGGCGTGCACTTCCCGCATGGCCCGCCGCCGCGCCTGCTGGGCCAGCGCTCGCTGGCCGTCGCCGCCAGCGACCTTGCCGCCATGGGCGCATTGCCGCTCGGCTTTACCCTGGCCCTTACCTTGCCCGAAGTGTCCCCCGCCTGGCTGCGCGATTTCGCCGATGGCCTGGACGCCATGGCTGCTACCTGTGGGTTGCGGCTGGTGGGCGGTGACACTACCCGCGGGCCCCTGAGCCTCACGGTCACGGTGTTCGGAACGGTGCCCGCAGGGCAGGCGTTGACCCGGGCTGGCGCCCGGCCGGGCGATCTACTATGCGTAGGCGGCAACTTGGGCAACGCCGCCGGGGCGCTGCCTCTGGTACTTGGCCTACGCACCGCGAGCCCCGAACACAGCGAGCCATTGCTCGAGCATTATTGGGCGCCACGCCCCCAATTCAGCCTGGGGTTGGCGCTGCGCGGCCTGGCCTCCGCCGCCCTGGATATCTCCGACGGCCTGCTCGCCGACTGTGGGCATATCGCAAGGGCTTCAGGAGTGGCATTGCATATCGAACAATCAAGCGTGCCGCTGTCAGATGCCTTGCAAGGTTTCGCGGGCGGTCAGGCTGCGATGGAGGCCGCCTTGAGTGGTGGCGACGATTATGTCCTTGCCTTCACCCTGGCGCCTCATCACCTGTCGCCGCTGCGTCAGCGTGGCCATGAGCCTGTGGTGATTGGCCATGTGGCGGAGGGTCAAGGCGTGTACGTGCTGGATGACCAGGGCCAGGACATCACGCCAAGGCAGCGCGGCTATCAACATTTTCAGGAGCAACCGTGACAGACCATCCGAACCAGGTGCCCGCAGAGTTCGTACCGCCATCGGTGTGGCGTAACCCGTGGCACTTCATCGCGTTCGGGTTTGGCTCGGGCACCCTCCCGAAGGCCCCGGGTACGTGGGGCTCGATCGTGGCCGTACCGTTCATCCCGCTATGGCAGATGCTTCCCGACTGGGGCTACTGGCTGATGCTGGGCGTCACCATGCTGTTCGGCTTCTGGCTGTGCGGCAAGGTAGCCGATGACCTTCGGGTACACGACCATGAAGGTATCGTGTGGGACGAAATGGTGGGCATGTGGATTACCCTGTGGCTGGTACCTGAAGGCTGGTACTGGCTGCTTGCAGGGTTTCTCGTGTTCCGCTTCTTCGACATTCTCAAGCCGTGGCCGATTCGCTGGATTGACCGGCATGTACACGGGGGTATCGGGATCATGCTGGACGACGTACTGGCGGGCGTATTCGCCTGGCTGGCGATGCAAGGGCTGGTGGTGCTGTTCACCTGAGCCATCAGCAAACATGAATTGCGCCAAACGGAGGGGGCAATGTTCAAGTGGGTATCGCCATTGTTGTGCGGCTTGCTGGCCGCCTGGCTGAGTACTGCGCAGGCTGCCGAGCCCGAGCCGGGCACGGTCGTCATCGTCAGCGAAGCCTGGAATGACTATACCGGGGCTGATGGTACCGGGCTTGGCTGGGACTTGATGCGCATCATTTTCGAGCCGGCAGGCTACAAGCTGGTATGGCGGATAGAGCCCTATTTGCGCTCGGTAGGGCTGGTGCAGCGCGGCGAAGCCGACGCCTGGGTCGGCTCATACAAGGACGAGCAAACCTCGCTTTATCCGCGCTGGCATTACGATACCGACCATATCTACGCGCTTAGCCTGGCCCGCCTCCCGGTGCCTACCCAGGCGAACCTGGGTGACTATCGCCTGGCATGGGTGCGCGGGTACGAGTTCCAGCGTTACTTGCCGGCTGCCAAGCAATATGAAGAAGTGCGCCGGCGCGACGGTATTCTGGAAATGCTCAAGCGGGGGCATGCCGACTACTACATCGATGCCGAGCAGGAAATGGACTATATCCGGGAGCACGCCTCGGACTTTTCCGCATTTCGGCTGACGCACCTGATCGACCTGCCGCTGTACCTGGGCTTTGCCAACAACGCGCGTGGGCGAGAACTGCGCGATGTGTTCGACAAGCGCATGGACGAGCTGGTGGCCAGTGGGCAACTGCGGCCGCTCTACAGGCGGTGGAAAATGCCCTATCCCTTCGAGCATGAACCCGCTTCAAAGGCGCCTTGATAGAACCGCTCGATAGGTAAGGTCGAAAATTCGAGCTGAGTCAGCGCAAAGCACAGATGTTACAATGTGACATCTCCGGCGCCGCGGCCTGCGCCTATTGCCAGGCCACAGCGCACGTTTTCGGCTTTAACACAGATAGGAGCACAAGGTGCCCGTCGCTTTTGTCGCCGCTTCCAAGCTGCCCACGCCATTTGCCACCTTTACCATGCACGGCTTTCTAGAGAAGGCGACCGGGCGCGAACATGTCATTCTCAGCCTGGGCGATGTTGCCGACGGGCAGCCCGTGCTGGGCCGTGTTCATTCCGAATGCCTCACCGGAGATGCCTTGTTCAGCCAGCGCTGTGACTGCGGCTCGCAACTGGAGGCTGCGCTCCAGGCGATCGCCCGCGAAGGGAGGGGCGTGCTGTTGTATCTGCGCCAGGAAGGCCGAGGGATTGGCCTGTTGAACAAGATCCGCGCGTACGAGCTTCAGGATGAGGGGGCTGATACCGTGGAAGCCAACGAGCGGCTGGGCTTTGCCGCCGACCAGCGGGATTATTCCATTTGCCAGCCGATGCTCGAACACCTAGGTGTGAAGTCGCTGCGGCTGATGACCAACAACCCGCGCAAGGTGAAAGCCATGACCGAAATGGGCATTGCGGTGGCTGAGCGAGTGCCACTGCACACCGGGCACAACCCCCACAACAAGTATTACCTGGCGACCAAGGCCGGGAAGCTTGGGCACATGATGGGTAGCTGAAGGGCGGGAGCGAAGCGAAGAGTTCCGTGAGCTTCGCCTGCCCCCACATCCATGTAATGAGCGGTACGCGGCTACGCCAGCCGCGCCCTGATTGCCGCTTCGATCCCGGCTTCATCCAGCCCGCATTCGGCGAGCATCTGCGCTGGCTTGGCGTGCTCCACATAGGTATCCGGCAGGCCCAGGTGCAACAACGGCACGGCGGTGCCTTCGCTGGCCAGGAACTCGCCCACGGCCGACCCGGCGCCGCCCATGATGGCGTTTTCTTCGAGGGTGACCAGCAACCCATGGTTGCTCGCCATCTCACGCACCAGGCTTTCATCCAGCGGCTTCACGAAACGCATGTCCACCACGGTAGCGTTCAACCGCTCGGCCACGGCCAGCGCTTCGGTCAGTTGCACGCCGAATACCAGGATGGCCACGCCTTCGCCACGGCGGCGGATCACGCCCTTGCCCACTTCCACGGTACCCAGGCCCGGGGCCAGTGGCGCGTTCGGCCCGGTGCCCCGGGGATAGCGCACGGCCGCCGGCCCTGGATAGTGGAACCCTGTGCTGAGCAGCAGGCGCAGTTCGTTCTCGTCGCTGGGCGCCATGATCACCAGCCCTGGCACACAGCGAAGGTAGGAAAGATCGAAGCTGCCTGCGTGAGTGGGGCCATCCTCACCCACAAGGCCGGCGCGGTCGATGGCGAACAGCACATCCAGCCCCTGCACGGCCACGTCGTGGATCAGCTGATCGTAGCCACGCTGCAGGAAGGTGGAGTAGATCGCAACCACCGGCTTGATGCCATCGCAGGCCAGGCCCGCGGCCAGGGTAACCGCATGCTGTTCGGCAATGGCCACATCGAAATAGCGTTTCGGGAAGCGCTCGCTGAACGCAACCAGGTCCGAGCCCTCCTTCATGGCAGGCGTAATGCCGACCAGGCGCTCATCCGCGGCGGCCATGTCACACAGCCACTGGCCAAACACGCTGGAGTATTTTGGCCCGCTGGGCTTTTTCACCGGCACCGCAGCGGGCGCGGCAGGCTCCAGCTTGGTGATGGCATGGTAGCCAATAGGGTCGACTTCGGCGGGCGCGAAGCCCTTGCCCTTCTTGGTGACCACGTGCAGGAACTGCGGGCCCTTGAGATCACGCATGTTGCGCAAGGTGGCGATCAGCGTTGGCAGGTCATGGCCGTCGATGGGCCCGATGTAGTTCCAGCCCAGCTCTTCGAACAGGGTGCCGGGCACCAGCATGCCCTTGGCGTACTCTTCGGTGCGGCGGGCGATTTCCCAGGCGCCCGGCAGGCGCGACAGTACCTTTTTGCTACCTTCGCGCATGCTCGCATAGGTGCGGCTGGAAAGGATCTTGGCCAGGTAGTTGGACAACCCGCCCACGTTCCTCGAAATGGACATGTCGTTGTCGTTGAGGATAACCAGCATGTCGGCGTTTACTTCCGGCGCGTGGTTGAGGGCCTCGAACGCCATGCCTGCGGTTAGCGCGCCGTCGCCGATTACCGCGATCGCCTTGCGGTCACTGCCTTGCAGGCGGGCGGCGATGGCCATGCCGAGCGCCGCGCTGATGGACGTGCTGGAGTGCCCTACACCGAAGGTATCGTAGGGGCTTTCGCTGCGGCGCGGGAAGGCGGCCAGGCCGTCTTTCTGACGCAGGCTGTGCATCCGCTCGCGGCGCCCGGTGAGGATCTTGTGCGGGTAGGCCTGATGGCCCACGTCCCATACGAGGCGATCCTCGGGGGTATCGAATACATAGTGGAGCGCGATAGTAAGCTCGATCACTCCAAGGCCGGCGCCGAAATGCCCCCCGGTCTGCCCAACGCTGTAGAGCAGTTCCAGGCGCAGTTCATCGGCAAGGCTTTCCAGCTCGGCCTCGCCCAGCCGGCGCAGCCCGGCCGGCGTGTCGGCACGGTCCAGCAGCGGGGTCAGCGGGCGCTCGCGGGGGATCTCTTGGAACGTCGTAGGCATCGGGCGGATCGTTTTGGAAGCCATAAAGGACAAGAGTTTACCCTATGGCGCCGAGCTGTAGGAGCCTGGCTTGCCGCTGATGGCATATCGGCGGCAAGCCAGGACGTCAGTTGCGGCGTTCAACGATATAGCGGGCCAGCTCACGCAGCGGCTCGGCGCTGGCGTTGAAGGGGCGCAAGGCGTGAAGCGCCTGGTCACACAATTCCTGTGCATAGGCTTTGGCGGCGTCCATGCCCAACAGCGCCGGGTAGGTCGGCTTGTCCCGGGCGATGTCGGCGCCCTGGCGCTTGCCGAGGGTAGCGGTGTCGCTTTCCACATCCAGGATGTCGTCCTGCACCTGGAAGGCAAGCCCCACGGCGCGGGCGTAAACCCTCAGCGCTTTGAGATCGGCGGGGCCGGCCCGTTCGCTGGCCAGCGCACCGAGCACCACACTGGCTTCGATCAGCGCACCGGTCTTGTGCCGGTGCATCTGCTCCAGCGCGGCCTGGTCGAGCTTGAGCCCCACCGAGCCAAGGTCAATGGCCTGGCCACCCACCATGCCGGCCGGGCCCGCCCCGGTGGCGAGCGCACGTACCATGTGCAGGCGCGTGCTGTCGCTCAGCGTGTCTGCGCCGGCATCGCTCAGCGCGCTGAAGGCCATCGCTTGCAGGCCGTCACCGGCGAGGATCGCGCAGGCTTCATCGAATGCCTTGTGCGTTGTGGGCTGGCCACGGCGCAGGTCATCGTCATCCATGGCCGGGAGGTCGTCATGTACCAGCGAGTACGCGTGGATAAGCTCCACTGCGCAGGCGGCGCCGTCGGCATTCGCCGTCAGGCCTCCCAACGCTTCGCAGGCGGCATACACCAGCAATGGCCGCACCCGCTTGCCGCCGTTCATCACGCTGTAGCGCATGGCTTCGTACAGCCTTGCCGCTTCAGCCAGGTGAGGGCGGAACAGCTGCTCCAGGGCCGCATCCACGCGGGCCTGGCACTGCGCTTGGTAGCTTGCGATCATTCGGTTTCGTCCACGTCCAGCGGCGCTTCGACAAGCTGGCCGTCGCGTTCAAGCAGTTGCTGCACCTTTACCTCTGCCGCTGCAAGGGCATCCTGGCAATCGCGGGTCAGGCGAATGCCTTGCTCGAAGGCGGTCAGCGAATCTTCCAGGGACAGCTGGCCGTTCTCCAGGCGCTCTACCAGCGTTTGAAGGTCTGTGAGCGATTGCTCGAAGTCCAGAGCGGTTTTCTTACGGGCCATGGCGGGATTCTCGGCAGTCTTGATCAACCGCGCGACGTTAGCAGAGCGGGGCAAGGGGGGCAAACCGGGGCAAGGCAGCGCTTCAGTTCTTGATGATCGAAATATTGCCGTTGCGCTCGAGGATGGCGTAGCGGATGTCTTCCATGCGCTCAACGCCCTGGTTCGACCGTGCGGTTTCCATGATGTCGGCCTCGGTAAGCCTGGCCTTTGCCAGTCGCTTGTCGAGCGGCCGTCCATTTTCGACGAGGATCATGGCGCCGTCATCCAGTAGCCGGGACAAACGGTTGAAGCGCTGCTTGGCCAATGAAAAGCCTACATCCATGGCGATAAGCGTCGCGATCACCAGCACGGCATTGGTAAACGAAAAGTCATCCCCCAACAGCGCCTGTTGCGTGGCCTCGCCAATGATCAGCAGCAGTACGAAGTCGAAGGTAGTGAGGTCGACCAACGAGCGGCGTCCGGCAATCTTGAACAGGATGATCAGCGCGATATACATCGCACCTGCACGCAAGGCAGCGTCCATGGCAGCTCCGGGGGTCAGGGGTAGATAAACTTGGGTATCGCCACACGGGCGCCGGTGGAGAGGGCGATGTCGCCATGGTAAAGCCAGGCGCCATCACTGCGCAGGGTGAGGTAGAGCGTGGCTGTGCCGTTTCCATCGGTGAGAAGCGGAACCACCAGGTCCCTGCCGCGGCTGTGGGCCGGGCCGCTTTCAGGGTACAGTGCTTCGATGCTTACCCCTTCCAGCAGCCTTGCGCCCAGCGTTACTTCAAGCAGTTGACCGGGTTGGCCCTTAGCCGTGATCACCATGTTGTCTTGCGCGCCGTTGCGGCTGAAGCGCTCGTATTCCACCCGTAACGTACCATCCGTGCTGGCAACGTCCATCGACGATAACGGGCCCTTGGAGAACAGCCCTAGCAAGGTCAACAGCACAACCAGCATCAGCAGGCACCAGCCGATATGCTCGATGGCCCAGGCGCGGCGTTGCCTGCCCATGTCCTCGACAATGGGGTAAGTGCGGTTGGCAAGCTCGTCGTCGTTGTCCATGGTCGCCGGCGTCCTCGGATTTGCCCTTTGAGCAGCGTGGAGGGCAAACCGTTCCGCATTCGCGAACACGCAGGCCGCTCGTCAGATGTCGCCGCCTGGTTCTGGAACCATCGCCCGTGTTGAGTACCGACAGTAGTAACGGACGACAGGGGTCGCCCGCGCTTTCAGCAATGAGGGATACAACCATGGACTCATTACTTTCCGGGCTGATAGGCCTCGTGATTCTGCTGGCCGACATCTGGGCGATCGTCAGCGTATGGCGCAGTGACAAAGCCTCCGGCACCAAGGTGGGCTGGACTGTACTGATCTTTATCCTGCCGGTGGTAGGCCTGGTGATCTGGGGCATCATGGGGCCACGCGCGATGAACCCCGGGCCGTCCTCCCCCACGCATAGCAAAGGCTGAATGCTGCAGTTCAGGCCAGCGCCGCACACGCTGCAAAGGCGCTGGCCACTTCATCGATAACGGCACGTACCCGGGCGCTATGGCGAAGGTCCGCATGGGTTACCAACCACAGGTCGTAGCCAGGTACCGTGCTGCGGTCGGGCCATACACGCACCAGGCCGGCCTGCTCCGCAGGTATCACAGGCAGCTCGCCAAGGCCCATGCCCAGCGCAACACACCGACGTACCAACAGGCTCGAGTTTACGGTTGCGACCAGTTGGCCGTGATCAATGGCCTCACCTGCCAGGGTGGCGCCGCCGGCACGCTCCAGGTAGGGCTGGTACATCACCAGTTGGTGGCCGGCGAAACGGCTACCAGCCACGGGCTCACCCTGCCGCTCCAGATATTCCGCCGAGGCAAACAAACCAACCGGCCAGGTCGTCAGCCGCCTGGCGATAAGGTCGGGGTTGTCTGGCTTGACGTTGCGGATGGCGACATCCGTTTCCCGCCGGCTCAGGCTCACGATCCGCGTAGAAGCATCCAGTTGTACACGTAGCGCGGGATGCCGCCTTGCCAGGCGCGCCATGGCCGGGATCAACACATCCATGGCCATGGTTTCGGTGCAGGCTACCCGTACCACCCCCTGCAGCCGCTCATCCAGCCCTTCCACCTGCCGCTGCAGGGCGAGTGCGGCGTTCTCCATGCTGCTCGCCGCGTCCAGCGCAACCTCGCCGGAGGGGGTCAACACGTAGCCCTGGGAGGTGCGCAGGAACAGCGTGGTGTTCAGCGCCTGCTCGAGAGCGGCTAGGCGCCGACCAATCGTGGCCTGGTCCACCTTCAAGGCACGGGCGGCTGCCCGCAGCGTGCCGTGGCGGCTGAGTGCCAGTAACACCCGAGTGTCGTCCCAGTTCATGAGGTGAAAGCGCCGATGAAACTGCTGTGCATGGTGAAGGTTTGTCTGGTGGGCAAGCTGTGAGCCTACGGCGTGTACCGCGCAAACGCCACATAGGCGCGAAGATCCCGGCACGGGCATTCCATGCAGGCACACCTGTTCAAGCCGCAGGCTCGCCGAGCCGCGATGCTGATCACTACTTCAATGGTGACCTTTAGTGAGGCAATTTAAATGCGTGCGCATCCCTTCCCCTATCTGGCCTTTGGCCTGCTGGCGCTGGCCGTTGCAGGGTTGGTCCAGGCCCAACCGGTACCGCCGGTAAAAACCCAGGTGCCGGGGTATTTCCGGCTGGCAGTGGGTGATTACGAGGTAACCGCCCTGTTCGACGGCTATAACGATTTGTCCCCTGACCTGTTGCAGGGGCTGGACAAGGCACGCATCCGTGAGCTGCTGGCTCGCCAGAGCATGGACGGGCAGGGCATGCGCACCCACTTCAATGCGTTTCTGGTGAACACCGGCACGCATCTGGTACTGGTAGATACAGGCGCCGGCCAGTGCATCGGCGAAACGGCGGGGAGCCTGGTCGGCAACCTCAAGGCGGCCGGATATGAGCCTGCCCAGGTAGACACCATTCTGCTGACCCACTTGCACCTGGACCATGTGTGCGGGCTGGTGGATAAAGAGGGGGCTGCGGTGTTTCCGCAGGCCACTGTGCATGTGGAGCAGGCCGAGGCAGATTATTGGCTGAGCCCGGCGGTGATGGCCAAGGCGCCTGCCGCTGCGCAGGAATACTTCAAGGTGGCGCAGCGCTCGGTAGCGCCCTATCAGGCCGCCGGTCGCTTGCAAACCTTCACCCCGCCCGCGAACCCCGTGCCCGAAGTACAGGCCCGTCTCGAAGCGGGGCATACACCCGGCAGTACCACCTACCGGTTTACCTCGGGCGGGCAATCCATCGTGTTCATCGGAGACCTGGTGCATAGCCTGGCCGTGCAGTTCGAGCATCCCGAGGCGGGGATTCGTTTCGACGTAAGCGGCCCGGAGGCGATCAAGGCGCGCAATGCAGTGTTTGGCCAGTTGGCCGACGAGCACGTATGGGTTGCTGCGGCACACTTGCCATTCCCGGGTACAGGCCACATCACCCGGGCGGGCAAAGTCTTTCACTGGGCGCCAGTGCTCTATGGGCCTTACCAGCCCGCCGCCAAGGTGCCGTTGCTCAAGTAGCGCTCACCGGCCACGCACGGGGCTGGCCGTGCCTGGCGGCACATCGCTGGCCCGCACCGGCCAGCGCGCCGCCCCTTCCTGAGCCAGCCAGGCCAGTACCAAAACCGCACTGGCGATGCCAAACAGCACGCGGTAATGGCCGCCCGTTGCGTTGAATATCACCGAGTAAGCGATACCCGACAGCGCCTGGAAGCTGGCGAAGCTTACCGTCGCGCGGCTCCATGCCACTTGCTGCTGGGCATGTGTGGGGCACAGCTCGTGTACCCGGGCCAGTGCCAGCGGCACGATGCCCGGCGGGAACGAACCAATGACGACGGCCACCATGGCCAATAACCAGAACGCCTGCGCCAGGGGTAACACGGCTACGGCGGCCGCTTGCGCGATCAGCACCAGCCGGATCGCCGGGCGAGCGCCCATGTGGTCGGCGAGTGCGCCATACACCATTGGCCCAACAATGGCCCCGAGGCCGTAGAACACCCACAC
Source organism: Pseudomonas sp. 3MAES_34.3B (assembly GCF_058145875.1). Classification (NCBI taxonomy): domain Bacteria; kingdom Pseudomonadati; phylum Pseudomonadota; class Gammaproteobacteria; order Pseudomonadales; family Pseudomonadaceae; genus Pseudomonas; species Pseudomonas sp. 3MAES_34.3B. Next base: position 4,781,181 of record NZ_CM176960.1, on the reverse strand, counting down.
AAGCGCCGCTTGGTGAGTGCCAGCGCCCAACCCCCGAGCGACGTAATCCACCAGAAACACCATGGCCGGTACCAGCCCCGCGGCCATCAGTGCGTATTGCCCGAACAGCAGGCGCAGCGCCGGGTTGCCAGGCATGCGCCCATGGCTGGCCGCGGCTTCGCGGTGTGGCGCGGGCCAGCCGAACCAACTCAAGGCGGTCAGCAGCAATGCCAATGCGCCCAGGCCCAGCCAGGTCGCCTGCAGCCCGAACTGGAGCAAGGCAGGCACCAATGTGCCAGAGGCGGCGATACCTACGCCCACCCCCATGAAAATTGCGCCGCTGGCCAGGCCCCTGCGTGCGGCCGGCACATGAGGCAGCACGGTAGCGGCCACCAGCACCATGATCGCGCCACCGGCAATGCCGGAGAGCAGCCGCCATGCAAAAAACCACGTGGTGGAGAGGGGCCAGGCGCAGGCGAAGAACGACAGGGTCACGCCCAGCAGCATCCAGCGCAGCACCGAGGTGTTGGACCAGCGCCTTGCCAATGGGTGGCCCACCAGCGCGCCGATCAGGTAGCCCGCCAGGTTTGCAGCGCCCAGGTACACCACCTGGGCTTCGGCGAACCAGTGTGCTTCGATCAGCGATGGAATCAGTGGGGTATACGCGAAGCGCGCCAGGCCGATGCTGACCAGGCTCGCGCAAAGGCCGGCGAAAATGGCCAGCCATGGCGTAGCGGGGGCTGAATGCGGGGAGGAGGCGTGCATGTTCGAATCCTGTCGGAGGAACGGCCCAAGCGACCGTGATGGCTCCATCCTAGGCTTCGAAGCGCAGGGTTTCGCGCAGCGATTTCTCACGCCAGTGCTGCAAAAGTGCAGCAGGGCGCCGCCGTCATCGCAGACGGCGACGCTCAAGCCCCTCAGCGAGAGGTGAGGACGTTGTAGCTGTTCATCAGGTTACGGTAGTTTGGCAGGCGCTCGGAAAGCAGGTTGCCCAGCCCTTCGATATCGTTGCGCCAGTCGCGATGCAGTTCGCAGGCGACCGAGAACCAGTTCATCAATTGTGCCCCGGCAGCGGTCATGCGAGCCCACGCCGCCTGCTGCACGGTTTCGTTGAAGGTGCCCGAGGCGTCAGTGACCACGAACACATCAAAGCCTTCGGCGATGGCCGACAGCGTCGGGAAGGCCACACAGACGTCGGTTACAACGCCAGCGATGATCAACTGCTTGCGGCCGGTGGCCTTGATCGCCTTGACGAAGTCTTCGTTGTCCCAGGCATTGATCTGGCCAGGGCGAGGGATGTAAGGCGCATCCGGGAAGGCAGCTTTCAGCTCAGGCACCAGAGGGCCGTTGGGCCCCTGTTCGAAGCTGGTGGTGAGGATGGTTGGCAGGTTGAAGAACTTGGCCAGGTCCGCGAGGGCCAGCACGTTGTTCTTGAACTCGTTTGGGGAAAAATCCTGCACCAGCGAGATGAGGCCGGTCTGGTGATCTACCAGCAATACAACGGCGTCATCCTTGTTCAGGCGCTTGTAGGGGATCGTCATGGTGTTGCTCCTCGAAGTAGTTAAAAAGGGGCGCAAAGGCACGCCCTAGAACGCGAAACACGAGCAGCCGAACGCCCCCCAGAACTCCTGGAAGCGGCTGACAGGTACATTGGAAAGCCTGGCGCGGTCGTGGCTATGAGCGTGCACCGCGCAGGCCCCCTGGCATTGGTGAACAGCCGCCATCGGTGCCGAAGCGGGGCGGTAATGGCCCGGTACGAGCGCCACCGGGGACCACTCTGGCACCACCGGGATCGCTGGCGGCGACAGCTGGCGGAAATCACCGTCGGCATACACCACCTTGCCGCCAACCACGGTAAGCACCGACTCGATCCACTTGATGGCTTCAGGGTCCACGCTGAAGAAGTCCGCCGAGAGCACCGCCAGGTCGGCGAGTTGCCCGACCTTGATCTGGCCCTTCTTGCCCTGTTCGGACGAGAACCACGCGCTGCCGTGGGTAAACAGCTCCAGCGCGGTGGACCGTGGCAGCCCTTCGGGATACAGCTCGAGCCCGCCCACAGTGCGACCGCTGACCATCCAGTACAGTGACGTCCAGGGGTTATAGCTGGAGACGCGTGTGGCATCGGTCCCGGCGCCAACCGGTACTCCTTCGGCGAGCATACGTTTCACAGGTGGCGTGGCTTCAGCCGCAGCCGCGCCATAGCGCTCCACAAAGTACTCGCCCTGGAACGCCATGCGGTCCTGAATGGCGATACCACCGCCCAGCGCGCGTACACGCTCGATGTTCTGAGGAGTAATGGTTTCGGCGTGATCGAAGAACCACGGCAGGCCATTGAACGGAATGTCCCGGTTCACCTTCTCGAATACATCGAGCATGCGCGAAATGGATTCGTTGTAGGTGGCGTGAAGGCGGAAGGGCCAGCGGTGCTCCACCAGGTGCCGCACAACCGGCTCCAGTTCGTCCTCCATGCTCTGCGGCAAGTCCGGGCGGGGTTCGAGGAAGTCCTCGAAATCGGCCGCGGAAAACACCAGCATTTCGCCGGCGCCGTTGTGGCGCAGGAAATCGTCGCCCTGATGAAGCTTCACGCTGCCGGTCCAGTGCTTGAAGTCAGCCAGCTCTTCCTTGGGCTTTTGGGTAAACAGGTTGTACGCGATACGTACGGTCAGCTGCTGCTCGCGTGCGAGGGTCTGGATAACTTCGTAATCGTCCGGGTAATTCTGGAAGCCCCCGCCAGCGTCGATGCAGCTGGTGAGCCCCAGCCGGTTCAACTCACGCATGAACTGGCGGGTGGAATTTACCTGGTATTCCAGCGGCAGCTTGGGCCCTTTGGCCAGGGTAGCGTAGAGGATCATTGCGTTCGGCCGCGCGATCAGCATGCCAGTAGGCTCACCCCGGCTGTCGCGAACGATCTCGCCACCGGGTGGGTTTGGCGTGTCTTTGGTATACCCGACCACACGGAGCGCAGCGCGGTTGAGCAGCGCACGGTCATAGAGGTGTAGCACAAACACCGGGGTGTCTGGCGCGGCCTGGTTCAGCTCTTCGAGCGTGGGCATGCGCTTCTCGGCGAACTGGAATTCGTTCCATCCGCCCACCACGCGTACCCATTGGGGTGACGGCGTGCGGTCTGCCTGGGTTTTGAGCATGCGCAAGGCATCGGCTACCGACGGCACCCCTTCCCAGCGCAGTTCCAGGTTGTAATTAAGGCCGCCCCGGATCAAGTGCAGGTGGGAGTCGTTCAGGCCCGGGATGGCCGTGCGGCCCTTGAGGTCGATGATCTGGGTAGCATCGGTGCGCAGGGCCAGCACTTCGGCTTCGCTGCCTACGGCAACGAACTTGCCGCCGCTGATCGCCACCGCGCTTGCGGTTGGCTGTTGGCGGTCGACGGTATGGAAACTGCCGTTGAGGAGAATCAGTTCTGCGGACATGGGCGTTCCTGTAGAGCGGTTGAACGGTTGGCGGCAGGGCCCGGGCCAGAGCACGCGCAGGTCGCCGGAGAGGATAAGGTCATGTTCCGTGAGCCTTCACCGGGTGGCTTGCATCGGTGTGCTTTGTTTCGGCAGGGACCAGGGGCCCACCGTATCCCTGAAGGTATTATCCCCAGGGGTAATACTCCCGGCGCGCTGGCGCGGCGCCGCAGGTATCGAACCGGCCTGGGCCTGACGCCAGTTCAGCGGGGTACAGCCCGCCAGGCGGCTGAACGTACGGGTAAAGTGGGATTGATCGGCGAAACCGCATTCTTCACCGATCTGGGCAATGGGCAGGGGGCTGCTGGCCAGTAGCTGCTTGGCACGGTCTACGCGGGCGCCTAACAGCCAATCCCTCGGGGACACGCCGGTATTCTTTTTGAAGGCGCGGGAAAAATGGCTTCGCGAGAGGGCACAGGCCTGGGCTACCTCGGCGATGGACAACGGCGTGGCCATACCCTGGCTCATCAACGCCTTCGCCTTGCGCTCCTGCCACGGAGCCAGGGCAACCCTGACCGGAGCCTCGACGACAGGTGCCGCATACTGCGCAAGCAAGTGCGCGCATAGCTTCAAACCCTTCTGGTACACGGCCTGTGGCGCGCCGCCTTCCGCTGTGCACAAGGCTTCGCGCAGAGACTCGATGAGGCGGTAGGACACCGCGTCGAGGGTGAGGGTTGACGGCTGCGTGAATGCATTCATGCCCGGGGCTCCTGGCTAGGGGGTACGGAGCCAGTGTGGCGGGATGGGGGAAGGAAGTACTTTAGAGAACCTTAAACAGGCGGCGGGCCGAAACGGCAAGCTACAAGCAACAAGCTACAATCCGCGCATGGCTGGCCGCCTCAATCTTCTTGCCGCTTGAAGCTTGTAGCTTACAGCTTGAAGCTTAAGGCCGGCCCTGAACGGCGGCTTCGATGGCGTTCAGCAGTGCCTCGCCAGTGAAGGGCTTGGCGAGAAAGCACACGGCGCCTTCGGCCAGCGAGCGCGCGTCGGCGTCATTGCCATTGGCCGAGATGCACACCACCGGCAACGCGTTGCCCCGTGCGCGCAGCGCCTGTTGTACCTGATGGCCGGAAAGCCCGGGCATGCACAGGTCAAGTACCAGGCACGCCGCCGTATCCACGGAAGGCGAGGCGAGAAAAGCCTCGCCACTGTCGTAACACAGTGCTTGGTAACCTGCGGACTTGAGCAGGTTGGCGAGGCTTTTTCGCACGGAAAAATCGTCGTCGACGACGCACACCACATGCATGGGCAGGGCTCTTTGCGGCAAGAGGGGACAGCGGCGTGGGCCACTCGGTGTGTGCGTCGCGAGCGTTCAGATCAACTCAAGCTCGGCGACGTCAGGCACCATGCCGAGCATTGTGCATAGGTTCACCAACTCGACCAACGTGCGAGCGCGCATTTTGGCCATTACGTGCTTTTTGTGAACCTTGACCGTCACTTCCCGGGTGCCGAGCAGCGTTGCAATCTGCTTGCTTTGCCGGCCCTTGATGAGCCATTCGAGCACTTCCCGTTCGCGCATGGTCAGCGATGTCAGCCGCTGTGCGACCTGGGAATGGCGGCGTCGGCGCGTCAATGCTTGCCGGGCCTGTTCAATGGCATTGCGGACCACATCCAACAGGCGGTCATCATTGAAGGGTTTGGTCAGAAACTCTTCGGCGCCCGCTTTCATGGCTTTTACTGACATCGCGATAGTGCCGTAGCCGGTCATGAAAATGATCGGCAGGCAGGCTCCGCGCCTCAGCAGCGCGTCCTGCACGTCAAAGCCCGTGCCTTGTGTAAGGTTCACGTCCAGCAGCACGCAACCTGGGCGCTCGCCGGAGGTTTGCCGCAAAAAAGCTGCGGCATCGGTATAGCTCGCCGCTTCAAACCCTTCGGACCGTAGCAGGCGCGTAATGGCGGCGCACACGGCAGGATCATCGTCGACAATATGCACCAATGGGATAAGGCCATGATCGGCGTCGATCGCGGCCATAAGGGGCGGGGCCTTTGCAAGGACCGGGTGAGTGACCGGTGCGTCCGACAGGTTCAAGCGGTAACCGCGTCGTGGGACCGTTTCAATGACCTGGGTACCTACCCGCAGAACCTTTCGCAGCGTGCAGATGTGCACCTGAAGGTTGTTTTCTTCTACCACCATGCCGGGCCATACCTGCTCCAGCAATTCGTCCTTGGTCACCAGCCGCCCAGGCGCCTGAAGCAGCAGTGCAAGGATATCGAAGGCGCGACCTCCCAGGCGCAGGGCCTGGCCATCGAGGAAAGCCTCGCGGCGCTCGAGCGAAATCGACGCATTACCGAGCTGGATCATGGGTTTTCCGCGCTATGCGATTCATTCGGGAGAAGTTCGTTCAATCCCGTGAACGGTAGTGCATGAACTTCGCCCCGGCAATCATACTCAGGGATGACGGCAGGCTTATCGGCAGGCAAATGAGCACAGCCGTGCAAGAAGTCTCAAGGCAGCATGGGTCATAGTCAGCGCCATCGCAGTTTCCCTCTGTCGGAGCCCGTCATGCCCTCCCAGGTCACCGCCACTTCCGCCTCCGTGCCTTATCAGGTCACCCTGTCGGACGGCACCCACCAATGGCTTGCCGACATCGCACAGGAAGGCACTGAAAACGCAGGCCCCGGGCCTCATGAATTGCTGCTGAGCTCTCTGGGTGCCTGCACGGCGATTACGCTGGGCTTGTACGCCCGGCGAAAGCAGCTACCACTTGAAGGCATTCACGTTGCGCTGGAGATCACGGTCGAAGACCCCGCCGCTGGCCTTACTCGTATCCAACGGCAGATCTCGCTGCAGGGTGACCTCGACGATACCCAGCGCCAACGCCTGCTGCAGGTGGCCAATGCCTGCCCGATCCACCGGCTGCTCAGTGGCACGGTAGACATACATTCGGCGCTGGCTCCCGTTTAAACCGTAAACCACGCACTGGAGGCAAGACGTATGAGCACCTTTACCACCGCTGATGGCACCGAGATCTACTTCAAGGACTGGGGCCAGGGCAAGGCCGTACTGTTCAGCCACGGCTGGCCGCTGGACGCGGACATGTGGGATTCGCAAATGCATTACCTGGCCTCCCGGGGCTACCGCACCATCGCCTTCGACCGCCGCGGGTTCGGCCGCTCCAGCCAACCATGGACCGGTTATGACTACGACACCTTCGCCGAGGACATTCACCAGCTGATCGAGCACCTGGGCCTGGAGAGCGTAACGCTGGTCGGGTTCTCCATGGGCGGCGGCGACATCAGCCGATACATCGGCCGCCACGGCACGGCTAAAGTGGCTGGGCTGGTGCTGCTGGGCGCGGTAACGCCCATCTTCGGCAAGACCGAGAGCTTCCCCGAGGGCGTGCCCAAGGACGTGTTCGACGGTATCAAGGCCGGCCTGCTGAAGGACCGCGCGCAGTTCATCAGCGACTTCGCCGCGCCATTCTATGGCACCAACAAAAACCAGACCGTCTCCGAGGGCGTGCTCACGCAAACGTTGAATATCGCGCTGCTGGCCTCGCTCAAAGGCACTGTGGATTGCGTTACCGCCTTCTCCGGAACTGACTTCCGCGCGGACCTGGCCAAGGTTGACGTGCCCACGCTGGTCATCCACGGCGATGCGGACCAGATCGTGCCCTTCGAGACCACGGGCAAGCTGGCGGCTCAAGCGGTGCCCGGCGCCGAGCTGAAAGTGTACGAAGGCGCCCCTCATGGCTTCGCTGTGACCCACCAGGAACAGCTGAACGAAGACCTGTTGGCGTTCCTGAACAAGTAAACCTCGCTACAGGTCAAAACGGCCCGCGAACGGTCTGTTCGCGGGCTGATTGCGCTTTGAGCCCACATGCAAAAATTTTTTCCCCCGCTGTGACGCCTGTCACAATTACCCGAAGCCACGGAAACCGGGGCTTCGGTTCCTGTTTCCGGAATTGCCGGTCCCGCCCGATCCGGACTATTCACGTGACCCGCATGGTAGAGCGCTCAAGGGTGGGCTACAGTGCTTCTTAACAATAAGAAAACTGTAGAAGGAAGTTTGCCATGCTTGACTATAAGAAAACCCATCGCTGCCTTCTTGCTGACGTAGCCTCCGGTCAATCTACCCATCGCGGGCAGTTGACGCAGACCTTGCAAGCCTTGGTGCTTGCGGGCTTTCTTCGCAGTGAACGCGTGTACAACCCGGATCGGGCCATCGTGTTCAGGCTTACGTTAACCGCTGCCGGTCATGAGTACCTGGCAGGGTTATGGCACTGAAGGTAATCCCCGGGCCGGCAGGACGCCGGCCCATCGCTGCTTTTGCTCCCTCTCTCGTAGAAAGCCCTGTTGGTAACCTCTGCTCACATAGTCAGCCCGCGGGTTCTTGGGCTCGTTTCGGTGTTGATTTAAGGTAGGCGCCTTCTACCTGCGCGAGCAAAGGCATGAGTGACATTTCTGTTGGCCCCGGCCTGCCTCCTGAAGGCTACAGCGCCTGGCTTGCCGACCTCAAAAACCGAATCCATGGCGCGCAGCAACGGGCCACCCTTGCGGTAAATCGCGAGCTGGTACTGCTTTATTGGCACATCGGCCGCGATATTCTTGGTCGTCAGGCCGAGCAGGGCTGGGGCACCAAGGTAATCGACCGGCTGGCACGCGACCTGCGTGCGGCGTTCCCGGACATGAAAGGGTTTTCGCCCCGCAACCTCAAATACATGCGCGCGTTTGCCGAAGCCTGGCCCGACGCGGAGTTTGTGCAAGAGGTGCTTGCACAATTGCCGTGGTATCACCAGTTGGCGTTGCTGGACAAACTCCCTGGCCCTGAAACCCGACGCTGGTATGCCGCCAAAGCCATCGAACACAACTGGTCGCGCAACGTACTGGTGATGCAGATCGAAGCCCGCCTGCTGGAGCGCACGGGCCAGGCCGTAAGTAACTTCGACAGCCGCCTCCCCTGGGCGCAATCCGACCTGGCCCGGGAGTCTCTGAAAGATCCGTACCGTTTCGACTTCCTCGGCTTGACGGTCGAGGCCCAGGAGCGCGATATCGAAAGCGCGCTCGTTCGGCATGTCACCGACTTTCTGCTGGAGCTGGGCGCGGGTTTCGCCTTCGTTGGCAAGCAGGTATTGCTGGATGTCGGCGGGGACGAGTTCTTCATCGACCTGCTGTTCTACCACCTCAAGCTGCGCTGCTATGTGGTGATCGAGCTCAAGGCCGGCAAGTTCAAGCCCGAGCACCTTGGCCAGCTGAGCTTCTACCTCACCGCAGTGGACGCACAGCTCAAGCATCCCCAGGACGGCCCCACCATTGGCTTGCTGTTGTGCAAGAGCAAGAACAAGGTGGTGGCGGAATACGCCCTGCGAAACAGCGCCCGCCCCATGGGAGTGGCTGAATATCAACTGGTAGGGGCGTTGCCTGCCGAGCTGCAGGCCAGCCTGCCCAGCATCGAGCAGATCGAGCGGGAGCTGGCCGGCGAGGGCGGCCCTTTGGCTTGAGCATCCGCCGAAGGCATCATTGTGATGCCTTCGGCAGCGCGTAGGCCATGATGTAGTCCCCGGCCCGCGTACCCAACCCACCGTGCCCACCGGCGGCGATTACCACGTATTGCCGGCCATCGGCGCCTTGATAGGTCATAGGGGTGGCCTGGCCACCCGCAGGCAGGCGCTGGCGCCACAGCTCACGGCCGCTGCCCGCTTCGAACGCCCGCAGGTAGTCATCGGCGGTGGCACCCATGAATACCACGCCACTGGCGGTGTTCAGGTTGCCGCCGATGTTAAAGATGCCCGTGGACAGCGGCAGGTTGAAATGGGTCTTGAACAGGCCCATGTCCCGGGTGGTGCCCACGTCGCGCCGCCACAACAATTGGCGGGTTTTCAGGTCGATCGAAGCCAGCTGCCCCCATGGCGGCGCCTTGCAGGGCGCGCCCAATACGCCCAGCCAAGGTTCCACGGTAACGACATAGGGCGTTCCGTATTGCGGGTTCACCGCGAATTCCTTGGGGCGAGGCGGTTGGCCCACGCCGTTCCACGGTTCAACGGTGCCATTGGCCTCCGCCTGTTCGCGGGGTTCCACCTTGGCCGTGAACGGGATGTAGCTCAAGTTCGCGTACAGGCGCTGCCGCTGTGGGTCCACACTTGCGCCGTGCCAGTCGATCACCCCGTCGAACGCCGGGTACACCAGGGTTTTACGCTCAAGCGAGAACGGCGTGAACGCGCCCTGGTAGTTCAGCCGCTTGAATTCCAGCCGGCACAGCAGTTGGTCCACCGGGGTGATACCCCACGCATCCTTCTCGCGCACTGCGGGTGGCGCGAAGCTGGGCAGGCCTGCCGAGTAGGGTTGTGTGGGTGCGGTTGGATCATCCGGCAATCCACCCTGCGGCGCTGGGCGCTCTTCAACCGGAACGATCGGTTCGCCGGTAAGCCGGTTGAGTACAAACAGCTCGCCACGTTTCGTGGTTTGCACCAGCGCAGGAATAGGTTCACCGCCGGCACCGGGAATGTCCAGCAGGGAGGGGCCGATAGGCACGTCCATATCCCACAGGTCATGGTGCAGCGTCTGGAAGCTCCAGCGCGGTGCGCCGGTATCGATATCCACAGCCACTACAGAACTGGAGTAGCGCTCATCGAAAGGCCGCCGCTTGGCCCCGTAGTAGTCCGGCACGGCGTTACCCGTGGGCAGGTACACCAGCCCATGTTCCACGTCTGCGGTATATACGCCCCAGGCGTTGGGCGTGCCGGGCGTGAAGTGTTCGTCCGCCGACGGGTGCTGGACCGCTTCCTCCGGCCGGCCCACATCCCAGGCCCAAAGCAGCTCGCCCGTGACAGGGTCGAACGCTCTCACCGCGCCAGACGGTTCGTTGGTTTTCTGGCCATCGTAGATCCAGCCGCCCAGCAGCAGTTTGCCTTTGGCTACCAAGGGCGGCGAGGTGATGAAGTGGAAGCCCTTGGGGACGTCCCCAAGATGCGCGCGAAGGTTCACGAAGCCGTGATCACCAAAGCCTTCGCACAGGGCGCCAGTGGTGGCGTCCAGCGCGAACAGCCGGGCATCCGCGGTAGTAGAAATGATTCGCTGCGGGCAGGGGGTGCCGGCCGGCGCTTGGTAATACGCCACGCCGCGGCAGGCCAGGTAGGCGTTGTTGGAGGTGTCGTTCTGCGGCGTGAAGCGCCACCGCTGCGCCCCTGTCACGGCATCAAGGGCAATGACTTCCCGGTGCGGCGTGCAGATGTAGAGGCTATCGCCCACCTTGAGCGGGGTGACTTCGAAATTGAATTCATACCCGTGGCTGTTCTCGCCTTGCCTGGGCAGGTCGCCTGTTCGCAAGCTCCAGGCCAGCTGCAGGTTATCCACATTGGCCGGGGTGATCTGCCCCAGCGGTGACCAGCGATCCCCCGCCGGCGTGCCGCCGTAATAGCGCCAATCCTGGCCGTCCTGGTTCGCGCCGGTGAAGCCCGCCATTACCTCAGGCAAGCCTCTGGCGGCCGGCTCTGAAGGTTTGTAGGCCACAAGCGCCGCCACCAGCGCCACGCCACATAGTGGTACCCAGAAGTAACGCCGGTTGCTCACCGGCCCGCTGCGGTCGAGCCCGCGCTGAACGAAAGGCAGCAGCAGGTATAAACCCAGCAAGGTCGGTACCAGTACCCGGGGGAGCAACCCCCAGACATCCAGCCCTACCTCCCAGAAGGCCCAGATAACTGTCAGCAGCCACAGCGCGCCATACAACCGCACACCCAGCCGCCGGCCACGCCACAGCAGCCTGCCACTGGCCGCCAGGCCGATACCGGCAAACAGGTAATACCAGGAGCCCCCCAGCACCGCCAACCAGCCCCCCGCCCCGAGCATCAGCAAGCCAAACAGGATAAACAACGCAGCAGTAATGCGTGGAGGAGAGGCGGCGTTGAGGCGCATGGCAGACGGCTCCGGTCAAAGGCGTGAGGGTTGGAGGCACCTGCGAGCGGGAAGGTTCTGAGCGGTTGCTTAATGGCGGCTGAAGATGAGGTAACAATTTGAGCCACGCCCAAGTGCAGGCCGACGCTGCCTTGGGGGCGATCCCGGCGAATGCTGCCCGCTCAGGCCTTGGCGCTTTCGCCACCGCTCCCGGTCGAGGCGCCCCGGCTGCTGCTGCGCAGAAACGGGCGCTCGATACACCAGTAGGTCAGTACGCTCAAAGCACTGACCAGGATGATCACGACCGGCAGATAAAGCACGTAACGTGAGAAATCAGGCGTATCGAAGTCGTATACCGAGAACAGGCTGAAGAGGGTGTAGATCACGATGCCGTGCAGCAGGTAAATGCTGAAGCTCGCTTCGCCAAGAACTTTCAAACCGCGATTTTCCAGCAGCCCGTGCAGGCTGTTTCCGAGCACGAACAACGCAAATGGAATCCCGAGAATGATCATCTGCAGTTTCGAGTAGGACTTCATGTACAGGCTGGCGACCAGCACAATGAGTGCAACCGCGGTGCATCCAAGGCCAGCGTAATTGATCGACAGGTTTTTCAACCGGTCCTCGAAAAGTGCCACGGCCCCGCCGACGACAAACAGCTTGATGAATTTTGTATGGAAGTGGTGATGGTACTCCGGCCATAGCAGCGCGAGCGCTACTACCGAGACCAGCAGCGCCATCCCCGGCAACCGGCGGCGCAGAATGCAGTAGATCGCGGGCAGGCTCAGGTAGAAGACCGCTTCGTATAGCAATGTCCATTGCACCGAAGCGTTTATGCGTACCGTGTCCTGAAAACCATTGATGGGCTTGCCAATGAAAATCACCCAGTGCCACAGGCCAGCCAATGTTTCCCCCAATGGAGCAAGGGTGCCGCGGGTTTGATAAACACTGATGGCGCCGATCAACAGGATGGTGAACAGGTACATCGGGAAGATACGTCGCAAACGGGACGACAATACTGCCCCCCAGCGCGGGGTGGTCTTGTACACCTTGGCGGTGAACAGGTAGCCGGTAATCATGAAAAACAGCGAGACGGGTACCGCGCCCATATTGTTCAGCAGTCGGCTGTCCGTGGTTTGCCACACACCGGTAGTGTGCCAGTAATAGCTGATCGCGAAATGGCTCGCCATGACGGAAGTCGCCAGGATTCCCCGAAGGCCATCGAGTGATGAAACCCGGTGCAGGGCCTCTTTCGACAGCACGGGAAGCCGGGCGGCGATTATGCAGAACGCTATCAGCGAAACGACATACAGGACTACAAGCAGCAGGGTGTAAGGCATGGCGAATCCGTATGTTTCAGCGGCCGAATTACGAACATTAAAAAGCCGGCTTGTGGCCGGCTTCTCGTCGATAAGTCTGGCCTATTTTTGGTAGGCCGTACCTATCTGCAAAAGGTAGGGTGCTGCTGCATCAAGCAATAGCAGGCGGGCTGGCGGGTAGCTGGCTCGCCGGGCACTGGCCCGAAGGCTGGTACCGAAGTGGCGCCATGGTAGCGGCGCAGGCGGGGGTTGGATAGGGGTAATCGGGCCAGCGGCTGCAAAAAAAGCTGTCGCGCCAAGGCCTCCTGCCACAGGAGCACGTCCAACACTGTAGCAGCACGCGTTGGCGGCGGCCCGCCCAGCAGAGCGGCGGAATCGGCAAGTGGTTGGAACAAAAAAAGCCCCGGCACAAGGCCAGGGCTTCTTTTCACTCAACCGCGTACTTACTCTTTGTAAGCCGCTACGGACTTGGTGATTTCCGCGCGGGCAGCGTCAGCGTTGCCCCAGTCCTTGAGTTTTACCCACTTGCCAGGCTCCAGGGCCTTGTAGTTCTCGAAGAAGTGCTGGATCTGTTGCAGCAGCAGTGGCGGCAGATCGGTGTATTCCTTCACATCCTTGTACAGCGCGCTCAACTTGTCATGAGGCACGGCCAGGACCTTGGCGTCGCCGCCACCTTCGTCGTCCATCATCAGCACGCCAACCGGGCGGGCGCGAATGACCGAGCCAGGCACAACCGGGTACGGGGTCACTACCAGCACGTCCAGCGGGTCGCCATCATCGGCCAGGGTGTTGGGGATGTAGCCGTAGTTGGCCGGGTAGAACATCGGGGTAGCGACAAAGCGGTCAACGAAAAGCGCGTCGCTGTCCTTGTCCACTTCGTACTTGATCGGCGCGTGGTTGGCCGGGATCTCGATAACGACATGAATGTCGTTCGGCAGGTCCTTGCCGGCTGGGATCTTGCTGTAGCTCATCAATAGTGCTCCCGTTAACAGTCGGATCGTTGAGGCCAGTTTTTGGCAAAAGTGGCGGGATTATAGGCATATCGCGAATACGGCGCCACGGTAGGACCGCCATGCGAGCGGTCGGTTGCACGGCCCTCAGGCCAGCGGTTCGGCGGCAGTCGGCACTGCTTGCGACGTGTGCAGGCGATGCAGGGGATCCTGCCGGTAGAACGCCTGAAGTTGCTGGTAAACCTCAGGGTAGGCGGCGACCAGCAGGTCGGGCGCGCTGAAGAAATATTCGCTGGCAACGGCAAAGAACTCCGCCGGGTTTTCCGCTGCGTACGGGTCAATGGCGGTTTCGGCGTTTTCATCCACATCCAGCTGGGCATTGAGGTCATCGAAAGCGTGCTGCATGGCCTCGGCCCACTTTCGCACCGGCATGCCCCGGTGCAGCGGGGGCAGGCCGTTGGCGTCGCCATTGAGCATGTCCAGCTTGTGTGCCAGCTCGTGAATCACCAGGTTGTAGCCGTCCCACCCACCGCTGGAGCTCACGCCCGGCCAGGCAAGAATGACCGGGCCTTGCTGCCACGCTTCGCCACTGTGTTCGGCGTCCCATTCATGTTCGATCCCGCTGGCGTCGCGATGGCGCTGTGGGCTGCGGAAATCGTCGGGGTACAGCACGATCTCGTGAAAGCCGTTGTACCAGCCCAGCTCGTCCAGCCCCAGCAGCGGCAGCTGCGCCTGGGCGGCAAGCAGCAGGCAGTCGTGGTCGGTCAGCTCAAGGCCGGGGAGGGTGGTGAGGGTTTTGTCGGCAAGGAACAGCAAGCTACGCTCGCGCAGTTGGTGGTCGGCTTCCGGGCTAATGCCATCGAGTATCGGCAGGGCCTGGCGTACAGCGGCCCACTGAGCCTCGCTGATCGCATGCCGGCGCAGGGTGCGCCGACGCTTCCAGGCCTGCCAACTCCACATCAGCGGCTGGCGGCCTTTGCCGCGCCGCCTGTGCGGGCGCGGACCAAACCGATAATCATCGGCAGCAACGACAGCCCCACGATGAACAGCACCATCAGGGTAAGGTTTTGCTTGATGAACGGAACGTTGCCGAAGAAGTAGCCCAAGGTGACCAACCCGCCTACCCAGGCCACGGTGCCGGCCACGCTGAAGGCCACGAAGCGCAGGTAAGGCATGTGGGCCACACCTGCAACGAAGGGTGCGAAGGTGCGGATGATAGGCAGGAAGCGCGCCAGGGTGACGGTTTTCCCGCCGTGGCGGTCGTAGAAGGCTTGCGTGCGCAGCAGGTAATCCCGGCGGAACACACGGGAATGCGGGTTGGCGAACAGCCTTTCGCCAATCGTACGGCCTACCACGTAGTTGGTGCTGTCACCCAGGATCGCCGCCGCCATCAATAGCCCGGCGAGCATTACAGGGTCCATGCCGCCGCCGGCCGCTACGGCACCCGCAATGAACAGCAACGAGTCGCCCGGCAGGAACGGCAGCACTACCAGCCCGGTTTCGCAGAAGATCACGGCGAACAGAATAAGGTAGATCCAGCTTCCGTACTGGGTCACCAGCTGGTTCAGGTACACGTCCAGGTGAAGAATGAGGTCCAGCGGGTTGAAGTCCATATACGCCACCTGTATCCGGCCCAGCAGGGCAAAAGCGGCCATTATACGGGTGATCACCCACGATGTTCAGTCGGTGATCGGCAACACATAGTTCTTGAACTCGTGGTCCTCGACGAACCCGATGGATTCGTACACGCGATGCGCGACTTCGTTGTTCACACTGCTGGACACGCGCATACGGACTGAATTGCTGTCACGGGCCAGCTTCCTGGCTGTGCGCATCAGGTTGTCGGCCACCAACATACGTCGTGCATCTTCAGCCACATAGATATCGTTGAGTATCCACACGCGCTTCAAGGCGAGAGAGGAAAAGCTCGGATAAAGCTGGCAAAAGCCCAGCAAACGTTGGCTGTCAGCGTCTGGGAACGCGAGGAAGATCACCGACTCCTTGCGCCGCAATCGCTTTTCCAGAAACGTTCGAGACGCCTCGGGAAACGACAGCTCCCCGTAAAACTCCCGATATTTCACGAACAACGGGGCAATCAGGTCCAGGTGATCCAGTGTGGCTTGGGTGATATGCATCAGTGCCTCGTGGGTCAGGTTGCGCAGAAACGCAGGGCAATGGCAGGTACGGCGAAGCACCGTGGGAATCGGGCAATGAGCAATAGATAGCGCACAGTGGGCGAAGGGCAAGCCCACCTGGCAGGAAACAGACGGCAGGCGCCCTCGGGAAGGCGCCTGCCAGGGGCGTTTTAGAAGAAGCCGAGCGGGTTGATGTCGTAGCTCACCAACAGGTTCTTGGTTTGCTGGTAGTGATCGAGCATCATCTTGTGGGTTTCGCGGCCTACGCCGGACTTCTTGTAGCCACCGAAGGCCGCATGCGCGGGGTAGAGATGGTAGCAGTTGGTCCATACGCGCCCGGCCTTGATGCCGCGGCCCATGCGATAGGCGCGATTGATGTCGCGGGTCCACACCCCGGCGCCCAGGCCAAACTCGGTATCGTTGGCGATTGCCAGCGCTTCGGCCTCATCCTTGAAGGTGGTCACGCTGACCACCGGCCCGAAGATCTCCTCCTGGAACACCCGCATGCGGTTATTGCCCTTGAGCAAGGTAGGCTGGATGTAGTAGCCCGTGGACAGGTCGCCCTCGAGTTTTTCCACCTGGCCGCCGGCCAGCAATTCGGCGCCTTCATCCTTGGCGATCTGCAGGTAGGACAGGATCTTGTCGAACTGCTGCTGCGAAGCCTGGGCGCCGATCATGGTGTCGGTATCGAGTGGGTCGCCGCGTTTGATCTGCTCGACCTTCTTCATTACCTCTTGCATGAAGGCCCCGTAGATCGACTCCTGAACCAGTACCCGGGACGGGCAGGTGCACACCTCACCTTGGTTGAAGAAGGCCAGTACCACACCTTCGGCGGCTTTTTCGATAAACGAAGGTTCGGCCTGCATGATGTCTTCGAAGAAAATGTTCGGTGACTTGCCGCCCAGCTCCACCGTGCTGGGGATGATGTTCTCCGCTGCACATTTCATGATGTGCGAACCCACCGGGGTAGACCCGGTGAATGCGATCTTGGCGATACGCTTGCTGGTGGCCAGGGCTTCACCCGCTTCCTTGCCATAGCCCTGCACAACGTTGAGCACGCCCGGTGGCAGCAGGTCTCCGATCACTTCCAGCAGTACCGAGATCCCCAGCGGGGTCTGCTCGGCGGGCTTGAGCACCACGCAGTTGCCTGCCGCCAGTGCCGGGGCCAGCTTCCAGGCGGCCATCAGGATGGGGAAGTTCCAAGGGATGATCTGGCCGACCACGCCGAGCGGTTCATGGATGTGATAAGCCACGGTATTGCCGTCGATCTCGGCCGCACTGCCCTCCTGGGCGCGCAGGGCCCCGGCAAAGTAGCGGAAGTGGTCCGCCGCCAGCGGGATATCAGCATTCAGCGTTTCGCGAATGGCCTTGCCGTTGTCCCAGGTTTCGGTAATGGCCAGCAGTTCGAGATTCTGCTCGATGCGGTCGGCAATCTTCAGCAGCACCAGCGAGCGCGCCTGTGCCGAGGTGCGGCCCCAGTCATCGGCAGCGGCGTGGGCGGCGTCCAGTGCCTTGTCGATGTCCTCGGCGGTTGAACGCGGGAATTCGGCAATGGGCTGGCCATTGATCGGGGAGGTATTGGTGAAGTACTGCCCTTTCACCGGTTCTACGAAACGGCCACCGATGTAGTTGCCATAGCGTTCCTTGAAGGAAACGGTGGCGCCTTCGGTGCCGGGGTGTGCGTATCGCATGGGTGTCTCCTGGGCTTTTATTGTTTGCGGAACACGCGCGTTAGCGTCTGTAGAGCGTAGAGCAAAGCCCGGGCCACTGCGCTGGGGCCTCCTGTTTCAGGCACTCCCAGCCCTTGCAGCGCAGCGGTTGTACCGGTTGCGACACGGCTGAGTGACAAAGTTGTGCCATATCCGATACACCGGCGGCGCACATCGGCTGCGGCGTTGCATTGCCCGCAGGGCTGGAGGATGCTGATGCTCCCCCGGCAAGGGAGTACAACAACAATGCACAGCGATCCATCCAGCCGCCATGTGCGGCATGTCATCAGCGCGGCCCGAAGCCTGGCCCAGTCACCGGCGCCGGCCGCCGAGTTGGCGGTCACCCGTTCGTGGTTGCGCTGCCTGGATGACTACAAGCTGGACCCTGCCACCCTGGCCGCGCCTTGCGTGGTAGAGCACAGCCGCGTGCTCGACGGCCGCGAGCGCCTCCGGCAGGTGCTTGGCGTGGCAGACGGCGAGATGAACGACCTGCACCGGCAGCTAGGGGGCGCCGGGCATGCGGTGCTACTCACCGATGCCAGTGGTGTGATCCTCAGCTGTGTGACGGCAAGCCCCGAGCGCCGGGTATTCGAGCAGGCTGGCTTGTGGCTGGGAGCGGATTGGAGCGAAGCCTGCGAAGGCACCAACGGCATTGGCACCTGCCTTGTGGAACGCCAGCCACTGACCATCCACGGTAACGAACACTTCCGCAGCCGCCATACCGGGCTCACCTGCTCTGCCAGCCCGGTGTTCGATCCCAGTGGAGAGTTGCTGGCGGTGCTGGATGTTTCTGCGGTGGCCGATGGCAGCCGGCAGAGCCAGTTTCATACCGTAGCCTTGGTAAACCTGACGGCGAGGAGCATCGAAAACGCCTACTTCCTGCGCCAATACCAAAACCAGTGGCTGCTGCGCTTGCAAGTGCGACCGGGGCCGGCCGGTGCATTTTCTGATGGGCTGCTGGCGTTTGGCGAAGACGGCCGGATAAGGGCGGCGAACCAGAGCGCGATAAAGCTGCTTGGGCAGGCCGCGCTGAAAGGACGAGCGCTGCACGAACTGTTCGACTGTTCAGAAGCATCTTTCCTCGACCGCTCCCGACAGGCCACTTCGGCAACCTGGCCATTACGCTGCCGCGACGGCAGGGCGTTGTTCGCTTCTGTCTCCGGCGCGCCCGCCCGGGTATCAAGGGCACCATCGGCGCGCGTGCCAGCGGTGACCGCTAAAGCCGCCACACCTGCGCAGACTGGCCCTTGCCTCGAAGACCCTGCACTTGCCGAGGCGTTTCGCCGGGCCTGCCGGGTTGTGGAGCGCGACGTACCGTTGCTGCTCAGCGGCGAAACCGGCTCGGGCAAAGAGGCCTTCGCAAGGGCCGTCCACCTGGCCAGCAGCCGCACCGGCCAGCCATTCGTGGCGCTCAATTGTGCATCCATTCCCGAAGGCTTGATCGAGAGCGAGTTGTTCGGCTATCGCCCCGGCAGTTTCACCGGCGCGAGCAAGGATGGGCAGCGGGGCAAGTTACGGCAGGCACACGGTGGCACCCTCTTGCTGGACGAAATCGGCGACATGCCGCTTGGCCTGCAAACCCGGTTGTTGCGGGTGCTGGAAGCCAGAGAAGTGGAGCCCATCGGCGGCGAGCCGGAAGCGCTGGATGTGTGCATCATCAGTGCGAGCCATAGGAACCTGCTGGAGCGCGTGCACGAAGGTACCTTTCGGGAAGACCTCTATTACCGCCTGGCCGGCCTGACCATTGATCTGCCGCCCCTGCGTGACCGTACCGACAAATCACAACTGCTCGATCACCTGCTGGCGATGGAAGCGCCGGATGGCGCTATCTGGCTGAGCGAAGAGGCCCGCGCATGCCTGCTCGCCCATTCCTGGCCGGGCAACGTACGGCAATTGCGGACAGTACTGCGAACGCTCGTTGCCTTGGCGGACGGCGGGGTGATCGACCTCCAAGCACTACCTGTAGAGTTCAGGCGTGAACCGAGCGTGGCAGCGGCGCCGTTGGCCGACGCCGAGCGGGAGGCCCTGCTGACAGCGCTCAAGGCGCAACAGTGGCATGTAACCCGCACCGCCGAGGCGCTTGGCCTCAGCCGCAACACGCTGTATCGCAAGATGCGCCGTCACGGCCTGGCGCGGGATCACTGACACCCGCTTCGTCGCGGGTGAAATTCTTCTTGGCCTGGGCTACCCTGCCTCGACGTTTTTCGAGGTCGAACATGCATATCCACATTCTTGGCATCTGCGGTACTTTCATGGGCTCGCTGGCGGTTCTCGCCAAGGAATCGGGGCACCGGGTAACCGGCTCCGACGCCAATGTGTACCCGCCCATGAGCACGCAGCTTCAGGCCCAGGGCATCGAACTCACCCAAGGCTACGATCCGGCGCAGCTTGAGCCCGCCCCGGACCTGGTGGTGATCGGCAACGCCTTGTCGCGCGGCAACCCTGCCGTGGAATATGTGCTGAACAAAGGCTTGCCGTACGTCTCCGGGCCGCAATGGTTGGCCGATCACGTGCTGCAAGGGCGCTGGGTGCTCGCGGTCGCAGGCACTCACGGCAAAACCACCACAAGCAGCATGCTCGCGTGGGTGCTGGAGCATGCTGGCATGGCGCCGGGGTTCCTGATCGGTGGCATTCCGCAGAATTTCGAAGTGTCCGCCCGGTTGGGCGATACGCCGTTCTTCGTGGTGGAAGCGGACGAATATGACAGCGCGTTCTTCGACAAGCGTTCCAAGTTTGTTCATTACCGGCCGCGTACCGCTATCCTGAACAACCTTGAATTCGACCATGCAGACATCTTCCCTGACCTGGCAGCGATCGAGCGGCAGTTCCATCACTTGGTACGTACCATTCCGGGCGAGGGGCTGATCATCCATCCGCAGAGCGAAACGGCCCTGGCCCGCGTGGTGGACATGGGCTGCTGGACGCCGGTGCAAACCACTGGCGAAGGTGGGCAATGGCAGGCGCGGCTATTGGCCGAGGACGGCTCCCGGTTTGAAGTGGTGTTCGATGGAAACGCCGAAGGCGTAGTGGAATGGCCGCTCACCGGCCAGCATAACGTGGCCAACGCCCTGGCGTGCCTGGCGGCAGCGCGGCACGTAGGCGTGGTACCGGCGCTGGGGATTGAAGCACTGTCCCGTTTCCGCAACGTGAAGCGGCGCATGGAAGTTGTGGCCGAAGTAAACGGTATTACCGTGTATGACGACTTCGCCCACCATCCCACCGCCATTGCGACTACCCTGGACGGTTTGCGCAAGCGGGTAGGCTCCGCCCCTATCATTGCCATCGTCGAGCCGCGCTCCAATTCCATGAAGCTGGGCGCTCACCGCGACGGGCTGCCCGCCAGCGTCAGCCAGGCGGACCAGGTGATCTGGTATGCCCCGCCGAACCTGGGCTGGGACCTGGCGGCTACCGCGGCCCAGTGCACGGTATCGAGCACAGTCGCCGATAACCTGGACGCGATCATCGCTCAGGTAAAGGCACAGGCAACGCCCGGCACGCATGTGGTGATCATGAGCAACGGCGGTTTCGGCGGCCTTCACGGCAAACTGGCTGAGGCGTTGAAATGAGTGGCCCGGAACGTATCACCCTGGCGATGACCGGCGCGTCAGGCGCCCAATACGGCCTGCGGCTGCTCGATTGCCTGGTGCGCGAAGACCGCGAGGTGCATTTCCTGATTTCCAAGGCGGCGCAGTTGGTGCTCGCCACGGAAACCGACGTTACCCTACCGGCCAAGCCCCAGGCGATGCAGGCATTCCTTACCGAATACACCGGTGCCAGCGCTGGCCAGGTGAAGGTTTACGGCAAGGAAGACTGGATGGCCCCGGTTGCGTCTGGCTCCGGAGCGCCCGGCGCCATGGTGGTGGTGCCATGCTCTACCGGCACGCTGTCGGCCATCGCCACCGGTGCCTGCAACAACCTGATCGAGCGCGCCGCAGACGTTACCCTGAAGGAACGCCGCCCGTTGATCCTGGTGCCTCGCGAAGCACCGTATTCCACGCTGCACCTGGAAAACATGCTCAAGCTGTCCCGGATCGGCGCGATCATCGTGCCGGCTTCTCCGGGTTTTTATCATCAGCCGCAGACCATCGACGACCTGGTGGACTTCGTGGTGGCGCGCATTCTCAACCTGCTGGACATCCCGCAGGACATGCTCCCACGCTGGGGCGAGTACCACGTGGGCAATGATGAATAAAGCCTGGCTTTTATTGATGCTGGCGCTGGCCACGGGCTGTGCCAGCGTCAAAACCCTGGATGCCGCCAAGCCCGGCGCGCCGTTGGTGTATGCCGGCACACGGCTGGACCTGTATGCGCTGAACGGCGGCTGCTGCGCAATGGACCGCTTCGGCACGCAAGCGCCCGCCTGGCCTGCCGCTGATTTGCCCGCCAGTGCCCTGCTGGATACGGTGCTGTTGCCGTTTTCGCTGCTGGCAACGCTAGGGATCGGCTACCAGGCTCAGGGCGGGCTGTAGGTTCGCCCCGCTTATCGCCCCAGCTTACGCAGTTCGTCCGATTCCACCACCCGCACGCCGTTGTCCTCCTCCAGCGCCAGCCGCCACAGGGCGCGGGCCAGGTGGCAGGCTTCGATCCCATGGTATTTACCCGGAATCAGCCGGGAAAGCGGGGCGGCGATCTGTTCCGCCAGGCGGGGTTCGCTACGGTTGCCGATCAGGATCGAAGGGCGTGCCAGGGTGAGTTGTGGCCAATCCTGCTCCCTGAGCGCCAGCTCCAGCTCACCCTTCACCCGGCTGTAAAACACGGACGACGTTGGGTCGGCATCGATGGCGCTCACTACCAGCAGGTGGCGGGCGCCGAGCTCACGGGCGCGCTGGGCGAATGCGATCACCAGGTCGTGGTCGATCGCTCGGAACGCTTCCTGCGAGCCCGCTTGCTTGATGGTCGTGCCCAGGCACGAGAACGCGATATCCACCGGCCCCTGAAGGGTAGGTAGCAAAGCGCCCAGTTCACCCACCGGGTTCTCCAGCCGGGCATGCTCTGCCAAAGGGCGGCGGGTTGGCGCCAGTACCCGGCTCACCGTTGGCTCGTTCAGTAGCCGATCCAGCAAATGCTCACCCGTAAGGCCGGTGGCACCCGCCATAAGGATATTTTGCGGTGTGAGGTACATGGTGCCTCCTGCGCTATCAGTGGCTGGCCGCCGGTTGCGATTGCGTGTCATGGTCGGCGCCGCTATGAAGCGCAGCGCTGGCTTGTTGCTGGCGTAACCGATGCCAGTGGGTCAGAACGCCCTTGGGCGCCCACATCTGGGGCTCCGAGGGTTCGAAATTCTCGGCCTGCTCGCGTTGCGCCACGATGGCGCCGGCCTGTTCGAAAGCCGCTTGCAGGTCATCGGTTTCGGTCAAGGCCTGGGCGAACAAGGCATCGCCGAAGTAGGTGAAGTCGGCCTCCTCGGAGCACCCGAAGGACACTCGGTCTGGCCGGGAGGCGGTGATCACCAAGGTGCGGTCGTTTTTCAGTGGCTCAATGAACCCCCCGGAATAACAGGCAGACACCACGACGACCTTGTCCCTGTCTTTCAAAGGGGCCATCAACACGGCCAGGTCCTGGGCAGAAAGGTCACCCAGTTGCAGCCGGGGTTGCTCCAGCACTAACTCATGTTCCGGCGTGCCGTGGCTGGTGAGGTAAATGAATACGAGGTCTTCCGGGCCGCTGCGTTGGGCAATGGTTTGCACTGCACGGGCGAGGGTTTCTCGGGTGGCCATCACCCGGTCCACCATATGGTCCCGGTGGTTCACAAGCGTTAATCCACCTACCGCGCCAAAGCGGCTGGCGAGCAGGTCATGTACATAATCCGCTTCCCGCATGAACACGCTTTGTTCCCCGTCGCCGCCCACCGTCAAACTATAGAGCTCAACGGCAGGGCTGGAGTTCGGCACCCGCGCCAGGGCACGTTCCAACAGGCTGCCCTGGGCGAGCATCCCTTGTTCCAGTGGGTCGGGCAGGGCACGGTCATGCTCATCACGTACCCGCCGGCCTTCCAGCCAGTAGCCTTCCTGACGGTTGCCGTTCGCAAGCACCAAGGTGCCCTTGCCTTGATAGGCGTCATTGACGAAGCCCCCGGTGTAGAGACTGCCGTCTGCCGAAGCCAGCTGGCCCTCACCATGGAAATGCCAGTCGGCGAACTCGCCCTGGTAATGGCTGCCATCGTTGGCGAAGAGATCGCCCGGCCCGTTCGGTGCGCCTTCCTTGAACTGGCCGATCCACACGTCCCCCGCCTGGGTTTCGTAACGGCCACGCCCCTCGAGGCGCCCATGGTGGAAGTCGCCGATGTACTGGTCCCCGTCACCGTTGCTGAAGGTGCCGTGCCCCTCCAGTTGGCCGTCCACGAAGTGCCCGCTGAACTGGTTGCCGTCGGCGTCGGTGCGCACGCCTTCACCATTGGGCTGGCCACGTTCGAAATCGCCCTGATAGGTGCTGCCATCGTCCAGGTCGAGATGGCCCGCGCCGGCATACTGGTCATTCTGGAAGCCGCCGCGGTAGCTGCGCCCCGGCTCTTTCAGAAACCCTTCGCCTTCGCGCTTGCCCCGCTTGAAGGCGCCGGTATAGGTGGTTGCGCCCGTGGTCAGCGTGCCTTGGCCGTCGAACAACCCTTGGTTGAATTCGCCGCGATAAATTTCACCGTTCGGCCCATGCCATTCGCCGGCGCCGTTCCACTGGCCATCCCTGAAGGTGCCGGCGTACCAGCTGCCATTGGGGTAATCCACGCGGCCCTGGCCCTGTAGCACACCATCGACGACATCGCCCCGGTATTGCCCACCGTCGGGCAGGCGCGCGTCGGCGGGCAACAGCGGTTTACCCTCGCCGCAAGCAGCAAGGAACAGGCACAAGGCAAGTGGAACGAGTGAGCGCATGACAGGGTCCGGGCAATCGAAGCGCCGAGTATGCCGCACAAGCTGTTGTCGCATATAGCCTTTGCCGCCCTTACACGCGCCTGCTCAGACGAAACACAGTGAAAGCGGCTCGGCTACATACGCAGGCTTCTCCTGGCCTTCGATTTCCAGCGTGGCCCGGGCCCGTAGCAGCCATTGGCCCGCTCGCTTCTCACTGGCTTCTACCAGTGCAAGGCGCAAGCGCACGCGAGAGTTCACCGGCACCGGCTGCATGAAGCGCACCGCTTCAAGCCCATAGTTGACGACCATCTTCAGGCCTTCCGGCAGCACCATGATGCCCTCCAGCAGATGCGGGATCAGCGACAAGGTAAGAAAGCCGTGGGCAATCGTGGTACCGAAGGGTGTAGCGGCGGCGCGGACGGGGTCGGTGTGGATGAACTGATGATCGCCCGTTGCTTCGGCGAACAGATCGATCCGGGCCTGGTCGATAGTCAGCCAGTCGGAGCAGCCGAGCTCCTGGCCGATATGGTCCGCCAGACGGTCGGCGGGTACGTAGCGCATGGTTGAATCCTGAAGGCAAGACAGGGTTGGCAACCACCGCAGCTCATCATGCGGTCGTTGGCACGGTCAAGCGAAGGCTGGCCCGATCCACTCCATGAATACCCGATGCCGTGGCTATAATGCCCGCCGAATCATGGGTTGCCGCATAACGGAGAGAGCGATGTTGTTGAAAGGGCTGACCTGGCTGATCGTATTCCAGTTGTTTGGCACGGCCATCCATGAATTGTTCCTGCCCCTGCTGCCCGGGCCGATCATAGGGTTGCTGTGCCTGCTGGGTTGGCTGATCTACCAAGGCGAAGTACCGGAGCCTGTCGAGTTGGCAGCGTCCAGCCTGCTGCGCTACTTGCCCCTGCTGCTGGTGCCGCCGGCAGTGGGTGTAATGGTTTATGCGTCGCTGATTGCTCAACACTTCTGGGCCATTATCGGGGCGCTTGGTATTTCCGTCGTCGCCTCGCTGGGGCTTACCGGCTGGCTGATGAACCGGCTTATCGCCGCCAAGGCGCGCCGCGCTGAGCGAGGCCTTGGCCATGATGCTTGATTGGCAGGGCGCCGTTACGGCCGTCACTCACCATCCCTTGTTCGGAATGGGCGTTACCCTTGCGGCTTACCAGCTCGCCATGGCGCTCTACGAGCGCACGCGGCTGGTGTTCCTGCAACCGGTGCTGCTGTCGATGGTGATGGTGGTGGCAGTGCTGCTGCTCTGTGGCCTGAGCTATGCCCAGTACCGGCAAGGCACTGAAATCTTTGCCACTCTGCTGGGCCCAGCCACTGTCGCCCTTGCAGTGCCGCTTTTCCTTAACCTGCGGCGCATTCGCCAATTGCTCTGGCCCACGCTTGTCACGCTCGTGGTGGGCGGCGTGGTGGCGACAGCTTCCGGCGTATGGTTGGGGTGGTGCTTCGGGGCGGATCACGAAACCCTCATGACCATGGCGCCGAAGTCCGCTACATCACCCATCGCAATGCTGGTAGCCGACCAGATTGGCGGGGTACCCGCCCTCGCAGCGGTGTTCGTTCTGACCACCGGGGTGATCGGCGGGATCTTCGGGCCGGGAATTCTTCGGCTATTGAAGGTCGAAGCACCCGAAGCCCGCGGCATGGCGCTGGGGCTTACATCCCATGCGGTCGGCACGTCGGTGGCCCTGCAGGAAGGCGAAACCTGTGGAGGGTTCGCCGCGCTGGGCATGAGCTTGATGGGTTTGGCCACGGCGGTATTCCTGCCCCTGGCCGTTAGCCTGTTCGTATAGAGGAAAGCCTGATGACGCTGCCGTTATTTCCGCTCAACACCGTTTTGTTTCCGGGATGTACGCTCGACCTGCAGATTTTTGAAGCGCGTTACCTGGACATGATTGGCCGGTGCATGAAGCAAGGCGAAGGCTTTGGCATCGTGTGCATCCTGGAGGGCCACGAGGTTGGCGAGGCGGCCAGCGCTTACGCTGAAATCGGCTGCGAGGCCCGGGTGCTGGACTTCCAGCGGCAGGACAACGGCCTGCTCGGCATCCGTATCGAAGGCGGGCGCCGCTTTGAGGTAGAAAGCGTTGAGGTGCAGCGGGACCAACTGATCGTGGCGCAGGTGAGTTGGCTGCAGGAGCACCCCGATGTGCCGCTGCAGGGAGAGGACGAAGACCTGCTCGCGCTCCTGTCCGCGCTGGCCGACCACCCGCTGGTGGCGGCGCTGGACCTCGGTGGCACGCCTGCCGGGCGCCAGGGCCTGGCCAACCGCTTGGCGTACCTGCTGCCGTTCGATGAACGGGACAAGCTCGACCTCCTCGAGATGACCGACCCTACCATTCGCCTGGCGATGGTCCAGGAGCTGCTCGAGCGGATGCAGGGTGACCTTCAGGCCTAACCCGCCCTGGGCTGTCCAGCCAACGGTTCAGTATGCATAGCGTGCCAGGGCATTGGCCAGGTCATGCCAGGTGAACCAGGCAAACAGCAGCAGGCATGGCACCAGCAGCAGCACCCAGGTGCGCCAGCCGAGAGGTTCGAGGCGGTGCACCCGCAGCGTGATCGCCAGCCCCGCAGCGCACACAAACACCGCCAGCAGGGCGCCGGCCAGCACGTCGGTAGGCCAGTGGGCACCCAGATACACCCGCGACAAGGCGATCGACAAAGCGGGAATGCACGCCATCAATACCCACGTGAGGCGCATGCGCGGCGGTTGCCCACGGCTGGCCAGTACCGCCAGTACCAGGAAGAACGCAAACGACGCCGAGCTGTGACCACTGGGCATGCTGTAGGTACTCAAGGGTGTGCTCAGTACCTCTGGCCGCGTGCGTGCAAACAGCCACTTGAGCGTGCCATTGCCCAGCGCTGTGCATAGCAACACGCCGCCAGCAAAGAGTGCATGGCGCCAGTGCCGGGCCACCAGCAGCAGGCTGGTGAGCAGCACGCCTACGCAGAGCTGGGTGCGGAAATCCCCCAGGCGAGTCACCGCCACCACGATACGGTCGAGCAGTTCGCTGCGGTGCTCCTGCACCAGCGTGACCAAGCCCTCATCGAAGTGAGTAAGGTAAGGCCAGCCCAGGAACACCGAGAGCATGAGCACGAAACTCGCCGCGCTGGTGACGACCGTGGCGCTGGGTTGGCGGCGCAGGCTGCTGTTCACTGCCAGGCCAATAAGCACTACCAGGCCGATCACTACCACCGCCGCCTGCGGCCAGAAGCCCGGTGGCAGCGGCAAGCGTACGGCGGCGCCGGTCATCCACCCAGGCAGCAGATACGCCACGGACCACCCCGCGGCGGCCACCAGGCTTACCAGAATGAACCGCGGCAGTGGCATTTCAAGCATGCCTGCGACCATCGGCAGCATCGGGCGCAACGGGCCGATGAAGCGGCCTACCAGCAAGCTGGCAACGCCGTACCGTTGAATGAACGTCTCGGCGCCGCCCAGCCACTGGGGGTGGCTGCGCAGGCCGGGCAGGCGCCGGATGTTCTGGTGCATGCCGCGGCCTATGGCATAGGACAACCCGTCCCCCAGCAGCCCGCCGGCGTAGCCGAGCAGCAAGGTGTCACCCAGGCCGAGCGCGCCACCCCCGGCCAGCGCCGACACCGCGAACAACGCGACGGTGCCAGGCACCACAAGCCCGGCCACGGCCAGGCATTCGATACAGGCCACGGTAAAGATCGTCGCGCCCAGCCACTGGGGGTTGGCGCCCAGCCATTGGTTCAGTTCGGCCAGCCAGGCGTGCATGGTCAGTGTCCTTGAGTAATCAGCTGATAGTCGCGACCTTCGACTTGCCCCCGTCGCAGCGGGTTCCGGGTACAGAAGCGAGCGTATTGGGCGTCCACGAATCGGTAGGGCAAATGCTCGTCCCGGCCCAGGGGAATACCCAGGCGGGTAGTCTGGACCACCACCGGTACCTGGTTGCCAACGTCTTCCACGTAAAGGCCTTGAGGGTCGAACCGCCGAGCGTTCCACATGGGGACCTTCAATCCCAGGGCCCGGCACAGCAAGGTTTGCCCCGCGCATAGCCGCTCGGGTGGCCGCGGCTGGCCGCTGGCATCGGGATTGTTGAGGGTCATGCGTGCAAGCGCGTTTTCATCGCTGACGTCGTCCACCCAGGGAAAACCCGATTTGATCAGCACGGCGTTGCCCGGGCCATGGGCGCTCAGGTTCAGCGAGTCTCCGCCGCGGGCGTAGTACATATAAATATGGCCGCCGTCGAGAAACATGGCCCTGCGGCTTTCGGTGTAGCCCAGGGAGGAGTGGCTGCCTTTTTCTGCCTGATAGTAGGCCTCGGTCTCGATGATGCGGGCGGCCAGCCAGTAATCGCCCTGACGATGACGGATGACCTTGCCCAGCAGCTCGCGGGCTACAAGCAGTGCATCGCGGTCGAAAAAAGAGTCAGGCAAAGGGGCGTGAGAGGGCATATCACCAAATACGGCCGATGGAATGAACCCAGATGATAGCAAGCCCATGGGAAAGGTTTCAGCGCCTTGACAACGGTTGTTTGTAACCATCTGCCCGGCGCCGCTGTTAGTCGCTATCCGTCGCAGCTATAATCAGCGGCTTTCCTCTTTTCCAAGCCGTGGAATCATGACTGAGCCCGTCCTCGACTACATGCAACGCCTCGGGCGCGCCGCGCGCGACGCTGCGCGGGTCATTGCGCGAGCAAGCACCCGCCAGAAGAACCAGGCCCTGCTCGCTACCGCCGACGCGTTGCACGCCGCTCGTGAGTCGCTGGCCACGGCCAATCAGCTGGATCTGGACGCCGCCCGCGCCAGTGGGCTGGAGCCCGCGCTGGTCGACCGCCTTGCGCTCACGCCGGCTCGCATCGACGGCATGATTGCCGGGCTGCGCCAGGTCGCGGCGCTGCCCGATCCGGTCGGTGCCATCCGTGACATGAGCTATCGGCCGTCGGGTATTCAGGTCGGCAAGATGCGCGTACCGCTGGGTGTGGTGGGGATCATCTACGAATCCCGCCCCAACGTGACCATCGACGCCGCCAGCCTGTGCCTGAAGTCGGGCAACGCAACCATTCTGCGCGGTGGCTCCGAGGCTATCCATTCCAACCGGGCCATCGCCGCTTGCGTCAGCCAGGGGCTGGAGGCTGCCGGCCTTCCGGCGGCAGTGGTGCAGGTAGTGGAGACCACCGACCGCGCCGCCGTCGGCGCGCTCATCACCATGCCCGAGTATGTGGACATCATCGTGCCCCGTGGCGGGCGCGGCCTGATCGAGCGCATCAGCCGCGACGCACGCGTACCGGTTATCAAACACCTGGACGGCATCTGCCATGTGTATGTTGCTGCCCACGCCGACCTGGCCAAAGCGCAACGTATCGCCTTCAACGCCAAGACGTACCGTTATGGCATCTGTGGCGCGATGGAAACGTTGCTGGTGGATGCCACCGTGGCTGCCGCGTTTCTCCCTGCCATGGCCGCGCAATTGCGCGAAGAGGGTGTGGAGCTGCGTGGCTGCGAGCGTACCCGCGCCCTGATCGACGCACTGCCTGCCACCGAACAGGACTGGCAAACCGAATACCTGGCACCCATTCTTTCCATTCGGGTCGTCAGCGGGCTGGACCAGGCCATCGAGCATATCAACCACTATGGCTCGCACCACACCGACGCCATCGTTACCGAGCACCAGGGCGAATCCCGCCGGTTCATGGCCGAGGTGGATTCGGCGTCGGTCATGCTCAATGCGCCCACCTGCTTCGCCGACGGCTTCGAATATGGCCTTGGCGCAGAAATCGGCATTTCCACTGATAAACTGCATGCCCGTGGCCCGGTGGGCCTCGAAGGGCTCACCTGCGAAAAATACGTAGTGATTGGCGATGGCCAATTGCGTGGCGAGTCGAACGCCCATTGAGTGACCAGGCACAGGGCGCAAGCCCCCGCCGGATCGGGTTGCTGGGAGGCACGTTCGATCCTGTGCACATCGGCCACCTGCGCAGTGCGCTCGAGGTGGCCGACATGCTGGCGCTGAGTGAGTTGAGGCTGGTACCCAATGCCCGCCCACCGCACCGCGGTCAGCCCCAGGTCAGCCCCGAGCAACGGCTGGCCATGGTGCAGCAGGCGGTGCAGGGCGTCGCTCCGCTTCAGGTGGATGGCCGAGAACTGCTGCGTGAGCGGCCGTCCTATACCATCGAAACGCTGGAAGCCGTGCGCGCCGAGCTTGCCACCGGTGATCAGCTGTTTCTCCTGGTGGGCTGGGATGCCTTCTGTGGGCTGCCGGCCTGGCACCGCTGGGAGGAGCTGCTCTGGCACTGCCACATCATTGTGTTGCAGCGCCCGGACGCTGACAGCGAACCGCCCGACGCCTTGCGTAACCTGCTGGCCGCCCGCGCGGTCAGCTCCCCGTCCGGCCTCGAGGGGCCGGCGGGAAGTATTGCTTTCGTCTGGCAGACACCCCTGGCGGTGTCCGCTACCCAGATCCGTCAGCTGCTGGCCAGCGGCAAGTCGGTTCGTTACCTGGTGCCAGACGCGGTATTGGCCTACATCGAGGCGCACGGGCTGTACCGTGCGCCCAATTGACCGGGCAGCGACGGAATACTCCGCGCCCCGACCACACGAGTTGATGAGTTTTATATGAAAAACCCTGCAATGAAGAGCGAAGAGCTGGTCAAACTGGCCATCGCGGCCCTGGAAGACGTCAAGGGCCAGGACATCCTCACCATGGATGTGAAAGACAAGACGAGCATCACCGATTACATGGTGATCGCCACGGGTACTTCCAACCGCCAGCTCAATGCCATGGTCGAGAAGGTCCGTGAAAACGTGAAGGCCAAAGGTGTGCAGCCCTTGAGTGAAGAAGGCAAGGGCGACAGCGACTGGGTACTGCTGGACCTGGGCGATGTGGTGGTTCATGTGATGACTGCCGCGGCACGCCAGTTCTATGACCTGGAGCGCCTGTGGCAGGGTGCCGAGCAAAGCCGCGCCCAGCACGCGCCCGACCCGCACGCTGCCGACCAGGAATAAGTACCGCCGTGCGTCTGCGTCTGATCGCGGTCGGCTCGCGCATGCCGAAATGGGTGGAAGAGGGCTGGCAGGAATACGCTCGCCGCTTGCCGGCGGAACTGCCGCTCGAGCTGGTGGAAATTCCACTCAATACCCGTGGCAAGAATGCCGACGTCACCCGCCTGATCCGTCAGGAAGGGGAGGCAATGCTGGCCAAGGTTCAGCCTGGCGAACGCGTGGTTACCCTGGAAGTGCACGGCAAGCCGTGGAGCACCGAGCAGCTGGCTACCGAGCTGGACCGCTGGCGCCTGGATGCGCGCACCGTGAACTTCATGGTGGGCGGGCCCGAGGGGTTGGCGCCCGAGGTATGCGCAAGGGCCGACCAACGCTGGTCGTTGTCGGCGCTTACCTTGCCCCATCCGCTGGTGCGCATTCTGATCGGCGAGCAGGTCTATCGGGCGTGGACGGTGTTGTCCGGCCACCCCTACCATAAATAAGCCTTAAAAAGCCCTCTTCGATGTCCCAGCCAATCCGCCTCAAGGACCACGAAAAAGACGCCCGCCTTGTGCGTGGGCGCGTGGTCGTGGGCGCGATAGCGGTGGTGGTGTTGATCGCCGTGCTGGTGGCGCGGCTGTATTTCCTGCAGGTTGTGCAGTACGAGTACCACTCCACCCTGTCGGAGAACAACCGGGTCCACGTACAGCCGATTCCGCCAAGCCGTGGGCTGATCTACGACCGTAACGGGGTGATCATTGCCAACAACCGGCCGAGCTTCAACCTGAGCGTGACCCGCGAGCGCGCCGGGGATTGGGAAGCCATTCTCGACCTGATCGTGGAGGTACTGGAGCTCACCCCCGAAGACCGTACGCTGTTCGAGAAGCGGATGCGGCAGGGCCGGCGGCCGTTCGAGCCGGTGCCTGTGATGCAGGAGCTGACCGAAGAGCAGATCGCGCGCATTGCGGTGAATCAGTTCCGCCTACCCGGTGTAGAAGTGGTCGCCCAGCTCACCCGGCATTATCCCCAGGGTGCGCACTTCGCCCACTCTGTGGGGTACATGGGGCGCATCAACGAGAAAGAGCTCAAGGTGCTCGATCCGGTCAATTACAGCGGCACCCATCAGATCGGCAAAACCGGTATAGAGCGGTTCTACGAACCCGAGCTGCATGGGCAGGTAGGCTATGAAGAGGTAGAAACCAATGCCCGAGGGCGGGTGCTGCGGGTGCTCAAGCGCACCGACCCCGTGCCCGGCAAGGACATCCAGCTCACGCTGGACATCCAGCTGCAGGAAGCTGCCGAGGCGGCGCTCGGCGGGCGCCGCGGGGCCATCGTCGCGCTGGACCCAAGCAATGGCGAAGTGCTTGCCATGGTCAGCCAGCCCAGCTTCGATCCCAACCTGTTCGTCACCGGCATTCCATTCAAAACCTACGCCGAGCTGCGCGATTCCATCGACCGCCCGCTGTTCAACCGCGT
This sequence comes from Pseudomonas sp. 3MAES_34.3B, assembly GCF_058145875.1. Lineage (NCBI taxonomy): Bacteria > Pseudomonadati > Pseudomonadota > Gammaproteobacteria > Pseudomonadales > Pseudomonadaceae > Pseudomonas > Pseudomonas sp. 3MAES_34.3B. Next base: position 4,748,523 of record NZ_CM176960.1, on the reverse strand, counting down.
GCTGCGCGGCCTTTACCCTCCCGGCTCGACCATCAAGCCTGCGGTAGCCATCGCCGGGCTCGACAGCGGCGTGATCACGCCTTCCAGCCGCGTGTTCGATCCCGGCTATTACACGCTGCCCAATTATGACCACAAGTACCGTAACTGGAACCGCAGCGGTGACGGCTTCGTCGACCTCGACACCGCGATCATGCGCTCCAACGACACCTATTTTTATGACCTGGCGCACAAGCTGGGCATCGACCGCCTGGGCGACTACCTGTCTCGCTTCGGCATAGGCCAAAAGGTTTCCCTGGACATGTTCGAAGAATCGCCCGGGCTCATGCCTTCGCGTGAATGGAAACGCATTACCCGCCGGCAGGCGTGGTTCCCCGGTGAAACCCTCATCCTGGGGATCGGCCAGGGCTACATGCAGGCCACGCCTTTGCAACTAGCCCAAGCGACCGCGTTGATCGCCAACAAGGGCCGCTGGAACCGGCCACACCTGGCGCGGACCATCGAGAACCAGCCGCCGAAAGATCCTTCACCCATGCCTGATATCGTGCTACGCGACCCGAGCGACTGGGCGCGCGTGACACACGGCATGGAGCAGGTGATGCAGGGCGCCCGGGGCACCGCGCGCAAGGCGGCGATAGGCTCGGTGTACCGCATCGCCGGCAAAAGCGGTACCGCTCAGGTGGTCGCGATCCGCCAGGGCGAGCGCTATGACCGCAACAAACTTCAGGAACGGCATCGCGACCACGCGCTGTTCGTGGGCTTCGCGCCAGCAGACAACCCAAAAATCGTGGTAGCGGTGATGGTGGAAAACGGCGAGTCGGGCTCTGGCGTGGCGGCCCCGGTGGTGCGCCAGGTGATGGACGCCTGGCTGCTTGGCCCGGACGGCCGGCTGAAGCCGGAGTACGCCAGCGCGTCGGCACCTGAGGTAACCGCCCGTGAAGAATAATTTCGACCGTATTCTCTCCAGCGAAGACGTGATGCGCCGCCGCGCCACCTTCCTGCAGCGCATCCACGTGGATGGCCCCTTGCTCATCCTGCTGCTCACGCTGGCCAGCGGCAGCCTGTTCGTGCTGTATTCGGCCAGCGGGAAAAGCTGGGACCTGCTGATCAAGCAGGCCACGTCCTTCGGGATCGGCCTGGTGTCCATGTTCGTCATCGCCCAACTGGAGCCCCGGTTCATGGCACGATGGGTGCCGCTCGCCTATGTGATCGGGGTAGTACTACTGGTGGTGGTAGACGTGATGGGCCATAACGCCATGGGGGCTACGCGCTGGATCAACATTCCGGGGGTGATTCGCTTCCAGCCCTCGGAGTTCATGAAGATCATCATGCCGGCAACCATTGCCTGGTACCTGTCCAAGCGAACCCTGCCGCCTCACCTCAAACATGTTGCAATCAGCCTCGCCTTGATCGGCGTGCCGTTCGTGCTTATTGTGCGCCAGCCTGACCTGGGCACCTCCTTGCTGATCCTTGCTTCGGGTGCGTTCGTGCTGTTCATGGCAGGCCTGCGGTGGCGCTGGATACTCAGCGTGATCGCAGCCGCGGTACCGGTGGCAGTCGCCATGTGGTTCTTCATCATGCACGACTACCAGAAGCAGCGGATTCTCACGTTCCTCGATCCTGAAAGCGATCCCCTGGGTACCGGCTGGAACATCATTCAGTCCAAGGCTGCGATCGGCTCGGGCGGTGTGTTTGGCAAGGGCTGGCTGCTGGGTACCCAGTCCCACCTGGATTTTTTGCCTGAAAGCCACACGGACTTTATCATCGCGGTCCTCGGCGAAGAGTTCGGCCTGGTGGGCATCTGTGCCCTGCTGCTCATTTATCTGCTGCTCATTGGCCGTGGGCTGGTGATCACCGCTCAGGCGCAAACCCTCTACGGCAAGCTGCTGGCGGGTAGCCTGACAATGACGTTCTTCGTATATGTGTTCGTGAACATCGGCATGGTAAGCGGCCTTCTTCCAGTGGTTGGCGTGCCCTTGCCCTTCATTAGTTACGGCGGAACTTCGCTCGTGACGCTACTGTCAGCGTTTGGGGTTTTGATGTCGATCCATACCCATCGCAAGTGGATCGCTCAGGTTTGAATAAGGTGAAGATTTCAATGCAAGCAATGCGCGGCTGGGTCGCTCGATACGCTCCTTGGGTCGGCCTGGCTGGCATCCTTGGTACGCCCGCCTCGTCTGTGGCGGGTGATTACGAAGGGTCGCCACAGGTGGCGGAATTCGTTGGCGAGATGACCCGCGACTATGGCTTTGCCGGTGAACAGCTGATGGGTGTGTTCCGCGAAGTGGAGCGCAAGCAGGCAATCCTCGACGCCATCTCCCGGCCCGCCGAGCGCGTGAAACCCTGGAAAGACTATCGCCCGATTTTCATCACCGATGCCCGTATCGCCCGGGGCGTAGACTTCTGGCGCCAACACGAAGCCGCACTGGCCCGCGCCGAGCAGGAATACGGCGTGCCCGCCCAGGTGATCGTCGCGATCATCGGCGTGGAAACCTTCTTCGGTCGTAACACCGGTAACTACCGGGTGATCGATGCGCTGTCCACCCTGGGCTTCGACTATCCTCCACGCGCCGACTTCTTCCGCAAGGAGCTGCGCGAGTTCCTGCTGTTGGCGCGCGATGAACAGGTCGACCCCATGACACTCAAGGGCTCGTATGCCGGGGCGATGGGCCTGCCGCAATTCATGCCCAGCAGCTTCCGCGCCTATGCCGTGGATTTCGACGGTGACGGCCACATCAATATCTGGAGCGATCCCACCGACGCAATCGGCAGCGTGGCCAGCTATTTCTCCCGGCATGGCTGGGTGGCCGGCGAGCCCGTGGTCAGCCGCGCCGACGTACGAGGCCCTCGCGCCGATGAAGGCCTGAGCCCTGGGCTGGACCCTACGAAAACCGTTGGAGAGTTGCGAGGGTTGGGCTGGTCGAGTCATGATGCGCTCCGCGATGACTTGCCGGTCGTTGCGTTCAAGCTGGACGGAGAGGCCGGGCCGGAGTACTGGATGGGCCTGAAGAACTTCTACGTCATCACGCGCTACAACCGCAGCGCGATGTACGCGATGGCGGTTCACCAACTGTCGCAAATGCTGGTTCAAGCACGGGGCACCAAGTAATGCTGGCTTTGCCGTTTCGCACATCACTGAAACTGGCGCTCTATGGAGCGGTGGCATTGCTGGTGGCCAGTTGCTCCAGCAGCCGCTCGCCCGAGCCTACCTATACGGTGCGTGCGCAACCTGGCCTGGACATCAACCGTGCCCACAAGGACGGCGCCCCTTGGTGGGACGTGGATGTTTCCCGTATTCCCGATGCTATTCCTACGCTGCACACCGGGCCGTACAAGGCCAACCCCTACACGGTGCTGGGCAAGACCTACTTCCCGATTCCGGATGCCAGCAACTATGTCGCTGTAGGTACGGCGTCGTGGTATGGCACCAAGTTCCACGGGCAGAACACCGCCAACGGTGAGGTGTACGACCTCTACGGCATGAGCGCGGCCCATAAAACGCTGCCGCTGCCCAGCTACGTGCGTGTGACCAACCTGGACAACAACCGCAGCGTGATCCTGCGCGTGAACGATCGCGGGCCGTTCTACTCCGACCGCATCATCGACCTGTCCTACGCCGCAGCGAAAAAGCTCGGCTATGCCGAAACCGGTACCGCCCGGGTGAAGGTAGAAGGGATCGATCCACAGCAATGGTGGGCCCAACGCGGCAGGCCGGCGCCCATGGTGCTGCAGCAGCCAGCGGTGCAGGTGGCCCAGGCGCGCCCGGCGCTTACCCCGGCTACCGGCACCATCGAACAATACACCCCGCCACCGCAGCAACACGCCTCGGCGGCTGCTCCGGTCGCAATCGACCCAAAAAAAAACGCTTCTGCGCAGGCAACTGGCCTCTATCTCCAGGTGGGAGCCTTCGCCAACCCGGACGCTGCCGAGCTGCTACGGTCGAAGTTGAGTACCATGGTCAAGGCCCCGGCCTTTACCAGCCCTACGGTTCGCAACCAGCAAACGCTCTATCGCGTTCGGCTGGGGCCGATCGGAACCCAGGATGAAGCCCAGCAGGTGCAGAACAGCATTCGCCTGGCCAACCTCGGCTCGCCGAGCATGGTCACGGCGGACTGACCCGCCACCTGTATCGCTTCATGCTCCCTGCGAGCGTGCGCCACGGACGGCACCCACGTAAGCCCTGACAAGGCTTTGAAAAGATTTGCCCACAGGGCCTGTGCCATCAGTAATCTCGAGAGACGGATGAACATCACCAACTTTGCCAAACGCCTGTGCCTGCTTGTTCCCTTGCTGCTTTCCCCCACCGCGTGGGCTGCCGACCAGATGGTACCCGCCGCGCCCCAGCTGGCGGCGCGCGCCTATGTGCTGATGGAGGCATCCAGCGGTAACGTTCTGATCGACAGCAATGGCGATGAGCGGCTGCCTCCGGCCAGCCTCACCAAGCTGATGTCGGCCTATATCGCTACGCTGGAAATCCGCCGCGGGCAAATCGGCGAGAACGATCTGGTGACCGTCAGCGAGAACGCCTGGCGCACCGGCGGTTCGCGGATGTTCATCAAGGTGGGGTCGCAGGTGACCGTGAGTGACCTGCTCCACGGGATCATCATCCAGTCGGGCAACGACGCCACCGTCGCCCTGGCCGAGCACATTGCCGGCAGCGAAGACGCCTTCGCCGACATGATGAACGCCACGGCCAAGAAGCTGGGCATGGACAACAGCCACTTCATGAACCCGACCGGCCTGCCGAACCCGGATCACTACGCTTCGGCGCATGACATGGCCATTCTGGCCCGCGCGATCATCCATGAAGACCCTGCTCACTACGCGATCTACTCGCAGAAAGAGTTCTTCTGGAACAACATCAAGCAGCCTAACCGCAACCTGCTGCTGTGGCGCGACAAGACCGTTGACGGTCTCAAAACCGGCCATACCCAGGAAGCCGGCTATTGCATGGTGGCTTCGGCGGTACGCGACGGCACCCGCCTGATTGCCGTGGTGTTCGGTACCAACAGCGAGCAGGCCCGCGCGGCCGAGACCCAGAAGCTCCTGACGTACGGTTTCCGCTTCTTCGAAACCCAGACCTTCTACAAGGCAGGCACCGAGCTGAACAAGGCGCCGGTCTGGAAAGGCACCACCAACGAAGTGAAGGCCGGCCTGGCCGAAGACCTCACCATGACCCTGCCACGCGGCCAGTTGAAGAACCTGCAAGCGAGCATGACCATGAACCCGCAGCTCACCGCGCCTATCGAAAAAGGCCAGGTGATCGGCAAGGTGGAAGTGAAGAACGGCGACAAGGTAGTTGAAACCAAGGACCTGATTGCCCTGGACTCCGTCGAGGAAGGTGGCATCTTCCGTCGGTTGTGGGATAGCATTCGTCTATTCTTCTACGGCTTGTTCAACTGACGAACCGTCGGTTACCCCTCCCCAGCCCCCGGCTGTGGGAGGGGTAGCTTTTTTCCACGGCTTGATGAGGCCGTCACTGCCATGACAGACACAGATGTAAAGTCTCATATCATTGAGTTTCCTTGCCCCGACTACCCGATCAAGGTCATCGGCGACACTGTCGTGGGGTTCAAGGATGCCGTCATCGAAATCCTCGCCAAATACGCCAAGGTGGATATAAAAACCCTGGCGGAGCGGCAAAGCAGCAATGGCAAGTACACCACGGTGCAGCTGCATATCATTGCTACCGGCCAGGAGCAGCTGCGCGACATCAACAGCGCGTTGCGGGCCACCGGCTTCGTGCACATGGTGCTTTGATGCCCGGTTGCCTGGGCTTTCGCGAGCTCGGCCTGAAACCCTACCAGCCCGTGTGGCAGGCGATGCGTCGGGTCACCGACGAAGCCCGCGAGCGTAGCGTGGGCGACGAGGTGTGGCTGGTGCAACACCCGCCGGTGTTCACACAGGGGCAGGCTGGCAAGGCCGAGCATCTGTTGCTGCCGGGGGATATCCCGGTGGTGCAGGTCGATCGTGGGGGCCAGGTGACCTACCACGGCCCCGGCCAACTGGTCGCCTACCTGTTGCTCGACCTGCGCGAGCGGGGTTTTGGAGTGCGCGAGCTGGTCACCCGGATCGAAAATGCCCTCGTGGCGTTGCTCGACAGTTACGGTGTAACCGCGGCGGCGAAGCCCGACGCGCCCGGTGTATATGTGAACGGGGCGAAGATCGCCTCGCTGGGGTTGCGCATCCGCCACGGTCGGTCGTTCCATGGCCTGGCGCTGAACGTCGACATGGACCTGCGCCCCTTTCAGAGAATCAACCCGTGCGGCTACGCCGGCCTTGCCATGACGCAACTGGCCGACCATGCGCCCGGTGCAGAACTTTCCGAGGTAAGTGCCCGGCTGCGCGCGCAGCTCGTCGAACACCTCGATTATGCTGAGCAGACGACCCTCACGGGCGGAATCGACTGATATGACTACTGCGCAAGACACCGTCGCCAGCCCAGAGGCCGCGATTCAAAAGCCCTCCGCGCCAAAAAAGGTTGAAGCGGGGGTGAAGCTGCGGGGCGCCGACAAGGTAGCCCGCATCCCGGTGAAGATTATCCCCACCGACGAACTTCCAAAAAAGCCGGACTGGATTCGCGTACGCATTCCAATCTCGCCGGAAGTCGACCGTATCAAGCAACTGCTGCGCAAGCACAAGCTGCACAGCGTGTGCGAAGAAGCTTCGTGCCCGAACCTGGGTGAATGCTTCTCCGGCGGCACCGCCACCTTCATGATCATGGGTGACATTTGTACCCGGCGCTGCCCCTTCTGCGATGTGGGCCACGGCCGGCCAAAGCCACTGGATGTGGACGAACCTCATAACCTGGCCGTCGCCATTGCCGACCTGCGCCTGAAGTATGTGGTGATCACCTCGGTGGACCGCGATGACCTTCGCGATGGCGGTGCACAGCATTTCGCTGACTGCCTGCGGGAGATCCGCAAGCTCTCCCCGGGTATCCAGCTGGAAACGCTGGTGCCTGACTATCGCGGCCGCATGGACGTCGCCCTGGACATCACCGCGCAGGAACCGCCAGACGTGTTCAACCACAACCTGGAAACCGTACCGCGCCTTTACCGCGCCGCGCGCCCGGGTTCGGACTACGAATGGTCCCTGGACCTGCTGCAGAAGTTCAAGCAGCGCGTGCCCACGGTACCGACCAAATCCGGCCTGATGCTCGGCCTGGGCGAGACGGACGAGGAAGTGATCGAAGTCATGCACAAGATGCGCGAGCATGACATCGACATGCTCACACTCGGGCAGTACCTGCAGCCTTCCCGCAGCCACTTGCCGGTGCAGCGTTTCGTGCATCCGGACACCTTCGCCTGGTTCGCCGAAGAAGGGTACCGCCTGGGCTTCAAGAACGTGGCTTCCGGGCCGTTGGTACGCTCTTCGTACCATGCGGACCAGCAAGCTCATGAGGCGAAGATCAAGCTTTGACCGGCGCCTTTGGCCAGCCGGTACCGGCGCTGCGCCCAGGCGACTGCCTGGGCCTGATCGCACCGGCCGGCCCCGCTGAGTTCGACCACGGCGCCGCCCATGCCTGGGCGCAGCGCCATGGCTACCGCCTCAAGATCTTTCCTGGCGTACCCCAGGCCACGGGTTACCTCGCTGGCAGCGATGCCGTACGGCTCGCCGACCTGCATGCGGCCTTTGCCGACCCCGGCATTGCGGCAATCCTGTGCGTTCGCGGGGGGTATGGCAGCCCTCGCTTGCTGGACCAGATTGATTATTCCCTGATCGCGAACAACCCCAAGCCGTTCGTTGGGTACAGCGACCTTACCGCCCTGCATCAGGCGATCCTTCTCGAAACCGGCTGCATTACCTTCCACGGCCCCATGATGCGCCCGGACCTGCTTACCCCTCGCCTGGCACCGACTGAAACACTGCTGTTGCAGATGCTGCGGGGGGAATTAGGGGAGGGGGATTGCATTCATCACCCTCTGGACTGGCCTTTGACCACGCTGCACCCCGGCGTGGCCGAGGGCCGCCTGGTAGGTGGCAATCTCACGATGATCGGCGCTTCGCTAGGCACGCCTTGGCCGATCGATACTGACGGCGCGGTGCTGTTTATCGAAGACGTGAACGAGCCGCTGTTCCGCATCGACCGCACGTTGAATCAACTGCGGTTGGCGGGCAAGTTCGTTGGGCTGCGCGGCGTGCTGCTCGGCGATGTGGCCAAGGTCGAGCTCGGCCCATTGTTCGACCTGATAAAAGCGACCTTCGCTGGCTTGGGTATCCCGGTGCTGGCTGGCTGGCGCAGTGGCCACTGCAACCCTAACCTCACCCTGCCCCTGGGGGCACGGGTGGTGCTGGATGCCGATAGCCAGCGGCTTACCCTGGCGCAACCGATTACCTGCTAACCCCCATAGCCCAACTCCGGGAAGGCCGCGAATAGGCGTTAGGGCTGCGTTCGCGGGCTTCGCCTCGCGCCTACATGCCGCGCAGGCTTTCCAGCAGCTTATGCGTGGGGTAGCCATCCGCGGGCCAGCCGCGTGCCTGTTGAGCGGCGCGAATGGCTTTGCGGGTATTGCTGCCGATGATGCCGTCAGGTGTGCCCGCATCGTATTGAGCTGCGCTCAGCAGGGTTTGCAACTCAATACGCTCGGAACGGCTGAGCGGCAGGTCATCCTTGGGCCAGGTACCCTGTACGAAGCCACCCCCGTCGAAGCGCTGTGCCAGCAGGCCGACGCCGAGCGCGTAGGACGACGAATTGTTGTATTTCAGGATGGCGCGGAAGTTGTCGAGCACCAGAAACGCGGGGCCGCGGTAGCCCGCTGGCAACAACAGGTTTGCCTGGGCCTGGCCAAGGGTAGGCGGCAGAGAGGTGCCTGGCGCCAGCTTCACGCCTTGGGCGAGCCATTCAGCTATAGGCTTGCGCAGACTGCCATCCGCCTGGGCGTAGTCGAACCCGGCAGGTACCTGCACTTCCAGGCCCCAGGGCTGGCCACGCTGCCAACCGGACGCTTGCAGGTATTGAGCAGTGGAAGCCAGTGCATCCACCGCGCTGTTCCAGATGTCCCGGCGGCCGTCATCGTCAAAGTCCACGGCATGGGCGTTATAGGTGGTGGGAATGAACTGTGTCTGGCCCATAGCCCCGGCCCACGACCCCAGCATGTGCGCGGGATCGATATCGCCGTTCTGCAGGATTTGCAACGCCGCTACCAGCTGCTCCTGAGCGAAACCTGGCCGCCGGCCTTCGTAACCCAGGGTAGCCAGCGAGCGAATCACTGACTTGTCACCCTGGAACTGGCCGAAGCTGCTTTCCATGCCCCACACGGCGACGAGTGCCTGCCGGTCGACGCCGTAGCGTTGTTCGATGCGCTGCAGCACGTCGGCATATTGGGTGAGCAGTGCCTGGCCCTTGCGTACCCGTATAGGCGAAATGGCGCTGTCGAGGTACTCCCACACCGGCCGGGTGAATTCCGGCTGGCTGCGGTCTGCCGTAATCACCGACGGGTCTGGGCTTACGCCGGTGAAAGCGCTGTCAAACACATCTGTACGAATGCCGGACTGAAGCGCATGGGCCCGAAATGCCGCCTGCCACTGCTCGAAGGACTGCGCAGGCTCTGCATCAGTGGCAACGGCAACGACGTTGGTGGCTGGGCTCGTTGGCAGCGCATCGGCGGCGGTAGGGGTTTCCGAGCAGGCGGCAAGAACAAACAGGCTGGAGGCAGCAATGATCCGGCTGGAGCGACGACGGCAGATACGGCGAAAAAACATGCAATTGCCCAGGCATATGTAAGTGTTGGAAAACCTTAACACGCCAAGGCTGGGGGCCGCCAAGGGGCTATTGCGCGGGTAGTGCGAAACGTTGACCGGCCATCAGCAGCGTGAGCCGGGAAAGCCCTGTCCACACCGAGCCCGGCGCCTGCCCTTTGATCTGCGCATCCAAGCCCTGGGCATCTTGTAACAGAAGGTTCCACCGTGCCGCCGGGTAACGTTGCATGGCCTTGCCGACCAGTGCGCGGCGTTTGTCCCACACAGGTGGTTTCATCTGGCTGAAGGCTTTGTCCAGTGGCACGCCCTGGCTGGACAGCTGCGCTACCCCTCCAAGCGTGCGGAGTTCGCGGGCCAGCGCCCAAAGGATGACCGGCGCTTCCACGCCTTCGCCTCGCAGCCCCTCCAGGATACGCAGCGCATGCGTAGCGTCGCCGGCCAGCACCGCGTCCACCAGCCCGAATACATCGAAGCGCGCACTGTCAGCGACCGCTGCCTGCACGGTTTCCAGGGTGACCTGATTACCGTCGGCGAGCAGCTTCAGCTTTTCCACTTCCTGAGCGGCGGCGAGCAGGTTGCCCTCAACCCTGGCAGCGATAAGCTCTACCGCATCGGGATGCGCAGAAAGGCCTGCCTGCGCCAGGCGCTGGTTGATCCATTGGGGCAGATGGTTCGCATCCACCGGCCACACCTGGATGAACTGTGCGTGAGGGGCATTGATAAGGGCCGAGGCCCATTTGCTTTTTTGTGTACTGCCGTCCAGCTTGGGCAGGCTGATCAACAGCAGCGTGTCCTCGGCAGGGCGCGCCGCATATTCGAGCAGCGCCGCCGCGCCTTTGTCGCCGGGCTTGCCGCCAGGCAGGCGCAACTCGAGCAGGCGCTTCTCGGCGAAAAGGGAAAGGCTGGCGCCAGCCTGGAGCAGGCCGCCCCAATCGAAGCTGGCATCGGCATTGAATACCTGCCGCTCATCGAAGCCCTGCTTGCGGGCCGCGGCCCGGATGGCGTCGGCAACCTCCTGGCACAGCAGCGGTTCGTCACCACTGACCACGTAGATGGATGCCAGAGGGCCCTGCAAGTGCTTGCCCAGCTGGGCCGGAGGCAGTTTCAACGCAGGGGCCTCCGGCAGCTGGCAAGCAGGATCACTTGGTGGGCATTTCCATCGGGGACTGTTGCGGGGTTTCGTCGCGGATGCGCTGCGCTTCAGCTTCTGCAGCGGCGTCGGCGTCGGCCTTGGCATCTGCCTGGGCCTGACGCTTTTGCAGCTCGGCCGGCGTGAGCTGGCTCAGGCGCAGCATCATGCGCTGGATCAGCTCCCGACGCATTTCGGTGCGCACACGGGTGGCCTCCTGATCCGAACCGGTCAGGTTGTTACTGTCATGCACGTAGATCTTCTGCACATCCATGTGATCGTCCAGCAGTACACGTTGCTGGCTGCCTGTGATGGTGTAGTCCACCCGCAGGGTCATCTCCACTTCCGAGGTGCGCGCCGAGCCGCTGTAGGTGGCGTTACGGTTTTCTTCCTGCTCGTCGGTAAGCGTCAGCGTGTAGGGCGCGCCGGCCACGACTTGAACACCGCTGCGCTCGAGCGCTGCACGCAGGTCGGTGACGGTAGTGCCGTAAGCGTCGCGAGCCTTGACGTTCAGCTCCTTGATGCCCATTTCATTGGTGCCGGTGCCGCGCAGCTGGAAACCGCAGGCGCTCAGCAGCGTGGCGAGCCCCAGTACCAGCAGGTTACGTACGATCATGGTTGTTGCTCCTTCAAACCTTTTTAGCCGACGCGCCTCGGGGCGCAGGGCGCCCGCGAGGCCGGGGATCAGTTGGCGACGATATTGACCAGCTTGCCTGGCACCACAATGACCTTGCGAATGGTCTGGCCTTCGGTAAAGCGCAGTACATTCTCGTTGCTGCGCGCGGCGGCCTCGATCTCTTCGCGGCTTGCACCTGCCGGCATGTCGATCTGGCCACGCAGCTTGCCGTTCACCTGAATCACCAGGGTGAGGGTGTCCTGCACCAGTGCGTCTTCGTCGTGGGCAGGCCAGGCGGCGTCGATCACGGCTTGCGCATGGCCCAGGTGATGCCACAGGTCATGCGAAAGGTGGGGTGTGATCGGCGCGAGCAGCAGAACCACGGCTTCGAGCCCTTCCTGGAGCAGCGCGCGATCCTGCGCATCGGCCTGAGGGGCTTTCTCGAGCACGTTCATCAGCGTCATTACCTGGGCAATGGCCGTGTTGAACTTGTGGTGCTGGCCTACATCCTGGCTGGCCTGGCGGATAGCCAGGTGAATGGCCCGACGCACGATTTTCTGACCATCGTTGAGCCCGGCGGTGTCCAGCGGCCCTGGCAAGCCTTGCGCCACATGTGCCTGAGCCAGCCGCCATACGCGGCGCAGGAAGCGGTTGGCGCCTTCCACGCCCGCATCGGACCATTCGGCGCTCATGTCAGGCGGCGAGGCGAACATCATGAACAGGCGGCAGGTATCCGCGCCGAACTGGTCGATCATCGACTGAGGATCGACGCCGTTGTTCTTGGACTTGGACATCTTCTCGGTGCCACCGATTTCCACCGGCAGGCCGTCGCTGCGCAGTGTCGCGCTGATGACCTTGGCCTTGGCATCACGCTCGAGGTCCACATCTGCCGGGTTGAACCAGGTTTTGCCGCCGTTGGCTTCGGTGCGGAAGTAGGTTTCAGCGATCACCATGCCCTGGGTAAGCAGGTTCTTGAAGGGCTCGTCCGAGGTGACCAGGCCCTCGTCGCGCATCAGCTTGTGGAAGAAGCGCGCGTACAGCAGGTGCAGGATGGCGTGCTCGATGCCGCCGATGTACTGGTCGACCGGCAACCAATGATTGGCCGCAGCCGGGTCCACCATGCCGCCGGTGTAGTTCGGCGAAGCATAGCGTGCGAAGTACCAGGACGACTCCACGAAGGTATCCATGGTGTCGGTTTCACGACGGGCAGCCTGGCCGCAGCGCGGGCAGGTGCACTCGTAGAACTCGGGCATGCGCGCCAAGGGCGAGCCGGCGCCGTCGGGTACCACGTTTTCAGGCAGAACCACGGGCAACTGGTCTTCGGGGACGGGAACGTCGCCACAGCCGTCGCAATGGATGATCGGGATCGGGCAGCCCCAGTAGCGCTGGCGGCTGATGCCCCAGTCGCGCAGGCGGTACTGCACCCGGGATTGGCCAAGTTCTTTTTTCAGCAGCGCCACTTCGATCGCGTCGAACGCGCCCTCGAAATCCAGCCCGTCGAACTCGCCAGAGTTGATCAACTGACCATGTTCGCCGTAGGCAGGCTGCCAGGGGGCAGGGGTAGTGTCCCCGGCGCTGGTGCGCACCACGGCCTTGATCGGAAGGCTGTACTTGGTGGCGAATTCGAAATCGCGTTCGTCGTGGGCCGGCACTGCCATCACGGCGCCGTCGCCGTAATGCATCAGTACGTAATTGGCCACCCATACAGGGAGTTTCTCGCCGGTAAGCGGGTGCTCCACGAACAAGGCGGTGGCACGGCCTTTTTTCTCCTGCGTGGCCACGTCAGCTTCGGCGACACTGCCAGCCTTGCATTCAGCGATGAAGGCCTGCAGTTCGGGGTCGTTCTGTGCGGCGAGGGTTGCCAGCGGGTGCTCGGCGGCCACGGCGACATAGGTCGCGCCCATCAGGGTGTCGGGGCGGGTGGTGAACACCTTGAGCACGCCGGTTTCGCCAATGGAGGCCTGGTCATAGGGGAAGCGTACTTCCATGCCCTTGGACTTGCCGATCCAGTTGCGCTGCATGGTCTTGACCTGCTCGGGCCAGCCCGGCAGGTCGTCCAGGCCTTGCAGCAGCTCTTCGGCATAGGCGGTGATCTTGAAGTAGTACATCGGGATTTCCCGCTTCTCGATCACAGCTCCGGAACGCCAGCCGCGGCCGTCGATGACCTGCTCGTTGGCGAGCACGGTCTGGTCGACCGGGTCCCAGTTCACGGTCCCGTTGCGGCGGTAGATCACGCCCTTTTCGAACAGCCGGGTGAACAGCCACTGTTCCCAGCGGTAGTAATCCGGCTTGCAGGTAGTGACTTCGCGCGACCAGTCGATCGCCAGGCCCAGGCTTTTGAGCTGGGTTTTCATGTAGGCGATGTTTTCGTAGGTCCACTTGGCGGGCGCGACGTTGTTCTTCATCGCCGCGTTTTCCGCCGGCATGCCGAAGGCGTCCCAGCCCATGGGCTGCAGCACGTTCTTGCCCAGCATGCGCTGATAGCGAGCGATCACATCGCCAATGGTGTAGTTGCGCACATGCCCCATGTGTAGCTTGCCGCTGGGGTAAGGGAACATGGACAGGCAGTAGTAGGTCGGCTTGCCGGGCTCTTCACTGACTTCAAAGGACTTTTGCGCATCCCAGAAAGCCTGGGCGGCGGCTTCGATTTCGCGAGGCTGGTAGTGTTCGTGCATGGCTACTTTTTGCTGGGGAAGTGAGTGACGAGCTGACGTGCGCAGCGGCCAACGATCCAGTGTCTTGATGAACGCCGTAGCATACATGACCCCCGGGGGGCCGTGAAACGCTGATTGCGCCTGCGCCTCCGTTGGTCGCGGCGCCAAGCTGGCGGGGCGGGTGACGCTAAGCTGTTGTGTGGGGCAAGAAGTTTCGTCAGCAGAGAGGTGAGCGGATGGTGGAAACACATCTCACAGCCATTAAACCGGAGCTTTACGAACGCTTGATCGACCGCCTGGGCCTGGCGCTGGACGCTGCGCGCACCTCGGTTCACCTGCGCAAGGAAGTGCCGGCCGAGCTCGAGCTCAAAGGCCTGAGCCGCGCTGAATTCGATTGGCTCAGTGCCTATCTGCATGCAAGCGCCGCCAGCGTGCAATCCGCGCCGGCCCGCCCGATCGTCGAGCGGGCCAGCAACGTGGCGTGGCTCAAGGACAGGCGCCGGCGGGGCAACCGGGGCAGCGCCCAGGCGATGACGTTCGAGTAGATCCTGTTACGATTCGGGCACCCAACCAGCGAGCGGTGCCCGATGTTTTTGCGTTACTTCCTCAAACAACTTTTTTACCCGCCGTGCCTGCTGATCATCCTGTTGCTGCTGGGTTGGCTGCTGCGCCGCCGCGCGCCGCGCCTGGCAACAGGGTGTTTTGCGGCAGGCGTGCTGGGGCTGATCGCCATGAGCCTGCCGGTGGTGACCCAAACGGCTGCGGGTGTGCTTGAGACAGCGCCCGTCTTGCCGGTAGCTGCCTGGGCAAACCTAGCACAGCAGGGTGAAGTGATTGTAGTGCTGGGCGCCGGGCGGGAGCGTGGCGACCCGGCATGGGACGGTGAAGACCAGCCCACCGGGACCGCGCTTGAACGCATGCGCTACGCGGCAGCGTTGGCCCGCGCCAGCGGCCTGCCCCTCATGACTTCGGGCGGCCTTCATTACGGCGAGCCACCGAGCGAGGCCGAGATCATGGCCAGATCGCTCAAGCAGGATTTCGGCATGAGCACACGCTGGCTGGAGCCGCAAAGCCGTACCACTTGGGAGAACGCCACTTTCAGCGCTGCGCTGCTCAAGGCCCAGGGCATCAACAAGGTAGTGGTAGTCACCCAGGCCTGGCACATGGCGCGGGCGCGATGGAGCTTCGAGCGCGCCGGCCTGCAAGTGGTCAGCGCGCCTGTAGGCTTTCTGAGCCGCAGCACCGGGCGCCCCTTCGGTGGGTGGGTGCCCGATGCCAAGGCATTCTGGCAGAACGGCCAGCTATTGAACGAGGCGATCGGCCAGTTGGGTTACCAGCTGTTTTATTGAGCCGGTGTGGCGGTAAACACCTGCCGGCGCGCCCTCGAACGCCGCCACACTGCCCAACCGAAGATGAGCGTGCAGAGGCAGATCAGCGGCCATGAACGCCATTGAAGGTAAGGGGTAAGCCCACTCATGGGCACTACTTCGCCATACATCACGCCTGGTTCAAACGACGGCAGCCGCTCGGTGATCCGGCCTTGCGGATCGATCAATGCAGTGACACCGCTGTTTGTGGCCCGGATCATCCACCTCCCGGCCTCCAATGCCCGCATCCTGGCCATCTGCAAGTGCTGAAGGGGGCCGATCGAGGTGCCGAACCAGGTGTCATTACTGATCGTCAGCAACAGGTCACTGCGTGCAGCCATACTTGCGGCAAACTCGGGATACACCACCTCGTAGCAAATGAACGGAGCGATCTCGTAGCCCTTGGCCTGCAGCAATGGCTGATCCGCCGGGCCGCGGGCAAAGTCGGACATCGGCAGGTCGAAGAACGCAATCAGCCCTCTGAGCAGGTCTTGCAGCGGAACATATTCGCCGAATGGCACGAGCTTCTGTTTGAGGTACGTCCCTTCGCCCGCGCCTACCACGGTGATGCCATTGAAATAGCGGCGTTCATGCCGTACCTCCTGGCGAATCGGTACGCCCGTGATCAGCGCCGACTGCCGGCTATTGGCAAAATCACCCAAGCGGTCCAGGTAACCCCTGGCATTGTCCAGCAAAACGGGCACTGCCGTTTCCGGCCAGATGATCAGGTCGGTACGGCGCGCGTTCAGCGTAAGGTCCCGGTAAAGCGCCAGCTGATCGTCGATTTGCGCAGGGTCCCATTTGAGGCTTTGTGCAATGTTGCCTTGCAGTGCGGCAACGCTCAGCGGCTTGCCTGCCGGCGCAGTCCAGGCGTGGCCTTGAAGGCCGTAGGCGGCCAACCAGGGGGATACGAGCAGCACCAGAGCGGTAACCAGAGCGGCCTTGTATTGACGCAGGCGCACAAGGTTACAAAGAATCGCGGCCGTCAGCGCCAGGCAGAACGACACCAGCCACAAGCCGCCGACAGGCGCCAGCCCACCCAGTGGCCCATCCAGCTGGCTGTATCCCGCGTATAGCCAGGGAAAACCCGTAAGGAACCAGCCCCGGAAGGCCTCCTGGGCGACCCAGAGCGCAGCAAACCCCAGTGAGTCGGCCAATGGAGCGTAGGTGCGACGCAGTAGCCGCGCCCACAGCCAGGCGGGCAGGGCAAAAAACAGCGCTACCCCGGCAATGAATCCGAACATCAACAAGCCCGCCAGCAGCGCCGAAGCCCCGCCATAGGTATGAATGCTGACGTAGATCCAGCTGGTGCCGGCGGCAAAGGTACCAAACCCGTAGCACCAGCCGCGTAGAAGCGCCTGGCGCGGGCTGAGCTCGCGCAGGCCCAGATAGAACAGTGCCAGCGACAGCACCGCCAGCGGCCAGATATCGAACGGGGCCAAGGCCAGGGTGGTCAGGCTGCCGGCCACCGCGGCCAGCAGGTTACCGGGCCAGCCGGGGTGGGTAATCCAGCGCATGAAGGTCCTTAGCGGTTGATCGGGGTGATACGCAGCAAGTGGATTCGCCGGCTGTCGGCGTTGAGGATGCGGAAACGATATTCACCGATCACGGTGGTTTCGTTGCGCTTGGGCAGGTGGCCAAAGGCACTCATTACCAGGCCGCCCACGGTGTCGAACTCATCATCGGAGAATTCGCTATCGAAAAACTCGTTGAAGTTTTCGATCGGTGTCAGTGCCTTGACGAGGAAGTCACCGCTGGGCAGCGGCTTGATGTAGCTGTCTTCTTCAACGTCATGCTCGTCTTCGATATCACCTACGATCTGCTCGAGCACGTCTTCGATGGTCACCAGGCCTGCCACGCCGCCGTATTCGTCAATCACGATCGCCATGTGGTTGTGATTGGCGCGAAACTCGCGAAGCAGCACGTTCAGGCGCTTGGACTCGGGCACGAACGTCGCGGGCCGCAGCAGGTCCTTGATATTGAAGCCTTCGGTGCTGCCCTGAAGGATAAGCGGCAACAGGTCCTTGGCCAGCAACACCCCGAGCACTTCGTCATGGTTCTCGCCCATGACCGGGTAGCGCGAGTGGGCCGCATCGATGACCGAAGGAAGGAAGTCCTTTGGCGTTTGCACGGCCTTGATGGTGATCATCTGCGAGCGCGGGACCATGATGTCCCGTACTTGCAGGTCGGCGACCTGGATGGCGCCTTCAACGATGCTCAAGGCTTCGCTGTCCAGCAGCTTGTTGCTGTGGGCTTCGCGCAGAAGCTCTAGCAGCTCCTGGCGATTCTTGGGCTCATGGACAAAAGCCTGGGTGATTTTTTCCAGCCAGGACCTCTGCCCGTTGCTCGATCGATCTTCGCTCATGGCGTTGTTTACTCGTGTTCCTTGGATACAGCGGATTAAAGGGTAGGGGGCGCAGTGACGGTTTCAGCATACGGATCCGGGTGCCCGAGTTCTGCAAGCAACTCCCGTTCCAGGCTTTCCATCTCTTCAGCCTCTTCATCGTCGATGTGATCGTAGCCAAGCAGGTGCAGGCAGCCGTGGATCACCATGTGGGCCCAATGGGCCTCTGGCGCCTTGGCTTGCTCCGATGCCTCGCGCTCTACCACCGCGGCGCAGATGACAAGGTCACCGAGCAACGGGATGTCCAGCATGTCGTCAGGCACATCGGCCGGGAACGAGAGTACGTTGGTGGCGTAGTCCCGCTGGCGGTATGTGCGGTTCAGCATCTGCCCTTCCGCTTCGTCAACGAGGCGGATCGTGAGTTCCGAATCCGCCGTGCGCTGGCGTAGGGCCAGTTCGCACCATTGACGGAATTTCGCCTCGCTGGGCACCGGGCTTGAAGTGGCCTGCTGAAGGTCGAGCTCAACCATGGGGTGTGGTTTCCCGCGGCTTCGGCTCGTCGAACCGCTCGTAGGCCTCGACGATTCGCTGCACCAGCGGATGGCGCACCACATCCTTGGGTTTGAAGTGGGTGAAACTGATACCCGGGACGTCCTTGAGCACTTCGATCACGTGTGCCAGGCCCGAGCGAGTGCCCTTGGGCAGGTCGACCTGGGTGATGTCCCCCGTGATTACCGCTGTGGAGCCGAAGCCGATCCGGGTCAGGAACATCTTCATCTGTTCGGTGGTGGTGTTCTGGCTTTCATCGAGGATGATGAAACTGTTGTTCAGCGTTCGCCCGCGCATGTAGGCCAGCGGGGCGATTTCGATCACCTGGCGCTCGATCAGCTTGGCTACGTGTTCGAAGCCGAGCATTTCATACAAGGCGTCGTAGAGGGGGCGCAGGTAGGGGTCGATCTTTTGCGCGAGGTCCCCCGGCAGGAAGCCGAGCTTTTCGCCGGCTTCAACCGCAGGCCTTACCAGAAGAATGCGGCGCACCTGTTCGCGCTCCAGCGCATCCACCGCGCACGCCACCGCCAGATACGTTTTGCCAGTGCCCGCCGGGCCGATACCGAAGTTGATATCGTTGGCCAGCACGGCCTTTACGTAGCGCTGCTGATTCAGCCCGCGGGGGCGGATCATGCCCTTGCGGGTACGCAGGGTAACTGCGACCTCGTTGTTGGCCGGGTCGTCCAACTGTTCGACGGCAGATTCCTGCAGGAACAGGTGAACCAGGCCCGGTGAAAGCTCGGTAGCCTTGGTTTCCCGATACAAGCGGCGCAGAAGAAGCTCGGCGGAATGGGTATGCCCGGGGTCGCCGATCAGCTCGAACTGGTTGCCCCGGTTGCGGATTTCCACATCCAGGCGTTGCTCAAGCAGGCGCAAATGCTCGTCGAATTGGCCACACAGGTTGGCGAAACGGCGAGCTTCGAAGGGCTCCAGGGTGAAACGATGGGGTTCTATGGGTGCGTTCAAGGTCGTTTTTTGGCCGCTCTACGGCTGAGAAGTTGGGCTCAAGGATAACCCCAGAGCCGGGAAGGGGAAAGCGCAACGCGTGGCGCTCTCGACCGGGGGTGCAATGGGTCACGGTAGTTGCGTGTGCGCCGCGCGGCAAGCATCAGCGGTGGAATTGGGCCGGGGGCAGCGTGGTATGATCGGCGCCCTTTTTCTTTCCAGTTGTTACTCCTGCCTACGATGACCAAGCGCGAAGAACCTATTTACAAAGTGATCTTCCTTAACCAGGGCCAGGTGTTCGAAATGTATGCCCGGCATATTTACCAGAGTGACCTGTGGGGCTTTCTCGAGGTAGAAGAGTTCGTGTTCGGCGAACGCACCCAGATGATCGTCGATCCGGGCGAAGAAAAGCTCAAGGCTCAGTTCGAAGGCGTTACCCGCAGCTTCGTACCGGTGCATTCGATCGTGCGGATCGATGAAGTGGAGCGGTTGGGTACCGCAAAGATTTCCGACGCAAAAATGACCGGCAACGTGATGCCGTTCCCGGTTCCCCTGCCCGAAAAATAGGCTACGGAAGCGGGGCGAACGGGGTGCGCCCGTCTGCAGTCTGTAGCTCGACCAGGTATTTACGGAAGATCTGCCCCAGCACCTCGGTAGCGCGCTCCAGGTCTTCGTGGCTCATGCTCGCCGATACCTCGTCGGCAGAGTCCAATGCATCCTCGGCCCCGTTTACAGCCGCCATTTTCAGCACGATATACGCCTGGATGTTGTTAGCCGGCACGCCTTCGCCCCGGAAAAACATCAACCCCAGGTGATACTGGGCGTCGGCATTGCCCTGCAACGAAGCCTGCTCGAAATAATTCAAGGCCTGATTGAGGTCGCGCTCGGTCTGCTTGCCGTCGTAATAGAACCGGCCGAGTTCGTACTGCGCCTGGGCGTCACCACCTGCCGCCGCCTGCTGGCATGCCGTAACGGCCTGGGCGAGCGAAGCGGGAGCGGTATCAAGGGTGCAGCGGCTGGGGGCGGGCACCAGCAACGAATTGCCGTCAGCTTGAGCCAGCAGCGGACCGAGAAGCAACAGGCAGCCCATGGCGAGGGCGCGGCCGGTGCGGTTCATGGGGATCGATTTACCTCTGAGCGGGCGGGCAGTGCCACCCTCGGGATAACAATGTGCGCATTATGAAATAAGCCGGTCACACCTTACAAAGTCTTTACTCGGATTTTTCCGTGATAGCCACACGCCATAAGGGCGCGTGGCTCGGCATTGCCCCTTACAGCTGGGCGAAGGCCCGCTCGGCAGCGTCCAAGGTGATCTTCATTTCCGCTTCGCCATGAGCAATGGAGGTGAAGCCCGCTTCGAACGCGCTAGGCGCGAGATAGACGCCGCCGTCAAGCATGAGATGGAAGAACCGCTTGAATCGTTCCGCGTCGCTGGCCATCACGTCCTGGAACGTGACGATATCGTCGGCACCGCTGAAATAGAGCCCGAACATGCCACCCGCCTGGGTCGTTACGAAGGGGATCTGTGCCGCATCGGCGCGCTGCTGCAGGCCGTCCAGCATCGCACTGGTGTAGGCCGTCAGTTCATCATGGAACCCCGGGCGGCTGATCAGCTTGAGGGTGGTCAGCCCCGCAGCCATGGCCAGCGGATTACCTGAGAGCGTACCGGCCTGGTACACCGGGCCCAGCGGCGCAATGTGGGACATGATCTCGCGCTTGCCGCCGAAACAGCCCACGGGCATGCCGCCGCCGATGATCTTGCCGAAGGTGGAGAGGTCTGGCGTGACCCCGTAGTACGCCTGGGCACCACCGAGCGCCACGCGGAAGCCGGTCATCACTTCGTCGAAGATCAGCACCACGCCATGGCGGTCACACAGCGTGCGCAAGCCTTCCAGGAAGCCCGGCGCTGGCGGCACGCAGTTCATGTTCCCGGCCACGGGCTCAACGATGATGCAGGCGACTTCCGACCCCGACTCGGCGAGGGTTTTTTCAACTTCGTCCAGGTCGTTGAAGGGCAGGGTAAGTGTGTGGCGCGCAAACGCAGCCGGCACACCCGGTGAACTTGGCACGCCCAGGGTGAGCGCGCCGCTGCCGGCCTTTACCAACAGGCTATCGGAGTGGCCGTGGTAGCAGCCTTCGAACTTGATGATGCTGTCACGCCCGGTGAAGCCTCGGGCAAGGCGAATGGCGCTCATGGTGGCTTCGGTGCCGGAGCTGACCATCCGCACCATTTCCATGGAGGGCACCAGCGAGCACACCAGCTCGGCCATGTGCGTTTCCATCTCGGTGGGCGCGCCGTAGGAAAGGCCATGCTCGAGCTGGTCCCGCACGGCCTGAAGCACGTCGGGGTGGCTGTGCCCCAGGATCATCGGGCCCCACGAGCCTACGTAGTCCACATAGCGTTTGTCGTCTTCGTCGGTCACATACGCGCCGGCCGCATGCTTGAAGAACAGGGGCGTACCGCCAACGCTCTTGAACGCGCGGACGGGTGAATTCACGCCGCCGGGGATGTGTTTCTGGGCGGCGGCGAACAGGTTTTCAGAGCGGGACATGGGGCAATTCTCTCGATCGGTTCAGGCGCCGAACAGCGCATTGAAAGCGCGGGCGCGGCGGGTGACTTCATTTGCGGTATCTGCAGCGAACAGCGAATGCACGACCGCCAGCAGGTCGGCGCCGCGTTCAAGCAGCAGGGGCGCGTTATCCAGCGTAATGCCGCCGATGACGCAGATCGGCAGCTTGAGCTGGCGCCGGGCATCGGCCAGCAGGTCGAGGCTGGCCGGCGGCGCTTCCGGTTTGGTGGAGGAGTTGAAAAAGCGGCCGAAGGCAACATAGCTTGCGCCATTGGTGGCGGCTTCACGGGCCAGCTCGAGGTTGGCGTGGCAGGTGGCGCCGATTATCGCGTTGCGGCCAAGCAGGCTGCGTGCCGGAGGCAGCGGGCCGTCGGTCTGCCCCAGATGAACCCCAACACCAAGGCGGGCGGCCAGCTCGGCGTCGTCGTTGATGATGAGTTGGGTCTTGTAGCCTTCGCAGAGGCGCTTGAGCGTTTCGGCTTCGCGCAGGCGCCGGGCATCTTCCTGGCGTTTGTCTCGATACTGCAGCAGCGTTACGCCGCCATCCAGGGCCGCTTTCACGTAATCGAGAAAATGGCCACTGAGCAACTTGTGGTCGGTGATGGCGTAAAGGCCGCGTAGTTTCATGTCAAACCTCTTGGGGCGTCGAGGAGCGTCCTGCGCCTGGCGTCGCGGATCATCAGGAACAGAAGTCGAGCGGCAGCCGCCGGGGGACGTATTGCCCCTGGCCCAGGCGTTCTGCGTCACGCAGTGTGCGCCAGGTGTAGTCGAGCGCTGAACGCACCGCGCTGGGCAGGGTTTCGCCCAGCGCCAGGCGGCCGGCCAAGGCGCTGGCCAGGGTGCACCCAGACCCATGGTAGCTGCCAGGCAGGCGCTGGCAAGTGCGGGTGTCTCGCAGGCCGTTACGGCCGTACAGCCGGTTATGAATTTCCTGTTCGTCACCGTGGCCGCCCGTGATCAACACATGGGCGCAGTGCTGGAGCAGCCGTTCGGCACAGGCCTCGGCGCTGCCGTCCGGCAGCTCGGCCAGGATGCGAGCCTCGGGAAGGTTAGGCGTGGTGATAGTGGCCAGCGGCAAGATCCGCTCGCGGATGGCATAGCCCACTTCATCCTTGCCCAACCGCCCACCCCCGCCCGCGCGCAGCACGGGATCGCACACCACCGCAACGCCCGGGTTGGCGAGGATCAGCTCGGCGACGGTATCGACCATTTCCAGCGAGCCGAGCATGCCTAGCTTGATTGCGGCGATAGGCGAATCGGCCATGACCGCCTGCGCCTGGGCCAGCACCCAGGCGCGGTCGAGCACGCGGAAGTCGATGACGTCCACGGTGTTCTGCACCGTAAGGGCCGTTACCGCGGGCGCGGCGTGACAACCTTGCGCAAGCAGGGCTTCGATATCGGCCTGCAGGCCGGCACCACCACTCGGGTCATGGCCCGAGAGGCATAGAACAACAGGGCGAGAGGTATAGGTATTCATGGTGCGCGAGCTTACCACCAAACCCGCCGTGCGGCTCGCGGGGGGCGTACCCGTTTTGAAGCCTCTGAGCCCCTGTTCCCGGGCAGCGGCGGTGCATCACAGAGCGGTCGTCGGCATTTGTAGCAAGCAGGATGCAGACGCCGAAGGCTATGGTAGGATGCGGCAAAATTGATAACAGGTTGCCAGCACGTCGACTCAAAGGGAACTGGGGAGGCTTCCCGATGCTGCAGGTGCCTGAACTGGGGCTGTATGCGCTACATTCTCTTTCTGATGCTGTGCTGGTTGCCATCGCTTGCGACCGCCGTCGACTTTGACGACACCACCCGCAACCTGCCGCTGGGCCGGGAGCTGTCGTACTTCGAAGATAAAACCGGCACCGCAACCCTTGAGCAGGTGTTGTCCCAGCCCTTCACGCCTAACACCACCCAGGTGTTGAACGCCGGCTATTCCAGCTCGGCCTTCTGGCTGAAAATCCCGTTGCGTTATTTGCCACGCCAGGATGACAGCGGTGCGCGAACGTGGCTGCTGGAGCTTGCGTATCCGCCGATGGACCACGTTGATCTTTACCTTCAGGATGGCCGCGGCAGCTGGCACCTGGAGGCGAAAACCGGCGATGAACTTCCCTGGGACAGCCGTCCCATCCGTCAGAACAACTATGTGTTCAACGTGCCGCTCAAACCCGGCGAAGCACGCACGGCCCTGGTTCGGGTACAGAGCGAGGGGTCGGTGCAGGTGCCATTGTCGCTGTGGTCTGCCGAAGCCTTTCTGGAGGCCCAACCCGAACGGCTCTACGTATTCGGCCTGATCTACGGCGTGTTGCTGGTGATGCTGGTCTACAACCTCTTCATTTATCTGAGCGTTCGCGATACCAGCTACCTCTACTACATCCTTTATATCGCCTCGTTCGGGCTGTACCAGGTGTCGGTGAACGGCGCGGGCATCCAGTTCTTCTGGCCGAACAACCCTTGGTGGGCCAACGCAGCCACCCCTTTCCTGATCGGTGCTGCGGCCTTCTTTGGCTGCCAGTTTTCCCGGCACTTCCTCCGCACGGCGGGCCACGCACGCTGGCTGGATTGGCTGCTCAAGCTGTTGATGGGCGCAGGGGTTGGGGTGATGGCAATCTCCCTGATGGCGAGCTATGGGCTGGCCTTGCGCCTGGCTACCGGGCTGGCGCTGGTGTTCACGGTGGTGATCTTCAGCGCGGGGATCATCGCCTGGTTCAAGGGGCAGCGGCAGGCGCGTTATTTCATGATCGCCTGGTCGGCGTTTTTGGTGGGCGGCATCGTCAACACCTTGATGGTGCTCGGGCTGCTGCCTAACGTGTTTCTCACCATGTACGCTAGCCAGTTGGGCTCAGCGTTGGAAGTAGCGTTGCTGTCGCTCGCCTTGGCCGATCGCATCAACGTGATGCGCGAGCAGCAGGCGCAGGTGTTGCTGGATGCTGGCCATAAACTCGAGGCATTGAACCAGCGCCTGTCCCAGAGCAATCGCCTGAAGGACGAGTTCCTGGCTACGGTTACCCATGAACTGCGCACGCCAATGAACGGAGTGATCGGGTCCCTGGAGCTGATGCAGACCGTGCCGATGAACGGCGAGCTCAGTTCATATCAGCAAACCGCCACCCGCTCGGCCCGCGACATGATGCGCATGGTCGACGACATTCTGATACTTACCGAGCTGCAAGCCGGCCGGCTGGCGCCGCGGGTGGAACCCTTCCGCTTGCAGGTGTTACTCGACAGTTTGCACATGCAATTTGTGGCGCAAGCGAACGAAAAAGGCCTGGCGCTGCGTACCGAAGTGGTACCCGGCGTGCCTGGTGTACTGCAAGGCGACTTGAAGAAAATGGCGCTGTGCCTGGCCCGTCTACTGGACAACGCCATCAAGTTCACCCGTGAAGGCGGCGTTACCTTGATGGTAGAAGCCGTGGAACAGCATTACAGCGAAGTGCGCGTGGTGTTTCGGGTGATCGACACCGGCATCGGCTTCAGCCTGGACAGCGATGCGTTGTATCAGCAGTTTTATCAGGTAGATGGCTCGATGACCCGTGAGCACGGCGGGCTCGGGATTGGCCTGGCAATCTGTCGGCAACTGGCAACGCTGGTAGGTGGAAGCCTGAGCCACCAATCTACACCGGGTGAAGGCAGCTGCTTTGAATTGACCCTCAGCTTGGGCGTGGACGCACCGCCCGCCGCCCAACCAGTGCGCCCCCGCGCTGTGGATACCGATGGAGTGGTTCGGCGGCCCGGCGATTGCCTGGTGGTGATGATCGAAAGTGAGCGGGTAGATCAACTGTTCACGCGTGGCATGTTGCTCCGGCTAGGTTATGAGGTGCGCACGGTAGAAGGCGAGGCTGCGGCGCTCGAAACCTTGGCCGCCCACCCTGCAGCCGCGTTGTTGCTGGACGGTAACGGCGCGCTGGAGCCCCTGCTGGAACAGGCCCGGCGCTTGCAGCAAATGGCGAGCAATGCCCAATGGAAACTGCTGGCGGTGCTCGATAGCGGTGGGGGCAATGATCGCCAACGCTGCCGCGACGCCGGCATCAGCGGCGTCATCGCCCGGCCGGTACGCTTCGAGGCACTGCAAGCCCTGTTCAGCGAGGTATTGCTGGAAGACGGACGTGCCGCGGAAAGCGGCCAGCAATATGGCGGGGCGGCGGGGGGGATGGCTTGACTGCGGGTTGAGATCAATGGCCATGGCCGCTTCGCGACAACTCGTGCTTCACTGAACAAGCACAGCCAATGCCGCGGAGCCTTACATGAGCCTGCAACGATTCGCCGAAACCCACGAGGTGACCAATCAGCCGCCGGGCCTGGAGGGCGCCAACCTTTATCGCCTGGACCTGCCGTTGCAGGAGTGGTCGCGCCGCTTCGGTGCGGGCTGGGCGCAGCCACGAATCGATGCCTATGGGGCCTTGGCGGGCGGGCCGCTGATGGCGGCCGGGTTTCTCGCCAATGAGCACCCGCCGGTATTTCATAGCCATGATCGCTACGGCAACCGGATCGACCTTATAGAATTCCACCCCGCCTACCATCAGCTCATGGCCGCTGCTATCGAGCATGGCCTGCCCTCGCTGCCCTGGCGGGAGCCACAGCCGGGCGCTCATGTGGCGCGGGCGTCGATGACGTACCTGCATACCCAGGCCGAAGCCGGCAGTGGCTGCCCCCTCACCATGACCTTCGCCAGCGTACCCGCCTTGCGCTTGCAGCCGGACCTTGCCGAGCGCTGGCTGCCCAAGGTGCTTTCCACCGAATACGACCCGCGCAATATCGAGATTGGCCAGAAGGCCGGTGCGACCATTGGCATGGCCATGACCGAGAAGCAGGGCGGCACGGATGTACGCGCCAACACCACCCGAGCGTTTGCCGTGGGCCAACCGGGGCCAGGGCAGCCGTATGAACTGCTGGGCCACAAATGGTTTTGCTCGGCGCCCATGTGCGACGCCTTCCTTACCCTGGCGTATACCGACGAAGGCTTGAGCTGCTTTTTACTGCCGCGCCATCGGCCGGACGGCACCCGGAACGCGTTTTATATCCAACGGCTCAAACACAAGCTGGGCAATCAGTCCAACGCCTCCAGCGAAGTGGAATACCGTGGCGCGCTGGCCTGGATGGTGGGCGAGCCCGGTCGGGGAGTGCCGACGATCATCGAAATGGTGGCCATGACCCGGTTCGACTGCATGGTGGGCTCCAGCGCACTGATGCGTCAGGCTCTTACCCAGGCGATGCATCATTGCGCGCACCGTAGCGTGGGCGGCCGGCCGCTGGTGTATCAGCCCTTGATGCAGAACGTACTGGCAGACCTGGCGCTGGAGAGCGAGGCTGCCCTGGCCTTGAGCCTGCGCATGGGCCAGGCACTGGACCGGCTGAGCGATCCGACCGAAGCCTTGTTCGCCCGCTTGGTTACAGCGGTGGGTAAATACTGGATCTGCAAGCGAGCGCCGGGGATGATCAACGAAGCCGCCGAATGCCTGGGCGGCGCAGGGTATGTGGAGGACAGCATTCTTCCCCGTCTGTACCGCGAGGCTCCGGTGAATTCAACCTGGGAAGGCTCAGGCAATGTGCAATGCCTGGATGTGCTGCGGGCGCTATCAAAAGAGGCCGGTGTGCTGGACGCTCTGTTCGCCGAATTGGGTAATGGCCACGGCGACCGTCGGCTCGCTACAGCCATTGAACAACTGAAGGGCGATTTGCGCGATACCGCCGAGCTGCCTTATCGAGCCAGGCAACTCACCGAAAACATCGCCCTCACGCTCCAGGCCAAGCTGTTACTCGAAGGTGGCAACAACGTTGTCAGCGATGCTTTTATTGCCAGCCGGCTGGAGCAAAGGGCCGGCGCTTATGGCGCCTTGCCGCGGGGTATCGCTGTCGAGCAACTTATCCAGCGATCCGCCCCTGGCCTGTAGGAGGGGGCAAAGCCCCCGCGCTGCGGTCCCACAGACTATTTGAGAACCGCTGGATCAACCTCTCGCCATGCCCCGAGCGCGAGGCCTTCCAGATCGAACGGCCCGATCCGCACCCGCACCAGGCGCAAGGTCGGCAGGCCTACCGCGGCGGTCATGCGCCTCACCTGGCGGTTGCGGCCTTCGCGGATGGTAAGTTCCAGCCAGGCCGTGGGCACGCTCTTGCGAAAACGCACCGGCGGGTTTCGTGGCCACAGGTCGGGCTCGGCGAGCAGCCGCGCCTCGGCGGGGAGTGTGGGGCCGTCATTCAACACCACGCCTGCTCGTAGCTGCGCCAGTTGCGCCTCCTCGGGCTCGCCTTCTACCTGCACCCAGTACGTTTTCGCCAGCTTGTGCTTAGGGTCGGCAATACGCGCCTGAAGGCGACCGTCATTGGTCAGCAGCAGCAAGCCTTCGCTGTCCCGGTCCAGGCGGCCGGCGGGGTAGACGCCGGGCATGTCGAGGTAGTTCTTGAGCGTGTCCCGGCCCTGATCGTCGTTGAACTGGGTGAGCACATCGTAGGGTTTGTTGAGCACTACGAGGCGAGGCGCAACAGGCGGGGCCTTGGCAACACGGCGTGGCGGAGGGCGGCGAGTGGGGGCGGGCATGAAGGTCAACCAATTGCAGCGGGGCCGATAGCATACCAGCCCCGCTGCGGCCGATCAGCGGAAGGGTGGCTCGTCGAAGCTGCGCAGTTTGCGTGAATGGAGGGCATTCAACTGCGTGCGCAACAGGTCCAGTGCGGCAATCCCGATGGTGAGGTGCTGGCTAACGGCACGGTTGTAGAACGCGTTCGCCGAGCCGGGCAGCTTGATCTCGCTGTGCAAGGGCTTGTCGGACACACACAGTAGCGTCCCGTACGGCACGCGCAGGCGATAACCCTGGGCGGCGATGGTGCCGCTTTCCATGTCCACGGCCACGGCTCGGGACAGGTTGATCAACGGCCGCTCCTGGGCCCAGCGCAGCTCCCAGTTCCGATCGTCGTAGGTCAATACGGTACCGGTGCGCAGCCGCTTCTTCAGCTCGTCGCCTCGTTCGCCGGTTATCTGGGCGGCGGCTTCCTGCAACGCCAACTGTACTTCCGCCAGGGCGGGGATCGGGATGTGTGGCGGTACCAGACGGTCCAGAATGCCATCCCGGCGCATGTAGGCGTGGGCCAGTACATAGTCGCCGATGGTCTGCGAGGCACGCAGGCCGCCGCAATGGCCGATCATCAACCAGCAGTGAGGGCGCAGCACCGCCAGGTGGTCGGTGATGTTCTTGGCATTGGACGGCCCCACGCCGATGTTCACCAAGGTAATCCCATCGCCATCGGCGGCAATCAAGTGGTACGCCGGCATCTGGTAGCGGTGCCACACCACGCTGGCCACCAGCGCCTGGGCTTCGCCATGGTCCATACCTTTTTCGATCACCACGTTGCCTGGCATTACCATACGCACGAAGCGAGGGTCGCTCTGCAGTTGCTCCAGCCCGTGTGCCACGAACTGGTCCACATAACGGTGGTAGTTGGTAAGCAGAATCCACGGTTGCACGTGGCGCCAATCGCTGCCGGTGTAATGCACCAGCCGGCGAAGGCTGAAGTCCACGCGCGCGCCGTCGAACAGCGCCAGCGGCAGGGGGTCGGCGTTGGCCCAGTCGTACAGGCCGTCGGCGATGCCATCGGTGGCGGCGGACAGGTCAGTACTGGGGAATACCCGCGCCAGGGCAGCAGCCGTCACGCCCGTGCCGGCCAGCTCATCGCCCTGTTCAACCACATAAGGGTAGGGGATGTTCTGCTGGCTGGCGCCTACTTCCAGCACTACGTCGAAGTCCCGCATCAGCGGCACCAGCTGTTCCAACAGGTATTTACGGAAGGCTTCAGGCTGGGTCACGGTGACCGAGTAGGTGCCTGGCAGCTGCAATTTGGCATAAGCGCGCGTGGTGCTGGGCACTTCGCCGTGGGACTGATAGGTGAGCCGCAATTCAGGGTAACGAAACTGGGCCCGCTCTTCGGGGGTGGGCTCGGTGCGGTCTTTGAGGTAGCGCTTGAGGGCCTGGCTGAGCGCGCCAGTTGCACGGTCATGCAGCCAGGCCAGGCGATCCACAACCTGTTCAGGTGTGTTCAAGGTAACGAATGCATCGGCATCGGTGCTCACAGGCGGATCCTTCTCTTCTGGCAAGTCACTATCTTGCCTGTTCCAAAACGTTTTAACAGTACCGCGCGACACAGGCATGACGGTGCTCAGGGGCGAAGGTGCGCCAACGGCAGCTCGGAGCTCGCCAATACCTGGTTGAGCACAAAGCTGGAACGCACGCTGGTCACCCCTTCAATGCGGGTGAGGTGCCCCAGCAGCAATTGCTGGTAATGGTCCATGTCCTGCACCACCACCTTGAGCTGGTAATCCGCTTCCATTCCGGTCACCAGGCTGCACTCGAGTACCTGCGGAAGGTTGCGCACGGCGGCTTCGAAGTTTTCGAAACGCTCCGGCGTATGCCGGTCCATCCCGATCAGTACGTAAGCGGTAAGGTTCAGGCCCAGCTTCTTTCGGTCCAGCAGTGCCACCTGGCGGGTGATATAGCCGTCGTCTTCCAACTGCTTCACCCGGCGGGAGCAGGGCGAGGGGGACAAGCCGATCCGCTCGGCCAGCTCCTGATTGGAGATGCGGGCATCGCGCTGCAACTCGGCGAGGATGCTCAGATCGTAACGGTCCAACTTGCCCATGGCACCCACCTGCATTAGTAGAATTGCGGAATATTATCTGCGTAGGCTTTTAAATTGCGCAATGGCTATCTTCAAGGGCAATCTTCGCAATCTTCTACCGCCGGTGGCGCGATAAGCTTTACCCCATGATCACCGCCCGGACATGAGTCCACTGCGAGCCGCCCAATCAGGCCGCTCGCGGCCACCGCCCCCACAGGGTCGAGCTGGCCACCGGGTTGACGCTGGCTCAATCAGGCCGGCCGTAGTGAGCCGCCGCCACAAGCGACGCGCCTGGACGCAGTTCATCAAGGGAGGCCTCGGGGCCTCCTTTTTTTATGGGTGCGATTCAGGCGCGAGAGCGGCCGGCGCCATTCATGAAATAAGCGTCACAGCCGATAGCACAACCGAAGCGGCTGTTAGCATGGCCACGAACCGCCCTCGGTTTTCTCAGTCAAACGCTGGTGCATCGCACATAATGAGGATACCCATGAACACCCGCCCCTGGTGCCTTGCCAGTGCTTGCGCACTGAGCCTGTGCCTGGCTTCGCCGACTTTCGCGGACAACAATTCCAGCGCTCAGGACCAATTGCGCGGCGCGGCGCCCAGCCGCCAGGACCATGGCGGTTCTCAGGGCCAGGGCCCCTCGCGAAATCAGGAGCGCCCGTCCGGTTCCAATGCGGGGCAGGCCCCTCAGCGCCAACCGCAGCAGGGCTACACGCGGCCGGATAACGATCGGCCAGTCAACACTCGGCCAGACCCTCGGCCAGACCCTCGGCCAACCAACCGGCCGGACCCTCGGCCGGATAACGGCCGGCCCGGCCAAAGCTGGCAGAACAGCCCTAATGGGAACGACCGGCCGCAACCTCAGCGCCCCGCTAATACGCCACCGATCCAGTCCAAGCCTGGCGAAGTGTGGCAAACCCAGTCGCCCCTTCGCGGCAGCTATCCCGACCTGCCTCGGCAGAACGGCAACCGCCAATGGCAGGCCGGTGGCGACCGCGACCGTGATCCGCGCTGGCACAACGACGGTTGGGGCCCGGGCCCTCAGTATCGACCCGGGCAACGCGTAGACCGCTTTCCCGGTGACAACTACCGAGTGCCGTACCGCGGCAGCGATTACTTCTATTCAAGCGGCTACTGGTACCGGCCCAATGGCCCGGGCTATGTCGTGGTCGCGCCACCGCGTGGGATTCGGGTGCGCTATCTGCCCGATTACGCCACCCGCGTATGGATCGGTGGTGGCGTGTTTTTCCTGGCGGCTGGCACCTATTACCAGTGGGTAAACGACACCCAGGAGTACGTGGTGGTGGACGCACCTGCCGCGCCGATCCAGTCCCAACCTCAGCCAGTGCCCCAACCTGTGACGGCACCGAGCGGGTATGACGTTGCGTTCTACCCCGCCAACGGGCAGACGCCTTCGCAAATGGAGCGGGACCGCTATGACTGCCAGCGTTGGGCCGCGCAGCAGACCGGCTTCGACCCGGCCACTGCCACTTATGCGCCCTCCGATCAGGTGGTGTACCTGTTCCGGCAGAACATGGCCAATTGCTTGAGCAGCCGCGGTTACGGCCTCAACTGACCGGGGTGAACGGCTTCTTCGGGGTCGGCGTGAACCAGTACTTCGGCCTTGGGGAATTTTGCGATGATCGCGGCTTCCGCCTGTTCACACAGTGCATGAGCCGCAGACAATGAAAGCTGCCCGGGAAGCTCCAGGTGCAGCTGGACGAACCAGTGCTGGCCTGACATCCGCGTGCGCAAGTCATGGGCGCCGAGCACGCCCGGGACTGCACACGCGAGCGCGAGCATCTGTTCGCCAACGTCGGGGTCAAGCTCCTGGTCCATCAGGATGGCCGAACTCTCCTTGGCGATCTGATAGGCGCTCCACAGGATATAAATCGAGATGGCCAGGCCGAACAGCGCATCCACTTGCGGGTAGCCCCAGCCGGCAAGCACCAGCGCCAGCAGGATGCTGCCGTTGAGCATCAGGTCAGAGCGGTAATGCAAGGAGTCGGCGCGCACAGCGGTAGAGCCGGTTTCCTTCACTACCTTGTGCTGGAGAATCAGCAGGCCCACCGTGAGCACCAGTGAAAGCACCATCACGGCAATGCCTACCCCGGCCTCGCCGACCGGTTCTGGCGTGCGCAAACGCTCAGCCGCCTGGATCGCGATGAACACCGCGCTCACGCCAATGAACAGTGCCTGGCCCATGCCGGCGAGCGCCTCGGCCTTGCCGTGCCCGTAGCGATGGTCGTCGTCTGCGGGGCGCAGGGAATAGTGAACCGCCAGCAAGTTGAGGAAGGACGCCGCCCCATCCAGCACCGAATCGGTAAGCCCGGCCAGCAGGCTGACCGAGCCGCTCATGTACCAGGCAATGGCCTTGCACAGGATGAGCACCGTTGCTACGCCCAGCGACGCGCGGGTTGCCAGGCGTAGCAGGCGGCGATGGCGGGGGGCGACGACCATGCGATCAGGCTGCCGGGCGCAGGCCGTACGCCGCCAGTTGCTCGACGCTGCCATGGTGTTGGATCAGGCGCGGGTCGTCCAGCGGCAGGTGCTTGCCCAGCTGGCTTTCCAGAATGGCTTGCAAGCGCTTGTTGTCCACGCTGCCATCAGGCTTGACCGCGCCCTTGAGCAGATCAGGATCGACCTGCGCGTGGGTGCCGCCCGGAAGGTAGATCGCGCCGGTGGCGAAGTCCACGCCAAAGGCGATCAGGCCTGGAATCACAAAGAAAAGAATGCCGACGGCATCGAGGACCGCGACCACCGGGTCGATCTTGCCGTCGATCTGCCCACGGCGGTCAGGCCAGAACAGGGTGCCGCACGCGGTGAGCTGAGTGAACACCGAAATAACCAGAACACTGCCGATCATACGAGTAGGGAAACGCATGAATTTCTCCTGGGGTTAAAAGGCTCGGCCATTCGCATAAATGGCCGCTACCGACAACTACGACCGTGGTCGGGCCGTTGCGGTTCGCCGTTATACCTTGCGGCTTGGTGGGGGGCCAGTGACGTGTGCTTGTCGATGGGGGCGGGAGGGTTGCAGGCAAGGTCGCTATAATCGCCAGCCTACCAGGAGCCCCCATGACCCCGCTGCCCATCGACACCGTATTACCCGACTTGCGCAGCGCCCTGCGTACCCGCCACGAAGCCGTGCTCGAAGCCCCGCCCGGCGCGGGTAAAACCACACGGGTACCCTTGGCGTTGCTGGAGGAAGCCTGGCTGAGCGGGCAGTCCATCCTCATGCTTGAACCCCGCCGCCTGGCCGCGCGCGCCGCAGCGGAGCGGCTGGCCAGTGAGTTGGGTGAGAAGGTGGGCGAGACGGTGGGCTACCGCATTCGCCTCGAAAGCCGGGTTGGCCCGCGCACCCGCATCGAGGTGGTAACGGAGGGCATCCTGGCCCGGCGGCTGCAGGATGATCCGGCGCTTGAAGGGGTTGGGCTGGTCATTTTCGATGAATTCCATGAACGCAGCCTCGATGCGGACCTGGCGCTAGCGCTGGTGCTCAACGGGCGGGATCTGTTGCGCGATGAGCCGCCACTGAAGGTGCTGCTCATGTCTGCCACTTTGGAAGGCGAACGGCTTTCAACGCTGCTGGACGACGCTCCGGTTATCAGCAGCCAAGGCCGTGCATACCCGGTGGAGGTGCGATGGGGCCGCGCGCCGCAGCAAGGGGAATATCTGGATGCCAGGGTAGAAAGCGTGGTGCTCCAGGCATTGGATGAGCAGGCCGGTAGCGTGCTGGTGTTCCTGCCGGGGCAGGCCGAGATCCGCCGGGTGGCGCAGCGCCTGGAAAGCGCGCTCGGCAGCTACCCCGGCGTTCGGCTGTGCCCGCTGCACGGTGAGCTTGATCTGGCTGCCCAGCGCGCCGCCATCGAGCCCGCACCTCCCGGCGAGCGCAAAGTGGTGCTCGCCACTAATATCGCTGAAACCAGCCTTACCATCGAAGGCGTTCGGGTGGTGGTCGACAGTGGCCTGGCTCGGGTGCCGCGCTTCGATCCCGGCACTGGCATGACCCGCCTCGATACCCAGCGTGTTTCCCGTGCCAGCGCTACCCAGCGTGCCGGCAGGGCAGGGCGGCTGGAGCCGGGCGTGTGTTACCGGCTGTGGTCCGAAACCCAGCATGAGCAACTGGCCGCTTATGACAGCGCGGAAATCCTTCAGGCCGACCTGGCACCACTGGCGCTGCAACTGCACCGCTGGGGCGCGACGCCGGATCAGCTGCGTTGGCTCGATATGCCGCCGGCCGCTGCGATGTCCCAGGCTGACGATCTGCTTGCCCGCCTTGGCGCCCTTGCTGCGGACGGCCGGCTGACGGCGCACGGCCAAGCGATGGCCGGCCTGCCGGCGCATCCGCGAATCGCCCACCTGCTGCTGCGAGCCAAAGCCCTCGGGCTGGAGGCCATGGGTTGCGACCTCGCCGCCTTGCTGGGTGAGCGTGACATCGTGCGTGACCGTGGCGCCGACCTGCACAGCCGCCTGGCCGTGCTGCACAGCGGGGCTCGTGCCTCCCAGCGTATCAAGCAACTGGCCAAACAATACCGGGGCCTGCTCAGTGCTCAGCCCAACGCCGCACGCCCTGTCGAAGACCCCCAGGCCGACCGCTGGCTTGGTGCCTTGCTTGCCCTAGCCTACCCCGACCGGGTCGCCCAGCAACGTCGCGCCGGCGGGGCCGAGTACCGCTTGGCCAACGGCCGCGCCGCCCAGTTCGGTGAGCCGGACGCCCTGATGAAGCATGAATGGCTGGTGGTGGCGGACCTGGGTAGCCGCCAAGGCCAGCGTGAGGAACGGATCTACCTTGCCGCAGACCTGGACCCTTTGCTGTTCGATACCGTATTGGCCGAACAGGTACAGCGCCGGGACGTGCTGGAATGGGATGACAAGGAAGGCACGCTGCGCGCCGAAGCCCAGTGGCGGGTCGGTGACCTGGTGCTCCGCCGCGAGCCTCTTTCCGGCTTGGACGAAGCCGCGCGTGGGCAGGCGCTGGTCGACCTGGTACGCCGCAAAGGGCTGGCCTTGCTGCCCTTCACGCCCGAACTGCGACAGTGGCAGGCGCGTGTTCAGCTATTGCGTGAACTGGACCTTGCCAGCGGCGAGACCGAATGGCCGGATGTGAGTGACGAAGGCTTGCTGGCAAGCCTGGAAACCTGGTTGGCGCCTTACCTCGGCAAAGTCACCCGGCTGGCCCATTTCGGCCAACTGGACCTCTCCAGCATCCTGCACAATCTGCTGCCCTGGCCATTACCCCAACGCCTGAACGAACTGGCACCCACCCACCTGAACGTGCCGTCGGGCTCGTCCATCCGGCTCGACTACAGTGAGCATCCGCCGGTGCTGGCGGTCCGGCTGCAAGAGCTGTTCGGCCTGGCCGACACGCCGCGCATCGCTGGCAACCGGGTGCAGGTAAAACTGCATTTGCTGTCCCCGGCCCGGCGGCCAGTGCAGGTCACCCAGGACTTGGCCAACTTCTGGCGCAGCACCTACAGCGAGGTGAAGAAGGACCTGAAGGGACGGTACCCCAAACACTACTGGCCGGATGACCCGCTGGTCGCAGAGGCCACCGCGCGGGCGAAACCGAGGGGGACGTAGCAGCAAGGAGGGCGTCTGTAACGTTCAGACGGGTGTGCTACGGTAGGCCAAGCCAAGCCTGACGAACCTTATTAACGATATTCTTTGACCCAAAAACCAGGCTTGGGTACGATGGCCTTGTCGCTACAGACCGGAACCTCAGATGAGGGGTAGCGATGCCGGGAACGAGTTCAGACACGTTCCTCCCAGCCTGTGAGCGGGTTTAAAGGCCAGGCCGACATTTGATTCAGCAAAAAGCCCTGCGGTGTGAGCCGTAGGGCTTTTTTGCTATTTATTTATCAGCCTTCAAACCGAGATACCCTCGTTGCGCTTTTCCAACACGTAGCGAACGTTATATAACGGACCTTTGCTCGGCAGGCCGGAGCGTCCCCAAGGTTCAACTTCGTAAGCGGAAACCACATTCAGGCGAAGGAAGTTTTCCCGGTTCAGCGGCTTGCGGATTTCAAAGAAAATTGCGTATTCATGAGCGTCAAGGCAAAAATATCGCCTGTTGTTCTGGCCCGCAAAGTGAGCTCTTACCTTCGAATCAATGAAGCGCCTATCAATGTAGTCAATTAGCTGTTTGGAAAGAGAGTACCTAGTAGAACAGAAATATCGTTTTTCCCGAACTTTTGGATGAACGATTAATGGCCCATTTCCCTTCTTGTCACTGAAGCAATGAAGCCCGAATGTGAATTCGACGCACACGTTGCAGGCCGCCAGCTGGTATGCCCGCGCAGTTGGCTGTAAATGTGCCATACAGACTTTTTTTCCGTCTACCGTCAGGTCTTCCCAGCGCATACTCATTGCCGCTTCATTTCGGCTCACGAGAATATTCCATTAGTGAATCATGTCAATGCAGCGCTGCTTGATTTCACCGGGAAAATTTGTCCAGTAACTGCTCTGTACTGACGACGCGGGTTCAGCGGTAGCTGAATAGGTTCTGGTCTTGCAGTAAGGCTCGAATCTTGTGGTGCCAATTTATATTGAAGTAAGCCGGTGCTATTTGCGCGGCCGTTACGCTGAACTAATTAATACGTAACAATATAGGACGAAACGAATCGCCTTCTTAAAAGGCGCCGGTCGAGAAATGAAGCCATAGCGGGAGCCTACGCCCCCGGCACTTTCCCCGGCAGCAAAAACCGCCCCATCAACGGCAAGTGATCGGAAATCCCAAGGGTATCTTCCTGCCGTACATGGGCTTCGAGCTGGCGCACGCGGGGGCTGTGTACCAGGTAATCCAGGGTGCGATCCGGGCCGTTGGCCGTGGGCGGGAAGTGGGTGAACCAGTCGGCTCGATCGGGCCCGCCAGCTTGCGCGTTGCTGGGGATCAACGGGTAGCGATCCCACAGCAGGTGCAAATCGTCGGCGGGGGAATAATCGGCTTGCTCACCAGGCTCCAGCCGTCGGTATTGGCCCAGGGGTAACAGGTTGAAGTCGCCTCCTAGCAACCAGGGTGTGCCCAGGCTTTCCAGATGGTCTACCCGGTCGGCCACCGCTTGCAGTTGCCGGGCCTGGGCGTCGTTGCCGCGCTTGTAGGGCTCCAGGCGGGTATTGAGGACAGCCAGGTGGCCGCTGCCGTCGGTAATCGGCAAGTAGGCGCCCAGCAGCACCTGCTGAGGATGGAACAGGCTCAGTGGGCCGGCAGGGCGAGGCAGTTGCCAACGCTCGGCCTGGTCAATGCGATAACGGCTAAGCGTGGCGAGCTTGCGCCCCACGCTGCCGAATATACGGGTATCGGGTACGAAGTCGGCTTTCCAGTCAAAGGCCTCCACGCTGCAGGGGTACAGGTCTACCAGGCGCTCTTGCAGCAAGGCGAGCTGGTTCTGGTAGCCGGTTGCCTTGGCGCCATCGTCCAGTTCCTGCAATAGCACCAGATCAGGCTGCTCGTCGCGGATCACCCGTACCACTTCGTCCAGGTCGTGAGCGATGTCTTCGGCGCTCGGGCGGTCGTCGTGGCTCTGGCCTTCGGGGGCGCCGTACCAGAAGAGGTACCGCTTGCCGGCCAGGAACTGCACGTTCCACGTCATTACTTTCAGCGGCTGGCCCGGCGCCAGTGAAGGCGGGTTGCCTCGGCACACTGGCGTTACGACAGCGTGGGGCGCCGGATGCCACGACAGGTGCCAGGCCAGCGCAGCGAGGGCGGCGGCCATCAGCAGAAGGATCAGCAAAGCGTTACGCAGTCGTCGAATCATCGGCTCGGCTACGGCAGCAGAAAGTTCCTGAGCATAACCGAGGCCGCGCGTCGACCCAAGTCAGCCCCGCGGTTCGCGCAGGGTGGGGTCGGTCAGTAACATGAACAACCGGAACAGCACCACTGTAGTGAGCAATTGCACCAGGCCATTGGCGCAGTCCAGCGCGAGAGAAATGGCCATGTTGTCGTCATCGGGCAGCACGGCAGCGCTGGCGAAGTCGATCAGCCACAGCGGCACCAGCACTGCCAGTACGCAGGCCAGCACCTGCCAGAAGGGCCCTCGGGTAAGCTCGAAGCTTTGTTTGATCGCTGCCAGCGGCGTCAGCCCCCGCAGCACCAGCAGGTACTCGGCAAATGCCAAGCGGGCCATCAGCCACAGCCCCGGCAAAAGGTACAGGGCCATGCCCAGCAGGATTGCCAAGGAACAAATGGCCGCCAGTAGCGCAAAGCGAGGCCACAGCCGCAGGCCCATGCCGAGCAGCAGCTTGAGGGGCGGATGCTCTCCATTGCTGCGCGAATCGAGATACAGAATCAGGGCCGCGGTATAGATGGGGTAGAACAGCAACCCCACGAGGATGTCGAATGCACCACGGGCGTCGGTCGCCACACTGTGGTCTACCAGCTGTTCGGCCAGCGACTGCAAGGCAAGCAGTGGTACGCACAGCCGCACGATTGCCCACAGGTGTGTGCGGAAAAAATAGAGAGAGTCTTTAAGGATGCTGAGCGGGTTCATCACGCCAATGTCTTGGGCCAGGCAGGCCCACCACTGTACCGGATGGGCCCGGCAGGGCAAACGCCTGGCAGGCGATTAACAATGTTTCATCCCGGCCAGCCGTTGAATACCAGGGAGGGGCCCCCATAATGGGTGCATCAGGCCCCTTTGGGGCCAGTCAAATTCGGCAATTGAGAGGTCGCCATGAACAGCGAAGAGCAAAGCCTGATCGACGGACTCTTTTCCCGCCTCAAGCAAGCGGAAGCAGACGGCGGCCCGCGGGACGTGCAGGCGGATCAGCGCATCCGCGAGCACGTGGCTAACCAGCCTGCTGCCGCGTATTACATGGCCCAGGCCATCCTGGTTCAGGAAGCCGCAGTCAAACGCCTGGATGAGATGAACCGCCAGCTCAAGGCCGAACTGGAGCAAGCCAAGGCTGCGGCCAGCAAGGCGCCGGCTCACAGCGGCGGGTTCCTTTCCGGGCTGTTCGGTGGCGGCGCTCGCGAGCAGGCGCCGGCACCCGTGCAGCAAGCACCCAGTGGTGGCGGTTGGCGTGAACCGGCCCGCGGTTATGCACCACCGCCCGCACCGCCTCAATATGGCGGTGGCCAACCGGGTTATCAGCCTGGCTATGCCCAGCCTCAGGCGGCGGGCGGTGGTTTCATGCGTGGCGCCCTGCAAACTGCTGCGGGCGTGGCCGGCGGCATGATGCTGGCGGAAGGGCTGAGCAGCCTGTTCCACCACAACAACGCGCCGCAGGAAATTGTCGAGATCATTCGCGAGGAGCCATCGCCTGCCGCCGATCAGGGTGGGGGCTGGGCCGAAGACAACAGCCAGCAGTTAGTGAGCGACAACAGCGACTGGAACAACGATCGCGGGGGCTTCTCCGACGCCGACTACAGCGGCGACAGCGGAGGGTTCTTGTCGGATGACGACGACTACGTCTGAGCCAACGAGCGAGCCCTCGGAGCGTCGGCGGATTGCCCTGTTCGCCGACGTTCAGAACCTCTATTACACCGTGCGCCAGGTGCACGGGTGCCACTTCAATTACGCCGCGCTCTGGGCCCAGGTGGCCGGGCGCGGCGACATTACGGTGGCGTATGCCTACGCCATCGACCGCGGCGACCCCAAGCAGCAGCAGTTCCAGCGCATCCTTCGCCAGCTGGGCTTCGACGTGAAGCTCAAGCCGTATATCCAGCGCAGCGACGGCTCGGCCAAAGGCGACTGGGACGTGGGTATCACCATTGACGTGCTGGAAGCCGCCGCCGAGGTGGATGAAGTGGTCCTGGCGTCCGGCGATGGCGACTTCGATCTGCTGCTACAGCGCGTGCACCAGCGTTATGGCGTGCAAACCAGCGTGTACGGCACACCGGGCCTCACCGCAGGTTCCTTGATACGCGCCGCTTCGCGCTATGTGCCTATCGAAGGCGAGCTGTTGCTTCGGCATTGAGCTGGACGGGATCCGTTTCGCTCGTACAATGGGCGCCTTTCTCGATTTCGAGCGCCTGCCATGCCTTCCCGTCCTGTGCCCGCCCTGCTGGTCGGCGCCTTCCTGGCGCTGTACCTGGTGTGGGGCTCCACTTATCTGTTCATCCGCATCGGGGTCGAATCCTGGCCACCGCTGACCATGGCCGGCATCAGGTTCCTGGTCGCGGGCGCGATTCTCTACGCCTGGCTGCGGCTGCGAGGCGCGCCCAGGCCTACCGCGCCACAGTGGCGTGCTGGCGGGTGGGTAGGGCTATTGCTGCTCGGGTGCGGCAACGGTGGGGTGACGCTGGCCGAACACGCCGGTATCGCGTCCGGTGTTGCCGCGCTGGTGGTGGCGACCATGCCTTTGTTCACCCTGCTGTTCGGGCTGCTTTGGGGCCAGCGCAACTCGTGGCTCGAGTGGAGCGGCATCCTGCTGGGCATTGCCGGCATCGCCTTGCTTAACCTTGGCGCCAACCTGCAGGCCAGCCCCGGCGGGGCGGCGGTATTACTGTTCGCGGCGGCTGCCTGGGCGTTTGGCTCGGTGTGGAGCCGTTACCTGCCGCTGCCTGCCGGCGGAATGGCCAGCGCCGTGGAAATGCTCATCGCTGGCGCAGCCTTGCTGGCCACCGGGTTGATCAGCGGCGAGCGCATCACCAGTTGGCCGCCGCTTTCTGGGTGGGTCGCTTTGGCGTACCTGGTGTTCTTCGGGTCCATCCTGGCCTTCAACGCTTATATGTACCTGCTCAAGCACGTGCGGCCGGCGGCGGCCACCAGCTATGCGTACGTGAATCCTGTGGTGGCGGTACTGCTGGGCATGCTGTTTGCCGGAGAGCGGATCGGCCCGTGGGAGATGCTGGCGATGCTGGTGATCGTCGGCGCGGTGGTGCTGATCGGCTTGCCGCAATGGCGGCGGCGCTGATCCGGGGTAAACTGCGCGCCTTGCCAGTTCATTTTCAGGTACACCCCGATGACTTTCGCTTCACTGGGCTTGATCGAGCCGCTGTTGAATCGGCTGCAAAGCCTTGGCTACGACAAGCCTACCCCGGTCCAGGAAAAGGCCATCCCCGCCGTGCTGGCCGGCCGCGACCTGATGGCCGCCGCCCAGACCGGCACCGGCAAAACGGCCGGTTTTGCCCTGCCGGTGCTGCAGCGCCTTACCCTGCAAGGCAGCCAGGTGGCGAGCAACAGCGTGCGCGCCCTGGTGCTGGTACCTACCCGCGAACTGGCCGAGCAAGTGCACGCCAACATCAAGGCGTATGCTGCTGATCTGCCATTGCGCACGTACGCTGTGTACGGCGGGGTAAGCATCAACCCGCAAATGATGGCGCTGCGCAAGGGCGTGGACGTGCTGGTAGCCACGCCCGGCCGCCTGCTTGACCTGCACCGGCAGAACGCGGTCAAGTTCAGCCAGGTGGAAACCCTGGTGCTGGACGAAGCCGACTGCATGCTGGACCTGGGTTTCGCCGAAGAACTGCGGGACGTCTATGCCGCGCTACCCAAGCGCCGCCAGACCCTGCTGTTTTCCGCGACCTTCTCGGATGACATCCGCCTGCTGGCCGGGAAAATGCTCGATGAGCCACTGACCCTTGAAATAAGCCCACGCAACCAGGCGGCTACCAGCGTTCGCCAGTCCGTGGTGCCTGTGGATAAGAAGCGCAAGCCGGAACTGTTCTGCCACCTGCTGCGCCAGCGCCGCTGGAAGCACGTGCTGGTGTTCGCCAAAACCCGCAACGGTGTGGACCAACTGGTCGAGCGGCTGCAGGGCCAGGGCGTGGCAGCCGAGGGCATCCACGGCGACAAACCCCAGGCGACCCGCCAACGTGCCCTGGACAGCTTCAAGGCTGGCGAGCTCACCGTATTGGTGGCCACGGACGTGGCTGCGCGCGGGCTGGATATTCAGGACCTGCCCTTGGTTGTGAACCTGGACCTGCCCATCGTCGCCGAAGATTATGTGCACCGCATCGGCCGAACCGGCCGGGCAGGCGCCACGGGCGAAGCCATTTCGCTGGTATGTGCCGACGAAGTGGAGCAACTGGCAGCCATCGAGGCCATGACGCGGCAAACCCTCAAGCGTGTCGAAGAGCAGGATTTCGAGCCGGAACACCGCGTGCCGGAAACCACGGCAGGCGGGCAGATTCTGAAGAAGCCCAAAAAGCCGAAGAAGCCGAAGACCACTGGCGGTAAGGCTACGCTCGGCCGCTGGACCGAAAGCCGTGACGCTGCGGTAGCCGAACCGGCTATAAAGCCCGTGCGCAAAGTGCCGGCGTTCAATACCGGGCCTCGCAAGCGCAAGCCGTAGTTTCAGCTCAGGCTAGATACCGCAAAACCCCCTCGGCGGCGCGGCGGCCGCTGGCAAAACAGGCGGTCAGCAAGTAGCCGCCGGTGGGTGCCTCCCAGTCGAGCATCTCACCGGCACAGAACACGCCCGGCTGGGCTGCAAGCATCAGGTCGTCAGTCAGGGCAGCACGCATTACCCCACCTGCGCTGCTGATAGCCTCGGCCAGTGGGCGAGGGCGTAGCAGGGTCAATGGCAGCGCCTTGATTGCCTGGGCCAGCCGAGGCAAGTCCTGATACACCGAGGCGTCGGTCAACTCTCGCAGCAATGCTGCCTTCACACCCTCCAGCCGCAGTTGGCCTTGAAGGTGACGGGCCATGGAGCGGGTTCCGCGCGGTTTGTTCAGCGCCGTTTCAACCTGCGCCAGGCTTCGGTCGGGAAGCAGGTCGATAAACACCTCGCAGTGCCCATCCCGATTGATCGCCTCTCGTATCGGCGCGGAGAGGGCATACACCAGGCTGCCCTCCAGGCCGCCTTCGGTCACTACGCATTCCCCTTTACGAGGCGCGCAGCCAGCGAGCGAAAGGGCGATGTTTTTCAAGGGCGCGCCCGCGAAGCGTTCTTTCAACACGGGGCTCCAGCTGCCCACTTCGAACCCGCAATTGGCCGGCTGCAAAGGCGCAATGCCCACGCCGCACTCAGCCAGCCATGGTAGCCAGGCGCCGTCTGAACCCAGCCGCGGCCAGCTTCCGCCGCCCAGTGCCAGCACTGTCGCGCGGGGCTGGATAACCGTTTGGCCGTCAGGATGCTGGACCAGTAAACCACCGCTGGGCGCCCAGCCTAGCCAACGGTGACGGGTGTGGATAACTACGCCGTTCTCGCGCAGGCGTTTGAGCCAGGCACGTAACAGCGGGGCGGCTTTCATGTCGGTAGGGAATACGCGGCCAGAACTGCCCACAAAGGTTTCGATGCCCAGGCCGTGTATCCAGGCGCGCAGGGTGTCGGCATCAAATTCAGCCAGCCAGTCACTTACCCAAGCGGCCTGTTCGGCATAGCGGCCGGTGAAGGCAGGCTTGGGCTCGGCATGGGTAATGTTCATGCCGCCCACACCCGCCAACAGGAATTTGCGCCCCACCGAGGGCATGCTGTCGTACACCGTCACGGCGTGGCCGGCCTGGCTCAACACCTCGGCTGCCATCAGGCCGGCCGGCCCGCCACCCATGATCGCCACCGTGGAGGGAGCGGAATTCAACGCCATGAACATTCGCCAGAATCATAAAGGGCCGTAGTGTAACCAAGGCGCCTGTCAAATGCCTCTCCGCGACTGATCAAAAAATAGCCAGCTGCTTCCAGGCCTGTGTATAGAAGGGGCCTCGACGCTTTCACTCAGGTTATCCACAGGCGGTTCCACAGCGAATGTGGGTAATTTACGAGGCAGCGGGCTGCTATCTGATGTCTGTGTCCCACACCCGGGTTGCCACCGTGTGCAAAATGCCGTGTCGCCTCGCCAATGCGTGCCGGTCCTTGCTGTAACCACCACCGATCACGCCCATTACCGGGATGTCCCGGCCCAGGCAGTGCCGCAACACGCACTCATCCCGCGCCGCTACGCCTTCATCGGTGAGCTGCAAATAGCCCAGGGCGTCATCCTTGTGCACATCCACGCCGGCGTCATACAGCACAAGGTCGGGCTGATAAAGAGGTAGCAGGTAGTTCAGCGCATCCTCCACCACCTGTAGATAAGCGTCGTCTCCCATGCCACGGGCCAAGGGGATATCCCAATCGCTTTCGGCCTTGCGCACGGGGAAGTTCTGCTCGCAATGCAGCGACACGGTAATGGCATCGGCGGTATCGGCCAGAATGCGTGCGGTACCGTCACCCTGATGTACATCGCAGTCGAAGATCAATACTCGGTTCACCCGGCCGGCTGCCAGCAGATAGCGGGCGACTACCGCCAGGTCGTTGAAGATGCAAAACCCCGCCGGGTAATCGTAGTGGGCATGATGGGTGCCGCCGGCCAGGTGGCAGGCCAGCCCATGTTGCAGCGCGAGCTCGGCGGTGAGTAACGAGCCGCCCACCGCGCGGATCGTCCGGCGGGCGAGGGGTTCGCTCCACGGTAAACCCAGCCGCCGCTGGTCCTCCCGGGACAAC
Source organism: Pseudomonas sp. 3MAES_34.3B (assembly GCF_058145875.1). NCBI lineage: Bacteria > Pseudomonadati > Pseudomonadota > Gammaproteobacteria > Pseudomonadales > Pseudomonadaceae > Pseudomonas > Pseudomonas sp. 3MAES_34.3B. Next base: position 4,703,688 of record NZ_CM176960.1, on the reverse strand, counting down.
TCACCGGCCATGTAGCGCTCTATGTAGTGGGGAGCATGTGCCAGCGACAGTACATCCGCCGGGCAGAGTTCTGGCCGATGCAGGGTTTCTGAAAAGGCGATGCCCGTGGTGATCAGGTGATCATGAAGCAGGCGAAACTTCTCCATCGGAAACCGATGTTCAAGCGGGAACGGCGGGCTGTAGTCTTCGTGATAAACCAGAGGTAAGCGCATGATCGACCGCACAGCACGAAAGCTGAGAGTGTGCCAGCTTTCGCCTGCGGATAACAAAGGAGCCCGGCCATGACGGAGCTGCTGACGCTCGAGAGCCCGCGCCTGCGGTTGCGCTTGTGGGAGGATGAAGACCTGGCGCCGTTCTCCGCGCTCAGCGCCGACCCTGCCGTGATGCGCTACTTCCCCAAACCGCTCAGCCGCCTTGAGAGTGCGGCTTTCATCGGCCGCGTGCGTGGCCATTTCGCCGAATACGGTTACGGCCTGTGGGCGCTGGAGCGCAAGGATGATGGCGCTTTTATTGGTTTCACCGGGTTGTGGAACGTGCCGTTCAAGGCCCCTTTCACACCTGCCGTCGAAATCGGCTGGCGGCTGGCCCGGGGTTACTGGGGCCTGGGTTACGCCAGTGAAGCTGCCTTCACCAGCCTCGGCTGCGCCTTTGAACAGCTGGGCCTGAAAGAGGTGGTGGCGTTCACGTCCGAAGTGAACCTGCCTTCGCAAAAGGTGATGCAGGCCATTGGCATGCAGCGCCACGACGCCGAGGATTTCGACCACCCTGCGCTGGACGAAGCCAGCCCGTTGCGCCGGCATTACCTGTACCGCATAGACCGCGCGGGCTGGTTGAAGGCCATGCACGGGTAGCCGGTTGGCTTGCACATCAAGGTATGATGCCCGCTCATGGTATTTGTAAGCCGAGGTAACCCTGAATGAGCCACGTCCTCGACGATCTGGTCGACCTGTTAAGCCTTGAACCCATCGAAGAAAACCTCTTCCGCGGGCGTAGCCAGGACCTGGGCTTTCGCCAGTTGTTCGGTGGCCAGGTGTTGGGCCAGTCCCTGTCGGCTGCCAGCCAGACGGTAGAAGAAGAGCGGCATGTACATTCCTTGCACGGTTATTTCCTGCGCCCCGGCGATGCCTCGCTGCCCGTGGTGTACATGGTTGATCGGGTACGTGACGGCGGCAGTTTCTCTACCCGTCGCGTGACGGCGGTGCAGAAGGGGAAAACCATCTTCACTTGCTCGGCGTCCTTCCAGTACGACGAAGAAGGCTTCTCCCACCAAAGCAAGATGCCGGATGTCGTCGGCCCGGAAAACTTGCCCACCGAACTGGAGCTGATGCGCCTGGGCGAGGCGTTGATCCCGGAGCACCTGCGCGAAAAACTGCTGTGCCCCAAGCCCATCGAAATGCGCCCGGTGACCGAGCGCGACCCGTACAACCCCACCCCGGGCGACCCGGTCAAATACGTGTGGTTCCGGGCGGACGGCGCCTTGGCGGACACGCCTGCCCTGCACAAGTACGTCATGGCCTATGCCTCGGACTTCAACCTGCTGACCACCTCGCTACTGCCACACGGCAAAAGCGTGTGGCACCGGGATATGCAGATGGCCAGCCTGGACCACGCGCTCTGGTTCCATGGCAACCTGATCGCGGACGACTGGCTGCTGTATGCGCTCGATAGCCCCTGGGCCGGCAATTCCCGCGGCTTCTCCCGCGGCAGCGTGTACAACCGCGCCGGCCAACTGGTCGCCTCTTCGGCGCAGGAAGGGTTGATTCGTCACCGCAAGGACTGGGCGTGATGCTAGGGCATATCCGGCACTGGGTATTCGATATGGACGGCACACTCACCGTGGCCGCCCACGACTTCGCCGCCATCCGCACCGCGCTGAACATCCCGGCCGAAGACGACATCCTGCATCATCTGGCTGCCTTGCCTGCCGATGAAGCCGCCGCCAAACACGCCTGGCTGCTCGAGCATGAGCGCGAACTCGCGATTGCCTCTCAGCCTGCGCCCGGCGCGATAACCCTGGTGCGCACACTGGCGGACCGCGGGTACCGGCTGGGTGTGCTGACCCGCAATGCTCGCGAATTGGCTCATATCACACTGGCTGCCATTGGAATCGACGACTGCTTCGCCCCGCACGATGTGCTCGGCCGGGACGAAGCGGCCTTCAAACCCAACCCCGAGGGCCTGCTCAAGCTCGCCGCGGCGTGGCAGGTAGCGCCTGCCGAAATGGTGATGGTGGGCGATTACCGCTTCGACCTCGCCGCCGGCCGCGCCGCCGGTACCCGTACCGTGCTGGTGAACATGCCGGCCAACCCCTGGCCGGAGTTGACCGACTGGCATGCGGTGGATTGCGCGGCGTTGTTGGACGCTCTGTAGGAACGGCGGGGCCGGCCTTTCGACGCCAGCTCGCGAAAAATTGACTATTCGCGAGCTGGCGCCCGCTTCCCACAGATTGAACGCACCTTGTGGGAGCTGGGCGAAGCCGAAGGCGGAGCTCGCGAATAAGGGCTTAGGAAAACTGCGCAAGACAGTTGCTTCCCGCAGGGTTGGAGGCCTCCTACAGGAGCCGCATTTAGAGCTTCTGCGCGGCGAACGTATCGCACTGCTCCAGCTTGCCACCCTCAAAGCCTGCCTTGAACCAACGCACTCGCTGCGCTGAGGTGCCATGGGTGAAGGAGTCGGGCACTACCCGGCCCTGGCCTTGTTGCTGAAGGCGGTCATCGCCGATGGCATTGGCGGCGTTGAGCGCTTCTTCCACGTCACCGGGTTCCAGCCAGTTCAACCGTTGCTGGGCATGGTTGGCCCAGATCCCGGCAAAGCAGTCCGCTTGCAGTTCCTGGCGCACGAGCAGGCCGTTGTCGCCTTCCAGTTTCTGCCCGCGCTGGCGTGCCGCATCGACCTTGGCCGAGATACCCAGCAGCGTTTGCACGTGATGGCCTACTTCATGGGCGATCACATAAGCCTGGGCAAAATCGCCCGCGGCTTGAAAGCGCTGGCTCATTTCAGTGAAGAATGCAGTGTCCAGGTACACCTTGTGGTCACCCGGGCAGTAGAACGGGCCTACTGCGGAGGAGGCCAGGCCGCAGGCTGAATTCACCCTTCCACCGAACAGCACGAGGGTTGGGTCCTCATATTGGCGCCCGCCTTCCTTGAAGATGGCCTGCCAGGTGTCCTCGGTATCCCCCAGGATGGCTTTCACAAATTCGGTCTGCTCATCGTTACCGGCGGGCTTGGTGCGCTGTTGGGTGGGGGCCGGCGCGGTGGCTTGCCCTGTGAGTTGGCCGAGGATCTGGAGTGGATCCTGCCCGGTCAGTAACCCGAACCCAACGATCAGCACGACCGCACCCAGGCTCAAGCCTTTGCCGCCCACGCGGAACCCGCCCCCTCCGTATCCGCCGCCATTGCCGCCATCGCCGCGGGCATCGACCACGTTGTCACTGCGCCGGCCTTTTTTCCACAGCATGCTGGTGTCTCCTTGAGGTTTTTCATAACCATATGGTTATGACGGAACTGCACATTTTCAGTGGTCGCACTGCCCGCTTTGGCGGAAACTGAAGCCAGCGTATTTATCTATGCGACCTTATAAATCCAATAACAGGAGATCGACATGTCTGAACAAGACACCAGTCGCTTCATTGTCCGTGACCGCAACTGGCATCCCAAGGCGTTGACCCCCGACTACAAAACGTCGGTACCGCGTTCGCCTCGTCAGGCCCTGGTGAGCATTCCGCAAACCGCAAGCGAAAGCACCGGCCCGAATTTCTCGCACCTCAAGCTCGGAAAGTTCGACAACGATCTTCTGCTGAATTTCAATAATGGCGGCCTGCCGGTGGGTGAGCGCATCGTGCTCGCGGGCCGTGTGATCGATCAATTCGGCAAGCCGGTGCCGCATACCCTCGTGGAAATGTGGCAGGCCAACGCAGGTGGCCGCTATCGCCACAAGAACGACCGCTACCTGGCACCGCTGGACCCGAACTTCGGTGGGGTAGGCCGCACGCTTACCAACAGCGAGGGCTATTACACCTTCCGTACCATCAAGCCGGGCCCGTATCCATGGCGTAACGGCCCGAACGACTGGCGCCCGGCGCACATCCACGTGTCCATCAGCGGCCCGTCGATCGCGACCAAGCTCATTACCCAGCTGTACTTCGAGGGCGATCCGCTCATCCCGATGTGCCCGATCGTGAAATCCATCACCAACCCCGAAGCGGTGCAAAGCCTGATCGCCCGGCTGGACATGACCAACGCCAACCCGATGGATTGCCTGGCCTACCGCTTCGATATCGTGCTGCGCGGCCAACGCCAGACCCACTTCGAAAACTGCTGAGAGGAGTGACGCACATGCCTGTTCAATTCCTGCCCGAAACTCCCTCGCAGACTGCTGGGCCCTACGTGCACATCGGCCTTGCCCTGGGCGTGGCCGGTAACCCCACCCGCGACCAGGAAATCTGGAACGAGATGGCCAAACCCGGTGCGCCGGGCGAGCACATTCTGTTGATCGGTAACGTGTATGACGGCAACGGACACCTGATCCGCGACTCCTTCCTGGAGTTCTGGCAGGCGGACCACCAAGGCCGGTATGACACCGAGTACAACCTGGAAAAGCCGTTCAACAGCTTCGGCCGTACCGCTACCACTTTCGATGCCGGTGAGTGGAGCTTGCACACCATCAAGCCGGGCGTGGTGACCACCACGGCGGGCATCCCGATGGCGCCGCACATCAACGTGAGCCTGTTTGCCCGGGGGATCAACATCCACCTGCAAACCCGGATCTACTTCGACGACGAAGCCGACGCCAACGCGAAGTGCCCGATCCTTAATTTGATCGAGCAACCGCAGCGCCGTGAAACCTTGATTGCACGCCGCTGCGAGGTGGATGGAAAAACCGCCTACCGGTTCGACATGCGGGTGCAAGGCGAAGGCGAGACGGTGTTCTTCGACTTCTGATTCAAGGCCGGGCTCAATCCCACTTCGGTGCGAAGTCCGGGTTTACCAGGCGCTGATCCTTGGCCAGGCCAGCGATCAGCGCACGGTCCTCATCGTCCAGCTGCACCTTGAGCGAATCCAGGTTGCTCTGCTGATTCTTCACGCTCGCGGCTTTGGGAACGGCAGCAACGCTGTCCTGATCGAGCAGCCATTTGAGTGCCACCTGGGTGGGCAGCACGCCGTGCTTTTCGGCGATCTGCTTGATCTCAGGGATGTTCGATACCTTATTGCGCGCCAACGGGCTGTAGGCGGTTAGTGCCAGCCCATGCTGGCGGCAGAAGTCGAGCAGCGGTTGTTGATCCAGGCTTACGTGGTATTCCACTTGCAATGCCGCCAGCGGCACCTTCAGCTCTTCTACCGCGCGGCGCATCAACGGCAACGGAAAGTTGGCCACGCCGATGGCTTTGGCCTTGCCGCTTTCGTATACCGCCGTCAACGCCGCCAGGCTACGGTCCATGTCCCAGCCCTCGCGCCCCGGCCAGTGGATCAGGAACAGGTCCACGTAATCGGTTTGCAATGCGTTCAGGCTGGCATCGAAGGAGGCTTGCAGGTCGGCCGGGGCCAGCTTGTCCCACCACACCTTGGTCGTCACATGTATCGCTTCGCGTTTCACTGAGGTAGTGCGCAAGGCCTCACCCACCGCCGCTTCGTTGTTGTAGGCCGTTGCGGTATCAATGTGCCGATAGCCGAGGTCCAGCGCGCTGAGCACAGCGTCGGTGCACTCCTTGTCGAGCATGGGCCAGGTACCCAGGCCCAGTTTGGGCATTTTCAGGCCGTACGAATTGTCGATGGTTTGCATGTGAGCCTCCTTGGTTGAATTCATTCGCTCTGCGTTTCGCCGGCGGCATGGCGCCCGGCGATGTAGCCGAAGGTCATGGCCGGGCCCAGGTTGATACCACCTGCCGGGTAAAAGCCGCCCATGATGCTGGCCATGTCGGTACCTACGGCATACAAGCCAGCGATCGCCTCGCCCTTGCTATCCAGCACGGAGGCGTTGGCATCGGTTTTCAAACCGGCGAAGGTGCCAAAGCTGCCTGGCCTTACCTCCACGGCATAGAACGGCGGTGTGGCCAACGGCGCCACGCACGGATTGGGGCCATGACGCGGGTCGCCTTGTTTGCGGTTGTACAGGGTGCGCCCGCGGCCGAACGCCGGGTCTTCACCGCGCTGGGCATGCACATTCCATTCAGCGAGCGTGCGCGCCAGGCCATCGGGGTCGATGCCACAGTTGCGCGCCAGCTCCTCGATGGTCGCGCCCCGCTTGAGATAGCCGGAGCGCACTGCCGGTTCGACCGGGAGCGGGAATGGCCGGGCGATACCCAGGCCATAACGGCGCTGGAAGGCATGGTCGCAGACCAGCCACGACACCACGTCGGTGCCTGGGGCCTTGTCGACCATTGCCTTCGCATAGTCGTAATAGCCGTCGGCCTCGTTCACGAAGCGCTTGCCATCGGCCAATACCCCGAAGATCCCCGGCTTGCCTCGCTCGATGATGTGAGGAAAGTGCCCCTGGCTGCCGTCTGCGTAGGGCACCTTTGATACCGGGCACCAGGCGGCGGCGCTGGCAAGATCGGTAGCCACCTCGCCGCCCACGCTTTCCCCCAGGCGCAGCCCATCGCCAGTGACCGAGGGCGGCGGCAGCGGCAGGTGCTCCTCGCCGGTTGGCGTACGCGGGAACAGTGCCTTGCGCCGCTCCGCGTCATGGGCAAAGCCGCCGGTGGCCAGTACCACGCCGCGCCGGGCATGGATTCGCACCTTGCCTTTGGCGGTGTCGATTTCAGCGCCCGCTACCCGCTCGTTCTGTTGCACCAGCCGCACTGCCGCCGCGCTGGGCCACAGCAGTACGCCCAGGTCTTCGGCGGACTTTGCCAACCGCGCGATCAGGGCCACACCATTGACCAGTTGCGTTGCCCGGCCCTTGAGTGCCAGGCCGAGCAAATGAGCACCGAAGCGCCGCGCCACATGCAGGGCCGAACGCCACGAACGGGTGACGCTAAGAAAGGCCGAAAGGTCAGCGCCGGCCATGATGGGCATGCCAAGCACGGACGTTTCTCGCATCGTGCGCCGCAGGCGGGGCAGGAGCTTGCCCAAGGTATAGGCGCTGATTGGCGCGGCAATGACCGAGCGGCCGCCCGTACCGGCACCTGGGGTGTCGCCATGGATGTCAGCGATACCGTTGCCATCGGCGAATTGCAGCGCGGTGTGCTGCTCGAAGAATGACACCATCTCGGGCGCGGCTTTCAGGAAAGCGTCGATCCGGGCGGGATCAAAGCGATCCCCCAGCTCATGCTCCAGATAGCGCCGCGGCTCGCTCGGCGCTTCCACGATGCCGGCGCGGCGTGCCAAGGGGTTGCAGGGTACCCACATCCAGCCGCCCGACCACGCGCTGGCGCCGCCCAGTACGTCGTCTTTTTCCACCACGATCACGTTCAGGCCATGCCACGCCGCTGTTACCGCTGCAGCCAGCCCGCCCGCACCGGAACCGATCACCAGCAGGTCGCACTCCACAACGGGAACGGGGTGGGGAAGGCTTGGCATGAGATGCTCCACAGGCTTGTTATTTATTGGAACCTTGTTCCAGAATTCTATTAGCGAGTTACCTCAAGGCCAAGTATCGTGCTGAATAAACCGGGCGAAGATCGCACGCTCCGCACAGCCTCACTACAATCGCCACTTTATTTGCAAAGGGCCCACCATGGCCGGAAGTCAGATCGAACGCGCCTTCAGCTTGCTGGAGCAACTTACCCGAGCGCCAGGCGGCCTGCCGCTGCAGGCCCTGGCAGACGAAGCCGGTATGCCCAAGAGCGCGGCGCACAGAATGCTCGCCGAACTCGTGCGGCTGGGTTACGTGCGGCAGAACCCCGAAAGCCTGCGCTACCTGCTGACGACTCGGCTGGTGGCTCAGGGGTTCCGCTACCTGGGCCACAGCGGTGTGGATATCGTGCAGCCGATCCTGGATCGCCTTGCCGAGCATACGGGCGAGCTGATCCGCCTGGGCGTGGTGGAGGGCCAACGGCTGACGTGGCTGGCTAAGGCCCAGGGCGCACGCGCCGGCTTGCGCTATGACCCGGACATGGGCCGCGAGGCGCCGCTGTTCTACACCGCCTCCGGGCACGCCTGGCTCGCTACCTTGCCTGACGAAGAGGCGCTGACGCTGGTGAAGGCACAGGGCATCGCCGCGCCCGAAGGCTTCGGCCCCAACGCGCCGCGCAGCCTCGAAGCGTTGCTGGAGCGCCTGCGCCTGGCGCGTACGCTGGGCTACGCCTGGGTTATGGAGAGCTCGGCTGTTGGAATGTCCGCTCTAGGTGTCGCCGTCCGGCACCCGAGCAGCCAGGCTACCTTGGGTGTACTGAGTGTGGCGGGCCCTACCGCACGCTTGCCTGAAGCCCGACTTCACGAAATCGCTCCCGCAGCCATGGCCGCTGCGGTCGAGCTGGCCGAAGCAAGCCCGGCTTCCGAATGGTTTCAGTAAACTGAGGGCTTGTATTGAAACTGGAACTGGGTTCTAAATAATTACAAACGGCATCCGGGTGGCTTTCATGACGCAACGCAGCTTTTCTCTGGCAGCCCTTACGGTTTTGGAGCTGTCACCCGTCGAAATGATCGAAGTGGCCGCGCGGGCCGGTTACAGCCATGTGGGGTTGCGTACCGAGCCTGCCACCGCTGAGGAATATCATTTTCCACTGCTGGCAGATGCTGGCTTGCGCCAGGCAACGCTCAAGCGGCTGCGCGACAGCGGGATCAAGGTGTTGGACATCGAAATTCTGCGATTGAAGCCCGATACCAAGGTGGCGAGCTTCGAGCCGCATCTGGCGTTTGCCGCCGAGTGCGGTGCCACGGAGCTGCTGGTGGCGGGCAACGATCCGGACCTGTCGCGCTGCGCTCAGCGCTTCGCACAACTGTGTGAGATGGGCCAGCGCTACGGTATACACCCCCACCTGGAGTTCATGCCCTGGACCGACGTTCCCGACCTGGCCACCGCGGTGAAGGTGGTTGAGCAGGCCGGGCAGCCAAACGGCTGCATTCTGGTAGATGCCTTCCACTTCAACCGCTCCCGCTCGCAGCTGTCGCAACTGGAACAGTTATCCCCAGGCCGTTTGCGCTACGCTCAACTGTGTGATGTTGCCGGGCCGGTGCCAAACGATATCGAGCGAATCCTCTTCGAGGCGCGGCATGAGCGCTGCCTGCCGGGGGAGGGCGACTGCGATCTGGTAGGGCTGCTCAAGGCCTTGCCGCCTGGTATCCCGCTAAGCCTGGAAATACCCACTCGCCGCCTGATGGAGCAAGGGGTGAGCGCGCTGGAGCGTGCCACTCGCGCATTGGAAGCCACTTACCGCGTACTGGAACGCCTTTGACCCATGACTAATGCCAACCTGTCGCTGACCGGCACCAGCCAACCGCTCAAGGGGATGGCGCTGATCGTGGTAGCGACGCTGCTGTTCGCCAGCCACGACGTATTGTCAAAATACCTTTCGGGCTTTTATCCAGTGATGCTGGTGATCTGGGTTCGGTACTTTGTACATACCTTGCTGATGATGGGGATTTTCCTGCCGCAGTCAGGGCTGCGTATCCTGCGCACGCGCAGGCCGTGGCTGCAGGTCGCCCGCGCCCTGTGCTTGCTCGGCACCAGCCTGCTGTTTGTTTCCGGCCTGCAGCATATTCCGTTGGCCGAAGCCACCGCGGTCAACTTCCTCGCGCCGCTGCTGGTCACGGCGCTGTCGGTGCCGCTGCTGGGCGAACGCGTAACCTTTGGCCAGTGGGCCGCAGTGCTGGTCGGCTTTTGCGGTGTGGTGACTATCGTGCATCCCGGCGGCGAACTGTTTACCCCGGCGATCCTGTTCCCCTTCGGCTCGGCGCTGTGCTTCTGCTTCTACCAGTTGCTTACGCGCAAGGTCGCGGAAGTGGATAGCCCTACCACCAGCAACTTTTTCGCGGGCATCTTCAATACGTTGCTGATGTCCGCCGTGGTGCCCTTTTTCTGGCAATGGCCCAGCGTGCTCGACGGGATATTCATGATCGCCTTGGGCGCATGTGGGATGACCGCCCACCTTTTACTTACCCAGGCCTTCCGTCATGCGCCGCCAGCGCTACTGGCGCCGTTGGGCTATTGCCAGATTGTATTCGCCGGCATTTATGGCTTCCTGGTGTTCAACCACAGCCCTACGGGCACAACCATCGTAGGCATTGCGGTGATTTGTGGCAGTGGCATTGCCGCCGCCTGGCTGCAACGGCGGCCGAAAGTGGTGGAACCCTTGGTGGCTGCGTCGGCCCAACCTTCAGCCACGGTGAGTAGCACGCCGCCCGCCAAGACTGCCTGAGCCCAGGCCAGCGAAGCGGGCGATAATCGAACACAAAACTAACCGGTTGGTACGCTTGCGCGGCAGGGTTTTCAGGTATAAACCCTTCCGACAAACCCAAGAATTTCCGGCTGCAGCCAGGCCGGTCAGTAGTGTGCGGGCCACCGGGTCACGGGGCTTTGCTCGCGCCCTCAGGAGTGAACCATGCACCGTTCGATCGCCACCGTATCCCTTAGCGGCACCCTGCCGGAAAAACTCGAAGCCATTGCCGCCGCCGGCTTCGACGGGGTGGAGATTTTCGAAAACGATCTTCTCTATTACGATGGCAGCCCGCGGGAAGTGCGCCAGATGTGCGCCGACCTGGGCATCGCGATCACGCTGTTCCAACCGTTCCGCGATTTTGAAGGCGTGCCCCGCAATCGCCTTGCCCGCAACCTCGACCGCGCGGAGCGCAAGTTCGAGTTGATGCAAGAGCTAGGCACCGACCTGGTGCTGGTGTGCAGCAACGTGGCCGCCGACTCCGTTGGTGACCACAACCTGCTGGTGGATGACATGCGCCTGCTGGCCGAACGGGCCGCAGTCCACAACCTGCGTATCGGCTACGAAGCGCTGGCTTGGGGCCGGCATGTGAATACCTGGCAGCAAGTGTGGGACATCGTGCGGGAAGCGGACCATCCCAACCTGGGGATGATCCTCGACAGCTTCCACACCCTCTCGCTGCGCGGCGACCCTGCGGGCATCGCACAGGTGCCGGGCGACAAGATCTTCTTCGTGCAAATGGCCGATGCGCCGTTGCTGGCCATGGATGTACTGGAGTGGAGCCGTCACTTCCGTAACTTCCCCGGCCAAGGTGATTTCGACCTGCCGAACTTCCTCGCGCCTATCCTCAAGACCGGCTACCAGGGGCCGCTGTCGCTGGAAATCTTCAACGATGATTTCCGCGCCGCGCCACCACGTGCCAACGCCGCCGACGGCTTGCGCTCGTTGCTCTACCTTGAGGAAAAAACCCGCGAGTTGCTGGCCCGCGAAGCCGACACCAGCGCCAACCTCGAGCAGTTGTTTGCCACGCCCCCCGCGGCGCCCTATGGCGGTGTCGAGTTTCTGGAATTTGCGGTGGACGAAACCACGGGCGCCAAACTCAAGCACTGGCTGGGCCAACTGGGCTTCGCCGAGGCCGGGCAACACCGCTCCAAGAGCGTGACCCTGCTGCGCCAGAACGACATCAACCTGATCCTCAACTCCGAGCCCTATTCGTTCGCTCACAACTTCTTCGAAGCGCATGGGCCATCGTTGTGTGCCACCGCGATTCGCGTAAACGACAGCGCCGCCGCGCTGGAGCGGGCCGTGGACTACAAGGCCCAGCCCTATCGCGGATTGGTAGGGCCCAACGAGCGCGAGCTTGCGGCAGTGCGTGCGCCCGACGGCAGCTTGCTGTACCTGGTGGACCAGGACGCCCAAGGGCGGACCATTTACGACACGGACTTCAACATCAAGCCGGTGCCCGCGACCTTGCCCGTCGGGCTCAAGCGGATCGACCACATGGCAATGGCGCTGCCGCCGGACGCGCTGGATACCTGGGTGCTGTTCTACAAAACCGTGCTGGACTTTACCGCCGACGACGAGGTGGTGCTGCCCGACCCTTACGGCCTGGTAAAAAGCCGCGCCATTCGTAGCCGTTGCAGCGCGGTGCGGCTGCCGCTGAACATCTCGGAAAACCGCGGCACCGCCATTTCGCACGCATTGTCGTCATATCGGGGCTCGGGCGTGCACCACATTGCATTCGACTGCGACGACATTTTCGCCGCCGTGACCCAGGCCAAGGAAGCGGGGCTCGCGCTGCTGGAAATTCCGCTCAATTACTATGACGACCTGGCGGCGCGCTTCGACTTCGACGACGAATTCCTGAGCGAGCTGGCGTACTTCAACGTGCTGTACGACCGGGACGCCAATGGCGGCGAGCTGTTCCACGTGTACACCGAGCCGTTCGAAAACCGGTTCTTCTTTGAAGTGCTGCAACGGCGTGGCGGCTATGCCGGTTACGGCGCAGCGAACGTCGCTGTACGCCTGGCGGCCATGGCCAAGGCCCGTAGTGGTGCCGCGCGCCACGCCCGGCTGTAACGCAAAGGTGCAAGCCGCTTCGCCTGGAGCGGCTTCCTTCCCAAGGCAGGGCGGCTCATAATTACCGCTGACCCATACAGGCCAAGAGCCCATGACAATAACATCTGACGTGCCCGCTACCAGCGCGCCACGCCGCACCCGCAAGAACAACCCCGAGAAAACCCGCGAAAACATTCTCCAGGCCGCGATCACCGAATTCGTCGCCCAAGGCCTGGCTGGCGCACGCGTGGACGCTATCGCCGAACGCACGCAAACCTCCAAGCGGATGATCTATTACTACTTCAACAGCAAGGAGCAGCTGTACGTGGAGGTGCTGGAAAAGCTCTACGGAGATATCCGGCATACCGAAAGCAGCATGCACCTGACCGAGCTGGAGCCTTTCGAAGGGTTGAAGCGGTTGGTGGAGTTCACCTTCGACCACCACGATCGCAACGTGGACTTCGTGCGGATCGTGTGCAACGAGAACATCCATCAAGGCGAGTACATCAAGCAGTCGCGCTCGATTCGCAGCATGAACCAGACCGTTCTGCTGCAACTGGAGGCGTTACTGCAGAAGGGCGTGGCCAGCGGCGTGTTCCGCCAAGGCCTCGATGCCATGGACGTACACATGCTGATCAGTTCGTTCTGCTTCTACCGGGTGTCCAACAAGCACACCTTCGGGGAAATCTTCCAGGTGAACTTCGACGACCCGGCGACCAGGCAGCACCATCGCAAGATGATCGTCGAAGCGCTGGAGCGTTTCGTCAAAGCCTGACTGGCTCCCCCGCTGCTTTTGTAGAGACGGGGGGCCGGTCATCCGGCGAAGCCGCAGGCGTAGCTCGCGAACTGGCGCCCGAATCCTGCTCTCTACCCGCCGGTGCAGCTACCCATTCATGCTGTGGAAATGCGCGGTCATGCGCTCGGCATCGGCCTGGCGCTCGGTGAACAGCTCGAACGCCTTCACCGCCTGGAACACCGCCATGGTGCTGCCATCCAGCGTACGGCAGCCCAGGGCGCGGGCATCGCGCAGGAACTCGGTTTCCAGTGGGAAGTACACGATCTCGGCTACCCACAGGTCGGCGCGCAGCAGTTCCTTCGGCACCGGCGTGCCCGGCAGCTTGGCCATGCCCATCGGCGTGGTGTTCACGATGCCGTCCGCCTGGGCCACGGTGGCGGCAAGGTTGGTGCCCACCTGGGCCGGGTCGCCTGGGAAGTGCGCATTGAGGTTATCCACCAGCGTGCGTGCGCTTTGCGGGTTTACATCGAATACCGTGAGTTGCTTTACGCCCTCCATCAGCAGCGCGTGCGCCACCGCCGAGCCTGCGCCACCTGCGCCCATCTGGATCACCCGATTACGCCCGGCATCAGCCAGGCCCCGGCGCAAGCCCTCAGCAAAGCCCAGGCAGTCAGTGTTATGGCCTACCCGCTTGCCGTCCTTCAGCACCACGGTGTTCACCGCGCCGATCCCTTTGGCTTCTGGCGAAAGCTCATCCAGATAAGGAATGATCGCCTGCTTGCTTGGGAACGTGACGTTGAGGCCTGTGAAGCCCATGCGCTGCGCGGCGGTAAGCAGTTCTTCCAGCGCCTGGTTATCGAGCTTGAGCACATCCAGGTCGATCAACCGATAAACGTAGCCCAGGCCTTGGGCCTTGCCTTCCTGCTCATGCATGGAGGGCGTGCGGGAAAGCTGGATGCCAGAACCGATCAGCCCGGCGAGGATGCTGTTATGAGGGGTCGCAATCATGGTGAAGCTCCATTGTTATTCTTGACCGAAGTCGCTGGCGTTAAATTGTACCAGCCGGTTACTTAGGTCAATCGCTTTACCTGTATTGGACCCCGCCAGTGGTTGGAAATTGGGCGGCAATCGGTCAGCGCTGGCCAGATACCCGCGCGCCGGCGTTGTGGGGAAGTTTCCATACATCTGTCGCCGCGGCCAGGGTAAGTATGGCCACCGCCACGAACGCCACATGGAAGGCTTGCTCATCGCCGCCCTCCAGGCCCAGCAAGGTTTGCGCGCCGCGCAACAGAATCACCGCCAGCGCGATCCCCAGGCCGAACGCCAATTGCTGGGTCATGCTGAACAGCGTATTCGCCGACGTCATCAGGGGCGCGGGCATGTCGGCAAACGCCAGGCTGTGATAAGCCGTGAAGCCCATCGACCGGGCCATGCCGGACACCACCAGCACTGGCACGATCAGCCACACCGGCGTGGCTGCAGTCATGAAAGCACACGCGAGCGCAGTGGCGGCCAGTACGCTGATGCTTCCCAGCAAGGTGGCGCGAAAGCCGAAGCGGCGAAGGATGGCTGACGTCATGGGTTTCATGCCGATATTCCCGGCGAACAGTGCGAGCACCAGCAAGCCCGAGACGAACGGATCGAGGCCGAACGAGAGCTGGAACATCAATGGCAGCAAAAACGGCGCGGTGCTGACCATGGCCCGGTATAACGAACCGCCGCGAATAGTGACTGCATAGGTCTGGATACGCAGCGCCTCTAGCCGAAGCAGTGGCGCGGCCGAGCCCCGTAAATGCCGACGGAAACACCATAGCACTACGCCGCTGGCGGCCAGCCAGACGTAGCCGCCTAGCGCTTCAGGCTGTTTGCCGAGTTGTTCCAGGCCATGCACCAGGGCACCACAGCCCAGGGCGCAGTACGCGAACCCCTTCAGGTCGAAAGCAGGCGGGGTGGTGTGTGCTTGCGCTTGTGGCATCAGTCGCCAGGCAAATGCCAATGCCAACATCCCCAAGGGCAGGTTGAGAAGAAATATCCAGTGCCAGGAGGCATAGCGGGTGATGAAACCACCCAGGGGAGGGCCGAGCACGGGCGCCACGAGGCCCGGCCAGGTAATAAGTGCGATTGCACCCAGCAGGTGCTGCTTTTCGGTATTGCGCAATACCGCCAGCCGCCCCACTGGCACCATCATCGCCCCACCTACGGCCTGAAGCGCCCGCGCCAGAACGAATTGCCAGAGCGTTTGGGCGCTGGCACACAGCACCGACGCCAGGGTGAAGATCACCAGTGCCGACATGAATACCCGCCGATGGCCGAAGCGCTCGGCCACCCAGCCACTGGCCGGTATAAATACGGCCAGGGTGAGCACATACACCGTGATGCCGACGTTCACGTCCACGGCGCTCACGCCAAAGGAGCGCGCCATGGCCGGTAACGCGGTGACGATGACCGTGGCATCGAGGTTGTCCATGAAAAACGCAGCGGCTACCAGCAGGGCCAGCAACCGTGCCCGGGAAGGCGACAAAACGAAAGCGGATGATGTAGTCACAGGCCCTCCGGTTCAGAGGGCCGATATAACGGGTGCGTGGCAGTGCTTGTCAACCAGCGGTGGCAAGGCCATGGCAGCTTTGGAACAGGTCGAGCGCCGGTTTGTAAACCTGAGTTTGTACGTTGAACAACCCCAGTACCGAATGGAATACGAAGTCGTGGCTCAGGTCGGCTTCATCTCGCTTTGCCGCCAGGCATGGCCGGGACACCCCGGCGTCGGCCAGTGTGTTTTGCCCGAACCACAGCACCATGGGCACATGTTTCTGAGCTTCGGGGGCAATCGCATAGGGTGCGGCATGCAAGTACAGGCCGTTTTCGCCGAGTGATTCGCCATGGTCCGACACATACCACATGGCCGTGTCGAAGCGGCTTTGATTGGCCTTCAACACGCCAATCACCCGGGCCAGGAAGTGGTCTGTGTAGAGGATGGTGTCGTCATACACGTTGTTGAGCGACTCACTGCTGCAGCTGCCCAGTTGGTTGGTGTGGCACACAGGCGCAAAGCGCGTCATCGCCTGCGGGTAACGCTCGTAGTATTCCGGGCCGTGGCTACCGTCGGAATGAAGGAAGATCGCCGTGTCGCGGTCGAGCTTGTCGATGTCCGCCTGCAGGCCTTCAAGCAGGGATTCATCCAGGCAGGTATGGCCGTCGCAGTACGGGCTGGGCTGGCTTTTCGGGATGTCACGGTGAGGGCTGCGCAGGCAGGTACCCTTGCAGTCACTGTTGTTCTCCACCCACAACACGTTCACCCCGGCGTGCTGGAGCACGTCCAGCAGGCTTTCCACGGTTTTGCCTTTCTTGTCGGTGTAGTCCTTGCGGCCAAACATCGAGAACATGCACGGCACCGACACGGCCGTGGACGTACCGCACGAATGTACCTGGCTGTAATCGAGCACATCCAGCTGGCTGAGCTCGGGGTTGGTGTCGCGGCTATAGCCGTTGAGGGAAAAGTGGTCCGCCCGCGCTGTCTCGCCTACCACGAAGATCATCAGCCGTTTGCGCGGCGCCTGGGCGACCTGCACCGCATCGGTGCCGATAGGCTGAACCTCAGTATGCTGCTGCAAGCCCAGCCGCTCCTTGCCGAGCTTGGCGCCTGCGTAAATGAAGTTGGTAGGGTTGATGAAGTGCGTGAGCTGATCGTGCTGGCGCAGCAGCGGCCCGTAGGTGGAGTAGAACGCCGCCACCGTGGCCAGCAGCAAGCCAGCCGCCAGTGCCGCAGTTGCAAGTTTGTGCAGTAGCCCGCGCAAGGGCGGGGCGTACCGAACCGGCCACACCCAAATCAATACCGCAGGTACCACGCCAAGGCCGAGCAGATACGCCACCATCTTCAGGCTGACCAGGCCCGCAACTTCGCCAGGGTTGGTTTCGACCACGTTCTGTATCATCACGGTGTCGATCGCTACACCGTATTCGTTCATGAAATACGCCGCGCCCGCCGCGCCCAGTGCCGCGATGCTCAGTACCGGCTTGAGCACCGGGCGGAACGAAAAACCAATGAACAGCAGCGTAAACGCCGACCACAGGAACACCCCGAAGGAGGCTTCAAAGGCCAGGCGCTTGAAGCCCTCCAGCTGAATCAGGCTGGCCAGGGCGTGCCAGCTGGCAAGGTTGCAGGCGAGAACGAGAAAGGCGGAAAACAGCATCACCAGGCGCGAAGCGCCAAGGGTGGGAAGGTAGCGCGCGACGGTCATGAATACTCTGCCACAGAGCATGAATCGGCCCGGGACCGGGGTCGGCGCTGAGGGTAGGCCTGGAGTTGTGCGACAGCGGTGAGCAGAGAGTGAAAAAAACGTGAAACACCGGGGCCGTAGCCCCGGGTTCAGGCAGGGTTCAGCGGCGGACCAGCAATACCCCGGCTTCCATGTGGTGGGTATAGGGGAACTGATCGAACAATGCACAACGTTCGATGCGGTGGCTGCTGCTCAACTGTTCAAGGTTGACCGCCAGGGTTTCAGGGTTGCACGAGATGTACAGGATGTTATCGAAGCGCCGCGTGAGCTCACAGGTATCCGGGTCCATCCCGGCGCGGGGTGGGTCCACGAACACTGTGCCGAAGGCATAGCTGGAAAGGTCCACGCCCTGTAGGCGGCGGAACTCCCGAACACCGTTGAGCGCCTGGGTCAGCTCCTCCGCCGACAAACGCACCAATTCCACGTTGTTCACGGCGTTGTCAGCGAGGTTGTGCAATGCCGCCGCCACGCTGGTTTTGCTGATTTCGGTGGCCAGTGCCTTACGTACTCGGGTCGCCAAGGGCAGGGTGAAATTGCCATTACCGCAATACAATTCGAGCAAATCATCATCGCGCTCACCCAACGCTTCGTAGGCCCAGCCGAGCATGTGCTCGCACACGGTGCCGTTGGGCTGGGTGAAGGCGCCTTCGGGCTGGCGATAGGTGAAGGTACGGCCGGCTACCGTGAGGGCTTCGGTCACATAATCACGGCCGATTATCAGGCGCTGCCCGCGGGAGCGCCCGATCAGGCTTACGCCCAGCGAAGCGGCCAGCTCGTGTGCCGCACCTTCCCACTCGGCGCCCAGAGGGCGGTGATAGCACAGCGTAATCAGCGCATCGCCGGCGAGTGTGGTGAGAAACTCCACCTGGAACAGCTTGTGCCCCAGCGCTTCGTCGGCCTGCCAGGCGGCCTTGAGCAGCGGCATCAACGCATTGATGCGCTCGCTGGCCACAGGGAACTGCTCGATCAGGATAGGCGTGCGGTTATCACCCGGGGCGAACATCGCGTAATGCCGCTGGCCACCCTCGCGCCACAGCCTGAACTCCGCTCGCAGCCGGTAGTGCTCGCGGGGGGACTCGAATACCTGCGGCGCGGGAGCATCGAAAGGCGCCAGCAAGGCCTGGAGCCGCGCCACCTTGGCCTGAAGTTGCTCGGCGTACTCTGCCGGGTTGATGGCCGTCATGCGTTGAACCAGCCCAGCTTGATCACGAACAGCACCGACAGGATGATCAGCGCCGGGTTGAGGTCGCGGGCGCGGCCGGATACCAGCTTCACGGCAGTCCAGGTGATGAACCCGAAGGCAATGCCGTTGGCGATGGAGTAGGTGAGCGGCATGGCCAGGGCGGTGACCACCACCGGTGCGGCTTCGGTGATGTCGTCCCAGTTGATTTCGGCCAGGCCCGAAGCCATCAGCACGGCCACGAACAGTAGGGCAGGGGCGGTGGCGTAGGCCGGTACGCTACCGGCCAACGGGGCGAAGAACAGCGCCAACAGGAACAGCACGGCCACCACGATTGCGGTGAGCCCGGTGCGCCCACCGGCGCTCACGCCCGCAGCCGACTCGATGTAGCTGGTGGTGGTGGAGGTGCCCAGCAGCGAGCCGGCCATGGCGGCGGTGCTGTCGGCGATCAGCGCCCGGCCCATTTTCGGCATGTGGCCGTCCTTGCCCATCAGCCCGGCGCGCTTGGCCACGCCGATGAGGGTGCCGGAGTTGTCGAACAGGTCTACGAACAGGAAGGCAAAGATCACGCTCACCAGGCCGATATTCAGCGCGCCGGCGATGTCCAGCTGCAGGAAGGTAGGGGCCAGCGAAGGCGGCATCGACACCAGGCCACCGAAGGGGCTGAAGCCGAACAGGATCGACACCACGGTCACGGCCAGGATGCCGATCAGCACGGCGCCACGCACCTTCAGGGCTTCCAGGCCGACGATCAGCATAAAGCCCAGCGCGGCCAGAATGGCCCCCGGCTGCTTGAGGTCGCCAAGGCCCACCAGGGTGGCGGGGTTGTCGACCACGATGCCGGCATTTTGCAGGGCGATCAGCGCCAGGAACAGGCCGATGCCGGCGGCGATGGCGCTTCGCAGGGGCAAGGGGATGCTGTTCACGATCCACTCGCGCACTTTGAAGATCGACAGCAGGAAGAAGCACACCGCCGAGATGAACACCGCACCCAGCGCCACTTGCCAGGTGTGGCCCATATGCAGCACCACGGTGTAGGTGAAGAAGGCATTGAGGCCCATGCCTGGGGCCAGTGCGATCGGATAATTGGCGATCAGCCCCATCACGGCCGAGCCGATGGCAGCGGCCAGGCAGGTGGCGACGAACACCGCGCCCTTGTCCATGCCAGTGCTGCCGAGAATGCTCGGGTTCACGAACAAGATGTAGGCCATGGCGAGGAAGGTCGTGACCCCTGCCAGGATTTCCGTGCGCACGTTAGTGTTGTGTGCCTTTAACTGAAACAGCCTTTCCAGCATGCCCGCTCCCCGAGGCGCCTTTAAAAGCGCCGTGAATGATGGCCTATAAGCAAAGCACAATCGTGCCAGCAGGGCCCAAAAAAGCCGCGCATCATACCAGTGTCGCGTTGCTACGGTGAACGGAAGATGCGGTTTTAAAGGCCTGTGCGCTGCCAACGGCGATCAGCGGTTGCCTTGCAGCACTTCGCTGCCAACGCTTCACATTTCACGGTAGCGCCATATCTGGAGTACTTGTATAAATACGGCATGGCCGTGGCCACATTTTCACCGGTCATTTTCCTGGTAATTTCTTGTCATAAATGGTCCGACGTGCCTTTCAAAACCTGCTTGGATGTACCTGTTACCGCGCTCTACCCCGGGGTTGAAGGCGCAATTCGTGGCCCTATGCTGCCCTCGGCCGAGGCTGGCGTAGTGCTGTGCCGGTTGGAATTCAGTGACGGCTCGCTCGCCAACGGCTCCCTTCTGGCCGTAGAAGAAAATGGCTGGTTGCTTCTGGTGCACGAATACACTACCGCCCAAGGGCGCAGCATTGCCGCAAGAGCGTGGGCCCTGGAGCAACCTGCCCCAAGCGAACCGGGCCAGTCGGTAACGAGGTTCCGCGTGCGGTCGATGGTGCCCGCCGGGCCTGTGTCCGCCCTCTAAGTGGTGCTGGCTACGCCTGGTTGCCATACAACACCTCCCGGGTAGGGGTGGGCGCAGCCTGCGAACCGGGCTGAATCATTCCATTCCCAGGTCACTCCCGCTTCCTCACGCCGCCGGCATGCCCCAGTCGCGGCACCCTCATCGGGCTGAACGAACCCGCTTTACGCAAAGTCGTACTACCAGACGCAGGCACACAGACTTGCGCAGACGACCGTGAGGCTTTCCCGATGAGTGCTCTTTCTTCCAGCGCTGGCGTGGAGTGCTACGCCAGCCATTCGATCAACATCACGCTTAACGGCCAGCTGCGGTCGCTCGATGTCTTGCCCTGGACAACCCTGCTTGACCTGTTGCGAGAGCGCCTTGACCTGGTAGGCAGCAAGAAGGGCTGCGACCACGGCCAGTGCGGCGCCTGTACTGTATTGCTCAACGGAAAGCGCGTGAATGCGTGCCTCACCCTGGCCGTGATGTGTGATGGCGCCAGCCTCACCACCGTGGAAGGGCTGGCGAACGGCGACACCTTGCACCCTCTGCAGGCGGCGTTCATCAAGCACGATGCCTTCCAGTGCGGCTACTGCACCCCCGGCCAACTGTGTTCGGCAGCGGGCTTGCTTGAAGAGGGGCGGGTGACCTCGGCCGATGATATCCGCGAGCAGATGAGCGGAAACCTCTGCCGCTGCGGCGCCTACGGCAACATCCTCGCGGCGATCGAGGAGGTGATCCAGGCACCCGGGGAGGGCAACGCATGAACCCCTTCAACTATGCCCGTGCCAGCGATGTCAACGAAGCGCTGGCGCTCTATCAACCGGGCAGTCGGTTTATTGCCGGCGGCACCAACCTGCTGGACCTGATGAAGGAAAACGTCACCCGCCCGCAGCGGTTGATCGACATTACCCGGCTACCGCTGCATGAGATTACCGAACTGCCGAATGACCGTATTCGTGTGGGTGCGTTAGTCAGCAATGCAGACCTGGCCCATGATCCACTCATCCAGGCGCGTTATCCCCTCCTTAGTCAGGCCATCCTCGCAGGTGCCTCGCCGCAGCTGCGCAATATGGCGACCACGGGGGGCAACCTGTTGCAGCGCACCCGCTGCTACTACTTCTACGACGCCGGGGTGCCATGCAACAAGCGTGAGCCTGGCACGGGGTGCCCGGCGCGCACGGGGCTCAATCGGATTCATGCGATTTTCGGCGCGAGTGACCAGTGTGTAGCCACTCACCCGTCGGACATGTGCGTGGCCCTGGCGGCCCTGGGCGCTACCGTCCAGGTGCAAGGCAAGCAAGGTACCCGGGTTATCGAGTTCGCGGATTTCCACCGCCTGCCGGGCGATGAGCCTGAGCGGGATAACCACTTGGCCGAAGATGAGCTGATTGTCGCCATCGAACTGCCTGCCGAAGGCTTCGCCCTGCATAGCCATTACCTGAAGATCCGCGATCGGGCTTCGTATGCGTTTGCCCTGGTGTCGGTGGCCGCCGCGTTGAAGCTGGAGGGCGATATGATCAAGGAGGCTCGCCTTGCCCTTGGCGGCGTGGCGCACAAGCCGTGGCGCAATACGGCGGTGGAGGCAGCGCTGGTGGGCCAGCCCGTCAGCCATGAAACGTTCACCGCTGCGGCAGAGGCCCTGGTGAAGGACGCCCAGCCACTGGCGGGCAATGCGTTCAAAGTCAAGCTGGCCCGGCGCGCCATCGTGCGGGCGCTGGATGAAGCGGCATTGGGAGGGGCACGGCCATGACAGTACTCGGACAACCCATGGACCGTGTGGACGGCGTGCTGAAAGTCACCGGCCAGGCGCGCTACGCGGGTGAATATCCCGATCAGGGCTTGCTGTATGGGAGCGTAGTGTCCATCACCATTACCTCCGGGCGGGTGCTACGCATCGACGCCAGCGCGGCCCTGGCATTGCCGGGCGTGGTCGAGGTGATGGACCACGGCAATCGACCGCCCATGGCAGGCGATGACGAAAAATATTCCGATGCCGACGCAGCTGACGGCAAGCCTTTCCGGCCGCTGTATAACGACCGGGTGCTTTATAACGGCCAGCCGCTGGCGTTGGTGATCGCGGAAAACCTGGAGCTGGCCCGGCACGCGGCCTCTCTGGTGCGCGTCGAATACGTGGAGCACCCCTGGTGTTCGGACCTGCGTGCAGAGCTAAGCAACGCCACGCCCGCGCCAGCTGAGCTGCCCGAGCCACGTGGCGACTTTGACAGCGCGTACTCGGCTGCGGCGTACAAGGTGGATGCCACCTACGAGACGCCCATCGAGCATCACAACCCCATGGAGCCGCATGCCAGCACCGTGATCTACAAGGCCGATGGCAGCCTTGAAGTGCATGACAAGACCCAAGGCACGCAGAACTGCCAGAACTACCTGTGCCAGACGCTCGGGTTGGAGAAGGACAAGGTGCGGGTGCTGGCGGCGTTTGTTGGCGGAGCGTTCGGTTCAGGGCTGCGGCCGCAGTATCAGCTGCCTCTGGCGGCAATGGCCGCGCTCAAGCTGCGGCGCTCGGTGCGGGTAACGCTCACCCGGCAACAGATGTTCACATTCGGCTACCGCCCGCGCACGATCCAGCGCCTTCAACTGGCCAGTGATGCTGGCGGCAAGCTCATGGCCGTCTCCCATCACGCCACGGGCGTGACGTCACGCTTCGAAAAATTCACGGAGCACGTGGTGGAATGGAGCGGCATGCTCTATCACTGCGACAACGTGAAGCTGAGCTACGACCTGGTGCCGGTGGATCTGTACACCCCGCTGGATATGCGCGCCCCTGGCGCGGCCCTGGGGTTGATCGGGCTGGAATGCGCCATGGACGAGTTGGCCGAGCGGCTGCACATGGACCCGGTTACCTTCCGTGAGCTTAACTTCGCCGACAGCAATATGAATGAAGGCAAGCCTTACTCGAGCAAGGCACTCATTGCCTGCTACAACGAGGGCAAGGCGCGCTTTGGCTGGGACCGCCGCAAGGCTGAACCGCGTAGCCTGCGCAACGGCCGCAAGCTGGTGGGGCTGGGCATGGCAGGTGGCGTATGGGAAGCCATGCAAATGCCTGCCAGCGCCAAGGCCAGCCTGGGCAAGGACGGGGTGTTGACCGTCAGCACCGCTACCACGGATATCGGCACGGGCACCTATACGGCGCTCACGCAGATCGCTGCTCAGGCCGCCGGCCTGCCGCCGTCACTGGTGAAGATCAAGCTGGGGGATTCGTCTCTCCCAATGGCGCCGCTTCAGGGCGGTTCATTCACCATTTCGTCCGTGGGCACAGCCGTGCAACAGGCCTGCGAAGCCTTGCACAAGCAGCTATTGACCGCAGCCGCCAGTATCGACCCGGACTTCGCCACGGTCACGCTCACTCAGGTGAGCTTCACCGAAAGCGCATTGGTGTGGGGAGATAAGCAGTTGGCGTTTACCGACCTGGTTCATGCCAGCGGTTCGGACGCGATTGAAGTGCAGATAGATGCCCAGCCAGACAAGAAGCGGGAGCAGTATGCCACGGCAACGCATTCGGCCGTGTTTGTGGAAGTGGAGGTCGACGAGGACCTTGGCACCGTGCATGTCACCCGTGCGGTAAATGCTGTGGCGGCGGGCAAGGTGGTCAACCCGAAAACCGCCCGCAGCCAGATTCTAGGTGGCGTGGTGTGGGGCATCGGCATGGCGCTGCACGAAGAAACGCTGACCGACCACGCGTTGGGCCGGCACATGAACCACAACCTGGCGGAGTATCACATTCCTGTTCAGGCGGACATCGGGCCTATCGATGTGGTGTTTGTCGAGGAGCAGGACTCAGTGGTCAATGCGCTGGGGTCCAAGGGTGTGGGAGAAATCGGCCTGGTAGGCGTGGCGGCAGCGGTGGCCAACGCCATCTATAACGCCACCGGCAAGCGCGTGCGGGATTTCCCCATTACCTTGGACAAACTGTTGGATAACCCCGCGTAGCATCGCGAATGCGGCCAGATTGCCAATTCGCGAGCTTCGCCGGATGGCCGGCCCCGCCGCTTCCCACAGCCCACTGCGCAGGTGTAGGAGACGGGCGGAGCCGCAGGCGCAGCTCGCGAATAAGGCCTTGAGAAAACCGCTCAAGACAATTGCTTCCCACAGGGTTAGAGGGTTCCTACAGTGGCTTCGCCAGGTCTCGCTCGGGCGCTTGCATATGGTCCCGGTTAGCAAGGCTGGGGAAGAGTTTTATCCACACCCCCGTGACCACCAGCGTGCCGACCCCGCCGATCACCACGGCAGGGACGGTGCCGAACCAGTGAGCAGTAAGCCCGGATTCGAATTCGCCCAGCTGGTTCGACGCGCCGATGAACAGGCCATTGACCGCGCTGACCCGGCCGCGCATTTCGTCTGGCGTTTCCAGCTGCACGAAGGCGCCGCGAATCACCATGCTGATCATGTCTGCCGCGCCCAGTACCGCCAGGGTTGCCAGAGAGAACCAGAACGAAGTCGATAGCCCGAACGCGATGGTCGCCACGCCGAATATGCCTACGCCGGCGAACATGGTGCGGCCGACCCTGCGTTCGATCGGGAACCGCGACAACCAGAACGACATCAGCAGCGCCCCTACCGCTGGCGCCGAGCGAAGTAGCCCAAGGCCCCAAGGGCCGGTGAGCAGAATGTCCCGCGCGAACACCGGCAACAGGGCGGTGGCGCCGCCCAGCAACACGGCAAACAGGTCCAGGGAAATCGCGCCGAGGATGTCTGAGCGGCTACGAATGAAACGAATCCCTGCCATGAGCGAATGCAGCGTGGCTCGGCCGGTAGGCAGCGGGGTCTCTCGTTTCGGCAGGCTGAGCATCAGGCTGAGTGCCAATAGGTAAAGCACGACCGTTGGCCCGTACACCCATACACTGCCGAACGCATACAGGAAGCCACCCAGCGCCGGTGCCACGATAGTCGCGGTTTGCATCGCCGAAGCTGACGCCGCCACGGCCCGGGGGAACAGGCCCGCCGGGACGATATTCGGAAGCAGCGCCTGGGTCGTAGGCATTTCAAAGGCGCGAGCGCCGCCAAGGCAGAAAGCGAGCACGAATATCATGTCTCGGCTCACGTTATCCGTGCTGCTACCCACCACCAGCGCCAGGGCTACGATGGCCTGTAGGGTTTGGCAGATGGCCGCGACCTTGCGGCGGTCATAGCGGTCCGCCACATGGCCGGTGTGCAGCATGAACAGCACGCGGGGTGCAAATTCGACCAAACCCACCAGGCCCAGGTCCAGCACACTGCCGGTGAGTTGGTAGAGGTGCCAGCCAATGGCTACGGTCAACATCTGGAAACCACTTGCCGTGCACACCCGTGCCAGCCAGAACGCAAGGAAGGGGCGGTGGTGACGCAACAGCCGGGGCGCTTCGGTAGCCATGAACGACCAGTGACCTCAGGGGGCGGAAGAGGTTAGCAGCCTATCATTTCCCTGTAACAAACGGTTGCAACTTCATGCTGGCGCTTGCATGAAACCTGCCGGTTCCGAGGGGTGGGGCAATTGGTCACGCGGCACTGCACCACAGCGTCGACACGCGGGAACGGGGCTACGCTATGCAGGGTCATTGATTTGGATCAATGCCGTGCTCCGTGCCGCCTGTCAGAGGAAACCCTATGTTCGGTTCAGAGGCGCTAGACCTCGCCCGCATCCAGTTTGCGTTCACCGTGTCGTTCCACATCCTGTTCCCGGCCATCACTATCGGGCTGGCGAGCTACCTCGCGGTGCTCGAAGGCTTGTGGTTGAAAAGCGGCAATAGCGTGTACCGCGAGCTGTACCATTTCTGGTCGAAAATATTCGCCGTGAACTTTGGCATGGGCGTGGTCTCCGGGCTGGTCATGGCCTACCAGTTCGGTACTAACTGGAGCCGTTTCTCGGACTTTG
Organism: Pseudomonas sp. 3MAES_34.3B; assembly: GCF_058145875.1. Classification (NCBI taxonomy): domain Bacteria; kingdom Pseudomonadati; phylum Pseudomonadota; class Gammaproteobacteria; order Pseudomonadales; family Pseudomonadaceae; genus Pseudomonas; species Pseudomonas sp. 3MAES_34.3B. Next base: position 4,677,336 of record NZ_CM176960.1, on the reverse strand, counting down.
CCGGTGCGATCACCGGGCCGTTGCTCACCTATGAGGTGCTGACGGCGTTCTTCCTCGAAGCAGGCTTCCTGGGCGTAATGCTGTTCGGCTGGAACCGCGTGGGCCGAGGGCTGCACTTCTTCGCGACCGTGATGGTAGCGATCGGCACATTGATCTCCACCTTCTGGATTCTGGCATCCAATAGCTGGATGCACACGCCTCAGGGCTACCAGATCGTCGACGGCCGGGTGATTCCGGTGGACTGGTTCGCGGTGATCTTCAACCCGTCGTTCCCCTACCGGCTAGCTCACATGGCAACTGCTGCCTTTGTGGCGACTGCGTTCTTCGTTGGGGCTTCGGCTGCCTGGCACTTGCTGCGCGGCCGCAACAACCCAGCCGTGCGCAAGATGTTCTCCATGGCCATGTGGATGGCGTTGGTGGTTGCACCCGTGCAGGCCATGCTGGGCGACATGCACGGCTTGAATACCCTCGAGCATCAGCCGGCAAAAATCGCCGCCATCGAGGGCCACTGGGAGAACACCAACAGCGAGCCTACGCCGCTGGTGCTGTTCGGCTGGCCCGACATGGAAGCCGAGAAAACCCGCTTCGCCGTGGAAATTCCGTATCTCGGCAGCCTGATCCTTACCCACAGCCTGGACAAACAGATTCCCGCCCTTAAAAGCTTCCCGCCGGAAGACCGCCCCAACTCGACCATCATTTTCTGGTCGTTCCGCGTCATGGCCGGCCTGGGCATGCTGATGGTTGCGGTGGGCTTATGGAGCCTCTGGCTGCGCTGGCGCGGCAAGCTGTATGACTCGCCGCTGTTCCTGCGCGTTGCGTTGTTCATGGGCCCCTCCGGGCTGATCGCCATCCTTGCGGGCTGGTTTACCACCGAGATCGGCCGTCAGCCGTGGGTGGTGTACGGCCTGATGCGTACCGCCAATGCCTCGTCCAACCACGACGTAGGGCAAATGGGCTTCACCCTCGCGCTGTTTGTGGTGGTGTATTTCGCGGTGTTCGGCGTGGGCTTTGGCTACATGATGCGCCTGGTGCGCAAAGGGCCGGCCATTGCCGAGCCGCATAGTCACGGTGGCCCCGGGCAGAAACGCACTCCGGCACGGCCTTTGTCCGCCGCTCACGAAGAAACCGCTGAAGACCACCACGCCACGCCGAGCGAGAGGAACTGACCATGGGCATCGATCTATCGTTGATCTGGGCCATCATCATTATTTTCGGCGTGATGATGTATGTGGTGATGGATGGGTTCGATCTGGGTATCGGCATCCTGTTCCCCTTCACGCCCAAGGAACACGACCGCGACGTGATGATGAACACGGTTGCGCCGGTGTGGGACGGTAACGAAACCTGGCTGGTACTAGGTGGCGCTGGCCTGTTCGCGGCGTTTCCGCTGGCCTACGCCGTAGTGCTGTCGGCCTTGTATCTCCCGCTTATCCTGATGTTGATCGGCCTTATCTTCCGCGGCGTTGCATTCGAGTTCCGCTTCAAGGCCAAGGTGGACAAGCGCCACATCTGGGACAAGGCGTTCATTGGCGGGTCGCTGCTGGCCACCTTCTCCCAGGGCGTTGCGCTGGGCGCCTATATCGACGGTATCAAGGTAGCCGAGCGCGCCTACGCCGGTGGCCCGTTCGATTGGCTTACCCCGTTCTCGCTGTTCTGTGGCCTGGGCTTGATCGCGGCTTACGCCATGCTCGGCTGCACCTGGCTGATCATGAAAACCGAGGGTGAGCTGCAAGAGCGCATGCACCAGCTCGGCAAGCCGCTGACCTTTGTGCTGCTTGGCTTCGTTGCCATCGTGAGCGTGTGGACGCCGCTGGCTCACAGCGACATCGCCGCGCGTTGGTTCACCCTGCCGAACCTGTTCTGGTTCATGCCGGTGCCGATCCTGGTGGTGGTGGCGACCTACGGGCTTATCAAGGCCGTGGCGCGCAAGGCGCACTACATGCCGTTCCTGCTCACGCTGCTGCTGATCTTCCTGGGCTACAGCGGCCTCGGCATCAGCCTGTGGCCCAACATCATCCCGCCCGCCGTGAGCATCTGGGACGCCGCCTCGCCGCCACAAAGCCAAGGCTTCGTACTCGTGGGCACGCTGTTCATTCTGCCGTTCATCCTCGGTTACACCTTCTGGAGCTACTACGTGTTCCGCGGCAAGGTGACCACCGAAGACGGCTACCACTAGAGAGGTGCGCCCAGTGATCAAGCCGGTTGAAACGAAAAAGCCCCTGTGGCAACGCCTCGGCTGGCTGGTACTGATCTGGGCAGCCAGCGTGGTCAGCCTCGGCCTGGTGGCCGGGCTGCTCCGGCTGCTGATGGCAGCAGCCGGCATGCGCAGCCACTGACAGGTTTTCCCTTCTTTATGCCCGCGCTCCAGCGGGCTTTTTTATGGTTGAGTGTTTGTCCTGGAGCAAATAAACAGGCTGACAGAAGCTCAGGACATCATGATGAGCCGTCGCGCTCGTTTCGTCAGCGGCGACGATTTGATAGATGACATCGAGACTGCGGTATCCGAATATGCGCGAGCTTTTTTAAAGGACTGGGAACGTTTTTCCCGGTCGGGCTATATCTGTAGGAAGCGGGCGAAGTGGCATGCGCCCATAAAGTTGGACGAGTAAATCAGGCTGCTGCGGCCTGGGTCCTGTACGCCACAGGGCTCAGGCCGTCGAGCTTCATCTTGATGCGGTAATGATTGTAATAGTGAATGTATTCCTCAATCGCCGTCCATAGCTGATCGATGCTGGTAAAGCGCTCCCGGTAGAAGAACTCCGTCTTGAGCGTGCCGAAAAAACTTTCCATGGCCGCGTTGTCCAAGCAGTTACCTTTGCGCGACATGCTCTGTTCCAGACCCGCTGCCTGTAGCCGGTCGCGGTACTCCTGATAGCGGTAGTGCCAGCCCTGATCCGAGTGCAGCAGCGGCGTGGCACCGTCCGGCAAGCGCTTCAGAGCCTGCTCCAACATTTGCCCCACCAGCGCATACTGTGGGCGTTCGGCGAGCTGATAGGCCACGATCTCGCCGTTGTACAAGTCCAGCACGGGCGACAGGTACAGCTTTTCACTGCCCACCTTGAACTCGGTCACGTCGGTCACCCACTTCTGATTCGGCGCCTCGGCCTTGAAATTCCGGGCCAGCAGGTTGGGCGCGGCTACCCCTATCAGGCCGTTGTACGACTTGTACCGCTTGGGTCGTACCTTGCATTGAAGCCCCATCTCGCCCATCAGCCGACGCACTTTCTTGCTGTTGACCAGCTGCCCGTCGTGACGCAGGGTCGCGGTCACGCGGCGGTAGCCGTATCGGCCCTTGTGCTGATCCTGAATGCTCTGGATCGCAGCTTTCAGCGGGGCGCTCATGTCCCCGGCAGCAATCGCCTTGAGTTGGTAGTAGTAGGTGCTGCGCGCCAGCCCGGCCGCCTTGAGCAGCGCATCAAGGTCAAAGTCCGACCGCAGCGCGGTGACTATCCGGGCTTTTTCTTCCCGGCTGCCGCCTGCCTTTCCTTTTCCTCCCTTAACGCCTTCAACTTTTTTAGGTAAGCGTTCTCCACCCGAGCCTGGTACAGCCTGGCCAGCAACTGGTCATGGGTCAGGTCTTCATCCTTGATCGACTCGGATGGAAGGGGCGTCTGGGGTTTTGGAAATTTCGGCTTGGACATGACAACAGGCAATTCCTGGGGCCCCGGGCGCGGGGCTTCGATGGCGCTACTGTAGTACTCACGCTCCCATCTGCCCACCTGGCTGGAACAGCCGAGGTTGAACAGGGCCGCGACCTCTCGAAGCGATAGGTGATCGCGCCACTTCGTTTGCAGTACCATCAGCTTGAATTCGGTGGTGTACGACTGGCGCGCACGCGGCGTGACACCCTGTTCGCCATGTTGCCTATAGGCCGCAATCCAGCGGCGCAGCAGCGTGGGATCAACGCCGAAGTCGGCGCCAACGCGGCGAAAACCGTAGGCCCCAGAGAGGAAGGCGCCGATCGCTGAAAGCTTGAACTGCGTACTGTACTTGCTCATGAATACACCCCAGAGGTTGGATGGATGTCCAACTTCTAGGGCGCGCCTCAAAGCTCGCGAACAACTTAACGCCAGCCCTACCATCCCTTCCCGAGTTATAGCGCGAGTGGGCAAAAAGTTGTTCGCGAGCTCCGCCTGCTTCCTACCAGTTGATCTGTAACGGCGCTACTTCCGTGCCCGCAACACCACAAACTTGGGATTCGCCGCCACTTGCTCCACACCCCGGAACAGCCGCGCCAGTTTGGTGTGGTAGCCCAGGTGGCGGTTGCCCACGATGTACAGTGCGCCGCCGGTAACCAACGCATCCCGCGCCTGTTGGAACATGCGCCACGCCAGGAAATCACCCACCACCTGTTGCTGGTGGAAGGGGGGATTGCACAGCACCACGTCCAGCGAACTTGCCGGCTGGCCCGCCAGGCCGTCCCCGGGCTGGATGTTCGCTTCACGCTCGCCCAAGGCTGCGTGCCAGTTCTCGCGCGCCGACTGCACGGCCATGTACGACTCGTCGACCAAGGTGTAATGAGCCTCGGGGTTGCTCAAGGCGCTGACGATGCCGAGCACGCCGTTCCCGCATCCCAGGTCGGCGACGCGCGCGCTGCCCAGGTTGCGCGGCAGATAGGGCAGGAAGGCGCGGGTGCCGATGTCCAGCCCGTCGCGGCAGAACACGTTGGCATGGTTGAGCAGTTGCAGCGGGGGCGTGTCCAGCTGATAGCGGGTAGGGTAGGGCGAGCGGGCCGGTTCACGCTGCTGATAGGTGGCCGTGAGCAAGCGGGCTTTCTTTACAGCGAGCGAAGCCTGCACAGGCCCGATGTACTTTTCCAGCAAATCCCCCGCAGCGCGAGGCAGGTGCTTGATCATCGCGCCGGCCACCACTTGCACCCCGTCGCGCAGGTGCGGCTGCAGCCGGATCAACTGTTCTTCCAGCAGTGCCAAGGTTTTGGGGACGCGCACCAGTACATGGTCGAAGGTGCCTTCGAAGGGCTCGCTAGATGGCAACAGGCTAAGCGCGTCGTAGGCGTGCCCGTTGGCAGTCAGGTTCTTGCCCAGCGCCAACGCGCCCAGATGCGAGTCCCCGCTGGCCACCACATCGAAGCGCCCCAGCAGGCTGATCGCCAGCGCACCGAAGCCGTCGTTCAACACCAGTACGCGTGCCGCGGACGGAAGCTGCTGCTCGGCCAGATGAGCAAGCAGGTAGTCATCGGCGGCATCGAAGGCATACAACGGTTCGTTGGCCATTTCCGGCTGGCGAACCAGGTCGAGTTGGGCGAAGGCGTTGTCGAAGCGGGACATGTGCAGGCTCGGGCAGGTAAAAAAAGGGCGATTCTACGGGGTTTCCACACGCACCGTCGGTGTTTGTCCGCGCGCAATTGCGCCAAACTACGCGGTATTAAACGTGGAGGCCCCATGACCGACGAGAAGTTCACCCGCCAGCGCCTGTTGGCCGTGCACACCTTGACCCCCAATCTGTTCACCCTGCGCACCACGCGTGATGCAGGCTTTCGCTTTCAGGCAGGGCAGTTTGCGCGCCTGGGCGTTACCAAACCGGACGGCACCGTCGCCTGGCGGGCCTACTCGATGGTGTCCTCGCCGTACGACGAATTTCTGGAATTCTTCTCGGTGGTAGTGCCTGGCGGCGAGTTCACCAGCGAACTGTCGCGCTTGCAGGTGGGCGACGAACTTCTGATAGAGCGCCAGGCATTCGGTTACCTCACCCTGGACCGCTTCGCCGATGGTCGCGACCTCTGGTTATTGGCCACGGGTACAGGGCTGGCTCCCTTCCTCTCCATCTTGCAGGGCTTTGAAGCCTGGGAGCGTTTCGAGCGCATTGTGCTGGTGTACAGCGCCCGCCATGGCCGCGACCTCGCTTATGGAGAGCTGATCGCGGATTTGGAGAAACGCGAGTACCTCGCCGAGTACGCCGGCAAGCTCACCTTCATTCCCTTGGTAAGTCGGGAAGCCTGGCCAGGCGCCCTGCAGGGGCGGATCACCGACCTGATCGCCAACGGTGAGCTGGAGCGCGCGGCGGGTATCGAACTCACCCCTGAGCATTCCCGGGTAATGATCTGTGGTAACCCGGAAATGATCGACGATACCCGCAAACTGCTCAAAAGCCGCGACATGAACCTTAGCCTCAGCCGCCGGCCAGGCGCCGTGGCGGTGGAAACCTACTGGTGATTACACCAGTGGCGGTTGTACCGATGCCGCCGGGGCTGGCTTTCCATTCTGTTCTTTCAGAATGTCGCGGATCTCCCCCAGCAATACCTCTTCCTTGGTAGGCACCGGCGGCAGGCTAGGTGCTTTGGCCTCTTCACGCTTGAGCCGGTTGATCGCCTTCACACCAATGAAGATGGCGAAGGCCACGATGATGAAGTCCACTACGCTCTGGATGAACTTGCCATAGGCCAGCACCACTGCCGGCGCAGCCCCCTCGGCGGGGCGTAGCGTGACGGCAAGGTCGGTGAAGTTGATGCCACCGATCAGCAGGCCGAGCGGCGGCATGATGATATCGCCCACGAAGGACGACACGATCTTGCCGAAGGCCGCGCCGATGATGATACCCACGGCCAGGTCGACAACGTTGCCTTTGACTGCGAAGGCCTTGAACTCTTTAAGCAAGCTCATTGAGTGCATCCTTTTTCAAGTTGAAGAAACGGGTAAGTTTTTTGACCAAATGCTTGAAAATCAGCGCCTTGGCATTCGGGTTACTGTTTTACCAGACCGGCAACCGGCCGATTAGTTTTGTTTCGGCAAGCCCCGGCTGGCTGAGCCGAGGGGTATGATAAGCGCCCTTTCGTTCGATGGAGGCACCATGGCCAAGGCCAAGCGCATGTACGGCTGCACCGAGTGTGGCGCAACTTTCCCCAAATGGGCGGGGCAGTGCGCCGAATGTGGTGCCTGGAACACGCTGGTGGAAACCATGGTGGAAAACACGCCAGCCGCCAGCAGCAACAGCCGTACTGGTTGGGCGGGCGAACAGGCCACGGTAAAAACCCTTGCAGAAGTGAGCGTGGAGGAAATCCCGCGGTTTTCCACCGCCTCCACCGAACTGGACCGCGTGCTGGGCGGCGGCCTGGTTGACGGGTCGGTGGTGCTGATCGGCGGCGACCCGGGCATCGGTAAGTCCACTATCCTGCTGCAAACCCTGTGCAACCTGGCCGAGCGCATGCCGGCCCTGTATGTGACCGGGGAGGAATCGCAGCAACAAGTGGCCATGCGCGCTCGCAGGCTTGGCCTGCCACAGGACAAGCTCAAGGTGATGACCGAAACGTCCATCGAAAGCATCATTGCCACCGCCCGCAGGGAAAACCCCAAGGTGATGGTGATCGACTCGATCCAGACCATCTTCACCGAACAACTGCAATCCGCGCCGGGCGGCGTGGCGCAGGTGCGCGAAAGCGCGGCCCTGTTGGTGCGCTTTGCCAAGCAGAGCGGCACGGCGATATTCCTGGTGGGGCATGTCACCAAAGAGGGTTCCCTGGCGGGGCCTCGGGTGCTCGAGCACATGGTCGATACCGTGCTGTATTTCGAAGGTGAGTCCGACGGCCGCTTGCGCCTGCTGCGGGCGGTGAAAAACCGCTTCGGCGCGGTGAACGAGCTGGGCGTGTTCGGCATGACCGATCGAGGCCTGAAGGAAGTTTCCAACCCTTCCGCGATCTTCCTCAGCCGCGCTCAGGAAGAAATCGCCGGCAGCGTGGTGATGGCGACCTGGGAAGGTACACGGCCCATGCTGGTAGAGGTGCAGGCGTTGGTCGATGACAGCCACCTGGCCAACCCACGCCGTGTGACCCTTGGCCTGGACCAGAACCGCCTGGCGATGCTGCTGGCAGTGCTGCACCGTCATGGGGGTATTCCTACCCACGATCAGGACGTGTTCCTTAACGTGGTGGGCGGGGTAAAGGTGCTCGAAACTGCGTCGGACCTGGCGTTGATGGCGGCGGTGATGTCCAGCCTGCGAAACCGCCCGCTGCCTCATGGTTTGCTGGTGTTTGGCGAGGTAGGGCTGTCGGGCGAGGTGCGGCCTGTGCCCAGCGGCCAGGAACGGCTCAAGGAAGCGGCCAAGCACGGGTTCAAGCGGGCCATCGTGCCCAAGGGCAACGCACCGAAGGAGGCCCCGGCCGGCCTTGAAATCGTAGCGGTAACCCGTCTGGAGCAGGCCCTCGACGCGCTTTTCGAGTAGCGCTGCAGCTTGACCTGAAGCACTCGCCCGGAGTATCACCTTCTTTTAAGCCGAGCGAGATTTCCCATGGTGAGCGCTTCAACCTCCGCACCGCAGGTCAAGGCTGTGATTTTCGACATGGATGGCCTGCTGCTCGACACCGAGGGCATCTACACCGAAGTCACGCAATCTATTGCCCAGCGCTATGGCAAAACCTTCGACTGGAGCCACAAGCAACACATCATCGGCCGTGGTGCGCGAGACCTGGCCACGTATGTGGTGGAAGCCCTGGAGCTTCCAATCACCGTGGACGAATTTCTGGAGATCCGCGCCCCCTTGATGACCGCGCGCTTTCCCGAGGCGATGGGTATGGTGGGCGCCGAAGCGCTGGTGCGGCACTTGAAGGCCAACGGCATTCCGATCGCGGTTGGCACCAGCTCTTCGAGCACCTACTTCAAGCTCAAGACCCAGCAGCACGAAGAATGGTTTTCCCTCTTCGATACAATCGTGACCGCTGATGACCCCGACGTGGGCGCTGCCAAGCCTGCCCCTGATATCTTTCTGGTAGCGGCCCGCCGCCTGGGTGTGGCACCGGCAGACTGCCTCGTGTTCGAGGATTCGCCCTTTGGCGTGACCGCAGCCAAGGCGGCGGGCATGTACGCCCTGGCCGTGCCGGATTCGGCCATGGACCCGGAGAAGTACACCCACGCCGACGGCCGCCTTGGCAGCCTGCTTGAATTCGAGCCCAGCGGATGGGGGCTGCCGGCGTTCCCGTAAGGGATCAGCCCACCAGCGCGCCCAGCTCCCGCTCCAGCTCCGCCTCGTCGCCCAGGTTCAACTCCACCAGGCGGCGCAGGTGGCTGATGGAATCAAGGTCGATGTGGGTGCACTGGAAGCCCAGTTGGCCATCGTTGTCGTGCTTGAGCTCGGTTTCCATCTTCACCGGGGCATCTTCACCCAGCTGCACAGTCACCTGGAACGGTGCGGCAGGGTTGCCTTGCCAGTCGGCTGGCCGCTCGACCAGTAGCCCCTTGAGGGACAGGTCCAGCAGTTTGACCTCCCAGCGATTCTCACCCTGTGCAAGCTCGGTGCGGGCATCGAAAGCAATACGTTTGAAGCGACGACGTTCTTCAGTCATGGGTACTTCCTCGGTGAGGCCCGTCAGCGCGGGTTGCTCTCTATGCTGCCGTGCCATGGCGTAGCCGGCAATGCTTGTATACGGGTTTTGCCGAGTGCCTCGCGAAACCGCAAAGGCCAGCAGGCAACGGCACAAAACCCCGCGCCATCGACCTTTGTGGGGGGTGTGCTTCCCGGCAAGTGTAGCTAGACTGGAGGCGGGTTTGTTCCGTTGCCATTCGCTGGAATATAAAACATGAAAAACAATAATAGTCTGGCCCGCCATCTGCCATGGCTCGCGCTGGCCGTGATTGGCGCCTGGGCGCTTGGGGTTGTCGCGCTGCGTCGCGGCGAAAGCATCAACGCGCTCTGGATCGTGGTCGCCTCGGTGGCGATCTACCTGGTCGCTTACCGTTACTACAGCCTGTTCATTGCTGAAAAAGTGATGCAACTCGATCCTCGTCGAGCCACGCCTGCCGTGGTCAACAACGACGGGCTGGATTACGTTCCCACTAACAAACATATCCTGTTCGGCCACCATTTCGCGGCCATTGCCGGGGCTGGCCCGCTGGTGGGCCCGGTGCTCGCCGCGCAAATGGGCTACCTGCCTGGCACCCTCTGGCTGATCGCCGGCGTTGTGCTGGCCGGTGCCGTGCAGGACTTCATGGTGCTGTTCCTCTCCACTCGCCGTAACGGCCGCTCGCTGGGCGACATGGTGCGCGAAGAGATGGGCCGCATCCCGGGGACCATCGCCCTGTTCGGGTGCTTCCTGATCATGATCATCATCCTTGCCGTACTGGCGCTGATCGTGGTCAAAGCCTTGGCTGAAAGCCCATGGGGCGTGTTCACCGTGATGGCGACCATTCCTATCGCGGTGTTCATGGGCGTGTACATGCGCTTTATCCGCCCGGGTCGCATCGGTGAAATCTCACTGATTGGCGTAGCACTGTTGCTGGCTTCGATCTGGGCAGGTGGTCAAGTCGCCGCCGACCCGGTATGGGCCAAGGCCTTCACCTTCACCGGCGTGCAGATCACCTGGATGCTCATCGGCTACGGCTTCGTGGCTGCGGTAATGCCGGTGTGGCTGATCCTCGCACCGCGAGACTACCTGTCTACGTTCCTGAAAATCGGCACCATCATCGCCTTGGCCATCGGCATTCTGGTCACCATGCCAGAACTGAAAATGCCAGCGCTCACGCAGTTCACCGACGGCACCGGGCCGGTGTGGAAAGGTACGCTGTTCCCGTTCCTGTTCATTACCATCGCCTGCGGCGCGGTATCGGGCTTCCACTCGCTGATTTCCTCGGGCACCACACCCAAGCTGCTGGATAACGAAGTGAACGCCCGGTACATCGGCTACGGCGCGATGCTGATGGAGTCGTTCGTAGCCATCATGGCCATGGTGGCTGCCTCGGTCATCGAACCCGGCGTGTACTTCGCGATGAACAGCCCGGCCGCTGTAGTGGGTGGCGACATCAACGCCGTGGCAGCTGCCGTCAGTGGCTGGGGCTTTGCGATCACACCCGAAACCCTGCAGGCAGTTGCCCATGACATCGGCGAAAACACCATTCTCGCCCGTGCCGGTGGTGCGCCCACGCTGGCCGTAGGTATCGCGCAAATTCTGCACACGGTACTGCCAGGCGAAAACACCATGGCATTCTGGTACCACTTCGCGATCCTGTTCGAGGCGTTGTTTATCCTTACCGCGGTAGACGCCGGTACCCGCGCGGGCCGCTTCATGCTGCAGGACCTGCTCGGCAGCTTCGTGCCTTCGCTCAAGCGCACCGAATCCTGGGGCGCCAACATGGTTGGCACCGGTGGTTGCGTGGCGTTGTGGGGTTACCTGTTGTATCAAGGCGTGGTCGACCCGCTGGGCGGCATCAATACCTTGTGGCCGCTGTTTGGCATCTCTAACCAGATGCTGGCAGGCATCGCGCTGATGCTCGGCACCGTGGTGCTGATCAAGATGAAGCGCCAGCGCTACATCTGGGTCACCCTGTTGCCAGCGGCGTGGCTGTTGATCTGCACCACCACTGCGGGCTTGATCAAGCTGTTCGACCCCAGCCCGGCGGTGGGCTTTTTGGCACTGGCGAAAAAGTACAACGATGCGCTGGCGGCAGGGCAGGTGCTCGCTCCGGCCAAGAGTATCGAACAGATGCAGGCGGTGATCTTCAACGCCTACACCAACGCCACGCTCACCGTGCTGTTCCTGTTCGTGGTGCTGGCGGTACTGGTGTTCGCGGTCAAGGTCGGCTACGCGGCGCTGGGCAAACGCGACCGTACCGATAAGGAAGCGCCATTCCAGGCGCTGCCAGACGCATGAGGACCTGAGCCATGTTCAATGACCTGAGCCGGTTGGGCAAATACCTGGGGCAGGCCGCGCGCCTGATGGTTGGCATGCCGGACTACGACAATTACGTGGAACACATGCGCAAGACCCACCCGGACCAGCCGGTGATGGATTACGAAGCCTTCTTCCGCGAGCGGCAGGAGGCCCGCTACGGCGGTGGCAAGGGATCGCCCCGCTGTTGCTGAACCCTGCCCGGGCATGATTCGCGAGCTGCCCCCGGCCTTCCGGGGGCATGCGACTCAGGTGCCCCGAACTTGACTCGGAGACGTACGTGCCCACCCCCGTCCCTGTAACGGTGTTGACCGGTTTTCTCGGTGCCGGCAAAACCACCTTGCTTCGCTACATGCTTCAGGCCGAGCACGGGCTGAAGCTGGCAGTGATCGAGAACGAATTCAGCGACGCCGGTATCGACACCGAACTGCTGGGCAACGAGCCCGTGCAGGTTGTAACGCTGGCTAACGGTTGTGTGTGTTGCAGCATCCATATCGACCTTACCAAAGCGCTGTTCCTGTTGCTGGAACGGCTGGATTCAGGAGAAATCGCCTTTGATCGGCTGGTGATCGAGTGCACCGGCCTGGCCGACCCTGCGCCGGTTGCTCAAACCTTTTTCATGGAAGAGGAGCTGCGTGACCGTTATGTGCTCGATGGCATTGTGACCTTGGTGGACGCGGCTCACGCTGGCGAGCATCTGAAGCAAACCATCGCCCAGGCCCAAGTGGGGTTTGCCGATCGGCTACTGGTGAGCAAGACCGACCTGGTCACGCCCCAAGCTTTCGAAGCACTCAGTAAGCGGTTAGCCCGTATCAATAACCGCGCCTCGATTCGCGTGGTGGACCACGGTGAAATCGACCTGGCAGAGCTGCTGGATATTCGAGGGTTCAACCTCAACGCCGAACTGGGCGCGGGGTTCCGCCCACGGCCGATGGTCATAGGCGAAAGCTGCGACCGCATCACCAGTATGGTGCTGCGCACGGATAGGCCGCTGGACATCGACCGCCTCAGCGATTTCATGAACACGCTACTGGAAGAACACGGCCGGCAATTGTTGCGCTACAAGGGTGTGCTCAATATCGCTGGCGAGCCCCGCAGGCTGGTGTTCCAGGGGGTACTCAAGCTCTACGGCTTTGACTGGGACACCGCCTGGGACGAAGGCGCGGCGCGGGAAAGCGTAATGGTGTTTATCGCGGACGACTTGCCGGAGCAGAAGATCCGCGAGGCGTTCGAAGCGCTTCAGGCGTAATGCCTCATACTTCTGCGGGGTTGCTCAGGTAGGGCGCGTTGCGTTCCACGAGGGTGATGTGCAAGGGCAGGCCTTGCCCGTAGTCATCCCCAAGGTAGATATGCGGCGTGTCCTTGTGCCGGCTGAGCCCAACGGGGTAACCATCTACCTCGCCCAGGGTGATAACCGCCTCCTCGTACGTCAGCTCGGTACCCGTGATCTGGTTATCCTCGCCTTCGAACATCCAGAACTTCGCAACGTTGGCTGAATCTGGCGCAAAAGCGCCGTAATGGCCGTGGCGGTTCATGCCGATTGCCTTGCCGAAATACCGGCCGTCCCGCACATAGAGAACATACCCGCGTTCGGTATGGCGGAAGTACAGACGGATCACATCGCTGCGTGGCTCGGCCGAGTAGCCGATCAGGTGTCCGTGATCTTCGTAGTGATTGCTCTCCCGGGCAATCACGTACCAAGTGTCTTCCATCACCTCCTCTACGTTGTACAGCACGCTCAGAAACTGCAACGCCCCTGACAATGGCCGAACGTCTGCGACGAACGAGCGTTGACGATGAGTGAACATAGTTTGGCTCCTGCACCAGAATGAGCACGCACCTTAGTGGGCAGATGCAGGCAGCTGGAAAGTGGAAGCGTTTCTCGAACCCATAAAAAAACCCGGCACGTGGCCGGGTTCTCGTTTACGCCTGACGGATCAGTTGCCGTACACCGGCAGCCGCGCGCAGATAGCCTTGACCTTCTCGCGAACGGCATCGATCACCGCTTCGTTGTTCAGGTCGGCCAGGATGTCGCAGATCCAGCCTGCCAGTTCGCGGCAGTCAGCTTCGTTGAAGCCACGGGTGGTCACGGCCGGGGTGCCGAAACGCAGGCCGGATGTCACGAATGGGGAGCGTGGATCGTTCGGCACCGAGTTCTTGTTGACGGTGATGAACGCGCGGCCCAAGGCAGCGTCTGCATCCTTGCCGGAGATGTCCTGCTTGATCAGGGACAGCAGGAACAGGTGGTTCTGGGTGCCGCCGGAAACGACGTCGAAGCCGCGCTCGATGAACACTTCGGCCATGGCCTGAGCGTTTTTCACCACCTGCTGCTGGTAGGCCTTGAATTCAGGCTGCAGTGCTTCCTTGAAGCACACGGCCTTGGCGGCGATCACGTGTTCCAACGGGCCACCCTGGGCGCCCGGGAATACGGCCGAATTCAGCTTTTTTTCGATCTCGGGGTTGCTACGCGCCAGGATCAGGCCGCCGCGCGGGCCACGAAGCGTTTTGTGGGTGGTGGTGGTGACCACATCGGCGAACGGAACGGGGTTAGGGTACACGCCAGCCGCAACCAGGCCAGCCACGTGCGCCATGTCCACGAACAGATAGGCACCGACCTTGTCCGCGATGGCGCGGAAGCGGGCGAAGTCCAGAATTTGAGAGTAGGCGGAGAAACCGGCCACGATCATTTTCGGCGTGTGCTCTACCGCCAGGCGCTCCACTTCGTCGTAGTCGATCAGGCCATTGCCGTCGATCCCGTACTGTACGGCGTTGTACAGCTTGCCGGAGGAGGACACCGACGCACCATGGGTAAGATGGCCACCATGCGCGAGGCTCATGCCAAGGATGGTATCGCCCGCTTGCAGCAGCGCCAGGTAAACGGCGGCGTTGGCCTGGGAGCCGGCATGAGGCTGCACGTTGGCGTAGTCGGCACCGAACAGCTCCTTGGCACGGTCGATGGCCAGTTGCTCCACCACGTCCACGTACTCGCAGCCGCCGTAGTAGCGCTTGCCCGGATAGCCTTCGGCGTACTTGTTGGTGAGCACCGAACCCTGAGCTTCCATGACCGCCGGGCTGGTGTAGTTCTCCGAGGCGATCAGCTCGATGTGCTCTTCCTGACGCAGGGCTTCTTGCTCCATCGCGGCAAAGAGGTCGGCGTCAAACTTGGCAAGGGTCAAATCACGGCTGAACATTGGCGGTCCTCGAGGATCGGCAGAGAGAAAGCCGCCATTCTACCGCATCCGCCGGAGGCTGGCACATGAGCCCCGGTCATCCTAAGGATGACCGGGGCTCAGCTGCGAATCAATCGAACATGAACAAGGCATCGTTGCTGAATTGCGCTTCGAAGCGGTTGGCTTGCATGGGGCGGCCGAACAGATAGCCTTGCACCTCATCGCAGCCGTGTTCGCGGAGGAAGTCAAGCTGGTCGTGGGTTTCCACGCCCTCGGCGATCACCGAGAGGTTGAGGCTGTGGGCCATGGCAATGATTGCGCGGGCGATTTGTGCGTCCTGCTCACCCTCCGGTAGCCCATCCACGAAGGTACGGTCGATCTTCAGCACGTCGATCGGGAATTGCTTCAGGTAGTTGAGCGAAGAGTAGCCCGTGCCGAAGTCGTCAACGGCAATACTCAGGCCGAGCATTTTCAGGCTGTCGAGGATTTGCATGGCCTCGTTCACATCCCTCATCAGGATACTCTCGGTCAACTCCAGCTCAAGGCACGCAGGGGGTACGCCAGTTTCCGCAAGGATGCTCGCAATGCGCTTGCCCAACTGGCCGTCGGAGAACTGCCGCGCCGATATGTTCACCGACACCTTGGGCACGCGCACCCGGGCCTGATGCCACGCCTTCAACTGGCGGCAGGCCTCGGTGAGTACCCAGTCGCCCACATCCACCACCAGCCCAAGCTCTTCGAGCACGGGAATGAAATCCTGAGGCGGAACCAGCCCACGCCTTGGGTGGCGCCAGCGCAGCAAGGCCTCGGCGCCGGTGAGCCGCTTGCCATCCCCGCTGAGCTGGGGCTGGTAATACAGCACGAACTCTTGCTGCTCCAGGGCGTGGCGCAAATCGCTTTCAAGCTCCAGCCGCTCCAGGGCGCTGGCGTTCATGTCGGCCTGGTAGAACTGGAAGTTGTTCTTGCCGCGTTCCTTGGCGTGATACATCGCCGTATCGGCGTTTTTCATCAACTGGCTCAGCTCGCTACCATCCTGCGGGCTAAGGGCAATGCCGATGCTGGCCGTGACGAAGAACTCCCGGTTCTCGAGCACGAAAGGCGCGTGGAGATTACCGAGGATCTGCTCTGCCACATGGATAGCTCGGGTAAGCGCGGCGTCGCGGCTGCTGCGCGGCTGCAACAGCAGGGTGAACTCGTCACCGCCCATGCGCGCCACCGTGTCGTCTTCATCCACGCAGGCCAGCAAGCGCATGGCCATATCCTTGAGCATGCGGTCGCCCGCTGCGTGGCCCAGGGAGTCATTGATAGGCTTGAACCGGTCGAGGTCCAGGAACATCAACACCACCCAGGCCTTCTGCCGTTCGGCTTGCTGCAGCGCCGTGAACAGCCTGTCCTGGAACAACGTGCGGTTGGGCAGGTGGGTGAGGGCGTCGTAGTAGGCGAGCCGGTGAATACGCTGTTCGCTGGCCTTGCGCTCGCTGATATCGCTGAAGAAGCAGACATAGCTGGCCAGGTCACCTTCTTCATCCAGCACCGCAGTAATGCCCACCCACGCCGGGTAGTGCTCGCCGTCACGCCGTTTAAGGCGGATTTCCCCTTCCCAGCTGCCATTGAGGTGAAGCTGCTTGACCACGTATTGCAGGTGGGCTTCCTGCTGTTCGGTGACCGTGAGCAGCGTGGGCAACTGGTCCAGTACGTCTGCGGGCTGATAACCGGTAACGCGGCTGAACGCTTCGTTCACCTGCACGATATAGCCGGCCGGGTCGGTGATGAGGATGGCGGAGGTGGAATGCTGGAACACCGTAGCCGCCATGCGCAGGTCTTTCTCGGCCCGCCGCTGTTGGCTTACGTCGCGGCCTACGCCAAGGATACCTTCGAAATTGTCGTGCTCGTCCCAGATCAACACCAGCCGCAACTCGATGGGGATCTTGCGGCCATCCGCGCGCAGGCAATCGAGCATGAATGTCTGGCTGCGCACTTGCGTACGCAACTCTGCCAGCAGGGCCGGCTCGCCCAGGGCGGCGCGTACCCGTTCGAGCAGCGCCTCCAGGCCGGTGACCTGGCTGGGCGTGGCGATGGTGGATTGCCAGCCGTTATCGAACACCGACTGCACGTCATAACCGAGTACGGTTTGAACGGAGGGGCTGACGTAGTTGAGCTTCAGGCGGCTGTCGGTCGAGAAGATCACGTCGCTGATGCTTTCGGCGAGCATGCGATAACGCTGTTCACTGTCTCGCAGCGATTGGCTCGCCTCGATCTGCTCGGTAACGTCCTTGGCCACGCCGATGATCCGCGTTACCCGCCCGGCAGTGTCCTCGGTGAGGCTTTGCTCGCGGATGTCGAAACGCCGCCAGCTGCCGTCCCGGTGCTGGAAGCGCAGTTGGCATTGCAATTGACCGGCATAGCTGGTGTCCCGCTGGTACTGGCGCAGGGCACGGTATTGCTCGGCATCCACCGGATGCATGAGGGCTTCCCAGAACTGGTCGCCCAGGTCCTGAACTTCGCTATGGGTATAGCCCAGCGTCATGCCCAGGTGATGGTTGCTGTAGAGCATCTTGCGCTGGAGCACGTCGGCCACATAAAGATGATCCGGCACCGCCCGCACCACGTCCGACCAAAACCGCTCGCGCTCTACCAGCGATACCTGGGCCTGCTTGCGTTGCGTGACGTCGTTGAGGCTTAGAATCACTTCATCCACGCTGCCATCCTCGGGCACGCGGATCTGTGCCCACACATGGCGGGCAGCGCCATCGGACCCAGGCAGCGAAAATTCGAGTTCGACCGTGGCCGGCGCGAGCAGCGCGACCAGCAATTCGTAGGGAAGGCTCTGCGGCACCAATGTGCTGCCGCCGACCAGCCGCGCCCATACCGCGCTGGCGTCCTGAAGCTGCAGCAGGTCCAGTGCAACCTGGTTGGCTTCGGTCAGGTGCATGGCTTCGCGCAATACCTGGTGCTGCGCCGGATGCGCTTCGAGCCATGGCAGGATGTCTTCGATGCGCCGCAGGCCCGCGAGCGTGACCAGTTGGCGCAGGTCCCGCAGGTCGAACACGCAAAGGCCAACCCCGGCCCCTTCGAAAATATCCTGATAGCGACGCCGTTGCGCTTGCACTTCCTGCTGCCTGCGGCGCAAGTCACGCAGTACCAGCAACGGCAGGATGGTGCAGGCGAGCCCCAGCGCAAGCTTGCTGAAAAGGCCCGGAAGCAGCGGCAACCGCGCAAGGCGCGGATCAAACAGCCCATCCAGGCGCCAGCCGCTGCCTGGCAGCGAGTAACTGGCCACGCTGGTACGTTGCTCCTCGTCGGACAATGCCAGAACGGGAGCAGGGGAGGTGCCTGCAGTTGCGTCACGCGAGGCCCGGTAGATCGGTCGGCCTTCGGCATCCTTGACCAACCACTGCGACCAGCCGTGGTCGCCCAGGTGAGGCGCCAAAAGGCCATAAAACGATGGAGCGAAGCGCAATACCCAGAAGCCCTGGGTACGAGGGTCACGCAAGGCCAGCCAGGTTTCAGCGCCGTCGGGGCTGTTGCTGTACCAGTAGCGGGTGTTGCTGGCATGCTGCGTCAGGTCAGGCAGCGCAATGGCTAACGCCGCTGGAGGGCGCTCGCCGGGCAGGGGCTGGCCAGTGGCGTCCAGATGAACTGTGCCGATCAGCCCGGCTTGCACCCCCTTCCCACCCGGCGGCGTTCCCAGCAGTAGCGCGTTGAGGCTGCTTTCGGCAAAGAGGGCCATGTTCAGGCCCAGGCGGTCTGCCAGGCTGGCGCTATGCTCTACGGCAGTGACGCGTTGCTCATCCTGATTGCGGTGATATTCGTTCAGTACCTGCCACACCAGCAGGCCGAAGAGAAGCAACACCAGCACGGCGAGCGCGCTTTTCAGCGAGCCAGAAAAAGAACCACTGGCCGCAGGGGTGCGCTGGCGCAGGGGCGACGACTGATCGAGGTTGCTCAAACTGAAATCCTGCGGTGTTGCGCCGAGACCGCCAGTGGCGCTGCGCGCGTGCCCATGGGCCACGAAAGGCCCATGATAACAGGCGCTGCTGCCGTTGACAGGCTAGCATGCCGCCATGTCTGGCAAAGTGCCAGCCCCCGGGCTGTAAGTTTGCCCTCATTCACGCATTCCGGTAGTTTTGACCGTCTCCCGAAACGCGCTTTTCATCTGTGCGCGCCATCATCGTTACCAGTCAGGTTTACCCATGGCCCAATACGTCTACACCATGCATCGGCTGAGCAAAGTTGTTCCGCCGAAGCGGGAAATTCTAAAGAACATTTCCCTGTCATTCTTCCCTGGCGCCAAGATTGGCGTATTGGGCCTGAACGGCTCGGGTAAATCCACGCTGCTGCGGATCATGGCCGGGGTAGACAAAGAGTTCGACGGCGAAGCCCGCCCGATGCCCGAGCTGAACGTAGGGTACCTGCCTCAGGAGCCCGAGCTGGACCCGAACAAGAACGTTCGTGAAGTGGTGGAAGAAGCCGTGTCCGTCATCAAGGATGCTCAGGCGCGCCTTGACGAGGTGTACGCCGCCTACGCCGAGCCAGATGCCGATTTCGACAAGCTGGCCGCCGAGCAGGCCAAGCTTGAGTCCATCCTTCAGGCCTCCGACGGACACAACCTGGAACGCCAGCTGGAAGTGGCCGCCGATGCCCTGCGGCTGCCGCCATGGGATGCCCGCATCGAACACCTGTCCGGTGGTGAGAAACGCCGTGTCGCACTGTGCCGCTTGCTGCTGTCGGCCCCTGACATGCTGCTGCTCGACGAACCCACCAACCACCTGGACGCGGATTCGGTGGCTTGGCTGGAGCGTTTCCTCCATGACTTCCAGGGCACCGTGGTAGCCATTACCCACGACCGTTACTTCCTGGACAATGTTGCCGGCTGGATCCTCGAGCTGGACCGTGGCCACGGCATCCCATACGAGGGTAACTACTCCGGCTGGCTCGAAGCGAAGTCCGAGCGGTTGGCGCAGGAATCCAAGCAGCAGTCGGCTCACGAGAAGGCGCTCAAGGAAGAACTGGAGTGGGTGCGCAAGGGCGCCAAGGCGCGGCAGTCCAAATCCAAGGCCCGCCTGCAGCGCTTCGAAGAGCTGCAATCGCAGGAATTCCAGAAACGCAGCGAAACCAACGAGATCTACATTCCGGTGGGCCCGCGCCTGGGCGACAAGGTGATCGAGTTCAACAACGTCACCAAGAGCTATGGCGACCGGGTACTGATCGACAACCTCTCGTTTGCCATGCCCAAGGGCGCGATCGTGGGCGTGATCGGCGGTAACGGCGCGGGTAAATCCACGCTCTTCCGCATGATCATGGGCAAGGAGCAACCGGATTCGGGCACCATCGATATCGGCGATACCGTGCAGCTGGCTTGTGTGGACCAGAGCCGCGAGGACCTGGACGGCAGCAAGACGGTATTCCAGCAGATCTCCGACGGCTCGGACCAGATCCGCATCGGTAACTATGAAGTGCCGTCCCGGACCTATGTGGGCCGGTTCAACTTCAAGGGCGGGGACCAGCAGAAGTTCGTGAAAGACCTGTCCGGTGGTGAGCGCGGCCGCTTGCACCTGGCCCTGACCCTCAAGGAAGGCGGCAACGTGTTGCTGCTCGACGAACCGTCCAACGACCTGGACGTAGAAACCCTTCGTTCGCTTGAGGAAGCACTACTGGACTTCCCGGGCGCCGCCATTGTGATCTCCCACGACCGGTGGTTCCTGGACCGTGTGGCCACGCACATCCTGGCCTACGAAGACGACTCCCAGATCGTCTTCTTCGAAGGCAACTACACCGAGTACGAAGCCGATCGCAAGAAGCGCCTGGGCGAAGCCGCGGCGCAACCCCACCGCGTCAAATACCGCAAGCTGGCGTAATGGAGCAGCGCTGCTACAGGTGTGCTCTGTAGCAGCGAGGCTTGCCTGCGACCTGCGCTCAATCAGGCGTGGCGGAGATGGCCAGCACTTCCAGCACATGCTCACCGGCCGGGCGGCGCCATACCACCTCGTCGCCCACTTGGGCTCCCATCAGGGCGCGGCCGAGCGGAGAGGCCCAGTTGATCAGGCCAACGCCTACGTCGGCCTGGTCTTCTCCCACCAGGCACACTTGCCGGTGCATGTTGTGCTCATCCACATAACTGACCCAACTGCCGATCTGTACCGTATCGGTCGCTTCTACCGGCGGCACGACCTTCGCCGTCTGCAAGCGCTGATGGTAGTAGCGCAGGTCACGCTCCAGGTCCGCCAGCGCCTGACGGTCGGCGCGTTCGCCCAAGGCGCTCTGCTCCAGATGCAGCGTCCGCAACTCATCGGCCCGGGCGCGTAACTGCACCAGGCCTGATTCGGTCACGTAGTTGGGAAGGGTGCTGACCATCCGCTCCACCGGTTGGCTGGCGTGGGCTGCTGCCTGATCTTCATTGACGAATGCGCGGCTCATGAATATCCCTCCAGGTACGTCTCCCTTGAATAGGCAATAGCTGACCGCCTGGAGTTTCCATTCAATGCCGAACAGTGATCAATTGGAGTGGTAGGCCCGTGCCTTGCCGTTGTCCACGTCGCGCTGCCAATCCCGATCGCGGTCATTCAACACTTTGTCGTGAAGATCCTGCCGTTCCTGGTTGGCCAGCGCAGCCTGACATTGACGGAACCCATCGTCCCAGCCGCTGCTGTAGAGCTTGTCGGACAAGTAGCGAGGCACGTTCTTGGTGAACGTGCCTGTGATGGAGCCGGCGGCGCCGCGGCCGCTGCCACATCCGTCCTGGTAGCCGTCGGCGAAGCCCGGCGGATAACCTTGCTGCAGCAACTGTTCGTGAGTCGTCGTACAGCCGGCGAGCATGATTACGCCGAAGACCACACACCACTGCATCTTCATGTTGGATACCTCAGGCGCCAGGCCAGCTGCCCGGCATAGGTATCAGTTTAGGTGTGTTTTTGTAGATTAAATGTCAATCGTCGGTCAGCGTTTGGTCGGTGCGTCAATAGTGGTACCACTTGAGCTCCAGCAGTACTTCGTTCACCGGCCCACCGAGGTGGCTGAAGTCTCTCTGCGCCGCCAGGCGCAGGCCAAGCGTAGGGCTCAGCTCCCACTGCTGGGCCAGGCTCAGCTGCCGCCGCGCCTCGCCATTGGTGAAGTAATCACCCTTGGCTTCCAGGCGAAGGTTACCCAGGCCGTTGCGCCACAACAGCCCGGTGTCGAAGCCTGCCGCTGGCGCCGCGAACGCCGCGAAGTCATTGTTGTGCTCTACCCGCAGCGTACCCAGGGCAAAGCCAAGTACATCCGGTGCGAGCTGCCAGGTTCCTCCCGCGCCGCCATTCAGGTGCGTGACCAGCACGTTATCGCCATGCTTGCCCAGCACGCGCTCCAGGCCACCGCTGACCTGCCACGACCAGGGTTTGAGCAGGTCGTTGCGCGGGGACAGTGAACGGATCGTTGCAAGGTTGAACTGTTGCAGCTGCCACTCGCCGCCTTCGTACTGGCGAATTTTCAGCCTGCCGAGTTCGATCTGCGCGCCCAGCGGGAAGCCGTAGGCGTTGTCCTCCAGGTCGTGATACGCCATGCGCAGGCCATATTCGGCAAACGCGCGATCATCGCGGGCACCCAGCCCCAGCTCCCAGGTTCGAGAGGGGTGGCCTTCTTCTGGCAACCCCGGGCGTTCCACTGCCAAGGCAGGCGGAGGGTTGCGGTTGATAGCCTGCAACAAGGCGAAGCTGCGCTGGCTTCGCTCGGCATCCCGGGGCTGGCCAGTTGCCTGGTAGCGCTGTAGCCGGTAGGCCGTGTCGAGCACCAAGGCCTGTTCTGCGCGGGGCAGGGCGTTGAACGCTGGATCGCCCGAGGCCGCTGGCGTGTCCGCCACGCGCTTGGCCAGCGCCTGCTCTGAAGCGCTCAAGGGTGCAGCGCGGGCCAGCAACTCCCGTTCGCGGGAAGGTCTGTACTCGGTACGCTGTACCAGCCCGGCGGCCTTGACCGCTTTCACCGTATCGGTAGGGATTGCCGCCAGCGGGAATTGCTCGGTCAGCTGCAAGCCCGGCCGGGCCACTTGCAGCAATTCCAGCAGCCGGTACGAACAGTTTTCGTCGAAGAAATAGTAATCGAAACGGATCTGCTGCAGTTCCCACACATGCTCTACCAGCCGGCCGGTTTCTTCCGGGGTGAGGTTGAGCTGGTATTCCCACAGGTCGCGGTTTTCCAGGCTGCGGTATTCGGCCAGTTTCTGCTGATACGGCACCAGCGAGAACAGCCCTGGGTAGCCACCGGCGAGCCCTTTCCATGCGTAAAGCACGCTGTTGTCACTGCCTTCTACATAGGCACCGAAGTTGATGGCATAGCTGAGCAGCGCCGTCTGGTCGGCCTGGGTGTCTGCCTGGTCGATACGCAGCAGGGTATGCCCGAACATTGAGGAAGGGCTGTTGAGGTAGGCGGCCGGGAACACCAGCACGGCTGAATGAGGTGAAATGTCACCGTACCAGTGCTGGAATTCCGGGCACTGCACCTGGGGCAGATCGTCGAGCTTCAAGCGGGCGCGCAGCCACCGGGTACGGGCAGGGAATACACACTGGGCATGCCGGTTCCCCTGGTCGGCCGGGGCATACAGCGCCCGGAGCGTGGCGGCCAATTCATCGGCAGGGCTGTAGCGGCCGTTTTCTGCCAGGAAAAAACGGCGGTCATCCACGTAGCTGTGCCAGCCACGCAGGCGTTTATATTCGTAATGCCCCAAGGCGATCCAGTTCGGGTCCTGAGCCAGGCGATCCAGGGTGGCGGGGGCTATAGACGGAGCGGCATTGAGCGAGGTGCAGGCCAACAGGGCCAGCCATAGAAAGCGGGTGAGCATCCCTTGCATCCGGCAAATGGCAGAACCCGCCCCAGGCGGGGCGGGGACACGCAGCGACCTTACGCCTGGGTAGCGTACTTGGCCAGACGTGGATCGTTTTTCAGTACATTGAGGGTGTTGGCGTGAACGTCTTCAGCTGTCACGTCAGCGGTTTTGAAAATGTCATTGAAGTGCTGGTGGGTCACGCTGGAGAAGTAAGCGCGATCTTCAGGTTTTACGCCCAGTACCACCGCATAGGTGGTCAGCGCTTCGCCCTGGCCCTGTGCCATGTCTTCGGAGAGCTCGTTCATCATGCCATTCATGGCAATCCACGACTTGCCGCCATAGGTCAGCGCGCCGCTGGTGTTGCAACCGTTGGTTCCGGAGGTCATCCCGAACGTGGCGTTCCCGGAGGTGCCGTTGGTGGTGGAAGCCAGGAAGTGAGCCGGGGTGCCGCGCTGGCCTTCAAACAGCATGTTGCCCCATCCGCAGTCCGGGCCACCGGGGGCCTGGGCGAATGCCTGGAGGGAAGCGACGGTAAACAGGGAGCCAAGCAGAATCCGTTTCATAGCATTGTTCTCGCATGTCGATCAAAATGGCCTGTGCCCTTTCAAGCACCAGGTGCACGCCTGCCGTTGGGCTGGGCGCGCATGTTGGAGTTTAGGCAGGGTTTGCGGTTCCGTCGGCCTCGCTGCGCATTTAGCGCACACCGCGCAAGCCTTGTGCCGGTCTGGGCAGCACTCCCTTGCCAGCCGCGCCTTGCGAGCGCCAGAATGCTCCAAAGTTTGTAAACCTAAGGAAGCCTGATGCCCGATTCCGTTGCCGCCCGCCTGCGTCTCGCACCTGAAGCCCTGGCCCGGCCGTTCACTGCCGAGCAGTTCAGTTTCGCCAGCACCGAGGACCTGGAGCCCTTCCGCGGTGTGCTGGGGCAGGAACGCGCCGTGGAAGCCTTGCAGTTCGGTGTGGCCATGCCCCGCCCGGGGTATAACGTGTTCGTGATGGGTGAGCCGGGTACCGGTCGCTTCTCCTTCGCCAAACGTTACCTCAAGACCGAAGCCAAGCGCATGCAAACGCCTTGCGACTGGGTGTACGTCAATAATTTCGATGAGCCGCGTAACCCGCGTGCGCTGGAAATGCCGCCAGGCAGCGCCGGCGCTTTCATCAGCGACATCGGCGGCCTTATCGACAACCTGCTGGCGACCTTTCCCGCAGTGTTCGAGCACCCTTCCTATCAACAGAAAAAAAGCGCCATCGACCGCGCCTTCAACCATCGTTACGACCGCGCCCTGGATGTGATCGAGCGCGCGGCGCTCGAGAAAGACGTGGCCCTGTACCGGGACAGCAGCAATATCGCTTTCACCCCGATGCTCGAGGGCAAGGCGCTGGACGAGGCGGAATTTGCCGGGCTGCCCGAGGCGGATCGCGATCGCTTCCATAGCGACATTGCCGCCCTCGAGGAGCGCCTCAACGAGGAACTCGCCAGCCTGCCGCAATGGAAACGCGAATCCAGCAACCAGCTGCGCCAGCTCAATGAAGAAACCATCACCATTGCGCTCCAGCCGTTGCTCGGCCCCCTGTCCGAGCGGTATTCGGAGCTCGCGGGAGTATGTGCCTATCTGCAAGCCATGCAGGTACACCTGCTGCGCACGGTGGTAGAGCAACTGGTCGACGACCCCAAGGGCGATGCGATCGCCCGCAAGATGCTCGAGGAACAGTACGCGCCCAACCTGGTGATCGGGCACCACGCCAGCGGGGGCGCGCCTGTCGTCTTCGAGCCGCACCCTACCTACGACAACCTGTTTGGCCGCATCGAATACAGCACGGACCAAGGCGCGCTTTACACCAATTACCGCCAGCTGCGGTCTGGTGCGCTGCACCGGGCCAATGGCGGTTTCCTCATCCTTGAGGCCGAGAAGATGCTGGGCGAGCCGTTTGTGTGGGATGCGCTCAAGCGCTCCTTGCAATCGCGCCGCCTGAAGATGGAATCCCCACTGGGCGAGTACGGCCGGCTGGCCACTGTAACGCTGGCGCCGCAGATGATCCCGCTCAATGTGAAGGTAGTGATCATCGGTTCCCGTCAGCTGTATTACGCGCTGCAGGATCATGATCCGGACTTCCAGGAGATGTTCCGGGTATTGGTGGACTTCGATGAAGACATCCCCATGGACGGCGACAGCCTGGAGCAGTTTGCCCAGCTACTTAAAACCCGTACCTCCGAAGAAGGTATGGCCGCCCTCAGTGCCGATGCAGTGGCCCGGCTGGCAACGTACAGCGCTCGCCTGGCCGAGCACCAGGGGCGTTTGTCCGCCAGGATCGGCGACCTTTTTCAACTGGTGAGCGAGGCAGATTTCATTCGCCAGGTGGCGGGCGACCCGGTGACGGATTCGGGCCACATCGAGCGCGCGCTCAAGGCCAAGGCTACGCGGACCGGCCGAGTGTCGGCACGCATCCTCGACGACATGCTCGCGGGCATCGTGCTGATCGACACCTCCGGGGCGGCCGTGGGCAAATGCAACGGGCTTACGGTATTGGCGGTTGGCGACTCGGCGTTTGGCGTTCCTGCGCGTATTTCCGCCACGGTATACCCCGGCAGCAGCGGCATCGTGGACATCGAGCGTGAGGTCAACCTGGGGCAGCCCATTCACTCCAAAGGCGTGATGATCCTCACGGGCTACCTTGGCAGCCGCTATGCCCAAGAGTTTCCGTTGGCGATCTCCGCCAGCATCGCGCTGGAGCAATCCTATGGCTATGTGGATGGCGACAGCGCTTCGCTGGGCGAAGCCTGCACACTCATCTCGGCACTGTCGCGCAAGCCGCTCAAGCAGTGTTTCGCCATCACCGGCTCGATCAATCAGTTTGGTGAAGTGCAGGCCGTAGGCGGGGTGAACGAGAAGATCGAGGGCTTCTTCCGCCTGTGCGAAGCGCGTGGGCTTACCGGTGAGCAGGGCGCGATCATTCCCAAGGCCAACGTGGCCACGCTTATGCTCGACGAGCGCGTGGTGAAGGCCGTGCGCGACGGCACCTTCCACGTGTATGCGGTCAGCCAGGCGGATGAAGCGCTCAGCTTGCTGGTAGG
The DNA here is from genome assembly GCF_058145875.1 of Pseudomonas sp. 3MAES_34.3B. Classification (NCBI taxonomy): domain Bacteria; kingdom Pseudomonadati; phylum Pseudomonadota; class Gammaproteobacteria; order Pseudomonadales; family Pseudomonadaceae; genus Pseudomonas; species Pseudomonas sp. 3MAES_34.3B. Next base: position 4,650,691 of record NZ_CM176960.1, on the reverse strand, counting down.
CGAAGAAGCGGGCGAGCCCGATGCGAACGGCAACTTTCCGGAAGGCAGTGTGAATGCATTGGTGGTGGATCGCTTGCGGGCCATTGCCGAGGTCATCAGCGAAGAGGAGCTGCGCGAAGCCGAGCGGGACCACAAAGTGGAAGCGCTGGCCGAGGTCAAGCCCTGTTCCTGAGCCATTGGCGCCGGGCGCGATGACCGCTCGGCGCTCATCTGCCCGGTGTACGGATCTTTCTGCGTGATTGCGGTCTGAGGAGAATCCACCCAGCGGAGGGACCGCAGCATGGATCACTCGCTTAGCCTCACTCGCCAATGCCTTGGGCTCGAAACCCGCATCGAGTGCATCATCCGCCCGGTGGCTGGGAATGTGGGCCACTGGACGCTGCTGTTCGCCGCTGGAATGGCAGGCGAGCAGCCCACGGCAATCAAGGCACAAGGCCCGTTTCACGGCGCCAAGGCCGCGGAATCGGTACTCGATGCCATTGTCGACAGCCTGACGCTCCACGGCTACCAGCTACGGCACGACCCGCAAATCTGGGACATTCACTTGCACGGCCAGTTGCGCAAGATCAACGCCGAGCGCGGTCGGCACCTGGGCGATCACCTGGCCCGGCCGGACGCCTGAACTTATCTGATAGCGAGCGTGCAGTCTCTTGGGGCATTCGACCGCATCCCGCGGCCGGGCCGACATTGGTATACTCACGGCCGATTTTTAAGCTACCTGTGAGTTGCAATGGAACGTCTGATCGAAAGAACCATGTACGCCTCGCGCTGGCTGCTGGCACCGATTTACTTTGGCTTGTCCCTGGGTTTGCTGGCCCTGGCGTTGAAGTTTTTCGAAGAAATCTTCCATATCCTGCCCAACGTGTTTGCCCTGGCGGAGTCCGAGCTGATCCTGGTGCTGTTGTCGCTGATCGACATGGCGCTCGTAGGCGGGCTGCTGGTGATGGTGATGATCTCGGGCTACGAAAACTTCGTGTCGCAGCTGGACATCGACGAGGGTTCGGAAAAACTCAGCTGGCTCGGCAAGATGGACTCTTCGTCGCTGAAGATGAAAGTCGCGGCTTCCATCGTCGCCATCTCCTCCATCCATTTGCTGCGCGTGTTCATGGACGCCCAGAACATCGGTGCCGAGCACTTGATGTGGTATGTGATCATTCACATGACCTTCGTGATTTCGGCGTTTGCCATGGGCTACCTGGATAAGCTCACCAAGCATTGATGTGCTAGGCTGCTCCCCTTTTTGGCTGGCCGGCTCGCCGGCCTTCAACGGAGCAGTGCAATGCCTGAATTGAACCTGACTACTGACCAAACCCGCGTCAGCTACGGCATCGGCCGCCAGCTGGGCGACCAGATCCGCAGCAACCCACCGCCCGGCGTAAGCCTTGACGCGCTGATCGCCGGCCTCACGGATGCTTTCCAGGGCGAGCCTAGCCGTGTGGCACCGGAAGAGCTGAACAACGCTTTCCGCGCCATTCGCGAAATCATGCAGGAGCAGGAGCGCGTGAAGGCCGAAGCCGCCGCCGGCGAAGGCCTGGCGTACCTGGCCGAAAACGGCAAGCGCGAAGGCGTTACCACGCTGGCGTCCGGCCTGCAGTTCGAAGTGCTGACCGCTGGCGAGGGCGCCAAGCCTACCCGCGAAAGCACCGTACGCACTCACTACCACGGCACCTTGATCGACGGCACTGTGTTCGACAGCTCCTACGATCGCGGCCAGCCGGCTGAATTCCCCGTTGGCGGCGTGATCGCTGGCTGGACCGAAGCACTGCAACTGATGAACACCGGCAGCAAATGGCGCCTCTACGTGCCAAGCGAGCTGGCTTACGGCGCGCAAGGCGTTGGGTCGATCCCGCCGCACAGCGTGCTGGTATTCGATGTAGAGCTGCTCGAAATTTTGTAAGTTCGCGGGCGGACCTTGGTCGCGGGCAAGCTCGGCTGCTACGGGCGGGCGTGCTTGCTGATGCGTAGCAGCAGCCCGGCTTGCCGGCGACCCGGTACACACCGGGTTCAGGCTTGCCCTTGATCAAGGCCTCAATGCAACTCCCCTGCAGGGCGCAATGCCCGGGCGTAGCAGAACAGGAACAGGTTGCGCACCAGCTCCTTCTGTACATGCGGTTCGGTAGAATTCAGCCCCTCGTAATCCAGCTCACCTTGCTCTCGCAGCTCGTCCAAGGCGTCTTCGTGCAGCACCGCGCACACTTCACCGGTTTCTCGATGAAGAATGCGCAGGTAGGGATGAGTACGGTCGAGCCAGGCGTCGATGAGGTAGGTCACGATCATTCTCCTTGATGGGGTTCATTGAGAATAATTCGTATTTGCAGTTTTGCAAAGGCCGATCTCGCCCGGCTGTCGTTACGCCTTGCGAACGAACTCGGACTTGAGCTTCATCGCCCCAATGCCGTCGATCTTGCAATCGATGTCGTGGTCGCCATCGCACAGGCGGATGTTTCGCACCTTGGTCCCCACCTTTACCACCAGCGAAGTGCCCTTGACCTTCAGGTCCTTGATCACGGTTACGCTGTCGCCATCCTGAAGCAGGTTGCCAACCGAATCTTTCACGATGCGTGCGTCATCGTCGCTGGCGGCAGCTTCGCCCGCTGTCCATTCGTGTGCGCATTCCGGGCAGATCAGTTGGGCACCGTCTTCGTAGACGAACTCGGAGCCGCATTGAGGGCAGGGTGGCAAAGACATGTGGGTTCCTCGGGGTAATGGCGCACATGGCCGTTACCTCGCCAGCCTGTCGGGCAGGCAGGTAACCGCCACTGCGGGGGAAGGTATCAGTAGGTGCGAGCGACGGCGAATTCGCTCAGCTCCACCAGCGCGTCACGGTACTCGCTGGCTGGAAGAGCGTCCAGGCACGCGATGGCGCGGTTGGCGTAACCTTGTGCCATCTGGGCCGTATAGGCGAGGGCGCCGGAAGCCTCGACGGCTTCGCGAATGCGCTCGAGGTCTTCGATACCGCCTTTCTGGACCGCCTGCCGAACCAGGGCAGCCTGCTCGGCGGTACCTTCGCGCATGGTGTAGATGAGGGGCAGGGTAGGTTTGCCCTCGGCAAGGTCGTCGCCCACGTTTTTGCCCAGGGTGTCAGCATCGCCCTTGTAGTCGAGCAGGTCGTCCACCAGCTGGAACGCCACCCCAAGGTGGTCGCCGAACTGGCGCAGCGCCTCACGGGACTGGTCGCTGGCGCCGGCCAGGGCAGCCGCACTGTGGGTAGCGGCTTCGAACAGCATCGCGGTTTTGCCGCGAATGACCTCCATGTAGGTTTCTTCGGTAGTGCTGGCGTCCCGTACCTTGGACAGCTGCAGCACCTCGCCCTCGGCGATGATGCGCGTGGCCTGGGAGAGGATCTGCATGACAGGCATGGAGCCCAGCTCGACCATCATTTCGAAGGAACGGGAATAAAGGAAGTCGCCCACCAGCACGCTGGGCGCGTTGCCCCACATGGCGTTCGCCGTGGAACGGCCACGGCGCATGCCGGACATGTCCACCACGTCGTCGTGAAGCAGGGTGGCGGTATGCAGGAACTCGATGGTTGCGGCCAATAGCCGCAGGTTGCTGCCTTCGTACCCCAGGGCCTTGCCGCCCAGAAGCACCAGCAGCGGCCGGAGGCGCTTGCCGCCAGCGGAGATGATATAGTCGCCGATCTTCGATACCAGCGGCACCCGCGAGGTCAGCTGCTGCTTGATGATCTCGTCGACGGCGGTGAAATCTTCCGCCACCACACGATAAAAGGCTTGGGGTTGCATCAGCGACTAACGCTCCATAAAGGTTGCGCGGCATGCTAGGTGTCAGGTCTTGACCTGTCAAGGCGGCGCCCCCGCGCTACGGGGCTTCGGAGCGCCAGGCAGGGAGTTTCGCTTGTCCAGCGGCTCTTGCGCGGCTCCCTTGCGTTGCGTACAATCGCGCACCCTGAACTTCCTGGGCATCACCTGCCTTACGCAATTGCAGTTGGGTCCCCCTGGGGTTTCCCGCCCGCTGCAGCCATGCCAGCCGAGACCTCTTCCTATAAAGCGCTGGGTGAGCAGGATTAACGGAGAAATATCATGTACGCAGTAATCGTTACCGGTGGCAAGCAATACAAGGTCGCCGAAGGTGAATACCTGAAGATCGAAAAACTGGAAGTCGCCACTGGCGAATCCGTTACCTTCGATCGCGTTCTGTTGGTTGCCAATGGCGACGACGTGAGCATCGGCGCACCTGTTGTTGAAGGCGCCAAAGTGGTTGCAGAAGTAATCGCCCAAGGCCGTCACGACAAGATCCGGATCATCAAATTCCGTCGTCGTAAGCACCACATGAAGCGTATGGGCCACCGCCAGTGGTTCACCGAGATCAAAATCACCGGTATCCAGGCCTGATTTTTCCAGCCTGATCCGCACATTGGAGTATTGAACTCATGGCACACAAAAAAGCTGGTGGTAGTACCCGCAACGGTCGCGATTCCGAAAGTAAACGCCTTGGCGTTAAAATGTTCGGCGGCCAGGTCATCAAGGCCGGCAACATCATCGTGCGTCAGCGCGGCACCCAGTTCCACGCTGGCTACGGCGTTGGCATCGGCAAGGACCACACCCTCTTCGCTAAAGTCGAAGGCGTTGTGAAGTTCGAAGTCAAAGGTGCGTTCGGCCGTCGTTACGTAAGCGTCGTCGCAGCCTGATCGCGACCCCGCTGAAAAGCCCTGTCTCGCGACGGGGCTTTTTTGTTTGTAGTGAGTCTCTTGCAAAGCTGTCTGCTTGAGCTCCAGCGCTGTTCTACTCGGTCGTTGATTGGGGCGCTGCGCTCATTTTTGCAAGAGCCTTATGTTTTCTGGCTTATAGGCTCGCCCTGGTGGCGAGAGGCATGATTTATGAAGTTTGTAGATGAAGTATCCATCCGCGTGAAGGCGGGTGACGGTGGTAACGGTTGCATGAGCTTCCGTCGTGAAAAGTTCATCGAAAACGGCGGCCCGAACGGCGGCGACGGTGGCGATGGCGGATCAGTGTTTCTAGTGGCCGACGAGAACCTCAACACGCTGGTGGACTACCGCTACACCCGCCATTTCGACGCACAGCGCGGCGAGAATGGTGGCAGCACCGATTGCACCGGCGCCAAGGGTGAGGAGCTGGTATTGCGCGTGCCTGTGGGCACCACGGTGATCGACGCCAGCACCCAGGAAGTAATCGGCGACCTGGTAAAGCCAGGGCAGCGCCTGATGGTCGCCCAAGGTGGCTGGCACGGCCTGGGGAATACCCGGTTCAAGTCCAGTACCAACCGCGCGCCACGCCAGACTACCCCAGGCAAGCCTGGGGAGCAGCGTGACCTCAAGCTGGAAATGAAAGTGCTGGCAGACGTAGGCCTGCTGGGTTTGCCAAACGCCGGCAAAAGCACGTTCATCCGCTCCGTTTCGGCCGCCAAGCCGAAGGTAGCCGACTACCCGTTCACTACCCTGGTGCCAAACCTGGGCGTGGTCAGCGTAGACCGTTGGAAGAGCTTCGTTATCGCCGACATCCCCGGCCTTATCGAAGGGGCTTCGGATGGTGCTGGCCTGGGTATTCGCTTCCTCAAGCACTTGGCGCGCACGCGCCTGTTGTTGCACCTCGTGGACATGGCACCGTTCGATGGCAGCAGTGCCGCCGATGCTGCCGAAATCATCGTGAACGAACTGGTGAAATTCAGCCCCTCCCTGGCCGAGCGCGATCGCTGGCTGGTGCTGAACAAGTGCGACCAGTTGCTCGAGGAAGAGCACGAAGCCGCCGTGAAGGAAGTGGTCGACCGCCTGCAGTGGGAAGGCCCGGTGTACGTGATCTCCGCGCTGGCAAAGGAAGGCACCGAGCGCCTCAGCCGCGACATCATGCGCTACCTGGAACTGCGCGCCGAGCGTATTGCCCAGGAAGAAGGCTTTGCCGAGGAAGTGGCCGAGCTGGATCAGCGCATCGAAGACGAAGCGCGGGCGCAGCTGCAAGCCCTGGATGACGCCCGTGCCCTTCGCCGTACCGGCGTGAAGAGCGTGCATGACATCGGTGACGATGACGACTGGGACGACGAAGACGACGAGGACGGGCCGGAAATCATTTACGTGCGCGACTGATTGGTTGCAGTACACTACAGCGCCCCGGTTCCGGGCGGGCAGGCAGGCTGAATAGCCCTGGCTCCCGATCGGGCCGGGGCGTTGTCGTTTGTGATTTTTCTGGGTTGGGCAGGCAAGGACAGGAAAGATGCGAAGCAAGGTAACGGGTGCGCAGCGCTGGGTAGTAAAGATCGGCAGCGCGCTACTGACCGCAGATGGCAAAGGCCTCGACCGCACGGCCATGGCGGTATGGGTGGAGCAAATGGTCGCCTTGCACGAAGCAGGCGTGGAGCTGGTACTGGTGTCCTCCGGTGCGGTTGCTGCAGGGATGAGCCGCCTGGGCTGGGCTCAGCGCCCCACCGCAATGCACGAGTTGCAGGCCGCCGCCGCAATCGGCCAGATGGGGCTGGTGCAGGCCTGGGAGTCGAGCTTCGCGCAGCACGAACGCCGCACAGCGCAGATCCTGCTCACCCATGACGACCTCTCGGACCGCAAGCGTTACCTGAACGCTCGCAGCACGCTTCGCGCGTTGGTAGAGCTGGGGGTTATCCCGGTAATCAACGAAAACGACACTGTGGTTACCGACGAAATTCGCTTCGGTGACAACGACACCCTGGCGGCGTTGGTGGCGAACCTGGTCGAAGCTGACCTGTTGGTGATCCTCACCGATCGCGACGGCATGTTCGATGCAGACCCACGCAACAACCCCGATGCCAAGCTCATCCATGAAGCCCGAGCCGATGACCCAAGCCTGGACGCCGTAGCGGGCGGCACCGGAGGAGCGCTGGGTCGCGGAGGTATGCAAACCAAGCTGCGCGCCGCCCGCCTGGCCGCCCGTTCAGGTGCTCATACACTGATCGTGGGAGGGCGCATCGAGCGCGTGCTAGATCGGCTCAAGGCCGGTGAGCGCCTCGGCACGCTGCTGTCGCCGGAACGCGGCATGCTGGCGGCACGCAAGCAGTGGCTTGCCGGGCATTTGCAAACCCGCGGCACGCTTCAGTTGGACGAAGGCGCCGTGCAGGCACTGCGCGCAGCCAGCAAGAGCCTTCTCCCCGTGGGTGTGAAAGCGGTGCAGGGTGGCTTCCGTCGGGGCGAAATGGTGGTGTGCCTGGCGCCCGATGGTTCGGAAGTAGCGCGGGGCCTTACCAATTACAGTGCTGCGGAGGCCCAGAAGATCATCGGCCAGCCGTCGGACGCGATCCATGGGGTGCTGGGCTATATGGCCGAGCCCGAACTGATCCACCGCGATAACCTGATCCTGGTATGAGGCTGCCCATGAACGTACTGCGAACCGCGCTGCTGGGGCTGGCCTTTCTGCCCCTGCTGGCCAAGGCCGACACCATTGGCGAAGTGTCCACGGTATTCAAGTTTCTCGGGCCCAACGATCGTATCGTGGTCGAGGCGTTCGACGACCCCAAGGTCGAAGGCGTGACGTGCTACCTCTCGCGCGCCAAAACGGGCGGCGTGAAGGGTGGCCTGGGGTTGGCTGAGGATCGCGCCGAGGCGTCCATTGCGTGCCGTCAGGTGGGCCCCATCCGCTTTGCGCAGCCCTTGAAGGATGGCGAAGAGGTATTCAAGGAGAGAACCTCCCTGGTGTTCAAGACCATGCAGGTAGTGCGCTTCTTCGACGAGAAGCGCAATACTCTGGTGTACCTGGTGTACAGCGATCGCATAATTGAAGGTAGCCCGCAGAACGCGGTAACGGCCATCCCGATCCTGCCATGGCCCGTGGGAAGCGGGCGCTAGCTCGCGAATCCGGGGTAAAAACCCAGACAACAAAAAACCGGCCACATGGGCCGGTTTTTCTTGAAGCGCGTCGCTTAGGCAGCGGCAGCGGTCTTCAGGGCCTTGATGTGGCCATTCAGACGGCTCTTGTGACGAGCGGCCTTGTTCTTGTGGATGATGCCCTTGTCGGCCATACGGTCGATTACAGGCACAGCCAGGGTGTAGGCAGCTTGCGCTTTCTCAGCGTCTTTGGTGTCGATCGCTTTGACTACGTTCTTGATGTAGGTACGAACCATCGAACGCAGGCTGGCGTTGTGGCTGCGACGCTTCTCAGCCTGTTTTGCACGTTTTTTGGCGGAAGGTGAGTTGGCCACCGTCGAGCTCCTCGAAAGACTTGGGTAATAGCAAACAAATAAGGCCGCGAATCATGCCGATGCGCGGGTTCAATGTCAAGGGAAAGTGCCTGGCATTGCGTGCCTTTTCAGGACGAACGGCAGTGTACAGAAAACCTTCCCTTCCGCCACGTGGGCTGTACACTTTCGGCTTTTTGGCTTGGCGGCATATCCATCCATGAACCTGCTCAAATCCCTCGCTGCGGTCAGTTCGATCACCATGATTTCGCGCGTGCTGGGTTTTGTGCGCGATACGCTCGTGGCACGGATTTTCGGTGCCGGCATGGCCACGGACGCCTTTTTCATCGCGTTCAAGCTGCCCAACCTGCTGCGCCGGATCTTCGCCGAGGGGGCATTCTCGCAGGCATTCGTGCCCATTCTTGCCGAATACCGCCAGCAGCAGGGCGATGAGGCCGCCCGCACCTTCACCGCCTATGTGGCGGGTTTGCTGACGCTTGCGCTGGCGGTAGTCACGGCGTTGGGCATGCTAGCGGCCCCTTGGGTGATCTGGGCCACCGCGCCGGGCTTTGCCGATACGCCTGAAAAGTTCGAACTTACCAGTTCGCTGCTGCGGGTAACCTTCCCCTATATATTGCTGATCTCGCTATCGTCCCTGGCGGGTGCGATCCTCAATACCTGGAACCGTTTCTCCGTCCCGGCGTTCACGCCCACGTTGCTCAACGTGGCGATGATCGGCTTTGCGCTCTTTCTTACGCCGTTCTTCCACCCCCCGGTGATGGCGCTTGCGTGGTCTGTGCTGGCTGGTGGGCTGGCGCAATTGGTCTATCAACTGCCGCACCTGAAGAAGATCGGCATGCTTGTACTGCCTCGGCTGAGCTTGCGCCACAGCGGCGCCCTGCGTGTGCTCAAGCAAATGGGGCCAGCGATCCTGGGCGTGTCGGTGAGCCAGATCTCGCTCATCATCAACACCATCTTCGCGTCCTTCCTCGTGGCCGGTTCGGTTTCCTGGATGTACTACGCCGATCGCCTGATGGAGCTGCCCTCTGGCGTGCTCGGGGTAGCGCTGGGCACTATCCTGTTGCCCACGCTGGCCCGCACCTATGCCAACAAGGATCGCCAGGAATACTCGCGCATCCTCGACTGGGGCCTGCGCCTGTGTTTCCTGCTGGTGCTGCCCTGCGCGGTGGCGCTGGGGTTGCTGGCCGAGCCGCTGACCGTCGCGCTGTTCCAGTACGGCCGGTTCGAGGCCTTCGACGCCGCCATGACCCAGCGGGCGCTGGTCGCTTATGCCGTGGGCTTGCTCGGTATCATTCTCATCAAGGTGCTGGCGCCCGGCTTCTACGCCCAGCAGAACCTGCGCACGCCGGTGAAGATCGCCATCGTCACCTTGCTCGCTACCCAGTTGTTCAACCTGGCGTTGATCGGCCCGCTCAAGCACGCCGGCCTGGCGCTGGCGATCAGCGGCGGCGCCACCCTCAATGCTGCGCTGCTGTACTGGCAACTGCGGCGCCAGCAAATGTTCCAGCCCCAACCCGGTTGGCTGGGCTTCTTCGCCCGCCTGGGGTTGGCAGTGATTGCCATGGGCGGCGTATTGCTGGGCCTGATGGCCGTGATGCCGCCGTGGGCGGAGGGTGACATGCTGGCGCGGTTCCTGCGGCTGGGTGCGCTGGTGGTCGCTGGCGCAGCTACCTACTTCCTGGTGCTGCTGGCAACGGGCATGCGCCTTCATCAGTTCGCTCGTCGGGGCCTGCATTGAAATTTGTGCCGGTTGGCCGAATATCGGTTTCATCGACCTGTGGCCCACTGCCTGCGCTGTTGCCTGTCGTCGGCGCCCGGGTGTGGTTATAATCGACGACTTTATGAGCAAGAAGCGCGCTATGCAGCTGGTTCGAGGCCTTCACAACCTGCGCCCCCGTCACCGGGGCTGCGTTGCCACCATTGGCAATTTCGACGGAGTGCATCGGGGGCATCAAGCCATCCTCAAGCGCTTGCGCGAGCGTGCCCAGGAACTTGGCGTGCCCAGTTGCGTGGTGATCTTCGAGCCCCAGCCGCGTGAGTATTTCACCCCGGACACCGCCCCGGCCCGGCTCACGCGGCTGCGCGACAAGCTCGAGCTGCTAGCGGCCGAAGGCATCGACCGCGTGTTGTGCCTGGCCTTCAACCAGCGGCTGCGCAGCCTGAGCGCCAGCGAGTTCGTTGAAACCATCCTGATCGACGGGCTGGGTGTGAAGCACCTCGAAGTGGGGGATGATTTTCGGTTTGGCTGTGATCGCCTGGGGGATTTCGACTTTCTGGTCGAAGCGGGGCGTCTCCATGGTTTCACCTTGGAGGCGGCAAACACTGTAGAAGAAGAGGGTGCCCGCGTGAGCAGCACCCAGGTGCGCCAGGCGCTGGCATCGGGGGATTTTGCCCAGGCCGAGCGCCTGCTGGGCCGCCCCTATCGCATCAGTGGCCGGGTATTGCACGGGCAAAAGCTGGCGCGCCAGCTGGGCTGGCCTACCGCCAACGTTCAGCTGAAGCGCCGCCGCGTACCCTTTACCGGCGTTTACCTGGTGAGCACCACGGTAAACGGCCAAACCTGGCCCGGCGTTGCCAATATAGGGGTTCGCCCCACCGTTGCCGGCGATGGCCGGCCACACCTTGAAATACACCTGCTGGACTTCGCTGGCGATCTGTATGGCCGGCATTTGTCGGTGGAATTCCACCAGAAGCTGCGTGATGAGCAGCGTTTCGCCTCACTGGAGGCGTTGAAGTCGGCGATCGACGCGGACGTCGCCGCCGCCCGTGCCCATTGGCAGGGCTAACCGCCTAATGAAGAGCCTGAAATGACCGATTACAAAGCCACGCTAAACCTTCCGGACACCGCCTTCCCGATGAAGGCCGGCCTGCCCCAGCGCGAGCCGCAGATACTGCAGCGCTGGGACAGCATTGGCCTGTACCAGAAGCTGCGCGAAATTGGCAAGGATCGGCCCAAGTTCGTGCTGCACGATGGCCCGCCCTATGCCAACGGCAGCATTCATATCGGTCACGCGGTCAACAAGATCCTAAAGGACATGATCATCCGTTCGCGTACGCTGGCGGGCTTCGATGCGCCTTACGTACCGGGCTGGGACTGCCATGGCCTGCCGATCGAGCACAAGGTGGAAGTCACCCACGGCAAGGGCTTGCCTGCGGATAAAACCCGCGAGCTGTGCCGGGCCTACGCCGCCGAGCAGATCGAAGAGCAGAAAGCAGGCTTCATCCGCCTGGGCGTGCTGGGCGACTGGGGCAACCCCTATAAAACCATGAGCTTCGTCAATGAGGCCGGAGAAATCCGCGCCCTGGCCGAGATGGTCCGAGGCGGTTTCGTGTTCAAGGGCCTCAAGCCCGTGAACTGGTGCTTCGACTGTGGCTCGGCGCTGGCTGAAGCCGAAGTGGAATATGCCGACAAGAAGTCCACCACTATCGACGTGGCCTTCCCGATCGCCGATCAGGCCTCCCTGGCCGATGCCTTTGGCCTGCCAGGCCTGGAAAAGCCCGCCGCCATCGTGATCTGGACCACTACCCCGTGGACCATCCCGGCGAACCAGGCACTCAACGTGCACCCCGAGTTCACCTACGCGCTGGTCGATATCGGCGACCGCCTGCTGGTGCTGGCCGAAGAACTGGTGGAAAGCTGCCTGCAGCGCTACGGCCGCGAGGGCCACATCATCGCTCGTGCCCCGGGCGCCGCGCTGGAAAACATCAACTTCCACCACCCGTTCTACGAGCGCCTGTCGCCTGTTTACCTGGCCGAGTACGTGGAGCTGGGCGCGGGCACCGGTATCGTTCACTCCGCGCCAGCCTACGGCGAGGACGACTTCGTTACCTGCAAACGCTACGGCATGCACAACGACGATATCCTCACCCCCGTCCAGAGCAATGGCGTGTATGTGGACAGCCTGCCGTTCTTCGGCGGCCAGTTCATCTGGAAGGCCGGTGCCGCCATCGTCGAGAAGCTGGCTGAAGTCGGCGCGCTGATGCACACCGAAACCATCACCCACAGCTACATGCACTGCTGGCGCCATAAAACCCCGTTGATCTACCGCGCGACCGCGCAGTGGTTCGTGGGCATGGACAAGCAGCCGGTGACTGGCGATACCCTTCGCCAGCGTGCGCTCAAGGCCATTGAACAAACCCACTTCGTCCCGGACTGGGGCCAGGCGCGCTTGCATTCGATGATCGCCAACCGGCCAGACTGGTGCATCTCGCGCCAGCGCAACTGGGGCGTGCCGATTCCGTTCTTCCTGCACAAGCAGAGCGGCGAACTGCACCCTCGCACCGTTGAGCTGATGGAAGAAGTGGCCCAGCGTGTGGAACAGGAAGGTATCGAGGCCTGGTTCAAGCTGGACGCCGCCGAGCTGCTGGGCGCCGAGGCCGCCGATTACGAAAAGATCAGCGACACGCTGGACGTGTGGTTCGACTCGGGTACCACCCACTGGCACGTGCTGCGTGGCTCGCACCCGATGGGCCACGAGCAGGGGCCGCGCGCGGACCTGTACCTGGAAGGCAGCGACCAGCACCGTGGCTGGTTCCACTCCTCCTTGCTGACCGGCTGCGCCATCGACGATCACGCACCCTACCGCGAACTGCTCACCCACGGCTTCACCGTGGACGAGAACGGCCGCAAGATGTCCAAATCGCTGGGCAACACCGTCGCACCGCAAAAGGTGAGCGATACCCTCGGCGCCGACATCATGCGCCTGTGGGTCGCCTCCACGGACTATTCCGGCGAGATGGCGGTTTCCGAGCAGATCCTGCAGCGCAGCGCCGACGCCTACCGGCGTATCCGCAACACCGCGCGCTTCCTGCTTTCCAACCTCAGCGGCTTCGACCCTGCGCGGGACCTGTTGCCGCCGGATCAAATGCTGGCGCTCGACCGCTGGGCCGTGGACCGCGCCTTGCTGTTGCAACGTGAGCTGGAAGAGCACTACCAGGCGTACCGCTTCTGGAACATCTACTCCAAGGTGCACAACTTCTGCGTGCAGGAGCTGGGCGGCTTCTACCTGGACATTATCAAGGACCGCCAATACACCACGCCGGCCGACAGCGTTGCCCGCCGCTCCTGCCAGACCGCGCTGTTCCACATCGCCGAGGCGCTGGTGCGCTGGATCGCCCCGATCCTGGCCTTCACTGCCGACGAGATCTGGAGCTACCTGCCAGGCGAGCGCAACGAATCGGTCATGCTCAACACGGCCTACACCGGCCTGAGCGAGCTGCCGGAAGGCTTCGAACTGAACCGTGCGTTCTGGGACAGCGTAATGGCCGTGAAGGCCTCGGTGAACAAGGAACTGGAAAACCAGCGTACGGCCAAGGCCATCGGTGGCAACCTCCAAGCCGAAGTCACCTTGTATGCGGACGAAGCCGTGCAGGCCGACCTGGGCAAGCTGGGCAACGAGTTGCGCTTTGTACTGATCACCTCCAAGGCCACCCTGGCGCCGTTCGCCGCGGCACCGGCCGATGCGGTGGTGACCGACGTGGCTGGCCTGAAGCTCAAGGTGGTCAAGTCCAGCCATGCCAAGTGCGCCCGTTGCTGGCACTTCGTGGAGGACGTGGGCACCAACCCGGCCCATCCGGAAATCTGCGGCCGTTGCGTGACCAACATCACCACCGGTGGCGAGGAGCGTCACTATGCCTGACGTGGCGGGGCGCTTCGGGCGCCTGGCTTGGCTATGGCTGAGTGTGCTGGTGGTGGTCCTGGACCAGGCCAGCAAGTGGTACTTTGAAAACGCGCTGGAGCTGTATCAGCAGATCGTAGTGATCCCCGGCTATTTCAGCTGGACGCTGGCCTACAACACCGGCGCGGCCTTCAGCTTCCTGGCCGACAGTTCCGGCTGGCAGCGCTGGCTGTTCGCGCTCATCGCCGTGGTGGTGAGCGCCGTGCTGGTCATCTGGCTCAAGCGGCTCGGCCGCGCCGACACCTGGCTGGCCATCGCGCTGGCCCTGGTGCTCGGCGGCGCCATCGGCAACCTGTACGACCGTATCGTCCTCGGCCATGTGATCGACTTCGTGTTGGTGCATTGGGACCGGCAGTGGTACTTCCCGGCCTTCAACCTCGCCGACAGCGCCATTACCGTTGGCGCAATCATGCTGGCCCTGGATATGTTCAAGAGCAAGAAAAGCGGAGAAGCGGTTCATGAGTGATGTTCGGATCGGCCAGCACACCGAGGTGACGCTTCACTTCGCGTTGCACCTGGAAGACGGCAATACCGTGGACAGCACCTTCGACAAGGCGCCGGCCACCTTCAAGGTAGGTGACGGCAACCTGTTGCCTGGGTTCGAGAATGCACTGTTCGGCCTCAAGGCCGGCGACAAGCGCGACCTTACCGTGCCACCGGAGAACGCGTTCGGCCAGCCTAACCCGCAGAACCTGCAGGTGATGCCGCGCAAACAGTTCGAGGGCATGGAGCTGGCCGAAGGCCTGCTGGTGATCTTCAACGACGCCGCCAATGCCGAGTTGCCGGGCATCGTGAAAGCGTTCGATGATCAGCAGGTCACCGTCGACTTCAACCACCCATTGTCTGGCAAGACCCTGCGTTTCGAAGTTCAGATCCTCGACGTTCGGGCGCTTTGAGCCCACCCAACCGGCGCAGCGCCTCGGAGCCCAGCATGCATATCAAACTCGCCAACCCCCGCGGCTTCTGCGCGGGCGTGGACCGAGCCATCGAGATCGTGAACCGCGCCCTTGAGGTGTTCGGCCCGCCGATCTACGTGCGCCACGAAGTGGTTCACAACAAGTTCGTGGTCGAGGACCTGCGCAGCCGTGGCGCCATCTTCGTCGAAGAGCTCGATCAGGTGCCGGATAACGTGATCGTGATCTTCAGCGCCCATGGCGTGTCCCAGGCCGTGCGCCAGGAAGCGGCAGGCCGCGGGCTAAAAGTGTTCGATGCCACCTGCCCATTGGTGACCAAGGTGCATATCGAGGTCGCACGCTACAGCCGCGATGGCCGCGAAACCATCTTGATCGGCCATGAAGGCCACCCGGAAGTCGAAGGCACTATGGGGCAGTACGACGCCAGCAATGGCGGCGCCATCTACCTCGTGGAGGATGAAGCCGACGTGGCAACGCTCGCCGTGCGCAACCCGGACAACCTCGCGTTCGTCACCCAGACCACACTGTCCATGGATGACACCAGCCGGGTGATCGATGCCCTGCGCGGGCGCTTCCCGAACATCGGCGGGCCGCGCAAGGACGACATCTGCTACGCCACGCAAAACCGCCAGGACGCGGTCAAGCAGCTGGCCGACGAGTGCGATGTGGTATTGGTGGTCGGCAGCCCCAACAGCTCCAACTCCAACCGCCTGCGTGAGCTCGCGGAGCGCATGGGCACCCCGGCGTACCTGATCGACGGCGCCGAGGACATGGAGCAGGGCTGGTTCGACGGGGTAGGGCGGATCGGCATTACCGCCGGTGCCTCTGCGCCTGAAGTGCTGGTGCGCGGTGTCATCCAGCAGCTCCAAGCCTGGGGCGCCACAGGCGCTGATGAATTGGCCGGGCGCGAAGAGAACATCACCTTTTCCATGCCCAAGGAACTGCGGGTCAAGACGCTGGTGTAACAGGGCATAGCGATGTGGGCGCCGCGCTTCGGGTAACCCGCACCCGCCCGCTGCGCGCGATCACCACCCTCCGATGCGCCTCGGCGCCGGGCTCACACAGGTAGAAGCTGCCCGCCAGTGCGCCGCGGTTAGCCAGGCGCGGGCTGCCCAGGTAGTCAAAGCCGACCTGCGCTTCGAGGTTGGCGGTGGGCCTCACGGTAATGGGCCACGGTCCTGCGCGAGAGAGGATTACCGGATTTGTCGGGTCTTCGATCCCGCGGCCGCTTTCATCCACAACCATTTGCCAGCCCTGCGCCCAATTGCCGCCCAACGGCTGCACGATCACCGTGCGGTTGCGGTGTACCGCTTCCACCCGCGCGGCACGTAACCCACTGGCCAGTTCATTGGCAAACGCCAGCCGCCGCTGTTCGGCGATCAAGCTCGAGAACGCCGGCACCGCCAGGTGCAGGAGTACGGCCAGTACAGCGACCGTGATCAGCAGGTCGAGCAGGCTAAGGCCTTGGCTGGCTTTGAAGGCGAGAGGCATAGGGTTCATCCTTGATATATTTGCAGGGCCGGCGCGTCCAATGCGCTGGTTCCAGGGAAATAAACGTATATGCTTTGCCCAGAAGTCCGACGCCGGGCTGGTTTATAGTCGGCGCGTCGAGGTGGAGACTGCAATGCGTCAAGGTATCAAGGGATTTACCCTCATTGAGTTGCTGATCACCGTGGCCGTGATGGTCATTGCGGTGACGGTGGTGATTCCTTCGTTTTCCGGCTTGATCGCCCGTAACCGTGCTGATGCCGACATGGCAGAGATCGCCCGGGGCCTTGGCTATGCACGGCTGGAGGCCATCAACCGCGGCGTTCGCGTGCGGGTCACACCCGATTCCGCAGGCATCTGGCGCGGTGACCTGACGGTGGCGGCTATCACAATAGCCAAGCCCACCGGTGATGTGCTGCGTCGTATTCCCGCCCTTGGAGGGAATGCCACGCTCACGGTTGCCGCCGGCACCACCGTACCGGCCTTCATCGAATTCAATAGCCTCGGCGGCTTGGCGGTTCCCCTGGAAGCCGCGCTATTGACCTATACCAATGGGACTGAGGGGCGAACCATACGGGTGTGTGTGAACGGCCGTGTAGTGATAGGCGGTACCTGCACATGAAGGGGCAACAGGGTATTTCGCTTATTGAAGTCCTTGTGGCCATGCTGGTCATGACCCTGGCGCTGCTGGGGGCTGCGGCGCTTCAGCTTAATTCCCTTAAATACACCGACAGTGCCCGGCTGCGTACTCAAGCCAGCTTTATCGCCTACGACATGATGGAGCGCATTCGGGCCAACAGCAGCGGGAACTACGTATTGGCTAATCTTGCTTCGGCGCCTGCGGACCCAAGCACGACGGACGTAAGGCTTCAGGACCTCTACGATTTCGGCCAAAACGTCCAGAATATGGGCGGTACCCAGGCGAGCATTGCGCTGTTGAACTCCGTCTACACCATTACCATTACCTGGGACGATGCGCGTGCCGGAAATATGGTCACGGCCAATAACAGCGCAGGCAGCGGTGTAGCGGATCAGGTCTTTACCCTCACCAGCCGCGTAGCCGCGCCGGCTGCTGCTGCGACGACTACCCCATGATGCGCAAGCAGCGTGGCCTCAGCCTGATCGAACTCATGGTTTCCATGGCTTTGGGCTTGATCATCGTGCTGGGCGTGACTCAGACGTTCATTTCGGCAAAGAATACCTACCTCACCCAAAATGCCGCTGCGGCCATGCAGGAAGACGCCCGTTACCTGCTGACCCGGATGAGCCAGGAAATTCGCATGACGGGCATGTTCGGTTGCCTGGCGACAATCACACCGCCCACGGCGAACCCGGCCCTGTTCACCGCAGCACAAACTACCCCGATTTCCTGGACTGTAGATAACGCCAACGGTAACCGGCTGATGCTGGTAACCGCTGATGTAGGCAGCGCCGGCACGGTACCAACCTGGACGGTATTGTCGGATTGCCTCACCACTGCTACGGCCTATAACGGGGCGGCTATCGCAGCCAGTGGCCAACAGGCGTTTCTACTGCGTCAGGTGTTTTACTCTTTCCGCAACAACACTATTTTCACCGGCGCGGTGGGCGCCCAGCAGCCGCTGATCAGTAACGTGGGTGCCTTCGACGTGATGTTTGGCCTGGCGGCAGACGCCACCACTGCGGCAGTCACAAGTTATGTGGCCACCCCGACCACAGCGCAGATGGAAATGATCCGTACCCTTCGGCTTACCCTCACCATGACCGACCCTAACGGTCGCACCCGGGACCAGACGTATTCCGTGGTCGCGGCCTTGCGCAACCGTTTGCAATAGAGGAGGCGAGCGATGCCCCCCCGTATGACCTTGCCTCTTGCGCGGCAACGCGGAATGGCGTTGATCGTGGCACTTGTGTTCCTCCTGTTGCTGACGCTGCTGGGGCTCAATTCCATGCAGAACGCCACGTTGCAGGAGAAAATGAGCAACAGCGTGCAGTTTCGCAATCAGTCCTTCCAGGCGGCCGAAGCGGCACTGCGGGTCGGAGAGGGGGCTGTATCGGCGTCTACCTACAGCCTGGCGCTGTGCGCCAGCGTCGCGGCCTGCGCTCCGCCAGACGGCGCATCCGTGACCGCCGCCGGTAATGCCGCTTTCGTGACCTGGGTAAGCGCTGGCGTCAACAGCAACGGGCTGTATGCCGTGCAGCGCATAGGCGCCAGCACAGGCGCGGTATGGATCAGCGGGCAGTCCGCAACCCTTTATCGAATCACTGGTGTCGGTATCGTCGGCAATGCCCGCACGGTGCTGGAGAGCATTTATGCCAAGTATTAAGCGGGCCCGCGTGGGCTATAACTGGCGCGCCATGCTAAGCGGTGGGGTGCTTGCGCTGTACCTTTCGGCACCGGCGTACGCCGCGTTCACCCCTACCACCGCGCCATTGCTCAGCTCGGCGGCGGTTACGCCCAACGTAATGCTGCTGGTGGATAACTCCGGCAGTATGAACAACCTGATCCGCCTCACGGCGTTTGATCAATCCGTCGTGCGCCCGCAGTTCTATTACTGCAGTAATGATACCGACTGCGCCTCTACTACAACGCCAGACATGG
This sequence comes from Pseudomonas sp. 3MAES_34.3B, assembly GCF_058145875.1. NCBI lineage: Bacteria > Pseudomonadati > Pseudomonadota > Gammaproteobacteria > Pseudomonadales > Pseudomonadaceae > Pseudomonas > Pseudomonas sp. 3MAES_34.3B. Next base: position 4,631,897 of record NZ_CM176960.1, on the reverse strand, counting down.
AAGACGATGGCGCATTGTTCAACACGTTCAAAGAAGGGGACTGCCCCACTGGCTACTATGGTTTTTCAAAGACTAAGCGGTCCAGTTCCAAGACCACCACTGCCGATTATTGCTTTAAATTTCCAGATTCGGTCGGCAATGAAGGCACCCGCATCGGCGTGCGCTACATCGCCTACCTGATGACCTTGGTGGGTACCAGTAGCGGTAAAATAACCAAGGACTTTACCGACGGCTCTATTCCCAGCGACTACCGGATGAAAGTAGCGCGTGATGTCTCTACAAACCTGGTAACTGCCAACCGTGCCCTGCGCATAGGCTTGACGGTGTTCAACACGTATTCGAGCGCCGCTGGAGGGCCTGGTGGTACCGTCAAATACCCGGTCGTCGACTTGCAGGCGACCACGGACGCCAAGGGTGCCACGGCCACCACGGCGGCGGCTGCCAACACTAACTACAACAATCTGCAGTCCGCTATTAAGGCACTGTATGGCACTACCAGTACTCCGCTGGCCAAAGCCTATTACGAAGTGACTCGCTATTTCCGTGGGTTGTATGGCTTCTCGGGCTACAGCAAGTCGCCCCCGGCCTATGTGAGCCCCATCCAGTACCGCTGTCAGCGTAACTTCGGAGTCGTCATCACGGACGGCTTGCCGACCTACGACCGTACCTACCCGTTGAAAACCACCACCGGCAATGATAGGGATCCGGACGTTGCCAGCAGCTCCAATGCCTGGCCCAACTGGGATAACCTCAACAATGATGGGGATAACCTCAACGGTGACGGTGAAGGCGATACGCTGTACCTGGACGACATTGCCAAGTTCGCCTACGACATCGATATGCGCAACAAAACCAGCGGTACTGACAAGGGCAGCCCGAGCGACACCAATACCAAGGACCTCGCAGGCAAAGACTGGGACTCAACGGACTTTCCCAAGCAGAACCTCTATACCTATACCGTAGGCTTTACTGCGGCCAATCAAATGCTGTCAGACGCTGCCAGCTATGGCCACGGTAAGTACTATCAAGCTACAGATAGCGCAACGCTGACTGCTGCACTGAACCAGGCGTTGAACGAAATCAGCTCGAAGGCAGGTTCGGGGGGCGGAGGAACCACTACATCCTCAACAGCGTACGACTCGAACTATTATTATCAGAGCCTGTACGACCCCACTGACTGGAGCGGAACGATCCGGGCGTATGCCTTCGCCGCCGACGGCACTCTGGATACGAGCGGTACCCCGGCATGGACAACCGACACAAAGATGAAAGTCGGTAGTACCAGCGGCACTTATCAATCGTGGAACACGTCCTCTAACAAGGCGATCAATCTTGCCTATGACCAGTTTTCCACCGATCAGCGCAGTGTAATCGACACCTCCATTAAAAGCCTCAGTACCTATAGCACAACCGGCGCCAAGCTCAATGGAACTAATGTGATCGACTGGCTGAAGGGTACTACCGCGACCGGGCTCAAAGCCCGAACGGTATTACTAGGAGATGTGATCGACTCGCCGGTCGTTCTGGCCTCGGCCACGACACAAACAGCTTCAGACCTGACGGGTGATACCAGCTATAGTTCTTACCTGACTACCAAAGCAAAAGGAATGACGAGCAGTATCCTCGTAAGCGCCAACGATGGGCTGACGAATGTAATCGATGCGAGTTCAGGTGCAAACTCAGGTCAACGTCGGTTCGGATATCTACCGTCCACAGCATTGCCAAGTCTGTATATGGTCGAGGACCCGACCTATGTCGATGGCACGTCCCATAAATTCCTGAATGACGGCCCACTATCGGTATTTGATGCTCAGATAAGTGGGGCCTGGAAGACCATCGCGTTTGGTGGTACGGGTGGGGCCGCCAAGGCGTTCTATGCCATTCAGCTATTCGATGCGACCGCCGGAGATAGCCTGAATGCTTTGTGGGAAATCCGCGCACCCGCTACCGCTAGCACGAGTAACAGCTTCAATGATCTCGGTTATGCCTATGCCAAACCGGAGATAGCGCGCCTCCCGGATGGTACCTGGGCCGCCTTCATCGGGAACGGATACGGCAGCAATAGTGGCGTAGCTGCCCTCTATATTGTGAACGTAGCTAACGGCGCGTTGATCAAGAAGCTGGTGGTGGATTCGAGTGAGACGGACAACGGCCTCTCCTCGGTAAAACTCACGGTAAATGCGTCCAACGTGGTCCAGGCTGCTTACGGAGGGGACTTGAAAGGGCGGATGTGGAAATTTGACTTGAGTAGCACGTCCACGTCCAACTGGGGCCTCGCATTTTCCGGTAAACCGCTGTTTACGGCTCCGGGAGGAACAAGCCAGCCAATCACTGCGCAGCCATTGCTCGTACCCAATGCGACCAGCGGCTACATGGTGTACTTCGGTACGGGCAAATTCCTCGAGACAACCGACAAAACAGTCAGCACGACCCAAGCTTTTTATGGGGTGTGGGACGCAGCCGGAGGTGCGGGTAATTTCACCGCTGCGAATCTGCAGGCTCAGTCAATCACCGGGACCTTTACCAATAACGGCACTACCTACCTTACGGTCTCGCAGAATAGCGTGGACTACACCACTAAAAAGGGTTGGTACCTGCCGCTTAGCTATAACAGCACCATGATTGGTGAACGCGTGATTTACCAGGCAGCCTATACCCGTGGAAGGGTCGTCTTCACTACTGCGGGCGTGGACACCACCGATCCATGTGCAAGCCAGGGCTTCGGGCGCCTGGTGGAGCTGGAAGGCACAACGGGCAAAATGCTGAGTTACCCGGTTATCGACACCAACGGCGATGGCGTTGTGAATAGCAGCGATACGGTTTCGGCGGGGATGAACTTCGCTAACGGTATCCCGACCCTCAACGCTGTGGTAAGCGATACCGGCAGTTCCTCTTCCTCGGCAGATACAAAAGTCGTGAACACGTCCGACGCCAAGGTCACCACGATCAAGGAACTTGGTGGTAGCGGGGGCTCCAGGCGCATCATGTGGCGGCAAATACAGTAGGAGGCATTATGAAAAAGGCAACAAGAGGGTTTACCCTCATTGAGCTGATGATCGTGGTGGCCATCGTGGGCATCATTTCCGCAATCGCCTACCCCAGCTACATGAACTACGTGCGAAAGAGCCACAGGGCCGAGATCGCGCAGCTGCTGGTAGAAGCGGCTCAGGGGCTGGAACGGTACTATTCTCGAGCTGGACAATACACGGACAAGAGCGGGGTTACCCCGGCCTATACCGCTCCGGCTAGCAACGCTTGGTATAGCGTTGTGGTATTGCGCCAGGACCAGGCCTTCACCATCACGGCCACCCCAGCGAATAACACAATGATGGCTACTGATGTATGCGGCAAATTCATCATCGACCAAACCGGCGCCCGAACCAACGACGGCAAAAGCACTGGTGTCACCGATGCCTTCTGCTGGGGCCGCTAAGGTAACGCAAGCGTAATGAGCGAAGAACACATCCTGATCGTGGGCGCCGGTGTTATCGGCCTGCTCACGGCCCTGAACCTGGCCGGCGCAGGTGCGCGCGTGACCGTGCTGGACCGCCAGCAGGCGGGCAAGGAAGCGTCCTGGGCCGGGGGCGGAATCGTCTCGCCGTTGTATCCGTGGCGCTACAGCCCGGCGGTTACCGCGCTGGCCCATTGGTCTCAGGATTTCTATCCCCAGCTGGGCGATCATTTGTTCGGGCGTACCGGCGTGGACCCTGAAGTTCATGTTACCGGCCTGTACTGGCTGGACCTCGACGATGAAGCGCAAGCCCTTGAGTGGGCGCGGGCTCAGGCCCGTCCGTTGAGCCAGGTACCGATCGAGGAGATCTACCGCAAGGTCCCGGTGCTCGGGCCAGGCTTCAGCCGCAGCATCCATATGGCAGATGTAGCCAATGTGCGTAACCCCAGGCTGGTGAAGGCCCTGCGGGCGGCGCTGGAGGCATTGCCCAATGTCACGCTGCGGGAGCATGTGCCCGTTACCGGCTTTATCGAGGAGCAGGGGCGAATTTGCGGTGTGCTCACCAAGGCGGGTGCGCTGCGCGGCGATCAGGTGGTGCTTACAGCGGGCGCTTGGAGCGGCGAGCTACTGGGTACGCTAGGGCTGGCGCTGCCCGTTCAGCCGGTGAAAGGCCAGATGATCCTGTTCAAATGCGCGGAAGATTTCCTGCCTGCCATGGTGCTCGCCCGCACGCGGTATGCGATCCCTCGGCGGGATGGGCACATTCTGGTGGGCAGTACGCTGGAGCATGCCGGGTTCGATAAAACGCCGACGGAGCAGGCGCTGGCCAGCCTCAAAGCCTCGGCGGAGGAATTGCTGCCTGTGCTGAGGGGTGCTGAAGTGGTTGGCCATTGGGCAGGGCTACGGCCCGGATCACCCGAGGGCATTCCGTTTATTGGCCCGGTCGCCAGCCACCCTGGGCTGTGGCTCAATTGTGGGCATTACCGGAATGGGCTGGTGCTGGCGCCGGCGTCGTGCCAGTTGCTGGCGGACCTGATGCTGGGCCGAACGCCGATTGTTGACCCGGCGCCGTATCGGCCGATGTTTACGCGCCCTTATTCGCGAGCTACGCCTGCGGCTCCGCCCGGCTCCCACAGCGAGCGATGAGCCTGTGGGACCGGGCGTTAGCCCGGGAATGGACACGAGTTGCTATTCTAACCCCAGCTTTTTTAGCCTATAGCGCATCGACCGAAACGACATGTTCAATCGCTGAGCAGCGGCGGTGCGGTTCCAGCGGGTTTCTTCCAGGGCCTGGAGGATCAGCGTGCGCTCGATGTTCTCCAGGTAATCCTCAAGGTTGTCCACCTCGGCCAGGCTGTGCTCGCCGTTTTCACGGAGCGGGGCGGTGTCTTCCAGGCGCAGGTCGGCCGCTTCGATGGTGTCGTTCTCGCAGAGCGTATAGGCACGTTCGAGCATGTTCTCCAGCTCTCGCACGTTGCCGGGGAAGCGGTACTGGCGCAGCGTGGCCTGGGCATCCGAGGCTAGCTGGGCAGGGGGCAGGCCGCTGCTGGCAGCGAGGCGCTTGAGCACGCATTGGGCAATCAGGTCGATGTCTTCGCGCCGCTCGCGCAAAGGGGGTACCCGAAGCTCGATCACGTTGAGCCGGTAATACAGGTCCTGACGGAAACGCCCGGCCTGCACTTCCTGGGCGAGGTCTTTATGGGTGGCGCACAGTACCCGCACGTCCACGATCACTTCGCTTTGCCCGCCTACGCTACGAATGGCTTTTTCCTGGATGGCCCGCAGCAACTTCACCTGCATCGCCAAGGGGAGGTCGGCCACTTCGTCGAGGAACAGCGTGCCGCCGTCTGCCGCCTGAAACAGCCCGGGCTTATCCTCCATGGCACCACTGAAGCTGCCTTTGCGGTGGCCGAAGAACTCGCTTTCCATCAATTCGGTGGGGATCGCGCCGCAGTTCACCGGTACGAACGGCCGCTCGCTGCGGGGGCCTTGATCGTGGATTTGCCGGGCGACCAGCTCTTTACCCGTGCCGGACTCGCCGCTGATATACACCGGGGCCTGGCTGCGGGCCAGCCGGGCGATCTGCTTGCGCAGCGCCTGCATGGGGGGTGACTGGCCGAGCAACCGGTCGTCGGCCGCAGCTGCTTCAGTGGCACGGTTGACCAGGCGCAGGGCAGTCGCCACCAGCTCTCGCAAGCGGGGCAGGTCCACGGGTTTGGTCAGGAAGTCGAACGCACCGGCCTTCAGCGCATTGATTGCGGTGTCTACATTGCCATAGGCGGTGATCATGGCCACCGGCAGGTTGGGGTGGCGCTGTTGCATGTACTGCACCAGCTCAAGCCCCGTGCCGTCGGGCAGGCGCATGTCGGTGAGGCACAGGTCGAAGGCTTCCTTGCTCAACCAGTCGCGGGCTTCCTTCAGGTTTCGAGCGCCACGCGTATCCAGCTTCATGCGGCCGAGGGTGATCTCGAGCAGCTCGCGGATGTCCGGTTCGTCATCGACGATAAGAATCTTTTGCCGTGCCGTCATGTTCAGGCCTGTCTTCGAGCGTGAGCGAAGGTAATACGCATGCAACTGCCGCCCTGTGCGCCTGGCCGATAATCGAGGTGAGCGCGGTTGCCTTCGCACAGCTCCCGAGAAATATACAGACCCAAGCCGGTGCCTTTTGTTTCGGTGGTGAAGAACGGCTCGAAGATGTGCTGGAGCTTTTCCGGGGCGATCCCTGGGCCGTCATCCACTACATCCAGTATCGGCAAACCGCTGGCGCGCTCTACTCCCAACTTTAGCCATACCTGCGCCTGCGTGTGATTGAGCCCACTGTAGCGCAAGCCGTTCTGAACCAGGTTGGTGACAACCTGAGTGAGGTGGTGGGGGTCCATGCGGGTTTCGATCAAGCCTTCGGAAATGTGCGCATGCAGCCGATGATGGCTGGGCGCCGTTGCCATGAATTCGGTCACGAAGGCGCTCAACCAGGCAGAGAGGTCGAGCATCTCGGGTTCGGCCGGGCGCCGCCTTGATAGCTGCAGTACGTTTTCGATCACCAGGTTCATGCGCTTGGACTGGTCCAGGATGATCTGCACCAGGCGCCGGTCGGGGTCGTTCAGTGCGTCCGATTCCTGCAACAGCTGGCCCGCGTGGCTGATCGCGCCCAGTGGGTTGCGCACCTCATGGGCGATACCGGCGGTAAGCCGACCCAGCGCAGCGAGTTTCAGCTGCTGCGCCTGCTGGGCGATCTGTGACAGGTCCTCGAGAAAAACCAGGGTTTGCTGCCCCGCGCCGCGGCTCAACGCGATAAAACTGACCTGCACGGGCGGGCCATCGGCTTGAAGTTTGATGCTTTTTACCCGTAAGGCGGGGTTCACCCGCCATTGCAGCAGCCGCTCGATCAAGTCGGGGGCATGCACACTGATCAACTGGCCGCTGAGCACCGGCTTGCCAAACAACGCCAGCGCGCCTTGGTTCGCCAGTTGCACCCGATGCTGGGCGTCCAGCACGAGAATGCCCGTGCGCATGCGTTGCAGGATGAGCGCGTTCAATTCTTCAAGGTTGGTAACGTCGCTGGCCCGTTGTTCGGCCAGGGTTTCGCTGGTGCGCAGCAGGTGGCTGAGGCCCTGCACGATCAACGCCACGGCAAAGCACAGCACGCCCAGCGAGCCAGCTTGCACGTAATCGTTGGCGGCGGAAGGGCGGGTGAAGCTCAGGTAGAAGGTCAGGTAGATGATACCAATGGAGGCCAAGGCGGCGATCAGCAGCCCGAGGCGACCACGCAGCAACAGGTTACTCATCGCCACCGAAGCAATCATCAAGTTGCCAATGCCACTGGCGGTGCCGCCGCCGGCATAGAACAACCCGGCGAGCAGAATCACGTCGGCCGCGGACAAGCTGAACACCTTGGCCGAACGGGTGGCGTTGCCGAAGGTAAGCGCTACCAGCAGGTTGAACACCAGGTACAGCCAACTGCCTATGCGGAAGAGTTGGCCGTTGGCCAGCTCCAGCAAACGGTTGTCCATGTCACTGGAAATAAGCAGCACCAGGCTGATGCCGATCACCAGCCGATACAGGTGGTACAGCCGCAGCATCCGCCGCGCCTGGGCCCTGGCGCTGACAGAGGCCTCAGTGGTCACGCCGGGCGGGCCCTTGCTCCAGGTGGGCACGGCTGCAATACCAATTCGGGCCGCTGGCCAGCGCTCGGTCGCTGGGCAGGTGCACGCCGCATTGGGCGCAGCGCACCATTGGCAGCGTGTTGCCAGAAGGGCGTGGTGGTTGAGCCTTGGGTGCCTTGAAGGTACGCCATGCCCACACGGCGACGGCGATGACGGCGATCCAGAAGAGCAGGCGAATCATGATGGCGGGGCTTCTGCAAGAAGGAGCGCGCAGTGTAGCCAAGGGAAGCGGGGAAGAGCCAGCGCGGTCGCTCCCGTTGCAGGAGCGACCGTTACATCGCTGATCAGTCGAACAGGCCGAAGGTCAGGCGGCTGAGCCACGAACGGTGCGGCGTGGGCTCGGCATTTTCTACCGGAGGCTCGTCGGCGGTACCGCCTTCGTCCGCAGGGCGCAGTTCAGGCGGGATATTGTCCTTCGCGTCCTGGTACTGCTTGGCCAGCTCCTGGTTGGCGCGGCTTTCGCTTGGCGGTGGCGGGGTGTTGTCGCCCTCGATCAGGCCCAGGGTTGCCTTGGACAGCCACGAACGGTTGTCTGCCTCTTCCTTGAGCGGCGTGAACTGGCCGTCCTGCAGGCTGGGGTGGTCCGGATAGTTGTACTTCAGGGTTTGCAGGCTGGTATCGGCGAGATCATCCAGGTGCAGGTGCTGGTAGCTTTCGACCATTACCGCCAGGCCATCACCCACGGCGGGGGTTTCCTGGAAGTTTTCCACCACGTACCGGCCACGGTTGGCGGCGGCCACGTAGGCCTGGCGAGTGATGTAGTAGTGGGCTACGTGAATTTCGTAGGCCGCCAGCAAGTTGCGCAGGTAGATCATGCGCTGCTTGGCGTCCGGCGAGTAGCGGCTGCTCGGGTAGCGGCTGGTGAGCTGGGCGAACTCGTTGTACGAATCCCGAGCGGCGCCCGGGTCACGCTTGGTCATGTCCAGCGGCAGGAAGCGAGCCACGATGCCGCGGTCCTGGTCAAAGGAGGTAAGGCCCTTGAGGTAGTAGGCGTAATCGACGTTCGGGTGCTGCGGGTGCAGGCGGATGAAACGCTCGGCGGCAGACTTTGCAGCCTCCGGCTCGGCGTTCTTGTAGTTCGCGTAGATGAGCTCCAGCTGTGCCTGGTCGGCGTAGCGGCCGAACGGATAGCGGGATTCGAGCGCCTTGAGCTTGGCCGTTGCGCTGGTATAACTGTGGTTATCCAGGTCGGTCTGGGCCTGCTGGTACAGCTCGGCTTCGCTCAGGTTCTCGTCGACCACTTCCTTGTTCGACGAACAGGCGGCGGTAAGGCCGACAATGGCGATCAGCAGCAGGTGTTTCACTTGCATGGCGGCTTGCGTCCCTTAACGGCCGCTGTCTTGGGCGCGGCCGTCCTGTTATGATGAGCGCCCCGCGAACCTCCGGGGCGAAAGACGCCGTATTTAACCACAAGCGCGCAGCTGAAACCAAAGGCTGTGCGGTCGCGCTGTTTCCCTGTGTAGCCAAGCATGTCTGAGATCATCCGGCTTAGCGCCGAAGTCACCCCCGACCTGGGAGGCCAGCGCCTCGATCAGGTTGCCGCGCAACTGTTCGCGGAATTTTCCCGTTCACGCCTGTCCGCCTGGATCAAGGAAGGCCGCCTGACCGTTGACGGCGCCGTGTTGCGCCCGCGTGACGTAGTCCATGGCGGCGCCGTGCTGGCCCTCGAAGCCGAGCAGGAAGCCCAAGGCGAATGGGTCGCCCAGGACATCGAACTGGACATCGTCTATGAAGACGACCAGATCCTGGTAATCAACAAGCCCGCGGGCCTGGTGGTTCACCCGGCCGCTGGCCACGCCGATGGCACCTTGCTCAATGCCCTGCTGCACCACGTGCCGGACATCGTCAACGTGCCGCGCGCGGGTATCGTGCACCGGCTCGACAAGGACACCACTGGCCTGATGGTCGTCGCCAAAACGCTGCAGGCGCAGACGCAACTGGTCGCCCAGCTGCAAAAGCGCAGCGTCAGCCGCATCTATGAATGCGTGGTAGTGGGCGTGGTTACCGCCGGCGGCAAGATCAACGCGCCCATCGGCCGTCACGGTACCCAGCGCCAGCGCATGGGCGTGATGGACAACGGCAAGCCCGCCGTCAGCCATTACCGCGTGCTGGACCGCTATCGCTCGCACACCCATGTGCGTGTGAAGCTGGAAACCGGCCGTACCCATCAAATCCGCGTGCACATGGCGCATGTGGGCTTCCCGCTGGTGGGCGACCCGACCTATGGCGGCCGTTTCCGCATTCCGCCGGCGGCAAGTGCCAGCCTGGTCGATGCGTTGAAAACTTTCCCGCGCCAGGCGCTGCATGCCCGCTTCCTCGAGCTGGACCATCCGACCACCGGTGAGCGCATGGGCTGGGAGTCGCCGTTGCCTGACGACTTCGTATGGCTCACGTCCCTGCTCAAGCAGGACCGCGAGGCCTTCGTCGGATGACCGACCTTTCCGGCAGCCTGCTTCTGCCGGACTGGCCCGCGCCGGCCAACGTGCGGGCCTGCGTCACCACTCGTGCTGGCGGGGTTAGCCAAGCCCCGTTCGATCGCCTGAACCTGGGCGACCATGTGGGTGACCACCCCGCTGACGTGGCCGAAAACCGCCGGCGGTTGGCCGAGCTGTACGGCATTCGCCCTGCCTGGTTACGGCAGGTCCACAGTACCCAGGTAGTAGAAGCCGACCCTTCGCAGCAGCCGGAAGCCGATGCCAGTTGGTCAGCCACACTTGGCATTGCCTGCACCGCCATGACCGCCGATTGCCTGCCCGCGCTGTTCACCGACCGCGCGGGCACACGCGTGGCTGCCGCTCACGCGGGCTGGCGCGGGCTGGCCAATGGCGTGCTGGAGGCCACCGTGGCCAGTTTTGGCGTGCCGCCCGGCGATATTCTCGTATGGCTCGGCCCGGCCATTGGCCCAGGCGCGTTCGAAGTGGGAGAGGAAGTGCGCGACGCCTTCACCTCCCAGCACGCTGAGGCTGCAGCCGCGTTCGTGCCGGGTGCGCAGCCTGGCAAGCTGATGGCCGACATCTACGCCCTCGCGCGCCTGCGCCTGGCAAGTGTCGGCGTGCAAGCCGTGTATGGCGGCGGGCTGTGCACCGTGACCGACCCGCGTTGGTTCTCTTACCGTCGTGCGGCGCGTACAGGGCGGTTTGCTTCATTGGTGTGGTTGGCTGGCGAAGGAATTGGCGCTGCGTAACTCTTTGAATTACATGCACTACTGATTCCGCCCAGGCTTGCTGACAAACTCCTTGCCTCTCGGCGCCTGCGAAGGCAGAATTCATTTCAACAACTAACCCTCATGACCAGCGTGGCTTGGCCATCAGGTTGGAGGGGGAAAAAGCCGGCGAAAGCCGGTTTTTTCGTTTCTGGAGTAACCCCATGCAAGGAGCGCGGATAGTTAAGCCCCTGCGCACGCGGGTTTATGTAGATGGTTACAACCTGTACTACGGCTGCCTGAAGGGAACACCCTATAAATGGTTGGATCTGGTTTCGCTCTTTGAGCGCCGGATACTACCTTCGGTGTACCTCACCGATGCCCAAGGTTGCCCTGGTTCGTTCTGTCTGGCAGCCCCTCCTGCCATCAAGTTTTTTACTGCGAAGATTCTTCAAAATGTTGCTCGCAGCTCGGATTCGGTGTCATCTCAGGCGCGATACCACACCGCCCTTCGCAAGACATACCCTGACCGAGTCGAAGTGATAGAGGGCTATTACGCCCTTAATCGAATGAAAGTCCGGGTAGTAGACCCAGCCGCTTTGCACCGTGCACCACGCGATTGTGAGGAGGTTCAAGCCTGGAAAGTCGAGGAGAAACAGAGCGACGTCAATCTGGCCCTACATGCGTTCCATGACGCTGTGGTTGGTAATGTCGACCAAGCCGTAATTGTCACGAACGATACAGATATCGCCCCTGCCTTGAAGATGATTCGGGAATTGACGAGCGTTCGCATCGGCTTGGTTGTTCCTACTTCTCGCCATCAGCGCGTACCTAACACGGAGCTGGCCAGCTTCGCTCACTGGGTACGCACCCATATCACCCAGGCAGAACTGTCGGATTGCCAGCTACCTCGGGTCATCCCGGGGCGGCGGCCAACGGTGAAGCCTGATAGCTGGTTTGCGAGGCCAGACCTTTTGGAAAAGGTCTTGATGGCCGCGATACCCATTTGTGGGGATCGCGGCAAAGCTTTCAAATGGCTTGAGACGGTCAACCAGCATTTTGGCAATAAACGGCCCTTGGACCTTTTGGACACCGAGACCGGTATGCTGGAGGTCGTGGGCTATATTCATCGCTGGCTGAATGCGAGAGGCCCCGCGTGAGTGCACGTCGCCCTCAGCAAGCACTGTTCGAATCTCCAACCGGTCCGCCATACTCGCGGGCCAGGCCCCCTCCTGCAGCCAGTGTTCGCCGCCTGCTGCTTGAATCTTGAACAATCGCCCCTATCTAACCGGTATCTCGGGCAGGTTGTCTCGTCATCTATGCGGAGTTGGTTATCGCTCCGGCCTGCCTTTATCAGGAAGGACTATCCATGCGTATAGACCGTTTGACCAGTAAGTTGCAGTTGGCGCTGTCCGATTCCCAATCCTTGGCGGTGGGCCTGGACCATCCCGCCATTGAGCCTGCGCACCTGTTGCAGGCGTTGATTGACCAGCAGGGCGGCTCGATCAAGCCGCTGCTGATGCAGGTAGGCTTCGATGTGGCTGGCTTGCGTAAAGAGCTCGCCAAGGAGCTGGACCGGCTGCCGAAGATCCAGAACCCCACCGGCGATGTAAACATGTCGCCGGAGATGGCGCGCCTGCTTAACCAGGCCGATCGCCTGGCTCAGCAGAAGGGCGACCAGTTCATCTCCAGTGAACTGGTGCTGCTTGCCGCCATGGACGAGAACACCAAGGTAGGCAAGGTGTTGCTTGGCCAGGGCGTGAGCAAGAAAGCCCTGGAAAACGCCATCAATAACCTGCGCGGCGGCGAAGCGGTAAACGACCCCAACGCCGAGGAATCGCGCAAGGCGTTGGAAAAATATACCGTCGACCTCACTCGCCGTGCCGAAGAAGGCAAGCTGGACCCGGTGATTGGCCGCGACGACGAAATCCGCCGCACCATACAAGTGTTGCAGCGCCGTACCAAGAACAACCCCGTGCTGATCGGTGAGCCTGGCGTGGGTAAAACCGCCATTGCCGAAGGCCTGGCTCAGCGCATCATCAATGGCGAAGTGCCGGATGGGCTCAAGGGCAAGCGCCTGCTGTCGCTGGACATGGGTTCGCTGATCGCCGGTGCCAAATTCCGCGGAGAGTTCGAAGAGCGCCTCAAGTCGGTGCTCAACGAGCTGTCCAAGCAGGAAGGGCAGGTGATCCTGTTCATCGACGAGTTGCATACCATGGTCGGCGCCGGCAAGGGCGAAGGCTCGATGGACGCTGGCAACATGCTCAAGCCGGCGCTGGCGCGGGGCGAGTTGCACTGCGTAGGCGCCACCACGCTCAACGAATACCGGCAATACATCGAAAAAGACGCAGCCCTCGAGCGGCGCTTCCAGAAAGTACTGGTAGACGAGCCGAGCGAAGAAGACACCATCGCCATCCTGCGTGGCCTCAAGGAGCGTTACGAGGTTCACCATAAGGTAGCGATCACCGACGGCGCCATCATTGCCGCAGCCAAGCTCAGCCATCGCTATATCACCGATCGCCAGCTGCCAGACAAAGCCATCGACCTCATCGACGAAGCGGCCAGCCGCATTCGCATGGAAATCGACTCCAAGCCTGAGCAGCTCGACCGCTTGGAGCGCCGTCTGATTCAGCTGAAGGTGGAATCCCAGGCGCTGAAGAAGGAAGAGGACGAGGCCGCTCGCAAGCGCCTCGAAAAACTCACCGAGGATATTGCCCGGCTGGAGCGCGAATACGCCGACCTTGAAGAAGTGTGGCTGTCTGAAAAGGCCGAGGTGCAGGGCTCTGCGCAAATCCAACAGAAGATCGAACAGTCCCGGCAAGAGCTGGAAGCGGCGCGCCGCCGTGGCGACCTGAGCCGTATGGCCGAACTGCAGTACGGGATCATCCCGGACCTGGAGCGCAGCCTGCAAATGGTGGACCAGCACGGCAAGACCGAGAATCAGTTGCTGCGCAGCAAGGTAACCGAAGAAGAGATTGCCGAGGTTGTGTCCAAGTGGACCGGCATTCCAGTGTCCAAGATGCTGGAAGGCGAGCGGGACAAGCTGCTGAAGATGGAAAGCCTGCTGCACAAGCGAGTGATCGGCCAGAACGAAGCCGTGGTTGCGGTCTCCAACGCCGTGCGCCGCTCCCGCGCGGGGCTGTCCGACCCGAACCGCCCCAGTGGCTCGTTCATGTTCCTGGGCCCTACCGGCGTGGGCAAGACCGAGCTGTGCAAGGCGCTGGCCGAGTTCCTGTTCGACACCGAAGAAGCCATGGTGCGGATCGACATGTCCGAGTTCATGGAAAAGCATTCGGTTGCCCGGCTGATCGGCGCGCCTCCAGGGTATGTGGGTTATGAAGAAGGTGGCTACCTGACCGAGGCGGTGCGGCGCAAACCTTACTCGGTGGTGCTGCTGGACGAGGTGGAGAAAGCGCACCCTGATGTGTTCAACATCCTGCTGCAGGTGCTCGAGGATGGCCGGCTCACAGACAGCCATGGGCGCACTGTGGACTTCCGCAACACGGTAGTAGTGATGACCTCCAACCTGGGCTCGGCGCGCATCCAGGAGCTGGTAGGGGATCGGGAAGCGCAACGGGCGGCGGTGATGGATGCCCTCAGCTCGCACTTCCGGCCGGAATTCATCAACCGTGTGGACGAAGTGGTGATCTTCGAACCCCTGGGCCGCGAGCAGATCGCCGGCATCACGCAGATCCAGCTGGGGCGCTTGCGCAGCCGGCTGGCCGAGCGCGACCTGGCGCTGGAGCTGAGCGACGAAGCCCTGGATAAGCTGATCGCGATTGGCTACGACCCGGTATACGGGGCGCGGCCGCTGAAGCGAGCAATCCAGCGCTGGATCGAAAACCCGCTGGCGCAGCTGATTCTGAGTGGTACTTTCCTGCCCGGCAGCTCGATCCACGCCAAGGTGGAAGGCGAGGAAATCGTGTTCGCGTAAGGTAAATAACGCCAGTGCGTGCAGACCCCTTGCACGCACTGGCGATGTTATATATCATGCGCCCCGCTCCAGACGTCCTTGGGTAAGCCGGTTTTACCGGTGGCAGAAAAAAGATGGAAATCAGCATCTTACTGCTAAAACAGGGGTTGACAGGGTGAAACGAAGGTGTAGAATGGCGCGCCTCAGACAAGCGAACGTAGCGATACGCGACGCAGGTTGAGACGAAGGCCGAACCCTTCGGAAGCAGCAAACGTAGTCCCAGTTGTACCGTTGTATGTAGTTCCGCGATAGCTCAGTCGGTAGAGCAAATGACTGTTAATCATTGGGTCCCTGGTTCGAGTCCAGGTCGCGGAGCCAACTTCGGGGTGTAGCGCAGTCCGGTAGCGCGCCTGCTTTGGGAGCAGGATGTCAGGAGTTCGAATCCCCTCACCCCGACCATTTTTGGGTCGTTAGCTCAGTTGGTAGAGCAGTTGGCTTTTAACCAATTGGTCGTAGGTTCGAATCCTACACGACCCACCATGTAAAGAAAGGCACCCAATAGGGTGCCTTTTTTTCGTCCATTGATTTTTCAGGTTCGATGCTGGCTTCACAGCGCTCGCGCCCAGTTTACGCTGCTACCGGAAACGCCTCCTCCGGATCCTTGTTGATGAATTGATCCAAGGCACTCTCCGCTGAGGCTGCGAGCTTGGCGACGGCCATATCGATGCCCTCTAATGCCTGATTGCGCTCGGCTACCACCCGTCCAAGCGTTTCTCGGAGGGTAATTACCTCGGTTGATGCCTCCGTCAGGCCTTTTGCGATCAGCGCTTTAATGCTGTCCGTAATCTGCGTGATTTGGGGGTCGAACATACCCACCACTTGTGACCGGCCAGCGTTCACGTGGGAGCGGTAGCAGTCAAACATATCTGTACATGGACCGACGACCGAGAGCCGAATTTCCTCGCGCAGTGAAGCCTGTTTCTGCATTGCCGCTCCTTGCGCCGCCTGGGCTATTGCCGATGCCGCCTCCGCCGTTTTCGTGCCCGCGTCTTTCACAAACTCCAAGGAGACCCGAGGTAGATCAAAGCTGTATTCTTGGCGGTCCAGCCTGAATTCAGGAATGTCCAACGTTAACCGCTGCGTTACCATGCTCACTTCTGGAACGCCTATCACGATGCGCTCCGTGCGCATTTCGATCTCGGGTACATCAATGGAGGTGTGTTTCATCTCGATGTAGCACACAGGCACATCAATTTTCACGCCAAATGGAAGCTCGCGGGTCTCCATGCGGCATACCGGTTCCGGGATATCCGGCCCGGGCCGGGTTCTCATTACGACTACCGGAATGTCGAAGCTCATCGCCTTATCTTGCATTACAATCACAGGTGAATCGAAGCTCCACTCTTGGGTTTTCATGACCGCAGTTGGTAGGTCCAGGGAAAACTTAACTGTGTCTGTTCCTACCCTCAGTACGAAGAGCGACCCAATCGCTCTACCGATTTCCCCGCCTTTACCAGCGCCTATGGGGCCACCGAAGTAGCTGCCTACTACAGTGCCGGCCGCCGCGCCTACGCCGCTTGCCAGGTCATTTCCCTGTTCGAAATCATCGCTGACTTTCCGTGCCTTGGCCTCAGCTTCTTGGGCGATAAGTATTAAACCTTCTTGAAGTTTGGCGACAGCTGCATTCATAGCTGAAGTGAATGCGGTTTGTTTTTCTTCGCAAGCCATCTTGATATCCTCGTTATGTCGCAAACCAGGCGACCTGAGCAGTTGTAAAGCAGTCGATAAAAAATATTTAAATCTGTGCTTTTGGTGCGCTACTTTTGTTGGCGACTCATTGGGTTGTGCCTACAGCCTTGTTGACGGGTTTTTTGACATTTTCCGCTTCTGCCCGCTTTATATCCTTTGCGGTAGTCGCATAAGTGAGTAGGGAGTTCCAGAAGCTGGAGCCTCCACTTGCCAGCAATCCCATTGCCAAAATCCCGAGGCAGTAAGGTTGATTTACGATCTCAATAGGGATAATCGCTTGTGAAAGAAACGCCGTAGCGACGCCTGTTGTTATAGAAACCATCTGTAGCAATACCTTCCGCCGTGCTTCACCGGCTGAAGTATTGACATGTGGTTGAACTGCGTTTCTGCGGAGGGGCGGGACAACCCCTTTTATGATTTCAACCAAGCGCTCTGAAGCAACGCTCAAGGCAACAACGGTGCCTATGGTAGTGGTTATATCGATCATCTTTGATTTCCCTGAACGAAGGGTAAGGGGTGTGGTGTTGTACACAGAAAGTATGGTGACCACTCAAGCCGAAGGCTGATGGCCTGAGTGGGTCCATAAACGAGCTTTTCAGCTTTAATTAGCGTAACCGTCAGTCGGCCCAATTCTTGGCACGTTTACCCAGCAAGGCGTGCCCGGGACCATTGGGAAGAGATAAAAATCGCCAAAAGGTGTGACGCAGTAGGGGCCGGCGAACGCATTTGAGCCGATTCCCAAGGCCGCTGATACGACAAAAGCCCCTACCAGTGCTTTACTCTTGATTCCAATATTCATTTTTATTCTCCTGGATGCCGGGGGTGGTTTTCCGGCAGGGATAAGATCCCACCAAACCGTTCACAGGAAAATACAACGGCTGTAGTGCTACAGCTGTAGTGCTATAGCTCCAGTGCAGGGGATGAGCCATGACCAAAGCCCTGGAAATTCTGAAAAGAGGGATCTACGAATTATTCGTTTTTCCGAATAAGTTTCCGCCTGGAATTGAGAGGGTTTTTTTGCGTGACCATGCCAGGCGAAATCTCATCAAGCGAAGGTTGTTTCTTGTTTTAGGGATGTTCGTCTGGGCTTCGTTTGGCTATTGGGATTATCATCATCAAATTCACCATGCAGACATGTTCGACTTCAGGATGCTGTATTACATATCTGTATTAAGGTGCCTGGAAGGTCTTGTGCTTATAGGGATTTTCTTGCAGTCGTTTCGCAGGAAGTTTAGATATGAGAAGTATGCGGCATCCTTGATAACTGCTGGGGTGGTGGTGGCTATCATATTTTTAATAGCCATGATTGGTATTTTGCCCCCGCCTTTGAACTACCAATATTATTTTATTGGTATTATACTGATTTTGTTTTTTCAGTATGGAACAATGGCCTTGCTGTCCAGGTATTCATTAATCGCAAGCGTATGTACGGTGGCCTTGTTGGTTTTGCAAGACTTGTTCAGCGCTCCCTTGGGGATCTATTTCTTTCCGGCATTGTTTTACTTGATCTCTTTTTTAGTCTTGGGTTGGCCGATCAGCATAACCTTCGAGCGCGCTGCCCGGGAGCGCTATAGCCAGACCATGGAGCTCAGGTCCAAAAACCTCAGCTTGCAACACGCCAATGCGAGCATCATGCGTGAGAAAAGAAAAGCCGACGACGCCCTGCATGACCTGTTCAGTAAAGAACTCCAGAAAGCCTCTCAGCTAAATGAGAGAACTGAAGCGACCTCCCGCTTCGTCCGGACGGCCTACCATGACACGATGCAACCGTTGGCCTCGATTTCAACCTTGGCCTTGGCCGGTGGGCATGCAATCCATGAGAGCGAACAGGCTAAGCTCAAAAACATATTTCGAGAGATTGGCGTATCCGCAAAGGAAATTCATTTGTTATTCAAGGGGCTGCGCGACGTGTTTATGATTGGCGAAAGCCCGCCCGCGATTGCGCCAGTCTCGCTAAATGATATTTTTGAAGAGTTGGAAAACGTATACCGAGCGCTGGCCGAAGCTAAACATATCAGTTTGCGGGTAGTAAAAAGAAAAAATGACATCTTTCTCCTGTCCGATGAGGCCGCACTCAAGAGGGCGATAAGTAACCTGATATCTAACGCGATAAAGTATACGAACGCTGGAGGGGTCCTGCTCGGTACCGTTGCAGGTAAAACCACGGTGAGAATTGATGTCATAGATACTGGTGTAGGGGTTCCGGAAGAATTCAAAACCAAGATCTTTGAAGAATTTTTTCAGGTCGATAATCCTAATCATGATAGCCAGAGAGGCCTGGGGCTTGGGTTGTCAATAGTGAGAAACTTTATAGACAAACTGCCCGGGCATCGCATAAGTTTTTCGACAAAAGAGGGGAGAGGGTCCCGGTTCTCCGTAGACTGCCCGATCCTCGAAGGTGCTCGCCGAGTTAACTGTACAACATCGGTCGCGCCTAGGGCCGAGGCGGTGGATATAAAAGGCCTCTATATAATCATTGTGGATGATGATATGCGTGTTCTGAATAGCCTCGCCACCGCGTTGAGGACGTTGGATGCTATAGTGGCTGTTGCTCCCGATACTTTGGCTCTGAAGGCTGTACTGGCGCAGGCGCCAGATCGCTATCCTGATATTCTTATAACGGATTACCAGCTCGCAGAGAATCTGACAGGCTCAGAAATAATTGATATGGTCAGAAATTTTTATGATTGGGCTAGAATACCGGTGATAATATTTTCCGCGGAGCTGTCTCCAAATCTGGTAGGAGATCTCGAGCTGGTCGCCTTTGTCAGCAAGGGGAATGAAGCAGCTACCTTGATCAATAAAATTCAATATTTGGTATCGGCGGGGCGCGCCGCTAACGTACTTTTATTGGCGGAGGAGAGCACACCGAAAATCTGACCAGTTTTGGCGAAGAGACCTTGAAGGCCATACAGGTCTATAACGCCAAACTTTCCGTATAGTTTGCTGAGGTACTGCCTTACATTTACCGGATTAATTTCCAGAATCGCGGCTATCTTCCAGGGCGCATTGCCTTGAAGTGCCAAGCGCAGCACATCGAGCTCCCGTGGGGTAATTCCCAAGTCTCTGTGTGTCATAGGCGCTACGGAGGATTGATGTGCGCCTATCAATGGTTCGGGTTCAATGCCTCCCTTGCCTATGGCGTCGCTTGGCAGGAACACTCCGCCTTTCAAGGCTCGCTCAATGGCCTCTAGCATGACTTCATGCGAGGCGCTTTTAGGCACGAACGAAGAAGCACCGTGGCGCATGACATCATCAACGGAGCGCCGGTCCGACTCTCCAGACATGACAATCACAGGGGCAGTGACGCGCTTTACCGGATCGTCATCGCCGGGTTCTTCTCGGCTCCCTTTGAATAAAGTAAGCAGGCTCATGCCATTTTCAGAACTTACATCGTTGCTGTAGGGGGCGGTAGGTATGCAGAGGTCGAGAAAAATTACGTCGAAGGCTTGGTTACGGACCTGCGTCAACGCTTCCTCTTTGCAGGACGCTTCAAATACAGCGGCATCGCTATGGATGCCCTGAATGAGGCTCCGTACACCGGCTCTCAGAATGCCGTGATCGTCTATCAGCAAAATACGCATGCCGTTCCCCCGAGCGTAACGACTGTCGGCACAGTATCGCCGAGTGCCGACCCCGTGTACCTACTACAGCTGTAGCACCTAGCTGCCCGCAGCCCGTATTTCTCTCCTGACTCAAGGTGAACGCGAGCCACGCCACCTAAGCCATGAAATACCGCCCCACCAACATCACGCCCGACGCCAGCACCACCAGGTTGATCACTTTAAGGAACTGTTCCCGTGACATGTTCAGCGTGATGCGTCGCCCCAGGGTTATGCCTGCGATCATTCCCGGGGCCAACAGCAGCGCCAGCCATAGCAGGCTGGTGTCCAGGTACACGCCCGCCAGCGCGAACAGCACCACGCGGGTGAGTGTGCTGAAGCCGATCAAGGTGGTTTGGGTGAGCCGCACCGAGGTCTTGTCCTGGATGCGGCCGCTCAAATAGATGATGTACACAAACCCGCCGCTGCCAAAGAGCGCGCTGAACACGCCGCCTACCAACCCGAAGGGCACCGCGGCCCGTGGCGTGAACTGGTGCTGGGGCTTGACCCCGCTCAGTGAATACAGCGCATAGCCGATCGCGAACACGCCCAGGGCCAGCAGCAGGATGGCAGGGTGGGCGTGCAACAGGATCGCTGCCCCTACCAGGCTGCCTATCACCATCAAAGGCAGCAGCCTGCGTAGCTCCCGCCAGTTCGCCTTGCGGCCGTCGCGGCCCACGTTCACCACCGCCGCGCAGAAATCCAGCAACGCCAGCAGCGGCACGATTTTCGGAACGGGCACGTACAGCGCCAGTACCGGGCTCACGATCAAGGCGGTGCCGAACCCGGCAATGCCGAAAATCACGTAGCCGCAGGTGAGCGTAATGAAAATAACCAGGTAACTGGTAAGGCCCATCCCTGTAAGGTCAAACAACGGCTCGCTCCTTGAAGTGCAGGTTTTTTACATGTCCAACCGGCCTTTTTGCCACGCCCGGCTAAGCGCGGCCTACCTATACTCTGGCCAACCTCGATCACACAACAACAATAAACAGGCCTTTTCATGCACGCATCCGCATCGCTTTCGCCCCCCTTGGCGCCGGCCGCCGCCTTTATTCAGGCCCGGGATCTATTGTTGCGCCATCGTACCGACTACGACGCCGCCGTCGCCGAGTTCCAGTGGCCCACACTGGGCCGTTTCAACTGGGCCCTGGATTACTTCGATGAAATGGCCCTGGATAACCCTGCCCCGGCGCTTCGTATCGTCGATGAACACGGCAACGATCACACCTATAGCTTCTTTCAGATGCGTGCGCGCTCGAATCAGGTTGCCAATTACCTGCGCTCGCTAGGCGTGAAGCGCGGGGAGCGGGTGTTGCTGATGTTGGGCAATGAAGTGGCGCTGTGGGAGGTGATGCTGGCGGCCGCAAAACTTGGCGCCGTGGTAGTGCCTGCCACCGCCTTGCTTGCGCGGGAGGATCTGGAAGACCGGCTGGTCCGGGGGCGCATCGCCCATATTGTCGCCGCCGAGGCGCACACGGCGAAATTCGACGGCCTTGGGGAGCACTGTACCCGGGTTGGAGTAGGGAGCGCTTCGCCGGGCTGGCACACGTTCGAGCAGGCCTATGCATTGAGCAAGGCGTTCCAGCCTGATGGCCCGACCGAGGCGACAGACCCGTTGCTGCTCTATTTCACCTCCGGAACCACCTCCAAACCGAAAATGGTTTTACACAGCCACCAGAGTTACCCCGTGGGCCACCTTTCCACCATGTACTGGATCGGCCTGCAGCCAGGTGACCTGCACCTGAACATTTCCTCGCCCGGTTGGGCCAAGCATGCCTGGAGTTGCTTCTTCGCCCCGTGGAACGCTGGTGCCTGCGTCTTTATCCACAACGTGGAGCGGTTCAGTGCCAAAGGCTTGCTGGCCGTATTGCAGGCCTACCCGATCACTAGCCTGTGCGCGCCTCCCACCGTGTGGCGCATGCTGATCCAAGAGGATTTGTCAGCTGTGAGGGAAGGGTTGTCGCTGCGCGAACTCGTAGGCGCGGGCGAGCCTTTGAACCCGGAAATTCTCGAGCAGGTGTACAACGCCTGGGGGCTGTGGTTGCGAGATGGCTTCGGGCAGTCCGAAACCACGGCAATCATCGGCAATACACCGGAGCAGGTATTGAAGCCAGGCTCCATGGGCCGGCCGCTGCCGGGCTATCGCCTGAGCCTGCTCGATGCCGATGGCGAACTGGCCAGCGAGGGCGAGGTGGCGCTGCCGCTGGAGCCCTCACCGCTGGGCCTGATGTTGGGGTATGCCGACGCGCCGGAGAAAACCGCCGAGGCGATGCGCGATGGCTACTACCGCACCGGCGATACCGCGCAGCGTGACAGCGACGGCTATGTGACCTTCGTGGGCCGCGCCGATGATGTGTTCAAGTGCTCGGATTACCGCATCAGCCCGTTCGAACTGGAAAGTGCACTGATCGAGCACCCTGCAGTGGTAGAAGTGGCCGTGGTCCCCAGCCCAGACCCGCTACGCCTGAATGTGCCCAAAGCCTACCTGATCATCGCTGCCGATCAGGTGGCGGACGTCACGCTCGCCGAAGCCATCTTCGCGTTTGCCCGCGAGCAATTGGCGCCCTACAAGCGGGTGCGGCGGATCGAGTTCGTGAACGAACTGCCCAAAACGATATCCGGGAAAATCCGCAGGGTTGAGCTGCGCCAGCGCGAACAGCGCTGCCAGGCGCAGGGGCGGAGTGCGTTGGAGTTTTACGAGGAAGATTTCGCCCTGGCACGGGTGGCCGTGCCGGGGGCTTGATCAGAGTCGTGAAGTCGCCAGATGCTGTGGAGCCGACGGCCCCACAGCCCCTTCAATCCGGCAGCTTAAGCCACGAAATCGCTCTGGTGCAGTTCCTTTACGCCCACCAATGAGATCTCGAACTCGGCGCTGGCGTCGGCGTTCACGCTGCCATACAGGATGCCGTTTTCGAAGCGAAGCTGGCCGGCGGCGTTGGTGCTGTCGAAGGCCTGGCTGCCAATGAAGGTAAAGCTTTCCTTGGCTTCGGTGGAGGCGTTGGCGTCGATGCCGGTCAAGTCCAGTTTGTCCCCCTCAGTGGTCTTGAACCCTGAAATCACATCCCGCAGGCTGCCCAGCCCAAGGTCGCCAAGGGCTTTGAACATATAGGTGTCCGCCCCTGTACCACCGGTAAGCGAGTCGGTGCCCGCGCCGCCGATCAGGGTGTCGTCACCGCCGCCGCCGACCAATGTGTCGTTGCCGTCGCCTCCGTCGATCACGTTCGCGGCGCTGTTGCCGGTCAAAGTGTCTGCGAAGTGGCTGCCCGTCACATTCTCAATGGCCTTGAGGGTATCGAGGCCCGAGCCGAGGGTGTCCTGCTGCGCCGAGGTATTCAGGGCAATGGTTACCCCCGCGGTGGCATATAGGTAAGACGCGGTGTCATTACCCGTGCGGCCGTCGAGCAGGTTATTGCCACTGCCGGCGAACAGCGTGTTATCCAGGGCATTACCCACGGCATTGGCGGCGCCATCGGTATTGATCACCAGGTTTTCCACGTTGCTGCCTAACGTAAAGGTCGCCAGGCTGCTGTACACCGTGTCGATGCCGCCGATGTCGCTGTCGCTGTTTTTCTCCACCACAGTGTCGTCGATGTTATCCACACAGTACGTATCGGAGCCGTTGCCGCCGGTCATGCTGTCGGCGCCGGTACCACCGTCCAGTACGTTGGCGGCATCGTTACCGGTCAGGAAGTTGCGCAGGCCGTTACCGGTACCGTCGATGGCGGAATAACCGGTAAGCACCAGGTATTCCACGTTATCCCCAAGGGTCCAGCTGACCGAGGACTTCACGGTGTCGATTTGCGTGGCCGCGGCGTTGGTTTCGATCACCACGTCGAACGCGTTGTCGACGATGTACACATCCTTGCCGTCCCCGCCGCTCATGGTGTCAGCGCCCAGGTCGCCGTCCAAGGTGTCGTTGTAGGCGCTGCCTACCAGGGTGTCGTCCTGGTCGGTACCCAGGATATAGCCGCCTTTCTGGCTGGCCACTTCGTCATACACATCCTGCGCGGTACGGTTGTCGGTCGGGTCGCCCTGGAAGCCCAGGTCACCGGCGATGTAATCGGCCAGGCGCTGGCCCACGATCTCGGCGGACTCTTCGTGCAAGTGCCATACGTCATCAGGGTAGGTGACAGGGTCCGCTTCCTGGCGCAGCGGCAGATCGTTGTAGTCGGCAGCCAGGTCCACGTCCGCGCGCTCGGCGGCGATGGCTTCCTGTACGGCGCGAACGGCGACCACACCGTTCTGGATCGAGGCGATCTTGGCTTCGTCGTAGCCACGTACGCGGGCAGCATCGGCGTCGTAGTGGCCGGTTTCCATGATGTACACCTTGAAGTCGCCCAGCTGCGCATGCAGGTAGTCGAACACTTTCAGGGTGTCGGCCTTGTATTTCGCGGCGTAGGCGACAGGGTCGGCGGCGCGGCCGATTTCCTGCGCGGCTTCCTCGCCCTGGCCCCAGATGATGCCCATGGTCACGTTATCGATGGCCTTGAGCGAGGCCAGTTGTTCTTGCAGCAGGCCAACGGCGCGCAGCAGCGCAGGGCCTGGCTGGTTGGTGTCGGTCAGCCACCAGCACAGACGCAGCTCCTCTGGTGTGCCCGTGGATAAGCCACTGACGGTGCTGCCGCCTACCGCCACGTCGATGCCATTGTCATCGGCGTCGGTGAACTGGCTGCGTACGTCGTAATCGGTGTACTTGCTCAGGTCCTTCACCATCTCGGTGATACCGGACTGGTCGTCGTCCTCGGTCATGCGCATCAGGCGGGCGTTGGACTGGCCAAGGGTAGGCAGGAACAGAATGTCTTGCTGGGCGCGTTCGGCGAAAACGAAGTCGCTGGCGCTCAAGGTACTGCCGTAGTTGCCCTGCAGTGCAATTTCAAAGCGGTTGCCGTCACTGTCGGCTTCGGCCGATTTAACGTAGGTTTTGCTGCCGTCGTCGCTGGTGGTGATGTACAGCGTGTGGTTGCTGCCGTTACCCAGCCCCAGAATGCCGAGCGCGCTGACGTCGATCTTGTCCGCGCCCACGGTAAAGTCGGTGATGGTATCGCTGGCGGTAATGCCACCGGTGTCGTAGTCCCGGTAGCTGTCGCTCAGGGCGGTGTAGCGGAAGGTGTCCGCCCCGGCACCACCCGTGAGGCTGTCACGGCCAGCACCGCCGTCGAGCACATCCGAGCCTGCGCCACCATTGAGTGTGTCGGCGCCCCCGAGGCCCAGGATGAGATCGCTGTGGCTGGTGCCGGTGAGGGTTTCACCTGCATCGGTACCGGTGACGGTGGTGGGCGGGGCATCGGCGACGGTGAGCGCGAATACGTCGCTGGCCGAGGCGCCTTTGGTATCGGTCGCGGTGACCAGGAAGTTGTACACACCCGCGGCGTCGTCGTCCGGCGTGCCGCTGAAGGTCCGGGTGGCGGGGTCAAAGGTCAGCCAGGAGGGCAGCGGCGTGCCATCCTGCAGCGTGGCAGTGAAGGTGAGTGCATCGCCATCGGCGTCGGTGAAGGCGCTTTGCGCGATGGTGTAGGTAAACGGCGTGTTCTCGGTGGCGTTGTTATCCAGCAGCGGGTCGGTAACGACCGGCGCATTGTTGAGCGGGATCGTTTCGGAACCGAACACGAAGTTCGAGGCCTTGAGCGTACTCAGGTAATTGCCTTGCAAGGCCAGCTCGAAGCGATTGCCGTTCACATCAGCGTCGCGATCCTTGATGTAGGTGCGGTCGGTGCTGCTGTTGTACGAAATGTTCAAGGTGCCGCCGTACCCGGTGCCCAGGCCGGTGAAGCCGAGAGTGGAAACGTCGATCTTGTCGGCCGCAACGTCGAAATCGGTGATCAGGTCAGTGGAACTGGTGGTATCGGTGCGGTAGCTGTCCAGGGTGGTGGTAAAGCGGAACACGTCCGCGCCCGCGCCGCCGGTAAGCTTGTCCGCACCCGCGCCGCCTACCAGTACGTCGTTGCCCGCGCCACCATTGAGCGTGTCCGCGCCGCCCAGGCCGAACAGCTGCTCATTGGCGGCGGTGCCGGTCAGGGTGTCCTTGCCGGAGGTACCATTGATCACACCGTTGCCCTGTGGCACGTCTTTCACCGCCAGGGTAAAGGTGTCGCTGGCGGTTCCAGCCTTGCCATCGCTGGCGGTGACGGTCACGTTGAAGGTGCCCGACGCCGTGCTGCCCGGCGTGCCACTGAAGGTGCGCGTGGCCGCATCGAAGGTCAGCCAGGAGGGCAGGGCGCTACCGTCCGCCAGCTTGGCGGTATAGGTGAGGCTGTCGTTGTCCGAATCGCTGAAGCTCGTAGCCGGCACAACATAGGAGAACGGCGTGTTCTCACTGGCGTTCTGGTCGGCCAGGGGGGTGGCGACCACTGGCGCGTGGTTCACAGGGGTGACCGTGGAAAAAACAAAGTTGGCCGCGGTGAGGCTGGTGGTGTAGTTGCCGTTCAGGGCGATTTCGAAACGGTTGCCCGAGGCATCGGCCTCGAGGGATTTGATGTAGGTCTTGGTACCGGCGCTGTTGAGCGTGAGGTACACCGTGCCGTTCTTGCCGTCGCCCAGGCCCGTAAAGCCCAGCGCCGAGAGGTCGATCTTGTCGTTGGCGACATCGAAGTCCGTGACCAGGTCGGTCACGGTATCGCCACCGGTGTTGTAGTTGCGGTAGCTGTCCAGCCGGCTGGTATAGACGAAGGTGTCGGCCCCCGCCCCGCCAGTGAGGGTGTCCGCGCCCGCGCCGCCATTGATGCGGTCGTTGCCGGCGCCAGCATTGATGCTGTCCGCGCCCGCCAGGCCGTTGAGGGTATCGGCGCCGCTGGTCCCGGTAAGGGAGTCACTGCCGCTGGTGCCTTCGATTACGCGTTGGAACACGAAGTTGCCGGCCTTGAGGGTGGTGGCCAGGTTGCCTTCCAGAGAAAGCTCGAAGCGGTTGCCATTGGCATCGGCGTCGTAGCTTTTGATGTAGGTGCGGTTGGTGCTGCTGTTGTATTGCACCAACAACGTGCCGTTATAGCCATTGCCCAGGCCTTTGAATCCCAGGTCGGCAACGTCAATGGTGTCCTTGGTTACGTCGAAATCAGTGATCTGATCGCTGAAGGTGGCGCTGGCGGTACGGTAGCTGTCGGTCAGGGCCGTGAAACGGAAGGTATCCGCGCCAGCGCCGCCGGTGAGTTTGTCCGCGCCCGCGCCACCCACCAGAATGTCGTCGCCCGCGCCGGCGTTGATAGTGTCCTTGCCGGCTCCAGCCAGGAACAGCTCGTTGCTGGCGGTGCCGGTCAGCGTGTCCGCCCCGCTGGTGCCTTCGATGGTCAGGGTGGGCAGGGTGGCGCCTACATAGGTACCGTCGCCATAGGTCAGCGTCGAGCCCTTGGTGGTCTGGCTGATTGCATTGCCGACGATGGTGTTGTGATCGGTGCCGTCTTCATTACGCTCGGCCACCCCATAGGTGGAATTGGCGCCACCAGTGATGGTGTTGCCCAGTATCTGGTTGTCGCTGCCAGGGAAGAACTTGCCGGACACACCTGTGGTGTCGTCATAGCTCTGGATAATCACTTCCGGCACAGGAGCGTTCAGCGCGTTGTTGGTCAGGGTATTGTTGCTGACCACCACGCCAGTGCTGCCATAGATGCGCACGCCGGCGCCGCCGTTGTCGTGGATATCCACCCCGGTCACGGTCACGTCGCTCGACAGTTTCACCAACACGCCTTCGGCGCCGTTGTTGTACACGCTGCCGCCTTCGATGGTGACGTCGTACGGTGAAGGGATGTTCTCGCTGCCGCGCTGCACCACGATACCGTTGCCGCCGTTGCCATAGGCCACGTTGCCGGTCATGGTGAAGTCGTTGGTGCTGGTCACGATGTTGAACCCGTGGCGGTCGTTGTCGTACGCCACGTTGTTCACATATTTGGTGTCGATCATGTAATCCGCGACAAAGCCGTCCAGGCCGTTGCCGTGTGACACGCAGTTTTCGATCAACATGTTGATCGTTTGCTCGTGGGGGTCGAAGCCGTAACCCGAGCAGTCCTTGATTTCCACGCCGCTGAGGGTGACGTTGCTGTCGTGGCCTTCCTTGCCGGGAATGTAGCCGTTGAACCAGCCGTCGATCTTGCCGGTGGTGTTGTCGCGGTTGCCGTCGATGGTCAGGTTGCTGAGGCCGAAGTCGTGGGTTTCTTCGCCATAGGCCGAACGGATTACCCCAGTGATCTTGGTGTCCGAGCCGTCCGCTACCTTCACGGTGGTTTTGCCAGCACCCGCGCCTTCCATGTACACGTTGCTTTTGAGCATCAAGCAGCCGTCTGAGGGTTCCTCCCCGGCCGAGACGATAAAGATCCCGGTTGGCACAAATACCGTTCCGCCCCCAGCAGCGGCTGCCGCGTCGATGGTCGCCTGGATAGCGGCTGTATCGTCCGTGACACCGTCACCGACAGCGCCAAAATCCTTTACGTTGAAAATCATGATGTTGCTCCGGTCCTGGGAAGGGAATTGGTATCAATGCCAATAACTCAGCGTGTGGTACCGGATTTGTATGACACAGTTCACATATCCCAATTCGTCCTTCCATCGACTACCCCTGAGGAAAGTGAAAATTTCGTAAAAGCGTCAGTTTCCTGTCGATTTGTTGACGACGGGTCCTTTGTAAGCAGCTCGATACAGAGCGTTGCGTCAAATAAACCTATGCGGGCTTATTCTTTTTCTGGCGCATCCGGGCCGGCGGAAAGCGAAGCGCTGTGCCAAGGCGTGAGGAGGTCAAGCGCGGGGAATAAGAGGATTCAAGAGGTACGCGAGCCGTTGCAAAGGCAGGCGGAAGCGGAGGCTAGGATGGCCCCCGCCGCTTTATAGTCAGAAAATTGAAGATCGGTAGGTCGGCGAGATTCTGTCAGCGGTTACAAACACGTTGCCAAAGGACTGTCACTCGGCCGTCACGCCTGCCCGGCCCAGCAAGGCTTCGCAGCGCTGGGAGAGGTTGATGAGCTGCACGTCGCGCCCCAAGGCTCGGTAACGCGCCAGCAGCGCTTCGAGCGCCGCAATACCGGAGTGGTCGGCAACCCTGAGCCCGGCGCAGTCGATCACCACCCGCGCAGGGTCGGCGGCCGGCGTGAACAGGGTCTGGAAGCGGGTGGTGGAGGCGAAGAACAGCGTGCCGTACAGGCGGTAGTAACGCTCTTCGCCGCCATCGGCAAACTCTGCTCGAATTTCGTGCGCATGCTGCCAGGCGAACCCGAGCGCACTGATCACCACCCCGCACAGCACGGCGGTGGCGAGGTCGGTGAACACGGTAATGATGGTCACCGCCACTACCACCACGGCGTCTTGCCGGGGGATCTTGCCCAGCACCCGCAGCGAGCCCCAGGCAAAGGTCTGTTGGGCAACCACGAACATTACGCCTACCAGCGCGGCCAGCGGGATCTGCTCGATCCACGAAGAAAGGAACAGAATGAACATCAGGATCATCAGGCCGCTGACCACTCCAGACAACCGGCCGCGCCCACCCGAAGACAGGTTGATCATGGTTTGGCCGATCATGGCGCAACCTCCCATGCCGCCGAACAGCCCCGACGCCAGGTTCGCCGCGCCCAGGGCAACGCATTCACGGTCCGGTTGGCCCCGTGTTTCGGTGATCTCGTCGGTGAGGTTAAGCGTAAGCAGAGTTTCCAGCAGGCCTACCGCCGCCATCAGTACGGCATAGGGCAGCACGATGCGCAGGGTCTCCAATGTGAGGGGTACGTCCGGCAAATGCCATTGCGGCAGGCCGGCGGCAATGTGGGCCATGTCGCCCAGCGTTCGCGTTGGCAAGCCAAGCCCTACCGTGAGCAAGCCCACGCTCACGATAGCCACAAGCGCGGGTGGAACCGCACGGGTGAGGCGCGGCAACACCCACACAACCGCCATGGTGACCGCCACCAGCCCTGCCATTACCCACAGTGCTGTGCCCTGCAGCCAGTGATCGCCCTCCTTGAAGTGTTCCAGCTGGGCAAGAGCGATCACGATCGCCAGGCCATTCACGAAGCCCAGCATCACGGGGTGCGGAACCATGCGTATCAGCTTGCCCAGGCGCAGCGCGCCGAACAGCATCATCAGCCCGCCGCCGAGCACCACCGTGGCCAGCAGGTACTGAGCCCCATGCTGCACAACCAGGGCAACGATCACCACGGCCATGGAACCCGCCGCCCCGGAAATCATGCCCGGGCGCCCGCCCAGCAGGGCAGTGAGCGTACAAATAAAGAAAGCGCCGTAAAGGCCCATCAGCGGATTGAGATGCGCAACCAGCGCGAAGGCAATGCATTCGGGAACCAGCGCGAACGCCGTGGTCAGCCCGGCCAATGCGTCGCGACGCAGGGAAGTGAAAGCCATAAAACCCCATCAAGCAAAAGGCACAAAGCCCCCATGCACCGCTGGGAGGCCAGGGCGAAAGGAGGCTTTTGTTGGAATGCCCGCACTATAGGGAAAGGCGCGGAGCTTGAACAGCGGTTCAGCCCTCGAACGGGCCCGCCGCGACGAAGGCGCCGCCTTGGTAAATCCGCAACGGGTCGTCTTCAGCCAAGGCGGGTTGTGCTTCGATGGCGGCACGCCAGGGCTCGGAGCTGTCCTGTGGATGGTAGGCCAGGTGCTCGGCGTAGCGGTTGTCCCACCACACGTTCTTGTTTGCCGAGGCGCCGTACACAAGGGTATGGCCGACGTTCTCGGCATACAGGCTGCGCTCAATCAACTGAACCAGGTCGTCATAGCTCAGCCAGCTGTCCAGCATTCGGCGGTTTTGCGGTTCGGGGAAGGACGAGCCGATACGAATGCTCACGGTCTCGATGCCATACCGGTCGAAGTAGAAGGTGGCCATGTCCTCACCGAAGGCTTTCGACAAACCGTAATAGCTGTCGGGCCGGCGAGGGCTGTGCGCATCCAGGCGTTCGCTCTGCTTGTAGAAGCCGATCACATGGTTGGAGCTGGCAAAAACCACTCGCTTCACGTTATGGCGACGTGCGGCTTCGTACAGATGGAATACCCCGCAGATATTCGCGCCAAGGATGGCTTCAAACGCGTGTTCGGTGGACACCCCGCCAAAATGGAGGATGGCATCGCAGCCTTCCACCAGGCGATCGACCGCAGCCTTGTCTGCGAGGTCGCACGTTACAACCTCTTCGTGTGGGCCGGCCGCAGCTGGCATGTCGCAGATGTCAGACAGCCGTAGCACTTCAGTTAACGGCTGTATCCGCTCACGCAGCACCTTCCCTAGCCCACCGGCAGCGCCTGTCAAGAGGATGCGGCTGAAGGTTTGCCGCTCGGATGTGCTGGTTTGCGCCATGGGACGTGCTCTCGATTATTTTTCTAAGGTCGCGGTAGGTTGTCGTACAACTTGTTGAGATTATCAAATTCCGCTTGCCGCGTGTCAATGATTCCACGCCGTGGCCTAAGAAAACCACCGCCTTTACGGTGTTTCATCGCTGCCATGGCGTAATCATGAAATCGTACAGGCGGTAGTGCCGCAGGCCTAATATCCGTTTGACACCCTCACGGGTAAGCCCTATAAAATGCCGACAAGTACGACGACATATGTCGTTACGCTTTACCTCGACAAAAACAATACAAAGAGTGTCAGCCTATGAAAATCAAAGGCATCCGTTGGTGGATGGTCGGCCTGGTGACGGCCGGGCTTATCGTCAACTACCTCGCCCGTAATACCCTCTCGGTGGCCGCGCCCACCCTGATGCAAGAACTCACTATTTCTACCGAGCAATACGCCCATATCGTGGTGGCGTGGCAGCTGTGCTATGCCTTCATGCAGCCGGTAGCGGGTTACGTCATCGATGCCATCGGTACCAAGATGGGCTTCTTCACCTTTGCCCTGGCCTGGTCGGCCGCGTGTGCCGCAGCGGCACTGGCCACTGGCTGGCAGAGCATGGCGTTCCTGCGCGGGCTGCTGGGCCTTACCGAGGCAGCGGGCTTGCCGGCTGGCGTCAAGGCCACTACCGAGTGGTTCCCTGCCAAGGAGCGTTCTGTCGCCATCGGCTGGTTCAACATCGGTTCGTCCGTGGGTGCCTTGCTCGCGCCGCCGCTGGTGGTATGGGCCATTCTGCAAAGCGGCTGGCAGCTGGCGTTCCTTATCGTTGGCGGGCTGGGCATTGTGTGGAGCTTCCTCTGGCTGGTGCTGTACAAGCACCCTCGGGATCAGCGCCGGCTGGCCGACTCGGAGCGTGACTACATCCTTTCTGGCCAGGAAGCACACTTCAAGGACGCACCCGCGCAGAAAGGCAGCTGGAAAAAGATCATCAGCAGCCGCAACTTCTACGCAATCGCTTCGGCACGGATTCTGTCCGAGCCGGCCTGGCAGACCTTCAACGCCTGGATTCCGCTGTACCTGATGACCGAGCGCCACATGAACATCAAGGAAATCGCGATGTTCGCCTGGTTGCCGTTTCTCGCGGCAGACCTTGGCTGCGTGCTCGGTGGTTACCTGAGCCCGTTCTTCCACAAGCGTTGCAACGTGTCGCTGTTCACTTCGCGCAAGCTGGTGCTGCTGTTCGGTGCGTCGTGCATGATCGGCCCGGCCTGCATCGGCCTGGTAGAAAGCCCGTACACAGCCATCCTGCTGCTGTGCATCGGTGGCTTCGCTCACCAGACCCTTTCCGGCGCGCTGTACTCCATCACGTCCGACTCCTTCGGCAAAAACGAAGTGGCTACCGCCACCGGGATGGGCGGCATGTTCGGCTACCTGGGCGCTGCAGCGTTCACCATGGTGTTCGGTGTGCTGGTGACCAAGATCGGCTATAGCCCGCTGTTCGTGGTACTGGCCGTGTTCGACATCGTCGCCGCGATCATCGTCTGGACCGTAGCGCGCGAACTGGTGCGGCCTCCGGAACCTACCGTGCACACCGACGTTGAAGGGCGCCCTGCTGTCGCCTGACTGTATGCCGGGGCAGGGCGCGTTCTGTGCCTTGACCCCGGGCAATCGCTGTGAACTAATTCCCCTCGCACAGGCTTCGGCCAACCAAAATCATTAGAATGCCACCGAGCGTCGGTCAGGCAAGGCGGAGCCAGGCGAGGAAGCGGAGTTGACGGCCTGTCAATGAGCATTCCGAGCCTGGCTCCAACACAGCATCACCGGCGCCCGGGGGTATTTTTCCCCTGAGGTGGATATGTTCGAACACTTGCCCCTGTACGCTGGCGACCCGATCCTGGGGCTGATGGGGGAGTTTGCTGAAGACCCGCGGCCCAACAAGGTCAACCTGGGTGTCGGCATCTATTACGACGAGTTGGGCCGCGTGCCGCTGTTGCCCTCGGTGCAGCGCGCCGAAGAGCTGCTCGTTGCCGAACATCAGCCACGCAGCTACCTTCCCATGGAAGGCGGCCCGGCTTATCGTCGAGTGGTCGAGCAATTGCTGTTCGCCGGTAGCGTGGACACCAGCCGCCACAGCGTCGCGATCATCCAGACCGTAGGCGGCTCCGGCGCGCTGAAGGTAGGCGCCGATTTCCTGAAAACCGCCTGGCCTGAGTCTCAGGTGTGGGTATCGGACCCCACCTGGGATAACCACCTGGGTATCTTCCAGGGCGCCGGTTTCAAGGTGAACCGTTACCCGTACTTCGAGCCTAACCGCAAGTCGTTCGACTTCGAAGGTGCGGTAGAGGCGCTGGAGAAAGTGCCGGCCAAGGCGATCGTGTTGCTGCACCCGTGCTGCCATAACCCTACCGGCATCCAGCCAGAGCGCGAGCATTGGGTGAAAATCCTCGACGTGCTGCAGGCGCGCGACGCCATTCCGTTCCTGGATATCGCTTATCAGGGGTTCGGCAAGGGCCTGGACGACGACGCCTGGCTGATTCGCGAATGCGCGCGCCGCGGCATGGAGTTCCTCGTATCCAGTTCGTTCTCCAAAACGTTCTCGCTGTACGGCGAGCGCGTGGGTGCGTTGAGCGTGCACACGGCTCGCGACAGCCATGCGCAAGTGTTCGGCCAGCTCAAGCTGCATGTTCGCCGCAACTACTCCAGCCCGCCGATGTTCGGCGCCAGCATCGTGGCCCGTGTGCTGGGCGACGAAGCGCTGAACAAGCAGTGGCAGGGCGAGTTGGCGCAAATGCGCGAGCGAATCACGGCCATGCGGGCTGCATTGGTGGAAGGTTTGACCAAGCGCCTGCCAGAGCGTGACTTCGGCTTCCTGGCTCACCAGGAGGGCATGTTCGCCTACACCGGCCTGAGCGCGGACCAAGTGCGCAAGCTCAAGGCCGAACATGGCGTATACGCCGTGGAAACCGGCCGCATCTGCATTGCAGGGTTGAGCCCGAGCAACCTCGACCATGTAATCGAGGCGTTCGCGGCAGTGATGTAAACCGCATCGACGAAAAAGGCGCCTGCGGGCGCCTTTTTTGTATCCGGTCGAAATCAGTCGACCTTCACGATCCAGCCTTGTGGGCCTTCGATTTCGCCGGTTTGGATGCCGGTCAGTTCCTTGTACAGGCGCTGGGTGACCGGGCCGACTTCGGTTTCGCTGTGGAACACGTGCAGCTTGCCTTTGTACTCGATGCCGCCGATGGGCGAGATCACCGCAGCGGTACCGCAGGCGCCGGCTTCGGCGAAGCGGTCGAGCTGGTCAATGTGCACGTCGCCTTCTACCACTTCCAGGCCCAGGCGGCTGGCTGCCAGTTCCAGCAGTGACAGGCGGGTGATGCCTGGCAATACCGAGCTGGATTTCGGGGTCACGAACTGCTTGCCGTCCTTGGTGATACCAAAGAAGTTGGCCGAGCCCACTTCTTCGATCTTGCTGTGGGTTTGCGGGTCGAGGTAGATGCAGTCGGCGAAGTTCTGTTTTTTCGCCTCGGCACCAGGCATCAGGCTGGCTGCATAGTTGCCACCCACCTTGGCAGCGCCAGTGCCGTTGGGCGCGGCGCGGTCATAGCCGGAAATCACGAAGTTATGAGGCTTCATGCCACCTTTGAAGTACGGACCGACCGGTACGGCGAAGACTGCGAAGATAAACTCCGGCGCGGTGCGCACGCCAAGGTTGTCACCCACGCCGATCACGAACGGGCGCAGGTATAGCGCGCCGCCAATGCCGAACGGAGGGATGAACCGCTCGTTGGCCTTCACTACCTGCTGGCAGGCATTGATGAACTGCTCGGTGGACACTTCCGGCATCAGCAGGCGCTGGCAGCTGCGCTGCATGCGCAGGGCGTTCTGGTCCGGGCGGAACAGATTGATGGTGCCGTCTTTGGCGCGGTAGGCCTTCAGGCCTTCGAAGCACTGCTGGCCATAGTGCAAGGCGGTGGAGCCTTCGCTGATATGCAGCACGTTGTCTTCGGTGAGCTCGCCGGGCTGCCAGGCACCGTCGCGCCAGTAGGAGAGGTAGCGCAGATCAGTCTTGATGTATTCGAAACCCAGCTTGTCCCAGTTGATGCTTTCGTTGCCCATGACACCCTCGATCGACTATTTCGGCCCGCTCACCACTGGCCGTTCTTCACCTTGGGATAATAATGATTTCTGCGGATTTGTCCGAGGCTTTCGCACGCCAATCGGGCGATTGGCGCGGCTATCGAACCGAACCTGGGTCATTCGCCCCGTGATAGCGCCTGCGCCCGTGCGGCAGCAGCGGTAGCGGCCTGCTGAACCAGTGAGCGCAGGGCGCCGCCGGCCTCGAAAACGTCAATGGCGGCAGCGGTAGTGCCATTGGGTGAGGTAACCGCTTGGCGCAGGGCGGCCAGGTCGGCATCGGGCTGGCGTTGCAGGGTGGCAGCGCCGAAGGCCGTGTCCACCGCCAGGCGTTTGGCCAGTTCGGCATCCAGCCCCAGGGCCACGCCTGCCGCAGCCAGGGCTTCACTGAACAGGTGGTAATACGCCGGGCCGCTGCCGCTCAGGGCGGTCACGGCGTCCAATTGATGCTCCTGATCTACCCACCAGGCGCTACCCACGGCCTGGAACAGCTGGCTGACCAGGGCCCGTTTCGCTTCCGGCAGCCCTGGCTCGGCAAACAGCCCGGTACAGCCGGCGCCCAACAATACTGGCGTATTGGGCATTGCCCGCACCAGATCGCAGCTATTGCCTGCAGCGCTACGCAATGTAGGCAGCGTGACCCCGGCCGCTACCGATACTACGACCGAGCCGTTGAGCAAGTGCTTGGGCAGCGCGCTCAGCACACCGCCGGCCAAGGCAGGTTTGACGGCCAGGATGATGCAGTCGACCGATATGTCGCCCAGCTGGGCTGCGTTGCTCACAACCACGGCCTGCTTGCTGGCGGGCAGGCTGGGGTCAACGGCGTACACATGGCTGGCCAGGCCAGTTGCCAGCCACGCTTCACCCATCGCACTACCCATGCGGCCATAGCCCAAAAACAACACGTTCATTGCTGATCTCCAGCGGCCTGTAGCCGATTTTTTATCAGCCTATAAGTAAATACCGATGAGGTGCAACCCGGTTGCTCAAGTAGATTTCTACTTAATCAATTCAGCATTAGTGGGCTAATTTGGTGCTCTACAGGGCTAAATCGTGAATTAACGACTTACAACAGTGCATAACCCCATAAAGTGGGGTTATTTTAAAAATATTTTCAGGACTATCGTCCCAGCCTCTTGCAGGGCCTATAAACGGATGAATACCATCGGCGCCCTCGGGTGCAACTGGACCAAAGGGATGGGTTGCGCCTCGGGTATTACTAATAACAATTGGAGTGCTCCATGGCCTTACCCAATTCGACAGCCGCCCCTGCGGGCGGAGGGCGTGCATTGATCGCCAGCCTTACAGGCAGCTCGATCGAATGGTTTGACTACTTTCTGTACGGCACTGCGGCCGCCTTGGTGTTTAACAAGCTATTTTTCCCGAGCTTCGAGCCTGTCGTCGCGCTGCTGCTGTCATACCTCACGTTCTCACTTACATTCTTTATTCGGCCTATTGGCGGAGTCGTATTCGCCCATATCGGCGATCGGATTGGCCGCAAGAAAACCCTGGTGCTCACGCTCTCGCTCATGGGCGGGGCCACCGTAGCGATCGGCCTGCTCCCTACGTATTCAGCCATCGGTATTGCGGCACCTATTCTGCTGGTCACGCTTCGGGTGATTCAGGGCCTTGGCATCGGCGGCGAGTGGGGCGGGGCGCTGTTGCTGGCTTACGAATATGCGCCAGCGCACCGCAAGGGTTTGTTTGGTAGCATTCCGCAGGTGGGGGTAACCATCGGCATGCTGCTGGCGACCCTGGCGGTCAGCCTGATGGCGCTGTTGCCCGAAGAGGATTTTCTGAGCTGGGGCTGGCGCGTGCCGTTTCTGCTGAGTGCGGGCCTGGTGTTTCTTGGCCTGTGGATTCGCTCGGGCATCGGCGAAACCCCCGATTTCGAAGCTGCGAAGGCCACTGGCAATGTCGCCAAAATGCCTATCGTCGAAACCCTGCGCAATCACTGGCGTGAAGTACTGATCGCCGCTGGTTTGAAGGTGGTGGAAACTGCGCCGTTCTATATCTTTTCGACGTTCGTGGTCAGTTACGCCACTGGCAACCTGGGCTACAGCAAGGTGGATGCGCTGCATGCGGTAATGTGCGCGGCGGTGGTGGCCTCCATGATGATTCCAGTCATGGGCTGGCTGTCCGATAAGGTGGGCCGCCGTACGGTGTATACGCTGGGGATTGTGCTGAGCGCCGCCTTCATCTACCCGTATTTCATGCTGCTCGACACCCGTAGCGTGTGGGGCATCACTACTGCCACCGTCATCGCCCTCGGGTTGCTGTGGGCGCCCATCACTGCGGTATTGGGTACCTTGTCTTCGGAAATCTTCAGCACCCGTGTGCGCTATACGGGCATCACGCTCGGCTATCAGCTCGGTGCCGCGCTGGCCGGCGGCACGGCGCCGCTGATCGCCACCTGGCTGCTGGGCAAATACCAAGGGGCCTGGCAACCGGTCGCGATTTACCTGCTGGTGACTGCGGCGATCTCGCTGATTGCCGTGATGTCGGTGCGTAAACGCAGGGCCGAGCCGGCCGCGGTGCGCGTGCCGGCCCGGTAAACGTCAGGCGTTATACAACCGCCCCACTGGCATCCACTCTTCGAAAGCGCCGCCTTCGACCCAGGCTCGGGCGCAGGCGATGTCGGGAGCAAAGTAGCGGTCTTCGTGGTAGTGATCCACTTTCGAGCGGATCAACTCCATCACGGCCGCTAGCTGGGGCGAGGTTTTCAGGGGGGCCAGCAAGTCGATGCCTTGGGCTGCGCCAAGCAGCTCGATGGCCACCACCGCGCTGCTATTGCCGGCCATGTCCTGCAATCGGCGGGCGGCGAAGGTGGCCATGGACACGTGGTCTTCCTGGTTCGCGGAGGTAGGCAGGCTGTCCACCGAGGCCGGGTGAGCCAGGGTCTTGTTCTCCGACGCCAGCGCCGCAGCGGTCACCTGAGCGATCATGAAGCCGGAATTCAGGCCACCTTCTTTCACCAGGAATGCTGGCAGCCCGGAGAGTGCAGGGTCTACCAATTGAGCGGTGCGGCGCTCCGACAGTGCGCCGATCTCCGAGATGGCCAGCGCCAGAACGTCCGCCGCCATGGCTACGGGCTCGGCGTGGAAGTTGCCGCCCGACAGCACATCGCCGTCTGCGCTGAACACCAGGGGGTTATCGGACACCGCGTTTGCTTCGCGCAGGAATACGCTTGCGGCGAAGCGCATGTGGTCCAGGCAAGCGCCCATCACCTGGGGCTGGCAGCGCAACGAGTACGGGTCCTGCACACGCGGGCAATCCCGATGGGATTCCCGGATTTCGCTGCTCGCCAGTAATTCCCGGTAAAACACGGCCACGTCGATCTGCCCGGGCTGGCCGCGTACGGCCTGAATGCGCGGGTCGAACGGCACGTCCGAACCTCTGAGCGCTTCAACGGTGAGGCTCCCGGCCACCACCGCCGCGCTGAACAGCCGCTCTGCCGCGAACAAACCACGCAGTGCCAAGGCCGTGGAAACCTGTGTTCCGTTGATCAGGGCCAGGCCTTCCTTGGGGCCAAGCTCCAGCGGTTGCAGGCCGGCAATGGTCAGGCCTTCGGTGGCGTCCATTTCGCGGCCTTCATGGCGTACCCGGCCCACGCCGATCAGAACAGCCGCCAGGTGGGCCAACGGCGCAAGGTCCCCGGAGGCACCTACCGAGCCTTGGGAAGGCACGCAGGGGTAAACCTGTGCGTTATACAGTGCGCTCAGCCCTTCGATCACCTGCCAGCGCACGCCCGAAAAGCCCCGCGCCAGCGAAGCGACCTTCAACGCCAGTATCAGGCCAACAGTTGCATCGTCCAGCAGTGGGCCGGTACCGGTGCAGTGGCTGAGCAGCAGATTGCGCTGCAGCTTGGCCAAGGATTCTTCCGCGATAGACGTGCGCGCCAACAGCCCAAACCCTGTATTGATGCCATACACCGTGCGCTTGCTGGCGATGATACGGGTAACCGTCGCCGCCGCTTCGTCCACGGTTGCCCGGGCGCCCGGATCAAGCTCGAAAGGAACCCGGAAGTGGTAGATGGAGCGCAGTTGAGCAAGGTCGAACGAGCCGGGCTGGATGGTCAGGGGCGCAGGCATGGAGAAGTATCCTGGTACGTGGGCAATGCCTGTTATCTAAACCTGTATATACAGGTATGGCAAGCGGCATTTTTCCAGTGGATATCTCGAAGCATAGGAGCCGGCGAAGCCGGCTCTCATGGAACAGAGTTGTTCCCAGTGCCACAGCGGACCTTGTGGGAAGCAACAGTCTTGAGCTGTATTCTCAAGGCCTTATTCGCGAGCTCCGCCTTCGGCTCCGCCCTGCTCCCACAGGGTTAGAGGCGTCCTATCTCAGTGCAGCTTTAGCCGTGGCTCGGTGCCGCGCCCCAGGCGGCTGCCCAGCATGGACATGGCGGTACGGAACGGGCCATACAGCGCCATCTGGTGCATGCGGTATAGCGACACGTAGAACATCCGCGCCAGCCAGCCTTCCAGCATCACGCTGCCGGTCAGGTTGCCCATCAGGTTGCCCACTGCCGAGAAGCGGCTGAGGGAAATGAGCGAACCGTAGTCGGTGTAGCGGTATTCGGGCAGGGTGCCGCCTTCGAGCCGAGCCTTGAGCGATTTAACCAGCAGCGAGGCTTGCTGGTGCGCGGCCTGGGCCCGTGGCGGCACGTTACGGTCGCTGCCGGGCTGCGGGCAGGCGGCGCAGTCACCGAAGGCGAAGATGTTGTCATCCAGGGTGGTTTGCAGGGTAGGGCGCACCTGCAGTTGGTTGATGCGGTTGGTTTCCAGGCCGCCGAGGTTTTCCAGGAAGGCCGGGGCACGAATACCTGCCGCCCACACCTTAAGCCGCGCCGGAATCACCTTGCCGTCGGTGGTGTGCAGGCTGTCGGCGGTCACCTCGCTTACGGCGGCACCGGTGAGCACCGTTACGCCCAGCTTCTCGAGGGTGCGGTGCACCGGCGTGCTGATCCGCTCAGGCAAGGCCGGCAATACCCGCGGGCCCGCCTCGATGACCGTGATGCGCATGTTTTCCGGGCGAATACGGCCCAGGCCATAGGCAGCCAGCTCGTGGGCGGCATGGTGCAGTTCGGCGGCGAGCTCCACCCCAGTGGCGCCAGCGCCGACGATGGCCACGGTGATTTCTTCCTGGTGCGAGCCTTCCTGCGCGTGGGCCCGCAGGTAGGCGTTCAGCAGCTGCTGGTGGAAGCGCTCGGCCTGCTTGCGGGTGTCCAGGAACAGGCAATGCTCGGCCGCGCCCTTGGTGCCGAAATCGTTGGTAGTGCTGCCCACGGCGATCACCAGCGTGTCGTAGGCCAGTTCACGCTCCGGCACCAGTTCGGTGCCGCTGTCGTCGAGCGTAGCGGCCAAGGTAATCCGCTGGTTGGGGCGGTCCAGCCCACTCATACGGCCCAATTGGAACTCGAAGTGGTTCCACTTGGCCTGGGCGAGGT
The DNA here is from genome assembly GCF_058145875.1 of Pseudomonas sp. 3MAES_34.3B. Lineage (NCBI taxonomy): Bacteria > Pseudomonadati > Pseudomonadota > Gammaproteobacteria > Pseudomonadales > Pseudomonadaceae > Pseudomonas > Pseudomonas sp. 3MAES_34.3B. Next base: position 4,591,046 of record NZ_CM176960.1, on the reverse strand, counting down.
AATTGAGCTCGTCGCCGGACGAGTTCAAGGAGCCCGCCGCCACTTCGTGCAGCAGGGGCTTCCAGATGTGCGTCAGGTTGGCGTCCACCAGGGTGATGCTGGCCTTGCCGCGTTTGCCCAGGGTTTTACCCAGGCGGGTCGCCAGTTCCAGGCCGCCGGCGCCGCCGCCAACGATCACGATGCGATGTTTCATGGAGGTATCTCGTAAGGTTGAAAAATCCGTGCTCCCTGGCCGCGGCTGGCGGCGAGGGCAACTGGACGGGGCGAGCGCAAGGCAGCTTCGAGCGCCCATCCAGGCTGAGGCAGGGTTCAGGTTGCGCGAATAGACCGCGGCGCTGGGCAAAATGTTGCACGCAGCGAGCTGGCATTTTTCCAGGGCTGGAAGAGGAGGGCAGCGGTGCGGTAAGGCGAGGGGCGGGCATTCGACAGGCCGGCAGGTGTACGCAATGCGCTAGTTTTAACACTGTCCCGGGCGCGGCGCCATGGGCGCGGTTGTCACAGGGTTATCCCCACGTCGAACAGAATGCTCCGGCCCAGGTTCGCCCGCAGAAAGTCGGGCGCATCCGGGTGAGCGAACAGTACCCGCGCAAAGTTCGGGCCCACCAGCGACAACGACCGCCAGCCCTGGCGCAGGTACTCCGTGGGCGGGGGGAAATGGCTGTTGAGGTTGAGCACGTCGCGCTTGAGGCTGGCGAAGGCGATCATGTCCAGCTCGCCCAGGTCCAGGCCACGTTCCAGGTAGTTGTGGGCTTTCTTGCGCAAGGTAGGCCCCAGCCGCGTCAGCAGCTCCGGGGCGCGGATGCGTTTGGGCCGAGCTTCCCGGCGTACCAGCTGGCTGAGGGAGAAGGCGCTGCGGCGGCGTTGCAACTCCTCGCGCCACTCATCATTGAGGCGACGGCCTTCGTCCAGCACGAAGAACACTTCGAAGTTGGCATCCCGAAACAGCACGTCCGGCGGCTCCTGGCCTACCGGCAGGAACTCCTCCGTGCTGTAGGCGATATTCAGGCCCTGCAGCAGCCGCTGGCACACCCAACGCTCGCGCTCCCACTTGCGCGCATTGGAAAGCAGCGCGTTCGCTTCTTCGGCCTGGGTGGTCAACAGGCGCAGGTAGTCGGAATCGTCCATGGCCTTGCCTCATGTGCGGCTTGGGCTATTCGTAACAGCCATGGCGAAGGACGACAAGCCCTGAACAGCAGGCTTAGTGATGGCTGGGCGGCAAATCGCCTGAAAACAGCTCATCCTCGGATTCTTCGCGGCCGGCAATCTTGTGCTCTTCGGACGCCCAGGCGCCCAGGTCGATCAGCTTGCAGCGGTCCGAACAGAAGGGCCGGTTGGGGGAGGCACTGCTCCATTCCACAGGGGCCCCACAGGTGGGGCAGTTGACGAGGGTGGGTTGGGTCATGAATGCATTCCAGCTATAGACAAGTAAACAAGGTGCAGGCGGTCTACCTCCGCCTGGAGGTGTTCGAGGGTATTGTCGTTGAGGATCACGTCATCGGCCAAGGCCCGGCGATCCTCCCGGGTGGCCTGGGCGGCCAGTATGGCGTCGATCTGCGCCTGGCTGCTGCCGTCCCGGCGTAAGGTTCGTGCGACCTGAAGCTCCCGCGGGGCGTCGATCACCAGCAGGCGGTTGGCCAGGCGGTACTGCCCCGACTCGATCATCAACGGTGAAACGAATACCGCGTACGGCGACTTCGCCGCCTGCAGGCGCTCGGCAATTTCCGTGGCAATCAACGGGTGCAGCAGCTTTTCTACCCACAGGCGCTCGTCGGTACTTTCGAAGATGCGCTTGCGCAGCTCGGCACGGTGCAGGGTGCCATCCGCCTGCAGAATGCCCTCGCCGAAGTGTTCCGCCAACGCCGCCAGCGCCGGCCGGCCGGGTTCCACCACCCAACGTGAGGCCTGGTCGGCGTCTACCACTTCCAGCCCCAGCTGGGCGAAGCGGTCCGCCACCGCGCTTTTGCCGCTGCCAATGCCGCCGGTAAGGCCCAGCACCCAAGGGTGCGATTTGCTTGCGCTCACTGGCCGAACCCCGCGAACTGAAGATAGGACGTGGTTATTTCATCACCCCAGATCAGCGCGATCCAGCCGGCAACCGCCAGGTAGGGACCGAAAGGGATGGGCGTGGCATGGCTGGCCCCACGCGCGCGCAGCATGAGCGTGCCCAGCACTGCGCCGACGGCACTGGAAAGCAGTATGGTCAGTGGCAGCACTTGCCAGCCACCCCAGGCGCCGATCAGCGACAGCAGCTTGAAGTCCCCGTAGCCCATGCCTTCCTTGCCGGTAAGCAGGCGGAATACCCAGAACACCAACCACAGGCTGAGGTAGCCGGCCACGGCGCCCCACAGCGCATCCGCCAGCGGCACGAACAGCCCAAGGGCATTCACGATCAACCCCAGCCACAATAAGGGTAGTACGAGGGCATCGGGCAGCAGTTGATGGTCTACGTCGATCATGCTCATCGCCAGCAAGCCCCACGTGAGCAGCAACATGGCCGCCGCCTGCCAGGTAGCGCCGAAGTGCCAGGCGATAAAGGCGGACAGCAGCCCGCACGCCAGCTCTACCAGCGGGTAACGGCGTGGGATGTGTGCCTGGCAGCCGGCGCAACGCCCGCGCAGCCAGAGGTAACTCACGATGGGGATGTTTTCCACAGCGCTGATGCGATGGCCACACTGCGGGCAGGCCGAGCGCGGCACCATCAAGTTATACACAGGGCCCGGTGTTTCCTCCGGCAACTTCAAGTACTCGCGGGCCTGCTTGCGCCAGTCGGCGTTCATCATGATAGGCAAGCGGTGAATCACCACATTGAGGAAACTTCCCACCAGCAGGCCCAACAACAGCGCGCAGAGGGAGGTGGCCAGCGGTGAGCTGGCCAGAAGGTCGAAAGCAGGCATTTAAACGACAGAACCAAGCTGGAAGATGGGAAGGTACATGGCCACAACCAGCCCGCCGACGAGTACGCCGAGCACAGCCATGATCATGGGTTCCATGAGGGTGGTGAGGTTATCGACGGCGTTATCCACCTCGCCTTCGAAATAACTGGCAACCTTGTCCAGCATGCCGTCCAGCGCGCCAGACTCTTCACCGATGGACGTCATCTGGATTGCCATGCTGGGGAACGCTCCGGTGTTTCGCATCGAGACATTGAGTTGCATGCCCGTGGAAACATCCTGGCGGATTTGATAAACCGCGCGCTTGAACACCACGTTGCCCGTGGCACCTGCGACAGAATCCAGTGCTTCAACCAAGGGTACGCCCGCTGCGAACGTAGTCGATAGGGTGCGAGCGAAGCGGGCCACTGACGATTTGTAGAGAATGCCGCCCACGATAGGAATCTTCAAAAGGAACTTGTCCACACCATCGCGGAACCGCTGGTTGGTTTTATGCAAACGGCGGAACACGTATATCACCCCGACGATACCCGCCAGGACGATATACCACCACGCCTGCAAGGCTTCGGAAAGGTTGATGACCATCTGCGTAAACGCAGGGAGTTCAGCCCCGAACCCCTCAAATACACTTTTGAACTGCGGGACTACCTTTATCAGCAGGATCGCCGAAACCACACAGGCAACTACCAGAACGGCGATAGGGTAGGTCATCGCTTTCTTGATCTTGGCCTTCAATGCCTCGGTCTTTTCCTTGTAGGTCGCCACCCGGTCCAGCAGCGTTTCCAGCGCACCGGCCTGTTCACCGGCATTTACCAGGTTGCAATACAGGTCGTCGAAGTATTCGGGCTTGCGCCGCAGAGAGTTGGCGAAACTGTTACCTGCCGCAACTTCCTGCTTCAGTTCGTCTACCAGCTTCTTCATGTTGGGGTTATCCACCCCCTCGATGATGATGTCGAAGGACTGCAGCATGGGCACGCCGGCGCGCATCATCGTCGCCATTTGGCGGGTGAAGAAAGCAATGTCCAGCGGTTTGATCTTCTTCCCTTTGCCGAACAGTGACGTTGCTTGTTTTTTAACCTTGCCGGGATTGATGCCCTGGCGCCGCAGTTGCGCTTTCACCAGCGCAACGTTGGCCGCGGACATCTGCCCACTGACCTTGGCGCCCTTGCGATCGACACCCTGCCAGCTGAATACGGACGGCTTGATTGGCTTTACTGCTTTCACGGCCATGGCTTAGTCCTTGGTCACCCGGTTGACTTCTTCCAGGCTGGTTACACCTTGCATGACCTTGGCCAAACCGGACTGGCGCAGGTCGCTGAAGCCTTCTGCCCGCATTTGCACGGCGATATCAATGGAGTTCGCAGCTTCCATGATCAGCCGTTGCAGCGCCGGAGTGTTTTTCACCACCTCGTAGATACCCTGGCGACCCCGATAACCGTTGTTGCACTGGTCACAGCCTTTGGGCTCATACACCTTGAAGGTGCCGATGCTCTCAGGCGGGAAGCCTTCCTCGATCAATACGTCACGGGGGATGTCCGCCTCTTGCTTGCAGTGCGGGCACAACTTGCGCGCCAGCCGCTGGGCGATGATCAGGTTCACCGACGTGGCAATGTTGAAGCCCGCCACACCCATGTTCTGCAAGCGGGTCAGGGTTTCCGCTGCGCTGTTGGTGTGCAGGGTAGACAGTACAAGGTGGCCGGTTTGCGCCGCCTTGATGGCAATTTCGGCGGTTTCCAGGTCGCGGATTTCCCCCACCATGATCACGTCAGGGTCTTGCCGGAGGAACGAACGCAGCGCCGAGGCGAAGTCCATCCCCTGCCGCGGGTTCACGTTTACCTGGTTGATGCCTTCCATGTTGATTTCCACCGGGTCCTCGGCCGTGGAAATATTGATGTCCACGGTATTGAGGATGTTAAGGCCGGTGTACAGCGACACGGTTTTACCCGAACCCGTGGGCCCGGTTACCAGGATCATTCCCTGGGGCTGGCTGAGCGCGTCCAGGTACAACTGCTTCTGATTTTCCTCATAGCCCAACGCGTCGATACCCAGCTGGGCGCTGGTGGGGTCGAGGATACGCATCACGATCTTCTCGCCCCACAGGGTGGGCAAGGTGTTTACCCGGAAGTCGATGGCCTTGCTCTTGGAAATGCGCATCTTGATGCGCCCGTCCTGGGGCTTGCGACGCTCGGAAATGTCCAGGCTGGCCATCACCTTCAAACGCGCGGCAATCCGCCCAGCCAGGCTGATAGGGGGCCGGGCAATCTCGCGCAGCATGCCGTCGGTACGGAAGCGCACCCGGTAGGCCCGTTCGTAGGGCTCGAAGTGGAGGTCGGACGAGCCGCTGCGGATCGCGTCCAGTAGCATCTTGTTCACGAAGCGCACCACCGGCGCGTCGTCGGCGTCCCCGCCCGGCGCATCGTCGCGCTTGTCATCGGTGGATTCGATATCCAGGCCGTCGAGGTCCACATCGCCTAAGTCCTCAAGCCCTGTGTTGCTCTCGAAGAAGCGGTCGATGGCGTCGCTGAGCTTGTCGTCCTCTACCAGAATGGCTTCTGCGTTCAGCCCGGTGTTGAACTGGATGTCCGTGATGGCTTGCTGGTTGGTAGGGTCCGACAGGGCGATAAACAGCTTGTTGCCCCGGCGCCACAGCGGCAAGGCGCGATGCTGGCGTACCAGCCGCTCGTTGACCACGCCTTGTGGGAACGCGTCCTTGTCGATGGTGGAAATATCCAGCACCGCCATGCCGAACTGGTCCGCCGCCAGCTCCGCGATGTCCCGCCCACGCACCAGCTTCGTTTGCACGAGGTAATGCACCAGCGGGATCTTGTTGCGTTGGGCCTGCTGGAACGCCTGCTGGGCGTTTTTCTCGTTCAACAGTTCTGCAACGACCAACTGCTTGGCCAGGCCGGTCAGGGCGATGTCATTCATGGGTAGCCAGACTCCTTCGGTCGCTCGTTTATAGCCTAGTCCACCTGCGGGTGCCAAATGATTGGGGCAAAGTGACAAAAAACGTCAGTTAGCGACGAAGCCGAGGTGCGGGCAAAATGATGGCCAATGCCGGTGGTGCGCCGGAAACGTTGCCCTCTGGCGCTTGGCATGGCGGTTGCTCCGTGGGTTTCAGGTCACAAGGCCTTCTCGCATTAGGAGAACGAGTATGAAGAATCAGAAGGGTTTTACCCTTATCGAATTGATGATCGTGGTTGCGATCATCGGTATTTTGGCGGCGATTGCGATTCCCGCTTATTCGAAGTATCAAGCGCGGGCTAAGACTGCTGCGGGGCTGGCCGAGGTATCTGCTTTGAAAACCAACTATGAGGATGCGCTGAGCACCAATACTGCTATTTCGGCAACCTCGCTTGGTATTTCGGCCAACGCTACGGCTAACTGTGTGTTTGATTTCGCGACAGCCAATACCCTGAAGTGCACCCTGCAGAACGCGCCTACCGCCGTTGCTGGGGGCGTTATCATTTTGACCCGTGATGCGACCACTGGCTGGAGCTGTTCTACAACCGGTATCTCTAGCGCGGACTACAAACCAAAAGGCTGCAGCTGATTAGCTATGTGACGTTCAAGGCCCTTTCCCGGGCCTTGATTCTTTTACAGGGAGCGCAGCCGTGAAAGGCGCAAAAGGCTTTACCCTGATCGAGCTGATGGTCGTGGTAGCAATAATCGGCATACTCGCGGCGATTGCAATTCCCGCTTACACCTCTTACCAAGCCCGAGCCAAGGTGCTCGCGGGCGTGGCGGAAACGTCTGCGCTGAAAGCAGGTTTTCAGGACCGTCTCGAGTCAGGCAGCAATGTAACCGCCCCAGGCGAGATCGGTGGCCAGGCGTCGACCGGAACCTGCAGCACTATTGCAGCGAACGGTACGGCTTCCACAGGTCTTGGCACTATTGTCTGCACCATCACCAATGCTCCCGCATCGGTGGATGGCCAAACCATCACCTGGACACGGGACGCTACGCCGGCCTGGACCTGCGCTACCACCGCCCCAGCCGCCTACGCCCCAAAATCCTGCCCAGGCGCCTGAAAAAGTCAGCGGCTACAAGGGCTTGCCCGTGCGCCCGAGCGGTGATAGCGTACACACCCGAAACACGCCGGTGTAGCTCAGTCGGTAGAGCAGCGCACTCGTAACGCGAAGGTCGCAGGTTCGATTCCTGTCTCCGGCACCATCTCCCCCGCGGTCTCGCCCGCAATCGCAACGCCCAATCTTCATCCCACCACCAGCTCCGCAAACGCAGTCACCTCGCCCGGCGGCGTAGCCCCATTCAACGCCTTGCGCCAATACCCCACGTCATGCCATTTGCCGTGCTTGAACCCGACTTCCGGGTAGGTGCCGATGTGCACGAACCCCAGCGCTTCATGCAGCCCGATGCTCCCAGCATTCGGCAAGGCAATACCCGCATAGGCCGAATGAAACCCCTGGCGTTCCAACAAAGGCAGCAAGCGCTGGTAGAGGGCACGGCCTATGCCTTTACGTTGGGCGTTTGACGCAACGTACACGGTGACATCCACAGACCACCGATAAGCGAGCCTCGCCCGGTGCGCGCTGGCATAGGCATACCCCATCACCTGGCCATCCTGTTCGGCAACCAGGTACGGAAACATCGGCAGCGTAGCCGTGATCCGCTGCGCGATCTCTTCGACAGAGGGCGGCGCCAGTTCAAAGGAAATCGCCGTGTGTTCCACCACGGGCGCATAAATCGCCTGGATGGCCGCAGCGTCTGAAGGGGTGGCTACACGGGTCTGGCAGTTGATGGGCGTTTTCATCGCTTGCTCTCAGGGGTGAACGCTCAACCGCAGCGCCAGCGCAGCCAGGGTTACCAGCAGAATGGGGAGGGTAAGTACGCTGCCCACCTTGAAGTAGTAACCCCAGGTAATGCGGATTTCCTTCTTCGCCAGCACGTGAAGCCACAGCAACGTTGCCAGGCTGCCGATCGGCGTGATCTTGGGGCCGAGATCGCAGCCGATGACGTTGGCGTACACCATGGCCTGATGCACCGCGCCGGTTGCATGGCTACCCTGAATCGAAAGGGCGCCGATCAGTACGCTGGGCAGGTTGTTCATTACCGAGGACAGCAGCGCGGCGATCATGCCGGTGCCCAGCGTGGCCGCCCATAACCCCTGTTTGCCCAGCGCGTCGAGCACTGTGGCAAGGGCGTCGGTAAGGCCGGCGTTGCGCAGCCCGTACACCACCAGGTACATGCCCAGCGAAAACACCACAATGTGCCAGGGCGCGTGCCTGATCACCTTGCGGGTGGAAATGCGGTGCCCTTTGCCGGCAATCAACAGCAGGATCACCGCACACACTGCGGCCACCGCACTCACGGGCACACCGAGCGGCTCCAGTGCGAACAGGCCCAATAGCAATAGCGCCAGTACCCACCAGCCGGCCACGAATGTGGCGCGGTCATGGATAGCTTCGGCAGGTTTGCGTAATTCTTCCGACGCGTACCGGGCCGGGATGTCCTTTCGATAGAACACCCACAACATCAGCAAAGTGGCCGCGACGCTCACCACGTTCACTGGCCACATCACGGAGGCGTATTCGCCGAACCCGACCTTGAAGAAGTCCGCCGACACGATGTTCACCAGGTTGGACACCACCATGGGCAGGCTTGCCGTGTCCGAGATAAACCCCGCCGCCATCACGAACGCCAGCGTAGCCGCCGGGCTGAAGCGCAGCGCGGTGAGCATGGCGATCACGATAGGGGTAAGGATCAGCGCGGCGCCATCGTTGGCGAATATCGCGGACACCGCCGCGCCGAGCAGCACCATCAGCGCGAACAAACGGCTGCCGTTGCCCCGGCCCCAGCGGGCCACGTGCAAGGCAATCCACTCGAAGAAACCCGCTTCATCCAACAACAGGCTGATGACAATGATCGCGATAAACGTGGCCGTCGCATTCCACACCACATGCCACACCGCCGGCACATCGCCCAGGCTCACCACCCCTGTCACCAGCGCCAGCACAGCGCCCCCCGCCGCGCTCCAACCTACCCCCAGGCCCTTGGGCTGCCAGATCACCAGCACCAAGGTGAACACAAAAATCGCTACGGCAATCAGCATTGTCAAACCTCAGCAACAGGACGTCTGGCGAACGGGGCGGCTTTACATCGAGGCAGTCTGGGGGAAATGCCGCTCCGCCTCAAACCTCAAATCGCCCGATCGACGCCTGCATGGCCGCAGCCGCCGCGTTCAGCTGCGCGGCCGTTTCCTGCAGCAGGTGCATCGAAGCGCTATAGCTGCGGGAGCGCTCGGCGATCGCGGTCACCCGGCGCGCCATCTCATCGCTGGCCAGGCTTTGCTCGCTGATGGTGCTGGAAATGTCTACAACGCGCTCGGCGGCGTTATGGGCGCCGTTTCGTATCTCGTTGATGGACACACCCGCTTCCTGTGCCAGGGCAACGCCTTCGTCCACGCGGGCCACGCAGGCCTGCATGTTGGTGGCCGCGTCGCGCGCGCTGCCGCGCAGGCGTTCGATCATGGCGGTGATTTCTTGCGTAGACTTGGACGTGCGCGCCGCCAGCCCCCGTACTTCATCCGCGACTACGGCAAAGCCTCGCCCTGCTTCCCCTGCGCGGGCGGCCTCGATCGCGGCGTTGAGCGCCAGCAGGTTGGTTTGCTCGGCGATGCTTTTGATCACCTGAATGATCGAATGGATCTCCTCGGAGGAGGCGTCCAGCGAGACGATGCTGCTGGACGACTGGCTGACCACCTCGGCGATGCGCGTCATGCTCCCCACTACCCCGAGAATGACCTGGCCGCCGCTGCTGGCCAGGTTCTCCGATTGCGCGGAAAGGCCACGGGCAGTGTCGGCATGGTCCGCCACCTGGGTAATGTTCGCCATCATCTGTTCCATGCTGGCCGCTACGCTGGTGGCGTTGTCGGCCTGTTCGTCCGCGCTGGCCACCACGTCTTCCGCCGTTTGCCCCAGCTGGCGCGAAGCCGCCAGCAGGGCCTGGCTTTCATGGCGTACGGTGCCGATCATGTCCCGCAAGCTGCTCTGCATCTCTGCAATGGCCTGCACGAGGTCGCCCATTTCGTCCTGGCTGGTATGGCGTGGCGGCGCCTGCCTCAGGTCGCCGCCGGCGATGGCTTTGGCGGAAGTGATAATACCGGCCAGCGGGCGCAGTACGCCGCTGAGTACCTGGCGGCAGAGAAACCCCAGCGCTACCACGATGATCACCAGGCATAGCGCCAGCCACCGTGCTGCGGCCAGCAGGGTGGCGGTCTGTCGCTCACTGCTTGCGCTGGCGTTGGCCTCTATCAAGTCGCTGAGTTTTTCATTGCTGGCTTCCATCGCCTCGAACGCCTCTTTGAACGCAGGGCGAAGTGGCTGAGCGCGTGCGGGGTCCGAAACCGCCACGTCGATCAATGCGCTGGCGCTCTGGATATAGCGGTCAGCCTGTGCGGGCAATGATTGAAGCGCGGTGGACAGTTCAGTCGGGAGGGGTGCCTGAGCATTGGCACGGGTGGAATCGCGCATGCTTTGCGCATGTTCGCTAAAGGCTTCGCGTACCGCTGCGGCGCCTTGGTTATCCCCAGGCGCGGTGAGCAGCGCGGCCAGTACGTCGCCGCGGATGGCGTCATGCATCATGTCCGCCTGCATGTGCTGCCGTATCGCCAGAAGGCTGGTTTCGTTCTCCTTGAGCGCGGCCACGATCTGCTGATAGCACAGCGTACCGATCACCCACAGCAACACTACCGAGAACAAGGTGATCAAGCCTGAAGCGATGATCTTCGTACGGATCTTCACGCGTGCCAGCCCCCGATTTACTGCATGTGGGGGAAGTCTAGCCGCCCCGCCCGCCGCCGCCAGCCATCGCGGCGGCGGAGCCGGCCGGAATCAATTGCCCAGGCGAGCCGTGAGGGCGTTCAGTTGCCCGGACAAGTCATGCAGCCGCCCACTGGCGCTTTCGGTATCCTGCACGCTTCGCTGGTTGGCCACGGCGATGGTCGTGATCTCGGTGAGGTTGCGCGAAATGTCTTCGGCCACCGCGGTCTGCTCTTCGGCAGCCGTAGCAATCTGCTGGTTCATGCCGCGGATCGCTTCGATGGCGGTGGTAATACGCTGCAACATCGCGCCGGTCTTGTTCACGTGTTCCACGCTTTGCTCGCTGCGCTGTTTGCCGCTCTCGATGGCCCGCGCCGCATCAGTGGTGCCCAATTGCACGGCATCGATGATCTGATTGATCTCGCTGATCGAAGAGGACGTCCGTTGCGCCAGGCTGCGTACTTCGTCCGCCACGACCGCGAAGCCGCGCCCGGCTTCCCCGGCGCGCGCCGCTTCGATCGCCGCGTTCAGCGCCAACAGGTTGGTTTGCTCAGCGATACCGCGAATCACCTCAAGCACCTTGCCCACCCGCCCGCTGTCGTTTTCCAGCTTGCGGATCACCGACGCCGTGGTTTCGATTTCCACCCGCATATGGTCGATCGCCTCGATGGTTGCCTGCATCACCTCGCCGCCCTGGTGAGCAGAGTGGTCGGCATCTTCTGCGGCGCGCGCGGCTTCCTGCGCATGGTGGGCCACTTCCTGGGCGGTGGCGGACATCTCGTGCATGGCCGTGGCGACCTGGTCGGTACGGGTGAACTGCTCATCGGTGCCGGCTGCCATCTGGCGGGCGATCTGGTGAAGGGCGGAGCTGGCGCCGTCAAGCTCGCTGGCGTTGCGCTTGAGCCGGGTGAACGTTTCGTCGAGGAAATCGCGCAGGGTATTGGCGGCTATCGCCAGCTGGCCCAATTCATCCTCACGGTCGTTATGAACACGTTCCGCGAATTTGCCTTTGCTCAGGTCAGCCACGTACGCAATCAGCCGGGTCACCGGCGCTACCAGCCGACGGGTCACCAGCCACAGGCTCAGGCAGGCGACCAATAGCGTGGAAACAACAAGAATTGATAGACCAAGCCAGAGGATTTGCTCGGCCCGGGCACTGATGACAGTGGCCTGGGTACGGGCATCCCTGCTCATGTCTTCTGCCAGTTGGCTGAGCTGATCGGTGAGTGCCCGGTCGATCCCTTGCACGGCGCGGTCGCCGGCTACGGGGTCGGCGCCAGTGGCAACAAACGCATCGCGGCCCTTGCTGTAGGCCGCCAACAGCGCCTGGTGGCCGTCGCGCACCTGGGTGGCGCGCTGCTTCAATGCTGCCGGCATAGCGGGTTCGGCGATCAGCTCGGCGAGCAACCCCTGAACGGCCCGGTGCCGTTCCTCGAACTGCCCCCAGTACTTGGCCAGGTCCGCCGGTTGCTTGCCGCGCAGCAGTACGTTTTTCCATTCCTGCACCTGCACCTTGAACTGCAGGTTGGTTTCTTCCACCAGCTGGGCGGCCCGCACGGGGCCATCCACCAGCGCACGATAATCCTGTACGGCGTGAGCCAGGAATTGGAAACAGCCCAACGCAATCAATAGGATCGCTAACAGGCTGCTGCCAATCAGCAGCAACATTTGGGCCTTCAGGGAGGTCTTCAAAGACATGGTAGGTTCTCGCGCGGAGCATGGGTCAGTTTTGTGATATCGGACCCTCCTTGTCCCTCGCTATCCACATCGGCCACAGGCTGTTTCGCTTTAATGCGATGGCCCCCGCCTGTCGGCCGGGATGCAAGAAGTCGCGGCGGCGGCCGAGAAAGCTGAACGCAGGCGGGCAAGCTTTTAGCGCCCTAGGGGCTCGCCAAGATGATGCCTAAGTGACACTATTGAATGATTGTATCTGGAGGAACATATGGCCAGGCCCCTGTTTGAGCAGCCTTTCGTGCCGGTCGGGTGTGCACAGTGTCGTGCGCTCGAAAAGCTTGATTTCGAGTTCACCATGGCGTTTCAGCCTATTGTCGACGTCCCCCGGGGCATCCCGTTTGCCTACGAAGCCCTGGTTCGTGGCGTGCGTGGCGAAGGCGCAGGGCAAATATTGGCGCAAGTGAATGACACTAACCTTTATCGGTTTGACCAGGCGTGTCGGGTCAAGGCGATCGAGCAGGCTGCCAGCTTGCGCCTGCAGGATTTGCCTGATTGCAAGCTGAGTATCAATTTCTTCCCCAACGCCGTGTACCGCCCGGAAACCTGCATCCGCGCCACGGTCGAGGCTTCCCGCCAGTTCGGCTTCCCGTTGAACCGGTTGATGTTCGAGGTGATGGAAGGTGAGCGGGTGGAGGAGCCTGAGCACCTGAAGGGGATTTTTGCCGAGTACGAACGGCAGGGCTTTACCACGGCCATCGACGACTTTGGGTCGGGGTACTCTGGCCTGAACCTGCTGGCGACTTTCCAGCCGCACGTCATCAAGCTGGACATGGTGCTCACTCGCAGCATCGATACCGACGTGGTTCGGCAGGCCATCGTTGCGGGGATCATCCTCGCGGCGGCCAAGCTGAACATCCGGATCGTGGCCGAAGGCGTGGAAACCGAAGCCGAGCGCGACACCTTGCTCGGCCTGGGTATCGAATTGATGCAGGGTTACCTGTTCGCGAGGCCGGAGATCGGCCGGTTGCCGCTGGCCAATTTCTGACCTGCGGCGGCGTTCAGAAGTTGGCCGGGGTATTGGCGCTGATGATCTCGGCTTCGTCCGGCCCGATGTTCTTGAAGCTGTGCGGCAGGGTGGTAGGGAAGTAATAACCATCCCCCGGCTGCAGAATGCTCACCTCGCCATTGATGGTGAGTTCGATGGTGCCTCGCGTCACCAGCCCGCATTCCTCCCCCTCGGGGTGAACGATGGGCTCGCCGCTGTCTGCGCCAGGCGCGTACAGCTCGCGCAGCATGCGCATTTCCCGATTTTTCACGGTTGCCCCCACCAGCAGTAGGCGTACGCCGTGGCGGCCGAGGTCTGGCTGGGTAGCTGCACGGAAAATGTGCGGGTTTTCCACAGGCACTTCATCGGCCGTGAAAAAGTCCGCCAGCGACATGGGAATGCCTTCGAGCAGCTTTTTTAGCGAGCTCACCGAAGGGCTGACGCGGTTCTGTTCGATCAGCGAAATCGTGGCGTTGGTAACGCCGCTGCGCCGGGCCAGTTCTCGCTGGGAGAGCTGGTGGCGTTCACGCACCATTTTCAGTCGTGGCCCGATGTCCATAGCACCCTTATCGATGGGAAAGAAAATGCGGCCGGGGCCGCTTACAGGCTCAGGCGCATCGACAGGTCGACCGCCTTCACATCCTTGGTGAGGGTACCGATGGAGATGTAATCCACCCCCGTTTCCGCTACCTCACGCAACGTGCTGTCGTTGATGCCACCGCTGGCTTCGAGTTTGGCTTTGCCTGCGACAAGGCGCACGGCCTCGCGCATGTCGGCCAGGCTCAGTTCGTCGAGCATGATGATGTCTGCACCGCCAGCCAATGCCTGGTTCAGCTCATCGAGGCTTTCTACCTCCACCTCCACTGGCTTGCCTGGGGCGATGCCATGGGCGGCCGTAATGGCAGCAGCAATACCGCCACAGGCTGCAATGTGGTTTTCTTTGATGAGGAAAGCATCATAGAGGCCGATACGGTGGTTATCACAGCCGCCGCAAGTGATGGCGTATTTTTGCGCCAGGCGCAACCCGGGCAGGGTTTTGCGTGTATCGAGCAGGCGCACCTGCGTGTGAGCGACCTGATCGGCATAGTGCCGCGCGCGCGTGGCCACGCCAGACAGCAATTGAAGGAAGTTCAGCGCCGAGCGCTCGCCGGTCAGCAACGAGCGGGCTGGGCCTTCTACACTGAACAGCACCTGGCCGGGCAGGGCGCGGTCTCCATCGACCACTTGCCAGTGCACCGCAACGCGCGGGTCCAGTTGGCGAAACACCGCATCGACCCAGGCCGTGCCGGCCACTGTACAGGCTTCACGGGTGATCACACTGGCACGCGCCAGCCGCTCGGCCGGAATCAACTGCGCAGTGATGTCGCCGGCACCTACGTCTTCAAGCAGTGCGCGCCGCACATTGGCTTCGATTTCCGCAACCAGGTCAGCGATCCGTACGTTCGGCATGAAACACTCCGGGGGCAAATTCGGGGGCGATTATAGGGCAGTGACTTGCTGCTGCGTACCCCGCAAGCAGGCGGACCGGCAATTTGGTTTTTTTAGGAGGTGGCTGGGAGCTTTTCCCATTCAGCGCGGTCTATGCGTCATTCAGCCATTGGTGAATCAGCGCCCTCTTCGGCATTCGGGATCTGGTTCACAATGCAGCACGTCTAGTAATTGACGTCACAACTTTGGCGATTCATGCTCGTGGTAGCTAAGTTCGGCAGGCTTCTTTCTTCACAGCCTTGCTGCAATGGGTCTGCCAGGGGCAGTGCATTGGACAATTTTGTATATCGAGTGCCCGACCTTTCTTACCAGGAGCCCGCCATGCCCACAGATGGCAAAGTGGTACCCCTCAAGGTACCTGCCGACCAGGCGGCGGTGACCCCTCTTGCCCGCTTGCCGGTCGTGCTGTTGCAGGTGCGCGATAAAGCCGCGCAGCAACTCAAGGACGGCCTGCAGGCGTTGTTCGATAACGCGGATGACACCTTGTTCGAGATGGCTGACAAGGCTCAGAACAATGTGGACCAGAACACCTTTTTCGAAGCCATGCGTGACCTTCGTCTCAAGCGCAAGAATATTGAGCGCGGGTTTCTGGAAAAATTCTATGAATCGTTCGTGCGCATCGGCCAGTACGAAGTAGGGGACATGCCTTCCCCTACGGTGGCCTATGACAAGCTGGCGCTGGTCCCCCATGACGAACTCGAGCGCACGGTGGCGCTGGACGCCATGGTGGGCAAGGTACTGGCCCGCGATGGCCTGGCCCTCGGCCAGCTCACTACTCGCCTGAATACGCTGGTGCCCCGCAAGCTGACCGACGACAGCAACCCGTTGGGCCCTGCCATGTTGTGTGACTTTTTTCTGCAGGCCGGGCGCAGCCTGGGCGTGGAAATAAAGGTCAAGCTGATCATTCTCAAGCTGTTCGACAAGTATGTGCTCAGCGACACTGATCATCTCTACGCCGACGCCAACCAGTTGCTGATCGCCACGGGTATTCTTCCAGAGCTGAAGGCCGCGCCTAGCCGCCGGGCCGAAGACCGCCCTGCCAGCGCCCGAAAGCGGGAGGCGGAGGCATCGCCCCACGCTCCAGTTGGCCGTCAGCCCGCGCAAACCCAGGCGCCTCTGGATGAAAGCGTTCGGGAGGTGTTCTCTGCCCTTCAGGACCTGCTGCACGCCGTACGCGGCAGCGTCGCTCCCAAGCTCGATACCCCGGTAGAGGCGCAGCCCATCTCCACCAACGACCTGCTTCGCCTGCTGTCGCACTTGCAGCAATACGTACCCACCCACCCAACCAGCCACGAAGACTACGACCTTCGCTACCAGTTGGAGCAGTTGCTCACGCGGGTAAGCGTAAAAAGCGGCAAGTTCCGCGTAGTTGGGGGCGTGGATGAGGACGTCATCAACCTGGTGGCAATGCTGTTCGAGTTCATTCTGGACGACCGTAACTTGCCGGATTCGCTCAAAGCGCTGATCGGCCGTTTGCAGATCCCCATGCTCAAGGTCGCGGTGCTCGACAAAAGCTTCTTCAGCCGTGGTGCTCATCCGGCAAGGCGCTTGTTGAACGAGATCGCCAGTGCCGCCATGGGCTGGAGCACTCGGGATGAATCCCAGCGCGATGCGCTGCATGCCCGCATCGAACAGATTGTGCAGCGCCTGCTCAACGACTTCGTGGACGACCCGGCGCTGTTCTCCGAACTGCTGGTGGACTTCCTCGCGTTTACGGGCGAGGAGCGCCGCCGTAGCGAATTGCTGGAACAGCGCACCCGCGATGCCGAGGAAGGCAGGGCGAGGGCTGAAATGGCCCGGATGCAGGTGCAGTACGAATTGAACCGCCGGCTGATGGGCAAGACTTTGCCACAGATGGTGGTGCGCTTGCTGGAGGAGGCCTGGAGCAAATTCCTGTTGCTGACCTGGCTCAAGCACGGCGCAGGCTCGGAAGAGTGGAAAGCCGGCCTGGCGACCATGGACCAGCTGATCTGGAGCGTGGCACCGCACGACGACCCCCAAAGCCGCCTCCGCTTGCTGGAACTGGTACCGGGGCTGCTCAAGTCCCTGCGTGAAGGCCTTACCAGTTCGGCGTTCGACCCCTTTGCCACCAGCCAGTTTTTCAGCCAGCTCGAAAGCCTCCATGTACAGGCATTCCAGCGTGAGACGCTCGGCGCCAGCCTGCCGGACCCGGCCAACGATCCGTCCATGGTGCAAGTGGTGGACGAGATCGTGTTGGGGGGCAGTGAGCCATCCGCCCCTCGGGAGGCTGACACGCAAGTAGACGAGGGCGATCCGGCGCTGCAGCAGGTAGACGCCCTGCGGCCCGGCATATGGGTAGAACTGGAAGAGGAAGACGATGCCCGCTTGCGCTGCAAGCTCACGGCAATCATCGAAAGCACGGGCAAGTACGTGTTCGTCAACCGCACCGGTATGAAAGTACTGGAAAAGACCCGCATGGGGCTGGCGCTGGAGTTCCAGCAAGGCCGCATACGCGTGCTCGATGACAACCTGCTTTTCGACCGCGCCCTGGATGCCGTGGTAGGGAAGCTGCGCCAGCTGAAAAGTTGACGCCCCGGCTGGCCGGCGCGCTGCGTTCGTTGCCCGAACAGGGCATACTGCGCGCCTGAACCAAGCCCCTGCAAGGAACCCTTATGCGCCTCGATGAGGTCCGTCTGGATCCCGTCACCGGGTGGTGCGATGGCGTGCGCCGTTGCCCCTCGCCCAACTTCAATACGCGGCCCTGCGATGAAGTGTCGCTGCTGGTCATTCACAACATCAGCTTGCCGCCGGGGCAGTTCGGCACGGGCAAGGTGGTCGAGTTCTTCCAGAACCAGCTAAACCCTGCCGAGCATCCCTATTTCGAAAGCATTGCTGCGATGACGGTCTCGGCGCACTTTTTGATCGAGCGCTGCGGTGCAATCACGCAGTTTGTTTCGTGCCGTGACCGGGCCTGGCATGCGGGCGTGTCGACGTTCGATGGCCGCGAGGGCTGCAACGATTTTTCACTGGGGATCGAACTGGAAGGCACGGACGAACAGCCCTATACCAATGCCCAGTACGCCAGCCTGTGGCACCTCAGCCAGCAGTTGCTGAGTGTGTACCCGGCCATCCTGCCTTCACGCATCCAAGGCCACTGCCACATCGCGCCGGGGCGCAAGACCGACCCGGGGCCGGCGTTCGACTGGCCTCGTTACCTTTCCAGCCTGTCACCTGTCGAGGAGGGGCGCGCGTGAGCTTTCTGGTGTTGCTGATCGTTGTATGGGTCGAAAAGTTTTCTGCCTGGCGCTCGCGCATTCAGCGTGATGGCTGGCTGATCCGGGAACTGAAAACACGGGAGCGCCAGCCGAGGGCCGAGCAACGGCCCTGGTGGCTGCTGGCAGTGCTGGTAGGCCTGCCGGTGGCGTTGATAGCCGTGTTGCTGTGGGCACTTGGCATGGTTGCTTACGGCTGGCTGGCATTGCCGGTGCACTTGCTGGTGCTGCTTTACAGCTTGGGCCGGGGTGAGCCCAAGGCCGCCATGGGGCCGCTGCGTGACGCCTGGCGCCGCGGCGACGCCCAGGCGGCCTTGCATGTGGCCGAACGTGATCTGGGCGTAAGCGCGCAAAGCCCGCAGGCGCTGACCGAGCAGGTCGAGGGATGGCTGCTGTGGCAGGCGTTTCAAAGCTTCTTCGCGGTGGTGTTCTGGTACAGCCTGCTTGGCCCTGCGCTGGCATTGGCGTATCGGCTGACCGCACTGGTTGCCGAGCACAGCGAAACGCCGGCCCTGACAGAACGGGCGCTGTTGCTGCGGCATGCCCTGGACTGGCTGCCTGCCCGCCTGTTGGCCGCAAGCTTCGCGCTGGTGGGTAACTTTGTGGCCGTATGCCGCTGGATGCTGCATGAGCTATTGGACTGGCACGGCGCGGCTTCGCGGTTTGTGGCGCACACCGGCCGGCTGGCCGCAGACCTCGCTACGCCCGCCAGCGATGCCGAGCCCGTGGCCGGCCTCGATGCGCTATGGGCCTTGCTGCAGCGGGCGGCGGTGTTGTGGTACGCGCTGTTCGCCTTGTGGACGTTGTTGTATCGGGGATAATTTTCCTGAAACACACAACCCTGCGGGGCCGGTCGCTGTGGGACCGGGCAACGCCCGGGAAGATCCGGCTCTACCGCCAGCCCAACACCTCATAGGCATTGCGGCTGCTGGCGTCGGCCAATTGTTCAGGGCTGACCCCGAGCAGCTCGGCGAGCGCCCGGCAAATGTCCGGCAGATGCACCGGGCTGTTCCGCACGCCAGCGTGCATGCTCGGGGCCATGTCGGGGGCGTCGGTTTCCAGCACGATGCAGTCCAGCGGTAACCGGGGCACTACCTTGCGCAGGCGCAACGCCTGGGGCCAGGTAGGCGCGCCGCCAAGCCCGAGCTTGAAGCCCAGCTTCAGATATTCCCGAGCTTCTTCCCAGCTGCCAGCGAACGCGTGTATCACCCCGCGCCGGGGCAGCTTGTAGCGCTTGAGCGTGGCGATCACCGCCGCGTGGCAGTGCCGAACGTGAAGCAGCACCGGCAGGTTGAAATCCACCGCCATCTGAAGTTGCGCCTCGAACAGCCATTGCTGGCGTTCGCGGTCCAGGTCCTTGAGGTAGTAATCCAGCCCGAATTCACCCAGCGCACACAGCCGCGGGTGCCCGGCGAGCCGCTCGAGCCATGCTCGCAGTTCATCCACATGCGCCTGGGTATGCTCATCGAGAAATACCGGGTGCAGCCCCAGCGCCGCATACAGGCGCGGGTCTTGTGTTGCCATGCGCCATACCCTGTCCCAGTTGGCGCGATGAACCCCCAGCACCACCACCCGCTGCACGCCCGCCGCTTGCGCGGCATCCAGCAGCGGGCTGCGGTCGGCGTCGAAATCCGGAAAGTCCAGATGCGTGTGAGTGTCCACCAGGTTCACGGGCTACTCGTCGATGCGTTTCTTGAACGTACGAGGAATGGCATGCAAGCCGGGCCGATACTGCTTTTCTTCCAGTGCCGTAAGCGCGACGTCCAGCGCACGGGTGGCGATCAGTTCGTGCTGTTGGGCCATGGCATTGATCGGTAGCGGCAGGAAATCCAGCAACTGAGTGTCACCGAAGGTCCCGAGGCGCAAGGCGCGCTCGGCGGGGGCTCGGTCTTTCAGAACATCGAACACCCCCTGAAGCAACACGTACGAGGTGGTCACCAGGGCGTCGGGCAGGCCGCCCAGTTCAGCGATCAGTTCGTTCATCAGGCGCTGCCCGCATTCCCGGCTGAAGGCCTCGCCCTCACGCACCAGCACCTTGCCCGAAAAGTCGGCCAGTGCCTCCCTGAAACCGCCCGCGCGCTCCTCACTGATGCTCAGCTCCGGCCGCGCGCCGATCAGCGCGATATGCCGGGGCGCAGGCTTTAGCAGGCTGGCGGTGAGCAGGCGCGAAGCCTCCCGATCATCACTGATCACCGAACAGAACTGGGCAGGGTCCATCTGCCGGTCAATGGCAATCACCGGCGTGCCGCGGCTTTGAATTTCGCGGTAGCAGCCATCGTTTGCCGGCAGGCAACTGGCCACGAACAACGCGTCGCAACGGCGGGCGCGGAACAGCTTCTGCAACTGCCGCTCGCTGTCCGGGTCGTCGTCAGAGCTGGCAATCAGCAACTGATACCCGCGCGCCCGTGCCTGTTGCTCCAGAATCTTCGCAATGCGCGCATAGCTGGGGTTTTCGAGGTCTGGCAGGATGAAGCCCAGCGTGCGCGTGCGCTGGCTGCGCAGGCCGGCGGCTTGCGGGTTGGGCGTGAAGCCGTGCTCGTCCACGACGGCGCGCACTCGGGCAACGGTTGTCTGGCTGATGCGCTGCTGCGCCGCCTTGCCGTTGATGACGTAGCTTGCGGTGGTCACCGAGACCCCGGCCAGCCGAGCAATATCGCTGAGTTTCAAGCAAAGGTTCCTTGTATGACGGCCCGGCACCCCTGTGCTCAAAAGCCAGAGCCAGACCGCATTGTCGCTGATCCTGGGCCAGAGCGGCAGGGCCACGTATTCGATACTGCCCGACGGCGGGCTTTCCATTGCTGCGCGAATTCGAGTAACGTTCGCTGCTTGATAGATTAAACGTTTCAGCTTGAGCATCCGCGATGAAGTGCTGTCCTGCGGGTCTCAACTTTAGCGGCACGCCGCAGCGGTAGGGCGGGGCATTGTTAATTAATGAGAATAGCCTCGCGAACTGAAACACTCACAACAATACCTGAGCGCCCGTCCAGCGGCGCATGAAAGGAGTCAGGCATGCTCGAGCTCACCTCAGAGCAGATTTCCATGGGGCAGGCTGCCGCCGATAAACCTGCCGCGTTGCGCCTGCTGGCCGAGCGGCTGGTCGCCGATGGGCTGGTGGCTGAAGGTTACCTGCAAGGCCTGCAAGGCCGGGAGGCGCAAGGGTCGACCTACCTGGGCCAAGGCATCGCCATTCCCCATGGCACCCCCGCCACGCGTGATCAGGTATTCACCACCGGCGTGCGCTTGTTGCAGTTCCCCGAAGGGGTGGACTGGGGCGACGGCCAGCAGGTGTACCTGGCGATCGGTATCGCGGCCAAGTCGGATGAACACCTGCGCCTGCTGCAGCTGCTGACCCGCGCGCTGGGTGAAACCGACCTGGGGGAAGCGCTGCGGCGTGCGAGCACGCCTGAAGCGCTGCTCAAGCTGCTACAGGGCGCGCCACAAGCCTTGGCCCTGGATGCCCAGATGGTAGGGCTGAGCGTGCCCGTCGAGGATTTCGAAGAGCTGGTTTGGCGCGGCGCTCGCTTGCTTCGCCAAGCTGATTGCGTGAGCTCGGGCTTTGCTGGCGTACTGCAGCAGCTGGCGCCTTTGCCGCTGGGCGAGGGCCTGTGGTGGCTGCACAGTGAGCAAGATGTGAGCCGGCCCGGCCTTGCCTTTGTGACCCCGGAGCGGCCGCTGGCCTACGACGGGCAACCGGTGAATGGGCTGTTCTGCCTCGCCAGCCTGGGTGAGGCCCATGAGGCGCTGCTTGAGCGGCTGTGTGCCCTGCTTATTGCCGGTAGAGGTGAAGAGCTGTTCCATGCCGCCAACAGCCGAGCCGTGCTCGAAGTGTTGGGCGGCGATGTACCCCCGGATTGGCCCAGCGTGCAGGTGACCCTGGCCAACGCACACGGCCTGCACGCGCGGCCCGCCAAAGAACTCGCACAGTTGGCCAAAGGGTTCGAAGGTGAAATACACGTGCGCCTGGTGGGCAGTGGCGAGCCGGCTGTGTCGGCCAAAAGCCTCAGCCGCCTGCTAAGCCTGGGCGCCCGTCGCGGGCAGGTGCTTGAACTGGCAGCCGAGCCTTCCATTGCCGCGGATGCCTTGCCTGCGCTGTTGGCAGCGATCGAGCAAGGGCTGGGTGAAGAGGTGGAACCCTTGCCGCTTGCCACGCCTGAGGCGCTGGAAGCAGCCCCAGGCGTGCCCGTCGATGTTCCGGCCCCTGCGGCAGGCGCCACCCTCCGCGCCGTGGCGGCAGCGCCCGGCATTGCCATTGGCCCCGCGCACGTGGACGTGCCGGAACACTTTGACTATGCACCCCGCGGCGCGTCCCCGGCCGCTGAACAACACCGCCTGGAAGGCGCTGTCGGCGCGGTGCGTACAGACATCCAACAGCTGGTCGAGCGCGGCGCCGCCCAAGCGATCCGGGATATTTTCATTACCCATCTGGAAATGCTCGATGACCCGGCCCTGACGGAGGAAGTGGCTCAGCGCTTGCGCCAAGGGGACAGCGCCGAGGCCGCGTGGGTAGCCGTGATCGAAACGGCCGCCAAGCGCCAGGAGGCCTTGCACGATGCGTTACTGGCCGAGCGCGCCGCCGACCTGCGCGACATCGGCCGCCGGGTACTTGCCCAGTTGTGTGGGGTAGAAGCCCGCCGGGCTCCGGATGAGCCGTATGTATTGGTGATGGACGAAGTAGGGCCGTCCGACGTGGCTCGCCTGGACCCTGCCCGGGTTGCCGGCATTCTCACTGCCCGTGGCGGTGCAACGGCTCACAGCGCGATCGTTGCCCGCGCCTTGGGCATTCCGGCCGTGGTGGGCGCAGGCGAGGCCGTGCTGCGCATTGCCCCGGGCACCACCCTATTGCTCGACGGCCAGCGCGGCCTGGCGACCGTGGCCCCGGCCGAGGCGACACTGGTGCGTGCCCGTACCGAGCGTGACGAGCGTGCTGCCCGGCTGGCGGCTGCTGCAGAACGAAGGCACGAACCGGCCGTCACCCAGGACGGCCATGCCGTGGAAGTATTCGCCAACATCGGCGAGGCGGCGGCCGTGGCCAAAGCAGTGGAGCAGGGCGCGGAAGGTATTGGCCTGCTGCGCACCGAGCTGATTTTCATGGCGCACCCGCAAGCGCCGGACGAAGCGACCCAGCGCGCCGAATACCTGCGCGTGCTTGACGGCCTGGAAGGGCGGCCGCTGGTGGTGCGCACCCTGGACGTAGGCGGCGACAAGCCATTGCCTTACTGGCCGATCGCAGCCGAAGAAAACCCCTTCCTCGGCGTGCGCGGCATACGCCTCACGTTGCAACGCCCGGATGTGATGGAAACGCAACTGCGTGCCCTGCTGCAGGCCGGGAAAGGGCGCCCGCTGCGCATCATGTTCCCGATGGTGGCCACCACTGAGGAGTGGCGCCAGGGGCGGGCAATGGTCGAGCGCCTGCGCCTTGAGCATCCGGTCGAGGATTTGCAGGTAGGCATCATGATCGAAGTGCCTTCGGCTGCGCTGCTGGCACCCGTGCTGGCTGCGGAAGTGGACTTCTTCAGCGTCGGCACCAATGACCTTACCCAGTACACCCTGGCCATGGACCGCGGCCACCCTACGCTGTCCGCCCAGGCGGATGGGCTGCACCCTGCCGTGTTGCAACTGATCGACATTACCGTGCGCGCCGCCCATGCCCATGGCAAGTGGGTAGGGGTGTGCGGCGAGCTGGCCGCCGACCCCGTGGCGGTGCCGCTGCTGGTGGGGCTTGGCGTAGACGAGCTAAGCGTGTCGGCGCGCAGCATCGCCGAAGTGAAGGCGGGCGTACGCGCCCTCACGCTGACCAAGGCGCAAGCGCTGGCGCGGCAGGCGCTGACAGCCGCGAGTGCGGGCGACGTACGTGCCCTGGTGGAGAATGCATGATGGCAAGGATACTGACGATTACCCTCAACCCCGCCCTTGACCTTACCGTGGAGTTGGCAACCCTGCGAGTCGGCGAGGTGAACCGTGGCGACGCACTGCATGTGCACGCTGCCGGCAAAGGCCTGAATGTGGCACAGGTATTGGCGGACCTCGGCCATGAACTCACCGTGACCGGCTTTCTGGGCGATGACAACAGCGCACGCTTCGAAACGCTGTTTCGCGAGCGCGGCTTCACCGATGCCTTCGTTCGAGTGCCCGGCGAAACCCGTCGCAACATCAAACTGGCCGAGCGTGACGGGCGCGTGACCGATGTGAACGGCACCGGCCCGGAGGTATCCGCCGAGGCCCAGGCGGACCTGCTGGCACGGTTGCCCGATATTGCCAAAGGGCATGATCTGGCGATCGTGGCCGGCAGCCTGCCGCGCGGCGTGAGCGTGGAGTGGTTGCAGCAACTGCTCGACGCCTTGCGCGGGCTGAATGTGCGGGTAGCACTGGACACCAGCGGCGCCGCGCTGAAGGCCGGCCTGGCCTGCCAGCCCTGGCTGGTGAAGCCCAACACGGACGAGCTGGCCGAAGTGCTGGGCGCCTGCGTCGAGCACCTCGGCCATCAGGGCACCGCCGCCAAGGCGCTGCATGCTCGCGGTATCGAGCACGTGGTGATTTCCCAGGGCGCCCAAGGCGTGAGCTGGTTCCGGCCTGGCCTTGCCCTGCACGCTTTGCCACCCACGGTGGCGGTAGCGAGCACGGTAGGGGCCGGGGATTCGTTGCTGGCGGGGATGGTCCATGGCCTGCTGACCGAGGCCAGCGCGGAGAACACGCTGCGCACCGCTACCGCCATTGCCGCCATGGCCGTGACCCAGATCGGGTTCGGCATTGCTGACCGCGCGGCGTTGGCCGGGCTGGAAAGTGGGGTGAGCGTTCGCCCCCTGGCAATTGTCGAGGAGGTGTCGCCATGAAGCTCGCCATTATCACCGCCTGCCCGAACGGGCGTATTTCCAGCGTGCTCAGTGCTCGCCTGCTCGATGGCGCCGCCCAGCGCAGGGGCTGGAGTACCTGCGTGGAAATCTACGATCCGCAGCATCCGGAACGGCACCTGTCGCCGCTTAACATCGAGGAGGCGGATTGGGTGCTAGTGGTGAACACCGGCCCGGTGGACCTCTCCCGACTGCGCGGCAAACGGGTATTTCAGAGCACGCCGGCCGAAGCACTGGGCAACGTGGACGCGTTCCTCGACCGTGCAATGGCCGAGGCGCGACCCTACGAGCCCGGCGCCCAAGCCCCTGTGGCCAGAACCACCGAGCAGCCTCGGCTGGTCGCGATCACGGCCTGCCCCACCGGTGTAGCGCATACGTTCATGGCGGCCGAGGCCCTGCAACAGGCGGCAACGCAGCTGGGCTATTCATTCAAGGTTGAAACCCAGGGCTCGGTGGGCGCGCGTAACCCGCTCAGCGCCGAAGACATCGCGGCCGCGGACGTGGTGCTGCTGGCCTGTGATATCGAGGTGGCCACGGAGCGCTTTGCCGGCAAACGGATTTTCCGCTGTGGTACCGGTATTGCCCTCAAGCAATCCAAGGCCATGCTGAACAAGGCCCTTGCCGAAGCGCGGGTGGAAGGTACCGCAGTGGCCGGTGGCGCCGCGCCTGCCCGCCAGGAAAAACGCGGCGTGTACAAACACCTGCTCACAGGCGTGTCGTTCATGCTGCCGATGGTCGTGGCCGGTGGCTTGTTGATCGCGCTGTCGTTCGTGTTCGGGATCGAGGCCTTCAAGCAGCCGGGAACGCTACCTGCCGCCCTCAAGCAGATCGGCGATGCCGCGTTCACCCTCATGGTGCCCTTGCTGGCAGGCTACATCGCATGGTCCATCGCGGACCGCCCGGGGCTAGCCCCCGGCCTTATCGGTGGGCTGTTGGCGAGCACGCTCGGCGCTGGCTTCATCGGCGGCATCCTGGCGGGCTTCATCGCCGGGTACAGCGCCAAGGGCATCACCCGGGCGGCGCGCTTGCCGGCCAGCCTGGAGTCGCTCAAGCCCATTCTGATCATCCCCTTGCTGGCGAGCCTGCTCACTGGCCTTGTGATGATCTACGTGGTGGGCGCGCCCGTCGCCGGAATGCTTCATGCCCTCACAGACTTCCTCAACAGCATGGGCACCACCAACGCGGTGCTGCTGGGCATTCTGCTGGGCGGCATGATGTGCGTGGACCTCGGCGGCCCGATCAACAAGGCCGCGTATGCGTTTTCCGTGGGGCTGCTGGCCGGGCAGACTACCGGCCCGATGGCAGCGACCATGGCCGCCGGGATGGTGCCGCCGATTGGCCTGGGCCTTGCCAGCCTGCTGGCGCGCAGCAAGTTCGCCCAGGCTGAACGGGAGGCGGGCAAGGCGGCGGTTATTCTGGGGCTGTGCTTCATTTCCGAAGGGGCCATCCCGTTTGCCGCCAAGGACCCGCTGCGGGTTATACCGGCTTCCATGCTGGGCGGGGCCCTTACCGGGGCACTGTCGATGTACTTCGGTTGCAAACTGGTAGCGCCGCATGGCGGTTTGTTCGTGCTGTTGATTCCCAACGCTATCAACCACGCCTTGCTGTACCTGCTGGCTATCGTGGCGGGTAGTCTGCTGACTGCTGTGGTGTACGCCCTGCTCAAGAAAGCCGAAACGGCCCCCTTGGCAGTGCCCGAAGCCGCCTGAGCCGCGGTCGGCCCGGGCATGCCTGGGCCGGCCGTACATGTTGCTGTCATCTTTGTGCCGTTTATTAGGCTCCTTCATACCCCGTGAAGGAGCACCCCCATGAGTGAATTCCCCATTGCCCGCCGTCGCCTTCTTCAGGGCGTGGGGGCAGGCTTGCTGCTGCCTGGCCTCGCCCCGGCGGTGCTGGCCTCGGTGAAGGATCGGCCGCAGGTGACCGATGGGGTGCAGTCGGGCGACCCGCTCGGTGACCGGGCCATGATCTGGAGCCGTTGTGACCGCCCCGCGAAGCTTGTGGTGGAGTGGGATACCCGCAGCGTGTTCAGCCAGCCGAGGCGGGTGACCTCGGCATTGGTAGATGCCAGCAGCGACTTCACCGGCCGTGTGGAATTGAACGGCCTGCCGCAGGGGCAGGCGATCTTTTATAGGTTGTGGTTCGAAGACGGCAACACCGGTATAGCCAGCGAGCCATGGTTCGGGCACTTGCGCAGCGTGCCTGCCCAGGCGCGGGACATTCGCTTCGTGTGGAGCGGCGATACCGTGGGGCAGGGCTTCGGGATCAACCCGGACATCGGGGGTATGCGCATTTATGAGGCCATGCGCCTGCGCCTTCCGGATTTCTTTATCCACAGCGGCGACACCATTTACGCTGATGGGCCGGTACCGGCGCAGCTCACCACGGAAGACGGGCGCATCTGGCGCAACCTCACCAGCGAAGCCAAGAGCAAGGTGGCCGAAACATTGGGCGATTACCGCGGCAACTACCGCTACAACTTGATGGACGAGAACGTACGCCGGTTCAACGCCGAGGTGCCGCAGATCTGGCAGTGGGACGACCACGAAGTGGTGAATAATTGGTCGCCCAGCAAGCAACTGGACGAGCGTTACCACACGCGTGACATCCAGCAGTTGGTGGCGCCGGCACGCCAGGCCTGGCTGGAATATTCACCGATGCGCCCGCAGCAAGGCGATGGGGGGCGGCGGGTTTACCGGCGTATCCCGTACGGCCCCACGCTGGATGTGTTCGTGCTGGACATGCGCAGTTACCGTGGCGGCAACGATGCCAACCTGGGCGAAACCCTGAATGCTGACAGCGCCTTCATGGGGCGTGAGCAATTGGATTGGCTTAAGGCAGAACTGACAGCCTCCCGCGCGCAATGGAAGGTAATCGCCGCCGACATGCCCATTGGCCTAGGTGTGCCCGACGGCGAGGTAAGCCCCGGGGTAGGGCGTTGGGAAGCGATTGCCAATGGTGACAACGGGCCGGCCAAGGGCCGCGAGCTGGAGATGGCTGAATTGCTCAGCCACCTGCGCCAGCAGCAGGTGAAGAACACGGTTTGGCTGACGGCCGACGTGCACTACTGCGCGGCCCATCACTATCACCCCGATCGCGCGGCGTTCCAGGATTTCGACCCGTTCTGGGAGTTCGTCGCAGGGCCATTGAACGCCGGCAGCTTCGGCCCCAACCCGCTGGACCTCACCTTCGGCCCGGAAGTGGTGTTCCAGAAGGCACCTGCGAAACAAAACGCCTCGCCCTTCGCCGGGTACCAGTTTTTCGGCGAAGTGAACATCGCTGCACACAGCGGCGAACTCACCGTCACCCTGCGCGACTTGGATGGGGTGGCGGTGTTCGAACGCAAGCTCGAGCCGGCTTGACAGCACGGGGCCATGGGCCTGCAGGATATCTATGCAGCCCCATGGCTCCTATGGGAGCTGGGGACCGGCCATCCGGCGAAGCCTGCGAATTGCCAGGCTCGCGACACGTTAATACACATCTCGCCGATACCGCCCGCTGGCGATGAGCGCATCTACCTCGGCGTCGCCGAGTACTTCACGCAAGGCGGCGTCCACGCCTTGGGCCATGCCTTCCAGGCTGCCGCATACATAGATCGAGGCGCCGTCCGCAATCCAATGGCGAAGGCCGGCAGCGGCCTCTCGCACCACATGCTGCACGTAGCGTTTTTGCGCCTGATCGCGGGAGAACACCGCGTCCAGGCGGGCAAGGTCACCACTCCCATGCCAGCCCTTGAGCTCGGTTTCATGGAAGAAATCCGTAGCGCTGTTGCGCTCGCCGAAGATCAGCCAGGTACGGCGCTGGGCAGCCTGGATACGCGCCTTGGCCAGCCCCAGCAAACCGGCCAGCCCGCTGCCGTTACCGATCAGGATCAACGGCCGGTCATCCTCGGGTAGGTGGAAATTGCTGTTGCGCCGTACCCGGGCCTCTATCACATCGCCCAAGAGCGCGGCTGTTGTGAGCCAACCGGAGCACACGCCCAGGCGACCATCGCTCAGGCTATGCTGGCGCACCAACAGTCGTACGCCGCCGTCGCTCGGCAACGACGCGATGGAATAGGCCCGGGGTTGGGTAGCCAGCGCCTGGCATGGTGGCAGGATTTCCAGTACGTCACCTGCCTGCCATGAGGCGTGCGCAGGCGGCGTAAGCTCTAATTCAAAGAGCGGGGCGCCGGCACTGCCGGGGTTAAGCAATGTACGCTGGGCCAGCCGCCACTGTTGCCATGGGGCGGGCCCTGTTTGTACGTCACCGGCCGCGCAGTATGCCGCCAGAAGGGTATTCCACTGTTCCAGGCTGGCAGGGTCGCCATTGTCCACTTCTACAGCCGGGAACAGCGCTCGTGCGCCCTGGGCGTCGAGCCAGCCAGCCAGCTTGCGGCCGAAACCACAGAGCGCGGGATAACTCCGGTCGCCGAGCGCCAACAGGGCATATTCCAGTTGCGGCAACGGCCACTGCCGTACCGCCAGCTGCTTTTCGAACAACCGGGCCGAGTCCGGGGCTTCGCCGTCACCGAATGTGCTCACCACAAACAACGCCCGTTGCGCGTTCTTCAGGTCGCTCTCGCTCACAGCCGCTAATGCTACAACGCGTGCGCCCTGGCCCCCGGCCTGCAGCCTGGCCGCCGCCTGCCACGCGAGCTGTTCAGCGAAGCCGCTCTGGCTGGCAAACACCACAAGCCAGCCTTCCCGGTGGCCGTCCAGCCCTTGTTGGCTGAGGCGGATGTGGCGCTTCTTGCGGCGTCGGTCCAGGTACAGCAGCCAGCCGGTGATGAAAAACAGCGGCATGCACAGGCTGGCCGCGGTCATCAACAGCCGGCCGGTCAGGCCAAAGAAGGCGCCGGTGTGCACTGCGTAGTTGCTCGAAAACAACTGCTCCCCAAGCGGTTTGTCGGCATAGCGTTCATGCTTGAGCACCGCGCCGGTCACCGGGTTGAGCACCATCTGGTTGAAGGCACGGTCATGGGGTGAGCTGGCGAGCAGGTAGAAGCCATTGGCGGGCTGGCCGGGCGCTACCGGCAGGCGCAGGTTGATGCTGCTTGTATCGGGGCCACCGGCCTGTTGGATCGAGGCCCAGATCGCATCCCAGTTCACTTGTGGCGCGGGGCCCGGGGCGGGGCGGCCTCGGGCTTCGCCACCACGTTGTGCCACGACGGTGCCGGTCAGCACGCGTGAGGCCCCATCGCGAAACCAGTCGTAAGACCAGATCAACCCGGTAACCGCGGCAATCAGATAGAACAGCAAACACCAGGTGCCCGCCACCGCGTGCAAGTCCCAGTTGAACGCCCGGCCTTTTTTCGCCCAGTTGAACGTTAACCAGGTTCGCCAGCGCAGCGGGTTTTTTGGCCAGCGCAGGTACAACCCCGAGAGGCAGAAGAACAGCAGCATCAGCGTGCAGGCCGCGGTGATTTGCTTGCCGGTTTCACCGATGGCCAGAAAACGGTGCAGCTGTAGTACAAAGCCGAAGAAGCCTTGGCCCACTACGCGGCCTTGCAGCTCGCCGGTGTAGGGGTCGAAGTACCGCATGGGCCCTCGACGCTGACCGGGTGCCGGGGCATAGAAGGCCTGTGACGCCGGCCCGGTGCCGATATGCACCCACATCCCGGTGACCTTGCCGGCGCCCTCGGCTTCAAGCCGCTGCACCAGTTCGGAAGCGGGCAATAGGCCTGTTTCCCGGGCCTGCACTTGCGAGGTATCAGGGTTCAGCGCCTGGAGTATCTCTTCCTGGAAGGAATACAACGCGCCGGTCAGGCCCATCAGTGAAAGCACCAGGCCTGCGGTAATACCGAACAGCCAGTGAAGTTGGAAAATGGTTTTCTTGAACACGACGCCTGCCTGCTGGCTGCAATTGCGAATGGCCCGAACAGCAAAAACCCCGCTGACCGAAGTGAGCGGGGTGGTTCGCCGGGTTGGGTTAGAAGTGGACGTTTGTGCTGAACAATACCGTCCGGCCGGCGGCCTGCGTGGCGAAGTGCGACGCGTAGGCCTTGTCGTAATAGGTTTTGTCGGTCAGGTTCTGCACGTTCACCTGGAAGTCCACGGTCTTGTTGAGCTTATAGGCGGCCATGGCGTCGTAGCGGGTGTACGAAGGAATGTACACGGTATTGCCTGTATCGCCGTACACGTCATCAACATAGAACGCACCGCCACCCACGGTGAGTTTCGGCATCAGCTCGTAGGTTGTCCACAGGCTGAAACTGTTCTTCGGAGTATTGGGCATCTCGTTACCGGAAGCCTGCGCGGCGCCTGCGGTGACGGCTCCGTTACGGCCGGTCAGGCCAGCGTCCACCAGTTCGCTGTCCAGATAGCTGTAGCCCGCGAACACCTGCCATTTATCGGTGATCTTGCCACTGGCGGAGAGCTCCACGCCGTCCACTCGGGATTTCCCCGCGTTTTGGTAACTGTTGGTGCTCACCAGAACGCGCGTGTTGTCCTTCTCTGTGCGGAAAATCGCGGCTGCCAGCGATACTCGCTCGTTGAACAGATCCCACTTGGTGCCGATTTCATAGTTCTTGGTGGTTTCCGGTTCCAGTTCGCTGGAAGCGGTGCCGGCGCTGAGCGGGTTGCCTTCGGAGCCATCGCCTACCAGCCCGCCGGGCGGAGTAGCCGAAGTAGCAAACGACGCATAGATGCTGCCGTTTTCCGTTGGCTTGAAGGTTATACCTGCCTGCCAATTCCAGAAGTTGCTGTCGTTGGTCGCATGAGCGGTGGGCGAATTGGCCGTTGTATCGAAGCTGTCGTAACGCGCGCCCAGGTTCAGCAACCACTGCGGGTCGAGCTCAATGGTGTCGAAAGCATACAGCGAACGCGTGTTGGCTGCGGTTTCGGTGGTTACACGGTTACGGGTGACAGTGCCACCGTAGGCGTCATCCGGGTTGGGGTTGCTCAGCGATGTGCAGTTGCCGGAAACACTGTTGCCGTTACCGGTGGGGGAGCAATTGGTCAGGCTGCTGGTGCTGTAGTTGTAGCCGCTGACCCGGGTTTTCTCCCGAGTGATTTCAAGGCCGGTGGAGTAATTGTTCTTGAAACCCAGTGCATGGAATTCGCCGAACAGGTCCGTCTGATTGGTGGTCGTTTCGGTTACCGATACCCGGCCATTGGCGCGGCGCCATACGGTGCCGTACTGGCTCACGTTACGCTTGCTGTCATCAGGCTGGGTCAGCAGGTAGTCCTGGCCGGTGTTGCCATGGCGAAGGGTGTTTTTCAGCGTCATGGTGTCGCTGAAGTCATGTTCGAAGGCGATGGTGCTGATGTCTGCGCGGGTCTTGCGGAAGTCGCGGTCCTTGAGCCCGTAGAAATTGCTGCTGTCCCCGCCGTCATCAGGCTTGTCATGACCATGAGCCGTAGCGGTGGGAGAGGCGTAGCCATAGGGAATGCCGGAGTCCGGCAGATCGTCACTTTCCATATGGTAGTAACTGAGGTTCAGCCGGTTTTCAGTGCCCAGGCCAAAGGTCAGCGACGGCGCCACGCCCCAACGGTCGTAATCGATTGCATCGCGGCCGGCCACGTTTTGCTCGTGGCTCATCAGGTTCAGGCGGAAAGCTGCGGTATCCAGGAATTTGCGGTTCACGTCGAGCGTGTAACGACGCGTCTGGTCCGAGCCATAAACGAAGCCGCCATCGAGGAAATCATAGTCCTTGGGCAGCTTGCTGATCAGGTTCAAGCTACCGCCAGCGCTACCCCTGCCGCCCATGGCGGAGTTTGGGCCCTTGCTGACTTCGATGGATTCGATATCGAAGATCTCGCGGCTTTGAGCGCCGGCATCCCGTACGCCGTCGATGTAGGTATCGCCCTGGGCATCGAAGCCCCGGATGATCGGGCGGTCCCCTTGAGGGTTGCCGCCTTCGCCTGCGCCGAAGGTAATGCCCGGCACGGTGCGCAAGGCGTCCTGGAGGGTAGTGGCAGCGGTATCCTTGATGACCTGCTGCGGAACAACAGTGACGGACCGAGGGGTGTCA
This sequence comes from Pseudomonas sp. 3MAES_34.3B, assembly GCF_058145875.1. NCBI lineage: Bacteria > Pseudomonadati > Pseudomonadota > Gammaproteobacteria > Pseudomonadales > Pseudomonadaceae > Pseudomonas > Pseudomonas sp. 3MAES_34.3B. The sequence continues at coordinate 4,558,135 of NZ_CM176960.1, read as the reverse complement.
CGCAGGGGGGCGGTATATTTTTGCGACGCCGACTGTTCAACCTGGTACGAATCGCTTTGCGCCTTCTCGGTAACCGAGGTAGCGCCCAGGGTGACCGCGTTGTCTTCAGCTTCCGCGGCTTGCGCCATTTGTGCAGCGGAAAGGGACGTAATAGCGACCCCAACTGCAGAGGCGATCAGCCGTGGCGAGCCTTGGAATGGTTTGAAATGGCGTGACATTGGATTCCCTCCCCGGGTCTTGAGGCGGCGGAGAATAGGACAAATGCTTATCTGTATCAATTGAGAAATAATGCTGTTTGTGATCGCTTTACATTCTTTACATTTCGCACAGGGACCACCGAATCGCTTCATCCTGCAAGACCGCTTGCGATTGTGAACTGGGAATCAATATCATTGCGCCCTGTTCGCACGAGGCGCCGTCATGCTGATCCAAATCCCCGCCGTTTTTACTCCGGATGAGGTCGCCCGCATCCGCGAGGCGCTTGCCGCCACCGATTGGGCGGATGGCAAGCTCACGGCCGGTTACCAGTCCGCCAAGGCCAAGCACAACCTTCAGCTGCCCGAAGACCATCCATTGTCCCGGGAGATAGGCGCTGCCTTGCTGGAACGGCTGTGGGTCCATCCGCTGTTCCTGTCCGCGGCCTTGCCTCACAAGATCTTCCCGCCGCTGATCAACTGTTACCGGGATGGCGGCAGTTTCGATTTCCACATTGATAACGCAGTGCGCCAGCCGCGAGGCGGTGGCGAGCGCCTGCGCACCGACCTTTCTTCCACCCTGTTCCTCAGCGATCCCGCCGACTATGACGGCGGCGAGCTGGAAATACAGGACACCTTCGGCACCCAGGCCATCAAGCTGGCGGCCGGGGACATGCTGCTGTATCCGGGCACAAGCCTGCACAGGGTACGGCCAGTGACCCGAGGCGCGCGCTATGCGGCGTTCTTCTGGACGCAAAGCCTGGTGCGCGAGGATGCCCAGCGAGCGTTGCTGTTCGAGATGGACGGCGCCATTCAGTCCCTCACCGCCGCCGTGCCCGACCATCCCGCGTTGCTTCGGCTTACCGGCAGCTATCACAACCTCCTGCGCCGCTGGGTGGACGTGTGAGCGGCTGGACGCTTCGCCGCGAAGACACCCTCGATGCCGCCCAATTGAAAGACCAGTTAGCCGACACCCCTGCACGCGCGGCCCAGGCCATTCTGGCCGCTGCGGGCGCGGGTGCCGTGGAAGCGCAAGCGCTGTTGGGGCAGATTCTGCTGGACGGCCGTGGCATCGAGCGCGACGCCGCCCTGGCGCTGCGTTGGTTCCAGATCGCCGCTGACGCGGGGCACCTCATGGCCAGGAACATGCTGGGGCGGTGTCATGAGCATGGCTGGGGCTGCGAGCCAAACCCGGCCCGGGCGGCGGTGGAGTACCGCGCCTGTGCCGATAAGGGGCTGGATTGGGGGTCGTATAACCTGGCCAATCTGCTCGCCACTGGGCGAGGGGTGGCTAAAGACGAACCCGCTGCAGTAGTGTGCTACCAGCGTGCCGCGGAACAAGGGCATGCCAAGTCCATGAACCTGTATGGCCGGTATCTTGAAGAAGGGAATGTACTGCCTCGGGACGTTGCAGCCGCTCATCGCTGGTACCGGCGTTCGGCCGAGAATGGGGATTTTCGCGGGCAATTCAGCCATGCCGGCGTGTTGATCGCCCAGGGCAGGCTGGAAGAGGGGATGGCCTGGCTGGAAAAGGCCCGCCTCGGCGGCCATGAGCGGTTTCGCCGCACTGCCGCCGAGGCGTTGGCCCAGGCGCCTCACCCGCAGGTACGGGCTTTGGCGGCGCGCTGGGCCGAAGCCGCTTAAGGCAACGCCTACAGGTAGTAGGACTTCAGCGGCGGGAAGCCATTGAATTCCACGGCGCTGTAGCTGGTGGTGTAGGCACCGGTGGACAGCCAGTACAGGCGGTCGCCGCTGGCGAGGTTCAGCGGCAGGCCGTACTTGTAATGCTCGTACATGATGTCGGCGCTGTCGCAGGTTGGCCCGGCGATCACCACTTCCTCCACTTCGCCCTTCTTCTCTACCCAGATCGGGAACTTGATGGATTCGTCGGTGGTTTCGATCAAGCCCGAGAACTTGCCCACATCCGTGTACACCCAGCGCTCCACTGCGGTACGCGACTTGCGGGCCACCAGTACTACTTCGCTTACCAGGATGCCAGCGTTGGCAATCAGCGAACGGCCCGGCTCCAGGATGATTTCCGGCAGGTCATCGCCGAAGTCTTCCTTGAGAAAGCGGATGATTTCCTCGGCGTAGGTTTCCAGGCTGTTGGTGCGGGTGATGTAGTTGGCCGGGAAGCCACCGCCCATGTTGATCAGCTTGAGTTCGATGCCGTCCTCTTCCTTGAGGCGCTCGAAAATCACTTTTACCTTGGCGATCGCGGCATCCCACACGCTGATGTCACGCTGCTGCGAACCCACGTGGAACGACACGCCATAGGGCACCAGGCCCAGGTCGCGCGCAAGGATCAGCAGGTCCATGGCCATGTCGGTCTGGCAGCCGAACTTGCGCGACAGGGGCCAGTCCGCCGTGGTGGAGCCCTCGGTCAGGATACGTACGTACACCTTCGAACCCGGCGCGGCTTTGGCGATGTTGCGCAGGTCCGCTTCGGAATCGGTGGCATACAGGCGCACGCCCTTCTCGTAGAAATAACGGATGTCCTTGGCTTTTTTGATGGTGTTGCCGTAGCTGATGCGCTCCGGGCCAACGCCACGGCCCATCACCTTGTCCAGCTCGTAGATCGAGGCGATGTCGAAGCTCGAGCCCTTGTCGCGCAGCAGGTCGATGATCTCCACGGCCGGGTTGGCCTTGACCGCGTAGTACACCTTGGCGAATTCGAAACCCGCGCGCAGGTCGTCGTAGGCCTGGCTGATGATCTGGGTATCGATCAGTACGAACGGGGTTTCCTGAGTGTCGGCGAAGGCCTTCATTTTCTGGAAGGTTTCGCGAGGGTAGTAATCTTCGACGTTGATCGACATGGAGACTCCTCAAGGGAAGCGTGAATGAAAGTGGTTGAACTGAACGCCCTCCGTATCCCCACTTTGGTTCGCCTACTTCCCAAGGCTGTTCGCCGAAAGCAAAAAGGCCACCCCGGGGAAGCGGCTGAGCTTGCCTGCTTCCCAAATAAGGAGGTGACCTTGCTGTCTCGTCGTCAGTACTTGAGCCGGATGGATCGTTTCCAGCATGGACGTTCGGCGCGCACTGTAGGGCGTAAGGGGGGCGAGATCAACTAAAAATGTCGCGTTTAAATAAATTCAACGTCGCATTTAAATAAATTAAACAGGGTGAATCGATCTGTAGGAAGCGGCGGCCGGCCATCCGACGAAGTTCGCCAATAGTCGTTACTCCCATTCTTCGCGAGCTGCGCCCGCTTCCTACAGGCCTGATGTGAATCGAGTCAGGCCATTGCCTGCTCCGCCGGCGACACGATGCTGGTTTTCATCCCGCGCGAACGCCCGGAGCTGAGGTAGGCGGCAATGGACTCTTGCGTGACCTCGCCCTGGAACACCTGCTCGGCATTCATTACCGGTAGCCACGAGCGGTTAAACTCGTACATGCGTGACAGCAGGATGCGGCAGTTTTCTTCCGAGGCCGCCGTGGCCGTGAACGGGCGCAAGAAGCTTTCGCACTGGCCTTGCTGGCGGTGCAAGTCGCGGCGACGCACATAACCCAGCCCTCGATTCCCTGCGTCGGTGACCACCACGTAGCGCCGATCGTGCTCGTCCATCAGCTCCAGGGCGTCGGCCACCGGGGTGTCCGGGCTTACGGATGGCGCGTTGTCCGCTGCTTCTTCGGCCTTTACCAGCAGCAAGCGCTTGAGGGTGCTGTCCTGGCCCACGAAGTTGCTGACGAAATCGTCCACCGGGTGGGCCAGCAGGGTGTCCGGGTGGTCCAACTGCAACAGCTTGCCCGCGCGGAATATCGCGATCTTGTCGCCCAGCTTCAACGCTTCGTCGATGTCGTGGCTGACCATGATCACGGTTTTGTTCAGGGCCCGCTGCATCTCGAAGAATTCGTTCTGGATCATCTCGCGGTTGATTGGGTCCACGGCGCCGAAAGGCTCATCCATCAGCAGCAATGGCGCATCCGCCGCCAAGGCACGAATTACCCCGATGCGCTGCTGCTGGCCGCCGGACAACTCGCGCGGGTAGCGGCTCAAGTACTGTTTGGGCTCGAGCTTGATCATGCTCATCAGCTCCCGGGCACGCTCGCGGCAGCGGTCCTTGTCCCAGCCCAGCAGGCGCGGTACCACCGTGATGTTCTCTTCGATGGTCATGTTCGGGAACAGCCCGATCTGCTGGATCACGTAGCCGATCTTGCGGCGCAGCGTCACTTCATCCAGCGAACTGGTGTCCTCGCCATTGATCAGCACTTTCCCGGAGGTGGGCTCGATCAACCGGTTGATCATTTTTAACGTGGTGCTTTTGCCGCAACCGGAGGGGCCCAGGAATACGCAGATCTCGCCCTCGTTCACGGTCAGGCTCACGGCGTCCACGGCGCGGACGTCCTTGCCATTGCTGTTGAACGTCTTGGTCAGGTTCTGGAGTTCGATCATTTGAGCAATCCTTTTGGTGTCAGCGAGCGTTGCAGCCATTGCAGGAAAAGGTCGGCGACGATGGCGAGCAGGCTCACCAATACCGCGCCCACGACCAGCATCGACATGTCGCTGCGGCTGATGGAAGTCAGGATAAGTACACCGAGGCCGCCGGCCCCGATGGTGGCGGCGATGGTCATCACGCCAATGTTCATCACCACGGCGGTGCGCACCCCGGCCAGGATCACCGGTACGGCAATCGGCAATTCCACCATGCGCAAACGCTGGCCGAAGGTCATGCCGATGCCCTTGGCCGCTTCACGAATGCCGGGCTCCACGCTGGTAAGGGCCAGGTAGGTATTACGCAGGATGGGCAGCAGTGAATAAAGGAACACGGCAGTGATTGCCGGCAGCGGGCCCAGGCCTTGGCCGAACTTCGAATAGAACGGCAGCAGCAGGCCAAACAACGCGATGGAAGGGATAGTCAGCAACACCGTGGCAGCGGCCTGTAGCGGGCCAGCGAGTACGGGGAAGCGGGTCATCACGATGCCCAACGGTACGCCGATCAGGATGGCCAGGCTTACGGCAATGCCTACAAGCATCACGTGCTGGCCGGTGAGGTGCAGCACCTGCTGCCAGTCGATGTGCTGGAAGGTCGCGAGCATGTTCATTTCGCCTCCTTCAGTTCAGGGTGCTGGGCAAGGAACGCATCGGCCACTGCGCCAGGGTTTTCGTGGTCCACATCCACACGCGTGTTCAGCTGGCGCATAGTGGCGTTGTCCAGCAGTTCGGCCAGCGGCTTGAGCAGCGTCGCCAGTTGCGGGTACTGGTCCAGCACGGCCTTGCGCACCACCGGCGCTGCGGTGTAGTCGGGGAAGTAGTGGCGGTCGTCTTCCAGCACCTTGAGCTTGAAGGCATCCAGGCGGCCATCGGTGGTGTACACCAGGCCGGTGAACACCTGGCCGTTGCGCAGGGCGGTGTACACCAGGCCGGCGTCCATCTGGCGAATGTCGCGGCGGTCGAACGCCAAGCCGTAGGCCTGGGTAAGGCCCACCAGCCCGTCCGGGCGGTTGGCGAATTCGGTGTCCAATGCAAGCACGTGGTCCTCGTCCTTTTCACGCTTCACCAGCGCGTTCAACTGGCTGATGGTGTTCACCTCGGGGTAGCGCTGCGCGACCTTGTCGGGAAACGCCAAGGCGTAGGTGTTGTTGAACTTCGAGGGCGCCAGCCACACCAGGCCCTTTTGCGCGTCCAACGCTTTCACTCGTGCGTAGGTAGCGTTGCTGTCGAGCTTTTCGTTGACGTGGTTATAGGAAACCAACGACACCCCGGTGTATTCCCACAGCAGGTCCAGTTGCCCGCTTTCCTGGGCGCTGCGGGCGATATTGCTGCCCAGGCCGCCAGTGATTTCAGTACGAAAGCCCTTGGTGGCCAAGTACTTCGAGGTGAGCGTGGCCAGTACGGTCTGCTCGGTAAAAACCCGCGCGCCGATGCGCAGCAGGGGTTGTTCGTCCGCCGCCTGGGCAATGCCCGAGAACAGCAGGGCTGCCGCCAGCAGCCAGCCTGATTTGGTCATGTGCGTGTCCTTGTGTCAGCGGGCAGGGGCGAGGCCGCGTTCCAGCCAAGTACGGCTGATCACCAGCACCAGGCCATCGAGCACCAGTGCCAGCAATGCGGTACAGGCCGCCCCCAGCACCAGCTGCGGCTGATTGTTCAGCGCAATGCCAGGGAAGATCAGGCTGCCGAGGCTGTTGGCGCCGATCAGGAACGACAGCGGCGCGGTGCCCACATTGAGCGCCAGCGCTACCCGTACCCCACCGATGATGATCGGCACAGCGTTGGGCAGCTCCACTTGCCACAGCACCTGGCGCGGGGTCATGCCGATACCGGTGGCAGCTTCCTTCAGCGAGCCGGGAACGTTCTTCAGGCCTTCGTAAGTGTTTCGCACGATGGGCAACAAAGAGGCGAGGAACAGCGCAAGGATGGCCGGGCCGCTGCCAATGCCGAGAATGCCAAGGGCAATGGCGAGCACGGCGAGGGGCGGGACGGTATTGCCGATGTTGAACACTTGCATGAAGCGTTCGGCGTGCCGGGCCATGGCCGGGCGGCTGAGCAGTACACCAGCGGGGATGCCGATCAACAGAGCGGCTAACATGGACACCAGTACAAGCACCAGGTGGGCTTGCAGGTAGAACAGCAGGTCTTGCTGGTAATGCAGCACGGTTTCAACGCCGATCCAGTGGATCAGCAGGGCCAGGACGGCGAGCACAGCGGCGCACCCTGCCAGGCCCGTTCCATAGCGTGTGGCCATAGAAACTCCTGTTTATCGGTCTGCGCAAACACGCTCGGCGATGCCCGGGGAGGGAGGCGTTCGAGTGTTGGCGCGAAGTGCGGTTCGTACCTGGGCGGCAAGCGCCTGGCGAACCCTGAGCACGACCCCGTCAGGTCGCGAATTGCCAAGTGTTTCTGCCGCGCAAGCGAAGCGGTTGCGCGGCAATGGACGGCTCCAGTGTTTTAAAGGTTCCCACACACAGGCTGGTGTGGGAACCCCGAATGTTGCTGGACGGTTCAGCGCAGGCCCGGTTCTGGGCTATAATCCGTACCCTTTTTTGTTTAGCTCCCGGGCGATTTTCCATGACCCAGCAGGCCGCCGAAGTCGCGAAGCGCCGTACCTTCGCAATCATTTCCCACCCCGACGCCGGTAAAACCACCATCACTGAAAAGCTGTTGCTGATGGGCAAGGCAATCGCGGTGGCCGGTACGGTCAAGTCGCGCAAATCGGACCGCCATGCCACGTCCGACTGGATGGAAATGGAGAAGCAGCGCGGTATCTCTATCACCACGTCCGTGATGCAGTTCCCTTACCGCGATCACATGATCAACCTGCTCGACACCCCGGGCCACGAAGACTTCTCCGAAGACACCTACCGCACCCTCACCGCGGTGGACTCGGCGCTGATGGTGCTCGACGGCGGTAAAGGTGTAGAGCCGCGCACCATTGCCCTGATGGACGTGTGCCGCCTGCGCGATACGCCCATCGTGAGCTTCATCAACAAGCTGGACCGGGACATCCGCGACCCGATCGAGCTGCTGGACGAGATCGAGGCGGTATTGAAGATCAAGGCCGCGCCCATCACCTGGCCGATTGGTTGCTATCGGGATTTCAAGGGCGTGTACCACCTCGAAGGCGATTACATCATCGTCTACACCCCTGGCCATGGCCATGAGCGGACCGAAGTGAAAATCATCGAGAAGCTGGACTCGGACGAAGCCCGCGCCCACCTTGGTGATGAATACGAGCGGTTCATCGAGCAGCTGGAGCTGGTGCAGGGCGCCTGCCATCCGTTCGACCAGGACGAGTTCATGAATGGTCAGCTCACGCCGGTATTCTTCGGCACCGCCCTGGGCAACTTCGGCGTAGACCATGTGCTGGACGCTGTCGTGAACTGGGCGCCGCGCCCGTTGGCCCGTGTGGCGCACGAGCGCACCGTGGAGCCTGTCGAAGAGAAGTTCACCGGCTTTGTGTTCAAGATCCAGGCGAACATGGACCCCAAACACCGCGACCGTATCGCCTTCATGCGCATCTGCTCGGGCCGCTACGACCAGGGCATGAAGATGCGCCACGTGCGCACCGGCAAGGACATGCGCATCGGCGACGCGCTTACGTTCTTCTCCTCCGAGCGTGAGCAACTGGTAGAGGCCTTCGCCGGCGACATCATCGGCTTGCACAACCATGGCACCATCCAGATCGGCGACACCTTCACCGAAGGCGAAAGCCTTGGCTTTACCGGCATCCCGCACTTCGCCCCGGAGCTGTTCCGCCGCGTGCGCCTGAAAGACCCTCTCAAGTCCAAGCAACTGCGCCAGGGCCTGCAACAGTTGGCGGAAGAGGGCGCCACCCAGGTGTTCTTCCCGCAACGCAGTAACGACATCATCCTCGGCGCGGTGGGTGTGCTGCAGTTCGACGTAGTGGCCAGCCGCCTCAAGGAAGAATATAAGGTGGAATGCGCCTACGAGCCGATCACCGTGTGGTCGGCCCGCTGGATCGCCTGCGACGACAAGAAGAAGCTGGAGGAATTCGAGGTCAAGGCCATGGAAAACCTGGCCATCGACGGCGGCGGTCACCTGACTTACCTGGCCCCTACGCGGGTGAACCTGTCGGTGATGGAAGAGCGCTGGCCGGACGTGAAATTCCGCGCCACCCGCGAGCACCATTGATTCATCACCAATAGCGCTTATGCTTGGGCCTTTCTCTATGACGAAGGGCCCTCGCATGATCAAGGTTTCCGTTCTCTACCCCAACGCCAACGGCGCCACGTTCGATCACGATTACTACCTGAACAAGCACATGGCCCTGGTAAGCGAACGCCTGGGCCCCAGCCTGCTCTCGTACAGCGTGGACAAAGGCGTGGTGGGTGACGAAGCTGGCACCCCGCCGTTGTACGTGACCCAATGCAACCTGTATTTCGAATCCATGGCCAGCCTGGCCACGGTGATGGGCGCCCATGGCGGCGAGCTGAACGCCGACGTGCCCAACTTCACCAACATCACCCCGGTGACGCAGGTGAGTGAAGTGTTGGTGGATACCCGGGGGGCATAAGCCTGGCCCCCGTGCGATAGGCCACCCCGCCCGCGACGATAAAGCTGCCCAGCATCAGGAACATCCACGATGCTGGCGCGGCCCCGAGCACCCAGCCGCACAGTACCGGCCCCAATGCCGCCCCAAGGTTGGCCAGGTTCTGCGCGCCGTAATACATGCCGCGCAAATGGTGCGGGGCAATCCGGTCGATGAACATGTACTCGGCAGGGAACACGATGATTTCCCCCAGCGTGAACACCGCCATCGCCAATGCCCAGTGCAACAGGCTGTCGGCCAAGGCAAAGCCTGCCACCCCCACCAGAAACAGCGAAAGCCCCGCCATCAGCCAGGCCTGCAACCGCTCGGGGGTAATGTGCCGGGCAATGGCGTATTGAAGGCATATCACGACCACTGCATTGACCGCGACCAGCGTGCTGATCACCGGGTAAGCGGCCTCGGCGCTTTGGGTGCTCACCAAGTATTCAGACAGCCACGCAGTGAATTGCCCGAACACCACAGCACTCAGCAACCCGCCCAGGGTGAAGCACACCAGGCGCCGATCCGTGAGTAGCACCCGGCCAACCGCGAGGAAGGACGGGGCTCCCGCAGCAACTGCCGGCTTGCCATGGCGCTCGCCCCATCGGGCGTACACACCGAGGAAGGCGAGCCCTAGCACTGCCGACACAATGAACGGCAGCTTCAGGTGCGCCTGGGCGAGCCACGCGCCAAAGAAAGGGCCGATGGCATAGCCCATATTGATCAGGGTGTAGCGAACCGAAAAAACGCGGCCCTGCTCACCGGGCGATAAAAGGCGGCCAAACGAGGCTTTCACCACAACATCCATCACCGCATACGCGAAGTTGAAGGCCACCAGGAATATGAAAAACAGCCAGATATCGCCGGTGAGGCACATGCCGCAGAAACCCGCGACGAACAGCGTGGCGTAGCAAAGGATGAGCGTGTAATTGGAGCAGCGGTCCGTGAGGTACCCGCCATACAGGCTCAACAACGACCCGCCCACCAACGCGCCACCAATCACGGCGCCAATGGCGGCGATGCCAAGGCCAAAGCTCGAGGACAGGTAAACCACCAGAAACGGCAGCGAGATGGCGCGTGCCAGGGTGAGCACGAAGGAACTGGCCAGCAGCAGATTAACGGCTAGTGGGTAGCGCTTGAGGAAGGTGAACATCCGTGGTCACTTCGCAGATCGGCAGCGGAGGATAACCGGCTTTTTGCCATGATGCATAACACCATGGAAAAAGTGCGGGATCCCGCATTTTGCATGATCCGGCGCGTGGCGCCGCTGCTTAAACACCTGATTTTGCGGGGGACGGGGATCTGCCGTTGCTGGCACGCCCACTGCATTCGCCTTGAGTGACGGACTTATTGCTAACTAAAAAAGGCCTCACTAAATGATCACTTCTGCCGAGTATCCATCTGCCGTTTCTGACGGCCCCAATCGCTCAGGAGTCTCCTGGGCAGCCATCTTCGCGGGCGCCGCCGGTGCCGCAGCGTTGACATTGATCCTGGTAGTCGCGGGCGCGGGGTTAGGCTTCGCTGCAACATCGCCGTGGGCGAACGAGGGGGCCAGCGCGAAAACACTGGGTATTTCCAGCATTCTCTGGCTGCTGGTCACCGCTATCCTCGCCTCCGGGTTAGGTGGCTATCTGGCCGGCCGGCTGCGGGTGAAGTGGGCAAACCTGCACGGGGATGAGGTGTATTTCCGCGACACGGCTCACGGTTTCCTGTCCTGGGCTGTTGCCACACTGGTGACCACAGCAATGATCGTCGGTACCGCCGGTAACGTGGTAGGGGCGGGTGCCCAGGCGGGTGCCAGTGTTGCTTCTGGTGCGGCCACCGTAGCGGGTAGCGCCGCCGGCGGCGCCGCTGCCAATGCCGGTGGGGGCAACCCGATGGATTACTTCACCGATACGCTGTTCCGTAGCAACGGGCCTGCTTCGGTAAGTGACGATGCCGCCAATGGTGTGGCCGGGCGGATTTTCTCCAAGGCCCTGTCGGGTGACGGTACGCTGAACGCCGATGACCGCACCTACCTGGCGCAACTGGTTGCCCAGCGTACGCGCTTGAGCCAGCCCGAAGCCGAAGCCCGTGTCGACCAAGTGTATGCGCAGGTACGCAAAGCAGTGGATGACGCCAAGCTCAAGGCTCAGCAAGCTGCCGATGCTGCAGCCAAGGCTGCGGCGTGGGCTTCGCTGTGGACCTTTATCACCCTGTTGTGTGGTGCCTTCGCTGCCAGCCTGGCGGCGCTGTTCGGTGGCCGTCAACGCGATCAGGCCCGCTGGATTGAAGAACGCCACGCTACCCAAACCACCACCGTTCCCGTTCGCTAAGGCAACGGGCTGACCAATAAAGGAGAAACACCATGCGCTCCCTACTGCTGTGGTTCCTGGGCATCCCAATCCCGATCATCATTCTGATTGCGCTGTTCGTCCATTGACCCAAATGCGCTGACAAAAGAACGCCGCAATCCTCGATTGCGGCGTTTTCGTTTGGGCGGGCTATGGGCGCCTGGGGTTCGCCGCTTGCGCTCGCTCGAGTTCCAACGCGTCATGGCTGCAGAACATGCGCACCTGCTGATCGGTCGCCAGGGACAGCGCCCGCAAGCGGTTCTGGTTATTCATACGCTGGGTGTGGTCGTATTCCATCATGCGCTGATAGAAGCGCAGCCCGGGCGTGCATTCGCGCCGATGGCTGCCAATTTCACCCCGGTAGAAGTACGCATCGCCAGCATGCAGCAACCAACCGTCCCCGGTGCGTACGGCCACGCCTGCGTGCCCTGGGGTGTGGCCTGCCAGCGGCACCAGCAGTATGTCGTGGCTGTTGGCGCCAATCAGGGTGCGCACTGCGTCGAAACCATTCCAGCGTTCCCCTTGAGGCTGATAGAAGGCCCAGTCGGTGACGCCGTTCCACTGCTTTTCGCGAAACCTGCGAGTGTCGCGCCATCCCGCCGCCGAACGCGCCGCGTCCATTTCCGTTTGCATCACATGCACCCGGGCGTTGGGGAAGTCTTCAAGGCCACCGGCGTGGTCGAAATCCAGGTGTGTGAGCACGATGTGCCGCACGTCCTGCGGATCGAAGCCCAGCTGGCGCACCTGCTCAAGCGCGGTGTAACGGTGCTCGAAACGGATGTTGTTGAAGTAGCGAAAGAAGGTGCTCAGGCGTGCCCCGGGACGGGCGACGTCGGCGGTACCAAAGCCGGTATCGACCAGCACCAGGCCGTCGGTGTCGGTTTCGATCAACAGGCAGTGGCAGACCAGCCGGGCTGTAAGGCCACGGCTGAAGCCATCGAATAACGCCCCGCCGAGGGGGCACATGCAGCCGCAATTGAGGTGATGAACGCGCATGGGGAACTCCGCACAGGGCTATACAGCAGCGACTGCGCGGGGCACGGTGTGATCCCTCTAAGCGATAAGCGGAGCCTGTAGGAGACCTCTGATCCTTGTGGGGGCTGTCTTGCGCAGTTTCCCTAAGCCCTTATTCGCGAGCTCCGCCTGCGGCTCCGCCCGTCTTGTATGGTAGTACTTGAAGGGAGGAGGAGGGACAACGCCCGATTCTGACTGTTAGCCGCAGTACAGACCGTGGGAGATATCGCCCCTCCTCCTTTCACCCAAGCGCCGATAGAGAATGCTTTGGCTCGACCAACGATAGGAACAAGCTTGCGCCTCTGGGTGGCCCTTCAAGTGCTTCAGACCATATCCCGGAGATAAGCTCATGGCAATGCGCGCTTGCGTCTTACAACCGATCGTGGGCGTCGATGTCGCCAAGGCCGAACTGGTGATCTATCACGCTGCCGAAGAACAGCTCGTCACCATCCCCAATACCAAGGCCGCCATCAAGAAATGGCTCAAGGCGTTGCCAGCCAATGTGGCAGTCGCCATTGAAGCCACCAACATTTACCACCTTGAATTCTGCGACCTGGCACACGAATCGGGCTGCACTATTTACATGGTCGGCGGGTATGAACTCAGCCATTACCGTAAAGGGGTGGGTGTCCGTGCCAAAACCGACCCGCTGGACGCTCGGCTGTTGGCGCGCTACCTCAAGAACGAGGGCGATGACCTGCATCCCTGGGTGCCACCTACGCCGCTTTACCGCAGGCTGCTCAGCCTGTTTCGCCGGCGCGCCGCGTTGGTTGCCGCGCGAGTCGCCCTGGTACAGAGCTGGTCGAACGAGCCCCTGCTGAAAGCCGCGTTTGCAAGCCATGTGAAAGCGATGTTGAAGCTCGAAGCGCTGGTTGAGAAAACCATCAAGGACCTCCTCACGGAGGTCGGCTTGCTTGGTCAAATAAAACGCTGCATGAAAGTGGAAGGCATCGGGTTTCTGACTGCCGCCCGCCTGATGGCCAGCTTTCAGCGAGGCCACTTCAGAAGTTCTGATGCGTTCATCGCGTTTCTGGGAATCGACCTGCGTGTTTCGAGCTCCGGCCAGAAGGATGGCCGCCGCTCGTTAAGCAAGCGCGGCGACTCGGAAGTCCGCCGGTTGCTGCATAACGCGGCCATGGCAGCGAGCCGCACTGGCGCCTGGAAGGCCTGGTACGAAGCACGCAAGGCTCGAGGCTTCAGCACAACCGCAGCATTGGTGATGTTGGCGCGCAAGCTTGCCCGGGTAGTGTTCGCTTTGCTCAAGGACCAGAGTGAGTACCAGGCCAAAGCGGTGTAAAGGGTGAGGTAAGCCGCAAAGGGAATGAGCTCGGCGGTGCGCCAATTCACAGGCTTCGCCGGACGGCCGGCCCCCAGCTCCCACAGGGGCCGCGCTTGCCTTGCTGATAGGCCTGCCTTTGCCTTGGCGGGCGCAAGTGTGACCATGCGCGCGATATCGAAGTCGCCAGCGCGGGTGGAGCCTTGCGCCTGGATGGCAGGGACTTGCCGTTTGAAGCCCGGTTCATTCGAAGACAAGCGCTGCAAAAAACCTAGGCATCAACCATAGAATCTCCCACAGAGTTCATCCTGACACCCTGAGGGGCTGGCTCACCTGTAGGAAGCGGCGGGGCCGGCCATCCGGCGGCAGCTCGCGAATTGGAGTCAATTTTCGCGAGCTGGCGCCCTCAGGCTTTCAGGAACTGTTCCGCATAGTGGCAAGCCACTTGGCGGGTGCCCACCGGGCGGAAGGCAGGCACGTCGGTCACGCACTTTTCCGTCGCATACGGGCAGCGCTTGTGGAACGCGCAGCCCGACGGCGGGTTGAGCGGGTTGGGCAGCTCGCCGGCGATCTTGATACGGGGCTTGTCCGGGTTGGGCTTGATGGTTGGCGTGGCCGACAGCAGCGCCTGGGTGTAGGGGTGCAGCGGGTTATGGTACAGGTCCTCCTTGGGGCCCATTTCTGCTGGCCGGCCCAGGTACATCACCAGCACATCATCAGCTACATGGCGTACCACCGCCAGGTTGTGAGAGATGAACACGTAGGCGGTCTGGTACTGCTGCTGCAGGTCCATGAACAGGTTCAGCACCTGCGCCTGAATGGACACGTCCAGCGCCGAGGTGGGTTCGTCCGCCACCAGTACCTTGGGTTGCAGCATCATGGCCCGGGCCAGGGCGATGCGCTGGCGCTGGCCGCCCGAGAACATATGCGGGTAGCGCTGATAGTGCTCAGGGCGCAAGCCCACCTGCTGCATCATCGCCTGCACTTTTTCCCGGCGCTCGGTGCGCGACAGGTTGGTGTTGATCAGCAAGGGCTCAGCCAGCTGATCACCGATCTTCTGCCGCGGGTTGAGCGAGGCGTAAGGGCTCTGGAACACCATCTGCACGTCGCGGCGCAATTGCTTGCGCTGTTCCTTGCTGGCGCCCGCCACTTCCTGGCCGGCGATTTTCAGCGAACCGGAGCTCGGTTCTTCAATTAGCGTGAGCTGGCGGGCCAGGGTGGACTTGCCGCACCCGGATTCGCCAACCACGGCCAGGGTTTTCCCGGCTTCCAGTTCGAACGACACGCCATTGAGCGCTTGCACGGTTGCGTGGGGCTTGAACACCCCTTGGGAAACGTCATAGTGGCGAGTGAGCTCGCGGGCGGTAAGTACGACGCTCATTACGCCACCTCCTGGTTACGCGGGTAGAAGCAGCGGGCCAGGCTCTGAGCTTTCTGATCCAGAGCAGGGCGCTGCTGACGGCAGTTTTCCTGAACATAAGGGCAGCGAGGCGATAGCAGGCAACCGTGGGGGCGGTCGTAGCGGCCCGGCACGATACCCGGCAGCGTGGACAGCCGCTCGGCGCCTTCGCTGTGCTCTGGAATCGCCGCCAGCAATGCTTCGCTGTAAGGGTGCGCGGGGGCATCGAACAGCTGGGGCACATGGCCCACTTCCACTGCCTGGCCGGCATACATCACGCACACGCGCTGAGCGGTTTCGGCCACCACCGCCAGGTCGTGGGTGATCAGGATCAAGCCCATGTCCTGGTCCTTCTGCAGGGCCAGCAGCAGCTCCATGATCTGCGCCTGAATGGTCACGTCCAACGCGGTGGTGGGTTCATCCGCGATCAACAGCTTGGGCTCGGCGGCGATGGCCATGGCGATCGCAACGCGCTGGCTCATGCCGCCCGAGAGCTGGTGCGGGTACGCGTCGAGGCGGCTGGCGGCGGCGGGGATCTCTACCTTTTGCAGCAGCTCCAGTGCGCGGGCGCGGGCGGCCCGGCCCGACAGGCCCAGGTGCGCGCGCAGCACTTCCTCGATCTGGAAGCCCACGGTGTAGCTGGGGTTCAGGGCGGTCATCGGGTCCTGGAAGATCATTGCCAGGTCTTTGCCCACCACTTGACGGCGCTGGCGCTTGCTCAGCTTGAGCATGTCATGGCCATCGAAGCGAAGCGCATCGGCGCTGACGATACCGGGCGCCTCTACCAGGCCCATCAGGGCCATCATGGTGACAGACTTGCCGGAGCCGGACTCGCCCACGATGGCCAGCACTTCACCACGGTCCACGGCCAGGTCCAGGCCGTCTACCACGGGTACTGCATTGGCGTCGCCGAAGCGCACGCTCAGGTTCTTGATTTCGAGCAGTGACATGTAGGCGTCCTCAAATCGCGTTCTTGAGTTTCGGGTCCAGCGCATCGCGCAGGCCGTCGCCCATCAGGTTGATCGCCAACACACTGAGCAGAATGGTCAGGCCAGGCAGGCTCACCACCCACCAGGCGCGCTCGATGTAGTCACGGGCCGATGCCAGCATGGTGCCCCACTCCGGGGTGGGCGGCTGAACGCCCAGGCCCAGAAAGCCCAGCGCGGCAGCGTCGAGAATGGCGGAGGAGAAGCTCAAGGTGGCCTGCACGATCAGCGGTGCCAGGCAGTTGGGCAGCACAGTGACGAACATCAGCCGAGGCAGGCTGGCACCCGCCAGCTTCGCCGCAGTGACGTAGTCACGGTTCAGCTCGCCCATCACGGCGGCGCGGGTGAGGCGCACGTAGGAGGGTAGCGAGACCACTGCGATGGCGATCACGGTATTGATCAGGCCAGCGCCCAGAATTGCCACGATGGCCACCGCCAGCAGCAGTGACGGCAGGGCCAGCATGATGTCCATCAGGCGCATGATCGAAGGCCCGAGGATGCGCGGGAAGAACCCGGCTACCAGGCCCATGAGAATGCCCGGGATCAGCGACATCACCACTGAAGACAGGCCAATCAGCAGCGACAGCCGCGCGCCGTGGATCAACCGGGACAGCAGGTCACGGCCCAGTTCGTCGGTGCCCAGCAGGTATTGCATCTGGCCGCCTTCGGACCAGGACGGCGGCGTGAGCAGCGCGTCGCGGAACTGTTCGCTGGGGTCGAACGGGGCGACCCAGGGCGCGAACAGGGCGCAGAACACCACCACGATCATGAACAGCAGGCCGGCGACCGCACCCTTGTTGCGGGCGAAGGCCTTCCAGAACTCCTTGAGCGGGGAAGGGTAGAGCAGGCTTTGGTCAGCTGCCACGGGTTGAGCTTGGGTTGTCATGGTAGTGATCTCAGCGCTGGTGACGGATGCGTGGGTTGGCCAGGCCGTAGAGGATGTCCACCACGAAGTTGACCAGGATGATCAGGCAGGCAATCAACAGAATGCCGTTCTGCACCACGGGGTAGTCACGGGCGCCGATGGCTTCGATCAGCCACTTGCCGACGCCCGGCCAGGAAAAGATGGTTTCGGTCAGTACGGCGCCCGCGAGCAGCGTGCCCACTTGCAGCCCGAATACGGTGAGTACCGGGATCAGCGCGTTGCGCAGGCCGTGCACGAATACCACGCGCGTGGGCGAGAGGCCCTTGGCACGTGCGGTGCGAATGTAATCCTCGCGCAGTACCTCGAGCATCGAGGAGCGGGTCATGCGGGCAATTACCGCCAGCGGAATGGTGCCCAGTACGATCGCCGGCAGAATCAGGTGCCGAAGGGCATCCATCCACGCGCCTTCGTCATCGGTGAACAGGGTGTCGATCAGCATGAAGCCGGTTTTCGGCGGAATGTCATAAAGCAGGTCGATACGCCCGGACACTGGCGTCCAGCCCAGCGTGACCGAGAAGAACATGATCAGGATCAAGCCCCACCAGAAGATGGGCATCGAATAGCCGGCCAGGGAAATACCCATCACGCCATGGTCGAACAGTGAGCCTCGTCGCAGCGCCGCGATCACGCCGGCCAGCAGGCCGAGCACGCCAGCGAAGATCAGCGCGGCGATAGACAGCTCCAGGGTGGCGGGGAACAGCGAAGTGAATTCGCTCCACACGCTCTCCCGGGTACGCAAGGACTGGCCCAGGTCACCGTGGGCGAGCTGTGCGATGTAGTTGCCGTACTGCACGTACAGCGGCTTGTTCAGCCCCAGGCGTTCCATGGCCTGGGCGTGCATTTCGGGGTCGACCCGCCGTTCTCCCATCATCACTTCCACCGGGTCTCCGGGGATGAGGCGTATCAACGCGAACGTCAGTAGGGTGATGCCGAAGAAGGTAGGGATCAGTAATCCCACTCGGCGGGCAATAAAACTCAGCATTTCAGGGTCATACCTCGTCGGCCAGTACGGCCGAGGCGGGCAAAGGATGTCCCTGCCCGCCTCGGAGCCCGCCGCTGGCCTGGATGGGGCCGCGGCAGGTCGGTTTTACTTCACCTGGGTGGTGGCGAAGTTGTTATTGGTCATTGGGCTGATATGGAAGCCCTCGACAGTTTTACGCATCGCCACGAACAGCTTGGGGTAGGCCAGGCTGATCCACGGTTGGTCCTTGTGGAAGATCTCCTGGGCTTGCTCATAGAGCGCCGCCCGTTTGGCCGGTTCCGTCTCGGCCCGTGCCTGCGAAAGCAGGCTGTCGAACGCCTCGTTGCACCAGCGCGCGGCGTTTTCCCCGCTCTTGGCTGCATCGCAGCTGAGGTTGGGGGTCACGAAGTTGTCCGGGTCGCCGTTGTCGCCAGCCCAGCCGTAGAACACAAGATCATGCTCGCCAAGCTTGGCGCGCTTGACCAGCTCGCCCCACTCAAGAATGCGGATATCCGCTTTCAGGCCTACCTTGGCCATGTCTGCCTGCAGTAACTGCGCGGCCAACGCCGGGTTAGGGTTGGTTACCCCACCGCCGTTGCGCGTAAACACTGTGAAACTGGTGCCGTCAGGCACACCAGCTTCCTTCAGCAAGGCCCGTGCCTTTTCAAGGTCGTGCGGGCGGTCGGCGATTCTAGAGTTGAAACCGAGCAACGTCGATGGGTAAGGCCCGGTACCGACCGTGGCGTTGCCCTCGCCGAACAACGTTTTGACCAGGTTGTTCTTGTCCAGCGCCAGGCCAATCGCCTCGCGCACCCGTACATCGCTGAGGTATTTGTGCGAGGTGTTCATGGCCAGGTAGCTGACCACCAGCGCCTCCAGCTCATCGACGCGCACATTCGGGTCGGCCTTCAGGCCCCTCACGTCATCGGGCTTGGGATACAGCGCCACCTGGCATTCATTGGCCTTGAGCTTCTGCAGGCGCACGTTGCTGTCCACGGTAATCGCGAACACCAGCGGGTCTGCTGGCGGCTTGCCCTTATAGTAGTCCGGGTTGGCCTTATACCGGATTTGCGCGTCCTTGTTGTAGCGCACAAGGATGAACGGTCCGGTGCCGATCGGCTTGGTATTCAGGTCGTCGGTTTTGCCGGCCTTGAGCAATTGGTCGGCATATTCGGCCGAGTAGATCGACGCAAAGCCCATGGCCAGGTCCCGCAGGAACGGCGCTTCGGGGTGGTTGAGCTCGAACGTCACGGTGTGGTCGTCGACCTTGCTCACGCTTTTGAGCAGGTCTTTGAAGCCCATGGCTTCGAAATACGGGAAGCCCATCGAGGATTTTTCATGCCACGGGTGCTTGGGGTCCAGCTGGCGCTGGAAGCTCCACACCACGTCGTCGGCGGTGAATTCACGGCTGGGCTTGAAGTAATCGGTGGTGTGGAATTTCACGCCTTGGCGCAGGCGAAAGGTGTAGGTCTTGCCGTCTTCGGAGATGTCCCAACGCTCCGCCAGGCCTGGCTCGATGTCGGTGCTGCCAGGGGTGAAGTCCACCAGGCGGTTGAATACCGTTTCCGAGGACGCGTCAGCCGTGGTGGCCGCGGTGTACTGCACGATGTCGAACCCCTCGGGGCTGGCCTCGGTGCACACCACCAACGGCTTGGCGCTGGCCATTGCGGCCAGGCCGAACAAGGCGGCGCCGATGGCAACGCGCAAGGAATGGCTTTTCATGGAAGACCTCTCGCTATCAATGGCAGCGTAGCCGGGGCAGCGAATTCGTCGAACCCGCCGCCCCGGTTGCCGGGTTTACAGGATGTTGAATGGAACGGTGGTCACGATGCGCAGCTCGTTCAGGCTGCCGTCGGGCTGGAAGGTACCGTTGGAATCGTCCTTGCTACCGCGGTGGATGGTGTAGGTGGCGCGCACGGTGGTCGCCTTAAGCGGGCCGCTTTGCACGGCATAGGAGGTACCCACGCCGTATTCCTGGTGGTGTTCACCGTCCATGTAGCTCAGGTCGCCGTAACCGGTGCTGCGATAGTGGGTGCCGTCGATGCCCCAGCCGCGAGCGCTGTATACGCTGAATTTCAACCCAGGCACGCCGTATTTGGCCATGTCCAGGCCGTAGGCGATCTGGAAGGACTTCTCGTTCGGGGCGTTGAAGTCCGACAGCAGGGAGTTGGCCAGGAAGATGCCGTTGGTTTCGTGCAGGTAGTCGAAGTACTCGTTGCCGTTCACTTCCTGGTACGCCAGGGTCAGGCTGTGGGCGCCGTGGGTACCGGTGAAGCTCAGGCTGTAGGTGTCGTTGTCGATGCTGCCCAGCTTGCTGGCGCCTTCGTCCTTGGTTTTGTAGTAGTTGAGGCCGGTGGTGAGTGCAATCACGTCGGCATCGCCCAGTTCGTGGGTCAGGCCCAGGTAGTACTGGTTCCACAGGTCTTTGGCCTGGGTGGCGTACAGGCTGGCTTCCACGCTCTTAAACGGTTTGTACACGGCACCGAAGGTGTTCACGTGGTCGGCGCTGACGGAGCGGTCACCGTATTCGCTCACGAACTTGGTCAGGCTTTGCTCGGTCCGTGGCGATACGCGGTCGAAGGTGCCAGCGTCGATGGCCAGGTTGTCGAACTCGGCGCTGTGCAAGCTGATCCCTTCAAAGCTGGAGGGCAGGGCACGGTTACCGATGCTGGCTACCATCGGGGTGTTCATGCTCTGGCGGCCGGCGGTAAGGGTGGTGTTGGAGTAGCGCGCCTTGAGGTTGCCCAGGCCCAGCTTGCTCCACTGGTCCACAGCCTCGCCGTTGTTTTCGGCCAGCGTGCGGTTGCTACCACCCACAATTTGCCCCTTGCCTTGCTCAAGGGCGACTTCGTTATAGAGGGCGCCTTCTACCGCGAAGCCCACAGTGCCTTGGGTGAAGCCCGAGGTGTAGTTGACGATAGTGCCTTGGGTCCAAGTCTTGCGGTCATTGGTCTTTTCGACCACGCCGTTGTTTTTCGGAACCGTGAACTGGCCGCCATTGGTGTTCTTGAACTTCTCCTGGGCGAAGAAGTTACGGGTAGTACCCGACAACGACTGGCCTTCAACGAAGCCGGTGGCTTCGCTTTGCGCGTTGCTGCTCTTCACGGTAAGCGGCACGAACTCCTGGCTGGCAGGTTCGGCGAGGGCGACGGTGCTGAGGCTGCCGATGGCAATGGCCAGCAAGGTACGTTGGGTGGTTTTCATTAAGTGGTAGCTCCTGACTGCTTTTGTCCCCGGTAGCCGAAGCTCCGGGTATTTCTTTTGTGATCACGGTGAAGCGAAACCCGGCGCTGTGCGGCGTACGGGCATGGCGTTGCCTCCCCGTTCGGCGCGAACAGGTTGGCGAACGGCCGAAACTACGTTCGGTCGTTGAACAGGGGAATGCGAAATATCCGAGAGTGTTGTGGGAATGTTCAGCCCGCTGCGTCAAACAGCGACGCAGCCATCTCTCGCACCGTGGCCGTCCTGGCCACGGTGATCGAGCGGTATAGGCTTACTTGGGGTCAGTCCTTGATGCCAACCCCATAGAAGGAGTTGAGGCCGAACGGGCTGATTTTGAAATCCTGCACGCTGGCACGCATTGGCTGGTACACCGTGGAGTGCGCGATGGGGGTCATCGGTACTTGCTGTTTAAGCATTTGTTGCGCCTGCTTGTACAGCTCGGTGCGCTTGCTCTGATCCGCAGTGGCCTTGGCTGCCTTGATCAGTTTTTCGTAGTCCTGGTTGCAGAACTTGCCGAAGTTGTTGCCGTTCACCGCGTCGCAGCTGAACAGGGTGCCCAGCCAGTTGTCGGGATCACCGTTGTCACCGCTCCAGCCGATCAGCATGGCGTCGGTTTCACCGTTCTTGGCGCGCTTGATGTACTCGCCCCACTCGTAGCTTACGATCTTGGCCTTGATGCCCACCTTGGCCCAATCCTGCTGAAGCAGTTCGGCCATCAGCTTGGCGTTGGGGTTGTAGGGGCGCTGTACCGGCATGGCCCACAGCTGGATCTCGGTGCCTTCGGCAACGCCGGCTTCCTTGAGCAGCTCCTTGGCTTTTTCCGGGTTGTAGCCGGCATCCTTGATGGTGGTGTCGTAGGACCACTGGGTTGGCGGCATGGCGTTCACGGCCAGCTGGCCAGCGCCCTGGTACACCGCGGTGAGGATGGCCTGCTTGTTGACCGCCATGTCCAGCGCCTGGCGAACCTTGATGTTGTCCAGTGGCTTGTGGGTCACGTTGTACGAGATGTAGCCCAGGTTGAAGCCAGCCTGGTTCGGCATCTGCAGGTTCTTGTCCGCTTCCAGCGGCTTGATGTCAGCCGGGCGTGGGTAGGCGGTGATCTGGCACTCGTTCTTCTTCAGCTTCTGCATGCGCACGGAAGCGTCAGTGGTGATGGCGAAGATCAGGTTGTCGACCTTCACGTCTTCAGGCTTCCAGTAATCCTTGTTGCCCTTGTAGCGGATCTGGGCGTCTTTCTGGTAGCGGCTGAACACGAACGGGCCAGTGCCGATCGGCTGCTGGTTGATGTTCTCCGGCTTGCCTTCCTTGAGCAGCTTGTCGGCGTACTCGGCGGATTGGATCGAAGCGAAGCTCATGGCCAGGTTCTGGATGAACGCGGCGTCCACATCCTTGAGGGTGAAGCGAACGGTGGCGTCGTCCAGCTTCTCTACCTTGGTGATGTTCGCGTCCATGCCCATGTCGGTGAAGTACGGGAACTCGGTGGGGTAGGCCTTGCGGAACGGCATGTCCTTGTCGAGCATGCGGTTGAAGGTGAACAGCACGTCGTCCGCGTTGAAATCACGGGTGGGCTTGAAGTAGTCGGTGGTGTGGAACTTCACGCCTTGGCGCAGGTGGAAGGTGTAGGTCAGGTTGTCCGGCGAAACGTCCCAGCTGGTGGCCAGCCCTGGTTCGACCAGCGTACCGCCACGCTGGAACTGCGTGAGGCGGTTGAACATGGTTTCGGCGGAGGCGTCGAAGTCCGTGCCGGTGGTGTATTGGCCTGGGTCGAAGCCCGCCGGGCTCCCTTCCGAGCAAAACACCAGGTTCGAAGCAGCTTGGCTCAGCGGAGTAACGGCGAGCAAGCCTGCGCCAACCAGGAACGGAATGACTGCGTGTTTGAGCATGGGGGCCTCATTGTTGTCTTTTTTTCGAAAAGAGGACGGCCTTGTGAGCCTTCCTGCGGATACTTATGCAGGGGCCATACCTAATGCAATGCCAAAGGGTAAGACAGGTCTGAAAATGCGGTACGAACGTACTGTAATGTCGCATGGATATAAATTTAAGATGAATTAACCAGTTGGTTGGTCATTTTCACCGCCGTTTCGCCATTAGCGCGGGCGAGTTTCCGCCGCGACGCACCTGTTTGGTGCGCCGTATTTGAGGGTTGCGCTACTGGAGCTGCAATTCGATGGTGCCGTCGGCGCTCATCGTTACCTCAGTGGTACCCGCCTCTACGTCAGGTGCTACCGCTTCGGCCCTGGCCGCCTTCATCATCATTGTCGGGCGGATATAAGGCTGCGGCACGCCGCTGCTGTTAAGGGACAGGTTCACGATCTTGTACCCTTGCGCGCCCATGGCCTGGCGGGCGATTTCTGCCCTGGCCTTGAAGGCCTCGATCGCATCCTTTATGAGTGCGTTCTCGCTCTGCTGCCGGGTTGCGGTGGCAATGCTGAAGTCCATGCCGCCCAATTTCAGGCTTTGCTGCAACTCCCCGGTGAGGCCCGCCAGCGCCGCGAAATCCTGGCTTTCCAGGCGCAGTTCGGCGCGCTCGCGCCATGCGACGATGTTCTGGCCCTTGTCGTCATACACAGGGCTGCTATTGCGGCTGCCCTGGCGAACAGTCACACCCTTGGCCTGGCGAGCCTTGGCAAGCGCCTCGTTCAGGCTTTTGGTCACGGTTTCGGCAAGCCGGGCCGGGTCGGTGTCCTGGGCCTCGCTGTAGAGGGTCACGCTCATCAGGTCCCGCGCCACTTCGCGCGAGGCCTCGGCATGCAGTGTTACCTGGTTATAGCGGGGCTCATCGGCAAACGCGGGCGCAGCGAGCAGCGCCATGCAAAGGGCGAGGGCTGAATGGCGAAGGCGTGGGGTCATGGGTAATTCCTTGTTCGGTGTGTCTTTGGGACTGAGATCATCAAAGGCGGTTCCGGCGATACCCGGCTGTGGTGGTTTGACGCAGCGCTGCCGAGGGTAAGGGAAGCTCGTTATACTGCCGCCACTGTTCTGAATGCACGCTGGAGAACCATGCTCGCTGCCCCGCCGTTATCCGCCAGCCGCCAGAACCTCTGGCGGCTGACCTTTGTGCGTATTCTCGTACTGGCTGCCCAGGCCGGTTCCGTGGGCTTCGCCTACCTTACCCATTTGCTGCCGCTGCCCTGGTGGCAATTGAGCGTTACCCTGTGCTTCTCGGCCATCTTGTGTGCCCTCACGGCGCTGCGCCTGCGCACCAGCCTGCCGGTCACCGAAGTGGAATACGCCGTGCAGCTGGCCTGCGACCTGCTGATTCACAGCGCCTTGCTGTACTACTCGGGCGGTAGCACCAACCCGTTCGTTTCGTACTATCTGGTGCCGTTGACCATTGCTGCGGTGACCCTGCCGTGGCGTTATTCGCTGATGCTGTCTGGCTTGGCGCTTGCCAGCTACACCCTGTTGCTGGTGCGGTTCTACCCGCTCGAAACCTTCCCCGTTGCACGGGAAAACATGCAGATCTACGGCATGTGGCTCAGTTTTGCCCTGGCGGCTGCGGTGATTACCTTTTTCGCCGCACGCATGGCCGAGGAACTGCGCCGGCAGCATGAATGGCGGGCGCAACGCCGCGAAGAAGGCCTGCGCGATCAGCAGTTGCTGGCCGTGGCCACCCAGGCCGCCGGCGCCGCGCATGAACTGGGTACGCCCTTGGCCACCATGAGCGTGTTGATCAAGGAAATGCGTCAGGACCACGCCGATGCAGCCCTTCAGGAGGACCTGCAAGTGCTGCAGGATCAAGTGCAGCTCTGCAAGCAGACACTGCAACAACTGGTGCGCGCCGCCGAAGCGAACCGGCGCCAGGATGTGATCGAGCTGGACGTCACCGCCTGGCTCGACGAGGCGCTCAACCGTTGGCACCTCATGCGGCCGGAGGCGAGCTACCGCTTGCAGCGGCTGGCCCAAGGGGTGCCGCCGCGGCTCGCGCCACCGGCCGACCTCACCCAGGCCTTGCTCAACCTGCTGAACAATGCCGCCGACGCGTGCCCGAATGACCTGGAAGTACACCTGGACTGGGACGATGAAAACATCTTCATCAGGATTCGCGACCACGGGCCGGGTGTGCCTCTGGCCATTGCCGAGCAAATCGGTAAACCTTTCTTTACTACAAAGGGCAAGGGCTTCGGCCTGGGCCTGTTCCTGAGCAAGGCCAGCGTTACCCGCGCTGGCGGCTCGGTAAGACTCTATAGTCACGAGGATGGCGGCACGCTCACCGAGCTACGCCTGCCCCGCGACGCCCGAGGAGATACAGATGACTGACGAAACCCAGGTACCCGACGGCGAAGAACTGCCGCACCTGCTGCTGGTAGACGATGACGCGACCTTCACCCGCGTGATGGCCCGCGCCATGAGCCGCCGCGGCTTTCGGGTGAGCACCGCCGGTTCGGCCGAAGAAGGCCTGGCGCTGGCGCAGCAGGACTTGCCTGACTACGCCGTGCTCGACCTGAAGATGGAAGGTGACTCGGGGCTGGTGCTGTTGCCGAAAATGCTCGAGCTGGACCCGGAAATGCGCGTGGTGATCCTCACCGGCTATTCCAGCATCGCCACTGCCGTGGAAGCCATCAAGCGCGGGGCCTGTAACTATCTTTGCAAGCCCGCCGACGCCGATGACGTACTTGCAGCGCTGCTGTCCGAGCACGCAGACCTCGATAGCCTGGTGCCGGACAACCCCATGTCGGTGGACCGGTTGCAGTGGGAACATATCCAGCGGGTGCTGGCCGAACACGAAGGCAACATCTCGGCCACCGCGCGAGCGCTGGGGATGCACCGGCGGACCTTGCAACGCAAGCTGCAGAAGCGGCCCGTGAGGCGCTAGCCCTTACCTCGAGCCGCCGACCTTTTGTTCTCTGCCCGCCATGCCAGGCGGGCGTCTGGAAGCCTTGAGCGAATTATGACGGATAACGCTGAATACTCTGCAGTGAACGACGCTGTACGCGGGCACTTTTTCCGGCGCGTCTGGGGAATGGTCACGCCGTACTGGCGCAGTGAAGAAAAAGGCAAAGCCTGGCTGCTGCTGATTGCGGTGATCGGGCTGTCGTTGTTCAGCGTGGCAATCTCGGTGTTGTTGAACAACTGGTACCGGGACTTCTACAACGCACTTCAGGAAAAGGACACGGCCGCGTTCAGCCACCTGATTCTGTATTTCGCAGGCATCGCCGCGATAGCGATCCTGGGGGCGGTCTATCGCCTCTACCTTACCCAGATGCTCACCATCCGCTGGCGCCGGTGGCTCACCCATCAGCACTTCGCTCGCTGGCTGGGGCGCAAGAATTACTACCACCTGGAGACCGGTGCCTACACCGATAACCCGGACCAGCGCATCAGCGAGGACATCAATAATTTCACCAGCTCCACGCTGTCGCTGGGGCTGGGGTTGATCCGCACGGTGGTGAGCCTGGTGTCCTTCTCGATCATCCTGTGGGGCGTGTCCGGCAGTATCGAAGTGTTCGGCATCACTGTGCCGGGCTATATGTTCTGGGCGGCGCTGATCTATGCCGTGGTCGGTAGCTGGCTGACGCACTTGATCGGGCGCAACTTGATCCCGCTGAACAACCGCCAGCAACGCTACGAGGCGGACCTGCGTTTCTCGCTTGTGCGGGTACGGGAGAACGCCGAGAGCATTGCCCTGTATAACGGCGAGGTGAACGAGCAGGCGCGGCTGGTGGATCGCTTCGGGCGAGTGTGGGGGAACTTCTGGTCGCTGATGAAGGTGCAAAAGCGCCTCACGTTCTTCACCGCCGGCTACAGCCAGATCGCGATCATTTTCCCGTTCGTGGTGGCAGCGCCGCGTTATTTCGCTGGCAAGATCCAGCTGGGTGAGCTGATGCAGATCAACTCGGCCTTCGGCAATGTGCAGGAAAACCTCAGCTGGTTCGTCGACGCCTACGCCTCTCTGGCCGAATGGCGCGCCACCTGCGACCGTTTGCTCAGTTTCCGCCAGGCCATGGATGAAAACGAAGCACGGCCCGAGGCTATCGACGTTCGCGAGCAAGGCCATATGCTGCATATCGCCGGCCTGGCGCTGGGGCTGGCCGACGGCCGTACGCTTCTGAGCAACGCCAACCTGGACGTCGCCCCCACGGAGCGGGTGATGCTCAGCGGCCGCTCGGGCAGCGGTAAAAGTACCTTGCTGCGCGCGCTGGGTGGGCTATGGCCCCGCGGTGGTGGGGAGGTTCGCATGCCGGTAGAGCGCTCGCTGTTCCTACCGCAAAAGCCTTACTTGCCCATCGGCACCCTGCGCGAGGCGCTGAGCTACCCGTCGCCGGGTGACACGTATACAGATGACCGCTACCGCGAAGCCTTGCAAAGCTGCCGGTTACCGCACCTGGAAAGCCGCCTCGATGAGAGCAACCACTGGCAGCGCCTGCTTTCGCCGGGCGAGCAACAGCGCCTGTCCTTCGCCCGTGCCTTGCTTTACAAACCTCAGTGGCTGTTCCTCGACGAAGCCACCTCGGCCATGGACGAGGAAGACGAAGCGGTGCTCTACCAAAGCCTTATCGATCGGTTGGCAGGCTTGAGCATCGTCAGCGTTGGCCATCGCAGCAGCCTGCGTCGCTTCCACCCCCGGTTGGTACGTATCGAGGGCGGGCATTTGCAGCCGCAAGGCGAGGGCGTGCCTAGCGCAGTCTAAGGTGATCGTACAAGCACCTTTGCGCTATGATGGGGCGTGATCAACCCCGAGACCGGCTTTATCTATGGACAATCAGAGCGCCATACCACGCGCCCGCAAGAAACCCCGCAGCCTCGCTCAGGAGCTGGTAGCTATCCTGAGCGAGCGCATCCGTAACGGCGAACTCAAGCGTGGCGACAAGCTTCCTACCGAGTCCGCCATCATGGAAGAGCAGGGGGTGAGCCGCACCGTGGTGCGTGAAGCCATTTCCCGCTTGCAGGCGGCCGGTCAGGTCGAAACCCGCCATGGTATCGGCACCTTTGTGCTCGATACCCCAAGCCCGAGCGGGTTTCGCATCGACCCGGCGACCATCGTCACCCTACGTGATGTGCTGGCGGTGCTGGAGCTGCGTATCAGCCTGGAAGTGGAATCGGCAGGCCTGGCGGCGCACCGGCGTAGCGACGAACAATTGCTGGCCATGCGTGAAGCCCTGGATGCGCTCAACGAAAGCGCGGCCCATGCCACCGACGCAGTCGCCTCGGATTTCCAGTTCCACCTGCGCATCGCGCTGGCCACGGGGAACCGGTATTTCACCGACATCATGACCCACCTGGGCACCAGCATCATTCCGCGCACCCGGCTTAATTCCGCCCGCCTGGCTCATGACGACCAGCAGCATTACATGAACCGGCTGAGCCGTGAGCACGAAGAAATCTTCGACGCCATCGCCCGCCAGGACGCCGACGCCGCCCGCGCCGCCATGCGCTTGCACCTCACCAACAGCCGCGAGCGCCTGCGCCAGGCCCACGAAGAAGCGGCTGCCAACCCGGTGTAACGACAAGGGCCTGCGAATATGCGCAGGCCCCGCTGATCCTGTGGCGAACATGAAATCCGGAATCTTTCGCTTGCCCCCCTTGTCGTGTTCCGGATCTGGTTGTACGATGACTTACAACATCGGCACTCGCCGGTTTTCGTCCTACAGCGCACCAGGGTGTTCACAACAATGACTCCACAAGAACTCAAGTCCATCCTTTCCGCCGGCCTGCTGTCTTTCCCGGTTACCGACTTCGATGCCAAGGGCGACTTCAATCGCGCGGGCTACATCAAGCGCCTGGAATGGCTCGCCCCCTACGGCGCCAGCGCACTGTTCGCTGCCGGCGGCACCGGTGAATTCTTCTCCCTGGCTGCAAGCGAGTACTCCGAGGTCATCAAGACCGCCGTCGATACCTGCGCTACCAGCGTGCCAATCCTCGCTGGCGTAGGCGGTGCCACCCGCCAGGCCATCGAATACGCACAGGAAGCCGAGCGCCTTGGCGCCAAGGGCCTGCTGCTGCTGCCGCACTACCTGACCGAAGCTTCGCAGGACGGCGTTGCCGCCCACGTTGAAGCCGTGTGCAAATCCGTCAACATCGGCGTGATCGTTTACAACCGCAACGTGTGCCGCCTCAACGCGCCGCTGCTGGAACAGCTCGCCGAGCGCTGCCCTAACCTGATCGGTTACAAGGATGGCCTGGGCGACATCGAACTGATGGTCAGCATCCGCCGCCGTCTGGGCGACCGTTTCAGCTACCTGGGTGGCCTGCCTACCGCTGAAGTTTACGCAGCAGCCTACAAGGCCTTGGGCGTGCCGGTTTACTCCTCGGCCGTGTTCAACTTCGTGCCTAAGCTGGCCATGGACTTCTACCACGCCATCGCTGCGGACGACCATGTAGCCGTTGGCAAGATGATCGACGACTTCTTCCTGCCGTACCTGGACATCCGCAACCGCAAGGCTGGCTATGCCGTGAGCATCGTCAAGGCCGGCGCGAAGATCGCAGGCTACGACGCAGGCCCGGTGCGCACCCCGCTCACCGACCTCACCGGCGAAGAGTACGAAATGCTCGCCGCGCTGATGGACAAGCTCGGGCCGCAGTAACACCGGCTTTGTACGCCTGAAAGCGCGCCCATTGCGGCGCGCTTTTTCGTTTCGGTGAATTATGATGCAGTACAGACAACCGATAACGGACTGCCCCCCGCATGCTCGGCATTTTCCTCGAAACCCTGAACATCACCGCACCGGTGTTCGCCATGCTGTTCATGGGCTTGCTGCTCAAGCGCGTTCACTGGATCGACGACGGTTTTATCAAGGTCGCGTCCGAACTGGTGTTCAACGTGACCATGCCCTGCCTGCTGTTTCTGGGGATTATCCACGCCAACCTCAATGAAGCGCTGCAGCTGGGGGTAATGGCCTATTTTGCGGTTGCCACCGTGGTGAGCTTTGCGCTGATCTGGCTATGGGCACGCTGGCATTGCCCAGTGGAAGACCGCGGGATTTATGTACAAGGGGCCTTCCGGGGCAATAACGGGATCATCGGCCTGGCGCTGGCCGCCAGCATGTACGGCGACTATGGGATCGCGGTGGGCTCGATCCTGGCCGCCGTGCTGATAGTGCTCTACAACAGCCTCTCATCGGTGGTGCTGGCCTATTACAGCCCAACGATGAAATCCGATCCGCTCAGCCTGGCGCTGGGGGTTATCCGCAACCCGCTTATCCTTGGCGTGCTGGCTGCGGTCCCGTTTGCGGCCTGGCGTATTCCGCTGCCGGGCTGGCTTGACCAGTCCGCCCAGTACCTGGCGCACATGACGTTGCCGCTGGCGTTGATCTGCATCGGCGGCACGCTGTCACTGTCCGCCCTGCGCGCCGGTAGCCGGATGGCCATCAGTGCCAGCCTGGTGAAGATGGTTGCACTGCCGCTGGTCGCCACAGCCGGCGCGTGGCTGTGCGGGTTCCGCGGCGCAGACCTGGGCATCCTGTTTCTCTATTTCGGTGCGCCCACCGCCTCAGTCAGCTACGTGATGGCGCGTGCCGCCAATGGCAACTATCGTTTGGCCGCCACCATCGTGGTGGTCACCACCATCGCCGCCATCGTGACCACCAATGCCGGGATATTCCTGTTGCATTGGGGTGGGTGGATCTAAACGCGCCGCCGATGACGCCACGCCGCCAGCAACACCAGAACCACCAGGGCCGGCAGGGCATAGTGCAGCGCCAGCCGTTCCAGCCGTATCGCAATGGGCATGCCTGTACTGAAGCCGATCAAGTGCAGGGCGAACACGCTGTACAGGGCCAGCAGCAACAGCCCTTCCAGCCGGGTGATCCTGTAGCCCAGGCGGAACAGGGGCCACGCCAGCAAGGCAGCGCCCAGCAGCGCCGGTAGCTCATACGCCAACCCGTTGGGAGAAATGGACAGGCCATCGGGGCTGACGAGCACGGTCACGGCAACTACGCCAGTGAGGGTGTAAACGCTGCCGCCGATAACACTGCCCACCGCCAGCTCCCGCTCCCCCCGCCAAACGGCAAACAGCGCCATCAGTAGCTGGGGCAACGAGGCGCAGACCGCCACCACGGTAAGGCCGACAACCCGTTCGGACAGGCCCAATTCGTTGGCGAACGTTACCGCTGCGGTCAGCAGCCATTGGCCGCCAACGGTCAGCAAGGCGATCCCGGCCGCCAGCCGGGCGAGGGTGGCCAAAACGGACCTTTGCCTTTCAGGAGCGCTGGGAACAGGCCGGCCGGCATGGCGAAATTGCCAGCCTGCGACCGCCAGGTATGCTGCCCCGCTTACCAGCAGCAGAGCGGCCTCCCACGCACCGAGGTGCTGGTCCCAGGCCAGCGCATACAACAGCGCTGCGGCAATCACCACCATAGGAACGTCCAGCTTCACCACCGGGAGGGACACTCGCAGCGGCACCACCAGCGCACACAGGCCCAGCGTAACCAACAGGTTGAACAGCGTGCCCCCGATCAGGCTCCCGATGGCCACGTCAGGGGCGCCTGCATCCACGGCGCCCAGGCTGATCGCCAATTGCGGCGCGCTGCTGCCCAGCGCCATCAGCAATAGCCCCACGACCAGCGGGCGAACCCGCGCGCGCAGTGCCAGGCGCAGGGCATTGCGCACCATCAGTTCAGCACCCAGCAGTAGCATCAGCACGCCAGCGGCGAACTGAAGCAGGCTCAGGGGTGGCAGTGAAGCGAGCTCGGCGATACCGGCCTCCGTCAGTCCAGGCGTTCGATACGGACGCGGGCGATGCCGTCGTCGGTCATGCCCAGCCGCTGGGCGGCGCCACGGGACAGGTCGATGATCCGGCTGCGCGCACGTGGGCCCCGATCATTGACGCGCACGATCACGGCGCGGTCATTGGCCAGGTTGGTAACGCGCACCGCGCTGCCGAAGGGCAGGGTACGATGGGCGGCGGTCAGGCTGTTCTGGTCGAACCGTTCCCCGCTGGCGGTGCGCAGGCCGTGATGCCGCGAACCGTAATACGACGCCATGCCTTCCTCTGCCTGGCCGGGTTCCAGCGCATCACGCTGGCCGGCGCAACCGGCGAGTAACAACAGGCTTAAAGCAGGCAACAACAGGCACCGCATGGTTGATCCTTGTGGCGAAGGTGGCCTGGCGGCCGATGGGGCCGCCAGGCGGCTGAAATCTCAGCCTTCGAGCTTGCGCTTGAGCAGTTCGTTCACCTGTTGCGGGTTCGCCTTGCCCTTCGACGCTTTCATCGCCTGGCCTACGAAGAAGCCGAACATTTTCCCACGCTTGGCCTCATCGGCGGCGCGGTACTGTTCGACCTGCTCGGCGTTGGCGGCCAGCACGTCGTCCAGTACTTTCTCGATGGCACCGCTGTCGGTCACCTGTTTGAGGCCCCGGGCTTCGATGATCGCATCGGCGGTGCCTTCGCCATTGGCCATGGCTTCGAACACCGCCTTGGCGATCTTGCCGGAGATGGTGTTGTCGCGGATGCGCTGGAGCATGCCACCCAGCAATTCGGCGCTCACCGGGGACTGCTCGATGTCCAGGCCCTGCTTGTTGAGCAGGCTGCCCAACTCGACCATCACCCAGTTCGCGGCCAGCTTGGCATCGCCGCACAGGGCCGCCACCTGTTCGAAGTAGTCCGCTTGCTCGCGGCTGGAAGCCAGAACCGTGGCGTCATAGGCGGAAAGCCCGTACTGGCTCTGGAAGCGCTCGCGCTTCTGCGGCGGCAGCTCGGGCAGCGAGGCGCGCACGCTGGCCACAAAGGCATCTTCGATCACCACGGGCAGCAGGTCCGGGTCAGGGAAGTAGCGGTAGTCGTTCGCTTCTTCCTTGCTGCGCATGGAGCGGGTTTCGTCCTTGTTGGGGTCGTACAGGCGGGTTTCCTGGATGACCTTGCCGCCGTCCTCGATCAGCTCGATCTGGCGCTGGATTTCGCTGTTGATCGCCCGTTCGATGAACCGGAACGAGTTGACGTTCTTGATCTCGCAGCGGGTGCCGAACTCGGCCTGGCCCTTGGGGCGGATCGACACGTTGCAGTCGCAGCGCAGCGAGCCCTCGGCCATGTTGCCGTCGCAGATGCCCAGATAACGCACCAGGGCGTGCATGGCCTTCACATAGGCCACGGCTTCCTTGGCGCTGCGCATGTCGGGTTCGGACACGATTTCGAGCAGCGGGGTGCCAGCGCGGTTCAGGTCGATGCCCGAGAAGCCCTGGAAGTCTTCGTGCAGGCTTTTGCCGGCGTCTTCCTCAAGGTGCGCGCGGGTCACGCCAATGCGCTTGACGGTGCCGTCCTCGAGCGTGATGTCCAGGTGGCCCTTGCCGACGATGGGGTAGTCCATCTGGCTGATCTGGTAGCCCTTGGGCAGGTCCGGGTAGAAGTAGTTCTTGCGGGCGAACACGTTCTGCTGGCCGATTTCAGCATCGATGGCCAGGCCGAACATGACCGCCATGCGCACGGCTTCCTGGTTCAGTACCGGCAATACGCCAGGCATACCGAGGTCCACAAGGCTGGCCTGGGTGTTCGGCTCGGAGCCGAACGTGGTGGCACTGCCCGAGAAAATCTTCGATTGTGTTGCGAGCTGGGTGTGAATCTCCAGCCCGATCACGACTTCCCATTGCATGGTATTGCTCCTCAGAACCCTTCTGGCGACTGGAGATGCCAGTCGGTAACCTGCTGGTAGCGATGCGCGATGTTGAGCAGCCGCCCTTCCTGGAAATACGGCGCCAGCAGTTGCGTACCCACGGGCAGGCCATCGGCGAAGCCCACCGGCATCGACAGCCCCGGAAGGCCGGCGAGGTTGGCGGTGATGGTGTAAACGTCCTCGAGGTAGGCGGCTACCGGGTCGTTGCCCTTGGCGCCCAGCTTCCAGGCCGGGTTGGGCGTGGTAGGCCCGAGGATCACGTCCACCTCCTGGAAGGCGGCCATGAAGTCGTTCTTGATCAGCCGGCGGATACGCTGGGCCTTCAGGTAGTAGGCGTCGTAATAACCGGCCGAAAGCGCGTAGGTGCCCACCATGATCCGGCGCTGCACTTCCGGGCCAAAGCCCTCACCGCGCGAGCGCTTGTACAGGTCGGTGAGGTCCACCGGGTTCTCGCAGCGGTAGCCGAAGCGTACACCGTCGAAGCGAGACAGGTTGGACGAGGCTTCGGCGGGCGCGATCACGTAGTAGGCCGGGATGGCATGCTGCATGTTCGGCAGGCTGATTTCCTTGATCACCGCGCCCAGCTTCTCCAGCTCCCGAATGCTGGCCTGTACCCGCTCACCGATGCGAGGGTCCAGGCCGGCGCCGAAGTATTCCTTCGGTACGCCGATGCGCAGGCCTTCGAGGGAATCGTTGAGCGTGGCGCTGTAATCGGGTACCACTTCGTCGATGCTGGTGGAATCCTTCGGATCGAAACCGGCCATGCCTTGCAGCAGCAGCGCGCAGTCTTCGGCGGTGCGCGCCAGCGGGCCGGCCTGATCGAGGCTGGAGGCGTAGGCGATCATGCCCCAGCGCGAAATGCGACCGTACGTCGGCTTCAGCCCGGTGAGGTTGGTGAAGGCTGCCGGCTGGCGAATCGAGCCGCCAGTGTCGGTGCCGGTGGTGGCTGGCAGCAGGCGAGCCGCCACTGCAGCTGCCGAACCACCCGAGGAACCGCCTGGCACGTGGTCCAGCTGCCAAGGGTTTTTCACTGGGCCGTAGTGGCTGTTCTCGTTGGCCGAACCCATGGCGAACTCGTCCATGTTGGTCTTGCCAAGGGTGACGGTGCCCGCGGCCGCGAGTTTCGCTACCACGGTGGCGTCGTAGGGGGCCTCGAAGTTGTCGAGCATGCGCGAGCCGCAGCTGGTACGGATGCCGCGGGTGCAGAAAAGATCTTTGTGGGCGATGGGCGCACCCAGCAACGGGCTGTTTTCACCGGCGGCACGGCGGGCATCGGCGGCGCGGGCCTGCTCCAGGGCCAGGGCCTCGGTCACGGTGATGAACGCGTTCAGGCGCGGGTCCAGGGCCTGGATGCGGGCGAGGAGGGCGCGGGTCAGCTCTTCGGAGGAGAATTGCTTGGCGGCGAGGCCGCGGGCGATCTCGGCCAGGGTAAGTTGATGCATGGCAGGCGGTTATCCCTTACTCGATGACTTTGGGTACCAGATACAGGCCGCTGTCGACGGCCGGTGCGACCGCCTGATAGGCCTCGCGCTGGTTGTGTTCGGTAACCTGGTCGGGACGCAGGCGCTGGCTGGCTTCCAGCGGGTGGGCCAGGGGCGCGATGTTTTGCGTGTCCACGTTCTGCATCTGGTCTGCCAGGCTCAGAATGCTGTTCAGAGCGTCAAGGGTGCTGGGAAGATCGGCCTCGCGCAGCCCGAGGCGGGCCAGGTGGGCGATCTTTTCCACGTCGGAGCGTTCGAGCGCCATGGGAGATCTCCAGGGGAAAGACAGGCGGAAACGGTCCGCCCGGCGGGGAACACAGCCGCGAAAATGCGGTCACAGAGCCGCGATCGTGGGGCCGTGTGCCCGGAAAAACAGCCAATTTAACATATTGGCGCCTTGCCCAAAATCCCCGCCGTTGTTAGAGTTTGCCGCACTTTTTTACCCACGCGTTGCCAGGGTCACTTCTCCATGTTCAAGAAACTGCGTGGCATGTTTTCCAGCGATCTGTCCATCGACCTGGGAACGGCCAACACCCTTATCTACGTGCGTGAGCGCGGTATCGTCCTGAATGAGCCCTCGGTGGTTGCCATCCGTACTCACGGTAACCAGAAGAGCGTTGTGGCCGTCGGCACCGAAGCCAAGCGCATGCTCGGCCGTACCCCGGGTAATATTGCAGCCATTCGTCCGATGAAGGACGGCGTTATCGCTGACTTCAGCGTCTGCGAAAAAATGCTTCAGTACTTCATCAACAAGGTGCACGAAAACAGCTTCCTGCAGCCCAGCCCGCGAGTGCTGATCTGCGTTCCGTGCAAATCCACCCAGGTGGAGCGCCGTGCCATTCGTGAATCGGCCCTTGGTGCCGGTGCTCGCGAAGTCTTCCTGATCGAAGAGCCCATGGCGGCCGCGATCGGCGCCGGCTTGCCGGTCGAGGAAGCCCGTGGCTCGATGGTTGTCGATATCGGCGGTGGTACCACCGAAATCGCCCTGATCTCCCTCAACGGTGTGGTGTATGCCGAATCCGTGCGGGTGGGCGGTGACCGTTTCGACGAAGCCATCGTGACTTACGTACGCCGCAACTACGGCAGCTTGATCGGCGAATCCACCGCCGAGCGCATCAAGCAGGAAATCGGCACGGCCTACCCGGGCGGCGAAGTACGTGAAGTCGACGTGCGCGGCCGCAACCTGGCCGAGGGCGTGCCGCGTGCGTTCACGCTCAATTCCAGCGAAGTGCTCGAAGCCTTGCAGGAATCGTTGGCGACCATCGTTCAGGCGGTCAAAAGCGCCCTTGAGCAGTCGCCACCAGAGCTGGCCTCCGACATCGCCGAGCGTGGCCTGGTGCTGACCGGTGGCGGCGCGCTGTTGCGTGACCTGGACAAGCTGCTGGCCCAGGAAACCGGCCTGCCGGTAATCGTCGCCGAGGACCCGCTCACCTGCGTGGCCCGTGGCGGTGGCCGGGCGCTGGAAATGATGGACAAGCACACCATGGACCTGCTCTCCAGCGAATGAGCCAGGGTAGCGCCCGGTGGTTTACAGTAGCCCTTTGCCGGGTGGCTGTAGCAACCGGGCGTTTGTGTGTTCCTCCGTTTTTTCCGCGGCGCCGATCCATGACAGACCTTTCGTCCTCTTGCCCAGGAGGAACAGCTCATTAAACCGCTGTTCGCCAAGGCCCCCTCACTGGGTGTGCGCCTGCTGGTGCTGACCGTGCTATCGGTCGCCCTGATGGTAGTCGACGCCCGCTTTACACTGCTCAAGCCGGTGCGCAGCCAGATGTCGCTGGTGCTGATGCAGTCGTACTGGATCACCGACCTGCCCCAGCGCCTGTGGCAGGGCGTGGCGAGCCAGTTCGGCAGCCGTACCGAACTGATCGCCGAGAACGAAAAGCTCAAGACCGAAGCCCTGCTCCTGCAGGGGCGCCTGCAGAAGCTGGCGGCCCTGACCGAGCAGAACGTGCGGCTGCGTGAATTGCTCAATTCGTCCACGCTGGTGAACGAAAAGGTGGAAGTGGCCGAGCTGATCGGCATGGACCCCAACCCCTTCACGCACCGTATCCTGATCAACAAGGGTGAGCGCGACGGCGTGTCCCTGGGCCAACCCGTGCTGGATGCGCGTGGGCTGATGGGGCAGGTAGTAGAGCTGATGCCATACACCTCACGGGTTCTCCTGCTCACCGATAGCACCCATAGCATTCCCGTACAGGTCAACCGCAATGGCTTGAGGGCCATCGCGAGCGGCACCGGCAACCCGGAGCGGCTTGAGCTGCGCCATGTAGCCGATACCGCGGACATCAAGGAAGGGGACCTGCTGGTAAGCTCCGGCCTGGGCCAGCGTTTCCCGGCGGGCTACCCGGTGGCCACCGTGAAGGAAGTAATTCACGACTCCGGCCAGCCTTTCGCCATTGTTCGCGCCGTGCCCACGGCCGCATTGAACCGCAGCCGTTATGTGCTGTTGGTGTTTTCTGACAGCCGCACGCCTGAGCAGCGCGCCGCCGATGCCGCCCAGGCAGAGGACGGCTTGGTGCCGGCTACCGCGCCGGTTACGGCGCCCCCAGCCACGCCTGCGACAGTGCCGGCCGCGGCTGCAACCCCGTCGGCACCGGCTGCTAGCAATAGCCACGAGCAGCACCCGGCCGCGTCAGGCACCCACCCGGCCGCGCCGGCGGCCACTCGCCCGGCCGCCACGGCCCCAGCGCGGCCTGCCACACCGGCCAGCCATCCCGCTCGTACCGCGCCGGCGGCGCCTGCAACACCGGCCGTGCCCGCAGCGCCTCAAGGAGCCCACTGATGGTCAATACCCGGCGCAACCATGGCTGGATCATCTGGGTGACCTTCCTGATCGGCCTGCTGCTCAGTGTGTCGCCGCTGCCGCAGTTCATGGAAGTGCTGCGCCCGCTCTGGCTGTCACTGTTGCTGGCCTTCTGGTGCCTGAATACGCCGGGCAGGGTCGGCATGACCACTGCCTGGGTGCTGGGGCTGGCCGAAGACGTGCTCTATGGCACGCTGCTGGGCCAGAACGC
Organism: Pseudomonas sp. 3MAES_34.3B; assembly: GCF_058145875.1. NCBI lineage: Bacteria > Pseudomonadati > Pseudomonadota > Gammaproteobacteria > Pseudomonadales > Pseudomonadaceae > Pseudomonas > Pseudomonas sp. 3MAES_34.3B. The sequence continues at coordinate 4,519,798 of NZ_CM176960.1, read as the reverse complement.
GCTTATCCTCAGCCTTACCACCTTCCTGGTGCTGTCCCTCCAGCAACGCATGCGTATGTTCCCCATGTGGCAGCAAAGCCTGGTGATCTTCGTGGTGCTGGGCGTGATGCAACTGGTGCAGCTATGGCTGAGCGCGCTCACCGGTAACCGTCAGCCTACCCTGGCGCTTGTGTTGCCGGCGGTGGTCAGCGCGTTGCTGTGGCCCTGGGTGAGCTATGGCCTGCGGGGCTTGCGCCGACGCTTCAACATCAACTGAAGCGCACAATGACAAGGAGCTGTCCCCATGAGTACGCTGTTATTGGCTTCCGGCTCGCCCCGCCGGCGTGAACTGCTGCAGCAGGTCGGCGTGCCGTTTACGCAGGTATCGGCCGATATCGACGAAACACCGTTGCCCCACGAAGCGCCCGAAGCCTACGTGCAGCGCCTGGCTCTCGCCAAGGCTGCTGCCGGGTTTGGCCATGGGAGTGCCGGGGCCGTGGTGCTGGGTGCCGACACTGCGGTCATCCTCGACGGGCAGATCCTTGGCAAGCCGCAGGGCGAGCACGATGCGGCGCGCATGCTCAACGGCCTGAGCGCAAGAGTGCACGAAGTGTTCACCGCCGTGGCGCTGCACAGCGAGTTGCGCAGCGAAGTGTGCTGCGTGAGCACCCGGGTACGCTTTCGACACATTACCCCGCAGGAAATCCACGCATACTGGGCCAGCGGCGAGCCCGCGGACAAGGCCGGGGGCTATGCCATCCAGGGCCTGGGCGCGGTATTCGTGGAGGCGATAGAGGGCAGCTATTCAGCGGTCGTTGGCCTGCCGCTGTGTGAAACCGCGGCCATGCTGGCGCGCTTCGGGATTGCCTGCTGGCAACCGAGCACTTCCCGGTGAGCGTACGCTGGCGTCGCGCCGCGCCGCCAGTCCGGGCATCATGGGGCAACCATCCTGACGAGAGCCTGTCATGAGCGAAGAGATCCTCATCAACATCACGCCGATGGAATCCCGGGTGGCAGTGGTGGAAAACGGTGTATTGCAGGAAGTGCACGTAGAGCGCACCCAGCGCCGCGGCATCGTCGGGAACATCTACAAGGGCAAGGTCGTTCGAGTGTTGCCGGGCATGCAGGCCGCATTCATCGACATTGGCCTGGAGCGCGCCGCCTTCATTCACGCCTCGGAAATCTCGCTGCGCGAAGGCTCGGCCGTGGAAACCATCAGCGCCCTGGTGCATGAAGGGCAGAGCCTGGTGGTGCAGGTCACCAAAGACCCCATCGGTTCGAAGGGCGCCCGGCTCACCACCCAGCTGTCCATTCCCTCGCGCTACCTGGTGTACATGCCACGCACCAGCCATGTGGGCATTTCGCTGAAGATCGAAGAAGAAGCCGAGCGTGAGCGCCTCAAGCAGGTAGTTACTGACTGCGTGGAGAAGGAGGGCATCCAGGAAAGCGGTGGGTTTATCCTGCGCACCGCCGCCGAAGGCGCGAGGGCGGAAGAGATCCTCATGGACATTCGCTACCTGCGCCGGCTCTGGGACCAGATCGCCACGCAGATCAAGACCGCCGGTGCGCCTTCGGTGATTTATGAAGACCTGGGCCTGGCATTGCGCACGTTGCGAGACCTGGTAAACCCCAAGATCGAAAAGATCCGCATCGACTCGCGGGAAACCTTCCAGAAAACCACCCAGTTCGTGGGCGAGCTCATGCCGGAAATCGCCGACCGGCTGGAGCATTACCCCGGTGAGCGGCCGATCTTCGACCTCTATGCCGTGGAAGACGAAATCCAGCGGGCGCTGGAGCGCAAGGTGCCGCTCAAGTCTGGCGGTTACCTGGTGGTCGACCCAGCCGAAGCCATGACCACCATCGATGTGAACACCGGCGCGTTCGTGGGCCATCGCAACCTCGAAGAAACCATCTTCAAGACCAACCTGGAGGCCGCCACCGCCATCGCGCGGCAACTGCGCCTGCGCAATATCGGCGGCATCATCATCATCGACTTCATCGACATGGAAGACGAGGATCATCAGCGCCAGGTGCTGCGTACGCTGGAAAAGCAGCTGGAACGCGATCACGCCAAAACCAACATCATCGGCATCACCGAGCTGGGGCTGGTGCAAATGACGCGCAAGCGTACCCGGGAAAGCCTTGAGCAAGTGCTATGCGAGCCCTGCGCGTGCTGCCTGGGCCGCGGCAAGCTGAAAACCCCGGAAACCGTCTGTTACGAGATTTTCCGCGAAATCCTCCGAGAAGCACGGGCCTATCAGGCCGAAGGCTATCGCGTGCTGGCCAACCAGAAGGTGGTGGACCGTCTGCTGGACGAAGAATCGGGCAATGTGGCCGAACTCGAAACCTTCATTGGCCGTACCATTCGTTTCCAGGTGGAGAGCATGTACTCCCAGGAACAATACGATGTGGTGCTGCTCTGAGTCATTTGCGTAACCGTACAAGGCCCTCTCCATGGCGCGTTTGACTCAAGTGGCTGGCGCGCTCGTTCGCTGGAGCCTCGGCGCCTGCGCGCTGTGCCTGATCCTGCTGGCACTCTATGTAAGCCTCGGGCGGCAACTATTGCCCTTGATCGGGGACTATCGCCCTGAGCTAGTAGCCAAAGCCAGCCAGGCGCTCGGCATGCCCGTAGGCATCGGGCGGTTGGAAGGTACCTGGAGCGGCCTGGCGCCGGTGCTGGTGGCCGGCGATGTATCAGTAGGCAGCGGGCCGGGCGCGCTGCACCTGGAGCGGGTGCGCATGGTACCCGCGCTGTGGCGCAGCCTGGTGAGCCTGCGGCCGCAAGTCGATACCCTGCAGGTGGAAGGCTTGCAGCTTACGTTGGAGCAGGGCGAGGACGGTCGCTGGGCGCTGCAAGGGCTACCGAAGCACCAGGATGACACGCCATTCGATCCAGGCCGCGCCTTCGCGGGCCTGCGCCAGCTCGGTGAGCTGAACGTGCTGGACAGCCAGCTCACCATCCGGCCATGGCAGCACGACCCTCTCGCCTTTACCTACCTCAGTGCAAGCCTGCGTTCGCTACTGGGGGAGCAGCGCCTCGACCTGCGGTTGAGTTTACCGGACGGCAAGCCCGTGGCGGCTCAATTGCGCGCCCGGGTGCCACAGGACCATTGGCAAAACGCGTCCGGCCAGGCGTGGTTGAGCCTGCCTCAGAGCGATTGGGCCAAGTGGCTGCCGGATGGCTTTGCCGGGCAATGGCGATTCCAGGCCCTGCGCGCCGGTGGTGAAGTGTGGATTGACTGGGCCGATCAGCACGTGAGCAGCGCCGCGCTGCGGCTCAATGCCCCGCGAATCGAGGGCGCCGTTGATGGCCGGGCACCCACTGCGGTGGAAGATGTGGCGGTTAGCGCCTGGCTCCAGCGTAACGACAACGGCTACACCGCCATTGCCCAGCCGCTCTCCATGAGCGTGAGCGGCCAGCGCTGGGATACTCGCCTGAAGGCTGTGCAGGTCGGTAGTGAATGGCAGGTACAGGCCGATCGAGTGGACCTGGCCCCTTTGCAGCCACTGTTGGATGCCTATGCGCCTTGGCCAGACAAGGCCGCGCTCGCAGTGGACAGCCTCAAACCCCGAGGCGCGCTGCGCAACCTTACCCTTACGCTAAGGCCCCAGGAAACCGGCGATCGCCGCCTGGAGTTCGCAGCCAACCTGGAGCAGGTCGCCTTCGAGCCCTACCACAACGCGCCAGGCGCGGCGAACGTCAGCGGCAGCATCTCCGGCGACCTTGGGCAGGGCGAGTTGCGCCTGGCCACCCAGGATTTCATGTTGCACCTGTGGCCGATCTTCAAACAGCCATGGCACTACAAGGAGGCGCACGCCCGGCTGGGCTGGCGGCTGAACAGCGACGGCTTCAGCCTGGTGGCGCCGGTGATCCAGGTGCTGGGCGAGGAAGGCAAGATCGCGGCGGATTTCATGATCCGCTTGCCGTTCGGTGAAGGCCTGGAACCCTACATGGACCTGCGGGTGGGGCTACACGAGGGTGACGGGCGCTACACGCCCAAATACCTGCCCGAAGCCCTCAGCCCTCAGGTAGCTGACTGGCTGCGCGCTGCGGTGCAGAAAGGCGCCGTGGATGAGGGCTACTTCCAGTATCAGGGCTCGCTGGCCCACGCCGCGCCCGATCATGCCCGCAGCCTGAGCCTGTTTTTCAAAGTGCACGACGCGACGCTCGCGTTCCAGCCGGGTTGGCCATCGGTGAGCGGCGTGGATGGCAACGTCTACATCCAGGACGGGGATGTGCGCATCGAAGCCAGCCAGGGGCAGTTGCTGGATACAGCTGTAAGCAATGTTCAAGTGAAGGTCCCCCATGCGCCGGAAGGGCAGGTACCTCACCTCACGGTACAGGGCGACTTTAACGGGCCGCTGAGCGACGGGGTGAAGATCCTCCAGACCGCGCCCATCGGCACGGGTGAGCTGTTCGCGGGTTGGCAGGGTGAAGGTCCGCTGCACGGCGCGGTGAACCTGGATATCCCGCTCGCCCATGGCCAGCCGCCCAAGGTGATTGTGGATTTCAACACGTCCGCCGCCCGCCTGAAGATCGCCGAGCCGGCGCTGGAACTCAGCGAGCTCAAAGGGGCATTCCGGTTCGACCTCGACAAGGGGCTGGCTGCTCAGGGCGTGGCCGGGCAGGCCTTGGGTAAGCCCTTCACGGGTGGGCTGGAAGCGCTGGGCGCTCCTGGGGCCCCGCTAACTCGAGTGAATGTAAATGGCCGCATGGACGTGGCCACCCTTAGCCGCTGGCTTGGCAACCCGCAGCCACTGCCCGCCAGCGGCGAATTTCCTTACCGCCTGCAGCTGGACCTCGGGCCGGACAGCCGGCTGGGTATCGACTCGGACCTCACGGGAGCCACCGTGGACCTTCCCGCGCCCTACGGAAAGGCAGCGGGGGACAGCCGCCCAACGCGCTTCGAGCTGGGCCTGAAGGGTAACGACCGGCTGATGCGCGTGGCCTACGCCAGCCTTGCAAGCGTTGTGTATCAGCCCGCCAACGGCCAGTTCTCCAGCCCGCCAGGCGCTGGCCGTGGCGAGCTGCTGCTAGGCGAGGGCACGGCAAGCCTGCCCGATGCCACAGGTGTGCGGGTGCGCGGCGTGATGGATTCGCTGGACCTGAAGGCCTGGCAAGCCGTGAGGGATCGGTACCTGCCGCAAGCCAAAGCGGCGGAGCAAGCGCCGGCCAACAGTTCCTCAACCCCTGCGCCTTTGAGCAGCGCGGACGTGACCATTGCGCACCTCAGCGCATTCGGGCAATCGCTCGAAAACGCCAGGGTGCGTCTCGATCGCGGGCCGGGCAATTGGATGGTGCGCGTAGACAGCCCTCAGCTGACGGGTAAAGCCACACTGCCCGACCGCGCGGCGGTGCCGCTGGACATCGACCTGCAGGATGTCCACCTGCCTGCCCCTGCAGTACAGGAAGCCACCGCGCAGGACCCGCCCGATACGCCCGACCCACTGGCGGACGTGGACCCCCACGGCCTGCCGCCGGTGAACGTGCGGATTGCTCGGCTGTGGCAGGGCGACGATCTGGTTGGCGCCTGGTCCCTCAAGTTGCGCCCTTCCGAGCGCGGGCTGGCACTGAACGACCTGGACCTGGGCCTGAAGGGCATGCAGTTACAGGGCAGCGGTGGCTGGGAGGGTTCCCCCGGGAGCACCGTGAGCTGGTTCAAGGGCAATGTACGCGGCGGCAACCTGGCCGATATTCTCAAGGCCTGGCACTTCGCGCCTTCGGTAACCAGCCATGATTTTTCACTGGCGGTGGATGGGCGCTGGCCCGGCTCGCCCGCCTGGGCTGCCCCCAAGCGGTATTCAGGTAGCCTGGACGCTACCCTCAACCATGGCCAGTTCGTGGAAGTGGAAGGCGGCGCCCAGGCGTTGCGAGTGTTCGGCCTGCTGAACTTCAATGCCATCGGCCGCCGGCTGCGGCTGGACTTTTCCGACCTGCTGGGCCGGGGGCTCGGCTATGACAAGGTCAAAGGCCAACTGGCCGCCAGTGACGGTGTTTACGTGACCCGCACGCCTATCACCGTGACGGGCCCTTCGAGCAATCTTGAGCTGGACGGTACCCTCGACATGGCCGCCGACCGGGTAGACGCGCAACTGTTGGTAACCCTGCCGGTGAGCACCAACCTGCCGATCGCCGCGCTTATTGTCGGCGCTCCTGCCATTGGCGGTGCGTTGTTCCTGGCCGACAAGCTGCTGGGAGATCGGGTATCCCGCCTGATGAGTGTCAAATACCGCGTTGAAGGACCGCTCAAGGACCCGAAGCTGAGCCTCGACCGGCCCTTCGACAAATCCCGTTGATCGACCCGATAGTTAGCCGGGCGTGATCCAGTGGGTTAGGATGCAGGGAACGCGTTCCACGACAGCTTGGAGGAGCCAATGGAGCTGGCGGTGATCCAGATGGTGAGCCAGACAGACCTGGCGGCGAACCTCGAGCGGGCCAGGTATCTGCTGGAGCAGGCGGCCCGGGCGGGTGCGCGGCTTGCTGTGTTGCCAGAAAATTTCGCTGCCATGGGACGTCGCGACGCGGCAGCCATTGCGCGCGCCGAGGCGGTGGGCGAGGGGCCCATCCTTCCGGCGCTTCGCCGCTGTGCGAAAGACTTCGGCCTGTGGCTGGTGGCTGGGACGGTCCCACTGCCGCCCGACGGGCAACCTGGTGGCAAGCCCCGCGCGTGCTCGCTGTTGCTTGATGATCAGGGCGAAACAGTAGCCCGTTACGACAAGCTCCACCTGTTCGATGTGGACGTGCAGGACAGCCGGGCCCGGTACCGGGAGTCTGATGACTATGCCTATGGTCAAAGGGTGGTAGTGGCGCAAACCCCGGTCGGCCGTCTCGGGCTGAGTGTGTGCTACGACCTGCGCTTTCCCGAATTATATACCCAGCTGCGCGAGGCCGGCGCTGAACTGATCAGCGTGCCCTCGGCCTTCACCGCCGTGACCGGCGCGGCCCATTGGGAAGTGCTGATTCGCGCGCGGGCCATAGAAACCCAATGTTACGTGTTGGCCGCTGCCCAAGGGGGCGAACATCCTGGCCCCCGGCATACCCACGGTCAGGCGGCGATAGTAGACCCATGGGGCCGCCTGATCGCCCAGCAGGCCACGGGCGAAGCGGTATTACTGAGCTCACGCGACAGCGCCGAACAGGCGGCTATCCGTGAGCGTATGCCGGTGCAGGCGCACCGGCGGTTTTCCTCGCAGGGCGCCTTGCGGCCTGCCTCTTTCGCGGAGTGAACATGAGCGAGATGTTATCCACGGTCAGCGCGCAGTTGCTGACCCCTGGCGATTTGAACCTCGACAGCCTCAACAGTGTGCTGAGCGAGCTGGCGGGCCCTGGCATTGACGCCGCGGACCTGTACTTCCAGGCGCAGATTTCCGAGTCCTGGGCCCTCGAAGACGGCATCGTCAAGGAAGGCAGCTTCAATTTCGATCAAGGCGTTGGCGTTCGTGCCCAGGCCGGCGAAAAAACCGGCTTCGCCTACAGCAACACCATTACCCGCGAGGCGCTGGGGCTCGCTGCCCAGGCCGCGCGGTCGATTTCACGCGCGGGCCAGCAAGGGCGTGTGCAGGCGTTCCAGGCACCGACTGTCGAAGCGCTTTACGCACCTGACAATCCCCTGGACGTGATGACCCGCGCCGAGAAAGTGGAGCTGCTCAAGCGCATTGACGCCTACACCCGCACCCTCGACCCGCGCATTCAGCAGGTCACCGTCAGCATGGCCGGCGTATGGGAGCGCATTCTCGTGGCCGCCATGGACGGTAGCCTGGCGGCCGACGTGCGCCCGTTGGTGCGTTTCAACGTAAGCGTGATCGTGGAACAGAACGGCCGGCGCGAGCGTGGCGGCCATGGCGGCGGCGCCCGTACCAGCTATCAGTACTTCGTAGACGAAGAGCGGGCCATGGGTTATGCCCGAGAGGCGCTGCGCCAGGCGCTGGTCAACCTCGACGCCAAGCCGGCGCCGGCGGGTACCTTGCCTGTAGTGCTTGGCTCCGGGTGGTCCGGGGTGCTGTTGCACGAAGCAGTGGGCCACGGCCTGGAAGGCGACTTCAACCGCAAGGGCAGCTCTGCCTACAGCGGCCGCGTGGGCGAGCAGGTGGCCTCCAGCCTCTGCACCATCGTCGATGATGGCACCCTGCAAGGCCGCCGCGGCTCGCTGAGCGTCGATGACGAGGGTACCCGCACCCAATGCACCACCTTGATCGAGAAAGGCATTCTCAAGGGCTACATGCAGGACAAGCTCAATGCCCGGCTGATGGGCGCCGCCGCCACGGGCAACGGGCGGCGTGAGTCCTACGCGCACCTGCCCATGCCGCGCATGACCAACACCTACATGCTGGCCGGGGAGCACGACCCCGAGGAAATCATCAAGTCGGTGAAGAAAGGCCTGTATTGCGCCAACCTCGGCGGTGGCCAGGTGGATATCACCAGCGGCAAGTTCGTGTTCTCCACCAGCGAGGCTTACCTCATCGAGGATGGCGAGATCACCGCACCGGTGAAGGGCGCTACGCTGATCGGCAACGGCCCGGAATGCATGAGCCGGGTGTCGATGGTAGGTACCGACCTGGCGTTGGACAGTGGGGTAGGGACGTGTGGCAAGGACGGGCAGTCGGTACCGGTGGGCGTAGGCCAGCCCACGCTGAAGATCGATGCAATCACCGTGGGCGGCACCGGCGCGTGAGCCGGGCGCCCATGGGCAAGCTGGCGCGGCCTATCTCAGGCCGCGCTGCTGCTCGTCTATCTCGCGAATGTACTTGAAGATCTTGCGGCTCGCCGAAGGCGGCCGGTTGTGCGTGGCTTCGTGCTGGGCGTGGCGCACCAGCGAACGCAGCTGCTGGCGATCGGTTTCAGGGTACTGGGTCACGAAGCTGTCCAGTACCGTATCGTCACCGGCGATCAACCGATCGCGCCAGCGTTCCAGGTTATGGAACCGCTCGTTGTACTGGCGAGTGGACGCGTCCACCTGGTCGAGCAGTTCCAGGATCGCGTCCGTGTCCTGGTCGCGCATGAGTTTGCCGATGAACTGCCTGTGCCGCTTGAGGGCTGCGTTCGCGGTATGTTTCGGTGCTTCTTCCAGGGCCCGGCGCAGCGGCTCCGTGAGGGGCAACTTGGCGAGCAGGTCCGGCTTGAGCGTGGTCAAGCGCTCGCCGAGCTCGGTCAATGCGTGGAGTTCACGCTTGACCTGTGTCTTGCTTTTTCCCTCGCCGAGGGAATCGTCGTATGAATCAACCATGGGGGCCGTCCGCTGATAAACGCCGCCATGATAACCAGTCGGGGGCCGATTGTCCGGCCCGGCCAGCATCGGCCCTTGCCGCGATCCGTATTTGAAGTGTGGAGAATCCCATGAAAGCAGCCGAAAGCGTTGGCCCTCAGGCCCTGCCGCTCCTGCAGCAACAGGTCGAAGAGATCATTGCCGAAGCCCGTCGCCAAGGTGCCAGCGCCTGCGAAGTGGCGGTGTCCCTGGAACAAGGGCTGTCCACCTCGATTCGCCAGCGTGAGGTGGAAACCGTTGAATTCAACCGCGATCAGGGCTTTGGCATAACGCTCTACCTGGGCCAGCGCAAGGGCTCGGCCAGTACGTCGGCCAACGGCCCTGAGGCGATCCGCGAAACGGTGGCCGCGGCATTGGCCATTGCAAAACACACGTCGGAGGACGAAGCCGCCGGCCTCGCGGACGCCGCCCTGATGGCACGCGATCTACTGGCCCTGGACCTGTATCACCCTTGGGATATCAGCCCCGAAGCAAGCATCGAGCTGGCGCTGGCCTGTGAAGCGGCAGCTTTCGATGCCAACCCGCTTATCCGCAACGCTGACGGCAGCCAAGTCTCGACCCATCAGGGTTGCCGGGTATACGGGAACAGCCATGGCTTCATCGGCGGCTACGCGTCGACGCGTCACAGCCTCAGCTGCGTGATGATCGCCGAGAAAGATGGCCAGATGCAGCGCGACTACTGGTACGACGTGAACCGTGAGGGCCATTTGCTGGCTTCTCCGGAGGCCATCGGCCGCAAGGCCGCCGAGCGAGCTGCCAGCCGCCTGGGTGCGCGCCCCGTGCCTACCTGTGAAGTGCCTGTCTTGTTTGCCGCCGAGTTGGCGGGTGGGCTGTTCGGCAGCTTCCTGTCTGCGGTATCCGGGGGCAACCTCTACCGTAAGTCCTCCTTCCTGGAAGGCACGCTCGGCCAACAGCTGTTTCCCGAATGGCTGACGCTTGATGAGCGGCCGCATATGCCCCGCGCTCTGGGCAGCGCAGGGTTCGACGGCGATGGCCTGGCAACCTACGCCAAGCCCTTTGTTGACGGCGGGCGGCTGGTTTCTTACGTGCTGAGCACGTATTCGGGCCGCAAGCTGGGCATGCCGAGCACCGCCAATTCCGGTGGGGTGCACAACCTCTTCGTGACCCATGGCAACGAAGACCAAGCCGCATTGCTGCGTAAGATGGGCCGCGGGTTGCTGGTGACTGAGCTGATGGGCAGCGGGCTGAACATGGTCACCGGTGACTATTCCCGTGGTGCCGCTGGCTATTGGGTGGAAAACGGCGAAATCCAGTTCCCGGTTCAGGAAGTGACCATCGCAGGAAATATGAAAGACATGTTCCGCCAGATTGTGGCGGTAGGGAATGACCTTGAACTGCGCAGCAACGTGCGCACCGGCTCGGTGTTGATCGAGCGTATGACAGTGGCGGGAAGCTGAGCTTTTCATAAATATCCAGCCGCTTCGCTTGAAATGAGATTGATTATCAACTAATAGTCAATCTCATGAGGCGCTTTGCCTCTACGTCAGCTATCGAGCGGAGCGGCCATGGACCATTGGAAACAAACCATTCAGCGCGCCAATGCCCTCTTCGAACAGGGGCAGTGGGTAGAGGCGCGGGAGAATTATCTGCAGGCGCTGGCCTTGGCACAGATCCTTTTCGAGCGTTGGAGCAACGCCGATGAGGCCGTGATGGCCTTCGTGGTCTCGCACCATAACCTGGCGGACCTTCACCTTCATTTGCACCAACCCGAAGAAAGCGCCGAATACCTGTGCGCCGCGCACGAGCACCTGCTTTCCACGGCTGGCCAATCGAACCTGCCTCAACCGCTGCGCGAAGCAGCGCTTCGTCACAGCAATCGCACCTATACGGAACTGCTGGGATTCATCGCCGTCCATGGCGAATACCCCCGCACCTCGAGCTTGCTCGCAGGTGCCATGGGCCTACAGTCGCGCCACACCGGCGCCCATCCGCGATACGGAGTCCACTGACATGCCCCATACCTTGCCTGCACTGCCTTATGACTACAGCGCGCTTGAGCCGCATATCGACGCGCAGACGATGGAAATCCACTACACCAAGCACCACCAGACCTACATCAACAACCTCAATGCCGCCCTGGAGTCGACCGAGTACGCCGAGTGGCCGGTAGAGAAGCTGCTTGCTGAATACGCCACCCTCGACGAAAAACTGAAAGGCCCCGTGGCCAACAATGGCGGTGGGCATGCGAACCACTCGCTGTTCTGGACCGTGATGGCGCCCGCCAGCGGTGGCCAGCCTTCCGGGAACGTGAAAGATGCGATCGAGAGTGACTTGGGTGGCTTCGATGCGTTCAAGGAAGCCTTCACCAAAGCCGCGCTGACACGCTTTGGTAGTGGCTGGGCCTGGCTGAGCGTAACGCCGGAGAAAAAACTGGTGGTTGAAAGCACCGCCAACCAGGACAGCCCGCTGATGAAGGGCAATACGCCGATCCTGGGCCTGGACGTGTGGGAGCACGCTTATTACCTGAAGTACCAGAACCGCCGGCCTGAATACATCGGTGCGTTCTTCAACGTGGTCAACTGGCCTGAAGTCGAAAAACGCTACCAGGCCGCTGTGAACGCGGTGTAACCCCTGCCTTGTAGGCGGCCTCTTCCCGGAAGGTTGAGAGCGCCTACCGTTACTCGCCTTCGTCGAACTTGTCGTTGATCAATCCAACCAACGCGTCGAGGGCTTCCTGTGCCTGCTCGCCCTCGGTGCTAAGGTGGATCTGCGTGCCCTTGCCGGCGGCGAGCATCATGACGGCCATGATGCTTTTGCCGTCGACCAGGCTGGCTTCGGTGCGGCCGACACGAACCTGGCAGGGGAAACGGCCGGCAATGCCGACGAACTTGGCGGCGGCGCGTGCGTGCAAGCCCAGCTTGTTGATGATGGTGATGTCGAGTGCGGGCATTGCGTGGTAAGTCCTTGGGTTCAGGTAAGGTCCCGGTGGCGCACTTGCACGTTCTTCAGGGTACGTTGCAATAGCGAGCCGAGGCGCTCGGTAAGGTAGACCGAGCGATGGTGCCCGCCTGTGCACCCGATGGCAACCGTCACGTAGGCCCGATTGCTCGCGGCGAAGCGAGGCAGCCATTTGAGCAGGTAGGCAGAGATGTCCTGGAACATTTCCTCCACGTCCGGTTGCGCCGCCAAATAGTCGATGACTGGCTGCTCCAGGCCGGAATGCTCTCGCAGCTCGGGCTTCCAGTAGGGGTTGGGGAGGCAACGCACATCGAATACCAGGTCTGCATCAACGGGCATCCCGCGTTTGAAACCGAACGACTCCAGCAGGAAGGCGGTGCCCACATCCGGTTTGTTCAGCAGCCGCAGCTTGAGCGTGTCACGCAGTTGGTAGAGGTTGAGGCTGGTGGTGTTGATTTTCAGGTCGGCCAGGTCGGAAATCGGCCCCAGCAAGTCACTTTCTACCCGGATCGCCTCGGCCAATGAGCGGTCGGCACTGGTGAGTGGATGCCGCCTGCGTGTTTCCGAAAAGCGCTTGAGGAGCGTTTCTTCATCAGCGTCAAGGAACAGCACGTCGCACTGGATGTGCTTCTCTCGTACTTCCTCGAGCAATTCGGGAAAACGTGAAAGATGGCTAGGCAGGTTACGCGCGTCGATGGAGACGGCCACCAGTGGCTGAGCCAGTTCAGTATGGATGATCGCCCGCTCGGCCAGTTCGGGCAGCAGCCCGGCGGGGAGGTTGTCTATGCAGTAGAAGCCATTGTCTTCGAGCACATCGAGGGCGGTGCTCTTGCCGGAGCCGGAGCGACCACTGACGATGATCAGGCGCATGTGAAAGTCACGCGCCGGCCTGGGTGCTTACCACCACCTTATACAGCTCATCGCTGTTGGCGGCAGAACGCAAACGCTCACGCACGTCCTTGCGGTCGAGCATGCTGGCTATCTGGCGGAGTAATTCGAGGTGTGCATCGGTGGCCGCTTCGGGGACCAGCAGCACGAAGATCAGATCTACCGGGGCGCCGTCGATTGCGTCGAAGTCCACTGGTGCGGCCAGGTGCAACAATGCACTCATCGGGCCCTGGCAATTGGCGAGCCGGCAGTGCGGGATGGCAATCCCATTGCCGAAACCGGTGGAGCCGAGCTTTTCCCGGGCGATCAGGGCTTCGAACACAACCTGCTGGCTGACCTGCGGAAGGTCTTTATGGATCAAGGCAGCGATCTGTTCGAGTACGCGTTTTTTACTGCCGCCCGGCACGCCCACGAGGGAGCGGCCGGGGGTCAGGATGTTTTCTAGTCGGATCATCGGGGGTCAGCGAGCGGCCGCACCTTGCAGGTGGCTCTGCTGTTTTTCCTTATACTTGAGCAATTGCCGATCGAGTTTATCAGTGAGAAGGTCGATTGCGGCGTACATGTCGTCGTGTTCTGCCTGAGCTACCACGTCGCACTTGGGAACCCGGAGGGTCGCTTCGACCCGCTGTTTCTGTTTCTCCACTTCCATGATCACCTCTACGTTGGTGATCTTGTCGCAGTGCCGTTCGAGCTTGGCAAGTTTTTCGGTCATGTAGCTACGCATGGCTTCGGTCACATCCAGTTGATGCCCACTGATGTTGACTTGCATACCGCTTCTCCTTATTGCCAGTGCATAAAGAGGCAGGCGAAACCTGCCACTGAAACGCTGGTGGCATCCCGAGGTGCGGCGCTGGCTTACGTGCCTTGTGCCAGCGACTACGCGCGCTTCGGAACCAGGCTACATCAACCGCTTGCGTTCGCTGGACGGCGCAATCCCGAGGGATTCGCGGTACTTGGCGACAGTGCGGCGTGCTACCTGAATGCCCTGTGCCTCCAGTAAACCAGCGATCTTGCTGTCACTCAACGGCTTTTTCTGATTTTCCGCCGCCACCAGTTTCTTGATGATCGCCCGGATGGCTGTGGACGAGCATTCACCGCCTTCCGAGGTGCTGACGTGGCTGGAGAAAAAGTATTTCAGCTCGTATATCCCGCGGGGGGTGTGCATGTACTTCTGCGTCGTTACCCGGGAAATCGTCGATTCGTGCATGCCCACGGCTTCGGCAATGTCATGCAGTACCAGCGGTTTCATCGCCTCGTCGCCGTAATCGAGGAAGCCTCGCTGGTGCTCCACGATCTGGGTAGCCACCTTCATGAGGGTCTCGTTGCGGCTTTGCAGGCTTTTGATGAACCAGCGCGCTTCCTGCAGCTGATTGCGCATGAAGGTATTGTCCGCGCTGCTGTCCGCCCGGCGCACAAAGCCGGCGTATTGGGGGTTTACCCGCAACCGCGGCACAGACTCCTGGTTGAGTTCCACCAGCCAGCGGTCGCTGTCCTTGCGCACGATAACGTCCGGCACCACGTACTCGGGCTCGCTGGACTCGATCTGCGAACCGGGGCGTGGGTTCAGGCTCTGGATGAGCTCGATCACCTGCCGAAGCTCATCTTCCTTGAGCTTCATCTTGCGCATCAGTTGGCTGTAGTCACGGCTGCCGAGCAGCTCGATGTAATCGGTGACCAGCCGCTGGGCCTCGGCCAACCAAGGGGTTTTCGCAGGCAGTTGGCGCAGTTGCAAGGCCAGGCATTCGCCCAGGTTGCGCGCGGCGATCCCGGCAGGCTCGAACTGTTGGATGCGGTGAAGCACGGCTTCGACTTCATCGAGCTCGATGTCCAGTTCGGGGTCGAACGACGCACAGATTTCCTCGAGGGTCTCTTCGAGGTAGCCCTGGTTGTTGATGCAGTCGATCAGGGTGACCGCGATCAGCCGGTCATTGTCGGACATCGGCGCCAGGTTCAGTTGCCACAGCAAGTGGCTCTGCAGGCTTTCTCCAACGGACGTGCGAGTGGTGAAATCCCAGTCGTCGTCATCCCCGCTGGGCAGGCTGCTGGCGCTGGTCTGGTAGATGTCCTCCCAGGCCGTGTCCACGGGAAGCTCATCGGGAATCCGCTCGCTCCAGTCCGCCTCTTCGCCGCCCTCGGGCGCGCTGGAGGTCTCCTGGAAGCTGGTTTCCTGGAAAGGTGTTTCCTGGGGTTCGGCCGGCCCGGAGTGTTCGGCTTTGTCGGCCAGCGGGTCGGCGCTATCGAAGTCGTCGCCGTCTTCCTGGCGTTCGAGCATGGGGTTGGACTCGAGCGCCTCCTGAATCTCCTGCTGGAGGTCCAGGGTAGAAAGCTGGAGAAGGCGGATGGCCTGTTGCAACTGCGGTGTCATCGTCAGTTGCTGGCCCATTTTAAGGACAAGCGATGGTTTCATGGCGTGAGCTTGACACCCTGTTTGCCGGCGCTAGGCGCCATCCACAACGGGCGCTCCAACGGAGCGCCTGAACTTAAGCAAATTATATGCCCGAAACTGCCACGTTTGCCTAGGGGTCTTTACACTTGGAGCCCTTAAAGCCGGAACTCGTGCCCCAGGTACACTTCCTTCACCAGGTCATTGGCAAGGATAGTCGCCGAATCGCCCTCTGCAATCAATTGGCCATCGTTCACAATATAGGCGATTTCACAGATATCCAGGGTTTCGCGTACGTTGTGGTCGGTAATGAGCACGCCGATGCCCTTGGCCTTGAGGTGGTGGATGATCTGTTTGATATCGCCCACGGAGATCGGGTCCACGCCGGCAAAGGGTTCATCGAGCAGGATGAACTTGGGCGCGGTGGCCAGGGCGCGGGCGATTTCCACGCGACGGCGCTCGCCACCGGACAGGCTCATGCCACGGTTGTCACGGATATGCGTGATATGGAATTCCTGAAGCAGGCTTTCCAGTGCCTTGCGCCTGCCGCTGGCGTCGAGGTCCTTGCGGGTTTCGAGGATCGCCATGATGTTGTCCGCCACTGACAGCTTGCGGAAGATCGAGGCCTCCTGCGGCAAGTAGCCAATACCGGCCTTGGCGCGCCCGTGCATGGGCTGGTGGCTTACGTCGAGGTCGTCGATCAGCACCCGGCCCTGATCGGCCTGCACCAGCCCTACGATCATGTAGAAGCAGGTGGTTTTGCCGGCCCCGTTCGGCCCGAGCAGGCCAACGATCTGCCCGCTCTCGATGGAGAGGCTGACGTCCCTCACCACTTGCCGGCTTTTGTAGCTCTTGGCCAGATGCTGGGCCTTCAACGTCGCCATTACTGCGCCTTCTGCGGCTGGTCGGTTTTCTTCTTGGGCTGGATCACCATGTCGATGCGCGGGCGCGGTGCGGTGATCTTGGTGCCCGTGGCACGGCCGGCATTTACCACCTGGCGAACCGTGTCGTACACGATTTTCTCGCCTTCGGAGGTGTTGCCGTCGTTGATGACCTTGGCCTTGTCGATCAGCACGATCCGGTCCTGGGACGCGAAGTACTGGATGGTCACGCCGTAGGCCTGCACGATAGGCTTGTCCACGGCAGGCTTCTGCTCGTAGTAGGCCAGGTTGCCGACGGCGGTGAACACATCCACATCACCATTGGCCGCACGCGTGACGGTCACCTTGTTGCCGGTGATCTTCATGGAGCCCTGGGTGATGACCACGCTGCCGGTATAGACCGCTACACCCTGCTTGTCGTCGAGTTGTGCGTCGTCGGACTGGATGTGGATCGGTTGGTCCCTGTCGGTCGGCAGCGCCAAGGCGTTCACGCTTCCCAGTGCCGCGCCCAGGCCAAGCAGGAAGGGGAGGGTTTTAACGAGCCTCATACTGTCCTCTTACAGTGGACAGCAAGTGGATCTTGCTGTCATTCAAATACGCTTTCATTCCCTTGGCAGTCGTAACGCCACCGGCGCCGTCGATTCTAACGTCTTGGTCGGTTTCCGCATATTGCTTCTGCGGGAAGACCGTGGCGCGCGAGGTGGTGATTACGGTTGTGCGGTTCTTCTGGTCTGTGCGGTTGAGCCGCACGGCGTCGATGAGTTCGACCTGGGTGCCGTCCGGGTTCACCTCGGCACGCTCGCTCACCACATGCCAGGGGAAGGTGGTGCCTCGGTAGACGTCCATGACCGGCTTGGTCACATGGGTGACTTCACTGGCCTTGAGGTGTTCGACCCTGTCGGCGGTCATTTCATACTGCATCTTGCCGTCGGGCAGGTACTGCACGGTGCGGGCGTTGATCGCATAGTAGTCGATGGTACTGGCGTCCACGCTCGCCCGGGGGTTGTCGAGGAACCGCTCGGGGCTGACGTTCCAGTAGCCGATGGCGATCAGCAGCGCCACCACCGGTACTGCAACGGCAAGCGCAAGCAACTTTCGGTTTTGCATGAGCACCTACAGGTATTTGTTCAGCGCGGCGTCCAGGTTCCCCTGGGCGCGCAAAATGAGTTCGCAATATTCGCGGGCAGCGCCTTCGCCGCCCCTGGCCTGGGTGACCCCATGGGCATGCCGGCGAACGAAATCGGCCGCGTTGGCCACCGCCATGCCCAGGCCTACCCGGCGCATCACCGGGAGGTCGGGAAGGTCGTCGCCAAGGTGGGCGACCTGTTCGTATGACAAGCCCAACTGTTCCAGCAAGCCGTCGAGCACCACGAGTTTGTCCTCGCGGCCCTGAAAGAGATGAGGAATCCCGAGGTTGCGGGCGCGGCGCTCGGTGGCCGCGCTGGTGCGGCCACTGATGATGGCTGTGGTAACGCCCGAGGCCATCAGCATTTTGATGCCCTGGCCGTCCAGCGTATTGAACGCCTTCATTTCGCTGCCGTCTTCAAGAAAGTAGAGGCGGCCATCCGTGAGCACGCCATCGACGTCGAAAACGGCGAGTTTGATCCGGCCAGCTCGCTCAAGCAGTGTGCGGTCCATTACACGACCCCCGCACGGAGGAAGTCATGCATGTTGACCGCGCCCACAGGGCGATCGGTGTGATCCACCACCACCAATGCACCGATCTTGTGGTCCTCCATGATTTTCAGCGCCTGGGCGGCGAGCATATCGGCGGTCACCGTCTTGCCATGGGCAGTCATGATCTGCTCGATTGGCGTGGCGTGTACATCCAGGTTGCGGTCCAGGGTTCGACGCAGGTCGCCGTCGGTGAATATACCGGCAAGCCGGCCGTCTTCTTCCAGCACCACCGTCATGCCAAGGCCTTTTCGGGTCATTTCCATCAGTGCTTCGCGCAGCGCAGTGCCACGCGTCACGGTAGGCAGTGCCGCACCGGTGTGCATCAGTTGTTCCACCTTGAGCAACAGGCGACGCCCGAGCGCGCCCCCCGGATGGGAGAACGCGAAATCCTCGGCCGTGAAGCCTCGCGCTTCGAGCAGGGCGACCGCCAGGGCATCTCCCAGCACCAGTGCTGCGGTGGTGGAGGAGGTGGGGGCCAGGTTCAGCGGGCAGGCTTCGTGTTCCACCCTGGCGTCCAGGTTCGCTTCAGCCGCTCGAGCCAGGGTGGATTCCGGATTGCCCGTGAGGCTGATCAGGCGAATGCCCAGCCGCTTGATCAACGGCAGCAACGTGAGGATTTCCGCCGTGTTGCCCGAATTGGACAGGGCCAGCACGATGTCGTCGGGTGTGATCATGCCCATGTCGCCATGGCTGGCCTCGGCCGGGTGAACGAAAAATGCCGGGGTGCCGGTGCTGGCCAGTGTGGCCGCGATCTTGCGTGCTATATGGCCGGACTTGCCCATTCCCATCACGACTACCCGGCCGGTGCTGCCCAGGATCATTTCGCAGGCGCTGACGAAGTCTGCATTTATATGCTCGAGCAGTCCTTCCACCGCCTTGATTTCAAGGCCAATGGTGCGTTGTGCCGACTGAATGAGATCGCGGGTCTGGTTCATGCGAGGCAGGTCGATCCGGAGAAAAGGCCGGGATTATATCCGGATTGCACACGTCGCGCACGAATCCCGCCACCCCTGTCGCAGCGGTTTGCGCCCCGCCGCGCGCTGTCACAAGCCGGGGTCGGTGATATAGTGCGCCGCTCGTCGATCCCGTCTGGCATGTGCCCTGGCCTCTGGCCCGCACGTCTGACTGGGGTGCCGCATCGCAAGGAGAACGAATGAGTGCCGAACAAGCCTACGCCGTGGAGCTGAAGGGGTTAACCTTCAAGCGAGGCGCGCGCAGCATTTTCCAGAACGTGGACATTCGCATCCCGCGCGGAAAAGTCACCGGTATCATGGGCCCGTCCGGCTCCGGCAAAACCACCCTCCTGCGGCTGATGGGGGCACAGTTGCGCCCCACAGCCGGCGAAGTGTGGGTCAATGGCCAGAACCTTCCACGGCTGTCGCGCAGCGATCTGTTCGATGCCCGCAAGCACATGGGGGTGCTGTTCCAGAGTGGCGCGCTGTTTACCGACCTGGACGTTTTCGAGAACGTAGCCTTTCCTTTGCGCGTGCATACCGACCTGCCCGAAGAAATGATCCGCGATATCGTGCTGATGAAACTCCAGGCCGTTGGCCTGCGGGGCGCCATCGAGTTGATGCCCGATGAGCTGTCCGGAGGCATGAAGCGCAGGGTCGCCCTGGCGCGGGCCATCGCGATGGACCCGCAGATCCTCATGTACGACGAGCCGTTCGTGGGGCAGGATCCTATCGCCATGGGGATGCTGGTTCGCCTTATTCGCCTGCTCAACGATGCGCTCGGGATTACCAGCATCGTGGTTTCCCATGACCTGGCGGAAACCGCCAGCATCGCCGATTACCTGTACGTGGTCGGAGATGCGCAGGTGCTGGGGCAGGGCACCCCGGCAGAGCTGATGGCCTCGGATAACCCGCGTATCCGCCAGTTCATGAAGGGCCAGCCGGATGGGCCGGTTCCTTTTCATTTTTCCGCGCCAGCCTTGGCCGACGATTTTCTGGGGAAGCGCTGATGCGCCACAGGTCATTATTGGAGCGGGTTCGCTTGTTGGGCCGAACCGTGATCGACGTGGTTGCCGGGCTAGGGCGCGCATCGCTGTTCCTGGGGCATGCGCTGTTCAGCCGTGGGGGGATCTCGGGCGGCTTTTCGCTGCTGGTCCGTCAGCTGTATTCGGTGGGTGTGCTGTCTCTGGCCATTATTGTCGTGTCGGGCATTTTCATTGGCGGCGTGCTGTCGCTTCAGGGGTTCAGCATCCTCGCCAAGTACGGCTCGGAACAGGCGGTCGGCCAGATGATCGCCTTGACCCTGCTGCGTGAGCTTGGCCCAGTGGTCACCGCGCTTCTGTTCGCCGGGCGGGCTGGCTCCGCGCTGGCGGCTGAAATCGGCAACATGAAGGCGACCGAGCAGCTTTCCAGCCTGGAAATGATCGGCGTCGATCCCCTCAAGTACATCGTTGCGCCACGCTTGTGGGCCGGCTTCATCTCGCTGCCTGTGCTCGCCGCGATGTTCAGCGTGGTTGGCATCTGGGGCGGTTCCTGGGTGGCGGTCAACTGGCTGGGCGTCTATGAGGGCTCGTTCTGGGCAAACATGCAGAACAGCGTCAGCTTCACCGAAGATGTTCTTAATGGCGTGATCAAAAGCGTAGTGTTCGCGTTCGTCGTCACCTGGATTGCCGTATACCAGGGTTACGACTGTGATCCCACTTCCGAAGGGATCAGCCGAGCTACCACGCGCACCGTCGTTTATGCCTCCCTTGCGGTACTGGGGCTCGATTTCATTCTGACCGCTTTGATGTTTGGAGATTTCTGATGCAAAACCGCACCCTGGAAGTCGGTGTCGGCCTGTTTTTGCTGGCCGGGATCCTCGCCCTGCTGCTGCTGGCCCTTCGTGTCAGCGGGTTGTCGCCGGGCGCGGCACATGACACCTACAAGCTGTATGCCTACTTTGACAATATTGCCGGTTTGACGGTCAGAGCGAAGGTGACCATGGCCGGAGTGACCATTGGCAAAGTGGCTGCAATCGACCTGGACCGCGACACCTTTACCGGCCGGGTAACCCTGCAGCTGGACAAGAGCGTGGATAACCTTCCAGTGGATTCCACCGCCTCGATCCTCACTGCGGGGCTGCTCGGCGAGAAATACATCGGCGTGAGCGTGGGCGGGGAGAGCGCTGTGCTGAAGGACGGTCAGACAATTCACGATACACAATCCTCGTTGGTACTCGAGGACCTGATCGGCAAATTCCTGCTCAATAACGTGAGCAAAGAGGCGAAATAAGGAGTTCCAATGATAGCCATTCTGCGTCGAGCCCTGGCCGCCATGCTGCTGGCCGTGCCATTGCTGGCCACTGCCGCGCCCGCTACACCTGCCCATGATCTGGTGCAGGGCACTACCCGCGAGCTGCTTGCGGACCTGAGCGCCAACCGGGAAACCTACCGCAGCAATCCCTCGGCCTTCTATGACGCACTCAACCGCATCGTAGGGCCGGTGGTGGATGCCGATGGCATATCCCGTAGCATCATGACCGTGAAGTACTCGCGCAATGCTACCCCTGAGCAGATGGCGCGATTCCAGGAAAACTTCCGCCGCAGCCTGTTCCAGTTCTATGGCAATGCATTGCTGGAGTACAACAACCAGGGCATTACGGTCGACCCGCCCAAGGATGAAAGCGGTGACCGTACGTCTGTTGGCATGCAGGTAAAAGGCACCAACGGCGCGGTCTACCCGGTGTCCTACACCCTCGAGAAGGTGAATGGCGAGTGGAAGGTTCGCAACGTTATCGTGAACGGGATCAATATCGGCAAGCTGTTCCGTGATCAGTTCGCCGATGCGATGCAGCGTAACGGCAATGACCTGGACAAGACCATCGACGGCTGGGCTGGTGAAGTGGCCAAGGCCAAGGATGCCGCTGGCGATCAGCCACTTCAGCAGGGTCAGCAATGACCCTGGCATCGGTCGAGCTGCTGCAAGGCGAGCTGCGCTTGTCTGGCGTTCTGGACTACCGCACCGGCGCCCGCTTGCGCCAGCAGGGGCAAGCCCTGGTCGGGCAAGTGGCGGGCAACGAGGTAATGGTGGATTGTTCCGCGGTCGAGAAGGCCAGCAGCGTCGGCGTTTCCCTGTTGCTGGCCTTGAGCCGGGATGCGCGTGCTTTGGGCAAGGGCTTCAAGGTGCGCGGCCTTCCCCACGAGTTATGCCAGATCGCCGACGTGTGCGGCATCGCAGGCTTGCTCGAACGCGCGTAGTCTGTAAAACGAAGCAAAGGGTCAGCCACCCTCGCAGCCAGCGGGCTTTTTTTGTATCATGGCCGACCCGCGCGCACAGGGCGCCGATCGAGGTTAAGCATGCAGGCCCTAGAAGTTAAAAGCTTCCTTGAAGCGAAGCTGCCCCAGGTCCAGGTGGAAGTAGAAGGCGAAGGCTGCAACTTCCAGTTGAACGTCGTCAGCGACGAGTTGGCCGCGCTGAGCCCGGTCAAGCGTCAGCAACAGATCTACACGCACCTGAACCCGTGGATCGCCGATGGCAGCATCCATGCCGTGACGATGAAATTTTTCACCCGCGCAGCCTGGGCTGAGCGCACCTGAGCCACAGGCTTCGAGAGTGTTATGGACAAACTGATTATTACCGGCGGCGCCCGCATCGATGGCGAAATCCGCATCTCCGGCGCGAAAAACGCTGCCTTGCCGATCCTTGCCGCAACCCTGCTGGCCGATGGCCCGGTTACCGTGGCGAACCTGCCGCACCTGCACGACATCACCACCATGATCGAGCTGTTCGGGCGCATGGGTATCGAACCGGTGATCAACGAAAAGCTCGCGGTGGAAATCGACCCCCGCACCATCAAAACCCTGGTCGCGCCTTACGAGCTGGTGAAAACCATGCGCGCCTCGATCCTGGTGCTGGGTCCCATGGTGGCCCGTTTCGGTGAGGCCGAAGTGGCTTTGCCCGGGGGTTGCGCCATTGGCTCCCGCCCTGTGGACCTTCACATCCGTGGCCTTGAAGCCATGGGCGCGACCATCGACGTGGAAGGCGGCTACATCAAGGCCAAGGCGCCGGAAGGCGGCCTGCGTGGTGCCAACTTCTTCTTCGATACCGTGAGCGTGACCGGTACCGAGAACATCATGATGGCCGCTGCCTTGGCCAAAGGCCGCACGGTGCTGCAGAACGCTGCCCGTGAGCCGGAAGTGGTCGACCTTGCGCACTTCCTCAATGCCATGGGCGCGAACGTCCAGGGCGCGGGTACCGACACCATCACCATCGATGGCGTCGAGCGGTTGCATTCTGCTACCTACAAGGTAATGCCGGACCGCATCGAGACCGGTACTTATCTGGTGGCGGCAGCCATTACAGGGGGCCGGGTCAAGCTCAAGGACACCGATCCCACCATCCTTGAGGCAGTGCTCGACAAACTGCGCGAGGCCGGGGCGGAAGTGACCACCGGCAAGGACTGGATCGAGCTGAACATGCACGGCAAGCGCGCGCGGGCAGTCAACCTGCGCACGGCGCCCTACCCGGCATTCCCGACCGATATGCAGGCGCAGTTCATTTCCCTCAACGTGGTGGCAGAAGGCACCGGCGCGGTCATCGAAACCGTATTCGAAAACCGCTTCATGCACGTCTACGAGCTACTGCGCATGGGCGCTCATATCCTGGTCGAAGGCAACACCGCGGTGGTTACCGGGGTCGACGGCCTCAAGGGTGCCCCGGTGATGGCCACCGACCTGCGCGCTTCGGCAAGCCTGGTGCTGGCTGCGCTGGTAGCCCAAGGCGACACGCTCATCGACCGCATCTACCACATCGACCGTGGCTACGAGTGCATCGAGGAAAAACTGCAAATGCTGGGTGCGAAGATCCGTCGCGTACCAGGCTAGGGCTAGACTCCGGGCCGGGTTCGCCCGGCCCATTGTGAATAGGGATTCGCTTCTCCCATGCTGACCATCGCGCTGTCCAAGGGCCGCATTCTCGACGATACCCTGCCGTTGCTTGCCGCGGCCGGTATCGTCCCGACCGAGGATCCGGACAAAAGCCGCAAACTCATCATCCCCACAACCCAGGACGACGTTCGCCTGCTGATTGTGCGTGCCACCGATGTGCCAACCTATGTGGAACATGGCGCCGCCGACCTCGGCGTGGCCGGCAAGGATGTGCTCATGGAATACGGTGGCCAGGGGCTGTACGAGCCGCTGGACCTGAAAATCGCCTGCTGCAAGCTGATGACTGCCGGTGCTATCGGTGCGCCTGCTCCCAAAGGCCGGCTGCGGGTGGCCACCAAGTTCGTCAACGTGGCCAAGCGTTACTACGCCGAACAGGGCCGCCAGGTCGACATCATCAAGCTGTACGGCTCCATGGAGCTGGCGCCGCTGGTGGGCCTGGCCGACAAGATCATCGACGTGGTCGACACTGGCAACACCCTGCGTGCCAATGGCCTGGAGCCCCAGGACCTGATCGCCACCATCAGTTCCCGCCTGGTGGTGAACAAGGCATCGATGAAGATGCAGCACGGGCGTATCCAGGCGTTGATCGACAGCCTGCGCCAGGCTGTGGAAGCACGACACCGCAGCTGACACCTTCAGCGCGCCGCTCTGGCGCGCTTCGCTATTCGCGCCATAGCCAAAATGCTTAATGGCGGCGCGGTAGCCCTGCTAGATTAATCGTCCCGTTTCATTGCCCACTGTTTGAGGCCCCCTCATGACCACACCGACCGCCATCCGCCGACTTGACGCTACAACTCCGGACTTCGGGCGGCATCTGGATCATCTGCTGAGCTGGGAAAGCGTGTCTGACGAGTCGGTGAACGGGCGGGTGCTCGAGATCATCAAGGCCGTGCGCGAACGTGGCGATGCCGCCGTGGTGGAGTTCACGCAGCGGTTCGATGGTGTGCAAGCGGCCGCCATGTCGGACCTTATCCTTCCACGGGCCCGGCTGGAGCAGGCCCTTGAGCGCATCACTGCGCCGCAGCGCCAAGCGCTCGAAACGGCGGCTGCCCGGGTGCGGAGCTACCACGAGAAGCAGAAACAGGACTCCTGGAGCTACACCGAGGCCGACGGCACCGTGCTGGGCCAACAGGTTACCCCGCTGGACCGTGCTGGCTTGTACGTGCCCGGCGGCAAGGCGAGCTATCCCTCTTCAGTATTGATGAACGCCATTCCAGCCAAAGTGGCCGGCGTACCTGAAGTGGTGATGGTAGTGCCCACCCCACGTGGTGAGGTGAACGAGCTGGTGTTGGCGGCGGCCTGCATCGCTGGCGTGGACCGGGTGTTCACCATCGGCGGCGCCCAGGCGGTTGCCGCCCTGGCGTATGGTACCGAAAGCGTGCCGCGGGTGGACAAGATCGTCGGCCCGGGCAACATCTATGTGGCGACCGCCAAGCGCCATGTGTTCGGGCAGGTGGGCATCGACATGATCGCTGGCCCGTCGGAAATCCTCGTGGTGTGCGATGGCGGTACCGACCCGGACTGGATCGCCATGGACCTGTTCTCCCAGGCCGAACACGACGAAGACGCCCAGGCTATTCTGGTAAGCCCCGACCAGGGCTTCCTGGATCAGGTTGCCGCGAGCATCGACAAGCTGCTGCCCACCATGGAGCGGGCCGAAATCATCCGCACATCGCTTACCAACCGTGGTGCCCTGATCAAGGTGGCGGACATGGCCCAGGCCATCGAGGTGGCCAACCGTATCGCGCCGGAACACCTGGAGCTTTCGGTTGAGGAACCGCGCCAGTGGTTGCCGCAGATCCGCCACGCGGGTGCCATCTTCATGGGCCGTCACACCAGCGAAGCGCTTGGCGACTATTGCGCGGGCCCCAACCACGTATTACCTACTTCCGGCACAGCGCGCTTCTCCTCGCCGCTGGGTGTGTACGACTTCCAGAAGCGCTCTTCCATCATTTTCTGTTCGGAGCAGGGCGCGTCCGAGCTCGGCCGTACCGCCTCGGTACTGGCGCGTGGCGAATCATTGAGCGCGCATGCCCGTAGCGCGGAATACCGGATCAAGGAAGCCTGACCATGAGCAAGTTCTGGAGCCCTTTCGTCAAGCAGCTGGTGCCTTACGTGCCGGGCGAACAGCCGAAACTGACCAACCTGGTGAAGCTGAACACCAACGAGAACCCCTATGGCCCATCACCCCTCGCGCTAGAAGCCATGCGGGCGGAGATCGGCGATACCTTGCGCCTGTACCCGGACCCGAACGGGGACCGGTTGAAGCAGGCGGTGGCCACTTTCTATGGCGTGCAGCCAGCGCAGGTGTTCGTAGGTAACGGCTCGGACGAAGTGCTGGCGCACATCTTCCATGGGCTTTTCCAGCAAGAGCGGCCGCTGCTGTTTCCGGACATCAGCTACAGCTTCTATCCGGTGTACTGCGGCCTGTACGGCATCGAGTTCGAGCAGGTGCCCCTCAATGAAGCGTTCCAGATCGAGCCTGCCGATTACGCCAGGCCCAACGGTGGCATCATTTTCCCCAACCCCAACGCGCCTACAGGCTGCCTGCTGGCACTGGATGCCATCGAAGAAATCCTCCAGGGCAGCCCGGATTCAGTGGTGGTAGTGGACGAGGCGTACATCGACTTTGGCGGCGAAACAGCCATTTCGCTGGTTGACCGCTACCCGAACCTGCTGGTGACCCAAACCCTGTCCAAGTCCCGCTCTCTTGCGGGCTTGCGGGTAGGCTTGGCGGTGGGCCATCCGGATTTGATCGAAGCGCTGGAGCGGGTGAAGAACAGCTTCAACTCCTACCCGATCGACCGGGTCGCGTTGGCAGGCGCCGCCGTGGCATTTGAAGACCGCGCATGGTTTGATCACACCCGCAATGAAGTGATCGCGAGCAGAGAGGCGCTTGCCGCCGAGCTGCAGCAGCGTGGTTTCGACGTGCTACCGTCCGGCGCTAACTTTATCTTTGCCCGTCATTCGCAGCGGGACGCCGCGGAGATTGCTGCCCAATTGCGCGAGCGCAGCGTGATCGTGCGGCATTTCAAGCAGCCGCGAATCGCTCAGTTCCTGCGCATTACCATCGGCACGCCTGAGCAGAACCAGGCCCTGCTGGATGCCTTGCACAACTAACCCTGTCGCAGGCTTCGCCGGGTGGCCGGCCCCTGGCTTGCGCGAGGGGCCGGGTCGGCTCAACTGCCTTCCTTGGGAGCCGCCGCAGGGGCGGGCGGTGGGCGTAGGCCTACCTCAGCGGTGAGCTTCAAGGTTTTGCCATTGCGCATCACGTCAATGCCGATCCGGTCGCCGGGTTTGGTGCGGGCCACCTGATTCATGGATTTGCGCCCATCCGCCGCGGGCTCGTTGTCGATGCTCAGGATCACGTCACCCAGCTGCAGGCCTGCCTTCTGGGCAGGGCCGTCGCGGAAGATACCCGCCACTACAATGCCCGGCCGGTCTTTCAGGCCGAAGGATTCAGCCAGGTCTTCGGTCAGCGGCTGCACTTCGATCCCCAGCCAGCCGCGAATCACCTGCCCATGCTCGATGATGGATTTCATCACCTCCAGCGCGAGCTTGGTGGGAATGGCAAAGCCAATGCCTTGGCTGCCGCCGGATTTGGAGAAGATCGCCGTGTTGATGCCGGTAAGGTTGCCATTGGCATCCACCAGCGCGCCGCCGGAGTTACCCGGGTTGATCGCGGCGTCGGTCTGGATGAAGTCCTCATAGGTGTTGAGCCCCAGCTGATTGCGGCCCGTGGCGCTGATGATGCCCATGGTCACCGTTTGCCCGACGCCAAAGGGGTTGCCAATGGCCAATGCCACGTCGCCGATGCGCAGGCTGTCCGAGCTGCCGATGGTGATGGCTGGAAGGTTCTTGAGGTCGATCTTCAGCACCGCCAGGTCTGTTTCCGGGTCGCTGCCGATCACGCGGGCGAGGGTTTCCCGGCCATCCTTGAGGGCTACCACGATCTGGTCCGCGCCGGATGTGACATGGTTGTTGGTGAGCAGGTAGCCCTCCGGGCTCATGATCACCGCCGAACCGAGGCTTGATTCCCAGCGGCGCTGGCGAGGAAGGTTGTCGCCGAAGAAACGGCGAAATTGCGGATCCTCGAACATCGCCTGGGACGATTTGTTCACCGCCTTG
Organism: Pseudomonas sp. 3MAES_34.3B; assembly: GCF_058145875.1. Taxonomy (NCBI): domain Bacteria; kingdom Pseudomonadati; phylum Pseudomonadota; class Gammaproteobacteria; order Pseudomonadales; family Pseudomonadaceae; genus Pseudomonas; species Pseudomonas sp. 3MAES_34.3B. Next base: position 4,491,799 of record NZ_CM176960.1, on the reverse strand, counting down.
GTGGTGTAGAGGTTGACCACCGCCGGCGCCGCCAGGGTCACGGCGTTCGCATAGGAAACAGGCCCTTGCATCACGATCGCGGATTGCGGCGCTTGTTGCAGGTTGACGTCCTGGCTAGGCAGCCCCACCCATTCGGGAAAGCGCAGGATGATCAGCAGCGCGACAAGAATGCCGGTCAGTAATGGCCAGCTGAAATAACGCAAGGCAATCGACATCAGGGGTTCCTAAAAAGGTAACAGCGTTTCCACACGGCCGGGGGGCGGCTCATAATGGCGGCCATTATACGAGCGCCGCGCCGCCCGCAAACTGCCTTTATGGAGACTTTTATGGCCGTATCGTTAAGCACCCTTGTGGAGGAGGCCGACCGCTACCTTGGTAGCGCGAAAATCTCCGACTATTGCCCCAACGGTTTGCAGGTTGAAGGGCGCCCACAGGTGCGCAAGATCGTCAGCGGCGTGACCGCCAGCCAGGCATTGCTCGATGCCGCCGTGGGTGCCGGGGCTGACCTGGTGCTGGTGCACCATGGGTACTTCTGGAAGGGCGAAAACCCGTGTATCACGGGCATGAAGCATCGGCGCCTCAAAACATTGCTCAGGCACGACATGAGCCTGTTGGCTTATCACCTGCCCCTCGATGTTCATCCCGAGGTCGGCAACAACGTGCAGCTTGCCCTGCGCCTGGGCCTGACGGTCGAGGGCCCGCTTGACCCCGCCGATCCCAAAGTGGTCGGCCTGGTTGGCTCGCTGGACGTGCCGCAAACGGGGCTGGAGTTCTCCCGGCGCGTAGCGCAGGTGCTCGGGCGCGAGCCCCTGGTGGTGTGCAGCGGCCAGACCGTGCGGCGGGTAGGGTGGTGTACTGGCGGGGGGCAGGGCTATATCGACACTGCGATCGAAGCGGGGGTAGACCTGTACCTCACCGGAGAAGCTTCCGAACAGACCTTCCACAGCGCCTGCGAAAACGGTGTCTCGTTCATTGCGGCTGGGCATCATGCCACTGAGCGGTACGGGGTGCAGGCGCTGGGCGAGTATCTGGCCCAGCGCTTTGCCATCGAGCATGTCTTCATCGACTGCCCGAACCCGGTTTGACGCTAAAACCGTGCGGCATATGCTCATACCTTTTGGATCTAAGCTGCGGTCCTAATATGCCCGGGCCCTGTGATAGAGTGGCCGGCTCGAACACGGCCCGCTGGCCGTCCCATCTGCAACGCAATCCGTGAGTAGCCATGGTCGATAAACTGACGCACTTGAAACAGCTCGAGGCGGAAAGCATCCACATCATCCGTGAAGTGGCAGCCGAGTTCGACAACCCGGTAATGCTGTATTCCATCGGTAAAGACTCCGCCGTCATGCTGCACCTGGCGCGCAAGGCGTTTTTCCCGGGCAAGCTGCCGTTCCCCGTGATGCACGTGGATACCCAGTGGAAGTTTCAGGAGATGTACAAGTTCCGCGACCGCATGGTCAAGGAAATGGGCCTGGACCTGCTGGTGCACGTGAACCCGGAAGGGGTAGCACAGGGTATCAACCCCTTCACCCACGGGAGCTCCAAACACACCGATATCATGAAAACCCAGGGCCTGAAGCAGGCGCTGGACAAGTACGGATTCGACGCGGCCTTTGGCGGCGCCCGGCGCGATGAAGAAAAGTCCCGAGCCAAGGAGCGTGTGTATTCCTTCCGCGACAGCAAGCACCGCTGGGACCCGAAGAACCAGCGCCCCGAGCTGTGGAACCTCTACAACGGCAAGGTGAACAAAGGCGAGTCCATTCGCGTGTTCCCGCTGTCGAACTGGACCGAGCTGGACATCTGGCAGTACATCTACCTGGAACAGATCCCGATCGTGCCGCTGTACTTTGCGGCCGAACGTGAAGTGATCGAAAAGAATGGCACGCTGATCATGATCGACGACGATCGTATCCTCGAGCACCTTTCCGATGAAGAAAAGGCCAGGATCGTCAAGAAGAAGGTCCGCTTCCGCACCCTGGGCTGCTACCCCCTCACCGGCGCGGTGGAGTCCGATGCGCAAAGCCTGACCGATATCATCCAGGAAATGCTCCTGACGCGCACATCCGAGCGCCAGGGCCGCGTAATCGACCACGATGGCGCCGGCTCCATGGAAGACAAGAAACGTCAGGGCTACTTCTAAATCAGGGTCTAAACATGTCGCATCAATCCGAATTGATCAGCGAGGACATCCTTGCTTATCTGGCCCAGCACGAACGCAAGGAACTGCTGCGCTTCCTGACCTGCGGGAACGTGGACGACGGCAAGAGCACCCTGATCGGGCGCTTGCTGCACGATTCCAAGATGATCTACGAAGACCATCTTGAAGCCATCACGCGTGACTCGAAGAAGGTCGGTACCACTGGCGATGAAGTGGACCTGGCGCTGCTCGTAGACGGCTTGCAGGCCGAGCGCGAGCAAGGCATCACCATCGACGTGGCCTACCGCTACTTCTCTACCGCCAAGCGCAAGTTCATCATTGCCGACACCCCCGGCCATGAACAGTACACCCGGAACATGGCCACAGGCGCCTCTACCTGCGACCTGGCCATCATCCTCGTGGATGCGCGTTATGGCGTGCAGACCCAAACCCGCCGCCACAGCTATATCGCCTCCCTGCTGGGCATCAAGCACATCGTGGTGGCCATCAACAAGATGGACCTCAAAGGCTTCGATGAAGGCGTGTTCGAAAGCATCAAGGCCGATTACCTGCAGTTTGCCGAGGCGATCAAGCTGGCGCCGTCGAGCCTGCATTTCGTGCCGATGTCTGCCCTGAAGGGCGATAACGTGGTCAACCGCAGCGAACGCTCGCCGTGGTACACCGGCCCTGCGCTGATGGAAATTCTCGAAACCGTGGAAGTGGCGGCCGACCGTAACCTCACCGACCTGCGCTTCCCGGTGCAGTACGTGAACCGGCCGAACCTGAACTTCCGTGGGTTCGCCGGCACGCTGGCAAGCGGTGTGGTGCACAAGGGCGACGAAGTAGTAGTGCTGCCGTCCGGCAAGAGCAGCCGCGTGAAATCCATCGTGACCTTCGAAGGCGAGCTGGAGCAGGCGGGGCCGGGGCAGGCCATTACCCTGACCATGGAAGACGAAATCGACATCTCCCGTGGCGATTTGCTGGTGCATGCCGACAATGTGCCCCCGGTTACCGACCAGTTCGACGCCATGCTGGTATGGATGTCCGAAGAGCCGATGCTCCCGGGCAAGAAATACGACATCAAGCGCGCGACCAGCTATTTGCCAGGCTCCATCGCCAGCATCACGCACCGGGTAGACGTGAATACCCTTGAAGAGGGGGCCGCGAGCTCCCTGGCGCTGAACGAAATCGGCAAGGTAAAGGTTGCGCTGGATTCGTCCATTGCCCTGGACGGCTACGACAGCAACCGTACTACAGGCGCCTTCATCGTAATCGACCGCCTCACTAACGGCACCGTGGGCGCCGGTATGATCATTGCGCCGCCGGTGGTACCTCATGGCACGGCAGGCGCCCACGGTGCGCTGGCGCATGTGAGCGTGGAAGAGCGCGCCCTTCGCTTCGGCCAGAAGCCCGCCACCGTGCTGTTCACCGGCCTTTCCGGAGCGGGCAAGAGCACCTTGGCCTATGCCGTAGAGCGCAAGCTGTTCGACTCCGGCCGTGCGGTGTTCGTACTGGATGGGCAAAACCTGCGCCATGACCTGAACAAGGGCCTGCCGCAGGATCGTTCGGGGCGCACCGAGAACTGGCGCAGGGCGGCTCACGTTGCTCGTCAGTTCAACGAGGCCGGCCTGCTTACCCTGGCGGCATTCGTGGCGCCTGATGGTGAAGGCCGCGCCCAGGCACGGGACCTGATCGGCAGCGATCGCCTCATCACCGTGTACGTTCAGGCTTCACCGCAAGTCTGTGCCGAGCGTGACCCGCAGGGCCTCTATGCCGCCGGGCAGGACAACATTCCTGGCGAGTCCTTCCCCTACGACATTCCTTTGGATGCCGACCTTGTGGTCGATACCCAGGCGGTGTCAGTGGAAGAGGGCGTGAAGCAGGTGATCGAGCTGCTGCGAGCGCGCGGAGCGATCTGAGCCCGTTAAAGCAATTGCCGCAACAAAAAAGGGCCTCATCCGAGGCCCTTTTTCATTACTTGCGTTTCAACCCGTACTGCTCATCGAGCATGCCCGGCGTGCCAGGCCCTTTGGGCGCGTAGTCCTTCGGAACTTCCTGATCACGGGGCGGGGTGAGCCGGTCACGTGGAGGCTGGTTGGCGTCCGAATGCAAGGCGGCCAGCAGGCGCTGGCGGGTCAGCTCATCCAGGGCAAGGTGGTTCGCACCCTCGGCCAGATGATCCTGAACTTCCTGATAGCTCTGAGTGAGCTTTTTGACCAGAATGGCGGTGCTGTTGAAATGCGTCACTACCTCGTGCTGGTAGTTGTCGAATTTCTTCTGCAGGTCATCCAGCTGGCGCTGAGTGCCGCCTGGTACGGCGTTGGGGGCATGGCGAGCAATGAGGAAGCCCACGATGACACCCACAACCAGAGCCAGGGTGGGGAGCAACCAAACCAAGAGCGAGTGTTCCACGAGTCCTTCCTCTATAAACGGCTTTGCATTACGTTAACGGCTCGCACCCGCGCTGTATACCGCAACGGGCCTTGAAAAGCGCAGCGCTGCGCCGGGCCTTGCCTCAAGGCCTGTACAGGCACAAACCGATAGCTAGACGAGTCGACCCTCGTGAGGGTCACGGAGTTCATACCCTTGCTGATCCGCGAAAACCCCCTGATGCTCGACGGCCCGGTTGGCCAGCTCGAAGCACTCTACCTCGAAGTTCCCGAGCCACGCGGGCTGGCGCTGCTCTGCCATCCGAACCCGGAGCAGGGCGGCACCATGCTCAACAAGGTCATGTCTACCTTGCAACGTACCGCGCGGGACGCCGGTTACATCACGTTGCGATTCAACTACCGAGGCACGGGCAGCAGCGCCGGCGCCCATGACATGGGCCTGGGCGAGGTCGACGATGCACACGCCGCCGCCAATTGGCTGCGCATTCGTCATCCGGGCCTGCCGCTCACACTGCTGGGCTTTTCCTTTGGCGGCTTCGTGGCGGCCACGCTCGCTGGCCGCCTGGAGCGCCAGGGTGCGCAGTTGCGGCATCTGTTCATGTGCGCGCCCGCGGTGATGCGCTTGCGAGCCGAAGAACCCCTCCCGCAACGCTGCCCCATTACAGTTGTTCAGCCGGAAAACGACGAAGTCGTCGACCCCTCGTTGGTCTATCAGTGGTCCGATGCCCTGGAACGGCCCCATGAACTGTTGAAAGTGGCAGAATGCGGCCACTTCTTTCATGGCAAACTCACAGACCTCAAAGACCTGGTTTCGCCGCGCCTTGCCCCTTGAATGTAGCCTGATAAGCGATCGCCCATGACCACCCGTATTCTCACTGGTATCACCACCACCGGCACGCCCCACCTGGGCAACTACGCCGGCGCCATTCGCCCGGCTATCGAGGCCAGCCGTCAGAGCGGTATGGATTCGTACTACTTTCTGGCCGACTACCACGCCCTGATCAAATGCGATGACCCGCTGCGCATCCAGCGTTCTCGCCTGGAAATTGCAGCCACCTGGCTGGCCGGTGGCCTGGATGTGGAGCGCGCTACCTTTTATCGGCAGTCCGATATTCCAGAGATCCCGGAGCTGACCTGGCTGCTCACGTGTGTGGCCGCCAAGGGTTTGCTCAACCGCGCCCATGCCTACAAAGCTTCAGTGGACAAGAACCTGGAGACAGGGGAAGACCCGGACGCCGGGGTGACCATGGGCTTGTACAGCTATCCGGTGCTGATGGCCGCGGACATCCTCATGTTCAATGCCCACAAGGTGCCGGTAGGCCGCGACCAGATCCAGCACGTCGAGATGGCGCGCGATATCGGCCAGCGCTTCAACCACCTGTTCGGCAAAGGCAAGGAACTGTTTGTGCTGCCTGAGGCAGTCATCGAGGAAAGCGTAGCTACGCTGCCTGGCCTGGACGGCCGCAAGATGTCCAAGAGCTATGACAACACCATTCCGCTGTTTAGCAGCCCCAAGCAGCTCAAGGACGCCATCGCCCGGATCGTGACCGACTCCCGCGCCCCCGGTGAGCCGAAAGACCCAGACAACAGCCACCTGTTCACGCTTTACAGTGCGTTCGCGACCCCGGCGCAAACCGAGGAATTCCGCGGCCACCTGCTGGGCGGGCTGGGCTGGGGTGATGCCAAGCAGCGGCTTTTCACCCTGCTCGACAACGAGTTGGGCGAAGCGCGCGAGCGTTACCATCATTTCATCGAACGGCCCGCAGACCTCGAAGACATCCTGCAGGCTGGTGCGGCAAAGGCTCGCAAAACTGCCACTCCATTCCTCGAACAGCTGCGCGAAGCCGTTGGCCTGCGCTCTTTCCGCGCGCAGGTTGCCGGTACCGGCGAAACTCGCAAGAAAGCCGAGAAGGCCGCCCGTTTCGTGAGTTTCCGCGAACAGGACGGCACCTTCCGCTTCCGCCTGCTCAGTGCCGATGGCGAGCAATTGCTGCTGTCCCGGCCATTCGCCGACGGCAAGCAGGCGGGTGCGGCGAGCAAGCGATTGCAGGAAGGAAATCCCGACCTGCGTGCTGAAGGCAGCGGCTTCGGCCTGTGGCTGGACGGCGCCTGCGTGGCAGATAGCCCTGAGTTCGCCGATGAAGCCACTCGCGACCTTGCCATTGATGCCGTACGTCAGGCGCTTCGACCGCAAGCCTGAGTGCCCTGGTGGCCGCGGCGATTGGTCGCGGCCTTGATTGCCATACCGCAGGGCCGCCGTTAAAGTGGCGGCCCGGTTTTAAAGCCTCGCAGACGACTATGACGCCTCTTGAACGATACCAAGCTGACCTGAAACGTCCTGATTTTTTCCACGATGCGGCGCAGGAAACAGCGGTTCGCCATCTGCAGCGCCTGTATGACGACCTGATCGCTGCCAGCCAGTCCAAGCCGGGGCTGCTAGGCAAGCTGTTCGGCAAAAAAGAAGCAGCACCGGTCAAAGGCTTGTATTTCTGGGGCGGCGTAGGCCGGGGGAAAACCTACCTGGTCGATACCTTCTTCGAAGCGCTGCCGTTCAAGGAAAAAACCCGCACCCACTTCCACCGGTTCATGAAGCGTGTGCACGAGGAAATGAAAAACCTCAAGGGCGAGAAAAACCCACTCACCCTCATCGCCAAGCGTTTCGCTGACGAGTCGCGCGTCATCTGTTTCGACGAATTCTTCGTGTCCGATATCACGGACGCCATGATCCTCGGCACCCTGATGGAAGAGCTGTTCAAGCACGGCGTCACGCTGGTCGCTACCTCGAACATCGTGCCGGATGGCCTGTACAAGGACGGTTTGCAGCGCGCCCGCTTCCTGCCTGCAATTGCCCTGATCAAGCAGAACACCGAAGTGGTCAACGTCGACAGCGGCGTCGATTACCGCTTGCGGCACCTCGAGCAGGCCGAGCTGTTCCACTTCCCGCTGGACGAAGCCGCCGAGAAGAGCCTGCGCGACAGCTTCCGGGCGCTTACCCCTGAATGCACGCAAGCGGTCGAGAACGATGTACTGATCATCGAGAACCGTGAAATCCGTGCCGTGCGTACCTGTGACGATGTGGCCTGGTTTGACTTCCGCGCGCTGTGCGACGGCCCCCGCAGCCAGAACGACTACATCGAGCTGGGCAAGATATTCCATGCGGTGATCCTGAGCGGCGTGGAGCAGATGGGCGTTGCCACTGACGACATCGCCCGACGCTTCATCAACATGGTCGACGAATTCTACGACCGGAACGTGAAGCTGATCATTTCGGCGGAAGTGGAGCTCAAGGACCTCTATTCAGGTGGCCGCCTGAACTTCGAATTCCAGCGCACTCTCAGCCGCTTGCTGGAAATGCAGTCGCACGAGTTCCTCTCCCGGGCGCACAAGCCCTGATACAGCACTGTCAGGCGGTTTGCGCCACATAGCGCTGCCGGTACTGGTTCGGCGACGCACCGGTGTGTTGCCGAAATAGCCGCGCGAAGAAGCTGGCGTCGTCATAGCCCACTTCGTAGCTGATGGTCTTGACGCTCTTCGCGCTGCTGGAGAGCAGCCCCTTGGCTGTCTCGATGCGCAAGCGTTGCAAGTAGTGCAGCGGTTTATCGCCCGTAGCGGCCTGGAACCTGCGCATGAAGTTTCGAATGCTCATGCCGTGGTCCCGGGCCAGGTCTTCGAAGCGAAATTTCTTCGCAAAATGTGCCTCCAGCCAGTGCTGCACCTGCAGCACTTGCGGGTCCTGGTGCAGCTTCTGGCCTCCGAAGCCGATGCGGCCTGGCGCATAGGTGCGGCGCACTTCATGGAGAATGTCCCGGGCCACGCCTTGGGCCACCGATGTGCCACAGAACCGTTCGATCAGGTAGATGTACAAGTCAGAGGCGGAGGTCAGGCCTGCGGCGCAGTAGAGGTTGTCAGCGTCGGTCAGGTGCTTGTCGCGGGTCAGCTTCACCTGCGGGTACCGTTCGGCGAACCGATCGAAGAACCGCCAGTAGGTGGTCGCTTCCTTGCCATTCAACAGCCCTGCCTCGGCCATCCAGAATACCCCGTTCGCCTCGCCGCAGATCACCGCGCCCCGGGCATGCTGTTCGCGCAACCAAGGGACTACCTGCGGCGCGCGGGCGAACATCGGGTCGATCCCGTCCGAAAACGCAGGCAGAACGATTACATCGGCGTCTGCCAGCCCGCCATCAACGCTGATGGAGGTGCCACTGAAGGTCATCACCTGCTCTCCGCCGGGGCTTACCAGGCACGTCTCGTAGGCCGGCGTAAGGCCAAGCCCTGACTCGCGACCGTATCGAAGGCTGGCAAGATGAAAGAAGTCCTTGGCCTGGGTGAGCGTGGAGGCAAATACCTGGTCGGTGGCGAGGATAGCGACACGGCGCAGCGGAAGAGGGGGCAGTACGGGCATGGATTATTGTTCTTGTAAGGGGAAACGGTCATTTGTTGGCACTATCGTCTTGGTTTTGCCCCCAGCTGTCCAGCTGCCCCTTGCGTTAACGCGGACACTGAAAAAGTCGCTTGATGTTTTCGCTGTAATCCGGATAATTCGCCTGCTCTGCACGCGGAGGAAGTGATGCCCCTCCACGAACAGGCCCTTTGCCGAACCCTGACGCGATGACCCGAGCCCCCAAAAGCGTCTGGATGCGGCTGCCTTTGACCTTGTCAAAGCAAGCACTATTCAGTAAGCTCCGCCGTCTATTTTTGCTGGACGGCCCCTGAGGCTATAAAGAATGAAAACTTTTACTGCTAAACCGGAAACAGTAAAGCGCGACTGGTTTGTCGTCGACGCCGCTGGCCAGACCCTGGGTCGTCTGGCTACTGAAATCGCGAGCCGTCTGCGTGGCAAGCACAAGCCTGAATTCACTCCGCACGTTGACACCGGTGACTACATCGTCGTCATCAACGCCGAGCAGGTTCGTGTAACCGGCGCCAAGTCCACGGACAAGGTGTACTACTCCCACTCCGGTTTTCCGGGCGGTATCAAATCGATCACTTTCGACAAGCTGATCGACAAGGCACCTGAGCGCGTGATCGAGACCGCGGTCAAAGGCATGCTGCCGAAGAACCCGCTGGGTCGCGACATGTACCGTAAGCTGAAAGTCTATGCGGGCGCTGTACACCCTCATACTGCTCAGCAGCCCCAAGAACTGAAGATTTAACGGAATAGTTCACTATGTCGGCGACTCAAAATTACGGCACTGGCCGTCGCAAGACCTCTACCGCTCGCGTTTTCCTGCGTCCGGGTACCGGTAACATCTCCATCAACAACCGCACGCTGGATTCCTTCTTCGGTCGTGAAACTGCGCGCATGGTTGTTCGTCAGCCTCTGGAACTGACCGGCACCGTCGAGAAATTCGACGTGTTCGTGACCGTTTCCGGCGGTGGCGTAAGCGGCCAAGCTGGCGCCATCCGTCACGGTATCACCCGTGCCCTGATGGTGTACGACGAAACCCTGCGTGGCGATCTGCGCCGTGCCGGCTTCGTTACCCGCGATGCCCGTGAAGTTGAGCGTAAGAAGGTTGGTCTGCGTAAAGCGCGTAAGCGTCCGCAGTACTCCAAGCGTTAATTCGCTGCTCAAGCTTCAACAAAAAGCCTGGTTCGAAAGAACCGGGCTTTTTGTTTTCAGTGTCCCTGATCCTCTGGTGTTGCCCTTATTCGCGAGCTGGCGCCGGATGGCCGGCCCCGGCGCTTCCCACAGGGTGAAAGGCCTTGCGCGATGACCGCGGTCAGCCCCGCTGACAGCAAAATTGTTGTAAGATTCGCAGTTATCGCGCGCCTTGGGGTGTTTCCGTTCGCTGTTGCCTGGCTAGTGCCGGGCCCTGTGCGGGGGAAGCGCCTCGGGCGCGTTCGTTTATCTGTTTCCAGCGAGGAGATCGCCATGGGCGTAACCAACAGGTTGGCCTGCTACTCCGATCCTGCCGACCATTATTCCCATCGCGTGCGTATCGTGTTGGCCGAGAAGGCCGTTACCGTGCAAATCATCGACATCGCTCCGGGGCGCCCGCCGGCGGCGTTGATGGAAGTAAACCCTTACGGCAGCCTTCCCACGCTCGTGGATCGCGACCTTGCGCTGTATGAGTCCACGGTAGTGATGGAGTACCTCGACGAGCGCTACCCTCATCCTCCGTTGCTTCCCGCCTACCCCGTGGCTCGCGCCAATGCTCGGCTGTTGATGCACCGTATCCAGCGGGACTGGTGTGGGCATGTGGATCTGCTGCTCGATCCGCGCAGCAAAGAGGCAGCACGGGTCGAGGCGCGCAAGCATTTGCGCGAAAGCCTTACGGGGGTATCCCCGCTGTTTGCCGAGATGTCCTGCTTCATGAGTGATGAGCAAAGCCTGGTTGACTGCTGTCTATTGCCCATACTGTGGCGGCTCCCGGTCATGGGCGTCGAATTGCCGCGTGCGGCGAAGCCCTTGCTCGATTACATGGATCGGCAATTTGCCCGAGAAGCGTTCCAGGCCAGCCTCTCGGCTGCCGAACGTGAAATGCGTTAGTTTTAGAGGAGCCCTTGATGAATTCCAGTCGTCCCTATCTGGTCCGCGCCTTGTATGAGTGGATCGTAGATAACGATTGCACGCCCCATATCCTGGTAAATGCCGAATACCGCGCGGTGCAAGTCCCGGAGGGCTTCGCGACCGATGGGCAGATCGTGCTCAACGTTTCGCCCACTGCGGTGCGTCACCTGCACATGGATAACGAAGCCGTCAGCTTTGAAGGCCGCTTCTCCGGCGTTGCCCATACCTTGTATGTGCCGGTCGGGGCCATCATGGGTATCTACGCACGTGAGAACGGGCAAGGCATGGTATTTGACCCTGAAGTGCCTTCGTTGGATGACGATGAGCTCGACCTGGAAGAAGAAGGCCTGGATGACGACCAGCCACCGCCCGGCGGTCAGCCGCCTCGCCCAAGCGGGCGGCCCAGCCTTAAAGTGGTGAAATAAAAAAAGGCGACCTTCGGGTCGCCTTTTTTTCGCCTGTGAAGCTGATCAGTCGATGTACTCGAACAGCTTCACAATTTTCTGCACCCCGGAAACGCTCTGCACCAGGTTGGTAGCACGGGTCGCTTCCTGTTGGGTTACCAGGCCAAGCAAGTACACGATGCCGTTCTCGGTCACAACCTTGATGCGCGAGCCGGGGATGGTGTTATCCGCGAACATCTGTGTCTTGATCTTGGTGGTCAGTACCGCGTCGTTGCTGCGTGCCAGCAAGGATGACGGCTGAATGACCTGTAGCTCGTTCTCCACCTTTTTCACCCGCTGTACCGAAGCGGCGGCCTGCTCGGCCATGGCTTTGAGGTCTGCCCGCGGCGTTTGGCCGGCCAGCAGCACCACGCCGTTGTAGCTGGTGACCACGATGTGCGAGCCCTGGTCCAGGTCCGGGCTGGCTTTGGCAACGTTGACCGCGACCTTGGTTTCGATCAGCGAGTCGTCGATCTTGCTGCCCAGGGTACGGGTGCCTCGATCATCATCGATGGGTTTGTCGCGGGTAGCCGTCAGCACGGAGCTGCAGCCGGAGAGGGCAAGGCAAAAGGTGAGGGCCGCAAGGCCGACGCGGGTGGGGCTCATTCTTCACTCCCGAACAGTTGGCTGTCGATCAAATCGCAGAGGCAGTGGATAGCCAGCAAGTGTACTTCCTGGATGCGCGCCGTAACCTGTGACGGCACGCGAATTTCGACATCTTCGGGCAGCAGCAGCGAGGCCATGCCGCCACCGTCGCGGCCAGTGAGGGCGACTACCGTCATGTCACGGTCGTGCGCCGCCTGGATCGCCTGGATCACGTTGGCAGAGTTCCCGCTGGTGGAAATGGCCAGCAGCACATCGCCCGCCTGTCCCAATGCGCGAATCTGCTTGGAGAAGATTTCGTTGTAGCTGTAGTCATTGGCGATGGAGGTGAGCGTGGAGCTGTCGGTTGTGAGCGCAATGGCCGGCAGGCCGGGGCGCTCGCGCTCGAAGCGGTTGAGCATCTCCGACGAGAAATGCTGGGCATCGCCAGCCGAACCGCCGTTGCCACAGGCCAACACCTTGCCCTCGCTGAGCATGGCATTGACCATTACCTGGCTGGCCTGCTCGATATGTGGGGCAAGCACTTCCATCGCTTGTAGTTTGGTGTCGATGCTGGCCTGGAAAAGCCGGCGAATCCGGGATTGCATGTCCATCGTTTACCTTAGAAAACCTTGGCCCGCGAAGCGGGAGCGCTACCAGTGGGCTGGTGCGGAACTATCAGAGTGGATCGGCCAGCCACAGCCTGTAATCAACTCGAGAACGCGTCCTTGAGCCAGGTCAGGCCAGGGGCGCTCGGGTCGTTGCCTTCAATGGCGATGATGTCGAAGCGGCACGGGTGGTCTGCCCATACGGGCTCTTCGAAGAGGTACCGTTCAGCGGCATTGATCACGCGAGCCTGCTTGCGGCTGTCGATGCTTCCCAAGGCGCCGCCCCATTGGCGGTGCCGGCGATAGCGAACTTCGGCGAATACTACTGTATCGCCATCTAGCATGACCAGATCCAGTTCACCTTCGCGGCAACGCCAGTTGCACGCCAACAGCCGCAAGCCGTGCTCATTCAGGTGCCGCTCCGCCCAGGCCTCGGCTTGCTTGCCGTGTTCCCCAGGGTGTACCGGGTTGTTCACTGGCCGCTGGCCGGTAACCGCTCGACCTTGCCATTGCTGAACTGCGCCCACGGCAGCTGCCGTTCAATGCGCTGGGCATTGTTGAGGCTGAGGCTGCCTGAAAGGCCCTCGATACGGTTTTCAGGCAGCGCCTTGAGCTGGCCCAGGCGTGGCGCGAGTGTGTAGGCATCCGCACCCATGGCGTATAGCCGGCCCAGGCTGCTGTTAGCCTGCGGCCACTGGCGCGCAACCTGTTGGCGCAAACCGTTGCTCGTATCCAGCAACCAGGGGGTTTCACAGAAGCGCACCCCGTTAAGGTCGTTGTACTGCGCCTGGTCTCCACTGGCGCTGTAGACGTGCGAGGTGGCATAGACGGGCACATCGCCTGCGTACTGATAGTTGAGCGTGGGCTTTACTTGCTGGGCCTGTTGCGGCGTGGCCGTCATGTAGATGAAGTCGATGTCCTGGCGGCGAGTACCCTGACCACCCGTTCCGGTCTGCCGTACCTGCATCAGCTCGCCGATCTGTTGGGCGAGCGCAACAGGCTGATCGATCTGGATGGCAGCCACCAGTGTGCCGCCACTGGCTTGCCAGTCCTGGCGGAACGCGGCCAGCACACGGTCACCGAATTCGCCTTTGGGAACGATGGCTGCGGCATGTTGCAGGCCATCGGCGTGCGCACGCCGGGCCACTTCACGCGCTTCGTCTTCGGCAGCCAGGCCGAACTGGAACAGCTGCGAAGGGCCGGGTTGGTTACTGTCACTGTAATTGAGTGCCAGCGTGATGATGGGCAGTTGAGGGCGGGTGCTCAGTTGTTTCACCAGGTTCTTTTCCAGGGGGCCAACTACCATCTGAACGCCGGCCGCCTGCGCCTGGCGATAGAAGTCGTCCATGGACGTTACCCGGGAGCTGTCATAGAACTCGATCGCGGGCGCCGGCTGGCCGGCTTGCAGCGCCTGGTAATGCGCTGCCATGAAGCCATCGCGCAGCGCCCGGGCCACGCCCGCCAGTTGGCCTTGCTGGGGCAGCAGCAGCGCGATACGGTCCAGCGGCTGATTGGTTACGGCCATTAGTTGTTGCAATGGCAGAGGCAGCGTGCGGGCCGCCGGATGGGTAGCATGTTGGGCACGCCAGGCTTCAATGGCGGCTTTCTGTTGTTCGAGAGTGCCAGGCGTTTTCACCACCTGGGCGAGGCTGAGCCAGCCAGCCAGGTCATCGTTGCCGGCTGGCTGCGCCTGATCGGCGGGAAGGCTGGCTACCAGCTTCCAGATTTCTTCATGGTTCGCCGCAGCCGCCTCCCCTTGCAGCGTCGGCGCCATGAAAATACGTTCGCGCGCGGCGGCGAGGGCCTGGCCGTCTGCTTCCAGGGCGCGGGCGCGCACGGTCTGGGTACGGATCTGTTGGTCGAGCGGCAGCTCACCCAGGTGTTGCAGGCTGGGATGACCCAGCGCGGTAAGCGCCGCCTTGGGGTCGTTGCGGTTCAGCGCCAGTTCGGCCAGCAAGGTGCTGGCGAACACCTGCTGGGCGGGCTTGAGGCGGTTCAGGTCGATGTCGCCGAAGATCTGCGTGGCCTGGGCGTCGTTATGTTGCTCCATTGCCTTGCTGGCGGCTGTGAGACGCAGGAACGCAGCCTCTTCGGGAGATTGGCTTGCGCTGGCTTGCTGCAGCAGCTCCTCCACGCTGGCGGCAGGCGTTCGCGGCAGTTCGCCCAGGTTCGAGCCAGGCTGGCTGGCGCAGGCCGCAAGTAGCACGGCCATGAATAAGGCGATTAGCGAACGCAGGCAACCGGTCATGTACATCTTCCTGATACGAATCGTTGAACGGGCAATTGTACCCAAGCCCGGTCGCCGGTGCGACGCCACGGCGTGCGGCCCACGGATTCGGCAAAAGCCTGCCGAGGCCGCTACAATGGCCGCTTTCCGGCGTTTCCAAGGTGTGTGCTGTGACCCTCTCAGGCGCGACAGATTCAACTTTCGGCACACTTTATGTGGTCGCCACCCCCATCGGTAATCTCGACGACATGACCCCGCGGGCATTGAATGTGCTCAAGGGCGTGGCACTGATCGCCGCTGAAGATACGCGTCACTCCCTGCGCCTGTTGCAGCATTTCGGTATCCAGACGCCCTTGGCGGCCTGTCATGAGCACAATGAGCGCGAGGATGGCGGGCGGTTCCTCGGCAAGCTGCAGGCAGGCGAAAGCGTTGCACTGATCTCCGACGCGGGCACGCCGCTGATTTCCGATCCAGGCTACCACCTGGTACGGCAAGCTCGCGCCGCAGGTGTAAAAGTGGTTCCAGTGCCTGGCGCCTGCGCCGTTATCGCTGCACTCTCCGCTGCCGGGTTGCCATCGGACAGGTTCATCTTCGAGGGCTTTCTCCCGGCCAAGGCCGCCGCCCGCGCGAGCCGGCTGGAAGCGCTGCGCGAAGAGCCGCGCACGCTGATTTTCTATGAAGCGCCCCATCGTATTCTCGAATCGGTCCAGGCGATGGAAGCCGCTTTCGGCGGCGATCGACCGGCGGTGCTGGCACGGGAGCTGACCAAAGCCTTTGAAACCCTCAAGGGCCTCCCATTGGCAGAATTGCGTGCGTTCATCGAGTCGGATTCGAACCAGCAACGCGGTGAATGCGTGGTGCTGGTGGGTGGCTGGATTGCTCCAGTGGGCGAGGACGCGATCAGTGCCGAAGCGTTGCGGGTGCTTGACCTGCTGCTGGCCGAAATGCCGCTGAAGAAGGCCGCTGCCCTGGCAGCGCAGATTACCGGCGTGCGCAAGAACCTTCTTTATCAGGTGGCGCTGGAGCGGCAGGGATAAGCGAAACGGCGAAAGCCACGCTACTTGTGCTCCTGGCCCGGGATATAAAGAAGCTCGCGGGCTGGCGCCGGCTCTTGCCGGTCTGTATCCTTGGCGGCGGAGAGTCGGTTGGACAGTCGCTGCCGTTGCATGCTCGCATGCGCGGGGGAGGAAAGTCCGGGCTCCATAGGGCAGAGTGCCAGGTAATGCCTGGGAGGCGTGAGCCTACGGAAAGTGCCACAGAAAATAACCGCCTAAGCGCTTCGGCGCCGGTAAGGGTGAAAAGGTGCGGTAAGAGCGCACCGCGCGTCTGGCAACAGTTCGTGGTCAAGGTAAACCCCACTCGGAGCAAGACCAAATAGGGTTCCATAGGCGTGGCCCGCGCTGGAACCGGGTAGGTTGCTAAAGGTGTTCAGCGATGACCACCGTAGAGGAATGACTGTCCTCGACAGAACCCGGCTTACAGACCGACTCTCCACCTTTTTCCTCCTTCCCCGTTTCGCTTGATACCCCCTCCTGGCTAGATCGAAAAAATCTTAATCCTCACAATCTACTTTAAGTATTCGACGCAATCCCCTGCCTCGGAACGGTATTCCCAGTCGATTCTGAGCGCTTTTTCACGCGTTCCACACCATCTGTGTCGTAAATCACCGATATGTAAAGGAAATCACTGACGGCGCGCCTTGACGGTGCAGGGAGGGGGTTCCTATAGTGTGCGCGAGTGGCGGAAAGTGGCAGGAAGTGGGAAATACAGGCGCATAAGGAACAATAGCGCGGCAGGGTCTTTTTTCGGGGAAGCTCAACAGTGTTTCGCGGAGCCAATGCTATCAGTCTTGACGCAAAGGGCCGTCTCGCCATGCCGAGCCGGTACCGTGACGAGCTGAATACGCGCAGTTCCGGCCAGTTGATCATCACCATCGACACTGTCGACCGTTGCCTTAACGTCTACCCCCTCGACGAATGGGAAATCATCGAAACCAAGCTCAAGGCGCTGCCCTCGCTACGTGAAGAGGTCAAGCGCCTGCAGCGGCTGCTTATTGGCAATGCCGTGGACCTGGAGCTCGATTCGAGTGGCCGCTTTCTGGTGCCGCCGCGCTTGCGCGAATACGCCCGCCTGGACAAACGGGCGATGCTGGTAGGCCAGCTGAACAAGTTTCAATTGTGGGACGAAGATACGTGGAATGCAGTTTCCGCGGCGGACCTCGAAGCTATCCAACAACCGGGCGCCATGCCTGACGAATTGCGTGACCTGATCCTGTGACGACTGACAGCAGCTTCAACCACATTACCGTGTTGCTAAACGAGGCGATCGAGGCCTTGGCCGTGCGCGCGGACGGCTGCTATATAGATGGCACCTTCGGCCGCGGCGGGCATAGCCGCCTGTTGCTCCAGCAGCTGGGGCGCGATGGCCGATTACTTGGCTTTGACAAGGACCCTCAAGCGATTGCCACGGGGCAAACGCTGGCGGCCGAAGACGGCCGCTTTGTCATTGTGCAGCGCAGTTTTGCGGAAATGGCCGACGAGGCCGAGCGCCTGGGGTTGAAAGGCAAGGTGAGCGGTATCCTGCTCGACCTTGGTGTGTCCTCGCCACAGCTGGACGACCCCACCCGCGGTTTCAGCTTCCTCAACGATGGGCCCCTGGACATGCGCATGGACCCTGACCGTGGCGTCAGCGCCGCGCAGTTCATTGCCCAGGCACCCGAGGAGGAGATTGCCCGCGTCTTCAAGGAGTACGGCGAGGAGCGCTTCGCCCGGCGCATGGCGCGTGCGGTGGTCGAGCGCCGCCAGGTTCAGCCTTTCGAGCGCACCGGTGACCTGGCGCAGGTACTCAAGGATGCGAACCCGGCCTGGGAAAAGAACAAGCACCCCGCCACCCGAGCATTCCAGGGCTTGCGGATTCACGTGAACAACGAGCTGGCAGACCTGGAAGCCGGGCTGCGGGCCGCGATGGACCTTCTGGAAGTAGGCGGGCGCCTGGCAGTCATCAGTTTCCACTCGCTCGAAGACCGCATCGTCAAACTCTTCCTGCGTCGCCTTGAAAAGGGCGAGGTGGACACACTGCCCCGCAACCTTCCGGTGCAGGTGCAGCGTTTCGACCCCATCGTCCGCACGCTGGGCAAGGCACGCTTTGCTTCAGAGGCCGAGCTCAAAGCCAACCCCCGCTCCCGCAGCGCGGTAATGCGGGTCGCGGAGAAGCTGCGGTGAGCAAGCTCTTCTTCAAGCCACTGCCAACCGGTAGCTTCCTGATGCTGCTGATGTTCGTCGCTGTCCTGGTGTCGGCCATCGCTGTGGCCTACAGCGCGCACTTGAACCGTACGCTGCTCAATGCCCTGTACACCGAACTCAACGAGCGGGACAAGGCGCAGGCTGAATGGGGCCGGTTGATCCTCGAGCAAAGTACCTGGACGGCCCATAGCCGAATCGAGGCGCTGGCCACCGAGCAGTTGAAGATGCATGTGCCCGACGCAGCCGACGTGCGGATGGTGGCGCCATGATGAAGCTCGACGGCGCACTCTATCCGTGGCGTTTCCGCGTGGTGCTGGGCTTGCTCGGCATCATGGTGGCGGCCATCAGCTGGCGGATCATCGACCTGCAGGTGGTGGATCGGGACTTTCTCAAGGGCCAGGGCGACGCGCGCAGCATGCGGCACATCCCCATTCCCGCGCACCGTGGCCTGATCACCGATCGCAACGGCGAGCCCCTGGCGGTGAGTACCCCGGTCAGCACCTTGTGGGCCAACCCCAAGGAGCTGCAACTGGCGAAGGACCGTTGGCCCGACCTTGCACGCGCCCTCGGGCAGGATCCCGCGCAGCTGAGCGAGCGTTTCGAGGCGAACGCGAACAAGGAATTCCTCTACCTGGTGCGCGGCCTTACCCCCGAGCAAGGCCAGGCAGTGCTGGACCTCAAGGTACCGGGCGTTTACGGGCTGGAAGAGTTCCGCCGGTTCTACCCGGCTGGCGACGTCACCGCGCACATGGTCGGCTTCACCGACCTCGACGACCACGGCCGCGAGGGCGTGGAGCTGGCCTATGACGAATGGCTGGCGGGCGTGGCCGGGCGGCGTCAGGTGATCAAGGACCGCCGCGGGCGGCTGATCCGTGACGTGCAAGTGACCAAGAACGCCAAGGCCGGGAAAACCCTGGCCTTGTCCATCGACCTGCGCCTGCAATACCTGGCCACCCGCGAGCTGCGCAAGGCCATCACCGACAACCAGGCCAAGGCGGGCAGCCTGGTGATCATGGACGTGAAAACCGGCGAAGTGCTGGCCATGGTCAACATGCCTACCTACAACCCGAACAACCGTCGCACCATGGTCCCGGCGGCCATGCGTAACCGGGCCATCATCGACGTGTTCGAGCCGGGCTCCACCATGAAGCCCCTGTCCATGAGCGCTGCGCTGGAAACCGGCCGCTGGAAACCCACCGACAAGGTGGATGTGTATCCCGGCTCGTTGCAGATCGGCCGCTACACCATCAAGGACGTGTCCAAGACCGAAGGCCCGGTGCTGGACCTCACCGGTATCCTGATCAACTCCAGTAACGTGGGCATGAGCAAGGTCGCGTTCGACGTCGGTGGTGAAAACATCTACCGGGTAATGTCGTCGGTTGGCCTGGGCCAGTACTCGGGGCTTGGTTTCCCCGGTGAACGCGTGGGCAACCTGCCCAACCACCGGGAATGGCACAAGGCCGAAACCGCCACGCTGTCCTATGGCTATGGCCTTTCCGTGACCGCACTGCAACTGGTGCACGCCTACGCCACACTGGCCAACCACGGCAAACTGGTGCCGCTGTCGATCCTCAAGGTCGATAACGAACCTGAAGGCGCGCAAGTGATCCCGCAGAACGTTGCGGCCACCATTCAAGGCATGTTGCAGCAGGTTATCGAAGCGCCGCGCGGCGTTTACCGGGCGCAGGTGCCTGGCTATCACGTTGCCGGCAAGAGCGGTACCGCGCGCAAGGCCACCATCGGCTCGCGCGGCTATACCGAAAACGCCTATCGCTCTCTCTTCGCAGGCTTCGGCCCGGTGGCCAACCCTCGCTATGCGGTGGTGGTGGTGATCGACGAGCCGGGTGCCGGCGGTTACTTCGGCGGCCTGGTATCGGCGCCTGTATTCAGCAAGGTGATGTCCGGCACGCTGCGCTTGATGAACGTGCCGCCAGACAACCTTCCCGCTACTCCGCAACAGCAGGCCAACGCTACCCCCGTAGCCCCGCCTGCGCCCGCCAAAGGACGGCAAGGCTGATGAGCATGCCATTGACCCACTTGTTCCCGGACGCCGGGCGTGACCCGTTGATCCGCGAACTGGCCCTCGATAGCCGGGACGTGCGCCCGGGCGACCTGTTCCTGGCGGTGCCGGGTACCCGCGTCGATGGCCGCGAGCATATCGCCGACGCCCTGGCGCGAGGCGCCGCCGCCGTTGCCTATGAGGCGGACGGCGCAAGCGTATTGCCCCTCACCAGCGCGCCCTTGATTCCAGTGCGGGGCCTGGCTCGGCAGCTCTCCAGCATTGCCGGCCGCTTCTACTCGGACCCAGGCCGCCACCTTCGGCTGGTGGGCGTTACCGGCACCAACGGCAAAACCAGCGTTACCCAGCTGATTGCGCAGGCCCTCGACCACCTGGGGTTGCCTTGCGGGCTGATCGGCACGCTGGGCAGCGGTTTTCATGGTGAGTTGAAAAGCGGCCGCCTGACTACCCCCGATGCAGTGGTTGTGCAAGCCACGCTGTCGGACCTGCGCAAAGCCGGCGCCCGTGCAGTGGCGATGGAAGTCTCCTCTCACGCACTGGAGCAGGGGCGGGTTGCCGCGCTGGATTTCTCCATCGCCGTGTTCACCAACCTGTCGCGCGACCATCTTGACTACCACGGGAGCATGCAGGCCTACGCCGAGGCCAAGGCGCGGTTGTTCGCCTGGTCCACGCTCCGTGCACGGGTGATCAACCTGGACGACCCGTTCGGTCAGGACCTGGCTTCCCGCCCCGGCGTATCGCGGGTGATCGGCTATAGCCTGGAAGACCCCACCGCCGCACTGTATTGCCGCGATGCCCGGTTCGACGACCACGGCGTGAGCGCGACCCTGGTCACCGCGCACGGTACCTTCAGCCTGCGCAGCCGCCTGCTGGGCCGCTTCAACCTGAGCAACTTGCTGGCCGCGATAGGCGCGCTGGTAGCGCTGGATTACCCGCTGGATGAAATCCTCAAAGCCGTGCCGCAGCTGCAAGGTCCTCAGGGCCGGGTGCAGCGCCTGGGCGGCGGGGATCGCCCGCTTGTAGTGGTCGACTACGCCCACACGCCAGACGCGCTGGAGAAAGTGCTGCAGGCCCTTCGCCCCCATGCCAGCGGTAACCTTGTGTGCGTATTCGGCTGCGGCGGCGACCGCGACCGCGGCAAGCGCCCATTGATGGCCCGAGTGGCCGAAGACTTCGCCGACACCGTCATCGTTACCGACGACAACCCCCGCAGCGAAGCGCCCGACACTATCTTCGCGGACATTCGGCCCGGGTTCGCCCGGCCAGAGCAGGCCCGATTCGTGTCTGGGCGTGGCGCCGCCATTGCCCAGGCCATCAGCGAAGCCCGCGCCGGGGATGTGGTGGTACTGGCAGGCAAGGGGCATGAGGATTACCAGGAAATCCTCGGCGAGCGCCAGCCATTCTCCGATATTCAACAGGCCGAAGCGGCGCTTGCCACATGGGAGGCAGACCATGCTTGAGCCTCTGCGCCTTAGCGCTGTGGCCCAGCCCCTGAATGGTCGGCTGGTGGGCAGCGACTGCAGTTTCGATGGTGTGAGCATCGATAGCCGGGCTATCCAGCCCGGGCAGTTGTTCATTGCCCTCACGGGGCCTCGCTTCGACGGCCACGACTACCTCGCGGACGTTGCCGCCAAAGGTGCGGTGGCTGCGCTGGTCGAGCGTGAAGTACCCGGCGTCGGCTTGCCGCAGCTGGTGGTTCGCGATTGCCGCGTGGCCCTTGGGGAGCTGGGCGCGCTCAACCGTGCTGTATTCCAGGGCCCGGTAGCCGCCATCACGGGTTCCAGCGGTAAAACCACTGTGAAAGAGATGCTGGCGGCCATCCTGCGTGTGCGCGGGCCGGCATTGGCCACCCGTGGCAACCTGAACAACGACCTTGGTGCGCCACTTACCCTGCTGGAGCTGGCACCCGAGCATTGGGCTGCAGCGATCGAGCTGGGCGCGTCGCGCATCGGTGAAATCCGCTACACCGTAGGGCTTACCCGCCCAATGGTGACGCTGATCAACAACGCCGGCACCGCCCACGTTGGCGAGTTCGGTGGGCCCGAGAAAATCGTCGAGGCCAAGGGGGAAATCCTCGAAGGCCTGGACGCTACCGGCGTGGCAGTGCTCAACCTTGACGACAAGGCCTTCCCGATCTGGGCGGCCCGGGCGGGCGCCCGCACGGTGCTCACCTTCGCGCTGGCCAACCCGGACGCCGACTTCCATGCCGGCCCGGTCACCGCCGATGCCCGCGGCTGCCCGGCGTTCGAGCTGCGCTGCAACGACGGTATAGAGAGTATCCAGCTGAACCTGCTGGGTGAGCACAACGTGCGCAACGCCCTGGCTGCCGCGGCTGTCGCTCGCGCCATGGGGGCCACGCTGCCGGAAATCGCCCGTGGGCTGAACAGCGTGCAGCCCGTCAAGGGCCGCACTGTTGCGCAGGTCACCCCCTCCGGTATCCGTGTTATTGACGATACATACAACGCAAACCCCTCCTCGGTGAGCGCGGCCGTTGATATACTCGCCGGCTTTTCCGGCCGCACCGTCCTGGTGCTTGGGGATATCGGCGAACTGGGTGACTGGGCTATCGAGGGCCACCGCCAGGTGGGTGCCTACGCTCGGGGCAAGGTCAGTGCGCTGTATGCCGTGGGGCCACTCATGGCTAACGCCGTCGAAGCCTTTGGGGAACACGCCCGCCATTTCGAAACTCAGGCTGATCTGATCCAGGCCCTGGCCGTGGAACAGGTGGCCGACACGACCATTTTAATAAAAGGCTCGCGCAGCGCTGCGATGGAACACGTCGTAGCGGCCCTGTGCGGTGCCAGCGGGGAGACACATTAATGCTGCTGCTGTTGGCCGAATTCCTTCAACAGTTCTACAAGGGCTTCGCGGTCTTCCAGTACCTCACCCTGCGTGGGATTCTGGGCGTACTGACTGCGTTGGTTCTTGCGCTGTGGCTGGGGCCCTGGTTCATTCGTACGCTGCAGATCCGCCAGATCGGCCAGGCTGTGCGCAATGACGGTCCGCAATCGCACCTGTCCAAATCCGGCACCCCGACCATGGGCGGCGCGCTGATCCTCTCGGCCATCGGCATCAGCACCTTGCTGTGGGCCGACCTCACCAACCGCTATGTGTGGGTGGTGCTAGTGGTCACGTTCGCCTTCGGTGCCATTGGCTGGGTGGACGACTACCGCAAGGTGATCGAAAAGAACTCCCGCGGCCTTCCAAGCCGCTGGAAGTATTTCTGGCAGTCGGTATTCGGGATCTGCGCCGCAGTGTTCCTGTACACCACCGCCAACAGCCCGATGGAAACCACGCTGATCATCCCGATGCTCAAGGATGCCAGCATCCCGTTGGGCGCGGGCTTCATGGTGCTGGCGTACCTGGTGATCGTGGGCTCGAGCAACGCAGTCAACCTCACCGACGGGCTGGATGGCCTGGCAATCATGCCAACGGTCATGGTGGGCGGGGCGCTGGGGATCTTCTGCTACCTCTCGGGTAACGTGAAGTTCGCCGACTATTTGCTGATCCCTTACGTGCCGGGTGCCGGCGAGCTGATCGTATTTTGCGGCGCGCTGATTGGCGCGGGGCTGGGCTTCCTGTGGTTCAACACCTATCCGGCGCAAGTGTTCATGGGCGACGTAGGCGCGCTGGCGTTGGGCGCGGCCCTGGGCACCATCGCGGTGATCGTTCGTCAGGAAATCGTGCTGTTCATCATGGGCGGTGTGTTCGTGATGGAAACCCTTTCGGTGGTGATCCAGGTCGCTTCGTTCAAGCTGACCGGCCGGCGCGTATTCCGCATGGCACCGATCCACCACCATTTCGAACTCAAAGGCTGGCCCGAACCCCGGGTTATCGTGCGCTTCTGGATCATCACGGTGATCCTGGTGCTGATCGGCCTGGCCACGTTGAAGCTGAGGTAGCCCTGTGTCGCTGATCGCTTCCGACCAATTCCGCATCGTTGTCGGCCTCGGCAAGAGCGGCATGTCCCTGGTTCGCTTCCTGGCGAAGCAGGGCGTTGCCTTTGCCGTGGCCGACACACGCGAGAATCCTCCGGAGCTGGCGACCTTGCAACGCGATTTCCCTGAAGTGGAAGTACGTTGCGGGGCGCTCGATGCGCAGTTTCTCTGCCGCGCCAGCGAGCTGTACGTCAGCCCTGGCCTGGCCGTGTCAACGCCCGCGCTGGCTGAAGCGGCAGCTCAAGGGGTGAAGCTGTCCGGGGACATCGACCTCTTCGCTCGCCACGCCAAGGCGCCGATCATCGCGATCACCGGCTCCAACGCCAAAAGCACCGTTACCACCCTGGTGGGCGAGATGGCACAGGCTGCTGGCAAGCGGGTGGCGGTGGGCGGGAACCTGGGTACGCCCGCGCTGGACCTTCTGGCCGACGACGTCGAGCTGTACGTGCTCGAACTGTCCAGCTTCCAGCTCGAAACCACCCATCAGCTCAACGCCGAGGTAGCCACGGTGCTCAACCTCAGCGAAGACCACATGGACCGCTACAGTGGCATGCCGGCCTACCATCTGGCCAAGCATCGGATCTTCCGTGGCGCTCGGCAGGTAGTGATCAATCGCCAGGACGCGCTCACCCGGCCGCTGCTGCGTGACGACATCAAGGTTGGGTCATTCGGCCTGAATGCCCCTGATTTCAACGCATTCGGCCTGCGCCAGCAGGGTGAAGCCCGCTACCTGGCGTTCGGTCAGGAGCTGTTGCTGCCGGTCAGCGAGCTCAAGGTACGCGGCGCTCATAATCAGGCCAACGCCGTGGCGGCGCTGGCGCTCGGGCACGCGGCCGGCCTGCCCATGGCGCCGATGCTCGACGCCGTGCGCGCATTCACAGGCCTTGCCCATCGCTGCCAATGGTTGCGCGAGCGCAACGGCGTGGCCTGGTACGACGATTCCAAAGCCACCAACGTAGGCGCCGCCCTGGCGGCGATCGAAGGGCTGGGCAGCGATATCGACGGCAAGCTGGTGCTGGTGGCCGGTGGCGACGGCAAGGGCGCGGATTTCGTGGCCCTGCGTGCTCCGGTAAGCCGCCATTGCCGGGCGGTGGTACTGATCGGGCGTGACGCCGAGCGCGTGGCCGCAGCCCTTGATGAACAGGTAATGAAAGTGCGAGTAAGCGACCTTGATGCGGCTGTAGCCCGTTGCGCCGAATTGGCCCAACCG
This sequence comes from Pseudomonas sp. 3MAES_34.3B, assembly GCF_058145875.1. Taxonomy (NCBI): domain Bacteria; kingdom Pseudomonadati; phylum Pseudomonadota; class Gammaproteobacteria; order Pseudomonadales; family Pseudomonadaceae; genus Pseudomonas; species Pseudomonas sp. 3MAES_34.3B. The sequence continues at coordinate 4,466,491 of NZ_CM176960.1, read as the reverse complement.
GGCGATGCCGTGCTGCTGTCGCCTGCGTGCGCCAGCCTGGACATGTTCCGTAATTATGAAGAGCGCGGGCGCCTGTTCGCTCAAGCTGTGGAGGCGCTGGCATGATTTTCAACGTCATCAAGCCTTATCCATCGCCGCTCATCAGCAACCGTGGGATCGACATCGACTTTCCCATGCTCGCCGGCTGCCTGGCCCTGCTGGGCCTTGGCCTGGTGATGATCACGTCGGCATCCTCCGAAGTGGCGGCGGCCCAGAGCGGCAATGCGCTGTACAACATGATCCGCCACCTGATCTATCTGGTATTGGGCCTGGGTGCTTGCGGCGTGACCCTGCTGATCCCTATCGCCACCTGGCAGCGCATGGGCTGGATGCTGCTCGTGGCGGCGTTCGGCTTGCTGTTCCTGGTGATCGTGCCCGGGGTGGGCCGCGAGGTGAACGGCTCTATGCGCTGGATCGGCTTCGGTGCCTTCAACGTGCAGCCGTCGGAGCTGGCCAAGGTGTTCGTGGTCATCTTCCTCTCGGGGTACCTGGTACGCCGCCAGCAAGAAGTGCGCGAGAGCTGGATGGGCTTCTTCAAGCCGTTCATTGTGCTGCTACCGATGGCCGGCCTGTTGCTGATGGAGCCCGACTTCGGCGCCACCGTCGTGATGATGGGCGCCGCGGCCGCGATGCTGTTCCTGGGCGGGGTAGGGCTGTTCCGCTTTGCACTGATGGTGGTGCTGGCGGTGGCGGCGGTGTTTATCCTGGTGCAGGCGCAGCCCTACCGTATGGCGCGGCTTATCACCTTCACCGATCCCTGGGCAGACCAGTTCGGCTCGGGCTACCAGCTTACCCAGGCCTTGATCGCGTTCGGCCGCGGTGAGTGGTTCGGGGTTGGCCTGGGCAACAGCGTGCAGAAGCAGTTCTACCTGCCTGAAGCGCATACCGACTTCGTGTTCTCGGTGCTGGCTGAAGAGCTGGGTGTAGTGGGCTCGCTGTGCACGGTCGCGCTGTTCGTGTTCGTGTGCATCCGGGGCATGTACATCGGCCTGTGGGCCGAGAAATCCAAACAGTTCTTCGCCGCCTACATGGCGTATGGCCTGTCGTTCCTGTGGATCGGCCAGTTCCTGATCAACATTGGCGTGAACGTGGGCCTGCTGCCTACCAAGGGCCTCACCCTGCCGTTCCTCAGCTATGGTGGCAGCTCGCTGGTGATCTGCTGCGCCTGTCTGGGGCTGCTGCTACGCATCGAATGGGAGAGCCGCACGCACCTGGGCAGCGAAGAGGTGGAATTCACCGAGAAGGACTTCGCCGAGGAGCCCTACCATGGCCGGTAACGTGCTGATCATGGCAGGCGGCACCGGGGGGCATGTGTTCCCCGCGTTGGCCTGCGCGAAGGAGTTCCAGGCCCGGGGCTACACCGTGCACTGGCTGGGCACGCCACGCGGCATCGAGAACGACCTTGTGCCAGCGGCGGGCATCACCTTGCATACCATCCAGGCCAGCGGCCTGCGCGGCAAGGGGCGGCTGGCCCTGCTGAAAGCCCCGCTGATGCTGGTGAAATCCGTGCTGCAGGCGCGTTCGATCATCAAACGCTTGCGGCCGGTGTGTGTGGTGGGCTTCGGCGGCTACGTGACCGGCCCCGGCGGGCTGGCTGCGCGGCTGAGCGGCGTGCCGATCGTGGTGCACGAACAGAACGCCGTGGCCGGTACCGCCAATCGGCTGCTGCTGCCGTTGGCTACCCGAGTCTGCGAAGCTTTCCCTCAAACCTTCGCCGCCTCCGCCAAATGCCTTACCACTGGTAACCCGGTGCGCAGCGAGTTGTTCCTGGTCACACCTCGCCAACCCCTGCCGGGCCGCCGCGCCCGCCTGTTGGTGATGGGGGGCAGCCTGGGCGCCGAACCGCTCAACAAGCTGGTACCCCTGGCCTTGGCCAGCCTGCCCGAGGCCCATCGCCCGGAAGTGTTCCACCAGGCTGGCAAGCAACACGATGGCCCTACCGCCGAACGCTACAAGGCCGCTGGGGTAGAGGCTCAGGTCGCGCCATTCATCGCGGACATGGCTCAAGCCTACGCATGGGCAGACCTGGTGATCTGCCGTGCCGGCGCATTGACCGTGAGCGAGCTCGCCGCCGCGGGCCTGCCTTCGCTGCTGGTGCCGCTGCCTCACGCCATTGACGACCACCAGAGCCGCAATGCCGAATTTCTGGCCCGCGAAGGCGCTGCCTTCGTCATGCCGCAAGCAACAACCGGCGCCGCTGAACTGGCCGCGCGCCTTGAAGAGGTTTTGATGCAACCGCACACACTCGTGACCATGGCCGAGACTGCCCGCCGCTTGGCCAAACCCGATGCTACCCGCAGCGTCGTCGACGCCTGCCTGGAGGTGGCCCATGGTTGAAAGCCAACGCGCCATGCCACAACCGGAAATGCGCCGCATCCGCCGTATCCACTTCGTGGGTATCGGTGGCGTGGGCATGTGCGGTATTGCTGAAGTACTGCTGAACCTGGGGTATCAGGTCTCCGGCTCGGACCTCAAAGCCTCCGGCGTGACCGAGCGCCTGCGTGCCTTCGGCGCCGAAGTATTCATCGGCCACCGCGCCGAGAACGCCGCCCGCGCCGACGTGCTGGTGGTGTCGAGCGCCGTGAACGTCAGCAACCCGGAAGTTGCCACTGCGCTGGAGCGTCGCATTCCCGTGGTACGCCGCGCCGAGATGCTCGCCGAGTTGATGCGCTACCGCCATGGCATCGCCGTGGCCGGCACCCATGGCAAAACCACCACCACCAGCCTGCTTGCCTCGGTATTCGCCGCGGCCGGCCTGGACCCGACCTTCGTGATCGGTGGGCGCTTGAATGCCGCGGGCACCAATGCCCAGCTGGGCAGCAGCCGCTACCTCATCGCCGAAGCGGACGAAAGCGATGCAAGCTTCCTGCACCTGCAGCCGTTGGTAGCCGTGGTTACCAACATCGATGCCGATCACATGGAAACCTACGAAGGGGACTTCAACAAACTGAAGAAAACCTTCGTCGAGTTCCTCCACAACCTGCCGTTCTACGGTTTGGCGGTGGTGTGCCTGGACGACGCCGTGGTGCGCGAGATTCTTGCGCAAGTGGCTCGGCCTGTCGTCACGTATGGCGTGCACGATGCCGCCGACGTGCGTGCGATCAACATCCGCCAGGCCGGCATGCAAACCTACTTCACCGTATTGCGCCGGGACCGTGAGCCGCTGGACGTGTCAGTGAACATGCCGGGCAACCACAACGTATTGAATGCCCTGGCAACTATTGCCATTGCCACCGACGAAGGCATCAGCGACGACGCCATCGTGCGCGGGCTTTCGTGCTTCCAGGGCGTGGGCCGTCGCTTCCAGGTATACGGCGAACTGCCGGTCGACGGTGGTTCGGTGATGCTGGTGGACGACTACGGCCATCACCCGCGTGAAGTGTCTGCGGTGATCCAGGCCGTGCGCGGCGGCTGGCCGGATCGCCGCCTGGTCATGCTTTATCAGCCGCACCGTTATAGCCGCACCCGTGACCTCTACGACGATTTCGTGCAGGTGCTGGGCGATGCCAACGTGTTGATGCTGATGGAAGTGTACCCGGCGGGGGAAGAGCCGATCCCGGGCGCGGACAGCCGCCAGCTGTGCCGCAGCATCCGCCAGCGCGGCCAGCTGGACCCGATCTACGTGGAACGCGGCACTGACATCGCGCCAGTGGTCAAGCCACTGCTGCGCCCTGGCGACATCCTGCTGTGCCAGGGCGCCGGAGACGTCGGCGCCATCGCCCCTCAATTATTGAAAAGCCCGCTGTTTGCCGGTGCAGTAGCCACCCCGGGGAAAAGCCAATGAACGCCCGCGCGTATGAAAGCCTGAAGTCCAACGTGGCGCCGAGTGACTTCGGCCGCGTCGCCGTGCTGTACGGCGGCACCAGTGCCGAGCGGGAGGTGTCGCTCAAGTCCGGCGCGCAGGTGCTGGGTGCGTTGCAGGCTGCGGGCGTGAATGCCTTTGGCATCGACGTGGGCCCAGACCTGCTGCAGATCCTGCTGCGCGAGAAGATCGACCGCGCCTTCATCATCCTGCATGGCCGCGGTGGCGAAGACGGCAGCATGCAAGGGCTGCTGGAGTGCCTGAGCATCCCTTATACCGGCAGCGGCATCCTTGCCTCCGCGCTGGCGATGGACAAGCTGCGCACCAAGCAGGTGTGGCACAGCCTGGGCATTTCCACCCCGCGGCACGCGGTATTGGCCAGCGAAGCCGATTGTGTGAACGCCATCACGGAACTGGGGCTGCCTTTGATCGTCAAACCCGCCCATGAAGGTTCAAGTATCGGCATGGCGAAGGTGACCAGCATCAACGAACTGGTCAATGCCTGGAAAGACGCCAGCGCCTATGACTCGCAAGTGTTGGTCGAACAGTGGATCGACGGCCCTGAATTCACCGTGGCCGTACTGCGTGATCAGGTATTGCCTGCGATCGCCCTCGGCACCTCGCATACGTTCTACGACTACGACGCCAAGTACCTGGCCAATGACACCCAGTACCGCATTCCCTGTGGGCTGTCGCCCGAGAAGGAAGAGGAACTGATGGAATTGAGCCAGCGCGCCTGCGCGGCCATCGGAATCAGCGGCTGGGGCCGCGTGGACGTGATGCAGGACGCCAAGGGTACGTTCTGGTTGCTGGAAGTGAACACCGCCCCGGGCATGACCGACCACAGCCTGGTACCTATGGCGGCACGCGCTGCCGGCCTGGACTTCCAGCAGCTGGTGCTGTCCATCCTCACCGACTCACTGCAGGCGAGGGGCTGATCATGCGCGGCGCGTCCCTTCGTCATCAGCAGCCCATGCCCGCTCGCAAGGCGCCGCCCCGCGGTGCCAGCCGTATGGTGGCCAAAGAGCCGGTATCGGTGCGCTTGCCGCGTGCCAGCGGCGGGTTTTTCAAGCGGCTCATGTGGCCGTTGCTGTTGCTCGCCCTGGCGGCGGGCACTTACGAAGGCGCGCAGCGCGCCATGCCTTATCTGGACCGGCCGGTCTCGAAGATCAATGTGCAGGGCGACCTGAGCTACGTGAGCCAGCAGGCCGTGCAGCAGCGGATCGCACCCTACGCCAACGCGAGCTTTTTCAGCATTGACCTCACCGGCATGCGCACCGAACTGGAGCAGATGCCCTGGATCGCGCACGCCGAGGTGCGCCGCGTATGGCCTGACCAGGTGGTAATCCGCCTTGAAGAACAACTGCCGGTTGCCCGCTGGGGCGAGGGGCAACTGCTGAATAATCAGGGCCAGGCGTTCGCACCGCGCGAGCTGGCCAATTATGAGCACCTGCCACAGCTGTTTGGCCCGCAGCGTGCTCAGCAACAGGTCATGCAGCAGTATCAAGTGCTCAGCCAGATGCTTCGGCCTCTTGGTTTCTCCATAGCACGGCTTGAATTGCGTGAGCGCGGCAGCTGGTTCCTGACCACCGGTGCAGGAAGCGCCGGGCCAGGGCTCGATTTGCTGCTGGGGCGTGATCATCTGGTGGAAAAGCTGCGCCGGTTCATCGCCATCTACGACAAGACCCTAAAAGACCAGATCACGAATATCGCCCGCGTCGATCTGCGCTATGCCAACGGCCTGGCCGTAGGCTGGCGTGACCCGAACGCGGCGGCGCCAGCGGTACCGACCGTGGCGAAGAATTGATAAGAGGCAGGACATGGCAAACGCGCAAAGCGGCAAAATGATCGTCGGGCTGGATATCGGTACCTCCAAAGTGGTGGCGCTGGTAGGCGAAGTCGCGGCCGATGGCACCCTGGAGATCGTGGGGATCGGCACGCACCCGTCCCGCGGGCTGAAGAAAGGCGTAGTGGTGAACATCGAGTCCACCGTGCAGTCGATCCAGCGCGCGGTAGAGGAAGCCCAACTCATGGCGGGCTGCCGCATTCACTCCGCCTTCGTGGGCGTGGCGGGCAATCACATTCGTAGCCTCAATTCCCACGGCATCGTGGCCATCCGCGACCGTGAAGTCAGCACCGCCGACCTGGAGCGCGTGCTCGATGCCGCCCAGGCGGTCGCGATCCCGGCAGACCAGCGCGTGCTGCATACCCTGCCGCAGGACTACGTGATCGACAACCAGGAAGGCGTACGCGAGCCGCTGGGTATGTCGGGCGTTCGTCTGGAAGCCAAGGTGCATGTGGTGACCTGCGCCGTGAATGCCGCGCAGAACATCGAGAAGTGCGTGCGCCGCTGTGGCCTGGAAATCGACGACATCATCCTCGAGCAACTGGCCTCGGCCTATTCAGTGCTCACGGATGACGAAAAAGAGCTGGGCGTTTGCCTGGTGGACATCGGCGGCGGCACTACCGACATCGCCATCTTTACCGAAGGCGCCATTCGCCATACCGCGGTCATCCCCATCGCAGGCGACCAGGTGACCAACGACATCGCCATGGCCCTGCGTACGCCCACCCAGTACGCCGAAGAAATCAAGATCCGTTACGCCTGCTGCCTGGCCAAGCTGGCCGGTGCTGGCGAAACGATCAAGGTGCCGAGCGTGGGTGATCGCCCACCCCGTGAGCTGTCGCGTCAGGCGCTGGCCGAGGTGGTCGAGCCGCGCTACGACGAACTTTTCACATTGATTCAGGCGGAATTGCGACGCAGCGGCTACGAAGACCTGATCCCGGCCGGGATCGTGTTGACCGGCGGCACCGCCAAGATGGAAGGCGCGGTAGAGCTGGCTGAAGAAATTTTCCACATGCCGGTGCGCCTTGGCGTACCGCATACGGTTCGGGGGCTGGAAGACGTTATCCGCAACCCGATCTATTCGACAGGCGTGGGTCTGCTGACTTACGGCCTGCAGAAGCAATCCGAAGGCGTGACCTTGACCGGCCTTACAGGCCGCGACAGCAGTTACGGCGACGAGCCCAAGGCGCCGGTACTTGAACGCTTCAAGCGGTGGGTTCAGGGCAATTTCTGATAACGGCAGTAGGCGAAAAAAACTAGAGAATGGAAGGAGAGGGAACATGTTCGAGCTGGTAGACAACATCCCGCAAAGCCCGGTCATCAAGGTGATCGGAGTCGGTGGCGGTGGCGGTAACGCCGTCAATCACATGGTTAAAAGCAACATCGAAGGCGTTGAGTTCATCTGCGCGAACACCGACGCCCAGGCGCTGAAAAACATCGGCGCACGTACCATCCTGCAATTGGGCACTGGCGTGACCAAGGGCCTGGGTGCTGGTGCCAACCCGGAAGTCGGCCGTCAGGCCGCCATGGAAGACCGCGAGCGCATCGCCGAAGTGCTGCAAGGCACCAACATGGTCTTCATCACCACCGGCATGGGTGGCGGTACCGGTACCGGTGCGGCGCCGATCATCGCTGAAGTGGCCAAGGAAATGGGCATTCTGACCGTGGCGGTCGTGACTCGTCCGTTCCCGTTCGAAGGCCGCAAGCGCATGCAGATCGCCGACGAAGGCATCCGCGCGCTGGCTGACAGCGTTGACTCGCTGATCACCATCCCGAACGAAAAACTGCTCACCATCCTGGGCAAGGACGCCAGCTTGCTGTCTGCCTTCGCCAAGGCGGACGACGTATTGGCAGGTGCCGTTCGCGGTATTTCCGACATCATCAAGCGCCCAGGCATGATCAACGTCGACTTCGCCGACGTGCGCACCGTGATGAGCGAAATGGGCATGGCGATGATGGGTACTGGTTGCGCCAGCGGCCCGAACCGCGCCCGTGAAGCGACCGAAGCCGCCATTCGCAACCCGCTGCTCGAAGACGTCAACCTGCAGGGTGCTCGCGGCATCCTGGTGAACATCACGGCCGGCCCGGACCTGTCGCTGGGTGAATACTCCGATGTGGGTAGCATCATCGAAGCCTTCGCCTCCGACCACGCCATGGTCAAGGTAGGCACCGTGATCGATCCGGACATGCGCGACGAGCTGCACGTCACCGTGGTCGCCACTGGCCTTGGCGCCAAGATCGAGAAGCCTGTGAAGGTCATCGACAACGGCCTGCAAAGCGCAGTCGCTCAGCAAACTCCGGCACCTGCCCCGGTTCGCCGCGAGCAGGCTGCGGTCAACTATCGCGACCTGGAGCGCCCGACGGTAATGCGTAACCAGGCTCACGCCGGTGCCGCCGCAGCTGCCAAGCTCAACCCCAACGACGACCTGGACTACCTGGACATCCCGGCATTCCTGCGTCGCCAGGCCGATTAATGGAATTTATCAGGGGTATAAGGGTGATTGGTGTTCAGCAAAGGCCGGGTCTGCTATTATCGCCAGCCTTTGTTGATACCAGTTCGCAACTTGCGCTGAAGCGGCCACTGCCATGATTAAACAACGCACCCTGAAGAACATCATCCGTGCCACCGGTGTCGGTCTGCATTCCGGGGAAAAGGTCTACCTTACCCTCAAGCCCGCGCCGGTCGATGCCGGTATCGTGTTCTGCCGTACCGATCTGGACCCAGTGGTCCAGATACCCGCGCGTGCGGAAAACGTCGGTGAAACCACCATGTCCACCACCCTTATCCAGGGGGACATCAAGGTAGACACCGTGGAGCATTTGCTTTCGGCCATGGCCGGCCTGGGGATCGATAACGCCTACGTCGAACTCTCCGCGTCGGAAGTGCCGATCATGGATGGCAGCGCCGGTCCCTTCGTATTCCTGATTCAATCGGCTGGCCTGGAAGAACAGGACGCGCCGAAGAAATTCATCCGCATCCTTCGTGAGGTATCGGTGGAGGACGGCGACAAGCGCGCCACCTTCCTGCCTTTCGAAGGGTTCAAGGTGAGTTTCGAGATCGATTTCGATCACCCGGTATTCAAGGATCGCACCCAGAGCGCCAGTGTGGATTTCTCCAGCACCTCTTTCGTCAAGGAAGTGAGCCGGGCCCGCACGTTTGGCTTCATGAGCGACATCGAATACCTGCGCAAGCACAACCTGGCGCTCGGTGGCAGCGTGGAGAACGCCATCGTCGTCGACAAGGAAGGCGTACTGAACGAAGACGGTCTTCGCTATGAAGACGAATTCGTCAAGCACAAGATCCTCGACGCTATTGGCGATCTGTACCTGCTGGGCAACAGCCTGATCGGTGAGTTCCGCGGCTTCAAGTCAGGGCACGCCCTGAACAATCGGCTGCTGCGCAAGCTCATCGAACAGAAGGACGCATGGGAAGTGGTGACCTTCGAAGACGCGAGTACCGCGCCGATCTCCTACATGCGCCCGGTTGCGGCGGTTTAAGCTCGAACCTTTTCTCTCTGTTGTTTGAGGCCACCTTCGGGTGGCCTTTTTTATTGGGGGCGGTTCGATTATTTGCGCCGATGGCTGGCCAGCCGCTCCAGCGCCGCCCGCAGGTTAGGGTCGGTAATGCCTTCAGCCGTGGCCTGCAAATTATCGGCAGCGCTATCGGAGAGGTCCAGCCCTGGCCCCGTCGCGCGTTTGGGGCCAACGCTGGGCTGTACCTTGAACAGAATTCGGGTAAGCCCGGCAAATTCAGGCATACCCTGTAAACCTTGCTGCAAGCGCCGCTGCTGGTAGCGCAAACGGGTGGCCCAATGCCCATCGGTCACCACCAGCAGCAGGCTGCCTTCGCGCCAGGCGGCCACGTGGCAGTGCTCGCGGGCAGCGGGCTGAAGCTGGGTATCGAGCAGGCGCTTGATCGTGGCCAGGCGCTGGGCCTGGCTGAGCAAGGCCTTGAGCGGCCGGGCCTCGCGCAGCAGGACGGCGGGCGGGCGCGCCGGGTGAGGACGGAATGCCATGGAACGGGTTTCCTCCGGTGGGCCAGCATGGTAACAGATGGACACAAGCACGAAACCTTGCGGTTTTGCCATGACGTTTGCTTCAGGCGCTTGAAGTTGAAAAAAAAGGCCTTATTGTAAACCCGCCCCGTAAAAGCGCTGTGCCAGCATGTGGCGTCGCCACTTTCCTCTCCATCGTTTCCGGGTAGAATGCTCGTTCGCATGCGGCCATGAGGGCTGCACGGGCGACTCCTTGGGGCCGCCCTCCATCCCTAAGTGTGGAAGATCCAGCCGATATGTTTGCGCCTTTGTTGAAAAAACTCTTTGGAAGCAAGAACGAGCGTGAAGTGAAACGCATGCTCAAGACGGTCGGTATCGTCAATGCCCACGAAGAGAAGATGGTCGCGCTCTCGGATGAGCAACTGCGCGCCAAGACCGCAGAGTTCCAGGCTCGCGTCGCCAAAGGTGAAACCCTCGACCAGTTGCTCCCCGAAGCCTTTGCCGTGTGCCGCGAAGCCGGCAAGCGCATCATGGGCATGCGCCACTTCGACGTTCAGTTGATCGGCGGCATGACCCTGCACGAAGGCCAGATCGCGGAAATGCGCACCGGTGAGGGTAAAACCCTGGTGGCCACGCTGGCGGTGTACCTGAACGCACTGTCGGGCAAGGGCGTGCACGTGGTGACCGTGAACGACTACCTGGCCCGCCGCGACGCCAACTGGATGCGCCCGCTGTATGAATTCCTCGGCCTGACGGTCGGCGTGGTCACGCCGTTCCAGCCGCCGGAAGACAAGCGCGCCGCTTACGCCGCCGACATCACCTACGGTACCAACAACGAATTCGGCTTCGATTACCTGCGCGACAACATGGCGTTCAGCCTCGAAGAGAAGTTCCAGCGTGAGCTGAACTTCGCGGTCATCGACGAAGTGGACTCGATCCTCATCGACGAAGCACGTACGCCACTGATCATTTCCGGCCAGGCCGAGGACAGCTCGCGCCTGTACATGGAGATCAACCGGCTGATCCCGCGCCTCACGCAGCATATCGAGGAAGTGGAAGGCGAGGTGACCCAGCAGGGCCATTACAGCATCGACGAGAAGAGCCGCCAGGTAGAACTCAACGAAGCTGGCCACCAGTTCATCGAAGAACTGCTCACCCAGGCCGGCTTGCTGGCTGAAGGCGAAAGTCTTTACTCCGCCCATAACCTGGGCCTGTTGACCCACGTCTACGCTGGCCTGCGCGCCCACAAGCTGTTCCACCGCAACGTGGAATACATCGTCCAGGACGGTGGCATCCTGCTGATCGACGAGCACACCGGGCGCACCATGCCAGGCCGTCGCCTGTCCGAAGGCCTGCACCAGGCGATCGAAGCGAAGGAAGGCCTGAAAATCCAGGCAGAGAGCCAGACCCTGGCCTCCACTACCTTCCAGAACTACTTCCGCCTGTACACCAAGCTGTCGGGCATGACCGGTACCGCAGACACCGAAGCGTTCGAATTCCAGCAGATCTACAACCTGCCGGTGGTGGTGATCCCGCCGAACCGCCCGCTCGCGCGCAAGGACTTCAACGACCTGGTGTACCTCACCGCGGAAGAGAAGTACGCGGCGATCATCACCGATATCAAGGAATGCATGGCCGTGGGCCGGCCGGTGCTGGTGGGTACCGCCACCATCGAAACCTCCGAGCACATGTCCAACCTGCTGCAGAAGGAAGGCATCGATCACAAGGTACTGAACGCCAAGTACCACGAGAAGGAAGCCGAGATCATTGCCCAGGCCGGCCGGCCGGGTGCGCTGACCATCGCTACCAACATGGCTGGCCGTGGTACGGACATCCTGTTGGGCGGCAACTGGGAAGTGGAAGTAGCGGCGCTGGAAAACCCCACCGAAGAACAGATCGCCCAGATCAAGGCCGACTGGCAGAAGCGCCACCAGCAAGTGCTGGAGGCGGGCGGCCTGCACGTGATCGCCTCCGAACGTCACGAATCCCGTCGTATCGACAACCAGTTGCGTGGCCGCGCCGGTCGCCAGGGGGATGCCGGCTCCAGCCGCTTCTACCTGTCGCTCGAAGATCCGCTGATGCGTATCTTCGCCTCGGACCGCGTGAAGAACTTCATGAAGGCACTGGGCATGCAGTCCGGCGAGGCCATCGAGCACCGCATGGTCACCAATGCCATCGAGAAGGCCCAGCGCAAGGTCGAGGGTCGTAACTTCGACATACGCAAGCAGTTGCTGGAATTCGACGACGTGTCCAGCGAGCAGCGCAAAGTGATCTACCACATGCGCAACAGCCTGCTGGCCGCTGAAAACATCGGCGACACCATTGCCGAGTTCCGCGAAGACGCGCTGAACACCATCGTTTCGCAGCACATTCCACCGCAATCGCTGCCGGAGCAGTGGGACATCGCCGGGCTGGAAGCTGCCCTGCAGGCCGACTTCGCGGTCAGCCTGCCGATCCAGCAGTGGCTGGACGAAGACGAGAAACTTTACGAGGAAACCCTGCGCGAGCGCCTGTTGGCCGAGATTCTCGCGGCTTACAACGAGAAGGAAACCCAGGCAAGCGCCGAGGCGCTGCGTACCTTCGAGAAGCAGATCCTGCTGCGTGTAATCGACGACCTGTGGAAAGACCACCTTTCCACCATGGACCACCTGCGTCACGGGATTCACTTGCGCGGCTATGCGCAGAAGAACCCCAAGCAGGAATACAAGCGCGAGTCCTTCACACTGTTCCAGGAGCTGCTTGATTCGATCAAGCGCGACACCATCCGTGTGCTGTCGCATGTTCAGGTTCGTCGCGAAGACCCGGCCGAGGAAGAAGCCCGCCTGCGCCGCGAAGCCGAGGAGCTGGCCCAGCGCATGCAGTTCCGCCACGCCGAGGCCCCGGGCCTGGACGAGCCCGAAGTGCTTGTGGAGGGTGCGCAAGGCACAGTGGAAGCGGCACTGGCACCACTGCGCAACGAGCAGAAGCTGGGGCGCAACGAAGTGTGCTGGTGTGGCTCGGGCAAGAAGTTCAAGCATTGCCACGGGCGTATTGAATAGCCTGTTGGTTTGCTGTTGAATCACGCCGCGCCGGCTTTGTCGTCGCGGCGTTTATCTTTCAGGGCTCGTCCCTTTTTCAAGGAGTCATCAATGGCTGTCGGTCTCGGTCCCTTGCCCACCCTGCACCCCGTTCCCGGTTTTGAGTTGGGCATCGCCTCGGCGGGTATCAAGCGACCAGGCCGCAAGGATGTGGTGGCCATGCGCTGTGCCGAGGGCGCTACCGTAGCTGGCGTGTTCACTCTCAATGCCTTCTGCGCGGCGCCGGTTATCCTGGCCAGGCAGCGCGTGGGCGGCGCAGTACGGTACCTGCTGACCAACACCGGCAATGCCAACGCCGGCACCGGCCAGCCCGGCCTGGAAGCCGCCGCCCGCACCTGCGAAACCCTGGCCAGCCTGGCGGGCGTTGAACCCACTGCCGTACTGCCGTTTTCCACAGGCGTGATCGGTGAGCCGCTGCCGGTGGAAAAGATCGAAGGCGCGCTTCAGGCTGCCCTCGATAACCTGTCCGAGAACAACTGGGCCGACGCGGCCACCGGCATCATGACCACGGACACCCTGCCCAAGGGCGCCAGCCGGCAATTCACCCATGACGGCGTCACCGTGACCGTTACCGGCATCAGCAAGGGGGCGGGCATGATTCGCCCGAACATGGCCACCATGCTGGGTTACATCGCCACCGATGCCAAAGTGTCCCAGGCGGTATTGCAGGACCTGATCCGCGACGCCGCGAACAAGTCGTTCAACCGCATCACCATCGACGGTGACACGTCCACCAACGACTGCTGCATGCTGATCGCGACCGGCAAGGCCGCGCTGGCGGAAATTACCGAAGCCAGCGGCCCGCTGTTCGCTGCCCTGAAAGCAGCGGTCTTCGAGGTGTGCATGGAAGTGGCGCAGGCCATCGTGCGGGACGGCGAAGGCGCAACCAAATTCGTCACCGTGCAAGTGAATGGCGGCGGCAATCATCAAGAGTGCCTGGACGTCGGCTATGCCGTCGCGCATTCGCCCCTGATCAAGACCGCACTGTTCGCCTCCGACCCCAACTGGGGCCGTATCCTTGCCGCCGTCGGCCGAGCCGGCGTGCCAGAGCTGGACGTGAGCAGGATCGACGTGTACCTGGGCGATGTGTGCATTGCCAGCCAGGGTGGCCGTGCGGCCAGCTACACCGAAGAGCAGGGCGCCGCGGTAATGGCGCAGGCGGAGATCGGCATTCGTATCGAGCTGGGCCGCGGTGACTGCAGCGAGACCATCTGGACCACCGATCTGTCCCACGAATACGTGAAGATCAACGCCGAATACCGCACCTGATCGCGCGCACTGGCGTGGCATGGAGGATGTATGAAACGGGTTCATGTAGCGGCGGCGGTGATTCGTCGCCCCGATGGCAAGGTGCTGATCGCTCGCCGCAGCGCGGCGCAGCATCAGGGCAACCTATGGGAATTCCCGGGCGGCAAGCTGGAGGAGGGCGAGTCGGCCCATGCCGGGCTTGCACGTGAGCTGAGCGAGGAACTGGGCATCGAGGTCACGTCCGCAAGGCCGTTGATCAAGGTGGCCCACGATTACCCTGACAAGCAGGTGCTGCTGGACGTATGGGAAGTGGACGGCTTCAACGGCGAGCCCCACGGCGCCGAAGGCCAACCGCTTGCCTGGGTAGCGCCAAAGGCACTGATGAACTATGACTTCCCGGCGGCCAACCTGCCGATTGTCAACGCAGCGCGTTTGCCCTCCACTTACCTGATCACGCCTGAAGGGTTGCCAGGGCCGGAATTGCTCGGTGGCATGCGTGCGGCCATCGCCCAGGGCGCGCGGCTGGTGCAACTGCGTGCACCTAACCTCTATGACCCGCAGTATCGAGACCTGGCGGTCGATGCCGTGGGGCTGTGTGCCGGCAAGGCGCAGCTGATGCTCAAGGGGCCACTGGAGTGGCTGGGGGACTTTCCTGCCGCAGGCTGGCACCTCACAGCGGCCCAGCTGCGCAAATACGCACCCAACGGCAGGCCCTTCCCGCCAGACCGCTGGCTCGCCGCGTCCTGCCATGGCCCGGAAGAGCTCGAGCTTGCCGAGCGCATGGGCGTCGATTTCGTGACCCTGTCGCCGGTGCAGCCCACCCAGACCCACCCTGAGGCGTCGCCCTTGGGCTGGGAGCAGGCCGAAGCGCTGATTGCCGGCTTCAGCAAGCCGGTGTTCCTGCTGGGGGGTGTAGGCCCCGCGGATTGCAAGCGCGCCTGGAGCGCCGGCGCGCAGGGCGTGGCTGGCATTCGTGCCTTCTGGCCGGTGCCGGGTCAATCCACGGGATAAAACTCCTGAGGGGCCTACCTTGGCCCCTTTTGCTGCGCCCACAGCACCTCATCCACCCCTTCCAGCCTGGCAATCATTCTGGCTGCCACGAACAGCAGGTCTGACAGCCGGTTCAGGTAAGCCAGGCCTACGCCTTCCAAGGGTTCCTCGCGGTGCAGGTGCTGGCAGCGCCGTTCGGCGGTGCGGGCCTGGCTGCGGCACAGGTGAGCCTGGGCGATGCATACCGAACCCCCTGGCAGGATGAAGTTTTTCAACGGGCCGAGCACCTCGTTCCAGCTGTCGATTGCAGTTTCCACGCGCTGGATTTCGGTGTCGAACAGAGCCCGATGGCCCGGCATGGCCAGCTCGCCACCCAGGTCGAACAAGCGGTGCTGGCAAGGGGCGAGCACAGCCACTACCTCCGCCAGGGCCGGCTTGTCTGCCAGGTAGGCCAGCAGCAACCCCAACTGGCTGTTGAGCGTGTCCACCTCACCCATGGCTTCCACGCGAGGATGGTCCTTGGCGACACGGCGGCCGTCACCCAGCCCGGTTTCCCCCGTATCGCCCGTACGGGTGTAGATCTTCGATAGCCTGTATCCCATTTCAAAGGCCTCCTACGGCAACAGCGCTGGCCACGGCGGGCTGCACCAACGGTAAGCGCAGGGTGAAGCAGGTGCCTACACCTTCCTTGGACTGCACTTCCATCTGGCCCTTGTGGTTGTTGGTAATGATGAAGTAAGACACGGACAAGCCCAAGCCGGTGCCCTGGCCCACCTCTTTGGTGGTAAAGAAGGGTTCGAACATTCGCTTGCGTACGTTCTCCGGCATGCCTACGCCGTTGTCCTCAACCTGTAGCTCCGCCCACCCGCCGTTGAGCTTGGTACGCACTACAATGCGCCCCGCTTCGGTGGGGTTTTCGCGCTGATGAATCGCCTGCGCGGCGTTCTTGAGCAAATTGAGCAGCACCTGCTCAAGCTCGTTGGCGGTACCGGGTACCGGCCCCAGTCGTGGGTCAAATTGCCGCGTGATCGACTGCCCACGAAAATCGAAGCCGATACTCAAGTCGAAGT
Organism: Pseudomonas sp. 3MAES_34.3B; assembly: GCF_058145875.1. Lineage (NCBI taxonomy): Bacteria > Pseudomonadati > Pseudomonadota > Gammaproteobacteria > Pseudomonadales > Pseudomonadaceae > Pseudomonas > Pseudomonas sp. 3MAES_34.3B. The sequence goes on along the minus strand of NZ_CM176960.1, from coordinate 4,450,424 downwards.
CGCTGCCAGCGATCTCGATCGCCTGGTCGATGAGCGCAGGGAGGTCGCACGGCGCCATCTGCCGATCGCTACGGCGGCTGAAGCTGAGCATGTGCGTCACGATTTTTGCCGCCCGCGCGCCTGCCCCCTGGATGCCATCGAGCAGCTGAGGGATCTCCCTCGCTTCCAGGTACTGGATGATCTTGTCGAACGGCACACCAACGGCGTCGGCCTGCTGCCGGTTTTTCGGCAACTCTACTGATAGCCGTCGACGGATGTTCTGCACGTTATGCAGGATCGCGCCCAAGGGGTTGTTGATCTCGTGTGCCATCCCGGCCGCCAAGCCACCCACTGACAGCATTTTTTCTGACTGCACCATCATTTCTTCAAGGGACAGCCGCTGGGTAATGTCGTCGATGCGGATAACCACACCCCGCCCCGCGCCACCCGCCAGGGGATAGCAGGTGAGCGCGTAATGATGAGGTACGTCGTCCTTGAGCCAGGTCACGCGCTCCACCTTGACCACCCGATGCTGTTCCACGGTGGTCCTGAGTTGAGCCAGGAAGGGCTTGAGCGGTTCGAAGGCCAGAAAGATCGGCTGGTTGAGGGCTTCGTCCAGTGGTGTGCCGGAAAGCGCGCTCGCTTCCTTGTTCCATTGCGTCACGTATAGCTGCTCGTCCAGCGCTATAAGCGCCGAGGGCATGGAGTCGATGATGCTGTTGAGGTAGTTCTGGAAACCCGTGAGCTTTTTCTCGATCTTGCTGCGCACCTCTACCTCAAGCTCCAGCTTGCGGTTGGTATGGCGGGTTTCCTCGGCCAGGCCCTGGGCGGCGTCATAGGCGGCCTGGGCGTCATCCCGGGCGCGCTTGAGCTGCTGCTCGCGGGCTTCCATGCGCGAAAGCATGGTGTTGAAGGCTTCGGCCAGGCTACCGATCTCGTCATGGTTGCCGGGCGCTGCGCGCAGTGAATAGTTTTCTTCGCGGGTTACCTGGCGAGTCAGTTCTTCAAGCTGGTAGATGGGGCGGGTGATCAGGCGGCGGATCTGCCGCGCGATCACCATCCACAGCAGCACGCTGAACACCAGGATGCCCAGGCTGGCGGTGAAGGTGCCGGTATAGAACGCCATGGGCAACTCGCTGCTGGCTACCAGTAACAGGTGCCCGGGCGCGCTGCCTGGCGCGGCCCCGGGAACGGGTAGCTCGGCCACTTGTATGCTGCGAAATTCGGTAAGCCGCCAGTCGTCGAGCGCGTCGAAACGCTTGGGAAGGGACAGCCTGGTGCCATGCTGCAGTTGCGCCAGGCGCTGCCCGTCGGCGCTATACACGGCTGCGGCGCGCAGGGGAGAGTAGCTGTCCAGCTCTCGAAGTAGTGCGTTTGCCGCTTCGGCATCAATCGCTGCCCGCTGAGCCAGCTGGGGCTGGCTGACCAGCTTGCCAATGGTTTGCATGGCCTGGGGCGCCATGCTTTCGTGGGAAATCCAGTAGGCGGCGCTGATAAAGGTGAGGTTGGCCACTACCAGCACCGTCACCATCAGCACCAGCAGGGCCGCGAGCAGTTTTTGCCCGACGGGTAGGTTTTCAAGACGCTGTCGCAGAGGCATCGCAGATCCGGCTCACAGGGAACGGGCCGAGTGTAGCAAACAGCGCGCTCAGTCCGTTGGTAGCCCTTGGGTACGTAGCTTGGCCAGCAGCGCCTCGTGCAGGGCGTCCAGCGCGGGCACTTGCGCGCCCGCCTGCCGCGCTTGGGCACAGGCATAACCGATCAGGTAGTGAACTTCGGTACGCCGGCCAGCCGCCACGTCCTGGTACATGGAGGAGTAGTTCCCGGCTGTTGCCTCGATAACCCTCTCTACGTCCTCTGCCAGGCCGCAGGCTGCGGTTGGCTGGCCAACGGCGTGCAACAGCCCTGCGAGTTCCTGGCATACATCTGCCAGCCTTTCCCGGTGCGCGCGCAAGCCACCGTTAGGGCACTGTTCAAGCACCGTAAGGGGATTGATGGCGCAGTTGATCGCCAGCTTGCGCCACAGGCGCATCAGGATATCGGTGGTCCATTGATGAGGTATCGCCGCGCGAGTCAGGTTATCCAGCCAAACGGGTGCTGCGCCGCTTTGTGGCGTGCCCAGCCATGTGAAACCCTGGCCGGCGAAAACGACTGCGCCATCAGGGCGGGCCCAGGCGCCTTCGGTGGTTGAGGCGAAGATCACCTCAGCCTTTGGCAGCAGGGTGGCCACCGCTTGCTGGCTGCCAAGGCCGTTCTGCAACAGCACTACCTGAGCGCCTGCCGATAACCGATGCCGCACGCTGGCGATTGCTGCCTCTGCATCGTAGGCCTTGCAGGCCACCAGCAGGCGTTGGATAGGGCCTGGCGCGTCGGCGGTTTCCGCGGGCAATGCAAAGGCCGTTTCAGCGCTGCCTTCCACCAGCCGCAAACCTGGCCCCTGCTGATAGCGGCCAAGGCGCGAGGCGTCTCGCAGCAGCAGCCGCACGGGCAACCCGGCGCGGGCGAGCCGGCAAGCCCACAAGGTGCCTACGCTGCCCACGCCGAGCACGTACCACGGGGCGTCGATCATGAAATCAGGCTTTGGCGGGCAAGCGCCGGGCATTCACCAGCCCGGACTGGTACGATTCCTGAAGCAGCCGGCTGGCTTCGCCGAACAGGCTCAGCGGCTCCACCGGCAGGCTTTTCTCGTCCAGCCCTACCAGGCTGATGCCCGCACGCAGGTCTACCAGGCCTGCGCTGGTCATGAAGCCTTTGAGGTTGAGGCCGTCATGCAGCCGCTTGAAGCTGCTAGGCGCACATTCCTGCAAGCTGCGGGGGAGGGTAAGCAGGACGAAGTGGTGCTCGTCTACCCGGGCGAGCACATCGAGCGGGCGAACCATTTGTTGCAGCCGGCGCCCTACACCTTGCAGCAATTCGTCGTAGAATTGCTCGCCGTATTCGCGCTGAAGTGCGTCGGCGTTCTGCAGGCCAATCAGCAGGTAGCACAGTGCGCCGCCGCGCGCCTGGATCTGCCGCAGGCTGTCCTCGAGCTTTTGCCGCAAGTAGCGGCCGTTGCCCAGGCCGGTGAGCGGGTCTACCAGGTTGCGCTGTTCAAGGCTGGCGATGTTGTCGCGTAACAGCCTATTTTCCCGGCCGAAGCGCTGCAGCATGCTGTACAGGCGATCACCGGCATGAACTCGCGCCAGCAGCTGTGCGTCGATCAACGAGGGTGGTAACAGGTCGTCGATGCCCAGATCGGCCGTTTCGTCGAGCAACTGCTCGCTCTCACGGGGGTCTACCAGCACCACCCAGCTATGGTTTTCGGTGGCTTCGTCCAGCACCCGCACCTTGGACGCCAGGCGCAGGCCCTCGTCGCCGGCAGTTACCAGCAAGTCTGCCGAGCGCTGATCCATTTCGGCCAATGCATCGGCAACCGAACAAAGCCGCACGTCGGTGTAACCGCCCTGCAACAGCAGCTCGGCTGCGCCATCGCGCAAGCCGGCATCATCGATGGCCAGGAGGATACTCAGGTTGGGGTTCGACATCTGACGCTCGCAATAAAGGAAAGGCCGCTGTAACGGAAACAATGCTATCCATGGGCTTGTGACCGATTCGCGAGGAAAGCATGTCGCAATGCTGGCACTCGTTATAATGATCCGCGCTTTTGGTCGTCAAGCCAGGTGAGCAGGTTTATCGTGCTTAACCGACAAAAACACTCTGTAAGCTGCTAATGCGTAACATTTTGGAGAATATTCAATGCCCTCGTTCGACGTAGTGTCCGAGTTGGACAAACACGAAGTCACCAACGCCGTCGACAATGCCGTGAAAGAGTTGGAGCGCCGCTATGACCTCAAGGGAAAGGCGCAAATGTCGTTCAACGAGAAGGACAAGACTGTGAACCTGACCGCCGAGGCGGAATTCCAGCTTGAGGCCACGCTGGAAATCCTGCGCATGGCGCTGGTGAAGCGCAAGATCGACGTTCAGTGCCTGGAAGTAAAGGACCCTTACGCTTCCGGAAAGGAAATGAAGCAGGACGTGGTGCTGCGTGAAGGCCTGGACAAGGAAATGGCCAAGAAAGTGGTGGCCCGTATCAAGGACGCCAAGCTCAAGGTACAGGCTGCCATCCAGGGCGAGCAGGTGCGGGTGACCGGCAAGAAGCGCGACGACCTGCAGGAAGCCATGGCGCTGCTGCGTGGCGAACAATTCGGCATGCCGCTGCAGTTCAACAACTTCCGCGACTGAGTGCCGGGGAACCATCGGGGGCGGCAGGGCGTCGGACGGCTGTTGACTGAGGCGACCGGTTCGCCCCTCTCGGATAGCTGAAACAGGAGACGCCCCATGGATCTGAACGCTGAAGTAGATCACCTCGTCCGCGCCTCGCAGGCGTGGATACCCATGATCATGGAATACGGCAGCCGTGTGCTGCTGGCTGTCCTTACGTTGGTCATCGGCTGGTGGCTGGTGAACAAGGTCACCCGGGAGATCGGCAAGCTGCTCGCGCTGCGCCATGCCGACCTCGCGCTGCAAGGGTTCATCAGTACCCTGGCCAACATCATTCTGAAAATACTGTTACTGGTCAGCGTTGCCTCGATGATCGGTATCGAAACCACGTCCTTCGTTGCCGCCATCGGTGCCGCCGGCCTGGCGGTAGGGTTGGCACTGCAGGGCAGCCTCTCGAACTTCGCGGGCGGGGTGTTGATTCTGCTGTTCCGGCCGTTCCGCATTGGTGACTGGATCGAGGCCCAGGGCGTATCCGGTACCGTAGACGCCATCCAGATCTTCCATACGGTGCTGCGTACCGGCGACAACAAGACCGTTATCGTGCCCAACGGCAATTTGTCCAACGGCATCATCACCAATACCAACCGCCAGCCTACCCGCAAGATCACCCTGGACATCGGCGTGGACTACGACGCAGACCTGCAAAAAGGGCGGGAAGTATTGCTCGATCTCGCCAAGGACCCGCGCGTACTGGAAACCCCTGCGCCCGAAGCCGTGGTAGCCGCGCTTGGGGACAGTGCGATTACCTTGTCGCTACGCCTGTGGGTGAACACCGGCGACTATGGCGGCGTGCTGAACATGCTCAATGCCGAGGTGCGGGACCGCTTGCGTGCCGAAGGTATCGATATCCCGTTCCCGCAGCGTGTGGTGCGCGTGGTGCAGGAGCAGAGCGCCCCCGCCCCCGCGCCTGCCCCGCAGATCCTCACGCAATCCAAGGAACAGGGCCAGGCCTGACTGACAGCTCACAGCGGCGAGGGCTTATCCTCTTCTTCCTCGGCGATGTTGTGATACCGCCAATGAAGCAGGATGAGGATGAGCGTGGGCACGCCCATCAGCGCGGTAATGAGGAAGAACGTGTGGTACCCATACTTCTCTACCATTACCCCTGAATAGCCGCCGATCAAGCGCGGCAGCAGCAGCATGATCGAACTCAGCAGGGCGTATTGGGTGGCCGAGAACTTCAGGTTGGTAAGGCTGGAGAGGTAGGCCACGAATGCCGAGGTCGCCAGGCCGGAGCTGAGGTTGTCCAGGGATATGGTGACCATCAGCATTTTCAGGTTTGGGCCCATGTCCGCCAACATCAGGAACAGGATGTTGGTCGCCGCCGACGCTGCGCCGCCGATGAACAGGATCGGCATGATCCCGAACCGCACGATCAGCAGCCCACCCGCGCCCGCGCCCAGTAGCGTCATCACCAGGCCGAACAGCTTGCTTACGCTGGCGATCTGGTCCTTGGTGAAGCCCTGATCGATGTAGAACACGTTGGCCATCACGCCCATGACCGTGTCAGACATCCGATACGTGGCGATCAGCCCCAGCAGCAGCAGTGCCTGCCAGCGGTAGCGCAGGATGAAATCGTTCACCGGCGTAAGCACCGGTGCCAACCCGCGCCGCCCTAGGGACGAGAGGCACAGCGCAGTGAGAATGGTGTACAGCAGCGCCCGCAGGAAGGCACGGTCTTCGAGCAGCAGGTCGAGCGGGCTCATGTCGCCGCTGAGCACACTGGCGAAATCCGTGTTGTACAGCTGCGTGAACATGGCTGGCACGGACACCAGCAGAATGATCAGCACCACTACCGAGGCTACCTGATGAATGAACCCGTAACGCGCGGCAGACAGCTGCGTGCGCAACGGAACCGGGGGCTCGCGCATCAGCAGGGTAGTCACCAGCGCCGGCACCATCATCACGCCGAACAGCAGGTACGTACCGGCCCAGGCGCGGTGCAGGTAGGCAAAGCCGGTAGACCCGAACCATTCGGCGAAGAACAGCGCCCCAGCGGTGGCCAGGAGCGCGGCAACCCGGTAGCCCGCCATATAACTGGCCGCCAGTGCGGCCTGCCGCTGATCGCCGGCAATTTCCAGGCGATACGCGTCCACGGCGATGTCCTGGGTGGCGGAGGCGAACGCAACCACCACGGCAATCGCAATCAGCCACGGCAAGTGCTTTTGCGGATCGCAGAAGCTCATCCCGATCAACCCCAGGATTACCAGGGCCTGCGCGAGTACCAGCCATGAACGCCGCCGGCCCAGGCGCGCGAGCACCGGCAATCGCCATTGGTCGAGCAGCGGCGACCATACCCACTTGAAGGCATAGGCGAGCCCGATAAGGCTGGCATAGCCGATGGTTTCCCGAGCGACCCCGGCTTCACGCAGCCAGACCGAGAGGGTAGAAAACACCAGCATGTAGGGCAGGCCAGAGGCGAAGCCGAGAAGCAACAGCACCAGTGTAGAGGGGCTGGCGTAGGCGGCCAGGGCGGCGCGCCAGGTTTTACCGGGCATGGGCGAAGCTGTGCCTCAAATCTGCAAAAACAAAGCGCGCACTCTAACCGCTGTGCTCGCCCGGGCGCCAGCCATGCCGCTGGATATCCACACGATTCCCGCTAATGGTCAAACCTTCGGCACGCAAACGGGCCCGTTGCTCGTCCCCGCTGGGGCTTCCCGCCGGCAGGCTCAACCGCCCTCCGGCGGCAATCACCCGGTGCCAGGGCAGGCTGGAGCCTTCCGGCAGCTGGCTCAGCTGGCGCCCTACCCAGCGCGCCGCGCGAGCGAGCCCCGCCAGCTCGCCCAGTTGCCCGTAGGTCACCACCCGGCCCTCGGGAAGGGACGCCAGCGTGGCGTACAACGCGAGCTTGCGGGGGTCTGGTAACGGCTCGGTTACATTATTGCTGGGCATGTGGCGGAACTCGTTTCGCATAATCGGGTCAGTCCTGAGTCCTTCGTTATCGCAGGATAAGGCCGATCTTCCACGAAATAGAGTCCGTAGTTGCCTATGTTCCCCAGAACCCTGTTGTGTGTGGCTGTTACCTGCACCATGTCTTCGGCCTTCGCCGACACCGTCTGGATGAAAAACGGTGACCGCCTCACCGGCACCATCAAGGTGTTCGACGGCGGCAAGCTGATGCTCGACACGCCGTATGGCGGGTCCATCCCGGTGGACATGAAACAGGTCAAAACCCTGGAAACCGACCAGCCCTTGCTGGTGCGTCAGGACGCTTATGACAGCGAAGTGGCCAAGTCGCTCAAGCCCGCCGACGAGGGCAAGGTAATTCTGGCCAATGGGGACGCCCCCAAGACCGTCGAGCTGGCGAGCATCCAGCAGCTGATGAAGCCCAAGCCGCTGGTCCAGGACCTGAGCTGGAAGGGCAACATCGACGCCGCGCTGGACTTCAAGCGCGCCGAAACCAACACCGACGATTACAACATCGCCTTCAAGACCACGGCCCGTCACGGCCGGTGGCGGCACATCGCGGACGGAGAATATAACCGCGAGACCGAAGACGGCGTGACTGGAACCGACAACTGGGCCATGGAGTATTCCCTGGACCGGTTCATCACGGACCAGTGGTACTGGCAGGGCCGCTTGAATTACAAGCACGACAACATCGAAGACATCCGTCGCCAGCGGACCGTGGGTACCGGCCCGGGTTACCAGTTCTGGGACAACGAACTGGGTGCCTTTTCCCTGGGTGGCCTGTTGAACCGTACCGATTACCAGTTCGCCGACGACACCAAGGAAAACTTCTACTCGGTGGCGCTGAAGTGGGACTACAACCGGTTCCTGATCGGCAAAACCGTCGAGCTGTTCAGTACCGGCGAGCTGGGCCGCCCTCTGAGCAACGTGGCTGACTACAGCCTGGATGCCGAGGTAGGGCTGCGCTACAAGGTTACCGAATGGGCTTCGCTCAACCTCAAGTATGAGAAAGACCTGATCACCGGCACCAGCGACAATAACGACCTGGACAGCAGCCGTTACACGGCGGGCTTCGGGGTTACCTGGTAAACACAGAAGGCGCGGGGCAATACCTCGAAACATCTGCGCCAGCCCAAGGCTGGCGCAGCCTGCATCAGTGTTTACCCGCTTTGCGACAAGCACACGCTTGAAATGAAGCGTATCGTCGGCACATATACGGGTGACTTTCGCCGAGGATATTTCAATGCGTGCCTTTTTGTTGTTGCTGCTCCTGTTTCCGGTGCTGGAGCTCTACGTCTTCTTTCGGGTGGGGTCGGCCGTTGGCTTTTTCCCGGCCCTGCTGCTGATTATCGCGGGCTCCGCCCTGGGTGTTCTGGTACTGCGCGTGGCGGGCCTGGCCACCGCCTTGCGTGCCCGGGAAAGCCTGCGCAGCGGCCAACTGCCTGCCCAGGATATGCTGAACGGGGCAATGATCGCCGCTGGCGGCCTGTTCTTGCTGCTGCCGGGCTTCATCAGCGACCTGGTCGGTGTGCTGTTCCTGCTTCCGCCAACGCGTAACCTGCTGGCGGGCAAGATCGGTGACCGCATGCAGGCGCAGGCGATGCGCCAGCGCGCGTTCAGCGACGCTGGCCCGGACGTTTCGCCTCCGGGGCCGCGCCGGCCCAACGTGATCGAAGGCGAATACGAACACCGGGATTCCTGAATACGCCTTCCACATCGCGCCCCCATTTTCGGGGGCGCGGTGCATTCTGCCGGGCCATAAAGCGCAAAATTTTTTTTAAGTCGGCCTTGTAATTGAAGTGCATGGCCTCATGTATGGGTCACCGCAAGGTTCCGGCCACAGCAGCCGGTCAATAATCCGCGTTGGGCATCTTGCGCAGCGCGCCCGGCGAAAGCCGGACTGCATCAAGTGGCCCGGGCGAACCTGGCCGATGGACAACCATAATTAGGAGAGATCGACAATGAAGCTTCGTCCTCTGCATGACCGCGTCGTCATTCGCCGCAGTGAAGAAGAGTCCAAGACCGCCGGCGGCATCGTTCTGCCTGGCTCCGCCGCCGAGAAGCCAAACCGTGGCGAAGTCGTCGCCGTTGGCACCGGTCGCGTTCTGGACAGCGGTGAAGTGCGCGCCCCGGCCGTGAAGGTAGGCGACAAGGTCGTGTTTGGTCCCTACTCGGGCAGCAACACTGTCAAGGTTGATGGCGAAGACCTGCTGGTAATGAGCGAGAACGAAATCCTCGCCGTTGTCGAAGGCTGATCAGCCCGCTGAGTGCCTCTGATATTCCGTCACGACTTCTGATTCAAGGAAAACGATCATGGCTGCTAAAGAAGTAAAATTCGGCGACTCCGCTCGCAAGAAAATGCTGGTTGGCGTTAACGTCCTGGCTGATGCCGTCAAGGCTACCCTGGGCCCGAAAGGCCGCAACGTGGTGATCGCCAAGAGCTTCGGCGCTCCGACCATCACCAAGGACGGCGTTTCCGTTGCCAAGGAAATCGAACTCAAGGACGCCTTCGAGAACATGGGCGCCCAGCTGCTGAAAGACGTAGCCTCCCGCGCTAACGACGACGCAGGCGACGGTACCACCACCGCTACCGTTCTGGCCCAGGCCATTGTCAACGAAGGCCTGAAGTCGGTCGCCGCTGGCATGAACCCGATGGACCTCAAGCGCGGCATCGACAAGGCGACCATCGCCATCGTCGCCGAGATCAAGAAGCTGTCCAAGCCATGCGCCGACAACAAGGCCATCGCTCAGGTCGGTACCATCTCCGCCAACTCCGACACCGACATCGGCAAGATCATCGCCGAAGCCATGGAGAAGGTCGGTAACGAAGGCGTTATCACCGTCGAAGAAGGCTCGGGCCTGGAAAACGAACTGTCTGTGGTTGAAGGCATGCAGTTCGACCGCGGCTACCTGTCCCCTTACTTCGTGAACAAGCCAGACACCATGGTAGCCGAGCTGGAAAGCCCGCTGCTGCTGCTGGTTGACAAGAAGATCTCCAACATCCGCGAACTGCTGCCTGTACTGGAAGCCGTTGCCAAGTCGGGCCGCCCGCTGGTAATCGTCGCTGAAGACATCGAAGGCGAAGCCCTGGCTACCCTGGTTGTCAACAACATGCGTGGCATCGTCAAGGTTGCCGCTGTCAAGGCGCCTGGCTTCGGTGATCGCCGCAAGGCCATGCTGCAAGACATCGCCATCCTCACCGGCGGTACCGTGATCTCCGAAGAGATCGGCCTCACCCTGGAAACCACCACCCTTGATCACCTGGGTACCGCCAAGCGCGTAACCATGACCAAGGAAAACACCACCATCGTCGATGGTGCCGGTTCCAAGGAAGACATCCTGGCCCGCGTTTCCCAGATCCGCGCTCAGGTTGCCGATACCTCGTCCGACTACGACCGTGAAAAACTGCAAGAGCGCCTGGCCAAGCTGTCCGGCGGTGTTGCTCTGATCAAGGTCGGTGCTGGTACCGAAGTCGAGATGAAAGAGAAGAAAGCCCGCGTTGAAGACGCCCTGCACGCTACCCGTGCAGCCGTCGAAGAAGGCGTGGTGCCTGGCGGTGGTGTTGCGCTGGTTCGCGCACTGCAGGCCATCTCCGAGCTCAAAGGCGAGAACGAAGACCAGAACGTCGGTATCGCGCTGCTGCGTCGCGCTGTTGAAGCACCGCTGCGCCAGATCGTTGCCAACGCTGGCGACGAGCCAAGCGTGGTCGTTGACAAGGTCAAGCAAGGCTCCGGTAACTACGGCTACAACGCCGCTACCGGTGAGTACGGCGACATGATCGAAATGGGCATCCTGGACCCAGCGAAAGTGACCCGTTCCGCGCTGCAAGCCGCGACCTCCATCGCCTCGCTGATGATCACCACCGAAGCCATGATCGCTGACCTGCCAGACGACAAGGCTGGTGGCGGCATGCCTGACATGGGTGGCATGGGCGGTATGGGTGGCATGGGCGGCATGATGTAAGCCCGGCTGACCCCAGCCCCTGAAAACCCCGCCGGTTAAACGGCGGGGTTTTTTTATGGCTTTTTTTTATGGCCTGGATTGGGCTATGAACCCGTTGGCAGGCTGGCCGCTAACACACGTGTTGCCGGCCGGCGGTACAGCACCAGCCTGTAGGCGCCCAGGCAGATCCACCAGCAGAACACGGCAGTCCATACGTTATGGGAAAAGAAGTGCGCGCCTTGCAGCATCCGGCCCACGGAAAACACGATGCCAAGCCCCAGCGCTACGCCAAAGGCCGCACGTGCCAACCGAGGCCGCCGATCGCGGAGCGCAAAGTACAGGGCAAACAAGGTAAAGCCGGTAGCCGCGTGACCGCCTGGCCAGCATCGGCCTGGGTGATCGGTTGCCGGGCGGCTTTCGAACACCTTGCTGTAGGTTTCGCTACCGCCGAACTGAGTCAGGCTCCAGGGGCACTGAACTTCGGTCACCGCCTTGAGCGGCGTCACGAAACTGGTGGACAGCGCCATCGACAGCACCACGCAGCCGAGCTCGCGTCGCCAGGGTTTAAGCCGGGCCAGCACCATCGAGCCCAGAAACGCCGCTACGGCCAGAAGGCCGATCACGATCACCGCTTGCTTGGCGCGGTCATGCAGTACATCTTCCAGAAAGGCACTGTGTTTTCCCAGGAACTGCCTGGCACGGCTGTCATAGGCCAGCCTGGCCAGCCACATATCCAGGTTGGTGAACTCAAGCAACAGCAGGCCAAATACCAGTAGCGCGGGAATTCCCAGCGCCAGGGGCCAATTGAGCGGGCGGGTGTAGCGGGCAATCATGAGGCCTCCAAAACCGGGGCGTGGTCAATGGCGCAGCACTTTCGCAAGCCCGCCGTGGCCCTACCGTCAAGGACGCGTGAAAATTTTGCGGTGAGGATTTGCGCTAGCACTGGGCCGCGAACAGGGCGTAAGCTGCGCCGGCTTCCGGTCGTGCAGCGTAAAAAGAGGAACCATCCATGCGCATTCTCGTGGTCGAAGACAACCGCGACATTCTTGCCAACCTGGCCGATTACCTGGGCCTCAAAGGCTATACGGTGGACTGCGCCCAGGACGGGCTTTCGGGCCTTCACCTGGCTGCCACCGAGCACTATGACCTCATCGTGCTCGACGTGATGCTGCCCGGGATCGACGGCTACACCTTGTGCAAGCGCCTGCGCGAGGATGCTCGCCTGGACACGCCGGTGATCATGCTTACGGCCCGTGACCAATTGGACGACCGCTTGCAAGGCTTCCGCAACGGCGCAGACGACTACCTGGTCAAACCCTTCGCGCTGTCGGAATTGGCCGCCCGCATCGAGGCAGTGATGCGCCGCGCCCAGGGCGGAGGAAAGCGCACCTTGCAGGTGGGCGACCTGCACTATGACCTGGATACGCTGGAGGTGGTGCGGGAGGGCAAGCTGCTCAAGCTCAACCCGGTCGGCCTCAAGCTGTTGGCGGTGTTGATGCAGAAAAGCCCTCACGTGCTGCGCCGCGAAGTGCTTGAAGAAGCGCTCTGGGGTGATGACTGCCCCGACAGCGACAGCTTGCGCAGCCACGTGCATCAGTTGCGCCAGGTTATCGACAAGCCCTTCGCCAAGCCCCTGCTGCAAACGGTGCATGGCGTAGGCTATCGCCTCACCGAGGGCAGGGATGGAGTTTAAGCAAAGCCTTGCACAGCGGATCATCATCGCCTTCGCGCTGATGAGCGCGCTGGTGGCGGGGGCCTTCGCGGTGGGCATCGTGGCGACGGTGCACCTGGTAGAAGAAAAGCTCATCTCCGCCGGGCTGGGTGGGGACCTGCAGCGCCTGCTACTCATGGACACCATGGACGACTGGAGCCATCGCCCCGAGCCGGACCAGCTGTTCTACTTCAGCAATGGCCGCGGCGATTTCGCACTGCCCAAAGACCTGCGGCACTTGTCGGCGGGTTTTCACGAGGTCTTTCGTGGCGACCTTTCCTACCACGCAATGGTGGAAATCATTGACGGCCGCCGCTACGTGCTGCTGCAGGACCAGAGCGATTTCGAAGAGCGTGAACGTATTCTTTTTGCCGTTGTGGTGGTGGGCTTCGTGCTCAGCCTCGCACTGGCGGTGTTGCTTGGCTGGGTATTGGCACGGCGCGTAATGGCTCCGGTCATCCGGCTGGCCCGGCAGGTTCGCCATCGCGATCAGTTGCTCGGGCTGGCCCCACCGCTGGCCCCGGACTACGCCGAAGACGAAGTGGGGCAGTTGGCTGTTGCCTTCGACGCCACCCTTGGCCGGCTGCGCCAGGCGCTGACCCGTGAGCGGCTGTTCACCAGCGACGTCAGCCATGAGCTGCGCACACCGCTGATGGTTCTTGCCACGTCCTGCGAGCTGTTGTTGGCCAATGATCGCCTCGACGAACGCGCCAGGGCCCAGGCGGAACGCATTACCCGTGCCTGCGAAGAGATGCGCGAACTGGTACAGACCTTCCTGATGCTCGCGCGCGCCCAGCGTAACGAGACCATGGCCGCACAGATCACGTTGGCCGAAGTGGCCGAGGACCTTCTGGCGCAGTGGCGCCAGCCTATCGAGCAAAAGGGCCTGGCGTTGCTGTATGAACCAGGCCAGGCGACAGACCACCGCTACAACGCCACCTTCCTTCACACGGTGATGAGCAACCTGTTGCGCAATGCGCTGCATTACACGGATCAAGGGTTCATTCGCTTGAGCCTCAACCCGGCGGGCTTCAGTGTCGAGGACACCGGCGTGGGCATTCCTGAAGAAAAGCGCGAAGCGATGTTCCAGCCATTTGTGCGCGGCAACGAGAAGCGTGGCGAGGGGCTTGGCCTGGGCCTGTCGCTGGTGCAGCGGATCTGCGATGACCAGGGCTGGACCGTTACGCTTACCACCAATGAGCCACAGGGGTGCGTATTCCATGTAGTGCTAGGAACACCCGATGGTGCGTAAACAGGGTTTCATCTGCGCAAAATTGAAACATCTGGCAACGCACTCATCAGCCTGTTAACGTCCCATTACAGTTTTTTCACGTTTAGATGACCAAGCGACAACCTCCTGAACCCTAAGGTGCACGGCGTGTTCCAGGAGGTTCAGATGAGCAATCCGATCAAGCTCGAGTTTTCCGAAAAGTACGACGAAGCGCATGCACGGCGTTACTTTCACAAGCACCAGAATGGCCTGTCGCGCCGCCTTTCGCACCTGCGGGATGTGCAACTGGCGCGCAAGGCGCTGGAGCTGGCGGGGGATCCCAGCCTGGTGCTCGACCTGCCGTGCGGCGCGGGGCGGTTCTGGCCCATGCTCGCCGAGAAAGCGAACCGTGTGATCATCGGTGCCGATAACTCGCCGGACATGGTTGCCACGGCCTGTAAAATGCAGCCACCGCAGGTGGTGGAGCGGGTTCGGCCGATGCAGACCTCGGCCTTTGACATTGATTTGCCAGACAGCGCTGTCGATTGCATTTTCTCGATGCGCCTGATGCACCACATCGGCGAGTCGAGCCACCGTGTGGCCATGCTTCGCGAGTTTCATCGTGTGAGCCGGGATTCGGTCGTTCTTTCCTTGTGGGTGGATGGCAACTTCAAGGCGTGGAAGCGCCAGCGTTCGGAGCGTAACCGCGCCAGGCGAGGCGAAGCACCGAAGTACCAGAACCGTTTCCTGTTACCGGTAAACACCGTGGAGGCCGAGTTCGCCAAAGCGGGCTTCCGGATTCAGGAGCGCCTCGACTTTTTGCCCCTGTATGCCATGTGGCGAGTGTATGTATTGCGTAAGGAGTGACCTTGATGGCGGTAGAACAGGCGGGTGAACCCAGCTTTGACAGTAGCCAGGCTGGCTTTGAACGCTATTGGCAGAGCCAGGGCGAATGGGTGGAAGAGCCCAACCGGCGCCGCGGCGGCGAAAGCGGCGTACAGCGGGTTATTTTGCCTGATCACAACATGATTTATGTGAAGCGGCAGGTGGGGCATATCTACCGCTCCCCGCTGCACCCGTTTGGCCGGCCCACCGTGTTGCGCGAGCGCGATGCCTTGCAGGGCCTGAGCAAGCTTCAGGTGCGAGTGCCACGGCTGCTGTTCTGCGGCGCCCGGCGCGACCAGGCAGTGGGCTGGAAAGCCTTGCTGGTGACCGCATCGCTGGACGGTTTCGAGGAAATCACCCACTGGTACGAGAAAGGTGGGCGCGAGCGCTATGGTGAAGCGCTGCACGACCAGTTGCTCAAGGATCTGGCCGTCAACCTGGCGCGGATGCATCAAGGGCGTTGGCAGCACAGTTGCCTGTACATCAAGCATGTATTCGTTCGGGTAACCGAAACGGCCAGCGGCCCCAAGGCCGAGGTGGCACTGCTGGATCTGGAGAAGTGCCGGCGCCGGTTTACCGCAGCGGCAGCCTCGCAACATGACATGAAACAACTGCGCCGCCATTCGTCGTTCAGCGATGCGGACTGGAAGAAACTGCTCTACTTTTACGAGACGGCGTTTGGCAGCGTTGTCAAAGGGTTAGAGCGATGAACCTACAAATTGCACGAAGTTTGTTTTTGTTGGCCTCGTTGGCATTGACCACCGTTGCGGTCGCGGCTTGGGACGAGCCTGGCCCGGGTGTATTGCGGGCTGAAGACGGCCAGGGTATTTGCCCCTTTCCCAAGGCGCAAAAGGCCAGTACGGATCAGGTTCAGCCGGGCCATAACGCATTGCTGCTTATGTTCGGCCTTACTCAGGGCCTGCGTTCCGGCGCTTGAGCAAACCTTGTGCAACGAAAAATCCCGCTTCGGCGGGATTTTTCGTTTCTGGCGGCTGCAACTATGGCTGCAACACGTGCAAATGGTTATCCCAATGCGCTGATGGCAGTGCCAGCGGCGTGCCCAGCCATTGCCCCTTGCGGGCGCTGTAATAACGGCACCGCCCTTGCCCGGAGGTGACCACAAATCCCCCTTTTACCGCCGCAACGCCGGCACAATCGGGCATGGGCGCGTCCACCTTCACCTCAGCCGTGTCCAGGTCCCATACGAAGAAGCGGTTGGCCCGAGGGGCCGTTATTGCCACCAGGCGCAGCGTGTCGTTGATGGCCACGCTGGCGGTGTAATTGCCCATGGAAAGCAGTTGATCATCACGCACGGGGAAAGGCGCGAACGCTTCGCCGGGCCGCTTGATGGCCAACAACTGCGCGACCTCTTCGCCGCTGCCCATGAACTGCTGGCACGCCGCCACGCTGCCGTCGCTGGCCACAGCCAGGTGGCGGATGCTGTTCATGGGCTGGGCAAGGGTTTCCTTGCTGATCAAGGTGCCGTCCCGGCGCATCAGTACCAGGCTTGGCTCCATGGCATCGAGGTTCATGTCTACCCGACTCTCCGCTTCCGTGCGGATACCGCCGTTGGCAACCACCAGGGTTTCCCGGTCCGGTAGCCAGGCCACTTCGTGAGGCCCTATGCCGTGAGTGGGCAACTCGCCGAAGTGCTCCAGCCGCTCGCCGGTGAAGCGGTACACGCCCAGCAGGCCGCGGCCTGGCTGAGTGGTGTCGTTCTCCGTCGCGTACAACCATTCCCCAGCGTGGTGGACGACCGCATGGCCGTAAAAATGCCGGCCGGGCTGCGAGTGCAGGGTTTGCAGCAGGCGGCCGTCTCGTAGGTCCACAAGGTAGCTTTCAGTGCCCGGGCGGCGGGCCACGAACAGCGCTATCGGTTGGTGAGGGTGCTCGATGATGGCATGGCACCGCTGCGCCACCTGGGTACTGAAGGCCACGGTACCGTCGATACGATAACCCACGGCATAGTGGCCGCCGTCGGCGTCATCGCGGGCGGACAACAGCAGCGCGCTTCGGCTCCGGTTGCCGATCAGGCGCCAGCCGCCGAGTTTCAGCGAGCCTGCCAACCGTTGAGCCAGTGCCGAAAGCGAGCGTTGCATGTCAGTCACCGTCATTGGCGTTGAAGCCCAGCTGTATGTTCAGCGCGCGGGCCAGTTCGCCTTCGTGGAGGCGATGCACAGTATTGAGACGGTCGTAAATCCCGTCCAGCGTTTGCTGCCCGGCTGGGTCGGCCAGCAATTCGGTGAGGGTTTTCTGATTGTCGTTCAAGGCCTGGGCGGCAGCGCCATAGGCGGCGTCGATCTTGTCGGCCAGTGGCTTTTGATCGCTTGGCAAAAGCGCGCGCAAGCCTTTTCCGTCCACCCCGTTCCACACGGCTTGAGCGGCGCTCAGGCTGGCCTGAAGGCTTTTGAGCGAGGACTGGCTGCGCCACGCTTCGGCTTGGTACGGCTGGGCAACGCCTTTGCTTTGCCGGCCCATGGGCGCGCCGAGTTTTTTCTTCAAACTGTCGAGCGCGGTCACCTGGGCCCGCAGCAGGTCGGCGATGGCTTCGTGGGCATCGGCATACCGCTGGTTAGGGAATTTGGTGAGCTGCGCCAGCATGCCGTCATCGCGCTTCCAGCTGGCCAGGATGCCCTCGGCCAGTGCCTTCTGGTGCTCGCCGATGGCGACCAGCAGCGGGCAATAACTCGCCTTGCGGGCTGCGTCGGCAACCTCGGGCTTGCTGTCGAAGAGGATGTACTCATAGGCAGAAAGCCCCTGTACTACCACGCTGGCCTTGCCCAGTGCGGCGGCATCAAGGGCGCCGCCGGTAGCCACAAGCTGTTCCACCTGGCGCCCGACCAGGTTTTTCTTGTCCGGCCAGAATTGCACGGACCAGGCACGGTTGCCCTCGGCCAGCGGCCCGATCAGCAATGGCTGCAAGGCCGCCCAGGCTTTTTGCGCGGCGAGGAAGTCAGCACGGGCCTTGTCCAGGCTTTCCGTGCCCTGACAGAACGCCAAGGCGCTTTGTGCGAGCTGCCGATCGGCGTCTACCCACTGGCTGTAGGTGGGTAATATCACCTGGCTGGCCAATGCGGCGCTGGTCACCGCTTGCGGGTCCTGGGGCGCGCACGCACCGAGGGCGAGGGCGGCAAGGCTGGTGAACAGCAGCTTGGGACGGAACATGAGGGGCTCCACAGCAAAAGGTCGGGAATGTTATAGGGATTCGAGAAAGGCCAGCAATGCCGATCGCTGATCTGCGTCGAAACGCAACACCTTCAACTTTGCCCCGGCGGCTTCGCCGTCGTGCCACAACACGGCTTCGAGCAGGTTCCGCGCGCGGCCATCATGCAGGTAGCGGCCTCGAGGGTTTACCGTTCCGGACAAGCCGATGCCCCACAACGGCGGCGTTCGCCAGTCCTGGCCACGCGCTTCGAACTCCTCATGGCCATCGGCGAGGCCTGGGCCCATGTCGTGCAGCAGCAGGTCCGTGTACGGTCGGATGGACTGGTTGGCGAGCTCTGGTTCAGCGGCATCGGCGCGGGTGACGTAATGCGGGACATGGCAGGCCTGGCAACCGGCCTGATGGAACAGGCTTTTACCTTCGAGCACCTGCGCACTTGCTTCGCCGCGCCGTGCTGGCACGCCAAGGTTACGGCTGTAGAACAACACCAGCCTGCGAATGTTGTCGCTGACTTCAAAGGCCTCGGTCGCGCTCTGGTTGCCGTTGGCTGCACCCAGGCACGCGGCCTGTGCCGGTGTGCAATCGTCGGTGGGGTGCAGCGAGGAGGTTATCCCCAGGTCCCCGGCGAAGGCATGGGCGTTCTGTTGGTCCAGGCTTGGCTGACCGCCTTTCCAGCCGAAGCGCCCCAGCACTTTTTGCCCGCTGGCGTCTTCGAACACTTGGTTGGGGCGGCCGCGTACGCCATCGTTGGCGGTGGCCTGGGCGTTGGCGTTAGCCACAATGGCGCTTTCAGGGATGGCCTCGAGCAAGCCCAGGCCGATCATTGGCGGGGCGATCCGGGCGGACATCCGCACCTGCGGATGCAGCGGCCCATAGCCCAGCTGATCGATCTGCAGTTCCGGCTTGCGCAGCTCTACCCTGAACCCGTCGGCAAAGGTAACCGGAACCGGGGTATAGCGTACCCGCACACGGCCTTCCGGTTGCACGCCCGGGATGGCCATGTCCTGCAATTGCATGCCGTAGGTGGGTTCTGGGGCGAAACCAAGCCGGTGCACGCTGCTGGCCGCTTCAGCGGTGGGCGGTACGGACAGCCTCACCAGCATGGACACCGCATTGCTTGCCCCGGGCTCGGGCGGTTGGCCACGGCCATCCCGAATGTGGCAGTTCTGGCACGCATTGGTATTGAACAGCGGCCCCAGCCCATCCCGCGCGGTGGTGGTGGACGGCGCGATCACCCAGGGGTTGCGAAAGAAGCTGTTGCCCACGCTGAAGTCCACCCGCCGCGCCGCGCCGAGATTGCCCGAGGGCAGGGCATAGGCATTCACATCGCTGCGCTGCACAGTCGCGGAGCCGCCGGAGAGCGCTTCCCCCGGTTCGGCCGCAGTGAAGCGTGGCGCCTGGTCGCAAGCCACCAGCCCCAGCCCCAGGCCTATGGCCAAGGCAAGGAATGACCTGTGAACCGCCATTGGAAACATCGAAATAACCCGCGCTACAAAAATGCAAAAGCGAGCCACTGCAGGGCAGGGCTCGCCATGAAAGAATCGTCGCTCAGCGCAGCATCACCGAGCGCCTTCCCCTAGAACTCGTGTTCAGCGTTGTCCGGATTCAGATCCGTGATCCCCAACTTCCCGGCAGCCTGCTCGATCGCGCCGGTCTGCTTCACCAGCGCACCGATCGCATCGCGCACGATCTGGTTGCCGGCGGTGTTGCCCGAGGCAATCAGCTGGTCGAAGTGCTCGCCCTTGGTGGCGTGATCCACGATCACCTGCATTTTCGCTTCGGTGTCCGCCAGGTCGGCCTTGAGGGCTTCGTCGGTGGCCGGGTCGATCTTCGCCACCAGCGACGACAGGCTCGGACCGGTCAGGCGGGTGCCGTCGGCGCGCAGGTATTCGCCCAGGTAAACGTTGCGAATGCCCTTGGCATTGAAGAAGGCCGAGTTATGGGTGTTGTCGCTGAAGCAGTCATGTTCGTCTTCAGGCGAATTGGCTTCCAGGGCCACCTTCAGGCGCTCGCCGGCCAGTTCACCCAGCGATAGGCTGCCCATGCCGAACAGCATCTTGCGCAGGCCGCTGTCTACAGGCTCGGCTTCCAGGCTGGCGCGGTAGTTGTCGGCCACGCCCGGCTTCCAGTTGCCGACCATTTCCTTCAGGTCGCCGACCAGCAGGTCGGTCGAGGCCTTGAGGTAGGCGCGGCGGCGACCGTTGTGGCCGCCCGTGGCGCCCTTGCCCTGCAGGTAGTCGCTGGCGGGGCGGTTGCCGGCCCCCGGGCCCGTGCCGTTGAGATCCTGGCCCCACAGCAGGAACTCGATGGCGTGGTAACCGGTGGCAACGTTGGCCTCGGAGCCGCCCAGCTCATTGAGGCTGGCGAGCTTCTCCGGAGTGATGTCTTTCACGTCAACCTTGTCTTCGCCAACCTGGATTTCCGTGTTGGCGATGATGTTGGCGCTGCCGCCCGGGTTACCCAGGGCAGGTTCATACCCTTTGGCCACGTAGTCGATCAGGCCTTCGTCCAGGGGCCAGGCGTTCACCTGGCCTTCCCAGTCGTCGATGATGGTGTTGCCAAAGCGGAAGACTTCGCTTTGCAGGTAGGAGGGCCGGGCGGCGAGCCAGGCTTCGCGCGCGGCCTTGAGCGTATTGGCGTCGGGCTTGGCAAGGAAGGCATCCACAGCTTGTTGCAGCGCCGTTGCGGTGGTGAGGGCGTCGCTGAATACCGCGTATACCATTTCGCTGTAATGGCCGACAACGGCCTTGGCCGCCGCTTGATCCAGGGCGACCGCCGCAGGGGTGGCGCTGGCGTTAGCCGCTGTCGGCGCAGGCGTTTGCGCGGCTGCCTTTTCCTTGTCGTTGTCGCCGCAACCGGCGAGCGAAATGGCAATGGCCAGCAAACTGGCAACCAACGGCGTACGGATCATGGGCAATTCCTGCATCAGAAGTGGCGATAGGCGCCCGTGGCGCCGAACGAAGCGGGCCACATGATGCGAAGGATTTGCATTTGATGTAAAGGCCCGGCTGAAAAATAATTCATCCAGGCCACACCCTCAGGAATGGATTACCCGCCCACGCTCGGCCTGCTTGAGGAACGTCAGCAGGTCACGCGCTGGCAAGGGCCGTGAGTAGTAATAGCCTTGGCCTTCGTGACATCCCTCGGCAATGATGTAGGCCTCCTGTTCGGCCGTTTCCACGCCTTCGGCAATCACCTGCATGCCCAGGCTCTTGCCCAGCTGAATCACGGCACGAACGATGGTTGCGTCATCTTCGTCGTCGAGCAGGTCTTTCACGAAGCTTTTATCGATCTTGATCTTGTCCAGCGGAAGCGAGCGCAGATAGCCCAGGGACGAGTACCCGGTACCGAAGTCATCGATGGCGATCAAGGCGCCGGACTGGCGCAAGCTCAGCAAGTGCTGGGCGGCGGTGCTGATGTCTTCCATCAGGCCGGTTTCGGTGACTTCCAGTTCGAGGCTGCGCGGTGGCAAGCTGTACATCTGCAAGATGTTGCTCACCACCCGAGGCAGTTCGCTGTGGTGCAGCTGCACCGTGGACAGGTTTACCGCCATACGCAAATGGGTGAAGCCCTGGTCATGCCATTCGCGCAGCTGCGCGCAGGCCTGGTCGAGTACCCATTCACCGATCGAAACGATGGTGCCGTTCTGTTCCGCCAAGGGAATGAACTGATCCGGCGGGATAAACCCGAACTCCGGGTGCTGCCAGCGCAACAGTGCCTCCACGCCCACGATACGGTGGTCGCGGTAGCTGATCTGGGGTTGATACACCAGGAACAGCTGGTTGTGTGCCAGGGCTTCGCGCAGGGCTTTTTCCAGCTCACGGCGGCGGCGCATCTCGCTGTCCACGCTGGCGACATAAAACTGATAGCGGTTGCGTGACCGGGTCTTGGCCAGTGTCATCGTTTGCTCGGCCTTTTGCAGCAGCTTCTCGGTGCTGTCGCCGTCTTCGGGGAAGAGGGTGATGCCGATAGTGGCGCGCAGGCGGATCTCGCGGGCATCCAGGGCGAAGGGCGCGGCAAGGTCGTCAAGGATCTGCTGGGCCAGCTCGGCGGCCTTGTAGGGCTCCTCGATATTGGCCTGCACCAGTGCGAACTGGTCGCCTCCCAGGCGGGCCAAGGCACCGAGGCGGCCGCTGTGGGCGCGAAGCCGGTCGGCGGTGGCCAACAGCAATTGGTCGCCTGCCTGATAGCTGTACTGCTCGTTCACGCCCTTGAAGTCATCCAGGCCCACACAGATGACCGCTACGCGCCGCTGCATGCGAGCCGCGTCGATCAGGATCTGGTCCAGTTGCTGCTGCAGTTGCAGACGGTTGGGCAAGCCGGTGAGGAAGTCGTACTGGGACATGCGCAATAAACTGTCCTCGGCCTCACGGCGCAGTGAGGTATTGCGCTCGATGGACGCCAGCAACTGGTTCGCGGTGCGCACCCACAAGCCCAGTTCGTTCTTTTCATGGCCCTTGGGAAGCGGCAGCTGGTGCTGACCGGGCCGGTCCGGCGTGATCTCGCTCAGGTGTTCGAGCATGCGCGACAGCGGCTTGGTCAGCAGCCAGTGATACACCATGTACAGCACCAGGCCCATGAGCATGGCGCGCAGTACCCCGGAGACGAACAGCACCCAGGAGTTGCGCACGAACTCTTCCCCGTAGGTCGCGGTATCCAGCGTGATATTCAGGTCGCCGTAGTATTCGTTGTAGGGCGGGCGGCCAATCAAGCGGATGCTGAAGGTGCGTTCCTTGTCCAGTACAGGATCGGTGAGCCAGCGGGTGGAGGTATTAGCCAGTGGGCGCTCGCGCTCGGCGAGCATCTCCTCGCCAGGGTGGCCAATGGAGGCGGCGCGCACGGCAGGGTCCTGGAACAGCCCTCCGATCACCTGCATGGCCATTTCCTTGTCCAGGCTATAGACGGCCTGGGTGGACGGGTCCTGGAACATATCAAGGATGCGCTCGGCATCGCGGGCGATCGTATGTCGGGTCTTGTAGCCGTCGAGAATGATTTGCCCACAGCTGAGCACCACGCCCACCACCAGCGTGGAGAGCAGCACAATCCTCAGCAATCTCAGCGACAAGCTGTGCTTGAGTTCCACCTTCAAAGGAAAATTCCTTGTTCCGAGCACGCGGTAACCGGTTGCCCGAGTATTGGCAAACCCTGAATGACCGTCAAAGGGTTCGAGCAGATTCAAGGCCCAAGCAGGCCATCGGCTCGAAAAAAATATGGATTGCCTTTATATCGGAGCTGCGGGAAGGAACTTGAATCGAGGCGCTCGGCGGTGGCTGAGCCGGGCCAGTTGGCCCGTTCCCACAGGATGAATGTGCCCTGTGGGAGCCGGACGGAGCTGCGGGGGCAGCTCGCGGATGGCGTTACAGCAAAGCGCGTCAGGCCTTGAAGGCGCTGCCTTCGAACTGCTGGGCCACGAAGTCCCAGTTCACGACGTTCCAGAACGCCTCGACGTATTTGGGACGTACGTTGCGGTAGTCGATGTAGTAGGCGTGTTCCCACACGTCGCAGGTAAGCAGCGGGGTGTCACCGTTGGTGATGGGATTGCCCGCGCCGATGGTGCTGGCCAGGGCCAGGGAACCGTCGGCCTTCTTCACCAGCCAGCCCCAGCCGGAACCGAAGGTGCCGATCGAAGTTTTGCTGAACTCTTCCTTGAACTTCTCGAAGGAACCGAAGGCCTGAGTGATGGCCTCGGCCAGCTTGCCGGTAGGCTCGCCGCCGCCGTTGGGCGACAGGCAGTTCCAGTAGAAGGTGTGGTTCCAGACCTGCGCGGCATTGTTGAAGATGCCACCGGACGACGACTTGACGATCTCTTCGAGGGTTTTGCCTTCGAATTCGGTGCCCGGAATCAGGTTGTTCAGGTTCACGACGTAGGTGTTGTGGTGCTTGTCGTGGTGGAATTCCAGGGTTTCCTTGGAAATGTGCGGCTGCAGGGCATCGTGTGCGTAGGGCAGCGGCGGCAGTTCAAAAGCCATGTGATTCTCCTAATCAGGTCTGGTGCATTATGCGCAAGGCCGATCACGGGCGGCCGTGGCTGCGCCCGCAGGGCGGGCACAAGCCCGGGATCATAGCACTGGGGCCAAGGCTTAACCACGCGGCAACTGTGTGGAATAGACGCTGCGCGCCAGGTTAAGCGCAACGGCATTCAGCCCAGGATCAGCTGCCCGGCTACAGTGAACATCATCAAGGCCACGGCAAGGTCCAGCACCCTCCATGTGGCGGGGCGCGCCAGCCACGGCGCCAGCCAGGCAGCCCCCAGCGCCAGCGTGAAAAACCACACTGCCGAGGCACTCGCAGCGCCGGCCACATACGCGCCGGGTACGGTCTGGCGCGCACCAAAGCTACCAATCAGCAGCACGGTGTCGAGGTAAACATGGGGGTTTAGCAAGGTCACCGCCAATGCGCTGAGCAGCACTGCCTGGCGCGACCGGGGCGCTTGCCCCTCGGCTGACAATGCCTGCCGGGAAAAGGCCCGGCGCAGTGCACTGCAGCCATACCATAGCAGGAAAGCCGCGCCTCCCCAGCGCGCGATGCCCAGCAGGGTCGGGCTTTGTGCGAGCAGCGTCGCCAGCCCGAACACGCCCGCAGCCACCAACACCACATCGCACAACACACACAGCGCAGCTACCGGTAGATGGTGTTCCCGGCGCAGGCTCTGGGCCAACACAAACGCATTTTGCGCGCCGATGGCCATGATCAGCCCTATGGCGATGAGCAGCCCGTTCAGATAGCTCTGCAGCATGATGTTCTCCCTGGAAATGCATGACAGTGTTGCGCGCATCGGGCTATAAGAAAAACAGATCCTGCTCATGTGGCATTAGGAGAACTGATGTTCGATTACAAACTCTTGGTTGCGTTGGCTTCAGTGATCGAGCAGGGCGGTTTTGAGCGAGCGGCTCAAGCGCTTGGGCTGTCACAGTCGGCAGTGTCCCAGCGCGTGAAGCTGCTCGAAGCCCGCCTCGGGCAACCTGTACTGGTGCGCGAATCCCCTCCCAGCCCTACGCCGGTTGGCCGCCAATTGCTCAACCATGTGCAGCAGGTGCGCTTGCTGGAGCGGGACCTGCAGGAGGTGGTCCCCAGCCTGGATGAAAGCCGGGCGCCCGAAAGGCTGCGTGTAGCCATCAACGCCGATAGCCTGGCCACCTGGTGGCCCGCCGCGGTTGCCAGCTTTTGCCAACAGCGCCAGGTATTGCTCGACCTGGTAGTGGAAGATCAGGACGTAGGCCTGCGCCGCATGCGCGCGGGCGACGTGGCGGCCTGCTTATGTGGTGAGCCGCGGCCGGTGGCCGGCGCGCGCAGCGAACCGCTCGGGGCCATGCGATATCGCGCGGTGGCCAGCCAGGCGTTTATCGACCGCCACTTCCCCACGGGCTTTACCACGGCCGCGCTGGCACGGGTGCCTGCGCTGGTGTTTGGGCCAGACGACCTGCTGCAACATCGATTCATGGCATCGCTGGGGCTGGGCGGGGGCTTCGCTCACCATCTGGTGCCGTCCTCCGAAGGCTTTGTACGCATGGCCGAAGCAGGCCTGGGCTGGGGGCTGGTGCCGGAGCAACAGGTTCGCGAGCAGCTGGCCAAGGGATCACTCCATCAGTTGCTGCCAGGGCACGTCAGCGACGTTCCGCTGTATTGGCACCATTGGCGCAGCGGCGGCAAGCTGTTGAGTGATCTCGGCGCGGAGCTGGTAAAACAAGCGGCCCGTGCCTTGGTGCCTTTGTCGAACGTCCGCAATGGCATTGGCGATAAGTAGTGGGAGGCACATGAACATACTGGTCACTGGCGCAACGGGATTCATCGGCGCCAGCTTCGTGCGCTACGCCCTGGGGCAAGGGCTGGCGGTGCGTGCCACGGGCCGGCGCGTGGAGCGCCTGGCGTGGCTGGAACGTTTGGGCGCCGAAGCGGTGGAAGGCGACCTGGCCGATCCGGATTTTGCCCGCCGCGTGTGCCGCGGCGTGGATGCCGTGGTGCATTGCGCCGGCCGCGGTGGCCACTGGGGGCGCCTGGCGGACTTCCAGCTGGCCAACCTTGGCACAACCGAGAACGTGGTCGAGGCCTGTATCAAGGAACAGGTGCGCCGGCTGGTGTACCTGTCCAGCGCTCAGGTGTATGAGCGGCCGCGCAGCGCACAGCCGGTGCGTGAGGACCAGCTTGCCCCGCGTAAGCGCACGTTGCAGGCGCAAACGCGCTTCCGTGCAGAGCAGCGAGTGTTCGGCGCGGAGGAGTTCGGGCTGCAGGTGTTGGCGTTGCGGCCGGCGCCCGTGCTGGGCGAGGGCGAGCCCACGGTATGGCCCGGCCTGCTCCGCTTGTGTGCGCGCAACCGTTTGAAGATCCTGGGCAACGGCCTGAACAAGGTGGATTTCACCACACAAGCCAACCTGGACCACGCCCTGCTGTGTGCGCTGTACGCCGATGACGATGCTTTGGGCCGGGTGTACAACATCGCCAATGGCGCGCCGGTGCCGTTCTGGGACGTGCTTAATTACGCCCTGCGCCAGCTCCAGTTGCCCCCCTTGCGTACGTATCGAGGCGTGGCCCCGGCGGCCTTCATGGCCGGGCTTTCGGCCTTCGCCCGGGTGTATTGGCCCGGCCAACCGCGCCCGTCGTTGCTGCCGGCGGACATTGCCTGGATGACCGAAGATTTCATCCTCGACGTCAACCGCGCACGGCACTATCTGGGCTACCAGCCTCAGGCTTCTGTATGGGCCGGCATGGATGCGCTGTGCCACGGATGGCGTGCCCAGGACACTTCCGGCAAGTACCGCTGAGGCCATGTGTGCCGCCGCTTCGCAATGTTAGACTCGCACCCCTTCATTCCCCTGAACCGCTCCGGAACGCTTGCCATGCGCAAAGACGCTGCTGACGATTTTGACAACCTGCCAAGCCTCAGGGCCAATGACCTGGATGATGACGAGCCATTGCTCGACGGTCACTCCAGTGCTCGGCACGAGCCGGTGTATTCGCGCACCACGCCGGTGGTCACGGTCAAGGCGCCTGGGCTGGGCGGATTGTGGGCGTTGGTGGCGGCACTGGTGATCGCGCTGACGGGGCTGGGCTGGTGGAGCTTCCAGCAGATTTCGCTGATGGAGCAGCAACTGGTCGCCACCCAGGACAGTTTTGCCAAGGTCAGTGAAGAAGCCGCCGGGCGGTTGCAGGCGATCAGCGGCAAGGTGGCGGATGGCGAGAGCAGCGTGACCAGCGATACCGAAGCGTTGAAGCTGCAGGTACGCCAGTTGCAGGCGCGGCTGGACGACCAGGGCCGGCAACAGCAGGGCGTGGCGGGGCAGCAGGGGGCTACCGACAAGCGCGTGGAGCAGCTCAATACCCAGCTCGCCGCCCAAGTGGCTGCCGCTGAACAACTGCAGAACCAGTTGAAGGCATTGAGTGGCGACCTGGCCACACTCAAAGGGGCGCAAGCCGCGCAAGCGGCGATGGATGCTCAACTCAAGGCTTTGGGTAACGACGTGGCGGCGCTGAAGAAGCAAGGCGACCTCAATGGCCGCCTCGAACGCCTGGAGCAGGACCTGATCGTGCTCAAGAGCGAGCAGGATAACCGCCCGGCCGCTCAAGCCAACAGTGGCCCTACCAACACCGAATTCGATGCATTCCGGGGCCAGACCACCCGCAACATCAATGGGCTGCAGGCGCAGATCCAGAACCTTCAGCAACAGCTCGACCGCAAGGCGCCCTGACCGGCAGGGCGCGACGGCTGGCCGGTATTACAGCCGTGGGTAGTCGAGGTAACCCACCGCGCCTTCGGCATAGAAGGTTTCGGGGTGCGCTTCATTGAGCGGCGCATCGGCGGCCAGTCGGGCTGGCAGGTCCGGGTTGGCGATAAAGGGCACACCAAAGGCAATGGCGTCTGCATCACCACGGGCGATAGCGGCGTTGGCGCTGGCCTTGGTGAAGCGTTCGTTGGCGATGTACACGCCGCCAAAGGCCTTCTTCAGCTGCGGGCCGAGGCTGTCGTCCGCTTCCTTCTCCCGGGCGCAGATAAACGCAATCCCTCGTTTGCCCAACTCGCTCGCCACATAGGTGAAGGTCTCGGCCCGGTTGGCGTCGCCCATGTCGTGGGAATCGGCACGCGGTGCCAAATGTACACCCACGCGTCCCGCGCCCCACACACTGATCGCGGCGTCGGTGACTTCCAGCAACAGGCGTGCGCGGTTTTCCAGCGAGCCGCCGTATTGGTCGGTGCGCTGGTTGGTGCTGCTTTGCAGGAACTGGTCCAGCAGGTAACCATTGGCGCCGTGAATCTCCACGCCATCGAAACCGGCTTTCTTCGCGTTCTCGGCGCCTTGGCGATACGCCTCCACGATGCCGGCGATCTCGGCGGTTTCCAGCGCGCGGGGCGTGGGGAATTCAGTGATCGGGCGCACCAGGCTCACATGGCCCTTGGGCTGGATGGCGCTTGGCGCAACGGGCAGTTCACCGTCGAGGTAGCTGGGGTGTGAAATACGGCCTACGTGCCACAGCTGCAGGGAGATGCGGCCACCGGCGGCGTGCACGGCCTTGGTGATGTTGGCCCAGCCCGCTACCTGTTCGTCGCTCCAGATACCCGGGGTGTTGGGGTAGCCCACGCCCATCGGGGTCACGGACGTGGCTTCGGAAAGGATCAGGCCGGCGCTGGCGCGCTGTACGTAGTACTCGGCCATCAAGGCATTGGGCACGCGGCCAGCGCTCGCGCGGCAACGGGTAAGCGGCGCCATCACGATGCGGTTAGGCAGCTCCAGGTCGCCGATGCGGATAGGGTCGAAAAGCGTAGTCATCGAATAGCCTCTTTCAGTAGGTAGCGGGGGCAAGGTCAGCCTTGCCGCCCCGGGAGAAGGTAATCAGGGTGATAACCAGCGCCACGCCAGCGAGGGCGGCTGCGGCCAGTGGCACACGGGTGAGGCCCAGGCCATGGCCGATCACCGCGCCACCAACCCAGGCGCCGAGCGCGTTGCCGATATTGAAGGCGCTGATGTTCAGCGTGGACACAAGGTTGGGCGCGGCCTTGCCGAAGCTGACCACGTTCACCTGCAGCGCTGGTACGGCGGCGAAGGCGGCCATTGCCCAGATGAACAGCGTGACTTCGGTGGGTATCAGTGCTGCGCTGGTCCAGGCCAGCGCGGTGCACACCAGCGCCATGGCGATAAAGGCCCCGGCGAGCGTACCGGCCAGTTGGCGATCGGCCAGCTTGCCGCCCACGATATTGCCCAGGGTCAGCCCAAGGCCGATCAGCAGCAGGGTGAAGGTAATGCCGCGGTCTGAAACACCCGTAACCTCACCCAGCAAGGGCGCGATGTAGGTGAACAGGGCAAACATGGAGGCGGAGAACATCACCGTCATGCTCAGCGATAGCCAGATTCCTGCGCCCTTGAGGCCGGCGAGTTCGGCAGCCATGTTGAGCTTTTGTTCGTCGTGGCGGTTCGGCAAGTAGCGCAACAGGCCGATGAAAGCCACCACGCCAATGAACGTGACGCCCCAGAACGTTGCCCGCCAGCCAGCGGCCTGGCCAAGCGCAGTACCCAGCGGTACACCTAGCACGTTGGCCAGCGTGAGGCCGGTGAACATCAGCGCTACTGCCGATGCCCGCTTGTTCGGCGCCACCAGGTTGGCAGCCACCACAGAGCCGATACCGAAGAATGCGCCGTGACACAGCGCGGTCACTACCCGGGCGAACATCAGCACGTTGTAATCGGCCGCCACCGCGCACAACAGGTTGCCCACGATAAACACGCCCATCAGCACCACCAGCGCCAGCTTGCGCGGCAGGTGGGCCGTGGCCATGGCCATGAACGGCGCGCCCAGCGCCACGCCCAGGGCATAGCCGGTGACGAGCCATCCGGCGCCGGGGATGGAAACACCAAGGTCCTGCGCCACATTGGGCAGCAGCCCCATGATGACGAACTCGGTGGTGCCGATGGCGAACGAACTCAGCGCCAGGATTAACAAGGAAAGCGGCATTGGAGGTGTCCTTTCAGAGCTGGTTGCTCAATTGCTCGAGAAACAGCCGCAGCTGTTCCTCGTTTCGTTGGAAGTAGTGCCACTGGCCAACCTTGCGGCTGGTGACCAGCCCGGCACGCTGCAAGGTCGCCAGGTGGGCCGACACCGTGGACTGCGACAAGCCGCAGCGCTGGTCGATCTGCCCCGCACACACGCCGTAGTCATGGTTGTGGTTCTGGTCGGGAAACTCGCCCTTGGGGTCTTTGAGCCAGTGCAGGATGTCGCGGCGCACGGGGTGGGACAGGGCTTTTATTATGTCGTCGAGGTCGAGAGGCATGCTGGCGGTGCTCGAGTGGGATAACGGTATATCGCGATAGAGCGAAATATATATCGGCGTATCGCGATATACAAATACGTTCTGGCGATGAGCTTGTGAAGTGGAGGTATATGCCCAGGCTATGTGAATGCTACGCTGGCCTCATGAACTTTCTGGCACACCTTCACCTCGGCGGCCCTTCACCGCAGCAAATGCTCGGTAGCCTCTATGGCGACTTCGTCAAAGGGTCGCTGGACGGCCGCTTCCCGCCGCAACTGGAGGCGGGCATTCGCCTTCACCGGGCGATCGACCGCTACACCGACAGCCACCCGCTGGTGCTGGCCGCGTTGGCGCGGTTTCCCCGGGAACGGCGCCGCTATGCAGGGATCATCCTCGATGTGTTTTTCGATCACTGCCTGGCGCTCCACTGGGAGCACTACCACCCGCAGCCGTTGCCCGAATTCACCAGCCGTGTGTACAGCGTATTGCGCCGCACACCGGACCTTCCCGGCAGGCTGGCAAACATCGCGCCCTCGATGATCGAGCACGACTGGTTGGGCTCCTATCAGGAATTCGAGGTACTGGGGCGCGTGCTGCAGGGTATATCGCGGCGCTTGTCTCGCCCGGAGGGTTTGCTGGGTGCGCTTCCCGAGCTGCGTGAGCTATATCCGGCCCTGCTGGACGATTTCCGGGCGTTTTATCCGCAATTGCAGGTGTTCGCCGCAGAGTGGGACGGCACGCGCCAGGCTTGAGCGGAGGCGCCGCAGCTATTGGCAATCGCAGCCGCCTTGCCGGGGTTGCGAGCAAGGGGCTTTGTTCGGCAAGCTCAGGCTAGGCAGCGACGGTGTCACCACCGTTACGCTTCGATGATGCTCAGATGACGGCCAGGCAAACCGGAGGCGCGGCGCATGGGATGGCTCAAGGTGATGCAACAACGCGAGCCTTTTACTCCGGGCGAAAGCCTGACGGAGTTGTGGGCCGAAGCGCTGCGCCGCTGGCCGGGCGCTTCACCTTTCGACCTGGCGGTGTTCGCTGCGCGCGCCGTGCCCTTGCCGGGCCTGGCCTTCGCCATCGGGTATCAGGCTGCGCTGCGTGTGCTGTGGCCGAGCGCGCCGGCGGGGCTGGGCGCAATCTGCGTGACTGAAAACCGCAGCATCCGCCCTGCCGACCTGGGAACGCGAGTACAGGGAACACGGCTTACCGGGCGCAAGGATTTCGTGACCGCGGGCGATCAGGCCGAATGGTTGATGGTGGCCGCCCGTTGCGAAGGCGAAGGTTTGCCGCCCCGGTTATCCATGACCGTGGTGTACCCGGGCGAGCCTGGGGTGCGGCTCGAAGCGCTGCCGCCAGCACCGATCATGCCCGAGACCGGCCATGCCCGCGCGTGGTTCGAGCATGCGCTGTGCGCGTTGTTACCCGGCGATGGCTGGGACGATTACGTCAAGCCATTCCGCAGCGTGGAAGACCTCTACATCTTGGCGGCACTGGTGGCCTGGCTGCTGGGGATCGCCATCGAAGACCCGTGGCCGCAAACCCTCCAGCTGCGCCTGCTCGCCGTACTTGGCGGTTGCGCCGAAGCCGCTCGGCAACCGCCGCTGGCCCCGGCGACACATCTGTTGCTGGCCGGCCTGTTTGCTCAGTTCGAGGCCCTGGCGCCTGAAGTGGAGCATGCCTTCGACATTTCGCCCCGTGCGCTCGGGCCGGTCTGGCGTCGCGATCGGGCCTTGTTCGAGCTGGCGCGTGGAGCAAGGGAAAAGCGCCTGGCGCGTGCGTTGGCAGTGTTGGGGTAGGGTGGGTCGAAAGGCCTCGTGGGGGCAGCGTGCACAAGCAAGGCGAGAGCAACTCGCGCCGCCCTGTAGGAAATTTCTTTCCGCGCAGTTAATGTGAGCCGGTCTTTCCTGTGGGCGCCTTACATGTTCAGTGGTGTGTGCGTGCAATCCCTTCCTTCCAGCCGGGTAGCCTGACCTATGGCTGGGCCGATCTTTCCATGGCGTAACCACAACCGCTTCGAGCTGCTGATCGACGGGCCTTCGTTCTTCCCGCGCATGTTGGCGGCTATCGGCGACGCCCGCGAGCAGGTGGACCTGGAGCTGTATCTGGTAGAGGCCGGCCACTGCGCGGATGCGGTGGTGGCCGCGCTGGTGGCTGCCGCCGAACGTGGCGTGCGGGTGCGGTGCCTGTTCGACGGTTACGGCAGCCTGGCCTTCGGCGCGCCGTCCCGTGAACAATTGCAGGCTGCGGGCGTGGAGCTGCGGCTGTACAACCCGGTCTCGTGGCGGCGCGGGGGGCGTAACCTGTTTCGCGATCACCGCAAGCTGTTAGTGGTCGATCAGGCGCTGGCGGTGGTGGGCGGTACTGGCGTTACCGACCAGTTCTGGCAGCCGGATGAAAGCCAAAGCGAATGGCACGAGGTGATGGTGGAGATGCATGGCCCGGTGGTGGCCGACTGGCAAATGCTCTTCGACCGCCAGTGGCGTGCGAATCTGCGGCGCAGCGCCTGGCGTCCCGCCACACACTTTGGGCTACCTCGATTGCCGCGCATGCCGCCCAGCGGCGCCGGGCTCGCCCGGGTCG
Source organism: Pseudomonas sp. 3MAES_34.3B (assembly GCF_058145875.1). Taxonomy (NCBI): domain Bacteria; kingdom Pseudomonadati; phylum Pseudomonadota; class Gammaproteobacteria; order Pseudomonadales; family Pseudomonadaceae; genus Pseudomonas; species Pseudomonas sp. 3MAES_34.3B. Next base: position 4,417,555 of record NZ_CM176960.1, on the reverse strand, counting down.
CGTACTGCGACGCGCGCCAGCACCGGGACATCCTGCGTTCACTGGTGCGGGCGATTCATGCCGGCCAGCAGCGTATCTGGCTGGCCACGCCGTATTTTCTCCCGACCTTCAGCGTGCGGCGGTCACTGCGCCGCGCCGCTCAGCGCGGCATTGACGTGCGCTTGCTGCTCACCGGCCCGCGTACCGATCACCCGTCGGTGCGCTACGCCGGGCATCGCTACTACCCACGCTTGCTTCGCGCCGGGGTGAAGATTTACGAGTACCAGCCGTGCTTCCTTCACCTGAAGATGGTGATCGTGGACGACTGGGTCAGCGTTGGCTCATGCAACTTCGATCACTGGAACCTGCGCTTCAACCTCGAAGCCAACCTCGAAGCGCTGGACCCTACATTTACCACGGCGGTGGCATCAAGTTTTCAGACAGATTTCGCTAATAGCCGGGAGATTACGTTGGAGCAATGGAAGGCGCGACCGCTGTGGCGCCGGGCGCAGCAGCGGCTGTGGGGTTGGCTGGATCGCATCGTGGCCAACCTGCTGGACAGCCGCGACTGAGCACCTGCGGCAGGAGCGGCTAGCCTTGAGGGACCATTGATCCCTCAAGGAACCCCGCTCCTGGCCAAGAAAAAGATCCTTATGCTGGTAGGCGATTTCGTCGAAGATTACGAAGTGATGGTGCCGTTCCAGGCCCTCACGATGGTGGGGCATCAGGTACACGCCGTCTGCCCGGATAAAAAGGCCGGCGACAAGATCAAGACCGCCATCCACGATTTCGAAGGCGACCAGACCTACAGCGAAAAGCCCGGCCACGGCTTCAGCCTGAACTACAGTTTTGAAGAAGTGCATCACGATATGTACGACGCTCTGGTAGTGCCCGGCGGCCGCGCCCCGGAATACCTGCGCCTGAACGAACTAGTGCTGGCCTTGGTGCGCAGCTTCGCCAACGCCAACAAACCCATCGCCGCCATCTGCCACGGCCCGCAACTGCTCGCTGCGGCGGGCGTGCTCGATGACCCCACCTGCAGCGCCTACCCCGCCTGCGCGCCGGAGGTGAGGCTGGCCGGCGGCAAATTCGTCTACATCGACGTCACCAGCGCCCACGTAGACCGCAATCTTGTTACCGCCCCGGCCTGGCCCGCGCACCCGGCATGGCTGGCTGCGTTCCTGGAGGTGCTGGGGACGAAGATTGAGTTGTAAGGGGGTTGGTGATTGCGGTGGCGCGCGGCCAATACTCCTTGCAGCTTGCAGCTTGCAGCTTGCAGCTTGCAGCTTGAAATCCGCTATGCTCGCTAGCCCCATTGCCTGGAACCGCGCCCGATGCGCCTGCGTCGCCTGGACCTGAACCTGCTGATTGCCCTCGAAGCACTCCTCACTGAGTGCAACGTGAGCCGCGCGGCCGAGCGTTTGCATTTGGGGCAGTCGGCCACAAGCGCGGCGTTGGGGCGGTTGCGTGAGCATTTCGATGACCCGTTGCTGGTGCAGGTGGGGCGTCGGCTGGAGCCCACTGCCAAGGCCCTGGCCCTGTTGCCCAAGGTGCAGCAAACCCTCGCGCTGGCTCGGGAGTTGGTGGAGGGGCCTGCGGCGTTCGACCCGGCCACCTGCGAGCGCACGTTCACGGTGGCGGCGTCGGATTATGTGATTGCGGTGCTGATGCCGTCACTCGCGCGCGTGCTGGCCGAGAGGGCGCCGAAGGCCCGGCTCAGCCTGCGGGACTTGCCGGTGCCGCGTGAGCAGGATGTGGTGAGCGAAGCGCTGGAGTATCGCCGCTGCGATCTGGTGGTGGTGCCGGAGCGGCGCTGCAACGCAGGCTTTGCGCAGTCGACGCTGTTGGAAGACCAATGGTGCTGCGTGGCCTGGCAAGGTGCGCAGGCGTACAGCAGCGGGATCGGCCTCGATCAGTACCGCAACGCCGAGCATGTGGTGCGGGCGTTTGCCGATGGTCGCAGCCTGGGCATGGACGCCATGCACCTGAACGAGATCGGGCTGGCGCGCAATGCTGCCATTCGGGTGGAGAGCTTTGGGCTGATACCGGAATTCATCGTTGGCACCGAGCGCATCGCTACGCTGTTCCGCCGGCATGCCGAACAAATGGCCCAGCGCTATCCCCTTGCCCTGTGGCCGGCGCCGGTGGACTTCCCCCGGGCGGTACAGGTAATGCAGTGGCACCCTTATCAGGACAGCGACCCCGCGCTGGCATGGCTGCGGGGAGAGCTGTTGGAGATTGTGGCGTCTCTATCAAAATAGACACCCTTATTCGCGAGCTTCGCCTTCGGCTCGCCGGACGGCCGGCCTCCCAGCTCCCACAGGCCGCCGCGGAGCTCGCGAAAAAGGCCTTTATTTATCCCCTGTATCCGCCACCAGCCCAGCCGCTTGAATTGCCGCCACGGCACAGATTTCGTCGTTGTCCGAGGTGTCGCCGCTGATGCCCAGGGCGCCGAGGAGGGTGCCTTCGGCGTTACGGATCAGCACGCCGCCTGCCACTGGAATCACCTGCCCGCCGGTAAGGCTGTTAAGGGCGTCGAAGAAGGTCGGTACGCCCTGGGCGCGGCGGGCGAGTTCGCGGCCGCCGAAGCCCATGCCTACACAGCCTTTCGCCTTGGCGCTGGCAATCTGCGGGCGCAGGAAGCTGGCATCGGGATGGCGCAGTACCGCCAAAGGGTGGCCGTGGGGGTCCAGCACGGCGGCACCGAGCGGGTGAAAGCCCCGTTCGATACCTTCAGCGATGGCGCGCTGGGCCAAGGTTACTGCGGTGTTCAGGTCCAGCCGGCTCATGCGCGCACCTCCCCAGTACGGGTGGCAGCCAGGGCCTGTACCCGGTCACGGGTATAGAGGTCGGTCCATTTCAGCGAGTTGAAATCCGACACTTGTTTGGGGTTGTAGGCGGTGCGTTCCAGGCTCACCGGTTTGCCTGCCTTGTACACGGCGCGCAGGCAATCGCGGTCGATCAGCCGGCGAATGTCCTCCAGCGGCGAGGCGTCGAACACCAGGAAGTCTGCCTGCTGGCCGGCCTTGAGCGTGCCCAGGCTTTCACCACGCGGCATGCAGCGTGCGCCCACCGCAGTGGCAGCGTGCAACGCCTCGGCGGGGGTGAAGCCCAGGCGGGTGACCAGCAGTTCTGCCTCGCGGCCGTGCCATTCGCCGTAGGGGGTAACGGCAAAGCCGCTGTCACTGCCGCACGCGAAAGGAATGCCCGCGGCCTTGGCGCGGCGCAGCACCTGCGTGCCTACTTCCAGCGTGCGTTTGCAGTATCCGGCGTAGCCGGTGGTGATGGCAGGGTCGTGAGGTTGGCAGAAGTCCACGGTGTTCTGCGGGAAGGTCATGGTAGGGGCCAGGATGCTGCCGCTTTCCAGGATCGCCTCGATGCAGGCGTCGTCCATGTAGAACGCATGGAAAATCAGGTCCACGCCGGCTTTTGCGGCGTACATCACCGCCTCCCGGCCATACGCATGGGTGGCCACTTTGCAACCCAGGCGGTGGGCTTCTTCGACCATCTCGAAGGTTTCGTCAGCGGTAAAGGCCGCGATGATTTCGCCGTTCGGGCGACGGTGGGTGCCGTCCATGGCGATCTTGATCAGGTCCACACCGTCCTTGGCCTGGGTGCGGATTTCGGCGATGGCCTCGCTGCGGCTGGTGACCAGGCGGGCGGTGAAATACTCCGGCGCCCCTACGCGGCTGGGGAACCAGTCGTTAAGGCTTTGCCGGTTGGTGATCACTCGGCTGCTGGCGGCCACGCGCGGGCCTTCGAACAGGCCGGCATTGATGGCGTTGCGAACCGAGATACTGAGCTGCCCGCTGTCACCTGGGCACACCATGCTGGTGACCCCGGCCGCGAGGATATGCCGGGCGAAGAACATGCCCCGCAGGGCGCGAAATTCGTCGCTGGTCCACAGGTCGATGTCTTCCTCGCTCTGGGCATTCCCGAAGGCCAGGTGGGTATGCACATCCACCAGCCCCGGCATCACGAAGGGCGCCACGCCTTCCACGCGCTGGTCGCCGGGCCGTGCCGCCGGTGCGTTGGCCGTAGGGCCAACGTAGGTAAACAGGCCGTTTTCAACTACCAGGGTCTGGTCTTGCTGTGGTGTGAGGTCGACACTGTCGAAGAGGGTCTGGCAGCGCAGATGAAGGGCGGACATGGGCTGATCCATTCTTGTTGTTAACGTAACGCTCACCCTACCGGGGGTGGCGTCACGCCAACAGCAGAACGCCTTGATGGCCGGCTATCGACGCTGTCGATACCTCACGCCGCGCGGGCTTCCTCCTCCAGGTCACCGATGGTGAGGCTGATCTGGTCGCGCAGCCAGGCGTGCATCGGGTCGCCTTCGAGGGTGCGATGCCACAGCATGTACTCGCCCATCACCGGGATTTTCACCGGCGGCGGAAGCAGCCGAAGCGGAAGGTGGTCGGCCTGCAGGCGCGCCAGGCGGCTGTGCATGGTGGCCACGCGGTTGGTACCCACCACCAGCCGGGCCAGGGTGTTGAAGTCATTGGTGATCACTTCCATGCGCCGGCTCACGCCGTACTGGGCCATGAACCAGTCCTCGATGCTCATGTGGCGGCTGCGGCCGAAGCCTACCGACACATGCCCCAGGCTCAGGTACTGCTCAAGGGTGATGCTATCGCCGACCTGGTCGTTGCCGGCCCATACCACGCACACGTGTTCTTCCTCGAACAGCAACCGGGAGGGATGGTCAGGCAGGATGTAGCGCTCGGGCACGATCATCAGGTCGATTTCGCCCCGTGACAGCAACTCGCCGGAGTTATCCCCGGGGCTGAGCATTTCGAACGTGATATGCGGCGCGTAGCGGTGAATCTTCTGCAGTACGTTCGAGAAGAGCACGCTGATCAGGTAGTCGGATGTAATGAGGCGGAAATGCCGCTTGCTGGTGGCCGGGTCGAACACCGGTTTACTGGTGATGGACGAGCGGATTTTCAGCAGCACCTCGCGTACCGGTTCGGCCAGCTGGAGCGCATACGGTGTGGGCTGCATCTTGCGCCCCACCTGCACCAGCAGCTCGTCGTCAAAGTACTCGCGCAAACGCCCCAGCACGCCGCTGGTTGCGGACTGGGTCATGTGCAGGCGCTCGGCAGAGCGGGTGATGTTGCACTCTTCGAGCAATACGTCGAGAGCGACCAGGAGGTTCAGGTCCAGGTGGTGGAATCGCATGGCACGGTCCCTGCGGGATGTTGTAGTTATTTTGCCGATACGTTGGGGTGTTGTTGCCGTTCCGTCAAGGGGCTGTATGTCGGCGGGCGTTGCGCGAACAGGGCTGGCGCCTTGGTTGTTTTGCTGCTCCAATACGTCTGGCGCGGCATTGTGGACAGGCTTCACAGGGAAGCTGCCATCGCGCGGCAGCCGCTGGGCATCCAGCGAGGATAGGGACATGTTCCAGATCGACCGCAACAGCAAAGTGCTGCTCGTGGACCAGATTCGCCGCGGCGTGCTTGAGCGCATCGAGGCGTTCCAGTGGGTGCAAGGTGCTCGCTTGCCCTCCGTGCGTGCCCTGTCGCGCCAGTTGGGCGTAAGCATATTTACAGTCACCAGCGCTTATGAAGACCTCGTTGCACAGCACGTGGTGGAATCGCGCCCTGGCGCGGGTTATTTCGTGCTGCCGGTGAAGCAGGCCAGCGCGGCCAGTGACAGCGACGAGGCCGTGGTGCCCAGTAGCTTGCATGGTGGTTTTCTTTACCGCGCGCTGGACCCTTCCCTTTACGACCTGCCGGTGAGCTCCGGCTATCTGCCGCCCACCTGGCTGGCCGATGCCGTACCGCCTTCGGTCACCGGCCGGCTGATCCGCAATGCCCTTTCATGCAGTGTGCCGGCGCCAGCGGCAGGTAGCCAGGATCTGCGCCAGGCGATCTCGCGCAAGTTGCGCGAAGTGCACATCGCCGCCAGCAGCCAGCAGATTGTGGTCACCATGGGCGCCACCCACGCCTTTTCCATGATCCGCAAGCTGATGCTGCAGGAGGGCGATTACCTTCTGGTGGAAGATCCAAGCTACCTGTTGTTGCAGCTCAAGCTGATCAAGCAGCGGGACTTCAACATCATCACCGTGCCCAGGCTCAACGACGGGCCGGACATGGCGGTGTTCGAAACCATGGTGGCGCGCTATCGGCCGCGGCTGTTCCTCACGCAGACACTGGTGCATAACCCCACGGGCGGTAGCACATCGCCGGCCAAGGGGTACAAAATTCTGTCGCTGGCCGAGAAGTACGATTTCCACGTGGTAGAGGACGACGTGTACGGCTCGCTCTCTTCCCAGCAAACCCTTCGCCTGGCCAGCCTCAATGGCTTCACCCGCAGTTTCTACCTGGGCGGCTTCAGCAAGGTGCTCAGCCCCGCGCTGCGCCTGGGCTATGCGGTTGCGCCGCTGCCGTTCGTGGAGCGGTTGGTGGAAGAGAAAATGTCCAGCCTGCTGTGCGGCTCGGCCATCGACGAAACCATCGTGACCGATACCCTGCAATCAGGGCGCTACCAGCATCACCTTGATACGCTTGCGCAGCGGGTGATGCAGGCCAGGGCCACGGCGCGGGAGTGGCTCAGCGCGGCGGGCGTCACCTTCGACGATCACAGCGCCGACGGGATTTTCCTCTGGGGGCGCATGCCAGACTACATCGACCTGCGCCGGCTGATCGAGCAGGCCCACGACGCACGGATTTTCCTGGCGCCGGGCTCGTTGTTCAGCAATGGCCGCCAGTACGACCAGCACCTGCGTTTCAATGTCACCTACTGCAACGACCCGCAGTTCAAGGCGTTCATCCGCGCACAGCTGGCCATTGCCCGGGCGGTGGAATCGTAGGCAGTAACGGTTACCCGCCCAACAGGCTCCCCTGCAACCCCACTGCCGCGCGGTATCGCCGATCCGGCGCGGCACTGCGGCCCAGGCCGTTGCGCCACATCTGGAAGTAATCCTCCAGGGTTGCCACCTCTCCCAGGTGCTCATACGCATACACAAAGCCACTGAGGATATCGATACGGTCGCTGTCGCCCAGGGTAGGGATGTCGGCGTTGTCCAGCACATCGCCGTCGTTCACCACCAGCCCGATGTCGTCGATCCAGTACAGTGGTTGGCCATCACGGCCATTCCACAGGGTTGGGTCGGTGTAGAAGGTCTTGAGCTCCAGGCCCGTGGTTTTGAGTGTCATTTTGCAAACTCCTGTTGAGCGGCAATCAGCCCGCCGGGCGCAAGGGTTTTACCGCGCGAAAGCGCAGCAGGGTGTAATCCACTGTCCAGCGGCCGTCTGGCCTTTGCAGCGTAGCGGCCAGCTCCTCGGTGATCTCGGCGATAAAATCTGCTCGGGCTTCCACCGGCAACACGGTGAGATAGGGGCTGGCGAAGGTTTCCAGCCATTCGCCGAGGGGGTAGTCGATCACTATTGGCCGCTCGTACCAGCTGATGTAGCTAAGCTGAAAACCTGCGTTTTCCAAGACATGCTGGTATTCGCCCGCCGTGGGCAGGTACCACGGGTCCACGTCTTCAGGGTTGATCCCCCGGCGCACCAGCGCCTTGTTCACGGCCAGGCGGATGCTGGCAATATTATGAGCGCCGGCAAATTCGCCCACGAAGCGCCCGCCTGGCTTGAGCGCTTCAAAAGCCCCCAGCGCCACACGGTCGGCCAGGCGCATCCATTCCAGCGCGGCATTGCTGAATACCGCGTCGAATTCCCGATGAAAATACAGCCGCTCGGCGTTCCCCAGGCGCACATCCAGCCCGCGCGCCCGGGCGGCGGCCACCAGTTCGGGGCTGTAATCAAAGCCCACCAGCTCTGCGCCCGCGCGGCACAAGCGCTCGGAGAGGTAGCCGTCGCCACAGCCGATGTCCAGCACCCGTTCGCCCGGCTGTACCGCCAGCAGGTCGAGCGCGTCGCTGGCCAAGTGCGCGACGAAACGCGCATTGACGTGATACTGGTTGGCATCCCACTGCTGCAACTCCGAGGTAGGCCTGAAAAAGCTGACGGATGACATAGTGGATCTCCCGCGAAGTGGGGCGGCCCGGCAACGGCCCAGCCGCCGGGTGGGATCAGCAGCGCTTGGCCTGCCACACCAGCACAATGACCGCCGCGCACACCACCGGCGTGAGCCAGTTCCAGGCTTCGCCCATCAGGAAGATCGAGAAGCCGAAGGTGAAGAAGGGCTGAAGCAGTTGCAGTTGGCTGATGCGCTGGATGCCGCCCAATGCCAGCGCCCGGTTCCAGGAGAAGAAACCCAGCAACGAGTTGATCAGTGCCAGGAACAGCAGCGCGCCAAGGCCCTGGCCGCTGAGGTGGGAAAGGGTGTTTCCGTCATACAGCCACAGGCTGGCGGGCAGCAGCACCGGCAGGCTGATCACCAGGGTCCAGCACATGACCTGCCAGCCCGGCAGTTCCTTGGACAGCGCGCCGCCTTGGGCATAGCCAAACCCGGCCAGCACTACCGCACCCAGCAGGGCAAGGTCACCCAGGTACAGGTCCGAGGCGCCGGTCATGAACACCGTGTAACTCATCACCACCAGGAAACCCAGGCAGGACACCACCCAAAAGGCCTTGGAGGGCCGGGTGCCGGTGATCAGCGTGCCGAAAATCGCCGTGGACAGCGGCAGCGCGGCCAGTACCACGCCGCCATGGCTTACGGGCACGTAATGCATGCCCAATGCCGTAAGGATCGGAAAGCCATACACGATCCCGGTGGAGGTAAGCAGCATACGTTTGACCTGGGAACGGTTGGGCAGCCGTGCCCGGCCGATCACCAGGAAGGGAATCGCAGCGAAGGCCGCCAGCACCGAGCGGAATATCCCCACCTGCACGGCGCTCAGTTCGCCCGTGAGCATCTTCGCCGCGGGCAGTGTCATGGCGAAGGCCGCCACGGAAATCAGGCCCAGCAGGTACGCCTGCACGTCCTGGTTCTTGGCCTCGGGCTGGGTATGTGGAAGGTTCGCTACGTTGGCTTGCGTCATGCTGTGGTTTCCTTGTTTACGGCGGCGCGGCGCGTGGAGGCGCCGCGCGGTTTTCTCAGATCTGCTTGTTGTGCAGGTTGGGCTTGTCCAGCGGGCTGGTGCTGAGGAAAAACACCAGCGAAGAACGTTTGCCGCTCTCTACCTTGCGTACCCCGTGAGGGATCTCGCAGCGGTTGATCAGCACATCGGCGTAGCCGGTCTTGGTTTCCAGTTCCCCGCCCTGGTACTCCACGAAGAACTCACCCCCGTCGTACTGTTTGCCGAACTGGATCACCACCGAATAGCGGTATTCCAGGTTGCTGTAGGTGTCGATGTGCTTGCCGATGAAGTTGCCGGCTTCCAGCGTGTTGGCTTGGCAGCGGCGGATGTAGCAGGTGTTTTCCATTACGCCGTCGAAGAACGCCCGTGCCTTGCCCGAGGAGAGGATATCCACTACCTGGCGGCCATAAGGATCGTTGCGGTACACCGGCAGCTGGCCTTTCTGGTCCTCCATGAAGCGCCCTACGGACAGGAAGTTTTCCTCGCCCACGTCACCGATTTCGATGATGGTCTTGGGGATCACCTGGCAGGCGTCGTCCATGTAGCGCAGCTCGTCTTCAGTGAACAGCAGCGAGGCTTTCAAGGACGCATAAGCGTAGGTATCAAGTTGATGTTTGGCGGTGTCGATCGCCTGCGCCAGGTCATGCTCGGCCACTAATACTTCGTCAGCGGCAAACGCGGCGCAGGCAGTGGCTGGCAGGTCTTGCTGGGCGGTACGGATAGCGTCTTGCATGTCATGCTCCTTGAATGTCGACCCGCGAACACGGGGCGGTAGTGGCGCTGACGGCCGAGGCCGATGGGTAAGCTGCAAAGGGTTCGTGAACGCCGCGGCACAGGTGATCGCGGATCACCCGCAGCCCGGCGGTAAAGCCCCACACTTCAAGAAAAGGGCCGTAGGCGGAAGGCGCTCGCTCTACCGTGGCGCGGTAGTTGGCGATGTGCCGGTAATGCACGTTCGGGCGCCGGTGATGGCAGTCGTGGTTGGGCAAATCCTGGGGGTACACGTACAAGCGCACCGGCACGTCGCACACCAGGCACTGCAGCGCCCACAGGCTTTTTGTCCACAACCCGTGACGTGGCGGGCGGCGCCCCTGAAAGCGGCCCCAGGTAAGCCGGCCGTAATGGGTTTTGTCGTCGCGGCCTGATTGGCGCGGGTAAAACCACAGGTGCTCGGTGAACAGCTGCAGCCACATGGCGTGCTCGAACCAGACGGCCCGCGCCGCCAGGTACATCAGCGCAAAGGCCCCCAGGCCATCCACCGCCCACAGCAGGCTAAGTGCCGCCGCCCAGAACACCCAAGCGGCCTGGCGCTCGGCGGGCGCGGGGCGCACGAAGGTATCCAGCAGCGCATCGTGCCACTGGCGCAGCAGGTAGCGGGGGGTGAAGGGCGTGGTGCATACCCGCCACCAGTACGCCCGTTCAGGCATGCCGGGATAAAACCCCTGGCGCTGAATGAACACCTGATCGGGGTCTACGTCAGTGCACAGCACATGGATGTTGTGGTGTTCGCGCACATGGGTGCGGTTGTAGGTATCCCAGTCGGGGTACAGCAATGGCGTGGTGAGCAACCAGCGGGCATATCGCCGGGCCCGCTGGCGATCCTTGAGTACCGCGCCATGGGTCAGGTAATGGAAGGTCGCCTGCATGCTGCGCAGGCGGTTGACCATCAGCAGCCAGCCCAGGCCCAGCAACAGCGCGCCACCCGCCACACCGAAACTGCCCGCCAATATGTAGTGCCCCAGCACCACCAGCCCACCGATTACCGCCCAGGTGAAGGCCAGGTGTGCCAGCAGAAAACCTTCGCTGTGGTCCGCCTGGGCCGCCTTGAGTTCGGCATCGGTGAGCGGCAACCCCTTGCCGGTGAGCCAGGTCCAGAAGGGCTGGCAGGGCAGGTGGGTGTAGCTGGCGCGGATGTCCTCGGCGGGCCCGTGCTGGCTATGAAGTACGCGCCCCGGCGCGTGGGGGGCGTTCATCAGTACACCCGGGTGAGGTACAGCACCGGGATCGGCGTGTACAGCCAGTAAAACGGTTGCATGCGGTTGTGATCGGCGCCGATCACGATGGGGTTCTCCCACTGCCGGGCGAACACCTGGCCCATGGCGGCATACTCCGCGCCCTGAGAATACAGCACCTGCATCAATTGATCGTTGCTGCGGTGCTGGTGCCAAGCCTGATACAGCGGCAGGCGGGCATTGAAGATGGACGCGTAGTCGAGGTCGCCCTCCACGATATGGCCGTTATCGCCAGCGGCCAGCCGTGCGCAGGCATCGGCGGTGAGCGCGTTCCACGCAGCCTCGCCCCCGGCCGCTTCAGCGATGAACAGGGTTTCGGTATCGGCGCCCAACTGTTCGAGGATCTTGCCCTGGCTGATGCACAGCTTGCGGGCGAAGCCCTCGCGGGTTTCTTTCAGCCGGGCGAGCGTGCCCGGGTCGAAGCCTTCGAAGTCCCCTGGTGCGACGGCCAGCTGGCTGCGAATGCCGTGCTTCTCCAGCACTTGCCGGATCACCGGCAGGGTTTTCACCACGCGGCCGGCCACCAGCCCAATGCCTTCGCCGAGTTGCTCAAAGGTGTAACGGAAGCGCCCGTTCTTTGCCTCGTAGCCATAATCGGGGCACACCGGCGATATCAGCGTCACGGTTTCGCCTGCCAGCCCGCGCAGCAAGGCGTCGGTGAAGCGCGCCATGAAGTGCGGCGCCGGTTGCGCGAACGACAGCGCTTCAAAGGCCAGCTCCAAATCTTGCACCAGCCCATCCGGCAACGCCTGGGTGGCGGGGTAGCGCACTTTCATCGCAGGCGTGGTGGAGGTGTTGTCGTTCACCGCGCACAGCAACAGGTTGAGCAGCGATGGCCGGCTCTGGTTGATGTAAGGCTTGTCCAGCACCAGCGTTCTGCGGCCTTCGTGGGTGCGTTCCTGCCACTGGAAACCGGGGAATTTGGACTGGATGAACCGGTAGAACGGCATGTAGCGGGGCAGCCCGACCTGCTCGTCGTCATGGGCCTGGTACTGGTTGAACACCGCCAGCAGCTCGGCCACTTCGGCCTCGATGCTCAAGGCTTTCACCAGGTCGGCTGGCGGCGGCAGCGACCGGGAAATCGGTGACAGCACCCGTTTGCTGATCAGCTTGTTGGTGAGTTTGTTACGCACGTAATAGTGGGCAAGGGCGTTCATGGCGGTCACCGGTAGGACAGCGATTGATCGGCGGGCACCAGCTCGATATGGCTGATGTTCACGTGCAGCGGCTGGGCCAGCGCCCACAACACCGAACGCGCAACGTCCTCGGGTTCCAGCGGGGTAAGGGTGCTGTACACCTGATCCGCCCGGGCCTGGTCGCCGTCGTGCTGCACCAAGGCGAACTCGGAGCGGGTTTTGCCGGGCGCCACGTTCGTCATCCGTACCCTGGCGCCTACCAGTTCAGCGCGCAGGCAGCGGCTGAAATGCTCCACGAAGGCCTTGCTCGCCGCGTACACATGGCCACCGATGTAATGGTGGCTCGCGGCGATGGAACTGAGGTTCACGATATGCCCACGCCCGCTTTCGATCAGCTTGGGGAGGAGGGTGTGGGTCACGTTCACCAACGCGGCGATATTGGTGTCCACCATGGTGGTGATCTGGGAAGGGGTTACCTCCAGCAACGGCCCGCGGCCCTGTAGCAGCCCGGCGTTGTTGATCAGGGTGGTTACCGCCTGGAACGGCGGCGGAAGGTCCAGCAACAAGCCATTCACTTCATCGGCATCGCGCAGGTCGCACGGCAGCGGCAGAAACTGCGGCCCCAGTTCGTTCTGCAGTGCCGCCAGCCGCGCCTCGCGCCGGCCGATGCCAATCACCTTGCTGCCACGCTCGATCAGCAGCCGGGCGCAGGCCAGGCCCACCCCGGCAGTGGCGCCGGTTACCACAACCGTATCCTCAGTCACCATTGGAACTCCTTGCGTATCGCGATTGCGGGGGACAACCCGGGGGCAAACCGACAGGAGGGGTACTTCAGCACCGGGACAACGCATTCAGGCTACGAGAAGCGGGACGGGCCGTACCGGTACGGTGAGGCGAAGCGGGGCCGAACTGTACTGTTGGCGGACCATGACAGTGGCGAGGGAATGGGTAGCGCAGAGGGGGCTCAAGGGAATGAAGGTGCTACCGATAGCTTAAGGGGCGGCAATCGGTGGATCCATTCATCCACTTTCAACTACTTCCTCCGTCGCCTTTGCAGCGCCCACGCCCGGGGAGCAGGATCTTCTCCGTGACCGCCAGCAACGGCTGCTCGAAGAACAGCAGCGCCGGCTCGAAGAGCTCAAAACATTGCCCGGCAAACAGGCTGAGCCGCAAACCTCGAATGCCCCCGCCGATAGCCGTTGTTTCCCCATTGATACGATCGGGCTCAAAGGTGCAGACGCCCTTACCGAGGGTGAGCGTGCACGCCTGCAGGCGCCTTACCTGAAGCAGTGCCTGGGCGTTGCCCGGCTCAACGAATTACTGAAAGCGGTCACCAACCTTTACCTGGAGGGGGCTGGTCACCAGCCGCGCCTATCTGCCCCAGCAGGACCTTTCCAAGGGCCAGCTGCAGGTGTTGGTGATCGAAGGCAAGCTGGAAAACCTTAACCTGCTCGCGGCCGCGAACCACAGCGGCCACGACAGCAGCACTACCCATGCTGCGGTATCGCCTGGTGCCTTGCTACTCACCAAACCGGCGCAGCAAACCCAGAATGTCGCAACGCTCAACACCGATGTGGCACACGCTGCCAATGCGCTGAGCCCCATTTTCGATAAGGAGAAAGAACAGCAGCGCCTGCAACAAGTCCAGCAGATCGCCGACATCGGCAATCAGGTGATGGACGTGATTCGCACGCAGGGCGCTATCGAGGCGGCTAATGCGCGGAAAGACCCGGTGGCACTGGAGGCTGCGCGCCAGGCCCTGATTAAAGGCGGTAACGACGAACCCACGGCGGATCAGATCGCTGCAAAAGCGGGCAACACCGCCATGCAGCAATACGGGACAGGGAGCAGCTTGCAACGCGCTGCCCAGGCTGTTACAGCAGCGGTTCAGGGCCTGGCTGGCGGTAACCTGCAGGCGGCCATCAGCGGTGCAGCGGCGCCTTATCTGGCTAACACCATCAAGCAATTGGCGGGTGATAACGACGAAGCCCGGATCATGGCGCAAGCCGTACTCGGTGCCGTGGTCGCCAAGGTGCAAGGTAACTCACCAGCGGCAGGGGCGGCGGGCGCCGCGGTCGGTGAGTTGATCGCTGCCGCCTTGTACCCGAACACCAATCATCAAGACCTAACAGAGGGTGAGCGGCAGATCGTTTCCATGCTCTCGACACTTGCAGCGGGTCTGGTCAGCGGCTTGGTGGGCGGAGGCGCAGCCGCCGGGATAGCTGGCGCCCAGGCGGGTCAGATCGCCGTCGAGAACAACAACCTGAGCCCTCCTCAGATTTACGCTTGGGCGGCGGATATGAAGGGCTGCGAAGGCAGAAACGACTGCGATCTCGTCATCAAAAAGTACGAGGCACTGAGCACCGCCCAGCAGCTTCAATTGATCAGCGACTGCAATGCCAATCCGGAGATTTGCAAGGAAAAATACGGCGATGTGCTTGGCAATAGCATGGTTGTTAAGAAAGCGATAGAAAGCGTTGAAAAGGAAGGCGTTTCCCTCAAGATGGCATACGACATGGGGGTGCTTTTCCTTCAGCAGTCGGAGGTTGACGGGGTTGTCGCAACAAGTACAGTGTCGCTGCAACTGCAGAAGCAGTATGGACTGACTGAAACTCAATCAGGTATTGTCGCTTCACTCATTGCTAGCATGCTGGGTGGGACGCCGCGAATAGGTGCAAAAGCTGCAGCAAATGGCAGCGGGCCAGCGAAGGGCTTCTTAGAAGTCAGTGATGCATATTCTTCCTCCAAAGCTGTACAAGGGTTGAGTAATTCAAAACCTATTGATTTCATTTACGATCCGGCTAGTCAACGATTCATTATGGGGCGAAATCAATTTGGGCATGATGGGATATTGGATGCTGGAAAAATCCCTTCATCTGACTCTATCGTCGGCGGTGGGATTTGGAAGGAAAATGGAATTCTTCGAACCTATGAGTGGAGCGGACATTATGGGATGAACTGGACTCCCGAGCTTCGTGAGCAGTTCAAGTCCTTTATGAGCAGCCATGGCGTGGATGTTACCCATACCCCGGGGATATCTAGATGATGGATGAACTGAAAAAAAAGCTATTGATGGAACTCGGTAAGCTAGATGCCCCATGGGGAAAATATATTGAGCACAATTCTGAAGGGGCTAATTTGAGTTGGTTTCCTGTAGCAAAATTGTGTGGGGGGCGTTTTAATTTGGGGCTTACTTCCCAAGGGCTTTGGGCTAGATCGACAGAATCTGGTGTTCAGGCAGTCGGCCACAATGAGTATGTATTTTTTCTACCAGTATTGGAGGATCTTCCTGAAGTCGTTCGCTGCAAGATGATTGAAGGGCTTAAGGTTTATGGGCTTTCCGAGGTATTCATAGATTTATTTCCATTTGAGAATATTGTTCTAGAAGGTCTTAAAAGTCAGAGTGAGTACTGGTCTGGCTTGGCATTAAAATGGGCTTTATTCGTCCAGAGATCTAATGATTTAGAAGCGGAGTTAGAGGTGTTGAGTAAAGCTGGAGAGACTCAGCAAATACGTCATTCGGCCAGAAAAATAGTTAAGCAGCTAAAAGCTTTGTGATATAGGCGGTGACTTCAGAACTGGGGCCCCGGCGGCGGGTGCTAACGAAGCATTTGTCGCTTCTGTAGGGGACAAGATTTTCGCCGGCGACGCCCACGATCAGCTTTTGGCCATGACGTCACAATTGATAGGCTTATCGGTGGCTGCGGCCGCGGGAGGGTCGACCAAAGATCAGGCGATTGCAGGATGGGTTTCCAGCCAAGCGACTAAATTCAACAGTTTGGATCATCCGACTGCTGAGAAATTGCTTTCTGACCTGAAGGCGTGCCGGGCTAGCGGTGAATGTTCTGAAAGCAAAGTCAGAGGTTTGATTTCGGAGTATGAAACCCTATCCACGCAGAGGTCTGCGTTGCTTGTCGCTTGCCCTACCCAGGAGTGTAGGGATGGTATAACAGCTAATACCATTGCGATGGACGACCCCACCGCGCAGGAGTTGTTGAAAGTATTTAAACGTTCCATTTCCCATGACATGGTTGGCCTGCTGACGGGTGACCCAAGCAAGAAAGCAATACCTGCAGCCGGAGTAGACCAGTGGGGTGCTACGTTCGCCACGGACGCTCAGATTAGCCTGGCACTCAGCATTCGAGATGGCACACTGACGCCAGCCCAGCAAGCGTACATAGCTGAGTGGAACGAGCAAACGTCCTGGATGGATCGCGCGGCAGGTCGAATTTTGAGCGTTGCTGAAAAAGCAGATATGCTTGTCAGCTTAGGGAATGTCATTCTTACTGGAGGCTGGGGAAAAATATCCAGCGGTAACGCGGTGACCTCCAACAAGCCCTTTTCTGAGGACGCTCCTGGGTATATTGGCGGTAATGGTGCAAAAGGTGCTAAGGAGCTCCCTGATTTTTACACCAAAGCATCTGGGGAGACTATTCCCTCAACAGGATATAGGTATGTTTCGTCTGATGCCCCGTACCTCCAAGACTTGCTCTCCTCGGGCACAATCCCCGCGAACGGCCGAGGCACTTATATTTCTTTTGATAACCTTGGCTCGGGGGCCGCTGGAAAATTGCAGGTTCCGCATGATGCTGCGATTAAAATTGAATTTGATACAAAACAAATATTGGATGACGTTAAGATTCCTCAAGGGCAATGGGGCAAAGCTGATCATCTTGAACCTATCACTACAGATTTTCCGCAATTTGGACCTGGCGGAGCAACTCAGGCGGTTACCACAAAACCGATCCTCGTGAATAAGGTGATTGATACCAATACCGGGAAGGTGCTTTATGACCGTGGAAAATAAACATGATTGGGAGGTTGCCTTCAGAGGGTTAGAGCGATTCTTTGATGAGGGAATGACTTTGTGGTCTAAAGATAAATTTGTCTTGTTATTTCCAAGCAAAGAGATCGCAAATAGTAGTTATGTAATGCAGCAGTTAACTGGTCTCGAAAAGCAAGGAGCTATCTGTTTTGTAGGTACTGATGAACTGTATGTTAAGGTTTTGAACATTTAGATGGTGCAAAAGCAACCTTGCCTGTGGCGACCGATCTTGGGAAGGTTTCATTTGATGCTGCTAACGGGGTCGGAACCATATACTCCCCGAAAGTGACGATGAAGGCCGGTGAGGTTATATTTGACGACTTGCTGTAGGTACATCGAAAGGTTTTATGGGCTATGGTCCGGACGGAGCTTCAGAATTAGTTGGGCCGCTTAAAAAACTCCTAGAATACACTCAGTCTCGAGGAGCCAAGACAGTCACCCTTAAAGGTTATTATGCGTCAGAGGAAGGCGCAGCATTAGGGGCCGGGAAAGTGGGCGAGAAATTCTCTTTTAGTTTTCCGGCTACCAAAGAAGGACTTAGAGATTTTTTGAAGGGGCTAAAGTAGTGAGCCATCCAAATTCGGTGAGCAAGCTTCTGAAAAGCCTCAATGTGTCTGGTTATGGAGGCTATATATATCTTAGTAGTGACCCCGAACTGGGTCAGGGGGTATATGAAATTTATTTAGATGGCTGTACCTTAAAGATTTTTGAAAAAGGCGTAGCTATAAAGTTTAAAGGAAAAAATGTTGGTGCTCTTTATTCTGATATATTAAAAATTACTAGTCATCTATCTGCGGCGGTGTTTTCGCAGGCTTCGGCGAACCAGAATTTGAATATTTCAATTCCTTTGGGAATTCATCTTTCGGAGAGTGTTGTGGTTTTTGAAGTTCAGTTGCTGATTTATTCTAGGGTGTTAATTGTTTTAAATGATATGTGGCGAGGTTATGAAAAATAAAGGGTCAGTCAGCTTGGTGCAAAAGGCATTCCCTCTATTCCTGACTCAGGAGCAAGCAGTGCAGCTAATGCTGCTAGACTCAAAACGCAAATGGTTGCTGAGCAGGCGGCCGGAGCAAGGGCACCTACACAGATCACTAGCTATTCAAATCACGCATTTGAGCAATTTGCAGGAAGGGATGGTGGCATTGGTGTAAGCCAGTCAGCACTCAATGGAGCTTGGTTTAGTCCTCTAAAGATTGAATATGTCCCTTCAAAGTACGGTCCAGCATTTAGGTATACGGGGACGGATGCAGTCATAGTGGTCAATGCTGAAGGTAAAGTTGTCACCGGTTTGGGAAAATCAGCTACGGGGATCGGTAAATGAGTAGCCTCTTAACAAGCGCCCAATTACAGCTTTTATTGGCGTTGTGCTTTATGGCAGGAGAGTACCAACTGGCACTGGCTGAGAAATTACTTAATAGTTCATTATCATCAAGTGAGGTGGATGAGCTTTGTGAGTTGATTTCTAATGAATTTTTGATAAATGGAATAGAGGAAAGCTTCGAGCCGAATGGTTATGGCCTTGAGCTAGAACTGCTTCTGGATGCGGTCAACAGAGGTCGTGGTCAAGGTCGTTAGAGCTTCGTAATTTTTTGGCTCTTTGGTTGGTGCAAAAGGTAATCAGCTCATTAATGGGAGATGGGTTGACGATTAAGGGCTACCATTACCTGTTCCTTCCAGTGTGGGTGCGTCCGGCCGAGTACCTAATGTTTTGCAAACAGGGGGCAACACCCTAAACAAAAGCACAGCCAACGGCTTGAATGAATATTTTGGTGAGAGCCTAACTCCGTGTGAATGGGGTAGAGCGCTTGAGGCACTAAAAGCCGATGCCGGCAAACTGCCTAACAATTTTCACGGTTGAATACTAGATAATGGTGATTATGTAGGTAAGACTGGCGAGGTTATCGGGAATATTAGGGATTATCTGCCATGAGTGTGAAAGCCAGAATTACACCTGTAGCATCAGATTATGAAACCTGCGCTGAGTGCTATGTCAGGCTAATGATTTTTTCCGGAGAATGTCATCCGGACAAAATTACTAAGCTTTTGCAGATTCAGCCTACAGTCGCAAATGTTGCTGGGGAAAAGGTTACAAATAGTCGGGGGGTTACCAGGGAAGTAAAAAACTCGATGTGGTTCTTGTCTACTGAAGGTCACATATCCTCTAAAGATATCAGAGAGCATATCGATTGGCTGGTCGAAACTATTTATCCGCACCGTGAATCACTAAGTAAAATTCAAGAGATGGATGATGTTAAAGTTACCTTGAAATGTGTATGGTTTTCTTTGTTAGGGCACGGCGGCCCGGTACTTTGGCCGGAGCAAATGCGCGCCTTGGCGGATCTGGATTTAGAGTTGTCCTTTGATGTTTATTTTGCCGAAAATTAGAGGGTTCAAAAGGGAGGTGTTAGCTCCGGCGGCGAAAATGCGGCTTTGTATTTCCAGCTGAAGGATCACCTAATACAAGAAAGCCTGAGCAATATCGCGGGTCAGGACTCAACATTAGCTGCTGCTGTGGACGGCAGTGGAACGAAAATCCCAACTTCTATGGGTCGGGGTACATCTTCCGAAGAGTACCGCGCGCGGCCAGTTGCACAAGGACTACGCCGACAGCGCTGCCCGCCTCGAGGCCGCCAACGACCTGAGCGTGTCGGCCGGGCGTGACATCAGCAACCTTGGCAGCGTGCTGCAAACCGGCCGGGACCTGACGCTCAGCGCGGGCCGAGACGTGATCATCGCGTCCACCGAGGTCGCCAACAGCCTGTACCTCAATAGCAAACACAACAGCAGCGACATTACCCAGCTTGGCTCGACGGTAACCGCAGGTCGTGGTCTGAGCGTACAGGCCGGCCGCGACCTCAACGTTATTGCCAGCCAGCTGGAGGCCAAGCGCGATATCACGCTGGCGGCAACCGGGAATCTCGCGATCAGCTCTGCGGCGGATGAGGAGCACTCGCTTTCGAAGAGCAAAAAGGTCACCCGCCAGGAAGATCATGTAAGCCAGGTGGGCAGCACGGTCACTGCCGGTGGCAGCCTGGCGGCGAGTGCCGGCCAGGACATAACCATCACCTCCAGCCGCCTCGCCGCGAATGACGAAGCTTACCTTGTGGCCGGGGGCAAACTGGACCTGCTCGCCGCCCAGGACAGCGACTACTCGCTTTACAGCAAGAAGAAAAAAGGCCACTTCGGCGCGAAGAAAACCAAGCGCGACGAAGTGACCCAAGTCACTAACATCGGTAGCGCGATCAAGACCGGCGCCGACCTGCTGCTGGTCAGCGGCGGCAACCAGACCTACCAGGCCGCCAAGCTCGACAGCGGCAAGGACCTGACCCTCAACAGCGGCGGCGCCATTGCCTTTGAAGGTGTGAAAGACCTGCATCAGGAGAGCCACGAGAAGAGCAACAGCAGCCTGGCTTGGACCAGCGCCAAGGGCAAAGGCAACACCGACGAAACCCTGCGCCAGAGTGAGTTGGTGGCCAAAGGGGACGTGGCGATCAATGCGGTGAACGGGCTGCACATCGACGTGAAGCAGGTGAACCAGCAGACGGTAAGCCAGGCGATCGATGCGATGGTGAAGGCCGACCCGCAGCTGGCCTGGTTGAAGGACGCCGAGAAGCGGGGGGATGTGGATTGGCGGCAGGTGAAGGAGATTCATGACTCCTTCAAGTACAGCCAGTCAGGGTTAGGGGCTGGTGCGCAGTTGGCGTTGGCGATTGCGCTAGCGGCACTGACTGGAGGTGCTGGTGCCAGCCTGGTTGGCGCAACCAGCAGTTTCACTGCAAGTTTTGCTAATGCAGCACTTGTCGCGGTCGAGACAACGGCTGCAAATAGCACGATCAGCAACAAAGGTGATCTCGGAACTATCCTAAAAGACACCACAAGCTCATCGAGCTTGAGGGGTTACCTCGTATCCGGCCTGACAGGAGGGATAGCCGGTACCCTTGGTTATGACCCCACTGCGCTTAAATTTGATTTGAATAGCGCCGGTCAAGTGATTGTCAAGGCAGGAGCCGATAGTCTGGTCCAAACAGCTATCAATGGAGGGAGCCTACAGAAGAATCTTGCGGACAGCCTGCTAGGGGCGGCGATCGATATTGGCGGTGCTATTGCGGCTAATAAGCTCGGGAATACCACCTTGGCTGACGGCAGCCCAACCAAGGTAGCAGCTCATGCACTGCTCGGCGGCCTAAAGTCCATGGCAATGGGTGGGGATTTCCAGACTGGCGCAGTGGCAGGTGGCGCCAACGAGGCCATGGTGCAGTATCTTGCGAGCTTGGTATTGCCTGCGAACTATGACCCACAGGCACAAGGATCTCAGCAAGCACAAGCCAATCTATTAGCGATGTCTCAGCTGGTGGGCGTGCTATCCGCCGTGGTCACCGGCGGCGATCCGGTAATTGCGGCCAACATTGCGGCAAGCGCAACACAGTACAACTACCTCAGCCATTCAGATCTTGATCGAGCCGCCAGGGACCTGCTTAATTGTGGCAGTGATCAAGCATGCGCTCAAATTAAGTATGAGAGTTATCATGAGCTAAGCAGCAAACAAACAGAGCAGGCTTTTATCAACTGTAGTAAAGATCCAAATGCCTGCGCATCTGTATCTGAAATGGTCGCCAAAGCCCAAGCCGATACGCAACTATTCCGAGCAGAGATGGATAATGCTTCACCCGCGATTCGGAACATGTTGAATCAGCTGATTGCTGAGAATGATGGCCTCCAGAATGCGCTTGCTCAGGTAGCTGCAGGGCATCAGGCAGATACCGTGGCAGACTATCTCGTATCTGAATTTGGTATGTCGCCAGAGCATGCTGCTTCTCTGACCAAAGAAGCAGTCACGCTAGCAACCATGGGATTTGGGATAGTACGCCAGAAGGTAGTACCAGGAACTGGTAAGGTACCAAGTCTTGAGCCAGTAATAGCATCAAATGGCTTAAACTACAAATCCAACCCCAAACATACTCTTGGTCAGCCGGGTAATCGACCAAATGCAGGGATAGAGCCCCTGAATTCGGTTTCGCTTTTCGAAAATTCTATCCCTAGCGGCCAGGCTTATGCTAATAAGGACGTCAGGTTCGCTGTTGACTCTAATGGCGATATCCACCGTTTTACAGGCACGAATGGCGAGTATCATTGGAACGGTAGCTCCGGCGACATAAATAACCCATTGAAAGCTGTCCAGGTTCCGAACTCTATCCAAAAGGCTCTAGGGGTAAAAATAAAGTGATTATTGGCGATCCATTTAAATTCGCAATTCAGTTTGATGCGGTTAACGAATGGAATTCTGACGATTTTTGGAGAAATGGTGTCTTTTCAATCTACATAAATGGAATAAGACTGCCTGAACTTATTGATGTAACAGAGCTTAGGGTGACTTTGGCTTGTTATGTAAAGCTGGAGAATATTGTCGCTTCAAGTAGTGAGAAAAAATTGAGCGCCGAATATATCTATAAAACCACTAATGACTACTTATTTGGGGATGGTTTGAATTATATCGACGGGGTCTATGATCTGACATCTACTTCGATGTCGGATGTGGGATGTCATGCTTACTGGATGGGGTGCGCTGATTCGGAGATTTTTGTATGGACCATGAATAATGGCGAAAGCATAGAGAGTGTTTCACTTCCCGGCGGAACACTCTATGCAGTAGCTTCAAGCTTAAAAAAAATACTTGAAAAAGATTTGGGCTGGCTATAGCTTTATTTTAAAAAGCATTTGAGAAATATCCTTTTTAAGTTAACGATTAAATAGCTTCTACTGTCAGCGGACAGATCAGGAATTTATGTAGTGGTCACCTGATCCCGGACACTATGTTAAGTTTTTCCTCGGCAATGGCAGGCGCCAAGCCTTCGTTGAACTGATGCGGTCGCCGCCAGTTGTACCGTTCCATCAGGAACCGACCGATACCCTGCTTCGCCGGCGCAGCCTCATGTAGCCCACCATCGGTATCCATTCAGTTTTTAGGCTGCGAAACAGCCGCTCCATCGGAGCATTATCATGGCAGTTGCCGCGCCGACTCATGCTCTGTGTGAAGCGGTATCGCCATAGTCTCTGGCGGAAACTCCGGCTCCCGTATTGGCTGCCCTGATCGCTGTGAAACAGCACACTTTGAGGCCGGCCACGCTGCTCATAGGCCATATCCAATACCTTGATCACCAGGTCAGCGTCAGGCTTGGCTGAGAACGCCCAGCCTAACCGGCCTGATCTAGGCCGGCACTCGCCTGGACCTGCTGGCTGTGAACACCATTACCAACAAGGCCGGCGGCATCATTGCCGGGCGAGACGTCAGCGTGAGCGCAGTCAATGGTGACGTGCTTAACGAGCGCACTGTCACTACGCACCAGAGCGGTGTTGGGACCAGGACCGAACAACGCGATTTTGCCGACAGCGCCGCTCGCATCGAGGCCGCCAATGACCTGAGCGTGTCGGCCGGGCGTGACATCAGCAACCGTGGCAGCGTGCTGGAAACCGGGCGGGACCTCACGCTCAGCGCAGGCCGTGACGTGATCATCGCGTCCACCGAGGTAGCCAACAGCCTGTACCTCAATAGCAAACACAACAGCAGCGACATCACCCAGCTTGGCTCGACGGTAACCGCAGGTCGTGATCTGAGCGTACAGGCCGGCCGCAGCCTCAATGTTATTGCCAGCCAGCTGGAGGCCAAGCGCGATATCGCGCTGGCGGCAACCGGGAATCTCGCGATCAGCTCGGCGGCGGATGAGGAGCACTCGCTTTCCAAGAGCAAAAAGGTCACCCGACAGGAAGACCATGTAAGCCAAGTAGGAAGCACGATCACAGCGGGCGGCTCGTTGGCAGCGAGTGTCGGCCAGGACATAACCATCACCTCCAGCCGCCTCGCCGCGAATGACGAAGCTTACCTTGTGGCCGGGGGCAAACTGGACCTGCTCGCCGCCCAGGACAGCGACTACTCGCTTTACAGCAAGAAGAAAAAAGGCCACTTCGGCGCGAAGAAAACCAAGCGCGACGAAGTGACCCAAGTCACTAACATCGGTAGCGCGATCAAGACCGGCGCCGACCTGCTGCTGGTCAGCGGCGGCAACCAGACCTACCAGGCCGCCAAGCTCGACAGCGGCAAGGACCTGACCCTCAACAGCGGCGGCGCCATTGCCTTCGAAGGCGTGAAAGACCTGCATCAGGAGAGCCACGAGAAGAGCAACAGCAGCCTGGCCTGGACCAGCGCCAAGGGCAAAGGCAACACCGACGAAACCCTGCGCCAGAGTGAGCTGGTGGCCAAAGGGGACGTGGCGATCAATGCGGTGAACGGGCTGCACATCGACGTGAAGCAGGTGAACCAGCAGACGGTGAGCCAGGCGATCGATGCGATGGTGAAGGCCGACCCGCAGCTGGCGTGGCTGAAGGACGCTGAGAAGCGGGGGGATGTGGATTGGCGGCAGGTGAAGGAGATTCACGACTCCTTCAAGTACAGCCAGTCGGGGTTAGGGGCGGGTGCGCAGTTGGCGTTGGCGATTGTGATGGCCGTATTCGTTGGGCCTGCAGCCATGAGTGCGCTGTCGGGTGCAGGGACCGTGGTCGCCGCCGGTGGTGCGGCCGTTGCAACTGGCGCGGCGACCAACGCGGCTAGCAGCTTCATCAGCAACAAGGGTGACTTGGGTGCGGTGTTCAAGGACACGACTTCCAGTGACGCGCTCAAAGGCTATGCGGTCAGTGCCATCACGGCAGGCCTGACCGCAGGCGTGTTCGATGGGCTGACCGCAACGCACACCGACCCGCTGACTGGGAAGATAACGATCGACCTTAGCAGCGTGGAAAACGTAGGCCGATTCGCTGCGAGTCAGATGTTGCAAAACACCACGTCGGCCGCCTTAAGCAAAGCGCTGGGCATGAACGCGAGCTTTGGCGATGCCCTTACCACCTCGCTTCTGAACACCGCAGCGGCTACCAGCTTCAATGCCGCTGGCGGGCTGAATTTGGCTGACGGAGGTGTCGGCAAAATCGCTCTGCACGCCTTGATAGGCGGTGTATTGGCCGAGGCGTCTGGGAGCGATTTCTTGTCTGGAGCAGTAGCGGCAGGCGCGAATGAGGCACTCGCTACTCAACTGCGCCGTGGTGTCACGCAACTTTCACCGGAACAGCGCGACCTCCTGTTGACCTCCGCATCGCAGCTGGTTGGGCTGCTCTCGGCGGCAGTGGTTGGCGGTGACGCCAAAGCGGTGGAAGCCGGCGCCTGGATAGCCAAAAATGCCACTCAGTACAACTTCCTCAACCATTCGGACATGAAGGATTTTGTAGGCGATATGAACGCCTGCAAAAGCGACGAATGCTTCCGGAATACCTGGACGGCGAAATATGGTGATACGAGCTATGACCAGCTCAGCCAGCACAATTTGACAGATGCTCTGGAAACTGTAGGTCCCATTCGAGCGAAGGACCTGCTGGTGCAGGTTCAGGCAGGTTTGTCTGTCTTGGGCGAGCTGCAGTGTCCAACCTCCGTGTGTGACAGCTACAAGTTCACCCTCATTGACCGGGCGCTTACCGCAAGAGCTACACTGGAGCAGACTTACCAGCAGGGAACGGGCATTCTTCTTGGCGGCCTGATGGCTCCCGTTGGGGTCGTTGCCGGGGCAGTAAAAGAAGCGGCGGCTGCGGTTGAGGCGAGCGGGGCTGAGAAGGCGTATGCTTACTGGTTGGAGGGACAGGGTGCAAAAGAGGCAGCTACTAGCTCTGGCGCTGAAAATGCGGCCTTGTATCCAAAGCTGAAGGATCAACTGATACAAGAAAATCTGAGCAATATTGCGGCCCAGGACTCAAGATTAGCTGCTGCTGTGAACGGCAGCGGAACGAGAAATCCGAATTTCTCGATAGGTACTGGCTCCGCCGCTGAGGCTGACAGCCTCGGTCAGATATGGGTGGGTGCCGGTGCTAGACCTATTTCGGGCGTTCCTGGAGGCTTAATTAGTGCCGACGGAGCCCGTGTGTACAGACCCCCAACGGCAAAACCTAATACCCCTGCTCAATATAATCCAACAGGGGTGCAGGCTAACTTTCAGACGTTGCAAGATGGAAAAGTTATTGGTAATGGCCACTTGAGTGTTACGGACTAATGAAAGCAGTCATAAAATCAATCGATCTAAACGATGCCATTGCTTTTGACCAATACTGGCCCGATGACGAACAATGCTTTGGAATCTGGCTGACGGTTCAAATTGGGCCTGATGATCAAGAGGGGGGGCATCTATTTCAGATACTGGTATGTACTCCCGATTGGATTAAAAGCAAGTACTGCTCCCGGGAAGCTGTATGGGGGCGGCATATGTTGATTATTTTTGAATACGACAAGGATCTGATAGTTAAAGAGATTTCAAACTACGTTGATGGTTGCTCGGGAAAGGAGTTTTGGGATGTAGCTCAGAAACTATCTCGTATTGGGGCGTGGGAGTTTGAAGATTACGAACCATAGTTAACATATATAAGATATGCACGCCTGGCACCGGTCCTGAGCGGGTGTTATTTTATCTGCGTTAGCCTTTCCACTTAGCTACTCGCTTGGCTGTTGCTGGCTGTTCCCATAATCCGCGATGCCAGGTACTTGAGGATCATGCCATCGAGCAATGCCTTGATAACCGATTTCAGTCTGGGCAGCAGCGTCGGCAGGCGTATCGGCGGGCTGGGCTAATGCTGCAGCTGCAGCTGCCGCAGCGCTTACCTCAGCCGCCAGCAATGCAGGGCGGTTGCAGAAACCGAGTGCAACACTGTCACTGAGTTAATGGGGGTGAATCATGATACATGCCCATCACCTCGGTGATTACCTTGATCGGGCATTTGAAATCGAAGCGCTTGCGAGGGCGAATGTTCAGTCGATACGCAACAACGTCCAGATCTGTGGGAAACGCTCACCGCCAGCAGGGCCCGACCACCGCCGGCACCCTGCGCGGTCGCTGCTCTCTCAGGGCAACCGTTAAGTAAGCACTCCGATTAAAACGGCCGTCATCCCAAGACAGTGTCCAGTCCGGCAATCACTTTTGAAAGGTTTTCCCCCAGCGGTGATAACAGGCAGTGCAGGTCATCGCTCATCAAGGGCTTGTTGTCTGCGGCCTCCAGCAGTTGAAGTACCAGCTTCATTGCGCATTCGATGGCGTTCAGCTGCTGCCTCGCTTGCTCTACCTGGCTGACGGATTCACGCATGGGCCCAACCTCTGCACCAATGGCATCTTTCAAAAGCGAAGGAGCAATGTGTAGTACGTCCGTCATGGTGTTTTGAATCTGCGAGAGCGGCGTCATTTCGCGTCCTCGGCGTTCGCAGGGAACCTGTTGTAAACGCCTTGAGGGCTGGTGGTGTATCCGTTCATCCCCGACTTGGACGAGAAGTTTGCGTATATGCCAGCAAGCGTCGTGCGATGAAATTCGGCTGGGCGAAGCGTAGGCGGATTAAGGGCGTGCATGGATAAAGCTCCTTTGCTATTAGAGCTGCCACAGCTCGTCGCCAAACGAGAGGGTGGCAGCTGTACGCAGGTTGGCGAACCGGGGCAAAGGAACCCGGCAGACCTGAAGGTCTCCCGCGCACAGCCGCCATAACGTATAACGCCGGGCACAAAAAAAGCGCCTGTGTTCACGGTCGGTGGGCGCTGGTGCGCCTTTGCATGTCCGGGTCGCCAAACCCGGTCGCTGGATTGACAGCGACAGGCGAAGGGTACTGGCTCAGGCTTTGCCTCGCAAGCGACTCCTGCAGTCGCGGCACAGGTGGGTCCTCGGCCGTCCACTAGCGAGGATCAGTTCAAGTATCCAGCAAGTCGGCAACCGGCTGGGCCTGCTCGCAGGTAACACGATTACCAACAAGGCCGGCGGGATTATCGCCGGGCGGGATGTCAGCGCCACGGCGGTCAGTGGGGATGTGATCAACGAACGCAGCAACGTTGCGCTCGACAGTACCGCGCGCGGCCAGTTGCACAAGGATTACGCCGACAGCGCTGCCCGCATCGAGGCCGCCAACGACCTGAGCGTGTCGGCCGGGCGTGACATCAGCAACCTTGGCATCGTGCTGCAAACCGGCCGGGACCTCACGCTCAGCGCGGGCCGCGACGTGAACATCGCGTCCACGGAGGTCGCCAACAGCCTGTACCTCAATAGCAAACACAACAGCAGCGACATCATCCAGCTTGGCTCCACGGTAACCGCAGGCCGTGATCTGAGCGTACAGGCCGGCCGCAGCCTCAATGTTATTGCCAGCCAGCGTGAAGCCAAGCGCGATGACGGTAATCAAGGCGGGCCTTAGCAGCTACCAGGCCTGGCAGGCGGCTCAATTGGCCGATGCCAACGGCGCCATTGGCGGAGACGGCAGCTATTGGGGCGTCAGCCTTTCGCTGGGCTCGCAGCATTCCCAATCCCAGCAGCTTCAGAAGCAGACGACCAACCAAGCGGGGACGTTGACCGCCGGGCGCGATGTGGGCATTACCGCCACGGGCAACCAGGGGGCTGAGGGCGATATCCTGCTGCAAGGCACGCAAGTGAAAGCAGGGCGCGATATTTCGCTGGATGCGAAGCGTGACGTCCTGCTACTTGCATCTGCCGATACGCCAACGCTTAGCGGCAAAAACAGCAGTGGCGGCGGCAGTAGCCGAGCTATACAGGCAAGGGCAGGGTGTGCGTACTGAACCGCGCGAGGTGTCGGCAAAAATTTTCATAACGCTCACTACCACCAACCCGGCTGATGAAATGGTTGCCCTTAACCATTCACTCAAGCGTATTTACTTTTTTCTCAATGGATACGGCAGCGATACCTGCGCAAAATTCCAACGCGCCCTCTTGCGGAAAGCGCCAAGAAGAGGAGGCCAACCATCGCCACCAACACCTTCAACACCAACCTTTCCTTGCGCAGCCCAGCCGTACCCGGCGCTCGATACTTCGTTGCCATGCCTCCTCGCTGAAAAAAGCTGGCGGCTCCTGCCGGGCCCATTCATGCGCTGATTTGAAGAAAGCTCAAACGGCTGAGGTACACAAGGTGAAACGTCTCGACTGGTATTTGCAGATCAACCTGAAGGCGCGACACTTGCGCCTTCTCATGGCTATCGACACGTACCGCAATCTGACTCAAGTGGCGGAGGTCACCCATGTCACCGTGCCTGCCGTGTCGAAGTCACTGGCGGAACTCGAGCGGGGGCTCGGGCTGGCTTTGTTTTCACGCACTACACGGGGCTTGATGCCCACGCCGTACGGCGAATGTCTCATTCGGCATGCGCGAACAATGTTAGGGATCCTGCACCAGGCCCGCGATGAACTGAAGGGCCTGACCTCGGGAGCCGAAGGCAAAGTGCGCATCGGCATGTTGCCTGCTTCCGCTTCGGTGCTGGTGCCGCAGGCGTTGAGTTTGCTCAAGCAGCAATCGCCGGGCACCAATGTGACGGTGGTCGAAGGCACGACCGAGTCGTTGCTGCCAGAGCTGTGGCAGGGCCGTCTCGATCTGGTTGTAGGTCGCTTGCCGCCCCCGGATACCCTTGGTAGCTTCGAGGAGCAGGAACTGCTCGAGGAGCCGGTGGTACTGATGACGGGCCGTCATCATCCACTTGCTCGAAAGAAAACCCTGGACTGGCTGGACCTTTGCGCCTACCCCTGGATTTTGCCACCACCGGGTTCGATTCTGCGCGATCCGCTGGAGCGCGCGCTTGAAGCGAATGATGTACCCCTCAGCAACAACTATATCGAGACGCTCTCGATTCACGTTGTGCGTGCACATCTCCAAGTATCGGATTTCATCGCGGTCATGGCCGAGTCACTGGCCAATGATCCTGTACAACCTTTCCATAAACTTCCATTAAGCCTTCCCAGGCTACTGCGCCCGACCGGCGTGTTGTGGAACCGTAACCGTGGCCTCACACCCAGTGCTCAACTCATGGTTTCGTGTCTACAAGGGGCCGCAGAGCAACTGCTCCCGGGCCTCGCCGCTACGTCATCCTCGACCAAAGCCAGGCGCACCCGGCTACCAACTGACGCAAGCTGAGCGCTCCTTTTTTTCGCTGAAGCTACCTAGGTTTAAGCGCCTGGTTAACAACATGGCGTCGGTGCAATACCGACATTTGGCCAAGTGATTCCCACGTTAACCGGAGCAGGGCGCTGTGGCTCCGATCTAGCAGGGCGCTACTGCGCGTGTGAAAGCTCGCCGAGACGCGCCAACTGCTGCCGGGCAGTTTCTTCCAGGTACTGGACCATCAGTTGAGCACTGGGTGTGAGGCCGCGGTTGCGATTCCACAGCACGCCGACCGGGCGAACCAATCGAGGCAGGCTCAACGGCAGCACATGAAGTGGTTGCACGGGATCACTGGCGATCGACACCGCCATTATTGCGATGGAATCAGAAACTCGCAGGTGCTCGCGGACGACGTGAATCGAGAGCGTCTCGATGTAGTTGCTGCTCAGTGGTACGTCATTCGCTTCCAACACCCGCTCCAGCGGATCGCGTAGCAGTGAGCCGGGCGGCGGCAGGATCCAGGGATAGGCGCAAAGGTCGAGCCATTGCAGGGTGTTCTTTCGGGCAAGCGGATGGTGACGGCCCGTCATCAGCACCACCGGCTCCTCGAGCAGTTCTTTTTCCTCGAAGCTGCCGAGCGTATCCGGGGGTGGCAGGCGGCCTACCACCAGATCGAGGCGGCCCTGCCACAGCTCGGGCAGCAACGACTCTGACGTACCCTCGATGATCGTCACATTGGTACTGGGCGAGCGTTGCTTTAGCAGGTTCAGCGCCTGGGGCAGCAGCACCGAGGCCGAGGCGGGCAGCATGCCGATGCGGATCTTGCCCTCGGCCCCCGAACTCAAAGCCTTGAGCTGGTCGCGGGCGTCATGCAGCACCGTCAACATGGATCGCGCGTGCCGAATCAGGCAGTCGCCATAGGGTGTGGGCATCAAGCCCTGCGTGGTGCGTGAAAACAGGGCGAGCCCGAGGCCTCGTTCGAGCTCGGTCAATGACTTCGACACGGCAGGTACGCTCACATGAGTGACCTCGGCCACCTGGGTCAGGTTGCGGTACGTGTCGATCGCCACCAGCAGGCGCAAGTGCCGCGCCTTCAGGTTGACCTGCAGGTACCAGTCGAACTCCGCCATGCGTGCTCCTCAGTGGCTTTACCGTTTCGTTAAGCCTAACCCATTTTTACTCAATCGACCGGTGAGCAACTCGCGTGCACCCTACGAATGCGTCCACCGGTGATCCAGATTTCCATGATGTAAAACCCGGTAGATACCCAGTTGCCCTTCAAGGCCCGCAGAGACCTTGGCGCTACTCCCCTGCAGCGGCTGAACCGTACCTCTGCAAGTAGTCGTTTTACAAAAATCACCACTCGGGAAAGATCAATGTCAGTTCATCTCAAGATTGCTATCGCCGACCATCCACACACTGCAGCGATCCGCAGCGGCGCCATCAAGATCGAGGGCGTGGATGCCGAATTTATAACGGTGAAGCCGCAGATTGCCGCTTTCCGTCGCATGGTCCGCGATGTCGAATTCGATGTCTGCGAAATCGCCCCCACCACCTACATTATCGCCCGCGCCTATGGTGCACCCTTCGTAGCCCTGCCGATTTTCGTCGTGCGTCGCTTCCACCATTCAGGCCTGCTGGTCCGCCCGGATGCCGGTATCAAGGTACCGAAGGATCTTGAAGGCAAGAAGGTCGGCGTGCGTGCCTACTCCGTGACCACCGGCGTGTGGACCCGTCAGGTGCTGATGGACGAGTTCGGCCTCGATTCGAGCAAGGTTACCTGGGTCGTCGACGACGAAGAGCATGTGACGCAGCTCAAGCTGCCCTCCAACGTTATCCACGCCACCCGCCCACTGGCCGACATGATGGCTGATGGCGAACTGGCTGCAGGGTTTGGCGCCGCGGCCGGTATCGGCCGCACCGGCAACCCTACAGACGGCTGGAAGGAAGTGGAGGCCGACTATCCCGATCTCTTCCCGAATGCAGCTGAAATCGAAGCTGAATACTACGCACGCACCGGCGTGTACCCCATGCACGGCACCATCGTGGTCAAGGACTCGATCCTTGCCGAGCACCCGTGGGTGGCCAAGTCCATTTATGACGCCTTCGAGAAAGCCAAGCAGGCCTACCTCGCCCGGCTCGATAGCGGCGATGCCACCAGCGAGACCGATAAGAAGTATCTCGAACTGCGCAAAGTTGTCGGCCACGACCCGCTCCCTTACGGCATCGAAGCCAACCGCAAGACCATCGAGGCACTGGAGTCGACAGCCTTTGAGCAGGGCCTGACACCGCGTCGCATGTCCATGGACGAGCTGTTCGTAGATCCCCAGGCCTGAATTTTCCGGAGCAGATTATGATCATTGATTGCCACGGTCATTTCACGACCGTACCCGCTTCGTTCCGTGACTGGCGCGCCAAACAGATCGAGGCCGCCGACAACCCGCTCAACGCGCCGCCGCTGTCTGGCGCCCATGTGACCGACGACCAGATCCGCGAGGGCGTCGGCAACGGTCAGTTGCGCCTGCAAAAAGAACGCGGCGGCGACCTCACACTGTTCTCACCGATCGCCGGCCTGATGAGTCACCACCTGGGCAACGAACGCACTAGCCTGGAATGGGCAGAGGTCTCCAACGATCTTGTGCGCCGTGTCTGCGACATCTATCCCGACAACTTCGTGCCGGTCTGCCAGTTGCCGCAGTCGCCACTCGCGCCCCCGAAGAACTCCATTGCCGAGCTGCGTCGCTGCGTAGAGGAGATGGGCTTCGTGGGCTGCAACCTGAACCCTGATCCGAGCGGCGGCTACTGGACCGGCACGCCTATTACCGATCGCGAGTGGTACCCGCTTTACGAGGCAATGTGCGACCTGGATGTACCTGCCATGGTCCACGTCGCTGCCTCCTGCAACCCCTGCCACCACGGCACCGGTGCGCATTACCTCAATGCCGACACCTCGGTTTTCATGCAGCTGCTGCAAAGCGACCTGTTCAAGGATTTTCCGACCCTGCGCTTGGTGATCCCGCATGGCGGCGGCGCCGTGCCCTACCACTGGGGTCGCTATCGCGGCATGTCGCTGGAAATCGCCAAGCGGCCGCTCGAAGGCCTGCTGGATAACATCTTCTTCGACACCTGTGTTTACCACCACCCGGGCGTCGAGTTGCTGACCAAGGTCGTGCCCACCAGCAATGTGCTGTTCGGCTCGGAAATGGTCGGTGCCGTACGCGGCAGGGACCCGGACACCGATCAGTACTTCGACGATACCAAGCGGTATCTGGATGCCTGCACGGCGCTCTCCGATGCGGACCGTCACGCCATCTTTGAAGGCAACGTTCGGCGCGTGTACCCGCGCCTCGACAAGCATCTGAAGGCCAAAGGCAAGTAAGGCAGGGGCAGACTATGAACATTATCGATATCCACCCTCACATCATCTCGGACGACGAGACGCGCTACCGGCCCGCACCGCTGTTCGGCAAGCGTTCAGACTGGTCGCAAGAGCGGCCGAGCACCGTCGAAACGCTGGTCCAGGCCATGGACGAAGCTGGCGTGGCCAAAGCCGCCGTGGTGCACTCGTCGACGACCTACGGGTTCGACAATAGCTACGTGGTCGATGGCTGCAACCAGTACAAGGATCGGCTCGTCGCCGTTGGCTCCGTGGATATGCTGGCCGACGACGTGCCAGCGGTAATCAGATCCTGGGTCGACAAGGGCCTCGCCGGCCTGCGCATCTTCACCGGCGGCTCCACCAAGGACTTCGACCCCAGCGAGCTCGATGATCCCAGGTCGTTCAAGGCCTGGGAAATGCTCGCGGAGCTGAACGTGCCGATGTGCATCCAGACCGGCCCGACCGGCTTGCCGTATGTGCGCATGCTTGCCGAGAAATTCCCCGGGGTAAACATCATCCTCGACCACCTGGGCCGCCCGGACGTACTCGACGGCCCGCCCTATGCCAACGCCGCCGGCCTGTTCGCGCTCGCCGACCTGCCCAACATCTACCTGAAGCTGACGCCGCGCATCTTCGGCGATGTGGAAAAGGACAAGGCCAGCGCCGAGACCTTCTTCCCCCGGGTCGTTGAAGCGTTCGGGGCACAGCGCATGGCCTGGGGCTCAAACTTCCCCACCTCGCCCGGCACCCTCAAGGAAATTCTAGCGACTGCTCAGAAGGGGCTGGCGTGCCTCACCGACGAAGATCGCAACTGGATCTTCGGCAAGACCGCGCAAACGCTGTACCCGGCATTGCGCTGAGGCTGACCCCCTTTCATGAGGAAGTGAACATGAGCAACACACGTCTGAACAGCATCATCCGCGCATTCGAGGCTGGCCAGCCCGCCTACATGGCCTTCGCCAAGCTGGACAAGCAGACCGCCATAGAAATGAGCGACGCCCCGTACGACGGCATCGTCTACGAGATGGAGCACAACCCGTACGATGTCAGCGCCCTGGGCGACGCCTTGCAATACATGCTGAACCGCAAGCAGATCGCCGAATCAGGCTCGGTGGCGCCACGGGTGACGCCGATCGCGCGCATCCCGGCGAACGGCATCGAGATGAACCAGACCTTTGCCAAGCAGGTATTGGATCGCGGCTGCTATGGCGTGATCTGGCCGCACGTGGCCACCGTCGAGCAGGCCTACAACGCTGTCGCCTCCTGCCGTTATGCCCGGCCCAAGGGCGCGGCGCTTTACGAGCCAAAGGGCGTACGCGGCGACGGCCCGGCCAACGCAGCGCGTTATTGGGGCCTGACGATGGCCGAGTATTACGAGAAGGCCGACGTCTGGCCGCTGGCGCCACAGGGCGAAATCGTGGTGGGCCTGATGTGCGAGAGCACTCAGGCCATCGAAAACCTAGACGATATTCTTGCCAACGTACCGGGCATCGGTTTCATCCTGATCGGCGAAGGCGACCTCAGCCAGGAACTGGGCTTCCCACGCCAGTACGAGCACCCGGAAGTCCAGGACGCGATGCGTCGTATCGTCGAAACCTGCCGCAAG
This sequence comes from Pseudomonas sp. 3MAES_34.3B, assembly GCF_058145875.1. Classification (NCBI taxonomy): domain Bacteria; kingdom Pseudomonadati; phylum Pseudomonadota; class Gammaproteobacteria; order Pseudomonadales; family Pseudomonadaceae; genus Pseudomonas; species Pseudomonas sp. 3MAES_34.3B. The sequence goes on along the minus strand of NZ_CM176960.1, from coordinate 4,382,692 downwards.
CACGACGTTATCGTCGGCAACCCGCATGTGACGGCCAACAACCATCGCCGCCTGCTCGACGAGGGCTACCGCGTGCTGCTGTCGGCACCCAAACGCTCCTACGGTGTGGTTGGCCAGGCTCGCGAACTGGCGGGGTACTGATGCGATGAACGGCGCTGAAAGCCTCGTCGCGACCCTGATCGATCAGGGCGTGGACATTTGCTTTGCCAACCCGGGTACGTCGGAGATGCATTTCCTTGCAGCGCTCGGTGGAAACCCGCAGATGCGCAGCGTGCTGTGCCTGTTCGAAGGTGTAGCCACCGGCGCTGCCGACGGCTGGTACCGGATGAAGGACACGCCAGCCTCCACGCTTCTGCATCTGGGGCCTGGCCTGGCCAACGGCCTGGCTAACATCCACAACGCCAAGCGCGCCTCGTCGGGCATGGTCAACATCATCGGCGAACATTCCGCGTCGCATCTCAAGTACGACCCGCCGTTGACCTCCGACATCGAAGGCCTGGCGCGCCCGCTGAGTCACTGGGTGCGGCGTGCAGGGTCGGCCGATTCCATCGCCTGGGACACCGCCCAGGCCGTGGCCAAGGCCAGCGAGCATCCCGGGCAGATTGCCACCCTGATCCTGCCAGGCGACGCGTCGTGGCAGCAGGCCGGCGCAGCCCCTGTGCTACCACCATCTGTGGAAACCAGGCGCAAGGCACCGAGCGCCGAACGCGTCGAGCATATCGCTCGCGTACTGCGCTCGGGTGAGCCGACACTGATCATCCTCGCCAACAAGGCCACGCGGGGCGGGGCGCTGGAGAAGGCCGGTCGTGTAGCCGCGGCCACCGGGGCTCAATTGGGCTCGCAGTTCTTCACCGCACGTATCGAGCGCGGCGCGGGTTTCGTGCCCATCTCGCGCATTCCTTACGCCGTTTCACAGGCCATGGCGTTCCTCAAGGACTTCAAGCACATTGTCACGGTCGAGACGCGGGAGCCTGTGGCTTTCTTCGCTTACCCCGACAAGCCGAGCCTGCTCAAGGCGCAAGGTACGCTGGTACATGAACTCGTCGAAGCGGACGAGGACAGCGAACTCGCTTTTGACATGTTGCTTCAGGCGCTGGGGGCCAGCAATGTGTCCCCGATTCTGCAGCCGCGTATCCAGACTGCAGTGCCAACCGGCGCGCTCAACCCCACGAGCATTGCCCACGCACTGGCAGCTGCCATGCCCGAGCATTGCATCCTGGTGGACGAGTCGCTGACCACGGGCCGCGAGTCCATCGGGCTGACCATCGGGGCGCAGCCGCACGACCTCATCAATAACATGGGCGGGTCCATCGGCTACGCCACGCCTGTGGCTACCGGCGCGGCGCTGGCCTGCCCGGAGCGCCGGGTGTTCTGCATGGTCGGCGATGGCAGCGCGATGTACACGATCCAGTCGCTGTGGACCCAAGCTCGCGAAAACCTGAACGTCACGACGATCATCTTCGCCAACAACACCTACGCCATTCTCAAGGCCGAGTACGCCAACATGGGTGCCGGAACGCCTGGGGAGCGCGCGTTATCGATGATCGACATCGACCGCCCGAGCATCGATTGGCAGGCCATGGCCAAAAGCATGGGGGTGCCCAGCATCGCCGTGGACACCGCCGAAGGTTTCTACAAGGCCATGGCCAATTCGACCCGAGAGCCGGGCCCTTGCCTGATCGAAGTCAAACTCTGAACCCGTCCAGAATTCGAAGGAGCTTCCCATGGCGCTGACCCTGCGCACAAACCTGGCTGATTATCCGGTCACCAAGGCGATGAAAGATGGACGGGTGACGTCCGACCTCGTCACGCTCGACTACTGCGGCCCCACCCCGGCGCACAACGGCTTCAAGGCCATGGTGCGCGAGAACACGTTCGATGCCGGTGAGCTGGCCATCGTTACGTTCCTGCAGGCCAAGGCCTACGGCAAACCTTACGTCCTGTTACCCGCGCCGATATCGGGGCGCTTCCAGCACCACTGTGCCGGGTTCAACATCGATTTCGGGCACCTTGACCCGAAGGACATCGAAGGCAAGCGAGTAGGGGTGCGCACCTATTCGCAAACTACCGCCTTATGGATTCGCGGCGTGCTGCGCCATGAGTACGGCGTGGACCTCGACAAGGTCACCTGGATGACCCTCGGCGACGGCCACCTGGCTGAGTACCATGATCCGGCCAACTGCGTTCGCCTGCCGGCGGGTTCCAACATTCCGCAGATGATGCTCGACGGTGAACTCGACGCGGCGTTGCTCGGCGAAGACATGCCCAAGGATCCACGCGTACGCACACTGGTACCCGATGCGCATAACGCCGCCAAGGCCTGGTACGAACGCGAAGGCTTTGTGCCAATCAACCATATGTTTGCCATTCACCAGGAAGTCTCCAGGCAACACCCCGAGGCCGTGAAGGAGATCTACCGGATGATCGCCGAGAGCCGCGCGCTTACCGAAGGCGGTGTTCCTGCGGTGTTCCCGCCGCTGGGCCTTGAGGCCAACCGCAAGGGGCTGCAAACCGCCATCGACTGGGCACTCGACCAGAAGATCATTCCACGCGCCATGTCGGTTGACGAACTGTTCGACGACGTGACCGGCAGCTTGGGATAAACGCTGCCGGGCGATCCATCAGTCGATAGAGCAAAGCGTAGTGCCAAGGGATGCCGAAATGACCGCAGTAAATAAGTGTGCTGTACACATCAATCTGAGCCGCGCTCTACTGATTGAAAAAGCGATCGAGCGTGGTGAAGGCCAGCTCGCCGACTCCGGGGCCCTGGTCGTAACCACAGGCGAGCGCACCGGGCGTTCGCCGCAGGACCGTTTCATCGTGAAGGAACCGGGCACAAGCGATGAAATCGATTGGGGCACCATCAACCGCTCTTTTGATGCGGACACGTTCGATGCGCTCTGGGACCGGGTGGAGGGCTACCTGGCCGGTTGCGAGCAGTTTGTCTCGAGGGTTCATGTGGGCGCGGATCCGGACCACTACCTGCCGGTGGTCATGACCACGCAGACCGCCTGGCAGAACCTCTTCGGGCAAAACCTGTTCATTCACCCTGAGGTCTATAACCCCAAGGCCAAGGACGAGTGGCAGATCCTCAACGTTGCGGGTTTCCAATGCGTTCCTGAGCGGGACGGCACCCGAAGCGAAGGTTGTGTGATCCTCAACTTTGCCAAGCGCAAAGTGCTGATCGCCGGCATGCAGTACGCCGGTGAAATGAAGAAAGCCATGTTCTCGGTGCAGAACTTCCTGCTGCCGAGAAATGAAGTGCTGCCGATGCATTGCTCCGCCAACGTGGGTGACGATGGCAGCACCACCCTGTTCTTCGGTTTGTCCGGTACCGGCAAAACCACGCTATCGGCAGACCCTGACCGCTACCTGATCGGTGACGACGAGCATGGCTGGGGCGAGGGGGTGGTGTTCAACCTGGAAGGCGGGTGCTACGCGAAGACCATCGACCTGAGCCGCAAGAACGAACCGATCATTTGGGATGCCATACGTTTTGGGGCCCTCGTCGAGAACGTGGTGTTGAGTGATACCCGAACCGCCGATTACGCCGATACCAGCCTGACGGAAAATGGCCGGTGCGCTTACCCGCTGGAGCACGTCGGAAAACGTACCAAGGCAAACCTGGCTGGCGAACCACAGGCGATCATTTTCCTCACCTGCGACCTGTCCGGCGTGCTGCCGCCTGTATCGATCCTGAGCAAGGACGCGGCGGCGTATCACTACCTATCGGGTTATACGGCGCTGGTGGGTTCCACCGAAATGGGTTCAGGCGGTGGTATCAAGTCCACGTTCTCCACCTGCTTTGGTGCAGCGTTTTTGCCGCGCCCAGCGCGTGAATACGCCGACTTGCTGATCAAACGCATTGAAGCATTCGGCTCGCGGATCTATCTGGTCAACACTGGCTGGACCGGCGGCCCCTATGGCACTGGCGAACGCTTCAGTATTCCGACAACGCGCCGGATCATCGCTGCGATTCAGAGCGGGGCCCTGGCAGAGGTTGAGACCGAGCATCTGCCGGGCCTTAACCTGTCGGTTCCGAAGGCGGTTCCTGGTGTCGACACCCGGCTGCTCAATCCGCGCAATACCTGGGCAGACAAGAACGCGTTCGACGCCACTGCCAGGAATCTGGCCCGGCAGTTCATCAATAATTTCACCCAGTTCAGCGGTGTTGATGAACGTATTACTGCGGCGGGGCCGAGCCTGTCGGGGTGGCCTGAGTACTAAGGTCCAGACCGTCAATACCACCAGGCTCAGGCATCCTTGGGGCGTGATCCTGGTGCGTTTTTACTCACTTTCATGACCTGCTGCGGCGAATGGAAAAGTACCGGTGAAAGTGATTTTTGTGTAGGGCCATGCCTGTCGATTCCAGAAATAATGCAAACCATGCCGGTAAGCCATGACGTGATACGTCGGCGCCCCCCTTTCAATCATTCAGGAGAATAGGGTGTTAAGGAAAGAAGCGTTATATCCCGCCCTTGCATAAGCCGGGCTAAGGGGCCTCCGGTCGGCGCGCTACAGCGCACAGGAGGTGGACACAATCGCTCACAGGTTAATAAAAACAATGCAAATCCTGACAAGTAGATCCCGCTGGGCCGTGCTCGCACTGCTTGCGCTGGGCGTCCTTATTTCCTACGTTGACCGCACCAGTATTTCTTCTGCGATGGCGGATCCCGCCTTCGTCGAATACTTTCAATTGAACAGCCTGGATCGCGGCTGGCTCAACTCGGCCTTCTTCTGGTCATACGGGCTGTTCCAGGTCCCGATGGGCTGGGTGGCCGATCGCTATGGCGTGAAATGGCCGTATGCGGTGTCCTTCGGATCGTGGTGCATTTTTACGATGTTGTTGGGCGCCGTACATACACTGGAAAGCCTGATCGCGCTGCGGTTACTTATCGGGGTGTCCGAGGCTATCGTTATTCCCGCCAGTTACCGCTGGATACGCAATAATTTTGATGAGAGCCGCCACGGCCTCGCTGCCGGCCTGCTCGCCATGGGCAACAAGCTGGGCCCAGCCATTGGTGCCCCTGTAGCCGCTTTGTTGATTGTGAGTTATTCCTGGAAAGTGATGTTCATCGCCACCGGCATGGTCGGCTTGTTGTGGCTTATCCCTTGGTTTTTGACCGTACGCAATGACTTTCCGTCCAGGAGCCAACTGTCCAAATCAATGGAGCAGGCGCGCACAGTGAGCCTTCACGGAATTCTAAGCAGCCCGGTAATCTGGGGCGGGCTGATTACCAACTTCTGCTATGGCTACTTCGCATTCTACTGCATGACCTGGATGCCAGCGTATCTGGTCGAACAACGTGGCTTGTCGATATCCAAGTCGGGGCTATACACGTTCCTCAGCTTCGTCGGCATTGCCGTGTTTGCGGTGCTGGCGGGCTGGGCAGCAGACCGGATCATTGCACGGGGCTACAACGCCGTGCGGGTACGCAAGGCCTTCGTTGTTTCCGGTTTTACGCTCGCCTGTACCGTGTTGCTCGGCGCCTATGCGCCCACGCAGAACATGGCACTTTTCTGGAACATCTTTTCCCTTTCGTGCCTGGGCCTGACCACGGCCAATAACCTTGTTTTGTCGCGCATGACGTTGATCCCCAAGCAGATGGTCGGGCTGGTGACTGGCGTGCAGCAGCTCGCGACAAGCCTTGCCGGCGGCGTGGCGGCTGGCCTTTCGGGATGGCTATTGCAGTCCAGTGGCAGCTATGACCTGCCGATGAAAGTCATTCTGGTGTTTCTGCTGATAGGCGCGTTCGCGACCATCGTCCTGTATCGCCCCGAATGGGCACCCAAAATCAGCGAGCCACGTGGGCAGCTGCGCAGCGCGTAGCACACAGCATCGCTGGCGAATTCAACACTGGCCGGGGCTGGCCAGAACAAATAAAGAACGGGGCATTAATTTAATGGCAAAGATTGTATTCGGAATGGCTGTGCCGCATAGCGGCATGCTTGGACAGGCCCCAGAGGACTGGTTGACAAATGGGGAGCGCGATCGCAATAACCCCGAACTGTGGTTCCGCAATCGCACCTGGACCTACCCGGAACTGGAGGACCATCGCGGCGCGGCTTTTGCGCCATACCTCACCTTGGAAGAACGTACCGAGCGCGCCGGTCGCTGCCGCAAGGCGCTGGACGTCATGGCGCAGGCTTATCGCGATGCGAAGATCGACGTGGCCATCATCCTGGGCAAGGACCAGAAGGAAATCTTCACTGATTTTTCGCCATCGATCGCCATCTATAGCGGCGAAGAGGTGCATAACGGTCCGCCGCAGCGTTCGGTCTACGCCCCCGATCACCACGTTACCCATTACTGTCACCCGGGGTTGGCGAAGTATCTGATCGAGTATTTCCAGCGCGAGAACTTTGACCTTACCGATCTGTTTGCATGGCCCACCAACGTGTGGATGAAGCCGCCGCCGGAGTATCCGGTAGTGCCGCATGCCTACAGTTTTGTGTACCACCAGATCATGTCGGACAACCCACCGCCGCATGTGCCCATCATCATGAACTGCTTCTACCCGCCGACGCAGCCGTCGATGTCGCGCTGCATCGAATTTGGCCGAGTTTTGCGCGACGCCATCACCGCGTGGCCCGATGACGTTCGTGTGGGCATCTTTGCGTCTGGCGGCCTGTCGCACTTCGTCAACGACGAAGAGTTCGACCAGCGCATCATGAAAATGCTGGCCGAGTACGACTACGAAGGGCTGGCGTCGGTGGACGAACGTTCATATCAGTCGGGCACTTCGGAAATCAAGTTGTATGTGAGCGTGATGAAGGCCGTGCAGGAGACCGGCGCGCAGATGACGCTGGTCGATTACGTACCGTGCTGGCGAACGCCGGCAGGAACGGGCGAAGGCATGGGCTTCATGTACTGGCAGCCCGACCGCTAAACAGCCTCGGCCAACTACCGCAGTGGCTCAGCAAAAGTGGTATTGGGCAAAGCGTCGCAATAAGGAAAGGAACATACAACGCGTTGGCTGGACAGCGACGCAGGTGGCCGTTGAGCGGGTGTTGTACCCCGCTCAACCAAGCATAATAACGGAGGCATTGGCTGTGTATTTGAACTCGCCTATAAAAAGGGTCATGGCTTATTCAGCCATTTGGGGCACCTGGATTGTCATTTCGGCAAGCGCACACGCTGCAACTGCGACGCAAGGCACGGCATTGGTAAACCGCTTGGGCCCTGTGACTTCCGACTTGTATGTGTCGAATGCCGACGGTACCGGCGAGCACAAGCTGCTGCAAACGCCGGGCTTCGATTATCACGCGTCTTTCTCGAAAAATGGCCAGTGGGTCGTTTTCACGTCAGAGCGGGACGGCCTCGGCGAAGCCAACCTATATCGCGTGAAAGTGGACGGCACCGACCTGAAAAGGCTGACCGATCACATCGCCGTTGACGACGCGGCCGTCTTTTCGCCGACCGATCCTGACGTGATTGCATTCGTCTCGTCGCGCCGCGGCAAAGACGCGTTTGGCACCACCAACATCTGGACGCTCAACATCGCGACCGGCGCACTGAAGAACGTTACCGGCGATATCAAGTTCGATCCGAACAAACCGCACAGCTTCTTCCGGCCAACGTGGTCGCCGGATGGCAAGTGGATCGCGCTGTCTTCCGATATCGGGTCCGAATGGCGCGGTCACAATCTACCGGTTGGCTGGGAGCGCACGCAGGAAAGCAGCATTTATATCATTCATCCCGATGGCTCGGGCTGGAAGAAGATTGCCAGCAACCCCGGCTTTGACGAGGGCTCGCCGACATGGTCGCCCGATGGCAAACGCGTCGCGTTTTATGAAACTCCGGTGGAATCCACCTGGGGCGCGCACCGCCCGGAGTTGATCAACAAGGTCGACTCGCAGATCCAGTCGGTTGATCTGTCCAATCTGTCGCGCACCTCGCTCACCTCCACGCCAGGCCTCAAGGTGTTCCCGCAATATATCTCGGACACCAACGTCGCCTATCATGTGAAGGGGGGCGAAGCGGAAGGCTTATACACCACCGCAGGTACGTCCCGCTCGACCGCAAATACTGGCATCCGCTCGCCGCACTATTCGGCCGACGGTACCCAGGTAGTCTACGAAAAGATCACGATGCGGCCGGCACATCCCAATGGCACGCCGCTGTTCAGCTTCGACCCTGCGTGGAACTACCGTTACATCGACGTGTTCCCCCAATTGTCGGCCGATCGCAAGAAGTTGGTGTACACGGAAAAAGCGATGGGCTCCTCGATTGCCATCATCAATCCTGATTTCAGCGGTTACCAGCGCATTTACGATCCGGCTAACAGCGGCTTGGCTCCGGACATGGTCCAGAAGGGCCTGGCAGGCGCGTTCCAGCCAACGTGGTCGCCGAATCGCGAGTGGGTGGCGTTCGGCCTTGGCGACTGGTTCTTCACGCGTGGCATGGGGCCGGGCCGCATTGCACGTATCAAGGCCGACGGCAGCATGGACGGCAAGCCAGAAATCCTGACGGATGATTCGATCAATGCGGGCTTCCCCAGCTACTCGCCGGACGGCAAGAAGATCGTGTACCGCGTATGGAGCCCGAAGGTACAAGGCCTGCGCATTCTGGATGTGGATACCCGCCAGACAACGGAGCTGACGACCGAAGCGGACAACCTGCCGGACTGGTCGCCGGATGGCAGCAAAATTGTCTTTACGCGCAAGGAAATCAACCCGACCGATCCGAACAAGTTCCATTACGACGTGTACACGATCAAACCGGATGGCACGGGCGTAACGCGCCTTACCACACCGGGTGCGAACCAGGGGCACGCGGTGTGGCTGTATGACGGTCGTATCGCCTATAGCTCGGGTGTGTATGGTTTTCGCGATGAACTCGCGCTGTACGACAACACGTTCCAGCCTGATGGCCAGAACTGGGTGATGAATGCCGATGGCTCCGACCAGCATGGGATTTCCGATACGCTGTGGGAAGATTCGATGCCGCTGTACGTGCCGAATGAGTAGGCCTGTTTTCAGTGGGATGTAATCAAGGCGCCGTGCGAAAGCATGGCGCCTTTTTGCTGCGTCGGGGATGGGGCGCTGAGCGCAAACGCAACACGCTTGACGGTAATGGCAAGAGGAAAATGCTATCTCTAAAACGACTATTGGCGACCCACTCAAGGCGTCGCCAATAGGCTGGCTTACGGCACCGATCGATTAAAAATGGGCTTCAAACTGCAACATCGGCGTCGACGTCCTGGTGTTGACCGCTTCATCACTCGGCGTGCCGAACATGTTCTTCCAGTATTCGTAACCGACGCCCGCATAGAACGTCCGCGGATGGCCGGCGAAGGAGCCGACGTCTGCCAACAACGTAGCGCGCGCGAGGTATTCGGTCGTCGTTTTAACGCCAAAACCGTCTCTGCCTTTAGGCCCTGTGCTGGTTGCAAAACCACGGAATATCATCGGCACCGGGCCTACGCGGAACGGATAGAGCCATGAACTCTCGATGTGCCAGGCGGCGTCGTAATCCACGTCCACGCCAACAATACCGTTATGGTTGCTTTCCGTCCGCACCCCAGCGGTCAAGTTCCAGAACCCGCGCGGCAGTGCGAACTCGACTGTTGCACCCAGGACGAGCATACGGGCTCGCTGGGCGTAGGCATCGTTCTTTGTCCCGAATTCATAACCACCGGTCAGGCCTACATCGCGAATCACGCCAAAGTCTATCTGCTTGCCAAAAATCTTGCTGGCGCTCGCAGTAACGCGACCCACGCTATAAACCTCTTGCGCACCCCCGTTGCTCGGGCCGCCGGCTTCCGGGTTCGCCGAGTCGGACACACGGTAATCAACGTTGAACGCGTAGCTGCCATACCTGAAGCCACCGGTCGTGGTGAGGTAACCAATATCCTGCTTGATCTTGTCGGGAACACCCGGGAAGTGGAAGTTGTGACCTACGCGGTAGCCGATAAACGTGTCGTTCCACGACACCGGAGGCGCACCGACCTGTTCGGCTACCTTCGCAAGGTCCGGAAAAGCGTGTGGCACGTTGGTATTTTCCGGAACCTGTTGGGCCGGTTTGGCCTGTGGCGAAGCGGAAGTCGTGGGCGCATCAATAACCTCCTGAGCGTGACCACATTCGTTAAAGCAACAGACCATAGCCATGCCGAGAAACAGCTTGGGCAACGGTTTAGAAATTTTTTTCATGTTTCCATCCGTATAGATTTTTTTGTTTTTATAGAACACGTTTCGCTCGACTTTTTTGTCTGTGTGATGGAAGCCAGATTCCCCGTGCGCAGCAGTGAAGCCGGCCGGCGCACCAATGAAGCAGAAGGTCAGGAAGTGCCAGCTTGTCGCTGTGTGTTAGTTGAATGTTATTTGTGCCTCCGTCGAGATCGGACTTATGTTCATCGGCCAGGCGTGGTCGTTTTCCACTCTTGATTCGGTCGCACCGAGGGCAACTAGCTGATCAATCCGGTATTCTTTTACGGTGCGTGGAGGGAATACTATTGGGTGCCCAGGCGCCTGCCTTTACACAAAAGTGAGATTCGCTGGCATTTTTTGCGGGACGTTGCTAGATGGATGTCTTTCGCGATTGCAGATGGGTTCGCGCGCGGGGCGCGAACGGGATGCAAGGGTACGGCGGTGGGTTTGTCGAGGTGCTAACTGTCGCTGACACGCCCGCTTCGCAACTTGTTTGGTAGGTTGAGGCTATTCTCGAGTCGTCGTGCGGAATTGGCTTGGGGTCTCACCCACCTCCCTGCGGAAAAAGCGCGTGAAGTACGCGGCATCCGAAAAGCCCAGCCCAAAGGCAATCTGTTCGATGGACATTTCGCCAAAAATCAAATTCCGTTTCGCTTCGGTGATGATGCGCGCGTGAATCATCTTCGTCGGGCTTTGCCCGGTTGCTGCCACGCAAGCCGCGCGCAACTGCACCAGGGACACGCCCATCATCGATGCGTAGTCATGCAGTGGCAGGTTTTGCGAGTAATGCTGATTGATGAGTTCTCGATAGCGTTCTGCCAGGCAGGTCTCATTGCGAGAGGCGCCGCCATCGTCAGGCTGATCGAGGCGGGTGCGCCGGACCAGCATCAGAAAAAGCTGCGTCAACAGGGCTTCTGCTGCCACCACATGACCGAACGTCTTGGACTCCAGTTCCTGCGCCAGTCGCGTGATGAGAGAGAAGAATTCAGTTGCGGTGCCAGCCATTGACGGAAACGTGATCATCCGGGGCAGGGACCACAGTTGAATGAATTCGTGGAGGCGAGCATAGAGCTGGCTCAGATAGGACACCTCGATTGTCACGACCCACCTGTCCACGTCGCTTTCATAATCGAGCCCATGCACACATTCTGTGGGCAGCAGCAGCACACAGGGCCCCTCGAACGGGACGCTCGAACCTTCAAGGTTCATGACACCGTGGCCGCTGCGAACGAAGATAATCTGGCCGTACCCTGGATGTGAGTGAGGTTCGGTTCGCCAGCGGCCGCGCTCGGTAACGTGGCCGATGTTGACAAACCATTTCTCTTCTTCCTCGCGCCGCTCCACATACAAACGGACCTTCGGTACCGTTTTGAGCTTGCCTTTGGTGTTTGACTCGTGTCGATATTTTGTATTCGAACTGTGCGTCATAAAGTCCCCTTGGCGAAGATCAACGTGTTCACCCGGTGAAGGCCGATTAGCAAATCACAGCCTTGTGCAGAACGTAAACCTATTTCATCGATCGGATGGCGTCAGTCGGTCCCGCGCGCTGATAGGCCGTCAGATCCTGCAGACAAGCGTTGCTGTTTTACCATTTGGTTAACAAAAGTTACGCAAAACTCACTGGACTGCGAGCCAGAGCAGGTTGATGATTTTCACCGAGCCCTCATGCAGCCATGTACTTGGCTTGACACACGAAACCGCAAAAACCTAAACGACTCGATGTTCATACCTGGCGGAGAGGGTGCGACGGGAAGTCGGGATAACAACAATTAAAAAGCAGGTGTGAGAGGCAGTAGTGGATATTATCCAGAAGGCGGTACGCCCGGAAAACCGCTGGGGCGTGGTCGTTCTACTCGCATTCGGATTGATGATTGCGTGGACGGATCGATCAAGCATGTCGGCCGCGATAGCGGACCCTAAGTTTGTCAGGGAATTTTCGCTAACCCATATCGAGATGGGCTGGTTAGGTTCATCTGTTTTCTGGGTGTACGGCATTTTACAACTACCGATGGGATGGCTGGTTGACCGCTATGGCGTGAAGTGGCCGTACGCAATATGCTTTTTTCTCTGGTGCGTAGCGGCGGCGGCCACCGGCCTGGTGGATTCGCTCGGCGCGCTGCTTGTAGTGCGCGTCATCATCGGGGCAGCCGAAGCAGTGGTGGTCCCGGCGACGTATCGATACATAGCAGATCGCTTCGAGGAAACGCAGAAGGGTTCTGCGTTGGCCATCTATGCGGTTGGCGGCAAGGCGGGGCCGGCACTGGGTGCGCCCCTGGCGGCATGGCTTATCGCAGGAACATCCTGGAAACTCATGTTTATCGTGACGGGGCTGGCCGGCCTGGTGTGGCTGATGCCCTGGTTCCTGATGGTTCGGAACGACTTCCCGGATCGCACTGAGTTACTAAAAAGAAAGAAATATGCCGCAACGGTGCCACTGCGCAACCTGCTTGTGAGCCCGGTGGTGTGGGGCGGGCTGATTACGAACTTCTGCTACGCCTACTTTGTTTTCTTCTGTATGACATGGATGCCTGCCTACCTTGTCGAGCAACGTGGGCTTTCGTTAACGCAGGCGGGCCTTTATACCGCCCTGAGCTTTTGTGGCGTCGCGATCGCGGCCGGCCTTAGCGGGTGGGCGGCTGACAGGTTGATCATGCGCGGATACGACGCGGTCACGGTGCGCAAGTCCTTCATGGTGGTGGGCTTCATCGGGGGTATGACAACGCTGTGTGGCGCTTATGCGTCGACCGTATCGATGGCACTGTTCTGGAATGTGCTTTCCCTGACGTTGGTAGGGCTGGTTACCACAAACAACCTCGCGCTGGTGAAGTTGACGCTGATCCCGAAGCAGGCCACCGGCTTGAACACCGGGCTTCAACAGGTTGCGACAAGCCTCGCGGGCGGCGTGTCTGCCAGCCTGTCGGGCTGGCTTTTGTATATCGGCCACAGCTATACGCTGCCGATGCTTGCGATTTTCGTTTTTCTGTTTCTAGGTGCAGCCAGCACGATTGTTTTGATGAGGCGCAAGTGGGCGCCGAAGATCAATGAGCCTGACGAAGCAACATCACCCATGGGCACAGCCTTGAAAAGTAGCCAGGCATAGGGTCGATGCGCGCTCATGCGTGATGCTCCGCGGCGCCGTACCGGTAGCCTTTGCCTTGGGTTAACCATCCGCTCAACCCATGGGTAGCTTTTTTCAATGGACACTCAAGTGTCGCATCGACAATATCCGGGTACGCTTGTCAGGCGCAGAGGATAGCTCGAAAAGCCTGGGCGTTAAAATTATAATTATAATAATTGGTAGGAGGTAAGGGTAATGGGTAGGGATGCTCTGAAAGGTATTTTTTTTGGCTTGTTTTTATTCGCGCTCTGCGACTCTTTGATTTTTGCGGCCCCTAAAAGTAATGGCACGGCATGGGTCTATTTTGGAACTCATGGAGATTATATTTATAGCGCCGCCTTCAATCTCGGAAATGGCAGTTTCTCAAATACACGAAAAGCGGCAAAGGTGGTGCGGCCCACCTGGTTTGTTCAAGATCCTGGCGGTCATCATTTATACAGTGTTAGTGAAGTTGGAAATGACGGCGGTGCGAATGGCGAGGTGGTAGCGTTCGGTATGGATCAACAGTCTGGTGCGTTAACGGAACTCAATCGCGTTGCATCCGGTGGTAGTGGCCCTACCCACATGGTCTACGATAAATCCCATAACAGCCTTGTTGTGGCCAATTATGGCGGCGGTCAGGTTGCGGTTTTACCTATTTCAGCCGACGGTAAGGTTCAGCCAGTGAGCTCGGTGCTCGCGGACTTCGGGCAAGGGCCAACGCCCAGGCAGACAAAGGCTCACGCTCACAGCATCGCGTTAGTGAAAAATACAAACGACGTGCTAGTGCCCGATCTAGGGGCTGACAGGATTTTCATATACCAGCTGACCGGCAAGGATAAACAGTTGACCCAGGGCGTAACGCCATTTGTTCAAATGGCACCAGGCACCGGGCCTAGAGGGATTGAATTTCAAAAGGATGGACGGCACGGGTTCCTTCTATCCGAGCTCTCGGCGCAGGTGCAATGCCTGACCTGGCAGCCAGAAACGAAAACTGTAAGTTACGGCGCCTCGGTTGATACGTTCCCTGCTGGATTTACAGGGCCAAAAAGCGCTGCATCGATGAAAATCGGCCCCAACGAGAAATTCCTGTATGTGGCCGATCGAGGCACGGATACGCTGGTGGTTTATCGGATCGTTCAAGGTTCATGCCTTGAACCAGTCCAACGTATCAGCTCGGGCGGTAAGTATCCTTGGGAATTGTCTATCGGCCCTGACGGTCATTGGCTGATTGTTGCCAACCTCAAGTCCGATAATGTGACCTCCTTCAAGATCGATAATCGAACAGGTGAGCTCGCGCCGAGCGGTTTCGAAGCAGCTATCCCGGAGCCGGTATTTGCCCATTTCGTGAGCTCGGGCAAATACTAGTCAGCGGGTAGGTGCGTAGCGATCTGCCAGCCTAGCCGCGATATCAGAACATCCCGAGCACTAACCTTCGCCCTCCGCCATCCCTCCCTCCCTTGGCGCACCCCCGACCGCACAACCCAGCGGCACCTCCACCCCCGACCAAAACAACCACCCCCAGCGGATCGAACCCTATCGCGCCTGGGTCCACTATAATGACGTTCCTGGAATTTCTGCGCTGTGTCACGGCTGGCGCACCTTCGAATGGATAGCACCGGCAATGGCAGCAGAATCGGAAAGTACCTCGGAAAAAACGCCGCGCACCAAGGCCAGCGGTTTACCGTTTCCCTTGGTGGGCATAGGCGCGTCCGCTGGCGGTTTGCAGGCGGTGAAGGCGTTTTTCTCGCAAATGCCGAAAGATCCGGGCATGGCGTTCGCAGTGGTACTGCACCTATCGCCGCACCACCAGAGCATTGCCGACAGGATTATCCAGGAATCCACCGGCATGCCGGTTCAGCAGGTCACCGGGCGTGTGCATATCGAGCCGAACCACGTGTACGTGATTGCCCCGGCGCAGCATCTGATCATGGTGGATGGTTGCCTTGACGTGCTGCCGTCTCCGCCCCGGCGCGGTGGTCATGTGGCTATCGACCTGTTCTTCCGAGACCTGGCCGAAGCCCACCAGGAAAATGCCTTTTGCATTGTGCTCTCTGGAGCAGGGTCGGACGGTGCGGTGGGGCTTACGCGCATCAAGGAGGAGGGGGGCGTTACCTTTGCGCAAACGCCGGAGGACGCCGAGTACAACGGCATGCCGCGCGCGGCCATTGAAACGGGGGCAGTGGACTTCATTCTGCCCGTTGTCGAGATGCCCGAGAAACTGCTTTCGATATGGAAGAACTCCCAGCAGATCCGTTTGCCCCCAAGTACAGACGCGGACGACCAACCTGTTGTGAAAGGCGAGAGTCCGGATGCTCGCGTGGATGAGCACTTCATTCACGACATTCTGATTCATTTGCGCGCAGCCACGGGCCACGACTTCAGGCACTACAAACGCGCGACCATTTTGCGACGTATCGAACGGCGCTTGCAGGTGACCGCGCAGCCGAACCTTGAGGCGTATTACAACTTCTTGCTTAACCACGGCGACGAAGCGAAGGCGTTGCTCGGCGACATGCTGATCGGCGTGACCAATTTCTTCCGGGACAGGGAAGCGTTCGAAGCGCTGGAACGTGACGTGTTGCCCGGCATGATCAAAGCGTCGCTCGAAAAAGATCCGGCCGAGGAGCTGCGCGTATGGAGTGCGGGGTGCTCCACTGGCGAAGAAGCGTATTCGCTGGCGATGGTCATCACCGACATGATGGAAACGGAAGGGCATGGCGGGAAGATGCAAGTGTTCGCCACTGACATCGACGAACGCGCCATTTCCATTGCGCGAGGGGCCACCTATCCGGAAGCCATCGTGACCGACGTACCACCCGCTCAGTTGCGGCAGTACTTTTTGAAAGAAGGCGAGCGGTATCGGGTACGCAAGGAAATACGCGAGCGTATTCTGTTTGCCAACCACAGCCTGCTCAGTGACCCACCGTTCTCGCAGATCGACCTCATTACGTGCCGTAACCTGCTGATCTACCTCAGCCGGGACGTGCAGCGCGAAATCCTTCAAACCTTCCACTTCGCTTTGCGCCCCGGTGGCTATCTGTTCCTCGGCACGTCGGAATCCGCCGATTCCTGCCCGGAGCTGTTCACCCCGGTGGACAAGAAAAACCGCATTTTCAGGGCTCGGCCAGTATCTGGCAGCCTCCGTCGCTCAGCCATCATGCCGCGCTCCGCCTACGTGCGCGCCAACGTGATGCAGGCGTCCGAAGAAGCTCCAGCGCGCCGGCATCTGTTCAAGGACGTTCATCGCCGCGCGGTGGAAAAGTACGCGCCGCCCAGCGTGATCGTGGACACCGGTGGCGAAATCCTTCACATGACCGAAGGCGCCGGGCGCTACCTGCGCCATGTAGGCGGCGAGCCAACGCGCAGCCTGTTGCTGCTGATATTGCCTTCGCTGCGTCTCGAACTGCGCACAACGCTGTTCCAGGTTCAGCAAAATCAGGAGCCCGTCGTTTCCCGGGCCGTTCGAGTGAGCGAAGCCGGGGAAGACCGGCTTATACAAATCGCGATAGAGCCCTATCGGGACGACGAAACCGACGCGGAGTACACGTTTATCCAGTTCCGCCACGCCGAGGCGGTTGAAGATACCTTGCACCTGGCGTCCGCGGATTACGCCGAGAACACCATCATTGCCAACCTGGAGCGCGAGCTGCAACGCACCAAGGGCCAGTTGCAGGAAACGATCGAGCACTCGGAAGTTTCGAGCGAGGAATTGAAAGCCTCCAACGAGGAGATGCAGGCGGTCAACGAAGAATTGCGCTCCGCCACCGAAGAGCTTGAGACCAGCAAGGAAGAACTGCAGTCGATCAACGAGGAATTGCTGACCGTAAACCATGAACTGAAGATGAAGGTCGAAGAGACCGACAAGGTCAATGACTACCTCACCAACCTGATTGCCTCCACGGATATTGCCACGGTGTTCGTGGACCGCGGCATGCGCATCAAATGGTTTACCCCTCGGGCCACCGATATCTTCAGCATGATCCCGGTGGACACCGGGCGTTCCCTGCTGGATATCACCCATCGGCTGAATTACCCGAACCTGGCCGAGGACGCAGAAGAAGTGTTCCGTACGCTCTCTGTCATCGAGCGGGAAGTCAGCAGTTCCGATGATCATTGGTACATTGCGCGGCTGCTGCCATATCGCTCGAGCGAGAACCAGATTCACGGCACGGTTCTGACCTTCATCGACATCACCAAGCGCCGCGCCATCGAGCAGCAATTCCGCGCGGGTGAGGAACGCCTTCGCCTGGTAGCAGAGAGCACCCGCGATTACGCGATTTTCATTCTGGACGAAAACGGCGTAGTCACCGACTGGTACCGCGGCGCAGAGCTGATGTTCGGCTATGCGCGCAGCGAAGCGGAAGGGCGCTATTTCGACTTTATCTACACCCCTGAGGACCGTGCCGCAGGCGCGCCACAGGCTGAGCTGGCCGCTGCCAGAGCCGAAGGCCGTGGCGAGGATGAGCGCTGGCATTTGCGCAAGGACGGCAGCCGCATGTACTGCATCGGCGAAGTCACCCTGCTGCAGGGGGAAAGCCTGCAAGGCTTCGTGAAAATCGCCAAGGACCTCACAGGCCAGCAGCGTGTCAGTGAGGAGCAGCGGCAGATGCTCCAGGAGACCAAACTGAGCAATCAGCTCAAGGACGAGTTTTTTGCGGTGATGTCGCACGAGCTCAAACACCCGCTGAACTTGATACAGCTCAATATCGACTTGCTGCACCGGCTGGCCGCCAACGAAAACAGCGCAACCGTAAGGGCGATTCGCACGATTCGCGAAGCGGTAAAAGGCCAGGCCAGGATCATCGACGACCTGCTAGACGTTGCCAGAGTACAAACGGGCAAGCTCAACCTTGATTGCAAACCGCTCGACCTCTGCCACGTACTCAAGGACATCCACGCCTTGGCGGCGCGCTCAATCGAAAAGCGCTTCGTGTCGATCGAATGTACGCATGAGCGGTTGATCGTGAACGCAGACATCACCCGACTGGAGCAGATCATCTGGAACCTGATCAGCAACGCGCTCAAGTTCACCAATGATCACGGGTCTATCAAGCTCGTACTCGCCCGGGATAACAACAGCGCTCGGCTGCAAGTGATCGACGATGGCATTGGCATCGAACCTGCCAGCCAGGAAAAGATTTTCGACCTGTTTGGCCAAGCCAAAGGGCCACGCGGCTGGCGCGAACGCCAGGGGCTGGGTATCGGCTTGTCCCTTGTCAGCCAGCTTGCAAAGGCATTCGCAGGCTCGGTGGCCGTGGACTCGGCGGGCCTTGGCCACGGTTCCACGTTTACCGTAACGCTGCCCTTGGTTGAGCATGAATTTGGGCCTGCCACTGAGCCAACGTTTAACGAACGTGCCTCGCTGGCAGGTTTGAATGTGTTGCTGGTGGACGATTCCGCCGAAGTGCTGGATGTAATGCGCGAACTGATTGAAATGGAGGAGGCCACGGTGCAGGCCTTCAGCGAGCCGACCGCCGCCCTTGAATGGGCCCGTACGGCCCAGGCACACGTGATCATTTCCGACCTCGGCATGCCTGGGCTATCGGGTTACGACCTGCTGAAAGCGTTACGTGGCCTGCCTGCCTGGGAATCCACGGTCGCTATTGCCTTGAGCGGATACGGGGAAGCACACGTGCCGGATACCGATGCCGGTGTGACCTTCGACCACCGGTTAGGCAAACCGGTGGCGTTCGACCAGTTGTTGAGCCTGCTGAGCGAGATTCACCAGGGGCAGCGCGAGGAGACGTAATCCGGTAATGGTCCGCGATGCAGTGGCCAGTTTCGTGTAGGAGCCAGCGAAGCTGGCGAACCGGCAGATGGGCCAAGGTGGATTCAGGCATGTTCGCGGGCTTGGCCCGCTCCTACAGGTTCTAGCCAAGCATGTCGCGAATTGCTGCGATGCTGGCGACTCACCCAATAAACAACCGATACGCCGGGTTGTCGCTTTCATCGGTAAAGGGGCATCCGCAGTCGCTCAACAGCCGGTCAATGGCTTGCGCATCGCACCCTTCACCCAGTTCCAGCCCCAACAGCACACGGCCAGCGTCCGCGCCATGGTTGCGGTAGTGGAACAGCGTGATATTGAGGCGGGGGTCGAGCGCATTGAGGAAAGCACCCAAGGCCCCGGGGCGCTCGGGGAAGGTCAGCCGGTACAGCCGCTCTTGCAGCCCGGCTGGGGCGCGGCCGCCCACGGTATGGCGCAGGTGAAGTTTGGCCAGTTCGTTATCGGTCATGTCCAGCACAGGGTAACCGTGCCCTGCCAGCTGGGCCAACAAGGCCGAGCGGGGCGCCAGGGCTGGGTCGGTTTGTACGCCAAGGAAAATCTGCCCGTGCGTACGCCCCTGGCAGCGGTAATTGAATTCGGTGATCTGGCGCTTGCCCAGTACCTCGCAGAACGCTCGTAAACTCCCGGGTCGCTCCTCGAGGGTGACCGCCAGCAGCGCCTCGCGCCCTTCCCCAAGTGCGGCACGTTCGGCCACATGGCGCAGGCGGCTGAAGTTGATATTGGCACCGGAGTTGATCGCCACCAACACCTCACCTCGGCAGCCATCGCGCGCTACATACCGTTTCAGCCCCGCCACTGCCAGCGCGCCGGCAGGCTCGCAGATGGCACGTGTTTCGTCATACACATCTTTGATCGCCGCGCAGATTTCGTCCGCGCTGACAGTGATCACTTCATCAACCAAGTGCTGGCAGAGCTCGAAGTTGTGCTCGCCGATCCGCGCCACCGCTACGCCATCCGCGAACAGCCCCACTTCTGACAGCACCACCGGCTCACCCGCAGCCAGCGCCTGTTGAAGGCAATTCGAATCGTGCGGCTCCACGCCAATGATTCGCACGTCTGGCCGTAGATATTTTACGTACGCTGCCACGCCAGCGATCAGGCTGCCGCCGCCGACCGGTACAAAGATGGCGTCCAGGCGGCCCTGATGCTGACGAAGCATTTCCATCGCGACGGTGCCCTGGCCGGCGATCACATCCGGATCGTCGAACGGCGGCACAAAGGTATAGCCGTGGGTTTGAGCCAGGTTCAACGCATGGGCGAGGGCCTGAGGGAACGCATCGCCGTGGAGAATGGCCTCGCCGCCACGGCTACGAACGCCCTCGATCTTCACATCGGGCGTGGTCACCGGCATCACCACTTGGCATTTTACCCCCAGCTTCTGTGCCGCCAAAGCCAGCCCTTGAGCGTGGTTACCGGCTGACGCAGCAATCACACCCGCCGCTCGCTGCTCCGGGCTTAGGCGAGACAGCCGCGTATAAGCCCCCCGTAGCTTGAAGGAGAACACCGGTTGAAGGTCTTCGCGCTTGAGCAGCACCTGATTGCCCAGTGCGGCGGACAGGGCAGGCGCGGCGTGTAGCGGTGTTTCGATAGCCACGTCATACACCGGCGCCGATAGAATGCGCGTCATGTAGGCACGCAGGAGCGTATCCAGGCTGCCCTGGGTAACGGCGGCAACGGCTTGCTCGGCAGGTGTGCGGGCGGGGCTGTGATTGGAGGCGCTGTGGCTGGGCATGCTGTCTCTCGGTAAGTGGGCCCGGAGACAGTGAACAACCCGCCTCGTGGGCGGGTGGGGTGCAGATGAACGCTAGCCCGCCAGTGCTGGAATGGCGGTAATAATAATGGCGGCGTTCAGGGGAAATTGTTGCATGGCAAGGAATCTAGGCTGCCGCGATATGTTCCGTCAAGCTAAAGAACGAGCCCGGCACATGGCCGGGCTCGTCTTCCTCAGCGAACCTCGACCGCCAGGCTTTCAGCGATCTTGTTCTGCCAGATCGCCGGGCCGGTGATGTGCACCGACTCGCCCTGGCTATCGACCGCGACCGTGACAGGCATGTCCTTCACGTCGAACTCGTAGATCGCTTCCATGCCCAGTTCCTCGAAGGCCACCACGCGGGCGCCCTTGATGGCTTGCGCCACCAGGTAGGCAGCGCCGCCCACGGCCATCAGGTACACCGCCTTGTAGTCCTTGATCGCGTCGATCGCGGTAGGGCCGCGCTCGGATTTGCCGATCATGCCCAGCAGGCCGGTCTGGTCCAGGATCTGCCGGGTGAACTTGTCCATCCGGGTGGCGGTGGTGGGGCCAGCGGGGCCGACTACTTCTTCGCGAACCGGATCGACCGGGCCCACGTAGTAGATGAAGCGGCCCTTGAGGTCCACCGGCAGCGACTCGCCCTTGTTGAGCATGTCGACCATGCGCTTGTGCGCTGCGTCACGCCCGGTGAGCATCTTGCCGTTGAGCAGCAGGGTTTCGCCTGGCTTCCAGCTTTGCACGTCTTCGGGAGTGACAGTGTTCAGGTTTACGCGGCGGGCCGACGGGCCAGCTTCCCAGACGATTTCCGGGTAGGCGTCCAGGGGTGGCGCTTCCAGCGAGGCCGGGCCGGTGCCGTCGAGCACGAAATGGGCGTGGCGGGTGGCGGCGCAGTTGGGGATCATGCACACCGGCAGCGAGGCTGCGTGGGTGGGGTAATCCATGATTTTCACGTCCAGCACGGTGGTCAGGCCACCCAGGCCCTGGGCGCCGATGCCCAGCTGGTTAACCTTCTCGAACAGCTCCAGGCGCATTTCCTCGAGGCGGTTCTGCGGGCCACGGGCCTTGAGCTCATGGATGTCGATGGGGTCCATCAACACTTCCTTGGCCATGACCGCGGCTTTTTCAGCCGTGCCGCCGATGCCGATGCCCAGCATGCCAGGCGGGCACCAGCCGGCGCCCATGGTGGGAACGGTTTTCAGCACCCAGTCCACGATCGAGTCGGACGGGTTGAGCATGGCCATTTTCGACTTGTTCTCGGAACCGCCGCCCTTGGCTGCTACATCCACTTCAACGGTGTTACCCGGCACGATGGAGTAGTGGATCACCGCCGGGGTGTTGTCCTTGGTGTTCTTGCGGCTGCCGGCCGGGTCGGCCAGGATCGAGGCGCGCAGCACGTTTTCCGGCAGGTTGTAGGCCCTGCGTACACCCTCGTTGATCATGTCGTCCACGCTCATGGTGGCGCCATCCCAGCGCACGTCCATGCCCACGCGCACGAACACCGTCACGATGCCGGTGTCCTGGCAGATCGGGCGGTGGCCGGTGGCGCACATGCGGGAGTTGATCAAAATCTGAGCGATGGAGTCACGTGCGGCGGGGGACTCCTCGCGCAGGTAGGCTTCGTTCATCGCCTGAATGAAATCGACGGGGTGGTAATAGGAAATGTACTGCAGGGCATCGGCGACACTCTGAATGAGGTCGTCTTGCTTGATCACGGTCACGGGCGCGCTCCTCTTTGACACGGGAACATTCATAGCCACGCGCAGGGCACGCGGGGCGACCTCTCCAGGCGTTACCCACAGCTGCGGGTATCGACAAGGGCAGGCGGGGGCCAATAAAAGGCGCGGCAGTATACCTTGGCCGGGGCGGTGGTACAGCCGCGAATGAATGATCCCGTGCGGTATTCGGCGGCTGTACCGATCAGGGTGCACGCGTGGTCGATCATCGGGCGGATAAAATTACGATGGTCATTTTCCGTTCAGGTCACTAAAGTGGCACCTTGCCATATCTGTGGTAAGGGATGGGATCCCGATGAGTACGGTGAGTCAACGAGTGACCGAACATAATCTTCAAAAGCTCTTCGTGAAGCGGTTCCTTCTGGCGGCCAGCAGCTATCTCATGATGCTGGTGCTGGTGGGCGTTGCCTTTCTGGGCGGCTATTTCATGGGCACTACCCAGACGGTGGTAGTGGGCGGTGTGCTCGTGCTGGCGAGCCAGGCGCTGCTGGGTGCGGTGTTCTTTACTCGCCGTAACCTGCGCTTCGCCGACCCCAGCCTCACCGAGGCGCAGATCTGGCTGGGTATCGCCTGGCAAACCTGGCTGCTCTATCACCTGGACAATGCCCGCGGGCCGTTCATGATGATTTACGTGGTGCCGCTGATGTTTGGCCTGTTCCATTTGCCGCGGGCGGTGTTCCTGCGATGTGCGGCATTGGTGTTCCTTAGCTTTATCGGCCTGGCCCTTTATGAGGCAGGTGAGGGCAGGCCGCTGGACCCGGGCCTGGTGGCCATTCAAGCGGCAGTCTTGTTTATCGTGCTGTTCTGGCTTTGCTTATATGCCAACTACGTTCAAGCCTCCCGGCAACGCATGCGCCAGCGGCGTTTTGCGCTGCAGGCTCACCAGGACACCTTGCGTGGAATGATGCGCCAGCTCGAAGACCTGGTAGCGACAGACGAACTGACGGGCCTGTTCAATCGGCGGCATTTCCTGCGCCTCGCCTCCCGGGAGCTGCAGGCCCTGCGCCCTGGTCACACCCACGGCCTGGCACTGATCGACCTGGACCATTTCAAACGCATCAATGACGTACATGGCCATGCCGCGGGTGACGCTGTGTTGCAGGGGTTTGCCCAGGTGGCTGCGGCCTGCCTGCGCGAAGGCGATGTGCTGGCACGCTACGGTGGCGAAGAGTTCGTGTTGCTAATGCTCGATTCAGATGCCGAGCGCCTGACCCTGTGCTGTGAACGCCTGCGCCTGGCGTTCGCCGCCACGCCGCCGGCCGAGGGCGGCGCAACCAGCTTGAGCCTGTGCGCCGGCATGACCCTGCTCACCGAGGGCGACAGGTTGGACGACGCCTTGCAGCGCGCCGACAATGCCCTTTACCAGGCCAAGCGCGCAGGGCGTAACCGGTGCGTGGCCGCGTGGGAGTGCGTGGATGCCTGAGCTGACCGTGGGTAACCGGCGTTGGGAAGTCCCGGCGGGGGCCTCCTTGCTGGATGCCTTGAACCGCAACGGCGTTGCTGTGCCCTCCAGTTGCCATGCCGGGCATTGCCACACATGCCGGGTACGTTGCGTGGCCGGCCAGCCCGACGACCAGCGCCCCGACGCGCTGCCAGCCCACGAGCGCGCCATGGGCTGGCGCCTGGCCTGCCAGTGCCGGATGGTTGGCGATCTCGAGGTAGTGCCGTATGACCCGAAGCTCGATGGCGTAGAGGCTCGAGTCAGCGAAGTCAGCTGGCACGGCGACCTGGTGTTGCGCCTGCGGGTAGTGCCGCATCGCGCGGTACGCTACCAGCCTGGCCAGCATGTGGTGCTATGGACCGAAGACGGCATCGCGCGGCCTTATTCAATCGCCAGCTTGCCCCAAGAGGCACCGTGGCTGGAGTTCCACATCCAATGCAGCCGGCCCGGCGCATTCGCCGACCGCGCCCGCCAGTTCAAAGAAGGCGACTGCCTGCGGCTGGGAGAAGTGCTGGGCGGGCCATTGCATTACGACCTCGCGTGGGAAATGCGGCCCCTGTGGTTGGTGGGCAGCGGTACCGGTTTGGCGCCACTGTGGGCCGTGCTGCGGTCTGCCCTGAACCACCATCACAGCGGGCCCATTCACGTGGTGCACATGGCGGGCGAGGGCAGCCACTACCTTTCGGCCGAGCTGAACGCACTGGCCGCGCTGCATCCGAACCTTAAGGTGGATTTACGCGACACCGATGCGCAGCTTACAGATCTGCGCCCCACCCGGCAGACCATCGCGCTGGCCTGTGGTGCCCCGGCCATGGTCCAGGCCATCAGCCGGCGCTTGTTCATGGCCGGGCTCCCCCGCAATCAACTGTTCACCGACACCTTCGAGAAAAACCTGGGCTAGAAGGCGTCAGTTCAACAGCTCAGCAAACGCCTTGTCGGCCTCCAGCACTGCGGGCAGGGCGTCGAACAGCAGGTCCAGGTCCACACCTTTCATCAGCTCGCCGTTCAGCTCCGCCTTGGCTTCGGGCGTGGGGCCACCGTATTTCTGCAGCTGATCGCTTACCTCGCCCGCCTGGGCAACCAGCAGCGGCAGCGGAGCGTTGCCAGGGGCCTGCTGCGGCCGCGCCTGGAAGGCGATACCGTCCTGGATCTGCTTGGGAAGGTTCCAGCGCTTGGCCAGTTCGGCGCCCACTTCGGGATAGCCGAAGCCCAGTTGCAGGGTTTCATCTGCGGCATGGGCTGGCGAGGTGGTTGAGCGGCGCGTGTTGAGCCGGTCGACCATTTCTGGCGCGCCGGTCTGGATCAGCAATTCGCCGATGTTGTGCATCAAACCACACGTGAAGGCGACCTCCGCATCCTGGCCGCCCTGCCTGGCGAGCACGCGGGCGATACTCGCCACCTGGAAGCTCTTGAGCCAGAACCCCTTAAGATTGAACGACGGCGGCGCGCTGAACGCACCGGTGACGGCGCTGGCCAGCACCAGGGTACGCATGGTGTTGAAACCCAGGCGCATGGCGGCGTCTTCGATGCTGGTGGATTCCCGCGCGCCCTTGAAGCGCGCTGTATTGGCCAGCCGGAGGATCTTTGCCGAAATGACCGGGTCCTTCTCGATGTTGCGCGCAATGGCTTCAAGGCTCGACGATGGATTATCGAACTGAGCGATCAGGTCCTGCGCTACCTTCGGAATACTGGGCAAACTGTGCAGCTGAGCGAACAGCTTTTCGATTTCCATGGCACCCACCTCTTCTACGACGATTCCCACAACGATAGGCAATATTTCACACCTTTGGGTTCGTCCTGTTCACCGCGTGGGGGTTCAATCCACCTTACAGCCAGGCGCGCAGCCCATAAAACACCGCCATGCCCAGTACTACGCTGGTAAGCACGCTACGGGCAACCAGCATCAGCCCCACCGTACACAGCCCGGCCAGTAGGTAGGGATTGGTGAGGGACAGGTTAAGCTGATGCTCGGGCATGAACACGATCGGCCCACAAATGGCGGTGAGCATGCCTGGAACGGCGAAGCCGAGAAAATCCTGCGCACGGCGGCCCAGGCGCACCGGCAAGCGGGGCTCAAGAAACACATAGCGGTTGAAGAACAGCACCGCGCCCATGCCGAAGATGACCATCCATACCATCATTGCCCACGCTCCATGACCTGCTTGCAGGTATAGCCGGCCGCCATCGCGCTCAGCCCGGCCAGTACCAAGGCACTTTCGAGCTGCCACAGGCTGAACAGCACGGAGCACACCAGTGCTACCGCCACACAGACCGCGGCCGGTATCGAACGCACCACGGGTGTGATCAGGGCAATGAAAGTAGCCGCGATGGAAAAGTCCAGGCCCAGGTGTTCCAGCCCAGGGATGCTCTTGCCCAACACGATGCCGGCCAATGTGCAGAGGTTCCAGGCCACATAAAACGTCAACCCCGCACCCAGGGCGTACCAGCGCTGGAAGTGCTCAGGTGTTTGCTGGCTGGTCAGCGCAAACAGTTCGTCCGTGAGCAGAAAGCCCAGCCCCATGCGCCACGGCGCCTTCAAGGGCGCCACCCGTGGCCGCATGTGCATCCCATAGAGCAGGTGCTGCGAGGTCAGCAGCAGGGTAGTGATCAGGATCGACAGCGCCCCCGCACCCCCCTTGAACATACCGATGGCAACCAGTTGGGCGGCGCCGGCGAACACGATGGTGGACAGCCCTTGGCTCTGCAGCGGCGTAAGGCCGGCGTCCACTGCCAGCGAACCGGCCAGCAACCCCCAGGGCAGGCAGGCCAAGGAAAGAGGAAGGACAGCAACGGCGCCGCGCATGAACGCGGGGCGATGGGTGGCGGGCACTGGCATACGAGGCAGTCATGCAAAAAAATGAGCTGCCAAGGATGTCAGTTCCCGCGCGGGTTGTCTCGGCCGGATGAGTGAAGCGTTGGGTTAACGCTTACTGCGGGCAAGCCCTTCAGGCCTGGCCCGGGGCGATGAAATCGCTGAGGAGGTCATCCCGCAGCCTGATGAAGCCGCTGTCGCTGCGGTTGCGCGGGCGGGGCAGTTCGATGTTCAGTACGCGCCGGATGCGCCCCGGGTTGGGCTGCATCACCACTACGCGGTCACCCAGGAATACGGCTTCGTCCACATCGTGCGTTACCAGCACCATGGTGATGCGCTCTTTCGCCCAGATCTTTTCCAGTTCGTTCTGCAAACGGGTGCGAGTGAGGGCGTCGAGCGCGCCGAAGGGTTCGTCCAGCAACAATACAGACGGGCGGTTTACCAGCCCCCGGGCAATCGCGACCCGTTGCGCCATGCCGCCGGAAATTTGCTGCGGGTAGGCTTCGGCGAACGCTTCCAGGCCTACCAACTCCAGGTGTTCGCGAACCGCGTCGGCTTTTTCCCCGGCTGACAGCGGCGAGTTCTTCAGCCCCACCGCGATGTTTTCCCTTACGGTTAGCCAGGGGAACAGGCGGTGATCCTGGAACACGATGCCGCGTTCCAGGCCTGTACCACGAATCGGGCGGCAATCGAGCAGGATCTGCCCCTCAAAGGTGGTATCGAGCCCCAGCATCAAGCGCAGGAGGGTGGACTTACCGCAGCCGCTGGCCCCCACGATGCTCACGAATTCGCCGGCGCGGATATCCAGATGGATGTTCTCCAGCACCCGCAGCGCCTCGCCGGGGCGTTGCGGATTGTCAAACTGCTTGCTGACGTGGTCCAGGACCAGGCTATTGCTTTGCATCGGGCGTTCCCTCGTTTGAATCACAGATTGCCGAAGCGCCGGCTCAACCGCCGTTCGGCCAGCCGGGCCAAGGCATTCAGCGCCCAGCCCACGCTGCCGATCACCACCATGCCGAACAGCACCAGGTCCATGCGAAAGTGCTCGCTGCCATCGATCAGGGTGTTACCAATCCCTTCGCCGGACACCAGCAGGTATTCCGCGCCGATGGTTGCAAGCCATGAATAGATCAAGCCCAGATACAGGCCGGTAAAAATGGAGGGCAGCGCCGCGGGCAAGCGGACCTCCACCAAAGTTTGCCAGCGGGTATAGCCGTACACACGGGCGACCTCCAGCAGTGCTGGCGACACTTTTCGCAAACCATCCCGGGTGTTTACCGCTACGGGTACCAGCGCAGCAAGGGACAGGAACACCACTTTGGCCACATCACCCAGGCCGAACCACACGGAAATGAGCGGTATCCACGCAAACAGCGATACCTGCTTGAAGGTGTTGAAGCTGGGGCCCACCAAACGTTGCGCCAAGGCAGAAAGGCCCAGCAGCGCGCCCAGCGCCAGCCCGCCGGCTGTACCGATGGCGAAGCCGCTGAGGTCGCGCGCCAGGCTGGCGGCCAAGGCCCTTGCCAGGCGGCCGCTGCTTAGTTCGGCCCACGCCGTGTTGGCGACCTGCTCGGGCGATACCAGCAAGGGCGAATCACTCCAGCCCTGGCTGCACGCCAGCCACCACAGGCCGATGGCGGCGATAGGCACTACCCAGCCGCGCTGCCTGCCGCTGTTCGAAGGTAATGGCTGCGCCAGGCTGCTCATGTCGGTTGCCCTCGGGTAATACGGCGTTCGAGCACATCCAAACCACGGTCGATCAACAAGCCCACGGCGCCCACCACAACCACGGCGGCCATTACCAGGTCCAGCTGGAACAGCTGGCGGCCGTACACGATCAGGTAACCCAGGCCTTCGCTGGACGCCACAAGCTCAACCACCACCAGCGACAGCCAGGCTTTGGTGAACCCCAACCGCAGCCCGGTGAACAGCGGCCTGATAGCCGCCGGCAGCACCACATGGAACAGCAGCTGGCGGCGGCTGAAACCATACGCCTGGCCTACTTCCAGCAGCCGCGGCGGTGCCTGAGCGAAGGCTTGCAGCGTGGCCAGCGTGACCGGTACCAGCGCGGCCTTGGCGATCAATGCATATTTGAGCGGCTCGCCGATCCCGAACAGCAGCAGTGCGAATGGCAGCCAACCCAGCACGGGTATCTGCACCAGCAGGTTGAACGTGGGCAGCAGATAGTCGCGCGCGGGCTTCCATAGCCCCATCGCCGCGCCCAGCGACAGCCCAAGCACCGCTCCTGCAGCAAAGCCGACCAACACGCGCTGCAGGCTGGCACTGGCGTTTACCCACAAGTCCCCGCTGCGCACCAGGTCGGCCAGGGTTTCCCAGACGTAACGCGGCGCTGGCAGCACTTGTTCGGACACCCACCCCTGCGTCACGCCCATTTGCCATACCGCCAGCAAGGCAATAGGCAACAGCCATGGCAATGCGTGGTGGCCAACGCGCCATTGGCGCAGGGCGCGTGTGGGGCGATCCAGTGCGCTGGCTGCGGGGAGCTCAGCCGTGTGAACGCTAGCCTGGCTCATGGCTGGCCTCCTTGGGCGCCGGGGCGCTCGCGGTAGCGGCAGTGCTTTCAGCCTGCTTGCCATCTGGCGCCCAGGCCGTCCAGAAGCCTTGCAGCCCCTTGGCTTTCAGGGCCGCGTCGAGGTAACGGGGCTCGAACCAGCCCTCTACGCTTACCGGCCTGCGTATGAGCTTTTCCTTGTAGGCCTGGTCCGCCACGGCCTGGTAGCGGTCCCTTACAAACCCATCGAGCAGCGGTGACAGCCGGGTTTTCACTGACTGCCCACGGTAGTCCGCTTCCCACGAAGCTAGCGGCGCCCCCGATTTGGCCCACTCCTCGAACACCGCTTGCTGATTCTCAGGCTGGCTGGACCAACGCGCGGCGTCCACCAATGTATCCACTACCTTCTGTACTTCGGCGGCGTGCTCCTTCTCGTAAGCGGCGCGTACCAGCAGGGCGGTTTGCCGGGTGAAGCGCGGGTCTTGCTCGGCATTGTCATAAATGATGTCCACCAGGCCCTGGTCTCGCAGCTTGAACAGCTCAAAGCCACCGAACGCGGCATCCACGCCTTTGGCGGCTAGCGCGGCCTGGGTGCTGCCGTTGTCGAGGTTGATCACTTTCAAGTCACGCTCGGTGAGGCCCTGGGTGGCTAACACGTTGATCGCTACCAGATGGCCGTTCGTTCCGCGGAAAATCGCTACCTTCTTGCCCTTGAGGTCCGCCAGCGTATGGATGTCCGAGCCCTTGGGCACGGCCACGTACACGTTGGAGCGCGTCCCGATTGCGGCCAGCAGGCGAGTGTCCAGGCCATTGGCCCGGGCCACCACTTGTGGCAGGTCGCCTTCGTATGCAAAGTCGATCTGCTGGTTGGACAATGCCTCGTTCACCGCCGGCCCCGCACCTTTGAAGAAGAACCACTGCACTTCGGTGCCCGTGCCTTCGAAGGCTTTTTCCAGTAGTTGCTGGTTGCGAGCGATGCTCAGGCTGGACGCGCCAAAGGTCACCGGATCGCCGCCCCCCGCGCTGGCCACACCGATGCGCAATACGTCGGCGTGGGCCATCCCCATGCCCACCCCCATTGCCAGCGCCAGCGCGGTCAAGCGGGACAATAATCCTGAAGTGTGCGTTGCCATGGTGCCTCCTCCTTGCTTGCGATCAGGCTGCCAGGTGTTTTTTGTCGGCTTCGGTGCGTGGCGAGCGTGCGTGTGGGTTCGGCTTGAGCGCGCGGCTGTGCTGGCCGTCGATGCTGACGGGGATGTCACCGGCAATGGTGGTGCGGCGCACGATGCGCTGGGCATCGCCGTAATCATTGACGGCAATATGCTGGGTAGCGCGGTTGTCCCAGATGGCCACATCGCCGGCCTGCCAGCGCCAGCGCACGGTGTTGTTCAGGTCGGTGATGCGTTGATGGAACAGCTCGAACAAATGTTTGGAGTCGGCTTTGCTCACCCCTTTGAAGTGCTTCACGAAGTGCCCGAGCAATAGCGCGCGTTCACCGGTTTCGGGGTGCACATGCACCAGCGGGTGCTCGGTTTCGTATTCTTGCGCAGTGAATTCTTCGCGGTACCGCTTGAGGGCTGCCTCGGTGGCATGCTGCGGGGCCACGTAGTCGTACAGGTTGCTGTGCACGGCCCAGAGGGTGTCTGCCAGTTGCCGCAGCGGGGCCGGCAGGGCCTCGTAGGCGGTGGCCGTATTGGCCCACACGGTATCGCCGCCGTAAGGCGGAATCACCACGCCCCGCAAGATCGAAATTTTGGGGAAGTCCGTCACGAAGGTCACGTCGGTGTGCCAGGAATTGGCGCGGGCTTCCTTCGAATCCAGGTTGAGTACCGCGTGGGTATCGCCAGCGGAGCGCACGGTGGGGTGGGGTACCTGTTCGCCAAACAGGCGGGAAAAGCGTTCCTGCTCGCTATCAGTCAGCGCCTGGTCGCGGAAAAACAGCACTTTGTGACGGAGCAGGGCCTGGTGGATTTCGCTGAACGCCTCTGCACCCAGATCGCCGCTGAGGGTCACCCCCGAAACCTGTGCGCCAAGCTTGCCTGCAACCGGTTGTATGCTTATAGCCATTTCGTCACTCCTGTGGTGGGTGACCCTAGGTTATGTGCATAACAGGATGGGGTTCCAAGGCCGATTGTTCATATCCATATGGCCATGGGCGGTTCTATCGTTAGACCCGGCAGCAGTAATTCGCTGTTACACCGAGGCGCAACCTTGGCACTATTTAATGCTCAGATAAGCGCTGATCCCAGATTGCCGCCGTGCACCAACGCTCACAGGACCCCCTTGATGCCTTACCGCCCTGACAGAAGAACCTTTGTTAAAAGCCTCGCGGCCTTGGGCGTAGCCGGGTATGCCGGTGCGTGGCGCACGCCGGGGTGGGCGGCACCGGCCCTCGCTACCGGCCTCACAGAGCTCAGCGGCGATACCTTTGACCTGTTCATCGAGCAGCAGCAGGTGACGCTGGGCGGTCAACAGCGCCGCGCGCTTACCATCAATGGCGGCTTGCCTGGGCCGTTGTTGCGCTGGCGCGAAGGGGACACCGTGACCCTGCGCGTACACAACCGCCTTGATGAACCCACGTCGCTTCACTGGCATGGCATCGTGCTGCCGGCCAACATGGACGGCGTGCCCGGGTTGAGCTTTCACGGCATCGCGCCGGGAGGCATGTACGAATACCGCTTCAAGGTCCGCCAGCACGGCACCTACTGGTATCACAGCCATTCCGGCTTTCAGGAGCAGATCGGCGTATACGGGCCGCTGGTGATCGAGCCCCGGGAGGCCACCCAGCCGCGCGTTCGGGAACAGGTAATGATGCTCACCGACTGGACCGACGAGGATCCGGCCCGAATCTTTGCCCGATTGAAAAAACAGCCCGGCTATTACAACCAGAACCAGCGCACCCTGGGTGATTTCTTTCACGATGCGGGGGAGCAAGGCCTGGGCAATACCCTGCGCGAACGCTGGATGTGGGCACGGATGCGCATGGACCCTACAGACCTCGCGGACGTTACCGGCCAGGCTTACACCTACCTGGTGAACGGCCGGGCGCCCGACGACAACTTCACCGCCCTGTTCGCTCCCGGCCAGCCGCTGCGGCTGCGCTTTATCAATGGCTCGGCGATGACCTACTTCGACGTGCGCATTCCCGGGCTGAAGATGACCGTGGTCGCGGCCGACGGCCAGCCCGTGCAGCCGGTGAGCGTGGACGAGTTCCGCATTGCCGTGGCTGAAACACTCGATGTGCTGGTGCAGCCCGAAGCAGAAGGGCCCTACACCGTGTTCGCCCAGGCTATGGACCGCAGCGGCTATGCCCGTGCAACGCTAGGCACCCGCCCCGGTGTGGCGGCGCCAGTGCCTGAGCTGGATGCCGCTGTGGTGCTGGGCATGGCCGACATGGGCATGGGCCACGGCGCCATGGCGGGCATGGAGCATGGCGGGCACGCCGGCATGAACATGGCTCAGGCTACGCAACCACGGCATCCTGCGACGGAGCAGGGCAACCCGCTGGTGGATATGCAAGCCATGGCGCCTACCCCTCGGCTGACCGACCCGGGTATCGGCCTGCGTGACAACGGCCGCCGTGTGCTCACTTACGCCGACCTGCGCAGCACCTTCGCCGACCCGGATGGGCGTGAGCCCAGCCGCACACTGGAGCTGCACCTCACCGGGCACATGGACAAATTCGTTTGGGCATTCGACGGCGTAAAAGCAAGTGATGCTGAACCCATCCGGCTCACATACGGCGAGCGCGTGCGCATTGTACTGGTCAACGACACCATGATGGCGCATCCCATCCACCTTCATGGCATGTGGAGCGACCTTGAAGACGAAGAAGGGGAATTTCTGGTGCGCAAGCACACCATCGACGTACCCCCCGGCACGCGCCGCAGCTACCGGGTAAGCGCCGATGCGCTAGGCCGCTGGGCCTATCACTGTCACATGCTCTATCACATGGAAGCGGGCATGTTCCGCGAGGTGCGCGTTGATGAATAAGGCCTTGTTTGCGCTGATACTGGGCTTGTGTGCCGCCCCTGCGCTGGCCATGGAGGACATGCCCGGGATGGACCACGGCAGCATGAACCAAGGCCCGCCATCGACCGCCACGCCAGCTACCCCGCCCGCTCTGCCAGCCCCGACCGCCGAGGAGCGCGCGGCCGCTTTTCCCGAGGTCACGGGCCATGCGCTGCACGACAGCGACCTGCACGCCTATTGGCTGTTCGACCGGCTGGAGTACCAGAAGGCCGACGAAGGCACCGCGCTGGCTTGGGATGCCGAAGGCTGGGTAGGGGGCGATACCGACCGCTTGTGGCTGCGCTCCCAGGGGGAACGCACCAACGGCCATACCGAGAACGCCGAGCTGCAAGCCTTGTATGGCCATGCGGTTACGCCGTGGTGGACGGTAGTCGGTGGCGTGCGCCAGGATTTCAAACCCGAATCACCGCAAACCTGGGCGGCGTTTGGCATTCAGGGCGAGCCCTTGGCAGACCTGGACACCGAAGCCACCCTGTACCTGGGGGAAAACAGCCAGTCGTCGCTGCGCCTGGAGGGCGATTACGACCTGCCGCTCACCAGCTCGCTTATCCTGCAACCGCGTATGGAAGCAAATTTCTTCAGCCGCAACGACCCCGTGCGCCAGCAGGGCAGTGGTTTGTCCACACTGGAAGCCGGGCTGCGCCTTCGCTACGAAATCATCCCCGAGGTGGCGCCGTACATTGGTGTGAACTGGACCAAAAGCTACGGCCGCACCGCCGATTATGTCCGCGAAGAAGGCGACGACGCCCAGGAAGCCCGCCTGGTGGTAGGCGTGAGGCTGTGGTACTGACCTTATCGTGTGGGAGCCGAAGGCGTAGCTCGCAAATAAGGGCGAAGATCAATGCTTCGTCTGCAACTCGTAATAGGTCACGCGCCCGCCTTCGGTGGTGTAGCCGCTGTGGTCCAGGGTGTAGTTGCCGGCCTTGAAGAAGAACGAATAAGGTTTCCACTTGCTGTCCAGGGTCACCTTGGTAACTACGCCGTTGACGGTCGCGGTGAGCACGCCGGTGTTGGCCATTTGAATGTTGTAGGTGAAAGGCTGGCCCAACGGCACATTCTTGAAGGTGTAAATGATCGGCGATTTGTCGTCGCCCGGTTTGGTGCGCCACGTGATGTCCACGTTGCCGACGCCCTTGGCGAAGCGGTATTGCAGTTTGAGCAGGGGAGAGTCTGCATCCTTCGCGTGGATCTGCGCCACGATCACCTTGCCTTCCGACGGCACCTGGGTCACTGCAACCTTGCCGCTGATGGCATTGGTGCCGCTGTTCCACTTCCAGTTGCGCTGGCTGCCACTTTTGTTCACTTCACGCATTTCACTGCGGGGATAGTGGCTGCTGCCCGATTGCGAACCCGTCACAGGTGCCCAGAATACAAGCGTGCCGCCGGTGTTCTGAAAATACGGGTTGCTGAACGTGCTGAGCCTGGCCGCCGCGACCTCCTGAGCCGGGGCGCCAACAGGCAGGATAAGGTCCCAAACGCTTAGATCGATCATAGTGGCCATCCGCATAAAATGAGTGAGTAGGGCCTTTGTCGAATACCGCAGGATCCGAAAGGCGATAACTGGCTATCTGCTGTTAATCGGCCAGCTTGATGACCGTTCGGCGGCTGGGTGAGCTAGCGCAACCGTGGCCGTTACGCGCCTGTGGCAAAGCCAGGCGGCGGGGCTACGCTCTCTGGCACAGCCGCCGTTGCGCGGTACACCTGCCTGAAAAAAGTGCCACTAAATAGCCACTTACCTGGCACTTGGCAGGTATCATTCGCCCTTGAACCCAGGCACCGGTTGCCTTCGGGTGCCTGTGAGGGATCACGATGATCGACAGAACCGCGCCCACGCATCCTCAATACGATGCCGAACAGAAACGTGTGGATGTGCGCCGCGAGCAACTCGAGTTGCCGGCCGAAGGTCGCAACTGGGCATTGGCGCTGTCGGGGGGCGGTATTCGCAGCGCGACCTTTTCATTGGGCGTACTTCAGGCGCTGACCCGCGCACCCGCACCGGCTAACCGCTCCAACGGAGCTTCCTCGGGGCCGGCCGCCCGCTTGCTGCCCTACTTCGATTATTTGTCGACCGTCAGCGGCGGCGGCTATATCGGTGCGTTCTTTACCAGCCTGTTCATCCCCGGCCGGTTGAGCCAACGGGAAATGGGCAAAGGTGAAAGCACCCTGCACCCGTCGCAGACCCCCCGGGCAGCGGCGGACCAAGCCTACGAAGTGCTCGACTTCGAACCGCCAGAGCGTATCCATTCCTCCCGCGACTATGCGCGCGGCCCCGCGGGTAGAGGCCCGCTGGGCTGGCTGCGGGAAAACGGCCGGTACCTGTCGCCTGCCGGGGCAGGGGACATCTTCTACGTGCTCGCCACCACCCTGCGCAATTTGCTGTCGGTGCACTTTGTGATCGGCATGCCGCTGCTGTGCCTGTTGGCCGTGGTGGCGCTGTTGAAGTTGGGCATTGCCGGGCCGTTGTGCCAATCCCTGGCTGTACCGCTGGCGACCGATGGCGGCTTCTGCTCGGCGGTGCTTGCCGATTTGCCGGGGCCTTTCGCGCTGTGCCCCTTGGCCACTGAGGCCCAATTGGTACCGTTGGCGACCTGCCCGGGTATAGCCACCAGCCATGCGCTGCCCTTGGGGAATGCGCTGTGGTGGCTGCCGCTGCTATGGGCCTTTGCCGCCGTATTGCCGTTGCTGGCGGCCTATTGGCTTGCCTGCCCCCGTGATAGCGTGAGCGAGCCGGTGCGCCTGGTAAATTGGGGCAGCGTGGCCATGCTGATCGTTGCCGCAGTCACTGGAGGCGTGGCCGCAGGCTCGGCGCCTCTGGGTTGGCCTAGCAGTTTCGGCTCTGCCTTGGGGCTTATCAGCGGTGTGTTGTGGTTATCGTTGCTCGCCTTTGGATTCCAGGCGCTCACGCTGCCCAAGCGCGCGCATAACGATGGCGCCGACAACAGCGTGCGCAACTATCGCATCCAGATTACCCGTAGCCTGGCGCAGCACCTGATTGTTGTGCTCGGGCTGGTGTTATTGGCCACGGTGGACAGCCTCACCGCAGCCGCGTACCGCGCGCTACTGGGATTGAACCTGGGGCAGCTCTCGTTGGCCGTTATCGGCCCGGCGTTGATCGCGCTGGTACGCAAGATCGCCAGCTTCACCGACGACAAGGCGCTGCCTGGCTGGGTCAGTAAGTTGCCACTGGGGATAATCGCCGGCGTGGCGGGTGTGGCCATCCTGTTGTTCGTTGCAGTGCTCTGGGACCTGATCGTTTATTGGGCACAAGCCGAGGCGCTGCCCTTCGGGTATACCACTGCGGCGTGGTGCCTCGCCGCGCTGGCGTTGGGTGCACTGCTGTTGGCCATTTGCACCGGGCAGTTCATGGGTTTCATCAATCTGTCGTCGCTTCAAAGCTTTTACTCCAGCCGCCTGGCCCGTGCCTACCTTGGCGCGTCCAACGGCCTGCGCTTTCGATACGCGGGCCAGCGTGGCAACCCTTTGCTGAGCGTGACCGATGCGATCAAGGGCGACGACTTGCAGTTGGACGAGTTCTACGCGGCTCATTGCGCGCCGCTGCACCTGATCAACGTCACCTTGAACATTACCGTGGACCCTGCCGAACAACTGGTGCAGCGGGACCGCAAAGGCAAGCCCCTGTGCGTGGCGCCCGGCATCCCCGGTGCAAGCCAGGGCGGCGGTGCCAGCTTTATCCTGGATGGTGTGTACCGCCAACGGCTGGCGCCTCGGCCGATACTCAGCGAGCTGAACCAGCCGTTGAGTGTGTCCTACTGGATCGGCACCTCTGGCGCCGCGTTCACCACGGGCCTGGGCCGCGCGACCAGCCTGGGCACATCACTGGCGTTGGGGCTGGCCAATATCCGCCTGGGCACCTGGTGGCCCAGCGCGTTCGCCGAGCGCACCCCTGGTGGCGAAAACCTCCGCCCTGGGGACGCCCCTGCGCGGCAAACCGCTTCGCTGTGGCTGTCCAGAGGTTTCAAGACCCAGACCTACCTGATGTACGAAATGACTGCCCACTTCCATGGCCTGCGCCGGGAGTACCAATACCTGTCCGATGGCGGCCATTTTGAAAATACCGCTGTGTACGAATTGCTCCGCACCCGCAGGGACATCGAGCTGATCGTTGGCTGCGACAATGGCTGTGATCCCGATTACCGTTTCGACGACCTTGCGAATCTCATCCGCCTGGCGCGTATCGACCAGGCCGTGGAGCTTGAAGTCGATAGCCGCGTACGCGACAACGCCATCCTCGCACCGTACTTTGCCAACCCATGCGACTTCAAAAAGCCTGTGGAAGGCCACGACCGTCGCTGTGCGGTGCTGCTCAATGCCTGGCATGTAGGTGAAGACGGCGAGCGGCGGTTCCAGGCACGGGTGTTGTTGCTCAAGCCTCGGCTGATCGAAGGCTTGCCGGCGGACGTCTACAACTACGCCGCCCTCAGCTCTACGTTCCCCAACGAAAGCACCGCTGACCAGTTCTTCGACGAGGCCCAGTTCGAAAGCTATCGGCAACTGGGCCTGCATATTGGCCAAACGCTGTTCGGTGGGCGAAGCGACACTCAACATTCGGTGGCCAAGGCCTTGTGGGAGTACCTGGGGGCGCACCCGAACGGAGGGTAAGGCTGTAGCAGTACAGGCGTGGGATGTGATCCAGTTACAAAAACAGTGTTGGCGATTGGCCATCAGGCGATTGTATTGGTTAGGATACGCGCCCCGGGCCATGACGGCCCTGGGACATGGAATCGTAACTGGAGTCTCGGATGTCAAAGTTTTACCTGTGGGCTGCCGTACCGCTGCTGGGAATGCTGGCGGGTTGTGCCACACCCTTGAACTCGGCGCAAAAAGCTGAGCTGGACCATTACCGCGCGGAAAACCTCGTGGTTGAAGAAAAGAACCCGGGGCTCGCCGCCGGGTTGGGCCTGCTGCCCGGCGGCGGCTCCTTCTACGCGCGCTCGTATGGGTTTGGGGTGGTCAACCTGCTGTTCTGGCCGCTGTCGGTGCTGTGGGACCCGGTAAGCGGCTACGATGGCGCCGAAGCCATCAACTACCAGGCTACTCGCGCTCACGTTCGGGCGCTGCGTCAGGCGGACATGAACCGGTTGGATAACCAGCTGGCTGGGGAAGAGATCGACCTCAAGCGTTACACCCTGGAAAAGCGCAAGGTCGACGACAAGTATTCCGCTCTCTGACCCCTGGTAGCAGGTACTGGGCCTCGGCATCCGTGTTCTGCCCTGTACATCGGCGCGGCGGCCCGCATAATCGTTCCCCCTTTTGTGTTGGAACGTTTTGTTATGCAAGCCGCTAAACCCGTCGATGGTCGCGCTGTTGGGCTAATGGCCGTGCTCTGCGCGATCTGGGGCTTCCAGCAGGTTACCTTGAAAGCCGCAGCCCCGGACGTGGCTCCTCTGTTTCAACTGGCGCTGCGTTCAGGCGGTGCAGCCCTGCTGGTGATACTGCTGATGACGCTGCGGCGTGAATGGCGGCATACCGTGCCTGGGTCGTGGCGGCCCGGCCTGGCGGTGGGCGGGTTGTTCGCGCTGGAGTTTCTGCTGGTCGGGGAGGGGCTGCGCTACACCACGGCCTCTCACATGGTGGTGTTTCTCTACACCGCGCCGATCTTCGCTGCCCTTGGTTTGCATTACTTGCTCCCACATGAGCGGCTCAATGCCGTGCAGTGGCTGGGGATTCTTGTCGCGTTCGCCGGCACGGCCGTGGCCTTTTCGGGGAAGCTTTTCGAGAGCGGCGGTGGGCAACAGCTATGGGGCGATGCCTTGGGTTTGCTTGGCGCCGTTGCATGGGCTGCTACCACCCTGACCGCGCGCTGCACCCGCCTGGCGACCGCGAAGGTCTCACTGGTGTTGCTGTACCAGCTGGTCGGGGCCTTTGTTCTGCTGTTCGCGGCCAGCCTGTTCACCGGGCAAGCCCACTTCAACCCCACCCCGATTGCGGTCGTCAGCCTCACGTTCCAAACGCTGGTGGTGTCCTTCGGCAGCTTTCTGGCGTGGTTCTGGTTGCTGGGCAATTACCTGGCGTCCCGGGTGGGCGTATTGTCATTCATGACCCCCCTGTTCGGTGTGGTGTTTGGCGTGGTGCTGCTGGGCGAGCCGCTGGAGCCGGCCTTTGTGGTCGGGGCGGTGCTGGTAATGGCCGGCATCCTGTTGGTGAATGGTCACGAATACTTGCGCCGCCGGGCGACGGGCCCGCGCTCAAACATCCGTTAACAAACCCGGCCGAACCGCTGCGGCTCCGTGACAGTCAGGTATGTATCCCCTGAACGGAGCCTCTCCCATGCCGCGGACGTTGTTGAGCCTGGGCAGTATCAATGCTGACTTTCAGGTGCGCTTGTCGCAGGCACCGGGTAGCCAGGAAACACTCCTCGCCGAAGGCCTTCAGCGGCTGAGCGGTGGCAAGGCGGCGAATACGGCGTACCTGGGCGCCTTGTTCGGCCATCGCAGCCTTTTGCTCGGGCGGGTAGGCGCGGATGACCTGGCGGATCAGGCCCTCGGCCCGCTGCGTAAGGCCGGTGTGCTGCTGGACGGGGTTACCCATGCCACCGGCGCGGGCACCGCGGTATCGATGATTGCGGTGCCTGCGAACGGCAAGAAGCAGATCATTCTGGCGAACGAAGCCAACGACGCCTGGGATGAGATGGCGCAACAGCGTGTGTTGTCAGCCATTGCCGAAGCACCCTCCCAGGCCTTGCTGGTACTCAATTACGAAGTGCCTGCCCACATTGTTCGCCTGGCCGTCACGGCGGCGCACGCGCGAGCAATGCCCGTAGTGGTCGACCCCTCATTCCCTGAGCGCCTGGAGCGGGGGCTCATGCCTCAGGTAACAGCGCTTACCCCGAACCTGGAAGAAGCCGCCGCGTTGCTGGGCCATTCCATCCATAGCGAGGCGGACGCTGCCAGCGCAGCCGAGGCGCTGAAAGGCCTGGGCGCGCAGATTGGCGTGGTGAAAATGCCCGATGGCGGCTGCCTCCTGGCGTGCGCCGAGGGCGTCTACGCCGTGCCGTCTTCTGGCCGGCCCGCCGTTGATGCCACCGGGGCGGGAGATGCGTTCACCGGCACCTTCGCCATTGCGCTGCTCGAAGGCCAGCCAGCGGTCGAGGCGGCACTGTGGGGCAGCGCCGCGGCCAACCTGGCCGTTGCAGCCTTCGGTTCGCAACCGGCCTATCAGGGCAGGGAAGCGGTTATGGCATTGGCTCAAACCCTGCGACCACGCATAAGGCGCCTGCATGACTGACATCGTTTTCGAGCATTACGACCCGGCCGACGAGCGCCGCCGCGAAGCGTTGTTTACCCTCAGCAACGGTGTGCTGAGCCTGCGCGGCGCTGCTCCGGAGCTCGCAGCCATGCAGGCGCCATCGCCCGGCTACCCGGGTTTGTACCTGGCCGGCTTTTACGACAACGCCGAGCGCGAGGTGAATGGCGAGCGCTGCCGGGTAGAGGCGTTGGTAAACCTGCCAGATCCTTTGGGCTTGAGCCTTTCTCTGGACCGTCAGCAATGGATGGATAATCCATGCGGCAGTTATCGTCAGGCCTACGAAATGGCTACCTGTGAACTCAGCCGCCAGTTCAGCGCCTCGCTCGGGGCGTATGAGCTACGCATCGAGGAATGCCGTTTCGTCAGCCACGCAGCGCCCGACCTGATCGCATTGCGTTGGAGCCTCACCTGCCCATCGCCGCCTGCTGGGGTATGGCTGCGCAGCACCTTGCATCTGCGCGCCAATGAATTGATCGAGCGCAACCACGCCTATGAAGGCCCGCGGCTGAGCACCGATGAGCGCTGGGTCAGCGAAGCAGGGCACAGTGCAGTGCGCGCGCGCCTGGCGAGCGGGGAGGCGGTCACGCTGGCCTGCTACACCGGTGCCAGCGTGCCGCTGCGCTGGCAAGGCCCGCCCGACGTGCGTGAGGCGTGGCTCGAGTGGCCGGCCAGCGGGGCATTGATCATTGAAAAGCACATACGCGTGCAGCCGGGTGCTGCGGACCTCGAAGCGTTCAGCCGCTATTTGCCCACGGGTGATTTCGGCCAGTTGCAAGCCGCGCATAGCAACGCCTGGCAGCAACCCTGGGACGCCGCTCGGGTGTGCGTTGCGCACCCTGAACTGCAGCGGCCGCTTGATTTTGCGCTGGCCCATATCCTGCAAACAGTGACGCCGCTCAGCTTGGGGCGGGATCTGGGCTTTCCCGCCAGGGGCTGGCAAGAGGGCTATCACGGGCAGATTTTCTGGGACGAACTGTTCGCCTTCCCGTTCCTGGCGAGCCATTTTCCAGATCGCGCTCAAAACCTTCTCATGTATCGCTATCGCCGCCTTGAAGCTGCCCGCCAGCGTGCAAAGGCAGTCGGCCTCTCAGGTGCGTTGTACCCCTGGCGCAGCGCTTCAAGTGGCCAGGAGCAGACGCCGCCCTGGCTGTTTTATCCGCTGTCTGGCCATTGGGTAGAAGATCCCACGTGGCGGCAGTACCACATAGGTGCTGCCATCGCGTACGACGCCTGGCTGTTGTTCCTGGCGACCGGGGATCGCGACCTGCTGGCGGGCATGGCGGGGGAAATAATCCTCGAGGTGGCGCGTTGCTGGGCCAGCATGGCGCGATGGAACGCAGCCCGTGGGCGTTACGTGATCGAGGGCGTGATCGGCCCTGATGAGTACCACAACCGCTACCCCGAGGCGGCTGAGGCTGGGCTGGATAACAACAGCTACACCAACTTGATGGCAGCCTGGTCGCTGCGGCGTGCCGCGCAGGTGCTGGCCGAATTGGAACAGCCTGCCGCTACCGACTTGTGCGCGCGGCTGGGGGTTACCGAGGGCGAGCTTGCACATTGGCATGAGGTCAGCCACACACTCTTTTTACCGATTGTGGCACCGGGGGTAATAGGGCAGTTCGAAGGCTTCGATCAGTTGCTGATGCCGCCGGCTGACTGGTTCGATGGCGAGCACCCCCGGCTGGACTGGATGCTTGAGGCCAAGGGCGACAGCACCGACCGTTATCAGATCACCAAGCAGGCGGACACCCTGATGCTGTTGCACCTGTTCCCGCCTCAGGAAATCCGCGAACTGATCGCCCACCTTGGGTACCCCGTGCCCGAGGAGAACGGCCGTGAAGCCGTGGAGTATCACCTGTCGCGAATCTCTCATGAATCCAGCTTGTCCCATACCGTGTGCGCCGGTGCCATGGCGCATGTGGACATGGCGCAATCCTGGGCATTTTTCCGCCAGTGCCTGGCAACTGACCTGGAATCCAGCGCCAGCAGTGGCACCCTTGAGGGCGTGCACCTGGCGGCCATGGCGGGCGCATTGGACGTACTGCAGCGCCACTATCTGGGGCTGCGCCCGGCATTGGACGGGCTGCATGTATTTCCGGCAATTCCTGTGGAGCTTGGCCCGGTGACGCTCAAACTTCGTTATCGCGGGCAATGGCTGGAGGTTGCCTGGGATGGCGATCGGTTGCAGGTGCAGCTGCAGCGCGATGCAGGCCAGGCCATTACGCTCGTTCACCACCAGGGCCGAACCCAACTGGCACCGGGGCAGGTATGGCACGCGCGCTATCCCCTATGAGCATGGCCAGCCGGATCGTTCAACAGCTACGGCCAAGGCCGTGGCGTGATTTTGATAGAGGAACCTAGCATGGCAAATCAAGCACTAGTGGTGGGCGCCAGCGGTATCGTTGGCAGCGCCATTACCGATCTGTTGATCAGCGAAGGCTGGAATGTCGCAGGGCTGGCGCGCCAGCCACAGGCACGTGATGGGTTCACCCCGGTTGCCGCCAACCTGATGGCCCCCGCCGACCTCAGCCGCGCCCTCGCAGGCCAGGCGCCTACTCACGTATTTATTACCACCTGGTCTCGCCAGGCAACCGAGGCGGAAAATATCAAGGTCAATGCCGCCATGGTGCGCAACCTGCTGGAGGCGTTGCGTCCGGCGGGCAGTGTTCGCCATGTGGCTCTGGTGACGGGCCTCAAGCATTACCTCGGGCCCTTCGAGGCCTATGGCAAAGGCACCCTGCCGCAAACGCCATTCCGCGAGGAGCAGCCACGGCTTGACGTCGATAACTTTTACTATGCCCAGGAAGACGAAGTGTACGCCGCCGCCGAGAAGGACGGCTTCACCTGGAGCGTCCACCGGCCACATACCGTTACCGGCGTGGCGGTGGGCAATGCCATGAACATGGCAACCACGTTGGCGGTGTACGCCAGCATCTGCCGCCACACGGGCCGGCCCTTCCGCTTCCCAGGATCCGAGGTGCAGTGGAACAGCCTCACCGACATGACCGACGCTCGCCAGTTGGCCCGCCAACTGCTATGGGCATCCACCACGCCGGCCGCCGCCAACGAAGCGTTCAATATCGTCAATGGCGACGTGTTCCGCTGGAAATGGATGTGGCCCCGGCTGGCAGAGTGGTTTGGCGTCGAGGCCGCGCCGTTCGACGGCACCGTGCAGCCGCTCGAGCAGCAAATGGCTGACGATGCGCCGGTATGGAAGGCCATGGCGCAGCAGTACGGGCTGGCCGAAGCCGACATCACCCGGCTGACCTCGCCCTGGCACACCGATGCCGACCTTGGCCGGCCAATCGAAGTGGTGACGGATATGTCCAAGAGCCGCCGGCTGGGCTTCCTGGCTTATCAGGCCAGTGATGACGCGTTCTTCGACGTGTTCGAGCGCTTGCGTGAATTGAAGCTCATTCCCTGACTTGAACCTCTAAGACCTGTAGGACCAAGCGGAGCCTGGGAATCCGCAGGCTTGCGCCTGCGCCTACAAGGTAAGGAGCGTTCTACGGGTCGCAGCGCTGATCCAGGGCCTTGACCATCACATCGCCCTGGAGCACTTCCAGGTGCACCGTGCAGGTAGCCCCCGCGGGCAGGCTCAGCCGCACGGAGGAGGGCACCACGCCGGTTTCAATCTCGCCCTGCTGGTTCACATTGGAGGTGCCGCCAGCGCTTTGCTGGCTGATCGTCATGCGATAGCGCAGGTTGAGCGGGGTGGGGTTTTCAATGTGTGGGCTGATGATCATGGCGGCGCCGTCGCGCTGGGTATCGATGAACACGGCCAGCTGGGAAAAGTCGATCATCGGGCTCACTGCTGGGTCACGGTAGCGTTCATGTTATTGCCGTACTGGTTCACGATCACCGTGCCGCCGAAGCCGTTCTGGCTCACGTTGGCCTGGTTGCCTTGCCCGTACTGGCCCACATACGCCTGGTTGTAGGCGCCGCTTTGTACCACGTTCGCCTGGTTGGCGGTGCCGGCCTGCACCACGGCGGCCTGGTTGTTGTAGCCGCTCTGGGTCAGGTCCAGCACGTTGCCGTAACCCGATTGCTGAGCGATGGCGGCGTTGTAGTTACCGCTCTGGCTGATGGAGGCAACGTTGGCGGTGCCGCTTTGAACCTGCACCAACCGTTGGCGGGTACCGCTCTGGTCCACAGTGGCACGGTTGTTGGTGCCGATCTGAGACAGGTCGACGCGGCTGCCCGCCGGCGCGATCCCGGCATAGCGAGCTTCGGGTACCAGGTCGGCGGCATGGCTGCCCAGCGCGCTGGCAAGCAGTAACGCGGCAGCCAACCCCATCCAGCGCGGTCTACGGACGTTGCACATCATTCATTCCTTTGAAGGTGCCTTGATCGGCGGCGCTGATCG
Source organism: Pseudomonas sp. 3MAES_34.3B (assembly GCF_058145875.1). Classification (NCBI taxonomy): domain Bacteria; kingdom Pseudomonadati; phylum Pseudomonadota; class Gammaproteobacteria; order Pseudomonadales; family Pseudomonadaceae; genus Pseudomonas; species Pseudomonas sp. 3MAES_34.3B. The sequence goes on along the minus strand of NZ_CM176960.1, from coordinate 4,337,746 downwards.
GCAGGTTCATGGTCTGCTCGTCATAGGCGCGCAGATACCCTTGCAGCAGTGGCTGATCGAGTTGGGTCGGGTCTTTCAAGTGCCAGCTGCCGTCCCGCGCGCCCTGGGCGATCAAATGGATCAGGCCCGCTTCGATGGCTTCACGCACGCATTGCTGCACAGGTTCGTTACGCGACAAGCCGGTTTCCACTTCCAGCAAGTGGCGCAACGACACGAACTTGAACACGCCGAAATCCAGCTGAATGGAAAACACGGTTTTGGTGGTGGTGACGCTCTGGATGATCTCGCCGCTGCGAATGTCCACCGCGCGCAGGTTGATGGTCACCTGGTCCTGGCGGTAGAGGTCCGAAGGGCCGATGCCCAGGTAACGCACGCCGATACCACCGGTGCGCACGTTGCTTTCGTAGGCGACGATCGCGCCCTCGATGATCAGGTTGGCCGGGCGCAGCGGTGGCAGTTGCACCTGGGCCTTGTCCTGCGGCTGCTCAAGGGCGCGGATGATCTTGCGCTCGGTGAGCAGGTCTTGCAGGTTTTCGCGTTCCACCGGTTTGAACCAGTGCGAATCGCGCAGCGCGGTAACCAGCAGCGACGCGGCGCCTTGGGTTACCGATGTAGAAAACGAACTGTCCGGCGACGGTTTGTATTGGCCGGTCTGGTCACGCATGCCGTATACCGCAACGGAAATAAGGCCCGCGGGCGGAGGCAGTTGCGCAAGGTCGCGCGTGCTGTGTGTCGGTGGCGAAAGGGTCGCCGGAGAAATGGTGCCCGCCGGGCGCGAAGTGGCACAGCCAGCCAGTATTACCGCGGCGAAAATCATCAATGAAAGCGAGCGGGCGCGCATGGTCTTGCTCCGAAAAAGCCCCGCCGGCGAACCGGCGGGGTACAACCTGGATTAACGCTGGGAGATGGTCGCGGTGTTGCCTGCGCCGCCGGTCTGAACGACGTTGGCGGTCAGGAAGCTGCCGGTCTGGGTCACGTTGGCAGCGTTGGCGTTGCCGTAGGTGCCTGCGCCGCTCTGGTTGACGGTGATCAGGTTGTTGCTACCGGCGGTTTGCAGCAGGGTTTCTTCGTTGTAGCTGCCGGTCTGGGTGCTGGCGACGGTGTTGTCGTTGCCGCTCTGGGTGATGTCAGCGCCAAGGCGGTTGCCGTTCTGGCTGCTGCTCACAGTGTTGCTGGTGCCGGTCTGGCTGATGCTGGCGGTCAGGTTTTCGCCTTTCTGGGTGGCAGTGACGGTGTTGTAGTTGCCGTTCTGCTTGGCGGTGAGCTTGCCGCTGACTGCGTCTTTCTGGCTCAGGTAGCCGGTGTTGTTGGCACCGGTCTGGGTCAGGGCGGCATTGCTGAAGTCAGCGTTGTACTGGTAAACGGTACCCGAGTTGGCGGTGCCGCTCTGGGTAACGGTAGCGTTGCTGTAGAAGCTCCAGTCCTGGTTTACGGTAGCGGTGTTGCTGGTACCGTCCTGGGCGACTGCGGCCTTGGTGGAGGTGCCCACCAGGTTGGTCTGGGTAGCCCAGGCCTTGTTCTGGTTGCCAGCCTGGCTCACGGTAGCGGTAGCGTCGGTGGTGTTGGTCTGGGTGATGGCGCCCAGGTTGTTGTTACCCGCCTGGCTCAAGGTGGCGTTGGCGTTGGTGTTGTTCTTCTGGGTAATGTAACCCTGGTTCTGGTCGTTTTTCTGGGTCAGCTTGGCGGCGCTCTTGGCCGAAGCTTCCTGAACGACCGCGCCGGTGTTGCCGGTGCCGTCCTGGGACAGGGTAGCGCTGGTACCGCCAGTGTTGGCGATCTGAGAGATGCTGCCGTTGTTCCAGGCGCCTGCCTGGCTCAGATCGGCCGACTGGCGGTTGTCAACGCGAGGGGCGCCCCAGCCGCCATTCGAAGTACCGCCGGTCTGAGCGATGCTGCCGGTGTTCTGGTTGCCAGTCTGGCTGGCAGCGGCAGTGTTGGAGTCGTTCAGCTGGGTGATGCTCAGGGTGCTGTCGCTCGATGCCTGGCTAACAGCCTTGCCTGCGGTACCAGCGGTGTTGCCCTTGCCGTTCTGGATCACGTTCACGGTGGAGTTGATCGAACCGGCTTGGCCGATGGTGGTGGCGTTGCTGGAGCCATTCTGGTTGGTGTTGACGGTGCCGTTACCGGCGAAAGCGGTACCCGACAGAGCAGCCATTACGGCAACAGCGATGAGCGATTTACGTGCGAGCATGGAGATATTCCTTTTCCCGGTTTAGTTATATGTTTTGGTTTTGCGCAGGCAAACGCACCCGCACGTTGCACACGTAAGTGCAACAGGTTCTACAGCAAGGTTTACAGCAAACGCTTTAGAAAAGACGCAGGCTTACTGATTGATCTGGAACGAAGTACTTTGGCCGGTTGTTTTGTCGGTCGTGGTAATTTGCAGTACGCCCGCCGAAATATTCGTGATCGAAATGGTGAAGTCGGTGGTTTCAACTACGCCAGGCGTAAGTTTCCCGTCGGTACCAACAATGCTGGAAGTGACTGCAGAAGATACCCGGCTCATGATCGCGCTTTGCAGCATGCTGTTGAATTGCGACAGCGTGCTTTGGGCTGCTGAACTCGACGAAGAAGAGTGTTCCGTGAACTTGTTTTGCGCAGTGGCCTGGTTGAGCAGTACGGGCCCGTTCAACGGGTTGCCGCCGAACGAAGGGTTCACGGGCACATAGGTCAGCTCGCTGGCTTGTACGCTGTTCGATACAAACGGCGCTATCGCCAGGCTCAGCAGAACAGCAGGTAAACGGTGCATGGGGAGTCCTTTCATAGCTCATCGCGCCCCATGTCCGGGTCGCCGAAAAATTGTGCCAGCTGGTAATCAAGAATGGCCTGGAACACCTGGGCTGCAGCATCGGCGCCCAGCGCGGGTATCAAAGCGCGGTTGGGCGGCAGGAACACCTGTACGATCCGGCGGTTGCCGTAGTCCACGAACATCTGGCTACCGAGGCGGGCGGTGGGCCGTTCGATCACGGTGACGGTAAAGCGACCGCTTTCGTCTTTCTCGGCCCAGGCGGTGGCGAAACTGTCATAGAAAGCCCGGCCGTTCTGGGTAACAGTTTGCCCCACCACCAGGCCCGCCACCTCGGCATGGTTTAATGCCGGGTGCTGGGAAAGGCTTTGAGTGGTGCTCACGCTGGTATCTGCAACCGCTGTAGCCACGGTAAAAAAGGCCAGCAGCATCGTCCATGGCAGGTTGGCGTACTTCATGTTCGCAGCTGTTTGTGGAAGTGTTGATACACTCTACAGACAAATAGTGGTGATGTGCCACTATCGGTGAAAAATATTTATTGACATTCTATTGGCGTCAGAAATCAGTGCGGCAATCGAGCCTCTGAGCGCAGGATTTTGAGAATTGTAGGAGCGGGCAACGCCCGCGAACCTGAACTTGATTTTTATTCGCGAGCTATACCAAATAATCGTCTGACTTATATAAGAACCGTGCAGCGCGTTGTCGCACGCAAGCGTTGCTGCTACAGATTGAAGCCTTATCGTTGCGCCGCAAGTTGCCATGTTCGCGCTATATCTCTGGCCCGCTCACGTAATAATCGAGGGGCTTCGTGGCAGGCTTGTTCAAGTGTCATTGGCCCGGGCAGCAGGCTGAACGCCGCATCGACACCATGGTGGTACATTTGCTCGTAACCCTCGCCAAGTGTGCCAGCAATTACCACAACCGGTACATGGTGCCGTTGAGCAACTTGCGCTACCCCGAACGGTGTTTTGCCACGAAGGGTCTGAGTGTCGAAGCGGCCCTCGCCGGTAATAACCAGGTCCGCCCCTACTATCGCCTGTTCCAGCTCGACCAGCTCGGCCACCACGTCAACACCAGGCCGAAACTGCGCCTCCAGGAACGCCTTTGCCGCGAACCCCAGGCCACCGGCGGCGCCGCTGCCGGGCTCGTCGCGTACATCTCTGGGAAGTACCTTGGCACAGTGTTCGGCGAAGTGGCTGAGCGCGGCGTCAAGCAGCTCTACCTGTTCAGGACTGGCGCCTTTTTGTGGGCCAAAGATCGCGGAAGCGCCGTGAGGCCCGCACAGCGGGTTATTCACGTCGGCCGCGATCTCGAAACGCACTTGGGAAAGGCGGGTGTCCATGTGTTCCAGATTGATACGGGCCAGTTTCGCCAGCGCCAGCCCGCCACGCGGCAGTGGGTCGCCTTGGGTATCGAGCAGTTTTACACCGAGGGCCTGCATCGCCCCGGCGCCGCCATCATTGGTAGCGCTGCCACCGATCGCGAGAATGATGCGGTGCGCGCCGGCGTCGAGTGCGGCGCGGATCAGTTCACCGGTACCGTAGGTGCTGGTGGTGCAGGCGTCACGCTGCTCGCGCGTCAACAGTTGCAAGCCACTGGCTTCGGCCATTTCGATGATCGCTGTGCGGCTTGCTGCCAGCCAGCCCCAGCGTGCCTGTACGGTTGTGCCCAACGGGCCTTGTACGGGCTGGCTTCGCCATTGGCCGTCGCAGGCCGAGAGCACCGACTCCACCGTCCCCTCACCACCATCGGCCATGGGCAGCTGAACCAGGTCAGCCTCTGGCCAAACCTGCGCCAGGCCTTGCGCAATGGCCTCGGCTACATCCGCGGCGCTCAGGCTGTCCTTGAATGAGTCTGGGGCGATGATGATTTTCATGGGCGTCTCCTGTTGTTATGCCCCCCATGCTGCCAGTTGGTCCGCCCGATAACGCCGGTCGGTTGCACAACCCTGAGGTGAGGCGCGTTGTTCATTTGTACAAACCCTGAGGTAGCAATTGCAGGCCCAGGTACAGGCTGGACATGCCGCTGAGTGTTGACGGGTCCATCCCACTGACTTCGGCAATGCGGTCCATTCGATACCGCAGGCTGTTGCGATGGATGCCCATTGCCTGGGCACATGCCTGGCTCTGCCCTTCGTGCTCGCACCAACTGCGCAGCGTCGCCAGCAACTGGCCGCTGGCATCTTCGGCTGAAAGCTTGCGCAACGGGTGCACCAGATCGTCGAGGCCATCCTCGCTGCGATAGCGCCACAGCATGGCAGGCAAACGGTAACGGGTAAGCGGGAGTACACGCGTATGGGGCATTACGTCTCGGCCATAGCCGAGCAGGTCGCTCACCTGGCGATAGCCCCGGCGCACACCGTTCAGCCCGTCTGTAGGGCAGCCCACCGCGACCCGCGCAATGGCCCAGCCTTGGCCCGCGAGTTTGCCTAGCAGGCGTGGGGTATCTACCGCCACTGCGGCAGGCCGGCACCACAGGAGGGAAAATGGCCCCACGCTGATGCACCAGCTGTCGGGGTAACGCGCCGAGAGCCAAGCGCACAACGCATCGGCGGTCTGCCCTGCGCCCAGTTCGAACAGGTAGGGGGTACGGCCCAGATCCGGTTTAAGGCCCAGTTGCCGCGCTTCGTCCAGCAGGCGCGGCGAGTCGCCTTGCTCTGCCAGCAACAACGCCAGTACATCCTCACAGCGTCGCTTGCGCCAGTGCTGCTCGGCTTGCTGGTGCCGCTGGCTCACCAGCATTTCAGCGGCCATTCGTACCAGCGCCGCGTAGGTGCGCAATAATTCAGGCTCACCGGTGATGCCGAGTACACCGATCAACTGGTCGTCGTGCATCAGCGGCAGGTTGATGCCCGGCTGTACACCCTTGAGCTGCCGGGCGGTCTGCTCGTCGATCTCCACCACACGAGCATTGGCCAGAACAAGCTGTGCCCCTTCATGCCGGGTGTTGATGCGGCCGGCTTCACCACTGCCCAGGATCAAGCCCTGGCTGTCCATTACGTTCACATTGGAGGGCAGGATGGCCATGGTGCGATCGACGATTTCCTGGGCGAGGTCGTGATCGAGTTCAAACATGGCAGGTCCCTTGTAGCGAGTAGGGTGGATTGTTCCAGAGCACAGCCCGGTGCGCCGATCGCTGTGCACACGCACAAAGACACGCCCGTACGGTGTGGTCGAGACTCAGGGGGCCACTAACGTTACCCTCGCAGTGCGAAAAAACATAATAAAGAGAGAACGCCATGTCACAGAGCGCCGCCCCCAACGATGACACCAAGAACGCCGTGTACAAGCGCGTTACCTTGCGGCTCATCCCGTTTATTTTCATCTGCTACCTGTTCAACTACCTCGACCGGGTGAACGTTGGCTTTGCCAAGCTGCAGATGCTCGACGATTTGAAATTCAGCGAAACTGTCTACGGCCTGGGCGCCGGGATTTTCTTCATCGGTTACGTGCTGTGCGGTGTGCCGAGCAACCTGGCGCTCACGCGATTCGGGCCGCGCCGCTGGATCGCCTTGATGATGATCGTGTGGGGCACGTTGTCTACCTGCCTGCTGTTCGTTTCTACGCCTACCCATTTCTATACCTTGCGCCTTTTCACAGGGGCGGCTGAGGCTGGCTTCTTCCCTGGCGTGGTGCTGTACCTTTCGCAGTGGTTCCCTACGTTCCGCCGTGGGCGGATCATGGCGTTGTTCATGTCCGCAATCCCGGTATCGGGCTTGTTGGGCAGCCCATTTTCCGGCTGGATTCTCAATCACTTCGCGGCCGGGCAGGGCGGGCTTTCGGGCTGGCAATGGATGTTCCTGTTGCAAGGCATCCCTACGGTAGTGCTGGGGGTACTGGCGTATTTCCTCTTGAGTGACAACTTCGCCAGCGCCCGCTGGCTTACCGCTCACGAGCGCAGCGTGCTGGAAGCGGATCAAGCCCTGGATCTGGCGAACAAGCCGAAAACCGAGAAGAGCGCCCTCCAGGAAGTGTTTCGAAACCCCGCCATCTGGGCGTTCGGGCTGATTTACTTCTGTATCCAGAGCGGCGTATACGCGATCAACTTCTGGCTGCCTTCGATCATCAAGAACCTCGGTTTCGCCGATAACCTGGTCATCGGCTGGCTCAGTGCGATCCCGTATCTGCTCGCGGCCGTCTTCATGCTGCTGGTCGGCCGTTCCGCGGACCTGCGCAAGGAGCGCCGCTGGCACTTGGCGGTACCGATGCTGATGGGCGCTGTGGGCTTGCTGATTGCCGTGAACTTCACTGCCACGCCAGCCATCGCGATCCTGGGCCTTACCATTGCCACCATGGGCGCGCTGACCGGCCTGCCGATGTTCTGGCCCGTGCCTACTGCCATGCTCAGCGCCGGCGCGGCGGCGGGCGGGCTCGCGCTGATCAACTCCATGGGGCAGATGGCAGGCTTCCTCAGCCCCTACATCGTGGGCTTTGTGAAAGACACTACCGGCTCCACCGACATGGCGTTGTACCTGCTGGCTGCAGTGATCGCGGCGGGGAGCGTGCTGGCGCTGAGGATGACGCGGGGGTTGCAGCGGTAGGGCACCTTCAGCACAGGGCCGGTCAAGCTTCGCCAGCCTTCTCGTACAGGGCTTTTTCCCGCTCGATCATCACATTGGCCAGGTACCAATACGCCTGGCCCCAGGCCTGGAGGATATCGTCGGTGGCGGCTTCGCCGAGCACGTCCTTGATGGCAGGCAACAAGGCATTCGCAACAGCGGGATAATGTTCGGCTTTCACATGCGTGGCCACATGACGGGAGCAGATGTTATCCACCGCGCTCTGGATCACGTCCAGCCGGTCCACGTTATTGGCGAACGCCAGAATGGCAGCAGCCAGGCGCTTGGGCTGCTCGCCGGACTTTTGCGCGGCTTCGTCGAACAGGGCTTTTACCTCGGGATCGACAAACAGGCGCTCGTACATGCGGGTTGTGATCTCTACCCCATGCTTTTGCAGGGCGGGCGCTGTGGATTTGATGATCGTTATGGTTTGAGGGGTGAGTGGTTCGCTCATCAGGGGCTTCCTTATCAGTACGGCCCTGTGAGTGTAGGGCATGGGTCATGCCATGCGCGAGCGTGTGTGGGATGGCTGGCCTGGCCCCACTGTTTGCAACGTTCTGCTTTGGAGCGTTTTGCGCGAGGGCAGGGCTTCGCCTTGCCTGCGCAATGTCAGACGTGAACAATCGTGGAAGCGTATTGTGCGACCGTTGCGTCATGGGTGGGCAAGGTCATTCCCCCCATGTAGCTGGCGGCTGTAGCAATCAACAGCCGGTCGAAGGGGTCGCGGTGTATCGGTGGGAGGGTTGCGACTCCCAAGGTGTGGGCAGCGATTATGGGTAGCTCCTCGTAGCCGGCTGCGAGCAGTTCTTCTCGCAACTCAGCGGCGCTTATGCCGACCTGTTCAACACGGCCTTTGATGGCAAGCTCCCATAGGCTCACGACGCTGAAATAAAGTGTATTCGAGGGTTCTATAATGATGGCGCGGGCGCGGTTCGAGAGTTTGGGTGAGTCGATCATTGCCCAGGCGAGCAAGTGAGTGTCGAGCAGGTACTTCACGCTTTCCCCTCGAACAGGTCGGCTATTTCCTCGCTCATCGTATCGAACGCAACGTCATCGAACGTACGGCCTTTCAATCCGCCGATACGTGGCTTCTTCGGCCGGACATCGGCGATTACCTCCAGGCGAATCAAAGGTTGGCCATTGCGAGCGATGATGACTTCGCGCCCGGCGAGTGCGTCCTCGACCAGCTGTGACAAATGTGTTTTGGCGGCATGAATGCCGTAGGTATCCGCAGGCATAGTCCGTTTCCTCGGCTAGATCCATAGCTTAGACGGATTTCCGACTAAGCTATAGCTGGGATGGATGCGGGAGAGTGGCGACTATCTGTAACGATAAATTGGTCATTCTGCCGTCGCCCGGGAGACGGCGCGCTAAACCCAATTCCAGGCACAAAAAAACCGGCTCAAGGGCCGGTTTTTCGATCCGAGCGACTCATCGCTCGGAGGTGTTGCTGTTTGGTGCCCCGAGGGAGACTCGAACTCCCACTCCTTTCGAAAACGGATTTTGAATCCGCCGCGTCTACCAATTCCGCCATCAGGGCTTGCTGGCGGCGAAGTATAGAGACGTCTCGACCGTTGGTCAATCAGCTTTCATGGTCATAAACGCATAATTCCGCTAGACTTTCCGGCCCTGCTGATCCTTCGTGCCCCAACATGCGTGTCGCTGATTTTTCCTTTGACCTTCCCGATGCCCTGATCGCCCGCCATCCGCTGGCGGAACGGCGTGCCAGCCGGTTGCTGGTGCTCGACGGCTCTACGGGTAACCTGGCCCATCGGCAGTTTGCCGATCTGCTGGAATACGTGCGCCCAGGCGACCTGATGGTGTTCAACAACACCCGGGTGATTCCCGCGCGGCTGTTTGGCCAGAAGGCCAGCGGCGGCAAGGTCGAGATACTCGTAGAGCGCGTAACCGGCCTGCGCGAAGTGCTGGCCCATGTGCGCGCCAGCAAGGCGCCCAAGCCTGGCACCACCCTCCTTATAGACGGCGGCGGGCAGGCGACCATGGTGGCCCGGCACGATACGTTGTTCGAGCTGCAATTTGACCAGCCCGTGCTCCCGCTGCTGGAGCAGGTAGGGCATATGCCGCTGCCACCCTACATCGACCGCCCGGATGAAAGCGCTGACCGCGAGCGGTATCAAACCGTGTACGCGCAGCACGCCGGTGCTGTGGCCGCGCCTACGGCCGGGCTGCATTTCGATGAGCCCTTGCTGGAGGCGATTCGTGCCAAAGGCGTAGAAACTACCTTTGTGACCCTGCACGTGGGCGCGGGTACGTTCCAGCCGGTGCGCGTGGAGCGGATCGAAGACCACACCATGCATAAAGAGTGGCTTCAAGTGAGCGCCGAGGTGGTGGAGGCCGTAAAGGCCTGCAAGGCGAGGGGAGGGCGGGTGATCGCGGTAGGTACAACCAGCGTGCGCTCGCTGGAGAGCGCCGCGCGGGATGGCGAGCTCAAGCCGTTCAGTGGCGATACCGACATCTTCCTTTACCCCGGCCGGCCGTTCCATGTGGTCGACGCGCTGGTCACCAATTTCCATTTGCCGGAATCCACACTGCTGATGCTGGTTTCCGCGTTCGCCGGTTATCCCCAGACCATGGCGGCCTATGCCGCCGCCATTGCCGGGGAGTACCGCTTCTTCAGTTACGGTGATGCCATGTTCATCACCCGCAATCCGGCGCCGGAAGGTCCTCAGGGCAGCGCCGTCGAGGATCATCCATGACCCGTACCTGCCGTATGCAGTTCGAATTGCTGGCCACCGACGGCAAGGCCCGTCGCGGCCGCCTGACTTTCCCCCGTGGCACCGTGGAAACTCCGGCGTTCATGCCGGTGGGCACCTACGGCACGGTCAAGGGCATGCTGCCCCGGGACATCGAGGCCACCGGGGCCGAGATCATTCTGGGCAACACCTTCCACCTGTGGTTGCGCCCCGGCATGGAAGTGGTCAAGGCGCACGGTGGGCTGCACGAGTTCACCCAATGGAAAGGCCCGATCCTCACCGATTCCGGCGGCTTCCAGGTGTTCAGCCTGGGCGCCATGCGCAAAATCAAGGAAGAAGGCGTGACGTTCGCCTCGCCTGTGGACGGTTCCAAGGTGTTCATGGGGCCGGAAGAGTCGATGCAGGTGCAGCGTGACCTGGGCTCGGACATCGTGATGATCTTCGACGAGTGCACGCCTTACCCGGCCACCCATGACGTGGCCCGCACTTCCATGGAGCTGTCGCTGCGCTGGGCGCAACGTTCCAAGGATGCTCACGGCGACAACACCGCGGCGCTGTTCGGTATCGTGCAGGGCGGCATGCACCAGGACCTTCGCCTGCGCTCCCTCGAAGGCCTCGAGAAAATCGGCTTCGACGGCCTGGCCATCGGTGGCCTGTCGGTGGGAGAGCCCAAGGAAGAAATGATCAAGGTGCTGGACTACTTGCCCGGCCATTTGCCAGCAGACAAACCTCGTTACCTTATGGGGGTTGGCAAACCCGAGGACCTCGTTGAGGGTGTGCGCCGAGGCGTCGACATGTTCGACTGCGTGATGCCAACCCGCAATGCGCGCAACGGGCACTTGTTCATCGATACTGGTGTACTGAAGATCCGCAACGCGGTTCATCGTCACGATACCTCGTCGCTGGACCCAACTTGCGATTGCTACACCTGCAAAAACTTCTCCCGCGCTTACCTCCACCACTTGGACAAGTGCGGCGAAATGCTGAGTAGCATGCTCAATACCATCCATAACTTGCGCCATTATCAGCGCTTGATGGCTGGTTTGCGCGAGGCTATCCAACAGGGTAAATTGGCCGCCTTTGTCGACGCCTTCTATGCCCGGCGCGGGCTTCCCGTGCCGCCTCTGGACCCAATTCAATAATTGACGATTCACGTCGAATGGAGCGCTGAATGAGCTTTCTGATCCCCGCCGCCTACGCGGACGCAGCTGCACCGGCTGCCGGCCCTGTCGGTTCTGGTTTCGAATGGATTTTCCTGGTCGGCTTTCTGGTCATCTTCTACTTCATGATCTGGCGGCCACAGGCCAAGCGTGCCAAAGAGCAGAAGAACCTGCTCGGCGGCCTGCAGAAAGGCGACGAAGTGGTCACCACTGGCGGTATCGCCGGCAAGATCACCAAAGTCAGTGATGATTTCGTGGTGCTGGAAGTGTCCGACACCGTCGAACTGAAGTTCCAGAAAGGTGCGATTGCCGCAACCCTGCCCAAGGGCACGCTGAAAGCGATCTGATCCAAGTCTTCTACCTTGGCGGGGCGCGCAACGTGCCCCGCGTTTGAACGGGCGGCGTGATGCTGAACAAATACCCTCTGTGGAAATACATTCTGATCGTGGCGGTACTCGCGGTCGGCTTTATTTATTCCGCACCCAACCTCTACCCGGATGACCCGGCTGTCCAGTTGTCCGGTGCAAGCACCGCACTGCAGGTCGGCCAGGCCGATCTGGACAAGGCCAGCAAAGCGCTGAGCGATGCTGGTATCCAGGTCAAGGCCGCAAGCCTGGCCGATAACGGCAAGGGTGGCCTGCTGCGCCTTACCCGCCAGGAAGATCAGTTGCCGGCCAAGGACATCGTCCGCAAGGTCATGGGCGACGACTACGTGGTGGCGGTGAACCTGGCGCGCACCACGCCCCAGTGGCTGCGTAACCTGGGCGCGAGCCCGATGAAGCTCGGCCTGGACCTTTCCGGTGGTGTGCACTTCCTGCTGGAAGTGGACATGGACAAAGCCCTCGACGCCCGCATGAAGGTGTACGAAGGCGAAGTCAAAACCCTCCTGCGCAAGGAGAAGGTGCGCTATCGCAGCCTGCCACAGCAGGATGGCGGCATCATGCTTGGCTTCAGTGACGACGCTACCCGCGATCAGGCACGCGACCTGGTGCGCAAGAATTTCACCGATTTCGACCTTACCACTACCGAGCGTGGCGAGCTGGCCGTGCTGCGCCTGGCCCTCACCCAGGCCAAGGTGTCGGAAATCCGCGACTACGCCATCAAGCAGAACCTCACCACTGTTCGCAACCGTGTGAACGAGCTGGGCGTTGCCGAGCCGCTGGTACAGCGCCAGGGCGCCAACCGCATCGTGGTCGAGCTTCCGGGCGTGCAGGACACCGCCGAAGCCAAGCGTATCCTTGGTAAAACCGCCAACCTGGAATTCCGCCTGGCTGCTGGCCCCGACGATAGCCGCGCCACTACCGAACAGTTCGAATTCCGCGAAGGCAACCGCCCTCCAGCCTCGGTCGAGCGTGGCCTGATCATCACCGGTGACCAGGTGACGGACGCTCAGGCCAGCTATGACGAGCATGGCCGCCCGCAGGTGAACATTCGCCTCGATGGCCATGGCGGTGACCTGATGAGCCGCGCCACCCGCAGTAACGTGGGCCGTGGCATGGCGGTGATCTTCATCGAGCAGAAGCCGACCACCAAATACGTCAAGCAGACCGTGGATGGTGTCGAGCAGGAAGTGGCGGTTCCAACCTTTACTGAAGAGAAGAAGATCATCAGCCTGGCGACCATCCAGTCGCCGCTGGGCAGCCAGTTCCGCATCACTGGCCTCGATGGCCAGGGCGAATCCTCGGAACTGGCGCTGCTGCTGCGCGCCGGTGGCCTGGCCGCCCCGATGTACTTCGCTGAAGAGCGCACCATCGGCCCAAGCCTGGGCGCGGACAACATCACCAAGGGTATCCATGCTGCGTTGTGGGGCATGCTCTTCGTGTCGCTGTTCATCATCGCGATCTACCGCTTCTTCGGGTTGATCGCCACCGTGGCGCTGGCCTTCAACATGGTCATGCTGCTGGCGCTGATGTCGCTGCTGGGGGCTACGCTGACCCTGCCGGGCATCGCCGGTATCGTGCTCACCATGGGCATGGCCGTGGACGCCAACGTGCTGATCTTCTCCCGTATCCGCGAGGAAATTGCCGCTGGCATGAGCGTGCAGCGGGCCATTCACGAGGGTTTCAACCGTGCCTATACGGCGATTGTGGATGCCAACCTTACCAGCCTGCTGGTAGGCGCGATCCTGTTCGCCATGGGTACCGGGCCGGTTAAAGGCTTTGCCGTGACCATGTCCCTCGGGATCTTTACTTCGATGTTCACTGCCATCATGGTAACCCGCGCGATGATCAACCTGATCTACGGCGGCCGTGACGTCAAGAAGCTGTGGATTTGAGGCCACTGCCATGAAAAAGACCATCAACTTCATGGGCGTTCGCAATCTCGCGTTCGCCGTCACGCTGTTCCTTACGGTGCTGGCGTTGTTCAGCTGGTTCTACAAGGGGCTGAATTTCGGCCTGGACTTCACCGGGGGTACGCTCATCGAGCTGACCTACGAGAAGCCGGTGGAACTGGGCGGGCTGCGCTCGGAACTGGCCGACGCCGGTTTCCACGAAGCGATCGTGCAAAGCTTCGGCGCGGCCACCGACGTACTGGTGCGCATGCCTGGCGAAGACCCGAAACTGGGTACCGAAGTCGCCGATGCGCTGCGCAAGGTGAGCGGGGACAACCCGGCCACGGTCAAGCGCGTCGAGTTCGTGGGGCCGCAAGTAGGTGAGGAGCTGCGCGACCAGGGCGGCCTGGGCATGCTGCTGGCGCTGGGCGGGGTACTGATCTACCTGGCATTCCGCTTCCAGTGGAAGTTCGCCGTGGGTGCGATCGTGTCCCTGATCCACGACGTGGTGGTCACCCTGGGCATCCTGTCGTTCTTCCAGATCACCTTCGACCTCACCGTGCTGGCGGCCGTACTGGCGATCATCGGTTACTCGCTCAACGACACCATCGTGGTGTTTGACCGGGTGCGTGAGAACTTCCGCGTAATGCGCAAGGCTTCGTTGATCGAAAACATCAACGTGTCCACCACCCAGACGCTGCTGCGGACCATCGCCACTTCGGTGTCGACCCTGCTGGCGATCGGCGCGCTGTTGCTGTTCGGTGGCGACAACCTGTTCGGTTTCTCGCTCGCGTTGTTCATCGGCGTGATGGCGGGTACCTACTCGTCCATCTACATCGCCAACGTGGTGCTGATCTGGCTGAACCTGAGCAGTGATGATCTTATTCCACCGGCCACCAAGGAGGCCGTGGACGAGCGCCCATAACGCCCGGCCAGCGGTAAGTCATTGAAAACCGGCGAAAGGTTGAACCTTCGCCGGTTTTTTTGCTCCAAGGCTGGGAGAAGTGCGAGGGCCCTGTCTTCCTCGCCGCAGGAGGTTTCCGTGAACAAATCGTTGCTGGTTGGTGCAGTGTTGGGTGCTGTCGGCGTTACCGCCGGGGGTGCTGTCGCGACCTACAGCCTCGTTAGCAACAAGGCTCCCGAATACGCCCAGGTGTTGGCGGCGGAGCCTATCAACGAACAGATCAAAACCCCGCGGGAAGTGTGCAAGGACGTGACCGTGACTCGCCAACGCCCGGTGCAGGACCAGCATCAGATCGTGGGCAGCGTATTGGGTGCAGTGGCTGGCGGCTTGTTGGGCCATCAGGTGGGTGGCGGCCATGGCAAGCAATTGGCGACCGTAGCGGGCGCTGTCGGCGGTGGCTATGCCGGGAACAAGGTGCAGGAGCACATGCAATCGGGTGATACCTATAGCACTACTCAAACGCGCTGCAACACCGTGAACGACGTGAGCGACAAGTTGGTGGGTTACAACGTGAAGTACCAGCTCAACGGCCAGGTTGGCCAGGTACGCATGGACCACAACCCCGGCGCGCAAATCCCCGTCACCAAAGACGGCCAACTGGTGTTGACCCAGGCCCAGGCGGCTGGGGCGCAGCAGTAGCCCGTATCGGTTCCTGGGCTTGGCTCGCGCGCGACCGTAAGTCGTTCGCGAGCTGTGGGAAGCGGCGGGGCCGGCCACCCGGCGCTCGCGAAGGGTCTCCTGTGCTAGCCAACCCGCTTCACAGGAAACGCCGTGAACGGCTTGATCTCCTTCAGTACGAACATGCTCTGCATCTCCTTGATGCCGGGCAGCCGCCGCACCACCGACATGGCAAAGTCCGCGAAGCTGTCCAGGTCTGGCGCCACTACTTGCAATAAAAAGTCTGCGTCCCCGCCAATGCTGTAACACGCCACCACGTCCTCGAGCTGCAGCACTTCTTCCTCGAATTTCCTCGCTTCGGCTTCGCTGTGGCTACCGATATTGATTCGAATGAACACCATCACGCCCAGGCCAATGCGCCTGCGATCGAGCACTGCACGGTAACCCTGAATAAACCCATGTTCTTCCAGATGGCGAACGCGGCGCCAGCACGGTGAGGCAGACATGCTGAGCTTCTCGGCGAGGGTCTGATTCGTGATGCGGCCGTCTTGCTGCAACGCAGCGAGAATCTTCAGGTCCGTGGACGATAATGTAGGTGCGGTAATTCATTCCTCCTTGATGCAGGATTACGGTAAAACCTATCGATACTGTTAGGCCGAGAGGTCAAAGTAGGTCAGTTATTTCATCGCAAAGGTATAGCTTGTTCGCTATCCAATCCATGCGAAAAGGAAGCTGAATGTATGCCAGACGTTACCCAGGCCCTGACCTATTCCGCGGCGTTGGCCGTCGCGGCCGCCATTCCCGGGCCTGGAATGGCAGCCCTTGTGGCGCGGAGCGTGAGCGGGGGCGCGATCTCGGGTCTTTGCCTGCTGGGAGGTCTGATACTGGGGGACCTGGCCTATTTATCGCTCGCGGTGTTCGGGCTTGCCCTTGTCGCTGAACATTTCGCGGCGCTGTTTCAGTTTGTGCGGTGGGCCGCCGCGCTCTATCTCGGTTACCTGGCGTGGCAGTTCTGGACGGCGCGCCACGACGCGGTGGAAACGGGCAAGGTTGAGGATGCCCGCGCGCGGTGGGCGGCGGCGATATCTGGCCTTACCATCACGCTGGGGAATCCAAAGACCATCGCGTTCTACCTGGCCATTCTTCCTCTGGTCATTGACCTTCAGAGCGTAAGCCTTGGTGTGTGGGCGCTGATGCTGGTGCCGCTTACCATCCTGGTGTTGCTCGCGGTGGGCGGGGCCTTTGTGTTCGCGGCCGTGCGTATACGGCACCTGCTCGGCAGTGCGCGAGCCCAGCGGCGGGTGTTCCGTGGCGCCGCAGTGATGATGGTGGTGGCGGCCGCGTCAATGCTGGTTCGCTGACATTCGTCGCCCATAAAAAAAGCATCCCGAAGGATGCTTTTTCGTCACCGGTGACGCCTTCGGATCAGCGCTTGATCGAGGGCGGCAGGTGCGGTTGGATGGCGGTAAGTACCGCCTTGAAGCACTTGGTGTTGCCCGCCACGATGTGGCCTTTCTCGAGGAATTCGTGACCGCCGGTGAAGTCGCTCACCAGGCCGCCCGCTTCCTGAATCAGCAGTGCGCCAGCAGCCATGTCCCATTCCGACAGGCCCGATTCCCAGAAGGCGTCGAAACGGCCGGCGGCTACATAGGCCAGGTCGAGGCTGGCGGAACCGGCACGGCGGATGCCGGCGGTTTGCCCAACCAGGCTGCGGAACATCCCCAGGTAGTTGTCCAGGTAGTCCATCTGGTTGTCGCGGAACGGGAAGCCGGTACCCAGCAGGGCACCTTCCAGGCCGCGGCGGGCGCTGACGCGGATGCGCCGGCCATTCACAGCGGCGCCACGGCCGCGGCTGGCGGTGAATTCTTCCTGGCGGACAGGGTCCAGCACCACGGCGTGCTCGAGGCGGCCGCGGTATTTGCAGGCGATGCTCACGGCAAAATGCGGAACGCCGCGCACGAAGTTGGTAGTGCCGTCGAGCGGGTCGATGATCCAGAGGTAGTCCTCGCCCTCGCCGCTACCGGCGTGCAGGCCGCTTTCCTCGCCCAGGATCCCGTGGTTAGGGTAAGCCTTGCGCAGCGCGGTGATGATCGCCTGCTCGGCGGCGCGGTCGACTTCGCTGACGTAGTCCTTGGCATCCTTTTCATCGACCTTGATGCTATCCAGCCGCTCGATGGAGCGGAAGATCAGTTCACTGGCGCTGCGGGCGGCGCGCAGCGCGATATTCAGCATGGGCTGCATGGATGTTCTTTCACCTGGTCATTAAAAAGAGCCGCGCATTCTAACAGAAAAGCCGCCGCCAAGAAGTGGGCCTTGGGCCTTCATAGCGTTGCTTTCGTCGCTTCTGTAGAATTTGCCCCCTTTTCTACTACGGGGAGCGCTCAAGGTGCTGCAGAACATCCGCATCGTTTTGGTGAACACCAGCCATCCCGGCAACATCGGCGGCGCCGCCCGCGCCATGAAAAACATGGGCCTGTCGCGCCTGGTTCTGGTGGACCCGCACGTCTTCCCTTCACCCGAGGCCAGTGCCCGCGCGTCGGGGGCCGACGATATCCTCGCCAATGCCCAGGTGGTACCCACGCTTGAGGAAGCGCTGGTGGGCTGTAGCCTGGTGATGGGTACCAGCGCCCGCGACCGCAGCCTGCCCTGGCCGTTGCTCGATCCGCGCGCCTGCGCCAGCAAGGCCGTGGAGGATGCCCGCGCAGGTGGAGAGGTGGCGCTGGTATTCGGCCGCGAGCACGCCGGCCTTACCAATGAAGAGCTGCAACGTTGCCATTTCCATGTGCACATTCCCTCGGCGCCGGAGTTCAGCTCGCTCAACCTGGCCGCCGCGGTGCAGGTGCTCGCCTACGAAGTTCGGCTGGCCTTCCTGGCGCTGGCACAGGTTGCGCCAACCGAGCCGGCCGAGGCTCCGGTAGAGCTCGCCACCGCCGAGGAGCTGGAAGGGTTCTATGGCCATATGGAAGCCACGCTGGTGGACATCGGCTTTCTGGACCCGGAAAAGCCCCGGCACCTCATGGCCCGCCTGCGTCGCTTGTACAGCCGCTGCCGCCTGGAGCGCACGGAAGTGAGTATCCTGCGCGGTATTCTCACCGAAACCCGCAAAACGGCCCGGGGTGAACCCCACAAGCGGAAGGACCATTGAATGTTCGAGCGCATGCGAGAAGACATCCAGAGCGTGTTTCACCGCGACCCGGCGGCACGTAATACGTTCGAGGTGCTTACCTGCTATCCCGGGCTGCACGCCGTATGGTTGCATCGGATAGCCCATCGCCTCTGGCGGGCGGGCTGGAAATGGCTTGCGCGGTGCGTTTCAAACTTCAATCGGTGGCTCACTGGCGTGGAGATCCACCCGGGTGCGCGGATCGGCCGGCGCTTCTTCATTGACCACGGCATGGGCATCGTTATTGGCGAAACGGCCGAGATCGGCAACGACGTTACGCTCTATCAGGGTGTGACCCTTGGCGGCACCACCTGGAATGCGGGCAAGCGGCACCCCACCCTGGAAGATGGCGTGGTGGTGGGTGGGGGCGCCAAGGTGTTGGGCCCGTTTACTGTCGGTGCTGGTGCCAAGATCGGTTCCAACGCGGTGGTCACCAAGCCGGTTCCTGCGGGCGCCACGGCGGTCGGCATTCCGGCGCGTATCATCGTGAAGCGTGACGAAAGCCAGGAAAGCCGGCGCAAGGCCATGGCGGACAAGATCGGTTTCGATGCGTATGGGGTCACGGAAGACATGCCTGACCCTATCGCCAAGGCCATTGGCCAGTTGCTGGATCACCTGCATGCGGTGGACGGCCGACTGGAGGGCATGTGCGGCGCGCTCACCCGGCTGGGCAGCGATTACGCTGCCAAGGACCTTCCCGAGCTGCGCGAAGCGGATTTCGCCTGTGTGAAGGAGCAGGCGCAGTCCTAACCGCAGGCCAATGCCCACACAAGCCAAGCGGCGCTAGAGGGATTGTGTGCTATCATCCGTCGCCGCTTCCCGCCTAATCCCGAGTAAATTAGTAGGTCTTATAGTTGACTTAAATACTCGGGAATCGCATACTTGCCCCATCGCGTCCCTTTCCGCAAACCGTGGTAACAGAACCGTGCGACTGACAACCAAAGGCCGATACGCCGTGACCGCCATGCTTGACCTGGCGTTGCACGCACAGCGTGGGCCCGTGTCGCTGGCCGATATTTCCGAGCGCCAGGGCATTTCCCTTTCGTACCTCGAGCAGCTGTTCGCCAAGCTTCGGCGCGGCAACCTGGTATCGAGTGTGCGCGGCCCTGGCGGCGGCTATCAGCTGTCCCGGGACATGCAAGGGATTCAAGTCGCTCAGGTGATCGATGCGGTGAACGAATCGGTCGATGCCACTCGGTGCCAAGGCCTGGGTGACTGCCATGCCGGCGATACCTGCCTCACGCACCACCTCTGGTGTGACCTCAGCCAGCAGATCCACGAGTTTTTGAGTGGTATCAGCCTGGCAGATCTGGTTACCCGCCGCGAGGTGCAGGAAGTCGCCCAGCGCCAGGACCAGCGCCGCTGTGCTGGCCAGGCCGCGATTCCGGACATGCCCGTTCTCGAAAAGATAGAAACATCTGCCGTCGACTGACCGCCGTAGAGCGGAGCGCGCCTGATTAGGAGATTCCCGATGAAATTGCCGATTTACCTGGACTATTCCGCGACCACCCCTGTTGATCCGCGGGTTGCCGAGAAAATGATCGACTGCCTCACCATGGAGACGAACTTCGGTAACCCCGCGTCGCGCTCCCACGTGTTCGGCTGGAAGGCCGAGGAAGCGGTTGAGAACGCTCGCCGTCAGGTCGCCGATCTGGTCAATGCCGACCCGCGCGAAATCGTGTGGACATCCGGGGCTACCGAGTCCGATAACCTTGCCATCAAGGGCGTCGCGCACTTCTATGCCAGCAAGGGCAAGCACATCATCACCAGCAAGATCGAGCACAAGGCGGTTCTGGATACCACTCGCCAGCTCGAGCGCGAAGGTTTTGAAGTGACCTACCTGGACCCGACCGAAGACGGCCTGATCACCCCGGCCATGGTCGAGGGCGCGCTGCGTGACGACACCATTCTGGTTTCGATCATGCATGTGAACAACGAAGTCGGCACTATCAATGACATCGCTGCCATTGGCGAACTGACCCGTGCCCGTGGCGTGCTGTTCCACGTAGACGCCGCTCAGTCCACCGGCAAGGTAGACATCGACCTGCAGGCGCTCAAAGTCGACCTGATGTCCTTCTCGGCCCACAAAACCTATGGCCCCAAAGGCATCGGTGCGCTTTATGTAAGCCGCAAGCCGCGTGTGCGCCTCGAAGCGCAGATGCACGGCGGTGGCCACGAACGCGGCATGCGTTCCGGTACCCTCGCTACCCACCAGATCGTGGGCATGGGTGAAGCCTTCCGCATCGCCAAGGCAGACATGGCCAAGGATCGCGCTCACGTACAGGCACTGAGCGATCGCTTCTTCAAGCAGGTCGAACACCTTGAAGAGCTGTACGTGAACGGCAGCCAGGTTGCGCGGGTGCCCCATAACCTGAACCTGAGCTTCAACTACGTCGAGGGCGAGTCGCTGATCATGGCACTCAAGGACCTCGCGGTGTCGTCCGGTTCGGCCTGTACGTCCGCCTCGCTGGAGCCGTCCTACGTGCTTCGCGCGCTGGGCCGCAACGACGAACTGGCACATAGCTCCATTCGCTTCACCTTCGGGCGCTTCACTACCGAAGAAGACGTCGACTACGCCGCCGCCAAGGTGTGCGAGGCCGTGACCAAGCTGCGCGCATTGTCGCCGCTGTGGGACATGTACAAGGACGGCGTCGATATTTCGAAGATCGAGTGGGCTGCGCACTGACAATCAAAGCCGCCACCCAGAGCGGCTTCATGAATTGATGAGGAGTACCTAGCATGGCTTACAGTGAAAAGGTCATCGACCACTACGAGAACCCGCGTAACGTCGGCAAGATGAACGCTGAAGATCCGGACGTTGGTACCGGAATGGTCGGCGCGCCAGCTTGCGGCGACGTAATGCGCTTGCAGATCAAGGTCAACGAACAGGGCGTGATCGAAGACGCCAAGTTCAAGACCTACGGCTGCGGCTCCGCCATTGCTTCCAGTTCGCTCGCTACCGAGTGGATGAAAGGCAAGACCCTCGACGAGGCGGAAACCATCAAGAATACCCAGCTGGCCGAAGAACTGGCGTTGCCGCCGGTGAAGATCCACTGCTCGGTACTCGCTGAAGACGCCATCAAGGCTGCCGTTCGCGATTACAAGCAGAAGAAAGGCCTGCTTTAATCGCTTCAAACGTATGCTTGCACGCTAGGAGTTACGATGGCCATCAGCATGACAGAAGCCGCCGCCAACCACGTTCGCCGCTCCCTCGATGGGCGCGGGAAAGGGGAGGGCATTCGCCTAGGTGTCCGTACCACCGGATGCTCGGGCCTGGCGTATGTGCTCGAGTTCGTTGACGAAACCGCCGACGAAGACGAGATCTTCGAAAGCCACGGTGTGAAGGTGATCATTGATCCCAAGAGCCTGGTTTACCTGGACGGCACCGAGCTGGATTTCGTGCGCGAAGGGCTGAACGAAGGCTTCAAGTTCAATAACCCCAACGTGCGCGGCGAATGTGGCTGCGGCGAAAGCTTCAACGTTTGAGGACGCTTGTGGGTACTCCCTGTCACTTTGCCTTGTTCGATCTCAAGCCGGCGTTTCGCCTGGACCTCGATCAGCTGGCTGCTCGCTATCGCGAGCTGGCGCGCGCGGTGCATCCCGACCGCTTCGCCGATGCGCCCGCGGTCGAGCAGCGCCAGGCGTTGGAAAAATCCGCCGCCCTGAACGATGCCTACCAGACGCTCAAGAGCGCGCCTCGGCGTGCCCGGTACCTGCTGGCGGTGAGTGGCCACGAAGTGCCTCAGGAAGTGACGGTCCACGACCCGGATTTTCTGCTGCAGCAGATGCAATGGCGCGAGGAACTCGAAGACCTGCAGGATGCGGCCGACCTCGATGGCGTGGCTCGTTTCAAGCAACGGCTAAAGGCTGCGCAGGTCACCCTCGACGATGACTTTGCCGCTTGTTGGGACCAGCCCGCCGAGCGCGAACAGGCCGAGCGCCTGATGCGCCGCATGCAGTTCCTCGACAAGCTTTCCCAGGAAGTGCGCCAGTTGGAAGAGCGCCTCGACGATTAACCCTGTGCCGCTTCGGTCGCACGCCTGAAAACAGACAAGCATGGCTCTACTTCAGATCGCCGAACCCGGCCTGAGCCCTCAACCGCATCAGCGTCGGCTGGCGGTGGGGATCGACCTGGGCACCACCAATTCCCTGGTTGCCGCCTTGCGCAGCGGCCTGTCCGAAACCCTGCCTGATGCGCAGGGCGAAGTCATTCTGCCTTCCGCGGTGCGTTATCACGCCGACCGCGTAGAGGTTGGCATGGCCGCGCGGCAAGCGGCAGCCACAGACCCGTACAACACGATCGTGTCGGTAAAACGGCTGATGGGGCGCGGCATCGCCGATGTCCATCAGTTGGGCGAGCAACTGCCGTACCGCTTTGCCGAGGGCGAGTCGCATATGCCCTTCATTGAAACGGTACAGGGGCGCAAAAGCCCGGTGGAAGTGTCGGCGGAGATACTCCGCACTTTGCGCCTGCGGGCCGAAGCCAGCCTGGGCGGCGATCTGGTCGGCGCGGTGATCACAGTACCCGCCTACTTCGACGACGCTCAGCGCCAGGCGACCAAGGATGCTGCCCGGCTTGCCGGCCTGAACGTGCTGCGCCTGCTCAACGAGCCCACCGCCGCAGCCGTGGCCTATGGCCTGGATCAGCAGGCTGAAGGCCTGGTCGCTATCTATGACCTGGGCGGCGGTACCTTCGATATTTCCATCCTGCGCTTGTCGCGCGGCGTGTTCGAAGTGCTGGCCACCGGCGGCGATAGCGCGCTGGGCGGCGATGATTTCGACCATGCGATCGCCACCTGGGTGCTCGAGCAGGCTGGGTTGTCGTCAGACCTTCCGCCAGCGGCGCAGCGCGAGTTGCTTCAAGTGGCGTGCGCGGCGAAAGAAGCGCTCAGTGCCACCGAAGCCGTGTCAGTGGCCTATGGTGGCTGGGCCGGTGAGCTATCTCGCGAACGTTTCGAGGCGCTGATAGAACCGTTGCTGGCCCGTAGCTTGAAGGCCTGTCGCCGGGCGGTTCGTGATTCTGGCGTAGAGCTGGAAGAAATCGGCGCGGTGGTGATGGTAGGCGGTTCTACTCGCGTGCCTCGCGTACGCCAGGCCGTGGGCCAACTGTTTGGCCGCGAACCGCTCACCACCATCGACCCCGACCAGGTCGTTGCCATCGGCGCGGCCATCCAGGCCGATACGCTGGCGGGCAACCAGCGCGATGGCGAAGCCTTGCTGCTGCTGGACGTGATTCCACTGTCCCTTGGGCTTGAAACCATGGGCGGGCTGATGGAAAAGGTCATTCCCCGCAACACCACCATTCCGGTCGCCCGTGCTCAGGAATTCACCACCTACAAGGACGGCCAGTCGGCCATGGTGATTCATGTGCTGCAGGGTGAGCGTGAGCTGGTGAGCGACTGCCGTTCCCTTGCTCGCTTCGAGCTGCGTGGTATCCCGCCGATGGTCGCCGGTGCGGCGAAAATTCGAGTGACCTTCCAGGTGGATGCCGACGGCCTGCTCAGCGTGTCCGCGCGGGAGCTGGCGTCTGGCGTGGAGTCGAGTATCCAGGTCAAGCCGTCCTACGGCCTTACCGATGGCGAAATTGCCCGCATGCTCAAGGACTCCTTCGAGTACGCCGGCCATGACAAACAGGCCCGCCAGCTGCGCGAGCATCAGGTGGATGCCGAACGCCTGCTTGAAGCCGTGCAAGGCGCGCTCGAAGCGGACGGTGACCGCTTGCTCGACGCCGAAGAGCGTCTGGCGATCGAATACCAGATGCAGGAACTCCGTGATTTGATGACCGGTACCGATGGCGCCGCCATCGAGCAACAAACGCGCCGTCTGTCGCAGGTAACCGATGCATTTGCCGCCCGTCGCCTTGATTCGACGGTAAAAGCCGCACTGGCCGGGCGCAACCTGAACGAGATTGAGGAGTAAGCAATGCCCAGGGTTGAATTCCTGCCGCATGAAAAATTCTGCCCTAACGGGCTTGTGGTGGAAGTACCGTCCGGGACCAATATCCTGGAGCTGGCCCACGAGCATCACATCGAGATGGAAAGTGCCTGCGGCGGCGTGTGCGCCTGCACCACGTGCCATTGCGTTGTACGCAAGGGTTTCAACTCGCTGGCCGAGGCTGACGAGATGGAAGAAGACATGCTTGACAAGGCCTGGGGTCTGGAAGCGCAGTCTCGCCTGGCGTGCCAGGTGACGGTGGGCAATGAAGACCTGACCATCGAGATTCCCAAGTACTCGCTTAACCATGCAGCCGAAGCGCCGCACTGATCGGGAAGCCAATCATGAGTCTCAAATGGGTGGACGTGCAGGAGATCGCCATTCAGTTGTCGGAAGCACATTCCGACGTCGATCCTCGTACCATCAGCTTCCCCAAGCTGCGTAAGTTGGCGATGGAGCTGCCGGATTTCGACGACCACCCCGACCGCTGCGGCGAGAAGGTGCTCGAGGCGATCCAGGCGCACTGGATCGAAGAAGCGGATTGAAATGTTCCGCCGTTAGGAAATACCTCCAAACCCGCGTATAATTCGCGGGTTTAATTTTTGCTTAACTCACTGTTTCTGGAGTGTCACATGGCTGTTCAACGCACTTTCTCCATCATCAAGCCCGACGCCGTTGCCAAGAACGTCATCGGCAAGATCACCACTCGCTTCGAAGACGCCGGCCTGCGCGTTGTCGCTTCCAAACTCAAGCAACTGTCCAAGGCCGAGGCCGAAGGCTTCTATGCCGAGCACAAGGAGCGTGGTTTCTTCGGTGATCTGGTTGCCTTCATGACTTCCGGCCCGGTTGTGGTTCAGGTTCTGGAAGGTGAAAACGCCATCGCCCGCAACCGCGAGCTGATGGGCGCTACCGATCCGAAGAAAGCAGACGCTGGCACCATCCGCGCTGACTTCGCCGACTCCATCGACGCCAACGCTGTCCACGGTTCGGATTCCGAAGCCGCTGCTGCTCGCGAAATCGCTTACTTCTTCGCTGCTACCGAGGTAACCACTCGCTAAGCGAACGCTTACGAGTGAGGGTGAATCCATGACTTTATCTACTGACAAAATCAACTTGTTGGGCCTTACCCGCCAGGAAATGGAAAATTTCTTCGACACGCTCGGGGAAAAACGCTTCCGCGCCGGTCAGGCGATGAAATGGATTCACCACTTTGGCGTCGATGATTTCGACGCCATGACCGACTTCGGCAAGGCCCTGCGCGCCAAGCTCAAGGCCTGCGCTGAAATTCGCGGGCCCGAAGTGGTCAGCGAAGACATCTCCGCCGACGGTACCCGCAAGTGGGTAGTACGTGTGGCCTCGGGCAGTTGCGTCGAGACCGTGTACATTCCTCAGGGCAAGCGCGGCACCCTGTGCGTGTCTTCTCAGGCGGGCTGTGCCCTGGATTGCAGCTTCTGCTCCACGGGCAAGCAAGGCTTCAACAGCAACCTCACCGCCGCCGAAGTGATCGGCCAGGTGTGGATTGCCAACAAATCCTTCGGCAGCATTCCGGCAACTGTCGACCGTGCCATCACCAACGTGGTGATGATGGGCATGGGCGAGCCGCTGCTGAACTTCGACAACGTCGTCTCCGCCATGCACCTGATGATGGATGACCTGGGTTACGGCATTTCCAAGCGCCGCGTTACCCTGTCTACCTCCGGCGTGGTGCCGATGATCGACGAACTCGCCAAACACATCGATGTGTCGCTGGCCCTGTCGCTGCATGCGCCCAATGACGCGCTGCGCAACGAGCTGGTGCCCATCAACAAGAAATACCCCCTCGCGGTGGTACTCGATTCCTGCAAGCGCTACATGGCCGCCCTCGGCGAAAAGCGCGTGCTCACCATCGAGTACACCCTGCTCAAGGACGTGAACGACCGTCCCGAACATGCCGAGGAAATGATCGAGCTGTTGCGCAACGTGCCCTGCAAGGTCAACCTCATACCGTTCAACCCGTTCCCGCATTCGGGCTACGAGCGCCCCAGCAACAATGCTATCCGCCGCTTCCAGGATGCCCTGCACCACGCAGGCTTCAATGTGACGGTACGCACCACGCGGGGCGAAGACATCGATGCGGCGTGTGGCCAGCTGGTCGGGCAGGTCATGGACCGCACCCGTCGCAGCGAACGTTACATTGCGGTGCGTCAGCTGGAAGCCGACGCCGAAGTGCTCGCCCATAATGGCAGCCGTCCCTGAGCGGAACCCAGAGAGGAACTCAATGACCCAGCGCACCGCGCTCCTGCTTTTGTTGACCCTTGTGCTCACTGGCTGCGTTACCACCGGCAAGGTGAACCCGATGGACACCCGGCATGGCCGGGAGCAGGCGCGTGATGCCTACATTCAGCTGGGCCTGGGTTATCTCAAGCAAGGCGATGCCGAGCGCGCGAAAGTCCCATTGAAAAAGGCTCTGGACCTCGACAGCTCCAGCGCGGATGCCAATGCGGCGCTGGCTTTGGTGTTCCAGACTGAAGGCGAAACCGAGCTTTCCGAGCAGCATTTCCGCAAGGCATTGTCCTCGCGGCCAGGCGATGCGCGTATCCTGAACAACTACGGCGGCTTCCTTTACGAGCGCAAGCGCTACAAGGATGCCTACGAGAAATTCCAGGAGGCTGCTGCCGACAGCCTCTACCCGGAGCGTTCCAGGGTATTTGAAAACCTTGGGATGACCGCGTTGATGCTGGGCAACAAGGATGAAGCAAAGCAGCTGCTGGACAAGGCGCTGCGCCTGAACCGCCAACAGCCCCGGGCGCTGCTTGAAATGGCCGAGCTGTCATACGAAGCGCAGCAATATGTCCCGGCGCGCGATTACTATGAGCGCTTCAGCCAGCTGAGCGAGCAGAATGCCCGTAGCCTGCTGCTGGGCACGCGCCTGGCGAAGCTGTTCGATGACAAGAACCGGGCCGCCAGTTATGGCCTGCAACTGAAAAGACTCTATCCCGGCACGCCGGAATATCAGCAATACCTGTCGGAGCAATGATGAAAGCGGCGCATCCCGAAGTTGTAGCAGCGGCTCGCACGAATCCCGGCGAAACCCTGCGCCAGGCCCGCGAAAGCAGAAGCTGGTCGTTGCAGGAGGTCGCGGCGCGGCTGAACCTGACCACCACCTCCCTGGCCAACCTGGAGTCCGGTGCCTTCGAACGGCTACCCGGCCATACCTTTGCGCGTGGCTACATCCGGGCCTACGCTAAGCTATTGGGCATGGACCAGACCCCGCTGGTGGAAGCATTCGACCATTTCACGGGTACCAACGCGCAGGGTTCGGCCGTGCATGGCCTGGGCCGCATCGAGGAACCGGTGCGCTTGTCCCACAACATTCTTCGCATTGTCAGCCTGTTGCTGCTGGTGCTGGTCATCGGTGGCGGCTTCCTTTGGTGGCAGGACCAGAACGCTTCGCGCGGCCGTGATCAGGCGGGTACCGCCATGGAGCACGTCGAAGTCGAAAGCGCCGACGGCACCACCCAGATCCATCCGATCGACGAGCCGGAGGACCAGGCTCTGGTCGATAGCCAGGCCGCGCCAACGCCAGGTGCCGATACCGCCGCGTCAGGTTCCCCGCAAGGGTCGGCTGGGGCCACTGCCCCAAGCGAACCCGCGGTTACAGCGCCTTCAACGACCGTGACCACGCCAGCCGCTCCCACCGCGCCGGCTGCTACAGCACCGCATACGCCGGCGCCTGCCGCTACGCCCGCCGCGCCAGCCATCGCGCAGCCAGCGGTACCCGCTACCGAGGCCGCCGCGCCGGTTGCCGGAGGAGGCCAGGTGCAGATCCAGTTCGTCGCCGACTGCTGGACCCAAGTCACGGACGCTACAGGCAAGGTGCTGGTCAGCGCACTCAAGCGCAAGGGCGACAGCCTGGACGTCAGCGGCAAGCCACCCTTCCAAGTACGCCTGGGCTTCGCCCGTGGCGCGCAGGTCACGTATAACGGCGCGGCCGTCAATGTGGCACCGTTCACCTCGGGCGAGACCGCTCGCCTGAAACTGGGGCAATAACTGTCATGCACGGCGAATCTCCGATCAAGCGTCGCGAATCCCGGAAAATCTGGGTGGGCTCCGTCCCGGTGGGTGGCGATGCCCCTATCGCGGTGCAGAGCATGACCAACACCGACACCCTGGACGTGCTGTCGACCGTTGCCCAGATCGCCCGGCTTGAAGAGGCCGGTGCCGACATCGTGCGGGTGTCCGTGCCGGACATGGACGCCGCCGAGGCGTTCGGCAAGATCAAGCAGCTCGTGAACGTGCCGCTGGTGGCCGATATTCACTTCGACTACCGCATTGCGTTGCGCGTGGCTGAATTGGGCGTGGATTGCCTGCGTATCAACCCGGGCAACATCGGCCGGGAAGACCGCGTAAGGGCTGTGGTCGATGCGGCCCGGGACCGTGGCATTCCGATCCGGATCGGCGTGAATGCCGGCTCGCTCGAGAAAGACCTGCAAAAGAAATACGGCGAGCCTACGCCTGAAGCGCTCGTGGAGTCGGCGCTGCGGCACGTGGAGCACCTCGACCGGCTGGACTTCCAGGACTTCAAGGTGAGCGTGAAGGCTTCCGACGTGTTCATGGCCGTTGCTGCCTACCGCCAGCTGGCCGGTCAGATCATCCAGCCCTTGCACCTGGGCATCACCGAGGCGGGCGGGCTGCGCTCCGGCACGGTCAAATCCTCTGTGGGCCTGGGAATGTTGCTGGCCGATGGCATCGGCGACACTATCCGCATCTCGCTGGCCGCCGACCCGGTCGAAGAGGTGAAGGTAGGCTTCGATATCCTGAAATCCCTGCGCCTGCGTTCACGTGGCATCAATTTCATCGCATGCCCCAGCTGCTCGCGGCAGAATTTCGACGTGGTGAAAACCATGAACGAGCTGGAAGGGCGCCTTGAAGACCTGCTGGTGCCGTTGGACGTTGCGGTGATCGGCTGCGTGGTCAACGGGCCCGGCGAGGCCAAGGAGGCCCATGTGGGCCTTACCGGTGGCACGCCAAACCTCGTTTACATCGACGGCAAGCCGTCCCAGAAGCTCACCAATGACAACCTGGTGGAACAGCTCGAGCGGCTGATTCGCCAGAAGGCGGCGGAAAAGGTCGAAGCTGACGCGGCATTGATTGCCCGCGGTTGACGCTCCAGGCGCCTGATAACTGATTCGTTAAGGACACCCCGTGACAAAAGCTCTGCAAGCCATCCGTGGCATGAACGACATCCTGCCCGAGCAGACCCCGCTGTGGCGTTACTTCGAAGGCACCGTGGCCGGCTTGCTGGACAGCTATGGCTATCGCCAGATCCGCATGCCTATCGTCGAGTTCACCGAGTTGTTCAAGCGCTCGATCGGCGAAGTCACCGACATCGTGGAAAAAGAGATGTACACCTTCGAGGACCGCAACGGTGATTCACTCACCCTGCGCCCCGAAGGTACCGCAGCCTGCGTGCGTGCGGTGCTGGAGCACGGCATCACCGGTGGTGGCCAGCCCCAGAAGCTCTGGTACGTAGGCCCGATGTTCCGGCATGAGCGCCCGCAGAAAGGCCGCTATCGCCAGTTTCACCAGATCGGCGTGGAAGTGTTCAACCTCGCCGGGCCGGATATCGACGCCGAACTGATCGCGCTTACCTGGCGGCTCTGGGGTGCCTTGGGCATTCGTGACGCGGTGACCCTGGAGCTCAACAGCCTGGGCACCAGCGAAGCCCGCGCCCGTTATCGCGACGCGCTGGTGGCATTTCTTTCCGAACGGCTGGAGCAGCTGGACGAAGACAGCCAGCGTCGCCTGCAGACCAACCCGCTACGCATCCTCGACAGCAAATCGCCAGAAACCCAGGCGCTGCTGGTGGATGCGCCCAAGCTGGCCGATTACCTGGACGAAGAGTCCAAGGTGCATTTCGAAGGCCTGAAGGCCCGGCTGGACGCGGCGGGCATTCCGTACGTCATCAATCCAAAGCTGGTTCGTGGCTTGGATTACTACTCCAAGACGGTATTCGAGTGGGTGACCGACAAGCTCGGGGCCCAGGGCACCGTCTGCGCGGGTGGCCGTTACGACGGGCTGGTGGAGCAGATGGGCGGCAAGCCTACCCCAGGCGTTGGGTTTGCCATGGGCATCGAGCGGCTTATCCTGCTGCTCGAAACCCTGGAGCAAGTCCCGGAATCCATTGCCCGCCAGGTAGACGTTTACTTGTGCGCGATCGGCGATGCAGCCGAACTGGCCGCGCTTACCCTGTCCGAGCGGCTGCGCGATGGCTCGCCTGCGTTGCGGCTGCAGGTGAATGCGGGCGGCGGCAGTTTCAAGAATCAGTTCAAGAAAGCCGACCGAAGCGGGGCGTTGTTCGCCCTCGTGCTGGGGGAGGACGAGCTGGCCCGCGAGGTGGTAGGGTTCAAACCTTTGCGCGGGCAGGGCGAACAACAGGAAATCGCCTGGGACGCGCTGGCCGATCATCTCGCCAGTGCCTTGCAGGCCTGATCAACCGCCCACCAGGGCAAGACGTTTATAAAACACAGGAGTATCGGGGTGTCGGGTAGCGATGATGAACAGCTCGTCCAGTTCAAGGACTGGTGGCAGCGCAACGGCAAGCCCTTGGTCACCGGCGGCCTGCTCGCGCTGATCGTGGTCTTTGGCTGGCAGGGTTGGCAGAAGTATCAGGGCAACCAGGCTCAGGGGGCGTCCAGCTTGTACCAGCAATTGCTGGAAACGGCGCTTACGCCTTCGGGCAAGCCAGAGCAGGCCAAGGTGGACTACCTCGTTGGCGAGCTGGAAAAGAACTACGCCGGCACGGCCTATGCTCAATACGGCAAGCTGTTCCAGGCCAAGGTCAACGTGGACGCAGGCCGTCCCGACGCCGCGGCAGGCCAGCTGCAAACCGTGATCGACAAGCCAGCCAACCCTACCCTGGGCGAAGTGGCGCGCGAGCGCCTGGCACAGGTGCTGGCGGCACAAGGCAAGGCCGAGGACGCGCTCAAACTGCTCGACGGCCAGGCTGACAAGGCGTTCGTTGCCAGCCGCGAAGAGCTGCGTGGCGACCTGCTGGTGAAACTGGGCCGGGCCGGCGATGCCGCCGCTGCCTATCGCAAGGCCAAGGACGCCCTGGCCGATGACGCCGCTGTAGGCGACCTCCAACTCAAGCTCGACGACCTGGCCAAAGGGGATGCGTGACGTGATTCGATGGAAACATGCGGTATTGCTGGCGCTGGCCGTTGCGGTCGTCGGATGCAGCAGCAACAGCAACAAGGAACTGCCCCCGGCGGAACTGACCGACTTCAAGGAAGAGGTTACGCTGAGCAAGGTCTGGAGCGAGTCCATCGGTGATGGCCAGGGCAAGACCTACAACATGCTGGTACCTGCCGTGGAGAACAACACCCTCTACGCAGCTGATACCACTGGCCTGGTGATGGCGCTGGACCGCATGAACGGCGACGTCCAATGGAAGAAGGACATGGAAATGCCTATCTCCGGCGCCGTAGGCGTGGGCAGCGGCATGGTCATGTTCGGCACCCTGCGCGGCGACGTGGTGGCACTGGATGCCGCCAACGGTGAAGAGCGCTGGCGCGCCCACGTAAAAGCCGAGGTGCTGGCCCCGCCGGCGACCAATGGTGACGTGGTAGTGGTGCAAACCCAGGACGACCGGCTGGTCGGGCTGGACGCCAGCAATGGCAACCAGTTGTGGATCTACGACAGCACCCCGGCGGTGCTGACGCTGCGTGGTACCAGCGCTCCGCTGGTGACGAACCAGTTGGCCGTGGCTGGCTTGTCCACTGGCAAGGTTGTAGCGCTGGATATCCGTAACGGTACGCCGGTATGGGAAACCCGCGTTGCAATCCCGCAGGGCCGTTCCGAACTGGATCGGGTAGTGGATATCGACGGCGGCCTGCTGCTGTCGGGCGGCACGCTGTACGTATCGACCTATCAGGGCCGCATGGCGGGCCTGGAGCTGGAAAGCGGCCGTGTGCTGTGGCAGCGCGACGCCTCCAGCTATGCTGGCGTGGCGCAGGGCTTTGGCAGCGTGTATGTCGCCGAGGCCACCGGTACGGTCGAAGGCGTGGATGAGCGTTCTACCACCGCATTGTGGAGCAACGATTCGCTGGCCCGTCGTCAACTGACCGCGCCGGAAGTGTTCTCCAGCTACATCGCCGTCGGCGACATGGAAGGTTACCTGCACCTGCTGAGCCAGGTGGATGGCCGCTTCGTTGGCCGTACCAAGATCGACGGTGACGGCCTGCGTGCCCGGCCGCTGGTGGTAGGCGACATGCTGTATGTGTACGCCAACAGCGGCAAGCTCGAGGCGCTGACCATCAAGTAATGCTTGCTATGCTTGGGGCTGAACGCCCCGGGCGCGCGGGGCGATCCCGCATTCGTTAATGGCCGCTGCCCCCGCAGCGGCCTTTGCCTTTCTGAAATTCCGAAGTGGAGAGCCGCATGGTTCCCGTAATCGCCCTGGTGGGCCGCCCCAATGTGGGCAAATCCACCATGTTCAACCGCCTGACCAAGAGCCGCGACGCTATCGTCGGTGACTTGTCCGGCCTCACTCGCGACCGCCAATACGGCGAGGCGGTCTGGCAAGGCCGCTCCTACATCGTCATCGACACCGGTGGGATCACCGGGGACGAGGCGGGCATGGACGAAAAGATGGCCGAGCAATCGTTGCTTGCCATCGAAGAAGCCGACCTGGTGCTGTTCATGGTGGACGCGCGTGCGGGTTTCACCGCCGCCGACCAGATGATCGCCGAGCACCTGCGCAAGCGGAACAAGCGCTCGCTGCTGGTTGCCAACAAGGTCGACAATATCGACCCTGAAATGGCACGCGCCGAGTTCGCGCCGCTGGGCATGGGCAACGCCATCCCGGTCGCCGCCTCCCAGGGCCGTGGCATGAACAGCCTGCTGGAAACCGCCCTCGGGGAATACCCCCGCGACCCCTCTGAAGAAGAGGAATTCGGTGAAGTTGGCGAAGGCGAGGAACCCGTCCGCGTTCCCGGCCCGAGCGAAAAAGACGGTGTAAAAATCGCTATCATCGGCCGGCCCAATGTGGGCAAGTCGACCCTGGTGAACCGCATGCTCGGCGAAGAGCGCGTGATCACCTATGACGAGCCGGGTACCACCCGCGACAGTATCTACATTCCGTTCGAACGCGATGGGGACAAGTACACCCTCATCGATACCGCGGGTGTGCGCAAGCGCGGCAAGATCCACGAGGAAGTTGAAAAGTTCTCGGTGGTGAAAACCTTGCAGGCCATCAAGGACGCCAACGTGGTGATCTTTGTGATGGACGCTCGTGAAGGCGTGGTGGATCACGACCTGAACCTGCTCGGCTTTGCGCTGGAAACCGGCCGTGCCATCGTCATCGCCCTGAACAAGTGGGACGGCATGGAGCCGGGCGAGCGCGAATACGTGAAAACCGAGCTGCAACGCCGGTTGTTCTTCGTGGACTTCGCTGACATCCATTTCATCTCGGCCCTTCACGGTACCGGCGTGGGCCACTTGTACGGCTCGGTGCAGGCTGCCTTCAAGTCGGCCATCACCCGCTGGCCCACCAGCCGCCTCACGCAAATCCTGGAAGACGCCATTAGCGACCACCAGCCGCCGATGGTCAACGGCCGCCGGATCAAGCTGCGTTACGCTCACCTGGGCGGTGCCAACCCGCCGCTGATCGTGATCCACGGCAACCAGGTCGAGAAAGTCCCGCGTTCGTACACCCGCTTCCTCGAAAACACCTACCGCCGTGTGCTGAAGCTGGTAGGTACGCCTATTCGTATCGAATACAAGGGTGGCGAGAACCCGTACGAAGGCAAGAAGAACACCCTCACCGATCGCCAGGTCAACAAGAAGCGCCGGTTGATGTCGCACCATAAGAAGGCCGAAAAGAAGCGCAAGGACAAGCGTTAACCGAAACGGGCTTTGCGCATCGGTGATGCTGCGCTGCTTTTGAAGTGCCTGGCGCCCGTTGATCGGCTATCCTGCGCCTTCGCCCGGCATACCGGGCGCAGGCCAGCAGGGGACCCGCATGATCGCCAGTAAACTGCCGAATGTCGGCACCACCATCTTCACCACCATGTCGCAGCTCGCCGCTGAAACCGGCGCACTGAACCTGAGCCAGGGCTTTCCCGATTTTGACGGCCCGCTGGCACTGCGCGAAGCCGTTGCCCGCCATGTGATGGACGGGCACAACCAGTATTCCCCGATGACTGGCCTGCCGGCCTTGCGTGAGCAGGTAGCCGCCAAGATCGAGCGCTGCTATGGCGCGCAGGTAAACCCCGACCTTGAAGTGACCATCACCCCCGGCGCCACCGAAGCCATCTTCTGTGCAGTGCAGGCCATCGTTCGGCCCGGTGATGAAGTGATCGTGTTCGACCCCGTATACGACAGCTACGAGCCCTCGGTGGAACTGGCCGGCGGCCGCTGCGTGCATGTGCAGCTAAGCCCTGGCACCTTCACTATCGACTGGGAACGGCTCACTGCGGCGCTCAGCCCACGCACACGCCTGATCATGCTCAACAGCCCGCATAACCCGAGCGGTGCCCTGATCAGCCAGAGTGATCTGGACCGGCTGGCAGTGCTGGTGGAGCAGCGCGGGCTGTATGTGATCAGCGACGAGGTGTATGAACACCTGGTGTACGACGGTGTGAGACACGCCAGTATATTGGCCCATCCCGGGTTGTACCCAAGGGCCTTCGTGGTGAGCTCCTTCGGCAAGACCTATCACGTTACCGGCTGGAAAACCGGCTACGTGGTCGCGCCGCCAGCATTGAGCGCGGAGCTGCGCAAGATCCACCAATACGTGAACTTCTGTGGCGTTACGCCGCTGCAATGGGGGCTGGCCGACTACATGGGCGCGCATCCGGAGCATGTGGACGAACTGCCAGGCTTCTATCAAGCCAAGCGCGACCTGTTCTGCGACTTGCTCGACCGCTCGCGCTTCACCTTTACCCGCACGCCTGGCACCTATTTCCAAGTGGTGGATTACAGCGCCATTCGCCCGGACCTGAACGACGTCGAGATGTCGCTGTGGCTCACCCGGGAGCACGGCGTAGCCACCATACCGATTTCCGTGTTCTATCAATCCCCGGTGGAAGGCCAGCGGTTGGTGCGCCTATGCTTTGCGAAACGGGAAGACACCCTGCGAGCGGCAGCGGAGAGACTATGCGCGATCTGAATGAACTGCCGGATCTGAAGCTGGCATTGGTGCAGAGCGATCTGGCCTGGCACGACCGCTCCGCTAACCTGAGCCGTTTTGGCGAGCTGCTGGAGCAGGCGCGGGGCGCGGACCTGATCGTGCTTCCGGAGATGTTCACCACCGGGTTTTCGATGGATTCGGCCAGCCTGGCCGAGCCGGAACAAGGGCCTGCCAGCGAGTGGCTGTTGCAGCAGGCAGCAAGCCTGGATGCGGTGGTAACGGGTACTGTGATCGTGCAAGCCGCGGACGGTAGCTATCGCAACCGCCTGTTGTGGGCCAGGCCAGACGGCACGCTGCTTCACTACGACAAGCGGCACCTGTTCCGCATGGCCGGCGAGCATGAGCACTACACGGCCGGCGAGCGCCAGGTGCGGCTGGAGCTCAAGGGCTGGCGAGTTCGGCCGCTGATCTGCTACGACCTGCGCTTCCCGGTATGGAGCCGCGATGCGGAGAATACCGACTTGCTGCTCTACACCGCCAACTGGCCCGGCGCGCGGCGGCACCATTGGAACCGCTTGCTGCCGGCCCGGGCGATTGAAAATCTGTGCTACGTTGCAGCGGTGAACCGCGTAGGCACCGACGGCAAGGGCTACGCCTACACCGGCGACAGCCAGGTGCTGGATTTCCAGGGCAAAACGCTGCTCAACGCAGGCGATGCCGAAGGCGTTTTCCATGTGAGCCTGAGCAGCGCCGGCCTGGCCACGTACCGCACCCGCTTCCCGGCGCACCTGGATGCCGACCGGTTCGAGATTTCGTAGGAGCTGGCGGCAGCCAGCGAACCGGGCATAAAAAAGCCGACCCCGAGGTCGGCTTTTTCACATCTGTAACCTTACGCCGCTTGCGCGGTGCGCTGGCTGAGGGAGCGATTCAGCGCGCTGAACAGCGCCTTGAAGCTGGCAGTGGTGATGTTTTCGTCGATACCGATACCGTGCACCGGGCGTTCGCCGGCCACCCGCAGTTCGATGTAGGCCGCCGCCTTGGCGTTGGTACCCGAGCTGATCGCGTGTTCGTTGTAGTCCATGATCTCCACATTGATTGGCAGGGAGGTGACCAGCGCTTCCAGCGCGCCGTTGCCTTTGCCTTTCCAGTGAAGGGTTTCGCCGTCGCTGCTGATTTCCACATACACCTGGCTGTTGCCGTTTTCTTCAGTCAGGCGATGGCTTACCAGCGCATAGGGCAGGTTGGCTTGCAGGTATTCTTTCTGCAGCAACTTGTAGATCTGCTCGGCGGTCATCTCCAGCCCCAGGCGGTCGGTTTCACCCTGCACCACCTGGCTGAACTCGATCTGCATGCGGCGCGGCAGGCTGATGCCGTATTCCTGCTCCAGCAGGTAAGTGATGCCGCCTTTGCCGGACTGGCTGTTGACCCGAATCACCGCCTCGTAGCTACGCCCGATATCGGCGGGGTCAATCGGCAGATAAGGCACTTCCCACAGGGTGCCTTCCTTCTGCTGGGTAAAGCCCTTGCGGATAGCATCCTGGTGAGAGCCGGAAAACGCGGTATGGACCAGATCACCCACGTAGGGGTGGCGCGGATGCACTGGCAGCTGGTTGCACTCTTCGACCACCTTGCGCACGCCGTCGATGTCCGAGAAATCCAGCTGCGGGTTGATGCCTTGGGTGTACAGGTTCAGGCCCAGGGTCACCAGGTCTACGTTACCGGTTCGCTCGCCATTACCGAACAGGCAACCTTCCACGCGATCCGCGCCCGCCATCAGGCCCAGCTCTGTTGCCGCTACACCGGTGCCACGGTCGTTGTGGGTATGCAGGCTGATCAGCACGCTGTCGCGACGGCTCACGTTACGGCAGAACCACTCGATCTGGTCGGCGTAAACGTTGGGCGTAGACACCTCTACAGTCGCTGGCAGGTTGAGGATGATCTTGTGCTCCGGCGTCGGGTTCCATACCTCGATCACCGCATCACACACTTCCTTGGCGAACTCCAGCTCGGTGGCGCTGAATGTTTCAGGGGAGTACTGGAAGGTCCACTGGGTTTCAGGCTGCTGCGCGGCGTACTTCACGAACAGCTTGGCCGCGTTGACCGCGATCTCTTTCACGCCTGCCTTGTCCTGGTTGAACACGATGCGGCGGAACGAAGGCGACGTTGCGTTATAGAGGTGGACGATGGCCTTTTTCGCGCCGCGCAGGGATTCGAACGTGCGGGCGATCAAATCTTCGCGTGCCTGGGTCAACACCTGGATGGTGGTGTCTTCAGGCACATGGCCGTCTTCGATCAGCGTGCGGATGAAGTCGAAATCGGTTTGAGAGGCGGAAGGGAAGGCCGCTTCGATTTCTTTTACGCCTACCTTGACCAGGGTTTTCCAGAACCGCAGCTTTTTCTCCGCATCCATCGGCTCGATCAGCGACTGGTTGCCGTCACGCAGGTCCGAGCTGCACCAGATAGGCGCCTCGGTGATGGCCTTGGACGGCCAGGTGCGGTTGGGCAAGTCGATGGTCGGGAATGCACGGTATTTGCTGGACGGGTCTTTGAGCATGGTCATGATCGTTTTCCTTGGTCGGCCCACCTGAGGGCTGCCTGAATGCTTAAGGTATGAAGCGCGCCTGGCGACAAGATTCAGCCCGGTAGTCGGTAGCTGACCAGATTCAGGCTCAGGTGCTGGCGGAGCAGAATGTGCGTGCTTGAGTTGTTCATGACTCAAACCCTAACCAGTGCAGAGAAAGATCGCAAGTGAGCGGAAAAAATTAGTATAAAAAACCAAATGGTCTCGCAGTTCAGGCGGAAAACAACGATAAATAGCCATAAGCGATTAAAAATTGCGCGTACTTTAAAAGTGCGAAATACCCGCTTGGTAGCTGCTCCCGCTCACTGCGCTCCGATAAATATCGCCGGGTCTACCCGCGCGTCGTTCAGGCTCACATTCCAGTGCATATGCGGGCCGGTCGCACGCCCGGTGCTGCCAACCCGGCCTACCACGGCACCGCGAGGCAAGGCCTGGCCTACGTCCACATCCACCTTGGACATATGGCAGAACATGCTGATAAACCCTTGGCCATGGTCCACAAACACCGTTTTGCCGTTGAAAAAGTAATCGCCAACCAGGACTACCTTGCCTGCGGCAGGGGTTTTGATCGGCGTGCCGGCGGGTACGGCGAAATCGAGCCCGGCATGAGGGTTGCGCTCCTCGCCATTGAAGAACCGCCGCACGCCAAAACGGCTCGATAGCGGGCCATTCACTGGCTTGTCCAGCAACAGGTTGCTCGGCGTACCAGGGCTGAAGCTGGCATAGGCGCGGTTCTGTTCCGCCAGCTCTTTATTGATGCGGGTGAGATCTTGGGGCTCAGGGTTCACCTGCCGCTTGTTCTTCAACGTGATTCGCTGCTCAGGGTAGGCCTTGGCCGCCACGTTGAACGTCACATTACGCGTGGCGCCTCCTTGCCGCACCTGTAATGCCTGCGGGCCAGGCGGTGTCTTCAGCGAGATCCCGGCCACGGCGCGCCAGGTTCCTTGCTCATTGATCACCATCACCGGCTTGCCCTCCAGGAATACCTGCGGCGCGGCTGGAGCAGCTCCAAGCTCTACCACCGCCACACCGCCCGGTACGGGCCGGTTCAACTGGCGGGTAAGGTAGCTGTCGGCCCAGGCGGGTAGGGCGGCCGCGGCGAGCAGGGCCGCGCAGAGCAATCGATACATGATCAATCCAACAACGAAAGGGTGACAGGGGCTACATGGTTGTCTTCAACCCGTACGCTGAGCTTGCCTTCGCCCAACCGCGCGGTGAGGCGCTGGCCGGGTGCGGCTTGCTCGGCGCGGCGGATGGCGTGGCCGCGGTCGTCGAGCAGGATGCTGTAGCCGCGGCCAAGGGTTGCCAACGGGCTGACGATATTCAACGCCTGGGCCTGGGTTTGCAGGCGCAGCCGCTCCGCACGCAGGCGTTCTTGCATCACCCGGGGAAGCCGCGCGCGCAGCTGTTCCAGCCGTTGTTGCAGCAACGCCAGCGCGCGCCCCGGATGCTGTGCGGCCAGGCGCGCATCCAGATGCATCAGCCGCTGCTGGCGGTGCACCAAGGCCGCATTGAAAGCGCGGCGCAAGCGCATGTCCAGGTCGTCCAGCCGTTGTGCCTGCTGACGAACCTTTTCGCCAGGGTGGCGCAACCGGCGGCTCAGCCCTTCGAGGCGCAACCTGTCGTGCGCCAGGCGGTGCTGCATGCGCAACAACAGGCGGCGCTGCAAACCGGCCAGCTGGCGTTGCAGGTCGTTGCTGTCGGGGGCCAGTAACTCGGCGGCTGCGGTGGGGGTAGGGGCGCGCACGTCGGCAACGAAGTCACTGATCGACACGTCCGTTTCATGGCCGATCGCGCTGACCACCGGCGTAACGCACGCATCCACCGCACGGGCCACGGCTTCTTCGTTGAAGCACCACAGGTCTTCGAGCGAGCCACCGCCACGGGCGAGGATGATTGCATCGAAGCCATGGCGGTCCGCCAGGCCCAGTGCGCGGACGATTTGCCCTATGGCTTCGCGCCCTTGAACCGCTGTGGGAATGACCGTGAGTTGTACTTGCGGCGCACGCCGGCGGAACACGCTGATGATGTCGCGTATCACCGCGCCGCCCGGGGAGGTGACGATGCCGATGCGCCGAGGATGGGCCGGCAAGCTTTGCTTGCGCTCGGCACTGAACAACCCCTCGGCGCTGAGCTTTTCCTTCAGCGACTCGAAGGCCAGGCGCAGAGCGCCATCTCCGGCAGGCTCGACGGTATCAAGGATGAGTTGATAGTCCCCGCGCCCTTCGAACAGCGACACCTTGCCACGAACCTTTACCGCGAGCCCGTCCCTCAATGCCTGGCGCACGCGGGCGGCGTTCTGCCGGAACAGTGCGCAGCGCACCTGAGCGCCAGCGTCCTTGAGGGTGAAATAAAGGTGGCCGGAAGCGGGGCGCGCGAGGTTGGAAATCTCGCCCTCAACCCACACGCTGCTGAACACGTCCTCAAGCAGCACGCGAGCGCGGCCGTTGAGCTGGGAAACCGTGAGGACCTGGCGATCCAGGCCGAGCCTGGCAAAGGGATCGTTATTCATGTCTGGATAATAAAGCCAAGCTTG
Source organism: Pseudomonas sp. 3MAES_34.3B (assembly GCF_058145875.1). Classification (NCBI taxonomy): domain Bacteria; kingdom Pseudomonadati; phylum Pseudomonadota; class Gammaproteobacteria; order Pseudomonadales; family Pseudomonadaceae; genus Pseudomonas; species Pseudomonas sp. 3MAES_34.3B. The sequence goes on along the minus strand of NZ_CM176960.1, from coordinate 4,297,387 downwards.
GCGGCTGTCGCGGCTGCTGGTGGTAGAATCGTTCACCGTTCCGTCGTTGTATGGCTAGCACATGGCTTCGCAAAGCATTCTGGTTCCCCAACTTTCCACCGTCCCTGGCAATGAAGGCGCCGCCAGCCTGATGCTGCGCTGGCTCGTTCACAAGAATGTCGTGGATGGTCAGCCCACTACCTGCTGCCGTGGCGGCAATGGCATGGGCTACGCCATTGCCGAAGGTGCGCGCCGGGTGGTGCGCCATCCGGAGCGCCTGCCGTTCGGCGAAAAGATCAACGGCCTGCGTATCGTCACCAAGCGCTGCATCTATACGCCGCAGAAGGGCTTTATCGAGGAAGCGGGCTGCCCCAAATGCCGTCGGGAAGTAGGCGAGCCGCTGTTCGAGAGCCTCGACGAGTGGTATCCCGGCCTCACGGACAATTTCACCTGCCCGCTGTGTGGCTTCGAAGACGACATCAATGGTTTCCTCTTCCTGCAGCCTTGCGGCTTCTCCAACCTGGGCTTCATTTTCGAGGGGTGGAGCGAGGCCGGTTTCACCGAGGCCTTCGTGAAGGGATTCGCCGAGCGGCTGGATTGGCCGGTACGGCTGGTGGATGTGCAACTCTGAAGCACGCGCGCATTGAGCCTTGGGGCATGTACAGGTATAATGGCGCGCTTCCATTTTTCCCGCCCGGGAGCCCCCGCGATGCTGCGTATCAGCCAAGAAGCCCTGACTTTCGATGACATTCTTTTGGTCCCCGGTTATTCCGAGGTCCTGCCGAACGAAGTCAGCCTCAAGACCCGTTTGACCCGTGGCATCGAACTGAACATTCCCCTGGTGTCCGCCGCCATGGACACCGTGACCGAAGCCCGCCTCGCCATTGCCATGGCCCAGGAAGGTGGCATCGGTATCATTCACAAGAACATGACTGTCGAGCAACAGGCCGCGGAAGTCCGCAAGGTCAAGAAGTTCGAAGCAGGCGTGGTCAAGGACCCGATCACCATCGAGGCCGGCGCTACTGTTCGTGACCTGTTCGAGCTGACTCGCCAGCACAACATCTCCGGTGTGCCGGTGCTGCACGATGGTGACCTGGTCGGCATCGTCACTTCCCGCGACGTGCGTTTTGAAAACCGCCTGGACATCCCTGTCCGCGAAGTGATGACTCCGCGTGATCGGCTGGTGACCGTGCGCGAAGGCGCCACCAAGGAAGAAGTTCGCCAGCTGCTGCACAAGCACCGGCTGGAGAAGGTCCTGATCGTGGACGCAGACTTCCAGCTCAAGGGCATGATGACCGTAAAGGACATCGAAAAAGCCAAGGCCTACCCGCTGGCAAGCAAGGACGACCAGGGTCGCCTGCGTGTCGGCGCTGCGGTGGGTACCGGCAAGGACACCGGCGAGCGCGTTACCGCGCTGGTCGCCGCTGGCGTGGACGTAGTGGTGGTAGACACCGCCCACGGCCACTCCAAGGGCGTGATCGACCGCGTGCGCTGGGTCAAGCAGAACTTCCCGCAGGTGCAGGTGATCGGTGGCAACATTGCCACGGGCGCGGCCGCGCTGGCATTGGTTGAAGCTGGCGCCGATGGTGTGAAAGTCGGTATCGGCCCGGGCTCCATCTGCACCACCCGTATCGTGGCTGGCGTGGGCGTTCCGCAAATCAGCGCAGTGGCCAACGTTGCCGAAGCGTTGAAAAACACTGACGTTCCGTTGATCGCCGACGGCGGTATCCGCTTTTCCGGGGACTTGTCCAAGGCCGTGGTCGCCGGAGCCTATTGCGTGATGATGGGCTCCATGTTCGCCGGTACCGAAGAGGCTCCGGGCGAAATCGAACTGTTCCAGGGTCGTTCCTACAAGGCCTACCGCGGCATGGGTTCGCTGGGCGCCATGGCTCAGGCTCAGGGTTCTTCGGACCGTTACTTCCAGGATTCGTCCGCTGGCGCGGAAAAGCTGGTGCCGGAAGGTATCGAAGGCCGCGTACCCTACAAAGGCGCCCTGTCTGCGATCATCCATCAGTTGATGGGCGGCCTGCGTTCATCCATGGGCTACACCGGCAGCGCCAACATTCACGAAATGCGCACCCGCCCGGAATTCGTCCGCATCACGGGCGCCGGCATGGCTGAATCCCACGTCCACGACGTGCAGATCACCAAGGAAGCGCCTAACTACAGGGTCGGCTGAGGCCGGTTCGCGCCGACAGCGTCAAGCTATAAGCTTCAAGCGGCAAGCTTGAAGCGAAACGCAGCCGCAGCGTGTGATAGCGCAGCGGCTATGTCGCCTTTAACAACTTGCAGCTTGCAGCTTCAAGCTTGCCGCTGCCTTTCAGAGTCTCCCATGGCCCTCGATATTCATGCTCACCGCATTCTGATCCTCGATTTCGGTTCGCAATACACCCAGCTGATCGCCCGCCGCGTGCGGGAAATCGGCGTGTACTGCGAGTTGCACCCTTTCGACATGGATGACGAAGCGATTCGCGAATTCGCTCCGCGCGGCATTATCCTGGCCGGTGGCCCGGAATCCGTGCACGAGGCCAACAGCCCGCGCGCGCCTCAGGCCGTATTCGACCTGAACGTGCCGCTGCTGGGCATCTGCTATGGCATGCAAACCATGGCCGAACAACTGGGCGGCCGGGTAGAAGGCTCCAACCTGCGTGAGTTCGGTTATGCCCGCGTGGACGTGGTTGGCAAAAGCCGCCTGCTCGACGGCATCGAAGACCATGTAGACGCCGACGGCGTGCTGGGCCTGGACGTATGGATGAGCCACGGCGACAAAGTCACCGAGATCCCATCCAACTTCCATGTGCTGGCCAGTACCCCCAGCTGCCCGATCGCTGGCATGGCGGACGATGCCCGTGGCTACTACGGCGTTCAATTCCACCCGGAAGTGACCCACACCAAGCAGGGCGGCCGCATGCTGTCCCGCTTCATATTGGATATCTGCGGCTGCGAAGCCCTGTGGACGCCGTCGCGCATCGCTGACGATGCCATCGAGCAGGTGCGTGCTCAGGTTGGCGACGCCAACGTATTGCTGGGCCTTTCTGGCGGCGTGGATTCATCCGTGGTCGCGGCACTGCTGCACAGGGCTATCGGTGATCAGCTGACCTGCGTATTCGTGGACAACGGCCTGCTGCGCCTCCACGAAGGTGAGCAGGTAATGGCCATGTTCGCCGAGAACATGGGCGTGAAAGTTATCCGCGCCAACGCCGAAGACCAGTTCCTCGGCAACCTTGCGGGTGAGGCAGACCCGGAGAAGAAGCGCAAGATCATCGGCCGCACCTTCATCGACGTGTTCGATGCCGAGGCCAGCAAGTTGCACAACATTCAGTTCCTCGCCCAAGGCACCATCTACCCGGACGTGATCGAATCGGCTGGCGCCAAAAGCGGCAAGGCCCATGTGATCAAGTCCCACCACAACGTGGGTGGCCTGCCGGAAGAGATGAACCTCAAGCTGGTAGAGCCGCTGCGCGAGCTGTTCAAGGATGAAGTGCGCCGCCTTGGCCTGGAATTGGGCCTGCCGTACGACATGGTCTACCGCCATCCTTTCCCGGGCCCTGGCCTGGGTGTGCGCATCCTCGGCGAAGTGAAGAAGGAATACGCCGACCTGCTCCGCCAGGCCGACCACATCTTCATCGAAGAACTGCGCAAGGCCGACTGGTACCACAAGGTCAGCCAGGCATTCGTGGTATTCCAGCCGGTCAAGTCTGTCGGCGTGGTCGGCGACGGTCGCCGTTACGCCTGGGTCGTGGCGCTGCGCGCTGTCGAAACTATCGACTTCATGACCGCTCGCTGGGCGCACCTGCCGTACGAGCTGCTCGAAAAAGTCAGCGGCCGCATCATCAACGAGATCGAAGGCATTTCGCGGGTCACCTACGACGTGTCGAGCAAGCCGCCTGCGACGATCGAGTGGGAATGATTGGATGTCCGGCATTGCCCGGTACTTACTAGCAAGCAATGCCCTGAAGCCCGCGTAATTGCGGGCTTTTGGCTTTTAAGGGGCATCGGTGCAAAGCGCCGCTCGTGCTCGCCGCTCCTGAATTGTTTGCCCGTATTTTATAAGCCGCCCCTCTGGCCCGTATCGATTGGCTTCGGGTATAGGGACATCTTTCCAAACGATTCCCTCCGTACGAACCCTCAACCCCCCAGCCATAATGCGCCGCTTGGTGCAAAGTGATTTAGGTTGCATTTAACAACCTGTTTAGGTGTGCGAAAGCTGATGCTAGCCTACCCCCACTCCTTTCCAGCCCCGATCCATGAGGGCAGTACGTCGCTATGGCATCTGGCGGACGTGCTTGCCTGGTTGGATGCCAAGGGTGGCTATGCTTTGGCGGCCGCTGCGATAGAAGTCGCGACTGTTGCGATGCAGATCAATGTAATGAAGGACCAGCACCGGTTGAACCGGGATCTGGGCGCTGCCCTTGGTACGCTCCCAATGTAATACCCGCAAGTCTTACCTCTCACCCAGCCCTTAAAATTCCCCCCATACCTGTGTATCGTATCGGCCCCTTCGCGGCTGGTCCGCGTTTGCCTATCCCGAGGTTCCCAAGCCATGTCCGTCACCCGTCGCCAATTCCTCACGGGCCTGTCCGGCCTTGCTGTCGTGGGGCTGGGTGTGGGTGGCGCTGCGCGGTACTGGCTGGGCCGCAATGAAGCGCCCGGCGGGCACGATTACGAGTTGATCGCGGCGCCCCTCGATGTCGAGCTGGTGCCAGGCCATCAAACCCCTGCATGGGCCTATGGCGGTGCGGCGCCGGGGTTGGAGCTGCGGGCGCGTCAGGGCGATTGGCTGCGGGTAAAGTTCATCAACCGTCTGCCAGTGCCCACTACCGTCCACTGGCATGGCATACGCCTGCCGCTCGAGATGGACGGCGTGCCCTATGTCTCGCAGTTGCCCGTGCTGCCAGGGGAGTCCTTCGATTACCGCTTCCGAGTGCCGGATGCGGGCAGCTATTGGTATCACCCCCATGTCACCAGCAGCGAGCAGCTTGGGCGCGGGCTGGTGGGCCCGTTGATCGTTGAAGAGCGCGAGCCCACCGGTTTTGTGCATGAACGCACCCTTAGCCTGAAGAACTGGCATGTGGACGAGGAGGGCGGTTTCCTTCCCTTCAGCATTCCGCGGGAAGCCGCGCGTAATGGTACGTTGGGCCGGTTATCCACGATCAATGGCGAGCCCAACCCCACGCTGGACCTTCCCGCCGGCCAGATTGTGCGGGTGCGCCTGCTCAACCTAGACAATACGGCCACCTACCGGCTGAACCTCAAAGGGCAGGGCGAAGCGCGTATTTATGCATTGGATGGCAACCCCGTAACCCCACGGGCCCTGGGGCCGGATTACTGGCTTGGGCCCGGCATGCGAATTTGCCTGGCGCTGCGCATGCCCGCCGCAGGTGAAGAGATTGCCCTGCGTGACGGCCCGGTACGCCTGGGTACCCTGCGTGCGGTTCCGTCCGAAGGCAGCGCGGCCGACTGGCCCGCGCCCTTGCCGCCCAACCCCATCGCCGAGCCCGACCTGGCCAATGCCGAGAAGCTCAACTTCAATTTCGAGTGGGTGGGCAGCACGGCGGACGAAGGCGTGGATACCCCGCCCAGCCTGTGGCAGATCAACGGCGTGGCCTGGGATATCAACGACAAAACCTGCGCCGACCGCCCAATTGCCAGGCTGGCGCGGGGCAAGAGCTATATCTTCGAGCTCAAGAACATGACCCAGTACCAGCATCCGGTTCACTTGCATGGAATGAGCTTCAAGGTGATCGCCTCTAATCGGCGCAAGATCATTCCCTATTTCACCGATACCTTTCTGCTGGGCCGCAATGAGCGGGCGCAGGTGGCGTTGGTAGCGGATAACCCGGGCACCTGGATGTTCCATTGCCATGTGATCGACCATATGGAAACCGGCCTCATGGCAGCGATCGAGGTGGCCTGATGCGTCAACCCATGATTTTCGACCGCAGCCGCGACCGCGATTTCATGCAAATGGCACTGGCCCTCGCCGAGCAGGGCGCGGCGCTGGGCGAGGTGCCGGTGGGGGCGGTGCTGGTGCAAGGCGGCGAAGTGATCGGGCGCGGCTTCAATTGCCCGATCAGTACCAGCGACCCCAGCGCCCATGCGGAGATGGTCGCGATCCGTGAGGCTGCCCAGGCGGTGAGCAACTATCGGCTACCGGGCGCAACGCTCTATGTCACCCTGGAGCCCTGCAGCATGTGCGCGGGTTTGATCGTCCATTCCCGGGTGGCAAGGGTGGTGTTCGGCGCCCTGGAGCCCAAGGCGGGAATTGCCCAGAGCCAAGGCCAGTTCTTTTCGCAGCCGTTCCTGAATCACCGGGTAGTGCTCGAAGGTGGCGTGATGGCCGAAGAGTGTGGCGCGGTGCTGAGCGCGTTCTTCAAGCAGCGGCGTAGTGCCGGGCGACCCCCGCTGTAGGAAGCGGGCAGAGTGAGGCGCGCCCTAGAAGTTGGACATCCATCCAACCTCTGGGGTGTATTCATGAGCAAGTACAGTACGCAGTTCAAGCTTTCAGCGATCGGCGCCTTCCTCTCTGGGGCCTACGGTTTTCGCCGCGTTGGCGCCGACTTCGGCGTTGATCCCACGCTGCTGCGCCGCTGGATTGCGGCCTATAGGCAACATGGCGAACAGGGTGTCACGCCGCGTGCGCGCCAGTCGTACACCACCGAATTCAAGCTGATGGTACTGCAAACGAAGTGTCGCGATCACCTATCGCTTCGAGAGGTCGCGGCCCTGTTCAACCTCGGCTGTTCCAGCCAGGTGGGCAGATGGGAGCGTGAGTACTACAGTAGCGCCATCGAAGCCCCGCGCCCGGGGCCCCAGGAATTGCCTGTTGTCATGTCCAAGCCGAAATTTCCAAAACCCCAGACGCCCCTTCCATCCGAGTCGATCAAGGATGAAGACCTGACCCATGACCAGTTGCTGGCCAGGCTGTACCAGGCTCGGGTGGAGAACGCTTACCTAAAAAAGTTGAAGGCGTTAAGGGAGGAAAAGGAAAGGCAGGCGGCAGCCGGGAAGAAAAAGCCCGGATAGTCACCGCGCTGCGGTCGGACTTTGACCTTGATGCGCTGCTCAAGGCGGCCGGGCTGGCGCGCAGCACCTACTACTACCAACTCAAGGCGATTGCTGCCGGGGACATGAGCGCCCCGCTGAAAGCTGCGATCCAGAGCATTCAGGATCAGCACAAGGGCCGATACGGCTACCGCCGCGTGACCGCGACCCTGCGTCACGACGGGCAGCTGGTCAACAGCAAGAAAGTGCGTCGGCTGATGGGCGAGATGGGGCTTCAATGCAAGGTACGACCCAAGCGGTACAAGTCGTACAACGGCCTGATAGGGGTAGCCGCGCCCAACCTGCTGGCCCGGAATTTCAAGGCCGAGGCGCCGAATCAGAAGTGGGTGACCGACGTGACCGAGTTCAAGGTGGGCAGTGAAAAGCTGTACCTGTCGCCCGTGCTGGACTTGTACAACGGCGAGATCGTGGCCTATCAGCTCGCCGAACGCCCACAGTATGCGCTGGTGGGGCAAATGTTGGAGCAGGCTCTGAAGCGCTTGCCGGACGGTGCCACGCCGCTGCTGCACTCGGATCAGGGCTGGCACTACCGCTATCAGGAGTACCGCGACCGGCTACAGGCAGCGGGTCTGGAACAGAGCATGTCGCGCAAAGGTAACTGCTTGGACAACGCGGCCATGGAAAGTTTTTTCGGCACGCTCAAGACGGAGTTCTTCTACCGGGAGCGCTTTACCAGCATCGATCAGCTATGGACGGCGATTGAGGAATACATTCACTATTACAATCATTACCGCATCAAGATGAAGCTCGACGGCCTGAGCCCTGTGGCGTACAGGACCCAGGCCGCAGCAGCCTGATTTACTCGTCCAACTTTATGGGCGCATGCCAGAGCTCGCGAATAGATTTTCGTGCCATTTCGCGAGTTTCGCCCGCTTCCTACGGGATTATTCTGGGAGCTCGCGATCAGGACAGTTGCTTCGCACAAGGCAGGAATTCGCAAAAACTGTTACAGCGGCGGGGTAACTTGCGGCTGGGCCTGCGCCGGGCGGGTTTTGTCCACGCCGGGCACGTGCAGGTTGTTGTCCGCAACCTGCCCGCCCTCGGTCTGAGGTTGGGTTACCCACGTGAGAATGTCGTAGTAGCGGCGGATGTTTGCCACGAAATGTACCGGCTCGCCGCCCCGGGCATAACCGTAACGGGTTTTGCTGTACCACTTCTTTTGTGACAGCCGTGGCAGCATTTTCTTCACGTCCAGCCACTTGTTCGGGTCCAGGCCTTCATCCACCGCCAGCTTGCGGGCGTCGTCCAGGTGCGCGGTGCCAATGTTGTAAGCGGCCAAGGCGAACCAGGTGCGGTCGGGTTCCTTGATACTGTCGTCGAGCTGATCCTTGATCAGCGCAAAATACTTCGCCCCGCCATAAATGCTCTGGCGCGCGTCCAGCCGGTTGGATACGCCCATGGCCTGTGCCGTGCTTTGAGTCAGCATCATCAAGCCGCGCACGCCCGTTTTCGAGGTTACGGCTGATTGCCACATGGACTCCTGATAACCGATAGCCGCCATCAGCTTCCAATCCACCCGCTCCTGCTTGGCGGCAGCCTGGAAGTGTTTCTCGAATTTGGGCAGGCGCTCCTGCAAGTGCTGGGCGAAGGTATACGCGCCCACATAGCCCAACACGTCCACGTGGCCGTAATAACGGTCCTTGAGGCGCTGCAGGGTGCCGTTGCGGCGTACCTTGTCCAGGAACAGGTCAATCTCGTGGAGCAGGCTGTTATCGGTGCCGGGGGCCACGGCCCAGCGCTGGTCGCGGGCATCGCCGAGGTCGAACGCCACGCGCACGTTAGGGAAGTACACCTGGTTCATCGCCACTTCGTTCGAATCCACCAGGGTGTAGTCGATCTGGCCCTCATCCACCATGCGCAGCAGGTCGACCACCTCTACCGCGTCAGACTCTTCGTACTCGATGCCGGGGTTCTGCGCCTTGAGCTCGGCCAGTTGCTCGGCATGGGTGCTGCCTTTGAGCACGGTGATCTTCTTGCCGATCAGGTCCTTGGCATCGGTGGGCCGAGGCTGCCCGTTGCGGTAGATGATCTGCGGCGTGACCTCCAGGTACGGATGGGAAAAGCGCGCCGTTTGCTGGCGGGCCGAGCTGCTGACCAACCCGGCGGCAGCCAGTACCGGCCCATTGGGCTGGCCCAGCCGGTTGAACAGGTCGTCGAGGTTGTCGGCGGTCTGGATCTCGAGCTTTACGCCCAGGTCGTCGGCGAAACGCTTCACCAGCTCGTATTCGAAGCCGGTATCGCCGTTGCGGTCCTGGAAATAGGTGGCGGGGCTGTTGCGGGTAATCACGCGCAGCACGCCATCCTCCTTGACTCGCTCCAGTGTGCTGGGTTTTTCCACACAGCCGCTGAGCATCAAGAAGAAACCGGTTGCAAGGAACCACAGCGCATGGCGCAGGTGGGGAACAATCGAGGCGAACATGGGTGCAGTATACGCAAAGCGGCTACGCGACCATATCTCGACAGTGTGGCGGGGTTCTGCTAGGGCCTGAAATGAGCGGGGAAGGGCAACCGTCTGCCCACGAGCGCGCCGATACGGATGCCTGGCGCGCCGGTTTAGGCTAGAATGCACGGCCCAATCTACACCCCTCTCGAGGCTGTCCCCACGATGTTGATCCTGCGCGGCGCTCCTGCCCTTTCTGCCTTCCGCCACGGTAAATTACTGGAGCAAGTGAGTCAGAAGGTCCCCGCTGTCACCGGCCTGTACGCTGAGTTCGCCCATTTTGCCGACCTCAAGGCCGACCTCGACACCGAACAGCTGCAAGTGTTGGATCGCTTGCTCAAGTACGGGCCCAGCGTCCCGGTGCAGGAGCCGGTGGGGCGTCTGTTCCTGGTGGTACCACGTTTCGGCACCATTTCGCCCTGGGCCAGCAAGGCCACCGACATCGCCCATAACTGCGGCCTGGCCAACGTGGACCGCCTCGAGCGCGGGATCGCTTACTACGTACAAGGCGAATTGACCGACGCCCAAGCGGCCGACATCGCCGCCGTGCTGCACGATCGCATGACCCAGCGCGTGCTGGATCGCCTCGAGGATGCCAGCGCGCTGTTCACCCACGCGCAGCCCCGGCCGATGACCTCGGTAGACGTGCTCGGTGGTGGCCGCGCCGCTCTCGAAGCCGCCAACGTGAGCCTCGGCCTGGCCCTGGCCGAAGACGAGATCGACTACCTGGTCACCAGCTTCCAGGGGCTGGCGCGCAACCCCAACGACATCGAACTGATGATGTTCGCCCAGGCCAACTCCGAGCACTGCCGCCACAAGATCTTCAACGCCAGTTGGGACATCGACGGCCAGGCTCAGGAAAAGAGCCTGTTCGGCATGATCAAGAACACCTACCAGATGCATGGTGAAGGTGTGCTGTCCGCTTACAAGGACAACGCCGCCGTCATCGTCGGCAACGAAGCGGGCCGCTTCTTCCCGAACCCGGAAACCGGCGAATACGCCGCCGTGCGCGAGCCCGTGCACATCCTGATGAAGGTCGAAACCCACAACCACCCCACGGCGATCGCGCCGTTCCCGGGTGCTTCTACCGGTTCGGGCGGGGAAATCCGTGACGAAGGCGCCACCGGCCGCGGCTCCAAGCCAAAGGCAGGGCTGAACGGCTTCACCGTTTCCAACCTGAACATTCCCGGTTTCGAGCAGCCTTGGGAAAAGCCCTACGGCAAGCCTGAGCGCATCGTGACCCCGCTGGACATCATGATCGAAGGCCCGCTGGGCGGCGCCGCGTTCAACAATGAATTCGGCCGCCCCGCGCTTACCGGCTACTTCCGTACCTTCGAGCAGGCAGTCAACAGCCCTCGTGGGGAAGAAGTGCGCGGCTACCACAAGCCCATCATGCTGGCCGGCGGCCTTGGCAACATCCGCGCCGAGCATGTGCAGAAGGGCGAGATCCCGGTCGGCGCCAAGCTGATCGTGCTGGGCGGCCCCGCCATGCTCATTGGCCTGGGCGGCGGTGCAGCCTCATCCATGGCCACCGGTGCCAGCTCCGCTGACCTGGATTTCGCCTCCGTGCAGCGCGAAAACCCGGAGATGGAGCGCCGTTGCCAGGAGGTTATCGACCGCTGCTGGCAGCTGGGCGACGCCAACCCGATCTGCTTCATCCATGATGTGGGCGCGGGCGGCCTGTCCAACGCCTTCCCGGAACTGGTGAATGACGGCGGCCGCGGCGGGCGCTTCGAGTTGCGCAACGTGCCCAACGACGAGCCGGGCATGGCCCCGCACGAAATCTGGAGCAACGAATCCCAGGAACGTTACGTGATGGCGGTGGCCGCGGAAGATTTCCCGCGCTTCCAGGCCATTTGCGAGCGCGAGCGTTGCCCGTTCGCGGTGGTTGGCGAAGCCACTGCCGAGCCGCATCTCACCGTCACCGACAGCCACTTCGGCAACAGCCCGGTGGACATGCCGCTGGAAGTGCTGCTGGGCAAGCCGCCGCGCATGCACCGTACCGTGGCCCGCGAAGCCGAGCAGGGCGATGATTTCGACCCTGCCAGCCTGGACCTCACCGATTCGATCACCCGCGTGCTGCGTCACCCGGCCGTGGCCAGCAAAAGCTTCTTGATCACTATTGGCGACCGCACCATCACAGGCCTCGTGGCCCGCGACCAGATGGTCGGCCCATGGCAGGTGCCGGTGGCGGACTGCGCAGTTACCGCTACCAGCTTCGACGTCCACACCGGCGAGGCAATGGCACTGGGCGAGCGCACGCCGCTGGCACTGCTCGACGCCCCGGCATCGGGCCGCATGGCCATCGGCGAAACCCTCACCAACCTGGCGGCGTCCGCGATCGGCAGGCTGTCGGACGTGAAACTCTCCGCCAACTGGATGGCTGCCGCCGGCCACCCGGGCGAAGATGCCCGCCTGTACGACACCGTCAAGGCCGTGGGCATGGAGCTGTGCCCGGCACTGGGCATCACCATCCCGGTGGGCAAGGACTCGATGTCCATGCAAACCCGCTGGCGGGAAGAGGGCACCGACAAGTCCGTGACCTCGCCGATGTCGCTGATCGTCAGCGGCTTCGCGCCAGTGACCGACATTCGCAAAACCCTCACCCCGCAGCTTCGCCTGGACAAGGGCGAGACGGACCTGATCCTGATAGACCTGGGCCGTGGCAAGAATCGCATGGGTGCTTCCATCCTGGCACAGGTGCATAGCCAGCTGGGCAAGATCGCACCCGACGTGGACGATGCCGAAGACCTGAAGGCGTTCTTCGCGGTCATTCAGGGCCTGAACGCCGATGGCCATCTGCTCGCCTACCACGACCGCTCCGACGGCGGCCTGCTGGTGACCGCGCTGGAAATGGCCTTTGCTGGCCATTGCGGCCTGGACCTGCGCCTGGACACCCTGGCGCATGGCCGTGAAGAAGCCGCCGCCGTGCTGTTCAACGAAGAGCTGGGCGCGGTGATTCAGGTGCGTCATGACGCTACCCCGGAAATCCTCGCCCAGTTCAGCGCCGCGGGCCTGGAAGACTGCGTTGTGGTCATCGGCAAGCCGGTGAACAACGGCCATGTGATCATCCGCCTGGGCGACGAAACCCTGTTCGAAGGCGAGCGCCGCCTGCTGCAGCGCCAGTGGGCCGAAACCAGCTACCGCATTCAGCGGATGCGGGATAACGCCACCTGTGCCGACCAGGAATTCGACGCGCTGCTGGAAGAAGACAACCCGGGCCTGCACGCCAAGCTGTCGTTCGACGTGAATGAAAACGTCAGCGCACCCTACATCAAGACCGGTGTGCGGCCGAAGGTGGCCGTGCTGCGCGAACAGGGCGTGAACGGCCAGGTGGAAATGGCCGCGGCATTCGACCGTGCCGGCTTCAGCGCGCTGGACGTGCACATGAGCGATATTCTCGCCGGCCGGGTAGACCTCAACGACTTCAAGGGGCTGGTCGCCTGTGGTGGCTTCTCCTACGGTGACGTGCTTGGCGCGGGCGAGGGCTGGGCCAAGTCGGCCTTGTTCAACAGCCGTGCGCGGGACGCCTTCCAGGCCTTCTTCGAGCGTACCGACAGCTTCGCCCTGGGCGTGTGCAACGGTTGCCAGATGATGTCCAACCTGCACGAGCTGATCCCTGGCAGCGAAAGCTGGCCTCACTTCGTACGCAACCGCTCCGAGCAGTTCGAAGCGCGCGTGGCGATGGTGCAGGTGCAGGAGTCCAACTCGATCTTCCTGCAAGGGATGGCCGGTTCGCGCATGCCCATCGCTATCGCTCACGGCGAAGGCCATGCGGAATTCGCCAGCGAGCAGGCGTTGATCGAAGCGGACGTTTCCGGCTGTGTCGCGCTGCGCTTCGTGGACAACCACGGCAAAGTGACCGAAACCTACCCGGCCAACCCCAACGGTTCGCCGCGCGGGATTACCGGCCTGACCAGCCGCGACGGCCGCGTGACCATCATGATGCCGCACCCGGAGCGCGTGTTCCGCGCTGTGCAGAACTCCTGGTACAGCGATGAGTGGAGCGAGGACGGTGGCTGGATGCGCATGTTCCGCAACGCGCGGGTGTGGGTGAACTAACCCTGGGGAGGCACGATGTACAAGCTTTGCTTCTTCGTGCCGCCCAGCCATGTGGATGAGGTAAAGGCCGCCGTATTCGCTGCCGGTGGCGGGCGAATCGGGGGTTACGACCAATGCTGCTGGCAGGTATTGGGCCAAGGCCAGTTCCAGCCGCTGGACGGCAGCCAGCCGTTCATTGGCACCGCAGGCACCGTTGAAACCGTAACGGAATGGCGGGTGGAGCTGGTTGTGGCGGATGAGCTGATCGCGGCGGTAGTTGCCGCGCTCAAGCTCAGCCACCCCTATGAAACCCCAGCCTATGAAACCTGGCGGCTTGAGGCGTTTTAAGCCCCGTTGCGCTTCGTTCGCGAGCTACGCCTTGCGGCTTCGCCCGGCTCCTATGTATGGACTCGCCCCCACTGTCTACCCGCTTTTAACATTCTGCCCGGCTGCATCTATGTATCAGGCCTTTCGAGGAAGCCGGCTTCGGCTTCGGGCCAACATTTGGTGAGCACGCGGTATGCCGATTACATTCAGGCCTCGAAGGCCGGTAGGAGCCAAGGCATCTATCCGCGTCGGTCTGACCTGGGGTAAATGTTTGTCAGCAGGGACAGGCGCTTGCGCGCCGCGGTGGCAGAACTCGGTGGATCAGAGACTTGCCGCCGCGTGCTGGCTTGTGGCCGGTTGGCGGCAGTAGGTCTGTTCATTCTGTAGCAGCACCCAGAGGATGCGCAGGTTGCGGTTGGCCAGGCGCACCGCCGCCTCCTTCTGGCCCAGGCGGCTGAGCCAGTTGAGCAGGCGCCGATCATCCGGGTGGGGCGAATCTGGCTTTATCTGCCTGAGCACACTATGTGAGCCCTGGATCATCAGGCTGCGCAGGTAGCCGTCGCCGCGCTTGTTCATCTTGCCCAGGCGCACTTTCTCGCCGCTGCTGCGCTGTTCCGGCACCAGGCCGAAATAGGCAGCGAACTGGCGCGCATTGGCGAAGCGTTCAGGTTCGGTCTGCTTGGCCAGCAGCGCCGTGGCGATGATCGGCCCCACGCCGCGCACCGTCATCAGCCGTTTGGCCGTCTTGTCCGCGTTCGCCGCCGCTTCCAGGCGCCCGGTGAGGACGTTGATGCGCTCGCCCAGGTGTCGCCATTCAGCCAGCAACTCGTCGATCAGCTCACGCAGCAGGTCAGGCAGCGGTTGGGTGGCATCCTCCAGCACCAGCGGGACCTTCTGGCTGATCGCCGCCTCGCCCTGGGCCAGCGCCACGCCATGCTCGAGCAACAGCCCCCGCATCTGATTGCTCAGTGCCGTACGCCGGCGGATGTAACCCTGCCGGGCGCGGTGCAGTGCCTGCATGGCCAGGGCGGCGGCGCTTTTGATGGGCACGGCGTGGATGTTGCTGTCGCGCCCGGCGCGCAGGATGGCCAGCGCGTCGTTGCGGTCGCTCTTGGCGCCGCTACGATGGTTGGCCACCAGCTTGGCCGGCAGGATTCGCGCCAGATTGCCCTGCTTTTGCAGCTGCAGCGCCCAGGCCTGAGCGCCAGGGCCGGTTTCCACCAGCACCGTGACGTGCGGCGACAGCTGGCAAAGGAAAGCATAAAAGGCTTCGCGCGATTTGATCCGCTGTTCGAAGCGCACCTGCCCCAGGGCGTCTTCCCCTGCCACCTGGAACACCCGCTTGGCCAGGTCGACCGCCACGGTGGTACAGGCGGACCAATCGGTGGAAGACAAAGGTTGTGGGACCGTCGTATGCTTTTTCATGGACTCGCCCTCGCTGTCGTTGGCTGTTTAGACTGCCACCGTGGCGCACTGACGCCTCGGCCAGGGCGAGTCCATGAAATTACTATCTACGTTCCTCCACTGCAGCCTTGAAGGTTTCTGACCGGTCATGGCCGCCCGTGCGGATCACCCCCACGTTCCCGTGCTCATCAGCCTTGGCTTGCTCGCCGCGGTTGGTGGTGAGTTCGCTGATCACTCCGCTCAACAGTTCTGCCGGCCCGTTGGACGCATTGATGCTCACGTCGGCGCGGTAGTCCCGGCCGGTCAGGTCGTTCAAGCGCACGTCGCTGCCGCCCAGTTCTACCTTGCCCTCACCCGAGCGAAGCTTTGCACCGCTGAGGCGGGTTTCACCGGCCACGTTCAGGTCGATGCCCTGTCGGCCGCTGAGCGAGGCAACACGCGCAACGGTATCCCGCTGCTCATTCTCTACGTCCACCAGCAGCGTGGGCGTTACGGTCAGGTCCATGGCCTGTACTTGCTTGCCAACCTTTTCGGTGGCCTTGTCGGCGAACGGGCCAGTGACCGACTTCAAGCCGTTGAGCAATCCCTGCGGGTTGGTTTCCTTGCCGATACGCCCGTCCACCTGTACCTGTGTGGATGACACGCTGTCCTGGGCGCTGCTTACCACCAAGTCGCCACCGACCGTTCCGCTGACGTTATCGGCCGCCACCACTGCACCTGTTAGCTGTGTATCCATGGCGGAGTTGAACGTAACGTTTTTTATGCGAAGGTCAGCGTTCTCGTGGGTGGTGCTGTTCACGTTATCCAGGTTCAGCCGGGCGCGGGCATACAAGGCCGACGCGTCATCATCCTTGTTGAGGCCGCGGCTGCCGTTCAACCCGGCGCCAGCAGTGACCTGCACATTGCCCTTGTGCTCAGCGCTGCGCGCGGCGTTGATGTGGATGCCGCCGTTCGCCGCGTTCAGGTGCAAGTTGTCCCCGGCGAGCTGCGTACCTTCCAGCTGTACCGCGACCGTTTCGTGGGCGCCGGCTTCAACCGTGAGGTTGGTCACGTTCAGTTCTGCGCCCGTACGGCGCTCCGCCTGCTCGTTCACCCGGCCCATGTCCGCATGGCCACCGAGCGAGCCACCCATGCGTTGGTCATCGGCGGCGGGGTTACGGCTGAGCCCGGCCTGTAGCGCGCCGCCGAGGGTTTGCCCTTGGGCCTCGTGGGTATCGACTTTCGCTGCCAGGGCAGCGGTGCCGCCCGCCTTCACTTCGAAGTTGTGGGTGGGGGCGTTGCCATTGCCGATGGCTACGCCTTCAAGGCGGGCGTTACCACCCACCTCCACTTGGCCATCCGGTGTCTTGATGCGCCCACCCACCCCTTGGGTGTCGGTAGTGGAAAGGGTTTGATGTTCAAGCCCGCCCATGAACAGGGCATTGGTGCCCACCGGGGCATTGCCGGCTTTGACCATGCCGTAGCCACTGGTATTACTTTCTTCCTTGTGCTGTCGGTTGATGGCCTGAGGCATGCTCAGGTCGCCGCCCGCTTTGACGCTTAGTGCGCCGTTACCCGTGTCCCATAGGGTGCCTTCGTAACGGCCATCGGTACCGAGCTGTACCGGAATGCCCGCCTGGGCGGTGAACTGCGTAGGCCGCGCGGTATCGCGCTCCTCGAACGTCTGTTTTCGGCTGCCTTTGCCATCGAGGCGCACATTGATATCGCTGCCCGTGGTGGTGTCCACCCGCAGGCTTGCTTCAACGTCGGTACGGTTCAGGGTTTCGACGTATTTTTCCGTCGCGGCGCGGGCGTCATGGCTGCCTGCCTGGATCGCAACCTGGCCGCCCGTTGCGGTGTATCGAGTGCCTTCGTCCTCAAGTATGCCGGGCAACGTTACATTGATTTCGCTGGCCTTCAACGTGGTTACCGTTGGTGTTTCCGTGCGCACGCTGTGCTCACGGTTGGTATAGCCCGCCATGACGTCCGCGCCCAGCGATGGCGGCACCATCGCGTCCTCGACACCTTGTTGCTGGAAGCGGGTTTGCTCCTTGCCTTCGAATGCTTTCTTCAGAGGGCCGGTGATGTCCTTGTACTCGGCACTGACCATGGTTTCGCCGGTGTAGCGGGTGCGTTGCTCTTGTTTATCGTCAATGTCCGCCACGGCTGTGCGGCGCACGCTGCCCGCTTTTTCGTTGAACTTGCCCTTGACGTCGATGAGCGCACCGGCGTATTCGGCTTCGCCCTCGACATCAAGGTTTACATCCCCGGCGGACTTCACAATAGCCTGCGCCGCAGTTGCCCGGCGGGTTTGCTCGCTTTCGGTTACATGCTCGCCCGCATGGCCAGCGCCCACGCGGTCGATGCCGGCGGTTACCTTCTCGCCGATGGTGGTAGTGGACGTCTTGCTGGACGTAGTGGTGTCGTTCAACTCGGAAATGGCCCTGAAGGCCTTGGCGGCCACTTCTGTATCGCCCTTGACCGATTCCACTTTGGAGCTGATCACGCTGATGGTGTCGCCTGCCTTGGCATCAACCGTACCTCCCAACACCGAGGAGCCCGCCTGCTCGACCGTTTCGCTCGTGCGTTCGCTGTGGTCCCGGCGATAGCTTACCTGGGCGTAATACTGGCTCGATCCGTCCTTGCCGTCTTCGGCGGTGCGGGTTTCGCCAACGCTTGCGATCAATGAACCGGTCGTTTCGGAGCTGTGCTCCTTTTGCGTGTTCTGAGCCGCAACGATCGCTATGTTGCCTTTGGCTTCCAGCTCGTTTTTGCCTTCTGCCTCCACAATGGAGCCTACGACCCGAATGTGCTCCGCGCTGAGGATTTTGCTGTCGCCCTGCGTCTTCACATGTGACGGAACCGCCTGCTCGCGCTCGCGTGTGCTGCTGCTATCGGTACCGAAAACGCCAGCCAGCTTGCGATCCTTGCGCTGCTCTTTCACATGGGTGATATCCGCCGCGCTGGCGATGATCACCGGGCCATTTTCTCCCACCGTGAAGGTGCCCGCTTTGCCCTCAACGGAGCTGCCCTTGATCAGTACGTCATCGGAGACCAGCCTGGCGGTGCCCTCGGCCTTCAGGTTGCTGCCGCGTTGGCGCGTGCTGGTTTCTTCGCGGGCGCCGGTGTCGCCGAACACCCATCCATCCACGAGGTCGCCTCGGTAATCATCCCGGGTAGCGGTGCGTTTCATACCCTGACTGTCGATCTCGATGGACCGGGCACGGATGTTGAGGTCGCCATCGCTGGTAATGTCGCTGCCGCGAACCGTGGCCTTGCCGCCAGCGCTGATGTTCACGCTGGCGGCTTTGAGTTCCGACGGCACCGCACGCTCTTCATGGCTTCGTTCATCCCTGTCACCCCGCCACAGGTGCTTGCGGTGGCGTACCTTTTCGGTGATATCAACGCGCTCCATGCCGGCTTCTATGGTCACTGCATCGCCGCCGCGAATATCCATGGCTCCGCCGGCCTGGAGCTTGCTCCCGCGCAGGGTCACATTACGTCCCGCTTCCAGCTCCATGTCCGTTACTGCGGTGGCAACCGACTCCTCCAGCCGGGTATGGCGCTTTTCGCGCTCCTCCATGTAGGTTTCGGTGGTGATGAACCAGGTTTTCTTGCGCCAGTCGTCCCGGTGCCGCTGTACGCTTTCCCGGGTGCTTGCGTCCATCGTGAGATCACGCCCGGCCTTGGCCCGGATCGCCTGCCCGGCCAGGCGGCTGCCAGTCACAGTAATGTCTTGCCGGGCGTTGAAAGCGAGGTCGCCCCGAGTGGAAGCCACTATTGCCTGGCCTTCCCCTTCACGGCCAATCAGCACATCCCCGGCGGAGTCCACGCTTACGCCGTGCTCACCCACAACGCTCGGGCCTGCCAGGCGAATGCCCGCACCTTCCCGGGTGCTCACCAGGCGAATCCTCCCGGCTTTCATGGCGCCAAGTGCGTTGAGGTCAACACCCGGGGCCTCGTCTGCGGGCTGTTGGGTCTCGAGCACCGCAAGGCTGTCTACAGCCACGCGGTTTCGGCCGGTAATCGCCGTAAGGCCGGCGGCCGCGTACAGGTCACCTTGGCTGTCGATACGGGGCGCGATCAGGTCTACGGCTGCTTCGGTACTCAGGCCTTGCCCGGTGATACGAAGGTCGCCAGGGGCGGAGAAGGTGTTGAGCGCGGCAAGGCGGCCGTCCTGGATTTCAGGTGTGCCCACCAGGAAGATCGCCCGGGGCGTATTGATAAAGCCCACGCCTTGAACATGAATGCCATTGGGGTTGGCCAGTACGTAGTCTGCCGCCTGCCCGAAGATCTCCTGTGGCCCGCGTATGTTGGACGGCAGTTGGCCAACCACTTCATTGAGGATGGTGCTGGCGGCCTGGCCCTGGAACTGGGGGTTGGCAGACAGCGCTCCGGCCAGCTGGGATGCGCCTGCTCCGGTGGCGTTGTTCAATACCAGGCCCTGGGGCGGTACGTTGAAATCGCTAAAAGGGTTGTGCGACAGGCCGCCGGGCCCGGGCGCGGTGATATTGACGATGGGGATGCCGTTCTGCTCGTGCACCTGTGCGGTTCCCCCGGCCCCTGGGACGGGAACGATGCCTTGCGCGGTGGCCCATACGGGACTGAGTAACAAGGCGCCCGCCACGGACCAACGCAGTGGATCATGGCGCAAACGAAACGAGGGAGAACCTTTGGTTTTTTTCATCGGGGTTTCTCGGGTGGGGGGATCAGAACCGCAGCTGCAGGGACAGCTGCCAATAACCAGGGGCGAGGGGGGCGTTGCGGCGGTAAAGGCTGTGTTGGTAGTCCACGGCCAGGCTACCGTGGCGGTGTTCCAGGCTGGCGCCAAGGCTGGCACCGAGCAGGCGCTCGCCACGCGCAGGTTGCGTATGTATTGCAGCGCGGGTGCGGCCGCGGTTATCGGCCCAGCCCGCGTCCAGGCCCAGGCTGGGTATGAAGCGCAGCCCGCCATCGAGTGCAAACGGCAAATAGAGGGTATTGCGCCAGGCCAACCCATTGGCCGTGTCCGCCGGCTGGCCGTGGAAGCCCCTGACCGCTGCGGTGCTCGCCAGGGCCATGGCTTCCAGCTGAGGCAGGCGGTCCGCGCTGTATTGTCCCGCCCAGCTGCTTGCAAGGGTCCAACGCAGCCCGCCCCATGTGTAGCTGGCTGTGCGGCTGAGGCTGGCGCGCCACTTGCCGTATCGGGCGCTCTGCGCGTCGGGGTCTTTGTATCGCCGGCCGTCATTGCCGCTCCAGCCGCCCAAACCGCGGCTGTAGCCAGCGAACGCCGACCAGGTGGCATCACCCAGCCATAGCCCGTTGAGGCCGGCTTCGATGCTCTGGTAGCGAGGGCTTTGCACAGCAATCCGTTGCGAAAGCAGGTATGCAACGTTGTCCTTGTCATCCAGGCGCAGCGTTGCGCTCAACAAGCGGCGCTGGTCCCGCCACAGCGCGCGCTCCAGTGAGTAGCTCAACAGGGTGCTCACACCGCTGGTTTCGATGGGCCCCAGCGCCCCCTTGGCCATGCTGCGATAGCGAAAGCGGTTGGCGGCGGCCGAAAAATTCCACGGGCCGTAAGGGATGCTGTAGTACAGCCCGAACGTAGCGCTGCCCGAATGCCCTTGCCCCGGTGTGTACATGCCATAAAGGCTCAGGCTGTCGTTACGTTCCAGCGGGTTGTCGAACCCGGCGTTCAGGCTGATCCGGTTGCGCCCCGTGCCAGGGCTGCCGCCGTTATCCAGGCCGGCGTTCAATTGCCAGCGAGGTAACCGCTGCAAGCTGCGCAATACGATTCGCGATCCGCCCGGTAGATCCCCCGGCATGATGTCCGCGGCAAGATCCACGGACCGCAAGCGGTTCAGTTGATCCAGGCCCTGTTCGAGCGTGCGCAACTCAAGTGGTTGGCCGATCATTCCGGGGAACGCCGCAGCCAGGCTGACGGGCAGGTCTTCGTCGGCGAGCTCGATCGCTTCCACGAAGCCTTCCTCGATGGCCAGTTCGAGGGGCTGCCCGTGATTGGGCGGTGCGAGCAGCAACGGCCGGCTGGCCACGTACCCAGCCTCGGTGTAGAGCAGGGTCACCGTTGCCAGGATACGGTTGATCTGGCCAGGGTTGAGGCAAGGTTCAAGCAAGGGCTGAACGGCGTGACGCAGCGCTTCGTCGCTGATCAACCGGTTGCCCGTCAGCCGCAGGCCGGTGATCCGCCAGCAGGGGCCCTCGGGGCCTTCGTCTATCGCTTGCGCGCCATGGTTATTTTCGCTCGGCGCGGGCGTGGCTCGTTGCAGCTGCCGCTCACGCTGGTTGCCTTCGATTACCTTGCGGTGGGCTTCGGCGCCCTGAAGGAATTGCTGCAGCGCTTCGGAAGGTAGGGGCAGGGCGGGTGCCGGTTCGCTGGCGTGAGCCAGGCTGCTCCAATGAGCAAGGACGAAACCCGAAAGAATCGCTGTGAACCGCCGCATAGTAAAAAACCACTCGAATGAATGGTTTTACCTTACGGGGTTACGCTCAGCCATGATGTGAGGCGGGGGATGAAGGTGTTGCAGGAAGGCGGCGAGGCTTGCGCGGGAAATGTCCTAGGACAAGCCGCCAAAAGTTGCGTCAGGGCCGGATTTCGATGAGCGTGCCATCCTTCACCAGGCTCCACACCTCTTGCATGTCAGCGTTTTTCAACGCGATGCAGCCGTCAGTCCAGTCCAGCGACTGGAAGTACCATTCCGGGTAATCCTCGCTGGCAGGGGTGCCGTGGATCATGATCATGCTGCCGGGTTCTACCCCTGCCGCGCGCGCCTTGGCGGCATCTCTTGTGTTGGGGTACGACAGGTGAAGGGCGAGGTTGAAGCGATCGCTCACTTTGCGCCAATCCACCCAGTACAGCCCTTCCGGGGTTCGTTTGTCGCCTTCGCGCTCCTTGGCGCCACGCGGTTGCTTGCCAAGGGACACCCGATAGGTTTTGACCGCTACGCCATGGCTGAGCAACTGCAATTGGCGGGCAGATTTGATCACCAGCAGTTTATCCACGGTGGCATTGGGGGCCAGAGGCGACACCACGGGCGCATTCAGGGGGCGGGTGATGATCGTCTGGGTAAAAGTGGCATTGGCCAGGGTCGCGAACGACAGGCACAGGAACGCAAACAGCACACGCATCGACAGAGGAAACCCCAGGGAAGAAAAGCCGGTTTGTTTCTGCTGGCAGGGTATGCCAGGCAGGGCAAAACGCATTCTAAGGTACCCGCAGGGTAGGGGGAAAGTTTGATTATGGGGCAGGCCATGGCTCGACCAACCGGCACTTTGGGGGTTGGGCAATACGCGGGTTTGTTGCATGATGGACGGCAGGTCAAGTGACGGGGAAAACCATGCTTGAGGAGTTGCTGCGCCGTATCGGCAATCACGTTCCGCTCACGCTCGAAACCGACAAGCGGTTCCCTGAGGCAGCGGTACTGATTCCGCTCACGCGCGGTGATAATCCGGAAATGGTCCTTACCCTCAGGGCCAGCGGGTTATCGACCCATGGGGGCGAAGTGGCGTTCCCGGGCGGGCGCAGGGATCCGGAAGACCCGGACCTGGTGTTTACCGCGCTGCGCGAGGCCGAGGAAGAAATCGGCCTGCCGCCGGGTATGGTCGAAATTGTCGGGCCGCTCAGCCCGCTGGTGTCTCGCCATGGTTTGCAGGTCACGCCGTTCGTTGGGCTGATTCCCGACTACGTGGAGTACCGGCCCAACGATGCCGAGATTGCCGCGGTATTTTCCGTGCCGCTGGCGTTCTTCCGTGAGGATCCTCGCGAACATACCCACCGTATCGACTACCAGGGGCGTAGCTGTTACGTGCCGTGTTATCGCTACGAGGATTACAAGATCTGGGGGCTCACGGCCATCATGATCGTGGAGCTGGTAAACGTGTTGTACGACGCTGGCATTGACATGAGCCGCCCCTCCGGGCCGTTCAGCGTGCCGTGATGGATTCGAGCATGATGGATTCGAGGAATACCCCGGTGGAAGTGCAAGCCGAGCGCCCGGTGCGTTCTCCCTGTGTAAACGTCTGTGCCCTGGACGATCATGATGTGTGCATCGGCTGCCAGCGCACCGCACAGGAAATTACCCGCTGGGGGCGCATGAGCAACGACGAGCGTCGGCAAGTGATCGCGCTCGCCGTGGAGCGCGCCAGGGCCCAGGGTGTGATGCTCTGAAGCCATCCCACTGCGGCCGCATGAAAGGGCGCCCCTGGCAGGAACGCTGATGTAGAATGCGCGGCTTTCAGGGTTGCGAACCGGGCGGCCCTCGATTCACTCACCTTGAGGACCTCACATGACCCGTATCGGAACCCCCCTGTCCCCAACGGCCACCCGCGTCTTGCTTTGTGGCTCTGGCGAGCTGGGCAAGGAAGTGGTGATCGAGCTTCAGCGCCTGGGCGTGGAAGTGATTGCCGTGGACCGCTACGCCAACGCGCCGGCCATGCAGGTGGCCCACCGCAGCCATGTGATCAACATGCTCGACGGTGCGGCGCTACGCGCGGTGATCGAAGCCGAGAAGCCTCACTACATCGTGCCGGAAATCGAAGCCATCGCCACCGCCACGCTGGTGGAACTGGAAAACGAAGGCTTCACGGTCATCCCTACCGCGCGCGCGGCCCAACTGACCATGAACCGCGAGGGCATCCGCCGCCTGGCTGCCGAAGAGCTGGGCCTGCCCACGTCGCCCTATCGCTTCGCCGACACGGTCGAGGATTACCGCGAGGCCGTTCAGGCGCTGGGCTTCCCTTGCGTGGTCAAGCCGGTCATGAGTTCCTCCGGCAAGGGCCAAAGCCTGCTCAAGGGTGAAGACGACGTTCAGCGCGCGTGGGAATACGCCCAGGAAGGCGGGCGCGCCGGCAAGGGCCGGGTGATCGTCGAGGGTTTCATCGACTTCGACTACGAAATCACCCTGCTTACCGTGCGCCATGGCGCCGGCACCACCTTCTGCGAGCCAGTCGGGCATCGCCAGGAGAAAGGCGATTACCAGGAATCCTGGCAGCCTCAGGCCATGAGCGAAAAAGCCCTGGAGGCTTCCCGCGAAGTCGCCCGCGCCGTGACCGAAGCCCTGGGTGGGCGCGGCATGTTTGGCGTAGAGCTGTTCATCAAGGGCGATCAGGTGTGGTTCAGCGAAGTGTCGCCGCGCCCGCATGACACCGGCCTGGTCACCCTGATCTCGCAAGACCTGTCCCAGTTCGCCCTGCACGCTCGCGCCATCCTCGGCCTGCCGGTGCCTGTAGTGCGCCAGTTCGGGCCATCGGCTTCAGCTGTGGTGCTGGTGGAAGGCACATCCCAGCAAACCGCTTTCGCCAACCTGGGCGCCGCCCTCAGCGAGCCGGATACGGCCTTGCGCCTGTTCGGCAAACCAGAAGTCAACGGTCAGCGGCGCATGGGTGTGGCGCTGGCGCGGGACGAATCCATCGAAGCGGCCCGCGCCAAGGCCACGCGCGCGGCCCAGGCCGTGAACGTCGAGCTGTAACCGTCATGGAGCATGCGGGCCATAGCCGATAGGCCAGGCCCGCAAACCGCT
Organism: Pseudomonas sp. 3MAES_34.3B; assembly: GCF_058145875.1. NCBI lineage: Bacteria > Pseudomonadati > Pseudomonadota > Gammaproteobacteria > Pseudomonadales > Pseudomonadaceae > Pseudomonas > Pseudomonas sp. 3MAES_34.3B. Next base: position 4,272,637 of record NZ_CM176960.1, on the reverse strand, counting down.
GTTCAGAGATTCTTGTCTCGCGTTTCCTTCAGGCACATCACGGCCAGCAGGCTGATCAGCGCGGCGGCGGACACATAGCCGCCTACCCAGCTCAGGCCGCCCATGGCCACCAGCTTTTGCGCGAAGAACGGTGCCGCCGACGCGCCCACGATGCCGCCCAGGTTATAGGCCGCCGATGCGCCGGTGTAGCGCACCCGGGTGGGGAACAGCTCGGGCAGCAATGCACCCATCGGTGCAAAGGTCGCCCCCATCAGCAACAGCTCCAGGCTCAGGAACAGCACCACGCCCGTGGTGGAACCCTGTGTGAGCAGCGGCTCCATTGCAAATCCCGACAGCAGCGCCAGCACGCCGCTGACCAGCAGCACCGGCTTGCGCCCGTAGCGGTCGCTCAGCCAGGCAGACACTGGCGTGGCCGCCGCCATGAACAGCACCGCGAAGCACAGCATGGCAAGAAAGCCCTGGCGGCTATACCCCAGGCTGGTAACGCCATAGCTGAGCGAAAACACCGTGGAAATGTAAAAGAGCGCATAGCACACCACCATGGCCGCAGCGCCCAGCAACATGGGCCGCCAATGCTGGGTGAACACTTCCATCACCGGCACCCGAGCGGTTTCGTGGCGCGCCAGGGCGGCCGCGAACACTGGGGTTTCCGCCAGCTTGAGGCGTACATACAGACCTACTATCACCAGCAGCGCACTCAACAGGAACGGCAGGCGCCAGCCCCAGCTGCGAAATTGCTCGTCATCCAGCCCCAGGGCCAGGCCAAGGAACAAGCCGTTGGCTGCGAGAAAGCCAATCGAAGGGCCCAGTTGCGGGAACATGCCGAACCAGCCGCGCTTGCCTTTCGGCGCATTTTCGGTGGCCAGCAGCGCGGCGCCGCCCCATTCCCCGCCCAGCCCCAATCCCTGACCGAAGCGCAGCACGCACAGCAGCACGGGTGCCCATAGGCCAATCTGCTCATGGCCCGGCAGCACGCCAATCAAAGTGGTGCACACGCCCATCAACAGCAGGGAGGCCACCAGCGTGACCTTGCGGCCTACGCGGTCACCAAAGTGCCCGAACAGCGCAGAGCCCAATGGCCTGGCCAAAAAAGCGATGCCAAAGGTAAGAAAGGCGGACAGCATTTGCGCGGTGCCGGAGCTCTGCGGAAAGAACACAGGCCCGATCACCAGCGCGGCGGCGGTGGCGTACACGTAGAAATCATAGAACTCGATCGCAGTACCGATGAAGCTGGCAGTGGCGACGCGGGCAGGGGAGTTGACAGGGTGTGCCGAGGGCACGTCGTCGCAGGCGAGGGTGGTAGCGGTCATGGGTGTCTCGACAGTCATTGGCCATGGGCGGCAAGGGCCGCGCTGGCGGATTGTTTTGATCCTCGCTGAACCGCGCCCCCGGATCGGGGTAGCGCCGCCTTTTCGGGTTGGAAAAAGGCAAGCGCGGCGTTCAGCTGGGCTGACTGGCCAGAAACGTGCGGCGCGGGTGGCACCGGCTTCGGCGGGCTTGGGTAAGCCCTCGGAGTATAGGAAGCGCTGCCCTGGCGGGCAATCGTCACTGCGCGGGAGGAGTGGTCACGTGTTGCCAGGCAAGCAGGCGCTTCACGCGGTTTTCCTCGGTTTCGAGGATTTCCATGCGATAGCGGCCAATCTTCAGGCATACCGCCCGCTCCGGAATGGACTCCAGCGCTTCGGTGACCAGGCCGTTGAGGGTTTTGGGGCCATCGCTGGGCAGGTGCCAGCCCAACACCTTGTTCAGGTCGCGCAAGCTCGCAGCGCCGTCGAGAATGTAGCGGCCATCGGGTTGCGGAAATACATGAGGGTGGCTGCCGGCTTGCTCGCTTTCGAACTCGCCCACGATTTCCTCGAGGATGTCTTCGAGGGTTACCAAGCCAAGCACTTCGCCGTATTCGTCCACTACCATGCCCAGGCGGCGCTGTTGCTTGTGGAAGTTAAGCAATTGGATGTGCAGCGGGGTGCCTTCCGGGACGAAGTAGGCCTCGTAGCAGGCCCCCAGCAAGGCTTCTTCGGTCAGGCTGCGGCTGGGCAGCAGGTGGCTGATCTGCCGGGTATTGACCACCTTGTCCACCTGATTGATGTCGCCGCGGAACACCGGCAGGCGTGTGTGCCGGCTGACCATCAGCTGGTCGATGATCTGCTCCAGCGGGTCGTTCAGGTCCAGGCCGTCGACCTCGTGGCGGGGCACCAGAATGTCGTTCACCGTCATGCGTTCCAGGCCCATGATGCTGCTCACCGCGTTCTGCTTCGCTGCCCGGCCTTCGGCTTCCCGCTCCTGAGGCGAGGCGGGTTTGCGCTGGGCGTCACGGCCTGATGCCGCCGGGGCAGTGGCGGCGGGGCCGATCAACGCCTTGGCCAGGCGCTGTTGCAGGCCTGCAAGCGGCGCAAGCACGCGCACGGGCAGCCACAGCAGCAGGCCAGGGTGAACGAAATGATCCGGATAGCGTTGAGCGAGCAGGCGGGGAAGGGCGCCGGTGAGCAGCGTGATGCCGAGCCACGCAAGCACCGCGGCCGACGCTGCCCCAGCCGCGCCGTAGTGCTGGTCTGCGAGCAGCACGGCCAGGCTGACGATGATTACCTGAAACACCAGCCGGGCCAGCCCCACACTTACCCGTTCCTTGTCGGATGAGCGCTGGCCGCGGCCCATGCGCGCGCGCCGGGCGTGTTCGAAGGTGCCAATGCTGGCGGCCCACAACAGCGCCAGGGCGATCGCGCCCGCCGCCGGTGCCACTGTCAAGGAGGTCATGGCTGGCTCTCAGATATGAAGGATGTATTCACGAACCAGTTTGCTGCCGAAGTAGGCGAGCATCAGCAGCACGAAGCCTGCGAGGGTCCAGCGGATGGCCACGTGGCCTCGCCAGCCCAAACGGGTGCGGCCCCACAGCAATACGCTGAACACCACCCAGGCCACGCAGGAGAGCAGCGTTTTATGCACCAGGTGCTGGGCGAACATGTTCTCGAGGAACAGCCAGCCGGATATCAGCGACAGCGACAACAGTACCCAGCCCGCCCACAGGAAACCGAACAGCAGGCTTTCCATGGTTTGCAGGGGAGGGAAGGCGCGTATCGGGCCCGAAGGGTGCTTGTGCTTGAGCTGGTGATCCTGCACCAGCAGCAGCAAGGCCTGGAACGCCGCGATGGTGAACACGCCGTACGCCAGAATGGACAGCAGGATATGCGCGAGGATGCCTGGCTCGTCGTCGATCACTGGCACGGTGCCGGAGGGCACGAACTGAGCGACCAGGGTGGTGATGACCCCAAGGGGGTAAAGCAGCACCAGCAGGTTTTCCACGGGCAGGGACGCGCAAGCCAGCAGTGTGAGGGCGATCACCGCGGCGGCGATAAGGTTGGCGGCCGTGATGAAATCCAGGTTGAGGCCACTGGGCGCCACCATTTGCGAGGACAGGGCCAACGCGTGCAGCAGAACGGCGAGTATGCCCCCACCGCACAGCAGGCGCTTGTTGGACCTGGCCCCACGGGCAAGCCGCGCGCCCTGATAGACCGTGACCGAGGCATAGATCAAGGCAGAGGCAAGGCTGGGTAGCAAACTGGAGGGCAAGGGAAACATAGGTCCTGACGAGCGGCCACTAAAGAAGCGAGTGTGGCATAGAACCTTCGCCCGGATAAAGACTGCCGCACCGCCCCGGTGTCGGCCCGGGCAACTTCCCGTTATAATCGCCGGTCTTCCCTTGCCCGTGGCCAGAGCACATCGGCAGGCCGCATGCCACTTCGGTTCGACGGAGCCTGTAAGGATCGCCCATGTTTGAAAATCTTTCCGATCGTCTCTCGCAGACGCTTCGCCATGTCACCGGCAAGGCGAAGCTGACCGAAGACAACATCAAGGACACCTTGCGCGAAGTGCGCATGGCGCTGCTCGAGGCGGACGTCGCGCTGCCGGTGGTGAAGGACTTCGTCAACGCCATCAAGGAGCGCGCGGTCGGCACCGAGGTGTCCCGTAGCCTCACCCCGGGCCAGGCGTTCGTGAAAATCGTGCGCGCCGAACTCGAAGCGGTGATGGGCGCGGCCAACGAAGACCTGATGCTCAACGCGGCACCGCCCGCAGTGGTGCTCATGGCCGGCCTGCAGGGCGCGGGTAAAACGACCACCGCCGCCAAGCTGGCGCGCTTCCTGAAGGAACGCAAGAAGAAGTCGGTCATGGTGGTGTCGGCGGACGTTTACCGCCCTGCGGCCATCAAGCAGCTCGAAACCCTGGCCAATGATGTCGGGGTGACCTTCTTCCCGTCCGACATCAGCCAGAAGCCCGTGGCCATCGCCGAGGCGGCGATCCGCGAGGCAAAGCTCAAGTTCATCGACGTAGTCATCCTCGACACCGCCGGCCGCCTGCACATCGACGCCGACATGATGGCCGAGATCCAGGCGCTGCACGCCGCGGTCAAGCCCGTGGAAACGCTGTTCGTGGTCGACGCCATGACCGGCCAGGACGCGGCCAACACCGCCAAGGCGTTCGGTGACGCGCTGCCGCTTACGGGCGTGGTGCTGACCAAGGTCGACGGCGACGCCCGCGGCGGTGCCGCGTTGTCGGTCCGTTCCATTACCGGCAAGCCGATCAAGTTCATCGGTATGGGCGAGAAAACCGAAGCCCTGGAGCCCTTCCACCCGGACCGTATCGCTTCGCGTATCCTGGGCATGGGCGACGTGCTCAGCCTGATCGAGCAGGCCGAGCAGAACCTCGACAAGGAAAAGGCCGAGAAGCTCGCCAAGAAGATCAAGAAGGGCAAGGGGTTCGACCTCGAAGACTTCCGCGACCAGCTGCTGCAGATGAAAACCATGGGCGGCCTGGGCAGCCTCATGGAAAAGCTGCCCAACATCGGCGGGGTCAACCTCTCCCAGATGGGCAATGCCCAGGGCGCGGCCGAAAAGCAGTTCAAGCAGATGGAAGCGATCATCAACTCGATGACTCCGGCCGAGCGCCGCGATCCCGAGCTGATCAGTGGCTCGCGCAAGCGCCGTATCGCAATCGGTTCGGGCACCCAGGTGCAGGACGTAGGGCGCCTGATCAAGCAGCACAAGCAGATGCAAAAGATGATGAAGAAATTCTCGGCCAAGGGCGGCATGGCGAAGATGATGCGCGGCCTTGGCGGCATGATGCCCGGCGGAATGCCTCGCCTCTGAGGCGCGGTAACCCTGCGTGCGTCGGGGTTTCCGACGCCGTGCCGGGAGCAGGGGTAAAAGAGGTTTGCAAAAATCCCTGCATTCCCTGAGAATATGCGGCCTTTCGGGCACCCGTGCCCGCTGTGCCTTACAGATTTGCAGCACCGACAACAGGAACGATGTTCACATGGTAACCATCCGTCTTGCCCGTGGCGGCTCCAAAAAGCGCCCGTTTTACCACCTGACCGTGACCGACAGCCGCAATGCGCGCGACGGTCGTTTCAACGAGCGTGTTGGCTTCTTCAACCCGATCGCCAACGGTGGCGAAGTTCGCCTGTCCGTCAACCAGGAGCGCGTAAGCTACTGGCTGGCCCAGGGCGCACAGCCGTCTGAGCGCGTTGCTCAGCTGCTGAAGGACGCTGCCAAGGCTTCCGCCTGAGCAGTATGAACGACACGCCAGACTCCGCGGATGACCTCATCGTCATCGGCAAGATTGTTTCGGTGCACGGCGTTCGTGGCGAAGTGAAGGTTTTCTCCTTTACCGACCCGATTGACAACCTGCTGCAGTACAACCGCTGGACGCTTCGGCATGAAGGCATTGTCAAGCAGGTGGAAATGATCAGTGGCCGTTCTCAGAACAAGGTCCTGGTCGCGAAGTTGAAAGGTCTCGACGACCGTGAAGAGGCGCGCCTCCTCGCCGGTTACGAGATTTGCATCGCGCGCAGCCTGCTGCCCGACCTCACCGACGGCGATTACTACTGGTATCAGCTCGAGGGTTTACAGGTCATCAACGGCGAAGGGCACGTATTGGGCAAGATTGATCATCTGCTCGAAACCGGCGCCAACGATGTAATGGTGGTCAAACCCTGTGCGGGTAGCCTGGATGATCGCGAGCGCCTGTTGCCCTATACGGACGACTGCGTGCAAGCCATCGACCTCGGTACCGGCGTCATGAGGGTTGAATGGGATGCGGATTTCTAGGCCATGGCGAGCCTGCGCATAGAAGTCATCACCCTATTTCCCGAGATGTTCTCGGCCATCAGCGATTACGGCATTACCAGCCGCGCGGTAAAGCAGGGTCTGCTTCAGCTGACCTGTCGCAACCCGCGGGCCTACACCACGGACCGTCACCACACAGTGGATGATCGCCCGTTTGGCGGGGGCCCTGGAATGGTAATGAAGATCAAGCCGCTGGAAGATGCCCTGGCTGATGCCAGGCAGGCAACCGGGGGCACGGCGAAGGTGATCTACCTTTCGCCACAAGGCCAACGCCTTACTCAGGCAGCGGTGAAAGAACTGGCAACCGTGGATTCCTTGATCCTGATTGCCGGGCGTTATGAAGGCATCGACGAGCGTTTCATTGAAGCGCATGTGGATGAAGAGTGGTCGATTGGCGATTACGTGTTGTCCGGTGGCGAGCTGCCGGCCATGGTGCTGATTGATGCGGTTACACGTTTGCTGCCTGGAGCTTTAGGGCATGCGGACTCCGCGGAGGAGGACTCCTTCACGGATGGCCTGCTGGATTGCCCGCACTACACCCGACCTGAGGTGTATGCGGAACGGCGTGTACCCGACGTGTTGCTTAGTGGCAACCATGCACACATCCGGCGCTGGCGTTTGCAGCAGTCCCTTGGGCGGACCTACGAACGACGTGCCGATCTTCTGGAAAGTCGCTCACTTTCTGGAGAAGAGCAAAAGCTGCTGGCGGAGTACATCCGCGAGCGGGACGATAGTTAACGTATCGATGGCAAATGAACCATTTGCCTTAGGAGCACAGCATGACCAACAAGATTATCCTTCAGCTCGAAGCCGAGCAGATGACCAAGGAAATCCCGGCCTTCGCACCAGGCGACACTGTTGTCGTTCAAGTGAAGGTAAAGGAAGGCGAGCGTACCCGCTTGCAGGCCTTCGAGGGTGTTGTCATCGGCAAGCGTAACCGTGGCGTCAACAGCGCTTTCACCGTTCGCAAGATCTCCAACGGTGTTGGCGTTGAGCGTACCTTCCAGACCTACAGCCCACAGATCGACAGCCTGGCCGTGAAACGTCGTGGTGACGTGCGTAAAGCCAAGCTGTACTACCTGCGCGAGCTGTCTGGCAAGGCCGCCCGCATCAAGGAAAAACTTTCCTGATAGCGGCTTGAGCTCAGGCTCTCCCGAAAACCCCGGCCCTCGTGCCGGGGTTTTCCGTTTCCGGGTTTCTGTTTCTGGGCTACAGCCGTAGCCCCCGATGTTGGGCACCTACGGATCGGCACATGCTAGGATCCTGCCCTTTGCGAACCTGAAGCCGCCATGCCCGCCCTCGATCACGCCCTTATCGACCAATTCCTTGACGCCCTGTGGCTTGAAAAAGGCCTGTCCGAGAACAGCCGCAGCGCGTACCGCAGCGACCTGGCCCATTTCAATGGCTGGCTGGTGGACCGGGGCATAGACCTTCAGGCAGCGGGCCGCGACGCGTTGCTCGACTACCTCGCGTGGCGCGTCGACAACCAGTACAAGCCCCGCTCGACCGCGCGCTTCCTCTCCGGCGCAAGGGGGTTTTACCGGTACCTGCTGCGTGAGGAAATCATCGCTGTGGACCCAACCTTGCTGGTTGAGCTGCCCAATCTCGGCAAGCCCTTGCCCAAAAGCCTGTCTGAAGCAGATGTGGATGCGCTGCTCGCCGCGCCAGACCTCAGCGAAGCCATCGGCCAGCGTGACCGCGCCATGCTTGAGGTGCTGTACGCCTGCGGGCTTCGAGTGACCGAGCTGGTAAGCCTTACCCTGGACCAGTTGAACCTGCGCCAGGGTGTGGTGCGTGTGATGGGCAAAGGCAGCAAGGAGCGCTTGGTGCCCATGGGGGAGGTGGCAATCGGTTGGCTGGAACGCTACCTGCGCGATGGCCGCGCGGAGCTGCTGAACGGGCGCCCCAGCGACGTGGTGTTTCCCAGCCAGCGGGGCGAGCAGATGACTCGCCAGACCTTCTGGCACCGCATCAAGCACCATGCCTTGCGTGCGGGCATCGATAAGACCCTTTCGCCGCACACGTTGCGCCATGCGTTTGCCACCCACCTGCTGAATCATGGCGCAGACCTGCGTTCAGTACAGCTGCTGTTGGGCCATGCCGACCTCTCCACCACGCAAATCTATACCCATGTGGCGAAGGCCAGGCTGCAGGAACTGCACGCTCGGCACCATCCTCGCGGCTGAAGGATCGTACACATCAGTTGACGTGTGCCGCAGTCGGCCCCGCGAGCCTTATGTGGTAGTCTTTGCCGTCAGTTATGCCCAGCCCGCCGCTTCGTATCATTCCTCGGCCGGCCTGGGCCGTTCGTCCGCCGCCTCAGGAGTTCTCATGCGCGTGACACGTCTTTTCGCGGCCGCCGCCTTGGCGTTGGTCAGTACTTTTGCACTGGCCGACGACGCCGAGCAGGCTATCCGCAAGACACTCGACACCCTCCAGCTGGATGTGCCCATCGAAGCCGTCTCCAGCAGCCCTATCAATGGGCTCTACGAAGTGCGGCTCAAAGGTGGCCGGGTACTGTATGCCAGTGCCGACGGCCAGTTCGTGATGCAGGGTTACCTGTACCAGATGCAGGACGGCAAGCCGGTGAACCTCACCGAGAAAACCGAGCGCGCCGCCATTGCCAAGACCATCAACGCCATCCCGAGTGGCGAGATGGTGGTATACCCGGCCGAAGGCGAGGCCAAGGCCCATATCACGGTATTCACCGATACCACCTGCCCTTATTGCCAGAAGCTGCACGCTGAAGTGCCCGAGCTCAACCGCCGCGGTATCGAGGTGCGTTATCTCGCCTTCCCGCGCCAGGGCCTGGGGTCCGAGGGCGACCAGCAGCTGCAATCGGTATGGTGCTCGTCCGACCGCCGCGCTTCGCTCAACAAGCTGATCAGTGGCAAGGACGTGGATGCCGCCAAGTGCGCCAACCCCGTCAGCAAGCAGTTTGCCCTGGGCCAGAGTATCGGGGTCAGTGGCACGCCGGCGATCATCCTTCAGGACGGCCAGGTCATTCCGGGCTATCAACCTGCGGCGCAGGTGGCGAAGATCGCCCTGGCCGCGCAGTGACAGGCGATTCAAAACACAGGCCGCGATAATCGCGGTGCTATCCGCGGCTGGCGCACATGCCGGCCGTTTCATGGGGAGTCAAGAGTGAAACCGGTCAAAGTAGGCATCTGTGGGTTAGGTACCGTCGGTGGCGGCACCTTCAACGTACTTCAGCGCAACGCCGAGGAGATTGCCCGCCGTGCCGGGCGTGGAATCCAGGTCGCGCAGATTGCGATGCGTTCGCAAAACCCCGATTGCCAGATTACCGGTACCCCCATTACCAACGATGTCTTCGAAGTGGCCGGTAACCCGGACATCGACATTGTGATCGAATTGATCGGCGGCTATACCGTCGCTCGCGAGCTGGTGCTCAAGGCCATTGAAAACGGCAAGCACGTGGTTACCGCCAACAAGGCGCTGATCGCGGTGCATGGCAACGAGATCTTCGCCAAGGCGCGGGAAAAAGGCGTGATCGTGGCCTTCGAAGCAGCGGTCGCCGGGGGCATCCCAGTCATCAAGGCCATCCGCGAGGGCCTCTCGGCCAATCGGATCAACTGGGTCGCGGGCATCATCAACGGCACCGGCAACTTCATTCTCACCGAAATGCGCGAGAAAGGCCGTACCTTCCCGGATGTGCTGGCCGAAGCACAGGCCCTTGGCTATGCCGAAGCGGACCCGACCTTCGACGTGGAAGGGATCGACGCGGCGCATAAGCTCACCATCCTGGCGTCCATCGCGTTCGGTATCCCGCTGCAGTTCGAAAAGGCGTATACCGAAGGCATCTCGAAGCTCACCACTGCCGACGTCAACTATGCCGAAGCGCTGGGCTACCGGATCAAACACCTCGGCGTAGCGCGCAGTACCGCTGCGGGTATCGAATTGCGGGTACACCCCACCCTTATCCCCGCGGATCGCCTGATCGCCAACGTGAACGGTGTGATGAACGCGGTGATGGTGAACGGTGATGCGGTAGGTTCCACGCTCTTCTACGGTGCTGGCGCTGGCATGGAGCCTACGGCCTCCTCGGTAGTAGCCGACCTGGTAGACGTGGTACGCGCCATGACGTCCGATCCGGAGAACCGCGTGCCGCATCTGGCATTCCAGCCCGACTCCCTTTCGGCGCACCCGATCCTGCCTATCGACGCCTGCGAAAGCGCCTACTATCTGCGTATCCAGGCCAAGGACCATCCTGGGGTACTGGCCCAGGTGGCCAGCATCCTGTCGGCGCGTGGTATCAACATCGAGTCGATCATGCAGAAAGAAGCCGAAGAGCATGATGGTTTGGTGCCGATGATTCTCCTGACTCACAAGGTCGTGGAAAACCGTATCGACGACGCTATCAGCGCCCTCGAAGCGCTGGATGACGTAGTAGGAAGTGTGGTGCGTATCCGGGTCGAGCACCTGGCCTGAGCGGCACTGTAGGACCAGGCGTAGCCTGGGAATCAGTCAGCCTCCACTGCATTAATGAATCGATTACCACAGCGGTAGCAGCCCGTGCTGCAAGTCGTGAAGCCCACGCGGCTTTTGCTTGCAGCCTGCAGCTTGCAGCTCAAGGCCAGCCGCTCAAACCAAAGGTTTGCCCAACATGCGTTACATCAGTACCCGCGGCCAGGCACCCGCGCTCAATTTCGAGGAAGTGCTGCTGGCTGGCCTGGCCACCGATGGTGGCCTGTATGTGCCAGAAAACCTTCCACGGTTTACCCAGGAAGAGATCGCCTCATGGGCTGGGCTGCCCTACCACGAGCTGGCGTTCCGAGTGATGCGCCCGTTCGTGACCGGTAGCATTGCCGACGCCGACTTCAAGCAGATCCTCGAAGAAACCTACGCAAACTTCTCGCACGCCGCCGTTGCGCCACTGCGCCAGCTGAACGGCAATGAGTGGGTGCTCGAGCTATTCCACGGGCCGACCCTGGCGTTCAAGGATTTTGCCCTGCAACTGCTCGGTCGCCTGCTGGACCACGTGCTGGCCAAGCGTGGCGAGCGCGTCGTGATCATCGGTGCTACCAGTGGCGACACCGGTTCGGCTGCCATCGAAGGCTGCAAGCACTGCGAGAACGTCGACATCTTCATCCTGCACCCGCACCAGCGGGTATCGGAAGTTCAGCGCCGGCAGATGACCACGCTGTTTGGCGACAACATCCATAACCTGGCGGTGGAAGGCAACTTCGATGATTGCCAGGAGATGGTAAAGGCCAGCTTCGCCGACCAGAGCTTCCTGAAGGGCACGCGCCTGGTGGCGGTGAACTCGATCAACTGGGCGCGGATCATGGCCCAGATCGTGTACTACTTCCACGCAGCCCTTCAGCTGGGCGGCCCAGCGCGCTCGATTGCGTTCTCGGTGCCTACCGGTAACTTCGGCGACATCTTCGCCGGTTACCTGGCCCGTAACATGGGCCTGCCGATCAGCCAATTGATCGTTGCTACCAACCGCAACGACATCCTCCATCGCTTCATGAGCGGCAACCAGTACGTCAAGGACACCCTGCACGCCACGTTGTCGCCATCCATGGACATCATGGTGTCTTCGAACTTCGAACGCCTGCTGTTCGACCTGCATGGCCGCAACGGCACAGCCATCGCGCAGCTGATGTCCAGCTTCAAGCTGGGCGGTGGCTTCAGCGTGGAAGAAGACCGCTGGACCGAAGCGCGGCGCCTGTTTGACTCGCTGGCTGTGACCGATGAGCAAACCTGCGAAACCATCGCCGAAGTGTTTGCCAGTACCGGCGAAGTGCTGGACCCGCACACGGCTATCGGTGTGCGGGCCGCCCGTGAATGCCGGCGCAGCCTGGATACGCCCATGGTGGTGCTGGGCACTGCTCACCCGGTCAAATTCCCTGAAGCAGTCGAGAAAGCAGGCGTAGGCAAGGCCCTGCACCTGCCAGCCCATCTGGAAGACCTGTTCCAGCGGGAGGAACGTTGCACGGTGCTGCCAAATGACATCGTGGCTATCCAGGCCTTCGTGAGCGCCCACGGTAACCGCGGCAAGCCGCTGTAATACCCTACCTTTAGGGCGGGGGCGGGGCGCTTGTAGGAAAAGGCTCCTCGCCCCGCCGTCCTCTGTCGACTTTTCCTGCAAGCCTTTCGGATCATTCCTATTTAGCCTTGAGTGCGCGTTATTTAAGGTAGCGGTCGTTCCCACTTTCGAGGCCGCAACCATGCGTTCGCTCAAGGTTCTCGTCGTAGAGCATCAACCCGCCCGCCTGCTGCAACTTCATCAAATGCTCAATGCCTGCGGTGTCTATGGCGTTCGGGTTGCGGAAGATCCTGCCACGGCCCGTCGTACCCTGGAGCGGCAGGGCCCGGTCGATGTAGTGGTATTTGGAAGCCAGGCCACCTCGGCGCTCATGTTCCTGGATGCGTTGGCAGCGTCCGGCGAAACCGCAGGGGTAATTATCCAGGGCCGTAGCGAGTGCCCCGAAACCACCGCCGCCGTCCGGCGCGCCCGTCAGGCCGGCTTATGGGTACTTGGTGTGCTGCCCTGGGGCCAGGCGGTGTGTCCGCTGCACCAGATGCTGTGCCGTTTCAAGGTGCATGTGGCCGAACCGCTTATCGCCTGAGGTACCTTTCATCCTGCCGTTGCGCTTGTTGGCCCCGGCTGCCCGAACTTTTGCCAAGCGGTGATGGTCATTTACTGGCACTGAAATGAATTTCGGGTAAACAAGGGTGATCGAGATGGAAAACATCAGCTTATTGTTAAGTGATGCGCTGGCACCTTACTGCGTCAGCCTGGCTCCGTCGGATCTCCAAGATCGTTTTCGTGTCACGGTAACCGACCAGGCCGGCGCGGCCATCCTCCACAGGGACGTTCCGAAGTCGCAGTTGGCGTCCCGGTACGCCCTCACGGACGTCGTTGATGGTTTGCACCGTGACCTCATGATTGCCGAAGGCCGGCTGGAGCCAAGCACCATTGCCGCGCTGCGAGGCGTAGGCACCGTTGGTCGGTTCGCGGTGGAGTTGCGTTAAGCCGGGAACCTTCACGAGGGCCCGCCCTCTTACCTTACAAGGACGCTTGAACGGCATTGTGCTCCGGTGCCGTTCAGTCGTCCGGTGGCCCGAATGGGTCATGTTTGCCCCGGCCGGCCTCCCCACCGCGTCCGGGGTTTCTTTTATGCGCACCCTAAGCCCATCAGGTAAACTACGCGCCCCCTCGCTATATCGAAGCCTGACATGGCCCAGCCATCGACTACCTACAAGTTCGAACTCAACCTGACCGACCTCGATCGCGGTGTTTACGAAAGCATCAAGCAAACGATTGCCCGTCATCCTTCGGAAACCGAAGAGCGCATGGCCGTGCGTTTGCTGGCCTATGCCCTCTGGTATAACGAAAACCTGAGCTTTGGCCGCGGCTTGTCGGACGTGGACGAGCCCGCCTTGTGGGAAAAGAGCCTCGATGATCGTGTGCTGCACTGGATCGAAGTAGGCCAGCCAGACCTCGACCGCCTTACCTGGTGCTCCCGCCGCACCGAGCGGGTCAGCCTGCTGGCGTACGGTAGCTTGCGCGTTTGGCAGAACAAAGTCGCCGATCCCGCGCGTACCCTCAAAAACCTCAGTATTGCCGCTGTGCCTCAAGAAGTACTCGAGGTACTGGCTACTGATATGCCGCGCTCCATCAAATGGGACGTGATGATCGATGAAGGTACCGTATTCGTGACCGATGATCGGGGCCAGCATGAAGTGCAGCTGGAATGGTTGCTGGGGGAGCGGGGGTAAGGTCACTATGGCCGCCCTGTCGTTTCGCCGTTTGATGTGAGAACACTGCCGCACATGCGTATCGAGCCCCGCCCGCTGCCCGCCGAACTGCCTTTCCTGGGTGATCTGCCACCCTTGCTTACCCGCCTGTATGCCGCCCGTGGGGTGCAAAGTCAGGCCGAGTTGGACAAGGGGCTGGCACGGCTGATCCCGTATCAGCAACTCAAGGGCATCGATGCCGCGGTGGACATGCTTGTCACCGCCATCGACCGCCGTGAGCGCATTCTGGTGGTGGGCGATTTCGACGCCGACGGCGCCACGGCCAGTAGCGTTGCGGTGCTGGGGCTGCGGCTACTGGGCGCGGCGCATGTGGATTATCTTGTCCCGAACCGGTTCACCTATGGCTACGGCCTCACCCCTGAGATCGTCGCGGTGGCGCTCGAGCGCCAGCCCGACCTGCTGGTGACCGTGGACAACGGCATTTCAAGCGTGGACGGCGTACAGGCAGCGCGAGATGCCGGCCTCAAAGTATTGATCACCGACCACCACCTGCCCGGCGCGCAGCTGCCGCAAGCCGATGCCATCGTCAACCCGAACCAGCCCGGGTGTGATTTTCCCAGCAAAGCCCTGGCGGGCGTGGGGGTTATTTTCTACGTGCTGATGGCCCTTCGTGCGCGCTTGCGAGCGCTCGGCCGTTACGCCAACGCACCGCAGCCCAACATTGGCGAGTTGCTGGACCTCGTCGCGCTGGGCAGCGTCGCCGACGTGGTGCCGCTCGACGCCAATAACCGCATCCTTGTGCATCAGGGCCTGGAGCGTATACGCGCTGGCCGTGCACGCCCGGGCATCATGGCGCTGCTGGAAGTCGCTCGCCGGGATCATCGCCGGCTCACGTCCACCGACCTTGGCTTTATCCTCGGGCCAAGGCTCAATGCCGCCGGGCGTATGGATGACATGAGCCTTGGGATTGAATGCCTGCTCAGCGAAGACCTCGCCCACGCAAGGGACATCGCCGCTGAGCTGGATGGCCTTAACCAGGATCGCAAATCGGTGGAGCAGGGCATGCAACGTGAAGCCCTGGCACAGCTCAAGGACCTGCCGCTGGCTTCGATGCCGTTCGGCCTGTGCCTGTTCGAGCCCGACTGGCACCAAGGCGTTATCGGCATCCTCGCTTCGCGCATGAAAGAGCGTTATCACCGCCCTACCATTGCCTTCGCGGATGCCGGCGACGGGCTGCTCAAAGGCTCGGCGCGATCGGTGCCGGGTTTCCATATCCGGGACGCCCTGGATGCGGTGGCGGCCAAGCATCCGCACCTGATCACCAAATTCGGCGGCCACGCCATGGCGGCTGGGTTGTCCTTGCCCGCCGAGCATTTCCAGGCCTTCGCCGAGGCCTTCGATGCACAGGTGCGTGCACACCTGTGTGAAGACGACCTCACCGGTAGGCTGCTCTCCGATGGCTGCCTGGCCGTGGAGGAGTTCCACCTGGAGCTGGCCCGCGCGCTGCGTAATGCGGGCCCCTGGGGGCAACACTTCCCGGAGCCGTTGTTCCATGGCGTGTTCCAGTTGGTGGAGCAGCGGGTGGTGGGCGAGCGGCACCTCAAGGTTGTGCTCAAGAGCGAATGCGGCAGCCTGCGCCTGGATGGCATTGCGTTCGGGATAGACCGCGAAATATGGCCGAACCCGAGCGCGCGCTGGGTGGAAATGGCCTACAAACTGGACGTGAACGAATACCGTGGCGTTGAAACCGTCCAACTCATGATCGCGCACATGAGCCCTCGTTAGCGGAATCTGCCGTCTCCCTTGTGGGTCTACTACGCTGCAAAGAGTGCAAACCTTACAGCCTGATATCCCACTCGAGAGGTGCTTCATGAGCCTGTTGCTGGAACCCTACACCCTGCGTGGGTTGACGTTGCGTAACCGTATCGTGGTTTCGCCCATGTGCCAGTATTCGTCCGAAGATGGCCTCGCCAACGACTGGCACCTGGTGCATCTGGGCAGCCGCGCGGTAGGGGGCGCCGGCCTGGTGATTTTCGAGGCGACCGCCGTCACCGCTGATGGCCGCATCACCCCTGAAGACCTTGGCCTGTGGAAAGATGAGCAGATCCCGATGCTTCAGCGCATCACGCGCTTCATCGAAGCTCAGGGCGCGGTGCCTGGTATCCAATTGGCGCATGCTGGCCGCAAGGCCAGTACCTGGCGGCCCTGGCTCGGCAAGCATGGCAGCGTCACCCTGGATGAAGGCGGATGGATTCCCGTAGCGCCTTCGCCCATTCCCTTCGACCCCGAACATGCCCGCCCCACCGAACTGGACGAAGCCGCGATTGCCGGCATCAAGGAAGCGTTCGTGGCAGCTGCCAAGCGTGCGCTGACCGCTAATTTCAAGGTAGTGGAAATCCACGCGGCCCATGGTTACCTGCTGCATCAGTTCATGTCGCCGCTGAGCAACCGCCGCACAGACCAGTACGGTGGCAGCTTCGATAACCGCATTCGGCTGGTGCTGGAAGTGACCGAGGCTATTCGCGCACTATGGCCCGCTGACCTCCCGGTATTCGTGCGGGTGTCGGCCACCGATTGGGTAGACGACGGCTGGAACCCGGATGAAACCGTGGAGCTGGCGCGGCGCCTGAAGGCGTTAGGCGTGGACCTTGTAGATGTGTCCTCGGGTGGCACCGCCGCCAATGCGGAAATCCCGACAGGGCCTGGCTATCAAACCCGCTTCGCCGAACGCGTGCGCAAGGAGTCGGAGATTGCCACCGGCACCGTGGGCATGATCACCGACCCTGCCCAGGCCGAGCATATCCTGCGCACCGGCCAGGCTGACCTCATCCTGCTGGCCCGCGAACTGCTGCGTGACCCGTACTGGCCGCTGCACGCCGATGACGACCTGGGCGGACGCAAGGCCACCTGGCCTGCCCAGTATCAGCGTGCCACGCACCGCGACCAGCCGATCCATGAGTCCAACCTGCGCGATTGACCTCCTTTTTCGCGAGCTGACGCCGATGGCCGGCCCCGCCGCTTCCCACAGGTTGCGTTGGCTACTGTAGGAGCAAGCGGAGCCGAAGGCGGAGCTCGCGAATAGGGTTTAAGAAAACAAGACCTGTATGGTTACACGTACTTGCGCTTCTCCGGCGCAGGCGGGAAGTACTGGTACAGCCAGGTTTCGCTGAGGGTGCGGTCGCTGGTGCGGATGAACAGGCGCATCTCTACTGGGTCCACGCTGTCGCTGGTGGGGTACCAGTCGAAGATCACCCGGTAGCCCTTGATGTCCGGGATCACCAGCACGTGGAAGTCCTGCACCTTGCCGCTCGACACGGTCACCACTGGCTCGATCCCGGTACCTTCCGGCAACCGGTCCAGGCCGCCGCCGGTGAAGTCGATGGCAAAGCGGCGTGCCCACTTGTCCGGGTAATGCTCGCCCGGGGCCCAGCCTTCGAGGAACCCGCCCATGCCTGAACGCGTGGCATGTACCCGCGCCAGCGGTGTGCCGGTAGGGGGCAGGGCACTCCAGTAGAGCTTGTAGCCAAAGCTCAGGGTATCGCCCGCGGCAACCGGCTTTTTCGGCGTCCAGAAGGCCACGATGTTGTCCAGGGTTTCGCCGGTGGTAGGAATTTCCAGCAGGTCGATCGAGCCCTCGCCCCACGCAGTGGTGGGCTCCACCCACAGGCTTGGCCGCTTGCTGTACCAGTCCACAGTGTCCTGGTAGCTGGCGAAATCGTGGTCGGTCTGCACCAGCCCGAAGCCCTTCGGGTCGGTGTCGGCGAAGGCGTTGAACTGCAACTTGGCGGGGTTGTTCAGCGGCCGGCAGATCCACTCGCCATTGCCGCGCCACATGGCCAGGCGGTCCGAGTCGTGGATTTCCGGGTGGATGGTGTCGCACATGCGGCGCTCGTGGGTGCCGCAGCTGAACATGGTGGTCATCGGCGCGATGCCCAGTTGCTGGATCGCCGTGCGTGCGGTCACCTGCATGTCCACTGCCATCACCACTTGCTCGGCCTGGCAGTCGATATCGAAGCGGTAGGCGCCCGTGGCGCTGGGGGACTCCAGCAGGGCATAGACCACGAAACGGGTCGCGTCCTTGGTGGGCGTTTCAAACCAGAACTTGGTGAAATCGGGGAATTCTTCCTGGCGCTTGGCGTAGGTGTCCACGGCCAGGCCGCGAGCGGACAGGCCGTACTGCTTGGTGGCGTCCACCGCGCGGAAATAACTGGCGCCCAGGAACGACACGATGTCATGGCTGGCGATTTCCGGTGCCTTGAACAGCTTGAAACCGGAAAAGCCAAGGTCGCCCTTGAGCTGTTTCTGCTCCACCTTGCTGTCGTTGTAGTTGAACAGCTCGGGGCGGAAATGCACCTCCCGCGCCTGGCGGTTGGAAGGGTCCACGCTGTACATGCGCACCGGCGTACGGAAGCCCATGCCTACATGGAAGAACTGCACGTCCAGCTGGCCGTTGAGGTCCTTCCACAACGAGTGGTTGGCGTCGTACTGGATAGCGTTGAACTGCTGCGGGGTCATGTTCGCCAGCGTGGGCGGCAGTTGCTGTTTACGGTCCGTGTAGGGCTGGGCGGCCAGTGCCTTGGCCTGGGCCTTGAGGCCCTCGAAGTCGAAATACTCGGCGTCGCCGTTGGCAGTCGCGGCCAGGGCCCGGGCGGACATCAGCGCGGTGGACGACAGGCCGGTATAGGCCGCCAGGGCCATGGATGCTTTCAACAGACTTCTGCGGTGCATAGACAACCCTTCGGTGAAAATTGGCAACGTTAGCCAAGGAGAGGGGCGCGACGCAATCTCAGAATGTTCGAAAGTGTCGCAGCCATCCTTGCTTCACGGCCTGTGTAGAGCCGCGAAAGCAGGGATGGTTCACGCTTTAGTGCTTGAACATCACATGGCGCACCACGGTGTAGTCCTCCAGCCCGTACATGGACATGTCCTTCCCGTAGCCGGAATGTTTCTGCCCGCCATGGGGCATTTCGCTGACCAGCATGAAGTGCGTATTCACCCAGGTGCAGCCATATTGCAGGCGAGCACTGAGGCGGTGGGCGCGGCCCAGATCGTTGGTCCACACCGAGGAAGCGAGGCCGTAATCCGAGTCGTTGGCCCATTCCAGCGCCTGGGCTTCGTCGCTGAAAGGTGTAACGGTCACCACTGGCCCGAACACTTCGCGGCGCAGAATCTCATCATCCTGCTGCACGTCCGCCAATACTGTGGGCTCGAAGAAGAAGCCACCCCCTTCGATCACCTTGCCACCGGTGATCAGGCGGATGTGTGGCTGCGCCGCAGCGCGGGTGACGTAGCCTGCAACGCGGTCCCGTTGCTGGGCGCTGATCAACGGGCCCAGCTCTGTATCTTCGGCCTCTTGCGGGCCATGGCGCAGGCTGCCGACGGCTTCGCCGAGCTTTTCCACGAAGCGCTCATAAATACCCTGCTGGGCGTATACCCGGCACGCAGCCGTGCAATCCTGGCCCGCGTTGTAAAAGCCGAAGGTGCGGATGCCCTCAACCGCGGCGTCGATGTCTGCGTCGTCGAAGATGATCACCGGGGCCTTGCCGCCCAGCTCCATGTGCATGCGTTTGACCTGCGCCGCAGTACTGGAAATGATCTGCGAGCCGGTGGCGATGGAGCCGGTGAGCGATACCATGCGCACCTTGGGGTGTTCCACCAGGGGGCCGCCCACGGTGGTGCCTCGGCCGAACAATACGTTCAGCACCCCGGCGGGGAAGATGTCCGCGGCCAGTTCAGCGAGCTTGAGTGCGGTCAGCGGGGTGAGTTCGGAGGGCTTGAGTACCACAGTATTGCCAGCGGCGAGGGCGGGGGCAATTTTCCAGGCAACCATCATGAGCGGGTAATTCCACGGCGCGATGGAAGCGATCACGCCCACCGGGTCGCGGCGAATCATCGAGGTGTGGCCGGGCAGGTATTCACCCGCCGCGGACCCACTGAGGCAACGCGCGGCACCTGCGAAGAAACGGAACACGTCGGCAATGGCTGGCAGCTCATCGTTACGCGCCGCAGCCAGCGGCTTGCCGCAGTTGGCGGATTCGAGCCGGGCCAGTTCGTCGGCGTTGGCGTCGATGGCGTCGGCGAGTTTCAACAGGGCCAGCGAGCGGTCCTTTGGTGCTGTTTGCGCCCAGCCTTCGAAGGCCGCGTCAGCTGCGCGCACGGCGGCGTCCACCTGAGCCTCACTGGCCTCGGCGATTTCAACCAGCACGCTGCCGCGCGCGGGGTCGAGTACCGCTTGGCTCGCGCCTTCTCCCGCGACCAGTTGGCCGTTGATCAGCAGTTGGGTTTGCATGGTGCGATCCTCCAGTTCATTTGCCGCCGCCGGCGACCGATTCGCCGCCGCGGGTGAGGTAGTAGGCGCCCAGGATGGGCAGCATGGTCACCAGCATCACCAGCAGGGCAACAACGTTGGTGACCGGTACGTCGCGTGGGCGGGCCAGCTGGTTGAGCAGCCAGATCGGCAGGGTGCGCTCGTTGCCCGCGGTAAAGGTGGTGACGATGATTTCGTCGAACGACAAGGCAAACGCCAGCATGCCCCCGGCGAGCAGGGCCGAGCCCAGGTTGGGCAGCATGATGTAGCGGAAGGTTTGCCAGCCGTCCGCGCCCAGGTCCATGGAGGCCTCGATCAGGCTGTGGGAAGTGCGCCGCAGCCGCGCGATCACGTTGTTGTAAACGATCACCACGCAAAAGGTGGCATGGCCGATCACGATCGTCAGCAGCCCAGGTTCGATACCCAGCACCTTGAACGCCGAGAGCAGCGCAATGCCGGTGACGATGCCTGGCAGGGCAATCGGCAGGATCAGCATCAGCGAGACGGCGTCCTTGCCGAAAAATTGCCGCCGGTACAGCGCAGCCGAGGCCAGCGTACCCAGTACCAGTGCCACTGCAGTGGCCAGGCAGGCGACCTGCAGCGACAGCTTGATCGCCTGCACCACGTCCTGGCGGGCGAAGGCCACGCTGAACCATTTGAGGGTGAACCCGCGCGGCGGGAAGCTGAAGGCGGCGTCTTCAGTGTTGAAGGCGTAGAGCACGATCACCAGGATGGGTATGTGCAAAAAGGCCAACCCGCCCCAGGCGGCGATACGTAATGTGAGCGGCGCTTTTTCAGAGTGCATCGAAGGCCCCCAGGCGTCGGACGATGGACAGGTACACCGCGATCAGCACGATGGGCACCAGGGTGAAGGCTGCAGCCATGGGCAGGTTGCCGATGGCGCCTTGCTGGGCATACACCATGCTGCCGATGAAATAGCCCGGCGGGCCGATCAACTGGGGCACGATGAAGTCCCCCAGGGTGAGCGAGAAGGTGAAGATCGAGCCGGCGGCGATGCCGGGTACCGAGAGCGGCAGCACCACCTGGAAGAACGTTTGGCGCGGGGTGGCGCCAAGGTCGGCGGACGCTTGCAGCAACGAGGGTGGCAAGCGTTCCAGCGCTGCTTGAACCGGGAGGATCATGAATGGCAGCCAGATGTACACGAACACCAGAAAGCGCCCCAGGTGCGAAGTGGACAAGGTACTGCCGCCAATGCCCGGTACCTCCATCAGCCAGGCCAGCGCGCCGGCCAGGCCCAGGTGCTGCACGAACCACTGAGCCACGCCTCCCTTGGCCAGCAGTAGCGTCCAGGCGTATGCCTTGACGATATAACTTGCCCACATGGGCAACATGACCGCGATGTAGAAGAAAGCCTTGGTGCGGCCGGTGGTGTAGCGAGCCATGTAATAGGCCAGCGGAAAGGCGACAAGTGCGCTTGCCACTGACACCGCAGCCGCCATGCCCAGGGTGCGCAGAATGATGTCCAGGTTGGCGGGCACAAACAGCGCTTGCAGGTTGGCCAGCGTAAGGTCGGGCGTGACCGTCATGCTGAAGTCGTCGAAGGTGTACAGGCCTTGCCACAGCAGGTTGAGCAGCGCGCCAAGGTAGATCACCCCAAACCACAGCAACGGCGGCACCAGCAACAGCGCCAGGTACAGGTTGGGCCGTCGGTAGAGCAGGTCGGCCACCCGGCGCGCAAGCGAGGCGCGGGCGGGCGCGGAGGGCGCATCCAGCACAAGGGTCATGGTCAAGCGCCCTCGTCGAGCAGCGGCACCATGGCGCCACGTGGCCATGCCAGGGTCAGGCGCTGGCCGGGTTGCAGGCCGGCGGCGTCGGGCTGCCAGTCCTGGTTGGCCTGGCTCACGTTGAGCAACTGCCCGTTGTTCAAGCGCAGCTCATAGCGCGTGGCGCTGCCCTGGTACTGTACGTCCTGAAGGATGCCTTCGAGCCGCACCTGATCGGCCATCGCCGGCACGCCAAGGCGGATGTGTTCGGGCCTGATCGAAAATGCCCCGGGAACGCCGCGCAAGGCGGCTGCCAACTCTCCCCGCAGCACGTTCGAGGTGCCCACGAACTCGGCCACGAACGCCGTGGCCGGTTTCATGTACAGGTTGCGCGGGGTATCGCACTGTTCGATGCGGCCTTTGTTGAATACTGCTACCCGATCGCTCATGGACAAAGCTTCGGTCTGGTCGTGGGTCACGAACACGAAGGTGATGCCCAGCTGGCGCTGCAGCTTTTTGAGTTCGCTCTGCATCTGTTCGCGCAGCTTGAGGTCGAGCGCACCCAGCGGCTCGTCCAGCAGCAGCACCCGTGGGCGATTCACCAGTGCCCGCGCCAGCGCCACCCGCTGGCGTTGCCCACCCGACAGTTGCGCGGGCTTGCGCTCGCCAAAGCCGGCCAGCGCCACCATCGCCAGGGCTTCCTCGGCACGGTTCAAGCGCTCGGCCTTTGCCACGCCTTTCACTTTCAGGCCATACGCCACGTTGTCCCGCACGTTCATATGGGGGAACAGTGCGTAGTCCTGGAACACCGTATTTACATCGCGTCGATACGGCGGCAGGCCAGCGGCTTCCTGGCCATGAATACGAATCGAGCCCGCGCTGGGCTGTTCGAAGCCTGCGATCAGCCGCAGGCACGTGGTTTTCCCCGACCCCGAAGGGCCGAGCATGGAAAAGAACTCGCCGTCGCGGATGTCGATCGACACCCGATCCACGGCCTTCACCTCGCCGAACAGGCGCGATACCTCGGTAAATTGCACAGCAGGGGTCATGGTAATTGCCTTCTGATCTGGCGGCCCATTCGCGAGCTTCGCCCGCTTCCTACCTGTTGGAAGCGGGCGAAGCCGGCCAGGCGTAGCTCGCGAAGCGGCGTTAGCGGCCGCCCATGATCGCTATGTAATCCTGCGTCCACCGGCTATACGGCACGAACTTGCCGCCCTCGGCCTGCGGGGTTTTCCAGAAGGCGATCTTGTCGAACAGGTCAAAGCCATTGGTAGCGCAGCCCTCGGCGCCCAGCAGGTCGCTCGCCTTGCACGCGGCCGGTACTGCCGGCAACGAGCCGAACCACGCGGCCACGTCCCCCTGAACCTTCGGTTGCAGTGACCAATCCATCCACTTGTAAGCGCAGTTGGGGTGTTTGGCGTCGGCGTGCAGCATAGTGGTGTCGGCCCAGCCGGTTGCGCCTTCCTTCGGCACGGTGGAGGCCACCGGCTGGTTGTCGGCCTTCAGCCCGTTGACCATGTAACCCCACGAGCTGGTGGCGGCCACGCCTTCGTTTTTCACATCGCTCATCTGCACGGTTGCGTCGTGCCAGTAACGGTGGATCAACGGCTTTTGCTGGCGTAGTACGTCCAGTACAGCCTTGTATTGGGCTTCGGTGAGCTGGTAAGGGTCTTTAATGCCCAATTCGGGCTTGGCCGACTTGAGGTA
Organism: Pseudomonas sp. 3MAES_34.3B; assembly: GCF_058145875.1. Classification (NCBI taxonomy): domain Bacteria; kingdom Pseudomonadati; phylum Pseudomonadota; class Gammaproteobacteria; order Pseudomonadales; family Pseudomonadaceae; genus Pseudomonas; species Pseudomonas sp. 3MAES_34.3B. The sequence continues at coordinate 4,249,052 of NZ_CM176960.1, read as the reverse complement.
CAGCGCGGCATCGGCGATGTAGATCGGCCCGTCATAGGCCTGCACCCGGCCTTTGTTCGGCTTGCCATCAGGGAGGTTCTGCGGCTCGAACAACACGCCCCAGGTGGTAGGCGCGGTCTTGAACACTTCAGTGTTGTACAGCAGCACGTTGGGCCCCCACTGGTAGGGCGTGCCGTACACCTGCTTGTTCACCACGAACCAGTCGCCACTGGCCAGGCGCGGGTCCACGTTCTTCCAGTTGGGAATTAGCGCGGTATTGATCGGCTGCACGCGCTTGCCCGCGATCAATCGCAGCGAAGCGTCACCCGAGGCGGTTACCAGGTCGTAGCCACCCTTGGCCATGAGGCTGACCATTTCATCGGACGTGGCGGCGGTTTTCACGTCCACCTTGCAGCCGGTTTCCTTTTCGAAGCCGGTTACCCAGTCATAGCTTTTGTCGCTCTCGCCACGCTCGATATAGCCAGGCCAGGCGATGATGTTCAGCTGGCCTTCACCGGCCCCTACGGCTTTGGGCAGGTCGGCGGCATGAACGCCAGCGGTTGCCAGCAGGGCGGTAGTGATGGCGCTGAGCACTGCGGTCTTTGGGGCGGACATGGATTTCCCTCTTTTTCAAATTATGGTCGGGGCAGTAAGCAAGCAGGCGCGCGGGGCGCTGATTATTGGAATGGTGAGCCAGGTGCAGGGGTCAGTTGAGTACCTCCCGCTGCCGCGCCATGATGTGGCGCACCACGCTGTAATCCTGGAGAGAGTCGCTGGACAGGTCCTTGCCATACCCCGAACGCTTCAGCCCGCCATGGGGCATTTCGCTCGCCAGCATGAAGTGGCTGTTGATCCAGGTGCAGCCGTATTCCAGCCGTGCCGCCAGCTGCAGCGCTTTGTCCAGGTCGCGGGTCCACACGGAGGAGGCCAGCCCATATTCGGATTCGTTCGCCCATGCAAGGGCCTGGCCGGGCTCATCGAACCGGGTGACGGTCACCACCGGCCCGAACACTTCACGCTGAACGATCTCATCCTGTTGGCGGCAGCCGGCGAGCAGTGTGGGTTGATAGAAGAAGCCCGGCCCTGAATGCGCGGCTGCGCCGGTTACCCGCTCGATATGCGGTTGGCTCAAGGCGCGCTGCACAAAGCTGGCCACGCGGTCGCGTTGGCGGGCGCTGATCAGCGGGCCCAGGTCGTTGTCCTCGTCGCGCTTGCTGGCATAGCGAAGGCTTGCGACCGCCGCGCCCAGTTCTTCCACCAACCGGTCGTGGATGCCTGCCTGGGCATAGATACGGCAGGCGGCGGTGCAGTCCTGGCCGGCGTTGTAATACCCGTAGGTGCGGATGCCCTCCACCACGGCATCGATATCGGCGTCATCGCACACGATCACCGGCGCCTTGCCGCCGAGCTCCAGGTGGGTGCGTTTGAGGGTGCGCGCCGCAGCCTGGAGCACCTTTTGCCCGGTAACGATATCTCCGGTCAGCGACACCATGCGCACCCGGGGGTCGCTCACCAGCTGCCCGCCCACGCCGTCGCCGGCGCCACAAACGATGTTCAGCACGCCGGGCGGCAGCAGCTCGGCCAGCTCCGGTGCCAGCGCCAGGATCGACAAAGGGGTGTGTTCGGATGGCTTGAACACCACGGTATTGCCTGCGGCCAGCGCCGGCGCGAGCTTCCAGGCGGCCATCATCAGGGGGTAGTTCCACGGGGCGATGGACGCTACCACGCCGATGGGGTCGCGCCGCACTATGCTGGTGTACCCCGGCACATATTCCCCGGAAAGTTGCCCTGTCTGGCAACGTACGGCACCGGCGAAAAAGCGGAATACGTCCACACAGGCACTGAGGTCGTCCTGCCGGGCCAGGTGCAGGGGCTTGCCGCAATTCAAGGCTTCAATCCGGGCCAGGCGGTCCGCTTGCGCCTCGATGCAATCGGCGATGGCCAGCAGGCGTGAGGCGCGCTGTTGGGGCGTGGTTCTGGCCCATGTGGGAAAGGCTTGAGCGGCAGCGGCAATGGCGGCCTGCACCTGGGACGGGCTTGCTTCGGCGACCAGCGCCAAGCAGCTGCCATCGCTTGGGTCCAAAACGCTTTCCGCGGCACCTTCCCCGGCAACGAGCTGGCCATCGATCAGTAGGGCGGTACGGAAGGGCTCTGGCTGGGCTGATGGGTTCATGGCACAGGCTCGGGCTGGCTGGGTTGCCTGAGCCTAGGCGCAGCGGCGTGGTAGCTACAAATTCCTAATATCGAAAGCCGCGTTCGGTTAAATCGAATGCTTGCGGGCGTGCTGTTCCCGCGCCACGGTAAGGAAGGGGTCTACCAGCATCGGGCGCGCGCTGCCGCGACGCCAAGCCAGCCCAACGTCGAGTGTGCGGGTGAGGTCCACCACGCTGCGCGCTTCGATGATATCGCCTTCCAGCGACCATGGCCGGTAGGTCATGTCGGGCTGAATGGACACGCCCAGGCCTGCAGCGACCAGGCTGCGCACGGCCTCTGTCGAAGCGCTGCGAAGGCTCACCTGAGGCCGCAAGCCCGCGTGCTGCCAGATGCGCTGGGCGTTGTGGTCCATTTCATCCACGTTCAGTTGGATCAGCGGTTCGGCGGCGACATCCGCGAGTGAGATGTCGTCCCGCTCCAGCAAGTGATGCCGCGCAGGCAACCATAAACGGTGCGGCGAGTGGGTCAGCACTTCAGTTTGCAGGGCATGCCGGTCTTCCAGGTTGGAAAGGATCAGCACGCCGACGTCGATTTCCCCGTTGAGTAGCAAATGCTCGATGTAAGGGCGTTCATCCTCCATCACCCGCAGCTCGACGTTAGGGTAGGCCCGCTGAAACCGTGTGAGCAGGTTGGCCAGGTAATAACCCGCGACAAGGCTGGTGACTCCGATGGTAAGGATGCCGCTGATCTGGTCCGTGCTTTGTTGCAAGCTGCGCTTGGCGTTGTCTACCGTGGCGAGGATCAAATGCGCCTGGCGCAGAAACTGATGCCCCTGATGCGTCAGGCTCATGCCCTTGGCGTGCCGATTGAACAGGCTTACGCCGATCTCCTCCTCCAATTGCTGGATTGCCCCCGTAAGGGTGGACTGAGAGATAAACACCGCCTGCGCCGCCGCCGAAATCGAGCCTGTTTCGGCAACCGCGATGAAATGGCGAATCTGACGCAGGGTCATCATGGGCAGCTATCTGAAAGGCCGAGGTGAACGGTGTTATATCGGAAAAACCGGGGGTGGGGAATGAGTGGGCCTGGCGGCGGTGAATGGTAGAGGGCAAAGGACTAATAAGCCTTACCGATGATTTATAACGGCAGATCTGCTGTATCACCCCACAAACCAAGTGATGGCAATTTCGTACCATCGCGCACTGGCGTTGCGCCCCGGGATGGCTGAAAGTACGCGCCTTGCTGCAAGGCCGGTGGTCTATACTGCCCGGCTTTCGCGCGCGCGCTTACCTTCGAGGAGTGATTGTGAAGAACTGGACTCTGCGCCATCGGATCCTGGCGAGTTTTGCTGTTGTGGTCGCCATCATGCTGTCCATGGTGCTCATCGCCTACACCCGGCTGATGATGATCGAGCAGGAGGCGGCCAGCCTCCGTAGCGAGAGCATTCCTGGGGTGTATTCGAGTTCGATGATGCGCGGCGTGTGGTCGGACAGCTATCTGTATACCCAGCAGTTGCTGGGGTTGAGCTACCAACGGGAACTGATCACCGCCGACGAGGACCAGTACAAGGGCTTCGCCGAGCGCCTGGCCACGCAGATGGCGGTGTTCCGTCAAACCTTGCGCAGCGATGAAGAAAAGACCGCCTTCACCGAGTTCGAGCGCTGGCGCGGCACGTACGAAGCGGCGCTGAAGCGAACCCTGGCCGCCTACCAGCAACGCCACTTCACCGAAGCCATGGAGCTGCTTGAGCAGGAGCTTACCCCTGCATGGACATCGGGCCGCAAACAGATCAACACCGTGGTAGACCTCAACCGCAAGGCGGCGGAGGAAGCCGGTGCGTCCATCGAGCGGACCGTGGCCACTACCAAGCTGGTGATGCTGTGCTGCCTGCTGGTCGCGCTGATCGCGGCGATCGGCTGTGGGCTGCTGTTGCTGCGAAATATCATGGCACCTACCAACAAGCTGTTGAGCATCCTCGAAGTGATGCGTGCCGGTGACCTCAGCGTGCGGCTCAGCCTTGGCCGCAGGGATGAATTCAACGCGATCGAAACCGGGTTCAATGCCATGATGGATGAACTCAACGCCCTGGTTTCCCAGGCGCAACGCTCATCGGTACAGGTTACTACCTCGGTGACTGAAATCGCCGCCACGTCTCGCCAGCAGCAGGCCACGGCTACCGAAACTGCCGCCACCACCAGTGAAATCGGCGCTACCTCCCGTGAAATTGCCGCTACCTCGCGCGACCTGGTGCGCACCATGGGTGAGGTGACCGGGGCTGCGGACCAGGCTTCGCTGTTGGCTGGCAACGGCCAGCAGGGCCTGGCCCGGATGGCCGAAACCATGCAGCACGTGATGGGCGCCGCTGACCTGGTGAACGCCAAGCTGGCGACCCTCAACGAGAAGGCGGGGAACATCACGCAGGTGGTGGTCACTATCGTAAAGGTGGCAGACCAGACCAACCTGCTGTCCCTTAACGCAGCGATCGAGGCGGAGAAAGCAGGCGAGTACGGTCGCGGCTTCGCTGTTGTCGCGACCGAAGTGCGACGCCTTGCCGACCAGACCGCCGTGGCGACCTACGACATCGAGCAGATGGTGCGTGAGATCCAGTCAGCGGTCTCGGCGGGCGTGATGGGCATGGACAAGTTCTCGGAGGAAGTGCGCCGCGGGATGCTTGAAGTTCAACAGGTGGGAGAGCAACTGAACCAGATCATCCATCAGGTACAGGCGCTGGCACCCCGGGTACTCATGGTCAATGAAGGCATGCAGGCCCAGGCCACGGGCGCCGAGCAGATCAACCATGCGCTGGCGCAGTTGAGCGATGCCAGCAGCCAGACCGTCGACTCGTTGCGCCAGGCCAGCGCGGCCATCGACGAACTGAGCCAGGTCGCCGCAGGCTTGCGCGGCGGCGTGTCGCGTTTCCGAGTGTAATGGCCAGCGCGCGCATGAACGCTCCCGGGGCACCGACCGTCAAGCCGACGGGCACGTTGTTCTTGTTGTTCACCCTTGGCGAACAACGCTTCGCGCTGCCTGCGCGGGCAGTAGTAGAGGTGCTGCCGCTGCTGCCGCTCAAACCTGTGCCGCACGCGCCGACGTGGGTTGGCGGCGTGTTCGCCTACCGTGGCAAAGTTGTCCCGGTGATCGACGTACGTGCATTGGCCCTGGGCGAACCTGCGGTACGCCGCACCAGTACCCGCGTAGTGCTGGTCAATTACCAGCAGGGCCTGTGCCTGGGGTTGGTGCTGGAGCATGTAAGCGAAACGCTGCGCTGCGACCCGGCTGAATTCAAGCCCTATGGGCTGGCCAACCCCGAGGCGCGCTACCTGGGGCCCATCCGGGAAGACGCCCGTGGGTTGTTGCAGTGGATCACCGTGGACGAGCTGCTGGATGAGCGCGCGCAAGCGCTGCTGTATGCCCCGGACAACGCGGCCCTGCTCGACGGGGAGGGTGCCTGAGCATGGACCAGCGCTTCCTCGACTTCCTGTACCAGCGCATCGGCCTGGACGCCGCCTCGGTAGGCCCGGCGATGATCGAGCGGGTGGTGCGTCAGCGGCAGGCAGCGTTGGGGCTGGCCACGCTCGAAGGCTACTGGGCACTGCTGAGCAGCGACGACGCCGAGCAGCAGGCGCTGATCGAGGCGGTGATCGTTCCGGAAACCTGGTTCATGCGTTACCCCGAGTCCTTTGCCGCCTTTGGCCGCCTGGCGAGGGTACGCTGGCACGAGCAGGGCGGCGCACGGCCGCTGCGCGTGCTGAGCCTGCCGTGCTCCACGGGGGAGGAGCCGTATTCACTGGCCATGGCGTTATTCGACGCCGGGTTGCCAGCGTCCGCCTTTGTGATCCACGCGGTAGATGTGAGCCCGCAGTCCCTGGCCAAGGCACGCCGCGGCCTGTATGGCCGCAATTCCTTCCGAGGGGACTACAAGGCTTTCCAGGCGCGATATTTCACCGCCACCGCCGAGGGGCATCACGTGCAGCCCCGGTTGCTGGAGCAGATCCGCCTGCAGCCCGGTAACATACTCGACCCTTTGCTGTTGGCCGGCGAACAACCCTATGATTTTGTGTTCTGCCGCAACTTGCTGATCTATTTCGATGTGCCAACCCAACAGCAAGCGGTCAACGCCTTGAAAGCCTTCACCCGCGAGGACGGCGTGCTGTTCATCGGGCCGGCGGAAGGTAGCCTGCTGGCCTCCAAGGGCATGCGCCCGCTGGGGCTGGCACAGGCGTTTGCTTTTGTACGCCAGCCGGAGCCTGCGCCGGCCCCGCGGCTGCACACGCCGTTACCGCTGCCCGCCGCCGGGCCAGCGCTTCGCCCTGCTCCATTAACCGTGACGATGCCCCCCGTGCCTCGCCCTGTGTCACCGGCAGCCCCGGTTGTCGAAGCATCAGGTTCAGCCGCTTTGCTGGCCCAGATCGCAGCGCTCGCAGATGCCGGGAAAAGCGCCGAGGCCCGCGCAGCGTGCGAGCGCTACCTCAAGGACCACCCGCCCCAGGCCCAGGTGTTTTACTGGCTGGGCCTGTTGAGCGATGCCGGCGGGAATGCGCTAGAGGCGCAAAACTTTTATCGCAAGGCCCTGTACCTGGAGCCACAGCACCCTGAAGCGCTGGCCCACCTGGCCATGCTGCTGGCCGCCCGCGGTGATGCCGAAGGCGCCCGGCGGTTGCAAGCGCGCGCCACGCGCGCATTGAAGGAGCCCAAGGCATGAGCGACCAACAGCGGCCCGGCTTGACCTATTCGGCCGACGGTGCGGCCGTCACCTTCGACGCCTGCTGGAAGACCATCGGCGTGCGCGGCGACAGCTCCTGCCCGCGGTTGGTGGAATACGTACGCTGCCTGAATTGCCCGGTATTCGCCGACGCCGCAACGCTGCTGCTGGACCGCTACAGCTTGCAGCGTGAGCCCGGCGAACTGGTCTACCCCGAGGCCCCCGTAGCCGTTCCGTCACGCTCGCTGGTGGTGTTCCGTATCGCTGGCGAATGGCTGGGCCTGGCCACCCGCTGCCTAGTAGAAGTGGCGCCCAGCCAGCCGGTGCATTCTGTCCCGCACCAGCGTTCCCGTACCCTCATGGGCGTGGCCAACGTGCGCGGTGCGCTGGTGCCATGCATCGCCCTCGGTCAGCTGTTGAGCATTGAAACGGAGCAGGCTGCAGCGACAAGCGGGAGAGCGGTGCCGCGCTTGCTGATCCTGGCCGCGCAGGGCGGGTCGGTGGTAGTGCCGGTGGACGAGGTCGATGGCATCCGCCGCTTCGATGAGCACCTGATCGAAGCGGGTGCCAGCCCTCAAGGCAGCCGCTTCACCCTCTCCGTGCTCACGGATGGGCCCCGCACCTTGCGGGTGCTGGACGAGCAGGCCTTGATGGTGGCTATCACCCGGAGCCTCACATGACCCCCGAGCAAATGCGCGACGCCTCCATGCTGGAACTCTTCGCGCTCGAAGCCGAGGGGCAGACCAGCGTGCTGAGCGCGGGCCTGTTGGCGCTGGAGCGCAACCCCAATGACCCAGCGCAGTTGGAGGCCTGCATGCGGGCGGCCCACTCGCTCAAGGGTGCTGCCCGGATCGTGGGGGTGGATGCCGGTGTGCAAGTCGCTCACGTGATGGAGGACTGCCTGGTTGCCGCTCAGGCCGGGGATCTGATTTTGGGCGCCGACCACATCGACGCCTTGCTCCAGGGCACGGACCTGCTCATGCGCATTGCGGTCCCGGACAAGGCGCCCGGCGCTGCGGATATCCAGGCGTTCATGGCGCAGCTGGCAGTCGCGCTCGATCCAGCCTCGGCGCCTGCCGCTGCGCAGTTCACGCCGCCACCGGCAAGCGAGCCGCCGCCCGTAGAAATGGCCGCAAGCCCGGCGCCGCTTGCCCTGGAAGAGCCCGCGCCGGATACGGCAGGGCCACGCCGCGGTAACGAAGGCGAGCGTGTGCTGCGAGTGACCGCCGAGCGGCTCAACGCATTACTGGACCTGGCCAGCAAAGCCATGGTTGAAACCCAGCGGCTCAAACCGTACCTGGCCACCCTGCAGCGGCTCAAGCGCATGCAGGCGCAAAGCCTGCGCGCGCTGGATGATCTGAAGGACAGCCTCGACGCCGGCCAGCCCATGGAGGACGTTCGCGCGGCCCTCGCCCAGGCGCGGACAATGCTGGGGGAAACCCAGCAGGTGTTGCTAGGCCAGGCGGCCGAGCTGGACGATTACGGCTGGGACGCGGCTCAACGTGCCCAACAGTTATATGACACCGCCCTGGCGTGCCGCATGCGGCCATTCGCCGACGTGTTGAACGGCCAGGCGCGCATGGTCCGGGACCTTGGCCGCAGCCTTGGCAAGCAGGTGCGGCTGGAAGTAGAGGGCGAAAAAACCCAGGTCGATCGGGATGTGCTCGAGCGGCTCGAAGGCCCGCTTACCCACTTGCTGCGCAATGCGGTTGACCACGGGATTGAAGCACCTGAAGCCCGGGTGCTCGCCGGCAAGCCCGCAGAAGGGACACTGCGGCTGCGCGCGTCGCACCGCGCCGGGCACTTGTTGCTCGAGCTGGCCGATGATGGTGCCGGCGTGGATCTTGCGCGCTTGCGCCAAAGCGTGGTGCAGCGGCAGTTGGCCCCAGCCGAGACGGTGGACCGGTTGAGCGAAGAGGAACTGCTCGCGTTCCTGTTCCTGCCGGCCTTCAGCCTGCGCGATACCGTTACTGAAGTGTCCGGCCGCGGCGTGGGCCTGGATGCCGTGCAACACATGGTGCGTGACCTGCGTGGTTCGGTTGAAATGACTCAGGCGAGCGGGCAGGGCAGCCGCTTCCTGGTTGAAGTGCCGCTCACCTTGTCGGTGGTCCGCAGCCTTGTGGTCGATGTGGGTGGCGAAGCCTATGCCTTCCCCCTGGCTCACATCGAACACAGCCTGGCCCTGGCGCCGGGCGATATCGTTCAACTCGAAGGCCGCCAGCACTTCTTCCATCAGGGCCAGCAGGTGGGCCTGGTCGCGGCCAGCCAGTTGCTTCAACGCCCCGCCGCGCAGCATGCCGGGGGCAGCATTCGCGTGGTGGTGGTGCGCGAGCGCGATGCGCTCTACGGCATCGCCGTCGAACGTTTTATTGGTGAGCGGGTGCTGGCGGTACTGCCGCTGGATTCACGCCTGGGCAAGGTTCAGGACATCTCCGCCGGGGCTTTGCTGGACGACGGCTCGGTGGTGCTGATCATCGACGTGGAAGACATGGTGCGCTCGGTGGACAAGCTGCTGAGCACGGGCCGGCTGGAGCGCATCGACAAGCTGGCCGAGGGCAGCCGGCAACGCACGGGCAAGCGAGTGCTGGTGGTGGACGATTCCCTCACGGTACGCGAATTGCAGCGCAAGTTGCTGGTGGCGGCTGGCTACGAAGTGGCGGTTGCCGTGGATGGCATGGATGGCTGGAATGCCTTGCGCAGCGAACCTTTCGACCTGCTGATCACCGATATCGACATGCCCCGCATGGACGGCATCGAACTGGTGACGCTGCTGCGCCGCGATGCCCGCCTGAGCGCGCTTCCGGTCATGGTGGTGTCCTACAAGGATCGCGAGGAAGACCGCCAGCGTGGACTCGAGGCCGGGGCCGACTACTATTTGGCAAAAGCCAGCTTCCATGACGACGCGTTGCTCGATGCGGTCGCCGAGCTGATCGGAGGAGTCGAGGGATGAGGGTGGCGATTGTCAACGACATGCCGATGGCGGTAGAAGCGCTGCGCCGCGCGCTGGCCTACGACCCGGCCCATGAAATTATCTGGGTGGCCGGGGATGGGGAAGAAGCTGTGCGCCGCTGCGCCGAGGACCGGCCGGATGTACTGCTGATGGACCTGATCATGCCGAAAATGGACGGCGTGGAGGCCACCCGGCAGATCATGGCCAGCACGCCCTGCGCCATTGTGATCGTGACCGTGGACCGCGAGCAGAACGTGCACCGGGTATTCGAGGCCATGGGCTATGGCGCGCTGGATGTGGTGGATACCCCGGCAGTTGGCGCGGGAAACGGGCGGGAGGCCGCCGCGCCGCTGTTGCGCAAGATCATCAATATCGGTTGGCTGATCGGCCAGCGCGGTGCGCCTGCCAAACGTGCGCCGGTTGTACGGCCCCAAGGCCGTCAAACGCAGTGCCTGGTGGCCATTGGTTCCTCCGCGGGCGGGCCGGCGGCGCTGGAAACGCTGCTCAAGGGTTTGCCGGCCGAGCTTCCCGCAGCCCTGGTGCTGGTTCAGCACGTGGACGAGGTGTTTGCCGCGGGCATGGCCGACTGGCTGGCTACCGCGTCCCGCCGCCCTGTGAGGCTTGCGCGGGAAGGCGACCGGCCACAACCGGGCGATGTGCTGCTGGCAGGGACCAACAATCACCTGCGCCTGACCCGCGACGGTACCCTGACCTATACCGCCGAGCCGGTGAACGAAATCTACCGGCCGTCGATCAACGTCTTTTTCGAAAGCGTTGCACGCCACTGGCAGGGCAGCGCGGTGGGCGTACTACTTACCGGCATGGGGCGCGACGGCGCACAGGGGCTCAAGGCCATGCGCGAGCGAGGCCACCTCACCATTGCCCAGGATCAACAAAGCTGCGCGGTGTTCGGGATGCCCAAGGCCGCGATAGCGATTGACGCAGCGGTGGAGGTGCGGCCGCTGGAGCGCATCGCTTCGCGCTTGATGGAAACTTTCGCACTATGACCAAACGCAACGGGCCACGCCGGCACACAGGCAGTATTCAGGTGAAAACGCAATGATTGATCTGCAGATCGAACAGTACAGGTCCACCGATGAAAACAAGGCCATGGTGTTGCTGGTGGATGATCAGGCGATGATCGGGGAAGCCGTGCGGCGCAGCCTGGCGGCCGAACTCAACATCGACTTCCACTTTTGCGCGGACCCTCACCAGGCGATTGCCAACGCCGTGCGCATTCGCCCCACGGTCATCCTTCAGGACCTGGTAATGCCGGGCCTGGATGGCCTCACGCTGGTGCGCGAATACCGCAACCATCCGTCTACCCGGGACATCCCGATCATTGTGCTTTCCACCAAGGAAGACGCAGTGGTCAAGAGCGCTGCCTTTGCCGCGGGCGCGAACGATTACCTGGTCAAACTGCCTGACACCATCGAGCTGATCGCGCGCATTCGTTACCACTCCCGCTCGTACCTCACGCTCCTGCAGCGCGACGAGGCTTATCGTGCGCTGCGGGTGAGCCAGCAGCAGTTGCTCGACACCAACCTGGTGTTGCAGCGGCTGATGAACTCGGACGGCCTTACCGGGCTGTCCAACCGTCGGCACTTCGATGAGTACCTCGAGCTGGAATGGCGCCGGGCCATGCGCGATCAAACCCAGCTCTCGCTGCTGATGATCGATGTGGACTACTTCAAGGCCTACAACGACAACTTCGGCCACCTGGAAGGGGACGAAGCCTTGCGCAAGGTGGCGGACGCCATCCGCGACTGCTCCAGCCGATCCAGCGACCTCCCGGCCCGCTATGGCGGCGAGGAGTTCGCGCTGGTGCTGCCAAGCACGTCCCCGGCCGGCGCGCGGCTGGTGGCCGAGAAACTGCGGCAGAGCATTGCGGCGCTGGGCATCTGGCACAACGCCCCGGAGCCCGCCTCGCCGCTGACGGTGAGCATCGGCCTGGCCACCATGACGCCCGCGCCGGGTACCCACTGCCGGTTGCTCATTCTCGCCGCCGACAAAGGCCTTTACATGGCCAAGCACAGCGGGCGCAATCAGGTGGTAGTGGCCGACTGACCAGTACAACCGGGCGTAAGCCCGGGCATGAACACGCAAGCGCTGCATGCTATACTCCCCGGCTTTTGACGTGAGTGCGCAGCCGCCATGGAAATCAACCCGATCCTCAACACCATCAAGGACCTCAGCGAACGTTCCGAAACCATTCGGAGGTATCTTTGACTACGATCAGAAGGCTGAACGCCTGACCGAAGTCAATCGCGAGCTTGAAGATCCGAACGTGTGGAACAACCCCGAATACGCCCAGAACCTGGGCCGGGAGCGCTCCACCCTGGCGACCATCGTCGATACCCTGAACGAATTGTCCGGTGGCCTGGCCGATAGCCGCGAGTTGCTCGACATGGCGGTCGAGGAAGACGACGAAGGCGCGGTCGCCGATGTGGTGAGCGAACTGGAGCGCCTGCGCACTTCGCTGGAAAAGCTCGAATTCCGCCGTATGTTCAGCGGCGAAATGGACGCCAACAACGCCTACCTGGATATCCAGGCCGGTTCCGGCGGCACCGAGGCCCAGGACTGGGCGAACATGCTGCTGCGCATGTACCTGCGCTGGGCTGACAAACGCGGCTTCGACACCACCATCATGGAACTGTCCGAAGGCGAAGTGGCCGGCATCAAGGGCGCTACCCTGCACATCAAGGGCGAATATGCCTTTGGCTGGCTGCGTACCGAAATCGGCGTGCACCGGCTGGTGCGCAAAAGCCCGTTCGACTCGGGCAACCGCCGCCATACCTCGTTCACTGCGGTGTTCGTGTCGCCGGAAATCGACGACAACATCGAGATCGAGATCAACCCGGCGGACCTGCGCATCGATACCTACCGGTCGTCCGGCGCGGGCGGCCAGCACGTAAACACCACCGACTCGGCGGTGCGGATTACCCACGTGCCTACCAACACGGTGGTGAGCTGCCAGAACGAACGCTCCCAGCACGCCAACAAAGACACCGCCATGAAAATGCTGCGGGCCCGGTTGTATGAGCAGGAAGTACAGAAGCGCAACGCCGCGTCCCAGGCACTGGAAGACAGCAAGTCGGACATCGGCTGGGGCCACCAGATCCGCTCCTACGTGCTCGACGCGTCGCGGATCAAGGACCTGCGCACGGGCGTTGAGCGCAGCGACTGCGACAAGGTGCTGGACGGTGACCTCGACGAATACCTCGAGGCAAGCCTCAAACAGGGCCTCTGACAGGGCCCCTCGGGCCCTGGCGGCAAGCTTCAAGTGGCAAGCTGCAAGCCAGAAGCGACGGGCGTTACGCCGGCTTCTGCCTTCCAGCCCTTGAGCTTGCTTTTACGTGCAGCTTGAAGCTTGAAGCTTGAAGCCCCAGAAAGACTTTTTACGGATGTGACATGAGCGACCAACCACTCGACCCGCAAGCCCTTCAACAGGAAGAAAACACCCTGATCGCCCTGCGCAAGGAAAAGCTTGCTGCCGTGCGCGCTGAAGGTCAGGCCTTCCCCAATGATTTCCGCCGTGACAGCTATGCAGGCGACCTGCAAAAGCAGTACGCGGACAAAACCAAGGAAGAGCTCGAAGCTGCGGCGATCCCGGTCAAGGTTGCCGGCCGCATCATGCTCAACCGTGGCTCGTTCATGGTTATCCAGGACATGTCCGGGCGTATCCAGGTTTACGTGAACCGTAAAACCCTGCCCGAAGCCACCCTGGCACAGGTGAAAACCTGGGACCTGGGCGACATCATTGCCGCCGAAGGTACCCTGGCGCGCTCCGGCAAGGGCGACCTGTACGTTGAAATGACCCAGGTGCGCCTGCTCACCAAGTCGCTGCGCCCGTTGCCCGACAAGCACCACGGCCTGACCGACACCGAGCAGCGGTACCGCCAGCGTTATGTGGACCTGATGGTCAACGAAGACGTGCGTGAAACCTTCCGCGTGCGCTCCAAGGTGATCGCTCACATCCGCAGCTTCCTGATGAAGCGCGACTTCCTTGAAGTCGAAACGCCCATGCTGCAGACCATCCCCGGTGGCGCGGCGGCCAAGCCGTTCGAAACCCACCACAATGCCCTGGACATGGAAATGTTCCTGCGCATCGCCCCCGAGCTGTACCTCAAGCGGCTGGTGGTAGGCGGTTTCGAAAAGGTCTTCGAGATCAACCGCAACTTCCGTAACGAAGGCGTTTCCACCCGGCATAACCCCGAGTTCACCATGCTCGAGTTCTACCAGGCCTACGCCGATTACGAAGACAACATGGACCTCACCGAAGAGCTGTTCCGCGAGCTGGCCATGGAGGTGCTGGGTACCACCGACGTGCCATACGGCGACAAGGTGTTCCACTTCGGGGAGCCGTTCGTGCGCCTGTCGGTGTTCGACTCTATCCTCAAGTACAACCCTGACATCACCGCTGAAGACCTCAACGATATCGACAAGGCGCGCGCGATCGCCAAGAAGGCCGGCGCCAAGGTGCTGGGCTTCGAAGGCCTGGGCAAGCTGCAGGTGATGATTTTCGAAGAGCTGGTCGAGCACAAGCTGGAGCAGCCGCACTTCATTACCCAGTACCCGTTCGAAGTGTCGCCGCTGGCCCGTCGTAACGACGACAACCCGAGCGTGACCGACCGTTTCGAGCTGTTCATCGGTGGCCGCGAGATCGCCAACGCCTATTCCGAGCTCAACGATGCCGAAGACCAGGCCGAGCGCTTCATGCGCCAGGTGGCCGACAAGGACGCCGGCGACGACGAAGCCATGCACTACGACGCCGACTTCGTGCGGGCGCTGGAATATGGCATGCCGCCCACCGCGGGTGAAGGCATCGGTATCGACCGCCTGGTGATGCTGCTGACGAATTCGCCGTCCATTCGCGATGTGATTCTCTTCCCGCACATGCGCCCGCAAGCCTGACGCGCAGGACCGGGCCGCTGGCCCGGGAACTGGAACTCCCGGCTGGTTCGCAGGTTTCACCTGCTCCTACCAGGCCGGGAGGCCGGGATATGGATGGCGACAACCTGAAAGGATCTGAAGTGGAACCCGCAACCGTTTCAACCAGCGCTGCTGGCGTGGCAAGTGCCGTGGCCATGAGCGTGCAATACGAGGGGCGCAAGCCTGCCAGGGAGGGTAGCGAGCAGCGCCGCCAGGCCATCCTCGATGCTGCCATGCGCATCGTGGTGCGTGACGGCGTTCGCGGCGTTCGCCACCGTGCGGTAGCGGCCGAAGCCGGGGTTCCGCTGTCGGCTACCACCTACTATTTCAAAGACATCGAAGACCTGTTGGCCGACACCTTCGCCCGCTATGTGGAGCGCAGCGCTGCGCACATGGCCAAGCTGTGGGCCAGCAGCGAAGAGATGCTGCGTCAGTTGCTGGCGGCGACCGATCAAACGGCCGAAGCGCGCGGTCGCCTGGCCGACGCCATCGCGCGAATGACCGCCGACTACGTACGCAAGCAGCTGAACACCCGCCGCGATTACCTCATGGCCGAACAAGCCTTCCGCCAGGAAGCCCTGCTCACGCCTCGCCTGGCCGGGCTGGTGCTGTCGCATCAACGCATCCTTCACGAAGGGGCTTGCCAGATGCTGCGAGTACTGGGCTCACGCTGCCCCGAGCAGGACGCACAAGTGTTGACGGCGTTGATCGGGCAGATGGAATATCAGGCGCTGTTGGCCCCCGACCAGGCGGCCGAAGACACCGGGATGCTCGACATTCTCACCCGCTACATGCACCTGGTACTGGCCGCAGCCTGAAGGAGGCCCCTGGTATGAACGTCTGGCGCACGCTGTTCGCGGTCATGCTGGTGGGCGCGCTGCTCAGTGGTTGCCTGGCCACGTTCGACGAGCCGATCCCGCCTGGGCAAAAGGCGCCCGCCGCCTTGCTGGGCCAATGGCAGGCCCGGGACGCCTGGGGCGAGCACCTGAACCTCAAGATCCAGCCCGGCGCCGAGGGGCATTACAGCGCCATCAGCTACCAGAAAGGTTCTCCTGCCCCGCGGGATCAGGCGTCCTTTACCGTAAGCCGTCACGGCGGGCGGTGGTACGCGTCTGCGCCCATGCCCAAGGCGTATGGCGGGCGCTTCGCTATCGTTGGCTTCGAACTGAGCGATGCGGACGAGTTGGTGGTCTACAACCTGGACCTGGAGCGCTTGCAGCAGGCGATAGCTCAGGGTTCGCTCGCTGGCGAGCGCTTCGACACGCGTGACGGTCAGGGCGTTGCGGTGCGCTCAAGCCCGGCACAAGTGTTCGCCTGGCTGGACGACCTGGCCAACACGGATGTGTTCGTGGAAATCGCCCGCTACAAGCGGGTTGCACGCTGACTTCACAAGGAGGGCCGATGGACGACTACCAGCAAACGGTGCGAGTGCTGTCCGATCGCATTGTTGCCGCGCAAACCCCTATTCGTATCCTCGATGCGGTGAAATGGGACGACAACGTCCGCCAAACCTTCCTCAAGGCCAAGGGCAAAGCCCTTCCTGAAGTGGACCGCGCCTGGTATCAGAGCCGCCCGCTGGGCTTCGATGCGGCTGCCGTGCGGGTCGAATTCCAGAGCATCGAACGCGAGGTCACGCGCCAGCTGGGGCAGTTCAATCCGGTAGGGCAGATCATGCGCCGCATGTGCCGTGAATACCGCATGGTGGTGCGCATGCTGGAAGCCCGGGGCACCGAGGATTTCGGGCTCATTTCCCAGGAGCTCTACGGCGCGGCTTCCGATGCCTTCCATGCTGGCGACCCCACCTTGGCGGACCTGGGCATGATGCTGTCCGATTACCTCAATAAGATCGACGGCCGCGGCGACCTCAAGGATGAGGTAAAAAACCTTACAGCCAAGGAAGCGGTGGACCTGCTGCAAAGCCGGCTTAACCGTGTATTCGGCGAAACCGAAGGCACCATCCGCGTGTTCGAATCCGATGGCATCGTGGCCGATGCCGCGGCGGGAGCCGATTACATCAAGATCCGCGCCGACGCCATGTTCAACGAACGGGACGTGCGCGCCCTGGAGGTGCACGAGGGCCTGGTGCATGTGGGCACCACGCTGAACGGGCTCAACCAGCCCATCTGCACCTTTCTGGCCAAAGGGCCGCCGTCTTCCACCGTCACGCAGGAAGGCCTTGCCATCCTCATGGAGGTGATCGCGTTCGCCTCCTACCCCAGCCGCCTGCGCAAGCTCACCAACCGCACCCGGGCCATTCATATGGTGGAGGAGGGGGCAGATTTCCTTCAGGTATTCGACTTTTTCCAGGAGCAAGGCTTCGGCATGGCCGAGAGCTACGGTAACGCCAGCCGGGTGTTCCGCGGCTCCACCCCTACCGGGCTGCCCTTTACCAAGGACCTGTCCTACCTCAAGGGCTTTATCATGGTCTACAACTACATCCAGCTCGCCGTTCGCAAGGGCAAGCTGGAGCAGGTGTCGCTGTTGTTCTGCGGCAAGACCACCCTGGAAGACATGCGTATCCTGCGCCAACTGGTGGAAGAAGGGCTGGTGGCACCGCCCAAGTACCTGCCGGAACAGTTCCGCGACATGAATGCGCTGTCGGCATGGATGTGCTTCTCCAACTTCCTCAATCACCTGAGCCTGGACCGCATTGAAGCGGATTACGCGAACATCATTTAAAGCCCTGGGGCTGGCGCTGCTGCTGGGCATGGCCGGCTGCAGCAGCCTGCTGTTCTATCCAGAGCCCGGCGAGCCTTTCACGCCTGATGTGGCAAAAGTGGCCTGGCGCCCGGTTACGCTGCAAAGCGCCGATGGCGTTCGCCTGCACGCCTGGTGGTTGCCAGCCAAGGCTGGTGTGCCGGTCAAAGGTACGGTGCTGCACCTGCATGGCAACGGCGGCAACCTGTCCCGCCACCTGGGCGGCAGTTGGTGGCTGCCAGCCGAGGGGTACCAGGTATTGATGCTGGATTACCGCGGCTATGGGCTATCCGAAGGCAGCGCCGACTTGCCGGGTGTGTACCTCGACATACAAGCGGCGCTCGACTGGCTGCGCCAGGCACCGGAAAGCCAGGGCCAGCCCTTGATACTTCTGGGGCAAAGCCTGGGCGGTGCGCTGGGCATTCATTACCTGGCCGGGCACCCGAGCGAAGCGGCGCGTTTCACAGCCTTGGTGTTCGACGGCGCGCCCGCCAGTTATCGCAAGGTAGGCCGCTTTGCCCTGAGTACCTCGTGGCTGACCTGGCCCCTGCAGGTGCCGCTGTCGTGGGTGGTTCCGGACGGCGACAGCGCCATTGCCGCCGCGGAGCACATCGGGCCTACCCCGAAGTTGTTGTTCCAGAGCATGGATGACAACGTGGTACCGCTGGAAAACGGCATCGAACTGTACAAGGCCTTGCCGCCGCCCCGTGTTCTGCAACTCACCCGCGGCGCCCATGTGCAAACCTTCGCCGACCCGACCTTCCGCCAGGTGATGCTGCGCTTCCTCGACGACCCCAGCCACTTCAACGGGCTGCGGCGGCTGGGTGAGATACCCAATTACCCCTAGCAGCCGGCGTTGGCGCAACCGCGTTGCCCACAAAAAAGCCAGCCCCGAAGGGCTGGCTTTTCATGCAACCGCGGCGCTTAGTGGATCGTGGAGCGTGGCGCCACTGGCTGGTTGTCGTTGGAAATGGTCACTTCCACACGACGGTTCATGGCGCGCCCCGAGCTGCTGCTGTTGTCAGCCACTGGGTACTGCTTGCCGTAGCCTTGAGCGACGATGCGCTTGGCGTCTACGCCCTGGCGAACCAGCGCGGCCATCACGGAGGTGGCGCGTGCCTGGGACAGGCTCTGGTTGTAGGAATCCGAGCCGGTGGCGTCGGTATACCCTTCGATGATGACCTGACGGTCCGGGTTATCCTTCAGGAACTGAGCCAGCTGAATGACGTTGGTCATGCCGCTGGGCTTGAGCTCGGACTTGTTCAGGTCGAACAGTACGTCGCCGAAGGTCACCAGGGTGCCACGGTCGGTCTGCTTGGCGTTCAGGCTGTCCTGCAGCTTCTTGATCTGAGCGTCGCGAGCATCCAGCTGGGCCTTGGCGCGCAGGGCCGCGGCGTTCTTGATGTCATCTTCGGAGGTACGCAGGGCGATGGTCTGCTTGGCAAACTCCACACGCTGGTTGGTCAAGTAGGCCAGCTGGTCGACCTTTTGCTTGTCGTCACCTTCACGGTAGGCCTTGTCGGCCTTGTCCAGCCACTCCGAAGCGTCCTTGGTTTCGAGGGCGGCCAGGGTCGCGGATTTCGGGTTGGTCTGCAGTGAAGAGTAGTTGGTACGGGCGCTTTCCAGGTTGGCGTTCGGGTCGTGCGAGCAGGCGCTCAAGCTAACGGCCACGGCCAGCAGGGCAGGGATCATCAAATGTTTACGCATGGGGTTCTTCCTTATCTGTCCAAAGTGCACTCGGGGCGGTTACTGAGCGTTGCGCATGCCTTCCTGGCGCAGTTCTTCCACGCCCTGGTGCGCGTCGTCCACGGCCTTCTGTGCCTTGGCGGCTTGTGCCTTGCGCTCGGCTACGCGAGCGTCCCACTCAGCCTGTTCGGCGAGCATTCTGGCCTTGTCGTAGTCTTCGTCGTGCATGGCGATTTCCGCCGCCTTGAACTTGTCCTGGGCCGATTTGGTTTCCACGGCCGCGTACTCGGTGCCACCAGCGCTTACCGCGCTGTTCACGGCCGATTGGGCCAGGGCGTATTGCTCGGTAGGAGGGTTGCCAGCGCAACCTGCCAGAATGAAGCTGCTGCCCAGCGCCAGAGCGGCGAGCTTGAGCCCACGGACTGCGTTGGACGAGGGTTTGGCAGTGCAAGTCTTCATGATCTTCGACTCCATAGGAGGGCTTTCAAAAAACAACTGATCCATGGCAGCGGCCTGGGCAGCGTAGCCGCGGGCATACTACTGCGATGGCTAATGTTTGGGACTCAAGTGTTTTTCTGATAGTTCACAAAACTGTCCAAAGGATTCAATTTTTACTTCCTGAAGGCTCTGGAACGGGGCTATCGACCATTCTGCGTAGCACCCTGAGGATCAGCAGCGGCTGCCTCGTAAGTGTCTTTTCGGTTCAGTTCGTCAAGATAACGACGAGACAGTGCAAGAAAACGCGGCGTAGGCCCGATGTCTTCGTACATAGGGTCGCCCTCTTCGTCAGTAGCGATCACCTTGGTTCCGCGGATATACGGGAAGCTGGTTTCCAGCTCTTCCAGCGCCGCGCCGATCAGCTCGCCGAGCAGTTCTTCGGCGTGATGCTTCGGATACATTTCCTGCAACGCCGACAGGCGAGCGGCCGATTCAACGTCCAGATGGATGCTGTAGGGTGTTTTGGTCAGGCGGCCTGTGGCGTTCTGTTCCCAATGCCGGGCGAGCTCACGGATTTTCATGGGCACCTCATGGGTCGGATAGGTCATTGCGAGGCCAAACAGCCGTGCATCCACAAGGCTGCGTAAGGCGTACAGGAGTATTGAGCGGTTTTTCCGGGCCGCGTTCATTCGCCGCTGCGCTATCCTGCCTGCGTCTGCCCGGCCATCAGAGGAGCAAGGACATGAGCGAAATCGACGCGCGCCTGCGTGAGCGGGTCCATGTGTTGGGCGAACTGCTCGGCACCACCATTCGTGAGCAGTACGGCGAAGCCTTCCTTGAAAAGATCGAGCGCATTCGGCAAGGGGCCAAGGCCGATCGCCGCAGTGCGACCGCGAACACGGCGCAGCTGCGTGACAGCCTCGATGAGCTGAGCGAGGACGAGCTGCTACCGGTGGCACGGGCGTTCACGCAATTTTTGAACCTGGCCAACATCGCTGAGCAGTACCAACTGATCCGCCGGCGGGCCGAAGGCGACGCCCCTGCCGCGCAGCGTGCGGACCCGAGTGCGGATATGGCGGATGCCGAGCGCCTGCCCGAGCTGCTGCGCCGCCTGCAGGCCGCCGGGCACGACGCCGACCACCTGGCCCGACACGTCGGCCGGCTGGACATCGAGCTGGTGCTTACCGCGCACCCCACGGAAGTGGCGCGGCGCACGCTGATCCAGAAATACGATGCCATCGCTGCTCAGTTGGCCATGCTGGACCATCGCGACCTTACCGATGCGGAACAGCAAGCCATCCTCCACAAGCTGCAGCGGCTGATCGCCGAGGCATGGCATACGGACGAGATTCGTCGCACCCGGCCCACGCCGGTGGATGAAGCCAAATGGGGCTTCGCGGTGATCGAGCACTCCCTGTGGCACGCCGTGCCCAATCACCTTCGCAAGGTGGATGCCACGCTGCATGCCGCCACCGGTTTGCACTTGCCGCTCGAAGCCGCGCCGATCCGCTTCGCCTCGTGGATGGGCGGCGATCGCGACGGCAACCCCAACGTTACTGCTGCGGTGACCCGCGAGGTGCTGCTGCTGGCGCGGTGGATGGCTGCAGACCTTTTCCTGCGCGACGTGGACCAATTGGCCGCCGAGCTATCGATGCAGCAGGCCAGCGAAGCGCTGCGTGCACACAGTGGCGATAGCGCCGAGCCCTACCGGCACGTGCTGAAGGCATTGCGCGAGCGCCTGCGGGCTACGCGCAGTTGGGCCCAGGCCGCCCTTAAAGGCCCGCACCCGGCCGACGCCGAGGTGCTACAGGACAACCATCAACTGCTGGCCCCGCTACAGCTGTGTTTTGAATCGCTGCATGCCTGTGGGATGGGCGTGATCGCCGATGGCCCATTGCTGGACTGCATCCGCCGGGCCGTCACCTTCGGCTTGTTCCTGGTGCGCCTGGACGTTCGCCAGGATGCGGCCCGCCACGCCGCGGCCATGAGCGAAATCACCGAGTACCTGGGGCTGGGGCGCTACGCGGACTGGGACGAAGACGACCGGGTGGCCTTCCTCCTGACAGAGCTGAACAATCGTCGGCCGTTATTGCCGGCCTACTTCCGCCCTTCGGAGGAAACCGCCGAAGTGTTGGCCACCTGCCGCGAAGTGGCGGCTGCACCGGCCGCGTCCCTGGGCTCGTATGTAATCTCCATGGCGGGGGCCGCCTCGGACGTATCGGCCGTGCAACTGTTACTCAAAGAGGCGGGTGTGTTGCGACCCATGCGGGTGGTGCCGCTGTTCGAAACCCTGGCAGACCTGGACAACGCCGGCCCGGTGATCGAGCGCTTGCTCTCGCTGCCCGGCTATCGCGCCAGGCTCCATGGCCCTCAGGAAGTGATGATCGGTTACTCCGACTCGGCCAAGGACGCCGGCACCACGGCTGCGGCCTGGGCGCAATACCGGGCGCAGGAAACGCTGGTGAACATCTGCGCCGAGCAGGGCGTCGAACTGCTGCTGTTCCATGGCCGCGGCGGGACGGTGGGCCGAGGAGGCGGCCCGGCACACGCGGCCATTCTGTCGCAACCGCCCGGCTCGGTGGCCGGCCGTTTCCGCACCACCGAGCAAGGGGAGATGATCCGTTTCAAGTTCGGCCTGCCTGATATCGCCGAGCAAAACCTGCATCTATACCTTGCAGCCGTGCTTGAGGCCACGCTGCTCCCACCGCCGCTTCCCGAGGCGCCGTGGCGCGCTCAAATGGACCGCTTGGCCACGGACGGTGTGCAGGCGTATCGCAAGGTGGTGCGCGAGCACCCTCAGTTCGTGGAGTACTTCCGCCAGTCAACCCCGGAGCAGGA
This sequence comes from Pseudomonas sp. 3MAES_34.3B, assembly GCF_058145875.1. Lineage (NCBI taxonomy): Bacteria > Pseudomonadati > Pseudomonadota > Gammaproteobacteria > Pseudomonadales > Pseudomonadaceae > Pseudomonas > Pseudomonas sp. 3MAES_34.3B. The sequence goes on along the minus strand of NZ_CM176960.1, from coordinate 4,226,676 downwards.
ACTGGGGCGCTTGCCGTTGGGCAGCCGGCCGGCCAAGCGCCGCCAGGGCGGCATCGAAAGTTTGCGCGCTATCCCGTGGATTTTCGGCTGGACGCAAACCCGCCTGATGCTGCCGGCTTGGCTGGGCTGGGAAGCGGCGCTGGGCCAGGCCCTGGAACGGGGCGATGGCCCTGTGCTGGCGCAAATGCGAGAGCGGTGGCCGTTCTTCCGTACCCGCATAGATATGCTTGAAATGGTGCTGGCCAAGGCGGACGCGGACATCGCCAACCAATATGATGAGCGCCTGGTAGACGATTCGCTCAAGCCGCTGGGCAAGGCGCTGCGCGACCTATTGTCGCAGTGTGCACACCATGTGCTGGCGGTCACCGGGCAGTCGAAACTGCTGGCCAGCAGCCCGGATACCCTTGAGTTCTTCGCCCTTCGCAATACCTACCTGGACCCTCTGCATCGCCTGCAGACCGAGTTGCTTGCCCGCTCCCGATCCCAGCAGGGCGCCCCGCACAGCGGGCTAGAGCAGGCACTGCTGGTGACCGTGGCGGGTATCGCTGCCGGCTTGCGCAACACCGGTTAAGGGAACCTCCCGAAGGCGGCAGGGCGCGTGTGCCAGGGTGCGCCTCGCTGCCCGGGCAGTCACACTGGGTTGCACCTTGCCCGCTGCGGCGGGTTCCTGCGACCTTCGACGGCTTGTCTGGCCCCGGGCGCCTGTGTATCTTGGACAGCCTTTTGGCCGATTTCGGCCAGCCCGAATTTTTTCGGTGGCTCACCGGTAGTTACGTTTTCTCCAGGGTCATCGGCGTTGTCATATAAAAAAACATTTGAGGAGCACATCGATGCGCGTGATTCTGCTGGGAGCTCCCGGAGCCGGGAAAGGTACGCAGGCCAAGTTCATCACCGAGAAGTTCGGTATTCCGCAGATCTCCACCGGCGACATGCTTCGCGCGGCAGTCAAGGCCGGCACTGAACTGGGCCTCAAGGCCAAGGAAGTGATGGCCAGCGGTGGGCTGGTATCCGACGACCTGATCATTGCGTTGGTGAAGGAGCGTATCGCTCAGCCCGACTGCGCCAATGGCTTCCTGTTCGACGGCTTCCCGCGCACCATTCCCCAGGCCGAAGCCCTGGTGAAAGCCAATGTTGTTCTCGACTACGTGGTGGAAATCAACGTGGCCGACGAAGAGATCGTCAATCGTATCGCCGGCCGTCGCGTACACGAAGCCTCTGGCCGGGTGTACCACACCGTGTTCAATCCGCCGAAGGTTGCCGGCAAGGACGACGTGACCGGTGACGACCTGATCCACCGCGCCGACGATACCGAAGAAACCGTGCGCAAGCGCCTTCAGGTCTACCATGACCAGACCGAGCCGCTGGTGAACTTCTACAAGAACCTGTCCGTGGAACAGGGCAAGCCGAAGTACGCGCGTATCGAAGGCGTGGGTACAGTGGAAGACATTACCGGCAAGGTGGTTGCAGCGCTCAGCTGACACTTTCCCGGATAAACGAAAGCCCGTTCGCGGGCTTTCGTCGTTTATACTCTCTGCCTTTTTTCTGCCCCGGACACCGCAATGCCCACCTTGTTGGCCCTCGATACCGCCACCGAAGCCTGTTCTGTCGCCTTGCTCCATGAGGGTCGGGTACTCAGCCATTATGAGGTGATCCCCCGGCTGCACGCGCAGAAGCTGCTGCCGATGATCCAGCAGGTTCTGGCCCAGGCCGGTATCGCGCCAAGTGCCGTGGATGCTATCGCCTTCGGTCGCGGCCCTGGGGCGTTCACCGGGGTTCGCATTGCCATTGGCGTGGTGCAGGGCCTGGCGTTCGCGCTGGATCGCCCTGTGCTCGGCGTTTCCAACCTGGCCGCGCTTGCACAGGGTGCTTGGCGGCGTCACGGCGAGTCCCGGGTAGCGGCGGCCATCGACGCTCGCATGGATGAAGTGTACTGGGGCTGCTATCAGGAGCTGGCCGGTGAAATGCGCCTCTGCGGTACCGAGGCCGTGCTGCCCCCTCATGCGGTGCAGTTGCCGGCCGATAACCTAGGGGCCTGGTACGGCGCTGGCACTGGCTGGGGCTACGCTGATCGCTTGGCGGTCAAGCCACGCCAGTTCGACGCCATGGCCTTGCCACACGCCGAAGACGTACTGGCGCTGGCCACGTTCGGCTGGGCACGTGGCGAGGCTGTTGCCGCTGACCAGGCACAGCCGGTGTACCTGAGGGACAACGTGGCAACGCCAAAGGGCGCTCCTCGCGCCTGAGCCGGTTTCCGACGGCCTGAGGGATTTTCGACCCATGGCCCTAAACCTTTTGCAGGTTATGTGGTCCAGTTATCACCGAGCCAGTGCTGGGGGCGCTACAGTGCCAGCACGCTGATATCACGTATCGAGAACCTGAATGCGCATAGATGGCGTCTCCTCGCGGTCGTACCCGATCAAGCGCAAGCCCGGCAAGGGCTTGGCGCGGGTCGAGGACGTGGCCGACGAACAGGAAGGCGAGATCGAAGTGATCGAGGCCCGCACGCGGCCTGCCGCAAGCGGTGGTCGCGGTACGCTCGTGCCGGCCTTCTCCGCGCGCCAGCAGGAAGAAATGTTCCGCGGCGTCAATACCCGTGTGGCTACCGCCTTGGCCAGCTACCTCACCACGGCGAGCTTCGTGGAGTGGGACGGCGAGGTCCTGGGCCTGGACGTTCATATCTGACTTCTGCCGACCTTCCGTATTACCTGGGCTGCCCGTCCTGGAGCGATGCGGCCTGGCGGGGCAGCTTCTATCCTGCCGATACCCAAGCCGCAGATACACTAGGGCTGTACGCCCGCGCTTTCAATGCCGTGGAAGGCAACACCACCTTTTATGCCTGGCCCGCAGCGGCCACGGTTGCGCGCTGGGCTGAGGAAATGCCCGCTCACTTTCGCTTTACCGCCAAGTTTCCGCGGGATATCAGCCACGGTGGAGAACTCGGTGGCCAGCTCGAACTCGCGCACCAGTTTTTGCGTTCGCTTGCTCCGCTTGGCGAGCGCGTTTCACCGGTATGGCTGCAGTTGTCAGCCAGCTTCGGGCCCTCCCGCCTGGCAGACCTTGCCCTGTTTATCGAAGGGGTGTCCCGGCCGCTGGCGGTAGAAGTGCGGCACCCTGCGTTTTTTTCCAAAGGAAGCGAAGAACGCGCCCTCAACCGCCTACTCCGGGACAGCGGCACGGAGCGCATCTGCATGGACACCCGCGCGTTGTTCAGCGTGGCCTCCACCGACCCTGGCATTCTCCATGCGCAGGCCATGAAGCCACGGGTGCCGCCGCGGCCCGCCGCGTTCACCGATCGGCCCCAGGTGCGTTTCGTGGGTTTGCCGCACGTGGCGGATAACGAGCCGTTCCTCGACCCTTGGGTGGCCAAGGTAGCCGAGTGGATTGAAGAAGGTCGCCGCCCCTATGTGTTCATGCACACCGCTGACAACCGCGAGGCGCACGCCCAGGCGCGGCGGTTCCATGAGCGGTTGATGGAGCGGCTACCCGGATTGCCAGCGCTGCCCCCAGTACCTGCGGCGGGCGCTCCCACGCAGATGGGCTTGCTGTGACAGGCGCTGCGCATTTACGGAGGCGTTAGTATGCGCGGCGTGCTAGTGCTGTGCGGGTTGGCGTTGGTAGGGCTTGTGCTGTGGTGGGCGCTGCCGCTTCCCTCACGTTGGAACCCCTGGGCGCCTCTGGATGTAAGCGAAGCGCCCAATTGGCTGACGCCATTCAAGCTGCGCCGCCTCCAGGCGGACCCGCAACTTTGCGCGCAGGTGCTTGCTGTGTCTGGCCTGCGCTACCAGCCTCAGGCGGATTCGCCCCCCGGCCAGCGCTGCCCGCTGCGCGAGGTAGTACGCGTAAGCGGCGGGCCGGTTCGGTTGAGCAGCAGTTTCCTGGCCAGTTGCCCGCTGGCGGTATCCACGGCCATGTTCGAACGTCACGGTTTGCAGCCGGCGGCTCAGGCCGTTTATGGCACCCCAGTGGCCGCCCTGGAGCATCTGGGCAGCTTCGCCTGCCGTAACGTGTACAACCGCAGCCAAGGTAGGCTAAGCCAGCACGCCAGCGCCAACGCGCTGGACATCGCCGCCTTCCGGTTGGCTGATGGCCGCCGGATCAGTGTGTTGCAGGGCTGGAAGGGCAGTGCCGATGACGCAGAATTTCTTCGGCAGGTACACCGCAATGCCTGTAAGTATTTCAATACCGTACTTGGCCCGGAGTACAACGCGGCCCATCGCAATCACTTTCATGTGGACATGGGCGGATGGGCCGTATGTCGATGAAAGGTAATGTATTTCCGGGTGTTTCCGTCGCCGCACTTGAGTCATGTTTGTCAGTCTGAGGTTACGCAGACTTCCCCACTGCGGTCCTGGAGGCCGCTCATGTATCGCAAACTACTGCTGATCGCTTCGATGGGAACGCTGCTTGGAGGCTGCGTGCCTTACGCCACCGATGGCTATGTACAAACGGACGTCTACACCGTACAGCGCCCTGTTTATGAGGCCCGCCCTTATGCCTATCCCTATGGTTATACCAGCGGCTACTACGTAACCCCGGGGCCCCGCTATTACGCGCCGCCGCCCCAATATTACCGGCCGCCGCCACCGCCAGCCTGGCGCCCGGGGCCACCGCCGCGGCCTGCAATGGGTTGGCGCGGTGGGCCACCCCCTCAATGGCGCCATGACCGGGGCCCGGACTGGCGAGACCATGGCCGGGGCGGACCGGACCGCGGGCCGCGTGGCGATCACGACGGCCGTGGCGGCTGGGGCGGGCGGGGTTATCGTTAGAACGCTACACGCCGGCTGGCCAACCGAACGGCGCCAGCCGTTATTCGCGAGCTCCGCCTTAGGCTCCCCTTGCTCCCACAGAAGGCTCTAACCCATTGTGAACCCGGGGCTCGGCGTTCATTACAAATCCTTCAACGGGTGTTCACCTTCCCAGGCGCGGCTGAAGTGGGCGTTCACCACGGCGTCCGGAATGGCAGCCACGTCGGGCCAGTGCCAGTGAGGCGTGTTGTCTTTGTCTACCAGGCGCGCGCGCACCCCTTCGCTGAACTCCGGATGCCGGCAGCAGTTCAGGCTTAGGCCGTACTCCATCCGTAGCACGTCCGGCAATGACAGCTGCCGGGCACGCTTGAGCTGGTGCCAGGCCAGGTGGGCCGTGAGCGGGCAGCCACCGATCAGGTTTTGCGCGGCCTGGGCAAGGTCAGGGTCGGCATGGTCGCGCCAGCGGGCGATGGCTTTCCACGCCTGCACCGGGCCTGCCACGTCCAGCAAGTCATCCACGGCGGCACGTCGCGCCAGCCATTTTGCCGGCGGGCGGGAGGGGAGGGCGTCATGTTCGAGCGCACGCAGAAGGCTGATCAGCTGTACATCAGCGTCCTCCTGCCAGTTCATTTGCACCAGGCCGTCAATCAGTTCGTCCTGCTGGTCATCACGCAGCAGCCTGTCAGCCAGCCCAAGCTCCAAGGCATCGGTACCGTTCACCTGGGCCCCGGTCAACGCCAGGAACAGCCCCAGCTTGCCCGGAAGGCGGTTATAGAACCAACCGGCACCCACATCGGGATACAGGCCGATGCTCACCTCCGGCATGGCCAGGCGGCTGCCGGGCGTGACAATACGGATCGCGGCGCCCTGCAGCAGGCCCATGCCGCCCCCCAGTACATAGCCATGCCCCCAGCAGATGACCGGGCGGGTGAAGGTATGCAGGCGGTAGTCCAAACGGTATTCAGCTTCGAAGAACCGCGCCGCCAGGTCAGGGACTTCCCCGGGGTGAGCGCGACAGGCGTCCACCAGGCTACGCACGTCGCCACCCGCGCAGAACGCTTTCGGGCCATTGCCCCGCAGCAGCACACAGGCGATGCGGGGGTTGCGCTCCCAGGCGTCGAGCTTCTCCAGAAGCGCCTCGATCATCGGTAGCGATAACGCGTTCAAGGACTTCGGGGCGTCGAGGGTGGCAATGCCGATATGGGCACCGTTTGCCCCGATAAGCTCTTCAAAACTCAGATTCATCGAAACCTCTGCTCAGTACTTTGTTGGAATTATGGACCGCAAGGGTCGGTTCGATTGACAACAGAGAAGGTCTTTCCTAGTGTCCCCGGATTGTTCCATGGACTGCCACATGACCACCACTGCCTCTGAAGAAGATCGCATCAAGCTTGAGCCAAGCTGGAAACAGGCGCTCAAGGAAGAGTTCGACCAGCCGTACATGCGGCAGTTGCGCGAGTTCCTGCGCCATGAACTGGCCGCAGGCAAGGAGATTTACCCGCCCGGGCCGCTGATATTCAATGCGCTGAACCTCACCCCGCTGGAACAGGTGAAGGTGGTGATACTGGGCCAGGACCCTTATCACGGCCCCGGCCAGGCTCACGGGCTGTGTTTCTCCGTGCAACCGGGCGTGCCCGCGCCGCCGTCGCTGGTGAACGTGTTCAAAGAGCTCAAGCGCGACCTTAACCTCGACGTTCCTTCCCATGGCTGCTTGCAGCATTGGGCCGAACAGGGCGTGCTGTTGCTCAACACCACGCTCACGGTCGAACGCGGCGTGGCGGCCTCCCATGCCAAGAAAGGCTGGGAGCCGTTCACCGATCGCATCATCGAAACCGTGAGCGAGCGCTGCGAGCATGTGGTGTTCCTGCTATGGGGTGCCCATGCCCAGAGCAAGAAAAAGCTGATCGACCCTACCAAGCACCTGATTCTTACCTCCGTGCACCCGTCGCCGTTGTCGGCGCACCGGGGCTTCATCGGCAATGGGCACTTCAGCAAGACCAATCAGTTCCTCAAGGACCACGACCTGGCCCCGATCGACTGGGCGCTATGAAGGCGTTCCTGGCTGCCTGCTCCAGCGGCGGAACAGCGGCTCGGCCAGGAACAGCACAAACAGCAGGCGCATCACTTGCAACGCGGTCACCAGCGGCACGGACAGTTGCAGGGTTTCGGCGGTGAGGCTCATTTCAGCGATGCCGCCGGGCATCATGCCCAGGGTGAGGGAGCGCAAATCCAGGGCGGTGGCCAGGCTGAGCAGCCAGGCGGCGAGGCCGGCTATCAGCATCGTCAGCAGCGTGCCTGCCAGCGTACGCCCGAGGAACGAAGGCGCTCGGCGGAAGAATGCCCGGTTGAAGTGACAGCCCAGGCCGCTACCGATCAGCCACTGGCCGATCTGGCTACCGCCCGCGGGCAGGCTGCCCTGCAAGCCCATGCCGATACTCAGGGTGGCGGTAACCAGCAGCGGCCCGAACAGCCAGGGGTTTGGCTGGTCAAGCTTCTGCCACACCATTGCCGCCACAACGCCAAGCCCGCCAATCAAGGCCAGCCACGCCCAGCCCAGTTCACCGCCGTGCTGGGAAACAGCGCCTTCGCCTAGCAGGTACTTGAATACCGCCGGCACCAGCAAAACCACCAGCAGTACCCGTAGGCTTTGCCCGGCAGCCACGCGGCCCAGGTTGGCGCCATTGCGCGCGCCCAGGTTGACCATCTCGCCAGACCCCCCCGGCATGCTCGAGAAAAACGCGGTAGCGCGGTCTTCACCCGTGCGCAGCAGCAGCCATACGCTCACAAGGCTGGACACGCTGGTCACCACGGCGCCGACGAGGATCAGCGGCCAGTGCTCGGCCACCTGCTCGAGAATGATCGGGGTGAAGTGCAGCCCGATGCCAGTGCCGATGATCCATTGCCCACAGCGGCGCCCGTTGGGTATTTCTCGCAATTGCCAAGGGGTAGCGCAGCGCACCAGGATCACCGCCAGCAATGCGCCAGTCATCCAGGGCAACGGCCAGCCCACCTGGCTGGCCAGCCATCCTCCCACCAGCCCGGTCACAGCCGTGACCCACCAGGCGGGTGACTTTGCCTCAGGCATTGGCGACCCGCCGGGCCCGTTGACGGTTGCGCCAGATGCGAATCAACGGCAGCACTAGCATGATCGCGGTAAGCACCCAGGTGCCCACGGTGATGGGGCTGCCGGCGAGGATCTGCAGGTCACCGTTGGAGATGGACAGCGCGCGTCGCAGGTTCTGCTCCATCAGGCCGCCGAGAATGAAGCCCAGCAGCAGCGGAGACAGGGGGAAGTCCAGCTTGCGCAGGATGTAGCCGAAGATGCCGATGCCCACCATCAGGAACAGGTCGAAGGTGGTCGCGTGCACCGCATACACGCCAATACCGGTGATGATGGCGATCACAGGCACCAGCGCCCAGTTCGGTACCGACAGGATGCGCGTGAACACGCGGATCATCGGAATATTGAGGATCACCAGCATTACGTTGGCGATGAACAGCGAAGCGATCAGCCCCCAGACGATGTCCGGCTGCTGTTCGAACAACAGCGGGCCAGGGGTGATGTTGTAGAGGCTAAGCGCGCCAATCATCACCGCCGTGGTACCCGAACCTGGTACGCCCAAGGTGAGCATGGGCACCAACGCGCCACAAGCGGCAGCGCCGATGGCGGTTTCCGGTGCCGCCAGCCCGCGCAGGTCGCCCGTACCGAATTTCCCGGTAGGCCCGGCCATGCGTTTTTCCGTCATGTAGGCCACAGCGCTGGCCAAGGTGGCGCCGGCGCCAGGCAGTACGCCCATGATGAAGCCCAGCAGGCCGCAACGAACGTTCACCACCCACACTGCGGCGGCTTCCTTGAGGTTGAACATCATGCGCCCGGTGGCTTGCGCGGCCTGATGGCCGTGGTGGGTTTTCTCGAGCAGCAGGAGAATCTCGGACACCGAGAACAGCCCCAGCACCAGCACCACGAATTGAATGCCGTCGGCCAGGTGCACGCTGTCGCCGGTGAAGCGGTACACACCGCTGTTGGCGTCAATACCGATGGTAGACAGGAACAGGCCGATCAACGCCGCGATGAACGTCTTCAGTGGCCGGTTGCCCGCCATGCCGCCCAGGCAGACGATGGCGAACACCATCAGCACGAAGTATTCCGCCGGCCCGAAGGCGATCGCCCACTTGGCCAGCAGGGGCGCGAACATCACCATGCCGCAGGTGGCGATCAGGGCGCCGATGAAGGAGCTCCAGGCCGACAGCGACAGTGCCACACCGGCCATGCCCTGGCGGGCGAGGGGGTAGCCATCCAGCGTGGTCATCACCGTGGATGCCTCCCCCGGAATGTTCAGCAGGATGGAGCTGATACGCCCACCGTATTCGCAGCCCAGGTACACCGCCGCGCACAGGATGAGCGCGGATTCGGGCGGCAAGCCGAGGGCGAAGGCGATGGGGATGAGCAGCGCTACGCCGTTGATCGGGCCTAGCCCGGGCAACAGGCCGACAACGGTGCCGATCAAGGTGCCAATCAACGCGGTGATGAGGTTGTACGGTGACAGGGCAACACCAAAGCCTTGCCCAAGGTAGCCGAGAGTGTCCATGTCAGTTCTCCAGTACGTCGAGCAGGCCCATGGGCAACGGGACGTCCATCACGCGGTCGAACAGGATGTAGAGGCCGATGCTGGCGATCGGGATGACCACCAGCGCCGGTACCCAGCGCCCGCCGTACAACCGCGCCATGGGCAGGCCGATCAGCATGGCGCTGAGGATGAAGCCCAGGGGCTCGAACAGGCCGGCGAACAACAGCAGCAGGCCGATGCACGCACCGATCTTCAGCAGGCTGTGGCGGTCAAGGCTAGGCTCGTCTTCGGTATGAACGATGGGGGTAGGGCGCAGCAGCATGTACAGCAAGGCAATGCCCATCAATGCCAGCAGCAGCAAGGGGTAGGCCCGGGGGCCTACGGGTTCGTAGGAAAAAGCTGCCTGGTAGGGCCAGGCCATGACCGCCAGCGCCGCGCACACCGCCAGCAGCGCCGCGGCGAACAGCCGTTGCAGTGTTTTCATGGTCGTTCTCCGAGGCGCCCGCAAGGCCGCGGGCGCCATGAGGTCACTGGATGAGCCCGAATTCCTTGGCGAGGGTCTTGTAGTCCGCCACCTGTTTCTTCACGTAGGCATCCAGCTCCGGCCCGGTAAGGGCGAACGGGAACAGTTCACGCTGGTCGCGCAGCTTGGCGAACTCGTCGGTGGCCAGCATCTTGTCGAACGTGGCCTTCCACCAGGCGTAGTCCTCGTCGCTCACCTTCGGCCCCACATAGAAGCCGCGCACCACGGGCCATTCGATGTCGTAGCCCTGCTCTTTGGCGGTAGGGATGTCTTTCATGGCGGGCTCGTCCAGGCGCTTGTCGGAGAACACCGCGAGGATGCGCATGTTGCCGGCTTCGATATGCGGCATGGAGTCGGAGATGTCCGTGCTGCCCACCTGGATATGCCCGCCCATCAGCGCCGTGGCGATCTCGCCGCCCCCTTCGAGGGCTACATAGCGCAGCTCCTTGGGGTTGATGCCGGCCGCCTTGGCGATCAGCGCCGTCTGCATCCAGTCCTGGCTACCCACGGTGCCGCCAGAGCCGATCACCACCTTGCTGGGGTCTGCCTTGAGGGCTTTGACCAGGTCGTCGAGGTTTTTGTAAGGGGAGTCACTTTTCACCGCGATAGCGCCGTAGCTTGTGCCTACCGCCGCCAGCCAGCGAACCGCGTTCTCGTCGAACCGGCCAAACTTGCCTTGGGCCAGGTTGAGCAGCGAGCCGCTGGACCAGGCCACAAGCGTGCCGCCATCGGCGGGCCGCTGCGCGACCACCGCGTTATAGGCTACCGCACCCACGCCGCCAGGCATGTACGTGACGCGCATGGGCTTTTCCATCAGCTTCTGGTTGAGCAGGGCGCTTTGCACCAGCTTGCAGGTAAGGTCGAAGCCGCCACCGGGGGAAGCCGGAGCAATGCATTCAGGGCGTTTGGGTTCGGCCGCGAGGGCTGAGGTGGTAAGCGCCAGGCAGGTGACGGCCAGCGCGAGGGGGCGCAGTATCGCGTTCATGGTGACTCCACTTTTGTTGTTTTTGTTTGGCGGCTTCGGACTGTCGCAGGTGACGAGTCAGTACCGGCCATCACTGAGCCTAGAACGCGAAACTTTCAGCAGGCTTTCAGCGAAACATGCCGCTTGAAAAATCAGACTGTGCCGGTTGCAAAGATCGCCAACTGCCCGGGAATGGGGGACACTCCCCAGCCGCGCGGCGCTGAACAAGGGGGAACGATGCGCATTTTGCTGGTTGAAGATCACGTGCAGCTGTCGCAAAGCATTGCCCAGGCATTGAAAGGCGCTGGCCTTACGGTCGACGTATTGCACGATGGCGTCGCGGCCGACCTCGCGCTGGCCAGTGAAGATTACGCCATGGCGATACTTGACGTGGGCCTGCCGCGGCTGGACGGTTTCGAAGTACTCGCCCGCCTGCGCGACCGCGGCCGCAATCTGCCGGTGCTGATGCTCACCGCACGCAGTGATGTCAAAGACCGGGTGCATGGCCTTAACCTGGGCGCGGATGACTACCTGGCCAAGCCCTTCGAGCTCACTGAACTCGAAGCGCGGGTAAAGGCCCTGCTGCGCCGTACCCTGTTGGGCGGCGAGCGCCAGCAACGCTGCGGGGCGCTGGTGTACGACCTGGAGGCCCGCCGTTTCAGCATCGGCGAGGTGCCGTTGGTGCTCACGTCCCGCGAACAATCGGTGCTCGAAGCCTTGATCGCCCGGCCGGGCCGGGTGATGAGCAAGGAGCAACTGGCCGCCCAGGTATTTGGCCTGGACGAAGACGCCAGCGCCGAAGCCATCGAAATCTACATTCATCGCTTGCGCAAGAAGCTCGACGGCCAGGGGGTGGCTATCGTGACCTTCCGCGGCCTGGGTTATCTGCTCGAGGGGCGTGATGCCTAAGCCGGCCAGCCTGCGCTGGCGGCTGCTCGGCAACCTGGCTGGCTTGTTGGTGCTGCTAATGCTGGCCAGCGGGTTGAGTGCCTACTGGAACGGCCGCATGGCTGCCGACACAGCCTATGACCGCACGTTGCTGGCGTCGGCGCGAACCATTTCGGCCGGGCTGTTCGAGCAGGACGGCCGCCTCAGCCTCGATGTGCCCTACGTCGCGCTGGATACCTTTGCCTATGACAGTGCTGGCCGTATCTACTATCAGGTAAACGGCATCGACGGCCAGTTGATCTCGGGGTACGAGAACCTTCCCGCCGCGCCGCCGGGCACGCCGCGCACGGATGCCTATCCGGCCTTGGCCAAATTCTATAACGGCACCTACCGCGGGCAGGATGTGCGGGTGGTGAGCCTGCTCAAGGCGGTAAGCGAGCCCAGCATGAACGGTATGGCCGAGATCCGGGTGGCGGAAACCGACGATGCCCGCGTGAACATGGCCCGGGACCTCATGACCGATACGCTGTTGCGGCTGGGTATGTTGGGTGGCGGAGCATTGCTGCTGGTATGGATTACCGTGAGCGGGGCGTTGAGGCCACTGGAACGGCTGCGGCGCGCCGTGGAGGAACGCCGCTCTGACGACCTGCGGCCGTTGCCCCATGACGAGGTGCAACGCGAACTGCTGCCGCTGGTGCAATCAATCGACCACTTTACCGAGCGCCTGCGGTTGCAGTTCGAGCGCCAGGGGCAGTTCATCGCCGACGCTGCCCACGAGCTACGCACGCCGCTGGCCGCCCTGAAGGCCAGGGTAGAGCTGAGCCTGCGTAGCAACGATCCTGCAGAGTTGAAAACCGCGCTCGTGGACGGCCGGGACGGTATCGACCGGTTGACCCATCTCGCCAACCAGCTGTTGTCACTGGCCCGCATCGAGAACGGCGCCCAGGCCATCGCGGAAGGCGGCGCGCAGCAGATCGACCTTTCACAGCTGGCGCGGGAGCTCGGCATGGCCATGGCGCCCCTTGCCTATGGGCAGGGGGTCGAACTGGCACTGGAGGCCGATCAGCCGGTGCATGTGCGGGGTGAGCCTACGTTGCTCAGCGAACTGTTGAGCAACCTGCTCGACAACGCATTGGCTTACAGCCCCAAAGGTGGCGGCGTAGTGCTCCGGGTGCTGCCCGAGGGCGTGCTGGAAGTGGAAGACGAAGGGCCTGGCATTCCCGAAGAGGCCCGCGAGCGGGTGTTCCAGCGGTTCTACCGCGGCAGCCAGCAAGGTACCGGCCTGGGGTTGGCCATTGTGGGTGAAATCTGCCGGGCGCACCGGGCCAGTATCTCCCTGCATGACGGCGCCCATGGCGGGCTTAAGGTACGGGTGGCGTTTCCCGAGCACGAATCACCCGCGCTGTAGAAGGCCTTTAACCCTGTGGGAAGCGGCGGGGCCGGCCATCCGGCGGAGCTCGCGAACAAGGGCTTGCGCCCAAAGTCAGGCCAGCATCACCCGCGCGTCTTCCAGTTCGCTGCCCAGCAGCGGCGGGTCGAGGCGGTCCATGCCCAGCCGTTCATAAGAAGGCAGTTTGCTGATGGACGGGCGCCTGTCGATTGGCGTGTTCAGCAGCGAGGCGATCTGCACAACGTCTGAATAGTCCGCCGCGGCCTGCTCTCGCTGGTAATCCAGATAAAGCAGCGGCACGTCCGATAGCACCCGCGGGAAATCCCAGGATTTGAGAATTCGTGCCCCGATCACCGGGTGGATCTTTTCGATCACATGGTTCAGGCATACCGGGTCGCTGAGCAGCTCGTTATGCTCCTCGGCGTAGGTGAGTATCGGCAATACGCCGATCAGGTGAACCATGCCGGCCAGCGCCCCCTGGTCGGGCTTGAGATGGGCCTGGCGACGGCAGAGTTCGTAACCGATGCCGGCCACTTCCACGCTGGTTGCCCAGATCTCACGAAGCTTGGCTTCCACCACGGGCAGCCGGGCATTGAAAATCTGCTCGATCACCAGGCCGATCGCCAGGTTGCAGGTGTAGTTCACGCCCAGGCGAGTGATAGCCGACTGCAGGCTGGTGACTTCTACCTGGCTGCGCAGCAACGGGCTGTTGACCACCTTGATCAAGCGCGCGCTCAAGGCCGGGTCCCGCCCAACCACACGGCTCAGCTCGCTTACGCTCACCTCGCTGTTTTCAGCCGCCTGGCGGATCTCCAGGGCAACTTCCGGCAGCGTCGGCAGCATCAGGTCGTCCCGGTCGATGGCGACTAGCAAATCTTCTTGAACCGCTTGGGCCAGCTTGCTCATGAGGCCTCTCGGGCAGGCAAAGGTGAAGCGCGGGCGGAAAGGTCCGCCGACCAGGCTACCGTTGTATCTCGCGGTCGCGGTCCAGTTCGTATGGAAGGCCCAGCACGGTCAGGCGCGCACCCTGTGCATCGCCCAAGTGAATGTCGCCTTGTTCGGCTGCATCGCCTTGCAGTACTGCGAGCAATTCCACGCCCGTGCCCGCCGGCGCGGCCAGCACTACCTCACCGACGGCGCTGGAATGAACCGGGGAAAATAGTGGCGTGCCCGGGGCAGGCACTTCAGCCGCAGCCAGCGCCAGGCGGTATTGGCGGCGCTTGAGCTTGCCCAGGTACTGCATGCGGGCGACGATTTCCTGCCCGGTGTAGCAGCCCTTTTTGAAGCTCACGCCGCCAACCGCCTGCAAGTTGAGCATTTGCGGGATGAACATCTCATGGGTAGGGCCGAATACCTGCCCTATGCCGGCGCGTACCTGGCCGAGCAGCCAAGCCTCGAGTGGCCCTTCGGGTAGCGCGGCGGCCAGGCTGGCGCGCAACGCCTCGCCCTGGCTTGCTGGTACCCAGGCTTCAGCCCGGCCCGGTGAAATGCGAATGAACAGCGCGTCACCCTGACGGGCCACGGCATGAGCCTCTTCAGGCAAATTGACACCCAGCTGTTCCAGCGCATTCACGTTGCCTTGCTGGATACCGAAGCGTGCCCATTCGCCGGAGGCGTCGGAAAGGGTTGCCTTGGAAAATACGGCGTATTTCTTCAGGTCGGCCAGTTGCAACGCGACCAGTTCCCGCGCCATCGCCAACAGGCAGCCGTCGCCCTCCAGCACAATGCGGAAGCTCGACTGCATGCGGCCCTTGGGCGTACAACGCGCGCCCAGGCTACTGGTGTGGGGGTTGAGGTAATTGAGGTTGCACGTCAGCTGGCCTTGCAGGAACTTGCCGGCATCCGAGCCACGAACCGCAAGAACGCCCTCATGGTTGAGCGCGCAGAAAAAGGCAGAATCGGACATGGGTCACTTTGCTGAACCTGAATGCGCTCATGATAGTGCGGCGCGCGGAAAATAAACAGGCGCCACATCCGCTCATACCCGCAAGGTGCCCCGCGGTAGCCTGGCCTGTATACTGCCGGCCTTTCCTCAGGAGGCCCCCATGGTCGCGGATATCGAACTCAATCGCCTGTACTGGCACAGCCGCCGTGGCATGCTGGAGCTGGACGTACTGCTCGTACCCTTCGTGAAGGAGGTATACCCCACGCTGAACGACGTCGACCGCGCGGTCTATGTGCGTCTGCTGGCCTGTGAAGATCAAGACATGTTCGGCTGGTTCATGGAGCGCAGCGAATCCGACGATCCAGAGCTCCAGCGCATGGTTCGGATGATCCTGGACCGTGTTCAGCCGAAATGATCGGTTCGAATGCCGCTGGCGGCCTTCCCGGCGGTTGTTCCAGGTGTACTGTGCGGTAGCGTCGTTGGCGTTGTGCTCAGCCATGGTGCTGCAGGTGCCGGCATCGCTTCGCTTCATATTACTGATCGGTGTGGTTGCGCATGCTGCCTGGGCGCTCCCTCGGCATGTGCTGTTGACCTCGCCCGCCGCGGTTACCGCCCTACGCAGAACGCCCGAAGGCTGGGCGTTGCTCAGCCGCCGGGCTGGTTGGCATTCCGTACAGCTTATGCATGACAGCGTCGCATTACCGGCCTTGGTAGTGGTGCGCTATCGCCAGCCAGGCCAATGGTTCGCCCGCGCCGCCTGCATTCCCGCCGATGCACTGGATGCCGAAACCCATCGGCGCTTGCGGCTTCGGTTGCGTTTGAGCCGCAACCGATTTGCCGCGCCATCTACCGGTCGTCAGCCCTGAGTAGCGGCGGGGTCCAGCACCGTATCCTTCGCCTCGGCCAGCATCTGCGGATAATCCAGCGTGTAGTGCAGCCCGCGGGACTCCTTGCGTTGCATGGCTGACCTGATCATCAGCTCGGCCACCTGGGCCAGGTTCCTCAGTTCGATCAAATCTCTGCTTACTCGGTAGTTGCTGTAGAACTCATCAATCTCATCGAGCAGCAGCCGCACGCGGTGCTGGGCGCGCTGCAGGCGCTTGGTGGTGCGCACAATGCCCACGTAGTCCCACATGAAACGGCGCAACTCATCCCAGTTGTGGGCGATCACCACGTCTTCGTCCGAATCGGTTACCTGAGTGGCATCCCAGGTGGGCAGTGCCTCCGGCGCCGGAACCGTTTCGAGCAGGGATTGAATATGCTGCGCCGCCGAGCGGCCGTATACGAAGCACTCCAGCAGCGAATTACTCGCCATGCGGTTGGCACCGTGAAGCCCGGTAAAGGTGGTTTCGCCGATGGCATAAAGGCCGGGTACATCGGTACGGCCGTGGCTGTCGATCATTACGCCACCACAGGTGTAATGCGCTGCGGGCACCACCGGGATGGCTTGCTTGGTGATGTCGATGCCAAACGCCAGGCAGCGCTCATAAACAGTGGGGAAATGGGTGCGCACGAACTCGGCGGGTTTGTGGCTGATGTCCAGATACACGCAATCGGCCCCTAGCCGCTTCATCTCGTGGTCGATGGCGCGGGCCACGATATCGCGCGGGGCCAGTTCTTCCCGAGGATCGAAGCGGGGCATGAAGCGCTCGCCGTTCGGCAGCTTGAGGACCGCCCCCTCGCCACGCAGCGCCTCGGTCACCAGAAAGCTCTTGGCCTGTGGGTGATAAAGGCAGGTAGGGTGGAATTGGTTGAACTCCAGGTTCGCGACCCGGCAGCCAGCTCGCCAGGCCATGGCAATCCCATCGCCGCAGGCGCCATCCGGGTTGCTGGTATACAGGTACACTTTGGCGGCGCCGCCCGTGGCGAGCACGGTGAAGCGGGCAGCGAACGTATCGACTTCGCCTGTTTTGCGGTCCAGCACATAGGCGCCCAGGCAACGGTCGCCATCTCGCCCCAGGCGCCGCTCGGTGATCAGGTCCACGGCTACGCGCTGCTGCAGCAGTTCAATGTTGGGGCGTTGCCGGGCCTGGGCCAGCAGCGTATTGAAGATCGCCGCGCCGGTGGCATCGGCTGCGTGGATGATGCGGCGGTGGCTATGGCCACCTTCCCGGGTAAGGTGAAATTCGAACTGGCCGTCCTCCACCGAAGCGGTATCGTCACGCGTAAACGGCACGCCCTGGTCGATCAGCCACTGGATCGCTTCACGGCTGTGCTCCACCGTAAAGCGCACCGCCGCCTCGTCACACAGCCCGCCACCGGCATCCAGCGTGTCGCGCACATGCGAGTCTACGGTATCGGCATCGTCCAGCACCGCAGCCACGCCGCCCTGAGCCCAGTACGTAGAGCCGTTGGACAGTTCCCCTTTGCTCAACACGGCGATGCGTAAATGCGCGGGCAAGTTGAGCGCGAGGCTCAAGCCAGCCGCGCCGCTGCCGATGACTAGTACGTCATGTTGCAAATGCTGACTCATGTGACGGAGTGTCTCCTGCGGCTGCGGCGGCCGCTTTCTTGTTGGCTGGGCGTGTAATTGCGCCATCGAAGAGGAACGGCGGAGGTGATCCGGGCTCCAGATGTGGCAAAATGGAACTACAGAGCGCAGCGGTGGGCCAGTATTTATACCAGCGCCGCTCGAGCAGGGCCACGCCAATGTCCCGGAGGGCGTATGCTGCTATGGACCTCGCACCCTTTTTTGTAGGAAATTGGCTATCCGGCAATGGGAACTTTCCTATTTGGGGCACAATCCATAGGTGGTTGCCAAACTACAGGGTACGCCGGAGCACCACCTTCGCGTGGCTGTTTCGTCAGTGGCCGGATGTCCGATTGTCTACGCAGCAGGCAAGCCTGGTGCGTTTTTTCCTGTACCCGAATTTACGGGCAGGAAACTTGCGTGGAGGGGAGAACTTTTGCACAAAGCCCGAGTCTATGGTTGCAAGCCTGAACGATGGCTCTTGCAGCGCTCCTTGGAGCACAACGAGGAGTGTTCATGCTAACCCAGGAAGAAGATCAACAGCTGGTCGAGCGCGTTCAGCGCGGCGACAGGCGAGCGTTCGATCTGCTGGTGCTCAAGTACCAGCACAAGATTCTCGGGCTGATCGTGCGTTTCGTGCACGACACCCATGAAGCACAGGACGTGGCCCAGGAGGCCTTCATCAAGGCGTACCGGGCCTTGGGAAATTTCCGCGGAGACAGCGCCTTTTATACATGGCTGTACCGCATCGCCATTAACACGGCGAAAAATTATCTGGTGTCCCGAGGACGACGGCCACCGGATAGCGATGTCAGCTCCGAAGACGCTGAGTTCTACGATGGCGATCATGGCCTCAAAGACCTCGAATCGCCGGAACGCTCGCTGTTAAGGGATGAGATCGAGGGCACTGTCCACCGGACCATCCAGCAATTGCCGGAAGACCTGCGCACGGCGTTGACCCTGCGTGAGTTCGATGGTCTGAGTTATGAAGACATTGCGAGTGTGATGCAGTGTCCGGTGGGTACCGTGAGGTCGCGGATATTCCGTGCCCGCGAAGCCATAGATAAAGCCCTGCAGCCGTTGCTGCAGGAAACCTGAGACAGCGGCGACAGCCAAGAGAGGAACCGCAATGAGTCGTGAAGCCCTGCAGGAATCGCTGTCCGCGGTGATGGATAACGAAGCGGACGAACTTGAATTACGCCGTGTATTGAGCGCTGTGGAAGACAGCGAAGCACGTGCTACCTGGTCGCGTTATCAGGTCGCCCGGGCAGCCATGCACAAGGAACTGCTCAACCCACGCCTGGACCTCGCCTCGGCGGTGTCTGCCGCGTTGGCTGACGAAGCGGCACCTGCTCGCTCCACGCCTCGCCCATGGCGCAGCCTGGGTCGCCTTGCAGTAGCGGCCTCGGTAACGCTTGCGGTGCTGGCGGGTGTGCGTCTGTATAACCAGAACGAAATCGCCGGTGCCCAGGTAGCCCAGCAAGCGCCGCAGCCTGCCTTGGTAGCGCCACAGGCCCAAGGCCCAGCGGTGCTGGCCGGTTACACCGAGAGCAGCGAAGCGGTAAAGGCCCCGGCCCTGGAGAACCAGGCTGGCTGGCAGGATGAAAAGCTGCCGGGCTATGTACGCCAGCACGCTCAGGATTCCGCAGGCAAGGGTGCTGAAGGCGCACTGCCGTTCGCCCGCTCGGCGAGCATGGAAAACCGCTAAGGAGGAACATGCGCGTCCTCCCACTGGCCGCACTGTTGTGCGGCAGTTGGTTTTCCCTTCCGGCGTTGGCCGCCGCTGACGCCTCGCAATGGCTCGATCGCGTAGATCGGGCCGAGCAGCAACGCAGCTTTCAAGGCACCTTTGTCTACGAACGCAGCGGCAGCTTTTCCACTCATGCAATCTGGCACCGGGCTACCGGTGGCCATGTTGTCGAGCGGGTTTTTCAACTCGATGGTCTGGTGCAGGAAGCCTTCCGCGAAGATGGCCGCCAGCGCTGCGCCAGCATCGCCGCCGAAGCTGTATCGAACGGCCCGGTCGCCAACACCCGCACCTACGATGCTCTCAAGCTTATGTCCTGGTATGACCTCAAGGTCGCCGGGGACTCTCGCGTGGCCGGTCGCCCGGCTGTGGTCATTACCGTCACCCCGAAAGACCGCGACCGATATGCTCTGGAATTGCACCTCGACCGCGAAACCGGGTTGCCTGTCAAATCGTTGCTTCTGGGCGCAAGCGGTCAGTTGCTTGAGCGCCTGCAGTACACCCGGTTTGTGACGGATGTTCCTTCGGATACCGATCTGAAGCCCACCACAGATTGCCACCCGCTACCAGCAGAAACCGTAGCGGCGGCACCTGGCGCTGTGCCTTGGCATGCCGAATGGGTCCCGGCGGGGTTCGAGCGGATTGACGCCTCACACTATCAAAGCCCCGAGGGCGCCCCGGTAGACCGCATGCTGTTCGCCGACGGCCTGGCGCGTTTCTCGGTGTTTATCGAGCCTGCCAGCTCGCCTCAGGCCACGGATGGGCGCACCCAGTTGGGCCCCACTGCGGCGGTGTCGCGCCGTATTGCCAGTGACCGGGGCGATGTGATGGTGACCGTAGTGGGTGAAATTCCCATGGGTACGGCCGAACGGGTAGCGCTTTCGATGCGTGCCCAGGCCGAGGATAAAAAGCCCTGAATTCAAGCCTGCAGGTGGTTCCTTGCGCCCGCATCAAGCTTGAAGTGTGATGAAATCCGGTTCATGTATAAAAATGCAACATGAAAGATCTACCGATGTTATTGCAAAGCGACCCGGTTTTTCTTATAGGTCGTTGCCACCATGTGCGGCTGGTCGAGGAGTTGCGCTCAAGCGCACCGGCCGGTCGTGATGTATCGCCCTCTGGGGCCAGCTTGCCCCTTCGCTTAACCATGCTCGTAATGTACGGGAGCCGTATGTCCATACCACGCTTGAAATCCTGCCTTTCGCTGTTCGCGGCGGTACTGATGCTGGGGCAGGTCGTTACTGCCCATGCCGAGGCGCTGCCCGATTTCACAACCCTGGTGGAGCAGGCCTCCCCGGCGGTGGTCAACATCAGCACCACGCAGAAGTTGCCCGACCGCGGCGTGGCCGACAGCCAGATGCCCGATCTTCAGGGCCTGCCGCCGATGTTCCGCGAGTTCTTCGAGCGCAACATGCCGCGCAACAGCCCGCGCTCCCCGCGTGGCGATCGCCAGCGCGAAGCGCAATCCCTGGGTTCGGGGTTCATCATTTCGCCTGATGGCTATGTGATGACCAACAATCACGTAATCGCCGACGCGGACGAGATCGTGGTGCGGCTGTCCGACCGCAGCGAGCTCAAGGCCAAGCTGGTAGGCACTGACACCCGTACTGACGTGGCCCTGCTCAAAATCGACGGCAAGAACCTGCCCACGGTGAAGCTGGGCGACTCGGACAAGCTCAAGGTAGGTGAGTGGGTACTGGCCATCGGTTCGCCCTTCGGCTTCGACCATTCCGTTACCAAAGGCATCGTGAGCGCCAAGGGCCGCACGCTGCCGAACGACTCCTATGTGCCGTTCATCCAGACCGACGTTGCCATCAACCCGGGCAACTCCGGCGGGCCATTGTTCAACATGAACGGTGAAGTGGTTGGGATCAACTCGCAGATCTTCACCCGCTCCGGTGGCTTCATGGGCCTGTCGTTCGCCATCCCGATCGACGTTGCCCTGGATGTTTCCAATCAGCTGAAGAAAGACGGCAAGGTCAGCCGCGGCTGGCTGGGTGTGGTTATCCAGGAAGTGAACAAGGACCTTGCCGAGTCGTTCGGCCTTGATAAGCCGGCCGGCGCGCTGGTTGCCCAGGTGATGCAGGACGGTCCTGCCGCCAAGGGTGGCCTGCAGGTAGGCGATGTGATCCTGAGCATGAACGGCCAGCCGATCATCATGTCGGCAGACCTGCCGCACTTGGTTGGCGGGCTGAAAGCGGGTGCCAAAGCTTCGCTGGAGATCATTCGCGACGGCAAGCGGCAGAACCTGGACCTCACCGTGGGCGCGCTGCCTGAGGATGAGGACATGGAAGCGGCCACCGACGCCGACGGCCAGCCCGAGCGCAGCAGCAACCGCCTGGGCGTGGCCGTGGCTGACCTCACCGACGAGCAGAAAAAAGCCGCCGACCTCAAAGGTGGTGTGCTGATCAAGGACGTGCAGGACGGCCCTGCGGCGATGATCGGCCTGCAGCCTGGCGATGTGATTACTCACCTGAACAACCAGGCGATCACCTCCGCCAAGCAGTTCACCGACGTGGCCAAGGGCTTGCCGAAGAACCGCTCGGTGTCCATGCGCGTGCTGCGCCAGGGCCGTGCGAGCTTCATTACCTTCAAGCTGGCCGAGTAATGGCTTGAGATGTTCGCGGGCTTTGCCTGCTGCTGCAGGGCTCTCCCCCAGAAGAGCGTCGGCCCGCGAACATGCCAGCCATCGAAGGTTGCCTCATAGGCCACGGCATCAGGTACAATGCCCGGCTATTTTTTGTCGGGCGTCCGGCCCAAGGCCTTTTTGAGTGCTGATCCGTGAGTGATTTGAGTCATATCCGCAATTTCTCCATCATCGCCCACATCGACCACGGCAAGTCGACCCTGGCCGATCGGTTCATTCAGATGTGCGGCGGCCTCGCCGATCGCGAGATGGAAGCGCAGGTCCTCGATTCGATGGACCTGGAGCGTGAGCGCGGCATCACCATCAAGGCCCACAGCGTCACCCTTCACTACAACGCGAAGGATGGTAAAACCTACCAGCTCAATTTCATCGATACCCCCGGCCACGTCGACTTCACCTATGAAGTCAGCCGGTCCCTGGCTGCATGCGAAGGCGCATTGCTGGTAGTGGACGCCGGCCAGGGTGTCGAGGCGCAATCCGTTGCCAACTGCTACACCGCCATCGAGCAGGGGCTGGAAGTGATGCCCGTGCTCAACAAGATGGACCTTCCCCAAGCCGATCCGGACCGGGTGAAGGACGAGATCGAGAAAATCATCGGCATCGACGCCACCGACGCCGTGGCCTGCAGCGCCAAGAGCGGCATGGGCGTGGACGAAGTGCTCGAGCGCCTGGTGCAAACCATTCCGGCGCCCGAGGGCAATATCGAGGCGCCGTTGCAGGCCCTGATTATCGACTCCTGGTTCGACAACTACCTGGGTGTGGTCTCGCTGGTGCGGGTACGTCACGGCCGGGTGAAGAAGGGCGACAAGATCCTCGTCAAGTCCACGGGTAAAACCCACCTGGTGGACAGCGTGGGCGTATTTACCCCCAAACACACCCCAACGGCGGACCTCAAGGCCGGCGAAGTGGGCTTCATCATCGGCAGCATCAAGGACATTCATGGCGCGCCCGTGGGTGACACCCTTACGCTGTCCACCACGCCGGATGTGGAAGTGCTCCCCGGGTTCAAGCGGATCCAGCCCCAGGTGTACGCCGGGCTGTTCCCGACTACCTCGGACGATTTCGAAGACTTCCGCGAAGCCCTGCAAAAGCTGACCCTCAACGACTCGTCGCTGCAATACCAGCCCGAGAGTTCCGACGCCCTGGGCTTCGGTTTCCGTTGCGGGTTCCTCGGCATGCTGCACATGGAGATTATCCAGGAGCGCCTGGAGCGCGAATACGACCTGGACCTGATCACCACCGCGCCGAGCGTGATCTACGAAGTGAAGATGAAGACCGGCGAGACGATCTACATCGACAACCCGTCCAAGCTTCCAGATGTGTCGTCGGTAGAGGACTTCCGCGAGCCGATCGTCGAAGCCACCATTCTGGTGCCTCAGGAGCACCTGGGTAACGTCATCACGCTTTGCATTGAAAAGCGTGGTGTGCAGCGTGACATGCAATTCCTTGGCAGCCAGGTGCAGGTGCGGTACGACCTGCCGATGAACGAGGTGGTGCTGGACTTCTTCGACCGCCTCAAGTCCACCAGCCGTGGCTATGCATCGCTCGATTACCACTTCGCTCGTTACCAGTCGGCAAACCTGGTGAAACTGGACGTGTTGATCAACGGCGACAAGGTCGATGCGCTGGCACTGATCGTTCACCGCGACAACGCCCACTACAAGGGCCGCGCGTTGACCGAAAAAATGAAAGAGCTGATCCCTCGGCAGATGTTCGACGTAGCGATCCAGGCAGCCATCGGCGGCCAGATCATTGCCCGAACTACCGTCAAGGCGCTTCGGAAAAACGTTCTGGCCAAATGCTACGGTGGTGACGTGAGCCGTAAGCGCAAGCTGCTTGAAAAGCAGAAGGCCGGTAAAAAGCGTATGAAACAGGTCGGTAACGTGGAAATTCCACAAGAAGCCTTCCTCGCCGTGCTCAGGTTGGAATAATCAGGTCCTATGTCTCTTAACTTCCCGCTGTTGTTGGTTATCCTCGTGGCCGTGTGTGGCCTGCTGGGTCTGCTCGACCTCGTTATCTACGCACCGCGGCGGCGCACTGCCATTGCGAATTACCAGGGCAGCGTGGCTCAACCCGAGCCCGCCGTGCTGGATCAACTGAACAAGGAGCCGCTGCTGATCGAGTACGGCAAGTCCTTCTTCCCGGTGCTGTTCATCGTCCTGGTGCTGCGCTCGTTCCTGGTCGAGCCCTTCCAGATCCCCTCGGGGTCGATGAAGCCCACGCTGGAAGTGGGCGATTTCATCCTGGTGAACAAATTCTCGTATGGCATTCGCCTGCCCGTGCTAGACACCAAGGTGATCCCGATCGGCGATCCGCAACGGGGCGATGTGATGGTGTTCCGCTACCCAAGCGATCCTTCCGTCAATTACATCAAGCGCGTGATCGGCGTGCCGGGTGACACCATCCGCTACACGCCGGACAAGCACCTCTATGTCAACGACGCCCTGGTGGACGAACAGATGGTGGGCACCACTTTCGACCCGCACCTGGGCGAAGTCGGGGTATACAAAGAGCGCATCGGCAACGTGGAGCACTTGATCCATCAGCAGATGGCGACCTACCGTATGCTCCCCGGCGGGCAGTGGACCGTACCGGCTGATCACTACTTCATGATGGGCGACAACCGGGACAACTCCAACGACAGCCGTTATTGGGACGACCCGCGTATTCCCAAGGACCTGCTTGGCATGGTTCCGGACCACAACATCGTCGGCAAGGCCTTCGCGGTCTGGATGAGCTGGCCGGAACCGAAGATGCGCCACCTGCCCACGCTGGATCGGGTCGGGCTCATCAAGTAACCCCTGGGCAGAAAGCTGCCAGGCGCCTGGCAGCCTTTCCGGGCAATCGTCGGGCGAGGGTCTAGCATGAATGCATTACGCTCCCAGCAGGGGCTATCGTTGGTTGGCGGCCTGGTGCTGCTGGTAGCGGTGAGCCTCGTGACCATCGCTGGCTTGCGGGTAGGCCCGCACTACATGGATTACTGGGCCATCAGGAAAGCGATGGACAAGGCTGCCACCGATCCGACAGTGAAGGTCGGGGACGCCGATGAATATTTCGACTATGTGGGCCGCAGTTTGCAGGTCAATAACATCCGGGATCTGGATTTGAAAAAAGCGTTGAACATCACTGAACAGCAGGGCGGGCTTCTTGCCCGGTTGGCTTACGAGCGGCGCGAGCACCTGCTGGGCAACATCGACCTGGTAGTGAGCTTCGATCACCAAGCCAGCGTGCGTGTGCCGTGAGCCAGTCGCCTCTCAATCGTCTCGAGCGCCAGCTCGGCTACACCTTCAAGGACAAGGACCTGATGCTGCTGGCGCTGACGCACCGCAGTTTCGCGGGTCGCAACAATGAACGGCTCGAGTTCCTGGGTGATGCGATCCTCAACTTCGTCGCCGGCGAATCCCTGTACGACCGATTCCCCCAGGCCCGGGAAGGCCAGCTGTCCCGCTTGCGCGCCCGCCTCGTCAAGGGCGAAACCCTGGCGGTACTGGCCCGGGGCTTCGACCTGGGCGAATACCTGCGACTGGGCTCGGGTGAGCTGAAAAGCGGTGGCTTCCGCCGTGAATCCATACTGGCCGACGCCCTGGAGGCGTTGATCGGGGCCATCTATCTGGATGCCGACATGGACACCGCACGCGAGCGCGTGCTGGCCTGGCTTACGAACGAGTTCGAAAGCCTTACCCTGGTCGACACCAACAAGGACCCGAAAACCCGGCTGCAGGAGTTCTTGCAGTCCCGTGCCTGTGAATTGCCGCGATACGAAGTGGTCGACATTCAGGGTGAACCGCATTGCCGTACCTTCTTCGTGGAATGCGAAGTGGCTTTGCTCAATGAAAAAAGCCGGGGTCAGGGCGTGAGTCGGCGTATCGCCGAACAGGTCGCCGCCGCGGCCGCCCTGATCGCACTCGGCGTGGAGAATGGCAATGACTGATATTCCGGCAACCCGTTGCGGCTACGTGGCCATCGTCGGCCGGCCCAACGTCGGCAAATCCACGCTGATCAACCATATTCTCGGCCAAAAGCTGGCGATCACCTCGCGCAAGCCGCAAACCACGCGGCACACCATGCTGGGTATCAAGACCGAAGGCCATGTGCAGGCGATCTATGTCGACACCCCCGGCATGCACAAGGATAACGACAAGGCGCTCAACCGCTACATGAACAAAACCGCCTCCGCCGCCCTCAAGGACGTGGATGTGGTGATCTTCGTGGTGGACCGCACTCGCTGGACCGACGAGGATCAGATGGTCCTCGAGCGCGTGCAGTACGTCGAAGGCCCGGTGATCCTGGCGATCAACAAGACCGACCGGCTGGAAGACAAGGCCGCGCTCATTCCGCACCTGGAATGGCTGCAAAAGCAGCTGCCCAAGGCCGAAGTGGTGCCGATCTCGGCGCAGCAGGGGCATAACCTCGACACCCTCGAGGCACTGATCGGCAATTACCTGCCTGAGAACGACCATTTCTTCCCCGAAGACCAGATTACCGATCGCAGCAGCCGCTTCCTCGCCGCTGAACTGGTGCGCGAGAAGATCATGCGCCAGCTGGGCGCCGAGCTTCCCTACCAGATCACCGTCGAGATCGAGGAGTTCAAGCAGCAGGGCGCTACCTTGCACATCCATGCCTTGATCCTGGTAGAGCGCGACGGCCAGAAGAAGATCATCATCGGCGACAAGGGCGAGCGCATCAAACGCATCGGCATGGAAGCGCGCAAGGACATGGAGCAGATGTTCGACGCCAAGGTAATGCTCAACCTGTGGGTGAAAGTGAAGGGCGGCTGGTCCGATGACGAGCGCGCCCTGCGTTCCCTCGGCTACGGCGACGTCTGACCTGCGAGCACGCCCATGAGCGGCACGCTGCCGCAACCGGCCTACGTACTGCACGCCCGGCCGTACAGGGAAACCAGCGCATTAGTGGACTTCCTTACCCCGGGCGGGCGGCTGCGTGGCGTGTTGCGCGGCGCCAGGGGCAAGGCAGGCAGCCTGGCCCGGCCCTTCGTACCGCTTGTGGTGGAGTTTCGTGGCAAGGGCGAGCTGCGTAGCGTAGGGCGGCTCGAAAGCGCCGGCACCAGCCCATGGCTTGTCGGCGAAGCGTTGTTCAGCGGCCTGTACCTGAACGAGCTGTTGGTGCGCCTGCTGCCCTTCGAAGCCCCACACCCGGCGCTCTACGACCACTACGCCCTCACTCTCGAGGCACTGGCGCAAGGGCGACCGCTTGAGCCGCTGCTGCGTGCTTTCGAATGGCGTTTGCTGGACGAACTGGGCTATGCCTTTGCGCTGAACACCGACAGCAATGGTAGCCCGGTGGTAAGTGACGGCCTGTATCGGCTCAGTGTGGACGAAGGCCTGGAGCGAGTGTTCAGCTTTGCCCCGGGGTTATTCCACGGAGCAGACCTTCTGGCCATGGCGACAGCGGACTGGAGCGCCGCAGGGGCGTTGCTCGCTGCCAAGCGCCTCATGCGCCAGGCCCTGGCCGCCCACCTCGGCGGCAAACCGCTGATGAGCCGGGAACTGTTCCGCCGGCCGTGAGGCGCTTGCGATTCGCTTCCTACAATACCCTGCCGCCACGTATCCTTGGCTGATCTACTGCCAGGGAGCTTTTCCGTGACCACCAGCAACCGCATTCTTCTGGGCGTGAACATCGATCACGTCGCCACGCTGCGCCAGGCGCGGGGCACTCGCTACCCGGACCCGGTCAAGGCCGCGCTCGATGCCGAGCAAGCAGGCGCCGATGGCATTACCGTGCACCTGCGCGAAGACCGGCGGCACATTCAGGAGCGCGACGTATTGCTGCTCAAGGAGGTGCTGCAAACCCGCATGAACTTCGAGATGGGTGTGACCGAGGCTATGCTCGAATTCGCGGAAAAGCTGCGTCCTGCTCACGTGTGCCTGGTGCCTGAAACCCGTCAGGAGCTTACCACCGAAGGTGGCCTGGACGTGGCTGGGCAAGAAGCCCGAATCAAGGCGGCCGTAGAGCGGCTTAGCGCAGTAGGAAGTGAGGTTTCACTGTTTATCGACGCAGACCCGGCGCAGATTGAAGCTTGCGCCAGGGTAGGGGCACCGGCGATCGAGTTGCACACTGGGCGCTATGCCGATGCCCATACGCCGGAAGAAGCCGCCATCGAGTTGCAACGCATTGCCGACGGCGTCGCCCAAGGGCGCCACTTGGGCCTGATCGTGAATGCCGGCCATGGCCTGCACTACCACAACGTGGAGCCTATCGCGGCCATCTGCGGCATCAACGAGCTGAACATCGGCCACGCCCTGGTCGCACATGCGTTGTTCGTGGGCTTCCCGGCTGCGGTCGCGGAGATGAAAGCGCTGATCGTGGACGCTGCGGAGCGTGCCCGCTGCTGATCCCTGAAAAAGGAGCGCCGCGTAGGCAGCGCTCCTTGAGTGGCCTTACTCGGGCGCGTAGGGCTGGCGGCGTTTGTGAGCAGTCTTGTCGTAGGTGCGAACGATGGTCTGATAGGCCTCATCGCGTACCGGTTGCCCTTGGAGGAACGCGTCGATCTCCTTGTAGGTGACCCCGTGGGCATCTTCGTCCGGCTTGCCTGGGGTGAGTTCTTCCAGGTCGGCAGTCGGGACCTTCAGGTACAGTTTTTCCGCCGCACCCAGGTATTTTGCGATTTCGCGAACCTGGCCCTTTACCAACCCCTCCAGCGGAGTGAGGTCACAAGCGCCGTCTCCGAACTTGGTGAAAAAGCCCATCACCGCTTCGGCGGCATGGTCAGTACCGATCACCAATCCGTCGTTGGCGTTGGCGATCGCATACTGAGCCACCATGCGCATGCGGGCCTTGGTGTTGCCGCGTACGAAGTCACGACGGGCGTCGGTCAGCGTAGAGACAGCGTCCAGTTCGGCGTCCAGGCCTTTGACGGCCTCGGCAATGTTCACTGTGACTTCTTCGTCGGCCTTCACGAATTTCATCGCGGCCGCTGCGTCATCCTCGTCATGCTGCTGGCCGTAGGGCAGGCGCACTGCGATAAAGCGATAACCGGTGTCGCCGGTCTCTTCCCTTAGCTCTTCTACTGCCAACTGAGCCAGACGGCCTGCCGTGCTGGAGTCCACGCCGCCACTGATGCCCAGTACCAACACCTTGAGGCCGGCATTACGCAGGGTTTGCTTGATGAATGCCTTGCGCCGTTCTACCTCTGCGGCCAGCGCAGCCTCATCGGCAAACGGGGGAATGACATTCAGCGCAGCGGCGATTTCGGCCTGGCGGTTGCTCATCGGGTTCGATCTCCTGTGAACGCCAGCAAGGCTGGCAAAGAACTATAGACACGGTAGGAGCTTACCTTGATCCGTGGGAAATCGCCCGATGCGCCAGAAGATCAAGGCGCGAATTGGATGATGACGCATTGGTACCTATCAGTTCTGCCAGCTATCGCTATGCCAGACTACCGATAGCTTTAGACGTAAGAATCACCGTAGCGACACAGTCAAGGAGTAGGCATGAGTCTTGAATTAAAAGTAACCGATGAGAGCTTGTCCAAATTGCTCAGTGAAGTATGGCAAGACGGTCACGTGAATGTCGTGGAACACAGCAAGCTGCGCAAGGAAAGCGATAAGGCTGTCGCCGAGCTGAAGGGTGTAGAGGGGCTTACTGAACACTTACAGAACCTGAAAGATCATGCGGATGGGCTGGTACGGGCCTGCCTGCAGTTATCCAGAGAGGTTTACGAGCAGAACATTGCAGCCCAGAAGGAGCGGCCCCAGGCAGCCAGCGGCAATATCCATGCGGACCTGAAAGAGCAAGCCAGGCTGCAAAGTGCATATGAGAATCAGGGCACCGAAGGGTTGCTCGCCGTAGACGATGCCAAGAAAGACACTTTGGTTGAGGCACGCAAGGCTTTGATCCGTGCCGTGGAATACCAAATCGCTTACGTCGTGGTCGGAGCGGAAGCGACCGTTGGTAAATTGATGATTTAACCTGACTTGCGCGCCGTTATCACCGCCCGCATGGGCGCAGGCAAGCCTTCCACGGTTTTGCTGTGGTCTTCCGGGTCGAGGAAGTGTTCCAAGGACTGGTAGCGCATCCAGTCGGTGCTGCGCTGCTCGTCCGGGGTGGTATAGCTCACATCCACGCACTTCACGTCGCGGAAGCCGGCACGGCGAACCCACAGCTCCAAGGCCGCCACCGAGGGCAGGAACCACACGTTACGCATTTGTGCGTAGCGATCCTCGGGCACCAGCACCTGCTGTTCGTCGCCACGTACCACGAGGGTTTCGAGCACCAGTTCGCCGCCTTTCACCAGGCAGTCTTTCAGGGCGAACAAGTGGTCGACGGGTGAGCGGCGGTGGTACAGCACGCCCATGGAGAACACCGTGTCGAAGCCCTGAAGGTTGGGCGGCAGGTCTTCCAGCGCCAGTGGCAGGTGCCAGGCAGGCAGGCCAGGCAAGTAGTGGCTCAGGGCCTGGAACTGGCAGAAGAACAGCCAGTTCGGGTCGATACCGATCACGCTTTCGGCGCCGGCACCGAGCATCCGCCACTGGTAATAGCCGTTACCGCAGCCTACATCCAGCACCCGCTTGCCGTTCAGGTCCAGATGAGGCGCCACACGGGCCCATTTCCAATCCGAGCGCCACTCGGTGTCCACGTGTACGCCAAACAGGTTGAACGGCCCCTTGCGCCATGGGGAAAGGCCCATCAGCGCGTCCTGAAGGCGTTGCCGGGTAGCGCCATCGCAGTCGCCGCCCAAGGTCACGCTGCCGGCGAGGTCCACCGCGCTGGCGGTGAGCTCGGGCAAGGCCGCAAGCGCCTTTTGCCAGCGCTCAAGGTCGCCGTGGCCTTTTTCCATGCGCGTGTCGAGGTCGGCCTGCAGGCCATTGGCCCATTCGGCCAAGGGTGAGCCCGCCAGGCGGCGGGCGAGGGGAGAGAGGTCAATCATGGCAAGGCGATCATCGAAGCGAAGTTAAGGCATTGGAACCAAGGCACCACTTTGCTGAAGCCTGCAGCCAGCAAGCGCGCACGGTGCTCTTCGAAGCTGTCGGGCTTCATCACATGTTCGATCGCGCTGCGCTTCTGGGCAATTTCCAGTTCGCTGTAGCCGTTGGCACGCTTGAAGTCCACATGTAGCTCAGTGAGCAGATCGTGGGCCTGTTCATCCTCGAAGCGCAGCTTTTCCGAAAGCAGCAAGGCACCCCCCGGTACGATGGCCTGGCGGATGCGCGACAGCACCTCCAGGCGTTGGCCGGGTGGAATGAATTGCAAGGTGAAGTTCATCGCCACCACCGAGGCAGGCTGAAAGTCGAAACCGAGAATATCGGTTTCCAGTACCTGAACGGGCAGCAATTCCTGGAACATCGAATCCTGCCCTTGCAGGTATTCACGGCAGCGCTGAACCATGGCTGCGGAGTTATCGATTGCCACCACATGGCAGCCATCCTTGCGCACGTGCCGGCGCAGGGCCTGAGTTACCGCGCCCAGCGAGGCGCCCAGGTCGTACAGGCAGGTATTAGGCTGGGCGAAGCGCGCGGCCAGTACCCCCAGGTTCTCGACAATCGCCGGGTAGCCAGGTACCGAGCGCTTGATCATGTCCGGGAACACCCGCACCACGTCTTCATTGAAAACGAAGTCGGGTACCTGGGCCAGGGGTTGGGCGAAAAGACGATCAGGAAGGTCAGACACGGGATTCTGCGGGCGTGGCGGGAAAGGCCGGGATTTTACGAGCTTCGAGCGGCAAGCTACAAGCTACAAGCGAAGGCCGTTATCACGACGGCCGCTCTTGCTCTCGCTCTTGCTCTTGCTTGCAGCTTAAGGCTTGCCGCTTGCTGCTCGAAGCTTGCCGCTACAAAACGGTGATATCGCAATCAAAGGATTGCACGGGCTTCACCTCGGGCGCCCAGGGCTGCTGCAGCACCATCAACAGGTGCCCTTGCCCCGGGCCTTGCGCGCGGTAGCGCCATACCGATTGCCCGGCTGCGCCCACGATACCGGCGTCTTCAGCGTTGGTGTACACCTCCGGGCCAAGGCTGCGCAATACGGACTGTGCGGGGTTTTGCAGCAGCCAGCGGTAGCCGGTGGTGGGGTTGCTGGGGAGGGTAACGATCAACAGCTGGCCCTGGGCCAACGTGATGGGGCACTGCTGCTGCTTGTTCAGCTCGAAGGCAACAGAGGCGTCTGGCGCGTGGCGGCCGGTGCAGGCAGTAAGAAGGGCAAGGCTGGCAACAGCGAAAATACGCAACAAGGGCATCGTCGGAGCATCCTGGCGAGGGCGATGCCCGCCAGCATAGCGCAGGCGGGCAACACGAGTCAGGCGTTAACTTAGAACAGCACCTTGGCCACGTCGGAGAATCGTTTCGCGAAGTGAACGGTAAGCCCTTCCTTGAGGTAATCGGGCAGCTCCTGGAAGTTGCCCCGGTTGGCTTCGGGCAAAATCAGCTCGGTGAGCTTCTGCCGGCGCGCTGCGATCACCTTCTCGCGCACACCGCCAATAGGCAGCACGTGGCCGGTAAGCGTGAGCTCGCCGGTCATCGCCACGCCTTTTTTCGGCGGTTGGTTGCGTGCCAGGGACAGCAGCGCGCTGGCCATGGTTACGCCTGCGCTCGGGCCATCTTTCGGGGTGGCGCCTTCCGGCACGTGCAAGTGCACGAACGCTTCGTTGAAGTACGTAGGCTCGCCGCCAAACTGTTTGAGGTTCGCGGTGATGTAGCTGTAGGCAATTTCTGCGGATTCTTTCATCACCTCACCCAACTGCCCGGTAAGCTTGAAGCCACGGGTAAGGCTATGGATGCGGGTGGCTTCGATAGGCAGCGTGGCGCCACCCATGCTGGTCCAGGCAAGGCCCGTGATCACGCCAACGCCGGAAAGCAACTGCTCGCTGCGGAACACCGGCATGCCCAGGTAGGTTTCCAGCTCCTTGGGGCCTACCTTGATCACGGCGCCGGGGTCTTCTAGCAACCGCACCACCGCCTTGCGTACTACCTTGCCCAGCTGTTTCTCCAGCTGCCGCACACCGGCTTCGCGGGCATAGCCTTCGATTACCATGCGCAGCGCGCTGTCGCTGATGCTGAGGTTGGCCTTGGCGACGCCGGCCTTTTCGAGCTGCTTGGGCCACAGGTGCTTGCGAGCGATGGCCAGTTTTTCTTCGGTGATGTAGCCCGACAGGCGTATGACTTCCATGCGGTCGAGCAGCGGGCCGGGGATCGAGTCCAGCGTGTTTGCCGTGCACACGAACAGCACCTTGGACAGGTCCAGGCGCAGGTCCAGGTAGTGGTCGAGGAAATCCACGTTCTGTTCCGGGTCCAGGGTTTCCAGCAGGGCAGACGCCGGGTCGCCCTGGTAACTTTGGCCCATCTTGTCGATTTCATCGAGCATGATGACTGGGTTCATCACCTCCACTTCCTTTAGGGCCTGCACCAGCTTGCCGGGCTGGGCGCCTATATAGGTGCGGCGGTGGCCCTTGATCTCGGCTTCGTCGCGCATGCCGCCCACGCTGAAGCGGAAGAACGGCCTACCGAGGGATTCTGCGATGGACTTGCCGATGCTGGTCTTGCCCACGCCCGGTGGGCCCACCAGCAGCACGATCGAGCCGCTGATTTCCCCTTTGTAGGCACCTACCGCGAGGAATTCCAGAATGCGGTTCTTGATGTCGCCAAGGCCGGCATGGTGCGCATCAAGCACCTTGCGCGCGTGCTTGAGCTCCAGGCGGTCCTTGCCGTACACGCCCCACGGCAAGGCGGTGGCCCAATCCAGGTAGTTGCGGGTCACGGCGTATTCGGGCGAGCCGGTTTCCAGAATCGCCAGCTTGCCCATCTCTTCATCGATACGCTTGCGCGCAGCGGCGGGCAGGGTCTTGCCTTCGAGGCGCTGCTCGAACTGTTCAAGGTCCGCGCTGCGGTCGTCCTTGGTCAGCCCCAGCTCCTGCTGGATGACCTTGAGCTGTTCCTTGAGGAAGAACTGCCGCTGATGCTCGCCAATCTGCCGGTTCACCTCCGCGGAAATTTCCTTCTGCAGCCGCGCCACTTCCACTTCCTTGCGCAGCATCGGCAACACCCGCTCCATGCGCCGCAGCATCGGCACACAGTCCAGCACCTGTTGCAGCTCGGCACCAGTGGCGGACGTCAGCGCCGCGGCGAAGTCAGTCAGCGGAGACGGATCGTTCGGGCTGAAGCGGTTGAGGTAGTTCTTCAGCTCTTCGCTGTACAGCGGGTTGAGCGGCAGCAGCTCTTTGATGGCGTTGATCAGCGCCATGCCGTAGGCCTTGATTTCGTCGGTAGGCTCGGCCGGCTGCAGCGGGTATTCCACTTCCACCAGGTAAGGAGGGCGGTGATGCTTGAGCCAGGTGCGAATGCGCACACGTGAAAGGCCCTGGGCTACGAACTGCAGCTTGCCGTCTTCGCGGCTGGCATGGTGGATCTTCACCAAGGTGCCGTAGAGGGGCAGGGCGGACGTGTCCAGGTGGCGCGGGTCTTCGGCAGGCGTTTCCATGTAGAACAACGCCAGCGAGTGGTGCGGCGTTTTGGCTACCAGGTCCAGGGTCTCGGCCCAGGGCTCTTCGTTCACGATCACCGGCAGCACCTGCGCCGGGAAGAAGGGCCTGTTATGGATCGGGATCACGTAGACCTTGTCAGGCAGGTTCTGGCCCGGCAATACCAGCTCGGTGCTGGAGGTTGTGGAGTGCTCCACCTGCTCCGGCCCTGCGGAGGGTTCGTTAGAAGCGTTGGGGCGGTCCGTAACGGAATCCTGGTCGCTCATGAGGCACCTGCGGAAATGGCTATGACGCTTAGATGGGGCGCACACCCGCGGGTTTCAATGGGCCACTGAAGGATTCGCACTTACGGCCGATAACTCATGCACAAGGCCTGCGCGCACACTGTGTGATGGCCATTTAGTGGCAATTTTGTTGTATGTTGCCCATGTATCCATCAGGCAGCCCGCTCCAGAGCGTTCGGCGCAGCCCCTCTGTGATCCGAACGAGTGTGTACGATGCTTCCATTGCTCCGCAGTTTCGCCTTGCTCGTGCTGACCGCTGCGTTGGCACCCGCTGCGCTGGCTGCTGACCTGAGCCTGAGCGTCAGCGATGGCGAGGGGGTGCCGCTGGCGGACGCAGTGGTAAGCCTCGCCAGCCCGTCGGCCGGTGCCAGTACCGGCGCGCCTTTACGGGCGAACATGGACCAACGCGACAAAATGTTCTTCCCTCATGTACTGGCTGTGCGCACGGGAACGGCCGTGACCTTCCCCAACAGCGACGATATCCGCCATCAGGTGTATTCGTTTTCGTCCAGCAAGCGCTTCGAACTGCGCCTGTATGAAGGTACGCCCACCGCGCCGGTAGTGTTCGACCAGCCGGGCGTGGTGGTGCTGGGCTGCAATATTCACGACTGGATGCTCGGTTACGTTTATGTCACGCCCGACCCCTGGTTTGGCGTGACGGACGGGCAGGGCAAGGTGACGTTCACCCACCTCGCGGAGGGCACCTACAGCGTGACCCTCTGGCACCCCAAGGTGCAGGACATGCAGCCCAAGGCCGCTGGTACGCTCACGCTCGGCGCGGCCCCGGCAGCCAAGGCCTACACACTGGCGGTAGAAGCGTCGGAAAACGACACGCCTGTAGCCCCCACCAGCCCGTTCGGCGATGCCTTCGGCAAGGCGCTGCGTGAAAACCAG
Source organism: Pseudomonas sp. 3MAES_34.3B (assembly GCF_058145875.1). Taxonomy (NCBI): domain Bacteria; kingdom Pseudomonadati; phylum Pseudomonadota; class Gammaproteobacteria; order Pseudomonadales; family Pseudomonadaceae; genus Pseudomonas; species Pseudomonas sp. 3MAES_34.3B. Next base: position 4,191,241 of record NZ_CM176960.1, on the reverse strand, counting down.
AAGTAGCGTCCAATGGCGCATCAGCAGCGTGCTCGTGTTGCTGCTGCTGGTGGTGATTGCCGCGTTGACGCTCGCCGTCAAGCTGGCCACCGGCGATGCCGTGCGCACCCAGGCGACCCAACAGCTGGAAGTGGGCGGGCGGGTGTTCGAGCGCCTGCTGGACATGCGAGGCCGCCGCCTGCGCGACGGCGTGCAATTGCTTGCCGCTGATTTTGGCCTGCGCGACGCCATTGCCAGCGCGGATTCGGCCACCATTCGCTCGGCGCTCCTCAACCATGGCGGGCGCATCGGCGCCAGTGATGCCGTACTGCTGGGCATGGACGGAAAGGTCATGGCCAGCACCCACGCCACCTTCATGGAGGGGGCACCGTTCCCCTACGACCAGGCCCTGCGCGACGCACGCAAGCGCAACCAGAACATGGTGATCGTGGCCTGGGGTGGCCTGCCGGTACTGCTGGTAGACGCCGTGGTATCGGCCCCCTTGCCGATCGCCCGCGTGGTAATGGGCTTCACCATGGACGACAGCTTTGCCCAGGAGCTTCACGCGTTGAGCAACCTGCAGGTGTCGTTTCTGGCAGTGAACGCCGGGCAGGTAGGCGAGCTGATTACCACTCAACCCCCGGCGATGCGGGCCGGCCTGGTGCAGTGGTTGCTCAGCGAGCACCCACCGGTGCTGGTGAATGTGGGGCAGCACGGTGGCCAGCGGTTCCTCGAACAGCGGCTGGAACTGGCCGGCGGGGAAAGCTCGCCCGAGCGGGTGATCGCCCTGCTGCAAAGCCCGCTCGACGATGCCTTGCGGGCATTCGCCCCGCTGGACCACGACATCATGATGATCGCGGTGGCGGCAGTACTGGCCTCGCTGTTGGGTGCGCTGGTGCTGGCGCGTACCATTTCCCGCCCCGTGCGTACCCTGGCCGATGCCGCCGAACGGATTGGCCAGGGGGATTATCAAGTACGCGTGCAGCTTCGGCGCAGCGATGAATTCGGCACCCTGGCCAGCGCGATCAACATGATGCAGGCCGGTATCGCCGAGCGCGAGCAGCGGCTGGCGCACAATGCCCTGCATGATCACCTCACCGGCTTGCCCAACCGCGCCTTGGCCATGGAGCGGCTCGGTAGCGCCATCGCGGCGGAACGCCCTGCGGCGGTGCTCAGCGTTGCCCTCGACAACTTCCCCACCCTGGTGAGCAACGCCGGGAACGACTTCGCCGAGAGCCTGCTGCGCAGCGTGGGCCCTACCTTGGAACCCATATTACGGCCCGGCGACACGCTGGCGCATTTGATCGGCGGCGAGTACCTGTTGGTCCTCGAAGGCGTCGATGCCCAGCGGGCCGTGGCGGTCGCCGACCGTCTGCAGCAGATGTTGCTCAAGCCGCGGCGGCTTGAAGGTCACGATTTTGCCCTGGAAGCCAGCATCGGCATTGCGGTATTCCCCGGTGATGGGCAGCAGGTGGATGTGCTGGTATCGCGCGCATCCATCGCTCGAAACGACGCGCTGGCGCTGCCAGGGCGCTTACAGCTGTACGAGCACGGTCGAGACTTGGTGCACCAGCGCGAGGTGAGCCTGATCCGCGACTTGCGCGGTGCTGCGCACAACGGCCAGTTGGCGCTGCATTACCAACCCAAGCTGGACCTGCGCCTGGGCCAGGTGCGCCAGGCCGAAGCCTTGCTGCGCTGGCAGCATCCTCTGTTCGGAATGGTTTCGCCCGGTGAGTTCATCCCGCTCGCCGAACGTACCGGGAGCATCCAGAGCCTTACGCGTTGGGTGATTGCCGAGAGCATCCGCCAGCTGGCGGAGTGGAACGATCGAGGTTTCGTGGTGGAGCTGTCGGTAAACGTGTCGGCTGAGGACCTGTTGGGCACGGACCTCGCCGACCGCGTGCCCCGTTTGCTTGCTACCCATGGCGTGCCCGCTCATCAGCTCACGTTCGAGATCACCGAAAGCGCGGTCATGCGTGAGCCTGAAGCGGCGCTGGCTGTGCTGCACCGTTTACGGGGCTGCGGTATCAGCCTGTCGGTGGACGACTTTGGTACCGGCTATTCATCCCTGGCGCACCTCAAGCGCCTGCCGGTGCAGGAACTGAAGATCGACCAATCCTTTGTGCGCGACCTGGATGAAACCAGCGAAGACGCGGTGATCGTGCGGTCGACCATCGAAATGAGCCATAACCTGGGCCTGCGCGTGGTGGCCGAGGGCGTTGAACATGAGCGCAGCCTGCGCCTGCTCGAGCGCTGGCACTGCGATACCGCTCAAGGTTACCTGATCAGCCGGCCCCTTGCGGCCGGGCCGTTTGAAGCCTGGGTACGCCAGGCTGCTTATTCACCTGCTACTGAGGTTGTTGGTTGATGCGCCTTACACACATGCTGTGCTGGCTGATGCTGGTTGCCTCCGCCCCCGTGCTGGCGGACGAGAGTGCCCGCCAGGGCCGATTGCTGGCCACCGGTGGTGCCAGCAGTATCGATGGCGCCGCAGGGGGTGGTATCACGCCCTGGGCGGTGATCGCTGGCTACGGCGAAGCCGGGCAGGTAGGGGCGACCGTGTTCGCCACGCGGGTGCAGTTACCCGAATATCGCCTGGATGTGGCTGGCGCCGCCGTGGGGTATGGCAACCGGATCGAATTGTCCGTCGCGCGTAATCGCTTCGACCTCGGCAGCCTGGTGCATAAGCTGGGCCTGCCTGAGAACACCCTCAGCCAGGACGTGCTGGGCGCCAAGGTGCGCCTGTTCGGCGACCTGATCTACGACCGCCTGCCTCAGGTGTCGCTGGGGCTTGAGTACAAGCATCAGAAGGATTTCCTCATCCCCAGCCTGGTGGGCGCGCGGCGCGACGAAGACGTGGAAGGCTACCTCGCCGCCAGCCGGCTGTTCCTGGGAGGTGCCTTTGGTTACAACCTGCTGGTAAACGCCGGCGTGCGCTACAGCCGCGCCAATGAACTGGGCCTGCTGGGCTTCGGTGGCGACCGCCGGGACAGCCGCAGCCTGTTGAAGGAAGGCTCGGTAGCGGTGCTGTTTAACCCCCGCTGGGCAGTGGGTATGGAGTACCGCGAAAAGCCCGACAACCTATCGTTCGGGGGGGAGAGCGACTGGGCCGACCTGTTCGTGGGCTGGTTCCCCAGCAAGCATGTGTCGGTGGTGCTGGCCTACGCTCGCCTCGGCGAGATCGCCACGCTGGATAACCAGAACGGCACTTACCTGTCTGTACAAGGAGCGTTCTGATGCGCCTGGCCTTGCTCCCGTTCGCCTTTGTGCTGGCGCTTTCTGCTTGCGCTCAGCGCCCCGCCCACGACGACAGCCTGTATCAGGCCCTGGGCGGCAAGCCCGGCATCACCCGTATCGTCGAAGGCATGTTGCTCAATGTGGCCCGCGACCCGCGCATTGTGCAGCACTTCCGCAACGTCGACCCCGAGCGGCTGCGCAACAAGCTGGTGGAGAAGTTCTGCGTCGAAGCCGGCGGGCCTTGTACCTACACCGGCGACACCATGGCCGAAGCCCACAAGGGCCAGCGTATCGACCCCGCGGAATTCAATGCCTTGGTAGAGAACCTGAGCGATGCCATGGAAGCCCAGGGCGTACCGGTGAGGGTGCAAAACCGCTTGCTGGCCAGGCTAGCGGCCGAGCGCGGCGAGGTGATCGGGAAATAACCCTGGATCTTACAGTGCTGGACTGCACCCGAGCCGTCACCGCGCTCCAACAAAAACGGCGCCCCTCAGGGCGCCGTTTTGTTACATCACCAATGCATCACTTCGGCAGCGCGAACGCCATCACGTAGTCGCCTTGCTTGGTGCCCAGCGAGCCGTGGCCACCGGCGACCACCAGCACGTACTGGCGGCCATCCTTGCCGGTGTAGGTCATCGGCGTGGTTTGCGCGCCGGCAGGCAGGCGGGCTTCCCACAGTTGCTTGCCGTTGTTCATGTTGTAGGCACGCAGGTACTGGTCCAGGGTGCCGCTCAGGAAGCCTACGCCACCGGCGGTCATGAAGGTGCCGCCCAAGCTAGGTACACCCATGCTCAGTGGCAGCGGTACCGGCGAGTTGTCGCGCACGGTGCCGTTCTTGTGCTTCCAGATGGTTTTGTGGGTGGTGAGGTCCACCGCTGCCACATAACCCCAGGCCGGTGCCTGGCAAGGCAGGCCTGCCTTGGACAGGAAGGCTTCCAGGATCACGCCATACGGCGCGCCCTTGTTCGGCTGCACGCCTTCGGTTTCGCTCTTGCGGGCTGGGCCGCCTTCCACATCGCTGCTAGGCACCAGGCGCGATTTGAAGGCCATGTAGTCCGGGTTCACGAAGGCGATCTGGCGAACCGGGTCTACCGAGATACCACCCCAGTCGAACACCCCGAAGTTGCCCGGGTAAACGATCGAGCCCTGCAGCGACGGCGGGGTGTAGATCCCTTCGTAGCGCAGCGAACGGAAGTCCATCCGGCAGAGCATCTGGTCGAACGGCGTCACGCCCCACATGTCCTTCTCGCGAAGGGTTGGGGGCATGAAGTTGAGCTCGGACATCGGTTGGGTTGGCGAGGTGTGGTCGCCTTCCACCGCGCCTTGCGGCACCGGGGTTTCGTTGACCGGCACGATCGGCTGGCCATTGCTGCGGTCCAGCACGTAGATACTGCCCTGCTTGGTCGAGGCCATCACGGCAGGCTTCATGCCGTCTGCGGTCTTGATGTCGATCAGGCTGGGTTGGCCGCCTACGTCCATGTCCCACAGGTCGTGGTGGGTGAACTGGAAGGTCCAGCGCACCTGGCCGGTGGCGATGTCCAGCGCGGTCACGCCGGCGCTGTATTTCTCGCTTTCAGGGGTGCGGTTGCCGCCCCACTGGTCAGGCATCTGGTTGCCCATGGGCAGGTAGAGCATGCCCAGTTTTTCGTCCACCGACATCAGCGACCACATGTTCGGCGAGTTGCGGGTGTAGTGCTCACCCGGGCCGATCGGCGTGGTTTTTTCGGGGTTGCCGCTGTCCCAGTTCCACACCAGGTGGCCGTCATGTACGTCGAACGCGCGTACCACGCCCGAAGGCTCGTCGGTGGACACGTTGTCGGTCACGTGGCCCCCAATCACCACCAGGTCCTTGGTGACCGCAGGTGGCGAAGTGGAGTAGTAGCCGCCTGGTGCGAAGGTACCGATGTTGGCGGTAAGGTCGATCGCGCCCTTATTGCCGAAGTCTTCACACATCTTGCCGGTGTCGGCGTTCAGCGCGATCAGGCGGGTATCGGCGGTAGGCACGAAGATCCGCTTGGGGCAGGAGGTGGCCACGGCAGGGCTGGCTTGCGCGTCGGCGGCAGCATAAGCAGCGTCGTCGTGATAGGCCACGCCGCGGCAGGTCATGTGAGCCCAACCCTTGAAGTTGTCAGCGCCCTGGGTGCTGATTTTCGGGTCGAAGCGCCAGATTTCCTTGCCGGTGTCCGGGTCCAGTGCAATCACCTGGCTGTGCGGCGTGCACACGTACAGCATGCCGTTCACCTTCAGCGGGGTGTTTTCCGCCGTGGTTTCGCCCGGGTCGCCCGCGCCCGGGATGTCGCCGGTACGGAAGGTCCAGGCTGGCTCCAGCTTCGACACGTTCTCGGTGTTGATCTGGTTCAGTGGCGAGTAACGGTCACCGAAGGCACTGCGGCCATACGAGGCCCAGTCGCCGTCGGCCATGGCCGGTGCGGTGCTGGTGGTGCCTGCGGTATCGCGGCCCAGCTCGCCCTTGATTTCACCAGGGTTGGTGAACTGGCTGGCCAGTGCGCACAGCCCGGCGAGCACAACGGCAACGGCCAGGCCATTGGTGCCCAGCGGGTAACGCACGCCACGGGTGAGTGGCAGACGGAACCACGGCAGCAGCATCACGATGCCCAGCGCGAACCACAAGGCCAGGCGTGGCACCAGTTGCCACCAGTCCAGGCCCACTTCCCAGAGTGCCCAGAGGGTGCTGCCAAACAGCACCACGGCATAGAGGGCCAGTGCCGCGCGCTTGTGTGCAATCAGCAATAAGCCCGTGAGCAGCACGCCGATACCGGCGATGAGGTAATACAAAGACCCGTGGGCCGCCACCAGCTTGATGCCGCCGACCAGCAAGGCCAGCCCCATCAGCAGGAAGAGCAGGCCGAGCAGGGTAGGCAGGATGCGCCGACCGCTCTTGGCACCGTCAGTGCTCATACTTGAAAATCTCCAGTCGTTGAAAATATGTCGAGAAATTTCCTACAGGCTTGTAGGTTGGTTTCCCTTCGGTTAGTTCGCTAAATATTGGTTTAGAACGACGCCTGTACCTTGAGGCCGCCGATCAGCGCGTCGTCTAGTTGAGATACTCCACCCGGGTGACGGATGTATTGAACGTTCGGGCGCAAGGTCAGCCAGTTGGCCACATGAATGCCGTAGTTCAATTCCGCGCTGTACTCGGTGCGCTGCACCGGCAGGTAGGCAGGGTCGTCGTAGCTGGACACGTCGTTGGCGGCGTTCACCGCTTCGGCGTTGTGACGGTACGCCGGGTTCACGTGGATACGCGCCAGGCCCAGGCCAATGTCGTCCGCCGGCCGGGCGTCAAGCAGGCCTTTGTAAACAACGCCGGCCTGCACATAGTTGTCGATGGCGTTGGTTTTCTTGTCATGCAGGGTAAGGTTGGCGAACACGCTCAGGCCACGAGAGCCGTCACTGGCCAGGCTGGTCAGTTGCTGGCGAGCGCCCAACCACATCCCATGTTTGCTCGATGCGCTGCGGTATGAATTACCACTCAGCGCGGCGGCATTGCCGTTGCTGTCTTTGTAAACATCGGTGGCATCGGCGCTGCTGTAGTAATAACCGATACGGTATTCCCCCGGCAGGCCTTGCACCTTGGGCGTCCACACCAGCTCCACAGGGATCAGCGCGCCTTCTGTGCCGCTGCCGCTGAGCTTGAAGCCATTGTCGTTTTCAAGGTTGGACGGGTTCTGCTCGAAGGCACCCACCTGCGCGTACAGCTCCGCAGTGATGTGGTATTTCACCCGCATCGCCCACTGGCTTACCGGCCAGTTGTACCAGATGCTGCCAGCCCAGTTGCCCACCTGGGAGCCGCAGAACGCCAGGTTCTGGAAGTCGCACGGGAAGCTGTTGAAGTCTTCACCTTCGCCGAAGCGGCCCACCTTGATGTCCAGCTTGTCGTCCAGGAAGGTTTGCCGGTACCACAGCTGGGTCAATCGCCAGATCTGCCCGCGGCCCCATACTTCCTGCGCCGAGGTGAACCCACCCACGCGCGGGTCGTTGATGCGGTCGTTGCTGATGTTATCGCCATTGCGATCGGTTACCGTGACCTGGAAGTCCGCGCCGTGCCAGCCGAGGATCTTCTGCAGGTCCAGGTGGGCGCCGAGGCCGATCTGGTCGCTGTAGCGGGCAACGTGGTCGTGATCATAGCCGCCGTGCAGGTTGGCGCCGGCTTCGCCCACGTAATCGAGCTTGAAGTCGTAGCCGCGGCGAGCGAGGTCGCTGCGCTGGCCGTTCCAGTCACCGAACATATAGGGCGAATCAGCGTCGAACATGTCCGCCGAGAAGGCCGGGCCGGCCAAGGCACAGGCCGTGATGGCCGTGGCCGTGGCTACGCAAAGCAGGGTACCGCCGTCGCGGCGGGAAGTATAAGCAGGCATTGAAGGCAATCTTTCTAATGGTTTTATCGTGCAAGCTGAACGGGTTCAGCCTGAGGCGCCGGGAGGATATAGATATCTCCGCCTGCGGCAAAGCGCCGCTGCAAAGACACAGTTTTGTCCGCTTCGTAACAATACGGAGCGGCTGCTGATGCGAGGGGAGAAGGGGCTGAAGCTGATGGCCGCGATTGCCTGGGCGGCACTGGCATTGCAGCTGTATCTGGCGCTGGAAGTACGTTGGCAGCTGGGGGCCAGCCTGGTAGGTGGGCTGATCAACGTTTTCAGTTATTTCACTGTGCTAAGCAACACCTTCGCGGCCAGCGTGCTCAGCGCCGCAGCCTGGCCGCGCAGCACATGGGCCGCGCGGTGCCTGCGCCGGCCGGCGGTGGCCGGGTGTGCGGTAATCAGCATGTTGCTGGTAGGGATCGCTTACAACCTGCTGTTGCGCCAGTACTGGAACCCGCAAGGTCCGCAATGGCTGGCCAATGAGGTGCTGCACAACATCATGCCGCTGGCGATGTTGGGCTTCTGGTGGTGGCGCGTGCCCAAGGGGCATTTGCGCCCGGCGCATGTGCTGGCCTGGGCGCTGTATCCCTTGGGCTGGTATGGCTTCACGCTGTTGCGAGGCGCGAGCATCGGGGTGTGGCCCTACCCGTTCCTGGATGTGACCGAACTGGGTTTTGCCCGCACCCTCGTCAATGCGCTGGGCCTGCTGGCCGGCTATTGCGGGGGCGGCCTGGCGCTGGTGGCGCTGGACCGCTACCTCGGGCTCAGGCAGGTACGTCCTCGTCGCGCCGCCAGTAACCCGCGGCCTTGATGGCGTCCTCGCTCAGCTTGAAATGGTCCAGCAAGATCCGCCGCAGCCGGCGGGAGAGGGCGGCTTCGGTACCAATCCACGCATAGAGTTCGCCCCCGGGAAGGGTAAGCCCCGCAACCACGGCTTCGAGGTTTTGCGTGTGCCGCGGCACCCAGATCACCTCGATGCCCGGGCGCTCCAGCAACGGCTGCCGCTCCTGCTCGTCTTCGATTTCGATAACGGCCAATACCTGGCGGTTGGCCGGCAGTTCTTCCAGCCGGCGGCCGATGGCGGGTAGCGCGGTTTCGTCGCCGATCAGCAGGTAGCTGTCGAACACATCCTCCACGATCAACGAGCTCCGTGGCCCACCGATGTAGAGCGTGTGGCCAGGTTCGGCCGCCTCGGCCCAGGTGGACGCTGGCCCGTCGCCGTGGATCACGAAGTCGATGTCCAGCTCGCCTTTTTCCAGGTCGATACGGCGCGGGGTGTAATCGCGCATGGCCGGCTTCGGCCCTTCGTTGTCACGCCCCAGCACCATGGTGTGCAGCGCGGCTTCTTCCTCGGCATTGCGCGGGAACATCAGCTTGATGTGGTCGTCGCTGCCTAGGCTCAAAAAGCCGGCCAGCTCCGGCCCGCCTACCGTAATACGGCGCATGCGGGGGGTGAGGTCGGTCACGCGCAACACCTCCAGCTTGCGGCGCTTGATCTCGTGCATCACGCGGCGAACAGCCGAATCGGGGCCTTTGGTCATGGGTCAGTCCTGTTGAGTGGGGCCATCGGCGATGGCGCGGGCAGTGGAATTGAGCAGGTCGCGCACGCGGGCGATTTCTGCCTCGCTCCAGCGGCCATGATGAAGTTGCAAGGCATGACGCAGGTTATTGACCGCCTCTTGAATCGCCGGTGGGCGGTCCTGGCCACGCAGCGCGCGCTTGCTCACGTCAATGCGGGTGCGGATGCCGTCCAGTGCCACGGCCTGTTCTGTCAGGTGCGCGCGCCCGGCGTCGGTTGCGCTGAACAGCTTTTTGCTGCCTTCGCTGGCACTGACAATCAGGTCACTTTCTTCAAGGAAGGTGAGGGTTGGGTAAATCACGCCAGGGCTGGGGCTGTAGGCGTCATCGAACATTGTTTCGATGCGGCGGATCAGGTCGTAGCCGTGGCAGGGCTGTTCGGCAACCATTGCCAACAGCAGCAACTTCAGGTCGCCGGGGGCGAATACACGGCCACCACGGCCACCGCGCTCACGGCCGCGGCCTCGCTCGAAGCCGTCGTGGGGGGGAAGGTTATGTCTCATGTCTATGCTCTCGTTGGGTACGGGAGCAAGACTAAGATATATCTTAAGAAACGTCTACAGATGTATCTCACCGCCCGTCGCCATGGACGTCAGTGGGCGCGGCCGGGCAATACACGCCCCTTCGCCGCCGCCGCCTTGCAGATAGGTGTTCAGGAATGGCGCCATGCCCTTCAATACCTGTACCGGCAAGGCGGAGGTGAAGGTGAAGTTGGCGGAGGCGCGCCCGGGTACGAACGCCGTGAGCGTGCCGAAGTGGTGCTCGCCCAGGTAGAACACGAAGGTGGCCGTGCGGTTGAGCGAGCGAGAGCCCAGCAAGCGGCCGCCGCTGCCGAAACTTTCGATCCGGTTGTCCCCGGTGCCGGTTTTGCCACCCATGGCCAGCGGGCTGCCGTCGGGGTGGGTGAAGCTGCCCGCCACGCGCCGGGCGGTACCGGCATCCACCACCTGCGCCAGGGCTTCGCGCATGGCGCTGGCCACTTCGCTCGACAGCAGCCGTTCGCCGCCATCGGTGCGGGTAATCAGGGATGTTTCGTAAGGCGTGCCTTGGGCGAACAGCAGGTTGTCGATACGCACCGTGGGCATTCGCACGCCGTCGTTGAGGATCACCCCCATCAGCTCGGCCAGCGAGGCGGGGCGGTCGCCGGAGCCGCCCAGCGCGGTCGCCAGCGACGGCACCAGGTGGTCGAACGGGTAGCCCAGGCGCTGCCAGCGGCGGTGAATGTCCAGGAACGCTTCAATTTCGATCATGGTGCGGATGCGGCTGTCGCGCGCGCCCTTGTGTCGGCTCTTGAACAGCCAGCCGTACACTTCCTGCCGCTCGAAGCGGCTGGCCTCGACCACCTCGCTCCATTGGGCATCCGGGTGTTGCATCAGGTAGCCCAGCAGCCAGAGGTCCAAGGGGTGTACCCGGGCAATGTAACCCTGATCAGGCAGGTCGTAAGCGCCGGGGCCGTAGCTCTGGTACATCTGTTCCAGCCGCGTATCGGTGAGCGGGGTTTTGTCCCAGTGCTTGCGCACGAAGCGGGTGAACTCCGGCAATTGGGCGTTGGGGTAAAGGTAACGGTGCACCGCCGCCAGGCGCACGGGGGTCACCCTCAAGCTGTCGAGGAAGGTCTCGAAGCGGTCATTGGTGGCCTTGCCTTCATATTTGCGCCAAAACCTGCGCAGGTACTCGGTGCCTTCGCGGTCGGCGAACCGGGCCAGGTAGGTCTGCCGCTCGGGGTTGTTGTCGTCCTTGAGCAGTTCGGCGCTATTACTCGGGGCCTGATAGATGCTGTAGCGCACCAAGTCACGCATCAGCCGCACGAACGGCAGGTTGATGGACTCTTGCAGCGCTTCCTTGAGGCTAGGGCTGCGGCCGTCGTCTTCGCGGCGGAAGTTATGGAAGGTGTGCAAGCCGCCGCCGGTGAAGAACCGCTCCCCGGGGTTTGCCGAATACTTGCGCTCCAGTGCCGCATCGAGCATGGCCTTGAGGTTGGTATCGCGGTGCTCGAGCAGGTAATCGAGGGCCCAGCGGGTGAGGTGATCCTGCGGCTCTACCGCGACCTTGCGCAGCGCCGAGGGGCTTTGGCCGGCATATTGATCGTGCAACTCGTTGATGATCTCAAGGTAGCTGGTGAGCACCCGCAGCTTGGCGGTGGAGCCCAGCTCCAGCTTGCTGCCTTCGTTGATATCGAAGGGCTGGTCGGTGTTGTCGGTTTGCACCCGCACATGCGCGCCATCCGGCGTGTTCTCGAACAAGGTGAAGCTGTACTTCACTTCCCTGGTGCTGGCAGGCGTGAGCAGGCGCTCGCCGATCACGCCGATACCCTGCGCGAATGCGGGGTCGGCCAAGTGCTTGAGGTACTCGGTGGCCTCGCTTTGCAACTTGGCATTCAGGCTGGTAGTGGCAGACAGGTCGAGGCGGTCCAGGTCGTACAGTGGCACGTTCAGCAAACCGGCCAGGCGGCTGCGCGCCACGCTTACGCCCTTGTCATTTGCGTAGGGCTCCCAAGTAGGTTCCTTGGCCCAATCGCGCCAATGCAGGCGGCTCGCCAGTGCGGCTTTGGCCAACTCGGGCGGGATTACGTTCTGGCCGGCGAGCAGGCGTACATGGGCGTCGGTGAGCTCATCCAGCTCATCATGCCCGCGGCTCAAAAAGTGCGACGGGCGCCGCTGGGCAATCATCAGCGAGAGCACCTGGCGCAGTGCAAGGCCACGATCGGACAAGGCTTTGGCGCTGGTGTCCTGGCTACTCAGGGCTGCGTTCACCTGCTTGAAGTCGGCGCCGTACCACACCCGCAACCCCTCTGCGAGGCCGTGGACCTCGCCATGCCCTGGCACAGCGGAAAGCGGCACACTGTTGAGGTAATCACGCACGATGCGCTGGCGCGCGGGCAAGGTGTTCGGGCCTTCCTGATACGCCCGCACACTGGCGGCCAGCATCTGCCGCAGCTTTTCAGGGCCGGAGGCAGTAAGCCCGTCCGGGGAATGGCGGTATTTCTCCAACTGCGTGGCCAGTGTGCTGCCGCCCGCCGACTGGCCGGGCAGGCCCAGCGTGCGGGCGACCTGGCTCCAGGCAGCCTTGGCGAACCGCGGCCAGTCGACTGCCGGGTTTTGCTGGGGCTGATTGGCATCGAGCAGGCGGCGGTTCTCGATGAACAGCAGGCTGCTTACGGCAAGGGGCGGAATTTCCTCGAAGGTTTCATACAGCTGCTGCGGGTAGCGGAAACGATAGAACTCGCCAGCGGTGCAATCATTGATCAGCAACCCTGCCTGAGGCTTTTCGGCGTAGGGAATGAACAAGCCATGACCGGCGTAGCGGCTGAGCGCGGGCGAGAACTGCATTTGCCGCTCCACGGCGTAGTTACGTTGCAGCAGGCGGGTCACGAACGCGCCGATATCGCTGTAGCCCAGGCGCTTGTCGAAGGGCCCCGCCGAGGGGTAGACGATGCTGTCGCTCGGGCCCTCGCCCGGTGTATAGGTGAGGTCGGCCGCCCAGCGGGACAGCAGATGGGCCTGCACGCGCGAACTTTGCATTTCCGAGCGGGCCGCCAGGCCCACCGCCACGGCTGCGCCCAGCAGCAACAGCAGTGCCACGCGGCGGCCGTAACGTTTTGGAGGGGCGGGCGGCTGAGCGGGGTCCGGGCTATCGACGGTCGCCTTGGTCTTGCCGGGATCGTTGTGCCACAGAGCGCCCATAGTGCTTAGCCTGGTGACGAGAATTCTGTCTCACTGCTTCCAGCTTAGACGCTAGAGCGCTTGCTGGAGCTTTCTGGCGCTGCGTTGTAAGCCCGGCGAGCCGCTTGCCGACGGCTGGTCAGGGAAATGCCGTGGGGAATTTACCGGCGCTTGCCAGGTGCCCGCCGTTGCGCTCGTCTTCCTCGAATACCGCCTGCTCGCAGTGGCAATCCGAGCGTGGGCAGGGTTGTTTGTCTGGGTGCCGGTCCGCGCAAGCTTGGCTACAAAAGGCGTAGCCGTTGCGTTGGAAGGAGGGCGTAGCGAATGCCTTGCATTTGGGGCAGGCACAGGTGTCCGGCATGGCATGGTCTCCCTGGTATCCCTACAGGCCGGTGGTACAGGTTGGAAATCCGGCGAATGCGGGAGTTCCTGCTCCCTGCCGGCGCGTTCAATGCCGCTGCAGCCACCCCAGAAAGCCACCCTTGCGCACTGGCGCGGGGCGTTGCAACAGCAGAGACTGGCTGCTCTGGCGCCGTACCGCCTGCAGCTTCTGCAGGGCCTTACCCACTTCTGCGCGGGCGGCTACGCATTCACGCGTGAGGGCCTTGTCGACGCTGTAGAGGGTGCAAGACGTAAGCGCGGTGAAACGGGCCTGCGAAGGGGTATCGTCAAGCACGCTCTGTTCGCCCATCACTTCGCCCGGGCCCATGCGGCCCGCTTCGATGAAGGTGTCGCCGTTCGCGATGGCCGCGCTCACCACGCCGGCACCGATGATGAACAGGTTGGACGGTACTTCGCCCACGTCCAGGATCACCTGCCCGGCAGGCACGTCACGGGCCTGCAAGGCGTCGGCGAGGCGGTCCTTCTCGCTGGAGGCGAGCGCTCGGAACACTTTCACCTCATCGAGCAGGGCGCGTTTGCGGGTGCTCGCCGGGCCGCTGTCGTGGCTGGTCACGCCCGCCGCTTCCAGGTGGCGGTGGGCCAGGTCGAACAGCTGGTTGCGTACTTCGCCTTTGCTGACGAGGTTGGCCACGAACCCGCTGGCGGTGTATTCGGTGGAGTCTTCACCGGCCTCTTTTACCAGCGCCCTGGGGGGTGGATCGGGCAATAGCGCATGGCTGCCGCGAAGTGCCCGCTCCAAGGCCTCCAGCACTCGGCCCGGCCGCACCTGATTGGGCACGCTCACGGTAATAGTGACCCCATGGCGCCCAGCGGGGCGGCTGTAATTGACAATGCGCGCCTTGGCGGCCACCGAGTTCGGCACCACGGCGGTAGCGCCGGCGGTGGTGAGCAGGTGCGTGGCGCGCCAGTCGATGTCGGTCACCTTGCCTTCGGTACCGTCGATGGCCACCCAGTCATCCACTTGGTAAGGCTTGGTGGTGTTGAGCACGATCCCGGAAAACACGTCGCTAAGGGTGCTTTGCAGCGCAAGGCCCACGATGATCGCGACGGCACCGGACGTAGCCAGAAGGCCTTTGACCGGCAGTTGCAGCACGTAGCCCGCCGCCGCCACCACCGCGATAAGAAACACCACGGCGCCCAGCACATCGCGCAGCAGGCGGCCGCTGTGGCCGATACGCCGGGTAAGAATCAGCCCCAGCACCTCGCCCAGGGTACGGGCGCCATACAGCCACCAGATGATCGCAAGGCCGGTGGCGGCGAGGTTCCACAACGTGTTGTCAGGCCAGGGCGGCGGCTGCAGCGGGCTGATACCAGCGGCCATGATCACGGCGCTGTAGCCCAGAAACAGTGCCACCCGCACGCCTACCCGGCCAGCCTGGTGGGCGAAAGGCGCCCATTGCCACAGCAACAGGTCGGCAATCAGCAGGGCAAAGCCCCACAGCAGGGGCTGGCTGGGCAGGTCGGGCATGATCAGGCATTCCACGAAAGGGCAGCGGCAGGAGCTTACGGCGTTTGCGGCTGGCACGGCTACAGGCTTTGTGCGCTTTAATACGGCCGTGCCCAGCGGGCGAGAGAAAACTCCACGAAGCTGCGGATTTTCGGTAGCCGATACCGGTCGCTGGCGTACATCAGGTTCATTGGCCGGGAGGGCAGGCGCCACTCCTGCAGCAAGGCCACCAGCCGCCCTTCGGCCAGGTCCTCGGCCACCAGGGCATCAGGCATCATCACAATGCCCATGCCGGCCAGCGCCGCCTGGTGCATCGCCGATGAACTGTTCATGGTCAGCGGCCCACTGACCGGCACCACCATTTCCCCCTCCGGCCCCTCAAGCCGCCATTCCTTTTCCACAGAGCGCCAGTCGTCCCCTGCGGGGTAGGCGAACGCGAGGCACTCGTGGCGTTGCAGGTCCAGCGGCTGCAGGGGCACGCCGTGGGCATCCAGGTAGCCCGGCGCTGCGCACATGGTGAGGGTGTAATCCTCCAACGGCCGGGCAATCACGCCATTGGCCGGGTCTGGGTTGCCAAGGCGGAACGCCAGGTCAAAGCCATTCTCCAGCAGGTCCAGGCGCTGATTGCTGAGTACCACGT
Organism: Pseudomonas sp. 3MAES_34.3B; assembly: GCF_058145875.1. Taxonomy (NCBI): domain Bacteria; kingdom Pseudomonadati; phylum Pseudomonadota; class Gammaproteobacteria; order Pseudomonadales; family Pseudomonadaceae; genus Pseudomonas; species Pseudomonas sp. 3MAES_34.3B. Next base: position 4,175,917 of record NZ_CM176960.1, on the reverse strand, counting down.
CCAGCCGCACCTTGGGGTAGCGGCGGTGGTATTCGGCCAATGCGGGGGAAAGCCGCTCTACGCCGAAGGTCAGCGGGGCGGTAATCCGCAGCCGGCCGGCGGGCTCGGCCTGGGCTTGCTCGGCCAGGCGCTCGGCGGCATCCACCAGGCCCAGCACCTCCACGCAACGCTGGTAGTACTGGGTACCAAATTCAGTGAGCCGCTGTCGCCGTGTGGTGCGCTGTAACAGGCTCACCCCAAGCCGCTGCTCAAGGGCGCGGAGGTGGTTGCCCACCATCGTGGTTGACAAGCCGCAGGCCTGGGCGGCGGCGGTCATGCTGCCGTCCTCCACTACCCGCACATACACCGCCATGGCCTGCAGTACGTCCATTATCAATCCCAGCTTTTTAATGATTGAAGCGTGCTGCAGTTTATCCAGTTGAGGTGGCTAACGATACTGGTGTTCTTCACGGAAAGGAGCCCGAACCATGACCGCCACAGCCCTGATGAACACCTATAAACCTCTGCCGCTGAGCTTTGTGCGTGGCGAGGGCAGTACGCTCTGGGATGCTTCCGGCAACCGATACCTCGATGCAATGGGCGGCGTGGCGGTCACCAGCGTAGGCCACTGCCACCCCAGGGTGGTGGCGGCGATACGCGACCAGGCCGGCCTGCTGCTCCATACCTCCAACCACTACGCCATCGACTGGCAGCATCGATTGGCTGCGAAACTCACCATGTTGAGCGGGCTGGATGCGGCGTTCTTCAACAACTCTGGCGCTGAAGCCAACGAAACCGCGCTCAAGCTTGCCCGGCTGGCAGGCTGGTACAAAGGCGTGCAGCGGCCGCTTATCGTGGTCATGGAAGGGGCATTCCACGGCCGCACCCTGGCCACGCTGGCCGCCAGTGATGGGGCTGGCGTACGGCTGGGTTTCGGTGCTTATGACGAGGATTTCCTGCGGGTGCCGTTCGGCGACGTACCCGCGTTGGAGGCCATCGCTCGTCAGCACGGGGCCGACGTGGTTGCAGTGTTACTTGAACCGGTGCAAGGGGAGGGCGGCGTGCGGCCAGCACCGGCAAGCTACCTGCGGGCGGTGCGGGCGCTATGCGATCGCCAGGGGTGGCTGATGATGCTCGACGAGGTGCAAACCGGCGTGGGCCGCACGGGGCACTGGTTCGCCTATGCCGAGGAGGGCGTGCTGCCGGATGTGGTCACCCTGGCCAAAGGGCTGGCCAACGGCATCCCCATCGGCGCCTGCCTGGCCCGCGCGCGGACGGCACGTTTGCTCACCCCGGGCAGCCATGGCAGTACCTTTGGCGGCAACCCGCTGGCGTGCCGGGTGGCTTGCGAGGTGCTGGACATTATTGAAGAGCAGCAGTTGCTGGCTAATGCCCAGCGGCAGGGTGCATGGCTGCTAAAAGCGTTGACGGATCGGCTTGCCGGGCATCCTGGTGTGCGTGAGGTGCGCGGCAAGGGCTTGATGATCGGTATCGAGCTGACCGAGGCCACTGGCAAACTGGCCAGCCAGGCGGCTGAAGGCGGGCTGCTGCTGAATGTAACGCGGGGCAATGTTGTGCGCCTGTTGCCGGCGCTTACACTGAAGGACAACGAGGCACGCCAGATTGTCGAGCACCTGGTAGCGCTGCTCAGCCCAGCCAGCCTGCCGGCAATGGTAGCGCAGGCGGTTTAATCTTCGAGGTCGGCGGCGGGCTTGGCGGCGGTTGCCTTGCCAGGCTTGCCCTTGGCTTTACCGGCATCCGGGGCAGGTTCGGCGGGCGCCGCCGCGGCGGCGGCTTCCTTCTCGGCCATCGGCATCTGGTCGATGGTGGAGAAAATCTTGTCCAGCGGGAGCGGGTCGGTACTCTCCAGTTTTTTCTCGCCGTCCTTGCCCACCAGTACCACTTTGGCCTTGGTGCCCGCGCCCAGGTTCAGCTCACGGATCAACGCCATGGTGGCCTGGGTTTCCAGCGGCTTGCCGTTTCGCTCGCCGGCCAGCCCAACTACCTTGTACACCACCACGTCGCGCTGTTTCAGGCCGGGGTCTTGTACGGCGGTGCTTTCATTGACCAGCGCCTGATCACTTCCGCTTTTGGAATAAATGAGCAAGGGCCTGGCTTTGCCGCGGTCCTGGGCCAGCGGCGAGTCGCCGTCGGCCGCGTATAGCGGGCTGGCGGCGAACAGGGCGGTGAGCGCGAGGGTGCGGATGAGCATGCGGGTCTCCTTCGTCAGTATCCCTTAAGCATCGCTCAAGCTGGCGAAACGGCCAGCCGGGCGACCAAATTATGCTGGCGCGGCCTAACGCATCATTTCTTTCACCGCGCGCTCCTGCTCCATCATTTCCTTCTGCCGGGCGTCGATGCGCGACGCCAGCGGGAAGTTGTCGCCAGCCCTGCGCTTGGCGAAGTCCAGCTGCTGGATAGCCTGCTGGAAGTCGCCGATCAGCGCGAAGTACTCGGCGCGTGCCTGATGCAGGCCAATGATGTTGCCGTTCTGGCCGCGGGTTTCCGCGACCATGTACCACACGTCCGGGTCTTCCGGCCGTGCCTTGAGCAGTGCATCCAGACCCTTTTCAGCGTCTGCGGTTCGGCCTTGCTTGAGCAGCAGGTCGATGCGTGCCTGGTTGAGGGGGTAACTGGCCGGGAACAGGGTGAGCATCCGATCCACCCGTTGCTGGGCATCGGGCAAGCGGTTGTTGGTGATATCCAGGTCGATTTCGGCCAGGTTGTAGGTGAGGTCGTTAGGCGCGCTGGTGAGCAGCGGCTTGAGGTTTTCCCGGGCCTCGTTGAGCTGGCCGGCCTTCACCTGGGCAATGGCCAGGCCGTAGCGGGCCACGTCGTTCTTGGGGTTTTCATCCAGCTGGGCACGGAATCGCTTGGCGGCAAGGCCTGGAGTTTCCTCGTACATCAGTTGCACCCGCGCGCGCATCAATTGGTACAGCTGGCTGTCTTCCTTGCCGCCCTTGGGCGCCTGCTCGGCGCGGTTGCGGGTGTCGGCGATACGGGATTCGGTCACCGGGTGGGTCAGCAGGAATTCCGGCGGCTTGCCGTCAAACTGGTACTGCCGCGCCAGGCGCTCGAACATGTTGGGCATGTTTCGCGGGTCGTAGCCGGCTTTTTGCAGGTTGAGAATACCGATACGGTCGGCTTCTGCCTCGTTTTGCCGCGAGAAGCCACGCTGGCTCTGGATCGCCGCCGCCTGGCTGCCGAATATCGTCGCCATGCCCGCATCGCCGGCCCCCGCCGCCGCCATCACCACGCCTGCCAGCAACGCCGCCATCATCGGCAGCTGTATCCGCTGTTGTTCTTCCAGCCCGCGCGCAAAGTGCCGCTGAGACAAGTGAGCGAGTTCGTGGGCCAGCACCCCGGCATATTCGCCTTCGGTTTCGGCGCCCAGGAACAACCCGCCGTTCACCCCAACGATGCCGCCCGGCGCGGCGAAGGCGTTGAGTTCCTTGCTGTCGATGATGATGAATTCCAGCCGCCGGTCCTGCACCTGGCTGGTTTCGGCCAAGCGGTAAACGCTGGTTTCAACGAAGTCCTTGAGCTGAGCATCCGGGAGTTGCTTTACCTGCGAGCGCAGCATGCTCAGCCAGGCGCGGCCAAGGTCGTGCTCCTGTTCAGGAGACACGATCGCCGAGCTGGCGTCGCCGAGGGAAGGAAGGTCGTCACCCAGGGCGGGAACGGCGAGAAGGCAGGCCAGGGCCAACAGCGTAGGGCGCAGAAGGGTCATGCACGAAACTCTGGGCGGCAAAAGGGTACTGTATCCATGGCAAGGGGTGAGCGACAAGGGCGCGAGGCCAGGCAAACGGCTTAAACCGTGGCATGAAACCCTCCAGGCAGTTCCTGTACCCTTCCCCTGCGGCACTTTGGCTGAATGAACACTGCACTACACCGATTTTGTGAGGGTTTCGATGGTTGATGAAATAAAGTGTGACGCCGAGGTAGACGCCAGCGGTCTGAATTGTCCGCTTCCCTTGCTCAAGGCCAAGTTGGCCCTCAATGGTTTGCCGGCGGGCGGGGTGCTCAAGGTGGTGGCCACCGATGCCGGCTCGCAGCGGGATTTCCGTACCTTCGCGAAGCTGTCCGGCAACGCCCTGTTGAGTGAATCGGCACAGGCGGGGACCTACACTTACTGGCTACAGAAGATCTGACCTTCGGCCCAAGGATTCTGCATGTACAAGCTGTTCAGGGACTGGACCCAGCGCTACTTTTCGGATGAAGAAGCGGTTGTACTGGTATTGCTGCTGGTGCTCGCGTTCACCGTGGTGCTCACGGTGGGCGGCATGCTCGCGCCCGTGCTGGCGGCGATGGTGCTGTCGTTCCTGATGCATGGCCTGGTTGCGCAGTTGGAACGCTGGCGCATGCCACCGGCCATGGCGGTGGGGCTGGTGTTCACCCTGTTCATGGGGCTGTTGGCGGTGATCGTGCTGGTGCTGGTGCCGTTGCTCTGGCATCAGATCATCACCCTGTTCAACGAGCTGCCCGGCATGCTCGGCAAGTGGCAATCGCTGCTGTTGCTGCTGCCCGAGCGCTACCCGCAGGTGGTTACCGATGAACAAGTACTGGCGGCCATCGAAGCTGCCCGCGGCCAGATCGGCAAGTTCGGCCAGTGGGCGCTTACCTTGTCGCTGTCCAGCGTGCCGTTCCTGGTCAACCTGATGATCTACTGCGTGCTGGTGCCGATCCTGGTGTTCTTCTTTCTCAAGGACCGTGAGCTGATCGGCCGCTGGATCAACGGCTACCTGCCCCGAGAGCGCGCATTGCTCACCCGCGTGACCCAGGAAATGAACCGGCAGATCGCCAATTACATTCGCGGCAAGGTCATCGAGATCGTGATCTGTGGCGTGGCGACCTACATCGGTTTCGTCGCCCTGGGCCTCAATTACGCCGCGCTGCTGGCGCTATTGGTGGGTATTTCCGTGGTGGTGCCGTACGTGGGTGCGGTGGTGGTAACCGTCCCGGTGGCGATGATCGCGCTGTTCCAGTGGGGCTGGGGCGACCAGTTCATCTACCTGATGGTGGTGTACGGCATTATCCAGGCCCTGGACGGCAACGTACTGGTGCCATTGCTGTTCGCCGAAGCGGTGAACCTGCACCCCGTGGCGATCATTTGCGCGGTGCTGCTGTTTGGCGGGCTGTGGGGCTTCTGGGGGATCTTCTTCGCCATACCCCTGGCCACCTTGGTGAAAGCCGTGCTCGAGGCGTGGCCGCGCAACCAGGGCGGCGTGGCGCCGTTGTTGTAGCGTAGCCCTGGAATGTTCGCCGGCTCACGCCGGCTCCTACACGTTCTTGGCGGCCTCGAGTACTTCGGCCACATGACCGGGCACTTTCACCCCACGCCATTCGCGGCGCAGCACGCCCTGCTCATCGATCAGGAAGGTGCTGCGGTCTACGCCCAGGTATTCCTTTCCGTACAGCTTTTTCAGCTTGATCACATCGAACAGCTGGCACAGGGTTTCGTCCTTGTCGCTGATCAGCTCGAAGGTAAAGCCCTGCTTGGCCTTGAAGTTCTCGTGGGATTTCAGCCCATCGCGGGAGATGCCGAACACCGTGGTGCCCGCGGCTTCGAACTGCTCGTGCAGGTCGCGGAAACCCTGGCCTTGGGTGGTGCAGCCGGGGGTACTGTCCTTGGGGTAGAAGTACAGCACCACCTTGCGCCCATGCAGCTCGGACAGGGAAACGGTATGACCGGAAGTGGCCTGTGCGCTGAAATCCGGCACCGGCTGGTCGAGGGCTACGGCCATGAAACGTTCCTTACGCAGGGTTCTGAGGGCGCCACGGTTCGATGAGCGCGTCCAGGTTCAAGGCATCGGCGAAGTCCAGGAACTGATCGCGCAGCCAGCTGATCTGTACGCCGGCGGGGAGGGTAACCGTGAACGTGGCGTTGAGCATCATGCCGCCGGTTTGCGGCGCCTGGTACGTGTCGCAGGTGAGGTTTTCCAGCTCCACGTTGTTATCGATGAAGAACTGACACAGCTCGTTGATGATGTCAGAACGGTACACCGAGCTCACGTACGCCACATAGGGCAGCGCCTGCGGGCGGCTTTCGAGCGTGGAACTGCGCACAACATCCACGTGCAGGTCGTGGCGCTTGGCCAGGCCGGGCAGCAGGCCTTCGAAACGGGCCAGTGCATCCCAGTTGCCAGCCACCTGCAATACCAGCGCGCTGTACTCGCCGTGGCGGGTGAGGCGGGAAGTCACCACCGAGCAGCGGCTGTCGTGGCTGGCACGGCAAAGCACATTGGTCAGCTCCATGGGATTGCGGCCCATGGCGCTGAGGACGAGAAATTGTTCGCGAACGGGTGGGGTGGACATGCAGCCTTCCTAAAGCGATGAGCGGTCGAGACAGGCGGGGAGCCGCACGCAAGGCCGGCGCCGCAGACGAGCCGGCAATGGCCGCCCGGCGGGGCGATCATGGCAAGGGCGCCCGCCCATGTCGATCAAAGGGTCAAGGGTAGCGAAAAGCGCCGCCCGTGGGAATGCTCGAAACCGAGCCGTCGCTTGTGCAAGGTCGGTGGCGCCAGTACCATTACCGCTCTCTTTTTCCGGCAGGAGCGGTTGCATGTACGCGGGCAGCATGGTGGCGTTGGTCACCCCGATGGATGCCAAGGGCGATCTCGACTGGGACGCTCTCAGCAAGCTGGTGGATTTCCACCTCGAAAACGGCACCGATGCCATCGTCGCCGTCGGCACCACCGGTGAATCGGCCACCCTCGACGTACAAGAGCACATCGAGGTTATCCGCCGGGTCGTGGACCAGGTCAACAAGCGCATCCCGGTTATCGCCGGCACGGGCGCCAACTCCACTCGCGAAGCGGTAGAGCTGACCACCAACGCCAAGAATGCCGGGGCCGACGCCTGCCTGCTGGTCACGCCGTACTACAACAAGCCAACCCAGGAAGGCTTGTTCCAGCACTTCAGCCATATCGCCAAGGCCGTGGCCATCCCGCAAATCCTTTACAACGTGCCAGGCCGCACCGCGTGCGACATGCAGGCCGATACGGTGGCGCGGCTGTCGAAGGTGCCGAACATCATCGGCATCAAGGAAGCCACTGGCGACCTGCAACGCGCCAAGGACATCCTCGACCGCATGAGCCAGGATTTCATCCTGCTGTCCGGTGACGATCCCACCGCCGTGGAGCTCATCCTGCTGGGCGGCAAGGGCAATATTTCGGTAACCGCCAACGTGGCGCCGCGCCAGATGGCCGACCTCTGCGCCGCCGCCCTCAAGGGTGACGCCGCCACGGCCCGCGCGCTGAACGAACAACTGATGCCGCTGCACAAGAATCTCTTCCTCGAGGCCAACCCGATCCCGGTGAAGTTCGCGCTACATGAAATGGGCCTGATGGCCGAAGGCATCCGCCTGCCGCTCACCTGGTTGAGTGAACCCTGTCACGAGCCGCTGCGGCAGGCCCTGCGCCAGTCCGGCGTTCTGGTTTGAGTGAGGAAGTACAACGCATGAAGCGCTTGGCTGGTCTTTCCGCCCTTGCTGTCATTATTTCGAGTACCAGTGGCTGTGGTTGGCTCTGGGGTGAACACGGTTATTTCCGCGACCGTGGCAACGACTACCTCGAAGCCCGTCGCACCGCACCGATGAACCTGCCGGAAGGCGTGGCCACCAGCAAGCGGCTCGATCCCCTGTTGCCCATTCCACGTAACGTGGCGGACGACACCGCGCTCAACGATTACGACGTGCCGCGCCCGCAGCCGCTGTCCGTGGTCGCCGAAAGCGGGGACTTCACCCTGCAGAAAAGCGCCGCCAGCCGCTGGATCCTGGCGCAGCGCCCACCGGCCGAGGCCTGGCCAGTGGCCCGGCAGTTCTTCGAGGACAACGGCTTCCGTATCGACCAGGAAAGCGTACAAACCGGCGAGTTCACCACGGCGTGGCAGCCGTTCGACAGCCTGAGCAGCGACCTGGGCCAACGCCTGCGTGGCGGCTCGGACGTAAACGGCGACATCCGCCTGCAAGTGCGTGTCGAGCCCGGCGTGCAGCGCAATACCAGTGAAATCTACGTGGTAAGCGCCCAACGCCCTGCCGGCAGCACCGAAGACGTCGCTTTCCCTGCGCGCACCACCAGCGGCGTGGATGCCACCCTGGTTGACGAAATGCTCTCCAGCCTCACCCGCGGCGCCGAGAAGGGCGGTTCGGTGTCCTTGCTGGCCGCTCGCGACTTCGACGCCCCAAGCCAGGTCGCCATGACCGAAGACGGCAGCGGCAACCCGGTGCTCACCGTGGGCGCCGACCTGGACCGCGCCTGGTCGAGCGTTGGCCGTGCGTTGGAGCAGGGCGGGCAATGGCGCGTCGAGGACATCAACCGCAGCCTTGGTCTGTACTACATCAACCTGGCCGAGAAGGGTGGCCGCGCCGACGACAACAAGCCTGGCTTCTTCGGCCGGCTGTTCGGTCACGAGCCCACCAAGGAAGAACTCGAAGCCCGCGCCGATCGCTATCAGATCCGCCTGAGCAAGGTAGGCGAGGCTGTGCAAGTCACCGTCGAGAAGAACATCAACACCGTGGCCCCGGCTGATGTAGCCCGCCGCGTGTTGAGTGTGATTCAGGACAACCTGGGCTAACGTGCGCTTCGCCGTTCTCGGAAGCGGAAGCCAAGGGAATGGCACGCTCGTCTCCAGTGGCAAGACGCTGGTGCTGGTCGACTGTGGCTTTTCGCTGCGTGAAACCGAGCGGCGCATGGCGTTGCTCGGCGTACACCCCGCTCAGCTGAAGGCAGTATTGGTCACCCACGAACATGCCGACCACGTGCACGGGGTAGAGCTGCTGTCGCGGCGCTACAATGTGCCGGTGTACCTCAGCGAAGGCACCCGCAGCGGGCTGCGCAAGCCGGTTGTTTCGGCCCGCGCCGTGCATTGTGGCGATGCGTTCGATATCGGCGACCTGCATGTGCGTGTTGTCGGCGTGGCCCACGATGCTCGCGAGCCCACGCAGTACGTGTTCAGCGACGGCAAGCGGCGCTTCGGCCTGCTCACCGACCTGGGCTCGTGGTGCCCGAAGGTGATGAACCACTACAGCGGCCTCGATGCGTTGATGATCGAGTCCAACCACTGCCGCGACCTGCTTGCAGGCGGGCCTTATCCCTACTACCTGAAACAGCGGGTGGGTGGGGACCGTGGACATTTGAACAACCACCAGGCCGCGAACCTGGTGGCGGAACTGGGATGGCAAGGCTTGCAGCACCTCGTGCTCGCCCACCTCAGCCAGAAGAACAACCTGCCGGAACGCGCCAGGCAATGCTTCGTCGACACGTTGGGGTGCGACTCGGCCTGGCTGCAGCTGGCGGATCAGGCATCAGGGCTGGACTGGCGCGCCATAGCCTAGCCAGCCCACTTACAGTTAGCGGAGCCCCTCATGGAAAAGCGCGAAGAACTCTACCGCGGCAAGGCCAAATCGGTTTACAAGACCGACGACGCCGACCGCCTGATCCTCCTGTTCCGCAACGACACGTCGGCGTTCGACGGCAAGCGCATCGAACAGCTGGACCGCAAGGGCATGGTGAACAACAAGTTCAACGCCTTCATCATGCAAAAGCTGGAAGAAGCCGGTGTACCCACCCAGTTCGACCGCTTGCTGGGCGACAACGAATGCCTGGTGAAAAAGCTCGACATGATCCCGGTGGAATGTGTAGTGCGTAACTACGCCGCCGGCAGCCTGGTCAAGCGCCTGGGCGTGGAGGAGGGCAAGCAGCTGGTGCCGTCTACCTTCGAACTGTTCCTGAAGAACGACGCCATGGGCGACCCGTTCATCAACGAATCCCACGTGGTCGCGTTCGGCTGGGGCACCGCCGAGCAACTGGCAACCATGAAGCAGCTGTCGCTCAAGGTGAACGAAGTGCTGAACAAGCTCTTCGACGACGCCGGCCTGCTGCTGGTGGACTTCAAGCTGGAATTCGGCGTGTTCCACGGCCAGATCGTGCTGGGCGACGAGTTCAGCCCCGACGGCTGCCGCCTGTGGGACAAGGAAACCCGCAAGAAGATGGACAAGGACCGCTTCCGCCAGGGCCTCGGTGACGTGATCGAAGCCTATGAAGAAGTCGCCAAACGCCTGGGTGTGCCGCTGTAAGCGCAGCGCTCACGCAAGCGCCTGATAGCACGCGGTTTTTTTTACACAAGGGGCTTCGCCTCAAGCGAAACTGCTGCTATCATGCGCGCCACTGGAGAGATGCCGGAGTGGTCGAACGGGACGGATTCGAAATCCGTTGTACTGGCAACAGTACCTAGGGTTCAAATCCCTATCTCTCCGCCATATAAATCAAGGGTTTATAGGTTATAAGCCCTTAGGTGTCAAAGAGCGGGATCAGCTCTGATCCCTCACTGATCCCTCAAAAAACGCCCAGCTTTCGAGCTGGGCGTTTTTATTTCAGTGATTTTGACGATTTTGAAATGCTCGGTTACGGCTGTCACGCCCTGCTTGAGGGATTGCTCTGCATCGATGCCGGCATATAAGTACCGCGGAGGTCCCAACTTCCTGTCGCCCTTGGCAGCATGCATGCCCGCCGGTCGCTCTAGGCCGCGTGGTCCTGTATGTAACTGCTTCCCGCCTCGGATCGCCGCGGCACCCACAAAAGATTTCCCTGTACGGCATGTAAACTTCGCTAGCGCGGTTTAGCCGCTTACCTGGCTCCGATGGCATCGCCACGTCCCGCAGCCCGCGAGGACTTACGGGGCTCCCTTCAGCCTACCTTCAAGCTTTGCGTCTGTGAACAGAAGCTCTAACAGCGTGGCAAGCCGAGTTAGGTTTGAGTCTGTACACATCCTTTTACGGGCCGGTGCAAAATGATCGGTCGAATTTCCAAAGTGAGGATCGCACGCCGTGCGGTTTGGGCACATTTTTAGGAGCTGGCTCAGGAAGAGCTGGAACCGGTTTGGGTCGCTGCCCATCGCGTTATAGGCCTCCTTCCATCCTTGACACGCCCTTAAAGCAGAGGCGATCGCCACAATGCTTGGGATTTTGGAATGTTGACCCAGAGCGCTTATAATATTTGGACAGGTAGAGCCTTGTAATCTGCTCCTTTAAAAAGTGTTTACCTTATTAGAACGGATTGGTATGTCGATCGACGTCCCCTTCACCTTCAAGCAGAATCGGGAAATGAGGAAGTCGATCTTTTTGACTGGTTAGGTGCGGTTTTTTTTCTGTGGTTCTAGTGGTAGCTGACTAGTAAACCTTTGATACAGACTGAAAAGGAATGCTACACGCTCTGCGTCAGACGCCCAACTTTTCTTGCCGCCGCTAGATACATATGCTGCATCTACTGCTCGATCAAGAACCTGATGTGCCTTAATTAGAACTTCCGGCATTGTCATTGGGTCATAAAGGGCGGCGGGTGCAGCCTCTGGAAATTCTGCTCGTGCATCTAATACTGCTTGAGTGGCTACAGAAATCGCCTCCAACTGCTTGGGGGTAGCATCCATCGGCCAAGGAAAATTGTTATAAACAATATCCTTAGAATACCGATAGTCGCTTTTGATACGACCACATACTGTTCGCACCCACGCCATATGCATGGTCGATTGAATGATGCCGAAGTGATGGGGCTGATCGGTTGGCAGGGCAAAGCAGCTGTTATTTAGGATGTGATCCTCTTCAAAAAATCCAAAGGGGATAAAGGCGCGGTTCTCAGACGAGTGGCCCGGGATCAAGATGTATCGAGATTTCGGTTGAGTAATTTGCCGGAAAAGCGAAGGGTAAGGGTACGCTCGGGTCGTCGCAGCCTTGCTTGCCTTGCGAAAGCGGTCAACAGCCGCAATTCTAGATTTGACTTCGGTTAGCTTCTTCAGCTCAGAAGGGTCTGCATTTACCAGCCAAAGCACCCAACGCTTTTTGTTGTATAAATACTCATGGCAGCACATGAGCGGTTTTACATACTTCTCAGCACCAGGCTCTAGCTTCAAGAATTCAATCTTTTCCTCATCACTGAACAGGAGATGCCCATTGTCGGTGGGCTTTGATCCATACTTCATCTCTGGCATACCAAAGAGATTCCGGCTTTTGTTTTCTAGCAGAATCCAAGGTGCGTCGACAAGATAAGCGTTGATTTGGCTTACCTCTTTATGAGCCGGCTCGGAATCAGGTCGCTCGTAATCGTAAAGGTGGCAACGTGGAGGCTTGTACGCAGCAAACCCGATGATGACGCAATATACGGCTGCTATCCCTCCGGCCTCATTACGCCATTTGAACGTACGGTGAGCAAAATGAATCGAGGGGCTTTGGCGAGAAGGCTGCGCCACATAATGCCGACTTGCTCGCCCTGAGTGATGGAGTTAGTCGAGACGAAGGCTACCTTCACGCGTGAGTCGCGGATGTAATCCGCAGCCTTGCAATACCATGCAGACACAAAATCCATAACGCCAGCAGACTTTGCCTCTGCACCGTAGCAAGCACGCATCTCGGCTTTTTGCGTTTCTGACTGAAGGTGATGCCCGACGAAAGGGGGATTGCCCACGACGAAATTGCACAAAGAAGCGGGAAGGACACTCTCCCAATCTATGGTAAGTGCATTGCCAAACTTAATGTTTGCTGACTTTACTAATGGTATGCGGACGATCGTATGTCCAAACGTCTTGCCGACCAGGAGGTTCATCTGATGGTCCATTAGCCACAATGCCACACGCGCAATTTGGGCTGGCCATTCTTCGATCTCAATTCCGTGAAATTGATGGACGTCGACCTTGACGTATTGATCAATGGCGTCGAGAGACAGTTGTTGCAGCTCCTTACTGTAGAGGCGCTTTATCACTTCCAGCTCTAGCAATCGCAGCTCGCGATAACTAACGACCAGAAAATTACCGCAACCACAACTGGGGTCTAGAATATTTATAGTCCCAATTCGATCATGAAAAGCCCTTAATTTAGCAGGGTGGGCCTTGATACGCTCAAATTCTGCCCATAACTCATCCATGAACAAAGGGGCCGATCATCTTGAGAATGTTTTTCTCACTGGTGTAGTGCGCGCCAAGATTGCGCCTGACCTTCGCATCCATGATTCCTTGGAATAGGGAACCAAAAATGGCTGGGCTTATCGCACCCCAGTCAAGATCACAGCATTCTAGTAGCGTCTCACGCATAGCCTTGTCAAAGCTCGCCTGTTGTAGCGCCTCCTCGAAAAGTTTGCCATTGACGTAAGGGAACTGCGAAACTTGCTCGTCAAGATTTTTTAAACGCTTTTCAGGCGCAGTGTTTAGTGTCTGGAATAACTGATGTAAACGTGGACCAAGATCCGATCCATCCACTGACGTCCGGGTGCGTATAAAATCTTCAAAGGCACTACGAGGCATAAAAATGCCGGTATCATCCGCAAATAAGCAGAACAGAAGCCTAACTAGATAAACTTCTAACTCGTGCCCTTCATAGCCCACCTTCTTAAGTGCGTCATGAAGATGTGCTAGCCGTTGGGCAGCGGTGACGTTTACAGGGTCCTGCTCTTTGTAAATACGTGTTTCATAACCAGCAATAAATCCAAATAAGGAGAGGTTCTTTGGCAGATCTTCCAGGTTGAATTCAGTCTCTTCGTCAGTGTCGAGATTGCGAATTCTAAAGCGTGCAAAGTCCGATACAATTATGTAACGCGGAAGCTCCTTATCACTGAGCCCTGGGAAATAATCGGTCGCTTGAGAATAAGCGGTATCTAGACTTTTTCCCCGTGATTTATGTTCCGCGACGAGCATTCCCGGCCAGAACAAATCTATAAATCCCGGTTTTCCGCTGGCTTTCATGATATGAGCTTCAAACGAGGCTATTCTTCGCCGACTGATACCGAATACCAAAAAAAAGCATCCCAAAAACTTTTGGCCTCGGCATTTTCTGAAGATTCGCCTTCCCACTCGCGAACAAATGCTACAGCTCTATCCCTGATTTCATTCCACGATAAAGGCATTTCTACTCCATGCTGCACTAGTCACTATTGCAAGTTTTCGCTGGTAAGCCAGCACCAATTAAGAAATCATGTAGATTTTATCACTTCAGCACTGCTTTTTTCGCAGTTATCGTATTCTGCCAGCATTACTGAACGAGTCAAATTTCACGCTAGTTGGCAGAGATCTTCGCCTTTCGATAGAGCCGTAGGCCGCGGTGCGCTTGGCTGTCATCGCTTACACCCCCAGGTGCGCGGTGGGATACGTTACCTGTCGCCTCCCTCCGGCAGCCGCGCTCGATCAGTTTTGCGCACTGCCGGTTGGCCTATTCCTCGCATATGCGCTCCGGATTGCAGGCGTTCCTAAGCGACCGAGGCCTTGTAGGCTCAGGATCAGAGCTTTGGTAAGGCGCGAAGATTTTGACCTTGGCGGCGATCGCTGATAACAGTATCCGGCACTATCGCCCTTAACGGTGGACTTCGGTAGATAGCTTGCCCGAACCTTACTGCGCCAGTTAAGACTGGAGAATAGTATCAAAGACTTTGCAGGTGATGCTTGGGGCCAAGTTAAGGACAAGGTGGTAGATAAGCTGATAGAATCCGCACCAAAGATCTTCGAGGCGGCTGCATCGCTGGTTAAGGGGTTTTTTAAGAAGTGGTTCTGATCTCTACCAAATAGCGGATTTGTCAGTCCTGGTCGATTAAGCTAGCTGCATTTTTCATATTGCGGGATGTTCGGCCAAGCGACAATTTACTATTCTCGAATGCCTGCGGTCCGGCGCCCTGGTGCAATAATGTGCACTGGGGTGCAGAGGCCATGTGAGCAGCTTCGCTGAAAGGTTCCAGTGGGGCTGCGTTATAGTCAGAGGATCCGCATGACAGTATTGGATCTATATCAATATAAAATTATGTATAGATATATGGTCGTTATTGAGTTAGGGCAGCAGTCCGGTGGGTACTACTCCGCCATGATTTTCACATCTCGTTTTTATCCATCTATTCGAGTCGGTGATCAGCTTGCCTGGACACCCGCATACCTCGCATGTCCGTTCGGAAAGTGACTCTGCAAGATCAATGTACGCATCTATGATAGGATCGATTCCGGAATAATACACGCGCAAGCTGCCATACTTTTCTTTCACCTGGGTGACGAAAATCTGCGGGGAGTCTGTCACAGAAGTATGGTTGGCCATTCTCTCGAAAAGGGCGTCGAGTATTATGTACCATCCGTTACCGCATTCAAACCCAAAAAGCGTTGCATTGTGTCCGACGTTAAGAAGGTGTCGGTAGTGATTGCATAGGTCTATCTCAAGTTCTCTGTTCATATGATTATAATATCATGAGTGGTTGTAATGATCTTAGTGATAAATAGATGAATGCCAAATCCAGAATATTTGCTAGCTAATTGTTACGCCGATTCCGACGTCGGAATGGTATGACTAGTCGATTGGTGGAATTTGTGTTGGGAAATGACCTGCATGAGCATCATCTTAAGTTATTAGACGCAGTTTTCGCTACCGGCAATGCTCATTTCCCGAGAGCGAAGGCGGTTCCGTGGTCATACTGAAGTTGGGGCCCTGATCATAAACTTCCCGAGTTGCACGTGATCCTCCTGCTATCTCAGCAGCTGTGGCACCGGCTGCCAACCGGGTTTATTGGGCCTTCGGAACTCCAGCAGCAACCCAGTAGCAACCCAGCTATGCTGAGCCTTACAAGGCTGCGGGAGCCTTATGGAAGTATACTTCGCGGCGAGGGAAGTTGCTGGCCCCATAGTGAATTTATGTTCACAGCCCTCAAAGTAAACAAAGGATTGCTGATCAGCGCAGGACAGTGATCAGATTAAACACTTGGATGCCGACGTGATGGCGATTCAGCCTCTGCAATGTGTAATGTGATTACACATTTGATTTTCCAGGCGCCTGCGGGTCTTCTGTGTCCGTCTAAACACTTGGGATGCCGAGCTGATGGCGGTTCAGCCTGTGCAAGGTGTAATGTGATTACACATTTGGTTTTCCAGGCGCCTGCGGGTCTTCTGTCTGCGCCTAAACACTTGGATGCCGAGCTGAGGGCGGTTCAATTTCTGCAAGGTGTAATGTGATTACACATTTGGTTTTCCAGGCGCCTGCGGGTCTTCTGTCTGCGCCTAAACACTTGGATGCCGAGCTGAGGGCGGTTCAATTTCTGCAAGGTGTAATGTGATTACACATTTGGTTTTCCAGGCGCCTACGGGTCTTCTGTCTGCGCCTAAGCACTTGGATGCCGAGCTGAGGGCGGTTCAGCTTCTGCAAGGTGTAATGTGATTACACATTTGGTTTTCCAGGCGCCTGCTGGTCTTCTGTCTGCGCCTAAGCACTTGGATGCCGAGCTGAGGGCGGTTCAGCTTCTGCAAGGTGTAATGTTATTACACACTCGGTTTTCTAGGCGCCTCCCCGGATTTCTGGCTTCATTTCAATCGATAGCCGCCCGTCGATGAAGCGGCTATTAAGCCGTCTTCTACTGGTCACTTGCGCATAGCGGTTCCTCAGAGGGGAGTCCGCTACGCGGGAGATCCCAGTGATAAGGCCAACCCCGATCCCAGCCATAAGCGCGCCGATTTTCCACCTAAAATACGTGGAAACGACCACCTTATTCGTAGGATTATCGTGCGACATAGAACCTTCCCTTAAGCCTTTTTATGCCCGAGTCTTCTACGGATGCCGGCAATCAGGCGGATTAATGGTCAGCGTAGGCCTGCGCCACGGCATTAAGCGGTTCGAAAACAGATTGCAACGTATCGTGACGCATGGGTAAGACGATGAGGTTTACCTACACGCCTAGCGTCATCGTCGACAGACTTCATACGCCCTTTACCTCCTATGCTGTCCATTCGGACTTACTGTGCTCATGGAAGCGCAGATCGACGCCGATGCCGTGATATTGGCGTTCCTCTGGGGATTACAGGCCCCCAGGCTGTCATACCTTTTCTGTGCTCAGGACACACACGGCTATGCTATTAGAGAGCTTCGACCACGCTGACCTTTGGCGAACGGTTGAGCGGCTACATTACTCGCACGACATGAACAGTAGAGACAGTGAAATGGCTGGAGCAACGACTACAACGGAAGGGCACCTTATGATCCCCGGGCAAATGAGGGTCGCGCTAGGTCTAGGCCCAGGTGATCGAGTTGAGTTTGTCGAAATGGAGAGGGGACAATACGTCATCATCGCCGCAACGCAGTCGGTAAAAGCTCTAAAGGGGATTATTCGAAAGCCGGACGCTCCGGTGAGCATTGAAACCATGAATGCTGCCACCGCGACTGTGAGGGTAGCTCCGTAATGATCAGCCCGAATATAACGCGCTGCGCTGTTTGCTACGGTCACGATTCAGATTTTTCTAGCCCCCCACGGGACCATTATGCCCCGTGGGGCGAAGCGGTGCAGTCAGGAACAGGGGGGCGAGAGCGGGCTAGGAAGGCAAAGGGAAACTCCCATTCACATGCATCCTTCAGACGTTTTAGCAGCTGGACATCCTTGGCAGCACGGTCAGGATGATCCTTGCTTCCCGTCTCGTGGTGGAAACCCAAGTCCAGATAGTAATTCTGCCCGTTGTGAACGTAATAGATCAGCCATTCGCCGGTCACCTCTTGCCTGTCCCTCTTTCTCTGATATCCCCCAAGACAATTGCATGGCTCAGCGCGGCTTCTGCTCGTCGCTGGTTTTCCGGGGAAGCATCACAATCTATTAGCGCCTGGGCCTTTTCGATTTCCTTTCGCACCAATTCGTGCTTTTGAGCGAAGGGGCCCCACCATTGATTATCAAGATTGCAGCCAATGAACTGCGGGGCAGTCCAATGTTTCTTCCAAAACCGGCTCAGGACAGGACCGGTGAATCGCTCAGCGGCCTTGGTCGGAGTACGCTTGGCCAGCGGCGACCCCTCTAGTAGCAAGATTTTCATCCAAGATCGGCATAGTATTCACCACTCCCCCCCTGATGTAGTCGTTCAAGCGAATTGCCAGCGCACAACTCATCCTTGGCCAGAACGGGTATCCGCGAGATACCTCCTGTTTCAATAGTATAGCTTCGTCTTTTTGTAGGTATGGCATCATTCACCAGCCTCTCAGCTTATGTATAATTCATCTTCGATAAGGGCTGTAGGCCACGCCCCTCACTTCACGCTATCTTGGCCGGTTACTATCCCCCACAGGCTGGCTGAGGGAAAGCCGCCCATGGAATTACCCCATAGGTGGTCCAACCGGATTCACGTGTCGCCGCCCCTTAGACACTTTCCCCTCTGGCGTGCTTCCGCGTAGCGGGTTACCGCGCTTTGAGAGCTGCTTCGCGGAAGTAATCCCATCTAAAATGCCGAAGGGCAATCCGCAATGCGAGACAGAGTGGCCAGGGGAGGGCGGGTAAACAAGCTATTGCCTTAGACTACTCAGTCAAATGATGGCGAGGACCATTTTTAGATTGCTTCGGCCCAAGCTTCCTCAAGCCTCCGTGAGGCTTCGGCTGCAAGGCTGTTTTCTGAGCGTACGATCACGAATTTAAAGAAGAGTAGTGCCATGGTCAATATTGCTGAAAACAGTATGTGAAGGTTAACCATGTTGCTGACGCTTCCTCTCATGAACGCTATGCCTCCGTAGCAGAGTAGAACGAAGCCGCATACCCTATTTATGGCGAGCTTATTGAAGCGCCGGCCCATGACGTTGTAGCCGAGGGCCAAGCCAATAATACCCCACAGGATCGCTCCAAGATACCCAATGATTGGTACACTAAAGAGAAAGGCAAGGACTATAGGGCTCCATTTAATATTCCTGCCAACAATTTCAGTCGGAATTTCACGCCCACGCTTGAATGCAATTATCTGCTCATCAAACAGAAAGGCCAGTCCTATTTTTGATCCGGCTATTAAAGGCACTTCGCTATTTTCGAGTTTGACCTGCCTCACCTGCTGGGTTTTTATATTTTTAATCCATCCTTCTTTTTTGTGCGTAGTATCTATGCCGTTCCCAGTGCTGTGTACTGTGCTCGTGTGGTCGGCAGTCAGTACTTCAAATAGGCTCACAGATAATTTCATTGTTAACACCTAACTCTGATTAATTTCCAATCCTACTTATGATTCGGCAAAACTCTCGTTTTGCGCCTAATTCAGGCGTGTAGATACCAGCGGAGGCTACAAAGATTAACTGCACATCGCTGCCTGTTTTTTGCTGCTGAATGATCGCGTTCAAGGGGGCGTGCTTGTTGCTGAAGTTGACATTTTGATATGCAGATATGGTTTGATTCTTTTCATCTGCGTTTTCGATGTAATATCCGTCCGCAACAAGGATGTTATAAAGGCTATGATATGCGCTCTTTGGTCTTACCCCGGACAACGATGAAGAAGTGGAAAATCGCTTTCCAGTAAATATGCTGCCTTCTGTTTTGAAGTTTGACTCGCAGTCCTTTTCTGGGCCGGACGTTAAAGCGCAGCCAGTGAGCAGGCTTGAAATGACCATAAACAAAGCAATGCTGCGCATTGAAATTGCCAGTACTGTCTTGCGTTCCATTCTCGTTCGCTTCATATCAAATCGTCTTCGAAAGCAAAACGGCACCGGTCTTGTTGTCAACGACATCGACCTTTTGTGGTGAGATCATTACATACCGCTTGAGAAAAAGACGGCCGCCAAGGCGTTCTCGTTGCACGCTTTGGACGTGGCCGTAAACAACCAAGTGGGAGGACTCACGTGCGGCTTCCAATTTCCGCGCTAGATTTTCGTCATCTACAGCAAAGGATGCTTTAGACCCGCCTATGATTCCTACGTAGTAATTAGGAAGTGCAGATTGAAGATAGCATCGGGGTTTGGCTGCGCGTTGCATGCTTTGCGGTGAGCGCATTTCGTCATCTGTATAATCTTCTTTATCTGAAAATAGACAGTTGGAAACCTTGAATGTTTTCGTAGAGAAATCATACGAATCCAGTTGGCTTCGCGTTGCCAGTATGACCAACCGATTTCCCTGAACGCTCGCTCCCTCAGCTTGGACGAGCTTTAACACCTGCTCCGCCAGGTCATGCTTTTTGAAGGCGTCCTGAGCCTCTCGGTAACCGTGGCCGCTTTTGTATAGCTCTGGGTTTTCCGAGGTCACGTCGGGCGAGATTCTGTCCGTGACAGAGTCAACAATCTCCTCGGGTGTCTCATCCCAATTCCTCAAGGCTGTGTAGTACCGCATTGGTGCGACTGGAGTCAGGATGTCCTGGTAAGCGGACAGATCACCCGCGGCAACTGGTGGGAATTCTCGGCTCAGCGGGCCGTTTTTTTCGGCTTGAGCAGGGGGCACCTTGGTTGCCGATGGCTGAACGAGCGGTGCCGCCTTTTCAGACTTTTTGGGCGCGTCGTCGCTGTCTGAGCATCCGGCAAGCACCGCACATGCGAGTCCGATCCCGATGGCAAGATTTCTGGCTTTGCCATTCGCTTTCATACTGTATTCCTTCGGTTGCCCCAGCCCGGCCACGGATCAGGGCCCGTTCCTTAACGGGCAAGCCTAATGAGCTGTAGGTAAAAATGGGTCGTAAATACCGTGGTCATAAAGCCATCATACGGGCGAGATTCGCGGGATGGCAAGAATCTCGGCAGAATCCGACACGTACGGCGCCCTCCCAATGCTGGGAGCAGCGGTGCGTGCGCGTCGGAAGGCGCTTGCCCTTTCTCAGGAGGCCTTGGCAGACTTGGCGACAGTCGACCGATCTCATATGGGAAAGATCGAAAGGGGGGAGCGCAACGTAACCTTTCTAAACGTCGTGAGGATCGCAGCCGCATTAGGCTGCAAGCCATCAGACCTTCTGCTCGATGTTGGCTTGTGAATGCATCAACGCTCGCCTCTGAATCCTTGGGTGAATGCACGTACCGGGGAATGTTGAGCAATATGCAGATTCACCCTACGGAAGGCATTTCGGCCGGCAAGGCTAGGTAATAGAACCCTTTGCTAGCAAATGGCCGGCATTGAGCGGTGGCGTCCACTATGACCGACCGCTATCGACCCAAAGCGGACGTTGGCGACAGGCAGAGATCGGCCAGAAGCGGTCATTCCACCTGGCTACAAATCTAGGGGGATTCGGAGCGCAATATTTGGCCTCTTCTAGGCCTGCTGCGTCCAACCTTAGATGCGATCCTTCATTAGGCCTTAGAAACGTCTAGAACAAATACATCGATCAGCCCAGCTAGCTCTGGCGGCATCGTTTTCTCGATGCTGTTTTTCAGCTCCTGAGCGGTGTTGATATTTCGGTTTTTAATTCCTGCGACGTTCACATCCTGGCCAAACCAGATCACAAGATAAATGCCTTGGTGTTCAGCATCGGGGTGGATGGAGTAGCGCGCATATAGTTGCGCCGCCGCGGCAGTGTATAACTCTCTATGCCACTGACCTTTTACCTCAGTCACAAGCAACCGTCTTGTACCGCCAATCAATTTTGTCGCCGTGAAATCGCTGCGGTTAGCACTTTTTAGCTGATGTTCTGGCGTAATCGCAATGCCCTGAGGCTTGAGTGTTAGACTGAGACGTTCAGCAATGATCGCGGTAGCTCGTACTTCGTTCAAGTGCTTACCATTGTCGTAAAAACGATCGGCGGAGTTAAATTCACCACCACTTATTGCTTTCTGAAAATCTTGAAGCTCTTGGAGGACGAGTTGACGCAAACCTTCAACATTGACCACCATGTCGCGATCCAGTCGATCGACGATTTCCTGTGGCGTTGGCGGTTCGAAATACCTCCGGGCAATCTGACTGATTTTACGAGCACGTATGCTCCTAAGATCGTTATACATGTCTGCGAACTTAGGATCTGCAAGGAGACTATCAATGACACGGACGGCGTCATCGGAGACGTCTGAATCGATTAACCAAACAAATTCTTTCAAAAAACGGTACGCATTTTCTTCGTTGGGGCTTCCCGTACCCCAATGGCTCGGGAGGTCTACCTTTGGCCACTTGTCAATAAAGGCCTCTAGAACCGCCACCACTTTTCTTAATGTGAGCTTGGGCCAATGGGAGTGTTCGCTATAGTTAAATCGCCCAGAGCGCTCATTAAGGGAAAATATTGTGTCCTTGTCGGCTTTGAGCCAGTTCCAATATGTTTCCGGCGCGCCCTCTAAAAAGTAAAAAGCGCGCACGAACCAAAAAACACGCCTATTTTCGAGGTCTTCATCGCCTGTCGGGCTGGGCCAAACGGACATGAAAGTTGAGCAACGTTCTGCGATGATTTTTCGAAGAAAATCGCGATCACCGAATTCGGCCGCAAGCTCAAAGAGCGTATCAAGCGGTCCGAGCGCCAGATCAGAAAATCGGTCAAGCCATTCTATTGGGATTGCCGACCGTAGGTGGCTGAAGACCTCATCAACGCGTAACAACCAAATATCGGGATGTTGACAGCCCTTTTGTGCGAGTTGGGGCTCGACGTATTGCCGGAGAAAGGTTTCGGCACTTCCCGCACCTGCGAAAATCAATCGGTTGACTTCACGTTTCAGCGCATCACGTTCTTCGTCCGCCACTGCACCGTAGCCCATGTCGAGATTAGTTCGTAGTGCAGTCAGTAACGGCAGATCGACATTTTCCAGGTTTCCGTCGCTGCGCATGATTTCCAAGCAAGCTGCGAAAAGAACAGGTTCGGTGGACGCGCCCTGCGATGCACACTGTAATTCCGCAAGCCTGAGCAGATTGGGCACATCGGGAGCAATGAAATCTAAGCAATTTTTGAGAGCTTTACGAACGAGCACTTCATCACCGAATTCATGCTCGATTTGATCGGGCGCGTTAAGTACCAAATCAGCAAAGCGCGCAAGACAATTCCAATGCCGACCGCTTTCAACAAGCTTTCGATTGTCCCGCAAATATTGGATGTTCAGATTATTAATGTCGTTTTGTTCACGGTCGCGGCGTCTCATCCTCCGCCTGTGGGCAAACATGCTTTTTTGTTGGGATTGTGCAGATTGCGCGACTGCTCTGTTGAACTTCACCCACTCTCGCATTAAAGCAGGCTTCTCCAATGCCTGTTCACGCATGTGCCGTCGCAATTTGTTTGGGCCTCGCAGCGCTTGACTACGATTAAAGCTATGCATTGAGATGTAACTCGCCCACAGAGCAGGGTTATCGAATTCAAATGCCAGATCGACTATGAAGTTATAGTCATCGGATTGAAAGCGAAGGCCGGAGTGAGCGTGAAAATCAAACTTCTGTATTTTAGTCTCGAAAATATCGACGCTATTGGTAAGGTTCCCAAGTGCTTGCGCCATGATCCCTTGGCGCAATCCATCGTTATTTTGAAGCACTTCAACTGCCTTGCTCTGACCTGCTGATTTCTGCTCGTGAAAAATCAGATTTTCGATCCACTGCCAAACCCTTTCCGCGGCAAAAGGAGGCATTGCAAGTTCAAAGTATCGATCCAGTATTAGGCCTACAATCTTGCTGATCCCAATTCGACAATCACATTCATAATGTTTTTTCTTGCATGTGCACACAAGGTCTTTGGTTAAGTCATCAAGTAGCCACTCGATTGATATCAAATCAAGTCCGCCAACAAAGCGCTTTAGGAAATAACGCGTACCAATTGTGGATTTGTAAGGTTCTTGATGACGAGGATAAAGGTTTGCGCAGACTCGAAAGAAGCTGGTGAGGTAAGCTAAGCCTAATGCTTTTACGCCGATAGCCCCAAGGATGGTTACCGCAATTTTCAGAGAGGTATGACTGGCTTCTGAGACTAGGACTGCTAAATCGGCGCGATGGTCATGGCCGGACAGGTCGAGCAGACATCTGCTCGCCAACAAGCGAGTGTGTTCGCTCTCGCTTGAGTTCAACACGAGTTGACGCAGTTCTTGCGTCAGATGCGCAATCGCTGGTGACCCCGTCAACAGCTCAAGAATTAGATCACGCAAATGCCCATCGCCGCCGCTCGCTAGCAGAGGTCTAATCTCTGTCATAACCTCTTGGGTGAAGAAGCCTGAAGCACTGAACCGGCGCCAAGCATCTCCTCGGCGAAAATAGGGGTCCTTCGTTTCGACGTCTTTCAGGCCCTGTATAAGTAGCCGTTTTGAGGTGTATTCAAGTTGAGAGGGATCACCGTTCGCAAGTACCGCATAGGGATCAAGCTCAATAGCAGTCTCTTGAATCGGTCTGTTGCCTAGCGCCGCGAGCCAACCCAGTAATCCCCGGAGTTCATCTCGAACTACATTGTTCGGAGCGATGATAGGTAAGCATTTGTGTAATGTCAGAGGATCAACCGGATCAGCGATACGCTTTGCAAGGTAGTCTGCCGCACAGTATTCAGCAACGATTTTGTGAACAGGCCGGTGCTGATCCGCACTGTCTCCAGGTTTGAAAAGCCGAGTTGCCAAGATGCCTTCAGCTGCTGTGTGCTTGTCAAAAAGTGATGCCAACAGCGGATAGACCCGATCTGCGGTTAACTCGCTCGTCCCTATGCCTTCTGCTCCGGACAGCAAAAGCTTGGCGAACACTTCGGACGACAGAGCAACCCTTTGTTTGCTGGGTAGCGTCTGCGCTACATTGACGTTAGCTTCCTTCGCCAGACGCTCGACCGCTTGTGAAAATATATTTCGTTTATCTGTGAAGTGTCTGCCGCTTTCCATATAGGCATCTGCAAACATCTTGAGAAATTGGGGATTAGGGAGTAATGCTCCTAAGTCGAACCGAGCTACTTCTGCTTGGAACTTTGAAAATTCCTCACCCCGAACATGATGATGAAAAATTTCCCGCTGTTCTCCCTCTTCAAACTCGCAAAGCCTAACCACCAGCGGTGAGCATCCTAGATAGTCTTCGAATGCATTAGTGGCAGCTGTACCCCATTCGCTGGATCGGCTCGAAATAATGACGCGTGTTGGCTTTGCTTTCCTGGCGTTAGCAAGAAGGCTGTGAATACCCGTTTGATCGAGTTTGGCCAACTCATCAAACGCATCAATCACGAGTGGGGAGTTTTCGGTATCGGCCCCCAAGTGTTTGAACTTATTCGCGGTAACAGCTGAAGTTCTTAGCTGTCGGGCTAGGCTTCCCATAAGTTCAGTTTTCCCGCCTCCGGGTTCTGCTAAGACAACAACGTAATTTGAAGCTGCCAGCAACGCTTCTTCAGTGTAAATTCTGTCTTTATTGGAGAGGCTGCGCGGAAGGTAGAAAGTTGAATTCATAGGATAAATTCTGCGTTTTAAATTGCACCTTATTTACGGTGCTATGTCATTTCAGCCAGGTCAGCTTCACTGACTGTTCCTGCTGATGATAGTACGCCATTTCTATCTCGAGTAGGGCTTGCAAAATCTCTGGCGCTCAGGTTTTCGGTACGGTGCCAATCTCAGCAAGAGCTACCTGCCTGATCATAGGTTCGTGGTGCTGATTTGCGTTTACATTCTAAATCGCCCGCACGTTAGTAGACACGTCTGAAGACCGCTTTTAGCCGATTGCTCACCTTTGTGAAGGGCAGCTTTGGGTCGGTAGCGGTCCGTCGACACCGGCAGCAACCGACCCTTAGCAGCCGTTCGCTTAAGGCAACCTTGGAACGACAGCCGGCAGTAGGCAAGGACTACTGACGGCTACCTAAAGCGGCCTTTCACCTAAGCAGCATGAATATCATTAGGCGCAACACCTACTAATTCAATAGGCGCATCAGGAACGTGCTCGGCTGTAGAAATGGTGTTCGCAACGATCAGATTGTCTGAGGTGAAGGTCCTGGTATAGCCGCCCTCTAGGCCGATTTCGAAACGTTGGCCTTCGGCATTCAGGTCGTAGTCCTTGAGATAGGTGCGGTGCAGGGCTGTGTCGTAGATCAGCTTCAAGGTACCATCGTGGCCGTCGCCAAGGCCGGTATAGCCGAGAGCCGCCACGTCGATCTTGTCTTTGGTAACATCAAAACCCTTAATCAAGTCAACGTTGCCATAGCCATGAAAGCTGTCGCTGCCATCCAGATAGCGGAAAGTATCTACCCCATCCATGCCAAATGACGTATCACCGCCACTTAGCTCATCGCCGTCGCCGCCGCCGATCAAGATACCGCCGTCGCTTCCCGTAGAAAGCTCATCAAAGGTCGGCGTTCCGGTCAGGGTCTGGTCAGCATCGTCAGGATAGTTATCACCTGCGAAGATAAAACCATCAGCATCTTGATAAGCAACGCCACCATGGCCGGTCTGGTCGATATACACTTTGAAGCGGTTGTCCTGGGCATCGGCTTCAAAAGACTGCACCACGATATGCCCAAGGGTTTTGTCATAGGCGTAATTCAGCGTTCCGTTATAGCCATCACCCAGGCCAGTGAAGCCCAGCGCTGAAACGTCCAATACGTCCCCGCGGAACAGGTCGAAATCGCTGATAAAGTCAACGCTGGATACACCCGAGGCGTCGTTGACGAAACTGTCGCTGAGCTGGCGATAAAGGTAAGTTTCATGGTTCCAGCTGCCGATCATGTGGTCCGCACCTGCGCCGCCATCCAAGACGCTGGCGATTTTCCCGGCATACAGCGTGTCGTCGCCGTCCAGGCCATTGAGCGCGTATTGCTTGGTGCTGAAGCTGTAGTCCAGGGTATCGTTGCCATCTGTGCCGTCATGACGCAGTACAAAGTTGGCCGTGCTTAGCTGGCCTTGGTAATCGCCCGCCAGACGCACCTCGAAGAAATTGCCGCTGGCGTCTTTGTCCAGCGATCGCACGTAGGTAATGTCCGTGGCGACGTCATAGCTGACGGCCAGGTCGCCGTTATGGCCATTACCGATCCGCTCCAGGCCTAAAGCGGTCAGGTCCAATACATCGTAGGGGCCGTTGAAATTGGTAATCAGGTCCGAGTGAGAGCCTTCGGCATCAGCGTAGCTGTCAGTGAGCGACGTGAACACGAATTTCACTCGGTATCCGTAGGTTGCGCCGCCAGTGAGGGTATCGACCCCGGCACCGCCTACTAATGTGTCGCTGCCGCTGCGGCCATCCAGAGTGTCGTTCCCGGCGCCGCCGATCAAATGATCAGTCCAAAAGGTGCCGTTAATTACGTCATCGCCCGACGTACCGGTATAGGTATAGAAAGAGCCTTGATAATTAACTGTGACTTGCTCATCAATCGGTACCAGCGGAGCGGTTCTAGCGCCTGTGGGCATGCTATTGATCCTGAGTGGGTTGAATTGCTGGGTTTGGGTCGGCAATTCAGGCAGTAGCCCACCGGGCTAGACCTGCACGACTGTGACTGTCATGTAGTAGATGAATTGCATGGGCTCGTCAACGCGATCCTTCTCCATCAGGCAGCTCACCAGCGCGGTTGCTCTAGGTCTGACACCTTGGACGGTCAATGGCCGCTTCGGGTCGGTAGCTGTCTACCTCCACCGACAGCAAGCGACCCAAAGCGGCCCTTTATGAAGGGCAGGAACCAGCCAAAAGCAGACATCGATAATGATGTGGGTCAACTGTTGGAGGTTGTCGGTCACCAATCAGAAAATCGCATCCAATACTGGATTTGACCGCAGAGTCCCCTAAACCTTGTAGCGGAGAGCATTGACCATCAGTGCAAAGGCTGGCAAAGACTGCCTCCGGCTCGGGTAGTAAAGGTGATACCCGGGGAAAGTTGGCGACCAGTCTTCAAGAACACGGATCAACCGACCATCCTCGACATATGCCTGGACAAGATCCTCCGGTGCATATGCCAAACCGTATCCTTGCAAAGCGGCGGCCATTATTTGGGGTGAGTTGCTAAAGATCATCTGGCCAGACACCTGAACATGTAGCGCCTTACCGGCCTTGGAAAACTCCCAGGCATACAGACCACCATGAGTGGGCAAACGCAGGTTCGCACAGTTATGAGTGGTCAGATCTTGGGGGATCTGTGGTTTTGCACGATGAGCAAAGTAACTCGGCGCTCCCACCACAGCCATTCGAAAGTCAGGGGAAATCCTGACTGCGATCATGTCCTTTGCCACTTGATCGCCTATACGCACTCCGGCGTCGAAGCGTTCAGCCACGATATCGATTAACCTGTAGCCGATGTTGATCTCTAGAGTCAGATCGGGATACTCCGGCAGCAACCTAGAGAGTTTCGGCCAGAGAATGGTAGATGCCGCATGGTCGGGCGAGGTGATCCGGATAGTTCCGGCCGGCTTGTCACGCAGCTCTCCTAACGCGGCAATTTCAGCTTCTATCCCCTCGTAGTAAGGCACAAGGCTCACAAGCAATCGCTCGCCGGCTTCGGTCGGCGCCGCGCCGCGTGTGGTGCGGGCCAGCAAGCGGATACCAAGGCGTTCCTCAAGACTGCGGATGCTATGGCTAATAGCGGATTGGGATACACCCAAATGGGCCGCGGCTCTGGTGAAACTGCGCTCGCGCGCAACGGTGATGAACACCGCAAGGCTGTTGAAATCGTTCTGTGGCATTATGAATTCACCTCATACCGGTTATCGCAGTATGCCACTTCTTGAATGGGTGAGATGTTTATAAAGTCGCTGCATCCCCAATAACCAAACAATTTGTGGATTGGTTTCCAACACCCACAAAGGAGATGGATGATGCATAAGCGCAAAATCGGCAGCAACGGCCTCGAAGTTTCAGCCATTGGCCTGGGCTGCATGGGCCTGACATTCGGCTATGGCACCGCCACTGACAAAGCGGACGCAATCAAACTCATCCGGGCGGCCTTTGAGCGTGGCGTCACCCACTTCGATTCGGCAGAAGCCTATGGGCAAGTCAACGAAGAAATGGTTGGCGAAGCCGTTCAACCATTTCGCGAGCAGATCGTCATCGCGACAAAATTCGGTTTTAAGGACGGCAGTCCCGCCGCAGGGCTGGACAGTCGACCTGAGCGCATCCGCCAGGTTGCGGAAGAATCACTCAAGCGCCTGAAGACCGACTGCATTGACCTGTTTTACCAACATCGGGTCGATCCCAATGTTCCTATGGAAGATGTTGCCGGGGCCGTGCGCGACCTCATCACCGAAGGCAAGGTCAAATACTTTGGCATGTGTGAAGCCGGCGTAGACGCTATCCGTGGCGCCCATGCGGTGCAGCCGCTGTCGGCACTTCAAAGTGAGTATTCGATGTTCACCCGTGAGCCTGAACAGGTAATTATTCCAACCCTCGAAGCGCTCGGGATTGGCTTCATTCCCTTCAGTCCATTGGGCAAGGGGTTTTTGACCGGGAAAATTGATGCCGGCACGACCTTCTCCAACGGTGATGTCCGGAACAATTTGCCTCGTTTTGCTGACGGTGCCCGCGAGGCCAACCACCATCTCGTCACCCTGATCGATGAAATCGCCCAACGCAAGCAAGCCACCCCCGCCCAGATTGCACTGGCCTGGCTGCTGGCACAAAAGCCGTGGATTGCGCCTATCCCAGGTACAACCAAGCTGCATCGTCTGGAGGAGAACGTAGGCGGAGCAACCGTGGAATTGACCGTAGAAGACCTTCGTGAACTCGGTGAGGTTCTGGCCAAGGTGCCTGTACAAGGTGAGCGTTACACCGCGCAGATGATGAAAACCATCAACCGTTAAGCGTTCTTCAGCGCCTGACGGTGTTTCTTCAGGGGCACCGTCACGCACTCGTTTCCCACGATTCACCAGCACGGGCCGAACGGCCGCTTTGGGTTGATTCTGTTGAAAAAGTCGGACGCTGCTTTCACGGCAGAAAAGTAAGCGCTTGAGATTGAAATCTTGAATGTCCGCACCGGCATTGGGATACAGATTTTACGTAGCAGCGCTCAAAACAGGCTTCTTCACTAATCAGGGTCATGGCGATTCGAGAGAACCGACTTTTTCAACAGAATCGGTTGATAGCTGCCACTGCTAGCTTCGGTTTTCGCCATTTTCCGTGAACGCCCCGGTACGGGGCCGGTAAGCTACTCAGGAGGCCAACTGCTCCCAGCCTACGGTCGGGGTGCCCACCATGGCAATTCCGGCACTTGCCCCGACACGGTTCCAGCCTCTGTGGAGGTCACCACCGACACGGTATCGGCGAAAACGAAGCTGCGCTGTCTATCCGGCCCACAGGGTTGCCCGGCAGCGCAACCTCGAAGTGTGGCCATCGGCATCAGTCTCGTAACTATTCAGGCAGGTGTAGCCCGTGGCCTCATTGCTGCCGACCTGTGTGGATCGGTAGCTGCCAATAGAGGCAGGTGGCAACGATAGGGAGGGAAGCCTGGCCACGCCATACCAAGACCGGCGCTGTCCCAGGCTCGGTTCACGACAACTCGGCTCGCAGGCATGTGAGTAGCGCCGCCACATCAGCCCAGCGCCCAAGGTCATCCAGCGATGTGCCGGGATTCTCTGCAACGGTTGGCCGTCGGCAGATAAAACGAACCCGCGCGGCAAACGCCGGTTCATAACCTCCAGAAGGCGATGGAGGCAATGAACCGTGGAGTGGAATCGATTTCTGTTCGGCGAAGCCAGCCCCTGGATGTTGCTGGAAATATGCGGCCGCGCGGCCGTGCTGTACTGGATGCTGATGTACTGCATGCGTTTGCTGGGACGGCGCGTGGTGTCCCAATACACCTTGTTCGAGCTGTCCATCGTGGTCACGCTCGCCGGCGCCGTTGGGGTGCCGTTGCAGGCGCAGGAGCGAGGGCTTCTGCCGCCCTTGATCATCATCGCCGTACTGGTCTCTATCCAGCGGGTGGTAGTTGCGCTCAGCATCAAGAACGCCAGGGTCGCGGCGGCGGTATCAGGGCAACCCGACCTGATCGTGAGCCAGGGCTCACTGGTGCTCCCCGCACTCAAACAGGCGGGCTTGTCCCGGGAAAAACTTTACGCCCTGCTGCGCGACTTGCAGATCCAACATCTGGGGCAGGTTAGCCGCGCGTAGTTAGAGCCGTCCGGCAAACTGACACTGGTGCGCGCCGAGCAGCCCGAGCCGGGTTTGTGCATCCTGCCGCGTATCGACGAGGTGCTGCGTCGCGAGGCGGCACTGGAAAATACCCAGTGCTGCTCATCGTGCGGCTATCGCCAGGACCGTAACGGGCCCACTGCCTGCCCGCGTTGCAACGCCCGGCAATGGGAGCCCGCCGCGCAGGTACTCACCCAATGAGCGCCGATACCGCGGCAACGTTGCATCGCCTGCTGGTAGGCAACGCGCCCTGGATGTTCTTGCTGGAGGTAGTGGGCCGGGCCATGGTGGTGTATCTGGCCTTGTTCATCGTGATGCGCCTGCTAGGCAAGCGAATGGCGGCGCAGCTGAGCATTTCGGAGCTGGCGGTGATGCTTACCCTCGGCGCGGCCATTGGCGCCCCCCTGCAAACCCCGGCCCAAGGCGTGCTGCCCGCCGTGGTATTGCTGGCCTGTGCACTGGCGTTCCAGCGTGGGTTGTCGGCGGCGTCCTTCCGCTGGCGCAAGGTCGAGGTGGGCGTGCAAGGCGACGTGACTCTGCTACTGGCCGAAGGGCGTTTGTTAACTGATGAGTTGAACAAGGCAGGTCTTAGCCTGGACCGCGTCCACTCGGAATTGCGCGCTCAGGGGATCATGCAGCTGGGGCAGCTTCGCCGTGTTTATCTGGAATCTACAGGCCGCTTTACCCTGCTGTGGTACCGGCAGCCGCGGCCTGGCTTGTCCATACTGCCGCCGCTAGCGGACGCTGAATCCCCGGCGCGAACCGAACAGCTGGCGTGCAACCGCTGTGGGCACACCGCCACGGCGGACGCCGAAGGCTGGCCGGTGTGCAGCGCGTGTGGGAACGAGCACTGGGAGCCGGCGGTGACCTGAGCCGCCGGCCTGCCAACGGCAGTGACCTGAAGCGCGGCTATTCGGACTAAGCCCACAGATTTTTTGGGCCTTAGCTCACGACACCCTGGCCCGTAGTGATCGCAAGTGCCTATCACTCATCTAAAGCCACTGAAACGAACAAGCTAGACGTGGTAAGGGGCTGGCTACGGTAACAGTAGGTAACCCAAAGCCGCGACAACCAAGCCGATCGTCATTAGCCAGCGAGCGCCCCAGCGTTTGACCAGCCGTCCCACCAGCACATTTGCTGCCATTTGGTACAGACGACTCTATCCACCACTGGCAATCTTCGCGAAGCGGTCTGGGCCCCGCAACCTACCTGGGGAGCCCACCCTCCTGCGGAAAAAAAGCAGCTACGGCAGATTTTGCTGGGCACCGTGTCTCCGAAATCCAGGGTTTGTACTAACTGTCACAAATAAGCGCTAAACGTTGCGCCATCGAAATGTCGAAGGCTTTCTTGTTTGTGGCTGCGCCGACGGGAGAAAACTTTTCGATAGCTATTGATGCGAGCACGGAGAGACGTTCAGTCTGGCGTGCTTTATGTCGTGCCGTCTCCAAAGTCCCAACGCTTTTCCGCCTCTCAAGGGTATCCAGGTTCGTATTGAGTGTGCCATCAAGAGCGGCGAATTTTATAAACCTGCGTAGCGATCTTAATAAGCGATAACTAGTCAATGTCTGCGCTTGTTGGCGGGTAATAAGCGCTAGCTCAATAAGGCCGCACAAGGCATCTGATGTCGCTTGGGGTGTAAGACCTATAGATGCTCCTGTCGCTATGACTTTCTGAAGGTCGTAACCCTCAACATCGGCCGCTAGCATAAGCAATAGCTGGCGCTGGTCATGGGTCAAGGAGAGCCAACTGGACTGAAAGGAGCCATGTATTGATTTTTTCCTGGTTAGGGAGGTGAAGCAGCTCCGGCCTCCAAGATCTATGCCTTCAAAAATAAGCTTCATAGTTGCTTCTATACCCAGTGTGGCTGTATAGTCTGCGGCAATTTCGATAGCGAGAGGAAGCCCGTCCAATTCTTGTATGAGCGCCGTTGCTTGATAAATAAAGGCTTCATTCAGGTTGAGTGTCGGGTCCTGCGCGCTGACTTTTGATATAAACATTTGGACAGCCGAATTAGGCTTCCTGTTAGCGGGGTCAGAGGTTGGCGTGATATCTAAGGGGGAAATACGGAGGCTGCTTTCTAAAGGTAAATGCAGTGGTTTCCGGCACGTAGCTAGGAAAACACAGTCAGCGTTTTTCATCACTAGCGTGTACAGATTCTCCAAGGCGGTTTGAGAATCGGCATTTAGGTTATCCAGAAGCACTAACACTTTATTTGCGTGATGGCTGTCAGATTTATTATTCTGATCGTTCGAATTTTTCGATATGGTTGCCTTCAACCGATAAAATAGTTCGTCTGATATGGGGTTTTCATTTAGATCGCTATAGAGAGTGTCTTGATATCGATCGTGGACGGTATTCATGGCTTCATGAGCGAGATGAGATTTTCCCACCCCCGGCGGGCCTACCACTGTTATCAGTTGAGGCCTATCGTCCAGTAGGCTTAATAATGATTCCAGCTCACGATCGCGTCCAATCAACTTTTTAGGGAAATTTAGAGGGGTAATAGGGGAGGGTATTGTGGTCTGCGGGAGCTGGCTATCGTGAGCTTTTGCGTCATCTATTTCATAAGAAGGCTTTGCATTAGCTATCAATTGATAGCCTCGTCCGGGTACAGTCTGTATTAGGTGTCGATTTTTACCAAGAATTCTACGCAGTGCGCATATATGAACTTGAACATTATTATCTTCGACGACGGTGGTGGGCCAAACCTTTTTTATTAATGTATTGATCGATACGAGAGTACCCTTCGCATCCAGTAATACCTGCAAAATGTCAAAAGCTCGGCTACTTAGTCTTACGGCCCGACCGCCGACCGATACCTGACGGGCACCACGGATGACGCACACATCCCCAATCATTTCCATCCACGCTCTCCTAAAAGCTTATTTGATCCTGAAGGGCAGTCGGTAGGTGCCGTCTAATTTTATGCGAGCATTTATAGTATTCTGCGAGCGCTCCCGTGCCTTGTAGAGGCTAGCGGATACGATTCTGGTCACAGTTGCTCATCTGAGGTGATTGATTCACTACTGCATTATGTTTGCTACTGCTTCACCTCCAGTATTTTACTAGCCCGCTGTGCTGATGAATCTAAGTGGCAGGTAGCTCATGGCCCCGGGGCACTACGGTGTCGTGATCGCTGAACTTTGCAGTGAACATGAATGATCTCTAGTATTAAGCCCGTGAACCTGCCGTTTGTTTGCTTAGCAAAGCAAAGTGCCACCTCCGGTACCCCGATTTTGATGATAGACGGTACCGGAAAAGCCGACATGAAAAATTTGACAGGTCAGGAACCTTTGCGTCCTCGAATGTGCGGTTGCAAAAATCGCCTCCGGTCGCTCTGCCTGTGCTGAAAGCTTGCTCCGCAGCCCCCTGTCCCAGCAGCTTAAGGTGAGTGACGGACTTTCATTAGCTCACGGACCTCTTTCAAGGCGTGGTCCCGACTTTGCGCATCGCGGAAGGCTATGACGAGGAAGGCGACCTTATGGCATCCCTGAGCGCGACTTGGGCAGCTTTCAGGCCACGGAACGACCTAATTTAAGATCTTTTAATTGGACGAAAGGTTTTTTAAGGCTTTTCTGCGGAGTATCAAATGCCACACATTTGATGGACGGACAGATCATGACTGGCAAGCTGGAAGGGAAAATCGCGGTTGTCACAGGAGGCACCAGCGGCATTGGGCTGGCCACCGCCATCGAATTTGCCGCAGAGGGGGCGCATGTGTTCATCACCGGGCGCCGCCAACCCGAGCTAGAGGCTGCGGTAGCGCAAATCGGCAACGCCACAGGCGTACGAGTGGACTCGACCAATCTTGGCGATCTCGACGTTTTGTTTTCCACCATTAAGGAGCAGAAGGGCCGTGTGGACGTCCTGTTCACAAACGCGGGAGGCGGCTCCATGGTTCCGTTAGGCGAGATCACTGAGGAGCACTACGATTCTACCTTCGACCGCAATGTCAAAGGCGTCCTGTTCACAGTACAGAAAGCCCTACCTCTCCTGTCAGATGGCGCTTCGATTATTCTTGCCGGTTCCACGGCCGCCAGTACCGGAATGGCGGCATTTAGCGTATATGCCGCATCAAAGGCCGCAGTACGTGCCTTCGCTCGAAACTGGATTCTGGACCTCAAGGATCGGCGCATTCGCGTAAACACTATCAGCCCCGGCGCCACCCGAACCCCAGGCCTCGTTGAACTAGCAGGTCCAGACGCTCAGGCTCAGCAGGGGCTTGTCGACTATTTGGCCTCTCTTATCCCGATGGCCCGCGTTGCCGAAGCGCGTGAAATTGCGCGCGCGGTGGTATTCCTAGCTTCCGACGACGCGAGCTACATCAATGGCACTGAATTGTTTGTCGATGGTGGACAAGCACAGGTCTGAATTGACTGGATTGGCGCTGTGGCGGCTGATTGGCGGTTGTCAAATTTGGCAATCCCGTGTTCACGCGGCCGTCATCAGCGGCGGATGAAGTAGAGCATAGCTGGAGAACCCAGATGGAGACGGATCAGCAATTGTACCTGGATGCAGCGACCTCACGCCGAAAGATACTTCGCGCCGCGCTGGCCGCCCCACTTATTCCGTTACTTTTAGGCGGCGAAGATGTTTCAGCAGCAGAGGGGTCAAAAACGGTCCCGGTCGCTCTGCTGCCACCGGCCACATCTACCGTCGCTCCGTTTCAGGTAAACATCCCAGAAGCAGCACTCGCGGATCTGAGGCGGAGGTTATCGGCGACACGATGGCCGAAAGCTGAGACCGTCACCGATTGGTCCCAAGGCGTCCCGTTGGCAAAGGCCAAGGCGCTTATCGAGTATTGGCGGTCGTCCTATAGCTGGAGACGGTTCGAAAAGAAGATCAATCAGTATCCCCAGTTCCGTACGTCCATTGACGGCCTCGGCATCCATTTTATCAATGTGCGCTCGTCCCATGCGGATGCGTTACCCATCATTCTTACCCATGGCTGGCCTGGATCTGTCATAGAGTTTCTGAAGGTTATCGGACCGCTGACTGAACCAACAGCATATGGTGGTACGGCCGCTGATGCTTTCCACGTGGTGATTCCGTCGCTGCCTGGATTCGGATTTTCTGACCAGCCTACCGATAACGGTTGGGATGTCGTGCGCACAGCTAAAGCCTGGGCGGCGTTGATGGAGCGGCTGGGGTATGCGAAGTGGGTCGCCCAAGGTGGGGATTGGGGATCCGGAGTCACCCATGCCATGGCACACCTTAAGCCGACCGGCCTGATGGCGGCGCATGTGAACTGGCCTTTTGTGTTTCCAGAAACCCTACCCGAGCACCCTGCGCCTGATGAACAACGTGCCATAGATGGTGCCACGCGCTTTGCTACAGAGCTAACCGGTTACTTCAGAGAACAAGCGACTCGACCGCAAACTATCGGTTATGCCTTGGCTGACTCCCCGGTTGGGCAGGCGACGTGGATCTACGAAAAATTTCAAGCGTGGACCGATAACTCGGGCGCCCCAGAAGAGGCGCTTACGGTAGATGAAATGCTGGACGACATCACACTCTATTGGCTGACGGACACCTCTGCATCCTCGGCTCAGTTTTACTGGCAAAACTCCCAGGGTAAGCCACCTGGGTTTTCCGGCGGAACAATCGATCTCCCGATGGCCGCTTCCGTATTTCCTCGCGAAATATATGTGCCGCCAAAAAGATGGGCAGAAGCAGTGTGGCCGAACCTTTTCTACTGGAACGAAGTTGCAAAAGGTGGTCATTTTGCGGCTTTCGAACAACCAGAAATTTTCACCCAGGAACTTCGTAAAGCTTTTGGCGTGTTCAAACAGAACCTGAAAGGGTAGGTGTCATCCCCAGACCGCATTCTATGCCGCGTTGGCTTGGATTGAGCCGGCTTTAGCGATCCTGGCTAAATGCTGAAGGTGTGAGGAATAAAAGCATCCACGCTTCGTCTATCGGGTGAATAGTTGGCAATCAGGTAAACCATATGCGTAATCATAGAGGTAGGAGGACGCAGCGGGCCGTTCTCTATAGCGTTTCTCTAACCGCATGTTGCTGGGCGTTGGGGCTGCTGGCACATGAATCCCAAGACCATGATCGGCAATCCGGGATCGTTTCCGCTGAGGCTTCCTTCATCGCGGAAAACGATGCTGCCATGAGAAAAATGATGGCGGGCATGGACGCTAAACCTTCTGGTGACATCGACCGCGACTTCGTTACCAGCATGAGCGCACATCACCAAGGCGCCATCGACATGGCAATAACCATGCTTCGGTACGGGCATAACGAGCAGCTCAGACGCATTGCGCAGGAAATTATCGTGGATCAGCAGCAGGAGATTGCCGCGTTGCACCAGGCAATGGGGGATCCGTTGCCCGCGTCTGCTCCCTCGCCCACTCAAATTGAAAGCATCAACCCCTGATCAACAACGAGGATACCCAATGAGGTTGCCAGAATGTTCCTTGGCCGTTCTTGCTTGCATACTGATTACCGGCTCCACTTCAGCTTTAGCTGGCCAAATTCCGGGTAAAGCATCAGCTAACGATATTCCTGTTAGCCATCAAGACCGAGTTTATGCTGCCGAGCAATTCTCGAATACATTGTCGGTCACCGATCCTGTAGATAACAAACTCCTCGGCGTGATCAGCCTGGGAGATCCGCAGCCAGGCAACCTTAGCCCGCTCTATCGCGGAGAGGTACTGGTACACGGCCTGGGTTTTTCTCCCGACCATAAGACATTGGCCGTAGTGTCCATAGGCACCAATTCGGTGTCGTTTATTGATACCCAGACCAATACCGTAAAACACAAAACGTATGTTGGGCGTGCACCTCATGAGGCGTTTTTCACGCCGGATGGAAAGGAGGTGTGGGTGACCGTTCGCGGAGAAGATTACGTTGCCGTTCTTGATGCGCATACCTATGAAGAGAAGACCCGGATAAAGACGCCGGCTGGACCGGGTATGCAGATTTTTTCGCCAGATGGCACGTATGGCTACATATGTTCCTCATTTAATCCCGAAACGGTCGTGGTGTCGGTAGCAACCCACAAGGTTGTTGGGCATGTCGAACAAGCCAGTCCATTCTGTCCCAACATTGCAGCCTCGCCAGATGGCAAGCAGGTCTGGTTCACCCTCAAAGACACCGGGAAGGCTCAGGTATTTGAAGCTACCCCACCGTTCAAGCTGATCAAGACACTCGACATCGGACCCATCGCCAACCACGTGAATTTGGTGACCAATGCTAATGGATCTTTCGCATACATCACGGTCGGCGGGTTGAACCAGGTACAGGTGTATCGCACTGATACCTTCGAAAAGGTTGCAACAATTCCTGTC
The DNA here is from genome assembly GCF_058145875.1 of Pseudomonas sp. 3MAES_34.3B. Classification (NCBI taxonomy): domain Bacteria; kingdom Pseudomonadati; phylum Pseudomonadota; class Gammaproteobacteria; order Pseudomonadales; family Pseudomonadaceae; genus Pseudomonas; species Pseudomonas sp. 3MAES_34.3B. Next base: position 4,137,987 of record NZ_CM176960.1, on the reverse strand, counting down.
GGCAATCTGCCGCATGGGGTATGGCCTTCGGGTGACGGTACACGAGTTTATGTAGGCCTGGAAAACGCCGATGCTTTCGCCGTGATTGATACCTTAAGCAACAAGGTGGTTGCCAACATCCCGATTGGGCAGGCCCCTCAGGCGATTGCGTATGTGCCCAAGGCCGTCACTCAGGGGTCGGGACTCGACAATCTCAAGCCGCTGGGCCTTGCCGCTCAAGCAGTACACCTGAAAATGAATGCTGTTGGCAAACCGGCCGAGCAGGCGCCCACCAGCGTGACGCTATTCAACCAAGGCCTGACACAGGTATTGCAAGCGGCAGTAACCGGCCTGGAGCCGAAACAGCCCTACACCTTGGCGCTGGCTGATAAGGCAGATGGCAGTGGCAAGCTGGATCCCTTGGCGATGTTTATGACGAACCCGGCGGGGTCAGCCATCGTCAACACCGTTGGCCCAATCCGGCAGATCGTCCAGAGCGATGTGCCAGAGCAGCGCCGGTATCTAGTGGTCCTCGCGGGTAAGCCAGAGCAATTGGGCGGGCTTATACAGGTGCAGGCTGAGCAGTAAGCGTGGCTGCGCCCACGCTGGGTTCTTGCAGATCACGCTGTCGCATTTCGGTATTCACTAAAGCAGCAGAGGCCCGCCAATGAAAACACCCGACCAAGACATAGATTTGCAGCGCCGAGCCGTGCTGACCGCATCGGCCTTGATGGCGGCAGGGATGTTGATACCGCTGTCCAGTTTTTCGCAATCAATCGAAGCCTCGACTCAGAAAACCGCGTCTCATACCCAAGGAGCATCTGCCATGAACTCGATCACTACCAAAGATGGCACCGTTATTTTCTACAAGGACTGGGGCCCAAAAGACGCAACGCCTGTTGTGTTTCACCACGGCTGGCCGCTGAGTTCGGATGACTGGGATAACCAGATGATGTTTTTCCTGCTCAAGGGTTACCGGGTTATCGCTCATGACCGCCGTGGGCATGGTCGTTCGACCCAGACCTGGGCGGGCAACGAGATGGACACCTATACCGCCGACGTTATCGAGCTGACCGATGCGCTGGATCTCAAGGGAGCGATTCACATCGGGCATTCCACTGGTGGGGGGGAGGTTGCACGGTATACCGCACGGGCAAAGCCTGGGCGGGTGGCAAAAGCCGTGCTGGTCAGCGCGGTGCCTCCTATCATGGTCAAATCTGAAAAAAATCCTGGAGGGTTGCCGCTTGAGGTCTTCGATGGGTTCCGTGCTGCACTTATTGCGAACCGCGCACAGTTTTATATGGATGTTCCAACAGGACCGTTTTATGGCTTCAATCGACCAGGCGCCAAAGTTTCCCAAGGTGTGATCGAGAATTGGTGGCGCCAAGGGATGATGGGCGGGGCTAAAGCCCACTACGACTGTATCAAGGCGTTTTCTGAAACGGACTTTACAGAAGACCTGAAGGCAATAACGGTACCCACGCTGGTACTCCACGGCGAGGACGACCAGATCGTGCCTATTGCTGACTCGGCGCCTTTGTCTGCAAAGCTGCTGAAACATGGAACACTCAAGACGTACCCGGGGTTCCCTCACGGCATGCCGACCACGAACGCCGATCAAATCAATGCCGACCTCCTCGCATTCATCCGCAGCTGAGGTGCGTGGTGGCACGCTGTCGCAAGTCTCCGATAAATTCGGGAAGGTAATTACTGCGGCACGTTTCCAATTGGACATTGCGGAGCATCAACGCGGGTCAGTCTCCAGATAGTATAAAGGTGCGGTGGTGTTGGCGAAGGCCGTAGCACGTGTGCATAACGGCGCCCCCGATGGGGGAGGGGTTTCGCCTGTCGCTTGGATTGGAGCGCAATTGGGGCTATACGTCTGGTACGTATAGCCTGTGTCCAGGGGTTCGTACCTCTTCAGCAATCGTGACGCCATTACCTGGCTCACTTCCGCGTAGCGGGTTTTTGCGAAGCCGCTGCGCGGAAGGACGCCATTTGTAATCGGTTTCTTGACCCTCCTAGCTTTACCGACAGGCGACGGCGAAGTCGCTTACCTGGAGCGAGTTATCGCTACGACTAGCGCGGCGAGCGCCAAGAGGACGCTTCCCAGCAGCAGCAGGGCGACGATGCTATAGCTGTCGAGAACAACGCCGCCGACAAACGCGCCTAGCGAAATAGCGATCTGGAACACACTCACCAGCATTGCCTGACCGGCCTCCGCCGCATCGGGTAAGGCCTTCAGCATCCAGGCGGTCAGTGATACCGGAACCAATCCGAAAGCAAGGCCCCAGATCAGCGCGGTTGCTGCTCCCTCGGGCTCACCGGCTGCGCCTAACGCGGACAGCAGCAGTACTGCACCGATCATCAATGCTGCAATGAATGTTGTTCCGCGAACGGTGCGTGCCACCAAGCGGCCACCGAAGAAGGTCCCGACGAAGCCTGCGATTCCATAGACCAACAGTAGACCGGTAACACCATCAGATGAAATGTTGAACACTTTTTGGAGGATAGGCCTTATGTACGTATAAGTCGCGAAATGTCCTGCGACTAAAAGAAAGGTCACGACTAACCCGATCCTTGCCATGGGTTTCGCGATGGTTTGCGTTAATTCTTTGAGCCTTATCGCACGAGCGGCAGGCATGGAAGGCAGCGTAAAGAACTGCAAGGCAAGTACGAACAGGGATACTCCAGCGGAGGTGGCAAATGCCACGCGCCAACCCGCCAGGTTACCGAGCAATGCACCAGCAGGTACGCCCGCTATGGTCGCCACCGAAATGCCAGCCAAAATATAAGACATGGCGCGGGGTTGAAGAGACTCAGGCACAAGGTGGGATGTTGCACTCGGTGCGAAGGTCCAAAAGCCCCCCACGCAGAACCCTAAAAGTATCCGTGCAACCAGCATGGTAGCTAGGTTCGTTGCCGTTGCAGCTACAGCGTTGGAAATCACCAGGAGCACCGATAGCAACAGCAACACGATTCGTCGATTCAGTCGCCCCGCACCAATTATCAACAATGGACCAGTAGCGGCTGCAATCAGTCCAGGCATTGTGACCATCAGCCCAGCTTCGCCTTCACTTACGTTGAGACTACCGGCAATGTTGGTTAGCAAGCCTACTGGAAGAAACTCCGTTGTTACGGATGAGAAGGTACTGAGGGCGAGGGCAGCTACAGCAAGCCAGGCCGGGGATGATGACCTTGCCGCTTGAGTTAGGCCGCCTTCCTGGCCGTTATCTGCGAATTCAGAGGTAGTTACCATGACAAGGTGCTCCTGGGACGGAATGAATCGGCTCCATAGGGCTGTAAGGCAGTGCGTGACCAAAACAGCCCACTGTGGCCAATCAGATCTGCTGCTGCCCGCCGTCGACAAACAGCTCGATGCCGTTGACGAAGCTGGCGTCGTCCGAGGCCAGGAACAGTGCGGCGCTGGCGATTTCTTCGGCTTCGCCGACGCGGCCCATGGGGATGAGCGAAGCCAGGTAGTCCAGCAAACCTTGTTGCTGGGCGGCATCAGGGCCAGCCAGGTCGACCAGGCCGGGGGTGCGAGTGGCGCCGGGGCTGATGGTGTTGATGCGCACCTGACGGTCCTTCAAGTCCAGAATCCAGTTGCGAGCGAAGGAGCGCACGGCGGCTTTCGAAGCGGCGTACACGCTGAAGGCCGCGGTACCGGCACTGCCAGCGGTGGAACCGGTGAGGATTACCGAAGCCTTTTGCGCCAACAACGGCAGGGCTTTCTGAACGGTGAACAGCACGCCTTTGACGTTACGGTCGAAGGTGTCGTCGTAGTGCTGTTCGCTGATTTCGCCCAGCGGCACCATCGAACCGCCACCGGCGTTGGCGAAGAGCACGTCGATGCGCCCATGAGCAGCGCCGATCTGGCTATACAGGGCGTCCAGCTGATCAAGCTTGGTCGAGTCAACCCGAACCCCGGTGGCATTGCCGACGGCGTCTACGGCTGCGTCGAGTTCGGCCTGGCGGCGGCCGGTGATGTACACGTGGGCGCCTTCTGCGGCGAAGCGTTTGGCGGTAGCCAGGCCGATGCCAGTGGTGCCGCCGGTGACCAGTGCTACTTTGCCTTCGAGTTTGTTAGCCATGATGTTTCTCCCAGGTTTTGAGGTGTTGCGAATGATTGAGTTGCGGTGTGAGAGAAGCTTATCGACCGTGAGTGTTTTTCAAAATAGAATTGCCTGAAAACCATCATTGCAGAAATGAAATGAGCAGACTTCCAGATTTCGAAGGGTTGGCGATGTTCGCCAAAGTGGCAGAAGAGGGATCATTCGCGGCGGCTTCCAGGGTCATGGGGGTTTCAGTGCCTACGGTGTCTCGGGCTGTTGCGCGGCTCGAAGAACGCTTGGGCGGTCGGCTGTTCAATCGCACCTCCAGGCAATTGGCGCTGACAGAGTTCGGCGCGAGCATGGCCGCCAAGGCAGGGGAGATTTACCGGCAGGCCGAAGAAGTGGAGAGTGAAGCCCAGGAGTTGTCGGTGCAGCCCCGCGGACAGGTACGCCTGGCGGTACCGATGTCCTTCGGTTTGCGCTGGGTCGCGCCGCTGATGCCGCAACTGATGCGCCAATACCCCGAGTTGTCGATTGACCTGCACTTGTCCGATGCCTCGGTCGACCTTATTGCAGAAGGCTTTGACGCAGCCTTGCGGATCGCGGTATTGCCTGACTCATCCCTGGTCGCTCGGCGCATATGTGCAGTAACTCAGTACCTGGTTGCGTCGCCTGGTTACCTGGAGGAGCACGGGCATCTCACCCATCCCCGTGAGTTGGCGGCCCGCAGTTGCCTCAGCTATGCGTATCGGTCGCGCAGCCAGGTGTGGCGCTTTACCCATGACGACGGCACCGAGGAAGATATAGTGCCCAACGGCCCGCTTCGAGTGACCAACTCTGACGCCCTGTTGCCGGCCCTGCTGGACGGCTTGGCCATTGCCGAACTCCCCGAGTTCATTGCCAGCGAATACCTGACGGATGGTCGACTGGTGGCCTTATTACCTGAATGGCACATGATGCGTGGCGGCCTGTATTTCGTGACCCCATCAGCACGCACGCGGCCCGTGAAGATCAAGGCGCTATCGGACTTCTTTGCCAAACACCTATCGGACCCCAGATGGCGCTGGCCATGACGACATAAAAGGCGCTACACAAATGAAAGGATGCATTTCCATAATTGCTGTTTTGATTTGTTACCGAATCTCCTACTTTGGGTTGGCAGTCACGGGAGACCGTGCCAACCCTCATCAGCTTCGGAGCAATCCTCATGAAAAATGCCGTAGAACTCTTTCAAATGTACCTGGACGCCATCCAGTCCCCAAGCACTGCCGCTTCGCTCTTTGCCGAGGATGGTGTGCTGGAGCTTCCTTATCTTGAATCCTTGGGCATCACCCACCGGGTTCAAGGTAACGATGCCATCGAATCCTTCATTGGCTCCCTGTTGGCTAAAGTGCCGGGCTTCAAATTTCGTAGCGTACGGTTCCTGATCGATACCCCCGACCAAGCGTTCGCGGAATACAGCGTCGAGGCGTTGGTGCCTGCGACTGGCCGTATCTATCGGCAAATGTATGCGGGTCGCCTGGTGGCGAACGACGGCAAAATCCAGCTGCTCCGTGAGTCATTGGATACCGTGGCAGCGGCTAAAGCTTTTGCTCCTGACGACCAATCCTAAGCGCACCTCAGACTTAATATCATCCGTGGACACTGCGCCTAACCGTTTTTATAGGCGTAAAATCCGCTGCGCGGAAACCAGCCAGCGGATGAGTACGGTCGATTGCGCAGATAGCAAATTTGGTTGAGACCAGATCGATCAAGTGCAAGCCCGGGGACCGCTTCCGCAGAGTGGATTCAGAGGCACGAATGCTACTTCGCGGAAGTGAGCCACCTGATCCAGAAGATAGTGTTGTGCGCGGTTTGCCTAACCCCAGCTTCACAATCCCAGAGAATTCGATACGGACCACAGCGACGCCCGGGTCGTGAGAAATGAAGTCGGTGCACCATGGATATCCTCGATATAGAGGATCGGCTTATCGACAGTACACAGCGAGCCGCCGCTTCCGGTTTGGTAGACAGCATCCACGGTAATCATGATAAAGCCACGCACCACCAGATGCTTGGATACTCGCAGTCTCAGCTTTCACCACCGCAATCGGGGTGAGCAACGGCGATGGCTAGGTACAACCTGTTGGAAACGTAGGCCGCAGGTATGTAGACATCAACGAAGATATCCAGGCCCTCAAGCTTGTAGCTGGACGTAAAATGGGCCTTATTGACCTGTTCGGCCAAGCTCAGCCTGTAGCCACAAACAAAGGTATGGACGTTCTGGATGCAATCAATGGAAGACGGGGGAGGGGAACGCTTCGCGTGCGAGCGTGCCGGCTGAGCCTGAATGGGCCATGCGGACAGAGCTGATGAGCCAAAGCCTCACCACCAGAGTCGACCAGCTGTGGATTGTTGGACGGCTAGAAGAGTGGTGTGCTGGCTTGTCGTGAAGGGTATGCGGGACAACGGAGGGATATTGCAGCGCTGCTCATCCAAGCGTTGAATTATTAGGCGGCGGGGTTAGAGAGACAACCTTTCGTCGCGACGACGGGGGACGGGTTAACGCGCCGAAGCTAGGCGGCCGATAACCCAAGGATAAGTCGCTATCTTTCCAGGCCTGGCCTCAACATGTCGAAACCCCAGCCCCCCAACCCCGCACGTATTGACGACCATACCCAGCTGGCGAGGCGATCATCCTGGCTGATCGTGTGCTTGATGCTGTGCCTGTTCGTAGGCGCCATGGCCACGCTTACCGAGGTAGCATCCAAGTTAAATTCCGATGAAATCGACCGGACGAAGCGGCTCGCTAAAAAAGCTACGGAAGCCCGACTCAAAGGTCTTAGTTCGACCCTGATGGATTATGCATATTGGGACGAAGCATACGAACATACGCATGGACAGGTGGATATTTCCTGGGCAGAACGCAAGGTTGATGTAGGACGGTCATTGCTGTCTGAGTACGGATTGAACAGTGTGTTCATCCTCGACTCCAGCATGGTCACCCGCTACGCCCTTGTTGAAGGAGAATTCAATGGCCATCACGCTACAGAATGGATCGACGGTGATCTCAAGGGGCTGCTAGCTGAGGCAAAGGCTGCGGCCGGCCAGCGCGTAGTGGCAAAAGGCGCCCTTACGGTCAAGGGGCGCCCGGCTTTGATAATTGCCGCCGCGATTGTTCCGACTTCCTATGAGCTTAATGCCCCGCGGGACGAATTAGCGTACCTAATATTCGTTGATGCGATCTGCCCAAAGTCACTAAGCCGCATGGCTGACGCGTTTGACCTACCGGGGCTGCGGTTGGGCTCGGCACAGTCCGCGGTCAGCTTGGAACTTCCAGCGCAACCACCGATTTATCTGACTTGGGACATTGCCAAGCCAGGCGCGGACTTTCTGAAGGCTCTTATGCCTATACTATTGCTCGCTTCAGTTATCTTCAGTACCGGTGCCTGGGTCCTACTCCGCCGATCCATTCGTGCTGCTGAAGAAATTGACCGAGGCCGAGAGGCTGAAGCGCAGATCGCTTATTTGTCCAAACATGATCCACTCACAGGCTTACCCAGTCGTAGCTATGCCTTTGAGATGCTAACGGAGAAGCTATCGAGCAGGCGTACTGATTCGGCTTTCGCGGTCATTTTTATCGATCTAAGCGGTTTCAAGCACATCAACGAATGTCTCGGGCACTTTGCTGCTGACCAATTGCTCATCGACGTCGCCCGTCGCTTCAGCTTGGAGCTTGAGGAGCGCGATTTCCTAGCTCGGTTGGGCGGGGATCAATTCTTAGTGATCACTCCTGAAGTGTCCACCCCGGGGCTTACCGCGCTGTGCCAATCGCTCGTTGCCAGCTTTGACAGGCCTATTGCCTGTGCGGAGCATAAGCTGCGCGTTGGCTTGCGTATCGGAATAGCTCAATGTCCTGTAGATAGCCACGATGCACAAGAGTTGCTTCGCCTCGCCGATATCGCACTTTATGAGGCCAAAAGCTGTAGCAGTCATGGCTGGCAACTATACAATTCGGAGATGAAGAACCGCATCGAGGAGCGGCGAACGCTGGAGCAGGACCTCAAGCGAGCTATTCAGGAAGACCAATTCAAGGTTGTGCTGCAACCTCGTTTCGACATCACTGGGAAACGCGTGGTGGGAGCAGAAGCCCTGGTCCGCTGGCTGCATCCTGAGAAAGGGCTGCTACAACCTGGAGCGTTCATACCCCTTGCGGAGGAAACCGGGCTCATCGTCGGTATCAGTGACATCGTGCTGCATCGTGCATGCACTTTAATAGAGAACCTGAATGAAGCAATTTTCGTTTCCGTCAATCTGTCCTGCGTCGAGTTTATGCGAGGAGACTTGCTGCCTCGAATAGAGCGAGCGCTTCGCCTGTCTGCTTTGCTTCCTTCCAGGCTGGAGATCGAAATCACTGAAAGCGTAATGATTGATAATGCCAAAAGGGCACTAAGTTTGATGAATGACTTGAAGGCCCTAGGTATAAAACTTTCGATGGACGATTTCGGTACCGGCTATTCGTCTCTTAGCTACCTAAGTGTCTATCCATTTGATGGTATCAAAGTGGATCGTAGTTTCGTAATGAATCTTAGCGATCCCGGTACGAACAACCAAGCGATTGTCAAAGCTGTAGTAGCCATGGGCAAAAGCATGGGCATGACGGTAACTGCCGAAGGCGTAGAGACGGCCGAACAACTTCAGGTGCTTCAGTCTCTCGGATGTGACCAGATCCAAGGTTTCCATCTGGGACGGCCTATGGAGCCGGAGCTGTTCGCTGAGCTTTTGCACAGACAAGACAGAACGCAGCAAACGATTGAGAAGAGTGTTCCTGCCCTTGTCCAGTGAACTGTCAAAGGAAGATGGGCCAACCCTCGTGCCCTGACGCCTTCATGTTTGCGCGAGTTGTTGGGCGCCATCGCGGCGGCCGAGGCCCTATAGCTGCTGACACAGCCTAAGCGCGTTGCCCAAAAAATCACCCATACCCCGCGCGACGCACCATCCGGTTGGGATCAAACAGGCTACCCCGCTATTTGCGTAATCCGAATATAGATCGCAACATTTTCTGCCTGTTTTAAGCGGATAGTCCAAGCCAGCGCCGACTGGGAGCTTCCGCGCAGCGGATCTCATGGTCATAAGCCGCTGCGCGGAAGTAGCCAGCGGGGAATGGCCACTAACAGCTGCGATGACGGAATTCTGCCGGCGTAACGAATTCTCAATTCCGTGGCACCAATTCGGTCCCGCGAAATACGGCTTACGCCTTAAGGGCGGAACGTACTGGCCCAGACACACGTTTCTGTGATCAACCGCCAAGCAAGTACATAACCGGCGCCGCGGTAGTACATCATCAGCTAGACGGCTTGGCCCTTTATGCCCCATCACTGTTCCGATCAATCGATGTGAGCCCAAATGCCCCTTCCCAACACGACGACCTCACGGATCCTTGTCGCGGCCGCACGCGGTGTACCTATCCACTTAGATTCAGAGACCCGCCGCTGGATAGAGGAGCTTGCGCAGTCAGGCCATATTACCCTGACCGACGCACTGGATGCAGATGCCGCGACCGTCAAGGCAACGCTTACTCGTCTCGGCCAAGAATTACTGGATTGGTTGGAGCGGTGAGGTAAAGCCGGACGGCCCAGCGGCAAAGGCTAAGCTTGCTCATCGTCATCGAGTCGGCCGTTAAGTGGGCGAGGCGCCCTGGCGGCAAAGCCGTCGCATCGCGAGAGGTCCGGGCCAACCGAGGGAAACTGGAAATCATCAACAGAGATTTCCCGTTCGCTGCTGTCGGAGGCGGTAACGCGTAGCGGAGGGCGTGCCGGGTGATATTCCTCACTCAGCCTGACCAGCCGACCCGGATCCTGCTCGGGGGAAGGGCAGGGCAACGCCATCAGCCGCTCGGCCAGATCGTCGTTTCCGGGGGGCAGGTAAAGCCACAGGCTGACGGTTTCCATGTCAAGCAGTACGGGGAAAACCGCTTGTGGCCCAACGCCTTCGTCGTATTTTAGCCGCAACCGACGCACGTCGCGCAGCACCTGGTATGCAGCGCAGCTAAATCCGAGCGGTAGCCGATGCCATTGTTCCAAGGTGTACTCCGATGCCCAGCGCGGCGAAGCCATCATTATGCCCTACAGCAGCGTGCAGTCGGACGTGCTGTATAGCTTCGAAAAACAGCCTCCCGACCAGCGTAGCAAGGCGGCACCCTTTACCAGTAGCCAAAGGTTAAACCAGATCCACATTTGGTTTTTTCTAGGCTGCAATCCAGCCTTTTCCAAGGCTGGCTACACTGATGGAGCCGTATGCCTATAAGGAAGTACCTGATGAGCAAACCATTAGCACCCGAAACCATCACGATCATCAAATCCACCGCCCCTGCGCTACAGAAGCACGGTGTTGAGATCAGCACCCGAATGTATGAGCGTCTGTTTGTCGATCCCGAGATCAAGGCCCTCTTCGATGAGGCGGCCCACAAGTCCGGCGAACAACCCAAGCGCCTCGCTGCGGCCATTCTGGCCTTTGCCAACAATGTGGACCGGCTGGAGGTTATCCAGACCGCCATCGACAACATCTGCGCTCGGCATATAGCCACCCATGTGAAAGCCGAACACTACCCTGCGGTGGCCGAGGCCTTGCTGCCGGCCATCAAGGACGTGCTGGGCGAGGCCGCCACTGACGAGATTCTCGACGCCTGGGGCCAGGCCTACTGGTACCTGGCCGACGTGATGATCGAACGCGAAAAGCGTCTTTACGGCCAGGCCGGCTGAGGCTTCACCCTCAGCACGGTGCCCGCTCGATCGTGGCTGAATCGAGCGGCCTGCCTTACAACGGCGCGCCGAAATGAAAGCGATTGCGCCCTTTGCGCTTGGCCTCGTACATGGCCGCGTCGGCGCATGCAAGAACCGATTCTGGGGTTGTGGCCGAGGAGGGTGGGCAGATGGCGATCCCCACGCTGGTGCCGATGACAACGCGGCCCTTGGCGAGGTCGAATGGCCTGTGCAAGGCCATGCAAAGGTTGCCGCCGATGCGTTCGCCGATGCCCGTACTGGTGACCCCTGTGGCAATGACCACAAATTCGTCACCAGCCAGGCGACAGACAAAGTCATCCTGACGCACCACTGCGGTCAACCGACTTGCGACCTGCTGCAAAAGCTCGTCGCCGGCATCATGGCCATGTTGATCATTGATCGCTTTGAAGCCGTCCAGATCCATAAAGAACAGTGCAAACCCTCCGGCCAGGGTGATCGCATGGCTCAACGTTTCGTTCAAGGCAGCACGGTTAGGCAGACCGGTAAGTGAATCGAGCAACGCCCGGTCCAAGAGTGCCTTCTCGGTCCGTTTCTGCTCCGTGACATCCTGGGCCATCACGAAAAAGCCCTCCACTTTTCCATGCCGGATGTCGGGGATATAGGTGGCGCTCCATAGTCGACCGTCCTGAGGGTCGAAACAGATCCCCTCACGTGTGACGCGTTCACCCCCCAACGCCCGCTGAAAGAGTGGCCACAACTCCTCATAGAGTGCAGGGCTCAGGAAGGCTTTCACCGCCTGGCCGCGCAGCGTCGCCGGCTCTACACCAAACACGTCGCGGTACCGTGCGTTGTTGAAGACATAATGCAGCTCGGCATCCACCTGGGCGATCAGCAGGGGAAAGTTGTCGGCGATGGCCTGAAGCGTTTCCTGGCTGCGGGTCAGCTCTTGAGTCCGCTCCGTGACGCGACGTTCCAGCTCGTGTTGGTAGTCACTCATCAGCGCTTCGCTGTGTTTGCGCTGCGAGATATCAAGGGCCACCGCGATGAAGTGCAGCGGTACATCGGCTTCGTCACGTACGATCGCCACGTTCAAGTCCACCCAGACGATTGATCCATCCTTGCGGATGTAGCGCTTCTCCAACTCATAGCTCGTCCGCTTGCCAAACATCAGCTCTGCGACCTGGATCATGTCGTTCTGGGTATCGTCCGGGTGGGTGATTTCCGGGAAGGTTTTGCACACCAGCTCCTCATTGGTATAACCGGTGAGCTGGCAGAATCGACGATTCACCACCACAAACTTTCCTTGCAGGTCGACGATCGCTTTGCCTGTGGGTGTATTTTCAAAAACGGTGGCAAACCGCGCCTCGCTTAGCGCGCGTCCTTGGCGCTCTTCGTCATGTATGGTTCTCGCACCCTCTACCAGGGTTCGTTGCAGCAGCTCACGTTCGAGGATGCGTGCAAGATCGCTCAGCGCCGCGAGGGCCTTTTCGGTGACTGCGCGCGGTTTGGAGTCAATGACACACAAGGTCCCCAAGACGAACCCTTCGGGGCTACGCAGCGGGATGCCGGTATAAAAGCGAATGAACGGCGGCCCGGTGACCACGGGGTTGTCATGGAAGCGAATGTCTTCATGCGTGTCCGGGACGACGAGGAAGTGCTCGACATGCAACGCGTGCGCACAGAACGCCACGTCGCGGGTGGTTTCGCTGACGTCCAAACCCACGCGTGATTTGAACCACTGTCTTTCCGCATCCACCAGCGAGACCAACGCTATCGGCACCTGGAGCAGTTCGGCCGCCACCCGAGTGATCCGGTCGAAGCTTTCCTCCGGCGGAGTATCCAGGATGTCCAAGCTGCGCAAAAAACGAAGCCGAGCTTCTTCATTGGAAGGAAACGGAGCTATCAGCATTACCAACCTCGCAAAAACACCAATGCTTAGTATGGTTCAGCAAACCGCTAATGCCCAACAGTCGGGTCGTTCCAAGGTATGTCGGTGCCAGGTCAATTACAGGTCCCACTCGGCCACTCGCTGAGTCAGCGCCCGCTGATAAAGCACCAGCAACTGCTCAACCTCATCCGAAGTGATCGCCTTGGTCATCCCCAGCGATTCCGCAAAAGCACCGGCACGCAGCTCAGCAAACAACGCCTTGCTTACGGTATGAGCCCGTAGAATGTCCTCTAGCAAGGCCTGACATTTGGGTTCAAGGTGCTCCGGGAGCTTCAAGGACGTCACATTCGTCGGCGGTGTGCTCATGGTGAGGACGCACACAGGTAACCCGGCGCCCTCAGCAATGCCACTTGCTGCCAAAGCGTGCCTAGCCGGTCGCCGGCGGGGGAATACGCCGGGCCGTTCAAGGTGGCAGCCGCGCAGGGCCTGACATCGCTCAGCGTGAAGCATGTGTCGCCGTATTCAGCGTTAGCCAATTCCAATGCGTCTTCGCGGTCATAGGCAGCGTACACTTCAAAACGGCCTACCCAGAAGGCTTGCATCGGTGCAGTGGGGTCTGAAGATGTTTCGTTGGCTGCTTTCACGTTTACGCTCCTGGGCGCTTAATGGCGAGTAAGAAGAGGGCGATGTTCACATAGATTAGCGTACGTCCGAGGCCTCAAATCTCCTCATTGCTTGTCGCGACCGTATCCTTCATGCTCATGGATGTAAGAGCACTGAGCCTGACGTATTCGCGTGGGGCCGCTTTCGATTGTTTTGCCACTACTTGCGCTTAGCTGCGAATATCCAAGTAGCCACTACCCAATCAACGATGTTCGCTTGGCGATCAGCGCCGCGGTTCAGGCGTAAGCAGCTTTTCCACCGTGACCAGAGGTACATGCGGGTGGTTTTCACCGAATAGTAGACAAAGGGTGCACTCGAAGGGGTACGGGGCGAGGGAGGCATTTCACGTTCTAAGTGCTTCAATGTTAACGGGCGTGGTGTGGCTAGGCGCAACCTGTGGCATTACGGCAAGTCAGTCAAGGTAGCGAACGCCCTCTGGGGATAACCGAGAAGGCGTGGTTGCCGAAGCCGGGCAAGCGGCTAACGTGGCCCGTTGATAAGAGGGGCTGACGAGTGATAATCAAAAAAAAAATGATGAAATTTATTCTGAAATGGAAACTTTACAACGTAAATAAAAGGTTGGCAGTGATAAGTAATCATCAGGCTAAATGGCGGCTACATAGGATAGCAGCCATACAAATTTAAGCCAGTCACTGCGCGAAAGTCTTTGTCATCAGTTATGATGTTGGAAATATTGTTATCCCTCATCAATTTCACATAAAGCGCATCATAACCATCTACGGTATGGTCAGTAACTATGCTCATTAGCTCCGCAGAAACGCCTTCAGGTAAAGAAGTGGGAAGCTCGGAGGCCATCGATTGAATTTGCTCCCAAGCAGATTCTATTTCTGCAAGCACAGCCTTGCGCTGAGCGTTGTCTTTTCTGAACTGCTTTAGTGAAAGTCTGGTGTCTGCATTGAAAGCTTTAAATATTTCAAATTCAGAGCGTTCAATTAGGCTGGTCAGTTCAACCAGAGTTAGCGGTGTGTAGTGAAGCGTCGCATTGTTGGTTAAAGCTTTTTCTATGAATCCAGGATAAAACTCTACTTGATAGTCTCTGGGGGCATTGCCGAAAAACTTTTTAGACGCAGCATATGTTGTCCAGTACCACACATTAGTATCTACAAAAAACACAGCATCCTTGTTAGGCTCATTATTCCTTATATCTAGAAACATATCAGTCGTCCTTCCTTGCAGCATCCAAACCCAAGCCTGTCTTTCCACTGGTGTCGGAATAGAATTTGAGCGCATTTCCAATCACCAAATTCAGTAACCGTCTACCGTGATCAGAAATTCCTTCGAACACTAGTTTTTGTTGCAGCGTCTTTATATCGTTATCTTTGAGTAACGCGCCAATGCTGGCATTAAAAAAAGGCGAAGCAAAGATATCGATACCTTTAAAATCAAGCTCGATCTTATTTTCAGCTTCCCATGCCTCGATTATTGCGGCTTTTAGCTTGCCACCTGAATTCATTGAGATCGCATTCGTCCCAACAATGTCTTTTACTGTGATGATTTTCATCTGTATCTCCTCAAAAATAAGCTGGTGTCTGCTCGCTGATTTCTGACTTCAATCGATAATGTTTTTTATCGCAATTCACGGTAATGCTAATCAACGTTCCATTGAACCGGCCAGGTATCGACTTTGTCACATAGGTGCCGTCGATGCCGACAGTGGCCATGTATGTATCGCTGCACACGCGCAATACCCCACCATTAACTTGGACAAAATCTCGCAAAATCCCAAACCCCAAACCTCTTGGAAGATCTGGGGCACTATCAGTTCTGGTTGAATTACCAACTTCTAGCGCCCATTTGAAAGCGGCAGATCTTTCCATCCCGGGAATATGACGCTGTACCGACTCTACAATTCCGCCACCGAAGTCAAGAACCGAAAGGGATAGCTTCTTATCCTTTGCTTCATAATACCCGCAGGATATTACGCTCTGATTATTCAGATTTTCTTTCAGTCCGTGTCCATAAGCGTTAACAAATATTTCGTAGATGCTGCTCACAATTTCCGCTTTCAGAACTTCCGATACTGAAAGTTTTTCGAGCCAATTATCCCGAAGATGGTTTATTATCTGAACGTCTTCGAGAACTGTCTCATGCTGACGGTAACCGATGTAATCCGAAGTGGTGACTACGCCGTGATCGGGGCTTACATAATGCCAGAAACCTAGCTCTCGCAACCTATCCATTAGTACTTGGTTGACTCCATCAATTTTGAAGCCAACTTTTTGTGCAGAAAATAAGCTGCGTAGCCCAAACCCTTTGAACATATTGGTTTTTGCTTCATATTGTTTTAGGTAGTCGCAAATTCCACCTATCACCACTAGGCCGTTGTGGCTGATAGTCGAACACTTAGAGAAATCGAAATAGTAGGAATGCTGAGGGTTTGATAGAATCTCATGCGAAAGCTTGCTGAGATACTTGTAACCAGATTCGTCGTCGCGAATCGGTGGCATCACCACATCCAAGCGCTCTCTCTTCATCGTCCCCTCTTTTCCTGTGCGACAAGGCTTTCATTTTTGCGCTGAAGCTAGACCTTAGCTAAACCATCAAGGCCGACGACACGATCCTCATCATCGGACAGCCTCAAGGTTCGACTGATCCATGCCGCGGTACGATACTGTAACTACAGCTACATTCCTAGGATCCGTTGCTCGTCAAAAAATGTTACAGGAGATAACTGCCTAGCCTACGTCCTACCGGTTGGTGGTTTTGGTCTTGAGCATGGACTCCCATTCCTAAGCGTTCTTTTATGCGGCGTTCTGTCGTTGGATAGGAGCGCTCAAGCGTTAGGAAAATGATCAGGGTGGGCTACCTTTGATCCGCTATGACCTAGCATGGATAGCTCGCGAGGTCGAACGCCCTTCTGCCTATAGCGACCCGTTGCCAAGGACCGCTACCAGCTAGAAGCGGTCACTCACTACCCGGTTGAATAGTCGAATGACAAGCCGAGCGCTTAGGCCTTGGGCCACAGTATGAGAATGTAAGCCCAACCGGCGGTGACTGGGGAAGACAGGGATGGCCGATAGCTACCTTACGACGAAGCAGTTGGGCCGATACTGACTTCCTGCCGCCGAGCGGTTTCTGGAGCACGAAAGCCGCTACGCGGAAGCTGGCCAGCGATTTGATGGCCGCCAGCTGCTTATGCGTACGTACTCAATTTGCTGGTTTTTCAGTCAACCCGACTCGACGTTAGAAACCCATCGTTCGAGTCCTGTACCCATCACAGCATTTTCACAGTGGCAATGGGGTATCAAACGTGCCCCGCCATTCCGAACACGGCCCGAAGAACCCTATCAATGGCGTGACGTTATGCACGCTTGCCTGCTGATGCGCTCTGCTGAGTCCGAAAATGCTATCCCGTTGCGCGGCTCTTGCAAGGCCGCCTGATTCGTGTGATAGGTCAGCAGTCGTCACCGCTGAGTTCTGATTACAGATGAATGCGGGCTCGACAGACCTAGCTCAGCACGGCCAAGCACTTTGTCACGGCTATCATTCGACGGGGTCATCGCGAACGTCAGGTCCTGGCATTCGTACTTTGGTCCGCGATCAAGCTCGCTGCGCAGTGAATGCTCTTCGAGAACGCATTTAGCCTGAAGGAAGGTCAGAGCGGTTCGGACAGTATCAAGCATGACGTTCATCAACCCGATAATGAAGTTCACCTCTTTATCGACCCGCACGTCATAACCAGGCTTCTTAAAAATGTAGAATAGGTAGTTACCTTTGATCCGCGTGGGCGGCATGATTCGTTGAGCCAAGGACCAGTTGTACCTCGGCATTTCTACTCTGATTGCAAAAAAAGATTCACAGTCCTTTTTCTTGTCCTTGATTTTGCCACTACTAGATCTAGGGAATTCAGGTCCTCCGTCGAGACCAAGGGTCGATTCGCTGAAGGTGACTCCAGCAGGGAGGTTGCCACCGCTGCGCCTTTTCTGAAGTCTTTCGTCATGTCGCTCTGCATAAGATCGTCCAAATTTTTCTTGCACAACTCCCTGTAGCGCTTGTAAATGCTTTTTCTTGTCATACTTAATCCCGCCCATAGATAAATCGGTGAGTTTTTGAAATGTCAATCTTGACCTTTTTAATTTTCTGCCAGAAATTTTCCTCCCTTCAAAAATATAGTTAATTCCAACAATATCATTTGTCGCCTTCTTGTATGTGAACTCTACTCCTACGTTCTTTTTGTTTAGGAGTTTTACAAGCTGAGGAAGATTGGGGTCATTTAGTCGCCTTGTTTGCTCGATTGACGTTGCGACGAGCGCGATCAGACGATTGCGCCACAATTCGGTCCCTTCACTGATATTTCCGTTCTGGTCAATTGTTTCCTGGTTCTCTTTAGCCCACGAGGCCATATCTCGCTTAGTAAGATCTGCACCCCAAGCCTCTCCCGGATTCGGGACCGCGGTTAGGCCGTATTTCTGCTCCATGGCTCGTGCTGCTTGCATCAGCACGTCATAATCGTTTCCATCTGGCACCAGGTTAAACGTCTTATAGCTAGTTCGGTTAGCGACGATATGCATGTGTTGCTTATCAGTATCGTTGTGAATGATTCCATAATATTTATGCTCCTCGGTGTAGCCCAGTCGCCGCATTGTGTCATGTAAGACGTCTAACCAATGGGCTGAAGGCAACGTCTCGCCTGGGGCTAAGGAGAGCATATAGTGCGCGCCGCAACGGCCGGAGCCCTTGCCTGTAGCCGCAGCGCGCATCTGGGTAGGCATCTCCATTTCCTTTTCTAAGTCCTCGGCAGTTGACGAAAATACATTTCCGCCGACGAACAAAACCTGATCACATTTATGGTCGTGGTTTTTACCGAAGGTGTATTTCACACGTTTGTCGCAGCGGAAGTCGTTTTTAAATTTTCTAGCTATTGCCATGATGCACCGCCACGGATCTAGTCGTTTTTTCTTTCCGTTTTACGCCAGAAATGTGCACAGAGCGGAGGCGGGTACACTCCGCTCTCGGATTGAGTAGTTTTGGATTCAGTACATTCTGGACGGTATGCTTTGAAGTCGGTTCCCAACGACAACGATTAGTCATGGCTAAGCGCCTCCTTGATTTTCTCGTCTACGAGCTTGGAATAGTAGTCCGTGTCTGTAAGTATTTCAGCTATCTCCTTCATAGACTGCATTGCTCTATCGAGCGCTGAATCGCTAATAAAAAGGTTAGCGTTTTGCTGGCGCAGGTCGCCAACTGCTCCTACCAGTTTTTTGTATAGTCTTTCATGAAGCTCAGGCAGGACTATTTTTCTCGGCAGTTTTGTTCGTAAGCCGGAAGCTCTCAGGAAGACTGCGGCGGTCGTTATCCCCGTAGCATCCATGAGTTTTTGAAGCTCCGCCCACTCCCGGGCGGAGAAGGAAACCATCACGTTCTTGCGACGTAGGTCGCTCGGGTCTTTCAGTGATCTAGGCATTTTTATATCCCTTTTTATTATTATTTTTGGATTGCTTCTTACAGTTTACTGCATACGCCGGGCATCCAGTCGCAAGCGATTTGCTCTTGATGTTGCGCAACACCTCGCAGAGGTTGTGAGCAGCCAGCGTCTTTCCGAGTAGGTTTAGTCCAGTATGGGCTAAGCCGTAATAAGGGAAGACATTGCTGGCTCGCTCGAAACACTGATTACATTATACATTATTAATTTCTACCTTTGCCGGGTAAACAAGTTTTTACGCATGTTTTCTTTCAAGTGTTTTAAGCATTGGGAAAATATTTTTTGTATTTGGTCCGAGTTCGACGTCGTTACTTGAGCTTTGGCTAAATTGATGTGAGAAATATTTTTTTGCTTATCGACCTATTTTTTATGTTAGCCGCCGTTTTGGTATGTTTTTTCTGTTAAAATATTTTTATGCATAAATGGTGGTTATAATGACTAATAATAAAAATATTTCAAATTCTGATAATTTTTCAATCGAAAAAAGTGAAAAATTGGACTGGGGTAGGTTCTCGCTTCACATCAATCAGCGTGAAAATGTTGTAGCGCTGATCCTTTCAAACAGTCACGGCTTACAGAAAAGGTTAGCAAGCTATCTTTACGAAGACTCTCCTTCTCTTGAGGATCTGAATACTGCCCTTCATGAAAGGATTGCCGACGTCAATGTAAAAAGTTTGGATCGCGCGCTAAAAAAATGGGCTGGTTTCCTAGAAGTAGAACTACCCAAAATTATCATTGCTCAACGAAGAAAACGTCTCGTTTCATCGTCTGAAATGTCCGAGTCAATCGACAGGCTTATCACTACAGCAAGGATCATAAAAAAAGACCCTAGCATTCATGATTCTGAATACCCGGACCGATTTATGTGGCAGCTAAAAGCTAAGCTTGAGGCCTTACAGGGTATAGTTGATGAGGACCCTGGTGCTAGATTTCTGACTGCATCTCAAATCGTTGATCTATGCGACAAGGTCAAGGACTCAATCCGCAATCTCCACCAGTATGACTTGAAGGGAATTGACCAGCACAATAAAGAGCTAGCCAAGTACATGTGGAAATTTTGGAATGTCATACGCCCTATAATTTCAAGTAGAAGTGCGTGGTCCGTTCAAGAAAGTGAGGCGCTTGGTCGCAAAACTAAACTGAATAAATGAGTACAAGCCTCAGAAATTAATGCCTGTAAGGCTCTGGTCGATAGTTCGTGGTAAGTCAGCCGCTTCTGTTAAAGCGGCTATTTGACGAGAGGTGGCATAAAACCTGCTCTCTAGTTTAATTGTCAGTTAGTACGGACCCATCGACAATCTTGCGTCTTGGGGGAGTTGGTGAAGCTTTTGCAAGTAGCCTGATTCAAGTAGACATTTAACGACTTCGTATGATATCCAGCATTCCAACTCCCCCACTGGATCGTCCTCGGTCATCGCGAAGTTTTTGCCTAGCAAACCCCAATCGCTATACTCTACGCCATCTTTGGTTATGGTGGTCTTTGCTTTGTAGTACCCCGCACGGCATACCCCATCATGACTGATGCTCTTGATATTGTATACGGCTGTTATTTCACCGTTTTTAGTAGGGGCTTTAACAAAAACATTAGTGTAAGTGCCTAGCCCTCGATCAAAAGAGTCTCGACCCTCGACAATCGTGAACTCAATGCTGGTCGGGGTTCCAGCTAGTGTGCGAAGCTTCTTTTTGAGCTTTTCAGGTTTTGAGGTGATAACAATTTGGTTCATTCTTTACGGCCTTTTCTAATTGAGTCTTAAGTATTCGTTTCAAACTAAGCTTTGTCAATGCCTGGTTCAATTAAATCTGCTTCGTTGAATTATTAGTTTTTACTAATTACTTTGTGACAGGCATAAATACTCCTCAGAATTATCTCTGATTGTGAGGTTTGCTTGCGATGAATTGAGCTTAGCAGGTGTGCATAATTAACACGGCTCTGCTACAGCTCAAGGTGATCGATAGTCGATCCGTCGTATTCGCGTTGCTACAGCTCGCGAAAAAAATGAGTTGTCTCTTTGCCCGCAAGATTTTCTACTTCGCCCAGGATCGCCTGATAGATGGCCGTTCGAGCTGCATTGGGGTTGTCGTCAGTGAAATAGCCTTCGAGGACTTGGCTAGCACAAAGCGTAGAGCCACTTCGCATCAAGAAATGGTCATCTTCGGTGAGTGACGAGCATTCCGTAAAAACCTTTCCATCAACGGCTGCGCGCAGGGCTATGAAGCTGCATTTGAAAACCCCTGAATCCACGAACACAGCGGCCTGAACGGCCATGCCAACTGCCCTAGAATTCTGATAGGGCAATTCAAAAGGTTCGGAGTGGATTATTGATACGGCCGCAGATTGGCCTAGAAACGCAAAGGGTTGGATGGTAGCTAGCGGAAAAGTAGGAGAGTGAATCAGGTGATTTTGCTGCATTCCAAGGTACCTCAAAAATTTATGAGGTTTCCCATGCTGACAAGCGTTTTTGATTTTGTCAATACCTTGGCGTCAAAAAACTCATTTTAGGACTGGCAGGTCGGTGATTCCTGCCCCGTTCGAGGGCTGCCCTGAAATGATTGCTCAGTAAGACCCATCTCTTCTCATGATTACGTGGGCACGGATTAGTCGCTTCTGTCGCACTCTGTGCTTTGCTTCGGAGCGAGTTATCGCGATGGGAAGGGCTGGCTGGGTAGGGCGTATTTGTCTTTGTCCCGGCTAGCGGGGCAGGGCTTCGGGATTGCAAGGGATTTCCCCGGGGCTTAGCTTTATCGTGCTTGAACCGCTTAACGCTAGGGTGTATTCATCTTATGCCGTGAGCAGCGTTATAGGCCCTTTAGGGTTTTGCAAAGCCAGTCTTGATGGTGGTGCACATGCTGAAGGTGCATGTAGCTTGTCCAAGTACAGGTGTTTTCTGATACTACCCCTCGATTCCTCAATGATCGGACATAAGGACCTAAGAGCGCTCTGTGCTTCGTTCTGAGAGGTTTTATCGGGCAAGCTATGGCCGATGCTAGGGGTGTATGCTTTCACGCCCTGGGCGGGGTCATAGAGCCTTTGAGGTTTTCCATTTCTAATAAAGAACCCCAGGTTTAAGAATTATCCAAACATTATTGGCGCATGCTCGCGCGCGCGCATATATAATATTTAATATATATAATAATAACCCTGCTTCGCAGGGAAATTGCCAGTGGTATAGATAGAGTATATATCAGAAGGAATACTATCTACTCAACACCGTAGTTTTTTGAGAGCAACAACAGAGCTACTGCATTTTAAAAACCAAAATATACCTTGTCAAGGGTTGTATTGCAAAAAGACGAACTAGAACACGATTTTAGCTACCTTGAAATTTTGTTTTGCGCCAGAAGTAGGTTAGGTAAAAAAATTACCATCTCAGTTTTTGGTACGAGATTTTGCGAAATCTGAAGGCAAGCGATCCTGAAATGTTTGTGTGATTGGCAAGGGCAGGCGTTTCAGTAATTTCGACAACCTCACAATGATTTTTCTGGTGGACGGTGATGGCCTTGCTCCCAACCAGTGCAGCTGGTGTTTAGCCGAGTCTGGCTGTCCAACGGGCGTTCTTCTGCGTGCTGATCTAGGGCTCTCTACGTTTGAGCAGAGCTATCGACGTTACTCTATTCTTCGAGATTTTTTAATATGTGAACCTGATTGACAAAATTTATGTCAATCAGGTTTACCTTTTTATGTGTACTGGTTTAGTGTTCTCAAAACAGCATCGAAAAATTTTTAAAAAAGTCGGTATGCCTGTTGACGAACCTGTTTTTAATGATAGTATGTATTCCATAAGTAATTAGCGTCTTGTGCCCGCAAAGCAATCAGGGTTTAGATTCTTTTTCATTTGCCCATAGGCTGTTCAAAGAATCTAATGCTTAAAACTTATGATATTTCAGCCATGTAGGCTGCTGTAATATGGTGAAACCAGTCGTGACGACGACATGCTCTTTAAAAGATGAGACTTCCTCGGCCATTTAGGCCGTTCAAAGAGAGTCAATCGTGATCCTTGTGGTGACGATACGCTGTCGAACCGTTGCACCTTCGGCCATCTAGGCTGTTCAAAGAGAGTCAATCGTGATCCTTGTGGTGACGATACGCTGTCGAACCGTTGCACCTTCGGCCATCTAGGCTGTTCAAAGAGAGTCAATCGTGATCCTTGTGGTGACGATACGCTGTCGAACCGTTGCACCTTCGGCCATCTAGGCTGTTCAAAGAGAGTCAATCGTGATCCTTGTGGTGACGATACGCTGTCGAACCGTTGCACCTTCGGCCATCTAGGCTGTTCAAAGAGAGTCAATCGTGATCCTTGTGGTGACGATACGCTGTCGAACCGTTGCACCTTCGGCCATCTAGGCTGTTCAAAGAGAGTCAATCGTGATCCTTGTGGTGACGATACGCTGTCGAACCGTTGCACCTTCGGCCATCTAGGCTGTTCAAAGAGAGTCAATCGTGATCCTTGTGGTGACGATACGCTGTCGAACCGTTGCACCTTCGGCCATCTAGGCCGTTCAAAGAGAGTCAATCGTGATCCTTGTGGTGACGATACGCGGTCGAAACTGCTGTATTTTCGGCCGTTTAGGCTGTTCTCGGGCTGACCTGGTGTTAGCCCATTCATGATAAGCGCTTGCGGACTCCGTTGGCGCTTTTCGCGTTTCTCGAAACTTACTTGGTTGCCAGCAAGATTACATACCTAACCCCCTGGCTATTTTCAGCGCAAAGCGCTGCTATGTCTTTAGTTGGGTGCCATTATGGCCAGGCCACTCGCCGGTTTCGCAATTTGATTTGCCGCTAGGCAGCGACCGGCAAATAGCCGTTTAGACTGGCTGAGCGCCCATGGCCGGATCAAGTTCTCAATCTGTTTATTGTCGATGGACACACGGCACCGTCCTCTAGATAGGACGTCAAGCTACCTGGCGTTAAGGAGTAATCCAAGGCGTTAGCCATGACGCCCCATCGGACACACGTTCGCATTAGCGAGGTGCAATGACGAGGCGTGGGGATGCTCTCCCTGCGAGCCGCTAGCCGGCGATCCGGCCGCTAATAAGTCATCCTGAAGTTTCTGTAAATCTGTGTCGATGGCGAGCTGCGAACTAAACGATATCGCCTTGCAGTTCTGAGACATACTCTGTGCTTTGCGTGTCCGCACAAATCGCATCAAGGATTCGGCCGCAGGAGCCAATTGGTAAGCTACATAACCAGCATACAGAAACGATCGAAAAGGCACATCGCTATCATGGCCCGTCGCTGTTCATGAATCAGCTGGGGCGGCGCTTATGTCTTCATCAGCAGGCGTGATGGAAGCACCGATGAAGTTTTGTGCCTGTCATAGCGAACCGACTTGACTAGCGCAGCAAGGAGGTCGACATTGCTTCTGTAGTCCTTTGGTAGGTAGTTTCGTACTTCGGACCGAAAGCGTGGCCGCCGCTATGCCCTCAGACGCAAACCAAGGATTTCGTTCGAGGCCAGATAAGGAAGGGAGCAGCTGATGTACCGTGTTCCGGAAATCGTACAGCTCCTGCGTCGCGTAGTGGGCGGGGAGACCGTTCTAGAAGGCAGGGATGCTGTGGCATTCCGATACGCTGCGTTTTATGGGCTTTTGGCTGGTCATGAAATAACGCTATCAACAGGGCCGGAGGTGACCGAGGTCCAAATCACTGCCCAAGGCAGGAAATTTTTGGATGTTCATTCTCATCCTCGTTCTTAAGGTATACACCGTGGTTGAGGATGCAGTAACAGCTAGCTTCCGGCGTTGTGCCACAGCAGGATATCAAGCACTAAGCATCCGCATATGCAGCTACATAGCAGAACCCATTGCGAGACTGAGGGGCCCATAGCTTAGGCCATCCAGAGCCAGGCTAGCGACAGGCCCCAGCCGCAGATGGCCACCCCAGCCGCAGTGATTAAACACGTGTCCGCAGGATTGGTTGCTATGGTTTTGACTGGACTGGGTGCGGAATGGGATTGCATGTAAATTCTCCTTATGTAGGAGTCATATCGGCGGCGGCAGCGATTCTTGATGGTGGCATGTCGAAATTCATGTCAATCCTCGGCCCGAGAGCTACCGTTATCAACTCATGTCTCGCACGCCGGGCTTAACCTTGTCGACGCCTTTTCAAGCATACGAATCCCCTTCTTTCTTCACAAAAAATGCTAGCTGGATTGGCTGAAGCCGCGCACCTCCTGCGCTGCTGTAAGGAATGTTGGGAATCAGGGGCTATCTATTTGAAGCTTGTCGGCGTTGGCGAAACGACTTTGGTAATGCGGCGTGGATGGAAAAGGGCGATTTGGCGATAGGGATGTGTTCGCTATTGAACGCGTAAACATTGGCTCGTCGCGCTATCCAGCTGCTTAGCTCTGCTGCAACCGCGGAAGCAGATGGGAATACGGCGTCTGAATGTTATAGACCTCTAGATAGACTTACAGCTCTTCCCACGACTCGGTGGATTGAAGCTCCCAGAGATATGCATCCTCTCGCTCTGTAAGCGCAAGCAATGTTTTTCTAGAAACTCTGCTGCCGGGCGCGCCGCCATACGCCCGGCGTATCCGAAGGATCGCAAAAGCATCGCATCGCTGAGATCAGCCCAGCGAGCCTGGTGGACCGACGCTAATAAGCGCTCATGATCCTTACGATAGGGGGCCGTGCTACCTCCAGAGAATCTCAGGTCCTGCTGGAGACGGATGGCTCATTGCGTACAGTCGACCATACTACGCGTACCCCACTTCGCAGGAAGTGCAACCCCTTCGAGGTCAGCGGCTGAACCGTTCAGCTAGGCCGTAGAGGTAATCAGCAAGCCCTTGGAGTTCACGCCCGATGCCTGCTCCTTGACGGGCCTGCTCTGCGCTCTCATCGCACAACGAGGCAATTCGCGTTACTTGACGATTGATATCCTCCACCACTTGGCTCTGTTCTTCCGATGCCGAAGCCATCTGACTGCTCATGCTGGAGATCTTATCGACCGCCACCGTGATACCAGCAAGGCTTCTTTTACCGCCTTCACACTGTCGATGCTGCTCTGGGAAATTTCGCCGCCGCGAGCGGCTTTGGCCACGCGTGTTGGGCACTGGCTTGCAGGGCAGCAATGATGCCGTGGATCTGCTCCGTCGAGTGGCGGGTGCGTGTGGCCATTGAGCGAACTTCATCGGCCACGACCGCAAATCCTCTGCCCTGTTCGCCTGCGCGAGCCGCCTCAATGGCCGCATTCAAGGCCAGCAAATTCGTTTGGTCAGCAATCGCTGTAATCACGTCCGCTACGCTGCCAATGGACTGCGTTTCCCTGGCCAGGACGTCCACAGCGCTACCAATTTCTGCAACTGCATGAGCCATTTCATCCATGGCCCTTAGGCTCTGTTCGGCCAATGCTTCGCCTTCACTGGCCAAGGTGTTCGCCTGCACGGCAGCCAAGGCGCTGACTTGGGCATTGGATGCAACTTCCCCGATGGCGGCGGACATCTCCGCCACAGCCGTGGCCGCTTGCTCGGTCTCGCTTCGCTGCTGATCGAGCGCATGCGCCTGGCTATCGGACACGCCAGACGCTTGACCCGCCTTGCGGCGTACCTGGAACCCGGTATCCACCAGTCGCGTAAGGGCCGTCTGCAACCGTGCTTCCTGGCTGATCATGGCCAGATCAAGTTGGGACTGAATGCCATAGTGCGCGCTGTAGGTCATCGCCACCAAAGGGCTGGTGAAGGCTTTAGGGTGCTGCGCCAAGGTTTTCTGAATCGCCCTGGCTTGCTGGTATTCACTTAATAGGTAAGCCCCCGGCGAACATCACCACCGTCAGGGCAGGCTCCGCCGGTTTGGGTAACCAGTACCACCCAATGATCTCAGCCGCGCATGCCAACATGAAGGGCCAAGCCCGCTGCAATACTCTGCTAAGCGTGCGGCTCAACGGCAGCGCCGCTTTACCTGCCGACAGTCTGGAATAGAGCGTTTCGGCACGGCGAATGTCCTCGCGGCCAGGGGTCGTACGCACCGACTCGTGTCCCGAAATTCGTCTGCCTTCGTAGATCGGCGTGACATAGGCACTGACCCAGTAGAAATCACCGTTCTTAGCCCGGTTTTTCACGACTCCCATCCAAGGCTGGCCCTGTTTGAGGGTTTCCCACATATGGACAAACACACTCGCGGGCATCTCGGGATGGCGGACGACATTATGAAGTTGGCCAATCAGCTCTTCGCGGGTGAAGCCACTAAGTTTCGCAAAGGCGTCATTGCAATAGGTGATCCGGCTGTCGAGATCCGTTGCGGAAATAAGCCGTTGTTCGGGAGAAAACGTACGTTCCCGGTTGGTAACAGATAGGTTTTTACGCATGAACGTCTCGCTCAGTGCTGTGCCTTAGCACCTATCGGCCACCACGATCCACGCTTGATCGCCGCTTATTCTATAGCCCAGGGCCACTATCCGTCGGGTAGCTATTGCCTTGGCAAAGCCGTTTCGCTAGCGTGAAGGGTATCCGAGGATCCAATATGCCCAGAGCCTATGATAACCATGAGCGTATCTTATTGCTGATCCGCGACGAGGGAGGGACAAGTCGTGCCGCTGAAGACCTTGTTCTGCTCAAGTCGCTGGTGCATGCCGGCTACGTTACGGCTGGGTTAGTTCCTGCGTCAAACAAGGGCAAGACGCACCTTATCCTCACCCCGCGCGGCATGCAGTACCTGTCAGACCTGCGCGAGCAATCCATGCAGGCGCAGAACGGGCCTTGTCTTCATCGGCGACGGTCGACCGATACGCCCCTCTGAATGGTTTGTCGTAAGCCTTACCGTAGGTTAGTGGGTACTACCCATATAGGGAGGTTGCGCTGACTTCCTCTGACCGATACCGGGTGAAGGTACGAAGTGACGTGGGCTCATCGGGCTTGGTAGCCGACGCCCGTCATCAATTGGGTGATTGCCATTGCCAGGGCAGGCTGATCGAACGGTTTGCCGAGCCGTGCAAGGGTGCACGCACCGTCCAACTCGCCATAGCCGCTGACCAATAGCGAGGCGATGTGTGGGTGCTGGACTGACACCGCCTCAAGCAGCTCCGGCCCGCTCATCCCCGGCATCAAATGGTCACTGATGAGAATATCCACCGTGTCCCCGAACTGCGCGAGCAATGTCAGGGCCTGCTCACCGGAGGCTGCCGTCAGTACCCCATACCCCAGGTCCTCAAGCATGGCGGCGGTACTGACCAAGATCAGCGGGTCGTCGTCTACGGTCAGCACGGTCTGTGTCTTGCTGGGTGAAATCGAGTTCTCAGCAGCGTCTTCGGTCGAGGTCTCACTGTCACTGACCGCCACTGGAATCCATAGACTGGCCGTGGTCCCGCCCGGCTGGGTGCTTTGCAGGACGAGTTTGCCGCCAATCTGCTCAGCCAGGCCGTGAACCATGGAAAGGCCCAGCCCGGTGCCTTTGCCTACACCTTTGGTTGTGAAGAAGGGCTCGGTGGCCCTAGCCAAAGTGGCAGCATCCATGCCCGTACCCGAGTCGGTTAGTGAAAGGCACACATAAGCACCCGGTTTAAGGCCCGTCGGGGAGTGAGTAACCCTATGCTCTTTCGCCTCGATCGTCAGTGTTCCGCCCTCAGACATGGCATCCCGGGCATTTACCGCCAAGTTGAGCACGGCCAGCTCCAGCTGATTGTTATCGGCCCGCACCGGTCGCAAAAACAGCGGGAAGCGTGTCTCGATCTGGATACGGGGCCCGAGCGAGCTTTGCAGCAGTTCGAACATGCCTCGAAGCATCGAACTCAGCTCCAGGGGCTCAAGCACGAGCTGCTGCCGGCGGGCGTAGGCCAACATTCGCCGGGTCAGTGAGGCACCCCGCTGGGCTCCCTGGATGGCATTGTTCAGCAAGGGGGTGATGCGCGGATCGTCTGGCAAACGCTTGCGCACGACCTCCAGACTGCCGAGGACCACCATGAGTAGGTTATTGAAGTCATGGGCGATGCCGCCGGTGAGCTGGCCCAGAGATTCCACTTTCTGCGATTGAAACAATGCTTCTTTGGCCTCATCCAGGGCGCGCTGCGTTTCCACCTGTTCGGTAATATCGCGGGTGATCTTGGCAAAGCCCAAATGCTGACCATCGTTGGCATATATCGGATCAAGCACAATATTGGCAAAAAACCGCGTGCCGTCCTTGCGTACCCGCCAGCCTTTGCTCTCGAAACGCCCCTCGGCCAGGGCCATGCGCAGGCTGTGCTCCGGCGATCCCTTGACGCGCTCCGCTTCCTCGAAGAATAGGGAGAAATGCTTGCCGATTACCTCTTCGGGGAAGTAGCCCTTGATCCGTTCTGCCCCCGAGTTCCAGTTAGTGATGAGCCCTTTAGGGCTGATCATGTAGATGGCGTAATCAGTGACCCCCTGGACCAGCAGGCGGAACTGCTCTTCCGATTGGCGCAGTGACTCACGCGCGGCCCGCTGTTCAGTGAGGTCGCGGGTCACCTTGGCAAAGCCAAGAATCTCACCCTGAGGTGAAACGATGGGATCGATAACCACATGACACCAGAACCGTGAACCGTCCTTGCGGACCCGCCAGCCTTCGCTTTCAAACCGTCCCTCACTGGCCGCGGTGGCCAGCGCCCGCTCCGGTAGCCCGGTAGCACGGTCTTCCTCGGTGTAAAAGCGGGAGAAGTGCTCACCGAGAATTTCATCCTCGGCATAGCCCTTGAAGCGTTTGGCGCCGGGGTTCCAACTCGCGACATGCCCCGTAGGCCCGAGCATGTAAATGGCGTAGTCCGTGACGGCGTCCACTAGAAGACGGTAGCGGTCTTGAGCGGCGGGGACGGGGAGGGAAGGGCTGTGCTTCATCTGAAACTCTGGGGAGATATCGGTTAAGCGTGATTTTAATACGGGGTGAAAGCACTTTGACAGCGCAGACAAGCCAGGACTTTGGTACCAATCACGAAAGTTTCGCAGTGTGGCTCTGCACGTTCCTGCCAACCGGTGGTAATAAGACGGCCGCGGTCCTACGTCACCCCGGTATGCGGCGGATTTTTACGGCATCCGAGCTTTCAAGCGGCTTTTTCCGTTTTGTAGAGTTTCCTGTAAAATCCTATACAAAACGGTCCGTTGGTCTTCCTTTCAGAGCGAAAATTGATACGTTCTGTCTCAGAGGTATGAACCTTTGTCCGAAATCACATCGCCCACGTCCCTTGGTACTCGTCGTTGAAGACGAGGAACTTCTGCGTGAGCTGTTGGTGGACGCTTTATTAGACATGGGGGTGGGTGTGCATGCGGTGGAGACAGCCGATGCAGGGCTAGCCGCTGTGGAAGGTCGTGACTCCGTAGACCTCCTAATCACTGACGTCCGGACACCTGGGCACCTTAACGGCTTTGACCTTGCTGCCGCCGTGTATCATCGGTCTCCGGAACTGCCGATCATCATTACAAGCGGATTTTCCCCCGAAATACCGTCTTCTTTTCCGCCCACTGTATGTTTTGTTGCTAAACCATGGTCCTTAGCAGCTATTTGCCAATTGGCACAAGACCGGCTCCGTTCGGTGAAGTGACTCAATCGAAGCGGCTCTGATGCAAAGCACCGAAAAACGGTAGCCCAGCCTCGCATAAGTTAGATAAAAGGTCGATGCAAAGCCTATACAAGTGCCCTGGCCCGATGTAAATTTTCCGCCGTTTGCGCTGACAGGGTTCCGGGGCTATGAGCGAGAAGTCCGCCAAACTCGCCCTCGCCCGATTCGGACAGAATCTGGAGCCGATTGCTGGCTTTTCTGGTCCGTTTGCGCCGGGCCACACTGGCGCCTTGCACCTTTAAAGCAGGCCAAAAAAAACGGACACTGAAATGTCCAGCCCGACGCCGACGGTGCTTATGAGCGTTACGTAGGTCAACTGGAGGCTGTTCATGCTCTTCCTCACTATGACTAACGATCTGAACCGGGGCGGTTCGGGTCGGGATTGAGAGCGCTCCTGCGTAGCTGTTGATCCGTCCTGCCACTAGGTTGCTACAACCGAGGGGCGGAAACCATAGGGTTGCGTCTTGTCCCGATAAGTGGCTCATTGCCATTGCTTTTTTTGTTGGACCTGTTATCTGTGGCCATAATCAACACATCTGTAGCCAGCTTCGGCAGTAGGTAGAATGCACACCTTCCCCCCAGCCGTGACTTCGGACGAACTTCACGAAGCCTCTACGAGTCAGGCCTTCGAAAGGCTACGGCTTGCACTCGATGCCGGTGCCATCATTGGTACTTGGATTTGGGAAATCGAGCGGGATCGGGTCACCGCTGATGAGCGATTTGCCCGATCGTTTGGCATCTCAGCCGAGGACTGCCAAGCAGGCATTTCGCTGTCCGATGCGTTTGGATCAATCCACCCCGACGATCTTCCTCGGGTCGAGAAAGCCATTGAGGGTGCCTTGGGACAGCGAGGCTTGTACCGGTGCGAGTATCGGATCAAGGGGCTGGACGGCAAGTACCGCTGGATTGAGGCCTCGGGCCGTGTAGATACCGATACCGACGGCACACCTATCCGTTTTCCCGGCATCCTGCTGGACATCGATGCCAGGCGCGCGGCCGAAGCCGAGCGTGACCGTGCAACTGCACTGCTGCGTATGTTCACCGAAGCCGTCCCCGGTGTGGTGTACGCCAAGGACCGTCAGGGCCGCATGCTGGTGGCGAACCGAGGTACCACCGAATTGATCGGCAAGCCACCTGAAGAATATTTGGGCAAGACCGACGCCGAGTTTCTTGAGGATGCCGAGCAATCGCGCATCATCACCGAGACCGATCAGCGAATTATGTCGTCCGGTATAGGCGAAACCATTGAGGAAGAAGTAAGCCTGCCCAACGGGCAGGTCAGCGTCTGGCTGTCTACCAAAGAGCCATTGTTCAATGATTCCGGAGACGTCATCGGCCTCATCGGTTCATCGGTGGACGTCACAGATCGTAAGAACGCCGAAGCAGCTATTCTCCAGCTCAATACCACTCTGGAGGACAGGGTCCGCCATGCGGTTCAGGAGCGCGAGATGGCTCAGGAACAGCTGCGCCAATCGCAAAAAATGGAAGCGGTCGGGCAGCTTACCGGTGGAATTGCTCACGACTTCAACAACCTGCTTGGCGGCATATCGGGCTGCCTTGAAATGATACAGGCCAGGATGAACCAAGGGCGGTTCAATGATCTGGGCCGTTATGTGACAGTAGCCCATGCCGCAGTACAACGGGGGGCGGCATTGACCCACCGGCTGCTGGCATTCTCCCGACAGCAGGTGTTGGCGCCCAAGCCCACAAATGTCAATACGCTGATTACAGGCATGAAAGAGCTGATCGAGCGTGCGGTAGGGCCCTCGATCCAGCTCGCTATCCAACAGGCTCAGGACCCATGGCCTGCGCTTATCGACCCTGGGCAACTCGAAAATTCCTTGCTGAACTTGTGCATCAATGCCCGCGATGCCATGCCTGGAGGTGGGAAAATCGCAATCCAGACCGCCAACAAGTTGGTCAGTCGATTTAGGGCAAGCCAGCTGGACCTACCGGCGGGACAATACCTGCGCATGAGTATTACAGACACCGGGGTTGGAATGCCCGCCTCGGTTATCAGCAAGGCTTTTGAGCCTTTCTTCACAACGAAGCCCGTCGGGGAGGGAACGGGTCTGGGCCTTTCAATGGTATATGGATTCGCCCGGCAATCCGGGGGACAGGTCTACCTAACCTCCAGGCCGGGCTGCGGCACCACCGTAACCCTGTATCTGCCACGATCCAAAGCAGACATTGCGCCCGAGGAGAAAGCTTCCTCTATCCATGCGGCTATCAATCCAAGTGCCGAGAACCTGACGGTGTTGATTGTCGAAGACGACGCCGCGGTACGTATGCTGCTTGCTGACGTGGTCCAGGATATGGGTTACACCGTTATAGAAGCCACCGATAGCGTCGCAGGTAAACGCATCCTTGAGTCGGACGTAACGATTGATCTGCTGATTACCGACGTGGGCCTTCCAGGCGGCCAAAATGGTTTTGAAATGGTCAATCAATGCCAGCCCCGGCGGCCTGATTTGAAGGTCCTGTTCGTTACCGGCTACGCGGACGACCCTGCTGCCCTATCGGGCCGGCTTGAAAGAAACATGCTCATTTTGACCAAACCGTTTGCGCTGGAGGTACTCACCCAGCGGTTGTCAGAACTGGTTACCGGCTGACTGGCACTGCGGCGTATTTGTGCAGCAGATGACCTTCTGCCACCATGCCGCCCTGAAGCTGCAAATTTCCTCCTTTTTGCTGAGTCCCATGCGCATCCTTTTAATCGAAGACGACCCTATCCTGGCCCTTACCTTTGCTGCAACGCTAACCCAAGGTGGGCACAGCGTTGTGGGGACAGCCTATACCGCTGAAGAGGCTTATCAGGTTGTATTGGCCGAGCCGAGCATGAGCTTGCCCTGGTCGATGTCAATCTGGAAGGCGGCGATGAAGGTATAGAGGTTGCCCGCCAGTTACGCACCCGCTTCGATATCCCTTCACTGTTCGTAAGCGGCCAAGTAGCGGCAGTGCAACGTCATTCGAGCCTTGCACTGGGCTGGATGAAGAAACCGTTTCCTCCTGCGGATTTGCTCAGAGCCATGATAGCGATCACGTCTGCGAATACGGCCTCACTACCAACTCAAAGCCTACCTCCCGCTTTGACCCTCCTCGCTCACTCCCCGGTAGAATGATCCATGAGCCATTCGAACCCACATAATCTGTCTGTACCGGACATGGGCGAGCAGGAATTCCGCGAGCTTGCTGATAACGCACCGGTCATGATCTGGCGATCAGACACCGACCGGCAATGCGATTGGTTTAACAAGCCGTGGATTGACTTTGCTGGCCGTACCATGGAGCATTGTTGGGCTTTGGCTGGGCGGAGGATGTCCACCCGGACGACTATGACCGCTGCGTTAATATCTACGTTACAGCCTTTGATGCACGAGAGTCGTTTACCATGCCCTATCGGCTGCGCAGGAAAGACGGCGTGTACCGCTGGTTCCTCGACAATGGTGCCCCTTATTACCGTAATGGCCGCTTCGCCGGTTATTTCGGGAGCTGTATCGACATTACCGAACAGCGGGATCTACAGGAGCACCAGCAGGTGCTGCTGGCGGAATTAAACCATCGCGTCAAGAATAACTTACAGCTTGTCATCGCCTTCTTGCAGCTGGCTGGCGGGCGTGTCGCAGCTCAAGAAGCCCGTGATCTCGTCGAAGCAACGATCACTCGTATTCTGGGAGTCGGCCTGGTTCAGGAGTACCTTCACCGAAGCAAAACGGGACAGGTGGACCTCGCAGAATACCTGCCCAGCCTGGCGGAAGCTGTAGTGTCTGCGGAAAGCGGCGGCGATGCCCCCAGGCTGGACGTGGAGATGGACAGCGTCTGGGTTTCGTTTCAATTGGCCACTAATCTTGGCCTGGTACTCAACGAACTCATCACGAACTCGATCAAGCCCGGTGGGCCATCTGCATTTCCCACCAAATTAGTCCTTCGGGCCGATCTTGACCAAAATGTGGTACTGACTGTTTCGGACAGCGGCCACGGCTTTCCCGAAAATGTCCTGTCCGCGCGATCCGAGGCCACCCAAGGGACGGGTATCATCGATGCGTTGGCAAGACGTCTGAAGGCTACCATCGAGCGGTACAACGGAGGCGGTGCGCATGTCCGGTTGGCCTTCCCTAGCCAGTCGAAGTCCTAGCGTCGAAAAGCTGGGCTTCAAGGACACTGATTGGGAATGACGGTACGTAGCGCGCGCCATAAAGCGATATTGAGGTGGTACCCGGACATCCGAGACACCCATCAAACTAAATCCGTAGCCTCCCTTACATGGCGCTGTGTGCGCAGTTGGCAGCGGACCCTAGCGTAGCGGCGCACGCGAGGAAACAGGGTGATAACCGCGCTGCTTCCAACGCGAACGCTGGCTTAGGCTAACAACGAAAGACTTTGACAGCGAACAGAGGGCTGCATGCGTCATCGTGAATGAGCGCTGCATTTAGTTCTTCCTCACCCCTCGTCCCTGCGAATCCATCGCTTTCTAGCTCGTAGCTGTCGCGCTTCCCGAACTGCAAAGCATTCCTGTCGTGCCCACGTTTGTAGGCAGGGCACGAATTGGTGGGAGGGCTCTATATTGCGGTACCGCTTATCTGAGAAAAGCGAAGCGCGCAGCACAAATCGTACGCAAGATTCTCTGATGAACAGGTACTGCTCGACCCTATAAGCTCCCAGGGCGGTAGCGAAGCGCTTTTGCTGCGACAGCACGCGCTCCGGTTACCCAGCAGAAGCGGTATGCCCAGCTCCGATCAACGACGATGAGGTATCACCATGGCCCGTACAACCGTAGAAGATCTGTTCATCCACGAGCTTTCTGATGTTTACAGCGCCGAAAAGCAGATCACCAAGGCGCTGCCGCGGATGGCTCGCGCTTCGACCAATCCTTTACTCGCTGAAGCATTTACCACGCACCTTGAGGAAACCCAAGGGCAAATCGAGCGGATCGACCAAGTCGTAGAAGTCACTGGATTCAAGCTCAAACGCATGAAGTGTGTGGCGACTGAGGGTCTAATCGAGGAAGGTAAAGAGCTGCTTGAAGAGATCGAGAAAGGGCCAGTACTTGACGCAGCCTTGATCGGCGCCTGCCAGAAGATCGAGCACTACGAAATCGCCGCGTATGGCACCTTGGTTGCCTTAGCCAAGCATCTGGGGCTTACCGAAGCCGCATCACTTCTGAGCGAGACCCTCGCCGAAGAAAAGGGCGCCGACGAAAAGCTGTCAGCAATCGCAGAACAAGGCGGTAACCAGGCGGCAACTCTAGAGAAAAAGAAAAAATAAGACGAACAGGGCGGTCTCTGACCGCCCTACCTTAGCTTTTTTCGAAGCAAACATTTTTGACGCGGCAACGGCTACTCAAGTGCAGCGGGGCTAATAAATTTGATAGCCGCTACGCGGAAGGCGCCAGTGGGGTTACTGGCCGATTGCGCCCTTGGAAGAAATTCCTGTCCTTTTCCCTAATGGCATACTTCTGCAAAGCTTTTGTTGGTCGCCACTTTGCGATCGACAATTCACAGTGTGGTTAGCGTCGCGTCCATAGATAATGGATCGTTTGAGCGGCTGTTTTTAGATACCTGGTGTTGATAGAGCCGGCGTCAGGAACTTTGGTGGCTGTGGAAAGTTCCATAGACGGGTCTCTAAGCCTCTATAACGCCCCCTGAGAGGTTTTAACTGGATCTTGGAGGCTCAGGTAGGGGGAAGGCGGTAATTCGCCTTGGAGAGCATTAGATGCTTGGTTGGTTTTACGTTTTCCAGTTTCTAAATCTAGTTTTCCAGTTTTTAATTCTTAAGACGATGTTGCAATCCATCTCTACGTGTAGCGCGTGCGCGTGCGCGTATACACAATGTTATACATATTTATAGGTTTATATATTACTCATAGGAAGAAAGCGGTGTGTCAGTCGCCGGCCTGCTGGCCAGCTTCCTGCGTAGCAGGGTTATTTGGAAGCAACAATAAGCATTTTATTTTGAAAAAAAATCCTGTCAAGCGAAATATGCTTGAGCTATGTGTTTTGCGACATAGGTCTCATTTTTAGGTCTCATTTTTGAGGCGCTTTAAGATCTGGAAATTAACCTGCATAAAAAATCTTTCCGCTGCGCTGTTTGAAATGTTTGCTATATAAACGATTTCACGAAGATCGATTCTTCTGCACGGCAAATATTTTTGTGTGCCCGACTGCGTTCACCGAGATCGGAGGACGTTGTTCGCTGTATAAGCGTCTATAGCGTTTTCCTATTAGACTGCATCGCTAAACACAGCGAAATTCTTCGGCGTAATTGTCTTCAAAGGAGTCTTGTTAAGTTGCTAAAACCAATAATCGTTGCGCCCGCGTGCGGTAGATCTTAGCGTGCATCCTGTGGCTACCTGCCGGATAGTGGATCTCCAAATGGCCGTTACGTATCAACGAGGCAATGCGGTTCCTGTCCACTGAGAGTGATCGAGACGCCTCGTTGCAGCCGATAGTTTCCTGCATCAACTGGGAATCCATACGGCATTATGGCTGCGTTTAGGATTTTGGGCCTGAGAAGGATCGAAGCCAAGCAATAAGCGCAAGGGCATGCTTGCACTGCCAAGGGTCGTAATCAGGCGAATGAACTGTTCTAGGCTACTGTAGCCAGTTCCTATCTGTGCATTATTCGTTGCACAGGTCGTGGAACAGAATTGGTCTAACGTGCCTGCCGCCAACCTTAAGAGGCATCCTTGATTGGGTGGGGAGGGCGCCGCTGAACGGTGCGGGTTCGTCTTCGAACAAGGAAAATTGCATGGTTCGATGCGTGGGTTAGAATCTTCACCAACGGTAGACCAAGTAAAACCTATGAGCGACGCCCCTCGAATCTGGAGCGGCGCCAAATGCGTACTGACGTTGGACGCCAGCGCCAAGTGAGCTTGGGGAACAGAGCCAAAAGCCCTATGAATCCTGCTCTGCTAGATCAAGATTCACTCTGCCAATGTTTGAATAGAGACCTTGTGCGGTATCGACGACGCTATCGCGATCAGGCCTGTTCCAGTTCACATGGCTTAATCCCATCAAGGTATAGATTTTGATTCCGTAATTTTTTTCGATGTCATAATAGATTTCTCGTAACTCCGACTGAATACCGCGCGCCATTGACCCATTTGACGAAGTTGGCTTGGCTTTTCTAAGCGTAATTAGCTTGAATATTTTATCTTTCGTATCATAGTTGTCCATGATACCGTCAAGCTCGGTTTTTATTTCTTTTTCAACTTTGAGTCGTTTCGACCGTAAGCAAGAGGCTTCCTGTCTTTTTTCACAAAATTCGATTTTTGCTTTTGATAGATTTTCACGAATTACCATGATTGAGGAGAGTTTACTGATTTCCTTTTGAATCTCTTCTACTGCCTCTGTAACTTCTTTTTCAATAGCCGCTAGCTCCTTTTCGCTATCGCCTCTTTCGATCAACTCATCAACGTTAAGGCTGTCGGAGGCTAGGGAAAACTTTTCCAGTTTATTGAGGGATATTGTAGAATGCTTGACTATCCAAACTTTTTTGAAACCGTTCCAGGTTGCTGTTTTAAAAACTCCCTTGAATACGTTTTTCAATGAGAAGGGAACAGATACTTCGATTTCGCTTCCGGCGATATGGTATTTAATTGCTGACATAATTTATTCTTATACGACCCCCTAATTGAGGTCTGTTTATAATCTACTATGCAGACTTATAATGGCGCAAGTATTTTCTAAGATTTTGTTGCTAGCTTGGATTGGTGATTCAGCACTGTTTTTGTTTGGCTGGCGACTAGCAATTGTCTAAACCCATAAAGCAGCATTGATCGATTTGTTATAGGCTTTGCAAAACTCTGCCTGCTATCGACAATTCAGGGTACAGCTAGGGCCGCGTCCATAGAACATAGGTTGTTCCAATGATGCCTTGTGTTGATAGACCCGGATTCAGGGGCTTTGGCGGTTATGAGAAGACCCATGGATGGGTCTATAAGCCTCTATAATGCTCTCTAAGAGGCTTTAGTGGAATCTTTGAGGCTTGGGTAGGGGTTAGGCTGTAATTCGCCAGGGAGAGGATTGGATGCTAGTCCAATTTTCTGGTTTTCTGGTTTGTAATTCTTAAGATAATGTTGTAATTCATCATGATATTTCGCGCGCACGTGCGCGTATACATAATATTATACATATTAATAGTTTATATCCGTGTTATCAGGGAGTATGCGGTGTGTCAGTCGCCGGCCTACTGGCCAGCTTCCTGCGCAGCAGGGTTGTTTGGAAACAACAATAAGTATTTTATTTTTGAAAAAAATTATTGTCAAGCAAATTATGCTGGAGTTATATGCTTTGCAACGCAGTTCTCATTTTTTTAGATCTATAGATTTACTTCTGTAGGGAATCTTTTTGCCGTGGCGGTTGGAAATATTTTCTAAATAAACGATTTCACTCAAAGGTCGTGCTTTCTGTGTAGTCCATAGTGTTTTGTATGCACGACAGAACCGACACATAACAAGGAAAACTGTTAGCTGTATAAACGCTTGTTCCAATAACCTATGCCTTTCTCGGCTGCAACACTCTGACCCGTTAAGGCAGGTTAAATCCGCAGGCCGAGGGTTTCCCGGTCAAGCAGTACGGAAAAACAACTCGCGGTCCAACGACAGCTACGAACTGCGACCCACGCCAGCTGCGATCGCATCTAAGATTTCGGCATTTTACACGATCGTATCGACCCGATTAACCTGGCCTTCATTGCCATCAATGATGGCCTCTCGCTTAGGCTCATGGGGTAGACAAAAGGTGTTTTGAGCGTAGGTGCGAGCAGGTCATGATTGTTGGTCTTGGCGGCAAAAGTAGAGCCACTAAAATTACAGATTACGCTGTGGATGGCGCTTTTTGGTACGAAATTTTGCGGTTTGTGTAGTGTAGTCGGTTGAGTTGTTTGCATTATTGACTTTTTTCATGCCTATCATTGGAAGCGCGGCCTATAAATTTATGTGTTGTTTAGCATCCTAGTCTTCAAGCCATTCTGGATGATAGACGTGCTGAGTGCTGCAAGTCTGAACCTTGCGAAGATATGAGAGATTTCATGGGCACGATTGGTATTACGGGCGATATGAAAAAAACGTTTGGTAGGTAAACGGCTCTCCGACATACT
Source organism: Pseudomonas sp. 3MAES_34.3B (assembly GCF_058145875.1). Taxonomy (NCBI): domain Bacteria; kingdom Pseudomonadati; phylum Pseudomonadota; class Gammaproteobacteria; order Pseudomonadales; family Pseudomonadaceae; genus Pseudomonas; species Pseudomonas sp. 3MAES_34.3B. The sequence goes on along the minus strand of NZ_CM176960.1, from coordinate 4,098,639 downwards.
TAGATAGTTCCTGTGTGGGATGGTGTCAATATGGTTGACGCTTTAAGCGTCAGTTGAGCTGACAATCTTAGGAGGTTGTAGCGGGGTTGTTATCATTTAGTTGATATTATATCGTTTGAAAAAATATCACTCCAGGGACTTGACTTGCATTTCTTGTGGCGTACTATTGAATTCGTCATCTTTATAGTTGTTTGGGATCTCGGAGAAACTGTATGCTTGGGTATTCGTTTGGTCAGGTCAGAATGTTCATTGAGCCTAATGCTTAGCGCATTAGAGTGGACCACACTACGAAGGTGAATTACACTCGTGATGACGACATCTTCTTTGATGTTTCCAAGCATCCTTAACCTTTTTGGCCGTTCAAGAGAGAAGTCTGAAATTCTCGTGGAATGATTGCTGTTTTGAACGTAGTCGCCACGGCCATCTACTTTGTTCTTGGGATAGCTTGGTCTTCGCCAAAACCTGACGGCCGCTTGCAGACTTCCGTTTATGCTTTTCTCAGTCCTTGCAGCTTGGTTTAGCTACGAGACAACATACTTACCCCATGGGAACCTCTAGCGCAAAGCGCTGCTGCACCAAGGGAATTGGCAATAGCCCAAACGGGAAGAGTGCGCATTGATACTACTCACTAAATGGCTACGGATAAGAGAACGCATCGACCGCTACTTCCGGACGAAATGCCTCCAGCCCGGCAAGCTACGTGTTTCCGGGGCCGGGGGGCTGCACATCGACATCGAGGACATCTCTTCATCAGAGTCCGCGAAAGTCGCTCGGCGCGCAGCGTATTTCGTGCTTAGCCCAGAGCACCGCCCAAATGCTGCTGCTGACGACGTCGCGGTGATGCGCAGATCGCTGGACGACAGTACCTCTCCGACATGGGTCGGACACGTTTGCCAATCTTTCGAGGGACGGCTGTTTCTTGAGTTGGAACCGCAGGCTGCTGATGCGCTTGGCTGGACCGAGCGGGACAGGATCGGGTTTCGGCGTTTGTACAGCGGTGAGCTTCTCACTTTCGTCGATCGAAGGGCTAGAGCCGTAGGCGCTTAAGCCCTGGCGAGAGCCAAACCACGCCGGCGTGAAAGACCCACTATCTACACAGGTGCCCCGGAGTTAACCATGACACAGGATTTTGAGAGAGCAAAGGCAAAGCTGATCGAAGACTCGGGCGGCCTTGCTTTCACCGGGTTCATCACCAATGCACGCATGAATCGGCCCCCTGTGGTTGAGGGGCAGATCTGGCAACACGCCAGAGCGGAGCCTTCAGGTCGGTTTGCAGACGGTCACCGTATCCATACCTCATATGTTGCTGAGATTCATATTGCCGGGGACAGTCTCTGGGTCGTCACCGAGACTGGAAGCTACTATGGGATTCTTTCCTTTGCGCCCATGGGGTGGCGGTGGTTCAGCGAACAGATGCACGAGACTTCTGACACCCCGCTTGCGCCGCTCGTTGTCGATCATGCAGATCCTTCGTATACGCCGCCCTTACGAAAAGAGCCTAGGGCAGGGCGCAGTGCAGAAAATGTTGAAGCGACTTGAACCGTGACCGGAAGGCAGACTTAAACGAGGCGATAGTAGCCGCCATCCTTTCCGCCCTCCAGCTCATCGGGACTATCCCCGCCAAATTCATGAGCATTCCAATCGATCTATGGCGTTAATGAAGAAGCACGGGATGCTAACAGGCGTCTCTTCGGGCGTTGCAGCAGGGATGGAACACTTGGCAGGCGCTCCGGAAGATCTAGATGTATCACTTGCGAGAGTGGGTGAAGCTGAGCGGTAGACCCGTTGCTGCTGGGGCGCGATCAACGCTATTAGGAGGTAAACTAGTGCACCGTATTGACTCACGTCTGTCTCAACATCTCATCGATAAATACCCGTCTGTCTTTGAAAGCGGGGATCGAAACCGGCTTGTCGCCGAATGCGGGCCAGGTTGGGGGGCGATACTGGAAACGCTGTGTTTCCTGGTAAACGAACGCAACCTACGTGGAACCGACGGGGTCGCAAAGATCCGAAGGGTGCAGGAAAAATTTGGTGCAGTTCGAATCTTGATGCATCAGTCATCACCCGAGATCGAGGCCTGGATCAACTTCGCTCTCCAACACTCGATGCGGACCTGCGAGGTCTGCGGTGCGGTAGGGAGGCTGGTGTTCTCGGAGGGTTGGCAGCGCACGAGATGCGACGCCCATAAAGCAGACCCCATTCCAACGGTGGAGACAGGCCCTACATCCGACTGAAGGGTTCAGGGTACAACATCCTCATATACGAAAGGCTCTATTCCGGTCTTTACAGCCTGGAAAGCCTATCGTTTTAGGAACATTCATGGACATCAGCATCGTAACTTGGACCCTAGGCATCTACTGATGCGGCAAGCCTGGTCGAAAAAGCAAACGCGCTTGGATTGCAGGGAATTCAATACGCGGGGGACCACCGTGATGAAGATCCCGTTCGGCTTCGTCAGCTTACAGAACAAGCGAATCTAAAGATGATCGCTATCGACCCTTTCAATGCCGCACCGCCTGATCCATCGCAAGCCTCTGAAGCCGCGGCAATCGAGCACTACATGAAGGTCGTAGATTTTGCCGTGGCCACCGGTGGGGTGCCGGTGACCCTTCATGGGCTGTCGCTCTGGTCCAAAAACTGCTCTGACCGAAAACCGCCATGCAGCGTCTGATCGCGTGCTGCAAAGCTGTGGATGCGTACGCCCGCGAGAAGGGAGTAGGTACCCTCTATGAAGTCTGCAACCATTACCAGGTCCCGCTCATCCATACCGCGGCGCAATGCCGGGATCTTATGAGGGAGGTAGGAAGCTCCAACCTTCGGATGATCCTGGATAGCTTTCACACGAACATCGATGAGCAGAACCCGTTGCAGGCTTTGAGAGAAAACGCTCGCGATCTGGTGTGCTATCACATACCCGCCTCCGCCCGCGGGGGCATCGGGAGTGGACATACCGATTTCAAAGCGCAGCATGATGTGCTCATCGCTAGAGGCTTCACTGGCGAGATTGCTATCAGGCCAGTGCTTCCTTCCCTGACCCCAAGCACCGCGCCCAGTACAGATGATGACAAGCGTGTGCTGGACGGGGAGATCACGCGAAGCGTGTCTGAATGGAACGGTTATGCGAGGGCGTTGTTGTAGGCCCTACACGGGTTACGATGCTAGAGCCTACCCCGGCAAATGTTTTTACTAGGCTCATTTGGCGCACAGTTGTTTACGGGCTTTGACGCCACAGCGAATGATGTCTCTCACGGTCGGGTTATTGAAATAATCCACATGAGCACCGGTGGGACCTTCAAGCAGGAAAAGCCAGCGCGGGGAGTTTTGCACGAATACATCGGTCACATTTACTACCGGCCGTCCCATTGCGTCAGCCTCAGTGCTCACATATCCCCTCGGCACGTGCCAAGTCAGCAGATCGTTGGTGTCATTGAATGAAATGATTTCCAAGCTGCTCGCTGGCTTGTGTGTGTCCTTAGCGATCTGGTCCTTGATGGCAGCAATCTTGAGCAGGACATTACCGAAAACGTATGGTTGGGACTGGGTGATTGGTGACTCAGGTACGCCAGCAGGCTCGCTCTCGATCACGGCGGGTTGAAGCGGGGACTCCGCTGGTTTATCTGTACCGGTGGGAGATATCGCCGGTTGATTCAGAATGACTGAATAAGGTCTCTGAATCGATCTATCCGACTGTACGTCTGGCGGGACATTTGCCAAGCCAAGTAGCGCCAACTGATTCGCCATCATGTAAAAGGCGGGGGTATTGTCGAGCATGTGCTCAATAAATGGCCGCGCTTGCTTTCGATAGTCTTTTTCGAAAATTCTATTTACCTCCGCATTCGACATAAGGTCAATGAACATATCGTAGGTTATGCGGCTACCCAAACTATGTGTTACAAAAATATTTTTGTACGTCGGGCGAGCGCTAACTGGCGCTGAGGGCCAAGCGCATTTTGCACTGTTCTTCGTGTCGGTGACCGCGTGACAGAGCGCTTCGGCAACACCTCCTTCGATCGTCTTCCTATAGGTGCCTGCATAAAGCAACGCGTCGGCCAGGTTTCTATCGAATACCAATTCCTTGATCGTCTTATTTAGCGGAACCCTCCAAGGCGCTTGTACGGTTGGCAGCAATTTGTCGCTGCTGTTTTGCAGGCAGTCCGGGCGGTTACGACTGGCAAAAATCGACGGTGAATCATATCCAAGCTGGTCACTCTTGATCCATTGGGTCAAGGAAGACCATGTGATTTCAATCGCTTCTACTTTTATTTCTGCCCGGCCAGGCAGCATCAACCTATAGTCTTTTCTTGCGAAGCTGACCTGTGACCGCCCGTCTTTGACACCTTCCATATAGACGCCGGCCTTGATGAATTGCGGCTCGGGTATCTCGTTTGAGACCGCGAACAGTCCGATTGCCTCGGCATTATCTTTGTTCAACCAACCTTTGCGTTTGCCGAGTGCATAGAGAGGGCAATGGTCACCTACACCATGCACCAATATCAGCCTGACAGGGGTGCTATCAGGCAGCAAGTCGCTTAACGACCTCAATTCTCCGGTAGGTTTACCGGTGACATCAGAGGGTTTGTAAACCAGCGGCTTCGAGGCACAACCAATGCACAGAAGAGGGAGGGCAACGCACAGCATTCGGAGAATTTTCATGTTCTGATTCCTTGCCAATGGACGTGGTTACGCATATCGGCATTGAAATCACGCAGCCTGGACGCTGAAAGCACGAACATTGATGCCTCTGTGTACAGTAGACAACCGTTGCAAAGGTGCCACAGGCGGGGCCCACTGCTTAGGGCTTGTATAGCTTCGAAAGTCGCATGTGAAAGGCCAGAATGTGTATGGCCTGTTGCTGCAATGCTGCACTATGAGCTTCGTCCCCTCTGTCCGCCTAAGGAGGACGCTCTGCGCTGCATAGCCGATTGCGGATCACTATGATCAGGCGAGCACATGTTTATCAGCTTACCAGTGATGGCGATCGGATCGGTGAGCACGCCAGTCAGATAGAAGTCGACCACGTTTGCTTTAAAGCGATACGTCGCTGCGAGGAAGATTGGATTGAAGGAGAGGTGAGCGTGTCGGCCCTCCAGCGTAAACGTCCGGCCAAACCACCTCACGCAGGTTCGCCATCTGGGCCGGCCTGTGGCAAGCCGCCTAGGTTATGTAAGGTTTTTTTGGAAGTAAACACGATTGAAACCATCCTCCGTGCGCTCCGCTACTTTTACATAACCAAGCCGGGGATAGATCGACAGGTTTTCTGTCATCTTTGCATTGGTATATAAGTGAATGGCGTTCACACCACGCTGTCGCGCGGTATTTTCACAAAAGCTAATTAGCGTCTTTCCGACCCCACGTCCGGCTGCGTTCGGGAGGACTGCCACGTTTTCCAATAGGAAATACCCATCCTTGACATAGAACACAATAAAGCCCTGAAACCTGGCTTGGTTGTCCGTCGCCACATAGACCACTCCTGCCGCTATCTGAGTGATGAAATCGGCAATCATCGGGGCTGGCTTGCGCCCGATCACTGGCACATAACGAGCGTAGGCTTGTTCAGCGCAATTTCTTATATCGGGCTCATCACTTGCTTCGGCTAGCCGGATCATATTGCTTTCCTTAAGAAGACCGGTGAGGCTGCTCGGGCATGGGCTAGTCTGAGCAAAGGTCAATATCCCTTCCACTCGCTATCAGGCGCCAGGATCGTGAGCATGAAAGGCATCAACGGAGCAGGCGTAGATGGCTGAGCCACTTGGAGCTGCGGTCCAACGGGCTTGAGGATCAGTCAGTGACAGGCGCTTCGGTAGCGTTTCGGCCAGACCCTCTTCATCGTGCGCCTCAAGGTACTCACGCACGGCCGGGTGCTTAGCGTTGATTTGCGTCGTTTGACCCCGTGCGCATCAAGAGTCTTGAGTATGCGCGCCGCCTGAGCGTAGACGGGATTTCGCCGGCTTTGCACCCATCGCCATGCAGCCAGGAATAGGTCCACCATATCTTTGAGACTTGGCACAATGCAGGTTTTCTTATCAAGCAATCAGGGAATCGCAATCCCCAACGCGTTGAGAGTAGGCGTGTCCATTCTGCCGCTGTTTACGATGCCGGAGTCAGCCTGGAACACCATGAGCGCCCCCCGTGTGCCGTTGCCTAGCACGCCATCGATAGGTCCTGAGTAATATTTCTTGATCATCAGTGCCAGCTGAACTCTTCTCACAAGCATCGATAGGTCGGCGGAGGCTGGCTCTGAGGCAGCCCCCCCTAAGTTCGATCCCGTGCTTGAGGGTGTAGAGGTTCGAGGAGTCGTCCCCGATGTCGCGCTGGGAGTAACGGAACGGTAGAGGCTGGAGGTCGGAGCGGGGGAGCTGTAGTACGACGGAGCCGGAGCACTATACCGTGGAGAGCTGTAGCCGCCCGAGCTGCTGTAGTGAGAGCTGTGGGAGCTGTGTGAGCTATGAGAACTATGCGCCGCATACATGTTCACAGCATCGCTTGCGTTCAAGGTGTTTTTGAAAACGGGTGGCGCACTGTGCGGTTGAGGAAGCCAGTCACCTGTTGCCAACGGAGCCTGACTCGCGTCGGCGAATTGACTGGCGAGCATCGGCGCCAGAGCTATCGATTGTCCAATCAGCACTTTCCAGCGATCAAGCAGTTTCATACAACGCTCCTTGCAATGTCTCTAGTTCTTCTGGTGAAAGCGGATGGATGCTTCGGCTCTGCCAGCGGACCGAGTGAGATTTGAAAAAACCCGCGCAAGCGTGCTTGGCTGAACACGCTTCGCAGCTGGGGATGAAGACGTTTTTCCAGTCGGAAATGCTCCGGCGATAAAACCTTCCAAGGCTCGGTTCTAGAACACATAACGGGAGGTTGTAGACCGACACTGCCAGGCCTCGAATGTCGAGAAAATGAGCGGCCAACGCGAGTTGCTCCTGGTAGTCCGCAGGGTCGATCCACAGAAGGTCATAGTTCTTCTTAGCCAGCCCCGTGTTCTCGATGCCCATCAAAGCAATGTGCTGCGTAAAGGGCAGGTTCCTGAACACAAAATGAGACCATTCCGGCAGCCGGGTAACCGTCAGCTTGCTCAAGACCATTCGAATTTCGATCCGCTGCCCGGCTCGCTGAAGGTTATAAAGGCCGGCCATGGTTTCGGTAAACGCCCCTGGTGCATTCACGACTTCGTCGTGGTCTGCTGCATTATCCGCGTACAGGGGGATGCCCCAGGTGACGTTCGGGTGCGAAGAGTTTTTGAGATCTTCCACCCAGCTCATGTCACTTAGCAGGCGACCATTACTGAGAATGTGCAGCGCTTTTTCCGGTACCACGTCCCTGGCGCGTTTGATGATTGACAGCAATCCGGGTCGATAAAGGGTTGGCTCTCCGCCGCTGATCCCGAGCTGCTCAACGCCGGGATCAATCAGATCCAAGAGCCTTAGATTCTCATCGATATGCCAACGGTCATCGACATCTTTCGGCGGCTGGGAGCACATCAAGCACAGACTGTTGCAGCGGTCCGTCATGAACAAGAGGTTGCTGTTCGCTCCACGGCGGTAGAGCACACGTACCACCTCGGTATCTGGACTGACCGCAATGACATCTCCAGGGCGCACTACTGACGGATCGGCAGGACGACTGAGAATCAGGCCGGGGAATCCAGGAGACGCCACTGAATCATGAGAGAACAGGAAGCCACCGACGGGCAGAGACATGAGCTGCTCGTTGTGGATTGCCGACGCGTCGTCCATCCGAAGAATCAGATCATCAAAATCAGCATTTCCCGCGCAAACTGCGGTTCCTTTTTCGATCAGCTCCGCCGGTGTTATGACCTTCAATAGCTTCGGTGCCTTCGCATTCTCGATGTGATATCGCGTATCTCGGCGCAGCATAGTCACCCCCTGTATCCGGCAGATGGGAGGTCAGATACCGAGCGGCGTGAAAGCCAGGACATCAATACCTTTTGGGTGCTGCGATCACCGTCTTTCAGCTGGTTGAAGAGGTAGGTCAATAATGCTGTGTTCTTCTCACAAAAGGAGCTGAAGCTGCGATGTCCGATCGGATCGGCCTGTCTTGCATACTGCTCAATGGGATCGGCGCCACAGTACGGTACCAACGCACAGTCGGAGCAACCTGGAAGCGCCTCGGCGACCCCGGCAGAAAGCAGCAGTTCGATCACGGGTGAGCTGAGCAAGGCAGCTAATGGCTGCCTGACGCTGCCCAGCTTCAAACCATTTTCGCCCATCTCGAGTAGCATTCGGGACTCATCCGAGGGGTAAACGTCGCCGTCGTAGTTGTAAACGAGGGTGCCTAGACCGGCCCCCAGTGGTGACCTTAGGTCAACATAGCCGGACGAGAAGGGCGTTAGCACGTTGGAAAGCAGGAGCGACATGTAGCCTTCAGCCAGGAAGGTGCCGCTAGCATTGACTGAGATGAGGTATGCCATTGCCTTTTTGTAGAAGGCGATGAATTCAGCCATGGTGTAGTCGAGTCGCTTGGCCGATGTTTTCGCAAACCCGTAGGGACTCAACGGGCGAAGCGAGACGCTTTTGAATCCTTGCGCCACATACTCATCAATGATCTCGTCCGGATACTGGAGGCTTTTTGCTGTGAGCGTGGTCAGGGCTGACACCGCATCATGGCCCAGCCGTTCACGAACCCTGCGCACGCCATCAATGGTTCGTTCGTAGGAGTTTTTCCCGGGCGTCGGCCTGTTCGAATTATGCAAAAACGCTGGGCCATCCAGCGAGGTGGAAAACTGGATCTGATGCTCGAAAGCGAAGTCCAGGACTTCTTCGGTCAGATGATGCAACGTAGTCGTGATGACGTACTGGATGCTTCGTTTTTCTGTCTCGTTTCGCCGCCCGACTGACCTCACAATCTGTTGGATGCGTTCGAAAGCGAGTAGCGGTTCACCGCCCTGGAACTCAATAGTCAGCGCCTGGGAGGATGACTCGAATACCCGGTCAATGGCATGTTCAGCATCTTCGGCCGAAAGGTCGTGACCAGAGCCGCCCAAGGGCGCACGAGAAACCTGACAGTATTGGCATGTGTGATTGCAGCGAAGCGTTACGACGAAGATGTGCAACGCCGGCCCGTCAAAGACGAAGCTCTTGCGGCTTCGATATTGAGCTGCGATCTCAGGAATAGGGTTATGGCTGCCAGGCTCGTAAATGAAATGCCGAGCCAGTAGATCTTTGTAGAGCGGTGTATCAGGGATCAACTGCCTACGCACGAGCGCATGCAGGCTTGGTTCGGACACAAACAGATATTCCCCGGTCTCGGCGGTCAACAGGATATTGGAAGCACTACTGGCTCCCAAACGCAGGAAGCGAAAGGGCAATAGACGATATCCAACATCTTTTGCGATCAGGTGCCCCTGCATGATCAGAGGCCCGCTCCGCGGAGCGCAGCAGCTGCAATGATCTCACGCAAGCCAGACGTTTCGCGCTGGATCTCCTCACGCAGAGCAAAGTCGGTGAGGTGCCGTAGAACAAGCTCGCGAGCAGCGTCTGGTGCGAGATGCGAATCGGGACCCGCTAGTAGCGTCGGTACGACATGTAGCGTAATGACCGACTCCGAGCGATGAATACTGATGGTCAGTGACGAGGCGAGGGCATAGGCGACTCGCTTGGCCACGCTTAATGAGTACACGCTACTGTCCAGCGTGACGGATACATCCCAGCACATCATTGAGTCCATTCGGGCAGGCATTTTTAAAAATAATGACCTGCCGGCCGGCGAAATGCCATCAAATGTAACAAAAAATTTTCACCAGCCGATGGATTGCTGCCTGATCACTAAGCTCCGTTCTGGTTTCGTGCTTCCGAAGCCGACGACTGCCATGTATATCTGGCTACGTTTGGCAAACAAAGCAAACGTCGGTGCCGTAAGCAAGCGGAGTGTTTTGTAAGCAGGGCCGCGTTTCGACTCCGAGGACGGAACCCCAGGAGGGTATTTCACCCATTTGCAATGGCGCTCAGGGCGAGCATGCGCAGAGGTAACCTGGTGTCTGCACCAGCGCCAGCTGCTGCCATAGGGTGCCAACCCGGATACCGATGGCGGAGTAGGCCGGGCCAACCAACGCGGCGGTGTCACATCGAGTCACATCAGCCCGGCTGAAGCACGCGTAGCCATATTCGCTATTCGCAAGCTGCACGGCGCCATCTACGTCATAGGCGGCATATACCGGATCTGGACCAATGCAGAAGGCACGCAAGGGTCGGGTCTGATTTACAGTTTCGTCGTGTGCTCTCATCTGGGAACTCCTGTGTATTAGGTGGCAACAACAGCTGTGATTTGCTGAGCCAACTGGTCGGTCTGGTAGGATCTCACTCCCGGTAAACCAGAGAAAATCCCGCTACCTCTAGAGCCCTTGAGCAGGGGACCCCAGATACCATAGGCAGGAGTACATTTGTACTCTTGACAAAAATCTACTGATTCATGGGCAACTGATCGTGGCACCTCCGCGCTCTAAGGGTAAACATCAGACTGCGGACCTGCTTTCGGCTACCCGTCTCGCCCGCCCATTTGTGGGCTTTAGCGAGCGCAAATATCGCCGATGTGTAACGAGGATATTTGAAACAGCCTGCTGACCGCCGGACGTAGAAGTCAGGCGCCATACCTGTCTTGCCCGCCCATTTGCGGGCTTTAGCGAGCGCAAATATCGCCGATGTGTAACGAGGATATTTGAAACAGCCTGCTGACCGCCTGACGTAGGAGTCAGGCGCCATCCCCCGTCTTGCCCGCCCATTTGTGGGCTTTAGCGAGCGCAAATATCGCCGATGTGTAACGAGGATATTTGAAACAGCCTGCTGACCGCCGGACGTAGGAGTCAGGCGCCATCCCCCGTCTTGCCCGCCCATTTGCGGGCTTTAGCGAGCGCAAATATCGCCGATGTGTAACGAGGATATTTGAAACAGCCTGCTGACCGCCTGACGTAGAAGTCAGGCGACATACCCGTCTCGCCCGCCCATTTGTGGGCTTTGGCGAGCGCAAATATCGCCGATGTGTAATGAGGATATTTGAAACAGCCTGCTGACCGCGGACGTAGAAGTCAGGCGCCATCCCCCGTCTTGCCCGCCCATTTGCGGGCTTTAGCGAGCGCAAATATCGCCGATGTGTAACGAGGATATTTGAAACAGCCTGCTGACCGCCTGACGTAGGAGTCAGGCGCCATCCCCCGTCTTGCCCGCCCATTTGTGGGCTTTAGCGAGCGCAAATATCGCCGATGTGTAACGAGGATATTTGAAACAGCCTGCTGACCGCCGGACGTAGGAGTCAGGCGCCATCCCCCGTCTTGCCCGCCCATTTGCGGGCTTTAGCGAGCGCAAATATCGCCGATGTGTAACGAGGATATTTGAAACAGCCTGCTGACCGCCTGACGTAGAAGTCAGGCGACATACCCGTCTCGCCCGCCCATTTGTGGGCTTTGGCGAGCGCAAATATCGCCGATGTGTAATGAGGATATTTGAAACAGCCTGCTGACCGCCTGACGTAGAAGTCAGGCGCCATCCCCCGTCTTGCCCGCCCATTTGCGGGCTTTAGCGAGCGCAAATATCGCCGATGTGTAACGAGGATATTTGAAACAGCCTGCGCCCCGCCGGACGTAGAAGTCAGGCGACATACCCGTCTCGCCCGCCCATTTGTGGGCTTTGGCGAGCGCAAATATCGCCGATGTGTAATGAGGATATTTGAAACAGCCTGCTGACCGCCTGACGTAGAAGTCAGGCGCCATCCCCCGTCTTGCCCGCCCATTTGCGGGCTTTAGCGAGCGCAAATATTGCCGATGTGTAATGAGGATATTTGAAACAGCCTGCTGACCGCCTGACGTAGAAGTCAGGCGCCATACCCGTCTCGCCCGCCCATTTGTGGGCTTTAGCGAGCGCAAATATCGCCGATGTGTAATGAGGATATTTGAAACAGCCTGCTGACCGCCGGACGTAGAAGTCAGGCGCCATATGCGTCGCTTCTCGAACGCTTCCGAGCGCTGGGTACGGATAACCTGGAGTCGTTCGGGGCTGAATGCGAGCACCGCCGCGTTGAGGCCTTTTACGATACTGGTAACCTGAACGCTGGTGTCGCGCTTTTGCCTCGCAAGCGCTGATGGGTCGGTGGTTTTAAGCCGCTTGTCGAGTGCTTCCAGGGCTTTCAGGTTTTCAGGCGTCCAGCGCAATAGCTGGTCAATTGCCGCAGGGGTCATCGAGCTTAGACTTCGATAAGCTATGCCTGCGAAGGTGCCCTGGTGGACTGCTGGAATCGCTGGGAGCTGACTGACAAGCAGATCCTGTTCTGCTTGCAATATATCCTTGACCGCGTCAGTAGCAGCGGCCAGCTTTACGAACAGTCCCATGATGGGCGGGCTGTACGTAGCTGCGCTTTCGCTCTTGAGGTAGTGCTGGGCTTCTTCACTGTCGAAGATGTCGATTTCGCGCAGCTGCTCGATCGGTGGGTGAGTGATGTGCCACTCGACGCTTCCCGACGATTGATCCAAATCGAAGTTGAGGGTGCATTTACTGGACGCCGGAGCAGCCTGGAAGACGTTAGGCTTAAGATCGCTCGCACGTGTCTTGCCTGTCGCCTTTTTTAGGATTCGGGTGTAGCACGACTTTCCTGAGCCGTTGTGCCCATAGATCACTGTTAGATTGCCGGTGCCGAAATCCAGTGGCGCTCGAGGCCCGAGGCTTTCGATACCGGTAACGTCAGCAATGCTTAGGAGTCGCAGCGATGACCCGGCTGGAGCATGGGTTAGCTCCTCGAAAGGACGGTGTTTGGTGACCGCCTGCCCAATTGACGTCTTGAGCAGGGCTGCGATCGCCCTGACGTCATCTTGCGTGAGATCGCCCTGTTTCAGCAGCCTATCAGCCGTCTCCTGAAGCCAATCTGGCTGCTCAAGCAGCCACTTGCGAACCTTTGCCTGTACGTCCATGTCGGTCCCTTCGATCGTAGGTAACATGACGCTAACAGAGCGCCATGTTCCAAGCAATTTTACACCGCCTGGAACACACTCTTCAGCTTGTTGATAAACGATCCATCGTCTTTGAGTATCAAAGCGGTAATGCAAGCGTTTGCTGTAAAGCGATCCTTATATTCAGCGTGGTAACGGGGTGCCACCCACTCGATCGGCCACGCTCCGCCATCCAGCTCGTCCTCAAGCTGCGCGGGTCGAAGCGATAGCCGAGGGTTAGCATCGTGTATCCGCTCTCTATACAGGCAAACATGGTACCGCATGGTAAGCTCGTACTTGGAGGCTCCAAGGATTGCTTCGACTGATATCTGAGAAAACCACTTGCCCCCGCGGGAGCTGAGGAAAGGGCCAGAAAGGTCCAGTGTAACCCTGCTAACTTGGCCAATCAGCGGCTCAAAGTAGTCCAGCCCTGCGGCAGCAATAGTTGAGTTTGCATCCATTTTCTCACTCCTATGTGAACTTGAAAGAAATATAGGATGAAAAAATTCAACGTCAACAAACTGAGATTTTTTATAGCTTAGGAAACTGGCGGCTTTAAAAAAACAAAACGACCTGTCGGTCGTCTTTTTGAGTGCTTGTTCAGCATGAGCGCGAGGGCTCCGGTTACGTCTAAGCTAAGATTTGTTCGTCAATCCAGCTATCAACATCGCTTTCGAGCCAGCGGCTCTTGTTTGCAATGCTAATCTGTCGAGGAAATTTCCCAAGGCGGATCTGCGCATAGATGAATGTATGGGAAAATTTAACCTTGTCGCAAACCTCTTTGATAGTGAGTAGTCTTTTGCTCATCTCTGTAGCCTTTGTTATTTGATACTATGCTACCTCCTTGCGATTTGATTTGTAAATAGAAATCTCGGTTGTCTGTGCAATTTTATTTGAGATCAGGTCTTCGATAAAGTCCGACCATTTTTGCCACATCTCTGCATGATCACCGAATAGCTCCTCTTCTTTAATATAGATTCGGTCGAGCACGGTATCAATGTCCATGTCTGATTCAGTATGTGCAATCATTGCATGGATTAATGCCTTTGCTGCTTTTAGCTCTCTACGTAACCCGGTAGCGAAGCTTCGCCGAACGTCATGGGGTGAGAAGTGTTCAAAGGTTAGCTTTTGAATCGGCCCTTTATGATGCAGTCCAAATAGTCTGTCGAACCCCCGTCCAGCTGTTCCGTAGCCTGCCCGTTGACCATTATATTTGGGGGAAGGGAAGACGTAATCCGTATCATTGCGATAAGGGTTCACCAAGCTGAGAGCAAAATTCGTAAGGTATACTTGGTGAGGTTTTCCGTTCTTCATTCTCGTTTCAGGAATGTGATAAATGGCACCGTTAATACTGTTGTCACGGTGATAGAGGATCTCTAGATCACTCCACTGCATCTCGATTATTTCCTGGGTTCTTAATCCCGTGAGAAAATGAATTTTGCAGCAGGCCGTGCCAACGCTTGAGGTTTTGCCAGCGTCTCGGTAAACGTCGAGCATCTGCCAGACGGCTTTAATCTCTTCAGTGCTAAGCACCCTGTGATCAAGATCATGCTCTTGCTGCACGTCGAGATCAGCCTTCGTGTAATTCTTAAGCGGATTGTCGTTGCGACTCATTTCTCCGCGCTTTGCAGCGAATTTGAAAATGTTGTTCAGGATTGTATAGATGATGCTGGCCGTTCTGGTGCCATTTCCCTTATTGTTGCTGTGTTTACCAGCGTTGTCACCCACACGGGCTATTAAGCGAACTACCTGTTGTTCATCAATTTTGCTGAGCTTGACGCCGCCAAGGGTATCTTTGATCCATTTGTTGTAGCGACCTAGATAGTCGGTAGCAGTGCTAGGCCTAAGGCACCGCTTTGGATCAGCCTGCTCTAGCTGGAATTTGAAATACCGATCAGCGATGTCGCCGAAGGTAGGGGTGGTGTCTACAACCTCCCGGTCAGGCGCGGGTTTCGGATCGATCCCTTGTTTAACCTTAGCCATGACAAGGAGATGGAGGGCTTGTGCTTCTTTGAGCGTGAGGTAACGCCCACAAGGATTCATGTGCGTTAGATCGGTTTGGTTTTTGTCGCCTTTCATGCGGTAACGGGAAACGAAGCTTCTGGTGCCGCGTTTGTTGATCTGGCAGTAAAGGCCGGCTTCGATGGGAATGCGAGAACGTTTTCCGGGGTGTGCTTCAGCTTGCTTGATCAGCTTTTCAACATCTTTCAGGGTTGGCTTCATCGGGATCCTCATCCTCTGTGATCCCTCAATTATCCCTCAAAAATCGTTTACCGTCAATTCCGGAGCCTTACGTGGGCGGTCATGTCAATAGGGTAAACGTTTGAAAACACTGGGTTATTCCCCTTGAACAGGGGGTTTGCGGTCTTCAGGCCAAGAGATTCGAAATCCGTTGTACTGGCAACAGTACCTAGGGTTCAAATCCCTATCTCTCCGCCATATATAGAAAACCCCCGCAAGTCGTCGACTTGCGGGGGTTTTTTGTTTCTGCCTTGTCCACTCAGTTTGAATGCTGAGAGCGGCCATCACGTGCCGAAGAACGCGCGCGGTCTTGGACGGCTGCTGCATGGTCTCAATCGACCACATGCAATCCCCGCGGTGTAAATGTAATGGAGGGCAGGAATGGCAAGTTGCCCGCATACGAATTAGCGCGATAGTCAAAAATGTATATAAAGGGAATCGCTCCAGAACGTGGCGTCACTGCCTTATTGCTTGGAGAAACGCAGCAGTTACGATCACCGCTAGAACCACAATCAAGGTACCACGAGAAAACATATCAGTGCTTCCCTTAGGCTCTGGTGGAAGAACCTCTTGAATCGCTGCAGTGCGTTGCCTGGACTATTGTCAATGCGATTTTTCATAGCGCAGCCAATCCGTATAACAATAAGATAAGCTACGATCGTTTGAGCGATTATGTAGTGGATAAATTGCTTAATAGTTGGAAAAGCGAAGAATAGGGTCATTAGTGGTATGCCTATCATTCCCATCCAGTAGATTTTGTTCGCAGATGCCTTGTCCTTTGCATTAAAGGCCTGCCCTATCATCAGGGTTCGAATGGCAAGCAGGACGATCAAGGTCATCCTACACAGAGCAAGGTCAGGGCCATGGGCAGGATGATGATGAGGATGATGGCTTCCATAGGTGACGACCTTATATGCACTATCAAGCTATCGCTGAACAAACGAACCCTTGAGCTCGACTGGCGCCCCTATATTAAAAGAAATCCAACGGTTTCATTTTGCTTTCGGTCTCATAAGGGCATTACCAACCAGGAGCACCAGAAAATAGGCCAGCCCTATTGGTATAATGACTGCATGGAGAAACGGCTTGATCGCAGAAAAACTAAATAGGAATGTTAGGGCGGGAATAATGACCATGCCGGCCCAATAAGCCCTATCCCCTGCGTCGATGTCGTCCATCTCGGGAGTACCCCCAGTCATCAACGCACGGACACCGAGCATCACAATCATAAGGATTCCCCCGAAAAGGAAGGTTGCCCCCATAGGTAAGATAACGAAAAAAATAATGACTTCCATGTTTTAAAACCCTACATGCGATTTATAGTTTTCGGCGACTAGATAGAATTCTTCATCTGCAGCCCAGCGACCCCCGGCTGGAATCTCTACTGCAGGTCGACCTTACCGGGTACCACATTAGCTACCGAGCCGTTACCTTCCTGACTAATCAATCCGCACCGTAGCTCCGGCTCATCAGTTCGTGCCGTATTCCCAATCAGCTGCTATCCACATTGTGGCCAATCGCAGGTTAGGCCTCAGCCGAAAGCTGAGTCGCGAAGCTCTCTACGGCGCCGACTACCCGCTTGGCTCCGTCCTGAATCTCGTTAATCACCGTTCCAGCCTGATTGGCGAGGTGCAAGCCAGACTCAGCCTTGTGTTTGCCCGCGCCTATGGTGGCTACTGCATCACTGGCCAGTTTCTGATTCTGTTGAACCACGGTCGCGATTTCTCCGGTGGCTTGTGTGGTCCGTGAAGCCAGTTGGCGAACTTCATCGGCTACCACGGCGAAACCGCGGCCCTGTTCTCCCGCACGCGCCGCTTCGATGGCCGCATTCAACGCGAGCAAATTGGTTTGTTCAGCAATCCCACTGATCGTTTTAATGATGGTGGAAATCACCTGGCTCTGCCGATCCAAGGCTTCGATACCTTCAGCGGCGCTTTGCATATGGTGAGCGAGGTCATTCATTACCTTGACTGTCTCTTGCACCACCTCGGCACCGCGCTGTGCGGTGTCATCAGTGCCCACTGACGTGTCATAAGCCACCGTCGCTGCCTGGGCAATGGCCACCTCACGCTCTACTTGCTCAGTAATGACTGTCGCGACCTTCACCACTTTGTAGAAGTTGGCATTGCCATCGCGGACCGGGTTGTAAGAGGCCTCCAGCCAAACCTCTCGCCCCCTGCTGTCAATCCGCTTGAAGCGCTGAGCGACGAATTCTCCACGGCGCAGCCGGTCCCAGAACGCTTGATACTCGCTGGAGTTGGCGATGTCGCTGCTGCAGAACTGGCGGTGATGCTTGCCCTTGATCTGGTCTTGGGTATAGCTCATCGCCTGCAGGAATAGATCGTTGGCGGCAAGCACATGGCCGCTCATGTCGAACTCGATAACCGCCGTGGAGCGCATGAGTGCCTCAATGAAGTTCTCATGGGCACGAGCGGTTTCGATAGTGTTGGTCTGGTCAATGGCGTAGCACGAGAACTTGAGCAACTTGCCGTCTGTGCTGTGTACGGGGTGCATGATGACGCGCAGCCAGGATTCACGGCCGTCTTTACGCGATAGCCGCCACACACCAAAAAAATGCTCTCCACGCTGCATGGCGGTTCGCATCTGCGCGTACTGTGGATCGTTCCTGGCGTGCTCGACAAACAGGCTCTCCAGCGGCTTGCCCACCAGTTCGTCGTTACGGTATTGCAATACGGCTTCAAAATTGGCGTTCACACTGAGCACGCACCCTTGAGGGCTGAGCCGCATGTGAATGGTTTCCTTGTCCAAGCCCTCACGCACCTGCCGGGAAATGGCCACCTCTTCACGCAGGGCAGCTATTTCGTTTTTCAGGCGTTTGAATAAAGAAAACATGGCATGGGCTCGGCACGGGGAAGGTACCGAAGTGATCGACAGCGCCCAGAAAAACTTGAAGGCAGCCGTCAGCACGCCAGAGCACTCAAACCCGCCGCGCATACACCTCCACATGCCCCCGATACCGACTCGGAATCGCCAAATCCACCACTTCGAACCCGCATTCACCCAGCAGGCCAATCAGTCGCTCGCGGCTGAAGTGGTGGTAGCTCTCCAGTTCCTGCCAGTAGGGGTTCGCCCCGCTGGCGTCCATGACTTTCCAGCTGGACGAGCCCAGATCGGGCAGGCCTACAACCAGCAGGCCACCCGCGCGCAGCAGGTGTGCGGCCTTGCTGAGCGCGTCTTTCGGGTATGGCACGTGCTCGAGCATGTCCATCATCGAGATCACATCGAAGGTAGCGTCGAACGGGTGGGCCATGAAGTCCTGGTGCACGGCGTTGAAGCCCAGTTGGCGGATCTGCGTCACGGGCGCCAGCCTTGCATCCAGCCCGGCGCTGGCGAAGCCGTAGTCGGCTGCGAGCATCAACAAGGCACCGTCACCGCAGCGGGCGTCGACCCAGGTTGGCGGTTGGC
Organism: Pseudomonas sp. 3MAES_34.3B; assembly: GCF_058145875.1. Taxonomy (NCBI): domain Bacteria; kingdom Pseudomonadati; phylum Pseudomonadota; class Gammaproteobacteria; order Pseudomonadales; family Pseudomonadaceae; genus Pseudomonas; species Pseudomonas sp. 3MAES_34.3B. Next base: position 4,080,044 of record NZ_CM176960.1, on the reverse strand, counting down.
CAGTGCCCAGTGCTGCGTGATAGCCGCCCATCAGGCTCACCACTTTGTCGACTACCGGCGCCCAGGCGCTGCGCATGGCGTCGTAGCGCTCGGCAGTAATGGCCAGCCGAGCGGCGTCGACCTTGCGTGCCACTTCGGCAATACCGGCCGGTGTCCAGTACTGGCGGGTATGCACGTGCCCGCAGGCCGTGCATTTCATCCATTCCACTGAAGGCGGCAGCGCCGCGTGCCACAGTTCATGCCCGGTGCAGTTGGCAAACCCGAGGGTTTCCCTGGTGCCTTGGCACAGCGGGCAGGCGGGGTAAGCGTTCTGTAGCGGCGCTGCGGCGATGTCGTTGACGGCCGGGCAGGCGTTGGCCGCGTTGATCGGCCCGCAGTCTCGCACGTCGATATGCGCGCCTTTTACACCGGGGCGGTGCTGCTGGACCATCTGCTCGATGGCGGTTTCGAAGTTGCGGGTAAACCGCAGCGTATCGAACAGCGGTGTGCTTAAACGGTTGGCCGCTACCTTGGCACGCAGCGCCGTTCGGTACTCCGCGTCGGTGCCGATGCGCCGGGCGATACCCACCATGGCGTTATGGTCGGCGCCTACCAGCTCTGGCAACTCGATGGCGTTGATCAGGCTTTCACTCACCCGCGACGAGAAATGCCGGCCGCGGGAGGTGATGACCGGAACACCGGCCCAGAGTGCGTCGGAGGTCGTGGTATGGCCGTTGCACACCAGTGTGTCGAGCACGGCGTCGGCCAGTTGCAGGCGGGCCAGGTGATCCTGGGGCGCGGCGAACGGGGCGAAGATCAACCGTTGGGGGTCAACCCCGGCCAGCTGCGCGTAGTGGGTGAGGTTGGTAATCGCCTCGTCGCATTGGCCCAGCAACCAGAGCACGCTGTTTGGCACTTCGGTCAGTACCCGCAGCCACACGGTAAAGCTCGTGCGGTCGATCTTGTAGGACTGGTTAAACGCCCCGAACACCACTTTGTCTTCCGGCAATCCATGGGCCGCGCGGTTGGCCGGCTGCGCGGCGGCGCTGCGTTTACGGTCGTTGCACTGGTAGGTGTGCGGCAGGCGGCAGAACGCTTCGGGGTAGAAGGGCGTGCTGCTATCTGGCGTGACGAAACGGTCCGAGACGATGTAGTCGATGTCGGTGTTCGCCGCGCTGCCCGGATAGCCCAGGTACGCCACCTGCAGCGATGCCGGCCGGTACGCCATGATCCCCGGCCGCCCGCCGCCGGTGTAGAGTTTCAGGTCGAAGAGGATATCCAGCTGGTCAGCGGCCATGCGCTCGGCAGCCTGTTGATCGGTCATGGCGTGGATGGCGATCACATGCTCGCAGCTCTCGGTGAAACGCTGCCGATACGCCGAAACATCGGGCGCGCTGTAGTCGTAGGCAAACACCTCGAAGCGGCTACGGTCGTGGGCCTCGAACAGCCCGGCCATCAGGTGCATGGTCGCGTGGTTGCGAAAATCGCAGGACACGTACCCCACGCGGATTCGCCGGCCCACCACTGGAGCCGCCGCCCGCGCGGGCAAAGGCTCGACGGCCGGGACCATGCGTTTCACATAGGCTTGGGTCACGCCCAGGTTGCGCGCTTCGTCGGTGCACCAGGTGAGGTGCGTGAGCGGGTATTCCTGCGGCGCGTCGAAGGCGCCCTGATCGTACCAGGCGCCGATTTTCTGCTGCAGGGCTTCCACCCATTCCCACTCGCAGGTGAAACGCGCCGGTACCAGCGCTGCACCACGCACGGCCGGGTCTTCAGGCGCTAGCGCGATGATCGTTTTGAAGGCGCCGGAAGACTCTGCGTAGAGGTCGTTGCTTTGCAGTAGCAGGGCCGCGTGAGTCAACAGCCGTGGGTTGGCACTGACCGTCAGCTGCCGGCGAGCAAACTCGATGCCCTCGTGCTGGCGGTTGGCGTTGAAGCAGGTGGTGATCAGTGCGTCCAGCACCTCTTCGTTATCGGGTGCTTCCTCATTGGCCTTGCGCAGGCACTGCAAGGCGTCGTCAGTGCTGCGCATGGCCGCCAGCAACACACCGGCCGCCAGCCAGTTACGCACGCCGGCGCCTTTGCTGGCGGCGTGCCTGAACGCTTCCACAGCTTCGACCAGGCGCCCGGTCAGGCGCAAGGCTTCGGCCCGCAACCCCAGTAGCGCGGGGTTTTCCGGCGCCTGGCTCAACAGGTGGTCAAGCTCGGGCAGGGCCTCGGCGCAGCGGCCGCTGGTGATCTGTTCGAGTAGTGCCGCAAGGCGCTCTTCTGGATGGGTCATAGGGCTACGTTTTCGAAAGAAATGATCGCGAGATTGCGACGAAGACATCCGCGGATATCCAGTGCTGGGAAAAAAGGTGAAGCGTTAACGGGGTGGTGATCCTAGATCCCGCTGTCCGGGTCCGTCCATATGAAAAGCAGGGGCCGGCAGTTGCCTGCCGAACCCCACATTTCAACGCACGCTCTTACAGGTTCAGATACGGGATCTGGGTCGTAGAGAGTTGGGCCATCTGGGTTGCGGTCAGTGCGCTGATCTGGGCCTTGGTCAGTGAGTTGACCTGAGAGGTCGACAGTACACCGATCTGGGCCGTGGTCAGCGAGCTCACCTGAGCAGTGGTCAGGGCGGCAACGTCCTTGGTGGTGATTGCCGCGACCTGCGCGGTGCTCAACGCCGCCAATGCTGTGGTGGAGATGCCCGCCACCTGTGCGGTGGACAGCAGGCCTACCTGTGCAGTGGACAGGTTGGTGCTCAGCGCACTGACCTGGCTGTACTTCAGGGCAGCGATCTGGCTGGTGGTGAAGCTGGTCACCTGAGCGCTCGACAGGCCGCCGGCCTGGGCTGTGGTCAATGCAGCGATATCCGCCGCTTCGATCGCCTGAACCTGCGTGGTGCTCAGGTTGTTCAGCACGGTCGTCGACAGCGCCGCGACCTGGGCGGTCGACAGGGCTGCGATTTCCTTGGTGGACAACGCCTGCAACTGAGTGGTGCTGAACCCGGAAAGCAGCGTGGTGGTCAAGCCTGCCGCCTGCGCCGTGGTGAGGGCGCCGATCTGGGTGGCGTTGAAGTTCTGGCCCAGCGAGCTGATCTGGGTGTACTTCAGTGCTGCCACCTGGCCGGTGCTCAGGCTACCCACCTGGGTGCTCGACAGCGCGGTCATTTGAGTGGTCGACAGGAAGCCGATATCAGCCGTCGAAATCGCCGCCACCTGCGCCGTGCTCATGCTCGCGGCGATCAAGCCAGTGATCTGAGTAGAGGTCAGTGCGCCTACCTGGCCGGTGGTCAGCTTGGCGGTGAGCGTGCCCAGTTGCGTGGGGGTCAGCGCAGACAGCTGAGCCGTGGTGATCGCGGCCACACTGGTGGTGCCCAACGCGCCCAGCTGAGTGGTGGTCAGCGACGAGATATCACGGGTTGCGATCGCGGCAACTTGCGCGGTGGTCAATGCAGCCACGGCGGTAGTGCCCACGCCGCCCACCTGGGTGGTGGTCAGTGTGCCGATCTGGCCGGTGGTGAGTTTGGTGGCCAACGTGCCGGCTTGGGTGGCCGACAGGGCCGCAACCTGTGCGGTGACCAGGGCGCCGACCTGGGCGGTCGTCAGCGAGGCCAACTGAGTGGTCGACAGCGCGGCGACGTCTTTGGTGGAAATCGCCTGCAACTGAGCGGTGGTCAGGTTGCCCAGCGCGGTGGTCGACAGGCTGGCGACCTGCACGGTCGACAGGGCAGCGATGTCGCCGGTCGACAGCGCTTGCAACTGAGCAGTGGTGAACGCGCCCAGAACGGTCGTGGACAGGCCGGCGGCCTGGGCCGTGGTGAGCATGCCAACCTGGCCGGCGGTCAGGTTCGCGGCGAGGGTACCCACCTGCGCGGTGGTGAGCGCCGTGACCTGGGCGGTCGTCAGCGCGGCCACGCCTGCCGTTGTCAGGCCGCCCAGCTGGGTGGTGCTCAGCTTGGCGATGTCGGTGGTGGAGATCGCGGCCACCTGCGCGGTGGTCAGGGCCGCCAGCGCCGTGGTGGTCAGGCCCGACGCCTGCACGGTAGACAGTGCGCCGATCTGGGCGGTGGCCAGTTTGGTGGCCAGCACGCCGACCTGGGTGCTCGTCAATGCCGCAACCTGAGTGGTCACCAGCGCGTTCACCTGAGCGGTACTCAGCGCGCCGACCTGAGTGGTCGACAGCGCGGCGACGTCTTTGGTGGAGATCGCCTGCAGCTGAGCCGTGGTCAGGTTGCCGAGCGCCGTGGTGGACAGGCCGGCTATTTGTGCGGTCGACAGGGCGGCGATGTCCTTGGTGGAAATCGCTTGCAGCTGGTCGGTGCTCAGCGAGCCCAGCACGGTGGTCGACAAACTACCGGCTTGAGCAGTGCTCAGCGCGGCAATCTGGCCGGTGGACATTTTTGCGGCCAGCACGCCGACCTGGTTGGTCGTCAGTGCGCCCACCTGGGCGGTCGTCAGCGAGGCGACGCTTGCGGTGGCAATGGCACCCAGTTGGGCGGTGGTCAGCGAGGCGATGTCTTTGGTCGACACGGCGGCCAGTTGCGTGGTGGACAGTGCCGCCACGGCCGTGGTGGTAAGCCCGGCAGCCTGCGCGGTGGACAGCGCCCCCACCTGAGCGGTGGACAGTTTGGCGGCCACGGTGCTGAGCTGGGTGCTGGTCAGGGCGCCAGCCTGCACGGTGGTCAGCGCGGCGACCTGAGCGGTAGAGAGGCTACCGACCTGAGTGGTCGACAGCGCGGCGACGTCCTTGGTGGAGATCGCCTGCAGCTGAGCCGTGGTCAGGTTGCCCAGCGCGGTGGTCGACAGGCCTGCTACCTGTGCAGTCGAGAGCACAGCGATGTCGGCGGTAGAGATCGCCTGCAGCTGATCGGTGCTCAGGGCGGCCAATGCGGTGGTGGTCAGGCCCGATACTTGTGCGGTGGTCAAGGTGCCGATTTGAGCGGTCGACAGCTTGGTCGCGATGGTACCGACTTGCAGCGTGGTCAGCGCATGGATCTGCGCGCTGGTCATGGCCGCAGCGCCGGTGGTCGACAGCGAACCGATCTGGGTGGTCGTCAGCGCAGCAATGGCCTTGGTGCTCAAGGCCGCCACCGGCGTGGCCGCCATGGCGCCCAGCACGGTGGTGGTCAAACCCTTGATCTGAACTGCCGACAGGGCGCCGATCTGGGACGCCGTCATGTTGCTGGCCAGTGCGCCGACCTGAGTAGCGCTCATGGCACCAATCTGGGTGGTCGAAAACGCAGCCACTTGAGTAGTGGTCAGCGCGGCAACTTGAGCGGCGGCAAGCGCGGCCACATCCTGGTTGTTCAGTGCATTGAGCTGCGATGCGTTAAACGCTGCGATGGCCGCCGTGCTCAGCGACACAACGTCTGCCGTTGACAGCACGGCAATCTGGCTAGTGGTTAAAGCGGATGCTTGTGCGGTGCTCAGGGCTGCAATATCAGACGTTGATAGTGCGGCGATCTGCTTGGTCGATAGCACGGCGATTTGAGCCGTTGAAAACGACGTGACGATGGATGTCATCGAGTTTACGTTCCTGATTATAAATTTATTGGCAGGCATCCTTGACTCACGCTTGCACCCCTGCAAGGTAAGCCCATGACCATTAAAAACTCGGTCGTCCGGGTTATCGACATGGCCTTTTGATACTTTAGTTATTTTAGATACATTTAGTAACTAACCTGAGACAGACGGCGAGGGCCCTTATCACTTTACTGGCGGTTTAGTAAATGGATTGAAATTGTTTTTTAAGGATGGTTGACATTTCATTTTTAGCAAAAATAAGTGTTAAATGGCGGTTTGCCATTAGCATGTAAATTCATCTAATGGAATACGCTATTTCAAAAAAAGAAATAGGGTTGTTTCAGGCTTAATGCGACCGGGCGGTCAGAATGGGGTGCGGCAGGTCACTAGTCAGCTTGCACTCGACCACTCAGCGCCTTCCCCTTGGCGCTTATCCTCAACCTTGCCCTATACTGTACGCATAACCAGTATCAGAGCATTCCTGCCATGGACGATCCGTCTACGCCTTCACCAGCTCCCGACCACGATAGGTTCGCCCTCGGTGTGCCGTCCCTGCTCGAAACCTGGAAGCACCAATGTACGTTGCTGGGCCATGAACTGGACGAAACCAACCGCGAACTGGTGGCCTGCCGCAAGCGCATCGCCAGGTTGGTGAATATGCACGACACCGATCAGCAGCGGATAGCCAACCAGCAGGCCAGGATCTTCCAGCTAGAGGCCGAGCAGAAGGTACTCAGGGAAAAGCTCATTGCGTTCACTGCCCAAGAAGCCTCCGGGAGGTCAGCAGCTATTTTTCAAAAGGCCTATACGGGGCAGCCGTAGGAAGGCGCCGTTCAGCAGTCGGGATTGCGGGTGGGGGTACACGATCAACACATTCAGGGTGGTGCTCCGATAAGGCCGTGCGGGCATGATGGGAGCGATGTACGTATAGTAGAAATGAATATCCGAAATCCCAGGTATTGCAGTAGACAATTGCTTGCGTCGGCTGGACCTCAACCTGTTGGTTACCCTCGATGCGTTGCTCGCCGAGCTGAACGTTACCCGTGCCGCTGAGCGCCTGCACCTGTCCCAGCCAACCGTAAGCGTACAGTTGTCCCGGCTGCGCGATGCGCCGGGTGTCCACTCCTGCTGCCTGGGCCCAGCGGCATGAGGCCTATCGCGAGGCAGGGTCACTGCGTTCGTCATGCATACGGCACTTTTGGCGCTGAACGTCGCCCAAATGCGAACCGGTGTGTCTCAAATCCCCCTGACTTGATGTGAGAGTGAACGAGCCTTGAAAGACCTGAGTCGTGAAGACCTTGAGGCCGAAAATGCAAGGCTGCGGTATATCCTGGACGCGGCGGGTATCGACGGGGAGTACAGTACCCGGCCGGACATCGCCCGGCTGCTGGCCAGGGAAGCGGCCCTTCGCAGGAGTGAAGAGCGCTTTCGCACGATCCTCGAAACCATCGAGTCGGCGTTTGCCATCGTTCAGGTCAAGTTCGATGCCGACGACCGTCCCATCGACTATCAATTCATCGAGGCCAACCCTGCGTTCGAGCAGCAGGCCGGGGTCAACCTCAAAGGTAAGTGGGTAACCGAGTTTGCCCCCGAGTTGGAGCAGTTCTGGTTCGATACCTATGGGCATGTGGCCAAGACCGGCGAGCCTGCCACCTTCGAGAGCTACGCCAAGGCCTTCCAGCGCTGGTTCGACGTCAGGGCGGTAAGCGTAGGCGACCTGGCCGAGCGGCAGATCGCGATCATCTTCAGCGACGTTACCCAGCGGCACGAGGCCGAGGATCGCCTGCGTGTAAGTGAAGCGCTGGCGAGGCGCAACGTGGAGCGCGTACAGCTTGCGCTTGCGGCGGGCGCGATTATTGGAACCTGGCATTGGGACGTGGTCACGAACCGCTTTACCTTCGACGACGGTTTCGCCGCCGCGTTGGGCCTGGGCCACGCCTCGGGTGATGAAGGCCTGGCACTTGAGCAGGTGATTGCCGCCGTGCATCCCGAAGACCTGCCCGGCCTGATGGCTGCCATTCAGAAGGCGTTGAGCAGAGGAGGTGCCTATGCACATCAATACCGGGTTCGCCGCGCCGACGGCCACTACTACTGGATCGAAGCGAACGGCCGGGTCGACCTGGCCGCTGATGGCACAGCGCTCAGCTTCCCTGGCGTGGTCATTGACGTGGAAGAGCGACGCTCTGTCGAAGCCGAGCGCGACCGTGCGGTGGTGGCGCTGCGATCGCTGACCGAAACGCTGGAACAGCGCGTGGCGGACCGCACCCTGGAGCTGATGCAGGCGGAGGAAAAGCTGCGGCAGTCCCAGAAGATGGAAGCGGTGGGCCAGCTGACCGGTGGCCTTGCCCACGACTTCAATAACCTGCTGGCCGGTATTTCCGGTGCACTGGAACTGATGAGCGCACGCCTTGCGCAGGGTCGCGTGGCGGACATGGAACGCTACATGATTGCTGCACAGGGCGCGGTGAGGCGCGCCTCGGCGTTGACGCATCGGTTGCTCGCGTTTTCCCGCCGTCAAACCCTGGATCCCCGGCCTACCAATGTGAATGCGCTGGTAGACGGCATGAGCGACCTCATCCAGCGTACTGTCGGCCCGAGTGTCGCGGTGGAAACCGTAGGTGCGACCAGCTTGTGGCCTACCTTGGTCGACGCCAGCCAGCTTGAGAATGCGCTGCTCAACCTGTGCATCAATGCCCGCGATGCAATGCCCCAAGGCGGGCGTATCACCATAGAAACGGCCAACCGCTGGATGGATCACGAAACGGCCCGGGTTTACGATATGACCCAAGGCCAATATTTGTCTCTATGTGTCACCGACACCGGTGTGGGCATGACGCCAGACGTCATTGCGAAGGCCTTCGATCCTTTCTTTACCACCAAGCCCATAGGCCAAGGCACCGGGCTGGGGTTGTCGATGATTTACGGGTTCGCCAAGCAATCCGGTGGCCATGTACGTATCTATTCCGAAGTGGCGCTGGGTACAACGATCTGTATTTATCTGCCCCGTTATCATGGGGAGGCGGCTGATGATGTGCGCGAAGTCGCTACCTTGACAGCCCTCCCACAAAACACCGGAGAGACGATTCTGGTCGTGGACGATGAACCCACGGTACGGATGTTACTGACGGAAGTGCTTTCCGAACTCGGTTACCAATTGATCGAGGCCGCTGACAGTGTTGCCGGGCTCGCCATACTGCGTTCCAATGCGCACATCGACTTGCTGATTACGGACGTTGGGCTGCCCGGCGGTATGAACGGGCGGCAGATGGCCGATGCTGGCCGGGAACTGCGGCCGGGGTTGAAAACCTTGTTCATCACAGGCTATGCGGAAAACGCCGCTATCGGGAATGGCCACCTTGCACCGGGTATGCAAGTGATTACAAAGCCGTTCGTGCTCGAAACCCTGACGGCGCGAGTGCGCGAACTTATGGGTTAGCACGGCGTTGGTTTACTGTAATGGCCGCACGCGCGTGCCTCTGAAAAGCCGCGCCTGATGCTATTTAATACAATGTTTTAAATCACCCGCTTAGTTCTTTGGATAAGAATATTCTGCAAGCCGTGTAGGACGGCTGCCTGGATTCTTATAGATCTCATATGCTGCAACACTTGTAACAGCGTGAAGTGCTGCATTTGATTCCTCGGCTGCGCATAATGCGCGCCTCGTCGATACCCGGGCCTTGGTCTTTGGCACTGTCGATCAGAGTGCTTGCTTATGTTTCGTAATCCAGCCTGGGTTGTGATGTTCTGCCGTCTGCGGGAATTAACACATGGAATCAAGTGTAACCAGTTTTAGCTCCACACAACTTCGTGCTGCGTTACGGCAGGGCGTGCTGGAAGTCGACGTTCACGCCTCTTCAGTGCCGCCACCGTCCCTCTTCGGGTTCGCGGAACGGCACAATCCACGGCGGGCATTTCTTTTCGTTTCACGTGTACTTGGCAAGCACATCCCTGTTGCGCCTTCGCGCTTTTCCCAAACGTGTGAACAGCTTGCAAGCCGATTACCCAGCGACCTTCCCGGCCCGGTGCTATTCATTGGCCTCGCGGAAACCGCCGTTGGGCTTGGGGCCGGCGTGCACCGGGCGTACAGCCGTTTCCGGCCTGATTCGATGTACCTCGTTACCACCCGCCACTTCGTAGCCGAGGATCTGTTCGCCTGCTTCGAGGAGGAGCACAGCCATGCGAGTACGCACCTTGTGCATGCCCCTGCCGCCCCGCCGTTGCGGGAGATGATGCTCAGTGCTCGTTCCCTGGTGCTGGTGGACGACGAAGCCTCCACCGGCAAAACCCTGCTCAATCTCTACAATGCCTTGCTGGCTGCAGGGCTGAACAGGGTCGAGCGGCTTGTCACCTGCGTCCTTACCGACTGGTCTGGCGGTGCGATCACTGCCGCCGTTGGCGAGCGAGTCGAGCAGGTTTCGCTGCTGCGGGGGGCATACCGTTTCACTGCCAATTCATATTCAGCGGTGCCTTGCCGCCCCCGAAGCGGGCTCCCCCCGGTGGCCAGGTGGCCAATCGACCCAGCGAACGACTGGGGGCGGCTGGGTGTGCGGAACGTGGCCGACACCCTCGGCCGTGACCTCCAGGCGGTACCTGGCGAGAACATCCTCGTGATCGGCACCGGGGAGTTCGTCTGGAAGCCGTTTCTGTTGGCGGAGCGGTTGGAGCGCAGCGGCGCGCGGGTGCGTTTTTGCGCTACCACGCGCTCGCCTATTGCCGTCGGGCACGCCATCGAGCGCGTAATAGCGTTCCCTGACAACTATGGGCAGGGCATAGACAACTTCCTTTATAACGTCGCGCCGGGGCAGTTCGGGCGGGTATTGCTGTGCACTGAAACCCACCGGCTGGCCCTGCCTGCTTCACTGATCGACACGCTGAATGCGCAGGTGATCGTCGATGGTGAGTAATCGGCCTCTCGTGTTCCTGGACCTCGACGATACCCTTTTTCAAACCCCCGGCAAGATGCCCGAACACGCCCGGCGCTACCCGGCCTCCCATAACGTGGAAGGCGCGGTGAGCGGCTACCAGAGCGAAGCGCAAAAAACCCTTCTGCACTGGCTACGGCGCGATTGCGATCTGGTGCCGGTGACCGCTCGCGGTGTGGAAGCGTTCGGGCGCGTGGCGCTGGGGTTCGGTGGCAGCGCGGTGTGTGCCCATGGCGGAGTGATCCTTCGCCCCGGCGGTGAGGTGGACCTTCACTGGCAAGGCGCAATGGCCGAGCGGCTTCGCGCCTTTCAGGCTCGTTTGCCGATGGTGTGTGAAGCGGCCCTTCAAGCGGGCGCCGACCTCGGTATGTCGCTTCGCGGCTGGGTACTGGAAGAGGGAGGGCAGCGGCACTGCGTCGTGATCAAGCACAACGCCGGCACCGATGCCCAGTTGGTGCGCTTGCGCGAAACCTTGCTGGTCGCGGGCCACCTCGAGGGCATGTACACCCACCTCAACGGCAACAACCTGGCCTTGCTCCCCCTGGCTGTGAGCAAGCGGGCCGCAGTGGCGCATTACCTCGCGCAGGATCACGCGCTGCACGGTGAGCGCCTGTTGCTTGGTATCGGAGACAGTGTTTCGGATCTGGGCTTCATGGAGCTGTGCCATTTCTGGGCTACGCCAAGCGGTAGCCAGGTCGCCAGGTGTGTGGAAGGAATCACCCATGCTTGATCCACTGGCCATGGCAACCGTTGGCAGCGGCAGTTATCTGCCGGCCGATGTTCACATCCTGCTTCGCGCCACGGAACTTGCACCCATGGCCGTGCTGGAAAAAGAACGTTCCATCCAGCGCCAGCAGAAACATTATTCCGAAATGCTGAGCCGCGAGGAGGCGCCGTCGGGTTCCCACCTGGCCCATTTCAAACGCGCACTGGCGAACAACGCCGGGAGGATGGCTGCAGACGTACAAGCCCTTGCGTTGGGGCTGGCGGCGCGTTATCGGGAGGCCCCCATCGTACTGGTATCTTTTGTGCGCGCTGGCCTCCCTGCAGGGGTGTTGCTGCGTCGGGCGCTGCTGGAACAGGGGCACGATGTTCACCACTACGGGATCAGTATCGTGCGGGGCCGCGGCATCGATACCGTGGCGCTGGAGCACATCATTGCCCGCCATGGGGCGCAGGACATCGCATTCATCGACGGCTGGACCGGCAAGGGCGCCATTGCAGCCGAGCTCAAGCGCAGCCTCACAGGTGACCACCGCTTTCCCGACGTGCCGCGGTTGGTGGTGCTAGCAGACCCGTGTGGTCGCGCATGGCTGGCAGCCTCTGCGCAGGACTGGCTCATCCCGTCCGGTGTGCTTGGCGCAACGGTATCCGGGCTGGTTTCACGCTCCGTCTGGCCTACCGATGCCGGGCTGCATGGGTGTGTGGTGCAGCATGACCTGACGGCGCACGACCTCACGCGCCCCTTTATCGAACGGATCAACGCCGCGCGGGCCACTGTACGCGTCAGCGCGGCAGTGCCTTGGGCCCCAGCGCAGGCCAAGGCACTGCAGGCCGTTACTTCAGAAGTGTTCGAGCACCTGGGCGAGCGCTTCGAGACAAACGACCTCAATCGAATAAAGCCCGGAATTGCAGAGGCCACGCGGGCGGTGTTCAGGCGTGTTCCTGACCAGGTACTGGTACGGGACCGGCGCGACCCTGACGTGCAATTACTCATCCATCTCACTCGGCAGGCCGGCATCGAGGTGCAGGAGGCGGGCACGGCATTGGGCCGTACCGGGCGGCAACCCTTATCCGGAGGGTGAGCTAGTGCGAAACGTCTCCCCGTTTGCCTTGGGCGGTACCCTGTATATGCCGGCAACTCGACCGGACCTTCTCCTGGTTATGGTGGGGAAGAAACTTCCCGGCTTGCGATCGCTGGTGGTGTGCCTTGAGGATGCCATCGCCGAGTCGGATGCGGCCCCGGCCTTGGCCCGCCTACGCAGCGCACTTGCCAGCGTTGCCCGCAGTGGCGGTGCCGATGGCTCCCGCCCCCTGGTGTTCGTTCGCCCTAGAAACCCACGCATGGCCGCCACGTTGATGGCCTGGCCGGAAATACACGCGATAGATGGTTTCGTGATTCCCAAGCTCGACCTGGCCTCTCTTGAGCGTTGGGCCTGTGTGCTGGATGACCCCAGCCAGTCGCTCATGCCCACCCTTGAAACTGCACAGGTCTACAACCCTGCCGCGGTGGCGGAGTTGGGCCAGGCGCTACGGGCCGAATTCGGGCAGCGAATCCTGGCAGTCCGCATCGGGGGAAACGATCTGCTGGGTTGTCTGGCCCTGCGGCGCCCGCGTACCAGCACGCTGTATGAAACCCCAATGGGCTATGTGATCCCCATGCTTGCCGGTGTGCTGGGCGCACAGGGTTTCGCGCTTACGGCGCCCGTATTCGAACACTTGGCCATGCCAGACCTGCTCGCTCGGGAAGTGCACCTGGACGTGGCGCATGGGCTAGTGGGCAAAACGGCCATCCATCCCTGCCAGGTGCCGCTGATCCAGCAAGGGTTGAGGGTCCCCATGGAAGACCTGAACTGTGCCCGGCTGGTCATCCAGGGGGCCCGCCCCGCCGTGTTCAGGCACGACGACGCCATGGTTGAACCGGCCACGCATTACAACTGGGCGGTCAGGACGCTGGAGCGCGCGCAGTGGCACGGCGTGAAGCCCGTCGATTGCGGCCTGGCGCAGGCAGGGCGTTAACAGAACGTGCGAATGTTCGCCGGGGGCAATTGCCCTTAAACAAGGAGAACCCGATGTTGGGATGGTTGAAAAGCAATGCGGCAATGGCGCGGGAAGCGCTTACCACTGAAGTAGCGAAGTTCCGAAATCGGCAATTCATGGAAGCGACCGCTGCGGCGTGCGCAATGATCGCCGCCGCTGATGGCGAAGTAACTGCCGCGGAAAAACTGAAGATGACGGGTTTTATCAATAACTCGCCCGAGCTGAAGGTATTCAACCTCAGCGACGTATTGGCCGCGTTCAACAACTCGACCAGCAAGTTCGAGTTCGACCTTCAGATTGGGGAAGCCGAGGCCCTCAGGATCATTGGCAAACTCAAGGGCAACGACAGCGCGGCCCGCTTGCTGGTGCGTGTTGCCTGCGCTGTCGGTGGTTCCGATGGCCACTTCGATGAGCAAGAGCGCGCGGCCTGTCGCCGAGTTTGCCTGGAACTGGGGCTGAGCCCCGCTGACTTCGACTTGTGAGGTACCCCATGGACGCTACGCCTCTTGGCTTCCCGCCATTGACCATCGCGGTATTCGCTGGCATCGCGCTCGGCGCACTGCTGCTGGACATGGTCACCCATCGCGCCGACCGGCCCGTTTCACTGGCCAAGGCGTCGGTGTGGTCGGTGTTCTGGGTTGCTCTTTCGCTGGGGTTTGCGGCCTTCCTGTTCGTGCAACATGGCGCCCACACCGCCAGCTTGTTCGTGACCGGCTACGCCCTTGAAAAAGTATTGAGCGTGGACAACCTGTTCGTGTTCATGGCCATCTTCGCCTGGTTCAAGGTTCCGGATCAGCTTCGCCATCGTGTCCTCTACTGGGGCGTGATCGGCGCAGTGGTTTTCCGCGGGGTCTTTGTGCTTATCGGCACCGGGTTACTCGCCCTGGGCCCTTGGGTCGAGGTGGTGTTCGCGGTGATCGTGGCCTGGACCGCGGTCATGATGCTCAAAGGTAGTGGCAGCGACGAGGCCGAAGAGGACTATTCCCGGCACATTGCCTATCGCGTTGCCACACGGTTGTTTCCGACCTGGCCCAAGCTGCACGGCAATCGTTTCTTCGTCAGCCGCCAAGCGCTTGAGGCGCAGCTCCTGAAGCCTGAAAACCATGGCATCACGCTCGCAGCGAAGGGCGCTGTGTTCGCAACGCCATTGTTCCTGTGCCTTGTGGTGGTAGAGGTGTCGGACGTGCTGTTCGCCTTCGATTCCGTGCCCGCGGTTATCGCAGTAAGCCGAGAGCCGCTGATCGTGTACTCGGCAATGCTGTTCGCCATTCTGGGGCTGCGCAGCCTGTACTTCGTGCTCGAAGCGCTCAAGCGTTACCTGGTGCACCTGGAAAAAGCCGTGATCGCGCTGCTGTTTTTCATCGCGGCGAAGCTGGGCCTCAACGCCACCCATCATCTGTTCGAGCACGGCTACACCATTGCCCCCAATACCAGCCTGGCGATCGTCATGGCCGTGCTGGCGGTGGGCATTGCCGCCAGCCTGATCTTCCCCGCAAAGGCGCCTTCACCGGCCGAACGCAACTGACCCCTCGCGCACTCACACAAACAAGGAGCTTCACATGGCATTGTCCCTTCAAAAGGGCGGCAACCTTTCGCTTACCAAAACCGACCCTTCCCTCACGCGAATCGTCGTAGGGCTGGGTTGGAACCCCCGTGCTACCGACGGCGTGGATTTCGACCTGGACGCCAGCGCCTTCCTGCTGAACGCCATGGGGAAAGTCCGAGGGGAGGGGGATTTCATCTTCTACAACCAGCTGACAAGCGCCGACGGCTCGGTCGAGCACACCGGTGACAACCGTACCGGGGCTGGAGACGGCGATGATGAGCAGATCAAGGTAGACCTCGCGCTGGTCCCGGCAGACGTGGATAAGGTTGCGTTCGCCGTGACCATTCATGAGGCGGGCGAGCGTGGGCAGAATTTCGGCCAGGTGGGCGGTGCGTTCATCCGCATTATCAACGAAACCACGGGGGAAGAAGTGGTCCGCTACGACCTTGCCGAAGACGCCGGCACCGAAACCGCCATGATCTTTGCCGAGCTGTACCGCCACAATGGCGAATGGAAATTCCGCGCCATCGGCCAGGGTTACGCAGGGGGGCTCAAGCCTTTGGCGCAGGGCTATGGGGTAAACATGGGCTAACGGCAAGTAGGGGCCGGTGGTTCAGCCCCGTGACGTTTGCACGATCAGCTGAGCTATCCGGTCCAGCCCAACCACTTGCCGGGCAGCACCAAGGCGAATCGCTTCCTTGGGCATGCCGAACACCACGCAGCTGGCCTCATCCTGGGCGTAGGTATCGGCCCCGGCCTCAAGCATTTCCTTCAGGCCTCGGGCGCCATCGTCACCCATGCCCGTCATGATCACCCCCGTGGCATTGGCGCCGGCGAAGCGTGCAACGGAGCGGAACAGTACGTCCACCGACGGCTTGTGCCGGTTCACATGCGGGCCATCGGTGACCTGCACGTGATATTGCGCACCGCTGCGCTTGAGCAACATGTGGCGCCCACCCGGCGCGATCAGTACCCGCCCCGGCAACACACGGTCGTTGTCCCGGGCTTCCATCACTTCAACCTGGCAGAGGCTATCAAGCCGTTGGGCGAACGCCGCGGTGAACTTTTCGGGCATGTGCTGCACCACGAGGATGGCCGGGCATACCCGAGGCAGCGCCGTGAGCACACGCTCCAACGCCTGGGTACCGCCAGTGGAAGTGCCCAATGCGATCACGCGCTCGGTGGTTCGGGCCATGGCCTGGGCGCCGGCGGGCGGCAAAATCGCATCGGCGGTATGTTTCGGCGCCACCGCTGGCAGGGGTGAACGCGTGCGCAGGGCGTTCAGGTTGGCTTTCGCCGCACCCCGTACCGCGCTGGTCAATTCCGCCGCCGATTGGTGCAGGAATTCCTTCAGGCCCATTTTCGGTTTGGCAATGATATCCGCAGCGCCGGCGGCCAAGGCTTGCAGTGCGGTCTGGCTGCCACTTTCAGCCAGGGTAGAGCAAATCACCACGGGGGTAGGGCGCTCGGCCATCAGCTTGCGCAGGAAGGTCACGCCGTCCATGCGCGGCATTTCCACATCCAGCACGATTACATCCGGCCATTGCTTGGCCATCTTTTCCATGGCGAACAACGGGTCGCTGGCCACACCGATCACCTTCAGGTCGGGGCTCTGCTCCAGAATGGCTTGCAGTACCTGACGCACCACGGCCGAGTCGTCGATGATCATTACCTTGATGGGCATGGCGAGCGGGCTCATGGTTTGCGGTAGATGGAAGGAGACACCAGCGCCAGCGCGTCCGTTACGCCGTTCAGGCTTTCGGAGTGGCTCACGATGAAGTAGCCACCGCTGCGCAGTAGCGGGACCAGCCGGCCGAGCACACGCTGCTTGGTGGGTACATCGAAATAGATCAGCACATTGCGCAGAAAGATCACATCGAATTCGCCCAGCTTGGGCAAATGATCGTTCAGGTTCACCTGGAGAAACTGCACTCGATCCCGCAGCGGTTTGTCCACCAGCAGCGTGCCTGCCTGGCGGCCGATGCCCTTGAGGCAATACCGGCTCAAGTGTTCCTGGCTCAGGTTGCGGGCCCGTTCCATCGGGTAATGGCCGCGCGCGGCTTTTTCCAGCACTCGGGTGCTGATATCCGAGCCGAATATTTCCCAGGGTTTCTCACCCAGGCAGTCGGCCAGCAGCATGGCGAGGCTGTAGGGTTCTTCCCCGGAAGAGCAGGCGGCGCTCCATAGGCGGAACGTGCGCCCCGGCCGTTGAAGCTGCGGAAGCTGCTCGCGCAGCCACTCGAAATGCTTGGGTTCGCGAAAGAAATAGGTTTCGTTGGTGGTCAGCAGGTCCAGCGCAATCTGGGCTTCGTCCCCGCCCTGGGGCGTGGTGATCATCGCAAAATAAGCGCCATGATCGTTCATGCCATGGTGGCGCAAACGTGTGGCCAGGCGGCCCGCGACCAGCGCCTTCTTGCTGGCCGCCATATGGATGCCCGCGCGCTGGTAAAGCCAGCGCTGGAAGTGCGCGAAGTCGGCGTCGCTGATGCCGCTGTTGCTCACGCCGCCGCCTCGCCTGCCATGTGGCTGATCGCTGCCAGGTCTTGCAAGGCCAGCACCCGGTTGGCATCGAGCACGATTACAAAGCGTGCATCCAGGCGCGCCATGCCGGCGATGAAGTCGGCGCGAATGCGCGCGCCAAACGCCGGCGCCGGCTCCATGTGCTCGGCGGCAATGTCGAGCACCGCGCACACGGCATCTACCAGCAGGCCGAACACCTGCTTCTCGCCATCGTCCGCGTTTATTTCCAGGATCACCACGCAACTGCGGCGGCCGAGCTCGGCCGGTGGCTGGCCGAAGCGCGCGGCCAGGTCAATCACTGGCACCACCGCGCCGCGCAGGTTGATCACGCCGCGCACATAGGCCGGCATCATCGGTACCACAGTCATCTGGCTCAGCTCGATGATTTCCTTGATCCCTTCGATCGCCAGGGCATAGGTGTCCCCGGCAACCGAGAAGGTCAGGTACTGCGCATCGGCGAGGGTGCCGGGGGTTTGGCTAGTCATTACAGCGCCTCCTTCAGAACCGGGTGAACTCGGTTTCACACACTGCCGCAGCCGGCTCGCCGCGCCAGGCCTGGCGTGCAGGGGTGGCGACCGCTGGCCGCGCCGGGCTGCGCTGCGAGGTTGGCGGCACGCCGCGGGCGTTGTCGGTTTCCATGCGGAAGAAGCTCATGGCGCGCTGCAATTGCTCGGCCTGGCTGCTCATTTCCTCGGCGGTGGCCGCCAGCTCTTCGCTGCTGGAAGCGTTCTGCTGAGTGACCTGGTTCAGCTGCACCATTGCCATGTTGATCTGGGCAACGCCCGCAGACTGCTCTTCGGAGGCAGCGCTGATTTCCTGCACCAGGTCGCTGGTCTTGCCGATCGAGGGCACCATCTCGGTCAGCAGCGCGCCGGCGCGTTCGGCCAGGCTCACGCTGCTGGTGGACAGCTCACCGATTTCCTGCGCGGCCACCTGGCTGCGTTCAGCCAGCTTGCGCACTTCGGCGGCAACCACCGCGAAGCCCTTGCCATGCTCACCGGCACGGGCGGCTTCGATCGCGGCGTTAAGCGCCAGCAGGTTGGTCTGGTAGGCAATGTCGTCGATGATCCCGATGCGCTGGGCGATCTTTTTCATGGCGTCGACGGTAGCCTGCACCGACTGCCCACCTTCCACGGCTTCGCGCGAGGCCTTGCTGGCCATGCCATCGGTCACCTTGGCGTTTTCAGTGTTCTGGTTGATGCTGGCGGTCATCTGTTCTACCGAAGCGCTGGTCTGTTCCACGCTGGCAGCCTGCTCGCTGGTGGCCTGGCTCATGGACTGCGCGGTGGCGCTCACTTCTTCCGAAGCGCTGGCCAGGTTATCCGCCGCATGGCGAACTTCGCCAATGATGCGGCCAAGCTGGCCCGCCATGTTTTCCATGGCAACCAGTACCCGGCCGGTTTCATCCTGGCTGGTCACTTCCACCTTCACCGCCAGGTCTCCCTCGGCCAAACGCGTGGCCACGTCCATGGCATGGCGCAGGGGGCGGGAGATGATGCGGGACACGAACCAGGTGAGGAACAGGCCCAGGATCACCGAGCCAGCCAATACCAGTGCAATGGCCAGGCGTGCACGTTCATAGGTGCTGGCAGCCGCGTCGCTGGCCGCCTGAGCGTTGGCGTCATTGAGTGCCGACAGTTTGCCAAGGGTCGCGGCGGCGCTTTCAAACACCGGCTTGGACTCCACCAGCATAGCTTTTGCCGCTGCCTTGTCGCCCTCGGCGGACAGGCTCAGCATTTTCTCGCTCACGCTCATGTAATGGCGATAGTCGCTGACGAAAGCGTCATACAGCGACTGCTCTTCTGGCCCGGAGATCAACGGTTTGTATTTCTCCAGGTTGCTGTCGACCTCGCTGCGCGATTGCTGCCCCAGCTGGCGCAGGTCGTCCATTTCGGCGGCGGTGTCGGCCAGGATGTGCCGTGCCTCGCGGGTACGGTACTGGGTGAGGTTATAGCGCATGCTCGAGGCCACGCGGATGGACGGCACGGAGTCTTCGCTCATGCGTACCGCGGCGCTGTTGACCGCAGACAATTGCATGATCGCGAAGACGCCCAGCACGATGGACAGCGACAGCACCAGCAGGAAGGAAATCAGCAGCTTGGCGGAGATTTTGAGATTATAGAACCAGTTCATTGGAACACCTCGGGACTAACCCTGGACAGCCTGAAACGTTGAAGAAAGTTTGAGCGAGGCGCTCTCGCGCTCGGTCAGGTGCTTGAGCAGGGCAGGCACGTCAAGGATCAGGGCGACCACGCCACTACCCAACACGCTCGAGCCGCTGATGCCCCGAACGCCGCCGAACAGCGCGCCGAGGGGTTTGATAACGGTTTGGTATTCGCCCATCAGGTGGTCCACCACCAGCCCCGCCTTGAGGCCGTGGGCGCGTATCACCACGATGTTTTCCCGCCGGGGCGGTTCGCCGTGCAGCTCGAAATGGTCACGCAGGAACACCAGCGGCAGAACCTCCCCGCGCAGGTCCACGTGGCCCCTGGCCCGCAAGGCGTTGCGTTCGCCGGGCACCAGCTCCATGCATTCGCGCACCATCCCTAGGGGGATGACATAACTGCTGCCCGCAGCTTCCACGAGCAGCCCATCGATCATCGCCAGGGTGAGTGGCAGGCGGATGCGCACAGTGGTGCCTTCGCCTGCCGGGCTGAACAGCTCGATGCTGCCGCGCAGGCCGGTTATGTTGCGTTTCACCACGTCCATGCCCACGCCACGCCCGGACAAGTTGGTCACGGCCGCCGCGGTGGAAAAGCCCGGTTCGAAAATCAGCGCCAGCAGCTCACGGTCGCTTGGCTCGGTATTGCCGATCAGCCCGCGCTCGCGTGCCTTGGCCAGAATGCGCGCGCGGTTCAGGCCGGCACCGTCATCGCTGAGCTCCACCACAATGTTGCCGGCGTCGTGAAACGCGTTGAGGTGCAGCCGGCCACGCGCAGGCTTGCCCGCCGCCAGCCGTGCCTCGGGTGTTTCGATGCCGTGGTCCATGGCGTTGCGCAGCAGGTGCATCAGTGGGTCACCGAGTTGCTCCACCAGTGCTTTGTCCAGTTCAGTGTCACCACCGCTGACCACCAGTTCGATGTCCTTGCCCAGCCCTTGGCTGACGTCACGTACCACGCGATGAAACCGGTTGAAGGTTTCGCCGATCGGCACCATGCGCATGGCCAGCGCGCCTTCGAGCACTTGCTCTACCAGGGCGTTGACCGAGGCGGTCGCTTCCAGCAAGGCCTCGTCAGCGCGGCCCGTGGCGGCACGTTCGGCCAGCAGGCGCGCACCGGCGCCAGCAGTCACCAGTTCGCCCGCCAGGTTGATCAGGGCCTCGAGCTTGTCGGCGCGCACGCGCACCCAGGCCTGGCGGTTGTCCTGCGCCGGGCGCGGCTCTGCCGTGGCCGTTTGCGTGGGCGGCGTCACTACAGGCTCCACCGCTGCCGCAGGCAACTGCTCGCTCATGGCCTCGCCGGGTAGCTCGTTGATCGCCAGCTCGCACTCGCCCTCTACAAACGCGAACGCCTGGGCCAAGGTGTCTGCGTCGCACGCGGCCTGCAGCTGAAGGTCGAACCCCAGGTAGCAGGTTTCCGGGTCGAAGGTTTCGGCTTCGCTGATGCCTTGTTGGTGAAGCACCAGGGCCTTGCGCTCGCCGAGGGTGTCCAGGTAACGCAGGAACGACAGCGGGTCCATGCCGTGGCGGAAGGTGTCTTCGCCGAAGCGCACCGAAACCTGCCAAAGCCGACCAGGGTTTGTTTCAGCCTGTTCCACCGCAGCCGCCGGGGCAGCCGCGGCTTGCCCACCGCAGGCGGCCAGGCGGTCACGCAGCGGTTGTTCGTTGGCCAACAGCGCTGCACTCGGCTCGCGGCGCTCCACGGCTACGCACTCGAGCAAGGCGCTCAAGTGATCGTTGCAGCCCAGAAGCAACGCGATACGCTCACGGTCGATGGCCAGGCTGCCGCTACGCAGGCGGTCGAGCAGGTCCTCGACCACGTGAGCGAAGCTCACCAGCGGGTCGAGCCCGAACAGCCCGGCCGAGCCTTTGATGGTATGGGCCGCGCGGAACACGGCGGCCAGGCACTGCATATCGCCCGGCTCGCTCTCCAGGCGCAACAGCGCTTGTTCCATGTCCTGGAGGAGTTCGCGGGCTTCGGCGATAAAGGTCTGCAGTGCAGCGTCAAGGTTCATAGGCCGGTTTGTTCCTGAGGGTCAAAGATCACGAAGGCATTGCAAGGCCGGTCGCCGGGCAAAGCTGCAGCACGTCACGTACGGCATCGCTGGCGGCGGTGAGGGCCAGGTCATGGCCCTCTGCGCGCAGCCGCTGCTGAATGAACAGCAACCACTGCAACCCCGCGCCGTCCATTTCTGCCACTTGGCTGAGGTCCAGGCGCCAGGCGCAAGCTTCGGCGAGCCAGGCCTGCGCGGCGGCGTGCAGTTCACCCACCTGGTAAATGGTCAGCTCGCTTTGCAAGGTGACCTGCAGCGCGTCGCCGGCTCGCTCTGCCACGATCATGGCGCGATCAGCTTGGCCACGGCGGCCAGCATCTGCGCTGGCTGGAAGGGCTTCACCACCCATGCACGGGCGCCAGCGGCCTGGCCTTCCTGCTTACGGCTTTCCTGGGATTCGGTAGTGAGCATGATCACCGGCGTGAACTTGTACGCCGGCAGTTTCTTCAGCTCTTTCACGAAGGTAATGCCGTCCATGTTCGGCATGTTCACATCGCTGATCACCAGGTGGATCTTCTGGCCGGTCAGCTTGCGCAGTGCGTCCTGGCCATCGCAGGCTTCCAGCACGTCGTAGCCTTGGCCCTTGAGGGTGATACCTACTACTTGGCGGATGCTTGCGGAGTCATCCACTACCAATATGGACTTGGCCATATAACCTCCTGAAGGGTGATTTACTAAAAGCGGTCAATACGCCATTGCCCGGAAGGGCAGCGGCCTAGAAAAAGGTGACAGCGCTGTCGGCGGGCCTGGCGCTGCCTCGGCCGTGATGGTTGTTGCGCTGCTCTTGCATCGCGTAGGTGCGTTCGGTTTCGGCCAGCCACGCGTCCACATCGAGATGGAAGGGTTCGCCCGTTGCCTGGCAATGCTCCAACTGCTGGTGCAAGCTCGCCATCCGTTCGCGTACCTGAACGAGGATCTGGCTCACGCGGTCCTGGAACTGCAGTTCTACCAGCACCTGGGAAAGCTCATGGCCAATGCCGGTACTTTCGTCCTGCAGCAACTGCGATGCGCTTTGCAGTTGCCCGGTGATGCCTTCGAAAACGCCCAGTACGCCTTCGATGGTGTGTTCGGCATGCGCAACGGTGTCGCTGCTCTTGTCATTGCTCTCACCGGCCACTTCTACCAGGCGCCCGATGGCGTTGTTGATCACGTCCACCTTCGCGGACATTTTCTGGCCCGTTTCACTGGACTGGCTCGACAGTGAACGCACGGCATCGGCCACCACGGCGAAGCCGCGTCCGGCTTCCCCGGCGCGTGCCGCTTCGATGGCGGCATTGAGTGCCAACAGGTTGGTTTGTTGAGCGATGGCGGCGACTTCCGCTGCCATCTGCCGCAGCTCTCCGGTGTAGTCGGTGAGGTTGCGCACGGCATGGAGCATTTCATTACGGCTTTGCTGGCTCACACGTAGCGTGTCGACCACTTCGCTCAGGGCAACCTGGCTCTGGGACAAGCCTTCGCCTGCGCCTCCCTGGCCCATGTCACCGGCGGCCTGCCGCGAGGTGCTCACGGTGTGGTCGAGGCGTTGGGCAATATCTACGAAACGCTGGGTAAGCGCGCCAATGGCCGCTTCGGTCTGGTCACGCGAGGTGTCGATCTGGCGCATCCATACCGGCAATGCGGCGAGACACAAGCGCTGGGCATCTTCAACCCGAGGGGCTTCACTTGCAGGCGCCTGGCTGGCGAGCTCACGCGCCTGCGCTTCGGCCGCCTGGTGCTGGCCGCGCCAGCCGCACAGCGCGCCGGCCACTACAGCGGGCGCAGCGACACAAACCGCGGTCAACCAGAACGGCAGGGCAGGCGCGCTTGCCAGCACTGCCAGTGAGACGGCTGCGCCCGCAGCGTTGAACAACACAGGCGCGCAACGGGCGACAGGATGAACATCGCGAACGTTGGACTTCATGGGTAACCCTTGAGCAGCGGCCCCGGGCGGGGCAAGTACCTGGGTTATCCCCCTGTGGGCCCGATAACCTTAGCCGATCGAGCCGCCGTTCGTCGTAAAGCTGGATCCTATTGTGCGAGGTTTGTACAGGCGTGCAGGCGTGTAAAACAAAGGCTTTGGCGATAGGACTGTTCGCGGTCAATGATCACAGGGCAGGGCGGGGTGATAACGAAACGGCCTGTGTGCGAAGGGCGGTGTACAACTTTTCATGGCCTTGCGGGGGAGCCAATTGCCCAGTGCAGAAGACGGCGGAGCCGGCGAACACATCGGTTCCCTGTGCCGGCCCCAAGCCTTTGAGTGAATCTAGAAGTTTTTCGCCGCCCCCCGGGTGCCGGGGTATTCGATTTCCTGAACGATCTTGTTCTTGATGTCCAGGCGCTTTTTCTTCAGCGCGCTTACGGTGTCATCCTCGGCCGAGGCGTTTTCGGCATCGACCACCTGCCGGTCGATGTCCTCGTATTTGGTGACCAGGCTTTGCAGCAGTTTGTTGGTCTGCTGCAGCTTGTTCACTTCTTCTCGCGTTTTGCCCAGGTCGGCATAAAGATCATGTGTAGCTGGCATCGCTTCACCTCGCGGCTGGTGGATTATACGGAGCATAGCCGTTGATTCACGGGTTTGACCCTTCCAGGCGGGGCGTTCGTTCCCCTGACCTGGGCTATGCTGAGACCACTGGTCACTCCTGGCCGGCCGATGTGAGGACCTCCATGCCACACCTGCACCTGGAATACACCCGCAACCTGACTGGCCTCGAACCTGAGAAGCTCCTGCTCAAGCTGAACCATTCCTTGATGGCGAGTGGTCAGTTCGCCCATGAAGTGGATATCAAGGCCAGGGCCGTGCAGCTCGATCACTTCCGCGTAGGCATCGGCCTGGGTGAACGGGCATTCGTATACGTGAAGCTCGCCATACTCAGTGGCCGATCGGCCGAGGTAAAACGCAAGCTGTCCGAAGGGCTGCTTGCCGCCCTGCAAGAAGGCATCAGCGTACCGCCGGGGCTGGATGTGCAGCTGGGCGTAGACATCGTCGACATGGATCGCGAAGCCTATGTCAAATGGCGAAGCCAGCCCTGAGCGCGCCGCGCCACTGCTTTATGTGAGGGAAACCTGAAAGTTTCCTTCATGGTTCATCAAGGTTTCGTTTAACTTGGCGCTAATACTTACTCTCAGCATATTTTTCACGAAAAGTTTATTTTCCTCGCCCTAAAGTTCGCTCGGCTCGGCTGGCGAGCGAACTCTGCGAACGTGAAAAATATGTCGACGATCAAACCGGTGCGGCCGGAAGTAATAACGCTTGCGACCAGTGCTTGCCTGTTGGCCTCGTTCAACCTTCCGTTGTGGCACCACCTTGGCGAAATCACCCATAGCACCAGTGCTGGCTTGGCGATTGCCTTCGCCGCGCTCGTAGGGCTTGCGTTTAACCTCGTGCTCTCTTTACTGGGCGGTCGCTGGACGCTGAAGCCCGTGTTGATGGTGCTGTTCCCCGTGAGCGCCGGCGCGGCGTGGTTCATGAACAAGTACGGCATCGTTATTGATCCTGGCATGTTCAGGAACATTGCGGAAACGGACATCAGCGAAGTGCGTGACCTGCTTTCGTTTAAGTTCATAGGGTATATGGTGTTGTGCGGCGTTGTGCCCGCAGTGGTGATCTGGAAGTTGCCTGTAAGTTACCGCCAGGGGCTGCGCGGCCTATTCGCCAAACTTGCCGCCCTGATCGCCAGTGCCGTGCTTATGGCGGCTATCGCGCTGAGCAACTACCAAGGCCTCGCCTCGCTGTTTCGTAACCATCACGAACTGCGTTTGCTGGTAGTGCCGAGCAATGTGATAGGGGCTGGGTTGGCGTACGTCAATGAACAGGTGGCTTCGGTACGCCAGCCCTTCGAGCAGGTGGGAACCGATGCGCACAAGGCCACGGCCTGGGCCAGCCATACCCGCCCATCGCTCACCGTGCTGGTGGTGGGCGAAAGCGTGCGGGCAGACAACGTAGGCCTGCTGGGCTATCAGCGCGATACCACTCCCGAGCTTGCTCAGGAGAAAGGCGTGGTGGCCTTTGCCAATGTGCAATCGTGCGGCACGGAAACCGCCGTGTCGGTGCCTTGCATGTTCTCGAACCTGGGGCGCAAGGCGTACACCGCCGTTCGGGCACAGAACCAGGAAGGCCTCCTCGACGTGATCCAGCGAGCCGGGGTGAAGGTGGTCTGGCTGGACAACCAGTCAGGCTGCAAGGGTACCTGCGCCCGGGTGAGCTACCAGAACCTTGCTCAAAGCAAGGACGGCCATTACTGCGACGACGAGTGCCACGACGGCATACTGCTGCGCGACCTTCCCGCCATGCTCGACACCCTGAAGGAGGACACGGTGCTGGTGCTGCATGAAATGGGCAGCCATGGCCCGGACTACTACAAGCGCTACCCGGCCGGGTTCGACTTTTTTACGCCTGTTTGCCGCAGCAATGCGCTGGATGCCTGCTCCCGGGAAAGCATCGTGAACGGGTACGACAACACCGTGCGCTACGCCGATCATGTGCTCGCACGCCTGATCGACACCCTGCGCAGCCATGAAGGCAGTGTGGACAGCGCCATGCTGTACCTGTCCGACCACGGCGAGTCGTTGGGTGAATACAACCTCTACCTGCACGGCACCCCCTACATGCTGGCGCCCGATCAACAGAAGCACGTTCCGCTGATCGCCTGGTTCTCCACGGGCTACCGCAGCGCTTTCGCGGTAGACACAACCTGCCTGCGCCAGCGGCAAAGCCAGCCCTTGAGCCAGGACAACCTGTTCCATTCCATGCTTGGCCTTTTGGCCATCGACACGTCGGTGTATGAGCCTGCCCTGGACCTGTTCGCAGGCTGCCGTGGCAACAAGCCATGACCCGCCTGTAACGGTCCTCGAGCGGCGCGATATATACTGCGCCCATTGTTTGAGGAGAGGCTTGTGGCCATAGCGATAGAGTGGATCCGTGACGACCAGGCGCTGGCGGCGCAGTGTGCTGCATGGCAGGCGCTGCCGTTCATTGCGCTGGATACGGAATTCGTGCGAGTGGACACCTTCTACCCCAAGGTCGGGCTGCTGCAGGTGAGCGACGGGCATACGGCCTTTTTGATCGACCCGCTCGGCATTTCTGCCTGGGCACCGCTGGCCGAGCTGTTGGCTGCGCCAGGCGTGGTGAAGGTGCTGCATGCCTGCAGCGAAGACCTTGAAGTACTGGCCCGGCTGACCGGCCAGTTGCCTGCGCCGCTGTTCGACACGCAGCTGGCGGCGGCCTACCTGGGGCTGGGGTTCTCGATGGGGTATTCCCGCCTGGTGCAGGAAGTACTGGCAATCGAGTTGCCCAAGGGCGAAACCCGCTCCGACTGGCTGCAGCGGCCGCTCTCCGAACTACAGGTGAGCTATGCCGCGGAAGACGCGCTGCACCTGGCCGAGGTGTATCAGGCGCTGCGCCCGCGATTGAGCGATGAGCGCTTTGGCTGGGTACTGGATGACGGCCATGAGTTGGTAGCGCAATGGGGCCGCGAGGTTGACCCGCGTGAACTGTACCGTGACGCCCGGCTCGGCTGGAAACTCACGCCGGTGCAGTTGGCGGTGTTGCGCGAACTGTATGCCTGGCGCGAAGAACAGGCGCACCTGCGCGACGTGCCTCGTAACCGGGTGATCAAGGAACAGACGCTCTGGCCGCTTGCCCGCTTTCAGCCTAATAATCTGTCGGCGCTGGCGAAGATCGACGAAATGCACCCGCGCACCATCCGCCAGGATGGCGAAACCTTGCTTGCGCTTATTCATGACGCGGCGCACACACCGGAAGAGGAACTGCCTTCGCCGTTGCCCGAGCCTTTGCCAATGGAGGCCGCAGGCGTGCTCAAGCAGTTGCGCGCGGTAGGCCAGGCCGAGGCCGAGCGGCTGGGCATCGCCCCGGAACTGGTATTGCGCAAGAAAGTACTTGAAGCCCTGCTGCGCAGCGGTTTCCCGAATGGGCCCTACACACTTCCTGATACCTTGCGCGGCTGGCGGCGCGAGCGGCTTGGCCAGGCCTTGCTCGATAACCTGGCCACCGTTGGAGGCGAACAGCCATGAAACGTATCTGCTCGATTTATCGCAGCCCCAAGAAAAACGAGATGTACCTCTACGTACTCAAAAGCGACGCGCTGGCCCGGGTGCCCGAGGGGCTGCTGGCCGCGTTCGGTGCGCCGCACCATGCCTTCGACCTGGTGCTCAGCCCCGAGCGGCAGCTGGCCCGCGAGGATATTCACAAGGTGCTGGAAAACCTTGATGCCCAGGGCTACCACCTGCAGATGCCGCCGCCCGAAGCCGAGTACATCGAGCACCTTCCCGAGGAGCTGCTGCGGCGCAACGATCCCATCTAGCCCGCGGCGTGCCGATTTCACTGGACTGCCAGTAGCCTTCTTGTAGGCTGCCGGCCTTTGCCTCGTTGTCGCTTTCAAGGTTCGACCATGCGCGTGCTTATCGCGGAGCAGGCCTTTGCCGCCTACACCGCCCTGCTTCAGGACAAGGCACCAGCCTTGCACATCCACACCAGTGGCGATTCCGCCGAACTCTCCCGCCTGGCCGCCGAGTGCCCGGTATGGCTAGGGCAGCCGGATTTGCTGGCAAGCCTGTTGCGTCAGGGCCACCGCCCTCGCTGGGTGCAGTCCACCTGGGCGGGCATCACGCCGTTGCTGGCGCTGGGCTTGACCCGGGATTACACCCTTACGCGCGCTGTCGGGATTTTCGGCCAGGTGATGGCAGAGTACGTGCTTACCTACGTGCTGGGCCATGAACGCAAGGTGATGACCCGTGTGGTCAGCCAGGTCGAGCGGCAGTGGGACAACCGTCCGGTGGCCAGCATTGCCGGCCGCAAGGCGCTGATCGTGGGAGTAGGGGACATCGGCCGCAGCGTGGCCTATTACCTTTCCCTGTTTGGCGTGGAGTTGTATGGCATTGCCAGCGGCCCGCGCGAGCTGGCGCCGTTCAAGGAAGTCGCCGGGCTTGAGGCATTGCCACGGCTGGTGCAGGAGGCGGATTTCGTGATCAACCTGCTGCCCGATACCCTCGCCACCCGAGACGTGTTCGATGCGCGGCTGTTTGCCGGTTTCAATCCAGAGGCGCTGTTCATCAACGTGGGGCGGGGGAGTGCCGTGGTGGACGCAGACCTGGTGCAGGCCCTGCGCGACGGCCACCTGGCGGGCGCGGTGATCGACGTGTGCCGGCAGGAGCCATTGCCCCGCCAGCATCCGTTCTGGACCGCCTGGGGGCTGTTGCTCACTGGCCATACCGCGGCGCCCACATCGCCCGCATTGATGGCCGGCCTGTTTCTCGAAAACCTTGCGGCGTTCGAGGCAGGGCAGCCGTTGCGTGGCAGCGTGGATTTCAACCGCGGCTATTGAACCTCGGTTCAGCTGAAATCGAAGTCGCCGCTCTTGGCCAGCTCTTTCACCGGGCGCCGAGGGCTTGGGGTTTCCCGGCCCTGCAGGTATTCCGGAAGGCTGGCCTTGTCGCCCAGCTTGCCGACCGCGACCGCCGCATGCAGGGCATAGCCTTCAGGCACCTTTAGCGCTTCGCGGGTCTTGGCCTGGTCGAAGCCGGCCATGCCATGGGTGTGATAGCCGCTGATGCTCGCTTGCAGAGCGAAGTGCGCCCAGGCCGAGCCGGTGTCGAAGGTGTGCCACAGTGCCGGGCCTTCTTCGGTGGCACCCGGCGGGGTGAAGGTGGTTTTCGACAGGATGATCACCAGCGCCGATGCGTGTTGTGCCCAGGCGCGGTTGAATTCGTTGAGCAGCTCCAGATAACGCGCCCAGTCCGGGGTATCACGGCGGGCATACAGGAAGCGCCACGGCTGCGAGTTATAGGCCGAGGGTGCCCAGCGCGCCGCTTCGAAGAAGCTCAGCAGGGTTTGCTCGTCGATCGGCTCGGCGTTGAAGGCGCGGGGCGACCAACGATTGATGAAGTGTTCGGCGATGGCGTAATCGGCAATACGTGGGGTATCGGGCATGGCGTCGCTTCCTGTTCAAGAAGGTAGCAAGCTACTCAACCGGATCGGCGCTGGCAAGCAGCGGTTACCGACAGTCGCCGGGGCTTGGCCCCAGCCCCGCGCACCACTAGACTTGCGCCCGCTTTCTGCCGATGCACCATCGGCATGCCTTTCGTATCAGGAACGCCCATGGCCGCCAAAGTAGAACCCTTCTGGATTCGCAAAACCCTCGATCAGCTCGATCAGGGGGAGTGGGAATCGCTGTGCGATGGCTGCGGCCTGTGCTGCCTGCAAAAGCTGGAAGACGAAGACGACGGCAGCGTGTATTACACCCGCATCGCCTGCCGCCTGCTGGACCGCGACACCTGCCGCTGCAGCGACTACCCCAACCGCCGCGCCCAGGTGCCGGATTGCATCCAGCTCACCCCTGACCAGGCCGATGAGTTCAAGTGGCTACCGCCTACCTGCGCCTATCGGTTGGTCAGCGAGCGCCAGGACCTGCCCCTCTGGCACTACCTTGTATGCGGCGACCGCGATCAGGTGCACAAGCAACGCGTGTCCCAGGCCGGCCGCATGCTCAGCGAAAACGCCGTGGCCGCGGACGACTGGGAAGAACACCTGATTTTCCGCGCCGGTTAACCTGGATTACCGCATTTCTTGTAGCAGCCACGCTTGCGTGCGACCGGCTCTGCTCGGTGCTGGCCCAGTCGCGCGCAAGCGCGGCTGCTACGGTCGAGGTGCACGGTTTAAACCTTCGGCGATTCCAGCGAATCATTCCCGGTCACGGTCGCCGATTCGGTGGCGGCCACGGCGTTGTCTTTGAGCGACTTGAGCTGATCACCCGCGCGTTCGATGTTCCCACGCAGGCCGTCCAGTTCTTCCCGGCCCTTGGCCAGCAGCGCCTTGGTCCTGCTGCGGCCGGTGAAGCCACGGGCCAGGGCTACGCCACCCAGGGCGATCTGGATCAAGCCAAAGATGCCGCCACGGCGCACACCCTTGCCTACCAGCAGCGCGCCGCCAGCAATGGAGCCTGCGCGCTCCCAGCCGTGTACGTTGGTTTCCGCCCCGGTGGACGTGGGCAGGGCTTCTACGGCTTCGGTGATGATGTCTTTGCTCATTCGGCGTCTCCATGGGAAGTTGTGAGGCTCCCTAAGCTGACTCCTAAACGCGACGGCTGTTCCCTTATTTGAAGCGCGGGCCGGAACGGGTGTTGTTGCCCTTGGCCAGGCGGTCATACAGCACCACGTTCACCGTGGCGGCGAGGTTCATGCACCCCTGGGTTGGAATGTAGATCGTGTCCTCGCACCACTGGCGCAGGTCTTCATCCAGGCTGCCATCTTCAGGGCCGAAGATATACAGCGCTCGGTCGGGGTGGGTGTAGGTTGGCAGCGGCCGGGCATCGTCCACCAGTTCGACGGCCACCGGTACGCAATCGAGCGGCAGGATCGAGCGCAGGTCGTCCACCCCGATCAGCGGGATGTCGTAATGCACTCGCTTGGTATCGGTTACGAAGTCCCGGGCGCGTTCGTAGCGCCGGCCGGTGTAGAACACCGAGTTCACCCCATAGCAGCCCGCGGCGCGCATTACCGAGCCCACGTTTTCGGGAGACTTGGGGTTATGCAGCCCGATGCAACTGTATCGCTTGTTCGCCACGGCTGGCCCCTGGTTGAAAAACGCGCGATTATCCGGGGCAGG
This sequence comes from Pseudomonas sp. 3MAES_34.3B, assembly GCF_058145875.1. NCBI lineage: Bacteria > Pseudomonadati > Pseudomonadota > Gammaproteobacteria > Pseudomonadales > Pseudomonadaceae > Pseudomonas > Pseudomonas sp. 3MAES_34.3B. The sequence continues at coordinate 4,048,994 of NZ_CM176960.1, read as the reverse complement.
GGGCGTGAGGGCAAGGATAAGCGCGACGGGGGGCTTGTGATCCCGCTTCCAGGGGGATAGCGTTATGCCTTGCCCCAGCAACGAGAGGCCGTCGCTTGATCGCCATGACCCGATACCTTTTGCTGTTGTCGCTCACCCTCACGGCTGTTGCCCGGGCCGCCACCGAGCCGCCCGCGCCTGTGGACGCGGCACCTCCGGTACCTGCGGTTGCGCCGGCCACACCGTCCGTCCAGGGCGGGCCAGGCGCGGCCGCTCCGCCGGCAAGCCCAAGCGCGCCCTTGCCCGAACTGCAGGTGCCTCAGCCCCCTGCGGTAAGCCCGGCGGCAGCGCGCAAGCCGGGCAACGCGGAGGAAAGCTGAGGCGCGCTCAGGACAGCCGCTGCCCGTCCACCATACGCAGCCGTTTGGACAAGGCGATCGCCAACGCACGAATCAGCTTGGCGGCTACTTTGGGCGCCTCGGTCATCATCTTCTCCAGCGAGTCCTTGCCCAGGCTGAGCAGCTGGCAATCCGTGGCCGCGAGGCAGGTGGCAGAGCGCCGCTCGCCGTCGAGCACCGCCATCTCGCCAAACGAACGCCCCTTGCGCAGCAGCGCCATCTCGACCTGATTGCCCTCGGCGTCGGTCTTGGACACCGAGACGTTGCCGTAGTGGATGATGCACATGAAGGTGCCCGCGTCGCCCTCGCTGAAGATACGGGCGCCTTGGTCCATGGAAACAATGCTGAAATAGCCTGCGGCCACGCCGCAGTCATCGGGGTGTAATTGGCTGAACAGGCCGCAATCCATCAGCATGATGCGGATTTCATTGTTCAGTGAAGCGGCGTTGGCCATGGTGGATATCTTCGCTATGCCTATAAGGGTTATTTACACCAGATTCAGCACCTTGAACACAAAGCTGTATTCGAGTGCCACGTCGCGCAGGCCCTGGTAGCGGCCGCTCATGCCGCCATGGCCAGCGCCCAGCTCGGTCTTGAGCAACAACAACCGGTCATCGGTCTTGAACTCCCTCAGGCGAGCCACCCATTTGGCAGCTTCCCAATAGGCCACACGGCTGTCGTTGTAGCCCGCCACCACCAGCAGATGCGGGTAGGCCTGGGGCCGCACATTCTCGTAAGGGGCATAGGCCTTGATGCGGGCGTACACCTCCGGCTCCTGGGGGTTGCCCCATTCGTCGTACTCGGTAACGGTAAGCGGCAGCTCCGGGTCCAGCATTGTGTTGAGGGTGTCGACAAAGGGCACCTCGGCGATGGCGGCGGCGAACAGCTCCGGGCGCTGGTTGAGCACCGCGCCGATCAGCAGGCCGCCGGCGCTGCCACCGCTGATCACCAAACGGTCGGAAGCGGTAATGCCGACGCTGATCAGGTGCTCGGCGCAGGCAATGAAATCGCTGAAGCTGTTGTGCTTGTTGGCCTGCTTGCCGGCCTGGTACCACGCCTCGCCCAATTCCCCGCCGCCGCGTACATGGGCGATGGCAAAGGCGACGCCGCGGTCGAGCAGGCTCAGCCGCGCATGGGAAAACCATGGGTCCAGGCTTTCGCCATAGGCACCGTAGCCGTAGAGGTACAGCGGCGTGGGCTCGCCAATACGATCACGGCGGCGCACCAGGCTTACCGGTACCTGAGTGCCATCCGGCGCGGTGGCCCACAGCCGTTCGCTGAGGTAGTCGTCAGGGTTGAACGGGCCAAGCACCGGCGTTTGCTTCAACACCACCTGCTCGCCGCTGGCCAGGCTGAGCTGGCGCACCTGGCCCGGGCGGTTCAATGCCTCGTAGCGCAGGCGCATGTGGTGGCCAGCAAACTCCAGGGTGTCTTGCACATAAAGGCTGTAGGCCGCGTCGGGGAGCTGTACCCGGTACGCCTCCGCGCCGGCGGGGTGTACCTGCACGATGGGCAGGCCCGCCTCGCGCAGGCTGAGCACGTAGGCCTGGTGATTGAGGCTGAAGCCATCGAGCATTACCTGGGGGTTATGAGGCACCAGTGATCGCCAATCGGCTTCCCGTGGCGCGGTATTGCCTTCCGGGCACTGGTACAACGCGAAGTTCAGGCCGTCACGGTTGGTGCGGATGAACCATGCCCAGGCGCCGTTCAACTGGCCGTGGTCGACGTCGTAATCGTGCCCTTCACGGCGCTCGGCCACACAGGCGAACGCGCCTTGCGGATGCTCGGCATCCAATACCCACGCCTCGGCGGTGGTCTTGCTGTTCACGTGCAGCACCAGTTGCCGCTCGGAGCTGGTGCGGTAGCAATGCAGGAAGAATCGGCCGTCGCCTTCCTCGAACACCAGCGTGGCGCCTTGGGTGCCGAGGCGGTGGCGATACAGCCTGTACGGGCGGTGGGTGTCGTCATGCACGGAGAAGAACAGCGTTGCGCTGTCGTTGGCCCAGGTCATGCTGCCGGAGCAGCCTTCGAACGGGAGGCTCTGGATCTCTCCAGTGGCCAGGTCCTTGACGAACAGCTCGTAGGTCTCGTCGCCCTGGGTGTCCAGGCTGTAGGCCAGCCGCTGGTGATCCGGGCTTACGCTGAACGCGCCCAGCGACAGGAAGCCGCCATTGGCCAGCTCGTTGGGGTCCAGCAGCAGCTGCTCTTGGGCGGGGTCTACGTTGAGCGAGCCGTCGGCCGGGCGCGGTGCGCGATAGTGCCGGGCGTATTCGTCGCCCGCCGTGGTGCGGGAATAGTACAGCCACGGCCCCCAAGGGGAGGGCAGGCTGAGGTCGGTTTCCAGGATGCGGCTGCGGATTTCCTCGAACAGCGCCTCGCGCACGTCGGCCTGATCGGCCAGTTGGGTGTCGAGCCAGGCGTTTTCGGCGCGCAGGTGTTCCAGCACTTCATCGCTGTCGCGGGCCTGTAGCCAGGCGTAGGGATCGCTGCCCTCAGCCTTGCGGGCGATAGGTGGCGTGGGCTGTGACATGCGCAAGTCCTCGATTCGATGGCGCGGCGTAGCCACGCTGGCCGGCGGCACTGCGCCCCCGGCCAAAAGCCGTTATCATAAGCGCCACTTTGCCGCCTTGCCACGAGCACCATGACCGAGAACGACTATTACATTGCCTGGGGTATCTATGCCTTCGCGGCCCTTGGCTGCCTGCTGGTGTGGTTTCGCCTTACCCGCTGGCTGTGGCGCTGGTTGCGCGAGCCGCTGCGGGTGGTTGGCGCCGCGCTGCTGTTCACGCCTACGGTAGTCGACCCGGCGCGTGACCAGTTCGCTCCCGCGATTGCCATCACCGCGCTGGACCTGCTGTTCAAGGTCGCCGGTAACGCCTGGCGCGCTGTTTCGGACCTGGCCATGTACAGCGTGATCGCGCTGGCGGTATATGCGGTGTTTGCGTTCATTCGCTGGCCCATCGAGCGCGGCGCGCGCGCGCGTCAGGCCGAGCGGGACGCCGAAACGCAGCGCCAGGCCAAGCTGGCCGAGGCCGAAGCGAGCGAGCCTTTCGCGCCCGAGCGCCCGAACCTTGCGGCAGGCCGGTACGATGCCGAACCCCGCCCGGCCAATCCCGCGCCGCGTCGCCCTCCCGAGGGTGGCTCCATGCGCGTCGAACCACGGCTTTAGCACTGTCATTCCCAGGAGCGTGTCATGTGTGAACTGCTCGGCATGAGCGCCAATGTTCCCACGGACATTGTGTTCAGCTTCACCGGTTTGATGCAGCGGGGCGGCCGCACCGGGCCCCACCGCGATGGCTGGGGCATCGCCTTTTATGAAGGGCGTGGCCTGCGGCTGTTCCAGGACCCGGCCCCCAGCTGCGAGTCACGCGTGGCGGAGCTGGTGCGGCAATACCCGATCAAGAGCGAAGTGGTGATCGGCCATGTGCGCCAGGCCAACGTAGGCAAGGTGTGCCTGTCCAATACCCACCCCTTTGTGCGTGAGCTGTGGGGGCGCAACTGGTGCTTTGCCCATAACGGCCAGTTGGCGAACTTCGCGCCGGCGCCCGGCTTCTACCGCCCGATCGGCGATACCGACAGCGAAGCCGCGTTCTGCGACTTGCTCAACCGCATCCGTACCGTGTTCCCCGACCCCGTCCGGGAAGAGTTGCTGGTGCCGATCCTGGTCGAAGCCTGCGCGGGCTATCGCCGGCTGGGCGTGTTCAACGGCCTGCTCAGCGACGGGGACTGGCTGTTCACCTTTTGTTCCACCAAGCTGGTACACATCACCCGGCGGGCACCTTTCGGCCCGGCCCGGCTCAAAGACGTGGACGTGATCGTGGACTTCAAGGCAGAAACCACCCCAGACGACGTGGTCACGGTGATTGCTACCGAACCACTCACCGAAGACGAAACCTGGCACCAGCACGAGCCCGGTCGCTGGTGCTTATGGCGCGGAGGCGAATGCATCGCCGAAGGCCACATCGAATAAGGACGCTCCATGCTGCGTAGCTATCTTCGCCTGATACTGTTCGCTGTCGGCTTGCTGGTAGGGGTTCAGGTGCCGGGGGTGATCAACGATTACACCCAACGGGTGCAGGCGCATCTGCTTGAGGCGCAGAAGGCCTTGCAGGGCTTCAATGAAACCGCGCAGAAGTTCTTCAATGGCGACCTTCAGGCGCTGGTGCAGCACTACCAGAACAGCGACGACCCGGTGTTCCGCAGCGACGCCCAGAGCGTGGCGGGGCTGGTTTCGCGGGAGCAGGCGCTGGAGCACGAATGGCAAGCCCTGCAAGGGCGCTGGTATGAACGCGCCTGGCATGTGGCTACTGCCGCTGACAAGCAGATCCGCGAAGAAACCCTCAACAGCTACGACTACCGCGTGCCATTGTCACCGGATGCCATCGCCTGGGGCATTGCCGTAGCCCTGCTGCTGGCTGCGGCCATCGAGTGGCTGCTGATCGGGGTGGGCTATACCTTTGGCATCCGGCCAAGGAAGCCTATTCCGGAGAGTTGGCGGTAGAAAATCCGCCGGTTGGGTCAAATGTTCCCGGGCTTCGCTCAGTCCTACAGATTTGTAGGACCGGCGGGGCCGGCCATCCGGTGAAACCCGGGAATGGACTCACTATTTGGCCAGGTAGCGCATCCCTTCTTCCAGCCCTGCCAGGGTGAGCGGGTACATCTTGTCGTCCACCAGCTCGCGCACCAGGGTGGTGGAGGCGGTGTAGTGCCAGGTTTCCTTCGGGTACGGGTTGATCCAGATCAGCTTGCGGAATTTGTCCCGAAATCGCTGCATCCACGCCGCGCCGGCCTCTTCGTTCCAATGCTCCACGCTGCCACCAGGGTGAGTGATTTCGTACGGGGCCATGGCGGCATCGCCCACGAAGATCACTTTGTAGTCCGCGCCGTACTTGTGCAGCAGGTCGTGGGTGGCGGTGCGCTCGGAGGTACGGCGCAGGTTGTTCTTCCACACGGATTCGTACACGAAGTTATGGAAGTAGTAATACTCCAGGTGCTTGAACTCGGTCTTGCAGGCCGAAAACAACTCTTCGCAGGTTTTCACATGGGCGTCCATCGAGCCGCCAATGTCGAACAACAACAGCAGCTTGATGCTATTGCGACGCTCCGGGCGTAGCTGGATGTTCAGCAGGCCCGCATCACGGGCGGTATGGTCGATGGTGCCGTCGATGTCCAGCTCTTCCGCCGCGCCTTGCCGGGCAAACTTGCGCAACCGGCGAAGCGCCAGCTTGATGTTGCGGGTGCCCAGCTCTACCTGATCGTCCAGGTTCCTGTACTCGCGCTGGTCCCATACCTTTACTGCCTTGCCCTGGCGCTTGCCAGCGTCGCCCACGCGGATGCCTTCGGGGTTGAAGCCGCCAGAACCGAACGGGCTGGTGCCGCCCGTACCAATCCACTTGTTGCCCCCGGCGTGCCGGGCCTTCTGTTCGGCGAGGCGCTCCTTGAACGCATCGATCAGCTTGTCCAACCCGCCCAGGGTCTGGATCTGCGCGCGCTCCTCGGGGCTGAGCGAACGCTCGAACTCCTTGCGCAGCCATTCTTCCGGGATCAGCGCTTCCAGGTGCTCGCCCAGGTTGTCCAGCCCGTTGAAGTAGGCAGAAAAAGCCCGGTCGAATTTGTCGAAGTGGCGTTCGTCCTTCACCAGGATGGCGCGGGACAGGTAATAGAATTCGTCCATGTCGGCGAACACTACGTGGCGCTTCAAGGCCTCCAGCAGGTCCAGCCATTCGCGCAGGGACACCGGCACGCGCGCCGCGCGCATTTCATTGAACAGGTTAAGCAGCATGGCGTTGGCCTCCGCGGCGGTTCAGCGGTTGCCGCGACGGCTCATGAATGCCAGGCGCTCGAGCAGCTGCACGTCCTGTTCATTCTTCACCAGTGCACCGGCCAGCGGCGGAATGGCCTTGGTGGGGTCGCGCTCACGCAGCACTGCCTCGCCGATGTTGTCGGCCATCAGCAACTTGAGCCAGTCCACCAGCTCACTGGTGGAAGGCTTTTTCTTGAGGCCCGGCACCTTGCGCACGTCGAAGAACACATCCAACGCTTCGCTTACCAGGCTTTCCTTGATGCCGGGGAAGTGCACGTCCACGATTTTCTGCAGGGTGTCGCGGTCGGGGAAGGCGATGTAGTGGAAGAAGCAGCGGCGCAGGAAGGCGTCCGGCAGTTCCTTTTCGTTGTTGGAAGTAATGATGATGATCGGGCGGTGGCGCGCGCGGATGGTCTCGTCCGTCTCGTAAACGTAGAACTCCATCTTGTCGAGTTCTTGCAGCAGGTCGTTGGGGAATTCGATGTCTGCCTTGTCGATCTCGTCGATCAGCAGGATTACCCGCTCCTCGGCCTCGAAAGCTTCCCACAGCTTGCCTTTCTTGAGGTAGTTGCGAACGTCATGCACTTTGTCCACGCCCAGCTGCGAATCGCGCAGCCGGCTTACCGCGTCGTACTCGTACAAGCCCTGATGAGCCTTGGTAGTGGACTTGATATGCCAGGTAATCAGCCGGGCGCCGAAAGCCTGGGCGAGCTGCTCGGCCAGCATGGTCTTGCCGGTGCCGGGCTCACCCTTTACCAGCAGCGGACGCTCCAGAGTGATGGCCGCGTTGACCGCCAGCTTGAGGTCGGATGTGGCGACGTAGGCCTGGGTCCCTTCGAATTTCATGCGGCGATCCTCTTGTTTTGGTTGCAGGGATCATAACCCGTGCCCGGGGGGAATTCATCGCCCCGGGGCTTAGTCCTTGGTGGGCGGCGCCTGCTCGTAGCGGGCACTGAAGGCCTGAACGAAGCCATTGCGCAGGATTTCCCAAAAGGCTTGCAGCGGGCTAATGTCCTGGCGGTGCACGTTGCCACTCAGCTCTACACGGGTCGCGAACTGGTTTTTGCGCTGGTTTTTCAGCACGGTTTCGGTACCGCCCACCAGCGCTTCCCACACCGAGCGGAAGAAGCCTTTATCCTTGTTCTCCACGTCCTGCTGCCAGTTGAACACGTCCACGTCTCGCAGCAATGGCTTGATGTAGCCGCTCAGCCTGGCCTTGTCGGCCTTGGCCTCGATCACTACGTCACCGTGGCCGGCGTTGAAGTCGAATTTGCCGTAGGCAGAGGCGAAATCGTTGACGCGCTTGAGCTCGATATCGGTCACGCGCAGGCGGAACTCGAAGTCCTCGAAGTTGCTGAAGGGGTCGAAGGTCGCCGTGGCATTCACCGGGGCCTGGCCGAACAGCACGGCCTTGCCGTCGAAACGGGCGTCGCGTTTGCCTTGGGCGTCTTCCACGTTGGTGAGGTTGTAGAGGCTGGCGTTGATCTGGGTGGCTTCAAGCTTCACGGGTGGCTTGGAAGTGAAGTTGTTGAAGCTGACTTTGCCGTCATCCACACGGATTTCGTTCAGGGTGATGGGCAGGAGTTTTTCCAACTGCGCACGCCAGTCGGTGCCCGCACCGGTCTGGGACGCCTGTTTGTTTTCGCCGCCATCTACGAAGTTCAGGGCAGGGCGCAGGAAGGCGATCCGGGCTACCACCGCGTGGTCGTACCACAGCGAATGCCAGCTTACCGCGATGTCTGTACGTGGGAGTTCGAGCAGCGGCACCGGCACCTTGCCGTCCACCTTGGTGACTTTCAGCCCGTTGATCACATAAGCGCCGCGCCACAGCGCGATGTCCACGTCCTCAACGTGGCCGCTGTAGGCGCCCATGTCGCGCAGCTTGTCGTTGAGGTAATCGCGCACAATAAAAGGCAGGGCGATGTGCAGCACGATCAGCAGCACAACCAGGGTAACGATAGCCACGAGCGGCCAGCGGTAGCGACGTTTCATCGAAGCGGGCTCCATCAATATGGTCAGTGGACTGTTTTGCGCGCAAGACGTTCGACCCGCCCTCCACTGGACGCTGCGCACCCGCGGGCTTACCCTCTGGCGACTTCCGGCCGATTTACACAAGGACACCCCATGAGCCGCATCTTCGCCGACAACGCCCACTCCATTGGAAACACGCCCTTGGTGCAGATCAACCGCATCGCGCCGCGGGGGGTGACGATCCTGGCGAAAATCGAGGGGCGCAACCCGGGGTATTCGGTCAAGTGCCGGATCGGCGCCAACATGATCTGGGACGCCGAAGCCACTGGCCGCCTCAAGCCGGGCATGACCATCGTCGAACCCACCTCCGGCAACACTGGTATTGGCCTTGCATTCGTAGCGGCGGCGCGCGGCTACAAGCTGATGCTGACCATGCCGGCGTCCATGAGCCTGGAGCGGCGCAAGGTGCTCAAGGCGCTGGGGGCCGAGCTGGTGCTCACCGAGCCGGCCAAGGGCATGAAGGGCGCGATCGAAAAAGCCACGGAAATCGTGACCGCAGACCCCGCCACCTACTTCATGCCGCAACAGTTCGAAAACCCGGCCAACCCGGCTATCCATGAGAAAACCACCGGGCCGGAAATCTGGAATGACACCGACGGCGCGGTGGACGTGCTGGTGGCGGGCGTGGGCACCGGCGGGACCATTACCGGTGTATCCCGTTACATCAAGCAAGTGCAAGGCAAGCAGATCTTGTCCGTGGCGGTCGAACCCATCGGTTCGCCGGTGATCACCCAGGCGCTGGCCGGTGAGGAGATCAAGCCGTCCCCGCATAAAATCCAGGGCATCGGTGCAGGCTTTGTGCCGAAGAACCTCGACCTGAGCCTGGTGGACCGGGTAGAGCAGGTGAGCGATGACGAATCCAAGGCCATGGCGCTGAGGCTGATGCGTGAGGAAGGCATTTTGTGCGGTATTTCCTGCGGTGCGGCAATGGCGGCAGCGGTGCGCCTGGCCGAGAAGCCGGAAATGCAAGGCAAGACGCTCGTGGTGATCCTGCCGGACTCCGGCGAGCGCTACTTGTCGAGCATGCTGTTCAGCGACCTGTTCACCGAGCAGGAAAACCAGGCCTGAACATGACATCCGTCATACCCGCCGGCCGCTGACCTGTGCGCGGCGGGGCTTCGGGTTTATCATGGCGGCCTGCCAAAACCCAGGAGCGCTGCATGACCCTCTCGTTCACCGCCAAGGCCCTCGTGTTGCTGATCTTCATCGGCAGCACGCTCTATGTGCACTTGCGCGGCAAGGCGCGGCTGCCGGTGCTGCGCCAGTTCGTCAACCACTCGGCATTGTTTGCGCCCTATAACGCACTGATGTACCTGTTTTCCAGCGTGCCCTCCCGGCCCTACCTGGACCGTAGCCGCTTCCCGGAACTCGATGTATTGAAGGACAACTGGGGCGTGATTCGCGAGGAAGCGATGCGCCTGTTCGACGAAGGCTACATTCGTGCCGCCGAGAAAAACAACGACGCCGGCTTCGGGTCGTTCTTCAAGAAGGGCTGGAAGCGCTTCTACCTCAAGTGGTACGACAAACCACTGCCGTCGGCGATGGCCCTGTGCCCGCGCACGGTTGAGCTGGTGAGCGCGATACCCAACGTGAAGGGCGCCATGTTTGCATTGCTGCCCGGCGGTAGCCATCTCAACCCGCACCGCGACCCCTTCGCAGGTTCCCTGCGGTATCACCTGGGGCTGGCCACGCCCAACTCGGATGCCTGCCGCATTTATGTGGATGGCCAACCCTACGCGTGGCGCGACGGCCAGGACGTGATGTTCGATGAAACCTACGTGCACTGGGTGAAGAACGAAACCGATGAAACCCGCGTCATCCTGTTCTGCGACATTGAGCGGCCGCTCTCCAACCGCCTGATGACGCGGATCAACCGCAGCGTCAGCGACTTCCTGGGCCGTGCTACCGCGCCGCAGAACCTCGACGACGAGCGTGTAGGCGGTATCAACCAGGCCTATGCCTGGAGCAAGCGCTTCAGTGACCGCACCAGCTCGGGCGTGAAGCAGTTCAAACGTCGCCATCCCAAGGCCTATCGCGTGTTGCGCCCTGTGCTCGCGGTTGTGGTGCTGACCGCGTTAGGCTACTGGCTGTTCGGCTGAGCCTTTCCTTCCCATTCGCGGCGCGATGCCGCGGATGCGGCCTCAATATGGGACACCTGTCACAAATTCATACCCTGATGGCACTTTGGTGAAACGGAGCGGCACTTTTGACGAAGCGGGCTGCCTCACATCGGGGTAAGCTTGCAGGGCTCGATGGTTGGATCCATCCTTCGCGCTTACCCTAGAAGGAGCGGTGCTTGCGATGGATTCCTCGCATTTCGGGAATTTCTTCAGGATGTCTGTTTTATGACGTTTTGCCTGGTAAGAACGGCGCGTATCAGCGACTGCGTGGCGCTGCGTGCCGTTCATGCAAACCCTGCACACGGTGTATCCGTGCCTGCCGACAACGACCCGGACCTGTGCGGGCTGTTGGCAACGACCCTTGGCCGCTACCCTTTTTTGGTAGCCGAATGCAACGATGAAGTGGTCGGCTTTGCCTACGCCCGTGCTCACAAGGCGCCCTTGGCGTTGCGCTGGTCCGTGGACGTTACCGTGTACATGACACCCCGCGGCCGGGAGCTGGGCATGCTGCGCTCCCTGTACCGTTCGCTGCTCGAACATTTGCAGGAGCAAGGCTACCTGGCGGTATATGCCGGCCTTGCGATCACCGACACCGAAACCATTGCCATCCATGAAGCGCTGGGCTTTGTGCACATCGGCATGGGCCAGGCGTTGGACCTGCGCGGCGATGCCGAGTATTGGTGCCTTACTTTGGGCGGTGGTGCGGGGTGCGCTGGTGCGGGGTATGGCCTTTCTCAGGCGCCGTCACGGCTGTTTGCAATCTGATACCCGGAAGCCGTGGTTGCATTGGTCGCGCGCAAGCGCGGCTGCTACGGCCGATCGAAGTGCGTGCGGCTGCGGCTACGCTTGCAGGTCCACCACCGCTTGGGCAACGTCCACCAGCCGTTGGCCGCGTTCCATGGCGGCTTGGCGCAGGCGCGCGTAAGCGTCGGTTTCGCTCAGGCGATACTCGTCCATCAGGCGCTTTTTCGCACGCTCGATGATCTTGCGTTCACTCAGTGCACGGCGCGCCTGCTCCAGCTCATCGGTGGTGCTTACCAGCCGCTGGGTTTGCGCATGCAGCAGGTCCAGCACCGAGCGCCCCAGCTGCGGGCCGAGGCCATCCTGCGGCGGAGCGTCGAGCCCACTGGCATATACGCTGAACAGTCGAGCCTGCTCGCTCTGCCCCGTAGCTTCCAGGCTGGCCAGCCGACGCAGCAGCAGGCGGTGATTGTGGAGGTCGGCGCGGGCCAGCTGAATGCTCTGCCGGCACCCGTCCTGCAGGGCGCGGGTGAGGTGATTTTCCACATCCTTGAGCGCGTCGATACGCCGTGTGGCGATGTCGAACCATACCCGGGACAGGGCCGGGTCCACGCAGGCGCCGGCATGGGTACGCAGTGCCATGGCGCGCATGCGCAGTAATTGCATCAGGGTTTCGCTGCTGAGTTGAGCCTGCCAGAGCGTAAGGGCGCCCGCATCGGCGAACTCGCAAAATACCTCGAAACACCGGTCCTGGGCCTGGCCCAGATGTTCCAGACGCTGGCGCAGTGCTTCGTCGAAATAGCCGATAGCGAAGCCATTGACACCAACGGCCCGCTCCTGCCCGGCCAGTTCCTTGCCCTGCATGAAATTGAACAGCGCCACCAGCAGCCGGGTAATGGCAGGGTCGATCGCCGTGTCTGCGGCTTCGAATACCACCGCCAGCAATCCGCCGATCAACCGCGTAAGCGCGCTGGTGGCTTCTACCGCGGTAATTCGCCGCTCACGTACGCGGCGGCGCAAACCAGGCAGCTCTTCAAAACCGTGCAATACATAGGCGATGCGATTGAACAGCCGCGCCCTGTCGGTAGAGGCCGCAGCTTCGAGGTCCATGCCCTCAAAGCAGGCGCGTACCTGTTCTTCGATGGCCTGGGACTCCTCCGCCAGCCGTTGCAGCTCGTCAAGGTGATCTTCCAGGGCGCTGCCCAGGTGGAGATTGGACCAGCCGCGTTCTCGCTGGATCGCATGCACCAGCTGGCTAAGCGCTGATACCAGGTCGCACGTGAAGGCCAGGCTCTCCAGGCCTTCGAGTTCGATCCGGCGGGCCGCCAACATGAAGCGCAGGGCGGGGGGCATGTAGTGATCTGACATGAGCCTTCAGAGGTATCAAGGGGTCCTGCCTGATTAGAGCACGATAGGCCGGGCGTCGCCCATGCAATGGAGGCATTTGGCTACTGTTTTTTCAGGCACCGCAGTGCTGAGAAGCGCGCCCGTAGTTTTTCCAGTTGCTCGGTCAGTTGCTGACGCTGCCCGGCGTCACTCGACGCCAGCACTGCCTGGGTCAGGTCCCGGGCCGCCGCCTGGCTGTTGGCGCGGTCAGCCCGGTAGGCTTCGCTCCACAGCGCCTCGCGACGTTGCAGCAACTGTGTGATACGCGACTCGAAACCTGGCTCCGCTCGGTGCTCGATGGCCATGAGCAAGGCCTGCTGCCAGTGCTCCCGATTCTCCAGCGCCACCGCGTTGTGATCGCCAAGTTGGGCGGACCAGCGGCTGATTGCTGCATCCTGCTCTGCGCTGACTCGGCCGAGCCAGGGCTTGAGTCGGTCGCGCATCTTTTCGGCGCGGGTTTCTATCTGTTCCGCCAGTGGCGGCGCGACCAGTTCCCGGCGGCGCTTGGCAATGTCCCTGGCAAAGGCTTCCCGCAATGCGCTGACCTGTTCGTCGGTGAGGTTGCGCAGCAATGTCACGGCCGAGGGTGTGATCTGTCGGGCGATGGCGTTGGTGGCCTGTTCGGCATCCCGGGTGAGCGCCAGCAAGGTGTCGTCGCTTACGTTTTGCGCAGCCACCAGGGATTGAAGGCGATCCAGCCACGGCAGATATCCCGGCAGCTGCGTCTGGCAATGCCAGCGCAAGTGCTCCGCCAGCTGATCCTCGAACCAGGCCTTCTGCTCCCGGTTCATGTCCAGGTAGTCGTCGAGGCTCCAGGGTATCAACGTATCGAGGTTGCGATAGGCAAGGTCCATGCGGGTACAGGCAGCGAGGCCCAATACCGCCAGCAGAAATACTGCTGCCAACCATCCTCGATGAACCGCACAACCCCTCATCGTTCCCCCGTACCCGTTGCCGCTGCCTGCGCTTAACGGTAGAACGCCTACGAGAGCGGCGCAAACCGGTGGCCCTAGAAGAACGCCCGCTGCGCCTTGAGGGTGACCATGCTGTCGCAGGCCGAGTTGTGCCCGGAGTAGGCCACGCACTCGCCGCCTCGCAGGTCGGAACTGCTGTAGATGAGGTTGAGGTCTACGCCCATCAGCGGCCGGGACACCTGCATGGACCAGTCACTGAAGCCTTCGACCAGTTCTCCGTCACCCAGCGCATAGGGCGAGCTGAGGCTGTAGCGGCTGACCTTTACCGACACATCGAGGTGGAGCAGCGGCAACTGGCCGAAATCCGCGAACAGCGTGCCGGAGCGGCTGTCTACCGCCTGGCTGTAGGCCGCCCCAAAGCGGCTTTCGAACACCCGCATGCCGGCATACAACTGATGGCTGTTGCCGTCGGCCACATCGGGCCGGGTATAACTGATCACGCCCAGCTCATAGCCGAAATCCGGCACCAGGCGGCGCTTGTACCCCAGGTAGCTGTCCAGCTCGAAGTTGCTGTCTGGCGTGAGCCCTACGCTGGGAGACCACTGGCCGAAATACCAGCCGCTGTCATGGGTAACATCGATGCCGCCATGGAAAGAGCCGATGGTGCCAGGCGCTACCAGCCCCTGGGCCATGCTGCGCGTTGGCGTGGTGCCCAGTTTGAGGTCGAAGTCGCCCAACTCGCGCTGCAGGGTTTGGGCGTGGAGGTGAGGTGCGGCCAGAAGGCCTGCGGTCAGCATGAGGCTGGGTTTGAGCATGCGTCTCTCCCTGGCGCAAGGCGCGGAGGCTGCTGCGTGGTGCTCGCAACGGTGTCGGGTTAAGGCAGATGCCCGGTTTAGACGGGTCAGAGGATACCTTCGATCATGATTCGAAGGGCCATCATCTGCTGCCACTCGTCGATTTGGCCGGATCGGGCGGTTTGCCCTGGCTAGGCTACGCCCGCCCCTGAAGAAGGACTGGCGGGGCCGGCCATCCGCTGGGGCCGCAGGCGAAACCCGGGAAGGGTCGCGCTGGTGTGGGTTACACTAACGGCTTGTCAACATAGGTGTCGGTCATGGCTTTGGTGGGTCGCTACAACAGCTTGCAAGTGGTCAAGCATACGGATTTCGGGCTGTACCTGGACGGCGGCGCCGATGGGGAGATTCTTCTGCCCAACCGCTACGTGCCCAAGGATATCCCGCACGAGGTCGAGGATTGGCTCAACGTGTTCGTGTACCTGGACAGCGAAGACAAGCTGCTGGCAACTACCGAGAAGCCCAAGGTGCAGGTTGGCGAATTTGCCAGCCTCAAGGTGAAGGAAATCAATTCCATCGGGATTTTCCTGGACTGGGGCCTGCCCAAGGACCTGCTGCTGCCGTTCTCCGAAGAAAAACGCCAGGTGCGTGCCGGGGAATACTGCGTGGTGCATGTGTTCCTCGACCGCCGCACGCGCCGCATTACGGCCAGCGCCAAGGTTGACCGCTACCTGGATAAAACCCCGGCCACGTACAAGGTTGGCCAGCCCGTGCAGGTGCTGGTGGCCGCCCAGACCGACCTGGGGTTCAACGCGATCATCGAGAACGCCCACTGGGGCCTGATCCACAAGAACGAAGTGTTCAAGTTCCTGCGCAGCGGCATGCGCGAAACCGCCTACATCAAGGCAGTGCGCGAAGATGGCAAGATTGCCCTGAGCCTGCAGCCCATCGGCGAGCAGGCGGTCACAGGCCTGCAGGAGCAGATCGTGGAGGCCTTGCGCAAGGCAGGGGGCAGCTTGCCCTTGAGCGACCGCAGTGAGCCCGAAGTGATCGCGCAGCAGTTCGGCGTAAGCAAGGGTAACTTCAAGAAGGCCATAGGCGCGCTTTACAAGGCCGGGAAAATCGTCATCCGCCCGGACGGCATTTCGTTAGCGCCGTGACCCTTCGTCGGCGGTCGCCGACTTGCAAAAAAAATGTTGAAACTCATGAGCGGAGCGGTTTGTCCATCTTTATGCCGATTGAATTCATTTCAATCCACACCGAGGAGTAATACTCATGAGCGGTACTGGCGACAAGATCAAAGGCAAGGCTAACGAACTCGCGGGCAAAGCCCAGCAAGCGGTAGGCGATGCCACCAACAGCCCTGAAACCAAGGCCAAAGGCGCTGCGCGCGAAATCAAGGGTGAAGCTCAGCAAACCAAGGGCGACATCAAGGAAACAGTGACCAAGGGCACTCGATCCTGAAGCTGAGTAAAACTTCGTAATACTACGGCGGTCATCTCAGGATGGCCGCTGTGCTATCAGGCATGGCGAAATCACAGGGACTGGCCAGGCCAGGCCAAGGGGATAGATAACAGGAGCCCGCCAGATGATTTTTCCAGATATGAAGCAACTACCGCTGACCAAGGTATTGGTCCGCACCGTGAAAGAATTCTCCAACGACGAAATGTCCACCTACGCCTCCGCATTGGCGTATCAGATGCTGTTCTCTTTATTCCCGTTCTTGTTGTTCCTGATCGCGATGATCGGTTTCTTACATCTTCCGGATTTCTTTTCATGGCTGCGTGAGCAGGCGACCATGGTGTTGCCACCCCAGGCGCTGGATTCGGTCAACCCGGTGATCGACCAGCTGCAGCAGTCCAAGGGCGGCCTGTTATCGTTCGGTATCATCGCCGCGCTCTGGACGGCCTCTGCGGCGGTGCGTTCACTGATGAGCGCAATGAACGCAGCCTACGATGTGGCGGAAGGGCGCCCAGCCTGGAAGCGCCTGCCGCTCTCGGTGCTGTACACCATAGGCCTGGCGGGCATGCTGCTGTGCGCGGCTGCCTTGATGGTGCTGGGGCCGCAAGTGATGAACTGGATCGCCGGGCAGATCGGCCTCGAAAGCATTACGGTAACCATCTGGACCATCGCCCGCTGGCCGGTTGTGGTGGTGTTGCTGATGTTGGCCGTGGCATTGATCTACTACTTGATGCCAGACGTGGATCAACGCTTCCGCTTCCTTACGCCCGGCGCTGTGCTGGCCGTGGTGGTTTGGATTCTTGCATCGGTCGGGTTCGCCTACTACGTACAGAACTTTGCTGACTACAACGCCATGTACGGCAGCATTGGCGCGATCATCATCCTGCTGCTGTACTTCTACATCTCGTCGGCCGTTCTGCTGCTGGGGGCAGAAATGAACGCGGTGATCGAGCACATGTCCGCCGAGGGCAAGGACAAGGGCGAGAAAGCCCCTGGCGAGCCGTCGGAAGGCAGTGAAGACGAGCGCGCGGGCCTGGGCGGCGCCAAGACCTGATGGCAGGGCGGGGAGGTCCTATGATTCGCGATATCCTGAAGATGGGCGATGAACGATTGTTGCGGGTTGCACCTCCGGTTCCCGAAGCACTGTTTGGTAGCCATGAGCTGGACGAGCTCATCGCTGACATGTTCGCAACCATGGGGGAGGCCGGCGGCGTAGGGCTGGCCGCCCCGCAAATTGGCGTGGACCTGCAGGTGGTGGTGTTCGGCTTCGAAAACAATGCCCGGTACCCAGGCGCCGCCGCCGTGGAACGGACCGTACTGATCAACCCGTTGATCACGCCGCTGAGCCCGGAGCTGGAGGAGGGGTGGGAAGGTTGCCTTTCCATACCTGGCCTGCGCGGCATGGTTGCCCGCTACAAGCACATCCGCTACGAAGGGTTGGACGCCCGTGGCAAGGGCATCCAGCGGGTAGCCCATGATTTCCACGCCCGGGTGGTTCAGCACGAGGTCGACCACCTGATCGGCCGGCTGTACCCCTCGCGCATCACCGACTTCGGCCGCTTTGGCTATACCAGCGTGCTGTTCCCGGAACTGGAACGCTAAGCCCTGGTATAGCATTTTTGTAGAAGCCTTTTATTCTGTGGAAAGCAACTGTCTTGCGGTTTGCTTAAGCCCTTATTCGCGAGCTCCGCCTGCGGCTCCGCCCGTCTCCCACAGAGTTCATCCTGACACCCTGAGGGAGCTTGTACCTCTGTGGGAAGCGGGCGTAGCTCGCGAAAAAGGGCAACACTGTTCGCAAGCTGTGGCATGCGCCGGCCCCGCCGCTTCCTACGGAAGATCAGACCAATTATCGGGTCACTTTCCGAAAGGTGAGGTTCAACCTCCGGCCGCCTGTAAGCGGGTGTTCGCCAGCCTTGACCGGCGCCACCCCATGGAAGCGCAGCCGATCCTCGCCGCCCCACACCACCACGTCACCATGCTGCAGGCCATACCGTTCCACGGGATCGCTGCGCTGGGCACCGCCGAACAGGAACACGGCCGGCAACCCCAGCGACACCGAAACGATAGGCGCGGCGAGGTCCTGCTCGTCCTTGTCCTGGTGCAGCGACAAGCGAGCACCAGGCGCGTAGCTGTTGATCAGGCAGGCATCGGGGTCGAACGCGGCATAGCCTGCCGCCTCGGCGGCGTCGTGCGCCAGCTTCACGAACACCTCAGGCATCGGTGGCCAAGGCTTGCCCGAAAGCGGATCGAGCGGGCCATAGCGGTAGCCCTTCAGGTCGCTGTTCCAGCCGAGGCGGCCACAGTTGGTCATCGCCACCGACATGGTGAAGCCACCCGGCGTGACCAGGTGGCGTGGCGGGCTTTGCGCTTCGATGGCTCGCACCGCCTCGACCAGCGCCTCGGCCCGCGCCAGTGCGAAGCCTTCCAACAGCCACGCACCTGGCCCCAATTGGCGGTGTTCGCCAACAGTGCGGGGCAAGTCACCGAACAGGTCGAGGGTAAACATAGGTCAATCCACCCCGACGAACCCGCCGGTCTGGTGCCGCCATAGGCGCGAATACAGGCCCTTGTGCGTCAGCAACTCACTGTGGCTACCCACTTCCACCACGCGGCCTTTGTCCATCACTACCAGCCGGTCCATCTGGGCGATGGTGGACAACCGGTGAGCGATGGCGATCACGGTCTTGCCTTCCATCAGGGTTTCCAGGCTCTCCTGAATGGCCGCTTCCACTTCAGAGTCCAGCGCGGAGGTGGCTTCGTCCATGATCAAGATCGGCGCGTTTTTCAGCAGCACCCGGGCGATAGCGATCCGCTGCCGCTGCCCACCGGATAGCTTGACGCCACGTTCGCCTACATGGGCATCCAGGCCAACTCGGCCCTGGGTATCGGTGAGGTGTGCCAGGAACTCATCCGCCTTGGCCTTGCGCAGGGCCTCCCATAGCTCTTCGTCAGTGGCGTCCGGGCGGCCATACAAGAGGTTGTCGCGGATCGAGCGGTGGAGCAGGGCGGTGTCCTGGGTAATCAGGCCGATCTGCTCGCGCAGGCTTTCCTGGCGTACATGCGCGATGTCCTGGCCGTCGATGAGGATGCGCCCGCTTTCGAGGTCGTACAGCCGCAACAACAGGTTCACTACCGTGGATTTACCCGCCCCGGATGGGCCGATCAGGCCGATGTTCTCTCCGGGTGCGATTTCCAGGTCCAGCCCGCTGATGACTCGGCCAACCTTGCCATAGTGGAATTCCGCAGCTTCGAAGCGGATGCCGCCGCGCTCCACCTTGAGGTCCTTGGCATCAGGCGTGTCCGTCACGCTCAAGGGCTGGGCGATGGTTTGCAGGCCGTCTTGCACCATGCCGATGTTCTCGAAGATGCCGTTGACTACCCACATGATCCAGCCGGACATGTTTACGATGCGGATTACCAGGCCGGTCGCCAGGGCGATAGCACCCACGGTGAGCAAGCCCTGGGTCCACAGCCACAGTGCCAGGCCGGTGGTGCCCACGATCAGCAAGCCGTTGAGCGTGGTGATCACCACGTCCATGCTGGTGATCACCCGGCTGGCCAGCTGGGTCTTCTCGGTTTGCTCGGTAATGGCCTCGCGGGCGTATTCCTGCTCCAGGTTGGTGTGGGCGAACAGCTTGAGCGTAGTGATGTTGGTGTAACCGTCCACTATCCGGCCCATCAGCTTGGAGCGGGCATCGGACGACACCACCGAGCGCTCCTTCACCCGCGGCACGAAGTACCACAGAGAAATGACGTAGGCCACGATCCAGAGGATGAGCGGAATCATCAGGCGCCAGTCGCTTTCGGCGAACAGCACCAGTGAGCTCACGGCGTAGATCGCCACGTGCCACAGCGCGTCCACCGCCTGCACCGCCGAGTCGCGCAGCGAGTTGCCGGTTTGCATGATCCGGGTGGCGATCCGCCCGGCGAAGTCACTCTGGAAGAAGTTCATGCTCTGTTTGAGCACATGGCTGTGGTTTTGCCAGCGAATCATGCTGGTCATGCCCGGGGAAATGGCCTGATGCACCAGCAGGTCGTGCAGGCACACGAACACCGGGCGGATGATCATGGCCACTACCAGCATCCACAGCAGGCTGCCCCAGTGCTCGCTGAAGAAGCGATCGGGCGCGGTAGTGTTGACCATGTCGATGATGTCGCTGAGGTAGCTGAACAGCGCCACTTCGATGAGCGCGGCAATCAGGCCTACAACCAGCAATGCGGCAAAACTGGGCCATACCTGGCGCAGGTAATACAGGTAGAACGAGGTGACCTTGCCAGGCGGTGCGTCGGTGGGTGCTTCACGAAATACATCGATCCACTTTTCGAAACGGCGGTACAGCATTGGCATCCCCTCCAGTTCAGTACACCGCCCGGGGGACGGGCGGTGGCAAGGCACGGATCAGTCGATACGCTTGGCGGTCTTGATCATGATCGGGTTGGACGGCACGTTCTGCATGCCGCCGCGGTTGGTGGTGGGGCTGTTCACGATGTTGGTGACCACGTCCATGCCCTTGACCACCTTGCCGAACACGGCATAACCGAAGTCCCGGCCACCGTGGTCAAGGAAGGCGTTGTCGTTGACGTTGATGAAGAACTGGCTGGTGGCCGAGTTCACATCGGAAGTACGTGCCATGGCCAAAGTACCGGTCAGGTTTTTCAGGCCGTTGTCGGCTTCGTTCTTGATTGGCGCCTGGGTAGGCTTTTCGTTCATGTTGCGGTCATAGCCGCCGCCCTGAACCATGAAGTCAGGGATCACCCGATGGAACTGGGTGCCGTTGTAGTGGCCGCTGTCCACGTAGCTCAAAAAGTTTTTGGTGCTGACTGGCGCCTTGTCGGCATCGAGCTCGACTTCGATCTGGCCCATGTCAGTGTCGAGCAGTACATGGGGCTTGTTCGCGGGCGCTGCCTGAAGGGTAGCAGCGAACATCACGGAGCAGGCGCAAAGAACGAGTTGTTTGAACATGGAGGCAGGGCTTCCTTCGTGTAAGTGTTTGTAATGACTGCCGCACGCTGCGGCGCCTCAGCCGAGGCAGCTTCACAGGGTACCGCAAAAGGCCCTCGATACCCTTAATGGATGCCCGCTGGGCGCGGACGTTCCACCGCCATGGGCTCAGGTGGAAGGCGGCGCCGCAAAGGGAGCATCCAGGGGCGCGGTGTCGAAACTGCGTAACAGCTCCACCAAGATCTGGGTGGCGGGGCCGAGGGGCTTTTCCTTGCTGGCATACAGGTAGAACACCGGGTGGCGGCTGCCGCCTTGGTCCAGGGGCAGCGGCTTTAGCAGTGCTTCGCGCAACTCGCGCTCGATCACATGCCGCGGCAGCCAGGCAAAACCCAGCCCGCTGCTCACGAAGCTGGCAGCGGTGGCAAGGCTACCGACCGTCCAACGTTGCTCAGCGCCTAGCCAACCCACGTCGCGTGGCTGTTGCCGCCCGGAGTCGCGAATCACCACCTGCAACTGGCTTTCCAGGTCTTGGAAGGTGAGTTCACGGTTCATCCGGTGAAGCGGGTGGTCCGGGTGCGCCACCGCCACGAATTCCACCGCGCTCATCTCTGTGCCCAGGTAGCCAGGAATGTTGAACCCGCTGATGGCCAGGTCCGCGATGCCTTCCTGCAGCACTTCTTCCACGCCAGACAGCACTTCCTCGCGCAGCCGCACCCGGCAGCCGCGGCTTTGCGGCATGAATGCCGTCAAGGCGCGGACGAGGCGGGCGTTGGGGTAGGCGGCGTCGACCACAAGGCGCACCTCCGCCTCCCAGCCTTGCTCCATGTGCTGGGCAAGGTCTTCCAGTTGGCTGGCTTGTTTCACCAGTTGCCGGGAGCGGCGCAGCAGCACCGCGCCGGCATCGGTGAGCACGGCCTTGCGGCCATCGATGCGTAGCAGTGGTACGCCCAGCTGCTCTTGCATGCGCCCCACGGTGTAACTCACCGAGGACTGCGAACGGTGGAGCGCCTGCGCTGCCTGGGCGAAACCACCGTGGTCGACTACAGCCTGAAGGGTACGCCACTGATCGAGGGTTACGCGGGGTGCCTTCATCGGGGCTACCTGAAAGAGTGTGATGGCTTATTAAACAGGAAAACTGATGTTTTGTAGCGATTTTTTGCGCTTTTCAATCGATAGGCTGGCCACTAACCTGCGCTCATTCCACAACACATCTTTCCAATGAGGTTCGCCATGTCCCATGTACAAGTGATTGAAAGCAGCGCTCGCCAGGAAGGTTCGGTTTCCCGGGACCTGACCCAAGCCTTTATCGCTCAATGGAAAGCCGCGCACCCGGATGACAGCCTCCAGGTACGTGACCTGGCGCGCCAACCGGTTCCTCACTTGGACGCGACCCTGCTGGGCGGCTGGATGAAGCCCGAGGCCGATCATACGGCTGCCGAAGCCCAGGCGTTGGCCCGCTCCAACGAACTGACAGAAGAAGTGCTGGCTGCCGACGTGCTGGTACTGGCCGCGCCGATGTACAACTTCGCAATCCCCAGCACGCTCAAGGCCTGGTTCGACCATGTGCTGCGTGCCGGCGTAACCTTCAAATACACCGAAACCGGCCCGCAAGGCCTGCTCACCGGCAAACGCGCGTATGTGCTTACCGCTCGCGGTGGTATTCACGCTGGCGCGACCAGCGACCATCAGGAACCCTACCTGCGCCAGGTACTGGCGTTCATCGGTATTCATGATGTGACATTCATCCACGCCGAAGGCCTGAACATGGGCGCCGACTTCCTCGAAAAAGGCTTGGGCCAGGCGCGTGCGCTGCTGGCGGACATTGCCTGAGCCAGCTGCCTGAATGTGTTAAAGTCGCGCGCTTTGCCCGAAGCGCGCCATGCCCTACCTGCTGATCGTTACCCTCGTTCAAGCCTTCTCGTTCAGCCTGATCGGCGAATACCTCGCCGGTCACGTGGACAGCTACTTCGCCGTGCTCGCGCGGGTGCTGATCGCAGGCCTGGTGTTCCTCCCGCTTACCCGCTGGCGTACGGTACCCGCAGCCTTCGCCCGCCGGCTGTTGCTGATCGGCGCATTACAGTTCGGGGTGACATACGTGTGCCTGTACCTGAGCTTCCGCGTGCTCACGGTACCCGAAGTGCTGCTGTTCACCATCCTCACCCCTGTGCACGTAACCCTTCTACAGGATGCCTTCGAGCGCCGTTTCAACGCGTGGGCGTTGTTGGCTGCGCTGGTGGCTGTGGCGGGGGCGGCGGTGATCCGTTTCGACGGTATTTCCGGGCACTTCCTGGGTGGCTTCCTGTTGCTTCAGCTGGCCAACTTCACCTACGCCGCAGGGCAAGTGCTGTACAAGCGCCTTGCTGCCGAGCAACCACTGCCCGGGCCGCATTTCCATCGCTTCGGCTATTTCTTCCTTGGCGCGTTGCTGGTGGCATTGCCGGCCTACCTGGCGTTCGGCAATCTTGCCCGGCTTCCCGACGCGCCCCTGCAGTGGGGTGTGCTGCTGTTCCTTGGGCTGATAGCGACCGCATTCGGCATGTACGCCTGGAACAAAGGCGCCAGCCAGGTGCCCGCCGCCACGCTGGCGGTAATGAATAACCTGCACGTGCCGGTGGGCCTGTTGCTCAACCTGCTGGTCTGGAACCACAACGAACCGCTCGGCCGCCTGGCATTGGGTGGCGCGATTATCCTTGCCTCGGTATGGATCAGCCGTCGCCGCCCGGCGCTGGCCTGAGCCTGTCGGCGGGTCACCCGGGCACCCGCTCGGGCGCTTGCGGCTCGCTTGTAGGCCGAAGCTCCGCTACCCTATGCCGTCGTTCCACGTTCTCCTTCGAGGTAGTACCCCAGTGTTTTCCCAATTCGCCCTTCATGAACGCCTGCTCAAAGCCGTGGCCGAGCTCAATTTCGTCGAGCCGACCCCTGTGCAGGTCGCGGCCATTCCGCCAGCGCTCGAAGGGCGTGACCTGCGGGTAACCGCCCAGACCGGCAGCGGTAAAACCGCCGCCTTCTTGCTCCCCTTGCTCAACCGCCTCATCGGCCCGGCGCGCCCACGTGTGGATATCCGCGCGATCATCCTGCTGCCCACCCGTGAGCTGGCCCAGCAAACCCTCAAGGAGGTGGAGCGCTTCTCCCGCTACACCTTCATCAAAGCAGGGCTGATCACCGGTGGCGAGGACTTCAAGGTACAAGCGGCGATGCTGCGCAAGGTGCCGGATATTCTCATCGGCACGCCAGGCCGGCTGCTCGAGCACCTCAATGCCGGCAACCTCGACCTGGCCCAGGTGGAAGTGATCGTGCTGGATGAAGCCGACCGCATGCTGGACATGGGCTTCGCCGACGACGTGAACCGCCTGTGCGACCTGTGCCCGGCGCAGCGCCAAACCCTGCTGTTCTCCGCCACCACCGGCGGCGCGGGCCTGCGGGACATGATCGCCAAGGTGCTGAAAGATCCCGCGCACCTGATGGTCAATAACGTCAGTGACCTGAGCGAGTCGGTGAAGCAGCAGATCATCACCGCGGACCATAACGCCCACAAGGAAGCGATCGTTCAGTGGCTGCTGGCCAACGAAACCTACCGCAAGGCCATTGTGTTCACCAACACTCGCAGCATGGCCGACCGCATTTATGGCCACTTGGTGGCGAAGGACTTCAAGGTATTCGTGCTGCACGGCGAAAAGGACCAGAAGGACCGCAAGCTGGCCATCGAGCGCTTGAAGCAGGGCGCTGCGAAGATCCTCGTGGCCACGGACGTCGCCGCTCGCGGCCTGGACGTGGACGGCCTGGACCTGGTGATCAACTTCGACCTGCCGCGCAGCGGCGACGAGTACGTTCACCGTGTTGGCCGTACGGGGCGCGCTGGCAACGAAGGGCTGGCGATTTCCTTGATCTGCCATGGCGACTGGAACCTCATGTCCAGCATCGAGCGCTACCTGAAGCAGAACTTCGAGCGCCGGGTGATCAAGGAAGTGAAAGGCACCTACAGCGGGCCGAAGAAGCTCAAGGCTTCAGGCAAGGCCGTTGGGGTGAAGAAGAAAAAGACCGACAAGGACAAGAAGCCCGCCGCCAAGGCCACGCCCAAGCGTAAGCCGAACGCGCGCAAGCCGGACAGCGCGGGCCTTGCCAGCCAGGACGGCCTGGCCCCGCTGAAGAAGCGCAAGGCCGAATGACTTTGCCCGGGGCTGACCGAACGGTCACCCCGGGGCCCGGTCACAACCAGGAATGCTGTGCCCTCCCACATTCCTGGAGTTACCGCACCATGCCTACCTATAACTGGGACTTGATCGAACGCTTGCTGCACAAGGTGCAAAGCACTGCCGGAGAAACCTTCGACAGCGATCATTCCGCCGAGGAACTCGCGCAAACCCAGGCCGCCGAAGGCGCCACCCCGGTTGCCGTGGATACGCTCAAGGCCGACGCCGCACGCTACGAAGCGCTGCTGCTGGAGCGCAAATTCATCGAAACGAACGAAGGGCAAGGCTATCGCCTGACCACCAACGGCGCCCGCTTGCTTGCCCTGCTGGACAGCAGCATCCCGGACAGTGAACACCCGCGGGACGTGCTAGACGAACAGGAAGATGCCCTCGATCCGCTGACCTTTGTAGAGCTGGCGGACAAGGCCCAGGTTGCCCCCTGATCACCCGGCCTTCGCCCGGTGGAACCTCTGAATCCCGCGCAAGGTCATCCGTTACACAGCATGGGAGCGACCTGCCCTTCAGCAACGCTTCCGGCTGCCGATAACGGGATTATCAGGGGCGCTGGTGGGTTACCGTTGGTCGCCACAGGTAAGCCAAAGCCCTCACTGCGATCATTCGTCGCAGCGTGGGCGATGCGCTGGCCAGCCCTCGGGTTTATGATCTGTACAGTAACGGCACACGCAGTTGCCGTATCGGGCAAGTCCCAAGGGGGCATGTGATGCAAGACAAACTCTTCAACTGGCTGCATGACCTGGCTGTCGCGCTTGGTTTGATTCCGCCCATGCAGCCGGTTCCAATTCCCACCGAGGACGACCGCAAGCGGCGCCAGCCTCGCCGCTGAGCTTCTTCGGTGATCTACGCTGCGGCAGCCAGGCCTGTTGGTAGCTTGGCTGAAGCAGGCCCGTACACTTCCGGCGACTCCGGGAACAGCTTGAGCAGCGTGAGGTAGATCACCCCAGCCAGCCCCAGCGTGACCGGCAGGCTGATGTCGATGCCGCCGGCCAGTTCGCCCAGCACACCTACGAATTGCCCAGGCAGGTTGACGAAGCACAGCCCTACCAGCGCGCTAGGCACCCAGGCGCCCATGCCCCGCCAGTTCCAGCCATGGTGGAACCAGTAGCGGCCGCCGCGCTGGCCGCGGGTGAATACCTGCAGGTCATCCGGGCAATACCAGCCGCGGCGTTTCATCAGGCCGATCAACATGATCACCATCCAGGGCGTGGTGCAGGTGATGATCAGTACCGCGAAGGTCGAAACGCTCTGCACCAGGTTTGCCGCGAAGCGCCCGATGAAGATGAACGCAATGGACATAAGGCCGATCAGCAGTGTGGCCTTCACGCGGCTCAGCACCCTTGGGAACACGCTGGACATGTCCAGCCCGGTGCCATACAGCGACGTAGTGCCGGTAGACATGCCGCCGATCACCGCCAACAGGCACACCGGCAAGAAGTACCAGGTAGGCGCGATGGCCAACAGCCCGCCGACGTAATTGTTACTGGCGATATAGTCCGGCGCCTGCACCGCAACGATGGTGGCCGTGACCAGGCCGAAGAAAAATGGCAGCAGCGTTGCCAGTTGAGCCAGCACCACCGCGCCGAGAATGCGCGAGCGTGGAGCGGTGCGCGGGATGTAACGGGACCAGTCGCCCAGGAAGGCGCCAAAGGAAATCGGATTGCTCATCGCCACCAACGCGGCGCCGATGAAGGCTGCCCAGAACCCTTCCTGGCCACGGGCAACCTGGCCGGCATAGTGCGGGTCGAACGGGCCGGCGAAGGCCACCATGCCCAGCAGGAACAAGACGCTGGCGCTCCACACGGCCACCTTGTTCACCCACAACAGGAAGCGGAAGCCGTAGATGCACACGGTAAGCACCAGGATCGCGAACAGGCCATAGGCCAGCCCCAGGGTGAGGTCGTTTTCCGCCAGGCCTATCAGGCGATGCGCGCCACCTACCAGCGCGTCGCCGGAGCTCCACACCGAGATGGAGAAGAACGCGATCGCGGTGAGCAGCGAGAGGAACGAGCCGACGATACGGCCGTGGACACCGAAGTGAGCGCCTGAGGACACCGCATTGTTGGTGCCGTTGATAGGGCCGAACAGGCCCATGGGCGCCAGGATCAAAGCCCCCACCAGCACACCGGCGATGATCGCCAGCGCGCCCGCCTGGAAGGACAGCCCGAACAACACCGGGAAGCTGCCCAGTACCGCCGTGGAAAAGGTATTGGCGCCGCCGAAGATCATCCGGAACAGGTCCAGCGGCGTGGCCGTACGGTCCTTGTCCGGGATCTGCTCCACCCCATAGGTTTCAATCTTGCCGATGCTCTGATTCGCGTTGTTGTTATGCATGATCTGCTCCGATCACTTTTTTAGTGGCAAGCTTCAAGCGGCAAGCGGCAAGCTGCAAGTTAAAGCTCCCCGCTTGCAGCTGTTCGCTCATGGGCTCAGGCTTATCTCGTTACTTGCCGCTTGAAGCTTAAAGCTTGCTTCTTGCAGCTATGGAACATCAGCGGTGCGCCACCCCCGGCATCACGCACAGCATTTCGTACAGCAGGTTGGCGCCCAGCAACGAGGTATTGCCGGTGGTGTCGTAGGGGGGCGACACCTCGACCAGGTCGCCGCCGATCAGGTCCAGGCCTTGGCAACCGCGGATGATTTCCAGCGCCTGGATGGTCGTAAGGCCACCTACTTCAGGGGTGCCGGTGCCTGGCGCCCAGGCCGGGTCGATGCCGTCGATATCGAAGCTCAAGTACACCGGGCCGCCATCCACCTTGGCGCGCACTTCTTCCATCAGCGGCGCGAGCGAGCGGTGCCAGCATTCCTCGGCCTGCACCACGCGAAAGCCCTGACGGCGGCTCCAGTTGAAGTCATCGGCGGTATAGCCCTGGGCGCGCAGGCCGATCTGTACCACGCGGTCGCAATCCAGCAGGCCTTCCTCTACGGCGCGGCGGAAGGTGGTGCCGTGGGCAATCTTCTCGCCGAACATGTGGTCGTTTACGTCGGCGTGGGCGTCCACGTGCACCAGGCCGATCTTGCCGTGCTTCTTGTGCAGCGCACGCAGGATCGGCAGCGTGATGGTGTGATCGCCGCCCAGCGTCAGGGGCTTCACGTTGTGCTCGATGATGCCGTCGTAGGCTTCTTCGATGATCCGCACCGCATCCAGCAGGTTGAAGGTGTTGATCGCCACGTCACCGATGTCGGCGACCGAGAGGGAATCGAAGGGCGCCGCACCGGTGGCCATGTTGTAGGGGCGGATCATCACTGACTCGGCGCGGATTTCCCGCGGGCCGAAACGGGTGCCCGAGCGCAGCGACGTGCCGATGTCCAGGGGCACGCCTACGAAGGCGACGTCCAGCCCGGCCGGCGAGGCCAGGTGGGGCAGGCGCATCATGGTGGCGATGCCGCCAAAGCGCGGCATTTCATTGCCGCCCAGGGGTTGGTGGAGAATCTTGTCCACGGTAAGCCTCATTCTGCGAAAGCGTGATGGCTGGAGTCTGCGCAACCGCCCGCGCCGGAAGAATCGGGCCGAGGAAAAACTTAGTTCAGGTATTTCTGAAGTAATGGCATGCTGCGTTCCTCGCTTTTTTGCCCTTGCCTGACCCGAGTGTTGCCATGGCCAATGCCTTTCCGGACCTGAAACTGCTGCGTATCTTCACCAGCGTGGTGCATCACCAGGGCTTCGCCAACGCCCAGCAGGCGCTCAACCTGTCTACCTCTGCCATCAGCACCTACATGAGCCAGCTGGAAGCCGCGCTGGGTATCGTGCTGTGCCACCGTGGCCGCGGCGGTTTCAGCCTCACCAGCAAGGGTGAGCTGTTCCATCAGGAGGCGCTGCGCCTGCTGGCGGAAATGGAAGGCTTCGAACGCTATGCCGCCGCGCTCAAGGGCGAGCTACGCGGCACGCTGAACCTGGGCGTGATCGACTCCACCGTAGGTGATCGCCAGTTGCCGTTTGCCGAAGCCATCGGCGCCTATACCCAGGAGCACCCGGCGGTGCATATCCATCTGGCGGTACAAAGCCCTTACGAGCTGCAGCTGGGCGTGCAGGAGAATCGCCTGGACCTTGCCATCGGGGCATTCTCCACGCGCATGAGCGGGCTGGTGTATCAACCGCTGTACCGCGAGCAGCACTGGCTTTACTGCAGCAGCCGGCATCCGTTGTATGCCGAGCGGCGCATTCCCGAGCAGGTCATTACCCAACAGCGCATGGTAGGGCGGGGCTACTGGAGCCAGGCCGAGCTGGCCCGGCATGGCTTCAAGCACAGCGCAGCAACCGTGGACAGCATGGAGGCGCAGCTGATTCTGGTGTTGTCCGGCGCCTACATCGGGTACCTGCCGGAGCACTACGCCCAGCCGTGGGCGGATAAAGGCGACCTGCGTGTGCTGTCACCGGCCACCTTTGGCTATCAGGCGCCGTTCTCGTTGATCCTGCGCCGGGGCCGCACTCGGGAGCCGCTGATCCAGACGTTCCGCGATCTGCTTAAAAGCCAGCTGCTGGCGAGATAACCGCAGCCGCGGCTAAAGATTTCGCAGGCAGCGCCGACACTTTTCTGAATGGATCCCGGTTTCTCGCCGCCGCGTCTCCCTCTGCTAGCCTTAAGCGCCACTGAGGGCTTTTGTCTTTTCCCTGCCAAGGAATGCTGCTCATGCGCTCCAACCTGCCTGTGACCGACCGTGAACGTACGTTCCCTGCCGAACAACGGCTGATTTCCACCACCGACCTCGACAGCCGGATTACCTACTGTAACGATGCCTTCGTTGCGCTCAGCGGCTTCACGCGCGAAGAGCTGATAGGCCAGCCGCACAACCTGGTACGCCACCCGGACATGCCGCCTGCGGTGTTTGCCCATATGTGGGAAACCCTCAAGCAGGGCAAACCCTGGATGGGCGTGGTGAAGAACCGCGCCAAGAATGGCGACTTCTATTGGGTAAGCGCCTATGTAACCCCCATCTACGAGAACGGCCGCATCGCCGGCTTCGAGTCGGTGCGCTTTCTGCCAAGCCGCGACCAGGTGCGCCGTGCCTCCGCGCTTTATGCGCGAATGGCCGCGGGCAAGGGTGCAATCGCCCCCCAAACCCGGGCCGTGCAAACGCTCAGCCGTGCCTGGCCGTTCCTTGTGGCCGGGCTGGTGGCGCTGGCAGGCTGGGCCTGGTTCACTCCCGGTATCGCGGTGGTCGCCACGCTGCTGGCGATCGCCGTGGCCTTTGCGTTGAGCGAAGCCCGGCAGCAGCAAGCCATCCGCCGAACGCTGGCAGAACACCCAAAAGCCTTCACCAGCCCTTTGGTGGCGTTGACCTACAGCGACAACAGCGGCCTGCAGGGGCAACTGGACCTTGCCATGGTGAGCGAGGAGGCACGCCTGCAAACCGCGCTCACTCGTTTGGTGGACGCCGGCCTGAGCGTAAAGGCGCGTGCGGGCGAATCCTCGGCCTTGTCCGAGGATCAAGCCGGTTCCCTTGAGCGCCAGCGCCACGAAACCGACCAGTCCGCCACTGCGGTCGCGCAAATGGCCGCGACCATTCAGGAAGTGACCCAGAACGTTCAACTCACTGCCAGCGCCGCCGAAGACGCCAACCGCCTGGCAGGCGAGGGCGGCGAACTGGCCCGGCAAAGCCTGATGGCCATGGAAGAAATGGGCGCGGCGGTGGCGGACATCGGCCAGGCCGTGAATGCACTGGCCGAGCAAACCCAGTCCATCGGCAGCGTGGCCGATGTGATCACCGCCATTGCCGAGCAAACCAACCTGCTGGCGCTCAACGCCGCCATCGAAGCCGCCCGCGCGGGCGAGCAAGGCCGGGGCTTTGCAGTGGTGGCCGACGAAGTACGTTCGCTGGCCATGCGCACCCGTACCTCCACCGAGCAGATTCATCAGATCATCAGCTCCCTGCAGGCCGGCGCTGAACGTGCGGTGCAGACCGCGAGCCGGGGCAGCCAGATCTCACACACCAGCATGGGCAGCGTGGAAGCCGTGAAAGGCGCGCTCAGCGGCATTTCAGAAGCCGTGGCGCGCATCACCAACATGAGCCAGCAGATGGCAACCGCCTCCGAGGAGCAAAGCCACGTAGTGGAGGACATCAACCAGCAGATCACCCGCATCGCCCAGTTGTGCGACCATAGCGCCGGCCAGGCCAGGCAGGGTGCGCAGATCAGCCATGAGCTGGAGCGTATGGCGGAGTATTTACATGGCTTGGCGGAACGCTTCAGTCATTAGATCCGCTTTAGAGATATTCATGCCCCGTCTGCATTGCCCTCGTTGTCAGCGCCCGGAAGGCCATTGCCTGTGTGCGCTGATCCCTCAGCTGCCCAGCCGCACGCGGGTGTTGATCCTTCAGCACCCCAGCGAAGCGGACCATGCCCTGAACACTGCGCGCCTGGCCCATTTGGGCCTGCTGAACAGCGAACTGGTGGTCACCGAACAGGTGCCGCCCGCGTTGTGGGAAGCGCACGAGGGGCCCGCGTATGTGCTGTTTCCGGGAGAAGGCTCAACGCCAGTGGCCGGACAGCTGGCAGGGCCGATGCAATTGATCGTGCTGGACGGCACCTGGCGCAAGGCCCGCAAGCTGTTGCACCTCAACCCGGCGCTGGCTGCCTTGCCACGGGTATGCCTAATTGACACTGCGCCGTCCCGCTACCGGCTGCGCAAGGCCCCGGGGCCAGGTGCGCTATCTACCGTGGAGGCGATCGTTGCCGCGCTCGAAGTGCTCGAAGTGCCTGCCTCGTTTCAGCCGCTGCTGGCCCCGTTCGACGCACTGATCGAAGGGCAGATACAGGCGATGGGGCAAGAGACCTATCAGCGTAACCACGGGCAATGAACGCCCTGATGGAATTTTCCCACAACACATAGAGAATCCTCCGGCATCCAGCCCCGTTCCGCTTCCTTAGCATGGCGGCTCCTGCGCGTTCTGCGCCTGTTTCCGGAGCCCCGTCCATGCCTTCACTGCCTCTTCGCGCCTGTGCCTCTCACTGCCCGGAGCGATGGGCATGAAGTGCTATCACATCTTTCGCGGCGACAAAACCACCGCCGGCGGCACTGTCATCAGCGGCAACCCCGCGTGCAAGCTGGAGGGCCGGCCGATAGCGTGCGAAGGCGACAAGGTGGAGTGCCCCGCCTGCGGCACCGTGGGCGTGATCGTGTGCACCGGCCCTCATCGGCATGCTTACGTGGACAAAGCACAATGCGCGCTGGAAGGCGACCAGTGCCAATGCCAATGCTCGCCAGCGCCCACCCTGATCGCCAACCAGACCAGCATATCTTATGACTTCGGCCCGTCTTCGCTGCCTTTGGTGGGCATGGGGAAGATGGGCGCCGGGCGGTACCGGGCCGCTGCCACGCGTTCAAGTACGCCCGGCGTCGTATCGCCCACCCGGGTGACCGCCCCGCCGGCCGCAACGCTTGGCCAGCAGCTTGTCGAGGAAGAAGAAGAGGAAGAACCTGCCGAAGGCATCATCGTGCGGATCGGGCTGTTCTTCGACGGCACCGGGAACAACATGGCTAACGCCGAACTCACCGCCGACTGCCAGGCGAGCGACGTGGGTTATACCGAACAACAGGCACGGGAAATCAGCGCGTACTGTACCCAGGAAGGCTTTGACGGCGCCGGTGGCGTGCCGGACAGCAGTTATGGGAATGCCTCGAGCAATGTGGCGCGGTTGTATGATTTGTACGTGGATGAGGCCAATACGCCGCTGAAGAACGATGCTCGCGAGGCCGCCGTCAAGGTATACCTGGAAGGCATTGGTACCAGCAGCGGCCAACCCGATTCGCTGTACGGGCAGGGTTTGGGGATTGGAGCTACCGGTGCGGCGGCGCGGGTGGAGCAGGCGCCGCCGCTGGTGGTGGAAAAGCTGCGACAGCTGAGGCGCCATAACCCCGGCCTCGTCATTCGCCGCCTCGAATTAGACCTGTTCGGGTTCAGCCGCGGCGCGGCGGCCGCCCGTCATTGTGCCAATGAGCTGCTCAAAGCATCGCGTAGCCGCTTCGCCAAGGTGATACCTGTTCGGGGTTCAGGGCTGGCCGAAGGTTTTAACTGGCGCCATGGCCAGGACTTCGTCATCAACTTTATCGGCCTGTTCGACACGGTGCCCGGGATTTCCAACCCGCTGCGGGGTGATTTCACCCCTCACGATGGCCACAACCCGGGCCTCGACCTGCGCCTGGCGCCAGGGTGTGCGAAGAAGATTGTGCAGTTGGTGGCCCAGCACGAGTTCCGCCACAACTTCTCGGTAATGCTCAGCGACCACGACATTCGCGTGCCTGGCGCCCATTCGGACCTGGGCGGCGGCTACCCGCCGGCGATCAGGGAGACCGTACTGCTCACCCGGCCCGAGCACAGCGAAATACCCTATGAGCAACCGGCCCGGGAATCTCAGGCCTGGCGCACGGCGAAGCGCCAGGTTGAGGCTCACATGCCACCGTACGGCAATGCGTTCACCCAGCCCGGCCAACCGTTGAGCGTGCAGCCCTGGGCCATCGCCCTGCCGTACAACCCGCACCAGGACGCGCGCCGGCTCAAGCGGGTGTACGCCGCGGTGGTCAGCAAGCGGGTGGTGCGCGGGGCGTTGTCGCTGGTCTACTTGCGCGTCATGCGCAAGCTGGCCGTGCGGGCGGGCGTGCCCTTTGGCTCGATCAAGGACAAACCCAAACTGGCCCTGCCAGCGGAGCTAAAACCCATCTCGCGCAAGCTGACGGCCTACGCCCTGGGGGAAGCCCCCGATACCCTCACCGAGGCCGAGATGGACCTGCTGCGCCGCTATTACATTCACCTGTCCGCCAACTGGAACGCCGCCCGCGGCAAGAACAACTCCGACCTGTCCGTGCTGTTTATCAACCGCCCGGCAAGTGGGGGGCGGCGTGCCGAATATCCCAATGAATAGCCTGTGGCGGTGGCTCACACTGATCGCAACTCTGAGCTTGAGCGCCTGTGCCAAAGGCCCCAACGGGCTTCCCTACGACTCCTGGTATATCGGCGCGCTGGCCCCGCCTTACATGGATGTGTGGATCGAAACCGTGGATGTTGCCGATGCCCGAGGCCAGGTGTACAAGCAGGTCGTGTCCGGCGTGGCATCGATGAGCAGCCCTCCCAAGCTGGACGCCAATCCCAGGGGTTGGATCGAGAGCACTGGTTTGGGGGCAGGCAAGCACGTGCTTGGCGCAGCTCTGCCGCTGTGGATCTACGTGCGTTGGCAGTCGCTGGTCGAGCCTAAAACCTACGAAGCCTTCATTCACGTCGATGCGGCCATGCGCAAGGCCATGGTCACGGGTGAAAAGGCCTTTTGTGAGTTTGATGACAAATGGATCACCGACTACCCCTATGCCGTGAACATCGGCCTGGCCCCCGGAGGCATCGCTCAGGTGTGGCTTGGTGGGCAATGTACGCTACCGATGCCCGTGAAGCGGGTTCAAGGCCACGTGGTTGAAGCCGGCCCATACGGCGGACGGTACGGCAACCAATATCCCGACCTGAACAACGTGTCCAAGGCCTATATCGAGAAATACGGTGTGCCCTATGGCAGCTGGTAACCGGTGTCGCGGGGCGGGCCTGCTGCTCGTTATGATAGCCACGCTGGCATTAAGCGCCTGCGCCAAGGGGCCGCATGGGCTTCCCTACCATGCTTGGCGGATCGGTCTGTTCACACGCCCTTATATGGACGTGTGGATCGAAACGGTGGATGTCGCCGATGCCCGTGGCCGCGTGTACAAGCGGGCGATGTCAGGGGTGGCGGCAATCACAAGCCCTGCCAGCTTGAAGGCCGACCCGAAGGGCTGGCCGATTGATCCCGCCTGGGGGGCCGGCAAGCACGTGCTTGGCGCAGACTTGCCGCTGTGGATCTATGTGCGCTGGCAGTCGCTGGTGGAACAGCAAACCTACGAAGGCTTTATCCCTGTGGACGCTGCCACCCGCAAGGCCATGAAGCAGGCGGAGCGGGTGTATTGCGATTTCGACGGCAAATGGATCACCGACCACCGCTTCGCCGTGGTGCTCGGCCTGGCGCCTGGCGGCATCGTGTGCATGTGGATCACCGGCCCCTGCCTGAGCTCTGTCCCCATAGCCCGCGTTCAAGGCCGCGTCGTCGAGGCCGGCCCGTACAACGGTCAGTCCGACGGGCACTATTACCTGCTCGATGACGTGTCCAAGGCTTACATCGAAAAATACGGTGTGCCCTATGGCAGCTGGTAACCGGAGTCGCGGGCTAGCCCTGCTGCTACAAGCGCGTTGAACCGTAGCAGCCCGCCTTGGCGGCGACCGGGCCGGCAGGCCCGTAGATTCGGCGATGGCTGTGTCGCAGGCAAGCCAGCGTGCCCCGGCCCTGCTGACTACTTCCAAGCCACCACCGGCCACCCGGCCTCTTCAGCACGGGCGCGCAGCACGGGGTCGGGGTTGACGGCCACCGGGCGGCTTACCTTCTCCAGCAGCGGTAGGTCGTTGCGCGAATCCGAATAGAAGGCCGCGCCTTCGAGGGTTTCGCCTTCGGCCTGCAACCATTCCATCAGGCGGGTCACTTTGCCTTCCCGGTAGGTGAGGGTGCCTTGGGTGTGGCCGCTGTACACGCCATGGGCGATGTCCAGCTCGATGGCCAGCACTTCTTCGATGCCGATGCGTTCGGCAATCGGCTTCACCAGGTGTACGCCCGAAGCGGAGATCACCAGCAGGCGATCACCGGCGGCGCGGTGGTTGGCGATGCAGCGGGTGGCGTCGCTGAAAATCAGTGGTTCGATCACATCCTCCACCCATGGGCCGACCAAATGGTCGACTTCCTCTTCGGTGCGACCGATCAGCGGCTCCAGCGTGAAC
This sequence comes from Pseudomonas sp. 3MAES_34.3B, assembly GCF_058145875.1. Lineage (NCBI taxonomy): Bacteria > Pseudomonadati > Pseudomonadota > Gammaproteobacteria > Pseudomonadales > Pseudomonadaceae > Pseudomonas > Pseudomonas sp. 3MAES_34.3B. Next base: position 4,013,444 of record NZ_CM176960.1, on the reverse strand, counting down.
GCCATGTAATCTTCCATGGCCAGTTCGCCTCGGCTGTAAGCGGCCATCAGTTCATGGTCGCGGCGCACGAAGCTTTCAGGGTCTACCCAGCCGAGCCGGGCCATCTGCTCGCTCCAGAGGGAGGCGCAGTCGCCGTCGATCAAGGTTTCGTCCAGGTCGAAAATGGCCAGAGGCATATCAAGCGTTCCTTGTGTTTCGTCAAGCCACTTCACGCACGGCGGCGGGGGCAATGTGCAAGCGTACCCGAGTACCGTTGGGGTGCAAGTCATCGGCCGAGCGGTTCAGTACATCAACCACCACCTCCACGGCTTGGGCCCGCACGCGGTAGCGGATCACATTGCCCAACAGGCTATGGCTGAGAATCTCTGCGCTGCCATCGGGTTCCACAAACAGTTCGATCGCTTCCGGGCGGATCGCCTGAGCAGCGCCTACCGGCCGTTGAAGCAAACGGCTGGCACTCTCGGCGTCCAGCACGTTGTAGTTGCCGATAAAGCCTGCGGCGAAGGCGCTCACAGGGGCAGTGTAGAGGTTCTGGGCATCGCCGCTTTGCACGATCTGGCCCTTGTTCATCAGGAAGATCCGATCCGACATCGTCAGCGCTTCTTCCTGGTCGTGGGTCACGAAAATGGTCGTCAGCCCAAGCGTTTGCTGGATAGAGCGAATCTGTTCACGCAGGTGCTTACGGATGCGGGCGTCCAGCGCGGACAGAGGTTCGTCCAGCAGCAACAGGCGCGGGCGGGTGACCAGCGAACGGGCCAGGGCAACCCGTTGACATTGGCCCCCGGACAGCTGATGCGGGTATCGGTCTGCGAAGGTATCCAACTCCACCATGGCCAAAGCTTCTCGAACCCGCTCGCGGGTGTCAGCGGCGCTCACCCTCTGCATGTTCAGGCCGAACGCCACGTTTTGCGCGGCTGTCATGTTGGGAAACAGCGCGTAGCTTTGAAACACCATGCCGATGTCGCGCTTCTGCGGGGCCAGCGGTACGAGGTTTTTCCCCTCCAGCAGGATTTGCCCGGCGTCCACGTGGGTGAGCCCGGCGATGCAGCGCAGCAGGGTGGATTTGCCGCACCCGGACGGGCCCAGCAACGTCACGAACTCGCCCTTGGCGATGGTGAAGTCGATATCGGAAAACACCGTGGTGTTGCCGAAATCCTTGCGCAGCGCGCTCACGCTCATGAAGCCCATGTCAGTGGGTGTCCTTGTTCAGCCGTGTGGCGATCCACGTCATCACCAGCACGAAAAGGAAATAGGAAATCACCAGCGCGCTGTTGAAGTGGCCGCTGCTGTTGCGCATGTTGTTGAGGTATACCTGCAGGGTTTCGTACTGGGTACCCACCAACAGGTTGGCGAACACGAATTCGCCGAACAGGAACGAGAACGACAGCAGCAGCGCTACCATCAAGCCTTTACGCAGGTTGGGCAGCACTACCCGCCACGCCGCCTGCCAGGGGCTGGCACCAAGCAGTTGGGCGGCATCCATGAGGTCGCGCAGGTTGAGCGCCTGCAGGTTGTTGGTGATCGCCCGGTACATGAACGGCAGCGCCACGGTGAAGTAACAGCCGATCAGTATCCACGGCGTGCCGGTCATGGCCAGCGGCCCCGAGCCATAGAGCTGCAGTAACCCCACCGAAGACACCACAGGCGGCACCGCGAAGGGCAGCAGGATAAGAATGTTCATCAGGGCGTCCAGCCGCGGGAAGTGGTAATGCACCACGAACAGCAGCGGCAGGATCAACACCACCGCCAGCGCCAATGCCCCCACGCACACCAGCAGGGAATGGCCAAACGCGGTAAGAAAGCGCGCGTCGGTCCATAGCGCCAGGTACCACTTCAGGGTGAGGCCACTGGGCAGCAGCGTGGCCGACCAGCTGGTGGCCAAGGAATAAAGGAGGGTACCGGCCAGCGGCAGCAACAGGATCAGGAACAACAGCCACACCACCACGCGGTGATACAGCCGGGCGGAAGCGCGATCAGCGGCGGCCATGGTAGCTCCTGCGCAGTATCCATTGGTGCACCACGGTGACCAGCGCCATCATCGCCACAAGGATGATCGCCAGCGCGCTGGCAAGGTTAGGGTCCAGCGAAATATCACCAGCGACCATGGCAGCGATGCGGATGGGCAGCACGTTGAAGTTGCCGGTGGTGAGGGCATACACGGTGGCATACGCGCCCAGTGCGTTGGCCAGCAGAATCACGAAGGTGCCTAGCAGCGCGGGCATCAGTACCGGCAGCCCAATGCGCCGCCAATATTGCCAGGCGCTGGCCCCAAGCAGTGCGGCGGCATCGCGCCAGTCGTCCTTCAAAGCATCAAAGGCCGGGTACAGTAGCAATACGCCCAGCGGAATCTGAAAATACGTGTACACCACGATCAGGCCGACCTTGGAATACAGGTTGAAGTCGGTCAGCAGCCCGCTTTGCTTGAGCAACAGGGTAATGGCCCCGTTGAACCCCAGCAGAATGATGAAGGCAAACGCCAGGGGTACCCCGGCGAAGTTGCTGGTCATGTTGGCGAAGGAGGTCACAAAGTTGCGCAGCCGGGAGTCCACCTGGCGCAGGGAGTAACTACCCAGCACGGCAATCACCAACCCGATCACGCTGGACCACAGGCTGATCTCCAGGCTGAACTGCATGGCCTGGCGATAAAAACGCGAGCTGAAGGCCTTGGCGAAATTCGCCAGGCCCCAGCCGTCCGCGCTCTGCAGGCTGCTGATCGCCACCCACGCCAGCGGGGCGAGCTGGAACACGATGAAGAACACGGCAAACGGCAGCAGCAACAGCGCTGCCAGCCACTTGCCCCGGGGCGCGTCGCTCATGGTTATTGCATTTCAACGATGACTTGTTCGTTCCACTGCTGCGGCAGCGCCTTGGAGCTCTTTTCCCACGCAGCCGGGTTAGTGATCGGTTTCACGCTCTTGTATTGCTCGGCGGGCAGCAGTTTGGCAGCCACTTCAGGGGGCAGCTTCACATGGTCGGCCCGGATTGGGCGAGCGTGGCCGGTGGCCAGGTTGATCTGCCCCGCATCGCTAAGGATGTATTCACGGGCGAACTTCGCTGCGTTGGGGTGCTTGGCGTATTTGTTGATGATGGTGGTGTAGCCGGAGATCACCGAGCCGTCGGAAGGGATCAACACATCAAAGCGCTTGGGGTCGATCTGGTCGCGGTAGCTCAGCCCGTTGAAGTCCCACACCACGCCCACTTCGATCTCGCCCTTTTCGAGGGTTTGAATGGTGGGGTTGGCCAGAGAGAGGCGACCTTGCTTCGCCAGCTTGGTGAACAGCTCCAGGCCCGGGGCCAGGTTGGTTTCGTCGCCCTTGTAGGCGATGGCCGCCGCCAGCACGCCGTTAGCCGCCTGTGCAGCTGTGCTCACGTCGCCGATGGCGACCTTGTACTTGCCGCTTTCCAGGTCATGCCAGCTCTTGGGGGCATCGCTGTCTTTCACCAGTTGCTTGTTGATGATGAAGGCGATGCTGCCCGTGTAGGCCAGCATCCAGTGGCCGTCCTGGTCCTTGGCCCAATCGGGGATCTGCGCCCAGGTGCTGGGCTTGTACGGCTGGGTGACGCCCTGGCTGGCGGCAATCGGGCCGAAGGCAGCACCCACGTCACCGATGTCGGCGCTGGCGTTGTCCTTTTCCGCCGCGAACTTCGCAACCTCCTGGGCCGAGCTCATGTCGGTGTCCACGTGCTTGAGGCCGTACTTGCTGGCCAGGTCGTCCCAGGTCCCTTTCCAGTTGGCCCAGGCGTCCGGCATGCCCACGCTGTTCACTTCGCCTTCCTTTTTCGCTGCCGCTTCCAGGCTGGCCAGGTCATCGGCGGCCATGGCCGAGTTGCCCAGTGCCAGGGCCGAACCCAGCAGCGAGGCCATGAACAGTGTTTTGAGCGTGGGCTGCTTTTTCATCTGTAGCTCCAGAAGACAAACGTCATAGGGAGGAGGTGTCGCTTGCTGGTCTAGGTCAGCAATACGCAGGCCAATCTAGCGAGGCGGCATGACATTTTGATGTCCATGCGCCGCTATTGCCGTTTCGCTGAACAAGCGTAGACCAACCCGTGGCCCTTGGCGGGCCGCGCGTGTGAAGGGCTGGCCGATGCTGCGTTGTCATCTATCGTTCATTCGGGCGACCTAGGCTGATCGCACCTGCACCGGGCCCCATGGCCCGTTCGGTGCACTGGTCTAGACCAACAAGGAAGCCGGCATGCGAGAGAATGCACCGCGAGCAGTCACCGCCATAGGCGCGGCCCTGCAAGAGCAGATCGAGCACGGGCTATTGCAGCCCGGGGCCAAGCTTCCGGCGGAGCGAACCCTCAGCGAGTTGTTCGCCACAACGCGCATTACCTTGCGCGAGGCGTTGCTGCAGCTCGAAGCCCGTGGCCTGGTGTACCGCGAAGACCGCCGCGGTTGGTTCGTGTCCCCGCCACGGCTGACCTACGACCTCAATGAGCGCAGCCACTTCCATGCCATGGCCAACCGTCACGGCCGTTTGCCCGCGACCGAGTTGATTACCGCCCGCGCCCAGGCTGCCCCAGCGGCGATCTGCGACTACCTGGGGCTGGCGCCGTTGTCTGCGGTATATCGCATATGCCGTGCCCGGCGTATCGACGGCCGTTTGGTGCTGTATGTGGAGCATTACCTCAACCCGGCGTGTTTTCCCGGCTTGCTCGGCCATGACCTGAGCCAACCGTTGACCGAGCTGTATGCCCGCGAATATGGCATCGAGTATGGGCAGGTGGAGTTCGAGCTGTTACCCACCGCCTTGCCCAGCGACGCCGCCCTCGCGCTGAAGGTTTCCACGGGAAGCCCTGGGCTGCGCATTACCCGAATCAACCACGACCGCCAGGGCAGGCGGATCGACTGCGACCTGGAGTACTGGCGCCATGATGCGATTCGGGTGGTGGCGACGGTGTAGTCATATGGAGGCGGGCCAGTGTCATGCACGCGTAAACCTTGACTGGCATCCTCTGGCAAAACCCAGGCACAGGAGCGCCACGCGATGAATGAATACGAAGAAGCCTTGCTGGAGCAAGCCGCCGACGCCTACGAGCCTGTGGACGCCGACGATGATGCCGAAGAGCTTTAGCGCGCCGGCGGGCCGGCGTGTGTCACCTGCACGCTCAGGCGAGGGGTGGCCAGGTCCAGCCCGGCTTCGTCCAGGGTGCGCTTGAGTAGCAGGTTGAAGGCCCGGGAGATTTCCCACTGCTTCAGCGGCGCGGTCTTGAAGCGCGCTCTTAGCACCGCCGAGCCAGACTCGAAGCTTTCAACCCCCTGGAATTCCAGCGGCGACCAGATATCCCGACGCAGCAGTGGGTCGCTGTGCATTTTCTGGCCCACGTCCCGCATCAGCTTGATCGCGTCGTCGATCCCCACTGTGTAGGGAATGGCCACGCGGAAGATGGCGTAGCCGAACTCCCGGGAGTAGTTCTTGATGCTTTTGATCTCGCTGAACGGGATGGTGTGCACGATGCCGTCGATGTCCCGCAGGCGCACCGTACGGATCGTCAGGCCTTCCACCGTGCCCAGGTGGCCGCCTACGTCCACATAATCGTCGATGGCCAAGGAGTCCTCCACGATGATGAACAGCCCGGTAATCAGGTCGGCCACCAGCGACTGGGCGCCGAAGCCGATCGCCAGGCCGATCACACCGGCACCCGCCAGCAGCGGTGTAACGTTCACGCCCATGTTGGCCAAGGCCACGATCCCGGCGATCACGAAGATGGCCACGAACAGCACGTTGCGAATCAACGGCATCATGGTTTGCGCACGGGCGTTCGCCAGCCCTTTGCGAGAGCGTGCCAGGCCGAGGTGAATGGCGGTGTCGGCCAGAATCCACACCAGCCAGGCGAACATCAGCGTGCCGGTGAGGCCGAACAGCCGAAGGCTGAAGTCATGGCCACTGCCTTCGGTAAAGCGGATAAGCGACATCCCCCACACCCGCAGGCCCAGCTCCAGGAACACCATCCACACAAAGATGTGCACCAAGGTGTAGAAGAAGCTTTTCAGCCGCTCGGCGTACGCTTCCTGACGGCGGGGCCGGTGGCTGGGCTTCTGCGCCTGGCGGCTGACCAGCCCATTGATCACCATGCACACCACCAGCAGCACCGTGCACAGCAACGATTGGCGCAGCGCCGTGCTGGTATCACCGGCAGAAATAAAGGTGCCCACCAGCGACACGCCAACCAGCACCAGCGCCGGCAGGTACCAGTAAGTGCCCAGCACCTCCAGGGTGTCGGTCATTGCCCGCTTGTGCAGGCGCCGGTCCAGCGGCTGGTTGCAGATCAAATGCGCGATCGGCCGGCGGAAACGCAGAATGAACAACCCACTGAACAGCGCGGCCAGCACGTTGGCCAGGGCGGCTGCGGTGTGGGCCAGGTGCGGGCCCAGGCCGGCGACCAGCCGAGGGTCGCTCAGGGCCTCGCCAAACGCGGCGAAGCTGCCGATCAGCCACATGGGCCGGAAGGCGCGACGCCGCAGGATGTACAGCGCGCGGTGCCGATGCGGCCCATCGAGCAGCGAGAATGCGATAACGCAGATCGCCGCGAAACAGGTCCCGACCACCAAGGCGTAGGCCACCACCAGCGCCAGGTCCTTGCCCAGCGATGACGGCACGGCATAGCCGATGCCCAGTGTGAGCCCGAGCGCCACCAGCCAGGGGCCGATCTTGCGCAGGGCGAACCGCAGCAAGTCCCAGGTGCTGGGGTGCTGGGGCAGCTCTTCGGTGAGGCCGAAGCGCTCGCGCATGCGCTGGCTGAGCCAGTTCAGCAGAGAGGCCAGCAGCGCCCAGGCCAGGATCGTGGCCATGAACACCAGCGCCACGGTGCCTTGGTCCACCACGGTGCTCGCGCGGTCCAGCAGCTCGGTGCGGGCCAGGGTGAGTTCTTCCAGCCACTGGCTCAGCGGGCTGTCTTCGCCGGCGAATTGCCGCTCGAGTGCTCGCACCGTACCGCCCAGCAGGCCGACCACGCCTTCTTCCTGGGCAGGCTTGGCTTTGTGGCTGGCTTCACGCAGTTGTTTGAGATCGCTCAGCAGCCGGGCGCGCTGCGCGTCGTTCTCCAGGGTGGCAATCACCTGGTCCAGGGACTGGTCGAGGTTTTCGGCGGGTGCCTCGCTTTTGGCCGGGCTGCCCAGAAGGCTTGGCAGCCCGCTCGCCTGTGCCGGCAGCGCAACGGCCAGCACGCACCACAGCAGCCAGCCAAGGGCCCGCGCCCAGCGGCGGCAAGGCCCTTGTAACGCGGCGATCACGGCAGCGCTCGGGCAGCGTAGAAGGCGCCCAGCACTTTGACCAGGTGAGCCAGGTCGTGGCTGCCCGCCAGCTCCCGGATCGAATGCATGGCGAACGTCGGCAGGCCGATGTCCACGGTGCGCACACCCAGGCGGCTGGCGGTGATTGGCCCGATGGTAGAGCCGCAGCCCATGTCGCTTCGCACCACGAAGCTCTGCACAGGCACTTCTTCGGCCATGCACAGGTGGCGGAAGAAGCCAGCGGTCTCGCTGTTGGTGGCGTAACGCTGGTTGCTGTTGACCTTGATCACCGGCCCGGCATTGAGCTTGGGCCCATGGTTGCCGTCGTGCTTGTCGGCATAGTTGGGGTGCACGCCGTGGGCGTTGTCGGCCGACACCAGCAAGGAACGCTGGATGGCCCGCACGTAATCGTCGCCCTCGGGCAGCAGCCGCTGCAGGGTTTGCTCCAGCAACGGGCCATCGGCGCCACAGGCAGAGCTGGAGCCTACCTCTTCGTGGTCAGTGCAGATCAGCACGCAGGTTTCATCCCCTTCGGCGCGCAGCAAGGCCTGCAGGCCAGCGAAGCAGGACAGCAGGTTGTCCAGGCGGGCGCCGGCGATGAACTCGCCGTTCAGGCCGATCACTGCGGCAGGCTGGGTGTCGTAGAAGCTCAGCTCGTAGTCGAGCACCACGTCGGCATTCACGTCGTGCTCGCGGGCCAACTGCTCGGTGAGCAGGGCGCGAAAATCGAAGCGATCACCACCGGCTACCTGGGCCAGGATCGGCGGCAGTTCGTTCTGGGCATTGATTGCCCAGCCTTCGTTGGCGGTGCGGTTAAGGTGAATCGCCAGGCTGGGGATTACCGCGATAGGCAGGCGGAAGTCGACCAGTTGGCTGGCCACGCGACCATCCTGGCGGAAGGTGACACGCCCGGCGAGCGAGAGGTCGCGGTCGAACCAGGGGGCCAGCAACGCGCCGCCATAGACTTCAACGCCCAGTTGCAGGAAGCCCTGACGCTGCAATTCCGGCTGTGGCTTCACCCGCAGGCACGGGCTGTCGGTGTGCGCGCCGACCAGGCGAAGACCTTCGGTAACCGGGGATTCCTTGCCCAGGCGAATGGCGATGATCGACGAGTCGTTACGAGTAAGGTAATAGCGCCCACCCGGAGTGGTGTTCCAGCGCTCGCGCTCATCAAGCCGTTGATAGCCGGCGGCTTCGAGGCGCTTGGCGAGGGTAGCGGTGGCATGGAACGGGGTGGGCGAGGCCTTGAGGAAGTCGATCAGGCCTTGGTTCAAAGTGTCGCGCATCAGGGTACTCCAGGCAGCAATGCCGCGAGTCTAGCGCATTCGCCTGGTGAATGGTTTCAATGCACCATGAAGCTTAAAACGGCGCCGGGCACTCGAAACGCACGCGCTCGCCGGTGACCGGGTGGCTGAAGGCAAGCATGCTGGCGTGCAGGCACAGCCGAGGGGCAGCTTGCAGTGCCGCGTCGTGAGCATAGAGGCGGTCGCCCAGCAGGGGATGGCCGATGCTCAACATGTGCACGCGCAACTGATGGGAGCGGCCAGTGACCGGTGTGAGCTCAACGCGGCAAACGTCGCCCTTGCGTTCCAGCACGCGCCAGAAGGTGAGCGCGTGCTTGCCCAGGTCATGATCCACCACATGCCGGGGCTTGGTGGGCGGGTCGTAGCGCAAGGGAAGGTCAATGCTGCCGCTGTCCAGCGCAGGCTGGCCCCAGCAAAGGGCGGTGTAGGCCTTTTCCGTTTCCCGGTCATGGAACTGACGGGACAGCTCCCGGTGGCTATCCGGATTTCGCGCCAGCAGAATGATCCCAGAGGTTTCCCAGTCCAGCCGGTGGACGATCAACGCCTCCGGGTAGCCGTTTTCCTGCAGGCGGGTAATCAGGCAATCCTTGTTGTCGTCCGCGCGCCCGGGCACGGAAAGCAGCAGGGTCGGCTTGTCGATCACCAGAAACGAAGGGTCCTGGTGCAGGATACGAATGTTGGACAGAGGCATTGCGGGAGTGCTCTTGGAACGCACATGGCGGCTTGCAGGGAAGCCACCACATGGGAAACCCGGGCCGCTTCAGCGGTCGGGCAGGGTGATGTTGAGTTCGAGGATCGAACAGCTGCCCTGGTTTTCCAGAGCCACGTGCACGTCATCGTTGTCGATGCTCACGTATTTGCGGATTACTTCCACCAGCTCTTTCTGCAAGGCAGGCAGGTAGTCGGGTGTAGCCCGCTGGCCGCGCTCGTGCGCCACGATAATCTGCAGACGCTCCTTCGCGACCGAGGCGGTGCTGCCTTTCTTGCGGTCGCGAAAGAAGTCGAAAATATTCATTCACGGCCTCCAAACAGGCGTTGTAGCCAGCCCTTTTTCTGCGCGTCGAGGAAGCGATGGGCGACTTCCTTGCCCAGCAGGCGGTCAACCGCGTCGCTGTAGGCCTGGCCCGCATCGCTTTGTTCGTCGAGAATCACCGGCACGCCCTGGTTGGACGCCTTGAGTACCGCCTGGGATTCGGGAATCACGCCCAGCAGGCGAATGGCGAGGATTTCTTCCACGTCTTCGACACCAAGCATTTCGCCTTTGCTCACGCGCTCCGGGTTGTAGCGGGTGAGCAACAGGTGTTCCTTGATCGGGTCTTCGCCGATTTCGGCGCGGCGCGACTTGCTGGCGAGCAGGCCCAGCATGCGGTCCGAGTCTCGCACCGAGGACACTTCCGGGTTGGTGACCACGATGGCTTCGTCGGCGAAATACATGGCCAGGCTGGCGCCCTTCTCGATACCGGCCGGGGAGTCGCAGATCACGTACTCGAAGTCCTGCTTGAGTTCGTTGAGTACCTTTTCCACGCCATCCTGGGTGAGGGCATCCTTGTCGCGGGTCTGGCTGGCGGCGAGTACATACAGGTTCTCGAGCCGCTTGTCCTTGATCAGTGCCTGCTTGAGCGTTGCTTCGTTGTTTACCACGTTCACGAAGTCGTACACCACGCGGCGCTCGCAGCCCATGATGAGGTCGAGGTTACGCAGGCCGACGTCGAAGTCGACGATAACGGTTTTGTGGCCGCGCAATGCCAGGCCGGTGCCGATGGCTGCGCTGGTGGTGGTCTTGCCCACACCACCCTTGCCGGAAGTAACCACGAGAATCTTGGCCAAGGTGTATCACCCCTAAAGAAAAAGGACGTTGAGTCCTCGAAAACGTGAAGATGAAGATCGAATGCTTATGAATGTGCGTAACCTGGCGAAAACGCCGCCGACCGAACACGTTACGCATAAAATGGCGGCAGTATCCGTTAAAGACGGGTGATGTTCAACACATCGGCAGTGAGGCTGATCTGTACCGCGTTGCCCCAGAGAGGGTCCCGCCTGAGGTCTTCGGCGACCTTGTACTGCCCCGCGATGGACACCAGCTCTGCGCCCAGATGCTGGCAGAAGATACGAGCACGCGTGTCGCCCTTGATCCCTGCCAGGGCACGGCCGCGCATGGGGCCGTACACATGGATGTTGCCATCAGCCAGAAGTTCCGCACCCGAGCTTACCGAGGACACGATCACCAGGTCCCCGCCTTGGGCGTAGATCTGCTGGCCACCCCGTATGGGCGTGGTGATCACCCGCGTGGGCTGGATTACGGGCGCTGGCGGCGTTTCGATCACGGGCGCAGGTGGCTCGGCAACCACTTTGCGTTCTTCGGGCAGTTCCACCGGCCGCTCGCGGGCGTTCGACGGCGGCAATACCGGCAGATCGATGGCGATGGCAGCGGCAATGTCCTCGATGCGCGCGGCGCGGATCGCCAGTGTGCGCAAGCCATGGTGCCGGCATACGCGCATCAGCCCGGGGAGGTCGATAGGCCCTCCATCGGCCGGCAGCTTGTCGAGTGCCAGCACCAACGGCGTATTGCTGAAGAAATTCGGCGCCTGGGCAACCTTGGCGGCCAATTGGCGGTCAAGGCCTTCGAGGTCATTGCGAGCCAACTCCAGCACGGTGATGGCGAGCATGCTGCCCTTCAGTTGAAATACGGCTTCCTGCTGCTGAGGTTCAGTTTGGCTCATGGTCGGCAAATGTCGCCTTGTCGCGAAAAAGTGCCGTGACTTATAGCGAGAACGCTTGCCAGCCGCAAGCCGCGCGCAACCCATGTAGAATGCGCGGCTTTGCCTTTGCCCGGAAATACCCATGCAACGACCGCAGTTTCGCCGCGCCTTTCTTCATCCCCGCTACTGGCCCTTGTGGCTGGGGCTCGGGCTGCTGTGGCTCACGGTGCAATTGCCGTATCCGGCCTTGCTGCGCCTGGGGAGCGCGTTGGGCCGGCTGATGGGGTATTTCGCCACCGATCGTCGCCTGATCGCCGCACGTAACCTGGAGTTGTGTTTCCCCCAGCTTCCGGCCGCAGAGCGCGAACGGCTGCTCAAGGAAAACTTCCGCTCAACGGGCATCGCCTTCTTCGAAATGGCGATGAGCTGGTGGTGGCCGGCACCCCGGTTGGCGCGGTTGGCGCACATCGAAGGGCTGGAGCACCTGCGCGCGGCACAGGCGGCGGGGGAGGGGGCGATCCTGATGGCGGCGCACTTCACCACATTGGAAATCGGTGCGGCGCTGCTGGGCCAGCATCACACCATCGATGGCATGTACCGCGAACATGGCAATGCGCTGTTCGACTACATTCAGCGGCGTGGCCGCGAGCGGCATAACCGCGACGCCCTGGCGGTAGAGCGCGAGGATGTACGCGGGATGATGAAACTGCTGCGCAAGGGCCGCGCCATCTGGTATGCACCCGATCAGGACTACGGCGCCAAGCAGAGCGTGTTCGTGCCGCTGTTCGGTATTCCCGCGGCCACGGTAACGGCCACCAGCACCTTCGCCAGGCTGGGCAAGGCGCGGGTGATACCGTTCACTCAAGTGCGGCTGGCCGATGGCAGCGGATACCGGCTGGTGGTGCACCCGCCACTGGACAACTTCCCCGCCGAGACGGTGGAAGAAGATTGCCTACGGATCAACCAGTGGGTAGAAGAAGCCATCCGGGCCTGCCCCGAGCAATACCTGTGGGCGCACCGCCGGTTCAAGTCCCGCCCGGAAGGCGCGCCTAGGTTGTACCCCAAGCGCAAGAAGTGATCAGGCTGTGAGGCGGTTGGCGTGAAAATCGCGAACCGCCTGCTCGATCTCTTCCCGGCTGTTCATCACGAACGGGCCGTATTGCACGATGGGCTCGTTCAATGGTTTGCCAGCGATCAACAGCAGGCGGCAACCGTTCGCGCTGCTCAGGCGTAAGTCGCCGTGCTCGCTCAACCGCGCCAGCCGCCCGGCTTCGATGGCCTGCGGCTGGCCTTCGACCTGCGCCTGGCCTTCGTATACGTACAGCAGGGCCCGATGGCCGTCGGGTACCTTGGGGGTTACCGTCGCCCCGGCCGGCAAATGAAGGTCCAGGTACAGTGGCTCGGTGTCCGGGCGCTGCACTGCGCCAGCAAGCTGCGTCTGGCCGTCGTCGAACTCACCCGCTATGGCGATCACCGTCACCCCACCTGGCGTAACCAGGCGGGGGATGCGCTCTGGCTGGATATCGTCATAGGCCGCATCGCCCAGCTTGCTCTTGGCCGGCAGGTTCAGCCACAGCTGAAAGCCGCGCATGGCGCCTTCTTCCTGCTCCGGCATTTCGCTGTGGATCACGCCCCTCGCGGCGGTCATCCACTGCACACCACCACTGCTCAGCAGCCCCACGTTGCCCATGTGATCTTCATGGCGCATGCGGCCTTCGAGCATGTAAGTCACGGTTTCAAAGCCGCGGTGCGGGTGCGGCGGAAAGCCTGCGATGTAGTCGTTCGGGTTTACCGAGCCGAATTCGTCGAGCATCAGGAAGGGGTCGAAACGCTCGACGCCCGGGCCACCAAACACGCGGATCAGGCGCACACCGGCGCCATCGGACGTTGGCTGGCCTACATGAACATCAAGTACTTGGCGAAGCAGGGACATGGCAAAGGCTCCATAGCGCAATGGCGCCATGATATGCCTGCCGGGTTGCTGGATGGGTGAGTCTTTTGGCGGGGAATGATCGGGGTTTTCGATTTGTTTTCGTTTGGGGCTTCGTGGGCTACGCCCGCTCCTACTCAAGCGTGGCGAAGCCCGCGAACAATGCTTACTCGCTGACCTGAAGCTTGCGCGCTTCGGTGTACACGTAGCGGACCTTCTCGTATTCGAACGGCGAGTTTAGCTGGCCATAGCGGAAGCTGGTGGTGTAACGCCGGTCCACGCCGCGCAGCAGGAGGATTTCCGGATGGCGGCCACTTTCCTCCGACACGTTGAGGAAGTTGATCTGCGATTCGGCTGCGAAGTCGGTGATCAGGCCTGTAGTGTCACGCAGGTTCGATGGCCCGAAGATCGGCAGCACCACGTAGGGCCCTTCCGGCACGCCATAGTGGCCAAGGGTTTGCCCGAAGTCCTCGTTCTGCCGAGGCAGGCCGAAGTGGGTGGCAGGGTCCCACAGGCCGGCCACGCCCAGCGTTGTGTTCATCAGCAGGCGGCCGCTGATGTCCAGCGAGCGCTTGCCCTTGAGCTGCAGCATGGCGTTGAGCAGGTTGCTCACATCGCCCAGGTTATTGAAGAAGTTGCTCACGCCTGTGCGCAGGAAGCTGGGCGTGATGTAGCGATAGCCGCGTATTACCGGCAAGAACACCCACTCATCGAAGCGGTAGTTGAAGTGGTACACGCGGCGGTTCCACGATTCCAGCGGGTCATAGACATTCAACGCGCTGAGGGTCGAGCGTTCGAATTCCCGCTGGTCCAGGCCAGGGTTGAACCTGAGCTGCTTGAGCGGCTCCTTGAAACCGTCCGGGTCTGTCGGGGTGCGACCGTCATCGGCCTGGGCCGCGCCTGCGCACAACAGCGCGGCAATGAGCAGGGCATGTTTAACCACGGAAGAACTCCAGAATAGCGTCGCTGTTGACACGGTAGTTGAGGTTGCCGCAATGCCCGCCGTACGGGTACAGGGTGAGGCGGTCGCCAAAGGTCTTGCGCAGGAAGCCGATGTCGCCGGGGCCGAGGATCACGTCGTCGGCGTTGTGCATCACGGCGATCTTGGTGCTGTTCTGGAGGTAATCCTTCAGGCCATACAGGCTCACCTGGTCGATCAGTTGCAGCACGCTGCCGCCGTCGGTGCGGGCGCGCCACATGGGGATCACCTGCTCGGTCATGTAGCAGTCGAAGTCGCACTGCATCGCCACGCGCATGAAGTCGGTGAGGCTGGTGCCCTCGCGGATCGGGTACTTGGGCGGAATGATCAGGCCGCGACGGTTGATCAGGTCCGAGGTAAAGGCGATGTCGGCCGCCGAGAAGCGGAACGACACACCGATCAACATTGCCATCTGCTCGTTCGAGAGGTGCTGGCGCGACTCCTGGAAGTCGTACAGCAGGGCTTCGTTGAGGTCGATGTAGCCTTTTTGCTGGAAGTAACGGGTGAGCTTTTTCAGTACCAGCTCATAGAACGTAGTGCTGTTGTTGATGCCCTTCACTTCGGTCTGGGTGAGCTTGTCCAGGTTGTTGATCGAGGTGTAGAGGTTCACCGGGGGGTTGAGCAGCAGCACCTTCTTGAAGTTGAAGCTGCGGCGGGTTTCGTCCAGCTTGCTCACGAAGGCCGCGTCCAACCCACCCAGGCTGTAACCGGTGAGGTAGTAATCGGTCACCGGCAGCTTCGGGTGCTGGGCACGCACGCCTTGCATCACGCGGTAAAGGTCCTCGGCGTCTTCGCTGCTGATGCCTGGCGTGGCGAAGCGCGAGGCGGCGCTCATGAAGTCATAGCTGGTGGGCGAGGACAGTTGCACCACGTGGTACCCGGCCTGATAGAACAGCTTTTTCAGGTACTCGTTGAGCGTGCTGTTGTAGGCCGCGCCGGTGCCTGCGATCAGGAAGATCAGTGGCGCGGCGTGGTCTTGCTCGGCCAGCCGGTAGCGCAGCTTTTTCACCGGCCAGAAGTTGTCCGGCAGGATGAACTCCCGCTCCGGGCGAATGTTCAGCGTGTAGTCGGCCTGGTCGATATCGTCGTCCAGCGGCAGCTTGGGACGCAGGTCGGGGGGCGTGGAGGCGATGGTGGCCTCGAACGGGTTGGTCAGCGGAAAACCGTAGCTGGCCGGGTCGATGTCCCTGGCCTGCGAGAACGCGCTCATGACAAGGCCGCCGAGCAAGGCAGCGAGGCGCAAAGTTCGAAGCATTTGGATGTTTCCTGACGACGAGATGCTGACTAGACAACCGCCGTAATGGCTAGTTGCCAACCCCCTGAAAATGTTTTTGTACTCCCGTACCGAAGCCGGCGAGTGCAGCGAGACGATACACCGATTTAGCCTTGGGGATGTAGAGTATCCCTATGCTTTTGTGCGCTGATGCGCGCCTCGTTTGCCACGTTTACGGAACACCGGATGAAACGGATGAACCCACGGTATGGATTGTGCGGCGTGCTGCTGCTGTTGGCGGCCTGGATCGGCGCCGCCTATGGCGTGCGCTATGGGCTGATGGAGTACACCGCTTGGGTAGGCGCCTGTGCCGCGGACCCTGCGCAGATAGCCTGCCAAGCGAAGGCGGGCATGGGCTTGATGATCCATTGGAATGTGCTGCCGCTGGCCGGGCTGGTACTGACGCTGGGCGGATGGTTACTGCGGGGCGTGCGCGGCCGGGCACTGGCGGTATCGGGCCTGGTGTTGGCGCTGCCGGGGTTGGTGCTGTACACCACATCATTGGCCGGGGTGGTGGTAATGCTGGCTGCGTTGCGGTGCGTGCATGTGGGGCATGAACCTGTAGGACCGGGCGAGCCACAGGCGTAGCCCGGGAATGACTGTTTACGCTGCCCGAGGCTTGCGAATCAGCGCCCAGCCCATGATAGAGACAGTAATGGCCCACCCCCAGGCATAGGGGTTCTGCCAGCCTTCCCGTACCAACTGCACAGGAATGCTCATCATGCACACGGCCGCGAGCAGCCGAGCGGTGCGGGGCGCCAATGCTGCGGGCCGCCAGAGCAACAGCAGTGCAGGCAACAGCAACCCTGCCGTGGCGAAGCTGCGATAGCGGGGATCGAACACCATCCAGATCGCTTCCACGGCAGTCGCGAAGCCAGCTGCCAGGGCCAGATGGGAGCGCCACCTCATCAGCAAGCCCCCTATCCGCGAACGCCATCCGCGTCCTGTGCCCAGGTACAGCGCTGCCTCGGCAAGCAGGGCCAGGCTTGTAACCCCCAGGCCAGCTGCCCACACCCATTCGCCCAGGTAGCGCGCCCCCACGTCAGTTTGCCGCGCCCAGCACCCCAGGCTCACACCGGCCACTGTGCCAAGCCAGGACAAGGCCAGCGCCTCCATGCGAGACCTCGGCCGGCCGGCTAACAATAAGGTAAACGCCAACACCAACACCGAGCCGCCCAGCCACAGCCGCCAGTTCGGCACGTCGCTCACTGGGCCGAATAGCACGCCCTTATCTTCTCGATCAGCGTCGAGCATCCCCCAGTAACCGCCCACCGCGCCTTCGTTGTTGCGCTTCCAGGGTTGGTCGATGGCTTCGATAAGGTTGTATTGCCAGCCAAGCCGATCGGCCAGGTGCACGAAATCCCGAACGAAACGCGCCTGGTTCACCGGGCTGGGTTCGGCTGTTTCCCGTCTCCGGCCTTCACTCGGCCAGCCGGTTTCGCCGATCATCACGGGCTTGGGGGCGAAGCGCCTGGCAAAGTCGTCATGGATGGCCTGCACGTGCGCCAGCGCGGTGTCCACCCCGTGTGGGACGTCCTCCCAATAGGGCAACAAATGCACGGTGATGAAATCCACCTCGGGCGCCACTTGGGGGTACAGGTTCCAGTACTCCCACACATCGGCATAGGTCACCGGCTGTTGTACCCGCGCCTTCACCTGGCGTACCAGCTCGGCCATGCGCTCGCCCGTCGCTTCCTTGCGCAGCAGCACCTCGTTGCCCACGATCACCGCTGTTACCACGTCGGGGTAGGCATTGGCCGCGTGTACCAGCGCATCCACTTCCTTCTGGGTGTCTTGCGGGTTGCTGTTTACCCAGGCGCCCAGCATCAGCTTGAGGCCGTGCTTGCGCGCCAGTTCCGGCAGGCTTTCCAGCCCGGTCATGGAATAGGTACGCAGGCAGGCGAAGCGCTTGCCCAGTAGCGCCAGGTCGCTTTCAAGCTGGCTCGGGCGAATCGCCAGCGGCTGGTCGAATGGCGATTGGTCTTTGCCGAAAGGCGAGTAGGAGGCGCACTGCAACCGTTGGCCTGGTGCCACTGCATCGGCCATGGGCACGGGGCGGCCCTGGAAGTACCAGAAACCCAGCAAGGCGAAGCAGGCAAAAGCGGTGGAAAGCCACCAGAAGACGCAGAGGCGGGAGTCGGTCGAACGCATGGACAGGCCGAGCTGAAAAGGAAGCGCTGATCTTAACGTGTTCACTCTCAAGCGGGGCGGCAAATCCAGCATGCAAGTAATGGGCGAAGCCGCGGCGGTAATTGCGCTGGTGGCTAACTGCTGTCGCGGATCGCCCGTTGCAGGTCGCACCCAGAACCGGATGCAAGCGGCCACAGGCCGATGATCAGCCTGTCGGCAGCGTGCCGGCCGCGGGTGCTTCGGCGGGGGAGCTTTTAGCGTGCAAGCGCGCACCGCCGTGAGCCACGCCTACATCTTGATGGGGAGCGAACATGAAAGCGCGAACACTATGGGGAGCGGGGGCCGCACTGGTGCTGGCAATGGGCTCGGGCCTGGCCAGTGCCAGGACCGAGCTGAGCGTAGGCTATGTGGATGGCTGGTCGGATAGCGTAGCCACCACCTTCGTCGCGGCGGAGGTTATCAAGCAGAAACTGGGCTACGACGTGAAACTCATGCCCGTGGCCACCGGCATCATGTGGCAGGGCATTGCCACCGGCAAGCTGGACCTGATGCTCTCGGCCTGGCTACCGGTGACCCACGGCGAGTACTGGGAAAAGAACAAGGACAAGGTGGTCGACTACGGCCCTAACTTCAACGACGCCAAGATTGGCTTGATCGTGCCTGACTACGTGAAGGCGAAAAGCCTTGCAGACCTGAAGACCGACGACAGCTTTGGCAAGAAGATCGTGGGCATCGACGCCGGCTCCGGCGTAATGCTCAAGACCGACCAGGCGATCAAGGATTACGCTCTCGACGGCTATAAGCTGCAAGCCAGCTCCGGCGCAGCCATGACTTCCGAATTGGGCCGGGCCTACGACAAGCAGCAATCCATCGCCGTTACCGGCTGGGTGCCCCACTGGATGTTCGCCAAGTGGAAGCTGCGTTTCCTCGAAGACCCTAAAGGCGTGTATGGCGCCGCCGAGCATGTGGATAGCGTGGGCAGCAAGCAACTCGACGCCAAGGCACCGGAAGTGGTGGCCTTCCTGAAGAAGTTCTCCTGGAAAGACGCCAACGAGATCGGCGACGTGATGCTGGCCATCCAGAACGGCGGCAAGCCCGACGCCGTGGCCAAGGCATGGGTCGAAAAGAACCCGCAACGTGTGGCCGAATGGACCGGTAAGTAACGCACGCTTGATCAGGGTGGGGCCGGCCCAGCCCACCCTTACGACTAAGGTCGTCTATTGTTCTGCAGTACGGGGAATACAGTGGCTAAGGTTCCACTAAAACCGTGCTGCGGAGACAAAAACAATGAACGACAGCATTTATCTCGTAATACAGAACAACCCCCGCTTCAAGGAGCTCGTTGCAAAACGCGAGCGTTTCGCCTGGATACTTTCGGCGATCATGCTCGGCCTCTACGCTGCATTCATTCTGCTCATCGCCTATGGCCCGCGTTTGCTGGGCACGCCGGTGAGCGCAGGGTCGTCCGTCACCTGGGGCATCCCGCTGGGGGTGGGGTTGATCCTCTCGGCCTTCGTGCTCACCGCCATTTACGTGCGTCGCGCCAATGGCGAATTCGACGACATGAACCGCGCGCTGCTCAAGGAGGTGCAGCAATGAGCCGTCGCCTGTTCGCGATACTCGCCGGCGCGGCCCTTGCCCCGTCAGCCATGGCGGCCGATGCGATCTCCGGGGCGGTGCAGAAGCAACCCCTGAACGTCGCCGCCATCGCCATGTTCGTGCTGTTCGTGGCCGCCACCCTGT
The DNA here is from genome assembly GCF_058145875.1 of Pseudomonas sp. 3MAES_34.3B. Taxonomy (NCBI): domain Bacteria; kingdom Pseudomonadati; phylum Pseudomonadota; class Gammaproteobacteria; order Pseudomonadales; family Pseudomonadaceae; genus Pseudomonas; species Pseudomonas sp. 3MAES_34.3B. Next base: position 3,994,152 of record NZ_CM176960.1, on the reverse strand, counting down.
GCATCACCTACTGGGCGTCCAAGCGCAACCGCTCGGCGTCGGACTACTATGCCGCCGGTGGGCGCATCACAGGCTTCCAGAATGGCCTGGCAATTGCCGGCGACTACATGTCGGCGGCGTCCTTCCTGGGCATCTCGGCGCTGGTGTTCACTTCCGGTTATGACGGGCTGATCTACTCCATTGGCTTCCTGGTGGGCTGGCCGATCATCCTGTTCCTGATCGCCGAGCGGCTGCGCAACCTGGGTAAATACACTTTCGCCGACGTAGCGTCCTATCGGCTAAAGCAGATGGAAATCCGCACCCTGTCGGCCTGTGGCTCGCTGGTGGTGGTGGCGTTCTACCTGATCGCGCAAATGGTAGGTGCAGGCAAGTTGATCCAGCTGCTGTTCGGCCTGGATTACGCGGTTGCCGTGGTGCTGGTGGGCATATTGATGTGCCTGTATGTGCTGTTCGGCGGCATGCTGGCCACCACCTGGGTGCAGATCATCAAGGCCGTGCTGTTGCTTTCCGGTGCCACCTTCATGGCGCTGATGGTGATGAAGCACGTGAACTTCGACTTCAACACCCTGTTCTCCGAAGCGATCAAGGTTCACCCCAAAGGCGAGGCCATCATGAGCCCCGGCGGCCTGGTGAAAGACCCGATCTCGGCGTTCTCCCTCGGCCTGGCGCTGATGTTCGGTACCGCTGGCCTGCCGCACATCCTCATGCGCTTCTTCACCGTGAGCGATGCCAAGGAAGCCCGCAAGAGCGTGCTCTACGCCACAGGCTTTATCGGTTACTTCTACATCCTTACCTTCATCATCGGCTTTGGCGCGATCTTGCTGGTAAGCACCAACCCGGACTTCAAGGACGCCACTGGCGGCCTGTTGGGCGGCAACAACATGGCAGCGGTGCACCTGGCCAACGCCGTGGGTGGCAGCGTGTTCCTGGGCTTCATCTCGGCAGTGGCCTTTGCCACCATTCTGGCGGTGGTCGCCGGGCTTACCCTCGCGGGTGCCTCGGCGGTGTCCCACGACCTGTACGCGTCGGTGCTGAAGAAAGGCAACGCCAACGAGAAGGATGAAATCCGCGTTTCGAAGATCACCACCATCGCCCTGGGCGTGCTGGCGATCGGCCTGGGCATCCTGTTCGAGAAGCAGAACATCGCGTTCATGGTAGGCCTGGCGTTCTCCATTGCCGCCAGCTGTAACTTCCCGGTGCTGCTGCTTTCCATGTACTGGAAAAAGCTCACCACCCGCGGCGCGATGATTGGCGGTTGGCTGGGGCTGATCACGGCCGTAGGGCTGATGATCCTGGGCCCGACCATCTGGGTGCAGATCCTCGGCCATGCCACGCCCATCTACCCGTACGAATACCCGGCGCTGTTTTCCATTGCCGTGGCGTTCATCGGTATCTGGTTCTTCTCCATCACGGACAAGTCCGCGGCGGGCGAAGAAGAACGCGCGCGGTTCTACCCGCAGTTCGTTCGCTCGCAAACCGGCCTGGGCGCAAGTGGGGCGGTGTCTCACTGATCGAGCCTGAGCTGCGTTGCCCTGTGTAAGCAGGGCCCTGCCGGACCATGAACCCCCGCTTTCGAGTGGGGGTTCGTTTTTTACGGCAGGTTGATATCAGGGGTGCTTCTTCCCCGGACAAACAAAAACCCCGAGGGCTGGCCACCGCTCGGGGTTGGTTTTTTCAGGCCGGGCCTGAGCGGGCTATATCTTCCCGAGCAGCACAAGGATCAGCAGGATGATCAGCACGGTACCGATGATACCGGACGGCCCGTAACCCCAGCTGCGCGAGTGGGGGAAGACGGGTAGACCACCGATCAGCAGCAGAATCAGAATGATGATGAGTATGGTGCCCATGGCGGATTTCCTTTTTTTGGACCCTGTGCGGCAGGTGCCGCGGTTGGGGCGGGGCATTTGCCTTCCGCTTGTTACTACGATCCTGAAGCGCGCAAAAAGTTTGAAATACCGCCAAGCCGGTCCCGGCATTCAGCGCGCTGATGATTCTTATCCGGTAGCAGGGGCGCGGCTAGGCTTGCTCCTATTGCAGCCAGGAGACGCAGCATGAGCAACCGCATGATGGTGACCGGCGCCGGGTCTGGGCTGGGCCGCGAAATCGCCCAGCGCTGGGCGCGAGAGGGCTGGCAGCTGGCCCTGTGTGACCTGGATGAGCGCCGGCTTGAAGAAACCCTGCGCCTGGTGCGGGCCGAAGGCGGTGACGGTTTCATCCGCCGCTGCGACGTACGGGACTACAGCCAGCTGAGCGCCTTTGCCGAAGCCTGCGAAGCGCAACTGGGCGGCATCGACGTACTGGTGAACAACGCCGGTGTCGCCTCTGGCGGGTTTTTCGAGGAGCTGTCTCTGGAAGACTGGGACTGGCAGCTCTCGGTCAACCTGATGGGGGTGGTGAAAGGCTGCAAGGCGTTCCTGCCGCTGATCCTGCGCAGCCAAGGGCGGATCATCAACGTCGCGTCCATGGCCGCGCTGATGCAAGGCCCGGGGATGAGCAACTACAACGTGGCCAAGGCTGGCGTGGTGGCGTTGTCCGAAAGCCTTCTGGTGGAACTGCGCGGCCAGGGGGTGAAGGTCCATGTGCTGTGCCCGTCGTTCTTCCAGACCAACCTGCTCGATTCCTTCCGCGGCCCTACGCCGGAAATGAAAGCCGCCGTGGGCAAGCTGCTGGAAGGTTCGCCCATCAGTGCTGCCGACATTGCCGAGTACCTCTACCAGCAAGTGGCCGAGGGCGCGTTCATGATCCTGCCCCATGAAGCGGGCCGCGAAGCCTGGGCCGGTAAATGCCGAAACCCCGAGCCGCTCTATGCCGAGATGGCGCACATGGCGGATCGAATGAGGGCCAAGGCACGCAGCTGACGTATGCTGGCGGCTTCGCTCATTGAGGGGGCTGCTGTGCTCAATTACCTGTGGTTTGCCATGGCGGCGGTGTTCGAGATCGCCGGTTGCTACGGTTTTTATCTGTGGCTGCGGCTAGGGAAAAGCCCTGCCTGGGCCGTTGCCGGGTTGCTGAGCCTTACCTGCTTCGCGCTGCTGCTCACCCGCGTGGAGGCGGCCTATGCCGGCCGTGCCTACGCGGCATACGGCGGCGTGTACATCGCCACCTCGCTGGGCTGGCTGGCGTTCGTGGAGCGAAGCCGGCCACTGCTCAGCGATTGGGTCGGGGTGGGGATTTGCCTGCTGGGTGCGAGCCTGGTGCTGTTCGGGCCCAGGTTTTCTTCCTGACATCCAATAGGAAGCATCTGTCTTGAGCAGTTTGCTTAACCCCCTATTCGCGAGTTCCGCCTTCGGCTACACCCGGCTCCTACTGGTTCATCCTGAAACGCTGAGAGAGCTTGTACCTCTGTGGGAGGCGGCAGGGCCGGCCATCCGGCGAAGCTCGCGAATGGGAGTGGCAGGTCAGAACGTGCACGGATTTGCACGAAATGTTGTAGGAAAGAGTCCAATTTTCGCGTTATAGCGCGTATTCATCCCCGGGCGCGTTGAAACGCCCGGCAATCCGAGGCAGGCTCAGGTTTCCACCCATGAAAGGACGCATACCATGCTCGTACTGACCCGCGCCGCCGGTGAGGAAATCATTATCGGCGATGACATTCGCATCAAGATCCTGTCGTCCACGGGCGGCCAGGTAAGGCTGGGTATTGCCGCGCCGCGCTCCGTGGAGGTCCACCGGGCCGAGATCTACAAACGGCTAGTGCTCGAGCGCAACGAGCGCCTGGCTGCTGCCGGCCGTTGAAGCCGCTCAATCCTCGAGCAGTTCCTTGGGAATATCATGGCGGGCCAACAGCTGGCACTGCTGGCTGTCGGCATCGAACAGGATGAACGCCTGGCCTTTGGCCAGGGCCTGGCGAACCCGCAGTACACGCGTTTCCAGAGGGGTTTCGTCGCCGTTATCGGTTCCGTCCCGGGTCACGAAGTCTTCGATCAGCCGGTTCAGGGTGTCCGGAGCGAGTTGGTCGTAAGGAATCAGCACAGCAGTGCACCGTTGAAAATGATGGCGCCTAGCTTACCGCAACCGCCAGGCGCCATCGCGTTGTAACCATCGTTCTCAGTCAAACAGTCACTTGCCAATGATTTCGTCCACGGCCGGCACCCGGGTGTCGTTCGCCATATGGGCCTCATGCTCGATCTGCTTGCTGAACTTGGTCAGCGACGCATTCGCCGGGTCTGCATCGCTGGCAAACACTGGCGGGCTGAGCATATAGGCAGCCAGCAAGCGGCTGAGCGCGGCCAGGCTGTCGATATGGGTGCGCTCGTAGCCGTGGGTGGCATCGCAGCCGAAGGCCAGCAGGGCGGTGCGAACGTCGTGGCCGGCGGTGACCGCCGAGTGGGCGTCGCTGTAGTAGTAGCGGAAGAGGTCGCGGCGTACCGGCAGCGCGTGGTCTTGCGCAAGGCGCAACAGGTGGCGCGACAGGTGATAGTCATAAGGGCCACTGGAATCCTGCATGGCCACGCTCACCGCGTGCTCGCTCGAGTGCTGGCCCGGAGCCACCGGGGCGATATCCACGCCCACGAACTCGCTCACATCCCAAGGCAGCGCCCCGGCGGCACCGGAGCCGGTTTCTTCAGTGATGGTGAACAACGGGTGGCAGTCGATCTGCGGTTCAACACCGCTGTCCACAATCGCCTTCAGGGCCGCTAGCACCGCAGCCACGCCGGCCTTGTCGTCCAGGTGCCGCGCACTGATATGGCCGCTGTCGGTGAACTCCGGCAACGGGTCAAAGGCCACGAAATCGCCAATGTTCACGCCCAGCGCCTCGGCATCCGCGCGGGTGGCTGAGTATGCGTCCAGGCGCAATTCCACGTGATCCCAGGTAATGGGCATCTGATCGATGGCGGTGTTGAAGGCATGCCCCGACGCCATCAGGGGCAGCACGCTGCCACGCACGATGCCGTTGTCGGTGAATACGCTCACGCGGCTGCCTTCGGCGAACCGGCTGGACCAGCAGCCCACGGGCGCAAGGCCCAGGCGGCCGTTGTCCTGGATCACCCGCACGATGGCGCCAATGGTGTCCAGGTGGGAGGAAACGGCCCGGTCGGGCGAGCTGTGCTTGCCCTTGAGGGTGGCGCGCAGGGTGCCGCGGCGGGTGAGTTCGTACGGAATACCCAGCCCATCGAGGCACTCGGCCACGTAACGTACGATGGTGTCGGTGAAGCCGGTGGGGCTGGGGATCGCCAGCATTTCCAGCAGCACTTTGCGCAGATAGTTCATATCCGGTTCGGGGATTTTCGACATCTGTTCTCTCCTCGGAGGATACGCAAGGGCCGCTTGCAGGCCCTGCCGGGCGCTGCAAGGGCAAGGTGGCGCCCGCAGCCAGGGGCGCGCGTCTTCAGCGCACAGGCTGTATATGTGGGAACAGCAAATCCACGAAGCGTTCCGCGGTAGGGCGCGGCTCGTGGTTGGCCAGGCCAACCCGCTCATTGGCCTCGATGAACACATACTCGGGCTGGTCGGCGGCCGGCACCAGCAGGTCCAGCCCCACCACGGGGATGTCCAGGGCGCGCGCCGCATTGATCGCCGCCTCGCGCAGCACCGGGTGAAGGATATCGGTCACGTCCTCCAGATGCCCGCCCGTGTGCAGGTTGGCTGTCTTGCGCACCGCCAGGGCTTCTCCTTTGGGCAACACGCTGGTGTAGTCATACCCGGCCGCCTGGACGGTGCGCTCGGTTTCCCGGTCCAGCGGAATACGGCTTTCTCCACCGGTAGCTGCTTGGCGGCGGCGGCTCTGCGCTTCGATCAGCTCGCGAATGTTGTGCTGGCCATCGCCGACGATCTGCGCGGGGCGGCGGATGGCAGCAGCGACCACATCGAAGCCGATCACCACAATGCGCAGGTCGGCGCCTTCATGGAAGCTCTCCAGCAGCACGTGACTGTCGAACTGGCGGGCCACCTCGATAGCGGCCTGCACGTCTTCGAGCGTACGCAGGTCCACCGCCACGCCCATGCCTTGCTCGCCGTCGAGCGGCTTGACCACAATGCGGCCGTGCTCTTCGAGGAAGTCCTGGTTGTCGTCCGCGCTGCCAGCCAGTTGTTGCGCGGGCAATGACAGGCCCGCCGCCGCCAGCACCTTGTGGGTAAGGCTCTTGTCCTGGCACAGCATCACGCTGATGGAACTGGTGAGGTCGGAAAGGGACTCCCGGCAACGAATCCGCCGCCTGCCATGGCTGAGGGTGAACAGCCCATGCTCGGCATCGTCCACATTCACGTCGATACCGCGACGGTAAGCCTCGTCGACGATGATGCGTGCATAGGGGTTCAAGTCCGCAGCCGGCCCCGGGCCCAGGAACAGTTTCTGATTGATGCTGTTTTTGCACTTCACCGCGAAGGTAGGCAGCGTGCGGAAGCCCAGCTTGGCGTAGAGGTTCTTGGCCAGGCGGTTGTCGTGCATCACCGACAGGTCCAGGAAATTCAGGCCGCGGCTCATGAAGTGCTCTACCAAGTGGCGCACCAGCACTTCGCCCACGCCAGGGCGGGTGCACCGCGGATCCACGGCCAGGCACCATAGGCTGCTGCCGCCTTCCGGGTCCTGGAAAGCGGTGCGATGGTTCAAGCCCATCACACTGCCGATCACGCTGCCGTCGGTTTCATCCTCGGCCAGCCAGTACACCGGCCCGCCCTGGTGGCGGGGCGTAAGCAGCGCCGGGTCCACTGGCAGCATGCGCCGCTTGCGGTACAACTGGTTGATCGCTTCCCAGTCGTGCTCGGTGCAGGCGCGGCGGATGCGAAACCCACGAAACACCCGCTGCGCCGGGCGGTAGTCGTTGAACCAAAGGCGTAGCGTATCGGAAGGGTCCAGGAACAGCTGTTGCGGGGCCTGGGCCAATACCTGCTGAGGCGCTGCCACATACAGCGCGATGTCGCGCTCACCTGGGCTTTCCTGCAACAGTTCGGTCGCCAGTTCCTGCGGCGAAGGCCAGGTATGGCCCATCAGCAAGCGGCCCCAGCCGCAGTGCAACGGGCGCGGGCTGTCGGCCAACGGCACGCCGTCCTCGGCACACATGGCCTGCAGGCGTTCATAGGACGGTGGCTGGCCGCGTTGCAGGCGCTGGCTGACGGAATGTGGATGGGCTTTCATAACTTAGATTCCTTGTTCACTGAGCCACAGGTTCAGCGCCGCCAACTGCCATAGCTTGGAGCCGTGCAATGGGGTCAGCTGGCCGTGTGGATCGGTCAGCAGGGCATCGATGCGGGTAGGGTTGAACAGGCCTCGGTCGTGGCTGCTGTCCATCAGCAGGTCCCGTACCCAACCCAGGGTTGCGCCTTCCAGGTGCTTGAGGCCCGGCACGGGGAAATATCCCTTCTTGCGGTCGATCACTTCGCTGGGGATCACACGCCGCGCGGCTTCCTTGAGCACCTGTTTGCCGCCGCCTGGCAGTTTGAACTGGCCAGGGATGCGCGCGGACAGCTCCACTAGCCGGTAATCAAGGAATGGGGTGCGCGCTTCCAGCCCCCAGGCCATGGTCATGTTGTCCACCCGCTTGACCGGGTCGTCCACCAGCATCACGGTGCTGTCCAGGCGCAGCGCCTTGTCCACGGCGGCATCGGCGCCGGGCATGGCGAAGTGCTCGCGAACGAAGTCACCCGCGGCGTCATGATCCAGGCGCCAGCGCGGCTGCACGGTGTCGGCATACTCGGCGTAGTCGCGGTCGAAGAAGGCCTTGCGATACGCGGCATACGGGTCGCTGGCACCATCCACTTGCGGGTACCAGTGGTAACCGGCGAACAGCTCATCCGCGCCTTGGCCGCTCTGTACCACTTTGCAGTGTTTGGCGACCTCGCGGGACAGCAGGTAGAAGGCAATGCAGTCGTGGCTCACCATCGGTTCGCTCATGGCGCGGAAGGCGGCTGGCAACTGGTCGAGAATTTCCCCCTCGGCAATGCGCAGCTGATGGTGCTTCGTGCCGTAGTGGCGGGCGATCAGGTCGGAATATTCGAATTCGTTGCCACGCTCGCCGCCGGCGTCGTCGAAGCCGATCGAGAAGGTGGAGAGGTCCTCCACGCCCACTTCGCGCAGCAGGCCAACCAGCATGCTGGAATCCACGCCACCCGAAAGCAGCACGCCCACGTCCACGGCCGCGCGCTGGCGGATGGCCACGGCTTCGCGGGTAGCATCCAATACGCGATCCACCCAGCCTTCCAGGTTCAGGCCGCTTTCCTCGGCAGTGGGGCCGTAGGGCAGGGTCCACCACACTTTTTCCTCGGTGGTGCCGTCGGCGTCGATCCGCATCCAGGTGGCCGCTGGCAATTTCTGCACGTTGGCGAGGATGGTGCGGGGCGCGGGCACCACGGCATGGAAGTTCAGGTAGTGGTTAAGGCCGACCGGGTCCAGCATGGGGTCGATATCGCCGCCTTTGAGCAAGGCGGGGAGGGCGGAGGCGAAACGCAAGCGGCTGCCGTTGCGGGTCAGGTACAGCGGCTTTACACCCAAACGGTCGCGGGCCAGGAACAGGCGCTGGTTGTCCCGCTCCCACACGGCGAAGGCGAACATGCCGTTGAGCTTGGGCAGCAAGGCCTCGCCCCAAGCGTGATAGCCCTTGAGCAGCACTTCGGTGTCGCCGTCGGAGTAGAAGCTGTAGCCCAGCGCTTCCAGCTCTTTGCGCAGCTCGGGGTAGTTGTAGATGGCGCCGTTGAAGGCCAGCGCCAGGCCCAGCTGGCCGTCGACCATCGGCTGCGCGGAGCAGTCGGACAGGTCCATGATTTTCAGGCGACGGTGGCCGAAGGCAATCGGCCCCTGGCTATGGAAACCCCACGCATCCGGGCCACGCGGGGCGAGGTGATGGGTGATGCGCTCAATGGCGCCAAGGTCGGCCGGCTGGCGGTCGAAACGAAACTCTCCTGCGATTCCACACATGTAGCTTGAACCTTTGCTATAGGTTTTCGCGCTACTGGGGACGTGCGGGCGATGCGCCTGGAAAACGAAAAATCAGGCACAAGCCAGATCGCGCACGGCGTATTCAGCCAGTAGCGCAGGGGCCCTGCGGCGGCGAAGCGCTGGCAGGGGCTTGGCTTGTTGGAGGGCGGGAGGGGGCGGATCGTTCCGTTCGCCTTGCCCCTGTAGCAGCCGGCCTTAGCCGCGACCTGCATCCTGCCTCGCCTCCGTCAACCTCACAGTTCTGCCAGGTTGGCAACTGCTCCACCTTGGTTAGTCTCTGCACATATCCATTGGAGTGCCACCATGCTCTACGCCACCGACTCCTCGACCACCGTCAAAAAAAGGCTCACTGCTGGAGGCCGCGCCGAGGCGTTGCGTTTGTGCCCCTGGGGCAACGCTGCCCGAGGCTTCGCCGGTGCCGGGCTGCATGGCGAGCGGGGTGAAGGGATCGGGCTGTATATGTTAGGCGCAGGGTATCGTGGCTATATCCCATCGCTAAGGAGGTTTAACTCACCGGACAGTTGGAGCCCGTTTGGGCGGGGTGGGATCAATGCGTATGGGTTTTGTGGTGTGGACCCGGTGAATGGCAGAGATCCGACTGGGCATGCTCCCGTAGGTGCCTTGGCTGCGGGTATCTTTGAAACGGCATTCAGCCAATACGGAGTTGTGAAGAATCTTGCCGAGTATTTAAAGCCTTGGGACGTCGAGGCTCTTGGTAAGACGTCTAAGGTGATGCTCGACAGTGCCTCGCCCATCCGAGAAAAGTTGTTCTTGCAGTCCGCAGAAAAAGTGGCTGATGCTTTGCCTGTAATTAGTGATTTTTTTAATCCGCATAGTCATATGCTTGTTATTGGGAAGACTATTGATGAGCACTTTCCTATGCACGCTGACGCATACAGGCATCTGACGGGGATGAACCCTCGGGAGGCTAGAAATGTACATGAGGAGATGGTTTTTAGTCGTAACGCTAATTTTTATCTAGAAGGTCCGCTTCCGGAGCTGTTTTCACGACTTGAAAATGGGCTTTATAAAAATTTTCCGAGAGCCCGGAGAGGTACGGCAAAGTTTAGTGATCCTACAAGAAGGCACGATCGTCAGGTTTATAAGATGCGACACCATATATATGGTGATGATGTTAAAAAGGCTATTAAAAATGGAAGGTTTTAGAGTGTGCTTTTAATTTTTAATGGCCCTATATGACGTGACTTGTTTTATGTGATAGCGCGCATGCCTATCGCTGCTAGTTAGTCACTTGGCATTCAATTTGGCACCGCCATCGCTGATATCTTCCGCCAAGCCTCCAGCGCATCGAGCTCCATTGGCCGGGCCAGGTAGAAACCTTGCACCTCATGGCACCCCGCGCGGCGCAGGATCTCCAGGGTGTCGGCGGATTCGATGCCTTCGGCCACGATCCGGTAGCCCAGGCGCAGGCCAAGGCCGATCAGGGTTTCGACCAGGCGGCGGTCGCGGTCGTCGTTGCCGATGTTGCAGATCAACGAGCGGTCCAGCTTTACCGCCGTGGCGGGCAGTTGGCGCAGGTAGGTCCAGTTGCTGTAGCCGGTGCCGAAGTCGTCGAGGGCCACGTCGATACCGATCAGCCGCAGCCGCTCAAGCGGTCGCAAACCTGCGCCCCTGCCGGGCCGATCGCCGCCAAGGCGCGCTGCTACAGTGTTCGCCTTACCCCTGTAGCAGCCGGCCTTGGCCGCGACGGGGCCACGCGCTGTATGGGCTAAAGAAAGGCTACCGTCCGGCCCCCAGGGCTTGTAGCCCCTGCCGCCAAGCCTCCAGCGCATCGAGCTCCATCGGGCGCGCCAGGTGGAAGCCTTGCACTTCATGGCACCCCGCGCGGCGCAGTATTTCCAGCGTGTCGGCGGATTCGATGCCTTCGGCCACGATCCGATAGCCCAGGCGCAGGCCAAGGCCGATCAGGGTTTCGACCAGGCGGCGGTCGCGTTCGTCGTTGCCGATGTTGCAGATCAACGAGCGGTCCAGCTTCACGGCAGTGGCGGGCAGCTGGCGCAGGTAGGTCCAGTTGCTGTAGCCGGTACCGAAGTCGTCGATGGCCACGTCGATACCGATCAGCCGCAGCCGCTCAAGCTGTTCGCGCACCAGCTCGGGGCTCTGGCACAGGGCGCTCTCGGTGAACTCCAGTTCCAGCAACTCGGGCGGCAATCCGCTTTCGGCCAGCAGGGCCAGCAAGCTGTCCGTGAACTGGCTACCGTCCAGGTCTTCGGCCGACACGTTGACCGATACCTTCAAGCTTCGGCCCAGGCGGTGCCATCGGCTGGCTTGATCCACGGCCTGGCGGATCACCCACAGGCTGAGCGGGCGGATCATTGATGTGCGCTCGGCCAGCGGAATGAACTCGGCCGGGCTTACCGCACCCAGGAACGGGTGTTCCCAGCGCAACAGGGCTTCCACCGAAAGCATGTCGCCGGTATTGGCGTCGAAGCGTGGCTGGTACGCCAGGCGCAATTGCTCGGGGCTTTGCATGGCTTCGGCCAGCGCGCTCAGCAGCATGAAGGCACGCTGTTGAGCGCGCCCCAGCCCGGGTTGATACCAGCACCAGCCCTGGCCCTTGGTGCGGGCATCGTCCGAAGCGCTGACCACCATGCGTAGCCAGTCTGGCAGGCTCGCCTGGGCAGCGGTGAGTTCAATGGCGCCGATACCGATCTGCGTCTGGATCGGGATGCCGGCGCACATCAGCGGCCGCTTGAACCGCTGCACCACGCCAGCGAACAGCGTATCGGCGCTGGCGCCACGGTGGCTGTCCAGGAAAAAACCGAAGCGGGTTTGGCTGATCCGGTAGATGGCCGTGTGCGCGGGCAGCACCGCGGCCAGCTCATCACGCATGGCGAGCATCAGGTCCTGGGAGAACTGATAGCCCAGCGCTTTAACGATGTCGTTGAGCATCTGCGGCGACACCATGTCGATGGCCACCAGCGACTGCGCTGCCTGCCCGCGCCGGCTGATGATGTCTTGCTCCAGCCGGGCACGGTTCAGCATGCCGGTTTGCGGGTCGTGGAAGTTCAAGGCGCGAAGCGTAGCGATGCGCTGCATCACCAGCGCGGCAAAGCGGCGAAGCGCGGCCTCTTCACGTGGCGTAAGTGGAGGGCGTGGCGTGTTGTCGATCACGCAGAGGCTGCCCAGGCCCAGCCCGTCTTCGGTAATCAGCGGCATCCCGGCGTAAAACCGGATCCCCGGCGTACCGGTAACCAAGGGGTTTTGGCAAAAACGGTCATCCAGGTGTGCATCAGGGACCACGAACAACTCGTCCGAGAGGATCGCATACGTGCAGAAAGAAACGTCCCGCGGGGTTTCCTGCGCGCAAATGCCGCGGCTGGCCTTGAACCACTGCCGCTGCTCTTCGAGGATGGAGATCAAGGCGATAGGCGCGTTGAAATAGTCTTGCACCAGCTCGACGATGTCTTCGAATACCGGGTCCTGCGTGCCCTCCAGCAGGCAGAGCTCCGCTACACGACGCAGGCGGGCTGCTTCGTTGATCGGCATCGGCGGTGGCTGGATCATCAGGTGTTTTCCGCTGCGGACGAGGGGATCGGGTCCGTGATATCAGAATGCCCTCTCATGCTACAGCGTATCGGCTGCGTTAGCCTATCCTGCAGGTGCCATCGGTCGGAGGCAGCGCCGGGTCAACCTTTGCCGGCGCCTTTGGATAATTTCCGCACACTGAAACGATTCGGATGACAGCTTTCGGCGACATTGCTGGGTATCGGTAGCGGCTCATGCTCAAGCCAGGCAGCGATAAGTTCACCCGACAGCGGGGCGGTAATCAGCCCGCGCGAACCGTGCCCGCTGTTTACATAAAGCCCTGGCAGCCAGGGGCAAGGCGCGTCACAGGCTGCTCGGGCGTTGCGCTGCAATGCCTGATAGGCCTGATTGAAGGCGGCGGTATCGGCCACCGGGCCCACGATGGGCAGGTAGTCCGGGCTGGTGCAGCGCAAGCCCACCCGGCCATCCAGTTGCTCAGGCGCAGCCGGGGCGAGGCGCCGGGCCAGGTCAGGTGAAATGCCCTCCAGCAGCGCGAGGTTCTGCGTGTGCTCGGCAAAGCTGGGTTCGTTGTCCAGGCGCTGGAAGTCGAAGCTCGCGCCCAGGGTATGCTCCCCCAGCCGCGCCGGTGCTACGTAGCCTTCGGCACACACCACGGTGCTCAGGACCTTGCTTTGAGCAGTAGCGGGCAAGCGGGTGATCTGCCCGCGTATAGGCTTGAGTGGCAACTCGGCCGTGTGTTCGAAGGCACGCACCTGCGCCGCGCACGCCAGCACTGCGACAGGGGCGCTGGCGAGCACTTCATTCCCGGCCATGGCCTGCCAGCGCTCGTTCACTCGTTCCAGGCGCAGCACGTCCTGATGAGGCTTTACCGTGATGCCCGGATGGGCGACCAAGGCTGCGCATAAGGAAGGCGGATGCACCCAGCCACCTTCCGGAAAATACAGGCCACCAGAGGGCAGGGGGACGTTTGCAAGGCTGCTGGCCTCGGCGGCGCTTACCAGGCGTAGCAACCCCGGGGCGAAAGCATCGGCCAGGGCTTGCTGGCGGGTGGCGTCGGCAGCGGTGGTTGCCAGTTGCAGTACGCCGCAGCCGTCCCAATCGCAACCCTGTTGCAAGCGTTCCAGCCAGCGGCGGGTATAACCGAAACCGCTCACGATCAGTTGCGACAGTGCGGTGCCATGGGCGGAGAGTTTGAGGTACAGCACGCCCTGCGGATTGCCCGACGCTTCGGGGGCGATCTGCCCATGCCGCTCCAGCAGGGTGACCTTCCAGCCCCGCACCGCCAGGCTGTAGGCCGTGGCGCAGCCGGCCAGCCCGGCACCGATCACCAATGCTTCGCGTGGGCCCGGTACCGTAGGGGGGTAAGCGAACCATGGCTTGGCGGTGGGGGCGGCGGCAACATCCGGAGCGCCGATGAAATCCCCCCGCATGATTTCCCATTTCTTGCCTTGGCCTGGCAGCCGTTTCATCTTGAAGCCCACCGCAATCAGTCCCCGGCGCACCGTTCCCGCCGCGCTGAAGGTGCCAACGGTGGTGCCTTCCTGCGATAGCCGCCCCACCTCGGCAAACAGTTCGGGGGTCCACATGTCCGGGTTCTTCGCAGGGGCGAAACCGTCAAGGAACCACGCATCCACCTGTGCGCTCAGCTGGCTCAACTGGGCCTGGGCGTCGCCGATCAGCAGGGTCAGGGTTACCTGCCCCTGTGCGAACACCAGCCGCTGCGCACCTACGTGAATAGCCTGGTAAGCCCCCAGTAGCTGAGTGGCCCAGGGGGCGAGCTCAGGCCACAGCGCCAGCGCCCGCTGAAGGTCGTCCCGGGTAAGCGGGTATTTTTCGGTGCTCACGAAGTGCAGGCGCGCGCCTGGCCTGGCAGTAGCGTCGAACAGCCGCCAGGCCGCGAGGAAGTTCATGCCCGTGCCAAAGCCGGTTTCACCGATCACCAGGTGCTCTCCGTCAGCCAGCGCAGCGAAGCGGGCCTCCAGGCGGTTCTGCTCGAGGAATACGTAGCGGGTTTCCTCCAACGCCGCCTGGCTGGAAAAATACACGTCGCCAAACACGCGGGAACGCGGTTGGCCGTTTTCGTCCCAGTCGAGCTGGGCGGGGGTGATAGCGCTGGGCATGGGCTTGAGGGGTCGGCTTCGAACGGGCGCAGCATTCTGCCACAAGGCGCTGTCCAGATAAGCAGCCAAGGGAGGTCACCCATGTTTGAATCCGCCGAGATCGGCCATGCCGTGGACGATGAAACCTATAAGGCCGCGGTGCCCGCGTTACGCCAGGCACTGCTGGAAGCGCAATACGAACTCAAGGAGCAAGGCCGCTTTCCGGTGATCGTGCTGATCAACGGCATCGAGGGCGCGGGCAAGGGCGAAACCGTCAAGCTGCTCAGCGAATGGATGGACCCGCGCCTGATCGAGGTGCGCACCTTCGACCAGCAGACGGATGAGGAACTGGCCCGCCCACCGGTATGGCGTTACTGGCGGCAGCTGCCCGCCAAGGGCCGCATGGGCGTGTTCTTCGGCAACTGGTACAGCCAGATGATCCAGGGCCGTGTGCATGGTCACTTCAAGGACGCCGTACTGGACCAGGCGATCAACCAGGCCGAACGGCTGGAGCAGATGCTCTGCGATGAAGGCGCGCTGATCTTCAAGTTCTGGTTCCACCTGTCCAAGAAGCAGATGAAACACCGGCTCAAGTCGCTCAAGGACGACCCCCTGCACAGCTGGCGCATCAGCCCTCTGGATTGGCAGCAATCGAAAACCTACGACCGCTTCGTGCGCTACGGCGAGCGTGTATTGCGCCGCACCAGCCGCGAATACGCGCCCTGGCACGTGATCGAGGGCCAGGACAGCAATTACCGCAGCCTGGCCGTGGGCAAGATCCTGCTTGAAGGCCTGCAGGCCCGGTTAAACGCGCCGGAGCAGCCCGTTCAGCAGGCCGTCACGCCGCTGGGCGACAGCCTGGACCAGCGCACCCTGCTCGACGCGCTGAACATGACCCTGGCCCTGGACAAAAGCGACTACCAGCAGCAACTGATCGAGGAGCAGGCCCGGCTGGCCACGCTGTTGCGTCACAAGCACATGCGCCGGCACGCGTTGGTGGCGGTATTCGAGGGCAACGACGCTGCCGGCAAGGGTGGTGCGATCCGCCGGGTAGCGGCGGCGCTGGACCCTCGGCAGTACCACATCATTCCCATTGCTGCGCCCACCGAAGAGGAGCGCGCACAGCCCTACCTCTGGCGGTTCTGGCGACACATCCCGGCGCGGGGGCAGTTCACCATCTTCGACCGCTCCTGGTATGGCCGGGTGCTGGTGGAGCGGGTAGAAGGCTTCTGCCAGCCGGCGGACTGGCTGCGTGCGTATAGCGAAATCAACGATTTCGAAGAGCAGCTCACCGACGCCGGGGTGGTGGTGGTGAAGTTCTGGCTGGCGATCGACGAGCAAACCCAGCTGGAGCGCTTCAAGGAACGGGAGGAAACGCCGTTCAAGCGCTACAAGATCACCGAGGACGACTGGCGCAACCGTAACAAATGGCCGCAATACCGGGAGGCCGTGGGCGATATGGTGGACCGTACCAGCACCGAAATTGCCCCGTGGACGCTGATCGAGGCCAATGACAAGCGCTGGGCGCGGGTGAAGGTGTTACGCACAATCAACGACGCCCTGGAGAAGGCTTTCCGTAAGCACCGTTGACTTATGCCTGGCTTTGAGCGATGGATGGGCTTCCAGCACTGTTCAAGGACACCACCATGAGCTTGTCGCCTTTCCATCTGGCCATTCCGGTTTACGACCTTCCCGCTGCCCGGCACTTCTACGGCGAAGTGTTCGGCCTGGCGGAAGGTCGCTCCAGCGATCATTGGGTCGATTTCAACTTTTACGGCCACCAGTTGGTGATCCACGAACACCCGCGCACCGCCTCCCAGGAGGCCGCCCACACCAACGCCGTGGACGGCCACGACGTGCCGGTGCCGCATTTCGGCATCGTGCTGGGTTGGGAAGAGTGGGAGGCCCTGGCCAACCGCCTGCGCGCTCGGGAAACGCGCTTCGTGATCGAACCCTATGTGCGGTTCCAGGGGCAGGTGGGCGAACAGGCAACCATGTTCCTCTTCGACCCCTGCGGCAATGCCCTTGAATTCAAGGCGTTCAAGGACATGA
Source organism: Pseudomonas sp. 3MAES_34.3B (assembly GCF_058145875.1). Taxonomy (NCBI): domain Bacteria; kingdom Pseudomonadati; phylum Pseudomonadota; class Gammaproteobacteria; order Pseudomonadales; family Pseudomonadaceae; genus Pseudomonas; species Pseudomonas sp. 3MAES_34.3B. The sequence continues at coordinate 3,977,619 of NZ_CM176960.1, read as the reverse complement.
GCCAGTTGTTTGCTGTGTAGCCCTCATTCGCGAGCTCCGCCTGCGGCTTCGCCCATCCCCTACGCCCTCGCAGTTCACTCTGTGGGAAGCGGCGGGGCCGGCCATCCGGCGCCAGCTCGCGAATGAATCGCTACGCGCTCTGCGCTTGTTCCGGATTGCGGCTATGCCCAGCGGTACGCTCTATATACATCTCGCTCTCCCGTAGCGCTTCTTCCCGGCTGGGGAAGGGGCCTTCGAGGGTGTTTTCCCGGGTGCTGAAGAAAAAGTTGCCGTTGATCAGGGTGAACCGATCACTGCGAAAGTGAGTGGCGGGGGCGGGTTCTTCTGCGCGTTTGCCGAACATGGTGATCTCCGAACGAACTGAAAGCCGAAGGTGTGGCCTGCCCGCCAAACCGGCGGGCAGGGCAGGGCATTGTTAGCCTTGGCTACCGGCGCCGAGCATGTTCTCGGGCCGTACCCATTGGTCGAACTGCTCATCGGTGAGGTAGCCCAGGTCCAGCGCGGCCTGGCGCAGGGTCAGGTTTTCACCATACGCCTTCTTGGCGATCTGCGCGGCCTTGTCGTAGCCGATGTGTGGGTTGAGCGCGGTCACCAGCATCAGGCCGCGTTCCAGGTGCTCGGCCATCTTGTCGGCATCGGCTTCCAGGCCGGCGATGCAGTGGGTATTGAAGTTGCGGCAGCCGTCAGCCAGCAAGCGGATGGATTGCAGCAGGTTATGGATGATCACCGGCTTGTACACGTTCAACTGCAGGTGGCCCTGGCTGGAGGCGAATCCGATGGTCACGTCGTTGCCCAGTACCTGGCACGCCAGCATCGACAGCGCCTCGCATTGGGTAGGGTTCACTTTGCCCGGCATGATCGAGCTGCCAGGCTCGTTGGCCGGCAAGCGCACCTCGGCCAAGCCACCGCGTGGGCCCGAGCCCAGCAGGCGCAGGTCGTTGGCAAGTTTCATCAGGGCCACGGCCAGTGTTTTCAGCGCGCCCGCGAGGGTGACCAGCGGCTCGTGGCCGGAGAGGGCCGCGAACTTGTTCGGGGCGGTCACAAAGGGCTGGCCCGACAGCGCCGCGATTTCCGCGGCAATGGCCTCGGCAAACCCGGACGGCGCGTTCAGGCCTGTGCCCACGGCGGTCCCGCCTTGCGCCAGCTCGTACACGCCCGGCAAGGCAGCGCGAATGGCTTGCTGCGCGTAGTCGAGCTGGGCGACGAACGCCGACAGCTCCTGGCCAAAGGTAATAGGCGTGGCATCCATCATGTGGGTGCGGCCGGTTTTCACCAACTGCATGTGGCGCGCCGACAGCTCGGCCAGGCCTGCTGAAAGCTCCGCTACCCCGGGCAAGAGGTCGTTCTGCACCGCCTTGGCCGCCGCGATGTGCATGGCCGTGGGGAAACAGTCATTGGAGCTTTGCGAACGGTTCACGTGGTCGTTGGGGTGCACCGGGCTCTTGCCGCCGCGGCCTTGGCCGGCCAGCTCGTTGGCACGCCCGGCGATCACCTCGTTCACGTTCATGTTGCTCTGGGTGCCGCTGCCGGTTTGCCACACCACCAGAGGGAATTGGGTATCGTGCTCGCCCGCCAGCACTTCGTCGGCGGCTTGCTCGATCAGGTTGGCAACATCTGGCGGCAGGTCGCCGCTGCGGCTGTTGACCCGGGCCGCGGCCTTCTTGATAAGCGCCAGGGCGTGCACCACGTCCAGCGGCATGCGCTGCTCGCCGATGGCGAAGTTGATCAGCGAACGCTGGGTTTGTGCGCCCCAGTAGCAGTCTTCGGGGACGTCGATCTGGCCAATGCTGTCTGTTTCGATGCGGGTCATTGCGTTCTCGCTCGTGCAGGTTCGACAGCCAGTTTAGGCGCATTCCAGCGGGCGGGGTTCCCTGTTTTCGGCACTGCCCCGGGCTGGCGCTCGTCAGTGAGGGTTGAGTGGCCGGTTGGGTTGGGCGCAGAATGGCCCGCTCCGGGGTTTGCCCCAATCGCCATAGTAAGGAAAACCGATGAATCGAGTTCGCGCCCTTTGCACAGCGGCCGTTCTGGCCTGCGCCGGGCCGGTGATGGCCGATACCGCCAGCCACAACGCCAGCGCGGAAGCCTTCCTGATGATGGCTCATGCGGACAAGCTCGGCACGCCGGTGTACATGCAGGTGCAACAGATGTTTGCCCAGCGTTTCGCCCAGGCCAACGCGCCAGAATCGAAAAAGGCCACCCTGGAAAGCTACCAGGCCAAGGCCAACGCCGCGCTGGACCAGGCCATTGGCTGGGACAAGGTCAAGCCGGACATGATCAAGCTGTACACCGACAACTTCAGCGAGCAGGAGCTCAAAGACCTGGTCAAGTTCTACAAATCGCCGCTGGGGCAGAAAGTGCTGCAGACCATGCCCAAGGTTACCCAGCAGTCGGTGGAGCTGAGCCAGCAACACCTGGAGCCTGCCGTGCCAGTGGTAAACAAGCTGCTTGCCGACATGACCGCTGAAATCACCCCGCCCAAGGCCGACGATGCGGCGAAGGGTGCCGAGCCCGCCAAGAAGAAGTAACCGCCATGACCATGCAAACCCGCATCGAGCACACGTTGGGCCTGTTGCAGCCGCAGCACCTGCAAGTGTTGGATGAAAGCCACATGCACAGCCGTGGCCAGCAAACCCACTACAAGGCCGTGGTGGTGAGCGAGCGTTTCCAGGGGCTCAACAGCGTGAAGCGCCACCAATTGGTGTACGGCACGCTGGGCGAGCTGATGGGCGAGTTCCATGCGCTGGCCTTGCACACCTACACCCCTGAGGAGTGGGCGGCACAGGGCGTGGCGCCGGCCTCGCCGGTGTGCGCGGGCGGGCATTGATCCGCGGCAACACACAGGCGCTTGTCCCTTTGCTAGAATGCGCGCCGCCCGGGCCTGCCCGGCGCGCGTATTCGTGACCTGCCTGGTCCGCCCTTTGCGAGGGCGACCACCTGGAGAAGCAAAGATGACCCACCCTATCGTCGTGGCGGCGCTATACAAGTTCGTCACCCTCGAAGACTACGTCGAGCTGCGCGAGCCCCTGCTCAAGGTGCTGCTGGACAACGACATCAAAGGCACCCTGTTGCTGGCCGACGAAGGCATCAACGGCACGGTGTCGGGCACACGCGGTGCCATCGATAACCTGCTGGCCTGGCTGCGCAGCGATCCTCGCCTGGTTGATGTGGACCACAAGGAATCGTACTGCGACGAGCAGCCGTTCTACCGCACCAAGGTCAAGCTCAAGAAAGAAATCGTCACCCTGGGCGTGCCAGGCGTGAACCCGAACACGCGCGTGGGCACCTACGTGGAGCCGCAGGACTGGAACGCCCTGATCAGCGACCCTGAAGTGCTGTTGATCGACACCCGCAACGACTACGAAGTGGCCATCGGCACCTTCGAGGGCGCCGTCGACCCGAAGACCGAAACCTTCCGCGAGTTCCCGGAGTACATCAAGGCTCACTTCGACCCGGCCCGCCATAAAAAGGTAGCGATGTTCTGCACCGGCGGTATCCGCTGTGAAAAGGCCTCCAGTTACATGCTGGGCGAGGGGTTCGAAGAGGTGTACCACCTCAAGGGCGGCATCCTCAAATACCTCGAAGAAGTGCCTCAGGAAGAAAGCAAGTGGCAGGGCGACTGCTTTGTTTTCGATAATCGCGTAACGGTGCGTCACGACCTGACCGAAGGCGACTATGATCAGTGCCACGCCTGTCGTATGCCGATCAGCGCCGAGGATCGCCAATCCCCGCACTATGCGCCCGGTATCAGTTGTGGCCATTGCTGGGACAGCCTGAGCGAGAAAACCCGCCGCAGCGCCATCGACCGGCAGAAGCAGATCGAGCTGGCCAAGGCGCGTAACCAACCCCACCCTATCGGCTACAACTACCGCAAAACAACCGAGGCCTGAGCCATGTCCAGCCGTCTGGTATATGTGATGGACCCGCTGTGTTCCTGGTGCTGGGGCTTTGCCCCTACCGTGCAGGCGCTCATCGACCAGGCGGCAGAGGCTGGAATTCATACCCGCCTGGTGCTTGGCGGCCTGCGCACTGGCCAGACGGCGCTCGACAGCGGTACCCGTGGGCGCATTCTCGAGCACTGGCATAGTGTAGAGGCAACGACCGGGCAGCCCTTTCGCTTCGAAGGGGCAATGCCGCCGGGGTTTGTGTACGACACCGAGCCCGCCTGCCGGGCCGTGGTCGCCGTGCGGCGGATCGATGAACAACTGGCCTGGCCGATGGCCAGAGGTATCGCCCAGGCGTTCTATCGCGATGGTGAGGACGTGACCCGCACCGCCACCCTTGTGGATGTGGCCGAAGCCGCCGGCGTCTCGCGTATCCGTTTCGCTGAAACCTTCGACCTGGCCGCCACTGCTCAGGCCACCCAGGCCGACTTCAGCTGGTCACATTCGTTGGGTATCTCTGGCTTTCCCACACTGCTTGCCGAACGCGATCGGCAGTTCGCTTTGCTCACTAATGGCTACCAGCCACTGGAGGAACTGGCGCCCTTGCTGGCACGTTGGCTAGAACGTGCCACCGCGCTATAGTCCCCCCGGTGTCGCTTCGCCCCCGGGCGCGGCCTGGGCACGGATTAAGGTGTAGCAAGGCCGCAGGTGCTGTCAGTGCTGGCCGCGGTGCGCTGAATGTGTGCCGGGACGTGGTTCGCGTGTGTCCCGGCTCTGCGTTGTAAAGGATCACATGAAGCAGAATCGGACGCTCGAAACGCCAAGACTCATCAGCATTGCCTGGCCATTCATCGCCGTTGTGCTGCTTCTGGCATTGCTCGGTTGTATCAGCCTCTATGCCTTGTCGGCCGTGCGCGGTTACGTCGCGGGCGAGAGCCTGTGGTCCAAGGGCCAGAAAGACGCCATTTTCTACCTTAGCCTGTACGCCGATAACCGCGACGAGCAGGTGTTCGACAAATACCGCGCGGCCATGGCCGTGCCGGAAGGCAGCCGCGACCTGCGCTTTGCCCTGGACCAGCCGCACCCGGATGTGGACCAGGCCCGACGTGGCTTGCTGCAGGGCGGCACGCACCCGGATGACTTCGACGGTGTGATCTGGCTGTTCCTCAATTTCCGTCACATTTCCTACTTCTCCCGCGCCATAGACCTCTGGACCATTGGCGACCGCTACCTCGACCAGCTCGACAGCATCGCCACCCAGATGCATGGGGCAATAGAGGCGGGTACTGCGTCCGACGCAGACATGACGCGCTGGAAGGGTGAAATCGTGGCCCTCAACGATGCCGTGACCCCCGCGGCCAAGGCATTCAGCGATGCGTTGGGCGAGGGGTCGCGGGTACTCCAGCGGCTGTTGATCGCCACCAACTTGATCACCGCCTTCGTACTGATCGGCCTGGCGTTGTGGATCACCCGCAAGCTGCTCATCCAGCGCCATAACATGGCCGCCGCGCTGCAGCTGGAGAAGGAACGCGCCCAGGTGACCCTGGCGTCTATCGGCGACGGGGTGATCGCCACGGACGTGACCGGCGCCATTGCCTACATGAACCCGGCGGCCGAGCAGCTCACCCATTGGAAAGCCGAGCAGGCGGCGGGCTTGCCCCTGGCGGCGCTGTTCAACCTGCTGGACGAAAACGCCGAGCAGGACAGCTTCACCCTGATCGAGCGCATCCTGGGTGGGCAGCTCAAGGGCGGCAGCGAGCATGCCAAGTTGATCCAGCGGTTGGATGGCAGCACGGTCTCGGTAACCCTGGTAGGCGCGCCTATTCGCACTGAGGGGCGGATCAGCGGCGCGGTGCTGGTGCTGCACGACATGACCCAGGAGCGGCAATACATCGCCAACCTGTCCTGGCAGGCCAGCCATGACGCCTTGACCGGTTTGGCCAACCGCCGTGAGTTCGAGCTGCGGCTGGAACAGGCCCTCACCCGCATGGCCAGTGGCAAGGGCCGTCACTCGCTGATGTTCCTGGACCTGGATCAGTTCAAGCTGGTGAATGATACCTGCGGCCACGCGGCGGGGGATGAGCTGCTGCGGCACATTTGTGCCGTGCTGGCCTCCGGCCTGCGCGAAACCGATACCCTGGCGCGCCTGGGTGGCGACGAATTCGGTGTGCTGCTGGAGGACTGCCCGCCCGAGCAGGCCGAGCGCATCGCCGAATACCTGCGCGAAAGCGTGCACAGCCTGCACTTCGTGTGGAAGGGCCGGCCCTTCATGACCTCGGTGAGCATTGGCCTGGTGCACCTCAACCTGCTGCCGGCCACCCTGGAGCTTTCTCTGCGCGCCGCGGACATGGCCTGCTACATGGCCAAGGAAAAAGGCCGTAACCGGGTACAGGTGTACCACGCGGACGATTCCGAGGTGTCCACACGCTTCGGGGAAATGGCCTGGATACAACGGTTGCGGCTGGCGCTTGAAGAGGACCGCTTCACCCTCTACGCGCAGGAAATCGCCTTGTTGGGCAACGAGCACCGCGGTGCAGGCCACGCGCGGCATGTGGAGATCCTGCTGCGCCTGCACGACGAGAGCGGGCGAATGATCCTGCCAGACACCTTTATTCCCGCGGCGGAGCGCTACGGCCTGATGACGGCCCTGGACCGGTGGGTGGTAAAGAGCGTGTTCGGGATCATTCGCCAGGCCATGGATCAGGGAGGCGACGAACCGTTGGCCGTATGTGCCATTAACTTGTCCGGGATCAGTATCGGGGACGACGATTTCCTTGATTATCTGCGCGAACAATTCCGGCGGTTCGCCATTGCGCCGCATTTGATCTGCTTCGAAATCACTGAAACCAGCGCCATTTCCAATCTCGGCAGCGCCATCCGTTTCATCAATGAACTCAAAGCACTGGGTTGCCTGTTCTCGCTCGATGATTTCTGTGCCGGTATGTCGTCTTTCGCCTACCTCAAGCATTTGCCGGTGGATTTCCTCAAGATCGACGGCAGCTTCGTGAAGGACATGCTGGACGACCCGATCAATCGGGCAATGGTGGAAGTGATCAATCACATCGGCCATGTGATGGGCAAGCGCACCATCGCCGAGTTCGTTGAAACGCCCTTGATCGAGCAGGCCTTGATGGAGATAGGGGTGGATTACGCCCAGGGTTACCTGATCGAGCGCCCTCGCTTGTTTACCTGCGAAAGCCTCAGGACCGCGGCAAAGGCCCGTGTTACGCCGTGAATCGTTGTGGATGCATGCGGTAGTTTTTCACCAACAGAAAGGAAGTTGTCGATGAATGATGTAGCAGACTCAGGTTTCACCCGCACCGGGCCACTGATGGAGGCCAGTAGCTACCCGGCATGGGCCCAGCAATTGTTGCGCGATTGCAGCATTGCCAAACGGCGCGTGGTGCAGCATGAGCTTTACCAGCGGATGCGTGATAACAAGCTCAGCGCCGCGACCATGCGGCAGTACCTCATCGGCGGCTGGCCGGTGGTTGAGCAGTTCTCCCTGTACATGGCCCAGAACCTCACCAAAACCCGCTTCGGCCGCCACCCGGGCGAAGACATGGCCCGCCGTTGGCTTATGCGCAACATTCGCGTGGAACTCAACCATGCCGACTACTGGGTAAACTGGTGCGCCGCCCATGGCGTGAGCCTGGAAGACCTGCAGGCACAAAAAGTGCCGCCAGAGCTACAGTCCCTGAGCCACTGGTGCTGGCAAACCTGCGCTACCGACCCGCTGGTGATCGCCATGGCGGCCACCAACTACGCTATCGAAGGTGCCACCGGTGAGTGGTCCGCGGTGGTGTGTTCCAGCGACGTGTACGCCAATGCGTTCCCGGAAGAAGCCCGCAAGCGCGCCATGAAGTGGCTGAAAATGCACGCCCAGTACGACGACGCCCACCCGTGGGAAGCGCTGGAGATCATCTGCACCCTGGCCGGCAACAACCCGCCCCAGGCCCTGCAGAACGACCTGCGCAAGGCCATCTGCAAGAGCTACGACTACATGTTCCTGTTCCTGGAGCGTTGCATGGAGCTGGAGCACAAGGCCGTGCGCCGCGAGCCCGAAGCGGTGGTGTAACCGTACCGAACCTGGTGGGAGCCGGGCGCAGCCGCAAGGCGGAGCTCGCGAATAAGCGCGTTACCTCGCATCCAGCGCCTGGCCATTCACGCCGGCGCTGTCAGGCCCCATCAGGTACAGGTACGCCGGCATGATCTCTTCCGGCGTAGGGTTGCGGCTAGGGTCTTCGGTGGGGTAGGCCTGGGCGCGCATGTCGGTGCGGGTGCCTCCCGGGTTCAGGCTGTTGGCGCGGATCAGCGAGCTGCCATCGGATTCATCCGCCAGGGTTTGCATCAGGCCTTCCGTGGCGAACTTGGACACGGCATACGCCCCCCACTGTGCGCGGCCTTTACGGCCCACGCTGCTGGAGGTGAATATCACCGAGGCGTCCTTGGAGCGGTGCAGCAGCGGCAGCATGGCCCGGGTGAGCATGAAGGTCGCGTTGACGTTCACCTGCATCACCTGGATGAAATCGGCGTCGGGTATTTCGTCCAGGCTGGCCCGCGGCCCCAGGATCGAGGCGTTGTGGAGCAATCCATCCAGGCGGTCGAACTGCTTTTCGATCGCCACTTCCAGCTGTTCGTAATCCGCCGTTCTCGCGGTTTCCAGGTCCAGCGTATACACCATCGGCGTGCCATGGCCGGCATGGCGAATGCGCAGGGCCACGTTCTCGAGATGGGAGCGGGTTTTACCTAAAAGAATGACCTGCGCGCCATGCCTGGCATACGCCTGTGCGGCCGCCGCGCCGATGCCGCGGCCGGCACCGGTGACCAGGATTACCCGGTCAGCCAGCAGGTTCGGGGGTGCCTGATAATCGAACATCGCGCGTCTCCTTGCCGCGGGCGGGGTAAGGTCAGCAGCCGCAGAGCGCGCGGTCCAGCACTTCACGCAGCTCTTGGGGGTGGCTCACGACCACATCCGCGCCCCAGTGATTGGGATTGTCATGGGGATGAATATAGCCGTAACGCACTGCCGCCGTTTTAGTGCCCGCGTCTCGCCCCGACTCGATATCCCGCAGGTCATCACCCACGAACAGCACCCGGGACGGGTCCACGCCCAGGGTTTTGCAGGCGAGTATCAGCGGCTCCGGGTCTGGCTTGCTGCGGGTCACGTGGTCAGGGCAAATGAGCACACGGGACCGCTCGGCCAGGTTCAGCTGCTGCATGATCGGCTCGGCGAACCGCACCGGCTTGTTGGTGACCACGCCCCAGATCAGCCCGGCCTTTTCGATGTCTGCCAGCAACTCGGCCATGCCGTCGTAAAGCCGGGTATGCACCGCGCATGCCTGCTGGTAGCGCTCGAGAAACTCCAGGCGCAGCGCTTCGAATTCCGTGGCCTCGGGCGACAGCGCGAAGGTCGCGCTGACCATGGCGCGAGCGCCACCGGACACCACGTCGCGGATCAGTTGATCGTTGACCGCCGGCAGGTTGCGCTCGGCCAGCATGGCCTGGCACACGGCGATGAAATCGGGGGCGGTATCCAGCAGGGTACCGTCCATGTCGAACAGCACGGCGTCCAGGCGCATGTTCAACCCTCCCGTACGGTCTGGATCATGTAGTTCACGTCCACATCCGAGGCCAGCTTGTAATGCTTGGTCAATGGATTGTAGGTCAGGCCCACCATGTCCCGTACCCGCAGGTCGGCGGCGCGGGCCCAGCTGCCCAGTTCGGAAGGGCGGATGAATTTCTTGAAATCATGGGTGCCGCGTGGCAGCAGCTTCATGATGTATTCCGCGCCCACGATGGCGAACAGGTAGGCCTTGGGGTTGCGGTTGATGGTGGAGAAAAACACCTGGCCGCCGGGCTTGACCATGCGCGCGCAGGCCTGGATCACCGAGGAGGGGTCTGGCACGTGCTCGAGCATTTCCAGGCAGGTCACCACGTCATAGGCACCAGGGGCTTCCTCGGCCAGGGCCTCGGCGGTGATCTGCCGGTAGTCCACTTCTACACCGGATTCGAGCTGGTGCAGACGTGCCACGGCCAGGGGCGCTTCGCCCATGTCGATGCCGGTCACGGTGGCACCACGCAAGGCCATGGCCTCGCTGAGGATGCCGCCGCCGCAGCCCACGTCCAGCACCTTCTTGCCGGCCAGGTGCGCGCGTTCGTCGATCCAGTTCACCCGCAGCGGGTTGATCTCGTGCAACGGCTTGAATTCGCTTTCCCGGTCCCACCAGCGGTGAGCCAAGGCTTCGAATTTGGCGATTTCAGCGTGGTCGACGTTACTCATGGGCGGTCCTTGAATAAAGATGAAAAAGGGTGGCTGGCCGGGAGGGTTCAGCGGGCATCGGCGGCGCCAATGCGCTCGCCCCAGGCGCGGGCCTGCGCGATGAGCGCTGCCTCGTCGAAGCCTGTGAGCTGGCCGTTTTCCAGCAAAGGTTTGCCCGCGACCCATACGTGCTTTACGCACTCGCGGCTCGCGGCATAAATAAGTTGAGATACCGGGTGATACACCGGCTGCAAGGCCAGGCCAGAGAAGTCGAAGGCTACAACGTCTGCGGCCTTGCCCACTTCCAGCGAGCCGATGCAGGCGTCCAGCCCCAGGGCGCGGGCGCCGTTGAGGGTGGCCATGCGCAGGGCACGATGGGCATCTACCGCCGTGGCCGAACCGGAGACCGCCTTGGCCAGCAGCGCTGCGGTGCGGGTTTCGGACAGCAGGTCCAGGTCATTGTTGCTGGCCGCGCCATCGGTGCCCACGGCCACATTCACGCCCGCCTGCCACAAACGCTCCACCGGGCAGAAGCCGCTGGCCAGCTTGAGGTTGGACTCAGGGCAATGCACCACGCTGCAGTTGTTCTCTACCAGCAGCGCCAGGTCACTCTCGTCGATCTGGGTCATGTGCACCGCCTGGAAGCGCGGGCCCAGCAGGCCCAGGCGCGCCAGGCGGGCGAGTGGCCGTTCACCGGTTTTCTCCACCGCCTCCTGCACCTCGTGGGCGGTTTCATGCACGTGCATATGAACGGGCGCGTCGAGCTGGTTGGCCAGCACCCGTACCTTCTCCAGGTTTTCATCACCCACGGTGTAGGGTGCATGCGGGCCGAACGCCAGGCTGATGCGCGGGTGCTCACGCAGTTCGTCGAACAGCGCGATACCTTCGCGCAAGGCTTCGTCGGTGTCTCGCGCGCCCGGTACGGGGAAATCCAGCACCGGGATGGCGATCTGCGCCCGCACACCGGCTTCGTGTACCCGGTCGGCAGCCACCTTGGGGAAGAAGTACATGTCGGCAAAGCAAGTGATGCCGCCCTTGATCTGCTCGGCAATGGCCAGGTCCAGCCCGTCGCGGATGAAGGCTTCGTCTACCCAGCGGCCTTCTGCCGGCCAGATATGATCCTGCAGCCAGCTCATCAGGGGGAGGTCGTCGGCCAGCCCGCGGAACAGGCTCATGGCGGCGTGGCCGTGGGCATTGACCATGCCGGGGGCCAGCAGGCAGTCCGGCAGTTCGCGCACTTGCAGCGCAGAACGGGCCAGGCCGTCGGCGCGGGGGCCGATGAATTCGATCACACCGTCGCGGATGCCCAGCGCGTAATCCTTGAACACCACACCCGCTGGCTCCACCGGCACCAGCCAGGTGGGCAGCAACAAAAGGTCGAGTGTGGGGGCTTGGGGCATGGAGGCCTTCCGATAAGAGGAATGAGTTGCCGAAGTATACCCGAGCGTGTTTCCCGGGGGAGCGGTATAATCGGCGGTTTTGAACGCTTGAGTGGGGTGGGGCATGCGCGATCGTCTTTTGGCAGCAGAGAAGGTAAAGGCGATCGACTGGCGCGATGGGGCCCTGTTTCTTCTGGACCAGCGCTTGCTGCCTGCTTCCGAAACCTGGCTGCGCTACGACGATGCCGCCGGGGTGGCCGAGGCCATTCGCAGCATGGTGGTACGCGGGGCGCCAGCAATCGGCATCGCCGCGGCCTATGGCGTGGTGCTGTCAGCGGCCCGGCGTACGGCCGCAGGTGGCGACTGGCAAGCCGCCGTGGCCGCCGACATCGCGCTGCTGACCGATTCACGGCCCACCGCGGTCAACCTCTTCTGGGCGCTGAACCGCATGCGCGAGCGCATGGCGCGGCTGCGCGAAGGCGAGGCCCCGGTGGCCGCCCTGGAAACCGAAGCTGTGAACATTCACGAAAGCGACCGCGAAGCCAACCTCACCATGGCGCAGCTGGGCGTGGACCTCATTCGCAAGCATCAGGGCAACGTCCAGGCCTTGCTTACCCACTGCAACACAGGCGCGCTGGCCACCGGTGGCTTCGGTACTGCGCTGGGGGTGATTCGTGCCGCCTGGCTCGAAGGCATGGTCGAGCGCGTGTACGCGGACGAAACCCGGCCCTGGTTGCAAGGCTCGCGGCTGACCGCCTGGGAGCTGGCCAACGAAGGCATTCCGGTTTCGCTGAACGCAGATTCCGCCGCCGCGCACATCATGAAAACCAAGGGCATTACCTGGGTGATCGTGGGCGCGGACCGCATCACCGCCAACGGCGATGTGGCCAACAAGATCGGCACCTATCAGCTGGCGGTAAACGCCATGCATCACGGCGTGCGCTTCATGGTGGTCGCGCCCAGCTCCACCATCGACATGTCGCTGGAAAGCGGCGACGACATCCCGATCGAGGAGCGCGCCGGCAGTGAGCTGCTCGAAGTAGGCGGCACCCGTTTCGGTGCTGACGTCGATGCCTTCAACCCCGTGTTCGACGTTACCCCCGCCGACCTCATCGACGTGATCGTGACCGAGAAAGGCATCGTCGAACGGCCCGACACCGCCAAGATGAACCAACTTATGTGCCGCAAGCGCCTGCATTGAACCTTCCCTATGGGCGCTGCGGCAAATTGTGGGACTGGGCGGAGCCCGGGAAACAGGTATCCCCAGGCACTGCACAGACTGGTGAATAACCGGAAATTCCCGGGTTTCACCCGGTCCCACACTAGCCCGCTTCCTACGGTGGGCTGTGAGCGGTTTTATGTGGCCTGCCTTCTCCTCCAAAGCCCACATCAGGATAGGCCTCACACGCGCTCTGTGGTAACATCCGGCGGTTCAGAGGCTGGCCTTTTCATGAAGCGCCGCCCCGGTTTTTATGAGACGCAAGTCGTCAGGTGTGTCACGGGCCGTAGCGGGCCCGGCTGAGTTTCATTACATAAGGAATCAGGCTTCTCATGGGCGAACTGGCCAAAGAAATCCTACCGGTCAATATCGAAGACGAGCTCCGGCAGTCGTACCTCGACTACGCCATGAGCGTAATCGTGGGGCGTGCATTGCCCGACGCCCGCGATGGCTTGAAGCCAGTGCATCGGCGGGTTCTCTTTGCCATGAGCGAACTCGGCAACGACTGGAACAAGCCCTACAAGAAGTCGGCCCGTGTGGTCGGTGACGTCATCGGTAAGTACCACCCCCACGGCGACACCGCCGTCTACGACACCATCGTGCGCATGGCGCAGCCGTTCTCGCTGCGCTACCTGCTGGTAGATGGCCAAGGCAACTTCGGTTCGGTGGACGGCGACAACGCGGCGGCCATGCGTTACACCGAAGTACGCATGACCAAGCTGGCTCACGAGCTGCTGGCCGACCTGCACAAGGAAACCGTCGACTGGGTGCCCAACTACGACGGCACCGAGCAGATCCCGGCGGTAATGCCCACGCGCATTCCCAACCTGCTGGTCAACGGCTCTAGCGGTATCGCGGTTGGCATGGCCACCAACATTCCGCCGCACAACCTGGGTGAAGTGATCGACGGCTGCCTGGCGCTGATCGACAACCCGGATGTGACCATCGACGAGCTGATGCAGCACATCCCGGGTCCGGATTTCCCCACTGCCGCCATCATCAATGGCCGCCAGGGGATCATCGAGGCCTACCGCACCGGCCGTGGCCGCATCTACATGCGCGCCCGTTCCACGGTGGAAGACATCGACAAGGTCGGTGGCCGCCAGCAGATCGTGGTCACCGAGCTTCCGTACCAGTTGAACAAGGCCCGGTTGATCGAGAAGATCGCCGAGCTGGTGAAGGAAAAGAAACTCGAAGGCATCACCGAACTGCGTGACGAGTCCGACAAGGACGGCATGCGCGTTGTGATCGAGCTGCGCCGCGGCGAAGTGCCGGAGGTGATCCTCAATAACCTCTACGCGCAAACCCAGCTGCAAGCGGTGTTCGGCATCAACATCGTGGCCCTGATTGATGGCCGCCCGCGCCTGCTGAACCTCAAGGACCTGCTCGAAGCGTTCGTGCGTCACCGCCGCGAAGTGGTTACCCGCCGTACCGTGTACGAGCTGCGCAAGGCGCGTGAGCGTGGCCACATCCTCGAAGGCCAGGCCGTTGCGCTGAGCAACATCGACCCGGTCATCGCCATGATCAAGGCGTCGCCTACCCCGTCCGAAGCCAAGGAAGCCCTGGTGTCCACCGGGTGGGAATCCTCAGCGGTGATGACCATGGTCGAGCGCGCCGGCGCCGACGCCTGCCGCCCCGAGAACCTCGATCCGCAATACGGCATGCGCGACGGCAAGTATTTCCTGTCGCCCGAACAGGCCCAGGCGATCCTCGACCTGCGCCTGCACCGCCTCACCGGCCTGGAGCACGAGAAGCTGCTGGCCGAGTACCAGGAAATTCTCAACCAGATCGGCGAGCTCATCCGCATCCTCAGCAGCGCCGAGCGCCTGATGGAAGTGATCCGCGAAGAGCTCGAGCTTATCCGTTCCGAATACGGCGACGTTCGCCGCACCGAAATCCTCGATGCGCGCCTGGACCTCACCCTCGGCGACATGATCCCCGAAGAGCACCGTGTGGTCACCATCTCCCATGGTGGCTACGCGAAAACCCAGCCGCTGGCTGCCTATCAGGCCCAGCGTCGCGGTGGCAAGGGCAAGTCCGCCACTGGTGTGAAGGACGAAGACTACATCTCGCACCTGCTGGTCGCGAACAGCCACACCACGCTCATGCTGTTCTCGAGCAAGGGCAAGGTGTACTGGCTCAAAACCTATGAAATCCCCGAAGCCTCCCGCGCCGCGCGTGGCCGCCCGCTGGTGAACCTGCTGCCGCTGGGCGAGGGTGAGTACATCACCACCATGCTGCCGGTAGAGGAATACACGGAGGGCCACTTCATCTTCATGGCCACCGCCAACGGTACCGTGAAGAAAGTGCCGCTGCCGCAATTCAGCCGTCAGCGCAGCGTTGGCCTGATCGCGCTGGAGCTGGACGAAGGCGATGTACTGATCTCCGCGGCCATCACCGACGGCGAGCGCGAGGTGATGCTGTTCTCCGATGCCGGCAAGGTCACCCGCTTCAACGAAGGCGACGTGCGCCCCATGGGCCGTACCGCCCGCGGTGTTCGCGGCATGCGCCTGGGTGAAGGCCAGCGCCTGATCTCCATGATCATTCCGGAGGAGGGCAGCCAGATCCTCACCGCGTCGGAGCGTGGCTACGGCAAGCGCACCGCCATCGCCGAGTTCCCGCAGTACAACCGCGGTGGCCAGGGCGTGATCGCCATGGTGAGCAACGATCGCAACGGCCGCCTGGTGGGCGCCGTGCAGGTACTGGAAGGTGAGGAAATCATGCTCATCTCCGACCAGGGCACCCTGGTGCGTACCCGCGTGGGCGAAGTGTCCAGCCTGGGCCGCAACACCCAAGGGGTTACCCTGATCAAGCTGGCCACCGACGAGAAACTCGTGGGCCTGGAGCGGGTGCAGGAGCCGTCCGAGGAAGAAGTCGAAATCTTCGAGAGCGAGGATGCACTCGCACAGAGCATGGTCGAGGAGCTGATCGAGGCGCCGGAAGACGGCGTTGAAACCCCGGCCGAGACCCTGGGCGATACCGGCGACGAGCCGCTCGACGAAGAGTGACAGGCAACAGGTACACGTGGAAGATGGGTTCAGTACAACAAGCACGCCGAGCGCCGCGCAAGGCGCTTGTTGTACCCGAACCGGCAAAGACAATCAGCCCTTTGTAGAGCGAGACTGGATGTGAGCAACCGAGCCTTTAACTTCTGCGCGGGCCCTGCCGCGCTTCCTGAAGCCGTTCTGAAGCGCGCCCAGGCGGAGATGCTCGACTGGCATGGCAAGGGCCTTTCCGTGATGGAAATGAGCCACCGCAGCGACGACTATCAAGCCGTTGCGCACAAGGCCGAGCAGGACCTGCGCGACCTGCTGTCCATCCCTTCCAACTACAAAGTGCTCTTCCTGCAAGGCGGCGCCAGCCAGCAGTTCGCGGAAATTCCGCTGAACCTGCTGCCTGAAGGCGGTGTGGCCGACTACATCAATACCGGCATCTGGTCCGGCAAGGCCGTCGACGAAGCGCGCCGCTACGGCACCATCAACGTCGCCGCCAGCGCCAAAAGCCTCGATTTCCTCGACCTGCCTGCACAGGCCGAGTGGCAGCTGAGCGACAACGCTGCCTACGTTCACTACGCCAGCAACGAAACCATCGGCGGTTTGCAATTCCAGTGGGTGCCGAAAACCGATGCGCCACTGGTGGTGGACATGTCCTCGGACATCCTGTCGCGGCCAATCAACGTTGCCGACTACGGGATGATCTACGCCGGCGCGCAGAAGAACATCGGCCCCAGCGGGCTGGTGGTGGTGATCATTCGCGAAGACCTGCTCGGCAACGCACGCGCCAGCTGCCCGACCATGCTCAACTACAAGGTCGCCGCGGATAACGGCTCGATGTACAACACGCCCGCCACTTACTCCTGGTACCTCTCGGGCCTGGTGTTCGAGTGGCTGAAAGAGCAGGGCGGCGTGCCGGCCATGGAACAGCGCAACCGCGAAAAGAAGGATCGCCTCTACGGCTTCATCGACGGCAGCGATTTCTACAGCAACCCCATCGCGCTGGCGTCGCGCTCCTGGATGAACGTGCCGTTCCGCCTGGCGGACGAGCGCCTGGACGCGGCCTTCCTCGCTGGCGCCGACGCCCGTGGCCTGCTGAACCTCAAGGGCCACCGCTCGGTGGGTGGCATGCGCGCCTCCATCTACAATGCCCTGGGCCTGGACGCGGTCGACGCGCTGGTGGCCTACATGGCTGAGTTCGAGAAGGAAAATGGCTGATGTCTGATCAGGAACTGAAGGCGCTGCGCCTGCGCATCGACAGCCTTGACGAGAAGATTCTCGAACTGATCAGCGACCGCGCCCGCTGTGCCCAGGAAGTGGCGCGAGTGAAAATGGAAGCGCTGGGCGAGGGGGAAGCCCCGGTGTTCTATCGCCCTGAGCGTGAAGCTCAAGTGCTCAAGCGGGTGATGGATCGCAACCAGGGCCCGCTGGGTGACGAAGAGATGGCGCGGTTGTTCCGCGAAATCATGTCCACCTGCCTGGCGCTCGAGCAGCCGCTGAAAGTAGCGTACCTGGGCCCCGAAGGCACCTTCACCCAGGCCGCTGCAATGAAGCACTTCGGCCACGCGGTGATCAGCCAGCCCATGGCGGCCATCGACGAGGTGTTTCGCGAAGTGGTGGCCGGCGCCGTGAACTTCGGCGTGGTGCCCGTGGAGAACTCCACCGAGGGTGCGGTCAACCACACCCTCGACAGCTTCCTCGAACACGACATGGTGATCTGCGGCGAAGTGGAGCTGCGCATTCACCACCATTTGCTGATCGGCAGCAACACCAAGACCGACAGCATTTCGCGTATCTACTCCCACGCCCAGTCCTTGGCGCAGTGCCGCAAGTGGCTGGACGCGCACTACCCCAACGTGGAGCGCATCGCCGTCTCGAGCAACGCCGAGGCCGCCAAGCGGGTGAAGGGTGAGTGGAATTCCGCCGCCATCGCCGGCGACATGGCGGCCAGCCTGTATGGGCTGGACCGGCTGGCCGAGAAGATCGAGGACCGCCCCGACAACTCCACTCGCTTCCTGATCATCGGTAGCCAGGAAGTGCCGCCCACCGGTGATGACAAAACGTCCATCATCGTGTCGATGCAGAACAAGCCTGGTGCGCTGCATGAGCTGTTGATGCCGTTCCACGAGAACAACATCGACCTCACCCGGATCGAAACCCGCCCGTCACGTAGCGGCAAGTGGACGTATGTGTTCTTCATCGACTTCGTGGGCCATCACCGCGACCCGTTGATCAAGGCAGTGCTGGAGCAGATCAGCAATGAGTCCGTGGCGCTGAAAATTCTCGGCTCGTATCCCAAGGCTGTGCTCTAAGCCCTCCGTGCCCGCGGCCTTGCGAAGGCCGCAGTGTTTAACCCGGTACGCGGCGGTTGCCGCCGCGGCCAAGGCTTCCCGGACCTCCTCATGTTGAATGAACACTCCAACGGCGCTGCGCCGCTCATCGGTCGCCTGGTGGTAGTAGGCCTGGGCTTGATCGGCGGCTCCTTCGCCAAAGGGTTGCGTGAGAGCGGCCTGTGCGCCGAAGTAGTAGGCGTGGACCTCAATGCCACCTCGCGAGAGCGCGCCGTGGCACTGGGCGTGACCGATCGTTGCGTGGCGGCGTTGGCTGATGCCTGCATCGGCGCTGATGTGATTCAACTGGCGGTGCCGATCCTGGCGGTGGAGCGTGTGCTTGGCATGCTCGCCGAGCTCGACCTGGGCAATGCGATCATCACCGATGTGGGTAGCGCCAAAGGCAGCATCGTTCAGGCCGCCCGGGCGGCAATGCCTGCCAGGCTTCACCGGCTGGTGCCGGGCCACCCCATCGCAGGGTCGGAGCAGAGCGGGGTAGAGGCCTCCAACAGTGCGTTATTCCAGCGCCACAAGGTCATTCTCACACCCTTGGCCGAAACCGAGCCCGCCGCGCTGGCCGTAGTGGACGCGTTATGGCGAGCGCTTGGGGCTGATGTGGAGCACATGGCTGTGGACCGCCACGATGAAGTGCTGGCTGCCACCAGCCACCTGCCGCACCTGCTGGCGTTCAACCTGGTGGACTCACTGGCCCGGCGCGACGAAAGCCTGGAGATCTTCCGCTACGCCGCTGGCGGTTTCCGTGACTTCACTCGTATTGCGGGCAGCGATCCGGTGATGTGGCACGACATCTTCCTCGCCAACCGTGACGCCGTGTTGCGCCAGCTGGACATCTACCGGGCAGACCTGGACGCCCTGCGCGAAGCCGTGGACCGGCGCGACAGCGAAGAGCTCCTGCGCACGTTCACCCAGGCGCGCGCGGCACGTGAACACTTCGGCGAAATCCTCGCCAAGCGCGCCAAGGCCAAACCCTACCAGGGTGCCGAATAACGCATTTTTCCCTGTAGGAAGCGGGCGAAGCTCGCGAAAAGGGCAACCCATTCGCGAGCTTTCGCCCGCTTCCTACCGGTTTGAGGTGCCCCTGCAGAATTTTCTCGCAACACAGATCGGGTATCATGCGCCGCAGCAGCGGTAGCGGTCGGGCAACCACCATTTCATTTGCGTATTCCTCGGGCGCCACGCGCACGGGAATGCAGGCGTCAAAAGAGGGAACGTTGTGAATTTTCAAGCTCCGGTCATCACCATCGACGGCCCAAGCGGCTCGGGCAAAGGCACTGTTGCCAGCAAGCTGGCTGAAAAGCTCGGCTGGAAGTTGCTCGATTCCGGCGCCCTCTACCGCTTGCTGGCCTTCGCCGCCGGCAATCACGGGGTGGCCCTGAGCAACGAAGCGGCCCTGGTGGTGCTGGCCAGGCACCTTGACGTGCAATTCGTCGCGGCGACGGATCATCGGCTGGACCGCATCATCCTTGAAGGGGATGATGTGTCCCAGGCCATTCGCAACGAGCAGGTCGGTGCCGGCGCTTCACAGGTTGCCGCCATTCCCGCCGTGCGCGAGGCGTTGCTCGAGCGGCAGAAGGCATTCCGCGACCAGCCAGGCCTGATCGCCGACGGGCGCGACATGGGAACCGTGGTATTCCCTGACGCGCCGCTGAAGATTTTTCTCACCGCCAGCGCGGAGGAGCGTGCCCGACGCCGCTACTTGCAGTTGAAGGCCCAGGGCGATGATGTTAGTCTGGCGAGTCTGTTGGATGAGATACGTGTGCGCGACGAGCGCGACACCCAACGCGCGGTGGCCCCGCTCAAGCCGGCCGCCGACGCCATACAGCTCGATTCCACCGAGTTGTCCATCGAACAGGTGCTTGATCGAATCATGAGCGAGGTCGCACAACGCGATCTCGCCTGACCCGGAAGGCTCACGGGGTTCCAGCGTAAGCGGCGATGGCCGCTACCCCGGAAGGCTTTCCTTTACTTGAACGCAGCCCACGTTAACTGGATCGTGGTTGTGGGCCGGTCTCCGGCTCAATCTACAGGAATTAAAATGAGCGAAAGCTTTGCAGAACTTTTTGAAGAAAGCCTGAAAACCCTCAATCTTCAGCCTGGCGCCATCATCACCGGTACCGTTGTCGATATCGACGGCGACTGGGTGACTGTACACGCTGGCCTGAAGTCCGAGGGCGTCATCCCGCTCGAGCAGTTCTTCAACGAAGCTGGCGAGCTGACCATCAAGGTCGGTGACGAAGTTCACGTCGCGCTGGACGCGGTGGAAGATGGCTTTGGCGAAACCAAGCTGTCCCGTGAAAAAGCCAAGCGCGCCGAGTGCTGGATCGTTCTGGAAGCTGCCTTCGCTGCCGAAGAAGTGGTCAAGGGCGTCATCAACGGCAAGGTCAAGGGTGGTTTCACTGTCGACGTCAACGGCATCCGTGCGTTCCTGCCGGGTTCCCTGGTCGACGTGCGCCCAGTGCGCGACACCACTCACCTCGAAGGCAAAGAGCTCGAGTTCAAGGTCATCAAGCTGGACCAGAAGCGCAACAACGTTGTCGTTTCCCGTCGTAGCGTCCTGGAAGCCGAGAACAGCGCCGAGCGCGAAGCGCTGCTGGAATCGCTGCAGGAAGGCCAGCAGGTCAAGGGTATCGTCAAGAACCTCACCGACTACGGCGCATTCGTCGACCTGGGTGGCGTGGACGGTCTGCTGCACATCACCGACATGGCCTGGAAGCGCATCAAGCATCCTTCCGAGATCGTCAATGTTGGCGACGAGATCGACGTCAAGGTTCTGAAGTACGATCGCGAGCGTAACCGCGTATCGCTGGGCCTGAAGCAACTGGGCGAAGACCCATGGGTTGCTATCAAGGCTCGCTACCCGGAAGGCACCCGCGTGAACGCACGCGTTACCAACCTGACCGACTACGGCTGCTTCGCAGAGCTGGAAGAAGGCGTGGAAGGCCTGGTGCACGTTTCCGAAATGGACTGGACCAACAAGAACATCCACCCGTCGAAAGTCGTTCAGGTTGGCGACGAAGTGGAAGTCATGGTTCTGGACATCGACGAAGAGCGTCGTCGTATCTCCCTGGGCATCAAGCAGTGCAAGTCCAACCCATGGGAAGACTTCTCTGGCCAGTTCAACAAGGGCGATCGCATCAGCGGTACCATCAAGTCGATCACCGACTTCGGTATCTTCATCGGCCTGGACGGCGGCATCGACGGTCTGGTTCACCTGTCCGACATTTCCTGGAACGAAGCCGGTGAAGAAGCTGTTCGCCGCTTCAAGAAGGGCGACGAGCTGGAAACCGTTATCCTGTCCGTTGATCCTGAGCGCGAGCGCATCTCGCTGGGTATCAAACAGCTGGAAGACGATCCGTTCTCCAACTTCGTTGCAGTTAACGACAAGGGCGCCATTGTCCGCGGTATCGTTAAAGAAGTTGACGCCAAGGGCGCTGTAATCACCCTGGCCGATGACATCGAAGCTACCCTGAAAGCCTCCGAAATCAGCCGTGACCGCGTTGAAGACGCGCGCAACGTTCTGAAAGAAGGCGAAGAAGTCGAAGCCAAGATCATCAGCGTCGACCGCAAATCTCGTGTTATCCAACTGTCGATCAAATCGAAAGACGTTGAAGACGAGAAAGAAGCCATCCAAAGCCTGCGCGACAAGCCAGCTTCGGAAAGCGCCGGTCCGACCACCTTGGGTGATCTGCTCCGCGCTCAAATGGAAAAGCAGAACTGAGTTCTGTCTACCGTTGAAAAAAAGGGGTGACTTCGGTCACCCCTTTTTTTATTTGTCGATAAGCGCCGGGTGGTTTTCCCTGATCGACCGGATCGCTCCCGGTACGTCCATCCCGCGCTCGATCAGTGCCGCAAACTCCAGCAGTATTTCCGGCACCCTGTTTTCCGCCACGGCAGCCTGCATCAGCTCGGTAGCAGGGGCCAGCATGGCCGCTTCGCAAGCAGGCACCTCTGTCTGCAAGCCTATTCTTGAAAACATCTGCAGTGCGTCGGCACCGGTAGTGTTTTCGTCAATCTCGAACAACTCCCAGAACACCATGCCCAGCGTACCCGCCGGATGTTCCTCACGACGCGCCCAGGCGCGCAGCGGCACTGCTTCGCGGTCCACTTTCTCCATGTGACGGCGCACCTTGCCCGGCAGCGTGGCCGCCGCCTTTTCCCGGTTGTAGTAGGTGCGGTTTGCCAGGCTGGCAGCATCCCGCACCACCCGCCAGGCCACGGACCACAGCTGCGCGACGCTATAGGTACTCAATGCGCTGCGAAAGCTGCTCTGGATATCCAGCAGTTCCTCGGCGCAGAGCTCATGGTTGTAGGTGTGGCATTCGCTCATGAAGTAATGCATCACGTCCTGAAGGGCATAGTCGAGCCACAGCTGAGCGAGGGCGTGGCCGTCGGTGAGCTCCCGGTTGGAAACTACCTCAAGTACGGAAGTTGCCGGGGCCAGGTCGGGGTCCGGCGCCAAGGCATAAACCGCCTGAGCCCGCCGGATCCATAAGCTGTCGTCCTTGAGGTAATAGGTGCCGGCTTCCGCCTCCAAGGGGCGTTCCATCAGCACCCCGGCCTGTAGCAAGCGCTGCAGGTACGGCCCGGCTTCACCGGCGCACAGTGCCTCGCAATCCCCTACAGAGAACGTGCCGGTCGTTAGCCGGGGCGTGATGGCGGCCTCGAGCGCCAGCAGCACAAGCGCCAGGTCATCCCCAAGCGCTCGGTAGTCACAGGTTTGGTCGCTAAGCGCCTGAGCATAGTCGGCCAGGCGGGCGGCGAGTTCGGCTGCGGCTTCGATTTCTCGTTCCCGCCGCTGTGCCGTCGCCGCTTGCTGGCATGCATTGCACGTTGCAAATGCACGCACCGGCGGCTGCTTCCTGAATTCCGAACGGCTGGATATTTCGATGGGTTCCCCGCAGGTTTTGCAGGGCTGGTTTTCATCGTACGCCGTGCACCGTTGCCGCACGAAAGCGGCAATGGCGCCACCTTGTGTAATCTCCCTGAAGGGAACGAGCTCGTTCACCTTCTCGATAAACGCCCCGTCTCCATCCGTGGCCCAGTAACGCTGGATAAACGCGACCTCTTCCGGATCCTCGGTGTGTAGCTCTAGCCTGATCGCCATGTGCGGTTGTCACTTGTTCAAGCGGGACATATCCATGCAAGAGTCTGTCATCCCTGGTCGAGAGACTCGTAAAGGCGTAAATCAGGCCGCAGCGTAAAATAATCTTGAATGGTTTTTCAGCCGGTTTTTCCTTACTGCATGTTGCTGGCAGCCTTATTCGCGAGCTCCGCCTTCGGCTTCGCTTGCTTCTACATGGCCCGCGCAGCCTCGCCGATCCGGTAGGAAGCGGCGGGGGCTGCCGTCCGGCGATAGCTCGCGAATGAATATTTTCGGAATGGACTGCACCACCTTATTCAGCCCGCCTTCGCACCAACCCCCTCGCCATTCGCCGCCGGTTTAGGTGCCCGAGCCAGATACAGCCCTAGCACACCCCCCGCCAACAACGCCCCGGCCACCAGGAGAAGGGCGTAGTCATAGCTACCCGTGCTGTCCTTGATCCAGCCCATCACCGGCGGCAGCCCAAGCCCTGCGATATTTGCGATGGAGTTGATCAGCGCAATGGAGGCCGCGGCAGCCGCACCGGACAGGTACTCGGTGGTGGTGGCCCAGAACACCGGCGTAGCTGCCCAATTCAAGCCAACCGCAGTCACCAGCAACCCATAAGCGAGCCACGGGTTGCCTGATACCACTGCCAGCGCGAGCAGCACGCCTGCCAGCATCAACGGCACGCCCAGGTGCCTGGCACGTTCGCCCTTGCGGTCTGAGTGGGTGCCGTTGAAATACATGAATAAGCAAGCGAACAGGAAAGGCAGTGCCGACAGTACACTTACCGTGAACGAAGCCTGGCCGGAGACCGATTTGACGATCAGAGGGAGGAAGAGGGTAATCCCGATGGTGCCGAAGGCCTGCAACAGCCAGAAGAGGCTAAGCAGCCATACTTGCCGGCTTTGGAAGGCTTTGCGCCAGCCCACGTGGTGTGAAATAGGGCTGCTGGCCTGCTCCGCTGCGATGGTACGGCTTAGCCAGGTGGCCTGGGCGGGTTCCAGCCAGTGGGTGCGCTCGGGTGTGTCGGGCAGGTAACGCAACACAACCACGCCCAGTACCACAGCCGGCAGGCCTTCGAGAAGGAACAACCAACGCCAGCCGCTCACGCCGAAGTAGCCGTCCAGGTGCAAAAAAGCGCCGGACAATGGCAACCCGATCACCGAGGCCAGCGCGGCGCCGATGTAGAAGAAGGACATGGCCTTGGCCCGGTCGGTGCGCGGGTACCACTGCGACAAGTAGTAGATGATCCCCGGCGTGAAACCCGCCTCCGCCGCGCCCAGCAGCAACCGCATGCCATAGAGTTGGTTGGCGCTTTGCACCAGGCTCATGCCGGCCGCCACTATCCCCCAAGTGATCATGATGCGGGCAATCCAACGGCGCGCGCCTACCCGGGTAAGGATCAGGCTGCTAGGCACCTCCAGCAGGATGTACGTAAGGAAGAACAAGCCCACCCCGATGCCATACATGCGAGCGGTAAGGCCGAGTTCGGCGTTCATCTGTAGCGCTGCTACTGAGATATTGGACTTGTCGATGTAGGCAACCATGTACAGCAGCATCAGAAACGGGATGAGCTTCAGGTTGAGGCGTTTGATGGTGCTGGCGTGGAGGCCGGCGTCCAGGTTCGGTTGGGCCATGGGAACCTCGGGCTGTTGTTGTTATGAGCGCACAGGAGCTGAGCCCACCCTAAAGCAGTTTTAAAGTGCGCTCAATATATGATGGTCAATCCCATATAGTGGGAGAAAATTGCTATGTACTTAGAGAGGTTCTCTATGAAGCGAGGCGGCGGCGTCAACAAATTGATGCCTGTTTTTATAGGCTGGCAGCGCTTCCGCTCGGATTTCCAAAAAGTCAAGATGCGGGCTGTTCAAACCCGGTTCACCGTGCTACAACCTTTCTTGCGGTTTCCTAGCTTCTTGATAAAGAAGGGAAAAACATGACGAAGTCCGAACTGATCGAACGCATAGTCACGCATCAGGGCCTGTTGTCGTCGAAAGACGTAGAGCTGGCGATCAAGACCATGCTCGAGCAGATGTCCCAGTCCCTGGCTACAGGAGACCGGATTGAAATCCGCGGCTTCGGCAGTTTCTCGCTGCACTACCGCTCACCGCGGGTGGGCCGAAACCCGAAGACCGGCCAGTCGGTTACCCTGGACGGCAAGTTCGTTCCGCACTTCAAGCCTGGCAAGGAGCTGCGTGACCGGGTGAATGAAGACGAAGAGCGCGACAGCGCCTGACCTCTGGAGGAAAGCCCGTGCGTAGCTTCACGCGCCTGCTGCAAGTTGTCGTTGTTCTGGTCGTGGCGGCGGTATGCCTGCTGTTCGTACTGGAAAACCCGCAAAAGGTCGCCTTGAGCTTCCTTGGGTTCACAAGCCCTGAATGGCCGCTATCGGTGGTGGTGCTGCTCGCGCTGCTGGCCGGGTTGGCAGTGGGGCCGCTGATAGGATGGTTCATCGCCATGCGCGGCCGTCGGCGGTTGCGCCGGGCAGCCATCCGGCAGAAGGTAAACAGTGCACCTGCCAGCCAGGCCTAGGCCAGTAGCGCTGCCGTAGTAGCGATTGCCGCGTAGTCCAGCGCCAGGTTGCTCAAGGACAGCGCATGCACGTCCTCGGCCGGCCACAAACGCCCGCTGAGGTCTCGCTGATCGTAGGTATAGGTCGCGTCCTCGACCACGGTTACCGCAAAGCCCAGGTTGCCTGCGGTCCGGGCGGTAGCTTCGACCGAATTATTCGTTATAACGCCAACCACAACCACATCGTCGATACCGCGAACCCGCAGCCAGCGCTCCAGCTGGGTGGCGGTAAAGGCGCAGGGCACGTTCTTTTCGAATACCGCTTCGCTCGCCAAAGGTGCAAGCGCGGGCTGGAATTCGCAGCCTGGCTGGCCGGGGTAGAACACCGACCCAAGTGACCGGGAAATATGCCGAACGTGTACCACCGGCCAGGCCTTCTCGCGCCAGTGGGCGAGAAGCGTGGCGATATTGCGTTCGGTGTTGGGGTTGTTGCGGCGGCCAAGGTGCGGCGCCTGCATGCCTTGCTGCATGTCGATGATAAGCAGCGCGGTGCTCATTGCGCATACCTCAGCATCAGCGGCACAACACAATCATGCTGCGGCTGGTATAGCCCGCAGGGTTGATGCCGAATGGGTACTCGCTGGCGTCTTCGCCGTCTTGCCCTGAGCGGGCAAGCACCTTGTAGTCCCCGCCGCAGGCTTTCTCCGCTCGCTTGTAGCAGCGGTTCCACGAGGAGGTAAGCCCCGAGCAACTGATGTTGAGGCCCTTTTTCCCCTGCCGGATCTGGGACTGTGAATCCGCCGCACACCCACACAACGCCAGCACCGCTATCGCCACCAGAAAACGTTTCATGCCCACCCTTATGATCATTGCCCGGGTGCGTTGCCCATGGCTGTTAGGCTTTATACGTAGTTGTCCGCCCTGTATCGGCGGCTACGGCCTGATACCCCAAACCTACCTCAAACAACGCCCAAAGCGTAGAAAACTTTGTTTACGAATCAACGATTCACGAAGTATTTCGGATCAGCGCCTATAGGGTTTCCGGATTGATACACGGCTAAATCCCGCTCCCCATCGCACAAAGGAATGGAGCCAGTGCCGTATCCAGATATTACCCACCACGGTGCCCATAAAGGTGTTACCGGGTCATGCCATCAGATTCAGCTAGGCAATGGCCGAAGCCTTCTCGTGGATTGCGGCCTGTTCCAGGGGCGCGAAGCCGACGGCCGCAGCAATGCAATCGACTTTCCCGTAGAAAACGTCGCCGGGCTGGTGATTACCCACGTACACCTGGACCACATCGGCCGTATTCCCTGGCTGCTGGCGGCTGGGTTCGATGGGCCTATCTACTGCAGCGAGCCCTCGGCAAAGCTGTTGCCGCTGATGCTCGAAGACGCCTTCAAACTGATGTTCTCCCGGGATAAGGCGAAAGTGGAGCGCTACCTCGCCCTGGTCGCCCGGCGAACAGTGGCCCTGCCCTACGGCCAGTGGAGCGCTTTGCCAGGCCACCCAGGCTGTGGGTTGCGCCTGCAACGGGCCGGCCATGTACTGGGGTCTGCCTACGTCGAGCTCGATATACAGCAGCCGGACAAGCCGGGTAGCACCCGGGTTGTATTCTCCGGCGACCTTGGCAGCGGCCGCTCTGCACTGCTCAGGCCCCCGCTGCCGCCAGAGCGCGCCGATGTGCTTGTGCTGGAAAGCACCTATGGCAACCGCATGCATGGGGGGAGCGAAGATCGCGTGCCCCGGTTGACCCGGCTGATCGAAAAGGCCCTCGAAGACCAGGGCACTATCCTTATTCCGTCTTTCAGCCTCGGGCGTGCGCAGGAGCTGTTGGCCGATATCGAAACCATCCTCCGCAACAAGGCGCTAAGCCAGGGCGGGGGAAACGCCCCAGACATCGTGGACTGGCCGCAATTGCCGGTAATCCTAGATTCGCCACTGGCAAGCCGAATCACCCAGGCCTATCGCGATCTGCAGCCATGGTGGAACGAAGAAGCGCAAGCGCGTGCCAAGGCCGGGCAATCGCCGTTGGCGTTCCCACAGCTGATTACCATCGACAACCACGAGCAACACCTGCGTACCGTTAACTACCTGAGCAGCACGTTGCGCCCGGCCATCGTTATTGCAGGCAATGGAATGTGCTCGGCGGGGCGGATCGTGAATTACCTCAAGGCCATGCTCAGGCATCCTCGGCATAACGTACTGTTTTCCGGGTACCAGGCCAAAGGCACCCCCGGTGCAGTCATCCAGGCGGCGGAGGGCGCTGAAGGCTTTCTCGGCATTGACCTGGATGGCGAGCGGTATGACATTCGCGCTGGTGTGGCCACGCTCGAAGGGTACTCCGCCCATGCCGACCAGGCAGGGCTGCTGGCGTTTGTGGCAGGTATCGCTTCGGCGCCGAGCGTGGTGCGCCTGGTGCACGGAGAAGCGAAGGCCAAGGCGGCATTGGCCGGCGCGATGCGAGTCGCATACGCGGGGATGCAGGTGGTGACCGACCATTAGAAGCGGTGCGAACACATTCTGACACAGCCCCTCCTGCTGCTGATTCTAGGATTTATCTCCTTGTATTTGGTATTGTTTCCGGGTCACGCAGCCATGCGAGTACCCGGCCTCAATACGTCCGCGTCTCCAGGCACTGCCTGTGAGGCATCAATGGAAAGCCGGCCCCAGGGCTATGGCATGCAAAAGGAATCTGT
Organism: Pseudomonas sp. 3MAES_34.3B; assembly: GCF_058145875.1. Lineage (NCBI taxonomy): Bacteria > Pseudomonadati > Pseudomonadota > Gammaproteobacteria > Pseudomonadales > Pseudomonadaceae > Pseudomonas > Pseudomonas sp. 3MAES_34.3B. The sequence goes on along the minus strand of NZ_CM176960.1, from coordinate 3,949,238 downwards.
AACCATGGCAACACCTCGCAAAGGCATCATTCTGGCTGGCGGCTCCGGCACCCGCCTGCACCCGCTCACCCTGGGCACGTCCAAACAGATGCTGCCGGTTTACGACAAGCCGATGATCTACTACCCGCTGTCGGTGCTGATGCTGGCAGGCATGCGGGAGGTTCTGATCATCTCCACGCCAGACGACCTGCCTTCCTTCCGCAAGCTGCTGGGCGATGGCAGCCAGTTCGGGCTGAAGCTCGAATACGCCGTACAGCCCAGCCCGGACGGGTTGGCTCAGGCATTCCTCATCGGCGAAGAATTTCTCGCAGGCGCGCCCAGCTGCCTGATCCTGGGCGACAACATTTTCTACGGGCAGCATTTCTCCGACAATCTTCACGCTGCCACCAGCCAGCAGCATGGCGCGACCGTGTTCGGCTACCACGTGGCAGACCCGGAGCGGTTCGGCGTGGTGGAATTTGACGCACAGGGCCGCGCCCTCAGCATTGAAGAAAAGCCCGCCCAGCCCAAGTCCAACTACGCAGTGACCGGGCTGTACTTCTACGACAGCCAAGTGGTGGAGATCGCCAAAGCCATCAAGCCGTCGCCGCGGGGCGAGCTGGAAATCACCGACCTCAACCGCGTGTACCTGGAGCAAGGCTCGCTGAACGTAGAGCTGCTGGGCCGTGGCTTCGCCTGGTTGGACACCGGCACCCACGAGTCGCTGCTCGAAGCCAGCCACTTCGTGCATACCATCGAGCACCGGCAGGGGCTGAAGGTGGCGTGCCTGGAAGAGATCGCGTTCCATGCCGGCTGGATTCCCAAGGAATCGCTGATGGAGCAAGGGCGCCGGCTGGCCAAGACGGGGTACGGGCAGTATTTGCTGAAGATTGCCAGTGAAAGCACGCTGTAACGCCTGTGCAGGGCTTGAACGTTGAGCGGTGAGCGCGTCGCTGTCCTCATGGCCGCGTTCAACGGTAGCCAATGGATAGACGAGCAGATCGATACCATTCTGGCGCAGCGCGACGTTGCCGTTGAGCTGTTCATCAGCGTAGACCCGAGCGGGGACGACACGCTCGAGCGCTGCCGCCAGCGCGCCGCCGCCGATCAGCGGGTTCATGTGCTGCCGGTGAGTGGGCGGTTTGGTAGTGCCGCCGCGAACTTCTTTCACCTTCTGGCAACGGTCCCGTTCGATAGCTTCGATCTCGTGGCCTTGAGTGACCAGGACGATCATTGGCTGCCTCATAAGCTGCAGCGTGCCGCGCAGCAACTGCCAGCCCAGGGCTGTGAGGCCTATTCCTCGAACGTGACCGCCTTCTGGCCCGATGGGCGCACGCAGCTGCTGCACAAAGCACAGCCGCAAGTAGCCTATGACCACTACTTCGAAGCAGCCGGGCCGGGGTGCACCTATGTCTTTACCAAAGCGCTGGCCGGCTACGTGAAGGCGAAGGTGCAAGAGCAGCGCGAAGCCTTGAGCGGCATCACGTTGCAGGACTGGTACCTGTACGCACTCGTGCGTGCCAGCGGGCGGGCGTGGTTCATCGATGCCGAACCGGGCATGCGCTATCGGCAGCATGCCAGCAACCTGATTGGGGCGAACGTTGGTATGCGCCAGTCCCTCGCCAGGCTTCGGCGCATCCGTGATGGTTGGTGGTTTACCCAAATCCACCTGATCGCCCGGTTGGTAGGTTGCCCTCCACCGCTGCGCAAGCAACTCGATAACGGCCACCGAGGCTTGCTCTGGCTCGCGACTCATGCCCGGCACTGCCGCCGCCGACCTCGTGACCGGTTCTACTTCGCTGCCCTTTGCGTGCTGCAGGCCATCACCGCAGGTACGCGCACATGAGCCGCTCCGTACTGGTTACTGGCGCCACTGGCTTCGTAGGCGCGGCGGTGATGGCCCGCCTGGCGCAGTTGCCAGGCGTACACCCGATCGCCGCGGTACGTCATCCCGAGCGTTGGGCAGGGCCGGGGAGGGCGGTGGCGTATGACCTGCTCGCGGAGGGCTTACCCAACCTTGCTGGCATAGACGCCGTAATCCACTGCGCCGCTCGCGTGCATGTAATGGCGGATACCGTTGAAAGTCCCCTCCAGGCCTACCGTGCCGCTAATGCCGAAGCGACAACGCGCTTGGCAGCGCATGCTGCCGCCTGTGGCGTCCGCCGCTTCGTGTTCCTCAGCAGCATCAAGGTGAACGGCGAAACCACATGTGGCCGTGGCCCGTTTACCCCTGACGACGTGCCCTCGCCACAGGACCCCTACGGCCAATCCAAGTTCGAAGCGGAGCAAGCCCTGCTCAGCCTCGCGGGCAGGGGGGAGCTTGAGGTGGCTATCATTCGCCCGCCGCTGGTATACGGGCCAGGCGTAAAAGCCAACTTCCGGGCAATGATGAGAGCGCTCAGCCGGGGCTGGCCATTGCCCTTCGGTGCGCTGCACAATCGCCGGAGCATGATCGCTGTGCAAAACCTGGCGGACCTTACCGTGCATTGCACCAACGCACCTGCGGCTACGGGGATATTCCTCGCCCGCGATGCTGAACAACCCACCACCACGCAGCTGATGGCCGCGCTGGCGAAAGCGCTCGGCCGAAAGCCAATGCTGCTACCCGTGCCGGCCGACTGGTTGCGCCTCGCCGGTACGGCCGTTGGCAAGCGTGCGGTGATCAGCCGATTATGCGATCCACTGGAGGTGGATTTGCAGCACACCACCGTCCGGTTAGGTTGGACACCGCCGTTGCCGCAAAGCGAAGGCTTGCGCCTGGCGGCGAAGGCGTACCAAGGGGAGCTGAAGTGACCGTAGTTCTCTGCCTCGGCGTATTCCTGCTGTCGGCGCTGCTCACGGGGGCCGTACGCAACTACGCACTGCGCAAGCAGCTGATGGACGTGCCTAATGACCGTAGCTCACACACGGTGCCTACGCCGCGTGGCGGCGGAGTCGGGATAGTGGGCGCTTTCTTGCTGGGGCTACCCGTTGCGGTGTACCTAGGGCTGCTTACGGCGGCTGATGCAAGCGTACTGGCTATCCCCGGCCTGGGCGTTGCCGCCATAGGGTTCGCCGACGACCATGGCCATATCGCCGCCCGCTGGCGCTTGCTGGGCCACTTTATCGCCGCGGGGCTTGGCCTCGCCTTGCTGGCCAACTGGCCGATTGTGCCGCTGTACGGGTCTGTATACCTGAGTGGCCTGTGGCTCGTGATCCCGTTGGTGGTTGGGTTGGTATGGCTGCTCAACCTCTACAATTTCATGGACGGTATCGACGGGATTGCCGGGGTGCAAGCGGTGACGGTGTGCCTGGGGTTGGCCTGGCTGAGCTACCTGTACGCCACGCCTGCTGACGTGGGCTTGGCACTGCTTCTAGCCGCCGCTTCCGCAGGCTTTCTGTGCTGGAACCTCCCGCCCGCCAAGATCTTTATGGGCGATGCGGGTAGTGGGTTTCTTGGGCTGGTGATTGGGCTGCTATGGCTGAAGATAGCCTCGCATGCGCCACAGGTATTCTGGGCAGGGTTGGTGCTGATGGGAGTGTTTGTTGTCGATGCGACCTGGACGCTTGTGGTGAGGTTGCGTAGGGGTGAGAAGGTGTATGAGGCCCACCGCAGCCATGCGTATCAGCATGCGGCGCAGCGGTGGGGGCATGGGAAGGTGACGGCGGCGGTAGCGGTGATCAATTTGGTGTGGTTATTGCCGGTGGGGTGGGAAATTACAAGCGGGACCGCCAGCTTCGCAGCTTGGCAAGGACTGCTCCTGGCGTACGCTCCCCTTGTCGCTCTAGCAATTTGGGCCAAAGCTGGTCATAGATCGTTTTTATAGCCAAATACCAGCCGGGAAAGCAGATACGTAACCGGGAGTGAAACGATTATTGCCATAAGTGGAGCAAGCTCCGCTCGCCAGCCTAAATGATCAATCCAGACCCTCAGTACCACCATGCTGATCAGGTATTGAGCGAGGTATACAAATGGAAAAAGGATGACCGATCTCCATCCCCTGTCGCTTTTGAAGACATAGGACCTGTTAAGAATGAACGCCAGCACAATGCCAAGGGCATAAGCGAGCGAGTAACTCCAGGCATAGTTCAGCCAATTCAAAGCGATCAGGTATACCAGATAGGTGAGGGCGGTATTGAAGCCACCCGACACCAGAAATCTAGCAAGGCTGAAACGGCTTATCATTTTAAGAATGCGTGTTGCCATTAGCGGCTTTTCAACTGAATGAATTCGTCGTATTTCCGAATATAGTCGGCAGCATCGTAATAGTGTGAAGCAAACACTAGCAAGACTGCATCGCTGGAATAGCGATACTGTATACCCCAAGTCATTGGGGGTAAGTGTAGCCCAACATTTGGCTTGTCTAAAATGAACTCTTCTCGATTGCTCCCGTCATCAGCAACTACATGCACAGTTCCCTTGATTGCCAGCAAAAACTGGTGGCATTCCTTGTGAGCATGTTCGCCTCGAGTTTCGGCAGTGGGTACGTCGTAGACGAGAAAGTATCGCTGCGCCTTGAATGGGATTTGGCGCTCGAATTCGCCGACAGATAAATTGCCGCGCATGTCGGTGACTTCAGGTAACACATGCAGCGACACCCCGGCCACTTTGCTTGCCCCTGCGCCGAGTTTTGCGGGCTCGTTCAGGTGCTTGCTGGCAGCCTCAGGCTTGGCATTCACGTACCCGATGATCTTGGCCGGGTTCCCTACTACAATTGCATTTGGAGGCACAGAGCGGGTTACTACCGCGCCAGCTCCGATCATGGCATTTCGCTCAATCGTAATGCCCGGCAATATCGTGCAGTTAGCCCCGAGCGACGCGCCTTGGCGGATTACCGTCCGGGAAAACTCATCCGGATATACCTTGCTCCTAGGAAAGCGGTCATTGGTAAAGGTAGCGTTGGGGCCGATGAAAACGTCGTCTTCTATTTCAATGCCATCCCAGATTTGAACTCCGCACTTGACGGTTACCCGGTTGCCAAGGATTACATCATTCTCGATGAACACCTGATCGCAAATGTTGCAGTCTTCACCGATCCGAGCTTTTGGCAGGACATGGGCAAAAGCCCACACGCGGGTCCCCTTACCAATAGATTTGCTTTCGCAAAGAGCGTGGCTGTGCACGAAGTAATCTTTATCTGAATCTGTCATGGTTTTACTCCGTAATCATGCACGCGCATCGGAATCGCCAACGGCCGCTGCTTGGTGTTTTCATAGGTGCGCCATGCATATGAGCCAACTATTCCAAGCCCCATGAGATTGGCGCAGCCAAGGAAGGTAATAGCTAGCATGATCATGGCATAACCTGGAACTTCGATAGCGCCATGCAGCTTCGCGATTATCACGATGATACCCATTAGTGCTGCCAGAGTAGCTCCAACTGCACCTACTCGGGTCAATAAGCGAATCGGCAAGTCCGTGAAGGAAAAGATGCTATCCATCAAATAGCTCATCTTTTTCTTGAAGGTCCAGGCGGATTTACCGTGTTCCCGCTCCCGTCTGGCGTACGTTATGCACTTACGGCGATACCCCAGCCAAAAGATCTGCGCGATGAGTGAGCTATGGCGCTCGTCAAGGGTTAGCAAGGTATCGCGGAAGGCCTTGTTGCATCCGAACATGTCCACGCCTCCAGGCGGGATCTGCGGAACGACATAACGCCGATAAAAGCCCCAGAATGCTTGGGATGCTAGCCGCGACAACAACGGATCCTCCCGCGCTTCCCGGGCACCGACCACAACATCTACTGGCTCCGTCAGCAGCACACGGTTCATTTCCAATACCAGTTCGGGTGGCTCCTGCAAATCTGCGGCCATCACAGCGAAGCGTGTTCCCTCACCGTATTCAAGCCCGGTTCGGATAGCCATGAATGAGCCGAAATTACGCGACAGCAAAATCAGCTTGGAGCGCCAGTGCTGCTTTGGCAATGCAGCCTCCAACAGCTCGAAGCAGCGGTCCGGGCTACCGTCCACCACAAAGACGACTTCAAGGTCACCATTGAGCGCTTGATCCATTTCTGTCATTGCATTGAGCAGTGCAGGGATGGAAGCTTCATTCTTGTAAACAGGGATAACCAGGGTCAGCACGTTTCATTCCTTGTGAAAGAAGGTTTGAACGGCGGCTATGACCCGCTCGACCTCTTCATCCCCAAGTCCCGGGAAGCACGGAAGGGAAAGGACTTCTTCGCATGCACGTTCCGTATGTTCAAGGCTGCAACGCTGCGTCACTGGGTACGCGGGTTGCTTGTGGTCCGGGATAGGATAGTGAATGTCGCTGGTGATTCCCTGACCCTTCAGGTATTCGGCCAGCTTGGAGCGCTGGGGCGTACGAACCACATACAAATGCGCTACGTAATCAGCCCCTGTCGACGCTGGCAAGCGTATCGGGAGATGGGCGAACGCTTCATTGTAGCGAAGCGCAATACGACGACGTTCGGCATTCCAGGCATCGAGGTGAGGCAGCTTGACGGACAGGATAGCGGCCTGAATCTCGTCCAGTCGACTATTACGGCCACCCGGGACTGCTACTGTGTATTTGGCCGACCAACCATATTGGCGAAGCTGACGAATGCGGGAGGCGACGCCTTCGTCCGACGTAGCAACTGCGCCGCCGTCACCCAACGCCCCCAGGTTTTTCGTAGGATAGAAGCTGAAGCACGCAACGGTCCCGGAGGCGCCGGCGGATTTTCCGTTTCTGCGGGCACCGTGAGACTGAGCGCAGTCCTCGATGACCGGAATACCGGCTCGCTCAGCCACTTCAAGGATGGCTGTCATGTCCGCAAGTAATCCATACAGATGGGTGACAATGATCGCTTTGGGGCCATCGCCAATCAGGGACGCGAGTGACTTCGAACACAGCGTCAACGTATCTGGATCGATGTCAGCGTACAGAGGCACCGCACCCACGGCATGTATGGCCGTGCTGCTATAGAAGCCAGCGTTGGCTACACAAACGACCTTATCACCTGCCTGAACGCCCACACCCTTGAGGGCCAGCTCCAAGGCATCGGAGCCATTGGCTACCGAAATACATTCCGAAACGCCTACATACTGCGCGAAAGCTGCCTCGAACTGTTTGACCTGGTTGCCCAATACATACCAATGACTTTCGATCACAGCACTGACAGCGCCCGCCAGATCAAGGTTGGCGTTAGCTTTACTGGCCGAAAACAGGGGAACCTGTGAGGTGCTCATAGTTTATTCACGTCCATGGTATTTGCCGCGCAGCTCGAGGGTATCCTCGATACGCTGAGGTCTGAATTTATAACAAAGAATGAGTTGTTGCAGGCACTGCCGTTAGCGGGTGACAGCTGGATGCTGAAGCCAGAGCGTTCTGCGGCACGTGTGCCCAGTGCAGCTGCGACATCTGGCCGTTGGCTACCTATCCTGCCGAGGGTCGTCCTACCTCCGCCATCGACGGCCACCACCGCCAACGACCGTTTACCGCTCACGTACGCCCAGCCACGTATGGTAAATGCGGCTGGCTCTGAAGTGATTTCGTCGATGTGCCCCTGCGCTTCAGGTCCCGGCGTTATTTTCAGCTTTAGTCCGTCAGCGTCATGAACCACTCGCCCAGGTGCTGCTATGGCCCCTGCTACATCGGCACTGAAGGCGCTGAAGAGTGCACCGTGAGTGCCTGCATCAAGCGCCATGACCAGCGGTGTTCTGGCCGGCGCAGTGCTGGCTTGCAAGGTACGGCCCATTGCCGTTGCGTTGGCGACAGCCAGCCAGACGAGTATTCCAGTCGCAAGGTAACTACCAGCGCTCATGAGCACTCGCGGTTGTCGATCTACTCGTTTACCGGCGACATAGGCGGCCAGGAACGCAATAAAAGGGATCGTGACGAAAAGATATCGCCCCTGCGGCTGGGGCATGCTGAGCTGGGAGCCAAGGATACTGAAGAGCAAAATGGCAGGGAAAATGCCTATAGCCATTAATATCGGAAGGGCGTCGTCAAGGACATACGCAGAACGAGGCTGACCCGGGAGCGCCTTTATGGCCATAACCATGGCCATGCCTATCAGCACCGCGAACAAAAGTGCTGCAACAGTGTAATTGAAACCGGGTATGAAAACGTTCATCCAGCCGGTGACTGAAAAATAGCTCTTTAGAGACAGGTTCAGCCAAGGGGCTAATGTCGCGACATTTACCACTGCTCCCGGACACCCCACATAGCACGTCCCTGCGAGCGAGCCGGGATCGTTTCGGTGCATTTCCACGAACGCTGCCTGGCCTGATACGCCCGTGATTTCGCCCCAGCTCATATAAGTCACAATCAACATGGGCGCAGCCGCGATGAATGCTGCCCCGCAAATGATCGCAAGCTTTCGCGGTGAGTATCTCCGTCCGATCACGCACTCTGCGACTACGCGTATGGCGATGAATACGATCGCAGGTAGAAAGTACAACTTCGCGAGCAGTAGCAGGGCGATCGAAAGGCCCAGCAACACTGCCCTCCCGAGGTTGGGTTTCTCCAGAAACCTGAGGCATGCCGCCAAGCTGAGCGCTACTGCTGTAATCCCGTACGCGTCACTGTTGAAGTAAGAAAATATGAATGTAACCTGAGGTATAAGGCAAACAGCTATTGCAATTATCAATGCGGTTAGCCGCTTGGCACAGACAGCCATCGCGACCTGATAGATCGAGAGGAGAAAGACCGGTGCTAGTATCCAGTTGAACACACGCCCGGCTAGAAACCCAAGGTCGGGGGGAAGCAGCGCAGACAGCAAGTAAGATGTGGTCAGCGCACCGAGAACATGTGGAAACGGGAGGCCGTGATACCAGAAGTCCCCGGGCTGCCAAGTATGGCCACTGAGCTTTCCGTGGAACGGTTGGTCGATCGTAGCCGTGACAGGCAAATGGTGCGTTGTATAAAGGTAGTCCAGCAAAAAGTAATGGGTCGATTCATCCGGTGCGCCATGGAAGGCGATAATGGCCGACCAGGCGATGACTAGCAGGAAAAAGCCAACAGCGGCAAATATCGCCCGAGATTGCGAAGGGGTATCCACTCCGATCCTCATATTTTCACGCGAGGCGGCCATGCCAATCCGAAATCTTCGTGGTCCAGGGTCAGGTTAGGATTATAGGCGTAGTCTTCCTGTATACGTGGCCAGCGACGCTTCATGTACGCGACTTCGGAAGCGAAACGCGCTTTCTTTTCAGGCGTATCCTCCAGACCGCGCGTAGCGCTTTCATGATGATAAAGCTCCGCGTAGGGCGTCCAGACGTTTACATAGCCCATCTCTTGGAGACGCAGGCAGAAATCCACGTCATTGAAGGCAATGACCAGATGCTCTTCGTCAAGGCCACCGACTGTTTCGAACACTACCTTTCTTACAACGAGACAGGCAGCGGTAACGGCAGAAAATTCCTGAATGAGCTCAGCTCTGCAGAAGTATCCATGATCCCCTTTTGGCAGGTACTTATGGGAATGACCAGCCACGCCCCCTACGCCTACTATAACTCCGCCGTGTTGCAGGCGGTCGTCGGGATACCACAGTCGGGCGCCGACTGCGCCCACGCCAGGTTGCAGCGCCACCGCGACCAGTTCATTCAACCACTCTGGCGTGATGACCTCGATATCATTGTTGATAAGGGCGACTAATTCTCCTCGGGCAATCTCGACCGCTCGATTGTTAAGGGCAGAATAATTGAACGGTCGGCTGTCGCGGATGACGCGGACGTTATCCAGTGCCTCCAAGCTGCTGAAATAGGCCAAGGCAGCCAGGTCATCGGACCCATTATCTATCAAGATGATTTCGTAACGCGGGTAGGTAGTGAGTTCAATAATGCTGTCGATGCATTGCTTTACCAGCAGATGAGCGTTGCGCGTCGGAATGATCAGGGAAACGAGCGGGGCGATCTCTGGCAGCGAATAGTGCACCCGATACATGCCGGTTGGTAACAATTCCACGTCGCCCGTGCAGCTGCTCCGCTTCAGGTGGTCGGCAAGCGCTTGCACGCCGGCGATAGCCGCGTATGGTTTCTCGTTGCCTGCAAGGGCTGTACTGCCCTGGTGCACGCGCCAGTGGTAGAGCACACGCGGGATATGCACAATCTGTGCTGGATCAATTCGGTCCATGCAGCGTAAGGCGAGGTCGTAGTCTTGAGAGCCTTCGTATCCTGCGCGGAAACCCTGTAGCTCGCGAACAAGAGATGTTTTGTAGACGCCCAGATGACAAACCATATTCTGGGATCGGAAGAGGAACTTGTTCCATGATGGCTTGAAGTAAGGCGAAGATCTGCGGCCTGCCTCATCAATCTTGTCTTCATCGGAATACAATAACGCCGCATCCGGATGATCCTTGATGGATTTCACTACCCAGTACAGGGCATGCTCGGCCAATAGGTCGTCATTATCCATCAAGGCAATAAACTCACCTTTCGCAAGCTGCAATGCGCTATTGCTCGCTTCCGAGATATGGCCGTTCTGCTCCCTGAATACAACTTTAATACGAGGGTCTTGGGCTGCATGGCCGCGAAGCGCCTGAGACACCTCAGGATCGCTGGAAGCATCGTCAGCGATACACAGTTCCCAGTTCGAATAGATCTGGCGTCGCACGCTATCGACTGCTGCGTTCAGTAATGCCAGAGGCGGGTTGTAGACCGGCATTATGATGGAAATCAATGGCTTGTCTTTCCAGCCCCGGATGTCTTCTTTCATCCTCCAGCGCTTGTCATCGTCCAAAGTGTCGTAATAAGCGACCCACTGTGCGTAATCGTTCCGGTCCGGGACCGGGCGGCTTTCCTGCCCTATGAATTCAGGAGTGCCCATTTGGATGAACCGGCGGATCCTGGCAACACATCCAGCGACGCCGTGGGTGCGCAGCACGTTAAGAGCCTTGCGGGAGGTCGAGGCCAATCCGCCCCCCCGGCGGATGATTGAAGGAAGAATACGCAGGATCCTGCGCGCGCGCAGCGCCATCCGACTTGCCTTTCTAAGCGGTGCGGTCACCAGCCAGCTTGTCGAGCCCTGAAGCGCCATGATATGGAGGTTCAGATTATGGATATGCGTGTCCTTGGCTATCTGCTGATTCGTCAGGGCCTCCTGAAGCCGATCAACCTCAGTGCGTAAGCTGGCGACTTCTGTGCTCAGTGAGTCGATCGAAACGCTGTCATTGGCCGCCGGCGGTGACTCGGTATGCGTAATATCGGTAACGAGGGGTAGAGCTGCTTGGCTATCCATAGGCGCCATATTGAATTCCTTTTCGTCCGCAACGATGTCTTCGAGAGATGAAACGGGCGGGCTGTTTTCCAACGGCACGTGCATTGGGCGCAATGCAGAGCCTAATGTGATGCGCGCCACGAGGTGCAAGCTGTCGGAAGGCTTGCTGCCCGCGGGCAAGCTGATATGAAAACTGGGGTCCGAATCAGTGGCTAATAGTGCGTCTGTTCCATCAGGGGCGACTACTTTCATTAATCCGGAGATCGCCGTCAAGTGTTGCCATTCGCCGTCCCACGACCAAAGCTCGTTCTCACCATCTTTCAATACCAAGCTGTCGATGCGGAAAAGGCTCGGCTGATCGACCGGATCGAATCTCAGCAGGCTGCAGTCGACCGAGATCGGGTAAGGTACTGTCAGCGTCAGTGTGTTGGTTTCGGGAAGCAGAACGGCACTGGTGCATCGGGATTCGTTGAAGCCTCCATTGCTGTCCGCCCAATACAATGCCGCACTAATGGGCGCTGCCTCTACAGCTGCATGCTCTCCCAGGCTCGTCATGGGCTGCCAGTCAACGAACTCCTCACGAGAGCGACCTGTTACGATCTCCTGCAGCTCGGCTTCCTCTTGCACGAAGCGGTCAACCTCGTCCAAGGAAATTGCCAAGCCCAGATGAGCAAAGAGGTCAGTGACGAAGGTGCCTCGGGTGACTCCGGGACGCTGTGGCGATTTTGTGGCCAGCAGAAGCAATATCGCTCGGACCAGTAGATGGCCCAGCTTTATCCCATCTGGCTTGCACCACTCCTGATCGATGAAAACTGCGCGACCTGAAGGCTCGAGGATTATATTGCTTGGCACTGCATCAATGAGTTCCCCGGGCAGTACGCTGTACACATTCAAATCGAAGCAAGGGCTTCCAGACTCATCTGCCAGCGATCGGAGTACCTGCAGGTAGGTATCAAAGAATTCTGCGAATTTCTCTATGGTCCAGTCCGGCTCTGCCGCGAGATCGATGAAGCGGTTACTCAGCAATATGCCCTCTATATAGGGTGCGCTAGCCGGCAGCTTGTAGATGAAAGTTTCCGGCGAGTTCTCAAGGGGCGCAAGAGGCCGATAACGAACCTGGATTACGCTGCCCACTTCAGTGAAGCAAGCTTCCTTGCAATAGGCAGGCTTGCGTCCTGTGCTGTAGTGATACGCCAAATGACTTGGGTCAATGGCCGGCGTGGCAGGATCCGTAGTGGCACAAACGAGGAACGAGTTGGCCAGTTCCATCCCCAGGCCATTCTCGATCACCTCTGGCCATGCCCGATGCAGGTCGAAATGGGTGTCATTGGGAAGTTGCGGATCCTTGCCTACGCTTTGGGCGAGCAGGCTCGCGGCGTCGAACTGAGGGTGAAGCATTCCCTGCTCGGTAATGATCGTGTGAGGCAGTTTGTAGTCAGGTACAGGGGCGAGAAACTCCGTCGATACGAAGCCCGCCTGTTTCAACAGGTTGGTTAATACAGCGCGACCGAACGTTTGCGGCTGGCCTGCATTGTAGCGACCTTCAATACCATACATGGGTACTCCCAAATGGTCTTCAGGAGCGCCCGCGAAGTATTTCAGGCCGAGCTGGTTTTCAATGGCGATGAATAACCGTCCTCCGGGCTTCAGAAAGCTCGCGGCTTTCTTGAGCATGTGAAGAGCAGGGTTGGGTGCCGTACTGAACATGCTTGCATATTCGAGGACCCCGATAAGGGTCACCGCATCGAACTGTTCCGATGTCGTGAAATCGTCGAATCTTTCAGCCAGCACGGTTACGTTCGAAAGGTCACGGGTGCGGCTGGCTGCGGTACTTGCACGCCTGAGGCTTCCTTCCAGGCACAGTACTTGTGCGCCGCATTCTCCAAGGAAGCGGCTGATCGCTCCACATCCAGCACCAATTTCCAGCACCGAGCCCTTGAGTAAGGCTTCAAAGGGGCGAAGAATGTTTCCTCGGGCTGGGGAAAGATGGTAAAGGCTGGACCAGTCCCTGCAATGACTGAAAAGCTCCGGTGACAAGGCTGTGAGATCGTGAGCGTTTCTGATGACTCCGCCAACATAATCTTCCGCATCATCGCCATCGCTATAGTTGATACTCGCGTAATCGGGTCTTGCCCATACCCCTGTCGCGGCATCGAGGACGTATTGGTGGGTTTCTGGCATGTTCATGAGGCGGCCTCTACGTTGATGCTGCCGGCCAAATCCACGAGCCCCAGCATCTGTGGGGTAGGGCTGACACATAAATGGATGGAGTCGTACCGACGGTCATGGGGGACCACAGCCTCGCCCTCGTTGGAGGCCAGGCCTAGCGATATGAAGAAATCTCCCGAGCCCAACCGAGCAACGAAGGAAATTTTAAACCTCGCTACGGAATGCGGCTGTCCGGTCTCGGACATCGCAGCGCAGCGTTGAAGTTCCGTATTGGTACCGTAAAGGGTAACGCCTTCTTTCGTTTTGAGTGCCAGACCTAAAATGGGATTGATGACCTGGCGATTGAACCGGACCGTGACCCATAAATCGACCGTGTCCCCGCTGTTGATCTGCGTGGGGAAATCCTGTCCAGCGCTTCGTAAATGGTAGTCCAGAAGCGTAGCGGCGCCGTCACCCCAACGGTACTCGTGGGAGTTATAGCCTGGCCTGGTACAGAACTTGTCCGCATCGGATGCCAGTTCGAAAGCAGGTGGGGTTTCGGCAGTGGGGTCCAAGGCTGGCGATGTATCTGGTAAGGGCGTGGATTCGGAATCTCTTCCGAATAGCAGATCCAGATAACGGTTTATCACTGGCCGTGGTTTGTCGACCATTTCAAGCCGTCCGCCATCCAGAAGTACCGCGCGGTCGCAGTGTGTTACCACCTGCTCGCTGGCGTGAGTGACCAGCAAGATGCTGGTTCCCGTTGCCTTCAGTTGTTTGAGGCGTTCGAAGCATTTGGCCTGGAACCTGGCGTCCCCGACCGATAACGCTTCATCGACTATGAGGATTTCAGGATCTACTTGAGCCTGCACGGCAAATGCCAGACGGACAGCCATGCCGCTCGAGTATGCTTTTACGGGTTGCTCGATGAAATCGCCAATATCTGCGAATGCAACGATTGCATCGAACCGGCTTTCAATCTCTTCCCGGCTCAAACCCAAGACTGCGCCATTGAGATAAATATTCTCGCGCCCGCTGAATTCGGGGTTGAAACCCGAACCTAGTTCAAGAAGCGCCGCTATCCGCCCGCTTTTGCTGACGTGTCCGGTGGTAGGCGACAGCGTTCCGCAAATGATTTGCAGCAACGTCGATTTGCCCGAGCCGTTGCGACCCACGATGCCGACCGTTTCTCCTCTGGCTACGTCGAAGCTGATTCCGCGTAGCGCCCAGAATTCCCGACCGTAGTGCGTCGGTGGATCACCTGCCCAGCGTTGCATCCGGGGTACCACAAACTGTTTGAGGCGGTCGGCCGGTTTTTCATACGTGTGAAAGCACTTGGAAACGTCTTGAACCCGTATTGCATAATCAAAGGACATCGGCGAATCCTTTCCGCATCCGCTGGAATAACCAGAAACCTGCTATGGCGCATACCAGACCGAAGGCCACGGCCCTTGCATAAGCGAACCAATCGGGTGACAGGCCAAAGATGAGCACGTTTCGGCCCTCCTCGATGATGTAGGTCAGGGGATTGAGTGCCAGCCAGGGGCGATAGGCTGGTGGAAGAGCCGACACGGGATACAGGACCGGCGACAGGAACAGTAAAACGGTTGTCAGTACGGTGATGATTTGCCCAACGTCACGAAGGTAGACGCCGAGTGCGGCCAAACCCCAGCAGAGGCCTAGCGTTGCCAGGCACAAGGGGATCAGCAGAAGCACGAAAAACCCGGCCGTGGCCGCCAGGGTGCCGCTTATAAGTAACTGCGCCAACAGCAACACCGCAACGCTGATTGCTGTGTGAAAAAGCGCAGCCCCTAATGTGATCACTGGCAGGATCTCCAGCGGAAATACAACTTTCTTTACGTAGTTTGCGTTGCTCAGGATCAATGAGGGTGCGCGGTTCGCGCATTCTGCAAATAGGCCATGGATGATCATGCCCACAAACAGAAGGATGGCGAAGTTACCCTTGCCTTCCTGCCCAGCCCAGCGGGATTGAAACACCTCGGAGAAAACGAAGGTATAAACGACAAGCATCAGGATCGGGTTGAAGAAAGACCATGCCAGGCCCATCACCGAACCTCGGTAGCGGCCGACCACTTCGCGGCGAGTCATCTGAATGATCAGCTCTCGATTCAACCAGAAGCTGCGCAAGAAACCTGCGGGGCCGGAACCCATTCCTTTAGAAATATTCACTATCACTTCCCGTGACCCCTCCCGTCAGGGCAAGTACGCCCGAAGCTGCCAGCTTTGCCGCTGCGGCAGGGGGTTGTTTTTAAACGCGTTTTATCAGGCTTGCAACAGCCAGGCTCATATTTCCAAGGAAGGTCTGTCGATAGACGCCTGCGCGCCTGAGCAGCAGCAGAGCGGCCAAGCCCGCTTTGGCGCGCGCAGCGACAAAAAGCGCTAGAGTCTGCCGGTTTTCAGAGGTTATCAACTCATCAATCGTGGAGAGTATCTCGATGTTCACAGTGTTCCACTGAGCGAAGCGGCCGGAAAGCATCATGGACAATCGCCGGACCCGATCCATGATGGAGGCATTTCCACCAATCAGGTTGTCGTCGTGCTGGCGATAGTCCAGGCAAGGTCGCGGGTCATAGAGGACGGTCCCACCTACCGCTGATACCAGAAGGTAAGCGAGCCAGTCGTGAGCGACGATCTTTGAGCCTTCGCCTACTCGGCCTATCAGGCGACGGGTCGTTTCGTTGAACACCATCGTATTAGCCCCTGCCAAGCTTTGTACGAGGGCATTGGAGAACCTGGGCGGCCTGACGAAGGCAGGAGACTCACCAAGCACGGCGCCGCGTTCGTCCACGAGCCGGGTTCTACCACAGTACAGCAGAGCCCCCTGCGAACAATCGGATAGGGCCACAAGCGCCCGGCTCAGTTTGTCGGTATACCAAATGTCATCCTGATCGCTGAATGCGTAATAGTCGGCATACACCTCATCCCTACGCATCAGGGACAGGAAATTTGCAGCGAACCCCATCCTGGGGCCAGTAAATAATGTGAATCGATCCCGGAGGAGGGAGGAGTAGCGTTGCAGTATCGAAAGGGTGGCGTCAGTCGAGCCATCATCTGAAATATAAAGATGCCATCTTGTATGGTTTTGACCAATAATCGAATCGAGCTGCTGCTCAAGAAAGCGTTCCCCATTATAGGTACACATCAAGATTGCAATGCTCGAAGACTGCGGCCCGGTTGTAGCCTGGATAGCCTCTCCCGCGGGCTGGGGCGTCATCTGGGCCGCCGTATCGAATTCCGCCTTTCCCTTGATTTGTATCATTGAGGCATACCCGCGCCTTCCGTCGGCTGTATTTCTGGCATAGTCTGTGTTGACCGTGGTGATTCGAAGCGGGGGCACCATAACAGACGTGCTCTTCGCAGCCAATCGGGGCGTAACCGCATGCAGACAATGCCGGGCCCGAATGGTTCCAAAAATAGTTACAGTTGATTGCAGGGGCGCTGGTGGACAGACTAAGAAGACTTTTGTTGGCGCTGCCAAGGCGACAAAAACGCCTTATTCAGGTAGTAGTGGACATCGGGCTTGTCTGGCTGGCGTTATGGATGGCGTTTGTAGTTCGCCTGGGAATCGAAGACCTTATCAATCCGGTCGGGGACTATCTTTGGCTCTTTGCCGCCGCTCCCCTTGTGTCGATCCCGCTTTTCATACGTCTGGGAATGTATCGTGCGGTGATGCGTTACTTTGGTAACGACGCCCTTGTCACGATATTCAAAGCTGTCAGTCTCGCCGCACTTGTTCTGGCATTGGTAATATTCTGGTTCAGTAATCACAAAGCCGTCGTCCCAAGATCAATTATTTTCAACTATTGGTGGCTCAGCCTTGTGATTCTAGGTGGGCTTCGATTGGCAATGCGACAGTTCTTTCTCGGTGACTGGTTTACCGGGGCCAGCCACGTACCATTCCTGGGTAGAGACGAAAGCTATACCAAGGTTGTGATATATGGTGCGGGTGTAGCGGGTAACCAGTTGGTTTCCGCGCTGCGAATGGGCAAGGCCATGCGGCCGGTAGCTTTTATTGATGATGATCCAGGCCTGACCAGGCGAGTCATTGCGGGGCTACAGGTTTATAAGCCCAGGCACATGAAGAGAATGATAGAGGAAACAGGAGCCACCGAAGTCCTGCTGGCATTACCCTCATTGAGCCGCGGGCGGCGTAGGGAAATCCTTGAATACTTAGAATCCTTCCCGCTCCACGTTCGCAGCGTGCCAAATCTTTCTGACCTTGCAAGTGGCAGGGTGAAAGTGGAGGACATTCAGGAAGTCGACGTTGCCGATCTGCTTGGCCGCGATCCTGTACCCGCACAGCCTGATTTACTGAGGCAGTGCGTGAGTGGAAGGGTTGTACTGGTGACCGGTGCAGGTGGGTCGATCGGCTCAGAACTGTGCCGGCAGATTCTTCTTCTGGAGCCGTTGCAGCTGCTGCTGTTCGATCACAGCGAGTTCAACCTCTACGCGATCAGTGGGGAGCTCGAGCAATTGCTGATCAGGCATTCCCTGAATACGCGGGTTGTTCCGATCCTGGGATCGGTAAGGGATTCAGGCAAGCTTCGCCAAACGTTGCAAGCCTGGCGCGTGGAAACGGTCTATCACGCGGCAGCTTATAAGCACGTTCCGATTGTAGAGCAAAATATTTCCGAAGGGGTACTGAACAATGTCTTTGGGACCTTGCATCTGGCCCAGGCAGCAGTTCGAGCAGGCGTGTCTAACTTTGTACTGATTTCAACCGATAAAGCCGTGCGGCCGACGAATATCATGGGTAGCACCAAAAGGTTGGCCGAGTTGATTCTTCAGGGACTTAGCCGCGAAGCGGCCCCGGTTCTATTTGAAGATCCTTCCAATGTTGCCCAGGTCAATCGAACACGGTTTGCGATGGTCAGGTTCGGTAACGTTCTAGGGTCATCAGGGTCTGTTATACCGCTGTTCCATAAACAGATCTGTGCTGGAGGGCCGCTCACTGTTACGCACCCAAAGATAACGCGTTATTTCATGACTATTCCAGAAGCCGCTCAGCTTGTCATTCAAGCTGGCGGCTTGGGAGGGGGGGGCGAAGTATTTGTACTGGATATGGGGCCGCCCGTTTTGATCGCCGAACTCGCTGAAAAAATGATACGCCTAGCCGGTATGAGCGTTCGCTCCGAGCGAAATCCTCATGGGGATATTGCCATAGAGTTCACTGGTTTGCGGCCGGGGGAGAAACTATACGAGGAATTGCTGATCGGTGAGGACGTGGTCCCGACGCGCCACCCCATGATCATGTGTGCGCATGAAGAAAGCATCGCCTGGGATGAATTGAAGCGCAAGCTGGCAGCCCTGCAAGGGGCTCTGAGAAATGAAGATTTCCAGCAAGTGCGAACGATCCTGCGGCAGACCGTAATTGGATATGAACCGCAGGATACTATCGTCGACTGGTTTCACTTGCAGCAGCGTTCGGATGCAGAGTGACTCACCGGTTCACAGGCAACGGCGGCAGCTCTCCTGCTGGCTCCCCGTTCGTTGGTTGATGGGCGCGGTGCATCCAGAACGCACCGGCGTCTTCAACCAGCGTACACTCGTTCTCAATACAGTCGCTTTCGGTGTAGTAGTGGAAGACGAGACTCTTTCTGGTGCGAGCGGGGTCGGCGATTGGCATGCCCCCGTGTAGGAGGTAGCAGCTCCAGATGAACACATCACCCTTCTTGGCTGCAAACGTTTCAGCTTCAAGATTTCTTTCCGAGATCTGCTGCTCCATGTGAGCATGCCATGCGTTCATTTCGTCAGGCACGAAATGCAGTGATCCATTGGAGAAGCGGTACGCAGGGATCTTATGGCTGCCTGGATAGTAGCGAAGAGGGCCTGCGTCCATATGGCAATCTTCCAGCGCGACCCATATAGCAACCAAGCTATGAGGAGTGCGTGGGGTCATGTACAAAGCGTCCACATGATCCGGTTGGCTGCTTCCCTGATCGAAGCTTAGGGAGTTGCACAAAACAACCTTCTCTCCAAGTAACTTGTTCAGTAGCGGAGATATTCGGTCATTGAGCGCAAGGCCGCGGATAGCGTCAATTTCCAGGTAGAGGTCATTGAGCTTGAAACGATGCGTTTTCGCGGCTTGGGTGTCCACGTCCCGAAGCTTGAGCCTTTTTCCGGTTACCAGGTCGTCAACGACAATGCGAGGGTGCCGCTCACGCCAGGCAGACTCCTGGGCCTCCCTGGCTTGGTCGATCTCGGCATGCGAATAAAAGCCGGGCAGCTTCAAAAAGCCGTCCCTGTCCCACGGTGATGTATCTACGGGCGGCGGCGAGGGCCGCTTGAAGAGTCTGCTTAGGTTGATCACGTCGAAATTCCAAGGGCTACAGAAAGGCCGGCGTCTGCCGCTGTCCTGCGCGAGTGTAGCGCACCAAGGGTGTTAGCGCGATTCTCATCCGGTTTCGGCTGGTTGGACTTGATTTTTCAACTTCTATTACTGATTATGTCGGGCGTAATAATTTGCAAAACACCAATCAGGACGACCCTGATGGATAGGACTCCTCGGCCGAGTAGTAAGCTTGCCTATGAATGCTTCAAAGAAAGTTTCGGTTTTTGTGATAGTGTTTTTTTCGCAGATTGTAAGTCGTTTGGTCTGCGGTAGCATTCCAGTGAATGACGGGGCGGGCTGGGATGGGGCCGGATACCTAAGGCTGATTAGCATACTTGCAAACGGCGGTTCTATTGCTGCTGACCCTTATCATACTATTCGTCTTCCTGGCCTCGCATTCGGGTTGGCTCTAGGGTATGCCAGTTTTTCCCCTCACGCGATACTGTTCGGGCAGGCCGTATTTAATATGGTGCTGATCTCGTTGAGCGCGGTATTGCTGTACACCGCCATGATTCGCCTTGAAGTGGCAGAGCGCGCCGCGCGTATATCTCTTGCGCTTTATGCGCTGGCTTGGCCAGTGCTCGTAATTCCATCTTATTATCCGCTGTTAACGGACCATGCAGCCGTATTTATGGGCTGTCTGGCCATTTGGAGTTGGGCTCATCGAAAAGATTTACTGTTGTGGTTCTTGATTCCAGCTTCATTCTGGATCATGCCGGGTGTTTTTTTGGTGCCTTTGGCGCTGCTTGCATTCAAACCTGGGGTAGCCCTGTCGCCATTGAATGAAGGACGTCACTGGATAACCGCTTGCAGGGTACTGCTCACCTTGGTAGTTGTATGTGTGGCCGCCCGGATGGGCCTGCCACTGCTGGAGAACATACCTGATATCTCTATCAGCCAGCACAGCAGCCAACTGAATGGTGTCACTTCCCTGATCGAATTGAGGAAGTTGTCCACGGCCATGGTGGTTCTTCAATTCGTATTTTTGGCCTGGATCGTTTGTGCTCGCTTAGTAGGCGGGGAGGTCTGGCAATCACTACGGGTCAAGCTTGCGATAGCTGGCCTTTTTGTCGCGGCACTGGGCGCTTATCTTGTGTCGTTTTTAGTGAACTGGTCGAGCGGGTATACTGGACCTCCATTGGTAGAATTCATGAGCTACCAGTCTCTGGCCCTTCCCGCTAAGCCATTGATCGCACATTTTGTCGGACTCACGCCTGCGGTGCTTCTCGTGTTGTGGGGGCTCTTGTCGAGAAGCACAAGCGCTGCGCAAATAGGGTTGTCATCAGCGGTGATTGCGTTCCTGCCATTCATACTGTTCGGCTCGGAAAGCAGGCAGTGGATTGTCATATTGCCCGCTATCGTCACGCTTTTCGCGCTCCAACGATGGTCTGTCTTGCAGCGAAGTTTGACGCTCGGCGCAGCAATTATTATTGCGCTGCCAATGTTCAGTCTGAAAAAGCATGTGGATAAAGCGTATGCCGCGGGGACTAGCCTGCAGGGGCATGATTGGCAATACTATTTCAGTCGGCAAGGCCCATGGATGTCTTTGGACTCCTACCAGACGGTCGTCATCTTGGTAGTTGTTTTCGTATTTCTGGCCGCCACCGTGGGCTCCAGACGAGCCCCGATGCTTGCTGGCCCGTCGAAAGCCCCAGATCCCAGTTGATTAATGCATGCCCGGCTAGTTCCGGGCCTTGTATATTTTGTATGCCGGGTCCGGTGATGATTCTGTCTGCACGAAGTTTTGAATGATATATTCGTTTATGAGCCTATGCGAGTTTGAAAATCTTAGTTCCTCTCGCCCGTCCATCGCCATGTCGAAAACCAAGACAAATCCCGGGTTGGCGTGTCGGATACGCTCGATCTCTTGTCGCTGGAAGTCGTCGCTTCTGGGAGACAGTGCATATATCTCCCACACGGGCGCGTGGCGGTCCAGAAGTGGATAAGCGCCCGGCCAGAAAGGCAGCACCAGCACAGACCTTCCGTCAGCCGCGTATTCTGCGGTCAGGCTTCGCAGCAATTTCACAGCCTCGGCTGTGCTTGGGTCCATTCGCAAGTGCGATTGACCAACATCTATTGGTTCCCAACCCGCCTGGGTCCGTGCTAGCCAACCTGGGTGCCAAGCCGCAAGTATGAACATGCTTACCCCAGCAGTTAACAGAGCGGTAGCCATGCGGGTTATGTTCAGACGCAAAGTCGCTGCAATCAGAAATATACCCAGCAACAGCGGATATATCCCTTGAGCAAGATGACCTACGTCGGCTCTTGCGAAGGCATAGTGAGAGTAGGGAAGCGCTGCACAGGCAACTGCTACCAGTGACGGGTTAACCTCCAACCCCTTTATCCGTGCACGGAAAGCCCAGATGAGCGAGACCGTTCCAAACAGGATAAGGGCAATGAAACATAGCCCGATGAGAAACCATCTGGCCTCGATCACAGCTCCAGCTGTCCCCCATCCCACTGTCCAAGGCCAAGGGACAGGTAGTGGAAGATTCGTGTTCCCTTGCCCAAGCATGAAAACAATTGAGTCGAGAAACGCTGACACGTACCCCGGAATGATCAGGCACATCAGCAATACTGGGAGGAAACCCACAAACACACCTGTTGCCCAGGCAGCCAGCCGATGACGAATTGGCTCCGTTCGCCATTCTGGAACAGTTAGCCACGCGATCGCCAATATGCTGGCTAATGCCCCATATACGCCATGATTTCGCCCAAAGACTGCAGCAAGCCCAACGGTTAAACCAGCTACAAAGCACCGCCCGCGATCGGGGCGATTCAGCATGTACGCCAGTACTCCAACAACCATCATAGAGATGGATATATCAAAAATCTTATGGCGTGGGTACATCCAGCCCATAAGGGCAATGGCTGCAATACATAGATAAACAACTTGTTGGAGTTTTGGCCATTTCAGGTTTTGTGCAATTGTCCATAGGCCCGCCCAAAGCCCGAGAACCTGGAAGGCCGCTACTGACACTCTGAGTGCGATTATGCCGCTATCATTGCCCAAAGCGAGAAAGGCGGCCGACCAGTAGTATCGACCAGGATCGTAGGCCATGAAATCGCGAAGCGGGATCTCGCCCGCATTGATTTGCCTGGCCCCGTACCAAAGATACCCTTCATCCCATAAGTTGAAGCCATCGTGGCCCTGCCATAGGAAATTCAAGGCGACCAGCGAGAGCGAAATAACAAATAGCCATCCAGGGCTTAGTGCCCTCTGCTTGATAATGCCGTCCATCTTTCCCGCGTCTCATCAGTAAAATGACAGCACTATGCCTGCTATGCCTAGTTGAGGGTAGTGTTTTGAAGGCGCTGCAGGAGTAGAGACCTTTCATACCCTTAGCAAGGAGGAGCCCCCTTAAGGCGCACTCGCATGCCTTAGAGCTCCTCAGAATCAGGCCGATAGGCTCAATGCACCTGCGCCGGAATCTCCACCGGCGCATACGCAAACTTGCTCAACGGCTTCACCCAGTAACGTTTGTAATCCGCCTCGCTAGGCGGCACGGGCTTTTCGTTGAACCAGCCCGAAGGGTGCCTCAGCTCGGCACGGTAGGCGTCCCATTCCATCTTCAACGCCGCTTCCCTGGCGGTGGCTTCGTTCTCGAACCAGCCCAGTACGTAGGCTTCGCCGTATTCCCGGCCGTGCTCGATCAGCAAATAGATGTCGTTGTTCATGGGGAATCTCCGTCAATCAGCGGCGTTCGGTAGGCCTTGTTCTGGTTTCGGCTAGCGCTCTCCTTCACTTTAGACACCCCTTTGCAAAGTGGTGCAATGGAAACGTCACCTTCTGTTACACGCCCCGGATCAGCGGCAGAGGTTGAGTGCGTTGCCGAGTGGTCATAGGATGACTGCCTATCTGACTGCCTGCCGAGGGACCGCCATGAGCTATGCCTACATTTCCAGCCCCAACGATGGGCTGATCACTCATTACCACCTCAATGACGAAACCGGTGAGCTGAGCCTGGTTGAGCAGGTTGAAGCGGGGGAGAAGGTGAACGCACTGTCGCTTTCACCGGACGGCAGCACCCTGTACGGCGCGCTGCGCGGCCAGCCACCGCAGGTGGTGAGCTTCAGCGTGGACGCCGGCAGCGGCAAGCTCACACGCCGTGCCGAGGCACCGCTTGGCGCGGGGTTGTCGTACATGGCCACCGATCGCCGAGGTCGCTTCCTCTTCGGCGCTTCCTACGGGGAGGACGTGGTAACCCTGCAGCCCATCGACGACGAGCTCCAGGTACTTGAGTCGATCCGCAAGTACCCCAGCGGCCTGCATGCGCACTCGGTGCGTACAGACCCAAGCAACCGCTTCGTATACGCGTGCGTACTGGGTGTCGATCGCGTACTGCAATACACCCTGAACGATCAGAAGGGCGAACTGCAGCCAATCGGAGAAGGGTTTGTAACTGTCGATGAGAACACCGGCCCACGGCATATGGCTTTCTCGGAAGATGGCCGTTACATGTTCGTGGTCGGTGAGATGAGCGGCACGGTGATCTCCTTTGCTATCGACGCGCAAACCGGTGCGCTCACCCAGGTTGGCGTTGAAAGCGGCATCCCTGCTTCGCTCAACCTGAGCGAAGGCCTTGTGCGCGACAACCGCAATAACAATTTGGCCGATGACCCCACGCCCCGCGTGTGGTGCGCGGACATCCGCCTAGTGCCCGGCGGCAAGCTGCTTTACATCACCGAGCGCACCACCAGTTCGGTGAGCGTGTTCGAAGTGGCAGACGGTGGCCAGCTGAAATACCTCGACAACCATAAGCTCGAAGAGAAGCAGCCGCGCAATATTGCTATCTCGCCGAACGGGCAGTGGCTGATTGCCTGTGGTGAGATGAGCAAAGTGGTAGGTACCTATCGCATTCATCCACACGGCAAGATCACCCGCGTGAGCGAGGCCCCATCCGGGGATGGCGCGCTGTGGATCGAGGTGCTTCCGTAACACGGAAAACTTCGCTAACAGCTATACACTGGTATTCGATTTCAGCTCCGCTAAGGTAGGTGCACGGCTCATGACGTGCCGTGCAACCTGTCAAGGAGCATTCCATGCGCAAGACAATCCTTTCTTCCATTCTCCTCGCTGCACTGGCTATCACTCCGCTCGCCGCTCAGGCCAATACCACCAGCGCCACGCCCGCGTCTTCCGCTGCGGCCATGGCCCAGAGCCTGGTCAACCTGAACACGGCAGACGCCGCTACCCTTCAGAAGGAGCTGGCCGGTATTGGCGCGGCCAAAGCCCAAGCCATCGTCGCGTTCCGTGAACAGAACGGCGCCTTTACGTCAGTTGACGAGCTGCTTGAGGTGCAAGGGATCGGGAAATCCCTGCTGGACAAGAACCGCGACCGCCTCGCTGTTAAATAACCGCTCCGCAAGCCTTGCCCTCGCTAATGAAGGAGGGCAGGCCTACCGCTCTTTAAATGCTGGTTGACATCTTAAGCCTGCGCATCGCAAGCTCTTTGCATGATAACTGTCATCCAAGCGTTGTGGAGAGCCCTTCATGTCCCTGTCTGAAACCTGCAACCGTGCACTGCACTTTATTCGCTTGCACCGTGGAGGCCGCCCATGAACGCGCCTCGCATTGTGGTAACCGGCATGGGCGCGGTGTCGCCCCTGGGTGCTGGTGTAGCAGCCAACTGGGCCCGGTTGATTGCCGGGGAGTCGGGCATTCGGCCGCTTGATCCCGCTACAGTGGAAGGGCTGTCCGTGGCGGTAGCGGGGCGTATACCTTCGCGGGATGAAGACCCGACCGCCGGCTTCGATCCCGAATCCGTGGTAAGCGGCAAGGACCAGAAGAAAATGGCGCCATTCATTGTGTATGCCTTGGCCGCTGCCGAAGAGGCCTTGAAGCAGGCGGGATGGGCACCGGCGGATGATGAGGCTCGTGCCCGCACTGCAACAGTGATCGGTTCAGGCATCGGCGGGTTCGGCACCATTGCCGAGGCGGTGCGCACCACGGACGAGCGCGGCCCTCGGCGGCTGTCTCCGTTCACGATTCCATCGTTCCTGGTTAACCTGGCCGCGGGTAACGTCTCGATCCGCTATGGCTTTCGCGGACCGTTGGGCGCCCCTGTAACGGCGTGCGCGGCGGGCGTTCAAGCCATAGGGGATGCTGCGCGGATGATTCGCGCCGGCGAAGCGGATATCGCGCTGTGCGGCGGAACAGAGGCGGCCATCGATCGCGTGAGCCTTGCCGGCTTTGCTGCTGCCCGGGCGGTGTCACCCAATGCCGTAGCCCTCGAGGCCTCCCGCCCCTTCGATAAAGACAGAGACGGCTTCGTGATGGGCGAGGGCGCTGGGCTGCTGGTAATCGAAACGCTCGAGCATGCCCAAGCCCGTGGCGCGGTGCCGTTGGCAGAACTGGTAGGTTATGGCACCTCGGCGGATGCCTACCATCTCACGGCAGCACCAGACGACGGAAACGGCGCGCAGCGTGCGATGCAGGCGGCGTTGGCCCAGGCAGGCATCGAACCCCGGCAGGTCGGGCATATCAATGCGCACGCTACCTCCACGCCGGTCGGCGACCGTGCGGAGCTACAGGCGGTGAAGGCGGTGTTCGGGGATGCGCCGGAGCTGACCATCTCGGCCACGAAATCCGCTACGGGCCATTTGCTCGGCGCTGCGGGTGGCCTGGAGGCTATCTTCACCGTGCTTGCGCTGAGGGATCAGCTAGCGCCGCCTACGCTAAATTACTGTGAAGCGGATGAGGCAGTGGGTGCGCTTAACGTAGCGGGGCCGGACGAACCTACACCGCTATCCACAAGCTATGCGTTGTCCAATGGGTTCGGCTTCGGTGGGGTGAACGCCAGCGTAATCTTCCGCCGCTGGATGGACTAATTCTACAGGGCTGTTCAGTTTTTGATCAGTTGCCGTAAGCCCGCGCCAGCCGTGGGTTTGCGGGGTGTTCCCCCAGCTTATGCACAGCGCCATGCAAGTTTTAGAGGGATAAGTGCCGGGTTTACAATCACATAGGGCAATCGCTGTATAACTCATGAACAGCGGATTTGGCTGATCAAAAATTGATCATATCGCCGCAAGCCATGCCAGCCGTGGCTTCCAGGGTGTTGTGCAACGGTTATCCACACAAGCGTCCCCGCGCTTTGTGTACAACCCTGAAGCAGTTGATCGTAAACTGCTCAATGGCTGCAAAGCCACGAGCGCTGCGGCCTCCAGCGCTCGCCCCCCAGCTTTTCCACACGTTGACACAAGGTTTTGCTGGATAACTACCGTTGGGTATAACTGGCCTTGAGCGAGCGTTTCGCATCCTCGAGGATGCGGGTGGAAAGGGCGGGATCTTTTACGCTTCGCGCGAGCACCAAGGCACCTACCAGCGACGACCACAGCACGGTTGCACGGGCCTCGGCGTCTCCGTCTGGTAGCAGTTTGGCAATCAAGGCCAGCCGGCCCTCGATAGCCTCATCCACGATTTCGCTGGGCTCTCCGCGCTGGCCCAGCTCTGCAGCCAGCGTGGGGAAGGGGCAACCGCGTTCCGGGTGGTCCCGGTGGCCTTCGCTCAGGTAGCGGTCGATCAGGGCTTCGATTGGGGTGGGATTGGCCGCAGCTTCGGCGACCACCGTGTCCATTTCAGCGGTGGCTTCGCGCAGTACGGTTTCTACCAATGCCTGCTTGGACGCGAAGTGTGCATAGAAGCCGCCATGGGTAAGCCCCAGCGCTTTCATGAGCGGCTGCAGGCCGGTGGCGGCAATGCCGTCGCGGCGAAAGCGAGCGCTGGCTTCACGCAGGATGCGCTGATAGGTTTGTGCCTTGTGGTCCTGGGAATATCGCATAAGGGCTCCAGGGTGATGAAATGTTATGCGACATTCTATCACCCTGAGCGGCTATGGCTTAGCGATCGCGCGCCTCTTTCGCGTCCATTTCCGCATTCCGCTCATGCACCCGCTTGAGCTGCGCTTCGCTCAAGGGCAGCTTTTGTGCGCTTTGGCGCAATACCATCAAGCCACCGACCACAGAGCCGATAGCCACCAACAGGATCAACCACGCATACCAGGGCATAAGAGCCTCCTTTACCGCTTCGAGTAACGCCGCCTGGCGTTGGTTCCAGTATAGGGCCCGAGGCGCATGTACTCCCGCCCAAATGCCCTCCCTCGGGGAAGCAAATCCGCTACAATGCGCGCCGTTTTCCTGTTTGCCGCCGAGAGCTCACATGCCTGCCTGCCAGTCGCCCGTTATTGTCGCTTTGGACTTTTCCACCCGCGAAGCCGCCTTGGCACTCGCGGATCGCCTGGACCCTGCCCTGTGCCGGGTTAAAGTGGGCAAGGAACTGTTCACCAGCAGCGCGGCAGGCATCGTCGAAGCGCTGAACGACCGTGGCTTCGAAGTGTTCCTGGACCTTAAATTCCACGACATCCCCAACACCACGGCCATGGCGGTGAAAGCGGCTGCCGAGATGGGCGTATGGATGGTGAACGTACACTGCTCGGGCGGCCTGCGCATGATGAGCGCCTGCCGTGAAGTGCTCGAGCAAAAGGGCGGCCACAAGCCGCTGTTGATTGGCGTGACCGTGCTTACCAGCATGGAGCGCGAAGACCTGGCCGGCATCGGCCTGGATGTAGACCCGCAAGAGCAAGTGCTGCGGCTGGCTGCCTTGGCCGAGAAAGCCGGGATGGACGGCCTGGTGTGCTCCGCTCTGGAAGCGCCGGCGCTCAAAGGCGCGCACCCAGGCCTGCAACTGGTTACCCCCGGCATCCGGCCCGCCGGCAGCGCCCAGGACGACCAGCGCCGCATCCTCACCCCGCGGCAGGCGCTGGATGCCGGTTCCGATTACCTGGTGATCGGCCGCCCGATCAGCCAGGCGGCAAACCCGGCCGAGGCCTTGGCGCGGGTGGTGGCTGAGCTCAAGGGCTGATCGGGCAGTCCATTCCCTGGCTTACGCCGGATGGCCGGCCCCGCAGGTCCTACAACCGCCGCCAGCCAGAAATAGGCCCTCTAGCCTCACGCCTGTGGCGGCTGCCCGTTCGAGGCATGCAGCCCGCCGTCCACCGGTAGGTTTACGCCGTTCACGAACCGTGCGTCCTCGCTGGCGAGGAAGGCAATCACGTCGGCAATCTCCTGAGGCTCGGCGGCGCGGCCCATGGGGATGCGTTCTTCGAACTTGGCCATCAGGGCTTCGTCGTTCTTCATCTCTGCCGTGAGGTCGCTCCAGGTGAGCGCGGGGCACACGGCGTTCACACGCACGCCTTGGCGGCCGTATTCCAGCGCCAGCGAGCGGGTGAAGTTGCTCACCGCGCCCTTGGCCGCGTTGTAGAAGCTCATGCCCCAGTCCCCGCCCAGGCCGGATACCGAAGACAGGTTGATGATCGAGCCTTTGCTCTCGATCAGATGAGGCATTGCCGCGCGGCAGCCGTAGAACACGCCGTTCACGTCAATGCTCATCACGTTGTGCCAGTCTTCGATCGGCGTATCGGTGAGGGAGCCCGAAGGCGCCACGCCCGCGTTGTTTACCAGCACGTCCAGTTTGCCGAAGCGCTCCACGGTCTGGTTTACCACGTCCTGCACGGCTTCCCAGGACGAGACGTCCGCTGCCACTACCAGGGTTTTATCTTCCGGCAGCAGCGCGGCGATGCGCTCAAGCTTGGACTTGTCCCGCCCAACCAGCGTTACCAGCGCGCCCTCCGCACCGAACCGCTGCGCGGTGGCCGCCCCGATGCCAGAGCCGGCGCCTGTAACGATTACAACCTTGTCGACAAACCTGAACATGCCCAGCTCCTGAAAAATGAATGGCTCATTTTCTGAGAGCGCCGCAAGAGCAGGGTTCCGCCTTTATGCTTCCCGGCTCAGGCTGCGCGCCGGTTGGCATTCAGAATCAGCAAGGTAAGCACGCCTGCGACGATGCCCCAGAACGCCGAGCCGATGGAAAACAGCGTCATGCCCGAGGCAGTGACCATGAAGGTGATCAGCGCGGCTTCCCGTTCGCGCGGCTCGGCCATGGCCTGGGTAAGGCCGTTGACGATGGAGCCGAACAGCGCCAGCGCGGCGATGGAGAGCACCAGCTCGCGCGGGAAGGCCGCAAACAATGCAGCCAGCGTGGCACCGAACGTGCCGGCCGCGCCATAGAACACGCCGCACCACACCGCCGCGGTGTATCGCTTCGCCGGGTTCTCGTGGGCCTGGGGCCCGGTACAGATGGCGGCGCTGATGGCCGCCAGGTTGATGCCGTGGGAGCCGAAGGGCGCCAGCAGCAGGGAAGCGATGCCGGTGACCGTGATCAGAGGGGAGGCGGGCACTTGATAACCGTCGGCGCGCAGCACGGCCATGCCTGGCATGTTCTGCGAGGTCATGCACACCACAAACAGGGGTATGGCGATGCTGATGGTGGCGCCAAGGGAGAAGGCCGGCGTGGTCCACACGGGTACAGCCAGCTGAAGGCTTACGCCGCTGAAGTTGAGCAAACCCAAGCCCGCTGCAAGTGCCAGGCCCACCAGCAAGGCCGCAAGCACCGCGTAGCGCGGTGAGGCGCGCTTGCATACCAGGTAGGCGAAGAACATACCCAGCACCAGCAGCGTCTGGTGCTGAGCCGCGATAAAGATTTCACTACCGATGCGGAACAGAATGCCGGCCAGCAGCGCCGCAGCCAGCGAACCTGGCAAGCGCCGCACCAGCCGTTCGAACGTACCGGTTACGCCGCATACCGTTACCAGTGCCGCGCAGGTGAGATAGGCGCCGATCGCCTCGGGGTAGCTCACGCCGCCCAGGCTGGTGATCAGCAAGGCCGCGCCGGGCGTGGACCAGGCCACGGTGATTGGCGTGCGGTAGCGTAGCGACAAGCCGATGCTGCACAGCGCCATGCCGATGGACAGCGCCCAGATCCACGAAGCAATTTGCCCCGCGCTCAACCCGGCGGCCTGGCCAGCCTGATACATGAGGATGAGCGAGCTGGTGTAGCCGGTCATCATCGCAATGAAGCCTGCCACTACGGCGGATACAGAGGTGTCGGCAAGCGGTCGGAGGCGGGGAGGGGCTGCGCTGAGCATGGGGGCGGATCCTTGCGTGTGGTTCACGAAGGGTACCGCCGCCTTGCCGGATTCAAGCCGTACAGCGAGGGGAACATTGAGCGATACAGTAGCCAGTTGCCGTTCACCCTGTAGGAAGCTGGCGAAGTGGCATGCGCCCATAAAGTTGGACGAGTAAATCAGGCTGCTGCGGCCTGGGTCCTGTACGCCACAGGGCTCAGGCCGTCGAGCTTCATCTTGATGCGGTAATGATTGTAATAGTGAATGTATTCCTCAATCGCCGTCCATAGCTGATCGATGCTGGTAAAGCGCTCCCGGTAGAAGAACTCCGTCTTGAGCGTGCCGAAAAAACTTTCCATGGCCGCGTTGTCCAAGCAGTTACCTTTGCGCGACATGCTCTGTTCCAGACCCGCTGCCTGTAGCCGGTCGCGGTACTCCTGATAGCGGTAGTGCCAGCCCTGATCCGAGTGCAGCAGCGGCGTGGCACCGTCCGGCAAGCGCTTCAGAGCCTGCTCCAACATTTGCCCCACCAGCGCATACTGTGGGCGTTCGGCGAGCTGATAGGCCACGATCTCGCCGTTGTACAAGTCCAGCACGGGCGACAGGTACAGCTTTTCACTGCCCACCTTGAACTCGGTCACGTCGGTCACCCACTTCTGATTCGGCGCCTCGGCCTTGAAATTCCGGGCCAGCAGGTTGGGCGCGGCTACCCCTATCAGGCCGTTGTACGACTTGTACCGCTTGGGTCGTACCTTGCATTGAAGCCCCATCTCGCCCATCAGCCGACGCACTTTCTTGCTGTTGACCAGCTGCCCGTCGTGACGCAGGGTCGCGGTCACGCGGCGGTAGCCGTATCGGCCCTTGTGCTGATCCTGAATGCTCTGGATCGCAGCTTTCAGCGGGGCGCTCATGTCCCCGGCAGCAATCGCCTTGAGTTGGTAGTAGTAGGTGCTGCGCGCCAGCCCGGCCGCCTTGAGCAGCGCATCAAGGTCAAAGTCCGACCGCAGCGCGGTGACTATCCGGGCTTTTTCTTCCCGGCTGCCGCCTGCCTTTCCTTTTCCTCCCTTAACGCCTTCAACTTTTTTAGGTAAGCGTTCTCCACCCGAGCCTGGTACAGCCTGGCCAGCAACTGGTCATGGGTCAGGTCTTCATCCTTGATCGACTCGGATGGAAGGGGCGTCTGGGGTTTTGGAAATTTCGGCTTGGACATGACAACAGGCAATTCCTGGGGCCCCGGGCGCGGGGCTTCGATGGCGCTACTGTAGTACTCACGCTCCCATCTGCCCACCTGGCTGGAACAGCCGAGGTTGAACAGGGCCGCGACCTCTCGAAGCGATAGGTGATCGCGACACTTCGTTTGCAGTACCATCAGCTTGAATTCGGTGGTGTACGACTGGCGCGCACGCGGCGTGACACCCTGTTCGCCATGTTGCCTATAGGCCGCAATCCAGCGGCGCAGCAGCGTGGGATCAACGCCGAAGTCGGCGCCAACGCGGCGAAAACCGTAGGCCCCAGAGAGGAAGGCGCCGATCGCTGAAAGCTTGAACTGCGTACTGTACTTGCTCATGAATACACCCCAGAGGTTGGATGGATGTCCAACTTCTAGGGCGCGCCTCAAAGCTAGCGAATGGGTTCAAAGGCCATATGCAGGATTAATCGCCTATTCGCGAGCTCCGCCGGACGGCCGGCCCCGCCGCTTCCCACAAGTGTGAGCGAGCCCGCGGGGTGTCAGGATGAACTCTGTGGGAGACGGGCGGAGCCGCAGGCGTAGCTCGCGAATAAGAGCCTAAAAAAACAGCTCAAGGCAGTTGCTTCCCACAAAGTTAGGCAGTGGCTCTGATTATTATTTGATCAGCCCGAGGAATTCCATGCGGGTGGCGGCGTTGTCGCGGAATTCGCCCAGCATCACCGAGGTGATCATGGTGGAATTCTGCTTTTCCACGCCGCGCATCATCATGCACATGTGCTTGGCTTCAACCACCACGGCCACGCCGGCGGCGCCGGTGACCTGCAGGATCGCGTCGGCGATCTGGCGGCTGAGGTTTTCCTGGATCTGCAGGCGGCGGGCATACATGTCCACGATGCGCGCTACCTTGGAAAGGCCCAGCACCTTGCCGTTAGGCAGGTAAGCGACGTGAGCCTTGCCGATGAAGGGCAGCATGTGGTGTTCGCACAGGGAATACAGCTCGATGTCCTTCACCAGCACCATTTCGCTGTTGTCGGAGCTGAACAGGGCACCATTGGTGACTTCTTCCAGGGTTTGCTCGTAGCCGCGGCAGAGGTACTGCATGGCCTTGGCGGCCCGCTTGGGCGTGTCCAGCAGGCCCTCGCGCGAGATGTCCTCGCCGATCTGACCGAGAATGGCGCTGTATTGCTGTTCCAGGGACATGAAATTACCTGTAAGAAAATTTTTCGCAGGCGCGTAGGGTAAGGCCGCCAATGAGGCGCCGCAAGTCTGCCTTGGGCGGCGCGGGTGCGGTTATTCGTCCCGCCCTTCGAGCATGGTGCGCCGCAGCATCACATACACCGCGCCGGTGCCGCCGTGGCGGGGCTGGCACGAGGTGAAGCCCAGTACCTGAGGATGCTGGCGCAGCCAGGTGTTCACGTGGCTCTTGATCATCGGCCGCTTGCCGTCCAGGCGCGAAGCCTTGCCGTGGGTTACCCGCACGCAGCGGATCTCGAGGCGGGTGGCTTCGGCAAGGAATTCCCAGAGGATCTCCCGGGCCTTTTCTACTTGCATCCCGTGCAGGTCCAGGCTGCCTTCGAAGGCAATCTGGCCCAGCTTGAGCTTGCGCATCTGGCCTTCCTGCACGCCGTCCCGCGCCCAGTCCAGCGCATCCTCGGGGCCTACGTCGATCACGAACTGATCGGACAGCCCGTCCACGACCTTCACGTCCTGGCGTACGGTTGCCGCCTGGCGCAGAGTTTGCACCCGCTGGCGGTCGGCGCGTGGCTTGCCGGTGTCCGCGCGGTCGTGGCGGATGGGCTTTACCCCCCGGACTTCCGATTGGAACAGGGAAAAATCGTCGTCTTGCATCGTTGCCTCCAAACAGGAGGCCAGTCTACGCGAGTCAGTCGTGCTTTTTCATCAGGTGTGGCGCCAGGTTCAGGTCCTGTGTGCGCCGCATCCGCCGACGGCAGCGCCGCCACACGATGATCCCCAGGTAAAGGAACAGCAGGCCGAACACCACCTGGATGATGGCGCCGGTGGTGCTGGTATCAAGGCCTTCAAGGGCGGGTGGGCGGCCCAGCAGGCTGGCCGCGCCGGCCATGCCCAGCAGGATGCCAAAGGTGGCCAGCAATGCCGCGAAGGTTGCACCCAACCGCATCCGCCACCGGTTTGGACCGCGAGGGCGAAGCCGGCGGGCGTCAAAACCGTCGTCGGATAGCTTCATCGGGAGTTCCTCAGGTGAATATCGGCCCTTCGACCCGCTTCAGCGGTTCGGGTTCCGACATGGCTGGCAATTGGCTTGCGGTGGCCGGGTTGATCGACAGGCGGTGCGGGTTGTGAACTAGATCACATTCGAGGTAACGGTAACCGCCGCGAAATTGTCCGCCATGGTGGCCATGCCTACCTGCTTCACCTGTTCGGCGCTCAGCACACCGTCCTTGTAGGGCAGGTCACGGGTAGCGCAGGCGTCTTCTACCAACGTGCACCGGTAACCGTAGTCCTTGGAAGCACGGACAGTGGTGCTGATGCTCGAATGGGTCATGAAACCGCACACGATCAGGTCCACATGGCCCAGGCTCTGCAGCAGGTCGTGCAGGCCGGTATTGTTGAATGCGTTGGGCATGCGCTTTTCGATGATGTGCTCGCCTTCGAGCGGCGCGGCCTTGTCGATAAAGCGCCCACGCTCGCCCTGAGGGTCGAACAGGCCACCGGGAATACCCAGGTGTTTGACGTGCACGATCGGCCGGTTGGCCTTGCGCGCGGCGTCCAGCAGCAGGGCGATGTGATCGACGGCTTCGTCAATGCCCGACAATGCCAGAGGGCCGCTGAGGTACTCCTTCTGCGCATCGATAATGATCAGCGTGGCATTGCTCAGGGTGAACGGCGGATAGCCGCGACCGCTGAGTTGGAACATCGTCTTGACATCGGGCATCAGGGGCTCCTTTGGATAGGGCTTTTGCGTATTGTCCACTGCCGAAGCCGTTAAGGGAATCACTGTAATGCGAAGTCACGCTGGCTTGAGCGCAGGCTGATAGAATCCACGGCACTTTTTTCGAGGAGCCTGCCGTGATTACCACCCGCCTGCGCACCCTGCGCGACCACATCCGTTGGGCCGTCAGCCGCTTCCATGCCGAAGGGCTCTACTTCGGGCACGGTACCGACAATGCCTGGGACGAAGCGCGGCAGTTGGTTGTCGGCGCCTTGCACCTGCCGTGGGATATCAGCGACGCCTACCTGGACTGCCGCCTGGAAGACGACGAGCTCAGCCACGTGCAGCACCTGCTGCGCCGGCGTATCAAGGACCGCATCCCCGCCGCCTACCTGCTGGGCGAAGCGTGGTTCTGCGGCATGCCGTTCGTGGTGGATGAACGTGTATTGATTCCGCGTTCGCCAATTGCCGAGCTGATCGGCCAACGTTTCGCGCCTTGGCTGGCGGCAACGCCGGCGCGCATCCTGGACCTGTGCACTGGCTCGGGCTGCATCGGGATCGCGTGCGCTCAGGCGTTCCCGGCTGCGGAAGTGGTGCTCGCCGACCTGTCCTTCGAAGCCCTTGAAGT
Source organism: Pseudomonas sp. 3MAES_34.3B (assembly GCF_058145875.1). Lineage (NCBI taxonomy): Bacteria > Pseudomonadati > Pseudomonadota > Gammaproteobacteria > Pseudomonadales > Pseudomonadaceae > Pseudomonas > Pseudomonas sp. 3MAES_34.3B. Next base: position 3,913,928 of record NZ_CM176960.1, on the reverse strand, counting down.
GGCCAATCAGAATATCGAGCGGCATGAGCTGGACGCGCGGGTGTTCACCGTGCAGGGCGATGGTTTCGAGGAGTTGCCGGGGCAGCGTTTCGACTTGATCGTCTCCAACCCGCCCTACGTGGATGCCGAGGATTTCGCCGACATGCCGCCGGAGTATCACCACGAGCCGGCCCTGGGCCTGGCGTGCGGCGATGACGGCCTGGACCTGGTGCGGCGCATGCTGGCCGAAGCCGCCGACCACCTCACCGAGCAAGGCTTGCTGGTGGTGGAAGTGGGCAATAGCCAGGTGCACGTGCAGGCCCTGTACCCGGAAGTGGATTTCACCTGGTTCGAGTTCGAGCACGGCGGCCACGGCGTATTTGGCCTCACCGCCCAGCAGTGCCGCGATCACCAGGCGCTGTTTGCCGAGCGGGCGTGATTACCAGGTTGGGAGTGAGATGTAATTTCATGGACTCGCCCTGGCCGAGGCGTCAGTGCGCCACGGTGGCAGTCTAAACAGCCAACGACAGCGAGGGCGAGTCCATGAAAAAGCATACGACGGTCCCACAACCTTTGTCTTCCACCGATTGGTCCGCCTGTACCACCGTGGCGGTCGACCTGGCCAAGCGGGTGTTCCAGGTGGCAGGGGAAGACGCCCTGGGGCAGGTGCGCTTCGAACAGCGGATCAAATCGCGCGAAGCCTTTTATGCTTTCCTTTGCCAGCTGTCGCCGCACGTCACGGTGCTGGTGGAAACCGGCCCTGGCGCTCAGGCCTGGGCGCTGCAGCTGCAAAAGCAGGGCAATCTGGCGCGAATCCTGCCGGCCAAGCTGGTGGCCAACCATCGTAGCGGCGCCAAGAGCGACCGCAACGACGCGCTGGCCATCCTGCGCGCCGGGCGCGACAGCAACATCCACGCCGTGCCCATCAAAAGCGCCGCCGCCCTGGCCATGCAGGCACTGCACCGCGCCCGGCAGGGTTACATCCGCCGGCGTACGGCACTGAGCAATCAGATGCGGGGGCTGTTGCTCGAGCATGGCGTGGCGCTGGCCCAGGGCGAGGCGGCGATCAGCCAGAAGGTCCCGCTGGTGCTGGAGGATGCCACCCAACCGCTGCCTGACCTGCTGCGTGAGCTGATCGACGAGTTGCTGGCTGAATGGCGACACCTGGGCGAGCGCATCAACGTCCTCACCGGGCGCCTGGAAGCGGCGGCGAACGCGGACAAGACGGCCAAACGGCTGATGACGGTGCGCGGCGTGGGGCCGATCATCGCCACGGCGCTGCTGGCCAAGCAGACCGAACCTGAACGCTTCGCCAATGCGCGCCAGTTCGCTGCCTATTTCGGCCTGGTGCCGGAACAGCGCAGCAGCGGCGAGAAAGTGCGCCTGGGCAAGATGAACAAGCGCGGCGACGGCTACCTGCGCAGCCTGATGATCCAGGGCTCACATAGTGTGCTCAGGCAGATAAAGCCAGATTCGCCCCACCCGGATGATCGGCGCCTGCTCAACTGGCTCAGCCGCCTGGGCCAGAAGGAGGCGGCGGTGCGCCTGGCCAACCGCAACCTGCGCATCCTCTGGGTGCTGCTACAGAATGAACAGACCTACTGCCGCCAACCGGCCACAAGCCAGCACGCGGCGGCAAGTCTCTGATCCACCGAGTTCTGCCACCGCGGCGCGCAAGCGCCTGTCCCTGCTGACAAACATTTACCCCAGGTCAGACCGACGCGGATAGATGCCTTGGCTCCTACCGGCCTTCGAGGCCTGAATGTAATCGGCATACCGCGTGCTCACCAAATGTTGGCCCGAAGCCGAAGCCGGCTTCCTCGAAAGGCCTGATACATAGATGCAGCCGGGCAGAATGTTAAAAGCGGGTAGACAGTGGGGGCGAGTCCATACATAGGAGCCGGGCGAAGCCGAAGGCGTAGCTCGCGAATAAGGGCGAAATCTATTCGCGAGCTTTGGCATGCGCCCATAAAGTTGGACGAGTAAATCAGGCTGCTGCGGCCTGGGTCCTGTACGCCACAGGGCTCAGGCCGTCGAGCTTCATCTTGATGCGGTAATGATTGTAATAGTGAATGTATTCCTCAATCGCCGTCCATAGCTGATCGATGCTGGTAAAGCGCTCCCGGTAGAAGAACTCCGTCTTGAGCGTGCCGAAAAAACTTTCCATGGCCGCGTTGTCCAAGCAGTTACCTTTGCGCGACATGCTCTGTTCCAGACCCGCTGCCTGTAGCCGGTCGCGGTACTCCTGATAGCGGTAGTGCCAGCCCTGATCCGAGTGCAGCAGCGGCGTGGCACCGTCCGGCAAGCGCTTCAGAGCCTGCTCCAACATTTGCCCCACCAGCGCATACTGTGGGCGTTCGGCGAGCTGATAGGCCACGATCTCGCCGTTGTACAAGTCCAGCACGGGCGACAGGTACAGCTTTTCACTGCCCACCTTGAACTCGGTCACGTCGGTCACCCACTTCTGATTCGGCGCCTCGGCCTTGAAATTCCGGGCCAGCAGGTTGGGCGCGGCTACCCCTATCAGGCCGTTGTACGACTTGTACCGCTTGGGTCGTACCTTGCATTGAAGCCCCATCTCGCCCATCAGCCGACGCACTTTCTTGCTGTTGACCAGCTGCCCGTCGTGACGCAGGGTCGCGGTCACGCGGCGGTAGCCGTATCGGCCCTTGTGCTGATCCTGAATGCTCTGGATCGCAGCTTTCAGCGGGGCGCTCATGTCCCCGGCAGCAATCGCCTTGAGTTGGTAGTAGTAGGTGCTGCGCGCCAGCCCGGCCGCCTTGAGCAGCGCATCAAGGTCAAAGTCCGACCGCAGCGCGGTGACTATCCGGGCTTTTTCTTCCCGGCTGCCGCCTGCCTTTCCTTTTCCTCCCTTAACGCCTTCAACTTTTTTAGGTAAGCGTTCTCCACCCGAGCCTGGTACAGCCTGGCCAGCAACTGGTCATGGGTCAGGTCTTCATCCTTGATCGACTCGGATGGAAGGGGCGTCTGGGGTTTTGGAAATTTCGGCTTGGACATGACAACAGGCAATTCCTGGGGCCCCGGGCGCGGGGCTTCGATGGCGCTACTGTAGTACTCACGCTCCCATCTGCCCACCTGGCTGGAACAGCCGAGGTTGAACAGGGCCGCGACCTCTCGAAGCGATAGGTGATCGCGCCACTTCGTTTGCAGTACCATCAGCTTGAATTCGGTGGTGTACGACTGGCGCGCACGCGGCGTGACACCCTGTTCGCCATGTTGCCTATAGGCCGCAATCCAGCGGCGCAGCAGCGTGGGATCAACGCCGAAGTCGGCGCCAACGCGGCGAAAACCGTAGGCCCCAGAGAGGAAGGCGCCGATCGCTGAAAGCTTGAACTGCGTACTGTACTTGCTCATGAATACACCCCAGAGGTTGGATGGATGTCCAACTTCTAGGGCGCGCCTCACTTCGCCGGGTGGCCGGCCCCGCCGCTTCCCACAGGCTGAACAGTGCGGGTGTAATTTCATGGACTCGCCCTGGCCGAGGCGTCAGTGCGCCACGGTGGCAGTCTAAACAGCCAACGACAGCGAGGGCGAGTCCATGAAAAAGCATACGACGGTCCCACAACCTTTGTCTTCCACCGATTGGTCCGCCTGTACCACCGTGGCGGTCGACCTGGCCAAGCGGGTGTTCCAGGTGGCAGGGGAAGACGCCCTGGGGCAGGTGCGCTTCGAACAGCGGATCAAATCGCGCGAAGCCTTTTATGCTTTCCTTTGCCAGCTGTCGCCGCACGTCACGGTGCTGGTGGAAACCGGCCCTGGCGCTCAGGCCTGGGCGCTGCAGCTGCAAAAGCAGGGCAATCTGGCGCGAATCCTGCCGGCCAAGCTGGTGGCCAACCATCGTAGCGGCGCCAAGAGCGACCGCAACGACGCGCTGGCCATCCTGCGCGCCGGGCGCGACAGCAACATCCACGCCGTGCCCATCAAAAGCGCCGCCGCCCTGGCCATGCAGGCACTGCACCGCGCCCGGCAGGGTTACATCCGCCGGCGTACGGCACTGAGCAATCAGATGCGGGGGCTGTTGCTCGAGCATGGCGTGGCGCTGGCCCAGGGCGAGGCGGCGATCAGCCAGAAGGTCCCGCTGGTGCTGGAGGATGCCACCCAACCGCTGCCTGACCTGCTGCGTGAGCTGATCGACGAGTTGCTGGCTGAATGGCGACACCTGGGCGAGCGCATCAACGTCCTCACCGGGCGCCTGGAAGCGGCGGCGAACGCGGACAAGACGGCCAAACGGCTGATGACGGTGCGCGGCGTGGGGCCGATCATCGCCACGGCGCTGCTGGCCAAGCAGACCGAACCTGAACGCTTCGCCAATGCGCGCCAGTTCGCTGCCTATTTCGGCCTGGTGCCGGAACAGCGCAGCAGCGGCGAGAAAGTGCGCCTGGGCAAGATGAACAAGCGCGGCGACGGCTACCTGCGCAGCCTGATGATCCAGGGCTCACATAGTGTGCTCAGGCAGATAAAGCCAGATTCGCCCCACCCGGATGATCGGCGCCTGCTCAACTGGCTCAGCCGCCTGGGCCAGAAGGAGGCGGCGGTGCGCCTGGCCAACCGCAACCTGCGCATCCTCTGGGTGCTGCTACAGAATGAACAGACCTACTGCCGCCAACCGGCCACAAGCCAGCACGCGGCGGCAAGTCTCTGATCCACCGAGTTCTGCCACCGCGGCGCGCAAGCGCCTGTCCCTGCTGACAAACATTTACCCCAGGTCAGACCGACGCGGATAGATGCCTTGGCTCCTACCGGCCTTCGAGGCCTGAATGTAATCGGCATACCGCGTGCTCACCAAATGTTGGCCCGAAGCCGAAGCCGGCTTCCTCGAAAGGCCTGATACATAGATGCAGCCGGGCAGAATGTTAAAAGCGGGTAGACAGTGGGGGCGAGTCCATACATAGGAGCCGGGCGAAGCCGAAGGCGTAGCTCGCGAAGAGCGCGCCACATGGCTACCGATGGGTAGCAATCCAGATTAGCAACGCGGCCTGGAACACGGCAAAGGCAATCAGGCAGGCAATGGTGAAACGCAGGCTGCCATCTTCACGGCGGTACTTGCCGATCCGCTCTTCCTGTTTGCGCAGCTTCACCTCTTGCTCCTGCAGGGCCTTGTCGGCCATTTGCAGCATTGTTGCGCTTTCCATCACGTTCACCCGCTGCAGCTTGTCGCCATTCCAGTCGGTGAGCAGGGCGCTCACGCGGGTGGCTTTGTAGCTGCCCTTCAGGTGCTGGGCATCGGCGTATTCCACGTCCAGGCCGTGGGTGCGCAGCACGTGATCGCGGCGCAGGCGAGTGCCTTCCACCAAGGCATCGCGGTTGGGCAACTCTGCGCTGTCGATACGGTATTCAGGCCAGCGGGCTTTGGCCCAGGCAGCCGCCTGCGCCAGCATGAAGCGCCCCAGGCCGCGGTTTGCCGGCTCGGTGCTGAGAACGTCCGGGATGCTCCACACGCGCCGTTCAAGGTGGTCCGCCCACACATCCAGGCAGTTCTGTTCCTTGCGTACGTGCTGGCCGGGCAGCGCGATGCTCAGGCGCAACAGGCTGCAGCGTTCGCTGTGGCGCTCGGCCCAGCCGTATTGTACGAAGCGCAGGGGGCGGGGGCCCGTGGTGCGGTCGGTTGGCAAGGCGGCCAGGCGCAGCAGTTCATGGTGCTCGGTGGCGACCTCGCCCCACGGCATTTCCACGGCGGGCGGGGCGGCATCGGCAGCGGCCGCTGCCTCGGATAAAAGGGTTTCAGACATATCGGCGATCCTCTCTCTTGGCAAGGTATCGGCCACCGATACAAATCCTGAAGCATCACTCAGCGGTTCGCTTTGATGAACCCTGCCAGCTCCCGCGCCAGCCCGGCTGCCAGCGGCAGGTCGGGGTTGTCATACGAGGCAACCTGCTGCTTCAGGTCCATGGGGACGATGCGCAGCACATGGTTCATGCCAGGGATCAGCACCTTGCGCGCCTTCGGGTTGGCCGCAACCAGGGCGTCGGCGTCGGCCACGCTCACCTGAATATCGTGCTCCCCCTGCACCACCAGGGCGGGGATCTCCAGCGCGCCAAAGGCCTGGGCCGGGTTCTGTCGGAACAGCGATACCAGATAAGGCTGAACACTAGGCCGGAACACCACCTGCAAAGGCGCGGGCACTTGCTCGTCCAGTTGGCCGGCTTTGAGTTCGTCGAGCAATTGTTCGCTACGGGCATAAAGGTCCGGCGGCAGGCGCTCGCGCAGTTGCTCTCGCAGCACCAGGTCGATAGGCCGGCCGCTGCCCGCCAGAGAGATCAACCCTGTTGCTTTGGTATTCGGGGCGGCCAGCGTGGCAATCAGTGCTCCCTCGCTGTGGCCCAGCAAGGTAAGCGGGCCGAAACGCGGGTCAGCGGAGAGTTGTCGCGCCCAGGCCACTGCATCCGCCACGTACCCTTCAACGCTCAGGCTGCGTTCGTCAGGGGCGAGGGGCAGCCCGCTGGCAACGCCGCGTTTGTCGTAGCGCACGCTGGCAATCCCGGCGCGGGCCAGGGCCCAGGCCAGCTTCTTCAGGCTGTCGGTGCGCCCGGCGTCGGCATTGTTGCCGTCCCGATCGGTGGCGCCAGAGCCGGAAATCATCAGTACAACCGGTACCGGGCTGGTGGAGCGGGGCAGCAGCAGGCTGCCATGCAAAGTGCCGCTGCCGGTGTCCAGGTCGATAGGCCGTTGCAGGATGGAGCCGGACGCCGCATGGGCGAAGAAGGTGAACAGGGCAGCAAGGAGGATAGGAAAGCGCAACTTCATCAACCATATGGGCAGGAGGAAGGTTGGACCGAAGCGGCCCGGCAGGGTTCGTGAGAGGGTGAACTGCCTTGCCACCCTGCGTATACTGGCCGGCCCCATGTTTCATCCAGATTCATCTCGCGGAGCGTCTCGCATGTCTGGCAATACCTTCGGCAAGCTGTTCACCGTTACCACCGCAGGCGAAAGCCATGGCCCTGGCTTGCTGGCCATTGTCGACGGTTGCCCACCAGGCCTGCCGCTGGACATTACCGACCTGCAGCAGGACCTGGACCGCCGCAAGCCCGGCACCAGCCGCCACACGACGCAGCGGCAGGAAGCCGATAAAGTGGAAATCCTCTCCGGCGTGTTCGAAGGCCGAACCACCGGCACGCCGATTGGCCTGTTGATCCGCAACACGGACCAGAAGAGCAAGGACTATTCGGCCATCAAGGACGTGTTCCGTCCAGCCCATGCCGACTACACCTATCACCATAAATACGGCGTGCGCGACTACCGTGGGGGCGGTCGCAGCTCGGCGCGGGAAACCGCCATGCGCGTGGCCGCCGGCGCCATCGCCAAGAAATACCTCGCCACCCGGGGCATTCAGGTGCGCGGCTACATGAGCCAGCTGGGCCCCATCGAGATTCCCTTCGTGAGCTGGGATGCGGTGGAGCAGAACGCCTTCTTCTGCCCCGACCCCGCCAAGGTGCCGGAGCTGGAGGCGTACATGGACCAGCTGCGCCGTGACCAGGATTCCATCGGCGCGAAAATCACTGTAGTCGCCGACGGCGTGATGCCAGGGCTCGGCGAGCCGATCTTCGATCGCCTGGACGCCGAACTTGCCCATGCCCTTATGAGCATCAATGCCGTAAAAGGCGTGGAAATCGGCGCCGGTTTCGCCAGCGTGGCCCAACGCGGCAGCGAGCATCGCGATGCGCTCACCCCGGAAGGTTTTGTAGGCAACAACGCGGGTGGCATCCTGGGTGGCATCTCCTCGGGCCAGCCGATCATCGCGCACCTGGCGCTCAAGCCTACCTCCAGCATCACCACGCCGGGCCAATCCATCGATGCCAGCGGGCAACCGGTGGACATGATTACCAAAGGCCGCCACGACCCCTGCGTGGGCATCCGTGCCACGCCTATCGCCGAAGCCATGATGGCTATCGTGCTGATGGACCACCTGCTGCGCCACCGTGGCCAGAACGCTGACGTACAGGTGAGCACGCCGGTGCTGGGCCAGAACGCATGACGTCACCTCAGGCGGCCGGTCGGGCGTGACCGGCGTGGCGGTGCCGTACTGGCGGTTGTCCGGCTTCTACCTGTTCTACTTTGCGTTGCTGGGGGCGACCGCGCCCTTCTTGGCACCCTGGTTCGCCTACCTGGGGTTCGCCCCAGCACGCATCGGCGAACTGGTGGCAATTCCCATGGTGATGCGCTGCATCGCGCCACACCTGTGGGGCTGGCTGGGTGACCGCAGCGGCCATCGCCTGCGAATTGTACGGCTGGGCGCGGCGGCCACGCTGCTGGGCTTCAGCCTGGTGCTGGTGAGCCAAAGTTACGCATGGCTGGCGCTGGTCATGGCCCTGCATGCATTTTTCTGGCATGCGGTATTGCCGCAGTTCGAGGTGATTACCCTGGCCCACCTGCGGCAACAGCCTACCCGTTACGGGCAGGTGCGCTTGTGGGGCTCGGTAGGTTTTATCGCAGCGGTCATTCTGCTGGGGCGCTGGTTCGAGCTGCGCGGCATGGGCAGCTACCCGGTGACGGTGATGATCATCATGGCCGGGATTCTCCTGGCCAGCAGTTGGGTCCCGGCCCCGGCACGTGAGGCGGATGAAACCAGCGCGCCACCGCCGGGCGATGGCTTTCTCGCTCGGCTACGCCAACCCGGGGTGATTACCTTCTACCTCTGCGTGGGCCTGATGCAGCTCAGCCACGGGCCTTATTACACCTTCTTCAGTATTCATCTGGCGCAGTTGGGGTACAGCGCCGTCGCCATCGGGCTGTGCTGGGCCTTGGGCGTGGTGGCCGAAGTGCTGATGTTCCTGGCCATGGCTCGGCTGTTGGCGCGCTGGTCGGTGAACACGGTGCTGGCTGTCAGTTTCGCCCTGGCCGCGGTTCGCTGGCTGCTGCTGGGTGGGCTGGCGGGTGAGCTCTGGGTGCTGCTGGTTGCCCAGGTGTTGCACGCCGCCACCTTTGGCAGCTTCCATGCCGCCGCCGTGCAAAAGGTACGGGTTACCTTCGGCTTGCGTTACCAAGGCCAGGGGCAGGCGTTGTATGCGGCGCTCGCCGGGGTCGGCGGCGCGTTGGGCGCGGTGTACTCGGGTTATGCCTGGCAAGCCATCGGGCCGTTTGGCACCTTTGCACTGGCCAGCATCGCCGCGGTGGCGGCAGCGGTTATGATCGTTCTATTCACGCATAAGGAGCCGGTATGATCCCGGATCGCGATACCCTGGCCCGGCAGATCATCGACGCCGGCCGTTTCCTTTATTCCCGTGGTTGGTCTCCCGCCACCAGCAGCAACTACTCGGCCCGGCTTTCGGCCAGCGAGGCGCTGCTTACCGTGTCGGGCAAGCACAAGGGCCAACTGGGCCTGGAAGACGTGCTGGCGACCGACATGCAGGGCAACAGCCTGGAACCTGGCAAGCGCCCCTCGGCGGAAACCCTGCTCCATACCCAGCTGTACAACTGCGACGCGCGCATCAATGCCGTGTTGCACACCCATTCGGTAAACGCCACCGTGCTCTCGCGCATTACCCAGGGGCCACACCTGGTGTTCGAGGACTACGAGCTGCAAAAAGCCTTCAGCGGGATAGCCACCCACGAAAGCCGGGTGCTGGTGCCGGTGTTCGAGAATGACCAGGACATCGCCCGCCTGGCCTCGAAGGTGCAGCCTTGGCTGGACGCGAACCCCGATTGCGTTGGCTATCTGATCCGTGGCCACGGCCTGTATACCTGGGGGGCGAGCATGCAAGACGCCTTGCGCCAGGTGGAAGCGTTCGAGTTCCTGTTCGAATGTGAATTGAAACTGCGCGCGGTGCGTTGATACCGCCGTTGCGAGGAGCCGCCTGATGAGCTGCCTGACCGTTTACCACGAAAGTACCCCGGACATTCCGAACAAGGTGCTCACCCATATTGAGGACATCGCCGCCACCCTGGCCGAGCACGGCGTGCGCTTCGAGCGCTGGCAGGCCTCGGCACCGATCCAGCCCGGCGCCAGCCAGGAAGCGGTCGTCGAGGCCTACCGGGAGCAGATCGACCGGCTGATGACCGATTGCGGCTATATCACGGTGGACGTGATCAGCCTCAACAGCGACCACCCCGACAAGGCTGCCTTGCGCGCGAAGTTTCTCGAAGAGCACCGCCATGGCGAAGACGAGGTGCGTTTCTTCGTGGCCGGGCGCGGGTTGTTCACCCTGCATATCGACGACTATGTGTACGCCGTGCTGTGCGAGAAGAATGATTTGATCTCGGTACCTGCCGGTACCCCGCACTGGTTCGACATGGGCGAGCATCCGCACTTTGTGGCGATCCGCCTCTTCAACAATGCCGAAGGCTGGGTGGCGAAGTTCACCGGCGAGCCTATTGCCCAACGCTTCCCTCGCCTGGATGACTGACAAGGATCTTTCTCACATGCCGATCAAGGCCATCCTCACTGACATCGAGGGCACCACCAGCGCAGTCAGTTTTGTGTATGACGTGCTGTTTCCCTTCGCCGCCAGCCGCTTGCCCGGCTTTATCCGCGAACACCAGGCGGCCCCCGAAGTGGCCGTGCAGATCGAAGCCGTTCGTGCGGAGGCGGGCGAACCTGGTGCCGACCTCGACCGGGTCATCGACATCCTTCTTGGCTGGATGCGCGAGGACCGCAAAGCCACGCCGCTGAAAGCCTTGCAGGGGCAGGTGTGGCAGAAAGGTTATGAAAGCGGGGAGCTCAAAGGGCACGTGTATCCGGATGCTGTCGCTGCGCTGAAGCAGTGGCATGCCGAGGGCTACCGCTTGTATGTCTATTCATCGGGGTCGATCCAGGCGCAGAAGTTGATCTTCGGCTGTTCCGAAGCGGGCGACCTTACCGGGCTGTTCAGCGGATATTTCGACACCACCAGTGGCGGCAAGCGGGATGCTCAGAGCTACCGGGCCATCGCCAGCGCGATCGACGTGGCGCCGGAACAAGTCCTTTTCCTGTCAGATGTAACCGCTGAACTGGACGCAGCGCGCGAAGCTGGGATGGCCACCTGTGGGCTGGCGCGGGAAGGGGCGCTGGAAGCAGATCACCCTGTAGTCAACAGCTTCGACCGTATCGACGTGGCGGCATACTGATTGCCGCACACATAAATTCGCCGTTGGCCTTCCCACTAATACATGGCTTTGGGAAGGTCAGCGGCGAAATTCGATAGCGCTTGAGCGCGTGTTTCAGACCGAATGGTAAGTCGGCAGCGCGAAGCGGTTCTGGCTTTGCAGCAGGTGAATGTCTGGCAGCTGGCTAACTTCACCGGCGAGATCGCGGCGGATCGCGCTGATCACCCAGGAAAGCTGTTCCGGGGTATTGAGCTGGGAATAGGAGATGGAACGGCGGGTTTGCCGGCCGTCAGCACCGCGCAGCGTGAGCAGTACGGCACCGTCCGGGCGGGGTTGGGTGACAACGTCATACTCGGAAAACAGGCTGGCGAATTTTTCTTGGAGAAATTCCATCTGGCGACTCCTTGGCATATCCAATGGGCAGGCTATGCAGAGGAGGTTGCAGTGAATGTGCCAACTTTGAATTAAATCAAAAAGCCTTGCTTTTCAGGCACTTGCGCTAGGAAGGATTTTTACGTGATCGTGCAAACTGCAAGGTAGGGCCTGGTGCACGATGCATTTTGCGTGATGGACATCACAGTTTGGCGGGGCGTACAACCTTTGACATCATTTTGCCCATTAATTCCGTCTTGAACCCTTATTTACACTGGCTGTTGACCGGTGGTTTGGCGGTGAGGAACACTAAAGCCACTGTTCAGCTGGAGCCTGTAATGTCCGAAACTACTCAACCGCAGGTCATGACCGACGACGAAGCCGCCGAATTTGCCGCTCAGGTATTCGATGTGGCGCGCAATGGTGATGCCGACACATTGCACAAGCTTCTCGAAAAAGGACTGCCTGCCAACCTGCGTAATCAGAATGGTGACACCTTGCTGATGCTGGCCAGCTACCACGGCCACCTGGCTGCTGCCCGGGTGCTGCTGGAAGCGGGGGCCGATGCCAACATCCCCAACGACAAGAACCAGCTGCCACTGGCGGGCGCGGCCTTCAAGGGCAACCTCGACATGGCGCAGTTGCTGGTGAGCCATGGCGCCCAGGTGAACGGTGCTGCGGCCGATGGCCGTACCGCCCTGATGATGGCTGCCATGTTCAACCGCACCGCCTTCGTCACCTATCTGCTGGAGCAGGGTGCGGACCTGCATGCCCGCGACATCGCCGGGGTTAACGCCCTCGGCGCCGCCCGTGCCATGGGCGCCCAGGAGACCATCGCCCAGCTGTCGTCGCTGATGTAGGCTGTGGGATGCGGCGTGGTCGGCCCCCGGAGTGGGGCCAAAATGCTATGCTGCGCCGCTTTGCCACCCAGTCGAACCTCCCATGCAAAGCCTTCTGACCGAACTCATCACCTGCATCAGCTCCGGCTGCATGACCGAACAGGACATCGCTCGTATCGCCTCCGAGGCGGCGCAAGCCTACGCGGACCCGGACGCGTTTCTGACGGCGAACCCGGATATCAACTACGACGACAGCTTCCCGATCCCGCTCGGCGAATGGGTAGTAGTGGGTAGCCTTCCCGATACCGTACTGTTCCAGGCCGACAGCTATCAGGAACTGCTCGAGCAGATCATGGGGTCTTTCGGGCCAGACGTGCCGTTCAATATCAAGCCCAAGCAACTGGCCAAGGTCGAGCCGCTGGTTGCCCTCAACCGGATTCAGGTCCAGCTCTCCAGCATGAACCGCGAGATGGGCGGCTACGTGCTGCTGAACTTCAGCCGCGTGCTGGATACCGAGCTGCAGGCCGTGCTGGTCTACAAGAACGACCTCGAGCGCGTGCTTTCCCTGTGCGAGGAAGCCTGTATCCATGCGGCGCCGGCGCTGGAAGCACTCAAGGCAGGCGCTGCCACGCAGTGACGGAACCGCAGCCGCAGGAAGCGACCTAACGGCGGTACGTTTCCCGCGGAGTGGATCATGGGCGCAACATTCAATGGCCTGTTCGGCTTAATCGTTCTGGCCCTGGATATCTGGGCGATTCTTCACGTTCTCAAAAGCGGCGAGGAGGTGGGCATCAAGGTGCTGTGGGTTCTGCTCATCGCTATCGTGCCGGTGCTGGGGCTGATCATCTGGGCCATCCTCGGCCCACGGGGAAATCTTCGCTAAGATCTCCCGTTCGCCATGCCGGCGCCTACGTCGTAGAATGCGCCCCTTTCTTGCGGCGGCCACGCGCCGCCGTCGATTTGCAGGGGGCATGCATATGAACGAATACCAGGAAACCCTATACGAAGGTTACGGCCAGCGTTTTCGCATGGAGAAGCTGCTGCACGAGGTGCGCACCGAGCATCAGCACCTGGTGATCTTCCAGAACCCGGTGATGGGCCGTGTGATGGCCCTGGATGGCGTGATCCAGACCACCGAAGCCGACGAATTCATTTACCACGAAATGCTCACTCACGTGCCGATCTTCGCCCACGGCGCGGCGCGTCGGGTGCTGATCATCGGGGGTGGCGACGGTGGCATGCTCCGCGAAGTGGCCAAGCATCCCGGCGTTGAACACATCACCATGGTGGAAATCGACGGCACCGTGGTGGAGATGTGCAAGGAATTCCTGCCCAACCACTCCAGCGGCGCGTTTGAAGACCCTCGGCTGAACCTGGTGATCGACGACGGCATGCGTTTCGTGGCCACCACTCAAGAAAAGTTCGACGTCATCATTTCGGACTCCACCGACCCCATCGGGCCGGGTGAAATTTTGTTCACCGAAAACTTTTATCAGGCATGCCATCGTTGCCTGAACGAAGGCGGGATTCTGGTCACTCAGAACGGCACTCCCTTTATGCAGCTGGATGGCGTACGTACCACCGCTGGCCGCTTGCGCGGGCTGTTCACCGACTGGCACTTCTACCACGCGGCTGTTCCTACCTATATCGGTGGGGCAATGACCTTCGCGTGGGGTGCCACCCGGCCGGAATACCGCAAGCTGCCGCTGGAAACCCTGCGGGCTCGCTTCGCCGGCAGCGGCATCGTCACCCGTTACTACAACCCGGAGATCCACCTTGGCGCGTTCGCGCTGCCGCAGTACGTGCTGCAGGCTGTGAACAAGCCGAGCAACGATTGAACGGCAAAGGTTGATCGGGTTTTGCTGACCCTGCAGGCGCGGCCCCACGGCAACGGGCGCGCGCCTGCACGGAATTTTCACCTGTTTCACCGCAAAATCCGCGCCCGTCTCGCTTCTTAATCGCCCACCTGTACGGATACCTGACGAAACATGGCCACCCTGGATGCCCAGAGCCCGGAACGCGCGAGCACGCGCTCACTGCGCCCTTCCTTGAAATCCCACCTTGCCTACACGCTGCTCAGCGGCCTCGCCATCATGGTGCTGCTCAGCGGCCTGCGCGCGGCGCTGCTGGCGTACAACCTCGAGTCCGCAGGCGACGCCTCCACGTCTGCGTTGGTCGAAGCCTTCCTCAACGGCCTGCGCTTCGACCTTCGCGTGGTGGTGTACCTGCTGGTGCCGCTGCTGCTCGCCATCCTCAGCGCCAGGGCGATGGCGGCGCGGGGCGTGTTCCGGGCCTGGCTCACCATCACCTCCAGCCTGGTGCTGTTCGCCGGGCTGCTGGAAATGGACTTCTACCGCGAGTTTCACCAGCGCCTCAACGGGCTGGTGTTCCAGTACGTGAAGGAAGACCCTAAAACGGTCATGAGCATGATCTGGTACGGCTACCCGGTGGTGCGCTACCTGCTGGCCTGGGCTCTGGTCACCTGGCTGCTCAGCCTGGTGTTCAAAGGGATCGACCGCATTACCCGCCCTCGCGGCGCTGTGCTGATGGCACGGGCCAGCGCCCCCTGGTACGGGCGCGTTGCAGTGTTCGTGGTAGTGCTTCTGGTAGCGGTGGTCGCCGCGCGCGGCACGCTGCGCCAAGGCCCACCCCTGCGCTGGGGTGACGCCTACACCACGGATTCGAACTTCGCCAACCAGTTGGGCCTCAACGGTACCCTTACGCTGGCGACGGCGGCGAAAAGCCGGATGTCGGAGGATCGTGACAATATCTGGCAAGCGACGCTGCCCCAGGCTCAAGCCACGCGGACCGTGCGCGACATGCTGGTAACCGCCAACGAGCGCCTGGTAGACACCGACAGCGCTGCGGTTCGCCGGGTGTTCACCCCGCCTGCGGGCAATACCTTGCCGATCCGCAACGTGGTGGTCATCCTGTTGGAGAGCTTCGCCGGGCATTCGGTAGGCGCGTTGGGCAGCGACGCCAACATCACGCCGTATTTCGACAAGCTCAGCAAGGAAGGCCTGCTGTTCGACCACTTCTTCTCGAACGGCACCCATACCCACCAGGGCATGTTCGCCACCATGGGCTGCTTCCCTAACCTGCCGGGCTTTGAATACCTGATGCAAACCCCGGAGGGCAGCCACAAGCTCTCTGGCTTGCCGGCCATGCTCAGCGCCCGGGACTACAACGACGTCTACGTGTACAACGGGGACTTCGCCTGGGACAACCAGTCGGGCTTCTTCAGCAATCAGGGCATGACCACCTTCATCGGCCGCGATGATTTCGTGAACCCGGTGTTCTCGGACCCTACCTGGGGCGTGTCCGACCAGGACATGTTTGCCCGAGGCAACGAAGAACTGAACAAGCTGACCGCCCAGGGCAAGCCGTTCTATGCCTTGCTGCAATCGCTGTCCAACCACACGCCGTACGCGTTGCCCAAAGACCTTCCAGTAGAGCCTGTAACCGGGCGCGGCAACCTGGACCAGCACCTCACCGCCATGCGCTATTCGGATTGGGCCCTGGGGCAGTTCTTCGAGAAAGCCAAGCAGTCGCCGTACTACAACCAGACGCTGTTCGTGATCGTGGGTGACCATGGCTTCGGCAACGAGCGCCAATTGACCGAGATGGACCTGAGCCGTTTCAACGTGCCCTTGCTGTTGATCGCCCCTGGCATCCAGGACAAGTTCGGTGCGGTCAACCACACCGTTGGTACCCAGATCGACATCGTGCCCACCATCATGGGCCGCCTGGGTGGCGAAGCGCAGCACCAGTGCTGGGGCCGGGACCTGCTCAACCTGCAACAGGGTGACCAGGGCTTCGGCGTGATCAAGCCCTCGGGCAGCGAGCAGAGCGTGGCCATCGTGACCGGCGACCGCATCCTGATCGAATCCCGCGACATGGAGCCCAAGCTCTACCGCTATACGCTGGGCCACGATCCCAAGGCTGAGGTCATCCCGGAAACCGCGGACGTTCCCGCGCTGCGCAACAAGCTGGACGCGTTCATCCAGACGGCCACCAAGAGCCTGATGGACAACACCGCCGGCGCGGTGCAAAGCAAAACCGAGTAAAACCCGCGCTCGAGTAAAACAAACCCCTGCCGATGAGCAGGGGTTTGTGTTTTCTGGGGTTCAGCTTGTTGGTGATTCACCCTGGGGAACCTGGCAAAGCCGGAGCAGGGTCACGCCAAAGCTCAGGCGCCGTGGCACTTCTTGAATTTCTTGTTGCTGCCACAGGGGCAAGGGTCGTTGCGGCCTACATCCTTCAGGGCGTTGCGTACTGGCTCTTGCGGCTCATGGTTGCAGTGCGGGCCGTGCACATGGCCGTGGTCATGCGCGTGATGATCATGGTCATGGTCATGGTTGCAATCCGGGCCATGTACGTGAGGTTGTTGCGACATTTCTACTACTCCGAAAGCAAGCCTGCGGGGGTGATCTCACCGGTTCGCCGCAGGGAAAGGTTGTGGCCGAATAATACCCCGGTGCGCAGTTCCCCCTCCAGCCGATACTGCAGTGGGCGGTCCGGGTGGCGCAGTAATTTCGCCAGTGGCTTGAGGTGCTCCCACAGGTTGGTGCGCACTTCCACAACATGAATGGCGCGGCTGTGGGCGCGTACGCTGAACCAGCTGTCATCGTCACCTTCGGCCAGCAGCAGGCCTTCCAGGCTCACCTTATAGGTCAGCCCCCGGATGGGGAGGTCTTCATCGTTGGGGTTGTCGATCACGAAATGCAGGCGAAAGCGCTGCTCCAGCAACTTGGCCTTCACCACCTCAACCTGTTTGAGATGCACCTCGGGATCGTCATAATTGCCGGTAAGCCAGGTGGAGCAGCCTCCAAGCCCAAGCATCAAGGCCAGCAGAAACAACCGTAGCGTGTGGTGCGCGTATCGCATCTACTGCCTCCGGTGGTGTGTGCATCCGCCCAAAACCCCGGTCACGAATGCTGGTGCGAGGCTACCCTGTCAGGAAACACCGTGCCCAATTGAAGGAGAACATAACATGGCGCTGTACGAAATTGCCTTCAGCGGCGAATGCCTGCCCGGTACGTCCGTGGAAACCGTGAAGGCCAACGTCGCACAGTTGTTCCGTGCCGACGCCGAGCGCGTTCAGTTACTGTTCTCGGGCCGGCGGCTGATACTTAAAAGCCAGCTGGATGCTGCGGGCGCGGAGCGTTTCCGCCAGGCATTGGAACGCGCAGGGGCTGTGGCCGAGGTGTGTGCGATTGAAGCTATAGAAACGGTCGACCTGGCACCGCCGCCAGCTGCAGCGCCTGATCGTGGCCCAAGGGCCAAGGTAACCCCGCGGGATAATTACATGGCGGCCTTTGTCGACGTGGACGCTCCGGCGTACGACATCGCCGAAGCCGGCGCCAGAATGCAGCCTGAAGCCCCGCCTGCCGCAGCGCCCAGGGTAGACCTCAGCCAGATGAGCCTGGCGCCGGTGGGGGCAGACCTGGGCAGTGGAGGTAGCACGCAGCCTGCACCGCCGCCGCCAGATACCTCGCACCTCAAGCTCGCGCCCTAGTGGCTCAGCCCCTGAGATAACCCGCGCAGCACTTCTTGAATTTCTCCCCGCTTGCACACGGGCATGGATCGTTTCGGCCACTGCTCAACGGCACGGTAGGGTCGATGAAATACCAGCGGCCGTCGTTCTGCACGAACGCCGAACGCTCACGGTGGCTATGCTCGCCCTCGGCGTCGTGCCACCGCGCGGTGAAGGTCACGAACGCGTGTTCGGGCTTGCCACCGATCACCTCGGCATTCTCCACTTCCAGCCCCAACCACATGGCCTGCGCGCTCCAGGCTGCCATGGCTGCGCGATCAAGCCCGGCCTGCTGGGCAGGGAGGGTGGTCGCGATCAGGTAATCCACCAGGCCCAACACGTAGGCGGTGTAGCGCGAGCGCATCAAGTGCTGGGCGTCCGGCGCCGAGAAGTCCCCATGGAAGCGCCCGCAACAGTCGTCCAGAACGCTTCCGCTGCCGCATGGGCATACCGCTATCATTTTGTTTACCACCAGTATTTACCGAAGTGCTGCGGGTTGGCCCAGAAGCGAGCGTTGAGCCAATCCGGCGCCTGTTTATATTCACGCAGATCATAGGTGAACAGCCCCAGCGTTTGCTCCCCCCGCTTGAACGTGGCGGTTTTTTGCAAGGCCAGGGCATAGAAGTCGGTTTCGCGCCAAGGGCTGGCCGCGAGGTCCGCCAGTACCGCCAGCCGGCTTGCGTTCAGGTTGCGAATGCCGCCCAGCAACTCCTGCCCCGCGCGGCGATCCAGGTGTTCCAGGCAGTCCACCACAACCGCCAGGTCGAAGCGCTCCGCGGCCAGTTCCGCCGGCAAAGCCCCCGGCAATGCGAAGCCCAGTAGCGTGTTCGGGTGGGCTTCGATAAAGGCATCCAGCGCCGGGAACCGGCTGGCGGCGACCACCAACAGGCGCGCGGGCTGCTGCGCATCGAGCAGGGCAGCAAGCGCTTCCTGGGGGGTATGGGTCGAAACGGTCATTGCTTCAGGTCCTCTTTCAAGAAACAAAGACTAGCCTTCCGGAACCTTAACGCCTAGTGCGCAATCAATCTGCCTGTATTACGGCAGAGTGAACTGCCTTGGGCTTTAATCCACATACCGGCAGCAGCCGGAGACACAGGAGTTTCAACGATGAGAATGATCGTGCGGGCATTGTTGCCCGTTCTTCTGGTCAGCAGTGTTCTCAGCGGTTGTGCTTCGCGCAGTGATGGTACTGCGCCGCTCAACCAAGGGAACTGGCCCATTTGCAGTGCCATCGGGGGTGTAGCAGGAGCGGGGCTGGGCGCGCTGGAAAGCGGCGCGTGGGCGGCCGGCGGTGGTTTGGCCGGCGCTATCGCCGGAGGATTGATCTGTTACGCACATGACGGCGACGAAGACGGCGACGGGGTATTCGACCGCCGTGATCGCTGCCCGGGCACACCGCCACGTACGCCCGTGTCGCACAACGGTTGCCCGCTTCCGGCAGCGCCGGCGCCAGCGGCCGTGGAGCCACCTGCGCCACCACCACCGCCCAAGGAAGAAGTGATTACCTTGAGCGATGCCGGCGACGTGCTGTTCGAGTTCGACAAGTCCAACCTGACGGCCGAGGCCCAAAGCCAGTTGACCGGGTTGCTGGATCGGTTGAAAGCGGCGGACATCGTGAGCGTGAAGGTAGACGGCCATACCGATAGCGTAGGTACGGATCGCTACAACCAGGGGCTGTCCGAGCGCCGCGCCGCCAGCGTGGTGACCTTCCTGACCGAGCATGGCGTGTCTCAAGCCAAGCTCAGCAGCGAAGGCTTCGGCGAAAGCCGGCCGGTTGCCGATAACGGCACCTCGGAAGGCCGTGCGCAGAACCGTCGTGTGGAACTGCACCTGAACCGCTGAGGGGACGCCTCGCGGCTTTTTTAGTAGAGTGAGCGCTCTACTGGATACGCCGCGAGGCTACGCTCAATGACTTCACCCGCCGGGCTTGCCGTCGGCATCGCCAAAGCCCTCACACTGGTGTTCTGGTGGCTGGTGGTGCTGAACCTGCTGTCTCCTTTTCCAAAGCCTTTTTCGGCCTGGGTCAACCTTGCCGGGGCCTTCCTGCTATTGCTGCACATCGCCCAAATGATGATTTTCAACCGGCGGCTACAGTCCCGTTCACACCGGTGGCTGGACCGTACGCAGATTTTGCTGCTGGGTATTTTTCACCTTCACTCCGTGCGAGAAGCGGCGCTGGTTTCCAAACCCTGAGCGGCTTGCCCGAACTGGCGCAAAAGCTGCATCGGCTCCAGTATTCGCCGGGTTTCCGTCGCGGCTTTCGGAGAGAACGATGCAAAGGTTGTGTGTAGTAGTAATGCTGCTGATGTTGGGCGGGTGCATGAGCGTCAGCGACATGGGCGTGGTGGCCCGGGACCAGCTCAGCGATGCCGGTGTGCTCGATCATAGCCAGACCCGCCGTTCCACCAATTTCCGGCTGCAGCCCGACTCGTTCATCTACATCGCCCAGGGCTCGTTCGTCCCGCCAGGCGGCGCCTACCCGCGGCCCAATGTGGTGGCTGAAGAGGCCTTCCGTGGCTTCGTGGAATACTTCCCGATGGTTCGCCGCGCCGAACAGCCTGAAGGGCTGGAGCAAGCCTTGAGCGAGGCGCGGGGCGTGGGCGCCCACTATGTGCTGTACACCCGCTTCGCCCGTGCCGATGACCGCATTGGTAACCTGGACGAGTGGTCTGACCAGGAAGCCGTCGACCGCCTGGGCATCGACAGCGGCGTTGTTCAAATGATGCTGATCGAAACCAGCACCCGCTACCTGATCGATACCGCGACCATTCGCAGCCGTGGCGGCTTGCTCACCCTGCACAACAACAAGCCGGAAGATTTGCTTGGCCCACCGTTCGAGGACTACGCTCAGCGCTTGTTGGGAATGAGCCAGTAAGGAGGCGCCATGAGCGGCGCGGCAACGGTCAATGATTTGTTGGGGCAGATCCCCAGGGCGCAGGGGCTGCCCCCGGTTCATTTGTGGAACCCGGCCTTTTGCGGCGACATCGACATGCGCATCGCCCGCGACGGTACCTGGTATTACCTCGGTACGCCGATCGGCCGCAAACCGATGGTTCGGCTGTTCTCGACCATTCTGCGACGGGACGAGGACAAATGGTTCCTGGTGACCCCGGTGGAGAAAGTCGGGATCACCGTGGAAGACGCGCCCTTCGTGGCGGTTACCCTGGAGGTTGAAGGGGAGGGCGAGCACCAACGCCTGCACTTTACCGACAACGTCGAGAACCGTTTTACCGCAGGGCCCGAGCACCCATTGCGGGTAGTCACTGACGACGTTACCGGCGAACCCGCGCCCTACATCACGGTGCGGGGCAACCTCGAAGCCTTGATCCACCGTAACGTGTTCTACCAGCTGGTGGACCTGGCCATTACCCGAGAGGTGAACGGCCAGCGCCTGCTGGGGGTATGGAGCGACGGCGAGTTCTATTCGCTCGGCGAGGCCCCGTAACCGTCAGGGCTTGGCCACGTGCCACACCCCGCCCTTGTTATCGCCACCGGCCTCGCCTGGCTTGGCGTCGTTTTTCCAGGTGTACAGCGGCTTGTCTTTATACGCCCACTGCTGGCGGCCATCGTCGCGCTTGACCAGCGACCAGTCGCCTTCGGCCTTGGCGCCATCCTCGGCCACGAACGCGGGCCAGTTTTCCACGCATTTGCCATTGCACATGGACATACCGGTCATGTCTTGGTCGTAGGTGTACAGCACCTGGCCTTTACTGTCGGCCAATGCAGGGCCGCTGGCGGTGTTCGCCGTAGTCGCGGGCCCGGCGGCTTGCGCCACGCCGGCAAGGCAGGCGAGGGCGAGCAGTGCGGAAGTACCGATACGTTTCATGGAGCGCTCCTGTTGTGAGGTAGGGCGAGGCATGCGTCGCGATTGTCGCGGGCAGGCTTATGATTCCCGCCTGAGGGACAGTGCACAACAGGAAAACGCAGCGGTCCGTTAACGTTTTCGTTGGAAAACCGCGTTTTAGTAGTGTTTTCGCGAGGCCGGTAGCGTTTTCGATCTCTCAGTCACCATTTTTCGCTTACCATCGGTGTCTGTTCATCGCTTCGCTGTCCGTAGGAGACGCATCCATGCAGGTAGGCTTCAAGGCCCTCGCTGATCGGTACAGTATCGACCTTGTACAGCCTCTGCGGGTTGAATCCGTCATCGGCACCACACGTATGGTTCGTGAAAGCGAAAGGCAGCTTCATAACACCTACCCTTCCAGCTACCAGCCCACTGACGACTTTTCTGGCCATTTCGAGTTTGGGCTCAAGTACGAAGAGCTTCATCTGGAGTTCCTTGCCCGCTTGTTCGCGGTCACCGGCCCTGGGCCCATCGAGGCATGGTGCCGGGAGGCGCCCTTCGGGCAATATGCGCGCCGCGCCGGGTTTTTGTATGAATGGCTGACGGAAGAACGCTTGAATGTGCCCGATATTTCCAACGGTAGCTACGTTGACGCTGTTTCGTCCGAGCTTTATCTGACCCGGTCCAAGCCGGTACGTGTACAGCGCTGGCGTATCAAGGACAACCTTCCAGGCACGCCTCGGTTCTGCCCTTTGATTCGCCGCACTATTGCCGTTCAGGAAGCACTGCAGTTTGATGTGGGCGAAGCGTTACGCGAGCTGAACCGTAATTTCGGGCCCGACATTCTGATGCGCACAGCCAGCTGGCTGACGTTCAAGGAGTCCCGCGCCAGCTTTCTCATTGAGAAGGAAGCGGATCAGGCCGATAGAATCCAGCGATTTGCCCATGTCATCGCCCAGTATTGCGGGCACATCGAAGGCCCCTTGAGCGACAGCAGCCTGCATACGTTGCAGGCAGGTATTCTTGGCCATGATGCAATCGGGTTAGGGCTGCGGCGGTCACCGGTCTTCGTGGGGCAAGCAACGTTGCGCGAGAACATTGTGCATTACGTAGCCCCAGGGTTCGAACAGGTCCCGCAGCTTCTGGAAGGGCTCAAACAATTCGAAGAGGTCACCCGCGGCGCTGAACCATTGGTGCGTGCGGCAGCGCTGGCCTTCAGCTTTGTGTATATCCACCCCATGCGGGACGGCAATGGCCGAATTCATCGTTTTCTGATCAACGATACGTTGATCCGTGACAAGGCAGTGCCCGACGGCGTGATTCTCCCGGTGTCGGCGACAATTATCAGCTCTATTGATTTTCGGGCTCGGTATGACCGTACGCTTGAGGTCTTTTCCCGGCCGCTCATGCATCGCTACGCGGGGTCATACCGCTTCGGCGAGCTTGTTCAATACACAGACGGAACGCTGAGCAACCTGGTGTTTGATGATTATGCCGACGCGCTGTTTGCCTGGCGTTTCCCGGACCTTACGGAACATGTGCTGTACACGGCTCAGGTTGTCGCCCATACCGTACGCACCGAGATGGCCGAGGAAGCGCGTGTGCTGATGATCTTCCAGCGGGCTCAGGAGCAGATGAAGGAGGTGCTGGAAATGCCCGACCAGGATGCCAACCGCATCATTCGCTCACTCAAGGAAAACCACTGGCAAGTGTCCGGCAAGCTGAAAAAGGCGTACCCGCAACTTGAGGATGAACGCCGGGCGGAGCGTATCGTGGACGCCGTGCGCTCAGCCTTCGAATATTGGAAGGGGTGAGGGCGCGGCCCAGGGTGCCCGCCCCGTAAAACGAAAAAACCCGCCACAAAGGGCGGGTTTTTCGGGATTCAAAGGCGAGCACAGCAGCCTCTGAAACATTGATTGGCTCCGCGACCTGGACTCGAACCAGGGACCCAATGATTAACAGTCATTTGCTCTACCGACTGAGCTATCGCGGAACAACGGTGGCTATCTTACTGATAACGTTGAGGAAGTCAACGGGACGCGAGGGTGATGCGGACCCTTGTGGGAAGCGGGCGACAGCTCGCGAATGGTCATTTTTTCGCGAGCTTTCGCCCGCTTCCCACAGAGTTAGAGGCCTCCTACACGCGGAGCATTGAAGGCGTTACAACACCTTGATGATCGCCTCGGTCACCGCGCCCAGGTTGCTCTGGTTAAGCGCCGCGGCGCAGATGCGGCCGGTGTCCAGGGCATAGATGCCGAACTCGTTACGCAGGCGATGCACTTGTGCAGTGGTCAGGCCCGAGTAGGAGAACATCCCGCGCTGTTGCTTGATGAAGCTGAAGTCCTGCGCGGTGCCCAGGGCAGCCAGGCGGTCGACCATACCCAGGCGCATGTCGCGGATGCGGCTGCGCATTTCTGCCAGTTCCGCTTCCCACATGGCGCGCAGCTCCGGGCTGTTGAGCACGGTGGCCACGATCATCGCGCCGTGGGTGGGCGGGTTGGAGTAGTTGGTGCGGATCACTCGCTTGATCTGCGACAGCACTCGGGTGCTCTCGTCTTTCGAGGCGGTGACGATCGACAACGCGCCCACGCGCTCGCCGTACAGCGAGAAGGACTTGGAGAACGAGCTGGAGACGAAGAAGGTGAGGCCTGCCTCGGCGAACAACCGCACGGCTTCGGCGTCCTCGGGGATGCCGTCGCCGAAGCCCTGGTAGGCGATGTCCAGAAACGGCACATGGCCCTTGGCGCGAACCACGTCCAGCACCTGTTGCCAGTCCTCACGGGTGAGGTCTACCCCGGTCGGGTTGTGGCAGCACGCATGCAGCACCACTACCGAGCCGCTTGGCAGAGCGTTCAGGTCCTCCAGCAGGCCGGAACGGTTCACACCATGGCTGGTCGCATCATAGTAGCGATATTCGCGTACCGGGAAGCCGGCGGTTTCGAACAGGGCACGGTGGTTTTCCCAGCTTGGATCGCTGATTGCTACTACCGCCTCGGGGCGCAGGCGCTTGATGAAGTCGGCACCCAGCTTGAGCGCGCCGGTGCCGCCTACGGCCTGCACGGTGACTACACGGCCTTCGGCCAGCAACGGCGACTCGGCACCGAACAGCAAGGTTTGCACGGCCTTGTCATAAGCGGCGATGCCTTCGATCGGCAGGTAACCACGGGCGGCATGCTGGGCGACCCGTGCCTGCTCCGCTTCGATGACCGCGCGCAGCAGCGGGATCTTGCCTGCTTCGTTGTAGTAAACGCCTACACCCAGGTTGACCTTTTCAGGCCTGGGGTCGGCATTGAAGGCTTCGTTGAGGCCGAGGATAGGATCGCGGGGCGCCAATTCGACAGCGGAAAACAGGCTCATTAGGGACCGTGGCTCTGTAAAGGAGGGTGAAAAAATCCGCACCAACGCGGTGCGCCAACGGTCGATGAGTATAGAGAGGGTTGCGCGGGTTCGCGACAGCTAGTGTCCGATTTGTTCGTTTTTTTTTACACCCCTTAACACGGATAATCATATTTCACTGCCACCCGTATGTAAGGTGATATTTGACGCCTGTATAGCACCCCAGTACTGTTTATGGATACAGCCCTGCGGGGCGATTGAGGTAGCCCATGTCCGAATTCCAGCTTGTGACCCAATACCAGCCCGCCGGCGACCAGCCTGAGGCTATTCGCCAACTGGTGGAAGGCATCGATGCAGGCCTGGCCCATCAGACGCTGCTGGGTGTGACCGGGTCGGGCAAAACCTTCAGCATCGCCAACATGATCGCGCAGATAAAACGCCCCACGCTGGTACTGGCGCCCAACAAAACCTTGGCGGCGCAGCTATACGGTGAGTTCAAGGCATTCTTCCCGAACAATGCCGTGGAGTACTTCGTTTCCTACTACGACTACTACCAGCCTGAAGCCTATGTGCCGTCTTCGGACACCTTCATCGAGAAGGATGCCTCGATCAACGACCACATCGAACAGATGCGGCTGTCCGCCACCAAGGCGTTGCTGGAGCGCAAGGACGCGATCATCGTGACCACGGTGTCGTGCATCTACGGCCTGGGTAGCCCGGAAACCTACCTACGCATGGTGTTGCACCTGGACCGCGGTGACCGCTTCGACCAGCGCGAGCTGCTACGGCGGCTGGCCGAGTTGCAATACACCCGCAACGAAATGGACTTTGCCCGTGCCACCTTTCGCGTGCGTGGCGATGTGATTGACGTATTCCCGGCCGAGTCCGACCTCGAAGCCAT
Source organism: Pseudomonas sp. 3MAES_34.3B (assembly GCF_058145875.1). NCBI lineage: Bacteria > Pseudomonadati > Pseudomonadota > Gammaproteobacteria > Pseudomonadales > Pseudomonadaceae > Pseudomonas > Pseudomonas sp. 3MAES_34.3B. The sequence goes on along the minus strand of NZ_CM176960.1, from coordinate 3,888,140 downwards.
CCGCATCGAGCTGTTCGACGACGAGATCGAAAACATCTCGTCCTTCGACCCGCTCACCGGCGAGATCATCCAGCGCCTGCCGCGTTATACCCTCTACCCGAAAACCCACTATGTAACCCCTCGGGAAACCATCGTCGGGGCCATTGAAAAGATCAAGGTTGAACTGGAAGAGCGGCTGGAATACCTGCGCGGCGCCAACAAGCTGGTAGAGGCTCAGCGGCTGGAGCAACGTACGCGGTTCGACCTGGAGATGATGCTGGAGCTGGGCTACTGCAACGGCATCGAAAACTACTCCCGCTACCTCTCCGGTCGGCCCGCCGGCGCGGCACCGCCCACGTTGTACGACTACCTGCCGCCCGAGGCGCTGTTGGTGATCGACGAATCCCATGTGAGCGTTCCGCAGGTCGGGGCGATGTACAAGGGTGACCGCTCCCGCAAGGAAACATTGGTGGAGTACGGCTTCCGCCTGCCTTCCGCGCTGGATAACCGCCCCATGCGCTTCGACGAGTGGGAAGCGATCATGCCGCAGACCATTTTCGTCTCCGCCACGCCCGGCCCCTATGAGCAGGAGCACGCCGGCAGGGTGGTGGAGCAGGTGGTTCGCCCCACCGGCCTGGTAGACCCGCAGATCGAAATCCGCCCGGCCTCTACTCAGGTGGACGACCTGTTGTCCGAGATTCGCAAGCGCGTGGCGCTAGATCAACGGGTGCTGGTCACCACGCTCACCAAGCGCATGTCCGAAGACCTTACCGATTACCTCGCCGATCACGATGTGCGGGTGCGTTACCTGCACTCGGACATCGACACGGTGGAGCGGGTGGAGATCATCCGCGACCTGCGCCTGGGCACCTTCGATGTGCTGGTGGGGATCAACCTGTTGCGCGAGGGCCTGGACATGCCGGAGGTGGCCCTGGTGGCCATTCTGGATGCCGACAAGGAAGGCTTCCTGCGCTCGGAGCGCTCGCTGATCCAGACCATCGGCCGCGCCGCGCGTAACCTCAACGGCCGGGCGATCCTCTATGCCGACAACATGACCGGCTCCATGGAACGGGCCATCAACGAAACCGAGCGGCGGAGGGAAAAGCAGATCGCTTTCAACGAAGCCAACGGCATCGTGCCCAAGGGGGTTGTACGCGACATCGCCGACATCCTCGAAGGCGCCAATATCCCCGGCGGCAAGAGCAAGAAGCGCAAGGGCATGGCCAAGGCTGCCGAAGAGAGCGCCAAATACGAAGCCGAGCTGCGCAGCCCGAGCGAGATCAACAAACGCATCCGCCAGTTGGAAGAGAAGATGCTCCAGTTCGCCCGGGACCTGGAGTTCGAAGCCGCGGCGCAAACCCGCGATGAAATCGGCAAGCTGCGCGAGCGGTTGCTGGCGGTGTAACCTGCGGGTAGCTGGCAGGTGTCGAAGGAGGCGATATGATCAGAGTCGTTGCGATAGGGATGTTGGCGCTTGCCTGTATCCCCGCTGCCGAAGCGAGCACCCGCTGCGGCAGGGAACTGATCAATCCTGGCGCCAGGCTCGGTGAAGTGCTGAGCCGCTGCGGGCCACCCGCGGCGCAGGCCAGCCAGCCCCCCGCGCTGCGCCCAAACGGGGTGCCGAGAAAAGGCGCGACCAAAACCGATGTACTGGTATACGGCCCCAATGGCGGCGCCTGGAAATACTGGCGCTTCCAGAATGACGTGCTGATACGCGTGGATACCCGCCGGGAAGCGCCGGACGGTGACCTTCTTTAATCTGGCCTGACCTCTTCGCGAGCTGTGGCATGCGCCCATAAAGTTGGACGAGTAAATCAGGCTGCTGCGGCCTGGGTCCTGTACGCCACAGGGCTCAGGCCGTCGAGCTTCATCTTGATGCGGTAATGATTGTAATAGTGAATGTATTCCTCAATCGCCGTCCATAGCTGATCGATGCTGGTAAAGCGCTCCCGGTAGAAGAACTCCGTCTTGAGCGTGCCGAAAAAACTTTCCATGGCCGCGTTGTCCAAGCAGTTACCTTTGCGCGACATGCTCTGTTCCAGACCCGCTGCCTGTAGCCGGTCGCGGTACTCCTGATAGCGGTAGTGCCAGCCCTGATCCGAGTGCAGCAGCGGCGTGGCACCGTCCGGCAAGCGCTTCAGAGCCTGCTCCAACATTTGCCCCACCAGCGCATACTGTGGGCGTTCGGCGAGCTGATAGGCCACGATCTCGCCGTTGTACAAGTCCAGCACGGGCGACAGGTACAGCTTTTCACTGCCCACCTTGAACTCGGTCACGTCGGTCACCCACTTCTGATTCGGCGCCTCGGCCTTGAAATTCCGGGCCAGCAGGTTGGGCGCGGCTACCCCTATCAGGCCGTTGTACGACTTGTACCGCTTGGGTCGTACCTTGCATTGAAGCCCCATCTCGCCCATCAGCCGACGCACTTTCTTGCTGTTGACCAGCTGCCCGTCGTGACGCAGGGTCGCGGTCACGCGGCGGTAGCCGTATCGGCCCTTGTGCTGATCCTGAATGCTCTGGATCGCAGCTTTCAGCGGGGCGCTCATGTCCCCGGCAGCAATCGCCTTGAGTTGGTAGTAGTAGGTGCTGCGCGCCAGCCCGGCCGCCTTGAGCAGCGCATCAAGGTCAAAGTCCGACCGCAGCGCGGTGACTATCCGGGCTTTTTCTTCCCGGCTGCCGCCTGCCTTTCCTTTTCCTCCCTTAACGCCTTCAACTTTTTTAGGTAAGCGTTCTCCACCCGAGCCTGGTACAGCCTGGCCAGCAACTGGTCATGGGTCAGGTCTTCATCCTTGATCGACTCGGATGGAAGGGGCGTCTGGGGTTTTGGAAATTTCGGCTTGGACATGACAACAGGCAATTCCTGGGGCCCCGGGCGCGGGGCTTCGATGGCGCTACTGTAGTACTCACGCTCCCATCTGCCCACCTGGCTGGAACAGCCGAGGTTGAACAGGGCCGCGACCTCTCGAAGCGATAGGTGATCGCGCCACTTCGTTTGCAGTACCATCAGCTTGAATTCGGTGGTGTACGACTGGCGCGCACGCGGCGTGACACCCTGTTCGCCATGTTGCCTATAGGCCGCAATCCAGCGGCGCAGCAGCGTGGGATCAACGCCGAAGTCGGCGCCAACGCGGCGAAAACCGTAGGCCCCAGAGAGGAAGGCGCCGATCGCTGAAAGCTTGAACTGCGTACTGTACTTGCTCATGAATACACCCCAGAGGTTGGATGGATGTCCAACTTCTAGGGCGCGCCTCACTGCGCCCGCTTCCCACGGGATAGGCTGATCGGCCGGCCTTCGCGTTTCTGTATCCCCTTGGGGCCACCCGCCCAGCCTGCTACCATTCCCTGCTTTGTACTGTCCTGTCCGAGAGCCCTCCATGAGCACCGTTCGCACCCGAATCGCGCCTTCGCCCACTGGCGACCCCCACGTTGGCACGGCGTACATCGCCCTGTTCAACTACTGCTTCGCCAAAAAGCACGGCGGTGAATTCATCCTGCGGATCGAGGACACCGACCAACTGCGTTCCACCCGCGAATCCGAGCAGCAGATCTTCGACGCCTTGCGCTGGCTCGGTATCGAATGGAGCGAGGGCCCGGACGTCGGTGGCCCGCACGGCCCGTACCGGCAAAGCGAGCGTGGCGAGATCTACAAGCGCTACGCCCAACAACTGGTAGACGCCGGCCATGCCTTCCCGTGCTTCTGCACCGCCGAAGAGCTGGACCAGATGCGCGCCGAGCAAATGGCCCGTGGTGAAACCCCGCGCTATGACGGCCGCGCCCTGTTGCTGTCCGCGGAAGAAGTGCAGCGCCGCCTGGCTGCGGGCGAGCCCCATGTGATCCGCATGAAAGTGCCCAGCGAAGGCGTGTGCGTGGTGCCGGACATGCTCCGCGGCGACGTGGAAATCCCGTGGGACCGCATGGACATGCAGGTGCTGATCAAGACCGACGGCCTGCCCACCTACTTCCTCGCCAACGTGGTGGACGACCACCTCATGGGCATCACCCACGTGCTGCGTGGCGAGGAATGGCTACCGTCCGCGCCCAAGCTGATGAAGCTGTACGAGTACTTTGGCTGGGAGCAGCCACAGCTGTGCTACATGCCGCTGCTGCGCAACCCGGACAAGTCCAAGCTCTCCAAACGCAAGAACCCCACCTCCGTCACGTTCTACGAGCGTATGGGCTTCATGCCTGAGGCCATGCTCAATTACCTGGGGCGCATGGGCTGGTCCATGCCGGACGAACGCGAAAAGTTCTCCCTCGACGAAATGGTCGAGCACTTCGACCTGTCCCGCGTATCGCTGGGCGGGCCGATCTTCGATATCGAAAAGCTGTCGTGGCTAAATGGCCAGTGGTTGCGCGAGCTGCCGGTAGAAGAGTTCGCCGCGCGCGTGCGCAAATGGGCCTTCAATCAGGATTACCTGATGAAGATCGCACCGCTGGTGCAGGGCAGGGTAGAAACCTTCAGCCAGGTCGCTCCGTTGGGTGGTTTCTTCTTCGAGGGTGGCGTGCGCCCGGATCCCGCCCTGTTCGCTTCCAAGAAGCTCACCCCAGACCAGGTTCGTCAGGTGATCCAGCTGATCCTTTGGAAGCTGGAAGGGTTGCGGCAGTGGGAGAAGGATCGCATCACCGCCTGTATCCAGGCCGTGGTAGACGCACTGCAGCTCAAGCTGCGCGACGCCATGCCGCTGATGTTCGCCAGCATCACCGGCCAGGCGAGCTCGGTGTCGGTGCTGGACGCCATGGAAATCATTGGCCCGGACCTTACCCGCTACCGCTTGCGCCAGGCGCTGGACCTGCTGGGCGGCGTGTCGAAGAAAGAAAACAAGGAGTGGGAAAAACTGCTGGCTGACATCGGCTGACAGCCTGGGGTCGCGATCACGGGAGGGAAGGGCGCTGCGCTTGCGGCCCCTTCGCCCCGTAAATTCGAGGCGCGACCCTAACCCTTTGAATGCCGGGAATAATTTTTTAAAAATTTCTGAAAATTAGTTTGACAGGGTAGGGGTGTCGTCTTAATATGCGCCCCGTCCACGACATGGTGCTGAAACAAGGCGCCGCGCTGTGGGGCTATAGCTCAGCTGGGAGAGCGCTTGCATGGCATGCAAGAGGTCGACGGTTCGATCCCGTCTAGCTCCACCAAATTCCTCGCCCCAGGTGTTGTAAACCTCGGGCAGGCCGGTTACCAGACCGGCCGGAAAGAAGGTCTGTCCCCTTCGTCTAGTGGCCTAGGACACCGCCCTTTCACGGCGGTAACAGGGGTTCGAGTCCCCTAGGGGACGCCATTTTCACCTGTATCGCTTCGGCGTTACACGCCGCCAGGCGTAAAATCGGGGCTATAGCTCAGCTGGGAGAGCGCTTGCATGGCATGCAAGAGGTCGACGGTTCGATCCCGTCTAGCTCCACCATTTTGCCAGGGCCTGCTACGGCGGGCCTGCTCGAAGGTTTGCGTCCCCTTCGTCTAGTGGCCTAGGACACCGCCCTTTCACGGCGGTAACAGGGGTTCGAGTCCCCTAGGGGACGCCACGTTTACCCCGATCTCCGGGAATCAAGGCTCATTCGATTATTGAATGGGCCTTTTGTTTTTCCGGCCCTATGGTGAGCGCAGGAGAGCATATGAACTGGGATCTGCCGTCACCCTTTACCCTCGACCTCCGTGTCAGCGCCGACGACATCGACGGGCTCGGCCACGCCAACAACGCCGTCTATGTTTCCTGGCTCGAGCGCTGTGCCTGGCGCCATTCGGGCTATCTTGGCCTGGACCTGGTCGAATACCGTCGGCTGGACCGCGCCATGGCCGTGTTACGCCACGAAATCGACTACCTGGCCGCCGCTTACGAAGACGACGAACTCGTAATGGGCACCTGGATCATCGACTGGGACCAGCGCCTGAAGATGAACCGCCGCTTCCAGCTCATTCGCCCTTCCGACGGTGCCACGCTGTTGCGTGCGCAAACCACCTTCGTGTGCATCGAGCTATCGACTGGCCGGCCCAAGCGCATGCCGAGCGAATTCATCGACGGCTATGGCTGTGCCATCCAGCCGGCCCCTGCCACACCTGAGAACTGAACCTATGCAACTCGCCCTGGCGCCTATGGAAGGGCTGGTCGATAACATCCTGCGCGACGTGCTTACCCGTGTGGGGGGCATCGACTGGTGCGTGACCGAGTTTATCCGCGTGTCCGACCGCGCGCTCCCGCCGTCGTCCTTCCTCAAGCTGGCGCCCGAATTGGCCCATGGCAGCCAGACCCGCGCCGGTACGCCGTTGCACGTTCAGCTGCTGGGCTCCGATCCCGTGCTGCTGGGCGACAGCGCCGCCGTGGCCAGCGAACTGGGCGCGCCGGTGATCGACCTGAATTTCGGTTGCCCGGCCAAAACGGTGAATCGCTCTCGCGGGGGCGCTGTGTTGCTCAACGAGCCCGAGTTGTTGCACGCGATCGTCAGCGAAGTGCGCCGCAGCACCCCCTCGCACATTCCCGTCACAGCGAAAATGCGCCTGGGTTACGCCAGCCCCTCCAGCGCCATGGACTGCGCTCGCGCGTTGGCCGATGGTGGCGCGGAGCGCATCGTGGTGCATGCCCGTACCAAGCTGGAGGGCTACAAGCCGCCGGCGCATTGGGAATGGGTGGCGAGGGTACAGGATGCGGTGAAGGTACCGGTGTATGCCAACGGCGAAATCTGGACCGTAGAGGATTGGCAGCGTTGCCGTGAGGTTAGCGGCGCGCAGCACTTCATGCTGGGGCGCGGGCTGGTCTCCCGGCCTGATCTGGCCCTGCAGATCGCTGCAGCGGCGCAAGGCAAGGCGGTAGTACCCATGACGTGGGACGATCTGCTGCCCCTGTTGCAAGACTTCTGGCTGCAGGCCACCGCCAAGCTTTCGCCCCGTTATGCCCCAGGGCGGTTGAAGCAATGGGTGGCCATGCTCACCCGCACTTATCCGGCCGCGGTAGAGCTGTTCACCGCGCTGCGGCAGGAAACCGACTGCACGCGCATCAGCGAAATGCTTGGCCTCGAGGCGCCCGTAGCCGCGTAAAAAAAAGCCGACGAACGGTCTTGAAAGCTTTAAGTGAGCCCCTATCTGTTAGGTACGCGATGCCGAAGTCGGGTCGCGGAATCAACTACTCGCTGAAATCTCAGGAGATCGTCATGAGCACTGCATTTTCCTTGGCTCCACTGTTCCGTCATTCCGTTGGCTTCGATCGTTTCAACGATCTGTTCGAGTCGGCGTTGCGCAATGAGTCGGGTAGCACCTACCCACCCTACAACGTCGAGAAACATGGCGATAACGAATACCGCATCGTCGTGGCCGCGGCAGGCTTCCATGAGCAGGACCTCGACCTGCAGGTCGAGAAAGGCGTGCTGACCGTCACCGGCGGCAAGAACCGCGAGGGCGACACCAGCAGCATCACCTACCTGCACCAGGGCATTGCCCAGCGGGCCTTCAAGCTGTCCTTCCGCCTGGCTGACCATATCGAGGTCAAGGCGGCCGGCCTGCAGAATGGTTTGCTGAACATCGACCTGCTGCGTGTAGTGCCGGAAGAGGCCAAGCCAAAACGCATCCCGATCGGTGGTACGCAGCCTGTGCTGGAACATTGATCGCTCGACGCGAGAAGTGAAAAGGGGCGCCTGGTGGGGCGCCCCTTTTTTATTAACCGACGACATTCTGTAGGAAGCGGCGGGGCAAAAGGCCTCCTACGCGCCCACCAGCAACTCCTTGAATTGCTCCAGCGGCACCGGGCGGCTGTACAGGTAGCCCTGGTAGTAATGGCACCCCAGCCCGTCGAGGAAATCCAGCTGCTCGGTCAGTTCCACACCCTCAGCAATCACGGTCAGCTCCAGGCTACGGGCCATGGCCACGATTGCGCGGATGATCTCGGCATCGTTGGGGTCGTGGGTGCAATCGCGCACGAAGGATTGGTCGATCTTCAACGTGTCCACCGGCAGCCGTTTCAGGTAGGTGAGGGACGAATACCCCGTGCCGAAGTCATCCATCGCAAAACTCACGCCCAATTTTTTCAGCGCGCGCATCTTGCTGATGGTGTCCTCCAGGTTCTGGATCACGATGCCTTCGGTGATTTCCAGCTTGAGCAGGCTACACGGCAACTGGTTGTGGCTGAGGCTGCGCTCGATGCGGGCGACGAAATCGGTTTGGCGAAATTGCCGCGGGCTTATGTTCACGCACAGGCTGAACTCGCTGGCATTGATCAACCCGGCCTGCAGCAGCCTGGCGCAGGCACCGCAGGCTTCGTCCAGTATCCAGTTGCCCACATCCAGAATCAGCCCGCTTTCTTCCAGCACCTGAATGAACTGCGCCGGCGATTGCTGCCCCAGCTGCGGATGCATCCAGCGCAGCAACACTTCGGCGCCAATGATACGGTCGTCGCGCGCATCGACCTGCGGCTGGAAGTACAGGTGCAGTTCACCCCGGCTAAGGGCCAGGCGCAGGTCGTTTTCCATGCGTAGTCGTTCACTGGCGGCCTTTTGCATGGCGCTATGAAACATCTGCGCGGTGTTGCGGCCGGAATCCTTGGCGCGGTACAGGGCGATGTCCGCGCGCTTGAGCAGGTCCGCCGGGCTGGTGCCGTGGTCGGGGATCAGCGCCATCCCGATGCTCGGTGTCACGCGTAGCCGATGGCCATCGAGGGACATTGGCTCGGCTAGCAGTTCGCGCAGCGTATCGGCCAGGGCGCGCACCTCGGCCGTGACCTCGCTGCGGCTACCTTCCAGCCCGCCCACCAGGATCACGAACTCATCCCCGCCCAGCCGTGCCACCGTGTCCTCCAGCCGCACGCTGGCTTCCAGCCGGGCGGTGACAATCTTGAGGACCGTATCGCCCACGGGGTGCCCGAGCGAATCGTTGATGTGCTTGAAATGGTCCAGGTCGAGGAACAGCAACGCGCCGCGCTGGTTATACCGCTTGAGCAACGTCACCTGCTGGCTGATGCGGTCCATCAGCAAGGCCCGGTTAGCCAGGTTGGTGAGGGGGTCGTGGTATGCCAGGTGCTGGATCTGCGCCTGGGCGTTCTTGAGCTGGCTTACGTCACGCGCCGTCATCAGCATGCATGGGGTGTTGTCGAGGGTGATGGGTTCGAGGGTGATCTCCAGGATCAGCGGCTCGCCGGTCTTGCGCCGTGCGATGATTTCTCGATGGCGAACGCGGGCGAACCGCCTCAGCTCTTCCTTGAGCATCGCCTGTTGATGCTCGTCACTCCACAGCCCCAGCTCCTCGGCGGTGCGCCCGATCACTTCGCCGGCGGTCCAGCCAAAGGTCTCGCAGAACGTGGGGTTCGCCTCAACGAAGCGGCCCGTGGCCTGCTCGCTCACGCACACCGGGTAAGGGCTGGCCTGGAACAGCCGCACGAATTTATCTTCGGAATGCAGCAGCCGCTGCTCTCGCTCAACCTGGTCGGTGATGTCCAGCAGTGTGCCCGCCATGCGCAGTGGCGTGTGGTCTGCGTCGCGGTGCAGCCGGGCGCGGGTTTCCAGGTAGCGGATAGCCCCTTGGCCTGCGTCCACGCGGTAGGTCACCTGATACTCGCTGCCACCCCCGGCGATCAGTTGGCGATACAGGTGGCGCATGGTCCGGCGGTCTTGTGCATTGATGTGCCGGAAGAACACGGCAAAGCTCTGGTGGAAGGGCGCGGCGGGCAGCCCATGCAGTTGAGCGGCCCGCGGCGAGCCATAGAGCATGCCGCTTGGGATGTGCCAGTCCCAGGTGCCGAGCCGGGCGGATTCCAGCGCCAGGTCCAGGCGCTCCTGGCTGTCCTTGAGCAATTGTTCGGCTCGGATGCGTTCGCTGGTGTCCACGAAGGTGCTGAGCAGGAACGCGCGCCCGTCCAGGTCGATGTTCTGGCTGCAAAGGATGCCTTGACGCAATTGCCCGGTAGCGGCGCGCAAGCGCACTTGCGTGACGATGGGTTCGTTACTGGAAAGCGTCGCCAGCATCAGCTCCGTGCGTTCTGGCGGGTCGGCCCAGAGCGCCAGTTCCTCGGTGGTCTTGTTGATCACCTGGTCGGCGGGCCAGCCGAGCACCTTTTCGAAGTGATGATTCACTTCGTAGATCAACCCGTCGCTGCGGCGGGTGAGCATCACCACGTTCGGGCTGAGCTGGAAGAGCGTGGCGAAGCGTTTTTCCGACGCGATCAGCGCAGCTTCACGCTCGCGCTGTTGAGTAATTTCACGTACCACACCCACCATGTGCGGGCGACCGTCGCGGCCACTGACCAGGCTGCCACTGATTTCTATCCAATGCAGGCTGCCGTCCGGCCAGCGAATCCGGTGGCGCATGGCCTGGTCCAACGGTTCGCCGCGCAGCACAGCCTCGAAGGCTTGCAGGGTGCGGGTCTGGTCCTCCTCAGGCAGCAGGTCCAGGTAGTCGATATCTTGTGCAAGCCGAACTTGGGGGTCGAAGCCGAACAGAGCCTGGGTGCCCCGGGACCAATTGATCACCCCTTCCTCGATGTCCCAATACCATGCGCCCAACCGGGCGCCGTTGAGCGCGGCGAGCAGTTGCGATGCACTTTCCCACAACGCTTCCGCTTCCCGAGGGTCGGCCGCCTGTATTCGCGGCAAACGGGCACGTGCTTTGAGGCTCTTGGGCATGAGGCCGGGCTTCCTTGATCGGGCAATTGCCTGTGTCTGTCATTCAGAGACAGTTTCTGCTTCCAGTAATGCCATGAACGCGCGCGCGGCGTTCGAGAGCGTTCTTTCCGTATGCACGATGTAGCCTAGCTTGCGGTTCAGTTGCACGCCCGGAAGTGACAGCCTTGTCACCTGGTCATCCAGCATGGTGCGCGGCAGCACGCTCCAGGCCAGCCCGATGGACACCATCATCTTGATCGTTTCCAGGTAGTTGGTGCTCATGGCGATATTGGGAGTAAGCCCCTGTGCCTGGAACAGGTGCCGAACGATGTGGTGAGTAAAGGTATTGCCCCCCGGGAATACCGCCGGGTGGCGAGCGATATCCTGGAGTGATACCTGTTCCTGACGCGCCAGCGCATGCTCTGGCGCGGCCACCAGGTCCAGTGGGTCGTCCCAGATCTGCACAGCCTTCACTAGCCCGTACGGCTCGGGTGCCAGAGTGATCACCGCCAGTTCGGCACGGCCGTGCAAAATTTCCTCGTAGGCCACTTCGGAATCCAGAAACTGGATATCCAGCGCCACGTTGGGATAGCGGCGGGTAAAGGCCCTTAATAGCGGCGGCAACCGGTGCAGGCCAATGTGATGGCTGGTCGCCAAGGTCAGCCGGCCGGTGACCTCGCCATTGAGGTTACTCAAGGCCCGGCGGGTGTCGTCCAGCACGTTGAGGATTTGATAGGCCCGTGGCAGCAAGGCCCGCCCGGCCTCAGTCAGGCTGACCTCGCGGCCCAGCCGATCGAACAGGCGTGTATTGAGTTGTGCTTCCAGCCCGGCGATACGTTTGCTGATGGCCGGCTGGGTGAGATGAAGGCGCTCGCCTGTATTAGAGAAGCTGCCGGTTTCGGCCACACTGATAAACGCGCTTAGGTTTGCCAGATCCACCCGGTGAAATTCCTTGTTGTTATCCAGAACATAAAAATTATGAATTTGAGTTATTCAATCTAACGCCATAGCATCCCTATCACAAGCAGAGGCACCTCAATCGAGCAGCGACAAAACGCCGCCATGCCACTGCCACAAGTCATAGCCTGACGAGGAACCGATCGATGGCCGGTAGAACGCTTTACGACAAGCTTTGGGATGCTCATTTGGTCAAGCAGCGGGACGATGGCTCGGCGCTGATCTATATCGATCGCCACATCGTTCACGAAGTGACCTCACCCCAGGCTTTCGAAGGGCTAAGGCTGGCCGGCCGTACCCCGTGGCGCGTGGACAGCATTGTCGCTACCCCCGACCACAACGTACCTACCACCCCCGAGCGCAAGGGCGGCATCGAGGCCATCGCCGACCAGGTGTCGCGCCTGCAGGTGCAAACCCTCGACGACAATTGCGATGAATACGGCATCACCGAATTCAAGATGAATGACGAGCGCCAGGGTATCGTTCACGTGATTGGCCCGGAGCAGGGCGCGACCTTGCCGGGCATGACCGTGGTGTGTGGCGACTCCCACACCTCTACCCATGGTGCGTTCGGCGCGCTGGCCCATGGCATTGGCACTTCGGAAGTGGAGCACGTGCTCGCGACCCAGTGCCTGGTCGCCAAGAAGATGAAAAACATGCAGGTACTGGTCGAAGGCACCTTGCCGTTCGGCGTGACTGCCAAGGACATCGTGCTGGCGGTGATCGGCAAGATCGGCACCGCAGGCGGTAATGGGCATGCCATCGAATTCGCTGGCAGCGCCATCCGTGACCTGTCGGTTGAAGGCCGCATGACCATTTGCAACATGTCCATCGAGGCCGGCGCCCGTGTGGGCCTGGTGGCGTGCGACGAAAAAACCATCGCCTACGTGAAAGGTCGCCCGTTCGCCCCGAGCGGCGATAACTGGGAAAAAGCCGTTGCCGAGTGGCAAGGGCTGAAGTCTGATGACGACGCCCGTTTCGATACCGTGGTGCGCTTGAACGCCGCCGAGATCAAGCCGCAGGTCAGCTGGGGCACGTCTCCGGAAATGGTGCTGGCGGTGGACCAGGCTGTTCCAGACCCGGCCGCCGAGGCCGACCTGGTAAAACGTGGCTCGATCGAGCGGGCCCTCAAGTACATGGGACTGCGGGCAAACCAGCCGATCACTGATATTCGCCTGGACCGTATTTTCATTGGTTCCTGTACCAACTCGCGCATCGAAGACCTGCGCGCCGCCGCGGAGGTTGCCAAGGGCCGTAAGGTCGCCGCCACCATCAAGCAGGCGATCGTAGTGCCCGGCTCCGGCCTGGTGAAGGCCCAGGCCGAGCGGGAAGGGCTGGACCGCATTTTCATCGAAGCGGGCTTCGAATGGCGCGAACCCGGCTGCTCCATGTGCCTGGCCATGAACCCGGACCGCCTGGAATCGGGCGAGCACTGCGCTTCCACCTCCAACCGCAACTTCGAAGGGCGCCAGGGCGCTGGTGGCCGTACTCACCTGGTGAGCCCGGCCATGGCCGCCGCCGCCGCCGTCGTTGGCCACTTCATAGACGTCCGTGAACTGTCCCAGGAGAGCGCAGCATGAAAGCCTTCACCCAGCACACTGGCCTTGCCGCGCCCCTGGACCGCGCCAACGTCGACACCGACCAGATCATTCCCAAGCAATTCTTGAAGTCGATCAAGCGCACGGGGTTCGGCCCCAACCTGTTCGACGAGTGGCGCTACCTGGATGTGGGCCAGCCCTACCAGGACAATTCCAAGCGCCCGCTCAATACCGAATTCGTGTTGAACCAGCCACGCTACGAGGGCGCCAGTGTATTGCTGGCCCGGGAAAACTTCGGTTGCGGCTCCAGCCGTGAGCACGCGCCTTGGGCGCTGGACGAATACGGCTTCCGCTGCGTGATTGCCCCCAGCTTCGCGGACATCTTCTTCAACAACAGCTTCAAGAATGGCCTGCTGCCGATCATTCTCGATGCCAGCGACGTGGATGAACTGTTCCGCCAGGTAGAGGCCGAGCCGGGTTATCAGCTGGCCATCGACCTGGCCGCGCAAACCGTTACCCGTCCCGATGGCAAGGCGTACAGCTTCGAGATCGACGAATTCCGCAAGCATTGCCTGCTGCATGGCCTGGACGACATCGGCCTGACCTTGCAGGATGCCGACGCTATCCGCGCCTTCGAAACCCGGCACAAGGCAGCGCAGCCCTGGCTGTTCCGCTGATCCCCCCAGGCGCCACACATTTACCGGCACCCCGAGGGGTGCCGTTTTGCATAAGAAGAGGAACGCATGAGCAAGCAGATCCTGATTCTCCCCGGCGACGGCATTGGCCCTGAAATCATGGCCGAGGCGGTCAAGGTGCTTAATGTTGCCAACGAGCGCTTCAACCTCGACCTGAGCCTGACCGAAGACGTGATCGGTGGCGCCGCCATCGACCGCCACGGCGTACCGCTGGCAGACGAAACCCTGGAGCGCGCCCGCGCGGCCGATGCCGTGTTGCTAGGGGCCGTGGGTGGCCCGAAGTGGGACAAGATCGAGCGGGACATTCGCCCGGAGCGTGGCCTGCTCAAAATCCGCGCCCAGTTGGGCCTGTTCGCCAACCTGCGCCCGGCCATCCTCTATCCGCAACTGGCCGATGCCTCTTCGCTCAAGCCGGAAATCGTCGCCGGGCTGGATATTCTCATCGTGCGTGAGTTGACCGGTGGCATCTACTTCGGCGCCCCTCGCGGCACCCGTGAGCTGGAAAACGGCGAACGCCAGGCCTACGACACGCTGCCCTACAGCGAGAGCGAAATCCGCCGTATCGCTCGAGTAGGCTTTGAAATGGCCCAGGTGCGCGGCAAAAAACTGTGCTCGGTCGACAAGGCCAACGTCCTTGCGTCCAGCCAGCTGTGGAGAGAGGTGGTCGAGGACCTTGCGAAGGATTATCCTGAGGTCGAGTTGAGCCACATGTATGTGGACAACGCCGCGATGCAGCTGGTACGAGCGCCCAAGCAGTTCGATGTGATGGTCACCGACAACATGTTCGGCGACATCCTCTCCGACGAAGCGTCCATGCTCACCGGCTCCATCGGCATGCTGCCCTCGGCGTCCCTGGATGCCCGCAACAAGGGCATGTACGAGCCCTGCCATGGCTCCGCGCCAGACATCGCGGGCCAGGGCATCGCCAACCCGCTGGCCACCATCCTCTCGGTGTCCATGATGCTGCGTTACAGCTTCAACGAAACCGAAGCGGCCGCAGCCATCGAAGCGGCAGTCGGCAAGGTGCTTGATCAGGGCGTGCGCACCGGCGACATCTGGTCGCAAGGCTGCACGAAGGTCGGTACGCAGGAAATGGGCGACGCAGTAGTCGCGGCCCTGCGAAATCTGTAATCTCTCGGGCCCGCCGCTCCGTCTGCAAGGGCGGCGGCCCACTTTTTTCAAGGGTGTAGTTGCGATGAAACGTGTAGGTCTGATCGGTTGGCGCGGTATGGTCGGTTCCGTGCTCATGCAGCGGATGCTGGAAGAGCAGGACTTCGACCTGATCGAACCGGTATTTTTCACTACCTCCAACGTGGGCGGTGAAGGTCCTGCCGTGGGCAAGGATGTCGCGCCGCTCAAGGATGCGTACAGCATCGAGGAACTGAAAACCCTGGACGTCATCCTCACCTGCCAGGGTGGCGACTACACCAGCGAAGTGTTCCCCAAACTGCGCGAAGCGGGCTGGCAGGGTTACTGGATCGACGCCGCGTCCACCTTGCGCATGCAGGATGACGCGGTGATCGTGCTCGACCCGGTCAACCGCAAGGTGATCGACCAGCAGCTCGATGCCGGTACCCGCAACTATGTGGGCGGCAATTGCACCGTCAGCCTCATGCTGATGGGCCTTGGCGGCTTGTTCGAAGCCGGCCTGGTGGAATGGATGAGCGCCATGACCTATCAGGCGGCGTCCGGTGCTGGCGCGCAGAACATGCGCGAGCTCATCCGCCAGATGGGCGCAACCCACGCCGCGGTCGCCGATGACCTGGCCAACCCGGCCAGCGCCATCCTCGACATCGACCGCAAGGTGGCCGAAGCCATGCGCGGCGAAGCCTTCCCCACCGAGCAGTTCGGCGTACCCCTGTCCGGCAGCCTGATCCCGTGGATCGACAAGGAACTGCCAAACGGGCAAAGCCGTGAGGAGTGGAAAGGCCAGGCCGAGACCAACAAGATCCTCGGCCGCTTCAAGAACCCGGTTCCGGTCGACGGTATCTGCGTGCGCATCGGTGCCATGCGCTGCCATAGCCAGGCGCTGACCATCAAGCTGAACAAGGACGTGCCGATCGCCGACATCGAAGGCATGATCAGCCAGCACAACCCGTGGGTGAAGCTGGTGCCGAACCACCGCGAAGCCAGCATGGCCGAGCTCACGCCTACCCAGGTAACCGGTACCCTGAACGTGCCGGTGGGCCGCCTGCGCAAACTCAACATGGGTTCGCAATTCCTCGGCGCCTTCACCGTCGGCGACCAACTGCTGTGGGGCGCCGCCGAACCGCTGCGCCGCATGCTGCGTATCCTGCTGGAACGCTGATACGCGCAAGGCCCTTCGCGGCTGGTGTGATGTTTCCCGTTCCGGAAACACCGCGCCAGCCGCGTTTTCGTTTTCTCTGCTGAAGGAAAGGCAATGTCCGTCACTTTCGATGTCGCCGTGGTTGGCGCTACCGGTACCGTGGGTGAAACCCTGGTACAAATCCTCGAAGAGCGTGAGTTCCCGCTGGGCCAGCTGTACTTGCTGGGCAGTGAGGCATCGGTGGCCCAGTCGGTACCGTTCCGTGGGCGCAACGTGCGGGTGAAAGCGCTGGACGGCTTCGACTTCCAACAGGTGAAGCTGGTGTTCTTTTGCGCCGGTGAAGCGGTCAGCCAGGCCTATGTGAGCACGGCCAGCGCAGCGGGCTGTACGGTAATCGACTTGGCGGAAGGGCAGGGCACGCCCGTGGTGGTGCCGGAAGTGAACCCTGGCGTTGCACAAGGCCTTGCCCTTCCGGCGGTGATCGCCAGCCCAGGTAGCGTGGCGACGGGCCTTGCCCTGGCGCTGGCGCCGCTGATGCCGTTGCTTGAAATGGAGCAGGTGAATGTTACGGCGTGCCTTTCCATGTCTTCCAAAGGCCGCGATGCCATCCGCGAACTGGCGCGCCAAACCACCGAGCTGCTGAATGCCCGGCCCCTGGAGCCGCGGGTGTTTGACCGTCAGGTGGCCTTCAACCTGCTCGCCCAGGTAGGCGAGCCCGATGCCGCTGGCCACCTCGCGCTGGAAAAACGCGCGCACCGTGAATTGCGCGAACTGCTCGGCCTGCCTTTACTCAAAGCATCCATCAGTTGCATCCAGGCGCCGGTTTTCTTTGGTGACAGCCTTGCCGTGAGCGTACGCTCCCGCACGCCTGTGGATCTTGAAGCCGTGTGTGCCGCGCTGGAAACGGCCCCTGGCGTGGAGTGGACGGGCGCTGATGATTATCCGACCGCGGTAGGGGATGCCGTGGGCCAGGATGCGCTCTATGTGGGCCGTGTGCGCGCCGGATTGGAGGATGCCTGCGAGCTGAACCTGTGGTTGGCGCTGGATAATGTGCGCAAGGGGGCTGCGTTGAATGCGGTGCAATTGGCGGAATTGTTGATAAAACGCCTTTCCTAAAAGATACTTGGGAATACTTTACATAAAGTTTCTTGGTTCACGATGTGAGTCCGGCACGCACAAAAGGATCTGGCCATGGTTCAAGTTCGCAAACTGGTCTTGGCGATAGCCGCTGCCACCGCGCTGTCATCGGGTATGGCGCAAGCCCTGGAACTGGGCGAGCTCACGTTGAAATCGGCGGCCAACCAGCCGCTTGTCGCGGAAATCGAGCTGCGTGATGTCGCTCAGCTCACTGCTCCGGAAATCGTGCCGGGCCTTGCCTCCCCCGAAGAGTTCGCGCGCGCCGGCCTTGACCGTCAGGCCTTCCTGAACCAGTTGAACTTTACCCCGGTGATCAACCCGGGCGGGCGCAGCGTGATTCAGGTCACGTCCCCCGCACCGTTGCCCGAGCCCCTGCTCAAGTTCCTGATGCAGGTGATCTACCCCAGTGGCCGCCTGATGCGCGATTACAGCGTGCTGGTCGACCCGTCCCGCTTCTCGCCGCAAGCCGCAGAGGCCGCCGCGCCGCCCGCTACGCCGGCGGTTACCGCGCCCGCTTCGTCGAATGCTCGGGAATACACCACCACCAACCGGGACACGCTGTGGGAAATTGCCGCGCGCTTCCGTGAGCAGGCTTCGGTGCAGCAGACCATGCTCGCGATTCAGGCGATGAACCCGGACGCGTTCCAGGATGCCAACATCAACCGCCTGCGCGCGGGGCAAGTGCTGCGCCTGCCGGATAACAGCGACGCTACTGCCCTGCCGCAGCCAAAAGCCATCGCTGAAGTGGCCCGGCAGAACGCTGCCTGGCGCGAAGGGCGGCGGTTGGGCCCTCGTGCTCAGCAGCTCGATGCCACTCGCGGCAACGGCCGCGGCAATGCCCCGGCGCCGGCGCAGGGCGACAACCTCAAGCTGGTGTCCGGGGAAGCTGCCAACGAGCGCGCCCGTGGCCTGGCCGGTGACAACAAGGTGCTGTCAGACAAACTGGCGGTGACCCAGGAAAGCCTGGACAGCGCGCAGCGGGAAAATGGCGAATTGCAGAGCCGCATGGCGGACCTGCAAAGCCAGCTGGAGAAGGCTCAGCGCCTGCTGCAACTCAAGAGTGATCAATTGGCGCGCCTGGAGGCTGCGGCCTCGGGCACTCCGGCTTCCAATGCCGCCGAGCCTGGGGCTGCGCAAGAAGGTACAACCCCGGCAGACGGCCAGCCGGCTATCAATGCCCAGCTTACGCCGCCGCCTGAAAGCCAGGAGGCTCCCGCCGAAGGCTCCGCCACACCAGCACCGGCACCGGCCGCGAACGATCCCGCGACAGTTCCGCCTGTGGTGCCCGAACCCGTGGCCGAGGAGGCCCCAAGCAACCCCTGGGTGCTCGGTTCCGCTGCCGGGCTGGCAATTGCCGCCGTACTGCTGGCTGCCTGGCTGCTGGCGCGTCGGCGCAAGGCCCAGCAGGAATCCGAACGCCATGCGCGCATGGCGCGGGAATTGTCCGAGGCCCAGGAGTTTCGCTCCGAGGACTTCGACCTTCCTTCCACCAGCTTCGAAGGGCTAGGCACCCCCTCGCCGAATGTCCGCCTTACGCCAGCGATGGTTGCTGCATCGGCCGCTGCCGCCCAGGCCGCGGAGGCTCCGGTGTACCAACGGCCGAGCAGCCCGCCACTGAAAAATGAACTGCCCACGGTTGCCTCGCTGGTAGTTGCCCCTGCCGCAGACGATGCGCTTACCCAAGCCGACGATCAGATCGCGCAAGGCCGCTACACCCGGGCCAGCGACATCCTGGAAGCCGCTATCGAGGCAGAGCCCGATCGCAGCGACCTGCGCCTCAAACTCATGGAAGTGTTCGCTCATCAAGGCGACCGTGACGGGTTTGTGGCCCAGGAGCGGCGACTGATGGCCACCGGGGCCAACCATGCCCGGGTCAACGAACTCAAGGCTCGCTTCCCGGCGATGGCCGGAGTGGCCGCTGGCTTGAGTGCCGCGGCAGTGGCTGCGGAACTGGACGCCCAATACGTGAAGGACCTGCTGCAGGACGAGCCAAATGCGCCGGAGCCCATCGGCGATGTGTTCGACACGGATTTTGACCTGAGCCTGGATGGCATTGAAACGGCCCCTGAGGAACCGGCCCCGGCAGCAGAGCAAGCCCCGCCCCGCACTGTTCCGCGGGACGAACTGGATTTCGAATCGCTGCTGCGTGAACGTACCGCCTTGCAGGCCTCCGAGGTACCGCCTGCCGAACCGGATGTAGCATCCGATGAACCTGCGCCTTCGCTCGAGGATGAACTGCACGAGGTTGATCCGCTGGACATTGAACCGGGCCCTGCCGAAGCGCCGGACGATATCACTGTGCCGTCGGACCATGAGCGGCTGGAGGATTTCGACCTGTCGCTGTCTGACGACCAGAAAGAAGACCAGGACCGTTTCGCTGCCGACGTGAACGATGTCAATTCCCAGCTCGACCAGCTGTCACGCAGCCTCAGCGAGGCATCGGCCGGCAATAGCCTGCACAGTGCCCAAGGCACCGATGAAGGGCTGGATGAGTTTGATTTCCTGGCCGATTCGGATGAGGTGACCACCAAGCTGGACCTTGCCCGCGCCTACATCGAGATGTCGGACGCCGAAGGTGCCCGGGATATTCTCGATGAGGTGCTCAAGGAAGGTAACGTGGCGCAACAGAAGGAAGCTCGCAAGATGCTCGCCGCCTTGAGTTGATAGCGGTAGTTTATCTCCCGACGGCAGCCGCGCAGGCTGCCGTTGTCGTTTTCCTGGATATGGGTTTCAAGCAGTGACTATCTACCAAAGCGCGGCGGACGAAGTGGCCGCCGACGGTTACACCCGCATTGCATTGGGTGTGGAATACAAAGGCTCGCGTTATAACGGCTGGCAACGCCAGGCCGACGGCGTGCGCAGCGTGCAGGAAACCCTCGAGCGGGCACTTTCCAAGGTAGCAGCGTGCCCTGTGTCGGTCATGTGTGCCGGGCGCACGGATGCCGGCGTGCATGCCTGCGGCCAAGTCGTGCACTTCGATACGCAGGCCGTCCGCCCCGAGCGCGCCTGGGTAATGGGTACCAACGCCGAATTGCCCAATGACATCAGCGTGACCTGGGCGCGCCCCATGCCGCGGGACTTCCATGCCCGCTTCAAGGCGATGTCCCGGCGTTACCGCTACGTGATCTACAACGACCTTATTCGCCCTGCTCATCTGGCCGATGAGGTGACCTGGAACCACCGGCCGCTGGACGTCGAGCGCATGGCGGAAGCGGCGCAGCCGTTGCTGGGCACCCATGACTTCAGTGCGTTCCGGGCCAGCCAGTGCCAGGCAAAATCCCCGATCAAGCAGATGCATCACCTGCGTATCAGCCGGCACGGCCAGATGATCGTCATCGACGTTCGTGCCAGTGCGTTTTTGCACCATATGGTGCGAAACCTGGCCGGTGTGCTGATGGCTATCGGCTCCGGTCAGAAGCCCATCACCTGGGCAGAAGAAGTGCTGCAGGGCCGCGAGCGACGGCAAGGCGGCGTTACCGCACACCCCTACGGGCTTTACCTGGTGCACGTGGAATACCCGGATAGCTACGAAATACCGCCAAGGTATATCGGGCCACATTTCCTTACAGGCTTCTGCGGCCTTGAAGGCTGACGCCCCAAGGTGCTTTTGCTAACATGCCAGGCTTTCCGCAAGCGCTGAGGTAGTAGCCCGATGGCCGCCGTTCGCAGCAAAATCTGTGGTATTACCCGCGTCGAAGACGCGCTGGTGGCGGCACATGCCGGTGCCGACGCCATTGGCCTGGTGTTCTACCCTCGCAGCCCCCGGGCGGTTACCGTCCTCCAGGCGCGCGAAATTATCAACGCCTTGCCCCCTTTCGTTACCACGGTGGGGCTCTTCGTCAATGCCAGCGCCTGCGAAATCAACGAAACACTGGATGCCGTCGCCCTCGGCCTGCTGCAGTTTCACGGGGACGAGACACCCGAAGACTGCGGCCGTTACGGGCACCCGTATATCAAGGCACTGAGGGTTCGGCCCGGGGACGATATCGCGGGGGCGTGCAGGCGGTACCAGGGCGCCAGCGGCCTGCTGCTCGATGCTTTTGTGGAAGGTGTACCTGGCGGTACCGGCCTGGCTTTCGATTGGGGGCTGGTTCCGGCGGAGCTGGACAAACCCATCATCCTGGCCGGTGGGCTCACCCCTGAAAACGTCAGCGAGGCCATCGAGCAGGTGCGCCCCTACGGGGTGGACGTAAGCGGCGGGGTAGAGCGCAGCAAAGGTATAAAGGACGCCCGTCGCGTGGAGGCTTTCGTCAAGGCTGTGCGCTCCTGGCGTTGACTTGGCCGGGCGGTATGGCAATGTGACGGCGGCGACCTTGCCGCCGTCGTACGTTTCTAGCGTGCCTTGCAGGCCCCACAAGGTGGCCCGGTACGCCTATAGCTATTTTCGAGAGGGTGAAGCGTCACGCGCTCCCCTGGTGTTGAATGACCGTGGCGGCGCTGGCCCCCAGGTCCGGCCCGCACAGGGTTTGCCCAGTTACTGGAGAAACAAGCATGAGCAACTGGTTGGTAGACAAACTGATCCCTTCGATCATGCGTTCCGAAGTGAAGAAGAGTTCGGTTCCCGAGGGCCTGTGGCACAAGTGCCCGAACTGCGAGGCGGTACTCTACCGGCCCGAGCTCGAGAAAACCCTCGACGTTTGCCCCAAGTGCAACCATCACATGCGCATTGGCGCTCGCGCCCGCCTGGATATCTTCCTCGATGCCGAGGGCCGCGAGGAGCTGGGTGCCGAGCTCGAGCCGGTTGACCGCCTGAAGTTCAAGGACGGCAAGAAGTACAAGGATCGCCTCACCGCTGCGCAAAAGCAGACCGGTGAAAAGGACGCACTGATTTCCATGAGCGGTACCCTGATGGGCATGCCGATCGTGGCCAGTGCCTTCGAATTCAGCTTCATGGGCGGCTCCATGGGTGCCATCGTGGGTGAGCGTTTCGTTCGCGCCGCCAACTACGCGTTGGAAAATCGCTGCCCGATGGTGTGCTTCGCGGCGTCCGGTGGCGCCCGCATGCAGGAGGCACTGATCTCCCTGATGCAGATGGCCAAGACCTCCGCGGTGCTGGCGCGGCTGCGCGAAGAAGGCATTCCGTTCATTTCGGTACTGACCGACCCGGTGTACGGCGGTGTTTCCGCCAGCCTGGCCATGCTCGGTGACGTTATTGTCGGCGAGCCCAAGGCGCTGATCGGCTTTGCCGGCCCGCGAGTGATCGAGCAGACCGTGCGCGAAAAACTGCCGGAAGGTTTCCAGCGCAGTGAGTTCCTGCTGGAGCACGGCGCCATTGACCTGATCGTTCACCGTCAGGAGCTACGCCCTCGCGTTGCGCGCCTGCTGGCCCAGATGATGAACGTGCCTACCCCTGGCCAGGCGGTGATTTCCGCTCAGCCCGCCGAGCCGGCCGCCGTGACCACGCCTGCAGCGGTATGAAACCTCGCACCCTGGACGCCTGGCTGGCGTACCTTGAACAGCTGCACCCCGTGGCAATCGACATGGGGCTGGAGCGGTCACGAGAGGTATTCCAGCGGTTGGGCCTTGGGCCCCTGGCGCCTCGGGTCATCACTGTAACGGGGACCAACGGCAAGGGTTCCACCTGCGCCTTCCTCGCCAGCCTGCTGGCAGGGCAGGGCCTGCGTGTGGGGGTGTACAGCTCGCCTCACCTGCTGCGCTATAACGAGCGCGTTCGCCTGAATGGTGCCGAGGCCTCGGATGCGCAGCTCTGCGCTGCGTTCGAGGCCGTGGAAGCAGCACGGGGTGACGTGTCGCTCACCTATTTCGAAATGGGTACCCTGGCGGCCTTCTGGCTGTTTGCCCCTGCGGGCCTCGACGCCGTGGTACTGGAAGTGGGGCTCGGTGGCCGTCTCGATACCGTCAACCTGGTGGACGCCGACCTTGCTGTGATCACCAGCATCGGCATCGACCACGCCGACTATCTGGGCAATACCCGAGAATCGGTAGCGTTCGAGAAGGCCGGGATACTCCGCTCCGGTCGGCCTGCGCTCTGCGGCGACCTCGATCCGCCAGCGCCTCTGCTCGAAAAGGCTCGCAGCCTGGGTTGCCCCTTGCTTCTGCGCGGCCATGAATTCGACCTGCAAATGCACGGGGAAGGTTGGAACTGGCAAGGGCAGGGCGCCGAAGGCCAGGTGCTCGGCCTGGTGAACCTGCCACAACTGGACCTGCCCATGGAAAACGCGGCGCTTGCCTTGCAGGCCTTCGCACTCCTTGGGCTGCCCTGGGAAGCGGACAGCATTGCCGAGGCGCTGCGAACCACCCGTGTCACCGGCCGCCTGGATCGACGGGACGTTGCATGGAAAGGCAAGCGGGTGCGCCTGCTGCTGGACGTAGGGCATAACCCCCATGCCGCGCAATACCTGCGGGGGCGGCTGCCACCGATTGCCGCGCCTGGCATTCGCCGTGCGGTATTCGGGCTGCTGGCTGACAAGGACCTTGCGGGCGTGATCGAGCCGCTGCTGGGTTGTGTGTCTGACTGGGCCGTATGCCCCTTGCCATCGCCTCGTAGCCGTTCCGTTGAGTCACTGCAGGCAGCCTTGTCGAACCTTGAGGCTGTAACAACGTCACATGGCAGTGTCGAGGCGGCCCTTGAGCATCAATGTGATCTGGCTGGCCCCGGCGACGAGATACTCGTGTTCGGATCTTTCTTTTGTGTAGCCGATGCCTTGCCATGGATCGAGCGGCACGGCCTGGAGGTAGCCGCGGATGGCTCTGCTGGATAACGTCTTCAAGCAACGCATGGTCGGCGCGCTGGTGCTGATTGCACTGGCAGTGGTGTTTTTGCCCATGCTGTTCAGCCGCCCGGACGAGCTTCGTGAGGTGCGTGTGAATGCACCCTCGGCGCCGGCCGCACCCGTTGTGCCGGACGTGAGTGTGCAGCCGGCGGCAGTTCCGGACGCGCCCCCGCCTACTGTGGTCGAGGATGCGGCACCCGCGACGGCTCCGTCCGCCGCACATGCTCCGGCGCCACCGATTACCGCCAAGGCACCTGCCCAGGCTCATCCGCCCAGCATGCCCATCGCCTCCGCCCCCACGGTCACCGCGCCCACGGCAGGCGCGCCCGCGGCGGCGCAGCCCAAAGTGGCGGCCCAGCCTGCCACCCCTGCGGCAACCGCGCAGGCCAACAGGCTGGACCCTAGCGGTGTACCGGTGAGTTGGGCGGTGCAACTGGCCAGCCTGTCCAGCCGCGCAGGTGCCGATACCCTCCAGAAAACCCTTCGCACTCAGGGCTACAACGCCTATGTTCGCTCGGCCGAGGGCAAGAACCGCGTGTTCGTTGGGCCGCTGATCGATCGTGCGGAAGCCGAACGCCTTCGCGATGTGATCAATCGCCAGCAAAACCTGAAGGGGTTCGTAGTGCGCTTCGAGCCTGAGCGCACCTGAATCGTGTTCTTTGAAGCCTGTCACGGCTTTGGCAGGTGGCCAGTTTCCCGGTCCCCCAGGTATGGCCATCGGCTCCCTTTCCGGTCATAGCCCCTGCCAATGGCAGCGATCCGATAATGCTGCTTAACCGGAACCTTCCCGTCTGCTAAAATGCGCGGCCTTATCCGTCTGCAGGCCGAAAAGTGGCTTTTACCTGGGTTGACTGGGCGATCATTGCGGTCGTCGCTATCTCTGCGTTGATCAGCTTGAAGCGCGGCTTCGTCAAGGAAGCCCTCTCGCTGGTAACGTGGATAGTCGCAGGCGCCGTGGCCTGGATGTTCGGCGGCGGCCTTTCGCAGTACCTAGAAGGTTATATTCAAACGCCATCAGCGCGCGTGATCGCCAGTTGCGTCATTCTGTTCGTTGCCACCCTGTTGGTAGGCGCGATGGTCAATTTCCTCATAGGCGAACTCATTCGTGTCACCGGGCTGTCTGGAACAGACCGCTTTCTCGGCATGGTGTTCGGCGCCGCGCGTGGCGGGCTGCTGATCGTCATTGCCGCCGGCCTGCTCAGCCTGGGTCCCGTTCAGCAGGATCCATGGTGGCAACAGTCGCAATTGCTACCGCGCTTTCTTCTCGTTGCAGACTGGTCAAAGAACCTCATTCTTGGAATGAGCAGTCAATGGCTGGCGGCCGGGGTCACTTCCCCGGTCGAGATTCCGTTCAAGGAGCATCTCTTGCCTGCGCCCAAAGGCCATGAGCAAGGGTCCGTTCAGGTTCACTAAGTAGGGGTTGTGTCGCATGTGTGGCATCATCGGTATCGTCGGTAAGTCGAACGTCAATCAGGCACTGTATGACGCATTAACCGTCTTGCAGCATCGCGGCCAGGACGCTGCCGGTATTGTGACCAGCCACGACGGCCGGTTATTCCTTCGCAAGGACAACGGCCTGGTCCGTGATGTCTTCCAGCAGCGCCATATGCAACGGCTGGTGGGGCATATGGGCATCGGCCATGTGCGCTATCCCACCGCTGGCAGCTCCACCTCGGCAGAGGCGCAACCGTTCTACGTCAACTCTCCTTACGGGATCACCCTGGCGCACAACGGTAACCTCACCAACGTCGAGCAGTTGGCCAAGGAGATCTACGAATCGGATCTGCGCCACGTCAACACCAGCTCGGACTCCGAGGTGCTGCTCAACGTCTTCGCTCATGAGCTGGCCGTGCGCGGCAAGCTGCAGCCCACCGAGGAAGATGTCTTCGCCGCAGTGAAAGACACCCACAAGCGTTGCCGTGGCGGCTACGCCGTAGTGGCGATGATCACCGGCTACGGGATCGTCGGCTTCCGCGACCCTAACGCCATTCGTCCCATCGTGTTCGGCCAGCGCCATACCGACGAAGGCGTGGAGTACATGATCGCCTCCGAAAGCGTCGCGCTCGACGTGTTGGGCTTCACCCTGATTCGCGACCTGGCGCCGGGCGAAGCGGTGTACATCACCGAAGACGGCAAGCTGCACACGCGCCAGTGCGCGCCGAACCCGCAGTACGCGCCCTGCATCTTCGAGCACGTGTACCTGGCCCGGCCGGATTCGATCATCGACGGGATCTCGGTGTACAAGGCGCGCCTGCGCATGGGCGAAAAGCTGGCCGAGAAAATCCAGCGCGAACGGCCAGACCACGACATCGATGTGGTAATCCCGATCCCGGACACCAGCCGCACCTCGGCGCTGGAGCTGGCGAATCAGTTGGGCGTGAAATTCCGTGAAGGCTTCGTGAAAAACCGTTACATCGGCCGTACCTTCATCATGCCGGGGCAAGCGGCTCGCAAGAAGTCTGTTCGGCAGAAGCTCAACGCCATCGAACTCGAATTCCGCGGCAAGAACGTGATGCTGGTGGACGACTCCATCGTGCGTGGCACCACCTGCAAGCAGATCATCCAGATGGCCCGTGAAGCCGGCGCCAGGAAGGTCTACTTCTGCTCCGCGGCGCCAGCGGTGCGCTACCCCAACGTGTACGGCATCGACATGCCGAGCGCGCATGAGCTGATCGCACATAACCGCAGCACACAGGAAGTAGCCGACCTTATCGGTGCCGACTGGCTGATCTACCAGGACCTGCCAGACCTGATCGATGCAGTGGGCGGGGGCAAGGTGAAAATCGACCAGTTCGATTGCGCAGTATTTGATGGCAACTACGTCACCGGCGACGTGGACGCGGCCTACCTCAGCAAGATCGACACGGCCCGCAACGACGTGGCCAAGGTGAAAACCCAGGCCGTGAGCGCCATCATCGACCTGTACAACAACTGAAGGAGCAGAGCATGAGCCAGGAATGGGACGCAGGGCGCCTCGACAGTGATCTGGAAGGCGTAGGTTTCGACACCCTGGCCGTGCGTGCGGGCCAGCACCGCACCCCGGAAGGGGAGCACAGCGACCCGCTGTTCTTCACGTCCAGTTACGTGTTCCGCACCGCGGCAGATGCAGCGGCACGCTTTGCCGGTGAAGTCCCGGGCAATGTCTATTCCCGGTACACCAACCCTACCGTGCGCTCCTTCGAAGAGCGCATGGCGGCATTGGAAGGCGCCGAGCAGGCGGTCGGTTTCGCGACCGGCATGGCAGCGATCACCGGCGTGGCGATGGGGTTGTGCAGCGCGGGGGACCACGTGCTGGTGTCCCAGAGCGTTTTCGGCTCCACCATCAGCCTGTTCGACAAGTACTTCAAGCGCTTCGGTATCGAGGTGAGCTACGTGCCGCTGGCTGACGTTGCCGGTTGGGAACGGGCCATCAAGCCCAATACGCGGCTGCTGTTCGTGGAGTCGCCGTCCAACCCGCTGGCTGAACTGGTCGATATCGCCGCGCTGGCCGAAGTCGCCCATGCCCGGGGTGCGCTGCTGGTCGTGGACAACTGCTTCAGCACGCCGGCCCTGCAACAGCCTTTGAAGCTGGGCGCGGACATTGTGGTGCATTCGGCCACCAAGTTCATCGACGGCCAGGGCCGTTGCATGGGCGGTGTGGTAGCGGGGCGTGCCGAGCATATGAAGGAAATGGTCGGCGTGGTGCGTACCGCCGGCGCTTCGCTCAGCCCGTTCAATGCCTGGATCTTCCTCAAGGGGCTGGAAACGCTCAGCCTCAGGATGCGCGCTCACTGCGCCAGCGCGCAGGCCTTGGCCGAGTGGCTGGAGCAGCAGGATGGCATCGAGAAGGTGTACTACGCCGGCCTTGAAAGCCATCCGCAGCACGAATTGGCGAAGCAGCAGATGCGCGGCGGCTTCGGCGGTGTGGTCAGCTTCGAAGTGAAAGGCGGCAAGCAGGGTGCATGGGCGTTTATCGACGCTACCCGGCTGGTGTCCATCACCGCGAACCTGGGCGATAGCAAGACCACCATCACTCACCCGGCGACCACCTCGCACGGGCGCTTGTCCCCGCAAGAGCGCGAAGCGGCCGGGATTCGTGACAGCCTGATCCGTGTGGCGGTGGGCCTGGAAGACCTCGCGGACCTGCAGGCGGACATGGCGCGAGGCCTGGCTGCGCTGTGATTCCGATGGAAATTGCCCGTACCGGCTTTCGCGATGCTCGCGTTGCGCTGGTCACGGGCGCGGCGCGGGGCATCGGCCTGGGCATTGCCGCCTGGCTGCTGGTAGAGGACTGGAAGGTAGTGCTCGCCGACGTGGATGCGGCTCGGGGCGCGCACGTGGCCGAGGTACTGGGGGAGGGTGCTGCTTTCGTTGCCATGGACGTGGCTGATGAGCGGCAGGTGATTGCCGGGGTAGCCCAGGCGCTGGCGCGCTTCGGCCGGCTGGACGCCCTGGTGTGCAACGCGGCGATCACCGATGCACATGGCGGGCCTATCGAAAGCGTGCCCCTTGCGCACTGGCAGCGGGTGATCGGCGTGAACCTCACCGGCACCATGCTGATGGCCAGGCACTGCGCGCCTTACCTGCGCGCCCGCAATGGCGCGATCGTGAACATCTGCTCCACCCGCGCGCATCAGTCAGCGCCAGACACCGAAGCCTATGCGGCAAGCAAGGGCGGCGTGTTGGCACTTACCCATGCACTGGCTATCAGCCTTGCTCCGGAAATCCGTGTCAATGCGATCAGCCCTGGGTGGGTCGATGCACGCGATCCCTCCGAGCGCCGCGCTCAAGCGTTGAGCGAGGCGGACCATGCGCAGCATCCCGTCGGGCGGGTAGGTACCGTGGAAGACATCGCCGCGGCTGCGGCGTGGCTGTTGTCGCCCAATGCCGGGTTCGTGACGGGCCAGGAGTTGATCATCGACGGTGGCATGACCCGCAAGATGATTTACGTCTGACCACGGGCGGTATGGGGCGTAACGGCCAGAACAGCCTTTTTGAAAAAAACTTCAAGCAGGGTATTGACTTACATTCGCCTCATCGCCAAAATGCGCACCACTTCGACGCAGTACACGGGTGATTAGCTCAGCTGGGAGAGCATCTGCCTTACAAGCAGAGGGTCGGCGGTTCGATCCCGTCATCACCCACCACTTCGAAGTGCTCTGATTCTAGAGCGGACGAAAGTCCACCGACGCGCAGCGGTAGTTCAGTCGGTTAGAATACCGGCCTGTCACGCCGGGGGTCGCGGGTTCGAGTCCCGTCCGCTGCGCCATTTTTCCCAGGTATCGTTAACCCGCTGCCTGAGATCGAAGCAACCACCCCGCTTCGGTCAGCCAGTTTCACTTCGGGCGAAAGCCTGAGCGATACGCAGCGGTAGTTCAGTCGGTTAGAATACCGGCCTGTCACGCCGGGGGTCGCGGGTTCGAGTCCCGTCCGCTGCGCCATCTTTGGTCCGAAACGTTGAACGGTTTCGGATCTACAGAAAACGACCTTCGGGTCGTTTTTTTTTGCCCGCTGTTTTTAAACGGAGGCATGTCTTCTGCGCTTACCTCGACGGGCCTGCGCAGGTTTATGGAAATGCCCTATAACCGTGAGGGTTGTTCTCCGGCGCACTGCATTGGTTCGCCTTATCCCCCGGTAAATACGCGCAACGCTCAGAAATTCAATGAGTTAGGTTCTGGCACAGAGGTTGCTAAACCTTTGGGGTCCATCGCAACGCATGGGCCGACCTTCCGGCTGATCAATGTCGATCACCCGGCCGGGCACTGGTGAGCAACGCGGCTCCCCATACATAACTGACTGAATACCAGGCAAAGGCGCCTGGAGCTCTCACGGGCTCCAGGCGCCTTTTTCGTTTTTGCGGGGCCAAGGCCTCGAGGCGAGGTAGCGTATGAACTCGATTCTGACTCACAAGCCGCGCGAGCAACTGATCATCGTGGGTAACGGCATGGTCGGCCACCATTTGCTGGAGCAGTTGGCCCAGCGCGGCGCTGTGGCACGTTATGACGTGCATGTGTTCGGCGAAGAGCGGCAGCGTGCTTACGACCGCGTGCATTTGTCCGAATATTTCACCGGTAAGGATGCCGAAGCCTTGGCCATGAATGGCCCCTCGTTCTATCGCGACAACAGCATGCAGGCCCACCACGATGAGGCCGTGCGGGAGATTGATCGCGCCAACCGCGCCATCGTCACGAACAAAGGCCGCTACCACTATGACCGGCTGGTGCTGGCCACGGGCTCTTATCCGTTTGTGCCCCCCATTGCCGGCTGCGAAGGTGATGCACGGCTGGTGTACCGAACCCTCGACGACCTCGACCGCATCCGCCTGGCAGCCCAAGGTGCTCGCCGAGGGGTGGTAGTGGGCGGCGGGCTTCTGGGGCTCGAGGCCGCCAATGCCTTGAAGTCACTCGGGCTCGAAGCGCATGTAGTGGAGTTCGCACCGCGGCTGATGCCGGTGCAATTGGACAGTGAAGGTGGTGCAGCCTTGCGGGCCCGTATCGAAGCCCTCGGGGTGGGCGTGCACCTGGCACGGGCGACCCAGAGCGTGGAAGCGGGGGAAACGCACCGCTACCGCATGAATTTCGACGACGGGGAGCACCTGGAAACCGACCTGATCGTGTTCTCGGCGGGTATTCGACCGCAGGATGCCCTCGGCCGGGCGTGTGGCCTGGATATCGCCCCACGAGGCGGCGTGGTGATTGACAGCGAGTGCCGCAGCAGCGACCCCGCAATCTTCGCCATCGGTGAATGTGCGTCCTGGAACGGCAGCGTGTTCGGCCTGGTTGCTCCGGGATACACCATGGCGCGTAACCTGGCTGATTTGCTGACCGGTAGCGACGCCGGCACTTTCACCGGCGCGGATATGTCGACCAAGCTCAAGCTGCTTGGCGTGGACGTAGGCTCCATTGGCGATGCCCATGGCACCACCCCGGGCGCGCGCAGCTATCGCTTTATTGACGAGGCAACCGGCAGTTACCGGCGGCTGGTGGTCGACGCCAGCGGCAGCAAAGTGCTGGGCGCTGTGCTGGTAGGCGATAACAGCTACTACGACACGCTACTGCAATACGCCCAGAACGGCTTGCCGCTGCCCACGGACCCTGCGGTGCTCATCCTCCCTCAAGGCGAGGCCGCGCCTTTGCTGGGCCCGGACGCGCTGCCCGCCACAGCGACTATCTGTTCCTGCCACAACGTGAGCAAGGGGGCGATCTGCGGCGCTATCGACAGCGGCTGTGGCGATCTTGCGTCCGTAAAGTGTCAGACAAAGGCAGGCACAGGCTGCGGTGGCTGTTCGGCTCTGCTCAAGCAAGTGTTCGAGCACGAGCTCAGCGCCCGCGGCGTGACCGTGGACAAGAGCCTTTGCGAGCACTTCGCCTACACCCGCCAGGAGCTCTATGCCCTGGTACGCGTTGAAGGCATTCAAACGTTCGAGGAGTTGCACGCACGCCACGGTCGAGGCAGCCTGGGGTGCGATACCTGCAAGCCCACAGTTGGCAACATCCTGGCCTCGTGCTGGAACCAGCCCGTGATGAACCCTTCGCTGGTACCGCTGCAGGACACCAACGACACCTTCATGGCCAACATGCAGAAGAACGGCACCTATTCGGTGGTGCCGCGCATCCCGGGTGGCGAAATCACTCCCGACAAGCTCATAGCGATCGGCGCGGTGGCGAAGAAATACGACCTCTACACCAAGATCACCGGTGGTCAGCGGATCGACCTCTTCGGCGCACAGCTGCATGAGCTTCCGGATATCTGGAGCGAGTTGATCGAGGCAGGCTTTGAAACCGGCCATGCGTATGGCAAGTCGACTCGCACGGTGAAATCCTGCGTAGGCAGCACCTGGTGCCGCTACGGCGTGCAGGACAGCGTGGCAATGGCCTTGCTGATCGAGGATCGCTACAAAGGCCTGCGCTCGCCGCACAAGCTCAAGTTCGCCGTGTCGGGCTGCACCCGCGAATGCGCGGAAGCCCAGAGCAAGGACGTGGGCGTGATTGCCACCGAGAAGGGCTGGAACCTTTACCTGTGCGGCAACGGCGGCATGCGCCCCCGCCATGCCGAACTGTTCGCGACCGACCTGGACGACGCCACGCTCATTCGTTACATCGACCGCTTCCTGATGCTGTACATCCGCACGGCGGACAAGCTTCAGCGCACCTCCGTATGGCGCGAAAGCCTGGAAGGCGGGCTGGATTACCTCAAGGCCGTGGTGATTGACGACAGCCTTGGGTTAGCCGCTGAGCTGGAAGCCCAGATGCAACTGGTGGTCGATCGCTACGAGTGCGAGTGGGCCAACGCGCTGAAGGACCCGGAGAAACTCAAGCGCTTCCGCACCTTCGTGAACGAAAAACATGCCGACCCGGGCGTGCAATTTGTACGCGAACGCGGCCAGCGCCGGCCGGCTCGCGCCGATGAACTTTGCCTGATTCCCGTTACCGCCACCGAGGAGGCATGACATGAACCAGCCAGCCACTGTTTACCGTACCGATACCCCGTGGGCCACCCTGTGCGGGCTCGACGACCTGGTGCCCAACTCGGGCGTCGTGGCGTGGCACGAAGGCCAGCAGATCGCCCTGTTCTACCTCCCGGGCCAGGCCCCCGAGCTGTTCGCCCTCGACAACCGCGACCCGCGCTCCGGCGCCAACGTGATCGGCCGCGGCATCATCGGCAACCTCGGCGGCGAGCCGGTGGTGGCGGCGCCGCTGTACAAACAGCACTTCAGCCTGGTGGACGGCCACTGCCTCGAAGATGCTGGCCAAGCTCTGAGAACCTGGCCCGTGAGGCTGGTGGAGGGCAGGGTGGAGATCGGTGGCTGAGCGCTCCGCAGCGGCAAGCTGCAAGCTGCAAGCCGTAAGCTGGAAGCTGCAAGAGCAAGCTCGGCTTGAAGCTTGAAGCTTGAAGCTTGAAGCTTGAAGCTTGTTAAACTCCCGCCATGAACCTCGACAACCGCATCAAATTTCGCCACCTGCTGTGTTTCCTGGAAATCGCCCGCCATGGCAGTTTCGCTCGCGCGGCGGATGCCATGGCGATCAGCCAGCCGGCGATATCCAAAACCTTGAAGGAGCTTGAAGACCTGCTCCAGGCGCGGCTGTTCGAGCGCAGCAAGGGCGGGGTGGCGCTGACCCCTGCGGGGGTGCGCTTCATGCGGTACGCGGGGCCCTGTGTGCAGGCGTTGCGTGACGGCGTAAGCACGTTGCGCGACAGCAGCCATGAGCCGCCTCACGTGCGCGTGGGTGCCCTATCTACGGTTGAAAGCCAGTTCATGGCCCAAGTGCTGAGCTTGTTGCATGAGCGTCACTCGGCACTGGTGGTGAGCGTGGCCACCGGCCCTGGCGCCTACCTCTTGGGGCAGCTGCATGTGGGCGAACTCGACCTGGTGATCGGCCGTGTGGCCGACAACCCACAAATCCAGGGCCTGACCTTCGAGCACCTGTACAGCGAAGCGATGACGCTCGTGGTGCGGCCGGGGCACCCTTTGCTCGGTGCCACCCCCGTGGACGTGACCCGCATACCCGCGTTCCCGCTGGTGTTGCCGTTGGCGGGCACCACCATTCGCAAGCATGCCGACAGCCTGTTCGTACAGTGTGGCATTCCACCCTCGGCGCAACGGCTGGAAACCCTGTCCCCGACCTTGAGCCGTCGATACGTGCAGGGCAGCGATGCGGTCTGGGTTGCCCCGCGTGATGCCGTTCACCTGGATATCCGTCAGGGTGAACTGTGCGAGTTGAGCCTGGGGGTGAGTGAGCCGGGCGGTTCGGTGGGCATCTGCGGGAACGCTGCCTTGCCGTTGTCGCTACCCGGCCAGTGGCTGTGTGATGTGGTGCGAGAGGTGGCCGCAAGGTACCGC
The DNA here is from genome assembly GCF_058145875.1 of Pseudomonas sp. 3MAES_34.3B. Taxonomy (NCBI): domain Bacteria; kingdom Pseudomonadati; phylum Pseudomonadota; class Gammaproteobacteria; order Pseudomonadales; family Pseudomonadaceae; genus Pseudomonas; species Pseudomonas sp. 3MAES_34.3B. The sequence continues at coordinate 3,854,421 of NZ_CM176960.1, read as the reverse complement.
GACGGAGAAGCTCAACTGGAACAACACACGCCTGCCGACCGCCCGCGCGGCGGTTAAACGATCTTTCACCTGCGCGATCGAAAATCCTTTGGTAGCTTGAACTTATCTGATTATTCCCCCTCCTATGGCATAGCCATTGGTCGGGCCTGCCTGCTAAGCTCGCGGCTTAACTCGACCGCCCTTCGTATGGCGCCCCTCACAAGGAAACAGCATGAAACAGCATCGGTTGGCGGCTGCGATCGCCCTGGTTGGCTTGGTTCTCGCCGGTTGCGATAAGCAGACCAGCAGCGTCGAGCTGAAAACCCCGGCTCAGAAAGCCTCCTACGGCATCGGCCTGAACATGGGCAAAAGCCTCGCCCAGGAAGGCATGGACGACCTCGATTCCAAGGCAGTGGCCCTTGGCATTGAAGACGCTGTCGGCAAAAAAGAGCAGAAGCTCAAGGATGACGAGCTGGTCGAGGCCTTTGCCGCGCTGCAGAAGCGCGCCGAAGAGCGCATGACCAAGATGAGCGAGGAGTCCATGGCCGCTGGCAAGAAATTCCTTGAAGAGAACGGCAAGAAGGACGGCGTGGTCACTACCGCTTCCGGCTTGCAGTACCAGGTGGTGCAGAAGGCCGATGGCCCGCAGCCCAAGCCTACCGACGTGGTCACCGTGCACTACACCGGCAAGCTGATCGACGGCAAGGTATTCGACAGCTCCGTGGAGCGCGGCAGCCCGATCGACCTGCCTGTCAGCGGCGTGATTCCGGGTTGGGTCGAAGGCCTCCAACTGATGCACGTGGGCGAGAAGGTCAAGCTCTTCATCCCGAGCGACCTGGCCTACGGCGCGCAAAGCCCGAGCCCGACCATTCCGGCCAACTCGGTGCTGGTGTTCGATCTCGAACTGCTGGGCATCAAGGATCCGGCCAAGGCCCAGGCTGAAGGTGACGACGCCGAACAGGCCGCACCGGCGGACGAAGCCCCGGCTGAAGCGCCCGCCAAGGCGCAGTAAGGCCCCAGGCTGCTGCTCCCACAACGCCCCGCATTTGCCGGGGCGTTGTTGTTTTCGGCTGGTTGAAAGCCGCGGATCAGGCGAACCTGGCCAATCGAAAGCGAACCCCTGAGGGTGCTGAAAGTCAGAGATGGAGGGCTTGCGCCTGGGCGTGCGGGCTGTTATGCGGGGGGTTTTGTCAGCGGATGTGAACGAAAAAGCGCCGATTTGACCTTCGCCCCGTCCCGCTGGGGCTTTCAGCCCGATCCAAGGCCACTGTTCACATGGTTATCCACAAATATTGTGGATATCCTTCAACGAATGACCGGGAGGCTTCATGAAGGCACCATTCGGCTTCACCCAGTTTTTGCCACTGGCCGAGCGCCTGGTCGCGCGCGGCCGGTTACCTGCGCTGGCCATCGCTGTTGCCCGTAAAGTACGCGGCAAGCGCCTGGGCCAAGTGAAAGAAGATGTCGCATTGTTACAGGCGCTGTGCATGGCGTACTGGCGCGGCGAATACCGCGCGATCAGCGCAAAGGCCATTCTGTCAGTGGTAGCGGGGCTGCTCTACTTTGTCAGCCCTATCGATGCGATCCCCGACTGGCTGCTGGGGGTAGGCATGCTCGACGACATCGCCGTGCTCGGCTGGGTGATGAAAGTGCTGCAGGGCGAGCTGGATGCCTTCCGTGCATGGCGTGGCCGGCAACAGCCCGAAACCCTGAGTGTAGTGGAGCGTGTGCCCGAGCAGAGCGTGCCGCTGGAGGGCGAATACCTGCGCCGCCCTTGAGCCGCGCGCATTGACGTATGTCGGCGAGGCGCCCTGTCGCACTTCACGGAAAGGTCTGGGCTGTTAAGATGTTTGAAGCCGGTGAAGACCATTCAAGTGACAGGGTCATCAAGGAGGGCTCCGATGACATATGTATCTCAGCGTTTTGAAAGTTGCCTCGTTGTGCCTGGCGTAGCCTCGGGCGAGGGGAGCGACCGATGAGCGTGAGGATCAGTCGGCAACATTGGGACGGCTTGCTCGGTGAACTGGATGTAGCACGAAGGCAGCGCCACCTGCTGACCTATCGCGCCTTGCTCGAGCGTCTGCAACTGCCAAGCCCCGCCATGCAAACCCTCACCGCGGCACTTGAGCATCTGGCGATGCTCGATGCCCGCGCCGAACAGCCCTTGCGTAGCTCATTGGTGATCAGCCAAGGCGCAAGCCGCCTGCCGCGAACCGGTTTCTTCGAATGTGTGGAAAGGCTAGGCCGCTTTTCCGGCCCGGTCGACGGGATCGCCGCGGCTTCGTGGCACGCTTCGGAGGTGGTACGGGTGTTCGAGTACAGTTATCCCGGTAAGTCGATGAGCTGAACGGCGTCGTTTTCGCGAGCTTGCGCCGCCTATTGTAGGAGCAAGCGAAGCCGCAGGCGGGCTCGCGAATGAGGGCTTGAGAAAACAGTAATCCGCTTCCCACAGCGTTAAAGCGCCTACAGCGGGATGGCCACAAGCACAGGAGGCTTCGCGAACACCGCCGACCCCGCAATCTCCTTGGCGCTGTGTTTGGCCTCCGAAGCCTGTGCGGCCAGGTCCTCGGCATTCAGCCCTGCGCAGTCCCCGGCATTCAGGTGCACCACGCCGATGGACAGCGACAGCAACGGGAAGGCCTGCCGTACGCCCTGGCGGTTGTGCGAAACAAAGCAACCGGCCTCCAGGTGCTCGCTGCGGTAGAACCGCCGGCACTGTTGGGTGAAGTCTTCGATCAGGCGGTCCAGCCGGGGTCGCCAGTCGCCCGAGCCGATCACCAGCATGAAGTCGTCCCCGCCGATGTGGCCGAGAAAGTCGCGGCTGGGGTCAACCCGCTCGCTCAGGCAGTGGGCGAGGCACAGCAATACCTCATCGCCGCGGCTATAGCCGTACAGGTCGTTGAAGGGTTTGAAACTGTCGATATCGATGTAGCACACCGCTACTTCACGGCCTTGGGCGAGTACTCGCTCCAGGCACTGGCGAATGGGTACATTGCCTGGCAGCAGCGTGAGCGGGTTGGCATAGCGGGCCTGTTCGATCTTCAGCTCGGTGATCAACTTCAACACGTCGATCACCCGCCCAAGCCCTTGATAGGCCCCGCCTTCGGTGATGATGAAGTCTTCTTCGATGCGCTGGCGCGCCCGGCTGGTGAGCAGCCGGCTTACCTGCTGCAGCGACTGGCCCAGCTCCACGGCAAGGAAATCCTCGCTCATCAGGCGGCTGATCGGCTTGCGTGCGAACAGGTCGGTGGCGAAGGGTTTGAGCAGCGCATCGGAAAGCGAGTGACGGTGAACGATCCCGCACGGGCGGCGTTCCGCATCCAGCACAGCCATCGAGTTCAGATTCGCCTGCAGGCGGAACGCCTCCAGCACACGAGCAATCGGCGTGTCGTGGGCCACTGCGGGCTGCTCCAGCAGCAGGTTGCGCAGGTCCCGTGCTTCCTCGGCCAAGGCCGGTGTGGCCTCCACGCGCGGCAGCATCTCGGTTGCCTCCCGGGGTGGCCGTTCATGCGGCCTGGCAAGCAGATAGCCTTGCACCAGGTCGACGCCCATTTCGGTCAACACCGCCAATTCTTCTACCTGTTCGATGCCTTCGGCGATCACCTGCGCCCGGGAGCGGCGGGCGATTTGCAGGATCGAGCCTACGAATTCCCGCTTGAGCGCGTCCTGGTGAATGCCCTCGATGAAGTGCCGGTCGATCTTTACGTAATCGGGGCGCAGCTCGGACCACAGCCGCAGGCTCGAATACCCGGCGCCCAGGTCGTCCAGCGCGATGGTAAAGCCCATGCTGCGATAATGGTGCAGCGCTCTGGACAGCAGCTGGAAGTCATCCGTCGGGGTTTGCTCAGTGAGTTCGATCACCACCTGGCTGGGCGACAGCCCATAGCGTTGCAGCAGCTGCAATGTAAGCCCGGACGGGTGTATGGGTTCAAGCAGCGATTCGGGCGATACGTTGAGGAACAGCTTGCCCTGCAACCGCTGTGCGCTGAAGCATTTGCAGGCGGTTTGCCGGCACAACACTTCGAGCTCGCTGAGGTGCCCGGTTTGCCGGGCCACGGCAAAGAGGTTGAGCGGAGAGTGAAGCGGGCTGTTGGACGGGCCTCGGGTGAGTGCTTCATAGCCCAGCACTCGCCGCTCGGCGAGGGAAACGATCGGCTGGAACAGGGTATGCACATTGCCTTGGGCGAGAATGGCACTCAGGGCGCCGAGCTGTTCGGTGATGGTCATGCGTGTTCCGATGCCGAGAATGAAAAAGGCCGGGCATCGCTGCCCGGCCTCGTATTTCACGACAGTTGCGTGACAGGATGATGACTAAAACGCCATCAGCCTGCAGCGCTATCACCTTTCACATCAGTGCTTGGCCACCTGGGTATTCAGCCGCAGGTAGTCGATCAGGATGCGCCCGGTTTCACTCAGGTAGGCGTCGTCCTCGGGCTTGCTGTCGTCCGGCGCGCCGGCCAGCGGGTCTTCGTCCTCTTTCTTCAGTTCCTTGAGCGGCTCCTGCCCCTTGGCCTTGCGGCGGGCATTTTCCAGCGCAAGCTGCTGCGCCTCGATGCTGGTGTGCTCGGCACGGCGCTGGGCTTCGTTGAGGCTCACGGTTTTTTCGTCAGCGAGTTTCTGGCTGAGCGCCAGGCGGTCGCGGATATAAGCGAATTCCGCGTCGCCTTCGGTCCGCTTGTCATGCAAGGTCTTGAGCTGCGCCAGGAACGGCTTGAAGGGGTCGGTTTCCGGTTTGACGGCAGGCCGGATGGTGTCCCACGGCATGGCTTCGGGCAGCGCGCTCTCGCCGATTTCCTTGGTGTCGATGATCGACGGGTAAGCGATGTCTGGCAGTACGCCCTGGTGCTGGGTGCTCTGGCCGGACACCCGATAGAACTTGGCCAGCGTAAGCTTGAGTTCGCCATGGTTCAGCGGCTGGATCGTTTGCACGGTCCCCTTGCCGAAGGTCTGGCCACCGATGATCAGCGCACGGTGGTAGTCCTGCATGGCGCCAGCGAAGATCTCCGAGGCAGAAGCCGAGAGGCGGTTGACCAGCAACGCCAGCGGCCCCTTGTAGAAGGCGCCCGGGTTTTCGTCTTCGAGCACGTCGACCTTGCCGTCGCTGTTGCGCACCAGCACCGTCGGGCCTTTCTCGATGAACAGGCTGGTGAGCTCGGTCGCTTCCTGCAGAGAGCCGCCGCCGTTGTTGCGCAGGTCGATGACCACGCCGTCGACCTTTTCTTTCTGCAGCTCGCTGAGCAGCTTCTTCACGTCCCGGGTGGTGGACTTGTAGTCCGGATCCCCGGCCCGGAAGGCTTTGAAGTCCAGGTAGAACGCCGGGATTTCAATCACGCCCAGTTTATAGTCGTGGCCGTTCTGGTTCAGGTGCAGCACGGATTTCTTCGCGGCCTGCTCTTCGAGCTTCACCGCTTCACGCGTGATGGACACGATCTTGCTGGTCTGGTCGTTCGGCGCGTTGGTGTGCGGGATCACTTCCAGGCGCACCACCGAGCCCTTGGGCCCTCGGATCAGCTTGACCACTTCATCCAGGCGCCAGCCGACCACGTCGACCATTTCCTTGTCGCCCTGGGCTACCCCGATGATTTTGTCCGAAGGCGCGACCTGCTTGGTCTTGTCCGCCGGGCCGGCCGGTACCAGCCGCACGATCTTCACCTGATCGTTGTCGCTCTGCAGCACGGCCCCGATGCCTTCCAGGGAAAGGCTCATGTTGATATCGAAGTTTTCTGCGTTGTCAGGCGACAGGTAGTTGGTGTGCGGATCGTAGGACTGGGCGAAGGTATTGATGTACGCCTGGAAGATGTCTTCGGCGCGAGTTTGATCGAGCCGTGCCAGTTGGTTCTTGTAGCGCTTGGTCAAGGTTTCCTGGATCTGCTTGGAATCCTTGCCCGCCAGCTTCATGCGCAGCACTTCGTCCATCACCCGCTTGCGCCACAGGCCATCCAGGTCGGCGGTGGTTGCCAGCCATGGGGAATCCTTGCGGTCCACTTCGAGCGTTTCGTTGGTGCTGAAGTCCATCTTGTCCACGCCGTCGTCCAGCAGGTCGAGGGCATAATCGAGGCGGGCCTTCACGCGATCCAGGTAACGCTTGTAAATGGTGAAGCCAGGATCGAGGTTTCCGTTTTTCAGGAAATCATCGAACTGGGTTTTCCACTTGTCGAACTCTTCGATATCACTGGCCAGGAAATAACTACGGGACGGATCCAGCAGTTTGATATAGCTGTCATAGATGATGACCGAGCGCGCATCGTTCAGCGGAGGTTTGCTGTAATGATGGCGTTTTAACAACTCGACGACGTTGAGGCTGGCGATCACCTCGTCGCGGTCGGGCTGAAGGCTGTTCCAGCTATTGGCCGCAAAGCCTGGGGCTGACAGCAGGCTGAGGCTGATGCCTAACGCCAGGGCGGTACCGGGGAATAGTTGCTTCATGCTCATTCGACGAGGGGACAGTTGATAACGCATATTAGGCCGTCTTTGAATGGACCGGTTCCAGCTCCGCTACATTAAATCCTGTTCATGCAGCGGCGCGGCACTTGAGTCACATAATGCAAAAAACCCCGCGTCATCGCGCGGGGCTCAGTTCAAGTCAACTATGGAGGCAGCGTGAAGGCATTGCAAGGCGTTGAAGGGCATGTGGAATGGGCCGAGTACCCGGCACCCCCATGCGATGTGGGGCAGGTGCGCATTCGCGTGGCCGCTGCCGGGCTCAATCGGGCCGACTTGCTGCAACGTGCGGGGCATTATCCGCCGCCGCCCGGGGCCAGTGAAATCCTCGGGTTGGAGTGTGCCGGGGTGATCAGCGAAGTAGGTGCCGGGGTGGCGGCGTTCAACGTGGGCGACCGTGTGTGCACCCTGCTTGCCGGTGGTGGCATGGCCGAGGAAGTAGTGGTCGATGCGCGCCATGTGCTGCCGGTGCCAGAAGGGCTGAGCCTGATCGAGGCCGCAGGCATTCTCGAAGTGTACGGCACCGTATGGTTGAACCTGTTCCAGTTGGCGCGCCTGCAGCCTGGCGAGAAAGTGCTGCTGCATGCGGGGGCCAGCGGCATAGGCTCGGCGGCGATTCAGCTGTGCAAGGCCTTTGGCAACCCTACCTGGGTAACGGTGGGTTCGGCAGAACGGCTGGATTACTGCCAAAAGTTGGGTGCGCAAGGCGGCGTGCTACGTGGCGAAGGCCTGTCTGCACTCAAGGACCTGGGCCCGTTCGACGTGATTCTGGACCCGGTAGGGGGCAATTACGCCGAGCTCAACCTGCAAGTGGCTGCCCAGGACGGCCGCTGGGTGTTGATCGGGGTGATGGGTGGCCGCGAGGCCAAACTGGACATGGGGTTGATGCTGGGCAAGCGCGTGCAGCTGATTGGCTCTACGCTGCGCAGCCGCGACGATACCTTCAAGGCGGAGCTGCTGAAGGAATTGGGGCAAGAGGTGTTGCCGCTGTTCACTGAAAAGCGGCTCAACCCACAGATTGCACGGACCTTCCCGATCGGCGAGGCCGAAGAAGCCTTCGCCGAACTGGCCACCAACCAGATCACCGGGAAGGTGGTGCTGGTGGTCGATCCGGCGCTGGTTTAACACCTTGTTCCCGGGCTCTGCCGAATGGCTAGCCGAATGGCTGGCCCGGGAATCACGGGATCAGCGCATATCCGGCAAATGCGCTTCGCTTTTCACGTCGGTCTTGGCGATGGCTTCGGCCGGCAGCACGATCTTGGACTTCGGCAGCAGCATGCCCATGTTCGCCAGTACGCGGTACATCGAGTATTCCTCGGTGTAGCGCACTTCGGTGTAACGACGGTTGGCGTTGTACAGCTCGTTTTCGCTGTCCAGCAGGTCGAGCAGGGTGCGTTGGCCCAGGCCGAACTGGTTCTGGTAGGCCGCCCTTACACGCGTGGTGGTTTCGGCGTACTCACGTGCGCTGGGTGCTTGCTGGCGCGCGTTGAGCATGGCGTTCCAGGCCAGGGACATGTTTTCGTTCAGGCTGCGCAAGGCATTGTTGCGGATGTCCATCGCCTGGTTGATGCGATGCGCGTCGCCTTGCAAGCGGGCCTTGTCACTGCCGCCACGGAACAGGTTGTAGCTGACCGCCACACCCGCACGCCAGTCGTTGGCGTGGCCTTCTTCGCCAGAGATGTTGTCGTTGGCGCCCACGGCCACTTCCGCGTCTACCCGCGGGTAGAACTGCGACTTTGCACCTTCATATTGCTGTTCCGCTGCCTGTACATCTGCCTGGGCAGACTTCAGGTACGGGTTATTGTCGATCATCGCCTGGCGGGCGTCGGTGACCTCGGGAGGCAACTCGCCACGAATGGTCGGCGGTGCTTCGAGCTCATCCGGCATGCGGCCCGTGGCGCTGTAGAAGTTGGCTTCGGCGTCGGCCAGGTCAACCATGGCGGTCTGGTAGTTGTTCTCGGCCAGTGCGCGGCGGGCGCGGGACTGATCGCTGTCGGCGGTGCTGCCGATACCGCGCTCGGTGCGCAGGCCGATCTGGTCATTGACCCTCAGGTGCGCCTGCAGGTTGTTCTTGGCCAGGTCCACCAGCTCTCGGCGCTTGAGCACCTCCAGGTACACCTCGACCGCGCGCAGGGCGAGGTCTTGTGCCACGCCTTGTACATAGAAGGCACGAGAGGTGGAAACCGCTTCGGTTCGCGACACTTCACGCGTCGCGCTCGACCCGTCGAACAGCATCTGGCGCAAACGCAGCTCGGACGTTGTATACGTGAGCAGCTCTTTATGGTGGCCACCCTGGGCGCGGGTAGTCGGCGTGTCGGATTTCTCCCGACCATAGCCGCCCACGAAGTCCACGCTGGGCAGGTAGGCACCACGGGCGACTTTTACGTCTTCGTCTGCGGCAAGCCTGCTGTTGATATTCGACTGCAGCTCCGGGTGAGTATCCACGGTGCTCTGAATAGCCTCCTGAAGCGTCATGGCGTGGGCCTGCATGGCCCCGATCGCCAACAGCACGGCGCTGCAGAGGGGGGTTAAGATGCGCATCGGTGTACTTCTCCCTGTCCCTGTAATAATGGCAGTCGCCAAATTATTGGCGATTATTCTTATTGATCCATGCGCGGATCGTAACATTACTGATGCTGTGAAAATTCTGTGACGTTAATACCATTTCTTCATAAGGCTTATTCCTAAAAAAACTTATGCGAGCGGTGCCCTTTCGGTACATCGTACAGTCGCCCGATTCGCTGAAAGGACCGCATACGGGGGCTTTCAGACGATTTTTGAGGATTCGGTATTTAGTGTGTCAAGGGATCAGTGGGTCGTACTCCAGAAGGATTTTGGGCAGTTGTGAGGGTGACGTTTTTTTGTCGCCGTAGTCCGCAGAGCAATTTTGCTCTCATGTTCGATACGAAGCTGCTATGAGCCGCAACCCGTTGAATTAGTTCGGCTTGTGCGTGAATTTCATCAGCTTCGACGCGCCAGTGGCTGTCAAGATGCCAGCCCTGTCGTGAACTCCGGGGAACATCCCCTGTCTCCTTTGCGCAACGGCCTGATGCCGAAAGGCAATGGAGGAGTAGGCAATGGCAACCTTGATCGGTGTCGTCAGTAAGGTAGTAGGGCAGGTATTCGCAGTCGCCGGTGATGGCACCCGTCGTCTCCTCGTTGAGGGAGATCGTGTTTACGCTGGCGAACAGCTGGACACCGGTGTAGGGGGCGCCATCTCGGTTCACCTGCAGAGCGGGCAGGACCTTGCGCTCGGGCGCGGGAGCAGCCTGGCGCTCAATGAAGGGTTGCTGCACCATCAGGCACCGGACATCCAGACCACCGGTGAGCGCGTTGCCGACACCGCGCTGGACGATGTGAACGCCCTGCAGCAGGCCATCGCCGCCGGGGTGGACCCTACCCAGGTTTCCGAACCCACGGCTGCGGGCCCTACAGCCACCGGCCCTACCGGCGTACCGGGTGGCGGCGGGGGGCATTCCTTCGTATTGCTGACTGAAGTTGGCGGTGCGGTTGCGCCCACCATCGGCTTCGATACCGCAGGCCTGCCCGCCGCGCCGGAATTCCCGGACCCTACGCTCCCGCCCCTGGTTACGCTGGCAGCCGCCACGCCGGACAACCCGGTGGTGCTCACCGGCCTGGACGTGACCGGCGGCGAAATCACCGTCAACGAAGCCAACCTGGCAAACGGTTCCAGCCCGGACACGGGCGCGCTCACGCAGGCCGGTAGCTTTACGGTCACTGCGGCAGATGGCCTGTCCAGCCTGGTGATCGGCACCCTTGAGGTCATCCGTGCCGGGCAGGTTGTGGGTATAGGGCAGTCCTATACCACCGCCGACGGCAACCTTCTTACCGTAACCGGCTTCGATTCGGCCACCGGCGTGGTGTCTTACACCTACACCTTGACCGGTAATGCGGACCATCCCACAGGGAACGGCACCAATACCCTCGGCGAAAGCATCCCGGTCACCGCCGTGGACAACGACGGTTCCACCGCCACCGGCAGCCTGGACGTGACCATTCAGGACGACGTGCCTACCGCTGTAGCCGATACCCAGGCTGCAAGCGATGACCTCACCGTGGTGACCGGCAACGTGCTCAGCAACGATGTGCTGGGCGCCGACGGCATCGCGTCCCCGGTGACGACCCCCGGTACATACGCCGGCACCTACGGCACCCTCGTTCTGGCGGCCGACGGCTCTTACACCTACACCCTGGACACCACCAGCCAGGCCTACCGCGACCTGCTGGCCGGGAACGCCACTGTGGGCAACGGTACGGAGACCTTCAGCTACTCGATCATCGACAGCGATGGCGACACCGCCAGCGCCACGCTGACCGTGAACGTGACCAACCCGGATGACCCGGTCACCTTCATCAGCCTGGGCGTGGACGGCGGTGAGCAGCGAGTGTTCGAGGCCAACCTCAGCACCGGTACCGACCCTGACGCAGCGGCGCTGACCCGCGTTGGCAGCTTTACCCTGGACGCGAAAGACGGCCTGGCCACGCTGACCATCGACGGCGTGGACGTGATCGGCGGCAGCGCCACCGGCCTGCCAGTGACCATCACCGGCCAGCTGGGCAATGCCCTGACCATCACCGGCTACGACGCCACTACCGGCGTGGTCACCTACAGCTACACCTTGTCTGAAGCCCAGCAGCACAACGTGGGCCAGAGCGAGCTGTCGGAAGACTTCCACCTGGTGGCCACCGACACCGACGGCGACACCGGCAACGCCTGGCTGAACGTGCGCATTGAAGACGACAACCCCATTGCGGTCTCTGACACTACCGCCGTGAGTGACACCACCACCGTGGTCAGCGGCAACGTGCTGGCCAACGATTCCCTGGGCGCGGACGCAATCCCTTCGCCGGTGACCAACCCCGGCACCTACGAAGGTACTTATGGCACCCTGGTGCTCGGCGTTGACGGTTCCTACACCTACACCCTGGACACCACCAGCCAGGCCTACCGCGACTTGCTGGCTGGCAACGCCACCGTGGGCACCGGGACCGAAACCTTCAGCTACTCGATCATCGACAGCGATGGCGACACCGCCACCGCCACACTGACCGTGAACGTCACCAACCCGGACGACCCGGTCACCTTCATCAGCCTGGGCGTGAATGGCGGTGAGCAGCGCGTGTACGAGGCCAACCTTCCAGGCGGCACCGACCCCAACGCGGCAGAGCTCACCCGGGTAGGTACCTTTACGATCGATGCGAAGGATGGCCTGGCCACCCTGACTATCGACGGCGTGGACGTGATCGGCGGCAGTGCCACCGGCCTGCCAGTGACTGTGACCGGCCAACTGGGTAACGCGTTGACCATTACCGGGTACAACGAAACCACGGGCGTTGTGAGCTACAGCTACACCTTGTCCGAAGCCCAGCAACATAACGTCGGCCAGAGCGAACTGTCGGAAGACTTCCGCCTGGTGGCCACGGACAGCGATGGCGACAGCAGCCTTGCCTGGCTGAACGTGCGCATCGAAGACGATGTGCCCACGGCTGCGCCCATCACTGAGAACGTGTCATCCACGGCGGTGAATACCAACCTGCTGATCGTGCTGGATGTTTCCAACAGCATGGGCAACGACTCCAAGGTCAATGGCCTGAGCCGGCTGGACCTCGCCAAACAGTCCATCAACGAGCTGCTGGCCCGTTATGACGACATGGGCGATGTGCGGGTGCAGGTCGTGACCTTCAACAACCATGAAAACGTGCTGAGCAGCCAGTGGATGACCGTGGCCGAGGCGCGCGCGGCCATCAACAGCGACACGGTGACCAACGGCGGCGGTACCAACTACGACTACGCACTGGATGGTGCGCAGGCGGCATGGGCCACGGCCGGCAAGCTGACCGACGCGCAGAACGTGTCCTACTTCCTCTCCGACGGCAACCCTACGCTGTCCGATGAACGCCCCAAGACCGGCAATGGCCAGTCTGGCAACAAGACGGACATCGCGCTGGGCGACGGCATCGACAGCGCCGAACAGACGGCCTGGCAAACCTTCCTCGACGCCAACAATATCCAGTCTTATGCCATTGGCATGGGGCCAAGCGCCAAGGCAGTGTACCTGGACCCGATCGCCTACAACGGCACTACCGGAACCGACACGGCCTCTGTGGTCGTGACCGACCTGTCGCAATTGCCCAGCGTACTCAACGGTACCGTGGGCAGTGGCTCCGTCAGCGGAAGCCTCACCAGCGCGGCCCAGTTCGGCGTGGACGGCGGCCACCTGCAAAGCATCACCGTGGACGGCGTGACCTACAGCTATGACGGCAAGGGCGCGGTAACCGCCGACGGCGTCGCCGGTAGCTGGAGTTTCGACAGCACCAGTAACCTGCTGAGCGTGACCACCAGCCACGGCGGCATCCTGGCCATCAATGTGAGCACTGGGCAGTACGGCTACATCACTGCCGCAGGCAGCAGTGCCAGCAGCCAGGAGAACATCGGCTACACCATCGTGGACAACGACGGTGATACGGCAGGCTCAACCCTGACCATCAACGTCAACCCTGCCACCACGGCTACCACCAGTAACGCGATTCTCGTCAGCAATGACTGGGCCACCGCAGGGGCCGATTTCACTGCCACCAGCCCTGTCAGCCTGGCGGTCGCGGGGCGTGCCTTGGCAGTGGAACGCTCTCAGTTCTACGCAAACTCCCTCGCACTGACCGCCGCGTTGCTGATCACTGGCACCCTGGCCCATGCCGGTACCGCCGATGCCAGCGATACGCTCAGCGTACATTTGCGCCAGGGCGAGACCCTGACCGTTGACTCCGCCGCTGTCAGCAGCGGCGCGGCAACACTTACCTACGCACTGGATGATGGCAGCTATGCCGCCGTGGTCGGGAACAGCCTTACCGCTACCGCGGACGGGACCTATCACCTGAAAGTGACCAATGCGGACGCTGCAGCGACCACCGAAACCTATCAACTGGCGCTGACCGTGGATTACAGCCACGCGCAAACCGCGGCTGTGGCTACCACCGCCGCTGCCATCGACGATACCGATGCTGGCCACGTCAGTGCATTGGTTGCGGTGGACCATCAAGGCGAGCACACCGTGACGGGCACCAGCGGTGATGACACCTTGACGGCTACTGATGACGGTTCCGTGCTTCAGGGCGGGGCAGGTAACGATGTGCTGGTGGCAGGGCAGGGCGCCGACGAATTGCACGGCGGCGCGGGCAACGACCTGCTGCTGGCAGGCGTTCACACCGTGGTGCTGGACGGCGGCGACGGGTTCGACACTGTCAGCTATGCAGCAGCCACCAGCGCCGTGACAGTGGACCTGAGAGAGGGCGGGACTACCGGCGGCTGGGCTGCAGGCGAAACCCTTACCGGTATCGAACACCTGATCGGTTCGGACTACGACGACATCTTCCATGCTGGCGACAGCGGCCTGGTGATGAACGGCGGCGCGGGCAACGACCAGCTCTATGGCGGCAGCGGGGCGGATACGCTGATTGGCGGGGCCGGGAACGACACCCTCACCGGCGGCGCGGGGGCCGATAGCTTCGTGTGGCAGGCCGGCGATACGGGCACCGATACCGTGGCCGACTTCCAGCTGGGCACCGACACCCTCGACCTCGGCTCCCTGCTGGGTGACTTGGGCAAGGGCGACCTCGAAGGCCTGTTGAGCTTCAAGGTCACCGGTAGCGGGAGCAACCTGGTCAGCACCATCGACATCAGCACCACTGCCGGCGGCGCTGCGGTGCAGAGCATCGACCTGCAACACGTGAACCTGGCCCAGGCCTACAACGTGAGCACCGATGCGAATGGGCTGGTGGTAGGGTTGCAAAACAACTCGGCCATCATCAACGGCCTGCTGGGTGACCACTCGCTGAAGGTCGATAGCACGGTGTAAGGCTCGTCGCGGCCAAGGCCAGCTGCTACGGAAACTATCACGTAGCAGCCGGCCTTGGCCGCGACCGGCCCATCAGGGCCGCTGTTTCGGGCTGCTGCAATCGCCGGCAAGGTTGGCCACGAATGCAGCGCTGAAAGCCCTGGGTCAGTGCGTACGCGGCTTGAGCAGCGCCGGCTTTTCGTCTGGCGCGTGCATCATCAGGTACAGGCCGGTAAGGATTTCCGGGATCTGCACCACCATCTCGTCCTGAAGCTCGGCGCTGCTGGCGATATCAGCGAATTCCGGCTGCTCGTCGAACAGGCCCGACCCCACCATGATCGGCAGCAGCAGCTCGCTGACTTCGTCTTCCGCGGTCTCGAACCAGGCTTCTTCGCGCAGGAACACTCCTTCCATGAAGCCGATGCACCAGCCGCGCAGCTCGGAGTCGTCCGGCTCGTCGCCCAGGTCCAGGTCGCACGGCAGCTCGAATTCCTCATCGCTGGCGAGCTGGCGGGCAATATGGGCCTTTAGCTGCACCAGCGTGCTCTCGATCATTTCGCGCTCGGCATCGTCGGCATAGTGCGGCTCTTCAGCGAAGAGTGCATCGATCCACTCGCGCTCCGGTACCTGTTCGGTGGTAATGGACAGCGCGGTCAAGTAGCCATGCGCCGCTACGTAATCCAGCGCTTCTTCATGGAGCTCATCGGCGTCCAGGAAGACTTGCAGGCGGGTAAGTTGCTCGGCGAATGACATGAATGACTACCTTGGGGAAAAAGGACAATGCTGAATTCTAGGCCCTGAACCGGGGTAAGCGCCACCGCAAGGCAGGTAAAAGCGCTGTGCCTCGGTGGTTTGGTATACTGCTCGCCATTTTTTCGACCCGCGGGCGGTTTTCGCGGTTTCCTGGAGTCATGCATGCTCGAACAGGCACAACGTGTCCTAAAGGACGTCTTCGGCTACGACAGCTTCCGCGGTCGCCAGGGGGCGATCATCGAGCGTGTGGCGCGTGGCGGTGATGCTCTGGTGCTGATGCCCACTGGCGGCGGCAAATCGCTCTGCTACCAGGTGCCTGCGTTGCTGCGCGAAGGTCTTACCATCGTGGTGTCGCCCCTCATCGCCCTGATGGAAGACCAGGTTGCCACGCTCGATGAATTGGGCGTACCCGCCGCGGCGCTCAATTCCACCCTGGATGCCGAGCAGCAGCGCGAGCTGGCGGTTCGCCTGCGCCAAGGAGAAATCAAACTGCTGTACCTGGCGCCCGAGCGGCTGGTGCAGCCGCGCATGCTCAGTTTCCTGCAGCAACTGAACGTGGCGCTGTTTGCCATCGACGAAGCGCATTGCGTTTCTCAATGGGGCCACGACTTCCGTCCCGAGTACCTGCAACTGGGCCAATTGGCCGAGCTGTTCCCGGACGTGCCCCGGATCGCGCTGACCGCCACGGCGGATAAACGCACGCGCGAAGAAATCGTCAACCGCCTGGCCCTGCATGACGCCGAGCGCTTTCTGTCGAGTTTCGACCGCCCCAACATCTTCTACCGCATCGTGCCCAAGGAGCAGCCGCGCAAGCAGTTGCTGGCGTTCCTCGGAGAGCACAAAGGGGATGCCGGTATCGTGTATTGCCTGTCTCGCAAGAAGGTGGACGAAGTCGCGGCCCAACTGGTGGAGCAGGGCTTCCCGGCATTGCCCTACCACGCCGGCCTGCCTGCCGAGCTGCGCGCGTTCAACCAGAAGCGCTTCCTCAACGAGGAAGGCCTGATCATGGTGGCTACCATTGCCTTCGGCATGGGCATCGACAAGCCTAACGTGCGCTATGTGGCCCACCTGGACCTGCCCAAATCCCTCGAGGCGTATTACCAGGAAACCGGCCGCGGAGGCCGCGATGGCTTGCCGGCCGATGCGTGGATGGCGTACGGCCTGCAAGACGTGCTGATGCTCAAGCAGATGATGCAGAACTCCGAGGGCGACGAGCGCCACAAGCGGGTGGAGCAACATAAGCTCGATGCCATGTTGGCGCTGTGCGAAGAAACCCGCTGCCGGCGCCAGGCGCTGCTGGCCTACTTCGACGAAGACCTGCCCCAGCCTTGCGGCCACTGCGACAACTGTGTGGACGGTGTGCAAACCTGGGACGCAACCGAGCCTGCGCGCCAGGCACTGTCGGCCATCTACCGTACCGGCCAGCGCTACGGCGTGGGGCACCTGGTGGATGTTCTGCTGGGGCGTGACAACGAGAAGGTCCGCGCCTCTGGTCATGAGCGGCTTGCCGTGTTCGGAGTGGGTAAAGGCAGGGCAGAAGGCGACTGGCGGTCGCTGTATCGCCAGCTGGTGGCCCGTGGGCTCGCCGACATTGACCTTGAAGGTTACGGCGGGCTGCGCCTGACCGACGCCTGCCGGCCCTTGCTGCGCGGCGAAGTGACCCTTGAACTGCGCCGGGACCTCAAGCCCCAGGTCACCGCGCGCAGCAGCGGCGGCAGCCCGGCCAGCCAACTGGTGCGCGGGGAAGAGCGCGAACAGTGGGAAGCGCTGCGGGCGCTGCGTCGCCGGCTGGCCGAAGAACATGGCGTGCCGCCGTATGTGATTTTCCCGGATTCGACCCTGCTGGAAATGCTGCGCAGCCAACCCACCACCCTGGCGGAAATGGGCCGGGTGAGCGGGGTAGGCGCACGCAAGCTTGAGCGCTATGGCGATGCTTTCCTCGAGGTGCTTGGCGGCACCCAAAGCAGCGCAGCGGCCCCTGCCCCTGTGGTGGACCTTCGCCATGAACTGGTAAGCCTGGCCCGCGCTGGCATGACCCCGGCGCAGATCGCCGGGCAACTCAAATGCTCCGAGAAAAATGTGTATACCCTGCTGGCCGAGGCCATTGGCGCCCAGCAACTGTCGCTGGAACAGGCGTTGGACCTTCCCTTCGAGCTGCTCGGCGAAATTCAGGACAGCTTCCTGGACGGTGAGGGTGAGCTGCCGCCGGTAAGCGAAATCGCTCCTCTGTTCCAGGGGCGTGTGCCTGAAGGGGTGCTGTACTGCGTACGCGCGGCACTGCAGTCGGAGTTCGAGCTTTGAAAAGGAATGGCCTGGAAGCAGACTCACACTTGCCAAGCATCAGCGCTCCTGCTTAGCTCCCTAATAATTGTATTCGTGACTTGAGTTGATCTATGCCCCTGACTGACCAACACCGTTTCGGCATGCAACTGGCCCAGTTGTCCCGAGGGTGGCGCGGCGAACTCGATCGTCGGCTGGCAGGCCTCGGTTTGTCCCAGGCCCGATGGCTGGTGCTGTTGCACCTGGCGCGTTTCGAAGTTCCCCCTACACAGCGCGAACTGGCCGCCAGCGTGGGCGTTGAAGGCCCGACCCTGGCCCGGTTGCTCGACAGCCTGGAGGCCCAGGGCCTGGTGCGGCGCCACGCGGTGGTGGAAGACCGCCGCGCGAAGCAGATCAGCCTGAGCGAATCGGCGTTGCCGCTGATCAAACAGATTGAAACCATTGCCAACGAACTGCGTCTGGAGCTGTTCAGCGGTATCAGCGAGCAGGATCTGGCCACAGCCATGGCGGTTCACGCCAAGGTACTGGCCAACCTGGAGAAGCGGGCCTGAGCCGGTAGCCCGTCGCGGGGCTTTGAGTTTCCCCGGGCGCAGGCTATAAGGAAGGCTGTGGAAGTCGTTCCCAAGGGATGCTCATGCGCAAGCGTTTTACCCGTAACCCCCGGTTCGCGCCTCGATCGGCCACTCGCCTGGCGCTTTATTCGATACTGGGCGGCTGTGCCCTCGCATGGTCCGGCCTTGCCTGCGCGCTTGGGCTGGGTGAGATTACCCTGCATTCAGCTTTGAACCAGCCGCTGAACGCCGACATCACCCTGGCCGACAGCGCCGGCCTCGAAGAAAGTGATATCACCGTCACCCTCGGTACGCCGGAGGAATTCGCCAGGGCGGGCGTGGACCGCTCGTTCTTCCTGACCGACCTGCGCTTTACACCCGTCTTCAGAAATGGCCGCAAGGTTATCCATGTCACTTCCAGCAAGGTGGTGCTGGAGCCCTACCTGAGCTTTATCGTCCAGGTTACCCAGCCCAGCGGGCAGCTTCTGCGCACCTACACCCTGTTGCTCGACCCGCCCGGCACCGTAGCGTTGCCACCGCCACTGATCGCCACCAACGCGCGGCCGGAACCCGTGTCGTCGGTGGCGCCCATGCCCACCCAGGCCGAAGCGCCGGTGCCGCCGCCTGCTGCGCCGCGCAAGCGAAGCAATGAAGGTAGCAGCCCAGCCAAGGAAACCTCGGCTGGCGAACAACTCACCGCCACGGCGGCGCAGAACAAACAGTTGCAGCAGTCTGTGGATGACCTCGAATCCCGCTTGCAGGGCCTTGAGGAGGAGCGCGGTACCAAGGACCAGCAGCTTGCCGAGCTGCAATCCCGCCTGGCCGAAGCGCAGGCGATCGCTGCAGCCAGGTCTGCGGTTTCGTCGCCTGTGGCAGCGCCAACCGGATCTACGCCGCCCGCCGCGAACGGAGCAGACACGTCTGCCCAAGCCGGCGCTTCGGTTGCTCCTGCAGCACCCGCGCCGGGTCCCGCAGCGCCAGCTGCCCCCGTAGCTGCAACGGCTACAACCCCGGCCGCTGCTTCTGCCGCGGCACCTGCGGCCGCAAATCCGCCCGCCCCTGTCGCCCCGCTGGTGGTAGCCCCCGAGACGGACGACCTTACCTGGCTGTTGCAACTGGGCGCGTTGCTAGCGCTGGTGCTGCTTATCGCCGCCTGGCTGTTGCAGCGTCGCCGCCAGCGCACCGCTGCGCCGGAAGCGCCAGTATTGCCCGCTACAGTTGCTGCCGGCCAAGGCGACGCCACTGACGCCCAGAACGCATTGGCGACCGCAGTACCGGTGGCGGCGCGGCGTGAGCAGGCACCCGCGACCGACGCGCTGGACGCCGCCAGTATCTACATCGCCTACGGGCGCTTCAACGAAGCCCTTGGCGTGCTCCGGGAGGGGCTGCAGCGCCAGCCAGAGCGCCGCGACCTTCGCCTGCGCATTCTTGAAGTGCTGGGCTTGCAGGGTAACGCCCACGCTTATGCCGAGGAGGAGGCTGCGCTGCGTGCCAGCGGCGAGAGCGATGCCACGCTGGATCAAACCCGTGCCCGGTTCCCCCGGTTGGCTTCGGCCGCCGTGGCGCTGGCCGCTGGCACCGCAGCCGCCACGCAGCTGCCGCCGGTCATTCCCGAATCGCCGCGCCAGGTTCGCCCGGAAGATTTCGAAGCGCCTGCCAGTACTGGTGAGTTGCCGGAAACCGGCACGTCGTCGGATCTGGACATCGACTTCGATGCGTTGGGGGACCTCAATGAGCCCGACGTGGCTGCGCCAGTAGCGGTACCAGAAGCTTTGGCGGCCGATGAATTCCATTTGAACCTGGAGGATATGGCGCTCGATGCGGATTGGTCTTCCATGGACCCGTTCGACCCCCCACCTGCGCCGCTTTCTCGCCCAGCCACGAGCGCGCTGGACGATCAAGCCGACAGCGCCCCGCTCGATGAAAGCCTGTTCTTTTCCAACCTGCGTGAACTGCCCGAGGTGCTCGAGCTGCCGGAAGACGAATTCCTCAGCGACTTCGCTGATGAACCGCTCGCACTCGTTCCAGAAGAGGGTGGAGAGGATCTGGACGCGGCATTTCTTGACAATTTCGCCGACGAACCGGGCCTCTTGCCCGACCTCGGGGGTGATTTGCCCGTGGAGAACGAAGCGTTCGAGATCCCTGAAGGGCTTGACGACGCCTATGCGCTGCCAGCGGACGAGCTGCCCGACCTGGATGAGCTGAGCATCGACTTCGATGATCTGGAAAGCCAGGCGCAGGCCGTGGACCGTCTCGATCACGCCCGTGCTCTGCTGGCCCAGGGGGAACGGCAAGAGGCAAGCTGGCTGTTGCACGAGCTGGCCCAGGACACCGACGAAACGACCCGCGAAGCTGCGCGGCAACTGCTTGCGGGCCTGTAGGGCCCGCCTGGTCAGAAGCTCAGCTTGCCCGTGATCAGGTCGCGGAACATCGCAAAGTCGCCCATCAGGCTGTAAAGCGGGTGTTTGAAGGTGGCGGGGCGGTTGTGTTCAAAAAAGAAGTGGCCTACCCAGGCGAAACCGTAGCCCACCACAGGCACGGCGAGCAGCAACCAGGGGTTGAAGGTCGCAAAGGCGTAAGTCACGAATGCAATCACCAGGCTGGTGCCCACAAAGTGAAGGCGCCGGCTGGTGTTGTTGCTGTGCTCGGCCAGGTAATACGGATAAAACTCGGCAAAACTCGCAAAACCGTGGGTATCGCTCATAAGGCCTCCGCGCGCTGCGCCTGTTGAATGGCCAGAGCATAGCCAAAGCGCAGCCTGCGCTCAATGCCGCCAGAAGGCGGGCATGCACAGCACCAGCACGGTAATGATCTCCAGCCGCCCCAGCAACATGCCTAACGACAGCAGCCATTTGGCTGCATCAGGCAAGGGCGCAAAATTCCCGGCCGGGCCGATGGTGTCACCCAGGCCGGGGCCCACCCCGGAGACCGTACTGGCCGCGCCCGTGAGGGCGGTCATCCAATCCAGCCCGAGCAGCCCCAGTGCCAGCGCGATCAGGCCAATGGTGGCGCCGAAGAAGAACGAAAACGTGAGAATCGAGCGCACGATGTCTTCGTCCAGCCGGTGGCGGTTGTACTTCTGGCTGATCACCGCGCGCGGGTGAATGAGCTGGTTCAGGCTGGCCTTGAGCAGGATATACGCCACCTGGAACCGGAAAATCTTGATGCCCCCTGCAGTAGAACCCGAGCAGCCACCGATGAAGCCCAGGTAAAAGAAGAACATCAGGGCAAAGTTGCCCCAGAGGCTGTAGTCCCCCAGCGCAAAGCCAGTGGTGGTGATCACCGAGGTAACGTTGAAGGCCACGTGCAGCAGCGCCTGTGAGAACGGCAAGCCGGTGCCTAGCCAATACCAGCCGCCCAGCACCACCCAGCAGGTGAGCAGCAGCCCGAGAAAGCCCTGGACCTGTTGATCTCGCAGCAGGGCCTGGTAATGGCCACGTAGCGTGGCCACGTAAAGCGTGAAGGGCAGGCTGCCGAGGATCATCAGAACGATGGCCACCCATTGCACCGCCGGTTGATGCCACTTGGCGAGCGATTGGTCCGAGGTGGAAAAACCGCCCGTAGAGATGGCCGACATAGCGTGGTTGACCGCATCGAACAGCGTCATCCCGGCCAGCCATAACCCCAAGGCGCCGAGTGCAGTGATGCCCACATACACCAGCACGATGGACTTGGCGACCATGTGTGAGCGTGGCATCAGCTTTTCCGACCGGTCCGAGGACTCTGTCTGGAACAGGCGCATGCCACCGATGCGCAGCAGGGGCAGAATGGCGACGGCCATGGCGATAAAACCGATGCCACCCAGCCAGTGCAGCAGCGAGCGCCAGATAAGTATCCCGGGGGACATGGCGTCGAGCCCGGTGAGCACGGTGGAACCGGTGGCCGTGATGCCCGACATACTTTCAAAGAAGGCATCGGTGTAGCTGATATGGGCGGTGAAATAGAAGGGCAGGGCGGCGAAGATCGCTACCAGTACCCAGCTGCTGACAGTGAGGAGGTACATGTCCCGGGGGCGAAGGTTGCTTTGTTCGGGCCGGCCGCGGATCACCAGTGCCAGGCCTGCGAGGAAGGTCAGCAGGCTTGCCCAGAGGAAGCTGTGCAGGTCTTCGGTGCGGTCGAACACAACGAGGGTGAGCATGGGAATGGCCATGCCGACTGCCAGCGTGAGCAGGAAAATGCCGATGATGAAGCCGATGACTCGAAGGGTCGACAGTGACATTGAACCCACGCTGGGACAAAAGGGCCGGACATTTTACCTGCGGGCCCGCCGGTGTAAACGTTAGACTAGCCCGAACAAGTTGATAAGGAGTGCCCGATGGAAGCCTTGGAAGCCCTGCTTGAACGTGTGTCCGTCAGCCGGCTGGTGGAACCCGCGCCCAACCAAGAGCAGCGAGCCTTGATGTTCGACGCCGCCATGCGCGCGCCGGACCATGGCCAGCTGAAGCCATGGCGGTTCCTGACCGTCGAAGGCGATGCTCGCCTGGCGTTGGGTGAGTTGCTGGCTGAGGCAGCGGCGGAAAAGGGCGGCGAGGGTAACGAGGCGGCCATCGAAAAAGCGCGCAAGGGCCCGCTGCGGGCTCCATTGGTGGTGGTCGCTATTGCCGTGACCCGGCCTCACCCGAAGGTACCGGTTTCTGAACAGGTGATCACGGCCGGCTGTGCGGTGCACGGGTTGCTGCTGGCGGCGTACGCGCAAGGGGTCGGCGCCATGTGGCGCAGCGGTGAGCTGTCGTTTGCCCCTTCGGTGGCAGCCGGGCTGGGGCTGGCGGCGCATGAGCAGATCATCGGGCTGATCTACCTGGGCACCCCGGCTCACGAGGTACGCCCCGCCAGCCGTACCTCGGCAGAAGGGTTCGTCAGCGCCTGGCCGGGGCGTGGCTGAGGTGAGCCACACTCCTGTAGGAGGGCTCTAATCCCCTATTCGCGAGCTACGCCTTCGGCTACGCCGGATGGCCGGCCCCCCGCTTCCTACTGGTGTACACCAGAATTCGTAGGAAGCGGGCGGAGCTCGCGAATAAGGGCGGTCTACAAAGGTAGTGCCCTACGCCTACGCCGCGGAAGGTGGCGCCAAGGGCAGCTCAAGCCGCGCGATAAAGCCGCCGTCGGGATGGTTTTCCAATACCAGCCGGCCGCCCTGTCGCTCCGCCGCGCGGCGGGCGATGGCCAGGCCCAGGCCATGGCCGGGCGCTGCCTGGCCAGGGGCGCGGTAGAAGGGCTCGCCCAGTTGGGCCAGGTGCTCCGGCGGGCACCCCGGGCCGTGATCGCGAACACTGATGGTCACACCGGCGTCCGTGGCCGCCGCGCTGACCTCGATCGGCTGCCCGCTGGGGTTGAAGCGCAGGGCATTGCGCAGCAGGTTGTCGGTGGCGCGCTCGATCAGGGTTGGCCAGCCGCGTAGTTCCAGCCCTGGGATGGCGTTCAGCTCTACTACCTGCTCCGGCGCACTCAGCCTGGCATCGTGCACGATGCCCTCCAGCAAAGGCTCCAACGCTACCGCTTCGGCGCTGGTCTGCTCGGCGTCTACCCGCGCGAGCACCAGGATTTCACTGATCAGGGCCTCCAACCGGTCGCACTCCAACGTGAGGCGCGGCCATAACCGTTCGCGCTCCGCCGGCTCGGCCCGTTCGGCCAGTGCCAGGGCGATACGCAAGCGGGCCAAGGGCGAGCGTAATTCATGCGACACGTCGCGTAGCAACTGCCGCTGGCTACCGATCAGGCTTTGCAAGCGGGCCCCCATGCGGTTGAAGTCATTGGCCAGCACGCCGAATTCGTCGCGGCGAGCGGCCAGCCTGGCGAGGCTGTGCTGCTGATAGGTCGCCTGGCCGAGGTCATGCACTGCTCCGCGCAAGCGCTGCAACGGCCGGGTAATGGAGAGCGTGACCAGCAGGCTGAACAGCGTCAGTACTACCAACGCGATGCCCAGCGCCCCGATTGGCCAGAACAGGCTGTCGCGGTGCCAGGCATCGAGCTCAGGATGAGGAATGCGGTAAATGAAGAGGTAGGTGTCACCGCTGGCCGGGCTGGTGTATTCCGTGGTCAACCGGCGCCAGGGCAGCTTGCGATCATCCTGGCTCTGGCGGTCTTCGAAGGCTTGCGCCCGGCGCGGGAAAGTCCCGGGAACCACGGCTTCCCCCGCCTCGTTAAGCACCTGGGTATCGACATGGAATTGCCGTTTGTGATCTTCGAGCAGCGCCTCGGCGGCGTCCGCGCCCTGCGCTTCATAGCGTTGCGCCCATTCCTGGGAAAAGTGCTTGAGGGCAGGGTGCCGGCTGAGGATCCACGCGTCCTGGTTAAGCACATGCCCCATCAGTACCGACAACCCCGCGACCAGGGTGATAGCCAGCCAGAAACTTGCCAGGATTCGCCAGAACAATGAACGCAACGGGGCACCTCTTCACGGGACAGACAAAACCCGGCCATGGGCCGGGTTCGAGGGGTAGCGGCTTATTGAGCCTTTTTGTCTTTCTGCGCTTTCCAGGCCTGGAACTCGGCCCACTCGGCGCGGCGCTCATCCTGCTTCTTGGTCATCTCATCAAATGCTTTCTGTTGCTCGGGCTTGAGTACCGCGCGGATGTCGCTCCGGGTCTTGGCTTCACTGGCCGCCAGGGCGTCGTGCATGGCCTTTTTCTCAGTCGCGGGCAGTTTGTCCAGGTAGCTTTCAGTGATTTCGCGGCGCTGTTTCATCTGCTCGCCCATCAACCTGCCAACCTGCTGGCGCTGGTCACGGCTCAGGTCCAGCCCTTCGAGGGGGCCCGGGCCACGGTGATGCATCATGCCAGGGCCAGCGCCTGGGCCCATGTCCGGACCGTGCGCCGGGCCTTCGGGGGCCGCCATGGCCAGGGTTGGCAGGGTGGCCGCGAACAGCAGGGCAGTCAAAGTCTTGCGCATGGTGAAGCTCCTTGTCTCGTCGCCGGTCGTTTACCGGATGAGTTCAGTCTACGCAGAGCAGCGTCAAGGGCAGTCAGCACCAGGTAAAGACTTGGTAAACACAGGTAAGGGGAATGTTACAGGCCTGTTCACTCGGCGTAGAAATAACCGCGGCTGCGCAGGGCAACGATCCGCGGTCGGCCATCGGGATGGGGCCCGATTTTCTTGCGCAGGTTGCTCACGTGCATGTCCAGGCTGCGATCGTAGAGCGTGAGCTTGCGTCCCAGCGCCAGTTGCGCAAGCTCCTGTTTGTCCAGCGGCTCGCCCGGTTGGCGCAACAGGGCTTCGAGGATGCGGCTTTCCGATAGCGTGAGGGAAATATCGTGCTGGTCGATGCTCGCAACGCCCCTCGCCGGGCTGAATGTCAGGTCCCCGATTTCGATCTGGCTGGTGCTGGCCGTTGGATGGCTGCGGCGCAACACCGCGCGTAAACGTGCCGTCAACTCCCTCGGGTCGCACGGCTTGGCCACGTAGTCGTCCGCGCCCAGTTCCAGGCCAAGGATGCGGTCCAGCGGCTCGCCCCTTGCCGATAGCATGACCACCGGCAACTCGGCATGCTCGGCGCGAAGCTGTTTGAGCAGCTCCAGCCCGCTGCCATCCGGCAGCATCACATCGAGCACAACCGCCGCGGGTGCCGCTTCGGCAAGCGCGCGGCGGGCGCTCTGGCCGTCGTGACAGGCGCGCACTTGAAAACCTTCGTGGCTCAGCCAGCTGCTCAGCAGTTCGCACAGTTCCACATCGTCGTCGATCAGCAGCAGTTCGCTCATCGTCGATCAGGCGCTTGGGAAGACTTGCTTGAACGGTTTTACCACCACGCTTTCGTACACGCCGGCAGCCTTGTACGGGTCGGCTTCGGCCCATTCACGGGCAGCGTCGAGCGAGGCAAACTCGGCCACGATCAGGCTACCCGAGAAGCCGGCGCTGCCTGGGTCGCTGCTGTCGATGGCAGGGTAAGGCCCGGCCAGCACCAGCCTGCCCTCGGCCTGCAAGGCATGGAGCCGTTCGAGGTGGGCGGGGCGAGCGGCAAGGCGCTGGGGCAGCGAGCTGGCGACATCGGTGGTGTTGATTGCGTAGAGCATGTCAGTCCTCGGTTTTGGAAGGTTCGTGATCGTGCAAGTGACGCGACAGGTAGACGCCCTGGCCCACCAGGAACAACAAGGTCATGCCCAGACTGCCGAACACCTTGAAGTCCACCCAGAAGCGCTCGAAAGTAAATGCCACGAACAGGTTGGCGGCGCCGCAGATCACGAAGAAGATAATCCAGGCGACGTTCAGCCGGTTCCATACGGTGCCTGGCAATGTGAGTGCATGGCCCATGATGCGTTGGATAAGCACCCGGTCGCCGATGAAATGGCTACCCAGGAACGCCAGGGCGAACAGCCAGTTGACCACCGGCGCCTTCCACTTGAGGAAGGTTTCGCTGTGGAACGCCAGGGTCATGCCGCCGAACAGCAGGCACGCCAGCAAGGTCAGCCACTGGCTTTTCTCCAGCCGCCGCTGGCGAATGAACAGCAGGCCATAAACCACCAGCGAACTGCCGATCAGGAACGCGGTCGCACTGAAAATACCACCGAAGGCAATGCTATGGCCGGCCAGGTCAAGCGTACGGGGCTCGGTTTTATAAACAATGAAGAACAGTAACAGCGGGATAAAGTCGATCAGTTGTTTCACGGTGGCAGCCAGGCGCGGAATGTGGCGGCATAATAGCAAACCTTCTTGAACTCGAAAGCGCCGCCATGAATGTTGACCTGCACTGCCACAGTACGGCCTCCGACGGTGCCCTGGCCCCGGCCAGCGTAGTGGCGCGCGCCCATGAGCGCGGCGTGGAGCTGCTTGCCCTTACCGACCATGACACGGTCGATGGCCTGGCCGAAGCCCGGGACACGGCGGCAGCGTTGGGGATGAGGTGGGTAAGCGGGGTGGAAATGTCCTGCACGTGGGGCGGCGCCACTATTCATGTGCTCGGTTACGGCTTCCCGCTGGACGCCCCGGACCTTAACGAAGCGTTGGAAGCCTTGCACACCGGGCGCTGGCAGCGTGCCGAAGAAATCGACCGCCGGCTGGCTGCCAAAGGGATGCCTGGCGCGCTGGAAGGCGCGAGGGCCATTCAGGCAGCCCTTGGTGACAGCCGCAATGCGCCGGCCAGGCCACACTTTGCTGACTATCTTGTGCAGCAAGGCCACGTGCCGGACCGGCAATCGGCGTTTCGCAAATGGCTGGGTGCCGGCAAGATTGGCGACGTGAAGCAGCATTGGCCTACGCTCGAGCAGACCGTAGCCACGCTGCGCCGGGCGGGCAGCTGGGTAAGCCTGGCTCATCCGATGCACTATGATTTCAACCGAAGCAAGCGTCGCCGCCTGGTGACCGACTACCAGAACGCGGGTGGTCAGGCCCTGGAAGTGGTCAATGGCCAACAGGCAGACGAGCAAACGGGTACCTTGGCCATCCTGGCCCGAGAGTTCAGCTTGCTGGCGAGTGCCGGCAGCGATTTCCACGGGCCAGGCAACTGGGGCGAAATCGGCAGCTACCGCGCGCTTCCGCAAGACCTGCCGTTGTTGTGGGAGCGTTTTGGCGATGAGCGTGCATGCCTACCATCAGGAATATGAAGTGAGCCAGTTCTTCCAGATTCACCCGCAAACGCCGCAAACGCGCCTTATCAAGCAGGCGGTGGACATCATTCGCGAAGGGGGCGTGGTGGTTTATCCCACCGACTCCTCCTACGCGATCGGTTGCCGGATCGGCGAAAAATCCGCCATCGAACGGGTGCGCCGGCTGCGTCAGCTCGATGACCGGCACAACTTCACCCTGCTGTGTTGCGACCTGTCGCAACTGGGCCTGTTCGCCAAGGTAGACACCGCCGCGTTCCGCTTGTTGAAAGCGCACACGCCCGGGCCTTATACCTTCATCCTCAGCGCCACCCGCGAAGTGCCGCGGCTGCTGCTGCACCCCAAGCGCCGCACCATCGGCCTGCGCGTGCCGGAGCACCCCATCGCACAGGCCCTGCTCGAAGCGCTTGGTGAGCCCCTGATGAGCGTGAGCCTCATCCTGCCCGGCGATGCGGAGCCCCTGAGCGACCCCTATGAAATGCGTAAGCGGCTGGAGCATCACGTGGACCTGATCATAGACGGTGGCCCCGGGGGCGGCTCGGCCTCAACCGTTGTGGACCTTTCCGGTGATGACCCCCATATAGTGCGGGTAGGCTGTGGCGACCCGGCACCGTTCCAGGCGGGTGCATGACTGACATCGTTCACCCGGTGACCACTGCCATCGAGGCCGAAGCCGAGGGCCAGTTGCAACTGGCGCTGGTCTACGGCGAAGCCTTCACCGAGGTGCCGCAAGACCTGTACATCCCGCCCGACGCGCTCGAAGTATTTCTCGAAGCCTTCGAGGGCCCGCTCGACCTGCTGCTGTACCTGATTCGCAAGCAGAACATCGACGTGCTCGACATTCCAGTGGCGGAAATCACCCGCCAGTACATGACGTACGTGGAGCTGATGAAGACGATTCGGCTGGAGCTGGCCGCCGAATACCTGGTGATGGCGGCCATGCTGGCTGAAATCAAATCCCGCATGCTGTTGCCGCGTTCCACCGAGGTGCAGGAAGAGGAGGGCGACCCTCGGGCTGAACTGATTCGCCGCTTGCAGGAATACGAACGGTTCAAGGCCGCCGCGGAGGGCATCGATGGTATGCCCCGTGTGGGTCGGGAAATCGTCGTACCCCAGCTGGACGCACCTCAGGCCAAGGCCCGGCGCCTGCTGCCGGAGGTAGCACTGGAGGAAGTTCTGCTGGCGATGGCCGAGGTGATGCGCCGCAACGACCTGTTCGAAAGCCATCAGGTCAGCCGCGAGGCGCTGTCCACCCGCGAGCGCATGAGCGAAGTGCTGGAAAAGCTCAAGGGCGGTGCTTTCGTGCCGTTCAGCGACCTGTTCGCTGCCCATGAGGGCAAGCTGGGCGTGGTGGTCACCTTCATGGCAATTCTCGAACTGGTGAAGGAATCTTTGATCGAGCTGGTGCAGAATGAGCCTTTTGCCGCCATCCATGTTCGGGTGCGCGGGGAATGAACGCAGCGACCTGAGCCCCCATGAACCTGAATGAACCCCGCGAGCTGGCCTCCTTGCTCGAAGCCTTCCTGCTCGCCTCTGGCAAGCCGCAAAGCCTGGACCGCCTCTACGAATTGTTCGAAGAGGCCGAGCGCCCGGGGCCCACGGTGTTTCGCAAGGCCCTGGACCTGTTGCGAAAGTCCTGTGACAACCGTGCCTTCGAGTTGGTAGAGGTCGCCTCCGGCTACCGCCTGCAAATCCGCGAGCGCTACGCTCCGTGGGTAGGCCGCTTGTGGGAAGAGCGGCCGCAGCGGTATTCCCGCGCGTTGCTCGAAACCTTGGCCCTGATCGCTTACCGCCAGCCGATCACCCGGGGGGAGATCGAGGACGTTCGCGGCGTGGCCGTCAACAGTAACATCGTGAAAACGCTGTTGGAGCGGGAGTGGATTCGCGTGGTGGGCCACCGCGAGGTGCCTGGCCGGCCCGCGATGTTCGCGACCACCAAGGCGTTTCTCGACCACTTCAACCTCAAGAACCTGGACGAACTGCCGCCGTTGGCCGACCTCCGCGAACTGGAGCCGCGGCCCTTGCTGGATGAGGAGGACCTGCCCGTGCCGGCGCACCTGCAGGCCATGGCCGATGCCAGCGCCGAGCCAGAGGATGCCGAAGCCGCGCCGCCGGCGGAAGAGACCAGCTTCCGCAGCCTGCTGCTGGAACTGGACACCCTGGAGGCTGGCCTGAAAACCGACTTCGACGACCTGAGGCTGCCAGAGCCCGAGCTCGACCAGGAGCTGGCACCCGAACCGTCCGACAGCAACGAGGAAGCTGAACCGCGCTGATGCGCTGGTCGAATACTTCCCCCGTACCGGGTGCGCCGCGCCGGCTTTGGGCGTATGATGCGCGCCCTTTTCGGCGAAAGCCGCCGTGTCGTCAACCCACCGGGAGGTGCCAACCATGAATGAACACGAACTCGACGAAGCCCAGGCTCCGTTGCCCCCAGCAGGTGAAAAACTCCAGAAAGTCCTTGCGCGCATCGGCGTAGGCTCGCGTCGTGACGTGGAGGCCTGGATCGGCGAAGGCCGCATCAAGGTCAACGGCAAGGTGGCCACCCTTGGCCAGCGCGTCGACCTGCACGATGCCATCAGTGTGGATGGCAAGCTGATCAAGCGGGAAGAGGCCTCCGAAACGGTCCGCCGCGTGATCATCTACAACAAGCCTGACGGCGAAATCTGCACCCGGGACGACCCCGAGGGCCGCCCGACCGTATTCGATCGCCTGCCGCGCCCGCGTGAAGGCCGCTGGATCAACATCGGTCGCCTGGACATCAACACCACCGGCCTGCTGATGTTCACCACCGACGGTGAGCTGGCCAACCGCCTGATGCATCCGTCCTACGAGATGGACCGCGAATACGCGGTGCGTGTACGGGGCGAAGTGGACGACGACATGATCGCCCGCCTCAAGGAAGGTGTAGTGCTGGAAGACGGCCCGGCCAAATTCACCGACATCCAGCAAGCACCCGGCGGCGAAGGCTTCAACCACTGGTACCACTGCGTGGTGATGGAAGGGCGTAACCGCGAAGTTCGCCGGTTGTGGGAATCCCAGGGGCTGGTGGTCAGCCGCCTGAAGCGTGTGCGTTTCGGCCCGGTGTTCCTGAACTCGGACCTGCCCATGGGCCGCTGGCGTGAACTGGGCCAGTACGAGGTGGACATTCTTGCCGCTGAAGTAGGGCTCACGCCGGTTGCCATGCCGGTACAAACCGCCAAGGCGAAGGAAAAGCTCGAGCGTATGCAGCGCAAGTCGGCTCGCCCATTGGGCCGTAACGAGCGAGTGCGGCAAGTTCGCCCGGCGCTGGAAAGCGGTGAAGAGCGTGCTCCGCGCAAGGCTCGCGACGAGCAGAAGCCACGCCCTGGCGCCAACCGTGGCACCGTGGTGGCCGAGCGCCCGAGCGAAGTGCGCGGCGGCAACCGTCGCTCGCCGGAAGGGAAGCCAGACGGCAAGCCTGCCGGTTCCCCGAGCGGGCGCCCGGGCGGCAAGCCAAGCGGCCGCTCCACTGGCGCGCCCAAGGGTTCGCCAAAGCGATAAGCCCCTGCCGCCCGGGTAGCCCCCGGGCGGTTCGCTTTACCCCGTTTTTCGTCATTCTTTCCCGCCGATCGTTGCCAGCGGGAAAGCGCAGTGCTGAACATTCAAGGTGACCGCTTTTGACCGCTTCCCACCCCTCCGATTCAGGCGCCCTCAAGCGTGGCCTGAAGAACCGCCATATCCAACTCATTGCTCTCGGTGGTGCCATCGGCACTGGCCTGTTCCTCGGGTCCGCCGGTGTGCTGAAATCTGCCGGCCCGTCGATGATCCTTGGCTACGCCCTGTGCGGGTTTATCGCGTTCCTCATCATGCGCCAGCTCGGCGAGATGATCGTGGAAGAGCCGGTAGCGGGTTCGTTCAGCCATTTCGCCCATCGGTACTGGGGCGGCTTCGCAGGTTTCCTGTCCGGCTGGAACTGCTGGTTGCTGTATACCCTGGTGGGCATGTCCGAGCTCACAGCGGTGGGAAAGTACATTCAATACTGGTGGCCGGAGATCCCCACCTGGGCATCCGCCGCCGGCTTCTTCGCCCTGGTAACACTGGTCAACCTGGCAAACGTACGGGTGTTTGGCGAGGCTGAGTTCTGCTTTGCGATCATCAAGGTCGCGGCGGTGGTAGGCATGATCGGCCTGGGTAGCTGGTTGCTGATTTCAGGCCATGGCGGGCCTCAGGCGAGCGTGGCCAACCTGTGGCAGCACGGTGGCTTCTTCCCCAATGGCATGCACGGTCTGGTGATGGCGCTGGCGCTGATCATGTTCTCGTTCGGTGGCCTGGAAATGCTCGGCTTCACCGCCGCAGAAGCAGACCGGCCGCGGGAAGTGATCCCCAAGGCCATCAATCAGGTGATCTGGCGCATCCTGATCTTCTACGTCGGCGCTTTGGTCGTGTTGCTGTCGCTGATTCCCTGGGACAGCCTGCTCGGTACCTTAGGTAGCGCCGGTGATGCCTACAGCGCCAGCCCCTTCGTTCAGGTGTTCGCCATGCTGGGCAGTGGCACGGCCGCTCATGTGCTCAACTTCGTGGTGCTTACCGCGGCGGTATCGGTGTACAACAGCGGCGCCTATTGCAACGGGCGCATGCTGGTAGGCATGGCGGAGCAGGGCGATGCCCCGGCGATGCTGGCCCGGATCGACCGCCGCGGCGTGCCGGTGTTGGCGATCCTGGTCTCGGCGGCAGTCACGGCCATTACCGTGCTGCTGAACTACCTCATGCCCCACGATGCCCTGGAAGTGCTGATGGCGCTGGTAGTCGCTACGCTGGTCATCAATTGGGCGATGATCAGTTGGTCCCATCTGCGCTTCCGCCAGCACCTCGATCGCCAAGGCCAGCGGCCTTTGTTCAAGGCGGTGTGGTACCCGGCTGGGAATTACCTGTGCCTGGCCTTCGTGGTGCTGATTCTCGGTGTGATGTGGGCCATGGGCATGCACGTGCCGGTGATGATGATTCCGGTGTGGGTGCTGGTGTCGCTGGGGTTGTACAGGCTGAAATCGAGGCGCTGAATACCTTCCCCGGCACCATGCGGGACCGGGAGGAGCCCTGCGGGGAAACCCGGGACCAGGTACTCCGCGTCTGCGCTAGAATCCCTATCTTTGATCAATCACACGGCGCGCTCATGGCTTCTACACCGCACCCCCTGGCGGTCACCCTTCAGGTTGTTTCCATCGTTATGTTCACCTTTATCGGCTACCTCAATATCGGCATTCCGCTGGCGGTGTTGCCGGGCTTCGTGCATACCACCCTGGGGTTCGGTGCGGTCCTGGCCGGCCTGGTGATCAGCGTGCAGTACCTGGCCACCTTGCTCAGCCGGCCCTATGCCAGCCGGATCATCGATAACCGTGGTAGCAAGCAGGCGGTGATCTACGGGCTGTTCGGCTGTGGGCTCAGCGGCGTGTTCATGCTGCTGGCGGCGTGGTTGCAGGCGCTGCCGGGGCTCAGCCTGGCCTGCCTGTTCGTTGGCCGTATCGTGCTGGGGTCGGCCGAAAGCCTGGTAGGGTCGGGCTCTATCGGGTGGGGCATCGGCCGGGTGGGCGCTGCCCACACCGCCAAGGTTATCTCCTGGAACGGCATCGCGAGCTACGGTGCGCTGGCCATCGGCGCGCCGGGTGGGGTGTGGCTGGTAGGGCAGTTGGGGCTGTGGAGCATGGGCGTGGCAGTACTGCTGTTGTCGGCACTTGGCGTGGCCCTGGCGTCGCCGAAGCTGGCCGCGCCTATCGTCAGCGGTGAGCGCTTGCCGTTCATTCATGTGTTGGGGCGGGTATTCCCGCATGGCTGCGGGCTGGCCTTGGGCGGCATTGGCTTCGGCACCATCGCCACCTTTATCACCTTGTATTACGCGTCCAATCAGTGGGGCAACGCCGCGCTGTGCCTCTCGTTGTTCGGCGCCTGTTTCATCTTCGCGCGGCTGTTGTTCGGCGGCATGATCAACCGCTTGGGCGGGTTCCGCGTGGCAATCGCCTGCCTGGGGGTAGAGTCGCTCGGCTTGCTGATGCTGTGGCTGGCACCCAGCATGGAGTGGGCCATGGCAGGGGCGGCGCTGAGCGGCTTCGGATTCTCGCTGGTGTTCCCGGCGCTGGGCGTGGAAGCGGTTAACCTGGTACCCGCCTCAAGCCGTGGCGCGGCGGTAGGCGCCTATTCGCTGTTCGTCGACCTGTCCCTTGGCCTAACCGGCCCGGTGGCCGGGGCCGTGGCGTCAGGCTTCGGCTTCGCCTCGATTTTCCTCGTTGCCGCCATTGCCGCCGCGGCCGGCCTGCTGCTCAGCCTGCAGCTGTACAAGCAAAGCCTGAACGCGCCGCGGCATCCGGACGAGCCGTTGTAATGCTGTATATAGCGGCAGAGGTGAGGTCTGTTCAAGCGCTGGTAACTTGCTGCGGCTAAAAGTAAGCTAACTGCCTTAGCTAAACGAGTGCCGCTCATGAATCTTGATGAAATAGCTGGTAGCGGCCTGAAAACCGTGAATATTCACGACGCCAAAACACATTTGTCGCAGCTAATCCTCGAGGCTAGCGAAGGAAATAGTTTCATTATCGCCAAGGCTGGGCAGCCGATGGTGAAGGTTTCATCTATCAAAGATGATCTGAAGCCACGTACTGGCATGTTGATGGGCGTATTCGCGGTCCCGGAAGATATCGATACGCCGTTTCAGGAAGAAATCGAGGCAATGTTCGGCGGATGAAGCTACTTCTCGACACCCACATACTGCTGTGGGCCGGGGCTTCCCCCTTGGATCTGCCATCTGAGGCAACAGCGCTTATAGAGGATCGAGGGAATGAGCTCTACTTCAGCGCCGCAAGTGTGTGGGAAGTGGGAATCAAAAAAGCGCTTGGGAAAGCCAATTTCCAGTTTGATCCCGCTGTCTTTCGCCGACCTTGCTTGACGTAGGTTACCTTGAGCTGCCGATGACCGGTCAGCACAGTATTGCAGCTGCGGCCCTGCCTATGCTGCACGCTGACCCGTTTGACCGAATGCTTATAGGGCAGGCCATTACCGAAGGATTCGTGCTAGTGACCAGCGACTCGGCCATTGCCAGGTACGCCGGTCCGATCAAGCATGTGTGTTGATCACAGGTAGTCGCATAACTATTTGCCCGGTTCCTACCCCCCCCCTGCCTGAAGGCCTACTCAAGGTTTTCGCTGATGCAAGGCCCCGCCCACAGTGATCGCAGTCCCAGGCGCGGCGCCCTGAGCGTCGGGTCAATCCACGCAGCCGCCTCCCATCACTTCATATTCGAGCAAGTGGCGTTGGCCCTTGCTGTCCTCGTACACCATGTGCAGCGGCACCACCTGGCACACGTTGGGTATCGACTCCATGGACACCACCCGGGCGATGTCCAGGGGCATGGAATAGCTATAGTGTTCTACAGGAAGTTCATCCGCCGCGGCGGGCAACGCCGCCACGATTGCCATGGGCAGGGCGCAGGCGGACAGTGCGAACATCAAGCGTTTCATTGCGGTTTACCTTTCTGCGGTCGAACGTGCCCGCGCGACCGTTTTTCGGGGCGCGGGCTGGCGTTCAGGGAGCGTTTGGAAGCAGGCCTTCGTGGGGGCTGTTCAGTGCGTTGCCATTGCTGGCGGGGCGCATTCTAGGCGCGGCCTTGACGGCAGTAACAGGCTGGCTTTTGATAAACAGTATTATCGGAATACGTAACAATTGCGCTGCCCGAGGCAGTGCTGCACCGCGACTATTACTACCATCGTCGAATGGTTGCCTGGCCGTGGGTTCACGTACAACGCAACCATACAAGAACAATGATTGCCCCCGAGGAAAGTAAAGATGAGTGCGGCTTCCCTGTACCCCGTTCGCCCCGAAGTGAAGGAAAACACCCTCACCGACGAGGCAACCTACAAGGCCATGTACCAGCAGTCCGTGGTGAACCCCGACGGCTTCTGGCGCGAGCAAGCCCAGCGTCTGGACTGGATCAAACCCTTCGACAAGGTGAAGCAGACCTCCTTCGACGACCATCGCGTGGACATCAAATGGTTCGCCGACGGCACGCTGAACGTGGCCTACAACTGCCTTGACCGCCACTTGGAAACCCGTGGCGACCAGGCCGCGATCATCTGGGAAGGGGACGACCCGGCCGACAGCCGCACCATCACCTACCGTGAGCTGCACGAAGAGGTGTGCAAGTTCGCCAACGCCCTTCGCGGCCAGGACGTGCACCGGGGCGACGTGGTCACCCTTTACATGCCGATGATCCCTGAAGCGGTGGTAGCCATGCTGGCCTGCGCCCGTATCGGCGCCATCCATTCGGTGGTATTCGGCGGCTTCTCGCCAGAAGCCCTGGCCGGGCGCATCATCGACTGCAAGTCCAAGGTGGTGATCACGGCGGACGAAGGCGTGCGGGGCGGCAAGAAAACTTCGCTCAAGGCCAACGTGGACCGGGCGCTGACCAAC
This sequence comes from Pseudomonas sp. 3MAES_34.3B, assembly GCF_058145875.1. Taxonomy (NCBI): domain Bacteria; kingdom Pseudomonadati; phylum Pseudomonadota; class Gammaproteobacteria; order Pseudomonadales; family Pseudomonadaceae; genus Pseudomonas; species Pseudomonas sp. 3MAES_34.3B. The sequence goes on along the minus strand of NZ_CM176960.1, from coordinate 3,818,622 downwards.
CCGGAAACCAGCAGCGTGCAGAAGGTGATCGTGTGCAAGCGCACCGGTGGCGAGATCGAGTGGAACCGCCACCGCGACATCTGGTACCACGCCCTGCTGGAAGTGGCTTCGAGCACCTGTGCGCCGAAGGAAATGGGCGCCGAGGAAGCGTTGTTCATCCTCTACACCTCGGGCTCCACCGGCAAGCCGAAGGGCGTACTGCACACCAGCGCGGGTTACCTGCTGTATGCGGCACTCACCCATGAGCGCGTGTTCGACTACAAGCCTGGCGAAGTCTACTGGTGCACCGCAGACGTAGGCTGGGTCACCGGCCACAGCTACATCGTGTACGGCCCGCTGGCCAACGGCGCTACTACGTTGTTGTTCGAGGGCGTGCCTAACTACCCGGACATCACCCGCGTGTCGAAGATCATCGACAAGCACAAGGTGAACATTCTCTACACCGCACCCACCGCCATTCGCGCCATGATGGCCGAAGGTACCGCCGCCGTGGAGGGCGCGGATGGCTCCAGCCTGCGGCTGTTGGGCTCGGTAGGTGAACCGATCAACCCCGAGGCCTGGAACTGGTACTACAAGACGGTGGGCAAGGAGCGTTGCCCGATCGTCGATACCTGGTGGCAGACCGAAACCGGCGGCGTGTTGATCAGCCCGCTGCCTGGCGCCATCGGCCTCAAGCCCGGCTCAGCGACCAAGCCGTTCTTCGGGGTAATCCCGGCCTTGGTGGACAACCTGGGCAACCTCATCGAAGGCGCGGCCGAAGGCAACCTGGTGATTCTGGATTCCTGGCCAGGCCAGGCGCGTTCGCTGTACGGCGACCATGACCGCTTTGTGGATACCTACTTCAAGACCTTCCGCGGCATGTACTTCACCGGCGACGGCGCGCGCCGCGACGAGGACGGCTACTACTGGATCACCGGCCGCGTGGACGACGTGCTCAACGTGAGCGGTCACCGCATGGGTACCGCTGAAATCGAAAGCGCCATGGTCGCGCACCCCAAGGTGGCCGAGGCGGCTGTGGTGGGCGTGCCCCACGACATCAAGGGGCAGGGCATCTACGTGTACGTGACCCTCAATGCCGGCGAGCAGCCCAGTGAAGCGCTGCGCCAGGAACTGAAAAACTGGGTGCGCAAGGAAATCGGCCCTATCGCTTCACCCGATGTGATTCAGTGGGCACCCGGGTTACCCAAAACCCGCTCCGGCAAGATCATGCGGCGTATCCTGCGCAAGATCGCAACCGCGGAATACGGGGCATTGGGGGATATTTCCACCCTGGCCGACCCTGGCGTGGTGCAGCACCTGATCGACACCCACCGGCAAATGTCGGCCGCCTGACCCCTCCGGATTCAAGGCCGTTTATCGAGCCCCGCTTCGGCGGGGCTTTTGCTGTGTGGAAACCCAAGCGGTGTTACCGGATAATGCGCCCGCTGAAACCGTAAGGAACAGTTTACGGAGCGGTGGGCAGTCGCATGAACCGGGATCAAGGTCCCGGCCGCTCTAGCATGCGGCCCGCCGGAAAGGGCAGGAAACTTGCAGTAAGTTCTGGTTTGAACTCTCGCTCTTGATCAATGCCGGGTCGCCTTGTCAATAGCGCGGCTGCCGGTATTCGTTCGTTCTGTAATATGTTGTCGCATTGCAGAAATTTCCCATCCCCGCACGCCGCTAGAATGCCCCCACTCGCTTCCGCTTTGGAGGCGCGATTGATCCTGGTAACACGCCTGCCCGGCTGTCGTGTGTTACCCCCGATGGAGTTCACCCATGAAGAAGCTTGCACTCTTTGGTGCCCTGGCGCTGTCCGTGTTGTCCTTCGCCGCCGCGGCGGAAGACAAGCCGATGAAGATTGGTATCGAAGCCGCTTACCCGCCCTTCGCCTCCAAGGCGCCCGACGGCAGCATCGTTGGCTTCGACTACGACATCGGCAATGCCCTGTGCGCCGAGATGAAGGTCAAGTGTGTATGGGTGGAGCAGGAGTTCGACGGCCTGATCCCGGCGCTTAAAGTGCGCAAGATCGACGCCATCCTCTCGTCCATGTCCATCACCGAAGACCGCAAGAAATCCGTGGACTTCACCAACAAGTACTACAACACCCCGGCTCGCCTGGTGATGAAGGAAGGCTTCGCGCTGGATGACTCCTTGAGTGCGCTCAAGGGCAAGAACATCGGTGTGCAGCGTGGCTCGATCCATGAACGCTTCGCCCGCGAAGTACTCGCGCCCAAGGGCGTGGAAGTGAAGCCCTACGGCTCGCAGAACGAAATCTACCTCGACCTGGCCGCTGGCCGCCTCGACGGTACCCTGGCCGACGCCACCTTGCTGCAGGACGGCTTCCTGAAGACCGATTCGGGCAAGGGCTTCGCCTTCGCCGGCCCCGCCTTCACCGACGTCAACTACTTTGGTGACGGCGTAGGCATTGCCGTGCGCAAGGGCGACAAGGCCAACCTGGACAAGCTGAACGCGGCGATCACTGCAATTCGCGCCAACGGCGAATATAAGAAAATCCAGGACAAGTATTTCGACTTCGATATCTACGGCCAATGATGGAAAGTGGCTGCGCTCGACTATGCTGCGTCAAAATCCGGCTCGGAATGCTCATTTACAACCAGTAAACTGGATCGCCAGCCCGGTCCGCATTCCCGCCGAATTTTTCCTTGCCTAGCCTTCGCTCGCCGACTTTCCGAACTCAATAGGCTGGGGCCGTTCGCGGCCCCGCTCTCTTTTATTGCCCTTAGCGGTCGTTTACGCCCGCGCTCATTCTGAAGGCTTGCGAGCATGTTGAAAGGCTACGGCGAGGTCATCCTCGAGGGGGTCGGCCTGACCCTGCAACTGGCGCTCTCGTCCATGGCGCTGGCCATCGTGCTGGGGCTGTTGGGTGCCGCGTTCCGCCTGTCGCCGGTGCGGGCGCTGGCCTGGCTGGGCGAACTGTATTCCACGGTGATCCGCGGCATTCCAGACCTGGTGCTGATCCTGCTGATCTTCTACGGCGGCCAGGACCTGATCAATCGCCTGGGCCCCCTGGTGGGCTATGACGATTACATCGACCTCAATCCGTTGCTCACCGGGGTATTCACCCTGGGGTTCATCTTCGGCGCGTACCTGTCCGAAACCTTCCGCGGCGCCTTCATGGGCATCCCCAAGGGCCAGGCTGAAGCCGGCATGGCCTACGGCATGAGCAGCCTGCAGATTTTCTACCGGGTGCTGGTGCCGCAAATGATCCGCCTGGCAATTCCGGGCTTCACCAACAATTGGCTGGTATTGACCAAGGCGACCGCGCTCATTTCCGTGGTGGGCTTGCAAGACATGATGTTCAAGGCCAAGCAGGCGGCGGACGCCACCCGTGAGCCCTTTACCTTCTACCTGGCCGTGGCGGCGCTGTACCTGGTGATCACCAGTGTTTCGCTGCTGCTGCTCAAATGGCTGGAGCGGCGTTACTCGGTTGGTGTAAGGACGGCAGAACTATGATCTTCGACTATACGGTGATCCAGGCCAACCTCCCGTTGTACCTGGCAGGCATGCTGGAAACCCTCAAGTTGCTGGCGATCTCCCTGGTGCTCGGGCTGCTGGCCGCGCTGCCGCTGGGGCTCATGCGGGTGTCGCGACGGCCCTGGGTGAATGCTCTCGCCTGGACGTACACCTACGTGATCCGCGGTACGCCCATGCTGGTGCAACTGTTCCTGATCTACTACGGCCTGGCGCAGTTCGCCGCCGTGCGTGAAAGCATATTGTGGCCATGGTTATCCAATGCCACCTTCTGCGCCTGCCTGGCCTTCGCCATTAATACCAGTGCCTACACGGCCGAGATCATCGCCGGCAGCCTGCGCGCCACGCCCCATGGCGAGATCGAAGCAGCGCGGGCCATGGGCATGTCGCGGGCCTTGATGTACCGGCGCATTCTGCTGCCGTCGGCCATGCGCCGCGCGCTGCCGCAGTACAGCAACGAAGTGATCATGATGCTGCAGACCACCAGCCTGGCCTCCATCGTCACCCTGATGGACATCACCGGCGCGGCCCGCACGGTCACGGCCCAGTATTACCTGCCGTTCGAAGCGTACATTACCGCGGGCGCCATCTACCTGGCCCTCACCTTCATCCTCGTGCGGCTGTTCAAGCTGGCCGAGCGGCGTTGGCTGGGCTACCTGGCGCCACGCAAGGGCTGACCGCGTTCATGGGCGGCGCGCTGCCCACCCTTATTTCAGAGAACACAGCATGAACAAACTCGAAGTACAGGACCTGCACAAGCGCTACGGTAGCCATGAAGTGCTCAAAGGCGTGAGCCTGGCAGCCAAGGCAGGCGATGTGATCAGCATCATCGGGTCCAGTGGCTCGGGCAAAAGCACCTTCCTGCGGTGCATCAACCTGCTGGAGCAGCCGTGGTCCGGGCAGATCCTGCTCAACAACGAAGCCCTCAAGCTGGTGCCCAACAAGGGCGGCGGCCTCAAGGCCGGTGACCCGAAGCAGTTGCAGCGCATGCGCGCCAGGCTGGCGATGGTGTTCCAGCACTTCAACCTGTGGTCCCACATGACCGCATTGCAGAACGTGATGGAGGCGCCGGTGCACGTGCTCGGGATGAGCAAGAAGGACGCCCAGGAAAAGGCAGAGCACTACCTGGCCAAAGTAGGGGTGACCCACCGCAAGGAGGCCTACCCCGGCCATATGTCCGGCGGCGAACAGCAGCGCGTGGCCATTGCGCGTGCGTTGGCAATGGAGCCGGAAGTGATGCTGTTCGACGAGCCCACTTCAGCGCTGGACCCCGAGCTGGTGGGTGACGTGCTGAAGGTGATGCAATCGCTGGCACAGGAAGGCCGCACCATGGTGGTGGTCACGCACGAAATGGGCTTTGCCCGGGAAGTGTCCAACCAGGTGGTGTTCCTCCACCAAGGGCTGGTCGAGGAGCGAGGCAACCCCCGTGAAGTGTTGGCCAACCCGCAGTCGGAGCGGCTGCGCCAGTTCCTCTCGGGTAGTCTTAAATGAGCGTATTTCGCGCCGCCCGGAATTTCATTGCGTGAGTGCTCACATGACTGCCCAGCGTATCGGCTTTCTCATCTGGCCTGGCACCAAGGCACTGACCCTGGCGCTGGCCGAGGAGGCCTTGACCGTCGCCCGCAAGGTGCATCCCGAGGTGCTGTACGAGCCATTGTTCCTCCAGGCCGAAGCACCATCGGCGGGGGGCTGGCAATTGCCGGGTGAACCCTGGGCCGGGCGCCTCGAAGGTTGTCAGAAGCTGTTCCTGGTGGCGGACGAACCGCCGGGTTCCATCGCGCCCGCGTTGTCCAGCGCGCTGAAACAGCTGGTACGCGGTGGGTGCGTGATCGGCGGCTTGTCCGCGGGCATTTATCCCCTCGCGCAACTTGGCTTGCTGGATGGCTACCGCGCCTCGGTGCATTGGCGCTGGCAAGACGATTTCAGTGAGCGTTTCCCCAAGGTGATTGCCACCAGCCACTTGTTCGACTGCGATCGTGATCGCCTCACCGCCTGCGGTGGCTTGGCCGTACTCGACCTGATGCTGGCCCTGCTGGCGCGCGACCACGGCGCCGAACTGGCAGGCGCGGTGTCGGAAGAACTGGTGGTGGAGCGCATTCGTGAAGGCGGCGAGCGCCAGCGCATACCCCTGCAAAACCGCCTCGGTTCCAGCCACCCCAAGCTCACCCAGGCGGTGCTGCTGATGGAAGCCAACATCGAGGAGCCGCTCACCACCGACGAAATCGCTCAGCACGTATGTGTGTCCCGGCGCCAGCTGGAGCGGATCTTCAAACAATACTTGAACCGGGTGCCGAGCCAGTACTACCTCGAGTTGCGCCTGAACAAGGCCCGGCAGATGCTGATGCAAACCAGCAAGTCGATCATCCAGATCGGCCTGTCGTGCGGCTTTTCCTCGGGGCCGCATTTCTCCAGCGCCTACCGCAACTTCTTCGGCGCCACCCCGCGCGAAGACCGCAACCAGCGCCGCGCCGGCAGCCCGTTCGAACTCGCCCCCGTTCCGGCAGAGCGCGGCTAGAAAAATGTGTTGGACCGGGCGCAGCTCGGGAATCCGGGGCCATTCGCCGGCTGCGCCGGCGCCTGCAAGTGTTTTAAACTGTCCCTATTTGTCGCATTGCTGAAAACCCCAGGATTTCGGGGGTTCTGGCTGTAACAAGTTGTCGCTTGGCGGCAAGGCCAAGGGCCAACCACTCCTTACAATCCTCCCATCGCCGGCCACTTTCAGGCCCGCGCTTCGCTTCAGGAGACGCTGATGTCCGCTGATCACGCCCAGGTGCAACGCACCGATTTCGACCAGGTAATGGTCCCCAACTATGCGCCGGCGGGTTTCATTCCCGTGCGTGGGGCAGGCTCTCGAGTCTGGGACCAGGCGGGTCGCGAGCTGATCGACTTCTCCGGCGGCATCGCGGTCAACGTGCTGGGCCATGCCCACCCTGCGTTGGTCGGTGCGCTTACCGAGCAAGCCAACAAGCTGTGGCATGTGTCCAACGTGTTCACCAACGAGCCGGCCCTGCGCCTGGCCAAAAAGCTGGTGGCTGCCACCTTTGCCGAGCGCGTGTTCTTCTGCAACTCGGGTGCGGAAGCCAACGAAGCCTGCTTCAAGCTGGCCCGTCGCGTGGCCCATGACACGTTCGGCCCGGAAAAATACGAGATCATCGCCGCGGTCAACAGCTTCCACGGGCGTACCCTGTTTACCGTGAGCGTGGGCGGCCAGCCCAAGTACTCCGACGGTTTCGGGCCAAAGATCGAAGGGATTACCCATATCCCCTACAACGACCTCGACGCGCTGAAAGCCGCGATCTCGGACAAGACCTGCGCCGTGGTGCTCGAGCCTATCCAGGGTGAGGGTGGCGTGTTGCCGGCCGACCGCGCTTACCTCGAAGGCGCCCGCGCCCTGTGCGACCAGCACAACGCGCTGCTGGTGTTCGACGAAGTGCAAAGCGGCATGGGGCGTAGCGGTTCGTTGTTCGCCTACATGCAGTACGGCGTCACCCCCGACATCCTTTCCAGCGCCAAGAGCCTGGGCGGCGGCTTCCCGATCGGCGCCATGCTGACCACCGAGAAACTGGCCCGCCACCTGAGCGTAGGCGTGCACGGCACTACCTACGGCGGCAACCCGCTGGCCTGCGCGGTGGCTGAAGCGGTGGTGGACGTGATCAATACTCCTGAAGTGCTGGAAGGCGTTCAGGTTCGCCACGAGCGCTTCGCCACCCGCCTGCGCGCCATCGGCGAACAGTACGGCGTGTTCACCGAAGTGCGTGGCATGGGCCTGCTGATCGGCTGTGTGCTGAGCGAACAGTGCAAGGGCAAGGCGAAGGAATTCTTCAACGCCGCCGAGCGCAACGACCTGATGATTCTGCAGGCCGGCCCGGACGTGGTCCGCTTCGCCCCCAGCCTGGTGATCGACATCGCTGACATCGACGAAGGCCTCGACCGCTTCGAGCGCGCTGTCGCCCAGCTGACCCAGGCCTGACGGCTGACCGGCGGGGCCGTGCGCCCCGCCTTTAATTTATTGATTCAAAGGAGTGGCACCATGCTCGTGATGCGCCCTGCGCAAATGGCTGACCTGGACGAGGTGCAACGGCTCGCCGCAGACAGCCCGATTGGTGTCACTTCCCTGCCCGACGACCTGGAGCGCCTGCGCGACAAGATCGTTGCGTCGCAAGCCTCCTTTGCCGCCGAAGTCAGCTTCAACGGTGAAGAGAGCTATTTCTTCGTGCTGGAAGACACCGCTCGCGGCACTTTGGTAGGTTGCTCGGCCATCGTTGCGTCGGCCGGTTACTCCGAGCCGTTCTACAGTTTCCGTAATGAAACCTTCGTTCACGCCTCTCGCGAACTGAAGATCCACAACAAGATTCATGTGCTGTCCCAGTGCCATGACCTGACGGGTAACAGCCTGCTCACCAGCTTCTATGTGCTGCCGGAACTGGTGGCCACGCCCTGGGCCGAGCTCAACTCGCGTGCGCGCCTGCTGTTCATGGCCAACCACCCGGAGCGTTTCGCCGATTCCGTGGTGACTGAAATCGTTGGCTACAGCGACGAACACGGCGACTCGCCGTTCTGGGACGCCATCGGCCGTAATTTCTTCGATATCAACTACGCGGCGGCAGAGCGCTTGTGCGGTTTGAAAAGCCGTACCTTCCTGGCCGAATTGATGCCTCACTACCCGATCTACGTGCCGCTGCTGCCGGACGCCGCCCAGGAAGCCATGGGCCAGGTGCACCCAAGGGCACAGATCACCTTCGACATCCTCATGCGCGAAGGCTTCGAAACCGAGCACTACATCGACATCTTCGACGGCGGGCCGACCCTGCACGCCCGAACCTCCAACATCCGCTCGATTGCCAGCAGCCGCGTGGTGCCTGTGAAGGTAGATGAAAACGCTGGCAAGGGCGGGCGCCCGTACCTGGTAGCCAACTGTCATTTGCAGGACTATCGCGCCGCGTTGCTGGAGCTGGACTGGGCGCCGGGCAAGCCTTTGAGCCTGCCGGCGGCCGTGGCCGAACGCCTCGGCGTGGCCGATGGCGCCAGCGTGCGCGTAGTGGCCGTGTAAAACAGCAGGGTTGGTTGCCTGGCTACGTCAGGCTGAGCATCGCGGCGCACTTGGCGGCCGCTCGAGGAGTACACATGATTGTTCGTCCCGTACGCAGCAGCGACCTGAGCGCGCTGATCGACCTGGCTCGCGGCACTGGCCCGGGCCTGACGACCCTGCCTGCCAACGAGGAGCGCCTGGCCCACCGAGTGGACTGGGCGCAGAAGACCTTCCGCGGCGAGGCCGAGCGGGGCGATACCGATTACCTGTTCGTGCTGGAAACCGATGACGGCACCGTGGTGGGCACCTCCGCCATTGCTGGCGCGGTAGGGCAGCGCGAACCCTGGTACAACTACCGCGTGGGCCTGACCGTCAGTGCCTCGAAAGAGCTGAACATTTACCGGGAAATTCCCACCTTGTTCCTGGCGAATGACCTTACGGGCAACTCCGAGCTGTGCTCGCTGTTCCTGCGTGACGACATGCGCAATGGCCTGAATGGCCGCCTGCTGGCCAAGGCACGGCTGCTGTTCATGGCCGAATTCACCGGCCTGTTCGGCAACAAGGTGATCGCCGAGCTGCGAGGCATCTCCGATCAGGCGGGGCGCTCGCCGTTCTGGGAAAGCCTGGGTCGGTATTTCTTCAAGATGGAATTCAGCCAGGCCGACTACCTCACCGGCGTAGGTAACCGCGCATTTATCGCCGAGTTGATGCCCAAGTTTCCGCTCTATACCTGTTTCCTTTCCGAAGCCGCCCGCGAGGTGATCGGCAAGGTGCACCCGGACACCGAGCCGGCGCTTTCCATGCTGCGCGCCGAGGGCTTCAACTACCAAGGGTACGTGGACATCTTCGACGCCGGCCCGGCCGTGGAATGCGAAGTGGCGAAAATACGCGCCGTGCAGGAGAGCAAAAGCCTGGTGCTGGCCGTCGGCACGCCGGGCGACGATGCTCCTGTGTATCTGATCCACAACCGCCAGCTGGAGCATTGCCGCATCACCGCGGCCCCGGCGCGCCTGGCCGCCGGCACCCTGGTGGTCGACCCGCTCACCGCCCGCCGTTTGCGCCTGCATGCGGGCGATCAGGTACGCGCGGTCACGTTGTCACCCAATGCGGCTCTGGAGGGCCAGCCATGACTACTTTGTTCATCAACGGGCAATGGCTCGCGGGCGAAGGCGAAGCCTTCCAGTCGCTTGATCCGGTCAGCCAGCGTGTGCTCTGGGAAGGGCAAGCCGCTTCGGCCGCGCAAGTGAAATCGGCCGTGGCCGCCGCGCGCCAGGCCTTCACGCAGTGGGCAATGCTGCCGCTGGAAACCCGCATCGGCTATTTGCAGGCCTTTGCCGAGCGGCTCAAAGCCTCCAGTGACCCATTGGCCCGCTGCATCGGTGAAGAAACCGGTAAGCCGCTGTGGGAAGCCGCCACGGAAGTGACCAGCATGGTCAACAAGGTGGCGATCTCGATTCAGGCGTACGAGGAGCGTACCGGCGAAAAGCACGGCGTGCTGGGCGATGCCAAGGCTGTGCTGCGCCACAAACCCCACGGCGTGGTGGCGGTGTTCGGCCCTTACAACTTCCCTGGCCACCTGCCCAATGGCCACATCGTGCCAGCGCTGTTGGCCGGTAATACCGTGGTGTTCAAGCCCAGCGAGCTTACGCCCGCAGTGGCAGCGCTCACGGTCAAGTGCTGGGAAGAGGCAGGGCTGCCTGAGGGCGTGCTCAACCTGGTGCAAGGTGCCCGCGACACCGGTGTGGCCTTGGCGGACGCGGACATCGACGGCGTGTTCTTCACAGGCTCCAGCCGCACCGGCAACCACCTGCATGCCTTGTTCGCCGGCCGCCCCGAAAAAATCCTCGCGCTGGAAATGGGCGGCAACAACCCGTTGGTGGTAGACGAGGTGGAGGACCTGGACGCAGCCGTTTACACCATCGTGCAATCGGCCTTCATTTCCGCTGGCCAGCGTTGCACATGCGCCCGGCGCCTGCTGGTGCCAGCGGGCGAGTGGGGTGATCGCCTGCTGGACCGATTGGTGGAAGTGGCCCGTGGCATTCGCGTGGGCGCCTTCGACGCGCAGCCCGCGCCGTTCATGGGCTCGGTGGTTTCGCTCGGGGCTGCCCAGGCGCTGATGACCGCCCAGGCAGGCTTGCTGGCCAACGGCGGGCAGTCCCTGTTACCGATGACCCAGCCCAACCCCGGCGCGGCCCTGCTGACGCCCGGCCTGATCGACGTGACCGCCGTGGCCGAGCGCTCGGACGAAGAATTGTTTGGCCCGCTGCTGCAGGTGGTGCGCTACCAGAGCTTCGATGGCGCGATCGCCGAAGCCAACCACACGCGCTACGGCTTGGCCGCTGGCCTGCTGTCCGATTCCGCCGAGCGTTACCAGCACTTCTGGCTGCACAGCCGCGCTGGCATCGTGAACTGGAACAAGCAACTGACCGGCGCCGCCAGCAGTGCGCCGTTCGGTGGGGTAGGCGCCTCGGGCAATCACCGCGCCAGCGCGTACTACGCGGCTGATTATTGCGCCTTCCCGGTGGCCTCCCTGGAGGCGGAACGGGTAAGCCTGCCGGCCACCCTTACGCCGGGTGTGACGCTGTAAAGCTTGAGCGGCAAGCAGCAAGCAGCAAGCAGAAGCAAAAGCAAAAGCAAAAGTAGTAAGCCATAAGACATTTAGCGGGAGCCGGGCCAATGAAAGCGTTTGAAGTCAACTTTGACGGGCTGGTGGGGCCTACCCACAACTATGGCGGCTTGTCTTATGGCAACGTTGCTTCGCAGAGCAATAGCCAGGCGCAGTCCAACCCGCGGGAAGCCGCGCGGCAGGGGTTGGCGAAGATGAAAGCCTTGAGCGACATGGGCTTTGTGCAGGGCGTGCTGGCGCCACAAGAGCGGCCGGATGTGGCTGGCCTGCGCCGCCTGGGGTTCGCCGGCAGCGACGCTGAAGTGATCGCCGCCGCTGCCCGTGATGCCATGCCGATTCTCGCAGCCAGTTGCTCGGCGTCGAGCATGTGGGTGGCCAACGCTGCTACCGTGAGCCCTAGCGCCGACACTGCCGACAGCCGGGTGCACTTCACTGCGGCCAACCTCAACTGCAAGTACCACCGCAGTATCGAACACCCCACCACCAGCCGGGTGCTGGCCGCCATGTTCGCGGCCCCTGCCCATTTCGCCCACCACGCCGCGCTGCCTGCGGTGGCTCAGTTCGGTGACGAAGGCGCGGCGAACCACACCCGGTTCTGCAAGGACTATGGCGCGCCGGGGGTTGAGTTTTTCGTGTACGGCCGTGCGGCCTTCGATAGCCGCCCCTCGCCACAGCGCTACCCGGCGCGGCAAACCCTCGAAGCTTCCCAAGCGGTGGCGCGCTTGCATGGGCTGAGCGAGGCCGGGACGGTATATGCACAGCAGAACCCGGCAGTGATCGACCAAGGCGTGTTCCACAACGATGTGATCGCGGTGGGCAACGGCGAGGTACTGTTCCATCACCAGGACGCTTTCCTGGAGACCGAGCAGGTGCTGGGCGAGCTGGCGATGAAACTGAGCCAGCGGGGCGGGCATTTTCAGTCCATCAGCGTGCCCCGCGATCAGGTAAGCGTGGAGGACGCTGTACGCTCCTACCTGTTCAACAGCCAGCTGCTTACCCGCGCCGACGGCCGCATGCTGTTGATCGTGCCAGAAGAATGCCGAGCCAACCCGCGGGTATGGGATTACCTGCAGGCGCTCACGGCTGGCAACGGCCCGATTGCCCAGGTTCAGGTGTTCGACCTCAAGCAGAGCATGCAGAACGGCGGCGGCCCGGCTTGCCTGCGCCTGCGCGTGGCCCTCAACGAACGAGAACTGGCGGCGGTGAACCCAGGGGTTATCATGACGGCCAGCCTGTACGAGCGGCTGACCCAGTGGGTGGACCGCCACTACCGCGATCGCCTGAGCGATGCGGACCTGGCTGATCCACAATTGCTGGTAGAGTGCCGTACAGCGCTGGATGAACTCACCGGGCTGCTGCAGCTCGGCTCGGTTTATCCATTCCAACTCAATTGAAGGGAACCCCACTATGTCAGATGCCCTGCGGCTGATCCTCGAAGACGACGACGGCACTCAGCTTGAAACCTCCTGCACCCGCCTGGCGGTGATGTGGCAAGGCAAGGAACTCTGGATTCAAATCGGCGGCAACGACCAGCTGTTGATCGGCGTGGATGTGGATGAAGGCGATACCGAGTACGCCAACCTGCTGATGCGCCCGATGGCCACCAACCTGGTAAGCCTGCAGCTGGAAATGGAACCTGCCGAACTGGCTGATGAAGAAGACGGCCACGTGCATGGCCCCGACTGCGGCCACCACCACTGACCCTGGCCGGGAGCCCGCCTATGCTGTCGCTTGGAAAACTGCTGGAACTCACCCTGGCCGACCGTGAGCCGGCGCAGAAGACTCAGATGACGGTAAGCGGCACCTGCCTGCGCTGGCTCGCGCCAGGCGCGCTGGAAGTGCGCCCTCATGCGGACCGCGACAATGGCCTGGACCTGCTGCTGTCGGCGGGCATCCACGGCAACGAAACCGCGCCCATCGAGCTTCTGGATTCACTGATTCACGCCATCGCGCGTAATGAGCTGCAGCCCCGGGCGCGGTTGCTCTTCCTTTTCGGTAACCCGGAGGCCATCCGGCGCGGTGAGCGCTATGTGGAGCAGGACGTGAATCGCCTGTTCAACGGCCGCCATGAGCTGTCCAGCGGCTTTGAGGCCATGCGTGCCTGTGAGCTGGAGCGGCTGGCCGCCAGCTTCTTCAGCCGCCCGGACCGCCAGCGGCTGCACTACGACCTGCATACCGCCATCCGTGGCTCGCGCATCGAACAGTTTGCGCTTTACCCGTGGAAGGAAGGCCGTGAGCACTCGCGGCTTGAACTGGCACGCCTGCGCCAAGCGGGGATGGAAGCCGTACTGCTGCAGAATCGCCCGGCAATCACCTTCAGTGCCTACACCTATGAAACCTTGGGGGCCGAGGCCTTTACACTGGAGCTGGGCAAGGCCCGCCCGTTCGGCCAGAACGCCGGGGTAAACCTGACACGGCTGGATGCATGCTTGCGTGGGTTGATCGAGGGCAGCGATGGTATGGCCGACGGTGACGATCTCACCGGGCTACAGCTGTTCAGCGTGTCCCGCGAAATCATCAAGCACAGCGATAGCTTCCAGCTTCACCTGCCCGGTGACGTGGAAAACTTTTCCGAGTTGCCCACCGGTTACCTTCTGGCCGAAGACGAAGGCACGCGATGGGTGATCGAGGAGGAGGGCGCCCGGATCATCTTCCCCAACCCCAAGGTGCGCAATGGCCTGCGGGCAGGCATTGTGATCGTGCCCTGTGGGAAGCAGCTGTCTTAGCGGTTTGCTTAAGCCCTTATTCGCGAGCTTCGCCTCCGGCTCCGCCCTGCTCCCGCAGGATTCAACCATCCCCTGAAAGAGCTCGCTCTCCTGGGGGGGGCGGGCGGAGCTCGCGAATAGGCAATAAATCTTTCGCGAGCTAATGCCGGATGGCTGGCCCCGCCGCTTCCAGACGGTTTTAAGGGGGTTACCCCGCAATCATGCCTTTGAGGTCACGCACCTTCGTCAGCGTATCCACGCACGCCCGCGCCGCTTCGAGGCCCTTCACATGGAAATGCCGGAAGAAGTAATCATGGTGTTCCCTGCCTTCATGGAAGTGGTGCGGGGTAAGCACTACCGAAAACACCGGCACTTCAGTGTCCAGCTGTACGCGCATCATCCCGTCGATCACCGCCGGTGCCACGAAGTCATGGCGGTAGATGCCGCCGTCCACCACCAGCGCGGCGCCGACAATGCCGACGTAGCGGCCGGAACGCGCCAGCAGCTTGGCGTGCAGAGGGATTTCATAGGCGCCGGCAACTTCGAAGAAGTCCACTTGATCGGCGCTCACGCCAAGCGTGGCGAGGCCTTCGATAAAGCCCAGGCGGCTCTGGTCCACAATATCCTTGTGCCAGCTGGCCTGGATGAAGGCGATGCGCGAAGCGGATTGGTTTTGCATGATGACTCTCCTGTTCATTGGCAATAAACAGGGCACACGAGTGAAAGGAGCGCGCAGGCACCCCGTTCTCTCTTTATCCGGACTATACCGTCGGCCCCGGAATCACACCGGGTCTGCTGACCTCGCCGAAACGAGCGCTCGCGGGCTAGGCTATGCCATTACCGCCGGTGGGGAATCGCACCCCGCCCTGAGAACGTTGCCGCGTGTGGCGGCGCGGCATTATTAACACAGCCAGGTATGCAGGGGGAATCCTTCCCTGCGTGGCGTGTTAGATTTTTTCATTAGGGCGCTATTCCCTCGCGCCCGCTCAAGGAGAGGCCTGATGACCCCGATCGACCTGCGCAGCGATACCGTGACCCGCCCCTCTTCGGGCATGCTCCAGGCCATGGCGCGCGCCGAAACCGGTGACGACGTTTATGGTGAGGACCCTACCGTCGCACGCCTGCAAGCGCGGCTGGCCGAAGAGCTGGGCTTCGAAGCAGGCCTGTTCGTACCGAGCGGCACCATGAGCAACCTGTTGGGGCTGATGGCTCATTGCGAGCGAGGGGATGAATACATCGTGGGCCAACAAGCCCATACCTATAAATACGAAGGTGGCGGTGCGGCGGTATTGGGGTCCATCCAGCCGCAGCCGCTGGAAAACCAGAGCGACGGGTCGCTGGATCTGGATCAGGTAATCGCTGCCATCAAGCCCGACGACTTCCACTTCGCCCGCACTCGGCTGCTGGCGCTGGAAAACACCATGCAGGGCAAGGTGCTGCCGCTGGATTACCTGGCGCGCGCCAAGGCGCTGTGCACGGAGCGCGGCCTGGGCTTGCATCTCGATGGCGCTCGGCTGTTCAATGCCGCGGTCGCTCAGGGCGTGGCGCCAGGTGAGATCAGCGGGCATTTCGATTCAGTGTCCATCTGCCTGTCCAAAGGCCTCGGCGCTCCCGTGGGCTCCGTGCTGTGCGGCGACCGGGCACTGATTGCCCGCGCCACGCGCTGGCGCAAGGTTGTTGGCGGTGGCATGCGCCAGGCCGGCCTTCTGGCCGCAGCGGGCTTGTATGCGCTGGACCATCACGTGGCGCGCCTGGCAGACGACCATGCCAATGCCCGCCGCCTCGCCGAAGGGCTTGGCGCACTCGGCTACCCCGTAGAGCCCGTGCAGACCAACATGGTGTATGTACAGGTCGGCCCGGCTGCGGCGGCGTTGCGGGACTACGCGGCAGGGCAGGGTGTACGCCTGACAGCCAGCCCACGCTTGCGCCTGGTCACGCATCTTGATGTGGACGCGCGTCAGATCGACCAGGTGATTGAGGTGTTCGCCGGCTTCGCACGCCAAACCGGATACGAATCGTCCAATTGATGGACTCAATCGTACAAACACACTGTACCCTGACGGCGGGGCCGATATAATGCGGCCCTTTGCCGTCGTTTCGACGCCAAGCCTGTGCCTCTGGCCGCTGTCTCCGTGGAAGAACCTATGAAAAGCGCAGAAATCCGTGAAGCCTTCCTCCGCTTCTTCGAAGAGCAAGGCCACACCCGTGTAGCCTCAAGCTCTCTGATCCCCGCCAACGATCCGACCCTGCTGTTCACCAACGCCGGGATGAACCAATTCAAGGACTGCTTCCTCGGCCAGGAAAAGCGCGCCTACACCCGCGCGGTGAGCAGCCAGAAGTGCGTGCGCGCCGGCGGCAAGCATAACGACCTCGAAAACGTGGGCTACACCGCACGCCACCACACGTTCTTCGAAATGCTGGGCAACTTCAGCTTCGGTGATTACTTCAAGCGTGACGCCATCACCTTCGCCTGGACCTTCCTCACTTCGGAAAAATGGCTGAACCTGCCCAAGGAAAAGCTGTGGGTTACCGTTTACGCCAGCGATGACGAAGCCTACGACATCTGGACGAAGGAAGTGGGCGTGCCGGCCGAGCGCATGGTGCGCATTGGCGACAACAAAGGTGCCCCGTACGCTTCGGACAACTTCTGGACCATGGGCGATACCGGCCCTTGCGGCCCTTGCACCGAGATCTTCTACGATCACGGCGCGGACATCTGGGGCGGCCCACCCGGCTCCCCGGAAGAAGACGGCGACCGTTACATCGAGATCTGGAACAACGTGTTCATGCAGTTCAACCGCACCGCCGATGGCGTGTTGCATCCTCTCCCAGCGCCGTCGGTAGACACCGGCATGGGCCTGGAGCGGATCAGCGCGGTGCTGCAGCACGTGCATTCGAACTACGAGATCGACCTGTTCCAGCACCTGCTGCACGCGTCTGCCGAGGCCATCGGCTGCGGCAACGAGGGCCAGCCGTCGCTCAAGGTAGTGGCTGACCACATTCGTTCCTGTGGCTTCCTGATCGCCGACGGTGTGTTGCCTTCCAATGAAGGCCGCGGCTACGTGCTGCGCCGGATCATTCGACGCGCCTGCCGCCACGGCAACAAGCTGGGCGCGCGCGGGGCGTTCTTCCACCGCATCGTCGCCGCCCTCGTCACCGAGATGGGCGAAGCCTTCCCCGAACTGAAAAACCAGCAGGCGCATATCGAGCGCGTGCTCAAGGGCGAGGAAGAGCAGTTCGCCAAAACGCTTGAGCAGGGCCTGAAAATCCTCGAGCAGGACCTGGCCGAGCTCAAGGGCGACGTAGTGCCCGGCGATGTGATCTTCAAACTGTACGACACCTACGGCTTCCCGATGGACCTCACCGGCGACATCGCCCGTGAGCGCAACCTCACCCTGGACGAAGCCGGCTTCGAACGCGAAATGGACGCCCAGCGCGAGCGCGCCCGGTCGGCCAGCGCGTTCGGCCTGGACTACAACAGCCTGGTGAAGGTCGAGGAAGACACGCAGTTCCTGGGTTACACCACCCACGACGGCGAAGGCAAAATTGTAGCGCTCTATAAAGATGGGCAGTCGGTACAGGAACTGGCCGAAGGCGAGGAGGGGGTTGTCATTCTCGACCGCACGCCGTTCTACGCCGAATCCGGTGGCCAAGTGGGCGACCGCGGTACGCTGCAGGGTAGCAACAGCCGCTTCCAGGTAAGCGACACCACCAAGTCGGGCGGGGCATTCCTGCATCACGGCCTCGTTGCATTGGGCAGCTTGAAGGTCGGCGAAACAGTGCAGGCCCAGGTTGAAGGCGACCTGCAACAGGCCACCTCGCTGAACCACTCGGCTACCCACTTGCTGCATGCCGCGCTGCGCGAAATCCTTGGCGATCACGTCCAGCAGAAAGGCTCTCTGGTCGATAGCCAGCGGCTGCGTTTCGACTTCAGCCACTTCGAGCCGATCAAGCCCGAACAGATCAAGGCGCTGGAAGATATCGTCAACCGGGAGATTCGTCGCAACACGCCGGTGCAGATCGAAGAGATGGACATCGAGAGCGCCAAGCAGAAAGGCGCCATGGCCCTGTTCGGTGAGAAATACGGCGAGCGCGTGCGCGTACTCACCATGGGCGGCGACTTCTCGGTGGAGTTGTGTGGCGGGATTCACGCCAAGCGCACCGGCGACATTGCACTGTTCAAGATCACCAGCGAAAGCGGCGTGGCCTCGGGCGTGCGCCGTATCGAAGCGGTGACCGGCGCAACCGCGCTGGCCCTGCTCAACAACGCTGAAGAACAAGTGAAGGAAGCCGCGTCGCTGCTCAAGGGCAGCCGTGAAAACGTACTCGACAAGCTGCAAGCCGTGCTGGAGCGCAACCGCCAACTCGAGAAGCAGCTGGAGCAACTGCAGGCAAAAGCTGCCAGCGCCGCGGGCAATGACCTGCTGGCTGGCGCTGTGGACGTGAAAGGCGTGAAGGTGCTGGCCGCGCGCCTGGATGGCGTGGACGGCAAGGGCTTGCTGGCCCTGGTCGACCAGCTCAAGAACAAACTGGGCGAAGGCGTGATCCTGCTCGGTGGCGTGCACGATGAAAAAGTAGTGCTGGTTGCCGGTGTCACTAAAGCCTTGTCGGCGCGCGTGAAAGCGGGCGATCTGATGAAGCAGGCCGCGGCGGCAGTTGGCGGCAAGGGCGGCGGCCGGCCGGACATGGCTCAGGGCGGCGGCGTGGATGTCGCAGCCCTTGACCAGGCCCTGGCACTGGCTGTGCCATTCGCCGAAGGTGGGCTGTAATCCCGGCGGCATGCGCCACGGCCCGGCCGTGGCTGCAAGTGTGCGGATGTTTAATGGGTGCCCTGCGTGGGCGTGAGGCGGCGTTGAAATGGCTTTGATCGTACAGAAGTTTGGCGGCACTTCGGTGGGCTCCATCGAGCGTATCGAGCAAGTGGCCGATAAGGTCAAGAAATTCCGCGAGCAAGGCCACGACCTGGTGGTCGTGCTTTCGGCAATGAGTGGCGAAACCAACCGGTTGATCGATCTGGCCAAACAGATTACTGATCAACCCGAGCCGCGCGAGCTGGACGTGGTGGTGTCCACGGGAGAGCAAGTGACCATTGGCCTGCTGGCCATGGCGTTGATCAAGCGGGGTGTGCCGGCGGTGTCCTACACCGGTAACCAGGTGCGCATCCTTACCGATGATGCCTATAACAAGGCGCGTATTCTGCAGATCGATGATCAGCGCCTGCGCGAAGACCTCAAGGCTGGCCGCGTGGTCGTGGTAGCCGGCTTCCAGGGCGTGGATCAGAACGGCAACATCACCACGCTGGGCCGTGGTGGCTCCGATACCACCGGTGTGGCGCTTGCAGCGGCGCTGAAGGCCGACGAGTGCCAGATTTACACCGACGTGGACGGCGTCTATACCACCGACCCGCGCGTGGTTGCCCAGGCCCAGCGGCTGGACAAGATCACCTTCGAGGAAATGCTCGAAATGGCCAGCCTGGGATCGAAGGTACTGCAGATCCGTGCCGTGGAATTCGCTGGCAAGTACAACGTCCCGCTGCGCGTATTGCACAGCTTCCAGGAGGGTCCCGGGACCCTGATCACCATTGATGAAGAGGAAACCATGGAACAGCCGATCATTTCCGGCATCGCCTTCAACCGCGACGAGGCCAAGCTGACCATCCGTGGCGTGCCGGACACCCCAGGGGTGGCGTTCAAGATCCTGGGGCCCATCAGCGGTGCCAACATCGAAGTGGACATGATCGTTCAGAATGTGTCCCACGATAACACCACCGACTTCACCTTCACGGTTCACCGCAACGATTACCAGAAGGCGCTCGGCGTGCTTCAGGCCACTGCGGCTGAAATCGGCGCCCGTGAAGTGGTTGGCGATACCAAGATCGCCAAGGTGTCGATCGTGGGCGTAGGCATGCGATCCCACGCGGGTGTTGCCAGCCGTATGTTCGAAGCACTGGCCAAGGAGAGCATCAATATCCAGATGATCTCCACGTCCGAGATCAAGGTGTCGGTGGTTATCGAAGAGAAGTACCTGGAGCTTGCCGTGCGCGCCCTGCACACGGCCTTCGACCTGGACGCGACCGCCCGACAGGGCGAGTAAGCCGACCAGAAGGGGCGCGGCCATGGCCGCGCCCTTTTTCTTTTACGGCACGGGAAGGTTCTTCCACGGCCGTTTTGGCAATCGGTTCGGCTTCGGCCGCCGTGACGCCCTTTTTTGCAGACCATTCCCGAATAAATACCGTTAGGAGATTTTCATGCTCATTCTTACCCGCCGTTGCGCCGAAAGCCTGGTGATTGGCGATGGGGAAATCACAATCACCGTGCTCGGCGTAAAGGGCAACCAGGTGCGCCTTGGCGTAGACGCGCCCAAGGAAGTGGCGGTGCACCGCGAAGAAATCTATCAGCGAATTCGCAAGGAGAAGGGCGAAGAACCAAGCCTTTAATTTTCTTCGTTTTTTTTGTTTGCAAACGGGGAAGAACGTGGTTAATATACGCCCCGTGTTGCGGAGAGGTGGCCGAGTGGCCGAAGGCGCTCCCCTGCTAAGGGAGTACACCTCAAAAGGGTGTCGGGGGTTCGAATCCCCCCTTCTCCGCCATTATTCAAGTGGGTTTGCTGGAAGGCGAATCACCTAGGCAGCACATGCACTCATAGCTCAGCTGGATAGAGTACTCGGCTACGAACCGAGCGGTCGGAGGTTCGAATCCTCCTGAGTGCACCATATCAGAGGCCCTGAAGTTTATCTTCCGGAGTCCTGAGTCCCAGGGGAGACTGGGTTAACAACGCCAACTTGCACTCATAGCTCAGCTGGATAGAGTACTCGGCTACGAACCGAGCGGTCGGAGGTTCGAATCCTCCTGAGTGCACCATATCAGAGGTTCTGAGGTTCATTCCTCAGAAATCCTGAACCCAGGGGAGACTGGGTTAACAACGCCAACCTGCACTCATAGCTCAGCTGGATAGAGTACTCGGCTACGAACCGAGCGGTCGGAGGTTCGAATCCTCCTGAGTGCACCATTTGCAAAAGCCCACATCTCCGGATGTGGGCTTTTTTTTGCTTGCTGTCCCGTCCTGAATAAGGTTTACACCTTCTGACCTATCTTCAGGAGGAGCCAATGGATTCGGGCAAAAGGCGGAGCCAGCGTGACTACACGCTAGCCTTTAAATTATCGGTCGTAGACCAGGTCGAAAAGGGCGAGTTGAGTTATAAAGAGGCTCAACGGCGCTACGGCATTCAGGGCCGGTCCACGGTACTGGTCTGGCTACGCAAGCATGGCCGGCAGGACTGGAGCCAAGGCGCCTCAATTCGAGAGCCGAGGAGCAGGTCCGTGACCGAGCCAACTCTCCCGCTGACACCCGAGCAGCGGATCAAAGAGCTCGAAGAGCAGCTGGCGCTAAGCAATCAGAAGGCGCAATTCTTCGAAGCCGTCGTGAATGTTCTGAAGAATGACTATGGTGTTTCCGTCGTAAAAAAGCGACCCGGCAAGTCCTCTCGCAAGGGCAAATCCAAGGCCTGAGCATCACCAGGGCTTGCCTGTTCATGGGCATTTCGCGCCAAGCGTATTACCAACGTAATCGAGCTTTTGACGCGAGGGCTCGTCAAGATCAAGAGGTCATGGACTTTGTTCTTGAAAAGCGCCGCCGCCAGCCCAGGATAGGCACGCGTAAGCTGCATTACCTGATGAGCGTCGAAGTCGGCGCGCCAGTGCAGGTCGGTAGAGACCGCCTATTTAGCATCTTGCGCAACGCTCGAGAACTGGTGGTGCGCAAACGGGCTTACCATAAAACGACGGACAGCCATCACCGCTTTCGCCGCCATCCGAACTTGCTCAAAGCGGGCCTAGGGCAAATCGTTGCCAGCAGGCCCGAGCAGGTCTGGGTCGCAGATATAACCTACCTACCGACACAGGAAAGCGTCGCCTACGTGAGCCTCGTGACAGACGCTTACTCGCGCAAGATCGTGGGACATCATGTGCATGAGAGCTTGCATACCGAGTCGGTGATCAAAGCGATGGAAAAAGCAGTTAGCGAACGCCGAAGCAGGCTGCCACTGATCCATCACTCAGACCGTGGAGCCCAATACTGCTCTGAGCTTTACCAGGGCTTACACGCTAGCCATGACGTCAGATGCTCAATGACCGACGGCTATGACTGCTACCAGAATGCTCTGGCAGAGAGGGTAAACGGGATCTTGAAGACCGAGCTTTTGCTATGGCGGCCTAAAAATCTGGCGGAAGCAGTGAAAATGGTGGATGAATCGGTGCTGATCTACAACGCGGAACGGCCACACCTGTCCCTGAAATACAAAACGCCCGATGCGGTGCATCGGGCGTTTTGAGACTGAAACAGGTGTAAACCTATTTCAGGACTAGACATGCCACGGAGCAGCCCCGCCTTGGCGGCGACCGGCCCGTCAGGGCCGCTGTTTCAGCGTGGCCCGGCTTGGCTTATACAGGTAGCCTTAGCTGCGCGTCGGCCGCCAGGGCGTGTACTTCACTTTCTTCTTTTTCTTCCCTTTCTTCTCCGTCATAGCCTTCTCCTCCATAGGCAGCATCTGCTTCGGTACAGTGGCGGACTTTCTCACCGCGCCGGCATCAGCATTCAATGCGCGCTTGCGGCGGGCCTTCGGCGCTTGGCTTGACGCCTCCCGCACAGCAGGCGCTACGCTGCCCGGCGTCGGGCTTGAAACACGCTCACGCTGCCCTTCGCTGTGGTCCGGGCATGACGTGTGAGTGAAGGTCAGGTGCCCGCCGCTGCCCACGCAGCGCTGTACCGTTGTGGCGCCCGCTTCGTGGCCGAAGGCAAGAAGTGCCAACATCCAGAACCTTGGGTTCAAGCTTGCCATAGCGGCCTCCCTGGCCATATTCCACTCTCCAAGCCTAGCGGATGCACCGCGCGCAGACTGAATGGTCTATTGCCGAATGCTTCGTCACATAAACCTGCTATACCTTGCCTGCATGGGCCGGCAAGCATTTGTAAATCCACAATTTAGTAACCAAAAAGTCCATCGACCGGGTATCATTGCCGCCGTCTGCCCCGCCGGGGCTCCGGAATTCCTTCCATGGACTTACCCAGTAGAACCTTAATAACGCCTTTGGCCCCTATTGCACTGATTGATTGATCTCCTGGTGTGGTCCACTACTGGGAGTGGAGTACACCTATGACCGAAGTCGAAGTCCAAAACCTGCAAGAAAGCCTGCAGGATCGCCTTGGCCAGGTAATCGAACTGCTGCACCGGCAGCGGGTGGTTGAAGACCTGACCCATCGGCAGGAAGGGCAGCACAGGGCCTTGGTCGAAAATCTCGTGCACCGGCAGAACGTCGTCGAGCTTCAGCGCAAGCTCGATGACCTGCACTCCGCCGACATCGCTTACATCCTCGAAGCCCTTCCCCTCAATGACCGCCTTACCGTATGGCAGCTTGTAAAGGCCGAACGTGATGGTGACATCCTGCTGGAAGTATCCGATGCCGTTCGCGAAACCCTTATCGCGGACATGGAAGACCACGAGTTGTTGGCGGCGGCCAAGGAAATGGACGCCGACGAGCTTGCAGACCTTGCCCCGGAATTGCCGCGCGATGTAGTGCACGAGCTCATGGAAAGCCTGGACGCGCAGCAGCGAGAGCGCGTTCGATCGGCCCTGAGCTACGAGGACGACCAGGTTGGCGCGCTGATGGACTTCGAGATGGTCACCATCCGCGAAGACGTGACCCTTGAAGTGGTGTTGCGCTATCTGCGCCGGCTACGGGAGTTGCCGGGCCATACCGATAAAGTGTTCGTGATTGACCAGGACGGTGTGCTCAAAGGCGTGCTGCCGATCAAGCGGCTGCTGGTCAATGACCCCGAGAAGCGCGTTTCGGACGTGATGGCCAATGACCCGGTCACCTTCCACCCCGACGCCGATGCCTATGAGGCGGCGCAGGCATTCGAACGCTATGACCTGGTGTCCGCGCCGGTGGTGGACAAGAACCGGCGCCTCATCGGTCGCCTTACCATCGACGAAATGGTCGACCTCATTCGTGAGGAAAGCGAAAGCGAAGTGCTGAACATGGCCGGTTTGCGCGAAGAGGAAGACATCTTCGCATCGGTATGGCGCTCGCTGCGTAACCGTTGGTCGTGGCTGGCCATCAACCTGATCACGGCCTTCGTCGCATCGCGGGTGATCGGCCTGTTCGAAGACTCCATCGAGCGGCTGGTGGCACTGGCGGCACTGATGCCCATTGTGGCGGGTATCGGCGGCAACTCGGGCAACCAGACCATCACCATGATCGTACGCGCCATGGCGCTGGACCAGGTAAGCACAGGTAACACCCGGCGCCTGCTCAAGAAGGAGCTATCCGTTGCGGTACTGAACGGGCTTATCTGGGGCGGTGTCATCGGCCTGGTGGCGTGGCTGCTGTACCACAGCTGGTCCCTTGGCCTGGTGATGACTGCCGCCATGACGCTCAACCTGCTGCTTGCCGCCTTCATGGGCGTGATCATTCCCATGAGCCTGGCGCGGGTTGGCAGGGACCCTGCCATGGGCTCCAGCGTGATGATTACCGCGGTAACCGACAGCGGCGGCTTCTTCATCTTCCTGGGCCTGGCGACACTTTTCCTGATGTGAACGTAATTAGCATAAACAAAAAGGCCAGCACGAATGCTGGCCTTTTTGCTGTGTGCACCTGCTGTGTACGCGCCCGTTGATTACGCGTCGGCGTCGGCGGACATCTCCGCATCGTGTGCGATCAACGCAATAAGCGCATTCTGCTGGCGATGAGCGAGCTGGCGGAAGCGCTGAAGCAGTTCGCGCTCATGAAGCGAGAGCTCCGGGCTGTCGAGGCGCATGCTGAGCTCCTCGCCGAGCGCACCCTCTTGAATGAGGCTCTGCTCCAGCCGCGCGATGATTTCAGAGTTCATGCTGCGGTGGTGGGTCCGGGCGACCTCAGCGATGCGTTCGCGCATCCCATCGGGAAGGCGGACGACAAACTTGTCTGCGGTGCGGCTGGAATAGACTGCCTGTTTCATTGGGCGCATATAGTTAACCGGTTGAGTTCAGGAAAGCGGTTCCTCGGAGCGGGCCGCAGGATGTGGGTACGACAGTCATTTTTACCAAACGTTCCATCAGAAGGACCGCTTGGCTGCACATTATGCCTGTGATATGCCATAACCTTGGCGCCAATTCTGTGACAAATTCTGAACTGTGCGAGGGCGCTTCGCCAGTACGGAAAATCCGAAATGTGCACTGGTTCGGAAAAATGGCACATCGCCAGCCTTTCATCCGGTCGCCCGGTGCGTTCCACTGCCTTTGGTTCGCGCAGGCACGCACGGGGAAAACCAGGGGCCCCCGCTTTTGCCCACCTGTAACACTCAAGGTACTCTGTCAGCATAGTGGCAATCAGGCTATTAGCGAGTGCGCGGTGCGCAGTACCGATCAAGAGGCGGACAAAATGCGGCGAGGGCGGCTGGTTTATCTTATAGGGGCTTCTGGCGCCGGGAAGGACAGCGTGATCGAGGCGGCGCGGGAAGGTCTGGGCGCGCGCGGTATCGAGGTGGTTCGACGGGTTATCACCCGCTCTGCCGAAGCCAAGGGGGAACAGGCCGTGGGAGTTACCCGCGAAGCCTTTGAACACATGCTCGGTCAGGGGGAATTCGCCTTGAGTTGGGGGGCCAATGGCTTGATGTACGGCATACCTGCCGACATTGAAAACAGCCTGGCCGAAGGACGCTGGGTACTGGTCAACGGTTCAAGAGGATACCTACCGCAGGCCCTGGGCAAGTACCCGGACCTTGTGGCGGTGCTGGTGACCGTTGACACGGAAGTGTTACGCCAGCGTTTGGTGAGCAGAGGGCGAGAAACGCCGGCCCAGATCGAAAGCCGGTTGTCGCGCAATGAGCGGCTGCATCATACGGCCGCTGATTGGCAGGGGGAAGCCCCTTGCTTGCATACCATTGATAACTCAGGTGCACTGCCTGACGCGGCAGCGGCGCTACTGGCAGTGATAGATCAACAACGCTTCAACGCAGCTGGGGATTGAAACGGAATTTTTTTCCCCGTATCAGCGCCAATACGAACAGCACGGCGCAGCCCAGGCTCAGCGTGAGCAGAAAGGTGCTTAGTGCGCTACTGGGGTAGGGGACAACGGCGGCTGCCAGAAAGCACAGCAAGCTACCGGCCAGGAAAATTATTGCAGACCTGGACATGCTCGAGCCCGCCTTAAAAAGTGTATCGATCCAGACGGGGCGCAGGTAGCGGCCCCTGCTCTTCCATCCCTGGGGCCGTGGTGGCCAGCACTGGCACAGGCGCGCGCTCGTGCATTCCAGCCCGCTGGGCAGCCGGCCGTTGAACCCAGTCCTGCACGTTGATGTGAACCTGAGCATTCGGGGCTTCGGCAAAAAAATGAAACGAAACTACGGCAACCATTGCCAAAGCGTTGAAGAGGTAGAGGGCGGCGTTCATCCATGTCTCCAAGGTGGTGTAGCTGGCTGACCATTCATAGCTGCCGACTACAGCGGTAGCACCCCTTGTGCCAATCCGCGCGGCATTAAAAATCCCTTTTAAATCAATACCATAGCAACACTAACTCGAAACGCTTGCATGCATTGTGCATTGTTTGACACTTTTGCCCGTGCAGATTGCACGAAGACCCTTCGTAAAGTCCAGCGGCAGTAAGGCAATGTGCCTCCATTGCTTAGATTATTTCGTTTGCACCTTCGCGTTTTATGCGCCGCCAAAGCTCGGTTTGCATCTCCCAGGGCGGGGTGATAGATTTGCACCCGCTTCGGCCGGGCCCTCCCGGCAACCTCTCGAGTGCCTGCAGCCCTGCTGGCATTGCGCATCACGTCCTTGTAGTTCAACGGATAGAACGGGGCCCTCCTAAGGCTCAGATGCAGGTTCGATTCCTGCCGGGGACACCACGCCACATCCCAACCCTGCTTCTCTTCCAGCGTAGCCCCTAAACATAGGCCTTGCCTGTCGCACACGCTTGCCTGCCAGTTCAGGGCCTTGTTGCACCAGCAATGGCCGCGCCTGCACTGAGCGAGTGCTCTGAAGTGGACCAACAGGTCCGCATCAACCTCGGGTCTATATATAAGTGCTTCATCCTTATCGGTTTTATTTCCCTGGCATACATCCTGCTCAGTTGGCCACGCTGCGGCCGCGCGCTTGGCTGCACATCGTATCGGGCAAGCTGCCGGGACAATCCTACTATCGAAGGGTGGACGTTATATGAACAACCCGTTTTCCTGGTCTGTAAAAGCCGACCTGGGCGGTATTATCGCCCCGGACGAGCGTTTGCCTTGGCCGCAGACCATCGCCCTTGGCATACAGCATGTGTTCGCGATGTTCGGCGCGACATTGCTGGCCCCGCTGCTGATGGGTTTCGATCCCAACGTCGCGATCATGATGAGCGGCATCGGTACGCTGATTTTCTTTATGGTGACGCGGGGCAAGGTGCCAAGCTTCCTGGGGTCCAGCTTTGCCTTCATCGGCGCCGTGTCCGCAGCCACTGCCTATGCGGGTAGCGGCCCCAACCTGAACATCCCGCTGGCACTTGGCGGGATCGTACTGTGCGGGCTGGTGTATGTGGCCATCGGTATTGTGGTGCAAGCCGCCGGGGTAGCCTGGATCGAGCACATCACCCCGCCGGTGGTAACAGGCACGGTGGTAGCGGTGATCGGCCTGAACCTTGCCAGTGTGCCCATCAAGACAATGGCCTCGTCGAGCTTCGATACCTGGATGCAGCTCATTACCTTTGTGTGTGTCGCCTGCATCGCGGTGTACACAAAGGGGCTGCTGCAGCGAATGCTGCTACTGGTCGGGCTGATCGCGGCAACTCTCATTTACTTCGTGCTCGCCAACCTGATGGGCCTGGGCACGCCTATCAACCTTGACCAGATCGCGGCCGCCCCGTGGCTTGGCATGCCCGCGTTCCAGGCGCCTGTGTTCACCCTGTCGGCGGCGTTGCTGATCATCCCCGTGGTGGTGATTCTGATCGCCGAGAACCTGGGGCATATAAAAGCCATTGCGTCGATTACCGGGCAGAACCTGGATAAATCGATCGGCCGCGCCTTCATTGGCGATGGCATTGCGACGGTGATAAGCGGGGGCGTGGGGGGGAGCGGCATGACCACCTACGCGGAAAACATCGGTGTAATGGCGGCGACCAAGGTGTATTCCACTGCACTGTTCATCGTCGCGGGCATTGCAGCCATCCTCCTTGGGTTGTCGCCCAAGTTCGGCGCTGTGGTGCACACCATTCCCGTGCCGGTCATGGGAGGGGTGTCTATCGTCGTGTTTGGCTTGATCGCCATTGCCGGCGCACGGATATGGGTAGAGAACCGGGTGGATTTCTCCGATAGCCGCAACCTGTTGGTCGCTGCCATCCCGCTGGTTCTGGGTACAGGTGATTTCACCTTGCACCTGGGTGGCTTTGCGCTGGGCGGGCTGGGTACCGCCACCTTCGGCGCGATCGTCCTTAACCAACTGCTCAATCGCCGCAAGGTCGCAGGCGCCGAGGTGATGAGCGCCCGGGCATCTTCGAGATAACAGCTGGGGCCGCCGAGGTCAGGGCCTCGGCTTGAGCCCGTTGAACACCAGGGCCTTGATGCTGGCGAGGGTGTCTTCGAAGAACACCGGGTCGGACAGGCTTTTGCCAGTGACCGCATGCACCTGGGCGCCGAAGTCGGCGTAGTGCTGGGTTGTGCTCCACAGTGTGAATATCAGGTGATAGGGGTCGACCGGCGCGAGCTTTCCGGCCTCGACCCACTGCTCGATCACCCCTACCTTGCTGGCCACCAGCTCACGCAGCGGCTCGGTGAGCTGCGAGCGGATCAAGGGCGCCCCTTGCATGATCTCCATGCAAAACAGCTTGGATTCGGCACAGTGGTCCCGGGACAGCTCGAGCTTTACCCGAAGGTATTGGCCAATGGCCTCGAGGGGGTCCTGCTCGGCGCTGAACCCTCGAAGCGGGGCCAGCCAGATCTCCAGCACGTGCTCCAGCACACTGACGTACAAGTCTTCCTTGCTGCCGAAGTAATAGAGCAGGTTGGTTTTGGAGACGTCCGCCGAAGTGGCCACCTGGTCCAGGCTGGTACCGTGCAACCCATATATGGAAAACAAGCCGAGCGCGGCCTGAATGATCACGGCTCGCTTGTTTTCAACCATCTGCAAGCGCCTGTTCCGCGCCTTTTCACTGATTTTGCGGCCCCCGGCCTCGGCCGCCTGAGCGTCTTTTCTGGCCGGTGCCTTGGCGGTGGGCGCGGCCTTGCGCCCCGTCCTTCGGGGTGGGGGAGCGCTGCCCTCTGACGTTTTATCGTTCACAGATTTGTCCGTGCCTCGAATCGGTCCGGCATTGTAACAGGCTGTCCGGGCCCAGGCGGAGCAGCGTTTCCCTCGGGCGGTGCACTGAAACGGCCCCTTGCGCCTCAGCACTGTGCAGAAAATCCATCCAATCGGTCTTCTTCGGACCATCTGGTCTGAATAAATCTTTCCGAATTTTTCAACGCCTTGAAAAGCAACGGCTTTTCAATCTTGGCACATACCATGCTCAGTACCTCTCAGGACGCCGCTACACAGGCTGGCGATTCAACCGGAGGCACCTATGAAAGTTGGTATCTTTATCCCCATTGGTAACAACGGCTGGTTGATCTCGGAAAACGCTCCTCAGTACAAACCGACTTTTGAGCTCAACAAGCAGATCGCCCAGCGCGCCGAAACCTATGGGCTGGATTTTCTCCTGTCCATGATCAAGCTGCGCGGCTTCGGCGGCAAAACCGAGTTCTGGGACCACAACCTCGAATCCTTCACGCTCATGGCAGGGCTGGCGGCGGTTACCAGCAAGATCAAGCTGTTTGCCACTGCGCCGTCCCTGGCGCTGCCACCGGCGATCGTCGCGCGCATGGCCTCGACCATCGACTCCATTTCCAACGGCCGGTTCGGGGTGAACCTGGTCACCGGCTGGCAGCGGCCTGAATATTCTCAGATGGGGCTGTGGCCCGGGGACGAGTTCTTCAGCACCCGCTATGCGTACCTGTCCGAGTACATCCAGGTATTGCGCGACCTCTGGGAGCAGGGCCGGTCCGACTTCAAGGGTGACCACTTCACCATGGACGACTGCCACATGAGCCCCCGGCCAAGCGCGGACATGAAAGTGATCTGTGCAGGGCAAAGCGACGCGGGCATGGCGTTCTCTGCCCAGTATGCCGACTACAACTTCTGCTTCGGCAAGGGCGTGAACACACCCAAGGCGTTCGCGCCGGCCGCGCAAAAGCTGATCGAAGCCACCCAGCGCACTGGGCGAAACGTGAGCACCTACGTGCTGATGATGGTGATTGCCGACGAGACCGACGAGGCCGCCTGGGCCAAATGGGAGCATTACAAGGCGGGCGTGGACGAAGCGGCCGTGGCTTGGCTGGGTGTTCAAGGCAGCGCGGACAAAACCTCCGGCGCGGACACCAACGTGCGGCAGATGGCCGACCCCACTTCAGCAGTGAACATCAACATGGGCACGCTGGTGGGCTCGTATGCCTCTATTGCCCGCATGCTTGATGAAGTGGCCGAAGTAGAAGGCACCGAGGGCGTGTTGCTGACCTTCGACCATTTCGTAGAGGGCGTGGAGGCCTTCGGTACCCGTATCCAGCCCCTGATGAACAGCCGGATCGCCGCGGTTTCTCCGGTGCCGTCGCAAGCCGTTGCCAGTGCCGGTGCGGTACCCAGTGAAACAGCCGAAGCCGTGGAGGCCTGAGCATGGAGATCGGTCAAAAAGTCACCCTCAGCTCCGCAAACCCGGCAGGCCTTCCCCTGGTGGACGGCCAGGCGGCCTGGGTGCTGCCAGCGCGCCCCGAACCGCTGTACCTGCACCCCTCCAACACGGCGCTGATCGTGGTGGACATGCAGAACGCCTATGCCTCGGTGGGGGGCTATGTGGATTCGGCAGGCTTCGACATTTCCGGTGCCCAAGGCGTGATTGCAAGGATCGCCACGGCCATCGACGCCGCCCGCGCCGCCGGCGTGACGGTGGTGTATCTGCAGAACGGCTGGGACAACCGGTACGTAGAAGCAGGCGGGCCAGGTTCGCCGAACTGGCACAAATCCAACGCCCTGAAAACCATGCGCAAGTTCCCCGAGCTTCATGGGCAGTTCCTGGCCAAGGGCGGCTGGGATTATGAACTGGTAGAAGCCCTTGCTCCCCAGGAGGGCGACATCGTTGTGCCAAAAACCCGTTACAGCGGTTTCTTCAACAGCACCCTGGACAGCACCCTGCGGGCGCGGGGCATCAAGAACCTGGTGTTCACCGGCATCGCCACCAACGTGTGCGTGGAGTCGACCCTGCGCGATGCCTTCCACCTCGAATACTTCGGCGTGATGCTTGAGGACGCGACCCACGAGCTGGGGGGCGCGGCCATACAGGCCGGGTCGGTCTACAACATCGAAACCTTCTTCGGTTGGGTGTCCAGCGTCGAAGCCTTCGTCAACCTCGTGCGCAACCAACGATAAACAGGGGAACCGCCATGCCGAAACAAGCCATTATCCCACCGGGCACCGCTACCCCGATCGGCCCCTTCGTACCAGGTACCACCGCGGACGGTATCGTGTATGTTGCTGGCACCTTGCCGTTCGACAGTAACAACAACGTCGTTCATGTGGGCGATGCCGGTGCGCAGACGCGCCACGTGCTGGAAACTATCAAAAGCGTGATCGAAGCGGCCGGGGGAACCATGGAGGACGTGACCTTCAACCATGTGTTCCTCAAGCATTGGGAAGATTACGCGGCCATCAACGCTGTGTACGCCGAGTACTTCCCGGGCGAGAAGCCGGCGCGGTATTGCGTACAAGTGGGCTTGGTCAAGCCAGACGCCCTAGTGGAAATCGCCAGCGTGGCCCATACCGGCAAACGCCCATGACGGCCGGGCTGTATACCGAGGTGCATGGTGAGCCTGGTGCCGAAACCGTGCTGCTGTCTTCGGGCCTCGGTGGTTCGGCGGGGTACTGGGGCCCGCAGGTGCCTGCACTGCTGGAGGCTGGCTACCGGGTGATCACCTACGATCAACGCGGCACCGGTCGTAGCCGCCAGCCATTGCCGGCGGATTACCGCATCGAGCACATGGCAGACGATGTGATCGGCATCCTGGACAGTGAAGGGGTGTCGCGCTGCCACATCGTGGGTCATGCCCTTGGCGGGCTGGTGGGCCTGCAATTGGCACTGGACCAGCCCGGGCGAATTTCGAGCCTGGCGCTGATCAACGCCTGGGCGTCGCCCAACCCTCATTCAGCGCGGTGCTTCGAGGCACGCCTGGCATTGCTCGACCATGTGGGCCCGCGTGCCTATGTGGAAGCGCAGCCGATTTTTCTGTACCCGGCGAGCTGGGCGGCGGCCCACGCCGAACGCGTGCAGGCGGAGGTCGACCATGCCTTTGAGCACTTCCCGGGCGCCGACACCATGAAGGCGCGCATTGGTGCCTTGCGCCGCTTCGATGTGAGCCAGCGCCTGGCCGAGCTGAGCCTTCCGGTGTTCGTGTCCAGCGCACTGGACGATGTGTTGGTGCCGGCCACTTGCTCCGTTCGGCTGAGCCAAGCCATCGCCGGCAGTACCGCGCACGTGCTGCCTCACGGTGGCCATGCCCACAACATCACCACCTCCGACGCGTTCAATGAGTCGCTGCTGGCTTTCCTGGGCAATCAACGCTAGGGCTTTCAAATCCCGTTTTCGATGGAGAGAACCTATGTACGTATCGAACGCCGAGCCTGTATTGCCCACCGTTGACAAGGCTGAGTTCCGCGATGCAATGGCGCGGCTCGGGGCTGCGGTAAATGTGATCACCACGAACGGGCCTGGCGGGCTCGCTGGCTTTACGGCCTCGGCGGTGTGCAGCGTGACCGATCAGCCGCCTACCTTGCTGGTGTGCCTGAACCGAGGCGCGTCTGTGTATGAGGCCTTTCGGGAGAACGGCGTGCTATGTGTGAACGTGCTGGGGGCAGGGCATCAGCATATTTCAAACTGCTTCGGTGGCAAGACAGCGATGGCGGAGCGGTTTGCGGCGGTGAGCTGGGTGCCGGGTACCTCGGGCTGCCCGGTGCTGGAGGGTGCAAGCGTGTCCTTCGAATGTAGGCTGCGGCAACGCACCGAAGTCGGCACCCACGACGTCATGTTCTGCGAGGTGATGGCTATTCACACCAGCGACATTGTCGGCAGCCTTATCTACTTCAATCGGGCCTATCACGAACTGTCGGCGATGCTGTAGCGAAGCTCCCCGTTTGGTTACCTGTGCCGCTTGATATTTTTAACGGCCAGTGCCAGTTTTGGTCGGTAGCCGTTCGCGGCACTGACCATAACAAGGAATGCGCGATGTTGATCGATGGCCCGCTGGCGGGTGTGGACGAAGTCGAATGCGTGACGCCGGATTTGAACGGCGTACCTCGCGGCAAGGTAATGACGGCCGCCGGGTTTGCCGAAGGGCGCCGGCTGCAACTGGCCAGGGGGGTACTGCTGCAGTGCATCATGGGCGGCTATCCGCCAGCGAAGTTCTACGGCAGCGATGACGGCGACCTTGCCTTGGTGCCCGACCCCGCGCACCTCTACCGGCTACCCTGGAGCGACCACCCTCGTGCGTTCGCCATCTGTGACGCCAACGAACTGGAGGGTGGCGGCTCCTCGCTGTCCACGCGTGCGCTGCTCAAGCGGGTCATCGCCAACTACGCGGCCCGAGGCCTGGCCCCCGTCGTGGCGACGGAGCTGGAGTTTTACCTGTTCGCCGCCAACGCCGACCCCTCGCAGCCGTTCCAGCCACCGGTAGGCCTGGACGGCCGGCGCGAGGACGGGCACTCGGCATTCAGCGTTTCATCCAACAACGGTTTGCGGCCGTTCTGGAATGAGGTTTACCGTTGCATGGCGGCCCTTGGCCTGCCGCGCGACACCTTCATGCACGAGATGGGCGTGAGCCAGTTCGAGATCAACCTGCTGCATGGCGATCCGCTGCTGCTTGCCGACCAGACCTTCCTGTTCAAGCACCTGCTCAAGGAAGTCGCCCTCAAGCACGGGCTGATCGCGGTGTGCATGGCCAAGCCTCTGGCGGGCGTACCGGGCAGTTCGATGCATATTCACCAGAGCGTGGTCAGTGTGGGCAGCGGGCGAAATGTGTTCAGCGCCGAAAGCGGCGAACCCACCGCCACCTTCCGTCACTTCATCGGTGGCCAGCAGGCGGCGCTGGGGGAATTCACCGCACTGTTCGCGCCGAACGTGAACGCCTATCAGCGGCTGTTCCATCCCTATGCCTCCCCTAACAATGCGTGCTGGTCGGAAGACAATCGTGCCGCCGGCCTGCGCATTCCCGCCAGCGGCCCCGAGGCCCGGCGCGTGGAGAACCGCCTGCCAGGCGCAGATGCCAACCCCTACCTGGCCATCGCTGCCAGCCTGGCTGCCGGCCTGTACGGGATCGAGCATGAATTGGAGCCCACGCCACCCATCCAGGGCGCGTTCGAGGTGCCGGAAAATCTTGCGCTGGCCTGTACCCTCGACAGCGCCCTGAAGCGTCTGAAAGGCAGCAGGCTGGCGGTGGAACTGTTCGGGCAAGAGTTCATCGAAGGCTACATCGCGACCAAGACCATGGAGCTCACCAGTTTCATGGATGAGATCACGCCTTGGGAACGCCGGGTGCTGGCCACGCAAGCCTGATCGAAGGGCCCCTGGCGGTCGCCGGGGGCCGCCGTTTCGCCTGCTGTTTTAGCCTCGCCTCATCTGTTCGGGAGCTGCAAGCGTCAATGCGTCAGATCTGGAAAAACTTTCGTGGCCTTTATTTCGCCTCTCTGATGATGTTGATCGGCTCGGGCTTGCTCAGTACGTACCTCGCGCTGCGCCTCGCCGCCGATCAGGTGGATGGCCTGTGGGTGGGCGCCCTGATGGCGGCGTACTATTTCGGCCTTGTGCTCGGCGGCAAGATCGGCCACCGGTTGATTGCGCGCGTTGGCCACATACGCGCCTACACCGCGTGTGCGGGGATCGTGACCGCGGCGGTGCTCGGGCATGGGCTGGTCGGCTACCTGCCGGCCTGGCTGGTGCTGCGGCTGGTCGTAGGGCTAGGCATGATGTGCCAGTACATGGTGATCGAGAGCTGGCTCAACGAGCAGGCCGAGGCCAAGCAACGCGGAATGGTATTCAGCGGCTACATGATCGCGTCGTACCTGGGGCTGGTGCTGGGGCAACTGATCCTCGTGTGGCACTCCGAGTTGGGGCTGGAGCTTCTGATGATGGTTGCGCTGTGCTTTGCGCTCTGCCTCGTGCCCGTGGCGCTGACCCGGCGCCTCCACCCGGACGCGCTTCACCCGGTACCCATGGACCCGCGCTTTTTCATGCAGCGCGTGCCCCAGTCTCTGACTACTGTGCTGTGCGCTGGCCTGATCATCGGTTCGTTCTACGGCCTTGCGCCCTTGTACGCAGCGGGGCAGGGGCTGAGCACCGAGGCGGTGGGCCTGTTCATGGGCTGCTGCGTGTTCGCCGGGCTGGTGGTGCAATGGCCGCTGGGCTGGCTGTCGGACCGTTACGATCGAGCGCTGCTGATCCGCGTGATCGCCATGGTGCTGTGCGTGCTGGCGCTGGTAATGGCACTTGCTCCGAGGCTGTTCCATGTGCCCATGGAGGCGCTCTTCTTCGGCGGCTTCGGGGTGTCGCTGTTGCAATTCTGCCTCTATCCCCTGGCCGTGGCGTTTTCCAATGACCACGTGGAAAGCGAGCGCCGGGTGTCACTGACCGCCATGCTGCTGGTGACCTATGGCGTGGGCGCCAGCATCGGCCCGCTGGCCGCAGGCGTGCTGATGAAGCTGTACGGGAGTGACACCCTGTACGGGTTCTTCTCGTTCTTTGCACTGGTGCTGGTATGGCGCATACGGCCCAAGGCGGTCACCAACCTGCACCAGGTCGAGGATGCGCCCCTGCATCACATTGCCATGCCTGACAACATGACCAGCTCACCTCTGGTCGCCGCCCTCGATCCACGCGTGGACGAGCAGGTGGTGGACGACCAGATGAAGGATCATTGACGCCGCATTGGAGCGGGGGCAGCGGTAGCAGCACGCCTTGGCGGCGACGGCCTGGCAGGGCCGCAAGCTGCGTCAGCTCCAACAGGGGTGCTTAGAAATCATCCTTGTCGAACTGCCGCGCTTCGCGCTGCAGCTGATGGACGAAGCGCTCTACGTTGCGCTGTACCAGGCCGCTCATGTTGTGAAAGCGAACCCCGGCGAAGGTGGTGTCGAGGCGCTCCTCGAAATGTAGGTAGCGCAGTTCAACCGGTGCGGTGATGGCGCCGAAGGGCAGGGCGGCGGCGAATTTCTCGTACACCTGGCCCAGCTGCAACTGCTGGGTGATGTTGCCTTCGAAGCGCAGCTTGCAGCCGGTTGCCGACACGTCCAGCAGCTTGCCGCGTACCGCTTTCGCAACCTTGCTGCCAGCCACTTCAACGTCTACCAATTGAGATAGCTTGAGCGCGGCGCGGAAGGCGTTACGCCGCTGGTGATAGATCACTTCGCTGGGCAATGCGCCGTGGTAGCTGCGGCCATTGTCGTTATCCACCACCTTGAACGGCCCGTTGCACTCCCAGGCAATGCGCACGCCGTCATGAAAGCCTTCTACCCGAAAATGTTCGCCATTGCTCAGGAAGCGCTCGCCATCGCGCGGTATCAGCTCATCGAAGGCCAGGGTTCCGCTATCACGGTCAACGTCTACCACGTAGCTCTGAAAACGTTGCTGGCGCTCGGTAAAGGTCACGATGAGCGGGTCATGCCCGTCCATCAGCGACTTCACGTTCGCGATGATTTCCAGTGGCGTGGTGAGAACCTTTGGCGGCTGCGGTGCATCGTCCGCACTCGAGGCGTTGAACACGATGATCGGGTCTCCAGGCAAAAAACGAAACGGGCGAACAGTACGGCATTGTGCCATCACTGTACGCCCGGGGATACTAAATCCTCAGGCCTGGCTGAAGGCTCGCACTGTCGCCAACCGGGCGGTAGCACCGCGCGCAGTGTACAGCGAAGGCGCTTCACCGCCGCTTAGAATCCGCAGCTGATTCGCGGTGGCAAATTGCTGAAGCTGAATAGCCCGGCCGTTCTGCTCGTTGATGGTCTGACACTCGGCCAGGATAGCGGCCAGGTGCTCCCCGCGCTCCACCAGCACCTTGCCCAGCACCGACACCTGCGCCAGTTGCGCCAGGCCTTCGGCATCTGGCGACAGCCCCATGGAGGCAAGCAATTCGCTGCGCCGACGGCCGTGCTGGCCCAACTGCACGATCAATGACTGCTTGTGAGCCAGGATGTTTTCCAGCAGCACCATGTCACGGCCCCGCAGCGCGGTGTACTCCTCGCGCAGCAATGCCAGAAGGTGTTCTGCGGGCGCTATGTCGTCTTCAATCAACTGCAATAAGGTCGTGTCGTGCATGGCGGGTCCCGATGGTCACTGCGCCGGGTAAAACTTGAGCCGCTTGAGCGACGGCTCAGGATTCGAAGGAAAGCATCTTGCTGGCAATACTTTTGCTGTCGACCTGGTAAGTGCCGTCAGCGATCTGCTGCTTGAGTTCGGCAACGCGGCTGGCATTGACCGGCGCATCGGTACCGAGGCTCTCGGTGACCTTTTTCATGTGCTGGGCAACATCGCTCAGTTGTACGGATTCACCGGCCTGGCTGGTTTCCTTGACGCTTTTGACGTCGTCTACTGCCCCGACTGGCTTGCTGCTGGTGGTACGAGCAGTGCCCGAGACTTGAGTGGAGCCGGTAACGCTCCGGAAATCGATGACCATGATAAGAAACCCCTTGGTATTTGGACGCTTGCCTTGTTTTCGACCATGAGCGGAGAAACTTTAGGGTATTTTTTCGAAAACACCCCAACGGCAAGGTTCATGCGCCAAGTGTAGGAAAATCAGGCCCGCGCCGCCAGAGCGGCTCGTCTTTACATGGAAACTTCCACCTGGGCGGGCCCGGTTACCCGTGCTTTTACCACCCGTTGGGAATTGAGGTTACGTACGCGGATCTGCTCGTTCATGCCGCCATTGCTGAGCGCTTCGCCGGGCATCCTTACCGCCAGCGTGCCGGCGCGCGCGGTAATCACTACCTGGTCGCCCTTGCGGATCACCTCCGGCTGTTCGATCTGTACGGGTGCAATCACCTGATCCATGACCGTCGGTCGGACCACCCGCTGGCCGATCGCTTGGTCCAGCGATGGCAGGAAGCCCTGGTTCAACTGGCCGACATCACGTTCCTTGAGCGCCACGTCGCCGTCGGCGATCACCGTATCGCGTTTCAAAGGCCGGGTGGCCACTACCACCTCGCGGTAGAGCTTGACGGTCGCTGGCACGAAGACGGTCCACGGAGAGCCACCTTCACAGCGCACCCGCACGGTCACGCGCCCCAATGGAATGGCGGGGCTTTCCAGCCGGGCAGTCAGCTCTCGATCGCATTGAGGCATACGCAGGCGAGGGTCCAGGTTCGCCACTTCGATCTCGTAGCGGCCGTCGGTCTGGCTGGTCGCTAAATAATCTTCAACGGTGAACTCAAGAAACCCCTGCGTCACACCGATAAGCTGTTCAGGCGCTGTGATGTCATCGGCAAGCAGGCGCCCTGACCCAAGCAGACACATGGTGGCGAACAACCCGTAGAGGGTCGCGATCAGATGTCGTGAATATGGCGTTTTCTCGTTCATGGCTATGCTTGAGCAAGCGACGTGCCAGAAATGCCGCTTGCTCGCACAGAACGAGGCTCCGCGGAGCCGACAGTACAAGGTGGAGGTTTAACATGGCTGGTGTGATGGATTCAGTAAACCAGCGCACGCAACTGGTAGGGCAGAACCGCCTTGAACTGTTGTTGTTCCGTTTGAACGGCAAGCAGTTGTACGGCATCAATGTCTTCAAGGTTCGCGAGGTGCTGCAATGTCCGAAGTTGACCGTGATGCCCAAGTCCAGCCCGGTCGTGCGGGGCGTGGCCAACATTCGTGGCGCCACTATTCCGATTCTTGACCTGTCGATGGCCACGGGCTCGCGCTCGCTGGAAGTGGCACAGGACCCCTTCGTGATCATCACGGAGTACAACACCAAGATTCAGGGTTTCCTGGTTCATTCGGTGGAACGCATCGTCAACATGAACTGGGAGGCGATTCATCCGCCACCCAAGGGCACCGGCCGTGATCATTACCTCACGGCGGTTACGCGGGTAGATAACCAGCTGGTGGAAATCATCGACGTGGAGAAGATCCTCGCCGAAGTGTCTCCGGTATCCGAAGCGATCAGCAGCGGCGTGATCACCGCGGGAGTGCAGGAAAAGGCGACCACCCTGCGCGTGCTGACCGTGGATGATTCCTCGGTGGCCCGCAAGCAGGTGAGCCGCTGCCTCGAGACGGTAGGGGTGGAAGTGGTCGCGCTCAACGATGGGCGCCAGGCACTGGAGTACCTCAAGGCAATGGTGGCCGAGGGCAAGGACCCGAACGAGGAATTCCTGATGCTCATTTCTGACATCGAGATGCCGGAAATGGATGGCTACACTCTTACGGCGGAGATCCGTAGCGATCCCCGCTTGCAGAAACTGCACATCGTGTTGCACACCTCGCTGTCGGGCGTGTTCAACCAGGCCATGGTGAAAAAAGTCGGCGCGGACGACTTCCTGGCCAAATTCCGCCCGGACGATCTCGCGTCCCGGGTGGTCGAACGTATCAATGCAAAAGGTTGACCGGGCCCCGGCGCGGCAAAGAATGAACAACTTGAGAGGCGGCAGCTTTGGCTACGGCAAATTCGGATTTTGAGCAGTTCCGGGGGTTCCTGGAAAAAGCCTGTGGCATCGTGCTGGGCGAAAACAAGCAGTACCTGGTGTCCAGCCGCCTCAACAAGCTCATGGAGCAACAAGGCATCAAAAGCCTGGGTGAACTGGTGCAGCGCATCCAGACCCAGCCCAGGGGCGGCCTGCGTGAGCAGGTAGTGGATGCCATGACCACCAACGAAACCCTGTGGTTTCGCGACACCTACCCCTTCGAGGTCATGAAAAACAAGGTGCTCCCGGAGCTGGTGAAGGCCAACCCCGGCCAGCGCCTGCGCATCTGGTCGGCGGCCTGTTCGTCGGGGCAGGAACCCTATTCGCTGTCCATGACGGTAGAGGAGTTCACCCAGGCCAACCCCGGTCAGCTCAAAGGTGGGGTGCAGATCACCGCCACGGACTTGTCGCCGTCGATGCTCATCAACTGCAAAAGCGGCGAATACGACAGCCTGGCCATCGGCCGCGGCTTGTCCCCGGAACGCCTGCAGCGCTACTTCGATGTAAAGCCCGGCAACCGCTGGGCCGTGAAGGCGCCGATCCGCAGTCGCATCGACTTCCGCCCGATCAACCTGCTTGAAAGCTACATGTCGCTGGGCAAGTTCGACGTGGTGTTCTGCCGCAACGTGCTGATCTATTTCTCGGCGGAGGTAAAGAAGGACATCCTCTCGCGCATCCACGGCACGCTGAAGCCAGGCGGGTACCTGTTCCTTGGCGCATCCGAAGCCCTCAATGGGTTGCCGGACAAGTACAAGATGGTCCAGTGCAGCCCGGGCATCATTTACCAGGCGATCTGATTGCCGCTGCGCCGCCGGAATTCCACCGGCGGCGTTTTTACTTTCTCAGCATCCGGTCGGGCAACTGTTCCTGTAGGGAGCGACAGGGCCGGCCATCCGGCGAAGCTCGCGAATCAGGTCCTTTCGCGAGCTTCGCCCGCTTCCTACAAGAATGTTTTGATCGCCT
Organism: Pseudomonas sp. 3MAES_34.3B; assembly: GCF_058145875.1. NCBI lineage: Bacteria > Pseudomonadati > Pseudomonadota > Gammaproteobacteria > Pseudomonadales > Pseudomonadaceae > Pseudomonas > Pseudomonas sp. 3MAES_34.3B. The sequence goes on along the minus strand of NZ_CM176960.1, from coordinate 3,778,084 downwards.
TCCCCCGTCGCCCCCTGTTGGTCCCCCTCTTGCAACTCTCCCCTCAACGGCAGCTTTTCTGACGCCGACCTTGCCGCTTTGCCGCTTGCCACCGGAAACAACTTGCCGCTTTTCTGGCGACAAATTTCAGCCTTGGCGGCGTAACCCTTCTAAAACAAGGGGTTAGAAAGTTGGCACAGCAGTTGCTATATCTCGATCAGCACACAAAGTTTCGTCGCAGAGGTACCAACCATGGGCATCAGTTTCGACAAGGCACTCGGCATTCATGAGCAGGCGCTGAATTTCCGCGCCCAGCGCGCCGAGGTATTGGCCAACAACCTGGCCAACGCCGATACGCCTAACTACAAGGCACGCGACCTGGACTTCTCTTCGGTTCTGGCGGCTCAAGCCGACAAGACCCAGAACGGCAGCTTTGGCTTGGAGCGTACGAACAGCATGCACATCGATGCCGAGGGCCTGGGCAACGACGACGGTACCTTGCAGTACCGCGTACCTACCCAGCCTTCCCTGGATCAGAACACCGTGGACGCGCAGATCGAAAACGCGAACTACGCCAAGAACGCAGTGGACTTCCAGGCAAGCTTCACCTTGCTGAACAACAAATTCAAAGGCCTGGTCACGGCCATCAAAGGAGAGTAATCGATGTCTCTTTCCAGCGTATTCAACATTGCCGGCACCGGCATGAGCGCCCAGACCACTCGCCTCAACACCGTGGCCAGCAACATCGCCAACGCCGAGACCGTGTCGTCCAGCGTCGACCAGACCTACCGTGCTCGCCACCCGGTGTTCGCCACCGTGATGTCCGAGCAGGCCGGCGGCACCAGCGGCAGCAGTTCGCTGTTCGAAGACCAGGGCGAAGCAGGGCAGGGCGTGCAGGTGTCCGGGATCGTCGAAGACCAGAGCAACCTCGAACCACGCTACGAACCGAACAACCCAGCGGCGAACAAGGACGGGTATGTGTACTACCCGAACGTGAACGTCGTTGAAGAAATGGCAGACATGATCTCCGCCAGCCGGTCTTTCCAGACCAACGCCGAGATCATGAACACCGCTAAAACCATGATGCAGAAAGTACTGACGCTGGGTCAGTAAGCCAAGGGATAAACCATGACTACCACCACTGACAGCACCAGCGCCTCGATCCTGTCGCAATACGCGGTTTCGGGCACCACCGGCACGTCGTCCACTTCGTCCTCGTCGTCCAGCTCCACCACGGGCACCGAGACCATGGGCAAGGACACGTTCCTGCAACTGCTCGTGACCCAGATGAAGAACCAGAACCCGCTCGACCCTCAGGACAACTCTGAGTTCGTGGCGCAGTTGGCACAGTTCAGTAGCGTTGAAGGCATCAACAACCTCAACGATACCGTGTCTGGCCTGGCCACCAACTACACCTCGAGCCAGGCGCTGCAAGCGTCGGCTCTGGTAGGGCACTCGGTGCTGGCGCAAACCAGCAGCACCACCGTAGACACCAGCACCGGCCTGACCGGGCAGTTCGACCTGGCTTCGGCCAGTACCGACGCCACCGTCAAGGTTTACGACGCCAGCGGCAACCTGGTGAAGAACATCGACCTGGGCTCGCAAGCCGCAGGCACCGTCAGCTTCAACTGGGATGGCACCAGCAACGATGGCACTGTCCTTCCGTCCGGCACCTACAAATTTGTGGCCAGCGCCGCAGTAGATGGCAGCGAAGTTGCACAGACCACGTACCTGCCTTCCACCGTCACAAGTGTGACGGTCGGCAGTACCTCGGGTGACATGACCCTTAAATTGTCTGACGGCTCTAGCGTAGCGCTGTCGAACGTCAAAACCATCGGATCGTAAGCCGGCTTATCGGCACTGGAGTTTAGTACTATGTCGTTCAATACCGGCCTTAGCGGTCTCAATGCAGCCAACACCGCCCTCAACGTTACCGGCAACAACATTGCCAACGTTGCTACCACCGGCTTCAAAAAGTCGCGCGCCGAATTCGGCGACGTTTACGCCAACTCCCTGTTCCTTGGCAGCTCCAAGAACGGCGTAGGTTCGGGCGTAGCCACGGCTGCGGTTTCCCAGCAGTTCACCCAGGGCACCATCAGCAGCACCGGTGCCAGCCTGGACATGGCTATCAACGGCAACGGCTTCTTCGTGGTCAGCGACAACGGCAACAAGGTGTATACCCGTGCAGGTGCCTTCGGTACCGACAAGGACGGCAACATCGTTGATGCCAGCGGCAACCAGCTGATGGGCTACGGTACCGACTCCAACGGCAAGGTCATCGACGGCGTGCTCACCACGCTCAAGGTGGATACGTCTGCGCTGGCACCCAAGGCGACCGACACCGTTTCAGAAACCATGAACCTGAACTCCAGCGACACCGTTCCGACCGTGACGCCGTTCGATGCCGCCGACACCGACAGCTACAACTACACCTTCAGCACGGACATCTTCGACAGTCAGGGTAACTCCCATACCATGACGCAGTACTTCGTGAAGGACGACACCAACGCCTGGAGCATGTACACCACCGTCGATGGCGTAAACCCGGCAGACCCGTCGTCCACCACGCCGTTCTCGGCCGCCATGACGTTCAACTCCGACGGTAGCCTGGCGACCACCACCAGCAGCGACATGACCGTGGATTCGACCGGCAAGCTGACCATGAGCAACTGGGTCCCGGCGGCCAAGAATGCCAGCGGCGTGATGGCGAGCAACGGTGCTACCGCGGCAACAACTGGCGTGACCCTGGACATGGCCAAAACCTCGTCCTACAACACCACGTCGGCGGTAACGGCCAAATCGCAGGATGGTTATGCCACCGGTAGCTTGTCGTCCCTGTCCATCGACAGCGAAGGCAATATCTTCGGCTCGTACAGCAACGGCGAGTCGAAAACCATCGGCCAGGTGGCGTTGGCGAACTTCAGCAACGTTCAGGGGCTGACTCCGAACGGCAGCACCGGCTGGCGCGAATCGTCCTCTTCCGGTGTGCCGGTGGTTGGCGCGCCGAACAGCGGCACCATGGGTACCTTGACTGCGGGCTCGCTGGAAGACTCCAACGTCGACCTGACCAGCGAATTGGTGAACTTGATCAAGGCGCAGAGCAACTATCAAGCGAACGCCAAGACCATCTCCACCGAAAGCACCATCATGCAAACCATCATCCAAATGACCTGATGCACACGGGGCGGCGCAAGGAGCCGCCGCCCCGGCCGCGGAGCCGCCATGAAAAAGTACGTCCATCTCTTCATGATTTTCCTGACCATGACCGGCGGCCTCGCGGAAGGCGCTACGGCACCGTGGTTCAAGTATCAAAGCTTGAAAACCGGCCAGTTCGTTTGCATGCAGTCGGACCCAGGCGAGGCGTTCCAGCGTTTTGCCGGCCCGTTCCACAACGCCGGTTGCCGCCCGTAACAAGGATTTGCGGGTTGCTGTGGATCTCTGTGGGAAGCGGGCAAAGCTCGCGAAAGAATCAACTACGAATTACGTGGTGCCTTCTTCGCGAGCTTCGCCTTGCGGCTGCGCCCGGCTCCTACACGGTTTATGGTTGCCCTCGTAGCCTTGTGCGCCGCTTCGCCGTCAGCAAATACACGTCGCCACCTTGCCGATCCCGGCAAGGCACCGCCGAAATCTCGGCACTTTTCTTCCGTCGACTTTCTGTCGATCCTCTGAAATGCCCGCCCTAGAGCCTTTGTAGCCGGTTTTATAAACTTGGCCCGCGTATTGCTATATCACTGGTACACAGTTACTCAGCGGCTTCAGCCGCCAAGGAGACGACCATGGATAAAATGCTTTACGTCGCCATGACCGGTGCCAGCCAGAACGCCCTCGCGCAGAAGGCTCACGCCAACAACCTGGCCAACGTGTCCACCAATGGTTTCCAGAAGGACCTCGAGCAAGCGCGTTCCATGCCGGTGTTCGGCGATACCCTGCCGTCCCGTGCCTATGCCATGACCGAGCGCCCGGCCACCGACCTGAGCGGCGGGCCGATGATCTCCACCGGTCGTGACCTCGACGTGGCCGTGGGTGGCGAAGGCTGGATCGCGGTGCAGGCCCCGGACGGTTCGGAGGCCTACACCAAAAGCGCCAGCTTGAACGTCGACGCCCTTGGCGTTTTGCGCACCAGCACCGGCATGGCCGTGCTGGGTAACGGTGGCCCGATCGCCGTGCCGCCGGAAGAACAGATTGAAGTGGGGCAGGACGGCACCATCAGCATTCGCTCGCTCGGCCAGGCGCCGTCGGTGATGGCAGTGGTGGACCGGATCAAGACTGTAAACCCGAAGGCGGCCGACCTCACCAAAGGCACCGACGGCATGATCCACACCAAAAATGGCGAGCCTGCTGCGGTGGACGGCACTGTGCAGATGACCTCCGGTTTCCTGCAGGGCAGCAACGTAAATGCCGTGGATGAAATGACCCAGGTAATGGCGCTTTCCAAGCAGTTCGAGATGCACATCAAAATGATGACGACTGCCAAGGAAGACGATGAAGCTATGGCACGCGTCCTGCAAATGTAAGTGTAACCCACACTTTTATTGACACCACAGGCGACGCAAACCCGGCGCCCGAAGGAGAACACCATGCTTCCAGCACTTTATGTCAGTAAAACCGGCCTGGCTGCTCAGGACACCAACCTGACCACCATTTCGAACAACCTGGCCAACGTTTCTACCACCGGTTTCAAGAAAGACCGTGCCGAGTTCCAGGACCTGCTGTACCAGGTAAAACGCCAGCCGGGTGCTCAATCTACCCAGGACAGCGAACTGCCGTCCGGCCTGCAGTTGGGTACCGGTGTGCGCATCGTCGGCACCCAGAAGAACTTCACTGCCGGTAGCCTGCAAACCACCGACCAGCCGCTGGACATGGCCGTGAACGGTCGCGGTTTCTTCCAGGTGATGCAGCCCGACGGCACCATTTCCTACACCCGTGACGGTACCTTCCACCTGAACTCCGATGGCCAGATCGTCACCGCCAACGGCTTGGCCCTGCAGCCAGCAGTTACCGTACCGGCAGAAGCGCAAACCTTCACCGTCGGCACCGACGGTACCGTTTCGATCACCACCACTGGCAGTGCCACCGCCCAGGTGATCGGCAACATCCAGACGGCCGACTTCATCAACCCGGCCGGCTTGCAGTCCATTGGCGGCAACCAGTACCTGGAAACCGCGGCCAGCGGTGCACCGAACGTGGGTACCCCAGGCTTGAACGGTTTCGGCACCGTGCTGCAGAACACCTTGGAAAACTCCAACGTGAGCACCGTGGAAGAACTGGTGAACATGATCACCACGCAGCGCGCTTACGAGATGAACTCCAAGGTGATCTCCACCGCGGACCAGATGCTGCAGTACGTGACTCAGAACCTGTAATTGATCGCTTCACCGCTTTTACACGCTTGCTCAAACGCCTGAAGGATCAGTTACACCGTGAGGTTGGAGTCATGAATCGTCGTCTGTCTGCTGTGCTGTTGTTGACCGGAGCTGCGTTCCTGGGTGGCTGCATGTCGCCACCCCCCAAGGCGGACGATCCGTACTACGCGCCTGTGTTGCCCCGTACACCCCTGCCGGCAGCGTCCAACAACGGCTCGATCTATCAGGCGGGCTTTGACCAGAACCTGTACACCGACCGCAAGGCGTTCCGTGTGGGTGACATCATCACCATCACCCTGGCCGAGAAAACCTCGGCAAGCAAAAGCGCCAACTCGAAGGTGACCAAGAGCAGCAGCAACAGCATCGGCCTGACGTCGCTGTTCGGCGGCAGCGGGACCACCAACAACCCACTGGGCGGCGGCGACCTGAGCCTGGATGCCGGCTACAGCGGCGACCGTACTACCAATGGCGACGCCAAGGCGGCCCAGGGCAACAGCCTGACCGGTTCGATCACCGTGACCGTGGCTGACGTGCTCCCCAACGGGATCATTTCGGTCCGAGGCGAGAAGTGGCTGACCCTGAACACCGGGCAGGAACTGGTACGTATTGTTGGCCTGGTTCGTGCAGATGACATAGCAACCGACAATACAGTGTCGTCGACCCGAGTGGCCGACGCGCGAATCACCTACTCCGGCACCGGCTCCTTCGCAGAAGCCAGCCAGCCAGGGTGGTTGGACCGGTTCTTCTCCAGCCCGTACTTCCCCTTCTGAGTGCGTATGACCATGTTGAACTTCAAGCAGTTGGTGGCGGCATCCCTGTTGTTCCTGACCGCGTTCGGCGCTCACGCCGAGCGCCTCAAGGACATCGCCAGTATTCAGGGCGTTCGTAGCAACCAGCTGATCGGTTACGGCCTGGTCGTGGGCCTGAGCGGCACCGGTGACATGACCACGCAAACGCCGTTTACCATCCAGACGTTCAACAACATGCTCGCGCAGTTCGGCATCAAGGTGCCTACCGGTACCTCGTCGGCCCAGCTGAAAAACGTCGCCGCAGTGTCGATCCATGCCGACCTGCCGGCGTTCTCCAAGCCCGGCCAGACCATCGACATCACCGTGTCGTCCATCGGTAACTCCAAGAGCCTGCGCGGCGGCAGCCTGTTGATGACCCCGCTCAAGGGTATCGACGGCAACGTGTATGCGATTGCCCAGGGCAACCTGGTGGTGGGTGGTTTTGACGCGGAAGGCAAGGACGGCTCGAAAATCACCGTGAACGTACCCTCGGCTGGCCGGATTCCTGGCGGCGCAACGGTAGAGCGTTCGGTGCCGAGCGGCTTCGATCAAGGCAATTTCCTCACGCTGAACCTTAATCGGCCGGACTTCACCACCGCCAAGCACATCGTGGACAAGGTCAACGAGCTTCTTGGCGCGGGAGTTGCAAGTGCAGTGGACGGGGGATCGGTTCGGGTGACCGCGCCGCTTGATCCCAACCAGCGTGTGGACTACCTGTCGATACTGGAAAACCTTGAAGTAGACCCCGGCCAGGCCATGGCGAAGGTCATCATCAACTCTCGGACCGGCACTATCGTGATCGGCCAGAACGTCAAGGTTACGCCAGCGGCAGTGACTCACGGCAGTTTGACAGTGACGATCACCGAAGACCCGATCGTCAGCCAGCCCGGACCGTTGTCCAATGGCCAGACCGCTGTAGTACCACGCTCGAAGGTCAATGCCGAACAGGAAGCCAAGCCAATGTTCAAGTTCGGCCCCGGAACGACGCTTGATGAGATCGTGCGTGCCGTCAACCAGGTTGGCGCCGCGCCCAGTGACCTGATGGCCATTCTTGAAGCCTTGAAGCAGGCCGGTGCCTTGCAAGCCGACCTGATCGTAATCTGAGGGTGATGCAGCATGGACATGTCTTCTGGCGCCGGTGTGAATTCTTCGGGTACCGATTCGGGTGCCTACACCGACCTTAACCGGTTGAACTCGCTCAAGGTAGGCGATCGCGACAGCGACGCCAACCTGCGCAAGGTTGCACAAGAGTTCGAATCGGTCTTCGTCGGCCAGATGCTCAAGTCCATGCGTTCGGCCAACGATGTGCTGGCCAAGGACAACCCCATGAACACCGAGGCGGTGAAGCAGTACCAGGACATGTACGACCAGCAGCTGTCCGTGAGCCTGTCCCACACCGGCAACGGCATCGGCCTGCAGGACGTACTGATGCGTCAACTGTCCAAGACCAAGGATGCTTCCCACACCGGCAGCAACCCGTTCGCTCGCCCGGACAGCAACCAGCATGCCCTGGGCGCCGTGCGCAACGGTACTGCCGAAGCGAAGTCGGCATCGGCATCGGCACGCAATGACATGGCCATGCTCAACCAGCGCCGCCTGGCCTTGCCCAGCAAGTCGGTGGATCGGCTGCTGGCCGGTATCGTGCCGGGCGAAACCCAGGCTACCCAGGCCAACACGCTGGTGCGTGGCCAGGCGCCGCACGCCAACCTGCTGCACCCGCAGGTCGCCAACCGTATCAACGTGCCGGCCACCGCGCAGAGCAGCGTTGCTGCGGCCGTGGCCAGCAATGCCGCCGCCAGCGGCCAGGCAGCTACCGATACCAGCGACGCCTACGGCGACTGGACCAACACCTATGCCACCGCGCCCAAGGCCAGCAGCGATGCCGCCGGCACCCGCACCCTGGCGCAGGTTCCATTGGCACCGGGCAAGGCGGCATTCGCCAACCACGACGATTTCATCGCGACCATGCTGCCAATGGCCCAGGAGGCTGCGGCGCGCATCGGCGTAGACCCTAAAGTGCTGGTAGCGCAAGCCGCGCTGGAAACCGGCTGGGGTAAATCGGTGCTGCGCCAGAGCGATGGCGGCAGCAGCCATAACCTGTTCAACATCAAGGCCGGCTCCAGCTGGAAAGGCGACACCACGCGCGCTGTTACCGCTGAATACGAAGGCGGGCAGGTGGTCAAGGAAACGGCGCAGTTCCGTAGCTATGACTCCTTCGCCGACAGCTTCCACGACCTGGTAAACCTGCTGCAGAACAACGATCGCTATCAAGATGTTGTGAAGTCTGCCGATAACCCGGAACAGTTTGTAAAAGAGTTGCAGAAGGCTGGTTACGCGACCGACCCGCACTACGCGAGCAAGATCGCTTCCATTGCCAAGCAGCTCGAGAGCTACGAGAACTACGCGTCTAGCGGCTCGTCCACGACTTTATAAGGTTTGAACCATGGCGAATCTGATCAACATCGGTCTGTCGGGGCTGTCTTCCAGCCAGGCCGCGCTGACCACGACCAGTAACAACATCTCCAACGTGGCCACGGCGGGTTACTCGCGCCAGTCCACTGTGAACAGCGCGGGTGCGCTGCAAAGCATTGGTGGTGCCGGTTACGTGGGCACCGGTACAACCTTGGCCGAAGTGCGTCGGATCTACAGCTCCTACCTGCAGAACCAGGTAGCGAGCAGTACCGCCCTGGATTCGGAAGCCAGCACGCTGTCTACCAACGCGGCTACGCTCGACTCTCTGCTGTCGGACAGCAGCACCGGGATCACCTCGGTGTTGTCGGACTTCTTCACCTCGCTGCAAACCGCGGCGGCGTCCCCCAGCGACACCGCTTCGCGCCAGTTGCTGGTCACGGCTGCGTCCACGCTGAGCAATCGCTTCAACACCATTTCCACGCAAATCTCGTCGTCCAATGCCGACGTGAACAGCCAGCTCACCTCGCTCTCCGAGCAGGTCAACACGCTGAGCAAATCCATCGCCTCGCTCAACCAGCAGATCGTCTCGATGTCGGGCACCGGCACGCCGAACAGCCTGCTGGACTCGCGCGACGAAGCCGTGCGCCAGCTCAACGAGCTGGTAGGCGTGACCGTGCAGCAACGCGACGGCCAGTACGATGTGTACCTGGGCACCGGCCAGGCGCTGGTATCGGGCACCTCGTCCAATACCCTCACCGCACAGCCGGGCGCCACCGATCCGTCGTCGTATTCGCTTACCGTGAATTACGCCAGCTACAGCACTGACGTGACCTCCGTGGTCAGCGGTGGCCAGATCGGCGGCCTGCTGCGCTACCGCAGCGAAGTGCTGCAGCCGGCGCAGAACGAACTCGGCCGCCTGGCCATGGTGGTCAGCGATTCGGTCAACACCCAATTGGGCCAGGGCCTGGACGCCAATGGCGACTTCGGCAGCAGCCTGTTCAGCAGCATCAACACGGATGCCGCAGTAGGCAGCCGCAGCGTGGGTGGGTCCAAGAACAGCGCCGGTTCCGGCAACCTGGACGTGACCATCACCGACAGCAGCGCGCTGACGTCCTACAACTATGCGGTGAAGTTCTCCGACGCCAACACTTACACGGTCACGCGTTCGGACGGCACCTCCATGGGCAGCCACACCCTGGACGAAGACCCGGCGCCGAGCATCGATGGCTTTACCCTGGCGCTCAACGGCAACGCACTGAGTGCGGGCGACACCTTTACGGTCACGCCTACCCGTAACGGCTCCAGCCAGATCAAGACCACCATGACCGACGTGTCGAAGCTGGCCTTTGCCGGCCCGCTCGCGGCCACCAGCAGTTCGGGCAACAGCGGTACCGGCAGCGTCACGCAGCCCACGCTGACCACCGAACTGGATGTATACGACTCCGCAGCGCTGGCCAAGGCGCAAAGCGGTATCGAGAACGGCTTGCCGGTCAAGCTGGTGTTCGGCTCGGCCAGCAACGGCAGCCAGGGCTACACCGTTTACAACGCCAGCGGCAGCAGCATCGGCACCGGCACCATCGTGCCAAACCAGACCAACACGCTGAACGTGTCGGTGCCCATGCTGGACGACAGCGGCAACGCCATGGTCGATGCCGACGGCAATGCCATGACCGCCACGTTCCAGATGAACATCAGCGGTTCGCCAGCGGCCAGCGACAGCTACACCGTGGCCTTCAACAGCAACGGCACCTCGGATAACCGCAACGCGACCAACGTAGTCAACTTGCAAAACGCCAAGACGGTGGGTTCTGCGTCTGGTGGCGGCGTGAGCATGACCGGCGCCTACGCCAAGCTGGTGGAAGACGTGGGTGCAAAAGCGGCCCAGGCCAGCAGCGATGCCACTGCCACCGCAGCCGTATTGACGTCCGCCACCACCAGCCGGGATTCCGTCGCGGGTGTGAACCTGGACGAAGAAGCGGCTGACCTGGTCAAGTTTCAGCAGTACTACACGGCGTCCTCGCAGATTATCAAAGCTGCGCAGGAAGTTTTCTCTACCCTGCTCAACGCCTTGTAAGGAGCGGACGACATGCGTATTTCTACCGGCCAGTATTTCGCCAGCAGCAGCAGCACCTACACCAAGAACTTCTCGGACACTGCCAAGACGCAGGACCAGATCAGCTCGGGCCAACGCATCCAGACCGCCTCGGACGATCCCGTTGGCGCGTCCAAGCTGTTACAGCTGCGCCAGCAAAGCTCGGTGCTGGACCAGTACAGCGGCAACATCACCAGCGCCACCAACTCGCTTTCCTCCGAGGAAAGCGTGCTGTCCAACATCACTACCGCCTTGCAGCGCGCCCAGGAACTTGCGATCCAGGGCGGTAACGGCGTGCTGACCGACGACGACCGCAAGTCGCTGGCCAGTGAAGTGTCGCAGATCAAGGAAACCATCTACGGCCTGCTCAACACCAAGGACGCCAACGGGCAGTACATGTTCTCCGGCTCCAAGACCACCACGCAGCCATACACGCTCAACAGCGACGGCACGTACACCTACCAGGGCGACGAGACCCAGCTGAGCCTGCAAGTGTCGGACAACCTGTCGGTTGCCACCAACGACACCGGCTTCAGCATCTTCGATCTGTCCACCAACACCAGCCGCACCCAGACCACGCAAACCGCCCCCGCGACCGTGGACGGCAAGCTGTCGGTGTCCAACGGCCAGATGACCTCGCTCACCAGCTACAACAAGCAGTTTGCCGCCGGCCAGCCGTACACCTTGAACTTCACCAGCAGCAGCCAGTTCACCGTGACCGATGCCGCTGGCAACGACGTGACCGCGCAAACGGGCAGCAAAGGCACCTACGACTACGACAAGGAAGGCGGAGACAGCATCAGCCTGTACGGCGTGAGCTTCTCGGTGAACACCAACGTGGCCAGCGGCGAGAACGCTGACAGCGTGCTGGCGGGCCGTAGCTTCAACCTGCAAGCCACGCCGGACACCATCACCACCAATCGCCTGGCGAGCAACACCTCCACCGCGCAGATGACCGCCGGCGCGGTGACGGATTCGGCCGCCTATACGGCAGGCTTTCCTACCAACGGGGCGATTATCAAGTTCACCAGCGCCACCGATTACCAGGTGTATGCGCAGCCGCTCACCGATACCAGCAAACCGGTATCGAACGGCACCTACGATGGCAGCGGCTCGCTGACCACCACCGGCGTGACCTTCAACATCAGCGGTACCCCGGCGGCCAGCGACCAGTTCACCGTGAGCGCCAATACCCACAGCACGCAGAACGTGCTGGATACGTTGAGCCAGCTGCAAGTCGCGCTGCAAACACCGACCGCCAACGATTCAGCGGCACAGCTTACCCTGCGTAACTCGCTGGAATCGGCGGTGGGTAACCTGCAATCAGCCAGCAACCGCATCGACGTGACGCGTGGTTCGATCGGTGCCCGTGAAAACGCGCTCGATATCCAGAGCTCGCAGATCGAAAGCCTGCAAACCGCGAACGCCACCACGCAATCGCAGATTGGTGACACGGACCTGGCAGAAGCGACCACCCAGCTCACCTTGCAGCAAACCATGCTGCAAGCGGCTCAGTTGTCCTTTGCCAAGATCTCCCAGCTGAGCCTGTTCGACCGGTTGTAAGTGTGAAACCAGGCTAAGCCTGGGCATCAAACCGGCGAACTTCAAAGCCGCCAGCATTGCCTATGCTTCAAAGGGCACTGCTGGCGGCTTTTTTGTTTGTGGACGGTTTCCCGGCACTGCTTTTGCAACATCTGATCACTGGCACCGTTGCCGTCATTTTTCTGGCCGCGCGCAGGCTAAAGCGGCCATAGGGCGAGTTTCTCAATGAAATCGACACCGCTTGTTACCATCGCCGTTCTGGTACAGGACACTACCCATTTCTATCGCGCCCTTCACAGTGCGCTGGGGCAAAACTACCCCAACCTGGAAGTGATCGTCAGCGACAGCTCCGAAGATCCGGAAGTCGCTCGGCTGGTGGAACAGGCTCGCAACCAGACAAAGGTACCGCTGCGCCTGCATACGCATGCCAAGCCCTTGGCTTATCCCGCCGATGTCGCCTGGGCGCTGAACCAGGCGAAGGGGAAGTACATCAAGTTCCTGCACGGGGATGACTGGATGCTGCCCACTCTGGTGTCCCGCCAGGCGCAGGTACTGGATGCCTATCCCGAAGCTGGGATGTGCTCTGCCCAGCGCTGGTTCGCCGACCAGGAGGGCGTACTGCTGCCGCCGCGGGTCGAAAACTTTTCCCTGTTTGCTGAAGACGCGTTGCTGCAAGGCGGCGACGTGTTGTCGTTCTTCGAAGCCTGGCCGCTCAATTTCATCGGCAGCCTGAGCACCACGTTGTTGCGGCGTGACTACCTCAAGCGTGTGGTGCCTGCGTTGGCTGACCCCGAGAGCGAGCTGTTGGTGAATTTCGACCTTGCGCTCTACATCAGCATCCTGCGCCATGGCCATCTGGCCGCGATTGCCCAGCCTCTATGCGCCGAACGTCTCGAGCCCAGCCGGTATGCCGGGGTAGACAGGGAGGGCCGCCTGGATCTTGAAAAGGCCATCGCGGTCCGGCTCATCGCCCAACTGGCCGGTGAGCGCGCGCCGTGGCCAGGTTCGGTGCGGGTACACAACCTGACCCTGCCACCCGTGCCTGAGGCGTCCCGCGAGTACACCGAACTGCCAATGACCCGGCTGTTGCACATCCAGTCGCTGACCTTGGCCGACCGGGTAGGCAGCACGGCAAAAAGCTTCTCGCAGATGTACCAGGAGTGGCTGGCGACCCGTGATTTTTCCCCGGCAGGCAAGGCCTTGCTGGAAGAGCGAGTGGCGGGTTGGCCGGTTCAGCCGCAAATCATGCCGGTGATCCTTGCCCGCGACGGTGCGTCCGGTTTGCAAGCGACCCTCGACAGCCTCGCCGCACAGAGCTACGGCGCCTGTGGCTACCTGATCCTTTCCAGTGCTCACCAAGACCTGGAACAACGAGGCAGTCACCTTTACGCGCCGCTGCAGGCAGATTGGGCGGCGCAGCTCAATGACTTGCTGGTCCAGGTGGAAGGCTTTGACTGGTTCTACCTGCTCGAAGCCGGCGACACCCTCAGCCCCAACGCCTTGCTGCAGCTCGCCGAGCGTGCGGCTACACGCGACGGTGTTCAAGCGATTTACAGCGACGAGGACCGCGCCCAATCCGCACCGGAACCGGTATTCAAGCCTGCGTTCAACCTGGACCTGATGCGCGCCTACCCTTATGTGGGCCGTGCCGTAGCGTTCTCCCGTCAGGGCTTTGCCGATGCCGGCGGCCTGGACGGCGGGGCGGGCGAAGCGGCGGCCGCCGACCTGGTGGTGCGCATGGCGGAGCAGTACGGGCTGGGTGCCATCCATCACATTCCGGACGTGCTGCTGCACGCCGGGCAGCCTTATGCCAGCTGGCTTGCCGAAGACAGCGTGGCCAATGGGCATAATTTCCTGCTGGCGGGTCACCTTGCCCGGCTCGGGCAGGCGTTCGAATGGCGCGCACCGCAAGTGGGTGGCTTCCTGCGGGTGGGTTACCTGCACGAGGCCAGGCCGCGGGTATCCATTCTAGTGTTGAGCCTGGATAACCCCGCCCAGTTGCAGGCGGCGCTGGAGAGCCTGCTGGAAAAAACCGCCTACAGCCAATACGAAGTGCTGGTCGGCATGGACGCGGCCGAATCCACCGCTACCCGAGACTACCTGCATGGGTTGGCGGAGCTGGGTGGCGAGCGTATCCGTGTATTCGAGCAAACCACCGGGCAAGTAAAAGGCGAACGCTACAACGGCCTCGCGCAACAGGCGACAGGCGAGTACCTGCTGCTGCTCAGCGCCGACTGCCGGATAATCGACGCAAACTGGCTCGATGAACTGCTGGCCAATGCCCAGCGGCCCGAGGTTGGCGTTACTGGTGCCAAATTGTTGGGGGCCGATGGGCGGATTGAACACGCCGGGCTGATCCTTGGCATGCGCGGCATCGCCGGCTCGCCGTTCCTGGGCGAAGCGCCCGCCGCGCGGGGCTACTTGCAACGGCTGGTGGTGCCGCAGAACTACAGCGCCGTGAGCCAGCACTGCATGATGATCCGCCGCAGCCTGTTCGATGAGCTAGGCGGGCTCAGCGACGGCCTGTTCGGCGAGCACTGCGCCGACGTCGACTTCTGCCTGCGCGTGGCCGATGCCGGCGCCTTGGTGGTGTGGACCCCCGACGCCGTGCTGGGTTACCGCTCCGCGCCAGAAAACACGCCGCAGTTACGTCCCGGCTTCGACGCGGCCATGGCCCAGGCCTACCGCCAGTGGATGTCGCGCCTGGTGCGAGACCCGGCCTATAACCCCAACCTCACCTTGAGCGGTTCCAGCTTCGGCCTGGACGCAGGCCTGCGTACCGCCTGGCAGCCTTTCGAGCAGCGGCTTCGCCCGCACCTGCTGTGCCTGCCGATCAACCCTGGCGCGGTAGGGCACTACCGTTTGATCCAGCCGTTCCATGAAGTGGAACAGGCCGGCCTGGCCACCGGGTTGGTGTACCACGGCGTGCCATCGCTGATTGAAATGGGCCGGATTCGGCCCGACTCGGTCATCTTCCAGGGGCGCTATAGCGCCAAGGCCGCCGAGGGAATCGAATCCTTCAAGCGTTTTTCGTCCGCCTTCCGTGTATTCGAGCTGGATGACTACCTGCTGGACGTGCCCGGCGCCAACGAGCACAAACGTTTCCTGGCCAAGGAAATCCAATCCTCGCTGCGCCACAGTGTGGGCCTGTGCGATCGGCTGGTGGTATCCACTCAAACCCTCGCCGAGGTGATGGCTGACATGAACGGGGACATTCGCGTGGTGCCCAACATGCTGCCTCCGGAGCGCTGGGTGCACCTGCGCGGCAAGCGCCGTGGTGGCGAGAAGCCCCGCGTGGGCTGGGGCGGTGGCACCAGCCACACCGGAGACCTGTTGCTGATCAGGGACGTGGTAAAGGCGTTGTCGAACGACGTGCACTGGGTGTTCTTCGGCATGTGCCCGGATGAGCTGCGCCCGTACATCCACGAGTACCACGGGACGGTGCCGCTGGAACAATACCCCGCCAAGCTTGCCAGCCTGGACCTGGACCTGGCGGTGGCCCCGCTGGAGCAACACATCTTCAACGACTGCAAGAGCAACCTGCGCCTGCTGGAATACGGCGCCTGCGGCTTCCCCGTGGTGTGCACCGAAACCCGCAGCTACCGCGGCACCTTGCCGGTCACGCTGGTGAGCAGCAACACCACGGAGGAGTGGATTGCCGCCATCCGTTCACACCTGGCCGACCCGGTTGCCAGCGCGGCACAGGGCGACGCATTGCGCGAAGCGATTCATCGCGACTTCATGCTGCACGGGCCAGCGCTGAACCGCTGGCTGGAGGCGTGGACGCCGGGGTAAGCCGCTACGGAAACCTTCGTCAGGCCCCTTTTCCCGACTGCAGGAGCACCCATGGCAACCTTGAATACGGCCCTTCCGATGGATTTCAAGCGCTGGTTGCAGGCGCGTCAGCTGGGCCATGTGCGACAAGGGCGGATCGACACCTACGTTCGCGCCCAGGGCGGTGGGCCCGAGCTGTTGTTGGTGGTCAGCGACCTGGGCAATGATGAACAGCGTTTGCTGCAAACGCTGCACAGTATCGACCGGCAGGCCCCATTGCTGGCCAATGCCACGGTTGTGGTGCTGTCTAGCCGGCCAGGCGTGGGCACTGGCCAGGTCGAAGAGGGCTTTTACTGGATCAGCAGCAGCCACGCCCAGCGCGCCGGGCATCTCAATCAGCTGGTTTGCGAGCTGAACTTCGAATGGTTCCTCGCTCTGGACGCCGGCACGGTGATCAATGCCGATGCGCTCAGCGTGACCCTGCTTGAACTGCTGGGCAAACCTGCATGCCCGGCGATTTTCTGTGATGAAGCCTATAACGACGGCCGCGGCGGGTTGTGGCCCTTGTTACGGGGCAATTTCAATCTCGATCAGCTTTTGAGCGTGCCCGTGGCGATGGCCGGGCACTGGTTGTTCCAGCGCGATGCGCTGGTCGCCATGGACGGCTTTGACGGTGATTTGCCTGCCGCGCTGGAGCTTGACCTGATCCTGCGCTTGATCGAAGCAGGGCAGCAGGGGTTCGGCCATATCAGCGAGCCTCTGGTGATACCGCAAACGCGGTTGCTGGTGTCATGTGAAGATGAGCGCCGCGCGCTGCTGCAACACCTGCAGCGGCGCGGTTACGCCGATGCACGCGTGAGCGAAAGCTCCCCCCGCCATTACCGGTTGCACTACGGTCATGCCCCCGCCCCGGTAGCCGTGCTGATACCGGTGCAAGAACCATTGGCTACGCTCAAGCGCTGCGTCGCCGCCGTGCTGATGGTCACCGGTTATGCCAATTACCACCTGGTGCTGGTGGAAACCGATCGCACCACGCCGGCCCTGCGCGAATGGATGGACGCCATGGCCGGTGAGGGTGAGGGCAGGGTAGTAGCGATCCGCAGCGCTGCACCGCTGCCGATGAACACTGCGATGAATGGGGCGGTAGAGGCGCTGAGCGATGAGTACGTTGTGTTCATCGACCCTGCCTGTGTAGTGGTAGAGGCGGATTGGCTCGAGCTATTGCTGGACCAGGCCATGCGGCCCGAAGTAGGCGCCGTGGGTGGGCGGCGCGTGCAGAGGGGCGAGCGGCTGCAGGAGGTTGGCGTGCGGCTTGGGCTGGAGGGGCCGGCGCAAACGGCTTTGCTCAGCCACGAAGAAGGCCCGATGGATTATTGGCCGGTGCAGCGCAACGTGGTGGCGCTTGCTGGCGCGTGCCTGATGCTGTCTCGGACGATTTTCCGCCAGGTGGGCGGGTTCGATGAAACGCGCTTCCAGCAACGCTGGGCAGATACCGATCTGTGCCTGAAGCTGCATTGGGCAGGCTACCTGAACGTATGGGCGCCACAGGCCTGGCTGGCGTTGACCGAACCGGCGCGCCAGCCCTTGGTCGAGGCCAGTGCTGACGAACACGCCATGTACGAGCAGTGGGGCGCCTCGATGGGGCGCGACCCCACCGCCAGCTATCTCTATACGCTGCGCGGCGACGGCTTCGAGTTCGACCCCGATCCGCAAGTCACTTGGCGGCCATTGGCGTTCGCCGGATTGCCGGTGGTGATCGGCGGCGGCGAGCCAGGCGGTTCCGACCCGAGGATCGTGCAGCCGCTGGAAGCGTTGCGCCACGCCGGGCGCCTTGAAGGCGGCCTTACCCCCTATGCCTTGAAAGTGAGCGAATGGCTGCGGCTGGTGCCAGGTTCCGTGGTGTTGCCATTTAACGCAGGCAGTGATTTGGGCCTGGACGCTGCTCGCGCTCAGATAGCCCCCTGCCGGGTCTGCGATCTGTCTGCGGCGAGTGACAGCGACCTGCAACCCGAAGCGCTGCGTGAGGCCTTGGCCGGTTACGACAAAGTGGTGGTGGCCACGCCCGAACAGGCAGAGCGGGTTGCCGTTAGCCACCCTCGTATCCACGTTCTGCCGGCGTGCCTGCCGCCTGCCCTATGGCGCGACCTGCCATTGCCATCGACGAGCGCTGGCATGCCCCGGGTAGGGTTGGTATGCGCTCAGGATCAAAGCCTTGACCTTGAGGTGCTTTGCACCCTGTTCGAACGGTTTGCGGGGCGGGTGCAATGGGTGGTTGTCGGCGAAGCGCCACATGAACTGCGCCCGTGGGTAACCGAGCATCATCCAATCGTGACGCCACGCTACGCTGGGCAGTTGGCTACCCTTGGCCTGCATGTGGCGCTCGTGGCACTGGCACGCAGCTTCGGCGCGCTGGCCGCGGCGGAACAACGGACCCTGGAACATGCCGCCTGCGGCAGTGCCGTTATCGGCAGCCACGCGTCGGCTTGGCCGATTGCCAAGGTACAACACAGCGTCGAGGGTTACAGCGCGGCGCTTGAGGCTTGGCTGGGCGATCTTTCGGGGCGCGAAGCGGCCGGCCAGGCCCTGCACGCGCGGGCCATGGCCGAAGGGCTGCTGGAAGGGCCGCAGGCCGAGCGCTGGTTGGCCGCCTGGGGGCCGTTGATAGGGTAAACCGGGGGGGCGGCCTTCCGGCAGGGCCCGGGAATGTTCGGGGGCTTCGCCACTTCCCACAGGGTTAGAGGCCTCCTACAGGCGCTTCAGCTCATCGCGGATCAGCGTGGAGGAAATGTGCTCGGTGCGAGGCAGGTACACCACCTCACAGGCGGGCTTGAGGAAGTCGAATTTGCCCTCCCAGTCATCGCCCATCACAAATACGTCCACGTTGTAACGTTGAACGTCTGCCAATTTCTGGTCCCAGTCGCCTTCGGGGAACACCATGTCCACATAGCGAACGGCCTCGAGCACGATGCGTCGATTGTCGAAATCCAATAGCGAGCTTTTGTGCTTGAGCGCGTTGAACGCGTCGGTCGAGAGGCCGACGATCAGTTGGTCTCCCAAGGCTTTGGCGCGGGCAAGCAACCGGATGTGCCCGGCGTGCAGCACATCGAACGTGCCATACGTGAGTACGGTTTTCATGGCTGCGCCTCGGCCAACAAACGCTCTACCAGGCGGTGGGTATTTTTGTCATCCAGGTGCTCGAAGAACATTTTGCGCTTGTGGGCGTATACCAGCGGATGTTCCGTCTGCTCGTCGCTCAGGGTGCTCTCCAACGCAGCCAGCAGCGTAGGGAAGTCCTCACAGATCGGGCCCGGGAACACGTCCTCGAGGTTGTAGAACATGCCCCGTTCCTGGCCAGCGTACTGAGCGCGATCGAACGCGAAGCAAATTTCCGGCCGACCAGTGAGCATGAAGTCGATGAAGCAGCTGGAATAATCGGTAATCAGTACATCGGCTTCCCGGTACAGCACTTCAATTTCGGCGTACGCCTCGCGGCCCAGGCTGGTAAACGGGCCTTCCTCGGCCATGAGCGCTGCCGAATAGCTGTGCGCTCGGTCCGCCATGTGTTCGCGAATACCCATCACCGCATTGTGGCGCTCCAGGCAGGCCACGAGTTGATCGCGTTGTTCAGGCGTGAAGCGGTAATAGGCTGCGGCCTGGCCGTTGCGGAAGGTAGGCGCGAACATCACCAGCCGGCGCCCCTGCAGCTCGGCGCGTAGCCGGATCAGTTGTTCGGTGAAATCTTCGGGCAAGCGCTGCTCGTCACACATAACAACGTCGTTGCGTGGCAGGCCTGTGATCCAGATCTTGTCCATGGGCAGCGGATGGAACGCCGCCGTCATCGCCAGCTGGTCCATGCGCGACGAAGCGATTACGGCATGATGCCGCGCATGCTCGCGCAGCAGGTTCTCCCGGTGAGGCGCGTTGTCCAGTGAAGTGATCCCGATACGCTTGAGCGGAATCCCATGCCACAGGTTAATGAAGCGGTGCCGGCTGGCATCCAGCGGATAGGGCGCATTCACTGCGGCGGAGTGCTTGACGAAGATGTAACCCGCGGCGATCAGCGCTTCCTGCCCTTCGCGGCTTGCCAGCGCAATGACGTCTACGTTCTCTCCGGGAAGGTCCACGGCCTTGCTACGGGTGAGCACTACTTTGCGAATGTCCGGGCGGTAGCGCACAGCTTCGAACACTGCGCGATCATTGCCGGTCAACAAATGGTCAAAGGCGCATACCGGGAATGCCCATACCTTGCCGTCCTGCGCCGTGGCACGGTCCTGAGCGATGAACTGTTCGGTGGTGAGCACGGGGCGGGGTTTACTGGCAACTGCTGCGGCGCTTTTGCGTGCAGCGCGAATGATGTAATGCGTGGGCCGGGCATCGGCGATGGCCATGTCCACATTCAGCCCGGCAGCCTTGGCAATCTGCCCGATCAGCGGCAAGAAGGTATCGCTCAGCGGGTTAGCGGGGGCATGGGGATGCCCTTCAGCCAGTTCGAAACCGGTGGAATCGAGCAGCTCAAGCAGTGTTTCACGGGTGAACCAACGCAGCCGGGAGCGGTGCAGCAAACCTTCGTCCTGGTAACTGAAAGCGCCTGCGGCCAACTTCACCTGCAAGGACCAATGCTGCGCGTTGGGCATGCACATCACTACGCTGCCATTGTCAGGCAAATGCTCAGCGATGTTCTGGAGCAATGCCCAGGGGTCGGCCACTTGAGTCAAGGCTTCGCCCAATACCCAGCATTGGTGAGTGTTGTGTTCGAGGAAAAACAGCCCGTTCAGGTTAGCGAGGTCCGTCAACTCCACGCTGTCACACACCGCCTGGGCTTGCGTATACACCGCCTGATCAGCTGTGACGCAGGTATAGCGCACCTGCGGTTCGGCTTGTTTCACTCGACGCGCCAGAGCGGCAGAGGCAGCGGCAACTTCAATAACAGAGGTCACACCGGCGGGAATCGCTTCCATACAGTGTGCGGTGAGTTCGTCTGAAAGCGGCTGGCCGTACATTGATCTACCTTTGCAAAGACTGGGCGGGCGAAACGAAGCATTTTTGACGCTTAAGCAGGTGATTCATGAAACATGCCAAAAGTTCGTACATTCGCTTGAGCCGGGTAGCCATGTGGGCAGACCTCGCAGGCCTGCCACTCGTCGCCCGCTTGGCCTGCATATTGCTCCAAACTCCTGTAACGAGGTTGCGGTCAAAAAACCGTCTGCCCACTACACGGCTCCGGAAAATAAGGCATCGCTATGTTCGACGGTAAATCCTTGCTTATCACCGGCGGCACCGGCTCCTTTGGTCGTCACTTCATTCGCCGTTTGCTCGAGCAGTATCAGCCGCGCCGGGTGGTGGTGTTTTCCCGCGACGAGCTTAAGCAATACGAAATGCAGCAAACGTTCGATGCGCCGTGCATGCGTTACTTCCTGGGAGACGTGCGCGATGCCGAGCGCTTGCGCACGGCCATGCGCGGCGTGGATTACGTGATTCACGCCGCAGCGCTGAAGCAGGTGCCTGCGGCGGAATACAACCCCGGCGAATGCATTCGCACCAACGTCACCGGTGCGGAGAATGTGATTGCCGCGGCGATAGAAAACCACGTCACCCAGGTGGTGGCGCTCTCGACCGACAAGGCAGCCAGCCCGATCAACCTCTACGGCGCAACCAAGCTGCTGTCGGACAAGCTGTTCGTCGCGGCCAATAACATTGCCGGCGATCAAGCCACGCGTTTTGCGGTAGTACGCTACGGCAACGTGGCCGGCTCGCGGGGTTCGGTGGTGCCGTTTTTCCGCAAGTTGCTGGCCGAAGGCGCACCAGACATGCCGATTACCGATGCGCGCATGACCCGCTTCTGGATCACACTCGACCAGGGCGTGCAGTTTGTGCTGGACAGCTTTGCGCGCATGCATGGCGGTGAAATCTTTGTGCCGAAGATCCCCTCGATCCGCATTGTGGACCTCGCCTCGGCGCTGGCGCCGGGCTTGCCCCAGCGCGTAGTTGGCATACGCCCCGGTGAGAAGCTTCACGAATTGATGGTGCCGCAGGACGACGCCCGCATGACCCTTGAGTTCGCCGACCATTTCACCATCCAGCCCTCGGTGCGCTTCACCAGCGTGGACGTGGACCTGGCCGTGGATGGCTTGGGCGAGCGCGGCGTGCCGGTGGACGAAGCCTTCGAATACCGCTCTGACACCAACCCCGAGTTCCTCGACGTGGCGCAGATTGCCAAGCTGCACGCAGGGTTGCCAGCATGATTCCCTATGGCCGGCAGAGCGTGGACGAGGCTGATATCGAGGCCGTGGTGCAGGTGCTGCGCTCGGACTGGCTCACCCAGGGCCCGGCCATCGAGCGGTTCGAAGCGGCCATGGCGACCCGTTGCGCCACCGATCATGGCGTGATGGTGTGCAATGCAACTGCGGCGCTGCACATCGCTTGTCTCGCAGCAGGGCTGGGGCCGGGGGACTGGCTGTGGACCAGCCCGAACACGTTTCTGGCCTCCGCCAACTGCGGCCTGTATTGCGGGGCACGGGTGGATTTCGTCGACATCGACCCGCTCACCTGGAACCTCAGCGCCGATGCCCTGGCGCTCAAGCTGGAAATCGCCGAGCGGGAAGGGCGCCTGCCCAAGGTGGTGGTGGCCGTAGCCTTTGCTGGCCAGAGCTGCGACATGGCGGCCATTGCCCGGCTGGCCGAGCGCTACGGCTTTACCTTGATTGAAGATGCCTCCCACGCGGTGGGTGCCCAGTACGGCGGGCAGCCGGTGGGTAGTGGTGAATTCGCGGACATGACGGTGTTCAGCTTTCATCCGGTGAAAATCATCACCACCGCCGAAGGCGGCATCGTGATGACTCGCCACACTGAGCTGGCCGAACGCCTGCGTCGCCTGCGCAGCCACGGCATGACGCGTGACCCGGCCATGATGAGTGAGCCCAGCCACGGCCCTTGGTACTACCAACAGGTGGAACTGGGCTTCAACTACCGTGCTACCGATATTCAGGCGGCGCTAGGGGTATCGCAACTGGCGCGGCTCGATGGTTTTCTGGCTCGCCGCCGGGCGCTGGCCGCTGCCTACGATCAGGCTTTGAGTGGCCTGGGCGTGCAGCTCCCGGCTCGGCAGGCGGGCGCCGAGTCAGCCTGGCACCTGTATGTGGTACGCATTGCCGAGCGCCGCGACGAGGTGTTCGCCGCATTGCGGGCTGCCGGCGTAGGCGTGAACGTGCACTACATTCCGGTGCACCTGCAGCCGTTCTATCGGCAGATGGGTTTTGCCCCCGGCGATTTCCCGGAAGCAGAAGCGTACTACGCACAGGCGTTGAGCCTGCCCTTGTACCCCGGGCTGACCGAGGCCGAACAACATTACATCGTCAACGCGCTATCCGATGCGCTGGCATAAGCGGAGGGTTCGGTGACCACGGTAGCGATCATTCCCGCGCGGGGCGGCAGCAAGCGGATTGCGGGCAAGAACCTGCGGCTGTTCAATGGCCTGCCGATGATCGCCTGGTCGATCCGCGCCGCTCGCCAGGCCAGCTGTTTCGACCGCATTGTGGTGAGCACCGATGACCCTGCCATTGCCGACCTGGCAATAGCCGAAGGGGCAGAGGTGCCATTCATACGGCCTGCCGAACTGGCAGACGACTACACCGGCACGGTGCCGGTGATTGCGCATGCATTGAGTGAACTGCCAGGCGCCACATTGGCCTGCTGCCTGTACGCTACCGCGCCGCTGGTGCAGCCGCGTTTCCTTCGCGAGGGCCTGGCGCTGCTACGGGCCAACCCTGCCAGGAGCTATGCGTTTTCGGTGTGCAGCTTTCCTTTTCCCGTGCAGCGCGCTCTGGTGCTCGATGACAGCGGCGCGCTGACCGCGCTGTATCCCGAATACCGGCACACACGTTCCCAGGACCTGCCCGAAGCGTATCAGGACGCCGGCCAGTTTTACTGGGGGCGCCGCGAAGCCTGGCTGCGCGGTGATACGTTGTTCTCGCCGTGCAGCGTGCCGGTGACCTTGCCCAGGTACCTGGTTCAGGACATCGATACCGAAGAAGACTGGAAGCGCGCCGAATACCTTCACCAGGCGCTGCGGGCCGCCGGGGAAATAGACGCGTGAATGTCCTCTTTCGCGCCGACGCCTCCAGCCAGATCGGCGTAGGGCACATCGCTCGCTGCCTTACCTTGGCCTCGGTGCTGCGTGAGCGTGGCGCCACCGTCAGCTTCGCGTGCCGCACCTTGCCGGGCTTCGACCCTGCGATAGTGCGCGGGCAGGGTTTCGCGCTGGTTGAAGTGCCGGAAGATGCAGATGACCTGGCCGCGCTCGCCGGCCGCGGGTTCGACTGGCTGGTGGTGGATCATTACGGCCTTGAACGCACCTGGGAGCGCGCCGCGCGTGCGGTCGCCCGGCGTATCGCGGTGATAGACGACCTGGCCAACCGTACACACCATGCAGACCTATTGCTCGACCAGAACCTCACCGCCAGCGAAGCGGCCTACGAACCGCTGCTCAATGCTGGCTGCGAGCGCGTGCTGGGCCCTCGATATGCGCTGCTTCGCCCGGAATTTGCAGCGCCCACCCGGCCCAAGCCCGCGCAAGCGCGCCATGTGCTAGTGAGCTTTGGCGGCTTCGACGTAGCGGGTATGGCACTCAAAGCCCTGGAGGCGCTGGCGCCGTTCCCGGAGCTGCGAGTCACTTTGCTGGCGGGTCACGGCCACCCTCAACGTGATCGGCTCCAGGCCTATGCGCTGCAACACCCTCACTGGCAGGTGCTTGATTACAGCCCGAACATGGCCGCCCTGATGCGCGACGCAGACCTGTTCCTCGGCGCTGGCGGCGGCACAACCTGGGAGCGCGCCGCGTTGGGCGTGCCCAGCCTGTGCGTGGCCGTGGCGGATAATCAGGTGAACAACGCCGAAGCGTTGGCACGAGAGGGCGCCCATGTGTACCTGGGCGAAGCGTCCAGCGTGAGCGTGGGCGCATTGAGCGCGGCCATCGCTTTGCTGATCGCCAACGCACCGCTACGCCACAGCCTGGCCGAACGTGCGCGTCGGCTGGTGGACGGCCGCGGTGCGCAGCGGGTTGCTACGTGCCTGCTCGGCCCGTTGTTGCACTTGCGCCCTGCCACAGAAGCGGACGCTCAGTTGCTGTTCGAGGGGCGCAACGCTGACGCCGTGCGGCAGGCCTCTTACGACACCCGCCCGCTGGATTGGCCCCTGCACCTGACCTGGCTATATGGCACCCTCGCCGACCCGGCGCGCGCGCTGTTCATCGGCGAAGCGGGCGGGCGGGCGGTCGGTATGTTGCGCTACGACCGCCATCCCACCGAGCCGGGGCGGGCAGAGGTGTCCCTTTATCTCTTCCAAGCCTGCCTGGGCCTGGGTTGGGGGCGCTGGCTGTTGCGCGCGGGCGAAGCCTGGTTGCTGGGCCATTGGCCCGACGTGGTTCGCGTCGACGCGGCGGTGCTACCCCATAACAGCGCCTCGCTACACCTGTTTCGCCTGGCCGGGTTCACCCAGCAGGTGTGTGAATTCACCCGAGCATTGGAGCATCGGCATGATCAAGATCGGCCATAGGGCCATTGGCCCCGAAAGCCCCCCGTTGGTGATCGCTGAAATGAGCGGCAACCATAACCAGTCCCTGGACCGTGCCCTGGCCATCGTCGATGCTGCCGCCGACGCCGGCGCGCACGCCCTCAAACTGCAAACCTATACCGCCGACACCATGACCCTGGACCTGGATGAAGGTGAGTTTCACATCGCCGACCCGGACAGCCTGTGGGCGGACACCTCGCTCTATGCCTTGTACCAGCAGGCCCACACGCCTTGGGAATGGCACGCGTCGATTTTCGAGCGGGCCAGGGCCAGGGGCATGCTCGCGTTTTCGTCCCCCTTCGACGAAACGGCCATCGATTTTCTCGAAACACTCGATGTGCCGGCCTACAAGATTGCCAGCTTTGAAAACACCGACCTGCCGCTTATCCGCCGCGCCGCTGCGACTGGCAAGCCTCTGATCATTTCCACCGGCATGGCCAGCCTTGCCGAACTGGAGCTGTCGGTACGGGCCGCACGGGAAGCGGGGTGCCGGGATCTGATCCTGCTCAAGTGCACCAGCACCTACCCTGCCACGCCGCAGAACACCCACCTGCGCACGCTGCCCCACCTGCGCGAGTTGTTCGGCTGTGAAGTGGGCTTGTCGGACCACACCATGGGTGTGGGTGCCAGCGTGGCTGCGGTTGCGCTGGGGGCGACTGTCGTTGAAAAACATTTCACCCTCAGCCGCGCCGCTGGCGGAGTGGATGCCAGCTTCTCCC
Organism: Pseudomonas sp. 3MAES_34.3B; assembly: GCF_058145875.1. Taxonomy (NCBI): domain Bacteria; kingdom Pseudomonadati; phylum Pseudomonadota; class Gammaproteobacteria; order Pseudomonadales; family Pseudomonadaceae; genus Pseudomonas; species Pseudomonas sp. 3MAES_34.3B. The sequence goes on along the minus strand of NZ_CM176960.1, from coordinate 3,751,848 downwards.
TGGAACCTGCGGAGCTTGCCAGCCTGGTGACCGAAACAGAGCGCGCCTGGCAGGCCATGGGGCAGGTGCACTACGGGCCCACCACGGCCGAACAGAAATCCCTGGTGTTCCGCCGTTCGCTTTATGTAGTGAAAGACATGGCGCCCGGTGAGCCCTTCAGTCGGGACAACCTGCGCGCCATCCGCCCCGGCCTGGGCCTGGCGCCGCGGCACATCGACGGCGTGCTGGGCCGCAGCGCCCGCCAGCCGATCAAGCGCGGCACGCCACTGGCGTGGGGGTTGATAGACTGAATGAAGCAGGTTTTACGGGCTGGACCGCGGGTTTGTAGGACCGGTTGGAGCCTTAGGCGGAAACCGGGAACGAGCGCTCACAGTCCGCTTCGCGAGCTCCGCCCGTTGGCTACGGCTCACATGGCCATTCGCCAATCAGGAACGTTCGTGCAAATTACATCCGCCTCGCGTGACCTGCCGGTCATTTTGCGCATCTCCACAATATTGTAACCTGAGGCCCTGGCGCGCTCTGGCTGCCTGCAGCCCGCAGCCTTTATGGCACTGTCAGGTTTTCGTCAGCGCTACGTCTGGGTGGCGGCGCGTTTTTCAGCGATTCTTTTTTTGGGAAGCCAGAATGATTGGCATCAAGAGCATAGCGAGTTACGTACCGGTTGCCGGCCTGGACAATTACGACCAAGGTGCGAAATTCGGCAAGGACGAAGACTTCATTCTCGGCAAGATCGGCTCGGCCTTTTTGCCTCGCAAGGCCCCCGAGCAGGAAACGTCCGACCTGTGCGTGGAGGCGGTGAATGCGTTGTTCGCCAACAACCCGCAGCTGTCGCGCGATTCCATCGACGCGCTCATCGTGGTAACCCAGAACGGTGACGCCGAAGGCCTGCCCCATACCGCGGCTATCGTCCAGGACAAACTGGGCCTGCCCACGGGCATTGCCGCGTTCGACATCTCGCTGGGCTGCTCGGGCTATGTCTACGGCATCTACGCGCTCAAAGGCTTCATGGAAGCCACTGGGCTGAAGAACGGTTTGCTGATCACCGCAGACCCGTACTCCAAGATCGTCGACCCCGAAGACCGCAACACCACCATGCTGTTCGGCGATGCCGCCACAGCGACATGGATGGGAGAGGGCGCTGTGTGGCAGCTGGGCAAGTCCATGTTCGGCACAGACGGCTCCGGCGCGCCGCACCTGAAAGTGGAAAACGGTACGTTCTTCATGAATGGCCGCCAGGTGTTCAACTTTGCCCTGCTCAAGGTGCCGCAGCACCTGCATGCGCTGCTGGAGGTTTCCGGGCTCAGCGCCGCTGACATCGACGCCTACTGCATTCACCAGGGCAGCGCAGCCATTGTGGACGCCGTGGCGCGGCGTTTCGAGGAAGACAGCCCCGAGAAATTCGTCAAGGACATGGTCGAGACAGGCAACACTGTGTCGTCCAGCGTGCCGCTGCTGCTGGAGAAGCACCTGTTCGACTCCAGCTGGAAGCGCGTGGCCATCAGCGGTTTCGGTGTCGGCCTGTCCTGGGGATCGGCTATCCTCTACCGCGAATAAGGTCGAGGTTCGCGGGCACGCCAGGCAATGAGTGAGATTCTGACGCAAAACCTCGCGGTTATCCGCGAGCGCTGGCCCGCCCTGGCGGCGCGGCTGGAGGCCGAGGTGGCCGACCACCTGGCGGTCGAAGTGGTCCAGGGGCAGGAAGAAACGCTGCGGGTCAACGACATACAGCTCACCAGCCGCCATGGCCGTTTCGCCGAGGCCAGGCTGCAGGCGGCCAGCCTGCCAGCCGGTTGCCCGGCAGCGCACGTCTATGGGCCGGGCCTGGGCGACCTGCCCCGCGTGTTACTCGAGGCGCCGCACCTGCAGCACCTGACCGTCTACCTGCTCAATGGCGCGCTTTTCACGCTGGTGCTGCAAGTGCTCGATCACACCGACTGGCTTGCAGACCCCCGGGTACGCCTGGCCTGTGCCGGTGACGAAGCGGAAATCCACCTCCCCTTCGTAGCCTTGCCGTCCGAACTGGTACTGGCTGACGACCACGCCTCGAAAATTCGCGATCGGCTGGTCAGCGAACTGCACCTGAGCTTCAACAACCGGCTGTTCGATGCCCAGGATCCAGAGGTGATCGCTCGGCTGCGGGCCAACGAGGCCATGCTCGCCAGCGACGGCGATGCCGCCGAGCTGTTCGGCACTTCACCCGGCGCCAGCGTCTACGTCGTGGCCACCGGGCCAAGCCTGGAGAACCACTTCGATCATTTGCGCGACAGCCGCGCCGCCGCCGACCGTCCTTTGCTCGTTTGTGTGGACACGGCCTGGCGCCCGCTGCTGGACCACGGCATCGTTGCCGACATCGTGGTCAGCATCGACCAGCGCATCAGTGAGCGCCACCTGCCGCCGGAGCACTCCGCCGGCACCTGCCTTGTGTACATGCCGCTATTGGCGCCTGAGGTGTTGAGCCAATGGCGTGGCGCGCGCTTGGCGAGCTACTCGCCCAGCCCTGTGTACGCCACGCTGCGCCAGCGCATGCCCAAGGCCGAGCTGGCTGGCGGCGGTAGCGTGATTCATCCGGCAGTGGACCTGGCCGTGCGCATGGGCGCGGCCCAGGTAACGCTGTTCGGCGCGGATTTCGCTTTCCCCAACGACAAGACCCACGCTGGCTGGAGCGATGGCGATCTGGGCCCTCAGCTCACCCACGCCCGCCACTGGGTGCTGGACGGCCATGGCGGGCGCGTGCGCACCCAGCTCAATTTCCGCAGCTACCTTACCGAGCTGGAGCGGTACATCGCCCGGCACCCAGGCGTTGCCTTCTTCAATACCAGCCGCGACGGGGCGATGATCGCCGGTACCGTTTTTGCCGAGGGCCTTGTACGTGAGTGAGGTTGCATCGCTTATAGAGGAGGCGCGCGCCTGCGCCGGGCTGTTCCGGCTGGGCCGTGACGTGGAAGCAGCGCTGCGCATGGTTGACCTGTTCGACCGCCTGGCGCCGTTGTTCGAGGCTGCGCCCGCCGACCAGCAACAGCAATGGGGCGCGCTGTTGATGGAAACCTTTTCCCGCCAACAGCTTCAGGATTGGCTCGCCGTGGCCGATTACCTGCAGTACGAGTTGGTTGCCCTCATGGAACAACGCAGGCAATAAACGCCCGCGGCGCCCATGGCCTTCCTGGCAAGTATCAGCACCCGCCATGGTAAGTAGCGGCGGTGGCAGAATTGCCAAGACAGTCACAGTTTTTATCTTCCGTGCCAGCGGCCTTAACGCCGTAAACCCCTGTCAGCATTGGGAAAAACGGCAAAGTCGAAAAAAAACCGCGAAACGCCCCTCAAGCAAGCGGCCAACACGACGATAACTAGTACGTAGGTTCTCTAGGCCACACTGGCAGAGCAGGGCCGGTAGCCAAGTACATCACCCCCCTGAGGAATTCGTCATGTCGTTGACCGTTAACACTAACATTGCTTCCCTGACCGTTCAGAACAACCTGAACAAGGCTTCGTCCGCCACCAGCACCTCGATGACTCGCTTGTCCTCGGGCCTGAAAATCAACAGCGCCAAAGACGACGCCGCCGGCCTGCAGATCGCTACCCGTCTGACCACTCAGATCAAAGGCCTGACCGTTGCGACCAAAAACGCCAACGACGCTACCTCGATCGCCCAGACCGCTGAAGGCGCACTGCAAGAAACCACCAGCATCCTGCAGCGCATGCGTGAACTGGCCGTTCAGTCGCGTAACGACTCCAACAGCACGTCCGACCGTACCGCTCTGCAATCTGAATTCAGCCAGATGAGCGACGAACTGACCCGTATCTCCACGTCGACCACCTTCGGTACCGGCATGAAGCTGCTCGACGGTTCGGCTTCGGGCCTGCAGTTCCAGGTAGGCGCCATGACCGGTGACGACCAGCACATCGACCTGGGCATCAGCCTGAACGCTTCGGCCTCCGGCCTGGGCCTGAGCGGCGCCGTGATCACCGGTACCGACATCAGCGCCGCGCACACCGCGATCGACTCGGCCATCAGCGCCATCGACGCCGCGTTGAACACCGTGAACACCACCCGTGCCGACCTGGGTGCCAAGCAAAACCGTCTGGAAAGCACCATCAGCAACATCAGCAACATCATCGAGAACGCTACCGCCTCTCGTTCGACCATTCAGGACGTAGACTTCGCCGCTGAAACCGCTGAGCTGACCAAGCAACAAACCCTGCAACAGGCGTCCACCGCGATCCTGTCCCAGGCCAACCAGATCCCGTCCGCTGTACTGAAGCTGCTTCAGTAATATCGGTCGACGGTCAATGACGAGGGGGTGCGCCGAGCGCGCCCTCTTGTTGTTTTCACCCTGAGGTAACGGTTATGGACATGAGTGTCAATGCAGTAAAGGCGCTTGAAGTCAGCAAGCCCATGACCACGCCAACCCCCGCCGATACGGCCGCCGCCGCCGTTGGTGCGACTGACAAGTCGGCCAGCAACAGCAGCACGCCGGCGACCGGCAAGGTTGAACGTGATCAGGTTGAAAAGGCTGTTCAAGACATCCAGGCGTTCGTGGATTCCAACCAACGCAATCTCAATTTTTCCATCGACGAGACCACCGGTGACGTTGTTGTGAAAATCGTGGCAACCCAGAGCGGAGAGGTCATTCGACAGCTTCCTTCTGAAGAAGCCGTGAAGATGGCGCAGCGCTTGAAGGATCCCCACAGCCTTTTGTTCGATGAGCAGGCGTGAGATGGGCACGGAACTTGTAGTGTTCCGGTGAAAGAGGCAGCCCGCCGGTTTTTCGGCGGCTGACCTACAGGAGAGGATCAATGACTTCCACTACATCCACCACGTCGGTCAGCTCGAGCGGCGGGATTACGGTAAGCGGCATCGGTTCGGGCATCGACACCTCGTCGATTGTCAGTGCATTGGTGAACGCATCCACCAGCCCCAAGCAAACCCAGATTACCAAGGCCGAAACAGCGACCAACACCACGCTGTCCGGTATCGGTAGCCTGAAAAGCGCGCTGGAAGCTTTCCAGACCGCCGCCGCAGCCTTGAACAATACCAACACGTTCATGGGCCTCACGGCATCGTCGTCGTTGGAGACGGTGGTCAAGGCCACGTCCAGCAACACGGCGTCTCCCGGCAACTACGCCTTGGATGTTGCCAATATCGCCACCGCTTCGAAGGTGTCGAGCAAGTTGTTCGCCAGCGGTTCTTCGACCGCTATCAGCTCGGGCACCCTGGCGATCACCCAAGGCAGCAAAAGCTATTCGGTCACCGTCGGCTCGGGCGCTACCTTGAGCAGCGTACGGGACTCGATCAACTCGTCGCTGTCGTCCAGCGGTATCAGCGCCAACATCGTCACGGACTCCAACGGGTCCCGGCTGGTATTGACGTCGACCACCACCGGCGCGGGTTCGGACATCTCCGCCAGCGGTATTTCCGAACTTACCATCGACGGCACGAGCAAGCTCGACCCTACCGATACCACTAGCGCGGGTTACATCACTGACCGCCCTGTCGACGCGGCCTACACCATCGACGGCCTGTCGATGACCAGCAGCAGCAATACCATCGACTCGGCAATCAGCGGGATCAGCCTCACCCTGACGGGTGGGGGGAAGTCCACGGTGACGGTAGCGTCCGACAGCGACACACTGAAAACCTCGGTGAAGGCGTTCGTGGACGCTTACAACACCATGATGACCGTGGTGAACAACCAGACCAAGGTGACGGCCTCGGGCGCCACCACCAGCACCAGCGATTCGGCGACCACCACCAGTGGCCCGTTGACCGGCGATTCCATGGTGCGCAAGCTGGTGTCGCAGATTCACGGCGCACTCACCAGCGTGAGCACTACCAGCGGTTCGTTGAGCGTGTTGTCTCAGTTGGGCGTAGGCACCAACTCGTCCACTGGCTTGTTGTCGCTCGACGACACCAAGTGGGACACCGCGATGAAAACCCAGTACGGCAACGTGGCCAGCCTGTTCACCGGCGACGATGGCTTGATCAGCCGCATGGACGACATCATCGACGGTTACACCCAGACCGGCGGTGTGCTGGAAACGCGGCAGAAGTCCCTCAACGCCAAGTTGAGTGACCTGGATACTCAACAGGACGCCCTCGACCGGCGTACAGAGTCGCTCACGTCGATCCTGACGGCGAAGTACACGGCGATGGACACCCTGGTGGCTCAGTTGAACTCCACCAGCAGCAGTGTGCTGAGTACGCTGGAAGCTATGAGCGACTCTGACGATTGATGCAGTAATGTGTTGTTTCGGGCCCGGTAACTTCAACAGGTTATCGGGCCTTTTTTCATTTCACGGTCCGTTAAAGTTCAACCGCTTAGTGTCGATAAACTAAGCAAGAGGACCAGCCGGTTCCGCAGACTACGCCCCAACTTCCGAGGCCCACCGCAATGCATCCGATGAAGGCGCTTCGCCAATACCAGAAAGTAAATTCCCACGCGCAAGCCTCCGAAGCCAGCCCGCACCGCCTGGTGCAGATGCTGATGGAAGGCGTGCTGGACCGTTTGGCCCAGGCCAAAGGCGCCATGGCGCGTAACCAGGTGGCTCAGAAGGGCGTGATGCTGGGCAAGGCGATCGAGATCATCGGTGGCCTGCGCGAAGGCCTGGACCCTGAAAAGACCGAGGACAAGAAAGGCATCGCCAAGCTCGACCAACTGTATGCCTACATGATGAAACAGCTGATCCAGGCTAACCGCAAGAACGATCCGAACATCGTCGACGAGGTTGCTCGCCTGATGATTACCGTCAAGGCTGGTTGGGATGCGATCGGTCATGTTGCTCAGGAATAACCGTGAGGACTCTGCCATGAGTGCCCTTGAACGTATCGAATACACCCGTGCGGCGCTCAGCGAGGCCTTGGCGGTGAAGGACTGGACCGCCATCGGCAAGCTGGACCTGCAGATCCGTGCGTGCCTGGACGGCCTGTTCGAAGGCACGCCGGCCGACCCTGCAGTGGTCCGGCATAACCTGGAGTCGCTGTTGCAGCTGTACCGCCAGCTGGTGGACGTGAGCCGAGGCGAGCGCCAGGCGGTGGCCGACGAACTCAAGCAAGTGCGTCAGGGTCATAACGCAAGCAAGGTTTACCACCTCTTCACGTAAGCCTGTGGGCCCTGCGCTTAACGCATTGCAGGCGCAGGGTGCGCCATAAATTTGACTATGCCGGAGTTTTTGACTTTACTAGTGCCTGATTATAGGGTTCCGGCGTCTCAAGGCTTACGAGCCATGAGGTGGCAATCGCCGTGGCGGGCATTGGGCCGTATCGGGCATTGACTAGGGAAGTTGCTATTGCATGTGGCGTGAAACGAAAATTCTGCTGATCGATGACGATAGCGTTCGCCGCCGTGACATGTCGGTGATTCTGAGCTTCCTGGGCGAGGACAACCTGCCGTGTGGCAGTGGAGATTGGCAACGCGTGGTCGAGGGCCTGGCATCCAGCCGGGAAGTACTCTGTGTACTGGTGGGCACGCTCAATGCGCCCGCGAACCTCCCCGGGTTGCTGAAAACCGTCGCTGCCTGGGATGAATTCCTTCCCGTGCTGCTGCTGGGTGACAGCTCCCATGTAGAGCTCGCCGAAGACCAGCGCCGTCGCGTGCTGTCTACCCTTGAAATGCCGCCCAGCTACAGCAAGCTGCTGGATTCGCTGCACCGCGCCCAGGTTTACCGCGAGATGTACGACCAGGCCCGCGAGCGCGGCCGTCAGCGTGAGCCCAACCTTTTCCGTAGCCTGGTGGGCACCAGCCGTGCCATTCAACACGTGCGGCAGATGATGCAGCAGGTGGCCGACACCGACGCCAGCGTATTGATCCTTGGCGAGTCAGGTACCGGCAAGGAAGTGGTTGCCCGTAACCTGCATTACCATTCCAAGCGGCGCGATGCGCCTTTCGTTCCGGTGAACTGTGGCGCGATCCCGGCTGAGCTGCTCGAAAGCGAACTGTTCGGCCACGAGAAGGGCGCATTCACCGGTGCGATCACCAGCCGCGCGGGCCGTTTCGAGCTCGCCAACGGTGGCACGCTGTTCCTCGACGAAATCGGCGACATGCCGCTGCCCATGCAGGTCAAGCTGCTTCGGGTACTGCAGGAACGCACCTTCGAGCGGGTCGGCAGCAACAAAACCCAAAGTATCGACGTGCGGATCATTGCAGCGACTCACAAAAACCTCGAAAGCATGATCGAAACGGGCAGCTTCCGTGAAGACCTGTATTACCGCCTGAACGTATTCCCCATCGAAATGGCACCGCTGCGTGAGCGGGTTGAAGACATCCCCTTGCTGATGAACGAGCTCATCTCGCGCATGGAGCACGAGAAACGTGGCTCGATCCGCTTCAACTCCGCCGCCATCATGTCCCTTTGCCGCCACGCTTGGCCTGGCAACGTCCGTGAACTGGCCAACCTGGTGGAGCGCATGGCGATCATGCACCCCTACGGCGTGATCGGCGTGTCGGAGCTGCCAAAGAAATTCCGTTACGTGGACGACGAGGACGAGCAACTGGTCGACAGCCTGCGCAGCGATCTGGAAGAGCGTGTTGCGATCAATGGCCACACGCCGGACTTCGCTTCCAGCGCCTTGCTGCCGCCGGAAGGCTTGGACCTCAAGGACTACCTGGGTGGCCTGGAGCAGGGGTTGATCCAGCAAGCGCTGGATGATGCCAACGGTATCGTCGCCCGCGCCGCCGAACGCCTGCGTATCCGCCGTACCACCCTGGTGGAGAAGATGCGCAAGTACGGCATGAGCCGCCGTGAAGGCGACGACGCCGCCGACGAGTAACGGCGTGGTTCTGTACCCCGCCTGTTACACACCCCGGCACATCAATTGCAACTCATGGCTCATCCCAACCGTTTTCTGACGGTGAGCCATGAGAGTTGATGATGTCCCAGGCCGCTCCCCTCGCTGACGCCCGCCACTATCCCGCCGATGATCGGCCAAACCTGGACCAGGCCTTTGCCCTGTTCAACCAGGTGTCGGCTCAGTTGAACGACTCCTACAAATTGCTCGAAAACCGTGTCAATCAGCTCAAGGGTGAACTGGCGCAGGCAGGCGAGGAGCGGTTGCGGCAGTTGGCCGAGAAGGAGCGCCTGGCCAATCGGCTACAGCACCTGCTGGATCTTTTGCCGGGCGGCGTGATCGTGATCGATGGGCAGGGTCGAGTGGCCGAAGCCAACCCGGCTGCGGGCGCGTTGCTCGGGGTGCCGCTGGAAGGCGCGCTGTGGCGCGACGTGATTGCCCGGTCATTCGCGCCCCGCCGGGACGATGGCCACGAAGTCTCGCTCAAGGATGGTCGTAGGCTTTCCATCGCTACCCGCTCCCTCGGCGCCGAGCCGGGGCAATTGGTGTTACTCACCGACCTGACCGAAACCCGGCGCTTGCAGGACCAGCTTGCCCGCCACGAGCGGCTATCGGCCTTGGGTCGAATGGTTGCGTCACTGGCGCATCAGATCCGTACCCCGTTATCGGCCGCCATGTTGTACGCCAGCCACCTCCAGGAGCCGGGCCTGGCCGGTGAGACCCGTGAGCGGTTTGCCGGTCGCTTGAAGGAGCGGCTGCATGAACTGGAACATCAGGTTCGAGACATGCTGGTGTTTGCGCGAGGGGAATTACCGCTTAATGACCGGCTTGCGCCGGGGGCGCTCTTCACTGCCTTGCGTGAAGCGGCGCACATCCGCACGGAAGGGTTGCCGCTGCGCTGGCAATGCGACCTGCACGCCGGGGAAGTGCTTTGCAACAGGGATACGCTGGTGGGGGCGTTGCTGAACCTGTTGGAAAACGCTGTACACGCCAGTGGCGATTCTCCCCGCCTGAAGGTTCACCTGTACAGGCGGCCTGGCGAGCTTCGCCTATGCGTGAGCGACGCAGGCGCCGGGATCGACAGTGCCACCCTGGCCCGCCTGGGCGAACCCTTTTTCACCACAAAATCGACCGGCACAGGCCTTGGCCTGGCCGTTGTTCTTTCGGTAGTACGCGCCCATGGTGGAGAGCTCCGCTTGCGCTCCAGGCCTGGCCGCGGCACCTGCGCTTTGGTGGTTCTGCCATTGCTGGGCGAACAGGAGGCTTGATGACCACGAAAATCCTGCTGGTCGAAGACGACCGCGCATTGCGTGAAGCGCTGGTGGATACCCTCTTGCTCGCCGGGCATCACTACGTGGCAGTGGGCTCCGCCGAGCAGGCGCTGGAGCGGGTAGCTGCCGAGGCCTTCAGCCTGGTGATCAGCGACGTGAACATGCCGGGCATGGATGGTCATGGGCTGCTGCAGCGCCTGCGTGCGGGCTGGCCGCAAGTGCCCGTGCTGTTGATGACCGCTCACGGAGGCGTTCAACAGGCGGTGGATGCCATGCGCCACGGCGCCGTGGATTATCTGGTCAAGCCGTTCGATGCCAAGGCGCTGTTACAGCGAGTTGCCCAGCATGCGCTTCATCTACTGCCCTCGGCAGATAACGACCCTGCCGTCGCGTGCGAGCCGGCCAGCCAGCGGTTGCTGGCCTTGGCTGCCAAAGTTGCCCGCAGTGACTCCACGGTGTTGATATCCGGGGAGTCCGGCACGGGCAAGGAAGTGCTGGCGCGCTACATCCATCGGCATTCAACCCGGGCCGAGCAACCCTTTGTGGCAATCAACTGCGCGGCCATCCCCGACAACATGCTCGAAGCTACCTTGTTCGGCCATGAGAAGGGCGCGTTCACTGGCGCGGTGGCGGCGCAGGCGGGCAAGTTCGAGCAGGCCAACGGCGGCACGCTGCTGCTCGATGAAATCTCCGAAATGCCCCTGGGGTTGCAAGCCAAGCTACTTCGGGTACTTCAGGAGCGCGAAGTGGAGCGGGTAGGCGGGCGCAAGCCGATCCCTTTGGATATAAGGATTATTGCGACCACCAACCGGCAGTTGCAGGATGACGTGGCCACCGGGCGCTTCCGTGAAGACCTGTATTACCGCCTGTCGGTATTCCCCTTGGCCTGGCTGCCATTGCGGGAGCGCCCGGCCGATATTGTTCCTTTGGCCGAACGCCTGTTGGCCAAACATGGTAGCCGGATGAAGAGCCCGGGTGCCCGGCTGTCGGACAGTGCCCGCGACGCTCTATTGGCGCATCCCTGGCCTGGCAACGTTCGCGAGCTGGATAACGCGTTGCAGCGCGCGCTGATTCTTCACCAGGGCGGCGTTATCGAGGCGGATGATTTCTGCCTCGTTCCTCCACAAGGCACCAGCCATCGCCCCAACGGCAGTACTTTCCGCGAAGCGGCGGTAGAACCGGATGTGGTCGGGCTGGGGGACGACCTGCGCCGTCGCGAGTTCGAACTGATCCTTGAAACGCTCAGGGCAGAGCGCGGCCGCCGCAAAGAGTCCGCCGAACGGTTAGGCATCAGCGCGCGAACCTTGCGGTATAAGCTCGCTCAAATGAGAGACGCCGGGATGGACGTCGAGGCGTATCTGTTTGCCAGCTGATGTATCACGGCTGTTGCCGTTGGCATCGCTCTTGCTACCTCCATGGTAACTGACGGTTCAAGCGTCAAAAATTTGCAGGCCCCGGAGAGCAGCCCCCATGACCCAAGGTGTTGAATTCAATCGCTTGATGATGGACATGCGTTCCATGCAGCTCGAAGCCATGGGCACGTCCAAGGCCAATGCAGTATCGGCCGTCAGCGCTACGGGTGGCAGCAGCTTCGCTGATTTGCTCGGCAATGCCGTTGGCAAGGTGAACGACACCCAACAGGCGGCCAACCAGTTGGCTAACGCATTCGAGATCGGCAAGAGTGGCGTCGATCTGACGGATGTAATGATTTCCTCGCAAAAGGCGAGCGTGTCTTTCCAGGCTTTGACCCAGGTTCGTAACAAACTGGTCCAGGCGTACCAAGACATCATGCAAATGCCGGTTTGAGGGCAGATTAGGTCATGGCTGAAGCAACAACGGACAACGTACCCGCCAAAACTGGCGCTGCGGCAGGCGGCAAGTCGATGCCGGGCATGGCCTTTCTGGAAAATATCTCGAAGATGCCCGTGCTGCGGCAGGTGGGCCTGTTGGTCGGCCTGGCCGCCAGCGTGGCGATCGGCTTCGCCGTGGTGCTATGGTCGCAGCAGCCGGACTACCGCCCGCTGCTGACCAGCCTTCAGGGTATGGACGCCAAGCAGGTGACCGACACCCTGGCTGCCTCTGATATTCCGTATACCGTGGAGCCGAATTCCGGCGCCTTGCTGGTCAAATCCGAAGACATCGGCCGCGCGCGCCTCAAGCTGGCCTCGGCGGGCGTAGTGCAAGGCGACGGTAATGTCGGCTATGAATCGCTCGACAAGGACCAGGGCCTGGGCACCAGCCAGTTCATGGAAGCCGCGCGTTATCGCCGCGGCCTCGAAGGCGAACTGGCCCGTACCATTTCCGCGCTCAATGGCGTGAAGGGCGCCCGTGTGCACTTGGCCATCCCGAAGAGTTCGGTGTTCGTGCGCGATGAGCGCAAGCCCACCGCCTCGGTGCTGGTAGAAATGTATGGCGGCCGTACCCTGGACCCGGGGCAGGTCATGGCCATCGTTAACCTGGTAGCGACCAGCGTGCCGGAAATGGACCGCTCGGGTGTGACCGTGGTTGACCAGAAAGGCACCTTGCTTTCAGACCTGGGTGAAAACTCCGAACTGAGCATGGCCGGCAAGCAGTTCGATTACACACGTCGCATGGAAACCATGCTGACCCAGCGCGTGCAAAGCATTCTCCAGCCGGTGATCGGCAATGACCGGTTCAAGGCTGAAGTGTCCGCGATGGTGGATTTCAGCGCGGTCGAGTCGACCTCCGAACAGTTCAACCCCGACCAGCCCGCCCTGCGCAGCGAGCAATCGGTGACCGAGCAGCGTTCCAGTGGTAGCAGTTCGGGCGGCGTACCCGGTGCCTTGAGCAACCAGCCGCCAAGCCCGGCTTCGGCACCACAGACCACTCGTGGCGGTGGCGGCGGGGCAGCGCCTCAGGCCATTCAGCCAGGCCAGCCGTTGCTGGACGCCAACGGCCAGCAGATCATGGACCCGGCCACCGGCCAGCCCATGCTTGCTCCGTACCCGGCTGACAAGCGCCAGCAGTCGACGCGTAACTTCGAGCTGGACCGTTCCATCAGCCATACCCGCCAGCAGCAAGGGCGCCTGACCCGCTTGTCGGTTGCGGTGGTTGTAGACGACCAGGCCAAGCTGGATGCGGCCAACGGCGAAATTACCCATACCCCCTGGAGCGCTGAAGATCTGGCGCGGTTCCAGCGGTTGGTGCAGGACGCGGTGGGCTTCGATGCCAGCCGTGGCGACAGCGTGACGGTGATCAATGCGCCGTTCAGCCCGGACCGCGGCGAGGTGATCCCCGAGCCATCCTTCTACCAGCAACCCTGGTTCTGGGATGTGGTCAAGCAGGGCCTGGGCGTAGTGTTCATTCTGTTGCTGGTGTTCGGCGTCCTGCGCCCGGTGCTCAACAACATCACCGGCGGCAGCAAGTCCAAGTCGCTGGCGGTGGACGGTGAAGGCGGCCCCGGTGGCGGTGGAATGGCCGGGGGCCCTGGTGGCTTTACTGGCATGAATGGTGAGCTGGCCGATGATCGGGTCAGCCTGGGCGGGCCTACCAGCATCATGCTGCCAAGCCCGACCGAGGGATATGACGCCCAATTGAACGCAATCAAGAGTCTTGTGGCCGAAGACCCGGGCCGTGTCGCGCAGGTCGTGAAAGAGTGGATCAACGCAGATGAGTAGTAATCAGGTTGCCGCACCCAAGCTGACCAAGGTCGACAAGGCCGCTATCCTGTTGCTGTCCCTGGGCGAGTCCGACGCCGCCCAGGTACTGCGCCATATGGGCCCCAAGGAGGTCCAGCGGGTTGGCGTGGCCATGGCGCAAATGCGCAACGTGCACCGCGAACAGGTTGAAGAGGTAATGACCGAGTTCGTGGCCAGCGTGGGCGACCAGACCAGCCTGGGCGTGGGCTCGGACGGTTATATCCGCAAGATGCTCACCCAGGCGCTGGGCGAGGACAAGGCCAATGGCCTGATCGACCGCATCCTGCTGGGTGGCAACACCAGCGGCCTGGACAGCCTGAAGTGGATGGAGCCTCGCGCGGTGGCGGACGTGATCCGTTACGAGCACCCGCAAATCCAGGCTATCGTGGTGGCATACCTCGATCCCGACCAGGCCGGTGAAGTGCTTGGCCATTTCGATCACAAGGCGCGGCTCGATATCGTGCTGCGGGTGTCCTCGCTCAATACCGTACAACCTGCTGCGCTGAAAGAGCTGAACACGATTCTTGAGAAACAGTTCGCGGGTAACTCGACCACTGCCCGTACCACGCTGGGCGGTATCAAACGTGCCGCAGACATCATGAACTTCCTCGACAGCTCGGTCGAAGGCCAGCTGATGGATTCGATCCGCGAGATCGACTCGGAACTGTCCGGCCAGATCGAAGATTTGATGTTCGTGTTCAACAACCTCAAGGACGTGGACGACCGCGGTATCCAGGCGCTGCTGCGCGAGGTGTCTTCCGAAGTACTGGTGGTCGCGCTCAAGGGCGCCGACGACGGCATCAAGGAAAAGATTTTCAAGAACATGTCCAAGCGTGCCTCCGAGCTGCTGCGTGACGACCTTGATTCCAAAGGGCCGGTTCGCGTCAGCGACGTGGAAACCGCTCAGAAGGAAATCCTTACCATCGCCCGCCGTATGGCGGAGGCCGGCGAGATCGTGCTGGGTGGCAAGGGCGGGGAGGAGATGATCTAAGCTTTGGACGAAAACGGGCGGTGCTCGCCGCTGGTTTGTACAAACCTCCATCGCCATCGGGGTGTCATACTCTGTGCACGGCGCGCTCTGGTAACACCAGATCGCGCCGGTCGCCTATCTGTTTTGCCAGGAATACTCAATGAGCCAGTCGAGCAAGGAACCCGTCAGCGAGCTGATTCGCGCCAAGGATCTGATAGGCGTGGACGTATGGCGCCTGCCCAGTTTCGACCCCCAGGTGGCCGAACCGGACCCCGAGCCCGAGAGCCTCAGCGAGATCGAGGAAGTGCCGCTCGACGAAGTGCAACCGCTCACGCTCGAAGAACTTGAGGCCATTCGCCAGGAAGCCTACAACGAGGGCTTTGCCGCCGGTGAGCGCGACGGTTTCCACGCCACTCAATTGAAAGTGCGGCAAGAGGCCGAGGTCGCCTTGCAGGCCCGCCTGGCCACGCTGGAAACCCTAATGGGTAACCTCTTGGCGCCGATTGCCGAGCAGGATACCCAGATCGAGCGCTCGCTAGTGGAACTGGTGAGCCACATCGCCCGCCAGGTCATCCAGCGTGAGCTGAAGATGGAGTCCTCGCAGATCGAACGCGTGACCCAGGAGGCACTCAAGCTGTTACCCATGGGCGCGAACAATATTCGTATCTTCGTGAACCCCCAGGACTTCGAGCAGATCAAGGGCCTGCGCGAGCGTCACGAAGAGCAATGGAAAATCCTTGAAGATCCGGCGCTCATGCCTGGCGGTTGCAGGATCGAAACCGAACACAGCCGCATCGATGCCTCGGTGGAAACCCGGATAACCCAAGCACTGGCGCTGTTGTTCGACCAGTTGCACGAGCAAGGCCTGCACCCGGCCGAGGCAGATCTGCACCTGGAAATGGAGACCAGCGATGCGACTTGACCGTACCAGTTTCGGCAAGCGCATGAGCACCTATGCGCCAGCGGTAGACCTGCCTCGCCAAGCCGTGGTCGAAGGCCGATTGCTGCGCATGGTCGGGCTTACGCTGGAAGCCGAAGGGTTGCGGGCTGCCATGGGCACCCGTTGCGTGGTGATCAACGACGACAGCTACCAGGCGTCGCAGGTCGAAGCCGAGGTCATGGGCTTTTCAGGCAGTAAGGTCTTTTTGATGCCTGTGGGCAGCGCCGCCGGAATCGCCCCCGGCGCTCGGGTAGTGCCGCTCGCCGACACGGGCCGCTTGCCCATGGGCATGAGCATGTTGGGCAGGGTGCTCGATGGCGCCGGCCGAGCCCTCGATGGCAAAGGCCGCATGCGCGCCGAAGACTGGGTGCCGCTGGACGGCCCCACGATCAACCCGCTCAATCGCGACCCCATCAGCCAGCCGCTGGACGTGGGCATTCGCTGCATCAACGGCCTGCTTACGGTCGGCCGTGGCCAGCGCCTCGGCTTGTTTGCCGGTACAGGGGTGGGCAAGAGCGTGCTGCTAGGGATGATGACCCGCTTCACCGAAGCCGAAATCATCGTGGTGGGGCTGATTGGCGAACGTGGCCGGGAGGTGAAGGAATTCATCGAACACAGCCTGGGCGCCGAAGGCCTCAAGCGGTCGGTGGTGGTGGCTTCGCCGGCGGATGACGCGCCGCTGATGCGCCTGCGCGCGGCCATGTACTGCACCCGCATCGCCGAATACTTCCGCGACCGGGGCATGAACGTGTTGTTGCTGATGGACTCGCTCACCCGCTATGCCCAGGCCCAGCGGGAAATTGCCTTGGCGATCGGTGAGCCGCCAGCCACCAAGGGCTATCCACCGTCGGTGTTCGCCAAGTTGCCCAAGCTGGTGGAGCGGGCCGGTAACGCCGAAGCCGGCGGCGGCTCGATCACCGCGTTCTATACGGTACTGTCCGAGGGTGACGACCAGCAGGACCCTATCGCTGACTCCGCGCGCGGCGTGCTCGATGGTCACATCGTGTTGAGCCGCCGTTTGGCAGAAGAAGGTCACTACCCGGCGATCGACATCGAAGCGTCCATCAGCCGGGTCATGCCGTCGGTGGTCACGCCGCAGCACCTGGCCCAGGCACAGCAGTTCAAGCAGCTGTGGTCGCGCTACCAGCAAAGCCGCGACCTTATCAGCGTAGGGGCCTACGTGGCCGGGGGCGACCGGGAGACCGACATGGCAATCAGCTTGCACCCGCAGCTGGTGCATTACCTGCGCCAGGGCCTGCACGATAACGAAAGCCTTAAAAACAGCTCGGAGCGCCTGGCAACGGTGTTCCGCCCGCTGGCGCCGGGTTGATAGGCCATGGCCAATAGCCGCGCGGCGCGTCTGGCGCCAGTCGTTGAAATGGCAGAGAAGGCCGAGCGCACGGCAGCACAGCGCCTGGGCCATTTCCAGGGGCAGATGCGCCTGGCCGAAGCCAAGTTGCAGGAGCTGGAGCAGTTCCGCATGAACTACCAGCAGCAGTGGATCAATAACGGTACCCAAGGGGTTTCAGGGCAGTGGCTGATGAACTACCAGCGCTTCCTGAACCAGCTGGAGACCGCGGTGGGCCAGCAGCGCAAGAGCCTGGCCTGGCACCAGAACAACCTGAACAATGCACGTGACGCTTGGCAGAAGGCCTACGCTCGGGTAGAAGGCCTGCGCAAGTTGGTGATGCGCTACATGACCGAAGCACGCGCGCTGGAAGATAAGCGTGAACAACGCTTGCTCGATGAACTTTCTCAGCGGTTGCCGCGGTCTGATTCATACTGAAAGCAGATTTCAGTGCCGCGATTGTCGCCCTGGGTGATAGTCGCTAAAACCTTTTTGAACAAACGCTCCGCATAAAGAAGGATCGAGGTATGGAAGTTGTCACTGCAACGCAGTCCGAGGATGGGCAGGAGTTGGTCATTCATATCAATGGCCGGTTTGATTTCGGGTGCCACCAGGCCTTCCGCGATGGCTACGAACGTGCGCAGCCACGCCCGTCACGCTATGTGATCGACCTGGCGAACACTACCTACCTGGACAGCTCGGCGCTGGGCATGCTCCTGTTGTTGCGTGATCATGCCGGCGGCGACAAGGCACAGATCAGGCTGATCAACGCCAGCCAGGATGTGGTGAAGATCCTCGCGATCTCCAACTTCACGCAACTGTTCGCCATCAACTGATGTTGCCAGACAGCCCTTCGGTCTCGGTGTTGATCGCCGACGACAACATGACGGACCGAATGCTGCTGTCCAGTATCGTTCGGCGCCAGGGGCACCATGTGCTCCAGGCGGGTAACGGCGAAGAAGCGGTGAAGGTCTTCGAACAGATGCGGCCGCAGATCGTACTGCTCGACGTGATGATGCCGATCATGGATGGCTTCGAAGCGGCCCGTCGCATCAAATCACTGGCAGGCGAGGCCTTGGTGCCCGTCATTTTTCTCACCTCCATGTCCGAGGACGAGGCGCTGGTGCGCTGCCTCGAGGCCGGTGGTGACGACTTTCTCCCCAAGCCCTACAACCAGATCATCCTCGCGGCGAAGATCCACGCCATGGAACGCATGCGTCGGTTGCAGGCCACGGTGCTCAAGCAGCGTGACGAACTGGCCCGCCACCATGGCCACCTGCTGAACGAGCAGCGTGTAGCCAAGGCGGTGTTCGACCAGGTAGCCCATTCCGGTTGCCTGGGCGCGGGAAACATCCGCTACCTTCAGTCCCCCTATGCTCTGTTCAACGGCGACCTGTTGCTGGCGGCGGCCAGCCCGGGCGGGGACCTTCACGTATTGCTCGGTGACTTCACCGGCCATGGATTACCCGCCGCCGTGGGGGCGATGCCGCTGGCCGATGTGTTTTATGGCATGACCGCCAAAGGGTATGGCCTGGCGGAAACGCTGCGCGAAATGAACGCCAAGCTCAAGCGCATCCTGCCTCCGGACATGTTCTGCTGCGCCACGCTGATCAATGTGAGCGTCAACCGGCGAGTGCTCGAGGTATGGAACGGTGGCATGCCGGACGGTTACCTGCTCAAGCAGAACGGTGAACGCGTGCCAGTGCCATCCCGGGCGCTGCCGCTGGGCATCCTGTCGCCTGAGCGCTTCGAGCCCAAGACACAGGTGTACCCGATAGAGGAAGGCGATCGCATTTTCCTGCTGTCTGATGGCGTGATCGAAACCACCAACCACGAAGAAACCCTGTTTGGCGCCGAGCGACTGGAAGCGGTGCTGGACCGCAACACTGACCGCGAGCGCTTGTTCGAGGACATTCGCGAGGCGCTGCAGGGGTTCCACGGGGAAACCCGCGACGACGTCAGCATGGTGCAGGTCAAGGTAGTCGACAGCGCCAGCCTGCCCCCGGCAGTACTCACGCCCGACCGTGGCCAGCCCACGCCGACAGACTGGTCCGTGTCATTCGAGTTTCGTAGTGAAACCCTCAAGCGCTACAACCCGCTGCCTTTCCTGCTGCAACTGCTTCAGGAGGTGCAAGGCTTGCGCGGCCAGAGTGGCGCGCTGTACACGGTGCTTACCGAGCTGTATTCCAACGCGCTGGAGCATGGCGTGCTGGGGCTGGATTCGTCTCTCAAGCGGAACGGTGAGGGGTTCGCCCGCTATTACCAGATGCGCGAGGAGCGGCTGCGGGAGCTCCAGGGGGGCTATGTGAAGGTGGGCCTGGCGGTAGAGCCCCAGACCGAAGAGGGCGGGCGGCTGGTCATCACCATCGAAGACAGCGGTGCCGGCTTCGACGTACCAGCCACACTCAAACGCGTGGGTGAAGGCGACGGCTATTCCGGCCGGGGCGTCAAGCTGGTCCGGGCATTGAGCCACAGCGCTCGCTGGGCCGACGATGGGCGTAGCGCCCGCGTAGAATTCGCCTGGGAGGGTCAGGCATAATAGCCGCCGTTCAAGGAGGACAATGTGACCACAGCCCATCTGGACCCTGATGTACTTGCCACGCTAAGGGACATCATGGGAGAGGATCAATTTCCTGTGCTGGTCCACACCTATCTCTCGGATTCGCAACACCGGCTGGCACAGTTGCTGGCAGCCACCGACGCCCGCTCCCTGCGCGATGCCGCGCACAGTTTCAAGGGCAGCAGCTGCAACATGGGCGCCGGGCACCTCGCGCAGCTGTGTGGGGAGCTGGAGCATCTGCCGGTCGAGGCGCCCGCTCGGTTGGTGGCCGACTTGCAAGCCAGGATCGTCGAAGAATTCACCGCGGTCCGGGAAAGTTTCCTCGCCATCCTCGACCGTTCACCGCCGCCCTGAAAAGCTGGCCCACCTTTTGCTTTAAGCCTGATATCCGTTTACCCACCCACTGCGCGGGGTCGCTGTCATGGCTGTCGCTTCAAACCCACTCCTGCAAATCGGCACCTCTGTCGGTACCACCGGCAAGGTCCAGACTAATGCTGTCAGTTCGGTGACCAAGGTCCCCGACTCCACCAAGGACGGGGCTTCCAGCTTCGCGGAGGTCTATGCCAAAGAGCATCAGGCCGTTCCGCAGAAAGCGGCCGCCAATGCTAGCGCTCGTTCCAGCGAGCACTTCGCGGCAAGCGACAAAAAAGCAGCATTCACCAGCAAGGCAAAAGACGATAAACCGGCGGTTGCCGCTGACGGCAAACCGTCGCCGGCGACGAGGGCAGACAAGGCCGACCGGTCGAACAAGGCGGATAAATCCGCGAAGGCTGATCAGGCGAACGATACCGATTCGGTGAAGGCCGATGAGGTTTGCGAAGAAGTCGACGTGAGCGCGTCGGCGGACGATCAGGAAGACGACACGGTCGATGTCGTTGACGCGACCGCGTTGCCGGCTACGCCGGTGGCGGACCCAACGGCCGCCGTGCCTGCGCCCGCGCCCGCGGATCCTGCACTGGCCCCTCAGCCGGTGATAGACCCTGCACAGCTGCAAGCTGCCAATCAGGCCCAGGCTCCGTCGGCCGATGACGCGTTCGATCCTGCGGCCGACCCACTGGCAGACCTGCCGATGGTGCGAATGGCACTGGAACACACGGCCAAGGAGCAGGGTACGACCTCTGTTCATGCGCAGGCCGAGAACACCGCAGCGCAGCAAACCGCTGACACGGCGAGCGGCGATACCTTCGCTCAAGGCATGGGCGCGATGCTGGAACAGCAGAAAGCCACCGATGGCCTGGGCGTTGGCAAGGAGGGTGATGACGGCATCGGTGCGATTGGCGATATCAAGGACGGCGCTGCAGGCACAAGCGGCCGCGTCGAAGACTTGACCAGCCGTTTGAGCCAGTTGAACCAGGCCGTGGGCGGCAAGGCAGCGGCTACGGCCACGCCGCCGGCGCAACCATTGAACATGCAGCAGAATGGCTGGAGCGAAGGCTTGGTAAACAGGGTGATGTACCTGTCCAGCCAGAACCTCAAGTCGGCGGATATCCAGTTGCACCCGCTGGAGCTGGGCCGCCTGGATATTCGCGTGGATGTCACCGCTGATCAGACCCAGATCACGTTCCAGAGTGCTCATGTGGGTGTTCGCGATGCACTGGAAAGCCAGCAGGGCCGCCTGCGCGACATGCTGTCGCAACAGGGGCTGACGCAGGTAGACGTAAACGTCTCCGACCAGTCGCGGCAACAGCAGCAACACCAGCAGCAGGCCCAGGCAGGCCAGGGCACTCGCAGCGGTTCGGGCCGTAGCGGCGGGGTAGAAGGCGATGTGGAGGTCTCTACCGTGGCCGAAGCAGCTGCCACCCAGTCGGTGGTGGGTAGCAGCCTGGTGGATTACTACGCCTGATCGGGGTTCTGGCCCCGCCGCTTCCTACAGGGTTAAAGGCCTCCTGCCGACGGGGAGGCCCCCGTCATCTGGTATGCAGCCAGCTCGAGGTGGAGCCGATCCGGATACGCCAGGCCAGCGGTGAATACTCGCGGGTATGCTGGCGTATCTCGCGGTAGAGCGCCGCCAGCTCGGAGGGAGGGATCGACAGCTCGGTGGCGATGCGGGTCACCGCGCGAAACTGGCGAAGCTCTGGAACGTCCCGCATCAATACATCGTTGAATACCCCTGGCCCTGTGACATGGCTGATCCGTCGTGCGTACGCCGTCACAGTGTCCCGGCTATCAGTGTTTTCGTACGGGCGTTGGTAGTACAGGTCCCGGTTGGCCACAAAGCGTTGGTGGCTTTCCTGGGAGATTGCCTTCAATACCGGGGTGTTCGGCAGTGCCGCGAAATTGCTTGTGTTGAACTGGCAATGCAGGCCTAGCCGGGACTCATTGACCAAGCCGTTGAGCATCAACCGCCCGGGGGCGATTGACCAGTCCAGGTCACCAAAGTGGCTACCGCTCTCGGTACTGGCATACAGCGTGTCGTCGATGTCCATGTACAGCCCGCCGTGGTAGTCCAGCAGTTGATACCGCAGCACGTCCGCCGCGCTGGCATAGTTGACGCCGGTGCCTTCGGTGGCGGCCTGGTACTGGGCATGGTAGGGCGTTTGCCGGAAGGCGCGGAAAAACGCCGTATCCTCCAGCAGGTGAATGTGCAGGTTGGTCGGGGCGGTAGCGAGGTCGGTCAGCGTAAGGGCCTGGTCCAGTGGGTCCTCGATGCTCAGGTACAGGTGATAGTCGAACGGCGCACTGCCCTCGGCGGCCAGCGTGGCATTGGCAATCACGTTGTTCACAAAGTCATTCGGCAGCCGCCGGCCCAGCCATACGCTGTGAATGGTTCGTGGCAGCGGTACCCGGCCTTGCTTCGGTACCGGCGGGATGCGCCAGGGATAGTTTGCCGGCATGCCCAGTTCCGCCGTCGCCGCTTCGATCTCTTGCGCGCTTGGCTGAACGGTTGGCTGGGCACTGAACGGTTCGAATATGCTCGCCGCCGGGTTGTAACGAAAGCCCGTGCCAGTGGTGGTACGCCAGCAGTCGTTCAGCGGGTCGAAGCGCACTACCCGCAAGGCGTCTTCCACGGTGATCAGGTAACTGGTGGCCACGCCCCGCCCTAGATGCTGGCAATGTACACCTTGCGATACCCGTAGGGCCGGCGGGGCCCAGGGCTCCCGCGTGAAGGGCGAAAGCAGCCGAAGCCGCGCGGGCGAAAGGTCTGCCATGGCGATGTGGGCTTCATGCTCGAGCCACGCGCCATCGGCGAAATCTCCTAGCTCTTCGGGCGACAGCAGCCTGTCTTCCTGTCCGAGAAGCGCCAGCGTGTTCACCCGGTTCAGGCGCAGGTTCAAGCGCAGCGAAGCGACCTTCAGCCCCTGCGCCTGAATGCGGAACAGTTGAAACGGCCCGTCGAAGTGCGCCTTGGCAAAGGACAGCGCGCCCTCGGCGTTGCCGAACACCCGCAGGCAAGCGCCTTCAATCATTCGCGGCAACCGCGCGAAGCGTCGGGTTGCGGCCAGGGCTGGCTCGATGCCTGCGGCCGTGCCGTGGCGGGCAATTTCCTGCACGGCAAACACCAGTTCGAAGTCGGTCTGCTCGATCATTCCGCGCGTGTTGAGCGGCCACCGCGAAATCGGGGAGGGCGGCAAGGCAGGCGGCGTGGGCAACACCAGCGGCTCATCCTCGATCACCTCCCAGGGCAGGTCGCTCACAGGGGCTGCGCTGAGCAACGGCAGGTTGAAGATTGCCGTCAGCCCTTCAGCAATGGCGGCGCCGATTGCCGCTTTGCGCTCGGCGGGTGACCTGGCGTGGATGGCCTTGTCGATGTCCAGCCCCATCGCTGTGCTGGCACTTGCTACAGCGCTTAGCGCAATCGGCCATCCGAGCGGCGCCAGTTGGGAAGCCAGCTGCGCGAAGGTGGACAGGAATGCGACAGCGGCCTCCTTGCGCAGGCGATGGTTGCTGGTTAGGGCGAGGTCGGCATGCCGGAACATCTCTGTGGCGGCGCGTTCGGCGAGCCAGGCAAATGGATCCTTGGCCGCAGGTAACGCTTCGCCACCCAGCCATCCGGGTGCCAGGCTGCCATCGGCCAGTTGGGCCAGCAGGTTATGGGCGTGTTCGTCGTCCGGATCGAAGTGTGACTGTAATTCCGCGAGCCCTTGCGGCGTGGCGGCGTAGCGCTGGAGCCACCTCTCAAGTGCCGCTGCATCGTCGAAGCGTTGCACAACGTTGGCACCGTTGGGCATGTACAGGTATTGCGCTCCTTCCGGTTCCAGCACCCGCAACAGGTCACGCGAGTGGGTGGCGTGCAGGCTCACTCCGGTTACTGTCAAACCCGACGCTGCGGGCCGTTGCGCTGCCAGTGCGGCGGTAGAGCGGTCTTCACCCACGCCGTTGGCAAAAGCCCGTTGCAGGGTGAGCAATTGAGCGTCGCTCAGGGCGCCGTTCTGCCGCGCCTGCTCCATGGCGACCAGGGCGCTGGCGCGGCTCAGGGCAATAAAGTCGGGTGTTCGTGTGCGCCAGAAATCCCTCAAGCGTGTTCGGTACGTGTCTGCGAAAGCGGCTTTCCAGAAATCGGCTCCAAGCTGGCTGGGCAGTAGCCGAAGCTCCTGATGTTCGTCGTACTGGTTGGCTTTGGCGCCAGCGCTATAGAAGCCGCTCATCATGTCCAGCTGATCCATCCGGTCCTGGTCCGCCCCCGGGAACCGCTGCAACACCAATTGTGGCAAGCTCAGGCTTTGCATGGGTGGCCCACTGTGGGACCAGCCACTGAAAGCCCTCGGGCTGGACTGGGCGTTCTCGAAGCAGTGCCAATACACGTGATGCACATCCTGCTCCGCAACACCGTGCAGTGCTAACAGGCGCCGGGCTTCGGCTTCTGCGGCGGCGCCGAGATCCGGGTAGTCCGCCAGCCACCGATGGTTCATTTCGAGCAGGTCGGCCAGGTGTCGGGTATGGGTTACAGGTTTCATGATCAGCCTCTGTTGGCACAAAGCGCGCGACTTTGCAGCCAGTACCGGAGGCGCCGGTGGTGCATAACGCAATCGAGGCCGCGCGTAACATGGCATAACACTTGCTGAAGCCCACTGGATAGCTGGTGTAACCCCTTATCGCGACGGATTATTGGCATGGCTAAGAAAGACGAAGACGCAGGCGCGGCCCCCGAGAAGAAAAAGGGCAAGCTCAAGTTCATACTGATCATCGTGATAGCGCTGCTGCTTGCGATCGGTACGTCGGTGGGCGGAACCTGGTACTTCATGCACAAGTCCCAGAACAACAAGGATGAGAAAACACCCGCGGCTACCGCCGAGGCCGTCAAACCTGTGGCGATCTACGAACCCTTGTCACCCGCGTTCGTGGTCAACCTCAATCAGAACGGCCGGCAGCGGTACCTGCAGGTGAGTATCACCCTGCTGACCCACGATCAGGCCGCGCTGGACGCGCTCAAAGTGCATTTGCCGGTCATCCGCAATAACCTGGTGATGTTGCTCTCCGGCCAGGATTTTTCCACGCTGGCGAGCCCGGTGGGGATAGAAATGCTGCGCCAGAAAGCCACTGCCAGTGTTCAGGAAGTGGCCCAGAAAGAGGTTGGCAAGCTGGTTGTGGATCAACTGTTGTTCACCAATTTCGTATTGCAATAGGAAACCCTCATGGCCATGCAGGACCTGTTGTCACAGGACGAGATCGACGCGCTGCTGCACGGCGTGGACGATGGGCTGGTGCAGACCGAAACGATGGTCGAGCCCGGTAGCGTCAAAAGCTACGACCTGACCACCCAGGACCGGATCGTGCGCGGGCGCATGCCCACCCTCGAGATGATCAACGAGCGTTTCGCCCGTTATACCCGCGTGAGCATGTTCAACCTGCTGCGCCGTTCCGCCGACGTGGCGGTAGGCGGCGTGCAGGTGATGAAATTCGGCGAGTACATTCACTCGCTCTATGTGCCGACCAGCCTGAACCTGGTGAAGGTCAAGCCGTTGCGTGGCACCGCGTTGTTCATCCTGGACGCCCGCCTGGTGTTCAAGCTGGTGGACAACTTCTTCGGCGGCGATGGCCGCCATGCCAAGATCGAAGGCCGGGAGTTCACCCCTACGGAGTTGCGCGTGGTGCGCATGGTGCTGGACCAGGCCTTTGTGGACCTCAAGGAAGCCTGGCACGCGGTGATGGACGTGAACTTCGAGTTCATCCAGTCGGAGGTCAACCCGGCCATGGCCAACATTGTGGGCCCCAGCGAAGCGGTGGTGGTCTCCACGTTCCATGTGGAAATGGATGGCGGCGGCGGCGACCTTCACGTGGCCATGCCATATTCGATGGTCGAGCCCGTGCGTGAGATGCTCGACGCCGGCTTCCAGTCAGACCTGGACGATCAGGACGAGCGCTGGATCAAGGCCCTGCGCGAAGACGTACTCGACGTGTCGGTGCCGTTGTCGGCGACCGTCGCCCGCCGCCAGCTCAAGCTGCGAGACATCCTCCATATGCAGCCAGGGGATGTGATCCCCGTGGAGTTGCCAGAGGAGCTCGTGATGCGTGCCAACGGGGTGCCCTCGTTCAAGGCCCGCCTGGGCTCGCACAAAGGCACGCTCTCGTTGCAGATCACCACACCGATCGAGCGCCGCTGATTCGCGCGCGCCGATCCTGAACAGATTGAGGACTTACAATGGCTGATGACAAAGATACTTCCGTCGATGACCAGGCGCTGGCTGATGAGTGGGCCGCGGCACTGAACGAATCCGGCGACGGTGGGCAGAGCGACATCGATGCCTTGTTGCAGGCTGATACTGCAGCGCGCCCGGCGGGCACCCGGCTGCCGATGGAAGAGTTCGGTTCCTCGCCCAAGCCTTCCGAAACGCACGGTATGGAAGGCCCTAACCTGGATGTGATTCTGGACATCCCGGTGACCATCTCCATGGAAGTGGGCAGCACCGAAATCAACATCCGCAACCTGCTGCAGCTCAACCAGGGGTCGGTGATCGAGCTGGATCGTCTCGCCGGCGAGCCGCTGGACGTGCTGGTCAACGGTACCTTGATTGCCCACGGTGAAGTGGTGGTAGTGAACGAGAAGTTCGGTATCCGCCTTACCGACGTGATCAGCCCTGCCGAACGTATCAAGAAGCTTCGCTGATGAAGGCCTTGCTGGCCGGGCTGCTCAGCCTGCCGTTGGTCGCCTTCGGCGCAGAGCCCGCCGCACCTGCTGCTTCGGCTTCGACCGCGGCAGTTGGCGCCAGCTCCGGTATGGCCGCCCAGCTCGGGCAAACGGCCCTGGGGCTGTTGGCCGTAGTTGCGGTGATCCTCGGGCTGGCCTGGCTATTGCGCAGGCTGCAACCCATGGGCCCGCGCAACGGCCAGGTGATCGAGCTGCTCGGGGCCCGCGCCCTTGGCCCCCGCGACCGGCTGGTGCTGGTGCAAGTGGGCCGGGAGCAGATCCTGCTGGGGCTTTCCCCGGGCCGCATCACCCCGCTGCACGTGCTGCAACATCCAGTCGAAACCCCACAACCCGGTGAGGCGACGACGCCTGAATTCGCCCAGCGGCTCATGGAACTGCTTGGCAAGGACCATAAGGATAGGAAGTGATGCGCACCCTGCGCTGGCTGATTCCGCTTTGCGGGGTGCTTGTCGCCCCATCGGTGCTGGCGGCCGACCCGCTGTCATTGCCGGCGATAACCATGACGACCGGCGCCAACGGTCAGCAGGAATACTCGGTGAGCCTTCAGATCCTCGCGATCATGACGGCGCTGAGTTTCATTCCGGCGTTCGTGATGCTGATGACCAGCTTCACCCGCATCATCATCGTGTTCTCGATCCTGCGCCAGGCGCTGGGGCTGCAACAAACGCCGTCCAACCAGTTGCTGACCGGCATGGCGCTGTTCCTCACCATGTTCATCATGGCCCCGGTGTTCGACCGGGTGAACAACGACGCCTTGCAACCGTACCTGGCCGAGCAGATGAGCGCTCAGGATGCGCTAGCCAAGGCCGAGGTGCCGGTGAAGGACTTTATGCTGGCGCAGACCCGGCAGAGCGACCTGGACCTGTTCATGCGCCTGTCCCGGCGCACCGATATACCCAGCGCCGATCAGGCCCCCATCACCATCCTGGTCCCGGCGTTCGTGTGTTCCGAGCTCAAAACCGCCTTCCAGATCGGCTTCATGATTTTCATCCCGTTCCTGATCATCGACCTGGTGGTCGCCAGCGTGTTGATGGCCATGGGGATGATGATGCTGTCGCCCCTTATCATTTCCCTGCCGTTCAAGATCATGCTGTTCGTGCTGGTGGATGGCTGGGCGTTGATCATCGGTACACTCGCCGGCAGCTTCGGCGGCGTTTGACTCAGAGGAGGGCGCCATGACCCCGGAAATCGCCACAGACTTGTTCCGCGAAGCCCTTTGGTTGACCACCCTGATGGTTGCGATCCTGGTGCTACCCAGCCTGTTGGTAGGCCTGGTGATTGCGATGTTCCAGGCCGCCACGCAAATCAACGAACAAACCCTGAGCTTCCTGCCGCGCATGCTGGTCATGCTGGTCACGCTGATTGTGCTGGGGCCGTGGATCGTCCGTGAGTTCATGGACTACATCACCACCCTCTATAGCAGCATTCCCGGGCTGATCGGCTAGCATGCTGCAGCTCACCGATACCCAGATCGGCACCTGGGTCGCCAGCTTCGTCATTCCGTTGTTCCGGGTGGCAGGGCTGATGATGACCATGCCGCTGTTCGGCGGCAACATGGTGTCTACCCGTATCCGGCTGTATTTTTCAGTGGCCATCACCGTGGTGATCGTGCCCGGCCTGCCAGCGATGCCGCCAGTGCAGGCACTGGACCTGAGCGGCCTGCTGCTGGTGGCCGAACAGATCATTGTGGGGGCCCTGATGGGCTTGTCTATTCACATGCTGTTCCAGGCTTTTGTGATCGCCGGGCAAATCGTCGCTATCCAGATGGGCATGGCGTTCGCGTCCATGGTCGACCCCACCAACGGCGTGAACGTGGCGGTGGTGAGCCAGTTCTTCAACATGCTGGTGACATTGCTGTTCCTCTCCATGAACGGCCACCTGGTGGTGTTCGAGGTATTGACCGACAGCTTCACCACGCTGCCGGTGGGCAACGCGTTGGTCACGGCGCAGTTCTGGGACCTGGTCACCCGCGTAGGTTGGGTGCTCGGTGCCTCGCTGCTGCTGGTGCTACCGGCCGTTACCGCCTTGCTGGTGGTGAACATCGCGCTGGGCATCATGACTCGCGCGGCGCCTCAGCTGAACATCTTCTCCGTCGGCATGCCCATGACGCTGGTGCTGGGGATGGTTATCCTGTGGATCAACATGGCCGACATACTTAACCAGTACCAGCCGCTGGCGATGGAAGCCTTGCGCTGGCTGCGTGCACTGACCGAGGTAAGGTGAGCCCGTGGCAGAGAGCGAAAGCGGCGCCGACAAGACAGAAGACCCCACAGAGAAGCGAAAGAAGGACTCCAGGGAAAAGGGTGAGATCACCCGTTCCAAGGAGCTGAATACGTTTATCGTGATGCTAGCCGGCACAGGCGCAGTGCTGTCCTTTGGCGGCGCGCTGGCCCAGGCGCTCATGGCCATCATGAAGTACAACTTCACCCTGCGCCGCGAAGTGCTCACCGACACCAACCAGATGGCGCTGTTTCTCTTCAGCTCGGGAAAAATGGCGCTTCAGGGTGTGCAGCCGATCCTGATCATTCTGGTGCTCGCCGCCATCATCGGCCCTATCTGCCTGGGCGGCTGGCTGTTCGCGGCAGGCTCCATGGCACCCAAGTTCAGCCGCATGAACCCCGCCAGTGGGCTCAAACGCATGTTTTCCAAGCACGCCTTGAGCGAGCTGTTCAAAGCTCTCGGCAAGTTCGCCATCACCATGGCGGTGGCGGTGTGGGTGCTCAAGCGCGACACGCCCGAACTGCTGGCGATCGCCCATGAGCCACTTGAGCAAGCCATCACTCACTCCATTCAAGTGGTGGGCTCGAGCGCGTTGTATATGGCCCTGGGGCTGCTGATCATTGCGGGCATCGACGTGCCTCTGCAGCTTTATCAGGGCAAGGAAAAGCTCAAGATGACCAAGCAGGAGGTCAAGGACGAGTACAAGGACGCCGAAGGGCGACCGGAAGTAAAAGGGCGCATTCGGCAGATGCAGCGCGAGATGTCTCAGCGCCGGATGATGACCAATATTCCTCAGGCCGACGTGATTATCACCAACCCCACACACTTTGCCGTTGCGCTCAAATACGACGCCGAGAGCGGGGGCGCGCCCATGCTGCTGGCCAAGGGCGTAGACATGCTGGCGCTGAAAATCCGAGAGATTGGCGTGGCCCACGACGTACAGATCATGGAATCCCCGGCCCTGGCCCGTTCCATCTACTATTCCACCGAACTGGACCAGCAAATTCCTGCCGGCCTTTATCTGGCCGTGGCGCAAGTGCTGGCGTATGTGTACCAGCTGCGCCAATACCGCCCTGGTTCCGGCCAGCGTCCCCAGCCGCCCAAGGACATGCCCATCCCCGAAGATTTGCGGCGCGACGAAAGCGGCGAGGCGCCGCCAGCGTCACCCAAGGGCTCCTAAGCGCTCTACTCGTAGGAAGCTCGCGAACAGGAGCACCATTAAACTCCCGTGGTGCCCGCTTCGCGAGCTGCGCCTTGCGGCTCCGCCCGTCTCCCACCTCTGCAGCCATTGAACGCTCCTCGGCAGGAAGTGCCAAAACTGGAGAGTTTCTTGCACTACCCCGATTTAGAACGCATGAGCGTCAAAAGTTTGTGGGGAATCATAGATGGCGGTTGATAGGACTCAGTTACTCAGCAACGCACGGAGCTTGACCCAGGGCAACCTGGGCGTGCCGTTGCTCCTGCTTGTGATGCTGGCAATGATGATGTTGCCGGTGCCGCCGTTCCTGCTCGACGTGTTTTTTACCTTCAACATCGCGCTGTCTATCGTAGTGCTGCTGGTCAGTGTGTATGCCTTGCGGCCGCTTGATTTTGCCGTGTTCCCGACCATTCTCCTGGTTGCCACCCTGTTGCGGCTGGCACTCAACGTAGCTTCCACGCGAGTGGTAATGCTCCACGGCCATGAGGGGCACCAGGCGGCGGGTAAGGTGATCCAGGCGTTCGGTGAAGTCGTGATCGGCGGTAACTACGTGGTCGGCGGCGTAGTGTTCGCCATCTTGATGATCATCAACTTCGTGGTGGTTACCAAGGGTGCCGGGCGGATCTCCGAAGTGAGCGCACGGTTTACCCTCGACGCGATGCCCGGCAAACAGATGGCCATCGACGCCGACCTCAATGCTGGCCTGATTGACCAGGCAGCGGCGAAGCATCGCCGCGCCGAGGTTGCCCAGGAGGCCGAGTTCTACGGCTCCATGGACGGTGCCAGCAAGTTCGTACGCGGGGACGCCATTGCCGGCCTGCTGATCCTGTTTATCAACCTTATCGGGGGTATGGCGGTTGGTATCCTGCAGCACGGGCTGACCTTCGCCGACGCGGGCACTACCTACGCTTTGCTCACTATCGGTGACGGCCTGGTAGCTCAGTTGCCCTCGTTGCTGCTGTCCACAGCCGCCGCGATCATGGTGACCCGTGCTTCCGGTTCGGAAGAGATGGGCAAGCAGATCAGCCGCCAGATGTTCGACTCGCCCAAGGCGCTCGGCGTGTCCGCGGGCTTGATGGCGGTGATGGGCCTTATTCCCGGCATGCCGCATATCGCGTTTCTGTCCCTGGCCGCAGCGGCCGGTGGTGGTGCTTACCTGCTGTGGAAGAAAAAGAACCAGGTGAAGGTAGAAGCTGCCGCCGAAGTGCAGCGCCAGCAGGAGCTGCTGCCATCGCCACAGCGCTCGCAGGAAACCAAAGAGCTGGGCTGGGATGACGTAACCCCGATCGACATGATTGGCCTGGAAGTGGGCTATCGGTTGATCCCGTTGGTGGACCGTAACCAAGGGGGGCAATTGCTGGCGCGGATCAAAGGCGTACGCAAAAAGCTGTCCCAGGACCTGGGCTTCCTGATGCCCACCGTACACATTCGCGACAACCTAGACCTGGCGCCCAGCGCCTATCGCTTGACGCTGATGGGGGTGATCCTCGCCGAGGCGGAGATTTACCCCGACCGCGAGCTGGCCATCAACCCGGGTCAAGTATTTGGCTCGCTCAACGGCATTCAGGCGCGGGACCCGGCGTTCGGCCTGGAAGCCGTATGGATCGAGATCAGCGCGCGCAGCCAGGCACAATCTCTTGGCTACACCGTGGTGGACGCCAGTACGGTTGTTGCCACGCACCTTAACCAGATCCTCCAGAAGCATGCCCATGAGTTGATCGGCCATGAGGAAGTGCAGCAACTGCTGCAGGTACTGGCCAAGGGTTCGCCGAAACTGGCCGAGGAATTGGTGCCGGGGCTTATCAGCTTGTCTGCTTTACTGAAAGTGTTGCAGGCGTTGCTCGCCGAACAAGTGCCGGTTCGGGACATCCGCAGCATCGCCGAGGCCATCGCCAACAGCGGTGTGCGGAGTCAAGATACCGCCGCGCTTGTGGCCGCTGTGAGGGCCGGGCTGTCGCGTGCAATCGTGCAAAGCATTGTAGGCACTGAGTCTCAGCTGCCTGTGATCACCCTGGAACCAAAGTTGGAACAGATATTGCTCAATAGTATTCACAAGGCTGGCCAGGGTCAGGAAGAAGGCGTTTTGCTGGAACCGAGCATGGCGGAGCGGCTGCAGCGATCCCTGATCGAAGCGGCTCAGCGCCAGGAAATGCAAGGCCAACCGGCAATACTGCTGGTGGCCGGTCCGATCCGCACGATGCTCTCGCGGTTCGGTCGCCTGGCGGTGCCGAACCTGCACGTGCTGGCGTACCAGGAAATACCGGACAACAAGCAAGTTACGATCGTTGCGACAGTAGGGCCCAACGGCTGAGGTAGCGGGATATGCAAGTGAAGCGTTTTTTCGCCGCGGATATGCGTCAAGCCATGAAACTGGTGCGTGACGAGCTGGGCGCTGACGCCGCGATCATCGGCAACCGCCGGATCGCTGGCGGCGTCGAGCTTACCGCTGCGCTGGATTACAAACTCTCGGCCCTGGCGCCTCGCGTGCCGAACATCGAGCTCGAAGACGAGCTGCGCAAAACCCAATCGCGCATTGTTTCGGCACAGGCCGAGCTGGACACCCGCAGCAACAGCGATGGCGTGATCAACCGCCAGCTGTTCGCGGGCCTGCCCCTGACCGCCGCCGAGCCGCTGATCGAGCCTACCCTCAACGAAGCGCCGCGTGCGCCCGCACCAGCAGCCCCTGCGCCTGCTGCGGTGGACCAGCGCCTGTTCGATTCCATGCGTTCGGAACTGTCCGGCCTGCGCGAACTGCTTGAAGTGCAGCTGGGCTCGCTGGCCTGGACCCAATTGCAAGGTACCCGCCCCGAGCAGGCCACGCTGTGGCGCAAGCTGCAACGCATCGGCTTGTCCGGCCCGCTGGCGCGCGACCTGCTGGGCCAGGTCGAGGATATCGCCGAGCCGCGTCACGCCTGGCGCATGCTGCTGGCCCACTTGGCCCGCATGATCTCCACACCCGAGGCCGAACCACTCGAAGAGGGTGGGGTAATTGCCATGGTAGGGCCGGCCGGTATGGGTAAAACCACCACGCTGGCCAAGCTTGCCGCGCGATATGTGCTTAAATACGGCGCGCAAAATATCGCATTGGTAAGCATGGACAGTTTCCGCATTGGCGCTCAGGAGCAACTCAAAACCCTCGGCCGTATCCTCAACGTGCCGGTTACCCACGTCGATCCTGGCCAGTCCCTGGCGCAGGCGCTGGAACCGCTACTGCGCAAACGCGTGGTGTTGATCGATACCGCTGGCCTGCAAGCCAGCGATCCGGCCCTCAAGCTGCAGCTCGAAAGCCTGGCCGGGCGGGGCATCCGCGCGCGCAATTACCTGGTACTGGCGACCACCAGCCAGAAGCAGGTTTTGACGGCGGCTTACCATAGTTACAAGCGTTGCGGCCTCGCAGGCTGTATCCTCACCAAGCTCGACGAAACGGCGAGCCTCGGCGAGGTATTGAGCCTGGCGATCAGCCACGAGCTGCCGGTGGCCTACCTTACCGATGGCCCGCGTATTCCGGATGACCTTCACTTGCCTCGCAAGCACCAGTTGGTCAGCCGCGCGGTGAGCGTACAAATGCAGGAAGAGCCCAGCGAAGAGGCCATGGCCGATATGTTCGCTGACCTCTACCACAGCCCCAACAAACGTGCGGGCTGAGGGGAATGAACATGAATGAATGCATGCGCAATTGGTTGCGCGACAGCGAGGCCGAAAGGCCGCTGTTTGGCTTGGAACCTACCTTCACCACACGCTGTGCCAGCTTGCCGAATGGCTTGTCCGATGGCGAAGCGGGCCGTGGTGCAGCCAGCGTCTCAGTGACAGGGTAAAGAACGAATGGGCAGCATGCATCCCGTACAGGTGATCGCGGTGACCGGCGGCAAGGGCGGCGTCGGGAAGACAAACGTGTCAGTGAACCTTTCGCTGGCACTGGCCGAACTCGGCCGGCGGGTGATGCTGCTGGACGCCGACCTGGGCCTGGCCAACGTCGACGTGTTGCTGGGGCTCACACCCAAGCGCACGCTCGCCGATGTGATCGAGGGCCGTTGCGACCTGCGCGATGTGCTCCTGCAGGGGCCGGGCGGGGTACGCATCGTACCGGCTGCCTCGGGTACCCAGAGCATGGTCCATCTGACCCCGGCACAACACGCCGGCCTCATCCAGGCCTTCAGCGAGATCGGCGATAACCTGGATGTACTGGTGATCGATACCGCGGCCGGTATCGGCGACTCGGTAGTGAGCTTCGTGCGCGCCGCCCAGGAGGTGCTGCTGGTCGTGTGCGACGAGCCCACTTCCATCACCGACGCCTATGCCTTGATCAAGTTGCTCAACCGCGACTACGGCATGAACCGCTTCCGCGTGCTGGCCAACATGGCCCAGAGCCCGCAGGAAGGGCGCAACCTGTTCGCCAAGCTCACCAAGGTAACTGACCGTTTCCTTGATGTGGCGCTCCAATACGTAGGCGCGGTGCCGTACGACGAAACCGTGCGCAAGGCCGTACAGAAACAGCGGGCCGTTTATGAAGCGTTCCCGCGCTCGAAATGCGCGCTGGCCTTCAAGGCCATCGCTCAGAAGGTCGATACCTGGCCGCTGCCCGCCAACCCGCGGGGGCACCTGGAATTCTTCGTCGAACGTTTGGTACAGCAAACCAGTGCGGGGCCTGTCTCATGAGCGCCAGTGGATACCGGATGTACAACAACGCCTCTCGGCAGTCGCAGCAGCATGAGCTGATCGAGCGCTATGCGCCTCTGGTCAAGCGCATTGCCTATCACTTGCTGGCACGATTGCCCGCGAGCGTACAGGTCGAAGACCTCATTCAGGCCGGCATGATCGGCCTGCTCGAGGTGGCCAACAAGTACGACTCCAGCAAGGGTGCGAGTTTCGAGACCTATGCCGGTATCCGCATCCGCGGCGCCATGCTCGACGAAGTGCGCAAAGGCGACTGGGCACCGCGCTCCGTTCACCGCAACAGCCGCACCGTGAGCGACGCCATTCGAAAAATTGAAGCGCGTACGGGCCGTGAGGCTAAAGATCACGAGGTTGCTGCCGAACTCAAGGTCAGCATCGAGGAATATTACTCGATGCTGAACGACACCCTGGGCAGCCGGCTGTACAGTTTCGACGACCTGTTGCAGGACGGCGAGCATGAAGGCCTGCACGAGGGTGGCGCCAGCCACAGCGGCGAACCCGCGCGTGGGTTGGAAGACGAACGCTTCCAGGGTGCACTGGCTGACGCCATTGCCAACTTGCCCGAGCGTGAGCGCCTGGTGCTGTCGCTGTATTACGACGAGGAACTGAACCTCAAGGAAATCGGTGAAGTACTGGGGGTAAGCGAGTCTCGGGTGAGCCAGTTGCATAGCCAGTGCGCGGCGCGTTTGCGCAGCCGCCTGGGCGATTGGCGCGCCCGCTGACACTGCTGGCGCGAGGGCTGGCCCGCAAAATTTTCAGAGAATGCTGGAACGGTACGGCGGCAATATGATATCACCGCCCGCCACGCCTGCTCAGGCAGTCATGCAGGTACAGGTGTAAACGGATTCGATTGACTGCGCGTCCCGGAGTGGGCGCGTTTGAGACTGCTTGGAGGTCTACTTGGACAAGAACATGAAAATCCTGATCGTTGACGATTTTTCGACGATGAGGCGGATCATTAAAAACCTGTTGCGCGACCTGGGGTTCACTAATACCTCGGAAGCGGACGACGGCAATACGGCTTTGCCCATGCTGCAAAGCGGCGCCTTCGACTTCCTGGTAACCGACTGGAACATGCCGGGCATGACCGGTATCGAGCTGCTGCGCACCGTGCGCGCAGATGAGCGTCTCAAGCACCTCCCGGTGCTGATGGTGACCGCTGAAGCCAAGCGTGAGCAAATCATCGAAGCGGCCCAGGCTGGCGTCAACGGCTATGTGGTCAAGCCCTTCACCGCGCAGGTGCTGAAAGAGAAGATCGAGAAAATCTTCGAGCGCGTCAACAGCTGAGAGGCCGCACAGGGGGCGCTATGGAGTCCAGTAATCTGCCGTTGGGGGACTTCGAGTCCACCCTGAAAATCCATGCGCGTCAGTTGGTGGAGAGCCTCGAAAAGGGCCGCTTCGGCGACGCCGTGCAGTTGATTCACCAATTGAACCAGACGCGCGACCGTGGCCTGTACCAGGAAGTGGGCAAGCTTACCCGCGAGTTGCACAGCGCTATCGTCAACTTCCAGATCGACCCTCGCTCGCCCAAGGCCGAAGAGGTTTCGCAGATCACTGACGCCACCGAACGGCTGGAGTACGTGGTTCGCCTGACCGAAAACGCGGCCAACCGCACCATGGACCTGGTGGAGCAAAGCACGCCAGTGGTTCATGGCCTGGCGGAAGAGGCACGTGCCGTGCGCGCCGATTGGCAGCGGTTCATGCGCCGTGAGGTCGATGCGGGCGAGTTCCGCGACCTGGTCAAGCGTGTGGATGGCTTTCTGCAACGCAGTGAAAGCGATGCCACGGCTATCTCGGCCCATCTGAACGACATTCTGCTGGCGCAGGATTACCAGGACCTCACCGGCCAGGTGATCAAGCGCGTCACTGCGCTGGTGACCGACGTGGAGTCCAACCTGCTCAAGCTGGTGCTCATGGCCAGCCAGGTAGACCGCTTCGCGGGTATCCAGCATGACTCTGAAAGCCTGCGTGATGAAAAAATTACCGAAAAAGACCTCTCCCGGGGTGAAGGTCCGCAGATTCATGCCGATAAGCGTGAAGACGTCGTATCCGGCCAGGACGATGTGGATGATCTGCTTTCCAGCCTGGGCTTCTGAGCCTGGTCTGGAAGCCTCATCGAACCGGCGCTGAATTGCGCTATCCGGGCCGGATGCCACTTACAAAATTCCAGGGAGCACCCAAATGAGCTTCGGCGCCGATGAAGAAATCCTCCAGGACTTCCTGGTAGAGGCCGGCGAGATCCTCGAGCAGTTGTCCGAACAGTTGGTGGAGCTGGAAAGCCGCCCCGACGACGCGGATCTGCTTAATGCGATTTTTCGTGGTTTTCATACCGTTAAAGGCGGCGCCGGCTTTCTCCAGCTCAACGAGCTGGTCGAATGCTGCCATATCGCCGAGAACGTGTTCGATATTCTGCGCAAGGGCGAACGCCGCGTAGACTCCGAACTGATGGACGTAGTGCTTGAAGCACTCGACACCGTCAACAGCATGTTCGGGCAGGTACGCGAACGTGCCCCCCTTACCCCGGCCACCCCAGAGCTGCTTGCTGCCTTGGCCCGCCTGGCGGAACCCGCTGGGGCGGCGCCAGCGGTCGAAGCACCGGCGCCAGTCGCCGTCTCTGCGCCCAGGCATGAAAATGAGTTCGAAGCGCTCGTGCAGAGCCTGGACGACGTTCCAGTGCCTGCCAGCGGCAGCGACGACATCACTGACGCCGAATTCGAATCGCTTCTGGACCAGCTCCATGGCAAGGGCCAATTCGCGCCTGAAGCACTGCCCACTGCGGTTGCCGAGCCTGTGCCTGCAGCGCCTGGCGCCGGGGACGAGATCACCGACGCCGAGTTCGAAGCGCTGCTCGACCAACTGCATGGCAAAGGCAGCTTTGCCGTGGACAACGTGGTAGCGCCTACGGCCGCTGCACCGTCGGCACCCGTGCCTTCGGTAGGCGGTGGCGATCTGATCACCGACAACGAATTCGAAGCGTTGCTCGACCAGCTTCACGGCAAGGGCAAGTTCAACGCCGAAGCCGCAGCCGAGGCACCGGTAGCCCCCCCGGCAGCCAAGCCTGCCGCAGCACCGGCGCCAGCACCGGCCAAGCCCGCTGCCGCGCCAGCCCGGGCGGAGCCGGCACGCGCTGCGGCGCCTGCTGCTGCCCCAGCCGCCGCAGCCGCGCGCCCTGCGCCAGCGGGGGACAAACCCGCAGCCAGCGAGGCCGAAACCACTGTGCGGGTCGATACCGCGCGGCTGGACGAGATCATGAACATGGTGGGCGAACTGGTACTGGTGCGTAACCGCCTGGTACGGCTTGGCCTTAACAGCGGCGACGAAGCCATGTCCAAGGCCGTGTCCAACCTGGACGTGGTCACCGCCGACCTGCAGACCGCCGTGATGAAAACGCGGATGCAGCCGATCAAGAAAGTGTTCGGGCGCTTCCCGCGACTGGTTCGCGACCTTGCGCGTCAGCTCAAGAAAGAAATCAACCTGGAGTTGGTGGGTGAAGAAACCGACCTCGACAAGAACCTCGTAGAGGCCCTTGCCGACCCGTTGGTCCACTTGGTGCGCAACGCTGTGGACCATGGCGTTGAAATGCCCGATGAGCGCGAAGAATCCGGCAAGCCACGCTCCGGCAAGGTGGTGCTGTCCGCCGAGCAGGAAGGGGACCACATCCTCTTGTCCATCTCCGACGATGGCAAGGGCATGGACCCGGCTGTGCTGCGCGCCAAGGCCGTGGAAAAAGGCCTGATGGACAAGGACGCGGCCGATCGCCTGTCTGAAACCGACTGCTACAACCTGATCTTCGCCCCGGGCTTCTCCACCAAGACCGAAATTTCCGATGTGTCGGGCCGTGGTGTGGGCATGGACGTGGTGAAAACCAAGATTTCCCAGCTCAACGGTTCGATCAACATTTACTCGGCCAAGGGCCAGGGCTCGAAGATCGTCATCAAGGTGCCGCTCACCCTGGCGATCATGCCCACGCTGATGGTGATGCTGGAAAACCAGGCCTTCGCCTTCCCGCTGGTGAGCGTGAACGAGATCTTCCACCTCGACCTGTCGCGCACCAACGTGGTCGACGGGCAGGAAGTGGTGATCGTGCGCGACAAAGCGCTGCCGCTGTTCTATCTCAAGCGTTGGCTGGTACCTGGCGCCCAGGACAACGAACAACGCGAGGGCCATGTGGTGATCCTGTCGGTAGGCACCCAACGCATCGGTTTCGTGGTCGACCAGTTGGTGGGCCAGGAGGAAGTGGTGATCAAGCCGCTGGGCAAGATGCTCCAGGGCACGCCCGGGATGTCTGGCGCGACCATTACCGGCGACGGTCGTATCGCGTTGATCCTGGATGTTCCAAGCATGCTCAAGCGCTACGCCGCACGGCGTATCTGACACCGCTGCCGCCGGCCATGAACGCCGGCGGTCTGTAATGGAGTAACTATGGCACTCACAGTCCTGGTGGTGGACGATTCCGGTTTTTTCCGCCGCCGCCTTACCGAAATCCTTTCGCAGGACAGCAACATCAAGGTAGTGGGCACGGCCAGCAATGGCCGCGAAGCCATCGACCAGGCCATCGCCCTCAAGCCTGACGTGATCACCATGGATTACGAAATGCCGATGATGGATGGCATCACGGCGGTCCGTCACATCATGCAGCGTTGCCCCACGCCGGTATTGATGTTCTCCTCGCTTACCCATGAAGGCGCCCGGGTAACCCTGGATGCGCTGGATGCTGGCGCAGTGGACTTTCTGCCGAAGAACTTCGAAGACATCTCGAAGAACCCGGACAAAGTCCGGCAGCTGCTGTGCGAGAAGGTCAATTCCATCGCTCGCAGCAACCGCCGCTTCAGTTCCGGCTCATCCGCCGCCGCTGCGGCGCCGTCGCCCGCTCCTGTTTCCCGCGAGCCTTTCACCAGCCGCGCGCCGGCACGCCCGGCGCCTGCGGCACCTGCACCGGTTGCGCCGCCGCGGCCTGCCGCACCGGCCACCAGCGGCGCACCTCGCCGCAAGGCCTACAAGCTGCTGGCCATCGGCACCTCCACCGGGGGGCCGGTTGCGCTGCAGCGAGTGCTCACTCAGCTCCCTGCCAATTTCCCGTCGCCCATCGTGCTTATCCAGCATATGCCCGCAGCGTTCACCCGCGCCTTTGCCGAGCGGTTGGATAAGCTTTGCCGCATCAGCGTGAAGGAAGCGGAAGACGGCGACCAGTTGCGCCCAGGCTTGGCATTGCTGGCGCCGGGCGGCAAACAGATGATGGTGGACGCCCGTGGCACGGTGAAAATCCTGCCCGGCGACGAGCGCCTGAATTACAAACCCTGCGTGGATATCACCTTCGGCTCGGCCGCCAAGTCCTTCGGTGACAAGGTGCTGGCCGTGGTGCTGACCGGCATGGGCGCGGACGGCCGTGAAGGCGCGCGCCTGCTCAAGCAGAGCGGCAGCCAGGTGTGGGCGCAGGATGAAGCCAGTTGCGTGATCTATGGCATGCCCATGGCGGTGGCGAAGGCCGGCCTTGCCGATGCGGTATACAGCCTGGACGACATGGGTCGGTACCTGGCGGAGGCATGCCAGTAATGGATGTACTGAGCCTTATCGGGATCATTCTCGCGTTCGTTGCCATTGTGGGCGGTAACTTCCTGGAGGGCGGCCATTTGCCGTCCCTGCTCAACGGCCCGGCGGGCTTGATCGTACTCGGCGGAACCTTGGCGGCAGCCCTGCTGCAAACGCCCATCAGCGCGTTCAAGCGTGCACTGCAAATACTGCCGTGGATTTTCTTCCCGCCGCGTATCGACCTCGCCGGCGGGGTGGATCGGGTAGTGGGCTGGAGCCTGGTCGCGCGCAAGGAAGGGCTGCTGGGCCTGGAAAGCGTGGCCGACACCGAGCCGGACAGCTATGCCCGCAAAGGCCTGCAATTGCTGGTCGATGGCGCCGAACCCGAAGCGATCCGCAGCATCCTGGAGCTTGATTTCCTCTCCCAGGAAAACCGCGATGTGCGCGCCGCCAAGGTGTACGAATGCATGGGTGGCTATGCGCCCACCATCGGCATCATCGGCGCGGTAATGGGGCTTATCCATGTAATGGGTAACCTGGCCGACCCCTCGCAGCTGGGAAGTGGCATAGCAGTTGCTTTCGTAGCCACTATCTACGGTGTGGCGTCAGCCAACCTGGTGTTGCTGCCCGTCGCCAATAAACTCAAGGCGCTTGCTCAGCGCCAGTCCCGCTACCGGGAGATGCTCCTTGAGGGGCTGCTCTCGATCGCGGAAGGCGAAAACCCCCGGTCCATCGAACTGAAGCTGCATGGCTTCATGGAGTAATTGATGCGTCGTCGGCGGGTTACCGAAGAGCACGAGAATCACGAACGCTGGCTGGTGTCCTACGCGGACTTCATCACCCTGCTGTTCGCCTTCTTCGTGGTGATGTACTCGATCTCTTCGGTGAACGAGGGCAAATACAAAGTGCTCTCCGACGCCCTGGTAGGGGTATTCAACGAGCAGCAGCGCAGCCTCAAGCCCATCCCCATTGGTGACGAGCGCCCGCGTACCACGCAGCCGGTTACCCCGCTCAATACCGAGAGCGACGAGCCGGACGCGGCGGTGGGGGAGTCCGATGCCCTAAAGACCATCACCGATGATGTGCGCACGGCCTTTGGCGACCTGATCGCCGCTGACCAGTTGACGGTCCGCGGCAACGAGCTGTGGATCGAGATCGAGCTCAAGTCCGGCCTGTTGTTTGGGAGCGGCGACGCCATCCCCAGCGACCGTGCCTTCGCGATCGTCGAAAAGGTCGCTGGCATCCTTCAGCCGTTCGCCAACCCGGTTCATGTCGAAGGCTTTACCGACAACCAGCCGATTCGTACCGCGCAATACCCGACTAACTGGGAGCTGTCTTCAGCCCGCGCCTCGAGCATCGTACGCATGCTGGCCATGGACGGCATCGACCCTGGCCGCATGGCCGCCGTGGGCTATGGTGAATATCAACCCGTCGCGGGCAACGATACGGCCGACGGCCGCGCGCGCAATCGACGGGTGGTGTTGGTGATCTCCAGAAACCTTGAGGTGCGCCGTAGCCTCACGGGTTCTGGCACCGCCAATGCTACGCCAGATGCGGCACTGAAGCGGGCTGGCACACAAAGTGCACCGTCCGGGGCAATGCAGCCGGTGAAGGGGCAAGCTGTCAAAACCCCGTCGCCGACGTTGTAAACCAGTTATCGGGACCCGTACACATGAGAGTCTGGGCAATTGCCAATCAGAAAGGTGGCGTCGGCAAGACCACCACCACCGTCGCGCTCGCCGGCCTGTTGTCCGATGCAGGCAAGCGCGTGGTGGTTGTCGATCTCGACCCCCACGGGTCGCTGACCAGCTATTTCGGCAATGACCCGGACGGCCAGGAGCACAGCTGCTACGACCTGTTCCTGCACAAGGGCAACGTGCCCGAGGGCCTGCCCGGCCAACTTCTGCTGCCGACCACTGATGAGCGTATCTCGTTGCTTCCGTCCAGCACTGCCTTGGCCACGCTTGAGCGCCAATCCCCTGGCCAGAGTGGCCTGGGCCTGGTGATCGCCAAATCCCTTGCGCAGCTTTGGCAGGATTTCGACTATGCCTTGATCGACAGCCCGCCCTTGCTGGGCGTGCTCATGGTCAATGCATTGGCGGCCAGCCAGCAGCTGGTGATTCCGGTACAAACCGAACACTTGGCGGTCAATGGCCTGGAGCGGATGGTCAGTACGCTTACCATGATCAACCGTTCGCGCAAGCAGCCATTGCCCTACAGCATTGTCCCCACGCTGTTCGACCGTCGTACCCAAGCCTCGCTGGGCACCCTGCGAGTATTGCGTGACCGTTGGCAGGACAGCGTGTGGGAAGGGTACATTCCTGTGGATACCCGCTTGCGCGACGCCAGCCGTGCCGGCCAGGCCCCGTCCCGCTTCGATCCCAAAAGCCGCGGCGTGGTGGCGTATCGAGCGCTGCTCAAGCACCTGCTCGGCCAGCAACTGCTGACCCAGGTGGCCTGACATGAGCCGCCCTATCGACATTCCACGTCGCCCGCGCCAGGCCTTGCAGTCGTACCTTGACGGCCTGTTGCAGGAAGCAACGGAGGACCCGCAAGCCGAGCCTGAGTCGCAGCCAACACCTGCGCCAATCGCTGTGCTGGTTCAACCTGAGCCGGCCGTTGTGGATAACCCAGCCAGCCTGGACGAATTCGAAGCGGCTGTACTCGAAGAGCATGTGCGCGATTCGCGACCGCGCCCGGTGTTGCCGGCTGCCGAGCCGCGCCGCGCCATTGCTCGCCCTGCGGCCGAACCCTTGGCGCGTTTCGATGAACCCACCCTGTGGGTAGGCCCTTCGCTGGTGCCTCAGGTATCGCCGCAGGTGATCGACGAAGCCTTGGCGCCGGTCGCGCTACCCGAGGTGCCGGTGGCGCTGCCGGTTATCGAGCCTGCTCCGGTGGGGCCAGTTGCGCCCGCCATAGCCCCGCCGATCGCTACGCCCGAAGTGAGCCTGCGCAGTGAAGGCGGCGGCCCCGGTACGCCGGTAGAGCAGGGGCTTCCTGCCTGGGCGGCCGAGACATTCGAGTGCCTGCTGTTCGACGTGGCAGGGCTGACGCTCGCCGTGCCGTTGGTATGCCTGGGTTCGATTTATCCATTGGCGGGCCAGGAACTGACCCCGCTGTTCGGCCAGCCCGAATGGTTCCTGGGGCTGTTGCCGAGCAACAACGGCAACCTCAAGGTGCTGGATACCGCCCGCTGGGTCATGCCCGACCGCTACCGCGATGATTTCCAGCAGGGCTTGCAGTATGTGATTTCCGTACAGGGCTATGAATGGGGCCTGGCGGTGCATTCGGTGAGCCGTTCGATACGGCTCGATCCGGCAGAAATCAAGTGGCGTACCCAGCGGGGGCAGCGGCCCTGGCTGGCGGGTACGGTGATCGAACACATGTGCGCGTTGCTCGATGTTGCGCAATTGGCTGAAATGATTGCCAGCGGCGCGGTCAAACGACAAGAAGCCGAAGCCCGGGCCAAAGCCGCGGCCGAGGAAAAGGCACGGGCCGCTGCTGCCCGGGGCCGTAAACGATAACGCCCTATGGCCGTGGGCCTAGGGCATGCATAACAGACCGCACTGCGGGAACGAGGGGTAGGGTATGAGCAAAACGTCCGGCAAGGGTTCAGAGGATCCGATCCTGCAATGGGTCACCTTCCGCCTTGATAACGAAACCTATGGCATCAACGTGATGCAAGTGCAGGAAGTGCTGCGCTACACCGAGATCGCGCCTGTACCTGGGGCGCCGGCGTACGTGCTCGGGATCATCAACCTGCGCGGTAACGTGGTCACGGTGATCGACACTCGCCAGCGCTTCGGCCTGGCCTCCAGCGACGTGACCGACAACACCCGTATCGTGATCATCGAAGCGGACAAGCAGGTAGTTGGGATCCTGGTCGACAGCGTGGCTGAAGTGGTCTACCTGCGCCAATCCGAGGTGGAAACCGCGCCGAACGTGGGTAACGAAGAATCCGCCAAGTTCATCCAGGGCGTGTGCAACAAGAACGGCGAGCTGCTCATTCTGGTCGAACTCGACAAGATGATGTCTGAAGAAGAGTGGTCGGACCTGGAGAACATCTGAGTTGATTCTCGAAGCCGCCGTCATCGTACTGGCCATCCTCTGGGCCGGTTCGGTGGCGATGTTCCTCTCGTATTCGCGCAACCAGCAACGCATCGCGGCCGAACAAGCCGCGGGCGATGCCCTGCGGGACCAGCGCATCCGCGAACTGGCCAAGCGCCTGGACGACTACCAGAACGGCACCGTACGCATGGGTGAAGCCATCCATGAGTTACGCGCCGTGGTTGCCCCGCTGCCGGACAAACTTTTGCAACTGGAACAACGTGACCCGGACAGCCTTTCCTTTGCGCAGGCGGCGAAGCTGGTGCACATGGGGGCCAGTATCGACGAACTCACCCAGGCCTGTGGGTTGACACAGGCCGAGGCGGAGTTGATGAAGAAGTTGCATGGGTAGGTGTGACTTTTAGTAAAGCTAGCGAAGCTTACGAATCGAATTGCTTATAAAGACATGCCTCGATTGACCTCGCCTGACGTGACGACCACTGTGGGCTTAAGCGCGTTACGGTTGCTCGCAAGTCACGCTTGCTAAAGTTTTGAGGCCGTCAGTGTAGAGGGTCAATGGCC
This sequence comes from Pseudomonas sp. 3MAES_34.3B, assembly GCF_058145875.1. Classification (NCBI taxonomy): domain Bacteria; kingdom Pseudomonadati; phylum Pseudomonadota; class Gammaproteobacteria; order Pseudomonadales; family Pseudomonadaceae; genus Pseudomonas; species Pseudomonas sp. 3MAES_34.3B. The sequence goes on along the minus strand of NZ_CM176960.1, from coordinate 3,706,981 downwards.
TTGCGCTTGCCGGATCTTGCGTTGTTTGGCCGCTTTTATTTCGTATTTCTTCAAGTCTTTTCTCATGCGCCTCGTCACATCAGGGCGACTGGGGCTAGCAAGGTCGGTAAGTTCAATTTGAACTTGACGGGAGGCCGTTGATCGACTTGCCCGTCCAGCCTGAATCGATCCAACCGCCGTTCCAAAAATACTCAACGCCATGATCCCACCACCAATACCCAGCAAGACGTTGGATTTTGACTCGTTGCCGTTAGCGCGTTCTATACCCCCCCATGCCATAAGAATTGCACCTGCCAAAATTCCGGTAACACCGAACATTACGCTATGCCCGCTGGGATCCGTGTGGTTAATAGGCTCGGCACCGCAATAGGCATAACTGTTGATGCCGCCCTTGCCAAAGGGGCTGGCGTTGTCGGAGCGCTCGAACCGCATGAGGGCAGGGGAGTAAGCCCGATAGCCCTGCCCCAGAACATAACGGCCGGCTGCGCGCTCTGGCCGTTCGCCATTGAACGCCAGCGCGGCACCGCCAGGCGGCACATGGCCGAAAGGTGTATAAGCGCGTTGTAGGCCACTATTACCGAGAACGCTGCGATTACGATCGCAGGCTAAATGGGTGTAGGCGTTGGTGGAACGTGATAAAAGCGTGTTCATAAAATGCTCCTGAGTACCGTAGTTCCAGTAAGCACTTTTTTTACATAACGGATAACTGGCAGATCTGTCAGGTTGCCTTCTCGCGATTTTGCGCTAGCCCGGGTTTCGATACGTGACCGGCGTTACATCCCTTTCCCTCGGCCCCGGGCTTATATCCACCCCCACCGGCACTTTGCCCTGCAAGTACCAGGCAAAGGCAATAATCTCGGCGATGGTGAGGTACAGCTCCTTTGGAATGCTGTCGCCCAGTTCCAGTTGCCCGAGCATCTTCACCAGCTCGGCGTTTTCGTAGATGGGCACTTCGTGCGCCTTGGCGATGGCGATGATGGCGTCGGCCAGCTCGTCGTCGCCCTTGCCGGACAGGGTAGGGGCCTGGATGCCGTCGTAGCTGAGGGCGATGGCCTGGCGTTGGAAGCGGTTGCTCATGCGGTTTCATCCACCCAGCGTTGTTCGAGGCGAGTGCGGTTGCCCTGAGGTGGGCGACCGGTGTGGCAATCCAGCTCGCCGACGGTCAGGCCGGCGCTCATCAGCCGCTCCCGGAACCAGGGCAGTTCACGCTGGACCACGTTCACGGTGGCGGGGTTTTCGGCCCATACCTGGCTGGAAAGGTTGCTGTTGAAAAGCTGCGCCTGCACATGCAGCGGGCCCAGCCGGGGCAGGTCGAAGGCAAGGTCCAGGCGCCATACTTTGCGCAGCGGCAGTGGATTGCCTTCCGCGTCGCGCTCCAGCTCGCGCTCCTTGTCGTTGGGTTCATCCTGGGCCTGCACGCGCACCTGCATCGGCACGATGTCGTTAAAGGCGCGCATCGGGATTTCCAGTTGCCAGCTATGTTGCGCCAGGCCGTGCGGCCCGGTGCTGGCTTGCTCAAGGCTGGCCAGCTGGTGTGTCTGCACCCGTGACAGCGCGGCCGAGGCTAGGCGTAGCAGGGAGTGCAGGTCGTCTTCGTCCTCGCCTTTTTGCAGGGTGCGGCTGGCCAGAGGGAAGCCTGGTGCCTCCTGTGAGCGTGGCCCCACCTGGCCGAGAATGCCCAAGGCATTGCGAAGGAACCCGGGCGCGGCCTGGGCCATGGTGGCCAGGGTTGCAGGGTTCGGTGGCTGGTTGCCCGGCAGGTTGGGCAGGATCTGCGCCACCAGCCGCAGCAGGGCGCCTTTCAGGTCCACCTCGGGGGCTTCCAGGCTGCCGGTAAGCAAACCGGATTCAAGGAACAGGCCGCTGTTATTAAAGGCTTTGGCCAGTGCATCCGGGGTTTGCAGGTCGGCCATGTCGGGCACCGCCGCTAACAACGCGCTGGCACTGGCGCGCACTTCAGGCGGCAGGCTGTTCTGGCTCTGGCTGGCCTGGATCACCCCCAGCAGGCTTTGCAGTGACGCCTGGCGGCTGCTTTGGGTACCGATTTGCTGAGCAACGGCCAGTTCATCCAGGCGCCCGCCCAGCTGCACCACGCTCAAGGCCTGGCTGCCTTGCACCTGCGCGCTCAGCAGGCTGCCGATGCGCAGCGGCTGCGGGCTTTCGATGGTAAGGGTTTGCCCGGCCAGGGCGCTGTTGAGCAACGTGACCATGGCCCGGTACACCGGAGGGCCGTCGTTACCGGCAACCGGCAATGACGTGACCACTTTGCCCTGCAGCAGCGTGCCCACGGGCAGGCGGCTGGTGTCCAGCTCGGTAAGGCCCGTACGCGGCGCGCCGGCCAGGCTTACCGACAGTTGTTCGGACAGCATGCGGGTCACCAGCAGCGGCGTGCCGATGGCGAGCGGCTGCGTGGCGCCCACTTGCACGGTAGCTTGACGGCCGCTGTCCAGGGTGAGCTTGAGCAGCAGCTGAAAATCCCCAGGCAGTTGCTTGATCGACAGCACCTCCGCCTTCGCGGTTTGCCCGGGCTCGAGCAGGCCGTCCACCGATTGCAGCAGCTTGAGCAGCTCGCCGCTGATGGCCGCCGACCGGGAAGTGGCCGCCAGGTTGGCAGCCGCGGCAACGGCGCTGATTTCGTTCGTCATGGTTTAGCGGGCCAGAAAAGTGTCGCAGCCTGACAGCAGGCGGCAAGCCGGAGCTGGCCACCTCTGTGTATAATCGCCCGCTGCCCAGGCAGCGACCGTACGGTCTTCGTTGCTTATTTCTATCGGCCCGGCCCGCGTGGACTTGAACCGCGACGCGCCAGGGCGCCTACAAGGTTCACTGTGACGGTTCATCTGGAAGGCATCGCATTGGCCTGCGAACGAGACGGGCGGCAGCTCTTCGAAGGGCTGAGCCTGAGTGTGCGCGGCGGCGAGATGCTCAAGGTCGGTGGGCCCAACGGCGCGGGCAAAACCTCCCTGTTGCGCATGCTCAGCGGGCTGATGGCGCCCACCGCCGGCGAGGTGCGTTTCAATGGTCAAGGGTTGCCAGGCGCTGCTCGCCAGCTGGCCGGCAGCTTGCTCTGGCTGGGCCATGCGCCCGCGCTCAAGCTGAGCCTTACCCCGCAGGAAAACCTCGCCTGGCTGTGCGCGCTGGGCGTGCCGGCTCCCCTTGTCGCTATTGATGATGCCTTGGTCAGGGTGGGCCTGCGGGGTTACGAGGACCAGCCCTGCCAGCGGTTGTCCGCCGGGCAGCTGCGGCGCGTGGCGCTGGCGCGGCTTTACCTGAACCCGCCGCCCCTGTGGTTGCTGGACGAACCCTTCACGGCGCTGGACTCGGCTTCGGTCACCTCGCTTGAAATACACCTGGCCGAGCACTGCGCGCAGGGTGGAGTGGTAATCCTCACTACTCATCACGCGCTGGGCAAGCGGCCGGCTGGCTACCGTGAACTTCACCTCGGTGAAGCGGCATGAGCGGTAGCCTCGCCACCTTCACCCAACTGCTGCGCCGCGAAGGCCTGCTGCTGGCCCGCCGGCCCGCCGCATTGGCCAACCCTTTGGTGTTCTTCGCCGTGGTAGCCACTCTGTTTCCGCTTGCCATTGGCGCAGACCCGGGCTTGCTACGGCAGATCGCGCCGGGGCTGGTATGGGTGGCGGCGGTGCTGGCAGTGTTGTTGTCGCTGGACAGCCTGTTCCGGGAGGATTTCGAAGACGGGTCCATGGAACAGTGGGCGCTGAGCAAGCACGGCATGCTGTTACCCGTATTGGCAAAGGTGGTGGCCCATTGGCTGCTGTCCGGGTTGGCGTTGTGCGTACTGGCGCCGGTGCTGGGCCTGATGCTCAGCCTGCCCGCCAGCAGCCTGCCTGTGCTGATGGTTACCTTGGCGCTGGGCACGCCCGTGCTTACATTGCTGGGCGCGATCGGGGCGGCGCTGACCGTAGGGTTGAGGCGGGGCGGGTTATTGCTGGCTGTGCTGGTGTTGCCTTTGTATATCCCGGTGCTGATCCTGGGCAGCGGCGCCCTGCGCGCCGCCTTGCAGGGCCTTCCGGTGGCGGGCTTTGTGCTGTGGCTCGGCAGCCTTGCGGTCCTCACCATAACCTTGGCCCCGTGGGCGATTGTCGCCGGCCTGCGGATCAGCCTTAATGAATGACTACCTATGGGAAATGAACAGCGTATGAGCTGGGCATGGTTTCATCGGCTGGCGTCGCCGCCCCGATTTTACGCGCTGGCCGGGCGCCTGGTGCCTTGGCTCGGCGCTGTTGCTGCCTTGCTGCTGGCGGTGGGCGTGGTATGGGGCCTGGCGTTCGCGCCGCCGGACTACCAGCAGGGTGATAGCGTGCGCATCCTATATATTCACGTTCCGGCTGCCATGCTGGCGCAGAGTTGCTACGTGTTGCTTGCCGTTGCCGGCGTGATTTCTCTGGTATGGAAGATCAAGCTGGCCGACATTGCCCTGCATTGCGCTGCGCCGATCGGGGCGTCCATGACCGCGCTGGCGCTGATTACCGGCGCCATCTGGGGCAAGCCCACCTGGGGCGCCTGGTGGGTGTGGGATGCGCGCCTTACCTCCATGCTGATTCTGCTGTTCCTGTATGCCGGGGTGATCGCCCTGGGCCAGGCCATCAGCAACCGTGACAGTGCCGCCAAGGCCTGCGCGATCCTGGCGATCGTGGGGGTGGTAAACGTGCCGATCATCAAGTATTCGGTGGTGTGGTGGAGCACCCTCCATCAAGGGGCCACCTTTACGCTTACCGCCAAACCGGCCATGCCTGCCGAGATGTGGCTGCCGCTGGCGCTGACGGCGCCAGGGTTTTACCTGTTTTTCGGCTGCGTGCTGCTGATGCGCATGCGCACCGAGCTGCTGCGCCGCGAAGGGCGTAGCCAATGGGCCCAGGCCGCGTTGCGGATGGCCCTTGATTCGAGGAGAACACCATGAGCTTCGCCAGCCTGGGTGACTTTCTAGCGATGGGCCGGCATGGCCTGTACGTGTGGAGCGCCTATGCGTGCTGCTTCGCCGTGCTGGGCTGGAACCTGGCCGCGCCGGCACTCGCTCGCCGCCGCTTGCTGGCCAGCGAGGCCCGGCGTGCCCGCCGGAGCAGCGGACCATGAACGCCATTCGCAAGAAGCGCCTGTTGATTGTGCTCGCCTTGCTGGCAGGTGTTGGCATTGCCTCGGCGCTGGCGCTCAGTGCCTTGCAACAGAACATCAACCTGTTCTACACCCCCACACAAATCGCCAGTGGCGAAGCACCGCCAGGGCAGCGCATCCGCGCCGGCGGCATGGTAGAGCGCGGGTCGCTGGCGCGCAGCGCCGACAGCCTGGACGTAAGCTTCGTGGTCACGGACTTCAACCGCTCGGTGACCATCCATTACCGCGGCATCCTGCCTGACCTTTTCCGCGAAGGGCAGGGGATCGTCGCCTTGGGGGTCGTGGACCCTCAAGGAGTAGTGCAGGCCGATGAAGTGCTGGCCAAGCACGACGAAAAGTACATGCCCCCCGAAGTGAACAAAGCCTTGAAAGACAGCGGCCGCCTGGGAGCTACCCCATGATTCCTGAACTGGGCCAGTTGGCCCTCGCCTTGGCGCTGTGCCTCGCGTTGGCCCAGGCGGTGTTACCCCTGTTGGGCGCCTGGCGCAACGTGCCGGTGTGGATGGCGGTGGCGCGCCCGGCCGCCTGTGGTCAATTCGCCTTCTTGTTGTTCGCTTTCGGCTGCCTGGCCCACGCCTTTCTCCACAACGATTTTTCCGTCGCCTACGTGGCGGAGAACTCCAACACCGCGCTGCCCTGGTACTACAAGTTCAGCGCGGTTTGGGGCGCCCATGAAGGCTCGCTGCTGCTGTGGGCGTTGATCCTCGGCGGGTGGACCTTCGCCGTTGCGCTGTTCTCGCGGCAACTGCCCACGGCCATGCTTGCTCGGGTGCTTGGCGTAATGGGGCTGATTAGCAGCGGCTTCCTGCTGTTTCTGGTAGCCACGTCCAATCCCTTCGTGCGCATTCTTCCCCAAGTACCGCTGGAAGGCCGGGACCTCAACCCCTTGCTGCAAGACTTCGGGCTGATCGTTCACCCGCCCATGTTGTACATGGGCTACGTGGGCTTCTCGGTGGCCTTCGCCTTTGCCATCGCAGCGCTCCTGGGCGGGCAGCTGGACGCCGCCTGGGCGCGCTGGTCCCGGCCGTGGACCCTGGTGGCGTGGAGCTTCCTGGGCGCTGGTATCAGCCTGGGCTCGTGGTGGGCTTATTACGAGCTGGGCTGGGGCGGCTGGTGGTTCTGGGACCCGGTCGAAAACGCCTCCTTCATGCCTTGGCTAGTGGGCACGGCACTGATCCACTCGCTGGCCGCGACCGAGCAACGCGGCGTATTCAAAAGCTGGACCGTGCTGCTGGCAATCGCTGCGTTTTCCCTCAGCCTGCTGGGGACCTTCCTGGTGCGCTCAGGGGTGCTCACCTCCGTGCACGCATTCGCTTCGGACCCTACTCGGGGCGTATTCATCCTGATGTTCCTGCTGCTGGTCACCGGTGGCTCGCTGGCGCTTTTCGCCGTGCGCGCGCCGGTGGTGCGCAGCCATGCCCGCTTCGCCTGGGCTTCACGGGAAACACTCCTGCTGGCCAACAACCTGCTGCTGGTGGTTGCGGCCGCGACCATTCTGCTGGGCACGCTCTATCCCTTGCTGCTGGATGCCGTGACGGGCGCGCGGTTGTCGGTGGGGCCGCCGTATTTCAATGCGCTGTTCGTGCCGATCATGGGCGTGCTGCTGGCAACGATGGGCGTTGGGGTGGCCATGCGCTGGAAAAGCACGCCCGGCGCCTGGCTGGCCCGCCTGCTCACGCCCGTGCTGCTGGCGGCGGTGGCCCTGTGTGTAGGGCTGGGGTTGTTCGCTGGGTTGGACCGCTGGCCTTTGCTCGCGGTCACCGGCCTGGCCGCCTGGGTGGTACTGGCCGGTGTGCGTGACCTGGCCGACAAGCTGCGCCACCAAGGCCTGGCGGGTGTATTGAAACTGCGCCGCAGCTACTGGGGCATGCAGCTGTCACACCTGGGCTTGGCGGTGGCGGCCCTCGGCGTGGTGTTCTCCGCCCAGCTCGATGCCGCGCGGGACCTGCGCATGGCGCCCAACGACAGCGCCGAAGTGGGCGGCTACACGTTCATCTTCCGGGGCACGCAAACCATGCACGGGCCCAATTACAAGGGGGACCGGGCGATCATTGAAGTCAGCCGCAACGGGCACACCGAGAGCGTATTGCATCCGGAAAAGCGCCTTTACACCGCCCAAGGCTCGGTAATGACCGAGGCGGGCATAGACGCCGGCCTGTTCGCGGACCTTTATGTAGCACTCGGCGAGCCGCTGCCCGATGGCGCCTGGGCGGTGCGCTTGCAGGTGAAGCCCTTCGTGCGCTGGATCTGGCTGGGCGGGCTGCTGACCGCCCTGGGTGGAGCACTGGCCGCACTGGACCCTCGATACCGGGCGCGGTTGCGCCAGCGCGCCCGCGCTGGCGCCGAACTGGAGGCCGCCTCATGAAGCGCGCATGGCTGGCGGTGCCGTTGCTGCTGTTCATCGGCCTGGCCGTGGTGCTGTATCGCGGCCTGTACCTGGACCCTTCCGAGCTGCCGTCGGCGCTGATCGGCAAGCCGTTCCCGGCGTTCGATCTGCCAGCGTTGGAGGATGGCCGGCCGCTGAGCCGTAATGCGCTGCTGGGCCAGCCGGCGCTGGTGAATGTGTGGGGCACCTGGTGCGTCGCATGCCGCGACGAACACCCCACCCTGGCTCGGCTGGCAGAGCAGGGCGTGATCATTCATGGCATCAACTACAAGGACGACACCGCCGCGGCGAATCGTTGGCTGCGCCAACTGCACAACCCCTATCGGGTAAACGTGAGCGACCCCCAAGGCACCCTCGGCCTGGACCTGGGCGTATACGGCGCGCCGGAAACCTTCCTTATCGACGCCCAGGGTGTGATTCGTTACAAGCATGTGGGCATTGTGAGTGACGAGGTATGGCGCGACGAAATCGCACCGCGCTACCAGGCGTTGCGCGAAGAGGGGCGGCCATGAAGGGCATGTTGCTGATACTGGCACTGGCGTTCGCGAGCATTGCCAACGCCGCCATCGACACCTATGGCTTTGATAGCGACGGCCAGCGCGAGCGCTTCGCTGCGCTTACCCGCGAGCTGCGCTGCCCCAAATGCCAGAACCAGGACCTTGCCGATTCCAACGCCCCCATCGCGGCGGACCTGCGGCGGGAAATCCATCGCTTGATGGTGGAAGGCAAGACGGACGAGCAGGTGATCGCGTACCTGGTCGATCGTTACGGCGAATTCGTACGCTACAAGCCCGCGTTCGAGGCCCGTACCTGGCTGCTGTGGCTGGGCCCCGGCCTTCTGCTGCTGATCGGGCTTGGCGTAGGTTGGGCGCTGCTGCGTCGACGCCACACCGCAGAGTTGCCCGCCACCCTGGACGAGGCGGATCAGGCACGCCTCGCCACCTTGCTCAAGAGCACCGACGATGATTGATTTCTGGGCGGCGGCCATTGCCCTGCTGCTGATTGCTTGTGCCTTGCTGGCCTGGCCCCTGTTGTCTGCCCGGGGTTACACGGCACGGCCGAGGCGCGCCGTTAACGTGGCGGTGTACGAAGAACGTTTGGCGTTGCTGGAAGAGGAATACAAGGCGGGGCGGCTGGATACGCCGGGATGGGAAGCGGCCAAGGCCGAAGCGGGCATGGCGTTGCTTGAGGATGTGGATGCCGAGGCGGGCACCGATACCGAGGCGCCTTTGGCGGCCGCCAAGGGGCGACGCGTCACCCTCACGGTCATGGTGCTGGTACCGATCGCTGCGCTGGTGCTGTACCTGAACGTGGGCGCCCTGGACCGGTTGAGCCTCAGCCGCGAGATGGCTACGCCGGCAAGCTCCCCCGCAGAGATGCTATCGCGCCTGGAGCGCACCGTCGAAGCCCAGCCCGACGCCCCCGATGCGCTGTACCTGCTGGCCCGCACCTACCTGTCGCAGAACCGCGCCGGCGAGGCGGTGCCGCTGCTCCAGCGTGCCGCGCAGTTGGCAGGAAGGCCACCGGAGCTACTGGGCCAGTGGGCGCAAGCGATGTATTTTGCGGCAGGCCGGCAATGGTCGGGAGAGATCCAGGCCTTGGTGGATGAGGCGCTGCGTGGCAACCCTAACGAAAGCACCAGCCTGGGCTTGCTGGGGATTGCAGCGTTCGAGGGCAAGCACTGGGCGGCCGCCGTCAGCTATTGGCAGCGTTTGCAGGCCGGCCTCGCGCCGAACGACCCCGCCCGGGCTGCGCTGCAAACCGGTATAGACCGCGCGCGCCAAGCGCTGCGAGAGGAGGGGGGTAGCGAGGTATCAGGGCGGGCCCTGCGGGTGCAAGTGCGCCTGGCGCCCGCGCTGGCGGCACAGGTAAGCCCACAAGATGCCGTGTTCGTGTTCGCGCGCGCGGTAAGCGGGCCGCCCATTCCGCTGGCGGTAAAGCGCCTGCGGGTCGCGGACCTTCCCGTGAACATCACCCTGAGCGACGCCGACGCCATGCAGCCGGCGCTGAAACTCTCGGCCTTCGGCGAGGTCAACGTGATGGCACGCATCAGCCGCTCTGGCCAGCCCACTCGCGGCGAGTGGACCGGTACCGGCATTACCGCTGGTGGCGGCTCGGCCGATTATGTACTCACCATCGATAGCCCGGAACACTAAGCATGCCCCAGTTCATCACCGCCACTTCCCGCCTTACGCTGTTAACACTGGCGCTCGGCCTGGGGGCATGTACCGTTCAACGGCCCAGCAGCGAGCCACAGCCACAGCCGTTGCCGCCGATCCAGACCGTGCCCGCCACCAAGCCTCCGGCCAGCAAGCCCACGCCGGCCACCCCGGCAGCCCGCCCGGCGCCGCGCACCTCGGCCAGCTTCGCGCCACCGCCCAGCGGCCCCAGCCATTGGGACCAAGGCCTGGGCGTGTACGTGTTGGATAACCAGCCCGGCGTGTACTACCGCCAGCGCACCTATTACCGCTGGAGCAACGGCTGGGGCTGGGCCACCAACCCCAACGGCCCTTGGGAACCTACCGACGCCACCGGCGTGCCGCCCGGGCTTGGCCGCCAGCACCCCTGATCGCAGCCTGCCACGCCCTGGGTTGCCAGCAACCGCTGCATGTCCTCGGTGAACAGGGCGATGCCATGGCCGTTAAGGTGGTCGCTGTCCTTGTAGAACGAGCCAGCGTCCCCGATCAGGCAGCGCTCGCCGTCGCACAGGCGATCGTCGAGGGTGACCAGGCGTATACGCCCCGCGGCTTGATCACGTTCAAAGCGTGATCGGGTGTAGTGCTGCAGTTGCTGATGCTCGGCCACCGAGATGGAAATGGCCCGCAGCGCCTGCTGTTTCTCGTCGGGGGTGACGTCCGTTTTCTGGGCAAGGCGGTAATACACGTATTTTGGACTGGCCAACTGCTGAGGCGCCTGGGCGATCACGTCTACCTGCGCCCCTAGCGCGCGGTAAGCGTCGATGGTTTTCTCGAACGTTTCGTCAAAAACCTCGCGAGAGTTCTCTTGGGTGCGGGCCTGATGCCCGGGCGTGACCAGGAAGTACCGAGTCATCTCGTGTTGCCCATAGCCACCATCGGTGTAGAGGCTCCAGCGGGCGATCAGCACCACCCGCTTGATACCGTGCTCGCGTACGTATTCCAGCTGTCGCTGGGCCAAGTCGGCACAGGCGCCTGGCCCGTAGTTGCCCACCGCCACGTCCACGCCCAGCAATGGCGGGCAGCCGCCCACGCCCAGGTGGGCAATGCTGAGGCCAAGCCGCCGGCCGGCTTCATCGAACACCGGCAGCATGGCCTCGGAGTGGCTGTCGCCGAATACGGCCACATCCGCCGCGCCGGCTTTGGACGGTGCGCCGAAGAAGCACAGCCCGATGCCCCAGCCATCCCCGCGATAATCCCGGTCGCACTCCGCACGTACGGTGGGATCCTCGAAGGCTTGTGCCAGGCTGGGGTCTGGTACTGCGGGCCGCGCGAAACCGTAAGTGAGGTATCCGCCCAAGCCCACTGCAATGAACAGCACCGAGGCCAGCGCGCCATAGCTGAATACCTGGCGGCGGCTAAAGCCTTGCCGCTGGCGCAAAGGCCGCTCTACGTAGCGCCAGCTCAGCCAGGCGACCACCAGCGACGCCGCCGCCACCAGCAATAGTTCGGTCAGCGGCGGCGGCACCAGGCTGCGGTGGCGAGCGAACGCCAGCAAGGGTTGGTGCCAGAGGTAGGCGCTGTAGCTGATCAGCCCGATGAACACCAGCGGGCGTGTAGTCAGAAGCCGGCCTACCCAGGTGCTTGCGCCAGCGAACAGGATCAATAGCGCCGCGCCAAGGGTAGGTACAAGGGCGTGCAACCCTGGGAACGGCGTACTGCGATCGAACGTGAAAAACGCCCAGGCCAGCAACCCGAGCCCCGCCGCGGCAAAGCTTTGATGCAGCAGCCCATCGCCTTCGGCATGCCGGGGGCGCGCGCTGGCATAAAACGCGACGAACGAGCCAACCAGCAGTTCCCAGGCGCGGGCAGGCAGCAGGAAGAACGCACCATTGCTCGCCTGCTGCGCACCGTATTCAGCCCATGCCAGGCTGGCTACCGCCATTGCCACCAGGCTAAGCACACGAAATTTCAGGCCCAGCCGCCAGGTGAGCATCAGCCACAGGGGAATAAGCACGTAGTACTGTTCTTCAACGCCCAGGGTCCACGTATGAATCAATGGCTTGAGGTCGGCTTCGCCGTCAAAGTACCCGCTTTCCATCCAGAACAGCACGTTGGAGGAAAACAGCGGCACGGCGACCAGGCTTTTGGCGAAGGACTTGAGGTCCAGTGGGTCCAGCCACAGCCAGGCCATCGGCAGACAGGCCAGCATCATCACCGTGAGCGCTGGAAGAATGCGCCGCGCCCGCCGCTCGTAGAACCTCACAAGGGAGAACTCGCCGCGTGCCAGTTCGGCAAGGATGATCGAGGTAATCAGGTAACCCGAGATAACGAAGAACACGTCGACACCGACGAAGCCTCCGGAGAACAGCGGCACACCGGCGTGGTAAAGCACCACGGGGAGTACGGCGAGCGCGCGCAAGCCGTCGACCTCCGGCCGATACGGCACAGCGGGTGAATGAGCAATAGTCATGTGGGTGTCCCCCCCGGGCGGGGCGAGTGAGGATAGGAAAAAAAGCCAGGCAGGCAGAAACGCTACCGCGGAGCCTTCCAGAGAAAGGCCCTGCGGCGGGGTATGCGTATGGGATGGGTTACAAAGTACCCGGCGCCCTGCGGAAGATCAAGCCAGGCGCGCAGGCTTTATTGCTGATAGATCTGGTCGAACACGCCGCCGTCGGCGAAGTGGGTTTTCTGCACGGTGCGCCAGTCGCCAAAGGTTTTCTCGACCGACATGAAATCGACCTTCGGGAAGCGGTCGGCGTATTTGGCCAGCACTGCCGGGTCCCGAGGGCGCAGGTAGTTGTTGGCGGCGATGTCCTGGCCCTCGGCGGACCAGAGGTATTTCAGGTAATCCTCGGCCAGGGCGCGGCTGCCTTTCTTTTCCACCACCTTGTCGACCACGGCGACCGGAGGCTCGGCCTCGGCCGAAACGCTTGGGTACACCACTTCGAACTGATCGCGACCAAATTCACGGGCGATCATTTCGGCTTCGTTTTCGAAGGTCACCAGCACGTCGCCAATTTGATTGGTCATGAACGTGGTGGTGGCGGCGCGGCCACCGGTATCAAGCACGGGTGCCTGCTTGAACAGCTTGCCAACGAAGGCCTTGGCCTTGGCATCGTCGCCGCCGTTCTTGAGTACGTACGCCCAGGCGGAAAGGTAGGTGTAGCGCCCGTTGCCCGAGGTTTTAGGGTTGGGCACGATTACCTGCACGCCGTCCTTGAGGAGGTCGGGCCAGTCCTTCAATTGTTTGGGGTTGCCCTTGCGCACGATGAACACCGTGGCGGAAGTAAACGGTGCGCTGTGGTTGGGCAGCAGCGTGACCCAGTTGTCGGGCACCAGTTTGCCGTTATCGGCCAAAGCGTTGATGTCAGTGGCCATGTTCATGGTGATGACATCCGCTGGCAGGCCATCGATCACCGAACGCGCCTGCTTGCTCGAGCCACCGAAGGACATCTGCACGGTTACCGCTTCGTTGTGCTCGGCTTGCCAGTGCTTCTGGAAGGCAGCGTTGTAATCCTTGTAGAAGTCGCGCATCACGTCGTAGGAAACGTTCAGCAAGGTGGGCGCCGCGCTGGCGGCGGTAGTGAACAGCGCCCCGGCGCAGAGCAGCGAGGCGGCAAGCAGTTTATTCACGAAGCGGTCCCTGTGGTGTCGTTATTGGTGGTGTGGGTTGGCCTGTCGGCGACTATAGCCAACAGGCCAAACGCCCGAAAGCACCAAATGTGCTGAGCTTATGCTCACGGCCCTGCCGGGCCGGTCGCCGCCAAGGCGGGCTGCTACAGGGCTGCCTCGCTACCACTCCACCACCACCTTGCCGAAGTGGTCACCGCTTTCCTGGAAGCGGAACGCTTCCGCGAGCTGCTCCAGCGGGAAGCTGCGGTCGATCACCGGGCGGATACCGGTTTGTTCGAGCGCCGCTACGTATTCCTGCTGTTGCAGCCGGCTACCGACGATCAAGCCCTGCAACCTTGCCTGTTTGGCCATCAGTTGCGCCGTGGGTACGTCGCCCTGCCAGCCAGTAAGCACGCCGATCAGCGAAATATGGCCACCCACCCGTACGGCGGCGATGGACTGCGCCAGGGTGCCCGGGCCCCCGAGCTCCACCACATGGTCCACGCCGCGGCCTGCGGTGTATTCCAGCACGGCCTTGCCCCACTCCGGTTGCTGTTTGTAATTGATGCCATGGTCGGCACCCAACTGCCTGGCCCGCCCCAGCTTCTCATCCGAGGAGGAGGTGACGATCACCCGGGCACCCATGGCCTTGGCAATCTGCAGGGCCGCGATCGACACGCCGCCAGTACCCAGGGTAAGCACCGTTTCGCCCGCCTTCAGCCCGCCGTCGCCCACCAGGGCGCGCCAGGCGGTGAGGCCCGCCGTGGTGATGGTCGCGGCCTCGGCATGGCTCCAGCTGCGCGGTGCATGGGTAAAGGCGCTGACAGGGCGCACCACATATTCAGCGGCGAAGCCGTCGGCGCCGTCGCCCGGCGTTTCGGCAAAGCCGCCTACTGCGGTAAAGGCAGGCCCCGCGGGCCACTGCGGGAAGAACGTGGACACTACCGAATCCCCCGGCTTGAATTCGGTCACGCCAGGGCCCACCGCTTCCACTACACCTGCGCCGTCGGCCATAGGGATGCGGTTATCCGCAACCGGCATGCTGCCGTTGGCCACCATCAGGTCGTGGAAGTTGAGCGAGGTGGCGCGTACGGCAACCCGCACCTCGCCTGGGCCTGGTTCGCCCGGGTCTGGTAAATCCACCAGCTGCAGTTGATCCAGCCCACCGGGGGCGCGAACGGTCACGGCTCTCATCTGTATTTCCTCCTCGAATCAGTTGGCAATGGACAACCATAGCTCGTGGATGGTTTGGCGATACGGCGTGTTGATCTGCGCGGGTACCGCCTCGAGATAATCCCGGGCATGCTGGCGAACCTCGCCGGTGAGCGAAGCCAGATAGGCGATCGCTTGATCAACGGTGGGTATGCGGCCTTCCACGCCGTTGACCCGCGGCGGCAGGCCAGTCCAGATCACGCCCTCGGCGCCGCGCTCCCGGGCCCATTGGCAGATAAGCCCTGCGGGGTTGCCCTCGATCACCAGGCTGCCGATACCGTCGTCGCGGTCCGGGGGTATGCCCTCACGCGCCTTCAGCGCGCTGCATGCGGCTTCCAGCGTGGGGGAGGCAAGCCAGGCCCAGAGTACCGGCACCGGCTCGGCGTTGGCACACAGCGCCGTAGCCAGTTCGCCTGAATCCCCCACCCGGGAGAACTCGATGGGCAACCGGGGGCCGTCGGTGAACCATTCGCTGGCGACCGGCAGGTTGCCCGGTTTCCAGATCAAAGAGCCCCATCCAAGGCACGCAATCTTCACAGTCAGGCTCCCTCTATTGGCGCTTCATACGACCGCGCCAGCGAAGCGATTGCTCCGCCCGATAGCGTGTGGGGCCCGCGTCACAGTTCATCAGGAAATCACCGCGCCGATGGAACGCCTCGGCCTGTGGCCGATCCTTTTTGAAAGCCCCTGCAAAGAAGGAAGCGCCATGGCGATTCGTCCGACCCTAGCGTCTGCCCAGTCCAACCGTACCGATGAAAACCTCAGCCAGCCTGAGCGAGTATTGTCTGTGGCCGGCGGCGGCGCCTTGCTGCTCAATGGCCTGCGCACCGGCGGGGTGAGTGGCGCCCTGCAACTGGTGGCGGGTGGCTGGTCACTGTGGCGGGGCTACCAGGGCCATTGCCAGCTCAAGGCAGCGTTGGCGCACACGCCATTGGAGCAGGAGTGGGAGGAGGAAACTGGCTGGGCGAGCACCAAGCTGGTAAGCCGAAGCATCACGGTGAACAAGCCCTTGGAAGAAGTGATCGCCTGGTGCCGGAACCCGGCCAATATCGGGCCGCTGATTCCCTGGGTCGATTCCATCGAGCAGATCGCCGACGACACCTACCGTTGGACCGTGCGCGGCCCGGGTGACCGTACCTTCAGTTGGACGCTGATTCAGAGCGAGCCCGACGCTGGCCGGGCGTTACGCTGGAACACACCGGGCGAAGGCGTATGGCAGCACGAAGCCGATGCCCGTTTCACCGAAGCACCGCAGGGGCAGGGCACGGAAATCAAGCTGGTGCTGGCGACCGAACCACCCGAGGGAGCGCCTGGCTATGCCGTGGCGAGCTTGATCAGCCGCTTCACTCACAAAGCGCTGCTGTACTTGCTTCGCGCGCTCAAACAGCAAATGGAAACCGGCGAGATCGCGACCAGTCGTCCGCGCAACGGCGTACGCGATTTCCTGTTCATTCACCCCGATCATCGCGCCCAGGCCGACGAAGCCGTGGCGACCGAGACCCTCGAAGAAGGCATTCACTGATGCGCGCGCTAACCTGGCAAGGCCCAAACCGGCTGCAGGTCGAGACTGTTCCAGACCCCATACTGATCAACCCGCAGGACGCCATCATCAAGGTCACGCTGTCATCGGTCTGTGGCTCCGATCTTCACCTGCTCGGCGGGTATGTGCCCACTATGCACGCCGGCGACATCCTCGGCCATGAATTCCTCGGGGAAGTGGTGGAGGTAGGTGCGCGCGTGAACTCCGTGGCCAAGGGGGACCGGGTGATTACCGTGTCGATCATTGGCTGTGGCGAGTGCGAACATTGTCGGCGACAGGATTTTTCCTGCTGTGACAACTCCAACCCCAACCCTTGCGTAACGGAAATGGCCTACGGGCAACCCTGCGGCGGGATCATCGGCTACAGCCACGCGTTCGGTGGCTACGCCGGTAGCCACGCGACGTACATCCGGGTGCCTTATGCCGACGTCAACCTGTTCAAGGTGCCGGACGGCGTGACCGACGAGCAAGCGGTGTTTGTGTCCGATGCCGCGCCAACCGGTTACTTCGCCGCCGACAACGCGGGTATCCAGCCGGGCGACACGGTTGCGGTATGGGGCTGCGGCGCGGTAGGGCAGATGGCGATTGCCAGCGCTTACCTGCTGGGTGCCGAACGGGTAATCGCGATCGACCGCCTGACCGATCGGCTTACCCTGGCGGAGAACAAGGTGGGTGCTATCCCGCTGGACTACGAAACCACCAATATTCACCAAGCCCTGCTCGAGCTCACGGGCGGCCGAGGGCCCGACCGTTGCATTGACTGCGTGGGCATGGAGGCGCACGGCACCGAAGTGGACTATGTGTACGACAAGACCAAGCAGCTGATGCGGCTGCACACCGAACGCGGTTCAGTATTGCGCCAAGCCATTCGCGCCTGTCGCAAGGGCGGGACGGTGTCGGTGGTGGGGGTGTATGGTGGCCTGCTGGATAAATTCCCCATGGGCGCCGTGCTGAACAAAGCCCTCACCCTGCGCGCAGGGCAGCAGCCTGGCCAACGCTACGCTAACCGACTGTTCGAGCACATCCAGAACGGCCAGCTCGATCCGTCCTGGATGCTTACCCACCCTATGGACCTCGAAGACAGCGCCGAAGGCTACAAACTGTTCAAGGAAAAAGGCGATGAGTGCCTGAGGGCTGTGTTCAGGCCGTAAGTGGCGGCCCCGCCGCATCCCACGGATTATTGTGGGAGCAAGCGCAGCCGCAGGCGGAGCTCGCGAACAAGGGCTACAGCCCGCACCCCTTCAGCACCAGCGTGGTAATGGTCTGGGTAGCCGCCTCGTAGTCATCCACACTCAGCTGCGCCTTGCCCGTCACGGTTGCGATCTGCCAGTCGAAGTCGGCGTAGGTCTGGGTGGCCGCCCAGATGCTGAACATCAGGTGGTGGGGGTCCATCGGTGCCATCAGGCCGCGGTCCACCCATTGCTGGAGGCAACCAATGTTGTGCCGCGCCTGGGCGTTGAGGGCTTCTGCCAGATCCGGCGGCAAGTGCGGCGCGCCGTGCATGATTTCGCTGGCGAACACCTTTGACGCATGGGGAAGGTCGCGGGAAATTCGCACCTTGGCGCGGATATAGGCCGTCAGCACCTCTCGCGGGTTGCCGTCCGGGTTGAATGGGGCCGATGCCTGCAGCAATGGCTGCACGATGCTATGCAGCACCTCGCGGTACAACCCTTCCTTGGACTTGAAGTAGTAGTACACATTGGGCTTGGGCACCCCGGCGCGGGCGGCAATGTCGCTGGCCTTGGCGGCGGCGAAGCCCTTGTCGGCGAATTCCTGGCTGGCGGCGCGAAGGATCAGTTCGCGGTTACGTTCGCGGATACGGGTCATGGCAGGCGCAAAAGCCGCAAGCTTCGGCGCAAACGCATCTACACGCAAGCGTCGCGCGGGGAAACCGCGCGTCGTCATGCAAAACACGCCTCAAGCGTCCTCGAAGGGCCCCTGTGCAGTGAACGCACCGCCGTGGTACAGCGCAGCCGGATCATCCGCGGCAACCGGCGGCTGGGCTTCGACTTTAGCCTGGAAACGCGCCGAGCTGCCTTTGGGCTCGTAGCCCAGGTGCGCTGCAAGGCGGTTGTCCCACCATACCTGCGGGTTATCCGACATGCCGAACACCACGGTATGGCCCAAGTTTGGCGCCTCCAGGCCTTTCACGATGAGTTGCGTGAGGTCGTCGTAGCTCAGCCAGGTGCAGAGCATGCGGCGGTTCTGGGGTTCATCGAAGGACGACCCGATGCGGATGCTCAGCGTTTCGATACCGTAGCGGTCGTAATAGAACGTCGCCAGGTCTTCGCCGTACGACTTCGACAGGCCGTAATAGCCGTCGGGCCGACGTGGCGCGAGGGCGTCGATGGTTTCGGTCTGCTTGTAAAAGCCCACCACGTGGTTACTGCTGGCGAAGATCACGCGCTTCACGTGGTGCCGGCGCGCGGCTTCATAGATGTGATAAGTGCCGGCGATGTTGGGCCCGAGGATTTCCTCGAACGGGCGCTCCACGGACACGCCACCGAAATGCAAGATGGCGTCCACGCCTTTCACCAGCTGGTCCACAGCTGCCTTGTCGGCGAGGTCACAAATCACCACCTCTTCATTTTCGCCGGCTTCCTGCGGGGCGACGATATCCGACAGGCGCAGCATCGAGGCGTAGGGCTTGAGTGTTTGCCGCAAAACCTTGCCCAGGCCGCCCGCGGCACCGGTAAGCAGAATCCGGCGGGGGGTGAAGGTGTCAGGGGTCGATGCAGTCATGGGTGCTCCCGTTATTGTCGTTATCGGTTGTCATATAACTTGGCCCAGTATCGCCATGCCGTCTGATTTGTCAAAGGGCACACGCGTTCATGCCCCTATGGCATGACGTAGTGCCCAATGCTCGTTTGTTTTGCCGCCTGCCAGCCTTGGATACTGCACCTTTAGACGAGGAGCCAGGCATGCAAGCACACGCCCAGGGGTACCGTTTCAACCCGGCCTTCGAGGCGCCGGGCGGTTCGGCGATCCGCGAGCTGTTCAAATACCTGTCGCGGCCGGGAATGATCTCGTTCGCCGGAGGGTACCCGGCGCCTGGCCTGTTCGATGCTGAAGGCCTGGCGCAGGCCAGTGCACAGGCCATGGCCGAGCCGGTGACCAGCCTGCAATACGGTGCCACCGAAGGCACTCCGGCGTTACGTGAGCAATTGGCCGCATTGATGGCGCGGCGCGGCGCGGCCGTGTCGGTGGAGGATTTGATCGTTACCACCGGTTCCCAGCAAGGGCTGGACCTGTTGATTCGGGTATTGCTCAGCCCGGGTGACGCGGTGCTGGTGGAGCGGCCTACCTATCCCGCCGCGCTGCAAGCGTTCCGGCTGGCCGGGTGCGCGATCGGCAGCATCGCGGGCGACGCCGACGGGCTTGACCCCCAGGCATTGGCACACCAGCTGGAGGCGGCGCCCCCGGCGCATTTCCGGCTGCTTTATTGCGTGCCGGATTTTGCCAACCCTACCGGCGCGTGTCTGCCCCTGGCGCGGCGGCTGGAATTACTGGCGCTGGCGGCCCGTCATGACCTGTTGCTGGTGGAGGACGACCCCTACGGCGCGCTGCGTTTTACCGGTGAGCCTGTGCCGTCGCTGCTCGCGCTGTCCCGCCAGGTGCCGGGCGCGGAAGGGCGGGTGATTCACCTTTCCAGCCTGTCCAAGATCATCGCCCCTGGGCTGCGGGTGGGCTGGATGATTGCGCCCGCGCCGGTTCGTCAGCGTTGCGTGATCGCCAAGCAGACCATCGACTTGTGCACCTCGCCGATCAGCCAGCAGATGGCCGCCTGCTACCTGGCCAGCGGTGGCCTGGAGCGTCATTTGCCCCTGTTGCGCCAGCGCTATGGCGAAAAGTGCCAGCGGATGATGGCCGGCATCGCGGCGCTGGGCGGGCGCCTCGAGGTGGCGGCACCTGCCGGCGGTATGTTTGTGTGGGGGCGCCTGGCCGATGGCGGCGATGCCCAGGCGTTGTTTGAGCGCGCCATCGAGCAGAACGTGATGTTCGTGCCGGGCAAAGCGTTTTATGCCAGCGAACCGGACCCTGCCAGCGTGCGGCTATCCTTCGCCGCTCCGGGGCTTGAAGACATCGACGAAGGCTTGCATCGGCTTGCCAGGGCGTTCAACTGAAGCGGCCGGATAGCGAGGGCGATGGCTCGCGGGTTACTCTTGGCGCCCGTCGTTTGATCCGTAAGTACACGCGAGCCCGCCATGAAGCTGCTGCTGGTAGAAGATGAGGCGCTGCTGCGCCATCACTTGCACACACGCCTGGGCGAATGCGGCCATATCGTGGAAGCGGTGGCCGATGCCCAGGCGGCCTTGCAACAGGCCGCGCAAACCGCATTCGATCTGGTGATCGTCGACTTGGGTTTGCCGGGCCTGTCGGGCCTTGAGCTGATTCGCCAGTGGCGCGGCCAGGGCCTGGCGTTTCCTATCTTGATCCTCACCGCGCGGGGTAGCTGGCAGGACAAGGTCGAAGGGCTGGCGGCGGGGGCGGACGACTATATGGTCAAGCCCTTTCAGTTCGAGGAGGTAGAAGCCCGCCTTGGCGCCTTGCTGCGGCGCGTCAGTGGTTTTATCCAGCCCACCATCGTGGCCGGCCCGCTGGAACTGGACCTCAACCGCAAGCAGGCAACATTGCAGGGCGAGGCGTTGGCCCTCACCGCGTTCGAATACCGCATCCTCGAATACCTGATGCGCCATCACCAGCAGGTGGTGGCCAAGCAGCGGTTGATGGAGCAGCTTTACCCGGACGATGGCGAACACGACCCCAACGTGATCGAGGTGCTGGTGGGGCGCATCCGCCGCAAGCTGGAAGCCGCCGATGGCTTCCGGCCTATCGACACCGTGCGTGGCCTGGGCTATCTGTTTACCGAGCGCTGCCGATGATCCGTTCGCTGCGGCTGCGGCTGATGCTGGCCGGGGCCTTGCTGGCGGTGCTGTTCATGCTGGGGTTGTTGCCCGCGCTGCAAGGGGCCTTCAGCCTGGCGCTGCGCGAGTCCGTGGAGGAGCGCCTGGCCACTGAAGTGACTACCCTTATATCCGCCGCACGCCTGGAGCAGGGGCAGTTGCGCATGCCCGCGCCGGTGCCGGATGAGCGCTACGAGGTGCCCACCGAACGCTCGCTCGGGTACATCTTCGACCGGCAGGGCGCGTTGTTATGGCGTAGCCCCGGCGCGCCGTCGCCCGAGTACAGCCCCCGCTACGACGGGAAGGGCAATCGGTTTTCCCGCTTCACCAGCGCCGATGGCCAGGCGTTCTGGGTATACGACGTAGAGGTACGGTTGCTGGGAGGCGAGAACGCGGCGTTCAGCTTCGTGGCTATGCAGTCTGTAGAACCTTACCAGCGCACATTGAGCGCCCTGCGTGATCGCCTCTACCTGGGCTTCGGCGCGGCGCTGCTCACGCTGCTCGTGCTGTTCTGGGGTGGCATGACCTGGAGCCTGCGCTCGCTGCGGCGGTTGAGCCACGAGCTGGACGAGATCGAGAGCGGGCAGCGGCAGGGGCTGAGCGAGCGCCACCCCAGCGAACTGCTGCGCCTTACGCGCTCGCTCAACCGTTTGCTGGCCAGCGAAGGCGAACAGCGCCAGCGCTACCGGGATTCGCTCGGCGACCTGGCCCACAGCCTCAAAACCCCACTGAGCGTGCTCCAGGGCATCGGCGAAACCCTGGCCAGCGACCATCCGCACAGCGAGGAAGGTAAGCAGGCAGCGATCCTGCGCGGCCAGGTGGCACGCATGAGCCAGCAGATCGACTACCAATTGCAGCGGGCCAATGTGCGCCACGGCGGGCTGGTACGGCGGCAAGTGGCCGTGCGCCCGGTGCTCGATAGCCTGGCGGCAAGCCTGCGCAAGGTATACCCGGACAAACCCGTGCAGCTGCATATCGCCCTCGACTCGCCGGGTGTATTGCCGATCGAGGAGGGCGCCTTGATGGAGCTGCTGGGCAACTTGCTCGAGAACGCCTGGCGTTTGTGCCTGGAAGACGTGAGCGTGAGCCTGAGCGTGATCGGCCGGCGCCTGGAGCTGCTGCTCGAAGACGACGGCCCGGGCATTCCACCGGAACAGCGCAGCCGTATCCTGCAACGAGGCGAACGGCTGGACCGGCAACACCCGGGGCAGGGGATCGGCCTGGCCGTAGCGCACGACATCATTCGCAGTTACCACGGCACCCTTACCCTCGAAGACTCGCCACTGGGTGGCGCCCGCTTCAGGATCAGCTTTCCCAAGGAATGATGGCGGATATCCGCCAGCGGCGTGCCTTCGGGCATGGTAGTTGGCGAGAATCCGCCAGCTTGCCGTGTGGCCAGGGCTTTCTATACTGCTTGCAGATCCCGTATCAGCTGATGTCCCGTGCGCTACGCGAGGTTGGCATGAGCCTTGCGATAGTGTCCTCAGGCCGCCCGCGCGGGTATGCGCAGGCTGCAGGCCAAGAACAAATCCCTCCAGTCAGGAGGGTTCTCGCTTCATGTGTTGGGGTGTCGGGAAGGCATTCGCCGGCACGCTTGAGGAAACTGCTATGACGACCCGTCAGCCGCTCTACAAGTCCCTGTATTTCCAGGTGATCCTCGCGATCATCATCGGCGTTCTGCTTGGCCACTTTTATCCCCAGACCGGCACTATGCTCAAGCCGCTGGGTGATGGCTTTATCAAACTGATCAAGATGGTCATCGCGCCCATCATCTTCTGTACGGTGGTGAGCGGTATCGCCGGCATGCAGAACATGAAGGCAGTGGGCAAGACCGGCGGCTACGCACTGCTGTACTTCGAGGTGGTATCCACCATTTCCCTCATCATCGGCCTGATCGTGGTCAACGTGGTGCAGCCCGGCGCTGGCATGCACATCGACCCCGCTACCCTGGACGCTTCCAAGGTCGCTACCTATGTGACCCAGGGTGAAGGCCAAAGCGTTGTGGGCTTCCTGCTCAACGTGATCCCCAACACCATCGTCGGTGCGTTCGCCAACGGCGATATCCTTCAGGTACTGATGTTCTCGGTGATCTTCGGCTTCGCCCTGCACCGCCTGGGGTCGTACGGCAAGCTGCTGGTGGACCTGATCGATCGCTTCGCCCATGTGATGTTTAACATCATCAACATGATCATGAAGCTCGCTCCGCTGGGTGCGCTGGGCGCCATGGCGTTCACCATCGGCAACTACGGCGTGGGTTCGCTGGTGCAGCTTGGCCAGCTGATGCTGTGCTTCTACATCACCTGCGTATTGTTCGTGGTGATGGTGCTGGGCGCCATCGCCCGTGCCCACGGCTTCAGCGTGCTAAAGCTGGTGCGCTACATCCGTGAAGAACTGCTGATCGTGCTGGGCACCTCCTCGTCGGAGTCCGCCCTGCCGCGCATGCTGGTGAAAATGGAGCGCCTGGGCGCGAAGAAGTCGGTCGTTGGCCTGGTGATCCCCACCGGTTACTCGTTCAACCTGGACGGTACCTCGATCTACCTCACCATGGCGGCTGTGTTCATCGCTCAGGCGACCGACACCCACATGGACATCACCCACCAGATCACCCTGCTGGCGGTATTGCTGCTGTCCTCCAAAGGCGCCGCGGGCGTAACCGGTAGCGGCTTCATTGTGCTGGCGGCCACGCTGTCCGCGGTAGGTCACCTGCCGGTGGCCGGCCTGGCGCTGATCCTGGGCATCGACCGCTTCATGTCCGAAGCCCGCGCCCTCACCAACCTGGTGGGCAACGCCGTGGCAACCGTGGTGGTTGCCAAGTGGGTGGGCGAGCTGGACGAAACCGCGCTGCAACGCGAGCTGGCCTCCGGCGGCACCCCGCTGGAACTCACCCAGCCCAAGGACGACCTGCAAGTGGCCGAAGGCTCGCGCTTGTAAGGTTGGCTGATGCAGTGAACGAAGCCCGGGCAATGTGCCCGGGCTTTTCATTGCGCCCTTATTCGTGAGCTCCGCCTTCGGCTTCGCTTGCTCCCACAGGGGTAGGGGTAGTCGGTGGATGCCCGTCCGTGCCGCTTCACTCCACCCGCATTTCGCCACTGAACACCAGCGTTTGCCGGCAACGGCGGCACAGGTAACGCCGCCCTTGGCGCACCAGGCCATGGCGCTGGGCAGTGAACGGGAACACGCCGTCGGTGCAGGGGCAGCGGTAGATGTAGCGCTTCACCTGCCGGCGTTTCACTTCGTAGTTGTGGCAGCGCAGCGGCGGCAGTTCGTACACGCCGCGCATGATCAGCTGCCACTCTTGGCCATGGGGCTGGATGCGGTCGCCAAACATTTGATGCGCCACCAGGTGGGCCACCTCGTGGGGGACGGTCTGGCGAAGAAAATCTTCGGCGTTCTTCTGGTACAGCTCGTTGTTGAAGCGCAGTTTGTTTTCGTACAGGTGCGCCACGCCGGCCTTCTGGCCTCGCAGCTTGAGGCTTACCACAGGCCGCTTGAACGGGCGCTTGAAGAAGGCCTCGGCCTGTTCGTAGCAGGCTTCGACACGGTTAAGGAGGGGGTCGGACATAAGTATTGGCTCCACGAAGCGCAATTATGCCCTGCGTGCGGTTGCGTTGCCGAGCCGCTCGTCACCGGTTCCTGCCACATGCCTCGCCAGCGCCCCCTCCCGGCCTACGCTCCGCCGGCGTTTGCAGGTAGAATGCGCGCCTTCGTATTCCGCTGTCGGCACGTATCAGGATTTCCTCATCATGGGCACCCTCTCGGTCAACCAGAACAAACTGCAGAAACGTCTTCGCCGCCTGGCGGGGGAAGCCGTGGCTGACTTCAACATGATCGAGGACGGCGACAAGGTGATGGTTTGCCTGTCCGGGGGCAAGGACAGCTACACCATGCTGGACGTGCTGCTGCACCTGCAGAAGGTCGCGCCCATCCGCTTCGAGCTGGTGGCCGTGAACATGGACCAGAAGCAGCCTGGGTTCCCGGAGCATGTGCTGCCGGCCTACCTGAAGGAACTGGGGGTGGACTATCACATCCTCGAGAAGGACACCTACTCGGTGGTCAAGGCGCTCATCCCGGAAGGGAAGACCACCTGCTCGCTGTGTTCGCGCCTGCGCCGCGGCACGCTCTACACCTTCGCGGATGAAATCGGCGCCACCAAGATGGCGCTCGGGCATCACCGGGACGACATCGTCGAAACGTTCTTCCTGAACATGTTCTTCAACGGCACCATCAAGGCGATGCCGCCCAAGCTGCTGGCCGATGATGGCCGCAACGTGGTGATCCGCCCGCTGGCCTACTGCGCCGAGAAGGACATCCAGGCTTACTCGGACATGAAGCAGTTCCCGATCATCCCGTGCAACCTGTGTGGCTCCCAGGAAAACCTGCAACGCCAGGTGGTCAAGGACATGCTGGTGGAGTGGGAGCGCAAGCACCCGGGGCGCACCGAGAACATTTTCCGTGGCCTGCAGAACGTGGTCCCGTCGCAGTTGGCCGACCGTGACCTGTTCAACTTCACCGACCTGCGGATCGACGAAAGCGCAACGCCCCGCTTTGTTGATGTAATGAACCTCTGACTACAGCCATTGGCCGTGCCAGCCGCCGTCGAGCGCTGGCACAATGGCCGCCTGTGTTCCGCTCGCTCCCCAACTCCGCCGAAACCTGCTATCCCTCACGCTTGTTAAAAGCATCGGACGAACGGTAATCCCGTAACAACCCCTCTATCTTCGTGGCCTCAGCGGCGCTTTTGCGCATCCTTTTCGGTGGTAGAGAGATCATACCATCATCCAAGTATACAAACAGTTCAGGTGATGCTAGAACTCTTCCATGCCCGTGCCGCTGTGAGCCCGGGTGAGGCGTGGATCGCTGCCTTATCGCGACCCTAATAAGAAAACACTCGTCACATCGGTGGGCGCCCTGGCGAACACCCTGTCGATGAGCCGGAGAGAACACACATGTCCCAGGTCTCCGCAGCCCCCCAGGTCGAGCAATCGGCTATCCGCAAGATCTCGCTTCGCCTGGTGCCTTTCGTGGCACTGATGTTCTTCATCAACTTCCTCGACCGTACGGCGATTTCCTTCGCGGGCCCCAATGGCATGACCCAAGACTTGGGGCTGACCATCGCCCAGTTCGGCATGGCCTCGGGCATCTTCTTCATTGGTTACATTCTTCTGGAAGTGCCGAGCAACCTGGCTTTGCATCGCTTCGGCGCGCGCAAGTGGTTGGCACGGATCATGGTGTCGTGGGGCATCGTTTCGCTGCTGTTCACCTGGGTGTCCAGCGTGGAAGGGCTGTATGCCTTGCGTGTGCTGCTGGGGGTTGCCGAGGCAGGGTTCTTCCCCGGGGCCATTCTGTTCCTCAGCCTCTGGGTACCCGGGCGCTATCGCAGCAAAATCCTTTCGCTGTTCTACCTGGCACAACCGCTTACCGTGGTCATCGGCGCCCCGCTGGCGGCGTGGCTGATCAGCCATGACGGCCTGTTCGGCCTGGCAGGCTGGCGCGTGATGTTTCTCGGGGTGTCGATACCCGCGATCGTGGTCGGCTTGATCGCCTGGTTCTACCTGGTAGACCGCCCGGCCAGCGCCAAGTGGCTCAACGAAGAAGAACGCATCTGGCTGGTAAGCGAGCTGGAACGCGAGCAGCAACAGGCCCAGGCCAGTACCCACCACCTCAGCGTCGGCAAGGCCATGCTCAACGGGCGGGTATGGGTGCTGTGCTTCATCTACTTCGGGTTCATCTATGGCCTGTATGCATTGGCGTTCTTCCTGCCCACCATCATTGGCGGCTTCCAGGCGCAGTTCGGCACCACGTTTACCGTATTCCAGAAGGGGCTCATCACCGCCATCCCGTACCTGCCGGCAGCGGTAGCGCTGTACCTTTGGTCGCGTGACGCTACCAAGCGCGGCTGCCGCACCTGGCACATCGCGTTGCCGGCGGTGACCGGCGCGGTCAGCATTCCGCTGGCGCTGGCCATGGGGTCACCGACCGCGACGGTAGCAGTCGTCACCATCACCGCATGCTCCATCTTTGCGGCGCTGCCCAACTTCTGGACCCTGCCCACCCGCTTCCTCACCGGTGCCTCCGCGGCAGCCGCGGTGGCGCTGATCAATACCGTGGGCAACGTGGCCGGTTTTTCGGCGGGGTTCGTCACCGGCATGCTCAAGGAAAGCACCGGCAGCTACGCCGTGCCGATGTTCGTGGTTGGCGGGCTGATGCTGATGTCGGCGGTGCTGATGGTATTGCTCGGCCAGCAGCGGCCCACCGCGTCGAAAGACACGCTGGCGCCCGTGCGTCACGCGCACTGAGGAGATAACAATAATGACCCGTCTGTTTAATCAGCCCTCCGATTTCGCCGGTGAACTGGTAGAAGGCTTTGTCGCGGTACACAGCGACAAGGTCCGCCGGGTGCCTGGTGGGGTGGTGCGCAATACCCGCACCCCGGACAACAGCGTTGCCGTAGTGATTGGCGGTGGCTCAGGCCACTACCCCGCGTTCGCCGGCCTGGTAGGGCAGGGGCTGGCCCATGCCGCGGTGATGGGCAACCTGTTCGCCTCGCCCTCGGCGCAGCAGATCTACGGCGTGGCCCGCCTGGCGAACAAAGGCGCGGGCGTGCTGCTCGGCTACGGCAACTACGCTGGTGACGTGCTGCATTTTGGCCTGGCCCGGGACCGCCTGCTGGCCGAAGGCATTGCCTGCGAAGTGATCGCGGTCACCGATGACATTTCAAGTGCGTCGAGCCAGGAGCTGCACAAGCGCCGGGGCATCGCCGGTGACCTGGTGGTGTTCAAGGCCGCCAGCGCCGCCGCGGAGGAAGGCTATGACTTTGCCGAGGTGGTGCGGGTGGCGCGGCATGCCAACCAACGCACCCGGTCATTGGGCGTGGCGTTTACCGGCTGCACGCTACCAGGCGCCGACCATCCGCTGTTCACCGTGCCGCACGGCAAGATGGCCCTGGGCATGGGCATCCATGGCGAGCCCGGTATCGACGAGGGGCCCGTGCCCAGCGCCGACGAGTTGGCCGAGCTGCTGGTGGCATCCTTGCTCAAGGACCTGCCAGAAGGGATCGACCAGCCCGCCGGGCACCGTGTGGCGGTCATTCTCAACGGGCTGGGCAGCGTCAAGTACGAAGAACTCTTTGTGGTGTATCGGCGTGTGGCCCAATTGCTGAGCAATGTGGGGCTGACCGTGGTAGAGCCCGAAGTGGGTGAACTGGTGACCAGCTTCGACATGGCCGGCGTATCGCTGACCCTCTGCTGGCTGGACCCGGAACTGGAGCGGTTCTGGTGCGCCGCTGCCGCCACGCCGGCCTACCGCAAGGGCAACGTGGTGGTCGCCGAACGGCTGGGCGCGCTGGACCTGGCCCCTTTGCAAAGTGCTGCGATCCCCCCCGCCAGTGCCAAATCCCGGCGCTCGGCGCATTGCGTGCTCCAGGCCCTGGAAATAGCCGAGCGTACCGTGCTCGAGCACGTAGAAGAATTGGGCCGTATCGACGCGGTGGCCGGTGATGGCGACCATGGCATCGGCATGCAACGCGGCGTGGTGGCCGCTGTGGCCCGGGCGCGTGAAGTGCTCGCCCAGGGCGCGGGTGCCGGTACCTTGCTGCGCTGCGCCGCCGATGCCTGGGCCGACAAGGCCGGTGGCACCTCGGGGGCCATCTGGGGTGTGGCGCTTACCGCGCTCGGGAGCAGCCTGGGCGACACGCTCGACCCCGACGCCACTCGAGTGGCCGAGGGCATTCAACACGCCAGCGACGGTATTCGCCACTTCGGCAAGGCGCAGGTGGGCGACAAGACACTCGTGGATGTGCTGGTGCCGTTTGCCCAGGCCCTGAACGAGGCGGCGGGGCAGGGGCTTGAGCTGGCCGAGGCCTGGCGTGGCGCCGCCGCGGCAGCCCGTGACGCCTGCGCGGCCACCGCGCAACTGCGCCCGAAAATCGGCCGCGCTCGCCCCCTGGCGGAGAAAAGCCTGGGCACCCCGGACGCCGGCGCCGTATCGCTGAGCCTGATCATCACCGCCATCGAGCCGCTGCTGGCGGCTGGAGTGAGCGCCGCACGCCGCCCAGAGGAGAGCCTTCATGAGTGACACACTGCGAATAGTCATCGGCTGCGACGACGCCGGTTTCGAATACAAGGAAGCGCTCAAGCGCGACCTGCTCGCCAACCCGCTGGTCAGCCATGTGGAGGATGTGGGCGTGGACAGCCAAAGCCACACCGCGTACCCCTTGGTGGCCATCGCGGCAGCGGAAAAGGTGGCCGCCGGCGACGCCGATCGCGCGCTGTTGATCTGCGGCACAGGCCTGGGGGTGGCGATCGCCGCCAATAAAGTACCCGGCATTCGTGCGGTCACGGCCCACGACAGTTTCTCGGTGGAGCGCGCCGTGCTCAGTAACAACGCCCAGGTGCTGACCTTCGGCCAACGGGTGATTGGCCTGGAGCTGGCCCGCCGACTGCTGAAGGAGTGGCTCACCTACCGCTTCGACGAAACCTCAGCCTCCGCCCTCAAGGTCAAGACGCTGTCGGACTACGAGCAGGTCGGCACCCGATGAGCCGCCCAGCCGTTACGCTGGGGGTAAGCCTGAAGATGTACTTCGGCTACCAGCAGACGCTGGACTGGTCCCGGGCCATCGCCGCGCTGCTGCGTGAACATCCGCAGGTGCGCAGCGGCGCCATTGAGGTGTTCGTGATTCCCAGCTTTCCGATGCTGGCTGCCACGCTGGAGATTTTTCAGGGCCTGGCGGCGGTCGGGGCGCAAAACCTCGCCTGGGAAGACCAGGGCGCCTGGACCGGTGAAGTCAGCCCGCGCGTGCTCGCGGAAATAGGCTGCCAGGTGGCGGAAATCGGCCACGCTGAACGCCGCCGGTACTTCGCCGAGACCGATCGCCAGATCGCCGACAAGACTGCAGCGGCCTGGCGCAACGGGCTCACCCCCGTGCTGTGCCTGGGCGAAACCCGACAAGGCAGCGTGGCCGAGGCGGTAGCGGTCTGTACCGGCCAGCTGGATACAGCCCTTGCGCCTGCATTGGCGGCCGGGTTGAGCGGCGAATTGATCCTGGCATACGAGCCGCAATGGGCCATCGGCGCGGCGGAGCCGGCCAGCCCGGACTATATCGCCGGGGTGTGCAAGCAGTTGCGGCGCGAAGGGGCGCGCGTGATCTACGGCGGCAGTGCCAAGCCCGGCTTGCTGAGCCAGCTGGGCGGGCAGGTGGATGGGTTGTTCCTGGGCCGCTTCGCCCACGATCCCCATGCTTTCGCCGCCATTCTGCAAGAAGCCGCACAGTGCGCCGCACACCCGAGGGAGACGCAATTATGGCAATCGGCCTGAGTACCTATTCGTTCTTCTGGCGCGCATCGGATCGGGTGCCCCAGCCGATGGGCCTGCCAGCGATGCTCCAGCACACCGCCGACCTGGGCGCTACGGTGTTTCAGATCTGTGACTATGCCGGGCTCGAAGCCTTGTCGCCGGAGCAGCTGCGCGAACTGCGCCAGCAGGCTGATGGCCTCGGGCTTACCCTGGAGCTTGGTACCCGTGGCCTGCGCACCGAGCACCTGTTCAAGTACCTGGGATACGCAGACATCCTCGGCGCCAAGGTGCTGCGCAGCATGTTCAACAGCGCCGCGCACCGGCCCAGCCCTGACGAAGCGTTCGCCCTGCTGGAAACCATCGCCCCACGGCTCGCCGAGCAGGGCGTACGGCTGGCGCTTGAAACCTATGAACAAGTGCCTTCCAGCACGATGTTGGCTGTGGTCGAGCGCCTCGACAGCCCCTGGGTAGGCATTTGCCTCGACCCTGGCAACTGCGTAGCCGCGCTCGAACTACCTCAGGCCGTCATTGATCGCTGCGCAGCGCGCACCCTCAACGTGCATGTGAAGGATTTTGCATTCTCGCGCCGGGACGGTTGGGTTGGCTTTACCTACGCCGGGTGCCCGTTGGGCGAGGGGCTGCTGGATTACGACTATCTGCGCGCGGCGGTGCAGCCCGAGGCGCGGGGCATCAACCAGATCATCGAACACTGGCTGCCGTGGCAGCTCGATGCCGCCAGCACCTGCGCGCTGGAAGACCAGTGGACCCGTCACAACCTCGATTACCTCAACGCCAAGGCTGCCACACCGCCCGGCGCCCCTCACTTCCCTCTTTGACAAGAACAATCCGAGGAACCACCCATGACCTACGAACTGAAAAAAATCGCCATCGTTGGTGCCGGCGGCAAGATGGGCATGCGCATTTCGGCCAACCTGCAGAACAGCCCATACAGCGTCACCTATTGCGAGAACTCCCCTCGCGCCCAGGAACAGATCCTTGCGGCTGGCCGTAGCCTGTCGGAGACCGCCGAGGTGGTACCCAACGCCGATGTGGTGATCCTGGCGGTGCCGGATGTGGCGCTGGAAACCGTGTCGGCGCAAGTAGTGCCGCAGTTGAAGAAGGGCGCCATCCTGCTGACCCTCGACCCTGCCGCGTCCTATGCCGGGTTGCTGGCCCAACGTGAAGGTATTCACCAGGCCGTGGCGCACCCGTGTCACCCTTCGGTGTTCCTGGAACGCACCACTCCGGAAGAACACGCCGACGCCTTCGGCGGCACCGCCGCTGTGCAGGACGTGTGTGCAGCCTTCGAATCGGGCAACGACAAACAGCGCTCGGAACTGGCCAATATCATTGCCGTGATGTATGGCCCGGTAGGGCAGGTGCATTGGGTCACCGTCAAGCAGCTGGCCTACCTGGAGCCTACACTGGTCGAAACCGTGGCCTGCATGGTCGGCACCTTCATGAAGGAAGCCCTGGACGAAACCATCAACCGTATCGGCGTACCGGAGGCCGCGGCCAAGGCCATGCTGTACGGGCATATCCAGATCGCCCTGGCGGTAGCGTTCCGCAGCACCAACCCCTTCTCCGATGCCTGCATGATCGCCATCGACTACGGCCGGGAGAAAATCATCAAGCCCGACTGGAAAACCATCTTCGACGAGCAGGAGCTCGACCTGATCATTGCCCGCATGTTGAAGATCGAGGCGGTGCGGCGGGTCGACGCGGCCTGAGTTCGATGTAAATGGAGCGCCCGGGGAAAGCCCGGGCGTTTGCCGTGTGCAGAATAAAAAGGAGGCAACATGGCGCATCAGCCACCCCTTCGCGGCGCCTTGATCGGCTGCGGCTTCTTCGCCCTCAATCAGTTGCGCGCCTGGCAGGACCTGCCCGGCGTCGAAATCGTCGCGTTGTGCGATACCCAGCCCGAACGCCTGGATGCTTTTTCAGCTCACTGCCCGAGCGCCGCGCGTTATACCGATGCCCAGCAGATGCTCGACGCGTTGGCCCTGGACTTCGTGGACATTGCCACGCCCACCTCCGCGCACAAGCCGCTGGTGCTGATGGCGGCACGCGCCGGCGTGCGGGTGATCTGCCAGAAGCCCTTCGCCACCAGCCTGGACGATGCCCGGCTGATGGTCGATACCTGCGCCGAACAGGGCGTGAGCCTTACCATCCACGAGAACTTCCGCTGGCAAGCAGCAGTGCGCGCCACCATCGAACACCTGCGCGCCGGGGTGGTAGGCACCCCGTTCTTCGGCCGGGTGAGTTTTCGCAGCGGCTTCGATGTGTACCGGCTACAGCCCTACCTGGCCCAGGCGCCGCGTTTCATCATCGAAGACCTGGGCGTGCATGTGCTGGACATCGCCCGGGCCCTGTTCGGTGACGTACAACGGCTGAGCGCCCACACGCAACGGGTGAACCCTGCTATCAAAGGCGAAGACGTGGCGACCATTCTCCTGCGCCACGACACCGGCGCCAGCTGTGTTGTGGACATGAGCTACGCGACCCGGCTGGCGCGTGATCCCTTTCCTGAAAGCCTGATCGAAGTGGACGGCAGCGAGGGTTCGCTACGCTTGCTGGCCGGCTATAGGCTGGAGGTTCACCGCGGCCCGGGGCAGGTTGAAACGATTGATGTCAGTGGACAGGCCCCGGGCTGGGCGGAAGCGCCCTGGGCTGCGATCCAGGGCAGCGTGCTACGCCTGCAGCAGGAATGGCTGGCCCACCAGCGGGCAGGTACGCCGTGCGAAACCCATGGGGCGGACAACTACAACACCCAGGCGCTGGTGGAAGCGGCCTACCAGGCGGCCGAGCAAGGTACGGTGGTGGTGCCGTCCAGGTATTGATCATGTAGCGAAGTTGCGAGGTGCGCCCGCTATTGTGGGAGACGGGGGGCCGGCCATCCGGCGCAGCTCGCAAATAAGCGCTACTACCTCATCCCAAACCCACCTTCGCGCACGTCCTTGCTGTTTTCCTTGGTCACCAGTACACAATCCACCGATTGCTTCTCGGGCTTGTCCGTCTTGCCGGTGCGAAGGAACTGGTCCGCCTGCTCCATGGCCATCGCTGCCATCTGGGTGGCTTGCTGCAGGCCCGTGGCCGCGATGGGGCCGGTGGTTGCGATCTGCCGCACCACGTCAGGGTTGCCGTCGATCCCAACTACGATCACCTTGTCGTTACCGGCATTTTTAAGCGCCGCGGCGGCGCCCAGGGCCATGGTGTCGTTGCCGGCGATCACCCCGACGATGTTCGGGTTGCCCTGGATAATCGTCTGCATGACGGTGTAGCCCTGGGTCTGGTCCCAGTTGGCCGATTGCTGCGCCGCCAGTTTCAGGTCGGGGATCTGGTCCAGCACCCGGTGGAAGCCGTCGGAGCGCACATGGGCGTTGATGTCCGAGGTGCGGCCCTGCAGTTCCACGTATTCACCCTTGTAGCCCACCTTCTCGGCGAAGAACTCCGCCACCGAGGTGGCGCATTGCGAGTTGTTCGACACGATCTGCGCGGTGGCGATACCGTTGGCGTTCACTTCTCGGTCGATCAGGAAGGCCGGAATGCCGGCTTCCTGCGCGCGCTTGACGGCCGCGATCGAAGCATCGGAGCCGGCGTTGTCGAGGATGATCGCGCTGGCACGGTCGCCGATGGCCGTCTGCACCAGGCGAAGCTGCACGTCCGGGTCGTCGTTGTGAACCAGGGCGCTGGTGCGGTAGCCGAGCTTTTTCGCCGCGGCCTCTGCGGTGTCCGATTCGGCCTTGTAGAACGCGTTGCTGTGAGACGGGGTGATGATCACGATCAGATGATCGGCCGGCTTGAATTCGGCGGCGTGAGCGGCGGCCGACACTACGCAGGCAAGGGACAGGGAAAGCGCAAAGACGTTTTTCATTGTTGTTGTCATCTCTTCGTGGGTGATCGGGTCAGGCCTGCTGGCCGGACAGTGCTTCCTGCGCCTTGGCCTGGCGCTCGGCGCTGGATTTTTCAACGCGGCGCTGCAACTGGTCCACGACCACGGCCAGGATAATCACCGCGCCGGTGATCACGGTCTGCCAGAAGTCGGAGATACCCACCAGCACCATGCCGTTGCTCAGCACGCCCAGCACGAACGCGCCAATGAGGGTGCCGCCAATGGTGCCCACGCCGCCAAACAGCGAAGCACCACCGAGCACCACCACGGCAATGGCGTTAAGTTCGTACGAGCTGGCAATGGCCGGGTTCGCCGCGCCCAACCGCGACGCGATGATCAAGCCGGCCAGGGCCGCACAGAAGCCGGAGATGGCGTAGGTGCCGATCTTCACACGGCCCACGCGCACCCCGGACAGCTCAGCGGCGCGCTCGTTGCCGCCGATGGCGAACACCTGCCGGCCGAACACCGTCTTGCGGCTGATGTACACCGCCACCAGGGTCAGCAGGATCATCAGCCAGATCGACACGGGCACCGACAGCACGCGCGCCGTACCCAGCCACAAAAAGCCCGTGTTGTTGAGTTCAGGGTTGCCCGCCAGGTTGCCATAGGTGGCGCCGTTGGACACCAGCGACGCGGCGCCACGCGCCATGTACAACATGCCCAGGGTCATGATGAAGGGCGTGACCTTCAGCCGTGTGATGAACCAGCCATTCACCGCGCCCACCAACGTACCCAGGGCCAGGGTGGCGGCACAGATCAGCGGAATGCTGCCGAATGCCGCCACCCCCAGCCAGGGCAGGCGCAGCCCCTCGGCGATCAGGCTTCCGGCAACCATGGCAACCAGCCCGGCGATGGCGCCTACCGACAGGTCGATACCCGCGGCCAGGATCACGAAGGTCATGCCGATGCCGAGGATGGCGAACACGGCCACCTGTTCGGCAACGATCACCAGGTTGCGCGCGGAAAGGAACGAGGGCGCGATCGAGGAAAACAACACCACCAGTACCGCCAGCGCGAGGTATGCGCGCAGCTTGAGCAAAAGCAGCGGGAGCGAGCGCACGCCCAGGCCGGTGGGGTTACCTGGAGCGGCAGAAAGGATCTGGGCCATGTTACGCGGGCTCCTGCTGAGGGTGAGTGGGGTCGCTGTACGCGCCCACCTGGGACCAAGCCACCAGGCTGGCTTCGCACAGCTGAGCGCGAGGAAGGTTGGCGGTGATCCGGCCTTGGCACATCACCAGCACGCGGTCCGCGCCGCCCAGGATCTCGGTGAGGTCACTGGAGGCGTACAGGATGGTCAGCCCCGCCTTGGCCAGGCCGTCGAGCACCTCGAACAGCTCCCGGCGCGCCTTGATGTCGATGCCGCGAGTGGGCTCATCCAGCAGCAGAATGTGGGGTTCGGTGAGCAAATTTTTGCCCACGACCACCTTCTGTTGATTGCCGCCCGACAACGAGGAAATGGCGATGTCGGCGTTGCTGGCCTTGATGTGCAGCTGTTCGATCATGCGGGCCACATCTACCTGCATGGGCGCGGGTGCCAGCCCATGGCCGCGGGCATACCGCTTGAGGTTGGCCAGCAAGAGGTTGTCGCGCACCGAAGCGCCGGTCACCAGCCCCAGCTTCTGCCGGTCTTCGGGCACCAGCGCGATCCCGGCCTGGATGCGTTCGGCGATCGCCTGGCGCAGTGGCAGCTCCACGCCATTGAGCATGATGTGCCCGCCGATGGCCTTGCGCAGGCCGATCAGGGTTTCGAAGAGCTCCGTTCGCCCCGCACCCATCAACCCGTAGAAAGCCACCACTTCGCCCCGGCACACGCTGAAGGACAGCCTGTCCAATAACAGGCCGCCGCGCCCATTGGCCACCGTCAAATCCCGTACTTCCAGCACGCACGGCCCTGCAGGGCTGGCGGCTCCCTCTCGCAGCTGGGTCGCCATGTTGCTGCCGATCATGCGTTCCACCAGCCACTCGATGGTGACCGAGCCTTTGACCCCCGTACCGACCAAATGCCCGTCGCGCAGCACGGTGAAGGTGTCGCCAATTTCGATCAGCTCTTCGAGCCGGTGCGAGATATAGATGATGGAAACGCCTTGGGCCTTGAGGTCGCTGATCAGTGAAAACAACACCTTCACTTCGGCTTCGCTGAGCGAAGACGTGGGCTCGTCGAGGATCAGTACCTGAACATCGCTGACCAGCACCTTGGCGATCTCGATGATCTGCCGGGTGCCGATGCTCAGGTCCTGTACCAGGGCGTCCACGTCGATTGCCTGGCCCATGCGCGCCAGGGTCGCCCGCGCGCGACGGCGCTGCTCGGCGTGGCGCACCATGCCCCAGACGTTACGCAGTTCCTTGCCGACGAACAGGTTCTCGGCAACGCTGAGGTTGGGGCACAGGTTGAGTTCCTGATGCACAATGCCAATGCCCAGCGCCATGGCCTGGCGCGGGTCGCTCAACTGCAGCGCCTCCTCGCCGCGAAACAGCTGGCCGCTGGTGGGCTGCTCGATCCCGGCGAGGATTTTCATCAGCGTGGATTTGCCGGCCCCGTTCTCGCCGATCAGTACGTTCACCTGGCCGTACATCACGTTGAAATCCACGCCCTTGAGGGCCGTGGTGCCCTGGTACACCTTGGTGATCTGCCGCGCATGCATGGCCGGGGTTGGAGGCGCCGCGTTGCTGCGGTGCACGACGGTGCTCATGGCGCCTCCTTGATCGTCACGCTGACGGGCACGATGCGCAGGGAGGAGGGCGACTGGAGGTTTAACACCCCGGTGAAGTCCACGGTCTTGCCAACAAGGCTGGCGGCGGGCACCTGGCCGTAGGCGTTTTCCAGCGCTACCTTGTTCAAGGCGGCCGCCACGTCGGCGTATTGGGTCTGGTTGGTGAAGTTGTTCAGCGACATGTCCGGCACGATGTCGCGCAGCACCGTGCTGATCACCAACGGGCCTGTGAGCAACTGGACCTTGGTATGGGCCAGGGCGGGCTCATCCGGGAACTCCAAAGTAAGCAGCCCCATGGGGGACTTGACGTCGGCCTGGGCAACGCGGGCCTGGCCGCTCACGGCGACGTTTTTTGCCCGGGTGTTGTGTGGCAGGCCATAGCGGTCCGCTGCGGCATTGCTGTCGTCCGCTAGCGCGCCGAGCAACGTGGCCAGTGGCACGGTGTTCTCCCGGAGGATGGGCGCGACGTCGGTTGCCCACTGCTGGCGGGCATAGGCCGTGGCGTCGAAGCTGTCCACGGCGAACTTCTGGTTCTGGCCCTTGCCGTTTGCGCCTTGGGCGTCGTTGAGCACCACGCGGCCGGTGGCTGGGTCCAGCGGGCGCAAGGTGACCAGCGGCCCGCCGGCCAGGTTCACGGCAACGAAGGCGGCAACAGCGAAGCCACCGAACAGCAAGGGCAGGCGGCGGGGTGGAGTAACCTTGTGGGGATGGGCAGCGGCTGGCGCAGACGTCATGTGTGCAGAGCTCCTCGCCCATCGTGGGGCGATTTCTTGTACTTGTCAGGAGGTTCTGAAATCACTATATACCATCATCATACCAGTGGTGTTACTCTATTTTTGCTCGCCGAGCTTCGCGCATTGCCCACCAATAACTACAAGGGAGTGTGACGCCATGATGCCTGCCTGGTCGCTGGACAAGCGCCTTTATGGCACCGATCAACCTGCGCAAGCGCGCACCCATGTGACGTTAGGCCCTATCGGGTTCTGGGCCGAAGGGCCGCAGTTGCGCCACCTCACCTTCGAAGGCATCGAGGTGCTGCGGGCGGTAGGCCTGGTGATTCGCGACGCATGGTGGGGTAGCCATGTACTTGAAGCCCAAGCCTGGGACGTGCAGGCCAGCGATACGCAGTGGCGAGGGGAACTCAGCGGTACTGTGCCGGGCCCCGATGGCGGCGCGGCACTGGGTTGGCAACTGGTGGTGCAGGTAGGTCAACAGGGGTTGGCGGCCACCGCCCGCCTTATAGCCCACGCAGATTTCACCACCTGCCGCGCCGGTTTGATGTTGCTGCATCCGCTGGCCGGTGTTGTCGGCGCCCCGGTCGCCGTCACCCATGGCAATGGAGACGTGGAGGAGGGGCATTTCCCTGACCTCATCAGCCCGGCGCAGCCCTTCCGTGATATCCGAGAGTTACGCCACGCGCCGGCACCGGGCCTGCACGCCCATTGGCGCTTGAGCGGGGATACGTTCGAGATGGAAGACCAGCGCAACTGGGGCGATGCATCCTTCAAGACCTACAACCGGCCCCTGGCCTGGCCGTGCCCGTATGTGATCGACGCTGGCAGTTATGTGGAGCAACAGGCAGTGCTCACCCTCAGCCGCGAGGTGGCGGCATGAACCACGCCATGATCCGCGTTTCCGGGTTTGCGCCCCAGCCGCTGCCTGCGCTCGGCCATGGGCTTTGGGTCGATCACCTGGACGACGGCGCACAGGCCAGCTGGCTGGCGTCGCAGTTGGCCCCCCAGCATTTGGATCTGTTAGTGGACCTGCGCTTGCCAGGCAGCCACCAGCGCTTGCAGCAAGGCTTGGCGATTTGTGCGCTGTGTGGCGCTCAGGCCTGGCTGCTGGTGATCATCGACGACAACGAAGGCGAGGCCCAACTGCACGCCTTGGCCGCCAGCCTGTCCCATGCCGCAGTAAAACCTTCGGGCGTGCTGGTCACACCTGCCGCTTACCTGGAAAGTTATCAGCCCAGTGGGCCATGGCCCTTTGGGCTTACGCCGAACAAGGCGGTGGAACTGGCGCGTGCTGCGTTGCCGGGTGTGCCCATCGGTGCGGGCGTACCTACCTATTTCACCGAACTCAACCGCTGCCGGCCCACTCCGGGCAGTTTCGACTACCTGACCCATGCCACGTCGCCCATCGTGCATGCGGCCGATGATGTGTCGGTGATGGAGACCTTGCAGGCACTGCCCGATATCGTTCGTTCAGCCCAAGCCCTGGCCGCAGGCCAACCCTACCGCATCACCACCAGTGCCATCGGCGCATGGCGTAACCCGTATGGTGGCCAGCTCACGCCAAACCCCGACTGCCAGCGCCTGACCCTGAGCGACCGCGATCCTCGGCAGCATGGGCTATTGGCGGCAGCATGGACGCTGGGGCACTACGCTGCAACGCATCGCGGCGGGGTTCAGGCCACGGCGTTATGGGCCCTCAATCCGCCCTTCGCCATCGCCGATGAAGGCCGCTACTGGCCCGTGTTCCACGTACTCAGGGCACTGGCCGCAGGGCATGGCCAGCGCGCTCTGGCGCTCGACTGCTCCGGGCCCGGCGCAGCGGCGGTAGGGTGGCTGCAACACGAAAGCAACCTGGCCCGGGTATGCGTAGCGAACCTCACGGCGCAGCCGGTGACGCTGGGGTTTGCCGGCCTGGTGCCGCATGCCGCCGCCGTGCTTGGGCCCCTGGCGTTTCACCTAGCGCTGGAAGAGCCGGGGTTCATGGACCACCACGAAGCCGCACCGAGGGTGCTTGAACCCTTTGCCTGCGCGGTGATCGACTGTTCGCTGGACGTCGAGCCCGCCTCGAAATGGTGCTAACTTACCGCCTTTTTGGTGAATGCCGGAGCTGTCTGCCTAATGTCCGAGATCAAGAAACGCCTGATTCAGCGCAAGAAGCTGTCCGACATTGTCTTCGAGCAGCTGATCAGCCTGATCGAAGAGGAAAACCTGCAACCAGGCGACCAGATGCCCGCCGAGCGCGAGTTGATGGAAACCTTTGGCGTAGGCCGCCCGGTAGTGCGTGAAGCGATGCAGCGGCTGGCCGGCATGGGCATGATTACCATCCAGCACGGCGAACGGGCGCGGGTAGGGCGGGTGGACATGCATTCGATGATCGGCCAGATCGACCTGGCTGCTCGCCACCTGCTATCGAGCTCGGCTGAAAACGTCGACCATCTGCGGCAGGCACGGGCACTGTTCGAAACCGGCTTGGTAAAGGTGGCCGCCGAGCGTGCCTCGGACGCCGACATCGCTGTGCTGGAGGATGTCGTCGCGCGCATGCACACCTTCCGCGACAGCGACGACTTCATTCTGATCGACATGGAATTCCACGGAGAGCTCGCGCGCATCTCCGGTAACCCGATCTACATGGCCATTTCCCGGGCCATCCTCGAATGGATGGCCGACTACCGTCGGGAAATGCTGCGCTTCAAGGAGCGTGAGCAGACCTTGCGAGAGCACGAGGCCATCCTGGCCTGCATCAAGGCCCGTGACCCGGCCGGTGCCGAGCGCGCGATGTCGGATCATCTGGTCAAGCGTGTCGAGGCGCGATAGGGGCCGTAGCAATCAGTGGATGGCCCTCGTTGCAGGGCCAGGCCGGGCCTAGATCTGAACGACGATTTTGCCGATCTGAGCGTTGGACTCCATATATTCGTGCGCCTCGACGATCTGATCGAAGCTAAAAGTTCTGGCGATCAACGGCCGCAACGCCCCGCTTTCAAGCCCCCGGGAAATAAAGGCCTTCGCACCATTCAAGCGCTCGGGGTCCTGCGTGATCTCGAACAGTTGGTATCCCCTGATCGTCAAATCCTTCCCTAGCACTTCCATCACTGGAATGCTCAGGTCCGCGGTATCCAAGGCGCCATACTGGAAGAAAATGCCAAGGTAGCTGAGCGCGCGAAGCATATTGGCTACCTCGGGCCCGCCGACTGGGTCGAATGCCATCCGCGCACCTTTACCTTCGGTAATACGGTTGACCTCGGCTACCAGGTCCTCTTCCTCGGTTGCGATCACATGAGCGGCGCCTGCATCCAGCAACGCCTGCCGCTTTTCGCTGCTACGGGTCAGCGCCACGGGTAGCGCCCCTACAAGGTTCGCGATCTGGATAGCCGCAAGGCCAACGCTGCTCGACGCCGCGCGAATCAAAACCGTTTCGCCCTTCTGCAATTTGCCGATATCAATCAGGGCGCCATACGCAGTGACGAACTGCATCCATGTGCCTGCCGCTTCCACCGCCGTGAGCCCCTGCGGTTGGCGGACGATTGCATGTACCGGCGCAACCGCCAGCTCGCCATACAGGCCATAGTCGGCGAACGAGAACGCTGGGATCACGTTCACTTCATCGCCAACGGCATATTCGATGACGCCCTCGCCAACGCTTTCGACAGTTCCCGCAGCTTCGTACCCCAGGGTAGCGGGCAGCTGGGGAAGGAAGGTGTATTCCCCTCGGCGATACATAGCCTCAGCGCGGTTCAGCCCCAATGCCTTCACCTTGATGCGGACCTCGCCCGCACGTGGGGCACGTACCTCTACTTCATCGATCTGGAGCACTTCGGGTCCACCGGTACGATGGAATCGGACAACCTTAGACATGTGTAATCCTCGCAAAATGGTTGTATCCCAGGTCCAGGCGCTTGACCCGGCTTGAAGGCAGCATGCTAGAGTTTTGTCCGCTGGCGTGCATACGGCATAAATCCGCATGTAGTGCCAAAAAGCGTACTACCACGGCGGAGATTCCGGTGACCAAACTTCGAAACTATGACGGTGCCCCCGGCTGCTCGGTAGAGGCGGCGTTGCATATCATGGGCGGCAAGTGGAAAGGGGTAATCCTCTATCATCTGCTGGATGGCACCCACCGTTTCAACGAGCTGCAGCGCCGCCTTACCGGGGTTCCGCCCAGGCTACTGATCAAGCAGCTTCGCGACCTTGAAGAGGACGGCCTCGTAGTACGTACCGTCTACGCCGTAGTACCCCCCAAGGTTGAATATGCACTGAGCGATGAGGGCCGAAGCCTGGAGCCGTTCCTGCTGGGGCTGTGTGCCTGGGGGGATGCCTGGCTGGCCCGGCGGGGCATGAAGACTGCCGCGCAACTGAAGCTCGATGCAGAACCGGAATCCGCCGTGCACACGGACGAAAGCGCCACCCATGCATCTGAATGAGCGCTGGCGCTACGCCACGCTGAAGATTTAAAACATTGAGACAACCATGAACGACCTGACCGAAGAAGAAATGCGCCGCGCCTTGTTTGGCGCCGCGCAGGCGCCTGCGCCCTCGCATGTACACATCCCCGACCCCATGGAGGCTATCCCGGACGTAGTCATCGTGCCGGCTGCTGCCGTGGCGAGAAAACGGAAGGTTGATAAAGCGTTTACCCCCAGGCTCAGGGTTACGCTCAGGGTGGGGAATGCCTTTGAAGGCGAGACGCAGGAGCTCGTCCATGAGGCCGATACGTTGAGCACTCTGCTGGCGGAGCAGGACGCGGTGAAGGCTGCGCGCAAGAAATTTCGCTATGTGGAGGTGGTTTCGGTTAAGCCGATGTAGGTCTGCATCCCGAGCGGCGAGGAAGGTCATACTGCGATTGGTCGGCAGTAGTACACATGGTTTTAGTCGCGGCGGATGGTTGCTCAAGGCCCTCCACGATCAAGGCACCAGAATGACTTTGCCTGCGCTGC
Organism: Pseudomonas sp. 3MAES_34.3B; assembly: GCF_058145875.1. Lineage (NCBI taxonomy): Bacteria > Pseudomonadati > Pseudomonadota > Gammaproteobacteria > Pseudomonadales > Pseudomonadaceae > Pseudomonas > Pseudomonas sp. 3MAES_34.3B. The sequence goes on along the minus strand of NZ_CM176960.1, from coordinate 3,664,500 downwards.
CCTGATGTACTTCCGTGTAGCGCGATACACCCTCTTCAAGCGGCGACTCAAGCAGCCCTGTCGGTAGCGGCAGGGAGCCTTCGTCGAACAGTTTGCCGAACTGCTCCAGCATCCGCGCGCAGGCTTCAACGCCGTACAACAGCGAGTTGATGCCCACCACCGAACCCCCTTTGCGGTAGAGCGCCAGTGCTGGCAGCTGAACGTGGCCGTCCACGGGTGCAGCGATGATGGCGATGCGGCCAAATTGTGCCAGTGCAGGCACGGCGGCAGGGAGCCAGAAGCCGGTGGTGTCGAAGATCACGTCTGCGCCGCCAGAAAACACGGCGTTCACCTGGGCGCCGAGGTCTTCCGGCTTGCCGAGGTGGATGGCGTTGAAGCCCTGCGTTTGCAGTGCTTGCAGGTGATCCGGTCGACGTACCGCTGCCAGCACCTGAGCGCCGCGCACTTTCGCCAACGCAATGGCTGCGCTCCCCACAGCGCCATTGGCGCCGATCACCAGCAAACGGGTGCCGGCCTGCACCTGGTTGCGCTCAAGCGCGTCCCACGCTGTGGTGTATGGCACACCCAGGCTTGCCGCCTGAGCAAAAGTAAGCGAGGGCGGCTTGAGCGCCACGCCGGTGGTGGGGAGCGCAATGTAGCTCGCATGCGAGCCGTCGCGAAGAAAGCCGATCTCCTTCCCGGTACCCCAGACTGCCTGACCGATCAGCGCCTGCGGGCCTTCGACGACGACGCCTGCGAAATCGCGACCCGGTACGCGGGGCATTGTGGTGTACGGGAAGCGACCGAGCACGTTTTTCACGTCGCTTGGGTTAAGGCCCGCAGCTTTGATCTGCACAAGGATTTCGTCGGCCGCCGGGACAGGCCTGGGCAGATCGACGACTTGCAGCGCAGCCAGGTCGCCAGTGCTTGAGAATTGCAGTGCTTTCATGGTGGTCGTCCAGAAGATGGAAAAGAGCCAATCGTTTCAGGAAGTCAGGCCGGCAAAGAATTGCTTGCCCACGGGCCACAGCCATTCACCTGCCTGCATGCCGAGTAACCCGACCAGTGCTACAAGGGGCGGCGCAGGAGAGCGGAAATCCAGAAGGCCGTACAACAAGCCGACGGCGATACCGATTGCGAGGGAAATGACGTAGCTCATGACAAACTCCGGGGCATGGGACGCGCGGCCCGAGTGCGGCGCGGCTGCGATAAGCAATGACCGGAGTGTAAGGAGGGCCGGCCAACGCTACCGGCCAAATGCTTCTGAATTTCGGACAGAGTTCGCGCAGGCGTCAGTTGGCGGGATTGCTGACTGGGTATTGAGAGGGGGGTATGCCCAGCTCGCGACGGAACATGTCGCTGAAACTGCTGGCCGAATACCCCAATGACCGGGCTATGGTGTTCACCGGTACGCCCTGAATGATTTCCGCAACCGACGTCGCCAACTGCACCTGCCGCCGCCACTCGGCGAAGCCCATACCCAGCGCCGCCTGGAACAGCCGCGACAGTGTTCGCACGCTGGCGCCAGCCTTTTCGGCGTGCTGCTCGAACGACACGTCAATGGAAGGCTCGATCATCACCGCCTGACAGACATTCATCAGCCTGCGGTCGCTGTCATCTGGCATGGGCACTTTCAGCAGCGAGCGCCGAGCGCGCATGAGTTCGAGCAGCGCCAGGTTGGCAAGTGCATCGTAGTAATTCGAGGCGTTGTCCTGTTCCGCGACCAGGCTCACGATCAGCTCGCGCAGCAGGCGCCCGACCTCCAGAACCTGAACCGTGCTGTCGAGGGTGACGGCGAGGGTGGGGCGCAGGTAGATATTGCGCATCTCCAGGTCCGATACCACGCGGATGCCATGCGGCACGCCGGGTGGTAACCACACCGCACGTTGCGGCGGGACAACCAGCGCTTCGTTTGGTGTCTCCACCCACATCACGCCCGACATCGCATACAGCACCTGGCCCCACTCATGTTTGTGGGGCTCGATGTACAACCCGCGCGGGTAAGTCCGTGACAGCGGCTGCACGGGGATGGCGGTGTCGGTGAGGTCGGGTGGGGCTGCAAGTGCCATGGTAAAACCGGTCGCCGTGGGATGTGGAGATCGTAGCGGGAGAGGTCCGGGGATCGCCAGTTCGATTGAGCGTTCGGGTTTGTTTCGGGATGACAGGTCGGTGCCAGGCCCGAATTGATCACTCGATCGGGGTTTCACGGCATTGATCTGGGCGACCTGCAGCATGGCCAACTTGCCCAGTTTCCAGGTGGACCGTTGCCAGGCCTGAACCTGGTCAAGCACGGCTGACTTGTGCGAAGTAAGGGGCGATGAACAATTCAAAGTCGACGAACAAGCAAGGCTGCCGACCCATCAGCGAATGCCCAGCAACCGATCCAGCGACGCGTTGCCACCGCCCCGGGCGATCAGCAACAACAGCAGGCCTGCCCAGGACAAGTGGGTTGCCCAAGCATCGGGGTACACGAAGACTTCGATCACAGTGGTCATCCCAAGGAGCGCCAGGGCCGACAGGCGCGTGCCCAGCCCCAGCAGCAACAGCAGCGGGAACAGATGTTCGGCATAGGTGGCCAGGTGGGCTGCCAGGTAGGGCGAGATCAACGGCAAGGCATACTCGCTCTGGAACAAGTCATAGGTGCTCGGGGTAATAGTCAGAAGCCCCTCGACCTTGGTGCGCCCGGAAAGGAAAAACACCGATGCAATGCCCAGCCGCGCCACCAGGCACAGAACGGTGATGTTGAGCAGGCGTTGCACGCTATCGGCGAGCTGGTTCCAACGATGGCGCAGGCCGAAGTCGGTAGTTGATGCTTGGATCACGTCCATGGCCAATGCCTCTAGCTGGGTTGGATGAGGGGAGCGAAGGCCTTGGCAGCCAGCAGTTGGCCGAGCAAGGCGTTGAAATCCAGGGTAGGTTGCACCTCCAGCGCCAGGGCCGAGGCGTGGTCCAGGTTGTGGCCGGCGGCGCAGGCGTCCAAAAACGCACAAGCGCCAACCTCCAGCGCTTGCGAAGTAACGCCCGCCACACCACCCACCAGCAACGCGCCTTCGCCCTGCCAAGCCAATGTTTCAGGCGACACCAGCCCTTCCCGGTTAGAGCGCCAGAGGGTGTAGATCGGCTGCCTGGCGAACCAACGCCAGCGCACATTGGCGCGAGGGCGTAGGCCACAGCGGGCAAGGTCGCTGGCGGTGATGCCGGCAAGCTCGGCGAGCATCAGGCTGGCGCACTCGGGCGCGGCGAAGGCTTCCAGCCACAGGCGATCCAGGCGTGCGATGTCCGCCAGGTAAGGCAGTTCCGCGGCGGGCGCGAACGTTTCAAGAAAATCCGCGAAACCTGCCCCGTAGTAGATCAGCCGGGCATCCACCGGCGGCGTACGCCGTGCATAAACCGCTGCCGCCGCGGTTAGCCAGTCGTAACCGACCAATCGCCCTACGGCGGGAAAGTTCGCGCACAAGGCATCGATGCAGCCCTTGAACACTGTGTTGCGGTACACCTCAAACGCTGGCTGGGCAGTGATGGCCGCCAGCTGCGGTGCCGGCCGCTGGTACAGCGCCTCGGTAAAAGCATCCTGGAACTGACCAAGGGACAGGTTCATGCCGGCACCCTCGAGAGTTCAAGGGTGCGTTGGGCAATCGCCCGCTCGCCCAACAGCCCGTCGAAGGCCGGAATCCGGCCGTCGCGCTCGATGAGGGTAGGGCGCCGACCGATGCGTTGCACCAAACGTTGGAACAGCGCCCACACCGGCTCGGCAACCCACGCATCGTGAGAGTCGATCAACAATTCTTCAGCGGCATCCTGGCTGTGCCCGGCGAGGTGAACCTCAAGGATTGCCCACGCCGGGAAGCGATCGATGTAGGCGGCCGGGTCGAAACTCAGGTTGTGCGCACTGACGTGTACGTTATTTACGTCTAGCAACAGGCCGCAACCGCTGCGGCGGGCGACTTCGGCCAAAAAGTCGATCTCATCCCAGTCATGGCCCTCCAGGTGTAAATAGTGGCTGGGGTTCTCGATAGCGATGCGCTGGCCCAGTACTTCCTGGGCCTGCTGGATGTTCCGGGTGATGCGCGTCAAAGCCTCATGAGTACGAGGGAACGGCAGCAGGTCGGGCAGGTAGTGGCCGCGCCAGGTGGACCACGCCAGATGCTCGGACACCAGCACGGGCTGCACCCGTTCGATCAAGGCACGCAGCTGGCGCAAGTGCGCCAGATCAGGCTCGGCATCGGCTGCCAGCGACAACGACACCCCATGCAGCGACAGTGGGTGGCGCGCAGCTACCCGCTCCAGCCAAGCAAGGCGAGGGCCGCCCACCATGTAATTTTCTGGATGTACTTCGAACCACAGGCCGTTGGCGGTGCAGGCCTCGGCTTCGGCGTAATAGTCCGCCTTCAGGCTCAACCCGGCGCCCAGCGGTGGCAGGGGAGTGTTCATGGTCAGCGGCCCGGGCTCAGGATTTCATCGGTGTAAGAGAGCCCATGCCATGCGGCGTTTTCATTGAGGTGCAGCTGCCGACTGGCACATTCTTCCAGTGCATGGCGTCGTAATCGGTCTTGGCGCTGCCGGCGCACGTGGTGCCCGCGCCAGCCTTGCAGTCGTTTTTGCCGGCCATGGCCACGCCGTAGCATTTTTCCATGGCGGTGCCGCTGCCACCCGTGTCGGCAGCGGCGGCTGCCCCCGCGAGCGAGGCGAGTGCAAGGGCGGCGGTAGCGAGGGCGAAAGTTTTCATGGTGCGTTCTCCTGGAACAGTAAGTGGCAACCGGTGGCTTACCGGCGGCTCGTGAACCAGTTCGTCGCCATGGAGGTTTGGGTTACAGCCATGGATAGATTTTATTTTTGAGGTTTGCGCCTCAGCCTTCTAACGTTCAAACACGGTTTAGTGTTCGTGACCGGTGCGCTTTTCAATAAGAACCACTGGATGTAACCAGGGCGGCCCATGCAACGAACTACCAGCCAGGAGCAGCTGAACGCACGCGAAGCACAGCTGCGGATATTGCTGGTGCGTGGCATGGCAGGCGACGGTGCGGCGTATGCCCAATTTCTCGGCGACCTGAGCAGGCACTTGCGCAGCTTTTTGCACCGGCGGCTGATGCAACGCCCAGGGGAGGTCGAGGACCTGTTGCAGGAGGTACTGCTGGCCGTGCACAACGCCCGCCACACTTACCGTGCCGATCAGCCGTTGACCGCCTGGGTACAAGCCATCGCGTGCTACAAGCTGGCCGACCATTTTCGTGCCTTCGCCCACCGCGAGGCGCTGCAACAACCGCTGGCTGAAGACGACGAGCTCTTCGCCCGCGAAATACACGAGCCGGCTCAAGCCAGCCGCGACCTCGGCCGACTGTTGCAGGCATTGCCCGAGCGCCAGCGGCTACCGATCATCCACGTGAAACTGGAAGGGCTGTCGGTAGCGGAAACCGCCCGTCTCACTGGCCTGTCCAGCTCGGCGGTGAAAGTAGGCATCCACCGCGGGCTCAAGGCCTTGGCGGCCATGATTCGAGGTAAGCGAAGCAATGAACACCGATGAGCTGATTTCCTTGCTTGCTGCGGGCGACACAACGGTGGAAAAGCATGCACTGAGCCGGCGTTTCGCCGTGGCCTTGTGCAGTGGCCTGTTTGGCGCGTTCCTGTTGATGGCCGCTCTCTATGGCGTACGTGCCGACCTTGGCGATGTGATGCGCTCACCTTTGTTTTGGGCCAAGGTCGCGCTGCCCGCCAGCTTGGCGATACTGGCATTATGGCTGTGTAGCCGGCTGGCAAGGCCCGGCGTGCGCGGCGGCGCGATCTGGTGGGCGCTGGCGCTTCCGGTGTTGTTGGTATGGCTTGGTAGCCTTGCGGTATTGGCTTGGGCCCCCATTGGAGCGCGCGCCGAACTGATACTGGGGCATACCTGGCGCACCTGCCCGCTGAACATTGCGTTGCTGACTGTTCCGGCATTTATCAGCGTGTTCTGGGCCCTGCGGGGCCTGGCGCCTACCTGCCCGCGCCAAGCGGGCGCAGGCGGCGGTTTGCTCGCCGGAGCGACCGGCACGCTCGCCTATACCTTGCACTGCCCTGAAATGGCGGTGCCATTCTGGGGGGTGTGGTATGTGCTCGGGATGCTGCTACCGCTAGTGGCGGGTAGCCTTCTCGGGCGAAGGGTGCTGCAGTGGTAGGGGGGCTGCAACGGGATGCCTCAGCCAGGCAAATACGGGCGCGCCCATCATCCCGCAACTTTTAATCTGACCTGAGCGCGAGCGCTCAATGTGGACAGGCCTTTGGTTGAGGTAGTTACCGAAAAGTCGTGCCCCTGCCTCTCGTCGCGCATGCTTGCTGGCAAATTGTTTCAGCTTTGACACACCTTGCGCGTGCAACTATACCCAATCCACTTCACGACACGGCGCAAGCCAGAGGTGGGCTATGGAACGCTTCCTCAACGGGCAAAGTCGTCGCAGTAGCCCATCGGCATCCTTACATTTGCCCCTCGCGCCTCACACCCTGGCTTTGGCGGTTGCCCTGGCCCTGGCGGCGCCTTCGGCTTGGGCGGCCTGCGAGGGCGGAGGCGACATTACTGTTCGCGCTGGTATTACCGGGCCTTGTAACCTTACCGGCCCGGGCACGCTGCGGGTTACGCAGCCGGGTTCGGTTGTGAGTACCGATGAGCCGGGCGTGGTGGTCTCGGGCGTGAATGGCGCGGTGTCGATTCTCAATGCCGGCAGCCTCGCCGGCACCCAGGGTGTGACCCTCGACGGTAGCCAGTTGAGCGGTAACCTCACCAATTACCGCACCGGCAGCATCCTCGGCAATATCCCTTCCACCGACGCGGTGATCATTGCCAACAGCCGGCTTAGCCAGGGGCTGGTGAACAACGGCAGCATCCAGGGCGGCATTTCCCAAGGGATGGGCGTGAACGTTCACGACAGCATCCTCGGCACGGTGCGTAACCGCGGCGATATCAGCGGCGCGTCCTATGGTATGAACATTCTCGAGAGCACGGTGAATGGCGACGTGCTGAACAGCGCAAGCATGGAGTCCCGTTACAGCGAAGGGCTGGCGATCAATGCCAGCAAGGTCAACGGCAACGTGGCCTCCACTGGTAGCTTGCGAGCCAACCACTTTGGCCTGGCAGTGACCTCCAGCACTGTGAGCGGTGACGTCCTCACGGCGGGTACTATTCATGCCGGCAGCCAAGGCGTGCGGGTTGCTTTCAGTACGCTGGGTGGAAACCTGATTACCCAAGGCACAATCACTTCCGACTACGGCGGCGTTGAAGCGACCGGCAGCAAGATCGCCGGCGATGTGATCAACCGCGCCTCGGTGAATGCCGTGGTGGGCATGGTGGTCAACGGCCAGGTGGCTGGAAACGTAGCCAATGCCGGCAACATCAACACCAGCAGCTATGGCATGGCGTTGTACAGCGCAAACATCCGTGGCCTGATGCAGAACTCCGGGTCCATCAACGTGGGCGGTGGCGTTATCCAGACCGTGGGCGGCCAGGCGGCCATGGGGGTATTCTTCGGCAGCCGGGTAGCCGGTGTTTATAACACCGGTACCATTACTACCGAGGGGCTGGCGGGTATCCAGGTCACGGACACTGGCAGCGTTACCCGCCAAGGCATTCGCAACCTGGGCGGCGACATTACTGCGCACGTGGGCATTGACCTGGCCGCCGCGCCGGTGGCCGGCGGGATCATCAATACCGGTAGCATCAACGCGACAGACAACTCCGGTGATGGCACGGGGGTGCGCATTACCGACAGCCAGGTGAGCGGTGGCCTCGCCAATGCGGGATCGATCAGCGGCTCCAACGCGGCGGTGGCCCTGGCAGGTAGTACGCTCACTGGCAGCTTGCGGAACACGGGCAGCCTGGAGGGTGTGGGCGCCGGCATTACGTTAGCCGATTCCACCCTTGATGGCAGCCTGCTCAACAGCGGCACCCTGCACGCTGACGGGGATGCGCTGCGAATCGAGCGTAGCCATATCATTGGCAGCCTGGTGAACAGCGGTGAGGTGTTCGGTACGAATACGGGGCTGGATTTAAACGTCCTGTCATTGGACGGGGATCTTTCCAACAGCGGCAATATCGGCGCCCACACTCGGGCGATGAGCCTGATCAACAGTACGGTGACAGGCGCTGTCAGCAACACAGGAACCCTGACGGCCCCGGCCGGTTTGATCATTGCCACCAGTAACATCCGAAGTTTTTCCAACCGAGGTTTGATCAATGGCGGCAGCGATGGCGTGGCAACCTTGATCAATTCCCGGGTGCACGGCAACTTCGTTAATGCCGGCACGATGCGCGGCGTCAGCGACACGCCATACACGCTGCTGGTGCAGGACTCGCAGATCGAAGGTGTGCTGGTTAACAGTGGCCGTATCGAAGGCCCCCGCGCCCTGACCGTGATCAACTCAGGGATTGCCCAAGGCCTGAACATCAGCGGCAGCCTGCTCGGCGACCCTTTGGGCGGCTATGCGCTGTATGTGGATGACGACACCGAGCTTGAAACCATCACGCTGAGCGGGCGAGACACCGCGCGCATTACCGGCCTGGTGCGCGCGCACAGCAGCAATGCAGAGGTGGCCAAGGGCAGCACCTTCACCCTGCAGGATGGCAACCGTTTCGAAGTGGTGAATTTCAATAACTTCGGCAACCTGGCCGTAGCGGCGCAAGGTACCGACCCGGCCGACCCTGACACACCGGCCCATGCCGGCGTGGCTACCATCAAGGGCAGCTACACCCAGAGCGCCGACGCCACTTTGACTACCCGGGTACAGGACGGCCAACACTACGGCCACCTGGTCGTACTGGGCACGGCCACGCTGCCATCCCAGGCGCGGGTGTACGTGGATGTCAGCAACCCCTCCCAACCCTTCAGCATCAGCCGGCTGGACAACGTGATCAGTGCCCGAAGCCTGGTCTCGGACGGTACCTACCAGGTCAGCAGTAATTCCCAGTTGTTCAATTTCACCGGGCAGAAGGACGGCAACACGGTCGATCTGGTGCTTGCCGCCAAGCCGGGCAGCAGTGCCCGCTCAGCCGTTGCGGCAAACGCTCAGGCCCAAGGTGCTGCGCGAGTGCTGGATGCTCAGTTCGCCGGGGGACAGCACAGCGCGCTTACACCTTACTTTGTCAGTGCTACCAGCGCGGCCGAGGTGGCTAACGCAGTAGCGCAAAGCCTGCCGCTGACGTCCACGCTGCCAGCCAGCCAGTTTATGCAGGAGCAGATCACCGAAAGCCTGCGCGACCGCATGGACATCAGCGGCAAGGCCCCGATGGGGCTGACAAGCCAGCCGGCCGGTGGCCTGTGGCTCAAGCCCTTCGGCGCGCGCCTGGCGTCGACCGAACGCGGCGCGGACGGCAGCAACCTCGCCAGCGTGGGAGGTACTTTGCTAGGCGCGGACGCGGCACTGTCGTCAGACACCCGCGTAGGCGTTGCCTTTGCGTATGGCAACAGTGGAGCCGACGCGGCGCTTGGCGGAACCGGCCAGCGCGCACAGACGGAGTTGTACCAGTTCAGTGCCTATGCCAGCCATCAGCTGGATACCGATACTGAGTTGAACCTGCATGCGGGCATGGGCCAGAGCACCAGTGATGGCCGCCGCACACTCGACTTTGGTGGCAGCCGTGGCCAAGCTAAAAGCCACTTCGACAGCCAGGCGATAACCACTGGGGTATCGCTTTCCCAGCGCTATGACCTGAGTGAAGCCACTCGACTTACGCCCAGCCTGTCAGCAGACTATCTGCGCATTCATGACGAGGCCTACCGCGAGCGCGGAGCTTCATCGCTGGCGCCGCTGTTGCTCGATGTAGCTGCGCGCAGCACGGATCAGCTATTGGTGGGATTCGACACCCGTCTGAGCCACGACCTGGCTGCGGACAGCCAGTTCAAAGCCCGCTTGGGCGTGGCCTATGACGTGCTCAACCAGCCTAATGAAGTAACCGCGAGCTACGCCGGCGCGCCTGGCCAGCGCTTCACCACGGCCGGCGAAGACCTTGGTGCGTGGGTGCTGCGTGGCGGCCTGGAATTCACCGCCCGCAGCAGCGGGGGTACAGCGCTGTCACTGTCCTGGAACGCCCAGACCCGTAGTGGCCTTGCCCAGCAGGTAGGCATGCTCCAGGTGAGCAAGGCGTTTTAACCCCGGGGGCAGGGCAATCGTGGAAGAAGGTGGCGGACTGTCGCAAGTTGGGTCTTTTGGCCGATAGCTTCCTCATCTCACTGTCTCGTTTTACAACCCAACCAAACCTGGATGCTTGCCCGAATTAGGCAGGCTTAGCTGCTTTTTTTCTACGAAGGCCTTCCACATTTGTCGTTAGACCTCGCCGTCACTTCCGCGAGCTCGTGGTCATGCTCACTTGGATTGGCAGCCCCTAACAATCGTTAGGTAGGTGGTTGACTTCAGGGGAAAGGAAGAATAGATTCAGCTTCACCTAACGGTCGTTAGGTAGATTTTTCTCTTCCTTCTGGAGTTGACCATGACCGCTAAATTGCATCTCTTCACATCTCCCTCGGCTTTCCCCAACCCTCAACGCCTGCGTCTGTTCATGCACGAAAAGGGGATAGCGGACCTGTTCGAAGAAACGATTTATGACATGGCGCCCGGAGGGCAACAGCGCGGGTGGCGTCATCTCAATATGAATCCATGGGGTGAAACGCCCACGCTGGAACTCGCAGGCGGAAGTTTCATTTCCGAAACGGCAGCTATCGTTCGCTATCTCGATCAGTCCTATCCGGGTCGCAAGATCATGGGCGAGACCGCCTTGGAGCAAGGGCTCGATAACATGTGGGATAACCGGGTCTGGGTACATATTCTTTATCGGATAGTGACGGCGTTTCACGTGTTGCACACCGGGTTGGGCTTCAAGCTTGAACTGACGAAGAATGAGGCGTGGGGCGAGCACTGCCGCAAGGAAGCGTTGGCCCATGCGGCGCTGGTCAATCGTCATCTGTCCGATGGCCGCGAATGGTTGCTGGGCGGCGATGCTCCAACCTTCTCGGACATCACCCTGGCAACCGCGATTGCATTCTCCAAGTTCCCGGTCAACGCCACCCCTCTGGATGAGCGTTTCGAGTTCATCGACGCCTATTGGAAGCGCTGGCAGAAACGCCCAAGCTTCCAGGCTGCCTATGCTGATCGGAGCAGCGGAATTCCGGAACTGGATTCGCCGTCTGAGTAACCTCGTGCTGCGTGAGTAGAGTCGCCGGGACCGCAATGCATGGCGTTCTCGGCGGAGCTATTCCCAGGTCGGTGAAAGATGCACAGGACGGCTACCTAACAAAAGGTAGGCTTTTGATCTAGCATGGTGATTTTCCGATAACCGACCAAAGAACAAAGGCAAAGCAATGACGATCAACGCCCGGGAAGCCATTCTGCTGGCGGCGAGAAATATCGCCCAGTCCCAAGGCTACAACGGCTTGAACTTCCGCGATCTGGCCACTGCGGTTGGAATCAAGCCTGCGAGTATTTATTACCACTTCCCGAGCAAGGCTGATCTTGGCGTTGCTGTCGCCAGGCGGTATTGGGAAGACGGCGCTGCGGCACTCGAAGTGATCTCGCAGGAAACGCCCGACGCTCTCGATGCCTTGGGTCGTTTCCCCGAGATATTCCGTCGCTCACTGGAGGCCGATAACCGTCTTTGTCTGGGCAGCTTTGTGGGCGCTGAAACCGACAATTTGCCGGCAGAGATGACTCAGGAGATTCAGGCGTTTGCGGAGGTGAATGTGGCTTGGTTGAGCAAGCTTCTGGTAGCCGCGAACGTATGCAAGCCAGAAGACAGTGAGAAGCGGGCCCGTGCGATCTTTTCGGCCGTGGCGGGTGCCCAGCTTATTGCCAGAAGCCGATCGGACATTTCGCTATATGACACACTGATAGACACCTATCGCGCATACGGACCACTGCCAGGATAAGGGCGGCTATCGACCCGAAGCGGCCCTTCGTCAACGGGGGAATTCAGCCAAAATGCAAACACCACATCGCCTTCTAACACACATCAAGCTTCGACAAACGTCTTGCTGTAGTCTTATGGGAAGCAATTTATCAAGGAACTATTAATGCACAGTCTGCTTATGCCAGTAGCTTTAGCGCTGTTGGTAGCCTTCGCTTATCCTGCTTTCGGCGACGAGGTATTGCAGGGTAAAGTCATCCAGAGCTCTGGGAATTCCGTCACTATCACGCTGGGCCTAAAAACAGGCAAAACGCCTGGACGCAATGCTGGTTATGTTGAGCTTGGAGATCCCTATGCCTGTACATTAAAACTTTTATTTGAAAAAACAATAGAAGGTCAGACTAGCTATGTCATCGGACGTGGCAATCGTGGTTTTTGCAAAAATCTAACCTCGGGCCGAGTAACCACTGTATTTGGTTATAACCAAATACATGTCGCGGTTTATGATAGCACCAGTACTGAGAGTTTGGCTGGCTGGGTGACCCCCGTTGCATCAGAACCTTGATAATGACGTTTCGATTATGGATAGCAACCCTTCGCACAGGCAAGCCTACGCTTCCTAGAAGGCCCAATCATAGCGATGATGCTAGACCTCAGCCATCCATTTTATCGGGGATTTACCTTTAATAATTCTTTGCAACCATTGCAAGCCACATGAGGCTGGGCGGCGCGATTCGGAAGGCCACTACCAACAGTTGAAAGCTTTGAGCAACTGAGAAAATTGGTAGATTGCAATATTTATGTCGTCTTGGGTGTCACCATCCCACTCCTCAACCTCGCGCAACTCACGTCTCAATGCAGCGATACGGTGCTCAATTTCTGCTATCTCTTCAGGCCCACACTGGAAGGCAATAGCCTCCCATCTGTCTTGGGGGGTTGATTCCGCGAAACTTATCCCTTCTCTTGCCTGCGCGATGAGAGTCGATAACCTACTCATAAAGGTTCCTTGGAATAATGGCCATATTGCGAAGACTCTCATCCTACAGGCTGCTTCGGGCCAATTTTTGCCTGTCGGAACCGTCCGCTTTGGGTCGGTAGCGGCCTGTCAGGGCGGTGGTAATTGCCCACAGCCCTTGGTGCCGGGACGCTCGGTTTACCATACGACCGTTCCCTGCACCGTAACCGTCCGGCGAAGTCATCTACCCTGCTCCGGTGATAAGGGTGATGTTCTCCACTTAAAAATACGTGGACACCATCACCCTAATCTTCAGGATTTCCATGCGCCAAAGAATCTCTTATCCCAAGCCCTTTAAAGCCCAGGTCGTCCAGGAGTGCCTGCAACCAGGTGTGTCGTTGGCCAGTGTAGCTCTGCGCCACGGCATAAATGCCAACCTGGTTCGTAAATGGATTCCTGCTTATCGAGATGATCAACCGACGACGCTGCCCGCTTTCGTTCCGATGAAGCTTGAGTCGGCACATCAGCCCGGTCAGCAAGGGGTTGCCAGCATCGAGATCCCTTTCGGCCAGCAAACACTTACCGTGAAATGGCCATCTTCAGACCCTGATGGATGCGCCCGACTTATCCGTGGGCTCGCGCAATGATCCGCATCGACTCCATCTGGCTGGCCACCGAGCCGATGGACATGCGGGCAGGCACAGACACCGCGTTGGCTCGGGTGATTGCGGTGTTCGGTGCGGCGCAGCCGCACGGTGCATACCTCTTTGCAAACCGCCGTGCCAATCGCATGAAAGTGCTGGTGCATGACGGTTTCGGGGTTTGGCTGGCTGCTCGCCGATTGAACCAGGGTAGGTTCAACTGGCCTGGTATTCGCCATGGTTCTGAAATGGAGCTGGATACCGAACAACTTCAGGCGCTGGTACTGGGGCTACCATGGCAACGAGCCGGCTCCAGTGCAGCAATCACACTGCTTTAACGGTAGCCATTAGCCTATCGGTTTATCGCCGTAAATTGTCTGCTCTGGCAAAATCGGCGCCATGATTTCGCTCCCCGGTCTCGATCACCTGCTCCCTGAAGAACTGCGCGCTTTGGCGGCGCTGTTGGTACAACGTGTCGAGACGCTCGACCAGGAGGTCGATACCCTGGGCAAAACGGTCGAAACAATGGGCAAGAAGATTAACCGCGATCAAACGGTGATCGAGAAGCTGACCCACGAGATCGCACAACTAAAGCGTTTGAAGTTTGCCAAGCGCAGCGAACGGATGAATCCTGAGCAGGCCAGCCTGCTTGATGACCTGATCGATACCGATATCGCAGCGATTGAAGCAGAGTTTCAAAGCTTGCGGACCGTGATAGTTGCGCCTGAGAAAAAGCAGAAGCCCAAACGAACTGCTTTACCGGCAGAATTTCCCCGCATCTTGATCCATCACGAACCCGACAACACTCACTGTCCATGCGGCTGCGCCCTCAAGCGCATTGGCGAGGACGTCAGCGAGAAGCTGGATTACACGCCCGGCGTGTTTACCGTCGAACGCCATGTGCGTGGCAAATGGGTCTGCAACGACTGCAAAACGCTGATTCAGGCACCGTACCGGCACAGGTTATTGATAAGGGCATCCCAACTGCTAGCCTGCTGGCCCACGTCATGATTGCCAAGTTCGCCGACCACCTGCCGCTTTACCGTCAGGAATCGATCTTCGGTCGAGCGGGCCTGGTGATTCCACGCTCAACCTTGGCTCAATGGGTGGGTGTATCCGGCGTGCAGTTGCAGCCTCTGGTCGATGCACTGCGCGATGTGGTGCTGGGGCAGCAGGTCGTCCACGCGGATGAAACACCCGTGCAAATGCTCGCGCCGGGCACGAAGAAAACCCACCGCTCCTATGTATGGGCCTATGCCACCAGCCAGTTCTCGGACGTGGCAGCAGTGGTTTATGACTTCAGTCCCAGTCGCGCCGGAGAGCATGCTCGCAACTTCTTGCAAGACTGGAGGGGCAAGCTGGTCTGCGATGATTTTGGCGGCTATAAGGCCAGCTTCGAACTTGGCGTAACCGAGATCGGCTGCATGGCCCATGCCCGACGCAAATTCTTCGAACTGCACGCGACCAACAAGAGCCAGCTCGCCGAGCAAGCCTTGCAGTACATCCAGCTGCTGTACGAAATCGAGAGCGAAGTCCGCGATCTGAAACCGGATTTGCGGCGCCGAATACGGCAGGAAAAAGCCGCGCCGGTGATGGATAAGCTACATGCCTGGATGATCGCCCAGTGCGATCTCGTGCCCGAAGGTTCGGCCATCAGCAGAGCGCTGGATTACAGCCTCAAACGCTGGGCAGCGCTGTCGCGCTACCTCGATGACGGGGCCGTACCCATAGACAACAATTGGGCAGAGAACTAGATCCGGCCATGGGCTCTTGAACGTAAGAACTGGCTTTTCGCTGGATCACTACGCAGTGGAAAACGTGCGGCGGCGATCATGAGCTTGATCCAATCTGCACGGCTAAATGGGCACGATCCGTATGTCTACTTGAAGGACGTTCTCACGCGTCTACCGACGCAGCGGGCAAGTGAAATTTCCGAGTTGCTGCCGCATAAATGGCAACCCGTTTAGCTACTCAAGACAGGATGCCAGGACGGACACTCTTGGAATCATAATCGGCAACTTCAAAACCCGGCAGCCAATTGCGATCATGGTCTGTCAAAATCTCATTGTGAACCCCATAACGGGCCCACGCTGAGTAACGTCGTATCTGAATCTGTTACCAGTAAAGTCGCCAGTTTCATACTCCTGTGACAGGAGCCGGTAGCCGATACGAACTACAGTTGGATGACTCAACAGGTAGGTTCGGTAACCAAGGTAAGCTTGGGCACTGAAAGTTTTCTTTGATGCCGTATCCATCCCACCAACCTCCGCCTGACCAAGCAGCGTCCATTGGTCGTTTAGGTCTCCCGTAAACCGTACACCTACCAATGGATCGAGCCAATCCGCTCCTTTGGTCTCCTGAATGCCCAACTGATCAATCTCAACTTTAGCCTTAAGCTTCGTCCAGCGTAGCCCTAGTGATGGTTCAATCGCGAAAACACGCGGCTCTCCGAAAACATTCAAGCCTCCAAGATTTTTCTCATAGATGCGGTAAAACGCTCCGACCGCCAAGGACGTCTGGGTAATTGCGATGTCGGTTTTTCCGGCATTTAACACATGGCTTTCGCTGGTCTGCGCATGAACACCATCGACGTAAAACCCTAGCTTTCGATTGGTGACTTCCACGTTCCCCATAAAAACCGAATCCAAATGATCAAGAATTTCAGAGAACGACTTATCGACATCACCTTTGACGCCGCCGACAGTGACGTTGCCCTTCATAGAGGCTGCCCATACATAAGGACTAGCCAAGATCAGCCATTCATCCGCTGAAGCAGTGGGGCATATCGACAAAAAACACGTCGTCAAAATCATTGCTGGTATTGGCGAGCTGACGAATTGACTCATGTTTGACCACCCCCTAGATCTTTTGCCGTTGTGACGCTGGAGTTCAAGCTTGAGATTATCTGAGCCCTGGTTTTTATCAGCGTAGGACTGATCAAACCGTGGAAAAAACCCCGATGCCTCACTACGCTCATCGAGTCTAGGAAGGGGTGCTGAAATGATCAAATACACAGCCCTATGCAATCGATGCGTCTGGGTGGCCATCGTTACGTTTTCACTGTCCATTTCCCAATCATTCGCTGACCCACTGCCCAAACCTCTTCTGGAAAAGGTCAATACCTTGATTGACGAGGACACACCTCGCCTTGTGTCGATTTTTAAGGATTTGCACCAGCACCCGGAAATCGCTTTTACGGAAACCCGCACGGCAGGCATCGTGGCCAAGGAACTGGAAGCTCTTGGTTTTACCGTTACAACGGGTATTGGTAAAACGGGGGTCGTGGGCGTGTTACAAAACGGTTCTGGCCCGACCGTCTGGTTCCGGGCGGATATGGATGCGAATGGCGTGAAGGAGGAAACAGGATTGCCTTATGCGGCCATCGGTAAGCAGCGTCTTGATGACGGGAGCGAAATTGACGTAATGCACGCCTGCGGTCACGACGCGCACGTCACTTGGCTATTAGGCTTAGCCAAAGCAATGGTTGCCTTGAAGCCAGACTGGTCGGGCACTCTGGTGGTTTACGCACAGCCTGCCGAAGAGGTAGGACTAGGGGCTCAGGCAATGGTAAAGGATGGGCTTTGGAGTCGTGGTTTTCCTAAACCAGACTTTGCGTTTAGCAGCCATACCGCTCCAGGCCCTGTAGGCTATGTATCAAGCACTTCTGGGGTTCGAATGGCTGGTGTTGATCAGTTGGATGTTACGTTCACCGGGTTAGGTGGTCATGGGTCTACGCCGCAACTCACCATTGACCCGGTCGTAATGGCGGCTCAAGCAGTGTTGAGCTACCAGACAATCATCAGCAGAAATGTTGATCCTCAGGCAGCAGCGGTCATTACGGTTGGGTCGATTGAAGCCGGCAGAGATAACAATGTCATTCCTCAAACCGCGATCCTGAAGCTCAACCTTCGCTGGTTGAAGCAATCTGATCGAGAGCTAATGCTCAAGCGCATCGATGAGGTAAGTCGTGGGGTCGCAGTCGCTGCGGGTGTTCGGGCGGAACACATGCCCACTAGAGTTATGAAAGGAGGCTCAGGCCCTTTGGTGAATGACCAGGAGTTGGTAGCCCGGGTCAATCCATCCCTCAAGGCACTACTGGGTGAAGACAAAGTAGTCGATAACTTCCCCACCGTCATGGGTTCGGAAGATTTCCAGGACGCATTCAAGCCGCTCCAAACTCCCTATGCATACCTGCTAATAGGAGTGGCACCTGTGGATGCTTTCGTTGCTGCACAAAAAGCAGGAAAGGCGTTTCCGTACTCCAATCATAATCCAGATTTTTTCGTTGATCTAAATGCGATTCCAATCGGGGCCAAGGTTGATACGACTATGGTGCTAACTGCCTTGGTTAGGTGAGTTCGCCGGCCGGTTACCCTGCACCTTGTTAGACCTCCTCCTTACGTCCACCGTCAGGCCAAGGCGGGCCAAGGCCCAGCCAACCATCCACTCTTTGAAACCTTTGCTTCAACCGAAAGGCCGGCCTTACAGGCGCGCGGCCAGCTAGCGAGCGCCGTTGCACGGCTTGCGCAACCCCCACAAAAGTTTAAAGCGCATGCGGGACATGTCGCGCCGCGCTCAGGCCCCGTGCATACCTTCCATTTCCACCGCTCCGATCAGGGTTTGCGCGGGGTGGGCGAATACGAAGTTGCCGGAGCCCAACAGGCCGACGAGGTCGCCAAGGGCGGTAATCTCGAAGCGGTGCCCATCTGCGTCGACGTCCAGTGACTTGATGTAGGAGCGGCCGGTGTCGTTGCTGAAGGTGATTTTTACCGTGCCGTCGGTGCCGTCACCGAAGCCAGTGAACCCCAGTGCCGACAGGTCCAGTACATCCTTGGCAGGCAGAAAGTCGGTAATTACGTCATTGGCGCCTCTGTAGCTATCGGCCACGTGGGTGAAGCGGAAGGTATCCGCCCCGCTGCCGCCCGTAAGCTCGTCCCGGCCCGTGCCGCCGTCCAGTACGTCGTTGCCACCGCCGCCCTCGATGGCGTCGTTACCGCCTTTGCCAACAATCACATCAGGTTCACTGAACCCCACCAGCCAGTTGTTCGTGTCGGTACCAACGATCTGTTGCGGCACGCCTTGCACGTGGGCGGACGGCGCGAAGTAAAAGGCGTTGGGTAGGTCGCTGTGTTCTGCGGAATCCAGTTCCGGGCCTTCAATACGCAGGGCGAAACGGCTGCCGTCGGCCTCGGCGTGCAGGGATTGCAGCAGGTACCCGCCGTTTGCCTCGGCGGTGAGCTTGAGCGTGCCGTTATGGCCGTCGCCCAGGGCGGTATAGCCCAGCGCCGTGAGATCGATGCGGTCCATGCGGCCAATGCTGTCGTGGCCGGGGTCATCGTAGGGGCCGAAGTCGCGAATGGTGTCCACTTCCGACACCCCGGTGCGGTCGTTGACGAAGCTGTCACTGACCTGCTGATAAATGAAATGGTCCGCTCCGGCGTTACCAATCAAAACGTCCGCCCCCGCCCCTCCGTAGAGGCGGTCATCGCCACTGCCGCCGACGAGCCGGTCATTGCCGCCCTCGCCACGCAGCACAAGGTCTGCGGTGCGGGCGGAATCGTTCAAGGTATCCGTGCCCGCAGTCCCTTGGTCCGAGGCGGTGAATTCGTGGCTGCCCAACAAGCCGCGGTAGTCGCCTGCCAACGCCACCTGGAAGCTCTGGCTCGGCCCGGACGTTTCCAGGCTGCGCAGGTAGGTCAGGTTGCTGTCGGCGTTATAGCTTAGCGCGACCGTGCCGTTGAGGCCGTTCCCGATGCCGTATAGGCCGAGCGCGGTAAGGTCGAGCCGGTCTGATTGGGGCAGCAGGTCGGTGATTACATCGAACGTCTGGGCGGAGCCGCTGCGGTGGCTGTCGCTGGCCTTTTCGAACACGAACGTATCTCGCCCGGCACCCCCGGTAAGGGTGTCGCCCCCCGCGCCGCCGTCCAGGCGGTCACCGCGCGCACCGCCGCTGAGGGTGTCGTTGCCGCCCAGGCCGAACAGCGCCATCGCGCCCGTAGCGCCGCCAAGCGTGTCGTCTGCTTTAGTGCCATAGAGCCGGTTGGGCGCGGTGGAGTTGTAGGCGGTCGTTCCTACGCCGCTCCCAGCGCTGTCGAAACCGCTGAAGGTGTTGTCGTGGATCGTGTGAAATTCGTGTGCGGCGTTTCCGGTTTCGGATATTCCGACCGTTGCGTTGCTGCCTCCGGTCAATGAGTTGCCTGAGATGTGCAGCCTGTTATCGGCGGCATGCGGCTTGCCAGCGGCATCGACGTAGTCTGTTACCTGAATTTCTCCAGCATTCGCGCCCTGAACACCGGCCTGGAGGTTGTTGGCCAGTACGTTATTCTGGATATAGGCGCCCGCTGTACCCTCCAGCAGGATGCCCGCGCCGCCATTGTCGTGAATGGCTACCCCGATGAAGTCGGGGATAAGCAGCCGATCCACTATCCCGGCACCGCCATTGCCAGCCACTACCCCATACTCCAGGGAGCCTTGCGCCGAACGCAGTGCATCGGGGATTTTCTCTAGCACAATGCCGTTGCCGGTGTTGTTCAGGACGTTGTTGTTGTAAAGGTCGGCACCCGCAATATGCAGGTCGAAGCCATCCCCGCCGTTTTGCGCGGCGGTGTTGTCGTTAAACGCCGGGCCGCCGGTGTGATCAAAGGGCGTACTGATCAAGCGGGTCGCGAAACCGTCTCCGCCGTTGCCGAGCGCCACGCTGTCCTGAACGTTCAGCCCGAGGGTCTGGCCGCTGACCAACAGGCCATCGCCGCTGCACTGATAGAAGATCACGCCGCTGACGGCCAGGTCACCGGTATGGGCTTCAAGGTCCGCTTCGTTACCGCCCACCAGGCCATGTACGGTGCCGCTGGTTCTGCTTGAGTTGCCGTCGATGGTCAGGTTCTGGACGCTGGCGCCGAGGGTGTCGTTAGAGGCTGAAGTGCGGACGATGCCATCGATGTCGTCGGCGGAGCCGTTCGCCAGGCGCAGCGCGGTGAACGACTGGCCCGCCCCGGCGAGGGTCACATGGCTCCTGAGGGTCAGGCAGGCGCCGTCGACGTTGGCCCCGCTGACGATGTAGGTGCCCTTCGGCAGGTACACCTCGCCGCCGCCGGCCTCGGCCGCCGCGTTGATCGCGCGCTGGATAGCGTGGGTGTCGTTGGTGGTGGCGTCGCCCTTGGCGCCATAGTCGAGCACATTGAAAATCGTGGCCATGACCGTATACCTGCAGAGCCGCAAAGGGCCATTGAAGGCCCGGCCTCGACCGCCGGGCATTGCCTGCAAGCAGCGTGCGCCTGGCGGCGCTGGGTTTTTCGCCTGGAAGGCGGTGGGCTAACTCTAGAAGAGTTGAGGGGTGGTAGAGGGATACTGGACAAGCGGGGCCGTGGACCGAGGACCGTGGGCCGCCTGGCCCGGAGGTAATCTTCTATCCCGCGGATCTGGTTCGCAGGGCCCGACGGTCGATTATGCCCACTGTAAACGGCAGGGGATGGTGGCTACAAACTCGGTGCCTTGCGCATCGTCCGACGTGACCTCAAGCATTCCATGGTGACCCACGCAGATCTCGTTCGAGATGTAGAGGCCCAGGCCCAGCCCGTCTTCCCGATGGCCCACTTCGGGACGCTTGAACGGCTGAAACAGCGAGGGGAGTACATCGGCGGGAATCGCCGCGCCGGTATTGTGCACTGACAGCATGAGGTTCTGGCCGACGGTGTTGACGCGCACCTGAATTGGGGTGCCTTTTGCCCCATGCGTGATGGCATTCCCGACCAGGTTGGAGAGCAATTGCCCTAATCGATTGGGATCGCAATAGAGCCCGGTAGGAATATCCAACGTTTCCAGAATCTGCGCGTGCGGGTGCACCACCCGCAGCTCCATGAGCACGGCTTCGAACTGTTCCTGCAGATCGTCCGTCAGCAGCGGTTTGACGGGAATTCCTCCGCCCAATTTGCCACGGGCGAAATCGAGTACATCCTCGATCAGGCTGCTCATGCGCAGAGCGCTTTGGCGGATGGCCCGGACCATTTTTATACTGCGGGGCTCCGCAACCCTCGTTTCCAGCAGCTCGGCACTCAGCCGTACCGCACTTAACGGGGTTCTCAGGTCATGACCCAGCACGGCCACGAATTGCTCGCGTAATACCCCGGCTTCGGTCGCGTCCGTCAGTGCCTGCTCGGACGTGAGTAATCCCTTGTGCAGATCAAGGTTCATCGCGATCAGCTGTGCATAGAGCCCCATGGTCTTCTGCACGGTGGCTTCGTCGAAGCTGGCGGGCAGTGGGTCAATCGCGCACAGCGTGCCGAAGAAACCCCCATCGGCCGTGATGATAGGGATCGAGACGTAGCTCTCCAAGCCATACAGCCTAGGCGTGTGGTGCTGCGAGAAGACCGGGTGACTGCTCGCATGGGTGAAGATGACCGGCCTGCGGTTCTGCCGGATCTCATGGCAGATGGTAGTTTCCAGCTCGAGTTGGCTGCCGGGTATCAAGCCGAAATCAATCGAGTCATCAACCGCACACGTCACCCAGTGCTTGTCCGTCACCCGGGCGACGGCTGCGAACCGCATCCCGGTTGCCTGCTTGACCATTTCCAGGATCAAGGGTACCGAATCGATCCGCTGAACGGCAGCGATGGCGCCGGAAAAATCCGGCGCGTCGGGCTTTGCGCTAGGGGAGGAGTCAGTCACAGGGCTTTGATCGCTATCCAAAGGCGTATAAGGGACGGGACGCCACCTTAACAGTCAGGACAGGAGGCCTGTAGACGCAGCGGAGCTCAGGTTAAGCTGCGCTGTATCGCACTGTCCAGTTGAGCGATTGAAAACGGCTTCTTGATGATTGTCAGGTGCTGAAAGCCGGGCTCTAGCGCCGCGGCGCCGTACCCGCTGGCAAACATGATAGGAATCGATCGGTCAAGGAGTGCCCTTGCCACGGGAAATGACAATTCCCCGTTGAGGTTGATATCCAGGATGGCCAGATCACATTGGATGTCTTCAGCGGTTAACAGCCCGGCCGCCAGGCTCTGGCTGATGCTCACCACCTCGTGCCCCAGATC
Organism: Pseudomonas sp. 3MAES_34.3B; assembly: GCF_058145875.1. NCBI lineage: Bacteria > Pseudomonadati > Pseudomonadota > Gammaproteobacteria > Pseudomonadales > Pseudomonadaceae > Pseudomonas > Pseudomonas sp. 3MAES_34.3B. The sequence goes on along the minus strand of NZ_CM176960.1, from coordinate 3,642,039 downwards.
GCTCACCATGTCCTCTACCAGCATCGCCAGTAGCATTTCGTCTTCCACAATGTAAATACGCGCCACGCTATCATTCCGACCTTAGCGGTGCCCGAACGGTACATTCGAGCCCTTTGTTCTCAAAGCGCAGACTGGCCTCGCCGTCGAGCTCGGCCGCCAACCCGCGCTGAATGAGACGAGAGCCGAAGCCCATCCGTTCAGGCGGGGTAACCGGCGGTCCTCCCACTTCTTTCCAGGTCAGTTCCATCCACTCTTCACGCGCGGCGGGATAGACCCGCCACGCGATGTCCACGACACCACTGGCCACGGACAAGGCGCCGTATTTGATGGCGTTCGTGGTCAGCTCATGAGTGGCCATGGCAATGGCAAGCGCCTGCTTGGGGTCAAGCTTGAGGGCGCTACCACGGAGCCGTACTCGGTCATTGGTATCCGGAAATTGGGCTCGGATTGCCTGGTGAAGAACGTCCTGTAACGACGCGCCTTCCCATTTCTCGGTATTGAGCAGGTCATGGGCTTCTGCCAGGGCGACCAGACGGCCTGTAAACGCTTCCCGCACCTCTGAAGGGACGTCCGCGCCGCGCAGGGTCTGATAGGCCAAGGACTGGACGATCGCCAGCGTGTTCTTGACGCGGTGATTGAGTTCATTGATCAGCAGTTGTTGATGATGCTGGGCTGTCTCCCGGTCGGCCAGTGCCTGGCGCAGCGCCGCCCTGTCGTCGTGCTCCTGTCGAAGGGCCAACAGCTCATCATGAAGGCGAATGCCCATGCTGCAGCGGTCGGCATCCGAGGTGCTGAGAAGGATCCGGGAAAGCTGTTCATGGTTGTTGAGCAGTATGACCATGTCGGTTTCGAAGGCCAGGTTCGGATGCGTCAGAGTCCAGTAATGGGCCGTTCGGATAAAGGCGAGGAACGCCGTGAGGATTTCGAACTGGGTGTTGCCCAAGGCGTTGCGCAACGCTTCTGCCGCGCGGGCTGATTTGGCCGGTTGCGCGAAGAGGACACTTGCGGCGGCAAACACGTCTCGCTCTGCCTGGGTTTCCATGGCCGGGATGTCCTGGGCCTCCCACGTGGCAAGGCGGGCATAGACCGCGTCCAATTCTGCGTCAGTCAGCACGGCTGGCTGCCTGAGTAACGTCAGGGCCTGCTCAACCGTGTTGGGCACCGCCTCTGGGTCACCGGAGGGATTGCCATGGCCGATCAAAAAGCCCAAGTGCCTGACGATGCAATAACGCACCTCGCAAAAGCGCGAGACGTGCACGAACAGGCGTTCCTTGAATACCGAGGGAAGCGGGTTGTCCAGGTAGCCGGATTTTGCGAAAGCCCACAGCTCCTGGATCAAACCCGGCGCGGCCTGGGCCGTTTGAAAGAAGTTGGGCACCAGGCCAAAACGGCTGGCGACCTCGGCTTCGAAAAGCGATTTATCCGCTTGGCTCGCGGGCCGCGTCGAAGTGATGCCAGTCATGTTGTGCCTCTGAAAAATGCTCTAGGCCCGAGCACGGCGCGAGCCCCGTTGGACCAGCAGTGGGCAATTTACCCTGCTGTCAGGCCCCCATCAATGACGGTGAAGGCGAGGGCAAGCGCATGAGCATTGCCTCCAACACGTCAACCGTGCGAAGGCTGCAATGAAGACGGAACGCGTTTTAGCGCCTGAGAGACATGTGTGAGGGTAGCCGCTACGGGTGCAAACACGGCCATCTCAGGCCCCTTCAGGCGGATGTTATCCGGGGTGCACTCAGGCTGAGTCAGCAGGCGCGAAGGCCTTGGCCGCGGCAACAGTGTCCAGGGACTCGCGAAGCAACTGAATCTTGCCGTCCTTCGCCACCAGGCGACCCGCATACATCTGCCGATAGATACGGCCAGTCTCAGGCACCAACGCCTCGACGCTGTATTCGGCGAACGCTTGGTCGGGGGTATCGATCAGGAACCGCACGCTACGAAATTTGAAGTTAGGCACTTTAGCCAACAGGGAGCCAATGAAGGATTCGATGGCATCGTTACCTTGAACCCGGTGGGTGATGCCCAAGGATTCAAGATAAGGAAGCTCCAACACGCCATCCTCGGCAAAGAGCGAAGCGGCAGTGCCTGGGGACTGGATGGCGTCCAGGTACATTTGAAAGAGTTCTACGGCGTTTTTCATGAGGGATTGCTCCGAAGCTGATGAGGGTTGGCACGGTGTCCCGTGACTGCCAACCCAAATTAAAAGATTCGGTAACCAATCAAAACAGCAATTATGGAAATGCATCCTTTCAGTTCTGTGGTGCCTTATATTTCGTCATGGCCAGCGCCATCTGGGGTCCGATAGGTGTTTGGCGAAGAAGTCCGATAGCGCCTTGATCTTCACCGGTCTCGTGCGCGCTGATGGGGTCACGAAATACAGGCCGCCGCGCATCATGTGCCATTCAGGTAATAAGGCGACCAGCCGGCCATCCGCCAGGTATTCGCTGGCAATGAACTCGGGGAGTTCGGCAATGGCCAAGCCGTCCAGCAGGGCAGGCAACAGGGCGTCAGAGTTGGTTACCCGCAGCGGGCCGTTGGGCACTACGTCTTCCTCGGCGCCGTCGTCATGGGTAAAGCGCCACACCTGGCTGCGGGACCGATACGCATAGCTGAGGCACCTGCGGGCCGCCAGTTCACGGGGATGGGTGAGGCGCCCGTGCTCCTCTAGGTACCCAGGCGAGGCAACCAGGTACTGAGTTACTGCACATATGCGCCGAGCGACCAGGGACGAGTCAGGCAACACTGCGATCCGCAAGGCCGCGTCAAAGCCCTCTGCAATAAGGTCGACCGAGGCATCGGACAAATGCAGGTCAATCGACAACTCGGGGTATTGGCGCATCAGCTGCGGCATCAGCGGCGCGACCCAGCGCAAACCGAAGGACATCGGTACCGCCAGGCGTACCTGTCCGCGGGGCTGCACCGACAACTCCTGGGCTTCACTCTCTACTTCTTCGGCCTGCCGGTAAATCTCCCCTGCCTTGGCGGCCATGCTCGCGCCAAACTCCGTCAGCGCCAGTTGCCTGGAGGTGCGGTTGAACAGCCGACCGCCCAAGCGTTCTTCGAGCCGTGCGACAGCCCGAGACACCGTGGGCACTGAGACCCCCATCACCCTGGAAGCCGCCGCGAATGACCCCTCTTCTGCCACTTTGGCAAACATCGCCAACCCTTCGAAATCTGGAAGTCTGCTCATTTCATTTCTGCAATGATGGTTTGCAGGCAATTCTATTTTGAAAAATACTCGCGGTCGATAAGCTTCTCCCACACCGCAACTCAACCATACGCAACACTTCAAAACCTGGGAGAAACATCATGGCTAACAAACTCGAAGGCAAAGTAGCACTGGTCACCGGCGGCACCACTGGCATCGGCCTGGCTACCGCCAAACGCTTCGCCGCAGAAGGCGCCCACGTGTACATCACCGGCCGCCGCCAGGCCGAACTCGACGCAGCCGTGGAAGCGGTCGGCAATGCCACCGGGGTTCGGGTTGACTCGACCAAGCTTGATCAGCTGGACGCCTTGTATAGCCAGATCGGCGCTGCGCATGGCCGCATCGACGTGCTTTTCGCCAACGCCGGTGGCGGTTCGATGGTGCCGCTGGGCGAAATCAGCGAACAGCACTACGACGACACCTTCGACCGTAACGTCAAAGGCGTGCTGTTCACCGTCCAGAAAGCCCTGCCATTGCTGGCCCAGAAGGCTTCGGTAATCCTCACCGGCTCCACCGCTGGCAGTGCCGGTACCGCGGCCTTCAGCGTGTACGCCGCTTCGAAAGCCGCCGTGCGCTCCTTCGCTCGTAACTGGATTCTGGACCTGAAGGACCGCCAGGTGCGGATCAACACCATCAGCCCCGGCGCCACTCGCACCCCCGGCCTGGTCGACCTGGCTGGCCCTGATGCCGCCCAGCAACAAGGATTGCTGGACTACCTGGCTTCGCTCATCCCCATGGGCCGCGTCGGCGAAGCCGAAGAAATTGCCAGCGCCGCACTGTTCCTGGCCTCGGACGACGCCAGCTTCGTCAACGGCATCGAGCTGTTTGTCGACGGCGGGCAGCAGCAGGTTTGAGCGCATATGTGGGCGGCGCCCGAGCCGCCCACCTACCGGTTCAAGGGAGATAGCGAATGAACACCATCAAGCTGGCCATACTCGCGTTAAGCGTTGGAGTGGCCCTATCGGCACAGGCTGCAACCAGCCCGGCACAGAGCAACCCTGCCATGAATAACGACGCACCTTCACTTCAGGTTTCTACGATCGACCACGTCGGCATGAACGTTCCCGACATCGACACAGCGATACGTTTTTTCGCTGACCTGATGGGTGCACAGGTGATCTCGGACATGAGCCCAGGCAGCATCCCCGATCAGTGGAAGGCGCAATTTCGCTGGCACACATCAAGCAACCTGCAACGCTTCGTCATGCTGCAAATGGCCGGTGGGGCGAAGCTGGAGTTGTTCCAGTACCAAGGTACTCAGATTAACCGAGTACAGCCCCATGGGGACGATGCAGGAGCAAGCCACGTAGCCCTGAAAACTGATGATATCGACCGCAGCCTTGCGCTTCTGAAAGGCAAGAATGTCACCGTCCTCAATGAGCCCATTACCAACCCTGACGGCGTGCGTTGGTTCTACTTCCAAACACCATGGGGCGCGCAGATTGAGCTGGTGTCGCTGCCTGGCTCAAGCCACGCCTGAGTCCAATCAACGCTCGGACCTGCCCAATGAAAAATATTATTTATGCAGCGGCGTGGCTGATTTTCGGGCTTGCCGCTTCCAACTCTCAAGCGCAGGACATTAAAGAAATGGACACTGACACCCAATCCGTCGCCGCAGTACAAGCGTTGATTGACCAACACTTTGTAATCTGGGCCGACCGTCAGAGTGATCGAGTTACCAAGTTCGCCGCGACTTACACAACGGACATCACAGTCGCAGACTATGCTGCCATTGCAACGGGATACTCTGCCGTAAATCAGGTTATCGATCGAGTTGAGGCTCAGCATGAGGGGTTCACATTCTCGCCTGAGCCTGTGGAGTGGAACCACGGCTTCGGTCGGGTTCGTTGGGGGTTTGGCCCTCAAGAAAATCCCAACCAGATTCGCGGTGAAGACATCTTCACAGTGCGGGACGGCAAGCTGTCCACCCTCCATATATTCCTGGACAAAAAATAATTGTAGGGTGCGGTGGTCGTTAAAGTGACAGCTGCATTTTATTAGGGGTGCAGTGGGTGAGCGCTCGCCGTTTGCTGCGAGTTGGGCCAACCGCGACCTGTTCAACTTCACCGCCCTGCGCGCCGAAGAGAGTGCCACCCATAACTGTTCTCGGCGAAGATTGAGATAGGGGATATGCTGGTCCGGCGGTCACTTGGAAGGGCGGCTTGGCAGTCAATGCTGCCACCTGCTGCGGCCCTCATATCAAAGAATATCACTGCCGATCTTGGAGTCCGCTCTGCCCAAGTCGGTCCGGATAATGACGATTGATGGGATATACCACGTGCTACCGAGATGTCGCGGCATGCTACCGGCATTAGCGGTGTAAAGACTCTAATGGGTGTCTGCTTCGAGTTGGAAGCGAACTGATACCATCGGCCATCCCATCTGCGTCGCTCCACTTACGACTCCGCTGATTAAGTTTTCGCCAGTCATCGCACCTAATTACAAACCGCTGTTCCCGTGCTATTTGGCGCCGAACTGCGGCAGCGTGCTGGAGGGGAAATAGCCCATATTCTGTTGCGTTTTTATGCGCTTGGCATCAGTTAATTTTCCTTGAATTCACTATAAGCGGCAGGCCAATATTTTTGCGGACGCTCTGTGCGAGATTTGGGTTTTCGGCACTTCCGGTATTCTGTATAGCTAATCGGTTTGGCGTACGGCTCAATCCTACAACGTATATTAGTTTGCTGAGTTTTGATGAGCGTCCAAAGTGGTGGAGCTGCAGATTAAATTCGTGATAATGGGAGGTAATCACGAATTTTGTCTCTATACGATATTTTTCATATCACTTGCAGTAGAGATATAATCGTCTTGAATTTCCCCTATTCGTGCCGTTTTGGCCCGTTTGCGGCTCAAAACAGCGGTTTGGCCCTGCAAAACCGGGCTGCTGAAAAAGTCATTCCATCCGTTCTCCTGGAGCACTGTCGTGAATACACCTTCTGCCACGCGCAGCGGCCTGCCGAAAACCCGTGATCTGGTGCGGCATTACGCCGGGCAGCTGCTCGAGGCCGGGGCCGAGGTGTCGGTGACCGCCATCCGCGCGCGGATTCTCGAGGAGCACGGGGTCAGCGCTTCACCGAACGTGGTGGGGGACGAGGTGAAGCAGTTCTGGGCGCGCACCGGGCCGCTGCTGAATGCGCGGTTGAAGCGGCCGGGCATACCTGAAGCGGTGGGCCAGGCGCTGGATGCGGTGTGGGAGGTAGCGCTGAACGAAGCGACGCAGGCCTACGCGATCGAGCGCTCGCATCACCAGGAACAGGCCGAGCGGGCGCAGCGCGAGGCCGCGGAAGCGCGGGTGGAAGCGGAGCAGGCCGCGGGGCGCTTTGCGGACCAGGCACGGCAGATCGCGCTGCTCAGCGAGCAGGTCCAGCGGCTTAATGGACAGCTGGACCGCACACAGTCAGAGAACGAGGCCTTGAAGCACGAGCTGGGCGAGCTGACGGCGCAGCATCAATCGCAGGACCAGCGCCACCGCGACGAGCTGGCCAGAATCGACGCCGCGCACGCGGCCGAGCAGGAGCGTCTGGCGGCCATCCATGCCGCGGAGCTGGCCCGGCTGCAGGCGGTGCACCAGGAGGAAAACGCCGCGCTGCGCGCCGAGGTCAGCCGCCAGGCGGATATTTTTGAGGGCACGGCTAATCACCTGATGCAGGAGACCAGCAGGGTGCGCGATGCCGCCAGGCTGGAGACCGAACGGCTGACCCGTGAACTGGCGCAGAGTCGCGACCTAGTTGACCGTCTGCGGGTGCAGCGCTCGGACGCCAAGGAAGAAAGCGCCGGGCTGCGTGCCCAGGTGGACAGCTTGGCCGCGCAGCTGCAGCCGCTGCAGAAAGCCCACGAGCGACTCGAGGCCCGCTATGAGGCGCTATTGCAAGCAAAAGCGGAAGGGCAGGGTGAGAGAGGGGGATTGGGTATGAAGCTGGATACCGAAGAAATAGGGAAGCAGCCCGCTGAAGCACCGTTCAACCGATCCTGAAGCAGGTGGTCTATGATCCGCCGCTGCCTGTGCGCCGGCGTTACGTCACGCTGAAGAGTTAACACATTGAGACAGCCATGAACGACCTGACTGAAGAAGAAATGCGCCGCGCCCTGTTTGGCGCCGCGGAGGCGCCAGCGCCAACGCATGTACACATCCCAGACCCTATGGACGCCATCCCGGACGTGATCATCGTGCCGCCGGCCGCCGCGGCCAAGAAACGGAAGGTTGAGAAGGCGTTTACGCCCAGGCTCAAGGTTACGCTCAGGGTTGGTAATGTCTTTGAAGGCGAAACCGAGGAGCTGGTGCATAAGGCCGACACGCTGAGCACCCTGCTGGCAGAGCAGGAGGCGGTGAAGGCGGCGCGGAAGAAATTTCGGTATGTGGAGGTGGTTTCAGTTAAGCCTATGTAGCTCCTTCTCTCTAACAGCGAATAAGCTCATACAGAGGCTGATCGGCAATGGTACGCATGGCCTTTGACCAGTATGGCTGTCAGTTTCCGGTTCGAATCAAGTCATGATGATAGGCTGGAATAGACTTAAGCGGCCGGTAGATCCCACGGCTGCCAGAGAAATAGTCTAAAAGCTTTCGGCACTCCCAAGGTGGTGCTTGAGTGGGTAACCTAAGCACCCTCCCATCTGTCTGGTGCCGATATGAGCATCAATCTACTCACCGAATCCATGCTTGGCCACTGGCGCACTTCCTCGGGTGTTTGCCAATGCGAATTTCAGTTCGGCGGTCTGCTGATATACGTCCAGCACCACGATAACGAGTCCCCTCACGAAAGGATCGGTGCCGCGAAACGGATGATCGAAGCCGCATGGGCTGACCTGCCCATGCGCTCAAATTCGCCGAACAGCACTGTAAAGCACATGTGTCGGGACTGATGTGGCTCCGCGAAACCCATAAGCCGAGGGAGTCGGGGATGTACTTGAAAAGTAATTCGCCAGCGAACTAGCCAGCCACCACGGCGACTATCGTGCCGTGATAGCTACCGATACCTCGGTGGCCTGATGTAGCATTGTTAACCTCTTAATGATTACGGCGTATATATGTTATCCCCCCGCGCATCCTTGACCCTGACCCTGCTGCAAGCGCGGGAATCCGCCATGCGGTTTTTCCGACCTGCCTTGAACGCTCACGGCCTGACGGAGCAGCAATGGCGCGTGATACGCATCCTCAGCCAGCAGGGTGAGCTCGAGGTTTACCAGCTAGCCGAGCTGGCCTGCATTCTCAAGCCCAGTATGACCGGCGTGCTGATGCGGATGGAGGCCCAAGGCTTGGTGCGGCGGCGTAAGTCTGCTGAGGACCAGCGCCGGGTTTTGATCAGCCTGGCGCCGGATGGCGAAGCGGCATTCGCTGCGATGGCCGCCAGCATGGAAGAGAACTACCGGCGCATCCAGGAGCAGTTCGGCAAGGAAAAGTTGGACATATTGATCAGCCTGCTCGAAGACCTCAAGCGTATTCAGGGCTAGCCAGATCGGCCTCGAGCATTGCAATAGGGCGTGCCAGGATCATGTATGCAGCATTCTCCGCCATGGCGATTACAGGAGCGCTGCTATTCCCCCTAGTAATGTGTGGAAGGATCGAAGCATCGACCACGCGTAATGATTGATGCCATGCATGCGCAGTTGCAGGTCCACCACTGCCGAGGTGCTGTCGCTGCCCATGCGGCAGCTGCCGACGGAGTGATAGACCATTTTGTAGGTACCCCGGACGAAGGCTTCGAGTGCCTCATGGTCTTCTTCCAAGGCAGTAGCCTTGTTCGGTAACGAACCAGGAGAAAATATCTCCTCTATCCATTAGGCCAAGGCCGGCGCTTGGAGCAGCCGTAGACCAGCGCGCACCGCACGGACCTAGATTGCCACGTCTGGAGGGTGATGCAACAGATTGGCAATAATTTTCAGGGGCGCGGCAGGATCGACGCTGCGCAGCCTCACTTGGCCACAAGATTTAGGTTGCAGGTGTCCTACCTTGAGGGTCAAGCCATGGGTACGCCCTTGCCCACGCGTCCGGTCATCCCAGGTGTCGAGGGCCAGCAAAGAGTGCGCCTGGGCATCTGGTCGTCCGCCCCTCGCGGGCGCGGAAGGTTGTCAGCCGATGCCGACGCACATGTACTTGAGTTCGATGTAGTCGTCGATGCCGTACTTTGAGCCTTCACGCCCAAGCCCGGATTGCTTGATGCCGCCGAAAGGTGCAACTTCGGTTGAGATGAGCCCTTCGTTCACGCCCACCATGCCGTATTCGAGCGCTTCGCTGACCCGCCAGGCGCGCCCCAGGTCCCGCGTGTACAGATAAGAGGCCAAGCCAAATTCGGTATCGTTGGCCATCGCGATCGCCTGGTCCTCGGTTTCGAAACGGAACAGCGGCGCCAAGGGGCCGAAAGTTTCGTCACGAGCCACCAGCATCTGTCCCGTAACATCGCCCAATACCGTAGGTTCAAAGAAACTTCCGCCCAGCGTGTGACGCTTGCCACCAGTTAACACGGTGGCGCCCTGACCAACGGCGTCAGCGATATGCTCCTCGATCTTCGCTACCGCGCTGGCGTTAATCAGCGGACCTTGCTGCACGCCGGCTTCATGGGCCGGGCCCACTTTCAATGCATCGACGGCCGTCACCAGGCGTTTTGCGAACTCCTCGTACACTCCGCTTTGCACCAGCAGGCGGTTGGTGCAAACGCATGTTTGCCCGGTGTTACGGAATTTGGAGCCAATAGCGCCTTGTACCGCGGCATCGAGGTCAGCGTCGTCGAACACGATGAATGGGGCGTTGCCGCCCAGCTCCAAGCTCGCCTTCTTGATGCTTTCGGCGCATTGCGCCATCAGCACCTTACCGATGCCAGTGGAACCGGTGAAAGACAGTTTCTGTACCAAGGCGCTGCCGGTCAGCTCGGCACCGATCTCGCGGGACCGGCGTCCCGTCACGATGTTCAGCACTCCGGCAGGGATGCCGGCACGCTCGGCAAGTACGGCCAGAGCCAGAGCGGAGAGCGGCGTTTCCGACGCAGGCTTGAGCACCACGGTGCACCCGGCCGCCAGCGCCGGACCAACCTTGCGCGTGATCATGGCGTTGGGAAAATTCCACGGGGTAATAGCCGCGACCACGCCAATGGGCTGCTTGATTACTACCAGACGCCGCCCCGGCTTATCGTGGGGGATCACGTCGCCATAAATGCGCTTGGCTTCTTCGGCGAACCATTCGATGAAACTGGCACCGTAAGCGATCTCGCCGCGGCTTTCCGGCAACGGCTTGCCTTGCTCCCAGCTGAGCAGGTGGGCGAGGTCTTCCTGGTTGGCCATGATCAAATCGTACCAGGCTCGCAGCAGCTGGCTACGTTCCTTGGCGGTCTTTGTGCGCCACGCGGGGAGGGCTGCATGAGCGGCTTCGATGGCACGACGTGTCTCGGTCGCCCCTAGGGAGCTGACTTCGGCGATCGTCTCGCCAGTGGCGGGGTCCGTTACGGTGAAGCGTGCACCGTCGTCCGCTTCGATCCATTCGCCATCAACGTAGGCTTGCTCGCGCAGCAGGTTCAAATCGTTGAGTTTCATGTCAGTTGTTCTCGTACCTATTAGTAAACACCGCCACCAGAGGTCGGTGCTGGCTCGGTGTCTTTGAAACGGGAAGCCAGCGCTTGCAGGCCTCGCATTAGCACGGTGGTGTCCACACCTACCGCAACAAACAACGCCCCAAGTTCCAGGTAGCGACGCGCAAGCTTCTCGTCTGCGCTCAAGATGCCTGCAGCCTTGCCAGCCTTATTCACCCGAGCAATGGCGTTTTCGATCGCTGCCTGCACCTCCGGGTGCCCTGGATTACCACGGTGCCCCATGGATGCCGAGAGGTCGGCCGGGCCGATGAATACGCCATCCACACCTTCAACGGCGGAGATGGCGTCCAGATTTACCAGCCCCTGCTGGTTTTCGATTTGGACCAGCAGGCAAACTTCCTCGTCCGCCTTGTCCAGATAACTTGGTACCGTGTTCCAGCGAGAGGCGCGGGCCAGGGCGCTGCCCACGCCACGTACGCCATGCGGTGGGTAGGTAACGGCACGAACCAGTTCCTGGGCCTGTTCGGCCGTTTCCACCATGGGCACCAGCAGCGTCTGCGCGCCGATGTCGAGCACTTGCTTGATCAGCGCGGTGTCACCCAACACCGGCCGAATCACAGGTTGCGCGGGGTAGGGAGCCACCGCCTGCAGTTGCCCCAACAGGCTGCGCAGGTCATTGGGGGCGTGTTCGCCATCGATCAGCAGCCAGTCGAATCCGGCGTTGGCGGCGAGCTCTGCGCAATAGGCGTCGGCTAGCCCCAGCCACAGGCCGATCTGCGGCTCTCCGGCTTTGAGACGGGCCTTGAAGGTATTTGTCAGCATTCCGGAATCCTCTGAGCGCTTCAGGATCGTGACTCAGACAAACCGGCAGGCGATGCTGCCGAGCATGTCGTAGTCCACATGGAAGGTGTCGCCAGGGTTGGCAGCTACGGGACGTGTGAAGGAGCCCCCGAGAATCACTTGGCCAGGCTGCAGCGTCACGTCGTAGGCCGCCAACTTGTTCGCCAACCAGGCCACGCCCTTGGCCGGGTGGTTGAGCACTGCGGCACTGACGCCGGACTCTTCTATCACCCCGTTGCGGTAGAGAACCGCAGGCACTTTGCGCAGGTCGATTTCAGTGGGTCGGACGGCGCGGCCACCCATCACCACACCCGCGTTGGCGGCATTATCGGAAATGGTATCGAACACCTTACGGGTAGCTTTGCTCTTCGGGTCTACCTGCTGGATGCGCGCGTCAATAATCTCCAGCGCGGGGATCACCCACTCAGTGGCATCCAGCACATCGAATACCGTGACGTTCGGGCCCTTGAGCGGTTTGCCGAGGATGAAAGCGAGCTCCACCTCCACGCGCGGCACGATGAAGCGGTCGAAGGGAATGTCTGTGCCTTCATCGAAGAACATGTCATCGAGCAGCGCGCCAAAATCCGGCTCGGTAATGTTGGAAGACACCTGCATGGCACGGGATGTCAGGCCGATCTTGTGGCCCACAAGTTTGCGCCCGCCCGCGATCTTCTTCGCCACCCAGGCACGCTGGATCGCATAGGCATCTTCGATAGTGATCGCTGGTTGATCCAGGGAGAACTGGCGCACCTGTTCCCGGGAGCGTTCGGCCTGGTCCAGGCGATCGGCGGCTTGCTGAATAAAGACGTGGTCGAGCATATGGGAAATCTCGTGGTTCAGGGGTTAACGGTCAAGGCACGGGTGCGCAGTACCAGCAGGCCACCTAATGCAATGAGGAAGGCCAGTACATACAGCGCCAGGCTGGAGCTGTGAGTGGTGTCACGCATCCAGCCGATCAGGTAAGGGGCCAGAAACGCGGCCACGCTGCCGAACGAGCTGATCAAGGCGATGCCTGCGGCCTGGGTCCGGTTGTTGAGGTAGGCGGGGGGTAACTGCCAAAACATCGGGAGGGCGGCGCTCGCGCCCATGCCGGCCACGACCAGGCCCGTCAGTACTGGCGCGGCCTGGTCCGGCGTCGCTCCGGCCAGGGCTATTCCACCGGCCGACATCAGTAGGGGAATGCAGAGGTGCCAGCGACGTTCACGACGGCGGTCCGAAGAGCGGCCACAGGTGAGCATGAACAGGCAGCCAGCGACATAGGGCACGGCGCTCAGTAGGCCAACACTGGCGTCGCTGCCGATCCCAGCGCCATGAATCAGGCTGGGCATCCAGAAGGCGAGGGTATTGACTGCGAGCATGACCGCGAAGTAAATCGCGACCAGCAGCCAGATAGCGGGAGTGTTTAATAGCGCGCTGAACGATGTGACAACTTTTCGTTGGTCTTCCTGGCTTAGCTCTCGCGTCAGGGCCCACTTTTGCTCGTCGCTGAGCCAGCGCACGGCATCGATGCGTTCTGGCAGTACCGCCAGCACCAAGAGCCCCAGCAGGATCACAGGCGTACCTTCGAGCAGGAACATCCACTGCCAGCCGCGCAGGCCCCCTGCGTTCTGCATCAATGCCAGGATGCCGCCAGAAACGGGACCTCCAATCACACCTGCCAGTGGTACCGCAATGGCGAACAGGGCCGTGACCTGGGCCCGGCGCCGGGCCGGATACCAGCGGTTCAGGTACACCAGGATACCAGGGAAGAAACCGGCTTCAGCCACGCCCAGAGCGAAGCGCAGTACATAGAAGCCCGTGCTGCTTTCGATGAAGAGCATGCTGGTAGACAGGGCGCCCCACACGACCATCAGGGTCGCGATCCATCGCCGCGGCCCTACTTTGTCCAGGGCAAGGTTGCTGGGGACACCGAAAAGCGCATATGCAACGAAAAACAGGCCGGCACCCAACCCGTATACCGTGTCGGTAAGGTGCAGGTCATTGCTCATTTGCATCTTCGCGAAGCCGATGTTGATCCGGTCCAGATGCGCGAAGAGGTAGCACACCAGCAGCAGCGGCATCAGCCGCCAGGTGATGATGCGATGAGTGGCCTGGGTCGTGGAAATTGGGCCGTGCGAAGGCGATGCGGTATGGACAGTGCTCATGGTTTTATACTTTTTTGAGTGAGTACGGTACGTAGAGGCTCGGGCGTCAGTTCGCCTTATTGAACAGCGGATGAAGGCTGCTGTGCTTGCCGTCGTAAACCTGGCCGGGGCTTTGGTCGATCTGCAGCGTGATGCCTACCGGGCGTTGCTCGAGCAGGGTGCCTAAGTGGCTACTCAGTACCGCGAGCAGGCTGTCGCCGACCGCCTTGTGTACCGCCGCGCTACGTCCCACTCCCATGCGCAGGTTGGCGTATAAAAAGCCGTACTCACCCTTGCCATCAGCGATCGCAGAGTGGGCGGCAGGGTAGGCAAGCACCCGGGTCCCCCCGATCGGGAACACCGGTTTACCAGTGTCGTCATGTTGCTGGAGCATGGCGTCCGCTAATGCGCGGCAGAGCCCTGGCAGGTCGGCGTCGGTTTCTAGATCTGGGCTATACAGCAATACCAAGTGAGGCATGCGAGTCTCCTGTCATCACCGCTATCCCTATGGGCATGGCGTACGAAGTCATAGACGGCTAGTGGACGCTGCCGCTGCGGGATTACCAGCCTGGGCAGCGGGAATGCGCTCGCCGTTCTGCGGCGTGACAGGAAATACGGCATTGATCTGGCCGGTGCCCGAAGAGCCGAAGTAAGGCGTCAGCACCTCGGCCTTGCCATCGTAGTCGGACCACCCCAGAGCCCCGAGCAGCATGGCGGTGTCGTGCATGAACCCTTCGCCGTGGCCCTTGGAGGCGTACTCCGGCAGCATGGCGCAGAAGGCGTCCCACTCGGCGTTTTCCCACATTTTCACTACACGGTGGTCCAGCGTTTCCAGAAACGGGCTCCAGACCTTGGTCGCAAAATCCGGGGCCTGCCCGTTCTGGGCGAAGCGATGCGACAGCGAACCGCTGGCGAAAAAGGCTACGGTGCCGTCGTAATGGTCTTCGACTGCTTTGCGCATGGCCCAGCCCAGACGCGCGCTGTCGCCTAGGAAGTGCGAGGTGCACAGTGCGGAGACCGAGATCACCTTAAAGTGCTGATCTTTGTTCATGTAGCGCATGGGCACCAACGTGCCGTATTCAGGGCCCAAGGTCGTAGCATGGTGAGCCATGGTCTCAACGCCGAAGCGGTTGCACTCTTCAGCCAGGATGAGCCCGAGCTCTTTGTTGCCGGGGAATTCGTATTCCATGTTGCTGATGAAGTGCGGCAGCTCGTTGCTGGTGTACACCCCTTTGAACTGCTCACCACACAGCACGTGATAGTTAGCGTTCACCAACCAATGGGTGTCGAACACCACGATAGTGTCCACCCCAAGCTCACGGCAGCGGCGGGCGATTTCGTAGTGTCCGTCGATCGCTGCCTGGCGAAAGCCTTGGCGGGGGCCGGGCAATTCGGACAGGTACATGGACGGAACGTGGGTGATCTTGGCGGCGAGTGCCAGCTTGCCCATGAAGGGTGCCTCCTCTTGTTTTTGTTCGATCCCTCAGCGCCGGGCCTTCCGAAAAGCGGCTGTCAGACCGTTTTGGCCCGGCGCGTCGGGAAACGTGTGGGTGCTTTACACGCCCCAGCGAGGGATGTGATGGCTACCCATGGAAATACAGACGTTTTTGACCTCTGCGAAAACTTCAAAGCTGTACTCGCTGCCTTCGCGGCCCGTCCCCGAGCCTTTAACTCCACCGAATGGCTGGCGTAGGTCACGGACGTTCTGGCTATTGATGAACACCATGCCGGCTTCGATGCCACGGGCCAGTCGATGGGCCTTGCCGATATCCTGAGTCCAGATATAGGAGGCCAGGCCGTATTCAGTGTCGTTGGCCAGCTGCAGCGCCTCGGCTTCATCCTTGAATGGAATGAGGCACACCACGGGGCCAAAGATCTCCTCTTGAGCGATGCGCATTTTGTTGTTCACGTCAGCGAATACCGCGGGCTGAATGAACTGCCCTTTGGCTAGGTGAGCGGGCAGATTGGCCGGGCGTTCAAGCCCCCCAGCGACCATGCGCGCGCCTTCTTCAAGGCCAATACGGATGTAACCGGTGACCTTGTCGTAGTGCTGTTGGGTGATCATCGAGCCGACCTGGGTTTTCGGGTCGGTCGGGTCGCCCACGATCAAGCGTTTGGCCCGTGCGGCGAATTCTTCGACGAACTGGCCGTACACGCTTTCCTGGATGAAGATCCGGCTGCCGGCGGTGCAACGTTCGCCATTGAGGGAAAAAATGGTAAACAGCGCGGCGTCCAGCGCACGATCCAGCTGGGCATCTTCGAAGATTACCACCGGGGACTTGCCACCCAATTCCATGGAGTACTTTTTCAAGCCTGCGGTCTGCATGATCTTGCGACCGGTGGCGGTGCCACCGGTGAAGGAGATCGCGCGCACGTCGGGGTGACGAACCAGCGCGTCACCTGCGGTGGCGCCGTATCCTTGAATCACGTTCAGCACACCGTTGGGAATCCCGGCTTCGACTGCCAGGCGGCCGAGCTCGTTGGCCGTGAGTGGCGACAGCTCGCTCATCTTGAGGACGGCGGTATTACCCAGTGCCAGGCAGGGCGCGGTTTTCCAGGTGGCCGTCATGAACGGCACGTTCCACGGTGACACCAAGCCGCACACGCCCACTGGCTGGTAGAGGGTGTAATTGAGCATCTGGTCATCGACTGGGTAAGTGTGACCGTCCATGCGAGTGCAAACTTCGGCAAAGAAATCGAAGTTATGCGACGCGCGCGGGATCAATACGTTTTTGGTCTGGTGGATCGGCAGGCCGGTGTCCATGGTTTCTAGTTCGGCCAGCTTGGGCACGTTCTGGTCGATCAGCTCACCCAGCTTGCGCATCAGCCTGGCGCGTTCCTTGGCCGGTGTATTTGCCCACTTGGGGAAGGCCTCCTTGGCCGCGGCAACCGCTTGCGCCACTTCTTGCGCGCCGCCGCTGGCGACTTCACCGATGGCCTCGCCGGTGGCCGGGTTGTAGTTGACGAAGGTATCGCGGCTTTCAACTTCGCGGCCGTTGATCCAATGCTTGATCATGCTGTCTACGCCTCTTGTTTTTGCTGAGCGAAGAACTCGGCTTCGCTGACGATACGGTTGACCAGGCGGCCCACGCCCTCCACCTCAACCACGACTTCATCGCCTGGCACCACATCGGCCAAGCCCTCCGGCGTGCCGGTGGCGATCATGTCGCCGGGCTGCAAGGTCATGAAGCTGGAGAAGTATTCAATCAGGTAGGGGATATCGAAGATCATGTCCGCGGTGGTGCCTTCCTGCTTCAACTCGCCGTTGATCCAGGTGCGTAGTTTTAAATTGGACGGGTCGGGTACGTCTGCAACGTCCACGATCCAAGGACCCACGGGCGTGGTGCAATCACGGTTCTTCACCCGCAGGTTGGGCCGGTAGTAGTTTTCCAGGTAGTCGCGGATGGCGTAGTCGTTGCACACCGTGTAGCCCGCCAGGTACTCCAGTGCCAGCTCGCGCTTGACGTCGCGCGCCGGTTTGCCAATGACCGCGACCAGTTCACATTCATAGTGCATGTAGGTCACGCCGTCAGGCCGCCAGGTCACCTGGTTGTGGCCGGTATAGGTATTAGGTGACTTGATGAACGCCAAGGGCTCGGTGGGCGGGGTGAATGCCAATTCGCGAGCGTGATCGGCATAATTGAGCCCCAAGGCGAACATATTGCCGGTCGCTGGCGGCAGCCAGGTCACCTGGTGATCGGCCAGCACACGGCCATCGTTCAGGACCAACCGACCGCTGTCGTCCAAGCTTGCCTCATGAACCTGGCCTTCGAATTGGATACGAGCGCGTTTCATCAGGTGTACTCCTGTTCGGCGACAATGGTGTTGGCAAGGCGGCCAAGGCCAGTGATGTCTACCTCCACCCGGTCACCAGGCTGCACATCCACTCGGCCTTCAGGTGTACCGGTGATCAACACGTCACCGGCTTCCAAGGTCATGAACTCACTTAGCTCGGCGATCAGCCGTGCCACGGATCGCACTTGATTGGCCGTGGTGTTTTCCTGCACCACGTTACCGTTGACCAGCAGCCGAACGGTCAGCTGCTGGGGGTCGCTTATATGGGCCGCAGGTACTAACTTGGGGCCGAGCGAGCAAAAGCCGTCCCTGCATTTAGCCTTGACCGCAGGCCGGTAGTAGCTGTCTTCCGGCAGGCTGAATTCGTTGACAATGGTGTAACCCGCTACGTGGTCCAGTGCTTGGGCTTCCGTGACCCGGCTCGCGCGCTTGCCGATGACTACGCCCAGTGCCGGCCCAGGTTGCAGGCGCTCGCCAGTGGGGCGCGCCACGGAACCTCCATGCGTGTTACGAGTGTTCGGGGTCTTGATGAACAGCACCGGTTTTAGGGGCGGCTGTTGATAGGGCGCCTCGTTGAACTCAGGTAGGCGTTGAGCAAGCAAGCCCTGGTAGTTCAGCGCGATGCCGAAGAGCGTGCCAGAGGCCGCATCGTGCAGGCTTCGGGGCATCAGAAGTCTCCTGGATAGGGGTCAGCGCAAGGCAGCCCGATTATTGTTAATGTGTTAACGTTATAATTAAGATGTTAACGATGGTCAAGCCACTTTTGCCATGAGCGGACTTTGCAGAGCCTAGAAAAACGAGCAGCATGGCCACCCTGGCAGCACACAAGAACAATGAGCAGCGCCTATGAATACCCAACGCACGCCTATCCCCAATATCAACATTGGGCAGGTCTACGATCAGCGCTACAGCGACGCTGAAATCCACTACGACAAGCTGAGCAACCTGGCGGGATTCTTCGGCCGCAACATGCCGGTACACCGGCACGACCGGTTCTTCCAAGTGCATTACGTGAAGAGCGGCAGCGTGCGGGTGTATCTGGATGACCGCCAATACGTGGAAAGCGGGCCGATGTTCTTCCTGACCCCGCCTACCGTCCCTCACGCATTTGTCACCGATCCTGAAAGCGAAGGTCATGTGCTGACGGTGCGCCAGCAACTGGTGTGGAGCCTGCTGGAGCAAGATCCCCATCTGGCACCGCCGCCCCCCATGGGGGCTGCCTGTGTCGCGTTGGCCAGGCTCGCACCGGAGTACCACGCCGAAGCCAATCGCCTGGCTCTGCTGTTCGATGAGCTGCAAGCCGAAATCGGAAGCACGACGGCGGGCCGTGCGCCTGCCCTCGAGGCCCTGACGCGCCTGGTGATGATCAGCTTGCTTCGGCTGGCGGCGCAGTCCTTGGAAGCGCAACCGGCTCGGCACGAAGACCTGCAGGTGTTCCACCGTTTTACCGCGCTGATTGAAGCCCACTACCTTGAGCATTGGCCGCTGGCAACCTATGCCGCCAAGATGGGGGTCAGCGAGGCGCGGCTTAATGACATTTGCCGGCGTATTGCTGACCTGCCCTCCAAGCGCCTGGTGCTTGAGCGGCTGATGCAGGAGGCACGCAGGCTGCTGCTGTTCACGGGGCACTCGGCCAACGAAATCTGCTACCAGCTGGGTTTCAAGGACCCGGCCTACTTCAGTCGCTTTTTTCAGCGGTATGCGCACATGACACCTGGTGAATATCGGCTGGGGCGAGGCGGGCTCGGGGGATAGCAGCATGGTGGCTTTTCTTCTTGGGCATCTACACAGAAAAAACCCTGATAGTCACGGTGTAGAAATGAACGAATGCCAGTAGAGCGAAAGTCGATGATCCTCGGTAAATCGCCCATGCCCAATGGCTTTTCCAAGGTGCTGATTGCACTTTCCATGGCATAGCCTGTACACCCCAGTGCCTATGAAAAGTGCAATCGGCTGCGTGGAACGTCCATTTTCGCAAGCGACCTGAGCGGGAAATACTGGAGGGGAATCCAATAATAAGCGGTGCCCCTCATGAAACAGCCCAACCCCCTGCTTGAAGATCTCAAGGCCGTTTTGCCTACCATCGCCGCCAATACGGCGCAGGCCGAAAAAGACCGCCAGGTACCGTCCGAAAACATCGCCTTGCTTAAAAGCATCGGTTTGCACCGGGCGCTTCAACCCCGCACTTACGGTGGGCTCGAAATATCCCTTCCGCAGTTCTGTGACTGCATCGCGTTGTTAGCCGGCGCCTGTGCCAGCACGGCGTGGGCAATGAGCCTGCTGTGCACGCACAGTCACCAGTTGGCGATGTTTCCCAAGCAGTTGCAGGACGAAATCTGGGGCGCGAACCCCGATGCCACTGCCAGTAGCAGCATTGCGCCCTTCGGTAAGATCGAGGAAGTGGAAGGCGGGGTGATGTTCACCGGTCAGATGGGCTGGAGCAGTGGCAGCGACCACGCCGAGTGGGCCATCGTCGGCTGCCGCCGGCAGAATGCAGAAGGCGGTCAGGACTATTGCTTTGCTGTACTACCGCGTAGCGATTACGAGATCCGCGACGACTGGTACGCGGCTGGCATGAAGGGCAGCGGCACCAAAACCTTGATCATTGAAAACGTGTTTGTGCCCGAACATCGCATTCAAAAAGCCAAGGACATGATGGAAGGCAAGTCTGCGGGCTTTGGCTTGTATCCGGATAGCAAGATCTTCTATACCCCTTACCGCCCTTACTTCGCTAGCGGTTTTTCTACAGTAAGTTTGGGCGTCGCCGAGCGCATGCTCGAGGCCTTCAAGGAAAAAACACGCAACCGAGTACGCGCCTACACCGGCGCCAATGTAGGGGCTGCCACGCCCGCATTGATGCGCCTGGCCGAGTCCACCCATCAGGTGGCGGCCGCCCGCGCATTCTTAGAGAAAACCTGGCAGGAGCATGCTGATCACAGTGAGCGCCACCAGTACCCGGCCCGCGAAACCTTGGCCTTTTGGCGTACGAACCAAGGTTACGCGGTAAAGATGTGCATTCAGGCCGTGGACCGACTGTTCGAGGCTGCTGGCGGCGGTGCTTGGATGGAGAGCAACGAGCTGCAAAGGTTGTGGCGAGACTCCCATATGACCGGTGCTCATGCCTACACGGACTATGACGTGTGCGCGCAGATACTGGGCCGCGAGCTGATGGGCCTGGACCCTGATCCAAGCATGTCCTGATTCACTTTTTCATAATAATAATCAGGGGCCGCCAGGCGGCTCCGGGAGTGCTGCATGTCCAATGAATTCGATCCCCGTGCTTTCCGCCGCGCCTTGGGCAATTTCGCTACCGGCGTCACCGTAGTGACCGCTGCCACCGAATGCGGCAAGCGCGTGGGGGTGACCGCCAATAGCTTTAATTCGGTATCCCTGGACCCGCCCCTGATCTTGTGGAGCCTGGATAAGCGCTCCAGCAGCCACGCGGTCTTTGAACAGGCGAGTCACTTCGCTGTGAACATCCTTGCTGCCGACCAGGTGGACCTATCCAATCACTTTGCCCGGACCAAGGAAGACCGCTTCGCCGATATCGCCTATGAGTCTGGGGAGGGCGGCGCGCCAGTGTTTGCCGATTGTGCAGCGCGTTTCCATTGCGAGAAATACCAGCAAGTGGATGGAGGAGATCACTGGATCATGCTAGGGAAGGTGGTAGCCTTCGACGATTTCGGCCGAGCGCCATTGCTTTATCATCAAGGCGCCTACTCGATGGTGCTGCCCCATACCCGCATGACCCAGCGTGACCCGGCCGAGCGCCCTAACAGCCATTTCCAGGGGCGCCTGCGCGACAACCTGTATTACCTCATGACCCAGGCGGTACGCGGTTACCAGAGCCATTACCAGCCGCGTCAACTGGCAACGGGCCTACGTACCAGCGAAGCACGCATGCTCATGGTGCTGGAAAACGACGCGGGTTTGGATCGAGGCAAGTTGCTACGGGAAGTGGCCATGCCCCAGCGAGAAGTAGAGGAGGCGATCGCTAACCTGGCACGCAAGGGCTTGGTTGCTCAGGAGGAAGGGCGGGTACGGCTGACTGTTGCAGGTATCGACCAGACCGAGGCGTTGTGGAGCATTGCCCGGGAAGAGCAGGAACGCGTGTTTGGTGAGTTCACGCCCGAGCAGGTGGAAGCGTTCAAAGACGTGCTTCGCGCCGTGATCGCGCGATAGTCCCGGCCCTGTAAGGAATACTGCAGGCGCTAAATCGCGAGACCTCATTCTGAATCGGTGCCGTGCGACCGTGCCAATGGGTTCTCGTCTATAGGAGTTATGGCCATCCAGCCTGCCTCGAGGGAATGCAGCAGATCTCCGATCTGGCCAGGCCCGACATTCTGCGCACCATCTATTCCCTCAAGGCATTGGGTACTGGATTGCGCCAGGCGTGAAATCGCTACGTCCACAAGCCGCATGCCTTCCTCACTCAGCTGAATCAGCTGTCCTCGGCGGTCGCGCGGGTCGGGAATTCTATTGGCTACTCCACGTTCAACCAGTTTGTCTGCTCGATAGGTAGCTGCTCCCGAGGTCACCTTGAGCAGGCGGAACACATCGGTTGGTCGCATGCAATAAGGCGCTCCGCTGCGGCGAAGGGCAAACAGCAGCATAAGATCTTTAGCACCCAACCCCAAATCGGTGGCAATCACTTCAATGTGGTGGTCGATCAACATCGCCAGGCTGCGAATACGCAATGTGATCCCCAGGCCGTGATGATCAAGATCTGGACGCTCCTTGCGCCATGCTTCGGCTACGGCCTCGGGACTTGCTGCAGGGAAGAGGAGCTCGTTCATACAAAACCTATCGGTTAGCCGTAAGGCAATAATACCTCACGTTAGCCAAAGAGGACCTAGCCCACGTACCGGTTGATTGCTGCGTCGAAGTCATCCGCCAGGCGTGACTCGAGTCAGCGTTAACATGCTAACAATCTTCTTGACGCTCAGGGAAAGCGCGCATAGCCTTGACTATATCTTAACTATTAAGATTCTTTTTGACTAAGACAAGGCTGCCGCCCAAGGCGGCGTTTCCGACAAGAACAAGAATGGGACTCGCTATGCTAACCGCTGAACAAAATCGCTTGGTGACGGACGTCACGCCTGGAACCCCTCTGCATAAATATTGGAAACGTCACTGGATTCCAGCCTTTCGCAGCGAAGCGCTCGAAGCCGGAGGCGCACCGCAGCGTGTTGAACTGCTGTGCGAGAAGTACGTGGCTTTTCGTGGCGACGATGGCAATGTCGGCTTCCTTCACGAAGCCTGCCCTCATAGAGGCATTTCGCTGGCACTAGGACGCAATGAAGGCAACCGGCTGACCTGCATTTTTCATGGCTGGAGTTTTGACGCAGAGGGCAATTGCACCAGGATGCCCACCGAGAAAGATCAGAGCTTTTGCAAGAAGGTCAAGGGGCAGGGATTCAAAGTACGAGAGGGTGGCGGCATCGTTTGGGTGTTTCTAGGGGACGGCGAAGCGCCGGCCTTTACCAACTACGCCTTCACCTATTACGACCGGATCCATGCGAGACCTCGTGCTTCCTATAATGAAGCCAATTGGCTACAAAACGTCGAAACGCTGATGGACTCCGCTCACATTGGTCTACTCCATCACGACACCACTGCAAATCCAGATCTCCCGCAAGCAGGCTTGCAGCTTGTTACCGGGAACGACACGCCGAAGTACACGCTGGAAAGCAAGCCGTATGGTCTACGATCGTATTCGCTGCGTACCACAGGGCAGGAAAAAGACTACCTACGCGTAACCGAGTTTGTAGCGCCGGCCACGGCTTTCATTGGAACCACCGACCAAGAGGCTGGGTTCTTGATCATGGTCGTCCCGGTGAACAACACGCGCAGCCTTCAGTGGTACGTCTACTGGGATTCACGCCAACCTATTGATGAAAACCTCCCGGATTTCGCGTTGCTTGGTACTGATGAGTCTGATGACAATTTCGCAGCCTCCCGCCAAGGCTTACCCAATTATGGTCAGGATCGAGAGGCAATGCGCGCAGGCCGGAGTTGGACAGGCGTGCCAGGCGTTATTTTCGAAGACTATGCGGTCGCCGAGAGCATCCCGCTTGTCGACCGCACCCGGGAATTCCTTGGAAGCGGAGATCTGGCAATTGTCCGCCTTCGCCGCGAGCTGATGGAGCGCATCCGTCAATCTGAGGCTGGAGAGGATTGCGTCCAGGCGGACAAGAGCGACTATCGCTCCTTGCGTGCGCTAGCTGACATGATTCCCCAAGGTACTGCCATTCAAGATTACACCGAGCAAAAGCGCCAAGAGCGACGGCTGACCTATCTCTGAGCCCGTTCAGCCGCCACACGCCTGAGCGTGGCGGTTGAGCCTTCTAATAAAAAATCTCGTTCTGGCTAGGTTGCGAAAATGGCAGACACATATCAAGTCTACATAAAGTCGATTACGCATGAGGCGGAAGGGGTGCTGGCGTACGAACTCAAAGGGGTGGCCGGTGTTTCGCTACCTGCGTTTACCGCCGGCGCGCACATTGACCTCATCGCTGATGGTATACCGCTGCGAAGCTATTCCTTGCTCAACGATCCTTCGCAGAAAAACCGGTACGTCATAGCCGTGGCCAAGGACCCCAAAAGCCGAGGCGGGTCGACCAGGATTCATGAACAGCTAAGACCTGGCCATCGCATCGAGGTGAGTGCGCCGCGGAATCTGTTCAATCTGGCTGAAGGGGGGCATCGATCGGTATTGATTGCCGGCGGAATCGGGATAACGCCTATATGGTGTATGGCGCAGTACCTCCATAGCCAAGGCGCGTGCTGGGAACTCCACTACTTCGCCCGCACAGCTGGCGATGCCGCGCTTTTGGATGCGATGCAGGACCATGTCACCGGGGAAAGGGTTCACCTGCTTTTCGCCTACAGCGTGGAGGACACGGTGCAGCATATTCGAGATCTGTTCAGCCGCGACGATGGGGCCCAGCATTACTACTGCTGCGGACCTGCGGGAATGATTGGAGCATACGCAGAACAAGCCAAAGCATTTTCGATTGCTGACAACAGGATTCACTTTGAAAGCTTCATTCCCATGCAGGAGGCTGCGACCGCTGGAGGCTACGAGATCGTGCTAGCCAAGACGGGCACAACGCTGCAGATGGAGCCTGGCAAAAGCATTCTCGATGCGCTCCTTGAGAGCGGTGTGGAGGTCATGCACTCGTGTCGCGAAGGTATATGCGGAGCCTGTGAGGTGCGGGTTCTGGAAGGTACACCTGATCACCGTGACTCGATCCTGAATGATGCGGAGAAACAGGCCGGCAAAACGATCTTCGTATGCTGTTCCGGATGCAAGACACCTCGTATGGTGCTGGATCTGTAGAGATAGCGTGCACAGTGCTCTGTGGCCAGGAGCTCGCCCCTCGCTGATGCTATGGGCCGGGCACCGCCGCGACTGCAGGCTGGACGTTTGTTCCCGGATCAGCTTGAAAGGCATTCATACCCAGTTCTCGGGGCCGCCTCCCCGAACGCAGCTGCATAAGTGAGGCCTCCTGGCGTTGGCGTCGATTGGCTGCAAGCAACGGAATTCTGCGCCGTTGACAATACGATACGTATAGTATTAGATTTGCCTGACCCAGAACGAGAATAAGAAATGTCTAACAACACTCTCCGTGTCATGTGGTTTGTGCCGCCTGCTATTGCCATTGCGGCTGAGTGGGAGCCTTCTCAAGCACTCCAACTCGAGTCCTCAAGAACCCAATCCTCCGAAGAGCAATACTTGGCGCTCTGCCAGGGTACAGTTGATGCTGTGGTTACTTCAATGGACAACGTCTTGCACTGGAACCAGCGGCAGGGCCCTGATGATTTCGTAGTGGTGGCTCAAGTTGAAAACACAACTCCCCTCAGTCTGATCGGATCGACCGATGTGTCTACTCTTGGCCAGCTTAGGGGCGGAAGTATCCTGGTGGACGCTCCTGAAAATGGGTTTGTGATCGCTTTGCGAGCCCTGCTTCAGGACGCTTGTATCGGGCTGAATGATTACAGCCTGAATCCCGTCGGAGGAGTGAAGGAGCGGTTCACATCACTGGTTGACGGGGCAGGTGATGCAACGCTGTTAGGGCCTCCATTCGACACGATGGCGCTGGAGCGCGGCCACCACCTGCTTGCCACCATACAAGGGGCGTTCCCTGCGTTCCCTGGCCAAGGCCTGGTGGCTAGGCGGACATCAACTGATTCCCGCGCGCCCCTTAAAGCTTGGATTGATTCACTGAACCGATCTTTATCTCTTCTGCCGGCTCAGCAGGCGCGTTTGCGAGAATCGCTGCGGAAGCAGAATCTCCCGCCTGCAGCGGTGGCGGCACTCATCGATACGTATCCGAAAACGCTTGTTCCAGATCGCGTGGGCGTAGAGCTCCTCATCGCGCAACGTGTCGCGCTTGGGCTGGTCGGATCGCATTTTTCTTATGAGCAAATTGTCGATGGCTCTTTCCTGCAATAGGTCTGGAGGATTACATGAATAAGTTTTCGCTAGGTACGTTTTCGCTCAAAGATAGCCCGCATAAGCGGTTTGCAGGGATCGTCATTGACGGAAAGATTTCTCCGATCTCTGCCCTGGCCGAAGAGTTTAAGGCGCCATTGCTCGAGGGCAAAACTGTATTGGCACTTTTGGAAGATTGGACGACCAGCTTGAATGCGCTTGAGACGATTACCGGTCAAATCTCAGGCTCGCTTGCCTATACGGCTGATCAGCTCATCTTCAGGCCAGCCGTCGATCTGCCACGTCAGGTGTTTTGTACCGGGGCTAACTACCGAAAGCATGTCGTTGATCTCACGGTCGATGCCAACATAGGCCCGGAGGGATTAAGCAAGGAAGAGCTAAGGAAATGGGCCGAGGAAATGATGGATACGAGGTTGGCCACCGGCGAACCTTATGTCTTTACAAAACCGGTATCGGCGATTTCGGGCGCTTTTGATGACCTCGTTTTGCCACCGACGACAGCTAAGCCAGACTGGGAGCTGGAGCTTGCAGTAGTCATCGGAAAAGAGGGTTACAACATCGCAGCCGAAGATGCGATGGATTATGTCGCTGGCTACACAATCGTCAACGATATTTCGGCACGGGACCTAATACCCCGCACTGACTACAAGATGCTAGGAACGGATTGGATGAGGTCCAAAGGTCAACCAGGGTTCCTTCCATTGGGGCCGTACCTGGTGCCAAAGAGCTTCATCGAAAAGCCGCACGACCTCTCGATGCGACTCACGGTATCAGGGCAGACCATGCAAGATGAGACCACTGCGGACATGCTGTTTAGCATCGAGAAGCAGATCGCCTACATCTCAAAATATGCCAAATTGCTCCCCGGTGACGTCATTTGTACCGGTTCTCCAGCGGGTAACGGGACTCACTACAATCGGTTCCTACAAGACGGAGATATCATGATTGGAGAGATTGATGGGCTAGGCGCTCAGCGGCAAAAGTGCGTCGCTTTTAAAGTATGACCTCGGAGATAGCGATGGATGTACTGACCGATAATCCTGACCGTGCCTATCTGGAGCGCATGATTAAAGCGGGCCAGTTTGATATTGCTTTCGAATTGACCACTGGATTGAAAGATCTTAAAACTCGCCTACTTGCAGCGAAAAGTGGCTCAGTAGAGTTGGGTTATCAGGCGCCGGAAACTTCGATTCAGGGTAACGGTGTCGTTTCCGGAGGAATAGTAATGACCATGCTGGATTATGCCTTGGCGTTCGCAGTGTTGAGCAAACTAGCATGCGGACAAACCTGCGCCACGACCAGCATTACAGTGAACATGTTGGCTGCCGTTAAACTTTCCCCCGTGACAGCGCGGGCAGTGGTGGAGCGAGCTGGGCGGCAGATCGCGTTTGCAAGGGCCGATCTTTACGACCCAGATCGGGAAATCGTGGTTGCCAGTGCGTCGGCAACGTTCGCTGTCCTTGAAGTGGGGCGCTTCAAAACCGCGTGATGAAAAATTTTAAAAAATTAAAATACTAAACGTACCGTTTTCGAGGCAGTAAAATGAACAACATCGCTGAGGTACAGTACAAGCCGGTCCGCCGAATAGTGACGGGGCACAACAAGGCCGGCCAGTCGGTCTTCACCGCAGACGGACCGACCCCAAACGTACTAGCCCATTCTGGCAAGCCGGTTGCTCAGGTTCTTTGGGCGACAGGCGCTGGGCGAGCAGTAGGGCTTGAACCGGCCCCAGCTGGACATAAATTTGGATTTCATTCGGAGGGGGGATCCTTACTTCGAATAGTTGACTTCCCGCCAGACGAAACTTATGACCAAGAAAAATTGGTCGCGTTTCTCGACAGCGAAGGCGTCAGAGACACGAATACACCGCGGCACTTCTGGTTTCACAAAACAGAATCACTGGACTATGCGGTCGTGCTTGAGGGTGAGATTGTTGCCCTGATGGATCAGGGCGAGACCCTTATGCGTGCAGGCGATGTATTGATACAGCGCGCAACCAACCATAGCTGGGCCAACAGGTCCGGCCGTAACTGCCGCATGCTGTTCGTTCTTCTCGCCATCCAGGAAGGAGAGGTGCTGTGAGGAAAATCATTATTACGGCTGCTATTACGGGCGGAGCTCATACGCCGTCGATGTCCCCCTATCTGCCGGTTACCCCGCAGGAGATAGCCGACCAGGCTATCGAAGCTGTTGAAGCCGGAGCTGCAATCGTGCATTTGCACGCGCGCAACCCAGAGGATGGGAGGCCCACGGGCAATCCTGACGTCTTCAGGGAATTCGTAGCGCGAATCAAGTCCGAGACTAACGCGATCGTGAACATCTCTACCGGCGGTGGCGGCCCTGGCATGGCGATCGAGGAGCGTGCCGCTGCAGGACTCGCGCTGGAGCCTGAAATGTGCTCGCTGAACATGGGTTCTATCAACCTGAACCTTTCCGAAATGGCGGCGAAGGATCGGGAATGGCAGTACGGCTGGGAAGTCCAGCACCTTAATGCCACGAGGGATTTAGTTTTCAAGAACACGTTCGCCGATATCGAGTGGATCCTCCGAACAATCGGGGGTAAGGGAACGCGCTTCGAGTTCGAGTGTTACGACGTTAGCCACCTCTATACGCTTAAATACTTTCTGGATAAAGGGCTGGTTAAGCCTCCGCTCTTCATTCAGACCATCTTCGGTCTGCGAGGAGCGATCGGCGCCCATTTTGAAGACGTGATGCACCAGAAGCGTACCGCAGACCGGTTATTTGGCTCGGACTATCACTGGTCAGTGCTTGGCGCCGGAAAGGAACAAATTCCACTTGCCACAACTGCAGCACTGATGGGGGGGAATGTACGGGTAGGTTTAGAGGATAGCTTGTATATCGGTCGGGGCGAGTTGGCGGTTTCAAATGCCGCGCAGGTGCGAAAAATCCGAGGAATCATTGAAGCTTTAGGCCATGAAGTCGCTAGTCCCGATGAGGCTCGAGAAATGCTCAGTCTCAAAGGAAAAGCCCAAACCGCTTTCTAAGCAAGGGAAAACGGGCGGCTGATCCCACCGCTACGTACGTTAGCTGTCTGTCCTGAATACAAAAATAAGTCAAGGGTGGATCATATGTCAAAGATCAATAAAGTTCTCATCGTCGGAACGGGTATTGGCGGGGCAACCCTGGCCTGTGCGCTATCAGGCCGTGGGATCGAAGTGCACGCTATTGATAACAAACCTTCGATTTCCGCAGCTGGTACTGGCATCTGTCTCCTCGGAAATACACTCCGGGCGCTCGACTCCCTAGGGGTGAAGAACGAATGTCTCAAACGTGGTGCGCCGTTCAGCACGTTTCGGGAATTCAACTCTAGTGGTGACGCCGTCGTCGCTGTGCCTATCGGAGACAACTGCGGTATCAAGCGGCCCGTACTTGCCAATCTGCTGGAGTCGCAGGCAGCAAATCGAGGCGCAACGCTTACGAAAAACATCTCCGTAGAAACAATTGTCGATGAGCCCGGTACGCCGGTACGGGTTAGGTTTACCGACGGCACTGAAGTCGAATACGACCTGATAGTCGCAGCAGATGGTGCGTACTCGCGACTTCGGGATCAATTTTTTGGTGAGGAATTTCGACCTAAATTTGCAAAACAGAGTGTGTGGAGGTTTAACGCACGCCGCCCGCAGTCGCTCGACGGGTTTCAGATCTTTCGGGCACCCAACGGTACGGCCGTAGGTGTTCTCCCAACCTCTGCAGACAGCTGCTACCTCTTTCATATGGAGAACAGCGAAGAGCACCTACGCTACCCCGATGAAGAACTGGATAAGCTCCTCATTGACCGGCTTCGACCCTATCCAGCACCCCTTATCCAAGAGGCTCTTGCGCAGATCACATCACCGGGGGAAGTGCTGTTCCGTCCGTTTGACATCACGCTCGTCCCAGCCCCGTGGCACCGTAATCGTGTTGTGCTGCTAGGGGACGCAGCCCATGCGCCTACCCCACAGCTGACATCCGGTGGCGGCATGGCGGTAGAGGATGGCGTTGTTTTGGCGCAGGTACTTGCTGAACTTCCACTGCAAGAGGCGCTGAACGCCTTCAGCCACCGTAGGTATGGTCGGGTGAAACGGATCTTCGATTCATCGTATCAATTGTCGTTATACGAGCAGAATCCGCTCGAAAACCGTGAACGAAGCGCAAAGCTGCTGATGGAGAGCTATCAGTTCATTGCCCAACCCTGCTGAGGCCTAAGCCTTAGCAGGGTGCAGCCGGTCCATGGGCCGGCTTGCCATGATGCGGCGTATCAGGTGCGCGATGACAACGACCCTAGAAGCTGGCAAATATAGGCAATATGGGAGGTAGCAAAGGCCTCGTCCAAGGGCGCATGTCCTATTAGTAAACGCATGTACACGGGGCCGTAAATCAGATCCATGAGTATCTCGACGTTGGTATCGACAGGAATATCTCCACTTAGGCGCCAGTCTTCGATCATTTCTCTGACTACAGCACGACGGCCGTAGTGAAAGCGTTCCCTGAATGTGCGCAGGATCCCTGGGTCTGACTGCCCCTCGGCAATGAGTTGGGCTACGAGCCGGCCGGGCCAACCTGAATATTGTTCCACCAAGGAGCGAAAATGGTGAGTGATCGCTTCTCGTGGTGGCACGCCACGTGGGAAAGGCGTTTTTACCAGGTGATTTTCAATGAATGCATCTATGACCACTGAGGCTTTCGAATCCCACCACCTATAGATGGTGGCTTTGCTTACGCCCGCCTCTTTGGCAATGGCCTCAATAGATATCGCCTGGATCGACTTGTCCTGCAACAGGGTGATCGCTGCCTCCAAGATCTGCCGTCTGGTTGCTTCACTTCGTGGACGTCCGACGGCCGCTCTGTCACCCATTGCTGATTTATTCCCCTGCATAGACCTATTTCCTCAAGCGCAGCATGAAATTGCCGTGAACGCTGCTTTGGGTATATCGAAACGACTCGATCAGTATATTGGGGCATAGCACGTAATTCTACTTCCAATAGGTACAGATCCATGTGGAAACATACTTCCCGCCGTCCACCTGGCCTCACCTCCGGCCAGTCATCGACATTCCGGATGCATAGGTGTTTACAAAACGAAACGCACCGTATAGATTCAGAGCTCAGACGCTAATTTGCTGGTGCGGTCGCTTAATCTAATAAAAAGGAGTTCTCATGAAGCTGGGCCGAATTTCCGTAAATGGGCCAGATGGCGCACAGGCGCGTCTCGTACTGGTAATCCCGGAAGAGAAGCGCGTGATCGATTTGAAAAGCGCGCTGCACGATCAATTGATCAAGGAAGGTTCAGGGCACGAAGCTGCGCTGAATTATGCAGCCGCAGTCTTCCCGGGAAGCATGTCTGCCGCGATATCCCTCGGCGCCCCCTTCCTTCAGGCGGCTGAAAAAGTCCATGCGAAGCGCGCCGATTCGTTCTCATATGGCTTCGATCAGGTCACATGGCTCGCCGCATCGGATCCCTCGGTCGTGAGGGACGGGCTGACCTTCCTGGGCCATATCAAGGGTTTTCACGAGAAGATTGGCCATGCCCCCACCCCAAGCCTGCTCAAAGTACCGGGGTATTTTAAAGGGACCCCTCATACCGTTATCGGCCACGAGGCTGAGGTTCCATGGCCAGGCTACATAGAGCACATGGACTACGAGCTTGAGCTTGGGTACGTCATCGGCCGTCGAGGTACAAACCTGCGTCCTGATAATGCCTTGGACCATCTGTTCGGCATTACGATCTTCAATGACTTCAGCTCGCGTGATCGTCAAGCGATTGAGATGCCCATTCAGATGGGGCCGACCAAATGTAAGGATTTTGCATACGGTATAGGCCCCTGGATCACCACTATCGATGAATTCAAAGATCTCGACCGTATCGGAATGGAAGTACGTGTCAACGGCGAGACGTGGGGTAAGGGCGATAGTTCGAACAAATTGTGGACAGTAGCAGAGCTGCTAGCTTGGGCGAGCCTAGGGGAAGCAATCGTTCCAGGCGACGTGATTGGTTCAGGCACCATGGGAGGCGGTTCAGCACTTGAGCTGGATCGTAAGCTGCAGCCTGGCGATGTCGTCGAACTAATTGTTGAAGGAGTAGGCGTCCTGCGAAACAGGATGGGACAGCCTATTGCAAACCTGTGGTGGCCTGAAGAACGTAAACCATTCATGTGATTTCAAGCGTCTTCATACTAATGGCGACCCGGCGATCGGCCGGGTTTGGTGAAAGTCTCGATCGGTAGGTGTAGAAATGAACATCCTTGGCCCGGATACCCTTATTTTTGGTGTTAGCGATGTTAAGTTATGCGAGCAGTTTCTCACGGACTATGGTCTTGAGCCGGTTGGCGGTGGCCGGTTCGAAGCTCTTGACGGTACAGGGATCGTCATCCGATCGCAGGATGATTCAGATCTGCCTGCTTGGACGCTGCCCACCGCTAACATGCTCCGTAAAACCATCTACGGCGTAAAAGACTCGAGCGTACTCGAGAGCATCAAGCGGGAATTCGAAGGTGAGCGAGAGGTTAAACAACTGGCAGACGGTTCTCTGGAGCTGGTAGACGACCTAGGGTTTGTGCTCGGTTTCCAGGTGTCAATCAGGAAAGAGGCGCACCTGCCAGCGGAGCGGGTCAACGCCCCTGGTGATGTGCATCGTGCAGCAAATCATACTGGCGTAAGCATTGATACCACCGAGCCGCCTCCCAGGCCACGCACCCTTTCTCACGTCGTCTACTTTGTGCCTGATGCGGACAAAGCAGAGCGATTCTACGCCGATCGATTGGGCTTCAGGGTTACCGATAAGTTTATAGGCATGGGCCCATTCCTACGTCCAGCCGGTACCTCGGATCACCACACACTGTTTTTCATTCAAACGCCACCCCATCTTCAAGGCTGCGAACATTTTACATTCCACATGGGAGGACCGACTGAGGTCCTAAAGGCGGGATACGCTTTCGCGGCGAAGGGCTACGAGTCATTTTGGGGCCCTGGGCGCCACCGCTTTGGGTCGAACTGGTTTTGGTATTTCAATAGCCCTCTGGGCTGCCATATTGAATATGACGCCGATATGGATCAACACGACGACGAATGGGCACCTCGGCTCGCACCAGGAATCGTCGATAATTCACAAGTCTTTCTGTTCCATTGGCGTGAGAAGTGGGCGCCAGGCGGGAAGATGGAGTAATCGTCCACTAGCGGGAGTGGCGACTTTTGGTGCGTCATAAACTCTGTAATCTCGAAGCACTCGCGTCGGGCGAGTCATTAGGCTTCAGGATAACCAGCGCAGGCCAGGATGAAATATTCTTGGTCAACGATTCAGGGCATATTCACGGGTACAGGAACTCATGCCCGCATTGGCCCGGCGCCACGATGCCCGTGCGCAGAAATAAATATCTCGATGACGGCGCGAAACACATCGTGTGCCATGGGCATGGTGCCTTGTTCGAGATTCATACAGGGCTTTGCGTGAAGGGGCCGTGTATGGGACAGGCTTTGAAAAGTGTAAGCCTCGAGGTTACCAAAGAAGGAGACATCTACCTCTTAGAAGACCTGCAGCCGGTTGTATAATTCTACAGTGCTTGCGTCAATTACAGTTACCAAAAACAAGAACAAGAAGGAACAACGTGATGAAGACAGTGGCAGATTATCGCCAAGCGATTTGTTGTGCGGCTTTGCCTTTGCTTTGTGCGGGCAATGCTCTGGCCCTTGAGAACGGCTCTTCGAGCTATCCAGTGGGAATCGTGACTGTTATGAGCGGTGCCGTAGGCGCTCCGGGTGAAACACACGTATACACCTACAATAAGCTTATCGATATAAACTCTATTAGGAATGGCCAGGGAGACAAAACCTTCCCGAAAGCAACAGGTAAGGTGCAGGCTCACGCTCTGCGCCTTGTGCATACGCTAGACGGGCCCTCCTTCCTAGGTGGGAACGTTTCTCTTCAAGTCGCTGTTCCTTATATCCAGGCTCACTTAGACATCCCCGCGCTCGGCCCCTACGGCAGAGACTCGTCACGGGGAATGGGCGATCCATTATTCGGCGCGTTGGTCAGCTGGCAATCGCCAACCTATTTTCACAACGTCGAAATAGACCTTGTGGCGCCGTGGGGGCAGTACGAAAAAAATGGCCTTGTCAATCCAGGAAGCAACGCGAAGGCCATTTACGCCGCGTATGCATTCACTTGGTTTGTGCTTCCGCAGTTGGAGCTAAGCTCTAAAATCAGCGCTAACTATAGTTTTGAAAATAAAAGCACTGACTATAGGTCTGGTGTGCAACTGGTTGCTGACTACGGACTCAATTACCGCATAACGCCCAACTGGCTAGTCGGGGTTGGAGGTTACGTTTCAACACAGTTGAATGACGATCAACTCGATGATGATGACATCGGTAATAGATCAAAGTCTATTAAAATAGGCCCCCAAATAGGCTATGGCACTTTCGATTGGGGGGTTTTAGCGGCTTATCAGAAAGACGTGTATGCGCGAAATACGGGGGAGGGCGACACTATTATGCTTAATGGTTTTTTAAAATTCTAGGGGTATTGATTCGCGTACCCAGACTTGAGTCGGCGGAGGCTCATTCTGGTGCTATGCATCCGGTACCTTGGCGCCGGGAATGAGCAGCTGAATGCGTTCGTTCGCCAGATCGCAGCCGTGTTAGCTCTCTCGGCGATATGTACGACAATTCGCCTTCACAGCGCCACCTCTAGAAATTCAGTTAGTGCATTATTATAGTAACGGTCTGGAGCTATCAATCCGTAGATGATAGATCTCCAGCTTTGTAGATCTAATATAAATATCAAAATAATAAGAGGAACCGCTATGAAACCTGATTTTAAGGAATCGGTCATCGCTGGACTCGTAGGCGGTCTGATTTCCGCACTCGTGGCATTCTTGATTGCTTACTACATTACCCCATTTCCGACTGACTTGTTAAATAGCTCTATTGGAAATGGCATAAGTGGGTTTTTCAGCGGCTTGGCTAGTGGGTTTGTCGGAGTATTCCTTGTGCTTAGGAAATTGGCTTCATGAATCCGTATTAAAAATGGAATCTGAACGCTTATGAAATCCGGAAGTGCTAATGGTGCGGGCGCCGGATGCTTTCCTACTACGGCGGGCTAGAGGGTTATCAGCTCGCAGCGCTGGCTTGTATCTTTCAGCCGCTTGATTGGCGTGCTCGTGCGCCTAAAGACTTTTAAGTTAGTACGCCATCGTAAATCGGCGGAAGATCAGCGGGTATTTATAACTTCATAAGGGAGGCAGTGTTTGTATCCCTGGAGCTCTACGGTAATTACCGCAATAAGTCGGCTCCAATGCTCTCAATAAGCTTACCCACGGCCGTTCCGCTCGGTAAGTTCGAACAGGTCGAGAGCGAGCGTAGCCATATCGGCTCGCTATTAGGTCTGAAATTTGGGGCGATCGACTATGGTAGAGTCGGACATAATCCCGCGCGGTTCAAAGCCGTGCGGCAGTATCCCTGATCAGCTGCGGCGTTTATGCTAGGCGGGCGCCGTGATCAAAATTACCTTGCAGATTTCCGTCGCTGCGTTCATTTCCTAATTTAAAACTCGGCCTAGGAAGGCCGGCTCAAGCAAAGAAATAACAAATGATAAAATAGGTTATCTCGATCCATCAGACAGTCCCACGTTATCGAAGCGGTAAAGGGACGAGCCCTCTGCAGGAGTGACTGGCGAGCGCGGGCTTGGCTACAGGTTTGAGCAGCTTCGAAATTCAACATAACACCCGTTAACTAGATTTCGGGCGGTGGTACCTGAAGCAAATTTTGGCGGGGGAAGGGCAGATGTTGGGCTACGGTATGAACACTCTGCGGATAATGATCGCCGGCGGATCGACCTGAAGAGTACCAGGAAGTCGAATCGGCTTCCTGGTGGTAGATAGAAGCAAGGGCTACTCGGCTTTGACGAACAGCCGCAATACCAAGGTCATGACGGCCGACAGTAGCAACATCCCGGCCATAAAGAAGATCCCCATTGAGAACGAGCCGGTTGCGTCCTTCAGCCAGCCCACTACGAACGGACCGACAAATCCGCCAAAGGTACCCACGGAGTTGATAAACGCCAACCCGCCTGCCGCTGCTGCCCCAGTCAGGAACCGGGTTGGAATGCTCCAGAATATTGCACGGGCTGTCGTGGCGCCCAGCACCGCGATCGAGATGCCTATCAGTGCTGGAACCAATTGGCTCAACATTGCCGCTGCAGCCATGCCGCAGGCGCCAAGCAGACAGCACAACGTCAAGTTAAGGGTTTTCTTCCCACTGCGGTCCACGCGTTTGGCCCAGAGCAGCATCCCAATGGTGGCAAAGATGTATGGCACCGAGGACAGCATGGCGGTACTGGTGACATCCAGACCGTGAGACCTGAGGATAGTTGGCAACCAGATGCCCATCCCGTACGCGCCCAGAACGAAGCCGAACTGGATTACGGTCAGAATGAGTACGCGTGGATCTTTCAGGGCACCCAGCAGATCTTTGGTCTCACGCTCGCGATGTTCCGTGGCCAGCATCTTCTCCAGCGCTTCACGCTCATCTTTGGTTAACCAGTGAGCTTCACTTGGCTTGTCGCGCAATTTGAACAATACCAGCAGCCCAATCAACGAGGCTGGCAAACCTTGGATAATGAACATCCACTGCCAGCCATGCAGGCCGCCGATCCCTTCCATCGCCAGCAGGATGCCCGAAAAAGGGCCGCTGATGATCGACGAGACAGGTACTCCAACCATGAACCACGCGAGCATCCGGGTACGGTACTGAGCCGGGAACCAGCATGCCAGATAAAAGGCAACCCCCGGGAAGAAGCCCGCTTCTGCGACGCCCAGGATGAAACGAGCCGTGTAGAAACTGTAAGGGCCTACCACAAATGCCGTTGCCGCAGCTGCGATACCCCAGGTGATCATGATCCGTGCCAGCCAGCGACGGGCACCGTAACGGTAAAGCGCGAGGTTGCTCGGCACTTCAAGGAGGCAGTAGCCGGCGAACAGGATGCCCGCGCCCCAGCCGAACTGGGTAGCGGTCATGCCAAGATCGGCGTTCATAGTCAATGCAGCAAAGCCGACACTGGTGCGATCGATGTAATTGAAGACAAAGGCAAGGATCAGAACCGGCAGCATCTGCCAGGCGCATTTATTGACGGCGCTGCGCTGCAGCGCTTGTTCGTGGGGTGAGAACACCGCGGCGGCGTCCGCTGGAAGGGTCAGGCTCATTTTCGTCTCCTGCGTCGCGTGCGGCAGCTACCGCACACGAGCTTTCTTGTAATTAAGTGACGAGGTTCGAGGAGCTTACCTCCACGACCTTGATGCATTGCGTTCAAGCGGTAGCGGTGAGCTCGGCGAATGAGTCAGTGGTCTGTCCCTGTTCCAGCAAGTTCGATAGTACGAAGGGAAGAATCCCGCCGTTCCTGAAATAGTCTGCTTCGATGGCAGTGTCGATCCGCGCCAGCAGCATCACATCCTGCTGATGCCCGTCCTGGCGGGTAATACGCAAAGTTACGTCCTGCGCAGGCTGTACACCCTGTTCAACACCAAGAATGTCGAAGGACTCCGTGCCATCCAGCCCCAGCGTATGTATGTCTTCACCGGCCTTGAATTGAAGCGGCAGGACACCCAGACCGGCAAGGTTGCTGCGGTGAATGCGCTCGAAACTCTTGGCAATGACCGCCCTGACACCCAGCAAGCGTGTGCCCTTGGCTGCCCAGTCACGGCTCGAACCAGTGCCGTATTCTTCGCCGGCAAAGATCAGGACAGGGGTTTCGCTTGCCAAATACTGGCGTGAGGCATCGAACAACGAGGAGCGCTCGCCAGCAGGCTGCACCAGGGTGTATGGACCCTCATCCGCAGAGCCGTCGGCTTTGTTTGGCAGCATCAGATTCTTCAGGCGCACATTGGCAAACGTGCCGCGAACCATGACTTCGAAATGCCCGCGCCGCGCGCCATAGGTGTTGAAATCTTTCTGCTCCACGCCGTGCGCCGCCAGCCATTCGCCTGCGCTGGAGTTGGCGGCAATCGAGCCGGCCGGGCTGATGTGGTCGGTGGTGATTGAGTCACCTAGGAGCGCCAGGGCGCGCGCACCGATAATGGGTCGGCCCGCCTGTGTAGTGTCGAAGAAATCCGGCTCGGCGGCATACGTCGACTCTGGCCAGTCGTACACTTCCCCTTCGGTTGTCTTGATAGCGTTCCACAGGTCGTGATCGCGGGTAAGGTCAGCATAAAGCTGCTTGTACAGCTCGGCATTGGCAGCTTTTCCGCTCAAGGCCTTGATCTCGTCATTACTCGGCCAGATATCCGCTAGTAGCACAGGCTTGCCAGCCGCATCGTGGCCCAGCACATGGGTGGTCAGGTCGCAGCGGGTTGTCCCTGCCAACGCGAAGGCCACCACCAGCGGCGGGCTCGCTAGGAAATTGGCGCGCAGGTTGCCGTGAATGCGTGCTTCGAAATTACGGTTGCCAGATAGCACAGCGCTGCAGACCAGGTCCTGACCAACCACGACTTTTTCCAGTGCAGGATCCAGCGGGCCGATGTTGCCTACGCAGGCGCCACAGCCATAAGCAGCGATATCAAAGCCGAGTTGGCTGAGCGGCTCGATCAGGTTGGCATCCTGCAGGTAAGCGGTCACCACCCGCGAGCCTGGCGTGAACAGGGTCTTCACCCATGGTTTGGCAACCAAGCCTTTTTCAATCGCTTTTTTGGCCAGCAGGCCAGCGGCAATCAGCAGCTCGGGATTTGAGGTGTTGGTACATGAAGTGATGGCGGCCACCAGCACATGACCATGGCCAACTTCGTAATCCTGTACCGGCCCGCTAGCCCCAGCTGGCTTGGCAGAGACCGGATACCGCTCCTCAAGCTGGGATGCAGATTTGGAATATCCTCCGCTTTTGGAATTCTGTTGCATCACTTCATCGAAACGCTCGCCCAGTGCGGTCAGGTCGACTCGGTCCTGAGGACGCTTGGGACCAGATACACAGGGTACGATCTGATCCAGGTCGATTGTGATGATGGTTGAATAATCGATGCTTCCGGCAGTTGGCGCGCCGAACAGCTCCTGGGCCTTGAAGTAGGTGCCGATCAGCTCGACCTGTTCCGCACTGCGTCCGGTCTGGGTGTAGTAGTCCAGGGTTTTATCATCGATCGGGAAGAAGCCACTGGTTGCACCGTATTCGGGCGCCATATTGGCGATAGTCGCACGGTCAGTAGCACTCAGGGAATGGGCCCCTTCACCGAGGAATTCCACCAGTTTGCCAACCACTTTGGCCGCGCGTAGGGTCTGGGTAACCTGGAGCACGGCGTCGGTTGCAGTGACGCCCGCACGTAATGCACCTTTGAGTTCTACCCCAACCACATCCGGCATCAGCATGTAGATGGGCTGCCCCAGCATGCCTGCTTCGGCTTCGATGCCGCCAACACCCCAACCCAGTACCCCGATACCGTTGATCATGGTGGTATGGCTGTCCGTGCCAACCAAGGTATCGGGGTAGACGACGTTGCTCTTCTCGATCACACCCTGTGCGAGGTATTCAAGGTTGATCTGGTGGCAGATGCCAGTGCCAGGCGGAATGACCTTGAAGGTCTCGAACGCCTGCATACCCCACTTCATCAATTCGTAGCGCTCTCGATTGCGCTTGAACTCGATTTCCATGTTCTTGCGAAGTGCATTCGGGACGTTGGAAAACTCGGTCTGCACCGAGTGATCCACCACCAGGTGCACAGGCACCAGAGGCTCGATCGCCTTTGGGTTGGCACCGCGTTTTTTCGCTTGGCTGCGCATGGCGGCCAGGTCGGTTAGCAAAGGGATGCCGGTGAAGTCCTGAAGCAGGACCCGGCCGACTACAAACGGAATTTCACGTTCGCGGTTACCGTTGGGCTGCCAACCGGCGAGATCTTCAACATGAGAGGGCAGCACTTTACTGCCGTCACAGTTGCGCAGTACCGATTCCAGCAAAATCCGAATCACCACCGGCAAACGGCTCAGTTGTGGGTAGGCTTGCGCCTGCAACGCCGGCAGCGAGTAGTACGTGTGCTGGCGGCCGTCGGAGGTCTGAAACGACCGGAGGGTGCTCTCAGTCAGTTTTTGGATGTCGGTCATGATGGTTCTCACAGGCAACAAATCAGGTTAACGATCGAACTGGAATAATTCGGCTGGGGTGCGCCACAGCATTTGCTGGCGGTCAGCGGCATTCGGCAGCCAGCGCTCCAGATGCACCAGTTGCATTGCGTATTGCTGGGATGATTCAAATTGGGTGAAGGGCCAGTCGCTGGCCCACATGAGGCGTTGTGCGCCAAAGGAGTCCAGTAGCAGAGGGGCAGCCTGAGCGGTGATATCAAGGCCGGTGCGATATGCACCGGACATCTTGACCCACACGCGTTCGCTCTCGGCGAATTTCAGCAGGCGGGTAAAGCCGGGGTCTTCGACACCGAGGTGCTTGTCAGGCATTCCAAAGTGATCGATGACAACACGGACACCGCTATCGATCAGCGGCAGTACCGATTCGCTCAACCGCCCACAGCGGTCATTGATTTCGATATGCCATTCATGTACTCGACAGAAATCGAGAACCTGTCGCCAAGCGGCGTTTGTGAAGTCTGGAACCGACAGACCGCCGGTGAGATTGACGCGTATGCCGACTACACCAGCGTCTGCATAGACTGGGAGCAGGTCGACATCTGAAAGTGGATCGATGGCCACCACGCCACGCAGGCGACCATGGGAACGGCGCAAGCTTTCAACCAGGTAACCGTTGTCATTACCCAGGATGCTGACTGCAATCAGTACCGCCCTATCAACTCCATGGGTATCCAGCTGAGCGATGAACGCTTCGTAGGTTGCATCGTAGGAAGGGGTGAAACGTCTGGACTCAATGAATGGCAGGCCACGGTGAAAGACGTGGGCATGCGTATCGATGATTCTTTGATTACTGATGCTCATCGGCTTACCTGTGATCCGACGGTGAGGCAATCACCTTGGCTATTGTTTATTTTATGCCAGAAACGCATTCAGACTATGGCGGCTACTTTGCTTTTGTCAACGCAAAAACGCACAAATATTTTCTCGAGCAAAAAAAAGACCGCTCAAGGCGGCCTGACAAATAAAATGGTGGCTCTAGATAGACACTTCCGCTGCAGCAGGTAGGGGGTGCTGGAACACTGCGGACACTGCTTTTTTTCGCCACGCGGCTTCGATATGCAGCCGCATGTAACTCGCGGCCCCGAGGTTATCGCCTTTTTCGATGGCTTCCAGGATCTGCAGATGCTCCTGCGCGAGCGCCTGACGAGGCAGGTCCTGAGCAGTCTGACGGTACTCTGCAAGTCGGCGCATCTGATCCAGTCGACGCATCGTTTGAACAGCAAAGCGATTCCCTGACCATTCTGCGATAGTTTCGTGAAACCGGGCATTAGACTCGAAGCGCTCGATAGCGGTCATGGTCAGGTAGCCACCGTCAAGGATGGCCTGCTGTTCTTGTCGAAGCGTCCGTAATTGCTCCATGTCAGGCCTGAACTTACTACTCAGGATGCCGGCGGGCTCAATGGCAAGACGCAACGAGTACATGTCTTCATAAGCCTCGAGCGAGTCGATCATTGGCAGGAAACGCCAACCGTAGCCCACCTCCTTCTCCACCCAGCCCTCGCTTTGCGCGCGTGCCAGGACCTTACCAATCTCACTCCGCGACACGCCCAACAGACGTGTGAGATCCGCCTCGGTGACTGAATCAGGTACCTCACGATCAAAGCGTGCCCGCGCCAGACGCAGGTACAGCGGATCGTCCATTGTTTGGACATGAACTTGCAACGCGGGGGGCAGGTCGTCGACATCTCCGTGCACGTGATAGCCGCGGTTCTTGTCAAACCGCATCAAACCGGCATCCACCAAGTACTCCAAAGCCACCTTGACCGGGGAGCGGGAGGTGCCTATGAGCTTTGCCAATGTCCATTCCGGTAAATGAGTGCCTCTGGGAAGGCGCTCCCGGCGTACATAGCTGATGATCTCGCGCAATGCCTTGCGCTGGCTTTTGGTCAGATCCTGAGTCATGTCTTGTGAGCTTTCAAAGGCTTCAGCAGCTTTCAATATACACCGGCCTGACGGGTAGAGGAGTTAAAGCGCAAATGTTAGCAAAATTTGCGCTTGCGGTATTTTTGCGTTTGCTGTGAAATAAACGCAACAGACCACCAGCAGACTTCAGAGGTTCTCCATGGCGCAGCAGTCCTTCAAAGCCGTCTACATGCGTGGCGGTACCAGCAAGGGGGTATTCTTCTGCAGTGACTGGCTTCCTGCCGACCCGGTTGTTCGTGACCGCGTACTGTTGCGCGTCATTGGCAGCCCAGACCCATACGGCCAACAGATCGATGGCATGGGCGGAGCAACCTCCAGTACCAGCAAGGTGGTTTTGATAAGCAAATCCAGCCAACCCGATTGCGATGTGGATTACCGCTTCGGTCAGGTGGCCATCGATCGCCCGGTTGTGGACTGGTCCGGCAACTGCGGCAACTTGACGTCAGCCGTCGGTCCTTTTGCGATCGCGCAGGGCCTTGTCGATGCACCAACCGATGGCATTGCCGTAGTAAGAATCTGGCAGGCAAATATCAACGCGAGGATCATTGCCCATGTGCCCATGCGCGACGGGCGGGTTGTGGAAGAAGGCGACTTCGAGCTGGACGGCGTCACGTTCCCGGCTGCGGAAATCAAGATCGAATTCCTTGACCCCAGCGGGGAAGGGGATGAGCACGGTAAGGGGGGCATGTTCCCAACCGGTAACGCAATCGACATCCTGTCAGTCCCAGGGGTGGGCGATGTGGAACTCACCATGATCAATGCTGGCAACCCGGCGATCTTCGTTCACGCTGATGTGTTAGGTCTACGTGGAAACGAGTTGCAGAAAGACGTTAATAACAACCC
The DNA here is from genome assembly GCF_058145875.1 of Pseudomonas sp. 3MAES_34.3B. Lineage (NCBI taxonomy): Bacteria > Pseudomonadati > Pseudomonadota > Gammaproteobacteria > Pseudomonadales > Pseudomonadaceae > Pseudomonas > Pseudomonas sp. 3MAES_34.3B. The sequence continues at coordinate 3,599,226 of NZ_CM176960.1, read as the reverse complement.
CGAGATGCTGGCCAAGGCCGAGGCGATACGTGCTCACGCAGCTGTGACGATGGGCTTGGCACAGTCGGCTGAGGAAGCGACCCAACTGCGCCCCCACACCCCGAAGCTGGCATTCGTCGCGGCTCCGGAGGGTTACACGGCGTCCAACGGTAAACTCGTCGATGCCTCCACTGTGGACATCAATGCTCGTATTTTCTCGATGGGCAAGCTGCACCATGCCATGACAGGCACCGGTGCGGTTGCAATCGCCGTCGCTGCGGTCATCCCTGACACAGTGATCAATCGGCTGGTACCCGACTCAGCCGGGCACCAGATTCGCTTCGGGCATCCCTCCGGCAGCCTGGCAGTAGGTGCCGAGGCCCGTCAGGTCGATGGCGCTTGGGTTGTTTCGAAAGCGGTCATGAGCCGCTCGGCACGCCGCCTCATGGAAGGCAGTGTCCTTGTACCATCGGACAACGTATGAGAGCGGTCACTGACGAGCTGCGCCAGGCATTTGCTCCCACGGGCCTATTGCGGGTGGCGATCAACTACGGAAATCCTGTCCTGGCTTCCCGCCCTGTACCCGGTGGCGCACCTGCGGGTGTCTCTGTCGATATCGCCCAGCGCTTGGCTGGGGCACTGAATCTGACTCTGCATCTTGTGACAGTCGATACGGCAGGCTTTGCAGTCAAGGCCCTTGAAAAAGCTGACGCCGATGTGGGCTTTTTTGCGATCGATCCTGTCAGGGGGGCGCAGATTTCATTTAGCTCACCCTACATCGTTATTGAAGGCTGCTATCTGGTACGCGAAGGCTTCCCTGGCCGTGAACCCGCCGACATTGACGTGCCTGGCAACCGCATCGCGGTGGGTGAGGGGAGCGCCTACGATCTATTCCTTACTCGGGAAATACGGAATGCCTCTCTGGTACGTGCACCATCCTCGCCGGCAGTCATCGATACCTTCACCGAACAAGATCTGGAGGTTGCAGCGGGTGTCCGGCAGCAGCTCGAGGGCGACATGCACCGCAGGTCAGGGCTCAGACTGATCGAGGAGCCCTTCATGCAGATCCGACAAGCGATGGGTGTGCCGCATGCGCGGGGCCCCCAGGCAGCGCTATGGCTCAGTGATTTCATCGCCCAGCTGAAAGCAGAAGGGTTCATCCAGGCCGCGCTCTCGCGTCATGGCGTTACTGGTGTAACCGTCCCTACCTGATTGGCCGTTCCTCGAGCGCGCCCCGAGGTGGGCGCAGCGTCCTTCACCACAAAAACAAAAAGGGAAGCCCTATGATCACTCGACGTGGCCTCTTGGCCGTCATTCCAGCCGTCACGGCTGTTTCATTTGCTGCACCGCGCTTCTCGCTGGCGGCTCTGCTTGGCAATGGAGAGTCATACGCGGCTCCCGCGTTCACGGTGCCAGCGAATGCCTGTGACTGTCACGTTCATGTGTTCGATCCGGATCGTTTCCCCTATGCCGAGTCGCGCACATACATGCCTGACAAGTCCCCGCTTTCGGCATTGGAAAGACACCTCGAGCAGTTGCACATGGACCGCGTGGTGCTAGTCCAGCCAAGCCCTTATGGTAACGATAATAGCTGCATGCTTGATGCGCTTAAAACGCTGGGAAGCCAACGCGCTCGAGGCGTTGCCGTATTTGATTTGCCCGTTTCCAAACACCAGTTGGACGAGATGCATGCACTGGGTGTTCGTGGTGTGCGCCTCAACCTTGAGGTGTATGGAAAAGCTCGCCCGGAGGAGGTCGCTGTTCACCAGCGTGAATATGCAGAACTGATCAAGCCCTATGGTGGGCATATCCAGATGTACACCAACCTGACGACCATCAAGGACCTGTCGGGGGTTATTGCGGCGCTACCAGTTCCGGTGGTTTTTGATCATTTTGGACACCTGGCCGCAAAGGGAGGACTACAGCAAGATGGCTATGCGGAAATGCTGGGGCTGATCAAGGGCGGTAACGTTTACGTCAAGCTGTCCGCACTGTACCGCGTCTCCGAACAAGCGGATTATCAGGATATTCGGGGCTTTGTGAAATCTCTTGTGGCTACACGACCGGATCGACTGATTTGGGCTAGTGATTTCCCGCATACCATGCCCGCACCTGGAACCAAACGCAGCAAAGATCTCCTAGAGCGCTTCCGCGCCGAGGATGACGGCTACGCTCTTAATCTGATCGCGCAGTGGGTAGAAAACCCGACTGTATTGCATCAGATACTTGTCGACACTCCTCAGCGCTTGTACTGGAGCTGACGACTTCATTCTGGCTGGGGCAGCCGCAAAAACAGGCCCGCCTCGACCTCTCACTCTAGCAAGAGGCTAACATTCCCATGGCCAAGGCCGCCGATGTCGTCGTGCAGTGTCTGGAAAACGAAGGCGTGGAATACGTCTTCGGCATCCCGGGCGAGGAAAACCTCGACCTGCTGGAATCACTGCGCAAATCAAACATCAAGCTGGTGCTCACGCGTCACGAACAATCCGCAGGGTTCATGGCCGCTACCTATGGCCGCCTTACTGGCAAGACCGGCGTCAGCCTATCTACCTTGGGCCCTGGCGCGACCAACCTTGTGACCGCAGGCGCCTACGCCTACCTGGGCGGAATGCCCATGCTGATGATTACTGGGCAAAAGCCGATCAAGAAGTCCAAGCAAGGGCGCTTTCAGATCCTGGATGTGGTGGGCATGATGCAGCCGCTGACCAAGTACACTCATCAGCTGGCCTCCGCGGACAATATTCCGTCACGGGTGCGCGAAGCGTTCCGCCTGGCCGAAGAAGAAAAACCCGGCGCGGTGCACCTGGAACTGCCCGAGGACATCGCCGCTGAGCAGACAGAAAGCCTGCCCATTGCCCCCAGTCTCTCGCGCCGGCCGCTGGCCGAACACCGTGCAATCGACGCGGCGGTGAGCAAGCTGCAGGCGGCGCGCAGCCCAATTCTGGTGATAGGCGCGGGCGCCAACCGCAAGATGACCGCCAAGGTGCTCAAGCAGCTGATCGACGACACCGGCATTCCGTTCGTGACCACCCGGATGGGCAAGGGTGTGGTGGATGAGCGCCACCCGCGCTTCATTGGCAACGCCGCGTTGTCGGCCGGTGACTTCGTGCACCGTGCGGTGGAAGCAGCGGACCTGATCGTGAATATCGGCCACGATGTGATCGAGAAGCCGCCCTTCTTCATGGTGCGCGACGGCACCGAGGTGATCCATATCAATTTTCGCTCCGCCGAAGTGGACCCGGTCTATTTTCCCCAGATTGAGGTGATCGGCGATATTGCCAACGCTGTATGGCAGATCGGCGAAGCCCTGGGTGATTGCGCGCACTGGGATTTCAACCGCCTGATGGCAATCCGGGAGGCCAACGAGGCACAGATAGCCGAGGGTAATGGCGACAACCGCTTCCCGATGTACCCCCAGCGCCTGGTTGCAGACATCCGTCGTGCCATGCCCTCCGAAGGCATAGTCGCGCTGGACAACGGCATCTATAAGATCTGGTTCGCCCGCAATTACAAGGCGCACAAGCCCAACACCGTGCTACTGGACAATGCCCTGGCGACCATGGGCGCCGGCCTGCCCTCGGCAATGGCCGCGCACCTGGTGTACCCGGACCGCCCTATCGTGGCCGTGTGCGGAGACGGCGGCTTCATGATGAACAGTCAGGAGCTGGAAACCGCTGTACGCCTGAAGATGAACTTGACGGTGGTGATCCTGCGTGACGATGGCTACGGGATGATCCGATGGAAGCAGTCCAACATGGGTTTCACCGATTTCGGACTGGACTACGGCAACCCGGACTTCGTGCTCTATGCCCGCAGCTACGGCGCCCAGGGCCATCGGGTAGAAAGCGCGCAGGGCTTCCTGCCGTTACTGGAGCGCTGCATCAGCACCCCGGGCGTGCACGTGATCGACTGCCCGGTAGACTACTCGGAGAACGATCGCATCCTGAATATGGAGTTGCGCGAACGCAGCGCGGCCATCTGACTGACTTAGTGCCATGTTTCAAGTAGTGCAAGGTAACCGTCCGGCAAAGTCATCTTCACGATTGTAGATATAAGGGTGATGTTCTCCACTTAAAATTCGTGGACACCACCACCCTTAATACTGGAGCTAGGAGGGTACATTCACCGCTCGCTTCCCCGCTTCCTTCTAATTCTGGAAGCATGGAACGATCCAGCTTCTGCTGACGTCCTCGCCGATGCGCTGAAGTTGGCAGCCACAGGCACGCTCAGTGCTTTCTGGTTCCTGACGAATCACGGTGCGTGGAAATTGCGGCGGCGATGGCGCACTTTTGGGGATTGTCTTGGTTCGGCCTGAGGCGAAGCTGGGAGGAGTTGCATTAGCTCTGCCTCGATAGCTTCAAAATCTGTATTGAGCAGGTCATCCAGCAAGCTGCCTTGTGCTGGGCTGATTTGCTCGCTGTGCTTGGCAACTTGTGGCGTTTGAGGATGGCGATTTCGCAAGTGGGCTGTTTCGATGATGGCTTCATCGTCCTGGATCTGTGAATGGGTTAGCACTGTCTCCTTGGGAAGCAAAGGGTGAGATCTGCGAACACCCCGTCGGCATAGCATTTCGCCCCACCAGGGGCCTTCGGTCATACGAAACAGGCGCTTTTTGGGAAAGTCTCGGGGGCGGCCGGTGCACACGTACCGCTGCGGAAGCGCTCGCGGCGATCACATAAAAGCTGCAGGATGAGAAGCCTAGGCATACCCGGAAGGGTGTGAGGCAGGTTATGGGAGCGCAGCCAAACGATCGCACCATAGTGTTCCTATTTCAGATAAAACGCACTTCAACCTCTGTAGAGCTACCGCTCATCTTATCCTCACCGAACGCAGCCCTCATCGGCTAACGCGATTTTGCTTAATTTCGAAGTAGTTTACCGACGATATCCACAGAATTTAAATGGATGTAAGGGAAGATTCATGTCACATCCTACCCAAGCTGCTTTTCTTCGTTGACAAACGCAAACACGTCAAAGATTATCTGATTGCGTTTTGGAACAATAATAAGCAGCCCGAAGGTTACGCCATGACAGATCAAACTGAAAAAAGCGCAATAGAGCAGGCGACGGTCAGGAAGCTCACGCTGCGGCTGATCCCCTTCCTGATGCTCTGCTATTTCATCGCCTATGTAGACCGGGTCAATATCGGGTTTGCGGCCCTGACGATGAACAAGGAAATCGGCCTAACGGCCAGCATGTTTGGCTTCGGAGCTACCCTGTTCTTCGTGGCCTACGTTTTGTTCGAGATGCCGAGCAACGTGGCTATGGAAAGGTTTGGTGCGCGTCGCTGGATCGCTCGCATCATGATCACCTGGGGCATTGTGGGTTTTTGCTCTGCTTTCATTGTCGGCCCGTACTCCTATGGTTTGTCCCGCTTCCTGCTTGGTGCCGCCGAAGCAGGGTTCTTTCCGGGTGTAATCCTTTATCTAACCCAATGGTTTCCCAAGGCCTACATGGCCCGGATTGTCGCTGTATTCATGGTTGCCGTCCCCCTTTCGAACTTCCTAGGTTCGCCCCTTTCCGCTCTGCTTCTCAAACTGGATGGGACGCTAGGCTTCCAAGGCTGGCAGTGGCTCCTCATGCTTGAAGCAGTGCCAGCCGTGATCATGGGCATTTTGAGCTTGGCCCTTCTTCCAAGTAATCCGTCTGAGGCCGGATGGCTAAGCCATGAACAAAAGGCTTGGCTGAGCAATCGCCTGGCGACCGAACGGCAGGAGCGTGAGGAAAAAGCCGATAAAAAACGTGAAGCTCATGGCATGGGTAAGATCCTGGCGGCACTGACAAATAAATATGTACTGCTGCTTTCCGTCGTTTACATGAGCATATCGGCCACCAGCAACACCTTGTCGCTATGGATGCCCCAAATCTTGAAGTCGTTCCACCTTACGGACACGCAGACCGGGTTCTTAAACATGATTCCGTTTGGTCTTGGAGCGGTCTTCATGATTTTGTGGAGCATGCGCGCGGACAAGAATTCCGAGCGGATTTTTAGCACTGCGATTCCCTTGGCGCTGACTGCAATCAGCTTCGCTGCGACCCTTTTGACCGATTCGCTCCCTATCACCCTTGTACTGCTTTCTCTGGTGCTGATCGGCAATTTCGCGTTGAAGGGGCCTTTCTGGGCTCTGGCGTCTGAGACCCTCCCTCCAGCGGTCCTAGCCGCAGGCATCGCTGCGGTAAACACGCTAGGGCACTTGGGCACCGGCGTACTGAACTTCTTCGTGGGGGTTATCCGCGAGCACACTGGCAGCTTCCCTTTGGCACTTCTACCGCTGTCGGGCATGTGCGTTATCGGAATCGGCCTGGTGTTTTACATTGGACGCGACAATGCGAGGAATCAAAAACAGCACGAGCGGTTAGCCCCGGTCACTCATTGATCCCTCAATGTTGTTACCGCTATGGACGCGTCCAGTGACTCGTTGATGAGACCATGCTGTAGAAAAGCGGCCACTCCTAATTACCCAGCGTAGCCAGCGTGGAATGAAGAGTGGCCTTCAAAGGTTGCTGTACGGAGTTAGGGCCTTTGACTGGTCCTTGACCTCGGAGGCGCGGGTACATTGTCTACCAGGGCGAGAACACCTGTCCCCTAACGCAGTCGGCGCCATGTACTCCCCCGAAATTACACTGCAGCCACATCCGGTGAAATTGCAGCCTTTCCAACGCCCTGCAAATGCCACGACAGGATTCAACATAACACCCGTTAGTCGAAGTCCGCGATCCGTTGCCATAAGCCAACTGAAAGAGCTTTGTCTGCCCCAGCAGCGACAGCGGGCCACTGGCCAGGCTCTTGGCATTGACAGGCTACGCTGCACCATAGGGACACCTCAGTGCTCAGGCTTTACCGGTTCCGGTAAGGAGCCTTGTATTTACCTCGTGCGTGCAAAGGGGCAACCCATGACCAAAAGGCAGCGCTGGCCGCAAGCAAATGACTTACCACTGCGAATCGAACCGACCCTGCCTCCAGTTCCGCGCCGGCCCGCCTAGCTGTGGCAAAAAGTGATAGGGGCACAGGCGAAGCCCCATGAGGTGTGATGTTGTGAGGCTGGATCAAAGCTTCTGAGCCTACCCGTTAGGGGTAGCATGATTGATCAATCAAGCCGTTTGGATCATCATTGGATCCTTAAACACTAGGTTTTTTGGTGGATTCAGAGGAGCTATCTGACATGGATGAGATCGAGCGTAGCGAAAGCCTCAGCCGAGCTGCCTATACTTCGTACCGGTTGTCCTGGACCGCGTATGTGCCGCCTTTTTTAACAGGGGTCGCCTTATTCGTCGTCGCACTGGGATTTGCAGGGACGGCTATAAATAAGGCTCAGACTAACCAAGCGTTTGAAATATACGTGCTTGCTAGCTTCGCTTTTTTTATTGGTGCTTTATCTATAGCTATCTATAAGTTTTTCTATCTGAGAAGCGTAAAGCTTTATACAGACCCTACAGGGGTTTGGTTATATCGTGGAATTTTCCCATGGAGCCGAGGCACAATCGGAGTGAAGTGGAGAGACGTTGACGAAGCAGTCTGCTATCAAGGTTTCTTCAATTGGTTATTCCGTTCCTACACTGTCCGCGTACGCCACCGATTCACTAAGTCTAGTGAGGTTTTCATTTCTAACCTTGCGCAAGGCCATAAAGCGACGTGGAACATAAATGGCCTCTTGCAAACCTATCTCAATTCCAGTAGACCCGACGAGGCCGATATGGAGGCAAGATAGGAAGGCAAAGGCGTCCTGGCCTCGTGGCGGCGTATGACACGTCGCTGTGATGCTAATTAAGCCATGAAGGCCATCACAGGAATGATGTCCTGGGGTACACGCCCTGTAAGCACCAAGAATCGTCTCCAAACCCCGTAGGGGACTTTCCTGACGCCCTGTTTATAGTCACGCACGCGACGATCTGACGACACTCCGAGCAGCGTTGCCAGCCTTCCATCTGTGCCGTATTCGGGAAAGTGTCCTTGGAAATGCCGGAAATACGCCCCCACTATGTCCGGGGAAGGTGCCTCCCAGCCTTCATGCTCACGCAAAAGATGAGCGCGACCCAGCGTGCTCTCGTCCACCTCTGTTTGGCCCTGATACCGGGGGGCATCCAGGTTTGCTTTTAGCTGTTCCATAGCCGCCGCTGTAGCAGCCTCGAAAACTATCCTTTGCTGCTCCTCTATGGAAGGCAGGGGTATCTCTAGCTTCATATCTGATTCCTTCGGTGGTACCTAAGAAGCGGGGCCTTTCGGCCCCTTCTTCACCGTGGTGACAGCTCGATGCTTCGAACGTCTGAAACACGGATATTGACCAGACTCAAAGTACCTGTGGCTAGCTGTTTCCAATGGCCTGTCTGATGTACATGAGCCAGGGCGTGAAACAGGTAGTCAGGTAACAACAGGTCGGTTCGATCAACTCGGATTCCGATGTGTTCAGGGTTGAACACTCGGCTTACCTCGCCACACCGTTCTGCTGAGCCCCGGCGAACCAACCAAAAATGTGCCTCTGGAAAGTTCGTCTGGATGGTCGCCACCGCAGCTAGTTTCATCTCGTTCTCCGCTGGCGGCGTGACTAGCCCCCTCAGAGTCGAATGGCTTTCTGCTCGCCACCAACAGGATCCATACTAGGCGCATTGCGCCTAGCGGTCAAGGCTTTTCTAGGCACAATGCGCCTAATGCGTGAATTATTGATCTCTGCTGCTCAAAAATGCCCATCCATAAGCGCAGCCCTAAAACTATTGATAAAATACGTTATCGTTAATTTCAGTCTGGTCGGTGCCTCTCCAGATGATCCGCCGGCGAGAGGAAACCGGCCGACACGCGGTAGGCGACAAAGGCAGAGGGTAGGCCGAGGGTTTCAACCGGCCAGGGACAGCCAAACCAAGTTGGATCTGCTGGCGCACTTCCAACCGGTCGCCCAACCGCTCCGAACGGGTGGCGGTGACCCTGGACCAGGATCAGCCCGGGTTCCCGGAGCATGTGCTGCCGGCTTACCTGAAGGAACTTGGGGTGGACTTCAACATACTCGAACAGCTGCGCCAACCGCGACCTGTTCAACTTCACCGCCCTGCGTACCGACAAAAGCGCCACCCAGCGCTCGTCGTTCAAATAAACCCCCAAGCCTTCAGTGATTAGCCGTATGCGCCAGCATCACCGACAGCTGGCACAACGGCCGGCCGCTCTGTTCGCGCCAAGTATTGAACGCTTCTTGAACCGCCGCCAGGTCCCGCTGGCTGGTGGGCACTTTGTCTACGATGCCTTGGGCGTTGAGCGCGGCCACCACGTCCTGGGTAGGGATGAACGTATCCTTGCCCGCCATGCGCAGGAACCGCGGGGCTGACAACCCGCCCAGCTGATTGCCGTGCCGGGTGAGGTAGCGCCACAGGCCGGTGATGTTTTCCACAGGCCACTCGCTGATGAAGGCGCCGAAGCTGCCATGCTCGTGGGCAACATCCAGGATCATTTGCGCGTTGATCGGCACGCTGCGCAGTTTGCCCAGGTGCCGGATGATCCGGGCGTCCTGCATCAGCCGCTCCAGATGCTCGCCGCCCATCAGCACGACTTTCTCCGGCACGAACCCGAAGAATACCGCCTCGAACGCCGGCCATTTGGCATCCACCAGGCTGTGTTTCAAGCCGGCGCGAAAGATCCGCAAGGCAAGCAGCGAGAGGTAACGGTCGTCGCCCAGGCTACGCAGGTATTCGTCGGAACGCGGCTGGGGTAGCCGCGCTTCCAGTGCCGCGGCCGAGCCGAAGCGGTTGAGGCAATGCTCATGCAACCATTGGTAGTCCCGCATTCAGGCCTTGCCCTCCAGGGGCAGCGCCAATCGCCGGGCCGCTTCGCCCAGGCGTAGGCCAAGGGCCCGGCACAGGGCGGTTTCGTGCTCGTCCAGCGGGCGCTTGCCGTCGGCACCGGCATGGTGGCTGGCGCCATAGGGCGTGCCGCCGCCACGGGTTTCCAGCAGGGCGGATTCGCTATAGGGCAGGCCGGCGATGAACATGCCGTGGTGCAGCAGCGGAAGCATCATCGACAGCAGGGTCGTTTCCTGGCCGCCGTGCAGGCTGGCGGTGGAGGTGAACACCGCCGCTGGCTTGCCTGCCAGCGCGCCGCTGAGCCACAGGCTGCTGGTGCCGTCGAGGAAGTACTTCAAGGGCGCCGCCATGTTGCCGAAGCGGGTAGGGCTACCCAGGGCCAGTGCTGCGCAATGGGTAAGGTCGTCGAGGGTGGCGTATACCGCGCCTTCCGCGGGCACGCTGGGGGCTGTGGCCTCGCACTCGGTGGACACCGCCGGCACTGTGCGGATGCGCGCTTCGAGCCCGGCGCGTTCAACGCCGCGGGCGATTTGCATGGCCATCTCGCGGGTGGCGCCATGGCGGCTGTAATACAGCACCAGCACGTAGGGGGCGGTCATGGCAGCAACTCCAGCAGGTTGTCCACAGGCCGGCCGATCACCGCCTTGTCGCCGCGTACCAGAATGGGCCGTTCAATGAGCTTCGGGTGGCTGGCCATGGCCTCGATCAGTGTATCGTCCGAGAGGGCAGGGTCGGCCAGGTTCAAGGCCTTGTAGTCATCCTCTCCGGTGCGCAGCAGCGCCCGTGCGCCAATGCCAAGGCGGCTCAGCAGGTCACGCAGTGTGTCGGCGCTGGGCGGGGTGTCCAGGTAACGAACCACTTCAGGCTCCAGCCCGCGCGCCTGCAACAGTTCGAGCGCGGCGCGGGATTTTGAACAACGCGGGTTGTGATAGAGGGTGAGGTCGCTCATGGAAAGGTCGCCTGTGCTATCGAGTGGCGGGTATTCTACCTGCCTGATCCGCGATGACGAGGACGACGATGATCCGAAGCCGTTTGGCCTGCCTGTTGGCCGTGCTCGTCACGCTATGCCTGGTGGCCTGTGACCGTGGCCTGGGCAACGACCAGCATGGGCAACCCGTGACCGCCAGCAGCCTGAAGGGCCAGTGGCTGGTGATTAACTATTGGGCCGAATGGTGCGGGCCGTGTCGCCGCGAGATCCCGGAGCTCAACCAGTTCGCCAGCCGCGTGGCGAACGAGGGCGTGCAGGTACTGGGCGTGAACTTCGATCAGCTGCAGGGCCAGGCGCTGGCCCAGGCCGCCGACGGCATGGGCATCCACTATCGCGTGCTGGCCGAGGACCCGGCCGACACCCTGGATTTGCCAAAGGCCGAGGGGCTGCCGGTTACCTTTGTGCTGGACCCGCAACGCAAGGTGCGCGCCACCCTGTTGGGCGAGCAGACCGCTGCAGGTTTGGCCCAGCGGCTGGCTGCCCTCAAGGCTGGCGGCTAGGGCTCAGCAGTTGGGGCAGAAGTGCTTGCCGCCTTCGCTGCGCCAGCCCAGCTCGGATACCCGCGCCGCCGCGGCTGCTGGCAAGGCCGCTTCGCCAAGGCTGGCGTCTACGGCGAACTCCATGCTCATGGTTTTGCCGCAACCATCGCAGTTCACGTCCCAGGTGTGAATCGCCAGCTCCTTGAACACCGGGCCACGCGCCACGGCGGTCCACTGGCCCACCGGGTTGATCAGGTGCCGCACCTTTTCGACGGTCAAGCGCATGCTCAGGGTTTGGCTGCCCTTGAGGGTGACCAGCAGCACGTCATCGGCGCGGATGGCGCCGCCGTTGCCGGTGACCTGATAACGCCCCGGCGACAACGCGCGGCATTCGATCAGGGTGTGCTGAGGGGTGAGCAGGCTGTAGCGGAAATCGTGTTCGACCATAGGGCCTCCGAAGAAGGGCGCGCATGGTAGCACAGGCGGTGCAGGTGTCTGGGGGGCCGGCCATCTGGGGATGGCCGGGAACCGGTTGCCAATGCTGTTCGCAGGCCCTGCCTACTCCCACAACGTGCGTCGACCAAACCCTGTGCTCGCTGTTTATGCACTGATCCGCGCATGTTCGGCCAGCCGCACGATGGCCTGGTCGAGGTCATCGAGGGCGACGCTGGCGCTAGGGTCTTCCTGTTTGAGCAGGGTTTCGCTTCGCTGGCATGCCGCGCGCAGCTGGGGCACGCCGCAGTAGCGGGTGGCGCCGTGCAGGCGGTGGATGCGTTCCAGCAGCGCGTGCTGATCATGGGCGTCCCGGGCGGCCTGGATCGCCCGGCGGTCTTCATCCAGCCCCGCCAGCAACATGGCGAGCATATCCACGGCCAGGTCTTCCTTGCCGGCAGCCAGGCGCAAGCCTTCTTCGTGGTCGAGTATCTGCTGCTCGCCCTCGGTACTGGCCCATTCGCTCAGCCGTTCGGCCGGCTGGCCGCGCAGGGCCAGGCCGGTCCATTTGAGCACCACCTGCGCCAGCTGGCGCTCGCTGATGGGTTTGGTGAGGTAGTCGTCCATGCCACTGTGCAGCAGCGCGCGCTTTTCATTGGCCATGGCATGGGCGGTCAAGGCCACGATGGGCAGGGGCGAGCCTGGGCGGCCGGTTTCCCACAGGCGGATGCGTTCGGTGGTTTCGCGGCCGTCCATGCCGGGCATTTGCACGTCCATCAGCACCAGGTCCAGGGAGCGTTGTTGCACGGCTTCCAATGCTGCCTGGCCGCTGTCCACGGCCTGCACCAACGCGCCCATGTCCTCGAGCAGGGTTTGCACCAGCAGCAGGTTGGCTGGGTTGTCGTCCACGCAGAGGATGCGCGGCGGGCGGTCCGCCGGCGCGTCGTCGAGCACGGGCGCTGGACGATGCGGGCTCACCAGTTCGCTAAGTACCCGGCGCAGGGTGCGGTTGCACGCCGGCTTTGCCTGCAGCTGGCTATGCGGGTTGGGCACAACGGGGTGGTACATCGCCTGTTCGGTGGTGGGGCACAGCACCAAGGCGTGGCAGCCTTGCTGTTGCAGCTCGCGCAGGCGTGGGCGCAGGCGCTCGGGCGGCTGTTGCTGGCTGGTGACCCCCAGCACGGCCAGCTCGATGGGCTGCCCGGCAAGGCGCGCGGCGCTCACCGCTTCGGCAAGGCGCTCCAGCGCACTGAACGCAACCACGGTCAGGCCCAGGTCCTGCAGTTGGTGTTCCAGGGCCTGGCGCGCCAGGTCGTGATGTTCCAGCAAGGCAACCCGGCGGCCCGTAAGGGGCGGGGCGGGCAGGTCTTCGGCATCTTCACGGGCGCGGGGCAGGGTGAGGCTGATCCAGAAAGTGCTGCCTTCGCCCGGCGTGCTGTCCACGCCGATCTCGCCGCCCATCTGCTCCACCAGCCGCTTGGAAATCACCAGCCCCAGGCCAGTGCCGCCTGGCTGGCGGGACAGGGAGTTATCCGCCTGGCTGAATGCCTGGAACAGGGCCCGCACGTCATCGTTCGACAAGCCGATGCCGGTGTCCTGAACGCTGATACGCAACTGCGCGGTGCTCTCGTCCTCGCCGTCTTCCTCCAGCATCGCCCGGGCGACAATTGTCCCTTCCCGGGTGAACTTGATGGCGTTGCTCACCAGGTTGGTGAGGATCTGCTTGAGCCGCAAAGGGTCACCCACCAGCGACACCGGCGTATCGCGGTACACCAGGCTGATCAGCTCCAGCTGCTTGGCGTGAGCCGCCGGGGCGAGGATGGTCAACGTGTCCTGCAGCAGATCCCGCAGGTTGAAGGGGATGCTGTCGAGCACCAGCTTGCCGGCTTCGATCTTGGAGAAATCGAGGATCTCGTTGATGATCGCCAGCAGGTTATCGGCGGATTTTTCGATGGTGTTGAGGTAGTCCAGCTGGCGCGGCGTGAGCTCGCTCTTCTGCAACAGATGGGTAAACCCGAGGATGCCATTGAGCGGCGTGCGTATTTCATGGCTCATGTTGGCCAGAAATTCGGACTTGATCCGGCTGGCCTCAAGCGCTTCCTTGCGCGCCAGGTCCAGCTCGATGTTCTGGATCTCGATGGTTTCCAGGTTCTGGCGCACGTCCTCGGTGGCTTGGTCGATGCTGTGCTGAAGCTCGTCATGGGCTTCTTCCAGCGATTGCGCCATGCGGTTGATGCCGGCAGCCAGCTCGTCCAGCTCATGGTTGCCAAGGGTGGGCAGGCGGTAGTCCAGGCGGCCTTCCTTTATTCGCGCCACGGCCAGTTTGATATGCCCCAGCGGCGCGCTGATACCCCGGCCCAAGTGCAGCGCCAGCAGCAGGATGACCACCAGCCCGGCGGCAATCAGCACCAGGCTTGCGAACATCATGCGATAGCCACGCAGCAGCGTGTTGGTGTGGGACAGTTCTATCTCCACCCAGCCCAGCAGGCGGTCCGCCTCGCCGGGCACCTGCGCGCCGGCGAGGTCACGGTCGCGGCCGAACACCGGTTGCAGGTAGCGGGTGGCATCGCTGCCGCTGCGTTGGGCAAGTTTCGTTCCGGTTCCGCCAGGGATAGGGTTGAGCATGCTGGGGCCGGCATGGGCCAGCAGGCCGCGCTCGGCGTCCAGAAACGTCACGCTGCGCACGTCGGCCTGTTCAAGGGCTTGCGCCGCCACCCGCTCGAGCTGCTCGGTATCGCGCGCAGCCATAGCGGGGGCCACCAGTGGTGCGAGCTGCCCGGCCAACAGCTCGCCGCGGCCCAGCAGTTGTGCCTGCAATTCGGTCTGCTGCACCCAGGTGAAATAGCCACCCAGCAGCAACGCCAGCAAGCTTCCCGGCAGCATGGTGAGCAGGATCACCCGCCCTTTTATTCCCAGTTTTCTTAACACACCCGCACCTCGATCGCCGGGGGCTACCCCTCATGTCTGGCGAACCATACCTTTACCGCGCCCGGCGTGCACCTTTGCATCATCTACCGCTGGGGCATTGGAAGTTGCCGCCGCTGCGTTATTGCAGAATAATCGCCACTGAGAATATTTCGCAGGCGTTAATGGATCTTATGAGTGCGGATGCAACCCGGTTATTGGCTGTCGAGGACGACCCCACGCTCGGCGCGTTTGTGCGCGATCGGTTGGGGGCGGCAGGGCTTAGCGTGACCTGGTGCCGGGATGGCGGGGAAGGGCTGGAGCTGGCACTGCGCGAACCCTTCGACCTGGTGCTGCTCGACGTGCTGTTGCCCGGCATGAATGGGCTGGAAGTACTGGCTCGCTTGCGCCAGCGTTCTCGCACCCCCGTGTTGCTAATGTCGGCGCTGGGCGCGGAACAGGACCGCATCGACGGTTTTCGCGGGGGCGCCGACGATTACCTGCCCAAGCCATTCAGCCTGGACGAACTACAGGTGCGGGTGGAGGCTATCCTGCGCCGCGTCGACCTGGAGCGCGGGGTGCCTGCCCCCACCCCCATGCCCGTGGAGCTGCGCTTCGACGATGTCGGCCAGGACGTGCACTACCTGGATTGCCCCGCCGGGCTTACGCCATGCGAGTACCGCTTGCTTGGCACCTTGCATCGGCACGTTGACGATGTGCTGAGCAAGGCGTTCCTCTATCAGCATGTGTTGCAGCGCGGCTACTCGCGCCACGACCGCAGCCTGGACATGCACGTGAGCCAGATCCGCCGCAAGCTCAAGGCCTTGAGCTACCTGGGCCATGAACTTCGCACCGTCTGGGGCAAGGGCTATATGTTCGCCACGGCGGCCACTGCTTGATGCCAGGCCGCCACTCGCTGTTCTGGAAACTCGCCGCGCTGTTGATCGGCTTCTGCCTGTTGATGATCTGGCTGAGCTGGTCGTGGGGGCGCTACATGGAAGCGCGCACCGCGTTTCTGTCTCCCCAGGCCCGCGCCAGCTTGAGCGACTATGCCCGCGTAGCGGAGCGGGCGCTCAATGCTCAGGGCCCAGCGGGCCTGGATAACCTGCTGAGCAGCATTGCCGCGCAGGAAGGCGTATTCGTGACCGCCATCGGCCCGGATTTCGCCCCGCTCGGGCAAGGCGTGCTGAGCTTTGCGCAGCGGCAGCGGCTGACCGCCCTGCGCGGCATCGACTGGCCCGTGAGCCGGCGCAACTCCACCGCGCCCTGGCTGCGGGTACCGTTCCCCCAACACGCAGAGCGCGGAATGCTGGTCATCGAGCTGCCACAGCGGTTCATGCCGGGCCGTTATGGGCTGTTCTGGCACATCCTTACCAACGGGATCGTGCCTGCGCTGTTCACCCTGCTGCTGTGTATCGGCTTGTACCGCATGCTGGTGGCGCCGCTGGAACAGCTTCGGCGCCAGGCCCAGCAGTGGCGGGCGGACCGCCTCGATACCCGGCTGGAGCCCGGCGCCCTGAGCCGCAAGGACGAACTGGGGGAACTGGCCAGGGCCTTCGATGACATGGGCGAGCGGCTGCACAGAACCGTGACCATGCAGCAGCGGCTGCTGCACGACCTGTCCCATGAACTGCGCACCCCGCTCAGCCGTTTGCGTGTTGCCTGCGAGGCCGAACCCGACAACGACCGCCTGCGCGAGCGGCTGGCCCGGGAAGTGGACAACATGCAGCGCCTGGTGGAGGACGCCTTGCAGCTGGCGTGGCTGGATGCCGAGCGCAGCCCGCCCAAGGTGCAGCCTGTCCAGATAACCGCGCTGTGGGATGTGCTGGCCGAAGATGCCGCCTTCGAAACCGGTTGGCCAACGGAACGCCTGCACTGCGCCATCCCCGAGACCTGTTGGGTGCGTGGCCATTTGAATAGCTTGGCGCAGGCGGTGGAGAACATCTTGCGCAATGCCATCCGCCATTCACCCCCGGGGGCGCGGGTGAGCTTCAGCGCCGAGCGCGAAGGCGATCATTGGCGCTTGAGCCTGCAGGACCACGGTGGCGGGGTGCCTGAGGCGGACCTCTCGCGCATGTTCGACCCCTTCACCCGGCTTGACGGGGCCCGCCCGGGCGACGGCGGCTTCGGCCTCGGCTTGAGCATCGCCCGACATGCCATTGAACGGCAGGGCGGCACCCTGGTTGCCCGTAACGCCCAGGGTGGCCTGCGGGTAGAGTTGCGCTTGCCAGCGAGTGAGCCGGCGGCTACATCAGCGCATACAGCAGCAGCGTATTGACCACCAGCATCGCCAACGCCGTAGGTACCTGGGCCTTGATCACGGCGTAGCGGTCGGGAAGTTCAAGCAGGGCCGCAGGCACCAGGTTGTAATTGGCCGCCATGGGTGTCATCAGCGTGCCGCAGTAACCGGAGAACATGCCTATCGCGGCGATTACCGCCGGGTTGCCGTGGTACACCCCCATCAGGATCGGCACCCCGACCCCGCCAGTCATCACCGGGAACGCCGCGAAGCCATTGCCCATCACCATGGTGAACAGGGCCATGCCCAGCACGTACACCATCACCGCCACCAGCCGATAATCCATGTCGATGTAAGTACTGGCCAGGTACGCCACCGCCTTGCCGACGCCGGCGTCAGTGAACATCAACCCCAGCATGGCGAGCATTTGCGGGAGCACCAGCGCCCAGCCCAGTGCCTCGGTCAAGCGGCGGGATTCGCGCATCGCTTGCGCCGGGGTGTCACGGGTGAGCCAGCAGGCCAGTGCCAAGGCGATCACGCTGGCGACACCCAGCGCCACGAAGGTGGCATTGGAAGGGTCCAGCACAAAGCTGTCGCCGATTTTCACACCCTTCAAGCCCAAGGCCACGGCTACGGTGAGCAGCGGAATGGCCAGCGCTGGAATGAACAACCGATTGCCCAGGCGCGCTGCAACTGCCTGCTGGGCTTTCTCGGCGAGAGGCCGATAGCTGCCCACCGCTACGCCGCCGCAGCCTGCGAGGACGGCCATGGCCAGCACGCCGATGCCTACCCACACCGGCGGCAGGCGCTCGCCTACCAGGAAGGCGACGGCGAACAATCCCCAGAACAGCCCGCTGCGCCAGCGCCGAGGGTGCTCACGGTCGGCCAGGGTCATCGCGCAGGTGATCGCCAGGATGATCCCGGCCAGCCAGTACAGGTATTGAATGGACAAGATCATGCCGGTGCCCCCGCTGCTTGCTGTGCCTCGGCGTGCCGCGCCAGGTAGTGGTCCAGCCGATACAGCCGCAGGCCGTGGATCAGGAACACGCTGATGGCGGTGGGAATGCCCCACACCGCGATGTGCAACGGGTCGACGTCGATACCGGCGCCCAGCAGGAAGGTGTGCATCAGTGCAATGGCGCCGAAGGCGACGAAGATGTCTTCGCCAAAGAACAGGCCGATGTTGTCCGTTGCCGCGCAAAAGGCCAGCAAGCGTTGCCGTACCTGCGCAGGTAGCGGCCCGTGGCGGCTTGCAGCGGCGCCCTCGGCCATAGGCGCCAGCAGCGGCCTTACCATCTGCGGATGCCCGCCCAGGCTGGTAAGCCCCAGCGCGGCGGTGGTTTCCCGAATGAACAGGTAACCGATCAGCAGCCGCCCGGCGGTGGCGCGCCCGAAACGGCCGATCCAGTGCTGGGCATGGCGGCGAAGCCCGTGGCGCTCCAGCAGGCCGATCACCGCCAGCGGCAATAGAATGATCAGGGGCAGGGTACGGGTTTTGATGAAGCCGGTGCCGATGCTGGCAAGGATCGTTTCCACGGGAAAATGCGCGGCCAGCCCGGTGACCACGGCGGCGATCGCCACCACCAGCATCGGGTTGAAACGCAGGATGAAGCCGAGGACGATGACCGCGACGCCCGCGAGCGGCCAGAGGTTAAGCGATTCGTTCATGGTAGGTGCCCTGTGTGACGCGTAGGTCGCTATCGGCAGAAGCAAAGGTTTTTATTGTTGCAAGGGCGGGGAGCCCCCTGTTGTTATGTGGGAATTGTTGGGAGGCAAGCGCGCTGGCGTCCAGCGAGAAAATCCCGTGCCCCCTGATAGCTTTTTCTTGATCGCCCATCCCGGGGCCTTGCGGGAATACTGGCCGGCAGAGGGAGGGCCGCGCTCACATGAATATTCGATTTCTGGAAACCTTTGTCTGGGTCGCCCGCCTGAAAAGCTTTCGGCTGACCGCCGAGAAGCTGTGCACCACCCAGGCGTCCATTTCCAGCCGCATCGCCGCGCTGGAAGACGAGCTAGACAGCCGCCTGTTCGTGAGAGACCCGCGCGGCGTCACGCTTACACCGGAAGGCCAGCGGGTACTCGACTATGCCGAGCGCATGGTAGATACCCTCCACGCGCTCAAGGCCGCGTTGAAGGACCCGGGCCTGGCCAGGGGGCATTTGCGCATCGGCGCGATGGACACGGTGATCCATACCTGGCTCAGCCCCTTGGTGAGCCGCATCAGCGCGGCCTGGCCGGGCGTGGAGGTGGAAATTACTGCCGACACCGCCCGTAACCTGTGCGACCAGCTTGAAAAAGGCTACCAGGACATCATTCTGCAAACCGACATGGTGCGCCTGGACACCGTACGCAACGCCTTGCTCGACCGCTATCCCATGCATTGGGTAGTGGCACAAGGCGCACCGCAGGACCGCCCTTACGATGACCTCCGCGCCCTGGCCAGCGAGCGCATCGTGACCTTCTCGCGCAATTCGCGCCCGCATCAGGACCTGCTCAACCTGCTGCACGGCGCCGACCTGATCAACGCCCGGGTGAACTGCGTGAACTCGGCCTCGGCCATCATCCGGTTGATCCGCGACGGCTTCGGTATCGGCCTGATGCCCCTGCCGCTGGTAGAGGCCGAATTGCGCGCCGGCAGCCTCAAGCTGATCGAAGGTATCGAGCCGCCCCCGCCCATGGACATCGTGGCGTCCTGGCGTACCGGGCCCGGCATGGCGCTATCGGAAAGCGTCGTCGCCATGGCCCAGGCGTTGATCGCCGAAACCAGCCAACCTGTCGCTTAAGGTTTTCTTATCGCCCCCCGGTGTTTTTTCTGAGTTGACCCAGGCAAACGCAGGCTTCTACCGTGGGGTGGTTTCCCTTCGGCCGGAGCGCCTCTGATGATTGTCCTCAACTGCGATATCGGTGAAAGCTACGGCGCCTGGAGCATGGGCCTCGACGCCGAGGTAATGCCCTTGATCGACTGCGCCAACATTGCCTGCGGCTACCATGCCGGCGACCCGCTCACCATGCGCCGTACCGTAGCTCTGGCGGCCCGCCACGGCGTGCGCATCGGCGCGCACCCGGCCTACCCGGACCTGGTTGGCTTCGGTCGGCGTTCCCTGGCGTGCTCCGGCGAAGAGATCGAAAGCCTGCTGCATTACCAGATCGGCGCGCTGCAGGCGTTCTGCGCGCTTGAGGGTACCCGCGTCGAATACGTAAAGCCCCATGGCGCGCTCTACAACGACATGATGGCCAACCCTTCGATACTGGCCTCGGTGCTCACCGCCGTGGCGGCCTACAAGGTGCCCTTGGTGCTATTGGCCACGCGGGACAACAGCGCCGAACAAGCCTTGGCCGATGAACACGGCGTGCCGCTGTGGTTCGAGAGCTTCGCCGACCGCGCGTATGAGGGGAATGGCCAGCTGGTGTCTCGACGGCTGCCAGGCGCGGTGCATGAGAGCGCCGACGCGGTGGTTGCCCAGGCCCTTGCCTTGGCGCGCGGTGAAGCCTTGACCGCCCGGGACGGCAGCGCGCTGCGGCTGCGCAGCGACACCTTGTGCGTGCACGGCGACAACCCGGCCTCCGTGGCGGCAGTGCGGCGCATTCGCGAGGCGCTGCAGGCCGCGCAGGCATGAGCGGCGCACGCTTCGCGTTCGGCGAAGGCCAGGCCGGAACGATCGAAACGGTTGCGCTGGATGCCCTGATGGTGCGGCTGTTCGACCACATCGACGAATCGAATGTGGGTTGGCTGCTGGCGCTGGGCGAGCGCCTTCGGGCCAGCTTCGGCTCGGCGCTGATCGACCTCGTGCCGTCCTATACCACCGTGATGGTGCATTACGATATCGCCGCGCTCGCCCCCGAAGAAGCGCGGCGCCGGATAGCCAATGCCTGCGACGGTCTCAAGCCCGCTTCGGCAGCCAACGGCCAGGAACATACCGTGCCGGTGTGGTACGACCCCTCGGTGGGGCCGGACCTGCGCCGCCTCGCCAGCATCAGTGGCCTGGCGGTGGAAGAGGTTATCCAGCGGCACTGCGCCAAGGCGTATCGGGTATTCGCGCTGGGCTTCACCCCGGGCTTTGCCTTTATGGGGCTGGTGGAGCCGGCCCTCGCGGCGCCGCGGCTGACCACCCCTCGCCAGCGTATCGCGACCGGCAGCGTGGGGATCGGCGAGCGGCAAACGGCGATCTACCCCAGCGCCTCGCCCGGCGGCTGGAACATTCTGGGGCGAACGCCCGTGCTGCTGTTCGATGCCGGCGAAAGCCTGTTCAAGCCAGGCGACAGCGTTCGTTTCGAAGCCATCAGCCGCGAGCGCTTCGTGGCACTGGGCGGCGATACCACACCGTTGGGAGAGTGACCGTGAGCCAACTGCGTATCGAAAAAAGCCATCCCCTGTGTCAGTTGCAGGACGCCGGGCGGTTCGGCGTGCGCCATTTGGGCATCACTCAGGGCGGCGCCGCAGACTGGGTGTCCATGGGCTGGGCCAACTGGCTGCTGGGTAACCCACCAAGCGCGGCAGTGATCGAAATTACCCTTGGAGGCTTCGAACTGCTCGCCGAAAGCGATTGCCACCTGGCCCTGGCCGGTGCAGGCCTTCAAGCCACGGTCGACGGCGCGGCCCTGCTGCCCTGGCGCAGTTTCAACCTGCGCCGCGGGCAGCGGCTGGTGTTCAATGCCCCGGCCGAGGGCGTACGCGCCTACCTGGCCGCGCCGGGCGGGTTCAACGGGGTGCAAGCGTCCGGTAGCGTTGCAACGGTCGCCCGGGACGGCCTCGGTGGCCTTCACGGCAATGGCGTTGCCTTGGCCGGCGGTGACGTACTGAGTTGCGCCGCGCCGGCAGGGCCGGGCCGGGAAATCGCCGTGGCGCGCATTCCCGACCTTAGCCTGGGCCAACCGCTGGAACTCGTGTTGGGCGCCCAGGCGGCGGATTTCTCCGGGCAAAGCCTGTTCGATGCCTTCAATGCCGAATGGACGGTGGACAGCCGCGCCGACCGCATGGGCGTGCGTTTGCTGGGGCCGGCGCTGGTGTACAAAGGCGCCGGGCTGGTGTCCGAGGGCATCCCCTTGGGCGGCGTTCAGGTACCACCGGACGGCCAACCCATCGTGCTGGGCAATGAACGCCAGACGATCGGCGGCTATCCACGGCTTGGTGCGCTCACCCCGCTGGCCTGTGCTCGCCTGGCGCAAGCCTCGCCTGGGCAACGGTTGCGCCTGCGCGCGGTGCTGGCCGAAACCGCCCGGGCAGGGCATCTGGAGGTAATACGAAGCTTAGGGAACGCCGGGTAGGAGCGGGCCCCAGCCCGCGAACAAGCATACCTGCGCCTTATAACCTCTAGGCATAGGAAGCTGCCTTTGCGTGATATGGCCTGGCGGCGAATGCGCGTATCATAGCGCCCCCCGCCGTTCGGATTGCGAAAAAGCCCATGACCGTGCATTACCCCACTATCGCCGATTGCGTCGGCAATACCCCGCTGGTTCGCCTGCAGCGCCTGGGCGGGGCTACTACCAATACCTTGTTGCTCAAACTCGAGGGCAACAACCCGGCCGGCTCGGTGAAAGACCGCCCGGCGCTGTCGATGATCACCCGGGCAGAGCTGCGCGGGCAGATCACGCCCGGCGATACGCTGATCGAGGCGACCTCCGGCAATACGGGGATTGCCCTGGCAATGGCGGCGGCAATCAAAGGCTATCGCATGATCCTGATCATGCCCGACAACTCCACTGCCGAACGCAAGGCTGCAATGACCGCTTATGGTGCCGAGTTGATCCTCGTCACGCGGGAAGAAGGCATGGAAGGCGCCCGTGACCTGGCCGAGCGCATGCAGGCTGAAGGGCGCGGCAAGGTGTTGGACCAGTTCGCCAACGGCGACAACCCCGAGGCCCACTATCAGAGCACTGGCCCCGAGCTGTGGCAGCAGACCGGCGGCAGCATTACTCATTTTGTTAGCTCCATGGGTACCACCGGTACCATCATGGGCACGTCGCGTTACCTGAAGGAACAGAACCCCGCCGTTCAGATCATCGGGCTTCAGCCTATGGAAGGCTCGGCGATCCCCGGCATTCGCCGCTGGCCGGAAGAGTACCTGCCGAAAATCTACCAGGCCGACCGGGTAGACCGGATCATCGACATGGCCCAGGGGGAAGCCGAGGACATCACTCGCCGCCTGGCGCGCGAAGAGGGCATCTTCTGCGGCGTTTCTTCGGGTGGCGCTGTGGCAGGCATGTTGCGCCTGAGCCAGGAAGTGGAGCATGCCGTGATTGTCGCTATCGTTTGCGACCGCGGCGACCGCTACCTGTCCAGCGGCCTGTTCGACGCGCCCAACTGATGGCACGCAAGCAAGGCGGGCTGCGCTTTCAGCCCAGCGGTGGCCAGCGCGCCCCGGGCGTTCCAGCAGGCAAGAAGCAGCGCTTGAGCATTGAACGGCTGGCAGCGGATGGTCGTGGTATTGCGTTCAACGAAGGGCGGACCTGGTTCGTGGCCGGGGCGTTGGCTGGTGAAGACGTGGATGCTCGGGTGCTGTCCGCCCACGGCAAGGTGGTAGAGGCGCGCACCGAGCGGGTACACCAGCCTTCGGCCATGCGTCGTGCTGCGCCGTGCCCTTATGTGGACCGCTGCGGCGGCTGCACGGTGCAGCACATCAGCCACACCGACCAGCTGGCGTTGAAACAGCGGCAGCTGGCCGAGCAACTGCTCAAGGTGGCCGGCGTAGAGCCACAGGCCTGGGCGCCGCCCCTGGTAAGCCCGGAGTTCGGTTATCGCCGACGCGCGCGGGTGGCGGTTCGTTGGGACCCCAAGCGCCAGGCGCTCGATGTAGGGTTTCGTGCCGCCGCGAGCCAGCAGATCGTTTCAATCGACCACTGCATGGTGCTGGTACAACCCTTGCAGCGTATTTTCAATGAGTTACCGGGGATACTCCGCTCACTGAAAGCCCCGCAAGCCATTGGCCACGTTGAATTGTTCCACGGTACTGCCCCCGCTGTGCTCGTTCGCCACACCGCTGCGCTTTGCGACGCGGATCAAGCGGCGTTGCGCGCCTTTTGCGCTACGCAGGGCGCTCAGCTGTGGTGGCAGGGTGCCGAGGCGCCTGCCCCTGATCAGCCGGGTGCCGTGCTGGGCTATGCCTTGGCACCGTGGCAGCTGGAACTGGCCTATCGGCCAGGGGATTTTGTGCAGGTTAACGAAGCGGTGAACCAGGCCATGATCGAGCAAGCGCTGGCCTGGCTTGCGCCCCGGCCTGGAGAGCGGATACTCGATCTGTTCTGTGGCCTGGGTAATTTCGCCCTGCCCATTGCCCGTATGGGTGCGCAAGTAGTCGGGGTGGAGGGCGTGGCCGGGATGGTCGAGCGCGCTTCGGTCAACGCCGAGCGAAACGGCCTGAACACCGCGACCTTTTACCAGGCCGACTTGTCCCAGCCTTTAGAGGCGGCCAGTTGGGCAGGGCAAGGGTTCTCTGGGGTATTATTGGATCCTCCACGCGATGGGGCATTTGAAACAGTTCGCCACATATCGTCGCTGGGTCCGGATCGCATCGTCTATGTATCGTGCAATCCCGCCACCCTGGCGCGCGACACCGTAGAGTTGCGCAGGCAAGGGTATGCTTTAAAACGTGCTGGCGTTCTCGACATGTTCCCGCAAACGTCCCATGTCGAGGCGATGGCGTTATTTGAAAAAGGCCAGGACGGCCTGGCTATGTGACTGGTGACCTTCGCAGGCCGCGGAGGTCGAAGCCAGCGAACATTGGCGTGCAACCCTGCGCGCCATAGGGAAGGTAAGCAAGATGGTACAGGTGAGAGCGCAACAGCCGGTCAACAACGACGGCAGCATCAACCTCGATGCGTGGCTCGATCATATCGTCAGCGTCGACCTGGCGCTTGACCGGGAGGCGCTCAAGAAGGCCTGTCAGTTCGCCCGCGATCTGGACGTACCCGAAAACACCGCCAAGGATTCCTGGGCCGATGGTACGTCCAGTTTCCAGGCGGGGCTGGAAATCGCCGAAATTCTCGCCGATCTCAAGCTCGACCAGGACTCGCTCGTTGCCGCGGTCATCTACCGCGCCGTGCGTGAGGGCAAGGTTGCCCTGTCGGACGTGGCCCAGCGTTTCGGCCCGGTGGTGGCCAAGCTCATAGACGGCGTGCTTCGCATGGCGGCGATCAGTGCCAGCCTCAGCCCGCGGCAGTCCTTGGTGCTCGGTACGCAAGTGCAGGTGGATAACCTGCGCAAGATGCTGGTGGCCATGGTCGACGACGTGCGCGTGGCGCTGATCAAGCTGGCCGAACGTACCTGCGCCATCCGGGCGGTCAAGAACGCAGCCGAAGAAAAGCGCCAGCGGGTTGCCCGTGAAGTATTCGACATTTATGCACCGCTGGCGCATCGCCTGGGCATTGGCCATATCAAATGGGAACTGGAAGACATTTCCTTCCGTTACCTTGAGCCGGACCAGTACAAGCAGATCGCCAAGCTGCTGCATGAGCGCCGGCTCGACCGGGAACGCTTCATTTCCGAGGTGATGAGCCAGCTCCACCATGAGCTCACCGACACCGGCATCAAGGCCGATATCAGCGGCCGGGCCAAGCATATCTACTCCATCTGGCGGAAGATGCAGCGCAAGGGCCTGCAGTTCAGCCAGATCTACGACGTGCGCGCCGTGCGGGTATTGGTGCCCGAAGTACGCGACTGCTACACCGCGCTGGGTATCGTGCACACACTGTGGCGTCATATTCCCAAGGAGTTCGACGACTACATCGCCAACCCCAAGGAAAACGGCTATCGCTCGCTGCACACGGCGGTGATCGGGCCGGAAGGCAAGGTGCTGGAAGTGCAGATCCGCACCCATGCCATGCACGAGGAAGCGGAACTGGGGGTATGCGCCCACTGGCGCTACAAGGGCACGGACGTCAAGCCCAGCTCCAACCACTACGAAGAAAAGATTTCCTGGCTGCGTCAGGTGCTCGAATGGCACGAGGAGCTCGGCGATATCGGCGGGCTGGCCGAACAGCTGCGCGTGGATATCGAGCCGGACCGGGTATACGTCTTCACCCCGGACGGCCATGCGATCGACTTGCCCAAAGGCGCTACGCCGCTGGACTTCGCCTATCGCGTGCATACCGAGATCGGCCATAACTGCCGCGGCGCCAAGATCAACGGCCGCATCGTGCCGCTGAACTACAGCCTGCAAACCGGCGAGCAGGTCGAGATCATCACCAGCAAGCAGGGCAATCCTAGCCGGGACTGGCTCAACTCCAACCTGGGCTATGTCACCACCTCCCGGGCGCGTGCCAAGATCGTTCACTGGTTCAAGCTGCAGGCCCGGGATCAGAACGTCGCGGCGGGCCGTACCCTGCTCGAGCGCGAACTGAGCCGCCTCGGCCTGCCCCAGGTAGACTTCGAGCGGCTGGCCGAAAAAGCCAATGTGAAAACCGCCGAGGACATGTTCGCCTCGCTGGGCGCAGGCGACCTACGCCTGGCCCCGCTGGTGAATGCTGCCCAGCAACTGGCCGAGCCGGACCGCAGCCACGCTGAAGCCTTCGACTTCATTACCCGCAAGCCCACCGGGAACAAACCGGGCAAGCGCGGGGACATCCAGATCCAGGGCGTGGGCAACCTGCTCACGCAGATGGCCGGCTGCTGCCAGCCGCTGCCGGGCGATGCCATCGTTGGCTATATCACCCAGGGCCGCGGCGTGAGCATTCACCGTCAGGACTGCGCCTCGGTGTTGCAGCTCGGCGCCAAAGAGCCCGAGCGGATCATTCAGGTCAGTTGGGGGCCAGTGCCGGTGCTCACCTATCCGGTGGATATCGTGATTCGTGCCTACGACCGCTCTGGCTTGCTGCGCGACGTCTCTCAGGTGTTGCTCAACGAGCGCATCAACGTGCTGGCGGTGAACACCCGTTCCAACAAGGAAGACAACACCGCATTGATGTCCCTGACCATCGAAATTCCTGGTCTGGATGCACTCGGTCGGTTACTGGGGCGTATCTCCCAGCTGCCCAACATTATCGAAGCACGGCGTAACCGTACCCCATGAGCCAGCCCGCCAAGCCTTACAGCCTCGACGACCTCTTGTATCTGATGGCGCGCCTGCGCGATCCCCACGCCGGCTGCCCCTGGGACCTCAAGCAGAACTACGCGAGCATCGTGCCGTATACGCTGGAAGAAGCCTACGAGGTGGCCGATGCCATCGAGCGGGAGGATTACGATCACCTGCCCGGTGAGCTGGGCGACCTGCTGTTCCAGGTGGTGTACTACGCCCAGCTTGCGAGGGAAGAGCAGCGGTTCGAATTCGCCGACGTGGTCGACGGCATCACCCGCAAGCTGGTCCGCCGTCATCCACATGTGTTTCCCACCGGGGACCTGTACGGTCCTGCGGATGCCCCCCGCCTCAATGAGGCGCAGATCAAGCAGCGTTGGGAAGCCATCAAGGCCGAAGAGCGCGCCGAAAAATCATCCGCACCGGAGCAATTGTCCCTGCTCGATGACGTGCCGGCGGGCTTGCCGGCCCTCGCGCGCGCTGTGAAGTTGCAGAAGCGCGCGGGCTCGGTGGGCTTCGATTGGCCTGCGGCCCTTCCGGTGCTGGACAAAGTACGCGAGGAGTTGGACGAACTGCTCGAAGCGATGGCCGGCGATGACGAGGCGGCACTGGCCGATGAGCTGGGCGATGTGTTGTTCAGCGTGGCGAACCTGGCGCGCAAGCTCAAGCTTGACCCCGACCAGGCCTTGCGCGCCGCCAACGCAAAATTCGAGCGCCGTTTTCGTTTTATCGAAGGAGAGTTGCGCGCCCGGGGCCAACTCATCGAAGATTGCGACCTGGAGGCGTTGGACGCACTCTGGGGCGAAGCTAAACGTCAGGAAAAGAAACCGCTTGGCTGTGGCTGAGTAAGAGTGAGTGAAACCATGAGCCTTTCCCTTCGTGACCAGCTGCTCAAAGCAGGCCTGGTCAACCAGAAACAAGTGAAGCAGGTCAACAAGGACCAGCAAAAGCAGCAGCGGCTGGTGAAAAAAGGCCAGGCCGAGGCGGACGACACGCAGAAGCGCATCGCTCTGGAAGCCGCCGCGGAGAAGCAGCGCAAGGACCAAGAGCTGAACCGCCAGCAGCAGCAAAAGGCCGAGGCCAAGGCGCGGTCCGCTCAGGTGAAGCAGCTGATTGAAGCCACCCGCTTGCCCAAGCTGACCACCGAGGATTACTACAACTTCGTGGACGACAAGAAGGTCAAGCGCTTGTCGGTGAATAGCCTGATGCGTAGCAAGCTGTCCAACGGCAGCCTGGCGATCGTCCATCATGGTGGCGGCTACGAAGTGATCCCGCGCGAAGCGGCGCTCAAGGTGCAGGAACGCGAACCTCGCCGTATCGTGTTGCTCAACACGCCAACCGAAGAAGTGGAAGGCGACGATCCGTACGCGGCGTACAAGATTCCGGATGATCTGATGTGGTGAGAAGAATCCCGTGCCTGGCACGGGATTTTTTACGAAGGTTCAGTCCATTCCCGGGCTAACGCCCGGAAGGCTGGCCTCGCGGTCCACAGTATTACGCCAGATCGCGGAAAAATTGACTATTCGCGAGCTAACGCCCGCTTCCCACAGATTGAACGCACCGCACCGCACCTTGTGGGAGCTGGGGGGCCGGCCATCCGGCGAAGCCGAAGGCGGAGCTCGCGAATAAGGGCTTAAGAAAACTGCGCAAGACAGTTGCTTCCCACAGGTGAGTAAGCTCTCTCAGGCTCTTAGGATGAACTCTGCAGGAGCAGGGGAGGGCCGGCCATCCGGCCCAGCCTGCGAACAGAGGCGCTTTTAAAGCCCGAGTGACTGTTGGTCAGGAAGCCTGCAAAGAAGGCACACCCAGCAACTCCGCCCGCTTCGCTTCGTTGGCTTCAAGCTCACGCTGGTAGGCCACAGCCTCGTGCTCGTTGTGGAACATGCCCACTAGCAGCCCCTGCTGGTAAACGTCCCAGATGCGAACCCCGGCTGCCACGCCTTCATGGGACATGTGGGCATCGTCACGTTCGGTTACTTTCACGGTCATGCTGACACTCCTCTGGGTTGCCGTAACAAGTACGTGCTTCCGTTATAGGATTGATAGCCAGCTAATGGAACCGGGGGCAGGCGCAACGGTGTATTGCGTAAATCGGCAGGAATCGCTCAAACCCACGGGCGGCGCGGGCTGCGGCGAATTGTCGCACTTTGTGAAGGCGCGTGAAGAATAGTTTAAGAAGGCTTGAGGCGGGGAGGGGAGTGGCCGAACAGGGCTCGGCCACGATGAAGCGGGAGGATCAGTTGCCTTTCACCGGCTTGCCGCCGACAGTGCCGTCCTGAAGCATGATGGTGTATTCCTTGCCATCGGTTTCGGTCTGTTGCAGCTGCACCAGCAAGTAATCCCACGCCTTGGCGAACCACAGCACGGTCACGCGCTTGCTTTGTGTGGGGTCGCGCACGCGTTCCACCTTGATGGCATCGATGCTTCCAGCCTTGGTTGCGACTTTTTCTTCGCCCAATACGCGGAAGTCGTAGGTGTCGATCTCGTCGCCATCCACTACCTGGTAGCTCATGCTCTTCTTGCCAGCGGCCACGTCGTGTTGCAACGCCAGCTGGTAGCTGGATTTGTCCAGCACGCCACGGTTCAGCGGCAAGGTGATCGGATCGCCGCGATCGGTGCCGGTGACTTTCTTGGCGGACCAGTCGAAGTCCACGTCGACCCGCTTGGCCTTGCCCAGGCCACCACGCTCGAAGTTGTACGTTTGCGGCATGAGGGTGTCCTTGTCCACGCGCAACACGCTCGTCTCGGTCAGGCTGGCGATCATCATCGACGCCTTGAAGGCGAGGGTCCAGGTACCGTCCGGGTTGGCCGTGAGGCTGCGCTCGGCGGTGCCGCTCATGGGCAGTTGTTTCCAGTCTGCGGTGTAGCTGGCGGAAAAGGGCTTGAGGTCCGCGGCCTGTACGCCAGGCAGCGTGAACAGGGCAAGGGCGAACAGCAGGGCACGACGCATACGGTCTCCTATGGGCGGATCAAATGGCCGCTGGCAGCCAGGGGCTGGCCGTCGAATGACACGCCGTGGCTGCCAAGGCACAGCCTGCCTTCGGCGAACCAGCGGACCGCCAGCGGGTATATCTGGTGTTCTTGAGCATGCACTCGCCGGGCGAGTGTTTCAGGCGTGTCGTCGGCCTGTACCGCAACGGCAGCCTGTACGACCAGAGGCCCTCCATCGAGTTCCTCGGTGACGAAGTGTACGCTGCAGCCGTGTTCGGTGTCGCCGGCTTCCAGGGCGCGCTTGTGGGTATGCAAGCCCTTGTGGCGAGGCAACAGCGACGGATGAATGTTGAGCAGCCGGCCGTGGTAGTGGCGAACGAAGCCGGGGGTAAGGATACGCATGAAGCCAGCCAGCGCCACCAGCGCGGGCTCGAAGCCGTCGATAAGCGCCATGAGCGCCTGGTCGAACGCTTCGCGCCCTTCATAGCCTGCGTGGTCCAGAACCCGCGTTTCGATTCCCGCAGCGCGCGCGCGCTCCAGCCCGAAGGCATCGGCGCGGTTGGAAATCACCGCGCGGATGCATACAGGGCTGTCGCTGTGCGAGAAGGCATCGATCATCGCCTGGAGGTTGCTGCCGGAGCCAGACAGCAAGACCACCAGGTTGCAAGGCAGGGGCATCAGTGGGCCTTGAGGTTTTTCAGCTCGACCTGTGCTGCGCCTTCGGCGGCGGCGGTGATTTCGCCGATCACCCAAGGTTGCTCGCCTTCGGCCTTGAGCACTTCCAGGGCCCGGGCTACATCTTCCTGACCCACGCAGATCACCATGCCCACGCCGCAGTTCAGTACGCGGTGCATCTCGGTTTCGTCCACGTTGCCTTGCTGCTGCAACCAGTCGAACACCGCCGGGCGCTGCCAGCTGGCAACGTCGATCACCGCCTGGGCGCCGGCCGGCAATACGCGCGGGATGTTGTCCAGCAGGCCGCCACCGGTGATGTGGGCCATGGCCTTCACTGCGCCGGTGTCGGCGATCAGCTTGAGCAGCGGCTTGACGTAGATGCGGGTAGGGGCCATGAGCAGGTCGGACAGCGGCGTGCCGCCCAGCTGTTCGGTGGCGATGTCGGCACCCGACATGTCCACGATCTTGCGGATCAGCGAGTAGCCATTGGAGTGTGGGCCCGAGGAGGGCAGTGCGATCAGTGCGTCGCCAGCTGCCACGCGGGAACCGTCGATGATCTCGGCTTTCTCTACCACGCCTACGCAGAAGCCGGCGAGGTCGTAGTCTTCGCCTTCGTACATGCCGGGCATTTCAGCGGTTTCGCCGCCTACCAGCGAGCAGCCGGCCTGTTCGCAGCCTTCGCCGATACCGGTAACGACAGTAGTAGCGACATCGACGTTGAGCTTGCCGGTGGCGTAGTAATCAAGGAAGAACAGCGGCTCGGCGCCGCACACCACCAGGTCGTTCACGCACATGGCCACCAGGTCGATGCCGATGCTGTCGTGCTTGTTCAGGTTCAAGGCCAGGCGCAGCTTGGTGCCCACGCCGTCGGTACCCGACACCAGCACAGGCTGCTTGTAGCCGGCCGGGATCTCGCAGAGCGCGCCAAAGCCCCCCAGACCGCCCATCACTTCCGGCCGCGCGGTGCGTTTGGCCACGCCCTTGATGCGTTCGACCAGCGCTTCACCGGCGTCGATGTCTACACCGGCGTCCTTGTAGCTCAGGGAGGGTTGCTTGCTCATGATCCAGGCCTTTGAAGAGGGGCGATACAGGAAACGACCACAAGGGTCTGCGAAGGCGCGCGATTTTATCAGGGTTGGTCACTTCAGGCCAGAACGGGGGCTGGAGGGCGTGGGTGCACAGGTTGGGTGGCCATGCCTGGCCGATTTGACGGCCCCGGCAGTTGGCAGGGCGAATGTTTTACGGGAAAGTGTGTCCCATTCACTTCAGTACCCCCTGCCTTTGGAAACCTGCTCATGCGCCTGCGCCCCCTTTTGCTCGCTTCACTGCTCAGCCTCGCCCAGCCGGCGGCCTGGGGCGAAACCGTGACCAACCTTTACCAGGTGAGCGAGCCGGTCAGCAGTCAGGCCCCGGAAGAACGCGACCAGGCGACCCAGCGCGCACTTGAAACGCTAGTGCTGCGGCTCACCGGCGATCCCAAGGCCTTTGCCGGAGCAGGCCTGGCGGCGGTTCGCAAGGACCCTCAACAGATCATCAGCCAGTTTGGCTACCAAGCCGGCCCGCCCCAGGCCCTGCAGGTGGACTTTGACCCCGTGAGCACGGACAAAGCACTGCGCCAGGCAGGCTTGGCCACCTGGGGCGCGAATAGGCCGTCCATTCTGGCTTGGTGGCTGAACGAAACGGCTGCCGGTGCAACGCTGGCCGGCGACGCCCAGCCCAGCGCAGCGCCGTTGCGCCAGGCCGCGAAACACCGCGGGCTGCCGATCAAGCTGCCGCTGGCAGACCTGGAAGAACAGCTGGCCGCCACGGCGAAAAACCTCGAAGGCACCGATCCGGCCCCGTTGCAGGGTGTATCCCAACGCTACGGCGCCGATGCCCTGCTCGCGGTTCACGCCAGCGCTGACGGTGATAAATGGCAAGCCAAATGGCGCTTGTGGCTTGGCAACCAGAAGGAGCAAGGCACGGTGCAGGCCAATGACCAGGCCAGCCTGGCCGATGCGGTGATGCTGGCGGTCGCCCAGAAGTTGGCGCCGCGGTACATCGTGAAGCCCGGTGCCAGCGGTGAACTGGCAGTAGAAATCGAAGGCATGACCCTGGAGCACTATGCCGAACTCGGCCGCGTGCTGGATGCGCTGGGTGGCCGCTTGCAGTCGGTCAATGGCAACAAGGCGCTTTACCGGGTGACCGCCAGCGCCGAACAGCTGCGGGCCCAGTTGGCACTTGCGCATTTGCAGGAGGTTGATCCAGCCTCCGTTCCTCAGCCGGTTGCCGCGCCCGCGCCCGTTTCTGCCAGCGGGGCTGTAACGCCGCCCGCCGCGGCGCCTACGGTTGAACCTGCTCCGCTGAGGTTCCACTGGTGAGCCAAGGTATGACAGATAAAAAGCACTGGTTCTGGCTGGGGGCGGCCCTGGTCCTGTGTGCGCTCATCTTTGAACTGCATCCTATTTTGTCGCCATTTCTGGTCGGCATGCTCATCGCCTACCTTGGCGATCCGCTGGTGGATCGGCTGGAGCGCCTGAGGCTGTCGCGCACTTTGTCAGTCGTGGTGGTGTTCGTGCTCTTCACACTTATCGTGATGATTGCCCTGGTGGTGGTCATCCCGATGCTGGCCAGGCAACTGGTGCGGTTGTATGAGCTCACGCCGCAATTCCTCGACTGGTTGCAGCAATCCGCCTTGCCTTGGATACAGGCCCGATTGGGGCTGGCGGAGGGCTTCTGGAAGTTCGACAAGATCAAGGAAGCGATTTCGGCCCACATGGGGCAGACCACCGACATCGTCGGGCTGATACTGGCGCGCGCCACGGCGTCGGGCCTGGCGCTGATCGGCTGGCTGGCCAACCTGGTGCTGATCCCGGTAGTCGGGTTTTACCTGCTGCGCGACTGGGACCTGATGATGGCGAAGATCCGCGGCTTGCTGCCGCGTCAGCGCGAAGCACAGATTGTGACCCTGGCCCGGGAGTGCCATGAAGTGCTGGGAGCCTTCGTGCGCGGCCAATTGATGGTGATGCTTGCGCTGGGGGTCATTTATTCGGTGGGCCTGATGCTCACTGGCCTTGAACTGGGCCTGTTGGTGGGCGTGCTGGCGGGGCTGGCTTCCATCGTGCCTTATATGGGGTTCATCACCGGTATCACGGCCGCCTTGGCGGCGGGCCTGTTCCAGTTCGGGCTCGATCCCTGGCACCTGGCGGCCATTGGCGCTGTGTTCGCCATCGGCCAGGCGCTGGAAGGCACGGTGCTCACGCCGTTGTTGGTGGGCGACCGCATTGGGTTGCATCCGGTAGCGGTAATCTTCGCGATTCTCGCCGGGGGCGAGTTGTTCGGCTTTACCGGTGTGTTGCTTGCGTTGCCAGTAGCGGCGGTGATCATGGTGCTCATCCGCCACATGCATACGTTGTACAAGCAATCGGACCTTTACGGCGGCGGTGAAGACCCTGAGCTTTGAGCCTGTTCAGAACGCTTGCCTGGCGGCGCGTTACGCGTCAGGCTTGCAGCTTCCAGCCAAGCCGCTAGAATTTGCCCCCTTTGAGCTGAGGCCGTATCCCCGGGACGCATGAAAGAGCCGATCCAACTCCCGCTGGGTGTGCGCCTGCGCGATGACGCCACCTTCGTCAACTACTATCCCGGAGCCAACGCTGCGGCGCTCGGCTACGTCGAGCGGTTGTGCGATGCGGATGCCGGCTGGACGGAAAGCCTGATCTACCTTTGGGGCAAGCAGGGGGTGGGGCGCACCCATCTCATGCAGGCGGCGTGCCTGCGCATGGAGCAGCAGGGGCAGCCTGCGGTGTACCTGCCGCTGGCCCAACTGCTTGACCGCGGGGTCGGTATCCTCGACTACCTGGCGCAGTACGAACTGGTATGCCTGGATGACCTTCACGTAATCGCCGGCAAGGCGGATTGGGAGGAGGCGCTGTTCCACCTGTTCAACCGCCTGCGCGACAGCGGCCGCCGTTTGTTGATCGCCGCCTCGCATTCGCCGCGGGAGCTGCCGGTCAAGCTGGCCGACCTCAAGTCCCGCCTTACCTTGGCGCTTGTATTCCAGATGCGCCCGCTTTCGGATGAAGACAAGCTGCGCGCGCTGCAATTGAGGGCGTCGCGCCGCGGCCTGCACCTTACTGATGAGGTGGGGCACTTCATTCTCACCCGTGGCAGCCGCAGCATGAGCGCACTGTTCGACTTGCTCGAGCGCCTGGATCAGGCCTCGTTGCAGGCGCAGCGCAAGCTCACCATCCCTTTCCTCAAGGAAACACTCGGCTGGTAGCCGCCCGTCACACTTGCATTAAATAACCCTCAGCCTGGCAAGGCTTTTGCTGTATCCTCCGTCATCTTTGTGCCGCCAATGGGCTGGCGCAGGGCTCGCTACGCTTATTTGATAGTTTTAACCTATCGGGCAGTGGAGCGGATTAGCGGAGCGGCAATTACGTTTCGGGTCATCCTCGGCGCCGACCCCTTGGCGGGTCAGGATTTTTGGCGATTCTTCAAGGAGTTACACCGCGCCAGCTATTTGTGCACCCGCTCTGGCTCGGCGATTCCGCGTTAGATGCGACCGTTGGCACCACAAGTCACAAATTGTTCTATAAAATTTGCAAATGGTGCCGATAGAAGGCATATTCGCCCCTTCATCCACTTACTGACACGGTCGTGCCCATGCTGAATCGCTTCGCACCCCTCGTGCCTCTTGCACTTGTTACCCTGTTGTTCGGCTGCGCAGCCCAGTCACCGGTTTCGCAACAGCAGGTGTCCACCCCCGTTACCGCCGAGCGCGCTCCCTTAGCGCAGCCTCACAGCCTTACCCCCGCAACGGCTTCGTTGTTCGACGAAGACGACGTCGCCGACAAGGACGACCTGGCGGCGTTCTCCCGCAACGAACCGTACCGTTTGCCCCTGCTGGCTGACAGCATTCTGGAGCGCGGCAAGTCGCTGATCGGCACCCGCTATCAGTTCGGTGGTACCACCGAAAACGGCTTCGATTGCACTGGCTTCATCAATTTCCTGTTCCGTGAAGAAGCGGGCATGAGCCTGCCACGCTCCAGCCGCGAAATGATCAACGTAAAAGCGCCGCTGGTGGCCCGCAACAATCTCAAGCCGGGTGATGTGCTGTTCTTCGGCACCACCGGCCGCCGCGGCCGCGTGAGCCACGCCGGTATCTACCTGGGCGACGACCAGTTCATCCATTCGAGCAGCCGCCGCAGTGGTGGAGTGCGGGTGGACAACCTGGGCGATACCTACTGGAGCAAAACTTACATCGAGGCCAAGCGTATGCTGGCCATGGCGCCCGTTTCCGAGGTCGCCCGCAAGTAAGCCAGTCGGTCCATAAAGGGCAGCGACGAGCGGTCACGCTTTCGCTGCCCTTTTTTATGGAATACAGCGGGTTAAGCGCTATTCTTCATCGGCAGTCGAACTCGGAACCCCGCCCATGGTTTTCTCCCGTTTGCGCACTCTGGCGCTTGCGCCGCTTCTTTTGCTTGCCGCCTGCGCGAGCCCTCCACCACCCAAGCCCGCACCGGTGGCGGTAGTGCCTCGCCCGGTTATTCTCGACCCAACCGACTATTCCTCGGTGAAGGCCGACGACGTGCTATTCCGGGCCATTGGTTTGGTGGGCACGCCTTATCGCTGGGGCGGCAACACCCCGGATTCGGGTTTTGACTGTAGCGGCCTCATCGGCTTCGTCTACCGGGACGCCGCCAATATCGCCCTGCCGCGCTCCACTCGGGATCTGATTGCCATGCATGCGCCCAGCGTCGACCGCAACGCGCTGCGTTCAGGGGACCTGGTGTTCTTCTCGACTCAAGGCAATGGCCAGGTAAGCCATGCGGGGATCTACGTGGGGGAGGGGCGTTTCGTGCACGCGCCGCGTACCGGCGGTACGGTGCGCCTGGATTACCTCGACAAGCCCTATTGGCAGAAGGCCTACCTTGATGCCAAACGGGTGATCCAGCCAGAGCGCCTGGCGCAGACCGCTACGCCGTAGAAGCCCGGGGGCGGCTGCTCACCGCCCCGCGAGTCGTAGTTACTGCCGCGTTACCCGCCAGATCTTGTTGCCCACATCGTCAGCCACCAGCACACCGCCTTTGTTATCGCCAATCACGCCCACCGGGCGGCCCATGGCTTCCTCTTTGTCGTTCAGAAAGCCCGTCAGCAGGTCCACCGGTTGGCCGGCAGGCATACCGTTGGCGAACGGCACGAATAGCACCTTGTAACCGCTGTGCGGCTTGCGGTTCCAGGAGCCGTGCTGGCCAATGAAGGCGCCGTGGTCGAAGGGTGCTGGCAGTTGGTTCGGCTGGGCGAACGCCAGGCCCAGCGAGGCCGTATGTGGGCCGACCGCGTAATCGGGTGCGATTGCCTTTTGCACCATGGTCGCGTCGCCGGGCTCTACGCGCGCATCCACGTGCTGGCCGTAATAACTGAACGGCCAGCCATAGAAGGCGCCGTCTTTCACAGACGTGATGTAGTCCGGCACCAGGTCGCTGCCGATCTCGTCCCGTTCGTTCACGGCCGTCCATAGCTTGCCGGTCTGGGGTTCCCAGGCCAGCCCATTCGGGTTGCGCAAACCGCTGGCGAACAGGCGCTTCTGGCCGGTGGCTGCATCCACTTCCCAGATCGCGGCGCGGCCTTGTTCTTGGTCCAGGCCGTTCTCCGCCACATTGCTGTTGGAGCCCACGGTCACATACAGCTTCTTGCCGTCCTGGCTGGCGATGACGTTCTTGGTCCAGTGATGGTTGATCGTGCCGGCCGGAAGGTCAGTGACGGTTTCGCCGTTCCCCTCCAGGTGGGTAGCGCCAGGCTGATACTTGAAGCGGAGCACTTTGTCGGTATCGGCAACGTAGAAGTCCTGCCCCACCAAAGTCATGCCGAACGGGGAGTTCAGGTTCTGCAGGAACACCTCGCGGGTTTCGGCGATACCGTCGCCGTCCTTGTCGCGCAGCAAGGTAATTCGGTTCGGGCTGGGCACGCCCGCGCCCGCACGGCCCATCACTTTATTCATCACCCAGCCGCGAATGCCTTTGCTGTCGTCGGGCTTGGGTGGCGAGTTGGTTTCGGCCACCAACACGTCACCGTTGGGCAGTACGTACAGCCAGCGCGGGTGGTCCAGGCCCTCGGCAAACGCGCTCACTTGCGTGCCGGGCGCTGCCTTGGGCTTCACGCCTTCCGGCCAGCCTACCGCTGGAGCGATGTTCACGGTAGGCATCAGGGTTTTGTTGGGCTCTGGCAGCTTGGGCGCCGGGCCGGTGCCATCGGACACCTGTAGCTTCGAGCTTTCGCCGCAGCCTGCAACGCTGGCGGCAATCAAAACGGTGAGAGCAAGGCGGGAGAAGGGCATGATCAGCTTCCTGGCAACCGAGGTATGTACCGTAGAGGCAGCGAGGCGGCGGAGGTTCAACATGTTTGATTGACGCTACCGGGCCAACCCCTTACCCTTCGCCGATTGTTTCAGGTGCCCGGGCAGCGTTCGCTTGCCAGGGTGAAACAGGGAAGCCGGTGAGCATCGGGCGGTTCGCCACGAGCAATGCCGGCGCTGCCCCCGCAACGGTAGATGAGTCAACGCTCGCGCATGGGCCACTGGGCAACCGGGAAGGCGTGCGAGTGGGGCAACGCCCGCTCATGAGCCCGGAGACCGGCCTGAAACCCCTGATACGGTGCGAGCCCCGCCCGTTGATTAACAGATCGCCGCGCGGGTGAGAGCGGCACTGACGTCATGCTGCCCGCCTTTTGTGGCGTTGGCGCAGCGTTGGTGCGCACCCGCGAGCGAGCGGAGAGCAGCGATGAACGAATCCCCCGAGCGCGACGAGCGCCACCAGGCCCGCATGGCGCGGAAAAAAGCCGTAGTCGATGCCCGCATCGCTGCGTCCGCGGACGAGCGCGGTGTGCTCCTGGTATTGACCGGTAATGGCAAAGGCAAAAGCAGCTCGGGCTTCGGCATGCTGGCGCGCGCGTTGGGCCATGGTATGCGCTGTGGCGTGGTGCAGTTCATCAAGGGCCGCCAGACCACCGGCGAAGAGGCTTTCTTCCGCCGCTTTCCCGACGAAGTAAGTTTCCATGTGATGGGCGAAGGCTTCACCTGGGAAACCCAGGACCGTCAGCGGGACATCGCTGCCGCCGAGGCTGCCTGGCAGGTAGCCCGGGAGCTGTTGGCCGACCCCGCAGTGGATTTCGTGCTGCTCGACGAACTGAATATAGCGCTCAAGCACGGCTACCTGGACGTCGAAAAGGTGGTTGCCGACCTCAAGGCCCGTCCGCCGCTGCAGCATGCCATTGTCACCGGGCGCGCCGCGAAAGCGGAAGTGCTCGAGGCCGCAGACACTGTGAGCGAACTTGGGCTGATCAAGCACGCCTTCCAGGCCGGTATCCGCGCGCAAAAGGGCATCGAGTGGTGAGTACGCCGCGCCAGTGCCCCGCGGTATTGATTGCCGCTCCGGCCTCAGGCCAAGGGAAAACCACCGTGACCGCCGCGCTGGCCCGCCTGCATCGCAATCGCGGGCTGCGGGTGCGCGTGTTCAAGTGCGGCCCGGATTTCCTCGACCCCATGATCCTCGAACGCGCCAGCGGTGCGCCGGTGTATCAACTGGACCTGTGGATGGTAGGTGCGGCGCAAAGCCGCCGGCTGCTCTGGGAAGCGGCCGAGACCGCTGACCTCATTCTGGTGGAAGGGGTGATGGGACTGTTTGACGGCACCCCGTCGAGCGCAGACTTGGCCATCGAGCTGGGAGTGCCGGTGCTCGGTGTGATCGACGGCACGGCCATGGCACAAACCTTCGGGGCTTTGGCGTTGGGGCTGGCGCGATACCGCCCGGAGCTGCCCTTCGCGGGCGTGCTTGCCAACCGCGTAGGCAGCGAGCGTCACGGCCAGTTGCTGCGCGATAGCCTCACAGAGGGCCTGCGCTGGTTCGGTGGCCTGCCGCGTGAGCAAGCCATCGGCTTGCCTAGCCGTCATCTCGGGTTGGTACAAGCCAGCGAGCTCGAGGACCTGGACCGTCGGCTGGATGCAGCCGCCGAGGCCTTGGCGGCAACCTGCGATGACGCCTTGCCGGCGCCGGTCAGCTTCTATCCGCCTGAGAACGAACCTGTGGCACCGTTGCTCACAGGCGTGCGCGTGGCGGTGGCCCGGGACCAGGCGTTTGCCTTCCTTTATAACGGCAACCTCGACGCCCTGCGTGCCATGGGGGCAGAGCTGCGGTTTTTCTCGCCCATCAGCGATACCGCGCTGCCACCCTGCGACAGTTTGTATTTACCTGGCGGCTACCCTGAGCTGCACCACCAGCGCCTGGCGGCCAATACCGGCATGCTGGAAAGCATTCGCGCCCATCATCAGGCGGGCAAGCCGTTGCTGGCGGAATGCGGTGGCATGCTCTACTTGCTGGAAGGCCTTACCGATGTAGACGGCGAGCGGGCGCCACTGCTTGGCCTGATGCCAGGCGAGGCCACGCTGCAAAAACGCCTTGCCGCCCTGGCCCTGCAGGAGGTGGCGCTGGACGAGGGCACCCTGCGCGGCCATACCTACCATCATTCGTTGACTACCACGCCATGGGAAGCTGTTGCCCGTGGGCGCAGCCCCAACGGCGGGCGGGGTGCCGAGGCGGTGTACCGTTGCGGCAGGCTCACGGCCTCCTACGTCCATTTTTATTTCCCTTCGAACCTTGCAGCAGCCGCGGCGCTGTTACAGCCGGGAGGCCCTGCTGATGACTGAGCACGCCTTCAGCGACGCAGAGCGGGCGGCGGTGTACCGTGCCATCGCAGAGCGCCGGGACATGCGCCATTTCAGCGGTGGCGAGGTGGCGCCCGAGGTGTTGCACCGCTTGCTTGCCGCCGCCCACCAAGCCCCGAGCGTGGGCCTGATGCAGCCGTGGCGGTTCATTCGTATCCGCCGCCCTGCATTGCGCGAAGCCATCCACCAACTGGTGGAGGCCGAGCGGCTGAACACGGCCCAGGCCTTGGGCGAGCGCTCGGATGACTTCATGAAGCTCAAGGTGGAAGGCGTGCGTGATTGCGCCGAACTGCTGGTGGTCGCCCTGGGCGATGGGCGCGAGCAGCATGTATTCGGCCGCCGTACGCTGCCGGAGATGGACCTGGCGTCGTTGTCGTGTGCCGTGCAAAACCTGTGGCTGGCGGCGCGCGCCGAAGGGCTGGGCATGGGCTGGGTGTCGCTGTTCGATCCCGACCGCCTCGGCGAATTGTTGAACATGCCACCCGGCGCCCGCCCCATGGCGGTGTTGTGTCTCGGGCCGGTGGCTGACTTCTACGCCGCGCCAATGTTGGTACTGGAAGGCTGGGCACAAGAGCGCCCGCTACATGAATTGATGTTCGAGGATATTTGGGGGGCGCAGCCGTGAACCTCGCCCTTACTTGTGTCGCGGCAATTGCATTGGACGCGCTACTGGGCGAGCCACGCCGCTGGCATCCGCTGGTGGGCTTCGGCAACCTGGCCCAGCGGCTGGAGCAGCGCTTTAATTCCGCCGGCCATGGCTGGCGCAGTCATGGCGTCACGGCCTGGCTGATGGCGGTGGTGCCACCGGTGCTGGTACTGACCCTACTGTCCTGGTTGCCGGTGATTGGCAGTGTGGTGGAAGTGCTGGTGTTGTATTGGGCGCTGGGCCTGCGCAGCCTGGGTGAGCACCTTGAGCCAGTGGCTCGCGCATTGCGAGAGGGCGACCTGGGCAAGGCCCGCGAGCGCGTAAGCCGGCTGGTCAGCCGCCATACCGATGCACTGGACGCTACCGGGGTAGCCAAGGCCGCCACCGAGTCGGCGCTGGAGAACGGCAGCGATGCGGTGTTTGCGGCGCTGTTCTGGTTCGTGGTGGGTGGCGTGCCCGGCGTAGTGCTGTACCGCCTCGCCAACACCCTCGATGCCATGTGGGGCTATCGTAACGAGCGCTTCGAACGTTTCGGCTGGGCCGCCGCGCGCATTGACGACCTGCTGAACCTCGTTCCTGCCCGGCTCGTTGCGCTCACCTATGCAGTGCTGGGCAAGACGGCGCTGGCCCTGCGTTGCTGGCGGCGTCAGGGTTCGCTCTGGGACAGCCCCAACGCCGGCCCGGTGATGGCGTCCGGTGCGGGTGCCCTGGGCGTAGCGCTGGGTGGGCCCGCCACCTACCACGGTGAGCTACACGAGCGCCCGCAGCTGGGCGAAGGCCCAGAGCCGGATGCCGGGGCGATCGAGCGGGCCTGGGCGCTGGTGCAGCGGGGCGTATGGCTATGGCTGCTGCTCATCTGTCTAGGAGGGCAATTCTATGCTTGAACACGGCGGGCGTTTGCGAGCCGCGGCTCGGGAATTCGGCATCGAAGCCCCGGCCTGGCTGGACCTGTCCACCGGGATCGCGCCTTGGCCCTGGGCTATTCCGCCAATTCCGGTCGCCGCCTGGGCTCGCCTGCCGGAAACCGACGACGGCCTAGAAGCGGCCGCCTGTGGTTACTACGGCGCCGAACAGGTGCTCCCGGTGGCAGGCTCCCAGGCCGCCATCCAGGCCTTGCCGCGGCTACGTCGCAGCGGCAAGGTTGGCGTGCTGGCGCCCTGTTATGCCGAGCATGCCGAAGCCTGGCGCAAAGGTGGCCATGTGGTCCGTGAAATCAACGACGAAGAAGTCGAGGGCTACCTGGACCGGCTGGATGTACTGGTGCTGGTCAACCCGAACAACCCCACCGGCCGCCTGTTTGACCGTGAACGCCTGCTTGCCTGGCACGCCCGGCTCGCTGCACGCGGCGGCTGGCTGGTTGTGGACGAAGCCTTCATGGACCTCACGCCTGCCTTCAGCTTGGCGGCCGAGGCACACCTACCGGGCCTGATCGTGCTGCGCTCCTTCGGCAAGTTCTTCGGCCTGGCGGGGGTGCGCCTGGGCTTTGTGCTGGCGGAGGCCCGCTTGCTGGCTGGCCTGGCGGAGCAGTTGGGCCCTTGGGCGGTGAGCGGGCCCACCCGTGTGCTGGGGCAAGCCTGCCTGCTCGATAACGCAGGCCATCGCCAGCAGATCGACCGCTGTAATGCCGCTTGCGCCCGACTGGCGGCAATGTTGAGTGATCACGGTTGGCCCCCGGCCGGCGGCTGCGGGTTGTTCCAGTGGGTGCGCACCCCCCAGGCCGAAGCCCTGTACCTTCGCCTCGCCCGGCAGGGCATTCTGGTGCGGCTGTTCCGTGCTACGTCCAGCCTGCGCTTCGGTCTGCCATTTGAAGCCGCTCACTGGCAGCGGCTCGGTGAAGGGCTTGCCGCGTTCAACAAGGAAAGCTGATGGCTACATTAATGGTGCAAGGCACCACGTCGGACGCGGGCAAGAGCACATTGGTAACTGCACTGTGCCGCTGGCTGCGCCGGCAGAACGTCACGGTGGTGCCGTTCAAGCCACAGAATATGGCGTTGAACAGCGCGGTAACCGCCGACGGCGGCGAAATCGGCCGGGCGCAAGCGGTACAAGCCCAGGCCTGCGGGCTGGCGCCGCATACCGATATGAACCCGGTGCTGCTCAAGCCCAACAGCGATACCGGCGCGCAAGTGATCATCCATGGCCAGGCCGTGGGTAACATGAACGCGCTGCGGTATCACGGCTACAAGGCGACCGCCATGCAGGCTGTGCTGGAATCCCATGCGCGCCTGAATGCGGCCTACCAAGTGGTGGTGGTGGAAGGCGCCGGCTCGCCCGCCGAAATCAACCTGCGCGAAGGGGACATTGCCAACATGGGCTTCGCCGAGGCGGTGGATTGCCCGGTGATTCTGGTGGCTGACATCAACCGGGGCGGGGTGTTCGCGCATTTGGTTGGCACGCTGGCGCTGCTGTCCGATAGCGAGCAGGCCCGGGTGAAGGGCTTTGTGATCAACCGGTTTCGTGGCGACCTGGCATTGCTCCAGCCCGGGCTGGACTGGCTGCAAGCACATACCGGCAAACCTGTGCTGGGCGTGCTGCCTTAC
The DNA here is from genome assembly GCF_058145875.1 of Pseudomonas sp. 3MAES_34.3B. Taxonomy (NCBI): domain Bacteria; kingdom Pseudomonadati; phylum Pseudomonadota; class Gammaproteobacteria; order Pseudomonadales; family Pseudomonadaceae; genus Pseudomonas; species Pseudomonas sp. 3MAES_34.3B. The sequence continues at coordinate 3,555,924 of NZ_CM176960.1, read as the reverse complement.
CTGAACGAATTCCATCTGGAAGCCGAAGACGCCGTGGACAGCCGCCAGCCCGTCAAGGAAGGCGAGCTGCTGCGGGCGGTGGTCCCGGTGCTGCCGCGTATCAGCAACCACACGGACTTCGACCCGTTGCGCCTGCACCCTCAGGTGGCGCTCAGCTTTATCCGCCCTGGCGAGGCAGTGCCGCCTGCCGACTTGATCATACTGCCGGGCTCCAAGAGCGTGCGGGCAGACCTGGCCCGGTTGCGAGACAGCGGCTGGGAGGAAGCAATCACTCGCCACCTGCGCTACGGCGGCAAGGTGTTGGGGATTTGCGGCGGCTTGCAGATGCTGGGCACCCGCATCGCTGACCCCTTGGGCGTCGAAGGCCCCGCCGGTGACAGCCAGGGCCTCGGCTGGCTGGCGCTGGAAACCACCCTGGCGGCGGAAAAGCAGCTGCGCAACGTGCAGGGTCGGCTGGTGTTCGACGACGCACCGGTGCGCGGTTATGAAATTCACGCCGGCGTTAGCGAGGGCCCGGATCTGTCACGGCCCGCGCTGTGGCTGGCCCCCGGCCGCGGCGACGGAGCCCTGAGCACTGACGGCCAGGTGATGGGTACTTACGTGCACGGGCTGTTCGAGGAGCCTGCGGCCTGCGCCGCCGTGCTGCGCTGGGCGGGATTGAAGGGCGCGACGCAGCTGGATTACGACGCGCTGCGCGAGCGCGACATCGAGCGCCTGGCAGATCTCGTTGAACAGCACATGGACACTGCCCGGCTGCGCGACCTGTGCGCGGGGGAGCCCTGACATGTTGCGACTGATCCTGGGCGGCGCGCGCTCCGGTAAAAGCCGGCTGGCGGAAACCCTGGCAGCCGCCAGCGGCCTGGCCGTGACCTATATTGCCACCAGCGAGCCCCGGGACGCCGAGCTGGATGCACGGGTACGCCTTCATCAGGCGCGGCGCCCCGCCCACTGGGCGCTGGTCGAGGAGCCTCTGGCGTTGGCAAGCACCCTGGCCAGCCATGCCGCGCCGGGGCATTGCCTGTTGGTGGATTGCCTTACCCTGTGGCTCACCAACCTGCTGATGCTGGACAGCCCTGAACGCCTTGGCACAGAGCGCGACGCCCTGCTGGCGGCGCTGGCGGAGCTGCCCGGTGAGATCATTCTGGTGAGCAACGAGACCGGCATGGGTATCGTGCCGCTGGGCGAGCTTACCCGCCGATACGTGGATGAAGCCGGTTGGCTTCACCAGGCCATCGCCGAGCGCTGCGATCAGGTAGTGCTTACCGTTGCCGGCCTTCCTCTTACCCTTAAAGGACCGACCCCATGACCACTGCCTGGTGGCAGCAGCCCTGCGCCACGCCGCACGCACGCTTCGCTGAAGGCGCGCTGGAGCGCCAGCGCCAACTTACCAAGCCCGCGGGCTCCCTTGGCCAGCTGGAAGCCATTGCCGTGCGGCTTGCCGCATTGCAAGGGCAGGCGCACCCGCGCGTCGCCGAGGTGCACATCGGGCTGTTCGCCGGGGATCATGGCATCGTGGCCGAAGGGGTATCGCCTTATCCACAGGCCGTTACCGGCCAGATGTTGCGCAACTTCATCAACGGTGGCGCGGCGATCAGCGTATTGGCGCGCAGCCTGGGTGCGCACATGGCGGTGGTAGATCTGGGCACCGTGGCGCCGTTGGACCTGCCCGGCGTGCGACAGGTGCGCCTTGGCGCAGGCACCCACAACTTTGCGCAAACCCCGGCCATGACCGAGGGGCAATGCCAGCAGGCGTTGCAGGTCGGTCGAGAGACTGCCCAGGATGCGGCAACCGCGGGCGCCCAGTTGTTCATTGGTGGGGAAATGGGCATCGGAAACACCACGGCGGCCAGCGCCCTGGGTTGCGTGTTGCTGGATTGCCCCGCCACGGAGCTGGTGGGGCCAGGCACCGGGTTGGACGCCAAAGGGGTTTCGCACAAGGCCGAGGTGATCGAAGCTGCCAGGCGGCTTCACCAGCAACAAGCGACTGATCCGTTGAGCGCGCTCGCCTGCTATGGCGGCTTCGAGATCGCCGCGCTGGTGGGTAGCTATATTGGTGCCGCCCAGGCGGGCGTGGCCGTGCTGGTGGATGGGTTCATCTGTTCCGTGGCGGCGCTGGTCGCCACTCGCCTGAACCCGGGCTGCGAGCCGTGGCTGTTCTTCGCGCATCAGGGTGCCGAGCCTGGCCACAAACGTGTGCTTCAGGCGTTGGGCGCCGAGCCGCTGCTGGCGCTCGGCTTGCGCCTGGGTGAAGGCAGCGGCGCGGCGCTGGCGGTGCCGCTGATGCGCCTGGCGTGTGAGCTGCACGGCGGCATGGCCACGTTTGCCGAGGCAGCCGTGGCGGACCGTCCGGAATGAAGCTGTGGCTCGACCTGCTTCGTCACGGCGAAACCGAGCGGGGCGGTGGCTTCCGAGGCAGCCTGGATGACGCGCTTACCCCTGCTGGATGGGCTTCCCTGGAGGCGGCGGTGGAAGGGCAGGGGCCGTGGGACGGCATCGTCACGTCGCCGCTGCAACGTTGCGCGGCCTTTGCCTGTGCCTTGGCGCAGAGGCTGGCGTTGCCTTGTATCACCGTGCCCGGCCTGAGCGAGTTGCATTTCGGTGAATGGGAAGGGTGCAGCGCCGCCGACCTGATGGTGGACCAGGCCGAGGCGCTGGGGCGCTTCTGGCAGGACCCGTTCGCTTACACGCCGCCTGGCGGAGAGCCTCTCCTGGCATTCATCGCGCGGATCGAAAGCGCGCTGGCAGCATTGGTAGAAGAACACCTGGGTAAGCGCTTGCTGGTTGTGAGCCATGCCGGGGTGATGAGGCTGTTGCTAGCGCGCGCCCGAGGCTTGCCGGACAGCGACCTGCTGCAAGTGGAAGTGGCCCATGGCGCGCTGCATCGGGTTGCCATCAACCATGCTGGCGCGTTGGTGACCCTGTGATGCCGTGGTGGATCGCACTGCAATTTCTGAGCAGCCTGCCGGTGCGGCTGCGGCGTATGCCCACGCCCGCAGAAACCGGCAGGTCGCTGTTGTGGTATCCGATGGTGGGGCTGCTGTTCGCCGCGTTGCTGGCGGGTGTGGATTCGTTACTGGCTGGCTCGCCATTGTTGCTGCATGCGGCGATCCTGCTCGCTGTATGGATCTTTCTCACCGGCGGATTGCATCTGGACGGCCTCGCGGACACGGCCGATGCCTGGGTGGGTGGCTACGGCGACCGGGAGCGCACCCTGGCCATCATGAAAGACCCGCGCAGCGGGCCAATGGCCGTCGTGGCGTTGATTGTGCTGCTTCTATTGAAGTTCGCAGCATTGGTAGCCGTGCTGCAGGCGGTGCACGGCCACTATTGGTGGATGGTCCCGGTGCTTGGGCGGGCCGCATTGCTGGGCGTGTTTCTCACCATGCCGTACGTTCGGGCCGGTGGGCTAGGCGAGGCGTTGGCCAATCACCTGCCGCGCACGGCGGGTTGGGTCGTATTGGCGGGGTGCTTGCTGGCGGGCTGGCTGAGCTTGGGCAGCGTGTTGCTGGTAGGCATCGCCGCCTTTGCGTGGCTGCGCTGGCTACTGCTGCACCGCTTGGGCGGCACCACCGGCGACACCGCCGGCGCGATGCTTGAGTGCCTGGAGGTGGCGCTGCTGGTGGGGTTGGCGCTGTAGCAGGGCTCTCATGGACCTTGTGGGAAGTGGCGGGGCCCGCCACTTCCTACAGAGTTAAACGCCCCTCCAGAATCCGCCTGCGGCCTCCTGCGATCCCACTATTTCGCTACACCTTGGCGATCAGGTTGCCAGCGTGTAGCCCACATTCCTTCTGGGTCGCTTCTTCCCACCACCAGCGGCCTTCGCGCTCATGCTGGTTAGGCAATACCGGGCGGGTGCAGGGTTCGCAGCCGATGCTGACGAAGCCGCGCTCATGCAGGCTGTTGTACGGCAGCTCCAGCATGCGGATATAGGCCCACACTTCTTCGCTGGTCATCTGCGCCAGCGGGTTGAACTTGTACAGGGTGTTCTCCGGCGTAGAGAAGGCTGTGTCGATTTCCACCACCGCCACGTGACTGCGGGTGCCGGGGCTTTGGTCGCGGCGCTGGCCGGTGGCCCAGGCGCGAACGGTGCTCAGCTTGCGGCGCAGGGGCGCGATCTTGCGGATGCCGCAGCATTCGCCATGGCCGTCGCGGTAGAAGCTGAACAGGCCCTTTTCCTTCACCATGGCCTCAAGGGCTTCACGGTCAGGCGACAGGATCTCGATAGGGATACCGTAGTGCTCACGCACCTGCTCGATGAAGCGATAGGTTTCCGGGTGAAGCCGGCCGGTGTCGAGGGTGAATACCTTGACCTGCTTGTTCAGCTTGTAGGCCATGTCCAGCAGCACCACGTCTTCCGCGCCACTGAAGGATATCCACAGGTCGTCGCCGAAGTGCTCGAACGCAAGCTTGAGTACATCCTGCGGGGATTTGCTCGCATAGCCAGCCGCCGCTTCGGCGACATCAAAGAGGTGGTTCATCAGGCGGTTCCAGTGTGCTGGCGCTTGTCGCGCTCGAATGGCTGCAAGGTTATCAAATTGTGCCGGCGGTTGCTGGATCAGCCCTGCAACGCCTCGAGCGTATCGAGCAGTACACTCACCTTGATCAGCGACTCCTGGTATTCGTCGTCGGCCTGCGAGTCCATCACCACCGCGCCGCCGCCCCAGCAGGCAATGCACCCGCGCTCGATCAGCAAGGTCCGTATGGCGATGGAGCTGTCCAGGTTGCCGCGCACGTCCAGGTACAGAAACGACCCGCAGTAAATAGTTCGCCGATGCGCTTCCAGTTCATCGATGATCTGCATGGAGCGGATCTTCGGCGCGCCGGTTACCGAGCCACCGGGGAAGCTGCCCGCCAGCAGGTCCAGAGCGTCCCGGCCGCTGGCGAGTGTGCCTTCGATACTGCTGACCAGATGGTGCACGTTGGGGTAGGACTCCAGCGCGAACAGCTCCGGCACCCGCACGCTGCCGATGGCGCAATTGCGGCCCAAGTCGTTGCGCAGCAGGTCCACGATCATCAGGTTTTCTGCCCGATCCTTCTCGCTGGCCAGCAATTGCGCGGCCTGGGCGGCATCTTCCGCTGCATTCTGGCCGCGCGGGCGTGTGCCCTTGATTGGTCGGGTTTCTACCGCCCGGTCGTGTATCCGCACAAACCGTTCCGGGGAATGGCTGAGGATGGCGGTGTCGCCATTCACCTGCATGAAGCCGGAAAACGGCGTGGGGCATGCGCGGCGCAGGGCAAGGTAGGCCGCCCAAGCGTCCCCTTCGCACCTGGCGCTGAACTTGCGGGTGAGGTTGATCTGGTAGGTGTCACCGGCGCGGATATAGGCCTGTACCTGATCGAACGCGTGCTGATACGCCGGCTCGCTGACCTCATGGGTAAAGGTTTCGGTAAGGCGGAACGGCCCTGGCGGGGATTCGACCGAGGCCTCGAACAGCTCGATCAAGCGTTCCCGCTCGTGGGTTGCCAGCGAGGGATGAAACACCAGCCAGCTTTGCTTCTTGAGGTGATCGCTGGCCAATGCCCAGTTATAAACCCCCAGTTGGGCGTCCGGCAGGCTGAAGTCAGCCTCGGGGCCCTCGGCCAGGGCTTCCAGGCGCCGGCCGAAGTCGTACGCCAGGTAGCCGATCAGCCCGCCGGCAAAAGGCAGCTCACACCCTGCGGGAAGTTCGGCGGGCCCCAGGCTGGCGAGCGCCAATCGTAGCCGCTGAAAGTACGCCGCGCCGGTTTCATCCAGGGCCGGTTGCAGGGTTGCTACGGGCCAGGCGCTGAGCAGGTCGAATCGGCCGCGCTCGGCAACTGGCCTGGCGCTGTCGAGCAGGATGGCGCCGGGTGCATGGCGGATAGCGGCAAAGTATGTAGCGGGGCTTGCCAGGTACGGCAGGGGATGGAGGCTACAGCTGGGCATGAGGGCATCGGCGGTTTACGCAGGGGCGCCGATTGTAGTGCCAAGGCCGATGCGCCTCCAGCCATTCAGGGGCGCACGTGACCAAATGCCGCCTGTGCGAAGCGGGCGCGCTCCTCGGGCGTTTCGCTGCGCCCGTCGGCCTTCAGCGCGTTCACATGGGCTTCGACGGCTTCGGTACGATGGGCCAGGCCGCAGTCGTTGGCGATCTGGATGTTCAGCCCCGGGCGGGCGTTGAGCTCGAGGATCAGCGGGCCCTGGTTCTGGTCCAGCACCATGTCCACACCGATATAGCCCAGGCCGCACAGCTCATAGCAACCCGCAGCCAGGGCCATGAAGCCGTCCCAATAGGGCAGTTGCACGCCCTGGACGTCATTGGTGGTGTCCGGGTGCTTGTGGATGATGCTGTTGAGCCAGGTGCCGCGCAAGGTAACCCCAGTGGCAAGGTCGACCCCAACGCCGATCGCCCCCTGATGGAGGTTGGCCTTGCCGTTGGACTGCCGCGTGGGCAGGCGAACCATGGCCATCACCGGATAACCCATCAGCACGATGATGCGGATGTCCGGCACGCCTTCATAGCTGATGCTTTTGAAAATCGGATCGGGAACCACGCGGTATTCGATCAGCGCCCGGTCCCGGTGCCCGCCGAGGGAATACAGGCCGGTGAGGATGCTCGAAATCTGATATTCGATCTCCGAGCGGCTGACGATCTTGCCCGACACCGTGCGATAGCGATCCTCGAAGCGATCTCCGATCACCAGGATTCCGTCGCCGCCAGCCCCCTGGGCAGGCTTGATCACGAAATCGGGGCGATCGCCCACGATCTGGTCCAGCCGCTCGATTTCCTTTTCCGTGGAGATGATGCCGTACAGCTCTGGCACCTGAATCCCCGCAGCGATCGCCCGCTCCTTGGTGATGATCTTGTCGTCCACCACCGGATACAGGCGCCGGTCGTTGTACTTGAGCACATAGTCGGCGTTGCGACGGTTGATGCCCATGATGCCCCGTGCCTGCAGGGCCTTCCAGGTTTTGAACAGTCCGAACATCAGGCGCCTGCCCCGCGATCCTTGACGAATGCCTTGAAACGCAACAGCTCGGTAAGGCGGTAGCCCCGGTAGCGGCCCATGGCGAGCATGAAGGCGACGAGGATGAACAGCACGGCAGGGAAGGTGAACACGAAGTACACCAGCTCCGGCACGGTCATCAGCAGGTGTGCCAGCGACGCGGCCAGCAGGGTACCCGCTGCTACCTTCATCGCATGGGCGCCGCCGCGCTCTTCCCAGCTGATGGACAGCCGCTCGATGGTCATGGTGAGAATCACCATCGGGAACAGTGCCACCGACAGCCCGCGTTCAAGCCCCAGCTTGTGGCTGAGCAGGCTGATGGCGGCAATCAGCACCACCACGAACGTGAGCACGACCGACAACCTGGGCAGCATTTGCAGCTTCAGGTGCTCCAGGTACGAGCGCAGCGACAGGCCCAGCGCGGTGATCAGGGTAAACAGCACGATACCGTAGCCCAGCTGGGTTTCCCGGAACGCCAGGGCGATCAGCACCGGCGTGAAGGTACCCAGGGTTTGCAGGCCGATGAGGTTGCGCAGCACCAGAATCACCAGCACTCCGATGGGGATCATCACCATCACCATGAAGGTTTGCTGGGTTTGCAGCGGCAGGCTGTACAGCGAATAGGCGAGGAAGTCGGCGTCGGTGCTTTCGTCCGTAAGCTTGGCCAGGCGGATGGCATTCATCTCGCTATTGTTGAGGCTGAACGTGACCGTGACCTTCTTGCCACCTTCGAGCGTGACCAGCGGATCGTCCCCGGTCCACCACAACAGGCGATCGGCGGGCAGGCCCTGCTCGCCGGTATCGGGGTTGAAGTACAACCATTTGTTGCCATTGAAGCTGCGCAACCACAGCTCGGGAGACTGCGGTTGATCGGCTACCAGGCGCAGCGTGTGGGCGCGCTCCATCGGCACATGGGCAATGGAGAGCAGGAGGTCGACCACGCCGGCCTTGTGCTGGGGAGAAGGGTCGCCCGCAAGCAGCAGCTTCACGTTGTCGTCGTTGAGGTTGTTCACCCGCCGGATGGTTTCGCTGATGAAGGTTTCCACGTCCGCCGAGTGCTGGCGGATCGGTGCGAGCAAGGCCTCGGCGGCGATCTTTTCCGGGCCCTCCAGCACCAGGCTGTCGCGGAACATCGCACCTTTGTACTTGGGCTTCTCGTTGCTGTAGCGCTTGGTCAGTACCAGCCGGTAATAGAGGGTCTGGTTGCCCGACGCCCGGCGCGAGGACCAGGTGACCTTGCGGTTGCTGTCGATGCGGTTGACGCTCACGCCATAGTTGTTGGAAATGAAGCTCTCGTTGAGGCTCACGTAGTCGCTGGTGAGCGGGGGTACGTACATCTGCACCTTTACCGGGGTTTTCGGGGTGGGCACGAATTCCACCTTGGCGTCGATGTTCCACAAGTCGTCGGTTTCGTCTTCCGAAACCGGGATGCCGAGCGCGAAGATCTGGTAGCCCGTGATGCCGGCGCCCAGCAGTAGCAGGATCAGGATCAGCAGCTTGAGGTGAAGGGTGAGCGAACGCATTCAGGCTACTCGGCGATGGAAACGTCAGGGGCGCAGGCGGGCTTGCCGGCGATGTATTTCGAGGCGGGGTCGACCAGGGCGTCGAACCGCTTGAGCGCTTCGGAGCCCACCAGAAGCGGATATTGGAATGCGCTGCGGTCGGTCAAGTTCACCTCTATGCGCCGCATGGCCTTGCCCATGCACACGTTGAGCGCGATCACCGGCCGCGCCGTGTAGTGCTTGCCTGCGTCTGGATCATAGTCGCCGGCGCGCCGCTTGATCCGGCTGATCCGGGCCAGCGGGCGCTCGATAGGATGCTGATGGGCTTCGTCGATTGCCAGATAAAACCGTACCCAGGACTCTCCGTTGCGCTTGAACCGCTTGATGTCCCGCGCGCTGAGCGAAGCGGTGATGGCGCCGGTGTCGAGCTTTGCCGCCACCTCGAGGTCGATTTCGTCCAGGCGGGCGTACTCGTTCAGGCCGTAGGTGGTTTTCTCTGAGGCCAGGCCCAGGCCGGGTACCAGCAGCAGGCCGAGCAGGGAAGGGAGTCTGGGTGTTCTCATGTGACCTGGGCGGTGGCTTGTCAGGGCGGAAGGAACAGCCAACGGCCGGCCTTTCGGGGCGGCGCATTCTAGCACGGTAGTTTTATGGCGCCAGTTGAAGCACGGTGCCATCATGCCAGGGATGCGACGCCTGCGACGTGTCGGCACATCCAGTGACAACTTACCCACTGCAGTATGTGCATTGTCGAAAACCAGCCTGTTATTTGAAGCGCCGTTCCACACCCATTTCCACGAGAATCTTTGCGGATATTTCCTCTACCGAAAAATGCGTGGAGTTGATATTAGGAATATTCTCACGGCGAAACAGGGCCTCTACTTCGCGCACTTCGAACTCGCATTGGGCGAAACTCGAGTAACGGCTGTTGGCCTTGCGTTCATGGCGGATGGCGGTAAGCCGATCAGCGTCGATGGTCAGCCCGAACAGCTTGTGCCGATGAGCACGTAATACGGCGGGCAATTGCAGCCGCTCCATGTCTTCTTCGGTGAGCGGGTAGTTGGCTGCGCGGATCCCGAATTGCATTGCCATGTACAGGCACGTCGGGGTCTTGCCTGATCGCGACACGCCCACCAATATCAAGTCGGCTTTGTCGTAATAATGGGTGCGGGCGCCGTCGTCGTTGTCCAGGGCGAAGTTCACCGCCTCGATGCGATCCATGTAGTTGGAGTTGCGCGCGATGGAATGGGACTTGCCTACGGAGTAGGAGGAATGGGACCCCAGTTCCATTTCCAGCGGCGCCAGGAAGGTGGAGAAGATGTCGATCATGAAGCCATTGGAGGTGGCGAGAATCTCGCGAATGTCCTGATTCACAATGGTATCGAATATGATCGGCCGTACCCCGTCGCGGTCCGCCGCAGCGTTGATTTGTTGCACCATTGCCCGCGCTTTTTCCACGCTGTCGATATAGGGGCGGGTGAACTTGTTGAACGTTATGGTTTCGAATTGCGCGAGCAAACTCTGGCCAAGCGTTTCAGCAGTGATGCCGGTGCCGTCAGAGATAAAGAAAGCTGATCGTTTCATTTGCGCCCCGGGGCTTAGGCTGCGGAAGAATCCTGAGATATCATCGGCCCGTTTCGTTGGGCTCGAGTCTCGCATTCTCACGCATTTCGAAGACTCGGGCCACTGTGCCCCGTAGGGCGCCATGAAGGCGCCTGGTCCAAATCCTTTTGCGGAGACATCACCTTGGTAGATTACGTAGTTTCCCTCGATAAGCTCGGCGTCCATGATGTGGAGCACGTGGGGGGCAAAAACGCATCCCTGGGCGAGATGATCAGTAACCTCGCGGGCGCCGGTGTATCGGTACCTGGTGGCTTCGCCACCACTGCCCAGGCCTACAGGGACTTCCTTGAGCAGAGTGGGCTGAACGAGCAGATCCACGCCGCCCTCGACGCCCTGGACGTGGATGACGTCAACGCTCTTGCGCGTACCGGTGCCCAGATCCGCAAATGGGTCATGGAAGCCGAATTCCCCGAGCAGCTCAACAACGAAATCCGCAAGCACTTCGCCCTGCTGTCCCAGGGTAATCCGGACATCGCTGTGGCCGTGCGCTCCTCGGCCACCGCTGAAGACCTCCCCGATGCGTCCTTCGCCGGCCAGCAGGAAACGTTCCTCAACATCCGTGGCGTGGAAAACGTGATCCGTGCCGCCAAGGAAGTGTTCGCCTCGCTGTTCAATGACCGCGCCATCGCCTACCGGGTTCACCAGGGGTTCGATCACAAGCTGGTCGCCTTGTCGGCAGGCGTACAGCGCATGGTCCGCTCCGAAACCGGTACCGCAGGCGTGATGTTCACGCTGGACACCGAGTCGGGCTTCCGTGACGTGGTGTTCATCACCGGCGCCTATGGCCTGGGCGAAACCGTGGTGCAGGGTGCGGTGAACCCTGATGAATTCTATGTGCACAAGGGCACGCTGGAAGCCGGCCGCCCGGCCATCCTGCGCCGCAACCTGGGCAGCAAGGCCATCAAGATGGTCTATGGCGATGAAGCCAAGGCAGGCCGCTCGGTGAAAACCGTGGACGTGGACAAGGCCGAGCGCGCGCGCTTCTGCCTCACCGACGCCGAGGTCAGCGAGCTGGCCAAGCAGGCCATGATCATCGAGAAACACTATGGCCGCCCGATGGACATCGAGTGGGCCAAGGATGGGGACGACGGCAAGCTGTACATCGTGCAGGCCCGCCCGGAAACCGTGAAAAGCCGTTCCAGCGCCAATGTGATGGAGCGCTACCTGCTCAAGGAAAAAGGCACGGTGCTGGTGGAAGGTCGCGCCATTGGCCAGCGCATCGGCGCAGGCAAGGTGCGGGTGATCCGTGATGTGTCCGAAATGGACAAGGTGCAGCCCGGTGACGTACTGGTGTCGGACATGACCGACCCGGATTGGGAGCCTGTGATGAAGCGCGCCAGCGCCATCGTCACCAACCGCGGCGGCCGCACTTGCCATGCCGCGATCATCGCCCGTGAGCTGGGCATTCCTGCCGTGGTGGGCTGCGGCAATGCCACCCAGTTGCTCAAGGACGGGCAGGGCGTGACGGTGTCTTGCGCCGAGGGCGACACTGGCTACATCTTCGAAGGCGAACTGGGCTTCGACATCAAGAAAAACTCCGTCGATGCCATGCCGGAGCTGCCGTTCAAGATCATGATGAACGTGGGCAACCCCGACCGTGCCTTCGACTTCGCCCAGCTGCCGAACGCCGGCGTGGGCCTGGCGCGGCTGGAGTTCATCATCAACCGCATGATCGGCGTGCACCCCAAGGCGCTGCTGAACTACGCCGACCTGCCGGTGGAAATCAAGGACAGCGTAGACAAGCGCATCGCTGGCTACGACGACCCGGTAGGCTTCTACGTCGAGAAGCTGGTGGAAGGCATCAGCACCCTGGCTGCCGCGTTCTATCCTAAAAAGGTGATCGTGCGCCTGTCGGACTTCAAGTCCAACGAGTACGCCAACCTCATCGGCGGCAAGCTGTACGAGCCCGAAGAAGAAAACCCGATGCTGGGCTTCCGTGGCGCCTCGCGTTACATCAGCGAATCGTTCCGGGATTGCTTCGAGCTGGAATGCCGCGCCCTCAAGCGTGTACGTGAAACCATGGGCCTGGACAACGTTGAGATCATGGTGCCGTTCGTACGCACCTTGGGCGAGGCCTCCCAGGTGGTCGACCTGCTGGCGGCCAACGGCCTGGCCCGTGGGGAGAACGGCCTACGGGTGATCATGATGTGCGAGCTGCCGTCCAACGCCATCCTGGCCGAGGAGTTCCTGGAATTCTTCGACGGCTTCTCCATTGGCTCCAACGACCTCACCCAGCTCACCCTGGGGCTGGATCGGGACTCGGGCATCATTGCCCACCTGTTCGACGAGCGAAACCCGGCCGTGAAAAAGCTGTTGGCCAACGCCATCCAGGCGTGCAACAAGGCTGGCAAGTACATCGGCATCTGCGGCCAGGGGCCTTCGGACCACCCGGACCTTGCCCGCTGGCTGATGGAGCAGGGGATCGAAAGCGTGTCGCTGAACCCCGATTCTGTCCTGGAAACCTGGTTCTTCCTGGCAGAAGGGCAGGCTTAAGCAGATAATCACGCCCCCGCCTGGCCTCAGCGCCAGCCGGGGGTGTGTTTTTTCTCCTTCGAAAGCCTCTGAACCATGCAAAGCAGCAGCCGTTTATTTCCAGTCGCCTTGCTCCGTGCGGAGCGATGCGGCGACCTCAGTGAAGACGTCTACCGGATCAAGGCTGCCAACAGCCCTGACCCTACCGTGGAACTGGCCGTTACGCGCCTGGGCCTGGCCGATGCTGCCGGAGGGCGCGGTGCACCGGTGATACTGCTTCATGGCAGTTTTTCCAATCGCCGCTTCTGGTATTCCCCCAAAGGCATCGGGCTGGGCGCGACCCTGGCGCGGGCGGGGTACGACGTGTGGATTCCCGAGATGCGCGGGCACGGCCTGTCGCCGCGCAACCAGGCCTATCGGCACAACGGTGTGGCCGATTACGCCCGCTATGACCTCCCTGTGATCAACGCCTTCGTGACCGAGCTGAGCGGGCAGCGGCCCTACTGGCTCGGCCACTCCCTCGGCGGTATCACCCTGGCAAGGGCGCTGGGTGAGCAAACCCTTGCCGCCGATGAGCTTGCTGGCGTGGCGCTGTTCGGCAGCCAGGTGAGCCGTGCGCCTTGGCCGCTGCGGGTGGCACCCTTCAATTGGCTCGGGCGCTTGATCATGCGGGGTATGGACCATGTGTCCGGCCCTCGCCTCAAGCGTGGCCCGGAAGATGAACCTGCCGGTGTGGCGTTGGAGCTGTTGCATTGGCACGGCCTGCGGCGACGGATGGGGCGCAAGGCGCCTGACTGGCGTGACGGGTTGGCGGGTGTGCACCTGCCAGTGCTGGCGGTGGCGGGGGCTGGAGACCGGCAAGACCCGCCCTGGGCCTGCGAGCAGCTGTTCGAGTGTTTCGGCGCACAGGGCCAGTTCCTGCTGCTAGGCCGCGATCAGGGCTTCAGCCAGGATTTCGGCCACGTGGACATGCTGGTAAGCAAGGCCGCCCAGGCTGAAGTATGGCCATTGGTGCAGCGCTGGCTGGCCGCGCCTGCGCGTAGGCTGCCTCAGGCTAGCGTTGCAACAGAGGCAGAGGCTAAGCTCTGAACCACTTCCCGATGAGGTGAACCTTGTGTTTGTAGCCTTGGAGCGTCTGGTCAATCTCGATGACGGTTACAAGCGGGCATTCGCCGTGGCGGGCCGCCAGTTATTACTCATCGTGGACCAGGGCCAGCACCTGTTATTCGAGAACCGCTGCCCGCATCAGGGCGCGCCCTTGCATGACGGTACCCTGGCGAACGGCGTGCTGCGCTGCCGTCGCCACGGTATTGAGTTCGATGTGCACAGCGGCCGGCCACGGCAAGGCCACTGTGGCTCGCTTATCCGCTGGCCGGTGGCCTATGATGGCGATCGTCTCGGCCTGGACATCTAGCAGGCCTGCTCACTCGCGAAAAAGGAGTTCACCATGCACTACCTGACGCCCGATCTGTGCGATGCCTATCCCGAACACGTGCAAGTGCTTGAACCGATGTTCAGCAATTTTGGTGGCCGCGACTCGTTTGGTGGCGAGATCGTGACCATCAAGTGCCACGAAGACAACTCGCTGGTAAAGGCGCAGGTGGAAACCGACGGCAAGGGCAAGGTGCTCGTCGTCGATGGCGGTGGTTCGCTGCGCCGTGCCCTGCTGGGCGACTTGCTGGCGGAGAAGGCTGCACACAATGGTTGGGAAGGTGTGCTGATCTACGGCTGCATCCGTGACGTGGACATGATCGCGCAGACCGACCTTGGCGTGCAGGCGCTGGCTACCCATCCCATGAAGACCGACAAGCGCGGAATCGGCGACCTCAATGTGCCGGTGACCTTCGCAGGGGTCACACTCAAGCCCGGCGATTACCTGTACGCCGACAACAACGGTGTGATCGTTTCGGCGGTTCCCCTGAGCATGCCTGAATAAAAAGCAGAGGATTTGCAGTCACTGATGGTTGAACACGACAATTCGGGTGGGTTGGTGCACGCCCTGGTGCTGAACGGGCAGGGCGGTGCACGTACGATCACCCGCGATGAACTCCCAGGCCTGAGCCTGGGCGAGCACGAAAGCCTGTGGCTGCACTGGGATCGTGGCCATCCCCAGACCCACGCCTGGTTACGCGAGCGTAGCGGGCTGAACGACTTCAGTTGTGACCTCCTGCTGGAGGAGAACACCCGGCCTCGCCTGGTGCCGCTGCCCAACTCGCAATTTTTGCTGTTCCTCAGAGGCATCAACCTCAACCCGGGCGCCCAGCCTGAAGACATGGTGTCGGTGCGGATCTTCGCCGAGGAACGCCGGGTGATTTCCCTACGGCTGCGTTCGTTGCGCGCCACCGAAGACCTGGTTGCCCGCCTTGCCGCTGGCGATGGGCCCCGGAACGCTGCCGACCTGGTGCTCTATCTTGCCGAGCGCCTCACCGAGCGCATTCAGGCCGTAGTCGACCAACTCACCGAAACCCTGGATGCCGAAGAAGAGCGTGTGGATGCCGAAGACGGCTACGCCCCCGAGCACTCCAGCCTTCTGCATCTTCGGCGCAGGGCGGCGGGTTTGCGGCGCTTCCTTGCCCCCCAGCGTGACTTGTTCGCACTGCTGGCCCGCAATTGCCCTGGCTGGTTCGCGGGCCAGGACAGTGACTACTGGAACGAGCTGAACAACAGCCTGATCCGCTATCTGGAAGAGCTGGAGCTGAACCGCGAACGGGTGGCCCTGCTGCTCGAGGCCGAGCAGCGGCAGCTCAGCGAGCGGATGAACCGGACCATGTACCGGTTTGGCGTGGTGACCGGGATCTTCCTCCCGATCACATTCATCACCGGGTTGCTGGGCATGAACGTGGGTGGTTTGCCGGGTGCGAACAACCCTGAAGGATTCTTCATTACCTGTAGCGTCACCCTTGCGGTGGCGGTGGGGCAGTGGTTGCTCTATCGGCGGCTTCGCTGGGTGTGAAGGTTTTGCCGTGGAATGTGACCCGGCTCCGGGGGCCTGCGTCTTTGAGTCAAATTCGTGAGGTGATCATGCACGACCCATTCGAACAGTCCTTGCGCGACATGCTCAATGCCAGCCCCCAGGGGCGCGATGATGACGCCTGCCTGGACCGCGTGTTGAAAACCGCGAACCGCCAGGTGGGCGCGCAGGACCTGTTCGGCCTGATCGGCCGTTGCTTCCAGGCCGGCATGATCGCTGTAAGCAAAGGGGCGCCGCATGTGGCGCCGGTGAACCGTCGTACCCGTACCGCGCAGCGCGCGGATAAGGCTGATTGAACATGGAACTCGACCTCTGGACCCAAAGCCTGGTCACTGCGATGACCGCCCTGTGGACCAAAGTCGCCAGCTTCATTCCCAACCTGTTCGGCGCCCTTGTGGTGGTGCTGCTTGGGTTTGTGGTCGCCAAGCTGCTGGACGCCCTGTTGTCGCGGGTGCTCGCCAAGGTAGGGCTGGACCGCCTGATGGCCGGTACCGGCCTTACCAAACTGATGGGGCGCGCCGGCATCAGGGTGCCGATCTCCACGTTGGTAGGTAAAATCGTTTACTGGTTCGTGCTGCTTATCTTCTTCGTTTCCGCGGCCGAGTCTCTTGGCTTGCAGCGCGTTTCGGCCACCCTGGATGTGCTGGCGCTTTACCTGCCCAAGGTATTTGGCGCGGTGCTGGTGCTGCTGGTGGGTGTGCTGCTGGCGCAACTGGTCAATGGCATCGTGCGCGGCGCCGCCGAAGGCGTGGGTATCGAGTATGCCGGTGGCCTGGGCCGCGTGGCGCAGTGGCTGGTGATCGTGATCAGTATCTCCGTGGCCATCAGCCAGCTGGAGATCAAGACCGACCTGCTCAACCATGTGATCGTGATCGCGCTGATTACCGTTGGTCTGGCGGTTGCGCTGGCGATGGGCCTGGGCAGTCGCGATATCGCCAGCCAGATCCTTGCCGGGATTTATGTGCGCGAGCTTTATCAGGTTGGCCAACAGGTGCGTATTGGAGAGCTCGAGGGCCATATCGAGGAAATCGGCACCGTGAAAACCACGGTGGTGACCGAGGAAGGTGAATGGGTGTCGGTGTCGAACCGGATCCTGCTTGCGGAGAAGGTCAGTAGCCGCTGAGCGTGCATATTCTGCTAGTATGCCCGCCGCGAAAAATCACCGGCCCCCACGGGGTGGCGGGTGGACCTGACCTGACCTGCGGCCCGAACCGTTTTGACTAAAGTGCCAACGCCTTCATTGCGATACGACCCACGCGCGCTGTCCGACGAGGAACTGGTGGCACGTTCGCATGAAGAGCTTTTTCATGTGACCCGCGCTTACGAAGAGCTGATGCGCCGCTATCAGCGCACCCTCTTCAATGTATGCGCGCGTTACCTGGGGAACGATCGGGACGCTGATGATGTCTGTCAGGAAGTGATGTTGAAGGTGTTGTACGGCTTGAAGAACTTCGAGGGTAAATCGAAGTTCAAGACATGGCTATACAGCATCACTTACAACGAATGCATCACGCAGTATCGGAAAGAAAGACGCAAGCGTCGCTTGATGGATGCCTTGAGTCTTGATCCGGTCGAGGAGGCTTCGGAGGAAAAGGCGCCGAAGCCCGAGGAGCGCGGCGGTCTTGACCGCTGGCTTGTGTATGTGAACCCGATAGATCGGGAAATCCTTGTGCTGCGGTTTGTCGCGGAACTTGAATTTCAGGAGATCGCGGACATCATGCACATGGGTCTGAGCGCGACCAAAATGCGCTACAAACGCGCGCTCGACAAGCTGCGCGAGAAATTCGCCAACGTTCTGGAAACTTAACGGAACGCGAATCTCTCTAACTGGCGTGCAAGTTCTGCTAGACTTGCCGCCGAGTTGTCCCACGCAGTCCTGGTGGGATCGCTTAACAATCACCAGATGGGGATTTAACGGATGAAACTGAAAAACACCTTGGGCCTGGCCATTGGCTCTCTTGTTGCCGCAACCTCTTTCGGCGTATTGGCACAAGGCCAAGGCGCAGTCGAGGGTGAGCTGTTCACCAAGAAGTACTACACCGACAGTTCGCGTGATCTGGACGATGCCAACCTCTACGGTGGCTCGATCGGTTACTTCCTGACCGACGACGTTGAGCTGCGTCTGGGCTACGACGGCATCCACAACATTCGCTCGAACAACGGCACCGGCAACCAGAAAATCCACGGCGGCGACGCTGCTCTGGACGCCGTATACCACTTCGGTACCCCAGGTGTTGGCCTGCGTCCGTACGTCTCCGCTGGCTTCTCGCAGCAGAGCATCAGCAACGTCGAAGCTCATGGCCACAGCGGCCGTGACCACTCCACCTTCTTCAACGCTGGTGGCGGCGCCAAGTACTACTTCACCGAAAACGTGTACGCACGTGCTGGCGTTGAAGCCATGTACAACATCGACCGTGGCGAGACCGAGTGGGCTCCGAGCGTTGGTGTTGGCGTGAACTTCGGTGGCGGCGCCAAGCAGCAGGAAGAAGTGGCCGCGGCCCCTGCTCCAGTTGCTGAAGTGTGCTCCGACTCGGACAACGACGGCGTTTGCGACAACGTCGACAAGTGCCCGAACACTCCTGCAAACACCACCGTTGACGCTGATGGCTGCCCAGCCGTTGCCGAAACCGTACGTGTTGAGCTGGACGTGAAGTTCGACTTCAACAAGTCGGTCGTCAAGCCTAACAGCTATGCCGACATCAAGAACCTGGCCGACTTCATGAAGCAATACCCGGCTACCACCACCACCGTTGAAGGTCACACCGACTCCGTTGGTACCGACGCTTACAACCAGAAGCTGTCCGAGAAGCGCGCTGCCGCTGTTCGTAACGTTCTGGTCAACCAGTACGGTGTTGAAGGCGCTCGCGTGAACTCTGTTGGCTACGGCGAAACCCGCCCAGTTGCTGACAACGCCACCGACGCTGGCCGCGCGATCAACCGTCGCGTAGAAGCCGAAGTAGAAGCTCAAGCCAAGTAATTTGCGCTGAGCGTCAAAAAAGCCCGGGCAATTGCCCGGGCTTTTTTATTGTCCGCCAAGCCCCCTAGGAGTGGGGGGGCCTGCCATCTGCCGCAGCCTGCGAACCGGTCTCTCATCACCCGTGCAAACACACCAGCGCCACAATCAGGTTCGCCGCCAGCGACAGCAGCGCCACGGTGCGCCAGACCTTCAGCGGCTCACGTTCGAGCAGCGGCCTGCGCACCGCCACAAAGCCCTTCGATTCTCCACGCTGCAGCTCCAGCAGCCACTGCTCGGCGGTTTCGAAGCGCTGGGCGGGGTCAACCTGTACGCTTTTTATCATCAGGGCATCCAGCCATTCGGGGATTTCTGGCCTGTAGCGGCTGGGCGCCGTCGGCTGGCCGAAGCGCGGGCGTTGGAAAGCCTCGATCTCGCCATAGGGATAGTGCCCGGTGAGTGCCTGGTACAGCACCACACCGGCGGCGAACAGGTCTTGGGAGGTGGTGGGGGCCTCACCCTGGAACGCTTCCGGAGCGATATAGCTGGGCGTCCCCGCCACCTGTTGCGTACTCACCGCCGATAGGCCGGGGCAATAGGCCAAGCCGAAATCAAGCACCTTTAACTCATTATCCCCCCTGAACAACAGGTTTTCCGGCTTGAGGTCGCGATGGATCATATTGCGCCGATGCAGCAGCCCCAACGCTTTGAGCAGCCGGTCGGCCAGATGATGCCAGGCGTCCAGTGCCAGCGGGCCTTGACTCAAGCGCTCGGCCAATGTGGCACCGGGGTATTGACGCATGGCGAAATAGAGGTGCTGGCGCCCGGTGCCGCTGTGTACTTCAGGGAAGGCGCGAGCTGCCACACGGCGCAGGAACCACTCCTCCAACAACAAACGCTGCTGCTCCTGATCATCCTCGGCACACTGGGCAGGCAACGTTTTCAGCAGCCAGGGCTCCCCTTCAATATTCAGTACGCGGTAAACCAGCGACTGACGGCTGCGCGCATGAACCCCCTGCACCCGCCACCCCTCGAACAGCTGCCCGGCCTTGAGCATAGGCGGAAGCGGCCACTGGCGCAGCCGGGCGAGATTGTCCGCCAGGTTCACGCTGCCCGGCGACAGCACGCGTACCAGCAGAGCACTGGCGTTGTCCTGGCTACCAGCGGCGTGCGCCAGGCGGACCAGCGTGTCCGCCGCCGCTTGCACCGTTTGCGCCTCACGCAGCACGCTACTGATTTCCCGCTCATGCAGGGCGCTCCACACCCCGTCACTGAGCAGCAGAAACGCCTCGCCGGCGTGCAGATCATCTTCGAGGTAATCCACCAACAGGTGCTGGTCCAGCCCCAGCGCACGCTTGAGCACATGCTGCATGCCCGGCTGGTCCCAAACGTGGTCCTGGCTTAACCGGTGCAAACCCTCCGGCCCCCAGCGGTAGGCGCGGCAGTCACCCACATGGGCGAGGGTGAAGCGGTTGCCACGCACCACCAGTGCCGTGAGGGTGGTGAGCAGCGGCTGGCCTCTGCCATTGGCCTGCAGCCAACGGTTTTGTGCGCCTAGCAACGTGTCCAGCGCACGGCTCACTGGCCAGGTTTCCGGTGTGGCGTAGTAGTCGAGCGCCAGCGCCTGCAGGGTCGCCCGCGCGGCCAGGCCGCCGTCCACGCATTGGCTTACGCCGTCGGCAAGGCCGAACAGGTAACCCTTGCTCGCCGCCAAGGCGGGGGAGGGGGTGACCATGCGCAGCGCATCCTGGTTCTCCGAGCGTGGGCCGGTGGCCGTAGCCTGGGCGCATTCCAGGCGCAGCGTGGTGCTCAAACGCGTGCCGCCGTTACAGCCGCCGCGCCCCAGGTGGTGCGCCAGCGACGCTTCACGCTATGCAGCCCGAACCAGGCCACCACAGCCAGCAGCGCGAAGGTCCACAGCGCCAGCTGATAGCTGCCAGTGTGTTGCTTGATCGCACCCAGGCCCGCAGCGAGCAGGAAGCCACCCACCCCACCCGCCATACCGATCAGGCCGGTCATTACACCGATTTCCTGCCGGAAACGCTGCGGCACCAGTTGGAATACAGCCCCGTTGCCCGCACCCAGGCCCAGCATGGTGACTACGAACAGGGCCAGCGCCGCCACGGAGCTGGGCAGGTTGAAGCCCACCGCGGCCATGCACAGCGCGGCCACGGTATACATCGCCAAGAGGGTGCGAATGCCCCCGAAGCGATCTGCCAGCGCACCGCCCAAGGGCCGCAACAGGCTACCGCCGAATACGCAGGCCGCTGTGTAGTAACCCGCTGTGACAGGGCTTAGCCCGTATTGATCGTTGAAATAACCGGGCAGGGCGCTCGCCAAGCCGATGAAGCCACCGAAGGTGATGGCGTAGAAGAACATGAACCACCAGCTGTCCTTGTCGCCCAGGGCCTTGCTGTAATCGGCCAGCGCCTTGGGTTTGGGACGGTTTGGCGCATTGCGCGCCACCGTGGCGAACACTACCAAAGTGAGTACCAGCGGAATCAATGCAAAGCCGAAGACATTGGTCCAGCCGAACGCCGCGGCCAGCGCAGGTGCAAACAGTGCGGCAAACACGGTGCCTGAGTTGCCCGCGCCGGCGATGCCCATGGCCTTGCCCTGATGTTCAGCCGGGTACCACTGGGATGCCAGAGGCAGCGACACGGCAAAGGATGCCCCTGCCACGCCCAGCCCGATGCCCAGCAGCAGCGCCTGGGTAAAGCTATGGATACCCAGCTGCCAGGCCAGCGCCAGGGAGGCGATAACAATGCACTGGCCAATGATGCCCGCGGTTTTGGGGGATAGGCGATCCGCAGCCCAGCCCATGATCACGCGCAGGATGGCGCCGGCGAGGATAGGCGTGGCCACCAGCAGGCCGCGCTGCTGAGTGGTCAGCTGGAGGTCCGTGGCGATCTGCACGGCCAGGGGGCCGAGGAGGTACCAGACCATGAAGCTCAGGTCAAAATACAGGAACGCTGCAAACAGGGTAGGCGCGTGGCCGGCTTTCCAGAAACTCGTATTCATTGAATACCTCAACGGGCAAGGGGCTCGATCGATGCCCCGGCTTCGGGGGTCTGAAACGCAAAAGACGCCGCTGCCCGACCTGCCTGAACAGGGGGGAGCGACGTCTTTGTCGTTGGCCCGGCAACCGCCATTGGCTGCCCGAGCTGAATGTGGGTAGTACGCTTACGGCTGGAGCAATTCCCGGGCCAGCTTTCAGCCGAGCATCTCGTTCATGGCGATGATCTGCTCGGCGACCTGGATCAGCTTCTGCTGACGGCTCATGGCCTGGCGACGCATCAACGTATACGCTGCCGCCTCGTCACAGGCCTTGAGCTTCATCAACAGGCCCTTGGCCAACTCGATTCGCTTGCGTTCGGCCAGCTGTTGATCCCGGGCGCTTAGCTCCGCCCGCAGCGCCTGGTCGGTTTCGAAGCGGGCGATCGCCACATCCAGGATCGGCTGCAAGCGTTCGGCATGGATGCCCTCCACGATATAGGCGCTCACGCCCGCGCGGATGGCCTGGCGCATCACGTGGGGGTCGTGTTCATCGGTGAACAGCACAATGGGGCTTGGCCGATCACGGTTTACCAGGATCACCTGCTCCATCACATCGCGGCCCGGAGAGTCAGTGTCGATAAGGATCACATCAGGGTGCAGGCGCTCCACTTCCAGGGGCAGATCGATGGTCAGGCCGCTGGCTTCCATTACCTCGAAACCCGCGCCGCTGAGGGCGTTACGCAGCCGCCCCAGCTTCTTCTCGGTGTCGTCGATCAAGAGGATTCGAAGCATGGATCACTCCCCCGCCACATGGCTGATGGTGAAGGCCTTGGCATACCCCTCGGGGTCGCTGCCATCCCAGCGGCTACCGTCGGCGAACACGCTACTGCGGCAATCGGCGGGATCGGCCGCGATACCTGCTGCAAGCGCGGCTTCGCGATACATGGCCAGTTGCTGAACCTGTTCGGCCACGGCGTGATAGTCGGGCGCTTCACGCAGTAGGCCCCAGCGACGGAACTGCGTCATGAACCACAGGCCGTCGGACAGGTAGGGCAGGTTGACGCGCCCTTCGTCGAAAAAGCGTACCGGGTGCGCATCGAGCCAGGCGTGGCCAAGGCCATCTTCATAGCGCCCTTCCAGGCGGGGCAAAATGCGCCCGGGCGGGGCATCAAGGTACTCCCGAGCACTGAGCAGGTGCGCCGTGGCCTCCAGGTTCTGCTCAACGAACCGGCTGGCTTCGAGCACCGCCATGATCAGCATGCGGGCGGTATTGGGGTAGGTGCTGACGAAGTCGCGGGTGCAGGCCAGTGCTTTTTCCGGGTGGTCCGGCCAAATGGCCTGGCTGGTGGCAAGGGTTACCGCCAGATGCTGTTCTACCGCCTCCGCCGCCCAAGGCTCGCCCACGCAAAACCCGTCGATGCGCCCGGCACGCAGGTGGTCGAGCATCATGGGCGGCGGGACCACCACGCTGTCCACCTCGCTCAAGGGGTCGATGCCCTGGCTAGCCAGCCAGTAATTGAGCCACATGGCGTGAGTACCGGTGGGAAAAGTCTGGGCAAAGGTGAGCCGGCGCCCTCCTTGCTGGATGTGCTGTGCAACGCGCCGTGGGGTGTTCACCCCCTCGCCGGCCAGCGTGGCGCAAAGGTTGAGGCTCTGCCCGTTGCGGTTCAGGCCCATCAATACCGCCATGTCCCGCTGGGCGCCACCGCTGATCCCCAGTTGCACGGCATACACCAGCCCATAAAGGGCGTGCGCGACGTCCAGCTCGCCGCTGGCCAGCTTGTCCTGGAGGCCAGCCCAGGAATGCTGGCGCCGCAGGTTGATGTTCAGCCCATAGGGTTGGGCGAAGCCCTGGGTCGCCGCCACCACCACCGAGGCGCAATCAGTGAGGGCCATGTAGCCCAGCTCGATACTGGATTTTTCCGGGCCGTCGCTGCCAGCCACCCAGGCCGTACGTGGGTCTATCGTGTTCGCGGTCATGAATCAGCCTTCTGCAAGCACAACGGCGCCGGGCCGCCTTCCAGGATGGAAGCCAGCCGCGACGCCGTTGTCGTTGATACGTGTGGGAAGCCTCCATGGCTCCATGCGCAGGGAGCGCAGCAATCGCTATGCCAGTGCCGACAAAACCGGCCAAGGCCTATATACTGCCGGCTGTTTTTCGACCCATGCCGAGCAAGCCGACCATGTACGACCTGGCCCGCCAGATCCTGTTCAAACTGTCCGCGGAAACCTCCCACGACCTTTCCCTGGACCTCATCGGCGCCGGCGGGCGGCTGGGGCTCAACCGGTTGCTGGCCAAGCCGCCTGCGCGGCTGCCTACCACGGTAATGGGGTTGCACTTCCCCAACCCGGTCGGCCTCGCGGCGGGCCTGGACAAGAACGGCGCGGCCATCGACGGCTTCGCGCAGCTGGGCTTCGGCTTCGTTGAAATCGGTACCGTCACCCCGCGCCCACAGCCAGGCAACCCGAAACCAAGGTTGTTTCGCCTGCCTGAAGCCACCGCCATCATCAACCGCATGGGGTTCAACAACCTTGGCGTGGACAACCTGATCGCGCGGGTGAAAGCCGCCCGTTACGAAGGCGTGCTGGGGATCAACATCGGGAAGAACTTCGACACGCCCGTGGAGCGTGCCCAGGACGATTACCTCCTGTGCCTGGACAAGGTGCACGAGCACGCCAGCTATGTGACGGTGAACGTCAGCTCGCCGAACACCCCGGGGCTGCGCAGCCTGCAGTTCGGAGATTCGCTCAAGGCACTGCTCGAAGCACTGGCCACACGCCGCGAGGCCCTTGCCCTGGCCAGCGGCCGCCGTGTTCCGCTGGCCATCAAGATTGCCCCGGACATGACCGACGAAGAAACCGCCCAGGTGGCCGCCGCGCTGTTGGCGACCGGCATGGATGCCGTGATCGCGACCAATACCACGCTGTCGCGCGAAGGGGTACAGGGCTTGCCCCATGGCGAGGAAGCGGGTGGGCTGTCGGGCGCTCCGGTGCGGGAAAAGAGTACCCACACCGTTCGAGTGCTGGCGGGGGAGCTCAAGGGGGCTATCCCGATCATCGCCGCAGGTGGCATTACCGAAGGGGCGCACGCCGCAGAGAAGATGGAAGCGGGCGCGAGCCTGGTGCAGGTATACTCGGGCTTCATTTACCGCGGCCCGGCACTGATTCGCGAGTCGGTAGATGCCATTGCCGCATTGCCCGGCATGATGCGCCCGGCGGTCTGAAGCGGGGGGGCCGCCAGGGCGCCCCCGTTGGATGGCCGGGCTACCAGGGTAGCCCGTGCCGCCGCCCGATCAGGCGGCATGGAGGAGAAAGCCTGTCGGGTGTCAGCCGACCGCGTGAAGTTCGTTGAGCCTATGTAGGCCGGCCGTACCGGTCATGCCATCCCAGTTGTCGCCGCGCCCTTCTCGCCAGCCGTTGATCCATGACTGGCGAACCGATGGTAGGGTGAAGGGACACAGTTCCCGGGATTTGCCACTGATGCCGTGATGATAGCCGCGAAGAAATGCTCGTTCCAACGGATCACGCTTGAGTCTTCTCATAGGGTGTAGCCCTCGTTTGTTGACTTATGTCCCGTCGGCCACTGCTGGGCCGGGCAGTAATCGACTGCCGGTGATAAGGGCCTGCTGCCGGCGTGGCAGGCCATGGAAGGCCACACCGTTGCAGCATGGCCTGGGGTCAGTTCTAAACAACCTTGGCGGCCGAGGGAATGAACGATTTGTAATAAGATGTTCATGTTTAGCGCATCCAGCCATAAGCACGGGCCGGGTGCCACTGATGATTCAGGACGCAAGCCCCTGATTTAAACCGATTCAGCGTGCACATCGTTGTTGGTCGGGCTTGGAAATAAATGTTTCATCTGGTGCCATGCTGGCGACGAGAGGTCGCCTGTGGGTGTGCCGAAAGGAGTTTTCGAACTGCCTGAACGTCTAATCCTTTTTTACGCAAGGGGCGTTCGAGGTGGGAGGCACGGGGTGTGCCAAGGCGGCGCTGGCTGAAACAGCGCTCGATCAACCAGCCGAGGGATGCGTTCCCCGGCCTAATGCACAGGCGTTATCGAATGTCCGATGTTTTTGAGTTGTACCTTACCTGCCCCAAAGGCCTGGAAGGCCTGCTGGCCACGGAAGCCGCCGAATTGGGGCTGACCGAAGTGCGGGAACATACCGCGGCCGTACGCGGCGAGGCCACCATGGAAACCGCCTACCGGCTGTGCCTCTGGTCCCGTCTGGCGAATAGGGTACTGCTGGTGCTCAAGCGGTTTTCCATGAGCAACGCCGAGGACCTGTACCACGGCGTGCGCGAGGTAGAATGGGCCGAGCACCTGGACCCTGCAGGCACGCTCGCCGTCGAGTTCAGCGGGCATGGTTCGGGTATCGACAACACCCACTTCGGTGCGCTCAAGGTCAAGGATGCGATCGTTGACAGCCTGCGCGGGCCGGACGGCCAGCGGCCGGGTATCGACAAACTCAACCCGGACCTGCGTATTCACCTGCGCCTTGATCGTGGTGAAGCCATTCTGTCGCTGGACCTTTCCGGGCATAGCCTGCACCAGCGAGGCTACCGCCTGCAGCAAGGTGCGGCGCCACTGAAGGAAAACCTGGCAGCCGCCATTCTGGTACGTGCGGGATGGCCGCGCATTGCCGCGGAAGGCGGAGCGCTGGCGGACCCTATGTGCGGTGTGGGCACGTTCCTGGTGGAAGCCGCGATGATGGCCGCTGATCTGGCGCCCAACCTGCGCCGTGAACGCTGGGGCTTCAGCGGCTGGCTGGGCCATGTGCCTGCCGTATGGCGCAAGGTGCATGACGAAGCAAGTGACCGCGCCCGTGAAGGCCTGGCACGCAAGCCGGCGTGGATACGTGGTTACGAAGCCGACCCGCGGCTGATTCAGCCGGCCCGAAACAACATCGAGCGCGCCGGGCTGAGCGAGTGGGTAAAGATCTACCAAGGTGAACTGGCGACGTTCGAGCCCCGGCCAGACCAGAATCAGAAAGGCCTTGTGGTGTGCAACCCTCCCTATGGCGAGCGCCTGGGCGACGAGGCCAGCCTGGTGTACCTGTACCAGCACCTGGGCGAGCGCTTGCGGCAGGCGTGCCTCAACTGGCAGGCGGCAATCTTTACCGCCGCGCCGGACTTGGGCAAGCGCATGGGTATTCGCAGCCACAAGCAATATGCCTTCTGGAACGGCGCGCTGCCGTGCAAGCTGTTGTTGCTCGACGTACTCCCCCAGCAATTCGTGACCGGTGAGCGCCGTGCCGCTACAGGCCCGGCCAGCGACGCCGATACGGCGCCAGCGCCTGCTGCTGCGCCAGTGGCTGCCCCGGCGCGCCTCAGCGAAGGCGCGCAGATGTTCGCCAACCGCCTGCAGAAAAACCTCAAGCAGCTGGGCAAGTGGGCGCGCCGCGAGCAGGTGGAATGCTACCGGGTGTATGACGCGGACATGCCGGAGTACGCGTTCGCCATCGACCTTTACCAAGGCTGGGTGCATGTGCAGGAATATGCCGCGCCCAAGTCCATCGACCCTCAAAAGGCGCAGACCCGCCTGTTCGATGCCTTGGCGGCGATTCCTGTCGCGCTGGGTGTCGACCCGCAGAAAGTGGTGCTCAAGCGCCGCGAACGGCAGAGTGGTACCCGCCAATATGAACGGCAGGCCACGCAGGGCACGTTCATGGAGGTCAACGAGGCCGGCGTCCGGCTGCTGGTGAACCTCACGGACTACCTTGATACGGGGCTATTCCTCGACCACCGGCCGATGCGCTTGCGCATTCAACGGGAAGTCACCGGCAAGCGGTTCCTGAATTTGTTCTGCTACACCGGCGCCGCTACGGTGCATGCGGCAAAAGGTGGCGCACGGGCTACCACCAGTGTGGACCTGTCCCGCACGTACCTGGACTGGGCGCGCCGAAACCTGGCGCTGAACGGTTTGTCCGAGCGGCATCAGCTGGTACAGAGCGATGTGATGGCCTGGCTCGAGGAAAGCCGCGAGGAGTACGAGCTGATCTTCATTGATCCGCCGACGTTCTCCAATTCCAAACGCATGGAAGGGGTGTTCGACGTGCAGCGTGATCATGTGCGGCTGCTGGACCTGGCGATGGCGCGGCTGGCCAAGGGCGGCGTGCTGTACTTCTCCAACAACTTCCGCCGCTTTGCCCTGGATGAGAGCGTGGCAGCGCGTTACAGCGTGGAGGAAATCAGCCGGGATACCATCGACCCCGACTTCGCTCGCAATGAGCGCATCCACCGCGCATGGCGAATTCAGGCGCGGTAACCGCCCACCTTCTATCTGATAGCGGCGGCGGCGTGCACTGGCTACTAGGCAAACTAGTGGCCAGTGGCTATAAGTCTCTCGGGCCTTTCGATCAGGCCCACCGGCTTTCAGAGTAAATGGTTATGTTCCCCCGCACCCACCGGCCTAAGATCCTCGGCTTTATCGACGAAAGGGCGTCTGCCTGGCGCGTGACGCTCCTGGGGCTGGCGTTCGGCCTTGGAATGACAGCCGCGCTGGCCATTACCGCAGACCTGTTCGCGCGCCAGCAGGTCCGCCAGCGCTTTGAGCTGCTGGCTAGCGAACGTACCGCACGGATCGAAGAACGTTTGTTGGACCAGGCGCAGCGCCTGGACAGCCTGCGCCGGTTCATCACCTGGTCTGACCAGCCTACGGAAGCGGCTTTTGAAGGGTTCGCTACACCGCTGCTGGCACGTACCCGGGCCTTTTCCTGGATGCCGCGGGTAAGCGACGTGCAGCGCAGCGATTTCGAAGCCCGGGCGGGCTTCCCTATCCTTGCCCTGGGCGGCAATGGTCAGATGGTGATATCGCCGCCGGCCGCCGTCTACTTTCCCATTGCCTACAGCACCTTCGTCGGCGCCGGGGCTACGCCTTACGGGCTGGACCTGGCCTCCGATGCTGTGCGCAGGGCTACCCTAGAAAAAGCGATGGCTGCCCGCGGCCTTGCGGTGTCCCCGCCACTGGACCTGGTTGCCATTGACCCGCCCTATAACCGGGGGGTGCTCATTGTCGCACCGGTGTACCACCTGCCGCTGCCCTCCATGGCGGAAGGGGACAGCCGCTTGCGCGGGTATGTGAGCGCTATCATCAGCCTGCATGAACTCTTGGGCGATGGGCTGCCGGCGCCTGGGGAAGACAATCTTTTTGTGCGTATCCTGGACCTTTCCAGCCCCGACCAGCATGAGGTGCTGTACACCTCGCCTGGCGTGGCGGGTGATGAATCCGTGGCTATCAGCCGACTGCTGCATCTGGCTGACCGCAGCTACCGGATCGAGCTCAAGCCCAGCCGGCTATTTGTGGCCGGAAATCGTTCGCTGGTAGGTGTGGTGATTGCGGTCCTGGGCACACTGCTCACATTGTTGCTTTGTGGGTTGCTCTACAGCCTGGTGACCCAGCGCCAGCGCGCCCTCCAGTTGGTGCGCCAGCGCACCGCCGAACTGAGCCTGAGTGAGCAGCGTTTACGCCACACCCATGGCCAACTGCGTAATGTGCTGGATGCCGCTACCGAAGTGGCGATCATCGCCACCGACCTTGTTGGCATGATCACCACCTTCAACGCCGGTGCCGAACGCATGCTGGGGTACAGCCAGGCGCAGGTGATCGGGCGGCTGCGGCTGGGCGACCTGCATGTGCATGCCGAATTGAAAGCGCGGGCAGCCCAGCTTGAAGAACGCCTGGGCCGGCCGGTATCCACTGTGCAGGCCATGCTGGGAGATGGCGAAGCACAGCATGCGCCCGAGGCACACCACTGGACCCTCGTGCGCCGGGACGGTTCGCGGCTCACTGTGAACATGCTGGTAACCGCGGTGCGCGATGAAGCCGCCGAGCCCATCGGCTACCTGGCAGTGTGCATCGATATCACCGAAAGCCTGCGCACCCTGGATGCGTTGGCCGCGCGAGATCGCCAGCTGGAACGGCTGAGCGCGGAAGTCCCGGGTGGTATCTACCAGTTCCGCCTGCGGCCCGATGGCTCGTCTTCGTTCGATTACGCCAGCCGTGGATTGTGGGAGATCTACGAGATCGACCTCCAGACCCTGGCTCGAGACGGCTCCTACGTATTCGAGCGGATTCACCCCGACGACCTGGCGGGCGTTCGGGCCTCCATCGAGGCCTCCGCGCAACAGTTGACCCGCTGGCAAGCAGAGTACCGCGTGTGCCTGCCGGAGCGGGGAGAGCGTTGGGTGCGGGGCGAAGCCACCCCCGAGCCCTTGCCCGACGGCAGTATCCTGTGGCACGGCTACCTGTCGGACATCAGCGACCTCAAGCGCGTAGAGCATGAATTGCGCACGCTGTCGGTAACCGACTCGTTGACCGGGATCTACAATCGGCGGTACTTCCAGCAGCGGCTGGGGGCCGAGCTGGAGCGGGCCCGTCGCGCCCATTCGAGCCTTGCGGTGGTGATGTTCGACATCGACCATTTCAAGCGCATCAATGACCGCTTCGGCCACCTTGCCGGGGATCGGGTGCTACAGGCTATCTGCAAGGCGTTCGGGCAGCGGCTGCGGCGGCACGATGTGTTCTGTCGCCTGGGCGGGGAAGAGTTCGTGGTGCTGTGCCCTGGCAGTGATGCCACCCAGGCCCGGTTGCTGGCTACCGAGCTGTGGCAGGCCCTGCGCAACAACGCCCTGGAAGACGTAGGCCATGTGACCGCCAGCTTCGGTGTGGCAGGCTGGCAGCCAAACGAAACTGGCGAGGCACTGATGGCTCGCGCCGATGCCGCGGTGTACCTGGCCAAGCAACGTGGGCGAGACCAGGTAGTGGAGGGCTGATGCCGTTGCAGCGCTACGGTCAGGGGAGGGCAGCGGTGCTGGCAGTGCGGGGCTGGTTGTAAAGGTCCAGCAGCACCTGGTCGAGTACCGACCTCGCGCCCCATGGCTTGGGATCGTTGAGGATGGCCACCACCGCCCAGGTGTTGCCGTTCACGTCCCGGCTGAAGCCGGCAATCGCCCGCACGGTATTGAGGGTACCGGTCTTGATGTGCCCTTCCCCGGCCATCGAGGTGCGCTTGAGGCGCTTGCGCATGGTGCCGTCCATGCCCACCAGCGGCATCGAGCTCATGAACTCCGCCGAATAGGGGCTTCGCCAGGCCGCTTGCAGCAAGGTCGCCATCTCCCGGGCGCTTACGCGCTCGTCACGGGACAAGCCGCTGCCGTTCTCCATCACCAGGTGCGGCGAGGTAATGCCCTTCTTGGCCAGCCATTGGCGAACCATACGCTGCGCGGCCTTGGCATCATCGAGGTCCGCATCGGTGCGGAATTGCGCGCCAATGGTCAAGAACAGCTGCTGAGCCATGGTGTTGTTGCTGTACTTGTTGATGTCGCGGATGACCTCGGCCAGGTCGGGGGAGAACGCCCGGGCCAGCAACCGCGCGTTGTTCGGTACCGCGCCGTCACGGTCGGCACCGCTGATGCTGCCGCCCAGTTCGGACCAGATCGCGCGAATCGCCCCGGCGGAATACGCAAAGTGATCCAGCAGCGAGAGGTAGGTCTGGGAGCTACAGCCCTGTGCGAGCTGGCCGCTGACCACCACGCTGATGCCATCAGGCTGCGGCACCGGGTTGTAGCGGACTTCGCCCGTACACTTGCTGCCCGCAATCGGCTTCACCTGGTTATCCAGATGAATTGTGCCGATAGGCGGCTCCACCGCCACGCTGACCTTTCCCGAATCATTGCGCGCAACGAATCGCAACGCCTTCAGGTTGATCATCAGCGCATCAGGGCGCACCAGGAAAGGTGCGTTTTCGTCGTTGCCGTCGTCGTTGAATACGGGCAGCTGCGGCTGCTTGAAGAAGCTGCGGTCCAGCACCAGGTCACCGGTGACTTGCTGCACGCCATTGGCCCGTAGGTCACGCATCAGCAACCACAGTTTTTCCATGTTCAGCTTCGGGTCACCGCCGCCTTTCACATAAAGGTTGCCGTGGAGCACACCGTTACTAAGCGTACCGTCGGTATAGAACTCGGTTTTCCACTGGAACGTAGGGCCCAGCAGTTCCAGCGCGGCGAAGGTGGTGACCAGCTTCATGGTGGATGCGGGATTGACCGAAACGTCGGCATTGAACAGCGTGGTAGAGCCCGGGCCGCTGAGCGGGACCAGTGCAAGGGAGAGGGCGTTGTCGGTCAGTTTGCTCGCCTTGAGGGCTTGTTCCACTTTGGGCGTAAGGCTGGCCGGGGCGGCCTGGAGCGGTGCGGCAATTGACAGTAGCAAGCCGGCGACGAACAACGGGCGCAAGGTTTTGATCATGAAGATAGAGCTCTGCAAGGCGGCGAAAAGTAAGGAGCATGAAAAGGTGAAGGCTCCCGCCAACGATGCGCATTATGCCTGAAGCGCTAGCCAGCTGAGCGCCGCCCGGAACCGCCTGTGGGAAAAATCTACCGATGGAGTGACGGTGGACAGTAATTGTCACGCTGAAATGGTAAAGTGCCGCGCTTGAAACTCATGAGGATTTACCCGATGGCTACAAACCGCTCCCGCCGCCTGCGCAAAAAACTGTGCGTGGACGAATTCCAGGAACTGGGCTTCGAACTGAACCTGGAGTTCAAGGAAAGCCTGAGCGAAGCCGAGATCGACGCCTTCCTCGAAGCGTTCCTGAAGGACGCGATGAAGGCCAATGGTGTCGACTATGTTGGCGGCGATGACTTCGGCCTGGTATGCCTGGCCAAGCGCGGTTCGGTCAGCGAAGAACAGCGCGCGGCCGTGGAAGCCTGGCTCAAGGGCCGCAGCGAACTGACCAACGTTGAAGTCAGCCCGCTGCTGGACGTGTGGTACCCGGAAAAGCCGGTCAACCCCGCAGCCTGATTTTGCCTGCTCCCGAGCCGCAATGGCTTGGGAGCATGCAGGCCTGTGGGAAGCACGGCTCACACCACTGCATTACGCTTGGCGATGTCCAGCAACTCCACCAATGATCCCGCCTTCAGTTTGTTCATCAAGCGTTTCTTGTACGTACTTACTGTTTTGTTACTGAGGAACATGCCATCGGCGATTTCCCGGTTGGTCCGTCCCTGCGCGAACAATTGCAGCACCATCAGTTCTCGATCGTTCACGTGCTGGAACATCTGTAGTTCCGCGTTGCGTCGAGGGTCGTCAATGCAGTCCAGCGCCTGGCTGGGAAAATAGTTATAGCCTGCGAACACTGCTCGCACGGCGCTGAGCAATTCGGTGAGCTCTTCCACCTTGCACACATAACCGGCGGCGCCCAGCTGCATGCAGCGTATGGCGAACAGTTGCGCCGATTGCGCGGTGAGTACCAGCACTCGGGAGGGCATGCCCATGGCCTGAAAACGGCCAAGCACCTCCAGCCCGTCGAGCCTGGGCAGGCTGATATCCAGGATGGTGAGGTCCGGTTGGTATTCGCGGACCATGCGCATGCCATCTACGCCGTTGTCCGCCTCGCCTACAACCGTATAGCCTTCGTTTTCCAGCATCATCCGCACCGCCAGCCGAATGACCGGGTGATCTTCGATGATAAGTACCGAGCCCATTACCGCGTCCTTGTTGCAATCAGGTGCGCGACCTTAGCTCAGTTGGGGCGCAGCCAGTGGGCCTGCCCGGCTTTATCGGAATTTTCCCAAGGCCGGGCGCGCAGCTCAGACGGGTATCGCCCGCCCCGTCATCTCACTGGCCATTTCGCTGGCATAGCTGTCTGTCATGCCGGCGATGAAGTCGATCATGCGCAGGAACGCAGCATGCAACGGCCAGGAGGGTTCCGGTGCGTTACTGCCCATCAGGTCCAGAATCCGTCGATTCTTGAATGACAGCCGGCGCCCGCCGTGCTGCTCGAGGGCCGCTCCGCAAAAAGCATTCAACAGCACCTCAAGGGTGGTATAGGCGCCGATTTCGTGCAGCGTCTTGCGTTTGTCCTGGAAGATTTTTTCCCGCGCAATGTCCTTGGCCCCCAACACACAGCCCTTGGCAGGGCCGTCCATGTGTTCCACCAGGTCGCCGCTCAAGGTGCCGGCGAGCAGCGCGGGCTGCTGTTCGACAAACGCCCGGGCAGCGGCATTCGTGAGGTGCTCGATGGCCTTGCCGCGCAGTATTGCCAGCTTGCGCCGCTGCGAATCACGGGGGCCGAGCTGGCGATAGGTTTCCGGCAGGTCGTCACCCACCAGGCCAAGCAGGAGCGCTTCCACTTCGGCGTAGTCGAGCAGGCCCATCTCCAGCCCGTCTTCGAGGTCGATCAAGGCATAACAGATGTCGTCCGCGGCCTCCATCAGGTACACCAGCGGGTGCCGTGCCCAGCGCTGGGGTTCAAGCAGCGGCAGGCCCAGGCGCCCGGCGATCTGCTCAAGGATCGGCAGCTCGCTCTGGTAGCAGCCGAACTTGTGCTTCTTGTAGCCCAGCGAGTCGGCATGCCGCGCGGCCCAGGGGTATTTGAGATAGGTGCCCAGGGTGGCATAGGTCAGCCGCATACCGCCTTCGAACTGGTGATACTCCAGCTGAGTGAGCACGCGCAGGCCTTGGGCGTTGCCTTCGAAATTCAGGAAGTCCAGCCGTTCGCCGTCGCTCATGCTGTCGAGCCAGCCGCGCCCGGCCGCCTGCTGGAACCAATAGCGAATCGCGTCTTCGCCAGAGTGGCCGAACGGCGGGTTGCCAATGTCATGGGCCAGGCACGCCGACTGCACAACCATGCCCAGGTCTGCGGCGTCGCACCAGTCCGGTAACTCGTCACGCAGGGTTTCACCTACCCGCATGCCGAGCGAGCGGCCTACGCAGCTGACTTCCAGGGAGTGGGTGAGCCGGGTGTGAATATGGTCGTTGCTGGAAACAGGGTGCACCTGGGTCTTGCGACCCAGGCGGCGGAAGGCACCGGAAAAGATGATCCGGTCATGGTCCTTGTGAAACGGGCTGCGGCCCAGCTCCTCCACGCTATGCACGGGTTTGCCGAGCCGCTCGCGGGTAAGCAGTGTTTGCCAATCCAAGGCGCTTCTCCGTCGTTGGTCAGCCTGTAGCTTCCCGCCATTGCGCAGTGGTGGCAACCACAGATACCGCGCTCAACGTTTGCTGGCCCCTTGCAACAGCTTGATCAGCGGTACCATGCTGACTGCAAGCTTGGCCAGCCGGGCCGCCGCGCCGATGCCGCCCTTGCGCGCACCCTTGCCGGACAGGAAGCCCAGCAGGCTTACCAGGCCCACGCCCCACAGGGGCGCGTGGCGGATGCCAAGGTTTTTGTTGAGCCCCTGGCCCATGTTGCGGAACCGCGACAGTGGATTGACCAACTGGCGCGATTCCTGACGGATCTCCTGACGGTGCATTTCCATGCGCAGGCGGATCAGCGCCTTGCGCATTTCCCGGCGGGTGGCGCCGTTCGGAACACTGTGTCGGTTCATGGCAACAGGCGCTCCCGATCATTGGCCAGCTCTTCGAGGGTGGCATGGAAGGGTGACGATTCATCAAAAATCGCGGCCTTGAGGCGCAGCGCGCAGAACAGCCCGGCGAGCAGGTAGAACACGCACAAGCCGATCATTCCGGGGATGCGATAGTTATCCCACAACAGGATAAGGATCAGCCCGGAGAGCGCGACCAGGGCAAGCAACGCAAACACCAGTGACAGCCCGGCGAACAGCAGCAGGCTCAAGGTGCGTGCCTTTTGCTCCTGCAGTTCGATACCCAGCAGTTCAACGTGGCTGTGCAGCCAGCCCAGCAACGCGCCACCGAGCCGGCGGCTGTGGGAACCGGACGTTTCGCCCACCGGTGGCGGCAGGGAAGTGGATTCGCTGTCCCGGTTCATATCAGCGCCTTGTAGCCAGCAGGCCTACCAGAAAGCCGACCCCGGCGGCGATGCCGATGGCGGGCAGTGGATTGGCCTGGACATAGTCCTCGGCGGCCACCAGTGCCGCTGCCCCTTGCTCGCGAAGCTGCGCTTCGGTCTGCTTGAGCGAAACCCGCGCCTTGGCGAGGCTTTCCTTGATCTGCTCGCGCAGCTCCTCGGCTTGTTCCCCAGCCAAGCTGGCCGTGTGCTCCAGCAGCTTTTCGGTATCGCGGATCAGGATCTGGAAATCAGTACTCAGCACGTCTTGTGCGGTGTTCAAGGTATCGCGAGTCATGGCGTCCTCCTTACGTGGGCTTTGAAGTTCGAGTCCCGTTTCGTCATCAAGGTTCAGCGGGTCGATGGTACATTTTTTGCTGCCCGCTGGTGCGCGGAAGTGACTTCTGCGCCGTACGTGTGCAACACCCGCCTGGCGCAAGCGCCGCCGCAAGCGTTGTAAGCGAATGAATTACAGACAGGTCCGGTATATGGCCTGCACTTGCAAGGTTAACGTGCGCAGCGTTGGTGCAAGCGCGGCGCGGTAGAACCAGAGCAGTGCACGGTTTGACGGAACCTGTCGAGAAACCGCATCTTTTTCGAGCCTGCCGTACTTATGGAAAATCTGCAAAGCGCCGTGGACATGCTCGTACACGGTTCAAACACCCTATTCCTGCTGTGTGGGGCAGTGATGGTCCTGGCCATGCATGCCGGCTTCGCCTTTCTGGAGGTGGGCACGGTTCGCCAGAAGAACCAGGTGAACGCCCTGTCGAAAATCCTCAGCGACTTCGCCATTTCGGCCCTCGCGTATTTCTTCATCGGTTATTGGGTGGCGTATGGGGTGAATTTCTTTGCCCCGGCGTCGGTGCTGGCGGCCGATCATGGCTACGCGCTGGTGAAATTTTTCTTTCTGCTGACCTTCGCCGCCGCCATTCCCGCGATCATTTCCGGGGGCATTGCCGAGCGCGCCCGTTTCGTGCCGCAACTGTGCGCCACGCTATTGATCGTAGCGTTCCTTTATCCGTTTTTCGAAGGCTTGGTATGGAATGGCAACCTGGGCTTGCAGGCCTGGCTGCTGGCGCGCTTCGGCGCCCCGTTCCACGACTTTGCAGGCTCGGTGGTGGTTCATGCCATGGGCGGCTGGATCGCCTTGGCCGCGGTCACTCTGCTGGGCGCGCGGCGTGGCCGCTATCGTGACGGCAGGCTGGTGGCCATGGCGCCATCCAATATCCCGTTTCTGGCCCTTGGGTCGTGGATTCTCATCGTCGGCTGGTTCGGTTTCAACGTGATGAGCGCGCAAACGGTGCAAGGGGCCAGCGGGCTGGTAGCCGTCAACTCGCTGATGGCCATGGTGGGCGGCACGATCGCCGCCTTGCTGGTCGGCCGCAACGACCCGGGTTTCCTCCACAACGGCCCGCTTGCCGGCCTGGTGGCCGTGTGTGCCGGTTCCGACCTGATGCACCCGATCGGCGCGCTGGTCACGGGTGCGGTAGCGGGTGCGCTGTTTGTCAGTTGTTTCATCGCCGCGCAAGGCAAGTGGAAAATCGACGACGTACTTGGTGTGTGGCCGCTGCACGGCGTATGCGGCGTATGGGGCGGCCTGGCCTGTGGCCTGTTCGCACAACCATGGCTGGGCGGGCTTGGCGGCGTATCCATGGCCAGCCAGCTGGTCGGCAGCGCACTGGGGGTAAGCCTGGCGCTGGCGGGTGGGGCTGCGGTGTATGGCCTGTTGAAATACACCGTGGGCATCCGCCTCACCCCTGAGCAAGAGTTCGAAGGGGCGGACCTTTCCCTGCATCGCATTGGCGCGGTAAATCTGGACTGAACCGCCGTGGCTGGGTTGGCGGGCCGGGGCTAGACTTCAAGCTCCGCGCCCAAGGGTCCGCCTCGCCATGTGCCCAGAATGCCAACTTTTCGTTATCCGCAATTGCCCGCGCTGCGCGCTTGCCGAAGCGGCTTTGTTGCCCTTGGTGGAGCATGGGCTGTGGGTGGAACTGATCGACCTTGCAGATGCCGGCGGCGTACCGTCCAGCTATGAGGCGCGTGCACCGCTGCTCAGGCGGGTAGATACCGGCGCGGTGCTGGACTGGCCCTTCAGCCCGGATCAGGTTGTTCACTTCCTGAAATAACACTGCTTGTGCCAATTCGTTCGAAGCCGTTGCACAATGCGCCCCCGAAAGGATTCGCGCCAACCGGCGGACGAGCGTTCGTTGCCTTTAGGCTTGCGTGCCAATATGCTGTATAAAAATACAGTGGCACGGCCTGGCGCCGCACACTAAGGAAAGGGACGTGATCAACATTCAACAACTCAAGAGCAGCGTGAATCACATGTCACCGGAAACGGTGTTCGAAGCGGTGCTCGATCTACGCCTCGATGGCCTGGTCATGGAGAGCAAAACGCCCTTTGGCAAGCTTCACTTCAACACCTGTTTTGCCGAGATCGAGGCATTGTTTCAGCGCGCCGGCTACCACCAGCGGCTGGATGTGATGGGGTTCCAGGGGCAAGCCTATGCGCTGTTCGACCCCGCCCGCTGGGAAGCGGTAGACGTGCTGCGCTGGCTGGAGCGCCATGCCAGGGCATTGGCCGCGGGCCAGAAGCAGAGCGTGGTGCTTTAACCCTGTGGCCGGGCAAGGGATAATCCCGCCCCCGCCAACCAGGAAACCCCCATGCCCGCGCCATCCTTCATTCCCTCCGCGTCCCAGGCCAGTACCGTAGTGCTGCCACCGGGGGCCTGGGTGACCGTGCTGGACTGCCTTGTCGCCCGCTTCCCGGCTATCAGCCGCGCTCAGTGGGAAAGCCGTTTCGCGCGCGCTCGGGTGCTGGACGAACGCGGCTCGCCACTTACGCCGGAACACCCGTACCGGCAAGGGCTGCGAGTGCATTACTACCGTGAGGTATCGCAGGAGCGCCCCATTCCGGTACAGGAGCGGATCCTTCACCTGGACGATCACCTGCTGATCGCGGACAAACCCCACTTCTTGCCGGTAACGCCCGCGGGGGAGTTTGTGGAAGAAACCCTCCTGCGTCGGCTTATCCGCGAAACAGGCAATCCTCATCTGGTGCCGCTGCACCGTATTGACCGGCACACCGCTGGCCTGGTGATGTTTTCCACCAACCCGGACAGCCGGGGGCCTTATCAGCAGCTGTTTCCCACGCGCCGCATAGATAAAGCATACGAAGCCATTGCTCCAGCGCTACCCGGTATCGCGTTCCCTCACACCCGCCATAGCCGGATCGTGCGCGGCGAACCTTTTTTCCGGATGCGTGAAGCCGACGGGGCGCCCAACAGCGAAACACGCCTTGAGGTCATCGACGCAAGCCGTGAGCTGTGGCATTACCGGCTGTTTCCCATTACCGGGCGTACCCATCAGTTGCGGGTGCACATGGCCGGGCTGGGCGCGCCCATCTGCAACGACCCCTTCTATCCATCGGTGGCCCCTGCAGGGGAGCCGGACGATTACACCCGCCCACTGCAGTTGTTGGCACGGTCGCTTGCTTTTGACGATCCGTTGAGCGGAGCGCGCCGGGCGTTCGAGAGCGCGCTGAGCCTGAGCACGGTATAAGCCCTTCGGGCGCGCTGGCTTAATAATTACTTACAGCTTTTACACACTTCTTTGTCTTAAAACGCCCGCTTGGCTTTAGCATGGCGGCACTTGTTCCGGAGTGCCGTGATGCCGTTGTCTACCCGTTGCGCCCTGACCTGCTTGTTGATGAGCATATGCATGGCAATGCTCGCAGGTTGCGAGAAGCCGTCGGCATCAGCCGAACCGGCGCCACCTCCGCAAATCGCAGTCGAAACCGTGAGGCCGCAACCGCTCACGCTCACCACTGAACTCAATGGACGGCTGGTATCGCCGCGCACGGCCGAGGTTCGGGCACGTGTCGCCGGCATCGTGCTCAAACGGGTGTATCGCGAAGGTAGCGACGTGAAGCAGGGCGACGTGCTGTTCCTGATCGATCCCGCCCCGCTCAAGGCGGATGTGGACAGCGCTGCGGCGGGCCTGCAGAAGGCCGAGGCCAACCGTTACCAGGCCAGGCTGCAGGCCGAACGCTACGCAGCGCTGGCTAAGTTCGATGCCGTGAGCCGGCAGGAGGCTGAGAACGCCCAGGCGAGCTACCTGCAGGCCGAGGCGGATGTTGCCGCCAATCGGGCAGCCCTCGAACGGGCTCGCCTGAACCTTGGCTATGCCACTGTAACAGCGCCGATTTCAGGGCGTACCAGCAAGGCATTGGTGACTGAGGGCGCCCTGGTGGGCCAGGGTGATAGCACTGCGTTGGCGACCATCCAGCAACTGGAGCCGATCTACGCGGACGTGAATCAGACGACCCGTCAGGTCACTGAGCTGCGGCGTTCTCTGCAGAACGGTCAGGTGCAAGCGTTGGAGCAGGGACGAATCAGCGCAACGCTGCTTCAGGAGGACGGCTCGGAGTATCCGCTCAAGGGCCACTTGCTGTTTTCTGACCTCACGGTAGACCAGGGCACAGGGCAGATAACCCTTCGCAGCCAGTTCCCCAACCCGCTCAAGGAATTGCTCCCGGGGAGCTTTATCCGTGTGCGCCTGGACCAGGCACGAAGCAGCCAAGGTATTACCGTTGCACAGCGGGCCGTTCAACGCGATGCGGCCGGCAAGGCATTCGTGCTGATCGTCGACATTGAGAACAAAGTGCGGGAGAGGCCGGTGGAGTTGGGTGCTGTGCAGCAAAACCGTTGGATAGTGCAGGCCGGGTTGGGCGCCGGCGACCGGGTAGTCGTCGAAGGGCTGCAGCACGCCCAGGCAGGGATGGTGGTTCAGGCACAGGAAGCCACTTTGGCAATCGCGCCCGGGGAGCGACGCTGATGGCGCAGTTTTTTATCGGGCGGCCGGTGTTCGCCTGGGTGATTGCGCTGTTTATTGCACTTGCCGGGTTGCTCGCGCTTCCCAACCTGCCGGTGGCCCAGTACCCAAGTGTTGCACCGCCACAGATCGAACTTACGGCTACCTATCCCGGTGCCTCTGCCCAAACCATCGATGAAAGCGTGGTGAGCCTGATCGAACAGGAGCTCAACGGCGTTGACCACCTCTTGTACTTCAGTTCCAGCAGCAGCCAGAACACCGCGACCATTACCGTGACCTTCCAGCCCGGTACCAACCCGGAACTCGCCAAGGTCGATGTGCAGAACCGCCTCAAGGTAGTAGAGCCGCGGTTGCCTCGCGCGGTCACTCAACAAGGCTTGCAGATCGAGGAAACCTCCGCCGGGTTTCTGCTGTTTGCCACGCTGACTTCCACGGATGGGCGGCTGGACGAGATCGCGCTCAGTGATTACCTGGCCCGTAACGTGGTGAACGAACTACGGCGCCTGGATGGGGTAGGCAAGGTGCAGTTGTTCGGCTCGGAGCGCGCCATGCGCATTTGGGTGGACCCTCAGAAGCTCATCGCTTACAACCTCACCCCCGGCGACGTCAGCCAGGCCATCGCCGCTCAGAACATCCAGGTATCCGCTGGCGCTGTAGGTGACCTACCTTCGCCCGCTGGCCAAGAGGTTACCGCCACGGTGAAGGTCATGGGGCAGCTGAGTACACCTGAGGACTTCTCGGCAATCGTGCTCAAGGCCAACCCCAACGGTTCGGCCGTGGCCCTCGGCGACGTGGCTCGGGTAGAGGTGGGCGCGCAGAACTATAACTTTGCGACCCGCCTGAACGGCAATGCATCCGTAGCGCTGGGCGTACAGCTGGCGCCTGCGGGGAACGCCATGAGCACCGCGACGCATGTGCGGGACAGGCTCGACGAGCTGTCGCGGTATTTCCCGGCGGGGGTGAAATACGACATCCCCTACGACACAGCGCCCTTCGTGAAGATTTCCATCACCAAAGTGATCCATACCTTGCTCGAAGCAATGGTGCTGGTATTCGTGGTGATGTTCGTTTTCCTCCAGAACATCCGCTACACACTGATCCCGGCACTGGTCGTGCCTGTGGCGTTGCTGGGCACATGTGCAGCCATGCTGCTGCTCGGGTTCTCCATCAACGTGCTCACCCTGTTCGGCATGGTGCTGGCCATCGGTATCCTGGTGGACGATGCGATCGTGGTGGTGGAAAACGTAGAGCGGCTGATGGTGCAGGAAGGGTTAACCCCAAAAGACGCCACCCGCAAGGCGATGACGGAAATCAGCGGTGCGATCATCGGTATTACCCTAGTGCTGACGGCCGTGTTTGTTCCCATGGCCTTCATGCCTGGCTCGGTGGGGGTGATCTACCAACAGTTTTCGCTCTCGATGGCAGTGGCCATCCTGTTTTCAGCGTTCCTGGCGCTCAGCCTTACGCCAGCGCTATGCGCCACGGTCATCAAGCCGTTGCCCGCGGGCGCGCACCACGAAAAACGAGGGTTCTTTGGCGGCTTCAATCGCCGCTTCGATCGCATCAACCAGCGGTATGAGGGTTGGGTGCGCAGCGCGGTGAACCGCGTAGGGCGGTACATGCTGGTGTTCGCCTTGCTGTGCGTACTGATGGCCGTGCTCTTCGTCCGCTTGCCGGCCTCCTTCCTGCCCACCGAGGACCAAGGCTATACCATCACCGACATCCAGCTGCCGCCCGGCGCCAGTCAGGCCCGGACCATCGAGGTGGCACGCACGATCGAAACCCACAATGCGCAGGAACCGGGCGTGGACAACACGGTGATGATCCTCGGGTTCAGCTTCTCCGGCAGCGGGCAAAACGCGGCCCTGGCATTCACTACGCTCAAGGACTGGTCCGAACGCGCCGCCGGGGATTCGGCCCAGGCCATTGCGGACCGGGCCAGTGCCGCCTTTTCCAACTTGAGGGACGCAATGGCCTTCAGCCTGTTGCCGCCTCCGGTGGAGGGGCTGGGCACGTCGGGCGGGTTCGAAGTAAGGCTTCAGGATCGCTCGGGGCAGGGGTACGACGCGCTGCGCCAGGCACGCAATGAACTGCTCGGCAAGGCCATGCAAAGTGCGCGGCTTCAGAACGTGCGGGAAGCCTCGCTGGCGGAAGCGCCACAGGTCAACATCGAGGTGGACCGCCAGCAAGCCAATGCCATGGGTGTTTCCTTCACTGATATCGCCAGCGTGCTGTCCATTGCCGTGGGCTCCGCCTATGTCAACGACTTCCCCAATGCGGGGCGGATGCAACAGGTGATCGTGCAGAGCGAAGGCGAGCATCGCCAACAGGTCGAGGATCTGCTTCGGCTGGAAGTAAGGAACGGCCAAGGGCGGATGGTGCCGGTATCCGCCTTCGCCAAGGCAGTATGGGAGCGGGCCCCGGCTCAGCTCAATCGCTACAACGGCTACCCTGCGGTCAGCCTGTCTGGCGAGCCGTCTGCGGGCTACAGCACTGGCCAGGCCATGGAGGAAATGGAACGGCTTGCGGCTGGCCTACCCAAGGGCTTCACCCTCGAGTGGACTGGCCTGTCGTTGCAGGAGCGCCTTTCCTCGGGCCAGGCACCACTGCTGCTGGGGCTGTCCATGCTGGTGGTGTTCCTGTGCCTGGCCGCCCTCTACGAAAGCTGGGCTATCCCCGTCGCTGTGTTGCTGGTAGTGCCAGTGGGTGTGGTGGGGGCAGTGCTTGCCGTCACCCTGCGGGGCATGCCCAACGACGTGTTCTTCAAGGTGGGCCTGATTACCCTTATCGGGTTGTCTGCCAAGAACGCCATTCTTATCGTCGAGTTCGCCAAAAGCCTGCATGAACAGGGCATGGGCCGCGTGGAAGCCGCCGTCCAGGCTGCGCGGCTACGCTTGCGGCCGATTGTGATGACGTCGCTGGCATTCATCCTCGGGGTAGTGCCGCTGGTATTCGCCACCGGGGCCAGCTCGGCCAGCCAGCAGGCCATTGGTACGGGGGTGATCGGGGGAATGCTCACCGCTACGTTTGCCGTCGTGTTCGTACCCGTGTTTTTCGTGCTGGTAATGAGCGTTGTGGACAGGCGACGACACAAGGCCGAGCCGGTAGCCGGCCTGGATTGACACCTGGAGCCAGCCGCTACACTTCCAGCTTTGATCTCACCGAGAGTACAAGCAATGGCAGTGTTCCAGGCTAGCGATTACGGCGCGCTCGGCAACGGGCGCAGCGATGACACTCAAGCCCTGCAAGCGGCAATTGATGCAGCGGCCGCGGCGGGCGGCGGAACGGTCCGGCTGACCGCCGGCACCTACATCATCAGTGGCGACAACGGCGGGCCTGCCCTGACGCTGCCCGCCAATGTGATCATCGAGGGCCCGGCCGGCTATGGTACCGAGGTGGTGCTCAAGCTTGCGGCGGGGGCGCAGGATACCAGCGCCCTCCTGAGCAGTACCGGAGACAACGCGGGCGCACGCTTTCTGACCCTTGACGGCAACCGCAGCAACACCAGCGGCGAGGTGAGCGGGTGGGTAAACGGCGACAGCAGCGGCGTGGTGCTGGACCGGGTTGTGGCGCAGGAATTATCCGGCTATGGCCTGGACCTTCGCGGGGAGGGCAGCCAGG
The DNA here is from genome assembly GCF_058145875.1 of Pseudomonas sp. 3MAES_34.3B. Classification (NCBI taxonomy): domain Bacteria; kingdom Pseudomonadati; phylum Pseudomonadota; class Gammaproteobacteria; order Pseudomonadales; family Pseudomonadaceae; genus Pseudomonas; species Pseudomonas sp. 3MAES_34.3B. The sequence goes on along the minus strand of NZ_CM176960.1, from coordinate 3,512,244 downwards.
TCACGGTTACCCGAGCCTATGTGCAGAACAACGGCAGCGACGGCATCGTCGCGTCAGGGCTGGTGGATAGCCAACTGAGCGATACCATTGTGCGCCACAACGATGGCAATGGCCTGAACCTGACCGGCCCATTGGCGGTGGCGGACCTTACCAGCACGCAGAATGCGGGTAATGGCGTGCTGCTGCAGGGCGCAGGCGCCAGCCTAGTGGGAGGCAGCATCAGCAGTAACGGCCTGGACGGCGTGCACTTGAACGGTACCGAGAGCGCCAGCCTGCAATACATCACCCTCACGGGCCGCCAGGGCACGCTGATTCAGGCAGACGGCGCCGAAGGAACGGTACTGGCCCACAATCAGTTTCTGCTCAGCGGCACTGCTACTGCCGTGGCGCTGGAGAGCAGCACTTCCACACAGGTGAGCGAAAACGCCTTCCTGAACTGGCTGGCGAGCGACGGTAACGCAACCCCTGCCAGCCTGGTCGAAACCGGCCAGAGCGATGCCACGCAGGTGGCGGGCAACTACGTGGCACCGGGCATTGGCGCGCTAGTCGTCGAAGGTGCCGACAGTATGCTGCTCACCAATACCTCTACGTTGTTCAGCCATGGCACTGCACAAGCGGACACCATCGGCTACTACAGCACCACGTTACCGGTGGATCGCGTAATAGACGGGGGCGCGGGAGATGACCGGATCAACGCAGGCGTGGGCGACATTACGCTGATCGGCGGCGAGGGCAGGGATGTGCTGTGGGGGACCGGTACCCATGAAGGCAGCGTGACCTTCCGTTACCAAGGCCTTGCAGACAGCTACCGCAGCGCAACCACAACGTACGCCGACCAGCTACGCGGTTTCAATGCAACCACCGACAAGATTGACCTGACCAGCCTGGGCTTCACCGGCCTCGGGGATGGCCACGATGGCACCCTGGCGCTGGTGTACAGTGCGGACAAAGGCGTGACCTATCTCAAGAGCTACGACTCCGATGGCGAGGGGCACCGTTTTGAAATTGGCCTGGTGGGCGATTACCGCGGGCTACTCACCGATGACAATTTCCAGACCAGCATCACTGGCACCAATGGCAGCGACACCTTGTATGGCACTACCCAAGGCGAGGAAACCCTGCTGGGCGGCGCCGGCAAGGATAGCCTTTATGGCCGCGGTAGCGCTGACCGCCTGGACGGTGGCGCCAGCGGCGACCGGCTGAGCGGTGGGGCAGGGGCAGATACGTTCGTATTCTCGAGCCTGTCCGAGAGCCAGGTCAGCGCTCAGGGCGGCACCGCTGGCCGCGACCAGATCATCGACTTCGACAGCAATAGCGGCGACCGCCTCGATGTTTCTGCCTTGGGCTTCACTGCGCTGGGTGACGGCACTGGCACCACGCTGCGGTTGGCCTATGACAGCGCGAATGACCTGACCCGGCTGTATTCGGCCCAGGCAGCCAGCGATGGCGAACATTTCGAAGTCGCGGTGAATGGCAACCAGGTGGCTGCGCTGCAACTCGGCGGGATCGACTTCACCTGGGTCGATCAGGGACGCGTGGTCGTCGACTCCCCCGTCGAGAGCCTGTATCAGACCGGAACCGCTGCGGCCGATTCAATGACCGGCGGCAATGCGTCGGACGTGCTGAGCGGCGGCGCTGGCGATGATCGGCTGGCGGGCGGTGCCAACCGCGACAGCCTCACCGGCGGAGAAGGGAGCGACCGACTTACCGGTGGCAGCGGCGACGACTTTTTCTACGTGTCTTCGATCTCCGAAAGTTACCGCACGGCCAACAGCAGCCACAGTGATCTCATCACGGATTTCGCCCAAGGCAATGACCGGCTGGTGCTCAGCGGCCTGGGTTATACCGAACTGGGCGATGGTACCCACGGCACGTTGAACGTGAGCTACAACGCCACGCTGGACCGTACCTACCTGCGGGACTTCACGGTCGATGATCAGGGGCGCTCATTTCAACTCACTTTCGTAGGGGACCAGACCGCAACGCTGACGTACAACCATATCGAGTGGGGCCCTGCCACCGTAACTGCAGACCTGACACTCCTAGGGCAGGCAGCCAGCGACTTGGCTTGATCCTACGGGTTACCCCCTGCGCGCCCTGGCGCCGGGGCTGCGGTGCATTGATCGCATATACGCATCAATTCATGAGAAATGAACGCTTATCCGTGCTGCAAATCTGGCAGAGAATCCTTGCAACAAGCGCTTACAAACATTCCAAAAGTCGCTGGAGAATAATATGCAAGGGTCCACTACCTCGGCGCCTGCCGGTAAGTCCAAAGCGGGAGCGGTGTTCCGGGTCACCTCCGGAAATTTCCTCGAGCAGTTCGATTTTTTCCTCTTCGGCTTTTATGCCACGCAAATTGCCGCTGCGTTTTTCCCTGCGTCCAATGAGTTTGCTTCATTGATGATGACCTTCGCCGTCTTCGGCGCCGGCTTCCTCATGCGACCGCTCGGCGCAGTGATCCTGGGCGCGTACATCGACGACGTGGGCCGCCGGAAGGGGTTGATTGTCACCCTGTCGATCATGGCCAGTGGCACCTTGCTGATCGTGCTGGTACCCGGGTACGCCAGCATCGGCCTATGGGCGCCGGCGCTCGTGCTGCTGGGTCGGCTGCTTCAAGGCTTCTCGGCAGGCGCGGAACTTGGCGGTGTGTCGGTTTACCTGGCTGAAATGGCCACACCGGGCCGCAAGGGCTTTTATGCGAGCTGGCAGTCAGCCAGCCAGCAGGTGGCGATCGTGGTGGCTGCGGCCCTTGGCTATGCCCTCAACCAATGGATGGCGCCGGCGGACATCGCCGCATGGGGCTGGCGCGTTCCGTTTGCGGTTGGCTGCGTGATTATCCCGTTCATTTTCCTGCTGCGCCGCAGCCTGGCGGAGACCGAAGCCTTTCAGGCCCGTACCCACCGGCCTACCATGAAAGCCGTGTTCCGGACCTTGCTGGACAACGCCGGGATCGTGATCCTGGGCATGCTGATGGTGGCCATGACCACCACAGCGTTCTACCTCATTACGGTGTATGCACCCACGTTCGGTAAATCCGTTCTGCAATTGAGCACCGCCGATGCGCTGATGGTGACGCTGCTGGTCGGCGTGTCGAACTTCTTCTGGCTGCCTATCGGCGGCATGCTCAGCGACCGCTTCGGCCGCAAGACGCTATTGGCCGCCATGTCGTTGCTCGCTGCCATCACCGCCTACCCGGCCCTGTCGTACCTGGCCCAACAGCCGAGCTTCGCGCATATGCTCGAAGTGTTGCTGTGGCTGTCCTTCCTGTACGGCATCTACAACGGCGCGATGATTCCGGCGTTGACCGAGATCATGCCGGTGGAGGTGCGGGTTGCCGGCTTCTCGCTGGCCTACAGCCTGGCGACCGCCGTGTTCGGGGGGTTCACGCCGGCGATCTCCACTTGGCTCATTCACATCACGGGGGACAAGGCCGCGCCCGCCTACTGGATGATTTTCGCGGCGATCTGCGCGTTCTGCGCCACCCTGGTGCTGTACCGCCGCCTGCGCCTTGGCGCGCCCGTCCCGGCTTGAGCTTGACGTTCACCACACAACAAGGAAGCGCTGCAGATGCATTCTCTGTCCAAATCACTTTCGTTTCTTGCTCTGGCCTGCGCGGTTGTAACGCCTCTGGCATACGCCGAGGAGCTGACGGTCATGACCTCGGGCGGTTTCACCGCCGCTTATCAACGCCTCGGCCCGCAGTACAGCGAGCAGAGCGGCGACACTCTGAAAACCGTGCTGGGCCCGTCCATGGGCAAGGCGCCGGAAGCCATCCCCAACCGGCTGGCTCGCGGGGAGCATGCCGATGCTGTGATCATGGTGGGGTATGCACTGGATGAGCTGATCAAACAAGGCGAGGTCGATCCCGCCTCCCGCGTTGAACTGGCCGATTCGCGTATCGGCATGGTGGTCAGGGCGGGTGCTGGAAAGCCCGCTATCGGCACGGATGCCGAACTGAAACAAACGCTGCTCAAGGCCCAGTCCGTGGCCTATTCGGACAGTGCCAGCGGCGTGTATATCGAAAAGGAGCTGTACAAGAAGCTGGGTATCCAGGACCAGCTGGTACCCAAAAGCAAGATGATCGAGCGCATCCCCGTGGCGTCGGTCGTGGCCACCGGCGATTACCAGGTGGGGTTCCAGCAGGTTGCCGAGCTGTTGCCGGTACCTGGCGTCACCTTTGTGGGCAAGATCCCGGAGGACGTGCAGTCCGTTACCCGCTTTGCCGGTGGGGTGCCAGTGAATGCCGAGCACCCGGCTCAGGCTCGCAAATTGCTGCAATACCTTGCCTCGCCGCAAGCGCAGGCGACGGTGCAAAAAACAGGGCTGGATTCAGTCTCCCGCTGAGCTTTCAGGCAATAGCCGAACCAGGCGTTCGAGTTCGAGCGCCGCTGGGGTGAGGGTACGCCCGCGACGCTTGAGCAGGCCCATCTGGCGTACCACTTCAGGCTCCACCAGCGCCACGCTGGCCAATATAGGGTGCGGGGACACGGGCATCGCGATGGAGGGCACCGCGGCGATGCCCAGGCCTGCCTCTACCAAGCCCAGTACGGTTGTGACATGCCTGGCCTCGCAGATGCTTTCCCTGGCCGGCGTGAGGTGGCGCAGGGCGCGGTCCAGCACCAGGCGGTTGCCCGAGCTCTTGGATAACGCAATGTATTCATGCTCGTAGGCCTGTGCCCAGGTCACCTGCTCCAGCGCGGCCAATGGGTGATCCCGACGACAGGCGATCACGTAGCGCTCTTCGAGCAATGGGCTGAACTCCACTTCCGGCGCAAGATTACCGCTGAAACTCACCCCGAAATCAGCTTCTCCCGACACGACCGCCGCACTCACTTCATTGGCCGAGGCGTCTACCAGTCGCACCTTGATCCTGGGGTACTGAGAGTGAAAACGCCGGATGGCATGGGGCATGAAGTAATACGCCGCCGACGGCACGCAGGCGATCACGAGCGTACCGGTGCGCATGGCGCTGCCGTCGCCGATGCTTAGCAGGGCGAGGTCCAGATCATCGAGCAAGCGTTCCACCTGGGGCAGGAACGCCCGGCCCATGTTGGTGAGCGACACCTTGCGGGTGGTGCGCTCGAACAGCTTTACACCCAGGGCGGTTTCCAGCTTTTCGATCCGGCGGCTCAAGGCCGACTGGGTAATGCGAACGGCTTCGGCGGCACGACGGAAATTGCCGGTTTCCACCACGGCGCGGAAGGCCTGAAGGTCGTTCAGATCGAAGTTGATGCTCACGGACGGTATTCACTGATCGGCAGAGGGGCAGGGCGGCATTGTACCGTTTCCCGAGCGCCCCCTTGGACGTCCGAGCTATGAACATCTTGCGGTATCCCCCCGGGGGGGATAGGCTGCGCGTCAGAACATTTACGTAGACTCCCGCCATGAGCGCTCGCGATTCATCGCATGCACACCCCCATCAAACCCACAAGGCCATCGTGAAACGGCTCAAGCGAGCGGATGGCCATTTGCGCAGCATCATTGCCATGATCGAAGAAGGCCGGCCCTGCGTAGACATCGCCCAGCAGTTGCATGCTGTCGAGAAAGCGGTGTGCCAGGCCAAGCGCACCTTGATCCAGGACCACATCGATCACTGCCTCGAAGACACCGTCACCGCCCTCGAGCGCGGCGAGCGCGCGCCGCTCGACGAATTCAAGCAAATCACCAAATACCTCTAGGTTTCCCATGGCCAATCTTGCACAACTCCTCCAGCAGGGCGGTGCCCACGCCTGGCTGTATTTTCCCAGCGCTATCCTCCTTGGCGCGCTTCACGGGTTGGAACCGGGCCATTCCAAGACCATGATGGCGGCCTTCATTGTGGCGATTCGCGGCACTGTGAAACAGGCGGTGCTGCTGGGGCTTGCCGCGACGATTTCCCATACCCTGGTGGTATGGTTGGTGGCGATTGGCGGCATGTATCTGGGGCAGGGCCTGGATGCCGAGGCCACCGAGCCCTGGTTCCAGCTGGCGTCGGCGGTGCTGATTATCGCCATCGCCTCGTGGATGCTATGGCGTACCTGGCGAGGCGAAAGGGCGTTCAGGCATGGCCACGGCGATGATCATCACCACCATGACCATGACCATGACCATGACCATGACCATGACCATGACCATGACCATGACCATGACCATGACCATGGGCCGCTGGCGCTGAGCGAAGACGGCTACCAGGACGCTCATGAGCGTGCCCACGCTGATGACATCCGCAAGCGATTCACCAATCGTGAGGTCACCACACCCCAGATCATCCTCTTCGGCCTTACCGGTGGGCTGATCCCTTGCCCGGCGGCCATTACCGTACTGCTGCTGTGCCTGCAGGTGAAGGAAGTCGCGCTAGGCGGCATGCTGGTGCTGTGCTTTAGCATCGGGCTGGCGCTCACCCTCGTTGCGGTAGGCAGCGCTGCCGCGGTAGGCGCCAGGCACGCGTCCGACCAATGGCCATGGCTGGGAACGGTCGCCCGGCGCGCACCCTACCTGTCCAGCATCGTCATGATTGCCGTGGGGGTGTACATGGGGCTTCATGCCTGGGTTGGGCTCAGCGCCTGAGGCCTGGCCTGAACTTTTGCAGGGGTTGCCCACTCAGTTTCTGGATCCCGGCCCTGTTCCGTTCAGCTCGTAGTCGAGCGGTGCCCTTCCTACCCCGAGTATTCAAGGAACCCCGCTACCATGGCGACGACGTTTAACGTGTTGGACTACGGCGCCAAGGGCGACGGTGTGAGCGACGATACCGCAGCCATCCAGGCCGCTATCAATGCCGCGGCGAAAGCGGGTGGCGGCGAAGTGTATCTGCCAGAGGGTACCTACATCGTCAGCGGCCCGAATAGCGATGGCGGTTGCCTGACCCTCAAAAGCAACGTTGTGCTCAACGGTGAACGCCTAGGCCTCACCACGCTCAAGCTGGCTGACGATTCCAGCGCCGATATGGCGGGGCTGATCCATACCGTAGCCAACGCCAACACTTCGAACGCGACCATCAGCAACCTCACCCTGGACGGCAACAAGGCCAACACCAGCGGGACGGTTGACGGCATCGTCACCGGTAGCGCGACCGGTGACACAGCGCATACCACCGGGCTCACCATTGCTGGTGTGGAAATGCAGAACTTCAGTGGAGACGGGCTACGCGCCCAAGCGCTCACTACGTACTCGCAGGTGTTCGACAGCCTGGCTCATGACAACGACGGCGATGGCTTTGCCACCGAGTTCAAGGTTGAGCCGGTGCGCCCTGACGACATTACGTTCACCGACAACAAGGCCTACGGTAATGGTGGTGACGGGTTCGATGTGGTCGCGGGCTCCGGTAACTTCAGCCCCTTTACGTTCTCGAGCAACGACGCTTACGACAACGCTGGCAACGGTATCTTGCTGACGGGTGTGGCGTCCCAGCATCTGTATGTCCAAGGCGGCATCGTTGGAGGCACCGTGTATGGCAACGGTGGTGCTGGCATTCAGCTTCAGGGGTTCCAGGGCATTGGTGTAAGCCATACCGAGGTCTATGACAACGGCAAGCAAGGCATTGCCCTGCTCGGCACCGACTATGCGGCGGTTTACCAGAACTACATTCACGACAATGCGCAGGGTGGTGCCGCCGCCGAGATCCTTGTGGATACCTTTACCAACGCTGAAGGGCAAACCTACGCCGCGGACAAAAACTACGACCTGGTCGACAACGTCATTGTCGGCAGCGACCAATCCACCTACGGGCTGGAGGATCGCTCTGGCGCCGAAGGCTCCTATTACCGTCCGTTCTACGGCAACGTCATCAGTAATACGCAACAAGGGCAGGTAATCAGTGACCTTGATCATGTGAGCACGTATTCGCAAAAAACCACGTTTACGTTCGTGGGCAGCAATGGCGCCGACCACCTTGTGGGTACGCCGAGCGCGGAAGTGATGCACGCGGGGCGCGGCCGCGACGTGTTAGTGGGCGGTGCTGGCGACGATGTGCTGGACGGCGGGCAGGGCGCAGACCGCCTTACCGGGGGTGCCGGCGACGATGTGTTTGTGTATGCCCGCCGGCAGGACAGCTACGCGAGTGCCGCCGGCAATACCCATGACCGTATCCTGGATTTCGACTCGGCTCACGATCAGCTGGACCTCACGGCACTTCGCCTGAAAGGGCTGGGGGATGGCCACAACGGCACCTTGTTGCTCAGCTATGACAGCAGCAACGACACCACCTACCTGCAAAGCCTGGACTCCGACGCCGATGGCTACCGCTTCAAGCTGGCGCTCAGCGGCGACTACCGGGGCAGCCTCACCGACGCCAACTTCTACGGCCGTTGGGACGGCAGCAGCCATGCCGACACATTCACCACCACACGTGAGGGCGGCGCATTGCTGGTAGGGCGAGCGGGGGACGATACCCTTGGCGGTGGCTCGGGCGACGACCGCTTGGAAGGTGATGCCGGCGCCGACCGGCTGACAGGTGGAGACGGGCACGACACCTTCGTTTACAAGGCACTGAGCGACAGCTATGTGAACGACACCGACGGTACCCGCCACGTCGACCTGCTGACGGACTTCAGCCAAGGGCAAGGCGACCTCATCGACGTTTCGGCGTTAGGCTTCACGGGTATTGGCAACGGCCACAATGGCACGTTGACCTGGTCTTATGACAATGACACCGGGTTGACCACGATCGAATCCCTTGACGCCGATGCTGCGGGAAATCGCTTCGCCCTCACGCTGCTCACGGGCTTTCTGAACGATGGCCGAGGCACCACCGCTGACGCCTTCACCTTCGCACCCTCCACGCCCGATCCCAATGCCGTGCAAGAGTGGGCAGGCGTCTCAGGCTCCTCTGGCAGCCCTCTGGATGAACGTGTGCTGGGTAGCGACAACTTCGATGCCCTGTGGGGCGGTGCCGGTGACGATGTGCTGATTGGCGGTGGCGGTTCCGATCAGTTGCATGGCGAAAGCGGCGCCGACACCTTCGTGTACCAGAAGGTCAGCGACAGCTACCATGGCGCCGCTGATCTGATCGGGGACTTTCTGTTCAGCGACTTTCTGGTATCAGCGGACCGTATCGACGTATCCGCACTAGGTTTCACCGGGCTCGGCGACGGCAATAACGGCACCTTGAAGCTGTCCTATAGCGCTACTACCGACCGTACCTACGTACAGTCCAACGAGGCTGACAGCGACGGCCACCGGTTCGAAGTAGCGCTGGCGGGCGATTTCCGGGAAACCCTTACGGCCGGGAACTTCGTCTTTGCCCCAACGGCGACTGCGCCTGTGGAGGTTCAGGGCGCTGACGTTGCGATTCTCGGAGTGGCGCATGTTGATCAGGCGCATATTGCTTGACCCTTGTGTGCAAGCTTGAGCCTCAGGCATTCAGGACAATTGCTTGCCAGAGGCGGTGGTATCCATGCTGCCCATAGCAGAGGGGGCGAGGAAGGTGATCATCACCACATTAGCCACTACCTGGCTTGGCCTCACCGCCTGAGGCCTGTGCATGTTCGAAATCACCAGCTACTTCGGCCTGTTCCTGGCGGCATTCGGCGCCGCAACCCTGCTGCCTATGCAATCGGAGGCCGTGCTTGCGGGCATGTTGCTCTCGGGCGCTTATGCGCCACAGTTATTACTGGGCGTGGCCACGGTGGGGAATGTGTTGGGCTCGGTGGCGAATTGGCTGCTTGGCCGAGGTGTCGAGCGCTTCCGGCACAAGCGGTGGTTTCCGGTCAGCGAGGGCAAGCTTGCAAAAGCCCAGCGGGCCTACCAGCGCTATGGGTACTGGTCTTTGCTGCTGAGTTGGGTGCCGCTGATAGGTGACCCGCTCACTGTAGTCGCGGGCACCATGCGCGAGCCGCTGTGGCGGTTTCTGCTCATCGTCACGCTGGCCAAAGGTGGCCGCTACCTGCTGCTTGCTGCAATGATCTTGAATAGCCGTTGAGCCGCCGTGGCCGCTACGCCCCAAGGCGCAAGGCTTTCCGAAGTATCGCCAGAACGGTGCTTATCCATCAGCCTTGTCACCTTGCTGCGGCCCTGCCAGAAGCCTATCGAACACGGTGCCTGCCGCGCTCGGCAGGTTATCATCCTCGGGAATGTTTTCCCGCCGCCCATCATGGGGACTGGCTTGGAGAGGGGGTGAGAAGTGGCTGATCAGCACGACGGAGTTCCGCAAACGGCAGACACGGTGGTTGCCTTCTGGAAGCAGGCCGGGCCCAGGAAGTGGTTCAAGAAGAACGCGGCCTTCGATACTACCTTTCGCCACACCTTTTACGACCTGCATTTCATGGCCGCGCGGCGTGAGTTGGACTCATGGATGCGCACTGCCGATGGTGCCTTGGCATTGCTGATTTTGCTGGACCAATACCCCCGCAATGCCTTCCGTGGAACGGCGCATATGTTCGCCACCGATTCTCTTGCGCGTTGCTATGCCGATCAGATGATAGCGGCGGGGATGGACCAAACGGTGGAGCGCGGGTTGCGGATGTTTTGCTACCTGCCGCTTGAACACTCGGAAAACCCGGTGGATCAGGAAAGGTCTGTGCACCTTAATCGTGAACTCGAACCGAACGACTTCAAGTGGGCGCAGGAACACGCACGGATCATTGATCGGTTCGGGAGGTTTCCGCATCGAAATAGGGTGCTGGGTAGGGTGAGTACCTTGGAGGAAGAGGCGTTCTTGAGAGAGGGGGGCTTTGCGGGGTGAGGCTGATACTGGCGATGCTTACCCGCTCTTCGGTTGAATCGGCGCGCTGCGATGAGAGGCAACTGCCCGGTAATCCCAGGTGTCGCCCACTCACCGCATGGGTGACCGTTAACCGGGCAGCTTCACTTGCTTTCCTTGGCGATGGTTCCCAGGCTTGCGTCTTTCACCAGGTAACGGCCCTCGACATCGCTTAGTTGCTTGAGGCTGTTGCGCGCCATGACAACGCCAATTTCCACTTCCTGCTTGAGGTAAACCACTTCACCTGCCTTCACCGTGACGGGCATTTCCGCCCAGTTTTCAGCTTTGGAGCTGATCACGTGCTGGCCGGGAGTGACATAAAAATAGATGTACTGATTGCCCCGGTTGTAGCCCATCTCGGACTCGGCTTCCTTGTCGTCAAGAAACACATTGAAGCGCACCATCATTCCGGCGTTGCTTGGGCGTACAACATATACGAGGCCCTTGTCGCTGATGGCCGGTTTGGGCAGGGTGTATTGGGCCACCTCGGCTTGCATCCGTTCCGGCGAGGGGGACGAAGCGCAACCGTAAAGGAGCGCTACGGAAACAACGGCAGCGGTTTTGCAGAAGGTCTTGAACATGCGTGGGGCTTCCATGCTTAGTGAACGATGTCGACAAAGGTCTAGGCGGCGGTACCTGCCGAACGCGGCGCACCGGCGAAGGGCGTGACGTAGCGAGGCGCAATACTAATGTGCCATCATTCTGGCGTCAAATATCATAATGGTCATCCGTCGAAGCGGCCAGGCAGACCCATCCTGGAGCGGTCGGATTCCTCGCCGATTCGCCCTGAATGAAGACGGTAGACGGCGCATGCGAATTGAGAGCCAAGCGGAGAAACAACAAAGCCCGCACGAGGCGGGCTTTGCAGGTGGTTTCGCAGGCTGTTGAAGACAGCTCGAAACAGGGATTTGGTCGGAGAGACAGGATTCGAACCTGCGGCCTTCTCGTCCCGAACGAGACGCGCTACCTGGCTGCGCTACACTCCGATGAGGGGAAGCATATCGCCGCTCGGCGACGTCTGCAACCCCTTGATACACTGCAACTTATACCGCCGGATCAAGCCGCTGAGCGGCCCCGGTTACAACTCCTTGACGGTGCGAACCTGGTCCTTGTTTACGCGCGTCTGCTTGCCGTCGAGTTGCTCGATTTCATAGAAACCGGTTTCGTCGTCGAACTTGGGCGTGTCAACCGCCTGGATTTCGCGGCCGTCGTTCAAGGTGATGACGGTTGGGGTGGAGCATCCCGCCAGCGCGGCCAGGCCTGCAGCGAGCAAAACAGCGGGAAGGATCCTGTTGGACATTTCGTGTCTCCGGAAGAGGTTTCTTGTTGACCCTCCTAAGACGCAACGCTATCGCGCAAGTTCCTCAGCGTTCCCCGCGGCTGTATTCAAGCGTGTCCGGGGTATTGAAATTACGCAGCCGCGGATCGTTTGCCGGGCAATCCAGCGCGGTTGGGTGCAGCGCCAGCAGTACCCGGCGTGGGCTGCGTTCGCCGCTGGCCCATGCCTGATTCAAGGCTTCAAGGGCCGTGCATGGCAACACGCAGATCAATGGCTCCCAGCCACCACCCTGGCGCACGATCAGCGGCACCTCCGGCGCTTGCGCATGAGTGGCCAGCATGGCCTGAAGCAGCGTGGTATCAATGCCCGGCACGTCGCAGGGCAGTACCAACACCCGCTCATGCCTGGCCAGCGCAAGCCCGGCGCGCAGCCCGGCCATGGGCCCGGGAAAACCCGTTTCTTCGTCAGTGGCCAGCCGGTCGGCGTACAGAGCATAGCGCTCGGCATTGCGGTTGCAGGAAATGATCAGGTCGTCGGTCAGGCTTCTTGCTTGCCGATGCACGTGAGCAATCAGGGGCAAGCCCTGCCATTCCACCAGCCCTTTGTCCTGGCCGCCCATTCGCGCGCCTTGCCCACCGGCCAACAGCAAGACCGAAGTAGGCGGTTGAGGCAGCGGCATCGTTGGCATTGGCGGGCCTGCGGCAGGAGGGAAAGGCGTTGTGATATAACACCCAGCGTTTTCCTCAACAACTGGAACGTGCCAATGAACGCCAAGGCCGACGCCCTTTTCGTCCCGCTCAATATCGCGGTGCTGACCGTCAGCGACACCCGCACACGGGAAACAGACACCTCCGGCCAGCTCTTCGTGGACCGGCTCAAGGATGCTGGCCATCGCTTGGCGGCGCGGGTGTTGCTCAAGGACGACCTGTACAAGATCCGAGCGCAGGTCGCCACCTGGATTGCCGATGATGAAGTGCAAGTGGTGCTCATCACCGGCGGCACGGGCTTCACCGGGCGCGACAGCACCCCCGAGGCCGTGGGTTGCCTGCTGGATAAACACATTGACGGCTTCGGCGAGCTGTTCCGTCAGATATCCGTGGCGGATATCGGCACGTCCACCGTGCAGTCCCGTGCGCTGGCCGGCTTGGCCAATGGCACCCTGGTGTGCTGCCTGCCGGGCTCAACCAACGCCTGCCGCACTGGCTGGGACGGTATCCTGGCTGAACAGCTGGATAACCGGCACCGCCCGTGCAACTTCGTGCCGCACCTGAAGCAGGCAGAGCCTTGTGAAAGCCGTGGTTGAGCATTCAGATGGCGGCCTGATGCCGCTGGCCGAGGCCACCCAACGGCTGTTGGCAATGGCCGATGCCGCCCCCTTGCTGGAAACGGAAGTAGTGCCATTGGCCCGGGCCGACGGCCGAATGCTGGCCGAACCTCTGTGCGCCCTGAGCGACCTGCCGCCTTGGTCGAATAGCGCCATGGACGGGTATGCCCTGGCCTGCGCCGACTGGGCTGGCGAACCGCTGGAAGTCAGCCAGCGCATCTTCGCTGGCCATGCGCCGGCAGCCCTGCAACCCGGCACCTGTGCCCGTATCTTCACCGGAGCGCCGCTACCTCAGGGCGCGGACTGTGTGCAGATGCAAGAGAATGCCGAGGTAGATGCCAACGGGCGCGTTTGCTTTACCGCGCCCCTGCGCCCGGGCCTGAACGTTCGGCCCAGGGGCCAGGAGTGCAGCGCGGGTGAGCAAGTACTGAATGCGGGCACCCGGCTAGGGCCTATCGAGCTGGGCCTGGCCGCCACGCTAGGCATGGCTGAGCTCACAGTGCGCCGCAAACCGCGGGTAGCGGTGCTCTCGACGGGGGATGAACTGGTACCACCTGGCCAGCCTTTACAGCCGGGGCAGATCTACAACAGCAATCGTCAATTGTTGTGCAGCTGGCTGGAGCGCAGCGGCTGTGAAGTCATCGACGCGGGCATCGTCAGCGACGACCTCGCCTTGACCCGCCAGGTGCTGGGAAGCCTGACACAGGCTGATCTGATCCTCACGACCGGCGGGGTGTCGGTGGGGGAGGCGGATTTCCTCGGCCAGGCCTTGCGCGAAGCCGGTGAGCTGGCCATGTGGAAATTGGCCATCAAGCCAGGGAAGCCGCTGACTGTCGGCCAGTACCAAGGTACGGTAGTGATCGGGTTACCGGGCAACCCCGCGTCTACCTTAGTGACCTTCGCCCTGCTGGCAAGGCCTTACCTGCTGCGGCGGATGGGCGGTGAGCGGGTGTTGCCACGGCGCTATGACGCGGTTGCCGGTTTTACCTGGCCTGTCGGGAGCCGTCGGGAATTTCTGCGAGCCAGGCTTGAAGGCGGGCGGGCGCGGCTCTATCCCAACCAGAGTTCAGGCGTGTTGCGCAGCGCGGCCTGGGCCGATGGGCTGGTAGAAGTACCCGAGGGGAGCGCCATCGCAGAGGGAGACCCTGTTGCATTCATCCCCATGAGCGACCTGTTGGCCTGAAAATCAGCCCTGGCCTGCGCTTTTTCTGCCTTGCCGTGGTCACATGCCCAGTGGCCGATTCGGCAAGGGGGAGAACGAATGCAAACGCGCAAGGCTTGGCTGATCCTGCATGGCAAACAAGCGTTGAACGAGGACGTTCGCGCGGCGGTAATCGCTCGTCGCGAGCAGGGCTGGGACATTGCCGTGCGCCTCACGTGGGAAGGTGGTGATGCCGGCCGCTTGGTAGAAGAGGGGCTGGCCGCAGGGTATACCACCGTGATTGCGGGCGGCGGCGACGGCACCTTGCGCGACGTGGCCGAGGCCATGGGGCTCGCCCGCACCGACGCCAGCCTTGCGCTGCTGCCACTGGGCACGGCCAACGACTTCGCCCGTGCCGCCGGTGTACCGCTGGACCCACAGGGTGCGTTGGCCTTGCTCGACCAGCCCGCCCGCCCGGTGGACTTGGGCGAAGTAGGCGGCCAGCTGTTCCTGAACATGGCCACGGGCGGCTTTGGCAGCCAGGTCACGGCCAACACCTCCGAAGACCTCAAGAAGGTGCTCGGGGGCGCGGCCTATCTGTTTACCGGCCTCACTCGCTTCAGCGAACTGCGCGCGGCCACCGGGGTGCTTCACGGCCCGGACTTCCACTGGGAGGGGGAGCTGTTGGCGTTGGGCATCGGCAACGGTCGCCAGGCAGGCGGAGGGCATGTGCTGTGCCCACAGGCGGTCGCGGATGATGGCTTATTGGACGTGAGTATCCTGCCAGCACCGACCGAAGTGGTGTCTACCTTGAAGGAGCTGCTGGCGGGCGGGCTGGGCCTCGATAGCCTGTTTGTGCGGGCACGCCTGCCATGGGTGGAAATACAAAGCGCCCAGGGCCTGGACATCAACCTCGATGGTGAGCCGCTGCAGGGCACCGACCTGCGCTTCGCGGCGCGCCCGGGTGCGGTACACCTGCATTTGCCCGCCGATTGCCCGCTGCTCAGTCGTCCGGGCTGATGATCCGTTCGCGCACGGCATACAGCACAAGGCCCGCCACGTCGAAGATTTGCAAGCGCTTCATGACCTGGGCGCGGTGGGTTTCTACCGTCTTGATGCTCAGGCCCAGGCCGTTGGCGATGTCTCGAGTGGACGTGCCCCTTACGATCAGGCGCAGTATCTCCATCTGCCGAGCGGTGAGCGGATGGCGCGTGAGCGGCGGGCGATCGGTGCGATGGACCACCAATGCCTGGTCGATGACGGCATGCGTTACCCCAGGGCTGAGATAGCGGGTGCCATGGCGGATAGCCTGTAGCGCCTGCTCCAGTTCATTGGCGGTGGCATCCTTGAGCAGATAGCCATCGGCGCCCGCCTGCAGTGCGTGGAGTATCAGCTCCGAATCATGATGCATCGAAAGTACCAACACCCGGCAGGGTATGCCGCTTCGGCGCAGTTGGCGTAGCGCATCCAGGCCGCCTACGCCGCGCATGGACAGGTCGAGCAATACGATGTCCGCCTGGCTGCGGCGTACCAGCTCGGTCAGCTGCCAGCCGTCACCGGCTTCGCCAACAACGCAATAGCCCGGTATGTCCGCCACCAGTGCGCGAACGCCGGCGCGAATGAGCGCATGGTCGTCTACCAGCACCAGCCTGCAACTCACGCCCCGGCCCTCGCTGCCCGCCGCGCGGCGCGGTCTGGCCAAGGCAATAGCGCCTCGATACGGGTTCCGCTGCCCGGGGCGCTTACCACTTTCACATGCCCGCGCAACGCTTGTGCCCGTTCGGCCATGCCAGACAACCCGCGCCCGGGCGGCACCGCCAGGGTGTCGAAGCCCTCGCCATCATCGGTGATACGTACCACCAGCCCATGCTGTGCCCGGGCGATGTCGATCCACAGGGTGTTTGCGCCGGCATGCCGCAGCAGGTTGGTGACGGCTTCCTGGACGATGCGAAAGGCCGCTACGCTCATGCCTTCCGGCAGGCCGTCCAGCCGTTGTCGGCATTCGAGGCTCCAGTTCAGGCCGGTACCGGCCAGCCCCTTGCACAAGTGTTGGCGCAGGCTGCCTTCCAGGCCGAGCACAGCAAGCTGTTGAGGGCTGAGCAGGGCAGACACGTTGCGGACCTTGTTCAAGGATTCGGCAAGCGTTTCGCGCAGCGTTGCCAGGGGTACGGCCAGGCTGGCGGGTGTTCGACGGCCGAGCCAGTCCAGCTGCAAGCGGGCGGCCGTGAGCAATTGGCCGATATCGTCATGAAGTTCACGCCCGAGCCGCTCCCGTTCGCCCTCCCGGGCCAGGGTGATGTGCCCGGCGAGCTCTTCCGGGCGCAGCGAAATGGCGCCGTCGGCCTGAATACCGGCCCACGCCAACGCGGACAGAAGAAGGATGGACGCCAGGTTGGCCAGCAATAGGCCGGTGCCGAAAGGCATGGCGGTCGCCCAGGCATAACCGTCGATGGTCATGCACGCTATAGCCCCACCGGCCAGGACCAGGCGGCGAACGAGGGGCAGGCTCCATGGCCCGCGCGCAAGGGCGGATGTGGGCATAGTGGCAGGCATGGTCGAAGGAGGTCACAGGCGCGAACGGGGCCTTGAGGGCGCGCATGGTAGCACCTCCCAGGCGTTCGGTCCCCGTTTTATAGGCCTTCAGGCCAGTGGGGCGTGCGCACGCTCTGGCTGGCAGCAGCCTGCAAGCGTGGCCAGCAGTTCCCGCTGCTCGCTGCAGTCCATCGCCAGGCCGTGGCGCGGGTCGTTCAGCTCCACCTGCCAGCTCAACAGGTCCACGCACTGCTTGAGCGCCTGCAAGGCGTCGCCTCGCAGGCAGAGCTCGGCACGGTCGCGTGCCAGGAAAGCCGCCAGTTCCCGGGCGAAGGCGGGAATGGGAGCCTGGGCTTCGGCGGCGCCGTTTGCCAATTGCTCCAGGCCCAGTTGCAGCGCTGTGCAGGCATCCCGATCGTTGGGAAAGGCGCGTAAATGATCGATGCAGTCGATCAGCCTCGAGGTAAGCCCTTCGGCTTCCGCGCAAAGGCTAAACATGACGGGTCGCACCCAGGGCGGGTGAAAGCAACAGGCTCGACATGGCCGAACTCCATTCATGAACGAGAATAGGGCCACGGTAATGTCTATTGACTGTTTCGAATATCAGGTGCGCCCGGAGGGTTCCTAAGGGTTTCCCTGATGTCACCGATATCAGTAAGCAAGGAACAGTAAAGCATGATGCTAAAGTGATATCAATTGTGGACGGATGGGCGCCGCACGCACTCAAGTTCGCTTACCCAGCGCCGATAGCCCACATATGCCTTTATCCAACCGCCGGGGACTTTCATGGCTGGTATTCTCGATAGCGTCGATCAGCGCACCCAACTTGTGGGTGAAAACCGCCTTGAAATTCTCATGTTTCGTTTGGCAGGCCGTCAGCTGTTCGCAATCAACGTATTCAAGGTGCAGGAAGTGCTGCAGCTGCCCAAGCTGACCCTCATGCCTCAGCGCCATCCCTTTGTATGCGGCGTGGTCAACCTGCGTGGGCAAACCCTGCCGGTCATCGACCTGTCGCAAGCCATTGGCATGCGCCCGCTGCAGCCTGGCCCGGACAGCACCATTATCGTTACCGAGTACAACCGCTCGGTACAAGCCTTCCTGGTGGGCGGCGTTGACCGCATCATCAACATGAATTGGGAATCCATCCTTCCGCCGCCCAGCAGTGCCGGTCGCCAGCATTACCTTACCGCCATCACCCGCGTGGAAGACAAGCTGGTGGAAATTATCGATGTGGAGAAGGTGCTCGCCGAAATCGTGCCCTACAACGCCAAGGTATCGCGCGAGAAGCTCGAAGACGCCATGCTTGCCAATGCGCGCGGCCGGGAGATCCTTCTGGTCGATGACTCGACCGTGGCCCTTGCGCAGTTGCGCGATACCCTGTCACAGCTCGGCTGCGTGCTGCACATTGCCAGCGATGGCTTGAAGGCGCTGCGCATGCTGCAGAAGTGGGCGGACGCCGGCGAAGACGTGTGCAGCAAGCTGCTGATGATCTTCACCGATGCCGAGATGCCCGAGATGGATGGCTACCGCCTTACCACCGAGATCCGGCAAGACCCTCGCCTGCGTGAGCTTTACGTTGTGTTGCACACGTCGTTGTCGGGTAGCTTCAACGAGTCCATGGTGAAGAAAGTCGGCTGCGACAACTTCCTGTCCAAATTCCAACCCGACCGGTTGGTGGAAGTGGTACGTCAGCGGCTGGAAATGGAGCTCGGCTGAGTCGAAGCGGTGAGCGCGTTGGTTTAAGCTAGGGCACCCTGGATCTGGATGTCCTGCCATGCGCCTGACCGCTTTGTACCGCTTTCCCGTCAAATCCGGCTTGGGAGAAAGCCTTTCGGCTTCCAGGGTTGGCGCATTAGGGCTGCTGGGTGATCGCCGCTGGATGCTGGTGGAGGAGGCCAGCGGCCGTTTCCTTACCCAGCGAACCCTGCCGGTGCTGGGCCAGCTGTCGGCCTTGTACAACACCGACGGCGGGCTGGAGCTCAGCGCGCCCGGCCTCCAATCCCTTTCCGTACCCGTGCCGCCTGCCGATGCGGACCTACGGGGCATAGTGATCTGGAAGGATACGCTGAGGGTCCCGGACGCCGGTGAGGCCGCCGCCCGATGGGCGAGCGAGCTGATCGGCAAGCCTGTTCGCCTGGTGTACGTTCCGGAGCATCGCGCCCGGCCATTGGGTGCAGGTGATGGGCTGCCGGAAGACCGTGTCGCCTTTGCCGACGGTTTTCCTCTCTTGCTGATCAACCAGGCCTCGGTGGACGACCTGTCCAGCCGTGTGGGCCGGCCCATGGCCATGTCGCGGTTCCGCCCCAACCTTGTCATTGATGGCGCCCAAGCCCTTGCTGAAGATGGCTGGACCCGCCTTCGCATTGGTACCGTGGACTTTCGCGTGGCCAAGCCCTGCGCCCGCTGCATTCTCACCACCATTGATCCTGCCACCCAGCAACGCGACAGCGACCGCGAGCCGCTGAACACCCTCAAGGGCTATCGCACGCGCGAAGGTGGGATCATGTTCGGGCAAAACCTGATTGCCGAAGGCGAGGGTGTGCTGGAGGTGGGGATGGAGGTGACCGCTTCCTAGATGCCCTGAAGCAGCGGCCCTGACGGGCCGGTCGCCGCCAAGGCGGGCTGCTACGACCTGTAGCCGCAGGGCCAGGCGCTGGCTTCCCTGCGACTGGCCCCATCGGGGCATCAGATATCGTCGAAGAACCGCTCGTGCCAGTCGACGATAGGCTGTGGCGTGTTCAGCTTCGCGCCGTAGATCACCGCGTAGGACAGCACGTTCTGCACGTACTGGCGGGTTTCGTCGAACGGAATGGACTCTACCCACACATCGAAGCTCAAGTGGTTGGCCCCTCTCAGCCATTGACGCACGCGGCCGGCCCCGGCGTTGTAGGCGGCAGAAGCCAGTACGCGGTTACCGTTGAACTGGCCGTGCACCACGCTCAGGTAGGCGGCACCCAACTGAATATTCTTGTCCGGGTCTATCACCTGCTGCGGTGAAGCCAACGGAATGCTGAACTTGCGCGCCGTTTCCTTCGCCGTGGCCGGCATCAGCTGCATAAGCCCCATGGCACCAACGGAGGAGCGGGCGTCGTCCATGAAGGCGCTTTCCTGACGGGTGATCGCAAACACCCAGCTGGCATGCAGCCCCCGCAAGCGGGCCTCGCGAAGCAATGCATCTCGGTGCGCCATGGGGAAGCGGATGTTCAGGTCGTCCCAGTACTGTGCCAGGCTGATGGTGCGGATGGCCGGGAAGTACCAGCCCATGTCATACGCAAGCTTTGCCTGGGCAACCATTTGATCGCGATCGAAGTGGCGCGACACGTAGTACCACTCGCGCCGTCCGTCGACGATCTGACCGCGCTGATACAGCTCCAGCGCGCGGCGAATACCCGGGGCGTTACGCACGCTGTTCATCTGAGCCTGGGTGAGCGGCAGGGGGCGGTTGGTCAGCTGGTACGGGACCTGCGCACGGTCGGCGGCCAGGAAGCCATAGAAGTCCCGTTCTTTCGCGACTGCCTTGTACAGGACAGGCACCTGCGGGTCGTTTGGCCGAGCCAGTTCCAGGGCCCGGGCCTCCCAGTACTTCCAGCGGTTGGTCTGGGCCAGGCTTGCCGGCAAGCGGCGGGTAAGCTCGTAGGCCTCTTGCCAACGGCCCAGGCGCAGCAGCAGGCGTAACCGCCATTCGCTTACCGTGTCGTCGCGCAGGTCCGGGTCGTAGCGGGTCATCAGCTCCAGCGCGCGGCTGTCATAGCTGCGGGCCAGGCCCAGGCCGATGTCCTTGGCGATGGCGACCTTTTCCTCGGCCGAGAAGTGCATGGTGGCCGCATAGGAATCCAGCAGCCCCAGCGCCTTGTCGGGGTTTTGTTTGGCCAGGCGGCGCAACCCTAGGCCTACGGCATCGGCCATGGCCTCGTCAGCGGGTTCGAACAGCCCGGGCTGATCGAGCAGTTCCGGGTTGCGTGCGACATCCAGCAGGCGCCTGCCTTGTGCCTGTAGTGTCACCAGGCCATCGACCAGGCTGGTCGCCAGGGGATAATTGCGCGCCTGCGCGGCCAGGCGTACCCGCTGCCAGCGCTTGTGCTCGGTAAGCTGGCCCTCGGCGGCCCAGCGGCCGAACAGCGGGTCGCAGGCGGCGGGGCGATCCTTGCCGCTCAGCCACAGGCGTTCGGCATTGGCGTAGCCCTCGGCTCGCAGATCCGGGCGGGTAAGCTGGTACTGGCCATAGAGGCAGTCCAGTTCGGTGAAATTGAGCTTGGTGTCGTAGTAGCGAACGAAGGTGGGCCAGTCTCCACGCTCGGCCAGCATGCGCAGCCAGCGCAACTTGAGCCAGTTGATTTGGGGGAGATCGCCGTGAGCGGCAATGAACCCTTCAACCTCCTCGTTGCTGGCCCCGGGCAGGCGGGCGGTAAGTTCGTCGTACGCCAGGTAGGGCTCGAGCGGGTAGTCCACCAGCATGGCCTTGTACTGGAAGTAGGGCGCGCTGTTGCCCTTGGCCAGCGCCGCCTTCGCCTGATCGTAGTACTGCCGCTGGAGCGCCAGGTCGCCAGCATGGGCCGCGGGTATAAGGAACAGGGCGCCAAGCAACACGGCGGGAACGAGGCGGGACAGTCGACTGCGCATGAGACTTCCGGGAAGCGTACAGATTGGCGGCTAGCTTAGCCTGTTGGCACTTCCCTCGGAAGCGCGCCAAGTGTTTCGCGATATGCGGCCGGCGTTTGCTGTGCCAGGGCGGTACATAAGGTAGAATACGCGCCGGCTTTTCCGGAGAATCCCATGACCCTGCTCAAACTGAGCGATGTTTCCCTCGCCTACGGCGCCATGCCGTTGCTCGACAAGGTTTCCTGGCAGATCGCCCGCGGCGAGCGGGTCTGCATCATCGGCCGTAACGGCACTGGCAAGTCCAGCATGCTGCGGCTGGTACGCGGCGACCAGAGGCCCGACGACGGTGACATCTGGCGCGCGCCAGGGCTGAAAATCGGCGAGCTTCCCCAGGAACTGCCGCGTGCCGACGACCGCACCGTGTTCGACGTGGTGGCCGAGGGGCTGGCTGGGGTAGGCGAATTGTTGGCTCAGTACCACCACCTGAGCCAGAACATCGTCACCGACGCCGACCTGGACGCGCTCATGCATGTTCAGCAAGAACTCGAAGCCCGCGATGGCTGGCGCCTGCAGCAACTGGTGGACAGCACCTTGAGCCGCCTTCAACTGCCGGCCGACAAAACCCTCGCCGAGCTGTCCGGTGGCTGGCGCCGCCGCGTGCTGTTGGCTCAGGCGCTGGTGTCCGAGCCAGACCTGCTGTTGCTCGACGAACCCACCAACCACCTGGACATCGGCGCGATCGCCTGGCTCGAGGAAGCCCTCGCCGGCTTCGGCGGGGCCGTGTTGTTCATCACCCACGACCGGGCCTTCCTGCAAAACCTGGCCACGCGCATCCTGGAGCTGGACCGCGGCCACATGATCGACTGGAACGGCGACTACGCCAGCTTCCTGGTGCACAAGGAAGCCGAGCTTGCCGCCGAGGAAACCGCCAACGCGCTGTTCGACAAGCGGCTGGCGCAGGAAGAAGTGTGGATTCGCCAGGGCATCAAGGCTCGGCGCACCCGTAACGAAGGCCGGGTGCGGGCGCTCAAGGCGCTGCGCTCGGAGCGGGGCGAGCGGCGCGAGCGCCAGGGCAAGGCCAACATCCAGCTGGATGTGGCGGACAAGTCCGGCAAGCAGGTGATCGTGCTGGAGAACGTCAGCTACGCGCACCCCGGCGGGCCGTTGCTGGTCAAGGATTTCTCCATGGTGCTGCAGCGTGAGGACCGTATCGGCCTGCTGGGCGCCAACGGCACCGGGAAAACCACGCTGCTCAAGCTGATGCTGGGCGACCTTCAGCCTACCGCGGGTTCGGTAGAGCAGGGCACGCGCCTGGAAGTGGCCTACTTCGACCAGCTGCGCATGCAGCTCGACCTCGAAAAAACCGTGATCGACAACCTGGCCGAAGGTCGGGACTTCATCGAAATCGACGGCCAGAGCCGCCACGTGCTCAGCTACCTGGGCGACTTCCTGTTCAGCCCTCAGCGGGCGCGTACCCCAGTGAAGGCGCTGTCCGGTGGCGAACGGGCCCGCCTGCTGCTGGCCAAGCTGTTCAGCAAGCCGGCCAACCTGCTGGTGCTGGACGAACCCACCAACGACCTGGACGTGGAAACCCTCGAACTGCTCGAAGAGGTGCTCTCGGCGTTCAAGGGCACTGTGCTCATGGTCAGCCACGACCGGGCATTCCTGGATAACGTGGTCACCAGCACCCTGGTGTTCGAGGGCGATGGCCAGGTGCGGGAATACGTGGGCGGTTATCAGGACTGGATTCGCCAGGGCGGCTCGGCCAAGTTGCTGGGCGTGAAGGAAGCCAAGGCGCAAAAAGCGGAGCCTGTGGTGTCAGCTAGCCCCGCGCCAGCAGCGCCAGCGCCAGCGCCTGCAAAAAAGAAGCTCAGTTACAAGGTGCAACGCGAACTCGAAGCCTTGCCAGGGCAGATCGAAGATATCGAGTCGCAGATGGCGGCAGTGCAGGCGCAGATCGGATCACCGGGCTTTTACCAGCGCCCGGCTGCAGAAACCAGCGCCGTGCTCGCCAGCCTGGATAGCCTGCAAGCGCGCCATGATGCGCTGGTAGAGCGCTGGGCTGAGCTGGACGAGTAAGGGGCTCCGCGATCAGGCGTCACTAAGGCGCCTGATCGCGGAATGTGGCCTTTAAACGGCTTTTTCGGCTTTCACTCGATCCAGTCGCACCGCCAGCACGTCACACGGCGCGCCGTGCAGAACGTCATTGGAGGTTGACCCCAGCAGCAGGCCCAGGCCATGGCGGCCATGGCTACCCACGATAATCAGGTCGTAGCCTTTGTCTTTGGCCAGCTTGTGGATTTCCTGGCGTGGCTGGCCGTAGGTCAGGTGGCAGAACTCCTCGGAAACGTCCGGATATTTGCCGCGCAGGGTGCGCATGCGCTCCTTGGCCTGATCGAATTGCTGCTGCTGCAACTGAGAAAGGTCCATGGGCACGTCGCCACCAAAGGCCATTGCCATGGGTTCCACGATATGAACCAGCGACAGCTTCGCGCCAGTGGCTTCTGCAAGGGCGCGGGCGCGTTTGATGACCGGGTCGCATTCCTCGGTCAGATCCACGGCTACGAGGATATGTTGGTAGGACATGGCGTGGTGCTCCAGACAGAAGTATTAGCTTGATTATGGCCCTTTCATGGGGAATGCATAGGTAGTGGCGCATTCACCAAGGGGTTGTTTGTAAATCGCGGGGAGAGTTCTATGACGGTCTGGATAGTGGTGTCAATCCTGGCGGTGATTTTAAGCCCCTTGGCCTGGCTGCGCCCCTCACGCAAACAGAGCGGTCGCATGGCGTGTCGCATGAAGGCCCGCGCGCTGGGCCTGGGCATGCAGTTGGCACCGCAGCAATGGCCGCACTGGATGCCGGCCCACTTGCCCACACCCGCTGCACAGTATCACCGGCCGCGGCTTTCGCCGGCCGGCGCAGACTGGACATGGTGGCAGCCCGAGCCTGGCCAGTGGGTAAACCAGTGGCGAGAGCCGTGCACCGATACTGCCCTGCTGGAGCAGTTGAACCTGCTGCCCACCGACGTGTGGAAGGTTGAAGCGCAGCGACAGATGGTCAGCGCAGTATGGGGCGAAGGTGGCGTGGAGGGCCAGGCGGAGGTGATCGACCGGGCCCTGCGAGCGCTCGCCACCCGCTAGATCCGGAACTGGCGCAACGCCCCGTTCAATTGTTCGCTAAGGGTTTTCATCTCCACGCTGGTGCGGCTCGATTGTTCGGCTGCCGCTGCGGTCCCCTGAGACAGCCCGGCAGCCTGGGCCACATTCTGGTTGATGTCTTCCACTACGTGGCTTTGTTGGAGGGTGGCACTGGCGATGGAGGCGTTGAGCTGGTTCAGCGTGCGCAAGGCATGCACCACTGCCTCCAGGCTTCGGCCGGCGGCGCTGGCCTGCGCGATGGTAAGGCGCGACGCCTCGCTGCTCTCGTTGATGACCTTCACTGCGGCTTCGGAGCGGTGCCGCAACCGCTCGGTCATCGTCTGGATCTGGGCCGTGGATTTCTGCGTACGCTGCGCAAGCAGGCGCACTTCGTCGGCAACCACGGCGAACCCTCTGCCTTGATCTCCGGCGCGCGCGGCTTCGATGGCGGCGTTCAGAGCCAGCAGGTTGGTTTGCTCGGCGATCGAACTGATCACGTCCAGCACACCGCCTATCTCGGTGCTTTCGGCGGCCAAGGTGCGGATCACCTCCACGGCTTGGTTGATGGTGGCCGAAAGCTGGTCGATCTGCTGAACACTACCGCTGATACTGGCTTGGCCGTCGAGTGCCTGGGCTTCGGCCTTGCGCATTTCACTGGCCGCATGCTCCGCGGTACGGGCAACATCCTGAACGCCATGGGTAACTTCGCCAATGGCGGTGGCTACCCGGTCCATTTGCTCACACTGGCGCGAGCTACTTGACTGGGCCTCCAGGGCATTGCCGCCCAGCGCTTGTGACGAGCGGCCGAGCTGATCGGCCGACGCCTGCAGCGACCCCACCATTGCGCGCATTTTTCGCGTAAAGGCGTTGAAATGGCCGCTTAGCTGGGTGATCTCGTCATTACCTTCAGCGTGCAATTCGCGAGTGAGGTCGCCGTCCCCGCTGGCAATGTTCGCCATTGCGCTGACCGAAGCCCGCAGTGGATGGACGATGCTTCGGGCGATGGCAACAATGGCCAGGGCCATCATCAGCGCGATGACCGCCGCTGCGATCAGCACGCGGACCACTTGCGCGGAGAATTCGGCCTCCACGTCGTCCACGTACACGCCCGAGCCGATTACCCAACCCCAGGGTTGGAACAGCTGTACGTAGGAGGTTTTACCCACGGGCGCGCTGGCGCCTGGTTTCGGCCAGCGGTAGTTCACCATTCCGGCGCCCTTGGCCTTCGCCACGGCCACCATTTCATTGAATACCGCGAAACCGTCCGGGTCACGAATGCCCGAAAGGTCCTGCCCGTCGAGCTTGGCATTGGTGGGGTGCATCACCATCACCGGGCGAAGGTCGTTGATCCAGAAATAATCCGTGCCCCCATAGCGCAGGCCGCGCACCGCAGCGATGGCTTGCTGCTGGGCCGCTTCGCGGGTCAGGGTTCCGGTCTTTTCAAGGCCATTGAAGTATTCCAGCAAGCCTGCTGCGGTTTGCACCACATGCATGGTTTTTTGCGCCTTGGCCTGGTAAAGATCGTCATGAATCTGCTTGAGCATGAACAGGCCGAGCGCGGCGAGCATGCCGAGGGCCAACAGCAGGATGAGCCACAGCCGGCGGCTGATGGACAGGTTGCGCAGCACCTTCATGGGGCTTTCTCCGCATTGTTGTTGTGTGGGGGAGCGAAGCATAAGGACGTACATGGCGGCCAGAGGAGGCCGGCTGTATCGGTATGTCGGCCGAGCCGGAGCGGAACTTGAGGGCGCGGCGCCGAACGGCAGGCAATAAAAAGCCCGACACAAGGGTCGGGCGAGGCCAGGCAGGCCGGTGAATGGCCGCGATCATACGCCCCCGGGGCCAATGCGTGGCATGAATTCGTGCCCATTCATCGCTGCGCTGTGCTTGGGCGGCACGTTCCGTAGAGGGCACTATAAGGCCGTTGTCTACGCTCACGCTGTTCAGAAAAGATGACCGAGCGGTCGCGGCGGTGGCCCGTTTTCGGGCGATTGACATTCCAAGGGTTTTCGCTGAAGGTGTGCACACCCGAATCAAACGGGCGTATGAATCGAGCGTTTGGCATCGGTCCATCGTCCGAGCGCGTGTTGGCGGGTAAGCCTCAGGGCTGCTCCAATACGTAACGTTTAGCTTCCATTCCTGGAGATCAGTTGATGATTTACGAAGGTAAAGCCATCACGGTTAAGGCTCTTGAAAGTGGCATCGTCGAACTGAATTTCGACCTCAAGGGTGAGTCCGTCAACAAGTTCAACCGCCTTACCCTCAGCGAGCTGCGCGAGGCGGTGGAAGCGCTCAAAGCCGATACGTCGGTCAAGGGCGTGGTGGTTACCAGTGGCAAGGATGTGTTCATCGTCGGCGCTGATATCACCGAGTTCGTCGATAACTTCAAGTTGCCCGAAGCCGAGTTGACCGCCGGGAACCTGGAAGTCAACCGGATCTTCAGCGACTTCGAAGACCTGTCTGTCCCTACCGTGGTCGCGATCAACGGCATCGCCTTGGGTGGCGGCCTGGAAATGGCCCTCGCAGCAGACTTCCGTGTGATGTCCACGGCGGCGAAGATCGGCCTGCCTGAAGTGAAGCTGGGCATTTACCCAGGCTTTGGCGGTACCGTTCGCCTGCCGCGCCTGATCGGCGCTGATAACGCCATCGAATGGATTGCCTCCGGCAAGGAACAACGCCCGGACGATGCGCTGAAAGTGGGCGCCGTGGACGTGGTGGTTGCCCCCGAACTGCTGCAAGCCGCCGCGCTGGACCTGCTCAAGCGCGCCATCTCCGGTGAAATCGACCACCTGGCTCGCCGCCAGCCCAAGCTGGAAAAGCTCAAGCTGAACGCCATCGAGCAAATGATGGCTTTCGAAACCGCCAAGGGCTTCGTGGCTGGCCAGGCTGGCCCGAACTACCCCGCGCCGGTAGAGGCGATCAAGTCCATCCAGAAAGCTGCGAACTTCGGTCGCGACAAGGCACTGGAAATCGAAGCCGCTGGCTTCGTGAAAATGGCCAAGACCTCTGCCGCCGAAAGCCTGATCGGGCTGTTCCTGAATGATCAGGAGCTCAAGCGCAAGGCCAAGGTGTATGACAAGCAGGCCCGTGATGTAAATCAGGCGGCTGTATTGGGCGCTGGCATCATGGGTGGCGGCATCGCCTACCAGTCGGCGTACAAAGGCACCCCGATCCTGATGAAGGACATCAACGAGAAGGGTATCGAACAGGGCCTCAACGAAGCCTCCAAGCTGTTGGGCAAGCAGGTCGAAAAAGGCCGCCTGACCCCCGCGAAGATGGCGGTTGCTCTCAATGCCATCCGCCCGACCCTGTCCTATGGCGATTTTGGCCATGTGGACATCGTGGTCGAGGCCGTGGTCGAGAACCCGAAGGTCAAGCAAGCCGTGCTGGCCGAGGTGGAAAACCACGTGAAGGACGACGCCATTCTGGCTTCGAACACCTCCACCATTTCCATCAGCCTGCTGGCCAAGGCCCTGAAGCGGCCCGAGAACTTCGTGGGCATGCACTTCTTCAACCCGGTGCACATGATGCCGCTGGTGGAAGTGATCCGTGGCGAGAAGTCCAGCGAGCAAGCGGTGGCTACTACCGTCGCCTATGCCAAGAAAATGGGCAAGAACCCGATCGTGGTCAACGACTGCCCCGGCTTCCTGGTCAACCGTGTGCTGTTCCCGTACTTCGGCGGTTTCGCCAAGTTGGTGAGCGCAGGCGTGGACTTCGTGCGCATCGACAAGGTCATGGAAAAGTTCGGTTGGCCCATGGGCCCTGCTTACCTGATGGACGTGGTCGGCATCGACACCGGCCATCATGGCCGTGACGTGATGGCCGAAGGCTTCCCGGACCGCATGAAGGACGACCGTCGCAGCGCCATCGACGCGCTGTATGAGGCCAACCGCCTGGGTCAGAAGAACGGCAAGGGCTTCTATGCCTACGAGACCGACAAGCGTGGCAAGCCGAAGAAAGTGGCCGATGCCGCCGTACTGGACGTGCTCAAGCCGGTCGTTTACGAGCAGCGCGAAGTTACCGACGAAGACATCATCAACTGGATGATGATCCCGCTGTGCCTGGAGACGGTTCGCTGCCTCGAAGACGGCATCGTCGAAACCGCAGCCGAAGCGGACATGGGCCTGGTGTACGGTATCGGCTTCCCTCCCTTCCGCGGTGGCGCACTGCGTTACATCGACGCGATCGGCGTGGCCGAATTCGTAGCCATTGCCGACCGTTACGCCGAGCTGGGCCCGCTGTACCACCCCACCGAGAAGCTGCGCGAAATGGCCCGTACCGGCCAGCGTTTCTTCGGTTGAGCCGCCCGACAACAGAGCGAGATTTTGCACTATGAGCCTGAATCCAAGAGATGTGGTGATCGTCGACTTCGGTCGTACACCCATGGGCCGCTCCAAGGGCGGCATGCATCGCAATACCCGCGCCGAGAACATGTCGGCATTGCTGATCGACCAGTTGCTGGCGCGTAACCCGGGTGTGGACCCCAACGAAGTCGAGGACGTGATCTGGGGCTGCGTGAACCAGACCCTCGAGCAAGGCTGGAACATCGCGCGCATGGCATCGCTGATGACGCGCATTCCTCATACGTCGGCGGCGCAAACCGTGAGCCGCCTTTGCGGTTCGTCCATGAGCGCGCTGCACACCGCTGCCCAGGCCATTCAGACCGGCAACGGCGATGTGTTCGTGATCGGCGGCGTGGAGCACATGGGCCACGTGAGCATGATGCACGGCGTGGACCCGAACCCCCATATGTCGCTGCATGCGGCCAAAGCCGCCGGCATGATGGGCCTCACGGCCGAATTGCTGGGCAAGATGCACGGCATCACCCGCGAGCAGCAGGACGCCTTCGGTGTGCGTTCGCACCAGTTGGCGCACAAGGCGACAGTCGAAGGCTTGTTCAAGGACGAAATCATCCCCATGGAGGGGTATGACGAGAACGGCTTCCTGAAGGTCTTCGACTACGACGAAACCATTCGCCCGGAGACCACGCTCGAGGGTCTGGCATCGCTCAAGCCGGCTTTCAACCCCAAAGGCGGTACCGTGACCGCAGGCACTTCGTCGCAGATTACCGACGGTGCCTCGTGCATGATCGTGATGTCGGCCCAGCGTGCGAAAGACCTCGGCCTTCAGCCGATGGCGGTGATCCGCTCGATGGCGGTGGCCGGCGTCGATCCGTCGATCATGGGCTACGGGCCCGTGCCTGCTACGCAAAAGGCCCTCAAGCGTGCCGGCCTGACGGTGGCGGACATCGATTGCTTCGAGCTCAACGAAGCCTTCGCGGCGCAGGCATTGCCGGTGCTCAAGGACCTGAAAGTGCTCGACAAGATGGACGAAAAGGTGAACCTGCACGGCGGCGCGATCGCCTTGGGGCATCCTTTCGGTTGCTCGGGTGCCCGTATTTCCGGCACTCTGCTTAATGTAATGAAGCAAAAGGGCGCCACCCTCGGCGTTGCTACCATGTGTATCGGGCTGGGCCAGGGCATCACTACGGTGTTCGAACGCGTCTGATCCTGCGTGTGTCAAAGACCGGGGCCAGGTGCCCCGGTTTTTGTTTTTCAGCGTTTGAAGAAGTGAGGCGGCATATGCTGTTACAACCTGGCGTCTATCGCCATTACAAAGGCCCCGAGTACCGTGTATTCGGCGTGGCGCGCCATTCCGAGACCGAGCAGCAGGTGGTGTGCTACCAGGCGCTTTATGGCGAATACGGCCTGTGGGTGCGCCCGCTGGAGATGTTTCTGGAGTCCGTCGAGGTTGACGGCGAGCAGGTACCGCGCTTTGCTTTGGTGCGGGCCGAACCCAGCCTGTTCGACGCTGCCGCGAGTGATGCCATTTAGGCACTACGCTTGACCTCACCGGGTAGCCACTATATATAGCGGGGCCTCGAAAGGCGTCACCGCCTTCAATTTCTGTTTTTAGGAATCTTCCGATCCATGGGAAAATCGCTGGTCATTGTGGAATCCCCGGCCAAGGCCAAGACGATCAACAAGTACCTGGGCAACCAGTACGTGGTGAAGTCCAGTATCGGCCACATCCGTGACCTGCCTACCAGCGGTTCGTCCACCTCCAAGGAGCCGGCGGCCCGCAAGGCCAAGGCGGCGGGCGAGGCCCCGGCACTGTCACCGCGTGAAAAAGCGCGGCGTACGCTGGTAGCACGCATGGGCGTCGATCCCGACCATGGCTGGAAGGCCAAGTATGAAATCCTTCCTGGCAAGGAGAAGGTCATCGACGAGCTGCGCAAGCTCGCCAAGGATGCCGACACCATCTATCTCGCAACCGACCTTGACCGCGAGGGGGAAGCCATCGCCTGGCACCTGCGCGAAGCAATCGGTGGCGACGATTCCCGCTACAAGCGAGTGGTGTTCAACGAAATCACTAAAAAGGCGATCCAGGAAGCGTTCTCGCAGCCAGGCGAGCTGGATATCGACCGTGTGAACGCTCAGCAGGCGAGGCGTTTCCTCGATCGCGTGGTGGGCTACATGGTATCGCCCCTGCTTTGGCAGAAAATCGCCCGTGGGCTGTCCGCCGGGCGGGTGCAGTCTGTCGCCGTGAAGCTGGTGGTGGAGCGCGAGCGTGAAATCCGCGCGTTCATACCTCAGGAATACTGGGAGCTGCACGCCGACCTCGCCAGCAGCAAGGCCAAGGTACGCTTCGAAGTGGCGCGCGAGAACGGCGAAGCCTTCAAGCCGCTGAACGAAACCCAGGCCATGGCGGCGGTGCAGAAGCTCAAGGCTTCCAGCTACACCGTGGCCAAGCGCGAAGACAAACCCACCAGCAGCAAGCCGTCGGCGCCTTTCATCACGTCCACGCTGCAGCAGGCGGCGAGTAACCGCCTGGGCTTTGGCGTGAAGAAAACCATGATGATGGCCCAGCGCTTGTACGAAGCCGGCTACATCACCTATATGCGTACCGACTCCACCAACCTGTCGGTGGACGCACTGGACATGGCCCGCGCCTATATCGAAGGCAACTTCGGCAAGCAGTACCTGCCGGCCACGCCAAACGTGTATGGCAGCAAGGAAGGCGCACAGGAGGCGCACGAGGCGATCCGCCCGTCCGACGTGAATCTTCACCCTTCGCAGCTCAACGGCATGGAGCGAGACGCAGAACGGCTGTACGAGCTGATCTGGCGCCAGTTCCTGGCCTGCCAGATGCCACCGGCGCAGTACCTATCCACCACGCTTACTGTGGCGGCTGGAGACTTCGAACTGCGCGCCAAGGGCCGCATCCTGAAGTTTGACGGCTACACCAAAGTATTGCCGCAGGTGAGCAAGCCGGGCGAAGACGACGTGCTGCCCGAAATGGCCCAGGGCGAGAAGCTGCAGTTGCTTGAGCTGGACCCCACCCAGCACTTCACCAAGCCACCGGCGCGGTACTCCGAAGCCAGCCTGGTCAAGGAAATGGAAAAGCGCGGTATTGGCCGGCCATCGACCTATGCTGCGATCATTTCCACCATCCAGGACCGTGGCTATGTGACGCTGCATAACCGTCGGTTCTACTCGGAAAAGATGGGCGACATCGTGACCGAGCGGCTGGGCGAAAGCTTCTCCAACCTCATGGACTACGGTTTCACCGCGGGCATGGAAGAGCACCTCGACGACGTTGCGCACGGTGAGCGGGACTGGAAGAACGTCCTGGACGAGTTCTATGAGGACTTCCGCGCCAAGCTGGAAGTGGCCGAAGCCAGTGAAAACGGCATGCGCGCCAACCAGCCGACCCTCACGTACATCCCGTGCAAGGAATGTGGTCGGCCGATGATGATCCGTACCGCGTCCACCGGCGTCTTCCTCGGTTGCTCAGGCTACAGCCTGCCGCCCAAGGAGCGTTGCAAGGCGACCATCAATCTGGTGCCTGGCGACGAGATCGCTGCAGACGACGAGGGTGAATCCGAATCCCGCGTACTGCTGAACAAGCACCGCTGCCCCATTTGCGCGACGGCGATGGATGCGTACCTGCTGGACGAGAAGCGCAAGCTGCACATCTGCGGTAACAACCCGGACTGCGCCGGCTACGAAATCGAGGAAGGCAGCTTCCGCATCAAGGGCTACGAAGGCCCCAGCATCCAGTGCGACAAGTGCGGTAGCGAAATGCAATTAAAGACCGGCCGCTTCGGCAAGTTCTTCGGTTGCACCAACGCGTCCTGCAAGAACACTCGCAAGCTGCTGAAAAACGGCGAGGCGGCGCCCCCCAAGATGGACGCCGTGAAGATGCCGGAGTTGAAGTGCGAGAAGGTAGACGACACCTACGTTTTGCGTGACGGTGCCTCGGGCTTGTTCCTGGCCGCGAGCCAGTTCCCGAAAAACCGGGAAACCCGCGCGCCGCTGGTACGCGAGCTGTTGCCTCACAAGGACGAGATCGATCCCAAGTATCATTTCCTCTTTGATGCGCCTGTGAAGGACCCCGAAGGCCGCTTCTCGGTGATACGCTACAGCCGCAAGACCAAAGAGCAGTACGTGCAGACCGAAGTCGACGGCAAGCCTACCGGCTGGCGCGCCTTCTTCGATGGCACGGCCTGGAAGGTCGAAGACAAGCGTTGAATGCTCGGGGCCATAGTGCCCCGTTCATTTTTTCGGAGGTGCCCATGGCACATGAGTTGTATACCCGCACTAACCAGAAACTCTATTTCGCAGGCCTTGCCTTGGAGGCACTGGGGCGGGCGGAGCAGGGCGCTGCCATGAATGCGGCTGCGCTGGCCCAGGCAGAGCGCGAGGCAGTACTGTTTCATCTTTACGGCGGGCTGCTGGGGCTGTGCCATGAAATTGCAGGGTACTACCGCCTGACCGACGCCGACTCGCCGAAGGCGGAGCGGTTCCTCACGCCCGAAGCCTTGGCGGCAGCGCCTAACCCCCAGTTGGGGGAATTGGTGGAGCTTGCAGGCAACCGGGCAACCTGGCTGGCAAGGTTGCTTTATGAGTACAACGCTCTGTGGCAACCGCCACGGGCGCCGCGCAAGCCCAAGCAGGACGTAACCCAACCGTTGATCCAGGCGGTAAGCCTCGATGAGCCCGAGGAAGCGCCCACGCTGCGGCGAGAAGAGCTGGAGGAGTGGCGCCAACAGTTGAAGTACCTGGCGGTCCGGTTCCGGGATGGGCTAAGTGAGTGCTGATTAGCTCACTGAATGTTACAATAGCCGCCTTTCCCGGAGATCCCTCACGTCATGTCTACGTCTTTTCTTGAAATCGTCGAACTTCCGGATGGCCGGATCGAGCTGCGTCGCGCCGAAGACGAAGGTTCGCTGGTTACCTTGAACTTCTCCGACGATGCCAAGGCCTTTCTCCAGGGCCAGCACGTAGAAGTCGCCAAGGCCATGCTGAGCGTTGGCGTGCAAATGGCCGGCAAGCTGGTTGAAGGGGATTTCGAACACGATGACGGGCCGCGCGTACTTCATTAAGGCCGGCGGCCGTTGGGCTTCAGCCCAGGCGGATATTCAGGCTTTGCGCGTTGCCCTGGCGCGCAGCGGTTACAAGCTGCTGACGCCCGTTTGTGTTCAGCGGGTTGACCCAACTGACTACGGTATGGCTTTTGCCAAGGCGAAGCGCCTCGCACGCGAGCTGCAGCGGCGTTTGATTGGCCCGGGGTTGCAGCAACAGGATGCGTTCACGGTTGAGCCCGGCATCGCGTAGCCAGTTCTGGGTCAAGCTGGCCGGCGGCGCGACCAGCGTGAGCCAACGCATATGCTCCCCCTCGCTCAGCTCGCGTAGCATGGGTGCCAACAGGCTAAGGCAGTTTCCCGTTGCCCCGCGAAGGCTCAGCTCGCTGAACACCTCGGGCGCCTGGCCTGGCCAGCCTTCGGCAGGCGCTTTCTGGAAAGCCTGCCCGGGCGGCGCGATAAAGGCTTCGAACAACGACAGCTGGGTATGCTGGGCGCTATTGGGCACTATCGTGGAAAACTGCATTGTCGCCTCCTGTCTATCGGCGTATGACGCCAACGCTAAGCCCTTCGATCACCAGATCCTGCTCACGCAGGTCCACTTCGATGGGCGCGAATTCCGGGTTTTCAGCCAACAGCTGAACCTTGTGGCCGACACGGTTGAAACGCTTGACGGTCACTTCCTCGCCGATGCGAGCGACTACAATCTGGCCGTTGCGCGCTTCGCGACAGGTATGGACCGCGAGCAGGTCGCCATCGAAGATGCCCACATCCTTCATGCTCATGCCATGCACGCGGAGCAGGTAGTCTGCGCGTGGATGGAAGAAGGCCGGATTGATGTCGCAGGTGGTCTCGATATGCTGTTCAGCAAGAATAGGGGCGCCGGCAGCTACACGGCCAATGACCGGCAGTGAGGAATCGTTGGCGGAGCGCGGTTCGGCACTGGGGATGCGAATGCCGCGAGAGGCACCCGGGGTCATTTCGATAGCGCCCTTGCGCGCCAGCGCCTTGAGGTGCTCCTCGGCGGCGTTGGGGGACTTGAAGCCCAGCTCCTGGGCGATTTCGGCGCGGGTAGGGGGGAAGCCGTTGTCATCGAGGCAACGCTTGATGAAGGCAAGGATTTCGGCCTGGCGTGGCGTTAGTTTCTGCATGGCGTTGGCTCTGGCTTTTTATACAGTGCCTGGAATTATATACAGTATGCAGCGCTTGGCAATCCCTTCCGCTGGCGCTTCGCTGCTTGAAAGCGTGGCCGTATGGCTGGAAAATGCGCCGCCAGCTTGACAATGCAAGCAGGCCAAACGTATGTTTCAAACACCTGTTTGTCAGCCGGAGCACCCATGGCACAGTCGGAAACCGTCGAGCGCATTCTCGATGCCGCCGAACAACTGTTCGCGGAGAAGGGGTTCGCCGAAACGTCCCTGCGCCTGATCACCGGCAAGGCCGGCGTCAACCTGGCCGCCGTGAATTACCACTTCGGCTCTAAAAAGGCACTGATCCAGGCCGTGTTCTCCCGGTTCCTCGGGCCATTCTGCGCCAGCCTCGATCGCGAGCTCGAGCGCCGCGCCGCCCGCCCCGAACACAAGGCCAGCCTGGAAGAATTGCTGGAAATCCTCGTGGATCAGGCACTGTCGGTACAGCCGCGCAGCAATAATGACCTGTCCATTTTCATGCGCCTGCTCGGGCTGGCCTTCAGTGAGAGCCAGGGCCACCTGCGGCGCTACCTTGAAGACATGTACGGCAAGGTGTTCCGCCGTTACATGCTGTTGGTGAATGAAGCTGCACCGGGCATCCCGGCACTCGAGCTGTTCTGGCGGGTGCACTTCATGCTTGGGGCCGCGGCGTTCAGCATGTCGGGTATCAAGGCGCTGCGGGCAATCGCGGAGAACGACTTCGGCGTGGACACCTCCATCGAGCAGGTCATGCGGCTGATGGTGCCGTTCCTGGCCGCGGGCATGCGTGCCGACAGCGGTGTAAGCGACCCTGCCATGTCTACCGCGCAATTGCGCCCCCGCAGCAAAGCGCCGGCCAAGGCCTGAGCCGCGCACGACAGCCCGGTCCGGATTGGGTAAAGTAGCGGCCCCGTTGCTTTCCCAAGGATTTCCCATGAGCGCCAGCCTTCAAGGCTCTCTGATGGTCGACGTTGCCGGCACCTGGCTTACCGCCGAAGACCGCCACCTGCTGCGCCAGCCCCAGGTGGGCGGGCTTATCCTCTTCGCTCGTAACATCGACCACCCACGCCAGGTGCGTGACCTGTGCGCCAGCATCCGCGCCATACGGCCGGACCTGATCATCGCCGTGGACCAGGAAGGGGGCCGTGTGCAGCGCTTGCGCCGCGGGTTTGTCCGCCTGCCAGCCATGGGGCGGATCGCACAAGTTGCCGAAAGTGCTGATGCGCTGGCTATTGCCACCCATTGTGGCTGGATCATGGCCACCGAAGTCCTCGCCGCAGGGCTGGACTTGAGCTTCGCGCCAGTGCTGGACCTGGACTACGGCCGCAGTGCCGTGATCGGCGCCCGTTCGTTCAACGGCGACCCGCAAACGGCAACCGCCCTGGCCGGGGCGTTCATCGATGGAATGAACCAGGCGGGCATGGCCGCGTGCGGCAAGCACTTCCCCGGCCACGGCTGGGCCGAGGCGGATTCCCACGTGGCCATTCCTGTAGATGAGCGCGACCTGCCAACCCTGCGCGCGGGCGACATGCAACCGTTCATTCAGTTGCGCGCCAGGCTGGCGGCAGTGATGCCGGCCCATGTGATCTATCCGGCGGTGGATGAGCGCCCCGCTGGCTTCTCGCGCCACTGGCTGCAGGGCATCCTTCGAGCCGAATTGGGCTTCGAGGGAGTGATCTTCAGTGATGACCTGTCCATGGCGGGCGCTCACGTTGCAGGCGATGCAGCCGCTCGTATCGAAGCCGCGCTGAGCGCCGGCTGTGACATGGGCCTAGTGTGCAACGACCGCGCCGCCGCCGAGCTGGCCCTTGTCGCTGCGCAGCGCCTTGGCGTAACCCCACCCGCGCGGCTGGCCGGCATGCGCCGCCGCGCTCACCCATCCCTTGAATATCGACAGCATCCTCGCTGGCTCGAAGCGCTGGGTGCGCTTCGCCGGGCGGGCCTGCTTGAGCCTGGAGCTTGATCATGACCACCTACGCAATCATTGGCGGCACTGGGCTAACCCAGCTCGATGGCCTGGAAATACACCGTTCGGTAGAAATCGAAACCCCGTACGGCGCACCTTCCGCGCCGGTGCTGGTGGGCGCATATGCAGGCCGCGAAGTGCTGTTCCTGGCCCGCCACGGTCACCCGCACCGCTTTCCTCCCCACAAGGTGAACTACCGGGCCAACCTGTGGGCGCTGAAGCAGGCCGGCGCCGAGGCGGTGCTGGCGGTGAATGCGGTAGGCGGTATTCATTCGGCCATGGGCACCGGGCATTTTTGCGTGCCGCATCAGGTGATCGACTACACCAGCGGGCGTGAGCATACGTACTTCGCCGACGACCTGGAGCACGTTACCCACATCGACTTCAGCTACCCCTACAGCGAGCCGCTGCGCGGGCAATTGATCGCCGCACTGGCCGCCGAGGGGCACGCTTACAGTGACTTTGGCGTATATGGCGCCACCCAGGGGCCGCGGCTGGAGACCGTCGCCGAAATCGCCCGGATGGAGCGCGACGGCTGCGACATCGTCGGCATGACCGGCATGCCGGAGGCAGCGCTGGCCCGGGAAATCGATCTGGCGTATGCCTGCCTGGCCCTGGTGGTTAACCCGGCTGCGGGCAAGAGCACCGATGTGATCACCATGGCGGAAATCGAAGAAGCCCTGCACCAGGGGATCGGAAAGGTGAGAGGCGTATTGGGCAGGGTACTGGCGGCCTGATTCGAACCTGCCGGGGCCGGCGCCCACAGCCTCAGCGCTTGTCCGGCAGCGGCTCCAACAGCGCTTCGATATCTTCCGGTTGCCATCGCCAGTCTGCCGCGTGGTGGCCGTCGAGCACGCCCGCGGCGAGGGCTGTTTTCTCTTGTTGCAGCTGGGCGATTTTCTCCTCCACAGTGCCCCGTGTGATCAGCTTGAACACGAACACGGGTTTATCCTGCCCGATACGGTAGGCACGGTCCGTGGCCTGCTGCTCGGCCGCGGGGTTCCACCACGGGTCGTAATGGATCACCGTGTCGGCAGCGGTAAGGTTCAGGCCCACGCCACCCGCCTTCAGGCTGATCAGGAAGATCCGCTTGCGGCCCTGCTGGAAGTCCTCCACCGGCGCCCGTCGGTCGCGGCTGGCACCGGTAAGCAGCGCGTAGTCCATCCCGCGCTGTTGCAGTTCGGCTTCGATCAGCTCCAGCATCGAGGTGAACTGAGAGAACACCAGTACCCGCCGGTCTTCGGTCATCAGCCGCTCCAGCATTTCCATCAGGCTTTCCAGCTTGCCGGAGCTGCCGCCCGGCGCGTAGGCGCGTTGCTTGTCCACCAGGCGCAGGTCGCAACACACCTGACGAAGCTTGAGCAGGGCTTCAAGAATGATGATCTGGCTACCTGCCATGCCTTTGCGGCTGATCTCCGCGCGCACCTTGCGGTCCATGGCCAGCCGTACCGTTTCGTACAGGTCACGTTGGGCGGTGTTGAGCTCTACCCATTGGATGATGTCCGTCTTGGCGGGCAGTTCGGTCGCCACCTGCTCCTTGGTGCGGCGCAGCAGGAAGGGCTTGATACGGGCGTTGAGGTGCTGCAAGCGCTCCTGATCCTCATGGCGCTCGATCGGTACCCGGTAATGGGTGTTGAAGGCCTTGCTGTCGCCCAGCCAGCCCGGCATCAGGAAATGGAACAGCGACCATAGCTCGCCCAGGTGGTTTTCCAGCGGCGTACCACTCAGGCACAGGCGCTGCCGGGCGTCGAAGCGACGGGCCGCTTGTGCAGCCTTGCTGCCGGGGGTCTTGATGTACTGCGCCTCATCCAGGATCAGCACATGCAGCTTGAGCTGGCCGATACGCTCGACATCCTTGGGCAGCAGTGCGTAGGTGGTCAGCAGCAGGTCATATTCATGAAGGTGCTCGAAGTGCTTGCGGCGGCCCACGCCCTGTAGCGTGAGCACGCGCAACCCGGGGGCGAAGCGGGCGGCTTCATCCTGCCAGTTGGGGATCAGGCTGGTGGGCATTACCACCATCACGGGCCGGTCGAGCCGCCCGGCGTTTTTCTCGGTAACTACATGCGCCAGCGCCTGGAGGGTTTTCCCCAGGCCCATGTCATCCGCCAGGATCCCGCCAACTTCCAGCTCGCGCAGGTTTTGCATCCAGCTCAGGCCGTCCAGCTGATAGTCACGCAGCGTGGCGTTCAGGCCCACCGGAGAAGGGGCGTTGCGGCTGTGGATGTCGCCCAGCCGGGCGGCAAGTTGGCGCAGCCGGTCACTGCCCTCCCAGCGCAAGGGCATGTCCGCCAAGGCGTTAAGCCTCGACGCATCAGGCGTGGGCAGCCGCAGCCGGGTTGCGCCGGCCTCATGTTGGTAAACGTCGCCCAGCACCGCAAGTACCGGTTTCAGTCGCCCGTAGGGCAGGGCTACCTGCAGGGCGCGCTTGCTGCCTTGCGCGGCAGGTAGTTGCAATACGAGCAGCTCTTCGTCCTTGCGGCGCGCCAGGGCGGCAGGCTTGAGCACATCAGGGTGCGTGCGCACCAGGTTCAGCAGGATGGGTAGCAAACTCTGGGGTTGCCCATTTACTACGATCCCCACTTCCAGGTCGAACCAGTCGTGCCCTACGGCTTCATCCAGCACGGCGTACCAGTCGTCCACGGGCGTGAGCTGGAAGCTGAAGTGTTCGCCATACTCGATTTCCCAACCTTCTTCGCGCAACGCGGGCAAATCCTGCAGCACAAAGCGTAACCAGGCGCTGTCCGTGGGGAGCTCATACAGTTCGCCTGCGCTCTCCGGCAGCGCCTTGCTTTGCCGGGTCGCGATACGAAAGCCCAGGCTTACCAGATGATCACGCAGTCGGCGCTCCGCCTGCACGTCGCGGCTTTGCGCCCCGGCACCCTGGCCGGCGCGCATTGTGGAGGTGGCAGGGGGAACGTAGACGCCCTCATAGCCGAACGCCAGCGCCGCGCGATGCTGAACATGGCGTTGCATGCGCCCGTTGCGAGGCTCGAATGCGCTGAACTCCACGCTCCCCAGCCACAAGCGAGGGCGCGGCGCCGGGGCCCCGGACACGTTCACGAGCACGGCACAGCTACTCTGTTATCTGGCTGGCCATGCATCGGTTCAGGTTGCCTTCGCCAGCTGCTCGAGCAGGCTTTCGATGGTATTGAAACGCTCATCCGGCCGCTCCATCGGGACCTGGAATTTAAACAGCGTAGCGCCTTCGAACTTGTAACGCTTTGGTTGGCTCTGGATCATCTTGATCAGCACCAGCGGGTCGACCGGTGTTTCGGCGGCGAACTCGATACGGCCTCCTTGAGGGCCGGCGTCGATCTTCAGAATGCCGAGCTTCTCCGCATGCAGCTTGAGTAGGGTGAGGCGGATCAGGTTCTTGGTGGGCTCGGGCAACAGGCCGAAGCGGTCGATCATTTCGACCTGAAGGTCCTTGAGGCCGTCCTCGTCCATGGCTGAAGCGATGCGCTTGTAGAGGATCAGGCGAGCGTGAACGTCCGGCAGATACTCCTCGGGAATGAGTGCCGGAAGCCGCAGGTTGATCTCCGGGCCACCGCTCAGTGGCTTGTCCAGGTTCGGCTGTTCGCCTTTCTGGATCGACTTCACCGCACGCTCCAGCATCTCCATGTAGAGGGTGAAGCCTACCGCCTGGATCTGCCCGCTCTGGCCTTCGCCCAACAGCTCGCCGGCGCCGCGGATTTCCAGGTCGTTGGTGGCCAGCACAAAGCCGGCGCCCAGGTCCTGGGTATTGGCGATCGCCTCCAGGCGTTTTTCGGCATCGGCGGTCACCTGCTGGCGTGACGGCGTGAGCAGATAGGCATAGGCCTGGTGGTGGCTACGGCCGACTCGCCCTCGCAGCTGGTGCAACTGCGCCAGGCCGAACTTGTCGGCGCGCTCGATGATGATGGTGTTGGCGCTGGGCACGTCGATGCCCGTTTCGATGATGGTGGACGCTACCAGCACGTTGAAGCGCTTGTGGTAGAAGTCGCTCATCACCTGCTCGAGCTCGCGCTCGCGCATCTGCCCGTGGCCGATGCCGATGCGAGCCTCGGGCACCAGTTCGGCCAACTCTGCGGCACATTTCTCGATGGTCTTCACATCATTGTGCAGGTAGTACACCTGGCCGCCGCGCAGCAGTTCGCGCAGTAACGCTTCCTTCACGGTGCTCTTGTTCTGCTCCATCACGAAGGTACGTACCGACAACCGGCGGGCAGGCGGCGTGGCGATGATCGACAGGTCCCGCATGCCGGCGATGGCCATGTTCAACGTGCGTGGAATCGGCGTAGCGGTGAGCGTGAGAATGTCCACTTCGCTGCGCAGGGCCTTGAGCGCTTCCTTCTGACGCACGCCAAAGCGGTGTTCCTCATCGATGATCACCAGCCCCAGGTTTTTGATCTTCACGTCATCCTGCAGCAACTTGTGAGTGCCGATCACGATGTCGATCTTGCCTTCGGCCAGTTCGGCGACGGCTTCGGACACTTCCTTGGCGGACTTGAACCGGCTCATCACCTCCACGCGTACGGGCCAATCGGCGAAACGGTCGCGGAAGCTGTTGTAGTGTTGCTGGGCGAGGAGAGTGGTGGGTACCAGAATTGCCACCTGGCGGCCGCCATGCACCGCAATGAACGCAGCGCGCATGGCCACCTCGGTTTTGCCGAAGCCCACGTCGCCGCACACCAGGCGGTCCATCGGCCGCGGCGCGAGCATGTCGTCGTGCACTGCCTGGATCGCCGATAGCTGGTCTGGGGTCTCCTCGAAGGGGAAGCCGGCGCTGAAGGTTTCGTAATCAAGGGCCGGATCGCTGAAGGCGTAGCCCTTGCGCGCCGCCCGGCGAGCGTAGATGTCCAGCAATTCGGCGGCTACGTCCCGTACCTGCTCGGCGGCCTTGCGCTTGGCCTTTTGCCACGCCTCGGAGCCCAGCCGGTGCAGCGGCGCCAGCGCGTCATCGCTGCCGGTGTAGCGGGCGATCAGGTGCAGGTTGGCCACCGGCACGTACAACTTGGCGTTCTCGGCGTACTCGAGGGTAAGGAATTCGGCGACCTGGTTTTCGATTTCCAGCGTGGCCAGGCCCAGGTACCGACCCACGCCATGGTCGATGTGCACCACCGGCGCGCCTTCGCGCAGCTCGGTAAGGTTCTTGATGACGGCATCGCTGCCCACGTCGCCACGCTTGTCACGGCGGCGGCGCTGCATCACGCGTTGGCCGAACAGCGGGCTCTCGGCGATCAAGGCCAGGGCCGGATCGTCCAACTGCAACCCATCATCCAGTGGCGCGATGGTGATCGCCAGCCGCGCCTCGCTTTCCACGAAGCCCGGCCAGCCATCCACCGTCACTGGCTTGAGCTTGAGGCGCGCGAGCATGTCCAGCAGCACTTCGCGGCGGCCCGCCGACTCGGCGGTGAAGAGTACCCGGCCGGGGAATTGATCCAGGTAGCCAGCCAGCGCGGCCATCGGTTGGCTGGCCTTGGCTTCGATGGCCAAGTTGGGCAGTGGGCTGGCGGGAAAGCGTTCACGCCCGCCACCGGTACCCGGATCTTCGCTGCCAGCGACCACGCGGGGCCAGGTTTTGAGCCTGGCAAAGCAGTCTTCCACCGGCATGAACAGCTCGGCGGGTGGCAACAGGGGGCGCAGCGGGTCGATCCGGCGCTCCTCGAAGCGATTGCGTACGTCGTTCCAGAATTGCTCCGCAGCCTGTTCGATCCCAGGTAGCGAGAACACCTGGGTGTCCTGTGGCAGGTAGTCGAAGAGGGTGGAGGTGTTTTCGAAGAACAATGGCAGGTAGTACTCGATCCCCGCAGGGGTGATGCCACTGTTCAGGTCCTGGAAGATCGGGCTGCGGCGGAAGTCCACGTCAAAGCGCTCGCGGAAGCGTGCCTTGAAGCGGGTGATGGCTTCCTTCTGTAACGGGAATTCCCGTGCCGGCAACAAACGCACCGATTCTACCTTGTCGATAGAGCGCTGGGTTTCGGGGTCGAAGGTGCGCAGCGTTTCGATCTCGTCGTCGAACAGGTCTATCCTGTAAGGGAGCTTGCTGCCCATCGGATAGAGGTCGATCAGTGCCCCGCGCACAGTGAATTCGCCGTGCTCGTACACCGTATCCACGTAGCGGTAACCGGCCGCCTCCAGGCGTGCCCGGGTCGCTTCCACGTCCAGCGACTGCCCAACGTCCAGTACCAGGCTGCTGCCCAGCAGGAACTGCGTGGGCGCCAGCCGATGTAGGGCTGTGGTGATGGGCACTACCAAAATGCCGTGGCTCAACTCGGGCAGCCGATACAGCGCTGCAATACGCTGGGACACGATGTCCTGGTGCGGCGAGAACAGGTCGTACGGCAGGGTTTCCCAGTCGGGGAAATGCAACACCGGGAGGTCGGGGGCAAAGAAGCGCAGCTCCTGTTCCAGACGGTCTGCTGCCTGGCTGTCGGCCGTCAGCAGCAGGGTAAACCGCTTGGCGGTGCTGGCGGCCTCGGCG
The DNA here is from genome assembly GCF_058145875.1 of Pseudomonas sp. 3MAES_34.3B. Classification (NCBI taxonomy): domain Bacteria; kingdom Pseudomonadati; phylum Pseudomonadota; class Gammaproteobacteria; order Pseudomonadales; family Pseudomonadaceae; genus Pseudomonas; species Pseudomonas sp. 3MAES_34.3B. Next base: position 3,468,588 of record NZ_CM176960.1, on the reverse strand, counting down.
ATCGCCAGGCTCAGGGCGGCGCCCGGCAGGTTGCCCCAGGTCTGTTTGACCGGCGATGCGGAACTCGCCACGGATGGTAACGGCGGAAGGCGCAGAACTGGCACGGTAGGGCAAGGCTCCAGAAACTAGGTCCGAAAGCCGGATTGTAACGGGCCAGGCAGCCGCCTGTCAGTGGCGGCATGCGTAAAAGAAAGCCTGTGCAGGCAAGAACTTAAAGGTGCTGCAACGGTCTATGCAGCCGTGCTGACGGGTGCTCATTGCTTTGGCGCAGCGGCCGAAGTCATAATGTAGCTCCTTTTTTCTACCCCTACATGTGGAAGGTTCCCGTGAATCAGAAGCCCGACCAGTGTCTTGGTGAATGGATCGATCGTGAAGCGCTCGCCGAGGCGATGATCCCGTTGATCGGTCAGCTTTACCGCAACAATAACGTGGTGACCTCGATCTATGGCCGCAGCCTGATCAACCGTTCCGTTATTGCGATCCTCAAGGCCCATCGCTTCGCCCGCCATCGCCAGGCCGACGAAAGCGAGCTGTCGGTCCACGAGACGTTCCCGCTGCTGCAGGCCATGAGCGAGCTCAAGCTCGGCGCGGCCTCGGTAGACCTGGGCAAGCTGGCGGTGAAATTCAAGGCCGAAGGCAATGGCCGCAACGCCGAAACCTTCGTGCGTGAAGAGCTGGCCAATGTAGTGGGCAAGCAAGCCACCGAAGCTGGCCACCGCAAGGGCCAGGACGTGGTGCTGTACGGCTTCGGCCGCATCGGCCGCCTGCTGGCGCGCATCATGATCGAGAAAACCGGCGGCGGCGACGGCCTGCGCCTGCGTGCGATCGTGGTTCGCAAGGGTTCTTCCGACGACCTGAACAAACGCGCCAGCCTGCTGCGCCGCGATTCTGTCCACGGTTCGTTCGACGGCACCATCATGGTGGACACCGAGCACAACACCCTGAACGTCAATGGCAACCTGATCCAGGTGATCTACGCCAAGGCGCCCAACGAGGTGGACTACACCCAGTACGGCATCCAGAACGCTCTGCTGGTGGACAACACCGGCGTGTGGCGTGACGCCGAGGGCCTTAGCCAGCACCTGGCCTGCCCGGGTATCGACCGCGTGATCCTCACCGCGCCGGGCAAGGGCAAGCTGAAGAACATCGTTCACGGTATCAACCACGAGTTGATCACCCCTGAAGACAAGATCGTGTCGGCCGCTTCCTGTACCACCAACGCCATCGTGCCGGTGCTCAAGGCCATCAACGACAAGTTCGGCATCGCCAACGGCCACGTCGAAACCGTTCACTCGTACACCAACGACCAGAACCTGATCGACAACTTCCACAAGGGTGAACGCCGTGGCCGCAGCGCCGCGCTGAACATGGTCATCACCGAAACCGGTGCCGCCACCGCTGCCGCCAAGGCGCTTCCTGAACTGGCCGGCAAGCTGACCGGCAACGCGATCCGCGTCCCTACGCCGAACGTGTCGATGGCCATCCTCAACCTGAACCTGGAAAAGTCTACCAACCGTGAGGAAGTGAACGAGTACCTGCGCTATGTAGCGCTGCACTCGGACCTGTCCCGCCAGATCGACTTCGTGACCTCCACCGAAGTGGTGTCCACCGACTTCGTGGGCTCGCGCTACGCGGGTGTGGTCGATGCCGAAGCCACCATCTGCAACGACAACCGCGTTGTACTGTACGTGTGGTATGACAACGAATTCGGCTACAGCTGCCAGGTGATCCGCGTGATGGAAGACATGGCGGGCGTGAACCCACCGGCGTTCCCGCACTAAGGTCTGCCCGAAACAAGAAAACTCCGGCCTGTGAAGGTCGGGGTTTTTTTATCCGCCGGCTTGAATGGTGAATGTTTCGCGGAGCTCAATCCAATGAGCCGGCAAAGCCGGCGATCCCGGGGCCCTCAATTCCTGACCACCGCCCAACTCATCACCAGTGAAATAACGCTCACCGATGCCAAGGTCCCATTGCCCCAGGCGCCAAGCACCCCTCCAAGCAGCGCCGTAGCGGCAGCGGCCGCAGCAGCCAGCGAGGCGGCAACCCCGAGCACCGTCCCCCGTAAGCTCTCCTGCTCGCAGGCCAGCGCATGCCCGATAAGCGCGGTGTACGCCACGCCGTAGGCAAGCGCCGCTGCGGCGGCCAGAGGTAGCGCAATCAGGCTGCCCAGGCTGACTGCCAGCAGGGCACAGAGCGATGCCAAAGCGGCAATGGCAACCTGTGCAATACGACGGGTGGGGTAGCGGACCTGCACGGCGCCGGCCAGCCATACGAAGGCTACGCACATGCCTACACCAATGACGGCCAATAACGCGCCGATGCTCCCCGCTGCCTGGCTATTTCTCGAAAGCATCCACGGGAGGTATTGGTAAAGCAGGTTCCAGCCAATCTGCAGCCAGAGCAGGGCGAGAAGAGGCCGGCGCGTTGATGCCGAGGTGAAGCCGTTCAACACCTGACGAAGCAAGGAAGGGCCGATCGGGTTGCTTGTACGCGGGGAGGGAGGCAGTAGCGTTGCGAGCGCCATGCACACTGCACTAAGCCCCAAAGCTACAATCAATGGAGGAAGCAGGCTCGCGCCATGCTCATTATCTGCCATCAAAATCCCTGCAAGCGCGGGGCCCGCAAAGAACCCAGCGGTCATGGCGAACATCACCCAGCCAATGCGCTTCATGGCCTGGCCAGGCGCTTGTACCAACATCGCCTGCGCAACCGGCACGCTGCCGGCGAATGCACCGCCTATCAGGCGCCCGATCAGAAGCAGCAAGACACTGCCTTGGCTGACCGCCCATGTACAGAGCGCATAGCCGGCCACCGATCCTGCTACGGCAATCAGCAGCGTTGGCCGCCGGCCAATACGGTCGGAAAGCGCGCCCAGCAGCGGCGCGCCGACCATCATCGCCAAGGCGTAGCCGGCCAGTAGTACGCCATAGAGCCACGTGACTGCGGCGGTAGTGGGTGTAGTACCGAATAACACGCCCGCGGGATTGGTAGGGTCCAGGAGTGACGGCAGCAGGGGCAGCAGCAATGCCGTGCCCAGGCCGTCAATGAAGATGATCAATAGAAGTGTAAAGGATGCCATCGCGTCACTTTGCCGCTGATGGCTACCAAGGGAAAGTGCGGTGCCTGATTCTTCCCCTTTTCCTACAAAATCAGTGCCTACGCCGCTTCCGCCATCCGCACCTGCGCATCCTTGTTGCGGAAGAGGATCAGGGTTGCAACCAATCCCATCACCGCAGCGCCACTCAGCCATAGCCCCGGCGCGGCCTGGTTGCCCAGCGCGTGGATCAGCCAGGTGCAGGCGGCGGGGGTGAAGCCGCCGAAAGTAGCGGTGGCCAGGCTATAGGCCAGGGAGAACCCGGTGGTGCGGACTTCCTTGGGCATGATCTCGGTGAGCGCGACCACCATGGCGCCGTTGTAGGAGCCATACAGGAACGACAGCCACAGGCCTACGATCAGCAAGTGAGCGAAGCTCGGCGCCCCGACCAGCCACGACAGCAGCGGGTAGGCAGTGATGATTGCCAGTACCGTGGTGGTCACCAGCAGCGGCTTGCGCCCGATGCGATCTGATACCGCGCCCATCACCGGCAGCCAGATGAAGTTCGACAAGCCAATGCACATGGTCACCACGAGGGCGTCGAACTCGGACAGGTGCAATTCGGCCTTGCCGAAGGTGGGGGTGTAGGCCGTGATCAGGTAGAACGACACGGTGGTCATCACTACCATGGCCATGCCGGCGATCACCAGGCCGAAGTTCTGGCCGATGGAAGCCAACACCTGGCGCATGGTGGGGCGGTGGGTGCGCGCCTGGAACTCCGGCGTTTCCTCGAGCGAGCGACGGATGAAGAAGATCACCGGCACGATCAGGCAGCCGATCAGGAAGGGCACGCGCCAGCCCCATTGGTTCATTTCTGCAGGGGAGAGGAACTGATGCAGGATCACGCCCAGCAACCCCGCGAACACCACCGCAACCTGCTGGCTGGCGGATTGCCAACTGACGAAGAAGCCCTTTCTGCCTGGTGTCGCAATCTCCGCCAGGTACACCGATACACCGCCCAGTTCCACACCGGCCGAGAAGCCCTGCAACAGGCGCCCTACCAGCACCAGAATTGGCGCGGCCACGCCGATGCTGGCGTAGCCGGGCACTAGGGCGATCAACAAGGTGCCCATGGCCATCAGGCCCAGCGTAACGATCAGCCCTTGGCGGCGGCCATGACGGTCAATGTAGGCACCCAGCACAATGGCGCCGAGCGGGCGCATCAAGAAGCCGGCGCCGAAGGTTGCCAGTGAGAGCATCAATGACGCGAAGGCGCTGTCCGTAGGAAAGAAGGTGGCTGCGATGGCCGTGGCGTAGAAGCCGTAGACCATAAAGTCGAACATCTCAAGGAAGTTACCGCTGACAACGCGAAAAATCGCCTTGCCCTTGCCTGTTGGAGAGGCCATGAAAGGTACCCGTTTATCAATTGGAGTGAAGGGAATCCCTGTGCTAGACGCCTGCGCAGGTTCTATTGCGCGGCACTGCCACGGCTGGGGCGGATTTGTAACCATATGTGTTACCAATGGACCGGGGCAAATGAAACTCGTTCTGCTGGCCCCGATTGGCGGCGTTACGTAGCCGCCTGAAGGGGGCTGGGAATGGGATTATTGCGAAAGCGGTAACTACAATTGTGCAGAAGCCGAGATAGCCAAGGCTGCGCCTAACGGTTAATGTTCGCGCCTTGCAGCTTGGCTAGACTGCACACCGTACAGGTGTGGGTCCGGGCATTTCGAGCCGCAGGCAGCCCAGTGGCGCCGCGGCCTGTTCTGAAGGAGTACGCATGGCTGTCTATAACTACGACGTAGTGGTGTTGGGTTCGGGCCCGGCAGGTGAAGGCGCGGCAATGAACGCCGCCAAGGCAGGCCGCAAGGTGGCGATGGTGGATAACCGTCGGCAGGTCGGCGGTAACTGCACCCACTTGGGGACTATCCCGTCCAAGGCGCTGCGCCATTCGGTCAAGCAGATCATCCAGTTCAACACCAACGAAATGTTCCGGGTCATCGGCGAGCCGCGCTGGTTCTCATTCCCGGACGTGCTCAAAAGTGCCGAGCGGGTGATTGCCAAGCAGGTGGCTTCACGCACCAGCTACTACGCCCGCAACCGTGTCGATGTGTTCTTCGGCACTGGCAGTTTCTCGGACGAGCAAACCATTCAAGTAGTATGTGCCAACGGCGCCCAGGAAAAGCTCGTCGCCAAGCAAGTGATCATTGCTACCGGCTCGCGGCCCTACCGGCCTGCGGATATCGACTTCAGCCACCCGCGCATCTATGACAGCGACACCATCCTCAGCCTCACCCATACCCCGCGCAAGCTGATCATCTACGGCGCCGGCGTGATCGGGTGCGAATACGCCTCCATTTTCAGCGGCCTCGGCGTACTGGTCGAACTGGTGGACAACCGCCAGCAGCTGCTGAGCTTCCTGGATTCGGAAATCTCCCAAGGCCTGAGCTATCACTTCAGCAACAACAACGTGATGGTGCGGCACCAGGAAGAGTACGAACGCGTAGAGGGCGTGGACAACGGCGTGGTGTTGCACCTCAAGTCCGGCAAGAAGATCAAGGCAGACGCCCTGCTGTGGTGTAACGGCCGCACCGGCAACACCGATCGCCTGGGCCTGGAAAACATCGGCATCAAGGTGAACAGCCGCGGCCAGATCGAAGTGGACGAAGGCTATCGCACCAGCGTGCCGACCATCTATGGCGCGGGCGACGTGATCGGCTGGCCCAGCCTGGCCAGTGCAGCCTACGACCAAGGCCGCTCGGCCGCTGGCACCATCGTCGACAACGGCAGTTGGCGCTTCGTGAACGACGTGCCCACCGGCATCTATACCATTCCGGAAATCAGCTCCATCGGCCGTACCGAGCAGGAGCTGACTGCGGAAAAAGTACCGTACGAGGTGGGCAAGGCGTTCTTCAAGGGCATGGCGCGCGCGCAGATTTCCAACGAGCCGGTGGGCATGTTGAAAATCCTGTTCCACCGGGAAACCCTGCAGGTGCTGGGCGTGCACTGCTTCGGTGACCAGGCCTCGGAAATCGTGCACATCGGTCAGGCCATCATGAACCAGCCTGGCGAGCTGAACACGCTGAAGTACTTCGTGAACACCACGTTCAACTACCCGACCATGGCCGAAGCCTATCGGGTAGCGGCGTACGATGGCCTGAACCGGCTTTTTTGAGCGGCTCCGGCCGGTGGCCCGAGCCGGCCGGGGCGCATGCCTTCAGCGATTCTCGAGAGTGGCGATGGCCAAACCGGGAAAGTCTGTAATCAGGCTGTCCGCGCCGAAGTCGGCGAGCCGGCGCATCAGCGCAGGCTCGTTCACCGTCCATACCGATACATGCAACCCCTGGCGCTGCGCCTTGAGCAGGCGTTCAGGGGTGCACAGCGTCCAGTTCAGCGCCAGGTACTGGCAACCATGGTTCTGGGCGACCTTCAGCGGGTCCAGCCAGGCGTATTCGGCCACCAGCCCTCGGGAAATATCCGGTACCAATTCCGCTGCGGCGCGTAATACCTCCCGCGAGCTGGACGTGATGGTTACCTTGTCCAGCAAGCCATGGCGCTGCACCATCTCACGTATCGCCAGCACGGTCGTCACGGCGCGAGTGCGCGAGGCGCTTTTCACCTCAAGTTGCCAGTGTTCGAACGGGCATTGTTCGAACAGCGTTTCCAGCCTCGGAATGGGACAGGGGTGCAACCAGCCGGGGCCACCCTTGCGCGCGTCAATTTCAACCAGTTCGGCGGCGGTGTAGTCCACCACCCGGCCACGGCGATCGGTGGTTCGCTTCAGGGTAGGGTCATGGATGGCCATCAACTCCCCATCGCTGGAGAGGTGCAGGTCCAGTTCGCAGCGTTTGACGCCGTGTTCCAGGCAGGTTTTGAAGCTGGCGAGCGTATTTTCCGGCGCTTCGCCTTTTGCGCCGCGGTGGCCATAAATCAGGGTCACAGCTGATTTCCTTGAGAAAGAGTGTTCAGACCGCGTCCAATGCCTGGTCGAGGGCCTGGCGACGTTCCATCGCCTGCTTCTGCAGCACATAGCGCGCCAGCAGCTGGCGCTGGGCATCGGTGCTGCCTTCGAATTCCACCCCGATGGCGAAGCGTCCATCGGCAAGCGTATCGCAATGCACTACCCGCGCCCGGAGCATCATGCCCAGCGCCTGTGGGGGGAACGCCATCTTGAGGTCCAGCCGGGTGCCTGGCGGGAAACGGACAGGGTGTTGAAAATCCAGCCCCGCTTCGGAAATCACCACGTCTTGCGGCTCGCTCAAGGCGCCCATCAGCATTTGCGCCACAACCTGGCTCAGCAGGTCGATCCGTTTGCTCTGTGCCTTCAGAAAGCCGCTCAGGGCCCGGTTGGTTTCGCCCAGCTGGCGCAGCAGGTGTTGTGATTCAAACTCGCTCAGGTGCAGCTCGCTGAGCAGGCTGAACAGCGGAGAGTCCTCCGGCGAGGCGTTGGCCGCCTCGCTCAGCGGGGTTATTTCAAGTGCGATGCGATCCTCGATACGGTAGTATTCGCGGCGCTCTACTTCATCTGGTGTCGGCATGGCGAACCCAAGTTGGCGGTTGTGGTCCGAGTGTACGGCTGCCGAAGCGGCCTCGCCACACGGATGTTCCTTTCACTCCGAACAAGCACTTACATGTTCAGACCTCTTTTTGCCTTCATCGGCGCGCGCTACACCCGCGCCAGGCGTCGGAATCACTTCGTTTCATTCATTTCACTGACTTCCATGACCGGTCTCGCCCTGGGCGTGATCGTGATGATCGTGGTGCTGTCGGTCATGAACGGTTTCGACCGCGAAATGCGCAACCGCGTGCTGGGCATGGTGCCCCACGCAACCATCGAGGCCGGCCAGCCGATCAGCGACTGGCAGGCACTCGCGGCCAAGGCCGATGCGTTCCCCGGTGTAGCGGCGGTAGCCCCGTTCACCCAGTTGCAGGGGCTGCTCACCAACAACGGTCAGGTGCAGAAGGTATTGCTCAACGGCATTGACCCCGCGCAGGAGTCGCAGGTTTCGATCATCGACGCTTTTTTGCGTGAGGGGAAACTCAGCGACCTGTCCAGCGGCAGCTTCGGCCTGATGATCGGTGACAAGGCCGCGGCCAAGCTGGGAGTGAAGGTGGGCGACAAAGTCACCTTCGTCGCACCTGAAGTCACTGTGACCCCGGCCGGCATGTTCCCGCGCATGAAGCGCTTCACCGTCACTGGCATCTTCCACGTGGGCGCCGGAGAAATCGACGGCTACCTGGGGCTGGCCAACCTGGAAGACCTCGGCCGCCTGCACCGCTGGAAGCCGGGGCAGGTGCAAGGCTTGCGCCTGAAGTTCGACGACCTGTTCGAGGCGCCACGCGGGGCCTATCAGTTGGCGCAGCAGCTGGGCGACGACTATTACACCCGGGACTGGACGCGCACCCACGGCAACCTGTACCAGGCCATCCGCATGGAAAAGAACATGATCGGCCTGTTGCTGCTACTGATTGTGGCGGTGGCGGCGTTCAATATCATTTCCACGCTGGTGATGGTGGTGAACGACAAGCGCGGTGATATCGCTATCCTACGTACCCTGGGCATGACCCCACGGCAGGTGATGGGCGTGTTCATGGTGCAAGGCACCATCATCGGTGTGATCGGTACGCTGGCTGGCGGCGCTCTCGGCATCCTGGGCGCGCTCAATGTGAGCCGCGCGATCGCCGGGCTCGAAGGGTTGATCGGGCATAAATTCCTCAACCCGGACGTCTACTTCATTGATTACATTCCGTCGCAGCTGATGGCCGAGGACGTGTTCCTGGTGTGTGGCGCGGCGCTGGCCTTGAGTTTCCTTGCCACGTTGTACCCGGCCTGGCGCGCGGCGCGCACCCAGCCTGCGGAGGCACTACGTTATGAGTGAGTTGGGCATGAGCGAAAAAGCCGTACTGAGCTGCCGCAACCTGGGCAAGGCCTACGAGGAAGGCCCGGAGTCGGTGGTGGTGTTGTCGAACCTTGAGCTGGAGCTGCACGCCGGCGAGCGCGTGGCCATCGTGGGCACCTCCGGCTCCGGCAAGAGTACGCTGCTCAACCTGCTGGGCGGGTTGGACACGCCCAGCGAGGGCAGTGTGTGGCTGGCCGGTGAGCAGCTGTCGGCGCTGAACGAGCGCGACCGCGGCCTGCTGCGCAATCGCGCGCTGGGCTTCGTGTACCAGTTCCACCACCTGCTGGCGGAATTCACCGCGCTCGAGAACGTGTGCATGCCCCTGTTGATTGGCCGCACGCCTATCCCTGAAGCCAAGCGGCGGGCGACCGCCCTGCTGGAGCGGGTGGGCCTGGGCCACCGCCTGGCGCACAAGCCGGCGGAACTGTCCGGCGGTGAACGCCAGCGTGTTGCCATTGCTCGCGCGTTGGTCAATGAGCCTGGCCTGGTGATGCTCGATGAGCCCACCGGTAACCTGGACCAGCACACGGCCCAGGGTATTCAAGACCTGATGTTGGAGCTCAGCCGTTCGCTGCGTACTGCCTTCCTGGTCGTAACCCACGATCCGGTGCTGGCACGGCAGATGGATCGCGTGCTCAAGCTGGACGAAGGCCGCCTGGTGCCTCTCTGATTCCCGGAGGCGCCCGTCGCCTCCTGCCTTTTCTTTACGGTGCCGCGCATGTTCAGACCCTTGCCTCTCTTTATCGGCGCTCGCTATACCCGGGCCAAGCGCCGCAATCACTTCATTTCCTTTATTTCCATGACCTCGATGATCGGGTTGGCACTCGGCGTGCTGGCGATGATCGTGGTGCTGTCAGTGATGAACGGCTTCCAGCGGGAGATGAGCGCTCGAATTCTCGGGATGGTCCCTCATGCCGCCGTGGTAGGCGATACCCCGCTCAATGATTGGCGCCCGGTGGCCAAGGCCGCGCTGCGCAATCCGGAGGTGCTGGCGGCCGCCCCCTTTACCGAGCTGGACGGCATGCTGTCCTACAAAGGCGCCATGCAACCGATCCAGCTCAGCGGTATAGACCCGGCCGAAGAGGCCAAGGTGTCCATCGTTGCCAGCCACATTACCCAAGGCAGCCTGCAGCAGCTGGTGCCGGGGGAGTTCGGTGTGGTGATCGGCGATATCACCGCCCGGCGCTTCCGCCTGAGCGTGGGCGACAAGATCACGCTGATCGTGCCAGAGCTGAGCAACGCGCCGGGTGGGATCACGCCGCGCATGCAGCGCCTCAATGTGGTGGGCATTTTCCGTGTGGGCGCGGAGATCGACGGCTCGCTGGCGTTGATGCACATGGCCGACGCCGCCGAGGTGCAGAAGTGGCAGCCTGGGCAAGTGCAGAGCGTGCGCCTGAAGGTGCGTGACCTTTGGGCGGCCCCGCAAGTGGCCGAGAACATCGTCGCAGAGCTGGGGCAGGGCTATCACCCGGACGACTGGACCCACACCCAGGGCAGCCTGTTCAGTGCCATGAAAATGGAAAAGACCATGATCGGCCTGCTGTTGCTGATGATCGTGGCGGTGGCCGCCTTCAATATCATCGCCACGCTGGTAATGGTGGTGAACGAGAAGGGCGCCGACATCGCCATCCTGCGCACAATCGGCGCCACCCCGCGGCAGGTGATGGCCACCTTCATGGTGCAGGGCAGCATCATCGGGGTCGTCGGCACGCTGGTGGGCAGCGTGCTGGGCATTGTGGTGGCACTGAACGTGAGCCAGATCGTCGGCTGGCTGGAGCGGGTCACTGGCCAGCATATCTTCACGTCAGACGTATACTTCATCAGCAACCTGCCGTCGCAGCTGCAATGGCAGGACGTGATGCTGGTCAGTGGCGCCGGGCTGGTTCTCAGCTTCCTCGCCACCCTGTACCCGGCCTGGCGCGCCTCGCAGATCGAGCCGGCGTATGCGCTTCGGTACGAGTGATCTGGCGGGTGCTCGAAGCGCACCCTGTGTCACTCTCCGCGAATGTACTGCTCCAGTTGCTGAATCAGGCTGGCCTGCTCGGCGATGGCTTCTTTAACGAGGTCGCCAATCGACAGCAGGCCCATCAATTGGCCACCTTCGACCACGGGCAGGTGGCGCAGGTGGCTGTCGGTCATGGTGTTCATACAGGTTTCGATGTTCTCTCCCGGGCCCACGGTGATCACCGGGGCACTCATGATCGCCCGCACGGGTGTACCCACCGAGGAGCGGCCGGCCAGGATCATCTTGCGGGCATAGTCCCGCTCGCTCACAACCCCTACTACAGCGCCGTTTTCCACCACCGGCAGCGCACCCACGTTTTTCTCCGCCATCAGCTTCAATGCCTCCAGCACCATCTGGTCCGGGCTGATGGTGAACACCTCCTGGTGCGGCTTGAGCTTCATCAGCTGGGCTACGGTCTTCATGGCTGGCCTCGGTTGTGATTGGAAGAAGGTCGCGCATCGGCCCAGCTAGCATCGTTCACGCATCGCCATCCCACAAGCGGGTGGCCCATTGAAAATACTGATCGGTGATAAAGGCGCGTTGGGTGCAGGGAAGGGCGCCGACCCGGTAGAATGGCGGCCTGTTTCGTTTCAAGGTTCGCCACGATGCACCCTGCCGCCGAAGATTCACCCCTGGGCAAAGCCAGCCAATACGTTTCTACCTACGCGCCGGAGCTGCTGTTTCCGATCCCGCGCGCGGCCAAATGGGCAGAGCTTGGCCTTACCGCCAGTACCTTGCCTTATGTGGGCGTGGATTACTGGAACTGCTACGAGCTTTCATGGCTGTTGCCCTCCGGCAAGCCCGTGGTGGCGATCGCTGAGTTCTCTATTCCGGCGGATTCGCCCAACATCATCGAGAGCAAGTCGTTCAAGCTGTACCTGAACTCTATGAACCAGACCGTGTTCGCGTCCTCAGAGGCCCTGCAGGCCTGCCTGGTGAAAGACCTCTGCGCAGCGGCGGGCAAGCCGGTCGGCGTGCGCATCCAGCGCCTCGCGGACGTGGAAGGCCAGGGGATCGGTACGTTGCCAGGCGTCTGCGTGGATGAATTGGACATTTCGACCAGCGATTACAGCCACCCTCGCCCGGAGCTGCTGCGCTGCGATCCTTCCCGCATCGTGGAAGAAAGCTTGCACAGCCATCTGCTCAAATCCAACTGCCCGGTCACCAGCCAGCCGGACTGGGGCAGCCTGGCGGTGAGCTATACGGGCCCGGCATTGGACCACGCAAGCTTTCTGGCCTACCTGGTGAGCTTTCGCGAACATTCGGATTTCCATGAGCAGTGCGTGGAGCGCGTGTTCATGGACCTCCAGCGCCTGCTCAAGCCCGAGCGCCTGACGGTGTTCGCGCGTTATGTGCGCCGCGGCGGGCTGGATATCAACCCCTATCGCAGTACCCACGCGCAGCACTTCGATAACGCGCGGCTGGCCCGGCAGTAACGGCCGAGCGTCAGATGCCGATATTGCCCAGCGTCTGCACGATGTTGCGCAAGGTGCCAGCGAGCCCCGGGTGCTTCACCTCGAAGCGCTCGGCGGCGTAGTTCACGTTGTCCACCAGGCTGTCGGCATGGGTGGCGTTCTCAAGCTCGACCCGAGCCTGAAGTTGCTGCATCAGTTCGGTGAGCTCTGCGCGCTCTTCCAGCGTGGCGGGTGGGTTACGTTCGATTTCGTCACGCAAGGCATCCAGTTGGGCTTGCAGTTCGCGGGCTGGCATAGGGTTCTCCTTTCAAGTCAGCACAGCATTGACCGCCCCGGGCCGCTAAAAAATCCCTAACGGTGTCACAAGCTTAGGCCAGGCCCCTATTGAGTGCTCGCGGCAAGTGCCTGCGCAAGCTCGCGCCCAGCGCTTATACTGGGAGCGTTTTGACGCGGGCAGGCGCCAGTTGCGTTGCTCCCATTCATGAGGAATTGATTATGCGTTGCAAGGGCGTCGCCTTGTTCAATCGTTTTGCCGGTACCTGCCTTGTGGCGGGCCTGGCCCTGTCGCCGGCCTTCAGCCAGGCGGCCGATGAAGATCCTTGGGAGGGCGTGAATCGCGCGGTGTTCCGCTTCAACGACACCCTGGATACCTACACGCTAAAGCCCATCGCCAAGGCCTACGACACGGTAACCCCGCAGTTCCTGGAAGATGGCATCCACAATATGTTCAATAATGTGGGCGACGTCACAAACCTGGTAAACAATGTGCTGCAGGCCAAGCCGGCGGCCGCCGGGAAGGACACTGCGCGGTTGATCTTCAACACCACGTTCGGGGTGCTGGGCTTCTTTGATGTGGGCACCCGCATGGGCCTGCAGCGCAGTGACGAAGATTTCGGCCAAACCTTGGGTTACTGGGGTGTTTCTAGCGGGCCCTACGTAATGCTGCCGTTTTTCGGCCCGAGCACCGTGCGTGATGCGATTGGCAAATACCCGGACACCTACGCGCGGCCGTACCGCTACATCGACCATGTGCCTACCCGCAACACCATTCTGGGCGCGGACATCGTCGACACCCGTGCAAGCCTGTTGTCGGCCGAGAAGCTGATCAATGGGGACAAGTACCTGTTCCTGCGCAACGCGTATTTGCAGAATCGCGAGTTCAAGGTCAAGGACGGGCAGGTCGAAGACGACTTCTGACCGATCTACAAGCGAAGGGGCCATTGCGGCCCCTTCGTTCTTTCAGTGCCTGATCACACTCAGGCCAAGCAGGCGGTAGCCGTCGGCCAGCTCCTGGACCCGTACCACTTCGGTCATGGCGTTATAGTCGGTAAGCTCCTGGGAGTGTGAAGGCAGGTGCACCTGTACCTTCTCCCCGGCCTGCCAGTCGCATTTGGCGCGCAACTGTATGCCATTGCCTGAAAGGTCGTGACAGATGGCCTGGATTTTCTCCCCACGCGCGGTGGCGGTGACCTCTGCATCGACGGTCATGCGAATGAAATCCCGTTTTTCGCTGTACTGCTGGTCCAGCTGGCCCATGTTCTCTTCCTTTGATGGGTACTAAAAAGCTTTCACGGTTTTATAACGCTGCGTCAATTACCGTGTAAAGGGGCCGTGCGACCATCGGTGCCCGCTTGAAACGCCTGGCGGATGGGAGTACCGTCTGCGCCTTACAGGGCACCTCCAATATTTGCCGTGCAGGGTTTATTGACCTACACCGTACAGGAGGGGCCAGAAAAGAAACCAGCGATGCCGTTCTGCCCCGGCCGAGCCTCCCTGATGCCAACCCATTTCTGGCGCCGTTTGCCCACATGCAAAACTCCAGTGCAACGCTGCTCATAATCGACGATGACGACGTAGTGCGGGCCAGCCTGGCTGCCTACCTCGAAGACAGCGGCTTCTACGTGCTGCAGGCAAGCAACGGGTTGCGAGGCCTTGAGGTGTTCGAGGAAGCGCGCCCGGATCTCGTGATCTGCGACTTGCGCATGCCCCAGCTCGGCGGCCTCGACATCATTCGTCAGATCAGCGAGCGTGGTGCTGGCGTACCGGTGATCGTGGTGTCTGGCGCGGGCGTGATGAGCGATGCCGTGGAAGCGTTACGCCTGGGTGCTGCGGACTACCTTATCAAGCCGCTGGAAGACCTGGCCGTTCTGGAGCATTCCGTGCACCGCGCGCTGGACCGCTCCCGCCTGATGCGCGAGAACCAGCGCTACCGCGAGAAGCTGGAAACCGCCAATCGGGAACTCGAGGCCAGCCTCCATTTGCTGCAGGAAGACCAGAACGCCGGTCGCCAGGTGCAGATGAACATGCTGCCGGTGAATCCTTGGGTCACGGGTGATTTTCGTTTCGAGCATCAGATCATTCCATCGCTCTACCTTTCGGGCGATTTCGTCGACTGTTTCCGCGTGGACGAGCAGCGGGTCGCGTTCTACCTGGCGGACGTCTCGGGCCATGGCGCTTCGTCGGCATTTGTGACGGTGCTCTTGAAATTCATGACCACGCGCCTGATGTTTGAATCCAGGCGCAACGGGCTGATGCCTGAGTTCCGCCCCTCGGATGTGCTGTCGCATATCAACAAGGGCTTGATCAACTGCAAGCTGGGCAAACACGTGACCATGGTCGGCGGCGTTATCAACGAGGGAACCGGGCGATTGACGTACAGCATCGGAGGGCATCTGCCGCTGCCGGTACTCTTTACGGGCGATCAGGCGCATTATCTGGAAGGGCGTGGGTTGCCGGTTGGCCTGTTCGATGAAGCCAGCTACACCGACCACGTGATTGAACTACCGAAGCGTTTCAGCCTGGCGCTGTTCTCGGATGGCATCCTGGACCTGTTGCCCGGGGAAACGCTCAGGGATAAAGAGGCCGCCTTGCCGGAAATCGTCAAGGCCGCGGGCGGGAGCCTGGATGGCTTGCGCCAGAAGTTCGGATTGGCCACCCTTGGAGAGATGCCGGACGACATCGCCATGTTGGTGCTTAGCAGGAATTTTGAATGAGTACCGGTAGAATCCAGTTTGCCGAACAGAATGGCACCTTTGTCCTCAAGTTCGTTGGGGAAGTGCGCCTCACACTATGTTCCGCCCTGGATGCAACCATCGAGCGGATCTTTTCCGCCCTGGACTTCTCGGCGATCGTGATCGACCTGACCGAAACCCGCAGCATAGACAGCACCACGCTGGGCCTGTTGGCCAAGTTGTCGATCCTGTCGCGGCAGAAGGTGGGGCTGCTGCCGACGGTGGTCACCACGCACGAAGATATCACCCGGTTGTTGGCCTCCATGGGCTTCGATCAGGTGTTCAATATCGTGGATCGGCCTATTCCGTGCCCGGAATGTTTGACGGACCTGCCTTCTCAGGACCAGTCCGAAGACGTCGTGCGCTCAAAGGTGCTGGAGGCCCACAAGATACTCATGGGCCTGAACGACTCGAACCGAGAAGCGTTCCACGACCTGGTCAACGCCCTCGAGCGCAGCTAGCGCATAGCGCTGTATTCCCGCGCCACGCATCGAAGGTAGGACCGGGGGCTAGCCCGGGAAGTGGCGAAACCTCCATTGCGGGCTAACCCAAGCCTAAGTGCTTATCAGCCCTTGTATTCGCTGATCAGCTTCTCGAGCTTTTCCTGATCTCGCGCGAACTGCCGAATGCCTTCGGCGAGTTTCTCGGTAGCCATGGCGTCCTCGTTGGACAGCCAGCGGAATTTCGCCTCATCCAGCTCAAGCTTGGCTTCGCCACCGGTACCCGGCTTGAGCTTGCGCTCCAGGCTGCCTTCGTCCTGCAGCAGCTTGTCAAGCAGGTCAGGGCTGATGGTCAGGCGATCGCAGCCGGCCAGCTCTTCGATCTGGCTGGTATTACGGAAGCTCGCGCCCATCACCACAGTCTTGTAGTCATTGGCTTTGTAGTAGTTGTAGATGCGGGTTACCGACTGTACGCCCGGATCTTCAGCGCCAGTGTAATCGGTGTTGTTGGCCTTCTTGTACCAGTCGTAGATCCGGCCTACGAACGGCGAAATCAGGAATACACCGGCGTCGGCGCAGGCCGCGGCCTGGGCGAACGAGAAGAGCAGGGTGAGGTTGCACTGGATGCCTTCCTTCTCGAGCTGCTCCGCGGCGCGGATGCCTTCCCAGGTGGAGGCCAGCTTGATCAGTACACGGTCCTTGCTCACGCCGGCCTTGTCGTACAGCTCAATCAAATGGCGAGCCTTGCTCAGCATGGCCTGGGTATCGAAGGACAGGCGCGCGTCCACCTCGGTAGAGATGCGGCCGTCAATGAATTTGAGAATTTCCCCACCCACCGCGACCGACAGCGCATCGGCAGCCACACCTACGTCACCGTTGGAGGCGCTGATGGTTTGTTTCAGTACTTCAGCGTAGCCAGGCAGGCTGGCGGCTTTGAGCAGAAGGGACGGGTTGGTGGTCGCATCTTGCGGTTTAAGGCGCTTGATGGCGTCCAGGTCGCCGGTATCAGCCACGATGGTGGTGAATTGTTTCAGTTGTTCCAGCTTGGAAGTCATGAGCGATCTCTGTCCTGTACGGTTTGACGACATTACTCCAGCGGCGGCGGGGCCTCAACGGCCCGGCCACCAAAAGAATACGACCTTCGAGTGCGTGGGCGCCGCGGGGTTCCGGCTCAGCGACCTTCGAGCAAGGTAGCGGCTTGATCCAGCAGCGCCAGCGGGTCCTTCGACTTGTGGATGTCCACGGACAGCAGTTGGCGGAAGCGCCTTGCACCGGGGAAGCCCTGACCAAGCCCGAGCATATGCCGAGTGACATGGTGCATGGCACCGCCCGCGGCGATGTGGGCTGCAATGTACGGGTGCATCCGTGCCAGCGCTTCGCTGCGGCTGATGGCGGGCGCTGTGACACCGAAGAGCCGCTGGTCCACGTCGGCCAATATGTAAGGGTTATGATACGCCTCGCGGCCCAGCATCACCCCATCGAATGTTTGCAGGTGCGTGATGCAGTCTTCGAGGGTTTTGATGCCGCCATTGAGTACGATTTCCAAGGCTGGAAAA
This sequence comes from Pseudomonas sp. 3MAES_34.3B, assembly GCF_058145875.1. Taxonomy (NCBI): domain Bacteria; kingdom Pseudomonadati; phylum Pseudomonadota; class Gammaproteobacteria; order Pseudomonadales; family Pseudomonadaceae; genus Pseudomonas; species Pseudomonas sp. 3MAES_34.3B. The sequence goes on along the minus strand of NZ_CM176960.1, from coordinate 3,451,227 downwards.
TCCGCCTTCAGCCGGGCGACTACGTCGTAGCGCAGGGGCGGCACTTCGCGGTTTTCCTTCGGGGACAAGCCTTCGAGGATGGCGATGCGTGCGTGCACGGTGAAGCTGGTGCAGCCGGTTTCCGCGACTTGCCCCACGAAATCGCACAACTGCTCATAGCTGTCCCGCCCGTTGATCCCGATGCGGTGCTTTACCGTGACGGGGATACTTACCGCATCCTGCATCGCCTTGATGCATTCAGCCACCAGGGCAGGGTGGGCCATCAGGCACGCGCCAATCATGTTGTTCTGCACCCGATCACTCGGGCAGCCCACGTTCAGGTTCACCTCGTCGTAACCCGCCGCTTCGGCCATCCGCGCACACGCGGCAAGGTCCATCGGCACGCTGCCGCCCAATTGCAGCGCCAGCGGGTATTCTGCAGCGTCATGCTGAAGAAAACGCGCCGCGTCACCGTTGAGCAAGGCGCCGGTGGTGACCATTTCCGTGTACAGCAGGGCGTGGCGGGAGAGCTGACGGAGGAAGTAACGACAGTGGCGGTCTGTCCAATCCATCATGGGGGCAACGCTGAAGCGGCGAGACAGCGCAGGCCGCATGGTTGCTGGGGTTGGGGCGGGTTTGGTGGTCATTCTGAAATGTCTGGTAAGGGCTTGTTTGTACCAATTCTCCGTGGTTTTTGAGGGCTCGCTGGTACGGTGTACCAGTCCAAAGCTCTCATGTACCAGTGGCTCATGGCATCAATCAGGAAACGAAAAACGTAGCGACGGAACGTATGGGTATACGGCCCAAATTCGGCTGTTCCGGGATGGGGTGCAAGTCTATCAGGAAAGCAAGACCTTCGATCGGCTGCAGGCGGTGAAGGGCTGGACCGACGAGCTAGCTAATCAGCTCAAGGCATCACGATGATACCCTGAGCATTCCAGGGCGATTGCATGGGTAGACGCCGTAACGAACAAGCGCAAGATGACTCTCGAAGAGATTATGAAAGCCTACAGCGAACCGCTCCCGGAGCAGGCCCTGCAGGTAAGGAAGGTCTACCAGGTGCTGAAGGATGTTGCCCTCGGTACGCGCACCATGAGGCGAGTGGATAGCCAAACTAGGGATGAGGAGTATGCGAGTTGTGTCCAAATCGATGTAGATGGCTGGAGGTTCTCGATTTACAACGACAGCGATACCTTCGATTACTGTCAGTCCTGCGTGGCGCCAGACGGGCGCCGCTGGGATTTTGATAGCAGCCAACGCTTCGGTACTGATCCCATGGAGCTAATGTCGACCTGGGAGCTCGCAACATTCGAGCGACTTTTGAAAGGGCTGTAGGACGCAGACTACCGCATCACGTGAGCATCTCGTCCTGAAAGACCCAATCCAACCTTCATGCAACAGCGTTCAGTGCGCGGTCAGCGCCGTCCTGCGCAACGGTATTAAGGCTGCGGTCCGAGCCGTCCTGTGCAACGGTATTGAGGCTGCGGTCCGAGCCGTCCTGTGCAACGGTATTGAGGCTACGATCCGAACCATCCTGCACGACGGTTTGTGGGGTGCGTTCGGCGCCGTCCCGGGCTATCAGAGTGTCGGCGTGGACGACTTGGAGGCTGCTGGAAATGCCGGCAACGAGGATGAACGCGAGGGCTGCAAATTGGTTTTTCATGGTGTGTTCTCCGTAATCTAGAAAGTGTTTTTGTCTACGGAGTCAGTGTCTCTCTGAATGCAGGTGGCGAGAACTTGATAGGAACGATGGTGGGAATCGATCCGGTTGATGGCAGCTACGTTCTGAAATTCGTGAGCTATCATCGGCCGCAACCCGGCTAACCGGAGACGCACGCTTAAGGCCCAGCTCTGACGAGCGGCCGCAGCCCAGCAGCCTGATGTGGTGATTTCCAGTGAGTGTAAGCCTTTCAAACCTCTCAGAACCTACCAAGCTACGGTGGCAGCTTTGGATCGTTGCCTTCGGGTTCTTCATGCAAACGTTAGACACAACGATCGTTAATACGGCCTTGCCATCCATGGCAACGAGCCTGGGTGTTGACCCGCTGCGAATGCACTCGGTGATCGTGGCGTATGTGCTGACTGTTGCGGTCACCCTCCCTGTGAGTGGTTGGCTGGCAGATCGCTTCGGCGGGCGAAACGTATTCTTCAGCGCAATCATTCTGTTCAGCCTTGGTTCGCTCCTTTGCGCATGCTCCGGAACGCTCGACGAGCTGATACTTTCCCGGATCGTTCAAGGCATAGGCGGCGCCATGATGGTTCCGGTCGGCAGGTTGACTGTCCTGAAACTGGTACCCCGAGATCAGTATCTTTCAGCCATGACTGCCGTAACGTTACCCGGGCAGGTTGGCCCATTGGTGGGCCCCGCGTTGGGCGGCCTGATCGTTCAGTATGCGAGCTGGCACTGGATTTTCCTGATCAATCTACCCGTGGGCTTGATCGGCGCAGTTGCTACATGGCGGTTGCTGCCAAACCTGACGCTGCCACCTCGCCGCTTCGACTTCCTCGGTTATGTACTGTTGGCATTGGCGATGGCCAGCCTGACGGTAGCGCTTGACGGGCCTGCCATGCTTGGTGAGTGGTCGGCGCTTTTCTTTGGCTCGGTGCTGACGGGCATACTCTCCGTGGTCATCTATCTGGTGCACGCCAGGGGAAATGACCGGGCACTGTTCAGCCTGACGCTATTCGACAACCGTGTGTTTTCTATCGGCCTGACAGGCAGCTTTGCTGGCCGCATTGGTAGCGGCATGCTGCCTTTCCTGGTGCCGATGTTCTTGCAAATCGGGCTCGGGTTTGAGCCATTGCACGCCGGCCTGATGATGATTCCCATGGTGCTTGGGAACATGGGAATGAAGCGCATCGTGGTGCAAGTAGTCAATCGGTTCGGCTATCGCCATGTGCTCGTCGGGGCCACTTTGGGTTTGGCGCTCGTGGTCGTGATTTTCCCTTTGGTTGCGCTTATGGGGTGGATATGGCTGATGCCGCTTGTGCTTTTTGCCCAGGGCATGGTCAATGGGGTTCGCTTTTCCACAATGAACAATCTAACCCTCAAAGAGCTCCCTGATGCCTTGGCCAGCAGCGGGAACAGCCTGATGTCCATGACCCAGCAGCTGACAATGAGCATAGGCGTTACTGTCGCAGGCCTTGTGCTTGGGGCCTTCGCACATCAGGCCGGGATGAACACCCCGCAGATGCACGAGGCCTTCGTCAACACATGGTTATGCGTAGGAGTCATCATCGCGTTGCCCGCGCTGATATTTGCACGGGTGCCTGCGGACGTGAGTACAAACACCGTGCTGGTGCGGAATAAGGCGTGACGGCTGTGCGTATAGGGAGCTTCGGAATCCCGCAGTACGCCAGCGCCCACAATCACTCGAACGTCGCCACTTCGTCCAGATGGTTCAGAAGGTCCAGCGGATCGGCATACACCCGCAACGCGCCGGCGCGCTCCAGCTCACTGACATCGTAGCCTCCAGACAATAAACCAATACCGATGGCCTTGGCGCGCCGGGCGGCAAGCATGTCCCAGATGGCGTCGCCAACCACCAGGCACTCCTCAATGGGCACGCCCATCTTGTCTGCGGCCGCTATGAACAGGCCGGGGTCAGGCTTGCCCTGCTTAACGTCGTCGCGGGTCACCAGGTTGATGCTACCGCTTTTGAGCCCAAGCGCCTTGAGGTTGATTTCAGCGGTGGCCATTTCCCCGCTGGTGGCGATGCACCAGGAAAGGTTTTCGTCGTTCAGCCTGTTTAACAGGTCCATGGCGCCCGGCAGAGCGATGATCTGGCCCTGCAACCGCTCGTACGCCTCAGCGTGAAGCTTGCTTAGTCGGTCCGCCTGTTGCTCGCTCAAGTCCAGGCCGGTTTCCCGGCTCAGATTCTTGAGCATCAAGCCTCCGCTCATGCCGATTTTCCGGTGGATGCGCCACATGGCCAGCGGAATGTCTTCGGCATCCAATGCCTCTTTCCAGGCAGCCACATTTTGGTAAACGCTGTCGGTCAAGGTGCCGTCAAGGTCAAAGATAAAAGAGGTTTTATCACGCATCAGTTCGATCCAATGAAGCGGGGTTCTTCATGAGAGGGAAATGAATGCGGGATCGTTCAAGTGCAGTGGCGGGTAGGGTCGAGCATCGAAGGGGGCTTCGGCGATCGTTGTATCTCGGCTTGGTGACTCATTTACCACTAGCAAACACCCGCCCCGTACTCCCCCGCACCACCAGTTCAGTCTCCAGGCACACCCGCCGAGCCGGCGAGCGGCCCTCGATCTGAGCGATCAACGTGTCCGCGCTCAAATGCCCGATGGTTTCGATGGGCACGCTCACAGAAGTAAGCGGCGGGGTGGCCACGGCAGCGAAATCAATGTTGTCGAAGCCGGTGACGGACAGCTGTGCCGGGATAGCGATCCCCTGGCGGCGGGCTTCGTCGCAGGCGCCCAGGCTGAGCAGGTCGGTGGTGCACACCAGCGCGGTAGGGCGGGGGTGCAGGGCCAGCGCTTGGCGCAAGCCGGCACGGCCGCCGTCCAGGGTAAACGGCTGTTCGATGACGTGGGATTCGGGCAGGTCGAGCCCGGCGGCCTGCAGCGCGTTGCGAACCCCCTGCACACGCCAGCGCGCGCGTTCGTTATGCGCGCGCGCGCCCGTCACTACCGCCAAGTGTTGGTGGCCAAGGGTAAGCAGGTGTCGAGCAACCTGAGCGCCGCCTTGCTCGTTGCTGAACCCCACGCAGTAATGGTCTGCGGCGTCATCGACCGACCACATCAGCACATAGGGCCGCTGGGCCAGGCGCAGCGCTTCAAAAACGGCCGGGTCGTGATCGGTGCCTACCAGCAGCACGCCTTCAACGCCCCGATCGATGAAGTTTCGTACGCTTACCAGTTCTCGGCGTCGGTCGTATTCATGTGAAGCAATCAGCAGCTGATAGTCATGGCTGTTGAGGCGCTGCTGCAGGGCCTGGATGGAATCGGCATAAATGGGGTTGTTGAGGGTGGGGAATATCGCCGCCACGCTGAAGGTGCGCCGCAGCGCCAACGCCCGCGCCGCGCCGTCCCGCACATAGCCCAGGGCCTGCACAGCAGCTTCCACTTTTGCCAGCGTTGCCGGCTTGACCAAAGACGGCGAAGAGATGGCCCGTGAAGCGCTGCCCAGCGATACGCCGGCCAGTTTCGCTACATCGCGCAGCTTGGGTTTTTCGATTTTCAGCATGACATCCAACGAGCAGTGGCTTGACACGAGTGTATCACCGGCGTAGATATGAACCGGTTCAAAAAGTAGTCTTGGTCAGAATAAATCCAATAAACGACACCGGATACAGATCCCGAAGCCCTTCACGGGGCATTGAACTACCCCGGATTTGAACCGGTTCAAGTACGCTGACTGGCGTGCTGCAACCAGGAGACATCTGCGATGACAACCCTTCCGTGGGCCAAACTCGGCCTTGCTGCCCTCTGTATCAGCGCTTCTGTTTCAGCCATGGCCGACGTACGTATCGGTGCGCTGTTCCCTTTTAGCGGTGGCCTTGCCTTGCTGGGCGATGAAAGTTACAGAGGCGTAGAAATCGCCATCGCCGAGCGCAACGCCGCGGGCGGCCTCAAAGGCGAGCAGATCAACCTGGTGAAAGCCGATGCCGTAGACGCCGGCCAGGCCGTAGGCGCTGCCCGACAGCTGACCTCCGGGCAAAACGTTACTGCGGTGTTTGGCAGCTATTCGTCGGCGCTGTCGTTTGCGGCAACGCAGGTTACCGAAGTCGCCGGCGTGCCGTATTTCGAGCTGGGCGCCGTGTCGGACGACATCACTGACCGCGGCCTGCAATACGTCTTTCGCAGCAACCCCACCGCCAAAAGCTTCGCCAAGGGCACCATCACTGCGGTCACCGACCTGGTGGCGCCCAAGCTGGGCGTGGACCCCAAATCCTTGAAGATCGCCATCATCCATGAGGACGCCTTGTACGGCACCACCGTGGCTAAGTTTCAGAAGCAGTTCGCGGCTGAAAAAGGCCTGACGATTGTCGAAACCCTGCCGTATTCGGCCAAGGCGGTCGACTTGTCTTCGTTGATCCTCCGTTTGAAGGGCGCCAACGCCGACATCGTGCTGCAGACGTCCTACCAGAATGACACGGTGCTGTATTTCCGCCAGGCACGAGAAGCCGGTTATACGCCCAAGGCCGTCATCGGGGCGGGGGGCGGCTACTCCATGCAGGACACCGCCAAGGCCGTGGGCGCGCAGAACATCGAAGGGGTGCTGGACGTAGACTTCCCGCAGTTCCAGACCAACGAAAGCGGCGCGCCCGGGATCGCAGCCTTCGCCGACGCCTACCGCAAACGCTACGGCAGCGAGCCTCGTTCCGGGCATAGCCTGATCAACTACGTGGGCGCCAAGATTTTCCTCGATGCCATGGAAAGCGCGAAATCCCTCGAAGCCGACGACATCCGCGCCGCGGTGGCCAAGGTGGACATCCCTCTGGGGCAGACCGCCGCCGGGATTGGCGCCAAGTTCGGCGCGAACGGCCAGAACGAACGCGCGGAAACCACCGTGATGCAGTGGCAGGGCGGCGTGCTGAAAACGGTGTACCCGCAGTCGGCCGCCGTCTCTGAAGCGCGCCTGGCCACCCAACCCTGACTGACCTTCACCGGCCCGGAACCGCCACAGGCGTGTTCCGCGGCCCCGTTCGCTCGCAGGGAGGGACTAACCCATGGAGATTTTCTTGCAACTGCTGCTCAACGGCGTGCTTCTGGGCGGCACGCTGGCGATCATCAGCATTGGCCTGACCTTGATCTTCGGGATCGTTCGGGTGGTGAACTTCGCCCACGGCGAATTCCTGATGATCGGCATGTACTGTGTGTACCTGCTCAACCAGCACCTGGGCTTGCACCCGTATGTGGCTATCGTGCCCACAGTGGTGGTGTTGTTCTGCCTGGGCGCGGCGATGCAGCGCTTTGTCATCCAGCCACTGCTCAACGCCGAAGGCCACATTCAAATCTTCGCCACGGTTGGGGTGTCCATCGCCCTGATGAATGCCGCGCTGCTGGTGTTCGGCGCAGACGTGCACACCGTCAGCAACCCCAGCGGTTGGGGTACCGGTAGTGTAAGCCTGGGCGGGCTACGGGCCAGCACTGGCCAGCTGGCGACTTTTGCCGTGTCGCTGTTGCTGGTTGGGGCGCTGCATTGGTTCTTGCACAACACCTTCCTGGGGCGCGCGGTGCGCGCCACCGCCCAGCACCGCAATGCGGCCCAGCTGATGGGCGTGAATGTGAAAGGCGTCTATGTGTTCGCGTTTGGCCTGGGTTGCGCTTGCCTGGGCCTGGCCGCCGGCATGATCGCGCCGCAGTACCCGGTGTTCCCCACCGTGGGTACGTTCTTTGTGCTTACAGCCTTTGTGATTGTGGTGCTGGGCGGCCTGGGCAGCCTTTCCGGCGCCCTGGTGGGCTCATTGCTCATTGGCATCGTCGACAGCCTGGCGGGCTTCTACATCGCGCCTGACCTCAAGGAGGTCGTGTACTTCCTCATCTTCCTCGGCATCCTGGTCGTGCGCCCCACCGGCCTGTTCGGTGCCGGGCGTGGGTCGGAATAAGGAGCCTCGCATGAACCTGACCCACCCCCGTGTGTACGTGAGCCTGCTGGCGTTGTCGCTGCTGCTCATCATTCCGTTCGCGGTCGGCTCCCCCTTTGTGTTCCACCTGTTCATCCTGGTGTGCAGCTACGCCGCCCTGGCTGGCGCCTGGAACATCGTGGGCGGCTTTGCCGGCCAGTTGTCCCTGGGCCATGCGGTGTTCTATGGGGTAGGCGCCTATGTGGCGACCCTGTTGGTGATTCATTTCCAGCTCACCCCCTGGATCGGCATGTTCGTGGGCGCGGCCTTGTCCACGGTGCTGGCGGTCGTGATCAGCTGGCCATGCTTCCGCCTGCGCGGGCCGTTCTTCGCGCTGGCCACTATCGCGGTGCTCGAAGTGGTTCGCTTGGTGGTGATCAACCAGCAGGACATCACCGGCGGCGCTACCGGGCTGGCCGTTCCCCTGAAGATGGGCGCCGAGTGGATGCTGTTCCGCCAGCGCTGGCCGTACCTGCTGATTGCCTTCGGCTTCCTTGCCGTTACCTTGGTGGTGGGCTGGAAGCTCAAGCAGTCACGGCTTGGCTATTACCTGATCGCGGTGCGCGAGCGTGAAGACGCCGCCCAGGCGGTCGGGGTGAGCGCGGTGAAAGTGAAGCTGGCCGCGGTGATGATCTCCGCGTGCCTCACCAGCCTGGTAGGTAGCTTCCATGCCATGTACCTCACGTTCATCGAACCGGGGGCGATGTTCTCCTTGGAGCTGTCGATCCAGGTTGCGATGTTCGCCCTGATTGGCGGGCTGGGCACGGTGTCGGGCCCCTTGATCGGCACGGTGCTGGTGTTGCCGCTGGCCGAGCTGGCCCGTGGCTGGCTGGGCGACATGGGCAGCGGGGTGCATGGCCTGGTGTATGGGCTGGTGCTGGTGGCGGTGGTGCTGACCATTCCCCAAGGGATCGTTGGCCGCTTTGGCGGGCGTGTCACTGCATGGATCGACCGCCTGCCCGGTGGCCGCCATCAGCCCTTGCCCGAGGCGCCCGCACCGGTAGCCGCAGCGGTGAGCACTACCCGGGGCGACCCCATTCTGGTGGCTGAGCACCTGCACAAGTACTTCGGCGGCCTGCATGCCACCAACGATGTGTCCATCAGCCTCAACGAGGGGGAAATCGTTGGCGTGATCGGGCCCAACGGCGCTGGCAAGACCACGGTATTCAACCAGTTGTCCGGCTTTTTGCCGCCCTCGGAGGGCCAGGTGAAGGTCCGTACCCGCGACGGCCGCTGGATTACCCCGAGCAGCCCGGCACAGTTCGCGCTCGCGGGGATCGGCCGCACGTTCCAGATCGTGCAACCGTTTGCCGACCTTACCGTGAGCGAGAACATCATGCTCGGTGCCTTCATGCATACCCGGGTGCCGGCCGAGGCCCGTGCCATCGCCGCACAGGTAGCGCAGCTCACCGACTTGACCAGCCTGCTGGAAACCCGCGCCCGCAACCTCACGGTGGGGGGCATGAAGCGCCTGGAAATGGCCCGGGCCCTGGCCACCCGGCCGCGAGTGCTGTTGCTGGACGAAGTGATGGCCGGGCTCAACCCCACTGATGTCGCCAAGGCCATCGAGATCATCCGTCGAGTGAGGGATGCCGGCGTGAGCGTGCTGATGATCGAGCACATCATGCAGGCCACCATGACCCTCTCGGACCGGATCGTGGTGATCAGTTCCGGCGCGATGCTGATGGAGGGCCTTCCCAGCGAGGTGGTCAGCAACCCTCAGGTGATCGAGGCTTATCTGGGCAAGGAGTACAGCCATGCTTAGGCTCAACAACGTGCATGCCGGCTATGACCGTACCGAAGTGTTGCGTGGCGTCTCCATCGAGGTGAACGCCGGTGAAGTGGTCACTATTGTCGGCGCCAACGGGGCTGGCAAAACCACCACCTTGCGCAGCCTGTGTGGCCTGGTAAAGCCCACATTGGGAACGATCGAATTCGAGGGGCAACGCCTGGACGGCCGCCGGCCGGATGAAGTGGTAGAGGCGGGCATCACCCTCATTCCGGAAGGGCGCCAGCTGTTCCCCTTTATCAGCGTGCGCGACAACCTGCTGATGGGCGCTTACAAACGCAGCGCCCGCAACGGCTACAAGCAGCGCCTGGAGCAGGTGCTGGAGTTGTTCCCCAGGGTGCGCGAGCGCCTGGGCCAGTTAGCCGGTTCCTTGTCGGGTGGCGAGCAACAGATGGTCGCCATCGCGCGTGGCCTGATGGCCGAACCCAAGCTGCTGATGTTCGATGAGCCTTCGCTCGGCCTGTCGCCGCTGCTGGTGTCTCAGGTGTTCGACATCATCGAGAAAATCCTTTCCCTGGGCACCACGGTGCTTATCGTCGAGCAGAACATCGTGCATACCCTGCGCATTGCCCACCGCGGCTATGTGCTGGAAAACGGCGCGGTCACCTTGACCGGCACCGGCCGCGAACTGCTGGAAAACCCTCATATCAAGCGAGCCTACCTGGGCCTTTGAACACCATTTTGGAGGTTGCATGAGCACCAACACGATGCGTCAGATCGAACATGGCCAAGGCGGCCCGGCAAGCTGCATGGTCGTTGCCCAGGGCCCGGTGCCCCAGCCGGGGCCAGGTGATGTGTTGCTCAAGGTGGCGTACGCCGGGGTCAATCGCCCGGACGTGCTGCAACGCTCCGGCAGCTACCCGCCGCCGCCGGGCGCTTCGCCGCTGCTGGGCCTGGAAGTGTCGGGTGAAATTGTCGCCCTCGGCGAGGGTGTGAATCAGTGGGCGCTGGGTGACAAGGTTTGTGCCCTTACGCCTGGCGGAGGCTACGCCGAGTACTGTGTGGTGCCTGCCGAACACTGCCTGCCGGTCCCCGCGGGCCTCTCTTTGCTGGAAGCCGCCGCGTTGCCGGAAAACTACTTCACGGTGTGGACCAACCTCTTCGAGCGCGGCCGGCTGCAGGCGGGCGAAATATTGCTGGTACATGGCGGTTCCAGTGGCATTGGGATCACGGCAATCCAGCTGGCCAGCCACTTCGGTGCCCGTCTGCTGACTACCGTAGGTTCAGCCGAGAAAGCCCAGGCGTGCCTGAAGGCCGGGGCCGCCCGGGCGATCAATTACCGCGAGGAAGATTTCACTCAGGTAGTGGCCGAAGTGACGCAGGGGCACGGCGTGGAAATGATCCTCGACATGGTCGGCGGGGACTACATCCAGCGCAATTTATCGGCCCTGGCAGTGGAGGGGCGGCTGGTACAGATCGCCTTCCTTGAAGGCAGCAAGCAGGTGCTCGATGCCATGCCGATCATGCTGCGCCGTTTGACCTTCACCGGCTCCACGCTGCGCCCCCGCAGCCGGGAGCAGAAAGCAGGCATTGCCGCCGCGCTGAAGCAACAGGTATGGCCGCTGCTTGAAGCAGGGCAGTGCCGGCCAGTGATCCATGCAACCTTTCCCTTGGCCGAGGTAGTTGAAGCGCACACGGTGATGGAAAGCAGCCGGCATATCGGCAAGCTCATGCTGGAGGTGAACCCATGAGCCGGCACCAGGGGCGTACCGTGCTGGTCTCGGGGGGCGGCAGCGGTATCGGCGCGGCCATTGCCCAACGCTACTGCGAAGAAGGCGCGGTGGTGGCGATCCTCGACGCGGATGAGCAGCGTGCACGCGACCAGGCCGAGCGCCTGCAAAAGCAGGGGTACCACGTAGCCTGGCATCAGGCAGATGTTGCTGATTTCGATCAGTGCCAACAAGCATGCGTACAGCTTGAATCCACCCTGGGGCCTATCGATACCCTGATCAATAATGCCGGTGTGTCGCCCAAGCACAACGGCCAGGCCGCGCCCATCTGGCAGATGGACCCAGCAGAATGGAACCGGGTGGTCGCGATCAACCTTGGCGGGGCGTTCAACCTCAGCCGGTTATTGTCGCCCGGCATGGTCGAGCGCCGGTTCGGCCGTATCGTCAGCATGTCCTCAGTGGCAGGCAGCGCGTACCTACCACTGGTAGCGGCGCATTACAGCGCCACCAAGGCTGCGATCATCGGCTTTACCCGGCACTTGGCCGGCGAGCTCGGGCCCTATGGCATCACGGTCAACGCCCTCGCGCCTGGCCGCATTGAAACGCCGTTGCTGAAAACCGTTGCCGCCGAGGCCAACCAGGCAGTGATCGACGAAACCCCGCTGGGCCGATTGGGCCAGCCGTCGGAGGTGGCCGATGCCGCGTGTTTTCTGACCAGCCGCGACAGTGATTTCGTGACCGGGCAGGTGCTGGACGTCGCCGGTGGCTGGCTGATGCGCTGACCTGCCAAACGTCGCGCGGCCCGGTGGCGCGCGCCTTCAGTCCAAGACGCATTCACTTTGGCGTGAACGACATGAAAAGTATCAGTGAGATCTCCGGCGCCACGCGCCTGTACGCAATCATCGCGGACCCCATCAGCCACGTGAAGACGCCTCAGGTTATCAACCGACTGTTCGAACAGGTCGGCCATGATGGTGTGATGGTGCCTTTCCACGTCGCTTCCAGCGGGCTGCCGGCGGTAATTGCAGGCCTGCGGTCGCTGGCGAACCTGGAAGGCTTCATCGTCACCGTCCCGCATAAAACCGCGATGCTTTCGTTGTGCGACCAGGTTACCGCCCACGCTCAACAGGTGGGTGCGGTCAACGTGGTCCGGCGCAGCGCGGCTGGGGAGTTGATTGGCGATATCCTTGATGGCATCGGCTTTGTGGGCGGGCTGCGGCAAGAAGGCTTCGAGCCTGCCGGCGCGAGCGTTTACCTGGCCGGCGCGGGCGGGGCGGCCAATGCCATTGCCTTTGCCCTGGCCGAAGCAGGGGTTGCCCGGCTAACCGTGGCCAACCGCACGGCAGCAAAGGCCGAAGCCTTGCTTGCACGCCTGCGCGCGGCTTTCCCCACGTTACCGCTGCACCTGGGTAACGCAGACCCGAGCGGGCACACCCTGGTGGTCAATGCCACGTCACTCGGCCTGCGCGAAGGGGACCTTTTACCCTGCGACACCAGCCGCCTCAGTGGCGATCAGTGGGTGGCCGAGATCATCATGCAGCCAGCCCGTACCCCTTTGTTGCTGGCGGCTGCCGCACGAGGTTGTCGCATTCAGGAAGGGCTGCCCATGTTGTTGTGCCAGGCGCGGTTGATGGCCCGCGCGATGGGCGCTCCGGTGTCGGAGGGCGCGGCATGACAGTTTACGACTATGTAATTGTGGGCGGAGGGACCGCCGGTTGTGTGCTGGCCAATCGGCTTACGGCGAACGGCCGGTTCAAGGTGTTGATGTTGGAAGCGGGCGGCGAACCCAAAAGCCCGTGGATTCCCATTCCTGCAGGCTTCAGCAAGCTGCTGGTGAACACGCGTTACAACTGGCGTTTCCAGACCACACCGGAACCCAACACCAAAGGCCGGGTAATTGCGGTACCTCGCGGCAAGGGGCTGGGGGGCTCCAGCCTGATCAACGGCATGATCTACGTGCGCGGGCAGCCGGGCGACTACGATGCCTGGGAGCAGGCCGGCGCCAGGGGCTGGAATTTCCAGAGCATGGCGCCTTACTTCCGCAAGCTTGAGGCCTACCAGCATGGGGGCGAAGGGCGCGGGCGCGAGGGGCCGATGAATGTGCATCGGGTGAATGAAATGTACCCCATCGCCCAGGCCTTCCTTGAAGCGGCGCGGCAAGACGGCCAACCGGCCAACCCCGACTATAACGCCAGCGTGCAAGAAGGTTTTGGCTACTACCAGGTGTTCCAGAAGCAGGGCCGCCGCTGGAGCGCTTACGACGCTTACCTCAAACCCATACGCCGGCGAGCGAACCTCGAAGTGGTTACGGGCGCGCAGGTGCAACAATTGCAACTGGCCCAAGGCCGCTGCGTTGGGTTGCGTTATCGAGTGGGTGAACGTGAGGTTACCGTGCAGGCGGGGAGGGAGGTGATCCTCTGTGCCGGCACCATTCAAACGCCGCAATTGCTGGAGTTATCCGGCATTGGCCGGGAAGACGTATTGCGCCAGGCGGGCATCGCGGTGCAGCACCGGCTCGACGGCGTAGGCGAGAACTACATCGACCACTTCGCCACGCGCATGAACTGGCGCCTGAAGAACACGCTCACGCTCAATGAGATGGCGCGCGGTTGGCGCCTGGGCCTGGCGGTTGCCGAATACGCACGCCGGCGCACCGGGATTCTCACTCTGGGCACGGGGCTGGTGCATGGCTTCGTGCGAACGCGAAAAGAGCTCGCCACGCCAGACGTGCAGTACTTTTTCGTGCATGCCAGTTACGCCAACGCCGCGGAGCGGATCCTCGACCGCCATCCCGGCATGACCCTGGGCGTAAGCCAGCTACGGCCAAAATCCGTAGGCAGCATCCACATCCAGTCAGCAGACGCCAGCCAGATGCCGGCTATCAAGCCGAATTTCCTGGATGCAGAAGAAGACCGCCGGAGCATGATCGAAGGCATGCGCATTGCCCGGCGGATCGTCGGCCAGCCGGCATTGCGGGACTACATCGATGCGGAAACCAGCCCTGGCCAAGGCGTGACCAGTGATGGGCAGTGGCTCGAATTTGCCCGTGACAATGGCCAGACGATCTACCACCCCATTGGCACCTGCCGCATGGGGGAGGGTGGGCTGGCCGTGGTCGATTCAGCCCTGCGCGTTCATGGCCTGGCAGGGCTGAGGGTGGTGGACGCCTCGGTGATTCCGACCATGGTGTCCGGCAATATCCAAGGCGCGGTGATGGCGGTGGCCGAACGGGCGGCTGACCTGATTCTGCAAGAGGCTTTTTAGCCGGTCATTTCATGGGCTGGCCCTGTAGCAGCAAGGCTTGCCTGCGACCTTTCGCCACCGAATTTACGGCCCTGCCGGGCCGGTCGCCGCCAAGGCGGGCTGCTACAAAATTCGACCGGCCTGCGACCTTTACGCCGCGAATCCACGGCCCTGCCGGGCCTACGGACCCAACTCAGCAATAATCTATTACCCCCGCACCTTTCCAATAACCACGCCTAGTTGCTCCTGCATAGACTGGCCTACGTCAGCCGCCAGGCCCTGCCTGCGGCACGAAGAACAACAACAATTGGCAGGAGTAGCAGATGCGAAACCTGATGTTGGTAGGCACCGCCGTCACCCGCCCGGGGGCTGTTGGTTCGCTGTACCGCCTGAAGCCTGGCGGGGAACTGGAACTGGCCGAGGGCATCCCTCTGGATGCTTGCGTACAGGCGATCACACCTCACCCCACCCGCCCCGAAGTGGTGTATCTGGCGACGCGCAAGGGCTTGTACCGCTCCAGCGATGGCGCGCAGAGCTGGGAGCGCCTGGCGGTCACCCCGGCGCCCGTACCGATCTGGAGCCTGGCCGTGAGCCCGCACAACCCGGACGTGCTGATTGCCGGCACGGCGCCGGTGGGCTTCTGGCGTAGCGAAGACGCCGGGCAAAGCTGGGCGCAGTGCACGGGTGAGTTTCCCGAACGTTTCCAGATTTCCTTTGGCGGCTCCCGCCTGATGCGGGTGGCGTTTCATCCCACCGACCCGAACCTTGCGTATGCCGCCGCCGAAATCAGTGGTTTCTACATCAGTGAAGACGGCGGGCGCCACTGGCGCAGCGAAGCGCAAGGCCTTTCGGCCCTCGCCGCCCTGGCGCACCTGAAAAATACCGAGCTGACCACCGACGACACCGAAGGCATGTTCGACGGCCATGCGGTCACCACCACGCCCGCGAAGCCGGACGCGGTGTATTACATCTGCCGCATGGGCATCTTCGAAAGCCTGGACCGCGGCAAGCACTTCCGTGACTTGGCCGTGCGCAACTTCGCGCCCTTCGACTACACCCGCGAGTGCCGGGTGATCCATGGCCAGCCGACGTCGATGTATGCCTGCTTCAGCATTTCCTCCCGCAGCCATGCGGGGGCCCTTTACCGCACCGATGACCTGGGTGAGCGCTGGTACCGCGCCGACGAGGCGGTAACCGCGCGCAGCACCATGATGGGGTTCGGCACCCATGTGAGCAACCCTGCTGGTGTGATCACGGTGACCCGCGGCGGGCAAGTGTTCTACACCCTGGACGGGGGCCGCGAGTGGGTCGAAAAGCAACTGCCCGAGGACGCAGGTGATGCGTTCTGTAGCGCCATTCTCTGACGGGGACCATCCATGACTGAACGACTGAACGGCATCATCCGCGCGTTGGAAAGTGGCCGGGGCGTTGCCTTTACCTCCTTCCTTCAGGCGGAAATCGAAAACGCGGTCGCGTTTGCCCAATCGGCCAATGACGGCGTGGTCTTCGAACTGGAACACAACCCCTGGGACATCAAGGCGCTGCGCATGTCCATGCAGTTTTTGATGCTGCGCGAGCGTATTGCCAAGGCCGGCTCGCTGACCAATCCGATGACGCCGCTGGTGCGCATTCCTCCTAGCGGGAGCGAGATGAACCTCTGGTTCGCCAAGCAGGCACTGGACCTGGGCGCTTATGGCATCGTGTGGCCCCGCATCAGCACGCCCGAAGAGGCCTACAACGCGGTCGCCGCCTGCCGCTATCCGCGGCTGCCCACCGCGCCCTTGTATGAGCCCAAGGGTTTGCGCGGCGACGCGCCCATGCCCGCCGCCCGCTACTGGGGCGTGTCTCAGCAGGAGTACTACCGCAAGGCGGACGTATGGCCGCTGGCGCCGGAAGGCGAAGTGCTGGTGGTGCTGATGATCGAAGACGTGGCGGCGGTCAATAACCTTGAAGCCATCCTTCGCCAAGTGCCCGGCATTGGCGTGGTGCTGATCGGTGAAGGGGACCTTACCCAGGAACTGGGCTGCCCGCGCCAGTATGACAATCCCGAATTGCTGCGCCTCATGGCCCATGTACTGGAAGTAGGCAAGGCCCATAACGTACCGGTCGGCCACCCCCATGTGACCGAGGCCAACGTGGCGCAGGTGCTGGAGCAGGGATACCGCTTCCTGATGACCTACCCCAAACGCGACTTCTCGGCATTGGAAAAGGGCCGGGTGCTGACGACTTCTGGCCAGGAGGCCCGGCCATGAACGAGCCGCTGAGCATTGTGCTGGGGCCTCATGGCCAGGTCGCCGATCTGCGCGACGGAAAGGTCAAGGTGCCGGGCGTTAACCTGAACTTCATCGACGTCAAACGCATGCCGGATGCCTATCGTGACATGGCTCGCAACCAGCCGTACGACATCTGCGAAATGGCGCCCACGGCCTACCTCGTGGCCCGGGCCAACGGGGCGCCCATTACCGCCTTGCCGCTTCCAATGACTCGCCGCTTCCGGCACGAAGGGCTGATGTGCCGGCCAGGCGCGGGCATTTTCGAGCCTCGCGACCTGGAAGGCCGCAGCGTTGGCGTGAGGGCGTATGGAGTGACTGCGGCGGTATGGACCCGAGGCATTCTGGCGGACGACTTCGGGCTGGACAGTTCCCGGGTGCAGTGGGTCACCGAAGAAGCCGAGAACGTGCCCGGCACGCCGCTGCCCGCCAATGTGCATCCGTTGCCCGAGGGCGAGCGCTTGAGTGCGCGGGTGGAGCGCGGCGAGCTGGACGCCGGTTTCGCCGGCCTGGCTGGGCTGGGCAACGCGCCCACCGAAGGCTGGGTGGATGTGGTCGCCGACGCCCCGGCGCGCGAGCGAGCCTGGTATGCACGTACCGGTGTGTACCCGCTGCATGGGGTGATCGTGGTGCGCGATGAGGTGTTGCGCCGACACCCGGGGCTTGCATTGGCGCTGTTCGAAGCCTTTGTGCAGGCCCGTGACAGCTACCTGGCGCGTATTGCCCAAGGCAGCGCCACGCAACCCGAGGACCTTCGCTACAAGCGCCTGGGCGAGTGGTTGGGCAACCCACTGCCTTACGGCCTGGCGGAAAACGCCGCCTCGTTCGCCGCGCTCGTTCGTTACGTTCACGAGCAAGGGCTGATCACCGACCCGCCGGCGCTGGAACAGGCCTTCCCTGACCCTCGGCACGCCCCTGCCACCCCCGCCGTGGCCTGACCACTCCCTGGAGAAGCACATATGAGCGCGGCAATCCCTTTGAGCACCATGATGGGCACGTATCCCAAGACAGCGGCCCTCAAGGATAAACGTTTGACCTCCGCGCGAGTGGAGTTGCAGTTCGCCCCGGTGGACGTAGCGCAGAAGGCCTTCAAGGCCGTAGTGCGTGAGCACGCCTTCGAGGTCGCGGAAGTTGCCATCATGACTTTCCTGCAAGCCTTCGATGCGGGCGCGCCTTACCTGCTGCTGCCGTTCGTAATGAATGGCGGCTTCCACCATAAAAGCATCCTTTGCCGAGAAGACAGCGACCTTCGCCCCGAACACCTGGCGGGCAAGCGTGTGGCCATGCGGGCCTGGACCCAGACAACACCCACGTGGGTACGTGGCCTGTTGGCCCATGAGTACGGCGTCGCCCTGCCAGAGGTGCAATGGCTCAGCCAGGAAGGCGCCCACGTAGCCAGTTATGAGGAGCCCGCCTGGGTGACCAGAATCGAATCGGACCGCAACCTCGAGCAGCTGCTCAGGGCAGGTGAGGTGGACGCCATCATCGCTGGCGGCGGGCTGTCTGGCGAACCCGGCCTGCGGCCACTGATTGCCTCGCCTGGCGCCGCCGCGCTGGCTTGGCATGCCGGCACCGGGGTAGTCCCGATCAACCATGTGGTGGCGATGCGGCGCGATGCCGTGGCCGCATATCCCGAGGCCGTGGCCGCCGTGTATGCGCTACTGGTACGCGCACGGGAGCAGGCAGCAGGCAGTGAACAAGAGGAAGTCGACCTTCAGCCTCATGGTTTCGCCGCCTTGCAACCGGCACTGGAAATGGCCATTGCCCTGGCCTTCGAGCAAAAGCTGATCAGCCGTTCATACAGCGTGGCTGAACTCTATGGCAGTGTGAGCGAGCTGCTCTAGCACGCCCTGACAATAATAAAAGGAGGGGCTTATGCCCTCGATCATTTCTGGCATTTCCTTCGTGCGGCTCAGTGCCCCCGACCTGGGCCGGATGCAAGCGTTTCTGGAAGACTTTGGCTTGATGTTGGTGCACCGCGACGCCCAGCGGCTGTACATGCGGGGCGTGGGAGAAACACCCTTTTTGCATGTAACCGAGCTGGGGGACCCAGGGGTGGTGAGCTACGGCTACCAGCTACGCGAGCCCGAGCTGTTGGAAGTGGCGGCGCGCCTGCCTGAAGCGCACGGCATCGAGCAGCTGGACGCCCCCGGCGGTGGCCAGCGGGTGCGCGTCACCGACCCCAACGGCATGGTGCTGGAGCTGATCACCGGGCAGCAACCTGTGGCGGCATTGCCGCCACGCACCATCATCCGTGGGCCCGATGGCGAAAGCCGCACGCTGGGCCCGGCCAGGGTGCGCCGGCTGGCACACACTGCCTACATGACCCCCAACCTGCCGAGCATGATCGGTTGGTACCAGCGCACCCTGGGCCTGCTGCCCACCGATGAGCTGTACGTGGGCACGCCCGACAACGTGATCGGCCAGTTCGACAGGGTGGACCTTGGCGACGAGCCGGTGGACCACCATGTGCTGTTCCTGCTGCGCGGGCCCAAGGCCGGGATGCACCACGCATCCTTTGAAGTCGAAGGGGTGGACGACCTTTTCTTCGGGCTCGATCACATGCGCGGCAACGACCATGACCATGTGCGCGGGATCGGCCGCCACGCCCTTGGTAGCCAGGTATTCAACTACTGGATGAGCCCCTTCGAGCAGATGCACGAACACTGGATTTCCCATGAGCGGATGAATGCCCGGAGCAAGTTCAACCAGATCCAGATCGGCGAGGGCATGAGCCACGACACCGGCGAAGCGCCGCCGGAGCGCTTCACCAAACAGGCCTCGCCCATCGTGGGCGGAGTGCGATTTGCCGCCAAGGCACAGGGAGCCGCCTCATGATCATCGACTGCCATGGTCACTTCACCACGGCCCCGGCCGCGCTGCGCGAATGGCGTGAGCGCCAGCTACAAGGCCCCGGGCGGCTGGGCACGGTACCGGAGATTTCGGATGCCCAACTGTGTGATGCCCTTGAAGGCAAGCAGCTTAAAGAGCAGGCCGAGCGTGGCCTGGACCTGACCTTGTTGTCGCCCATTGCCGGGCAGATGGGCCATCACCTTGGCACGCTGGAGCACAGCATCGAATGGTCCGAGGTGGCCAACGACCTCATCCACCGTGTGGTGGAGCTGTACCCGCGCAATTTCGCCGGTGTGTGCCAATTGCCTCAGTCCCCCGGCCAGCCGCTCACGGCAGCGGTGGCCGAGGTGGAGCGCTGCGTGAACCAGTTGGGCTTCGTGGGCTGCAACCTTAACCCGGACCCGTCCGGTGGCTACTGGACGGACACGCCCATCACGGACCGCCACTACTACCCACTGTATGAAAAACTCGTGGAGCTGGACGTGCCGGCGATGATCCACGTCAGCAGCTCGTGCAACCCGTGCTTCCACCATGTAGGTGCGCATTACCTCAATGGCGATACCACCGCGTTCATGCAGCTGTTGCTAGCGCCGCAACTGTTCAAGGATTTCCCCACCTTGCGGCTGGTGATCCCGCACGGGGGAGGGGCCGTGCCCTATCACTGGGGCCGTTACCGCGGGCTGGCCCAGGACATGGGCCTGGCAACCCTGGACGAGGGGATCATGAACAACGTGTTCTTCGATACTTGTGTGTACCACCAGCCAGGCATCGACCTGCTGACCCAGGTGGTGCCGCACCGCAACATCCTGTTCGGTTCGGAAATGATCGGCGCCGTGAAAGGCATCGATCCGCAAACCGGCCACCACTACGACGACACCCGGCGTTACATCAACGCTACCCCGCACCTTACCCCGACACATCGGCAAAACGTGCTGGCCAACAACGCCCTTACCGTTTACCCGCGCTTGCGTGAGCGGCTGGCAATGATTACGAACGCAGGAGGGCACTGAAATGGACCTGGGTATCAAAGGAAAAACCGCGCTGGTGTGCGCTTCGTCCCGGGGCCTTGGGCTTGCCTGTGCCACCTCATTGGCACGTGAAGGCTGCGTTGTTTATCTCAACGGCCGCAACCTCGATTTGCTGGAAACCGCCGCAAGCCTGATCGAGGCGCAAACCGGGCATCGCCCTCACGTCATTGTGGGGGACCTGTGCACCGAGCAAGGCCGTGAGCGCATCATCCAGGCGTGCCCGTCGCCAGACATCCTGGTGAACAACAATGCAGGGCCGGAGCCCGGCAAGCTGGCGGACTGGTCCCGGGAGGACTGGCTGGCGGCGGTGGAAGGCAACATGCTTGCGCCCATCTTCCTGATCAAGGCGTACCTTCCCGGCATGCGTAGCCGCAAGTTCGGCCGGATCATCAACATCACCTCCGCCATGGTGAAATCACCCAGCGCGACCATGGGGCTGTCGGCTGCGGTGCGCGCCGGGCTCACCGCCTTGAGCAAGTCCGTGCAGCGCGACTGCGTCATCGACAATGTGACCCTCAACAACCTGTTGCCCGAGCGGTTCGATACCGATCGCCAACGTTACATGGCCGACCGGATGTCCAGCCGCGAAGGCATCAGCGTAGAGGAAGCCAAGGGCCGCATCGCTGCCACCATTGCCGCCAAACGGCTGGGCCAACCCCATGAATTCGGTGATGCCTGCGCCTACTTGTGCAGCGCCCAGGCTAGCTATATCTCCGGTCAAAACCTGCAGCTCGATGGCGGTTCCTACGCCGGGCTGGTTTAAGAGGACGCATCGATGACCCGTTACTGCAGTTTTGAACGCAATGGCAAGGCTTCCTGGGGCGCAGTAAACGGCGATCAGGTTGTGGACCTGGGCGCCCGCTTTGGCCACCAATACCCCGACCTCAAGGCGGTGCTCGCCGCCGGCTGGCCCGCTGAAGTGGCGGAGGCGGCCGGGCAGGGCGGTGACTACGCCTTGAGCGAAGTGACCCTGCTGGCGCCGATCACCGATCCGTTGCATATCTGGTGCCTGGCGCTGAACTATGTGGAGCACCACAACGAGGTGCAGAACGCCGGCCGGGTGCAGGAACTGCCCAAGCAACCCGCCTTGTTCGCCCGCACTCGCGATTCGCTCACCGCCCACGGTCAGCCTTTGTTACACCCTGGCGTGAGCGAGCAATTCGATTTCGAAGGCGAGCTGGTGGTGGTGATCGGCAAACCCGGCTACCGCATCAGCCAGGCCGATGCCTGGAGCCATGTGGCTGGCTACACGCTGATGAACGAAGGCAGCGTGCGGGACTGGCAGTTCCACACACGGCAGATCACCCCGGGCAAGAACTTCTATCGCAGCGGTTCGGTGGGCCCTTGGATCGTGCCGGCCAGCGAGGTGCCAGACGTCGACGCCCTGCGTATTCAAACCCGCCTCAACGGCCAGGTGATGCAGGACGACCTGGTTGCCAGCATGGTGCACAAGATACCCCGGTTCATCGAATACGCTTCCACATTGGCGCCGCTGCAACCTGGCGACTTGCTGGCCACCGGTACACCCAGTGGCGTCGGGTTTTCGCGCCAGCCGCCGGTGTTCATGCAGCCTGGTGATGTGTGCGAGATCTCGGTCGAAGGCATCGGCGTGTTGCGCAACCCGGTCGAGCGCCAGCCATGAGCGGCGAAGGCAAGCTGGCCTTGGCCAGCGCACCGCCAGTGGCCACACGCGACTTGCCCAGCCTGTGGCAGCTACGGGTGTTCGAAGCCGTGGCGCGCCACGAGAGCGTGACCCAGGCCGCGAACGAGCTCGCCCGCTCCCAGCCGGCGGTCACTGCCTGCCTGGCCGAGCTTGAGCAGATGCTGGGGGTCGCGCTGTTTGACCGCACCACCACCGGTACCTACCTGGGCGCCGCGGGCATGGCGGCCTTGGTGCGTACCCGGCGAATTCTGCAATTGGCCGAGGCGGCGGTGGCCCAGTTGTGCAGTTCGCGCACGTTGGGCCCGCTTGCCCTGGCCTGCAGTATCACCCGGGCACAGGCCCGCTGCTTGCTGGCCATGGAGGGCTGCGGGTCGTTTCGGGCTGCCGCGCGCCGGTTGGGCATTACCGAGGCATCATTGCAGCGTGCTGCTCGCACGATGGAACAGGCCATGGGCGCCGAGCTGTATCGGCGAACCGCAACCGGGGTGCACCCCACCGCGCTGGGCCGAACCTTTGCCCGCCAGTTCCGCACTATCGCCCAACAGATCCAGGCACTCGTGACCACGCTCAACAACTATGAGGCGCCGAAGGAGCGGCGTGTGGTGATCGGGGTGTTGATGCTCGACCCTTCGATCCTCATCGTGAATGCCATCAACGAGCTGAGCCAGCAGTACCCGGACGCCCGTGTCGTGGTGGTCAACGATACCTATGAAGCGCTGCTCAACAAGCTGCTGCGTGATGAAGTCGACTTCATCCTGGGCCTGCTCAAACAACCGGACGCGGTGTTTGATTTCATCGAGCAGCCGTTGTACCGGGAATGTTACTGCGCCGTGGCTCGGCGAGATCATCCGCTGATGCGCCAAGGCGCGGTCACCGTAGACAACCTGCGCGGCTATCGCTGGATATTGCCGCCCAAGGGCTCCCCCCGCCGCGAGGCCTATGAACATCTGTTTTCCGAAGGCACGCCGCCGCCGGCCACCATTGAAACCTACTCACTGTCCACCATTCGGCTGACCCTGTCCGATACCGACATGCTGACCGTGCTGAGTTGGACCGAAGTACTCAGCGAGCGGCGCTTCGGCCTGCTCGGCACCCTGCCGCTAGAGCTCACTTGGGACAGCCCCATCGTGGGTATCACGCAGAAACGCGAATGGAGCCCCAACGATGTACAGCGCACCTTCCTGAACGCGCTCAGGCGCAACGCCGAGGCCATCGCTCAAGCCAGCCGGCATAGCCTGCCCCCTGCCACCTGACGCACGCCTCGCTCCACCCCCTTGCATCGCACCGACAACAATAAAGCGGGGCGCAGCCACGGCTGCCCCGCGCCATGTAAATGGAGAATACGGTCATGTTGAACGTAACAAGCGGCAAAAGCCCATTTCAGGATCAGGCCCGGCTATCGCGTAACCAGTGGGCCCTGCTGGGCCTGGTGGGTGTGGGCAGCATGCTGGAATTCTGGGACGCCTACCTCATCGGCTTTATCATGGCCTTCCTGATAAAACCCTGGGGGCTGACGTACGGCGTGATGGGCGCGGTGCTGCTGGCCTCGGGGGCCGGCGCGGTACTGGGAGGGGTGGTGTGGGGCGCGGTGGCGGACCGGTTCGGGCGAAAGCCCGTGTTCATTGCGTCTCTGGTGCTGCTGGCGGCCACCAGCCTGGGGCTGGCGTTCACGCCTGAAGGGGGCTGGCAATACATGGCCGTGCTGCGCACCGTAGTCGGGTTCTGCACCGCCGGGTACTTTATCCAGATCGCCCTGGTGCAGGAGTTCATTCCACCAAAACGCCGCGGCATGCTTACCGGAATAGTGTCGGCCATTACCACGGGCGGTTTGCTGCTGGGCGCGTTCAGTGGCGCCTACCTGATTCCCGAGTTGGGCTGGCGCTGGACCTTCGCCCTGGGTGCGGCGCCTGCCGTAATCGCCTTGGTGGGCGCCTTTTATATCCCCGAATCGCCTCGCTGGCTCAGCTTGCAAGGGCGCGATGCCGATGCCCGGGCTTCTATCGCCTGGGCGCTCGGCCAGCCACCGGCGGCCCAGGCGGAGCTCAGCACGCCGCAGCCGCAGCCCAGCCGCTGGAAGGATATCTTCCACTGCCCACGTAACCTGATCACCACCACCTTGATCAATGCAGGGCTGGTAGCGGGCTATTACGGCATTGTGCTGTGGGCACCGATGTTGTTGGCCCAAGTGCAGCACATCGAGCCCGCCGACGCTTCCCGGCTGATGATCCTGTTCAGCGTGTGTGGCATGGCTGCACGGTTGCTGTCGGCGTACCTGGCCGACCGCGTGGGGCGGCGCAAGGTCGGCGGCTATTTTGCTTTGCTGGCGTCGGTTTCGCTGCTGGGCGCCGCCTATGCAGGAAGCGCCCAAGGCGCCTTGGCGGCGTGGTTCTGGGTGCCGCTGCTGGTTGCCTTTATCTTCGCCGACGGCAGTTTCTCGGTGTGCGCGCTGTATTCCACCGAGATCTGGCCCTCGCGCCTGCGCGGGGGCGGAGCGGGCTATGCCGGCCTCACCGGCTCTGTGGGCAAGATCATCGGCCCCATGGGCCTGGCGCTGGTGGCGGGTTCGAGTAACGCAGTGATGCCTGCGGCGACGGTAGCGGCCGTCGTGCCGGGCTTCACCTTTCTCTCATGCTGCTTGCTGGTTTGCGGCCTCACCTACCTGCTGATCGGCATCGAAGCCCGTGGGCGCTCGCTCGAATCCATGGACCAAAACGTCGCCGAGCCCAATTCCGATCCGGCCGCGCCCGCGCTGGCCAAGAAAACCCACCTGCCCGGCCCCCGCTGAAGCCAAATCAGCAAAATCCTATCGCCCAGGGCGGTTAATCCATTAGCTGCCCAGGCCTTGCCCTCTCTACAGTCAGCCTACCGCGGCGCCCCACACGCCGCTCCTACGGGAAAAACAATAATGACGATTCGCCTGGGAATGATTGTTCCCTCCCTCAATACCATCGCCGAAGATGACCTGCGCCGCTATTGCCCAGCCGAGGTGAGCTATCACATCCACCGCATTCGCTTGCGCAAGGAAGGGGGCCGGGTCACGCCTGAGGCATTGCTACGGGCCTACCTCGAAGCAGCAGACGAGGCGACGCTGCTCATGGACCTCAACCCGTCCGCCATCGCCTTCAATTGCACAGGCGCCAGCGTAGCCAACGGTGCCACGGGCGACGAGCAACTGGCGGCGCGCATGACCGAGGCGTTGGGCGTGCCCGCCACGAACACCATGGTGTCGATCAAGCAGGCCTTGGGTGCCGTGGATGCCAGGCGCCTGCTGCATGTGTGCCCCTTCAGCGATGTGTTTTCCCGCCTTGAACGTGAAGCCCTCGAAGCGGCGGGCCATGAGGTGGTGAGCACTGTTTCGCTGGACTTTACCGATGCGCGCAAGGCTGCGCAGATGACCCCTGACGCCATCGCCGCTTTTGTACGTGGCCATGTAACCGGTGACCTGGGCGGGATACTGCTCTCGTGCGCGAACGTGCGCGCGTTCGAAGCCGCGCAGCCCTTGGAAGCCGAGCTGGGGTTGCCCGTGGTGACCAGTAACCAGGCCACCTTGTGGGCCTTGCTCCGCGACGCAGGCTGGCATGGCCAGGTTCGCGGCGGCGGGCGTTTGTTCCAGAGCCTTGCCTGAGCCCTCTTTTGTAAACCGCTAAAGGTAGCGAACCATGCAAATCGTCGACGCCCAGGTACATGCCTGGGCCAATGGAACCTCTACGGGACACCACCGGCGTACACCCATCACGCAGGCAGTACTGGAAGCGGAAATGGCCGCGGCCGGTGTGGACCGCGTTGTGCTGGTACCGCCCCTGTGGGACCCGCTGGGCAACACGTACTCACTAAGCCTGGCCAGGGCGTGCCCGCAACGGTTTTCGGTGATGGGGGTACTCGATCCTCATATGCCGGCCCCTGAAACAACGTTGGAACGCTGGCAGGGCGAGCCAGGGCTGCGCGGTATCCGCCTGCTGTGCAATAGCCCGGAGCGCCTGGCCCCGCTGCAGGATGGCCGCTTCGACAAACTGCTGTCGCTTGCCGAATCCACTGGGCAGACGGTTGCCATCCTGGCACCCGGTGCGCTTGCGGTCATTGCCCAAATTGCCCGGCGGCATCCCGACCTTCGCCTGATCGTCGACCACTTGGGTGTGCCCCGTGGCGCCACCGGCCCTGCCGCGTTCGACCATTTGCCCACGCTGCTGGCACTGGCCGAGTATCCGAACCTCTACGTCAAGGCAGCCGGGGTAGGGGACTACGCGCTGGATCCGTATCCGTTTCGTTCGTTGGCAGAGCCCCTGCAACGTCTATTCGACGCCTTCGGCACTGAACGTGTGATCTGGGCGAGCGACTTGTCGCGCCTGCATCATCCGTATCACCAGTGTGTGAGCCATTTCTGCGACACGCTGCCGGGGTTGAGCAGCACGGAGCTGGCCAGTGTGATGGGCGGTACGATCTGCCGGTTGCTGGGCTGGGACGGGGGCTGAGCCACAGGCGCATTTTCCGCTGTACAGGCTGTGGGCGCCAAGGCGCCGGTTCATGCACTCCACAAGAACAACAAGCCCAGGCCCAGCGCCGGGGCGAGGGAGGAAGCCACCATGTTCAAAGCAGGCAAATGGCCGTGCATCGTATTGCTGTATATCTACGGGACGGTCGCAACTTCGCTGGTCACCCAGGCGGTGCCAGTCATCGGTGACATTGCCCGGTACTTCGAGCTGACCCATGCCTGGTCCGGTTGGGTCATCTCTATCCCTTCGCTGATCACCGCGCTCGGGGCGCTGTTCGGCGGCTGGTTGATTGACCGGATCGGCGACCGCAAGGTGATTTTTGCCGGAGCGTTGTGCGCGCTGGCCGGAAACCTTGGCGCGTTCTATGCCGAGAGTGTCAGCGTGCTGTTCGCCAGCCGGCTGGTCGAAGGCATTGGCTATCTGTCCTTGACGGTGGGCGCTGTCACGTTATTGATGCGCACCACCAGCGGCGCGCGGCGTAACTTTGCCTTGGGCTTGTGGACCTCCCACACCGCCGTAGGCATCGGCATCACCCTGAGCCTGGTCGCGCCCCTGGCGGGCCATGACGAGCATTGGCGGTGGGCCTTTGGCGGGCATGCGCTGCTGATGCTGGTGCTGGCCGCGCTGGCACCGCTGCTGCCGGCGCGCGAGCCTGGCCAGGCATTGCGCCGCCTCAGCGATAACTGGGTGGTGCTGCGCCATCCCATGCCCTACCGCATCGCGGCGGCGTCCGCAGCATCGGCCTTCATCCAGACCGGCATCATGGCCGCGCTCACCCTTTACGTCACCAAGGCCTTTGCCGTGGGCGTGCCGGTGGCGGCGGGCGTGGGCACCCTGGCCGAAGTGTTCGTGGTGGTGGGCTGCCTGGGTGTGGGCTATCTCAAGGGCCGTCGCGATTCACGCCTGCTGGCGGTGGCCGGAGGCGTCACGCTGCTGATCGGTGGCATCTGCTTTTACCTCCCGGGCATCGCCTTGAGCAGCGCGGTGGTCGCGATCTGCGCGTTTTCCCTGGGGATAGGCGTAGTGAACGGGCTGATCTGGACGTTCGTGCCCGCTGCGGCGCCCACTACTGCCGCGCTGGGAGCCACCAGCGGGCTGGTGGCCCAGGCCACTTACCTCGGCGTGCTGCTCGGGCCGCCCACCGTCTTCACCAGTTTGCTGGTGGACGGTGGCTACAGCACCTTGATGGTGATCATCGCGCTCGCCACCTTGATACAGCTGGCGCCATTGCCGATCTGGGGGCGCAAGCAAGCCACCGGGGCCGACACCCTGGCCGTTCCCGTGCTCGACCCTCACGGGCACCGCGGCACGCCATAAGGCAGCGGGCGCGGCTAGCGCCCTTTCTCACCCTATTCCTACCGCTTGCCCCAAAGCTACTGGCAGGGGCGGGCTCGCCTCTACAAAAACAACAAGGAAGCACAGGTATGAAGATACTCAAGGGCTGGCGCCATGGCCTTGCCTTGGCGTTATCGCTGAGCGCGGCGGTCACCTATGCCGCCGAGGGGCAACCCGGCGGGGCGGACGCGCTGAAGCCAGCGCCGGCAGGGTTCAAAAAACCCTTGGCCGGCTTGGGCGAAACCTTCAGCCAGGCGGGGTTCTATCCCAATCTGTTCCTGGGGCAGTGGTATATCTCCAACCCCAGCGCGGGGGTACAGCAGGGTAGCCACCAGTGGATGATGCAGATAAACGCCGGGTTCGATTTTTACCTGGAGCCATTGACTGGCCTGAAAGGCACGTCGGTGCATTTCATGGAAGGCTATGTGCCGTGGATCACCGACCAGACCGCCACCGATAACTACTTCACGCAATCGGGCAGCCTGATCAATGGCAGCAAGTCCGGGTATGTACCTGTCACATCCCACCTCACCCGCTTTACCCTGGAGCAAGAGCTGCTCGACGGCCGGGTGTTCCTTGAAGGCGGCAAGGGCTACGTGAACGACTACGTTGCGCGGCCCGACTGCCTCAACGCCTTCATGTGCATGAGCACTATCGCGATCACTCACAAACCGTCGGGCTTCAACTTCCCCAACTACTCCAACTGGTTCGCCCGGGTTGGCTACAACATCAGCCCGGAACTCAAGGTTCAGGGGCTGTGGTACAAGTCCGATACCGATGCCTCCATGACCAACGGCTGGGAGCAGTCACGCGACACCAACTACGACGCCTACCTGCTGGATCTTCAATACGCGGCGCCTCGGGCGGACAAGCCCAAGGCCGCGGAGCTCATGGTGTACTACAACCACATCCCGCAGACCACGCAGTTGTGCCTGACCTGCGAGAAGGACGTTTCAGACTGGCAGGGCGGAATTTTCGCCAGCACCTTGCAAACGTTCTGGCGGCCGGATGTTCGCCAGCCGAAGATGCTGCAGGGCTTCGTGTCCCTGGGCACGGCGTTCAACGACCGGCAAACCAGCAGCCCCTCGGTAGGCGGCATGGACTACGCCGTGGACATGGGCGTGATCATGCGGGCCCCATTCAAAAGCCGACCGCTGGACAGCTACTCGGTGCAACTGACCGCGGTGCAAATTACCAAGGACGAGCAAACCTGGCTTAACAACCAGGGCTATGACCACCACCGTGTCGAGTACTCCCTGGGCGCAAGCGCCATGATCAATGTGTTCGATTCAGTGTATGTGGGGCCCTACGTGGAATACCTGTTCAACACCAACCCGGTGTTCGCGGCCAACCGCGTGGTCAACCCGGGCCATGACCAAGCCTCCGACGGCCTGGGGGTAGGCTTGATCGTCACCATCCCGCTGGGCCACCTGGCAGGGCTGACGCCCAAGCGTTCCCCGTACGACGGCCATTATCCGTGAGCGTGATAGCTTGGCAGCATTACCTTTCCCTGCCGGCCTACGAAATTCGACCGGCCCCGTAGCAGCAAGGCTTGCCTGCGACCGCCACTCCGCCGAATCCACGGCCCGGCCGGGCCGGTCGCCGCCAAGGCGGGCTGCTACAGGGTCCGACCCGGACTGGAGCAAGGTCTTCGTCATGGACGACGAATGGCATAATTAGCTCCCTAAGTTTTTCCCGCCCCTGCCGATAGCTAGGCTGACGGCAGCACACCGCTGCCCCGATATCAATTCTCCTCGGAATTCAAGTATGGGCTGGTTCACCAACGCGAAACTGTCGAGCAAGCTGCTCGCCTCATTCATCATTTGTGCGTGCATTACGTTGGTGATCGGCGTGCTGGGCTGCTTGACCATGAATGAGTTGTCCGGTCGCCTGGATGACGTGTTCTCCAATAACCTGGCCTCGGTCACCAATGCGTACGAAGCAAAGGCCAAGAACGTGGCTCAGCACCGCGATGGCTACAAGCTCATAGCGCTGGCGCAAAACAATGCGCCTCAACAAGAGCTTGCCGCCACCCTGGAGTCGATGAAGGCCAACCGTGCTGCGGGCGAAAAAGCCTTTGCGGCATACCGGGCCGCGCCAATGGCCGACGACGAGCGCGGCCCCGCTGAACAGATGGCGAAAGACCTGCCGATCTATCAGGCGAGCCTTGATAAGGTAGCCGCCGCCGTCGCCGCCCGGGATTTCGACACGGCCCATAAGCTGCTGGCCACGGAAGTGATCGATGGGTACCGTCGCGTCATGGCCTCCCAGGACCTGATCATCGAATCCAACCGGCGCCAGGCTGACGAAGCGGCTCAGGCAGCCGCGCAGAGCTCGCACTCTGCAGCCATGATGCTGTATGGCGGCATGCTGGTCGCCTTCATTGCCGCTATCGCGCTTGGCTTGCTGATCACCCGCGTGATCACCCGCCCGATCGCTGTTGCCGTGGCCAGTGCCCAGCGCATCGCCAAGGGCGACCTGACCACTGCCATCGTAAGTACCAGCACTGACGAAACCGGTCAGTTGCTGACGGCGCTGTCTGGCATGCAGGGCAATCTCAAATCCACCATCATGGAAATCGCCAACGCCTCGGACCAGCTGGCTTCCGCCGCTGAAGAGTTGAACGCCGTGACCGAAGAAAGCTCCAGCGGCCTCACTCGCCAGAACGACGAGATCCAGCAGGCGGCTACTGCCGTGACCGAGATGACCTCGGCAGTGGAAGAGGTAGCCCGCAATGCGGTGTCCACCTCCGAAGCGTCGCGCGCCACGTCAGACGAAGCACATACTGGCCGTGGCCAGGTGCAGAAAGCCGTAGGCGCCATCGAAGGCATGGCGCGTGAATTGAACACTTCTTCGGAAACCGTGCAAACGCTGGCTGGGCAAGTGCGTGACATCGGCAAGGTAGTAGACGTGATCCGAGCCATCGCTGAACAGACCAACCTGCTGGCGCTGAACGCTGCCATCGAGGCCGCCCGTGCTGGCGAACAAGGCCGTGGTTTCGCCGTTGTGGCGGATGAGGTCCGCGCCTTGGCGCACCGCACTCAGGTGTCCACCGGCGAGATCGAGAGCATGATCAGCACGGTCCAGAACACCACCAACCAGGCCGTGTCGGCCATGGGCAACAGCCAGAAACTGGCCGCTAACACCCAGGAGCTGGCACAAGCCGCCGACGCTGCCCTTGACCGCATCACGGTCGCGGTCGGCGGCATCAACGAACGCAACCTGGTAATCGCCAGCGCTGCGGAAGAGCAGGCTCACGTCGCCCGCGAAGTGGACCGTAACCTGATCAATATTCAGGACCTGTCGACCCAGACCGCCGCCGCTGCCAACCAGACCAGCGCCTCAAGCCAGGACCTGTCCAGGCTCGCCAGCTCGTTCAATGTGATGGTGGGGCGGTTCAAGCTGTAACCCTGCCACGCTCATTGGCCCGCTAGAAAAACCCGCTCAAGGCGGGTTTTTTCGTTTGTGTATTACTCCAGGCGTGGTGGTCGGAGTAAGGGCAGTCCTGTATGACCTGAACGACCATTCATAACGCAAAAAAAAGCCCGCCGAAGCGGGCTTCGAAGCGGGCAGAAGTCAGGGAGCAATGCGGTGCGTGGGCTTACCGGTCGGTGAGCGCCGAGTAGCTGTTCATCAAGTTGCGGTAGTTGGGAATGCGCTGGGACAGCAGGTTACCCAGGCCTTCGATGTCGTTGCGCCAGTCGCGGTGCAGTTCACAGGCCACCGAGAACCAGTTCACCAGTTGCGCGCCGGCGGCGCTCATGCGGTTCCAGGCGGCTTGTTGCACGGTCTTGTCGAAGGTGCCGGAGGCGTCGGTCACCACGAACACGTCGAACCCTTCCGCCAACGCCGAGAGCGTTGGGAATGCCACGCAAACGTCAGTCACTACGCCGGCGATGATCAGTTGCTTGCGGCCGGTGGCCTTGATCGCCTTGACGAAATCTTCGTTGTCCCAGGCGTTGATCTGGCCAGGGCGGGCAATGTAGGGAGCGTCTGGGAAGATTTCTTTCAGCTCCGGCACCAGCGGGCCATTAGGGCCTTGCTCGAAGCTGGTGGTGAGAATGGTTGGCAGGCCGAAGAACTTGCCGCAATCGGCCAGAGCCAGCACGTTATTCTTGAATTCGTTGGGGGTGAAGTCTTGCACCAGCGAGATCAGGCCGGTCTGGTGGTCGATCAGCAGCAGTACGGCGTCGTTCTTGTCCAGGCGCTTATAAGTAGTCATGGCATCAATCCTTTTGAATGGTCAGTAGGTAAGGAGCAGTTCCGCAACCGGCGTTAAGTCGCTGCGGTATGGGGGTCACTTTACGGAGAGGTGGTTGAGAGGACAATTAGCTGGAAATGGACTTAACTGATTCCTTATTGGAAACAATGACTGGAGCTAATACATGACCGTTCGAATTGCCCTGATCGGCGCCGGTGTGATGGGGCGCCAGCACGCCACTTACCTTGCACGCAATCCCGATACCCAGCTCGTTGCCATCAGCGACCCGTTCAATACGAGCCTTGCCCAGGAGCTTGGCGTCGCGAGCTTTGCGGACCACAGAGAGATGCTCGAACAGGTGGCGGTAGACGGCGTGATCATCGCCAACCCCAACGATCTGCATGTGAGCACCGCCTTGGACTGCCTGCGGGCGGGCCGCCCGGTGCTGCTGGAAAAACCGGTGGGCACCCATGTCGAAGAAGTGCGAGCGCTGGTGGCGGCCGAAGCCGAATCCGGCGTGCCTGTGCTGGTAGGGCATCACCGTCGCCATAACCCGATCACCGCCAAAGCCAAGGCCATCATCGACAGCGGCAGGCTCGGGCGCATTACTACCTTCACAGGGCTATGGCAGTCGCAAAAGGACGACGCCTACTTCGACGTGGCCTGGCATTGCCGCCAGGGCGCGGGGATCCTCTTGATCAATCTGGTGCACGACCTGGACCTGATGCGCTACCTGTGCGGCGAAATTGCCATGGTGCAAGCTATCACCAGCACCGCCGCCCGTGGCCACGAAGTGGAAGATACCGCAGCCCTGTTGCTGCAATTCAGCAGTGGGGCGTTAGGCACGCTTACCGGCTCGGATGCCTGCGCCGCGCCCTGGAGCTGGGAACAAAGCAGTGGCGAAAACCCCGCTTTCGCGCAGCAGCCTGAGCAACCCTGCTACCTGATCGCGGGCACCCTGGGTGCGTTGTCCATACCCCAGCTGCAGGTATGGACCTACGCAGAGCAGAAGGGCTGGCATCACCCGCTTCAGCAATCCGCTGAAGCCAAGGCCGAGGGCACCGCGTTGGGCAACCAGCTGGCGCATTTTGTACAGGTGATCCGGGGTGAAGCCAGGCCGGTAATCAGCGCCGCCGATGCCATGCGCACCCTGGCGCTGGTGGAGGCCGCCGGCACTGCGGCCAGGGAGGGCAGGCGGGTGAACCTTTCCTGACGAAACCCAAGCCTGAGGGCAGGCCCCAACTACACTCAAGCATCCTACGAGCCCCTTTGGGTTCGCCCTGGAGCCTGCCATGCCTTCCGCCGAGATCCTGCGCACCGGTAAAACCCTGATCGACTTTTCAGGCAATGACGATTTCAGCTACAGCGCTGAGATCACGGGGTCTCGAAGTACGTGGATAGCAGGCCTCACGTCCAACGGCCGCAGCGATGACTACGTAGTGGCGTTGCTCGGTGTCACGGGTCAGTTGCAGCTTGATTACGACGATGATGGGGTAGGGCGGGTTTCCCAGGCTGGCCGCTTCGATGACAACAGCGGGCTGGCAGGGGAGCCGTACGCGGATATCCTGACCAGTCAACTGAGCAAGGACGCAAGCGCGTACACCCTCAGTGTCCTCGCTGCCAGAAGCTGGATCAGCGCCCCCGCTGTTGAGTTCGCCGCCGTGCTCCTGCCAGTGGCCACCGCAGCGCCAACCTACAGCAACGTGCAACGGGAAGCGGATGCTACCGTGCTGGCCAGCGCCCGCAACGACGCCACCCTGAGCGTGGCCCATTTCAGCAGCAGCGGGGTACTCGACCCGGCCTTCGGCGATGAGGGTATCGCCACGTTGGCCTTGCCCCAGGGCTTGGCCTTCGACAGCGCAACGCCGCTTGCGCTACAGGCGGGCGGCCAAATGGTGGTTGCCGGTTATAGCGAAGTGGGGGCAAACGCGGATTTCAGCGTGGTGCGCTTCAAGGCCGACGGCACACTGGATAGCAACTTTGGGAACGGCGGCACCGCCACCTACACAGTCGGGCCGGGCGATGATTTTGCCCGTGCCGTCGCCGTGCAGGCGGACGGCAAGGTCGTGATCGCGGGCACCAGTGAAACCAGTAGCGGCGACTATGACATGAGTGTGCTCCGCCTCAACGCCGACGGCAGCCTGGACACGAGCTTCGGTAACGGCGGCAAAGTGACCGTTGATTTTGAAGGCGGGCGTGACGCCGCCCAAACAGTGGAGGTGCGGGAAAACGGCACCCTTCTGGTGACCGGCAGCGGCCAGAATGCCGAGGGCAATGCCGACATCGCCGCCGTGCAGTTCACCGCCGACGGCTCGCTCGATACCGGGTTCGGTGACCCTGCCGACGGCCTGCACCATATCACCGGGCATAACGGGGATAACCTGCTGGCGGGCACTGCACGCGACGAACTGCTTTCAGGCCAGGGTGGCGACGACTTGCTGAACGGCGGGCCTGGGCGCGACCGGCTCAAGGGTGGCGAGGGCCAGGACGTATTCGGTTTCAGCGAGCGCGGCGACAGTTACCGCACCGCCGGCGAAGGTTTCAGCGACGGCATCGTGGACTTCGATCCCACCCAGGACGTGATCGACCTTACGGCGCTGGGCTTCACGGGCCTAGGTAACGGCCACGACGCCACCCTGGCCGTGAGTGTGAACGCCAGCGGCACCCGCACTTACCTTAAAAGCTTCGACGCGGATGCCAACGGGCACCGTTTTGAAGTGGCACTGGAGGGCGACCTCAGCGGGCAGTTGAATGAGACCAATATCGGTTTCGTGCCCGCCATTCTGGAAGGGGACGACGGCAGGCAGAGAATCGAGGCCACTCACCTCGCTTCAGAGGTGTTCGGTTATGGCGGCAGGGATACGCTGATCGGCGGCTTTGGAGACGATACGCTGGACGGCGGCGCAGGCAGCGACGTATTCAATGGCCGCACGGGGGCGGACACGTTCCGCTACACCGCGTTGACGGACAGTTACCGCGACGCCACCCATAGCTACAGCGACCGTATCCTTCTGTTTGAGGTGTACGCCGACCGTATCGACGTGGCCGCGCTTGGGTTCACCGGTTTGGGCGATGGCCACAACGGCACCCTGGCGATCAGTGTGAGCGCGGCAGGCACGGACACCTACCTCAGCAATTACGACGCCAACGCCGCCGGCCAACGGTTTCAGATCACCCTGGCGGGCAATCAGAGCCAGCTACTCACGGAGGAGAACTTCGTGTTCGCGCCTGCCCAAGGCGCTGACGTCCAGTTGCTGGGGTTGGCTGAACCCACCGCCTAGCTTGAGGCGGCGGGGCAGGCCGGCTTCGGTCAGAACTGCGCGGTCACCGAAGCGAAGTACGCGCGGCCCGGTTCGTTGTAGGTCGCCGCGCCAGCATTGCCGGAGTTGTCTTCGCGGAACAGGCGCTTGTCGAAGAGATTGTTCACACCCGCCGTCACGCTCCAGGTTTTGCTCAAGCGGTAGTTGGCGGTGGTGCCGAACAACGTGTAGGCGCCACGTTTCTCCAGGGCAGCGCCGGCGGCGGTGGCCCCGGTACCGGTCAAGCTGCGCGGCTCCTGCTCGCTGTAGTGGGTCATGTTGAGGGACAGGTCCAGGCTCTCGGTGGCGGCCCAATCCAGCATCGAGTTGATGGTGTATTCGGGTATCACCGACAGCGGCTCGTTGGTGACCTTGTTATGGTTCTCGACCATGTAGGTGACGTTGGTGGTCCAGCTCAGCACGTCGCCGGCATTGCCCAGCAGGGGCACGGTAAGGTTGCCTTCCCAGCCCGCGACCACTGCCTTGGGTGCGTTTTCCCATTGGAATACGCGGCCGCGAATGCTGGTTTGCGCGATCTCGTCCATGCCAGCGACGATCTTGTTTTTGTAGTCGTTATGGAAATACGTCAGCCCCGCCACCCAGCCGTTGTCGGCAAAGGCCACGCCTACTTCCTTGTTCAGGCTGGTTTCGGCGTCGAGGTGGTCATTGCCCAGCACGTAGCAACCACTGCCCAGGTTGGGCGCGGTAACCGGGCAACCCGTGCCCCGGGTGTAATACAGGTAGTTGGGGTTGCTTTGGTAAAGGTTGGGGGCCTTGAACGCGCGGGCGATACCGGCTTTGAGGGTGACGGTATCGGTGAGTTTGTAGGCGCTGTTCAGGCTGGGGCTCCAGTTGCCGCCAAAGTCGCTCTGGCGGTCGAAGCGCACCCCGGGGGTGAGTGTCCAGCGTGAGCTCAGCTCGATGTTGTCTTCCATGAAAAGCGCGTAGTTGTGCGCGTCGCTTTCGCCGGAGCGGTTGGCCGAGATGCCCGGGATCGCGCCACCGTTCAGCGCCTGGGAGTTGGAGTAGGGGTCATCGAGCGTGTCGCGGGTAGCCTCGGTGCCCAAGGTGACTACCTGGGTGAAGCCCCATTCCACACGAATGTTCAGCTCGCCGGCGAAGCGGTAATGGTTCAGCTCGGACGTGGAACGGCTGCTCGCATCGCCGATGCTGCCCTCCGGGCCCCCGGCCAGCCCTTCATTGAGGCGCCTGTTGCGCGTGTTTTCGAAGGATGCCACCACTTGCGAGGTACCGAAATCCCAGTCCCCACGGTGCGTGACCGAGCCGCTCTGGCGGTACATCACGTTGGTTTCTGCGCCGCTGTTAGCCAGATCCGTCAGCAGCGCACTGCCGCCGCTGTTCACTGCGCGGTCGCCGGCGTAGATGTTGCCCTGGCGGCTGTAGCCAGCTTCCAGTTCAAGGGTTTGCCGCGGGTCCAGGTCCCAGCGCAGCAGGCCGTCGATGTCTTTGTTGCGCACGCCTTCCCGCCCGGCTGGCGGCGTGGCGGTGGCGCTGGCCGCATAGTTCTGGTTGAGGGCCAGGTCGTCGGCGTCGGTCTTGTTGAAGTTGCCGTACACGCGGTAAGAAAACCGGTCCGCGAGCGGCCCAGCGGCATTGAAGCCGATGCGCTTCGTCGCGCCTTCGTCGCTGTGTTCAGGCTGGTTGAAATAGGTGGTCACCGAACCGGTGTGCTTGGCCGTGGGCGCCTTGGTGATGATGTTGACCACGCCCCCCGCCGCGCCAGAGCCATAGCGGGACGCCGCCGGGCCCCGCAGTACTTCGATGCGCTCGATCGCTTCCACCGGTACCCAGTTGCTGTCGCCACGGGTATTACGCTCGCCGCTGCGGCCCATGCGCACCGAGTTGCGCGAGGTAACGGGCTTGCCATCGATCAGGATCAGCGTGTTTTCCGGGCCCATGCCACGAAGGTCGATCTGCCGGTTGTTGCCGTACTGGCCGCTGGCGCTGTTGCCGGTAAGGTTCACGCCAGGCATGCGCCGCACAAGGTCCGAAATGTCATTGACCGGTGGCCGCTTCTTGATGTCCTCGCTGGTGATGATCGAAACACCGGGGGCTTGGCGCAGTTCCTGTTCGGCTGTGACCAACGTGGCTTCGAGTTCTACAGGGGCGGGGGCGCTGAGCACCGTGCCGTCACGCTTTTCAGTGTCTTCGGCGGCTTGCAGCGGGGCCGTGAAGGCCAGCAGCGCGAGGGACAAGTGGCGGGGTTTGAAGGCAGGGTGCATCGGCATCGCTCCATGTGATGAGGTGGAACACAGGAGCGGCCGGGGCGACAAGATTGCACACGGCCACTACCGTGGCGCGGGCCAATGTCAATTGTTCGCAAATGATAGTAAATGTTATTTACAAAATATAC
Source organism: Pseudomonas sp. 3MAES_34.3B (assembly GCF_058145875.1). NCBI lineage: Bacteria > Pseudomonadati > Pseudomonadota > Gammaproteobacteria > Pseudomonadales > Pseudomonadaceae > Pseudomonas > Pseudomonas sp. 3MAES_34.3B. Next base: position 3,413,450 of record NZ_CM176960.1, on the reverse strand, counting down.
ATTTACGTACAACTTTGAAATAAAGCGTAACCATTCCCTCTGAAAAGCCTGTTCTAGAGGGCTTGAAAAATATCCGCTGTTGATAGCTGGCCCGAGGCTACCCGGGCCCACACTCCGCAACTCAACCCTGCTAATTATCGAAACGCTGGCACCACCTGCTCGATAAACAGCGCCAGCGATTTCTTCTTCTCGGCATGGGGCAGGCTGTTGTCGCACCAGAAACTGAATTCATCCACGCCCAGTTCCTGGTAATAGCGAATACGCTCGATCACCTCGCTTGGTGTGCCGATCATGGTGTTCTTGCGGATGCTCTCCAGCTGGAATTCCGGGCGCTCGGCGAACTTGGATTCCGGGCTGGGCTGGAGGAAGCCATTGACCGGCGCTTCCTTGTTGCCAAACCAGGCATCGAAGGTGCGATAAAAGCGCGAGATAGCCTTGGCGCCCACCTGCCAGCCTTCAGGATCGTCCTCGGCATGCACGTGGGTGTGGCGCAGCACCATCAGCTGCGGCCTGGGAACGTCAGGGTTGTTGGCCAAGGCAGCCTCGAACTTGTTCTTCAGGTCTACCACTTCTTCATCGCCCTTCATCAGTGGCGTGACCATCACATTGCAGCCGTGCTTGACCGCGAAGTTGTGGGAATCCGGGTCCCGCGCGGCGATCCAGATGGGTGGGGTGTTGATCGGCTTGGGCACGCTGGTGGACACCGGGAATTTCCAGATCTCACCGTCATGGGCGTAGTCACCCTCCCACAGCTTACGCACCACCGGGACCATCTCACGCAGGGCGTTGCCGCCGCTGGAGGCAGGCATGCCGCCGGCCATGCGGTCGAATTCCACCTGATAGGCGCCGCGGGCCAGGCCCACTTCCATGCGGCCGTTGCTGATCACGTCAAGCAGGGCGCATTCACCGGCCACCCGCAGCGGGTGCCAGAAGGGCGCGATGATGGTGCCGGCCCCCAGGCGAATGGTTGTGGTACGTGCCGCCAGGTAGGCCAGCAGCGGCATCGGGCTAGGGGAGATGGTGTACTCCATCGCATGGTGCTCCCCGATCCACACGGTGCTGAACCCTCCGGCCTCAGCCATCAGGGTGAGTTCGGTCAGGTCTTCGAACAGTTGACGATGGCTGACCTGCTCATCCCAGCGTTCCATGTGTACGAACAGCGAAAATTTCATCTCGGCCTACCTGTGCTTGTTGTGGGTGCCCGCTGTGGCGACAAGGGCGGGCACCGTGTGGATTCGAACCGTTACATATTGGTATACCATAATACGCATGATCGCAAGATGTTTCGAGTCGACAGGTGGCGCTCGGCGGCGGTCTGCGGTGCCTGCACCGCGTCTTGTGCTCTATTTCATACGCTAAGCAGAAATCGGAGGTAGCGAGGAGGCTTGAGATTTGTGGAATACCATAATACGGTGTGTTTCGTCGGAGGCCGCCTGCGGTTCTCCCGGTTTGGCTTCATACAACTACAACAACAGACAAACACGAGACCCCCGCATGTCTGAACAGACCCGCTCTGCCTTGATCGAAAACCACACGGTCGATCAGGTGCCGCTCAGTGCTCGCCACGGCAGCGTGCGCGACCTCTTCACCCTCTGGTTCAGCACCAACATTGCACCGCTACCTATCGTGACCGGCGCCATGGTGATCCAGGTATTCCACCTGAACCTGCTCTGGGGGTTGCTCGCCATCGTGCTGGGCAATGCCCTTGGCGGCGTCGTGATTGCCTTGGCGTCAGCTCAGGGGCCAAGGCTGGGCATTCCTCAAATGGTGCAGAGCCGTGGCCAGTTCGGCCGTTATGGCGCGCTGTTGATCGTGTGCGTCACTGCGCTGATCTACGTGGGGTTCTTCATTTCCAATATCGTGTTGGCCGGCAAGTCCATCCACAGCCTGGCGCCATCGGTGCCGCTCGAAGGCGGCATTCTCCTGGGTGCGTTGGCGGCAACCGTGATCGGCGTGCTCGGCTACCGCTTCATTCACGGCTTGAACCGCCTGGGCACCTGGGTAATGGGCCTGGCGCTGCTGGCCGGTTTCGCCATGGTGCTGACCCAGCCGCTGCCGGCCGACTTCCTCAGCCGCGGTGCCTTCAACCTCAGCGGGTTCATTGCCACGCTATCCTTGGGGGTAATCTGGCAGATCAGTTTTTCCCCTTACACCAGTGACTACTCACGTTACCTGCCGCCATCGGTGGGGGTATGGAAGCCCTTTATCGCCACCTACCTGGGTGCAACCCTGGGCACCATCCTGTCGTTCAGCTTCGGCGCTGTAGTGGTGCTGGCAAGCGCCCCCGGCACCGAAGCCATGCAGGCGGTGGAGCAGGCCACCGGTGCCCTTGGCCCGGTACTGATGGTGCTGTTCCTGCTCAACATCATCAGCCACAACGCCCTCAACCTCTACGGCGCGGTACTGTCGATCATCACCTCGATCCAGACCTTCGCCGCCGGGTGGACGCTCACGGTAAAAGTAAAGGTGCTGCTATCAGCTGTGGTGCTTGCGGCCTGTTGCTTCACGGCGCTAGGTGCGTCGGCGGATTTCATTGGCCGCTTCATTGGTTTGATCCTGGCGCTGCTATTGATTCTGGTGCCGTGGGCGTCCATCAACCTGATCGACTTCTACTTGATCAAGTACGGCCTGTACGACGTACCGTCACTGTTCCGTGCCGATGGCGGCCTGTATGGGCGCTTCGACGGCCACGCAATTGGTGCCTACGCCGTTGGCATCATGGCCCAGCTGCCGTTCGCCAACACGGCGCTGTTCGTAGGGCCCTATGCGAACCTGGTGCCGGGTGCGGATTTGTCCTGGGTGGTCGGGATAGCGGTGACCTGCCCGCTGTACTTCTGGCTGGCGTACGACCAGGCGACGGTCAAGGCCCGGCGCGAGGCGATGCAAGCGCAAGGTACCGGCGACGCATCTGGCGCGGATAGGGTATGGCCGCAGGGCTAGGCCGTTCGGCGGAAACGTTCCGGCGGGTTAAATTTGCAAGGGGCGGCGCCGATACCAGAAAGGCAATGGACGAGGAGCCAATCCGTCCGCATTCTTTCTGTATAGGGCATTTTATGAGCCGGTCCTTGACCCACCTTGAACAGCACTACCGTAAAGCGGACACCATCATGCTGGCCGTTGTGTGGCTGATGTTCGCCGCGGCGCTGGGGCTGGGCATGGCTAACGGCACCTGGGGCCAGGCCCTGGCCGTGGGCGGCTCTACCGCCCTTTTGTTAACGGTTTTGCGCCAGCTTATGCCAGGTTCGCGGGTGTTGCGTTGTGCCATGGGCGTTGGCTTCATGATGCTCGCGGCCCTGCACATCAACCAGAGCGAAGGGATAACCGAGCTGCATTTCGGCATTTTCGTTCTGCTGGCTTTTCTGGTGTTTTACCGCGACTGGCTCCCGATCGTAGTGGCAGCCGGCACCATCGCGACCCATCACCTTCTGTTTTTCTTCCTTCAACAGCACCTCGCCGGCGTCCATGTAACGCCTCATCACCACTTGAGCATCGTGTTGCTGCATGCCGCCTACGTCGTGGTGGAAAGCAGCATTTTGGTTTACATGGCTATACGCAGCCAGGCCGAAGCACGTGAAGGCGATGCATTGCTGGACATCGTCAGCCATTTGGATACCAACCACGGGAAGATGGCCCTGAGTTATCGCAGCCAGACCCGCGGCCCCGTCATTTCGCGCTTCCACGCCTTCCTCGACCAGCTGGAACTGATGGTCAGCGAGCTTATCGATGAAGCCGAAACGCTAGGCAAAATGAGCGGTAGCCTGAGCTCTGTGACAACGGTGATTCGCAGTGGCGCTGGTCGCCAGATGGATGTGGCCGAACGAATGAATGGCGCCATAGGCACCCTGGCGGGCTCCATTTCAGAGGTGGCAAGCTGCGCCAACCAGGCGTCGGTGGTGGCCTTGGCGATCAATGACCGCTCCCGGGAAAGTACCGCGGCGGTAGAAGCCATTCGTGAGGAAGTGGGCACGCTTGCTCGCAATATTGATGTAGCGGACCGCGACATGCAGGTGCTCACCGAGGCGTCGAATGAAATCGGCCAGGTGCTGGAGGTTATCCGCGGGATCGCCGAGCAAACCAATCTTCTGGCCCTCAACGCCGCCATCGAAGCCGCCCGGGCCGGCGATCAAGGCAGAGGGTTTGCAGTGGTCGCGGATGAGGTGCGCAACCTCGCCCAGCGCACAGCCCGCTCTACTTCGGATGTGAACGCGCTGATCGAGCGCTTGCAGCAAAGCACCGCCCAGGCCACTGCGGCCATGGGGCATAGCCGGCAAAGCGTAGAGCGCTGTGTGGCCGGCAGCCAGCAAGCGGCAGGGCTGCTTCGCCAGGTCGCTGGGGAAATCGCGCAGATCAGTGCCATGAACCTGCAGATCGCCGCCAGCACGCAGATTCAATCCTCCAACAGCAGTGAGGTGAGCGAGCACCTTGAGCAGTTGCAAGAGGTTGCCAAGGGCAATGTTCAGGAAGCCGGTGTGCTGGAAGGCAGCTCAGGCCTGCTTGGCCAGGCCACTCAGCGGCTGGTGAGCCTGAGCGGGCACTTCGAAGCCAGGCCGTAGCCCACGGCGCGCCAGGTACGCTTATCCCTTCACCTGCTAGCCTTATCCCACCGCGCCGTTCTACCTGCCGTACCCACCCATTGCGAACGTTCGCGGTTGGGAGGTAGCCATGGCTACGCTATTTGATGTGAAGGACTTCGGCGCCACCGGCGACGGGGTAACGGACGACACCTTGGCAGTGCAGGCGGCGATCGATGCCGCTGCTGCGTTGGGGGGCGGGCGAGTGATCCTGCCGGCTGGCACGTACCGCATCAGCCCTGGCAGCGATCACACCGGCCTGTTGCTCAAGGCCAACGTGGCGCTGGACGGCGCGGGCATGGGCTTGACTGTGATCAAGCTGGACGACAGCAACGACTTGGTGACCGGGCTGCTGCGTGGTGCGGGGGACAACCTGGAAATCAATCGCCTCACCCTCGATGGGAACGGGCGAGGTGATAGGGGTGTGTCCGAGTGTTGGAGCACCAATGGCACCACCAACTTGCTGCTGGACGCCGTAGAGGCGGTGGGCGGCTCCGGTTACGGGATTGACCTGCGCAGCGCACAAGGACAGGTAACAGTGCGCAACTGCGTGGCGCGTCAGAATGGCCTGGATGGGATCGCGGCCGATACCGCCGCGGTAGCCCTGCTCCAGGACAACACGTCGTACCTGAACCTCGGCGCGGGCTACAGCCTTGGCGGCAATGTGCGGCTGCAGGACAGCGAAGCCTCGCGCAATGGCGGTGATGGCATTCGCCTGGTCGAGCAACCACTAAGCGATCAACAGGCAACCGTGGACGGTGGCATCACCCACAGCAACGGTGGCAACGGTGTTGGCATCAACGCCGTTGACGGCTTCAGCGTGAAGGGGTTGGAGATCTACGGCAACGCCGGTTATGGCATTCATAGCGCCGGCGGGCGCGAAGGGGAGATTGCCTACAACACGCTGCATGGCAACGCCCTGGCCGGCGCAACGGCGGAGATCTGGCTTGATGCCGCGCCGCAACGTTTCGCAAGGGACGTGACGGTGCGCGGCAACCTTGTAACCGGGGAGCACCCCGGTCAGCGGGGGATCGTCGAAGCGCCCAATGCCGGTGACTACAACCGCGTGATCGACAATGTGATCAGCCAAATGGTCGATAACGTGACCGTACAGGGCGCCCATAGCGTTTCCCTGGGCAACCGTGAGTACGCGTTTACCTTTGGCACAGGCAGCGCCGACGCGCTCACCGGCACCCTGGCGCGGGATGTGATGTTTGGCAACGACGGCAATGACCGCCTCAGCGGCGACAACAATGACGACGTGCTGATCGGCGGCCGCGGCAGTGACCGCTTGGCCGGTGGCACCGGCAACGATGTGTTCCGTTATCTGGCCACCAGCGACAGCTACCGTAACGCGAGCGGTAGCCAGGCGGATCTGATCATCGACTTCGCCTACGGGCAGGACCGCTTCGACCTCACCGAGCTTGGCTACAAAGGCGTGGGCAATGGGCATTTCGGCACCTTGAAGGTGACCTATGACCTCGACAATGATGTGACCTATTTCAGCAGTCTGGACCCCGATAGCCAAGGCAATCAGTTCGAACTGATGCTGGAAGGGGACAGCCGCAGCCTGACCGATGCGAGCTTCCAGCAGGCCATCAATGGCCGCCAGGGCTCGGACAGCCTGCACGGCACCCTTGCCGCTGAGACGTTGTACGGCAGGGAGAAGAACGACGTGCTCTTCGGCAATGACGGCGATGACCTGTTGGTAGGGGGCGCGGACGGCGATCAATTGACGGGCGGGGAGGGCGCGGACCTCTTCGTGTATACCCAATTGAGCGACAGCCTGCGTGACGCCACGGTCAGCAATGATCCGCGGCGCGATGTGCTCACCGATTTCGACGGCTCGGAGGGGGACATGATCGATGTGTCCGCGCTGGGCTTTTTCGAGCTGGGAGATGGCTTGGGCGGCACCTTGAAGCTGACCGTGAACGCCGCGGGTACCCGCACCATTCTCAAGTCCTTGATCGAAGACCGTAACGGCGACCATTTCGAGCTGCAGTTGTTGGGCGATTACAGTGAAGGGCTGGCTGGTGCGAACATCATCTGGGCGCACCCGCAAGGCACCCAGGTGTATCGCACCTTGCCTACCGAGGCAGACGACTATCGTGGGCTGGCCGGCTCGGATTACCTCAAGGGGCTGTCGGGCAACGATACGTTGCGAGGCGCGGGTGGCAACGATCGGCTTGATGGCGGTACCGGCAACGACCTGCTCGTGGGCGGCACCGGCGCGGACCGGTTGACTGGCGGCTCGGGCATGGACTTTTACCGCTACACCACCGTCAGTGAAAGCTCCCGCTCCGATCAAGGCAATACGGTGGATACCCTCACCGATTCCTCGGTATACCGGGACAGGATCGACCTCAGGCTATTGGATTTCACCGGCCTGGGCGATGGCCACGACGGCACGCTGAAGGTTAGCTACAACGAACGCCTGGACCGCACCTACCTGAGCGACCTGGACGGCGACGCCCAGGGCCAGCGGTTTCAAGTGAGAATGGTCGGGAACCTGCTGGACGCATTTGATGGGGATAACCTACTGATCACGCCCCAGGCTGAGCCGTTAGGGCTGTTGGGCGGCGACGCGGGGATAAGCCTGTAGGGGCCGGCGTGACGACCAGGCCCCCGACCTGAAGCCGCCCCCCGGCTAACGCACCTTAGCCGCGCTTGGGCAGCTTCCAGTTGGGCCGGATGAAGTGGCAGGTGTAGCCGTTGGGTATCCTTTCCAGGTAATCCTGGTGCTCGGGCTCCGCCTCCCAGAACGGCCCTGCCGGTTCGATTTCAGTCACCACACGGCCAGGCCATAATTTGGAGGCGTCCACGTCTGCGGCGGTATCTTCAGCGATGTCGCGCTGCTGTTCGCTCAGGTAATAGATCGCCGAGCGGTAACTGGGGCCCAGATCGTTGCCTTGGCGGTTGGGCGTGCTCGGGTCGTGAATCTGGAAGAAAAACTCGAGGATCTGTCGGTAACTGATCACGGCCGGGTCGAAGGTGATCTCGATGGCTTCGGCGTGGTTACCATGATTGCGGTAGGTGGCGTTCGGAACATCCCCGCCGGTATAGCCCACCCGCGTGTGCAGCACGCCGGGGTAGCGGCGCAACAGGTCCTGCATGCCCCAGAAGCAGCCGCCGGCAAGGATGGCGGTTTCGGTTTGGCTGGTCATGGTGTGTATTTCCCTGGGAGAAGATCAGTACATCCCGTTATGGGGGCGCAATGGGGGATTCCAAGTTATCCAACCGTGTGGTGATCCGCTCCCACGCCCAGCAGCGCAGGTTCGGGGGCATCGGCCGGTTGGGCGAGCACGAACTGGTCATTACTCAGCGTGGCGCCCAGGTCGCCGGCCAGGGTCAGCTGAAAGCGCTCGCCGTCGGCGTTGGCGTCATAGTTTTTCAGGTAGGTATCGTCGCCGTTGGCACTGACTACCACGGCCAGGGTGCCGTTGCGCCCGTCGCCGAGGCCGGTGAACCCCAAGGCCGACACGTCGATCTGATCGTCGTACACGTTAAAGTCCAGGATTCGATCGCTGAAACTCGCGGTGTCGGTGCGATAGCTGTCCTCGAGGGCGGTGAAGCGAAACGTATCCGCGCCTGCATACCCAAACAAACGATCGCTACCGCCGCCGCCAATGAAGGTGTCATTGCCCAGGTTGCCGAAGATATTATCGTTGCCCGGCCCTCCCAGCATCTCGGACGTAGCGGCGGTGGTACCGAAATAATCCGGCCCATCGGTGCCTTGGCGCACTTGGGGGCTGAACAGTACGTTGTTGTCGTTGAGCTGGCTGGCCAGGTCGCCATCGAGCACGATTTCCAAGCGATGGCCCTGGGCGTCTGGCTCGAAGCTTTTGAGGTAGGTGCGGCTGGCATCGGCGTTTTCCCTGACTGCCAGGGTGTGGCCGTAGCCATCGCCCAGCCCCGTGAAGTTCAGGCCGGCCAGGTCCAGGTGATCCTCGTTGGGGTCAAAGTCGACGATGCGGTCGCTGAAGGCTGCTGTGGCAGTACGGTAGCTGTCATCAACGGCGGAAAACCGGAACACATCGATCTGGGTGCCGCCTCGCAATTGATCGTGCCCCGCGCCGCCGTCGAGCAGGTCGTTGCCAGTGCCCCCGGAAATGACTTCGTCGGCCGCGGTGCCTACTATCAAATCGTCGCTCCCGCTGCCGACGAGGCGGTGCACGCCGTCGACGAAATCGCCGAAGTGGGTATCCAGGCTGCCATCTGTGTTGAGTTGCAGGGCAGCGAAGTCCGAATCCCCCTGGCTATTCAGGGCCCCGCCTGTGAGCAGGATTTTATCGCTATCGACTATCGTTACTGTCTGCGCGCTGTCCGCCCCGCCATTGAAGTCGAAGGTGGCTTTCCCTCCGTCAGCGAAGGTGCTGTCCAGGCTGCCGTCCGCGTTCAAGCGCACTACGCCAAAATCCTGGTCGCCCGCACCCGTATCGCTTGAGCCGGTTACCAGTACCTTGCCATCCGCTTGTATGGCCATGCCGTGGGGGAAGTCATCGCCGCCAGCAACGTCCACGGTGGCGGTACCGTGATCCGCGAAACTCGTATCCACAGTGCCGTCGACGTTGTAGCGGGTGATGGAAAAATCGGAGTCAGTTCCGTTGGTGTCATAGCCCGCGACGAGCAGTTTGCCATCGCTCTGCAAGGCTAGCGGCGTATGTCCGTCGTACTGCGTTCCTGATTGTAAGGCGTAGGTGGCGATGCCATCGACTCCGAACTGGTCGTCGACAACACCGTTGCCGAACACATGCGTCACGTAGAGGGACGTGTCGGTGCGGGCGCTCGCCAACGTGGTGCCATAGAATCTGGGAATCTCAGGCGCAAGCTGAATGCTGCTGTCGATCGGTACAGCGCCATCGGATGGAAGAGGAACGCTTGCAAGCAACCAGGGCCGTTCGTTGGGGAGGCCACCCGGGGAATACACGTCCAGGTGATAGGCATTGTCACGATATGAAATTTGGCTCGTTTGAATGTTTGCGTAGGCGGGCATCGTGAAATCGCTGCCGTCGCCCAGGGTGTTGGTGGTCGGCAGCCGCGCGATACCGTCCTGGTTGTAGGCAAAGTCCAGAAGGCCGGATGCGCTCAGCTGTACAACGGTGTAGCCAGCGGGGTCACCGTTCGAAGACAGCCCCACCATTCGAATCTGCCCATTGTGCAGCACGGCCACGCTGTGGCTGGAATCATCCAGGCCAGGCACATCGATCGTGGTTTTACCGGTTTGCAGCGTAGTAGCGGCAGCAGTGGACATGGCGATTCCCTCCAGCAGTTAACGGGCGGTTTGCACCACTGCGGGCGTGTCGGCTCGGGCAACCGTTCTTGAGCAGGTGGCCTGAAAGGTTAGCTCATGCTGGCGTCAGTGCAGGGGGACGGGCATACCCCGTTCATCCTGGCGCCCGGTGATGAGGAGAACGGTGCCTTATCTGGCACCGATGGGCCATCATGGCAGGGTGGAGTCACTCACCAGCCCATCGACACGGCTCGTGAGCGCGTCGATCTGGAACGGCTTGGTCATCAAGTGCATGCCGGGTTCGAGCATGCTTTCCCAGCTCAACGCGTCCTGCACGTAGCCTGTGATAAACAGCACAGTGAGGCCTGGACGAAAGCCTCTTGCCGCGTCGGCGACCTGCCGGCCGTTGAGGCCGCCTGGCAGGCCGACGTCGGTGATCAGCAGATCGATCCCGTTGCTGGATTGGAGCAGCTGCAAGCCGCTCGGCCCGTTTTCGGCTTCGTGAACGTTGTATCCCAGATCCTTCAGTGCATCGCTGATCAGCATTCGAACCGTGGCGTCATCATCGATCACGAGTACTGTCTTGTCTTTTTCGCCCAGCGTGTGTTGCAAAGGTGTGCGGGATATCTCGGTGGGGATGCTGGTTGTACTGGACCGAGGAAGCAAAAGAGTGATGGTGGTGCCCACGCCGACAGAGGAATCGATATGAACGTTGCCGCCCGTTTGGCGAACGAACCCGTGGATCATCGAAAGCCCAAGCCCGGTACCTTCACCCATGGGCTTGGTGGTGAAGAAGGGTTCGAATGCGTGGGCAATCACATCAGCACTCATGCCGCTGCCGTTGTCACTGACGCTCAAGAACAGGTATTCCCCAGCAGGCAGGTCTCGGTCGGTGGCAGCACTTGCATCCAGCACACACGCTCCAGTGTAGATGATCAGATTTCCTCCTGAAGCCATCGCATCGCGAGCGTTGATACATAAATTGAGCAGGGCATTTTCCAACTGATTGGCGTCAACCAGGCTCAACCAGTCAGTGGGTTCGCTATGGATCTCGACATGCACCGAAGGGCCGACGGTGCTTCGAATGAGTTCCAGCATGCCTGTGGCCAGAAGGGTGACGTCAGTAGGGGTAGGCGCCAACGTTTGTCGACGTGAAAACGCCAACAAACGGTGCGTTAAAGCGGCGGCGCGGCGGGCGGCACCGTGGGCGGCGTCTAGGTAACGCTCGGTTTCTTCCAGGCGGCTTTGGCTAATCCGCAACCTCAGCATACCCAGGCTGCCAATAACGCCGGTCAGCATGTTATTGAAGTCGTGGGCAAGCCCGCCAGTGAGTTGCCCCACTGCTTCCATTTTCTGGCTTTGCCTCAGCTGTTGTTCCAATAGCCGCTGGGCAGTCATGTCGATACCAACGCCCGTACGCCGGACCGGCTCGCCTGCGCTGCTGAAGTAGGTATGGCCGCGTGAGAGTACCCAGCGTATTGCACCGCCCGGATGAACAATGCGGTACTCAAGTTCAAGGTCACCGCTGTCCACCAGCCCGCCAGCCATGGTCTTTCGCAATGCCAGAAGGTCGTCGGTGTGAACATTGGCAAGGAAGTCCTGGCGCTTGATGCCCGCCGCGGCTTGCACCGGGTCGATCCCATACAGCTCGCTGATTCCGGCGTCGCAGTAGAAACAGTCGTTGGAGACTTCATACGTCCAGACGCCGACGCCGCTCACGGCCGAAAGGGCCAAGCGAGCGAAATCCATAGAGTCGTGCAGTGCCGTCTCCGCCTCTGCCTCGGCCAACACGTCACGCTCCGTGGCATTGGAACCCTGCATGAGCCTCAAGGCAGCGTGCCGGGCATCAGCCAGCGTGGCGTAATGGCCGTCACGTACCTGAGCCTCGAGCAAGGCGCTGAGGGCCAGATCAAGTGGCAAGTCTTGGGGGATCCGGTAGGACATGCGCGGTTCTTCAGTGTGGAGGGGAGGCAAGGTGCTAGTATCTCATACCCAAGTGATCCTCTGTCCCGGGCTTGGGATGCAATCCGCGGCCAGCAGGCGAGCCGACGCCGTTCGCCGCGTGAGATCCCCAGCCTGTCCCTGAACTTATCCTTGGCCAACACGGCCGCCGATCGCCGCAACCGCGCCATTGGGCAGATCCGTCAGCGCAGCGCCATAACCTGTGCCAACGTCAACTCACCGGCCAGGACCGCCGCAGGCCAGGGCCCTTTTCCAAACACCCGCGCTATACCTACCGACAGGGGTTTCCCCAATGTCTGATGCCGAACGCGCCGCAACCGCTCTGGACTTGACCAAACCGAGCAAGGCGTACCAACGTCTTGACGATTACTCCCATCTATATGATCGGGGGATGGCCGATTGGGATGGCGATTACCCCTCCTATACCGTGGACGAGGCGGCTGCGGAAATCACCCGATATGGCTACAGCATCGCCGATACGAACGATAACGGTACGGTGGCGCTGACGTACAGTTTCACTCAGGAACAGCCCGCCAACTATGACACCAGCCTGGGGGACTTCAGCGCGTTTTCCGACCGCCAGGAAGCGCAAGCTCGCCTCGCCATGCGTTCATGGGCAGATGTTACGAACCTGACCTTCAAGGAAGCGCCGAGCGGGGGCGAAGCCCACCTCTCGCTTGCCAACTACTCGGCTTCCAACGGTGCGACCGCCTTTGCCTATTACCCTACCGGGGATGAGCATGATGGCGAGTCCTGGTATCACGTGAGCGCGAGCGACCAGGACAATGCCCAGGCCGCGCTAAACAGTTACGGCCGGCAAGTACTGGTGCACGAACTTGGCCACAACCTGGGCCTTGCTCACCCGATTGATTACGACATCGAACTCGGTTTCTCCGGTGAGTACGCCGAGGACTCCACTGGCTATACCGTGATGAGTTACTGGGACGAAACCGGGAGCGGGCAGAACTTCAAAGGCGCCTACGCCTCGGCGCCGCTCATGGATGACATCGCCTCGGTCCAGTTACTGTACGGCGCCAACCTGGACACCCGCAGCGGCGGCACGGTGTATGGCTTTCATTCCAACACCCACAGGGAAGAAATGATCGCGACCTCGGCGGCCAGCAAGGTCGTTTTTTCGGTCTGGGACGGCGGTGGCGTGGATACGCTGGATTTTTCCGGCTACCACACCAACCAACGGATTGACCTTCATCCCACCGGTTTCTCTGACGTAGGCGGGCTGATTGGTAACGTGTCCATCGCGCAGGGTGTGAACATCGAGAAAGCCTTCAGCGGCTCGGGCAACGACTACCTGATCGGCAACGAAGGCGCGAACGAGCTCAAGGGCAATGCCGGCAATGACCTTTTGGCGGGAGAGCAGGGCGCGGACAAGCTCTGGGGTGGCGCTGGCGCCGATACCTTTGTGTATTTCACCGAGGCGGATTCCACCAAGGCTGCGCCCGACCGGCTGATGGATTTTGTGAGCGGCCAGGACCGTATCGACCTTTCCGGGCTGCCTGTGGACGGCAGCGATACCATCCATTTTGCATCGACCCTGGACGGCACCGCCGGGGCGGCGGTACTGCGCGAAGCGGGTTACGGCACCAGCCTTGCCATTGATTTCGATGGCGACCAGGCCGCGGACTTCTTCTTGAAGATCCTGGGTGACGCGCATACTGGTGACATGCTGGTGTAGCCGTTGGCGGATGAGGCGGCCAGACCGTAGCACAGCCGTGCAATCCCGGCGGCGCTCAGCCCGTTAGGCTGGGGTGAAGCTTCGTGCGAATCGTCGCGCGGCTTCAAAGGGATACCACAATAATGAACAGGTTATTGACCGCGCTGGCCGTTGCGACGGCTATGGCTGCTTCGCCCCTGTGCCTGGCCGCCGCCCCAGCAGCCAAACCCACCATCGTGCTGGTGCATGGCGCCTTCGCCGGCTCCAGCAGCTGGAATGGCGTGATCAAGGTGCTGGAAAAAGACGGCTATACCGTCGTTGCCGCCGCCAACCCGTTGCGCAGCCTCAAAGGCGACGCCGAATCGGTCACCAACCTGCTCAAGGGCATCGACAGCCCGGTGGTGCTGGTAGGCCACTCCTACGGGGGGCCGGTTATCAGCGAAGCCGCCTATGGGCAAGCCAATGTCAAAGCGCTGGTATACGTTGCCGCCTTTGCACCGGAGGTGGGTGAAAGCGCGGTGGCGCTCAGCGGGAAATTCCCAGGCGCAACGCTCGGCCCCGCGTTGGCCAAACCCGTTGAGCTGGCGAGCGGCGGCAAAGACCTGTACATCCAGCAAAGCAAGTTCCACAGCCAGTTCGCGGCCGATGTGCCCGAAGCGGATGCCCGCCTGATGGCCGCCACGCAGCGGCCCGTCACCGAGGAGGCGCTCAACGAAGCCGCCACCGAACCCGCCTGGAAAACCCTCCCGTCGTGGTGGATCTATGGCGACAAAGACAAGAATATCCCGCCCCAGGCCATGCAGTTCATGGCCGAGCGGGCGCATTCCAAACAGACGGTAGTCGTCAAAGGCGCCTCGCACGTGGTGATGGTCTCCAACCCTGACGCGGTCGCCAAGCTGATCGAAGCGGCGGCCAAGGCGAGCTGAGGCAGCCCGATGTATCGGGCCACAGGTTTGGATCGATCCCAAACCCCGGCCCGTTGCGGGCTGATCACGCAAAGCGGCTCACCCTCGGTGCAAATGTGTCCTATACCTCTGGGGGACGAACGATCGTGAGCGTTTGGTCAAACATTGAAAACGCGGCCGTCGAGCGGACGCTTCAACAGCAGTACGTATCCCGCCAGTAGCCCCACGTCGTCGCCATGAGCACTCATACAACCCTGATGGAGGGTTTTATCATGATGGACTGGAAACAGTACAAGGCGCAGTTGATGGCGGGCATTGGCGAGCTGAAGCAGCTCTCTCCGGACTCGGTCAATGGCTATATGACGGCCAGCGGCGCGGGCGCCAAGACCAATCACCTCGACGCAAAGACCCGTCAACTCATTTCCCTGGCCGTGGCCGTAACCACTCGCTGTGACGGCTGTATAGCCGTGCATTCGGCGGAAGCGGTAAAGGAGGGTGCCACGCGGGAAGAGATCGCCGAAGCCCTGGGTGTGGCCATCGCCATGAACACCGGCGCCGCGTTGGTATATTCGGTGCGTGCGCTGGATGCGGTGGGGCAGGCGTTGCAAGAAGGCTAGGGGTTATCTCTGCGCTTCACGGTGAGGCGCGTGCTGCACATAGCACCTACACTCAAGCGCCCCAGGCCTGCACAGGTGTTGAACCATGACCGGCACCTACTCCAGAACAGCCCCCGGTAGCGCCGTGATCGACGTTGCCGGAGCTGAAGAACTCAACCAGAGCGTGGCCGTGCAGGCCGACGGTAAAGTGTTGGTTGCAGGTTTCAGTGCCCACAAGGGCGCTTCTGAAACCACCTACGATTACTCGGTGGTGCGCCTGAATGCCAATGGCACCCTTGATCCGACCTTTGGCGATTATGGCCGGGCGCTGATCGATGCCCAGGTGTCGTTCGAAAATGAAAAATACAGCCTGGCCGTTCAGGCCGACGGCTCGATCCTGGTCAGCAGCCCCTACTTCGGCGGCGGGGGCAACTATGACGTTATCCGCCTGAGTTCGTTTGGCGTTCCGGACGCCGAGTTCAACACCAACGCCCAGGCCAGCATCCCCGATGACATAGGGCGCAGCTATGGTGCGGTGAGCGTGGCGGAGAATGGCGCTGTACTGGTGACCTCGGTAGATGGCGACAACCTGAATATCGTGCAACTGAAGGCGGACGGTACGCCTGACGAGAGCTTTGGTAACCATGGCTACCTGACGTTTGCCAGTCCCGTCGAGTGGGGCTCCGACGCTGTACAGGTCCGGGTGCTTGCCAATGGCCAGCTGCTGGTTGCTGGCAATCTGCTCCAGAACGAGTTCCCGTATGCGGTCATGCGGGTGAATACCGACGGCTCGCTGGACACCCGCTTCGGCCACGACGGCATGGTCACTTTTGATTCCAGCCTGCTGAGCTACGGCGACGGCGGCATCACGGTGCAAGCCGACGGCAAGGTCGTTTTGTCCGGGAATTCGTACGACTACAATGCGGCGAACATCGTGCGGCTCAATGCCGACGGCAGCTACGATGCCAGCTTCGGTACAGGTGGCGTGGTATCCGTCCCCGTTCTGGGCGAGTTCGGCTCTGCACACTCAGCTACGGTGCTGGCCTACGGCAAAATCATCGTAGGCGGAGACACGGATTCGAACTACAGCGTGATTCGGCTGAACTCGGATGGCTCCCTCGATACCACCTTCGCCAGCCCGGACGGCAAAAACCACCTTGATGGCTCGCCTGGCGATGATGAGCTCGCTGGCCTGGACACCGCCGAAGTCATTCAGGGCCTGGCGGGGGTAGACGTACTGCAGGGCAACCACGGCCGGGACCTGCTCAGCGGGGGCGATGATGGCGACGTGTTCCGCTTCGCATCGGTGGGCGACAGCTACCGCACCGCGACCAAGGCTGCCAGTGACCGCGTACTGGATTTCAACCCGGGCGAAGACCTGATCGACCTCACAGCGCTGGGCTTCACGGGTATCGGCAACGGCCATGATGGCACGGTGGCGATCAAGGTGAACGCCGCAGGCACCTACACCTACCTCAAGAACTACGACGCCGATGGCAATGGGCACCGCTTCGAGGTTGCCATGGCGGGCGATCTCGCCCACGACCTGAGCGATCGCAACTTTGCCTTCGCCGCCTCCACCGCCGCGGCGAGCATTACGCCCGATGCGCACGCTGCCTCCATGCCGGAGGTGACCGTGCTCGGGGTCGAAGCTCTCGAACATGCCGTAGCCGGATAACCTCCGGCACGCTTGCCTACCCCTTCTTCAATTCCGAAGCCGCCCACGCTGGTCGGTCGGTTGCCCATTGACATTTAACCGGTAAGTATCACGTCGCGTTGAAAGGTTGTAGCTCGCGGGCTACACTTTGGGTGCGATAACGGGATTTTGATGCTTGGGGGCTACAATGACTACCCTGTATGACGTGGCGGCGATGCTTAAAGAGGCTCGTGCAACGGCGCATTTGAGCCAGGATGCCCTGGCCAGCCGAGCAGGGGTATCACGCACTACGGTAGCTCGCATGGAAACCTTGGCCAAGGGAGATATGAGTGTTTCTGCACTTGTCCGCCTGCTGGAAGCCGCTGGCTACGACCTGAAGCTGGTAAAGACAGGCCATGAGCGAACGGTTGAAGACATTCTGGCGGAACAGCGCTCTGGGGCTTTGGAATGATTTTGGATGTGCAGGTCAGCGGCAGAACCGTCGCCAAGCTCTACCGTGAGCGCGATGAATACGTCCTGAAATATCTTCCTGAACGTGATTTCCGTAGGCAAGCCTACACTTCGTACCGGCTTACATATCATCAAGGGTTCGGACGAAACGACCCCGTATCTGGGGTTTAACGAATTCTTCACCATGCGAGTACTGGCGCGGCTGAACGTTGTGCCAGTAGCGCGCTGTCGCATGTCGGATGATGGTCGAATACTATTGGTAGACCGTTTCGATGTTGATTCAAACGGACAGCCTCATTGCGGCCTGGAGGATGCTTGTGGATTGCTCGGTCTTCCCCCTCACGAGAAATACGCTACGACCACCGAAAGGGTATGGAATGCCACCCGGGCCTACATCCCTGGAGAACGTTTGCGCGAGCAGCGAGAACATTTTGGCTGGCATTTGTTGACCAACTACGTAACACGCAATGCGGACTGCCACGCAAAAAATATCGCGATTTACTACACCTCCCGGGGGGACGTGGCTTTTACCCCCGTCTATGACTTGGTCACAACTCAGGCCTATCCCCGTTTTGCGTCAAATCCTCCAGGCTTGTCCGTTGGCGGCAGGCAAACATGGACCCCGGGCCGAACGCTCGAAACATTTTTCAATGGTCGGCTTGGCATTTCTCCCCGTCGGTATGCTGCGATGACCGAGCAGCTTTGTGAGTCCGCAGTAGAAGTAGGCAAGGAAGTGATTGAAGCCGGGAAAAACAACCCTGCCTGGCGAGACATTGCCAAACATATGGTCCATGCCTGGGATGAAGGCATGCAAACCCTACGCAGCACGAAGGCGGCACCGCATTTGCGAGGTCTGCAATCGGCTATCGCAGAGGCTGAATCTTCTGCGCCCGCCGGGCCTGAAAACGACCGCGAGCGCTTTGGCCGATCAGAGCTGCTTGCCCCTCGAAAGCGGTGAACGGGCAATATTGAGCTCCCCCTCACCCCTTCTTCAAATCCGCAGCCGCCCACTCCGTATACACACAAGCATCACCCGCCGCCCAGCGTACGCGAACGGCTTCGCCCGGGCTCAGTGCCATGCCGCTGGCAGACAGCGCCTTCACCGTAAGGGCGGTGCCGCCGGCGGTAACGGCCGAGCAGGTCTGGCTTTCGCCCAGGAACAACACTTCGCTTACCGTAGCGGCCACTTCGTTCCAGCCCGGGGGCAGGGGTGTGGCAGCGGCTGCGGCGTGGCTCAGGGCGAGGGCTTTCTCGGGGCGCACCATCAGCAATAGCGGTTGCTGGCTGCTGGTTTGGGCCTGTGGCCGAATGCTCACGGGCTGGCCCTCGAACACCGCGCCGGCATTGCCTGTGGCCGTTGCCTGGAGGAAGTTGGAGTTGCCTAGGAACGAGGCCACGAACGCATTCGGCGGGTTCTGGTACAGCTCTACGCCGCTGCCCAGGCCCACCACCTTTCCATGGCTGAAAATCGCGATGCGCTGGGACAACCGCATGGCCTCTTCCTGGTCGTGGGTCACGTACACGATGGTGATGCCCAGGCGCCGGTGCAATTGGCGTAGTTCGTCTTGCAGGTCTTCACGCAGCTTTTTGTCTAGCGCGCCCAGGGGCTCGTCCATCAGCAGGATGCGGGGCTCGTACACCAACGCGCGGGCAATGGCCACGCGTTGCTGCTGCCCGCCAGACAATTGCGCCGGCCGGCGGTGGGCGAAGGCTTCGAGCTGCACCAGCTTGAGCATGGCGTTCACGCGCTTGTCGCGCTCGGCGGCCGGCAGCTTGCGGATGGCCAGAGGGAAAGCAATGTTGTCGCGCACCGACATGTGCGGGAACAGCGAATAGCGCTGGAACACCATGCCAATGTCCCGCTTGTGCGGCGGCACGTTCACCAGCGAGCGGCCGGCCACTTCGATCTCACCCGAGCTGGGCGTTTCGAAGCCCGCGAGCATGGACAGCGTGGTGCTTTTGCCCGACCCGCTGGAGCCCAGGAAGGTCAGGAACTCGCCGTCCTGGATTTCCAGCGACAGGTTGTCCACGGCGGTAAAGTCGCCATAGTGCTTGTTCAACTGGCGCAGGCTGACCAGCGTGGCGTGCGGCGTTGGCTTGAGAATGGCGTTCATTGCAGCTCCAGAGCGCGGGCGTCGTTGCGGCGGCGCAGGCCGGTGGCGATAAGCATGACCAGTACCGACAGGCCGATCAGCAAGGTCGAGGCCACGGCGATCACCGGGGTGAGGTCCTGGCGAAGGGTGGTCCACATTTTTACAGGCAAGGTTTGCAGGGTAGGGCTGGCCATCATCACGCTGAGTACCACCTCGTCCCAGGACACCAGGAAGGCGAACAGCCCTCCGGAGATCAACCCCGGGCGAATGCCGGGGAACGTTACCCGCAGGATCGCCTGTATCCGCGAGGCGCCGCAGATCACCGCGGCGTCCTCGATGGAACGGTCGAACAACTTGAGCGAGTTGATGATGGAGATGATGGTGAACGGCAGCGCCACGATCACATGGCTCACCACAAAGGAGAACAGCGTGCCGGTAAGCCCCAGCTTGAGAAACAGTGCGTACACGGCCACCGCGATGATCACCAGCGGCACGATCATCGGCAGGGTGAACAGCGCATAGAGCAGTTCACGCCCGATGAATCGGCCGCGTACCAGGGCGAAGGCCGTCGGCACACCCAGCGCGACCGCGAACACCGTGGTCAGCAAGGCAACCTTGAGGCTCGACCAGGCCGCAGCCATCCACTCGGCGTTGGCGAAGAACTGCGCATACCATTTCACCGTCCAGCCCGGTGGCGGGAACACCAGCCATTGGGAGGAGCCGAATGACAACAACACGATGAACACCACCGGTAACAGCAGAAACAGCGCGATCACCCCGGTGGACAGATAAAGGCCCCAGCGCAGGCGCGGGCCCATGGCGTTGGCAGTGAGCAACATGTGCATTACCTCCCGTTGGCAGCGCCTACCGGAGATTCCGGCTGCAGCTTGAGATAGACGTAGAACAGCACTAGCGTGATCAGCACCAGCAAGGCCGCGGCAGCGCTGGCCAGGCCCCAGTTGAGGAAGGACTGCACCTGTTGCACGATGAACTCCGGCAGCATCATGTTCTGCGCGCCACCCAGCAGGGCAGGGGTTACGTAGTACCCCAGCGACATCACGAACACCATGAGGGCGCCGGAGAACAACCCGGGGCGGCACAGTGGCAGGAACACTCGCACGAAGTTGGTCCAGGGCGTGGCGCCACAGATCGCGCCGGCCTGTATCACCATGGGGTCGATGGCCTGCATGGTGGCCTGCAGCGGCAGCACGATGAACGGGATCATGATGTAGGTCATGCCGATCACCACGCCGGTGAGGTTGTGCACCATCTCCAGCGGCTGGTCGATGATGCCCAAGGCCATCAGCGCCTTGTTGATGACACCGGAGGCCTGCAGCAGCACCAGCCAGGCATAGGTGCGTGCCAGCAGGCTGGTCCACATCGACAACAGCACCACGTTCAGCAGCCAGCGGCCCCACCCGCGCGGTACCAGGGTGATCACCCAGGCGAGCGGGAAACCCAGCAGCAAGCTGAACACAGTGACCAGCCCGGCCACGGAGAAGGTGTTGAGCAACACCCTCGCGTAAGCCGAGTTGGCGAACAGTTGTTCGTAATTGCCCAGCCCCGGGGTGGGCTCCAGCACCCCGCGCAGCAGCAGGCCAATCAACGGTGCGAAGAAGAACAGCCCGAGGAATGCCAGTGCCGGCAGCAGGTTCCCGCTGCCGCGCCAGGGCCGTTCACCCTTGCCGGCCACAGGCCGTGCAGGGGTGGCGGCGCCGGGCAACGGTAACGGGGCAGCGGTGTGCAGCTTCACTTGACCAGCCATTCGTTCCACCGTGTGGCAATAGCCGGGCCGTTCTTGGCCCAGTATGCGTAGTCGAGGGTGATCTGGTCCTTGGCATAGGCGGTGGGCAGGTTAGGCGCCAGGGCCGAATCCAGGCGAGGGATGCTGTCGTTGTTCACAGGCGCATAGGCGGTGAGGTTGGAGAAATCCGCCTGGCCCTTGGCACTGCTGGCCGCCGCGAGGAAGCGCATGGCGGCGGCCTTGTTTTTCGAGCCTTTGGGAATGACCAGGAAGTCGGCCATTACCAGGTTCTGCTTCCAGCTTACCCCCACCGGCGCACCATCCTGCTGAAGCGCATAGATCCGGCCGTTCCAGAACTGCCCGAGCGTGGCCTCGCCTGACGCCAGCAGTTGCTGGGACTGCGCGCCGCCGCCCCACCACACGATGTTGGGCTTGATGGTGTCCAGCTTCTTGAAGGCGCGGTCCAGGTCCAGCGGATACAGCTTGTCGGCTGGCACGCCGTCAGCTAGCAGGGCCAATTCCAGGACGCCTGGGCTGGGCCATTTGTACAGCGCGCGCTTGCCCGGGTATTTGGCAGTGTCGAACAGGGCCTCCCAGGATTGCGGCGGCGTGCTGCCCACCTTGCCCTCGTTGTAGCCGAGCACGAAGGAGAAGTAGAACGAGCCCACGCCGTTATCGGACACGAAACGCGGGTCCAGCGTGTCACGCTTGATCACCGAGAAGTCCAGCGGCTCCAGCAGCCCTTCCGCGGCGGCCCGCAGGGCGAAGTCAGCTTCCACATCCACGACGTCCCATTGCACGTTGCCGCTCTCGACCATGGCCTTGAGCTTGCCGTAGTCGGTTGGGCCATCCATCACCACGTTCACACCGCTGGCCTTGCTGAACGGGGCAGCCCAGGCATCGCGCTGGGCGTCCTGGGTCGAACCGCCCCAGCTGACGAAACTCATGGTTTCGTCCGCGCTGCAGGCGGCGCCGCCAATCGTCAGCAACCCGGCAACGCATGCCGCGATCGCCTGTTTTCTAAACACCATGATTACGCCCTCGCTTTCTTGTGGTTATGCGGGCTATGTGGCACCCGCGTTTGTTCGGGAGCAGTGGTTCAGTGAATGTGAAGCGTGGCCGAATCCGGCATCAGCGGTACTGTAGAGACAGGTGCCCTGATCAGTTTTGGCCTTGGAATATCATATTATGGTATTCCAAGAATTGCGCAAGAGCTTCCCGTCGTTACAGGGGCTTTACGGCTGTCAGGCGGGTTCGAACGGTAGGTTTTCCACCACCTCAAGGTCATAGCCGGCCAAGCCGTTGTACTTGATCGGTGGGCCCAGGTGGCGGATCTTTCCTACGCCCAGGTCCTGCAAAATCTGGGCGCCGGTGCCGGTTTCCGAATAGGTGCGCGTAGCGCCCGGGGCAAAGCGTTTGGGCGCCTGGGTCAGCTGTGGTACCCGTTCGAGCAGCGCCTGGGACGATTCGTGGTGGGCGAGGATCACCACCACACCATGGCCCGCTTCGGCCACCTTTTGCAGCGCCGCCCAGAGGGTCCAGTTGGCCGGGCCGGTGTATTCGGCGCCCACCAGGTCACGCAGCGGGTCAATCGCATGCACGCGCACCAGCGTGGGCTGGTTGCGCATCGGTTGGCCCATCACCATGGCCATGTGCACGCCGCCGGTAACGCGATCTTCGTAGGTCAGCAGGCGGAAGGTGCCATGCACGGTGGGCAGTTCGCGTTCGCCGATGCGCCTCACCGTGTGCTCGGTGCTCAGGCGGTAATGGATCAGGTCCGCGATGGTGCCGATACGAATGCCATGCCGCTGCGCAAAGGCTTCCAGCTCGGGCCGGCGGGCCATGCTGCCGTCATCGTTCATCACTTCCACGATCACCGACGCCGGCGTGAAGCCCGCCAGGCGCGCCAGGTCGCAGCCCGCTTCGGTATGGCCGGCGCGGGTAAGTACGCCGCCGTCGCGTGCTCGCACCGGGAAGATATGCCCCGGCTGCACGATGTCTTCGGCACGGGAATCAGGGTGTACCGCAACCGCCACCGTACGGGCGCGGTCCGCCGCGGAAATGCCCGTGGACACGCCGGTAGCTGCCTCGATGGACACCGTGAACGCGGTACTGAAGCCGCTGCCGTTGGTGGGCACCATCTGTTCAAGCCCAAGGCGCTGACAGTGCTCGTCGGTGAGGGTAAGGCAGATGAGCCCTCGCGCCTCGCGGGCCATGAAGTTGATTGCCGCTGCGTCGCAGCAATCCGCCGCCAGCAGCAGGTCGCCTTCGTTCTCACGGTCTTCGTCATCGACCATCAACACCATCTTGCCTTGGCGGTAGTCTTCCAGGATTGCTTCTATGCTGTCGAACGGCATGGCATTCTCGATACGCGCAGTGATATAAAGTTGGTATACCATATTACACATTAACCGAGATGAGGAGCACCGCATGAAAGGCTATTGGATCGCCCACGTGGACGTGACCGACCCGGAGCAATACACCCAATACACGAGCCGCGCGCCAGAGGCATTCGCGCGTTACGGTGGCCGGTTCCTGGCCCGCGGCGGGCGCTGCGAAGCCATGGAAAACGGCCCGGCGGCGCCCCGCAACGTGGTGATCGAGTTCGATTCATATGAGCAGGCGGTGGCCTGTTACAACTCGCCGGAGTACCAGGCGGCAGCGGCGCATCGGGAAGGGGCGGGGGTGGCCAGGATCGTCATTGTGGAGGGCGTGTAAGCGGCGGGTGATGGTTGAGAGGGCGGAGCCCGGGAACACCAGGCTTCACCGCACGAAATGAAGCTGGCCGTCTTCGTCATTGCCCATGTACAGCCCATACACCCCGGCCGCGCGTTCGTGGATGTAACGCTCAAGGATCTGCCGAATGGCCGGGTAGTAGATGTTGTCCCACGGAATGTCATCCGGCAGGAACAGGCGCCGGTCCAGGGATTCGCTGCCCCAGGTGTCTTCCATACTTACCAGCGCCGCGCGGAATACGATGTACACCTCGCTGATGCGCGGCACGCTGAAGATGGAGTAGGGCGCGACGATGCGGGCCTGCACGCCGGTTTCTTCCCACACCTCCCGCAGCGCGGCCTGCTCCGTGGTTTCGCCCGCCTCCATGAAGCCTGCCGGGAGGGTCCAGGTACCAGGCCGCGGCGCGATCGCGCGCTGGCTCAGCAGGTAGCGGCCTTCGTGCTCCACGATGCAGCCGGCAATGATCTTCGGGTTTACGTAGTGAACGAAGCCGCAGGTCGCACATAACAGCCGTGAGTGCGTGTCCCCGGGTGGGCAGCCGTGTTGCAGGTCGGCCCCGCCGCATTGCGAACAATAGCGGGGCGCGGGCATGTCAGCGGCCTACCGCAGGCTGAGGTACAGCCAAGGGTTCGATCATGTCAGGGAGCTTGGTGTCGCTTTCCTGCTTGCGCCGCAGGTAGTCGAGCGCAACCCGTGCAGCGGCGTGGACGTGATCCACAGACGCTTCGAAGGCGGCCTGCGGATTCCCGCTCTTGATCGCTTCCACCATTTTTTCCATTTCATGGTTGCTGGCGCCGCGTCGGTTTTCCTGGGACACCGAGGTCGCGCGCAAGTAACTGATGCGGGCCTGGAGCTGGCGCAGTTGGGTGGCCGCTACCTGGTTGCCACAGCCCTCCATCAGCACTTCATAGAAGCCTTGCACCGAGTCCAGAACCTGCGGCAGGTCACCTTCTTCCAGCGCCTGGCGGTTCACCGCGAGGGCTTTTTCCAGTGCGCGGATGTTCTTGGCCTTGGCGCGCAGGGTGAACAGCTGCACGATCAAACCTTCGAGCGCCGCGCGCAACTCGTAGATATTGCAGGCGTCCTCCAGGGTGATGATCGCCACGCGTGGCCCTTTGGCGTCGGCAAACTCCACCAGGCCTTCGGATTCCAGGTGGCGCAGCGCTTCGCGCACAGACGTACGGCTCACGCCCAGGCGGTCACACAGGTCCCGCTCCACGAGGCGGTCGCCCGGCAGCAGCTGGAAATTCATGATGGCGCTGCGAAGTTTGTCGAGCACGATCTCGCGCAGTGTCACGGGATTGCGATTGACCTTGAAGCTGTCGTCGAGTGGCGTGCGTTTCATAAGTGCTCTTGTGAACTCAGGTAAAGCGGAGAGTGCGTATCTTTTCATTGGCACGCCGGAAGCTCAACAGTTGATGTCCCGGCGCAGTGAGGCTAGGCAGGCTATTGCCCGGCCGCAAGCCCACCCATCAGGGTATAGCGCACCTCCAGGTAGTCCTCGAGGCCGTAGCGCGAGCCTTCGCGCCCCAGCCCGGAAGCTTTGATCCCGCCGAAAGGCGCCACTTCCGTGGAAATCAAACCTTCGTTGATGCCCACCATGCCGTACTCCAGGGCTTCGCTCATGCGAAACGCACGGCCCAGGTCGCGGGTATAGCAGTAAGCGGCCAGGCCCGAATCCGTGTCGTTGGCCAGGGCGATCGCTTCTTGTTCGTCAGTGAAGCGAAACACCGCGGCCAACGGGCCGAAGGTTTCTTCACGGGCTACTCGCATGGCCGGGGTGACCTCACTGAGCAGGGTGGGCTGGAAAAACCCGTGGCCCAGCGCGTGGCGTTCCCCGCCGCACAGCAGGCGTGCCCCGTGTTCCAACGCATCGGCGATGTGCTGCTCGGTTTTTACCACCGCCGCCTGGTTGATCAGCGGCCCTTGGGTAACCCCTGGTTGTGTACCTTCGCCTACCACCAGCTCGCCCATGCGCTCCGCCAGCCGCGCCACAAACTGGTCGTGAATGCCAGCTTGCACCAGGAAGCGGTTCACGCACACGCAGGTTTGCCCGGCGTTGCGAAACTTCGCCAGCAGGGCACCTTCCACGGCGGCTTCCAGGTTGGCATCGTCGAACACGATAAAGGGCGCATTGCCGCCCAGTTCCAGCGACAGTTTTTTCAACGTGGGCGCGCACTGGGCCATCAAGTGTTTGCCCACCGCCGTGGACCCGGTAAAGGACAACTTTCGCACTACCGGGCTGGCCGTCAATTCGGCGCCAATGGCGATAGCGTCGCCGGTAATCACATTCAGCACCCCGGCGGGCAGGCCGGCTTCCTCGGCCAGCGCAACAAGCGCAAGCGCGGTGAAGGGCGTGTCCGGGGCCGGCTTGAGAATGCACGTGCAACCCGCTGCCAACGCCGGCGCCAGCTTGCGGGTCACCATGGCCGCAGGGAAATTCCACGGGGTAATGGCCGCGACCACGCCCACTGGCGCCTTGGTGACCAGGATGCGCGCGCCATCCTTATGGCTGGGGATGATGTCGCCATACACCCGCCGCGCTTCTTCGGCGAACCACTCCACAAAGCTGGCGGCGTAGAGGATCTCACCCCGGGCCTCAGCCAACGGCTTGCCTTGCTCGGCCACCAGAATAGCCGACAGCGCCTCGGTGTGTTCCAGCACCAAGGCGTGCCAGCGCTTGAGGAAGGCGGCGCGGTCCCCAGCCTTCAGCGCACGCCAGGCGGGCAGGGCGGTTTCGGCGGCGCTGATCGCTTCGCGGGCCTCGGCCGCGCCGAAGTCCGGCACGTGGCCTACCATTACGCCGGTTGCCGGGTTGTACACCGCTTGGGCATGCCCTGGCGGGGCGTCTCGCCAACGGCCGGTAATGAATGCTTGCTCGCGAAAAAGGCTGATCATGCACAGCTACCTCAAGTGAGTGTTTCAGCAGAACACTGGCAGGGCGCCCAGCTTGCCTCGGTGGTAAATCATCGGCGTAACCGGGTCGGTGGGCAGGATCAGGTTCTGTACCTCGCCCACAATGATCGCGTGGTCTCCACCTTCATATTCCCGCCACAGCGTGCACTCGATGATGGCCGTGGCACCCTCCAGGATCGGGTTGCCCAAGGCGCTGAGGGTCCAGGGCAATTCGCGGGCCTTCTCCTTGCTTTTGCTGGCGAAGGCGAACGCCTGCGCCTGTTGCTCCCCAGAAAGGAGGTGGATCGCGAAATGCTTGCGTTCGAGCAGCGCCGGGTAGGTGTTGGAACTGTAGTTAGGGCAGAACAGCACCAGGGCAGGGTCCAGCGAGAGGGCGCTGAAGGCGCTGGCGGTAATGCCAACCAGGTCACCTTCGGTGTCCAGGGTGGTGACCACGGTCACACCCGACGGAAAGGAGGCCATCACCTCTTTGTATATTTGGGCTTCGATCATTGCCGCCTTACCTCTTAACGCATCACGAATGGGTCTGGCATGGGTGCCTGAGACAGGTTGATCCACACCGTTTTTTGTTCTGTGTACGCCAGCACCGAGTCGATGCCGCTTTCCCGGCCGTAGCCACTGTTCTTGAACCCGCCGATCGGCGCCATGGCCGACACCGCGCGGTAGGTGTTCACCCAGATGATCCCCGAGCGCACATCGCGGGCCAGCCGGTGAGCGCGGCCCAGGTCGCGGGTCCAGATGCCGGCGGCCAGGCCGTATTCCGAATCGTTTGCCAGTTCCAGCGCCTCGGCTTCGGTATTGAAGCGGATCACCGAGGCCACCGGGCCGAAGACTTCTTCCTGCATGATCTTCATCGAATGGCGGTCGCACTCGAACAGCGTGGGTTCGTAGTACCAGCCTTGGCTGTCTACATCGGGGCGCTTACCGCCCATGCGCAATACCGCGCCTTCGGCCACGGCCTCGCTCACTAGCCGTTCCACCACACCCAGCTGTTGCTCGGTCGCCATGGGGCCCATCTCCGTAGACTCTTCGCGAGGGGCACCGATCTTGATGCGGCGGGCACGCTCGACCAGGCGCTCCACGAAGGCGTCGTAGATTTCGGCTTGCACCAGCAGGCGTGACCCGGCCACGCAGCTTTGCCCGGAGGCCGCATAAATCCCGGCGATCACGCCGTTGATGGCGCTGTCCAGGTCGGCGTCGGCGAAGATGATGTTGGGGGACTTGCCGCCCAGCTCCAGCGACAGCTTGGCGAAGTTCTCGGCCGTGCCGCGCACCACGTGGCGGGCGGTGGCCGCGCCGCCGGTGAACGCGACCTTGCGCACCAGCGGATGGCGCACCAATGCCGCGCCAGTGCTGGGGCCATAACCGGTGACTACGTTGACCACCCCTGGAGGTATGCCGGCTTCCAGCGCCAGCCGGGCCAGCTCGATCAGTGTTGCCGAGGCGTGCTCGGAGGGTTTGAGCACGATGGTGTTGCCCGCAGCCAGGGCTGGCGCCAGTTTGATGGCCGTGAGGTACAGCGGGCTGTTCCAGGGAATGATCCCGGCCACCACGCCCAAGGGCTCGTGCACGGTGTAGGCGAAGAGGTCGGGCTTGTCCAAAGGCAGGGTGCCGCCCTCGAGCTTGTCGGCCAGGCCCGCCGTGTAATGGAAGAACTCCGGCAGGTAGCCCACCTGGCCGCGGGTTTCGCGGATCAGTTTGCCGTTGTCGCGGCTTTCCAGCTGGGCGAGATGCTCTTTGTTCTCGGCAATCAAGTCGCCCAGGCGGCGTAACAGCTTGCCCCGCGCCGTGGCGGTAAGGCCACGCCAGGCCGGGCTGTCGAATGCCGCCTGCGCGGCTTTAACGGCCACATCCACATCGGCTTCGTCGGCGTCGGGCAGCTCGGCCCAGGCCTGGCCGGTGGAGGGGTCCAGGCTCTGGAAGGTGCGGCCTGAGCGGGCATCCTGCCAAGTGCCGGCGATACACATCTGAAATCGAACCAGGGTCATGCGACATTCCCCTCAGCCTGCACTGGCAGGCATTTGACGTTGGCCAGGAAACCGACCAGCAGCTGGTTGACCAGCCGCGGCGACTCCACCGGCATCATGTGGCGTTGTTCAGCCAGGATGGCAACCTGCGCGCCCGGGATGCGCGCGGCCAGCTGGCGCGCCATCTCCGGCGTGGAGCCGGCATCCAGCTCGCCGGTGGCCACCAGTACAGGCACGTTCAGCCCCGGCAGGTCGTCGGCCCGGTACATGTCCTGGGTGGCGAACAAGCTGTAAGTGGTCAGGTAACCCTGCGGGTGGTTGCTGGCCAGGGTGCGGCGGATGTTGTCCACCTGTGCATGGCTGGCAGCGAGGTACTCCCGGCTGAACCACCGCGCCAGCGCCGCTTCGGCATTGGCGTTGGGGCCGAATTCCGCCGCTTGGCGGGTACGCTCCACCACGCCGGCGCGTTGCTCCGGTGTGCGGGCGAACACGCTGTTGAGGATCACCATTGAGGCCAGATGCTCAGGGTGATGCAGCGCGAACGCCCGCGCCACCAGCCCGCCCATGGAAAAGCCCACCACGTGCACCCGCGCCAGCCCCAGGTGTTCGACCAGTTCGAGCAATTGCCCGGCGTAACCTTCCAGCCCTGTGTCGGCATGGGGCATGGCGCTTTCGCCGTGGCCCAGCATGTCATAGGTAATCACCTGGTACTGCTCCGCCAGGCTTACTACCTGGCCACCCCACATGTCCTTGTTCAGGCCCACGCCGTGGATGAGCACCACGGGTTCGCCCTCGCCGGTCACCTGGTAGGCAGTGCCCGCTGCGGTCCATTCAGTGGCCCGGGCGTTCATCACTGCTGCGCCTTTTCCGCGGCCAGCTCTTCAAGGTCCATATAGCGGTTGCCGATGCGCGGGTGCAGGCGGCCGCCGTCTGCCGCGCCCAGCACCACTACGATCTCGTCGGCGCGTGGCGCGTCCTCGATTTTCATTTCCAGGGTGATGTAGTGCGAGCGCAGGCCTTCGTCGTCCTTGTGCATCATCGGGATCTGGATGGAGGTGCCGGGGCCGCCGCGCTTGTTGGTGAAGCTCAGGTAGCTCTTGGCTTGTACCGCTTCGCGGTAGTGGTTGCCGAAGCGCAGGGTGTGAATCACCGCCGAGGCGTGCTCGATCTCGCCGTCGGCACCCACTACCGCCGCCTTGCCGTAGGCCTCGATGCGGCCTGCGCCGCCAATGGCGTTGGTGAGTTGCTCCACCATCAAAGCGCCCAGTTCCGAGCAGTTGGCCTTGATCAGCGGTTTGAGGTCCTCAACGAACGGGCCCACCCAGGGGTTTTTGATGACCACAGCCAACCCCACCATGGTGACCGGCTTTTCGCTGGCCTTGCCGCCTTCGATGAAGGTTTGCTCGGTGTACGTGACGATCTTGCGGATTTCAAAGCCCACGGCGGTTCCCCTTGTTCTGGATGGCGGTACGAGGTTGGTTTCTCGTATTACGGTATACCAGATACTAACCGAAACTCAGGCGTGTGCAAGGGTTTTCCCGCAAGGCTGCTAGGGGGCCCTGTTCACACGGGCTTTTTGAGGCCTGGGAGGTTCCATCCGTATCGTAGCGATAGCATCCGCACCAGTGTGCAGAGCGCGATGGCAAGCCAGGGGGCCATTTGCGGGCCGATCCAGCCCAGCTCGCCCAGCACTTGTATGGCGGCACCGAGCAGGGCGGCGAGGGCATAGATTTCTTTGGTCAATACCACCGGCACGCGGCTCAGCATCACGTCGCGAATAGCGCCGCCGCCCACGGCTGACACCACGCCCAACAGGATCGCCAGTTGGGTATCCGGGACGTAGGTATAGGCCTTGTGCGCGCCGAACGCGGCAAAGAACCCCAGCCCTACCGCATCGAAAAACAGCGTGGGCTGGGTCAGTTTGAGCAGCACCTGTTGGAAGCAACCGGCGAGGGTCACTGCCAGGGCAACCGCTACGGCATATTCGATATTGACCAGGCCGGCGGGTGGCACTGCGCCAATGCACAGGTCACGTACCACGCCGCCGCCGCAGGCGGTCACGAACGCAATGACGAACACACCGAAGAGGTCCAGCTGGCGATTGATGGCGGCCAGGGCGCCGCTCAGGGCGAAGACGAACGTGCCCATCAGGTCGATGTAGGAAAAAACGTGGAAACCCATGGGCATACCTTTGCAAACGGCTATAGGGGCAGGGCGACTATGCCTGAGCTCGCAACGCCTTGCTCAAGGTTATGTCGGCCTTTGGGCCCCGCCGTTTGCCAAGCCCTGGTTCAAGCCCCGACGCGTGTCAGGGCCTGTTTGTACATCCGCGTGCGGCGATGGTTTGCGCCATAACCGTTGGCAGCCGCGACGGTACCCGCCTGGATGTGGTCCAAGTATTTGAACAGGCGCGCGGGCGGCACTTTGGCGATGCTATACCCAAGTGCTTCCATGCGATCTTGCAGGGTATAACCGGGCACGCGGTCATCCATGCAGAAGTGCAGGCCGTGCTGTTTCATGGCCTTGCTGTTCCACAGGGTGCAAAAGCTCTTCAAGTGCTGTTCTTTCCATGGTTTCGGCCCACGCCCTGGCAAGCCCAGGCGGCTCAGCAGGCGCCGATAATAGTGTTTGCAGAACCGCGAGCTGTATCGCCATACCGTACGCGGCAACCCTCGATCCAGTTGTTCCACACAACCCACCGCCGCCACATTGGAACGGCCATCGCACTTGTCGAGCAGCCACTGGAATACCCGGCGGTCATGGATAAACGTATCGGTGTGCATCAGCAGCAGATAATCGCTCTGCGTTTGCTCAAGTACCAGGTCCAGCGCCCGGCCATGGGCGATATGCCCGGGTTCGCCGGCCGGTTGAGGGCGTTCGATCAGGTTGATCCAGCTCAGGCTGCGCAGGTAGGTGGTGCTGGCATCCTGTGAGTCATTGTCCACCACCCATACCGGGATGTTCGCGTTGCCGATCTGCTGCTTGAGCAACTCCAGGCATGCCCGAGTCATTTCGTAGGTCTTGTAGTTCACCAGCGCGATACTGAAGGTGGGTGCCCGAGCGGGCTGTCGATCTGCTGTACTCATCGGAAAAGCTCAAATACAAAGGGCAAACACGAGGCAAAGCGCAGCGCGGCCTGGTTGATTGCCGGAAGAATATGAAAGGTTGGAACGCGCGTTCCGCTTATTGTCCGAGTTGTTTCAATTGGTACACGAATGTATCAATTCGCTTAAAGTTACTCGTAGGGTGCTGTATTACTTGGGAAGGAGATAGTAAAGCGCGGGTGTGAAAAATATGTCATGTGGATGTCGCGTTATTATCGACAAACACATGGCGTTACAGAATAGGAGTTTTTCTTAAATGTGATCCCGGGTTTTAACCTTCCGTGGCAAGTTCTCCTTCGGGATGTCCTTCTACATCGCTCGCTATCGCTTCCTTCACGATGATACTGGGCCCGCCTCTGTAGCAGCGTGGCTTGCCCGCGACGAAACCATCGCCGAAACGGCGGCCCTGTCGTGCCGGTCGCCGCCAAGGCGCGCTGCTACTGTGGCTTATCGCTCTCGAGCGTCACCCACCTCCAACGACTGTATAAACAGCGAAAACAGCTCAGGCTGTGCCGAGATGTCGAGCTTGGCGTACAGGTGGCGACGGTGCACCTTCACCGTTTCGGGCGAAATACCCAGCCGTTCAGCCATGGCCTTGGAGGAGTAGCCGCGCAATATCAGCCGTGCCACTTCCAGCTCCCGTTCCGATAACACCCGCGCCCCGAAGCGGTCGAGGGCGTCACCGACGAAGGTGCAGCTGTCTTCCTTGGCGGCAACCGTTGCCGCCGCCGACCCCGGCCGGGCCTGGGCCCAGTGTTGCTTGAGCAACGCCAGCACCCAGGGGGCGCAGAGGGTAAGCATGCCCAAATACTGCGCGCCGAAGCGCTCGTGCATGCCCAGTGACAGTGAGAGGGTGCCTTCGCCTGGCAGTTGCAGCAGGTATTGCACCTCGTCCTCCAGCACATGGTCGTGGAAGTAGTTGAGGTAATAGTCCGTCTGGTGAAAGTGATCCGGGGCCACTTCTTCCAGGCGGTAGAACCCGCTGGCGATGCCTTCACGCGCAGCCTGGTAGAACGGGTCCAGCAGGTACAGGCCGTCCAGGTATTGCAGGCTGGACGCGGGGCCAGGCGTAGGGGCAGCGTCGTATTCCTCAAGGGCGACCGGGGCGCCAGCCTCGGGGTAAAACACGCCCAGGGCATTGTCGAACGGTACCCAATGCCGAAGCAGCAGTACCAGCTGGCGCCAGAACCGCGGCCCGCCGGCGTGTTCGATGGCCCGCGCCAAAGCCGTGTGCATGGAGGATTGTTCGAACAGGCTGTTCACGTGGGTACCTCGAGCGCTTGGGGTGCCCAGTACCGCCTTTACGCTTGAAGGTTGTCAATGGGGGTACCCCCATAGGGGAATTGTCCCCTCATGTTTCACTGCCTAGAGTGCGTTGCATCTAGTGCTCCAGCCGAGAGCGCCCTCTCTTCAAGCCTTCGTTTACTGCCTCAACTTCGAACAACAACCCGAGGGTAACGATATGATGGCTCCTGTTCCGCAAGCGTCGGCGCTCAAGCCCAGCTTGAGTGTCGCCGACGTGGTGGCGATCACGGTTTCTTCTGTAACGCCCGCCAGCTCTGTGTTCGTGATCGCACCGTTTGCCATTCAGCAAGCGGGTACCGGCGTGATCTGGGCGTTTGCGCTGGGCGGCGTATTGGCGCTGATGTTCGCATATTGCTATGCCGAACTGGGCCGGGCCCACAGAACTGCTGGCGGTGAGTACGTGTTCGCCAAGCGGGTGTTCGGCGGCATGGCCGGGTATGCCACCTTCCTGACAGTGTTGGCGATGTTGCTGTTCATCCCGCCGGTGCTGGCAACCGGCGCGGCGACCTACCTCAACGCCGCACTGGGTACGCACTTCGACAGCCAGACTGTGGCGCTGGTGATCGTGGTGCTCAGTTACGCGATTGGCATCCTCAACATCAAGCTCAACGCCTGGGTAACCGGCCTTTGTCTGTTCCTTGAGGTGGCCGCGCTGATGGTGATCGTGGTGCTGGGTTTCGGCCATGCCCAGCAGCCGGTCAGTGCGCTACTGCATCCCCAGGTGGTGAGCGCCGGGGTACTGAGCGCCGCGCCCTTTGCACTGGTGATCGGGGCCATCGGCACCGCGCTGTTCTCCTATAACGGTTTCGGCGGCGCGGTGCTGCTGGCCGAGGACATGCACGACGGCGGCCATGGCGTACCCCGTGCAGTGTTGTGGTCACTGGTGCTGGTGGTCGCGATCGAGATCATCCCGCTCGCCGCGCTGCTCGTGGGCGCGCCTTCGTTGACCGAGATGCTTGCCAGCGCTGACCCCATCGGCTACCTCCTCACAGCCCATGGCAACGAGACGCTGTCACGCCTGGTAAGCGCGGGTATCTTCCTGTCGGTGTTCAATGCCATCGTGGCGATCGTGATCCAGAGCGGCCGGGTGATCTACAGCAGCGGGCGCGACGAAGTATGGATGCCCAGGCTCAACCGCGCCTTCACTCGCATTCACGCGAAATGGCAATCGCCATGGCTGGCCACGCTGTTCCTGGCAGTACCCTCGGCGGTGCTGACCTTCAGCTCCAACTTGGCCGAGCTCACGTCCTTCACCGTGCTGTTGATCCTGCTGGTGTACCTCACCGTCGCCCTGAGCGCGCTGTTCAGCCGGGTACTGCGCCGTGACCGGGCCCACCCTTACCGCATGCCGCTGTGGCCAGTGCCAGCCTTGCTGGCAGCCGTAGGCGCGGGCTACCTGCTGGTTACCTTGCTGGGGCAGGCCTCCAGCCGGGACATCATGATTATCCTGGGCCTGCTGAGCGTGTCGGTGATCCTCTACGGCACCTACGGCAAGCTGAGCCCGGGCTTCCAGAAACTTTGATCGAGGATCTGCAATGCGCGCGCGTCAACTGGGTATTACTTTGGGGCTGGGCACTCCCGGCCCGTTCAATGCCATTACCGATGTTCCGGGCGTGCGCGTGGGGCACACCACCTTGAACGAGCAGCGGGGCGGCAAATGGGTGCGCACTGGCGTAACCGTGGTGGAGCCTCGGGAAGGCGCCGCGCGGGAGCAACCTTGTTTTGCCGGCTGTCATGTGCTGAACGGCAATGGCGACGCCACGGGCCTTGAGTGGGTTCGTGAAGCCGGCCTGCTGACTACGCCGATCGCCACTACCAACACCCACAGCGTGGGCGTGGTGCGCGACGCGCTGATCGCCCATGAGCGTCGTTCCCTGGCGAGTACTGCCACCTACTGGTGCATGCCGGTAGTGATGGAAACCTACGATGGCGTGCTCAACGACATCTGGGGCCAGCACGTCACGCCCCAGGACGTGAGCGCCGCGCTCGCCGCAGCCGAAACCGGGCCGGTGCAGGAAGGCGCGGTGGGCGGCGGCACCGGCATGATCTGCCATGAATTCAAAGGCGGCATCGGTACCGCCTCTCGCGTACTTGAAACAGAGCAGGGTGGCTGGACGGTGGGCGCGCTGGTACAGGCCAACCACGGCCAGCGCCGAGACCTGCGGGTGGACGGTTACCCGGTGGGCCGCTACCTTGCGCACGTGCCATCGCCGTTCGCCGAGCAGGGCACGCCGGGCATGGGTTCCATTGTGGTGATCCTCGCCACGAACGCACCCTTGCTGCCCCATCAATGCCAGCGCCTGGCGCAGCGAGCGTCCATCGGCATCGCCCGCACCGGCGGCGGCACCGATGATTCCAGTGGAGATATCTTCCTGGCCTTCGCCACCGGCAATCGGAACATTCCACCCGCCGATTACGACCGCAAAGGCGGGGCATTCAGCCACGGCGTGAGCATGGTGAACAACGATCACATCTCGCCCCTGTTTGCCGCCGCCGCCGAAGCGGTGGAGGAAGCGATCATCAATGCCTTGCTGGCAGGTCAGGCCATGGTGGCCGATGACAACACGCAGGTCGAACCCCTGAGCGATGCGTTGTTGACTACGGCGCTGGCCGAAACTGGCTGGCGCCCGGCTGCGCTGTAGAGTGAGCTCAGCCGCCCCACGCTCGGATGGCCTCCAGCCGATTTCGGGCGTAGCACTGGAGGTCGCGGCTCACAGTGACACTTCGGCGACCTTGCATCGTTGATGGTAAGTTCCGTGACCGTGGCTCCTCCAGGCGCGACGAAGGGGAGGGTTATGGCGTCCTGCTCTAATCCAAGGGCAAGCCGCGAGCTTTGTCGCTGCGTATTTCAGTCGGGGGATACTGGTTGACTCCATGGTTTACAGGTCGATAATTGCCCACCGATTCATTTTTCAAGAGGCTCCATGGCCGCCAGCACAGCAAACGGAGTCGCAGACTACCTTTTGTGGTTTGCCAAACAACACGGTGATCTCCTGACGCCCCTCAAGCTGCAGAACTCATGGACGATGTTTATCGGGTGTTCGGTGGTTTCAGTGGGTTCGAACTGGAACAATTGACCCATCAGGAAGAGCCTTGGAAAGCGGCACGAGGCGATCTTTCGCCGGATGCCAGTTGCACAGCCAGTATTGATAAGGCGCTTACGTGCCGCTTCTATAGTGAAATGGCCAGGTCGCCTGCGTAGCCGAGGGTTGCAGTCAAATGAGAGCTGGTCGGTTAAGCAAGCCTGATACTCCGATGCGGGCCGGCATACCCCCTGCACCTCAGCGGGTCAGTTTTTCGTTTCGTCATATCGCTCGGGACCACGATAAGTTCAGCTATTGCGCCAAAGCATCGGAATATTTCTGCAAGGTGCTGGAAAGGCTAAGCGCACTGAGCGACCTTAGTATCAAAGAACTTCATGCATCCAGATCCACGTCTTCTACGTAGTGTGGCTGGACCCGGACCACCGTCTTTACCCGTAAGGCCACGCCCGTCATCCCTCGGTACCCTGCCCATGCCATCTACACCCGCTCCCTTCCTAGCCCCCGGCGACACCGCTGTGCTCTTCGATGGCGTATGCAAACTGTGCAACGGCTGGGCGCGGTTTCTGATCCGCCATGACCGCGCCCGCCATATCAAGCTGGCCAGCGTGCAGTCGCCGGAAGGCCAGGCGTTGCTGGCCTGGGCCGGGCTGCCCCAGGACAGGTTCGACACCCTGGCAGTGATCGAGAACGGTGAGGTGTACGTACGCACCGACGCGATAATGCGCATTCTTGCGAGGCTACCGATGCCGTGGCCGCTGCTGCGGTTGGCCCGGGTGATTCCGGCGCCCGTGCGGGATTGGGCCTACGACCGCGTTGCGCGTAACCGCTACCGCTTGTTCGGCCGCCACGATCAGTGCCAGTTGCCGAGCGCGGACCACGCCGATCGCTTCATCAAGGCGCAGCCCTGAGGTGCAGTCGACTATCACGCAGCTGGCACGCATCGCTTGGGTGGCGAGGGCGGGGTTGGCCTTCATGTTCTTCTACCATGGGCTGGTTCCCAAACTGCTGACGCTCAGCGTGGGCGAGCGGCTCATGATTACCGCTCATGGATTCCAGAACCCGGAGCAGATAGCACGGCTCAGCGGTCTGGCGGAAATCGCCATGGCTTTGTGGCTGTTGTCGCCCTGGTATAGACGCGGTTCGCTGGTCATCGCCGCGACGGCTCTGGCCGGGCTGCTGGCGGACGTGGCAATGATCACGCCCCACCTGCTGGCCGAGGCATTCAACCCGGTATCGTTGAACCTGGCGGGCCTGGCCCTGTGCGCGGTGGCATGGTTGGCCGAAGCGCCGGTGCTGCGGGCACATCCGGCTTGAGTCCACCCATCGCCATTGCCGATGCCTGCCATGGCGATACGCGATTTTTCACCCGCGCGGTCGCCGCCTAGGGTGTGCTCCGCCGCACTGTCGCGGCGCCACTCGAGGCTTGCCCTGTCATGACCGCCCAAGCGATTACCCTGCAAGATGAACTGCTCGCGCTGGAAAGCGAGCGCGCCCGCGCGTTGATGGAAGAAGATCACGAGAGCATCGCGCGCCTGTTTGGCGATGAACTGGTGTACGTCCACACCACAGGGCTTGTGCAGAGCAAGGCCGAATACCAAGCGTACGCGCGCGAGGCCGTGCGTTACCTGGCCGTTGAACGTGGTGCGTTGCAAGTGCGCGTGCTAGCAGAGGGCGTGGCATTGATGACCGGCCCGCAGGTGAACCTGCTGCAAAAACGCAGTGGCGGCGAACCCATCCGGGCAGAGGGTTTCGTGACCCAGGTGTGGCAGCGCAACCCTGAGGGCTGGCAGATCGTGGCCTTCCATGGCACACGCGCCAGCGCCTGAACCCGGCTACAGCAACGGCTGCGCCCGGCTCACCGGTGCCATGGGCTGGATCAGCTGGAACTGCTGGCGGTATTGATCGGTAACCTGGCTGGCTTGGCTGCTGTTGCCAATCAGCCTTGGCGTGATCAGCACCAGCAACTCCGACCGGCCGCGGCTGCGGCTGGTATTGCCGAACAGCCAGTTCAGCCCGGGAATGCGCCCCAGGTACGGCACACTGCTGTCGGTCTGGCTCTCGCTTTGCTGGATCAAGCCACCGAGCAGCACCGTCTGCCCGCTTTGCACCGCCACCTGCGTACTCACCGCCCGGGTAGAAATGGACGGGTTGCCATTGGCGTCCGTGGTATCGCTGGCGTCGCTCACCTGTTGCTGGATGTCCATGTACACCAGCCCACCCGGGTTGATCCGTGGCACCACGTCGAGGATTACCCCCGTTTGCACGTACTCCACGCTGCTGTAGGTGGATTCGCTGGTGGTGGTCACGGAGGTTTGAGTGATGGGTATATTGGCGCCTACCTGGATCTGCGCCTGCTGGTTGTTCAGCACCACCAATGAAGGCGCCGACAGCACACGGGTGTTGCCGTTGGTCTCCAGGGCATGCAGCGCAATCTGCAGGTTACTGCTCACAAAGGAGTAATAGAGCGCGTCGGTCGCGCCCAGCGCCGCGCCGCCCTGGCCCAGGCCACCGCCGCTGCCCGAGGTATTTTCTACCCCGCTGGTGCTGGAATTGCCGGCCAGCTTGCCCAGGTACCATTGCACCCCCAGGCTGAGGTCGCCCGTGAGGCTCACCTCTAGAATGCGGGTTTCGATCTGCACCTGCATCGGGGGGTTGTCCAGGCGCTTGATGGCGGACTGGATCTCATCCCATTGCGAAGGGCGCGCCCGGATAATCAGTTGGTTGCTGCTTTTCTGCGCGGTAATGCGCACGCCGGAATCATTGCCCGTATTCGCCCCGTTGCTGGATTCGTTGTTGTCCTCGGAGGTTTTGCGGGTAGTGTCGGTGCCGGTGTTGCTGAGGGCTGAAGACATGCCAGTGTTGCCCTGGTTGCCCAAACCCTGGCTGCTCCCGGTGAGGTTACTGCTGCCCGCCAAACTGCCCGTGCCCGTGCGGCTACCGCTGGACAGTGTGGTGGTGCGCAGCCCCGGCGCCACCTGAGCTTCAGCCTCTTCGGTCACCGCCTCGTTGCCGTACAGCTGGCGTAAATAGCGGGAGAGGTCGGTGGCTTTCATGTTGCGCACGTCATACACGTACATCTGCGGCTCGTTGCCGCCGCCACGGTCGATGGTTTCTATCCAGCGCCGTACTTCGTTGAGGTACTCGGGCTGGGGCGAAATGGCCACGATGGCGTTGGTGCGTTCGATCGGCAGAAACCGCAGCATGCCCGCCAGCGGAGTGCCGCTTTCGGGACCGAACAGCCGCTGCAATTCAGGCATCAGCTCGGTCACGTTGGCCCGTTGCAAGCCGAACACCGCGATGGACATACCCTTGAGCCAGTTCACATCGAAGGTGTTGATGGTGCGTTCATAGTTGGCCAGCTCTTCAGCGGTGCCGGCCAGCGCCAGTACGTTACGGGCAGGGTCTACCAACAGGAATGCGCCGTCCCGCGCAAAGGGCTTGAGCAGCTTTTCCATCTCCGAAGCAGAAATGTAATCGAGCGTGAACAACCGTGCGGTGAGCCCCGCGCCCGGTGCCGGCATGCCCATGGCAGGCACCAGGCGGCCGGCAACGGCCTGGCTCGCCGGCACCACGTTATAGCGGTTGCCGTCGCGTACCAGCGCGTTGCCTGTCCACGACAGCAGGGTTTCGAGAATCGGCAGGGCTTCGCGCCGGGGCACCGGCCGGGCGGTGGAAAAGGTCACATCGCCCTTTACCCCATCGGCGATGGTGTAGTTCTCCTGCAGCAAGTCCCCAAGAATACTGTTGATCACCCCGCGAATCGGCTGCTCGTTGAAGTTGAAGGCCACGCTGGGCTCCCCCGCCGCCTGGGGGGTACTGGCTGGCGCAGGTGTTGGCGCGATGAAGCGAGCGCTGCCACGCACCATCTGGCTATCGGTGGCGGAGCGCGGCGACGTTTCCACGCTGCCGGGCATATTGGGCGACGGCGGTGTGGGCAATGGGCGCTGGCTTCCGGTGCCTTCCAGGCCTTCGCGCATCATGCTGTTGTCCGAAGGAAGCTGGGAGGCCGGTGAAACGCAGCCGGCGAGCAGCACGGCGGCAACGCAGGCAATAGGGTAACGCGGTGTCACGATAGGGTTGCTCCTGGCAGAAGCGGCAATCGCGCCGCCTTCTAGATCGAATCCATGGGGTAGGCGCCGCACTCAAGGGCGCCCCGGTGAAGGGCGCAGGCGCAGCCGCTGCTGCTGGCCGTCGAGCACAAACAGCGCTTCGGTGGGGTCGAGCCGTTCAAGCGTCCAGCCATTGGCCAGGGCCTTGCCTTGGGCCACCGAAAACCCCTTGCCGCTGGCGTCACGAAGCAGTGCGATGCGCACAGTGTCAGTCACCAGGCTGCCGGTAAGGACCATGCCTTGCAGCGACGCCGGTGTTGTGTCGCTGATCGGCCTCACGTCCGGCTGCCGCCCGGGGCTGAACAACGGTTGCTCCCAGGTGTTGGCCAGCGCCTGTAACGGCGGTGCCGCCGGCCCACCGTCGCTGACCAGCGGCCCAGGCAGGTCCTGAGCCAGGGGCGGCAGCCAGGTGAGCTCGCGGCCCAGGCCGAGCACCTGCGCCAGGATCGTGGCCATGAGCACGCCGGCCAACGCAAGCAGCCAAGGCCTGAAGCGCAGATGATCGGCACGGGTCATAACGGCTCCTCACCGCCAGCATTGGGGCTGGCCTGAGTGTGTGCAAAGCCACTGACGGTCAGCTGCACCTCCAGCCGCCCGCCGGGCCCATCCGCGGCTTGCGCGGGGCGTTCGACCCGCAATTGGCTGACGAACAATGCCGGCGTGCCGGTTTCCAGGTCATACACAATGGCTTCGACCGGTTCGATGGCGCACGTGAGGTTGAAGCTGGCTTGCACTTGCGGGTAAGGGCCAGCGCCAGGCGTGTCCGTGAGCGGCGTACGGTTGAGTAACTCGCAGCCAGCGCCGTCGGCTTGATGCTGGGCGATCACTTCGGCCCCCCGTTGCAGCAATGCCGCAGAGGCGCCGCTGGCATCGTCGCCGGGCAACAGGCCGTTTTCGCTCACGTCCCCCGGCTGCATCGCGGCTACCTCGGCTTGCAGCGCTTCGCGCTGGCCGAGCAAGGCCGCATAACGGCGTTGAGCCTGGCGCACGTCGGCCATCTGCTCGCTTATCGCTTGATGGGGTGCCACCAGCCAGGGCTCTACCACGCCCCAATAGATGAGTGCCAAGGCCGCGCCCAGCAGCAGCACGGCGCTCCCGCGCTGTTCACGGGGTGTCAGAGGTCGGCGCATCGGGGTGCTCCTCCTTGCGCAAGTGAGCGAGCAGATAGAAACGCTCCCCGCCCGTGGTTTCATCGGGCTGGATCACGCCTTGGAACTGCGCCCCGGTCAGGCTGGGGCAGCCTTTGAGCTGGGCAATCAGGTTGCCGGCGTGAGGGCTTTGCCCGCCTAGTGTGAGCTGGCCGTCGGGTTCCAGGCTGAACTGGCTGAGCCAGGTGTCGGCCGGCAGGCACCGGGTGAGCTCGCTCAATACCTGGCTGATGGGCGGGGTGGCCTGGCGGCGTTCGGCCAGGTAACGGGTGGCGCCCTGGCCGTTCTGCAGTTGCTGGCGCAGCTGTTGTACGGCGCTGGCTTCGTTACGCAGGCGCGCCACCTCTTCCTGCATGGCGGCAAGCGCGGCAGCGCGGTTGTACAGCCACAGCTGCAAGGC
Source organism: Pseudomonas sp. 3MAES_34.3B (assembly GCF_058145875.1). NCBI lineage: Bacteria > Pseudomonadati > Pseudomonadota > Gammaproteobacteria > Pseudomonadales > Pseudomonadaceae > Pseudomonas > Pseudomonas sp. 3MAES_34.3B. The sequence continues at coordinate 3,371,841 of NZ_CM176960.1, read as the reverse complement.
AACCACGCTCAGGCACAGTATCAGCAGGCCAAGCACAGCATTGACCTGCCGCGTGCGGTGGTGGCCGGGTGGCCGGCGTTCGAGTGGCAACAGGTTCAGCCCCATCCCGGCGTTCCCCGAGGGCGCGGCCACATCGACTGCCTGGGGCCGCACGCCTTGCCCGGCCAGGGTGTCGAGCAGCGCGTCGAGGCGCTCGCGCTGGGCCACGCCCAGCACCACGGCGGCCGGCTCCCGCGCCTTGCCCGGCAGGCGTTTGAAGCCGTAATACACCTGATCGGCACGGAAGGGCGTGTGGCGGTCCATTTCGTAGCCGATGGCGTCGGCCAGGTTTGGCGTGGCAGCCGGCGGGAAGGTGAGGGCTCTCACCAGCGCCTGGCGCGGCTCGAGCAGCAATACACAGGCACTGTCAGCGGGCATTCCCGCGCCACAGGGCGCCCAGCCCGCTTCGCCATGGCGCCACAGGCAGTCCTGCCGCCAGCACACCAGCGGTGCTTCGTCCGTACGGGCCAGCCAGCCACGCAGGCCAGCGGGCAGGCAACCGGCAAGCTGTTCGCCCCACCACGCGAAAAATCGCGGGAAGGCTGACGCTTGCCACTGTTGATGCAGTGCCAGACGCGCCGGGCGCAGGGCTTTGGTCAGGTGTGTTCGAAAGGAAGTCATGGCTGCCAACGCAACAGGCGATACGCGTGCGTGCCGCCGTCCAGGGTCAATAGAAAGGTAGCGCTGAGCGTCGCTCGCGCCCCGTTATTCAGCTGGGCTTCGCTGGTCACGCTCAACACCGGGCCAGGGTCCACCTCGTCGGCCATCGCCACCAGGCTCTGCCCCAGCGCCTCGCGCACCGGCGCCGAGGCCAGCGCAGCGACCGGCTCGTCATAGCCGCTCCACACGGTGATGTAGGGCAGCAAACGCTCGAACAGTTCGCTACTCATGCCCGGCAGCTGCATCGCTTCCTCGAGTACCCGTAGCGGCGTGATCTCGGCATCGGCCTGGCGCGCCCGAAGGGCCGTTGCCAGTTGGCCGGCTTCGCGGCCACTGGCGCCCAGGATGCGGGCCAGTTGCGCACACAGCTCAGGCGACGAACTGTTGAGGTCCACTTTGCCCATGTCGCTGTGCACCCGGACCGTGAGTCGGCTGTCCCCAAGCAGCTGGGCATAAGCCTGGCCGTTGGCGTGCCAGCGCTGTTCCCGTTGCGGGTCGCTGAGGTGCACCACCGCCAGGGCCAGGCCCGCCTCGGCCACCAGGTCCGCGCGGGCTTGCTGCAGCTGGTGCAGGCTTTGCCGGTTTTCCAGGCGCACCGTGGTGATGATCTGCAGCATCAACAGGCTTAGCAGCGCGAGGGCCCAGAGCGTGAGCAGCAAGGCGACGCCACGCTGGCGAAGGTCACTTCGCGGCGTGGTCATGGGGTGGCCACCAAGGGGCTCTGTTGCTGCAGGCGCAGCGCGACCTGCAACGGTGGCCAGGCGATCGGCCCTTTACTTTTGAGGGTTACGTCGATGGCCAAGGGCAGGCGCTCCGGCCATGGCCAGCGAGGCAACCAATCGGTGAGCCGGCCGTGGGCATCCAGCCCGCGGTAGCTGAAACGCAGCCCTTGCACCTGGCTCAGCAACCGTTGTGGCTCGCCCCAGGGCCGACGGCTCGCGGGCCCTGTGAGCTGAATAAGCTGCACTTCAAGCCACGGCTCCGCCTCCCGGTTGCCCAAGCCCAGCGTTTGCAGGTAAAGCCCACCGCCCAGATGCGCCGGCAGGCTCGACACGTAGCGCATCTCACTGGGTTCACCGTGAAACACCGCAGCGGCGCCCGAGGCCTGTGTGTCGATCGGCAATGCCACGATTTGCTGGAGCTCGCGCCGCAGGAATTGCTGGGCAGCCCGCACTTCATCCAGCCTTTGGGTAAAGCGTTCCGTGGTGGCAACGGTCTTGCGCGTAGCGGTGAGTGCCGTACCCACCAGTACCAGCAGAATCGCCATCAGGCTGATCGCCAGTAACACTTCGATCAAGGTAAACCCTCGGGCCAGCCGCTTCATGCGCCGCGCCCCGTCACGCCCTGCACCCGCAAAGTACTGAAGCGCTCCACGTGCCCGCCCAGTTCCAGCGTAAGGTTGAGCCGGAACAGCCGCGCCCTCGCATGGCCGCCCACGGGCGCAATGTTCAGCTGCCAGGCCACCCCGTCCTCAAGCCGACCCTGCTGCTGGCCCGGTTGCAGTGGGCCGTCAAGGGACGCATCCAGCACCGTGTGAGCAGCCAGTGCCAGGCGGGTGGCGCGCTGGTCCTTGAACAAGGCGTGGGTGGCCTGGCCGATGCCGCCCATCACCACAAAAAAGGTCACCGCGAGCAGGGCCAGTGCCGCCAGCACTTCCAGTAGGGTGAAGCCCTGTTGGCGCACGCCGTTCATGGCTGAACCTCCTGCCAGCGCACATCGCCGGTAAGCCAGGCCACGTCCACTCGCCATGCCCGGCCGTCCCGCTCGAGCCGTACGTTGCCGCCGGTGCTGCTGCCGTCGGGGTAGAACTGGATAGAACCTCGCTGGCCCAGGCGCAGCGCAGCGGCGGTGGTCAGGCGCAGGGCCATGCGCGGGGGCAGGGCGTGCGCCGGTTGGCCGGGTGCCTGATACCGCCGCCCGGCCACATCGAATTCCACTCGGGTGGGCTGGCCATCGGTAATCGCCTGGGCCCTCGCCGCGCGCAGGGCCAGGCTGAGGTCGCGGCCCGCTTCCCGGGCGCGCAGGCTGTCCAGCCCTTTGCTCAGGGAAAACGACACCACGCTCAGGGCCACCGCCACCAGTACGATCACTACGATCATTTCCAGCAGCGTGAAGCCCCCCTGGCGGCCCATACACCGTTACTCCCAGCTGCCCAGGTCGGCGTTATAGCCATCGCCGCCGGGTTGGCCGTCCTGGCCGTAGAAAATCAGGTCAAAAGCGCCATGTTGCCCCGGCGCGCGGTAGCCAAAGGCATGGCCGAAGGGGTCTTGCAGGTCTGAAGGCTTGGCATAGGGGCCGTTCCAGTTGCGGGCATCGGCGGGGCGAGTCGTCAGCTGTTGCAAGGCCTTGGGCGGCGCGCCGGCGTCCAGCGCGTAGGTTTCGATCTTCATGCCAAGGCTGGCGAGCTGCGCCTTGCCGGCGCCGTATTTGCCTTTGTCGACGTTGCCGCCCACCTGGCGCACCACGATCGTGGCCACGATGCCGAGCAGCACGATCACCGCGAGCATTTCCAGCAGGGTGAAGCCGCGCTGGTGGCGGGAAAGGAGGTTGGGGGGCAGTGTTCTCATACAGGTAGCAGCCTTTTAGATATTACTGGTGAGGCTCATCAGCGGAAGCATGATGGCCAGCATGATGAAGGCGACCAGCGCGGCCATGACGATGGTCAGGCTGGGTACCAGGGCAGCGAGCAGGCGGGCGATGCTGCGTTTGGCTTCGCTGTCGAAAACGTCGGCGACCTTGAGCAGGAGGGTGTCCAGTTGCCCGGATTCCTCGCCCACCTGCACCATTTGCAGCGCGAGCGGCGGCAACAGCCGGCTGTTCTCCAGCGAGGCAGCCAGCGGCGCGCCGTCCTTCACTCGATCGGCCGCCGCGGCCACCGCCCCGCGCAGGGCCTGGTTGGTGCACACGTCACGGCCGATGGCCAAGGCAGCCAGCAACGGCACGCCGTTGCGCAGCAACGTCCCCAAGGTGCGGGCCAGCCGCGCGGTCTCCAGCCGCTGCAGCAGCGGGCCGGCCAGCTTCAGCCGCAACAGGCCTGCGTCCCAGCGCAGCCGCCGCGCCGGCTCGGCCAGGCGCGCGCGCAGCCACCACAGCGCAACCACGCCGGTTACCAACACCACCAGGCCATAATCGGAAAACGCCTGCCCCAGCCACAGCACGATTTGGGTGAGCACCGGCACCGGAACGCCCAGGTCCGCGAAAATGGGTACAAATTGCGGCACCACGTACGCCATCAGCAAGGCCAACGACCCCAGTACGCCTACCACGAGAAACGCGGGGTAGATCAATGCATTGATCACCTCGCCACGCAGCGCCTGCGCGCGTTCCAGGTACGCCGCCAGTTGAGTGAGCGTGGCCGCCAGCGAACCGCCCGCTTCGCCCGCGCGGACCATGCTCACGTACAACACTGAAAACTGCTCGGGGTGTTCCCCCAGTGCCGAGGACAACGGTTTGCCCGCCTTCACGTGTTCGCGCACCCGCTCCAGCAAGGCGCCCACCCGAGCGTCCGCCGGGTTGCTGAGCAGGATGTTGAGTGCACGGTCCAGAGGCTGGCCGGCGTCCAGCAAGGTGGCCAGTTGCTGAGTGAACTGCGCCAGCGCGGCGGGGGAAAGCGGTGGGCGGGTGAACCAGGCGCGCCAGCCCTGGCCGGCCAGTGACCCCTCGGCAGTAGGCACCAGCTGCAGCACCAGCAGGTTGCGGCCATGAAGCTGGCTCGCCGCTTCGTGCTCGTCGGTGGCGTCGAGCAAGCCTTGAGAGGCACTGCCGTCGGCGTCCAGCGCCTTGTAGCGATAGCGGGTCATGTCAGTCCCCCCGCGTCACACGTAATACTTCTTCGAGGGTGGTCACCCCGGCCAGCGCCTGGCGCAGCCCGTCCTCGTAGAGCGTGACCATCCCTCGTTCGCGGGCGGCCTGCTCCAGCGTGGCGGCATCGGCGCGGCGCATGAGCAGGCGGCGCAGGGTGTCGTCGAGCACCAGCAGCTCGCTGATCGCACTGCGCCCCCGGTAGCCATCGGTCCCGGCAAGCCCGGCACGTGGGCGGTACAAGCGTATTGGCCGCGCCTCGGTGTAGCGCTCCAGCTGGTAGTCGGCGATCACCTCGGGCAGGGGCTCGTAGGCTTCGCGCAGGTCGGGGTCCAGCCGGCGTACCAGCCGTTGCGCCAGGATGCCGTTGAGGGTGGAGGCGAGCAGGTAATCCTCCACGCCCATGTCGAGCAGCCGAGTGATGCTACCCGCCGCGCTGTTGGTGTGCAGTGTGGACAGCACGAGGTGGCCAGTAAGGGCGGACTGGATAGCGATGGCACAGGTTTCCAGGTCGCGCATTTCGCCGATCATGATCACGTCCGGGTCCTGCCGCACGATGGCGCGCAGGGCGCCGGCGAAGCCCAGGCCAATGCTGGGCTTGACCTGGATCTGGTTGATGCCTTCGAGCTGGTACTCCACCGGGTCTTCCACGGTGATGATCTTGCGCTCGGCGGTATTGAGCCGGGCCAGGGCGGTGTACAGCGTGGTGGTTTTGCCCGAGCCAGTGGGCCCGGTCACCAGCACGATGCCGTGGGGCCGTTCGAGTACCGGCAGGAAGTTCTCCAATGCCTGGCCGGCGAACCCCAGGCTGGCGAAGTCGAAGCGCACCGAGGCACGGTCCAGCAGGCGCATCACCACCGACTCGCCGAAGCTGGTGGGCACCGTCGACACGCGCAGGTCCAGTTCCTTGCCCTGTATGCGCAGCATGATCCGCCCGTCCTGAGGCAGCCTGCGCTCGGCGATGTCCAGCCGCGCCATGATCTTCACCCGCGAAATTACCGCAGCGGTGGAGCGGGGCGGCGGCGCTTCGGATTCCTGCAGCAGGCCGTCAACGCGGTAGCGCACCTTGAGGTGGTTTTCAAAGGGTTCGATGTGGATGTCCGAGGCGCGCAGCTCTACCGCGCGCTCGATGATCAGGTTCACCAGGCGGATCACCGGCGCTTCGGAGGCCAGGTCTTTCAGGTGTTCGATGTCGTCCAGCGACTGCGTGTCGTTGCCCATGCCCTGGGCGATGGCGCCCATGGCCGAGCGGCCCTGGCCGTAATAGCGTTCGATCATGGCCTGGATGTCGCCGCGCAGGCCGATGGACACCCGTACCGGGCAGTCACAGGCGTAGGCGATGGCGTCGAGCGGGTAAGGGTCGGCCGGGTTTGCCAGCACGATATGCAAGGTGCCGTCCGGATCCTTGCTTACCGGCACCAGTTGGAACTGTTCGAGGAACCGCAACGGCAGGGATGGCAGTGCCTCTGGCGCCGCCGGCGGCTGCTCGGCATCGACCACGGGCACATTCAGCAGGCTGGCCCAGGCGTGCGCCAGGTCTCGCTCGGCTACCAGCCCCAGGCGCAGCAGGAATGCCGTGAAGGCTTCGGTGGGTGGCGAAGCGGTGTCGGCGCCAACGTACAAGCGGCGCGCGCGCTCATGGTCCAGGGCCTTGAGTTGGCCCGCCGCCACCAGATAGTCGCAGAGTGCCCGCTCGGCGGCCTCTCCACAAAGCTCCGGCATCGGCGCACAAACCAGCGCCATTTGCCCCCCGCCTGCCTTCTTGGCTTCGGTTGCCTGCATCATGCGTCCCCTCGTAGCGCAAGGCGCGCAGGGGAGCGGCAAGCGCTCCCCTGTCGCTACGTCCTGTTCAGGCTCGTGGTCTCAGTCGTGCCGTGAATCGCCACGCGAATCGTTTTTCGCAACCTTGAGCATCCATGCGATCAGCTCGCTGTTGTCGTAGTTACCGGCGTGAGGCTGGTTCCAGGCGATCTTGTAGTTCACGCCGGCACCCCGGTTCTGCAACACGGTGGCAAGGTTAAGGCTGACGAACGGTGAGGAATCACGGTCATAGGAGCCCACACGGATCCGCCAGTGCCGCGCCACTTCGCTGGAGCCATAGGCCTGGGCAGCGTAGGGGTTGACGTCAAGGCCGGTATTACGAGGGCTTTTCACAATGTAGTACATGGGGTTCATCATCGCCGCCCACTTGGCCACTGCGTCTTTCACCACAAAGCCTTTCACGCTGGTGTAGCCGGTCACGCCTTTGAGCCCGGCCTTGGCGATCGCCTCGCCCAGGTTCTCGTCAAAGTGGTTCCAGCCTTTGGCCACGGTGACATCGTTGCTGAGCACCGTGGGGTCGGTGTTGAAGGCGTCCATCTCGCCGGTAACGCTGGCGAAGCCGTTGTCGAAGGCGCCCACCGGCTTCATCCGGTTCATGAACAGCATGAGGTTTTTCCAGCTGGTGAGGGTGGCTGTGCGGGTGGCCGCATTCCAGCTGATGAAGTCCTTCGGCGCGAGCCCGGACGCCAGGCCGTTCATGGTGGCCGCGGTGCTCATGTAGGTTTGCCCGGCGCTGTTGAGGCTGCCGTCACCGTTCACATAACCGTTCTGCAGAATGAACCGGGTGGCCGAGTCGCTCAGCACGCTGTACACATAATTGCGATAGCTGCCGCCGCGTACCGCGTCCGGGCTGTAGCTGTTGAGTTTGAGCGGCGCACCGGTGCGCGGGTGCTTGAGGTCCAGGCCATTGAGATAGGCCACATACTGGTTGGCCATCACCGTGGACAGCGCCTGGTCATTGGTGCTCAGGTTGAGCGTGCCGCCGTTGGGATGGGCCACGGTGATACCGGTGCCGTTGAAGTAGTACTCATAGGCGGCGTTGGCGTTGTTCAGGTCAGTGATGGGGCAGTAGGGCGCCACGCCGAAGACCGCGTCGCTTTCCTGGGCGGCGCCGAGCTCGTTCAGGTAGCTCTTGTACAGCGGGCTGTCGCCGGTGGCGCCCACCAGGGAGCTGTAGGCGCCGCCGCCGCTGGTGCCACTGATGATGATTTTTTCGGCGTTGCCCAGCATCGCCTTGTCGTTGTGCTTGAGGTAGCGCACCGCGGCCTTGAGGTCCACGATCGCCGACGGCCCATCGCCCACTTCGGTGGTCACGCCGTCGACCACCAACGTGGAGTTGCGGCCCCGGCCTGCGGCGGAAGCCACCACAATGCCCTTGGCCAAGGCCATGGCCGCCGCGCGGTTGGCGCCGGTTTCATCGGCGGTGGTCACATCAGCGGGGGTGAGCAGGTCCAGCTGCATATAGCCGCCGGTATTGAGCGGCATGAAGATGGGCGAAGCCTGGGTCGCGGTGGACGGAATGTAAACCGTCATTACTTGCTGGGCCGGGTCGTTGGGCTTGGCGACGTAAGTCACGGTGTACGCGGTGTACGTTACCGTCTGCCCGAATACCGTTACCGACCCTGCCGTACCGCCCGTGCTGGAATCGAACTTCAAGGTATCGTCACTGTTTTTGCCGCTGGCGTGGGCGGCGTTACCCAGTGCGGCAGTCAATGCAAGGCACAAGGCGGCGCGAGCAAAAGGCTTGGCTGCGGTGTTCATTCGCATGGTCATATCCTTTGAAGAGTTAGTTGTTGTTATCGTCCAACGGAAGTTCAGGCAAAGCGGTGAGGCGTGAGGGCAGAGCCCCGCCGTTCGGCGTACGTAGCCCAGAGTTACCTTTGATTTGCTTTTGTCAGGTAAGCCCATGGCGGCCCATGGTGGGCCGATTGGCAAGCAATGCCGGAACGTAGCCGGCGCGCTTGAATATAGGGGCGGGGATAACTTCGGGGTAATGCCTTTGAAGTGCAGAAGGTATGCGTTCTGTTTATTTGAATGTATCGGTGGCGAAATAAAAAAACCGGCGTGAGTGCCGGCTTTTTGATATCAGACTATAAGAAAGTTGATATCAGGGCTGTACGCCCTCCGCCAATCCTTTCAGGTAATCGCTGAACCCGCCCTGCGCTCGGCAATCGAACCTGGCGCTGGTGATCACCCGGTTGAGGTGTGTCCATACGATGCGGGCGCCACTGCGTTCCAGGTCCTGGATCAGGTGCACGTCCTCGTGGGCGCTGAGCGGGCGGAAGCCGCCCACGCGGCGGTAGGCCTTGGCACACACGCCCAGGTTGGCGCCGTGAATGTGCCGGTGGCCGTCGCGGTCCTGGTAGTTGGCCATGTACCGGGCTTGCACATCGGCGGAATGGCCGCTCCAGTCTTCGACGTGCACGGTACCGCACACGGCCTCGGCGCCGAATTTCAGCTGGTTGCACAGCCAGTCTTCGCCCACCAGGCTGTCGGCGTCGGTGCAGGCCAGCCAGCGCGCGCCGCGGCCGAGCAGGTAGCTGGCGCCCACGCTACGGGCATGGCCCACATTGCGGCTGTTCACGCTCAGGGTATGCACGCCCAGGGCCGTTGCGATGGCATGCGAACCATCGGTGCAAGCATCCAGCACAGCAAGTATTTCTACCGCTTCCCCGGCAAGCTCAGGATGCCTGGCTGCCTTGAGCACGGAAGTCAGGCAAGCCCCCAGCAGCTGCTCTTCGTTATGAACCGGGACCAGAACGCCGATCATTCGACCACCTCGCTTAAATCGAAGCCAACCGGCTGGTGGCCCCAGAGTTCCAGAATGAAGTCTTTCTCAAGATGGTGAATCAAGGGCTCAAGTTCCAGCTTCCGCGCCAGTATTTGATGTACAACATGGCCATCCATCTGGCAGCCCTCGATCGGGTGCAGCCAATGGCAGGCCAATACGCACCCGCCAGCGGCCAGGCTCTTGCCGGCGCGGGCCGCCACGTGCTCCCAGGCGTCGGGGGCCAGGTAGTAGCCTACTTCGCTCAGCACGATCAGGTCGAACTCGCCGGCCGGCCAGTCTTCGGGCAGCGAACACTGCCGCACGTCCACCCCCTCGATGCCCGCCAACCGTTCTTGCGCCAGGGTTACGGCCTGGGCGTTGAGGTCAGTGCACAGCAGTTGGTCGCAGCGCTGGGCCAGCTCCGCGCTCAGCTCTCCGTTCGAACAGCCGGGCTCGAAGCCACGGCGGTAACGTTGGCGCGGGAGGCAGGCGAGGGTGAGGTCGCGCTTGCGTTTCTCGTACCAGCGGCGCCGGTAGGCCCAGGGGTCAGGGTCGCCGTCGTACAAGTTGTTGAAGTAGCCTTCCGGGTCTGTCATAGGAACACCACCTCGTAGGGTTGCAGCCATCGCCGAAGAGCTTCTTCGCTCAATACAGGGTCGGCGCCGGTGGTGGGGTCGCGGTGGAGCTGGCTCTGATGCGCATGAAGCGCCGCCTGTTTACGCGCCAGCCACTGCGGCGTCAGTGCCAGGCGTCGGGCCCGTCCCCAGGGAAGGCGATCGTCCTCGGGGGTAGCCCAATGCCAGGCCCATACGGGAATTTCGCGCAATTGCGCCCCTGCGTCTGCGGTGGCGGCCAGGCAGGCGCGGGCAACGGCTTCGTGGTCGCAGTGGCCGTCCAGCCGCCACGTGGTGAATACGAGGTCGGTGGGCCGCAGCAGCGCTCTCAGGGCGGCGGCAAGGCCGGCCTCGTCGTCGCCCACCTGGCTGTCAGGTGCATGCAGGCGCTGCCATGCCAGCCGCTCCGGCGCCAGGCCCAGGGCGCGCAAGGCCGCCTCGCTTTCGGCGTAACGGGCCTGACGCAAGCGCTCCGGCGGCCAGTCCAGAGAGCCGGGGTGGCTACCTTCGCCATCGGTCACGGACACCAACAGCAATTCCTGCTCGCGCTCTGTCAGCGCCGCCAGCAAGCCACCACAGGCGATCACTTCGTCGTCGGGGTGAGGGGCCACTACCACCACCCGGTGGCCTGGCGGGGCCAGTTCATCGAGGCTGATGGCCGGCACTGCGGCCAGGCGCCGGGAGCGCTGCCAGGCCTCCAGCGGGGTGCCTTCGGTTTGTATAAGATTTTCGGCGTTGCTCATAGGCGCCAGTCTCCGGCCTGGGAGGGTTGGCGGCTCAGGGCCCCCAAAGCGGCAAGGTCACGCTCGGCATGGCTTTGGCGCACGAATACAGGAAGGTCGGCGGCGAGCCGGGCAAAGTGGCGGTCGCGACAGAACGGGGTAGCGCCCAGGGCGCGGCCCACATGGCGCAGCACGGCTTCCACGGTATGTTCGACCTGGGCGCGCACCCGCCGTACCGGCAGCTCGGCGTTATGGGTGGGGTGGGTATCTATCCACTGCGCACACTCACGCAGGCTGGCGGCAGCCATGGACAAACTGGCATCCACGGCGCCCAGATGGGCCAGCGCATGGGGGTCGGTTTTGCTGGCGTCGCGCAAGTATTCGCCCAGGCGGGTAGCGGCGCCGTACCAGCAGGCAGCGATGCCGGCCCCGCCTTGCCAGAACCCCGGCCGCTGAAGGTAACCGTCACCGGCGCAAATCACCTGTGCCACGGCGCCATCGAAGCGTACGTCGAGGCTGGCCGTGGCCGCCATGCCCACTGCCTGCCAGGCGCCGTCGACTATCTCGATCCCGGGTTGGTGCAGGTCGACCGCCGCCAACCAGGGCTCGTCGTTGGCGCTCCATACCGTGACCAGCGCGTGATCGACCTGCGCAGCGCCTGAGCACCAGGCTTTGGTGCCGTGCAAGCGCAACTGGCCACCGCTCGAACGTTCAGCCCGCACCCGTACATTGGGCGGTTCGGAAGCCCAGACAGCCCACAAGCCCTCACCTATGGCCTGTCGGGGCGTCAGTTCAGCGAGGATCGCCAGTGCGTCGGTATGCGCCTCGTAAAACTTCACCAGCGAGAGGTCAATGGCGGCGACCTGTGCCAGGGCCCGCCAGCGCTGCAAGGTGTGACCCCCACCGGGCAATGGCAGGGGGGCCTTACCGGTGTCGATCAGGTCACGCAGGTACCGCTCGATATCCACCTCGGCGCTGGCAATCGGCTCGCCTGTGGGGCGAGCGGTACCCTGGCCGCGGTAAGCCGCTGCTGTGCTCATCAAAAGTGTCCCGTCGCTGCGTTTTGTATAGGAGTTGCACAAGCGCAACGGGTTCAGCACATTTCATCGGCCCGCGTGCTTTCTGTCAGAAGCCTCGGCGGGCCTGGCCAGCCGTCGGCACGGTATCGCTTTCATCCAACTTACGGCCCGTTGCCGGGTCGATGTGGGAACACCCATCAGCGAACGAGGACTACGGCCATGAGCGTGGACGAAAGCAGGATCCGAGACCGTGCGTACGAACTCTGGGAACGCGAAGGCCGCCCGGAAGGCGCGGCGCATTCGCATTGGAAGCAGGCCAGCGACGAGCTGGAATCCGAAGCGAGCGATACCAGCAACGCCGATACCCTCGACGATGCATCCGGTGGGGTAGAAAGCGGCGTGGCGCAGCCGATGCCCAAGCCTTAAGCCTGATGGCGGGCAGGTAGGCAGGCCGAGCCGGTTCAGCACAGTCAGCGTCAGGGGTCGGTCGGCAGGGGCGCCGTGGCTTGGGCCGGGGCATCGCTTTCCAAGGGGCGCGTCGGCACGGCCAGCCGGTGCTCCAGCCACGCCACCGCGCGCACTACCAGGAAATTCAGTACCAGGTAAATCGCTGCGGCGCAGGCGAACACCTCAAGGGTGCGGTAGCTGCGCTGGATGATCTGCTGGGCAACGCCAGTAACGTCCCATACGGTAACCAGGCTGGCCAGCGCCGTGGATTTGACCAGCAGAATCGCCTCCGTGGAGTACGACGGCAGCGCCTGGCGCAAGGTGATGGGGGCAATGATTCGGTGCAGCAACTGCCAGCGGGAGAGCCCGATGGCCAAGCCCGCTTCGATCTGCCCTTGAGGCACGCTCAGCAGGCCACCGCGGATGATTTCGGCGGTATAGCCTGCGGTACACAAGGCCAGCGAGAGTACGGCGCAGGCATAGGGCGAGCGCAGCACCACCCAGGCGAAGCTCTGGCGCACCTCGGGAAACTGCCCCAGGCCGTAGTAGATCAGGAACATCTGCACCAACAACGGAGTACCGCGAAACAGTGCGATATAGGCGCGCGCGGGGTAACTCAACCAGGGCCGCCGGTTCACCCGCAAGGCCACCACCCCCAGCGAAAGGCACAACCCCAGCGCGAGTGAGGCGAAGAACAAGCCGAGCGTGGTCGGCAGCGCCCCCATCAGCTTGAGAAGGGTGCTACCGAGAAATTCGACGTCGATCACTACAGGCCCTCAGGAGTGCATCGCATTGGCGCGGCGGGTGCGGCGCACGCGGGCTTCAGCAGCGGCGAACACCCGGCCCGACAGCCAGGTAAGCATCAGGTAGCCCAGGCCGCCCACGATGTAAAAGGTGAAATACTGGCGAGTCGAGCCCGCCGCCACTTGGCTGGCGCGCATCAGCTCCACCAGCCCGATCACCGATATCAGTGCCGAATCCTTCAGGCTCATCTGCCACACGTTACCCAGGCCGGGCAGGGCAAAGCGCAGCACCTGCGGGATCAGTACCCGGCGCAGGCGCAGGGCAGGGGACATGCCGATCGCGCTGGCCGCTTCCAGTTCGCCTTTGGGCACTGCCAGGTACGCGCCGCGGTACACCTCGGCCTGGTACGAACCCGAAATCAGCCCCACCGCCAGCGCGCCCACCGCGAAGGGCGGCACGTCGATGTAGCCACCGCCGCCAAACCAGTAGGCCACCGCCGACACCATGGTGGCGCCGCCGAAGTAGAACAGGTAGATCACCAGCAATTCCGGAATACCGCGAAACAGCATGGAATACAGCTCACCCAGCCAGCGCAGCGCCCGCCGCGATGACAACTTGGCCATCGCCACCAAGGCGCCGGCCACCGCGCCAATCAACAGCGCAACAGCCGTGAGCACCAAGGTCATGCCTGCCGCTTGAAGCAGCGTCGGGCCCCAGCCGTGTTCACTGAAGCCCAGTAACTCCACAAGCGTCATGCGGGTGCCTCCTTCGTGGTCGGGCAAGGGCGATTACGGGGTGAGGTCTACCTTGAACCACTTCTCGCTCAAACGCTTGACCGTGCCATCGGCAATGGCGTCCTTGAGGGCGGTGTCGAAACGAGCCTTGAGGTCGGTGTCAGCCTTGCGAAAGCCCAACGCCTCGCCTTCGCCCCAGATGGGCCCGGCAATCTCCGGCCCGGTGTACGTCAGGCCTTTATTGTCGGGCTTTTCCAGGGTGGCATTGAGGAAGGTCACGTCGTCGAACACCGCGTCGATACGCCCGGCGTTCAGGTCCAGGATCGCGTCCGCCGAGGTGCTGTACTCGCGCACCGTGGCCACGTCCTTGAAGTACTCGTCGATGAACGGCGTGTACACCGTGCCGGAGGCGATGCCGATGGTTTTGCCGTCCAGTGCCTTGCGCAACGCTTCGACGGCCGGCTTGATCTGCGCGGGGTCATTGGCCAGGGTGATGGCGCCTTCCTTGCCAGGCTTGCCGGGCAAGAGGTTAGCGTCCATGGCCGCGAAGCTGGCGGGCGTGCGGGCATAAGGGGTGGAGAACGCCATCACCTGCTTGCGCTCCTCGGTGATCACGATCGCATCCATCAACACGTCGAACTTGCCTGCGTTGAGGCTGGCGATCATCCCGTCCCAGTTCTGTACCTTCAGCACGCATTCGAGCTTCATGCGCTGGCACAGCACCTCCATCAGTTCAGGCTCGAAGCCGCTCACCCTTCCCCCCGGCAGGGTGAGGTTCCAGGGCTCGTAGCTGCCTTCAGTGGCAATGTTTACGCGGCTCCACTCCTTGGCATGGGCCGTTCCGGTTGCCAGCAGGCAGGCCGCAAGCAGCCCCATGGCCCAGTGTTTATCGCTCTTTCGCATCGTTGCGTTCCTGTGTGGTGATGGATAACCGCGCCCCGTTTCGACACATTCACAGGTTAGCTGTTACCGCAACGGCACAACAAAAACGCAAAAGGCTCAGGCGTTGCCGAGCATCCGGGCGACCTTCGCTGCCAGGCTGGCCATCGAGAAAGGTTTGCTCAAAACGGCCATGCCATCTTCCAGGTCTCCCGCAGCCAGCACCGAATGCTCGGCGAAGCCGGTCACAAACAGTACTTGAAGCGCAGGGCGTGCCACGCGCGCCGCGTCAGCCACCTGGCGGCCATTCATGCCACCGGGCAAGCCCACATCAGTCACCAGCAGGTCGATGCGGGGCTCGCTTGCCAGCAGCTTGAGGCCGGCTGGCCCATCGTTGGCCTGCAGGGTGCGGTAACCGGCGTGCTGCAGCGCCTCCACCATCAGCATGCGCACGGTGGCCTCGTCATCAATCACCAGCACGGTTTCGCCCATGCCAGTTTCCGCCGCGGCGAGGGGTACAGGCTTGCCCTCCGGCACCGTCTCACCGAGGTAGCGGGGCAGGTAAAGGTTAACCGTAGTGCCCAGGTTTACCTCGGAATGAACCCGCACCTGGCCGCCAGACTGGCGCACGAAGCCATGCACCATCGACAGGCCCAGCCCGGTGCCCTGGCCGATGGGTTTGGTGGTGAAGAAGGGGTCGAAGATCCGCTCGATGATGTTCCCGGGAATGCCCGCGCCGGTATCTGTCACGCCAATGCGCAGGTACTCGCCCGGTGGAAGGTCATAGGTTGCGGCAGCTTTGCTGTCCAGGTGCAGGTTGCTGGTTTCCAGTGTGATGTGGCCACCCGCAGGCATGGCATCCCGCGCGTTGATGGCCAGGTTCAGCAGTGCGCTTTCCAATTGAGGGGCGTCAACGCAGGCTGGCCACAGGCCCGCTGTGACGCTCACTCGCACTTCGATCGCCGGGCCCACCGTACGCCCGATCAACTCCTGCATGCCCATCACCAGCTGGTTCACGTCCAGGGGCCGGGGCGCCAGGGTTTGCCGGCGGGAAAACGCCAACAGTCGCTGGGTGAGTGCGGCCGCCCGCTGGGCGGAGTTCTGAGCGCCCTTGAGGAAGCGATCGAGGTTATCCGAACGGCCGGCCCTGAGCCGCTGTTCGACGATTTCCAGCCCCCCGATAATGCCCGCCAGCAAGTTGTTGAAGTCGTGGGCAATGCCCCCCGTGAGCTGCCCTACTGCTTCCATTTTCTGCGCTTGGCGCAGGGCCTCGTGTGCCTGGGTGAGCTCTTCGGTGCGCTCGGCTACCCGCTGCTCGAGGGTTTCATTGGCGGTTTGTACTTGCTGGAACAGCCGTGCGTTGTCGATGGCGATAGCGGCCTGGGCAGCCAGGGCCACCATTACCCGCTCGTGGCGCTCGCCAAAGCGGCCGGGTTCGGGGTGCCCGAAAAATAGCCCGCCGAGCACTTCGCCTGCCCGGGATACCACCGACACCGCCAGGTAGCTGCGCACCGGCAGATGGCCCTCGGGCATGCCGTGGTGGGGGCCACGCTGCCCGTAGCGAGGGTCGGCAAGAATATCGTCGGAGCGCACCACCCCTTCGTTACGGAAGGTTGGCGCGAACACCGGCGTGGCGCGCAACCCGCCGAGGGAGGAAAACTGCTCCCGTTCTGCGCCGGAAAGCGTGAACAGGGTGAGGTGCTCGCCACTGTCGTCCAGCACATTATGGAAGAACGCGCCGAACCGGGCGCCTGTAAGCGCTACCCCGGCATCGGTCAAGGTTTGCACCACCCGCTCAAGGTCCAGGTCGCCGGCCAACAGTTTGTTGATCTGGTCGAGGGTTTCCAGGGTACGGGTTTGTTCGCGCAGGGCTTCCTCGGCGCGCACCCGGGCGCTGATGTCCACCACCAGTTCGAAACAGCTGCCGTCCGGCAGGCGTTTGGCCGCAACCAACGACCACCAGCGGCTGCCGTCCTTGCGCAAATGTTCGCGCTCGAACGGTGTGGCGACTCCGCTGGCCTTCAGTTCTGCCATTGCCTTGAGCCAGGGCCGGCGCCATTCGGCCGGGGTGAGCATCTTCCAGTTCAACCGGCCGGCCTGCACGTCCTCGTGGCTGTAGCCGCTCATGCGCAGGAAGGCCTCGTTGGCGTCTGTCAATACGCCGTCGTCGGTGAAGAACACCGCGCCGACAGTATCTATGGCCAGTGCCGCGCGAAAACGCTCTTCGCTGGCAGCGAGCGCGGCCTGGGCCAGGTGCGCTTCGGTCACGTCAAAGCCTTCGCAGAAGATGCCGATCACCCGGTTGGCTTCGTCCGTGAGCGGTTCGTAGATAAAGTCCAGGTAGCGCTGTTCGCTGGGCGCCCCCTCATAGGCCAGCATGATCGGGGTGCGCTTGGCCACGAAACGTTCACCCGTGGTGTACACGCGGTCCAGCCACTCGTAAAAGCCCTGGCCTTCAAGCTCGGGGAATACTTCACGGATAGGCTTGCCGATAAAATCCCTGTGCCCGAACAGCCGCAGGTAGGCGCTGTTTACAAACTCGAACACATGCTCGGGGCCGCGCAATATGGTCATGAAGCCTGGGGCCTGCTCGAACATTCGCTTTTGGCGGGCCAGGTCGGCTTCACGCTGGCGCTCATGCAACACGCGCTGGGTGGTGTCGTGGCCCTGATTGAAAATGCCCGCGATGTCACCCGTTTCACCGCGGATAGGCGTAAGGCTGTAGTTCCAGTAGCTTTCGGTCACTTCACCGTTTCGCATCATCGGCAGCAACTGGTCGAACACGGTGATGCCCTCACCGCTGTGCCGTACCTGATTCAACTGCGGCCCAACGATGTGCCAGATGTCGCCCCACACCTGGGCAGCGGGTTGGCCCAGGCACCCTGGGTGGCGCTCACCCGGCACGAATGCCCAGGCGTCGTTATAAAGCAGGCGCAGGTCCGGCCCCCAGTAGATCGCCGTTGGAAGGCTGGAATTGAGGCAGATGCTCATGGCCGACTGCAGCGATTGGGGCCAGCCCTGCGGGTTACCCAGCGGCGTGCTGGCCCAATCGAAGGCGCGGATGCGCGCGCCCATTTCGCCGCCGCCGGAGAGAAAGCCCAGCGCGAAGGTAATGTCGGTTTGTGTCATGGTACTGCTGCCCTGGCCACGCCTTGAATCCGCCGAGAATGTGCGGCGCGCAAGTGTAGGGGATAACCTGGCAAAGCGGCAGGGATTACGGATTATCGGCGCACGCGTGACTGTGCCACGGCGCCCCGGCGGCTCTATTACGCCGGTCGGAAGGCCATGCAATGTAGAACATTGGCCATTGTTCCGCCTATATCAAAGTGACATTATCCCGCCCCGTGAGCGTCTCTGCTCGCCTGCCACCTGTGCGAGCATGAACGCCGGCGTTGGCTATCCGTTTGCAAGCCACCAGGAATGACCAAGCCATGCCGAGCAGCCGCCGCGAACTGGGCCGTGATTTTGCCCGCCGAATCTATGGCCCGCGGTCGCTGGGGTGCGCGCTCAGTGCGGTATTCATCGTTGCGGTGGTGCTTGGTAGTGGCGGCACCAGCGGCTGGATATGGGCCCTGATAGGCCTGAACGCGTTCGTGTGGCCCACCCTGGCCTACCGGGTAAACCGGGCCGCGCTTGACCCCTACACGGCAGAGCGCCGCAGCCTGCTGCTGGACGGCGCATTTGCGGGCCTGTGGGCTGGCCAGATGGCGCTCAACCTGTTGCCCTCGGTGTTGCTGCTGGCCATGGTATTGATGAACGCGGTGGCCGCTGGCGGTTGGGCGTTGTTGCGCTGGACGGTCCTGTTGCAAGGGATCGGCGTGGTGGCGGCCCTGGCGCTCACAGGTTTGGAGTTGGCACCCCACACCACCGAACTGCAGATGCTCGCTTGCTTGCCGATGCTGGTGGTCTATCCCCTGGCGGTGGGCAGCGCAAGCTACCGGCTGGCCGTACAGCTGGCGGTGCACAAAAAAGCGTTCAAGCTGATCAGTACGCTGGACGGCATGACCAACCTGCTGCACCAGGCCGCCTGGCTGGAGCGCCTGCGCGCCACCTGGCGCGAATGCCGCGGCGGTCAGAAAGTCGCCATCCTCGCCCTGCTGGACATCGACGATTTCAAGACCATCAATGACAACCATGGCCACCTGGTCGGCGATGCCATCATTGCCCGCCTGGCCAACCTGCTGCGTGCCGGGCTCGGGCCACAAGCGGTGCCTGGGCGCTACGGCGGCGACGAGTTCTGCGTGATTCTCTACGACGTCACCGTGAGCCAGGCCTTCGACCAGCTCAACGATATTCGCAAGCGCTTCAGTGACTGGACCGACGGCGCCTCGCCGGTGGCCCATGCCAGCCTGAGCATTGGCCTGGTGCCCTATTCACGCAAGTACACCTGCGAGCGGGATTGGCTTCAAGCAGCCGATGAAGCGCTGTACCGCGCCAAGCACAGCGGCAAGAACCGCTTGTGGTTGCAGGAACTGCCGGTGTGATCAGGGCGTGGCGCAGCGGGTGACCGGCGCGTCGGCGGTTTGCTCGCGCTGGGCCTGCGGCCCTGCCGTCGCCGGGCAGGCGCGCGGCAGCACCTTGAACAGCCGCCGCGGATCATCCCCCAGGTTGGCCGGGCGATAGTGCCCCTCGGGCTCGCGTTCGCAGTGCCGCACCCCCTCGGCCAAGGTGATCTGCATACGGCAAAGCACGCTGCCGTCCACGGTGTCCCCCACCACGGGGTGCCGGCGGTTAAGGCCGGCCAGCCGGAATACCCGCTGTCTCAGGCCCACGCTGTCGAGGAACTCGTCGTGCAGGCGGCCATCCAGGCATTCCTGCGGCCAAGGAGCGTCGGCGAAAATGCGATCGTCAGTGAAGTTGCCCAGCATCCAGCGCAGCGGCGTTGCTTCCAACCCGATGGGTTGCTGCGCCTTGGGAAGGTTTGGGTCGAGAGGGCAGCCACTGAGCGCCGGCGCGCCATAGCCGCCCCCCACATCCGCGTGCACGCCGGCGAACCACACCTCCTGTAAACGTTGCCCGTCACGCAAGGGGGCGAAAAAGCGCTGCAAGCGAAAGTCGTCACGCTGCTCGTCCAGGGACATCGCATGGTACCCCCGCCGGGCGTACAGGCCGATGCGATGGTCGTCCGGCTCCTCGTCGCGCAGCAGCCCGGCGGCCGGCACGGTGTCGAACACGCCGATGGCTTCGACCGTCACCGGGCGCACCGGCAGGCCATGTTGCTTCTCATAATCTTGCAGATGCTTGCGCAGGGTGGGCTCGAAACGGGCACTGCCGGTGTCGCGGCTGAAGTAGATTTCGTACAGGTGATTAGCCTCTCGATGCAGCCGGGTAAGCCCCATAAAGGCCGGCATGCGATCCCCCCAGTCGGCCCCGAGCGCCTTAGCATCCAGCAGCCCGGCGAACTCGATAAAGCCGTTGAGCGAGCGAGCCGTGAAGGCCCCACGGCTGAAACCGAACAGGTAGATCTCGTCTCCCGGCCGGTACGCCTGGGCGAGGAAGCGGTAGGCCTGGCGTACGTTGAGGCTCACACCCGAGCCGAACAGGTTGCCGCTCACCTGTGAGCGCTTGTCATTGCCCACGCCCTGGTCGTAATACGGGATCACCGGCTGGCCGTGGTCCGCCGCCTTCAGCGCCAGATCGTACAACCGCCAAATGTTCGTGCTGCTCTGTTTGTTGTTTGCCGTGCCGTCCAGGAACACCAGCAGTTTGCGCCCCTGGGTCGCGTTATAGCGGCAGGCCAGTTGTTTCCAGCGGGCAGTGACCTGCTCATAGCTGTCGTCGGGGTCAGTGTTTCGCAGGTCTACCTGGCCGTCGGGGATACAGCTGGGCCCGCCCTGGTCAGGCTCCTTGGCCAACTGCAGGGTTTGACCCCGGGAGGCATCGGCATTCGGGGTAGGCTCCGGCCCGCTGGGGGCCGCGGCGCAACCGGCAAGCAGGCTCGACATGAGCAGCCAGATGGCCCCGGCAGGGGCGTGCGAGACACGAAGCGCATCCATGGTGACCTCAGCGGGTATCCGCGGGACCACACGGCAATAGCGGACGACCTGCCGTGGTAGTCAATGCAGCGTAGCAGGGTGTGCATTGCCAGGGCGAAATGCGCAGAGGCTGTGTTCGCTGGCTGCCGCCAGCGCCTACCTGGCGCCGAACAGTTCGGCGACCACCTGTTCCCCCAGCGCCAACCCTACGCTCATGCCCAGCCCCGTATGCATCAATACCGCCGTCACCCCGTCGCCTGCGCGAGTAACGCTGAATGGCCCGGGGCCACGGCAGCCGTACACGCCCTGCCAACGCTCAACAACGTCTACCTGGCAACCAAGCGTGTGCTCGGCCAGTTCGAGCAACAGGCCGTCCACGGCTTCGGCATTGAAAGGCGAGGCGTCGGAACCGTAGGCGTGGGAGTCACCGATGATCAAGTCCCCGTAGGGGGTCGGGCTGATCAGCAGGTGAATGCCGTGGGTTTCCAGCTCGGGCTGCTCACGGCGGATCTGTTCACGGATGGCTTCGGCTTCAGGCAAGTCGGCATAGGCGCCGTAATGCACGCAGCTCAGGCCGGTGAGCAGGGCATGGTGCAGGTCCAGCGGCTGGCGGGGGCGCGCGCGGAGCATTTGCAACGCGCACACCTGTGGGTTCAGCCTGGCCAGCGGTTCGGCCAGCAAAGTCTGGTAGTCATGGCCCGAGCACACCACCACCTGGCCGGCAGTGAAGCGGCCTTGGGTGGTGGTCACTTCGCCGCAAGACACTTCACGCACCAGTGTCGAGAAGTGAAACGTCACGCCCAGATGTCGCCAGAGGTAGTCCACTATCTGAGGCAGCGCCTGACGCGAATACACCTGTTGATCGTCCAACCCATGCAAGGCGGCCCGATGATGTGCGAAGCGGCCTTGGTAAAGCGCGGCCAGTGCGGGGCCGCGCAGCAGTTCGGTGCGGTAGCCCAGCGCTTCGCCACGGCCGGCGCGGAAGGCGTCCAGCAATGCTTCTTCGGCTTCGGTGCGGGCAAACAGTAGCGAGCCCTGCTGGCGCAGGTGCAGCCCGGCCTGCGCGGCCAACGTGGCCCAGAGTGTACGGGCCTCGCGGGCCAGCTGCAGCATCGGTCCCGGCGCCTGGCCGCTGACCAACGCCTGGCCGAAATTGCGTATCGACGCGCCCAAGGGTGTGTGGCTGCGTTCGAATACCGTCACCCGCAAGCCCCGGCGTGCGCCTGCCCAGGCATGTGCCAGGCCGAGGATGCCGGCGCCGACGATGATCAGGTCGCTGTGTGATTCATTCATGCAAGGCTCCAGCGCGCTTATTGAGCAAGGGGTTCGGATTTGCCGTCGTAGCGCTTGCGCCATTCAGCCAGGATGCGGTCGCGGTTTTCCGATGCCCAGGTGAAGTCGTTCTTGATCAGTCGCTGTTCGTAGTCGGCGGGCAGTTCGGCAAAGGGGGCCGCCTGGCCTGGTTGCGCCAGCACGGCGAAGTTTTCCCGGTACAGGGCCATGGCGGCGGGGCTGGCGGAAAAATCGGCGAGTTTGCGCGCAGCCTCCAGTTTCGGGGTGCCCTTGATGATGCCCGTGGCTTCGATTTCCCAGCCCAGCCCCTCGCTCGGCAGGATCACATCCAGAGGAGCGCCTTTGCGCTTGAGTTGCACGGCCGGGTACTCGAACGAGATACCGATGGGGAACTCACCGGCCGCGGCCTGCTTGCAGGGCTTGGAGCCGGAATGGGTGTACTGGCCGATGTTCTGGTGCAGCTGGTCCATGTAGGCCCAGCCCTGCGCCTCGCCGAAGCGCTGTAACCAGGCGCTGACATCCAGGTAACCGGTGCCGGATGACGCGGGGTTGGGCATCACGATCTTGCCCTTGTACACCGGTTTGGTGAGGTCGGCCCAACTGGTGGGGCGGGGCAGGCCTTGTTTTTCCGCTTCCACGGTATTGAAGCAGACCGTGGCGGCCCACACGTCCATGCCCACCCAGGCGGGCGGGTTGGCGGCATCGCGGTAATTGGGCCCGATCTGCCCCAGGTTTGCCGGTGCGTAGGGCTGCAGCAACCCTTGCTGTTCAAGTATTGCCAGGCTGGAGCCCGCCAGGCCCCATACCACGTCGGCCTGGGGGCGGTCTTTTTCGGCCAGCAGCTTGGCCGTGACGATACCGGTGGAATCGCGCACCCACTTGATACGGATGTCCGGGTTCTGCTTTTCGAATGCGGCCTGGTAGGGCTTGAGTTGCTCTACTTCCAGTGCCGTATACACCGTCAGTTCGGTGTCGGCATGGGCGTGAGCAGCGACGATGAGGCACAGCGAAACGGCCAAAGCGGCAGGTTTGATCATGGAGCGCTCCGTTTTCATGAAAGGGCGGGTCAATGGGCGTTCGGCAGTTCACCGCGGGCGAGGCGGGCATTGATCGCGTCAACGATGGGGGGCAGTTCGGCGATGGTGTCGATCAGGTAATGAGGCCTGCACGGGCCAAGCTCGGCGTCGATCCGCTGGCGCGCGGCGGCACGCTGTTCATGGCCGAGGGCCTGATAGCTCTCCCAGCTCAAGCCGAGGCAGTTGCCGGAAAAGCGCAACGCCACCGTCCACATGCCGGCATGGCGACCTTCCAGCAGCCCGGGAGCGGTGTCGTCCACCTTTACGCACGCCGCCACGTCCTCGATCTCCAGGGCAATCACATTGGCCAGCGCTTGCGCGGGGGAGGGCCGCCCGCGTGGCACCTCATCACTGGCCACCACATGGTCAGGGCGATAACCGGCCTCGCTGGCCATGGCTTCCACCTTGTTCATCACCGCGCGCGGGTAGCCCGAGCAACTGCCGATCTTCAGGCCGCGCTCCCGCAGGCTGGCGATAGCGCCCAGGGCGCCGGGAATCAGCGCTGAATGCTCGCCCACCTTTTCGATCTGCAAGGGCATGAACCGCTCATACAAGGCGGTGACATCGGCATCCGTGGGCAGCCGGCCGAAGCGCCGTTTGAAACGTTCTGCCACGGCGGGCTGGTCGCACAGCGCGCGGATGTGTGCCCATTTGCCCAGCCCCATGGGCCCCCGGGCTTCCTCCAGGCTGAGGGCCAGGTCGAAGCTGGCGAAGGCCTCGACAAAAATGCGGGTTGGCGCGAACGAGCCGAAATCCACCACGGTGCCGGCCCAGTCGAGAATGGCGGCGTGCAAGTGAGTGGGAGGTTGATAGGTCATGGGCAAGGTTCCGTCTGAGGTTAATGAGTGGCTGCGCGCCAGGCTTGGCTACGGCGTACGGCGCGGCGGGAGAGGGCCGCCAGCAGGAGGGAGGCGAGGGCGCTGGTCAGCAGAATCAGCGAGCCCATTGCGGCGGCGCCGCCAGTGTTCCCCGCATCGTCAAGGTTGAGCACCGCAATGGCCGCCAGCATGCTGTCCGGGCTGTAGAGGAAGATCACCGCCGACACCGTGGTCATCGCCGACACGAACAGGTAGCGAAACACGTCCAGCAGCGCAGGCAGGCACAGGGGCAGGGTTACCCTCAGGAAGTGGCGCAGCAGAGGGACTTTCAGCGAAAGCGCCGCGGCCTCGAACTCGGTGTCCAGCTGCCGCACCGCCGCGCTGGCGGTAAAATGCGCGGTGGTGAGGAAATGCGCGATGGTGCACATCGCAAGCAAGGGCAGGCTGCCATATAGCAGGTGAAGCGGGTTGTCAGGCAGGTTGAAGAAAAAGACATAACCCAGCCCCAGCACAAGCCCGGGGACCGCCATGGGAATGAACAACAGCAGGCGCAGGGTGCGGGTAAGTGCCGTGGCGCGGGTTTTTTCCAACAGGCAGGCGGCAAGGAACACCAGCACTACCCCGCCGCTGGCCGTGCCCAGGGCCAAGGCCAGGCTGTTGCGATACGCCTGCCATCCGCCCGGTAGATCGGAAAAGCCATAGTGCTGCAGCGAGAGCGACAGGTCGTACGGCCAGAACCGCGCCAGCGAGGCATACACCGCCATGCCGAACACACCGATGAACGCGGCGCATACCAGCAGTATCAGCAGCAGATACACTCGATCACGACCTGGCGAAGGCTGCGGATGCCAGGCTTGAGCGCGGCCACTCATGGTGTCGCGCTGGCGTCGGCGCAGCCACAGGTCCACCCCGAAGCTCAACAGGGCGGGCACCAGCAACATCAGCCCTACCAGTGCGCCGCGGCCGAATTGCTGCTGGCCCACCACGGCCTTGTAGGCTTCCAGCGCCAGCGTCTGGTAATCGCCGCCCACCACTACCGGCACGCCGAAATCCGTCACGCACAAGGTAAACACCAGGCAGCCCGCCGCGAACACCCCCTGCCGGGAAGACGGCCAGGTGATGGTGTGAAACGCCCGCCAAGATGACGCGCCCATGCCGGCCGCGGCATCGAACAGCCGCCGATCCGCGAGCGCGAGGGTAGACATCAACACCATCAAGGCGTGGGGGAAACAATAAATGGCCTGGCCTAGCACAATGCCCCAGAAGCCGTAGAGGTTCCCCGGTAGCCATTCGCGGAGCACCCCCTGGTTGCCGAACAGATAGATCAGCGCAGTGCCGGGTAGCATCGAGGGTGCCAGCAGCGGCAGCAGCGCCACGCCTCGCCATAGCGGCCGGCCTGGAACGCAGGCGCGCTGCAGGCCATAAGCGAAGCCATAGGCAAGCGGCAGCACCAGGCAGGTGACGGCCAGGGCACTGGCCAGGCTATTGGTCAGCAACCAGTGCAAGTGCTCGCTGCTGAGCATCGCCGTTGCGGCCTTCAGGCCACCGCCTTGCCCAGGGGTATCGCTCAGGGCCCGCCAGAGCATGGCCAGCAAGGGACACACCAGGGCCAGGGTCAACCAACCGAGCAGTGCAGCCATGCCAGCGCCGATCAGCAGGCGGTCGCCGAGGTTGGCCGGCAGGCGGCGGGCGGGCGCGGCCTCCCGCAGCGGGATAGCACGGTCCATCAGGCAAATACCTGCAAATGCCGCGAGGGCAGGGCCACCCATAACGGCCCTGGGCGCAGCGGTGGCGCCATCGCCGGTAGCTCCGCCTGTAAGGTATGGCCGGGCATTGCATCCAGTTCGAACGCCAGGCGGCGGTGATTGCCCAGAAAGGTCTCGCCGCGCAGTTGCGCGCTGAAGCGGTTTTCTTCGCCCGGATGCGGGTTGACCAGCACGGCTTCAGGGCGACAGAACAATCGGCCCTGCGTATGCAAGGGGCCTGCGGGCAGATGCACGTTCAGGGTACCTACGCGGGCCTGTTGGCCCTCAAGGTGAAACGGCAGCCAGTTGCCCTGCCCGAAAAATCGCGCCACGAACGGTGTGCGGGGTTGTTGATACAGTTCCCCGGCAGTGCCGTATTGCTCCACCCGGCCCTGGTTCATCACCGCAATACGGTCTGCCATCAACATGGCTTCGTCCTGGTTGTGGGTGACCATCAAGGTGGTGATGCCGAGGCGCTGTTGCAGTTGGCGAAGCTCTGCGCACAGGTGGTCACGCACCTGCGCATCCAGCGCCGACAGCGGCTCGTCCAGCAGCAGTAGAGAAGGGTTGGGTGCCAGTGCCCTTGCAAGCGCTACCCGCTGCTGCTGGCCGCCGGACTGTTGGCTGGGGAACTTGCGATCGCTGCCCTGAAGGCCGACGAGGTCAAGCATTTCCTGCACTCGGGCACGGCACGCCTGGCGGGGCAACGCTGCAAGGCCGTAGGCAACGTTCTGCGCCACGCTGAGGTTTGGGAACAGCGCGTAGCTCTGGAACACGATCCCATAGTCGCGGGCAGCGGGCGGCAATGTGGACACGTCGCGCTCGCCAAGGACGATACGCCCGCGATCCTGCCGCTCGAGCCCGGCCAGGCAACGCAGCAGTGTGGTTTTGCCACAGCCGGAGGGGCCCAGCAGGCAAACCAGTTCGCCGGCGCGCACGTCCAGCGAAACGCCGTCCAGCGCCTTGAAGGCGCCGAAAGCTTTATGCATGCCACTGATGTGCAAACTTACCGTACCCATGGACCAGCCTCGTTGAAGGAAACGAAGCCCATGGTGGGCGCGGCCTGCTAAGCCTTGATGGCAGTTAACCCAAAAGCAGCGATAGGCGTATCAGTGGTTTTGCGAAGCGGGCAGCGCGGTTTCCCGAGCGAGCGCCAGCAACGCCGCGGGCAGGCGGGCATGGCGCCGGTCCTTGAGGCAGTAGAGGTATTCGGCGATCAGTGGTGCCCCCTCCAGGGCGATCACACGCAAGTCAGGGTTTTCCGGTACCTCGTGGCGGGCAATCACGCTAACCCCCAGGTTACGCAACACCGCCTCGCGGATGGATTCGCGGCTGCCGATCTCCACCATGGCGTTCACTTTTACGCCCGCGGTTTGCAGCATGTGCTCGGTGAGCAGGCGCGTGGTCGACCCAGCCTCGCGCATCAGCAGGCAGTGCCCTGCGAGCGCGGCGGGCGGCAGCGCGGCACAGGCGGCCAGGGGATGGCTGCGATGAGCGGCCACCACCAGAGGGTCGTGGCCCAGTACCAGCCGGGTGAAGCGGGTGTCTTCTTCCAGTTGCGAGGATGCGGCGAGGTCCACGCGGTGCTCTTCCAGCGCTTCGATGACCTGCTGGGAGTTACCGATTTCCAGGCTGACCTGAATGTGCGGATGACGCTCGCGCAGCCGCTTTACCAGATCCAGCACGTAGTAGGGCGCGGTGGCCCCGAGCCGCAGCTGCCCTTGCAGCTGGCTGGCGTTACGCAGGTGGAATTCTATGTCCGCTTCCTGCTGCAACAGCTGTTTGACCATGGGCAACAACCGCGCGCCTTCGTCGCTCAACACCAGGCGCCGCCCGCCTCGATAAAACAGCTCGATGCCGTACTGGGCCTCCAGGTTGCGGATCTGGGTAGTGACCGTAGGCTGGCTGAGGCCAAGCTTCTTCGCTGCCTGAGTGATGCTGCCCAGGCGGGCAACCATGTAAAAGGCCTTGAGCTCGGAGGCAAGCATTGAGTGGGGCTCGGGTGAAGGTGCACGCAGGGTAACAGAGGCGCACGTACGAAATCATTCAGGGGGCAGGCCCCTTTCCACCCCTGGCAACGTGAACAGGAACAAATGCTCACCCTCGCGCCCGGTGTGGGTGTGCAACGCGCCGCCGTGGGCACTGATGATCGAGGAGCAGATCGCCAGGCCCATGCCCATGCCGCTGGCCTTGGTGCTGTAGAACGCCTGGAAAACCTTGTCGGCCTGGTGAGGGGCGATGCCTGCGCCGGTGTCTTCGACCATCACCAGCACGCCGCCAGGCACCGGTTCGGTACTCACGGTGAGGCGCCGCTGGGGCGCCGGCAGGGCTTGCATGGCGTCCATCGCGTTGTTTACCAGGTTCAGCACCACTTGCTGAACCTGTACCGCGTCGGCTTCGACCAGGGCGGGCGACTGCAGGTTGAGGATGAGCGCGACCTGGCGGTCGTCGATGTCTGCCTGGGTGACCGCCAGTACCTGCCGGATCAGGGCATCTAGGGCCACAGGCTTGCGTTCCGGCAGGGCCTGGCGGGCCAGAGAACGAATTGCGGTAACAATGTCGGCGGCGCGTTGGGCCTCGCTCTTGATGTCGCGCAGGCCTTCGCTGGCTTCGCCGATTTCCGGCTGTGGCCGCTGAAGCCAGCGCAGGCTGGCGCCGGCATTGGTAAGAATCGACAGCAGCGGCTGGTTGATTTCATGGGCGATGGAGGCGGCCAGTTCGCCAAGGATGGTGGCCTGGGCGGTGCGGTTCAGCTCGCCGCGTGCCGCGCGCAGGGCTGTTTCGGTCTGCCGCCGACGTTGGTTCTCCTCCACCAGGCTGCTGTACAAGCGGGCATGGCTCAAGGAGATCGCCGCCTGTGCCGCCAGCCATTCCAGCACCTCTACCCGCGCGGGCTCGAACACCTCGGGGGCCAGGCTGTTTTCCAGATACAACAGGCCGATCACGGTATTTTGCTTGAGCAATGGCACGCACAGCGCCGAGCCATTTTCCAGCCGCCGCAGGTAGCTGTCATCGGCGTAGCCGCGCAGCTGCTCGGGCCGGTTCACCACCAGCGAGGCCCGCCCTCGCAGGCTGGCATGGATCAGGCTGAGGGGCAGCGCCGCAGGTGACGGTTGGGCCTCGCACAGCTGCACCTCCACGCCGCCAACATTGGCGTGGGCTGTTGCGCGTAGCGTGAGGTCGTCGCCTTCGGCCAGCAGCAGCGCGGCATCGGTGGCCCCGGCATACATCACGGTAGTGGACAGCAGGTTCTTCACCAAGGCATCCAGTTCGATCTCCCGGGAAAGCGCTTGGCATGCACGGGTGATCGACATCACGTCCAGCGGCTGCGCGGTGGCCTGCGCGGGATGGCTGAACGCGAAGCGATCGGGCTCCAGCAGGAACGGGTGCTCGGCCTCCAGTTGCCGGGCCAGCACGCCCGCGCCCCAGCGCACCCAGGCATCGCGCGCCAGCCGCCAGTGATGATGGGCCGACACCTCCAGCCCCGCGCTGTGGTGGCAGCGGGCAGCCAATTCATGGCCCAGGCCTTGAATGTGAATGGCGCCGCACTGGGTCGCATGGGCGATCGCGGCTTCATAGCCCTGGAGCGCGCCCAGGTGGTCACCTTTGACCCGGCACACCTCGGCTTCGGCCAGCGCGAGGCGGTCGGCAAAATACCGAGGGTTGAGCCCTGCCCACAGGCGCAGACAGCCCAGCGGGCAGTCGAAATTCTGCGCGATACCGGTGGCGCTGTGCAGCGCCGCGCGGTTCAACACCGTGAACAGGGCCAGGTCGATCAGGTGGATGTGCGCCGGTACCGCCCAGGCCAGCGCCCAGGCGGCATCCATACGGCAGGCGGCGGCTGCGAAGTTGCCTTCGAGAAATTCGAACAGGCCGTCGAACAACTCCCACCAGAAATGCAACGGGCCCATGGTGCTGGCTTCCACCCGCCGGGCCAGCTCCGCGCGATCGGGGATAGGCACAGCCCCCCCCACATCCCCGGCCAGGCGCCGAATGTACCGGGCCTGGATATACAGAATGCTTTGCGCGTCGGCGTACTCCAAGTTGGTCGCAAGGTTCAGGCCGGCGTCGATTTGCCGGAGCATGCGCTCGATGGGCGCGCCGACCACCAGCAGGTCCGACACGATATGGTTGTTGGAGAAGCACGCCAGGCTCGGGCTGCCTTGCGCCAGGCTCAACCTGTACGCCTGCTCGGCGCATTCGAGCGCAAAGGGCAGGGGCTGGGTCCACACGCTTACCTGGTCCAGCGCCACCAGGGCTGCCACCCGCCCGCTGGCGTAGCGTGGCTGCTCGGCCAGCGTGGCGGCGCAGTGGCTGAAACCGAACCCCAGCGCGTGAGCGTCAAAGCGGTGCGCACAGGTCACACCCAACCAGGCAAGGCCGGGAATGCTGGCAGCGGTAAGGCCGTGGGC
This sequence comes from Pseudomonas sp. 3MAES_34.3B, assembly GCF_058145875.1. Lineage (NCBI taxonomy): Bacteria > Pseudomonadati > Pseudomonadota > Gammaproteobacteria > Pseudomonadales > Pseudomonadaceae > Pseudomonas > Pseudomonas sp. 3MAES_34.3B. Next base: position 3,342,272 of record NZ_CM176960.1, on the reverse strand, counting down.
GAGGGTAAGGCGGGCGATCTGGCAGGCCGTGACCAGCATCAGCGTGGGGCTGATGAACGACCCGGGAATGAGTACGCTGGCCAACAGTTCGATCAGAGCCTCCACGGGCGGATCAGCCGCCGGGCGTAGGCTCAGAAAAACACCGGGCGATCGACCTGCGAGGTCGCGAAGCAGCCCTTCCCAGGCCTGTTCAGCCTGCCCCGGGGAAGGGTCAGAGGCCATGCTTACGCCCAGGCTGGCCAGCCCATTGATGATCGTTTGCACGGCCCCGCTGTAATCACCTCGCAAGGCGCGTATTTCGCTGGCGAGCCGATAAAGGCTGGCCCCTTCCAGGGCGTCCAGCGGGTGCTGCAGCAACGCTGCAATATGCCGCTCCGCCGCCAGATGGTCGGCATCGAGAATAAGGCACTGCACCTGGAGGAGATCTACCTCTCGGGTCAGTGCCCGCAACCCCGCAGAGGCGGCGGCGAGCATGCGCTGCGCCTGAGCCAGATAGCGCAAGGCAATTTTTGGTGCCGCAGCCGCTCGGGCAGTATCCGCGGCGCGGACCAGCACCGCCACGAACGCCTGCCGTTGGCTATTGCCAAGCAGCGCGTGGTCCACGCGCAGCACCTGGCCGGCAACGCGGAACAACGCCTGCGCATCGGCCTGGGCCGATAACCGCCCGAGCAGAATGGTCGCAAATTGAAGGTGCATGGCCTGCTGAAGGTCATCGCGCAGGCGGGCGCGAACGGCTTCAAGCATCGAGTCATGCATGAACGCCAGCCCGCCGCGGCTCTGCGCCACAAGCCCGGCACTGATCGCGGGGCGCAGCAGGGCGTTGAGTGCTGCAGGCTCGGTTGCGGTCACAGCCGCCAAGTCATCCAGCGGGGAGTGGTTGCCGAGCATGGCCAGCACGCTGAGCAGCTCCCGGGTGCGCTCGGGCAGTTCATCCAGGCGGGTCGTGAACAATGCTTCCACGTCGGCGAACACGGGAAGGTCAATCGTGGCCTCCGGGCGCTCGAGCTCGCCCAGCACGGCGATCACCTGGTCGATATACAGCGGGTTGCCAGCACCGCGCTGATGCAGTCGGTGCGCCAGCGCGTCGCGTTCGGCACTGTGCAGGTTCAGGCGGGTGTCGAGCACGGTGGCGATATCATCCACACCAAGAGGGAGGAGGGTGATTTCCCTGCAGCGCTCCCCCAACGCCTGGAAGTGCCCCAGTAAACGGACCAGGGCAGGGTCTGTCGCCAAGGCATCGCCGCGCGAGGCGGCGATCAGCAGAACGTGGCGCAAGTCCCGGGCGCTGAGCTCGGCGAGGAACGACAGGGTTTCGTGATCCACCCACTGCACGTCATCGAGGAACACCACCACGGGGCACTGGGGCGTGGCCACGGCGGTCAGAAGCCGCTGGAACAGCCCCAAAAGGTTGCGCCGCGCTTCGCTCACCGAGGGTTCGCTGGCGGCGGGCAGCACCCCGGTCAGCCACTGCAGCTCCGGTACCAGGCGGCTCAAGGTATCGCCCTGATCACCCAAGGCCTGGCGCACGCGCTCGGCCACGGGTTGCGCCTGCTCCGGCGAGGCGCCCGCCAGCCGGGTGAACAGCGCACCCAAGGCCGCGCAAAGGGCACCGTAAGGCAGGGGATGGCGTGCCAGCTCGCATTTTGCGTTGGCGAACAGCGGCGCTTGCGCACCCAAGCGTTGGCGCATGCCACGTACCAGGCTGGTCTTGCCGATGCCCGGCTCGCCGCTGATGAATACCGCGCCGCCGTGCCCGTCGTAAAGCGCTTGAACCGCCTCGTTCAATACCGCCATCGGTGCCTCGCGGCCTACCAGCCTCAGCGCCAAGGGAGGGCGGGGCGGTGCTTCGGTGCCGGCCTGAAGGGTGCCGTATTCGCGCCATTCATTATGAAAGCGCCACAGTTGGGCTTCGAGCAGGCGCGCCGACGCCGGCCGGTGTTCCGGTTGCTTGCTGAGCAGGCGGGCAATCAGCTGCTCCAGGGGTTCGGGCACGCCCTGGCGAAAACGGGACAGCCGCGGCGGGGTGACCGCCAGGTGCTGCTGGCGCCATTCCAGTGGATCGTTCGCTTCGAAGGGCAAGCGCCCGGTGAGCAGCTCGAAGAAGGTAACGCCAAGGGCGTACAGGTCTACCTCGGGGCGCGCCGACGCAGCGCCAAGGGTGTGCGCTTCCGGCGCGAGGTAGGCGTAGCGGCTCGGCCGGGCACCGGTTGCGGCCCTGGTATTGTTGTCTAGTCCTCCTGCCGCGCCGAAGCCGGTCAGCCTCACTCGCCCGTCGTTGCCCACCATCAAATGGCGCGGGCACAGGTGGTTATGGGTGATGCCGCGCTCATGGACAATGGCAAGGGCAGCGCTGGCATTGATCGCAAGGGTAAGGAAGCCTTCCAGCGGCATGGTGCCCGCTACGGTGGAAGCCGGCTGGCCGCCGTCCTGCAGTATCAGGGCGGGCCCTTCGCGGGTGGTCAAGCGGCCGAGGGGGCGCAATGCCCCGGCGGCGCCCAGGCTCGGGGCCAGGGCGTATTCACGGTCAAGCCAGGCTTGAGCTTCAGCAGTGGCAGGGTGGTTTGCCCGTACCAGCAGCCAGCGGCGCAAGCCATCGGCGCTGCTCACGCGCCAGCGGCTTATGCCGTCCTCGACATCCAGGGGGGCCCAATGCAGGCCGGCAAGCCAATGTTCGTCGAACGAATCGAAGCCAGGCACAGGGCCGTCTTCGCTTGCATACACAGCGTCCATGGCTGCCCTTGGCCAGGAAGCGGGCCCCACTGGCCCGCCGGATAGTGGCCATCTTACCTGCATCGTCACCACGCGCAATCGGTGGCCGGGGCTGCTGCTTCCCACCAAAGCGAGCGTTAGAACGGCACGCTGACCCGCATCGTTCCGGTTTGCTCGGTGTACCCGGCGCGGGTCTGCATGTCCATGGAGAACGACACGCTGGTGCCGCCACGGCTTACCGAGGCAAATTCCAGCCCGCCACGCAGCACCCACGGGCCCAGATCGCTGCCAGGCGTGCGGAATGTCTGCCCGGGTGCCCCGGCGAACGCCGCGGTGACCACGTTGCCTTCATCGAGCACGTCATAAGCCACACCCAGTTTGCCCTTGAGCTGAATGCCTGGCGCCAGGTCGTGACTTACACGCGTATCGAACCCCAGCAGTAGCTGGTCCGTGGTGCGGGCCTTCACGTCCAGCAGCAGAGGCGCAATGCTGGAGGCGCCACTTTCGCGATAGGCGTCGTCGTGCACCCGGGTGTAATCGGCGCTCAGGGCCGGCGTGACCGTGGTTGCCTCGCTCAGTGGTACCCGGCGGGATAGCGCCAGGCCGCTGGTGAGGATCTGGCTATCCACGCTGGCGCTGGCTTGGGTGTTGTTGCCGCCAAAGTTCAAGGTCCGGCGGCCGTCGCTCTGGTTATGGCCCATGCCCATGTGCACGCTCAACTCGGTCATGTCGTCAAGCAAGTGGCTGCCGTAGGCGGTGAACTGGTACAGCTCCAGCTGGTTGTTCCGGCTACTTCCAGCGTCTGCATCAGTAGCCTCGCTGCTGCCGTACGCAAAGGCCACGCCAAACCGTGTGGCCCTGGACAACACGGCCTCGGCGCCCAACAGCGTGCCGCCTACATTCGCCGCGAAGCCATTGCCGGCGGTGCGCTGGTTGTCGGCCATGCGCGCGCCGAAGGGTTTGATCCACACCCCGCCCTGCGGCTGCGCGAAGCTGGCGCCAAGCATGGGCGATTCGGCCAGCCGCTCGCGCAGGGTATCGGTGATCTGTTCAAGCATGAACTGGCTGGCGGGCAGGGCATTGGTAAGGGGCAGGCTTTGGCTGACAGCCCGCGCCACCTCGGCGCTGGACGTGGCACTCACGAAATAGCTGGACAGTTCACTGCCGGTGCCTTTGGCCATTTGGCTGTCCAATACGTGAGCGGCGGCCTGCGCGGCGGCATTGCCTTTCACGGCGTCGCTAACGCCCGTGGGGCTTTTGGCGGCCAGGTTCAGGTCCAGGGTATTGGCGTCCTTCACGCCAGTGAAGTTGAACAGGTGGGAATTGCTGGTCACGTTATAGGTGCCATCGGAAGCAAGGGTGCCTGCGGAGATCACGTTGCTCAGGCTGCTGACCGTGAACGGTTGCGAGGGGGCGGCCACGTTCACATACACGTTGGCCAGGTGGGGCAGGGTGGCCGTGCCGCTCACCACCAGATGGCCGTAGTTCGTGCCGTCGAGCACGCGAGTGCTGAAGGTAGCATCGCTGGCTTGCACATAATTGCCCTGGATCGTGGCCACTGCGCTGTCGCCCGGCGCGCTGGGGTCATCCGGGTCCGGCCCTTGCGCCGCTACGGCCAGGGTGCCGCGGTTTTCGAAGGTAGGTACCTCGAAGCGGTTGCCATCCTGCAGGGTGAAGGTGCTGCCGGTGGTCACCACCACGGGCGTGGCCAGCGCCCGAACCGTACCGCTGAACCGGGCGGTGTCCTTCCCGTTGATTCGCAGCTGCGGCACGCTGGAGTCGCTGTCGATGTTCACCGCGTACTCGCTGATCGGGTCGGCGAGTACCGCGCCGCTGATATCAATGCCACCGGTGATGTCGCTGTTGCGCAGGTAGATGCCCGCCTGCCCGGCGATGGTGCCGCTGTTGACCAGGCGCCCGCCCACTTGGGTATCCACCAGCAGCACGGTGAACGGCGAGGTGGGATCGGAGCGGATTTGCCCGCTGTTGCTAAGGTCACCGCTGATTTGGGTGCTGGCAATGGTCAGCACGCCGTCGTCGCCGCCCTGGATCACCCCGCGGTTGTCGAAGCTGGCGATGCGGCTGTTCCCCACCGCCACGCCGGCGGGGCCTTCAATGCGCCCGGTATTAACGATGCCACCTTTGATGTACGAACCCCCTACGTTCAGCGCGTAGGTATGCGCCTGCAGCGTGCCGCTGTTGCGTAGCTCCCCGTACACCGAGGTGTCGCTGAGCCGCAGGCCGTAGTCCCAGCCGAACGATACGCCGCTGTTGTTGATATCCCCGTCCACCGTGCTGCCCAGCAAGGCGATGCCGGTGCCGTCAGCCTGGATGTTGCCGCTGTTGAGCAGGCTGCCGCCCACGTTGGTGTCTTCCAGGCGCAAGCCATTGACCCCGCGCAGGTCCCCGCTGTTGCCAAGGCTGCCGCCGATACCGCTGTTGTCCAGGCTCACGGCGGTGGCGGTGCCGATAATGGTGCCGGCATTGCTGAAGCTGCCTTCGATCTGGCTGGCGCGAACCTTCACCCCCGCGGCGCCTTCCACCCCGCCCAGGCCGGCGATGGTGCCGGTGTTGATCACGCTGCCGGCCACCCGGCTGTTGTCAAGAAACAGCCCGGTGCGCCCGCTCCAGGTGCCGCCCACGTTCTTGATGCCGCGGCTGCCCACGGTGGCGGTGTCGACCTGTACCGCAATGCGGTCGGTGCTGGTGACGCTGCCCGTGCTGTACAGGCCGCCGATCACCGAACCGCTATGAATACCCAGCACCGCTTGTGGGATATCCGGGGCCTGAACCGTACCCCCTTCCAGCGACAGGCTACCGGTGTTCTGCACCGTGCCTTTGACCGTGGCGTTGTACAGGGCCAGCGCGCTGCTGGACGCCACGATGGTGCCTCGATTAATGATGTTGCCGCGCACGTTGCTGTTCACCAATATGCCCGCGACAGCGGTGAGGTCCGCTTCGTTTACCAGGTTACCTGCCAACCGCCCGCTGGACAGCTGCACCCCGGTGCCATTGGAGGTGAGGGTTCCCTGGGTGAGGATGTTGCCGCTGACAGTAGTGTTCACCAACCGCAGGGCGTCGGAACTACCCCGCAGCGTGCCGGTGCTGCGCACGTCGCCGCTCACCCGGGTGCCTGTCAGCGCCAGGCCATATTGCCCCCCGCTGACCGTGCCGGTGTTCAACACGTTGCCATGCACGATGGCGTTGTTCAGTGCCACACCCACCACGTCGCCCTTTATGTTGCCGCTGTTGTTTACGTCCCCGTTGACGGTCGTTTCCAGGGCAAGCAGCCCATACACGGCGGCGTCGATCTGGCCGCGGTTGCGTAACCCGCCGACGATGCTGGATTCGATGTCGATACCATTGCCGGACGTTGTCCCGGACTGCACCTTACCGTTGTTGGTGATGCCTGCGCTGAGGCGCGTGCTGTCGATCAGCACTGCCGTGCCGTTGGTGCCCGCGCCCGCCAGGTTGCCACTGGTGTAGTTGGTGATCCCGCCGTTGATGGAGCTGTTCGTGAGTGAGATCGCGGGCTTGCCCCGTACCGTGCCGGCGTTGAGGATCTGCAGGCTGCCGTTGACTTTGTTGCCGCTGGCCCCGGCGGCAGTGCTGCTGCCAAGGGTGCCGGTGCTGGTGACCTTAAGGATGCTCCCGGCCACCAGCACACAAGGGCCGCTGGCCGCGCCGCCGATCACGATGGTGCCGGCGCTGCCGCATGCCGCGAGCGCCGGCTGTGCCGCAAGGCCGCCGATTGCCAGGGTGATTGCCCAAGCCAGGGTTCGAGCAGAGTGGTGTGTGTGAAGGTCGCCCAGGCGCCTACTGCACTGCCCGTTCCGGTTATTCCGTACCATGGCCCACCCCCGGCTCGTCGCCGATGTTGTAGAGAGGACTTGGGTATAGTCAGCAGCGGAAGGTGTGTCAAAGCTGAAACATTCAGCTGATCTCAGGCACGGACAAGCGGCGCTTTCCTGCGGTGGGAAGCGCGTTTGACGTCAGCGGTATGCCGCTATGAATCCAGGAGATTACCGCGGTATCAACTCAACCTTGCCAACCGGGCACAGATGCCCACGGCATCTCATCCGCAAACAACTCGCCATCACAGCCGCGACGATGCTGGAACGGTTGCCGGCTCTGCCAGCGGCCCTGGCTGGAACCGCAATGGCGGCACGTCAGGCGATCGTCGCGCAGCGACCAATGCGTTTCCCAGGCGGTTATCGCGTCCAGTGCGAAATCCAGACCTGCGAGGTTCGATTGAAGTGCGGCCATGTGCCACCTCCGTGTGAGTGTGTAAGGATAGAACGGTGGAAAACCAAAAGGTTCGAGCCGGTGGTCGGGATATTTCGATCAACAACCTCATGGCCGGTCCCCCGATAGCCTCGGCCCCATAGCTTTGCAGGGGATTTGTTCCCACGGTATCGTTCGCGCTTCATTGCTCAACCGAGGCCCCCATGTCCGACATCCTTATCCAGCCTTTGCTTGAAGCCGACCTGCCCGAGGCGCGGGAAGTGGTGCGCGAGGCGTTTGCCACCTTCATGGGGGTAGCCGCACCGGGCGAGTTCTGGAATGACCGGGATTATGTTGAGGGCCGCTGGCGCGCGCCGCATACGGCGTGGTTCAAGATCCGGCTGGGCGGCACCCTCGCTGGGGTGGCGGGCGTTGCCCGATGGGGCAGCCATGCCGTGGTGGGGCCGGTGGCCGTGCGGCCGGCCTTCTGGGAGCGCAAGGTGGCCAAGGCGTTGATGGCCGCGGTAAGCGGGCAACTGGACGCTTGGGGCGTGAGCCATGCGGGGTTGTTCACCTTCCCGGACAGCCCGCGCCATCTGGGGTTGTATCAGGGCTTCGGCTTCTGGCCCCAGGCGCTGACCGCCGTGATGGAAAGGTCAGTAACCTCAGCGCAGCCCGGCGCCACAACACCGCCTGTTGAATTGACCGAACCGGTGCTTCAGGCGTGCGCCGGCCTTACCGAAAGCATCGCCGAAGGCCTGGATGTGCGCGGCGAGCTGCTGGCGGTGGAACAACTCAAGCTGGGCGCCAACCTGCTGCTGCATTCACCCGATGGGGAACTCGAAGCCTTCGCGGCCTGCCACTTCGGCCCCCACAGCGAGGCCGGCGACGGGGTGTGCTATGTGAAATTCGCTGCAGTGCGGGGGGGCGATCAGGCGCCGGTTCGAATGAACCGCTTGCTGGCCGCCTGTGACGCGCTCGCCATCGCCAACGGCCAGCGCAGCGTGATGCTGGGCGTGAACACCGGCCGCCGGGACGCTTATCAGCACGTGCTGGCCGCTGGTTTCGCCATGCGCATTCTGGGCGTGACCATGCACCGTGGCAGCGGCGGCTACGACCAGCCCGACCGCTGGGTGTTCGACGACTGGCGCTGAGCGTCGCCTCGGGCGCGTACTCAGCGGCAGTCGCCCAAGGCCTCCAGCAGTGGCCCCAGGTAGGCTTCGTAATTGCGCCAGCGCGCCACCGATGAGCTGTACAGCGGTTGGCGCACCTGGGTCACACTGGCCGTGCGAATGTTGCGCTCGTTGCGGTGGAACGCCAGGCACGCGTCATCCCAAGGCAAGCCACAGAACTCCAGCAGGCGGGCGGTTTGCCCGGGCAGGTCGGCCACCAGGTCTTCGTAGCGCACGTCCAACAGGCTGCCGGCCGGCATCACGGCTCGCCAGTGGTCCATCAGCCGCACGTAATGGCGATAATGCCGCCCCAGTTCGGCCAGGTCATAGGTCGCTTCCTGATGTTCGCTGAACAGCCGGGTGAAGCACGACAGGCAGGTGTCCACCGGGTCGCGCCGCACGTGGATGATCCTCGCGTTCGGCAACATTGCCGGTATCAGCCCGGCGCCCATGTAGTTGGCCGGCAGCTTGTCGGTGATCCGCCGTGCCTGTGGCCCATGACGGCGCACCCTGGCGAGGTAGTCGCGGCCCAGCGCGGCCAGGTCGCCAGCGCTGGCCTGGGTGAGGTTCATCGGGTAGGGAAGGGGCCGCTGGCCGGGGAGCGGCGCTTGCAGCAACTGCATGAGGTCGTGCAGCTCGCCGGCCCCTGTTACCTGTGGATGGCTGGCCAACACCTGCTCGGTAAGCGTGGTGCCGGAGCGTGGCATGCCCAGCACAAAGATCGGCAAGTCGCTGGGGTCGCCCTGGCCTTCCAGTGACCGCAGGCGCGACGCGTCGAAGTGCTGGATGATTGCCTCGATGCGCGCCTCGTCCGCCTCGCTGCTGTAGTCGAACGTGGCCCGTTTCAGCCGCGCGCCTTGCTCGAAGTGGGCGAAGGCGCGGGCGTAATCGCCCAGTTCGTCGTAGCCCTTGCCCAGCCCGTAATGCAAGGCAATACGCCGGCCGGGGCTGGCCTGGGCGGCCCCGGCTAGCAGCGTTTCCATGTGTTCGAGGTTGTCGTCCCCTGGCCTGGCCTTTCGCGCCTGGGCCAGGTGGTAACGGGCGCCATGGTTGTCCGGCGCCTGGCTTATGGCTTGCTCCAGCAACGTGACGGCTTCTGGCTGATGGCCGCGCTCCAGCGCCAGGCTGGCCAGCCCCACCAAGGCTTCGGGGAAGCCAGGTCGCAAATCCAGCGCCCGGCGTAGTGCTTGCTCGGCACGCTGCGGCTCGCCCGCCTCGGCCGCCAGCGTGCCCAGTTGGCACCAGGCTTCAGCGCTGTCTGGCGTACGCTCCAGGCCGGCTTGCAGCAGTTGCAAGGCTTGCTCTCGCTGGTCCAGTTCGGCCAGGCAACGGGCCAGCCCGGCGCATGCCTTGATGTGCGTTGGGCGCAGTTGCAAGGCGTGTTCGAGCAACGGGCGGGCCTGGGCCGGGCGAGCCTGGCGAAGCCGTGCCAGGCCAAGGTTGCACACCGCGTCGGCGGACGTGGGCGCCAGTTCGGTGGCTTGTTCCAGTGCCTGAACGGCTTCGTCCAGGCGCTCGGCTTCCATCAGCACAGTGCCCAGGTTGGACAGCGCTTCTGGGTAGTCAGGGCGGCACAGCAGTGCCTGGCGGTAGCCATGGATAGCCGCTTCGAGCTGCCCACGGGCATGGGCAATACTGGCCAGGTTGTTCAGGGAGGGGACCATGGTCGGCTGCAATTGCAGTGCGGTACGGTGACAGGCCTCGGCGCGGTCCAGCTCGTTGAGGTCGAACCAGGCCAGGCCCAGGTTACTGTGCGCCGACGCCAGCGCGGGCGCCAAGGCTACCGCGCGTTCGCCATGGGCCACGGCGGGGCGGGGCTGGCCCTGCTGGCGGAGCATTTCGGCGAGGTTGCTGTGCAGCAGCGGTGCATTGGGCGCCTCTTCGATCAGCCGTGCCATGGCTTGCAGCGCTTCAGGCACCTGCCCGTTACGGTAGAGGTGCAGCGCCTGCTCATGGCGCACGTCCAGCGGCGCGCTCTGCTGGCGGGCCAGCGGCAGCGCCTCGAGCACGTAGCGGTACAAACGCTCCACGCTCGCTTGCGGGCTTTCGCGGTGGGTATCCAGGCGCAGCTCCGGCGACGTCGGCGCTTCGTAAGGGGCGCTGATGCCAGTGAAGGCGGGGAGCTCACCCGCGCGGGCGCGGCGATAGAGGCCTTTGGTGTCTCGCTGTTCGCAGGTGGCCAGGTCGGCGGCCACGTGAATCTCATGGAAGCGGGGCGTGGCTTTGCGGGCGCGCTCGCGGTCCGCGCGGTAAGGGGAAATCAGCGACACGATGCACAGCAGGCCAGCATCGGCGAACAGCGCGGCCACCTCGGCAGTGCGCCGCACGTTTTCGCTGCGGTCCTCGGGGCTGAACCCCAAGTCGGCATTCAGGCCGGTGCGCAGGCGGTCGCCATCGAGCAGGTAGCATGGGTAACCCGCAGCGCCCAGGCGCTCGGCAACGGCCTCGGCCAGGGTGGTTTTGCCTGCGCCAGACAGCCCGGTCAGCCAAAGCACGGCGCCCGCGCGTGAAGAAGAGGTTGCTGGGGTAGTGGTCACGACAGCGCTTGCTCCGGTCAGTGGTCGCAGCAGCATAGCCCACCGGCGGTCACTGCGTAGCACGGCCGCTACGATCCCTTGCCGACCTTCGCCGGCACGGGTTTGCCAGGCCTCAGTCGGCCAGTGCCTGCTCGGCGGCCCGGGCGTGTTTGGGCGCAGCGGGCATCGGCACAGCGGGCGCTGGCTGAGGTTTCACGTCCTTGGCGAAAGTGCCGTCGACCTCACCCTTGAAGAAGCCCTTGCCGTAGATCAACAGGCACAGCACCACACCGATGGCGAAGGCCCAGCTGGCACCCTTGATCGCCAGCACCGCGCCGATGACGCCAGCGATTCCCAGGTCGCGCTGGCTGCGCGCTTCGAGTATGCCCAGGCGCACGCTTACGTAGCCCTGGATCAGCAAGGTCAGCGACAGCGCCACGCCCAGAATGGGTTGCACCAGCGTTACTACTGGCAACAGCAGCAGGCCCGTATTGGTGCCCCAACGGAAAGACCCAACGCCGCCGATGATGGACTTCATCGCCTTGGGCCCGCCCTTGAAGCGCTCGATCACCACCACCAGCATGGCCGCCCATTTGGGCCCGCACATGGCCACGTCCGGGCCGAAGATGCTCATGAAGGCATTGCGCGCGCCGAAGATCAGGTGCGCGCGGTCGGGGTTATAGTCCACGGCCTCGTCGGTGCGCACCGTCTCGGCCTCGTCAAGCAGGGCCTTGGCGCTCAGCACGTCGCCGAACACGATGATGTACACCGCCAGCATGGTGGGCACGGCGGAAAGGAACATCGACAGCGGTGGCATGCCCAGCCCGAACACCGTGTAGCCGTGCCACAGCCCGGCGAAGTCGGGTTGGCTGATGCCCCACTGGATGGTCGGCCATGGCGCTTCGCCGAACAGCGGCGCGATCACGACCGCCAGCAGGATGATCGGGAGGATCCCCAGCTTGGCGAAGTTCCACCAAAAGCGGTTGCGCTGCTTGAGCGCATTGAAGTGTGTGGAGAAGATCAAATAGAAGGCGAGGCCCACCGCGATCGAGATGGTCATGGGCAACACGTTGAACTTGCCGCCCACCTGGAACACGGCGATCACCGCGCTGAGGCCGGCGCCCACGATAATCCCTGACTTGATCGCCGGCGGCACGTATTCCACCACCTTGCGGGCCATGCCGGTGGCCCCGAGCGCAATGGAGAACACCCCCAGCATCAACTGGAAGGCAATCAGGGCGTGCACCCGTTCCGGGCCCATGGGGAACTGTGCGCAGTAGGTCATCAGCAGCGGCACCGCCGGGGTGATCCAGCCTGGCACGGTGGGGTCGCCCAGCAGGTGATGGGTCAGGTACAGCAAGCCATTGAGCATCACGACTGCCAGGGCCACCTCGAATGGCATGCCCAGCAACTCGGTCATCAGCGGGATCGCCGCCAGGTCTACCGCACACATCAGCAGGCCCTGCAGGTAGTCGGGCATCTCGAGCTTGTAATGCAGGAACGGCAACCGGACCTTGAACGGGCCCAGCGGGATGTAAGGGCTTTCGCGGCCCGCAAGCGGTGTATCGGACATGAGGGGCACCTGATTTATTGGTTTTATAAGGGTGAGGCCCGGGCGAACCCAGGCTTGTAGCATTCGGCCTGGCGTTCAGTACGCGCTGCGGTAGATCTTCTCGATATCACCCGCGGTGAGCTTGCGCGGGTTGTTGCGCATCAGCCGGTCGATCTTGCTGGCTTCCTCGGCCATGGCCGGGATCGCATCCTCCGGCACATTGAAGCTGCGTAGGCCGGTGGGGATGTCCACGGCGGCACACAAATCACTCATGGCCTGCACGGCCAGGTCGGCGGCGTCCCGGTCACTCAGGTGGGCCACGCGCAGGCCCATGGCCTCGGCGATGTCGCGGAAGCGCTCCAGGCAGGCCATTTTGTTCCAGGCCATCACGTAGGGCAGTAACAGGGCATTGCTCACGCCGTGGGCAATGTTGAAGCGCCCGCCCAGCGGGTAGGCCAGCGCATGCACCGCGCCCACGCCGGCGTTGCCGAACGCCATGCCGGCCATCAGGCTGGCGGTGGCCATGTCCTCGCGGGCGCTGAGGTTCGAAGGGTTGGCGTAGGCCTTGGGCAATGCGCGGCTGATCAATTTGATTGCCCCCAGCGCGATGGCATCGGTGATGGGCGAAGCGTTCACCGATATGTAGGCTTCCACCGCGTGCACCAGGGCGTCCACGCCACTGGCGGCGGTCACGCTGCGAGGGCAGGTGAGGGTCATGACCGGGCTCACCAAGGCTACGTCCGGCAGGAGGTAATCGCTGACGATGCCTTTCTTCAGCTGGGCCTGTTTGTCCGAGAATATCGCCACGTTGGTCACTTCCGAGCCCGTGCCGGCCGTGGTGGGGATGGCGATCAGGGGCGGGCCCTTGCGCTTCACCAGGTTTACCCCGAACAACTCGGCCAACGGCCCGTCGTGGTGGGCGAAGGCGGCAACGCCCTTGGCGATGTCGATGGCGCTGCCGCCACCCACGGCGATCAACGCGTCATGGCCGCCCTCGCGGTAGGCTCGGGTGCAGTCCTCGACGATCGAGAGTTCGGGTTCAGGCTTGACCTGATCGAACAGGCCATGCTCGCGCCCACCCAGTTGCGCCAGCGCCAGCGCCACGGTGCCCGAGCTCACCAGGATGGCATCGGTGACGATCAGCGGGTTGCGTACGTTCAGGCGGGTGAGTTCGGCCGGCAATTGCTCCAGCGCGGCGGCACCGGTAATGAGGGTGTTGGCGATCTTGAAGGCAGAGAGGCTCATCGGCTCGTCCTGTAGGCGTTGTTGTGGGGAGCGTGCCTAGCAGACGTAGCTAAAGCTGTGCCAACCCTACGCAGGCCGTGGGCTAGAGCGGTTTAGGGATTTTTCCGAGCGGCAGAGCGGCCTGCGGCGATTGGCAATCGAATCAAAACTGGCTGCGTTGATTGAAATCCTAATCGGAGCGTTCCCAGCGTTTCATTTTCTGCACCACAGTGGCCTGGCTTACGCCCAGCGCCTTGGCGGCAAGGCGGGTGGTTTTGTGTGCCTGCAGCGCTGCACGAATGGCCGCGCGTTCGGCGTTCTCCAACACCTTGCGCAGCGGTAGGCGGCTGTTTTCGGCGGGCGAAGGTGCCAGCTTGAGGATTTCTTCGGGCAAGTCCAGGGCGTTTATGGTGCCGGTGTGGTTGGTCACTACCAGCCGCTCCACGATATTGATCAGCTCGCGAATGTTCCCGGGCCAGGTGTAGTCGCACAATAGGTCGAGGGCCTCGAGGCTCAGCTGCACCTCGCGCTCGTAGCGGCCGTTGAAGCTGGCCAGGTAGTACTCCAGCAACGGAGGGATGTCTTCCCGGCGCTCGCGCAGCGCGGGGATGCTGATGGGCACCACGTTGAGCCGGTAGAAAAGGTCGGCGCGGAACCTGCCCGCGGCCACCTGGCTTTTGAGGTCGTGGTGGGTAGCGCTGATGATGCGTACGTCCACCTCCTTGAGCTCCAGCCCGCCCACCGGGATAAAGCGGTTTTCCTCAATGACCTTGAGCAGCTTCACTTGCACCGCCAGCGGCAGGTCGCCGATTTCATCGAGGAACAAGGTGCCATGGTGGGCCAGTTCCAACAGGCCACGCTTGCCTTTGGGGCCGGCCCCGGTAAACGCCCCGGGGGCATAACCGAACAGCTCTGCCTCGATCAGGTTTTCTGGCAGGGCGCCGCAGTTGAGCGCCAGGAAGGGCTCTTTGGCGCGAGGGCTGGCGTTATGGATGAACTGCGCGACCAGGGTTTTACCAACGCCGGTTTCGCCTTGCAGCAGCACCTTCACCGAGCTGGCGGCCACTTGCCGGGCCAGCGCGAACACCTGCCCAGACACTTCCTGATGGGCCACCATCGGCGATTGCAGCAGGTTATCCCGCTGGCCGGCATGCAGCCGGGCAGTGCTGTTGCGCAGCTGCTTGAATTGAGCGAGTTCATCCCGCTCGTGCTTCATGCGCAGCAACTCGGTCATGTCCCGCACCGTGCTTACCACATAGCGGATGCGCCGCATGTCATCGAAGATCGGCGTGGCACTCACCAACAACTGTTTGCCTTGGCTGAGGCTCTGCATCACCGATACGGGCTGGCCGTCCTGCAACACCCGCAGCGAAGCGGACTGGGAAATCACCCCTTCCTTGACCAGTGCCTGCATCGGCCGGCCCAGCAACGTTTCGCCATCCAGCCCGGTCAGGCGTTCATAGGCGCGGTTCACCTTGAGCGTGATGCCTTCACCGTCGGTGATGTACACCCCATCGTGAAGGGCATTGAGGAGTTCTTCGAAACTCGAATCGCTGATATTCACCGGGTTCTCCGCCTGGGGTGCTCAAGCGGAGTTTAAGGGATTTTGCAGGCGGGGCCCCCTCAGAAGGGCAACCTGAATTTCACCGAGGCGGCTTGGTCGGTGTAGTCACTGCGGGTTTGCGCGTCGTAGTTCACCGACAGCTCGGCGCCGTTGCTGAAGGTGGTGGCCAGGCCGGCGCCGCTGCGCCACAGCCAGGGGCTGGCTTTTTCGCCGGTGGTGGTGAAGGTCTGGTCCGGCGCGCCGGCAAACGCCGCTTTTACTGCGCCGTCGTCGTTGATCAGGTCGTAGCCCACGCCCAGGTTCAGCTTCAACGCGGTGCGCGGGGTGAAGGCATGGGCAAGGGTGCCGTCGAGGCCAGCGATCAGCTGGTTGCTGTGGCGTTCTTCCACGTTCAGCAGCAGCGGCGCCAGGCCACTGGCCCCGTGCTCGCGGTAGGCCTCGTCGCGGAGGTGGTTGAAGTCCAGGCGCAGCGCGGGCAGCAACTGGGTGGTGTCGCTTAGCTGCAAGGTGCGGCCCAGGCTGGCACCGACGGTTGCGATCACGCTGTCGTAGTCGCCCTTGGCGGTGCCGCTCACGCCGCTGAGGGCCAGGGTGCGTTCACCCTGCACGCTGTTGTTGCCGGCACCGGCGTACAGCATCAGCTCGGTGGTGCGGTCCAGCGCGTAGCTGCGGTAGCCGAGGAACTGCCACAAATCCAGCTGGCTGCTCTGGGCGGCGCCCTGCACGTTGGCGGTTTCCGCGTTGGCGTAGGCAAACGCAAAGCCTGCGCGGGAGGTGGAAGAGAGGCGGGTGTCCATGCCGATCACCGAACCGCTGCTGCCACCGGTGCGCCCGCTGGCGTAGCTGAAGGGCTTGCTCCACAGGCCCGGCGTGTTGTTCAAACCATCGGCCGAGAGCAGGCCGTTGGCGATGCCCATGCGTTCCTGCACCGCCAGGTCGATGGCCGACAGCGCCGCCTGGCTGGCACGCAAGGAGGCGTTGGTCTGCGGCAGGGTTTGCGCCAGCCGGCTGGCCACCTCGGCGTTGCTGGTGGCGCTCACGAAGTAGGGGGTGAGTGCGCTGGCATTGCCCAAAGCGAGCTGCTGGTCCAGCACCCGGGCGGCGCCGCTGGCACCGGTCAACCCTGCTTCACTGGCCGCCACCCCAACACCGCTGGAGGTTTTGGCGGCCAGGGTCAGGTCCACGGTGTTGGCATCCTTCACCGCGCCGAAGTTGAACAGCGCCGAGTTGCTGGTGACGGCAAAGGTGCCGTTGGACTTGAGCGTGCCGGCCTTGATCACGTCCTGCAGCCGGCTCACGGTGAACGGCTGGTTGGCCGAGGCCACGTCCACGTCGATGCGCGCCTGGCTGGGCAAGGTGGCGGTGCCGCTGACCACCAGTTGGCCGTAATGGGTGGCATCGGTCACTTCGGTGCGCAGCACGCCGCCGCTGGGCTGAAGGTAGTCGCCGGTAATGCGCGCGGGCTTGGCTGCAGCCACAGGCGCGGTGAGCACAAGCTGCCCGCGGTTGGTGAAGCTGGTTACGGTCCAGCGATCACCCGGCGCCAGGTTGTAGCGCGCGTTGCTGTAGAGGTAGGCCTTGGTATTGGGCGCGTACACCGCCCCTTTGAAGCGCGCGGTGCCGTCGCCGCCGATGGCAAGAGTGGGCAGGGTGCTGGTGCTGTCCACATAGAGCGCATACTGCCCGCCGGCCAGGGTCCCGGTGTTTACCAGGCCGCCCAGGCTGCTGTTGGTTAGCGTGACCCCCGCGCCGCGCCCGCTCATCAAGCCATTGTTGATCATGCTGCCGCGCACAGTGCTGTCGGTGAGGCGCACGGCGCTGCCCAGGTAGCCGTCGTCATAACTGTTGTAGCGAATGGTGCCGCGGTTGATGAAGTTGCCCGCCAGCTGTGCGCGGGTCAGTATGGCGCCGTCGGCACCGAGGATGAGCCCGGTGTTGATGAAATCGCCGAACACGCTGGCGCCGCGGTCCAGCTCGATGCCGGTGCCGTGGTAATCGCCATCGATGCGGCCGCTGTTGATCACGTCGCCGAGGATCGCGCCGCCGTACATGTGCAACGCCGGCAGCCCGCCATACAGCGAGCGCATGATGCCCGTGTTGACCAGGTCGCCTTTGATCAGCGTGTCGGTCACGTCGAATTCACCGGTGCCGGCCGTGATGGTGCCTTCGTTGACCAGGCTGCCCAGCACGCTGTCACTGATGCCGACGAAGCTGCCTCCGTAGATCAGGCCGCGATTGATCAAGCCGCCTTCGATCGTGCTGCCACCGATCCCCAGGGACGTGAAGCCTGAGGCGATCGAACCGTCGTTGACGAACTGCCCGGACACGTAGGTACTGGTCAGTGCCGTATAAGCCAGCCGCCCGGTGTTCACAAAGTTGCCAAGGATGGTGTCATTGGTCAGGGTGAGGCCCCGAGTGAATGCGGTGATGGTGCCGCTGTTATGGAAATCTTCATTGATAAGGCTGTGTTCGATCACCAGGCCGTCTTCGCTGCCGTCAATGTGGCCAGTGTTTTCGAAACGGGCAAGCCCTACGTCCGAGAGGTGCATGGCGACGTTGCCGGTGATGTGGCCTGCATTGGTGAAGGCGCCTACGCCCGCGTGGCTGATGGAAACCCCTTCGACCGCGCCCGTGATATGGCCGGTCCTGGTGTTCACGAAACTGTCGAACGTGGTGTCTTGTGCGGTGATGCGCACACCGTAGTCGCCGCTGAGGGTACCGCTGTTGGCCAGGGTGTGGTTGTAGCCGGTAAGGGTTACGGCGGCGCCGGAGGGCACCTCGATGGCGCCACTGTTCGTAACCGTGAGGCTTTGCCCCTGACTCAAGCTGCACGCCACCGTAATAGCGCTGCTCACGGTGGTGATTGCCGTGGTACAGCTGTCAGCCGCTTCGGCCAGGCCCAGCGGCCCGGCGAGGGCCAGCAACAGCGCGGCCTGCAAGCGATGGTAAGGATGGCCGCCGAGGCCGGAGAGGTGAGGGCTGCGGTTGTCCATAAAGGTGCACCCTGTTGTTATCAAAACGGTGAGTCTTGACTGCAGGAGGGGGCGAGAGCCCCCGAACTTTGGGCCTGCTTTAGTCCATTCCCCGGCTACGCCGGGTCCCACATGTGTGATCAGGGCTGCGCGCTAGAACGGCAACCTGAATTTCACCGAGGCGGCCTGGTCGGTGTAGTCGCTGCGGGTTTGCGCGTCGTAATTCACCGACAGCTCGGCGCCGTTGCTGAAGGTGGTGGCCAGGCCGGCACCGCTGCGCCACAGCCAGGGGCTGGCTTTTTCGCCGGTGGTGGTGAAGGTCTGGTCCGGCGCGCCGGCAAACGCCGCTTTCACCGCGCCGTCGTCGTTGATCAGATCGTAGCCCACGCCCAGGTTCAGCTTCAGGGCGGTGCGCGGGGTAAACGCATGGGCGAGGGTGCCGTCCAGGCCGGCGATCAGCTGGTTGCTGTGGCGTTCTTCCACGTTCAGCAGCAGCGGCGCCAGGCCGCTGGACCCATGCTCGCGGTAGGCCTCGTCGCGGATATGGTTGAAGTCCAGGCGCAGCGCGGGCAGCAGTTGGGTAGTGTCGCTCAGCTGCAAGGTACGGCCGAGGCTGGCGCCGACGGTGGCGATCACGCTGTCGTAGTCGCCCTTGGCGGTGCCGCTCACGCCGCTGAGGGCCAGGGTGCGTTCGCCCTGCACGCTGTTGTTGCCGGCACCGGCGTACAACATCAATTCGGTGGCGCGGTCCAGCGCGTAGCTGCGGTAGCCGAGGAACTGCCACAAATCCAGTTGGCTGCTCTGGGCGGCGCCTTGCACGTTGGCGGTTTCCGCGTTGGCGTAGGCAAACGCAAAGCCTGCGCGGGAGGTGGAAGAGAGGCGGGTGTCCATGCCGATTACCGAACCGCTACTGCCCCCGGTGCGCCCGCTGGCGTAGCTGAACGGTTTGCTCCATAGGCCCGGCGTGTTGTTCAAACCATCGGCCGAGAGCAGGCCGTTGGCGATGCCCATGCGTTCCTGCACCGCCAGGCCGATGGCCGACAGCGCCGCCTGGCTGGCACGCAAGGAGGCGTTGGTCTGCGGCAGGGTTTGCGCCAGCCGGCTGGCCACCTCGGCGTTGCTGGTGGCGCTCACGAAGTAGGGGGTGAGTGCGCTGGCATTGCCCAAAGCGAGCTGCTGGTCCAGCACCCGCGCCGCGCCGCTGGCACCGGTCAAACCCGCTTCACTGGCCGCCACCCCAACACCGCTGGAGGTTTTGGCGGCCAGGGTCAGGTCCACGGTGTTGGCATCCTTCACCGCGCCGAAGTTGAACAGCGCCGAGTTGCTGGTGACGGCAAAGGTGCCGTTGGACTTGAGCGTGCCGGCCTTGATCACGTCCTGCAGCCGGCTCACGGTGAACAGCTGGTTGGCCGAGGCCACGTCCACGTCGATGCGCGCCTGGCTGGGCAGGGTGGCGGTGCCGCTGACCACTAGCTGGCCGTAGTGGGTGGCATCGGTCACTTCGGTGCGCAGCACGCCGCCGGTGGGCTGAAGGTAGTCGCCGGTCACGCTGGCCACCGTGCCGCGCTTGGCCGGCGCGGCCAGCACCAGGGTGCCGCGGTTGGTCAGGCTGTTTACTGTCCAGCGGTCGCCAGGCAGGAGGGTGTAGGTGGCGCCGCTATAAAGGTACGCATCGGTCTTGGGCGCATACAGCGCGCCCTGGAAGCGGGCCGTATCATTGCCACCTACGGTCAGGGTTTTCAGGCTGCTGGCGGCGTCCACGTACAGTGAATACTTGCTGCCGGAAATCAGCCCGGTATTCACCAGGGCGCCGCTCACAGCGGTACCGGTGAGCCGCAGCCCGGTACCGGTGCCGCGCACGCTTCCACGGTTTTCGATACCGCCTACCGTGCTCTTGATCAGGTTGATGCCGGTATCGCCGCTCACGCTGCCGCGGTTGACCACCCGGCCGCCGACCGTGGTGTCATTGAGGTAAAAGGGGTAGGCGCCACCTTTTATAGTCCCGGTATTGATCACATCGCCATCGATCTGGTCGGTGCCCAGGATCATCCCGGCCACCGCGCCGGTGATGCGGCCGCTGTTGAGCAGGTCGCCGCTGATGGTGGAGCCGGCGATTACCAGCCCGCTGCTGTCGGCCGCCAGGGTGCCGCTGTTGATCAGGCTGCCGCCTACCGTCACCGCGGCCCATACCGCGCCATAGGTGGCACCGGTGATGCTGCCGCTGTTGCGGAAGTCGCCCTTGATCTCGGTGTTTTCGAGCCCCAGCCCGCTGCCATCGTAATCGGCGCTGATGGCCCCGGTGATCGTGCCGCTGTTGATCAGGCTGCCGCCAATGTGAGTGTTCTTCAGTTCAATACCCGTGGCACCGGTGACCTTACCCCGGTTGATGATGCTGCCCACCACGGTCGCTTCCTGTTCGCCGCGCAGCGCAATCGCCGCGTCACCGCCGGAGAGCGTGCCGTAGTTGATCAGGTTGCCGCCGATGCTGCCGCCCACCAGTGACAGCCCGGCGTAGCCACTGGGCCCGGTGGTGAAGGTGCCACGGTTGATCACATCGCCTTTGACGATGGTGTCGTAGAGGGAAAAGTCGCTGCTGTGGCTTTTGATGGTGCCAGTGTTGAGCAGGCTGCCCAGGGTGCTTTCGCGTATGAGCACGCCGGAGCTTGAACTGATGGTGCCGCGGTTGGTGAAGCTGCCTTTGACCGTGCTGCCGAACATCACCATCCCGGTGTAGCCGCTGAACAGTCGCCCGCTGTTGAAGAAGTCGCCGCCGATGGTGCTGTTGTAGATCAGCGTGGTGGCGAGGAATTCGCCGCTGTTGACCAGGCTGCCGCCCAGGCTGCTTTCGTTCATCAGCAATGAATGGCTACCGCTGCGCAACGTGCCAGAGTTGCGTAGCGCGCCGGTCACCTGGCTGTGGTCGAGCAGCAGCCCTTGAGAGATTGCGGTAAGCGCGCCGCTGTTCTTGATGTCCCCTTTTACCGTGCTGCTGACCACCGCCAGCCCGGCCGCGCCAGAGGGTGCACTGATGGTGCCGCTGTTGTTGAGCCCGCCGTTGAGGGCCGACTCCACGATGGCCATGCCTGCGGCGCCGGTGCCGCTCATGTGTACGGTGCCGGCATTGCTCAAGGCGCCGGTAATGGTGCCCTTGTTCATGGAAAACGCACCCATCGCCCCTTCGAGCATGCTGCCGCTGGCGTTGACCACGCTGCCGGTGACCTTGCCGCCGTCAATCAGCATGCCGTAGCCGCCGGAAATGTTGCCGTTGTTCATGAAACGCTTGGCCGTGGTGCCGCTGCCTACGCTTACCGCTGCGCCGTCCGCGACGGTGATGGCGCCGCTGGCGGTCACTTCCAGGCTTTGTTGATTGCCCAGTACGCAGGCACGGGTGGCTGCGGAAGAAATGACTGTGTTCGCCCGGGTACAGCTGCCGCTGCCCTCGGCCTGCTGGGCGACCAGGGTGCCCAGCGCCAGCACCACTGCCACCGCGAGGCGGTGAGGGGTATGGGAAGGGTGCCGCTCGAGGCAGCGGGCCGACTGCGAAGGCTGGCCAGGGTTGCGATTGTCCATGTTGCACCCCGCCTTGATTGTCTGCTTGGGTATAGGCCAGGCAAGGAGGGGCTGTCAAAGCCGTGTATCGGGGAGAATACACGCCGGGGACCGCCGTGAGGCCATTCCCCGGCTACGCCGGGTCTGCAAGTGTAGAAGGGGGCGATAGCTCCCGAACCAAGGCTGCGCGCTAGAACGGCAACCTGAATTTCACCGAGGCGGTTTGGTCGGTGTAGTCACTGCGGGTTTGCGCGTCGTAATTCACCGACAGCTCGGCGCCGTTGCTGAAGGTGGTGGCCAGGCCCGCACCGCTACGCCATAGCCAGGGGCTGGCTTTTTCGCCGGTGGTGGTGAAGGTCTGGTCCGGCGCGCCGGCAAACGCCGCTTTCACCGCGCCGTCGTCGTTGATCAGGTCGTAGCCCACGCCCAGGTTCAGCTTCAGGGCGGTGCGCGGGGTGAAGGCGTGGGCGAGGGTGCCGTCCAGGCCGGCGATCAGCTGGTTGCTGTGGCGTTCTTCCACGTTCAGCAGCAGCGGCGCCAGGCCGCTGGACCCATGCTCGCGGTAGGCCTCGTCGCGGATATGGTTGAAGTCCAGGCGCAGCGCGGGCAGCAGTTGGGTAGTGTCGCTCAGCTGCAAGGTACGGCCGAGGCTGGCGCCGACGGTGGCGATCACGCTGTCGTAGTCGCCCTTGGCGGTGCCGCTCACGCCGCTGAGGGCCAGGGTGCGTTCGCCTTGCACGCTGTTGTTGCCGGCACCGGCGTACAGCATCAGCTCGGTGGTGCGGTCCAGCGCGTAGCTGCGGTAGCCGAGGAACTGCCACAAATCCAGTTGGCTGCTCTGGGCGGCGCCCTGCACGTTGGCGGTTTCCGCGTTGGCGTAGGCAAACGCAAAGCCTGCGCGGGAGGTGGAAGAGAGGCGGGTGTCCATGCCGATTACCGAACCGCTGCTGCCCCCGGTGCGCCCGCTGGCGTAGCTGAACGGTTTGCTCCATAGGCCCGGCGTGTTGTTCAAACCATCGGCCGAGAGCAGGCCGTTGGCGATGCCCATGCGTTCCTGCACCGCCAGGCCGATGGCCGACAGCGCCGCCTGGCTGGCACGCAAGGAGGCGTTGGTCTGCGGCAGGGTTTGCGCCAGCCGGCTGGCCACCTCGGCGTTGCTGGTGGCGCTCACGAAGTAGGGGGTGAGTGCGCTGGCATTGCCCAAAGCGAGCTGCTGGTCCAGCACCCGGGCGGCGCCGCTGGCACCGGTCAACCCTGCTTCACTGGCCGCCACCCCGACGCCGCTGGAGGTTTTGGCGGCCAGGGTCAGGTCCACGGTGTTGGCATCCTTCACCGCGCCGAAGTTGAACAGCGCCGAGTTGCTGGTGACGGCAAAGGTGCCGTTGGACTTGAGCGTGCCGGCCTTGATCACGTCCTGCAGCCGGCTCACGGTGAACGGCTGGTTGGCCGAGGCCACGTCCACGTCGATGCGCGCCTGGCTGGGCAGGGTGGCGGTGCCGCCGACCACCAGTTGGCCGTAGTGGGTGGCATCGGTCACTTCGGTGCGCAGCACGCCGCCGGTGGGCTGCACGTAGTCGCCGGTCACGCTGGCCACCGTGCCGCGCTTGGCCGGCGCGCCCAGCACCAGGGTGCCGCGGTTGGTCAGGCTGTTTACCGTCCAGCGGTCACCGGGTTCAAGGGTGTAGGTGGCATTGCTGTAAACGTAGGCCGTGGTATTTGGCGCGTATACGGCACCAGCGAAGCGCGCCGTGTTTGCACCGCCGATGTACAGCGCCTTCACTGTACTGTCGTCGCTGATGTACAACGAATAGTCCGCGCCCTTGAGCAAGCCGTTGTTCACCACCCCTGCGGATAATGTGCTGTCCAATACTTCAAGCCCGATGGCGTTGCCCCGTACCGTGCCCTTGTTGACGACTTGGCCGGTGATCGTCGAGCCGCCGATCTTTACCCCGCGGCTGGTGGCGTCATAGTCGTCCGGGTCCTTGTCGGCATTGAGGTTGGTGCTGATCGCCCCGGTATTGATAAAGGCACCGTCCACCGTGGTGTTGGTCAATTCCACCGCGCCCTGGGCGGCATTTAGCGTGCCGCTGTTGTTCAGGGTGCCCTTGATCGTTACGCCATCGAGCAACACCGCGCGGGTGAGCCCCTCGATGCGGCCTTTGTTGATGAAGTCGTCGTCGATGCTGGTACCGGTCATGATCACGCCGCTGCCCCGGTGCTCGATGGTGCGCACGTTGCCGGTGATCTTGCCGGTATTGATGAAACTGCCGCCGATATGGGTGGCGTTGAGCAGCACGGCGGTCGCTCCGGTCATGCGGCCGCTGTTGATCACATCGCCGAAAATGAGCGCATCACGGTCGCTTCGCAACGCTACGCCGAGAAAACCGCCGTCCAGGGTGCCCGCATTGTTCACGTCCTTGCCGATCGCGCCGCCGTAGAGGGACAGGGCCCCGTAGCCATCGGTGCCGGAACTGATCTTCCCGGTATTGACCACGCTACCGGTGATCACGGTGTTCATCAGGTGGAGGTCGCCGCTGCTCACATACAGCGTGCCGCTGTTGCTGAAACTGCCCAAGCGGCTGTTGTAGATCGACACGCCCGAGCCGGAATTGATAAAGCCGGTGTTAACGATGCCACCCTGGATGGTCATCCCGGTGATGCTCAGGGCGGTGATGCCGCTGAACATCGTGCCAGAGTTGACGAAGCGCCCATTGATTTGCCCGTCTTCCAGGTAGGTAGCGCCATCCAGGGTGCCGCTGTTGATCACATCCCCGGCCACCAGGCCACCGGTGATCCGCAACGGGTGGCTGCTGCTGTCGATGGTGCCGCTGTTACGGATCGAGCCATCGACGAACGAGTTCTGCACCAGCAGCGTGTCGCCGCCGCCGATAATCTCGCCGCTGTTACTGATGCTGCCGGTCACCGAACTGTTGAGTACCGCCAGCCCGTGGTCGCCGTCGTTCACCTGAATGCGGCCGCTGTTCAGGATATTGCCAGCCACGCCCACGTTGTCGGCGCGGATGCCCGAGCCGCCGTCGGCGACGATGGCGCCGGCATTGGTAAGGCTGCCCGCGATCTGGATATTGGTAATCACAATCCCGGACGCCCCCTGGATTACCCCCGTGCTGGCGTTATATAACCGCCCGCTCAGGCTCCCTCCGTCAAGGGCGATACCGGAATCGCCCCGTAGCGTGCCAGCGTTGTCGATCTGCCGGGCAAACGCGCCCGCACCCCGGATGCTCGCGCCGGTGGCAGCGTCGATGCTCCCCGTCTCGGTCACCCGCACGCTGGCATTGTCATCCAGTATGCAGGCCGTGCTGACCGGGCCGCTGATGACGCTGCTGGCCGCTGTGCAACTACCACCGGCGCTGGCGTATTCGCTGCCCATGCAGCCCATCGCCAGGACGACAGCTACGGCGAGGTGCTGGGGTGCGAATACGGAAGAAGGGGAGGTACGGCGGGGATCGGTCGACTGCAGAGGCTGACCAGGGCTGCGAATGTCCATGAGGCTACCCTGCCTGCGGTGGAAAAGGAGCCTTGGGTATAGAACCCCGCCACGGTGCTGTCAAAGCCGTGTATCGGGCGCGTTACAAGCGCAGCCTCCTCGCTGCGCTCAAGGTGCGTGCTGTCAGTTATGGAGCGGGTCAATCATCGAGCTGGCGTTCCACGTCCTGATTGCGACGTTCCAACGTTTCGGCATCCTGTTCCTTGCGCTTGATCGAGGTAGGCGTGATGGCTTCGTCGAAGTCCTGCGCGGGCGAATCAGGCTCTTCGATGTCCCGCTCCACCACATTCACTGGCTTGCCCTCGGTGTCAGTGACAGGCGCATCCGGTTGTTGGCGATCGTCCTGGGTACTCATCAAGTAAAGCCTCCGATTGAAGCGGTGAACGTTCGGCCTTGCTCAGCGCAAGGCCAGCAAGGTTTTCGAGTACGGCTGGGGCGCTTGGTTCGAACGGCGATGAAGCGCTGCCGCTCATCCGCCGCCAAGTGGTATTTCGGAACCATTGTTCCACCGCCTCGCTCAGCATTAATGACGATCAGGAGACTTCCATAATGCGTGCACTGACCTATCACGGCGCCCATAGCGTCAAAGTCGATACCGTACCGGACCCGGTTATCCAAGAGCCTGATGACATCATTCTCCAGGTGACCGCCACTGCCATTTGCGGCTCGGACCTGCACCTGTACCGGGGCAAGATTCCACACACCGAGCACGGCGACATCTTCGGCCATGAGTTCATGGGGATTGTCGCGGAAACAGGCTCGGGCGTGACCGCTGTGCAGAAAGGCGACCGCGTGGTGATCCCCTTTGTGATTGCCTGTGGGGGTTGTTTCTTCTGCCAGCACGACCTGTTCGCGGCGTGCGAAACCACCAACACCGGCCGCGGTGCGATCCTCAACAAGAAGTCCATTCCGCCGGGAGCGGCATTGTTCGGCTTCAGCCACCTGTACGGCGGCATCCCGGGCGGCCAGGCCGAGTACGTGCGCGTACCTAAGGCCAACGTGGGCCCCTTCAAGGTGCCCGGCACCCTGGCCGACGAGAAAGTATTGTTCCTCAGCGACATTTTGCCCACCGCGTGGCAGGCAGTGACCAACGCAGGCATTGGCCAGGGTTCGAGCGTGGCGATCTACGGTGCCGGCCCGGTGGGCCTGTTAAGTGCTGCCTGCGCCCGCATGCTGGGCGCCGAGCAGATTTTCATGGTCGACCATCACGACTATCGCCTGGCCTATGCCCAACAGACCTACGGCGTGATCCCGATCAACTTCGACAAAGACGACGATCCTGCCGACATCATCATCAACCAGACCGCTGGCAAACGTGGGGTGGACGGTGTGATCGACGCAGTGGGCTTCGAAGCCAAGGGCAGCACCACCGAAACCATCCTGGCCAACCTCAAGCTTGAGGGCAGCAGCGGCAAGGCCCTGCGCCAGTGCATTGCGGCCGTGCGTCGCGGCGGCGTGGTCAGTGTGCCGGGCGTGTATGCCGGCTTTATCCATGGCTTCCTGTTTGGCGACGCCTTCGACAAAGGCCTCACCTTCCGCATGGGGCAAACCCACGTGCAGCGCTACCTGCCGGAACTGCTGGGCTATATCGAACAGGGCAAGCTTTCACCCGAAGCGATCATCACCCACCGCATGTCCCTCGAACAGGCTGCCGAAGGCTACAAGATCTTCGACAAGAAAGAAGAGGACTGCCGCAAGATCATTCTTACGCCTGGCACACCGGATGTAGTGATTCCAGCGCCAACCACGACTGACGGCGTGCTGGCCTGAGCCCCTGAGGCACCTATAACGAACCGTCGACTTAGCCCGAGGACACCACCATGAACGCTATCGAACTGCTGGAACAGGACCATGAGCGCATCAAGGGCTTGCTGGAGGAGCTGAGCAAGACCACCGAGCGTGGCGTGAAAAAACGCGCCGAGCTGCTCGGCAAGCTTGAAATGGAGCTGACCCTGCACACCCATATCGAAGAAGACATCCTCTATCCGGCGTTCAAAAAGGCCGGTACCAAGGAAGAAGACGTGATGTATTACGAGGCCAAGGAGGAGCACCGCGCGGTGGATTCGCTGGTGCTGCCGGACCTTAAGGCCACCGACCCGGGCACCCCTGAATTCACTGGCCGGGTGAAAGTGTGCAAGGAGATGCTCGAGCACCACATCGAGGAAGAGGAAGAGGAGATGTTCCCCAAGGCCCAGGAACTGTTGGGCGACCAGCTGGAGACCCTTGGCCAGCAGATGGAGCAGCTGCGCCAGCAGCTCAAGAAGGACCTGACCCGCAAGGCCGCCTGATACGGCCTTGCAGGCAATCGCCGGCGCGCAGTGGGCTGCAGCCCGCGCCGGCGGACGCCACCAACGGACACCCCCATGCCTTCGTTTTCCGCACCTGTTGAACCTGCCGCTCACGGCCGCCCCCTGCGCATCGGGGTGATCGCCCATATTCAGTTTCCGATCCGCCAGCCCTTTGCCGGCGGCCTGGAAGCGTTCACCCACGACATCGTGCTGGGCCTGAGGGCGCGGGGCCATCATGTGACCCTGTTCGCCCGCGACGCCAGCGCCGAAGTACTGCACGCGGACCCCATCATCGAGCACCGCTGCCAGCCAATCAGCCTCAGCGAAGGCTATATGGCCGAGCACCACGCTTACATGGGGTTGATGCAGCGGATCGACAGCCTGGGCTTCGACGTGATCTTCAACAACGCGCTGCATTACGTGCCCGCCACCATGGCCGGGCTGTTGCGCACACCGATGCTCACAGTGCTGCACACGCCGCCGTTCTTTGAGCTCATCAACGCTTACGCCAATGGGCGCGCCGCCGGGCACTTCTGCACCGTTTCAGCGGCCAACGCCCGTAGTTGGCGCCACCTGATCCCGGAGTGTTCGGTCATCCCCAACGGCATTGACCTCGACGCCTGGGCGCCCGCTGTCGAACCGCCCGGTGAGCACGCCCTGTGGTTCGGCCGCCTGGTGCCGGAAAAAGGCGCCCACCTGGCGATCGAGGCCGCCCGGCAGGCAGGTATGGAAATTCACCTGGCCGGTAACATGGCGGATGACGATTACTTCCGCAGCCATATCGAGCCCTTGCTTGGGCCGCGCGTGCATCACCTGGGCCACCTGCCGCGGGACCAACTGGCGTGTGCGCTGGCCAATGCCAAGGTAGCACTGGTGACCCCTTGCTGGGACGAGCCCTTCGGGCTGGTGGTCGCCGAGGCCATGGCCTGTGGTACACCCGTGGCCGGCTTTGACCGCGGCGCGATAGCAGACCTTGTTACCGAGGACACCGGCGTAGTGGTGCCCGCCAACGACACCGCTGCATTGGCGACCGCCCTGCGCGAAGCGGCGGGGAAATCCCGCGACGCCTGCCGGGCCCACGCCGAACACAACTGGGGTTACGACCTTATGCTGGGGCGTTACGAGCGCCTGCTCAGGGAGGTCGCAGCTGCGCATGCGTGACATTCATATTGGCTACTACGTGCACCACCACGGCGCGGGTCATGGCGTGCGTGCGCTGACCATCGCCGAGCAGTTGGGATACCCGGTCACCTTAATGGGCAGCCGCTTGCCCGAAGGGCCGTTGGCGCCCCATATCGAACGCCTGCAGTTGCCGCCGGACACCGCTGAAGGCGTAGAGGAGGACACCTTCGACGCGCTGCACTATGCGCCGCTGGGGGTCGAAGGCCTGCGGGTTCGCATGGCAACGATGGCGAACTGGTTCCGCGACCATTGGCCCTGTTTGCTGGTGGTCGATGTGTCCGTAGAGGTGGCCTTGCTGGCACGGCTGTGCTCGGTGCCCACGATTTATGTCCGCCAGCACGGCCGGCGCGATGACCCCGCTCATGCCTTGGCGTATCAGAGCGCCAGCGCCCTGCTGGCGCCCTACCCGGAGGAAATGGAGGCGCCCGACGTGCCTGGCCCGTTGCGAGCCAACACCCACTACAGCGGCTGGTTGTCGCGGTTTGCCGAGCAGCCCGCTGCCGCGCCGGAACCTGGTCGGGTACTGGTGATCTGCGGCCGAGGGGGCAGCGGGCTTACCCCAGCACTGTTGAACGCAGCCGCCACTGCTTGCCCGCAGGTGCAGCTGCGAGTGGCTGGAGTGGACGCAGCGTTGCTGGCGGGTGGCCCATCGAACCTCGTCCCGCTGGGCCATTTGGCCAACCCTGTGGAGGAAATGCGCCGCGCTGGCGTAGTGATGGGCAGTGCCAGCGACAGCCTGGTCTCCGAGGCGGCCTCGCTGGGCTGCCGCTTCGTCGCGGTTGCCGAAGAACGCCCTTTCGATGAGCAGCTGCATCAAGCGCGGCAACTGCAGGCCCTGGGCGTGGCCGTGGGCCTGGAGCGGTGGCCGGCCGCACCCGAGTGGGCCGCCGTGTTGCAGGCTGCATTCGCGCTGGAGGGCAGCCGATGGCGCCAATGGGCCGATATCGCCGCCAGTGCGCGAGCGGCGGCGATCATCCAGGAGCAGGCCTACGCCTTGTTCAGAAGCCCTGGCGGGCGGTATTGAAGCACGCCTCCACTTCGTCCTGACGCGGCGCGCGCAGCACCTCCAACGTGTCACCTTCCCAGTTCACCAAGCCACGCTCGGCGAAGCTGCGCAGCCAGCCTTCCATGGGCCACACTTTCCAGCGCTGATGAAAACGCAGGGCATTGCTGATGATGTCGTCAAAGTGGTTCAGCGGAGGGCTGTACGTGGGGTGGTACTGATGGAAGGCCAAGGCTTCGGCTACCCGCAAGGGCACCTTGCGATCCTGGGCGCGGAAGGCAAAGTCAGTGTCCTCGGCGCCATAGCCCGTATAGCCCTCGTCAAACCCGCCAACACGTTCGAACACTTCTCGGGTGCAGGCAAAGTTGAGCGACCAGAACAATGAGTGTTCCAGCTCGTCGCCCGGCTCGCCCCGGTACACGCTCAAGGGATGGGCAACGCTCTGCGCCTGCAGGCTGGCTTCGGTCCAGCCCGGCGCATTGGCCCCTTCGGGCAGGTAACGCACCGCGCCCAGGTGCAGGTCGTGCGGGTAGGCGGTAAGGGCGGCGTGGTAATACTCAAGCATGTGTTCGGAGGGAATGCAGTCCACGTCGATGAACACCCATGGGCCGGGCGCCGCCAGCCCTAGCACGGCATTGCGCGCCCGTGCCAGCGGCAGGCCACCGGTACCCTCCACCACGATCTCGTGAACAGGGAAGCGGTTACTGTGCAACCCGGCTGCGGGCTCGTTCATATGGATCACCCATACCCCCAGCGGGAGCAGGGTTGAGTGCTCCAGGCCCAGCAGGAGGTTGTCCAGGTGGGCCCGGCGGCCGTGGACCAAGGTGATCACGCAGACACCGGCAGGGCGTTTGGCAGGAGTGGTGGCAGGCGGGTCCATCAGGGAAGGGGTAG
The DNA here is from genome assembly GCF_058145875.1 of Pseudomonas sp. 3MAES_34.3B. NCBI lineage: Bacteria > Pseudomonadati > Pseudomonadota > Gammaproteobacteria > Pseudomonadales > Pseudomonadaceae > Pseudomonas > Pseudomonas sp. 3MAES_34.3B. The sequence goes on along the minus strand of NZ_CM176960.1, from coordinate 3,311,918 downwards.
CGGTCATTCGAAGGCTCCCGAAACATAAACCAGGCGTAGGTTGGCGGTGTGAAGGCGTTGCACGTAACATCGTGCGCTGCATGGACTTTCAGAGTCCTCCCGCTTGCCTTGGTCGACCGTCTGGCAAAGGTAAAGGTTTCTTCCCGTCGACCAGTGTCGCCGGCCACGCGCAGGAGTAAGCATGTCACCCAAGGATCTGTTGTTGGCGCTGGTGGTGATTATCGCCTGGGGCTTGAATTTCGTTGTGATCAAGGTCGGGCTCGATGGCTTGCCACCGATGTTGCTCGGTGCGCTGCGCTTCGCCCTGGTCGCGTTCCCTGCCGCACTGTTCATCAAGCGGCCCAAGCTGCCATGGCGCTGGCTGCTGGCCTATGGGGTAACCATTTCGTTGGGGCAGTTCGCGTTCCTGTTCGAGGCGATGGCCAACGGCATGCCGCCGGGGCTGGCTTCATTGGTATTGCAGAGCCAGGCGTTCTTCACCCTGTTCTTTGCCGCATTGTTCCTGCGCGAGCGCCTGCGCCCGGCTAGCGTGCTGGGGCTATTGGTGGCGGCCGGCGGCCTGGCGCTGATCGGCTTCGAAGGGGCGCACCCCACACCGTTGCTGGCGGTGTTGCTTACCCTCTGTGCCGCGGCCTCGTGGGCCATGGGCAACATCATCACCCGGCGGTTCGGCAACGTGAACCTGGTCGGGCTAGTGGTATGGGGCGCGCTGATTCCGCCGCTGCCGTTCCTGGGCTTGTCGTGGTGGCTTGACGGCCAGCAGCGGATCGTCGATTCGCTTGTGCACATTCAGCTCAGCTCGATCCTCAGCCTGGCGTACCTGGCCTTCATCGCCACCATGCTTGGCTACGGCTTGTGGAGCACCCTGCTGTCGCGTTACCCCGCCGGCAAGGTGGCGCCGTTTTCGTTGCTGGTGCCGGTGATCGGGCTCAGCTCATCGGCCCTCTTGCTGGGTGAACGCCTGGGTGCCCTGCAATGGGTGGGCGGCGCGCTGGTGATGGTAGGGCTGCTGATCAATGTGTTCGGCCCGCGCCTGTGGGCAGCGCGCCCGGGCGCACAGCCAGCCACCTCGGGCCGCTGAACCGGCATGGCGGCCCTGCCGGTGATTGCCGCTTTATGGCATCATCGGCGCTTTTCCCCGTTTGCCCCTGGAGAAGCGCATGAGCCTGCCTACCGTCACCGTCGTCCCGCCTGGCACACCTTTGCAGGGGCGGGTGGCGCCACCGGGGTCCAAGTCCATCACCAACCGCGCCCTGTTACTGGCGGCGCTGGCAAAGGGCACCAGCCGCCTGACCGGCGCGCTTAAAAGCGACGACACCCGGCACATGTCCGAGGCCTTGCGGCAGATGGGCGTAACCATCGAAGAGCCCGACGCCACCACGTTCGTGGTCACCAGCAGTGGCGTATTGCAGCCGCCCGCAGGGCCACTGTTTTTGGGGAACGCGGGCACGGCGGTGCGCTTTCTAACGGCCGCGGTCGCCACTGTTCAAGGTGAAGTGGTGCTGGACGGCGACGCCTACATGCAAAAGCGCCCCATCGGCCCCTTGCTCGAGGCCCTGCGCGCGGCGGGGGTTGACGCTAGCAGCCCGACCGGCTGCCCACCCGTGACCGTGCGTGGCAACGGCAAGCTGCAGGTGAGCCGGCTGGAAATCGACGGCGGGCTGTCCAGCCAGTATGTATCGGCGCTGTTGATGCTCGCCGCATTGGGCGAAGCGCCCATTGAAGTAGCCCTCACCGGCAAGGACATCGGCGCGCGGGGCTATGTGGACCTCACCCTGGCTTGCATGCAGGCCTTTGGCGCGCAGGTGGAGACCGTGGACGACAGCACCTGGCGCGTGGCCGCCACCGGCTACCGGGCCAACGACTACCTGATCGAGCCAGATGCCTCTGCGGCCACTTACCTGTGGGCCGCCGAGGCGCTCACCCACGGCCGTATCGACCTGGGCGTGGCCAACGAGGCGTTCACTCAGCCGGACGCGCAGGCGCAGGCGCATATCGCACGCTTCCCCCATATGGATGCAGTGATCGACGGCTCGCAGATGCAGGACGCTGTGCCCACCCTCGCCGTGCTGGCCGCGTTCAACACCACCCCGGTGCGTTTCACTCAACTGGCCAACCTGCGGGTGAAGGAATGCGACCGGGTGCAGGCGTTGTTCGACGGCCTCAACGCCATTCGGCCCGGGCTGGCCACAGTAGAAGGCGATGACCTGCTGGTGGCCGCCGACCCTGCGCTGGCCGGCACTGCGACCGACGCGCAGATCGACACCCACTCCGACCACCGCATGGCCATGTGCTTCGCCCTGGCGGGGCTGAAAGTCAGCGGTATTCGCATCCAGGACCCCGCCTGCGTGGGCAAGACCTACCCCGGCTACTGGGATGCGCTGCGCGAGCTAGGCGTGGAGCTGGTGTTTGCCTGAGGCCGAGGCGGGGGCCTTGCGCCCCCATCGGATCGCCATCGCCGGTTGTGGGTAGGTGCCAGCCTGCGGGCAGGGTGGGCCATTTTATCTCTGGTTACGCCTGCGGCTGTACCCCGCATTACCAACTGCCATAGGGCACACCGTATTTTTCGACGTAGGCTTTGGACACGTCATCGAGCAGGTAATAGTGCCCGTCGGACTGACCGTTGTACGGGCCGGCCTCGACGACGCGGCCTTGAACGCGGGCTATGGGGACAGAGCTCAGGCAGGGGCCGGTGATCCACATGCACACGATGCCGCCAGGCGCCAGGCCGAGCACCACGGCGAAGCGGTGGTCGGTGATCCATTTGCCGTCGAAATCGCAATACACCCGCTCCGCCTGCTTCATGGCCTTGCGGGTGGCAGCGTCCACAGGGATAAAGCCTTCGTAGGTTTGCTGTTCCACCAGCGACTGCCAGCGCACATAGATCCACAGCGGCAAGTCTGCGCCAAGCACGTGCTTGCCGGCCCCCCAGGCGGGATCAATCGGCCAGCCCTTCGGGTCGGCCTTCAAGCTGGCAGGGCTTGTGATTGCCGCCACCCCTGACATCGCCCGCTTGTACACGCGGCCACGGGCATCGGCGACATCCACCGTTTCGATCCACACGTCCATATAAGGGCGTGTGAACAGACCGATCCGCCAAGCATGGTAGGGAAGCCCGTGAGGCCCCTTGGCGCAGGCGCTTAATGCCAGCGTGGCTATCACTATAAGCAGCAGGCCCGGCCCGCGACACCGGTTACCAGCTGCCATAGGGCACACCGTATTTCTCGATATAGGCTTTGGAGACGTCGTCGAGCGGGTAATAGTGCCCGTCAGACTGGCCGTTGTACGGGCCGGCCTCGACGACGCGGCCTTGAACGCGAGCTATGGGCACGCTGCGGGTACATTGGCCGGCGATCCAGACCCGGGCGATGCCGCCCGGGGCCAGGCCGATGTTCACGGCGTAGGGGTAGTCGGTGATCCATTTGCCGTCCGCTGCGCAGAAGGCCCTTTCGCCTGTGACCATGGCCTTGCGCATGGCCGCATCGACGCGAATGAAGGCTTCGTAGGTTTCAGGCTCGACCAGCGACTGCCAGCGCACGTAGATCCACAGCGGCAAGTCTGCACCAAGCACATGCTTGCCGGCGCCCCAGCCAGGGGTTCTAGCCCACCCCCTGGGATCCACGTTCAGCTTGGGAGGGCTGCTCATCGATGCCACGCCGGACACGACCTGCTTGTACACCTGGCCTCGGGCATCGGCAACATCCACCGTTTCGATCCATACGTCCATGTAAGGCGGGGCCAGCGCGCCGATATACCAGGAGTCGTAGGGAAGCCCATGGGGGCCTTTGGCACAGGCGCTCAAGGTCAGAATTGCGATCAGTGTGAGCCACCGCCACAGGCTATTCATTGGGATATTCGGCACGCCGCCCCTCACTTGCCGGGCGGTTGATAAACAGCACGGACAGGTCGGAGTTGTTCTTGCCCCGGGCGGCGTTCCAGTTGGCGGACAGGTGAATGTAATAGCGGCGCAGCAGGTCCATCTCGGCCTCGGTGAGGGTATTGGGGGCTTCCCCCAGGGCGTAGGCCGTCAGCTTGCGCGAGATGGGTTTTAGCTCCGCCGGCAAGGTCAGTCGATTGTCGCGTTTGTCGATGGGTTTGAACGGCACGCCCGCCCGCACGGCCAGCTTGCGCATGACGCGCAGGTACACCAGCGACAACGCCCCGCGCACCACCCGCTTGCTGACCACCGCGGCATACACCCGCTTGAGCCGGCGCGCGTCCTGGTGCGGGTTGTACGGCAGGGCGATGGCCCAGGGCTGCACGCTCAACGGTTGGCCGGGCTGGGTGAACGCATTGCCGTACGGTGGCATGTGAGCCTCAACCTGACGCTTCGCCGTTCGCCAGGCCTGCGATTCACGGGCCGGTTGCTCATAGGGTATTTCGCTGTGCTCGGGCCGGGTGAGCAGTACGGTTTCCCTGATCGCCGGCGGGTAGCCGCCGCCCAGGTCCGAATGGGCGCCAGGCACGCGAATGTCGTGGTCGCTGAGCATTACCGAGAAGTTGTGGCGGAACTCGTGCTGGGCCACCAGTTGCACGATCTTCTTCGCGCACCCTGGCGCAAGGCGCAGGTCGAGGCCCGGGTTGTGGCCATCGTGAGGGGTGAAATCCCCCAGTAGCGGGTTGGAAATCCCGGGCACTGTGTCGAACAGGCCGATAAAGTTGATGATGAAGTCTTGGCCATGGCGCCAACGGAAAACCGGCGCGAACAATGGAGACCCCGCCGGCAGCGCTTTAGCCAAGCCACTCTTGGTGCCTTTGAGCAGCTCATTGGCACAATGGCGAGCGGCCGCCGCGCCGCGGCTGAAGCCGAACAGGTCAAATTCAATGCGGCGAACGACGAGGCCAGGGTTATGGCGCCTAAGTTGTCGCAGCTTTTCCACCACCAGCGGCGGCGCCTGCTCCACCCGCGCCGCCGCACCGGTCGCGCCAATCCCCAACCCCTGCCCGTACAGCGAATCAGGTTGGCCGCTGCTGGTGCCAATGCCTTCCAGGTATACCTTGACGCTCGCTTCGGAGGCATCCTCGCTCAGCTGGGTAGTCGCTTCATCCACGTACAAATCATACAACCGCGCCACATTGCTCGACGCATTCCCATAACTGCTGTCCGGCACGCCACCGGCGCCCTCAAAGCCTTCCCGGGTACAGTACGCGCTGATCTCCCGCGCCTGTTGTTCGGTATAACCCACGTCGCTCGCCTGGCAGTCGGCGGTGAGTTCGGCGTTGGCCATATTGTTCCCGGTACCGTCGAAGAACAGCCCGATCCGCACGATGATGCCTTCGGCAGGTTCTTCCTCTTCTTCTTCCTCGACAAGCTGCTGGCCAAGCGTTGTGGCCGGCGGGGCGGTCACCCGGGTGTGCGATACGACGCCGGGCGTACTTGAACGCGTGGCAGCGGCCCGGTACCGCCCTGCGCCCATCTTCCCCATGCCCACCAAAGGCAGCGAAGACGGGCCGAAGTCATAAGATATGCTGGTCTGGTTGGCGATCAGGGTGGGCGCTGGCGAGCATTGGCATTGGCACTGGTCGCCTTCCAGCGCGCATTGTGCCTTGTCTACGTAAGCATGCCGATGAGGGCCGGTGCACACGATCACGCCCACGGTGCCGCAGGCGGGGCACTCCACCTTGTCGCCTTCGCACGCTACCGGCCGGCCCTCCAGCTTGCACGCGGGGTTGCCGCTGATGACAGTGCCGCCGGCGGTGGTTTTGTCGCCGCGAAAGATGTGATAGCGCTTCATGCCCATCGCTCCGGGCAGTGAGAGGCACAGGCGCGAAGAGCCAGTGAAGGCATGGACGGGGCTCCGGAAACAGGCGCAGAACGCGCAGGAGCCGCCATGCTAGAGAAGCGGTACCGGCTTGAATGCCGGAGGATTCTCTATGTGTTGTGGGAAAATTCCATAGACCGCCGCGAACCAAGGCCGCCTATGGACGTGAAGGTTTTCCTATGATGCCTCGGGCTTCCTCACGCTCTCACTTGCGGCGTGCCCAGCAGGTTTTCGATCTTCACCGGCAAATCCCGCACCCTTACCCCGGTGGCGTGGCACACCGCGTCGGTGATCGCGGCGGCGATGCCGGCGAGGCCGATTTCGCCGATGCCTCGCGCGCCCAGTGGGTTGAGGGCGTAGTCGGGGTAGTCGAGGAAGATGATGTCCACCTCCGGCGCGTCGGCGTGGGTGGTCACGATGTAATCGGCCAGGTTGGCGTTCACCGGCGCGCCGTTGCGGTGGTCGTATTCGGTGGCCTCGAACAGCGCCATGCCCACACCCATCATCAACGCGCCCTCGATCTGGTTGTGGCCAGTGCGGGTGTTGAGGATGGTGCCGGCGTCGATCACCGTAACGATACGGTTCACCTTCAGCCGGGCGATTTCCGGTTGCCACACCACCTCCACGAAGTGCGCCCCGTAGGAATGTAGCGACACCTTCTTCGCCGCTTCCTCGCTGCCCTTGCCTTCGCCGTCGCCGCTCACATGGTCCATGCCGGCTGCGGAAAGGATGGCCGGCAGCGGCACCGCTTCGCCCGAGCTGCCGTTAAGCCTTACGGCCATGTCCGCAAACACCAGGTCGTCCTTGGTTTTGCCGCTGAACGTGGGATGGCTGCGCAGGGCCGCGTCCAGCACCTCATCGATGGCCTCGCGGGTGGCTTGCTGGATCGCCGGCACCAGCGAGCCGGTGGCCATGGACCCGCCCGACATCGGGCCTGGCGGCAGGCGGGTATCCCCGATCAGCACATCGATGCGGGCCAGCTCCAGCCCGGTCAATTCGGCCACCATCTGGGCGATCACGGTATAGGTGCCGGTGCCGATGTCCTGGGTGCCACAGAACACCTTGGCGCGGCCGTCGCTGCCCAGCTGCACGGTGGCTTTGGCGGGGAGGGCCTTGGCCATCCAGGAACAGGCCGCCATGCCCCAGCCGATCACTTCACCGGCGCCGTTGCGCATGCTGCCCGGCTGCGGATCGCGGCTTTTCCAGCCGAAACGCCCGGCGCCGGTTTGCAGGCACTCGATAAGGTGGCGAGAAGAAAACGGCTGGCCGGTGCTTTCGTCGTGGTCGGGCTGGTTCTGCAGCCGCAGTTGCAGCGGGTCCATGTTCAGGGCGATGGCCAGTTCGTTCATCGCTGACTCTACCGCGTACAAGCCCGGCACCGCGCCCGGGCCGCGCATGGACGTGGGCGGCGCTACGTCGCGCTTGGCCACCGACCAGGCGGCTTTCAGGTTGGGGGTGCTGTAGAGGAAACCCGTGGCTTCGCCGCAGTTTTCCTTGTAGCTGTCCAGCCGCGCGTTATGGAACAGGTAGTCGTGGCGCAGGCAGGTCAGCTTGCCATCCGCCGTGGCAGCCAGGCGCAGGCGCTGCTGGGTGTTGGCGCGGTGGCCCACGGTCTGGAACATCATGCGCCGGTCTACCACCAGCTTTACCGGCTTGCCCAGCTCGCGCGCGGCCGCGGCGGCCAGCAGTGAATGGGTCCAGGGCCACAGCTTGCCGCCGAAGCCCGAGCCCAGGTATTCGGTGATCACCCGCACCTGCTGCGGCGCTACCCCCAGCATCTGCGCCATCACCAGCTGATGGTTCATGATTGCCTGGGTGGTTTCGTAGAGGGTAAAGGCCTGGCCATCCCAGATCGCGACGCTGGCGTGCAATTCGATCGGGTTGTGGGTTTGCGGCGGGGTGGTGTAGGTGTAGTCGATTTTCACCGGTGCGGCGTCAAAGGCGGCTTCCACGTCACCGCGCTCGGTGTCCACTTTCTCCGGCGCTTCAGGGCTGAGCCGCGTGCTCACGTCCACCGGTTCGGCCGCATAGGTGGCTTTTACCGCCGCCGCGCCTGCCTTGGCCTGCTCATAGGTACGCGCCACCACCAGCGCCACGTATTGCCCGTAATAGGTGATCTTGTCATCGGAAAGGGGCGGGCGGGCCTCGTCGCTCTTGCCCTTGTTGGGCTGGCGACGGAACAGCTTGCCGGCCAGGTTGCCCTGATGGAACACCGCGATCACCCCCGGCGAAGCCTCGGCGGCGCGGGTGTCCAGGCCGGTGATACGCCCCTTGGCGATGCTGGCGGTAACCGGTACCGCGTACACCAGGCCCGGGAAGTGGTGGTCGGAGGTGTAGCGGGCCAGGCCGCTGACCTTCTTCGGGCCATCGATGCGCGGCAGGCCCTGGCCGATGAAGCGTTCGGAAGTCTGTGCCATGGGTGTGCCCTCGCTCATGCGGTTTGCGCCGTCAGCGCCACGGTGGCCAGGCAATGCGCCACGCAGCGCTTGGCCAGTTCCACCTTGAAGCCGTTCTCGCTGTGTGGGGTGGCGTTGCGTACAGCCGCTTCAGCAGCCAATTGCCAGCTGGCGGCGGTCGCGGGCCGGCCAATCAACGCCTGTTCTGCCTCCGTGGCCCGCCAGGGGCGGGTGCCTACGCCGCCAAGGGTGATTCGGGCTTCGGCCACGCGGCCGTCGTCTACCCGCATCAGCACGGCGGCAGAGGCAAGGGCGAATTCGTAGGAGGCTCGGTCACGCAGTTTGAGATAAGCCGAATGAGCGCCTTTGACGGGCGGCGGCAGGGTCACTGCCGTAATCAAGTCGCCCGGCTGCAGCACGGTTTCAAGATGAGGCGTGTCGCCCGGCAGCAGGAAGAACTCACTGATCGGCACCGCGCGTTCGCCGCCGCTGCCTAGAATGTGCACCTGGGCCTGCAAGGTGGTGAGGGCCACGTTCATGTCCGAAGGGTTGCTGGCGATGCAGTGCTCGCTGGTGCCGAACACCGCCAGGTTCCGGTTGGCGCCGTCGATGGCCGAACACCCGGTGCCCGGTTCACGCTTGTTGCAGGCACTGAGGTTGTCGCGAAAGTACATGCAACGGGTGCGCTGCAGCAGGTTGCCGCCAGTGGTGGCCATGTTGCGCAGCTGGGCGGAAGCGCCTGACAGCAAGGCCTGGGACAGCACTGGATACTCGTTTTTCACCCTTGGGTGCCAAGCCAGGTCGCTGTTGCGCACCAGTGCGCCGATCCGCAGGCCGCCATCGGCCGTATCGCTCACATCGGCCAAGGGCAACCGGTTGATGTCCACCACCTGGTCGGGCTGCTCAACCCCAAGCTTCATCAGGTCGGTGAGGGTGGTGCCGCCCGCGATAAAGCGCACTTGCGCGCCCTGCTGAGCGGTTTGCGTGGCGGCGGCCAGTCGTACCGCCTGCTCCGCGCTGCTGGCGCGGGTGAAGGTAAAGTTCTGCATGGTGGCGGCCTCAGGCTTTGCGGGTGTGTTCGATCGCGGCAAGGATGTGCGAGTACGCCCCGCAGCGGCAGATGTTGCCGCTCATGGCTTCCTTGATTTCCGCTGCGGAGTCGCCGTATGGCTCGTGCGCCAGGGCCACCGCCGACATGATCTGCCCGCTGGTGCAGTAGCCGCACTGGTAGGCGTCCTGCTCCACGAACGCCACCTGCATGGGGTGGAGTTTGTCCGGCGTGCCCAGGCCTTCGATGGTGGTGATGTCATCCCCGTCGTGCATTAGCGCCAGGCTCAAACAGCTGTTCACTCGCCGGCCATTCACATGCACCGTGCAGGCACCACATTGGCCGTGGTCGCAGCCCTTCTTGGTACCGGTAAGTTGCAGCCGATCGCGCAGTGCATCCAAAAGGGTAGTGCGCGGGTCTACCTGAAGGGTTTTCGGGTCGCCGTTCACCTTCAGCGTGAGGGTTTGCTCGCCAGGCTCGGCAGGCACTGCATTCTCTGCGCCTGTGGCCTGCGTGGCGGCTACAAGGCCACCACCCAATGCCGCAGCGGTGCCGCTTACACCCATGGCCTGGAGCAACAAGCGGCGGGAAAAGGGCAAGTGCCCGGCGTTACCCTCGGTCGAGGGCAGAGGCTTTTTCGACATGAGTGGTTCTCCATCAGGTGCGCCTCTGCGGGCGCTGACACGGCATTTTTCAGGGTAGTTCGGGTTGGGCCGCACGGCTGGGCTACCGTTCAATCGTTTCAGCCCGCCGGTCGGCTGGCGGCGGGAACTCCAGCGGCGTCATCGCTTCACAACCCTAGGTGATCAAGGAGGCCGCGACATGAGTGACGCCCTGCAGGAATACAACCGCAAGCGTGATTTTGAAGCCACGCCAGAGCCGTCGGGTGGGAACAAAGGGCGCAAGGGTGCGGTGGATGATCGGGCCCTGCAGTTCTGCATCCAGAAGCACGACGCCAGCCACCTTCATTACGATTTTCGCCTGGAACTGGATGGCACCCTCAAAAGCTGGGCGGTGCCCAAAGGCCCGTCGCTGGACCCTCGCGACCGCCGCCTGGCCATTCAGGTAGAGGACCACCCCATCGACTACGCCAGCTTCGAAGGGCACATACCCGAGGGGCACTACGGGGCAGGGGACGTGATCGTCTGGGACCGCGGCGTGTGGGAGCCCGAGGACGAGCCGCACAAGGCGTTTGAAAAGGGCAAGCTCAAGTTCCGCCTTCAGGGGGAAAAGCTCAGCGGCGTGTGGAATCTGGTGCGCACTCACATGAGCGGCAACAAGACCCAGTGGTTCCTGATCAAGTCCCACGACGATGCCGCGCGCGACCACGACGAATACGACGTACTGGAAGCCGCCCCGGACAGCGTACTGAGCGACCGTACCCTGGTGCCCAAGGTGCGTGGCAAGGCCGCCCGGTCGAGAAAGGCATCGGCTGCGCCCGTGAAGGCACCTGCCAGAACCCGTGCCACCGGCAAACATGCCGAAAAGGCTGCCAGCCTGGAAGGCGCCGTGGCAGCACCCCTGCCGGAAACCTTGAAGCCCGAACTGGCCACGCTGGTGGAAACCGCACCAGCGGGTGAGTGGAGCTACGAGATCAAGTTTGACGGGTACCGCATCCTGGCCCGGATCGAGAACGGGAAGGCGCAATTGTTCACCCGCAATGGCCACGACTGGACGGCGAAGATGCCTCGGCAGGCCCGTGCCCTGGAGGCACTTGGGCTGGATTCAGCCTGGCTGGACGGTGAAGTGGTGGTTGCCAATGAAGACGGCGTTCCGGATTTTCAGGCACTGCAGAACGCCTTCGAAACCAGCCGCGCCGATTCCATTGTGTTTTACCTGTTCGACCTGATGTACCTCAACGGCATGGACCTCTCGCGCGTGCCGGTAGAGCAGCGCCGCGCCGCGCTGGAAGCCGTGCTCAAGCAGCACGAAGACGAAGCGCTGCGCTTCTCGTCGAGCTTCGATGAATCGGCCACGGCGCTGCTCGATAGCGCGTGCTCGATGAAGATGGAAGGGCTGATCGGCAAGCGCCTCGGCAGCGCCTACGTCAACCGGCGCAGCAACGACTGGATCAAGCTCAAATGCAAGCACCGGCAGGAGTTCGTGATCATCGGCTACACCGAGCCCAAAGGCGCCCGCAATGGCTTCGGCGCGCTACTGCTGGGGCTGCATGACGCCGACAGCGGCAAGTTGCGCTACGCCGGCAAGGTAGGCACGGGCTTCAACGAGGCCACGCTGCAAAGCATCCTCGCCGAACTGCGCCCTCTGGAAGTGAAAAAACCCGCCGTCGTCAACCCGCCCACCGGCGCCGAGGCGCGGGGGGTGCATTGGCTGGAGCCATCGCTGCTGGCCGAGGTCGCCTATGCGGAGGTGACCCGCGAAGGCTCGGTGCGCCATGCGGTGTTCCATGGCCTTCGCCAGGACAAGCCCGCCACTGAGATCACCCAGGAGACCCCCGTGGAAGCGAGCCAGCTCAAGCCGGATGACCAGCCTGCGCAAAAGCCTGCGAAAAAAGCCCCCACGAAGGCGGCAGCACCGAAAAAGGCCAGGGCGGGAAAGAACGAAGCCACTGCCGGCGAGGTACGCATTACCCATCCCGACCGGGTGATCGACGCCACCAGCGGCACCACCAAGTTGCAGCTGGCCCAGTATTACGCCCAGGTGGCAGCGTGGATTCTCCCTCACCTCAAGCAACGGCCGGTGGCGTTGGTAAGGGCGCCAGAGGGTATTGCGGGTGAACTGTTCTTCCAGAAGCACGCCGAACGGCTGAAAATTCCCGGAGTGACCAGCCTGGGCTCGGAGTTTTCCGGGCAGCCGGTGATGATCGTCGACAACCCGGAAGCGTTGATCGGCGCGGTGCAGATGAGCACGGTGGAATTTCACACCTGGAATGCCACCGCCAAGGACGGCCAACACCCGGACCGCTTCATTCTCGACCTGGACCCCGACCCCGCGCTGCCGTGGAAGGCCATGGTGGAAGCTACGCAGCTTACGCTGACCATTCTCGACGAGCTGGGCCTCAAGAGCTTCCTCAAGACCAGCGGAGGCAAGGGCATGCACATTGTGGTGCCGCTCAAGCCCAAGGATGACTGGGACAGCGTGAAGGCGTTCTCCCAGGCGGTGGTGAACCATCTGGCCAAACTGTTGCCCGATCGGTTCTCGGCGGTGTCCGGGCCGAAGAACCGGGTGGGCAAGATTTTCGTGGATTACCTGCGCAATTCACAGGGGGCTACCACCATCTGTGCGTTCGCTGCCCGCACCCGCGAGGGGTTGCCGGTATCGGTCCCGGTGTTCCGCGAGGAAGTTGCCGAACTCAAGGGCGGCAACCAGTGGAACATCCACAACATTCACGAGCGCCTCGGGGAAATGGAAGGCAACGACCCCTGGGCCGGTTACGCCAAGGTGCGGCAAACCATCACCGGCACCATGCGCAAGAAGCTCAACATGAAAAGCTGACCCGGCTGCGGCCCGCGCCCCGGCCCGGGCTCAAGCCTGCGGAGAACCATGAGCAAGATCATTACCGAACTGCCGGAAACGCCCGGCCAGGCCCAGGAAGCGAGCGAGAACGCCATGTTCGGCACGCCAAAGGCCCGGCTGGACTTTTACCGTCACGAGATTCAGTACGAAACCACGCTGATGTCCAACCGCACCAACGCCTACCTGTCCGCGCAGTCGTTCCTGGTGATCGCCTATGCCTCGTCCATGGCTAACCTGAACCCCGACTGGGGCAAGGTATTCACCCTGGTGGTGCCGCCGATCCTTGCGCTACTGGGCATCGTAAGCTCGCTGCACGCCTGGCCGGGCATCCGCGCCGCCTACGACATCATTGACCATTGGCATTTCAAGCAATACCAGCTGCTGCGTGCCGAGCCCGCCATGGGCATGGCGTACGACGACTCCCCGCTGTTCAGCAAGTATGAGGCTCAGGAGAAGGGCTATAAGCAGTCGCTGTTGTTCTCCATGCGCACCCCGTGGATTTTCACCGGCGTGTGGGTGGTGTTGGGGGTGTTTTCGGTGTGGTTGCAGTATTTCGGGTAGTACAGCGCAGCCGATGCCATTCCCGGGCTCCGCCCAGTCCTACAGGGTGAGCTGAGCCCCTAAAGTTGGCCTCACGCCAACCGGTAAAACCTCCGGGCATTGTCCCAGAGCACCGCGCGCGCCGCCGCGTCTCCCAACGCTTCGCCAATCAACGTGATATCCGCCGCTTCGAACGGCCTTGGCGCTCGGGTGGAAGGCAGGTCGCTGCCGAACATCAGCGCTTCGGGGTTGGCAGCGTGAAGCTGTTGCAGCGCTGGCGCCACGGGGAAGTCGACCCGACCGAAGCCGCAGGCTTTCACTCGCGCGCCTTGCTCGGCCAGCCGCAGCAGGTGAGGCAAACCCTCGGTGCTCAGGCCCAGGTGATCGATGCTCAGGGCCGGTAACCGCGAAAGGCGCGGTGCCAGCTCGGCCAGGTCGCGGCTGTCCACGTACAGTTCCACATGCCAGCCAAACCCTCGATGAACGCGCAGGGCCATGCGTTCCAGCTGCTCGAGCGGCTCGGAGCCGCCGCGCCGCAGGTTGAAACGCAGCGCGCGAACGTTATGGCGGTGCAAATCCGCCAAGGCATCATCGGTAATGTCTACCGGTACCTGCGTCACCCCGACGAACCCCTCACCCAGGCGTGCCAGCGCGTCCATCAAGTAGCTTTGATCAAAGCCTTGGAACGAGCCGGAAACCACCGCACCGCCTGCGATGCCCAGCGGCCCGGCCAGGGCCTGGTAGGCTGCCACATCGAAGGCTGGTGGCAGGTAACCCTGATTGGGGATAAGGGGAAAACGCGGGTCGATGATGTGGCAATGGGCGTCGAAGATCACCGTTGGCTCACTCCTTAACGAAAGTGCCCGTACCCTCGAGAATCACGTGCAGCGCAGCCTCGGCGTCGTCCAGGTCGGCCACTGCATCTTCAAGGTCCGCGATTACTTGCACGTTCGCGAACGGCGCCTCGGCGTTTGCCGGAAGGTCAATGGTCAAGCGGCGTTCGCTGAGGGTTACCTTGAAATCACGCACCAGGATGGACTGCTCGTCCCACACCAGTTCCACGTCGTCCTCGCCCGGCGCCCGGGACAACAACAGCATTTCGCCGTCGGTGCCCTGGCAGCACAGCAATGCCAGGTCGTCTTCTTCTTCGTCGCAAGGATTGCCCATCAACAGGGCGGCTTTCATATGCATGGGTCAGGCTTCCACGAAAAGTACGGCCATTGTCGCACGCCGCCAGGCTTTGCACAGCCGGCACATACTCAGGACATTACCGGCGCAGGCAAGGGCCCGGAGGTGGCTTCCAGGTCCGCCTGGCTGGCCATCACCTGGAAACGCTGGCGGTATTCCAGCGGGCTCAGCCCCAGGCGCTTGCCGAATATCCGCCGCAGGTTGTCGGCGCTGTCCACGCCGCAGCGCTCGGCCACCTCGCTTACCGGCAGGTCAGTGGTTTCAAGCAGCTCGCGGGCCGCGTCGATGCGCGCATCATTGACGAACGCCATGGGCGTGATGCCGGTCTGCTTGCTGAACAGGCGGGTAAGGTTGCGCGGGCTCATATGCACGCGCTCCGCCAGGGAGGCGAGGGTGTGGGGGTACTGCAGCCGGTCGATCACATAGTCACGCACCGCGTGCACCTGCGCATCGCCATGCGCCTGGCGGTCGAGCAAGGGGCCGAATTGAGCCTGCCCGCCCGGCCGCTGTAAATACACCAACATGTATTTGGCCACCTTGAGGGCAAACCGGCGGCCGAAGTCTTCTTCAATCAGCAGCAGGGCGAGGTCCATCGAAGCGCTGGCACCCGCGCTTGTGTACACAGGGCCGTCCTTCAGGCGCAACGGCTCGGCGTACACCTTTGCCTGGGGAAACGCAGCGCGTAACCGGGCCGCTTCGCTCCAGTGGCTGGTCACCTTGCGCTGGTCGAGCAAACCGGCACCGCCGAGCACGAACACCCCGCTGCAGGCCGCTGCCAACCGTCGGCAACGCTTGGCCTGGCGGACGACCCAGGCGGCCACGCGAGGGTCTTCATACACGTCGTACACGCCTATGCCGCCGGGTACGAGTAGGGTATCGAAAAAGGGGCAGGGCTCGTAGATGCTGCGGTCGGCGACCACTGTCAAACCGCACGCCGAACGCAGCGGCGTGCGCGTGGTGCCCACCGTCACGATTTCGTATTGATGCTCGCCCAGCACTCGCACCTCGCCAAACGCGTTGCGCGGCCCTGCGATGTCCAGCAGCTGAAAACCGGGAAACACCAGGATGCCAATCAGGATCTTGCGCATGAGGAGACGTCTCGCCGGGGAAGGCCAGGGCCCAGGGCCATGGCCGGGCTTGGACGAGAACTGCGCACTGCTCGCCGTCGTTCAGGTGTCAGGTGTGCCATTGGGCTAGCAAGAATCAGGCAAAGGCGTGCGGTTGTACGGCGTTAGTGTGCGCAAGCTGGATGAAACCCCTGTTACAGGCGATCACGCTGGACCGCTTCAGCGCATGTCGTAGCTCTGCGAAAGCTTTCCGCGCGCCGCCATAGTGCACTGTGGTACGCGGTGGGGCATGTTCCCGCATGCCGCTTGCAGCTTGTCCCTTGCAACTCGAGGCGGGTTGCGCCAGGTGCAACCCGAGGCTGACCGAATATGTCGCCCTGTGGCAAGATGTCCCAGGGGATGTGTCGCTAAGCTGAACTGTCCATGACACTGGCGCTGAATGCTGAACCAACCTCCACTGTCGTGACCCAAAAGCTTCATCACTCTTGCACGGCGTGCGGTCATCCACCGGCCCGGCAAGGGATACACGCTACGCTTCCACCAAATACAAAGCCCGAGCGGAGTACCACAGATGGCGTTTTTCACCGCGGCCAGCAAAGCCGACTTCCAGCATCAACTGCAGGCGGTCCTGGCCCAGCACGTTGACGAGCAGGCCCTGCCACAAGTAGCCCTGTTCGCCGATCAGTTCTTCGGCATCATTTCCCTTGACGAGCTGACCCAGCGGCGGCTGTCCGACCTCGCCGGCTGCACCCTCTCGGCCTGGCGCCTGATGCAGCGGTTCGAGCCCGCGCAGCCCCAGGTGAGGGTGTACAACCCTGATTACGAACGCCATGGCTGGCAATCCACCCATAGCGTGGTCGAAGTGCTGCATCAGGATCTTCCATTTTTGGTGGACTCGGTACGCACCGAGCTCAATCGCCGCGGCTATAGCATCCATACCCTGCAAACCGCCGTGCTGAGCGTACGGCGTGGGCCGGGCGGCGAATTGCTGGAAGTGATGCCGAAGAACACCCAGGGCGAGGGCATTGCCCAGGAATCGCTGATGTACCTGGAGATCAACCGCTGCGCCACGGCTGCAGGGCTGGCTGGCCTGGCGGCGGCGCTGCTGGAGGTGCTGGGCGAGGTGCGTGCCACAGTGGCCGATTTCGAACCCATGAAGGCGCGGGTCCACGACATGCTGGCCTTGGTTGACAACAGCGCCTGGCCGGTGGATGGCGCTGAAAAGGCCGAGGTGAAGATTTTCCTCGAGTGGTTGGTGGACAACAACTTCACCTTCCTGGGCTACGAGGAATTCGAAGTACGTGAAGACGCCCAGGGCGCCCATCTGGTGTACGACGAGCAGTCTTTCCTCGGCCTCCCGCGCCTTCTGCGCGCTGGCCTCAGCGCCGAAGACCTGCGCATCGAGGACTTTGCCGTCAAGTACCTGCGTGAACCGCTGTTGCTGTCCTTCGCCAAGGCCGCGCAACCCAGCCGTGTGCACCGCCCGGCCTACCCGGATTACGTGTCCATCCGGCAGATCGACGCGACCGGCCGGGTAATCAAGGAATGCCGCTTCATGGGCCTGTACACCTCGGCGGTGTACGCCACTACGGTGCAGCAGATTCCATACGTGCGCAGCAAGGTCGCCGAGATCGAACGCCGCTCGGGCTTCGATATGCGCGCGCACCTGGGCAAGGAACTGGCTCAGGTGGTCGAGGTGCTGCCCCGTGACGACCTGTTCCAGACCCCCGTGGATGAGCTGTTCAACACAGTGATGTCCATCGTGCAGATCCAGGAGCGCGCGAAAATTCGCGTGTTCCTGCGCAAGGACCCCTACGGGCGTTTCTACTACTGCCTGGCCTACGTGCCGCGTGACGTGTACTCGACCGAAGTGCGGCAGAAAATCCAGCAGGTTTTGATGGATCGGCTCAAGGCGAGCGACTGCGAATTCTGGACGTTCTTCTCCGAGTCCGTGCTGGCCCGGGTACAGCTGATTCTTCGGGTAGACCCCGCCAACCGCCAGGACATCGACCCGCAGCAGCTGGAGCGCGAAGTGGTGCAAGCCTGCCGCTCCTGGCAGGACGACTACCACGCCCTCACCATCGAAAACTTCGGCGAGGCCCAGGGCACCAACCTGCTGGCCGAATTCCCGAAAGGCTTCCCGGCCGGCTATCGCGAGCGGTTCGCCGCGCATTCGGCGGTGGTCGACATGCAGCACCTGCAGGCGCTTTCGGACGCGCGGCCACTGGTAATGAGCTTCTACCAGCCGTTGGCCCAGGGTGGCGAGCGCCAGTTGCATTGCAAGCTGTACCACGCCGACGTGCCGCTGGCGCTCTCGGACGTATTGCCGATCCTCGAAAACCTCGGCCTGCGCGTGCTGGGCGAGTTCCCTTACCGCCTGCGCAATCGCAACGGCCGCGAGTTCTGGATTCACGATTTTGCCTTCACTTATGCCGAAGGCCTGAAACTGGACCTGCAACAGCTCAACGACACCCTGCAGGATGCGTTCGTGCATATCGTCAACGGTGAGGCCGAGAACGATGCCTTCAACCGGCTGGTGCTTACCGCTGGCCTGCCGTGGCGAGACGTGGCGCTGCTGCGTGCCTATGCGCGCTACCTCAAGCAGATCCGCCTGGGCTTCGACCTGGGTTACATCGCCGCTGCGCTGAACAACCACACGGACATCGCCCGAGAGCTTACCCGCCTGTTCAAAACGCGCTTCTACCTGGCGCGCAAGCTGACCGGCGACGACCTGGACGACAAGCAACAGCGCTTGGAGCAGGCGATCCTCACGGCCCTGGACGACGTTCAGGTGCTCAACGAGGACCGCATCCTGCGGCGCTACCTGGACCTGATCAAGGCCACCCAGCGCACCAACTTCTATCAGCCCGACGCCAACGGCCAGCCCAAGCGCTACTTCAGCTTCAAGTTCAACCCGGCGCTGATTCCCGAGCTGCCACGGCCGGTGCCCAAGTTCGAGATCTTCGTGTATTCGCCGCGTGTGGAAGGGGTGCACCTGCGCTTCGGCAACGTGGCCCGCGGGGGGCTGCGCTGGTCGGACCGCGAAGAAGACTACCGTACCGAAGTGCTGGGCCTGGTGAAGGCGCAGCAGGTGAAAAACTCCGTGATCGTGCCACTGGGCGCCAAGGGCGGGTTCATTCCGCGCCGCCTGCCCCAGGGCGGCAGCCGCGATGAGGTGCAGAACGAGGCGATCGCCTGCTACCGGATCTTCATTTCCGGCTTGCTCGACATCACCGATAACCTCAAGGAAGGTGAAGTGGTACCGCCGGCCAACGTGGTGCGTCACGACAGCGACGACCCGTACCTGGTAGTGGCCGCGGACAAAGGCACCGCGACCTTCTCCGACATCGCCAACGGCATCGCCATCAGCTACGGCTTCTGGCTGGGCGACGCCTTCGCTTCCGGGGGTTCGGCCGGCTATGACCACAAAGGCATGGGCATCACCGCCCGCGGCGCGTGGGTGGGCGTTCAACGCCACTTCCGTGAGCGCGGCATTGATGTACAGAAAGACAACATCAGCGTGATCGGCATCGGCGACATGGCCGGTGACGTGTTCGGCAACGGCCTGCTGATGTCCGACAAGCTCCAGCTGGTGGCTGCCTTCAACCACCTGCACATTTTCATCGACCCTAATCCGGATGCGGCCAGCAGCTTTGCAGAGCGCCAGCGCTTGTTCAACCTGCCACGCTCGGCCTGGAGCGACTATGACGCATCGTTGATTTCCGCCGGTGGTGGCATCTTCCAGCGCAGCGCCAAGAGCATTGCCATCAGCCCTGAAATGAAAGCCCGGTTCGACATCAAGGCCGACCGCCTCACCCCGACCGAGCTATTGCATGCGTTGCTCAAGGCCCCGGTGGACCTGCTGTGGAACGGCGGTATCGGCACCTATGTGAAGTCCAGCGAGGAAAGCCATGCCGACGTGGGCGACAAGGCCAACGATGCGCTGCGCGTGAACGGCGACGAGCTTCGCTGCAAGGTGGTGGGCGAGGGCGGCAACCTGGGCATGACCCAGCTGGGCCGGGTGGAGTTCGGCCTCAACGGCGGCGCCACCAACACCGACTTCATCGACAATGCCGGCGGCGTGGACTGCTCCGACCATGAAGTGAACATCAAGATCCTGCTCAACGAGGCGGTGGCCGCAGGCGACCTTACCGAGAAGCAGCGCAACGAACTGCTGGGTAGCATGACCGACGAGGTCGCGCACCTGGTGCTCGGCAACAACTACAAGCAGACCCAGGCGCTGTCCATTGCCGCGCGCCGCGCCAACGATCGGTTGGCCGAGTACAAGCGGCTGATTACCGACCTTGAAAGCCGGGGCAAGCTGGACCGGGCGATCGAGTTCCTGCCCAACGAAGAACAGCTGGCCGAACGCGCTGCGGCCGGTCAGGGCCTGACCCGCGCCGAGCTGTGCGTGTTGATCTCCTACAGCAAGATCGACCTCAAGGAGACCCTGCTCAACTCCCGCGTACCGGATGACGACTACCTCACCCGGGACATGGAAACCGCATTCCCGCCCAGCCTGGTGGCCAAGTACGGCCCGGCCATGCGTCGCCACCGCCTGAAGCGCGAAATCGTGAGCACCCAGATCGCCAACGACCTGGTGAACCACATGGGCATCACCTTCGTGCAGCGGCTGAAGGAATCCACGGGCATGAGCGCGGCGGATGTGGCCGGTGCCTATGTGGTGGTGCGGGATATCTTCCACTTGCCGCACTGGTTCCGTCAGATCGAAGCGCTGGACTACCAGGTGCCCGCCGATATCCAGCTCAGCCTCATGGAAGAGCTGATGCGCCTTGGGCGCCGGGCAACGCGCTGGTTCCTGCGCAACCGCCGCAGCGACCAGGACGCCGGCCGTGACGTGGCCCATTTCGGCCCGCACATCACCGCGTTGGGCCTCAAGCTCAACGAGTTGCTGCAAGGGCCAACCCAGCGCCAGTGGGAAACCCGCTACCAGGCGTACGTAGAGGCAGGCGTGCCGGAGTTGCTGGCGCGTATGGTGGCCGGCACCACGTACCTCTATAACCTGCTGCCGATCATCGAGGCCTCGGACCTCACCGGTCAAAGTGCCGCCAGCGTGGCCAAGGCGTTCTTCGCCAGCGGCAGCGCGCTGGACCTGAACTGGTACCTGCAACAGATCAGCAGCCTGCCGGTGCAGAGCAACTGGCAAGCGCTGGCCCGGGAAGCGTTCCGCGATGATCTGGACCTGCAACAGCGGGCAATCACCATCTCGGTACTGCAACTGCAGGATGCACCGGAGGACGTGGACGCCAGGGTATCCCTGTGGCTTGAACAGCACCGGGTGCACGTGGAGCGCTGGCGCGCGATCCTCGAGGACCTGCGCGCGGCCACCGGCAGCGACTACGCCATGTATGCCGTAGCCAACCGCGAACTCGCCGACCTTGCGCTCAGCCCTGCGGTGTCTCACGCCGTGGCCTGAGTGAGCCGGGCCCTTCCTTTGGGGAGGGCGTGGTTCCGGCTGTGAAGCCTTATGTGGGCCGCTTATGTTCCGCCAGCGCTTGAGAAAGCGCTGACATAAACATAAGCGAGCCACAGGAGGCCCACATGGCGGATATCGCAGGAAAATCCTTCATTGCAACGCTGCTGAGCACTACGGGGGGCGGCATCTACCCGGTATGTTCCCGGCCTACCCTACTTGGGGATGACGGCTGGCTTTATCAGGATCACCACAAGCCGGTCGCGTTCCACTTCGACTTTATCGAAGCGGTAGGGGATCGCCTTCACTACATCCTGAAGGGCGCCGCTGGTACTGCCCATGAAGGTGCCAAGCTTGGGGTAAGCCGCAACGGCTACCTCGGGTTTTACAAGTTTGCCGAGGTGTCCGACTTCTGGAAGGTCGAGCTGGAGGGAGACCAGAGTGAACCCGAGAGCTTCCGATTCCTTCTGCGTGACCATCGTGGCTACCGGGTGGCTTCCTCGTGCGAGGAGGAAACTTACACACTGCCTGAACACCCCACGGGCACTGGCCCTTCCTTTACCACCGTCCGGCGCTATCTCAACGTCGAAAAGGGCGACATCGTCCATTTCACAGGGCGCATTCTCCAAACGCTTTAATCAGTGACCCTCGGCATTGACGCCTGTCGTCAGCTGGGTGGTTGCGGCGGCGCCAGGATGGCGCTTGCCGATAACGTTGATTCAAGGAGTGCCACATGGCCGATATCGCAGGAAAATCCTTCATTGCAACGCTGCTGAGCACCACCGGGGACGGGTTCTTCCCGGTAGGCTATCTCAAGGACGCCTCCGTAGCCGGGGACGGCTGGCTGATCCAGAGCGAACAGGAGCAGCACGACGCCGTTTTCCGCTTCGACTTCATCGAAGCGGTGGGCAATCGGCTCCATTACACCATCAGCGCCGCGCCTGGCACCGCCTATGAAGGCGCCAAGGTGGGTATCAGCCGTAACGGGTATCTGGGGTTCTACCGGATCGCCGAGGTGTCCGATTTCTGGAAAATCGAACTCGAAGGCAACCAGGTAGACCCGGACGCCTTCGAGTTCGTATTACGTGACCATCGGGGTTATCGGGTGGGCTCGGTGATTGAGCCGCAAGGTGGCTTCTGGACGTCATTTCATCCTGCCCAAAGTGCAAGGCAGGTGCGTTTTCTGAATGTGGAGGCGGGCGATATCGTCCACTTCCGAGGTGAGATCATTACCGAGCTTTGAGTAAGGCCCGCAGTGGGCATATTTCCAACTATGACCGCTCTTGAGGGCCGTTTATGTTGGCCTGGCGCTAAGAAAGCGCTACCAATGACACCGCGACGCAAAGGAGTGCCACATGGCCGAAATCGCAGGAAAATCTTTGATTGCTAAACTTTCAATGGACGCCGGGGAGGGGTTTCGGCCCGTCGCCCATAGTACGGATCGCTCAGCAGTAGCCGAAGACGGCTGGCTGATCCAGAGCGAACAGGAGCAGACCCATCCGATCTTCCGATTCGACTTCCTGGAAGTAATGGGAGGTGTGCTTCACTGCAAAATCAGCGCCGCACCGGGAACTGGCTACGACGGGGCGAAGGTCGGCGTGAGCCGTAATGGCTATCTGGGATTCTACCAGGTAGCCGAGGTGGACGATTTGTGGAGGGTCGACCTCGAAGGTAACCCGGGGACACCGGACGCTTTCGAATTCGTGTTGCGTGACTACAGAGGCTACCGTGTGGGCTCCAAAAGCGAGCCCGCAGGTGGTGGCCGCCAAGTGCGTTACCTGAACGTGGAAGCTAAAGACACCGTTCGCTTCCGTGCTCACATCGTGACTTACCTGTAAGTAAGTGCCGCTGGGCTGCGACACTCACAGCGCAGCCCAGTGGTCATTTTACAGGTTGGTCATGCGCTGGTTCTTTTCGTCGTACCGCTCACCTACAACGGCGTCGGCTGGCAGGGCTTGGGTGATGGCCTGTTCCGCGGCGCTATCCAACTCCACGCTGGCGGCACCGGCGTTATCCGCCAGGTGGTGAATCTTCCGCGCCCCTGGTATCGGCACGATCCACGGCTTTTGTGCCAGCAGCCAGGCCAGGGCCAGCTGCGCCGCGGTGCAGCCGCGCTGTTCGGCCAGCTGATTCAAGGCTTCCACCAAGCGCATGTTCTGCTTCAGGGCTTCGTCCTGGAAGCGCGGCAGTCCGCGGCGCATGTCTTTCTCGTCCAACTCCTCGACCTTTAACTTGCCGGTAAGGAACCCACGGCCCAGCGGGCTGTAGGGCACAAACCCCACGCCCAGTTCGGCGCACGTAGGCAGCACTTCCTTCTCAGCTTCGCGGTACCACAGTGAATACTCCGATTGCAGCGCCGTGATTGGGTGAACCGCATGGGCTTTGCGCAGAGTGGCGGCTGAAGCTTCCGACAAGCCGAGGAAGCGAACTTTGCCCGCGTGTACCAGCTCCGCCATAGCACCCACCGTATCCTCGATCGGCACAGCCGGGTCCACCCGGTGCTGGTACAGCAGGTCGATGGTTTCGATACCTAGCCGCTTGAGCGAGCCTTCTACCGCCTCGCGGATATGCTCCGGGCGGCTGTCCACGCCAGCAATGCGCTCGCGGCCAACGCCCTGATCGGAAATCCTGAAGCCGAACTTGGTGGCGACCTGAACTTGATCGCGGCGGCCCTTCAGCGCCTTGCCCAGCAGCTCCTCGTTCTCGAAGGGGCCGTATACCTCGGCGGTGTCCCAGAAGGTCACCCCCAACTCCAATGCATGGTGCAGGGTCTTGATCGACTCGGCTTCCGGCGCACCGCCATAGGCGAAGCTCATGCCCATGCAGCCCAGGCCAATAGCTGATACCTCCAGGCCTTGGCCCAGTGTTCTGGTTTTCATCCCTATGCTCCTTTCTCATCATGAGCGACTAAGCGTAGCCGTTCTGTGGGCTTAGCCCGGCTCGGTCCAACGCCATGCCGATAAAAAGTACCGAATGAGCTACGCTCCCTTGTACCCCTTTCGGGGCTGTGCCCCTCCAAGCCGCGTCGCGCGTGCTTCAGTTCGTTGCAGTCACACGTCTCCTGCCTTTGGAAGCTTGCGGCCTGGCTCCGTAATTCTCTCGGAGGTAACAGTCATGGCAATACTCTTCAACGTGCGCGATTACGGCGCGAAAGGCGATGGCATCGCGGACGATACCCAGGCCATTCAACAGGCGATCGATGCCGCCGCCAAGGCGGGCGGGGGCGAAGTGTATGTGCCCGGGGGCACCTACATGCTCAGCGGGCCGAACAGCGATGGAGGCTGCCTTACCCTCAAGAGTAATGTAAGCCTCAATGGCGAGCGGATGGGCCTGGCCACGTTCAAGCTGGCCGATGGTTCCAGCGATGACATTGCGGGGCTGATCCATACCGTAAGCGATGCCAATACGCTCGATGCCGCCATCCGCAACCTTACGCTTGACGGTAACAAGGCCAACACCAGCGGCACCGTCGACGGTATTGTGACCGGCAGCGCCACCGGCAATACAGCGCACACCGTTGGCCTGACCCTCGCCGGCGTCGAGTTGCAGCAGCTGAGTGGGGACGGCCTGCGGGCTCAGGCGCTCACGTTCGCGATGAATGTGAATGACAGCCTGGCCCATG
This sequence comes from Pseudomonas sp. 3MAES_34.3B, assembly GCF_058145875.1. Taxonomy (NCBI): domain Bacteria; kingdom Pseudomonadati; phylum Pseudomonadota; class Gammaproteobacteria; order Pseudomonadales; family Pseudomonadaceae; genus Pseudomonas; species Pseudomonas sp. 3MAES_34.3B. Next base: position 3,287,384 of record NZ_CM176960.1, on the reverse strand, counting down.
ATAACGACGGCGATGGCTTTGCTACCGAGTTCCAGCCCAGGCAGGTGCGCGACGACACCATCAGCTTCCGTGACAACCAGGCATATCGCAACGGCGGCGATGGCTTCAATGTGTTGGCGGCTGCTTACACCAGCGTGAGCCTGCCTGGTCGCAGGGAGCAAGCGTACACGTTCGGCAGCAACGATGCGTACGACAATGCAGGCAGCGGTCTGGTGATAACCGGGGTTGACCAGCCTGACCCGGAGCGGTCCCGCTGGCAGCAGGAAGGCATTGTTGGGGGCAAGGTGTATGGCAATGGTGGTGCGGGCATCAGTATCCAAGGGTTCAGCGGCGGCACCATCAGTGAGGTAGAGATTTACGACAACGGCCGCCAGGGCCTCGCATTGCTGGGCACGCACGAGCAGAAGGTGTACAGCAATTATCTACACGATAATGCGCAAGCTGGCCCGGCGGCGGAGGTTCTGGTAGGCACCTATACCAACACGCAAGGGCGGGTTTACAGCGCTGATAACGTGCTGGACCTGGCCAGAAACACCATCGTTGGCGGCGAGCAGTCAACCTACGGGCTGGACGACCGCCAGGCACCTGCCAGCGAAGCCCCTCACCGCGCCGGGGTGGGTAACACCCTCAGCAACTTGCGTAGCGGGCATCTGGCGACTGACCAGGCTTATCTGAATCTGTTCTCCTCGCTGCCCGCTTTCACGTTAGTGGGTACGCAGGCCACAGACCATCTCACCGGGACCGCCGCAGTCGAGGTATTGAAGGCGGGCGCCGGCCGCGACACTCTCGATGGCGGAGAGAGCGACGATGTGCTCCAGGGTGACAAGGGCGCGGACCGCCTCACCGGCGGCGCGGGCGACGATGTGTTTGTGTATGCCCGTCGGCAAGACAGTTACGCCAGCAGCACAGGGGATGCGCATGATCGCCTCCTGGATTTCGCCCCTGGGCAAGACTACCTCGACCTCGCTTCGCTGGGCTTGCACGGGCTGGGCGATGGGCACAACGGCACTGTGCAACTCACGTACAACACCAGCACCGAAACCACCTACCTGCAAAGCCTGGACGCCGACGCCGATGGCTATCGGTTCAAGCTGGCGCTCGCGGGTGATTACCGCGACCGCCTGGCCGACGCCGACTTCGTGGGCCGCCAGGACGGCACCAACGGCCCTGACACGCTTATCGCCACGCGCGCCAGCGGCGAGCTGCTGGTGGGGCGCGGGGGCGAGGACACGCTGACCGGCGGCGCGGGTGACGATCGCCTGGAGGGTAATGGTGGCGCAGATCGCCTGACGGGCGGCGCCGGCCAGGACACATGGGTCTACACGCGTATGGCCGACTCTGGCATCAACACGGCGAGCCACACCGAACACATCGACATGGTAGCTGACCTCAGCATGACGGAGGCTGACCTGATTGACGTCTCCGCCTTGGGCTTTACCCGTATAGGGGATGGCCATGACGGTAGCCTCAAAGTGACCTACGACTCTGCAACCGACCGTACCACGGTCGAATCCCTCGAGGCCGATGCGGCGGGAAACCGTTTCGTCATTACCCTGCTGGATGCCTTTGTGGATGGGCTGCATCCAGGCTTCGTTTCGTCACTGGCCGATGCGTTTATCCTGGCGCCGTCAACGCCGCAAACAGGCGCTACCGATTCACCCAGGACCTACAGCTATGGCACCCTGCTCGACGATATGTTGATCGGCAGCGCACAGCGGGACGACCTCCATGCAGACGCCGGTGATGATGTAATCCAGGGTGAAGGCGGTGGCGACCTGCTTACCGGCGACGCCGGGGCTGATACTTTTCTTTACCAGCATGTGAGTGACAGCACCAACAGCGGGGTGGACGTGATCCAGGACTTCCTCGTCTCAGCCGACCGCATAGACGTGTCGGCACTGGGGTTTACCGGGCTGGGTGATGGTACGGCGGGCACGCTGAAGCTTGCGTACAGCGTAACAAGTGACCGCACCTACCTGCGTTCCTTGGAATCGGACGAGGAAGGCCACCGGTTCGAAGTGGCGCTGGCGGGGGATTTCCGCCAGACCCTTGCCCCGCAGAATCTTGTGTTTGCGTCTGAGGCTGCGCCCGTTTCGGTGCAAGATACCGACCTCATCCTTATAGGGGATGCTTTGGCCGCGTAGGAACGATGAAACCTCGCCAATAAAAAACCCGCCAGTGACGGCGGGTTTTTCTTGCAGCGTGAAGCTTACAACTTGCAGCTCACAGCCTTACGCCTGAACGACCGGGATCTTGGCCTTTTCCGCAGCATCACGGAAATCGGCGATCTGGTCGAAGCTCAGGTAGCGGTAAACGTCGGCAGCCATGCTGTCGATGTTCTGCGCGTACTGCATGTACTCCTCGACCGTAGGCAGTTTGCCCATGATCGACGCGACTGCCGCCAGTTCCGCAGAGGCCAGGTACACGTTGGCACCATCGCCCAAGCGGTTGGGGAAGTTACGGGTGGAGGTGGAGACCACCGTGGAGTTGGCGGCCACGCGTGCCTGGTTACCCATGCACAGCGAGCAGCCTGGCATTTCCATACGGGCGCCGGCCTTGCCGTAGATGCCGTAGTAGCCTTCTTCGGTAAGCTGGTGCGCGTCCATTTTGGTGGGCGGCGACAGCCACAGGCGAGTCGGGATGGCACCCTTGACCTTGTCCAGCAACTTGCCCGCAGCGCGGAAGTGGCCGATGTTGGTCATGCACGAGCCGATGAACACTTCGTCGATCTTCTCGCCAGCCACCGTGGACAGCAGGCGGGCGTCGTCCGGGTCGTTCGGTGCGCAGAGCACAGGCTCTTTCACTTCGGACAGGTCGATCTCGATCACTTCGGCGTATTCGGCGTCGGCATCGGCGGCCAGCAGCGCCGGGTTGGCGATCCAGGCTTCCATCGCCTGAGCGCGGCGCTCCAGGGTGCGGGCATCGCCGTAGCCTTCGCTGATCATCCAGCGCAGCAGGGTGATGTTGGACTGCAGGTACTCGGCGATGGCCTTTTCCGGCAGCTTGATGGTGCAACCGGCGGCGGAACGCTCGGCCGAGGCATCGGACAGCTCGAATGCCTGCTCGACGGTCAGGTCGTCCAGGCCTTCGATTTCCAGGATGCGGCCGGAGAAGGCGTTCTTCTTGCCCTTCTTCTCGACGGTGAGCAGGCCCTTCTGGATGGCGTAGTACGGAATCGCATGCACCAGGTCGCGCAGGGTGATGCCAGGCTGCATCTTGCCCTTGAAGCGAACCAGTACGGATTCCGGCATGTCCAGCGGCATCACACCCGTGGCAGCGGCGAACGCGACCAGGCCGGAACCGGCCGGGAAGGAGATACCGATCGGGAAGCGGGTGTGGGAGTCACCACCGGTGCCCACGGTGTCCGGCAGCAGCATGCGGTTCAGCCAGCTGTGGATGATGCCGTCGCCTGGGCGCAGCGACACGCCGCCGCGGGTGCGGATGAAGTCGGGCAGGGTGTGGTGGGTGGTGACGTCGATCGGCTTGGGGTACGCCGCGGTGTGGCAGAAGGACTGCATCACCAGGTCAGCGGAGAAGCCCAGGCAGGCGAGGTCTTTGAGCTCATCGCGGGTCATCGGGCCAGTGGTGTCCTGGGAGCCGACGGTGGTCATCCTTGGTTCGCAGTAGGTGCCAGGGCGCACGCCCTCGACGCCACAGGCTTTGCCGACCATTTTCTGCGCCAGGGTGTAGCCCTTGCCGGTGTCGACGGGGGCTTCCGGCAGCTTGAACAGGTTGGCCGTTTGCAGGCCCAGCTCGGCGCGCGCCTTGTCGGTAAGGCCCCGGCCCACGATCAGCGGAATACGGCCGCCGGCGCGAACTTCGTCCAGCAGCACAGGGGTTTTCAGCTCGAAGGTGGCCAGCACCTCATCGGTGCCGTGCTTGCACACTTTGCCAGCGTGCGGGTACACGTCGATCACGTCGCCCATGTTCAGGTTCGACACGTCGAACTCGATCGGGAGGGCGCCGGCGTCTTCCATGGTGTTGTAGAAGATCGGAGCGATCTTGGTGCCGAAGCAGAAGCCACCGGCGCGCTTGTTCGGCACGTAGGGGATGTCGTCGCCGAAGAACCACAGCACCGAGTTGGTGGCCGATTTACGCGAAGAACCCGTACCGACCACGTCGCCCACGTAGGCAACTGGGAAGCCCTTGGCTTTCACTTCTTCGATCTGCTTGAGCGGGCCGATGGCGCCTTGCTGCTCGGGCACGATGCCGTCGCGGGCCATTTTCAGCATGGCCAGGGCGTGCAGCGGGATGTCAGGGCGCGACCAGGCGTCCGGGGCAGGGGAGAGGTCGTCGGTGTTGGTTTCGCCAGGCACCTTGAACACGGTCAGGGTGTACTTGTCGGCGATGGCCGGGCGCTTGGTGAACCACTCACCGTCGGCCCAGGATTGCAGCACGGCCTTGGCGTGGGCGTTGCCGTTCTTGGCTTTCTCGGCCACGTCGTGGAAGGCGTCGAACATCAGCAGGGTGTGCTTGAGTTGTTCGGCAGCCACGCTGCCCAGCTCGGCGTCGTCCAGCAGGTCGACCAGGGTATGGATGTTGTAGCCGCCCTGCATGGTGCCCAGCAGTTCGGTGGCGCGCTTCTTGTCGATCAGCGGCGAGGAAGCTTCGCCTTTGGCCAGCGCGGACAGGAAGCCGGCCTTCACGTAGGCGGCTTCGTCCACTCCCGGCGGTACGCGGTTGGTGATCAGGTCTACCAGGAAAGCTTCTTCGCCGGCGGGCGGGTTCTTCAGCAGCTCGACCAGGCCTGCGGTTTGTTCGGCGTTCAGCGGCTGGGGCACGATACCCTGGGCGGCACGCTCTTCGGAGTGTTTGCGGTAGGCTTCAAGCACAGTTATTACCCTCATCAGTGGTCCCGCGTGGGACGCTTATCCAGCGGCACCCTCGCACGCCGGGGCCATGCGGCTTTTGAAGCCGATTGACCGGAGTGTCGATGAGTGCCAGGCAGAAGCTGCTTTCAAAGTTTTACGCCGGCAGAATGCTGAGCGGATGAGGGCTGGCACGGTGAGGAGGGGAACCGTGCCACTGCATTCTGACGGATCGACTGTGCTCGTGACGCTTTGAAAACAGCTTCCAGATGGACATTGGTGCCTTCAAGCAGGCCGAACGATTCTACGGCAAAATTTCCCCGAAAGTAAGTTGCCCGTTCGCCAGCAAGAGGTGAAAGCACTACGACGAAGGGCTAAGATAGGCGGCTCGCCGCTTCGCCGATGCTCTGATTACCATGGCCAAATCAACGATCAAAACGCCTTGTGTAGGCCTCTGCTCCACTGTCTACGGGGACCTGGTGTGCCGTGGCTGCAAGCGTTTTCACCACGAAGTGATCCACTGGAACACCTACGACGACGAGCAGAAACGCGCCGTATGGCTGCGCCTGGAGCAACTGCTGGCGCAAGTGATGGAGGGCAAGCTCGAGGTGTTCGACCCGGCACGGCTGCGCTTGCAGCTCGAGCAACGGCAGATCCGCTTCCAGCCACAACAGTCCGAATACTGCTGGGCCTATCAGCTGATCGCCCGCGGCGCCCGGGTGATCAACCAGCTGGACGCCTACGGCATCGTACTGCTGCCCGAATTTCGCGACTGGGACCTGCCCGCCCTGCGTGACGCCATCGATCGGGAATTCTTCCTTCTGTCCGAAGCCCATTACCAGCGCTACATCGCGCCTGCGTTTTTGCTGGAAGGGTTGGAGTAGGCGCTGGGTCAATCGCTTGAACGGCGATGCCTGGCTGTGGCGCCCCGCGTATACTGCGCCGTTTTCCAGCCACACGAGACGGCGCATGCTGCCCGACATTCACGAGTTCCTTGGTTGCCGCACGCCCCAGGCCTGGGTCGATGCCGCAGTGGCAGACCAGGAAACCCTGCTCATCGATCACAAGAACTGCGAGTTCAAGGCGGCGTCCACGGCGCTTAGCCTGATTGCCAAATACAACACCCACGTTGACCTCATCCACTTCATGTCCCGCTTGGCGCGTGAGGAGCTGGTGCACCACGAGCAGGTGCTGCGCTGGATGAAAAAGCGTGGCGTGCCGCTGCGGCCCCTCAATGCCGGCCGCTATGCTTCGGGCCTGCGCAAGCTGGTGCGCTCGCATGAGCCGGTGAAGCTGGTGGATACCCTGGTGGTGGGCGCGTTCATCGAAGCCCGCAGCTGCGAACGGTTCGAAGCGCTAGTGCCACATCTGGACGCGGACCTGGGCGGCTTTTACCACGGGTTGCTCAAAAGCGAAGCGCGGCATTTCCAGGGCTACCTGAAGCTGGCCTATCACTACGGCGATGCCGCCGACATTCAAAACACTATCGCCAGGGTGCGCGAGGCGGAAGTGGCCCTGATCGAAAGCGCGGATGAGGAATTGCGCTTTCATAGCGGCGTGCCTGCCTGATTCGCTTTCCCCGTTAAACCTATTCGCGAGCTCCGCCGGCCATCCGGCGATAGCTCGCGAATGAAGGAAAAATGCCGCTCAGGTAGTTAGCCCCCTGATAGGTGTCTTGACATTAGCTGCCTAGGCAGTAATATCTCGCAATATTCTCTGCCTGAGCAGTTATCTGCCATATTTCGATGAGCCATTTCACTCCTGAAAACTTCCACGACAGCCAGATCGGCATGTTGCTGGGCCGCGCCAATAGCCTGAAAGACCGCATTCTGGACCAGCACCTGGAGATTTACGGTGTGACCTCGGCGCAGTTCAAGGTGTTGATCATCGTGGCCGAGTGGGGCCTGAACTCGCCGGGTGACCTGTGCCGGCATTTGTCGCTGGACAGCGGCTCGATGACCCGCATGCTCGACCGTTTGGAGCAGAAGCTGCTGATTCGCCGCAGCCGCAGTGAGGCGGACCGTCGGCAGATCTGCATCGCACTCACGGAAGAAGGCCAGGCTTTGGCAGCGCGTCTGCCACAGATCGGGGCGGAGGCGATGAACCGGCTGGCCGGCGTGTTGGATGGCCACGAACTGGCAGAGCTGGAACGGTTGCTCAAAAAAATTCTGATCGATGCCGGCGACCCCGTGGCCTGCTGGCGCTTGGGTAAAAAATGAAGCCCCAACTGCTTACCTTGAAATTACTGCCCCTGGCCTTCGCCGTGGCACTCGCCGGATGTGCCAACGACCACGGCCTCAAACCGGACGCCGCCGTGGCGCAACCCGGCGGCCTGAACGCCACACGCAGCCTGGCCGCAGTGACCGTGAGCCCGGCCGCCTGGCCGTCGGCGACCTGGTGGTCCAGCCTGGGCGACCAGCAATTGAATGCGTTGATTGACGAGGCACTGCGCGACAGCCCGGACCTGCAAGTGGCCGCTGCGCGTGCTCATCAGGCAACCGCTGCCGCCAATGCCGCCGATGCCGACCGTAGCGCGTACATCGGCGCCGATGCCAATGTGTCGAGGTCCCGGCTGGCCAAGGTGCAAGACCCGCTGCTCGAGGGTGACCGTTATTCCACGCTGCGCAGCGCGGAAGTGACGTTCGACTATACATTCGACCTCTGGGGCGGCGAGCGCGCGGCCTGGGAAGCGGCATTGGGCCAGGCCCGGGCGGCGGAAGTGGACCGTCAAGCCGCCCGGCTGACCTTGGCCGTGGACGTTGCACGGGCCTACAGCGACCTGGGCCATGCCTATATTGCCGCCGACCTGGCGCAGGAAGACCTCTCGCGTACGCGGCGCATGCTGGAGTTGGGCCGTCAGCGGCTGGCCGCCGGCATTGACAGCCAATACCAGCTTCAGCAAACCGAAAGCCTGGAAGCCAGTGCCCAGGAGCAGGCGATCAACGCTGACAAGGAACTGCGCAGTGCCCGTATCGCCTTGGCGATCCTGCTGGGCAAGGGCCCGGACCGCGCCAACGAAATCGCCCGGCCGCAGGTACTCAAGCCTGCAGCGGTAGCACTGCCGTCGCAATTACCAGCGGACCTGCTGGGTCGCCGCCCAGACCTGATTGCCGCGCGCTGGCGGGTGGAAGCCGCCAGCCGCAACGTGGAAGTGAGCAAGACGCGGTTCTACCCCAACCTGAACCTCACCGCCGCGGCAGGCACCCAGTCACTGTTGGGGGACGCGTTGTTCGGCAGCGCCAGCCGCTTCTTCAACATCGCCCCGGCGGTGTCGTTGCCGCTGTTCGACGGCGGCCGCCTGCGCGCCGGCCTGGACGCCAGCGATGCCGACTACGAGCTGGCGGTGGCGCAGTACAACAAGGCACTGGTGGGTGCGCTGGGGGATGTGGCCGACGCCATCAACCGCCTCGAAGCCTTGGGCCGCCAAGTCGACGCCAAGCAGCGCGCGGCCGATGTGGCGCGCCAATCCTTCGATACGGCCACGCAGCGTTACGGCTCAGGCATCGGCAACTACCTGGATGTACTGACCATCGAGCAGCAACTGCTGGGCGCGCAACAGCAGCTAGCAGGGCTCAATGCTCAGCGTATCGACGTTTCGATTCAACTTATGCAGGCCCTTGGCGGCGGTTATCAGGGCGACACCCTGGCCAGCGCCCAGGCCCCACGCGATTAACCAAGGTAACTTCCCATGGCCACTGCCAACCCCCAAGCCACCGGCGAAAAGGCTGATAACGCCCAACCCCAGGGCAACCCGCGCAAGCGCAAGTTGATGCTGTTCCTGTTATTGCTGGTGGTCGTGATCGCCGGCATTGCCGTGTTCGCCTGGCACGAACTGCACGGCCGGTTCTATGAAGAAACCGACGATGCCTATGTGAACGGCAACGTGGTTGAGGTGACTCCGCTGATCGCCGGTACCGTAGTAAGCATCGGTGCCGATGACGGCGACCTGGTGCAGGAAGGCCAGACGCTCATCAGCTTCGACCCGGCCGACGCCCGTATCGCGCTGGAAAACGCCCAGGCCAACCTGGCTCGCACGGTTCGCCAGGTGCGCGGCATGTACAGCAATGTCGACAGCCAGCGCTCCCAGGCCAATGCCCGTCGGGTGGAGCTGCAAAAGGCGCAAGAGAACTTCAACCGTCGCAAGACGCTCGCCGCCAGCGGGGCGATCTCTCAGGAGGAGCTGTCCCATGCGCGCGATGACCTGGCTGCGGCTCAGGCCGCGCTCGGTACCGCTCAGCAGCAATTGGCCGGCACTGTGGCACTGGTCGACGACACCGTCATTTCCTCGCACCCCGATGTGCAAGCCGCCGCCGCGCAGCTGCGTGATGCCTACCTGGCCCGCGCGCGCACCACGCTGGTCGCCCCGGTCACCGGCTATGTGGCCAAGCGCACCGTGCAGCTGGGCCAGCGCGTTCAGCCCGGCACGCCGACCATGGCGGTGATCCCGCTGGATCAGGTGTGGGTAGACGCGAACTTCAAGGAAACACAGCTGCACGATATGCGCATCGGCCAGCCGGTGACCCTGGAAACAGACCTGTATGGTGATGACGTGACCTATGGCGGCACCGTGCAAAGCATCGGCGCTGGCACCGGCAGCGCCTTCTCGCTGTTGCCGGCGCAGAACGCCACCGGTAACTGGATCAAGATCGTTCAGCGGGTGCCGGTGCGGATCAAGCTGGACCCGCAGCCACTGAAGGACCATCCGTTGCGCATTGGTCTGTCCACTGTCGCCACCGTGGACCTTCACGACCAGACCGGCGCCGTGCTGACGCAACAATCGACGCAGCAGGCCACGTTCTCTACCCGGGTATACGAGCAGCAGCTGGACGAAGCCGACAGCATGATTGCGCGGCTGATCCACGACAACAGCGCCCCGGGCAAGACCGCCCAGCGTTGAGCCCACCCGCGCCCCGTGAGCGGGGCGCCCTTTCTGTTTGCGGGATACAGCGATGAGCTCCAACGCATCCTTTACGCCACCCAGCCTGGTGCTCAGCACCATCGGCCTGTCGCTGGCGACGTTCATGCAGGTGCTGGACACCACCATCGCCAACGTGGCGCTGCCCACCATTTCGGGCAACCTGGGGGTGAGCGCGGAGCAGGGCACCTGGGTGATCACCTCGTTTGCCGTGAGTAATGCCGTGGCCCTGCCGCTCACCGGCTGGCTCAGCCGACGCTTCGGTGAAGTGAAGCTGTTCATCTGGGCAACGTTGCTGTTCGTGCTGGCTTCGTTCCTCTGCGGCATTTCCACCTCGATGCCCGAGTTGGTCGGCTTTCGGGTGGTGCAGGGGATGGTTGCGGGCCCGCTGTACCCCATGACCCAAACGCTGCTGATAGCCGTGTACCCGCCAGCGAAACGGGGGATGGCCCTGGCCTTGCTGGCCATGGTAACGGTGGTGGCGCCCATCGCCGGGCCGATACTCGGGGGCTGGATTACCGACAGCTACAGCTGGCCGTGGATTTTCTTCATCAACGTACCGGTGGGCCTGTTCGCCGCCGCCGTGGTACGCCAGCAATTGGCCAAGCGGCCGGTGCAGACCAGCCGGCAACCGATGGACTATGTGGGCCTGATCACCTTGATCATCGGCGTGGGCGCCTTGCAGGTGGTGCTCGACAAGGGCAATGACCTGGACTGGTTCGAGTCGCAATTCATCATCATCGGCACGGTGATTTCGGTCATATTCCTGGCCATTTTCGTAATCTGGGAGCTGACCGATGCCCACCCGGTAGTGAACCTGAGGCTGTTTGCGTTCCGTAACTTCCGCGTGGGCACGGCGGTGCTGGTGGGTGGCTACGCGGGCTTCTTCGGGATCAACCTGATCCTTCCGCAGTGGTTGCAGACCCAGTTGGGCTATACCGCGACCTGGGCCGGCTTCGCCGTGGCGCCGCTGGGGATACTTCCGGTGTTGATGTCGCCCTTCGTGGGCAAGTACGCCCACAAGTTCGACCTGCGCGTATTGGCGGGGCTTGCCTTCACGGCGATTGGCCTAAGCTGCTTCATGCGAGCTGGCTTCAACACCGAGGTGGATTTCACCCATATCGCGCTGGTGCAGCTGTTCATGGGGATCGGGGTGGCGCTGTTCTTCATGCCCACGCTCAGCATTTTGCTATCGGACCTGCCACCCAAGCAGATCGCCGATGGTTCCGGGCTGGCCACCTTCCTGCGTACCCTGGGCGGTAGCTTCGCGGCCTCGCTCACTACCTGGATCTGGAGCCGTCGCGCCATCCAGCACCATGCCTACCTGAGCGAGAACATCAGCACGCTCGACCCCACTACCCAGCAGGCCTTGCAACAGCTGGGCGGGGCGACGGACAAGAGCTATGCGCAGCTCGAACAGATGGTTAACGCCCAGGCCTACATGCTGTCGACCGTGGACTACTTTACCCTGTTGGGCTGGATCTTCGCGGCGCTGATCCTGCTGGTGTGCTTCGCCAAACCACCGTTCACCGCCAAGGGCGGGCCGGAGGCAAGCGGGCATTGAGGTAGCGGGAAGCGGGCGCTCACTCAAACACCTTCAGCGCCGCCGCCAGGCTGGCGCCGGACAGCTCTCCAAGATGGCTACCCTTCAATTGACCATCCGGCCCGTAGAACAACGTGGTCGGGTAGGCCATGGCGCCGACTGCCCGGGCCAGGTTGCCGCTGGTGTCGTAGAGCACGTCGGCAGGGTTGACACCGGTGGTGCCCAGGAAGGTCGCCGCCATCGCCGGCGTTTCGCCCTGGTTCACGTACACGAACCGCACGCCGGGCCGCGTTTTTTGCGCGGCCACCAGCACGGGCATTTCCCGCCGGCATGGTGGGCACCAGGTGGCCCAGAGGTTCACCACCAAGGGTTGGCCCCTATAGTGGCTCAACGTAACCGGGGCACCGTCGCTATCAACAAGCGGTGGGTGCGGCAGGCTGCTGCGCGCCTGTTGCCAGCCAAGCGCCAAGCCACCGGCCAGCCACACGGCAAGGCCAGCCGTAATGCCCCAACCCAGTGCCCGCCTTCGTGCAGGCTTGCGCCAGCCGAAGGTCAGCGCCGCCAGGCCCGCCACCGCAATGCCCGCCCAGGGCACGAAGCCTCCATCGCGCAGGTCGAGAACCTGCCAGGGCGCAAGCCGGTATTGCGCCCAATACACCGATACGAAAGCGAATCGCGCCGCCACCACTGCCAGCACGAACAGCCAGAACACCAGTGAATCCGAAAGTGTGCTGCCTTTCACGAGCGAGCAGCGCCGAGCGACCAGCATCGCCAGCCCCAGCGCCAGCAGTAACACCACATTGGAAATAGACAGGGCCAACGGCCCCAGGGAAACGCTTAACATGACGCACTCCAGCAAGGTTCAGCGCGCACCCTGAACGCGGCCGGTTAAACGGCGGTTAAACGCGGCGCCGGGCGGCTAATGCAGGCTTAATGGCCGCGAGGTAATCTGGCCGCCTGTGAAAAGGTTACCCCCATGCACGTATTGATTTGTGAAGACCACGACCTGATTGCCAGCGGCATCGTTGCCGGGCTCACCGCCCAGGGCGCGGTGGTGGACCGGGTAGGCACCGCCAGCGCTGCCGAAGCCTTGCTCAAGGCCGCGCAGTTCGATGTGATGGTGCTGGACCTCGGCCTGCCTGATGAAGACGGGCTGAAGCTGCTCAAGCGCCTGCGTCAGCAAGGCCAGGCCCTTCCGGTACTGGTGCTGACGGCCCGCGATGCGGTAACCGACCGCGTGGCAGGGCTGGAGGCGGGTGCCGATGATTACCTGGTCAAGCCCTTCGAGCTGCGCGAGCTGAGCGCCCGGCTGCACACGCTGCTGCGGCGCATGGCCGGCCGAACCGTCAATCGTATCGAGCATGGCGCGCTGTGCCACGATCCCAGCAGTTGCGAAACCTGGCTCCATGGCCAGCCGGTCGACCTTTCCCGCCGCGAGCAGGCCTTGCTTCAAGCGCTGTTGCAGCACAAGGGCCGGGTGCTCAGTGCCGAGCAACTCAAGGACAGCGTGTATGGCTTCGGTGACGAAGTGGAAAGCAACGCGCTCAATGTGCACATCCATTACCTGCGGCGAAAGCTGGGCAACGGTATCGTGGAAACCGTGCGCGGCCTTGGCTACCGGCTTGGCCCAGCGGCTACCTCCGGGCAGGTGCAGCCATGAGCTTGCGCGTGCGATTGATGCTGATCCTGGGCGGCGCGTTCGTACTCATCTGGGCCTTGGCCGCGGCCTGGATGTTCCGCGACCTGCGCGGGCAGATGATGTTTTCCCTCGATCAGCGCCTGGTGGCGTCAGCGCGGATGGTGGCCGGCCTGGTGCAGCAACTCCCGCAGCCGCTGCGGGCCCAGGACGGCGAGCGCATCAGCGCGGACCAGTCCAGCATTCCCGATGGCATGGCGTGCAAGGTAAGTTCGCTGCGCGGGGAAATTCTCGCCACCAGCCATCAGGGTGTCGAGGCTGAACTGGGGGAGGAGGGTGGTGGTTTTCATGATCAGGTTATAGATGGCGAGCACTGGCGCAGCTTTACCCTCAGCCACGGTGACGTGCGCATCACCACGGCCGACCGCCAGCAGGAACGCGAGGCACTGAACCAGTCGGTGCTGCTGGCGGCCTCCGTTCCGGTAGTGGTGGCTTTGCTGGGGAGCCTGGGGGTGCTTTGGCTTGGCGTGGGCCAGGGCCTTGCGCCACTCAACCGTATTCGCGATGCCCTTACCCGGCGCAGCCCTGATGCCCTGGAGCCACTGCTGGTGCGGCCATTGCCGGCCGAGTTGCGGCCCTTGGTGGAGACTCAAAACCAGCTGTTCCTGCGCATTGGCGAGGCGATCGAGCGCGAGCGGCGGCTCACCGACGACGCGGCGCACGAGCTGCGCAGCCCGCTGACTGCTGTGAAAACCCACTTGCAGGTCGCCCGCATGACTGATGGCGCGGCCCGGGATGCCGCGCTGGCCAATGCAGAAGAGGGCGCCGACCGCTTGCACCGTACGCTGGATCAACTGTTGCTGCTGGCACGGGTAGAAGGGCGGCTGGCCTTTGAGGAGAACCGAGGCTGCGCCGTTGCGGACGTGGCCCGGCTGGCGATCAATGACACGACCGGCGATGCCCGGCGGATCGAAACGGACGTCGAGGACAGTACTGCTCAAGTGCCCTTGGGCGTGCCACTCACGCTGGCTGTGGCGGCCCTGCGCAACCTGCTCGACAACGCCTTGCGCCACGGGGGCAGCGAGCGGCCGGTGCAGTTGGACGTGTGCCGTGAAGGTGAGCATGCACTGTTCCGGGTGCGGGACCGCGGCCCCGGTATTAAGGAAAGCGAACTGGCCCACCTGACCGAACGCTTCTGGCGTTCGAGCCATAGCCAAGGGTGCGGCCTGGGCTTGGCGATCGTGCAGGCCATTGTTCAGCGCTGCCAGGGCCAGCTGGATTTCCAGCCGATGCCCGACGGCCTGCAGGTGGAGTTGCGGTTGCCACTGGGCGCCATGGCAGGCGGCTAGTAGCCAGCCCCTACCGCTTGCCGAGGCCGAGTTGCCGCCTGTAGGGGCAATCGTCTATTATGTTTGACATTAATCGCCCCCCTTCTTCGGATGCGCCCTGTATCCGGCAATCCTTGAAGCGAGATGATTGAAATGTTTTACAACTGACCAGCCTCGGCGGTGCTTCGTGAAAAGCGTAACTACAAAAAACCGGTCTAAACCGGTCGTCCTCATGACCATGGGCGTGCAAGAGCGTAAAGGTCACCTGTATCAAGTGATGACTCACAAGTACATCACTCCTCTGGTCGACATTGCCGGCTGCGTGCCGGTGCTGGTTCCGACCTGCTGCGGCATCGAAGACCTGGACCACTACCTGGACATGGCCGACGGTGTGTACCTCACCGGCGCGGGCTCCAACATCGACCCCGCACTGTACGGCCAGGAAAACCTCACCCCAGAGAAGACCCAGGACCGTGACCGTGACAATTTCGACATCCCGTTGATTCGCGCCGCGCTTGACCGCGGCCTGCCGATCTTCGCCATCTGTCGTGGCATGCAGGAAATCAACGTCGCCCTGGGCGGTGATATACACCAGAAGCTGTACACCGTGCCGGGCGTGCAGGATCACCGTGAAAACCCGGAGGATCCTGTGCCTGCCCAATACGGTGACAGCCATGGCGTAAATGTTGCCCCGGGCAGCTGGCTGGCCGAGGCGCTGGGTGCCGAGAGCATTCGCGTGAACTCCCTGCATGGCCAAGGCATCGACCGCCTCGCTGAAGGGCTGGAAGTGCTGGGCAAGGCCCCGGACGGCGTGATCGAGGCGTTCCATGCGCCGGCCATTTCACCGTTCCTGCTGGGCGTGCAGTGGCACCCGGAATGGCAAGCGACACAAAACCCGGTGTCGGTGAAACTGTTCGAAGCCTTCGGTGAGGCATGCCGCCGCTTCAAGGCGCAGTAAACTTCAGGCTCGAATAAAAAAACCGCTGGCAACTCGAACGTTGCCAGCGGTTTTTTTATGGGTAACGCTCAAGCCACCTGCGGGCTCGAGCGTAGCGGTCAGCTGCTGGTGGCGGCGCTGAAGTCCAGTTTCTCGCCACGGTTGGCCGACAGTTGCGGCATCAGCGAGCCCACGATCATGCCCAGCGCGCTGCACAGCAGGCCGGCCAGCTGAGGCGGCCAGAAGGCGTCGGGCTGGTGCGTATATTCAAGCCCGCCCCACACGGCCACGCCGGTGAACATGGCCAGGAATGCTCCCTGGGTGGTGGCGCGTTTCCAGAACAGCCCGAAGAACAGCGGCGTCACCGCGGCTACCAGGGTTACTTTGTAGGCGTTGCCGACCATCTCATAGATGCTGGATTCTGAGTGCAGCGCGAAGGTAATGGTCGCGGCAGTCATGGCCAACACGCTGCAGCGCATCGCCAACAGTGCTTGCTTGTCACACATCTTCGGCAGCAGGGGGCGCAGGATGTTTTCGGTGAAGGTCACGGACGGGGCGAGCAGGGTGCCCGATGCGGTGGACATGATGGCCGACAGCACCGCGCCAAAGAACATCACCTGAGCGAACAGCGGGGTACGTTCAAGGATCAGCCGCGGCAGAATCAGCTGCGAATCGGTGCCCAACAGTTGTTCAACCATGACGGGGTCGATCAGCTTGGCCGAATAGATCAGGAAAATCGGCAGCATGCAGAAGCACAGGTAGAAACAGGCACCGGTCATCGAGGCACGGGAAGCCACCGTCTCGTTCTTCGCCGACATCACGCGGGCATACACGTCTTGCTGGGGGATAGAGCCAAACATCATGGTTACGGCCGCGCCAAGGAAGGCGACGATGTCCTTGGGCGAGGTCCCTTGCAGGAAGTGCAGCTTGCCTTCCGCCGCAGCGTGGCTGATCACCACCTGCGGGCCGCCGGCCATGCCGCCGATCAACCAGGTGAGGTAGAACAGGCCGGCCACGATGATGATCATCTGCAGGAAGTCGGTCATGGCCACCGACCACATACCGCCGAACAGGGTGTGCAACAGCACGATGAGCGTGCCCAGCAGCATGCCTTGAGTGATGGTGAGGCCGCCGTCGGACAGCACGTTGAACACCACGCCCAACGCGGTCAGCTGCGCGGCAACCCACCCCAGGTAGGAGGCGATGATGACCAGGCTGGTGAGCAACTCCACCTGAGGGCCGAAGCGCTTTCGGAAGAAGTCACCGATGGTCATCAGGTTCAGGCGGTATAGCGGGCGGGCAAACACCAGACCCACCAGCATCAGGCAACCGAAGGAGCCGAAGGGATCCTCGATGATGCCCGAGAAGCCTTCCTGCAGGAACGCGGCAGGAATGCCGAGCACGGCTTCGGAGCCGAACCAGGTGGCAAATACCATCGCGACCACCAAGGGGAACGACATGCTCCGGCCCCCGGATGCGAAGTCCCCTGAGTTCTTGACCCGGGTGGATGCATAAAAGCCTACAGCGACGGTGATAAGCAGGTAGATCGCGACAAACCAGATCAGCATGTGTTCGTTCCGTGGGTTCGGCCAGTGTCGCGACCCGGCAGGAGGCGGCACCGCGAATGGCTGTTTATTTTTGTTGGCACGTAGCCGGGGCGCGAAAGCCTCGGTGGGCACGGGGCGGAAGTCTGCCAAGCCTGTAAAATATGTCAAACGATATTGGACGGTTAAGCTTAAAAAAATGGTCAGGTGGGTCAAAATGCCCACCCGGTGCTGACAATAATTAACGGGCTGAAAGGATCATGCAGGTGGTGCTAGCGGTGGCATAAAGCCGCCCCTGCACATCCACGATGCGCCCTTCGGCCAGCGCGGACGACCGGCCGACGTGCACCACGGTGCCAATGGCACGCACCGGCCCGGTGGCAGCGGTAAGCGCCCGCACGTAGCTCACCCGCAGTTCCATGGTGGTGTAGCCCTGGCCCTGCTGCAGCCGGGTATGGATTGCACAGCCCATGCACGAATCCAGCAGGGTGGCGGCATAGCCCCCATGCACACTGCCCAGCGGGTTGTAATGGCGCTCCTCGGGCGTGCCCTGGAATACGAACCGCCCTTCGCCCCATTCTATGGGCACGAACCCCACCAGCTCCCCGATCGGCGGGGAAGGCAGTTCTCCTGCGGCGATACGCTCGAAAAAGGCCTGCGCAGACAAGGCGCTGGCCTGCGCCAAGCTGATGATGCCCGGCGCGCCTAGCCGTTCCTGCACGGCCTGAGCCTGGGCGAGCCATTGCTCCAGCGTTTCCTGGTGCACTTGATCTGTCATGGGGCAGCTCCTGGCGATGGGGTTCGAGGTGATCATATTACGGCCGAAATATTAAGCAAGCCGCCAATTCTTGGCCGGTTTGTTATCCTGCGCGCCTTATTGCGCATGGCGCTTCAGCGAACGCCACAGGGAAGTGGCCCCATATCGAGACCTTTATGGAAATTGCCCCTGTTGCGAATCGGCCCGCCGCCTTGTCACGAGCGGACCACAAAACCCTTGGCCTGGCAGCGCTTGGCGGCGCGCTGGAGATCTACGACTTCATCATCTTCGTGTTCTTCGCGCTCACGTTGTCGAAGGTGTTTTTCCCACCTGAAATGCCCGAGTGGCTAAGGCTGTTTCAAAGCTTCGGAATATTTGCCACGGGCTACCTGGCGCGGCCGCTGGGCGGGCTGGTCATGGCGCACTACGCTGACCGGCTGGGGCGCAAGCGCGTGTTCAGCCTCAGCATCCTGATGATGGCGCTGCCCTGCCTGATCATCGGTGTGATCCCGGTGTATGCGCAGATCGGCTACTGGGCCCCGCTCACGCTGCTGGCACTGCGGGTGCTCCAGGGCGCGGCGGTAGGGGGCGAAGTACCCAGTGCCTGGGTATTCGTGGCCGAGCATGTGCCGGCAGTTCGGCGCGGCTATGCCTTGGGGTTTCTGCAGGCGGGGCTGACCTTTGGCTACCTGCTGGGTGCGCTGGTGGCCACGGCCATGGCACGTACACTCAGCCCCGAGCAGATGCTTGACTACGGCTGGCGCTTGCCGTTTCTGCTGGGCGGGCTGTTCGGCATCATCGGGGTGTGGCTGCGCCGCTTGCTGAGCGAGACGCCTGTGTTCCTGGCGATGCGCGAGCGGCAGGCCGCCGGTACCACATTACCGCTGGCCCAGGTGTTGAAGGCGCACCGGGCAAGCTTGTTGCCAGCGGTTGTGATGACCTGCGTACTGACCACTGCGGTGGTCATTCTTGTGGTGCTTACGCCGACCTTGATGCAGCAGCGCTTTGGCTTGAGCGCTGCCGATACCTTCGGGCTAAGCGCCTTGGGCATCGTGGCGTTGAATATCGGCTGCGTATTGGCAGGGTTGCTGGTGGACCGCATCGGCGCCTGGCGAGCCTTGCTGGTGTACAGCTTGCTGCTCCCCTTGGGTACGGCCGTGCTGTACGGCACCTTGGTGCTGGGCCTTGGCAGCCCGGGCCTGGCCTATGCCGTCGCAGGGTTGTGCAGTGGCGTGGTGGGCGTGGTGCCCGCGGTAATGGTAGGGCTGTTCCCGCCAGAGGTGCGGGTGTCGGGTATTTCCCTCACCTATAACCTGGCCTATGCGCTGTGGGCCAGCCTCACGCCGCTGGCATTGCTGGCCCTGGTGCCCTGGAGCCCCTGGGTGATGGTGGGCTACAGCGTGTTGATGGGGCTGGTGGGCGTAGCGTGTTGCCTGCTGCGGCGCAGGTAGTAGAACCGGGCGAAAGCCCGGGAATGTCCGCGTAAGCAGGCAAAATCCCTTCCCTATCGTAGGAGCAAGCGAAGCCGAAGGCGAAGCTCGCGAATAAGGGGGGGCAGATCAGCTGCGCAGCGCCGGCCAGCCATCGCTCACCAGAAACAGCCGCTGGGCCTCGTGGGCATATTCGCCCTGGGGCACCATGCGTACCAGCAACTGGGCTGGGGCGTCGGCAGGGAGTTCATCCAGCCAGTGCTGCAAGGTAAAGGTGTCCCATAGCTCTGCCGTGAGGCACCGCGCCGGTGCCAGCCAGCGGGCGCGGGGCAGGGGCTGCCAGTAACCGCGGGCATTGGCGGCCATCGCTGGCCATTGGCAACGATGCAGCCAGTCCCCGCGCAGATGTTCCGGGTTGGCGCCGGCCGGGGGCTCGCCATGGGCATGCCAAGGGTAGAAGAGGTAACCGCCCAGCCACAGCCAGGGCTCCGGCCCCGACAGCCCGAGCGCCGCCAGCCGTTGGCGCGCTGCCGGTTGATTCGAGAGCGGCAACTGATGGCTGCTCAGGTGCAGCAGCTTGCGGTCCAGGCGGTCATCGCGGCCGGGGCCCAGCCAGTCGGCGGTGTTCTCGCCGCTGCTGTCATCACGGCCCAGGTAAAACTTCACGGCCAACTCCACGTGGTGCAACCCGTCACGGTCCCGCAGGATGGCGTCCATTTCCCCAAGGGTATGCCCGCTCTCGCGGACGGGGAGGTTGGCCGCCAACAGTTCTACGCCCGGCGCCTCGCGCAAGGCAAACTGCCACAAACGTTCATAGTAGAGGCCCAGCCGGTGAGTCGAACTCACAGCCAGCCAATCGCTCAAAGCAGTATCGTCACGGTCGAGCAGCCGTAGCCAGCGGGCCATCAGCTCTGGCGCGTCGGCCCACTCGCTGCCCTGTAACGGGTGGCGCTGGGCCCAGGGCGCCTGGCTCAGCATGGCCGGCGATGTGAGTACCCAGGCAAGGTCGCGCACTGCCGGGCGGTGCAGCAGGCGAGGAAGGTCGACAAGCGAGGCGAAAGGGTTCATCTGCGCAGCATAGACGCTGAAGCGGTTTTCATCCCTTGCAAATTCAGCCGCATGCTTTTTGTCTGGCCCGGCGCTTTGGCCCATAATCGCTGCTTTGCCTCACCAGACCACCGGGAGCCCCATGGAGCAGTTTCGTAATATCGGTATCATCGGCCGCCTGGGCAGCACGCAGGTGCTCGACACCATTCGCCGGCTGAAGAAGTTCCTGGTGGAACGGCACCTGCACGTGATTCTGGAAGACACCATCGCCGAAGTGCTCCCCGGGCATGGCCTGCAAACCTCTACCCGCAAGATGCTGGGTGAGGTGTGCGACCTGGTGATTGTGGTGGGCGGCGACGGCAGCCTGCTGGGCGCGGCGCGTGCACTGGCCCGCCACCACATCCCGGTGCTGGGTGTGAACCGCGGTAGCCTCGGGTTCCTTACCGACATCCGCCCCGACGAGCTTGAGGTGAAGGTAGCCGAGGTGCTCGATGGGCACTACCTGGTCGAAAGCCGGTTTTTGCTCGAGGCCGAAGTGCGCCGCCATGGCGAGGCCATCGGCCAGGGGGACGCCCTCAACGACGTGGTGCTTCACCCTGGCAAGTCCACCCGGATGATCGAATTCGAGATCTATATCGACGGGCAGTTCGTGTGCAGCCAGAAGGCCGACGGCCTGATCGTGGCCACCCCCACCGGTTCCACTGCCTATGCGCTGTCGGCTGGTGGCCCGATCATGCACCCCAAGCTGGACGCCATCGTGATCGTGCCCATGTACCCGCATACGCTGTCGGGCCGGCCCATCGTGGTGGATGGCAACAGCGAGCTGAAAATCGTGGTAGCCAAGGACATGACCATCTACCCGCAGGTGTCCTGTGATGGGCAGAACCACTTCACCTGCGCCCCGGGCGATACCGTGACAGTGAAGAAAAAACCGCAGAAGCTTCGCCTGATCCACCCGCTGGACCACAACTACTACGAGGTATGCCGCACCAAGCTCGGCTGGGGCAGCAAGCTCGGCGGCGGAGGCGAGTGATGCTCGACCCTTCCCGAAGGTACGACCTGATCGGCGACGTGCACGGCTGCGCGCACACCCTTGAGCACCTGCTCGACACCCTGGGCTACCGTCGCCAGGGCGGGGTATGGCGCCACCCGCAACGCCAGGCAGTGTTCCTTGGCGACATCATCGACCGCGGCCCGCGCATCCGCGAGGCCTTGCACATCGTCCATGACATGGTGGAAGCCGGGCAGGCCTGGTGCATCATGGGCAACCACGAATTCAATGCGCTGGGCTGGGTCACCCCCGCACTGCCCGGTTCAGGCAAAGCCTACGTACGCGAGCATACGCCGCGCCACCAGCGGCTGATCCAGGCAACGCTGGACCAGTTCGAACACCACCCCGCGGACTGGCAGGATTTCCTTGGCTGGTTCTACGACATGCCGCTGTTCGTGGATGCAGGGCGGTTCCGCCTGGTGCATGCCTGCTGGGACAGCAACCTCATCACGCCGCTGCGCCAAGCCTTCCCTGATGGCCGGGTGGATGCCCATTTCGTCCAGGCCTCCAGCGTGTCCGGCAGCTTTGCCGCGACCGTCTTCGACCGCCTGCTGCGTGGCACCGACATGCGCCTGCCCGATGGCATGGCCATCACCGGCGGGGACGGCCTTACCCGTGCCTTCTTCCGTACCAAGTTCTGGGAAGATGACCCGCAAACCTATGGGGATGTGGTGTTCCAGCCCGATGCGCTACCTGACGCCGTCGCCCGCAGGCCATTGAGCCCGGGGGACAAACGTGCGCTGCTGCGCTACGGCCCGCATGAGCCTTTGTTGTTTGTAGGCCACTATTGGCGCAGCGGTGATCCAGCGCCGATCCGCCCCAACCTGGCGTGCCTGGATTACAGCGCAGTGCTTTACGGCAAGATGGTCGCGTATCGGCTGGATGACGAAACCGTGCTCGACCCCGCCAAGTTCGTGTGGGTGGATGTCACCCGGCCGGAGCCTGCCCATTGAAGCCGGTTCCCGCGCTGCGCCTGCCTGTTACCCATGATCTTGGCGGCTTCGTTCGCCTGCTGCGCCGGCTGCAAGTGCCGCATCGGGTAACCGAGGAGGGCCACGAGCAAGTGCTCTGGGTGCCCACCGAACATATGGCCGAACAAGTACGCGTGCTCCACGAGCGCTACCCGGATGGCGACAATGCCCCGAGCACCGCGCCGCCCGGTTTGCCCGGGCCAGGCCGCGCGGCCGGCGCCTGGCGGCAACTGCGTGCCAGTCCGGTCACCACCTGCGTGTTGCTCATCTGCCTGATCGTTGCGGCCATCAGCCTGCTGGGGGAGAACCTGGAGCCGTTGCATTGGCTGACCTTCGTGGATTTCCACCAGCAAGGGGACTACGCCTGGTTCGTGCCGTGGATCGAAACCCTCGAAGCGGGGCAGTGGTGGCGGCTGGTAAGCCCGATCTTCATCCACTTCGGCATCCTCCACCTCACCATGAATGGCTTGTGGTTCTGGGAGCTTGGCCGGCGAATCGAGTGGCGGCAGGGCTCCTGGGCCCTGGCTGGCCTCACCGTACTGTCCGCCGGGGTATCCAACCTGGCGCAATACCTGTGGAGCGGCCCGGCCTTGTTTGGCGGGTTGTCCGGTGTGCTATACGCGCTGCTTGGGCACTTGTGGCTGTTCAACTGGCTGGCGCCGTCGCCGTTGTATCGCATGCCCAAGGGCGTACTCATCATGATGCTGGCCTGGCTGGGCCTGTGTCTGCTGGGCGCGGCGAGCGTGCTGGGCTTCGGGGATATTGCCAATGGAGCGCATTTGGGCGGGTTATTGATAGGTTGTATCACGGGCCTATTGGGTGGCGCCCTCGCACGCCGTAAAATACCGTCACTTTGAATAGCCTGGAACCGCGATGACCACCTTCGCCGAGATGATCGAAAACATCACCCCCGATATCTACGAGAGCCTCAAGTTGGCTGTCGAGATTGGCAAATGGCCCGATGGCCGCAAGCTCAGCCAGGAACAGAAGGAGCTGTCGCTGCAGGCAGTGATCGCCTGGGAGCTGCAGAACCTGCCCGAAGACCAGCGCACCGGTTACATGGGGCCGCAGGAATGCAGCTCCAAATCCGCGCCCATCGGCAATATCCTGTTCAAGTCGGATGCCATCCATTGATCGGCACACCCATGACCGAGCTGGGCCGTGGCGCTGTCAGCAAAATGGCCATCCGCATCGAAAACGACCGTGCCTGTTACGACCTGCGTGTCGGCGACACCCGGGTGCCGCTCAACGCCTTGATCGGGCAACGCCTCAAGCTCGAATACCTGGGGGCCATCCACTGCACCAACTGCGGCAAACGCACCAAAAGCAGCTACAGCCAAGGCTACTGCTACCCTTGCATGACCAAGCTGGCCGCCTGCGACCTGTGCATCATGAGCCCCGAACGCTGCCACTACGAGCACGGCACCTGCCGTGAGCCGAGCTGGGGCGAGCAGTTCTGCATGACCGACCACATCGTGTACCTGGCCAACAGCTCCGGTATCAAGGTGGGCATTACCCGCGCCACGCAGTTGCCGACGCGCTGGCTGGACCAAGGCGCGAGCCAGGCGTTGCCGATCCTGCGCGTGGCCACGCGTCAGCAGTCCGGCCTGGTGGAAGACCTGTTCCGCTCGCAAGTGCCAGACCGCACCAACTGGCGGGCGCTGCTCAAGGGCGATGCCGCCGAGGTGGACCTGATTGCGGTACGCGAGCAGTTGTTCGACAGCTGCGGGGCGGGGATCACGATGTTGCAGGAGCGCTTCGGCCTGCAGGCGATCCAGCCCCTGCCAGACGCCGAAGTGGTTCGTATCGGCTATCCGGTGCAGGCGTACCCCGGCAAGATCACCAGCTTCAACCTGGACAAGGACCCGGTGGTCGAAGGCACCCTGACCGGCATCAAGGGTCAATACCTGATATTCGACACCGGCGTGATCAACATTCGCAAATACACGGCCTACCAGCTCGCCGTGCACCAGTAGAAGGACGAGGCCATGCGCACAGAACAGCCGAAAACGATCTATCTCAAGGATTACAAGGCCCCCGACTACCTGATCGACGAAACTCACCTCACCTTCGAGTTGCACGAGGACCACACCCTCGTGCATGCCCAACTGGTAATGCGGCGTAACCCCGAGGCAGGCGAAGGCTTGCCGCCGCTGGTGCTCGACGGCCAGGAGTTGGAACTGCTGTCGCTCAAGCTGGACGACCGCGAGCTGGGCGCCGCCGACTATCACATCGACGACACCCACCTTACGCTGCAGCCTTCGGCGGCCAGTTTCACGGTGGACAGCAGCGTGCGCATTCACCCGGAAACCAACACCGCGCTGGAAGGCTTGTACAAGTCCGGCAAGATGTTCTGCACCCAGTGCGAGGCCGAAGGCTTCCGCAAGATCACCTGGTACCTGGACCGCCCGGACGTGATGAGCCGGTTCACCACCAGCCTGAGCGCGGACAAGCAGCGCTACCCGATTTTGCTGTCCAACGGTAACCCCGTGGCCAGCGGCGAAGACGAAGACGGTCGCCACTGGGCCACCTGGGAAGACCCGTTCAAGAAGCCCGCCTACCTCTTTGCGCTGGTGGCTGGTGACCTGTGGTGCATCGAGGACACCTTCACACGCGCTTCCGGCCGCGACGTGACCCTGCGCATTTATGTCGAGCCGGAAAACATCGACAAATGCCAGCACGCCATGAACAGCCTGAAGAAGTCCATGCGCTGGGATGAAGAAGTCTACGGCCGCGAGTACGACCTGGACATCTTCATGATCGTGGCCGTGAACGACTTCAATATGGGGGCCATGGAAAACAAGGGCCTGAACATCTTCAACTCCAGCTGCGTGCTGGCCAAGGCCGAAACGGCCACCGATGCCGCTCACCAGCGGGTCGAGGCGGTGGTGGCCCATGAATACTTCCACAACTGGACCGGCAACCGCGTGACCTGCCGCGACTGGTTCCAGCTGTCGCTCAAGGAAGGCTTCACGGTGTACCGCGACGCGGGCTTCTCGGCCGACATGAACTCGGCCACGGTGAAGCGCATCGAGGACGTGGCCTACCTGCGTACCCACCAGTTCGCCGAAGATGGCGGCCCGATGGCACACCCGGTTCGCCCGGCTAGCTTCATGGAAATCTCCAATTTCTACACCCTCACCGTGTACGAAAAGGGTGCTGAAGTAGTGGGCATGATCCGTACGCTGCTGGGCGCGGAGGGCTTCCGCAAGGGCAGCGACCTGTTCTTCGAGCGCCATGACGGCCAGGCCGTGACCTGCGACGATTTCATCAAGGCCATGGAAGACGCCAACGGCGCGGACCTCACCCAGTTCAAGCGCTGGTACAGCCAGGCGGGCACCCCGCGGCTGGCCGTGAACGAGGCGTACGATGGCGCCGCAGGTACCTACAGCCTGACCTTCCGCCAAAGCTGCCCACCTACCCCGGAAAGCGCGGAAAAGCTGCCCTTCGTGATCCCGGTCGCACTTGGGCTGCTCAACGCTCAAGGCGAGGACATTGCGCTGCAGTTGCAAGGCGAGGGCGCGCCCGGCGCTACCACCCGCGTACTGGCCGTGACCGAGGTCGAGCAAACCTTCACCTTTACCGGCCTTGCCGAAAAACCGTTGCCGTCGCTGCTGCGCGGCTTCAGCGCCCCGGTCAAGCTGAGCTTCCCCTACAACCGCGACCAGTTGATGTTCCTGATGCAGCACGACAGCGACGGCTTCAATCGCTGGGAGGCCGGGCAGCAACTGTCGGTGCAAGTGCTACAGGAGCTGATCGGCCAACACCAGGCCGGCCAGCCGCTGGAAGTGGACCCTCGCCTGATCACCGCGCTGGGCACCTTGCTCAAAGATGACAGCCTGGATCAGGCCATGGTCGCCGAAATGCTCTCTCTGCCGGGTGAGGCTTACCTGATGGAGTTGAGCGAAGTGGCGGACGTGGACGCCATTCACGCCGCGCGCGAATTCGCTCGCAAGCGCATTGCCGATGAGCTTTATGACGCGCTGTGGGCCCGCTACAGCGCCAACCGCGAGGTGTCGCGCAACACGGCCTACGAGGCGAGCGCCGAGCATTTTGCCCGCCGCAGCCTGCAGAATATCGCGCTGTCTTACCTGATGCTAAGCGGGCGCGATGAAGTGCTGAAGGCCGCGCTGGAGCAGTACGACCACTGCGACAACATGACCGAGCGGCTCACCGCGCTGGCTGTGCTGGTGAATTCGCCATTCGAAGCCGAGCGTGCCAAGGCGCTCGAAGCCTTCGCCGAGCACTTCAAGGACAACCCGCTAGTGATGGACCAGTGGTTCAGCGTACAGGCGGCCAGCACGTTGCCTGGCGGGCTGGAGCGAGTGAAGGCGTTGATGGAGCATCCGGCATTCAGCCTGCGCAACCCCAACAAGGTGCGCGCACTGATCGGCGCGTTCGCCGGGCAGAACCACATCAACTTCCATGCGCCCGACGGCAGCGGCTACCGCTTCCTGGCGGACCTGGTGATCCAGCTCAACGCGCTCAACCCGCAGATCGCCTCACGCCAGCTCACGCCGCTTACCCGCTGGCGCAAGTTCGGCGGCGCACGCCAGGCCTTGATGAAAGGCGAGCTGGAGCGCATCAAGGCCAGCGGCCCGCTGTCCAGCGATGTGTTCGAAGTGGTCAGCAAAAGCCTCGCGTAACTCTCCGGCGCGCCCTGCCTCCCGCGGGGCGCGCCATGCGACGCGCCACACTCGCCTTATCGCCAGCGTGAATGGCCTCCCGGCAGGGGTAGGTTGTGCGCTATACCTCCTCCTGGCCGCCACTAACAACAACAAAGGAAGGCTCCATGGGGAAAACGCTTTTGCTCGCGCTTTCATTGCTGGCCCCGCTGTATTGCGCGGCAGCTGCAAACCCACCCAAGCCACTCGAGGCTACCGCTGAACGGGCCCTTCATGGCTTGCTGCTGGACGTGACCACTGCGGGTGAGCGGCTGGTGGCGGTCGGCGCCCGGGGGCAGATTCTTTTTTCCGATAACGCGGGCGAGCAGTGGCAACTCGCCGAAGCGCCGACCCACGCCCTGCTGACGGCCGTTTATTTCGCCGATGCCCAACATGGCTGGGCGGTGGGCCATGATGCACAGATACTCGCCACTACCGACGGCGGTGCTCATTGGCAGCTGCAGCATGAAGACCTCGCCCGCGAGGCGCCGTTGCTGGACGTGTGGTTCGCCGACGCTCAACGCGGCCTAGCCGTGGGTGCCTACGGGCAACTGTTGGCCACCCGCGACGGTGGGGCAAATTGGGAAGATGCCAGCGAGCGCGTGGACAACCCCGACCAGCTGCACCTCAACGGCATTGGCGCCAGCGGCGATGGCAGCCTGTTCATCGTTGGCGAGCAGGGCAGCCTGTTCCGCTCCCGCGACGGCGGAGAACAATGGGAACGGCTCGAATCCCCTTATGACGGCTCGCTGTTCGGCGTACTGCCCACACAAGAACCCGGCACGGTGTTGATCTATGGCTTGCGGGGCAACCTGTTGCGTTCCACCGACGATGGCGACACCTGGCAAACGGTTACCCCAGGCACCAAGCAGGCGCCGGTGAACAGTGGGCTGGCAGGCGGCGCATTGCTGAGCAACGGTGGGCTGGTGATCGTGGGCAATGGCGGCGCGGTACTGCGCAGCGACGATAACGGCGCGACCTTCAACGCGTTCATTCGCCCGGACCGGCAATCGCTGGCGGCGGTGACCGAGGCACCGGGGGGCGAGCTGTGGCTGGTGGGGCAGGGCGGCGCCCGCCGCTCAGAGGCAAACGCAACCAGGGAGGCTGTGCAATGAACCAGGCGACCGTACCCCCACCGCCCGAGTCCCAACGCGCCGGCTTGCTGGAACGGCTGATCTTCGACCATCGCCTGACAGTAATCGGGCTGTGCCTGATCACCAGCGTGGTGCTGTTCTGGCAGGCGTTGCAGATACGCCCGTCCACGAGCTTCGAGAAAATGATCCCGCTGGGCCACCCTTACATCCAGAACATGATGGCCCACCGCAACGACCTGGCGAACCTGGGCAACACCCTGCGCATTTCCGTGGAAGCCACCGACGGCGATATCTTTCAGCCCGCCTATATGGACACCCTGCGGCAGATCAACGACGAGCTGTTTTACCTGCCCGGGGTAGACCGTGCCGGGCTCAAGTCGCTCTGGAGCCCCAGTGTGCGCTGGACCGAAGTCACCGAGGAAGGATTTGCCGGCGGTGAAATCATCCCTCCTGGTTACGACGGCTCCGACCCGAGCCTGGGAAAGCTGCGGGATAACGTGCTCAAGTCCGGGCTGGTGGGACGGATGGTCGCCAATGACTTCCGCTCCACGATCATCGAGGTGCCGTTGCTGGAGCGCTATGCCGACCCGCAGAACCCCAGCGCGGTCGTGCAGCTCGATTACCGCCAACTTTCCCACGCCCTGGAAGCCAAGGTGCGCGACAAGTACCAGGCGCAAAACCCTCAGGTACGGATTCACATCGTTGGGTTCGCCAAAAAGGTAGGCGACCTGATCGACGGGCTGTTCATGGTGGTGATGTTCTTCGCCGTGGTGCTGCTGGTCACCCTTGTACTGCTGCTGGCGTTCACCCGCTGCCTGCGCAGTACGGTCGCGGTGCTGCTGGCCACCTTGGTGGCGGTGGTGTGGCAGCTGGGCCTGATGCACGCGTTGGGCTTTGGCCTGGACCCTTACTCCATGCTGGTGCCGTTCCTGATTTTCGCCATCGGCATTTCCCACGGCGTGCAGAAGATCAACGGCATTGCCTTGCAGTCCGGTGATGCAGACAACGCACTGATCGCGGCGCGGCGCACCTTCCGCCAGCTGTTCCTGCCCGGAATGATCGCCATCCTCGCGGACGCCGTGGGCTTTATCACGCTCTTGGTGATCGATATCGGGGTGATCCGTGAACTGGCGATCGGCGCCTCGGTAGGGGTGGCGGTGATCGTGTTCACCAACCTAATCCTCTTGCCTGTGGCTATTTCCTACGCGGGCATCAGCGGCCGCGCGATAGAACGCAGCCGCCGCAATGCCCACCGCGACCACCGGTTCTGGCGGGTGCTGTCCGGCTTCGCCAGCCCACGGGTCGCCCGGGTATCGCTGGTGCTGGCACTGGTGGCCTTCGCCGCCGGGCTCTGGTACAGCCAGCGCTTGCAGATCGGCGACCTCGACCAAGGCGCCCCGGAGTTGCGCGCCGATTCCCGCTACAACCGCGACAACGCCTTCATCATCCAGCATTACTCCACCAGTTCCGACGTGCTGGTGGTGATGGTAAAAACCGGCGCCGAACAATGCTCCAGCTACCCGGTAATGGCGGCCATCGACGAGCTCAGCTGGGCCTTGGAAGGCACGCCCGGTGTGCAGTCTGCGGTATCGCTGGTGACCGTGTCCAAGCAAGTGATCAAGGGCATGAACGAGGGCAGCCTGAAATGGGAAAGCCTGTCGCGCAACCAGGACGTACTCAACAACTCCATCGCCCGCGCGGACAGCCTGTACAACGCCAACTGCTCGCTGGCCCCGGTATTGGTATTCCTCAATGACCACAAGGCCCAGACCCTCAAGGCAGTGACCGCCACGGTGCAGGCGTTCGCCGCCGAGCACGACCGCGACGGCATGACCTTCCTGCTGGCTGCGGGCAATGCGGGCGTGGAAGCGGCTACCAACGAAGTGATCGCCTCGGCCGAGTTGATCATCCTCGGGCTGGTATACCTGTGCGTTGCGGTGATGTGCTTCATTACCTTCCGTTCGCTGGCGGCAACGTTGTGCATCGTGCTGCCGCTGGTGCTGACCTCGGTACTGGGCAACGCGCTCATGGCGGCCATGGGGATCGGGGTGAAAGTGGCCACGCTACCGGTGATTGCGCTGGGGGTGGGCATTGGCGTGGATTACGGCATCTACATCTATAGCCGCCTGGCCAGCTTCCTTCGCGCCGGGTTACCCCTGCAGGAGGCCTATTACCAGACCCTGCGTTCAACCGGCAAAGCCGTGCTGTTCACCGGGCTGTGCCTGGCCATTGGCGTGGCCACCTGGATGTTCTCGGCTATCAAGTTCCAGGCCGACATGGGGTTGATGCTCACCTTCATGCTGTTGTGGAACATGTTTGGCGCGTTGTGGTTGCTGCCGGCGCTGGCGCGGTTCCTGATAGTGGGGCGTAACGGCGGCAGCCTGCCAACAGCCGGCCCGTTGTTGCACTGACGGCAATGCGCTTTCAGGCCTTGCCCCGCTGAAACCTGGCGGGGCGGGCTGGGCGCCTCATGCCTGTATCGCGCGCCAGTGTTCAATGCACGCCGCAAGAAACCTACCTCTTTGCCAGCTTGTTGGCAGCTCTGGGGGGCCACACCCTCTCGAGCAGTCGGCCATTGAAGGCCGGCCGTCCTTTCAAGCAATGCTCGTAGAGGTAGCTATGCCACGCAAAGCAGGCTTTATCCAGACAGCTGTGCCCACGCCCCGTCATGGCCGGGTGATCACGCCCCGCTCGCGGGCGGTGATCATGCGCGAAGACCACGATGCCTTCGATGCATCAATCCCTAACTCCCTGGAAGCCGGTAAATTCTTTCCGCTGACCGCCAGCGGCCTCGCCGACCCACTGGCACCCCAGGACGGGGTGAACGCCACGCCGCCCGCCGATGGCAAGATCGCCAGCGCTGGTAATCCGAATGCGAGCATTCTGGACGCCGCTGGCGCGCATTGGGCCAAGCATTCGGTCCAGCCCCTGCAGCCGCTGGAAATTTCCTGGAGTTATTCCGCGATCCATACCACCCGGCGCTGGAATTACTTCATCACAAAGCCGGGCTGGAACCCCGACGCGCCGCTGTCCCGGGCGCAGTTCCACGAAGAGCCCTTCCACACGGTGGAGCTCACCTGGCAACCCCATTGGGAATACGGCGCAGAGCTCACACCTGCCGACCCCACCGTGCACAGCCTGCACTTGCCCGATTACCGGGGCTACCACGTGCTGCTGGCGGTATGGGAAGTTGCCAACACGGCAATGGCGTTTTATCAGGTAATTGATCTGGACTTCGGCGAAGGCGACGGGGAGCCTGGCAACCCGCCGGAAGCGCCGACCAATCTGCATGTGATGGCCACTGAGGCAACCGCGATACAGCTTATGTGGAATGCATCCGCCGGTGGAAACGTGGCGCACTATGAGGTGTACCGTGACGGCGGGGTTGTGGCGACCGTAGCCGGGGTAACTACCCAGCACACCGACGCCGGCCTTGCCCCCAACACGGCCTATGAGTACGCGGTGATAGCGGTTGATGCGCAAGGGCGCTGGTCAGCGAAAAGTAACGTGGTGACTGCCACCACCAAGGCCGACAGCGGTGGCACGGCGTGGGCGCTGAACACGCATTACCACATTGGCGATGAAGTGACCTGGCAGCAGCGGACCTATCGCTGCCTGGCTGCACACATCGCCAAATCCCAGACCAACGTGCCGGACCAGTTCCCGTTCTGGGCGCCGCTGGGGTGAGCTAAGCCCTCGTTGCATAAAGGGCGCCTAGGTGGCGCCCGCCTTGTACGCAGCCGAGTACGTTGTGGGAAGCAACCGTCGTGAGCTGTTTTTCTCAAGTCATTCCCAACAGCAGGTGTTCAGGCCTGGCTACGCAGCAGTGGATGGGCGGGTTCAAGCTGTAAACGCCTGGGGAAGCGGCGAGGCCGGCCACCCGACCATCCGGGGAGCCGTAGGCGTAGCCCGGGAATGTTCGCAGGCTTCGCCTACTCTCATGGAACAAAGTTGTTCAGAGTGCGACAGCGGACCCTTGTAGGAAGCGGGCGCCAGCTCGCGAAAAATGGCTATTCGCGAGCTGGCGCCCGCTTCCCACAGGGTTAGAGGTCTCCTATAAAATGGCGCGTGTCAGGACATTGGTACTCACCTGTGGGGAAGCGACGGGGCCGGCCCATCCGGCCATAGCTCGCGAAAAACAGTCATTCGCACGCTGTTTCGATGAGAAAGGCTTACAACCCCAATTGCTTCCCCAACACAACATTCAAGGCATTGCGCGCATCGTCCAGTTGCACCAGCGCCGCATGCTGCGCGCCCAAAGGGTCTCGGCTCTCGATCGCCGTAAGGATCGCCTTGTGCCGAGGCATCGCCAGCTCATGCAGATTCGGCCGCTGGTTGGAGTGGCGCAGCGCCTCGCGCAGGGCCATCGACAGCATGTTGCACAGGTGCGCCAGCAGGTCGTTATGGGTGGCGTCGGCAATGCGGCTATGGAAATCCAGGTCGGGCTGCAACAACGCTTCCGGTGTTTTTGCCGCTTCCATGCGCTGATACGCCTCGCCAATGGATGCGACATCCTCCGGGGTGGCGTGCTGAGCCGCCAGCGCCGCGGCCGCCGGCTCGATGATCGCGCGCACGCTGGTGAGCAGCGCAAAGAATTCATTCTGCGGCGTGGTTTGCATTACCCAGTGCAGCACATCCGGGTCCAGCAGGTGCCATTCCTTGCGCGGCTTCACTACCGTGCCCACCCGCGGCCGGGAATACACCAGCCCCTTGGCCACCAGCACCCGGGTAGCCTCGCGCAACACCGGCCGGCTGACCGCATACTCCTCACACAACAACGCCTCGGGCGGCAGCTTCTGGTCCGGCGAAAAACGGCCAGACACAATGTGCATGCCCAGCTCCTGGACGATACGGGCGTGCATGCTCTTGCGTTCGGAGGGTTTGCGGTAATCCATGGGGCGGGGTAATACCTGCGCGGGCGGAGCGGGCATGATAGCGCAAAGCGGGGTGGATGCCGAAGGGGGGCGCTGTTGGGCGCCCCTCGAGCATGTGGGAGGCGGGTTGCCAGATAGCGCTTGATTACGCCCCCGTCAGGAACATCGCACCTAGAAGTATCAGGCCGCAACCGATGATTTGAATACGAGCCAACCTTTCTCTGAGTAGAACCACTGCGATGATACAGGCCACTGCTCCGGACAAGGTGCTCAGTACCGTAACCACCGCCGGTGAGCCACTGGCCAATCCCCAGGCGAAACACAGGAAACCCGTTACGTTGGCGACCCCAGCCCCTAACAAGCAAACGCAATTGCGTGTTTGAAGTCGGGGGATCCTGACAGAAAAAGCGGTCACAGCAGCCCCAACCATGACCACCCCAACGACGCTATTCAACAGCAGCATTTGTGCGGGTTCGAGAATAGGCAGAACGTATGTGCCCTGAATCCAGAAACTCAGTCCCCAGAGACATGCGGCACAGAGGGCAGACAGTATTGGAAAGGCTGAAGCCCCTGAGCTGGCGGCTTTCTCTCTTCCGGACTGAGAAACAAACACAACGCCTACAGCGCAGACGCCGATCCCTAAGTACTCGGCCTGGCTTAAGACGTCTCCCCCAGCCCAACTGAAAAAGGCGGTGAAGCATCCGTAAGTCGCTACCAGTGGCGCGATTATCGATATCTTGCCCCACTTGAAAGCCAGGCAGAGCAACAGGGCGCCGATGGACATCAGTACGGCAGAGATAAAAGCCTTTAAATATGTATCCGCATATGCTGGATCAAAGTGGAACGGCCATACGGTAAGCACAAGGGACGACAGTACAACGAAAGCCACCAAATGACTGAACAGTAACGACCACAAAACCCCTGTCTTTTTGGAGTTGACGCCTACGAGGAAGTCTGTCAGCCCCCAGAGTGCGGCGGTTAGTAAGCCTAATAGTAAACTCATAATTACCCCATTGCCGATTTGGAAAGGCATATGGGAGATCAAGAGGTACGAAAAGTCTAGGGCAATAGTTGAAGACGCTCAAGGTAACTTTTCCTACAAACCCATCAAGCTTGGGGCCTACCTGCAGGTCAAGACGGATTTTCCGTAAATAAGACATTGTATCGGAATATTTCAATATTACCAACCCGCGTAGGTATGTCCCGCCGCGCAAAATAAAATCTTTAGTATGTCTGTAAGTCGAGGCGGGCGCTGTTCAGGTTGGTGTATCCTATGGCAAATCAACTAACCGCCCCAGCAAAATCCATAAATCGTATGCTCCGCCCAATTGGACGTATCCTGATACCGAGTAAACAGGCCAAAGTGTCCCATAAAATTATCAAAACAGATCATTGCCTTTTTACCTGATTGATCAATTTGGCAAATTGCGGCGTACCCTGAGTTTTTCTCCCGGCCGAGCCATCTGATGCGAATTTTTTCGCAGTGGCCAAGGGATATGTCAAAGCCGTTGTCTTCAATGTCTGATTCAAGCATGGCCAGAACCGGCCTTCTTTTGCCCAGGCCGAGTTCTGGCAGCAATGAGTCATCTGTAGATGCTGTTGCCGGAAGTTCGGTCATGCGGTCGCCAGTCTCTGCCGTAGGCACCAAAGCCCCGCCGCAGCCATGGAGAATGCCGTCACCGATCCAGTGTGCATCAGCCCCATAAAGCTTGCGTGCGTAGGCGAAGATCTGGCCCGCTGAATTCCAACAGAAGAAGCCTTTTTCATTCTCGTGACTGGTTTTACAAATGGAGCCATAGCCGACACTTCGACCTGCCGGGTCGGCCAGATGATATATGATTTCGCAACTTCTCTTTAGTCCGCGTAAGCGCCTGAATTCTTCATTTTTACTTAAGGGCGCCAGCACCTCTGCCTTGAGTGATGCCGGAACTTTTTCCAGGGTGTAGCCGCGCTGCTGATAGAAAGGAAGTGGCTCGTCGGGTTCTGCTAGGACTGATGTAGAGAATACAGCCGTAAGGAAATATAAAGGTAGTTTCATGTCGGGCTTTCATGGTTTGTGTAGGAAGGCAGCGAAGTGGCTTAGGGGGCTGCCGGTTTAGCCGTTCCAGCAAAACCTGTAAATGGTGAGTTCGGGCCACTTGGGCGTAGAGCGGTGGCGCGTGAACAAGCCGAAGTGCCGGCCTATATTGTCGAAGCAGATCACGGCCGTGTTATCTGCCTCGTCGATTTTGCACGTTGCCGCATAGTGATCATTCGACTCACGGTCCCGGTATATCAGGCGTATATCCTGGCATCGTGGGTTTATGTCGAAGCCAAGCCGTGCAAGGTCCGAATACAGCATGGTTTTGACCGGGCGGGTCTCGCCCCATCCAACCTCTGGCAGGGCCCATCCGTCTATGCTAGCAACCAACTGGTGGGGAGGGATGAGGTGCCTGTAGTCCGGTTCAGGCACCATCGCTCCACCGCAGCCATGGAGGATGCTGTCTCCAATCCAGTCGGGGTCATCCTCTTGGTACTTGGTCGCATAACCAAAGTACCGGCCCTCTGCGTCCCAGCAGAAGAAACCTTTTAGATATTCCTGGGCAGTTCTGCAAATGGAACCGTAACCAACGCTTTTTTCATCCGTATCGGTGAGGTGGTAAATGGTTTCACAACTCCCCGCAAGCCCTCGGATGCGTTGAAACTCTCTGATCTCGACCAGAGGCTCCAGCGCTGCGGCTCTGTTTTCGGGGGTAACTTCATTTAAGGGGTAATTGAGCTTGTCATAGAAATCGGTTGTTTCGCGTTCATTAGCGCTGGCTGTTGCGCAGAATGCAATGGCAAGGGCGTGCGGGAATATCTTCATGGGCGTGCTTCAGGTAGGTGGTGTTAGATATTTGAGCACGGTAGTCCATATGTGGAAAGCCCTGAGGTGCAGGGCTTTGCGACATGATGTTAACCAACAACAAGACGCAAAGGGGGCTTGGTCACTTAAATATTTAGAAAATAGTAAGCGAGTCATTCCTTGCCCAGCAGTGCCTATAGATAGTATTTTCCATCCATTCTGGCGTGCTTTGGTGGCGAGTAAAAAGTGCAAAATGTCCAGCCACGTTATCGAAGCAAATCAAGGCTTCTTTCCCTGTTTCCTTGATGCCGCAGATAGTTGCATAGTATGTATTCTTGTCCCAGCCCAGGCTTATGTAATGAGTCTTCTCACAATAATCAAGCGGAATTGTAAAGCCGTAATACTCTATATCGCTTACCAGCATCCTCAGCACCGGGCGACGCTTGCCCCATCCTAGCTCCGACAACTTCCACGTTCCCCTTTGGGGGTTCGATTCGACCTCGCCGCCTCGCTTTCGGTGGCCTGGTGAACTTACTAACTCGCCTCCGCAGCCTTGGAGGATGCTATCTCCGATCCATTCGGGACCTGCTTCGTAACCGTCAGGCGCATAGCCGAAATGTTCCCCTGAGGCGTTCCAGCAAAAAAAATCCCTACGGTATTTATTAAGTGTCACACAGATTGACCCATAGCCGATGCTCTGCCCCTGCGAGTTAGATAGTTGATAAACAGTCTTGCAGTTTTTGTCGCTTCCGCGCATTTGCTGAAAAAGCCCAATAGCTCTTAGGTTCACCAGAGCTTGTCCTCCACTAGCTTCGTCAAGCCTTTCGAGTTTATAGCCGCGTTGCTGATACGAGGCAGGGTTCTCAATTTGGTCGGCCATGATTGAAGTTGATAGTGTTGCGGTAAGAATATATAGGGGTATCTTCATGTGGATGCTTCAGGTAGGTAGTGCAAATATTTAAGCATGGCGCTATATCGAATTGATAGGCGCCGTGCAGGATCGTTTGCAACACGATATGTGTTTTGACATAGATCAGCACGAATTATTACCCCAAAAACTATGCAGGTTGTTGCGCTCGAGCTTAACTATCAGAGTGATGGGTCAGTTTTGATAAGGGCTTCTTACGATTGTCTTAGTAATCTTACTGATCTAGCGCGTGCGGTGCCGCTGGTGGGTAGAGTTTGTGCCTGGGCTTTCGCAAGATCAACTTTATGTTGCTAAGAGGGTGGGAATGTTTTCAGTCTTACGATTCAAAAATGATATGCACACAATCCGGACCTACAGACAAGCCGTCTGTTCACCGCACATAAGGATGTGATGTATGAGTGAAATTGAATCGAAGTCTCCGGAGACGCAAAAAGGGCCTTCGCCCGCCTTCCTGAAAGAATATGTAAGGCTGGCAGTAAAGAGTGGAGAAGTTGCGCGTACCAATCCGTATAAATCAAGCATATCGACAGCGAACAGCGGCTTGGCATTTGGAAGCATGCAGAACGACACTGGTCCATACGCAGAGAACGGATTGGCGCAAGAGTATTTTAGAAAGATACTTGATGCGGATGTGGCTGCTCAAAAAATGGAAAAATCCAAAGCGGATGCTATTTATAAAGCCGCGCTTGAAAATGCCAAATTGCTTAGCGAGGCGGATATCGGAAAAGTGGATGCGGCCTTGATGCGCCACCAAGCGCTGGTCGACGAGGTAGATGACAAGCAGCTCGATAATATCATGGGTCATGTGGAAGGCGCTTTGAAGGCAGCTCAAAATAACCCCAATGGCCCAGGTGAGTTAAATATGCAAAACCCGAATCTCGGGTTTATCGCTCAGCTGGCGATGTGGTCAAATCGAACTGGCGATTTGAAAGCTTCGAGCAAATGGATTTCGGAAATGCGGTCCGTTACCCGTACAGCTTTCGAAGCTGAATACCTTAGCAAGCGGCATCTTTTCACCAAAAAGGACAAGCCGGAAGACTTCTCAAAGTGGCAAAAAAAAGTCAACCGAGCCATCAAGGACGCCGAAGACGGTACCCGTGCACTGCTAGAGCCCAAGCCAACTCCCAAGCCCGCACCAGAACAGGCAGGCACCATGCACCCCTATGGCGGCCCGAACGGCAGCAGTGGCGTTGTTGCCTACCTCATCGAAGGCGACAGCATCACCTTGCGCTTCGTGGACCGTTCAACGTTGTATGTGTACGACGCCAACCGACCAGGCCTTGCCGCTGTGCATGAAATGCAGCGGCTGGCCAAGCGCGGCTCAGGTTTGACCACCTACATTAACCAGCACGTTCGTAAGAACTATGCGCTGAAGATCGGTTAATGGATTAGATAGGAGGTTTTTCGCGCGAAAACTATAAGATTGGCGAAGCTCGCGAATGTCCTCGCGAGCTTCGCCGGATGGCCGGCCCCGCCGCTTGCTACCAGAATGTCTTGCAGCTACTACACATCAATGCGAATGCCGCGGCACTTCCGACCCCCTGCACCCGACCAGGAAGTCAAAGTCGCAGCCTTGATCCGCCTGCATCACATGCTCGATGTACAGCTGGCGATAGCCGCCGGGGATGAGGTTGCTCTTCTCCGGTTGCCAGTCGGCCAGGCGGGCTTGCAGTTCTTCGTCGCTGATGTCCAGGTGCAGGCGGCCGCTGGCGCAGTCCAGTTCGATGTAGTCACCTTCTTTCACCGCGGCCAATGGTCCACCGGCGGCAGCTTCGGGGGCTACGTGCAACACCACGGTGCCGTAGGCGGTGCCGCTCATGCGGGCATCGGAAATGCGCACCATGTCCGTCACGCCTTGGGCAAGCAGCTTGGCAGGCAGGCCCATGTTGCCCACTTCGGCCATGCCTGGGTAACCCTTGGGCCCGCAGTTTTTCATCACCAGGATGGACGTGGCGTCCACGTCCAGTTCCGGGTCGTTGATGCGCGCTTTGTATTCTTCGAAGTTCTCGAACACCACGGCGCGGCCACGGTGTTGCATCAGCGCTGGCGTTGCCGCGGACGGCTTGAGCACGGCGCCATTGGGCGCCAGGTTGCCGCGCAGTACGCAAATGCCGCCATCGGCCACCAGCGGGTTGTCGATGGCGCGGATCACTTCGTCCTGGCCATAGATCGGCGATGCCTTTACGTTTTCCCATAGGGTTTTACCGTTGACGGTCAAGGCATCCGGGTTGGGCAACAGGTTGTTCTCGCCCAGGCGGCGTAGCACGGCGGGCAGGCCACCGGCGTAGTAGAACTCCTCCATGAGGAAGCGGCCGGAAGGTTGCAGGTCCACCAGGGTAGGGGTGCCGCGGCCCACGCGGGTCCAGTCGTCCAGCTCCAGGTCCACGCCGATGCGGCCGGCGATGGCTTTGAGGTGGATTACCGCGTTGGTAGAACCGCCAATGGCCGCGTTCACCCGGATGGCGTTTTCGAACGCTTCGCGGGTGAGCACCTTGGACAGGCGCAGGTCTTCTTTCACCATCTCTACCGCGCGCATGCCGGACATATGCGCCAGCACATAGCGGCGTGAATCCACTGCCGGGATGGCGGCGTTGTGGGGCAGCGACACGCCCAGGGATTCGGCCATGCACGCCATGGTAGAGGCGGTACCCATGGTGTTACAGGTGCCGGCGGAGCGGGACATGCCAGCTTCGGCGGAAAGGAATTCGTCCAGGCCGATCAGGCCGCCTTTATAGGCTTCGTGCATCTGCCACACGATGGTGCCGGCGCCGATGTCACGGCCGTTGTGTTTGCCGTTGAGCATCGGCCCGCCGGTGACCACGATGGCCGGCACGTCACAGCTGGCGGCACCCATCAGCAGGGCAGGGGTCGTTTTATCGCAGCCGGTGAGCAGCACCACGCCGTCTACCGGGTTGCCGCGAATCGCTTCTTCCACGTCCATGCTGGCGAGGTTGCGGGTAAGCATGGCGGTGGGGCGAAGGTTGGACTCGCCGTTGGAGAACACTGGGAACTCAACAGGAAAACCACCCGCTTCAAGCACGCCACGCTTCACGTGTTCGGCGATCTGGCGGAAGTGTGCGTTGCACGGCGTAAGCTCGGACCAGGTATTGCAGATGCCGATGATGGGCTTGCCGTGGAACTGGTGATCGGCGATGCCTTGGTTCTTCATCCAGCTGCGGTACATGAAGCCGTTCTTGTCGTTGGTGCCGAACCATTGGGCCGAGCGCAGGGTGGGTTTCTTCTCAGACATGTCAGGCTCTCTTATTGTAAGACTAATGGTAGCAAGTGCCTCTAAAATAGGCTGTATCGGCCCGTATGGGAAGTCCTTGTTGCTCAAATAGTAATACTATATAGTCCTTCCACACACTGAGCGCATGCGATCGGGCGACCGCCGCAATGCCGCATTCCAGACAGGTTCATAAAAACAACAGACCTGGAGACCGACCCATGAGCCAGGAACTCGGGCTTATTCGCCGCATCACCTTCAAACTGATTCCCTTCCTTGTATTGCTGTACCTGGTGGCCTATGTGGACCGCTCGGCGGTGGGCTTCGCCAAGCTGCACATGGGCGCGGACATTGGCATCGGCGACGCTGCCTATGGCATGGGCGCCGGGCTGTTCTTCATCGGCTACTTCCTGTTGGAGATCCCCAGCAACCTGATGCTCGAGCGCTTCGGCGCGCGGCGCTGGTTCGCCCGCATCATGATCACCTGGGGCGCCATTACCATTGGTATGGCGTTCATCCAGGGGCCTTACAGCTTTTATACGATGCGCCTGCTGCTAGGCGCAGCCGAAGCGGGCTTCTTCCCGGGCGTGCTCTACTACATTACCCAGTGGTTCCCGGTGCGCCACCGCGGCAAAATCCTCGGCCTGTTCATTCTTTCCCAACCCATCGCCATGATGATCACCGGCCCGGTGTCCGGCGGCTTGCTGGGCATGGAAGGGGTGTTGGGGCTGCACGGTTGGCAATGGCTGTTCATCGTGATCGGCACGCCGGCCATTCTGCTGACCTGGCCGGTGCTGCGCTGGTTGCCCGATGGCCCGCACCAAGTGAATTGGCTGAGCGAGGATGAAAAGAACTGGCTCACCGGTGAACTGGAAAAGGACCTGCGCGAGTACGGGCAAACCCGCCATGGCAACCCGCTGCACGCGCTGAAAGATTTTCGCGTGCTGTTGCTGGCGCTGTTCTACTTGCCCGTCACCCTGAGCATCTATGGCCTGGGGCTGTGGTTGCCTACGCTGATCAAGCAGTTTGGCGGCAGTGACCTCACCACCGGGTTCGTGTCAGCCGTGCCTTATGTGTTCGGGATCATCGGCCTGCTGATCATTCCCCGTAGCTCGGACCGCTTCAACGACCGTTACGGCCACCTCGCGGTGCTTTATGTGCTGGGCGCCGCCGGGCTGTTCGGCGCTGCCTGGTTTGCAGCGCCCATGTTGCAGCTCGCCGCGCTGTGCGTGGTGGCGTTCGCCTTGTTCTCCTGCACCGCCGTGTTCTGGACGCTGCCGGGGCGGTTCTTCGCTGGCGCCAGCGCTGCGGCCGGGATCGCCCTGATCAACTCGGTGGGCAACCTCGGCGGCTATCTGGGGCCGTTCGTGGTCGGCGCCCTGAAGGAAGCCACCGGCCAGCTCGCCAGCGGCTTGTATTTCCTCACCGGGGTGATGCTGTTCGGCCTGGTGCTCACCTTCATCGTTTACCGAGTACTGGAGCGGCGCCACGCGCTGCCGCCGGAAGCCTTCGCCGCCAGTGCCCGCTCCTGACTTCGCCTGCCTCTGAATCGTAGAGAGAGACCGCTATGCGCTTAGTACAATTGCAAACCGCCGCCGGTAACCGCCACGTTGGTGTAGTAGAAGGCGACCAGGTGCAGATCCTGGCGGACGTAGAGTCCACCCGCGAGCTGGCCTTGCGCGCCATTGCCGAGGGCCGCAGCCTGGCGGCCCAGGCTGAACTCTGCGGCCGGGGTGAGCGCCTGAGCTACCGGCAACTGCTCGATGAGCAGCGTATCCTGTCCCCATTGGACCATCCCGATACCGCCCATGTGCTGGTTACCGGCACCGGGCTCACCCACCTGGGCAGCGCTTCCACCCGGGACAAGATGCATCAGCAGGCCAACGACGAAACCGCCATCACCGACAGCATGAAGGTGTTCAAGTGGGGCGTGGAAGGCGGCAGGCCCCCGGCGGGGCAGGCGGGCGTGCAGCCAGAGTGGTTCTATAAGGGGGACGGCAGCATCCTGGTGCGCCCGGGCGGATCGTTCCCGCTACCGCCGTTCGCCGAAGACGCCGGCGAAGAGCCCGAGCTTGCCGGGTTGTACGTGATCGGGCCGGACCACCGCCCGTATCGCCTGGGCTATGCGTTGGGCAACGAGTTTTCCGACCATGTGATCGAGCGCAAGAACTACCTGTACCTGGCTCACTCCAAGCTTCGCGCCTGCGCCTTCGGCCCCGAGTTGCGGGTAGGGCCGTTGCCCGAGCACTTGGCCGGCACCAGCCGCATTCGCCGCGACGGCGAGGTGCTGTGGGAGAAGGAGTTTCTCAGCGGTGCGGCCAACATGTGCCACAGCTTCGAGAACCTGGAATACCACCACTTCAAGTACGCGCAGTTCCTGCGGCCTGGGGATGTACATGTGCACTTCTTCGGCACGGCCACGCTGTCCTTCGCCGACGGCATCAAGGCGCAGCCGGGTGACCATTTCGAGATCAGCCTGGATGCCTTTGGCGAGCCGCTGGTAAACGGCATCGCGCACGCCGAAGCGGTGTTCCAGCCAGGGGGCGTGCAGGTTTTGTAAGCGCCATACGCCGCGCTCGCGCCGCAAGGGTAGAATGCGCCCTCTACCTTTGCGGAGTCCCTCATGACCCTCTCCCTCGCCGAAGCGCTCGACAGCGCCGACATGCTCATCATCGACGACCTGTACGCCTTCGAATTCGACCTGGGCGACAACGGCCTCACCATCCTCACCATGGATGGACGAACGGAACGGCGCTGGCATTTCAGCCTCGAAGCCTTGGCCAGCGCAATTTTCGTGACAGAGAGCGACCAGTGGAAAATCATCGGATCCGATGCTGAGCATCGGCTACGCTTGCTGGAAGCCTTCTCTGCCGAAGAAGATGACGACCAGGAATAAGCAACAGGCAGTCTGGGGTTCAACTTTTGCGCGCGGCCACGGTCTTCCAACGAGGATTCATACATGCTGCGAGTGCTGATGTCGCTTACTCTTGCCGGAGCCGCCACCCTTGGCTCCACCCTTGCCAGTGCAACCACCTACGACCTTCTGGTCGGTACCTACACCCAGGCTAGCAGCCAGGGCCTTTACCGGCTTCGCTTCGACAGCCAGACCGGCCAGATTGCCAGCGAGCCGGTGCAGGTGGTCAAAACCGATAACCCCTCCTGGCTGGCCTTGAACAAGGCTCAGACCCGGCTATTCGTGGCCAACGAGAACGGCCCCGGGCAGAAAGACCCGGTCGGGAAGGTAAGCAGTTACCGCATCGACCCCGCTACCCACGAGATCGCCCTGGTCAACCAGGTGGAAACCAAGGGTGACGAGCCTACCCACGCGAGCCTGAGCGAAGATGAGCAGTTCCTGTTTGTGTCCAACTATGCGGTGCAACCGGACCCGGGCGGGAGCCTGGCAGTGCTGCCGATCAAGGAGGACGGCAGCCTTGGCGAGGTGATCCAGCAGTTCAAGAACGCCCCCAGCCGGGTAAATGCCGAGCGTCAGGCCAGCGGCCACGTGCACTCGGTGGTGGGCAACCGGGGCTACCTGTACGCCAGCGATCTGGGCGCGGACAAAGTGTTCATTTACCGCTTCCAAGGCAACGCCCAGGCGCCGCTGAACCCAGCCAGCCCGGCTTCGGTTGCCCTGCCGCCCGGCAGCGGCCCCCGTCATTTGCTGTTCGATGCCAGCGGCGAGCATGCCTGGCTTACCCTGGAAATGCCGGCCCAGGTGGCTAGCTTCCAATGGCGTGCGGGCAACCTGGTACGCACGCAAGTGATTGACCTGGTGCCTGGCCAACAGCCGGCCACCGGGGCAGGCGGAGGGCTGCACTTGTCGCCCGACGGCAGGTTCCTCTATGTGGCCAACCGCGGCGCGGTCAACGAACTGGTGGTGTATGCGGTGGACCGTGAAGGCGGGCTCAAGCTTGTGCAACGCCGCTCCATCGAAGGGGACCACCCGCGTGAGTTTACGCTGGACCCCACCGGCCGCTTTGTGTTGATCGCCAACCAGAAAAGCAACGAGATCGTGGTGATGGAGCGGGACGCGAAGACCGGCATGCTGCAGCGCACGGTGCAACACTATCGCCAGGATTCGCCCTCCGATCTGAAGTTTCTCGCGCCGCCGCATCAATAGCGGTGATACCCGATAACGGCGCAATGAATTTCTGCCGCCGCGCTCCGGGGCGTAAGTTGACCTCACAGTCACTCACGTCCCGGAGGATCGCCATCATGAACTTCAATCTGTTTTCCGTTATCGCTGCATCCGCCATTTCCGCCTCGGTAGCCTTGCCTGCCGGCGCCACGGTTGCGGACGACAAGACCAGCCGTTCGAGCCAGAGCTACACCCAGCACTACCTGCAAAAGAGCGCCAGCTTCTACGCGGCACTGAACCACAAGATCGCCGACGAACATTGATCCGACCGGAGAACGCGCCATGGCCAAGGCCATTCTGATGTCCGCCCGCCAAGGCGCCTGCTTCGCCCTGGCCAGTTACAGCGCGGTGGTGGTTGCGGCACTGATTGCCAGCCAGTTGGTGTAATACCACACCAACTGCTGGGCCCCACAGGTGTAGGAGTAGGCGAAGCCTGCGAACCGGGTCAAAGCCATTCCCGAATGGCTACCCAGTGGCCCATAGGGGTTACCGCTAGCTAAGGCACCACCGTCACCTCGCTCAAGCCATTGCCATGCCGCCGTACCTGGATCTGCACCGGGATGCGTTCGTGCATCTCCTGTACATGGGAGATCACCGCCACCTTTCGGCCTTGCGCCTGGAGGTTGTCCAGCGCATCCATGGCCAGTTGCAAGGATTCGGGGTCGAGGCTGCCGAAGCCTTCGTCGATGAACAGCGATTCGATCCGCAGCGTGCTCGACGCCATGGACGCCAGCCCCAGCGCCAATGCGAGGGAAACGAGGAAAGTTTCGCCGCCGCTCAATGAGTGCACCGAGCGCACTTCGTCGCCCATCTCGGTATCCACCACCAGCAACCCCAATGCACTGCCGCCACGCTTGAGCCGGTAACGCCGAACCAGCTGCAGCAGTTGGGCATTGGCGTGGCGGATCAGCAGGTCGAGGTTGTAGGCCTGGGCGATCTTGCGCAGACGGTCGCCTTCAGCGGAGCCGATCAGTGCCGAGAGGCGGCCCCAACGGCGGTATTCAGCCTGTGCAGCCTCCAATTGCGCGGCC
This sequence comes from Pseudomonas sp. 3MAES_34.3B, assembly GCF_058145875.1. Taxonomy (NCBI): domain Bacteria; kingdom Pseudomonadati; phylum Pseudomonadota; class Gammaproteobacteria; order Pseudomonadales; family Pseudomonadaceae; genus Pseudomonas; species Pseudomonas sp. 3MAES_34.3B. Next base: position 3,242,638 of record NZ_CM176960.1, on the reverse strand, counting down.
AGGGCTTCGCGGGCCTGGCGGCGGCGGTCGTCCTCCAGCTGGGCGGCGCGCAGTTCGGCGCAAGCCTGCTCCTGGCGCTCGCATTCGGCTGCTATTGCCGCCAACGCGCCGGCCAGGGCTTGGGCATCCAATGCATCGGCGCGGGCCTGCGCTACATGCGCCTGCAATCGCTGCTCCCGCTCCTGCACCAACACCTGTGCATTCTCCACAGCGCTTTGGGCTTCACGCAGGCGAGCGCGTAATTGCTCCACCTCCTCGGGCGAAACGGCGAGCAAACGCTGCAACGCCGGGTCGTCCAGGGTAGGGCAGGTGTTGCGCCAGCCCTGTAGCGATGTCCCCAACTCCGCCAGCTCTGCCGTTACCGTGGCTTGCTGGTCCAGCAAGGCCTGTTGGCGGGCCTGCGCGGCGAGCACGTCGCTGCCAGCGCGTTGCAACGCCTGCCCGGCCTCGGCGTACTGGATGCGCGCCGCCTCGACCGCTTGCTCCAGGGTGGTTTGCCAGGCCTGGGCACTGGCATGGGCGCCAAGGCGCTCGGCTAAGCCGACACGCAGTTGCTCGCGCCGCGCCTGCGACCCCTGCAAGCTCTCACGCAGTGTTTCCAGTTGCTGGGCAAGCCCCTGCTGCTGGGCGTCGCACACTTGAATCTGCTGCTGCCGCTGGCTCTGGGCCAACGCCTGCGCGTGTTGCTGCTCGAGCAATCCGAGGCGTTCGGCAAGGCTGGCTTCCAATGCAGCCACTGCCTTCGCCGGACCGGTGCGCAGGTCCTTCAGCAGGCCGTCGGGCAGCAGCCCTGTGAACGCCTCGAGTTCTTCGTCGAAACGCGCCTGTTCCCGCGTACGCTGCTCCTGCGCGGCCTGCGCCGCGCGCTCGGCTTCCTCGGCGGCTTGCTGCGCGGCTCGCAGTTCGTTCTGCTGTTGAGTGGCCTGAGCCTGAGCGGCCAGTAGTGCCTTGAGCTGGTTTTCGTCCGTACCGATCTGCTCCCGCAGCCGGGCGAGCCCCTCGCTCAGCCAGGCCTGCCGCCCAGCCACTGGTACCGCCAGCAAGGCGTCATGACGGGGCAGGGCCTTGAGTGCATCCAACAGCGTAGTGTTGTGAGCCTCGCCGCGCTGCTGCTGTTCGTGCAGGGCTTTTTGCTGCTCCATCAGGCCACGCACTTCGGCCCGCAACTCGGCCAGGCGATCGGCCAGTGCTTTTACCTTGTCTTGCGCCGCCTGGATGTCCGCCAGGTCCTGGGCTTCCAGTGTTTCAAGCACGCTGTCAGCACTGGCGCCGTGGCTTGGGTGCTCGGCGCTGCCACATACAGGGCAGGGTGCACCGGGGATCAGCCCCGCCTTGAGCCGCGCCAGGTGCTGGCGTTCCAGCAGTTGCACGGTCACGTCCAGCGCCTGGCTGGCGGCCTGATGCTCGGCGTTGACCGCCTTGCCTTCAGCGGTGCGCTGCTCGCGCTGCTGTGCCAGGCGATGCTGTTGCGTGGCGAGTTCGCTCAGCCGCTCTTCCACTTCGGCGCAGCGCCGCCACTGGCCTTCCAGTGCGCCGAGATGTTCCAGTGCCGTCCGGTTGTCGCGGATCAGTTCGCTCAGCAGTTGCAGGCGTTCGCCGAGGTCATGGGTGGCGCCCAGGCGGGCCTGCACGTCCTCGAGCAGGGCTTGCGCCGATGCCCGCGCCTGCCCGGCAACCCGGGCAGCGTCCTGCAAGGGCGGCAGTTGACCGTCCAGCCGGCTGACGCGGCTGGCCACTTCCACCAGCTGTTGCAGCCGTGGCTGGTAGCCTTGCCAGGCATCCGCCAGCCGGGCCAGTTCGGCGCTTTGCTCGAGCCGCGCCCCGATGGCCTGCTGCACGTCGGCACCCTGCCTCTGGGCCTGGGCGAGGGTGGCTAGCGTTTGCTCGCCTTCAAGGTGCTGCCGTTCGAGCTGAGCCTGCCGCGCCTGTTGGGGCCCCAGGTCCTGCTCCAGGTGATGCAATGCCGCCTGTTGGTCGAACGCTTCGCGCAGCGCAGGTGCTGCTTCGCCGTGGCTCGCCAGCGCCGCCTTCAAGTGACTATCGGCGGCTTCAAGCTTGGCCTGCGCCTGGGTAGACACCTGTTCGGCCTGGGTAAGCAATGCGGCAGCTTCGGTGCAGGCGGGGCCGAGGGTGTCGAGTTGAGCGGTGAGGCGGGCCTGGCGTTCAAGCGGCGCTCGCTGCGGCGCCAGGGCATCGAGGTGGCCGAGGTCCTGGCGGTCATCGCCCAACTGATCCCAGCGAAGTCGGGCCTGGGCCAGCGCGTCTGCCGCTGCCGCCCGCTCGGTGGCCAACCGCTCGCGCTCCTGATGGTGCTGATGCTGGGCTTCGTGTTCGCGGCGCTCGGCCTGGGATTGCAACAGCCCTTGGCGGCCTTCGTCGAGGCGTGCATCGAGGGCCAGGCGCTCTTCTTCGCCCATCGCCGAGAATGCACCTTCCTGCGCTTGCAGCGCTTCAAGCTGTTGCCGCGCGGCGCGGGCCTTGTCATAGGCGCGGCGGCCGAGCCGGCTATATACCGCCGTATCGGTGAGCTTTTCCAGCAGTTCGCTGCGCTCGTTGTCATCGGCCTTGAGGAAGGCACTGAACTCGCTCTGGGCCAGTAGCACCGCACGGGTGAACTGCTCGAAATTCAAGCCCAGCCGTGCTTCCAACAGGGGCCGGTATTCTCCTTTCTGGGTCGCTAGCAGCCGATCGCTGTCCAGGTCCAGCAGGGTCTGACGGCTGGGTTGCAGCTTGCCGCCGGCTTTTTCCCGCGCGCGGTTAGCCTCCCAGCGCGCCCGATAGCGCACGCCGTCCACGCCGATGAAATCGACCTCCGCAAAGCCCGCACCGGCGCCTCGGCGCAGCAGGTTACGTGGGTCGCCCGTGGCGATGTCGCCGTCCACGTCTGGCACCTTGGTATCCCGCCCCGTGTCGCCCAGGCGTGGCACGCTGCCGAACAGCGCGAGGCACAGGGCGTCGAGCAAGGTGCTTTTACCCGCCCCGGTAGGGCCTGTGATGGCGAACAGGCCAGCACTGGCCAGTGGTTCGGCGGTGAAGTCCAGTTCCACCGGGCCCGCGAGGCTCGCCAGGTTCTTCAGGCGGATCGCCAAAATTTTCATGGCTGTTCCTCCAACTCGTCTTCCTGCATCAGCAGCAGAAAATCGCCGAGGGTAGCCTCGTCCACGGCGCTGCCGTACTGCTCCTCCCATGCGCGGCTGAACACCTGCTCGGGCGTAAGCTGCTCCAGGTGCTGCAGGGCGGCGGTGTCTTCGCGGCTGCCGGTGCCCATGTACTCCACGGCGATGCGCACCAGCCGCGCGGCCTTGCCGGCCAAGGCCGTTTCGATACGGGTGCGCAGTTCGGGCTGGGGTTCGTCGAGTTGCACCCGCACCTCCAGCCAGGGGTGCTGCACAACGCTGGCGAGCAGGTCCGGCAGGGGCAAGGCTTCCAGCCTGGCGATCACGTCGTCCAGGCGCGCCGGGCCTACTCGCAACAGGTCAACCGCACGCGGCACGCGGTGGGGCAGCACTTGAGTGAGCTGCTCGCCGTCGAAATCCACCTGCAATATCTGGTGGGGATAGTCCACTTCGGAAAACGACAACGGGATGGGCGATCCGCTGTAACGCAGGCGCTGTTCACCGTTCACCTGTTGCGGTTTGTGCAAGTGCCCCAGGGCCACGTAGCCCACGCTGTCGTCGAACAGGCTGGCGGGCAGCGCTTCGGCGGTGCCGATCACCAGGCTGCGCTCCGAATCGAGTGACACCGCACCACCCGCCATGTGGGCATGGCTGATCGCGATCAATGGTTGGCCAGGCTGCCGCCGCTGGTTGGCGGCAGCGATCAACCGCTGATGAACCTGGGCGATGCCTCCCAGGTAATCCTCCCCCAAGTGCGGCCCGGTCACCTCGGCAGGCCGCAGGAACGGCAGCGCGAGGCACCATGCGGCAGTGGCGCCGCTGGCATCGCTGAGTGGAATGAGCAGGCGTTCACAATCCAGGTTGCCGTCGTCCAGCCACAGCACGCGGCCCAGTGCGTGGGTGCGCAAGCGGCGCATCAGCGGGGCGGGCAGTTCGATGCGTGAACCGGAGTCGTGGTTGCCGGCGATCATCACGATGGTGAGCGAAGGCAAGGCTTCGTGGGCATTGACGATAAAGTCGTACAGGCGCTCCTGCGCTTTGAGCGGGGGGTTGACCGTGTCGAAGATGTCCCCAGCGATCAGCAGGGCATCCGGGCCCAGCGCTACGATGCGCGCCAGCAGCCAGGTGAGGAACGCCTGATGTTCATGGTCACGGTCCTGGCCGTGAAGGCTTTGGCCAAGGTGCCAGTCGGAGGTGTGCAGCACGCGCATGAGGAGTCTCGAAACTATTTAGGGTAAAGCGGCGGAAGGTTTTCTTCCGCCCCGGGGACGTGGCGGCTGTTTGCCGGGATGGCGCTGACCGCCTGCCACAGGCGCGCCCCTTGCCAGTAACGCCCGGCTTCGCTGTACAGCGCGCCGTTGAGGCCATCCAGGGCGTCCGACAACGGCGGGTAACGTTCGGCCAGTTGGGCCAGGGTTTCCGGCTGCTGGCGGGCCCAGGCATCCAGGGCCTGGCGAGACGCCTGCGGGTCGTTGTTGCCACAGGCGCGCCGAAGGTCGTCCAGCAGGCTGCGAGGGCTGGGCCCCACAGCGGCCAGCCGGGCCACCGCGGGCTGCGAGCGCGCACGCCACCACAGGCCGAACCCCAACAGGCTGGTGCACAGCAATACCCCCGTGGCCGCCTGCCAGGGCCATAGCAGTCGAGGCAGGGGAGCGGCCGTGGCGGGCTTGTCCGCCACGGGTGTTATGGCGCGCTCGGTCACCTGCAGGGTGCGGGCCGGCAGGCTGGTACGCTCCAGGTGGTCTTCACGCGTGTTCCACCACACCACTTCCACAGGTGGTAGCTCCGTATCGCCCGCCCGCACGGGCACTAGCGCTTCACGCTCCTGACGGCTGCCCACCAGGCCGCGCTCGGTGCCTTGGTCGTTGAGCTGGGGTTGGTCAGGGTAGCGGCGAATACCCGGAAGCTCCGCGCTGGGCAACGGCGGTAGCTGCGCGCCTGAAAGCCCCTCGGCGCGAAGGGTGAGGGTGCGGGTGAGTGAATCGCCGACCCGGGCTTGCTCGGGCGCCGGGTTCCAGCTTTCGGTGACGGTCAGGCTGCGTGCCGGTAGCCAGGTGGCGTCTGCCGGATACACCGCAGGCTTGGCCAGAACGCTGATGGTGATCTGCGCAGAGCGCCCGCGAAGCTGCGCGCCCGCCCTGGGCTTGCCGGTATCGTCGGTTTCCACCGAGGTAGCGGTGAACAGCAGCGCGGGCAGGATGAGCTGGCCGCTGCGTTGGGGGTAAATCGCATAGCGTGTTTCGATCACCCCATGGCGCACGCCATTGATGACCTTCTCGTAGGTACGCCGATTACCCAGGGGCTCCACGATCGCATCGGCCAGCTGCGGTGGGGCAAAGGTGCTGTCGTCATAGAGGGCAACAGAGTGGTACACCCGCAACGTAAGGATCACCTGCGCCTGCACGTACACCTGATCCTGATCCAGCCGGGCTTCGATGAATACTGGCTTGGCGGTGGCGGCGGTCGGGGTGTCGGCGTCCAGCACCTGAAGCACGATCGGCTGGCTGCGCAACTCGCCCAGGCTCAAGCCGGGGAGGGTGAGGGTACCGCTTTGGCGAGCCACCAGCGTGATGATCCAGCGGGTGCTGGCGCCACGGTCATCCGCCAGGCTGGCCGGCTGGTTCACCTGGCGCACATCGCCCACGTCGAATTGCGCTTGCAGTGGCGTGGTATCCGGCCGGCCGAACAGGGTCACGTCGTTGGTCTGCAGGGTGAGCTCGAAAGACTCGCCCACCGCCAGGCGGGTTCGATCGACACTGGCCACCAGCACGCTCGCCGACGCCCCAAGGGGCAGCAATGCGATCAAGCCGCAGAATAGAAAGGCACAGAGCCGACTCATCGTTATTGTTCCTGCCGTTGTTGCTGTTCGTACCAGAATTTGCGCCGCAGCAATTCTGACGGATCGTCGGGGATCTGTCGCAGCCATTGCTCCAGCGATTCCCGCGCCTCGTCCTCGGGATAGTCTGCGGTAGTGGCCAGGCCGCTGGTGCCCTTGGGTGAGGTATCGCTTTCGCCCGTTCCGCCGCTGGTGGCCAAGCTGGCCTGGCCTGCCGTATCTGGCCCCGGCGGGGCGGTGGGCGGTGCCGTCGCATCGCCCGGTTTGGCCTGGCTTTGGCCGGGGGTCGCCTCGCCTTGGGAAGGCGACGCCTGGGCCGCAGAGCTTTCATTGGGCGGGGTGGCGGCCTTGCGGGCATCCAGCAGCGCCTTCACCAGGGTTTGGTTACTGCGCGCGGCGGTCAAGGCGGGTTGGCGCTCCAGCGCCTGCTCGTAGGCTTCCACTGCGGCATCCAGTTCCCCGGCCAGGGCCAGCGCGTTGGCGCGGTTGTAGTGGTCGGCTGCGGTGTCGCCCTGGGCAAACTGCTTGGCTGCTTCGGCATATTGCCCGGCGCGGTACAGGGCTACACCGCGCCAACGAAAGTCGCTGAACTGTTGGGCGGCCAGGGCAGGTTGCCCCTGCGCCAGCAGCCGTTGGCCCTGTTGATCCGGCCGCCACCACAGGTCGGCCAGGCTGAAGGCGTAGGCGGGCGTGGGCAATCCGCCGAGGCACAGCCATAGCGGCAGGCACAGCAGCCAGCCACGGCGCCCGGCCAGGGCGGCAATAGCCAGCAATGGCAGCAACAGCCAGTACCCCTGATCGGCCCATCGGTCCAGTGGGTGCGCCGGGCCGTCATCGGCAGCCAGTGGCGTATGAGGCGCGTCGAACAGGCCGAGGGCCCGCAGGTCATGATTGTCCAGGCGAGCGGTTTCATACCGGCCATGGCCATGGCTCGCGGCTGCCGCAAGGGCGGGTATATCCAGGCGTGGCAATGCGATCCCGCCGTCATCGCCCTTGAGCAGTTCACCGTTCTCCAGCGCCACGGGGGCGCCTTCAGGGCTGCCGACGCCGAGCACCAGCAACGGCGGTGCGCGCCTGCCGAGCCAGTGGTCTATCCCCTGCAGTTCCTGCTCGGTGAGGCTGGAGGAGATCAACAGCAAACGGCCGGAACCCTGGCCGGCCTGTGCCAGAAGGTCCAGCCCCTGACGCACCGCCAGGTCGGCACGCTGGCCGGGCTCTGGCATAAGAGAGGGCTTGAGCGCCGCCAGCAGGTTGCTGCTGGTGGCCTGGTCGTTGGACAGCGGCACCAGTGTGTGCGCGCTACCGGCATACACGACGATGGCGGTTTGCGCGTCGGCCCGATGCTGCAACAGGTCGAGGATCTTGCGCCGGGCCTGGCCGAGGCGGTCCGGCGACGCATCGCGGGCAAGCATGTGCGGCGTGAGTTCAAGGAGGATCACCAGCGGGTCGTCTGGCCGCTGGCTGATCTGTTGCTCGCGCTCCCAGCCGGGGCCCGCCAGCGCCAGCCCGGCCAGCGCCGCGGCGAGGCCCAGCAATACCCGTGGCGTTCGCTCGCGCCGGCCGCTCTGGCTTCCGCGCAGCAGCGTGCCGTGGAAGGCCCGCGGCAATAACGCTTGCCAGCGGCCGCTGCGGCGGCGGCGCAGCCACAAGGCCCAGCACAGCCAGGCCAGTACCGGCCAGGCGGCAAGCCAGCCCGGGCGTGCCCAGTGTGGCCACCATTCAATCATGAGCGCTGCCTCCAACGCCCAACCCGGCTGCGCCAGGCGGCAGGCAAGCGTAGCGATCGCAGCCAGGCGTAGCGGCGCAGCAATGGCAACAAGCGCTGGCAGACCATTAATGCCACCAGCACCACGGCCGCCGCCAGGGGCCACTGATACAGCTCATCGACCGGGCGCACACGGGTCGGCTGCTGATTCACCGGCTCAAGTCGGTCCAGCGCCTCGCCGATCCCTTGCAGGTCGCGGCCGTCCCGCGCCCGGAAGTATTCTCCAGCAGTCGCGCTGGCGATCGCCTGCAGCGCGGTTTCGTCCAGGTCGCTGGTCGGGTTCAGCCCCTGAGCAGCGTTCGCCGCTGTCGCTTGCGGGTCGGCGCCGATGCCGATGGTGTGAATCCGCACCTGCTCGGTAGCCGCCAGGCGCGCGGCGACCAACGGCTGGATGTGCCCGCCGTTGTTGGCGCCGTCGGTCACCAGAATCAATACCCGGCTGTCCGCCGGGCGCAGGCGCAGGCGTTTGACCGCCAGGCCGATGGCATCGCCGATCGCGGTGGTTTGCCCGGCAATCCCCACCTGGGCATCGTCCAGCCAGGTGCGCACGGTATGCCGGTCGAAGGTGAGTGGCGCCTGTACATAAGCACGGCTGCCGAAGAGGATCAGGCCTACCCGGTCGCCCTCGCGGGTTTCCAGGAAGTCCCCCAGCAGGTGCTTCACCAGAGCCAGCCGGCTTACGTTTTCGCCCTGCCACTGCATATCCGGGTAATCCATGGAGCCTGATACGTCCACTGCCACCAGCAGGTCGCGGCCGCTGGCCGGCAGGGGCAGTGGCGGGCCCAGCCACTGCGGGCGGGCGGCCGCCAGCAGTAGCAGCCCCCACACCAGGGCGTAAGGCAGTTGCTGGCGCCAGCCAGGCAGGCCGCGGCTGGCTCGGCGCCGGCTGAGGTTGGCAAGGTCATCGAGAAAGCCTACTTGCAGCACCTGTTCCCCGCTGTCGGCGGGCGGCAGAACCCGGCGCAGCAGCCACGGCAAGGGGGCGAGCAGAAAGATCAGCGGCCAGGCGAACTCAAGCATGTTTGCGAATCCAGGTTTCAACCGCCTGATACAGCCCGTTGATGGCTTTGTCGTCGAGTTTGCACTCGGGCCGGTACACCCCTTCTACCAGGATCATCCAGCGCGTAAGCCCCGCAGCGGGGCAGCGGTTGTCCAGAAAGGCCAGCCATTTACGGCCATTGAGGGTGTGGCTGTGGGCCCCGGGGTAATGGTTGCGGCACACACGCTTGAGCAGGGCGTTGAGTTGCTGCAGCCAGGCACCGGCGGGCGCGCCGTCGTAAGGGCGGGGCATGAGCGCCAGTTCGGCCAATGCTTCGAGGCGTACCGGGTCCACGGCGTTATCGGCTACAGGCGGGGGCACCTCCACAGGAGGCTCTGCGGGCAAGGGTTGCCTGCGCCAGTACCACAGCGCCGTGATTGCCGCCGCTACCAGCAGCGCCGCCAGTACCCACCAGCCTGCAGCCAGCGGCCAGGCGCCAACGGCCGGCGGTTCGATCAACGGCTGCAGCCGTGCCAACGGGTTCATTGTGCGGGGCTCGCCACGGGTAGCATGCCGGGCCGGGGCCTGGCACTGGTGTATTCGCGCAACTGGTCCACGGCGTCGGCACGGGTGCTCAACGGCAGTACCAGCAACCCCAGCTTTTGCCCCAGGCGTTCCCAGCGCGCCTGGCGTGCCTCGGCGAGCGCCTGATAACCGCGCCGTAACTGCGCATCGCTGGTGTCGATTTCCAGTTGCGCTTCACCCAGGCCGAACTGCAGAAGCCCTGCGGCGGGCAGGGCGTGGTCCATGGGGTCGCTGATGGGTAGCAGCAGCAGGTCGCAGTGCCGTGCCAACAGGCTCAGTTGTTGCTCTGCGGCATCGCTCAGGGCGCGTTCGTCACAGATCACGATCGCCAGGCTGCCAGGGCGCAACACTTCCCGCGCGCGGCGAAGCGCGGTGCCCAAAGGGTCGGCGGCCGGGGCGCTGTCGGTGGTCAGTGCAGCGTTTACCCGGGCCAGGCGGTCGAGCAATTGCAGCAGGCTTTGTTTGCTGCGCCGGGGTTTGATCTCGTAGTGCTCCAGGTCGCCGAATACCAACCCGCCGATGCGGTCGTTGTGTTCCAGCGTGGCCCAGCCGAACAGCGCGGCCACCCGCGCCGCGACGGTGGATTTGAATGCGCTGGCCGAACCGAAGAACAATTGCCGGCTTTGCTCCACGAGAATGAAGATCGGCCGTTCCCGCTCCTCATGGAACAGCTTGGTATGGGGCTCCTGGGTACGCGCCGTTACCCGCCAGTCGATGTTGCGCACGTCGTCCCCGGCCTGGTACACGCGCACCTGGTCGAAATCCACGCCGCGCCCCCGCAGCTTGGAGTGGTGCAGGCCAATCAAGGGGCTACGCTGGCCGGGTTTGGAAAACAGCTGCACCTCGCGCACCCGATGGCGCATCTCGATGAGTTCGGCGAGGGTAACGGTAATGCCTGGGGTGGCCCGTGGGTTGCTGTTCATGGTCGCTGGCTCAGGCCACCGCGACCACGTCGAGAATTCGCTGGATAACCCGATCCTGATCCACCCCGGCGGCCTCGGCTTCGAAGGAAAGGATGATGCGATGACGCAACACGTCGAAGATTACCGCCTGCAGGTCTTCGGGGCTGACGAAGTCGCGCCCGGCCAGCCAGGCGTGGGCCCGGGCGCAGCGGTCGAGGGAAATCGAACCCCGCGGGCTGGCGCCATACGTCAGCCATTCGGCCAGCTCGGCGTCGTATTTGGCCGGGGTACGGGTAGCCATTACCAGCTGCACCAGGTACTCCTCCACGGCGTCGGCCATGTACAGGCCGAGGATTTCCTTGCGCGCGGCAAAGATCGCCTGCTGGCTTACCCGGCGTTCCGGCTTGGTTTCGCCGTTGAGGGCTTCGCCACGGGCCTGCTGGAGTATCCGCCGTTCCACCGAGGCGTCGGGGAAGCCGATTTTCACGTGCATCAGGAACCGGTCCAGCTGCGCCTCGGGTAGCGGGTAGGTGCCTTCCTGCTCGATGGGGTTCTGCGTGGCCATCACCAGAAACAGCGGCGAAAGGTCGTAAGTGCTGCGCCCCACGCTTACCTGGCGTTCGGCCATGGCTTCGAGCAGCGCCGATTGCACCTTGGCCGGTGCCCGGTTGATTTCATCGGCCAGCACCAGGTTGTGGAAGATCGGCCCTTGCTGGAACACGAAGCTGCCGGTTTCCGGGCGGTAGATCTCGGTGCCGGTGATGTCGGCGGGCAGCAGGTCGGGGGTGAACTGGATACGATGGAACTGGGCTTCCACCCCTTCGGCCAACTCCTTGATGGCTTTGGTCTTGGCCAGCCCCGGCGCGCCTTCCACCAGCATGTGGCCGTCGGCAAGCAGCACGATCAGCAAACGATCGATGAGTTTGTCCTGGCCGAGGATCTGGGTAGAGAGAAAGGTGCGCAGCGCGATCAGCGCTTCACGATGTTCCATCGGTGGGTTCCTGAATGGCCTTGAGGCCGCTGGCATGGAAAGCGGGCACCCGGCGGGGTGTCGAGGGCCATCATTTTAATGCAGCCGGGCCTTAAAGGATATTCCGTTGCGCTTGCCCGCCCCGCTGGGCTCAACCGCCGGTCATGTTCATGAAGCGCACCACCTGCACATCATCATTGAGCTTGAACTCATGGCGCAGCGGCTTCAGTGCCATGGCGTCCACGATTGCCCGCTCCAGCCGCTCGGGCTGGCCAGGGTTGGCGCGTAGCACGGCTTTGAGGTCTACGGCATGTTCGTTGCCCAGGCACAGCAACAGCCGCCCCTCGACGGTGAGCCGCACGCGATTGCAGGTGGCGCAAAAGTTATGGCTGTGCGGCGAGATGAAGCCTATACGGCTGTTCGGCGCCTCGGCCACGCGCCAGTAGCGCGACGGGCCGTGGGTGGTATCCGTGGCAGGCAGGAGGGTAAAGCGTTCGGCGATACGGGCGCGTACGTCGTCGCTGGAAAAGAAGGCCTCAGCCCGGCTGTGCTCGGTGATAGTGCCCAAAGGCATTTCTTCGATAAAGCTGATGTCCAGCCCACGGTCGATGGCGAACTGCACGAGGTGGTTGATCTCGTGATCATTGCGGCCTTTCATTACCACGCAATTGAGCTTGGTATGGGTAAAGCCCGCTGCGTTGGCCGCATCGATGCCATTGATCACCTGCGCCAGGTCCCCGGTGCGGGTGAGCTCGCGGAAGCGTTCGGGATCGAGGCTATCGAGGCTGATGTTCAGCCGGCTCAAGCCAGCGTCACGCAGTGGCTGGGCGAGCCGGCCGAGCTGTGAACCATTGCTGGTCATGCACAGCTCCTGCAGGCCGGGGAGGGCGGCGATCTTCGCGCACAGCTCCACGATGCCCGCGCGCACCAGCGGCTCGCCACCGGTGAGGCGAATCTTGCGGGTACCCAGCGCCACGAAGGCACGCGCCATCTCGTGGAGCTCTTCAAGGGTGAGGATGCGCTGGCGCGGCAGGAATTGCATGTCTTCGGCCATGCAGTACACGCAACGGAAGTCACAGCGATCCGTGACCGACATCCGCAGGTAGTCGACCCTTCTGGCAAAACTGTCGGTAAGGTACCGCTGCGCCATCTGCGCCTCGCTTGGAAAGTGTGCCGCCTGGCCACGGCCTTGGGAATCAGCTACGGCCCGCACCCCTACAGGGTACGCCAGGCCAACCGAAACAGCATCCCTTGCGCGAACAGGGTACGGCCCGGGGCAGCAAGCGTCTAATTGCTGGTTGCGATGGGCTGATAGACCGCCTTGATGGGTGGGGGTTCTGTCCGAAGCGGCGCCGGTGTGCCCGGGCTGTCAGATCCAGCCACATTCCGGCGATGGTGGTACCCGGCTATTCATGGTTAACTCGCCGTTTCCCATCCACCTCCTATAGAAGGAAACAGTCCATGGCTCAAGTGACCCTCAAGGGCAACCCTGTCCGTGTTGACGGCCAGCTTCCCGAGGCCGGCAGCCAGGCGCCGGCGTTCACCCTGGTTGCCGGGGACCTCAGCGACAAATCCCTTGCCGACTTCGCTGGCAAGCGCAAGGTGCTGAACATCTTCCCAAGCGTCGACACGCCCACCTGCGCTACCTCCGTGCGCAAGTTCAACGAACAGGCCAGCACGCTGGAAAACACCGCGGTGCTGTGCATTTCCGCCGACCTGCCGTTCGCCCAGGCGCGCTTCTGCGGTGCCGAAGGCCTGAGCAACGTGGTCAACCTGTCCACCCTGCGCGGCCGTGAGTTCATCGAAGCCTACGGCGTAGCCATTGCCGAAGGTCCGCTCAAGGGCCTGACCGCGCGCGCCGTGGTAGTGCTCGACGAGCAGAACAACGTCCTGCACAGCGAACTGGTCCCGGAAATCGGCCAGGAGCCCAACTACGAGGCGGCGCTCGCTGTTCTGAAGTAAGCCCCCCGGCGGCGCGGCCTGTTCGCTGCGTCGCCACTCGCAGTCATCCCTTGTACGGTTTGGTAACGTCTTGTTGCCAATACGTAAAAGACCGGTAAATGCGCTTTGCGAAACACGCCCAAGTGCTTATCGTTCAGCGTCCTGAAGGAAAGCTGAGCCGCACCATGGTCGATCGTTCGCAGCAAACACGTTCCCCTTTGATCAAACGCGCCTTGCTGGCGCTATTGCTGCTTGCGTTGGCTGGCGCCGCCCTGTGGTACTGGAATCACCGCCAGGCCCCGGCGGGGCAGGAGCAAGCCAAGGCGCAGGGCCATGCCCGTCGGGCGGGTGGCAACCCGATGCGCCCCGGTTTCGGCGGGGATGCCGCCGGGCCAACCCCCGTGCGGGTGGGCACGGTAACCGTGGGAGAGTTCCCGGTATACCTCAAGGCGCTGGGCACCGTCACCGCGCTCAACACCGTGAATGTGCGTACCCGCGTAGCCGGTGAGCTGGTCAAAGTCAATTTCCAGGAAGGCCAGGCGGTGAAAGCCGGCGACCTGCTGGCGCAGATCGACCCCCGCAGCTACCGCATCGCCCTGCAGCAGGCTGAAGGCACGTTGGGGGAGAATCAGGCCCAACTTAAAAATGCCCAGGTGGACTTCAAGCGTTATCGGGACCTGTTCGCTCAGGACAGTATCGCCCGGCAAACCCTGGACACCCAGGAAGCGCTGGTGGCGCAGTACCAGGCCACGGTAAAAACCAACACCGCGGCGGTGGAAGACGCTCGCCTGAACCTTCAATTCACCGATATCCGCGCGCCGCTGTCAGGGCGGGTAGGGCTGCGCCAGCTCGATGCCGGTAACCTGCTGGCCGCCAACGACAGCACCGCCGTGGCCGTGGTCACCCAGATGCAGCCGATCAGCATCGCCTTTACCTTGCCCGAAACCCAGATCGACCCCGTGCTTGCCCAGTACCGCAACGGGCAAAAGCTGAGCGTGGAGGCCTGGGACCGGGCCGACCGCGAGCTGGTGGCCAGCGGCGTGCTCGCAAGCCCGGACAACCAGATCGACACCTCCACCGGTACCCTGAAGTTCAAGGCCCGCTTCGACAACAAGGACGAACGCCTCTTCCCCAATCAGTTCGTGAACGTGCGGTTGCTGGTCAACACCCTGCATCAGGTAGTGTTGGCGCCCAGCGCGGCGATCCAGTTCGGTACCGAAGGTACCTTCGTGTATGTGCTGGAGGGCGAGAACAAGGTGCGGGTGCGCCAGCTGAAGGTGGGCGCCAGCGATGGCAATTCCACGGTGATCGAAAGCGGGCTGGCCAAGGGTGACCGTATCGTGCTCGAAGGCACCGACCGGCTGCGCGACGGCAGTGAAGTGGAAGTGGTCAATGACAACCGTGCGTTGCCGACAAGCCCCGGGGAACACCTGCAAGGCACCACGCCGAGTGAAGCCGCTGGCCCGAGCAAGGCTGGCGCATGAACCTTTCCCGCCTGTTCATTCTCAGGCCCGTCGCCACCACTTTGAGCATGCTGGCGATCGTGCTGGCTGGGCTTATTGGCTGGCGGTTGATGCCCGTGTCCGCGCTGCCGCAGGTCGATTACCCCACCATCCGGGTGATGACGCTCTATCCCGGCGCCAGCCCGCAGGTAATGACCAGCGCGGTCACCGCCCCGCTGGAGCGCCAGTTCGGGCAGATGCCGGGGCTGGAGCAGATGGCATCCACCAGCTCGGGCGGGGCGTCGGTCATTACCTTGCGCTTCAGCCTGGCGCTGGACATGGACGTGGCCGAGCAGGAAGTGCAGGCGGCGATCAACGCGGCGAACAACCTGCTGCCCAACGACCTGCCCGCGCCACCGGTGTACAACAAGGTCAACCCCGCCGACACGCCGGTGCTTACCATTGCCATCAGCTCACGCACCCTGCCGCTGCCCAAGGTCAACGACCTGGTGGACACCCGCATGGCGCAGAAAATCGCGCAGATCGGCGGCGTGGGCATGGTGAGCATTGCCGGTGGCCAGCGCCATGCAGTGCGCATCAAGGTCAACCCCCAGGCGCTGGCCGCCGCCGGGCTCAGCCTGGCGGACGTGCGCACCCTCATCGGCGCGTCCAACGTCAACCAGCCCAAGGGCAACTTCGATGGGCCCACCCGGGTGTCCATGCTGGACGCCAACGACCAGCTGCGCTCGCCCGAGGAATACGCCAGCCTCATTCTGGCTTACAAGAACGGCGCGCCCTTGCGCTTGCGGGACGTAGCCGAGATCGCCGATGGCGCAGAAAACGAGCGCCTGGCCGCCTGGGCGAACCGCAACCAGGCGGTGCTGCTGAACATCCAGCGCCAGCCGGGCGCCAACGTGATCGACGTGGTAGACCGTATAAAAGCCGTGCTGCCCACCCTGACCGCGAGCATGCCGGCCGGGCTGGACGTGACGGTGCTCAGCGACCGCACGCAGACCATTCGCGCCTCGGTGCACGATGTGCAAACCGAGCTGTTGTTCGCCGTGGCGCTGGTAGTGATGGTCACCTTCCTGTTCCTGCGCCGCCTCAGCGCTACGCTCATTCCTTCGATCACCGTGCCGCTGTCGCTGATCGGCACCTTTGGCGTGATGTACCTGGCGGGCTTCTCGGTCAACAACCTCACGCTGATGGCGCTTACCATCGCAACGGGGTTCGTGGTGGACGACGCCATCGTGATGCTGGAGAACATCGCCCGGCATATAGAGGAGGGTGAAACGCCCCTGCAGGCGGCCATCAAGGGCGCGCGGCAGATCGGCTTCACGCTCATTTCCCTCACGTTCTCGCTGATTGCCGTATTGATTCCACTGCTGTTCATGGGGGACGTGGTTGGCCGGCTGTTCCGCGAGTTCGCCATCACCCTGGCCGTGGCCATTCTGATTTCGCTGGTGGTGTCGCTCACCCTCACGCCAATGATGTGCGCCCGCATGCTCAAGCGCGAGCCGCCGGCGGGTCAGCAGTCGCGCTTCTACCGCGCCAGTGGCGCGTGGCTGGATTGGCTGGTGGCCCGCTATTCCACCGGGCTGGGCTGGGTACTTCGGCACCAGCCGCTGACGCTGCTGGTCGCCGTGGCCACGCTGGGCCTCACTGTGGTGCTGTACCTGATCGTGCCGAAGGGTTTCTTCCCCGTGCAGGACACAGGGTTCATCCAGGCGGTTTCCGAGGCACCCCAGGCGATATCCTTCCAGGCCATGAGCGAGCGCCAACAGGCGCTGGCCGAGATCATCCTGCGGGACCCGGCAGTACAGAGCCTGTCGTCCTACATCGGCGTGGACGGCGACAATGCCACGCTCAACAGTGGGCGCCTGCTGATCAACCTCAAACCGCATGCCGAGCGCGACCTCAGCGCGGAAGAAGTGATCGCCCGGCTTCAGCCGGAGGTGAACCGGCTGGTGGGGGTGCGGTTGTTCATGCAGCCGGTGCAAGACCTCACCATCGAAGACCGTGTCAGCCGTACCCAGTACCAGTTCAGCCTGGCCTCGCCGGACGCCGAACTGCTGGCCCAGTGGACCGGCACGCTGGTGGATGCCCTGCACGAACGGCCGGAGCTCAAGGATGTGGCCAGCGACCTTCAGGACAAGGGCCTGCAGGTGTACCTGGACATCGACCGCGACGCCGCCATGCGCCTGGGCGTCAAGGTGTCGGACATCACCAATGCCCTGTACGACGCTTTCGGCCAGCGGCAGATTTCCACTATCTATACCCAGGCCAACCAGTACCGGGTGGTGCTGCAATCGGCCGATGGTGGGCGCATCGGGCCGCAAGCGCTCGAACAGCTGTATGTGAAAGCGTCCTCGAGCACCAGCGCCAGCACCAGTAGTGACACGCAGATGGCCAGCGGCACCGGCTCGTCGGCAAACAGCACCACTGAAACCAGCACCGATACCAGCGGTACACAAGTGCGGCTGTCCAGCCTGGCGCGGATCGAGCAACGGCAGGCTCAACTGGCGATTTCCCACTTGGGCCAGTTCCCGGCGGTCACGCTGTCGTTCAACCTTGGCGATGGCGTATCCCTGGGCGAAGCGGTGCAGGTGATCGAGCAAGTGCAGCGCGACATCGGCATGCCGCTGGGCGTGCAAACCCAGTTCCAGGGCGCGGCCGCGGCGTTCCAGGCCTCGCTGTCCAGCACCTTGCTGCTGGTGCTGGCGGCGGTGATCACCATGTACATCGTGCTGGGCGTGCTGTACGAAAGTTACATCCACCCGATCACCATCCTGTCCACCTTGCCCTCGGCGGCGGTGGGCGCGCTGCTGGCGTTGCTGTTGAGCGGCAAGGACCTGGGCATGATCGCGATCATCGGCATCATCCTGCTGATCGGCATCGTGAAAAAGAACGCCATCATGATGATCGACTTCGCCCTGGAGGCGGAGCGCGGGCGGGGCCTGGCACCGCAGGATGCGATCTTCGAGGCAGCCTTGCTCCGCTTCCGGCCTATCCTGATGACTACGCTGGCTGCGTTGTTTGGCGCGGTTCCGCTGATGTTCGCGACCGGTTCTGGCGCCGAACTGCGCCAGCCCCTGGGCCTGGTGATGGTGGGCGGGCTGTTGGTGAGCCAACTGCTCACCCTGTTTACCACCCCGGTGATCTACCTGTGGTTTGATCGCACCAGCCGACGCTTCACCCGCCGCGCCAGCACCGAGGTGCGTGCGTGAACCTTTCCGGCCCGTTCATCCGTCGCCCCGTGGCGACCTTGCTGCTGAGCCTGGCGATCATCCTGCTGGGTGGGGTGAGCTTTGGTCAGTTGGCGGTGGCACCGCTGCCGCAGATGGATTTCCCGGTGATCGTGGTCAGCGCCAACCTCTCCGGTGCCAGCCCTGAGGTGATGGCCTCTTCGGTGGCCACGCCGCTGGAGCGTGCCTTCGGGGCGATTTCCGGGGTCACCAGCATGAACAGCCGCTCGAGCCAGGGTTCTACCCGGGTGATCCTGCAGTTCGAGCAAGGCCGCGATATCAACGGCGCCGCCCGGGACGTACAGGCGGCGATCAACGCTTCGCGCAATCTGTTGCCCAGCGGCATGAAAAGCATGCCCACCTACAAGAAAATCAACCCGTCCCAGGCGCCGGTGATGGTGCTGGCGCTCACGTCCCCGGCATTGGAAAAAGGCCGCCTGTACGACCTGGCATCCACCATCCTGTCGCCGACGCTCGCCCAGGTGAGCGGGGTAGGGGAAGTGCAGATCGGGGGCAGCTCGCTGCCGGCGGTGCGGATCGAACTCGAGCCCGCGCGGTTGAACCAGTACGGCATCGCCCTGGACGACGTGCGCGCGGCCATCGACAACGCCAACGTGCGCCAGCCCAAAGGCTTCGTGGAAGACGCGAACCGCGCCTGGCAGGTGCAGGCCAACGACCAACTGGAACAGGCCAAGGACTATCGCCCCTTGGTGATCCGCCAGCAGGACGGCGCCATCCTGCGCCTGGGTGACGTGGCACGGGTGAGCGACAGCGTGGAAGATCGCTACAACAGTGGCTTCTACAATCGCCAGGATGCGGTGCTGCTGGTGATCAACCGCCAGGCGGGCGCAAATATCATCGAGACGGTGGAGGCGATCAAGTCCCACCTTCCGGCGTTACGCTCGCTGTTGCCAGCCAACGTGCAACTGGACGTGGCCATGGACCGTACCACGGTGATCAAGGCCACCCTCCACGAAGCCGAGCGCACGCTGCTGATCGCGGTGGTGCTAGTAGTGCTGGTGGTGTTCCTGTTCCTGGCTAACGGCCGGGCAGCGCTTATCCCCACCCTGGCCGTGCCGGTGTCGCTGATCGGCACCTTCGCGGTGATGTACCTCTATGGCTTTTCGCTCAACAATTTGTCCCTGATGGCGCTTATCCTGGCTACAGGGTTGGTGGTGGACGATGCCATCGTGGTGCTGGAGAACATCTCCCGGCATATCGACGACGGCGTGGCGCCGCTGCGGGCGGCCTACCAGGGCGCCAAGGAAGTGGGCTTTACCCTGCTCGCCATGAACCTGTCGCTGGTAGCGGTGTTCCTGTCCATCCTGTTCATGGGCGGGATCATCGAGAACCTGTTCCGGGAATTTTCCATTACCCTCGCGGCAGCGGTAGTGGTGTCGCTGGTGGTGTCCCTCACGCTCACGCCCATGCTTTGCGCCCGCTGGCTGAAGCCGCGAGCACCCGGCCCGAAAGGCCGGTTGGAGCGTTGGAGCGAGGCTGCCAACGAGCGCTTGATGGCCGGTTATGACCGTACGCTGGGCTGGGTATTGCGCCATCCCGTGCTCACACTGCTGTCGTTGCTGGCGACCATTGTGTTGAACGTGGCGCTGTATGTAGTGGTGCCCAAGACGTTCATGCCGCAGCAGGACACCGGCCAGCTGATGGGCTTCATCCGAGGTGACGACGGGCTGTCCTTCACGGTGATGCAACCCAAGATGCACCAGTTCCGTGACGCTATCCTGGCCGACCCTGCCGTGCTCAGCGTGGCCGCGACGCTGGGCGGCAACAACGGCACCAATAACGCGACCATCCTGGTGCGCCTCAAACCGTTGGCAGAGCGCAGGGTGTCGTCCCAGCAAGTGATCGAGCGCCTGCGGCATACGGTGCCGAAAATCCCGGGTGGGCGGCTGATGCTGTTCGCCGACCAGGACCTTCAATTTGGCGGCGCCAGGGACAACGCCAGTTCCCAGTACCAATACATCATCCAAAGCGGCGACCTGGCCGTTCTGCGTGAATGGTTCCCCAAGGTGGTGACGCTATTCCGTTCGCTGCCCGAGCTCACCGCCATCGACGCCCGGGATGGTGCCGGCACCGCCCAAGTGACACTGGTGGTGGATCGCGACCAGGCCAAGCGCCTGGGGGTGGACATGAACACCGTGATGACCGTGCTGAACAATGCCTACAGCCAACGGCAAATCTCCACCATTTACGACAGCCTCAACCAGTACCAGGTGGTGATGGAGATCGACCCGCGCTATGCCCAGGACCCGATCACCCTCGATCAGGTCCAGGTGATTACCAGCAGCGGCAAGCGGGTGCCGCTGGCCTCGATCGCGCGCTACGAGAACAGCCTGGCGGACGACAGCGTAAGCCACGACGGGCAATTCGCGTCCGAAGCCATTTCGTTCGACCTCGCCGAGGGTGTGCCGCTGGACCGCGCCACCGCCACCATCGAGCGTGGCCTGGCTGGGCTGGGCATTCCCGATGAATTGATCGTGAAAGCGGGCGGCAACGCCAATGCGTTCATGGACTCTCAAAAGAGCCAGCCGTGGATGATCCTTGGCGCGCTGGTAGGGGTGTATCTGATCCTGGGTATTCTCTACGAAAGCTATATCCACCCGCTGACCATTCTCTCGACGCTGCCGTCCGCGGGGGTAGGGGCACTGCTGGCGATCTATCTCACGGGGGGCGAATTCAGCCTTATCTCGTTGCTGGGGTTGTTCCTGCTCATCGGTGTGGTGAAAAAGAACGCCATCCTGATGATCGACCTGGCGTTGCAGCTGGAGCGCGAGCAGGCGCTGGCGCCGCTGGAGTCGATCCGGCAGGCTTGCCTGTTGCGGTTGCGCCCGATCCTCATGACCACATTGGCCGCGGTACTTGGCGCCCTGCCGTTGTTGCTAGGCAGCGGGGACGGCGCCGAGATGCGCCGGCCGCTGGGCCTTGCGATCATCGGCGGGCTGCTGCTCAGCCAGGTCCTTACCCTCTACACCACCCCGGTGGTGTATCTCGCTCTCGACCGCTTGCGCCACCGCTATAACGGCTGGCGCGGCGTGGCCACCGACGCTGCCCTGGAAAGACCGCTATGACCGCACTGCCTGCTTTTCGCCCACGAGCCTTACCTTTGCGCCTGCTGGCCCTGGCCTGTTGCGCCGGCTGGCTGAGTGGCTGTGCCGTGGGCCCGGACTACCAGCGGCCCACCCTGCAAACGCCGGCGCAGTTCAAACAGGCCGAAGGCTGGCGCCAGGCTGCGCCGGCCGACGATCAGGCACGTGGGGCGTGGTGGACTGTTTATCAGGACCCTCAACTCGATGCGTTGGTGGCCACCCTCGACCGCAATAACCAGACGGTTGCCCAGTACGAGGCCCAGTATCGGCAAGCCCAGGCGCTGGTGCGCAGCGCACGGGGCGCGTTCTATCCCAGTGTGGGCCTTAATGTAGGCAAAACCCGGGCGGCACAAGGCAGTGGCAGCAGCGGCTCGAGCCTGAGTAATGCCAGCAGCGGTATCCGTGATACCTATAACGCGCAGGTGGGGGTGAGTTGGGAGGCCGACCTGTGGGGCAAACTGCGCCGTGGCCTGGAAGCCGACACCGCCAATGCCGGCGCCAGCTTCGCCGACCTGGCCGCCATGCGCCTGAGCCTGCAGTCGGAACTGGTTCAGGACTACCTGCAGGTCCGCGTGCTGGACGAGCAGAAGCGCCTGCTGCAGGCCACCGTGGAAACTTATCAGCGCTCCCTGCAACTCACCGAGAACCAATACCGCGCCGGGGTGGCGGGCAGTGATGCCATCGCTCAGGCGCGTACCCAGCTCAAAAGTACCCAGGCCGAGCTGGTGGATCTGCAATGGCAGCGCGCACAACTGGAGAACGCCATCGCGGTGCTGATGGGCCAGCCACCCGCCGATTTCAGCCTGGCCGAAGTTGCCACGGTTCCGGCGCTGCCTGATATCCCCGTGGGCGTGCCTTCCCAGTGGCTGGAACGGCGGCCGGACATCGCCTCGGCCGAGCGCACGGTGATCGCCGCCAATGCCCAGATTGGCGTGGCCAAGGCCGCCTACTATCCGGATTTCACCCTAAGCATGAGTGGCGGTTATAGCTCCAGTACGTCATCGAACTGGTTGAGCCTGCCCAACCGCTATTGGTCAGTAGGCCCTGAGTTGGCCCTCACGTTGTTTGATGGTGGTCAGCGCTCCGCCGAGGTGGACCGCACCCAAGCCGCCTATGACCAGACCGTGGCCCAGTACCGGCAAACGGTGCTCGACGGCATGCGTGAGGTTGAGGACTACCTGAGCCAGCTGAAGGTGTACGAGAACGAAGCGGTGCTGCGGGATGAGGCGCTGGCCGCGGCGCGGGACTCGCTGCGGTTGACCACCAACCAGTACAAGGCCGGGCTGATCGGTTACCTGGACGTGGTCACCGTACAGGCGACCGCGCTGAGCAACGAGCGCAGCGCACTGAACCTGCTGCAAAGCCGACTGTTGGCCAGTGTCAACCTGGTGGTGGCCTTGGGCGGTGGCTGGGATGGTGCGGTTCCCCGGCCTTGATACAGGCATAAAAAACCGGCCGTTGGGCAAGGCAAACGGCCGGGCTGTCATTGCAGGCGTATATCAGCCGCCCGAACCACCACCGCCCGAGCCGCCGCCCGAACCACCGGCGCCGCTGCCGCCGCCACTGGACCCGCCGCCATCGCCCGCGCCGCCACCATCCGCGCCGCCGCCGGTACCGTTACTCATGCCGCCGGTACCAGTACCCGGGGTGCCCGGGGTGCTTTGGCCCATGCCGCCGGCGTCGCTGCCGTTACCACCGCCAGTGGTCGAAGGGTTGGTGGTGTTGCCGCTGCTTGGCGCCGTGGTTTTGGTTGATTCCGCCGCCAGCGCGCCCACTGATGTGGCGCCCAGCACACCGGCCAATACCAGGCCGGTCAGTGTTTTTATGTTCATGGGTAAATCTCCGCAATTGTGGGGATTACCTCTGTTTGGGTACGGCGCTGCGTTCCAGGTGCCCGGCGGGCGACGGACGGTATCCTCAGAAAGACCTGGCTCCCTCAGGCCATCCACCACCCAGCGCCTTGTACAACCGCACCCGGTCCAGCACGCTCTGGGTGGCACTGGACACTTGCGCGCTTTGGGTTTCCAGCAGCGCGCGTTGCACGTTAAGCACGTTGAGGAAGTCGATTGCGCCTTCCTTGTAGCGTTGGCGGGCAACGTCCAGCGCGCGGTCATTCTGTTGCACCGCTTCCTGCAGGGCGTCATGGTGCCGGCGTTCGGCGGCGTAGTCGTTCAGCGCATCGTCCACTTCGTGCCAAGCGGCGAGTACGGTGCGGCGGTAGTCGATGGCCGCGGCCTGCTGTTCGTGTTCACGCAGGGCCAGCGTGCCGGTAAGCCGGCCGCCCTGGAAGATCGGCAGGTACAGGCTGGGGCCGTACGACCAGTCGCGGGCGCCCCAGTCGTTGAGGTCGTTGCCGCTGAAGCTTTGAGTGCCAAAGCTGGCACCGAGTGTGAGCCGCGGGTAGAAATCCGCCTGGGCCGCGCCCGTGGCCGCCACTGCCTGATGCAAGGCGGCCTCGCTGCGCTGGATATCAGGCCGGTGCCGTGCCAACTCCGAGGGCAGGCCCAAGGGGATGGCGTCCTGGGGTTGTGGCAGCGGCCGGGGCTCGATCAGCTCAGCAAACAGTGCACGGGGCGGCTGCCCGAGCAGGGCGCTCAGCGCATTGATCAGGCGAGCACGCTGCGCCTCGAGCACCGGCACCCGGGCTGACACCGTTGCCACCTGGGCGGCGGCGTTGGCCACGTCCAGTTGAGTGGTCACGCCGTTTTCAAAACGGGTTTGGGTGAGTTGCTGACTTTGCCGGGCAATTTCCAGGTTCTGCTGAGTAACCGCCAATTGCGCCTGAACCCCCCGCAGTTGCAGGTAGTCGCTGGCGGTTTCGGCCGCCAGGCTGAGCAACAGGCCGTCGCGTTCGGCGCGGCTGATGGCAACCTGCGCGTCGGCGGCTTCCACTGCTCGACGTACCCGCCCCCACAGGTCCACTTCCCAACTGGCGTCCGCTGCCAGTGTCCAGAGTTCGAAGGGGGCCTGGCCGTTCTGGCCGGACGGGTCGCTCAGGCCTTCGCCACTGTTGCGCTCACGGCTATAGCCAGCCCGGCCGCCCACGGTAGGCAGGCGGTCGCCAGCGCTGATGCCACGCAAGAGGCGGCTCTGCTCCAGGCGGTTGGCGGCGATCTGGGCGTCCAGGTTGTCGCGCGCGACGCGCTCAACCAGGCTGCTCAGCTGTTCGTCGCCCAGCTGCCGCCACCAGTGCGGGTCCAGGTTGCCCTGGGTTTGTGCGGCGTCCCATTGGGCCGGCAACGCGGCCTGTGGCGGCTCGAATTGCGGGCCAACACTGCAGCCTGCCAGCATGGCCGCGCCTGCTATCAGTACCCAACGGTTCATTCGCCGCCCCCGCTTACGTCTACGTCCACCACCACTGACATGCCTACGCGCAAGTGCTGCAAGGCTTCGGGGGCGTCGTCGAAGCGGATTTTCACCGGGATGCGCTGCACCACCTTGGTGAAGTTGCCGGTGGCGTTGTCTGGCGAGATGGCCGAGAAGCTCAGGCCGGTGGCGGGGGCCAGGCTTTCCAGATGCCCATGGAAGGGCACGTTGGGGTGGCTGTCCACGCGGATGTTCACCGGCTGGTTGGCGCGCATGTGCTCCAGCTGGGTTTCCCGGAAGTTGGCGATCACGTACAGCTCATCCACCGGTACCACGGCCATCAGCGGCGTGCCAAGGGCAACATACGCACCCACGCGGGCCGAGCGCTGGCCGATCAGCCCATCCTGCGGTGCCACGATGCGGGTCCAGGAGAGGTTGAGGTCGGCCTGGCGAAGGTCTGCCTGGGCCTTCTCCAATGTGGCCTGAGCCACTTCGTGCTGGGCTTTGAGCACGTCCAGGCTGCGCGCGGCCGCCACTTGCGCCGCCGCGTCGCGGTCGCGGGCGGCCTGGGCGCCGAGCAGTTCGGCTTCGGAGCGTTGGCGCTCTTGCTGGGTACCAGCCCCGCTGTTGGACAGGTTCAGGTAGCGCTGGGCATTGGCCTGGGCGTACTTGAGCGAAGCTTCGGTAGCGCGCAAGGTCGCGCCGGCCTGGGTGATGATCGCGGCCTGGCGCTGAATGCCAGCTTCCAGGTTCTTCAACTCCGCTTCGGCACCCGCCACGTTGGCGCGGGCGGCTGCTTGCGCCGCAAGGTATTCACTGTCGTCCAGGCGTGCGAGTAACTGGCCGGCCTTGACCTTTTGGTTGTCATCGACAGCCACCTCGACAATCTGCCCGGCCAGGCGCGGCGCCACCAGCACTGAGTCGGCGCGAATATAGGCGTCATCGGTCCGCTCCAGCGAGCCCGTGGCCATCAAGCGCCAGCCACCGTAAGCCACACACGCAACGACCGCCAACACGGCCAGGGAAAGGGAAGTTCTATGTTTCATGTGGGTACCGGAGGTTGCGGTGGATAGGCGCGCACGGGCAGCGTTACGAGGATCAGCACCAATGCCAGGGCGATTGCGATCAGCGCCAACCAGGCGTCGGCGTAAGTAAGGGTCAAAGCCTGCTGCCGAACCCGCCCGGCGATTTGCACCGCCTGTTCGGCCGGGAGGGAGGGCAACCGGCTGGCGACCTGGTCGAGCAGGGTATTGGAGTGCAGGTGTTCGCGATGAGTGATGAAGTTTTCCAGCACCACCCCGGACACCACTGATGCCAGCCCGCGCAGGCTGTTGACCATGGCGGAGGCAAAGGGGCCTTCCAGCGGGTGAATCACCCCGGTGGCCAGCATCAGCAAGGGCACCACCACCATGGGCTGGCCGAAGGTATGCAGCACTTGCAATGGGTAGAAATCATCACGAATCCACACGCTGGTGATCTGGGAGGCGAGCAGGGTAGCGATGCTCAGCAGCACCAGGCCCGCAGCGATCACGTAGCGGGCGTCCACCCAGTTACGGTTGATCACGAACGCAATGAACGGTGCCACCAGCAACTGAGGCAGGGCGATGGTCAGCGCCAGTGGCATGGTTTGCAGCGGCCGGTAGCCTTGCACGTTGGCCAGGTAAGCCGACGGGATGGCACTGCCGGCCAGGCCTAGGAACATGAACAGCATCAGTGTGGCGATGCCGAAAGCGAAATTGCGCCGCCCCAACAGTTGCAGCTTGAACAGCGGCAGCGGGTGGAACCACTCGTTGAGGGCGAACAGCGGCAGGCACACCGCAGCGCCCAACAGCAACGCGGTAATCAACGGCGATTCGAACCAGTCCAGCCGCTCGCCCTGGGTCAAGCCCACCACCAATAGGCTCAGCCCGCCCGCGCCCAGCAGCGCGCCCCGCCAGTCGAACTGGCGCAGGCGCTCCAGGCGCAGCGGGTCTTGCGGCAAACCGTAGGCGATCAAGGCGCTGCCCAACAGGCACGGTGGGATGATCTGCCACATCAACAGGCGCCAGTCGGCGTTCTCGGTCCACAGGGCCGCCAGCGGCAGCGCCAGGTTGGGGCCGAATGTGGCCGTGAGCGCATAGGCCGACAACCCGTAGAGCTTGATGTGCCACGGCAGAAAGCGCAGCGCGGCGGTCATCAGCAGCGGCGGCAGCGCCCCGCCCGCTAGCCCCTGCAGTACCCGCAGCAACAGCAGGGTAGAAAAGTTGGGCGCAAGCGGCGCCAGCACGCCAAGGAGGCCGAATGCGACGGTGGCAACCACGGCGAATCGGCGCAGCGAGAAAGTGACCGCGAACCAGGGCGCCAGGAGCATGGCCGATACCTCGGCGGCGGCATACACCGAACTGAACCAGGTACCTTCGTCGTGGCCCAGGCCATAGGCGCCAAGCAGGTCTGCCAGGGCAATGTCCGTCACCCGATCATTGATCCCGGACGTGAGCGCGGCGATCAATACGCCGACCAGGCCCAAGGCCAGGCGGCCTGTGAACGGCGCGGGCGCAGCAGCAGGTGCCGTAGCGGGTGCCGTAGCTGGAATGGGTGAACTCACGAAGGGTCCTTCAGAAAAGAAAAGGCATTACGTAGGAAATTTCGGTACAGTGTACCGGCCAGCAATACAAGGAGCAATGCCGTGTCACTGTCAGATGCCGACCGTGGGGGTATCCAGGTCATTTCCCGCGCCGCTGCCATTCTTCGCTGCCTCGAGGCCGAACCCCAGGGCTTGAGCCTTGGCGCGATCGCCAAACGTATCGAATTACCACGCTCGACCGTTCAGCGGCTGGTGGATGCGCTGGCGGTGGAACAGCTGCTTGAAACCAGCGCTGGAACGGGTGTACGGCTGGGCCCGGCGTTGATGCGCCTGGCCGCGCGCAGCCACCTGGACCTCACCGCACGCGCCCGGCCGCACCTTGAGGCCCTGTCGCAGCGCACCGGGGAAACGGCCGTGCTGGCCCACGCCAGCGGCCTGGAGTTGATGATCCTGCACTGTGTGGTGTCCAGCCAGGAGCTGCGGGTCGCCCCAGGGGTGAACAGCTTGCTGAGTATCTACGCCACCTCCTGTGGCAAGGTGATCCTGGCGCAGATGCCCGAGCGGGCCGTGCGCGAGCTGCTGGAAGGCAACATACGGCAGCTCACGCCCAACACCCTCACGCTCGACCAACTGATCAATGAGTTGAACGAGGTTCGGGCCACCGGCTTTTCCTGCGACTACGAGGAACACATGCCAGGCGTGGGTGCCATGGCGGTGGGGCTGGCCACGGCCCAGGGTATGTACGGCCTCAGCCTGGTGGGGCCAGCGGCGCGCATCCGCGCCAACGAGGCAGCGCACAAGCAAGCCCTGCTCGAATGCCAGGCGTTGATTACGCAGGAGGAGTAAGGCCGGTGGCAGGTGAATCGCCTCTGACCGCCGCCTCGATCGCCGCGATGTCGATCTTGCCCATGCCCATCATGGCCTGAAACGCTCGCTGGGCGGCGCCGGTATCCGGATGGGTGATCGCCTCGAGCAGCACTTTCGGGGTGATCTGCCAAGACACCCCCCACTTGTCCTTGCACCAGCCGCAGGCGCTTTCCCGCCCACCGTTGTTGACGATGGCGTTCCACAGCCGGTCGGTTTCGGCTTGATCTTCAGTGGCCACCTGGAAAGAAAACGCCTCGGTGGGTTGGTACGCCGGCCCCCCGTTCAGCCCCACGCATGGCAAGCCCAGCACCGTGAATTCGACGGTCAGCACGTCGCCTCGCTTGCCGGCGGGGAAATCGGCAGGCGCGTGGTAGACCGCGCCCACAGCGCTGTTCGGGAAGGTATCGGCGTAAAAGGTCGCGGCATCGAGGGCTGTGCCGTCGTACCACAAGCAAACGGTATTTTTGCTGGCCATGGTCGTGTGCTCCGCTTGGGTGGAAGCACAAGTTTAGTGGGTGGTTGACGGTGCGGTTCCCCGAGGCCTACGCCAACCGCTCCATATACCCGGGCAATTCCGGCTCGGGCAGTACCGACAGCACTTTAAGCCGCTGCAGGGTGCGCTCTCGCGCCCTGAGCAGGTGCTCGCGCAGATTCAGCGCGGCCGAATCCACCGTTCCGTGTAACAAGGATTCAATCACCAGGCGATGCTCGATCAGCATGGCCTCGTCGATGCTGGTACCCAGCGCCTCGTGCAGCACCCGGCCAATGCTCATGGGGATCTGGCACTGGCGGATGATGCCTGCCATGCGGGCATTCGGCAGGCCCGACAGGCATGTTACGTGGAGGTCCTGCTCGATCTGCTCGATGGCCGCGCGGCTAGCCTCGGCACCAGCCTGCTGCGCGGCGGTGATACGGTCGAGCATGGCCTGCAGCTCAGCGCGGGGAAGGGCGCTGGCGCGCTGGCGCAGCGCATCGGGCTCGAGCAGGGCGCGTAGTTCGTAGTCTTCAGTCACCGCGTGGGCAGTGAGGGGCCCGGCCAGCCATTGAGCGTAGGGCTCCTTTTCCACCAGGCCCTTGTCGCGCAGGCGCATGAGTGCTTCGCGCACCACGCTGCGGCTCACATTAAGGGCCTGGGCCGCAAGCTGTTCGTCGATGCGGTAATGGCCGAACACCATGAAGCGCGTGACCGTACCTGACAACTCGTCGTACACCCGTTCCCCCAGTGAACGTGTGTCGATCAATTCCTCGTGATTATCAAGGCCCAGCAGCTCACGAGTGAGCGCCAGGCGCAAGGGAGGTACGTCGGCCCCTTGGGCATCGATCAGGTAGCCGCGGCCTTCGAATCTGCGGATCAGACCTTCCTCATGCAGCAGGTTGAGCGCTTGGCGTACAGGTACTCGGCTGGTACCGAACAGCTGCGCCAGCGGCGCTTCCACCAACACCAGCCCTGGCACTGCCTGGCCCGTAAGGATCGCGCCGCGCAGCGTGTCGCGGATCATCTCGTAGCGTGAAGCAGAGCGGTCTTCCAGGGGAGCGGCGTTTGGCATGGGGCAGGGGTCCAGGTCACAGCATGCGGGGATTGTCTCACAGCGTGGCGCTGCTCACAGGTAAGGCTCGCGGTAACAGCTCACTGTGACGGTTTGTGGTGCGGGTGTTACAGGAATGCTCATTAATGGATCATTTGGATTTATGTACATTTATAGGAATCCCGGGGTGTGCCACGCCTTGGCCGCTCAGCTCCAACGCATACAGGCTTTTTTGCCGGGCAGACCTGATGCCTTGGCACGAAGGCTGCTAAGCAAAAACGTATAAAACATAAATGTATACGTTTTTGGAGATCGCATGTTTATCGATGCGCTTGCGCTGGCTGAAGGTTTCGCTCTAGGGGCTAGTACGCCCGACCTGGCGTTTGAGGCCACCTTGGCGCGCGCCCGGCAGGCTCCCGCGGCCTTTATTTCGCTCACTGAAACACGTGGGCGGCGTGAGGCGGCAGCCGCGAGCGCTCGTTGGGCGGCGGGGCAACCCTTATCGCCGCTCGATGGCGTACCGATTGCCTGGAAGGACTTGTTCGACCTGGCCGGCACCGTGACCACGGCCGGCGCCGTGGCGCGAGGTGGGCTGGCACCTGCCAACCAGGACGCCACACTGGTGAGCCAGCTCACCCGTGCCGGCCTGGTGAACGTGGGCAAGACCAACCTCAGTGAGCTCGCGTACTCCGGGCTGGGCCTCAATCCGCACTTCGGCACGCCGGTGAACCCGCTGTACCCCGAGCCAGCCCGGGCGCCCGGGGGGTCGTCTTCAGGTTCGGCCATCGCGGTCGCCGCTGGCGTGGTGCCGTTAGCCATGGGCACCGACACCGCTGGCTCAATCCGCATACCCGCCGCGCTCAATGGCCTGGTAGGTTACCGCAGCAGCCGTCGACGCTATGCGGCCACTGGAGTATTTCCCTTGGCGCGGTCCCTCGATGCGCTCGGGCCGTTGGCGCGCAGCGTGCGGGACGTGATTTGTGTGGACACGCTCCTGGGCGGCGTGGTCAAGGACCAGCCGCTTTCGCTCGGGGGCTTGCGCCTGCGGTTCGACCCGCAAGTAGTGGGCGACAGCCGCATTCAACCGGCGGTACGCGATAACCTGCTCGCTGCCTTGCAGCGGCTGGCGAGCGCTGGCGCAGTGATTGAGGAGCGGCCAGTCCACACCTTGCACGCCTCGCTGCATTTGATCGAAACCAGAGGCTGGTTGGGCAGCGCCGAAGCCTTTGCCTTGCATCAATCATTGCTGGACAGCCCGGCGGCCGATCAACTCGACCCGCGAGTACGCAAGCGCCTCGAAAGGGCCCGACATTTTCCGGCCAGCGAGCAGATCAGGTTGTACCAGGCCGCGCGCGACCTGCGCCAACAAATGGCCGATGAATTGGACGGCGCGCTGCTGATCACCCCCACCGTGGGCCACGTAGCGCCGCTACTCGCGCCCCTGGAAGCCGACGAAGAACTGTTCGTGCAAACGAACCTGGCCACCCTGCGCCTGACCATGCCAGGCAGCCTGCTGGACATGCCCGGCGTTGCCTTGCCCAGTGGGGTAAACGCCGAAGGCCTGGCTACCAGCTTGTTGTTGGCCGCCCCCAGCGGGCATGACGCCGTTCTGCTGCGCGCCGCGCTGGCCATGGAGCCCATCGTGCGCGGCGCCTGACCCCTGATCGCCTGTAAGTGCGCGGGGCCCGGCCTTCGCACCCGAACCACCGTACCGGGCACGTTGAGGACTGAACGATGGCAAAAGAAATCCTGGTGTCCATTGGTGTGGACGTAGACGCAGTTGCGGGCTGGCTGGGCTCTTACGGCGGGGAGGATTCGCCCGACGATATTTCCCGCGGGCTGTTCGCCGGGGAAGTGGGCGCGCCCAGGCTGCTCAAGCTGTTCGACAAATACCAGCTGCGCACCACCTGGTTCATCCCGGGGCACTCGGTGGAAACCTTCCCTGAGCAAATGAAGGCGGTGGCTGCGGCGGGTCACGAGATCGGCATCCACGGCTATAGCCACGAAAACCCTATCGCCATGACTCCCGAGCAGGAAGAGGTGGTGCTCGATAAAGCCATCGAGCTGATCACGGCCCTGGCCGGCAAGCGGCCGACCGGTTACGTGGCCCCTTGGTGGGAATTCAGCAACGTCACCAACGAGCTGCTGCTCAAAAAAGGCATCAAGTACGACCACAGCCTGATGCACAACGACTTCACCCCCTATTACGTACGGGTGAAGGACAGCTGGACGAAGATCGACTACAGCGCCCACCCCGACACCTGGATGAAGCCGCTGGTTCGCGGCCAGGAAACCGACCTGGTGGAAATCCCCGCCAATTGGTACCTCGACGACCTGCCGCCAATGATGTTCATCAAGAAAGCACCCAACAGCCATGGCTTCGTCAACCCGCGCGACATCGAGGTGATGTGGCGCGACCAGTTCGACTGGGTGTACCGCGAAATGGACTATGCCGTGTTCCCCATCACCATCCACCCAGATGTCTCTGGCCGGCCACAGGTGCTCCTGATGCTGGAGCGGCTGATCGAGTACATCCGCGGCCATGAAGGCGTGCGCTTCGTCACCATGGATGAAATCGCCGACGACTTTATTTCACGCCAGCCCCGGCAACGCTGATTCCCCTTCATCGAGACCCTCACCATGACCACGCAAACCGCTACGCCGTTGCACATGCCACCGTCGGACAGTTGGGCGCCGGTTCCGCTGGCGTCCAAGGATGTCGTCTACGCCACCTGGATAGCTTTCTTTGCCTGGGTATTCGCTGTGTATGACTTCATCCTGTTCGGCACGCTGCTGCCGGTGATGGGTGGGCATTTCAGCTGGAGCCAGGCGGAGCAGGCTGAGATTGCCACCTGGGTCGCCGTCGGTGGCGCCGTGGTGGCCTTTGCTATTGGCCCGCTGGTGGACCGTATCGGCCGCCGCGGCGGCATCATGTTCACCATTGGCGGGGCGGCGTTGTGTTCCGCGCTTACCGCCGTGTGCGCCGGGATGGGCAAGGGTGCGCTGATCGGCGTGCGTTCAGTGGCCGGCCTGGGCTATGCGGAAGAGGGCGTGAACGCCACCTACCTCACCGAGATCTACGCCGCCTCCGACGACCCTCGTCTGGTCAAGCGCAAGGGCTTTGTGTATAGCCTGGTGCAAAGCGGTTGGCCGGTGGGGGCGCTGATCGCCGCCGGGCTCACGGCGCTGCTGCTGCCGCACATCGGCTGGCAAGGATGCTTTATCTTCGCCGCCGTGCCGGCGTTTGTGATAGCCGTGCTAGCGCGCAAGCTGAAGGAGAGCCCGCAGTTCCAGGTCCATCAGCGCATCCAGGCGCTGCGCAAGGCGGGCCAAGACAACGAGGCCCGGGCACTGGCCCACGAGCACGAAGTGGACTACGACGATCACGCCAAGGCCGGCGTGGCGGCGGCCTTCCGTGGCGCCGCGCTGCGCCCAACGCTGGTGTTGAGCCTGGCGATCCTCCTCAACTGGTCGGCGATCCAGGTGTTCAGCGTGCTGGGTACGTCGGTGATTGTGAGCGTGCACGGCCTGTCGTTCGAAAACTCCCTGTGGATTCTGGTGCTGTCGAACCTGGTGGGCTTCATCGGCTACCTGTTCCATGGCTGGCTGGGTGACCGTATTGGCCGGCGCAACACTGTGGCCATCGGCTGGATGTTGGGCGGCGTCAGCTTTTTCGCGATGGTGCAGGCGCCAAGCCAGCTTGGCATCGTGGTCGCCCTTTACAGCCTGGGCCTGTTTTTCCTCACCGGCCCGTACTCGGCCATGCTGTTCTTCATGGGCGAAAGCTTCCCCACCAGCATCCGCGCAACCGGCGGCGCCATCGTTCATGCCATGGGGCCGGTCGGGGCGATCCTGGCCGGCCTGGGCATTACCGGCGTGCTGTCCGCGGGCGGCGAGTGGCACAGCGCGGCGCTGTGGTTCGGTGCCTTGCCTTGCTTCCTGTCCGGGGTGGTGATGTGGGCGGCGCGCCACGTCGACCCCACCCACATCAAGTGATCGGAGAACCCGTATGAGCACCTCTCAACCTGTGGCGCTGATCACCGGCGCCGCCAGCGGCATTGGCCAGGCCCTTGCTGTGGCCTATGCGCGCAACGGCGTGCGTGTGCTAGGCGGCTATTTCCCGGGAGACCCCCACAACCCCGAACACACCCGCCAGCAGGTAGCCGCTGCAGGCGGTGAGTGCCTGATGTTGCCCGCGGACGTCACCGACGGCGCCTCTCTGGACGCACTGGCAGCTGCCGGCGTTGAACGCTTTGGCCGGCTCGATTACGCCGTGGCCAACGCCGGGCTGTTACGACGCGCGCCCTTGCTGGAAATGACTGACGAGGCCTGGAACGGCATGCTCGACGTGGACCTCACGGGGGTGATGCGCACGTTTCGCAGCGCCGTGCGGCACATGCAAGGCGGCGCGCTGGTGGCGGTTTCCTCCATTGCCGGCGGCGTCTACGGCTGGCAGGACCACGCCCATTACGCCGCCGCCAAGGCCGGCGTTCCGGGGCTGTGCCGCTCGCTTGCGGTGGAGCTGGCGGGGCGGGGGATCCGCTGCAATGCGGTGATTCCAGGGCTGATCGAAACCCCGCAGTCGCTGGACGCGCAGAACTCGCTGGGGCCCGAGGGCCTGGCGCAGGCGGCGCGGGGCATTCCGCTGGGGCGCGTAGGCAAGGCCAGTGAAGTCGCCGAGCTGGTGCGGTTCCTGACAAGCGATCTGGCCAGCTACATCACTGGGCAAAGCATCATCGTCGACGGCGGGCTTACCGTCCGTTGGCCGGAATAGGAGCGAGCCATGAACTTGAATAACCGACGCGCGGTGATCACGGGTGCCGCCAGTGGCATCGGCGCGGCCATCGCCCAGGCCTATGCAGAGGCCGGGGCGCGGCTGGTGTTGTGTGACCGCGACGGTGATCGCTTGGCGGTAGTCGCCGAGCGATGCCGTCACATGGGCGCGCAAGTGGTGGAGTGCATGGCGGACGTGGGCCTGCGTGAAGGCGCGCAAGCGGGGGTTGATGCCTGCGTGATGGCGTTTGGTGGCATCGACATCCTGGTGAATAACGCCGGTATGCTCACCCAGGCGCCATGCGTGGACCTTACCCAGCAGATGTGGGACGACATGCTTCGTGTAGACCTTTCCAGCGTGTTCATCGCCAGCCAGCGCGCGCTACCGCACATGCTTGCTCAGCGCTGGGGCCGCATCATCAATGTGGCCTCGCAACTAGGAATAAAGGGCGGGGCGGAGCTGTGCCACTACGCCGCGGCCAAGGCCGGGGTGATCGGCTTTACCAAGTCCCTGGCGCTGGAAGTAAGCCAGCACAATGTACTGGTCAATGCGATCGCCCCTGGCCCGATCGACACTGCCTTGGTGGAGGGCATCAGCCAGGCCTGGAAAACCGCCAAGGCGAAGGAGTTGCCGTTAGGGCGCTTCGGCAGGGCGGAGGAGGTTGCCCCTGTGGCCGTGCTGCTAGCCTCCGAGCCCGGCGGCAACCTGTTCGTTGGCCAGACCCTGGGGCCCAACTCCGGGGATGTGATGCCGTGAGCCGGTAGGGCCGGGCGAAACCCGGGAACAGGCCTGCATAGGCTGGCGTTTTTATAAAGGAGGACAACCATGTGTGGTTTATGTGGGCTGATCGGCGAGGACGGGCACTGGAGCGACCCCTTGGGGGACAGCTTGCCCCGGCGGCGTGAGCGGCTGCGCCGGATCGCCGCGATCAATCGCGTGATTGCGCCTTTCCGGGTCACGGTAAGCGACGTGCAAGGCGCTTCCTATCTGCTGCAAGGGGCCACGGGGCGTCAGGCTCTTGCTACCGGGCTGGAAGAACTGTGGCAACAGGCGCAGGCATTGATCGGCAAACCGCTGGACCCGCTCGACCCACGCATTCTTGAAGCCCTGGAGGCTCGCTCATGAGCCTTCCGGTGAACGTGATCACCGGCTTCCTCGGCAGCGGCAAGACTACGCTACTCAACCGGCTGCTGGCGGGCGACACCCTCGGCGACAGTGCGCTGCTGATCAACGAATTCGGCGATGTCGGCATTGACCACCTGCTGGTGGAAGAAGTGGCCCCAGGCACGGTCCTGCTGGCCGGCGGCTGCGTGTGCTGCACCGTGAACGGGGACTTGCGTCAGGCCCTGCTCGACCTTCACGGCCGGCGCGAGCGTGGGGAAATACCGGCGTTTCGCCGGGTGCTGCTGGAAACGACCGGCTTGGCCGACCCCGCGCCGATTGTTGCCACCCTATTGCGCGATCCTCAATTGCGTGGCCGCTATCACCTGGGCCTGCTGGTGACTGTGGTGGATGTCGAGCAGGCGCAACTGCAAGAACGCTTGCACTCCGAATGGCTCACTCAGGTGACGGCAGCCGACCGTCTGCTGCTGAGCAAGGCTGATCGAGTAGCGCCGGCTACCCTGGCGAGCGTGCAGCGCCGGCTGGCCGCGCTCAACCCCTCCGCCAGCCAGGCATTGACCCAGCGGATCGTGGCGGGCGATCAGCTGTTGCTCGGCGAAGGCCTGCGAGGCAGCGACCCGGCCGCCGAAGTACGGGGCTGGCAGCTGTTCGGCGCGGTAGACG
The DNA here is from genome assembly GCF_058145875.1 of Pseudomonas sp. 3MAES_34.3B. NCBI lineage: Bacteria > Pseudomonadati > Pseudomonadota > Gammaproteobacteria > Pseudomonadales > Pseudomonadaceae > Pseudomonas > Pseudomonas sp. 3MAES_34.3B. The sequence continues at coordinate 3,206,932 of NZ_CM176960.1, read as the reverse complement.
ACAGCCGCCACGGCACCGCTCAAATCTGCTGCCTCGAATTCGATCGGCCGCTGGACTGGGTGGCTTTTGGGGTGTGGCTGTCCATGCTGTTAAGATGCCACGGCGAACGTATTCTTCGGGTCAAGGGCCTGCTCGACGTGATTGATTCCCCGCAACCTATCGTTATCCATGGCGTACAGCACTGCTTGCATGCCCCCGTGCACTTGCCGGCCTGGCCGGGGGGTACGCCGCGTTCACGGCTGGTGTTCATCGTGCGAGGCCTGGACACCCACCAACTGCGCCGCTCCTTCCGGGCTTTTCTAGGTGAGGTTGGCCAAGCGGCATGAGCCAACCGATCACGCTGCGCGTATTAGGTACATCGGTCACGCTGCTCGAAACCATTCGTGTGCGCGCCGAGCAGGAGCTGGGCATCCGCCTGGAATATCACATTCATGAAATTCAGGAGGCCCAGCGCATTGCGGTGATGGCGCCGCACAGTTACGACCTCTATGACCAGTGGTTTCATAACGTCGATTTCGTATGGCCAGCCCGTGCCATCCAACCGATCGACACCCGCCGCGTGGCCCTGTGGGACGAGATCAACGACCTGCCCAAGCTGGGCCGTTTGCATTCCAACGACCGTCTGGCCCGGGGCAGCCTGCCGTGTGACCGGTTGTTCGTGCAGCACAACGGTAGCCTGGGCAGCCAGCGCAGCGATTTCATCAGCATGCTGCCGCTCACCCACAACGCTGACAGCTTTGCCTACCGTCCGGAGCATCTCCCTCCTTCGCTGGCCGGCCAGACCGAAAGCTGGGCGTGGCTATTGGCAAAAGGCTGGTGTGGTCACGCTGCTTTGCAGAGTGACGCCGCCATTGGTGCGCTGGACGCAGCACTGGCTGTGCAGGCCAGCGGGCTGGCGCACTTTGACAACATCGGCAACCTGCGCCTGGATGAGATCGACACCCTGGCCCGGTGCTTGATCCAGCGCCAGCGCCAAGGGCACTTTGCGGCCTTCTGGTCGGACGACCGCGAAGCCGGCGAGCTGATGCTTGGCCCCGATGTGCATATTCAGAGCCTGTGGTCGCCTACCTTGATGCGCCTGCACCGCGCGGGCCTGAAGTATCGCCTGGCCGTTCCCCAGGAAGGCTATCGCGCCTGGTTCGGCGGCCTCTCGTTATCGCGCTGTCTCGAAGGGCGGGTAAAGGACGCGGCCTATGCCTACCTCAACTGGTGGCTCTCCGGTTGGCCCGGCGCGATGATGGCGCGTCAGGGCTTCTACATTTCCAATCCGCCGCGTGCCCGCGATCATTTATCCCCCGCCGAATGGGATTACTGGTACGACGGCAAGCCGGCCGCCGAAGCCCTGCCGGGCAGTGACGGCGAGCCGCTGATCGAACCGGGCGAGGTTCGCGAAGGCGGCGCCTATGTACAACGCATGGGCCACATCGGGGTATGGAACGCGGTGATGGACGAACACAACTACCTTGTGCGCAAGTGGGCGGATTTTCTTCGCGCCAGCCGGGTCAACTGATGCGCCTTGGCGGGGAACGCCGGGGCGTATAAACAAAACCGCTGCCACACGAAGAAAATTACACTGTCTTGCGTCGCTTGCGAGCGGTAGCGTGCTGGCGCCGAAGCGAACCGGGCCGGCGTGTCAGCCCCCCTACAAAGGATGTGATCCCCCCATGAAACACCTCTCGCTGCTTGCCGTGTTTACCGCAGCCCTTGCTGTGGGTGCTGCCGCCCATGCCGAGCCCGCGCCGCAAACGCCGCAAGCCGACAGCCTGGCCAAGGACGCCGACATGGTGGTCACCCTGCTGGGCACCGGCACCCCCACGCTGGACCCCAAACGCTTCGGCTACTCCACCCTGGTACAGGCCAACGGCCTGAACCTGGTATTCGATGCCGGCCGCGGCAACGCCATTCGCCTGGCTCAGCTGGGTATTCCGCTGGGCAAGGTCAGCGCGACCTTCCTCACCCATTACCATTCCGATCACATCAACGGCCTGCCCGACCTCTGGGCCACGGGGTTCCTGCCTAGCCCGCAGAACCGCCGTACCGCGCCGTTCGAGCTGTATGGCCCGCCCGGCCTGCAAACCCTGGTCGAAGGCATGGAAATGATGATGTCGGCCGACCTGCGCATTCGCCGGGACGACAACGAAGTGAAGCCCGAAGCCCAGCGCATCAACGCCCATACCTTCAACCGCCCCGGGGTGGTGTTCGAGCGCAAGGGCGTGAAGGTCACGGCCTTCGAGGTCAACCATGGCGATCGCATCAAGCCCAGCTACGGCTACAAGGTTCAGTACAACGGCCATACCGTGGCGCTGTCGGGAGATACCCGCTACGACGAGCGGGTGATCGAAAACGCCCGGGGCGCGGACGTGCTGGTACATGAGGTAGGCGGCGTGTCCACGCACCATGTGGACGAAGACTGGGCCAAGGCCAACGTGGGCCACCACACCACTGCCGAGCAGGCAGGTGAAGTATTTGCCAAGGCTGAGCCGAAGCTGGCGGTGTTCTCCCATATCTCCCGCCCTGGCCCGCAGGATGAAACGAACAGCGACGACGCGTTGGTCACCCGGGCGAAAAAGGCCTGGCCCAATGGCAAGGTCCTTCTGGGCAGCGACCTCATGCGCATTTATGTAGGCAAAGACGTGAACGTGGTGGAGTGGGCAGGTAACTGACGCAAGGCGGTGGGCATGCCGCGGGTTGAACGCCGGGATGGCGGACAGGGTCGATTTTAAATCCCCTTGAGTGGGTCATCAGAACCCGCCGCTTCTAACCCAAGCCAACCGTGAGGTAACGCCATGACTACGCGCCAACCCGGGCCCGTGCCTGTACTCTTTGACCCGGCCTTCGAGCAGGTGCCGGACGACGAGGCCGAAACCAGTGCGGCGCTGATCGAGGCCATGCACAGCATTCTGGAAACCACCGCATCCGACTATGGCCATGCGGTGCGAAGCGTCCATGCCAAGGCCCATGGCTTGCTCACCGGCACACTGACGGTGTTCGACGACTTGCCACCAGCGTTGGCTCAAGGCATGTTCGCGACCCCGGGTACTCTGCCGGTGGTGATGCGGCTGTCCACCAACCCGGGTGACATTCTGGATGACAAGGTGTCCACCCCGCGCGGCATGGCGCTCAAAGTGATCGGCGTACAAGGTGAGCGCCTGCCCGGCAGCGAAGGCGACGTGACCCAGGATTTCGTGATGCAGAATGCCAAGGCATTCACTGCGGCCACGCCGAAGGCCTTCCTGAAAACCCTGAAGCTGTTGGCGAAAACCACCGACAAGGCCCCCGCGCTCAAAAAAGCGATGTCCGCCGCATTGCGTGGGATCGAAACCACCGTTGAAGCCATGGGCGGCGAAAGCGGCACGCTGCGCAGCCTCGGCGGCCACCCCTTGACCCACCTTCTGGGCGAAACGTTCTATACCGTCGTGCCCCTGCTGTATGGCGCCTACTACGCCAAGCTGAGCGTGGTGCCGGTATCTCCATCGCTCACAGCACTGACTGGCCAGGCGCTGGACCTGGACGACAAGCCCGACGGCCTGCGCGAGGCCGTACAGGCGTTCTTCGCCGAGCAGGACGGTGTGTGGGAAGTGCGGGTGCAGCTGGCTACCGACGTAGAAAAAATGCCGATCGAGGACGCTTCGGTCGCCTGGCCGGAAGATCTAAGCCCCTATGTAGCCGTGGCGCGCATACAGGTGCCCCGGCAAGCTGCCTGGGCACCGGAGCGGATAGCCGCCGTGGATGACGGCATGTCCTTCAGCCCTTGGCACGGTTTGGCGGCGCACCGCCCACTGGGCGGGATCATGCGGGTGCGCAAGCCTGCCTACGAACATTCCGCCGGGTTCCGGGCGCAGCACCGTGGGTGCCCGATCCATGAGCCACGGGCAGGCGATGTGCCTTGAGCCCGGTGCATCAATCCGGGAGCGCCTGACCGGGCTTGCCCAGCAACGCCTCCAGCCCGGTGGCCAGCTCACCGCCCCATTGGGCGTAATCATGGCCGCCGGGGTACTCGCCATAGTCCACGGCGTAACCCTTGGCGACCAGTACGTCGCGCATGTGGCGGTTGCTGCCCAGCAGGTCCATGTGCCCGCCGTGGCCGCGCTCGAACAGGCCCGCCCGCATGAAGAAGCGCACCGGCACCGGTTGGGCGTCGCGGGCCAAACGGGTGAGCCAGCCAGGCTCCTCGCCGTGCGGGCTCCACCAGTAGGAGCCCGAGAGGCTCAGCACGTTGCCAAATTGCTGCGGATGGCGCAGCGCCGCATAAGTGGATGCGATTCCGCCATAGCTGGAGCCTGCGAGTACGGTGCGATGGCCTTCGGCTGAAATGCCTTGGCGTTTGGCCCAGGGCAACAACTCTTCCGATAGAAAGCGCGCGAACAGCGGGTTGGGCGGCAGCTCATGCCCGCGGGATTCGGCACTGGGGTTGCCCACTAGTAGCGCGGCGGTGGGCGGAATGCGTTTGGCCGCGATCAGGTTGTCCAACAGGGCAGGGGTAGGCACCTGGCGCAGGTAAGCCTGGGCGTCGAAGAGCACCAGCAAGCCTCGCTCGGCGGAGCCTGCCTGCCAGCCCGCTGGCCGATAGAGGTAGACATCGCGGCGGTTGCCCAGCGCCTTGCTGTCCACTGCCACCCGTTCAAGCGTACCTTTCGTTGCCTGTGGATCGGCCTGCAGCCAGGGCTGCGCGGGCGCGCCCGGAAGCACGAGCAGCGACCGCTGCCGGTATTTGTCATCGCCGGCCTCGCTGGCGAAGGTGAGTGGGTTGAGGGGGTCACGTTGCAGGGTGGCCAGCACCGCGCGGCGGCGATCCGGGAAGCGTTCGTCCAGTTGCGGCACATCAGGCGCCAGTTGATAGCTCATGCGCGTGCCGGCCGGGACCACATAACTTCGGTACCACACATCGGTGCCCGCCAGCTGCGCCAAGGCGTCGTGGTCGCCGGAGGGCGCGCCGAACAGGGTTACGCCATGCCTGGCCCCCCTCCACAGAAACGTGACGCGCATGGCGTCGTTTCCAGTGCCGACGGGCTCTACCAGCGGCGTGCCCTGGCGCTCACGCTCTGCCCAGAACGCCTGCGTGGTGCCACCCTTGAGTACGGAAGCTTTCAGCGCTTGCAGCGTTGGGCTTTCAATGGGCTCGGCAGAGGGATGCTGCTCGGTTATGGGCACTATTCGCGAGATCTGAAGTTCATAGTGCGTCGGCTGCCAGGCCCCAGCCCGCTCGGGGAGCAGGGTAACCGGGCCGTCCCGGTCGGCCACGAACATGAAGTCGCGCAGCATGTCGGTGGCGTCTACCAGCAGGCGTTGCGGTTTCCCCTGCTCGTCCAGTAGGCGCAGGCTGGCGTCGCCCTTCAGGAGCCCGAACACCAGGTCGCCTTTATGCAGCGCAAGTTGCCAGTGCTGGTCACCGCCGGCTTGCACGTCGCCGCTTACCGAGGTGCCAGGGGTGAGTGGGGTATTTGCCCATGCCACGGAGAGCGCGCACGCCAGCGGCATAGCAGCCAAGGCCACGAAAGGTCGGGAAAGGTACATGTCAGAAGTCCACGCTTGCTGAGAGTTTTAAGGTGCGCGGCTCGCCAATGGTCGCGAAGCCGTCGTTGAATACGCCTGCCCAGTAGCTACGGTTTTCAACGTTTTCCAGGCTGGCGCGCAAGGTCACATCCTTGCCCACCAACCGGGTGGCATACCGGGCGCCGAGGTCATAACGCGTCCATTGTGGGATTTTCAGGTTATTGGCGTCGTCCAGGTACTGCGAACCGGTATGAATCACCAGCCCTGTCAAGGTCAGGCCGCTCACCCAGGGGGCATCCCATTCGGCGCCCAGGTTGGCGGTCCAGGTGGGTACGCCATGGGCGGTGTGGCCGTTGTACTGGCCGTTCGCGGTACGGGTAAGCACCGCGCGCGTGTAGGTGGCACCGCCCAGTAGCCTGACCGTGGGAGTGAGGCTGCCGAACAGGTTCCACTCCATGCCCCGGTTGCGCTGCTCGCCGCTGTCGCTGTAGCGGTTGCTTGCCGCGTCCAGCATGAGGCTGGGCTGCTCGATCTGGAACAGGCTCAGCGTGTGGGTGAAGGTGCCCAGATCCCACTTCGCGCCCACTTCCATCTGCCGCGTTTTGTAGGGCGCGAATTGCTCGCCATAGTTGGCGGCAGTGGTGTCGCTTACCGTCCCGCCCTGGGCCAGCCCTTCGATGTAATTGGCATAAAGAGAGATCGCCGCATCCCATGGCTTGACTACAAGGCCTACCGCCGGCGTGAGCGCCTGGTCATCGTACGTGGGGTTGCTCAGCCGCTGACGGACGCGCTGCGCGCGCAAACCAAGGGTAAGGCGCACGCGATCGTCGAGGAACCCCAGGGTGTCGGTGGTTGCGAAGCTCGACAAGGTATTGTCGCCGGTCTTGTCGGCACTCCCAGGGGCGTCAGCGAGGATCGGCCTGCTGGGGGTATAGATATTGGTTGCATAACCGGCGCTTGTGACAGTGTCCGCGCGGCCGATGTTCTGGTGCAGCACCGAGCCACTTAGCGTGACCTCATGCGTGACCGGCCCGGTGGCGAAGCTGCCTCGTATGCCTGCCTCGCCTGCGGTGCTGTGGGTGTAGCCCGCCTGATTGTAGGTCTCCCCGGTGGCATTGCCGGCAGTGTCGCTCACCCGCAACCGGGTGCCGTTCAAGAAACCCTTGTAGCGGGTGTGACCACCGCCGACGTTGGCGTATACAGCCCACTGCTCATTGAGCTGGTATTCCCCCCGCAGGATCATCGCCTGGGTGATTTGCTTGGATTGGGTGCCGCGCAGGATATTGGTGTCGTTCTTCGGTGTTTTGAGCACGCTGCCCAAGGTGCCGAAGCCGACCATCATGGGGCTGCCGTTGTCCGTGCGCTCATGGGATTCGTACGCGTCCAGGTCGAGCTTCCAGCCATCGCCCTGGTAGTCCATGCCCAGTGCGGCCAGGTTACGGGTCTTGGATTGGTCCTCCACACCCGCATCGCCGTCTCCGTACACGCCGTTGAAACGTACACCGAACTGTTGGCCGTCCCCGAAGCGGCGGCCTACGTCCAGATGTTCGGAAACAAACCCCTCGCTTTCATAGCGCGTGGTGAGCCGCGTGAGAGGCTGGGCGCCAGCGCGCTTGGGAACCAGGTTGATCAAGCCCCCCACGTTGCCACCGGGGGACATGCCGGACAGCAGTGCGCCCGGGCCCTTCAGCACTTCGACACGCTCGAGGAATTCAGTAGGTACGTGACCATCCGGTGCCATACCGTACAGGCCGTTAACGGCCAGCTCGGTGGAATTGAGCGCCAGCCCGCGGACCATGAAGTTCTCGTACGCATGTCCTTCGCCGGTGCTGAAACGCACCGAGGGGTCGCTGCGCAGAAGCGCGCCCAGCGTGCCGCTTTGCTGATTTTCAATGTGTTGCGCGGTGTAGGCCGTGATGTTGAACGGCGCGTCCATGATGTCTGTATTGCCCAGCACCCCTAGCCGTGCTCCGGTCGCTACCTGCCCGCCGCTGTAGGCAACGGGCGGCTGGTTGGCGAGGTCGGCATTCACCTGGATGGCATCGAGCGTAAGGCTGGAAGAGCGTGGCAGGGCACGAATGATGATCACGCCGTTTTCTTCACTGGCGGCCAGGTCGGTGCCATCGAGCAGCAGTGTCAATGCCTGCAGAAGGGTATACGCACCTCGCACCGTCGGCGCCTGCCGCCCTTCCAACACATGGCCATCGGCCGCAATGCTCGACCCCGAGGCCTGGGAGATTGCCTGTACCGCGCTGGCCAGCGGCTGGGCGGGCAGGTCCAGCTGCACCGGGCGCGCGCTGGTCAAGGCGCTTTCGGCCCACGCTGGCAGCGCCAACCAAGGGGAATTCGCAAGGGCACAGGCGACTACCATGCGGCACAAGGCGGGGGGCAGGTTCGAGGGGCGAGGGCAGCGCGAAAACAACATGATCAATCCTTGTAATGATGTGGTCCTCCATGAAGACGGCGCTCGTGTGCTTTACCCCTCAGTGTTTTTTTTGCGTAGGCAGGGATCATTTCAGCACCAGGCGTTGGCCATTGCCTCTCTCCACCACGCGTACAGGCAGCACGCGGGGAAGGGCGCCCAGCACCCGTTGCGGCTGGTCGATGCGGAAACTGCCGGTCAGGCGAAGGCCGGCCGCCGCCGCATCCAGTTCCACCACGCCAGCGAGGCAGGCATTGAGCTCGCCTACCACCTCACTCAAGGGTGTGTTGGTAAAGCTCCACCAGCCACGCTGCCAGTCGTCGAAGCCTGCTCCACGGGCAGTGCCGGGCTCTATCGGCCCAAGATCGCCGGCCCTGTCGATGCTCACTGCCTGGCCCGCTGTCAATATCCGCTCAGCACCGCGGTTGTCGCGTACTCGCACTTGGCCCCTTGCTACTTCAACCCTTACGGCTGCCCCTCGATCGACCACGCTGAACGCCGTACCCAACACCGCGACCTGCCCGACGCGGGTGCGCACCACGAAGCTGCGCAAACGCTCATGCGCCACGTCGAAAAACACCTTGCCGTGGAGCAACATCACGGTGCGTTCGCCTAACCCATATCGCACCTGCACGTTGCTTTCGGCGGCTAACAGCAGTCGGCTGCCGTCGGCGAGCGTAACCGCGCGCGGTGGTTCGCCATGCACGGTAAGCAGGTGCTGTTCGAATACTTCGCGGCGCCATAGCGTGCCCAGCCAACCGGCCAGGCCGGCGAATGCAAGGGCACCACCGGCCTGCCCGGCGCGCCGCAACAGCGCTCGACGGTTCAGGGTGGGAGCATGGTCGTGGCGGGGCATGAGTTGCTCACGCAGTTGGGGTGCGTAACCGTGCACCAAGTGCCAGCGCTGGTTGGCCTCTTGCCAGGCGTTTTCGTGTACGGGGCTGCGTTCTCGCCAGCGGGCTGCCTGCCGGGCAGCTTGCCGCTCGCGCTCAGGGTCCCCGCTATGCAACGCCGCAAGGTAGGCCAGCGCTTGGTGCACCTTGCGCACGGTAACCGGCCCGCTCATACGGCGCCTTCCCGAATGGCCATGCGCAACTCGGCGATATCAAAGACGGCGCGGGCTATGTGCAACTCCACGGATTTAGCCGACAGGGCCAAGGCTTCACACACCTGGCGATGGCTGTGGCCATGCAGGCGCACCCGCACAAACACCTCCCTGCGTAGCGGCGGCATGCGCTCGATACGCTCGATCAAATGCTGTAGTTGCTGGCGGGCAATGGCGAGCTCGTCCATCGACGGCGTAAGCACCTCGGTGCGTAGCCACCATTCCTCCAGGGCGACGCGCTCGGCCCGGCGCTTGCGAAACCGGTCGATGCACAGGTTGCGGGCTGCCTGAAACAACAGTGCCCGGGGGTTTTCCACCGGCGAATTCAGCGCATAAGCGTAGGCCTGGGCAAAGCTGGACTGGGCAATGTCGGCGGCGTCCTCTCGATGTCGAAGGCGGCCGGCGAGGTAGCGACGCAGGTCCGCATACTGGGCAAGGAGGTCATCGATAACGGATTGCAAGGTAACGGCACACTGCGCTCGAGGAAGAAAGAGCCTGTGGCGCGACGGGTCGGGCACAAGCGACTGGGAGGAAGTAAACAGGAATCATTACCATCAATCAAGGCCGCGTCAGCGCGCGGCGGCGCCACGGCGTGCTTACGCTTTATCAGCATGCGGTCACACGCGCATCCATCCGACCAAAGGCCTGGCACGCCGCGCCTTGCAGGCCTATACCCCCAACATTGGAGCATCATGACTCGAACAAAAAAAAGACATCGTTGCTCCACTGCCGTCACCGTTTCCGTGAAGCCAGCCTTTGCGTATTCCTGGCGTGGCGCGTTGCAAACAGCGCGTTGCCCGGCCGACATCCACCGAAACCCTTGCCTTGCGGCCACTATCGAGTCCTTCGCCTGACCGATGCCATTGCTGCATCGCGCACGCGCGCGAGTGCAGTGGCCTGATGTGCCTGAAAGACAAGGAGCGCTTTTGATGACTTTTGATCTGAACGGAACACTCGACGATGACAATATCGACAAACCTGACACCCGCCGTTTCCTCTCGGCGCTGCAGGCCAATATTCTGAAGGGCCACGGCCGTCATCATATTGCCTTGGTGTTTTTGCAAATCACCGAGGTGGGCCAGGCCCGCACATTCCTTCATCAGTACAAGGTGACTGACTCCGCTACCCAGTTTAGCGAGACGAAGCGTTTCAAGGACACGGGCGAGCCGGGCGGTGTGGTGCAGTTGGTGTTCATCAGCCACGCGGGCCTGGTGAAGCTGGGCAAGGCAGCAGCGTTCAAGCACGAGGATGGCACGCCACTGGACGAGTTCTTCGAAGGTGGCATGGCAGCGGATACCGAGGTGCTGGACCAGCAAGCCACCGACTCTTGGCAATCGGCGCTTGGAACGCCGGCGGATGTCTTGCTGCTGTTGGCCCACGACGATGAAGACGACCTGGCACGGATAACCGCCAGCAGCGTGGGCACCCTCGAGAAGGAAGGCAGCGGCTTCACGGTGCTGTTTACTCAGGAAGGGCGGGCGTACTTCAACAAGGCCGAGGAAGGCATCGAACACTTCGGTTATGTAGACGGCCGCTCGCAGCCCTTGATGATCAAAAGCGATCTCGTACGCGAGAAAGGGAGTAAGAAAAAATTCCTGTACGACCCGGAATCGCCGCTACGCCAGTTCATGTTCAAAGATCCCCTCGCCCCCGAAGAAGGGTTGGCAAGCCTCTTCGTGTTCCGCAAGCTGGAACAGGACGTGGCCGGGTTCAAGCACGCCGAGGAGGCGCTGCAGGGCCGGGTGAAGCCGGTGCCAAGGAACAAGGAAATCGCCGGCGCCCGGGTGGTAGGCCGGTTCGAGAATGGCGTGCCGGTTACCATGAGCCCGGCGCCCAAAGCCGACCCGGTGACCAATGACTTCGACTACAGCAAGGACGAGGCGGGCGAGCGCTGCCCGTTCCAGGGCCATATCCGCAAGACCAACCCCCGGGGCTCCAGCCCTGGCAAGCTGGCTTTTGACAAAAGTGTACAAATGGCCCGACGTGGCATCACCTACGGTTCGAGAATGCAGCACCCGGACACTGCGCAATTCGTGGACAAGCCCAACGACGGCGTAGGGCTGCTGTTCATGAGTTATCAAGCCTCCATTGCCGATCAGTTTCATTTCATGCAGGTGCGGTGGGCGAACGACCGCAAGTTTCCCAAGCTCGATGAAGCTGACGCACCGGTTGGCATCGACCCGATCATCGGCCAGGCAAAGGCCGCCAACGCGGCGCTGGCGCAAACCGACCATGTATGGCCTGGCATTCCCATACCCCCACCCTCTGACTTCAGCGGCTTCGTTCATCTAAAGGGCGGCGAGTACTTCTACACACCATCGCCGCAGGGGCTGAAGAACCTCTGACGCCCAGCCGCGCCCGGCCGGCAGACCGGGCGCGGGATGTCAGTACATGAACTTCATTTCCACGCCCAGGTAATTGCTGTCATGCCCACCGGCATCACGCAGCGCCTGGCCGGCCTCGTAATGCACGGCTTCCACCGCACCGGAAAGGTGCTTGTTGAAGGCGTAATCGGTGCGCAGCTGGTTGTAGTAACCGGTCCAGCGCCCACCGTGCCCTGCGGTGTTGGCTACCGGCAAGTTGGGCTGGGTGTATACCGCGTCTTCGGTGGTTTGCCGCCACAGCAACCCCACTGCCGCTTGCACGGAAAGGCCCGCGAACGGCTTGACCGTGAGGGAGGGCTTCACGTGGTACAGGTTGCTGTAGCCGGTGTAGCCCGCCAGCGAGAAGTAATAGCCGTTGGGGAACAGCGGGTTGAACGTACCGAGGGTGCCGTCGCCAGCGTGGCGGTCGCCGGAGGCGGCATCTATTTGCAAGCCCAGGCGGGGTGCCCAGGGCAGTGATGCCCAGGTGTAACCCGTGCGGCTGCCGGCAGCCCAGGCATGGATGTCCTTGGCGCCCACCGAACCCTGTTGCAGCATCGCTTCAAGGTCCCAGTCATAGCCCGCCGCGCTGCCGCCCAGGCGCGCATCGAAGATCGAGCGGTGCTCGCTGCCCTCGGCGTCCAGGTAACTGGCGTCGCGCTCCTCGTACAGCCCGTAATAGGCCGAGAGTTCGTTCTTGCCGCCGAGCAGGCGCTCTACCCGCAGCATATGGAAGGCCACGTCCGAATTGGACTTGTCGTCGAAGTGGCGATCGTCCTGATACTGCACCGGGTGGCTGGCCAGGGCGATGAAGCGCCACAGCGGAGTTTCCCAGTCGGCCCACACGGCATCGAAGGATTGCCGCACATTCGGGCCGTCGCGGCTTGAAATGAACCGCTGCAGGTCGAAGGCAAAGTCCTGCCGCCCCGCCCGCGCCTTGAACGTGTATTCGCCCAGGTGGTTCACGTATTCGGCGAACGCCAGGCGCAGGTCCAGATGGTTCTGGTCGGCGCCACCTACCACCGCCTTGTCGAACGCCCGGGCGTCTTCCAGTTGGGTAAACACGCGCCAGTGCTCGTTCAGGTGCAGGTCTGCGTGTACCTGCAAGCGTTGGATCAGCCAGCTGTCGCGCTGGGCGTTCCGGGTGCCGAAATCCTTGGCATCGTTCATCTCGAAACGCTCCCGCAAGGTAGCCCCCAGCGACAGGTAGCGCTGGGGGTCGTCTGCAGATAACGGGATGTACTTGAGGCTGTCCAGCGGCTCGCGGGCCACGTCGGGGTTTTGCAGGGCAGACCAATCTTCTTGCCAGCGGTTGGCCTTCAAGGCGGGCCTGTCGGGCGTGGTGCTGGCCTCTGCCGCGTGAGCGCCAGCCCAGCCCAGCGGGCACAGCAGCGCCAATGCCCATGAACAGGTTACGCGCCGCAAGTGCTGGCTCATGCGCTGTACCACGGGCTCAGGATTTCCCAGGGTTGGTGAGCTGGTGGATTTCTGCCACGTAACCGCCGGGGAACTGCACCATGGCACCGGTACGGTCCGCTTGTTTCGTGGCTGGCACCAGCACGGTCGCGCCGGAACCCTGTGCCTTGGCCAGCGTGGCCGAAAGGTCTGCCACTTCATAGCCCGTAGTGTCGTGACCGTACGGATACGGCAGGTGGCCGTCGGTGATGAACACGGTCATCTTGCCGAAATTCGAGGCCAGGCTCACGCGGCGGAACGTTTTGCCTGGCTGGCCCACCTGTTCACCCGCGGCGCGGCGGTCATCTGCCACAACCCTGCCGTGAGCGAAGCCCACGAACGACTTGATGAACGCGTCACCGCGCTCGGGCGAGACGTACACACGGTTTTCCGGGACGCTCTGGAAGGCAGCGTAATCAGGCACCTTGGTGTGCCAATACAGCTGCATATTCACACCGCCTGGCCATTGCACTACCGCATCGCGGCCGATGGGGTCGGGGAAGTCGTGGACGACCACGTCGGCGCCATTGGCCTTGGCGGCGGCCAGGGCGGCGTCCATGTCCTTCACCAAGTAACCATTGCGTTCCTGGCCGAAGGGGTAGGGCACCGGGGTGGTGAAGCCGAACAGCGACACCGTGCCTACGGGGGTTTGCAGAAGCTGGGAGGTGGTGCTGCTAGGTACTGGCAGCACGTTCACCACCACTTGTGGGGTGCTTTTGCCGCCGAAGGTGCCAATAAAACTTTGCACGAAGCGGTCCACGTCCGCAGGCGCCACGTAGACGTGGCTGGTGTCGTATTGCGGCGCCACGGCTACGGCAGGGGTAGGCGCCGCATGGGCGGCCAACGGGCCGGCGCCAATCAGTGCCAAGGCCAGCATCAAGGGTTTGCAACGAAATGCTTTCATGGGAACCGCCTGAACAGGATTTCGGAAAGGGGAGCGCTCTGCCGCGGGGCTTGGGCTATGCAAGCAAGGCTAGAGCGCGGGTGAGGCCAGGGCTTGTACCTCTGTGCTTTTTTGACTTGGCGCAACGCTGTTCCCTGGCTTCGCCAGGTCCTACACCGCCTGCAGGGAGCTGTGAGCCCGGCGGCGAGCCAGCCAACCGTCGACGCTCAGGGCGCCGCCGCCGAAGGCTGCAACCTGCAACAGGCCACCGGCAATGGAAATGTTCTTGAAGAAGTTGATGAACTGGCCCTGGTCGCCAAGCGAGTTGTGGAACAGCACCGCCGTAACCACCGCGAAGGCCGCCATCAGCAAGGCCACCAGCCGGGTCTGCGCACCGATCACCAACAGGCTGGCCAACCCCAGCTCTACACCAATGGCGCCGACATAGCCCAGCGTGGGGAAGGGCATGCCGCTGGATTGGATGTAGGCGAGCGTTGCCGCCGGTGCGCCAACCTTGGCGGCGCCGCTGAGCAGGAACAGGGTTGCCAGCAGAACGCGGCCGGCGGTGGCGGTGGTGTCTTTGGTGGTGATGGTCATGTCAGTCGCTCCGTAAGTTCAAGGTTTGCCGTGTGTGCCGGCGATGGAGAGAAGCTTACGGAGCGGAAGGGATGGGGACAATCTGGTACAAATGAACTTCACTGTCTCCCAATTAGGTACAGTTGATTTTACCGAATCATTCCAGCGGTGCTAACACCAGGACAGGGCGCTGCCCGGGGTCTTCCAGCCAGCGCCCGTGTACCCCAAACGTGTGAGCAAGGCGCTCTGGCGTGAGCACGTGAGCAGGTGCCCCGATCGCTACCAGCCGCCCGCCGTCCAACACCGCCACCCGGTCACAGCCCAGCGCCTGATTGAGATCGTGCAAGGCAATCACTGTGGTGACCGGCAAGCTGTGGATCAACCGCAACAGCGACAGCTGCTGGCGGATGTCCAGGTGATTGGTGGGCTCGTCCAGCAGCAGTAACCGCGGCTGCTGGGCCAGCGCTCGGGCCAGATGGGCTCGCTGCCGTTCCCCGCCGGAAAGGCTGTGCCAGGGCCGGTGGGCCAGGTGCGCCAGGTTTACCGCTTCCAGGGCCTGTGCCACAACCGTGTCGTGCTCGGCGCCCCACGGGGCCAGCGCGGTCAACCACGGCGTGCGCCCCAGCGCCACCGCATCCCATACTCGAATGCGTTCGCGGGTGTCCGCGTGCTGCTGCACCAGCGCAAGCAGGCGCGCCACTTCCCGGCGGTTCAAATTGGCCATTGCCCGGCCCGTCAGTTGAACGTGGCCGGCGCTTGGCGTGGCGATCCCGGCCAGCAGCTTGAGCAGGGTGGATTTTCCCGAGCCATTGGGCCCCACAATGCCCAGCCGTTCGCCGGGGTAGACCTCCAGCGAGACACCTGCCAGCAATGGCACGCCGTTGCGGGTAAAACATACGCCCTGGCAGGCGAGAAGCGGGGCGCTGTTCATCGGTGCCGCTCTCCATACAACAGCAGCCCGGCGAAAACCGGCGCCCCGATCAGCGCAGTGATTACTCCGATCGGCAGCACCTGCCCCTTGATGAGGGTGCGCGACACCACGTCCGCCGCCATCAGAAATACCGCGCCGGCCACGGCAGACAGCGGGACCAGCCGGGCGTGACCCGGCCCTGCCAACAGGCGCAGCGCGTGAGGGATCACCAGGCCAACGAAGCCGATGGAGCCCACGAGGGACACCATGACCGCGGTAACCAGCGCCGCACAAGTCATCAGCAGCACCTGCACCCGGCCCACCGCAATGCCCAGCGAGGCGGCCGAATCTGCCCCGAAGGTGAACGCGTCCAGTGCCCGCCGCTGCCACCAGCATAAAGCCAGGCCCAACACGGCGACGGGCACGGCCAGGCCCACCGAGGGCCAGCGCACGCCACTGAGGTTGCCCAGCAGCCAGAACAGGATGCCGCGGGCTTGCTCGGCATTGGCCGAGCGGGCGATCACGAACGCAGTGAGTGCGTTGAACAGCTGCGAGCTGGCAATTCCCGCCAGGATGATCAATCCCGCACTGCCACTCAGCCGCGAGGAGCGGGCGAGTAAAACCACCAGCCCGAATGCCAGCAGCGCGCCAAGGAACGACCCCACCGACAGCGAAACGATGCCCCCGCCCACGCCGACCACGGACACCATCACCGCCCCGGTGGAGGCACCCGCGGAGATGCCCAGCAGGTAGGGTTCGGCCAAGGCATTGCGTAACAGGGCCTGGAGAATCACCCCGCAGATCGCCAGGCCCGCGCCGCAGGCACCAGCCACCAAGGCACGGGGCAAGCGGTAATTCCATACGATGCCGTCGTCGATCGGGTCTACTGCCCAGGCCGCGCCGGTGAGCTTGTTGGCCAGCACCTTCAGCACCACGCTCATGTCGAGTGAGGTTTCGCCGATGGCGGTGGCCAGCAACAACGCGCCGCACAGTAGCGCAAGGCTCCACGACAGGGGCCTGGCGAGGGCCAGCGGGCCATGCCTCATCGGGCGTAACGCTCGCTGGCTTCGGCCAGTTGCTCGATGCCGGTGAACAACCGCGTGCTTGCCTGCAGCGCATCGGCGTCGAGGATCACGATGCGGTCATGCTTCACGGCGTCCATGTTGCGGGTAACGGGGTCGCTTTTCAGAAACGCCAGTTTCTTCGCATAGTCATCGGCGGGGAAGCGGCGGCGGTCCATGCGGGCGATCACGATCAGGCTGGGGTTGGCGCGGGCCAGCGTTTCCCAGCCAACGGTCGGCCATTCCTCGTTGGACTCCACCACGTTATGAATGCCTAGCGTGCTGAGCATGAAGTCTGCCACGCCCTTTCTTCCTGCCACGAAGGGGTCGCTGGCGAGGTCCGCGCTGGAAAACCACACCACAGCCGAAACGTCTTTACCCGGGTGTTGCCCGGCGCGGGTAACCGCTTGCGCCAGCCGGGCCTTGTACTGCTCCACCAGTGCGTCGCCACGCGCCGTTACGTCAAAGATGTCGGCCAGCTGGCGCACGCTCTTGTACAGGCTTGCGATATCGAAGGTTTCGAGGCGGGTACCGTCGGCGCCCTTGAGGTTGTCCTTGCCTTCGCAGTCTGAAGGCAGCAGGTAGGTGGGAATGTTCAGGTCGTGGAATTGCTCCCGGGTACCCACTGCGCCCTGGGGGCCCACCATCCATTCGAACTGCACCGCCACCAGCTGTGGTCGCTTGGCCAGCACCGCCTCGAAGCTCGGTTCGTTGTCCGCCAGGCGTTCCACCTTGGCATTTTGCGCCGCGTACTCGGGCTGTACCTGATCGAACCACAGCGAAGTGCCCACCAACCGGTCCCCCAGCCCTAGCGCATAGAGCAGCTCGGTGCCGGCCTGGCCAATGGTCACGGCGCGCTGGGGGGCTTGAGTGAACGTGAGCGCCTTGCCGCAGTTTTCAACCGTGAGCGGGTAGTGCACCGGCGCGGCCAGGGCAGCCGCTGGCAACGCAAGCAACAGGGTGAGGGCAGGGCGGCAGAGCATGTTCAACGGCAGGTCTCCAGCGTTGGGCCATCACGGCGAGCGCTGGAAAGCACATGGCCGCAAGCCCTGCCTGGCAATGGCCGGGGTCACGGAAATGCCCTTCCCGGGCACCCCGCCGGTCAGTGGTTGTATGGATGGCCGGCAGGTCTCCTGACTGGCGGGTCGTGGCGTGCCCACGCCTTCCCGGGTGTTCCCAGTGGCCTGTGTAGAGCACGCTCGCCGCCTACAGTTGCGGGGGCAGTTCCGTTTCAGGCCGTGGCCTGGTGGATTCCCTGTTAGTTCCTCTCGGAAACCGGCGGGGCGATAGTAACCGAAACGAAAGGATTGGCAACCGCGGGGCAATACACCGGTTAACAGCTGGCCTCGGTTTGCGCGGTCACGGCATGCTGCGCCAGGAGCAAGGTCGCCAGGGCGTCAGGGGGCATGGGGCGGCCCAGCAGGTAACCCTGGGCCTGGTCGCAGCCCAAAGTGGCAAGCACTTCGAGCTGCTCGGGTGTTTCCACACCCTCGGCAGTGACCACCATGCCCAGGCTTTTGCCCATGGCCACCACCGCGCTGACAATCGCCTGGTTGTTGGCCTTGGGGTCGCTGAGGTTCATCACGAAACTGCGGTCTATCTTGATGCCATCGAACGGGTAACAGCTGAGGTAGCTCAGTGATGAATACCCGGTGCCGAAGTCGTCCATGGACAATTTCACGCCCAGCTTCTTGAGCTGGACCATCAACGCCAGGGCCCCGTCGGCATTGTCGATCATCACGCTTTCGGTCACTTCCACCTCCAGGCGCGAGGCTGGTAGCCCGGTGCCCGCCAAGGTTCGCTCGATACGGGCGACCAGGTCGCTGCGCATGAATTCGATACAGGACAGGTTCACCGATACGAACACCGGCTCGGGCCAGGTGGCCACCAGCGCGCAGGCGCGGCGCATCACAATGTCGCTGAGGGCGACGATGAGGCCGGTTTCCTCTGCCAGTGGAATGAACACCGCAGGGCTGAGCAGGCCCTTTTCCGGGTGCTGCCAGCGCACCAGCGCCTCGGCGCCGAGAATACGCGCGCCGGTGATATCGAAACGCGGCTGGAACACCACGCTGAATTCATCATGTTGCACGGCGCGCTTGAGGTCCTGCTCCAGCTGCCTGCGTTCCTCGATGCGGGTCTTCATCTCGGCGTTGTACAGCTGCCAGCTGTGGCGGCCCCTCCCTTTGGCTTCATACAGCGCAATATCGGCCAGGCGCAGCAGCTCCTCGGCATCGGTGCTGTCTATCGGTGCCTGGGCGATGCCGATGCATAGCCCCAGGCGAAGCTCGTGCTCGGCGGTAACGATCGGTGGAGTGAAGTCGCCCAGCAACCGTTCGCAGAGTTCGCTCAGGCAGCGCTGGGTAACCCTGGGCGTAATGATCAGGAATTCGTCCCCGCCCAGCCGGGCCAGCACATCGTCGGGTTGCAAGGCTTCGCCCAGGCGCCGCGCTACTTTTACCAACACCTGGTCGCCCGCGATATGCCCCAGGCAGTCGTTGATCTGCTTGAACCCGCTGAGGTCGATGAACAGGATCGCGAACGCCCTGGTACAGGTGCCATCGGCAAGCCGGGCTTGAAGCGCCCGATAGGCCTGCCCGCGGTTGGGCAACCCGGTGAGCGCGTCATGGCCGGACAAGTAGGCAATGCGCGCCTGCGCCTCGGCCTCCTCGGTCACGTCGCTTACGGTGCCGCGATAGCCAATCACCGATCCACCCTGACGGATGGCGCGCGCGTGCAGGCTGCCCAGCCGTTGACCACCCTGGGCGTCGGTGTGGGCGCAGGGCACTACCTGGCGATGGCCTTCAGGCTGCGAGGCCAGAGTGTCGAATACGCCCGCGCCGAGGTTCAGGCACAGGTGCAGCGGCCTGCCCAGCCATTGCGAGGTGTCGAACCCGGTGGCAGTGCGGAAACGACCTGAAAGGTAGGTGACGCGCAGGTTGGCGTCCGTTTCCCAGATCCAGTCCGAGGCGCCCTCGGCGATATCGCGAAAGCGTTCCTCGCTCAAGCGCATGGCTTCGCGGCCTCGGTCGATCTGCTCGGCCGCGCGAATGGAGCGGCGCAGCAGCAGCCAGGCGCCGCCACCGAAGATCAGCGACGTCAGGAGTACCAGCGGCAATACCAGCCGCAGGAAGGTAGCGCCGGGGGTGGCGATGTCCCAGGTGAGGTACACCGCCGGGTCGGCGCTGAGCTGCAGGCTGACAGGCGACTGCGCGCTGCCTTGGCGCAGGTTAGGCAGGCCGTAGATGCTGCCCATGCGCTCCAGCGAAGCCGGGCCCAGCACGTCCACGAACACCAGGTAGGCCAACTCGTTGGTGGGCGTAGTCAGTGTGTAGGACAGCGGCTGGATGGCGGCGGCTGCGACAACGGCCGGTCGGCCGTCTACCAGGAAGTACCCGGTCACTGCGGCCCGTTGGCCAGCCTTGGTGCGAGCCTGGGCCAGCAGGGCTGACAGGTCACCCTTGATCCAGTCCGAGGCTTGCCGGTTATCGAATTCCCCAGCCACGAATGCGTAGCGGGTAACCTGCCGCGCATCCACGATAAACACACCGTTGAGCCCATATTGCGACAACAGCGAGCGCCCCATGCCTACTTGCTCGGAGGTCCAGGCAGTATCCACCTCGCCGTGGGTGTGTTCGTAGGCTTCGTCCCAGAAGGCGAAGTCCAGCAAGGTAAAGGTGATGTTGGTGAGCCAGGCCTCGCCCGCCGTCTTGGCCAGGTGCTTGTTGCGCTGTATTTCATCATGGTTGAGCGTGGATGCCACTTGAGTGACCACGCTGCTGGCGCCCAGGAACAGGCACAACATAAGGGCAGTGACCAGCCAGGCGGAACGGCGGGCCAACCGAGCATGGCTACCGGAACGCGGAGGTTCGAACGACTGAAGGGCGGTTGACATACGGCTCGGCTCAAAGGTGGCAAAGTGCTGTAACGGGCTATCGGCCGTATCACCGTTGCGCTACAGCGGCAATGGCCCGTTGCGCGACCAACGGCGCGTTCATTCAGCCAGCATCACCCGGTCGCGGCCCCGCTGTTTACCCAGGTACAAGGCCTGGTCTACTCGGCCGAACAGCTCACGAAATGTCTCGCCCGGGCGTAGTTGCGCCACCCCGAAGGTTGCGGTCACGGGCAATGTCTGGGCTTCGGGCACTTCACTCAGGCGCGCCCGGATACGCTCGGCCACCGCGATGGCCTCGGCCAGCGGCGTGCCGAGCATCAACACCAGAAACTCTTCTCCGCCCCAGCGCGCGGGCATGTCGGTATCCCGCACGCTGTCGCTGATGGCCGCGGCCACCCGCTGCAGTACACGGTCGCCCTGGGCGTGGCCGTGGCGGTCGTTGACTTGCTTGAAATGGTCGACGTCCAGCAATACCACCGATACCGGCACGCTCTGCGGAAGCTGACGTGCCTGCTGCAGTATCCGCCGGCGGGTGTACAGGTTGGTGAGGCTGTCGCGGTTGGCGCTATGAAACTGATGGAACTGCATCGTCAACGAGTAACGAACCGATAACACGGTGGCGTGCAGCAACAGCGCTGTCGCGGTGAACAAGTTGGTGAAGCCGAAAATTTCCAGCAGCCAAGGCGAAACGACCTTCCCTCCACCCAGGCGATGGCGCAGGGCAAAACCGCCGAGGGCCACCAGCAGGATCGCTACGCTCAGCAGCATCCGGCGCAGCGGTGCCGTCTGGAAGCTGAACGACAGAATCGGCACGATGCAAAACAGGTAGAAGTAGAAGTTGCTGTCCCAGCCCAGCACCCAGGTCGCCAGCATCGCGTGCAGGATGATCTCCAGGCACATCACCATGCCTGCCAGTTGGAACCGCCGCTGCCCGATAGCCTGCATGCACACTACATAGGCGGCGATACTCGCCATGTTGCCCAGCCACAGTGGCCGCAGGCCCAACGCCAGAAACAGCACGAACAGCACCACGTGAATCCCGAAAGCGATTTTCACCACGGGGGCGATGTGCTTCCAGAACTGGGCGGTGGCAGTCTCGAGCACATGCTCACGGTCACTGGCCGACAGGGTGTCCATCAAACGCTCTCGCTGAAAAGGCAGGTAGCTGCCTCACGGGTTATCGGCGTGTGGTGGGGCGGCTTTAAGCCAGGGGACGCGCGGCTTCGCCGAAGAGGGCAGGGCCGCCTTGGCCTTGCTCGCGGATGTAATCCACGAAGGCCCGCAGCGGGGCAGGAAGGTGGCGGCGGCCCGGGTAATACAAAAACGGCCCGCTGAACGTTGGCCACCAGGCTTCCATCACGGGTACCAGCAACCCACGTGCAAAATGCGGGCGCAGCCAGTCTTCGAAGAGCATCAGCAGCCCGCTGCCGGCGATCCCCATGTCCACCAGCAGCTCGGCGGCCCCACCGATCTGGACCTCCAGCGGGCCCTCGGGCTCCACCTCCAACTGCTGCCCATCCTGCTCGAACAGCCAGGCGGGCACGGCACCACTGGCGAAGCGGCCGCGTAGGCAAGCGTGCCCCGCGAGGTCGTCAGGGTGCTGCGGAATGCCGTGCCGCTCGAGATATGCCGGCGCGGCCGCCAGGGCAAAGCGTTGGGTACGCGGGCCGATGGGCACGGCCACCATGTCCTGCTGCAGCCCTTCCTCATAGCGGATACCCGCATCGCAACCACTGGCCAGCACATCCACGAAGCGATCATCGGCGATCACTTCAACCTTGATGGCGGGATAGCTGGCCAGAAAACCCGGCAACACCTGAGGCAGGATCAGCCGCGCGGCCACCACCGGCACGTTCAGTTTCAAAGTGCCGGCAGGCTGCTCGTCCGTGCCCCGCACGGCGTCCAGTGCCCGGGTTACGTCTGCTATCGCTGGCGCCAGCGCCTCGAGCAGCCTGGCCCCTGCCTCGGTCAGCACTACGCTGCGCGTGCTTCGATGCAACAGCCGCACCTGCAGTTGCGCTTCCAGCCGGCGCAGGGCATCGGAGAGCTTCGACGCACTGGCGCCGGTGCGCCTTGCGGCGTCTCGAAAGCCCTTCGCCTGGGCAATGGCGATAAAGGCGCGCACGTCGTTGAGGTCTACCGGCATTGTTCGCCGCTCCGTACAGGGTGTGCGCACTATAGCCAATTATCGCGCAGGCACCGCCCACCTATAGTGGCCACTCTCTTGGCTGACGGAGCATGTTCCATGACCACTACCACTTATGTGCTGGGCGATCGAAAGGTCAACCGACTGGGCTACGGCGCCATGCAGCTGGCCGGCCCGGGGGTGTTCGGGCCGCCCCGGGACCCGGACGCCGCCATCGCCGTGCTTCAGGAGGCAGTAACGCTTGGGGTGAATCACATCGACACCTCGGACTTCTATGGGCCGCACGTGACCAACCAATTGATCGCCAAGGCACTGCGCCCCTACCCGCGAGGCCTTACCCTGGTCACCAAGGTGAGTGCCCGGCGCGATGCGCAAGGCGGCTGGCTGCCGGCGCTTTCCCCTGCCGAGCTGACCGCGGCCGTGCAGGACAACCTGCGCCACCTGGGCCTGGAGCAACTGGACGTGGTGAATTTTCGCAGCATGCACGGGCTGCATGCGCCGGAGGAAGGCAGTATCGCTGAGGCGGTCGGCACGCTGGCCGAGCTCAAGGCCCAAGGGTTGATCCGGCACATCGGCGTGAGTAACGTGACGACCACTCAAG
The DNA here is from genome assembly GCF_058145875.1 of Pseudomonas sp. 3MAES_34.3B. Lineage (NCBI taxonomy): Bacteria > Pseudomonadati > Pseudomonadota > Gammaproteobacteria > Pseudomonadales > Pseudomonadaceae > Pseudomonas > Pseudomonas sp. 3MAES_34.3B. The sequence continues at coordinate 3,184,025 of NZ_CM176960.1, read as the reverse complement.
TGGCGGAGGCTCGGGCGATCGTGCCTATCGTGTGCGTGCAGAATTTCTACAACCTGGCCAACCGGGGCGACGATCCGCTTATCGACGCGCTCGCTGCCGACGGTATTCCGTACGTTCCGTTCTTCCCGCTGGGCGGGTTCAGCCCATTGCAGTCCACCGAGCTGGAGGCAGTAGCGGCGGAACTGGGCGCAACACCGATGCAGGTGGCTATCGCCTGGTTGCTCCAGCGCTCGCCGAACATCCTGCTCATTCCAGGCACGTCCAGCGTGGCGCATTTGCGAGAGAACGTTGCCGCAGGGCAACTACAGCTGGCGCCGGAAGCGGTGACGCGGCTGGAAGCGATAGGTTGAGCACGGGCTGAATCTCGCTCAACCAACCTCGTTCCCCGGCGATACCTCAGGCATGGTTTGCGCCTGCCACAGCGCTTCGAACAATCCACCGCCACGGCGCAGGTGGTCAGGGGGGCCGTCTTCTACCACCTGCCCGGCGCGCATCACCAATACCCGGTCGAACGCGGCGATGGTCGCCAGGCGGTGCGCCACCGCCAGTACGGTGCGCCCTTGCATGAGGTCGGTGAGCGCCGCCTGGATCACGGCTTCGGAGCGCGAATCCAGGGCGGCAGTGGCTTCGTCGAGGATGAGGATTGGCGCGTTCTTGAGAAACGCCCGGGCAATGCCCAGCCGCTGTCGCTGGCCGCCGGACAGCATCAACCCGCGCTCGCCCACCGGCGTGTCATAGCCTTGGGGCAGCTGGTCGATGAAGTCGTGGCAGTAGGCGTTGCGCGCCGCGGCATATACCTCCTCGCGGGTGGCCTCGGGGCGGCCGTAGAGGATGTTTTCGTAGATGGTTCGGTTGAACAACGCCGGCTCCTGCGGCACCACGGCGATCTGGCGGCGCAGGCTGTCCTGGCTCATCTCGCGAATGTCCCGCCCGTCAATGCGAATCGCCCCTCGGCTTACATCATCAAGCCGCTGCAGCAGCCCGATCAGGGTGGTTTTGCCGGCGCCAGAGGGGCCGACGATACCCACACGCTGGCCAGGCTCGATGCGTATGTTCACGCCGTGCAGCACCCCGTTGCCGCCCGGGTAGGCGTAGCTCACCTGGTCGATGTCGATCGCGCCCTGGCGCACCGGCCAGTCCATGTCGTGGTCGGGCAGGCCATGGGGCTGGGCGATAATGCTCAGGGTTTCGGCGATCGCCCCCAGGTGCTGGGTGGTGTCCACCAGCGCCAGGGCCAGGTCGCGGGAGCCGTGCAGAATGCGAAAGGTCAGCGCGCTCACCAGCACTACGTCGCCGGCGGTGACCTGATGCCGGGTCCATAACTGGATGGCCCACGCCAGCATCCCACCCGCCATCAGCGCCAGGCACACGTCATGGAATACCCGTGCCTTTTCCAGGTACAGCCAGCTGCGTTGCTGCGCCCGCGCCTCGGCCTGGATTTTCCCGTCCAGGCGCTTGCGCTCCCGCTCCCGGGCAGAGAAGGCTTTGATCGTCCACACGTTGGAAACCAGGTCTACCAATTCCCCACCTACGTTCGCGGCGTGCGCGGCGAAACGCTGATGCTTGCTGCGCCCGCGTATGCCGAAATACGTGATGATCACCGCTACCAGTAACACGCACGCGACCAGTGCCAGGGCCATTTCAACCCTGACGGTGGCAAGCACCACCACCGCACCGATGAAATCCACGCACGGGGGGGTGATTTTCCAGATCAGTGCGCCATACACCGCGCCAGCGGCGGTGCCGGTGGCGGAGATACGGCTACCCAGCGCGCCGGCATAATGCTCAGCGAAGTAGCGCATGGGGTGGCCGGTGAGGTGGCTGAACAGGTCTACGCGCATTTCCGCGCAGCTTCTCACCACGGTGCGGCAGCCCTGCCATCCACCCAGGCGCCAGAACACGTTTTCCACGGCGATCAACGCAATGAACAGGCCGAACGGCATCCATACGCGACTACTGGCCGGGCCTGCCTCGCTCATGGTGTCTACCAGCAGTTTCATGCCGTATTGCACGGCGACCGCGCAGCTGGCGCCGCCGACAATGAACACCGCCAGGCTGCCATAGGCCACCGGGTGCCGACACACGTACTGCCACAGGAACCGGCCTGCGCCGCGCGGCGGAATACCCCTGTTCATGACACCTCCGCAGTTCCTTCTTCTGGCAATGGATCGGCGGTATTCGGGTTGGCGGCGATACCACAGCGTTGCGCCATCCGTTTGAGCGCGGCCGCGGACGGGCCATGCACCTGTCGGTGACCGTGGATATCGGCGAACCCCAACAGGCCGGTATGACAATGGCGATCGTCATCCCACCCGCGGTAATCGAGCACCGGATACAGGCATACCCCCTCCAGCGGCACGCCGGCGGCCATGGCCTGGGCGACCTGCTGGCCGATGTAATCCAGCCACGGTTCGCGGGTGTCGCCCTCGGCCCCGGTTTCGGTGATCACCAGTGGCCGGCCATACCGTACATGCGCTTCCTTGAGCATGCCGGCCAACGGCCTGAAGTGTTCATGGCCGAAGGGGATGTGCCCACCACCGAGGTACCACTGGTTGTGGGGGTAGAAGTTCACCCCTAGGATGTCCAGGTATTCGGGGCGGCCACCCAGCCCTGGCCAGGCTTTTCCGCTGAGCAGGTCCCAGGCCTCGAACTGTGCCTGCCGATAATGCTCGGCCGGTTCCGCATCGCCCGGCCGGCCCGGTGCAGCGCGCACGTTGATCAGTGGGTCAGCTTGCACGAAGCGCGCCCTCGGCTCGATCGCCCGCACCGCCTCGATTGCCGCAATGCTGGCGCGCACCAGTTGGTGCTTGAGCTCCAGGCCCCTGCCCGTGGCACCCGGATTGAAGTACGCGACGTCCCCACCGGCCCATGCCCAGAAGGAGATTTCGTTGACAGGGCAGTAGTAGGGCACGGCGTCACTGCGTTCCCGCACATGCGCCGCGGCCGCGCCGGCAAAACGCGCGAAGCGCTCCACGAAGGCCGGCTGCCAGATGTCCAGGCCATCGGGGAAGCCATAATGGCAAATGTCCCAGATCACCTGAGTGCCGGTCGCTTCGGCGGCTGCCAGTTGGTGATCGAAACTGTTCCAGTCGTAAACGCCCGGGCGGGGCTCCAGCAGGTGCCAGCGCAGCCCATCGCGCACCGTACGCATGCCGTGGGCCTGTATCGCCTGATAATCCTGGGTGGCCCAGCGGTCGTGGCCGGTACCGGCGAGCAGGTCGAGCCGGCGCCCGTCCTTGCGCCGGCAACTGGAACATTCGAAACCTCCCATCAAAAAGCTCGCGAAGGCTTCAGGCCGATGCATAGGTCTGCGCTCCCGCGTCTGCCTCGCCGTGCTCAGCCTCCAGGCGGTGGTACAGCGCCAGCGCCTGGCCTACCACTTGGTCCATGTTGTAGTACTTGTAGGTGCCCAGCCGGCCAAGGAAGGTCACGCTCGGCGTAGCATCGGCCAGCGCTTTGTATTGCTGGTAAAGCGCTGCATTTTCCGGCGCCGGCACGGGGTAGTACGGGTCCCCCTCGCTGCTGGGAAATTCATAGGTGAGGCTGGTGTGGGTATGCTGTTGGCCGGTGAGGTGCTTGTATTCGGTGATGCGGGTATAGGGCACGTCTTCGCTGGGGTAATTGACCACCGACACCGGCTGGAACTGCGCCTGGGCCACGGTCTTGTGCTCGAAGCGCAGGGAACGGTACGGCAGCCGCCCCAGCTTGAAGCCGAAGTACTCGTCCACCGGCCCGCAGTACACCAGATGGCCACGGTCAATCTGCTGGTCCACTTTCGCGAAGTCGGTGCTCAACAGGATATCGATACCGGGGTGGCCCAGCATGCGCTCGAACATCTGCGTATACCCGTGCAACGGCATGATCTGGAAGGTGTCGGCGAAATAGCGGTCGTCGGTATTGGTGCGCGTGGGCACCCGCGCGGTTACCGAGCGGTCCAGCTCGGAGGGGTCCCGCCCCCATTGTTTGCGGGTGTAGCCGCGGAAGAACAGCTCGTACAGTTCGCGCCCTACCTGGCTCACTACCACGTCCTCGGACGTGCGCAGCGGCTCTACCGGCTCGGCGCGCTCGGCCAGAAAGGCCTGCGCGCCAGCCTCATCCATATCGAGGCCATACAGCGTATTGAGGGTGGTGAGGTTGATGGGAATGGGCACTAGCTGGTCGCGCACCTGGGCCAGCACCCGGTGCTCGTACGGCCGCCATTCGGTAAAGCGCGAGAGGTAATCCACGATGCGCTGGGCATTGGTGTGGAAAATGTGCGGGCCATAGCGGTGCACCATCACGCCGGCCTCATCCAGATGGTCATAGGCATTGCCACCTACATGGTCACGCCGGTCCACCAGCAGCACGCGCTTTCCCAGCCCCGCGGCCAGGCGCTCGGCCAGCACGCTGCCAGCAAACCCGGCGCCCACTACCAGGTAATCGTAGTAGGGGCGGCCTTCGGCGCTGCCCGTGGCCGCATTGGCGCAGGCCTGTTCCAGGGTTATCCGAGGCATTGGATCTGCTCCATCATGGCGTTCCAGGTGTTGTCCCAGGACATGCCCTCAAGGGCTTCATCTGCCGCAGCGCGCAGTTGCTCCGGTGCCTGGCGTTGGATGAGCGCCTGTTCCACCGCCGCGATGAAGCTCGCGGGGTCGTCGGCAATGTGCACCACTTCGCTGTTCCCATAGGTGCGCACCACGTCGGTGATAGAGGTGGACACCACTGGGCAACCGCCCGCCAGGTATTCCGGGGTTTTGGTGGGGCTGATGAAACGGGTGGCCTCGTTGCGGGCGAACGGCATGGTCGCCACGTCCCACCCACTCAGGTAGGCGGGCAACTGGTCGTAAGCCTTGCCACCCAGGTAATGAATGTTGGGGAGCCGCGGCAGGGAAGCAGGGTCGATTTTCACCACGGGCCCCAGGATCACCCATTGCCACTCCGTCCGCTGGCGCGCCACTGCTTCCACCAGTGCAATATCGAAACGTTCGTCGATCACCCCGAAGAAGCCCAGCCGGGGGTGGGCGATCGACGCTTGGTCTTCAGGCTCGGCCAGGCCATTGCGCGCAGCGCCGAAATGAACGATGTCGACGCTGCTGGGCATGGCGTGGGCATTGGCGTGTTGGGTTCGCTTGGCTTCCCAGATACTCACGCCACCGGTGAACACCACATCCGCGCGGGCCAGGAGCTGTTTTTCCCGGGCGACCAGCTCAGGTGGCGCCCCATGGAAGGCAGACAGCTCGTCCATGCAGTCGTAGAGGGTTACCCGGGGCGCAAGGTGGTCGCTGAACGTCAGGCTCATTGGCGTGAAGTACCACAACAGCAGCTCAGGATGCGGGTTGTCCCGCAGGTAACCGTCGAGCAAATCCCGCAGCGCGGCATCCGTGTGCGCAGCGTCCAGCCCGGCGGGCAGGCGAGGGGTGACCACCATTACGCCGCTGGGCTGCGGGAACACGTCCAGGTACGCCGTAGCCCCGTCCGCCGGGAGGGGCTCTTCAAAAAAAAGCACGTCGTATCGACGTGCCATGCGCGACATCAAGTGCTGGGGCCGTTGATACACGAACCCCCAGCGAAGGTGAGAGAGGCAGACCAATAAGGGGCGTGGGGCAAGGGCGGGTATTTGCCCGCAGGTTTTCTCTTCGGCTACGGCGGCCAGTAGCTGGAGGGGCTTCACTGTCATGGGAGGGATCCTGATCGTCATTACGCGTTATTGATGCGCGGCGCGGCCCTTTCCCTGCCGCCTGGCAGAACCGCGAAGGTGCAGCCGCTGACACTCAAAGCAGTGGAGGCTTCGCTTGGCCATCTCGTTCCGCCCAGTCAGCCAGCGGAGCGACGAACGACATCACCGCTCGCAACCCCGACGGAACTGTCCGCCTCGCTAATCCTTCCGTACTAAAGGGGGCACGCGCCGGAGGACCTCGCGATTACCGGTACGCCTTTCTTCCGCTACCAACGCAAGGGACGACCCATGATTCTAGTGACGGGTGGGGCAGGGTATATCGGAGCACATGCAGCGTTGGCGCTGCTTGAAGCCGGCGAGGACGTGGTCATCCTCGATAACTTTTGTAACAGCAGCCGCGAAGCGATTCCGCGGATCCAGCAGCTCGGCGGGCGCCGAGTGGAATGGGTAGCCGGGGACATCCGCAATCGAGCGCTGCTGGACCAACTCTTCGTGCGCTACCCGGTCGATGCGGTGATGCATTTCGCCGGCCTCAAGGCCGTGGGGGAAAGCGTTCGGCAACCGTTGCGGTATTACGACACCAATGTGGGCGGCAGCATCAACCTGTGCCAGGCCATGGCGTATGCCGGTGTGTTCACTCTGGTGTTCAGTTCCTCGGCGACGGTGTATGGGGATTGCCGCTGCATGCCGATCAATGAATCGACCCAGTGCGGGCAGCCCACCAATCCGTACGGGCAGTCCAAGCTGATGACCGAGCAGATGCTCGCAAGCCTTTCCAGCGCCGACGAGCGCTGGCGCATCGGTGTGTTGCGCTATTTCAACCCTGTTGGCGCCCACCCCTCAGGGCTACTGGGCGAATCCCCCCGGGCCACGCCGAACAATCTGGTGCCCTACCTGCTGAAGGTGGCAAGCGGCCAATTGCCGGCGTTGCCGGTGTTCGGCGGCGATTACCCCACCCCGGACGGCACCGGCGTGCGGGATTACATCCATGTGGTCGACCTGGCCGAAGGGCACGTGAATACCCTCCAGTACCTGCGCCAACACGCCGGGCTTCGCGCGTGGAACCTGGGCACCGGGCTGGGTTACTCCGTGCTGGAACTGGTCGCTGCCTTCGAACGGGTGAGTGGGGTAAGCCTGCCCCTGGACCGATGTGAGCGGCGGCCGGGCGACGTGGCCCAGTGCTGGGCAGACCCCACCCGGGCCTTCGAAGAGCTGGGGTGGGTGGCCCAGCGCGACCTGGACACCATGATGCGCGACGCCTGGCGTTGGCAGCAGGCCAACCCTATGGGTTACGAGGAAACTGCCCGGCCCGTGCCGGCGAGCAGGGTGGCGGCGAAAGAGCAGGGGGTGGGTTGAGGCTGCCTGCACCCGCCGCCCTGGTGTTCCTCACAGGCACGTATACCCGGCGTCTGCTGTGATAATGGCGCCGGTCAGCAGGGAAGAGGCATCAGAGGCCAGAAACTGCACCACTGATGCCACTTCATGGGGTTGGCCCATACGGCCGGCGGGGGTCATGTCGAGCCATTTCTGGATCAGCCCTGGCTGGCTTTCCAGGCCGTGTAGCAAAGGCGTTTCAATGTACGTCGGCGCCACGGCATTTACCCTAACGCCACGTGTGGCCCATTCCACCGCCAACGACTTGGTGAGGTGGTGTACGCCAGCCTTGGACGCGTTGTAGTGACACTGGGGTTGCGGAGCGTTGACGATCTGCCCGGACATCGAACCGATAGTGATGATCGACCCGCGCCCGGCGGCAAGCATCCGCCGGCCAAACCCCCGGCAGGTACGAAATACCCCGGTCAGGTTCACCTGCACCACCCGGTCCCATTCCGCGTCTGACATCTCCTCGGCCGGCGTATTGGAAACGATACCGGCGTTGCACACCAGAATGTCCAGGGCGGGCAAGGCATCAGCCAGGGCGTTGATGCCGGCGGTGTCCGTCACATCCAGCGCTTCGGCACGGGCGTGGTAGCCCTTGGTATCAAGATGCCGCGCGGTCGCTTCGGCGCGCTCGCGCAGGATGTCGGTACAGATCACCCGCGCGCCGGTTTCGGCAAGCGCCTCGGCGATGGCGGCGCCGATGCCTTGGCCGGCGCCAGTAACCAGCGCGGTTTTCCCGGTAAGGTCAAGTTTGTCGCGGTAGTTCATCCGGTTCACTCCTCAAGTCAGCGCGCAGCGAAGGGGCTCGCCACGAAGGCCCCGCAGCGCCTCTTCAGCGGCCAGCCGCTGCAGCTTGTCGACTGATGCATCAGAGAAAAACGCCGCATGGGGCGATAGCAGCCCGTGAGGGGCCGTGCGTAAAGGCGAGTCTGCGGGGAGCGGTTCCTGTTCGAACACATCCAGCCCCGCGCCCGACAGCTTTCCGCTCACCAGCGCGGCGCTTAACGCCGCCTCATCCACCAGGCCACCGCGGGAGCAATTGATAAGGATCGCCCCATCAGGCATTCGCGCGATGGCATCGGCGCCGATCATGTGGCGTGTTTCAGGGGTCAACGGCACGTGCAGCGATAGCACATGGGCGCAGGCGATCACTTCATCCCGCGAAAGGGGCTCGATGCCAGCCGCCCGTGCCTGCTCCTCGTCCACGTAGGGGTCGTGACCCACGATGCGACAGCCGAACACCGCCATGCGCGCTGCATAGGCACGGGCAATTCGACCCAGGCCAATCAGGCCTACCGTGGTATCGCGTAGGGAGCGCAAGCCATCGACCATCTGGCCGATCTTCCAGTCACCGTCGCGGATCCCTTTGCCGAAGTTGTCCAGCTTGCGGGCCAGCGCCAGGGTCATGGCGGCCGCATGATCGGCCACTTCTTCCACGCCGTAATCCGGCACGTTGCATACTCGCACCCCTAGCGCCCTGGCGGCAGCGAGGTCGACATTATCCACGCCTACCCCGTAACGCACGATCACCGCGCCAGGGGCCATCGCCTGCATCACCCGGTGGGTCATGGGCGCAAAATTGTTGACCACCGCGTTGGCTGCCCGTACGGCTTCCAGGGCTTCATCCTCCGACCGGCATTGGTGCTCGGCAAACTCGGCGCCGGCCGCCTCGGCAGCCGCTTTTTCATAGCGGGTGTTTCCGAAGGCATGATCCGTAACCACTAGCTTCAACGAGGGCGTGCTCATAGCAGGCCTCGCTTGGCGAGGTTGCGCATCAGCGCTCGGGTACCGAAGGTCCAGGGCGCCGCTTCGTGGGCGTACACAACGGTGTTGCGCAGGGTGCCCAGCAACGGCGTGGAGATTTCCACCACATCGCCGCGCTTGTGGGTAAACCCGGAGCCTTTTTCGCCGCGGTCCTGAGTAGGCGCGAACATGGTGCCGAGGAAAAGCATGAAGCCATCGGGGTACTGGTGCGAATCGCTGCGGGTCTGGGCAACCAGTTCGGCGGGCTTGCGGCTGATCTCGGCCATGTTGGAGCGGCCGGTCATCTCGAAGCCGTCCTCGCCGGTCACTGCCATGGTCAGGGTGGCGTTCTCGATGTCGCCGAGCGTGAAGGTGTCATCGAACAGCCGGATGAACGGCCCGATGGCGCACGAGGCATTGTTGTCCTTGGCCTTGCCCAACAGCAGCGCCGAACGGCCTTCCACGTCTCGCAGGTTTACATCATTGCCAAGGGTGGCCCCTCGGATGGTGCCTTGGCTGTCGACCGCCAGTACCACTTCGGGCTCCGGGTTGTTCCATTGCGAGATACGATTCACGCCCACCTGGGCGCCGTAGCCGACCGCCGACATAGGCTGCGATTTGGTGAATACCTCGGCGTCCGGGCCAATACCCACTTCAAGGTATTGAGACCACAAACCCTCGGCGATCAGCGCCGCCTTGACCTCGGCTGCCTTCTGCGACCCCGCCTGCACGTTGGACAAGGTGCCACCAATCAACGCGCCGATGCGTTCGCGCAGTTCATCGGCGCGGGCCGGATCGCCGGACGTGCGTTCGTCGATCACTCGCTCGACCATACTCCTGGCAAACGTCACGCCGCAGGCCTTGAGCGCCTGGAAATCACAAGGCGCCAGCAGGCACGGGCGCTGGGCGTGGTAGCCCATCTGTTCGGCATCGAGGATCAGGTCCTGGACGGTGCCCACGGCATCCCCGGTGAGGGCGTCGAAGCGCTGGGCGGGATCGTTATCTAGGAAATCCGCCATCGAGACCACCGTAGGGGTCACGTCGATCAGCACGTTCTCACGCAGGATAACCACTGAAGGGCCTTTGCCGGGAAGCCAGACCCGGCCGACCAGTTTCGCGTTGTTAAGGGAGGTGGGCAGCATCGACGTTTCTCCTTGTTGGTATCTAGCAATGCTACGTTTCGATTTTGAATTCGGTCAAGCAGTGTTGTAGTGGAAAAATAGAGGGTGTAGCGGGTTTGACACCATTTAAAGCGATAACACGCTGATTATTCTAGATGTCTACGATTTTAGAGAAGGTTTGGCGGCTGTGGTCCGGCTGGCGGCGGGCGCATCGGCCACCAAAACCCGCTTGCAAAAAGCTAGCAATACTATATTTTCGGTTGCATCACTGGCCCATTCCACAGAGGACGGCGACGGAGACTCATGAATAACAATAATGCTCTGTTCGATTCGATTACCGCGCTTGACGGCGCATTGTTCATCAACGGCCAGTTTCGCCAGGGCACCGGGGAGCGCCTTGCGGTAGAGAACCCGGCTACCGGAGAGGTGATCGGCCATATCGCGGCTGCCACTGCCGATGATGTAGACGATGCCGTGACCGCGGCCCGTACCGCCTTTCGCGGCTGGTCCCGGCAACTGCCCAAGGCGCGCGCTACCGCATTGCACCGCCTGGGTGACCTGATCGCGGCGGATGCCCTGAGCATGGCGCAGGTGATGACGTTGGAGCAGGGCAAGCCCGTCAACGAAGCCAAGGGCGAGATACTCAAGCTTGCCGAGGCGTGCCACTTTTATGCCGAAGAGGCCACCCGCGTGCATGGCGAGATCGTACCCAACGACCAGCCTGGGTTCCAAAGCCTGGTGGTGCGCGAACCCATAGGCGTGGTTGGCGCCATCACCCCGTGGAACTACCCTGCGGAGCTGGTGGGCTGGAAGCTGTGCGCCAGCCTGGCCGCCGGTTGCACGATTATTGTGAAACCGGCGGAGCTCACGCCCTACACAGCCTTGGCCATCGCGCGCAAATGCGCTGAGGCGGGCATCCCGGATGGCGTGGTGAACGTGCTGACCGGCAAAGGCTCACAGGTTGGCCAAGCCTTGGTGGACCATCCGGGCGTCGACAAAATCGCCTTTACCGGGTCCAGCGCGGTGGGCTTGCACATTCAGCAGAGCTGCCCGCAGGTCAAGCGCATGTCCCTTGAGTTGGGAGGCAACTGCCCGCTGGTGGTTACCGCCAGCGCCGATATAGACGCCGCCGTGAAAGGCGCGACGCGCCGTAGCTTCCGCAATTGCGGGCAAATCTGCATCGCGATCAACCGCATCTATGTCCATCGCTCGGTGTATGCCGAGTTTGTCAGCAAGCTGGGTGCGGCGGCCGACGCCTTGAGCGTACACAACGGGTTGGAAAACCCTGCGGCCGACCTCGGTGCCATGGCCTCGGCCGAGCCCCTGGCCAAAACCCGCGCGCACCTGCAGGACGCGCTTGCCAAGGGTGCGCGGCTGGTCGCCGGTGGCATGGCACCAGAGGGCGAGGAATACGGGGCAGGGCACTTCTTCCGGCCCACGGTGGTCGCCGATTGCACCCATCACATGCTGGTAATGACCGAGGAAACCTTCGGCCCATTGGTGGGCGTTGCCCCCTTTGACGACCTTGCCGAGGCGGTGGCGCTGGCCAACGACACGCCTTATGGCCTGGCGTCGTATGTGTACGCCCGCGACCTGGTGGATATCCATACCCTGTCCGCCGGGTTGGATTACGGCAACGTCGCCATCAACAACGTTGATGCCGGCATCATGAACGCGCCCTATGGCGGCCGCAAACAAAGCGGGGTGGGCTACGAGCACGGCCGTGAAGGCCTGCTCGAGTATTTCCATTTCAAGCATGTAAGGCTTCATCACGGTGTGGGGAGCTGAGCCATGGAGGCGCTGCTTGGAATCGACATCGGTACATCGGGCTGCAAAGCGTTGCTGCTCGACACTCAGGGCGCGGTGATTGCCTCGCACACCGCCAGCTACCCATTATCTCAACCCCGGCCGGGCTGGACCGAGCAAGACCCGCAGCTGTGGATCGACGGCGCGCGCCAGGCCGTTGCCGGTGTGCTGCAACAGGCGCCCGGCGTAGAGGTGGTCTGCATCGGCCTGTCGGGCCAGATGCACGGGCTGGTCCCGCTCGATGCCTCCCACCGCGTACTGAGGCCGGCAATCCTTTGGAACGACCAGCGCAATAGCGCCGAATGCGCGCAGATCACCGAAGCGGCCGGTGGGCTGGAGGGCCTGCTGGCCGCCACCAACAACCGCATGCTAGTGGGCTACACCGGCGGCAAGATCCTCTGGATGCGCCGGCATGAGCCGGACCTGTTCGAGCGAATGACCACGGTGCTCAACCCCAAGGACTACCTGCGCTTGCGACTCACCGGCGAGGTGGCCACGGAAGTGTCGGATGCGTCTGGCACCGGCCTGTTCAACGTGCGTGAGCGGCAGTGGGCAACCGGGTTGACGGAGCGTGTGGGTATCGACCCCGCATTGCTGCCGCCCGTGTTTGAGTCCCAGGTAGTCAGTGGCCGGGTTTCGGCCGCCGGGGCCGCGCTGCTGGGCCTGCCTGTGGGCATTCCGGTGGTAGGCGGGGGAGGTGACTCGGTGATCCAGACGCTCGGCTCTGGGGTAATCGCCCCGGGCGATATACAGACAACCATCGGCACGGCAGGTATTCTCGCGGCCGCGCTGGATGCGCCCCAGGCCAACCCGGAGGGGCGTTTGCAGGTGTTCTGTAACGTGGCCCCGGACAAGTGGCATTGCATGGGGGTATCGCTGAACGCCGGCTGTGCCATGAGTTGGTTGCGCGATGTTCTGGGCCCGGGCGTCAGCGGCAACGTGCCGTCATTCGAGCAACTCGCCGCAGAGGCCAGCCTGAGCCCCGCTGGCGCCCGCGGCCTGCTGTTCCTGCCATACCTGAACGGTGAGCGCTGCCCGCACCCGGACCCGGTCGCTCGCGGCGCTTTTGTAGGCCTGCGGGCCTGTCATCGGCGCGAAGACATGGCCCGGGCCGTGATGGAAGGTGTGGTACACGCCTTGGCGGACATGCATGCATTGATGACCCCGCTGGGCATTGCCGGGCACGTGATCAAGGCATCGGGCGGCGGCGCGCGTTCGCCGCTGTGGCGCCAGCTGCAAGCGGATATCTTCGGCTGCGACGTGGTGACCACCGAAGGCGCGGCCGAAGGGGCTGCGTTTGGCGCCGCGCTCGTGGCAGGGCTGGGTATAGGTGTGTGGCGAGACGCCGCGAGCGCCGCGGCGAGTTGCCGGGGCATTACCCGCCAGGCGCCCGATGGCACCAGCACCGAGGTATTGGCCCGCGCCCATGGCATCTATTGCCATTTGTACCCGGCCCTGCGGCAGACCTTCGCAGCGCTCGGCGATCCTATTTTTGATTAGTAATTTGTTTGGAGTGTGTTCCATGTCCGCCTATTCCGCGCTTATTTTCGATCTTGATGGAACGCTCATCGACAGCGCGCCTGACATCGCAAAGGCCCTGAATGTGGGCTTTGCATCGAACGGCTGGCCCGAACTTCATCCCGACCATGTGGAGCAGTTCATTGGCAATGGTCCGCGCCGCTTGATCATCGATATCCTCGAAGACCTTGGCATTGCCTATGACGAGGCCGCGGTGCAACGGGCCTTTGACGGTTACCTGCGTGCCTACCTTGAAGACCCGGCAGGGCTCACCCGTTTTTTCCCTTATGTGCGAGAGGACCTGCAGGCACTTCGGGATGCGGGCATCCGCCTAGGTATCTGCACGAATAAAAACCACGCGGTAACCGGCAAGGTGCTGGCGCAATTGGGGTTGTCCTCGTTGTTCGAGGTGGCGCTGGGGGCCGATGCCGTCCCGGCTTGTAAACCCGACCCGGCGCATTTGCTGGCTGTTGCCACGGCCATGAGCGTCAGCGAAGGCGCCTGGGCGTACGTGGGAGACACAACCGTGGATCAGAAGGCCGCGGCAGGGGCAGGGGTTCCGTTCTTTGTGGTGCCTTGGGGCGGAGGGGCCAAGGTGGTGACTTCCCAAGGCCAACGCCTCGGTCGCCTGGCCGATTTGCTGCAGCGCAGCCCGGCAACGGTCGAGGCACGCCCATGACCCTTGGTTTGCTGCAACGGATCGAGCAGGAAAGCCAAGGCATGCACCGGGCCGAGCGGAGAGTGGCCGATTTTGTCGCCAGCTCGCCATCCAAGGTGTTGCAAATGAGCATGGCCAAGCTGTCGGAAACCTGTTCCGTGAGCGATCCCACGGTGATGCGGTTTTGCCGCCGCTTCGGCTTTGAGAGCTATCAGGAATTCAAGCTGCACCTGGTGCAGAACCTGGTACCCCTGGCGCCGTTCGCCTACGAGCAGATCACGCCTGATGACAGCGTTGAAAACATTGTGCGCAAAACCTGCCGCAACTCGTTGAACGCCATTCAACGGCTCGCCGAGGACCTGGCGCCCGACCGCGTGGCTGAAGCCGCCCGCTACCTGCAAAGCGCCACCTGGACCGGCATCTACGCCACCGGTATCTCCGAAGTGAACGCTTTGGACGCCGAGCACAAGTTTCAGCGGCTTGGCCTGCGTTGCCAGGCGCTGCTGGGCGCCAAGCGCCAGGACATGCATGTGCACAGTGCGCGGGAAGGGGAAGTGGCGTTGATCTACTCGCAATCGGGACACACCCGCCAAATGGTGGAGGTGGCCAAGGCCGCGCGCAAATCGGGCGCCAAGGTTGTGTCGATCGCCGCCAATGACAGCCCGCTGGCGCTGGTTTCGGACGTGCTGATCGCCGTCAAACCCTACGAACATACCGAATTGATGACCCCATTGGCCTCGCGCCTGAACCATCACCTGGTCACCAATATGCTGGTTGCCGCGATCGCGATTGCCAGTGGCAGCGAGTTCCCGGACCAGCTCACTGCGCTCGATTCATGGCGTACCGACAAGATCTGAACGGCCACACAGGAGCAACAGATGAACAGCCAACAAAATGAAGCCAAGAAGGTCGCGGCGCGTCGAGTGATCGAAGACTTCATTCACGACGGCATGAAGCTGGGCCTCGGCTCGGGTACCACCTCGCACTTTTTCGTCCGGGAGCTGGGCAAGCTGGTGGCGCAAGGGCTGCAGCTGACCTGTACTACAACGTCTCGCTCTACCAGCGACGTGGCACGGGAAGTGGGCATTGAAATTCTCGACCCCAACGAAATCGGCGAACTGGACCTGACCGTGGACGGCCCGGACGAAATCGACCGCCAGTTCAACATGATCAAGGGCGGCGGGGCGTGCCTGCTGTGGGAAAAGATCATTGCCCATGCCTCCAGGCAAATGATCTGCGTGTGCGATGAAACCAAGATCGTGGACTGCCTGGGCGCGTTCCCCCTCCCCGTGGAAGTGGTGCAGTTCGCCTGGCAGCAGACCGAACGTCGGGTAGATCGGGTATTGGCCGACCACGGCATCGCCGGAGCGCGCATTGTTCGTCGTATGCGAGACGGCCAGGCGGTGGTCACCGACAGCGGCAACTTCATTCTCGATTGCCATTGCGGCCCGGTCATCGCGCAGCCCGCGCCCTTGGAAACCGAACTTAACCGTATCCCTGGCGTGGTGGAGAACGGGCTGTTCACCCGCGAAGCCGTTGGCATGGTGGTTGGCTGTTTCGATGGGTCTTCCTATGTGACCCGGCGATAACCCCCCGGCCCGCAGCCGTTCGAAAAGCATCAGTGAGGCAAGCGAGACAACGCTGTAACCCTACAAGAATAAAACGGAGAACACTCCCATGAAAAAGACGAACCTGTCTCAAGTGAGCCGTCGCAATGTGTTGGCTGGCGGCATAGTGCTGGGGCTGGGCGCGATGCTCGGCCGCGGCGCGTTTGCCCAGAACGCGCTGTCGATCCCTTACGCGAACAAAAGCCTGGATTATTATTTCTTCGTGATCCAGGAAGAGGCGGTCAAGCGCGCGGTGCAGGCGCGCTCCGGCACGTTCCAGGCCACCAATGCCAGCTTCGACAATACCCGCCAGCTCGAGCAATGGCAGAGCCTGATGTTGTCTCAGCCCTCAGCGATCATTTCGGACCCCATCGATAGCCAGGCCATCGTCTCGGCGATCCGCCGCTACAACAGGCAGAAAATCCCGGTGGGAATCATCGACACGCCCGCCGATGGCGGCGATGTGGCAATCACGGTCAGCTTCGACAATCACCAGGGCGGGGTAATGGCGGCCGAGGAAATCGTGAAGCGCCTGGTTCAGAAGTACGGCAGCCCCAAAGGTACCGTGCTCAATTGTTACGGTGCCCTTGCCTCAGTGGCCTGGCGGCTGCGCAAGGAAGGTATGGACTCGGTGTTCGCCAAGTACCCGGATATCAAATACCTTGCCCGGCCCACAGACGGCCAGTTGGACAAAATGCTCGCCGTCACGCTCTCTACGCTCTCCGAGTTCCCTGACCTGGACGCGGTTCACGCGCCATCCGATTCGCCGTCGCGGGGCATCGTGACCGCGCTTCAGCAGAAGAACCGGTGGAAAAAGATCGGGGAGGAGGGGCATGTCATTTTCGTCAATATCGACGGTGAGCCGGTTGCCCTCAAATGGATTCAGGACGGCTACATGGATGCCTGCATCTCCCAGGACCCAGTGGCATATGGCGAAATCGCCGTGGAAATGATCACCAAGCACTCGCTCAACGGCCAGCCAGTGCCCCTGGGTACGTACGAAAACAAGAAGTACTTCTGGGAGAAAGGCGAAATCGTCCAAGGCAAGACCGGGCCCACGCTGATCATCCCCGCGTTCGTGATCACCCCCGAGAATGCAAAGGATAAACGCCATTGGGGTTCCGTCGCGGAGAACGATTGGGGCGTGAAGGCCTGATCCACGGCGTTGCCTTGTTGCGTTGGAGCGACGCGTCCCTGCTCCGGTGGTTATTCGTTGAGCGAGATAACAATCATGGCCTTACCTGACATGCGTGATGAGTTGGTGGCAGACAGCGCGATTCTGCGGATCGAGAATGTGACCAAAAGCTATGGCCCGGTCCATGCGCTGCGAGGGGTCACTACGCAGATCGAGCGCGGTTCGATCCACGGATTGCTGGGCGAGAACGGCGCGGGCAAATCCACCTTGGTGGGCATTATTTCCGGGCAAGTAGTGCCCACCTCCGGCCAGATCTTCATGAATGGCCACCTGCTGGAACACGTGGACGTGAAGGCCATGGAGCAGGCGGGCGTGTTTCTGGTCACCCAGGAGCCGATGATCATCGGCAACATGACCGCGTCCGAGAACCTCATGCTTGGGATCTGGCCCACCCGCCATGGTTTTGTGGACTGGAAAGCACTGCGGGCCGATGCAGCGCGGATGCTCGAAGGCTCGGGCATCGATCCCGATGCGCTGGCCGGCAACCTGGATGCGGTTGCCCGGCGCAAACTGAATATCCTGCGGGCGATGTTTTCGGGTGGCAAGGTGATCATCCTGGACGAGCCCACGGCGTCGTTGACGGTGACGGACCGCCGCCAGTTGTTCGACTTCATGCTGCGCCTCAAGCAGGGCGGCGTTACGTTTATCTTCATCTCTCATTACAACGACGAAATCCTGGAAATCTGCGACGCGGTCACGGTATTGCGCGATGGCAGCCTGGCGGGGCGTTCCAGTGACGTGAGCGGGCTGTCCTCTGAGCAGCTCACCGAGTTGGTGATCGGCCGTGGCGTGGAGTTGTTCCAGCGCAAGCGCCGTGACCCGTCGGGTAAACCGCCGGCGGTGGCGCTGCGTGGAGTCCGGGGCAAGTACCTGTCACTGGAAAGCCTGGATATCGCGCCAGGGGAGGTGGTGGGGTTCACCGGCTTGCCAGGCGCGGGCGCGAAGGAAACCGCGCGCGCGATCTTCGGGCTGCACCCGGCCGTGGGTACGCTTTCGATCAACGGCGAGGCGCAGCGCCCGCTGCCTCGTTCACCGCGGGCGGCCTTTGATGCCGGGATCGCTTATCTGTCCGACGACCGCCGCCGCGATGGTGCTGTAGGGCCGATGTCCATCGGCACCAATATCGCGTTGTCTTCCCTCGGCGCGCGCACCAAAGGCGGGTTCATCGACCGCGACGCCGAAAGCGATGTGGTCACGCATTACTTCAAGGCGATGGGCGTAAAGGCCCCTAACCCCGATTACACCGTGAATACGCTCAGTGGCGGCAATCAACAAAAGGTTTGCCTGGGCCGTGTACTGGCTACCAAGCCTCGGCTGCTGATGGTCGACGAACCTACCCGCGGCATCGATATGGGCGTGAAGCAGGACGTGTTGCGGATCATCGACCAGCTGAGCGAGGCGGGCGTTGCGGTGATTATTGTGTCCACCGATACCGACGAACTGGTACGGGCCGTGGACCGCGTTTGCATCTTCGATCAGGGCAGCATCAAGGAAACGCTCACCGGCGCGGACATCACTGTCGAGCGTCTGCGCGCATCAGTACAGGGGCAAGCACCGCGTGAATAATTACAAGATGGGAGACCTGCAAATGAGCAATGTATCGAGTGCCGGGCGCGGGCTGTCGCCTGCCGCCACCAGGTTCAACGGGCAGGCTGTGCTCGGTTGGGTGTTGCACAACGTGGTGTGGATCTGGCTGATTGCACTGGTAGCCTTCTTCGGCGCCTTCAACGAGTTCTTCTTTACCCTCTTCAACCTGCAGAACGTAATGGTGCAGGCCACGGTGCTGGGCACCCTGGGGCTTGCGGTGGCCTTGCCGCTGCTGGTGGCTGAAATCGACCTGTCGATCCCCGCGAACGCGGGGTTTTCTGCTGCGGTGGGCGCCCTGGCGTACTCCGAGTGGGGGCTGCCGTGGGCGGTTGCCATGGTGATCGGTTTGTTGGTAGGTACCCTCATTGGCTTCTTCAACGGGCTGTGCATCACTCGCTTGAAGATGGTCTCGCTGATCGAAACCCTGGCCATGATGATCATCCTTCAGGGCGCGCTGCTGGCCCTCACTCAGGGCACCACCCTGACCAACCTGTCCGATGGCTATGTGTGGATCGGCCAGGCAACGCTGGGCGGCTGGCCCCTGATGCCCGTGGTGTTCGTCGTGGCACTGGTGGTGATGGGTATCGTACTTACCCGCACGGTGCTGGGCCGGTCCGTATACGCCGTGGGCGGCAATGCCGTGGCTTCCAACTCGGCGGGTATCCGGGTTAACCGTATCAAGATCATCACCTACACGATCTCCGGCTTTTTGGCGGCACTCGCGGGTTTCCTGCTGGCATCCTGGCAGATGGCGATCACCTCTAACCAAGGCTCGAGTTACCTCCTCTACGCCATCGCCGCGCCCATTATTGGCGGGGTGAGCGTATTTGGCGGCCGGGGCAACGTTAAGGGCGTATTGGGAGGCGTGCTGTTGCTGACCGTGATCCAGGTGGGCCTGGCGATTGTGAATGTACCTTCGTTCTACGTCGGCATGATCGGTGGGGTAATGATTTTCATCGCTGTAGCGATAGACGCATTCCGCGTTCGGTATTTCGGGTAGCGCAACCGCTTTTGTTTCGCTAACTTCGCTTACGGCTGCATTCCCGCGTCGTGGCAGTGAGGGCTCCATGGCCTGCGGCTTTCAGATCACCTGACCGAGTATTGAATGATCGACAGACGTCTGTTCAGTGGCGGCATGCAGGGCAAGAACCTGCGCTACCTACAAAACAGGAGCGCCATGGCCATCCCGCAATCGCGGGTTGGTTTCGTTTTGCTGGAGCATTTTTCGCTGCCTGCGTTCACCCAGGCGTTGGACACCCTGATCACCGCCAACCTGTTGCAGGCCCAATTGTTCACCACGTGCACGCTTACGCTGGACGGCCAGGATGTGATCAGCGACCTGGGGCTGGTGATTCGAGCCGACGGCAGCCTGGGCAAGTGCAAGCTTGAAGAGCTGCAACTGCTGGTGGTGTGTGGCGGGTTACGTACGCCGTTGCGTGGCCAGCCCGAACTGCGCACGGTGCTCAAGCGCGCCGCAGAAAAGGGCGTTGCACTGGCTGGCCTGTGGAACGGGGCGTGGTTCCTTGGCCAAGCCGGCCTGCTGGACGGCTACCGCTGCGCGATCCACCCGGAACACAGGCCAGCGCTGGCGGAAATTGCCCAGCACAGCGAGGTCACCACCGAGAGTTACATGGTGGACCGCAACCGCTACACCGCCGCCAGCCCCAACGGCGCATTCAACATGGTTTTGGAGTGGATCGGCCAAAGCCATGGCGCGGCGCTGGTAGACGGGATTGTCGATATCCTTGCCTTCGAGGCGTCGCGCTACAAACGGGTGAACCCCAAGCTGCAGCTCAAGCTCACCGCGCCGCTGCGCGAAGTGGTGAAGCTGATGGAGGCCAACCTGGACGAGCCGCTGGACCTCACCCAGATTTCCGAGTACGTGAACCGCTCGCGTCGGCAGATCGAGCGCCTGTTCCAGCAACAACTCAACACCACGCCCTTGCGCTATTACCTGGAGCTTCGGGTCACAGAGGGCCGCCGCCTGCTTCAGCACTCCAACCTCACCGTGGTGCAGGTCGCGGTGGCGTGCGGCTTTGTATCGCCCAGCCATTTCAGCAAATGCTACACAGCGTATTTCGGGCACCCGCCTTCCAGGGAAAAACGGCTGGAGTGAGCGCTAGTGATCGGCGCTTGAGAGCCACTTTTGCATCAACGCCTCATACGTACCGTTCTGGCGAACCGTGTTCAGCGCCTTTTTGAAGCGCTCCACAATGGCGGGGGAGGTCCCTTTGCTGAACGCCAGGCTCAGCCCTTCAGGGCTGCTCAGCTCGGGTAGTGGGAGCGAGCGTACCAACGCCCTCTCGGGGTCGTCGCCGTTCTGGCGCATCAGGTAAATGGCATTCAGTTCGTTCGAAATCCACAGCCCCACGTGCTCGATCTTGAGCATGCGGTAGTTGTTCTCGTAGCGGCCGGTGGATTGCAGCTCGGTGCCCATCTTGAACCCACGGCTGAGCAGGAACTGCTGGCCCACATCCATGTTCACCGTGGCGATCTTCTGCCCTCGGGCATCGTCCAGCGAATGCAGGGTGACCGGGCGTTCGGCGAGGCTGTAGATGTACCAGTTGGTTGGCGCGATGGGCCCTACCCATTGAAACAGCGCCTCGCGCTCGGGGGTGCGGGCGATGGAATAGATAAGCACGTTGGGCACGCTCAGCGCCCGGTCGTAGGCCCTGGCCCATGGCATTACCTGGATAGGCGCGTCGATCCCGGCCTCTTTCATCACCGCCTGCACGATGTCGGTGCTGAAGCCGGTGACCTTGCCGTTCTCGGTCATGTTGTAGGGCGGCATTTCTTCGGTGACCACTTCGATCTCGCCGGCCGCCCGCGCCGCCGTCGGCAGGAACAGCGTTAGAACGGTGGCTAGCAGTACAGACTTCAGTGAGCTGCTCATGGCTGCGAATCGTCCGAGTTGGCTATCAGATAAAGCGAAGGCGCGGCTCAGAGGCTTTCAGGCATCACGCCCATGAAAAAGCCGAGGGCGGGCATTTGCGCCAGCGACATTTGCGGGCCGGTCTGAATGCTGCAACCCCGCGCTTGCGCGAACGTGAGCAACGGCGTTTGCACCGGCTTGGTGACTACATCGGCCACATGGGTATGAGACAACAGCTGCGCCAATTGATCATCAGGGAGGGGGAGTTGGCCAGCCTCGCCCATGCCGATAGGCGAGGCGTTCACCAACAGGTCATAGCCGGCCAGCGGCGCAATCTGCTCCCGAACAACCAACGCAGGGAAGGCCGTTCGCAGTACCGTTGCCAACGCTTCGGCGCGGCCGGGGGTAGGGTCGGCAAGGTCGAGAACGGCAATGCCGGCCTCGGCCAGGCTATAGGCGATTGCCGCGCCCGCGCCACCCGCGCCCAACACCACCGCGTGTTTGCCCTTGGCATCGAACCCATGGGCCGCCGCGGCCTTGATAAACCCTTCGCCGTCGGTGTTATCGCCTATCAGCCGGCCGTCGCTTTCGCGGCGGATCACGTTGACCGAGCCCAGCAGCCGGGCCCGGGTGCTCAGCTCATCCAGTAGCGGCACTACCGTTTGCTTGTAAGGCACCGTAACTACGCACCCGCGCAAGTTGTTCCAGCCGCGCAGGCTGGCGATGAAGCCGGCCAGTGCTTCGGGTGCGAGATCGACAGGCAGCATGGCCAGGTCCAGCCCCTGCGCCTGAAACCAGCGGTTGAAATTGGTGGGCGACTGCACTTGCGCGATAGGGGTTCCCAGGATGGCAACCAGGCCGGTGGTGGCATGGATCATGAAAGCGTCTCGGTGGGGGGATGCGCCATGTTGCGATGATAACTGGCCCCGCTGCAACGTCTGGTTCTGCATTGGCGTACTGTTCGCCCAACGCTCCCTCCACGAACCCTTGCCATAGAGCGGGTGCGGTTGATCGCGTTTCTGGCTATGCCGGGGGCGCTTCCTGAACAGGCCCGTTTGGGCGACTGCCGATAATCCTCAGTATCACCACTTGGGAGTTCGCGCATGGCGACGCATACCTTGGATCAGGTTCCACCGGCCACCTTACGCAAAGTGATCGCCGCGGCGGCCATTGGCAACTTCGTGGAATGGTTCGACTTCGCGGTGTATGGCTTTCTGGCGACGATCATCGCCAACCAGTTTTTCGCCAGTACCAGCCCCAGCGTGGCACTGCTCAAGACGTTCGCGGTATTCGCCGTGGCGTTCGCCCTCCGGCCCTTGGGCGGCATCGTGTTTGGCGCGCTGGGCGACCGGCTGGGGCGCAAGCGGATTCTCTCGGTCACCATCCTGATGATGGCTGGCGCTACCACGGTGATCGGCCTGCTGCCCACCTATGCGAGCATCGGTATCCTCGCGCCGATACTGCTCACCGTTGCGCGGTGCGTACAGGGATTTTCCGCAGGGGGTGAATACGCAGGCGCCGTGTCGTACCTGATGGAACACGCGCCACGCCACAAGCGGGCGTGGTATGGCAGCTTCGTGCCCGTGTCGACCTTCTCGGCCTTTGCCGTGGCGGCGGTGCTGGCGTATGTGCTGGATGCCAGCCTGGCGCCCGAAGACATGGCCAGTTGGGGCTGGCGGGTGCCCTTCCTGGTGGCGGCGCCGCTGGGGGTGGTGGGGCTGATCCTGCGCTGGCGCATGGAGGAAACGCCGGCGTTCCAGGCCGTGCAGGCCGACGGCAAGGCACACAGCCACTCGCCGCTCAAGGAAACGTTGCGCAACCACGCCGGCTCGATTGCCTGCCTGGGTGCGTTCATTTCGCTCACCGCGCTGTCGTTTTATATGTTCACCACCTATTTCGCCACGTATCTACAGGTGGCAGGCCACCTTACTCGCGCCCAGGCGTTGCTGGTCACCACCGTGGCGCTGCTGTTCGCGGCGGGGGCATGCCCGGCGGCGGGGGCGTTTTCGGACAGGGTAGGGCGCCGCAAGACCATAGGCTTCACCTGCCTGTGGGTGATGCTCACGGTATTCCCGGCCTACTGGCTGGCAGGGTCCGGCTCGGTAGGCCCGGCCATCGCCGGTGTGCTGTTGCTGGCCGTAGGCGCCTTGCTATGTGGCGTCGTGACGGCAGCGCTGCTGGCCGAAACCTTCCCCACCCGAACCCGCTACACCGCCTCGGCCATCACCTATAACGTGGCCTATACCGTGTTCGGCGGCACTGCGCCGTTGATGGCAACCTGGCTGATCGGGGTGACTGGGAGCAACCTGGCGCCGGCGTTCTACCTGGTAGTGATCGCCCTGCTGGCGCTGGCGGGTGGGCTGGCACTGCCGGAGACGTACCGTATTTCGCTGCACGGCGAAAACGCGGAAGGTCCGTTCGAGCCGGCACTGGGGCGGGTGTAAAAAGCCCAACGCCCGCAAGGGCAAGCCGTGGCGGGCGTTGGGTTCGCGCTGGGTTAGCCGAGGGTGCGCTGCGGTGCCTTGTGCACCATGGTGTAGGCGTAATCCACGCCCATGCCGTAGGCGCCGCTGTGCTCGCGCACCAGGTCCATCACGGCGTTGTAACTCTCCTTGTGAGCCCAGTCGCGCTGGTATTCGAGCAATACTTGCTGCCAAGTGACCGGGATCGCGCCCGCCTGGATCATCCGCTGAATGCTCATGTCGTGGGCTTCCTGGGTAGTGCCACCCGAAGCGTCGGTCACGATGTACACCTCAAAGCCTTCTTCCATCGCTTCCAGGGCCGGGAAGGTAAGGCAGACCTCGGTCCACAGCGCGGCGATGATCAGCTTCTTGCGCCCGGTGCTTTTCACTGCGTCCACCAGCTTGGCATCTTCCCAGCTGTTCATCGAGGTGCGCTCGATCGGTTTGGCCCCGGGATTCACCGCCAGCAGTTCGGGCCAGATGTAGCCGCTGAAGCTTTCGGTTTCCACCGAGGTGTAAATGGTCGGCACATTGAAAATCTTCGCGGCCTTGGCCAGCCCCACCGTGTTGTTCTTCAACGTCTGACGATCGATGGACTGAACACCGAAGGCCATCTGCGGCTGGTGGTCGATCAGGATCAAGGCAGAGTTGGCAGGGTTCAAGAGTTCGCGCTTGGACATGGTCATTTCCTTTTGAAAGTGGGGAGTGCGTTGAGTTGAAAAGGGTTCCGCGCTTGCCGTTGGGCGTTGGCTGCGGTGTGGTTGCCATTCTGTCGAAGCACGTATGTGGCGACAATCCTGTGAAATTGAACATCACTGGTTCAATTGTGGAGACAATACGTCCAGCTTGCTGGGCACTTAAAAGCACAAGTGGCCAATCCAGAGCACCGGCACTGCGTAACAGTGGCGGGTCCGTCGACTGGAGATGACCCATGGCACCCCAACGCTCCGCTTATCCCCCTTCACTCGCCTACGGCTTGTTGTTCATGCGCGTAGCCGCCGCCGCGCTGCTCATGCACGTGCACGGCCTGCCCAAGTTGCTGCATTGGTCCACCGAGGTGCTGAAGATCGAAGACCCCTTTGGGCTGGGCCCGACCTTCAGCCTTGCCTTCGCGATTTTCGCCGAGGTGTTCTGCCCGGTATTGCTGATATTGGGTATTTACGCGCGGCTGGCCTGCCTGCCGGTGCTCGGGGTGCTGGCGGTGGCTTTGGGGGTGGTGCACCTGGAATGGACGATTGAAGAAGGCCAGTTCGCCTGGCTGCTGGCGATTCTGTTCGGCGGGCTGGCCCTCACCGGGCCGGGGCCGCTGGTGATCGGCGCGCTACGGGAGGGGGCCTGGCGCGCCCGCGCGGCTTAGGGCTCGGTACGGCGCGCCTTGTCCCGGTCCTTTTCGTACTGTTTGGCCAATGGAAAGGGGGGCAGCCAGGCCTCGCGACGGATCGTCCAGCACTCATAGGTGGGCGCCAACTGATTGGGGCCGTCTAGCGCCCCCAGGTTCACCTCCATCTCATCGCCCCCATCGTGGGCGAACAGCGATGAGCCACAACGTGGGCAGAAATGTCGCCCGGCGTAGGCTTGGGTCTGGCCCTCAACCGTTACGGTATGTTCCGGGAAGATGGCAAAGGCATAAAACAGCGCACCGTGGTGCTTGCGGCAATCCAGGCAATGGCACAGGCCTACCCGATAAGGGCGGCCTGAAGCCTGCAGTCGCACGTCGCCACATAGGCAGCTGCCGCGAAAGGTGTCCATGGGGGCCTCCGGTTCATCGCTGAGTTCGGTAGCCCTTGAGCGTAGCAGGCACGGTGTTCAGCCGTGCTGATGGCGCCATTCCTGGGTGCGCCCGCCATAGCCGTAAGCCGCTGCGCGGGCGTCGATCAGGTGCACGTAAGAGCATATGGCCGGGTTGGGGCGCAGTTGGGAGAGGGCGGTGTACACCTCCTGGATGAACCGCGCCTTTTCCTGCTTGGTGTTGGTCTCGTCGGTAATGCTGATGTCCAGGTGGAAGGCAGTGCCGCCCGTTTCCGCCAAGGCTTCGCCCGCGATAAACCAGTCACGGTCGCCGATGTATTGAACCGTGGTCGCCATCAGCTCTGGCGCCTTGCCCAGCACGTCAGCGGTAAGGCGATGAACGATGGCCACTGCTTGCTGACCGAGTTCGGCGTCGCGGTTACCGGAAAGCTTCAGATCGATATGTGGCATGGCGTGGCTCCTTTTGGCGGGAAGAAGCCCATTGTGCACAGGTTGTATCCGTCGTTAAAGCGGGAAGGTACGATGGCATCCATCGGAAAAACGGGTGGATAAGCAATGCGCGGCTTCGATCTGGAACAGCTCAAGACACTGGTCGCGGCCGTGGATAGCGGCAGCTTCTCCGCAGCCGCGCCCTTGCGATGCCTTTCGCCCTCTTCGCTGAGCGAACAACTACGCAAGCTCGAGGAGCTCGCCGGCGCGCAGTTGCTGGTGCGTGGCAAGTCGGGTGTGAAGCCGACGGCAGCGGGGGAGCGGCTATTGGCCCATGCGCGTGGGATTCTGGCCCTGGCGGACGCGGCGTGGCGCGACATGCATGCCGTGCCCCTGGTTGGGGAAGTGCATGTGGGCATTTCGGATTACTTGCGCCCCGGTGAGGTGACGATGCTGCTGGGGCGCATGGCCCACCATTACCCCGGCCTGCGGATAAGAACACGGATTGGCAAAAGCGCTGAAATCAACGCTGGGCATCGCAGTGGCGAGCTTGATTTGGCGGTGGTGATGCAGGTGGCGTCGGGGCGGCCTGCATTGCCCACCGGCGCCTACGTGCTGCGCACCGAGCCGCTGCAATGGGTGGCGGCGCGTGGCACGGTATTTGAGCCAGGGAATGCGGTTGAACTGGCGCTACTGCCCGAAACCTGCATGCTCCACAAGGTGGCCTGCCAGGCATTGAACGCGCACGGCATTTTTCATGAGCTCACCCATGTGGCTTCGGGTGTAGCCGGACTTCAGGCAGCAGTTGCGGCGGGCCTGGGCATTGCGTGCCTCAATGCTTCGTCGATCATTGAGCACAGCATGATTGCTCTGCCTGAGGGCGTGTTGCCGGTGCTACCGGAGGTTGATTTCGTGCTGTTGCCGATCAGTGAGGATGAGGGGGGTCGGTTGAGCGCCATGGCTGAGGTGATTGTGCAGACGCTCGCGTAAGCGTGGCGCCATTCGCGAGCTCCGCCTGCGGCTTCGCTTGCTCCCCCAATGCCCGGCCAGGATCAGACCTGCGTTGGAAGCGGGTAAAGCTCGCGAATAGGGTTTTACCATTTCGCAAAGGGTCATTGCTTGCGGCTCTGTTCCAGCGCATAGCGGCGGCAGTGCTCCAGGTACCCTTTCTCGTGGCTGCCCACCAGTTGCACCACGCTGGACCACAGCCATGACGGCGCGTCCAGCGCCCGGGAGCGGTTGCGTTGCAGGTCGTTCACCCATTCTTGCCGGGTGGTCATGTCCATTTGCTGGGCATGGGCCTTGCCGACCACGCGGGCAAGGTAGGTCGCAACAGTCATGGCTTCGGCTTGAGTAAGCTCGTCCAGCTCCAGCTTCATGTCCTGCGGCAGCAGTTCGCGGATGAAGAAGCCACGGCCCAGCATGCGGGTGGCGATCATGCGGTTGCCCAATGCAGGGGAGAGCTGCCGCGCGCCGGCGACTACCCGTTGCGCATTGTCCCGAGGCATAGGGGCCCGGGCCGCCCGAGGCGCCGCGGCACCCACCGCTTCCTTGATATCGATCAGGCAATAGTCCCGCTCTTCTTCAGGGCCCACGCCCAGCAGTACCGCATAGCGGCACAAGCCCAGCGAGCTGCACCCCTTCACCCAATAGGCCGCGTCCAACAGCGTTACCGCGTCCTCGTGTGAGCGACCTTTAAGTGACGTCACCAGGCCGTGAATATCCGGGCCTTCGCACAAGGCCTTGATTGCCTTGCGCTCTTCCTTGGAGAGCGGCCAGAAATGCTTGCCCAGCGGAATGGTGGGGTGCAGGTGTTCGATACGCTCCTTGGCCAGGTGCTTCCAGGTGCGCTGCACGGCGCTGCGCATGCTGCCCTTCACCTGCGGCGGGCGCTCGGGCTCTTCATCGTTGCCGGGGTCGAACGCCAGCTCGTACCCCCGCATCATTTCTTCGAGCATTCGCGCAGTGGCGACGCCGGGCAGGTCCGAGCCGCGCGCGGCCGTGGCCAGCGACAGGCCCAGGCGCACCAGGTCGTGGGCCGGGTTACCGATCACTGTCTGGTCCAGGTCGCGTATATGAATGTCGATCTTGCCCTTCAGGCTGCCGGTAGGGCCAAGGTTACCTGCATGGCAGTCCCCGCAGATCCAAACCGGCGGGCCGCTGGGCAGCCGGCGCCCAGGCTGGCTGTGCAGCCATTCATAAAACTGGACGGTACTGCCGCGCACATAAGCATGCGCGGACCGGGCCATTTTCAGGTTGCGAAGTTGAGTAAGGGGTTCGAGGCGTTCGGCGGGATGTACGGCTTTCATGGGGTACGTTCTGAGGGCGATGTGCCATTGACCGACGCCGGGCTTAGATGTTTCAGATTGTTACTTGAGACTGGATGGCGCATTGATACTAAATCGACAAACGGTGAAACAAACCGAAGATTGACGCTAGTATTTTGACATCACTTTGGATAGCCTTGGATCCTGTATCAGGGAGGGTACACAGGCGCAGGCCAAGGCCTTCCCTGGCGTCCCCGCTCGAATGGATTGTCTACCATGCGCTACCGTGCTTCCCGTCTGCTGTTCCTTGTATTCCTTGCCCTGGCCGCCCTTACCGGCTGCGCCCACAACCAGAACCCGGTAGGGCTGGACCCGCAATTCTGGGCAGATACAAAGCCTGTGATTGGCGTTGCCATGGGCCCCGTGCCGCCGCCGCGCCTGGCGCTCACCGGTAATCAGGGGCTGATCGAACTGGGTATCAATACCGCAGTGAACAACACGCTCAGCACCGCCGTTGCGGGCTGGGGCACCGATGATTTCAAGGCCCTGCCCGAAGACCTTGCCGCGCGGCTTGAGGCCAAGGGCTTCAAGGTCATTCGCATTTCCGAGCAGATCGACCTTAGCAAATACAAACAGACCAGCTGGCGTGAAGGCTTCGTTGATCGCGACCTCAGCGCGCTGAAGGCGCAGTACGGCATCGACCGGCTGCTACTGGTGTCGGTCAATTCCACGGGCGCCTTCCGCAGTTACTACAGCGTGGTGCCCACCAGCGCGCCTACCCCACAGGTGGGTGGCGTAGGGCTGCTGATGGACACCGCCGACAATCACCTCATCTGGTACAAACCGTTCGCCGTAGTGCAGCCCGCTCAGGGCGAGTGGGATCAGCCGGGTTATGCCAACCTGTCCAATGCCTGGTACCAGGCCGTGGACGGTGGGCGCCAGCAAGTGCTGGCACCCTTCGCGCCATGACCGTTCGCGCCTGCATCGCCAGCCTTGGGCTGGCCGCCACGCTCGGCGGGTGTGCTCAGGCACCGGCCGGCCCCGCGCATTTCACCGCCCCCCATGCACAGGCTTACGTGACCGAGCACGGTGCGCGAGTGGACGTCAGCCTGCCCAAGGGCCCCTTGGTGAGCGCGGCGCTGGTGATCGATTCGGCCACTGCAAGCGCTGCCCAGGCGACCACGGACCAGATGGCCGCGAACATGCGTGGCAATGGTTTGATCGGCTTGGCGGTCACTTCCGCCGTAAGCGCTCAGTCCGGTGCAGGTGCGTTGCAGCGCAAGGCACAGTCGGCAGCGGACCAGGATGCGAAACCCCTGGCGGGCCTGCTCAGTGGCCTGCCGATGGACACCCAGCTTGCCCGCCGCTACCAGGCGGCCGCCGTTGCCTCCGGCCTGCCTGAAGGGAAGGGCGCGGTGGTCGCGCGGCTGGCAATCACGCCGCATATCGTGCTGACCGCGGACCGTGCGCACTTCGTGCTGAGCAGCGACGTTCGCCTGGAAGACATCGCCGGCGGCGCGCTCTACAGCGCCCGGGTGGATGTTGGCAGCCCGTCGCTGCGCCGCTGCGGCGCGGATTGCATCGACGATGGGCAGCTCGAACAGGCCCGGGTGGATGCCGCCCTGGAAGCGTGTGTCAGCGAAACCCTGCGGCTGGTGGCGCAGGAAATCAGCGGCACAGCGGCCCCCGCCGGGCCGGAACGTACCTTGCGCTACGTACTCGATGGCCTGCGGGTAGTCGAGCGCGGGCGTTTGTTGGCTGGCAGTGAAGGCTACCTCCGGTACCTGGCACTGGACGGGACCGTCAAGGCCATGCCGGTCGCGCTTGAGGGGCAGGTGATGGCGACTGTCGTCAATACACGGCCCTGACCGGGCCACACCTCACGCCCGGTCGCCAGCAACGTGCTGGACAGGCTTAAAAATACTTCAACCACGCCACATCCCGCCGCCGCTGTTTGAGGGCGGCGAACCACCGTGTGGGGTAGAACAGCGACACGGCCAGTATCGCACTGCACAGCCAGATTGCGGACAGGCTCCCGAACCCGTAATAAGCACCCTGATTCGTGCCCCACACACTGACCGCAACGACATACATGCCCTTCAATACATACAAATGCAGCAGGTAGAAGAACATTGGCGCGCCGCCGTACAGGGCCAGCACTGCCGTACCGCGCCAGTGTTGAACGCGTTCGAGCGCCGCCAGTAGCAGAAGGCCCAGCCCTAAGGTAGGCAGCAGGAACATCAACGAAGGCGGGTATTTTCGGGCTGTCAAGAAGCTCATGACGGTTCGAAGCGTATCCCCGGTGTGCACCCAAGGCTGCTCGCCGTACACATTCGCCCAGCGAATCGCCACGAAAGCTACCAGCAGCCCCATCCCCGCGTTGAGTAGGCGCTGGCATCGTCGCGCTGAAGACACTGCCTGGCTGAACCACGGCCCCATGGCCCACCCCAACACAATCACCCCGATCCACGGCAGCACAGGGTAGGTGGTGCGGGCACGCATACCCTCCGCCAGTTCGATAGACGATCGCTGATGCAATATCGACCAGGGCACGAACAGCGATGAGTCGCTGGTCAACACCACGGCGTCCAGCAGGTTATGCCCGCCAATGATCGCCACAGCGAAGGCAACTACCACGGAGCGGCTGAAATGCAGCGCGCCGGCCAACACCACCATGCACACGCCAATGCACCAGATCACCTGCAGCCACAGGGTTTCGGGTAGCAGCGTACCGTTCCACGCCAGGTTCACCAGGGTGAGTTCGAGCCCGATCAGAAACAGGCCCCGCTTGAGCAGAAACACGGACGTGTCCCGGGCGCTGTGCTTCTGGCTATAGAGCCACGCAGATAGCCCGGTAAGCAAGATGAACACCGGTGCGCAGAGGGCGCTAAGCAGCCGGGTGAAGAACAGGCCTGGGTCCACGGTCAACGCATCAACGGGGTCGCTGACCTGTTTGTGCAGCCAGAAGGTTTCGCGGGCGTGGTCCACCAGCATGAACAGCATCACCAGCCCGCGCAGGGCGTCAATCGCAGGCATACGAGTGGTAGGGGTAATGGAAGCGGGGGCCGACAAGGGAACGGCCCGCAGTGAACGCAACATACGGCAACTCAGTCGTTGGCGTTACAACATAACATAGCACTCAAGCGCGTTTCATCTCCCCTTGTGCATCGACGGCGAGAACCAAGTCGGCCGCTTTCTCACCGATCATGATGCACGGCGCGTTGGTGTTGCCGCTCACCAGCGTAGGCATGATCGAAGCATCGGCCACCCGCAGCCCTTCCAGGCCATGGACGCGAAGGTCCGGGCCAACCACGCTGAGCGGGTCCACACCCATCTTGCAAGTGCCTACCGGGTGGAACACGGTGGCAGCGTTTTCCCGGATGTACGCCAGCAGTTGCTCGTCGGTTTGCACGTGCTTGCCGGGCAGCATTTCGGTACCGCGGATGGGCGCGAACAGCGGGTCGGCCAGCACGTTGCGGGCAAGCTTCAGGCCCTCCACCAGCACCTTGGCGTCCTCGGGATCGGCGAGGAAGTTGAAGTCGATGGCCAGTTCGCCGTTGGCCTGCAACCACAGCTCGCCGGTGCTTTTAGGGCGTAGCACGCAGGTATGCACGGCGTAGCCATGGCCCCACTCGAACAGCCGGCCACGGTGGCTGCGATAACCCGGCACAAAGTGGAATTGAACATCGGGCAAGGCATCCGCCAGGGGAGTGCGCGCGAAGCCGCCGGCTTCCACATAGTTGGTGGTGAGCCAGCCCTTGCGCCCACGCAGGTAACGCCACGGCGCAGTCATCAGGCTGGGTAGCGCACCCAACGAAAAGCCAAGGGTGGAAGCGCTTTTCGAGCGGATGGTAATCAGCCCGTCGAGGTGGTCCTGCAGGTTCTTGCCCACGCCGGGCAAATGATGCAGAACCCGCACCCCAGCTTGTGTCAGTTCGTGTTCCGGGCCGATGCCCGATGCCAGCAGCAAATGAGGGCTGCCCAGGCTGCCTGCGCTGAGGATTACTTCGCGCTGTGCGACCAACTGCTGGGCCACGCCGGCCTGGCTGATGTTCACGCCGGTGACGCGCTTGCCCTCCAGTGCGAGCGAAGTGACCGCGCAGTCTGTGATCACGGTGAGGTTGGGCCGGTTGAGCACCGGCTGCACGAAGGCGCGGTAACTGGACAGCCGCTTGCCGTCCTTTTGGGTCACGTTATAGAGGCCACAGCCTTCGAGTTCAGCGCCGTTGAAGTCGTTGTTGCGGCGCAAGCCCACCCGCTCGGCGGCTGTCACGAACAACCGAGACACCGGGTTAGGGTCCCGCGGCTGGTCTACGTGCAGCTCGCCATTGCTGCCGTGGTAGGCCGTGCTCTGGCCCAGCAGGTTACGCTCGGATTTCTTGAAATACGGCAACACGCTCTGCCAGTCCCAGCCGGGGCAACCGGCGGTAGCCCAGCGGTCGTAATCCGAAGCATGGCCGCGGATGTAGATCATGCTGTTCATTGAGCTGGAGCCGCCGAGCATCTTGCCGCGCGGGGTGTGCAGGCGGCGGTTGTTCAAGGCTTTTTGCGGCGCTGAGAGGAAATTCCAGCTGTAGGTTTTGCTCTTGTACAGCGTGATGGTGCCGGCGGGTGTGTGGATGCGCACGTTGTTGTCGTGGCGCCCGGCCTCGATCAGGCACACCCGGTTGGCCGGGTTTGCGCTCAAGCGGTTGGCCAGCACGCAGCCTGCCGAGCCCGCGCCAACGATGATGTAATCGAATTCCCCGCTCATGGGTGCTCCTTGGAGGCTTCAGCGGAACTGGAACCAGGTGGTCTTCAACTGGGTGTATTTGTCGAACGAATGCAGTGACAGGTCGCGCCCGAAGCCCGACTGTTTGCCCCCGCCGAAGGGCACGGTCACGTCCAGGGCATCCACGGTATTCACCGACACGGTGCCGGCGTTAAGGCGCCCGGCCACGCGGTGGGCGCGGTTGAGGTCGTCGCTCCACACCGAGGCCGCCAGGCCGTAGATGTGGTTATTGGCCAAGGCCACGGCTTCGTCCTCGCTGTCGAAGGCAGTCACCGCCAACACCGGGCCGAACACTTCTTCGCGCGCCAGCGGTTGAGCGGCGGTTACGCCGGTGAAGATGGTGGGCTGGATAAAGTTGTTAGAGCCATTGATTGTCAGCTGCTGGCCGCCGGTGACGCAGGTAGCTGAGCTGGCCTCGGCGCCAGCGATGTATTGAACGATGCGCTCGGTTTGCCGCGCATTCACGATCGCCCCCATGCGGCTGGCGGGGTTGAGGGGGTCACCCGGCTGCCAGGCCTGGGCTATCTCGGCCAGGCGTTCGACGAATTCGTCATGAATGGTGCGCTCCACCAACAACCGGGAATTGGCCGAGCACACTTCCCCCTGGTTGAAGAAAATCCCGAAGGCTGCTTTTTCTGCCGCCAGGGCCAGGTCCTTGCAGTCGGCGAACACCAGGTTCGGGCTTTTACCGCCGCATTCCAGCCATACCTGCTTGAGGTTGGAGTGCGCCGAGTACTGCATGAACAACTTGCCCACCGCGGTGGAGCCGGTGAACGCCAGGGCGTCCACATCCGGGTGCAGCCCCAAGGCGCGGCCGGCATGCTCGCCCAGGCCGGTGACCACGTTCAACACGCCTTCCGGCAAGCCGGCCTCCAGCGCCAGTTCGGCCAGGCGCAGGGCAGAGAAGGGCGATTGCTCGGCGGGCTTGAGCACTACACTGTTGCCCGCCGCCAAGGCCGGGGCCAACTTCCAGGCGGCCATGTCCAGCGGGAAATTCCAGGGCACCACGGCCGCGACCACCCCAAGCGGCACCCGCGTGATGGTCGCCAGGGCATCGCGCCCGGTAGGGGCGACTTCGTCGTACAGTTTGTCCAGCGCCTCGCCGTACCAGGCGAATACGCCCGCCGCGCCGGGCACGTCGATGGTGTAGGCATCCATCACCGGCTTGCCCATGCTCATGGAATCGAGCAAGGCCAGTTCTTCCCGGCGGGCCAACAGCAGCTCGGCCAGGCGCAGCAATACCGCCTTGCGCTCCCGCGGCGCCATTCTCGCCCAGGGGCCTTGATCATAGGCGTGGCGGGCTGCCCGTACCGCGGCATCCACGTCCGCTTCGCCGCAGGCGGCCACGTGGGCTAGCAGGCCATTGGTGGCCGGGTTGATGACCGCGAACGTCTCGCCGCTTTGGGCGGAGTGCGGCCGGCCATTGATCACCGCGCGGTCGATGAAGGTCTGCTGTTTGGCAAGGCGTTGCCAGCTGTCAAAATCCATTCAGTAGTATCCTCACGCGGGCAATTTGATTGGTGGAGCAATTACCGTGATAGTGGCCCTGCACGAAGCGGCGATAAATTATTAAAAATATGTTTTAGCGTTATCCAAATCATCGCTAGCGAGCACGTTACTGGTGCGCTATACGCGGCGCTGCACGTTAACGGATCATTATTTGTAAAGTGGGTCCCGTCTAATTATTCCGCTGCGCTTTTACCCGATAAATCGGTAAGCTTTATGGCAATGATGATCGGGAGGTTGCAATGGCCGCTTATAACTTGCGCCAGCTTAAATACTTCATTGCCACGGTAGAGTGCGGCAGCGTCGCTGAAGCTTCGCGCAAGCTGTATATCGCCCAACCGTCAGTATCTACCGCGATCAAGCAGCTCGAAGAAAGCTTTAACGTGCAGCTGTTTATCCGTCATCACGCCCAGGGCATGTCACTCACGCCCAGCGGCTCGCGGTTCTACCGCAAGGCGCTGGAACTGCTACGGGTAGCCCACGAGTTCGAGCAGAACGCCCTGGCCGATAACGATGTGGTGGCCGGGCAGATCGATATTGGCTGCTTCGAAACCGTGGCGCCGTTGTATTTGCCGCGGTTGATCGCAGGCTTTCGGGACCGCTGGCCGGGGGTGGAAATCCGCATTCGCGACGGCGAGCAGCAAGAGCTGGTGCAGGCACTCACCGGGGGCAGCATCGACCTGGCCATCCTGTACGAGCACGAGCTGGACAGCACCATCGAAACCGTGGCGCTGATGCCCCCGCAGCAGCCCCATGCGCTGCTCCCCGAAGGGCACCGTTTCGCCCAGCAGGCGAAGGTGTCGCTGAACGATCTGGTGCTCGAGCCCATGATCCTGCTGGACGTGCTGCCCAGCCGTAACTATTTCGTCAGCATCTTCGAGGAGCTCGGCCTCAACCCCCATATCGTGTTCAGCTCGCCTTCGATCGAGATGGTGCGAGGCATGGTCGCCCGGGGCTTCGGGTTTTCCATCCTGGTGACCAAGCCCTTCTCGGACTACGCCTACGACGGCCAGAAAATCGTGTGCGTGCCCCTGGCCGAAACTGTTACCGGATCCGGCCTGTCCGCAGCCTGGCTGCGCCGGGGCCAGTTGACCAAGCCGGCGCAGTTGTTCGTGGATTATTGCCAGGAGGAGCTGGGGAAGGGGCGGGGCGGTTGATTGCCCCGGCAAAAATCCACCCCGGGTTCATTCGCGGGTTTCACCCGCTCCTACTGGCGGGCGAAGGCAAGGATTTTTTGCAGCATTCGGTCGCAGGCGGCCAGTTGTTCCACCGGCACGAACTCATCGGGCTTGTGGCCTTGGTCCATGCTGCCAGGCCCGCACACCACAGTGGGGATGCCTGCGGCGTCGAACAGCCCGCCTTCGGTGCCGAAGGCCACGGTGTCAAACGCTGCGGAGCCACAAAACGTGGCGATCAGTTCGGCCGCCTGGCTTTGCGGGCTGGTGGCCAGGCCGGGGTAGGCCGAGAGCTCGGTGAAGCGGATATCGCCTTGGGCGTTCACCGCCTGCATGCGGGGCAACACGTGCTCTTGGGCATAGCGTTGCAACGTTTGAGCAACGGCCTGCGGATCTTGCGCCGGCAGCGCGCGGATCTCGAAGTCGAACCGGCATTCCTGCGGCACAATGTTCAGCGCCTGGCCGCCGCTGATCATCCCTGTTTGTACGGTGGTGAAGGGCGGATCGAAGCGTGGATCGTGCTGGTCCGGGCTTTTCAAACCGTCGCCGATCCGGCCCAGTTCATTGATCAGTGCGGCGGCGTATTCGATAGCGTTGACCCCTTGTGGGGCATACGCCGAATGGCAGGCATGGCCGCGCACGTCGCAGCGCATGGCCAGTTTGCCCTTGTGGCCTAGCACGGGCCGTAACTCGGTGGGCTCGCCAATGATGCACAGCATCGGTTTGATCGGCCGGGCTTCCAGTGCCGTCAGCAACGTACGCACACCGAGGCAGCCGACCTCTTCGTCGTAGGACAGCGCAATGTGCACCGGCAGGCGCAGCGGTGCTTCGAGCAGGGCGGGCACCAGCGCCAGCACACAGGCGATATAGCCTTTCATGTCGGCCGTGCCGCGGCCATACAACCGGCCGTTGTGCTCACTTAAATTGAAAGGCTCGAACGTCCACGCCTGGCCATCCACGGGCACCACGTCGGTGTGGCCGGACAGCACGATGCCAGGGCAGTCGTCCGGCCCGATAGTAGCGAACAGGTTGGCCTTGCTGCGCTCGGTGTTGTACACCCGCTGCGCGGCCACGCCGTGCTGGGCCAGGTAGCGCTCCACGAAGTCGATCAAGGCCAGGTTCGACTCTCGGCTGGTGGTGTCGAACGCCACCAGCTCGCGCAACAGGGCCTGGCTGTGGCTCATCGGTCGTCACCCGGCACGCCATAACCGGGGGCTTTCATCGGGTCCAGCGCGCGGTCGATATAGTCCTGCAGCTGGGGCCGGTAGGCCTGCCACAATTTGCCCAGTTCGCCGATGGGGTCGGCGTCGGCCCAGTCCACCCGCAGGTTGACGATTGGCCAGGTGAGTTCGCCTACCACAACCAGCGCCGCCGAGTGCACCGGGCCGGCCTCACCGCCGGCGACCTGGCCCGCGGCAAGGGCCGCGAGCAGTCGATCAGCCAGTTGCCCCTCGGCGGTTTCGAATGCCTCGACCATTGCCGCGATCACTGCCGCATCGGCCAGCATGTTGCCGGCGGCCACGCATTGCTCGCCCGCTACCGCATTGTGTGTGCCCAGGGTTGCACCGCCGCTGAAGTGCGCGGTGCGGCCCAGGTGGTCGATGGCGGTGAGCTGGCGGTATTGGCTATAGCCGTTGCGGGTGAGGGCCTGGTCCACGGCCTCGGCAGGCACCAGGCCTGACTCCAGCGCATCGAGCACTTCCGGGCCCAGTGCGGGAAGGGTGATGTTCTGGCTGGCGACCGCGCCCACGCCGGGCCGCAGCCACGGGCAGCGCGCACCTACGGCGATGCTCGAAGAACTGATGGCAATGCCCAGCTGCCCTGTTTCGGCGCACCGCCCAACGATGGAAAACGTCATGGCCTGGCTCCTGTCATTCCGGGATGACTGCGATCACGTCGATTTCCATCAGCCATTGCGGCTGGCCCAACGCGCAAACCACCAACCCCGTAGAGATGGGGAACACGCCCTTCAGCCACTTGCCCACTTCCTGGTACACCGGCTCGCGGTAACGAGGGTCGGTAAGGTAGGTAGTGGTTTTCACGATATGGCTGAGGTCGCTGCCAGCTTCTTCGAGCAATTGCTTCACGTTGCGCATGGCCTGTTCCGCCTGGGCACGGGGGTCACCCAGGCCCACCAGCTTGCCGTCGAAATCGGTGCCCACCTGGCCGCGCACATAAACAGTGTTGCCGGCGCGTACCGCCTGGCACAGGTCGTTGTCCAGAGTTTGGTTGGGGTAGGTGTCGCGGGTGTTGAACATGCGAATGCGGGTATGGGTTGGCTGGGCCATGGTCAAACTCCTGCGGCGGCCGAACGCTTCGGCATAAGGCTGGCGTGGTGGGACGAGGCGGGCAGCGGGCCGCTTTCATAGGCCTCGTAGGTGCGTTGCTTGGCGATGTGGCCAGCGATGTGGCGGGCGTCGTGCCACACGCCCCAGATAAATGCCGAGCCGCGGCGGGTGAGCCACGGCAAGCCAAGGAAATAGATGCCCGGTTCGCTACCGACGCCGCGCTGGTGCTGGGGCTTGCCGGCGCTGTCCAGGCCATTGCCCTCCAGCCAGCTGAAGTCCACCGCGTAGCCGGTGGCCCAGATGATCGAGGTGATACCAGCGGCGGCGAGGTCCATCGACAACAGCGGCTGTGTCACACAGGCAGGGGTGGGGTACACCCGCCGTGCCTCGGGCTCTTCGGGCAGGTCCAGGCCGTTTCGGGCGATGTAAGCGTCTGCCGCGTCCAGCAGGGCCAGGTAGTTTTCGTCGCCACGGGCAAGGTTGTCGGCTAGGTCGGGGGCGAAGCTCACCACGCCGTTATCGAACGCGCGGGTAAGGCCAACGAGCGTGATGCCTTGGTGGGCCAGCGCGCGGAAATCCACGGTGCGCCCGCCATGGGCGCCGCTCACCGCGATGGTCACATGTTCACGGCCCGGCTTGCGCACTTCGGCGTCCCATTCGCCCAGCACGCCCAGCCACCAGCAGAAATCCCGGCCGCGGTAGGCGCGCGGTGGCCGATCATGGGCGCCGACGGAGAGGTAGACCTGCCGCCCGGCGCCGCGCAGCTCGTCGGCGATCTGTACGCCTGACGAGCCCGCGCCCACCACCAGCACCGCCCCTTCGGGCAACTGCCGTGGGTTGCGGTAATCGGCCGAGTGCAGTTGCAGCAAGCCTTCGATGGCCGGCGCGATGGCCGGGATCACTGGCCGCTGGAACGGCCCGGTGGCGGCCACCACGCGGCGGGCCTCGAGGGTGCCTTCGGACGTGTCCACGGTGAACCCTGGGCGGCCCACGTTGCGGGTCACTCGTTTGACCTCCACGCCGGTGCGGATTGGGGCGTCGATCTGGCGTGCGTAGGTTTCGAAGTAAGCGGCCACGTCGTCCTTGCCGGCAAAGCCGTCCGGGTGAACGTTGGCAAATTCCAGCCCGGGAAAGCGGTCGTGCCACGCCGGCCCGTTGGCGACCAGCGAATCCCAGCGGCCAGTGCGCCAGGCCTCGGCAATACGGCTACGTTCAAGTACCAGGTGGGGCACGCCCAGCGCGCCTAGGTGTTCACTCATGGCCACGCCGGCTTGCCCTGCGCCAACCACCAGTGTGTCAATGAAAGTATTGTTCAGTGTCATCGGTGTTTCCTTGAAGAAGACCGTGTTACATCAGGCTAGAGCGGGGCAGGGCACCGGTAAAATAGTATTAAGTTAGCCACTGAATATATTTGAGCGAAGTGCTTGCCTGTAGCAGGTCAATAACTTTGAAAGGCCTGTGTTATATAACGGCGCGGTCAATGCTCTTCGCCGTCGTGTAACAAGTGGAAGATTTCTTTTTTCATCGATATAAACCCTGGGTCCATCACCATGTCCAGGTGGCGCGGCCGTTCGATGGGCACGTCCAGCACTTTCTTGATACGCCCCGGGCGGGCGCCCATGGCGAAGATCTGGTCGCCGAGCAGAATGGCCTCGTCAATGTCATGGGTCACAAACAACACAGTCTTCTTGCTGTGTTCCCATACTTTCAACAGCAGTTGTTGCATCTGCAGGCGGGTCTGGCTGTCCAGGGCGCCGAAGGGCTCGTCCATCAGCAGAATCTGCGGATCGTTGGCCAGCGCCCGGGCGATCGCTACCCGTTGCTTCATGCCGCCGGACAGCTGCTTGGAGTAATTGTCGGCGAAGCGGGTCAGGCCCACCTCATTGAGGTAATGCTCCACGATGTCCTTGCGTTCGGCGGCGCTGACCTTGCGGCGTTTGAGGCCGAACTCGATGTTCTGCCGTACGGTGAGCCATGGGAACAGCGTGTAGGCCTGGAACACCATGCCGCGGTCCGCGCCGGGGCCGTCCACTGCCTTGCCGTTCACGAAAATTTGCCCGCCGCTGGGCTCAGCCAGGCCAGCGGTGAGGTACAACAGGCTGGACTTGCCACAGCCCGAAGGCCCTACCAGCACCGCGAACTGCTGGTCTTTGACCTCCAGCGACACGTTTTCCAGCGCGGTGAACACACCGCCATCCGGGGTGGGATAGCGCAGGCTCACGCTGTCGATCTTCAAGCTGGTGGCGGCAGGCGCGCCGGCCTGGCCGGCAGCCACGCCGCCGAAACGGTTGGACGCTGCGGTTATTGTGCCCATGCTGCCACCTTCAAACGGATCAGACGGAAAAGTTGGTCAGTGATCAGGCCCAGCAGGCCGATCACCGCGATGGCCAGGAAGATCACATCCACCTGGAAGCCGCGCATGGCCTTGAGGCTCAGGTAGCCCAGGCCACTGGAGGCAGCCACCAGTTCGGCGACCACAAGGTAAGTCCACGCCCAGCCCATGGTCACCCGCAAGGTGTCGAGAATGCCGGGCACCGAGGCTGGGGCAATCACATGCACCAAGGCATCGCGGCGGTTGGAGCCCAGGGTGTAGGAGGCGTCCACCAGGTCCCTGGAAATCCCGCGGGAGACGTCTGCGATCATCACAAGCTGCTGGAAGAACACACCGAAGATAATCACCGACACGCGTTGCTCGATGCCGATGCCGATCCACAGGATGAACAGCGGCACAAAGGAGGTGACCGGCAGGTAGCGAATGAAATTCACCACCGGCTCTAGAAACGCCTGCACCACCCGGAAGCTGCCCATCAGCAGCCCCAGCGGTACGGCCACAACGGAGGACACGATAAAGCCCACCATCACCACCTCGAGGCTGGCCCACACGTGTTCGCTCAGCGCGCCGTCCCGGGACAGGCGCAGCGCGGCGTCTACCACCGCACCGGGTGTGGGCAGGAACATCGCCGGCACCACGCCGCCGTACGACAAACCCGCCCACAGGCCGATCATCAAGGCCCAGGCCAGGGCGCTGGCGCTCCATACCACGGGCATGGGCAACGAGGTTTTCGGTGTGATGCACCGGTTCAGCCATGAGCTGCGCTTGAACATGAGAGGCTCCTTACTTGGGCGTGACGAAGCGGTTATCGACCAGTTCGTCGTAGGTCACGTTGTAAGGTTTGCCTTGCAAGGCGCTGGCGGCTTCGTTGGCCAGTTTGAGTACCGCGGCGGCGTCGCCTGGCTTGCCGTTGGCGCCCAGCAGCTTCTCGCTCATGGCCTGGTCGTAGAAACGCACGCCCTTGGCGGCGGCGGCGAGTTCTTTAGGGTCCGCCAGGTAACCGCCCACGCCCTTGGCCATCGCGGCATAGGCCTGCTCAGGATGGTCCTTGGTGTATTGCACCGCCTTATAGAGACCGCTCACCAGCGCCTTCACGTCGGCGGGCTGCTTCTCTATCACGTCGCAGCTCAGTGCTACCACGTCCACGATCACGCCCGGGGTGCTGCTGCTGTCCACCAGCACCTTGCCCTGTTGCTTGTTGCGCACCATGGACAAATGCGGCTCCCAGGTCACGGCGGCTGGCACGCGGCCGGCAATGAAGGCAGTGGCGGCGTCATCGGCGGTCATGTTCTGGATCTTCAGGTCGCTCATCTGCATGCCCGCCTGCTTGAGCAGGTAGCTGAGCCAGAACTGCGACACCGAGCCTTCGTTCACCGCAATGGCCTTGCCCTTGAGGTCGCTGAGGCCGTTTACATCCTTGCCCACCACCACGCCGTCGCCGCCATAGCTTTCATCCAGCGCGGCCACAGCCTTGAAGCAGAACTGCGGGCGGTACTTGAGAATTTCGTCCAAGGTAGAGGCCGAGCCGGACAACTTCCCCGACGCCTGCGCGGCCATGTACATGGAGGCTTCTTCGATGGTGGGCAATTCGACCGTAAGGCCTTGCTCCTTGAAGTAGCCCAGGTCTTGGGCCAGGTACAGCGTGCCGTAGCCCACCCAGGTGGTGTGGCCGATGGACAGCGTGCCGGCTTGCACCGTAGTAGCGGCGCCAGCCAGCAACGCACCGGATGCCAGCAGCGTGGCGCAACGCGAAACGAAAGAATGGACCATGAATCACTCCCGAGATCGACAGAGAAGGGTTGTTCGAGTTGTCTGGGCAGGAAGCGAAAAGCGAAGGAAGGTACGGCTTCTGACGAGCCTTGATCGGTGGGGCAAGGCGATGGTGGCCGATTGGGCGGGGAAGGAAAATTATTAAATATGTGGTTTGGAGCGAGGAAAAAGCTAACGGCGAGGGGCTCATAGCTATCTTCGGCCGCCACCACTCAGGCAGGGCCGCAGATTCCGCGGTGGCCGTGTCGCAGGCAAGCCTTGCTGCTACGGATTCGTGTTGACCTCCAGCAACCCGGCAACCGCTCTGATCGCCAACGGGTACCCCTGCGCGCCCAGCCCGCAGATCACGGCGTTGGCCACCGTGGACATGATGGAGTGGCGGTGCAGTTCGTCCCGGGCATGGATGTTGGACAGGTGCAGTTCTATCAAAGGAGCTTCGATCAATTTGAGCGCATCGAGCACAGGAATGGAGTGGAAGGATAGGCCCGCCGGATTGATCACCACCGCCGCGCCCTGCTCGAACGCTTCCTGCAGCCAGTCCACCATCACGCCCTCATGGTTGGTCTGGCGGAAGTTACAGCGCAGGTCAAGCTGTGCAGCGGTGGCTTCGGTAAGCCGCTGAATGTCGGCGAGCGTGGTATGGCCGTAGATATGAGGCTCGCGGCGCCCCAGCAGGTTCAGGTTGGGGCCATTGAGCACGAATACGGTACGGTTCATGGAGGTCTGCCGGGTCATTTGGAAAATTGTTTGGCGAGAAGCGCATTGGGCTGCTCACCGTGTGGCTGTTCAGCCACCACGCGGTTGAGGTCGATGCCCCGGGTTTCCGGGCCGATGCAGATCATCGCCAGAGACATCAGGTTGATCGCCGCGCACAGCGACACCAGCGGCCACGGGGAGTTACCTGACTGGCTCATCAGCCACACTGCGATCATCGGCATAGGGCCGCCTACCAGCAGGTTGGCACCGGTGTAGGCGAGCGCCGAGCCGGAGTAACGCACCTGGGTGGGGAAGGCCTCGGCGAAAGCTACAGGCTGAATGCCGCTCTGGAACTGGGTAAAGCCCAGGAACAGCCCCATGATCGCCATGATTGCGCCCAGGTTGCGGGTATCGAGGATCGGGAAGTACACCATCTGGATCAGCAGGGTCATGCAGGAACCGAAGGCCAACGCCTTCTTGCGGCC
This sequence comes from Pseudomonas sp. 3MAES_34.3B, assembly GCF_058145875.1. NCBI lineage: Bacteria > Pseudomonadati > Pseudomonadota > Gammaproteobacteria > Pseudomonadales > Pseudomonadaceae > Pseudomonas > Pseudomonas sp. 3MAES_34.3B. Next base: position 3,140,952 of record NZ_CM176960.1, on the reverse strand, counting down.
CCAGCGATCCGAGAGGTAGCCGCCGGCCAATGCACCAACGATGGCGCATACGTTGGCGACCATCAGCGACATGAACCCTGTGGACTGGCTCAAGCCAAGGTGCTTGGTAAGGTAGCTGAGGGAGAAGATCACGATCAGGTAGAACAGCGCCGCTGGCGAGCAGAAGAACAGCATCAGCCGCGTGATGGTTTTGCCGTGGCTGCTCAAGGCGGATTTCAACGGGCTACGCACCTGCTTGACGGGGGCGGATTTCAGCGCGACGAAGGCCGGGGTTTCGTCCACCTTCAAGCGGATGAATATGGCTACCACCACCAGCACAAAGCTCATCAGGAACGGGATGCGCCAGCCGTAGCTGTCGAACTGTTGCGCGCTTAACGTCGCCGCGAGGGCCATCAGCACTGCGTTGGCCAGTATCTGGCTCAGCGGCGAACACAAGCCCAGCAGGCCGGAATAGCGCCCGCGCCTGTCAGGGGCGGCATGCTCCAGTGCCATAAGCTGCGCGCCGGTGGACTCTCCCCCAAGCGCGAAGCCCTGGATGATGCGCAGCATTACCAGCAACACCGGCGCCCATACGCCCACTTGGTTGTAGGTAGGCAACAGCCCCATCAGTACCGAGGCCAGGCCCATCATGGTGACGGTGGCGAGCATCAGGTTGCGGCGGCCCAGCTTGTCGCCCAGGTAGCCGCAGGTGATCGCACCCAGCGGTCGTGCCGCCAAGCCAACACCGAAGGTCGCCAGCGAGGCGAGCAGCCCGGCGGTGGGCTCCATCGCCGGGAAGAACAGCTTGGGCAAAACGGTGGCCGACACCGCGCCATACAGGGTGAAATCGAACCATTCCAGCGCCGTGCCGATGGTCGCGGCGGTAACGGCCCGGCGCGGCATGTGCGAAGCGTGGGGAGAATCGGAGGTTGCGTTCATAAAGGCCTGCCATTGTTTTTATGGTTATGGGCCCGCTCCTGGCGCCGAAGCACGTGCAGGGGAAGACGTCACTGGACGGTACTCCAACGTGCCAGCAAAATAACTGGCATTGGCCGAGCAAATCCATAAGGCCGCCTTATGAGTGCGCGCCATGGAACTGCGTCACCTGAAAGCCTTCGTGGTTGCCGCCGACCTCCAACATTTCAGCCAGGCGGCTGAACACCTGGGGATCGCGCAGCCGGCGCTCAGCCAGTTGATCCGCACGCTCGAGAAAGAGCTCGGGCTGTCGCTGTTTCGGCGGGAAGGGCGGGGCGTAGCACTAACCCCGGCAGGGCACGCCTTCCTGCCCCATGCACGGCAGTCGATCGTAGAGGGCGAAAGTGCGATCGCCGCAGCACGGCGGGCGCGGCGGGGTGAAGTGGGCGAGATCAACATCGGTTTCCACTCGGCGCTGCTCGAGCCGAACCTGCCACAGCTGCTGCGCTACTACTTCAGTGCGTTCCCGCAGGTGACGGTAGCGCTGGTGGACGCCGGCATTCGCGGCCAGTTCGAGGGCTTGCTGGACCACACCATCGACCTGGCCTTTGCACGGGTGTTCAAGGACCACCTGCCCGAGCGCCTGCGCACGCACCCGTTCAGCCACGCCAGGCTGGTGCTGCTGATCCCCGATAACCACGGGCTGGCGCACAGCTTTTCCGGAGAGCTGGCGGCCCTCAGGCATGAACACTTCATTTTCCTGCAGGACCCGGCCGGCATCGGCCTCACCTCGCATACCTTGCAGGCGTGTCGGCAGAACCAGCTGCACCCGGGCAACATCCGCTACGTGCCCTCGCTGATGAGTATCCCGGGGCTGGTGGCGGCCGGTATCGGCGTCAGCATCGTGCCTGAGCCCGTAGCGCGGCTGACCATGCCCGGCGTACACATCGTGCCGCTGGCGCAGCCGGAAATGGTCAGCGAGCTATCGCTCATTTCCCGTATCGATGAACGCTCCAGCGCGGTGCTGCACTTCATCGAAGAGGCCAATGCCTGGGACCGAACCGCCTGAACGCAGACGCGGCGCGGCCCAGCGGGGTTAGCCGCGGCCGATCTCCTGGGCGGTGCGGTCCACGGCCAGGCGGGTCTTGTTCACCAGCTGGTCGATTTCCGCGTGGGTGGCGATCAGCGCGGGCGCAAGAATCATCCGGCCCAGTGTGGAGCGAATGATGATGCCTTCCTCGAAGCCAATGGTGCGGCAACGCCAGGCGATGTCGTTCTCGTTGTCGAAGCGTTTGCGGGTGGCGCGGTCTTCAGCGAACTGCAGGGCGGCGACCATGCCCAGGCCCTGAATCTCGCCTATCAAGGGGTGCTGCTCGAAGGCTTCGCGCAACCGCTGCTGGAGGTATGGCCCGGTATCGCTTTTCACCCGCTCCACGATGCCTTCGTCCCGCAGTGCCTTAAGGTTGGCGATGGCCACGGCGGCGGCCACCGGGTGCCCGGAATAGGTGAGGCCATGGGCGAACACGCCGCCTTTCTCCACCAGCGCCTCGGCCATGCGCCGCGACAGGATCAGCCCGCCCATGGGGATGTAGCCTGAGGTCAGCCCCTTGGCGATGGACAGGGTATCGGGCTCGAAGCCGAACGCCTGGTGGGCGAACCATTCGCCGGTGCGGCCGAAGCCGCCGATCACTTCGTCGGCGCACAGCAGCACATCGTATTGGCGGCAGATGCGCTGGATCTCCGGCCAGTAAGTGGCCGGTGGAATGATCATGCCGCCGGCGCCCTGGAAGGGTTCAGCCACGAACGCCGCCACGTTTTCAGCACCCAGTTCGAGGATTTTTTCTTCCAGCTGGCGGGCGGCCTGCAAGCCAAAGGCTTCGGGAGAAAGGTCACCGCCGTGGGCATACCAGTAAGGCTCGTCGATGTGGGCGACGTCCGGGATCATCCCGCCCATGTCGTGCATGAATTTCATGCCGCCCAGCGCCGTCGCCGCCAAGGTAGAGCCGTGATAGCCATTCCAGCGGCCGATCATGATCTTCTTCTGCGGCTGGCCCATCACCTGCCAATACCTTCGCACGGTGCGGATCAGCACTTCGTTGGCTTCGGAGCCGGAGTTGGTGTAGATCGCGTGGCTGTAGTGGCCGGGCAACAGGCTGAACAGCAGCTCGGACAGCTCCACCACGGCAGGGTGGGTGGTGTGAAAGAACATGTTGTAGTACGGCAGCTCGGCCAGCTGAGCAGTGGCGGCGGCGGCCAGGTCCTTGCGGCCATAGCCGAGGTTGGTGCACCACAGGCCGGACATGCCGTCCAGGTAGCGGGTGCCGTCGTTGTCCCACAACGCGAGCCCGTCGCCTTTGACCATCACCCGGGGCTTACTCGCGTTCAACGCCTTTTGATCGACGAAGGCATGGATATGGTGCGCGGCATCCAGCGCCTGGTAGTCCTCGGTGGTGCGTTTTATAGAAGGCTGGGCCACGGTCGTGTCCTCGGGGGAAGGGGAGAGCAATTCTTCGCACGCAAAATTATTTTTGTAAACAAAAGATTTTTAATGGGAAAGTATTTCCGGTAGCGTCTGCGTCTCCTGCACTCGCGAATCGTGCCCATGAATGACCCAGAACCCCTTGGCCTGAGGGCCCGCCAGAAACAGCAGCGCCGCCAGCAGATTGCTGCCGCCGCGTTGGAGGCGTTTGTCGCCAATGGTTTCGCGGCCACCACGCTTGATCAGATCGCCAGCCGCGCGGGGGTGTCTGCACCCACGGTGGTGAACTACTTCGGCGGCAAGCAACAGATACTGCTGGCGCTGCTCAGCGAGCCGGACCAGCAAGCGATGCGTGAATTTCGTGACCGCTTGCCAGCGTACCGGCATCCGCTGGAGGCGCTGTGCGACCTTGAACAGCTGATGACTCGCAATCAGCTGGACGCCTTACCGGCCTCGCTCTGGCGAGAGCTGGCGCCTTCCCTGTTCACCGGAGAGCTGGCGGAAATATTCCAACCCTGGAACGCCGCCGTGGTGGAGCAAGCCCGGGCGGTGCTGGAGCACTTCAAGGCCGAGGGCCTGATCAGCGACGCCACCGATGTGGACGTGGCCGCCACGGTGTTCAACCAGTACGCCAACGTGGCGTTCATTCGGCTGGCCACCGAGGCCGAGCCGGACCGGGCAGGGCATGCGCGGCATATGCGCAGCGTGTTCGAGCTGCTGTGTACGGGAATGCTGCGCCACTAGGCTGGGCGGCCAAGGTTGGCGAAGTACGCCTGCGCCATTCGCAGGAACGGGCCCAGCGCTGGGTTATCGTTATCCTTGCGCGACGCCATGTGGACTTCGGCGAACGCTTCGGCGCCCAGCAGTGGGCGGAACTCCAGCTGGCCAGGGTAGAGGTCCTGCGCTGCCGCGGGCACGATCGCCACGCCCAGCCCGGCGCGCACCAGGCCCAGGATCGAATGGGTTTGCCCCAGGTGATACACGTAGCGCGGGGTGACACCGGCGGCTGCGAACAGGCCAGCGATGCAGTCATAGAAATAGCGGCCTTCGTCGGGCGCGTACATCACGAAGGGGTGTTCGGCCAGGTCCGCTAACCCCGCGCGTTCATAAGCCGCCAAAGGGTGCCCGCTGGGCAGGGTGACCAGTAGCGGTTCGCGGCAGATCAATTGATAGTCCATTTCATCCTGCGCCACCGCCCGGCGTACGAAGCCGATGTCGATCATTTGCGCCACCAGCGCTTCGGCCTGAGCCCCGGATACCATCTCCTGTAGCTCCACTTCCACATCGGGCAGCACGGTGCGGGCGTGGCCAAGCATGCCCGGGATCAGCGCGTAACCGGATACGGCTGTGAAGCCCAGCATCAGCCGCCCGGCCTCGCCGTGGGCCAGGCGGCGGGCGGAGTTACCGACCTGTTCGGAGTAGCTCAGCACATGTCGGGCGTCCCGTAGAAAGTGGCGGCCGGCGACGGTGAGCTTGACCTGGCGGTTGCTGCGCTCCAGCAGCGTGACCCCGAGCGAACGCTCCAGCAACTGGATTTGCCGGCTGAGGGGCGGCTGAGTCATGAACAGCCGTTTGGCGGCGCGGCCAAAGTGCAGCTCTTCGGCCACGGTGACGAAACAACGAAGCTGATGCAGTTCCACGATTCAATTCTTGTATTGATCCATTCAGTATCTATGTTAGACGCGCATGGCTGGGTTTCCTACGCTGGGCTTGCAGGGCTACACCGATTCCAACAATAAACCTCCCTTGAAGGAGGCCGGAGACCGCCATGACCGCCAGAACCGCCTCAATGGCCGCACCCATTGCCCAGGCACGGGTCGGCCGCCGCCGCTTCGTGATCCTCGCGCTGATCTTCATCGTCACCGTGCTCAATTATGCCGACCGCGCCACCATGTCCATCGCCGGTACCGGTGTAGTGAAAGACCTGGGCCTGGACCCGATCATGCTCGGGATGATCTTCTCCGCCTTCGCCTGGGCCTACGCCTTGGGGCAGATCCCCGGGGGCTGGCTGCTGGACAAGTTCGGCGCGCGGCGGGTGTACGGGTGCAGCCTGTTCCTCTGGTCCGTGTTCACCATGCTGCAGGGCACGGTGGGCTGGATCGGCCTGGTAGGCTCGATGGCGGCGATCACCCTGTTCGGCATGCGCTTCATGCTCGGCCTGGTGGAATCCCCCGCGTTCCCGGCCAACAACCGCATCGTGTCGTGCTGGTTTCCCACCAGCGAACGCGGTACCGCCTCGGCGCTGTTCAACTCCGCCCAGTACATGGCCGTGGTGGTGTTCGCCCCGCTGATGGCCTGGCTCACCCACGCTTGGGGCTGGGAGCACGTGTTCCTGTGGATGGGCGCATTGGGGCTGGTGGCCACAGTGTTCTGGTTCGCCCTGTACCGCGAGCCCTTCAGCGATTCGCGCCTGAGCGAGGCTGAACTGAGCTACATGCGTGAGGGCGGTGCCCTGGTGGACCTGGAAACCACCCGCCGTGAAGTAAAGCCCAAACTCAAGTGGCAGGAGGTGAAGCAGCTGTTCACCAGCCGCACCCTCTGGGCCATTTACTTGGGCCAATATTGCATCACCGCGCTCACCTACTTCTTTATCACCTGGTTCCCGATCTACCTGATCAAGGGCCGCGGCATGACTATCATGGAAGCCGGTTGGGTGGCCGCGCTGCCGGCCATCTGCGGCTTCTCCGGTGGGGTGCTGGGTGGGGTGGTGTCGGACTACCTGATCCGCAAGGGTGTGCATCCTTCCCGGGCACGCAAAACGCCGTTCGTGATCGGCATGGCGCTGGCTTCCAGCCTGGTGTCGGCCAACTTCGTGGACGCCAACTGGATGGTCATCGCCCTCATGGCGCTGGCGTTCTTCGGCAAAGGCCTGGCGGCGGTAGGCTGGGCCGTGCTGTCCGACACCGCGCCCAAAGGCATGGTGGGTTTGAGCGGCGGCGTGTTCAACGGCATCGGCAATATCGCCGGTATCGTTACCCCTGTGGTGATCGGCTTCTTCGTGGCCTCCACCGGCTCGTTCAACGCCGCCCTCTGGTTCGTTGCGGCCCACGGCCTAATCGGCATCGCGGCCTATACGCTGCTGGCCGGGCGGTTCGAACGGGTGGTAATTGGGGAATAGGCCTTGCGTGGGATTCCGTGATCCATCCGGTTCGTAGCGCCTGCTCTCACGGAGCCGCAGGCGTAGCTGGCGAAGGGTGCATCACTAAAATCTATTCGCGAGCTGACGCCCGCTTCCTACATGTGAATGAGCGCCCTTAGGGTATCAGCATGAACCCTGTGGGAGATTCTATGGTTGATGCCTAGGTTTTTTGCAGCTCTTGTCTTCGAATGAACCGGGCTTCAAACGGCAAGTCCCTGCCATCCAGGCGCAAGGCTCCACCCGCGCTGGCGACTTCGATATCGCGCGCATGGTCACACTTGCGCCCGCCAAGGCAAAGGCAGGCCTATCAGCAAGGCAAGCGCGGCCCCTGTGGGAGCTGGGGGCCGGCCGTCCGGCGAAGCCTGTGAATTGGCGCACCGCCGAGCTCATTCCCTTTGCGGCTTACCTCACCCTTTACACCGCTTTGGCCTGGTACTCACTCTGGTCCTTGAGCAAAGCGAACACTACCCGGGCAAGCTTGCGCGCCAACATCACCAATGCTGCGGTTGTGCTGAAGCCTCGAGCCTTGCGTGCTTCGTACCAGGCCTTCCAGGCGCCAGTGCGGCTCGCTGCCATGGCCGCGTTATGCAGCAACCGGCGGACTTCCGAGTCGCCGCGCTTGCTTAACGAGCGGCGGCCATCCTTCTGGCCGGAGCTCGAAACACGCAGGTCGATTCCCAGAAACGCGATGAACGCATCAGAACTTCTGAAGTGGCCTCGCTGAAAGCTGGCCATCAGGCGGGCGGCAGTCAGAAACCCGATGCCTTCCACTTTCATGCAGCGTTTTATTTGACCAAGCAAGCCGACCTCCGTGAGGAGGTCCTTGATGGTTTTCTCAACCAGCGCTTCGAGCTTCAACATCGCTTTCACATGGCTTGCGAACGCGGCTTTCAGCAGGGGCTCGTTCGACCAGCTCTGTACCAGGGCGACTCGCGCGGCAACCAACGCGGCGCGCCGGCGAAACAGGCTGAGCAGCCTGCGGTAAAGCGGCGTAGGTGGCACCCAGGGATGCAGGTCATCGCCCTCGTTCTTGAGGTAGCGCGCCAACAGCCGAGCGTCCAGCGGGTCGGTTTTGGCACGGACACCCACCCCTTTACGGTAATGGCTGAGTTCATACCCGCCGACCATGTAAATAGTGCAGCCCGATTCGTGTGCCAGGTCGCAGAATTCAAGGTGGTAAATGTTGGTGGCTTCAATGGCGACTGCCACATTGGCTGGCAACGCCTTGAGCCATTTCTTGATGGCGGCCTTGGTATTGGGGATGGTGACGAGCTGTTCTTCGGCAGCGTGATAGATCACCAGTTCGGCCTTGGCGACATCGACGCCCACGATCGGTTGTAAGACGCAAGCGCGCATTGCCATGAGCTTATCTCCGGGATATGGTCTGAAGCACTTGAAGGGCCACCCAGAGGCGCAAGCTTGTTCCTATCGTTGGTCGAGCCAAAGCATTCTCTATCGGCGCTTGGGTGAAAGGAGGAGGGGCGATATCTCCCACGGTCTGTACTGCGGCTAACAGTCAGAATCGGGCGTTGTCCCTCCTCCTCCCTTCAAGTACTACCATACAAGACGGGCGCAGCCGAAGGCGTAGCTCGCGAACAAGGGCGCTGATACAGCTACAGGCCGAACGCTTTCGCATACCACTGCGCATACGGGCTGTTCTTCACCAGATAACGGTTGAAGTCCGGGGCGCCGTCGTCCCACCACACCGGGCCGCGTTCGCCCAGGGCCACCTTGGCCGCATTCACCTGGTCGCGGGCCCGCTTCAGCGCGGCCGAATCTTCCGACGCCTTGGCGGTTTTTACCGCCCGGCGTGCATTCATCAGTGCCTTCACGTACTCGGCTCGGGTCGCTTCGGGCAAGGCTGGATTGCTGCACCGCCACAGGCGGCCCCTGACCACGAAGTAACGGCCGTCGGGTGTGGAAGGGTAGGCGCTCATATTCGGGCCTCGCTATACCGGCAGGGCGCCGTGGCTTTTGACCTCGCGCAGCACCACGGCCGAGCGGATGTCATTCACCCCGGGCAGCTTGAAGATCACTTCATGCAAAAAGGCGTCGTAGCGGGCGATGTCGGGCGTGACCACCTTGAGCACGTAGTCCGCCTGGCCGGTGGTGCTGTAACACTCCACGATAGCCGGGCAGTCGCGCACGGCCTGTTCGAAGGCCTCCACCACGTTTTCCACATGCCGTGCCAGGTTGATCTCCGCCAGCACGCAGGTGGCCAAGCCTACCTGGGCCCGGTCGATCACCGCCGTATAGCGCTGGATGGCCCCGCTCAGCTCAAGCGCCTTCAGGCGCTTCCACGTGGGCGTCGTCGACAGGCCGATGCGGTTGGCGAGGTCCTGCACGGAGAGGCGGCCATCTTCCTGTAGCGCAGCGAGGATTTTCATTGAATGGGGATCTGGCTGATGTTTGTTATTCATATAGGGCTCAGCGAACAGGTTCATGCTCGAATCTGCCCTAAACGGGGAAAAATAAAAAGCCTATTCTCCGCCGCTGTCCCTAGCATGTGCTTACGCCTCTACCGCTAGGGACAATAACAAGATGACGGTATTACAGAGCGAAGCGCAGGCCGCCCCGCTGGCCACGGCCGCCCCGGACTGGGCGCGGGTTGCGTACCTGTTGAAGGTGTCACGCGGGCTGGATGAGCTGGAAGAGAAAACCCTGGTGCCGCAGAAAAAGGTGCTATACCAGTTCTCGGCGCGGGGCCATGACCTGGCGCAGATACTCCTGGGTTTACAACTCACCGACCCTCACGACGCTGCCTGTGGTTACTACCGCTCGCGACCGTTGTTGCTGGCGCTGGGCGTGGAACTTGCCGACGCGCTAGGCTCGTCCATGGCGCGGGCCGGAGGCTACTCGGATGGGCGCGACATTGGCGTGGTGTTCAACTACCCCAACCCCGGCGGCGTGGCGGCGCTGCCCATGTGCGGCGGGGTAGGCGCCCAGTACACGCCCACCGCTGGCTGGGCACAGGCGCTGGAATACCGCACCAAGGTGCTCAAGCAGCCAGGCTATGAACGCGCGATCAGCGTGGTGCTGGGGGGCGATGGCTCGGTGGCCACCAATGGCTTCTGGTCCGCGCTCACTATCGCTACCACCCAGCTGTTGCCGATGCTGTTTTACATCGAGGACAACGGCTTCGGCATTTCCGTACCGTCGACCTTTCAAACGCCGGGTGGCGATATCGCCCGCAACCTCGCCAGCTTCCAGGGCCTGCACGTGCTATCGGGGGACGGCAGCCAGCCAGAGCAGTGCGCCGCATTGATCGCTGAGGCTGTGGAGTATGTGCGGTCCCGTCGGGGCCCTTGCCTGCTGCGGCTGACGGTGCCCCGGTTGGAGGGCCACAGCTTCCAGGACACGCAAGCCTACAAACCGGCGGCCACGATCAAGCGCGAATGGTCCCGCGACCCCTTGCCCCGGCTGCGCGAGCTGCTGATACCCGGCCACCTCAGCGCCAAGGCCTGGGACGGGCTGGAAGCGCAGGCCGCCGAAGCCATGCACCAAGCGTGTGAGCAGGCCGAAGCCCGCCCTCTGAGCGACCCTGCCCGCGTCACCGACCATGTGTTTTTCGACGGTACCCTGCAACAGCGCGGCGGCCAGTGGCCCGAGGGTTATCAGCCGCCGCCCGCCAGCGAAACCGCTACCCCCGACGGGCAGCGTGTGAACATGGTGGCCGCGATCCGGCGCACGCTGGACCACGAGCTAACCGTGAACCCGCGGGTGGTGCTGTTCGGCGAAGACATCGGCCCCAAAGGCGGGGTGCACGCGGTAACCCTGGGCTTGCAGGAAAAGCACGGGGCGCAGCGTGTGTTCGACACCAGCTTGTCGGAGGAGGGCATCATCGGGCGTGCGGTGGGCATGGCGTTGGCGGGGCTGGTGCCGGTACCCGAGATACAATTTCGCAAGTATGCCGACCCTGCAATGGAACAGCTCAATGACTGCGGCACCCTGCGCTGGCGCACCCATAACCGTTTCGCCGCGCCCATGGTGGTGCGCATCGCCGGTGGCTTCTTTAAATGCGGCGATCCCTGGCACAGCCAGACCAACGAAGTGCAGTTCGTGCACTCACCCGGCTGGAAGGTGGCCGTGCCCTCCAACGCCGAGGACGCCGTAGGGCTGCTGCGCACGGCCCTGCGCGGTAACGACCCGGTGATCTTCTTCGAGCATCGCGCCATGCTCGACGCGGCCTCTGCACGCCGCTGCTACCCCGGCGACAACTTCACGCTGCCGTTCGGCAAGGCCCGCCAGGTGCTCAGCGGCGATGGCATTACCGTGGTGGCCTGGGGCGCGATGGTGGAGCGCTGCGAGGCGGCCGCACAAGGCAGGCCCGTGGACCTGCTCGACCTGCGCACGTTGATGCCCTGGGACCGGGAAGCGGTACTGGCCTCGGTGCGCAAAACCCATCGCTGCCTCATCGTGCATGAAGACTTGGGCACCGCTGGCTTCGGCGCCGAGGTGGCGGCGGTAGTGGCCGACGAAGCCTTCCTGGACCTCGACGCGCCAGTGTCCCGGCTGACCATGCCCGACATCCCCAGCCCTCATCACCCCAGGCTGCTCGAAGCGGTACTGCCGTCGGTCGCGCGCATCCAGGCCAGGCTCGACGAACTGCTGGGGTTTTGAGATGAACGACATGACACTGGATCATCAGAACATCCTTGCCCCGTTGCAGCAGGAAGGCACCCGCGCCGTGCTGCGCACTTGGCTCAAGGGCCCTGGCGCCGAGGTCAGCCAACACGAGCCGGTCGCGGAGCTGGAAACCGACAAGGTGGTGGTGGAAGTGTGCGCGCCGTGCGCCGGGTATTTGCGGGTGGTGCTGGAGGAAGGCGCGGCCGCCGAACCCGGCGCCGTGCTAGGCAGGGTGAGCGTGGGGCCGCTGCAGGCAACGTTACCCCAGCCTGCCCCGCAGCCGCTCGCCAACCCGGTCGAAACCCGGCTGTCGCCTTCAGTGCGCCGCTTGCTGGCGGACAACGGCCTGAGCGCCGAACAGCTCAAGGGCCGGGGCACCGGGCGCGGCGGGCGGCTGACCCGGGCCGATGTAGTCGCCGCTCTGGAACAACCCGCTGCGAAGCCGGCGCCAGTCCCTGTGGAAGGCTCCGGCCCCCGCGTGGCAGCGCGCATACCCCACAGCCCAATGCGCCGGGCGATTGCCGAGCACATGCAGCGCTCGGTGAGTACCGCTCCGCACGTGACTGCCATGGTGGAAGCCGATTTCAGCGCCATCATCGCCCACCGCAACGCGCACAAGGCACGGTTCGCCGAGCAGGGCGGTGCGCTCACCTTCACCGCCTATTTCCTCGCCGCTGCCGCCCAGGCCATGGCCGCCGCGCCGGCCGTGAACAGCCGTTGGCATGACGATGAGCTGGAGTTGTTCGAAGACATCAACATAGGCGTAGGTACTGCCCTGGGTGATGAAGGCCTGGTGGTGCCGGTGGTTCATCGGGTGCAGGAGCTTTCGCTGCTGGGTATCGCCCGGCGCTTGCAGGAGCAGACAGAAGCCGCGCGCGCCGGCCGCTTGAGGGCCGCCGACCTGCAAGGCGGCACCTTCACGCTCTCCAACCATGGGGTGGCCGGCACGCTGCTGGCCACGCCCATCATCATCAACCAGCCGCAATCGGCGATCCTGGGCATTGGCGCGCTGGAGAAGCGGGTGGTGGTCAAGGAAGTGGACGGCATCGATACCTTACAAGTGCGGCCGCGCGCTTATGTCACTCTCACCATCGACCACCGTGCGCTGGATGGCAGCCAGGCCAACGCCTGGCTCAAGCGATTTGTGCAGGTACTTGAACGCTGGCCCCTCGAAAGCTGATGCCTGGGTACGGTGGGGGGCTCGGCGTTGCGCTAGGCTGTTGCTATCCAAAAATAACAACCAGCGCAGGGGCGGCCCATGGCCAACGTCGTTATCGGCATCGATCTGAGTACAACTACCTGCAAGGCTATAGCGTGGGACCCTGCGGGCAACCTGGTTGCCCAAGCCCGGGCACCGCTCACGCTGCAGCAACCCGTACCTGGAGCTTATGAGCAAAGCCCGCATGAGTGGTGGGCGGCGGCCCAGGCGGCGCTTCAAGCATTGATGGTGCAACTGAACGGGCACACTGTGGCGTCGCTGGCGGTGGTCAACCAGCGTGAAACCCTCGCAGTGACCGACGCCGAAGACCACCTGTTGCGCCCGGCGCTGTTGTGGCTGGACGAGCGCCGCCAGCATCAAGTGGCCGGTGTGGCCGAGCGGGTAGGGCGCGAGCGCTTGCATGCGCTCACCGGCAAACCCTATGACTGGTCGCCGGCGATCTACAGCCTGGCGTGGATGGCCAGCGCCGAGCCGGAGCTGTTCGCTCAGGTTGCTCACGTGTATGACCCTCACGCCTGGCTGGTGCGCCAGCTTACCGGTGAATTTGCGACCAGTTGGGCCAGCGCCGACCCCTTCGGCGCCTTTGACATCGCCGCGCACCGCTGGGCGCCGGAAGTGCTCGATGCCCTCCCTGGCAAGGTGGCCGCGCAGGCGTTTCCTCAGGCTATGGCGCCGGGTGATGTGATAGGTGAAGTAAGTACGAAGGCGGCCACCGCCACCGGCGTGCCGGCCGGTACACCAGTGGTGGCGGGCGGCGGCGATGGCCAGGCGGGCGGGCTGGGGGTGGGCATGGTGCGGCCTGGCACCGCCTACCTTAACCTTGGTACCGCCGTGGTGTCGGGGCTGTACTGTGAAACGCCAGCGGTGGACCCCGCCTTTCGCACAATGTGCGCGATCGACCGTCAGGGCTATGTGCTGGAAACTTCGCTGCGTGCAGGTACGTTGTTGGTAAACACCCTGGTGCGGCAATTCTTCGGGCTGGACCCGGCCAGTTGCTTGCCGATGCTGGAAGCTGAAGCCGCGAAGGCGCCTCCTGGCAGTGGTGGGTTGCTGTTGCTGCCGTACTGGAATGGGGTGATGAACCCGTGGTGGGACGCCCAGGCACGAGGTTGCCTGCTGGGCCTGGGGCCGGAACATGGCCGTGGCGAGATCTACCGTGCGCTGCTCGAAGGCATCGCCCTGGAGCAGGCGGTGGCCACGCGGGCGGTGCTCCAGAGCACTGGCGGTACGGTGGAACAGTTCGTGGCCATCGGCGGTGGCGCGGCCAGCCGTTTGTGGTGCCAGATCGTGGCTGACATCTGCGACCGGCCCGTGGTGCGGGCCACCACCCAGGAAGCTTCCAGCCTCGGCGCCGGCATCGCCGCCGCCGTGGGCGCGGGTTGGTACGCCGACTTCGCTTCCGCAGCGGCGGCAATGACCCAAGGTGGCGAAACCCTCCTGCCTAATGTTGCGGAGCGGGCATTTCACGCCGAACTGCTGGCGGTGTACAGCGACCTTTATCCCGCCTTGCGGCCGCTGTATCCGCGGTTGGCTGGGCTCAGGAGGTAATGATCACATTGTGGGACCGGCGGGGCCGGCCCTCCCGGGTAGCCAGGAACAGCGGCTATAACAACTCCTGCGCCGCTGCCTCATCAATCACCAGTTCATGCACGAAGCCGCGCTTGAGCACGGCGCGGATGATCTCGGCCTTGTACGGCCCGCCGGACACCAGCACCACGTGCTTGATGCGGCGAAGGTCTTCCAGCTCGATGGACACGGCGCGGCGGTTGAGGGGGTGGTCCACTTCCTCACCGTTGGCGTTCAACCAGCGGCCAAGCAGGTCGCCCACGGCACCAGCAGCTTTGAGGCTGTCGCCGTCTTCCGGGTTCACCAGCCCCAGCTCCAGCATCAACGAGCGCTCGGTGAGGTCGCCCACGGTCAATAACGCCAGGTCGGCCTGCTTCGCCTTGCCCAGCACGGCCTGCACCGAGGCCTCGGCCAGGATCATGTCGCGGTAATGCTCGGAAGGGGCGAACACCGGCGCCGCGAGGTAGTAGTACTCGCCACCGAACAGCCCGGCCAGGCTGGAGGCGATCTCCACGGTGTTGTTCGCCGAACCATAGTGAAGCCCGCCCAGCAATGACAGCACGGTAACCCCCGGCAGCGCGCGGCCCTGCAGCTCGCGCACGGCCTCGCGCAGGGTGCGGCCCCAGCCCACGGCAACGATGCTGCCTTCGCCTACGTGGTCCTGAACCCGCGGCGCCACGCCCACCCCGAGCACCCGGAAGATCATCCGCGGGTCATCCGGCGTGGGCACCACCACTGCCCGTTGCAGGCCATAGCGATCCTGAAGTTGGTGCTCCAGCGCCACGCAGCTGGCCAGCGGCGAATTGATGCGGATCTGCACCACGCCGTTTTCCCGGCTGGCGGCCAGCGCCTTGTTGACCCGCGCGCGGGTGATGCCGAAGCGGTCGGCGATCTGTTGCTGGGTCATGTCGGTGACGTAGTAATACCAGGCGATACGGATGTTCAGCTGGTCTTCGGCGTTGACCGTGTCGGCGTCTGCAAAATCAGGTGGACGAATGTGCACGGTGTGTTCCCTTGGCCCGTAATGCGTGCGCGCTATTTCACCGCGCCCATGGTCAGCCCTTGTACCAGATGCCGCGAAACCATCAACGCGAAAATCACCACCGGGAACACGATCAGCGTGCCGGTTGCGGTGATTTCGCCCCATGGCAAGTCGTAGCCGCTCATGAAACTGGTGGCGCTCACCGGCGCGGTACGGGCGTTGTTGCGGGTAAGCACCAGGGCATACAACAGTTCGTTCCAGGAGAAAATGAACGAGAAGATCGCTGACACCGCCACGCCCGGCATGGCCAAGGGCAGCGCGATGCGCCAGAAGATCGCCCAGCGCGAGGCGCCCGACAGCCGCGCAGCTTCGTCCAGGTCTTTGGGCACGCCGCGAAACTGATCGGTGCAAATCCACACCACGATCGGCAGGTTGAAGGTCAGGTACACCAGGATCAGCACCAGATGGGTGTCGATCAAATTGAGGGTACGCGCCATCAGGTACACCGGCAGCGCCACCACAATCGGGCTGAGCATGCGGTTGGTGATGAACCAGAACCACAAATCCTGCTTGCCGCGGAATTCGAAGCGCGCCAGCGCATACGCCGCCGGGGTGCCCAGCCCCACCGCCAGCGCCGTGGTGCTCAAGGCCACAATCAGTGAGTTGCCAAGGCTGCTCAGCACGTCGCGCTGGAACAGCACCTGGGTGTAGTTATCCAGCCGTGGGGTGAACAGCCAAACCGGCGGCGACGCCAGGGCTTCGGCCTGGGTTTTCATGCTGGTGGCGACCATCCAGTAGAACGGGAACACGGCGAACAGCACGATGGCCAACAGCCCCACCAGGTGCCAGGCATGAATCCGGATGCGGGGGCGTGCAATGCTGTGCGCCGCGCCTGCGGGCGTAGCCAAGGTGCTCATGTCAAACCTCCCGGTAAACGAATCGGATATACAGCCGCGCCAGTACGATGGTGACGATCAACAGCAGAATCGCCTGAGCCGATGCCACGCCCTGATCGAACACACGAAAGCCCACGCGCTGGATGTACACGCTCACCAGTTCCGTGGCCGCACCCGGGCCGCCTCGGGTCATGGTGAACACGGTGTCGAACATCTTCAGCACGTCGGCGGTGCGCAGGATCAGAATCACCGTCACGCTGGGCAGCAAAAAGGGCAGTTGCACATAGCGCAGCACCTGCCAGCGGCTGCGGGTTTCCAGCCGCGCGGCTTCTTCCACTTCGGTGGGTACCATGGTCAGGCCCGCCAGCAGCACCAGCGCGCAGAAGGGCGTCCACTGCCAGATGTCCATCAGCGCCACGGCGAAGAAGGCATTGAGCGGGTCGCCCAGCCATTCCACCGGGCCGGCGCCGGCCATGCCCAGCAGGGCATTGGCGACACCGAAGTCCCGGTTGAAAATAAGCCGCCCGATCAAGCCCGCCACGGCCGGCGCGGTGGCCAGTGGCACCACCAGGCTCATCCGCGCCAGCAACTTGAAGCCGCTCAAGCCAGGCTTGTGCAGCAACAGCGCGATGATCAAGCCCAGTGCCAGCTGAACGGGCAGCACGGTCAGCAAGAAGCTGAACGTGCGGCCCAGCGCCGCCCAAAAGGATGGGTCCTGGAGCACGCTCAGGTAATTGTCCACGCCAATGAACGGCGTGGGGTCTTTAGGCCGGGCCAGGTTGTATTGGCGGAACGAGTTCACCAGCGCGAACACGGTGGGGAATATCCCGATAAGTGCCAGCGCCACCGTGGCTGGCGCCAGAAACGCCAGCGCCGCGCGGGTGTTGTTCCACAGGGCAGGGCCCAGTTCGCGTACAGGTTTGCCCGGCATGCCGGCGTTCCTCCGCAAGTGTGTGCAACCATGGCGCCAAGGCTGGGAAGCCAAGGCGCCGGTTCCGGTCATTTACGCAGGGGCTTGTCGCCTTTGTAGTAACCGGCCTTGCCCAGGATGTCTTCCACGCGGGCGCCAATGGTCTTGGCGCCGTCGCTCACGCTGGCCTTGCCCAACATCATGGCGGTGCCATGCTCGCCGATTACCTCGGACACTTCCGGCCATTCAGGGAAGCGCGGGCGGTAATCGGGTACGCCGCCTTCCCATGAGGTCACCATGGGCTGCACGAAGGGGTAGCGTTTTTGTACGTCAGCGTCTTTGTACACGCTGGTGCGCCCGCTCACGCCACCGGCTTCCAGGTAAGGCTTGGCCATGGCTTCGGAGGTTACCCACTGAATGAACAGCCAGGCGGCGGCTTTTTTATCTTCCGAACTGTTGGCGTTCACGCCCAGGGAGAAACCGCCCAGCGCAGGCTTCAGCCCGGCGGGGCCTTTGGGCTCGGTGGCCACGGCCAGGCAACTGGTGATCTTGGATTTGTTCGGGTCGGCCAAGGTGCTGTAGAACGCTGACCACTCGGTGATCATCGCCACCTTGCCCTGGGCCAGGGCGTTCACCGCCTCGTTGTGGTCATAATCGACGATGCCGGGCGGCATGAACTTCATCAGGTCCTGGCGGAACTGCAAGCCGGCCTGGGATTCCTTCGAATTGAGGTTGGATTTGAAGTTGGCGTCCAGCAGCGAGCCGCCGAAGGGCCAGAGCATGCGCATGAAACTGTCGGCGGACTGAGTTTCGCCCCGTCGTGATTGCAGCGCGTAGGCGTACTGCCCCTTGCCAGCGTCGGTGAGCTTGGGCGCGTAGGTGTGCAGCAGCTCGTCCCAGGTGGCCGGTGGCTTGTCGAAGCCGGCGTCTTTGAGCAGACATTTGTTGTAGAACAGCAGCCCGGAATAGTTATCGAAGGGCAGGCCGTACAGTTCATCGCCCCAACCGCCGAAGGATTTGAGCAGGATCGGGAAAAAGCCGTCCAGCTTCAGGTCCGGGTCGGCCAGCGCCTTGTTGCCGGTGAAGGTCTTGACCGGCTCCAGCCAGCCATTGCCGGCGAATTCGCCGATCCACACCACGTCGGTGAGCACCACGTCCAGCTCGTCGCCGGAGGTGAAGCTCAGCACCTCCCGTTCGCGGCTGTTTTCGTAAGGCACGGTTTCGTAGCTGACCTTGATGCCGGTGGCCTTTTCGAACTGTGGCAATAGCTTGATGGCAGCGGCGTAACCGGGGCGGTCGAGGAAAATCGCCTTGATGGTAGTGCCCTTGTACGGCTTGGCGGCTTCTTCGAGCGTCCAGGCGTGAGCACCGACGCTGCCCAGGGCTAGGCCGAGGGCCAGGGCCCGGCAAACAGGCTTGTTCATGTACGCAACCTCTCTTTTATTGTTGTGGGTGAACGTCACGTGGGGGTGGGTGGCATTAATCCGGATTAGGCAGGATGACGGTCTTCAACGCGCCATCGATGAACTCGGCGGGGTACTGGAAGGCGTCCGCAGCGCGGCCCAATTCGAAGCGGTGGGTAACCAGGCAATCCACATCCACCCGGCCATCGGCCACCAGCTTGATCGCGCGGTCGTACACATGGCCCATGCGCCGGGACATGCGCACGTCCAGCCCTTTGCGCCGCAGCACCGACGCGCTCAGCGGTGTGTATTGGTCACCGTCGGGAATGCCCACCAGCACCACCCGGCCGCCGATGCGCGCGGTATCAGCGGCGATCTGGAAACCTTCCGGCGAGTTGGTCGCCTCCAGCACCAGGTCTACGCCGCGGCCGTCGGTCCACTCGGCGATGGCGCTGTGGTGCGCCGCTACCTTGGTGGCCCCCAACTGCGCGGCCTTGTCGGTGCGATAGTCGATGGGGTCGATGGCGTAGATAGCGTCCTTGCAGCTCATGCGCGCCAACTGCAACAGGCACAGGCCGATCGGCCCGCAACCGATGATTGCCACCGTTTCGAGCACACGTTTGGTCTTGGCCAGGTCCATGGCATGGATCGCCACGCCCAGCGGTTCGAGCATCGCCGCCTGCACGTTGGTGAAGTTGGGTGGCACCGGGTAGATCTGGCTTGGCGAGACTACGATGTACTCAGTCATGGCGCCGTGCAGGTTGGGCGGCGAGCCCAGAAATTGTACGTGCGGGCACAGGTTGACGTGGCCGCGGTGGCACCATTCGCAATGGCCGCAGGGTTTGGCGGGGTCAACGGCTACGAGCTGCCCGTCGGCAAGATCATGCTGGGGGTGGTCGCCTACCACGTAGCCGGCGAACTCATGCCCGCAGATGAACGGCTGGGTGATACGGGCGTGGCCGATGGCGGCTTCCTTGTAGTAGTGCAGGTCGCTGCCGCAAATGCCCACCGCGCTCACCTTGAGCAGTATCTCGCCCGGGCCCGGGACTGGCTGGGGCCGTTCGGCGATTCGAACGTCTCGCACCCCGTGAATGTAGGCTGCGCGCATGGCTGCTCCTTGACATTTGTATTTTTGGAATTACAAATGATCGTAGAGTGAATTGCTTGCCTGTCAAGCCGCCAGTTGCGGCTTCGTTACACACCCGCCTTGCAGGGCGGGCAATGCCCATCCAGAACAAGAATCAGGGGTAACGACTGTGACCGAGCTCAGCCTGCATGGCGTGGAAAAAGCCTACGGCGACATCAAGGTGCTGCATGACATCGAGCTGAGCATTGCGAGCCGCGAGTTCGTGGTGTTCGTGGGGCCGTCCGGCTGTGGCAAGTCCACCTTGCTGCGCAGCATCGCGGGCCTGGAGAACATCACCGCGGGCAGCATTCACATCGGCACGCGCGACGTCACCGCCCTGGAGCCCGCCGACCGCGGGGTGGCGATGGTATTTCAGTCTTACGCGCTGTACCCGCACATGAGCGTGTACGACAACATCGCCTTCGGCCTGAAGATGCAGAAAGTGGACAAGGCCCGTATCGAGGAAAAAGTACATAACGCCGCGCGCATCCTCCAGCTTGAGCCGCTGCTGCAGCGTAAGCCCAAGGCACTGTCGGGCGGCCAACGGCAGCGGGTGGCTATCGGCAGGGCCATCGTCCATGAGCCTCAGGTGTTCCTGCTCGACGAGCCGCTGTCCAACCTCGATGCCTCGCTGCGGGTGCAGATGCGCATCGAGATCGCCAAGCTGCATGCGCAACTGCAAGCCACCATGATCTACGTGACCCACGACCAGGTCGAAGCCATGACCCTGGCTGACAAGATCGTGGTGCTGAACAAGGGCGGCATCGAGCAAGTGGGCTCGCCGCTGGAGCTGTACCACCACCCTCGCAACCGGTTTGTGGCCGGGTTCATCGGTTCGCCGCAGATGCGTTTCCTCAAGGTGCCGGTGCTCGCGGTCGGGCCCGAAGGCGTGCACGTAAGCTTGCCCGGCGGGGAACGGCTGTTAGTGCCGGTGCGGGCAGACGGCGTGCAGCCCGGGGCTAGCCTCACCCTGGGCTTGAGGCCGGAGCACCTGTACGCCAACGGCCAGGGTGATGCCCGCATCGCCGCCCAGGCCATTGTGGTAGAGCACTTGGGCGGGGAAACCTTTACCCACGCGGTCGCTGTCGACGGCCAGGAGTTTACAGTGAAGGGCGAGGGCCACCTGGCGGTCACCGCTGGCCAGGCCTTGGCTATCGGCGTGACCGGCGGCCGCTGCCACTTGTTCACCGAAGAGGGCGCGGCATTGCCGCATTTGCAGCATTACACCGCAGCGCAGGAGGAAGCCGGGCCGGCCGCGGCTGCCAGCTGAGCACGGGTTGTAGAAGCCGGTGGCGTAAACGGAACGGCCATCGTCGCAGCCAGCCCATGCTTGTCACAGGGCTCTGCTAGGGTGCTGACATCTCCCGGGGAGCATACCGATGAAGCTGATTGCCGCTGCGATTTGCCTGGCCCTCGCAGGGCCCGCCCTTGCCGCCACCGAACTCAAGCACTGGCCGCCCGAAGCGGCCAAACAGCTGGACGCCATGATCGCCGCCAACGCCAACAAGGGCAATTACGCGGTGTTCGACATGGACAACACCAGCTACCGCTATGACCTGGAAGAGTCGCTGCTGCCGTTTCTGGAAATGAAAGGCGTGCTGACCCGGGAGAAGCTGGACCCCTCGCTCAAGCTGATGCCGTTCAAGGACACCGCCGAGCACAAGGAAAGCCTGTTCAGTTACTACTATCGCCTGTGCGAAGTGGACGACATGGTGTGCTACCCGTGGGTGGCCCAGGTATTTTCCGGCTTCACCCTCAAAGAGCTGAAAGGGTACGTGGATGAACTGATGGCGTATGGCAAGCCCATCCCTGCCACTTACTTCGACGGCGACAAAGTCACCGCGATGGAAGTGCAACCGCCCAAGGTGTTCACCGGCCAGACCGAGCTCTACAACAAGCTGATGGAAAACGGCATTGAGGTGTATGTGATGACCGCAGCCTCGGAAGAACTTGTGCGGATGG
This sequence comes from Pseudomonas sp. 3MAES_34.3B, assembly GCF_058145875.1. Classification (NCBI taxonomy): domain Bacteria; kingdom Pseudomonadati; phylum Pseudomonadota; class Gammaproteobacteria; order Pseudomonadales; family Pseudomonadaceae; genus Pseudomonas; species Pseudomonas sp. 3MAES_34.3B. The sequence goes on along the minus strand of NZ_CM176960.1, from coordinate 3,119,750 downwards.
TCGCCGCAGACCCCAAATACGGCTACAACGTAAAACCCCAGAACGTGATCGGCGTAACCACCCTGCTGAAAAACCGCGATACCGGTGAACTCACCACGGCGCGCAAGCAGATCAGCGCCGGCACTTACAAGCCCGAAGCTAACCTCGGCCTGGAGCTCACCCCCTATCTATGGACACCCGCGACCTGGATGGCCGGCAAGCAGGCGGCGATCCTCACCTACATCGACCAATGGAAAAAACCCGTGCTGGTGGCCGGTGACACACCCTCCAGCGACGGTTACATGCTGTTCCACAGCGTGGACGTAGGCAAAGGCGGCATCCACCTGTGGATCAACCGCAAAGCCAAATACATGGACCAGCTCAACGGCATGATCAAACAGAACGCCGACGCTCAAAAGGCTGAAGGCCTGCCGGTAACGGCTGACAAGAACTGGGTGGTGGTCAAGCCGGAGGAGGTTCAGTAGGGGCGCAAAGGAAGCGATCTCGACGTGGCCTGATAGTTTGTCAGGTAGCACCGGGCAAAAAATCAGGGTCAGATGGTGCGACACGTCATACCGGGTATTCGAAATGTCTGGGCTTGTTAACAACGCCGCTGTATTGATCTCGACAGATCTGCTCGCTTCGGTGTCAAGTACGTTTACTCGCAAGCAGAAAGCACGATGGGCCTATACGCCTTTTGGGCATGGCTTCAACCCTATGCGGTGCGCTGTCGCGTTCACCGGGCAGCGGCAGGAAAGTCACGGAGCTTACTTGCTGGGGAATGGCCGACGGTTGTTTTCACCGCCTCTGATGCGCTTTACATCCGCCGATGACAAAAGCCCTTTTGGCAGGGGCGGAATAAATAGCTACTGCTATTGTGCCGGGCAGCCCGTGAGCCAGAATGACCCATCAGGTGAAGCCGCACTGGCAGCAGTGTTTGTGGCTTCCACATTAGGGGCCGCAGGCCTCGGGTTTGCAACGATTGTCTTGATGTCGCGCGAGAACAACCTGGCGGTCTTGCTTGGGCCGCTTGCAGCGGTTTCGCTCGTAGTTTCCATAGGTACCGGGGTCGCTCTGTTCATGCGCTCAGCCATTCGGTTGCACCGCCGGGCAACTGCCATAGCAAGCGACGGCATTTCCATGCAGAGCCTGCACCGGAACAATTCCTCGAGCGCTCCCCCTCCCACTTATTACGAGACGATGTTGAATCTACAGTCTGACCCGCCAAGGTACGTATCCGCCACGTCACGGCGGGCTACCATCTAGCTGAAGGCCTCCCAGTACTTTTGTTGAAGTGGAAGTTTGCCGAAAGCGAGGCACCGGCCAGCGGCTACCTATGTATGGCTTTTGACACATCCATGGCACCTGCCTATACCTTGGTTTCACCTCTAGCAGGCAGGGTCGTGTCATGGACAACATCAACCCTGGTCAGCCTCAGCGGTGACCTGACCAACCGTGGCCACTGGAATCCAAAGTCATACTCCAGTCCCAGGCTCCGCCGGATGGCCAGCCCAATCCCAAGGCGCAGTCAGCCACATTCAGGGCGTTGCCTCAGAAGTCGTAACTCACCGTCGCCATCACATTGCGGCCTTCGCCGTAGTAGCACTGGTACAGGCTGTTGCACGCTGCCACGTATTTTTCATCGGTGAGGTTGTTGAGGTTCACCCGCACGCCTACGCCCTTGAGGCCCACCTGGCCCAGGTCGTAGCCCACCAATGCGTCGTAGAGGGTGTAGGCGGGGATGCGCAGGGTGTTTTCGGCGTCGGCCCAGCTTCGCCCGAAGTAACGCACGCCGGCGCCGAGTTGCAGGCCCGCCAGTGCGTCTTCGCTGAAGTGGTAGCTCGCCCATAGCGAGGCCATGTTGCGCGCGACGGCGGTAGGGGTGTTGCCCTTGTTGTTGACCCCGGCGGTGCCGACGAAGTCCTTGGTGTATTCCACGTCCAGGTAGGTGTAGCTGGCGACCACGTCCAGATCCTTCACCGGCTTGACCCGCGCTTCGAGCTCCACCCCGCGTGATTCGATCTCGCCGACCGCGCGGTAGAAGCTTTCGTTGGAATCCTTGCTGGCCAGGTTGGATTCGGTGAGTTCGAATACCGACGCGGTGAACAGGTTATCGGTGCCGGGCGGCTGGTATTTGACCCCCGCTTCGTATTGTTTGCCCTTGGTGGGTTCGAGCAGGGCCAGGTCCCAGCCCGTGGCGGTCTGATTGTACGCGCTGGTGGTGTTCGGGTTGAAGGATTCGGAATAGCTTACATAGGGCGAAACGCCGTTATCGAAGGCATACAGCACGCCCACGCGGCCAGTGAACTGGCGGTCCTTGTCATGATCGGACTGGTTGCCGTAATAGGCGTCTTGGGTGTGCTGGAATGCCACGTCTACCCAATCCTGGCGTGCCCCCAGGGAGAAACGCCAGCGGTCCAGGCTGATGAGGTCCTGTACGTAAAGGCCGGTTTGTTTCAGCTGGCGGCTTTCATCGTACTGGTGCGCCGTGGTCAGGCCGGCGGGCGGCGTGTAGTCGGTATAGGGGTTGCTCGACGTGAGCGCACCGCCGGCGCTGTCGTAGTCCACCTTGGCCCACCGGCGTTGGTAATCCAGGCCTGTGACCAGGGTGTGGCTCAGCCAGCCGGTGTCGAATTCGAACTGCAGCTGGTTATCCAGGCTCCAGGCGTGCAACACCTCGTTGGCCCCGGTGTATGCCCGGTACAGGTCCCCGGCGCTGGTGGTATAGCCGTACTGGTACACCTGCCGCGAATCGACGCGAGAGTCCACGTACATCAGGTTCTGCCGGGCCGAAACCACATCGTTGAAACGGTGCTCCAGCTGATAACCCAGCATCTGTTGGTCGCGCTTGAACCGCTCCAGGTTGTCGTCACCTTCGAAGAACGAGCGTGATATCCGCTGGCCATTGAACGAGGTCACCGTCCCGTTGGCAGGCAGGCCGCCGTGGTAGCCGCTGGAGGGATCGTGCTGAAGCATGGCCAGCAGGGTGAGGCGGGTTTCTTCGGCCAGGTCGATGCTCAGGGAGGGCATCAGCGCGTAACGCTCTTCGTCCACGCCATCGACCTGGTTGCCGGCCTTGCGTGCCACGCCGGCCAGGCGGTAGGCCACGTTGTCCGTCAGCGGGCCGGTCAGGTCCAGAGCGGCCTGGCGTTCGTCCTGGCTACCGTAGGACAGCTCCAGATGGCGGCGGCTCTGGAACTCCGGCTTCTTGCTGGTCAGGGCCACGAGGCCGCCGGGCAGGCTACGGCCGTACAGCACCGAAGACGGCCCCTTCAGGATGTCGATCCGTTCGATGAAGAATGGGTCTACCTGCAGGCTGCTGTAAGTGCCGCTGTCACCCAGCAACTTTTGCCCATCCAGAAAGATATTGTCCACCGAGCCGTCATTGATGCCGCGCATGGCCACGTAATCGTAGCGGGTGGTGGCGCCGTAGGGGCTGCTCATCACGCCTGGGGTGTAGCGAACCGCTTGGGCAACCGTGCGCGAGCCCTGGTCGTCCATCTGCTGGCGGGTAACCACCGAAACGGTTTGTGAGGTTTCGGCCAGCGGCAGGCTGGTTTTGGTCGCCACGCTGCTATGAGTGGCGTTGTAGCCCTCCATGCTGCCCAACGCGTTACCCAAGGCGAAGCCTTGCACGGTGGTGGTGCCGAGGGTAACGCCATCACCACTGGGCAGGTCGATCACGCTGTAGTTGCCGCCGCTGTCGCGCACGGCTTGCAAGCCCGTGCCCCGGAGCAGGTTGCCCAGCCCTTCGTCCACGCTGTAGTTACCCTGTACGCCCGGGCTTTGCTTGCCTTGGGTCAGCTGGGCGTCCACTGCAAGCAGGATTTCAGCCTCACTGGCGAAGCGGCTCAGGGCAGACGACAGCGGGCCGGCAGGAATGGCATAGGCCTGGCCGGCGGCGCGCTCGGCGTTGGGCGAAGTTTGTGCCTGAACGGGTTGGATAGCCAGCACAGGTGCAGCGAGGAGGGCGGCGCGCAGGGCAATGGGCAGCGACCGCGCGGGCAACCGGCGAAGGGGCAGAGGGGGCATGCGTCACATCCTTTATCAGCGTTGCGGGCCCACACGAGGCCCTTTGCCTGTAAGCCACGCGAGCGCCGGAAAAGGGAACCACCCGGCTGACTTTTTTTACGCCACGGGCTGGCGCGGCTGCACTGTGAGCCACCACGGCAACGGCCGCCGCACGGTCACTGGCAACGTACGCTCCAGCGCGGCGAAGATCCGTTCGGGCTCGGCCAGGGGGAACGCGCCCACCAAGCGCAGCCCGGCGACCCGGGGGTCGCACCCCAGATAGCCGTGTTGGTAACGGCTCAGCTCCTGAATGAATGCCCCAAGCGGCATGTTATCGGCCTGGAGGACACCATGGGTCCAGGCTTGCGCTCCCGGATTCAGCGTGCCCAGCGGGCTCAACCCGTCACGGCGCAACCGGCCGCGCTGGCCGACCAGGAGGGTGCCTCCAGCCTCTGCTGTAACAGTCCCCTGATAGGCGATGACCTCGGTATGCCCTGGGTATTCACGCAGGCCGACCCGTTGCCCATCCAGGCGCAGGTTGCCGTCGGGAGTGCCCAGGCGCATCCCCATGGCGCCTTCGAGCAGCAGTTCGCCGCGGTAAAGGGTGATGCTGTCAGGGCTCAGGTCCGCCGCGCTTCGGGTGTTGAGCCACAGGCGCGCGCCGCCGGGCAAAGGCACCTGGCGGATTTCACCGACTGCGGTGCTGCGGTCGGCCCGCATCGCCTGCCAGGCCACGGAACGTTCGCCCATCGCCAGAAGGCAGCCGCCACTCAGCACCGCTCCGATGCTGAGTAACCGACGCCGGCTCACGCCTGTGCGTAACGCCTGGTGCGCTGCTGCCGGCTGTGGAATACGTGCGAACTGGCCGCTGATGGCTTCCACACGGTTCCACGCCTGGCGGTGCTCGGGGCGCGCATTCATCCACGCCTGCCAGGCGGCGCGTTCGCCCGTGCCATGCTCACCTTGGAGCGTCGCAAACCACTGAGCCGCCTGCTGCAATACCTCATGGGCCAATTGTTCATGGGAGGTGGCCATGGGTCAGTCCTGTACCGCGGTGAGGCAATGCAGCATCGCTTGCGCCATGTACTTCTTCACCATGCGTTCGGAGACCCCCAGCCGCTCGCCGATTTCCCGGTACCCCAGGCCGTCGAGCTGCGACAGCAGGAACGCAGTGCGCACCTTGGCCGGTAAAGCCCGCAGCAGAGCGTCGACCTCCAGCAAGGTAGCGATGACCAGTTCGCGAGCTTCCGGCGAGGGCGCCATGGCGATCGGCTGTTGCGCCAGCGCCTCAAGGTAGGCGCGCTCGATGGCTTGCCGTCGCCACCGGTTCACCAGCAGCGAATGCGCAACCGTCGCCAGATAGGCCCGGGGCTCGCGCAGCAACCACAGCTCCTGCTCCCGGGCGAGCAGCCGCAGGAAAGTGTCCTGGGCCAGGTCGGCGGCATCATGATGGCAGCCGGTGCGCTTGCGCAGCCAAGCCTGCAGCCAGCCGTGGTGGTTTTGGTAGAGCGCCGCCAGAGGGGCGCCCGCGAGTGCTGCGCTGCGGGTCATGAAAGGCACGGTTCGCAAAAAGGTGCCAAATGATAATGCTTATCAACTGATTTTTACAATTGTCGTCAAACACACCGGCCAGCAGAAGGCTTTGTATTGCTTTTGACACATCCCCGGCACCTGCCTATACCTTGGTTTCACCTCTAGCAGGCAGGGTCGTGTCATGGACAACGTCAACCCTGGTCAGCCTCGGCAGTTGGCCTGCGCACCTGTTTCTCGTCCTCCATTCATCGCTACCGGCCTCAGCATCGCCCTGTTTGCCGCGCTGATCACTGCCGAGCCGGCCTATGCCACCTGTGCCAGTGGCACAGTCAATACAGCAGTCACCGAGCCGTGTGTGCTGGGGCGCAACAAGAACCTGGTGGTTACCCAGGACGGTTCTATCACCGTGGGCAGCGGGGCGGCGGTCACCGTGGACCATGCCACGGCGGGGGGCAACCGCTTATACAACAGCGGCACGTTGAGCGGCGATCAGGCCGTGGTGATCAACGGCACCACCGCCACAGGAACTTTGCAGAACACAGCCACCGGAGTAATGGTAAGCCTTACGGGCAGTGCCTTGAGGATCAGCGGCAGCACGTTCACCGGCAACGTTATTAACGCCGGGCAGATATCAGCGCCGCAGAACGGTTACGGTGTAGAGGTGTTGCAAAGCACCTTGAAGGGCTCGCTCAGCAACAGCGGCACAGTGCAAGGCGGCGTGGGGGTGTTCGAAAGCCGGGTGACAGGTGACCTCAGCAACACGAAAGCCGGGACGATGGAGTTGTACCTCAACGGCACTACCCTGGACGGCTCGATACGCAACGCTGGCAACATGGCCACCGGTAACACCGGGCTGGCGCTGGCTAACGCACTGATCAAGAAGGACGTGCTCAATTCAGGTGTGATGGGCGGGCTGGAGGGTGTGAGCATCCTGTCCACCACCGTGCAGGGCAGGGTGAGCAACACTGGCGAAATCAACGGCACCACCCAAGGCCTGTTCATCAACGGTTCGACATTGCGGGGCGGGCTGAGCAACGCCGGTGAAATCATTGGCTACAGCCAGAACACCATTCGCTACAGCACCCTGGGCGGCCTGGAAAACAGTGGCACCATCCGCAGTTACATTACTGCGCTGTTGCTCGACAACACCTTTGTCCGCGGCAACCTGAGCAATCGCGGCAGTTTTTTAACCTCTAACACGGGCCATGCGGGGCTGGAAATGATTGCCGGCACCGTGACCGGCAACCTTGTCAACTCAGGCACGCTCAATGGTGGCCCGCGCGGATACGGGCTGATCACCTCCCTCGGCACCGAAATCGACGGCGATGTGCTCAACAGTGGCTATGCCATCGGCTACCAGGGCATACGCCTGAACGACACCGAAATTGGCGGCAACTTCATAAATACCGGGCGGTTGTTAGGCGGCTTGGCCACTGGGCAAACCGTGGGCGATGGGCTGATGATGGTCAACGGCCGTATCGGCGGTAACCTCAGCAACCGTGGCGCGGTGCAGGGGCGCGACGATGCGATCGTGCTCGTGGACGCACATATCGAAGGGCAAGTGGTGAACACCGGCTTCCTGGCGGCGGGGCGCAATGCCTTGCGTCTGTTGAATACGCAAGTGGACGGAGGGCTGGTGAACTCAGGTCGATCGCTGCCCGGGAAGGTGGGTATGCCCTGTACGTGGACAGCGACAGCCGGCTGGACGCGCTCTACCTCGCAGGTGACCATGCGCGCTTCGAAGGGGAGGTGTATGCACCTGCGACCACGGCCACGGTGTACAGCACAGCCCGCTACACCCTTGAGGCAGAAGACCGCTGGACCGTGGACAGCCTGGTAAACCGCGGCACGCTGGTGTTGCAGGCGCCCGCCAGCCGTGCTGCCGAGCCGGCAACCATTACTGGGGCCTATACCCAGCGCAGCAGCGGGGTATTACGCACCGAGGTGAACGACGCCACCCACTACGGCAAGCTGGTGGTCACCGGCACGGCAACCCTGCCCAGCGCGGCGCGCATTGACGTGGACGTGGCCAGCGCCACCCAGCCGTTCCAGGTGGCGCAACTGCAGAATGTGCTCAGCGCTGGCACCCTGAAATCCGACGGCACCTACAGCGTGACTAGTAATTCGGCGCTGTTCGATTTTGGCGCGGTGAAGGATGGCAACACGGTCGACCTCACGCTTGCGCCCCGTGCCGCCAACGGCGTACGCGCCGCAGTGGGAGCCGCTGGCCGGAGTGAACTGGCCAGCGTGGCCGCAGTGGTGGATGCACAGATCAGCCAAGGAAGCGCGAGTGCGCTTACGCCTTATTTTGTGAGCGCGGGCAGCACCGCAGAAGTGGCGAGCAGCCTGGGCCAGACGGTGCCGCTCGGCAACGCTGGTTTGCGTGCCAGCCAGGCCGCCTTGATGGAGATGAGCGACGCCCTGCAAACCCGCCTGCTACCCACCTCGACGGGCGCGGGGTTCAACCCGGGGCAACCGGCGCAATTCTGGTCCAGATCGTTCAATACCCTCGCTGGCCAAGGCCGAGGTGCCCGCAGCGGCAACAATGGCACCGTGATCGGCATCGATACGCGCGTATCACCCAGCCAGCGGGTGGGCCTGGCATTCGCCTATGCCAAGGGCGATGCCGTGGGGGCCGCGCTCGATTCCCCCCAAAACAGCCGCCTGGACCTGTGGCAATTCAGCGGCTACAACGCCTATACCCTGGCGCCCGACACCGAGCTGATGCTGTACGCCGGTGCTGGCCGCAACACCATCAATGGCCAGCGCAACCTGGATATCGCCGGGCTGAACGGGGATGCCAAAGCTCAATACACCAGCCTGATCGCTACCGTAGGCAGCAGCCTGGGCCATGCCTATCAGTTGAGTGAAGCCACCCGCCTGGTGCCGGCCTTGCGGCTGGACTACAGCCATATCCGCGATGACAGCTATCAGGAGCGCGGCGTGAGCGCGCTGGCGCCCTTGCTGCTCAAGGTGGATGCGCGCCAGACGGACCAGCTGATCGCCGGGTTAGACAGCCGGCTGGAGCATGCCTTCAGCCCAAACGGCGCGCGGCTGAGCCTGAACGTGGGAGTAGGGTACGACCTGATCAACGCCGACAATAGCGCTACCGCCAGTTTCGCCGGCGCGCCGGGGCAGCGTTTTACCACCGCCGGCAGCGAGGCCAGCCCCTGGCTGATGCGCGGCGGCCTGAGCTTCGCCACGCCGTTGCCACGTGGGGCGGAGCTGTCGCTGAGTTACGATGTGCAGACTCGCAGTGACTACAGTGCCCAAGCGGCTACGTTGCGGGTGACCCTGCCGTTTTAGCCTGTGGCGGCATGCTCAATCATTGATATGCCGCCGCACGCACTGCACCAGCCCCTGCAACGGCCCGGCTGCCACCGGGGCCAGCACGCATACCGTGTGCTCGCGTTCACCTTCGCTCACGGTAAGGGTGTAATGCTGGGCGCCCCTTGGGGCCCGCGTGGGTTGTTCCCCCCGTGGCAAGGCAAAAAACCGCGAAGCTTCCACAAGCCCGCGTAGCTCCTGTTGATCGGGCGGGGGCAGGGTGTCCACTTCCAGGGTGCGAGGCTTGCTCAGGCCGGGGAAAACCGCTACCCCGCCGGTTTCGCAGAACGAAATACGCATGGTGCATGGCTCCCGGGTGGTTCAGCTCAAGGCGATCATCATAGCGCGATCCCTACCGCCGCCCAGCCTTCCTTCACCGCTTGCTGCGGGCTTTCGCCAACGCCATACAAGCGGCCAGCCACGTCGAAGCTGATGCGGGCGAACCGCAAAAAGCCCATGTTAGGCCGCAGGCGCGGGTCACGCAGGGTGTCATACCAGATACGCCCGGCTTTCTCCCACGCCGGCCCGCCGATGCGGGTGGCCACCTGGTAGAACGCGTGGTTGGGAATGCCGGAATTGATATGCACGCCACCGTTATCGTCGAAGGTATGCACGAAGTCGTCCATATGGCCAGGCTGCGGGTCCTTGCCGATCAGCTTGTCGTCGAAGGCACTGCCCGGGGCCTTCATCGAACGCAGCGCCACGCCGTTGATCTTCTTGGTGAACAGGCCCTCGCCGATCAGCCAGTCGGCGGTTTCGGCGGTTTGTTTGAGGGCGTATTGCTTGATGAGCGAGCCGAACACATCCGACATGGACTCGTTCAGCGCGCCGGACTGGTTGAAATACATCAGCTTGGCTTCGTCCTCCGTCACCCCGTGGGCCAGCTCATGGCCGATCACGTCCAGCGCCACGGTGAAGCGATTGAACAACTGCCCGTCGCCGTCGCCGAACACCATCTGCGCCGAATTCCAGAACGCATTGTTGTAGCCCTTGCCGAAATGCACGGTGGCATCCAGCGCCAGGCCCGCATCATCGATGGAGTTGCGGTCGAACACCTCGGCGAAGAAATCAAAGGTCGCGCCCAGGCCGTCATAGGCTTCGTCGACGGCCGCGTCACCGCTGGCCGGCTGCCCTTCGCCGCGCACCAAGGTGCCAGGCAGGGTTTCGGTTCCGTCTGCGGTATAAATCGACCGTCGCTTGCCCACGAACGCCGTGGCTGCCTGCGCCCGGGCCCGCGTAGGCTGCGCCGCCATGCGCAGCGAGCGGAACGTGTTGTCCTTGGCGCGCGTACTCAATGCCGCATCACGCTGCGCCTTGTTGCCATGGCGGGCGATCTGGTCCAGCAGGTAAGGAGGGATAAGGCAAAGGATGGGGTTGCGTGGGTGGTGTTGGCACATGCGCGGCTACCATCGGACGGGGATGAGGGGAGTCTAGACCAAGGGCTCACGAGTAAATCGAAGGTTTAGTTTCGTTTTTACGGAGACCGGGAGCTTTGGCTCGAAAACGAAGGTGTAGCTTCGTTTTTCGTCTGAGTCCGGCTGGGTGGCGTGTTCAGATCAGAGAGGCCTCCTTGAGCTTCAAACTCGTCGGGCGGGCGCGATACTGCGTTCGCGGCTATAGGGTAGGATCATTTTCTCTGTCAGATATCAGGTCGAATCAATGCCAACCCGCCCCCGCAGCTTCAAGCAAGTCGATGTCTTCACCGCCACGCCGTTGCTGGGCAACCCCCTGGCCGTGGTGCTGAACGCCGAGGGCCTGAGCGACGAGCAGATGCAGGCGTTCGCCCGCTGGACCAACCTCAGCGAGACCACCTTCGTGCTACCGCCCACTACGGTAGGGGCGGATTACCGGGTGCGTATCTTCACTGCGGTTCGCGAGCTGCCGTTCGCCGGCCACCCTACGCTGGGTACTTGCCATGCGTGGCTTGAAGCAGGTGGAAAACCGCAGGCCAAGGAAATCATTCAGGAGTGCGGTGTCGGTCTGGTCAGGGTTCGCCGGCAAGCAGGCCAGCTCGCATTCGTATGCCCGCCATTGTTGCGCTCGGGCTCCCCGACCCGCGATGAACTGGAGCGGGCCTGCCGCGGCTTGCGGCTGGACCCGACCGAGGTTGTTTCCGCCGAGTGGGTGGACAACGGCGCCGGCTGGCTGGCGCTGCGCCTGCGGGATCGGCCCACCGTACTCGGGCTGGAGCCTGATTACGCCGCGCTCAAAGGCTTGGCCATCGGTGTGTTTGCGCCATGGAATGAAGCGGTGGACGGCGGCGAGGCGCAATTCGAAGTGCGTGCGTTTATCGCCGATGACGGCATGCCCGAGGATCCGGTGACGGGTAGTTTGAATGCGGGCATCGCTCAATGGCTGTACCGCGAAGGCCTGGCGCCGAACCGTTTCGTCGTCAGCCAAGGCACCGTTCTCGGCCGTGCCGGGCGGGTGTACGTGGAGCGCAGCGGCAAGGATATCTGGCTGGGTGGGCATGTGAGCACTTGCATCGACGGGCAGGTGAGGTGGTAGGGCTACCTTCGCGGATTGCGTAGGAGTAGGCGACAGCCTGCGAACATTCCCGGTTCCAGAGTTTTCAAGCCACGCGGCCAGTTACCGGCAAACTCAACCCAAAGGTATTCTCCCCACCGCCACTGCGCGCGAACACGCTGCCGCCATGCAGCGAGGCCACGGCCTTGACGATGGCCAGGCCTAGGCCATGGTTGCCGCCTTCGTTGTGGCGGGCGGCGTCGGCGCGGTAGAAGCGTTCGAACAGCAATGGCAATTGTTCGTCAGCGATGGGCGGGCCGGGGTTGCTGACGGCAACGCTCACCTGTTCGCCTTCGGCCAGTACCGTGACGTCGATCACCTCGCCCGGCTGGCTGTGCTGGGCGGCGTTGTGAATCAGGTTGGTCAGCGCCCGCCGCAGATGGCTGCGTTCCACCCGCACCTGGGCGTCGCCACTCACGCGTACGGTCACGCCGGCGTCTTCGAGAATGAAATCCAGGTAGTCCAGGGATGCCGCCACTTCTTCGGCCAGGCTGCTGGTAACCAGATTGCGGGCGCGGTCGCCTTGATCGGCGCGGGCCAGGAACAGCATGTCGTTGATGATGTTGCGCAGGCGTTCGAGGTCTTCGAGGTTGGATTGCAGCACCTCGAAGTAATGTTCGGCGCTGCGGCCACGGGTGAGTGCCACCTGGGTTTGCCCGATCAGGTTGGTCAGCGGCGAGCGCAGCTCGTGGGCCACATCGGCATTGAACGACTCCAACCGCTGATAGGCACCTTCCACCCTTTCCAGGGCGGCATTGAACGCGTCCACCAGTTGCTCCAGTTCGGGCGGCAGGTGGCTGGGGCGCAGCCGCCCGGACAGTTTTGGCGGCGCCAGTTGCTGCGCCTGGCGCGACACGCGGCGCAGCGGGCGCAGGCCGATTCGCGCCACCCAATACCCGAGCGCACTGGCCAGCAACACCCCCAGCGCGGCGCAGCCGATCAAGGCCATGGCCAGGTCATGGTGGGTTTGCCGCACGTTGTCCACGTCGATGCCGATCAGGAAGCGCAATGCCGGCCGCTGATCGTGGCCGGGCAGGGTACTCACCAGTACCTTGAGCGGTGTGCCGTCGGGGCGCTGCCAGTCGTGAATGCCCAACGGCCCATTGGCCAGCCCCCGGGTGGCGGCATCGGGCTGCCCATATTCATACGCGGGGTCGCCACTCACCACCCAGAAGTGCAGGCGTTTGTCTTCTTCGCTGAGCAGGTTCAACTTGTTGTGCAAGCGCGCCCAATGCTCCGGGTCGCCGAAGCGGGTAATCGCCGACTCCAGTACGCTGTAGCGGGCCTCCAGTTCGGCGTTGGGCAATATGTCGAGGCTCTTGTCCACCTGCCGGTACAGCGCGCCGCCGATGACCACGAACACCCCGAGCGCAACCAGGGCAAACAACCCACCCAGGCGAAAGGCGATGGAGTCAGTGCGCATGCCGGCGTTCCAGCACATAGCCCATGCCGCGAATGGTGTGCAGCAGCTTCTCCTCGTAGGGGTTGTCGAGCTTGGCCCGCAGCCGCTTGATCGCCACTTCCACCACGTTGGCGTCACTGTCGAAGTTCACATCCCACACCATTTCGGCGATGGCGGTTTTCGAGAGGATCTGCCCCTGGCGCCGCGCCAGTACCGTGAGCAGGGAAAACTCCTTGGCGGTGAGGTCCAGCCGTTGGCCGGCGCGCAGGGCCTTGCGGCTGATCAGGTCGATCCACAAATCGCCCACGCTGATCTGCACCGGCTCGTGGCCGCCGCTGCGGCGGGTAAGCGCTTGCAACCGGGCCACCAGCTCCAGAAACGAGAAGGGTTTGCCCAGGTAGTCGTCGGCGCCTTCGCGCAGGCCATGGATACGATCCTCCACGCGTTCCCGCGCGGTGAGCATGATCACCGGGGTTTGCTTGCGCCCGCGCAAGGCGCGCAACACGCCGAAGCCGTCCAGGCCGGGCAGCATCACGTCCAGCACGATCACCGCGTAATCCAGCTCCAGCGCCAGGTGCAGGCCGTTCACGCCGTCATGGGCCACGTCCACCGTGTAGCCCTGCTCCGTGAGGCCTCGGTGCAGGTAATCGGCGGTCTTTTCTTCATCCTCGATGATCAGGATGCGCATGGCGGCCCTCCGGAGCTGAGCCGGGCGCGACGGCGGCGCGGCGGTGGAACAAGCGTTCGAGCTGCAAGTATATGATCGGCGTGGTGAACAGCGTCAGCGCTTGGCTCACCAACAACCCGCCTACCACGGCGATGCCCAGCGGCTGGCGCAGCTCCGCGCCGGCGCCGTAGCCCAGCATCAGTGGCACCGCGCCCAGCAGTGCCGCCAGGGTGGTCATCACGATAGGCCGCAGGCGCGTGAGGCAGGCCTGGCGGATCGCCTCGCGCGCCGCCAGGCCGTCATTGCGCTGCGCGTTGAGCGCGAAGTCGATGAGCAGGATGCCGTTCTTTTTCACGATGCCGATCAGCAGCACCAGCCCGATCAGCGCCATGATCGAGAAACTCTGGCCAGCTGCCCACAGCAACGCTACCGCGCCCAGGCCGGCAGAGGGCAGGGTAGAGATGATGGTGAGCGGGTGCACCAGGCTCTCGTACAGCACGCCCAGAATGATGTACACCGCCACCAGCGCCGCCAGGATCAGCCACGGCTGGCTCGCCAGTGAGCTACGGAAGGCCTGGGCGGCGCCTTGGAACGTACCGCTGATGCTGGCGGGCATGCCCAGCTCACGCTGGGTGGTTTCCAGCAGGGTGACCGCATCGCCCAAGGCCACCCCCGGCGCCAGGTTGAAGGAGAGGTTGGCGGCCGGGAACATGCCGTCGTGGGCAATGGACAGCGGCCCGCTGCGCGGCGTGCCCACATGGGCCAGGGCGGCCAGCGGGATCATTTCGCCGGTGAGCGGCGAGCGCAGGTAGAAGTAATTCAGGCTCTCGGCCTGGCCGCGCTGCGCGGTGTCCAGCTCCAGCACCACTTTGTATTGGTTGGTCTGGGTCTGGAATTCGCTCACCTGGCGCTGGCCGAAGGCATCGTACAGGGCCTGGTCCACGTCGCTGGCGCTGAGCCCAAACCGCGCGGCGGCGGCACGGTCGATCTCGATAGGCGTGGTGCTGCCGCCCAGCTGCAGGTCGTTGGACAGGTCGCGGAAGGCGGGTTTTTCCCGCAGGGCTTCGGTCAGCCGCTGCGCCCACAGGTTCAGTGCGTCCCCGTCGTTGCTCTTGAGCACATACTGGTACTGGCTGCGGCTGGGGCCCGAACTGAGGTTGATGTCTTGCCCGGCACGCAGGTACAGCACAATCCCGGGCACCTGCGTCAGTTGCGGGCGAATGCGGTCGATGAATTCGCTGGCGGTCACGTCGCGGTCTTCGCGGGGTTTGAGGGAAATCCAGAAGCGCCCGTTGGCCACGGTCTGGTTGCTGCCGGTCACGCCTACCGAGTGCGAGAACGTACGAACGGCCGGGTCCGCCGCCACGATTTTCGCCAGTGCCAGGTGGCGCGCGACCATGTCCCCGTAGGAGGTGTCCGCCGCCGCTTCGCTGGTACCCAGCACAAAACCTGTGTCCTGAACGGGGAAGAATCCCTTCGGAATGAACACATAGCCGGCCACGGCCAGCCCCAGGGACACGGCGAATATCCCGAGCATCAAGCGCTGATGGTCCAAGGCTTTGCCCAGCAGCCGTTCATAGCCGGCCAGCAACCGTTCCGAGAAGGTCTGCCGAGAATGGGCGCGGTGTTTGGGCGCGTTCATGTACAGCGCCGCCAGCGTCGGCGCCAGGGTCAGCGACACCAGCACCGACAGCAGGATGGTCGACGTGGCGGTAAGGGCGAACTCCTTGAACAGCCGCCCCACCACGCCGCCCATGAACAGCAGCGGAATGAAGGCCGCGATCAGCGAAAAGCTGATCGACACCACGGTGAAGCCGATCTCGCTGCTGCCGCGAATGGCCGCTTCGCGCCGGCTGAGCCCTTGCTCCAGGTAACGGTGGATGTTTTCCACCACCACGATGGCGTCGTCCACTACAAACCCCACCGCGATTACGATGGCCACCAGTGTGAGGTTGTTGAGGCTGAAGCCCAGCACGTACATCCAGGCGAAGCTGGCCACCAGCGATACCCCCAGCACTGCGCAAACGATCAGGGTGGCGGACAGCTGGCGCAGGAACAGCGCCATCACCGCCACCACCAGCAGGATGGCGATCAGCAGGGTGAGTTCGACTTCGTGCAGCGAAGCGCGGATGGTTTGCGTGCGGTCGGTGAGCACATTGATGTCCACCGAAGCCGGCAGCATGGCCTGCAGCCCGGGCAACGCGGCCTGGATGCGGTCCACCGTATCTACGATGTTGGCGCCGGGCTGGCGTGAAATCACCAGGTTCACCCCGGGCTGGTTCTCCGACCATGCCTGTACGTAGTCGTTTTCAGCCCCCGCCACTACCTTTGCCACGTCCCGCATGCGCACCGGGGCGCCGTCACGGTAGGCCACGATCAGGTCGGCATAGTCGGCAGGGGTGAACAGTTGGTCGTTGGCGGCCAGCGTGGAGATACGCGTGTCGCCATAGAGCGCGCCCTTGGCCAGGTTAAGGCTGCCGGCCTGGATGGCCGCGCGCAGGTCCGCCAGGGTAATGCCCACGGCCGCAAGCTTGTCCGCCTGGGCTTGCACGCGAATCGCCGGGCGTTGCTGGCCGGTTATGTTCACCTGGCCCACGCCGTCGATCTGGCTGATCTGCCGGGCGAGCAATGTTTCCACCTGATCGCTCAGGTCCGGGCCGGTGAGCTGGGCCGAACTGATGCCCAGGATGAGGACAGGGCTGTCCCCGGGGTTCACTTTTTTCCACGTGGGCAGGTTGGGCAAATCCTGAGGCAGGCGCCCCGCCGCGGTGTTGATCGCCGCTTGCACCTCCTGGGCGGCAGAGTCGATGTTCTTGTCCAGGGTGAACATCAGCGTGAGGGTGGTGGAGCCGAGGGCGCTGGTAGAGGTCATCTGGCTGACGCCGGGGATAGCGCTGAACTGCACCTCCAGCGGCGTGGCTACCGAGGAAGCCATGGTCTCGGGGCTGGCACCGGGCAATTGGGCCGTTACCTGAATGGTCGGGAATTCCGCTTCGGGCAACGGTGCCACGGGCAGCCGGGGGAAGGCGATGCCGCCCAGCAGCACCAGGGCAAACATCAATAACAGGGTGGCGATCGGGTGGTCGATGCACCAGGCCGACGGTGAGCGCACCCCGCTCATGGTTGAGCCTCGGCCGTCGCGGCATTCGCGGGCGGCGGGTCACGCAGCACATCTACCCGCGTGCCGGGCTTGAGCCGGGACTGGCCGTCGCTTACCAGAGTATCGCCCGCTGCTACGCCTTCGATCACGGTGCGTTCGCCGGCCTGGTCCACGACCTTCACCGGTACGCTTTCCACTTTTTCACCCTGCAGGCGGTACACATAGGTGCCGTTCACGCCGCGCTGCACCACGGCGTTAGGCACCACCAAGGCGTTGCGGCGCAGCAGGGTTTGCAGCCGTACATTCACCAGTTGGCCCGGCCACAGGGTTTGCCCGCCGTTGGCGAACTGCGCCTTGGCTTTCACCGTGCCCGTGGTGCTGGATACCTGGTTATCAATGAGGCTAAGGCGCCCTTGGGCGAGTGGCTCGCCGCCATTGATGTCGCCACCGGCGTAGGCGCTCACAGCCGCTTGCTCCGGTGCCCTGAGCAGGCCTTGAAGCGTGGGCAGCTGGGCCTGGGGGAGGGCGAACTGCACCGAGATAGGGTCGAGCTGGGTCACGCTGAACAAGCCCTGGGCATCGCTCACCCTCAGCAAGTTGCCTTCGTCCACGGCGCGGATGCCAACGCGGCCGGCGAGCGGCGAGCGGATCTGCGTATAGGACAGTTGCACCCGCGCCGCCGCAGCTGCGGCCTCGTTGCCTTGCAAGGTGGCCTGGAGTTGGTCGTGCAGCGCTTGCTGCTGGTCCAGCTGCTGACGCGGGATGCTGCGGTCCTGGGCGAGTTCGGTGTAACGCTTGAGGTCGACTTCGGCCACTTTCAATTGCGCCCGCGTTTGCGCCGCCTGTGCCATGGCCTGATCGAGGCTGGCGCGCAGTGCGCGGTCGTCGATGCTTGCCAGCAGTTGCCCCTTGTCTACGAACTGGCCTTCCTTCACCCACAGGCGGGTGAGGATGCCATCTACCTGCGCCCGTACGGTGACGCTTTGCAGCGGCGTAACCGTGCCAATGGCCGACACCAGTTGTGGCACATCAGCCGACGCCACCTGGATCACCTTTACCGGTACGGCGGCCGCCTTCGCCGGTGAGGCTGGGGCTCGGGCAGGACGGCTCAACCACCAGGCGGCGCACACGAGAAGAACCACAGCAGCACAGGCGATCGACAGGCGAAGGGGCTTTTGCATGGGGCAGCTTATAAAAAGAGGGAAAGGGTACCCCGCCTTATAGCGGGTTTAACGGTACGCCAGCATGACGCTTACCTGTCAGGTTTGTCAGCTAACGGGGCAAATTCTACGGGAGAGCGCACAAAGCCCGGAAAAGCATATGACCGTTCGGCTGGATCCTACTTGACAAATATGGGATCCGCTCATCTTGGATCCGTTAAAAATATTTTGAATTGCCGCTTAAACCGCTCTGAAACAGGGCTTCCGGGTGGTTGTAATGCGCACTAAATAAGTTGCCCGCTAGATATTGTGGATCCGAACCTTTAGCCCGCATGGATCCAGACAAAAGGTGCTGGCACCAATGATGGCTCACTGACATATTCGGGCCACTTCAACAACAACTAGCCAGTAGCCATCACCATGTTTCCCTTCAAGTCACTTCTGGCAGCCTGCGTGCTGCTCAGCGGGTGCAATGGAGTGCCAACCGCTTATCTCAAGGACCCTGTTTACGACCAAGCCTTCGTGGTTCATTCCGGCGGGCCGCTACCCCTGATGTTGATGGGCAGCGCCGTGCAGTGGAACGAGGACTACGCGGTCACCGTCAAGCATGTGCCTTATCTGTCAGGTTCGGTTCACCAGGGAAAAGGTGATGTGCAGTTCTTCCGCCACAAGGCCGACCATGCGCCGCAGTGGCGCCAGTATGTGCCGGGCGAAACGCTGACTGCGGTGGGTTACAACTCCCTTTATGTGCCTATCACCGGCGCGGGCAAGGCCCTGCCGGCCATGGTGCGGTTGAGCGCCACGGATAACGTGATGTATGGCACCCACAACGGGCCCACCGCCAAGGGCATGTCCGGCGGGCCAGTGTTCGCCGCGGACGGCGAGGCGGTCGGTATCAACGTGGCCTACCTTACCAAGGGCGACCTGCAAGCACTGCACCGGCCAGACCTGGCCGACCAGCCCCGGGTAAGTATTTTCATGCCCTACAACGAAATCGCGCGGGAATGGAAACGCTTCGAAACCCAGGAGCTGATCGAAGGCCGCGGTGCGCGGCTGGCCGGTAACTGATCAGCGCTCGCGCAACGCCTCCTTGGCTTTGTTCAGCGGCTTGAGCAAGTAGGCCAGTACGGTCTTGGCGCCGGTGCGGATGTCCACGCTAGCGATCATCCCCGGCACGATCGGAAAGGTGGTGCCGGCCTTGTTGCGCAGTACGTCATCGGCCGTTCGGATGTAGGCGCGGTAGTAGAAGACCTCCGGCTTGGCCTCGTCCTGCAAGGTATCTGGCGAGATGTTGACCACCGTGCCGTCCAGGCTGCCGTAGATCGAGTAGTCGTAGGCGGTGATCTTCACCTTGGCCGACTGCCCCGGGTGGATGAAGGCAATGTCCCGCGGGGCGATGCGGGTTTCGATCAGCAGGCGGTCGTCCATGGGCACGATCTGCATCAACTGCCCGTTGGGCGGTACCACGCCCCCTAGCGTGGTGACCTCGATGTCTTTCACCACGCCACGCACGGGTGAGCGCAGGGTGAGGCGGGACAGCGAGTCGGCACGGCCGCGAATCACCTGGGCCAGGCTGTCGGCTTCGGCGCTGGCCTTCGCCAGTTCCTCACGGGCGCGCACCACGTATTCGGAACGCGCCTCGTTGGCCTTGAGTTCCAGTTCCGAGCGCTGGCGATTGAGGCGGATCACTTCTACCCGGCTGGAGGCGCCTATCTTGGCCAGGTTTTCGGTGATTTCCAGTTCGCTGCGCACCAGCGCGAGAGACTCGTTGATCCCTTTGAGGGTGGCCTGCAGCCCGCGCTTGCGGCTGGTGTACAGTTGCGTTTCGCTCTGGACCAGATCGGGCGAGCCCTGCAACGACGCCGGGAAGCTCAGCGGCTGGTCGCTGGCTTCGGCCTGCAACCGCGCCACACTGGCCAGGGCGGCGCGGTACCTGGCTTCGCTTTCACCCACATTGGATTCGTTCTTGGTGGGGTCCAGCTGGGCCAGCACGTCACCGCGCTGTACCACATCCCCTTCGCTCACATTGAGTGCGGCGACGATCCCGCCCTCAAGGGACTGGATCACCTGCTCCCGAGAGCTGGGCACTACCTTGCCAGTGCCATTGGACACTTCCACCACTTCGAAATTGGCCGCCCACAGCAGAAACGCCCCCAGCGCCAGGGCGGTGACCCATACCACCCGGCTGGCGCGCACCACCGCGGTGTCGTCGCTGCCGTCCAGGTAAGAGGGGCTGTCGGCGGGTTTCGCCACGGGGGTAACCGGTATCAATTGCTTCATGCCTGGGGCCCTCCGGGTTGGCGCAAGCGCGCAAGGGCAGCGTCCCGCGTGTCGTCGATCACGATACGGCCGTTGTCTACCACGATGATCCGCTCCACCAGTTGCAGCACGCTCACCCGGTGGGTGGCCACGATCAGGGTACGGCCGCGGCTCCATTTGCCCAGGTCTTCAAGCAAGGTGCGTTCGGTCACGTCATCCAGCGCGGCGGTCGGTTCATCCAGCAGCAGCACTTGGGGCTGACGCACCAGCAGCCGGGCCAGCAGCAAGCTTTGCCGCTGACCGCCGGACAGCCCCAGCCCGCCCTCATGCAGCAGATGGTCGAGGCCCTTGGGCAATTGCCGCACGAAGTCCAGCGCGCCGGTGGCGGCCAGTGCGGCAACCAGTTCCTGATCGCTGGCCAGTCCTGCGCCGAGCGTGAGGTTCTCCCGCAGGGTGCCGTGGAACAGTCGCGCCTGTTGCAGCAGCAGGCCCACATCACGGCGCAAATCGGCGGGGTCGATGTGATTGATGGCAATGCCGTCCAAGGTCACCTGCCCGGTGGCCAGGTCCATGCTGCCGGCCAATGCCTGCAGCAACGTAGACTTGCCCGCGCCGTTGCGGCCCAGGATGGCGATGCGCTCGCCGGGGCGGATACGCAGGCTGGCCACCGTGAGGGCAGGGGGTGCTTCGGGGTTATAGCGAAAGCTGGCCTGTTCCAGCGCATAGTCGCCGCGGATCGCCGGCAAGTGCACGCGGCTGCTGCCTTCAGGGTGGTCCACGGGCAAGCGCATCAGCCGGTCCAGCCCCTGCAGCGCCACCTTCGCCTGTTGCCAGCGGGTGAGCACGCTGGTGAGCTGCGCCATGGGCGCCATCATGCGTGAGGCCAGCATGGACAGCGCCACCAGGCTACCCGTGGTGAGGTCGCCCCCGATCACCATGGGTGCGCCGATCACGATCACCACGGCGAACACCGCGTTCTGCACGTTCTGGGTCCAGGTCACCAAGGTATTGGTGAGAGTACGCAGCTCCAGGCTGCTTTGCGCGGAGGCGGCGTTGTAGCGGTTCCACTGTTGCTGGAAGCGCTGCTCGGCTTGCAGGCCCTTGAGGTCGTCCAGCCCCTGGATACTTTCCACCAGCATGGCGTTGCGCAGCGCGGACTCGCGCAGGTTGGCGTTGGCCAGCCGGGCCAGCCGGCGCTGGCAGAGCACACCGGGGATAAGCATGGCCAGCAGCGCTACCAGCGGGATGCCCACCAGCGGGCCGCCAATCAGGTAGAACACCACGGCGAACAGGAAAAAGAACGGCACGTCCGCCAAGGCGGTTGCGGTGCTGGAGGTGATCAGGTCGCGGATCTGCTCCAGCTCACGCAGCTGGGCAATGAACGAACCGGTGGAGCGCGGACGCACCGAGTTGCGCAGGCGCAGCGCGTGGCCGTACACCACATCCGACACACGAAGGTCGGCGCGCTTGCCCAGCAGGTCGGTGATCCGCAGGCGCATCAGGCGCATCACGAAATCGAACGTCACCGCCAGCATCACCCCGCCGAACAACACGTAGAGGGTGGGAAGGGATTCGGCCGGTACCACGCGGTCGTACACCTGCATGGAGAACAGCACGCCGGCCATGCCCAGCAGGTTAGCCACCAGTGAGGCCAGCATCACATGCCCGTAGGGCCGCAGGTCTTTGAGCACGATGCGGCGGAACCAGTGCTCGTCGTAGGGCGCCACGTAATCATCGGTGCGCGCGTCGGCCAATGGCCGGCTGGGCCGCAGTACCAATATCCGCCGCAGCTGGCCGCTCAGCTCGGCCAGGCTGAGGCGGCTTTGCAGGCCTTGGTCGCCGCTGAACACCACGCCCAGTTCGCCGTCCGCGCCCAGGCCCTGGGCCACGCCCACCTGGCCGTCGCTCAGCTCCACCACCAGCGGCATGCGCCAGCGGCTCAATACCCGCGTGTCGGGGCCGCTGAACTTGGCGGTAAGCCCGGCTTGCCGTGCCATCTGGCGCACCACCTGCTCCAGCGGTTCATCGCGGTGCAGCGAGGCCAGGCGAACGCTTTCAGGGGAGACATCCAGGCGGTAATGCCGGGCTACCAGCAGGATCGCGTACATCCACGGCTGGAAGTCCTGCGGCGGTGCGGTGGTGGCAGGCACTTGGCTGGCTTCGATCATGGCAATACCTCCACGCCTTGAAGGTTGCGCCCTTCAAGGGCGAATACGCGGCGCATGCCACCGCTGTTGTACAGGCAGTCGACCTGCAACCGCTGCAGGTCTTCACGGGTATTGGTGAGGTCAAAGCGGGCCTGGTGAATCTCCTGCTCGGCATTGAGCAGGTCCAGCAGCGGTCGCGTGCCCAGTTCCAGGTATTGCCGGCCATACAGCTCGCGGGCCTCGGTGATATTGCCTTGCCGGCGGCGCAGCGCTTCCAGGCGATTGCTCAGGCTGAGGGTTTGCACCCGCGCTTCGGCCAGCCCTTGACGGGCCTGCAAGCGCGCCGCGTCCTCGGCAGCATCGGCGGCACCCAGGGCGTAACCGGCGGCACGGGTACGCGCGCTGGTGGCGCCGCCCTGGTAGATCGGTACCTCAACATTGATGTAGATCCCGGCCTGGGTGCGGTCCAGGTAGGGGTTGTCCTTGTTGTAGTTGTTGTCCAGGTAATGGTTGATCGAAGGCTCCAGCGATACCGTGGGGTAGGCCTGGGCACGGGCTTGGGCAAGCTCGGCCTGGGCCTGGTCGCGTTGGGCAAAGGCTGCCAGCACGGCCGGCAAGGCGTCGGTGCCGTTGTTCGGGTCGGCCGCTTCGCAAGCCTGGGCCAGGCCGGTGGGCGGGGTGTCATCGCCATCTGGCGTAGTGGCTCGGCCCAGCAGGTTGGCCAGGGTGGCCTGCCAGCGGGCATAGGCCGCGCGATATTCCTGCAGCGTAGCGCGCCCGCCGTCCACGCGGGACTCGGCCTGCACCACGTCCGACCGGGTGCTGGCACCCATGTCGCTGCGCTGCCGGGCCAGTTCCACGATCCTCTGCAGCCCCTGCAACTGGGCTTCGGCCGTGGCTTGCAGTTCCCGGTAGCGCTGGCTTTCGATGTAGGCATAGGCCGTGTCCCGGGCCACTTGGTCGATGGTGAGCAACAGCTGCGCCTGGGCCTGAGCCGCCTTGGCGCGGGCGGCAGTGACCGCACTGTCCACCTTGCCGAAGTCGTACAGCATCTGCTTGAGCGACAGGCTCAGGGACTGGCTGCCGCGTTCACCGTCATAGCCACTGTCCAGCCCACCCTTGATACCCCCGGACACCTGCGGGTAGTAACCCGCTTCGGCGGTATTGATGCCTTCGCCCTGTTGATAGAGCACGCTCACCGCCTGGGCAATACTGGGGTGCCATTCCACCGCCAGCCGTACCGCCTCGCTCAGGTCGAAGCCGCCGGCGGGTATCACGCTGCGCAAGGCGGGGGTGGGCCGCCGCTGGGCGGTGTCCTCGCCGCTGGGGTGAGGGCTCACCCGCAGCAACGCGGGGTCAATGTGTTCCGGCGCGCCGTGCGCCGGAGCGTTCAAGGCAAGCATGGCGAAGGCCAGCATTGCCGATGTGCGCGTAACCGTGTTCAAGCCTGGTATCACCGCTGTCCCTTACTGTGATGGCCGCCCCGGCAGGTTGCCGGGCCGGGGCGGCACTGTCCTTTTGGTGTCAAACCATCTGGATACCGCTCTGTACCCAGAGGTGATGGCTGGGGTCCTCCTGGGGGCTGTATTGCACGTAATCCACGCCGCCTACCTGATGCAGGCCACCGGCGTCCCATTGCCCGGTGACGTGCACCGTGTCCTGGGCGTTGCCCTTGATCATCAGCGTGTCGTTGTCGCTGGACAGCACGCTGACCAGGTCCGAGAGGCTCAGGGTGAGGTTCACCGGCGCTGTGGTGTTGAGGTCGATCACCTCGATGTTATGGATCCGCGCCGCCAGGTTGGCCAGGTCGATGTTGGCCGCGCCGCCTCCCCACACCAGGGTGTCGGTGCCAGTGCCACCGTCCACCGACGCGAACTGTTGGTCGACGATGATCAGCGTGTCGTTGCCCGCGCCGCCGGCCAATGTGATGGCGCCACCGTGGGAGCCATCCAGCGTGTCGTCGCCGCTGGTGCCCTGCAAGGTCTCGCCCGTGCTGCTGGCGGCCACGGCGGAGTGCACATCAGCGTCGCTCGCCACGCTGAGCGTACTGAAGGTGCTGGCCGCCACTGCAGCCCCTGCCTGATTCAGGCTCACGGTGAGGGTGGCGGTGTCCACGGTCCCGTTGGGGTGGGTGAGGGCGTAGGTGAACACGTCCTGATGCCCCACCGCGTACCCCGTCAGCCCGGCGTTGAGGGTGTAGGTGTAGCTGCCATCGGCTTTCACCAGCAGCGTGCCGTAGGTGCCGGCAATGGCCGTGCCGTTGTAGCCTGGCGTTACGTAGCTGCCAGCCGCGAGCACACTGAGGAAGGTATAGGCCGAGCCCAACACGTCCGCGCCGCCGCCAGCGGTATCGGTGACCAGGTTACCGGTGACCGGGGTGTAGCTGCCTACCGTGAACTGGTTGTTGTAGGTGGCAACGTTGATCAGGCCTACGTTCACTGTGGTCAGCAGGCCAATGCCGCCAGTGGACAATCGCACCTGATAGGTGCCCGCAGTCTGATCATCCATGGTGGCGCCGGCGACGCCGCTACCCAGGGTGAGCAGCGAGGCGCCGCCCCACGCCTGTACCAGCACGTACTGCCCGGTGGCGGGATCGAGCTTGTACAGGCCCAGCACAATGGAGCCCAGCAGCGACAACAGGCTGGAGGCCGACAGCGTAATAGTCAGGTCGCTGACGGTATCGGCGGCGACGCTGAAGGAGAAAGTCCCCGATCCGCCCCCTAGCACGACAGCAATGCTGCCCAGTGCGCTGGTGGTGGTAGTGACCTTGTGGGCGAGTGTCAGTGAGCTACTGGCCACGTCGAAGGTGGCATCCACCACTGTTGCCGGCGCGGCCAGGTTACCGCTGTTCCATACTTCGGCCGCCTGTGGGCTGTCGATACGTACATACAGGTTGGCGGTGTCGGTAAGGCCATTGGGGTGTACCAGTTGGTAGGTGAACACGTCCACCTTGCCCACGCTGCTTACGCTGCCGTTGGCCGTGTAGGTGTAGTTGCCTTGGGCATCGATAGTGAGGGTGCCATACAGGCCTTGCACGGTGGTGCCGCCGGCGGTGCTCACGAACGCGCCGTTGCGCAACACCTGCACAACCGCGCCGTTGTCCGGCCCGGTTACATCGGCGGTGCCATCGGTGCCAACGTCGGTGACTACGTTGCCGTTGAGTACCGCCCCAGCCGTACCATTGAACTGGTTCAGGCCGGTGATATCCAGCTGCAGGTTGCTGGTAACGGTGGTCAGCACACCGATGCCATTGCTGGCTACTACCAGGCGATAGTTGCCCCCCAGCAGCGTGCCAATGTCCACCACCACGCCTTGGCCGGCCAGCAGGAGCACGTTCAGCAAGGCGCCATTGGAGGCGTTGCCCAGGGTGACCCAGTTACCGCTGGCGTCCTGCACCTGGAGGGTGTACGTGGCGCCGTTATAGAGCGCCAGGGCGCTTGTGGTGGAAAGCGTAAGGGTGGGATCAACGCTGGTGCCGCTGGCAACCGTGAAGTTGAACACCTTGTTGAACCCGTTGAGCACCGTGGTGAAGCTGTCTGCGTAATTGCGGGTGGTCATTACAGGCGCAAGGTTTACGGTTGCCGTGGTGAGGTTGTCGCTGGCCACCACCGGGCGGTTCACGTCCACATCCGGGGCGGTCACGCTGCTGGTAGTGGACAGGTTGCCATGGCTGTCGCGCAGGGTAACGGTAAGCACCTCGCCGTTGATCTGCGCGCTGCCCAGCGCCACGTTGAAGGTGCCATTGGCCGCCACCGTAGCGGTGCCCAAGGTAACGCCCGCAGCACTGCGGACCGTGACGGTACTGCCCGCTTCGCCGCTACCGCTCAGGCTGTTGCCGTCGCCGGCCACTACCAGTGCCGTGGCTGCGGTAGGCGGCGTAAGGTCTGGTGCCGTGGCGCTCACGGCGGTGGACGCGTTACCTGCCGCGTCCACCTGGGTGATGCTCAGGGCCTGGCTGTTGATCTGCGCCGGGGTCAGGGCCACCGAGTAGGTGCCGTTGGCAGCGACCGTCGCGCTGCCCAGCAGTACACCGAACGCGCTGCGCACGAAGATACGCGCGCCGGCAAGGCCAGTACCCGTGACCACCGTACCGCTTGCCCCGACAACCGCTGTGGTGGGGGCGGCGGGCGGGGTGATGTCCGGCGCGGTCACGCTCGCCTGGGAGGAGGCGTTGCCAGCGGCGTCGGTAAGCCGCACGGTGAGGGCCTGGCCGTCTGCCTGGGCGGGGCTCAGCGCTACCGAGAACAGCCCGTTGCCGCCCACGGTGGCGCTGTTGAGTAAAGTGCCATTTGCGCTATAGACGCTCGCGGTGGCACCCGCTTCACCAGTGCCGGTGACCGCGCTGCCATCGGCGGCCACCGCCACGCTGGCAGGTGCGGTGGGCGCGGTGACGTCGCTGGCGGTGACGCTACCTGTGCTGGCGTTACCCGCCAGGTCCGCCTGGCGCACGGTCAGTACCTGGCCATTGAGCTGGGCGGCGCTGAGCTGCACGGTGAAGGTGCCGGCTAACCCCACCAGTGCGGTGCCGAGCACGGTGCCGGCGCTGTTGGTCACGCTTACCGTGGCGCCCGCTTCGCCATTTCCGCTCAGCTGCAAGCCATTGGTACTTAGCTGTAGGTTCGTGAATGCGCCTGGCGCGGTGATGTCTGCGGCCACCAGGGGAGCGGCAATCGACACGTTGCCGGCAGCGTCCGTCAGGGTCACGCTCAAGGCCTGGCCGTTGAGCTGGGCGCTGCCGAGGGTGACCGAGAAGGTGCCATTGGCGGCCACGGTGGCGGTGCCCAGCAAGGTACCGCCGACATCGCGCACACGGGCGATGGCGCCGGCCTCGCCTGTGCCGGTCAGCGTCAGCCCGTTGGGGGTGAGCGCCAAGGAGGCAGGGACGGTGGGAGGGGTAATGTCCGGCGCGGTGATTGCCACCGCCGTCGAGGTGTTCCCGGCCAGGTCGGTCTGGGTGGCAGTGAGCGCCTGCCCGTTGGCCTGGAACGGAACGAGCGCTACGGTCGCGGTGCCCGTAGCCCCTACGATGCCGGAGCCCAATGCCGTACCGTCCGCCGCGCGTACGGTCACGGTAGCACCCACTTCGCCGCGGGCGGTCACGACAGCGCCGGTGCCATTGATGGCTACATCAGTGAGGGCGACCGGAGCCGTGGTATCGGCTGCCGTCACCGCCGCCGGTATGGACTCGCCGCCGGCCTGGGTGCTGGCGGTGACGCCAAGCACTTGGCCGTTGATTTGTGGCGCTGAGAGCGACACGTTGAAGCTGCCATCGCCTGCCGCAGTGGCGCTGCCCAGCAAGGTGCCGGTGGCGCCATAGACCTTCACCAGGCTTCCCGCCGTGGCAGTACCGGCCAGGGAGGCGCCATCGCCGGCCAGCACCAGCGCTGTGGGTGCAGGGGGTGGCGGCACGGCTGCAACGGTGAGGGTGGCGGCGGTTGCCGGGTTGCCGGCCACGTCCCGCTGCACCACGCTCAATACATCAGCCGCAGCGATCGGGCCGGTAAGGGTGATCACGAAGGCGCCGTTGGCGTCGACGGTGGCGGTGCCCAGCGAGACGCCGCCGAGGCTCACGGTCACTACCGCGTTCGGCTCGCCGTGGCCCGCCAGCGTGGTGTAGTCATTGCTGACCGCCAGGTCGCTGACCGCCGCTGGCGCGGTGATGTCCGCCACTACATACGGCAAAGGGAGGGACGCGTTGCCGATCACGTCTGTGGCGACCAGGCTGATGGTTTCGCCGTTGGCCTGGGCCGGGCTCAAAGTGATGCTGTAGAGGCCGTTGGCATCTGCGGTGCCGCTGCCCAGCGTGGTGCCATCGGCGGCCAGCACCGTGACGGTGGCCAACGCTTCCGCGGTACCCGCCAGGACGGTGCCATTGCCGGTAAGGCTGGTGATGGTCGGGGCCGCCGGGCCGGTAATGTCCGGCGCTGTTACGCTGGCGGCCGTCGAGGTGTTGAGCGCGGCATCGGTCTGCACCACGCTGAGTGTTTCGCCGTTCAATTGCGCGGTTGGCAGGATAAAGGCAAAACGGCCATCGAGCCCTGCGGTGGCGGTGCCCAGCAGCGTCCCGTTGGCACTGCTCACACTGACCACCGCGCCGGCCTCCGCCAGCCCGGTCAACAGCAGGCCATCGGCGTTGATCGCCAGGTTGCTGACCGCTCCCGCCGCTGTGCTGTCTGCGGCTTGATAGGGCAGGGCGGGCGAGGCGTTGTTGGCGGTGTCGGTCTGGGTCACCGTCAGCAGCTCGCCATTGCGCTGGGCGGTGCCCAGGGTAAGGCTCCAGGTTCCGTCGCTGTTGACCGTGGTCGTGCCCAGCGCGGTGCCGTCGGCGGCGCTCACTTGAATCACCGCGCGGGCTTCCCCGTTACCGCTGAGGGTCAGGCCGTCCGGCGTCAGGGCGGCGACCGTGGGCGCAGCCGGCGGGGTGAGGTCGGGCGCGTTCAACCCGGCTGAGGTGGACGGGTTGCCGGTGGCGTCCTGCTGGATCACGCTCAGCCGCTGGCCGTTGAGCTGCGGTGTGGTCAGGGCCACGGCAAAGGTGCCGTCGGCGGCAACCGTGCCCAACGCCAGGGTATCGCCGTTGGCGTTGCTTACCACCAAGGTAGCCCCGGGCTCGCCAGTGCCGGTAAGCACGGCGCCCGCGGCGTCGATCAGCAGGTTGGCGACGGCGGCCGGTGGGGTGATGTCCGGCGCGCTCAAGGTGGCGATCGGCGAAAGATTGCCCGCCGCATCGCCCAGCCGCACCAGCAGGGCTTCGCCGTTGACCGCCGGGTTGGTGAGGGTGATGAGGAAATTACCGGTGGCGTCCACGTTGCCGGTGCCCACCACGGAGCCATCGGCCAGGGTTATACGCACGCTGGCCAACGGCTCGCCAGTGCCGCTGAGCTGGTCGCCGGTGCTGTTGAGGGCAAGGTTAGTGGCCAGGTTGGGCGGGGTAAGGTCCGGGGCCGCGATCTGCACCGGGAGGCTGATGTTCCCTGGCGGGTCCGCCTGCTGCACGGTGAGCGCCTGGTTGTCGATCTGCGGCGGGGTCAGCGCCACTACGAAGCTGCCGTTGGCCAGTACCACCGTGCTCCCCAGCAGCGTGCCGGCCGCGTCGCGCACGGTCACGGTCGCGCCGGCTTCGCCTCTGCCGCTCACCACCGCGCCTGCGGCGTTGATTGCCACGTTGGTCAGTACATCGGGGGCGGTGAGGTCCACCGTGGTCAGGTTGGCAGAGGGGGACACATTGCCCGCCACATCGGCCTGGGTGAAGGTCAATACCTGAGCATTGAGCAGGGGCGTGCCCAGCACCAGGCTGAAGGCGCCCGTGCTGCCCACCGTGGCGGTGCCCAACACGTTGCCGTCGGCGTCCGCAACCGTGACGATAGAGCCCGCTTCGCCGCGCCCGCTGATGCTCGCGCCATCGGCGCCTATCGCCAACGCTGATACCGCCCCTGGAGCGGTAGAGTCGACCGCGGTAAGCGTTGCGGGCAAGGAGGCGTTGCCTGCCGCGTCGGTCAAGGTTACTGACAACACCTGGCCATTGGCCTGGGCCGGTACCAGGGCCAGCTGGAAGGTGCCATCCAGGCGCACAGTGCCCGTGCCCAGCAGGGTGCCGCTGGCATCCAGCACGTTTACCGTGGCACCAGCTTCCCCCGTACCGGACAGCACGGCGCCGTCCGGGCTCAACGACAGGCTGGCCGCTACGGTGGGCGCCACCAGGTCGGGCGCGAGGAAGGTGGTGGCCAGCGATTCATTGCCGGCCGCGTCTACCTGGCTGAGCGTGAGCAATTGCCCCGCCAGCTGCGCCGGCACCAGGGTGACCGCGAACGTGCCGTCGGCGGCCACGGTGGTGGTGCCAAGAATCAGCCCTCCTTGGGCCAGCACGCGCAATGTGGCCCCGGCTTCGCCGAAACCGGTCAACGAGGCGCCGTCCCGGGCGAGGTTAAAGGTGGTGACAGCGGTGGGCGCTGTCACATCCGCCGCGAGCAGGTCAGCCGGCGCCGCATTGGTGCCATCCGTGGACGTGGCAATGACCGTCAGGGCTTCGCCGTTGAGCTGGGCGGCTGTCAACGGCGCGCTGAAGGCGCCATCGCTGCCTGCCAGCCCGGTGCCGAGCAATTGCCCGCTGGCGCTGTATACCCGCACCAAGCTCCCTGGGTCGGCACTGCCTTGCACGGTGAGGCCGTCGCTGCTCAACGCCAGGTTGCTGGCCACATTGGGGGCCAGCGGCCCTGGCGCGATCACCGGGATGCTGATGGCAGCGTTACCGGCGGCATCCGAGGCGGTGACCGCCACGGTGTCCCCGGTCGTGGCGGCGGGCGTTATAGCCAAGGTGAAGCGGCCATCGCTGCCCACCGTGGTGCTGCCCAGCACGGTACCGTCGGTGGCGGTGGCCATGACGGTCGATCCGGCTTCGCCCAGCCCGGTCAACGTGGCGCCATCGGTGGAAACGGCCAGGCCGCTTACCGCTGCAGGGGCTGTAAGGTCTGCGGCTAGCAATGGCGCCGAGGCCGACATGTTGCCGGCGGGATCACTGGCCGTCACCGTCAGTGCCTGGCCATTGAGCTGCGGCGCATTCAAGGCAGCGACGAAAAGCCCATTGGCAGCGGTAGTGGCGCTGCCCAACACGTTCCCCTGGGCATCGCGCAGGGTGACCACCGAGCCGGCTTCCGCACGGCCGCTCACTTGCAAGCCGCTGCCGTTGAACGCCAGGTCGCTGGGGCTGGCCGGGGCTGTGGTGTCCGGCGCCGTGAGGCTGGCAGCCGGGCCTTCGTTGCCGGGTGGGTCTTCCTGGTTCACGGTCAACACCTGCGCGTTGAGCTGTGCCGTGCCTAGGGTCACGCTGAAGGCACCGCTGCTGCCCACAAGGCCCGTGCCCAGAACGGTGCCGTCCACGGCTCGCACATAGACCGTTGCGCCGGGTTCGCCGTGGCCGGTGACCGTTATGCCGTCCGCGTTGATCGCTACACCGCTGAGCGCGGCAGGTGGGCTGATGTCTGGCGCGATGAGGTTGGCCGCAACCGACGGGTTGCCACTGGCGTCGGTCTGGGTGATGTCCAGGGTTTCGCCATTGAGCGGGGCAGGGTTGAGCGTGACCGTGAAGACGCCGTTGGGGTCCACCAGCCCAGTGCCCAGCACGGTACCGTTGGCGGTTTGTACTGCAATGGTGGCGCCGGGCTCTCCCACCCCGGAAAGGCTGCTGCCGTCGGCGCTGATCAACAGGCCGGTCACCGCGTTGGGCGCGGTGTTGTCGGGCGTGCCGACGCTGCTGGCGGGCGAGACGTTCCCGGCCGCATCGGTGAGTTGAACCGATAGCGCCGCGCCGGTGTTCTGGGCAATCGGCAGGGTAACCTGGAACACGCCGCTCTGGTTGACCGTGCCGGTGGCCAGCACTGTGCCCGCCGCGTCACGCACGGTGGCCGTGGCCCCGGCTTCGCCAAGCCCGCTGACCACGGTGCCGTAGGTGTTCACCGCCAAGCCTGTGGCGGCTGCCGGCCCTTGCAGGTCTGCGGTTACGAGAGTGTTGGTTTGCGAGACATTGCCCGCGGCGTCGGTCTGCACCACGGTCAGCACCTGGCCGTTGAGCTGCGCCGGGTTGATCGCCACGGTAAAGGCGCCGTTACCGCCAACCACGCCGCTGCCCAGCACCGTTGCGCTGGCATCGCTCACGGTAACGGTAGCGCCCGCTTCGCCGCGCCCGGTAATCACGCTGCCGCCGCTGGCGCTGGCCAGGCTCAACGGTGCATCCGGGGCAGTCGCGTCGGCGGCGACCAGGGTGGTAGCGACCGAGGTGGTGCCATTGGCATCGCTGGCGGTAACGTGAAGTAGCTGGCCGTTAAGTTGAGCGCTGCGCATCAGCAAGCGGAAGGTGCCCGCGCTGCCCACCAGCGCGGTGCCCAGGCTGGTGCCGCTGGCGTCGGTCACGTTCACCGTTGTGCCTGCCAAGCCCGTACCCGTGAGGGTGTAGCCATCGCTGGACAGCGCCAGGTTGCCGGGGGTGGTGACCTGCGTGCCGTTGGGGCCGGCCAGCGTAACGGCACCGGAGGCGTTCCCGGTCAGGTCGGCTTCACTCACGGTGAGCACGTCCGCGGCTGTGGCTGCGGGGGTGAGGGTAAGGGTGAATACCCCGTCAGGGCCCACAGTTGTGGTGCCCAACAGCACGTTGGCGGCGTTGGTCACGCGTACGATGGCACCGGCTTCGCCAACCCCGGAGAGGGTGGTGCCATCCGGGCTGATCGCCAAGTTGCGCACGTCTATCGGCGCAGTAGTGTCGGGCGCGCTGATGCCGGCGGGTTGCGAGACGTTGCCGTCGGCATCGGCGGCGGTCACCTGCAGCGCCTCAGCGTTCAGCTGGGCGGTGTTCAACGTGATCGAGAATGCGCCGTTATTGTCGGCGCTGCCGCTGCCCAACAGGGCGCCGTTGGCATCGCGTACTTCTATGTCGGCATTGGGTTCGGCCGTGCCGTTGAGCAACAGGCCGGTAGCATCCACACCCAGCCCGGTCGGGGCGGCCGGCGCGGTGATATCGCTCGCGTTAACCGTGGCCGGCCCGGACGTATTGCCTATGGCATCTGCCTGGGTCACGGTCAGCACCTGGCCATTCAACTGGGCCGGGGTCAGGATAACGCTGAAGTTGCCATTCACATCTACGGTGCCAGTGCCCAGTGCGGTGCCTGTGGCATTGCTCACGGTAACGCTGGCACCCGCTTCGCCGGTGCCCGTAAGGGTGGCGCCATTGCCACTGAGCAGGAGGTTATCGACCGACGCGGGGGCGGAGGTATCCGGAGCAGTGGTGCTGATGAGAGTGGAGAGGTTGCCGGCGACGTCTTGCTGTTCCACCTGCACGGCCTGCCCATTGAGTTGGGCGGGGGTGAGGTTCACGGTGAAGCTGCCGGTGGCGCTGGCCGTGGTGAAACCCAGTAGCACGCCACGCAGGGTGCTCACGCGGATGGTCGCGAATGCCTCGCCCACACCACTGAGGCTGCTGCCGTCGTTGGCGAACGTGAGCGTAGTCGGCGCCGCCGGTGCAACGATGTCCGGCGCGGTCAAGGGCGCTGGCGCAGTGGCATTGCCGGCGGCATCGGCCTGGCTCACATTGAGCGTTTCGCCGTTCACCTGGGCTGTGCCCAGCGTCACTTCGAAGCGGCCATTGGCGCCGACCACAGAGGTGCCCAGGGCATTGCCGCCGGTATCGCTCACAGTGACCGTTGCGCCAACTTCGCCATTACCGCTGACCAGGCTGCCGTTGGCCGAAATCGCCAGGTTGCCGAGGGCGGCCGGCGGGGTAGCGTCTGGCGCCGTCAAGGGCACCCCGGTGCCGATGTTGCCGGCGGCATCGGTAGCCCATACCGTCAAGCTTTCGGCCGCCACTTGCGGGCTGCTCAACGTAACGCTAAAGCTGCCGTCGGGGGCCACCAGCGCGGTGCCCAGCGGGCTGCCGTTGGCATCGAGCACTGTCACGGTAGCGCCCGCTTCGCCGCTGCCGGTGAGCACCAGGCCCTGGGCGTTCACTTGAAGATTTGTGACGGCAGAGGGTGGGGCAATGTCTGGCGCGATGAACGGTGCCGGGCCGGAGACGAGCCCCGCGCTATTCACGGCGCTTACCTGCAAGGCCTGGCCGTTGATCTGGGCGCTTGCCAGGGTCACTTCGAAGCGGCCATCGGCGTCAGCCACGGCGCTGCCCAGCAAGGTGCCATTGGCGTCGCGTACGCTGACCGTCGAGCCGGCTTCGCCTTGGCCGCTCAACAGCGTTCCTGTCACGTCGAGCGCCAACGCTTCAGGCAGAAGGGGCCCATTGACGTCCGGCGCGGTGATGCCGTTGGCCACCGAGCCGTTACCGGCCGCATCGTCGAGGGTAACTTGCAAGGCCTGGCCGTCGATCTGAACGGGGCTCAGCGCCACGGCGAAGCTGCCCACGGTATTGACCGTAGCCGTGCCCACCACCGCGCCGTTTGCGTCGCGCACGGTCACCAGGGCGCCGACTTCGCCACGGCCACTGAGCAGGGCCCCGTTGGGGTTGATTGCTAGCTGTGTAGCGGCAGCCGGGGCCGTGGTGTCCGGCGCGGCCAGGATCGCGGTAACCGAAGGGGTGGCGTTGCTGTCGAGCACGGCGACGTCCAGCAGTTGGCCATTCACCTGAGCGCCGCTCAGCGCTACGCTGAAGGTGCCGTCTGTGGCGACCACGGCGCTGCCCAGCAACGTGCCGTCGGCGGCACGTACTTCCACCGTGGCGCCGGGGGTGGCGGCGCCGGTCACCGTCAGGCCATCGGTGGTTACCACCAGCGCGGCCGGAGTCACCGGAGCGGCTGCCGGCACGCTTGTTGTGGCGTCGGGCGACAGGTTGCCTGCAGGGTCGGCCTGGCGCACGGTAAGCGCGGCGCCCACGGCAGCGCCGGGGCTCAGTGCCAATACGAAAGTACCGTTGGCGGCCACGGTGCCGGTGGAAAGCACAGTACCTGAGGCGTTGGTGACCGTGACCGTGGCCCCGGCCTCACCCTGCCCGGAAAGCGCCAGCCCGTCACTGCTCACTGCCAGGTCGGTGACAGCGCCCGGCACCGTTGAATCGGGTGCCGTGACCAAAGCCTGCGCCGAGCTGTTGCCATTGCCATCGGTGGCAGTGACGTCGAACACTTGACCGTTTGTGTACGGTGCATCGAGCGCGATGGTGAACGTGCCATCCAGGGCGCTGCGCCCGGAACCCACCACCTGGCCGCTGGTGTTGCGTACCAGCACCCGCGCGCCGGGCCGGGCTGTACCCGTCAGGCTGAGGCCGTCGGCGCTGACCACAAGGTTGCTGGGCGGTGCCGGCTGGGACAGGTCCGGCGCCTGGACCGGCAAATTGGGGGAGACATTACCCGCAGCGTCGGTGAGGATCAGCTGCAGCACTTGGCCGCTGATGATGCCCGGCACCACCGGAAGGTCGAAGGTGCCATCGGCGGCCACGGTACCGGTGGCCAGTACGTTACCCACCGGGTCGAATACCGTAACCACGGCGCCGGGCTCGCCTCGGCCGCTGAGCAGGGTACCGTCCCCGCTGATGGCCACGTCGGTCGCCGCGAGTGGGGGAGTGGTATCGGGCACCGGCGGCGCGGCGGGCGCGTTGAGGCTGGCATCGGCGGAGACATTGCCCGCCGGGTCCGTTGCGTTGGCGCTCAACGCCGCCCCGGCACCCGGCGCGGGCGCCAGGGCCAGGCTGAAGCTGCCGTCCGCTGCGGCCACGCCCGTTCCGAGTACGGTGCCATTGGCGTCGCGCACGGTCACTGTCGCGCCGGCTTCGGCGGTACCCGTGAGCACGCTCAAGGTAGCGTCCAGGGCCAGGTTCGCAGGAGCGCTCGGCGCGGTGACGTCGCTGGCTACCAGGTTGGCGGCTGGAGACGTGTTCCCGGCCGCATCGGCCTGTACCACCGTGACCGTTTCGCCATTCAATTGGGGGGAGGTGAGCACAATTGCGAAGCGGCCGTCCGCACCTGCGACGCCGCTGCCCAGTCGGTTACCGAAGGGATCGTTGACCGTGACCGTGGCGCCGGCTTCGCCCAGCCCGCTCAAGGTCAGGCCATCACTGCTGAAGCTCAGGGAGCCCGGCGCGTCTGGCGCTGTGGTATCGGCCGGCGCTGCGCCGCCGCCACCACCGCTATTGGCCAACCCGCCGGTGGCCGCTGCCGTGGCGCCGCCCGCGCCCAGGGCGCCCAGCCCCGCGATTGCCCATTCAGGTGTAGCACTGCCGACCACCCCCGCGCCGGCCAAAAGGGTGTCGATCGAAGGCAGCTCAGTGAATGTGAAACCGTTGAACGCTTCGGCGCTGTATTGCGCCTGCCAGAGCACGCCGTCCTGGCCTTGAAACACCATGTCGCTGCGCACGCCCTCGGCGGTTGCGTTGAAGAAGTTGCCGACGGTGACCCGTTCGCCAGTCTTGAGTGTAACGATGGCGTCCTGGCCATTTCGAGCCACCGCAGCGACCTGTTCAGGCGGGACGGGGATCTGCACCACCCCGGGTTGGCCAAGCTGGAGGTCCCCCCAGGCGCGGCTGGAAATTTCGCTGGTGGTTTTATCGGCGACTACGATGTTGTCCATTAACTGCCTGCCTTGATCCTGTGTATAAGCGTGACCCGTGGCCTTACTGATGCAAGGGCGCTGGTCGCGGAGAACCCACCGGCTCCGAGGGTGGATCCATAACTTGTATAGCAGAACGCCGCCTCGTTGCTTTGCATGCTAACGTTTGAAAAGGCGAAATAATGGCGTCAACTCTCAATCGGAGCTGTCTCCGCGGGCACGAATGTACCGGCTGTCAAGGAATTTGCGACGTTTAACCAGCGGTACAAAGCGGTACGAATCCACATAGTGCGGCGATGAACGGTATAGCCGTTGGTCGCACTAAGCTGCTGCTTCGTCATTTCATGGGCCTGAAATGGCAGCCTTGGATGGCCTGTCTGGATCCCTGCTTGCTCAAAACAGGCGCGTAAGTCACCGTAGCGCCTTCGCAGACCGGAAGCCCCAGATGCTTGAAATTTCCAATACCGTTCACCTGCCGGCCCACGAGATAGAGCTCAGCGCCATCCGTGCGCAGGGTGCCGGGGGGCAGAACGTGAACAAGGTGTCCAGCGCGGTACACCTGCGCTTCGACATACATGGGTCTTCGCTGCCACAGTTTCATAAGGAGCGCCTGCTGGCGCTGCGTGACAGCCGGATCACCAGCGAGGGCGTGGTGGTGATCAAGGCGCAGCAATACCGCACTCAGGAACAGAACCGCGCCGATGCCCTGGCCCGGCTGCGTGAGTTGATTCTAGGTGCGATCCATGTAGAGAAAGCCCGCCGCCCCACCAAACCGACCCGCGGTTCGAAAGTGCGCCGCCTCGATGCCAAGGGCAAGTGCGGCACCATCAAGGCGGGGCGGGGGAAGGTGGACTACTGAACGCGCGCTAGTGTGTGGCTTGGGTACGGCTCCAGCGGGTTGCGCCATACAGCATCAACCCCAACACCAGCATCAGCCCCGCGCGCAGCCAGGTGGCCGGCCCTTGCTGGGCAAGCAGCAGCAGGCAGGACAACACCGCCAGCGCGGGGAATACCCAGTGCACGCTGAAGTGGTCCGTGGTCACCTTGTCGCGCTTGAGAACGAGCACCGCCACGTTAGTACTGAGGAACACGAACAGCAGCAACAACACCACCGTTTCGGCCAGGGTTTCCAGCGTGCTGGTGAACGTAAGCGCTATAGCAACCACGGTTGTGGCCAGAATGGCCCAGCCAGGGGTGCGCCGTTGCGGCAGTACCCGGCCGAGCGCAGGCGGTAGCAGGCCTTCACGCGCCATGCCGTACGTCAGCCGGCTGGCCATAATCATCGTGAGCAGCGCACCGTTGGCCACGGCAATCAATGCGATCACCGCGAACCAGCGGGGCGGTATGCCCAGCCCGGAGGCCGCGATCACTTCCATCAGCGGGGCACTGGACGCCTTGAGTTCGTCCACCGGCAACACCAGCGCCGCGCCGGCGCCTACCAGCAGGTACATGGCACCGGCAATCAACAGGGCGCTGAACAGTGCGCGAGGGTAGACACGGCGCACGTCCTGAACTTCTTCAGCCAGGTTCGCCGAGGTTTCGAAGCCCACGAACGAATAGAACGCCAGCAAGGACGCCCCGAGTATCGCCGTGGCCGGCGCGTTGGCGTCCACTTCCAGCAGGCGTGCGGGCTCTGCCTGGCCGCTGGCTGTGTACCAGGCGGCGGCAATGACCACCAGCACCAGCCCGCTGAGCTCCACCAGCGTCATTACCAGGTTCGCGCTCAAAGATTCCTTGATGCCGCGGGCGTTCAACAGCCCCACGGCGATCAGAAAGCCCGCCGCGACCCAGCCGGCAGGCCAGTGCACGAAGGCGCCCAGGTAGTCCCCGGCGAAGGCCTTGGCCAGCCCTGCGGCGCTGGTAACCCCAGCAGCCAGCATGGAAAAGCCCACCAGAAATGACAGCAGCGGCTTGCCGAAGGCCCGCTCGGCAAACACGGCCGCGCCGCCAGCGCGGGGGTATTTGGTCACCAGCTCGGCGTAGGAGGCTGCAGTGAGCAGGGCAAAAAACAGCGCGATCAGCAACGGTGCCCAGATGGCCCCGCCCACCCGGGCCGCGATGGTCCCAGCCAAGGCATATACCCCGGCACCGAGCACGTCGCCCAGGATGAACAGCAACAGCAGGGGAGTAGTGATGACACGCCGCAGGGCGTGCGCGGGTGAAGCGGTAGCGGTGGTCATTGGCAGGCGCTCAGGCAGGCGGCGGTGCCGCGTTGTTGCTCAGAGCGCCGAGGCAGGCGAATCGTTCGCTCGTGATGCGGGTTCGGCTGCACTCGGATATGGCCAGCTACGGAGTAGTTCAGGCCGCGTGGCGAGCGTCCACTACGCGGGCGTGAATCGCCTCCAGGTACTGCGCCTTGAGGGCAACGGCCAGAGGGCCCAGGATCGGTTTGCCCTTGAAGTCCACAAGCAGGGTATCGATCAGCTGCTCGACCTTCACCCGCGCCGAGGCCACGCTGGCAGGGCGCAAGGGATCAAATTCGATACGTTCCATTTCTTCGTCCAGGCGCTGCAGCACAGGGGCCGCCTTCTGGATCTGACTGCGCAATGTCTCATGCGAGAGGGCCATCGATTTCCTCCATGGGGGTTTCGCCAAACCCGGTCCAGATCGTCATCGTGAAGCATTGCGATATTGCTTCACAAATATGTCAGTTGTATGACAGCTCAGGTTTGTGCGCTTCGCGTTGCTTGAGCAGCGAACGAATGGGCCCGCGTACCTTGCGCTTGGTCACGTCCTTGGCGCTGAACCAGCGGCAATCGTCGATCTCATTGCAGGGCCGTGGCTTCTTGGAAAGGGGCTGCGGCGCTTCGAACAGGAAGTGGATGACCCTGTCTTCGGTAAATTCCGATACGAAGGCCAGCTCGTCGAATTCAAGCCCGGTTTCCTCGCTCATCTCCCGCAGGGCCGCCTGGAGAGGGGTTTCGTTCGCTTCCACCCGACCCCCCGGCAGGTTCCATTTGGCGTTTCGCTTGCGCACGAAGAGGATCTGTTCATCGCGACGGTAAATCACCGTGGCCCGTCGTTTGATGCTTTTGGCAGTGGTATCGATGGCTTCCTTCGCACCCATGCGGCCGTCCTCCCTTCGTGCTGACCCTGTAACCCCGGCGGCAAGGCCAAGGCATGCCCCCTGGCGGGGAGCATGCGGCCTTTACGTGTCGATATGATGACTGCCGGACAACGGTGCGAGTTCAGCGCAGCCGCACGCACAAAGGCTAGAAGCGGAAGGCTTGCCTGCCGATCAACAGCCACTTGCCGTGCTGCTTCTGCCACACCTGGAAGTTTTCGATTTCAGTGGGTACCACTTTGCCGCTGTTCACCGCCTCCGCGGAAAAGTGATTGCGCACCAGCGCGGTGTCGCCACTGAGAATGATTTTCTGGTTGAGCATTTTCAGGCTGTTGAAGCCGCTGCGGCCGGTTTCGATGTCGGCGATAAAGGCCTGCTTGTCCTGAACGTTGCCGCTGGAGTGGCCGTAGCTGAGGTTGTCTGCGGTGAGCGCCTTCAGCGCGGGAATGTCCTTGTGCCACATGGCCTGGGTGAGTTGATCCACTGCTTGCTCCACGTCCTGCTCCGGCGTAGCGGCGGCAACCATGCCGGCATACAGGCACGCCAAGCCAACCAATACCTTCGATGCTTTCATCCCTTGCTTCCCTTGTTTTTATATCGTTGTGGTGATGCCGCCACTTGGCGGACATCGTACAACGTAGCAGAGATTTCACACGGTGCAGCCGGCACCTTCGAAGAGGGCCCTGAAGCGCTCGGCGGGCATCGGCCGCCCCAGCAGGTAGCCCTGGCCCTGCTCGCAGCCAATCATCAGAAGCGCCTCGCGCTGCGCCTGCGTTTCAATCCCCTCGGCGGTTACGGTGAGTGTCAGTGCCTTACCCAGGTCGATGATGGCCTGGATGATCGCCTGGCTCGACACCGAACCGCCGAGGTCGGAAATGAAGCTGCGGTCGATCTTCAACGCGTCGAAGGGGTAGGCCCGCAGGTAGCTGAGCGAGGAGTAGCCGGTGCCGAAATCGTCCATGGCCAACCGTACGCCAACGGCCTTGAGCCGCTGCATCGTCAGCAACGCCTGGTTGGCATCGTTGAGCAATACGCTTTCGGTGATTTCCAGCTCCAGCCGGCCCGGGGGCAAGCCAGAGGCCTGGAGCGCGGCCTCTACGCGCGCCACCAGGTCGCCACGCTGGAATTCCACGGACGAGAGGTTGACCGACACCATGAGCGGTACCCGCCAGCCCATGGCCTCCCTGCACGCGGTGTTGAGCACCCAGTCGCTGACTGCGACGATCAGGCCGGACTCTTCTGCAACCCCGATGAACTGCCCGGGCGGCAACAAGCCGCGTTCCGGATGCCGCCAACGCACCAGCGCCTCGGCGGCCGCGAGTTTGTTGCCTTGCAAATCGAAACGAGGCTGATACTCCAGGAACAGCTGATCGCCGCGCAGGGCCTGACGCAGGTCGGTTTCCACGCGGCGTCGCTCCAGCACGCGCTGGTTCATCTCGGCGGCGTAGAACTGCCAATTGTTACGCCCCGCGCCCTTGGCTTCATACAAGGCGATGTCGGCATAGCGCAGCAGGTCGCTGGCCTGGGCGCCGTCATGGGGCGACAGCACCACGCCGATGCTTACGCCGACCGACACCTCGTGGCCTTCGACCAGCAGCGGCTGCGCAACCGCTTCGCACAGGCGGGAACAGAACCGCTCCACGTCGAAACCCAGCGGCAGGTCGCTGCCCACGATCACGAACTCATCGCCACCCAGCCGAGCCACCAGGTCACTGTCGCGTACCGCGCTGCGCAAGCGCCGCGCCACTTCACACAGCACCTGGTCGCCTGCGGCGTGCCCCAGGGTGTCGTTGATAGGCTTGAAGCGGTCCAGGTCCAGGCTCAGCAGCAGCAAGGGGTTATCCGAGCGCGAGCCCGCCTGCAGGTGTTTCTGCAGATAGCCATGGAGGTAGCTTCGGTTCGCCAGGCCGGTCAGGGCATCGTGCTGGGACAGGTGCTTGATGTGCGCCCGTGCTTCGGTCTCGGCGGTAACGTCCGAGACCGTGCCGCGGTAGCCGCTGATGCGATCGCCACTTCGCACCACGCGCGCCGACAGGCTGCACCAGCGCTGCCGCCCCAGGCTGTCCAGGTGGCTGCTTTCCAGCTTGCGGCTGCCGGCGGCGCCGGGTTCCAGCGCCATGCGGTTGAACGCCTTCCAGTCAAATGTGAGCAGCTCGCACAGCGTGCGCCCCAGCCAGGCCTCCCGGGCATAGCCGGTAATCACGTCGAAGCGTTCGGAGAGGTAGACCAGCCGACCGTCGCGGTCGGTTTCCCAGATCCAGTCCGAGCAAGCCTCCGCCACGGCACGAAAGCGTTCCTCACTCAGGGCCAGGCGGGCCTTGCTGTCGTCGATCATGCCAGCGGCCACAAGCCCGGAGCGGTAGATCCACGCCATGAGCACTGCGAACGCAAGCGCCGTGACAGCCAGCACCGGCAGCACCGAACGTAGAAACTTGTCCCCGGGGTTTTCGGGCGCCCAGCGCAACCGCAGTGCGCCCCCCGTGGCGCCTTGCACCACGAGGTTTGGCCGGCTGTCGGTTGCGCCCGAAAGGTCTACCTTCAGGTTCTGCAGGCCGTAGTTCTGTTCCCAGTGGTTGAGCTTGACCGTGTCCAGCACGTCCACAAACACCAGGTAAGGCAGCGACTCGGGCTTCACCTTGCGCGGCAGCTCCGTGGGCTTGATCACCGCAGCGTAAACGATGGCCGGCTGCCCGTTCACGGTGTAAAAGCCGTAGCCGGGCAGTTCATTGGCGCTTTGCTGGCGTGCCTGGGCAAGCAGCGGTTCCAGCTCGCCGCCGAGGAAATCGCGGGCGTGCACTTCGCTCAAGTGCCCACCCACGATGGCGTAGCGAGTGGCGGTGTCCGGCGCAACGATAAACACGCCTTCCAGGGAATAATTGAGGTACAGCGATGGCCCGATGTTGTCTCCGTCATAGGCCCAGGCGAGGTCGATACGAGGGTGGCCCACGTGAACGTAAGCGTCGTTCCAGAAGGCATAATCCTTGACAGCCCTGGCCAACAGGTCAAGGTTCGCGTCCAGCGCCCGGCGAGCATCGGATTCACTGTGTTCCATCTGGTGTCGGTTTTCCTGCCCGGCAATCACGAACAGGGTGATCACGGCCAGCGAAAACAGCGCACCGATCAGCGACGACACCACCACCATGGCGCGGCGGGCGATCTGAACGTGAGAATGGGCAAGGTTGGGAAACAGCAGCATCAAACAGGGCTCTTGAATAAACAGGCAGGCAGGGGCCGAATGCCCTCTATATCGGCAGGCCTTTGGCGTGGTTTAGCCATGCCTGGGTACGCGATCCGCCGCTTGTCGCGAACATTCGGCCTGTAGGCGCAGGCGCCAGCCTGCGAACCATTCATTCAAGGAGCAATGCAATGAGCGAGCGCACATGGGAAGGCCAGGTGGCCCTGGTGAGCGGAGCGGGGAGTGCCGAAGGTATCGGTATGGCCATTGCCCGCCGATTGGGCAAGGAAGGCGCTCGGCTGATTATCACCGCCAGCAGTGCGCGTATCGCCGAGCGGGTGGCCGAACTTCGCGAGGAGGGTTTTACCGTCGAGGGCCAGCCGGCCGACCTTACCGATGAG
The DNA here is from genome assembly GCF_058145875.1 of Pseudomonas sp. 3MAES_34.3B. Classification (NCBI taxonomy): domain Bacteria; kingdom Pseudomonadati; phylum Pseudomonadota; class Gammaproteobacteria; order Pseudomonadales; family Pseudomonadaceae; genus Pseudomonas; species Pseudomonas sp. 3MAES_34.3B. Next base: position 3,076,968 of record NZ_CM176960.1, on the reverse strand, counting down.
GCGCAAGTCACGGTGTTCGCGGCGTGGGCCCACGCTCGCTGGGGGAAGGTCGACGTGCTGGTGAACAACGCAGGCATGGCCATGCAGGGCAGCCCCGAGCCTTATGCCCAAGTGGCCTCCATGGACCTTGCCAGCTGGAACCTCTCGCTGAACCGCAACCTCACCAGTGCCTTTCTGCTCACCCGGGCGGTGCTCCCGGGTATGCTCGAGCGGCGGTATGGCCGTATCGTGCACGTAAGCTCTACCACCGGCACCCGCGGCAGTAACCCGGGGGAAGCGGCCTACAGCGCGGCCAAGGCGGGAATGGTCGGGCTGAACATGGCCCTGGCCCTGGAAGTGGCTGCCCAGGGCATCACCGTCAACAGCGTGGCCCCGGGCTGGATCGCGACGGCGTCCAGCACGCCGGAAGAAGCGCATGCCGCCACTCACGTGCCCATCGGCCGGGCAGGGCGGCCGGCCGAAGTGGCGGCGGCGGTGGCGTTCCTGGCTTCGCCCGAAGCCAGCTACATCACCGGGGAAGTACTGGTAGTGGATGGGGGCAACTGCCTGATGGAAACGAAGGGCTAGCCAGGTACCTTCGAGCACGTATTCACTGAGGCATGGGCGCGTAGCAATGTGCTATCGTTTGCCGGCCGAGCGAAACGGGGCCGCCCCGCCGTGCGATCGGTACTTCGTTGTTCCATGCACAGGATGCGCGCCCAGCCGGACATTTCACATGCTCGTCGCTCCGTTGCACCCTCGGGAAGCCGAACGCCAGGATTCGCTGGACGATCTCCACGTGCTCGATACGCCCGCCGATCCCTACATGGACTCGCTGGTGCGCCTCACCCAGGACCTGTTCAAGGTGGAGCAGGTGCTGATCAGCCTGGTGGACAAGGACCGCCAGTGGTTCAAGGCCCGGGTCGGGCTGGAAGCCTGCAGCACGTCGAGAGACATCTCCTTCTGCGCCCATGCCATTCTCGAGCCTGCCAAAACACTGGTTGTGCCGGATGCCCGCGATGACGAGCGCTTTGCCGACAACCCGCTGGTCACCGGCGCGCCCAATATCCGCTTTTATGCGGGCCATCCCTTGATCGCGCGTTCCGGCCTGCCCGTAGGTACCCTATGCCTGCTCAGTTCCTCGTCCCGCACCTTGGCCCCTGACGAAGAGGCGCGGCTGCGTGACCTTGCGCAACTGGTGGAGGGTTATCTTCAGCTCAAGGGGTTGAGCGAGCACACTCGCCAGTTGCGCGCTGCGGTCACCCGTGAAAAGCGCCGGGCGTTGCTCGACCCGCTGACCCAGATCTGGAACCGTTCGGCACTGGCGCATTTTTACCCCGGGGAGCAGGACATCGCTCGCCATGGCAACGAACTGCTGGGCGTGCTGTACGTGGACCTGGACCATTTCAAGCAGGTCAACGACCAGCATGGGCATGCCATCGGGGACGAAGTGCTTATCGAAGCCGCCCGGCGTATCGCCGCCAGCCTGCGCCCTCATGACCTGCTGCTGCGGCTGGGTGGCGAGGAGTTCGCCGTGGTGTCGCGGGTGACCGCAGTAGAGCAGTTGCACACCATTGCCGAACGGGTGCGCTCGAACATCGCCGCCAAGCCTTTCACTACGCAGGCTGGCATGCTCGACGTGTACGCCAGCCTCGGCGCTGCCTGCGGTGCGCCGGATACGGCAGCCCAGGTGCTGCTGGCCAAGGCTGATGCGGCGCTGTACGAGGCCAAGCACAACGGCCGTAACCGTGTGTGCATGGCCATGGGGTAAGGCCCGTTACAGCAGGCTAACGCCGTAGAAGCCAGTGACCCCGAACGGGTTGATCTTGAAGCCCTGCACGCGAGTGCTCATAGGTTGCGACACCACCGAGTGGGCCATGGGGGAAACCGGCATCTCGCGACGGATGATCTGCTGGGCCTGGCCATACAGCTGGCTGCGCTCGTTGCGGTCGGTGAGCGTGCGAGCTTTCTGCAACAGCCCATCCACGTCCTTGTTGCACCAGCGGGCATAGTTGCTGCCGCCAATGGCGCTGCAGCCGTACAGCACGCCCAGCCAGTTGTCCGGGTCGCCGTTGTCGCCGGTCCAGCCGTAGGTCATCACGTCATGCTCGCCCGCCTTGGCGCGCTTGATGTACTCGCCCCATTCATAGCTCACGATGTTGGCCTTGATGCCCACCTTGGCCCAGTCCTGCTGGATCATCTGCGCCGACTGCCGCGCGTTGGGGTTCGACGCCCGCTGCACGGTCATGGCCCACAGGTTGATTTGCGTGCCGGGCTTTACCCCGGCCGCGGCCAGCAGTTGCCGGGCCTTGTCAGGGTTGTACGGTGCGCCCTTGATACTGCTGTCGTAGGACCATTGGGTGGGCGGCATCACGTTCTGCGCCACCTGGCCCGCGCCCTGGAACACGGTATCCACGATGGCCTGCTTGTTGATCGCCATGTCCAGCGCCTGGCGCACTTCGGGCTTATCCAGTGGCGGGTGCTGGGTGTTATAGGCCAGGAAACCCACGTTGAAGCCGGGCTGTTCCAGCACCTTGAGCTTGGGGTCTTTCTTGATTTCAGCGAGGTCGGCGGGCCGAGCGTAGCCACTCACCTGGCACTCGCCAGCCTTGAGTTTCTGCAACCGCGTTGCGGCATCCGGGGTGATGGCGAAAATCAGCTCATCCAGCTTCACGTCCTCGGGCTTCCAGTACGCGGTGTTGCCCTTGTAACGGATAACGGCGTCTTTCTGGTAGCGGCTGAACACGAACGGCCCGGTGCCCACCGGCTGCTGATTGAGTTGCTCGGGGTGGCCGGCCTTGAGCAACTGCGCGGCGTATTCGGCGGACTGGATAGACGCGAAACTCATGGCCAGGTCGGCGGCGAACGCGGCGTCGGTGTTCTTCAGCACGAACACCACCGTGTGGTCATCGACCTTCTTCACCTCGGCGATGTTCTGGTCCAGTTCCATGTCGGTGAAGTAGGGGAACTCGCTCGGGTAGGCCTTACGAAATGGCTGCTCCTTGTCGAGCATGCGCTGGAAGGTGAACAGCACGTCGTCGGCATTGAAGCCCCGGGTTGGGGTGAAGTACGCGGTGGTGTGGAACTTCACGCCCTGACGCAGATGGAAGGTGTAGGTCTTGCCATCGGCACTCACATCCCAACCCGTCGCCAGGCCCGGTTCCAGCTCCGTGCCGCCGCGCTTGAATTGCACCAGCCGGTTGAACACGGTTTCGGCCGCTGCATCGAATTCGGTGCCGGAGGTGTACTGCGCCGGGTCGAAGCCCGCCGGGCTCGCTTCGGAGCAATAGATCAGCGTAGACGCCTGTGCCAGAGGGGCCCCGGCCAGCACGCCGGCGGCCAGCAGGGAAAGGGCGAAAGTAAAACGCATGCGGGAAGGCTCCATCCAGTCAAGTGAGTGAGGCGGGGGCAGGTTAGCATTTTGGGCGGGGCGTGAGCCAAGCGCTGAGCCCCTCACCCTGCAATGACGCCAAGGAGCTACCACGGCAACCGTTCCCCGCTGTAGCTGAAAAACCCGCCGCTGTCGTTCGCGCCCAAACCCTCTAGTACCCGCAGCATGTCGGCGGCTGCTTCCCGGGGTGGGCGGGCCTGGGGGCGGAAGGGTTTGGACAGGTTTGAAGTGACCGTGCCCGGGTGCAACGCCACCAGGCGCTTGCCCGGCCAGCGGCGGGCGGTTTCGATGGCGGCGGTTTTGATCAGCATGTTCAGCGCCGCCTTGGATGCCCGATAGCTGTACCAGCCGCCCAGGCGGTTATCCCCGATGCTGCCGACCTTGGCCGAGAGCACGGCGAATACGCCGTCGGCCGTCAGCAAGGGTAAGAACTGCTGCAGCACCAGCGCCGGGCCGAACGTGTTGGCCTGGAACGTTGCGAGCAGTTGGTTGAGGTTGATGGCTTCGAGGGATTTTTCCGGCATGAAGCCGTCGCCATGGAGGATGCCGCTGGCAACTATGATGAGGTCGAACGGGCCCTCCAGGGTTAGCGCAGCTGCGGCTTCGCTGATGCTCTGCGGCGCGGTAAGGTCCAGGCCCGGTTCGGTGGTTCGGCCGAGGCGGATAACCTCTGCGTAGCGGCTGTCTTCCTCCAGCAACTGGGCAAAGGCGCCCCCGATGGCGCCGCTGGCGCCGATGACCAAAGCCTTGAGATTTGCGGCCGATGTGTTCATGCGTTGCCTCCCCGAAAGGCAGGCCTGTGCGCCTGATGCCAAGCCTACCGAGGCATCTGAACCACGCCGCCGAGGAAGGTGCCCAAATGGGCAAGCCAGCGTGGCCCGGGCCTGCTGCTACGAAAATGACCTTGCCGCGCCGTCGAGGAAGGTCCCCAACGCGGTGCGGGTATCGGCCACGCACTGGTCCGTGACCGGGCCGGGGTACTGATCGAACAGGTGGGGCACGCCAGCGTATAACCGCGCTTCAACGGGCACTCCGGCATGGCTTAGCCGCAACGCAAAATGCATCGCTTCATCCACGAACAAATCCAACGCGCCCACGGCAATGAACGTGGGCGGCAGGCCGGCCAGGCTTGGCGCCAGGGCGGGGGAAAATTCCCCCAGGCGGCTGTCGTTGAGCGGGTAATCCCCCCGCAGGCATTCCCAGCAGAAGTGGTTGGGTTCGGCGCTCCATCCATAGGCGCCGGCGTTACGGTTCAGCGGTTGGCCTGGCGCGCCGGTGCGGTGATCCAGCATGGGGTAGATCATCACTAGCCCGGCGAGTTGGCAGCACGGTTGCGATTGATGCCGCAGCGCCAATGCCGCCGCCAACCCGCCGCCTGCGCTATGGCCCATCAGCACCACCGCGTCCGTCCCTACCCCTAAGGTGTCGGCATGGGCGACCGCCCAGCGCAGCGCCGCTTCACAGTCGTTCAACGGGGCAGGGAAGGGATGCTCCGGCGCCAGCCGATAGTCCACCGCCGCGATCGCCACGCCCATGGCGCGGGCGAGTTCGTTGAGGTAGTTATCGGCCATTTCCGGGCAGCCCAGCACGAACCCACCGCCATGCAGGTACACCACCAACGGCGGTTTGACCACCTCCGGCTGCGGACGGTATAGCCGCAGCCGTGGCCCGTCGGGTACCCAGTGCTCTTCTCCCTGAGCGTGGGCGCGCGGCGTGAAACCTGCGTGCAGGCGCGCCCGTATCGCCTCCAGCGTCGCCAGGTTCCACGGCTCCGGCGGCTCGTCCAAGAACAACCGGTACGCCGGGTGGAGCAAGTGCGCCGTGCTCATATCACAGCCAGGCTTTGATGCGCGCGCACACGGCGGTGGTGGAAATGCCGTAACGGTCGTGCAGGGTCGGCAAGGCGCCGGCATCCAGGAAGGCGTCCGGCAGGGCGATCTGGCGGAAGGTCGGGGTCACGCCGTTACGCAGCAGCACGCCGGCCACCGCCTCGCCCAGGCCACCGATCTCCGAATGGTTTTCGGCGGTCACCACCAGCCGCCCTGGCTTGCGCGCTTCGGCCAGAATGCTCGCGGTGTCCAGGGGTTTGATCGTGGGCACATGCTGCACGGCCACGTCGATGCCGTCCGCTCGCAGCTGCTCGGCCGCTTCCAGCGCGCGCATGGTCATCAGCCCGGTGGAGATAATCAGCACGTCATTGCCGGTGCGCAGGGTTTTCGCCTTGCCGATCTCGAACTGGTAGCCGTATTCGTCCAGCACCAGCGGCACGTTGCCGCGCAGCAAGCGCATGTACACCGGGCCTTGGTGGGCAGCGATGGCAGGTACAGCCTGCTCGATTTCCAGCGCATCGCAAGGGTCGACGATCATCAGGTTGGGCATGGCGCGGAAGATGGCCAGGTCGTCGGTGGCCTGGTGGCTCGGGCCGTAGCCGGTAGTGAGCCCGGGCAGGCCGCAGACGATCTTCACGTTGAGGTTTTCTTCGGCGATGGCCATGCAGATGAAGTCATAGGCGCGCCGCGATGCGAACACCGCGTAGGTGGTGGCGAAGGGCACACAGCCTTCGCGCGCCATGCCGGCGGCGGCGCTCATCAACAACTGCTCGGCCATGCCCATCTGATAGAAGCGGTCAGGATGCGCCTTGGCGAAGATGTGCAGGTCGGTGTATTTGGACAGGTCCGCCGAGAGGCCGACGATGTCGCTGCGTTCGTCCGCCAGTGCGGCCAGCGCGTGGCCGAACGGCGCGGCGCGGGTGGCCTGGCCCTCTGCCGCAATGGAGGCGATCATCGCGCTGGTGGTGAGGCGTTTGCCGGTGGAAGCCGGGGCTTTGAAGGTGCTCATACGGTTTTCTCCTGGTCCAGCAGCGCCAGCGCCTGGTCCCATTCATGTTCGTCCACGCGAATGAAATGTGTTTTTTCCCGGGCCTCCAGGAAGGGCACGCCCTTGCCCATGCGGGTATCGCAGATGATTACTCGCGGCTGCCGGCCGCTGTGCAGGCGCGCGGCGTCGAAAGCGGCGACCAGTGCATCCAGGTCATTGCCATCCACCCGTTGGGTGAACCAACCGAAGGCCTGCCAACGGTCGACGATGGGCTCGAAGGCGAGGACTTCGCTGGAATGGCCGTCGGCCTGCTGATTGTTCACGTCCACGATCGCAATGAGGTTGTTCAGCCGCCAGTGAGACGCCGACATCGCCGCTTCCCAGGTGGAGCCCTCGTTCAGCTCGCCATCGGACAGCAGGTTGTACACGAAGCTGTCCGAACCTTTGCGTTTGAGCCCAAGGCACGCCCCCACTGCGATGCCCAGCCCGTGGCCCAGCGAGCCACCGGTGATCTCCATGCCCGGGGTGTAGGCGGCCATGCCTGACATCGGCAGGCGGCTGTCGTCGGCGCCGTAGGTTTCCAGCTCGTCCAGTGGAATGATTTCGGCCTCGATCAACGCTGCGTACAGTGCGATGGCGTAGTGCCCGATGGACAGGTAGAAGCGGTCACGGCCTTCCCACTCAGGGTCATGGGGCTGGTAGCGCATGGCGTGGAAGTACGCCACGGCCAGCAGGTCGGCGGCGCCCAGGGCCTGGCCAACGTAGCCCTGGCCTTGTACCTGGCCCATGCGCAGGGCGTGGCGGCGAATGTTGTGGGCGCGGGCCTGCAGGGTAGGCAGCATATTCGGTAAAGCGCTCATGGGAATCTCCAGTGGCTTAACGGTTGACCAGCGAGGCGGGTACGCGCAGCACCAGGCTGGCGCCGAAGCACAGCACGCCGGTGATCAGGTACATGCCGATCGCGCTGGAGCCGGTGCTGGTGGTGATCCAGCCGATCAGGTAGGGGGAGCAGAAGCCGGCCAGGTTGGCGAAGCTGTTGACCGCGGCGATGCCGGCGGCGGCGGACACGCCCCCCAGCAAGGTGGTAGGCAGCATCCAGAACATTGATGAAGCGGACAGCACGCCGGCAGCGGCCAGGCACAGGCTGAGGATCGACAGCACCACGTTGTTGCCCATTACCGCGGCCAAGGTGAGGCCCAGGGCGCCGGCCAGCATTGGCACGATCAGGTGCCAGCGCCGCTCGCGGTGTTTGTCGCCGCTGCGCCCGGCCAGCAGCATCGCGGCAATGGCGCACAGGTATGGCAGGCTGGTGAGCAGGCCGATGTGCAGCGGGTCGGACACCCCGGCATTACGTACCAGGGTAGGCAGCCAGAAGGTGATCGCGTACTGGCCCATCACCACGCAGAAGTAGATCCCTGCCAGCAACCACAAGCGGCGGTCGCGGATGAAGGCGGCGGGGGAGGCGTGAGTGACTTTTTTCTGCTCGTCCTCGGCCAGCTCCCGGCTGATCAGCGCCTTTTCTTCATCGTCCAGCCACGTGGCCTGATGCACGCCGTCCTTGAGATAGCTGAGCACCAGTATCCCCACCAGTACCGTGGGCACCGCTTCGAGCGCAAACATCCATTGCCAGCCGGCCCAGCCATGCAAGCCAGCGAAGTGGGTCATGATCCAGCCCGACAGCGGCCCGCCGATCATCCCCGACAGCGGAATGGCCACGAACCACAGCACGGTCATGCGCGCCCGGCGATAGGAGGGGAACCAATAGGTGAGGTACAGCAGCAGGCCGGGTGCGAGGCCCGCTTCGGCGACACCGAGGAAGAACCGCAGCGTGTAGAACTGCCAGGCGGTGTCGACGAAGGCAAACAACGCCGAAATGAGCCCCCAGCTGATCATGATGCGGGCAATCCAGCGGCGCGCACCCACCTTGTGCAGGATGATGTTGCTGGGCACTTCGCAGAAAAAGTAGCCGATGAAAAACATGCCAGCACCCAGGCCGTACACCGTTTCGCTCAGGGCCAGGTCGTTCATCATCTGCAGCTTGGCGAAGCCCACGTTTACCCGGTCCAGGTAGGCGCACAGGTAGCACAGCATCAGGAAGGGCATCAGCCGCCAGGCGGTTTTGCGGTACGCGGACGAGCGAACGCTCGTGGCCGCTTCGAGGGTGAGGGTGGTCATGGGTCTGATCTCTTGTTGTTATCGCTGGCCGGGTGAGGCGCCCGGCCCATCGCTGATACAGAACCGCGGCGACTTCAGTGAATCAACATGCCACCGTTCACGTCCAGGGTAATGCCGGTGAGGTAGGCCGAGAGGTCGCTGGCCAGGAACAGCGCGGCGTTGGCCACGTCGTCCGCCGCACCCAGGCGGCCCAGCGGGATGCCTTCGATGATGGCGTGGCGCCGTTCATCCTGCATCAGGCCGCCGGTGATGTCGGTGTGGATCAACCCCGGCGCGATCGAGTTGACGCGGATCTGGGCCGGGCCGAACTCCCGTGCCATCGCCTTGGCCAGCCCCAGCACGCCCGCCTTCGCCGCGCTGTAGTGGGGGCCACCGAAGATGCCGCCGCCGCGCTGGGCGGACACCGAAGACATGCACACGATGCTGCCGCCGCCTTGCGCGCGCATGGCAGGGATCACCGCCTGGGACATAAGCAGCGTGCCGCGCAGGCTCACGTCCAGCACCTTGTCGTAGTCGCTGCCGCGGATGTCCAGGGTTTTCAAGGGTTGGGTGATGCCAGCGTTATTGATCAGTACGTCGATGCACCCGAAGTGCTCGAGAACCTGGGCCACGGCACCTTGCGTAGCGGCTTCGTCGGCCACGTTGGCGCCCAGGCCAAGGTGCCCTTCGCCCAGGGAGGCAGCGGCGTCGCGGGCTGCGGCGGCGTCCAGGTCGAGAATGGCCACCCGCGCGCCGTGGCGGGCGAAGGCGATGGCGGTAGCGCGGCCGATGCCGCGAGCGGAGGCGGCGCCGGTGATGATTGCAACCTTGCCTTGGAGAAGCATGAGAGCACCCTCTGATTGTTGTTGTAGGGTCGATCCGTTCGAATCGATGGCCTCAGCTTCTGCTTGCCGCCCTAGGCCAGCAAGGCAGCCCCGTTCACTTGATGCTGAAAAAAATTCAGCACTCGCCAGTCATGCGAGCCAGTGCTTGAATGGAGAGGCGTTGCAACGCGCCACTTTCACCACAAGAACCACAATCATGCCCGTTACCGATATCAACCCTATGGCCTTGCCACCGCTGAAAGCCCTTCAGGCCTTCGAGCAGATTGCGCGCTTCGGCAACGTTGCCCGCGCGGCCGAAGTGCTCAACCTCACGCCCTCGGCCGTGAGCCATCAATTGGCGAACCTGGAAGCCTTGATCGGCCGCCCGTTGTTCCTGCGCACCGCCCGGGGCGTAACGCTCACGCCAGTAGGCGAGCAGTACCTGTTGGATGTGTCCGGGCTGCTGCACAGCCTGACCGTCGCCACCGAGCGGGCTACCAGCGACCAGAGCCTGGATTGCCTGCGCCTGCATTCCTCGCCCAGCTTCGGCCTGCTGTGGCTGATGCCCCGGCTGGAGGCCTTTCGCCTAAGCCACCCGGACATTCAGCTCAACCTGTCGTGTTCGTATGAATCACTGCACTTCAGCCGCGACAAGATCGACCTGGACATCCGCCATGGGCTGCCCAATTGGCCCAGTTTCGAAGTACGCACGGTGCCCCAGGAGCGGATCGCCGTGCTGGCGTCGCCCGGGTTGCTGGAAAAATGGCCAGTGCGGCGGATGGGCGACCTGCTGAACGCGCCGCTGATTCTCTCCGAAGCGACCTTGGTGAAATGGCCGCAGATGTTCGCCCAGCATGGCCTGGCCCGGCCGGAGCAGCCGTACTCGCTGAGCTTTGACCGCTCCTACATGACGCTCGAAGCCGCCAGCCATGGGCTGGGTTTTGCGCTGGAAAGCACCTTGCTCGCCCAGGCCTATCTGGCGCGCGGCAGCCTGGTGGAAGTAGGCGAGGGGCTAAGCGCCGCGATCACCGCCCACCACCTCGTATTCCCCCGCGCCCACGCCAACTTCCCGAGGGTACGGCGCTTTCTGGATTGGATGCAGGCCGAGCTGGGGCAGGGGTTTGTGTATTAGCCCCGGGAATATTCGTAGGCTTCGCCTTCTCCCACGGGTACCCCTTTCCTCTGGCCGAGAGGCCTCACACCAGCGAATACACCAACGCCGAAATGGACACCAGGCCGATCACCACCACGAACACGTTGGACCACTGGCCGGCGTATTGGCGCAGGGCGGGTACACGGCGCACGGCGTACATCGGCATCAGGAACAGGATGGCCGCGATCACCGGGCCGCCGAGGGTTTCGATCATGCCCAGGATGCTCGGGTTGAGGGTTGCCACCGCCCAGCACACCACCGCCATGGCTACCGCCACCATGCGATCCCGGCCCTTGCTGGCGCCGCGCCCACGCTTGGCCAGCAGCCCGTGCAGGCCTTCGCTGGCGCCGATGTAATGGCCGAGGAAGGATTTGGCGATCGCGACCACGGCAATGATCGGCGCGGCAAAGGCGATGGTCGGGTTGCTGAAGTGGTTGGCCAGGTACGAAAGGATGGAGAGGTTCTGCGCCTTGGCTTCCGCCAGTTGCTCGGGCGACAGCACCAGCACACAACTGAACACGAAGAACATCACCGTCACTACCATCAACCCGTGGGCACGTGCCAGTACCCGGCTGCAGCGCGGTTCGGCGGCATCTCCCCACGCGCGCTTGCGGTCCACGGCAAAGGCCGAAATGATCGGCGAGTGGTTGAACGAGAACACCATTACGGGAATGGCCAACCACAGGGTATGCACCAGAGAGGCCGCAGGCGGTACGTTGCCCGCGGTGGCCAGGATGCCACCGGTCCAATGGGGCACCAGGAACAGCCCCAGCAATACCAGCGCGGCAATGAACGGGTACACCAGCAGGCTCATCACCTTCACGATGGCCGCCTCGCCGCAGCGCACCACGATCATCAACCCCACAATCAGCAAGGCGGCCAGCACCGCGCGAGGGGGTGGCGTGACGTGCAGCTGGTGCTCAAGAAAGCTGCCCACGGTGTTGGTAAGGGCCACGCTGTAGATCAGCAGGATGGGAAAGATCGCGAAAAAATAGAGCAGCGTGATCAGCGTTCCGGCTTTCTTGCCGAAGTGCTCTTCCACCACGCCGGTGATGTCCGCGCCATCTTTGCCCGAGAGTACAAAACGGGTAAGCCCGCGGTGCGCGTAGTACGTCATCGGGAAGGCCAGCAGTGCCAGGATCAGCAGCGGCCAGAACCCGCCGACGCCGGCGTTGATAGGCAGAAACAGCGTACCGGCGCCGATGGCGGTGCCGAACAGGCCCAGCATCCAGGTGGTTTCGTCTCGGCCCCAGCGCGCCTGCGCGGCGGGGGTGGCTTGGGTGGCAGTGGCCTGCTGAGTCATTCGGGGTCTCCGTGAGCAAGGCTTCAAGCACGGCCGCAAACCGCTGAAAGAGCAGGGCGGCCCATAAAAAAAGCCGCGATTGTGTAACGTTTGGTTAATCTTGCAAAGCCTGAATGCGCCAGGCGGGCGTCAAGCGCCGTGGTTGCAGGCCTTGTGGGGAGCCTTTGCGAAGGCCTACTCTTGGCAACCCGACCCCTGCAAAGGCACCGACATGGACCTGTCTACCTGGGCGCTGTTCGTGCCCGCCTGCTTCGCCCTGAACCTGGCCCCAGGCCCCAATAACCTGTTGTCGGTACATAACGCGACCCACTATGGCTTTAGCCGTGCCTGCTGGGCGGGCGTCGGCCGGCTGGCAGCATTCGCTGCGATGATCGGGCTGGCCTCGGTGGGCCTGGCGGCAGTGATTCAGGCGTCCGCCACGCTGTTCATGCTGGTGAAAATGGTGGGCGCGGCGTATCTGCTTTACCTCGCCTGGCAACTTTGGAACAGCGGGGCCGGGGTCGAGACCGGAGGCGCCACCGTAGGCACTCCTACCGCCTGGCAAATGGCACGGCAGGAGTTTCTGGTCGCGGCAGGCAACCCAAAAGCCATACTAATTTTTACCGCCTTCCTGCCTCAGTTCGTAAGTGCAGGGCAACCCTTCGCGGCGCAGTTCGTGCAGCTGGGCGCAGCGTTCCTTTTCTTGGAATGGGTAGCCATCGCGCTCTATGCCTGTGCTGGGGTCCACCTGCGCCAATTGCTGAAGCGGCCTTCGGCCCAAGCGATATTCAGCCGCTGTTGCGCCTCGCTGCTGGCATTGGCGGGTGCGATGTTGCTGCTGAGCCGTAAAGCCCCGGCCTGACGACTGGCGCCGCGAGGAACTGGCGAAGGCAGTAATTAGTATTACTATATGGTCATTCCGGGCCGTACCCGGTACGTCGGCACCCACAATAACAAGAGGTGTTCCATGGCCATACCTGCTGCCGCGCCCCACGCGGTTGACGCCCGTTCACTTGAAGATGCGCTGTATCGCAAGGTGAACTGGCGCATCGTCCCGCTCTTTATTCTCTGTTTCCTCTTCGCCTACCTGGACCGTGTGAACATCAGCTTCGCCAAGCTGGAAATGCAAAGCGACCTGGGCTTCAGTGACACCGTGTACGGCTTGGGCGCCAGTTTGTTCTTTGTGGGTTACTTTCTGTTCGAGGTGCCGAGCAACGTGCTGCTGCACAAGATCGGCGCAAGGGTGTGGATTGCCCGCATCATGGTGACCTGGGGCATCACCTCGGCCTGCATGATGTTTGTGCAGAGCGAGTTCTGGTTCTACACCTTGCGGTTTCTCATCGGCGTGATGGAGGCCGGCTTCGTGCCCGGCGTGCTGTATTACTTCACCCAGTGGTACCCCAGCAGCCGCCGTGGGCGGGTGAATGGTTATTTCAAAAGCTCGATCTGCCTGTGCGGCATCGTTGGTGGGCCGTTGGCGGGGTTGATCCTGGGCCACATGGACGGCGCCATGGGCATGGCAGGTTGGAAATGGCTGTTCCTGCTAGAGGGCGTGCCCTCGATATTGCTCGGTGGCGTGGTGTTCTGGCTGCTGAGCGACCGTATCGAAGATGCGCCCTGGCTCACTGCGCAAGAAAAGCGCCTGCTGGCCCAGCGCATGGCCGAAGACGTGAAGCCGGCCGGCAAACCCTCCATGGCCAGCCTGCTGCGCTTGCCCACTACCTATGTAATGAGCGCGATCTACCTCTGCCTGGTAATGGCCCTCACCGGGTTGTTGTTCTGGATGCCCCAGCTGATCCGCAGCGCTGGCGTGACCGACACCTTGCATATCGGCTGGCTGACCATGGTGCCGTACCTGGTGGCGGTGGTGGTGAACCTGCTGATGGGTTACAGCTCGGACCGTAGCGGCGAGCGGCGCTGGCACATGGCGACCTGCGCCTTGCTGTGCGCCGGTGGCTACCTGTTGTGCGCAGTCACTGCGGGGCAGCTGCTGCCGCTGATGGTGGGGCTGAGCTTGATCATGGCCGGCATCATCGCCTGGATGCCCATCTTCTGGACAATACCGCCGCGCTTCCTCAGCGGTGTGGCGGCGGCGGCGGGTATCGCCCTGATCAATTCCCTGGGCCAGCTGGGCGGGATCATCGCGCCATTCATGATCGGCCGCATTCGTGACCTCACCGGCGCGGCAACCCCGGCGCTGTACCTGCTCAGTGTTATCAGCCTGGTGGCTGTGGCATTGATTCTGTGGGGCGTGCCCAAGGTGTACTACAGCGCCGAGCCCCAGGCTGAGGCGGAACCCGACACTGCAGCCTCGCTGCCTCAAGGTGTGGTTTCGATCTCGCGCCGGTAAGCGTAGGTGTCGGCGAAGCGCGACAGCAGGAACTCGGCGCAGGTCGTGGCCGGGTAGCGCGGCGGGTTGCTTGCGCTCTGGCAGCCGGGCAGGCACTCGATGGCGGTATCAGGGTGCGGCTCGGCGAAGAACGGCATGGCGTAGCGGTCTACGCCCAGCGGGCTGATCACCCGGTGGGGCGTGGACAGGTATAGCGCGTTGCTCCAGCGCGCCATCATGTCGCCCAGGTTCACCACGAACGTGCCCTCGATCGGGGGCGCGTCGATCCATTGACCATTCACGTTGCGCACTTGCAGGCCGCCGGCGTTGTCCTGATAAAGCAGGGTGATGCAGCCGTAGTCGGTATGGGCGCCGGCCCCTTGCTGCTCGGCCGAGGTGGCGGTATGGCGCGGCGGATAGTGGATCATCCGGAACACGCTCACCGGCTGGGTGAAGCGCTGGTCGAAGAAGTCCTCGGGCACGCCCAGTGCTGGCGTCATCGCCCGCAGCAGCGTTTGAGCCAATGCCTGCATATCAAGGTAATGCGCCTCCATCAACGCTTCCCAGCCCGGCAAAGCGGGGTGGCGGTTCGGCCCACGCAAGGGTTTCTCGGCCAGCACCTCGGGATGATCGGCCGGCAAGTGCAGGCCCATGTCGAAGGTTTCCTTCAAGTCGCTGGGCAAGGCAGGGTCCAGCTGCTCGGTGGCGATGGCGCCGTAGCCGCGATGGTGGCGGGTATGGGTGATGTCGATGCGCAGCTTGTCTTCCAGCGGCAGGGCGAAGAACGTCTTCGCGGCCTTCGTCAGCGCTTCGATGCGGTCGGCACCGATGGGGTGGCCCTTGATGTAGAAGAAGCCCCACTCGCGGCAGGCGCGGTCGATGGCGGCCGATACCTGGGCAGTGGTGTGCGGATCGTTCTGGTACAGCGGGGCGATGTCGATGATCGGAAGGGTGTTCATGCGGGTTGTCCTGAAAGCACCAATGGGCGGCCGCCCTGGTTGCGGGCGGCCGCGCGGGCAGCGTTATTTCGGCAGTTGCGCGGTCAGGCCTTCAACGTAGTAGTTCATCGAGGCAAGGTCAGCAATGCTGGCGCTGCTGCCCGCCGGGATCTTCTCTGCCCCGGCCTGGTCCTTGATCGGCCCGGTGAACGGCTTGAACTCACCACTCTTGATGCTGGCAATCAGCTGCTCGGCCTCGGTTTTCACGTCGGCGGGCACCACGTCGCTGATCGGCAGCTCCACGGTACCGTCGGCCAGGCCACCCCAGAAGTCCTGGGACTTCCAGGTGCCGTCAATCACCGCCTGAGTCGTCTGGATATAGTGCGGCGCCCAGTTGTTGACGATGGAGGTCAGTACGGCCTTTGGCCCGAAGTGGGCCATGTCCGAGGCATAACCCACCGCGTACACGCCACGGCGTTCGGCGGTCTGGATAGGGGCGGGGCTGTCGGTGTGCTGGAAGATCACGTCCGCGCCCTGGTCGATCAGCGCGTTGGCCGCGTCGGATTCCTTGCCCGGATCGAACCAGGAGTTCACCCACACCACTTTCAGTTCGGTCCCGGGGTTGTACTTGTTCAGGGCCAGCTGAATGGCGTTGATGTCGCGGATCACCTCGGGGATCGGGAACGAGGCCACATAGCCGATCTTCTTGGTTTTGGTCATCTTCGCCGCCAGGAAGCCGCCCACGTAGCGGCCCTCGTAGGTGCGGGCCAGGTACGTGCCCAGGTTCTTGTCCTGCTTGTAGCCGGTGGCGTGCTCGAAGATCACCTTGGGGAATTGCTTGGCCACTTTCACGGTGGGGTTCATGTAGCCGAACGAGGTGGTGAACACCAGGTCGTACTTGTCCTTGGCCATGTCACGGATTACCCGCTCGGCGTCGGCCCCTTCGGCCACGTTTTCCACGAAATTGGTGGTGATCTTGTCCCCCATCTGCGCTTGCAGCGCCTTGCGCCCCTGTTCGTGCTGGTAGGTCCAGCCATGGTCCCCGATGGGCCCCACGTACACAAAGCCCACCTTCAACGGCGCCGCGCTGGCGGCCAGGGTCAGCGTGGCGGCCATGGCAGCGGCCACGGCGGTGAACAACTTCTTCAAAGGGCGTTTTTGCACAATTACAAGCTCCGTCTCGGGTGGTTTTGTTATCAGGTGTCAGCTGCCAGGGAGAATGCAAAAAGCTGACCAAGGGGACAGGAGAGTGCGTATCAGGCGCCGTTGACCAGCACCTGTGCCGCCTGGCGGTGGTCGGCCATCAGGCCTGATACGTCCAGGCCTTCGATCTGGCCCCCGATAACCCGCCACTGGCCGGCCACCATTACCCGGTCGGCACGGTCGGCGCCGCACAGCAGCAGCGCAGCGACCGGATCATGGCTGCCGGAAAAGCGCAGGTCGTCGAGCTTGAACAGCGCAAGGTCCGCCTGCTTGCCCGGCGCCAGTTCGCCGATGTCCGTGCGCCCTAACAGTGCTGCCGAGCCCCGGGTGGCCCAACCCAGTGCCAGCTCGGGGGTGATGCGTTCGGCGCCATAGCGCAGGCGTTGCAGGTACAGCGCCTGCCGGGCTTCGAGCATCAGGTTGGAGCCGTCGTTGGAGGCCGAGCCGTCCACACCCAGGCCGATGGTAGCCCCGGCCGCCATCAGCTCCAGCGTTGGGCAAATGCCTGAAGCCAGGCGCATGTTGGACGTAGGGCAATGGCAAATACCCACGCCGGCAGCACCCAGACGGGTGATTTCCTCGGGGTTGAAATGAATGCCGTGCGCCAGCCAGGTGCGCGGGCCCAGCCAGCCCACGCTGTCGAGATAATCCACGGTGCGCAGGCCGAAGCGCTGCACGCAGAAGGCTTCTTCGTCCAAAGTTTCGGCCAGGTGCGTATGCAACCGCACGTCCAGGCGCTGCGCCATGTCTGCGCTGGCCCGCATGATTTCCGGGGTGACCGAAAACGGCGAGCAAGGCGCCAGAGCAATCTGCACCTGGGCGCCATCGCCGCGCTCATGGTAGCGCTCGATCAGCCGCTGGCTGTCCGCCAAAATCGCCTCGCCCTGCTGCACCGTCTGCTGCGGCGGCAGCCCGCCGTCCGCCTGGCCCAGGCTCATCGAACCGCGGGTGAGCATGGCGCGCATTCCAAGCTCGCGCACCGCCTCGACCTGCACGTCAATCGCTTCTTCAAGGCCATCGGGGAACAGGTAGTGGTGGTCGGCTGCGGTGGTGCAGCCCGACAACAATAGCTCGGCCAGCGCTACTTTGCTCGCCAGTGCCAGCTGCGCCGGGGTCAGCCGCGCCCATACGGGGTAGAGGGTTTGCAGCCAGGGGAACAATGGCTGATTCACCACCGGCCCCCACGCGCGGGTAAGGGTTTGATAGAAGTGGTGGTGGGTGTTGATCAGCCCCGGCAGTAGCACATGCTCGCGAGCGTCGAACATCTGATCACAGGGCAGGGCAGGGTGTTCACCTGGGGCGAGCAACTGTTCGATCACGCCGTTGGCGATCACCAGGCCGCCTTCGGCGCTCAGGTTGTTGCCGGTAAACACGGCGAGGGGGTTTTTCAACCAGGTACGGATGGCAGGCATGGTGGCCGGCTCCTCTGAAGTGAATGTGAGGGAAGCCAGCTCAGTGTTGCCCTGTCTGCTGATCCAGGGGCGCCTGCCGGTGAGGGCAGGCGCAGGGGGCGTACTCTACGGGTTCAGTGCCCGGGTTGCCAAGGCTGCCCTAGCGAAACCGGCGCATACAGGCGTGTGCGAAGGCCATCGCGGGACAACAACACCAGCACCACGATGGTCGCCACATACGGCAGCATCGCCAGCAGGTTGGAAGGGATGTTCAGCCCCACGCCCTGGGCCACCAGGTGAAGGATGCTGGCGAGGCCGAACAGGTAGGCACCCAGCAGCAGGCGGCCCACTCGCCAGCTGGCGAATACCACCAGGGCCAGGGCGATCCAGCCGCGGCCGGCGCTCATGTTTTCGGCCCACATGGGGGTGTAGGCCAGCGATAGATAGCTGCCAGCCAGCCCGGCCATGGCGCCGCCGAACAGCACCGCCAGGGTGCGCACGCGCAGCACCGGCAGGCCCATGGCGCTAGCGGCATCGGGGTTCTCGCCCACGGCCTGGATGATCAGGCCGAGGCGGCTTTTAAGCAGCACCCAGGCCACCAGCGCGAACAGCGCGAAGGACAGGTACACCAGCAGGTCCTGGCCGAACAGCATGCGGCCCACCACGGGCAGTTCACTGAGCCAGGGCAGGGCGATGGGTTCGAACCCACTGAGCGGCTTACCCACCCAGGCCGCACCTACGAAGGTGGACAGCCCTACGCCGAAGATGGTCAGCGCCAGCCCGGTGGCCACCTGGTTGGCATTGAACGCCAAGGCCACCAAGGCAAACAGCGACGACAGCAACACCCCCGCCAGCATCGCCATCATCACCCCCAGCCACAGGTTGCCGGTGCTGTAGGCAGCAATGAACCCCACCACGGCGCCGAACAGCATCATGCCCTCTTGGCCCAGGTTGAGCACGCCGGTTTTCTCGCACACCAGTTCGCCCAGCGCCACCAGCAACAGCGGCGTACCGGTGCGCACCATGGCGTAAAACACATTGCTCAGCAGGTCGATGTCCATCAGGCGGCTCCAGCGGTAACGACAGCCGCGCGGCGGCGGGCCCAGCTCAGGTTCAGGCGGGGGCGATAGAGGATGAGTACGTCGCTTGCCAGCAGGAAGAACAGCATCATTCCCTGGAACAGCTGGGTGATCGCCTGCGGCAGGTTGAGGCTCATTTGCGCGCTCTCGCCGCCCAGGTACAGCAGCGCCATGAGCGCGCTGGCAAACACGATGCCCACGGGGTGCAACCGTCCCAGGAAGGCGACGGTAATGGCGGCGTAACCATAGCCGGGGCTCACTTGCGGGACCAACTGGCCAATAGGGCCGGTGACCTCGCACACGCCAGCCAGGCCCGCGAGCCCGCCGCTGAGCAGCAGCACCAGCCACACCAGGCGCTTTTCCCTGAAACCCACCGAGGCGGCGGCACGGCCGTCCAGGCCCAGCACCTTGATCTGGAAACCCAGAAAGCTGCGTTGCAGCAACACCCACACGGCCACCAACGCGAGCAGGGCGAAGTACGCGCCGGCATGGGCGCGGCCGTCCTCGAACAGCACCGGCAGGCGGGTGGCGTCGGAGAACATGGCCGATTCCGGGAAGTTGAACCCGGCCGGGTCCTTCAGCGGGCCGTGCACGCCATACAGCAACAGGTTGAGCGCCACGTAGTTGAGCATGATGCTAGTGAGGATCTCGTTGGCGTTGAACCGCGTGCGCAACCAGGCGGTGAGGCCGGCCCAAAGGGCGCCGCCGAGCATGCCTGTTGCCAGTACCAGCACCAATGCCCAGCGGCTTTGTACCTCAAGGATGTGCACGGCCACGGCGCTGCCGGCCAAGGCGCCGATCAGCAACTGGCCCTCGGCGCCGATGTTCCAGATCCGTGCCTGGTACGCCACCGCCAGGCCCAATGCGCACAGCATGATGGGCGTGGCCTTGACCAGCAGTTCAGACACTCCGTACAGGTCACTGACGGGGTCGATCAACAAGGTATGCAGGGTGATCAAAGGGTCTTGCCCAAGGGCCATGAACAGCAACGAGCCGCAGGCGAGGGTAAGCACTGCGGCCAGCACGGGCGACAGCCACAGCATGGCGCGGGACTGTTGGCCGCGGGGTTCGAGGGAAAGCAGCATGACAGGCTCCGTTATGCGGGCATGGCCGGTGAAAGGGGAGAATCGTGCGCGGGTGCCATCGCCTCGAAGCGGCCGGCCATCCAGCTACCCAGTTCCACCTGGGTAGTCTCTGTGGTTGGCTTCAGGGCACTGAGGCGCCCGCCACTGAGCGCGCCGAGGCGGTCGCAGATCTGGAACAGCTCGTCCAGGTCTTCGGAAATCACCAGGATTGCCGCGCCAGCGTCGCGCAAGGCGATCAAGGCACGGTGAATGGTTGCCGCCGCGCCCACGTCCACCCCCCAGGTGGGATGCGCTGCCACCAGCAAGCGAGGCTGTTGAAGGATTTCCCGGCCGAGGATGAATTTCTGCAGGTTGCCGCCCGACAGGCTTCGCGCTGCCGCGTGGGTTCCGGCGCTTTTAACCCCGAACCGCTCGATGATGGTTTCGGCCAGTTGCACGACCTTGCCGCGCTGGACCAGACCTTTGCTGACCAGCCCTTGGCCGAAGGCCGTGAGCAGGGCGTTATCGGCCAGGCTCATGTCGGGTACCGCGCCATGGCCCAGGCGCTCGGCGGGTACGAAGCCCAGGCCCAGGGCCCGTCGGGCATCGGGGCGCAGGCCACCCACCGGCTTGCCGGCGAACTGCACGCAAGCGCTATCGGCCATGGCGAGGGTGCGTTCGCCGCTGAGTAGCGCCAGCAGTTCGTCCTGGCCGTTGCCAGCCACGCCGGCGACACCGACGATTTCCCCCCTGCGTACAGCGAGGTCCACCGCCTTCAGTGAACAGCCAAACGGATCCGGGTTGTGCCATGAGAGCTGTTGCACGTTGAGGAAATCAACGCCGCCGGTGGCCTTCGCGTAGTCGGTTTCCAGCCCTTCGGCATCGCCGACCATCATCCGCGCCAGTGCAAGGTCGGTGCTCTCGTTGGGCACACACTGGCCTGATACCCGGCCAGCCCGTAGCACCGTAGCGCTGTGGCACAGGGCGCGGACTTCGCCCAGCTTATGGCTGATGAACAGAATGCTGCAGCCTTCGGCCGCCAGGCGCCGGAGGGTCACGAACAGGTCTTCGGCTTCTTGCGGGGTAAGCACAGAAGTCGGCTCATCGAGAATCAGCAGGCGGATGTCTTGCATCAGGCAGCGAATGATCTCCACCCGCTGGCGTTCGCCGATGGACAGGCTATGCACCAGCCGCTCCGGAGCCAGGCTCATGCCGTAGCGGGCTGACACTTCACGGATGCGCGGCTCCAGCTGCTTTGGCGTTTGCCCGGGCCCCATGGCCAGGGCGATGTTCTGTGCCACGGTGAGGGTTTCGAACAGCGAAAAGTGCTGGAACACCATGCCGATGCCCAATGCCCGCGCCTGGCCCGGGTTACGCATGCGCACTTGCTCGCCTTCCCAGAGGATCTCGCCGCTGTCCGGCTGGGTGACCCCATAGATGATCTTCATCAGGGTACTTTTGCCTGCGCCGTTCTCGCCCAGCAAGGCGTGAATTTCCCCGGCGTCGATACGCAGGTCGATGGCGTCGTTGGCAAGGCAGCCCGGGTAGCGCTTGGTGATCTGGCGCAGATGCAGGCGCGGGCTGGTGGCGGTTGAAGGCATGGCAGGCTCGTTCAGGGTGGCTGGCCCTGATAAAGCAATTAGCTGGCCAACAGGTCAGGTTTTTGCGTGGAGTGCCCCTGCATGGCGGGTTGGCGCGGCGAGTGCTGATGGGCAGGCGATTGAGCGGCTCCGAAGTGGTGCGGGGTAAGCGTGGGCCGAACCGGATTGAGGCGTGGAGTGATTCGGTTCATTCCCAGGCTATGCCTGGTCCTACATGTTTTCACCGTAGGACCAAGCGGTAGCCCGGGAACAAATGTCAGGCCACAGCCATGTCCATCATCGCCGCATACGCCTTGAGGTGGTGATCGTCATCGCCGAACTGATGGCTGAGCATCACCAGCCGCTTGGCGTGGTGGGCGAGCACGTATTCCCAGGTCATGCCAATCCCGCCGTGAGACTGGATCGCCTGCTCGGCGATGAAGCGCCCGGCGCGGCTGCAGATGAACTTGGCGTTGGCCAGGGTACGGGAGCGTTCGAGGCTGTCGGCTTCGTCGGCCACGCAGGCGGCCAGAATGGCCATGGAGGTGGCCTGTTGCAGCTCGGTGTGCATGTCCACCATGCGGTGTTGCAGTACCTGGAACTTGCCGATGGGCACGCCAAACTGTTTGCGGGTTTTGAGGTAGTCCAGGGTCAACGCGCAGGCCGCCTGCATGCTGCCCAACGCCTCGGCGCATTGCGCGGCGATGGCGCGGCCCTGTTGATAGCGCAGGGCATCGAACGCCTGGCCCACTTCGCCCAGCATGGCACTGGCCGGCACCACGGCACCCTCGAGGAACAGCTCGCAGGCGCGCGGGCCGTCCACGGTAGGGTAGTCTCGGCGGCGCACGCCAGGGGTATCGGGCGCCAGCACAAACAGGCTGATGCCGGTTTCATCTCCCGGCTCGCCGTGGGTGCGGGCACTCAACAAGATTGCATCGGCGCTATGGCCTGCGATCACCGCCACCTTGCGCCCGCTCAGCCGATAGCCTTCGGGCACGGCCTCGGCCCGGGTTTCCACGTGGTTCAGGCAATAGTGGCTATGGGGCTCTTCGAGCGCCACGGTTAGCTGTGCCTCGGCGCTCGCCACCGGCCCCAACCAGCGGGCCTGTTGTTCGGCCGTTCCCAGCTGAGCGAGCAGCCCGCCGGCGAACACTACCGAATGCAGATAGGGCTCCAGGCACAGGCCGCGGCCGAGTTCGGTCATGATCAGCATCAGGTCGACACTGCTGCCGCCCATGCCACCCACGCTTTCGTCAAACGGCACCGCAGTGAGGCCAAGCTCGCCCAACTGCGCCCAGAAGTCACGGGAATAGCCCAGCGCGGTGGCGGCATGGGCCTGGCGGGCTTCGAAGGTGTATTGATCGCGCACCAGCCGCGCGGCGGTGTCTTGCAGCATCTGCTGCTCTTGGCTGAGGTTGAAGTCCATGGCGCGCCCCTTAGAGTTCAAGAATCATTTTGGTGACAATGTTTTTCTGGATCTCGTTGGACCCGCCGAAGATCGACAGCTTGCGCAGGTTGAAGTACTCGCTGGCCAGCGGCGCGCTGTCTTCCATATAAAGCGGCGGTTCGCTGTCGTTCAGCTCCAGTTCTTCCTCTACCAATGGTAGGGCATAGGGGCCGATGGCTTTGCGCAACAAGTGGGAAATTGCCTGGCGGATCTCGGTGCCCTTCACTTTCAGGATCGAGCTTTCGGCACCCGGCACGCCGCCGTTGCTGGCCGCTGCGCAGATGCGCAAGGTGCTGATCTCGATGGCCCGCAGCTGCATTTCCACGTCGGCAACCTGGGCGCGGAACAGCGGGTCTTCGAGCATGGGCTTGCCGCCGCTTTGCGCCTGGGCCGCCACTTTTTTGAGTTGGCGCAGGGCCGCCTTTGACGTACCGATGCCGGCCAGCCCGGTGCGTTCATGGGTGAGCAGGTACTTGGCGCAGGTCCAGCCCTGGTTTTCTTCACCCACAAGGTTGGCTACCGGCACCTGCACATTGTCGAAGAACACTTCGTTGACTTCGTGCTCGCCGTCCAGAGTGATGATCGGCCGTACGGTGATGCCCGGCGTGGCCATGTCGATCAGCAGGAAAGAAATGCCACGCTGCGGCTGGGCCTGGGCATCGGTGCGCACCAGGCAGAAAATCCAGTTGGCGTACTGGCCAAGGGTGGTCCAGGTTTTCTGGCCATTGACGATGTAATGCTCGCCCTCACGCACCGCGCGGGTTTTCAGGTTGGCAAGGTCTGAGCCGGCGCCGGGCTCCGAGTAGCCCTGGCACCACCAGTGCTCGCCCGACAGTATGCGCGGCAGGTAGAAATCCTTCTGCGCCTGGGTGCCAAAGCGGATGATCACCGGGGCCACCATGTTCACCCCGAACGGGACTATTCGAGGCGCGCCTGCCGCCGCGCAGGCTTCGTCGAAAATATGCTTCTGGATCGGGTCCCAGCCGGTGCCGCCCAGTTCCGCCGGCCAACTGTTGGCCAGCCAGCCCTTTGCGGCAAGGATGGCGTGCCAGGCTTGCATGTCTGCCTTGGCCAGGCGCTTGCCCAGCAATACCTTGCGGGCAATAGGCGCTGGCAATTGCTCGGCCAGAAACGCCTCTACCTCTTGCCGAAACTGCAGTTGTTGCTCGGTGTAATGAATGTCCATGTCTACCCCGTGTAGTCAGGCAATTTCGAACAGGCCGGCGGCACCCATGCCGCCGGCAATGCACATGGTGACGACGACATAGCGCGCACCGCGCCGCCGCCCTTCGAGCAGGGCATGGCCGACCATGCGGGCGCCGGTCATGCCATAGGGATGGCCGATGGCAATGGAGCCGCCATTCACGTTCAGCTTCGAAGGGTCGACGCCGAGGCGGTCGCGGCAATAGATCACCTGGGAGGCGAACGCCTCGTTCAGCTCCCACAGGTCGATATCGTTCACGGTCAGGCCGTGGCGCTTCAGCAGTTTGGGCACGGCATACACCGGGCCGATGCCCATTTCGTCCGGCTCGCAGCCAGCCACCGCAAAGCCCCGCACAATGCCCAGCGGGGCAAGGTTCTGTTGTACGGCAACGCGGCTGTCCATCAGCAGGCAGGCGCTGGCGCCGTCCGACAGCTGGCTGGCGTTGCCGGCAGTGACGAACTGATCGGCGCCGCGCACTGGCGCCAGCGCGGCCAATGCCTCGAGGGTGGTGGATGCACGGCTGCATTCATCTTGAGTAAGGGTCACCGCTTCTTCTCGCGTTTCCCCACTGGCCTTGTCGGTCACTTGGCGCACGCTGGCCAGCGGCACGATCTCGGCATCGAAGCGCCCGGCCTGCTGAGCAGCGGCCGTGCGCTGCTGGCTGAGCAGGGCGTATTCGTCCTGGGCCTGGCGGCTGATGCCGTATCGCTGGGCGACGATGTCCGCGGTGTCGATCATGGGCAGCCAGAGGTCGGGCTTCAACTGATACAAGCCGGCCTCCTGTATCCCGTTCGGATTCAGGGTGGGCTGTACCAGGCTGATCGATTCCACACCGCCAGCGATCATGGCGGCGACTCCTTCGGCGCGAATGTAATGGGCAGCCTGGGCGATCGCTTGCAGGCCCGACCCGCAGAACCGGTTCACAGTGGCGCCGCCCACGCTCAGCGGCAGCCCGGCGCGCACGGCCGCCAACCGAGCGATGTTCTTGCCGGTGGCACCCTCGGGCAGGCCGCAGCCCAGTACGCAGTCTTCGATCAGGGCAGGGTCCAGGTCTACGCGGGCCAGCGCATGGCTGACCACATGGCCAGCCAATACGGCGCCGTGGGTGTTATTGAACGCGCCGCGGAACGCCTTGCCGATAGCGGTGCGGGCGGTTGAAACGATAACGGCGTCGTTCATGCGCTGGCCCCCTTGCCGGTAAAGGTGCCGCCTTCGCGGGCCAGCCGTTTTAGCAGTGGCGCGGGCTCCCACCAGGCGCCAAGCTCGCGGTGGAAGGCTTCGATGCGTTCCAGCACGGTGCCCAGGCCTAAAGTGTCCGCATAGAACATCGGGCCGCCGCGAAATGCCGGGAAACCATAGCCGTTGAGGTAGATCAGGTCGATGTCGCTGGCGCGCAGGGCGATCCCTTCGTCCAGCAGCTTCGCGCCCTCGTTCACCAAGGCCAGAAGGGTTCGGTCCAGGATGTATTCATCGCTCAAGGCGCGCCGCGCTAAGCCTTGCTGGCGGGAAGCGGCGTCGAGCAATGCTGGCAGCTCGGGGTTAGGCAGCGGCGTACGTGCGCCGCCTTCGTAGCGGTAAAAGCCACAGCCGGTTTTCTGCCCCAGCATGCCTTTTTCGAACAGCAGGTCCAGCAGGCAAGGCAGCGGGTAGTTCGGGGGCAGTTGCTGGCGCTGGCGGTTGCGGATCGCCATGCCGATGTCCAGCCCGGAAAGGTCGCGCATGGCGAACGGCCCCATGGCCATGCCGAAGCCGCGCAGCGCGGCGTCAACCTGTTCGGGCGTGGCACCTTCCTCGAGCAGGAACTCCGCCTCGCGCCCGTACTGGAACAGCATGCGGTTGCCCACGAAGCCATCGCACACACCCACCACGGCGCTGACCTTTTTCAGCCGCTTGCCCAATGCAAGCCCGGTGGCCAACGCTTCGGGCGACGTGCGGGCACCACGTACCACTTCAAGCAGGCGCATCACGTTGGCAGGGCTGAAGAAATGCAGGCCGATCACGTCCTCCGGCCGGCGCGTGGCGGTGGCGATCTCGTTCAGGTCCAGGGAGGACGTATTGGAGGCGAGGAGGGCGCCGGGCTTGCACACGGCGTCCAGCGTCTCGAATACGCGATGCTTCACCGCCATGTCCTCGAACACCGCTTCAACCACGACGTCGACATCGGCCAGGGCTGCATAATCGGTAACGCCTTCGATCAAGCCCAGGCGCTGCTCCATATCGATGGGGCTGAGGCTGCCGCGCTTCACGCTGGCGGCGTAGGTGTCGCGTGCACGTTGCAAGGCGCGTGCAAGCGCTGTTTCATCCACTTCCAGCAACTTCACCGGCAGCCCTGCGTTGGCAAAGCACAGCGCGATCCCGACGCCCATGGTGCCGCCGCCCACCACGGCAGCGTGTTCAACGGGGCAGGGGCGTGTGTCCGCGGTAACGCCCGGCACCTTGCTCGCTTCACGCTCTGCGAAGAAGGCATGTACCAACCCGGCCCGTTGCGGGGACTGCAGGCACTCCATGAACAGTTCGCGCTCGCGTTTCAACCCCTCGGCCAGCGCCAGCTGTACCGAGGCTTGCACCGCCATCACGCAGCGCAATGGAGAATACAGGCCGGGAAAACGCTTCTCTACGCTCACCTTCTGTTCCGAGAAGTAGGCCTGCGGGTCATTGCCCTCCAGAACTGCGGTGCGCTCACCCGTGCGGCGCACCCCGCCTCCCTGGCTGAGCAGTTTGCAGGCATAGGCTGTTCCCGCCTGCACCGCATCACCCTCATAAAGGGCATCGACCAGGCCAGCTGGCAAGGCCGCTTCACCGGTGATAGGGGCGCCACTGACGATCATGTCCAGCGCCTTGGGCACACCGACCACACGGGGTAGCCGCTGGGTACCACCGGCACCCGGCAGCAGCCCCAGCTTCACTTCGGGCAAGCCCAGCGACGTATCGGCGGTGGCGATGCGGTAGTGCGCGCCCAGTGCCAGCTCCAACCCGCCACCGAGGGCGCTGCCATGCAGCACCGCGATCACCGGTTTGCTAAAGGCTTCCACTGCAGCGATCACGTCGGGTAGGGCGGGGGCCATGGGCGGCGCACTGAATTCCTTGATGTCGGCACCTGCGCAGAACAGCCGGCCCGTGCCCAGCAACAGCAGGGCATCGAGGCCCGAGGCCTGCGCTGCTTGCTCGAGCGCTGCCATCAGGCCAGCACGTAACGGCTGGCTAAGCGCATTCACCGGGGGGTTGTCGAGGGTGATCCACCCCAGGTTGCCTGTCTGCTGGAATCGCACTTGCGCCGCCATGCCGCACCTCCTGTTGTTTTTTTGCAACCCTAGACCGCTGCGCAAAACAATCACACCGCTATTCACTGGGTTTATGGGGTGCCCAATCGAGGAAGGCATACCGCACGGCTACATAGGCGGCGCAGAACCCGTGCCCTTGAGCGGTTTACAAACCGGCGGGGCCTGCCCTAGGCTCGGCTGTCCCTGGATATGGCTACCTGAATGAACACCGTACTTGTTGTAATCGCCCCCATCTTTTCTTTAATCCTGCTCGGCTATGCCTCCGGGCGCACCCGCCGCTTGGGCGAGCATGCGGCGTCGGAACTGAACAAACTGGTGGTGTGGCTGTGCCTGCCGGCGCTGCTGTTCAAGGTGACCGCGACGGCGGTGTGGGCGCAGAACTGGCAGCCGGGCTTTATCCTTAGTTTCGGGCTGGGCTGCATGGCGGTGTTTTCCGGCACGCTGGCCTGGAAAGTCGCCCGGGGCCAGCGCCTGGTGGAGGGCAGCATCGATGGCCTCAGCGCGGCGTATGCCAACACCGGGTATATCGGCATACCGTTGTGCCTGATGGTCCTGGGCCCTTCGGGGCTGGAGCCGGCCCTTATCTCATCGCTGATCGTGGTATGCGTGCTCTTTGCGGTGGCCGTCACGCTGGTGGAAGTGGGCTTGCAAGCGGAGCCGAACCTAGCGCGGGCGGGCCTGGCCGTCACGACGGCGCTGTTGAAAAACCCGCTGGTGGTCACACCCGTGGCAGGCGCGTTCTGGGCCAGTACTGGCCTGGGGTTGGCAGCGCCGGTCACCCAGCTGCTGGACATGCTTGCAGCGGCGACCACGCCCTGCGCGCTCATCTCACTGGGGTTGTTCCTCGCCCGCCCGGGCAAGCCGGCCAGCCAGAGTGCCTGGCCACTGGTGCTGCTCAAGCTGGTGGGCCAGCCACTGATCACCGGCTGGCTGGCCTTCAAGGTGTTCGTGCTGCCCCCGCTGTGGGCCCACTCGGCGCTGCTGCTGAGCGCGCTGCCTACCGGCACGGGGCCGTTCATGATCGCCGAATACTACAAGCGTGAAGCCGGCACTATCTCCCGGGTGATTCTGCTGTCCACGCTGGGGTCCGTGGTCACGTTGTCGGCGTGTATCGTGTGGATTGGGGGTTGAGGCTCTATAGCAACCGAGTGTCCAGATCGAAATTCAGCAGCCGTGCTCCTGACGCAGCCTTGGCAAACGCAGGATGCTCAATATTAAGCAGGTAATTCCATTCGCGCGGCACAATAACACTGGGTAGCCCAAGGGCAAGACTCTGGCCGGAGGCTAGCCAGGTATCGCCATAGCTTGCAGTTTCCAATGGAGCGGGTTCGGCTCGCCAGTTATTGGGTAGTTCAGTTATATCGGCGTAGAGCACCAGGTTGTCATCGACCTCCATTTCGAACATCGCATAGTGGTGGGCCAGTTCGGCGTCGCTCAAATGTGCAAGAACCTCCAGAAGCGCCAGCGATTCGCTACCCGCGCCGTATACGCACGCTAAACCTTTGCTGTTCCACCGACCGCCATAACGTTTGGCTCCCTCTCCATCGAATGCATGTGCGCTCCATTTTTTCTTCACCAGGCGATAAATCCGGGTCACGCGATTACCCCATGCTCCAAGCGCCCAATGAGGTCCAGCACAGCAGTTGTTTCCGCCGAGGTTCGCGCCATCTCGATCGGGCGTCGCCCACCCAGGCCCCGCACTGGCTCGGATAGCCAATGCCGAGTGGCTACTTCGTCACCCTCGAACAGTTCGAAAGCCGCACTCAATATTTGAGCCAGCCGGTACAAGCGATCACTTTCCTCAGTGTTGAAGCGCTTGCTTTTCAATCGGCGTTGCAACGTGGCGGAAGGGATCAATGCATACGAGGCCAAAGCGTTCTTGGCAACACCGATGGCAACAGATAGATGATCCAATACTGAAACGGAGAAGCCTTCATGCAAGGCCCGATAGAGCGGTTCTCCCCGCTCCGGAATGCCAAGGCTGTACCACAGGCCCGGCCGAATGGGTGGGGCAGGGTGATAGATGCGCGATGAGATGTCCATAGTGGTTCCTGATATCGCTCTAATCATTTGATAGGTCTAGTTTGCTCCAAATGATAGATTTTGCCAAGCGGTTCGGTGCTTTGGATAGCGCGTCGCCCGCCACCCATACCCGCCCGTCGCCCCCCACGCCATCTCCCGCCGCGCACCCTCAACCTTTGCCAACCGCAGCCGTAACACCCTCCAGACACCCCCTGTTCTGGAGCCCCTATGGCCCTTTTACCCACGCGTATCGCCGGGCGCATGACCTTCGGCATTCTGGCCCTGCTCGCGCTTACCGCATTGGCGATCTACGCGGTAATGGCCATCGGCGGCAAACCGAGGCTGATCGCGGCCGGCACTGAGGCGGCGGAGCAGTCCGCAAGCGCCATCACCCGGCAGTTGGCGCTGCAGCTCAACCGTATCGAAGGGACCACCGCCGCGGTAGCGCACCTGGCGCAAAGCCTTCCTCACGATGAAGCGCTGGTAAAGGCCAACCTGCCGGGCGTGATCGACAGCCAGGGCGACCGTGCCATTGCCGGCGGTGGCCTGTGGCCCGAGCCTAATGCCTTTACCCCCGAGGTGGAGCGGCGGAGTTTCTTCTGGGCGCGCAATGCCAGCAACGGCCTGGACTACTCCGATGAGTACAACGGTGCCCAGGCGGCCCCTTACCACGCCGAAGCTTGGTACACCGGCGCGCGCACGGCGCCTGGCGGCCGCTGTGTATGGTCCGACGCTTATCAGGACCCGATCAGCGGCGTGGCCATGACCACTTGCAGCGTGCCCTACCTGGCCAATGGTGCGTTTGCCGGCGTGGCCACCGTGGACTTGAAGCTGGACGGCCTGGCCGACTTCCTCAAGGCCAAGGGCAACGTGACGGGTGGTTACGCCTTCGCGGTGGACCAAAGCGGCAACGTGCTGTTCTTCCCCGAGGCCAGGGGCGACAAAGGCAGCCTGCCGACGATGGCCAACCTGGCCAAGGCCATGCCCTGGCTGCAACCGGTAGCGGCCAGCCTCGGCAACAAGAACACCGCACCTGCGACCCTGTACCTGGACGACGACGGCCGCTTGGGCGGGCCGGCCTACGTCACCTTGGAAACCATGGAAAGCACGGGCTGGCGCATCGGCCTGGTCACACCGCAGGCGCGGGTAGTGGGCCTGGCCAATGAGCTCACCCAACAAATGATGCTGTTCCTGCTGCCACTGCTGGCCGTGTTGCTGGGCCTGGCCTGGTTCGCCGGCAAGCGGCTGTTGTCGCAGCTGGAAGAAACCACCGCCCAGATCGCTCGCCTCGGCGAAGGCGGGCAGGGTGCCACCGAGCTGGACATCCGCCGGGCCGACGAAATCGGCGCCCTGCGCGCGGCGGTGAACCGCTACGCAGGCTCCCTGCGCGACATGCTTAAGCGCATCGCCGACGAATCGGTATCGCTGGAGGCCCAGGCCAACGCGCTCGCCCACTTGTCGAGCGGGCTGGCCGAACGGGCCGAAGCGCAGCGCGAAGACAACACCCTGCTGGCCGCGGCGGTGACTGAAATGTCCGCCAGTGCCAGCGAGGTGGCGCGAAACACCAGTGACTGCTCGGAGACTGCCCGCCGCTCGCTGGTGGACGCCCAGGATGGGCAGACGCAGGTACACCGCAACAGCCAGTCGATCGAAGCACTGGCTGGCGACATCAATGGCGCGGCAGGAGCAATCACCCGGCTCGGCACCGACATCGAGCGTGTGGGTAGCGTGCTGGACGTGATCAAATCCATTTCGGAGCAAACCAACCTGCTGGCCCTCAATGCCGCTATCGAAGCCGCGCGCGCCGGAGAGCAGGGCCGAGGGTTTGCCGTGGTGGCCGACGAAGTGCGCACCCTGGCAGGCCGTACGCAAACCTCTGCCAACGAGATTCAGGAGATGATCACCCAGTTGCGTCAGGCTTCGACGGTGGCAGTGACCACCATGCAGAACGGTGCCGAGCGCACCCGTGAAGCGGTGCATCAGGCCAGTGGCGTGTCGGGGACGTTAGGCACCACGGTGAACAGTTTCGATGACATCGTGCAGCGGGCCCAGCAGATTGCCGTGGCGGCGCAGCAGCAAAGCCATGTGACCCATGAGATCAACGAACTGGCCGTGCGGATTCACACGGCCAGCGAGGAGGGCGCCCGCGATGCCAGTGCCCTGCGCGAGCTGGGGCAAGGCATGCAGGCGATCTCGAGCCGGCTGGGCGGGCTCAGCCGAGGGAACTAGCTTATTTCACCGGGGTGAAGCGGGTGATGCGATCGCCTTCGGCGTCGTCCTGACCCTTGGCCTTGTTCACGGCGTAAACGTTGCCTTTCCCGTCCACGGTCACATGGTTGGGGAAGGTGCCGTCGGGCAGGTTGGCGACCAGCTTGCCGTCCGGGTCTACCACGGAGAGGGTGCCGGACACGCGGTTGGTCACGTACGCCAGGCGCTTGACCGGGTCGAACGCCACGTTCAGCGGGCCGGCGCCAGTGCTCACGCGGTGCAGCGTCTTGCCGCTGGCCAGGTCGACGATGGCCAGGTTGTCGCTGCCCTGAGCGGCCACGAACAGGCGGTTGGTCTTGGCGTCATAGGCTACGCCCATCGCCATCTTGATCCCTTCCACTGGAATCACCTTTTCTACCGTGCCGGTCTTGGCATCCACTACCGCGGCTTCTTCAGTGCTCAGGCTCACGGCGTACAGCTTGTGGGCTGCGGCGTCCAGGTGCAGGCTGGCGACGGAGAACTGGCTGCCCCATTTCAGCGACTTGACCTGGATCGGGGTGGGCTCGGCCAGGGTTTTGGTGTCGAACATGGCAATCACCGGTGTGCCGGTCGCCGAGGCGAAGGCGCGGCCCAGCGTGGGGTCGATCACTACGTCCCGGGCGTGGGCTACGGTGCCCGGGGCGAACTGCTTCACCAGGCCAAGATCGGCCTGCCGGTACACCGCCACGGCATTCTGGCGGGTGTTGGTGACCCACACGTTGCCGTTCTGGTCGTCCACACCTACGCCATACACGGCGAACACGCTGCCGTCGTCGCTGCCAGGCGCGGCAGCCGGAGTGATACGGGCTTCCACGGCGAGCGTTTCGCCGTTGAGCTTGAGCAGCTCGGAGGCCTTCACCGGCGGGCGGCCCACGGCGGAGGTCACGAACACCGCGCCGGTTTTGGCGCTCACGGCAGACTGATACAGCCCGGGTGCCAGCTTGGCGCTGACCTGCTTGTAGGCCTCGGTATTGGACACCGGCACCACCGGCGACACTTTCAGCGGGAACACTGCAGCGGCCGACGGGTTGCTGACCGCCACCAGGATAGGCTGCAAGCCCACCGCGGCATCGGCCGGCACCTTCAGGCTGGCGTTGAAGGTGCCTTTTTCATCCGCCACGTAGGCATCTGTGTTCAGCACGGTGTTGCCGCGCATGAGGGTAATCCGCTGCCCCGGCTTGAAGTCGCGCCCCTGCAGCTGCACTTCGCTGCCTGCGGTAATTGCGGTGCCACGAGGGCCCTGTGCGTTGATCTCACCTTTATAGGTGGTGTCTGGCGTATCGAACACAGTAGCGGCCTGGGCGGTTTGCGCGCCCAAGGCCATCAGGCCGAGTAGCGAAACCATGGTGCAGAGCTGGCGGCCGGTCGGCGCCAGGCGGGCGTTGCCTGTTCCCATCTGGGACTCCTTGTTGAATAGACAGCAGGCGCGCGCAACCCAGCGGTTGCGAAGCGGTGGCGAAGGTTAACAAGAACCATTCGCAGAATGATACAAGAAAGTGCCATCAGGCGATGCCTTTCCCTCTCTTCCCCCGGCCCTTGACGGCCCGCTTCGCAAGGGTTGGACAAGCGACCGCTCTATGCTTATGCGAAACAGGTATTACTGCACCGTAATAACTTCCAATAAGCTATTAAAAACAATCACTTTCTTCCTGTTGCCTCTAGCCCAAGGGCGTGTGAAATGCCTGTTTGCCGGACCTTCTCTATCGCAGTGTCGTTCCCTGGAGCGCTGCGCTGATGACCTTCGACGTCGCGTTCATACTGTCGACGCTGCCGAGTTTTGCGGCCGCCACCCTGATGACCCTTGAAGTAGGCTGCCTAGCGATCACCGCGTCCCTGGCCGTTTCGCTTCTGACCAACGCGGCGCTGGTGCTGGGCGTGCCGGGTGCGGCGATAACAGTCAGGGGCTACGTGGAACTCGCCCGCAATACGCCTTTGCTTATCCAGTTGTTCTTCATCTATTTCGCGCTGCCGAGCCTGGGCGTTCAGGTCAGTGGCTTTGCCTCGGCCATCATCGCGATGACGTTTCTGGGCGGGGCGTACTTGACCGAAGTACTGCGCGCCGGTGTAGAAGCGGTGCCCAAGGCGCAGCTTGAATCGGGCCTGGCGATCGGATTGGGCCGTTTGCAGTTGTTGCGTTATGTAGTGCTGCCCCAGGCCGGGACTTTCAGCCTGCCGGCACTGTTCGCCAATGTGATCTTCCTGCTCAAGGAAACCACGGTGGTGTCTGCCGTGGCGGTGCCGGAGCTGCTCTACACCACCAAGGGTTACATCGCGCTTTACTACAAAACCTACGAAATGCTGGCCGTATTGACTGGCGTGTGCCTGCTGCTGTTTTTACCGCTGTCCCTCTTGCTGGGGCACCTGGAACGGAGGCTGCAACGTGGCCACTACGGGTTTTGAACTGCTATGGCAGGCCGCGCCCCAACTGGCCACCGGCGCGGCGCGTACGCTGGGTATTTCTGCGTTGGCCATCGTGCTGGCTACGGTGCTCGGCGCGCTACAAGGCATCGGCCGCACGCTGCAGGTGCGCTGGCTGAGTGCCGTGTTGCGCGCCTGGCTCGAATTGTTCAGGGCGATACCGGTGCTGGTGTGGCTGTACCTGGGGTTCTTCGGGCTACCCATCATGCTCGGGATCAACCTGCCGGCATTCGCCTGCGCCGTGCTGGTGCTCGGGTTGTGGGGCGCTACGGAAGTGGGCGAGGTGGTACGCGGGGGCCTGCAGTCGTTGCCCCGCGGCCAGCGGGACGCCGGCCTGGCCATCGGGTTGCGCTCGAGCCAGTTGTATGCCTGGGTGCTGTTGCCACAGGCCGTGAAGCGGATCACCCCCGGGGTGATCAACGTGTACGCCCGCGTGATCAAGACCAGCTCGCTGGCGGTGCTGATCGGGGTAGTGGACATCACCAAGGTGGGCCAGCAGATCATCGAGCGCACCTATGCCTCGGTGCTGATCTACGGGTTTCTTTTCGTATTCTTCTTCCTGGTGTGCTACCCGCTGTCGAGCGTGTCGCGGCGCCTGGAACGACGCTGGAATCATTCATGAGCGCATTGATCGAGCTGGCCGGTTTCACCAAACATTTTGGCGCCACCCCGGTGTTGCAAGGCGTGGACCTGCACGTGCATGAAGGTGAGGTGATCGTGATCCTCGGCCCCAGCGGCTGCGGCAAAAGCACCTTGCTGCGCTGCCTCAATGGCCTGGAGCAAGGCGATGGCGGCACCCTGCGCCTGGCGGGAGAAGCGCTCACCGCCGACAGCGACTGGCAGCGTGTGCGTCAGCAGGTGGGCATGGTGTTCCAGAGCTACAACCTGTTCCCCCACATGACCGTGCTGGACAACATTCTGCTGGGGCCGCTACGCGTACAGGGCCGGCCCCGCGCCGAGGCCCAGGCACAGGCCATGGCGTTGCTGGAGCGGGTAGGGTTGGGCCAGCGCGCCCGGGCGTGGCCCCGCGAACTGTCGGGCGGGCAGCAACAACGCATCGCGATCGTGCGGGCGCTGTGCATGAACCCGAAAGTGATGCTGTTCGACGAAGTCACCGCTGCCCTGGACCCCGAGATGGTCAAGGAAGTGCTGCAAGTGATCCTGGACCTTGCCAAGGGCGGCATGACCCTGGTGATCGTCACCCACGAAATGGCCTTCGCCCGCGCGGTGGCCGACCGAATCGTATTCATGGACGGTGGCCGCATCGCCGAACAGAACGACCCCGAGCGTTTTTTCAGTTCTCCGCAGACCGCACGCGCGCAGCAGTTTCTGGAACGCTTCTCTTACGTAGAAAACCTGCCAGGAAGGAAAGCCTCATGAGTGTCAAAGCTGCCGTGTTATTCCCCTTGTTCGCCCTGGGCCTGCTGGCCGGGTGCGACAAGGCCGAAGCGCCCAAGGCCGCCAGCACCGCCACTGCGCCCGCCGGTTCGATCGCCTCGATCAAAGCCCGGGACAAGCTGGTGGTGGGTGTGTTCAGCGACAAGCCACCGTTCGGTTTCGTGGATGAGAAGGGCACCTACGTCGGTTTCGACACCGACCTTGCCAAGCGCTTTGCCAAGGACTTGCTCGGCGACGAGAAAAAGGTGGAATTCGTGGTGGTGGAGCCGGCCAGCCGCATTCCCTTCCTGCAGAGCGACAAGGTAGACCTGATCCTGGCGAACATGACGGTCACCCCCGAGCGCCAGCAGGTGGTGGATTTCACTAACCCCAACCTGCGCGTCGCGGTGCAGGCCCTTGTCCCCGAAGGCAGCCCGGTAAAAGCGCTGGACGAGCTCAAGGACAAAACCATCATCGTGACCACGGGTACCACCGCCGACCTGTGGCTGACCCGCAATCACCCGGACTGGAAACTGCTCAAGTTCGAGAAGAACTCCGAATCCCTGCAGGCGCTGGCCAATGGCCGGGGCGATGCCTATGCGCAGGATAATCTCGTGCTGTTCAGCTGGGCGAAGGAACATCCGGGTTACCGCTTGCTGCCGCAGCCGCTGGGCGACGAAGCACCTATCGCGCCGGCGGTGAAGAAAGGCAACAGCGAACTGCGGGATTGGGTGAACACCGAACTGGCCCGCCTGGGTGAGGAGAAATACCTCCTCAAGCTTTATGACCAGTACGTACGGGACAAGCTGGCACCTGGCACCGACCCGGCGGCGGTAATCGTCGAAGGCGGGCAATGGAAGGCCAACAGCGGGTCCTGAATGCACCAACACGCGTGAACTTCAAGCGAAGCGGCGGGGCCATCCGGCCGCTTCTTGCTGTCTCCAAGGCCTGCGAGCCGAGATGGCTGATCATCAGGTCGACATCCTCCTTGCGCCATACCTCTACGGGCGTCCGCCCACGCTACACATCTTCAGGCATAGCACTTCGCTCACGTAGGCCGGCGTGCGAGCCGTGACCTTCTGTTGCCGTCCATTCATCCCGCCGAAGTTATCTGACATTTGCTCCCGCAGTTAATTGGGCACAGTTATTAGCTATCTCCGAGACTTGCGACTATGGTACCCGGGAAAGGCAGTAATGAACTCACACATAACCAACTAATATGCCACCATCCCCTTGGTCAGTTGCTGATCGCAATTTGCAATCACTTATTGCAGTAATATGAACATCAAAAAACTTCGTGGACCATTGATATATAAAGGTTTTCCGCGATTAAATCCGGCGTCGGAGTAGTACTGCATGCCCGATGAAAGCGAATTTAAAGTTCCTGGGGCATAGGGTATCTGGAAGTGAGGTTGATTATCTAGAGAGCCATTCTCGATGAGTGGCGCCGTAAGTTCCAAGAATATTGACGCCATTAAAAGTTAACCACGGCTTTGTTCAATTTTTTAATGCCAGAAAAGGCATCAGCGAGAGAAACGAATACCTGCGTGAGCAACCCGCACGTAACCATTTTTCGATGCCAGCCCATCATGGAGATCAACCCCTTGATTTATAACGTGAAAGATTATTCAGCGAAAGGCAATGGCACTGCAGACGACACCCAGGCCATTCAACGCGCTATCGAGGCGGCGTACAAGGCAGGTGGTGGACAGGTGTATGTCCCTGCCGGTACCTATGTGGTTTCTGCAGGGGACGAACCCGGCGATGGCTGTTTGATGCTGCGCAATAACGTCCAGCTGTACGGTGCTGGAATGGGCAAGACAGTCATCAAGGTTGCGGATGGTTCCGATACCAAGATCACTGGCGTGATCCGCTCGGAGTACGGTGAGCAGAATCACGATTTCGGGATCAAGGACCTCACCATCGACGGCAACCGCGCCAATACAACCGGCAAGATCGACGGCTGGTTCAACGGTTACATTCCTGGCAAAGCCGGGCACGATTCCAATGTCACCATCGACAGCGTCGAAGTCAAAAACTGCTCGGGTTATGGTTTCGATCCCCATGAACAGACCTGGAACATGGTCCTCAAGAACAGCGTGGCGCATGGGAACGGCCTGGACGGCTTCGTCGCCGATTACCTGGTGAACAGCTCGTTCGTGAACAACACCAGCTACGGGAATGACCGCCACGGCTTCAACGTGGTGACCAGCACCAACGATTTCACCATGCGCGACAACAACGCCTACAACAATGGCAGCACCGGCATCGTGCTACAGCGCGGTGACGAAGACCTCGCCGCACCGAACGACATCGTCATCAGTGGCGGGAGCGTGTATGGCAACAAGGCCGAGGGGGTGTTGCTCAAGTTGGTCCATGATGTGACCGTCAGCGGGGTGGATATCCACGACAATGCTCGCTCCGGCGTCCGCCTGTACGGCAGCTCTGACGTGGAGCTGCTGAACAATTCCATTCACAAGAATTCCCTGGCCGTGACCTCCCCGGAAGTGGTGATTCAGTCGTATGACGATAGCCGTGGGGCGTCCGGTGACTACTTCAATGGCAGCAATAACCTGATCCAGGGAAACACCATCGTCGGCAGCGACCGGTCCACCTATGGCGTGGCCGAAGTGAATGAAAAAGGCACCGACCACAACACTTTGGTCAATAACACCATCAGCCATGTCTCCCGGGGTGAAACGGCGCTCTACGGCGACGGTAGCACGGTGAGCGGCGACCAGGGCTCGCTGCTTGGCACCAGCGGCAACGATAACCTGCTGGGTACCGGTGCCGGCGAAACCCTGATGGGCTATGCCGGGAAGGATACGGTCAATGGCGCAGGCGGCAACGATGTGCTCGTAGGCGGGGCAGGCGTGGACAAGCTCATCGGCGGCACGGGCAGCGATACCTTCCGCTTCACGGCCGCCACTGACAGCTATCGCACGGCCAGTGTAACGGCCAAGGATACGGTGACCGACTTCAGCGCCAGCGGCGACAAAATCGACGTTGCGGCCTTGGGGTTCACGGGGCTGGGCAACGGGCACGGCAACACCCTGAACGTTTCTTACAACGCAACCAGCAACCTCACCTACCTCAAGGACTTTGACGCCGACGCCAACGGCGTGCGTTTTGAGCTGGGCCTGACCGGCAATTACCTGAGCAGCCTCAAGGCGTCCAATTTCGTGTTTGCCAAAACATCCACTGCCAAGCTCGATGCCCTGAACCTGGTTGCCGCAGTGGCAGTCACCGCCCTGGCAGCGGCCGCCGTGGCCAACCCGCTCAATGGCACGGCGGGCGACGACGTTCTGATAGGCGACGGCCCGGCTAACACCATCAACGGCCTGGCAGGCAAGGACCGCATCGAAGGGATGGGTGGCAACGACCGCCTGACCGGCGGCGCGGGTGTCGATACGCTGACCGGTGGCACAGGCACCGACACCTTCGTCTACACCGCCCGCAGCGACAGCTACCGTACCACCAGCGGCACGGTGGCCAGCGACCTCATCAAGGACTTCAGCACCGACCGCATCGACCTCTCTGCGCTGGGTATCACCGGCCTGGGTGATGGCTACGGCACCACCGTCAAGGTGAGCACCAGCACTGATGGCAGCAAGACCTACATCAAGTCCTTCGTGGCGGATTCGGCTGGGGAACGCCTGGAGATCTCGTTACAGGGCAACCAGTTGAGCAACCTGAGCGCCAGCAAGTTCATCTTCGCCACTAGCTCCGGCACCAACCTCACCGGTACCAGCGGCAACGACAGCCTGGTGGGCACCGCCAGTGGCGAGACGCTGCTTGGCTTGGGCGGCACTGACACCCTCAAGGCCGGGGATGGCAATGACACGCTCGACGGCGGCGCGGGCAAGGACTCGCTCTATGGTCAGGGCGGCGCCGATACCTTCCGCTTCAGCAAAATGCTGGACAGCTACCGCGACTATGATTCCGGCGGCGTGACGGCCACCGACACTATCTTCGATTTCGTCCGCGGCCAGGACAAGATCGACGTCAGCGCCCTGGGCTTTTTCGCGCTTGGCAGCGGCAGCGGGCATACGCTGTACACAACGTACAGCGCCTCCTCCAACAAGACATACATCAAAACCAACGATGCCGATAGCGATGGCAATCGCTTCGAAGTCGCCCTCAGTGGCAACCTTGCGCTGACGTCCAGCGACTTCGTATTCGCCCCGCACACCACCGCGGGCATCGAATTCCTGCCTACCCTGGGCCAGTCCAACGCACGCCTGATGCGGGTGACCGAAGACGACAGCCAGTCGGGCATCACGGAACTGGTCAAGGACCTGAGCCGCTACACGCCTCTGGATGTGCGCAGCCAGTTCAATGATTCCAACGGCAACCCCGTGGACATCGCCATTGGCGGCACCACCGTCACCGGGCTTTCTACAGATACGGCCGCGGAGAAGGCCCTGAGCTGGTGGTTCACCGACACCAACAAGCCGGGGCCTGTGCTTACCCGGGCCGTGGACCTGCTCAAAAGCCAGATCGCGACCCTGAGCAAGACCGACCCGGTAAACCTGGACATCATCTGGGGGCAAGGCGAGGAGGGCGCCCAGGCAATCGCCAGGGCCAGCGACAAGACGGCGGCAGAAGCCCTGTACAAAGCCTCCACCTTGAAGGTGTTCGACTACCTGCATGCACAACTGGGGGACTTCACGGTTTACCTGATGGAAACCGGCCACTATGCCGAAGACGGCGCCCGCTACCGTGGCTATTCCGAAAGCAAGATCGCCGGCATTGTCGACGGCACCGTGCATGTGCGGCACGCCCAGGAGGCCATGGCCGCCGAGCGCGCGGACGTACAACTCGCCGTCGACTACACCGACCTGCCCCTGCGCCAGGAGGTGGACCCGGTGACATACCCGGATGACGTGTGGCACCTGCACGAAGAGTCGGCGGAAATCGTCGGCCAGCGCTTGGCCGATTACATCGCCAATGACCTGGGTTACAAGGGCAACCCCAGCGACAACAACGACCCTGGCGCCATCACCGCCTCGAGTTCGAACCAGAATGGGCGCATACAGGGCACCGACGTCGCCGATACCCTGGTGGCGACCGGCTCGGAAAGCCAGGTGCTCAACGGTGACGTGGGCGCCGATACCCTGATCGGCAAAGGCACGGGCAGCACGCTGTATATCGTCGACAACGTTGGCGACACCGTGACCGAAACCGACGCCAACACAGCCCATGTCGATACCGTGCAAAGTTCGGTGAGCTGGACGTTGGGCAACAACGTCGAAGAGCTCGACCTTTCCGGCAACAAGGCGCTGGCCGGCACGGGCAATGCCCTGGATAACACGCTGACGGGCAACGCGGGGAACAACGTGCTCGATGGCAAGGGCGGTAGCGACACCTTGGTAGGTGGTGGCGGTGCCGATGTATACCGGTTCAGTGCGTGGCACGACATGGGCGTGGGCGCCGCGGGCGATCAGATCGAGGGGTTCAGTGAGGCCGAGGGCGACAAGATCGATCTCACCGGCCTGGATGCCAATCCGCAAACAGCGGCCATGGACGGCTTCAAGTTTATCGGCAGCGCGGCGTTCAGTGCCGATGCCACCGGTGAGGTGCGGTTCGCCGATGGCGTGCTGCAGGGCAGCCAGGATGCCAACGGCACGTCTGACTTCGAGGTGCGGATGGTAGGTGTCGATGAGCTCCGCTCGGTGGACCTGGTGGGGTAGGGGAACGGGGCGCCCGCTTGAAGGTTACGGCCTTCAGGCGATGGCGCCGTGGTTATTCAGACGAAGCGCCCTCGGTATGAGCTTATTCCCAACTACCGTTTGAGGCACACCCGACCTCTTTCGTTGGGATCCGGAGATTGTCATGATTTCTGCCTCTTCGATTACCCTGCCAGCTACTCCCCTGCGCACCGGCAAAACCCTTGTCGATGTTACAGGCCTCAATGACTCCAGCCACAGTGTTGCTATCACCAGCGCCGGCACGGTGCAGATGGTAGGGTTGACCTCCGACGGCGACCGCGCGGATTACGCGGTGGTAAGCCTGACGCCCGACGGCCAACGCAACTTCAGCTACGACCACGACGGCATTGAGCGACTTCCCGCTGTGGTGCCTGTCAGTGACAGCGGTGACCTGGCTACGCAGCCCGATGGCCATATCCTGACCAGCCAGATCCTGTATGACAGCGGCACCTATAACCTGAGCATCCTGGCGCTTGGCGGCATCCCTAATGATCGGCCGTCCGAGCTGTTGTCGGTGGCCATCCCCGCGCAAGGCGACGCGCCTGCCTACTCCAGCGTGCAAGCGCTCGCCGACGGCACGCTACTGGCGAGCACCCGCAGCGATACCACCCTCACCCTGGTGCGGTTCAACGACCAAGGTATCCTCGACCAATCCTTTGGCCAGGGCGGCATTGCCACCTTCGCCTTGCCGGACGGGATGCCCGTCATCACCGAAACGTCGCTG
This sequence comes from Pseudomonas sp. 3MAES_34.3B, assembly GCF_058145875.1. Lineage (NCBI taxonomy): Bacteria > Pseudomonadati > Pseudomonadota > Gammaproteobacteria > Pseudomonadales > Pseudomonadaceae > Pseudomonas > Pseudomonas sp. 3MAES_34.3B. The sequence goes on along the minus strand of NZ_CM176960.1, from coordinate 3,035,353 downwards.
GCCCTGCAATCCAACGGTGATGTGCTGCTCGCCGGTTACCGGTACCCCGGCGGAACCGCCGATTTCAGCCTCACGCGCTACCATGCAGACGGCACACTCGACACCCGCTTCGGTACCGATGGCACCGTGACCGTGGACGTGGCCGATGGCAACGATTACGCCCGGGTCGTGACGCAGCAAGCGGACGGCAAACTGCTGATCGCCGGCACCAGCGACCATGGCGATAACGAAGTGGGCGATGGCAACTTCAACTTCAGCGTGGTTCGGCTGAATGCGGACGGCAGCCTGGACACCAGCTTCGGCGATGGCGGCAAGGCCATGTTCGACTTTGAGGGCGGTCGCGATGGGGCGCAAACCATCAATGTGCTGGATGACGGCAAAATCCTGCTGACCGGAGCTGCTTACAACGCCGACGGCAACGCTGGCTTCGCCGCCTTGCGGCTTAACGCAGACGGCACGCTGGATACCAGCTTCGGCGACCCGGTTGGCCATTTGCGCCACATCAACGGGCAGGACACCAACGACCTGATAGTAGGCACCGCTGCGGATGAAGCCATTTCCGGGCAGGCGGGGAACGACCTGCTCGATGGCGGTGGCGGCCGTGACCAGCTTAGCGGTGGCGCGGGCAGCGACGTCTTCCGCTTCTCTTCAAGGGAGGACAGCTACCGTACCGACAGCGAAAGCTTCAGCGACCACATCACCGATTTCAACCCGATACGAGATGTGCTCGACCTTGCGGCGCTGGGGTATACCGGGCTGGGCGACGGTTACGGCAATACACTGGCCTTGCGGGTAGACGCCGAAGCCAACCGTACTTACCTGGAGAGCTTGGAGCCCAACGCAGAAGGCCACCGCTTCGCGCTCGCGCTGGACGGTGACCTGAGCGGGCGGCTAGACGAATACCACCTGTTATTCGCGCCTTATGTGTTCGAAGGCGCAGATGACTCGAGTTCCTACATTGCTGGCAGTGTGACCACCGAATTACTAGGCAAGGGGGGCGATGACCGGCTGTACGGAGGGCTTGGTAACGACATCCTTGATGGCGGCACTGGCCGCGACATCCTCTTTGGCTCTGAGGGGGCCGATACCTACCGATTCACCTCACTGAGCGACAGCTACCGCGACGAAGGGCAGAACTTCAGCGACCGTATTGCCGGCTTCGACGTCTTCACCGACCGCATCGACGTGTCCGCGCTCGGCTTCACCAGCTTGGGCGACGGCCATGACGGCACCCTGGCTTTGATGGTGAACGATGATGGAACCACGACTTACCTCAAAAGCTTCGACGCAAATGCAGAAGGCGAGCGCTTCGAGGTCAGCTTCAGGGGCGACCTGAGCCAGACGCTGACCAATGCCGCGTTCGTGTTTGCTCAGCCCGATAGCGATTTGGCAGAGCTAGCGCTACTGGGTGTGGCGGGCGGGCATCAGGAGGCTGCGGCTGCGTAGCGATGCGGGCGGGTGAAGGGCCCAGCCGGGGCTGTCCCGGCTGGGAGCCGATATGGAAATGACGGCCGCTTCTCTGACTTAGACGGAGAGCGCCGGGACGTCCGGGTTTTTTCCTCCTGCCACGCGCCCAAAGATGTGTCCTGACAGCATTGCTGGCAAATGTATAACATGGCGCTCCTCCCTGCCGTACTCGAGAGTTTGCCGCGATGACGAATGCACCCCAGCCCCCGTCCTTTCTTGGTCGCGTGCGGGACAACCTGTCCATTCTGCATCCTACCGAAAAGCGCCTGGCTGAGTTCATCCTCGACTTTCCCGGTGAGCTGGCCAGCTATTCCGCAGCGGAACTGGCCAAGCTGGCTGCGGTTTCCAGCGCTACGGTGTCGCGTTTCGTTCGCCGCCTCGGCTACAGCAACTACGAGGCCGCGCGTCGGCATGTGCGCGAGGAGAAGCAGGCGGGCTCCGCGCTGTACCTCTCCGACAGGGCAGCTGAAATACAGGGTTCCAGCCTCGCCGCCCATGCCGAGCAGGGGCAGGAAAATCTTCGCCGTACCTTCTCGCGTCTCAGCGAACACACCATCACCGATATCGCCCAGGCGCTACTCGCGGCCCGCAAGGTATGGGTCATGGGGTTTCGGGCCAGCCAGCCGCTGGCCATGTATTTCCAGTGGCAGCTTTTTCAGGTCAAAGAAGATGTCCAGATGTTCGCAGGTACCGGCGGCGGCGGTAGCTTCGCTGAGTATTTGACTGCCGTAAGTGCCAATGACGTAGTGGTCGTGTTCGGTGTGCGGCGCAGGCCCGCCGTGCTACGTACGTTGCTGGAGCAATACGTGGTAAGTGGCGCCAAGGTGTTGTTGCTGAGTGATGAGTACCTGGCCACCAACGCGCAGGTGACCTGGCATCTGCAATGTGCGTGCGAAGCGCCAGGGCCGCTGGACAATCACGTCGCCGCCATTGCCGTCTGCCATCTGTTGATCAGTGCGGTGTTCGCAAAGTCGGGCCGGGCGGGCCGTGACCGCTTGAGCCGTACCGAAGCGCTGCATGAACAGATGGGTGAATTCTAAAGCGGCCCTTGTTTCAAGTGCCGATCGCCAGATCGGCTATTCGGCTATTGACCAAGGCTTCGTAAGGCAGCGGCTGGCGGATCAGATTGGCGAGCGCAATTGCGCGTTGCCAGCGGGCGCAGGAAGCGGGGTTGATGCGCGCGCTGTCCCACATGCCCCATTTACGCAGGTTATTCACTAAGGTAATCAGGTCGGCGATATTGCTGGCGGGAAACGCCTGTACGAGCAATTCGCGCATCTGCTCGGCAGGGGTGTCGATCACGTAGCGGATGCCGCGGCTCAGTGCGCGGGTGAACTTCACTTGCAGGCCTGGATCATCGCCCATGGTGCCTGCGGCGCTGTAGTAGACGCTCCAGGGAATCGGCCCGCCCAGCTGCGCTAGCGGTGCGGCCACGTGGGCATCCATGGTACGGGTGAGTCGCAGGGCAGTGATCGGATCGGTGAGCAGATAGTCGCCCAAGCCACCGACGAACAGCTCAGCCAGCATTTTGCCGGACAGGTTACAAACAAAGTCGACACTCGCCAGGTCGATGCCCTGCTCGGCCAGCAACAGGTCGAGCATCATGCCGTGGCTCGAACCGTTTCCACCGGCGACCAGCACAGTCTTGCCGCCCAGTTGTGCCAGCTCGAATGCGCCTCGCTGGCGCCCTACCAGCGTCAATGGGCAACGCGCAGACATCTGCGCAAATGGCACCAACGCCTTACCGCGCCCGTGATACATGATCGGCACCCAGATGCCGCCAAGCGCGACATGGGAAGTACCCTGCTCGATCTCTGGTAGCACGCGGTCCCAGGGCTGGGGAACGATAGCTTCGACGCGGAGCCCTTCGTCAGCGAAAAAGCCTTGCTGTACTGCGATGTATTCGGGCAGGTAGTTGATGCTGTGGCCGGTAGCGGCCACGCGAAAATCAATCATCGTGGTTCTCTCTTGTTCCGAAATACGGGGTCATTCGCTCAGCTCTTCGAGGGATTTGTCGAAGGTTTCCGGACCGAAGCGCGACGCCAGCAGGGCGATAAGGTACAGCACCGCCAGAGTCACGAAGATCGCATTGAGCCCGGCCTTGTCAAAGATCACGCCGGCGATGGGCGTCATGACCACGGCTCCCAAGCTGCCGATCGACTTCACCGTACCGGCGCCGAACGCCCGGATCCGGGTAGGGTATAGCTCTGGCAGCCAACTCCAAAGGGTGGTGTTGAAGAGCAGGATGAAGAACTGGAACAGGGCCCCCAGCAGTAATACCGAGGTAGCGGCGCCGGCAAAACGACCGAACAGGATGGCGGCACACATTGCTCCCAGCGCGCTGAAGCCGATTACCGAGCGGCGTTTGAAGCGCCCGTTGCACCAGGTGGCTACGAGTGCGCCGATCAGGCTGCCGCCCTGCATTACCGCCGTATATCCGATACCGGCGACCACGCTGAAGCCTTGAGACACCAGAATCACTGGCATCAGCGTCAGGATGGAGATCTGCCCGGCCTGGCCCATGAAGTAGGTGATGGATACGGCGATGGTGCGCTGGCGCCAGCGTCGGGAGAGAATTTCCGAGAGTCTTGTTTTCTCGCGGTTGCGCAACGCGACGTCGCCGGTCGATTGTACGAATCGCTCTACCTCGATCACTTCGTTGCGCTTGGCCAGGCGCCCGCGCTTTAGCAGTGTGAGAGTACGGTTGCATTCATCGATCTGCCCGGTGGCCAGCAGAAAACGCGGTGTCTCCGGCAGGTAGCGGCGCAACACGGTCATCATGATAACCGGCAGCACCAGCAGCCCGAACACCCAGCGCCACCCCTGCTCGGGCGTGCCAAAAAGAGGGGCCAGAGCGCCCAACACCAACATGCCATACAGCGGTGCCACGAAGTTGCCCAGGCCGCCGCCGGCCACGTTCAATGCCGACACCGCCCTGGCACGATGGCGGGTTGCGGTGAACTCCGCGAGCATGGTGATCGCCGTGGACAGTTCTCCCCCCAGGCCCAGCCCCACCAAGCCACGGCAGATCAGCAGCACGGTGTAATTTGGCGCCATGGCGCACAGCAGGGCGCCCACCGAATAGATAGCGAGGTTGAGCATCAGCACCGGGCGACGGCCGAAGCGGTCGGCCATGGCCCCCGCAACGATGCCGCCAATGCTCATGCAGAAGAAGGTCACGGAGTTGATCAGGCCGATCTCGCCCGAGCTGAGGCCCCACGCCTGGCGCAGGCTAGGGCCGACGATGCCCACGGCATTTTGCTCGATCACATCGAAGAACACGCCGGAGATGACCAACAGCAGTATCCATTTGTGAGCACGGCTGAAACCGATCTTGTCCAGCGTGCTGGCAAGCGTAGCCGACGCCTCTACCGAGGCAGCGCTGACACTAACGTCTTTTTCGAGTGACGACATGGTGTCCCCTTGCGGCAGTGAGCCGCTGCGCCTGAATGGGCGGCATGAGTGATAGTGGTTATTACAGGGAGTCGGGCCAGGGCTTGATGACCTTCGGGCGGGCAGGTGCATAGGTGCGCACCTTCGAGGTCTTCAGGCCCAGCTGCACCAGCGATTCGGCAATTTTCACTGCGGCGGTAACGCCATCTATGACTGGGACGCCCGTGGCGTGACGCACCCGGCTAAGCAGATCGGCCATGCCTCCACAGCCCAGGCAGATGACTTCCGCCTTGTCTTCGCTGATAGCAAGCCGCGATTGCGCGATGATCGCTTCGACGGCCCGCGCGGGTTCCGACGCCAGTTCCAGCACGCCCAAGCCGGTCGAGCGTACCGATGCGCACCTGCGGGTCAGCCCTGCAACCAGCAGACGATCCTCGATCAGCGGAACCGCTCGATCCAGGGTAGTGACCACCGAATAGCGATGCCCGAGGAACATCGCGGTGCTGGCAGCGGCCTCGGTGATATCCACCACCGGCACCTCGAACAGCTCCTGCAAGCCTTCGCGGCCATGTTCGCCATAGCCGGCTTGAATGATCGCGTCGAAAGGGCCGGTGTATTGCTTCACGGCATCCATGACGGCGACCGCTGCCAGATAGCTTTCATAGTTGCCCTCGACGCTGGGCGTGCCGAAGCGGGGGGTGAGGGCGATGATCTCGGTTCCTGGCAGGGCAACGCTTTGTGCAGCCTTGCCGATGGCACGGGTCATTGATTCGGTGGTGTTGACGTTGACTACCAGTATTCGCATCGTTGCCTCGCGTGCCAGGGCGCGCACGGAGGACTATGGTTTCATAGCTGTGAAATCGATATTTCACGGTGCGCTTTTAAAGCAAAGCAGATTTCATACCAATGCTGCATGGCCATGAATACGGGGTCAAAACCGGGGTTGGCGGGAATTTTTTGCACAGCGCTGGTGCTTCCCCAGCCATGGAGAAGCCCAATGGGGCACCTCGAGGCAACCAATAGAAATCCCGTACTCCTCCCCCTGACACAACTGAACTCCAACCGAAGCGGCAGGTCCAACCGCCCACTTTGCGCCGGGCCTTGCATCAACAGGGCAGGGGCCAAGTCTGTTCCGGCCAAGGTCGGTGTTTTCACTTCGTTTCGATGTGCCCATGCGCTTGATCAATCGTATCGCCTCGTTGTGCCTGTTCCCGCTTTCATCGCTGTGCCTCGCCATCGTCGCCATGCCTGCGCAGGCGGCAGGCGAGCAACAGCTGCTCTCGGCCATCAATGCCTTGCGCGCCCATCCGGGCCGCTGCGGTGGTGCGCCGGTTTCAGCGCTACCGCCGCTTGCGCTCAAGGCCGGCCTTGCGGTGCCGCCTGGCTACGGCGGCGGTTTGCGTGAAGGCTTGAAGCAGGCCGGCTACCAGGCAGCCGCCGTGCGCGCCATTCGCCTGGACGGCCCGGTGGATGCCGGCGCTGCCTTCCAGATGCTTCAGGGGAGTTACTGCGCGGCATTGCTTGACCGCCAATACACCGATATCGGCCTCAGCCACGCAGGGGATGAATGGCGGGTGCTGCTGGCGCAGCCGCTGCTCGATGCTCGCTTGGGCGACACGCGTGCGACCGCCCAAGCGCTACTGGCGCAAGTGAACGCAGCAAGAGCGCGGCCGCGGCTGTGTGGCCAGCAACGCTTCGGTGCAACCCGGCCATTGACCTGGAGCCCGGCACTGGGCTCCGCTGCGCTAGCGCACAGCCAGGCCATGGCTCGGGGTAATTATTTCAGCCACACCGATCCAGACGGCGATACGCCCTATGACCGCGCGCGCGACGCGGGTTATCGCGGGCGTCAGGTGGGGGAAAACATCGCCGCCGGGCAGGGCTCGCCTTCAGCCGCCATGGCCGGATGGCTTGCCAGCCCGGGGCACTGCGCCAACCTGATGAACCCCTTGTTCACGCAAGTCGGCGCCGGATACAACGCGGACCCCAACAGCCAGAACGGTATCTACTGGACCATGCTGTTCGGGGCCCCCTAGCCATTACTTCGTGCGCTCGGCTCAGCTGCGTGGGGCATAGAACACGAACTTGTCCGTTTCGGCTGTGCGCCGGTAGCGCTTGGTCCAGTCGGTGGTTATCCGCCGGTCATGGAAATACAGCGCGCCGCCGGTGGTGTCTCGCAGTTGCTGGTTCAGCGCCTTGCCGGCGATGGCTTTCGCCAACTGGTAGCGGTCCTCTTCCTGCACCTGATCGGCGCGGCCATCGCACCACCAGGAGAACTGGCAGTTCTTCTGTTCCGACCCCTGCTTGACCACGCCGCACACGGTGTTGGCATAGCCCTCGCGGCCCAGCCGGTTCATCACCACGCTGGCCACGGCCTCCATGTTGGTTTCGCTGCCGCCTTTGGCTTCCCAATACACCGTGCGCGCCAGGCAGGTAATGGCATCGTCCACCGACTCCTGCCCGGCAGGGTCCACGGCTTGCACTTCCGTTTTGCTCAACGTTGCCTGGGGCGGCGGAGGCGTGTCGCTGGCGGCTTTTTCTTCCAGTACCTGCGCCTTGTCTTCGGCGCGGGCGCTCACGGTCTCGGCATGGGCCGGGATGGCATTACACAGCAACACAGCAAGGCACATAAAGGAAGCGAGGCAGCGCATGGTCGAACCTCTGGGCAAACGGAGAGGGGGCCGGGCGCGGCAGGGCCGATGACTATTATTGTTGCTCTGCCGGCCAGGGCTGGGTCGAAGAATGGACAAGCGAAGCGGCGAAACATTCCGACACTGCCCGGGGTACCATGCCGGATCAACCATCGACAGCGAAGGATGCGGTGCAATGATCGAGGCTGGGGATGCAGTGGAGCGCGGCAAGCGTGCCGATGTAGTGATTGTTGGCGGTGGCCTGAGCGGCGCGCTGTTGGCGATGCAGCTGCTGCGCCGGCCAGGCGCGCGGCATATCGTGATATTCGAACCGCGTGCCGAGCTTGGTCGCGGCGAAGCCTACAGTGCGGTGGCGTTGGGCCATACGCTCAATGCCAATGCCGCACGGATGAGCGTGGACCCTGACGCTCCCGACGACTTGACTCATTGGCTGGCTGACCATATTGCGGCCGGCGGCTGGCCGGAATCGGCAGGGCAGCGCGTGCCAGTTGCCGAACTGTTTCCGCCACGCGGGTTGTTTGGCCGGTATGCGCGGCAGCGGCTGGCCGAAGCGCAAGCCGCTGCGCCTTACTCTCGCGTGACCCATGTGCGTGGCGAAGCGACGGACCTGGTCGTCGAACCCGGCTTGGTGCGGGTCATGGGGGAGGGCGGCGAGTGTTGGGAGGCGCCGTTGGCGGTGTTGGCCACGGGTGTCTTCGCCGCAGCCCGCACCCGGCGCACTCAAGATGGCGCTACGGCCATAACCGGGCTGGACCCGTGGGACGTGGCTGCCCTGCGGCAGATACCCACCGACGGCACCGTCGCAATCGTGGGGGCGGGGTTGACCATGATCGACGCACTGATGTCCTTGCACCAGGCCGGCCATCGAGGGCCAGTGCGGGTGTTCTCGCGCCATGGGCTGTTACCGCAGCCGCGTCGGCAACCGCCCGCCTGGCCAGACTTCCTCAGCGAACAACCCGCGGTGCGCACACCCCGGCAGCTATCGGTAGCGCTGCGTGAGCAATGCCGCCTGGCCATGTCTGAGGGCGTGGATTGGCAAGCGCCACTCGATACTGTCCGCCAGCATGTGGCCCGCCTGTGGAGCCAGGCCAGCGACTTCCAGCGCAGGCAGTTCGTGCGCCACCTGCGCCCCTGGTGGGAAACCCACCACCATCGCTCGCCACCGCTGGGCGCGGCCCTTCTCGCCGAGTGGCAACGAACGGGGCGGCTTGAGATCGCCGCGGCTTCGCTGCAGAGCGTAACGCCTGTGGCCGAAGGGGTAGCGCTGAACCTGCGCCGGCGTGGGGAGGCGGCCGCAAGCGTTGTGCACGCGGCGGCGTTGATCAATTCCAGCGGTATCGAATACGACTGGCGGCGCGTGGACAAGCCGTTGCCGCGGCAACTGCTGGCCCGCGGCCTGATACGGCCCGGCCCACTGGCGCTGGGGATCGATGCTGACGCACAAGGAGCGGTGCGCAATGCGTCAGGAATCGCGTCAACGGTGCTGTATGCCATGGGCCCGCCGCTGCGTGGCATGTGGTGGGAAAGTACAGCGGTAAATGATGTTGCGGCACAGGCAAAAGCCTTGGCACAGCACCTGACGACGGCCTGAAAAAGCGGCCGCCGTTACGCCCGGCGGCCGCTTGGCTTTGTATCCGGAACATCTACCAAACCCCCGCTTTGTTTCGGCGCCAAAACAACCGACCTAGGCAAAGTGCCACTGGCGGAGCTTTGGCGGCGGGAATCCGCTTTCAACGCCGAAAAGAGAACCTTTATCAGTTGGTGGCACTTTGGAAAAGTTCAGCCAAACCAACAACTTATAAACGCAAACCGGAACGGGTTGGCAAATCGCCACATTCCCGACGACCGGTATGTTCGCCCCCATTGTTTTCCCCCGAAGCGCTGTGCATCATCTGGCCACCTTTCCAAAGATGTCCGTCTGGCCTCGCAAGGGAGTGTTGGCAAATGATGAGTGTGTTCGTAGTTGTAATGAGTATGTGCACCGCGTCTGAAGGGTGCCTGGAAGAACGTCGGCCTACCGCGTATTCCTCACGGGCCGAATGCCTTGAAACCGTAGCGACGATGCCTATGAACAAGGGCGTCAAATACCGCTGCGCGGCCACGCCCCAGTTCATGGTGAGCGAAGAACGCAGGGCCGCCAAATCGCACCTTGTCACGACTGCGACCGAGGCGCCCATCAAGCCCTGACGCGAACAGGTCACCGGGCTGGCAGACGAATTTGGTGCCCTTGGGCGGCACCAGGCGCTGCCGGCGTAGCCCACCCCCCTCGCCTTGTTTTTCCCCTTCGCTCGTATCCGCTGATTCAGCGGGTTGTCCCGGGCTCATCCTTCCAGGCCCCCCGCCCAGGCGGTGAACGAACACGGCCTTGCGTGGATCGAACACACGTTCGCATTTGCAAGGATCCGTGATGACTTCAACGGCTGATCAGCCCCGCCATGTGCCGGGGAGTGGCTTCGTGCAGGTGCGCGGCGCCCGCGAGCACAACCTCAAGAATGTCGACGTGGATGTGCCACGAAATGCACTGGTAGTGTTCAGTGGCGTCTCGGGATCGGGCAAGTCGTCTTTGGCATTCGCCACCATTTATGCCGAGGCGCAACGGCGTTATTTCGAATCGGTGGCCCCGTATGCGCGGCGCCTGATCGATCAGGCGGGCGTGCCTGACGTCGACAGCATCGACGGGCTGCCCCCGGCGGTTGCGTTGCAGCAGCAGCGGGGGTCGCCCAGCGCGCGGTCGTCGGTGGGCAGCGTAACCACACTGTCCAGCCTGATCCGCATGCTGTACTCGCGCGCTGGCAGCTACCCGGCGGGGCAGCCCATGCTGTACGCCGAGGATTTTTCCACCAATACCCCCCAGGGCGCCTGTGCGCACTGCCACGGGGTGGGCAGGGTGTTCGACGTGAGCGAAGCCTCGCTGGTGCCCGACCCTTCGCTGACGATCCGCGAGCGGGCCGTGGCCGCGTGGCCCACGGCCTGGCAAGGCCAGAACCTGCGCGACATCCTGGTAACCCTGGGCTATGACGTTGACGTTCCCTGGCGAGACCTTCCCCAGGCGCAGCGGGACTGGATTCTGTTCACCGAAGAAACGCCCACTGTGCCGGTGTACGCCGGCCTTACCCCGGCACAAACCCGGGAGGCGCTCAAGCGCAAGCTGGAGCCCAGCTATCAGGGTACCTTCACCGGGGCGCGCCGTTATGTGCTGCACACGTTCAGCCACAGCCAGAGCGCCATGATGCGTAAGCGGGTAGGGCAGTTCATGCGGGCCAGCCCCTGCCCGGTCTGCGACGGCAAGCGGCTCAAGCCCGAGGCGCTGAGTGTGCGGTTCGCCGGCCTGGATATCGCCGAGCTGTCACGGCTGCCCTTGCAGGCATTGGCCACGCTGTTGGCCCCTGTGGCGAGCGCGGCCTACCTGAGCGAGGGCGAGGCTGGCGGCGACGTGCTCAGCCACGCCCAGGTCCGGGAGGCGCGCGACCGGCGCGTGGCCAGCGGTGGCAGTGCCCATGCCAGTGGCAAGGAAGTACGACACACGCCCAACCTCTCGATCGAAAAACGCTTGGCGGCCCAGCGCATTGCCCATGAATTGCTGGAACGCCTGGGTACATTGCTGGAACTCGGGCTGGGCTACCTGGACCTGGAACGCAGCACGCCCACGTTATCGCCGGGGGAGCTGCAACGGCTGCGGCTGGCAACGCAGCTCAATTCCCAGCTGTTCGGTGTGATCTACGTACTGGACGAGCCTTCCGCCGGCTTACACCCGGCCGACAGCCAGGCACTGCTGGATGCGTTGGAGCGCCTGAAACAGGCGGGTAACTCGGTGTTTGTGGTGGAACACGACCTGGATACCCTGCGCCGCGCCGACTGGCTGGTGGACGTAGGCCCGGACGCCGGGGAACGGGGCGGGGAAGTGTTGTATAGCGGGCCTCCTGCCGGGTTGGCAGGCGTGGCGGCGTCGCGCACGGCGGCGTATCTGTTCGCCGACCAGCAGCCCCGGCGCCGGCCGCCACGCCCGCCGCAGGGTTGGCTGCGCCTTGAAGGTATTACCCGCAACAATCTCAGCCAGCTGGATGCCGCCTTTCCGTTGAGCTGCCTGGTGGCGGTTACCGGTGTGTCCGGCTCAGGCAAATCCAGCCTGGTCAGCCAGGCGTTGCTGGAGCTGGTGAGCGAGCAGCTGGGGCAGCCCGCGGCCGTGGTTACGGATGAGGAGCAGGCGCTCGAGGCCGAACCGGCCCGGCCCAGCGAGGGCAGGGTGGTGGAAGGCGTGGAGCAGCTACGGCGCCTGGTGCCGGTGGACCAGAAACCCATCGGGCGCACGCCCCGCTCGAACCTGGCCACCTACACCGGCCTGTTCGACGCCGTGCGCAAGCTGTTTGCCGCTACCCCGGCAGCGCAAGCTCAAAGCTTTGACGCGGGGCAGTTTTCCTTCAACGTTGCCAAGGGCCGATGCGATACCTGTGAAGGTGAGGGCTTCGTCAGCGTCGAGCTGCTGTTCATGCCCAGCGTCTACGCCCCGTGCCCGGTGTGCCATGGCGACCGCTACAACCCGCAAACGCTGGCCATCGAATGGCAGGGGCTGAATATCGCTCAGGTGCTCAAACTCACTGTGGAAGACGCGTTGGACACTTTCGCCGGTGAACCTGCGGTGCGACGCTCATTGGAAGTGCTGCGTGATATCGGCCTGGGGTACCTGCGCCTTGGCCAGCCCGCCACGGAGTTGTCGGGCGGTGAGGCCCAGCGCATCAAGCTGGCTACCGAGCTGCAGCGCAGTGCCCGTGGCGCCTCGCTGTATGTGTTGGACGAGCCCACCACGGGTTTGCATCCTCAGGACGTGGACCGTTTACTGGTGCAACTGCATCGGTTGGTGGACGCCGGCCACACGGTGATCGTGGTAGAGCATGACATGCGGGTGGTGGCCGACAGCGACTGGGTGATGGACATCGGGCCGGGCGCTGGCGAAGCGGGCGGTAAACTGGTGGCCTGTGGAGTGCCTGCCGATGTGGCCCGCAGCCGTGAGAGCCGAACCGCGCCGTTCCTGGCCCGTGCGATGGGGCTGGTAACGGGCAACGCCTGACCGACCTATCGGTAGCCCTGGGCCTGGAGGTCGAACAGCCGGGCGTAGCGGCCACCTTGCGCGACTAGGCTGGCGTGGTCCCCCTGCTCCAGGATGCGCCCCTGGTCCAGCACCAGGATATGCCCGGCGTTTCGAACGCTGGAGAACCGGTGGGAAATCAACACGCTCATGCGCCCTTGGGCATACGCCCGAAAGCGGTCGAATACAGCCGCCTCGGCCGCCGCATCCAATGCCGCGGTCGGCTCATCCAGAATCAGAATGTCCGCGTTGCGGCGCATGTACGCCCGCGACAGGGCGATTTTCTGCCACTGCCCACCGGACAGTTCCTGGCCGCCTATAAACCACTTGCCCAGCTGTGTCTGGTACCCCTGCGACAGGCGCTCGATGAAGGGCGCGGCCATGCCCGCGTCCGCTGCTTCGTGCCAACGCTGCTCGTCGGTGAATGCGGCCACATCGCCAACGCCCAGGTTTTCGCCCACCTTCATCTGGTAGCGCAGGTAGTCCTGGAAAATCACTCCGATGCGGCCATGCAGCACGTCGCGGTCCCAGGCCTGAAGGTCGCTGCCGTCCAGCAGAATCCGCCCGGTGCTCGGCGCGTAAAGCCGGGTAAGCAATTTGATCAGGGTGGTTTTGCCCGAACCGTTCTCGCCTACCAGCGCTACGCTCTGGCCTGGCGCCAGGTGCAGGTCAATGTCGCTGAGCGCGGGCTGGGTGGCGCCGGGGTAGGTGAAGCCGACCCCTTCGAACCTCAACCCATCGCCGGGCAGGGCGCCTTGGGTGAGCGCGCCGGTATTGGCGGGCACGGGCTGGCCCAGGTAGTCGTACAGGTTGGTGAGGTACAGCCCGTCCTCATATAAGCCGCCGATGGCGCTCAGGCTGGAACTGATGGCCGCCTGGCCTTGCTTGAACAGCACCAGGTACATGGTCATCTGCCCGAGGGTGATAAGCCCGTCGATGGTATCGAGCACCACCCAGGCATACGCCAGGTAAAAGCCCAGGGTGCCCAGCAGCCCAAGCCCGAACCCCCAGCCATCGCGGCGTAGGGTCAGGCGGCGGTCCTCGGCGTACAGGCGCGCGAAGGTGTCGCGGTAGCGTTGCAGTAGCAGCGGGGCGATGCCGAACAGGCGCACTTCCTTGATATGCGCCTCCTGCGACAGTAGCGCCTCGATGTAATTCTGCTGCCGCGCTTCGGGCGCGCGACGGGTGAACAGGCGGAAGGCATCGCCGGAGAAGTGGGTTTCCGAGAAAAACACGGGAAGGGCGGCCACCACCAGAATCGCCAGTGCCCATGGCGAGAACTGCACCAGCAGTACGGCGAAGCTGGTGAGCGACACAAGGTTCTGGATCAGCCCCAGGGATTTGGTTACCAGCCCCAGTGGGCGGGTGGACGCGTCGCGGCGCACGCGCACCAGCTTGTCGTAGAACTCCGAGTCCTCGAATTGCAGCAGCGCCAGCGTTTGGGCTTTTTCCAGGATCAGCAGGTTGACCTTCTGTCCCAGCTGCACCCTCAGCAATGACTGTTGCACCGACAGCCCTCGCTGCGCGGCGGCGAGTGCCGCCAGTACCCCGGCCTCGGCCAGCACAAAACGCAGCACCGGCCATAGCGGCGCGTGACCTTGGCGTGTGTGAAGGTCCATGGCATGCAGCACGGCGTCAACGATCTGCTGGCCGATCCACGCGGCCAGGGCGGGCAATATGCCGGCGAACACGGTAGCGATCACCAGCCCGATGAACAGGGCTCGCGAGGTGCTCCAGACCAGCACAACGGCGCGGCGCGCCTGGTCAAGGAAGGCGATAAAGCGGTGCAACGCAGACATCGGGCGGGCTCCAGCCAGGTCAAAAGTGCGAGTTAGACCACGCAGGCACAGCCCGGGGCACACCTTTGACCGCTGCGCTGCGAGGAAGGTCGCGGCCAAGGCTTGCCCGCGATAGGGCCCCGCCAAACCTGCGGCCCTCCCGGGCCGGTCGCTGCCAAGGCACGCTGCTACAGGCGGGTTTCGTTCTTGCGTAGCAGCAAGGCTTTTGTCCGGCCAAAAAAAAGCTGCGCCGACCAGCGACGCAGCAAGGGTGGTTCGATGAAAAATCAACAGGTCAGGTGACGGCGATACGGTCCAGCGTAACCGGCTTGAGCCGTGGCGTGAGCAGGTGGATGACCACGATCGCGATCAGGTAGGCACTGCCCGCCACGATGAAGATCGGCTGGTAGGACTTGAACACTTCAAGAATGTACCCGTTGTAGGTAGTCATGAGCATGCCACCCATGGCCCCGGCCATGCCACCGATACCGATCACCGAGGCGACGGCTTCCTTGGGGAACATGTCCGAGGGAAGGGTCATCAGGTTCGCCGACCAGGCCTGGTGCGCGGCAGCGGCGATGCCGATGATGCCCACTACCAGCCACAAGCTGGAGACGAACTGCGCGGTGACGATCGGGGTAACCGCCAGGGCGCAGAGCAGCATGGTGGTCTTGCGGGAAGCGTTCGCGGTGCGGCCGCTTTTCATCTGCCGTGACGAGCCCCAGCCACCGAGTATCGAGCCCAGGTCTGCCAGTACGTAGATCGCGATCAATGGCGGCCCGAAGCTTTTGAGGTTCAGCCCGTAGGTTTTACCGAGGAAGTCCGGCAGCCAGAAGAGGTACAGCCACCAGATCGGGTCAGTGAGGAATTTGCCGCCCGCGTAGGCCCAGGTTTCGCGGAAGGTCAGCAGCTTGAACCAGGAGATTTTCACCGGTGCCGCTGGCTTGGCCGAAACAGGGGTGCTGTCGGACTGGATGTATGCCAGTTCCTCACGGCTCACTTTGCTGTGTTCGTGAGGGCGACGGTACATCAGCAGCCACGCCACCAGCCACAGGGAGCTCACGATGCCGATGGAAATGAACGCGGTGCGCCAGCCCCACGCCAGGGTGATGGCCGGTACCAGCAGAGGGGTGATGATCGGGCCCATGGCGGTACCGGCGTTGAAGATACCGGTGGCCTGGGCACGTTCCTTTTGCGGGAACCATTCCGACACGGCTTTCAGGCTTGCCGGGAAGCTGCCGGATTCACCGAAGCCCAGCGTAAAGCGTGCGATGGCGAATTGGGTGACGGTGGTGATCAGCCCGTGGCCGATACTTGCAAAGGTCCATACGGTAAAGGCGAGCGCATACCCGACCCGCACGCCTACTTTGTCTATCAAACGGCCGAATGTAATAAATCCGATTGCATACGCGCACTGGAACCAGAACACGATATTGGCGTAATCGGTTTCGGACCACTTAAGTTCCGCCGCGAGGGTGGGCTTGAGGATGCCGATCATTTGTCGGTCGATATAGTTGATGCCGATCGCAATGAACAACAGCGCGCAAATCACCCATCGGTATTTACTGATGCGTGATTGTTCTTGAACGATAGGCCTTGCGCCGGGCTGAACGCGTGGAGGGACGTGTACTGTCATATGTAGTGGCTCCTTTGTTCTTTTTATTTACCGTACTACCGGTTTCCCATTTCTGTAACATTCAGAAATGAAATTTGTACGACATCCTATGACAGCGTTTTTCAGCTGTAAATCGCTCGAAACGGTCATCCAGCGGGCATGAAAAAGGGCGGAACGGGCCGGCGACAGGCCCGTTTTCCGCCCTCTCTGAAGGGGTGGTGCAGTCAGCGATCAATGCCCTCAGAACGCCGGGACTACATCCCCGTGGTAGCGGTCGAGGATGAACTGCTTGACCTGCGGGGAGTTCAGCAGCGCCCCAAGCTTTTGCACGGCGGGATCGTTTGCTTTGTCGCGACGCACATACAGGTAATTGGCGTAGGGCGACTCGGAGCTTTCGATGAACAGCGCATCTTTATGGGGTTCGAGCTTGGCCTCCAGCGCGTAGTTGGCATTGATCAAGGCCATGTCCACCTGGTTCAGCACCCGAGGTAGCATGGCCGCCTCCAGCTCCTTGAATTTCAGGTGCTTGGGGTTGCTGGTGATGTCCCCGGCCGTGGCCATGATGTTGCTCGGGTCTTTGAGCGTGATCAGGCCCTGTTTGGCGATCAGCAACAGCGCGCGCCCGGAGTTGGTCGGGTCATTGGGGATGGCAACCGTGGCGCCGTCCTGCAGTTCGGCGATGGACTTGATCTTTTTCGAGTACGCACCGAAGGGCTCGATGTGCACCGCTACCACCGGAACCTGATCGCTGTCGGGGCGATCTTTCTTGTAGGCGTCGTAGTAGGGCTTGCTCTGGAAGTAATTGGCATCCAGGCGCCCTTCGTCCACCTGGCGATCAGGCTGGATGTAGTCGCTGAACACCTTCACATCGAGCGTCACGCCTTGTTTCGCCAACTCGGGCTTGAGGAATTCAAGGATCTCGGCATGGGGGATCGGCACCACCGCGATCTTCAGGGTTTCAGCACTGGCGGTGCCCATGGCGGCCAGCAAGGCCAGCGAAAGCGCGAGGCGTTTCATGATCGTTCAACTCCAAAGCGTTTGAGGGAAAAGGAAGAAAGGTCCAGCTCGGTCGAGCCTTGGGTACACCATTGTGCGAATGCCTCGCCCAGTGCCGCCGAATGCTTGAAGCCATGGCCGGAACATGCGGACACCACCAGGGTGTGCTGCAACGAAGGGTGCGCGTCGATGATGAAATGCCGGTCGGGCGTCACTGTGTAGGCACACACGGCCGATTTGACCACCCGGCCGGTGACACCTGTAATACGCCCACGCACATGCCGCTCGAACATGGCCTGTCCGTCCGCCGCTGTCACCGTGCGGTCCAGGGTGTCCGGCGTGGAGGGCGTGTGGTACTGGGCGGTGGCGACTTTCAAGCTGCCTTCGCCAGGCAGGGCAGGGAAGCCATAGTTGATGTGATCGTCGCCACGGCCATGGGTAAGAATGAAGGTAGGCGAAGCACCGACCAGCGCCGCCTGAGGCTCGGTTTCGAACCAGAACAGTTGCTGGCGGTACACGGTCAGCAGCGAGTCGACTGGATCGCCTGCCAGCGCGCCGGCCCAGTTGCCCGCCGCCATCACCACTTTGTCAGCCCGCAGTGTGCGTTGGTCAGTGGTGACGGTCACGCCCTGGTCATCGGAGCGGATGCCGGTGACGGTCTCGCCCTTGTACAGCGTGGCGCCGTGCTGCTCGGCCAACCTCAGTTGCACTTCAATACAACGTTCGGGCCGCAGAAAGCCGCCCTCGGGTTCGAAGTAGCCGATGGCATCGTCCCGCACGTGCGCGAACTGGGGAAAGCGCTGGCGAATCTGCGCGGCATCGAGTACCTGGTGCTCGATCCCGTAGGCTTTGGCAAGGCCGAGGGTGCGTAGGGTGAAGTCTGTTTTGTCGCTGGGGTCGAAGTCGGGGCTGGAGGTGAGTACCAGTACTCCGGATTGCCCGAACAGTGCCTCGCCCGTCAGTGCTTCCAGTTCGCGCCAGATTTCATGGGCCCTGCGAACGATGGGCACGTACTGCGCGCCTTCGCCCACAGACAACCGCGTGATGCGGGTGTCGCCATGGCTTGAACCAAACGTGTGAGGAGGGTGATGGCGATCGATGCCAGCGGCTTTTATACCGCGCTTGGCCAACTGGTAGATCGTGGCCGCGCCCATGGCGCCCAGCCCGATCACCAACGCTTCATAGTGTTCCACCCACATCTCCGGCTCGAAAAAATGAGCGCTAGTTGAGAGGCAAAACCTTTGGAAGACAAAGAACCGTTGGATATAACCTTATGCCTCTGTTGTGTAGCCCGAGGAGGGGCGCTGCGCCAGCGAGGATTTCGCGGCGCAGCGCAGGGCACACGGTGTTACGCCACAGCGGGGCGGCGGGCGTACCAGCCATAGGCGGCGATGACCGCGTAGCACACAGCCGGAACGGCCAGCGAGAAGCCGAGCGTGGTCAGGTCGGCGGCAAAGCCAGTCAGCGGCGGCACGATCGCACCGCCCACGATGGCGCAGCAGATCAGGCCCGAACCTTCGGCGGCACGTTTGCCCAGGCCTTCACAGGCCAGTGCGAAAATGGTGGGGAACATCACCGAGTTGAACAGGCCGATGGCCAGGATCGACCAGCCGGCTACGGCACCGTGGGTAGTCGCGGCGCTGGCGATCAGGGCGATCACCATCAAGGCCGCGCAGGCCAGTACTTTCCCGGGTGCAAAACTGCGCAGCAGGGCAGCGCCGATGAAACGGCCCACCATGGCGCCACCCCAGTAATAAGCCACATGCTTGCCTGCCAGCTCTGCGTCGAAGCCGAAGGTGCTGTCCTGCATCAGGAAGTTGGTGAGCAGGCTGCCAATGGCCACTTCCGCGCCCACGTAGCAGAACAGGCAGGCGGCGCCGAAGGCGAAACGGGGCTGCTTCAGCAGGCTTAGCGCCGACAGCGGGTTTGCGCCCTCGCTGGCGCCCGAGACCGGCAATTGCTTGCGTTGCTGCCACACCAGCATGGCCACGGCCACCAGCGCCAGGGCGATGCCGGCGTAGGTGTTGCTGATGACCTTGGCTTCCTCCGCCAGGTAGGCTGCCAGGGCGGAGCCTGACAGCGTGGCGGGGTCTACCTGGCTGAGCGAGCCCAGGATCAGCATGGCGCCCAGGTACGGGGCAATGGTTGTGCCCAAAGAGTTGAACGCCTGCGCGAAGGTTACCCGGCTGTGGGCGGTTTGCTTGTCACCAAGCAGGCAGATCAGTGGGTTCGCCACCACCTGCACCACCGTTACGCCGATGGCGAGCACGAACAGCGCAACGAGGAAGGCGCCGAACAGGCCCACGAGGGCCGCCGGGATGAACATCACGCAGCCCACGGCCATGGTAATCAGGCCAATCGAGGCGGCGCGCATGTAGCCGATCCGGGCGATCAACAACCCAGCCGGAATAGAGGCCAGTGCATAGGCCAGGAAGAACGAAGACTGCACCAGCATCGCCTCGGCATAGCTGAGGCTGAACAGGCTTTTGAGTTTGGGAATCAGGATGTCATTCAGGCTGGTGATACCGCCGAAAATGAAGAACAGGGCGAAAACGAACAAGCTTAACCGCTGGACGTTGGCTGTGCCTGGGGTGGTGTGTTCCGGTGTTACTGCAACGGTGTTATCCGTCATGGCCGCGGTCCTGTTTATTGTCGGGCTGTGGGTCAGTTTTTTTCGATTCGACGCGGTTGAGCCGTGCACCTGGCGTTCACAAGGCCAGCTGCCGGAGCGTCTTGAGATGAACTGAAACCAGCGAAGCGGGAAAGTTCAGGCTTCCCGGCTCGGGACAGGCTTTGGAACGGGGGTTTGCGCCACAAAAGGACAGGTGGTCAGGTCTGTACCTACAGGTGGCGGCGAGCGGCGGCGCAGCCCAGGTCGAATCCGCGGCGGCGTTATATCAGTGAAGGTAGGGAGGGTCAAATGAAGCGAAGCGGCGGGAGCTGAAAACAGGAAGGATACTGAAAGGACAGGGCCGGGGAGGAAGGGCAACGCTCGTCGCCCTTCCCGACTGTCATGAATCAGCTTTTACGATTGCCGCCACTGCTCTGGCCACCTTTGCGGCCCGCGTCGGATGTTTTCTGGCGGTCACTGGAAACGCTGCCGCTGGAGGACTGTCCGCCCTTTCTGCCCGCTTCGGATGCTTTCTCCCGATCGTTTGCAAAGTTGCCTGGATTGCTATTTCCGGTCTTGGCCATGATGCACTCCTAGTCTCAAGTTTGGATGCCCCACAAGCGGGACATTATCTCTGACCAAGTAAGCGGTGGGTTTTGTTCCACCTGTTTATCCGCTCCCGATAAGCGGTCCGTAATCTGATTATTTATTTATTTGAAATACTTATTATGGTTATGTTGGCTTGCTTTAGTTTAGCGCCCTAAGTAACTGATTGTTGTTATTTCATCGCCAAGCGTTATAAGTTGCCGCTTCGCTAGTTGTTCGCTTACGTTCCAGGCGGCAAGAAAAATGCCCGCATAGCAGCGGGCATCGGGAAGCTGTAGCGTACTCAGGCCTCTTGCAGTGCCTCGATGAGCGTTGTGTTGAACGCGTCCAGATCCTTAGGGGTACGCGAGGTGATCAAGGTCCAGCCGTTGGCGCCGCATTTGAACACTTCGACGTCTTCCCACCCGGCAGCCTTGGCATTGAGCAGGTCTGTGCGAACGCTGGCGTATGAGGTCAGGGTTTTGCCTTCAATCACGCCTGCGTCTATCAATACCCAAGGCCCATGGCAAATAGCTGCCACGGTTTTGCCGGCGCTGGCGAACGCCTTCACCAGGCGCTGCGCATCGGCATCCTGGCGCAGGGTATCGGCGTTCACGGTGCCGCCAGGAATCACCAGCGCGTCAAAATCGGCGGCGTCGAGCCCAGCCAGTTTGGCAGTCGACTCCACCGTGCGGTCTTTCTCGGTGTCTTGAACGAAGGTCTGGGTGGTACCGCCTTCGACCGAGGCATGTGTCACGGTGGCGCCTTCGTTGCCCAGCGCCTTCAGCGGCGCCAGCAGTTCGTCGCGCTCGATGCCTGTGTTGGAGGTAATGACCAGTATGCGTTTGCCAGTGAGACGGTCGCTCATGGGAGGGCTCCTTCAGGTGTGTTCAGGGGGTGGCCCGTTGCCGGGCGTCTTGTTTTGGGAAAGCGCAGGCGCCGGCAAAGTTCAGCAAATTTGCCTGCCCGGTTGTTGCCCATCGCCTATGCTCTGACGTGCCAAACCCCCCGGCCCGCCCCAGTGCCCTACCGGTAGTCCGCTGTCCCTAGGCAGATCAAGTGGCCGCCGAGGCCAGCGTTCAACGTGTTTATGTGTATGCCGTCGATGGGCAAGGTCACATCGATGCAGTACGAGCTGGTACCTCACCAACCCGTGGATGGGACCGCTGCATGTCGCCTGGAAGGCGGTGTGTACGGGAGTAGCCAATGGAGAGCAACAAGGAAAGTAGCGGGGGCCTTTCGTTCTGGCTGCCTGGCGGGGCGGTATTGGTAAGCCTGGCGATTTCAACGTTCGTGCTGCAACGGCAACCGTTTGTGGATGCACGACCGGCGAGCCCGCCGGTAGTAACGCAGCCCCCGATCGATGCGCGGTTGTGGCAGGACCCGTTTGATGCGCTGATTCGTTATCGGGGGCTGATCAAGGACACGAAAAGCCAGCCCTCGGGGACGATTAGCGGCGAGCCCTGCATCCCGACGCTGGTCCTTCCATCCGATATCGCCGGTGAGATGGCGGCGGCTCCCCCGGCAACCGCCAGGCCGCCCAATGTCATGGTGGCTTTGGTGCGCGGCTCCGCCTACGCGGACGAGGTGGAGATGCGGCGACGTATTCGCTATGCCATCCTGGCCGGATTCAAAACCAGCCGCCGGGTGCCATTGGATGAAGGGCATATTCGGTGCCTTCGCCATAATGTTGCCGGGACGTCGGCCGAGATCCCCTATGAAGCCTTTGGCCCGGATCCCTTCGACCCTCCGCTCACGATTGATGAGATACCGGACCCGGCAGCGCGCACAGTGGTGTTCTGGTTAAAAGAAGATGCGCTTGGGGATAAACCGCTGGCGAGCCTGGAACACTTGCGCACAGAACTAACTTTAAGATGTTTCTGGCTTGGCACGGTCATTTGGCGCTAACCCTCAATGAAGCAGATGGGCCCCTGAAGGTGATCGGCCCTTCGAGTTCGGCCTTGCTGCGCAAGATGTATCACGAGGAGGCGGCACTACGCAGCACCGACGGGCAGACCGTACCCCAGCAGCTGGAAATCTACTCACCGCTGGCCACGGCGGAACGGACGCGACTGATGGAAGGCGCGGACGAGCCCAGCGCCCGGGCCAAGCTCGATCATCCTGCCGTGATGAAGCTTCTGCGTACAGTGAGCGACGACGGCACCATGGCATCTTTGCTTCTCGAGGAACTGAAGCTCCGTCACGTAGACCCAGCGCTCGCCCTGCAATGTGGGGGAACATCTGCCATGGCGCCCAACCTGAAATGCCCGGCCGGGCGCTGGGAAAAATCAAATCGTGTGGCCATCGTTACCGAATGGGATAGCTTCTATAGCCGAGCATTGATCGAAAGCTTCAAGAACCAGCTCGCCAGGCGCGCCGGCCTGCTTCCCGAAAACGACCCTTCGCCAAATCCTCCAATTGTACTGAGCACGTTGGCGAGGCAGGAAATTGACCAGTGGGTGCTCCGTTTCGGCTACTTTCGCGGCTTGGATGGACGGCTTCCAGAAAAGGTAGCCGCCGCGCCCAAGACGAACTCGGCGGATAAATCTGCGCCGGCGACAATGGCTCAGGAAACCGCTGACGGCAATGGCCAGCTCGATTACATGCGCCGTCTGGCGGACCACATCGCCCGGCTCGACAAGGCCCAGCGGGACGCGGGTGGAGAAGGGATCGGTGCCATTGGCATTTTCGGCCAGGACACCTACGACAAGCTGCTGGCGCTGCAAGCGCTTAAAAGCCGAATGCCAACCAAGGTTTATTTCTCGACCGACCTGGATGCGCGGATGCTTCAGCAGGGCCAGGCGAAGATTACCCGCAACCTGGTACTTGCCGCGCCCTACGGCCTCACGCTCACCCGGGCGTTGCAGCAGGATGTGCCGCCGTTTCGAGAAAGTCTGCAAAGCGCGGTATACATTGCGGTAATGGCCGCACTGGCGCCCCAGGGGTTCGAAGCCAAACGCGGGAAGTTCGATTACTCAAAATCCTCGCTCCTCTCACCCGGGATCTATGAAATAGGGGCCAGTGGCTTCATCCCTCTGACAAGCACATTGGATCGGCAGCGTCCGGCCAGTTGCTCGGTGGGAAGCCTGGCTGACAAGGGCGGCAGAGTGCGGGCGCAGGACATCATGGCCCTGCAATGCCTCCAGGATCCCTCACCAGCGGCTTATGTGGAAGTGTCGCCGCGCATTCGGGATTGGCTCGGCCAGGCTCAATCGTTTTTTCTGGCAGGCCCTTTGAGCCTGTTGCTAGTGGCAGTGGGTGGGGTACTCGCCTGGTGGCGCAGCGGACACGACCGCAGTAACCCCCGCGAGTAACGGGCGGGCTGGGCTCAGCGAGCACCCCTGGTGCTCTATTCAGCTGCAATGTTTTTCGCTTGGCTCGCTACGCGTTATTGGCAAGTAGAGCTTCTTTGGCTTGCCGGAATTACTGCCTTGGTAGGCGGTTGGTGCCAAGGGCGCAACCGGCAGCAGGTGAAAGCGACGTTGGGTAATGGAGGGCGCAAACACTTGGGCGATGGAGGTGCCGGCTGGTACGTCGTGATTCCGGCCTTGTTATTCGCCCTGGCACTGTTGTGGGGGTACCAGAACCGGGCCTGGCTCACCGGGGAGGGCTTGGGTGAACCGATGTTCCTTTTCGAAGGAATCAGTGCCTGGCCCACGGTAGTCTTGAGGTTATTGGCCGCCGCGATTTCACTGGCGTCGTTAGCCTGGGCATGGCGCAAGCTGAGTCAGAACCGCCGGGAAATCGAGCGGCTGTACGACTTGGAAGTGGATCTTGAGCGTTTATCCCTCACGTTCAGCCAACTCTGGCATCGTTACCGCGCTCCCCGCCTCTCGGGCACAGTGCCGCAAAGCGGTTGGGCCGCTATTGGTCGGTTTTTGTACCGAACCTTTTTCCCCTTGGCCCGTAGCCAGATGACCAGGCTTGCAAGCAAGCGTATACCTCGTATGCACCTTAAAAGCGCGGCAGCGGAGGGACAGGTAACACGGTCGCTGCTGCGATTATGGATCGAGCACAGGTTGGCCGGAAGCATGCCAGCCCGCATGATCCGTGCGCTATTGTTGACTTGGGTATTTCTCGTTCTAACCAGCGCGCTGTACGTGATCGTCCCTGTGGAAGACATTCCCATACGCGGTGACTCCTCCGGAGTGTGGCTCTGGAGTTGGGGGGCGTCTACGATCACTTTCCAGATTTTGGTGTTCTGGGTAATGGATGCCAATCTGCTGCTTAGCCGGTTCATCCGCCAACTGAGCAGCAATTACCTCATTTGGCCCAAGGCGTTACGCAATCGCTGGGCAGGTACGATGATAGAGTCGAAGCATTCGTGCCTGGATGATTACCTCGACCTGACCCTGATCGCCAAACGGACCTCGGCGGTCAACCGGCTGATATATGCGCCCACGCTGGTCATGCTGGTACTGATGGCCTCTCGCAGCAGTGTTTTCGATAACTGGTCGGCCCCGCTTAGCAGTACGCTGATCCTGGTGCTCAATGCGTTGATCCTGCTCGGCTCCGCACTCACCTTGCGGCGCGCGGCCGAGCACGCGCGCAACGTGGCATTAGGGCGGTTGGACCAGTGTCTGCTTGAAGGTATACCTGTCGAGGCCCGCGGCCTCACTGCCGACAGCACACTGCTGGGGAAAAGAACCCGTGAGGAAGCCGTGGGACAGCTCAACCTTCTGCGCCAACGCATCAAGGACCTGCGCACCGGGGCGTTCGCGCCGTATTCCGAAGAGCCGCTACTGCGCGCGGTGATGCTCTCGCTCACCGGCCTGGGCGGTTCTGCCATCCTCGACGCGATGAACCTGTTGCAGTTCTAAAAGCCTTCAGCAGGCGGCGGGTAGGTGGCGGTTGCCCTCGGAGCGCACACAAGAGGCAGTCACCTCCATCACCGGGCCTCCGAGCCAGGCCAGCGTGGCACCGGGTAGTTCAGCGCGAGCCCAGGAGGTGAGGGCGATCAACAACAGGAGAAAGGCGGCGGCGACAGTGGAGACGGGATCGATTCTGCTCATGGCGGTAGTCACAGGTGAGCCAACGTTGCTGAGAGGGAAACTCTACACCCGATGGCGGTAAAGGGTCTGTAAAGGCAGGTAAAGGTGGTGGATACGAAACATCGAGTCATCCAGGCTCCGTAAGCGAAGCCAACAGCGCGTTCATCCGCCGCCAATGCGAACCCTCCCAGTACAGCCGCTGGCAGTGCAGGCAGGTGAGGAAGCGTTGCTGCCGCTCTCGCACACGGGGCGGCAGCCGGTCGAGCACGTCCTGCCGGTTCACTTCCCGCAAGGCGGCATTGCAGTTCAGGCAAAGGCTGAAAGGTTGAGCGCTGGCGTGAAGGTCCAGGCGGTCATACAGCTCACGCAGTTGGGCGGTCGGCTTGAGGGTATGTACATAACAACCATGTGCCACGGCACGGTGCTTGAGCAGGTCCCGGTCGCGGGTCAACAAGATGCGCGCCTCGCGTCGCGCGGTGGCGGCCAGGGTGGCATCTGCCCCGGCGTTGTCGAACAGCGTATCGAAGCCCGCCATGCGCAGCAGCCTGGCAAGGCCACCCAGATGCGCGTCGGCAACGAAGCGGGGAGGGCCCGCCGGCGATTGTCGCAAGGGGGTGATGGGGCTGATGTCCAACTGCTCGAACTTGGGGTATACGGTCACCCGCTCTTCTCCCTGCAGGCGTTGATCGAGCCCTACGGACTGTCCATCGACCAGCAACAGTGCAACCTCGGTGTGCGGAACACCCAGCGCTTCGATCATATGGCGCGCCGTGGCCAGGGGCGGGCAGGCGCACGCGAACGCACGGCCACGGCGCTGGCTGGGCAGAAAGCCCTCGAGGTGCGCATAGAAGCGAAAGGTGACGGTAGTCATAGTGTCACTATAGGTGGTTTTCGGCGGTACACCCCGAGCCTCCGGCAGCCGGTGGCATACTGTTGTTTTTGCGCGGGAGCTTGCGCATGGAACTGCTGTTTCTGGGTACCTCGTCCGGCACGCCAACCCGCGCGCGCAACGTCAGCGGGCTGGCAGTGCTGGCAGGGCAAGGCAAGGGCTGGTACCTGGTGGATTGCGGCGAAGGCACCCAACATCGGGTGTTGCGTACACCGCTGTCTTTGCAGGGGTTGGCCGGAATATTCATCACCCACGTCCATGGGGACCATTGCTATGGGCTACCTGGCCTGCTGGCCAGCGCCGGGCTGCAGGGGCGAACCCGACCGCTGGATATCATTGCGCCTGACGGTATCGAAACGTGGCTGCGGGCCACCTTTCAGCTCACCGAAACCTGGCTGCCGTTCGAGCTGCGCTTCCACGCCACCGAAACCTTGGTGGACGGCGTGCAATGGCGCGATGCTGAAGTGGTGGTAAGTGCTGCGGTACTGGCCCATCGGGTGCCGTCGTATGCCTACCGGCTCACAGCGCACGCGCAGCAGCCACGGCTCGAGCGCGATAAGCTGCTGGCCGACGGTATCGAGCGGGGCCCCGCCTGGGGCGCGTTGATGCGTGGCGGCAGCGTCGAGTACCAGGGGCGCGTGTTACACAGCGCTGACTATGTTCATTTCGACCAACCCACTCAGTGCATCGTGGTAGCGGGCGATAACAGTGAGCCGCAACGCCTGGCCGAGGCCTGTGTGGGCGCCCAGGTGCTGGTGCATGAGGCAACCTATACCGCCGAGGTCGCGAAGGGCAAAACCCATCACGGGCACAGCAGCGCCGCAGCGGTTGCCGCCTTTGTCGAACAGGTACAAGTGCCTAACCTGGTGCTCACCCACTTCAGCCCGCGCTACCAGGCCAGCCCCCGGCAGGGGCTGTCCATCGAGGACCTGCGCCAGGAGGCCACCGCCGCATACGGCGGCAACCTCGTGCTGGCGGCGGATTTCGACCGGTATCGGTTGTCCCGGGATGGGGTGTTGAGCTTGATGCCACGCCCGTTCCGAACCCTTCCCGGGCTATGCCCGGTCCCACAAGGCGCCTCGCCAAACGGCCTTACAGAATAAACCGCGCCACCTTGCCGTTCAGGTCCCCAGCGCGCTCTTGAAGCAAGCGCGCTTGATGTTCGGCGCTCTGCGCGATGTCTACCAGGTCTTCGCCCAGGGTCTGGATGGTGACCACGTTGCGGGTGATTTCTTCTGTCACCGAAGACTGCTCCTCCGCAGCCGAAGCGATCTGCTGGGACATGCCCGAGATCTCGTCGGCCGAAGCGGTGATCGCCTCCAGCGATGCGCAGGCCAGTTGCGCGTCGGCCACGCTGCGCTCGGCAAGGCCGGTGCTGCTGGCCATGCGGTTCACTGCATCCTGGGTAATGCGCTGGATATTGCCCACTGTGCTCTGGATCGACTTGGTCGACTCCTGGGTGCGCTGGGACAGCATTCGCACTTCGTCCGCGACCACGGCAAAGCCACGGCCCTGTTCGCCGGCGCGCGCCGCTTCGATGGCCGCGTTGAGCGCCAGCAGGTTGGTTTGCTCGGCAATGCCCTGGATGCTGGTGAGCACGCTGCTGATGGACTGTGAATACTCGCTCAGCTCGTTCACCACCGCAGTGGCGGCATTGATCTCGCCTGAGAGGTCACCGATGGAACCCTGGGTTTTACGCACCAGTTCCAGCCCTTTCAGGCTGCTGGCCGAAGATTGCTGGGCGGAGCTTGCGGTGCGCTCGGCGTTGCCGGCGATTTCCTGGGTAGCACTGGCCATTTCAGTCACGGCCGTGGCCACCAGCGTAAGCTCTTCCTGCAGCTGGCCCAGGCTTCGCGCCGAATCGCTGCTGCGGTCCAGTACCTTGGTCGACTCTTGGTCGATGTCCACCGCCTGCTGGCGCACATGGCCAATCAGGGTGTGCAGGCTGCCCACGAACTGGTTGAAGTGCTGGCCCAGCTCGCCCACTTCGTCGCGCGATTGCAGGGCGATGCGCTGGGTGAGGTCGCCGTCGCCGCTGGCAATCACTTGCAGGCCTTGCGACATGGCACCCAGTGGCCGCAACAACCATACGCACAAGGCGTTCACTACCAGCAGCGAGATCACCAGGATCACCGCCAAGGTGCCGAGCGCTACCCAGAGGCTGGTGCGCAGCGGTGCGAGCAGGGCCTCGTGGTCCAGCACCATGATCAGTTTCTGGTGCTGATGGTTGATCGGCGCCACATACAGCCGTTCGCCACGGTCGGTGAGCAGGAAGCGGGCACCGTCGCTGCCCGAGAGCGCGTCGAGGTTCGCCGAGGTCAGCGCCGGGTACAGGCTGGTCACCGGCTTGTCCAGCACGCCCTGGTCGGTATGGCCGAGGATGGTGCCATTGCGGTCCACAAAGAACGCCGAGCCGTTGCCCGGCAGCTTGATTTGCTTAAGCTGGCCAAGAATTTCGCTCATGCTCACATCGGCGCCGAGCACACCGAGGGTTTCGCCGTTGTAGCTCAGGACCTTGCCCAGCGACAGCACGAAGCTCTGGGTGGCGGCGGCGATCGAAGGCGTGGAGAAGTACACCTCGCCCGGGTTGATCATGGCTTGCTGGTACCACTTCCAGCGACGTGGGTCGTTGTTGTCGGCGGGCAGGCTTACGTGGTTGGCGTTGATCTGCGAGCCGTCCGGGCGAGCCAGGAACACGTTGTCGAAGCCACCGGCGACCTTCGCCTGTTCGAGCTGCAGGGGAAGGTCGGCAGGGTTGCCCGTGGCTGTTACCGATGCCATGGCCAGCTGTTTGCTGGTGAGCCAATAGCTCACGTTGGCGGCGAACACCTTTCCAGTGTTGCTGACTTGTGCGGCAATGGACGCTTCGAGGGTGTTCTTGCTCTCAACGTAATGGGTGGCGGTGAGGCTGATGCCCACCAACAGCAACGCGGCGCTGGCAGACAGCGCCAGCTTCTTTCCCAATGTCAGTTTCATAAATACCTTGCAGGGGCAGTGAGAGCCGGGCGCAAGACGCAGCCCAAGAAAGCTCGATGCCGATGTATCGGCAACGCTGCGGTGAACTTAAGGCGAGGCTGTGTAGCAGAATGTAAAAAACATCGAAGTTGCTGGCGTATAAGCGTCACCTTATACGAGGAGGTATCTGAACGTGCTACACGGTGCCCGTTTGTATCAGTTCGGGTTTGATCCAATATAAACGCTAGATAGTTATTTCGCCTTCTGCTGTGGTTTCATCTGTCCGGTTAATCTGTTTGACAGCATTGTCATGGGGCAGCGAATGTTTCTGGTGCATAAAAAAGGCTTCGTGCCGGGCAGCAAGATGGTCGGCGGGTTATTGCCGTATGACTTCTTCTGCGAAGACGATCCCTCGATCAATCTGTTCGTGTTCACTGGCTGCGAAGGCGGCGAGCAAAAAGGCGAACAAACCCTATGGGCGTTCTCCAGGCTGGAGCGCTTCGAAGCCATGTTGCACAGTTTCAGCCAGGCCCAGGCAGGCTCGGGCTGGTTTCGGCGAGTAAGCGTGCTCACCGGCCCCTCGCACAACGGTACCGGAACGCTGAGGTTTCAGGAGGTGACCAGGGTGCTCAGGTACGACGGCACAGGCGAGGCGAAGGGCGGCAAGCCGGAATATGAAATTCACACCTGTGAAGGTGACAGTTACTTCACCTGCGCGTCTGTTTCAACCGCAGTCGGTGAGCCGACGGTTATTTATCAACATTGACTGGTTGATTGTATTGCGCTTTGTACGCGGGCCAACAAACCCGACAAGTTCACCTGTAGGTGAGTGCAGTAAGCTGTTCGCCGCTTGATAACAGCGTACACCGCATGGCGGTGACGAAACTTTGCTCCTTATCGGCTGTTCCGGACATGTCCGGGCTGAGAGGGGAGTGTGCCAACTGGATATAAACTCGTATGCGCTGCGTCTCGCTGTTGCCCCTGGTGGCGGCCGTGCTGTTTGCCGGTACCGCCCACGCCGAGTCCTTCACCATCTCCGATATTCGCGTCAACGGCCTGCAGCGGGTATCCGCCGGCAGCGTCTTTGGCGCCCTGCCCCTGAACGTGGGCGAGCAGGCCGATGACCGCAAGCTGGTGGATTCCACGCGCGCGCTGTTCAAGACCGGTTTCTTCCAGGACATTCAGCTGGGCCGAGACGGCAACGTCCTGGTGATCAACGTGGTGGAGCGGCCGTCGGTCGCCAGCATCGAGATCGAAGGCAACAAGGCCATCTCCACCGAAGACCTGCTCAAGGGCCTGAAACAGTCCGGCCTGGCCGAAGGCGAGATCTTCCAGCGCGCCACGCTCGAAGGCGTGCGCAACGAGCTGCAGCGCCAGTACGTGGCCCAGGGCCGCTACTCGGCCACCGTGGACACCGAAGTGGTGACCCAGCCGCGCAACCGCGTGGGCCTGAAGATCAAGATCAACGAAGGCACGGTCGCGGCCATCCAGCACATCAACGTGGTGGGCAACACCGTCTTCGCCGAGGAAGACCTGGTCGACCTGTTCGAGCTCAAGACCACCAACTGGCTGTCGTTCTTCAAGAACGACGACAAGTATGCCCGCGAAAAACTGTCCGGTGACCTCGAGCGCCTGCGCTCGTACTACCTGGACCGCGGCTACATCAACATGGACATCGCCTCCACCCAGGTGTCGATCACCCCGGACAAGAAGCACGTCTACATCACCGTGAACGTGAACGAAGGCGAGAAGTACAAGGTTCGCGACGTCAAGCTCAGCGGCGACCTCAAGGTGCCCGAGGACCAGATCCAGAACCTGCTGCTGGTCAAGCCCGGCCAGGTGTTCTCGCGCAAGGTGATGACCTCCACCTCCGACCTGATCACCCGCCGCCTGGGCAACGAGGGCTACACCTTCGCCAACGTCAACGGCGTGCCGCAGCCCCACGACGACGACCACACCGTGGACATCACCTTCATGGTGGACCCGGGCAAGCGCGCCTATGTGAACCGCGTGAACTTCCGCGGCAACACCAAGACCGAAGACGAAGTGCTGCGCCGTGAAATGCGCCAGATGGAAGGCGGCTGGGCTTCGACCTACCTGATCGACCAGTCCAAGACCCGCCTGGAGCGCCTGGGCTACTTCAAGGAAGTGAACGTCGAAACCCCGGCGGTGCCTGGCACCGACGACCAGGTGGACGTGAACTACACCGTGGAAGAACAACCGTCCGGCTCGATCACCGCCAGCGTGGGCTTCGCCCAGAGCGCGGGGCTGATCCTGGGTGGTTCGATCAGCCAGAGCAACTTCCTGGGTAGCGGTAACCAGGTGAGCATCGGGCTTACCCGGTCGGAGTACCAGAGCAGTTATAACTTTGGCTTCACCAACCCCTACTTCACGCCAGACGGGGTGAGCCTGGGCTACAACGTGTTCTACAAGAGCACCGACTACAGCAAGCTCTACGACGATGACGACGTTTCGTACTACTCGATCAACAGCCTGGGCACCGGTATCACCCTGGGCTACCCGATCAGCGAAACCTCGCGCCTGACCTATGGCCTGTCCGTACAGCACGACTCCATCGAACTGGGCACCTATAGCGCCGACGAGCTGTACGACTTTGTGCAGCGCGAGGGGACCGAGTTCACCAACTTCAAGGCCACCGTGGGCTGGTCCCAGTCGGCATTGAACCGAGGCACGCTGCCCACCAAGGGCTATTCCCAGAACGTAAGCCTGATGGCCACCCTCCCGGGCAGCGACCTGCAGTTCTACAAGCTCGACTACTCGGGCCAGGTGTTCGCGCCAGTGGGGGATAGCCAGGCTATTCGGTTCCACACCAAGCTCGGATATGGCGGCGGCTACGGCGGCACCGACGGGCTGCCGTTCTACGAGAACTACCTGGCCGGTGGCCTGAACTCGGTGCGCGGTTTCAAGGACAGTACCCTGGGCGCGCGCAGCACCCCGGCAACCGGTGCCTACAGCAGCATGGGGCAGGCGTACTACAGCGACCGCGACACCGATGCGCTGGGCGGTAACATCATGATTACCGGCGGGGTGGAGTACCTGTTCCCACTGCCATTCATCAAGGACCAGAAGTCGGTGCGTACCAGCCTGTTCATGGACGGCGGCAGCGTGTTCAGCAGCAAGTGCTACCTGGCGACGACGGGCAGTTGCGGTGGGGTGGACTTCAGCGAAATGGCCGCGTCCCTGGGCGTGGGCGTGACCTGGTATTCAGGGCTGGGCCCGCTGAGCTTCAGCTTGGCGCTGCCGATCAAAAAGCCCGACGGCGCCGAAACCCAGGTGTTCCAGTTCTCACTGGGACAAACGTTCTGACGTAGGTTTTACAGGGATCACGCCATCCACAACCAGGCCAGCGATACCGCCCATCCACAGATGGCGGCGCAGGCAGCAGCGAGCAGCGCGCGGTCGGCGCGGAAAAATGCAGCGGGTGTGCGAGATGAAGCGGTGGTGTGATTGTAATGTGGCATGGCTTATGTCCCCTTTTGCTATGGGACGTATCGGCGTAGCCAAGCGGTTCTTTATTAAAAAAGTAACCCGAAGTTCAACTAATTGTGGATCCGCTAGTTGAACGTGTTGGATCCGTTACAGAACTTATGACTTGTGTGCATTCTCTAACGAAAGTTGGGCGAAGGGCCACTATCACCAAGGGTCGGCCGAACCCGACGCCGCCCGGCGCAGGGCCTCCAGCCGTTGGGTGGAAACGGTATCGATCCGCTCGGCCATGGCCTTGCGCTGGCCCAGGTTCACCAGGCCGAAGTCCGTGAGGCACCGCAGGTAACCCGTCGCCTTGGCCGCGCTCTCACGGATCTCTACGTAGTCTGCGGCCTTGTTGACGCCTTCGAGCATATGGCGCCAGGTCGGTGCATGGAGGTCGTCAAGATGAGGCGTCGGCATATGGAGGCTCCTCGTTACCGCTGCGAATCAGCGTTAAGTTAGGCTCCCAAGTCGCTGGGAACACCGGGTAATGTTCATAGACTCACGCCTGAAGCGATAATTCCCGAAAGTGTCAGGCAGTTCAGCGCCGCCATGAAACGGTAGCGGGCGGCTTGGCCTGGCTGGTGAACTGGCTGGCCAATCCCACACCCAAGGCGAACGCCAGTACCAGCGCAAGGCCAACCCAAACGCGGCGAGGGGTGGGAGAAGCTGGCTTGACGGTGGCTTTGCCGGGTGCCCCCAGTTGTGCCAGCTGCGTACGCAGGCGCTGTTCCTTTTGCGAAGCGATCCATGCATCGTGCCGCGCCCGCTGCTCGGGGTCGTTGAGCACGGAGTACGCCTCGTTGATCAGTCGCACAATCCGTTCCGCGTCGGTATCTCCCGGGTTTCGGTCTGGGTGATGCTTCTGCATCAGCGCCTTGTACGCGGCACGGATGACTTCCGGCGGGGCGTTGC
This sequence comes from Pseudomonas sp. 3MAES_34.3B, assembly GCF_058145875.1. NCBI lineage: Bacteria > Pseudomonadati > Pseudomonadota > Gammaproteobacteria > Pseudomonadales > Pseudomonadaceae > Pseudomonas > Pseudomonas sp. 3MAES_34.3B. The sequence goes on along the minus strand of NZ_CM176960.1, from coordinate 3,001,935 downwards.
GCGCCACCCGCAGGTTGGCGTAATGAGTGGGGACTTCGGGCATTTATAGTATTCCGTCCGGGGTGGCCGCCTGCCCAGATGCCTGGCGCGATCGTCAAGGCGCAGGGCGGCGTGCAAGCGTATCGGCCCCGTTACATGAAGCTTTATCCCTGTTACCAAAAGTGGTGTTTGCCGGCAACCGCGCCTAGGCTTCAAAGCTACATCACTGCCTGGGACCGAACCGAATGCGTTGTAAGCGTCGTCTGCTGCCGCTGGCCTTTGCCCTGGTGCAGGGCACCGCCTTGGCTACGGGAGTGAGCGGCGTCAAGCCCACCGTGCGTTGGATGACCGTGGATTTCCCCCCGCTGTTCATGGTCACCGGTCCTGAGCACGGCGTAGGCGATTACGCTCAGGGCATCGCCGTGAGCAGGCTTGGCAATTACGAGCATCAGCTTCAGGCGGTCCCGCCCAATTACCAGCGGATCGAGCAGGAAATGAAAACCCGCGGCGACGTGTGCTTCGCCGGCTTTCTGAAAACGGCTGCGCGTGAACGGTTCATGGTATTCAGCGAGCCTTACCTGATGATGCTGCCCATTCAGCTGTTCGTCCCGGCCGACCATTCACAGCCCCCCGCAACGGACAGCGCCGTGGACCTTGCCGGCCTGCTGGCGGCGGGTACTTTCCGCCTTGGCATACTGGGCGGCAGGCGATATGGCGCTTCGGTGGACCCTGTCATAGACACCTACAAGGACAGCCCGTCGGTGTTCCGGCGTTACTCCAAGGACCAGCTCGGCGGCCTGGTGAGCATGATGGCCGCTCACGAGCACGGGCTGGACGGCATACTGGCCTACCCCAGCGAGATCAACTACCTGCAAAAGCAGCCCAAGGCCACGCCGCTGGCGCTTCGTGCCTACCCACTCAAGGGCGCGCCGGCCTTTATGTATGGCTATTTCGCATGCTCCAACAGTGACCTGGGCCGCGCGGTGATCGCGGGCATCAACCAGACCATCCCCGGTATACGCACGCAAGTGGCCGAGCTCTACGCGCACAATCTCACCCCGGCGGCCAGGGCGGCATACCTGCGGCTGGTGCGCAGCGAGTGGGGCGTGGAGCTGTTGCCCAATTAAGGCATGGCTTGGGCCTGTGGCTAAAGTTCGACGGTGGGAGGCCGATATACGAAGCACTGGAAACCTGCCCGCGTGCCCGCCGCCTACCTCGGACCCTTGCCATGCTCAGAAAAATAAAGATTGCCCACCGTACCTTGCTGTTTTTCGCCTTGGTGGCGTTGTTGCTGGCCGCCGTTGGCGCCTTCAGCCTGATGAAGATGGCCGCGATCCGTGCCTCGGGCGCGACCGTCGAGAACCATTGGATGCAGAGCCAGGCGACCGCCGATAACATCGCGCTGAGCTTCGCCCGCATCCGCGTGGAATCCCTGCGCCAGCTGGCTTTCAAGGACCCGGAGACCTACCGCAAGAGCGATGAGCTGGTGGCTGCGTCCATCCAGGACATCAAGCGGTTGTTGCAGCAATACGAAGCGTTGATTGCAAGCCCTGAGGAACGTCAGGTGTTCAACGCGGCGCGGGACACTTTCAGCCAGTACGCCAGCAAGCTCGATGAGCGCCAGCGCTCCATCGCAGCCAGCGCACCCGAGAGTGTGATGGGCCCGATCAACCAGGCGCTCTCCGGCCTGGGCCCGGTGCTGAACGAAAAACTGTCGGCCCTTCGCGATTTCAACCAGGCGGGCGCCACCCACGCAGCCGCCTATTCGGATGACACCTACAGCAGCGCACGCAGCGTGATCATCGGCGCCATCATCGCCGCGCTGGCTGCCACGCTGGTACTGGCCCTTACGCTCACGCGCAGCATCATTACGCCGATCCGCCAGGCGGTCGGCTTTGCGGATGGCATTGCTCAGGGCAACCTCAGCGGCACCATCCAGCGCGAAGGCGATGATGAAGCCACGCAACTGTTTGCCGCTCTTGGCACCATGCAAGCCAACCTGCGCCAGACCATTGGCCAGATTGGCGAATCGGCTCAGCAGCTGTCCGCCGCTGCCGAGGAAATGAGCGCGGTGATGGAAGAGAGCACCCGTGGCATGCAGCGCCAGAACGACGAGATCGAACAGGCCGCCACGGCGGTGAACCAGATGACCGCCGCCGTGGAAGAGGTCGCCACCAACGCGGTGTCCACCTCTGAAGCGTCTCAGGCTTCCAGCCGATCGGCCGAGCAAGGGCGGGTGCAGTTGACCGACGCCATTGCCTCCATCCAGTCGCTCACTGACGACGTGATGAGCGCCTCCGAGCGCGCCGCGGCACTGGCTACCCAAACCCGTAGCATCAGCACGGTGCTGGACGTGATCCGCGCGGTCGCCGAACAAACCAACCTGCTGGCCCTCAACGCCGCGATCGAAGCGGCGCGTGCCGGCGACGCCGGGCGCGGCTTTGCCGTGGTGGCCGATGAAGTGCGTGCACTGGCTCACCGTACGGGCGAATCCACCCGTGAAATCGAGAACATGATCGGTAGCATCCAGCAAGGCACCGGGCTGACTGTAGACGCCTTGCAGCACAGCGCCGAGCGCGCCCGCACCACCATGGACAAGGCCAATGCCGCCGGCCAGGCCCTTGGCGCAATTACCGAAGCCGTGGCGAGTATCAACGACCGCAACCTGCTGATCGCCAGCGCCTCGGAAGAGCAGGCCCAGGTGGCCCGTGAAGTGGACCGCAGTCTGGTGAGCATCCGCGACTTGTCGGTACAAACCGCCACTGGCGCCCAGCAAACCAGCGTTGCCACCCACGAACTGGCACGGCTGGCGACCGACCTCAACGGCCTGGTGAAGCGCTTCTCGTTGTAAGCCTTGGCTCCCCGCCACTTCCCACAAGGTCCGCGAATAAGGGCGCCGGGGTGCTTCAAACCGCCCCGCGTATGGCCTGTATCAACATGCCGCACGCGGGGTTGTCGTTGTCCTCCCGCCAGATCAGGTGCAGCTCGCTCTGCACCCCCTCACCCAGTTCCATCTCGTGGAACACCACGTCCTTGAACACCACATTGGTGGCGCAGCGGGGCACGAAGGCCAACCCAAGGCCGGCGTTCACCAAGGCCAGTATGGTCAATGACGAGCCCAGCCATTGTACGTAATCCGGCGTCACCCCAGCCGAACGAAACATGCCGGTGAGCAGTTCATTGAACGGGGCATAGGCGGCGTGGGAGTACATCAGAAACGGCTGCCCTTGCAGGTTAGTGATCTCTACCCGAGCTTGTTTGGCAAGGGGGTGCGCCGCGTTCACCGCCAGCACGAACGGCTCGCGCACCAGCCGTTCGCTGCAAAACCCTGGCTCGGGCAGCGGCGCGCGTGCAATGCCCAGGTCCAGGCGGCGGGCCCGCAAGGCTTCCTGCTGTTGTGCGGTGTTCATCTCCGTGAGGGCGATGTTCACATGAGGCTGTTGTACCCGTGCCTCGGCGATCACCTTGGGCAGAAATTCGTACACCGCGCTGCCCACGAACCCCACACTCACCGACCCGATATCCCCGGCGGCAAAGCGCCGTGCGGAAACGGCCGCCATTTCGGCGCGCTCCAGCAGGTTCTGTGCTTCCAGAAAAAATGCCCGGCCGGCCGCCGTCAGTGCCACCGTTCGGGTATTGCGGGTCAGCAGCGCCACGCCCAGTTGATGCTCGAGCAGCTGGATCTGCCGGCTGAGCGGGGGCTGGGTCATGTTCAAGCGCTCCGCCGCGCGGCGAAAGTTGAGTTCCGTGGCTACAGCGGTGAAGCAGCGAAGCTGAGCGAGTTCAAACACTGATTCATTCCGGGTATCAATCGAGAGCCAAACTAGATTAGACCGCAACAATACGGGCGTCCATCATCGGGGTGTATCCAGCAGGATGCGGCCGACCCAAAAAAACAATAGCGGGAGATGCCCAGTGAACCAGCCCCAAAGCGCCGTGCAGGCGGACGTGCTCGCCCGGGCGGCGAGCAAGGTCAAGCGCCACGTGTTGCCACTGTTCGTGGTGATGTTCATCGTCAACTACATCGACCGCGTCAACATCGGCTTCGTGCGCAGCCACATGGAAGCCGACCTGGGTATCGGCGCAGCCGCCTACGGCCTGGGCGCCGGGTTGTTTTTCATCGGGTACGCCTTGTTCGAAGTGCCGTCCAACATGCTGCTGCAGCGTTACGGCGCCCGCGCCTGGCTGGCGCGCATCATGCTCACCTGGGGTGTGGCGGCCATGGCCATGGCCTTCGTGAAAGGCGAAACCAGCTTCTACGTGCTGCGTTTTATCCTCGGTGCCGCCGAAGCGGGCTTCTTCCCTGGCATCATCTATTACTTCACCCAATGGCTACCGGCGGCCGAGCGTGGCAAGGCCATGGCCGTGTTCCTGAGCGGCTCGGCCATCGCTTCGGTCATTTCCGGGCCAGTGTCCGGTGGCCTGTTGAGCCTCGGCTTGCCGATGCTGCACAGCTGGCAATGGATGTTCCTCATCGAAGGTTTTGCCTCGGTGGTGCTGTGCGGGTTCGTGTGGCTGCATTTGCAATCTCACCCCCGGGAAGCCAAGTGGCTCACCCTTGAGGAGCAGCAAGCCCTCACCAGCGCCATCGCCGCCGAACAGGCCGCGCGTGAAGCCGAGCGGGGAGGGCGGCCGTCGATCGTTCGCCTACTGGCAGACCGGCAGATCGTGCTGTTTTGCTTCATCTACTTCTCTGTAGCCCTGACCATCTACGGCGCCACCTTCTGGCTGCCCAGCATGATCAAGAAAATGGGCAGCCTGGGGGACTTCGAAGTCGGCTTGCTCAATTCCATTCCCTGGCTCATTTCCATCGTCGCCATGTATGGCTTTGCTGCGCTCGCCGCCAAGTGGCGCCATCAGCAAGCCTGGTGCGCGCTTACGCTACTGATCGCGGCGCTGGGGATGTTCATGTCCACCACGGGCGGGCCGGTGTTCGCCTTCGTTGCCATCTGCTTCGCGGCCATTGGTTTCAAGGCCGCCTCGGCGCTGTTCTGGCCGTTGCCGCAGGGCTATCTGGATGCCCGTATCGCCGCGGCGGTCATCGCGCTGATCAACTCCATCGGCAACCTCGGCGGCTTCGTGGCCCCTACGGCGTTCGGGTTCCTGGAACAGACCACCGGCTCGATCCAGGGCGGCATGTATGGGCTGGCCATTACCTCGGTGCTGGCGGCCGTGGTGGTGATGTTCGCCCGAGGCAAACCGGGTGCCGGCAAACAACAATTGGGCGGCGGCAAGCCTTCGCCCGTGACCGCCTGACGCGGCTATCAACCTTTTGAACCGGGAGCCTCGACCTTGAAGATCATCCGCGTAACCGTTACTCCGATTGCTTTCCGCGACCCACCGCTGCTCAATGCCAGCGGCATTCATGAGCCCTATGCGTTGCGCTCGATCATCGAAGTGGAAAGCGACAACGGCTATATCGGACTGGGCGAAAGCTACGGCGATGCCCCCGCGCTGGCGATCCAGCAGGCCGTACAAGCGCAACTCATCGGGCTGGACCCGTTCAACCTCAACGCTCTGCGCCAGGTAGTGCAGGCCGCGGTGGCGGCGCACAAGCCAGCGAGCGTGGCAGGGGCCGAACTGGCGCCCGGCTCCCACGCCAGCAAGGCTGTGAGCAACGCCTATTCGGCATTCGAGGTGGCCTTCCTCGACCTGCAGGCGCGCTCGTTGAATGTGCCGTTGGTGGACCTGCTGGGCGGGGCGCTGCGCGACCGCGTGCCGTTTAGTGCCTACCTGTTCTTCAAGTACGGCCAGCATGTGGATTCGCCCTATCCGGCAGACAACTGGGGCGAAGCGCTGAGCGAAACACAGATCGTGGCGCAAGCCGCTCGGATGATCGAAGCCCATGGGTTCAAGAGCATCAAGCTGAAGGCGGGCGCATTGGAGCCTGAACACGAAGTGGCCTGCATCAAGGCGCTGAAACGCGCCTTCCCCGACCATCCGCTGCGCATCGACCCCAACGGCAACTGGTCGCTGGACACGGCCATCCGCATGGCCGAGCTGCTGGGTGACGACCTGCAATATTACGAAGACCCAACCCCCGGCCTGGACGGCATGGCCGAACTGCACCGCCGCACCGGCTTGCCGCTGGCGACCAACATGGTAGTGACCGATTTCGACGAGTTCCGCCGCAGCGTGGCCCTGAACAGCGTGCAGATCGTACTGGCCGACCATCATTACTGGGGCGGCCTGCGCGATACCCAGATACTGGCCAAAATGTGTGACACCTTTGGCCTGGGCGTGTCCATGCACTCCAACTCCCACCTGGGCATCAGCCTCATGGCAATGACCCACGTGGCCGCCGCCACGCCGAACCTGGGCTACGCGTGCGATACCCACTACCCTTGGCAGGAGCCCGACGAGGAGGTGATCAAGGGCGGCAAGCTGGCCATCGAAGACGGCTGCATGGCCATCACCCGCGCGCCCGGCCTTGGCGTTGAGCTGGACCATGAGCAACTGGCCAAGCTGCACGATCAATTCCTCAGCTGCGGCATCCGCCAGCGCGACGACGTACGCCAGATGCAGCGCTACAAGAGCGATTGGAAAGCGGTGAAGCCACGGTATTGAAGTTGGAAGTGGCGGCAATTGTTGCAAAGACCGACTACCATCGACGCTTCGCTTGATCTGTCAGGAACAAAGCCTTTCTGAGCGCTAACTGCGTACCTTTGTAGGAAGCGGCGGGGCCGGCCATCCGGCGCCAGCTCGCGAATAGTCATTTTTTTCGCGAGCTGGCGCCGGATGGCCGGCCCCGCCGCTTCCTACAGGATTAGAGGATTCCAACAGGTGAAGGCCTTCTACAACAACAAAACAGGAGTGTTCGATGCAGCCGATTCGTCTTGGCTTGGTGGGGTACGGGAAGATTGCGCAGGATCAGCACGTGCCGGCGATCCAGGCCAACCCGGCGTTTTCCCTGGTAGCGGTCGCCACCCAAGGGCAACCGTGCCCGGGCGTGGCCAATTTCAGCTCGCTGGGCGACATGCTCCGCGAATTGCCCGAACTGGACGCCATCGCCTTTTGCACCCCGCCCCAAGGCCGGTATGGCTTGGTGCGCGAGGCCTTGGCCGCAGGCAAACACGTATTGGTTGAAAAGCCGCCTTGCGCCAGCCTCGGCGAAGCCATGGCGCTGGTCGAGCAAGCGGCGAGCGTGGGGGTAGGCGGGTTGTTCGCCTGGCACTCGCGGTTCGCCCCGGGTGTGGAAGCGGCCCGTGCCTGGCTGGCGGGGCGCAACCTCAACGCCGTGCGGGTGGAATGGAAGGAGAGCGTGCGCAAGTGGCACCCCGGCCAAACATGGATCTGGCAAGCCGGTGGCCTGGGGGTGTTCGATCCGGGAATCAACGCGCTGTCTATCGTCACAGAGCTGCTGCCTTCACCGTTGTTCGTGAGCAAGGCTGAACTGCGGGTGCCCCAGAACTGCCAGTCGCCCATTGCCGCCACGCTCTCGCTCACCAATGCCCAAGGGCTGCCAGTGAGCGTGGATCTGGATTTCGACCATGACCATAACGAGCTCTGGCGCATTGAGCTGGAAGCGGATAACGCCGTGTTGCGCCTGGACCACGGCGGCGCCAGCCTCAGCATCGATGGTGTGGCCCAGGCGCTGTCGGAGGAGGGCGAGTACCCGGCCCTTTACCGACATTTCCATCAGTTGATCGACGCCGGCGCGCGCGACATGGACACCCAGCCGCTGCGGCTGGTGGCCGACAGCTTCTTCGCGGGCGAACGGGTGACCGTCGAGCCGTTTTACGAATAACCGGCCATCCCGGGCGAACTCTCGGCGCCTCGGCGTTCTCGAACGCTTACGGTTCGAAAACGTCGAGGAGACCTCCGATGAAAGACACCCCCATCACCGATAAATGGCCCACCCGCGATTCCAAGGAAGACGCACGCGGCTTGCCAGGGCGCCCGGAAGACGCCCGTAGCGGTATTACCGGCGGCAAGCCGGACGCTGAGAAGCAGCCGAGCCGCAGCGGAAATACACAAAGCACCGAAGACGAAAACCTCGGCGCTGATTGACGCCGTTACCACACCGCGACATGCCCGTCCGTGCGGGGCTCGGTGCCCCCGCACAGCACGCCCGTGTGCGGGTCGCGCAGAATGATCTGCCCGCGGCCGAAGTCCAGCGAGTCATGGGCCACTTCCACCTCATGGCCGCGCCGCGCCAGCGCCCGGGTCAGCTCGGCAGGGGCCCCGTGCTCGATGCCCACCTTGCGCCCCCCCAGCCATTGCCAGCGGGGGGCATCCAGCGCTGCCTGGGGATTGAGGCCGAAATCCACCAGGTTCATGACCATCTGCACGTGGCCCTGAGGCTGCATGTACCCGCCCATCACCCCGAATGGCCCCAGTGGCACACTTCCCTGGCTGATGAACCCCGGGATGATCGTGTGGAAGGTCTTTTTGCCCGGGGCCAGATGGTTGGCGTGAGCGGGGTCGAGGCTGAATTCTTCGCCACGGTTTTGCAACGAGATCCCGGCGCCGGGCAGCACCACCCCGGACCCAAAGCCGTGATAGCAGCTCTGGATAAAGGACACCATGTTGCCCTCGGCGTCGGCGGTGGCCAGGTATACCGTGCCGCTGGCGTGAGGGTCTCCGTGCAAGGGCTCGGCGGCCTGTTCGCCGATGAGGGCACGGCGGCGCTGCGCGTAACCTTCGCCGAGCAGGTCGGCGGCGGCTACGCGCATATGCGCCGGGTCGGTGATGTAGTGCAGGCCGTCGGCATAGGCCATTTTCATGGCCTCCAGCTGGGTGTGCCACGTTGCGGGGCTGTCGCGGTGATCAAACCTGCAGCCTTGCAGAATGTTCAGGGTCATCAGCGCGATCAGCCCTTGCCCGCTGGGCGGGATCTCCCACACGTCGTAACCCCGGTAGGTGGTCTTGATCGGCTGTACCCAGCTGGCGCGGTAGCCCGCAAGGTCCGAGGCCTTGAGGTAGCCGCCCGTGGTGTCGGCATAGGCCGCCAGCCGCTGCGCCAGCTCGCCACGGTAAAAGCTTTCGCATTCGCTGTCGGCGAGGGCCCTAAGGGTGAGTGCCTGCCCGGGGTTGCGGAACAGCTCCCCAGCCCGGGGCGCGCGGCCTTCAATGAGCCAGGTATCGAACCAGCCTTCCAGCGCAGGTTGGCGGCTGGCCTCGAAACCCACCCGAGCGATTTCCCATTGCCTGGCCACCGTAGGGGAAACGGGAAAACCGCCCTCGGCCAGTTCGATCGCCGGTTCCATCAGCGCCGCGAACGGCAACTTGCCGAAGCGGCGCGATAACTCGGCCCAGGCTGAGGGGCAGCCGGGCACGGTGACGGGTAGCCAGCCATGAGCCGGCATGCGTTCGTGCCCGGCGGCCTTTACTGCCTCGATGGACAGCCCGGCTGGTGCGTGCCCGCTGCCGTCCAGGCCGTGCAACTGGCCTTTATGCCAAACCAAGGCAAAGGCATCGCCACCGATGCCGCATCCGGTAGGTTCGACCACCGTGAGGCACGCCGCCGTGGCAATGGCCGCATCGATGGCATTGCCGCCCTGACGCAGAATAGCGATGCCGGCTTCGGCGGCCAAAGGTTGGGAAGCGGCCACCATGCCGCGGCGGGCGAACACGCTCTGGCGTTGTGAGGCGTAAGGGTATTGATGTGCGGAAAACGACAGCATAGGACGATCACCTCAAGGCGCTTACAGCACCCGGCTGAGAAATTCCCGCGTACGCGGATGATGAGGGTTGCCGAAGACCTGCGCCGGCGGCCCTTCCTCGATGAGTTCCCCCTGGTGCAGCACCACCACCCGGTCTGCCACCTCTTTGGCGAAGCTCATTTCGTGAGTCACCACCACCATGGTCATGCCGTCCTCGGCAAGGGCCTTCATTACCTCGAGCACTTCGCCGACGGTTTCCGGGTCCAGCGCGCTGGTGGGCTCATCGAACAACATGGCCTGCGGTTTCATTGCCAACGCCCGTGCAATGGCAACCCGTTGCTGCTGGCCACCGGAAAGCTGCGCGGGGTAGTGGTCGGCTTTCTCGGTGAGGCGCACCCGCGCCAGCAGGGTGCGAGCCTCGGCCACCGCCGTGTCACGCGCCACACCCAGTACCTGGATGGGCGCCTCGATGATGTTTTCCAGCGCGGTCATGTGCGGGAACAGGTTGAAGCGTTGGAACACCATGCCGATGTCCCGCCGGCGCCGGGCGATGTTGCGCTCCGAGTCACGAACGAGGCGGCCGTCGGGCCGCTCGCGGTAGCCCATCAGCGCGCCGTTCACTCGTATGCTGCCGGCCTGGATGTCTTCAAGCAGGTTGATGCAGCGAATGAAGGTGGTCTTGCCAGAACCGGACGCCCCGATCAGCACCACTACTTCTCCGCGGCGCACGTCCAGGCTCACCCCTTTGAGAATCTCCAGTTCCCCGAACGCCTTATGGACGTCCCGGGCCTGGATCACGATGTCACTGTGCATCTCAGCGCCCCCTCAAAAGTTTCATGGTGTGGCGGCCGAACAGCCGGCGCGGCGCCGAGGCATGGGCGTCTGCCTTGCCGAAGCGGCGCTCCAGCCAGCGCTGGAAAAACCCCCACACGGTGGTCAGCGCCAGGAAGTAGATCGCCACCACCAGGTACAGCTCGAACACCCTGAAGGTGGCCGAGGTCACCATCTGCGTGCTGAGCAGTAGCTCCGGCACGCCGATCACGCTCACCAGGGTGGTGTTCTTGAGCATCACGTTGAACTCGTTGCCGATCGGCGGAACGATCACTCGCAACGCCTGCGGCAGCACGATCCGTCGCATCAGCTTCGGGAAGGTCATGCCCAGCGAGCGGCCGGCTTCGTACTGGCCGCGATCCACTGCGCCAATACCGGCGCGGATGATCTCTGCCATATATGCCCCTTCGTTCAGCCCCAGGGCAATGATGGCGGCCTGGATGTTGCCCGGCAGGGTAAACAGGCCCAGGTTCAGGTCCTCGAAGCGGAAGATCCCGCCCGCCGCCAGCGCGGTGTAGAGGAATACGATCTGTACCAGCAAGGGCGTGCCCCGCATCAGCCACACGTAGAAGCGCACCGGGTATTGCAGCAACGGGTTGCGCGACAGGCGCATCAGCGCCGCCAGCAAGCCCAACGTGCAGCCCAGCAGCATGGCGAGCACGCTGATGGTGAGGGTAAGCCACAGGCCGTACAGGTAGATGTCGCTCGGCTGCAGCAGGTAATGCCAGAAAATGTCCCAATTGAAGTTCATCAGCGCTTACCTCAATCGAGTGTGTCGCCTTCGATGTGCCACTTGGCCAGGATGGCCTGGTAGCTGCCGTCGGCGCGCATGTCCTTGAGAATCTCGGTCACTGCCGCGCTCATCTGCGGGTCATCCTTGCGAATGCCCAGCCCGGTAAGAATGCGTGCAAAGGCGGGCACACCCACCTCGAAAAGCTCGGGCGCCATGCTCTGGTAGTAGCCCGCCGTTTCCACGGTAGTGCCGTACGCCGCGGCCTGGTTGATCCGCAGGGCCTGGAAGGCGTCGGTGTCGGTGTTGTACACCACGATGTTCATGGGCGGCTTGCCGGCCTTGGTCAGCACCTGATTATGGGTGTCGAGCAAGGTGCGGATGGTGGAACCGTTGAGTACCGCGACCTTTTTGCCAGAGAGGTCATCGAGGGTATGGATGCCCTGGGGGTTGCCCTTGGCGACCACCACGGCCTGGCTCGAGTACATGTAATTGACCATGTCGATCACTTCGCGCCGCTCAGGCTTGTCGAACAACTGGTCGACCAGCATGTCGCACTGGCCTGCGAGCAACGCCGGGATCAGCCCGGAGAAGGGCGTGACCCGCCACTCGATCCGCTTGTTGCCCAGCCGCTTCGCGATCGCTTCGCCCAGGTCGACGGTCACGCCGACAAGCTTCTGATTAGGGTCATAGAAGCCCATCGGCGGCGAATCCATCCCGCCGCAGAACACCAGCTTGTCGCTGTGCTGCAAGCGATCCGGCACCACCGGGGCAGCCTGGCTGAGCGGAGTGGCGAGGGTAGCCGCCAAGGTAAGGGCCATCACGGCCAGGGGTAGCCTGCGTTCGAACATGTTCAGCTCCATGGGGTAGGGTTGCCGGGGCAGTTCACAAGCAAGGCGTCACGGGTCTCAGGTGCCCGCTGCCTCAAGAAAATTCAGCAGGGCCGGGACGGTGCCCTCGATGTGCTCGCATACCACGCGTTCCGCCAGCACCGCATTGCGGCTGCGCAGCGCCGTGAGGATTTCGGCGTGTTCCTGGCGAGCGCTGAGGGGTTTGTCCACGTGCTGCAGCCACAGTCGCATGTGCGGCTCGATCACCGAATACAGCGCGCCGATCTGGCGCAGCAGGCGAGGGCGCATCGCCAGGCTGCACAGGTACTCATGAAAGGCGCGGTGGCGGCTGACCCACTCGGCGCTGTCGTCGCGCACCTCGTCCATGTCGTCAAGCATGCGCTCCAGCGTGGTCAATTGCCGGTCGGTCAAGGTCGCGGTGGCCAGGCGCACCGCCAGGCCCTCCAGCGCGCTGCGCATTTCGAACACTTCGCGCATTTCGTCGAGGTTAAGGCCGCTCACGATGGCACCGCGGTTAGGCCTCAACGTCACCAGGCCTTCGGCGGCCAGGCGGCGGAAAGCCTCGCGCACGGGCATGCGGCTCATGCCGATCTCGCCAGCGATGTCCTCGGCGATCAGCCTGTCGCCGGTGCGCAAACGCCCTTGGCAAATGGCATCGAGCAGGTAGCGGTAGGCCTCCTCCTCGGCGGTGACAGGAGGGCGGGCCAATAAGTGAGATGACTCCGACATGGAAGCGCCTTTGTATTTATGTATCCAATTATCCATGTATGCAATAAAGCACGGCGCGTGCCAACATGCCGCAGCTGCGCGCAGGTCACTGAAACGTCGGGGTTTAAGAAGAAATACGCAGGGAAGGGGCAACCGCCGTTTGGTTACCGGCGGCTACCTTTGTGTGCACGAAGGGCGGGCAGTGATCCCGGTTGGAACACATTCAAGGCATCAGCTAAACCACCCGCAGCACGATCTTGCCTTCCACATGCTCGGTGGCCAGGTAATGCAACGCATCCACGGCATTTTCCAGGTTGAACGTCCGGTGCACGTAAGGTTTTACCTGCCCGGCCACGATCAATGCCGCCACCTCGTGCAACTGTTTGCCGTCGGGCCGCACGGTAAAGCGGCGGCCGTGTTTGCCCTGCGCCTGCGGCAGGGTGAGGTCTGGCGCCTGCAAGGTGGACACCAGCCGGCCGCCCTCGCGCAGCACCGCCCAGGAGCGCTTCTGGGTTTCACCGCCAATCAGGTCGATTACCAGGTCCAGCGGCGGGCATTCGTCTTCGAACGGCCCGGCCTTGTGGTCGATCACGTGATCGGCGCCCAGTTGCCTCATGAACGCCAGGCTGGCCTTTGAGCCCGTGGCAAACACTTCGGCGCCGGTGGCTTTGGCAAACTGGATGGCGAAGTGGCCCACACCCCCCGAGCCGCCATGGATCAACACGCATTGGTTGGCCTGGAGGTCGCCATGGTCATACAGGGCCTGCCAGGCGGTGAGTGCGGCGAGGGGGATAGCCGCGGCGGTCACCTCGTCGATCCCTTTCGGAATGCGGTCTGCATTGGTGGCCTTCACCCGCGCATACTCGGCATAGCCGCCATCGGCACCGATCATGGCGAATACGTTGTCGCCTGGCTTGAAACCCGCCACCGCGCTGCCGACCTTGGTGACTGTGCCCGCCACCTCGCGGCCCAGGGTCAGCGGCAAGGCGTCTTCGCCCACTGCCGGGTACTGGCCCTCGCGGATCTTGTAGTCCACCGGGTTTACACCCGCTGCAGTGACCTTGATCAACAGTTCGTCAGCGTTTGGCGAAGGCATAGGCACATCCTCCAGGTGCATGACGTCTTCATGTCCGAAGTGGTCGATACGAATGGCTTTCACGGCGCGAACCTCAAGAAAAGGGTTATCGGTGGAGGGCTCGCGCGGCCAGTTGGTTCGGCGTGTGCAGGTGCCGCTCGACCAGTGGCACAGGCGGCTGTCGCGCTCCATCGATCGTCCGATACTCCCTGGGACCGAAGCGGTTTTCAGGATCGGTGATACACTTCTCAAGCCTATCCGCTCATGCGGGAGGGGACCGATGAAGCGTACTGTACACAATTACGGCGACACGGACCGACCCCACGATCGCGGCCTGGCCCCCGATATCGTTTTGCCCAAAGGCGGCGGCGCCATCCACGGGATGGGTGAAAAATTTGTCGCCAACCCCGTTACCGGAACGGGTTCGATGTCGGTCCCCATCCTTACGTCTGCAGGACGCTCCGGCTTTGGTCCGCAATTGGCAATCACCTACGACTCTGCCGCGGGCAATGGGCCCTTCGGCTTCGGCTGGAGCCTGTCGCTTCCCGCAGTTTCCCGTAAAACGCAGAAGGGGTTGCCGCAGTACCGGGATGAAGACGCCACCGACGCCTTCATGCTTTCGGGTGCTGAAGACCTGGTGCCCGTTCTGCTACGTGTCGGAGATGCCTGGCTGCGCGATATCCTGCCGCCGCGTACCGTTTATGGCGCTTCGTACGCCATCCACCGCTACCGCCCGCGCGTAGAGGGCTTGTTCGCGCGTATCGAACACTGGGTGAACACCGCAAGCCCGGCGGATACCTTCTGGCGCTCGATTTCCAGAAACAACATCACTACCTGGTATGGCAGAACGGCACAAAGCCGAATTGCAGACCCGCTCGACACTGGCCGCATCTTCAGCTGGCTGATCTGCGAAAGCCATGACGACAAGGGCAACGCCATCATCTACGAGTACAAGCCAGAAAACTCGGCAGGCGTCGACCTTTCCCTGGCTCCGGAGCTCAATCGCACGGACCTGACCCGATCCGCGCAGCGTTACCTCAAACGCATCCGCTACGGCAACCGGGTGCCTTATCGGCCGGATTTGACCGCCCTCGAACCAACCCCGCTACCCAGCGACTGGTGTTTCGAAGTGGTGTTGGATTACGGCGAACACGATTCGCTGGCCCCAGTACCCCAGGACGCCTCCCAAGCCTGGAATTGCAGGGCTGATCCGTTCTCCGGTTATCGCGCGGGTTTCGAAGTCCGTTCCTATCGACTGTGCCGGCGCGTGCTGATGTTTCATCATTTTGCCGGGGAAGCGAACGTCGGGCTCGATTGCCTGGTGTGTGCAACCGTTCTGGAACATGCCGCCGGCCCATTAGCGGATACCACACTGCCCTTTTACGCGTATTTGCTTTCGGCGACCCAGACCGGCTACGTGCGTGATGGCGCCGCCGGCTACCGGGCAAGTTCGCTGCCACCGCTCGAGTTCGACTATACCCAAGCCGAGATCGACGAGACCGTGCGCGACCTCGACGCAGAAAGCGTGCGCAACCTGCCAACGGGCCTCAGCGACGCCACCTATCGCTGGGTGGACCTGAACGGTGAAGGTGTTTCAGGCATCCTCGCTGAACAGGGTGGCAGTTGGTATTACAAGGCCAATCTGAGCCCAGGCAACCACTCCATCATCGCCGGTACCGAAGTGGTCCGGCCGCACTTCGGGCCGATGCAGCGCGTGGCTCGCCAACCTTCGCCTGCCTCCTTGAACGGCGACCACGTGCACCTGATGGACCTCTCGGGCGAAGGCGAACTGGCTGTCGTGGCGTTCGACGGCCCCACCCCCGGTTATTTCGAACGCACCGATACACAGGGCTGGGCCCGCTTCAAGTGCTTCCTATCGCTCCCGGTGCTGCACTGGAGCAACCCGAACCTGCGGTTTATCGACCTGACAGGTGACGGGTTCCCCGACCTGCTTGTCACCGAGGACAACGCGTTCTGCTGGTATGGTTCCTTATCGACCAATGGCTTCGCGGCTGGGCAGCGAGTGCCCCGGTCGCTGAATCAGGAAGCAGGGCCTCAGTTAGTGTTGCGCGACAGCACCGAATCCATCTTTCTCGCCGACATGTGCGGGGATGGCCTGACTGACCTGGTTCGCATCCGCAACGGGGACGTCTGCTACTGGCCCAATGTGGGCTATGGCCGCTTCGGGGCCAAGGTCACGATGGCCGGGTCGCCGCGCTTCGACCGCGCTGATCTGTTCGATGGCACACGGCTACGCCTGGCCGACATTGACGGGTCCGGCACGGCAGACATTCTCTATTTCGCCAACAATGCGATCCACCTGTACTTCAACCAGTCCGGCAATGCCTGGGGAAGCCGGCGCAGCCTTGGACATTTCCCGGCCATCGATACCGCCTCGTCGGCGACCGTCATGGACCTTCTCGGCAATGGGACCGCGTGCCTGCTGTGGTCATCGCCAGCGCCTGCAACGGCGTCCCGGCCCATGCGCTACATCGACCTGCTGGGTGGCCACAAGCCTCATCTACTGGTTCGCGCGCGCAATAACATGGGGACGGAGACAGTCATCAAGTACGCACCCTCCACCCGCTTCTATGTCGCCGACAAGCTTTCCGGCATACCTTGGCTGACCCGCCTGCCGTTCCCCGTGCATGTAATCGAACAGGTGCATGTCTATGACTACATCAGCCGAAGCCGATTTGGTACGCGCTACGCCTACCATCATGGCTACTACGACGGCGTGGAGCGGGAATTTCGCGGCTTTGGCCGTGTGGACCAGTGGGACACCGAGGAGATCAGCGCGGTCGTGCCAGACAGCGCTTTCCCACCGCCGAGCAATCAAGACCCTGCGTATTCATCTCCGCCGGTGTGCACCAGAACCTGGTTGCACACCGGTGCTTACTTCGGTGAGTCGATCGTTTCCAGGCAGTTCGCCTCGGAGTACTACGACGAAGGCGACCGCAGCGGCGCCATTGCGGGCTTGAGCGAGGCGGACAAACAAGCCCTGTTGCTCGACGACACGTTGTTACCTGGCACCGTGCTGCTGGCCGACGGCAGTCGCGTGCCGTGGAACTTTTCCCCCCAGGAAATGCGCGAAGCCTGCCGGGCACTGACCGGTTCCATCCTGCGCCAGGAAATCTACGCGCTCGATGGCACCGCCGCGGCTGACCGCCCGTACAGCACCTCGGAACGAAATTACACAGTAGAAGCCCTGCAACCGCAGGGCGTAAATCGCTACGGGGTGTTCGTGGCGCACGCGCGGGAGGCCATCGACTTCCATTATGAACGTGCGCTGTACACCGTGCTCGACAACCAACTGGTGGACCCGGCTGCACCGCCACCCGGCGCGAGGGCTGCCTGCGACCCCAGGGTAACCCACGCCCTGACGCTGGCGGTCGATTCGTACGGGAACGTATTGCGGTCAGCAGCGGTTGCCTATGGGCGGCGGTATCTGGACCCTTCGCTCGCACCTCAAGACCAACACACGCAAGCGGCAACGCTCGGTACCTGCGAGGACGCTACGTACACCAACGCCGTGCTTACACGGGACGCGTACCGCGCGCCGGCCCTCGCGCAATCGAGCCGCTATGAACTGCTGCAATTGCCGCGGTCAGGTGCCCCGGCCGGCGTTGCGCCGCTTCTAGGGTTCGCGCAACTGGCCGACGCCATTCAGGCCGCAGGCGACGGCGCGCACGATATCCCTTTCGAAGGGCCGGATACCGTGCCCGTTGATACAGGACAAACGTACCGACGGATGATCGCCCGCACGCGCGCTTATTATCGGCCCGACGATATGGGTGCCGCCGCTTCCGAGACGAACGCGCGCCTTGCCCTGGGCACCCTCGAATCGCTGGCTTTGCCGGCGATCCATTTCCAACTCGTATTCACCCCCGGTCTGGTTTCCCGGGTTTACCGGCGGGGCGGGGCAGCACTTTTGCCCGTGGCCGCCGATGTGCTTGCAAGCGTCACCGGGGATGGCGGTGGCTATACCGACCTGGACGGCGATGGCCATTGGTGGCAACCCTCCGGCCGCGTCTTTCACCTGCCGACCGCGGCCACGCCTGCCGCCGAGCAAGCCGAGGCACAGGCGCATTTCTATATGCCACGCTGCACGGTCGATCCCTTTGGCCATGCAACGTCGGTCAACTATGACGGGCAGGATCTGTTGCCTGTGCAAAGTACCGATGCCGTCGGCAACTCAGTCACGGCAACCTATGACTATCGCGTGTTATCCCCACTGCTCGTGACCGACGCCAATGGCAATCGCAGCGCCGTGGCGTTCGATGTGCTGGGAAGGGTTGCAGGTGTTGCCGTGATGGGCAAAACCACTGAACAGCGAGGGGACTCGCTTACCGGCTTTACCGCCGACCTTACCGTGGCCGAGCTCGACACTTTCCAGGCCGCTGATGACCCTCATATGCTGGCTACGACATTACTGGGTTCGGCCACCACCCGCATTGTCTACGACCCGTTGCGGTTCTTGCGCTCGCGCAGGGCCTTTCCTGACGACCCTTCGAGATGGCTGCCGGTGTTTGCCGCGACGCTTTCGAGGGAGACCCATGCCAGCGACCTTGGACAAGGGCAAGTGAGCAGGATCCAGCTTGGGTTTGCCTACGGTGATGGCCTCGGCCGGACGGTGCAGCACAAAGTTCACGCCGAACCGGGCCCCGTCGCTGCGAGCGGCCCGGTCATTGACCCCCGTTGGGTGGGCAGTGGCTGGACCCTTTTCAACAACAAGGGCCGGCCGGTTCGCCAGTACGAGCCGTTCTTCAGCGCGCTGGCCGTAAAAGGTCACCAGTTCGAGTTCGGTGTGCAGGCAGGTGTCAGCCCTATCATTTTCTATGATCCGATGGGGCGTGCCGTGGCCACGCTGCACCCGGACCACACCTACGAAAAAGTCGTCTTCGACCCTTGGCATCAGTACACGTGGGACGCAACTGATACGGTGCTCGTGGCCGACCCGTCCTCGGACCCTGACGTGAGTGGCTTTTTGGGCTTGCTCGCCCGCAGCGAGTTTTCACCTACCTGGTATGCCCAACGCATTGGCGCAGCCGCGGATGTGGAGGAGCAGGGCGCTGCGATCAAGGCAGCCGCCCACGCCAATACGCCGGGCATCCGCTACTTCGATACGCTAGGGCGAGCCTTCCTCGCGGTTGCCGACAACGCCGCCGCCGGGAAATATTTGACCCGTACTGAGCTTGATGTCCAAGGGTTGCAACGGTCGGTGACGGACGCCCTTGATCGCAGGGTCGTGGCGTATGACTACGAGATGCTCGGCGGTATTGTGCATCAGGCGAGCATGGAGGCTGGCGAGCGTTGGACCCTGAGCGACGTGATGGGCAATGCTATCCGCGCCTGGGACGCCCGGGGGCACAACCACCGGACTGCATACGACGTACTGCGTCGGCCGACGGATGTGTTCGTGCAGGGTACTGACAACGTAAATTCCGATCCTGCTACCTTATCCGAGGTCCGTTACCACCGTTGGGTTTATGGCGAAGGGCTGCCGGGCGACGTGGCGCTGAACCTTCGCACGCGGGTTTATGCAATCAGCGATACGGCGGGCGTGGTCACCCACATGGACGTGAACCCGGTGTCCGGGCTTCGGGAAGCCTATGACTTCAAGGGCAACCTGCTGCGTGCGCGCCGGCAGTTCGTCGTGGACCATAGGCTATTGCCGGATTGGACTGCACCGCCACCCATGGGCGAGGCCTTTGCCGTCAGTACGCAATACGATGCCCTTAACCGGCCAATTGTCGTTACGGCACCGGACGCAAGCATCACGCGCTTGAGTTACAACGCCACGGGTTTACTTGAGGGCATTGCCGTGAAGCTGCGCGGCGGCGCAAGCGAGACGCCCTTTATCACGAACATCGACTACGACGCCAAGGGCCAGCGCACGCTAATCGACCATGGCAATGGCGCGCGAACTTCCTACGCCTATGATCCCCTCACATTGCGCCTGGCACGGCTGCTCACCCGGCGCGACCCTGCTGCCTTTACGGGGGATTGCCCCCAGCCGCCGCCCGCGGGTTGGCCCGGCTGCCAAGTGCAAAGTATCGGGTATACCTATGATCCGGTGGGTAACCTCACCAGCATCCGCGATAACGCCCAGCAGGCTGTCTATTTCCGCAACCAGCGCGTGGAGCCGAGCAACGGCTACACCTATGACGCCCTCTATCGCCTGACGCAGGCCACCGGCCGTGAACACCTGGGCCAGGGCGGCAATGGCGCGACGCTACCGCCAACGGCCAGTTCCTACCACGACGCGCCTCGCATTGGCCACTTGAGCCCCGGCGACGGCAACGCGATGGGGAACTATACCGAGCAGTACCAGTACGACGCCGTCGGTAACTTCCTGAAGTTGATTCACCGCAGTAGCCAGCCCAGCCACCCAGGGTGGACGCGTGCGTATGCCTACGGTGAAGCCAGCCTCCTTGAGGCGGGCAAGGTCAGCAATCGGCTGACCCAAACCACCCTGAGCGGCACCCAGACCCTGAGCGAGACCTACCGTCATGACAAGCACGGCAGCATGACCTCAATGCCGCAGTTGCAGGCGATGCAGTGGAATTTCAAGGATCAGCTGCGGATGTCCCAACGGCAAGCGCTCAGCAATAGTGACAGCGATGGCGTGCTGCAACAGGGCGAGCGGACGTACTACATCTACGACGGCACGGGGCAACGCGCCCGCAAAGTCACCGAAACGCCAGAGGGCATCAAGCGCAACGAGCGGTTTTATCTGGGTGGGTTTGAGATATATCGAAGTTACGACAACAGCGGGGCCGTTACGCTGGAGCGGGAAACGCTGCACGTTAGGGAAGGCGGGCAACGCGTTGCCTTGGTAGAAACGCGCACGCACGGCGATGACGGCTCGCCGACACAGCTCATTCGCTACCAGTTAAGCAACCATCTGGGTTCGACGTGTGTGGAACTCGATGGCGCCGCTCAAGTGATTTCATACGAAGAATATTGCCCATACGGAAACACCTCGTATCAGGCGGGCCGCAGCGCCGTTGAAGCCAGCCTGAAGCGCTATCGCTACACGGGCATGGAGCGCGACGAAGAAAGCGGGTTGAGTTATCACGGTGCCAGGTATTGCGCTACCTGGTTAGGACGATGGACCGGCTGCGATCCTCTTGCCGCAGTTAACCTCTACGGTTTCAGCAATTGCAACCCGGTGAACCTGATCGACCCCCAGGGAACGGAACCCAAGAAGCCTGAAACAGGCGCCTATGAAAAAGTGAAGGGCGACCATGTGCATCAGGTGGCGCCGCGTACAAAAAAGGTAGGGGATCGGCGTAACACCGCACCGCAGTATAAAGAAGCTAACGCAATCAGCACCCGAGACCCCAACGCATACAACGATCCGGCAGCGCAGAAGGTCGAGGCAGCGATCAACCGGGCCCAATGGGGTGCCCACATGGACGACTACCACCCCGCGGGCCAGAACGGCCAGAAGGTGAAGACGACCTCCGGGGGCAAAACCACTGAATCGGTCGTGAAAATCACCTCAAGCGGTGCAACTACCGTCGGCAGCAAACGCGCAGCCACACCGAGCAGCTGGTTCGAAGACGTCAAGTCCTTTTACAAACTCCGAGAGGGCGGGTTGCCCCCGGACGCGGCGAAGACCGAAGTGTTCAAGTCTGCTGCGCAACTCGACGAGGCCGGCGCGGCGCCTACCCGCGTGCCTGATACCCCTCCGGACTTTCGTAAGCCTCCGGCACCGCCTGTCCGTGCAAATGAGCCCAGTGTGTTCCGACGTGGAGCGAATGGCCTCGAGCCGGTCAAAACGACAGCCCCCAAGCCACCCGTTACCGTGGAACAGCACGGCAGCCTGGGCGGTTCCCCGGGGAATGTGCGCAGCACCGGTCTTCAGATAGCGGCCATAGTCGTACCAAAGGTGGTGGAAAGCACGGTGAGGCGTTTAGGCGGCGACCACACTACCGTGAGAAGGGCGGGGTTCCTTGCCACCGTGGGCACCATGGCGCTTATCGGCGCGGAAATGGGTGCCCCCGCAGATGGCATCGGGGCCCTGCCAGGCGCGGTTCTAGGCGGGATCATCGGCGCATTGTCGTACGGGTTCGACGGCCTGATGGGTGAGCATATGGCCAGGTCCAATCCTGTGCTCGAGATCGAGACCGACGAGAACAACCCGTATCCGACCGGCGCGCAGTGGGGCGATCCCACGGTGCAGTGAGCACATCATCGAGGCTGATGCCGTTATGGACATTGAACTCAAACAGGGCGCAGCGCACAACGGCGCCAGTCAGGGCAGTGTTCACGGCGCAGTCGTGGATGCAGAAGGCGCGCCCATCGCCGGTGCACAGCTGTCGCTGTTTTCCCAGCGGCTGCGTGACCGCTTACCGCTTGTATCGGCGGCCACGGATAAATCCGGCGCGTTCATCCTGGTGTACCCGCGAACGAATGCCCTGAACCTGGTCGTGCAACTGTTGGGCGCCGATGGAGCGGTCGCCGCGGAGTCGGCGGTAATCTTCAACGCCGAGGCGAGTGTCGAAATCAACCTGACCACCGCAAGGTCCGGCGGTATACCAAAGCCATCGGCTTACGCGCTGCTGAACGGCAGAGTCGAACGGCACTTGTTCAACACCCCGCTCACGGACCTCAAACAGAATAAGGACGCCCACGAGCTGACGTTTGTCGCGAAGGCCAGCGGCGCTGAATTCGCCGACGTCGCCCGGCTATACCTTGCGCATCGCCTCTCAGCGCCCAACGGGCTCAGCGACCTCACGCTGTATGGCCTCTTCAGTCAGGGCATTCCGGCCCCTCTAGGTACCGCCCTGGCAAGCCTGCCTGATGCCGGCATCGACGACGCCTTTATGGCGCAGGTGCTGGCCGGGGTGCTGGGGGAGTCGAGCACGTCCCTTGCGCAGTCGCTGAGTGCCGCAGTCGCCGCCAATGTATTACCTGCGACCTATGAAGCGAAACAAGCCTTTGAATTGGCGCAACTCGATGTACTGCGGGCCCAGCGCGCGGGCGCTACGCCTTACATCCGCGGCAAAACGCCGCTTGAGGACGTATTGAGCGCGGCCGGCGTGGCCGCTGCGGTGAGCACGGCGTTTATCCACGCCTATGCCGCGTCAGGGAAGCGGCTAGGGACGACCTGGAAAGTCTTGCGTGCCGATAAGTCGCTGACCAAGGCGCAGCTGGCAACCCTCAACGCCGCGCTCAACGCCAGTGAATTACTCGGCGGTAACTTACCGCTCGTGAGGGACACCATGCAGCGTCTTGCACAAGGCACCCTCGACAGCGTGCAGGCACTGGCCCTGCTCGAGGAGGCGGAGTGGGTTGCGAGAATCGAGCAAATCGATCCGCAGGCCTTGACCATTGCGCCGGTCTTTCCCGACGACACCCCGGCGCAGCGCATCGCCCGCTTCGCCAAGGCACTGGCCGAGCGGTTCGCGTCGCGCTACCTGACCACGACCTTCCTTGGTGGCCTGATCAAGGCCCAGGCCTCCTCATTTCCGGCCAGGGAAGAGCTGGTGGTGGTGCTGAGCGCGAACCCTGCATTCAACCTGCGCCGTACCCACATCGACCCCTATGTGGCCAAGAATAAACTCGAGATTTCCCCCCAGGCGCTCAAGTCACTCAAGGCCCTGCAACGGTTGTCGCTGCTGTCTCCCCACTATGCGGCGGTGGAGGCCCTCAAGGGTGCGGGGTACCTGTCGGCGCAGGCCGTTTACCTGAAGGGCCGCGCACCTTTTATTTCACAGATGGCGCCACTGCTCGGCAGCGCCTCCCGCGCCCGTGCAGCGTGGGTGCGCGCGCGGGCCCGATACGCCAGCGCATTGTCCGCGTTCGGGCGCTACAACCTCGCGCTCAATGGCACCACGGTTGCCTTGATGGCTTCGCCGGTGCCGGAGCCGGGCTCGCTGGCCAACTTGCCGGATTTGCAGGCGCTGTTCGGTTCGCTCGATTATTGTGAATGCACCCAATGCCGCTCGGTGCTCAGCCCCGCTGCCTATTTCGTGGACCTGCTGCAGTGGCTCAAACAACGCGGGGCCCTCACCGCACTATTCTCGCGCCGGCCCGACCTGCAGTTCATTGCCCTGGGATGCAGCAATACGGACGTCACGCTGCCTTACATTGACGTGGTCAATGAACTGCTGGAATCGGCGATAGCACCGCCCACGGTGCCGGTGACCCTTGTCCAGACCATGGGTACCGTGGCGGAGCGGCGTGCCTTGCCCCAGCAAGTGTCGCAAGCGGCCTACGATAAAACAGCGGCTGCAGTATTCCCGCTAACGCTGCCCTTCGACCTGCCCTTTGCCCGGACAACAGCGTTTTTGAAGGCACTGGGTACGCCGCTGGAGACGGTTATGCGCCTGTGCGGGAACACCAGTGCGGCGGCGGGCGCGTCCGTTCGGCTTGGCCTTGACCCGAACCAGCAGGCGGTGATCAACGGAACCGACGCCCACCCCGCCTGGGCGCGTTGGGGCTTCAACGCCGAGGCCACCCCGGCCAACGTATACGACCCCAAAACGCGGCAGCTGCTAAGCCCGGCGCCGGCGGACTGGATCACCGCCCTGTCGAAAGTGCCTGTGCTGCTGAACCGCGCGAACCTTGATTTCGCGGGTTTGTGCCAGTTACTGGAAGTGGCTTGGGTCACAGGCGGCAATGTGACCCTCAAACTCGGTTCCAATCAAGACACCCCGAACATCGCAAGCTGCGATACCGCGTTGATGACCTTCGAGGGGCTCGACGCTTCGGTGCTCGACCGGGCCAATCGCTTCCTGCGCCTATGCGCGTCCAGCGAGCTGACAATGTGGGAACTGGATTGGGCACTCAGCAGCGCAAATGGCACGCTTGACGATGCGTTCCTGGTGTTCCTCTCCGATGCGCTGGCCTTGCGCGACCCGCTGCAACTGCCACTGCAGGACCTGTTGAGTTTCTGGGGGCCGATGCCCACCCATGACGTGATCAGCCACCTCGGCGAAGTGGAGGCCACTGTACCCTCGACCTACACCAGCGCGTTTCGCAGCCCAACGTTGTTGGCATCCTGGGCTGCGGTGTTTGTCGAGGCTACTGCATTGCCCGGTGGCCCGGTCGAGCCTAACGCCATCAAGGCAGCGCTGGGGTTGAGCGTCGACGATGTGTCGGCAATCGCGGCTACCCAGGGCGTTCCCATGGAGCTGTCCCTCGATGGCCTGAATGTGCTATTCCGGCACGCCCGGCTGGCTTCTGCCCTGTCACTGAGTGTTCGTGACCTGGTGGTGTGGATGACGCTCTGCGATGCGCTGCCGGCCGGCACAGCGCCGGCGTTTGGTGGCACACCCGCCGACACCGCGGCGTTTTTGCACCGGCTGGCGTTGCTGCAATCAACTAGCCTTGGCCTGCACGACCTGGACTATCTGCTGCGCAATGGCTCGGCCAGCCAGAGCGCAATGACGTTCACAGCGACCCAGGCCGGGGCGCTATTGCAGTCGATCCGGGATGCAATCGTGAAGCTCGCGCCTGCAGCCCAGACCGACCCCGCTACGGTACAAACCCTGTTCGTGAGCACACTGGCGGCGGCCATCCGGGTTACCGCCGACGTAATAACGCCCGCGCTTGTGAGTACTGGGGTGCTGCCGCTGCCGGCTGCAATGCTCGCGCAGTTGCTGACGCAAACCGGCGGCGTGAACCCCGGGCAATTCCAGCCACTGGTAGATGCCTTCACTCGCATCGCCAAGGCGGCTTCAATGTTCAATGCGCTAAAGCCGACCACACCTCAATTTTCGTTCCTGATACGCAACGCCATCGCGTTCAACTGGCTGAATCCGGCGGCGCTGCCGCTCACTGTTCCAGCCAATAGCGTTTATCTCCCGTTCGAACGCCTGCTCCAGGCGCTGCAACTCGATCGCCGGCAAAACGCCCGCGGGCCCAGGGTGTTCGATGTATTGGGCGATTGGACACTTGCGTTGCCCGCGGATCTTTCTGCGGCTATCGCTAACGATGACGGGGCCCTGGCGGTTGCCCTGAATGCCAGTATCCCTGACCTCACCGTGCTTGCGAACGCGCTGGCGGTGAAGGCGCCCACCCTGGATGCAGGTACCCAGCCCGGCACGCTGGCTGACATTGGCATGCTCACGGCCATCGGTGTAGCGCTCGACACAACGGCGCGCTATCGCATCAGCGCCGCCGCGTTGGTACAGATTGCCACCTCACCCTCGGCTGTCGCCAGTGCATCCGCGGCCATGGGCATTTTTCAGGCCCAATACGCGCCTTCGACCTGGTTCAGCGCCGTACAGCCGGTTGAGGACAGCTTGCGCGAACGACGCCGTGATGCCTTGGTGGCCTACCTTCTGGGGCCAGGCGCAGCGGCCGAGCTATCACCGCCACTGCTCAACGGCGATGACATTTTCAACCGCTTCCTTATAGATCCGGGCATGTGTGCCTGTGGCATGACCACACGGTTGCTGGAGGCCACCCTGGCGCTCCAGCAGTTCGTGCAGCAGTGCTTTCTTGGCCTGGCCGTGGGCGTTACGGTGGAAGCGACTGCCGACCCTGGATGGAATCAATGGTCCTGGAGGAGCCAGTTCCGGTACTGGCAGGCCAACCGCCAAGTATTTCTCTATCCCGAAAACTACCTGCTACCGGAGTTGCGCACCGACAAGTCTCCATTCTTTATCGACCTCGAAAACGAACTCAGGCAAAGCGACTGCGATGCGGATGCGACCACTGCGGCGTTCGAGCACTACCTGCGCAAACTGGTAGAGGTGAGGAACCTTGTCGTTTGCGCCCACTATCGCGAAACCCGCGCCGACGGATCGCACCTTTTGCATATGTTTGCCCGCACCCGGGGTGCACCGCCCAGGTGGTACTACCGCAGCCGCGCCGAAGGGGCGCTGGGCACCGGCGGCTGGGGCGCCTGGCAGGCACTGAGCCTGGACATCGCAGCCGATCAGATTGTGCCGTTCGTGTGGGACCAGCGCCTGCATCTGGTATGGCCGATCTTTAAGCAGATCTCTGAGAAAGCGGGCACTCAGAGCATCCCGACGTCCAGTAATGGAACACCGACCCCCTCGAGCGCGCCGTCGGCGGCGAAATTCTGGGCCATTGAATTCGCCATGAGCGAATTGAGCGCAGGCCAGTGGCAGGCTAAACGCGTCTATGCCGAAAAATGTTATGTCGCGAACGAGGAGCCAGCGCTCGCCTATACATTCCGCGCCTATGCGGACCCGCGGTCCACGCTTCAGCTCGAGGTGTACCTCGATGTGCACTGGGTGAGCAGCGGCACGTATTCGAGTGTGCTGATGTCCAGCGGCGAATTGCGCACGCCAGATTCACCGCTGGCGGTGTATTCAGAGAATTCCTTGCCTGCCGCCGCCTCCATCGACCTGTCGCAAGAGCCCAGTTACGCACTGGTCACACCGAAAAACCAGTTCCCGAACACCTTGACGACGGCCCCCAATTACCGGTTCCGTGGTCAGGAACTGGTGTGCTATGGCCCCGAACCGGGGCCGGTCAACCCGCTGGCAGTGCTGGCCCTGCCCGGAAGCCAAGGGGCTCCTGTATCGGTGACCCTGCTCGGCACCATCGAAAGCCAGCGGTTGGTGGTTACGATGGATGACCGGTTGTTCGATTCCGCAGGCCCGTTCTTTATTGCAGACCCGGCGCGCACCTTCTTTGTCAGCCCGCACTATTACACGGTGTCGAGTTCGCCTCAGGAACTGGACGAGCTGGCCTATATCCCGCAGTGGAATACCAACTACGCCTTTACACCGTTTTATCATCCCTTCGCACGCACCTTCCTTCGCGAACTTGAACTTGGCGGTATCGACCGCCTGATGGAGCGCAGGCTGCAAATCGACCCGCAAGCCGTACGTGGCCAGGCGAGCTTCGACTTCGCCACGGTGTACGCACCGAAAGCGCCGGTGATGGCGCCGTACCCGCTCGAAGAGGTGGATTTCAGCGTCAGCGGCGCTTATGCCCAATATAACTGGGAGCTCTTCTACCACGCGCCGATGCTTGTGGCCACGCAGCTCATGCGCAACCAGCGGTACGAGGGCGCAATGCACTGGTTGCACTATATTTTCGACCCCACCGATCCCGATACCGCGCCGGTGCCGAGCCACTTTTGGCGCACGCGGCCCTTCTATGAAATGAATGCCAACGATTGGCTTGCACAGCAGATCCAGAACATCCTGACCACGCTGTCGACCACCCCCCACCAAGGCGGCTCGGCCCCGGACACCGCCGCCGCGCTTCAGGACTGGCTGGCGCACCCGTTCGACCCCCACCGTATCGCGCGGCTGCGCATTGGCGCCTACGCCAAGGCCACCGTGATGACGTTCGTGGATAACCTCATCGCCTGGGGAGACGCTCTCTACGTTCAATACACCATGGAGAAGGTCGCCCAGGCTGAGCAGCTCTATGTGTTCGCTCAGCTCATTCTTGGCCCGCTTCCTGAGCACGTACGGCTGCGCGACAGCGACCTCGCCACCCGACCCGACGCCACGACCTACGCCCAGATCCAGGCCGGGGTGGATGAATTCTCCGATGTGCTAGTGGCCATCGAAAATGTAATCGCTGCGCCATCGCCTGCGCTGGAGGTTGAGGATACCGTGAGCGAGGCGCCGGACCTGCCAACCCTGTCCACGCTGTTTTTCTGTATCCCACCGAACGACCGGCTGCTTGCTTATTGGGACAGGGTCGCCGACCGGCTGTACAAGATCCGCCATTGCCTGAACCTACAGGGCGTTGCCCAGCCGTTGCCGCTGTACGCTCCGCCAATCAATCCTTTGAACGTGATGGGGCAGGGGGCTTATGGCGCCGGCGCGATCGGCGCAGCGGCGGCCTTTACGCCGGTGTACCGGTTCTCCGTATACCTGGAGCGCGCCCTGGAGTTGACCAACGATGTACGCGGCTACGGTGCTGTGGTGCTCGCAGTATTGGAAAAAGGGGACGCCGAGGCGCTCGCTGTGCTGCGCGCCAATCAGGACATCGATATCCTCACGCGCCTGCTCGACATCAAGACCCGCGCCGTGGAGGAGGCCGCTAACCAGGTTGCCGCTCTGGAGGGCCAGAAGGCTGCCGTGGAAATTCGCCATAGCTTTTATGCCAGCATCGAATTCATGAATGCCTGGGAATCTGCCGCGACCGCCCTGCAGCTTCAAGCGACGGTGCTTAACGGCCTGGCAGTTACGCTGGACCTTACCGCGAGCGTCGCCCACCTCACCCCACACCTTACCTTCGGCGCGACAGGCTGGGCAGGCAGCCCGACCTCGCTGGTGGACGTGAGCGGTGCACAAGTGGCGGCCTCGGTGACTTCTGCGGCCGCAGCCCAGCGGGGTACTGCCGGCGTGTTGAGCGAAGGCGCCGCAATGGCTGCGACCCTGGGCAGCTACCAGCGACGCATGGACGAATGGAACCTGCACAAAGACCTCGCCGCCGCCGAACTGGCCCAGCTCGACAGCCAGATCGCCGCAGCCAACGACAGGCTGGCCATGGCCAATAGCGAAGTGGCTTTGCAAGCCCGGCAAATTACCAACGCCCGCGCCGTCAGTGATTTTCTGACCGGCAAATACACCAATGAACAGCTGTACGACTGGATGCTCACGCAACTGACCACCGTGCACACCCAGGCCTACCAACTGGCCTTCACGCTGGCCCAGCAGGCCCAGGCGGCGTATGAATATGAACTCGGCAGCCAGGGTAGCTTCGTCCAGTACGGTTACTGGGATGCCCAGCACAAGGGGCTTACGGCGGGAGAAAGCCTGCTGTTCGACCTGCGTCGCATGCAGGCCCAATACCTGGAAGCGAATACGCGCGAGCTCGAACTGGTCAAGCACGTTTCACTGGCGCTGACTCAACCCATGGCGCTGATCCAGCTATTACAGGCAGGCACCTGCGATATCACGCTAGATGAATCGCTGTTTGATCGCGACCACCCTGGCCAATACTTCCGCCGACTGCGCTCGGTAGCGCTCACGGTGCCATGCGTCACCGGCCCCTACACCGGCGTGAACGCCAACCTGACCCTGACCCGGGCCAAGGTGCGCGTGCAACCGCCGGTATCGCCGTACACACCCGTACTTGCGCGCGATGCTGCGACGGCACCGGCGTTCGCTGCCAGCCTGCCCGCAGCCACCGCCACTATCTGCACCAGCCACGGCCAGAACGACGCCGGGCTATTCGATGTGAACTTGCGCGACGAACGCTGGCTGCCGTGCGAAGGGCAGGGCGTGATCAGCACCTGGACCCTGGAGCTCGACCCGCGCGACAACAGCTTCGACCTCTCCACCGTCACCGATGTTGTACTGCACCTGCGTTATTCGGCTCGCTCGGCGGGGGGCGATCCGCAGGCGGTGCGCCAGGCCCTCAGGCCGGTAGGGCCGCAGCAGTTTCTGCTAAGTGTGCGCAGTAATTTCGGCGACGCCTGGTATGCATTTTTCAACCCCGCGGACACGGGGGCGACGCAGCAGGTGCTGACATTGCCATTGGAGGCCAATGTTTTCCCGTTCTCCAATCTCGGCGCTGCCGCCATTACCGATATTTCGATCAACCTGATGCTGACCGAGGTACCGCCGGAGGGCACGCAGATCACCGACGCCACGTTTGGCCGTGTCGGTGGGACTGCCGCTCCTGTATCGATCCGCCAGGTGCCGCCTTTGCCTGGCGGCAACGCTGTCGCGGCACTTGGTGGTGTAACCGGGCAGGCCGGGCAACCTGGCACCTTTACGCTCAGCGTACCAGAGGTTGGCATTCCCCCCATGGTCGCAGTCTCCCGCGATGGCCATACACGCCTGAACGCCTCGATGTTCAACGACATTCTGCTGACAGTCAGCTACCGGGTGGCCTGATGCTCAGTGAAGGGGATATCCAGAGGATTATGTCGCGCATCGTGGATGGATGCGCCCCGATTGCGGTGGGCACCTTTGGCTCTTATGCGGTCGGCCTGGCCCGTGAGGGCAGCGATCTGGACGTGTTTGTCATTCAGCGGACACGGCTTTCGAAGCCGGCGCGGCGGCGGGCGGTTTGTGCGTGTTTGTTTGGGGTGATGCACCCGCTGGATGTGCATGTGTTTACGCCTGAGGAGTTCGAGGAAGGGGCGGGGGAGCAATTATCCTTTGCCTGGGTGATTGTGCGGCAAGCGCGGTTGTACTACTGGACAGGGGAGGCAGGGGGAGCGTTGGCCGACATGCACGCCCGATGCAACCAGGCCGGCCCACCGGGAGGTAATGGACCAGTGCCAGACCGTAACCTGGAGCCCGGCCCGGCGTAGGGGCCTACCATCGCTATTCTCGTAGCAATCAGCGGTTTTGATTCCCCCGATATTGACGTAGTTCACACATCTGATGAAACTCAACGGGCCCTACCTGTATCAGCGGCAGAGTTTTTCTTATGAAAGCAACCGGCGCCCTTTGGGCTGACCGTATAAAGGACCTTCGGGTGCTGGTGGTCGAAGACGACACCCTGGTGAGCCTGTTCGTAGAGGCGTTGTTCGAATCCGTGGGCGTGGGCCATGGCGTGCAGGTGGCGCAGTCGCTGGATACCGGTCAATGGCTGGCCGAAAGCGGCGAGTTCGACCTGGCGCTGCTGGACGTGTACCTCGGCGGCGAACCGAGCTTCGTGGTGGCGCACACGCTGCAGCAACGCGGCATCCCCTTCGCGTTCGCTTCAGGTTACGCAGGCGGCGAGGTGCGGGCACGTTTCCCCGGTGTGCCTTTGCTTGCCAAGCCGTTCAAGGCAGCCGAGCTGGAAGCGGTGTTGCACGATTTGTTGAGCTAACGCAGCGCTCACTCGGTGGGACCGGGGCCGACAGGGCCCGGGAATCGGAGCGTCACAACTGCCATTTGTACCCCACCCCGTACAACGACTGGATCGGATCGTCGGCGGCGCTGGCCTGGGCCAGTTTGCGGCGCAGGTTGCGTACGTGGCTGTCCACGGTGCGGTCGGTGACGATACGGCGGTCGGGGTAGAGGCGGTCGAGCAGTTGATCGCGGGAGAATACCCGGCCAGGGGCGCCGGCCAGGGTGTCCAGCAGGCGCAGCTCCACGCGGGTGAGGTCCAGCAGCACGCCGTCGAACGTCGCGGTGTGGGCGCTATGGTCGATCACCAGCCTGGCCACGGCGTCGTTGTTCGACTGGGCCGGCGCCCGGCGCAATACCGCCTTGACCCGGGCCACTACCTCGCGCGGGCTGAAGGGTTTGCAGATGTAGTCGTCCGCACCCAGGTCCAGGCCCTGCAGGCGATCGCTTTCCTCCATGCGGGCGGTGAGCATGATGATGGGCACCGCACTGAAGGAACGTACCTCACGGCACACTTCAAGCCCATCGCGCCCGGGTAACATCAGGTCCAGCAGCACCAGGCACGGCTGGTACACCTGCACCGCGGCCACCACCTCCAACCCATTGGCCACGCATTGCACCGGGTAGCCTGCGGCCTGCAGATAATCGCGCAACAGCGTGGCCAGCTTGGGTTCGTCTTCAACAACCAGAACAGGATGATCCATTGCTCAGCCCTCCAGTGGCAGGCGCAGGGTGAGCCAAAGCCCGCCGCGGGGTGAATGGGCGGCGGTGAGGCTACCGCCGTGGGCCTGCGCAATGCTACTGCAGATCGCCAGGCCCAGGCCGGCACCACCGTTGGCCCGGCTGCGTGAACCCTCGGCGCGGTAGAACCGCTCGAACAGTCGCTCCAGCTGGGCTGCATCCACACCGGGCGCGGAGTCGAGGAAATCCACCCGTACGGTGTTCTGCTCCCGGCGCGCGCTTAGCCGCAGTTCGCCACCGCGGTCGGTGTAGCGCAAGGTGTTTTCCAGCAGGTTATGGAACAGCTGGCGCAGGCGACGATCATCCGCTTGCACCGGCAAGGGGTCGCT
Organism: Pseudomonas sp. 3MAES_34.3B; assembly: GCF_058145875.1. NCBI lineage: Bacteria > Pseudomonadati > Pseudomonadota > Gammaproteobacteria > Pseudomonadales > Pseudomonadaceae > Pseudomonas > Pseudomonas sp. 3MAES_34.3B. The sequence goes on along the minus strand of NZ_CM176960.1, from coordinate 2,969,339 downwards.
GTGGATTGCCAACTCCATGGTCAGGCCGTGTTCGGCGTAACGCTCCTGGAAGCTGGCGACGCAATCGCCAAGCAGTTCGGCCAGGTCACAGGGCAGCTTGCGGTAGGCGAGGGCGCCAACGTCTGCCAGGGACAGTTCGTAGAGGTCGTCCACCAGTTTGCTCAGCATGCGCACTTCGCCCTGCAGGCTTTTTACCGAATTGTGGTCCAGGGTACGCACGCCGTCTTCGATGGCTTCCAGCTCGCCCCGCAGAATGGACAGCGGCGTGCGAAGTTCGTGGGAAACGTCGGCCATGAACTCGCGGCGTACCTGCTCGTTGCGTTCCAGGGTGTGTGCCAGGTGATTGAAGTCCCGCGCCAGTTGCCCCACTTCGTCCTGGGCCGCCACCGCGACCCGGCTGTTGTAATCCCCGGCAGCGAGGCGGTGGGTGGCGGCGGCCACACGCTTGATCGGCGCCAGCAGTACGCGGGAAATCCACAGTGCGATTAACATTGCCAGCAGAAGAGACACAGCCCCCATCGCCAGGCTGGTGCGCAGCTGGTACTGCTGGAAACGTTCACCACCGGCTTCGCTCACACTCTGGAAAGGCGATACGGCCAGCCAGCCGACGGTGCGCCCGCCCACCTCAACCGGTTGCAGCAAGGCGTCGGCGGCAATGGCCTGATAACCCGCCACGCGCTGGTGCCGTTCATCAAGCAAGGCGATACGAAATACCGTGCCGGTGAGGTCCGAGGCGGGCGGCAGCCGCTGTTCGTGCTCCTCGTAGCTTTGCGGTGGCTCCGGGCGCAGCAGATCGAACCAGCGCTGTGGATGGTTGTGCAAGAACTCCCAGCTGCCTTCGCGTTGGTAGGCGTCGGTCATGCGCGGTACCAGCGAGCTTACCCGCTGCATAGCCAGCTCATTGAGGTAGCCGAGGAAGCCACGGCCGAAGCTCCAGTTGCTGGCCATGCCCATGCTGATGATCACCAGCAGCACGCTGGCGAACACGGCAAGGAAGAGTTTGCTGGAAATGCTGAGTTTCATGGCAGATACATACGGTGGATGGCCCGGCTATTTAGGCCCCTGCCGGCGGCCTAATCAACCCATGCCGGCAAACTCCATTTTCCCTGCACATTTGCACCCCATCATTTGCTCGTACTCGATCAGCAGTGAGCAACAGATGGCCCAGCATTCAAGGCGCACCCTTCGCACCCTCTTCGCCGTGGCGGCCGTGTTGGCCGTGGCGTTCGCCGCCCTTGGCGTGTGGCATTCCTTCAAACAGGCGCCTGCAGCTACTGGCGCGCCGGGGCCCGGGGGCAAGCCGCCGGCCGGGGCTGCCAAGGGCGGCGGCAGTGTGACCGTGGCGGCCGGCGAGGCCCGCACGCAAGACGTGCCTGTGTACCAGCAGGCGCTGGGCACCGTGATCGCCAATGCCTCGGTCACGGTCACCAGCCGTGTGGATGGGCAACTGCAGGCGGTGTATTTCAGCGAAGGCCAGAAGGTGAAAAAAGGCCAGCTGCTGGCGCAGATCGACCCCCGTGCCTATCAGGCCACGCTGGACCAGTACCAAGGCGAACTCGCCGAAAACCGGGCCCTGCTCAAGAGCGCCCAGCTTACTTTGGCCCGCTATCAGCGGCTGTTCGATAAGGATTCGCTCGCCCGCCAGGACCTGGACACCCAAACGGCTACCGTGGGCCAATACCAAGGCACCGTGCAGGCTGATCAGGCGCAGATCGCCGCGGCCCGGCTGAACCTGGAATACGCCCGCATCGTTTCCCCTATCGACGGCTACGTGGGCCTGCGCCTGGTGGACCCAGGCAATATGGTGCATGCCAGTGACACCACCGGCATCGTGACGGTGACCCAGACCGACCCCATCGCGGTGACGTTCAGCCTGCCTCAGGCGCAACTGGCGACGCTGCTGCCCAAACTGCGCAAGGGCGAAAAGCTCCCCGTGCAGGCATTGGACGCGCAGCAGAACACTGAGATTGCCAGTGGCGAATTGAAGTTCATCAGCAACGAAATCGACACGGCCACGGGCAGCATCAAGCTCAAGGCCCAGTTCACCAACCCGAACGATGCGCTGTACCCCAACCAGTTTGTGAACGTGAAGGTGCAAACCGACGTGCTGACCAAGGCGGTTACGGTGCCGTCGGCGGCGGTGCAGCTGGGCGCCAGTGGCAACTTCATCTATGTGGTGAAGGCCGACGGCAGCATCGAGCGCCGCAGCGTGACCACCGGCCCGGTGGTGGATGACCGCACGGCCATCCTCACTGGCATGCAGGCCGATGAACGCGTGGTAACCCGCGGCATCGACCACCTGCGCGAGGGTATCAAGGTGACGGTGGAGCAGCCCACCGAGGTCGCCAGCGGCGGGGCGGCGCAATGAACCCGTCCCGCCTGTTTATTCAGCGGCCGGTTGCCACGGTGCTGCTGATGATGGCAGTACTGTTCGCCGGCCTGTTCGCCTATCGGCTGCTGTCCACCTCGGCGCTGCCGGAAGTGGAATACCCCACCATCGAAGTCACCGCGCTGTACCCCGGCGCCAGCGCGACGGTGCTGGCCACTTCAGTTACCGCGCCGCTGGAACGCCAACTGGGGCAGATGGCCGGGCTGTCGCAGATGTATTCGACCAGCTCCGCCGGTGCCTCGGTGATCACCCTCAAGTTCGCGCTTACGCTTTCGCTGGATGAAGCCGAGCAGGAAGTGCAGGCCGCGATCAACGCTGCCGACAGCCTGCTGCCGTCGGACTTGCCCAACCCGCCGACCTATAAAAAGGTGAACCCCGCGGACACGGCAGTGATCACCCTGGCCGCCACCTCCGACAGCCTGCCACTTACCCAGGTGCAGGACCTGATCAACACTCGCGTGGCATTGAAGCTCTCGCAGATCAACGGCGTAGGGCTGGTGAGCCTGGCCGGGGGCAACCAGCCCGCGGTGCGGATCAATGCCGACCCCGCCGCGCTGGCCGCCCACGGCCTGACGCTTGAGGACGTGTACGACACCATCAACAACGCCAACGTGAATGGCTCCAAAGGCGGCTTCGACGGCCCGGACCATTCCATCACCATCGACGCCAACGACCAGCTGCGTGACGCCGGCCAGTACGGCGCGCTGGTGCTCAAGTACGAAAACGGCGCGGCGCTGTACCTGCGGGACGTCGCCAGCACCGAGGACGGGAGCGAAAACGCCTACCTCTCAGCGACCGCCAATGGCCAGCCGGCCATCGTGATCAATGTGCAGCGCCAGCCCGGCGCCAACGTGATCCAGGTGGTGGACGCGATCGAGGCGCAGCTGCCGGCCCTGCGCCAGGCCTTGCCCGACAGCGTGAAACTCGAGGTGCTGGCCGACCGCACCCAAACCATCCGCGCGTCCATTCATGACGTGCAGTTCGAGCTGGCGCTGTCCATTGCCCTGGTGGTGATGGTGACCTTCGTGTTTCTGGGCAACCTTACCGCCACGCTTATTCCCAGCGCGGCGGTGCCGTTGTCGCTGGTGGGCACCTTCGGCGTGATGTACCTGGCCGGGTTCAGCCTCAATAACCTCAGCCTGATGGCGCTGACCATCGCCACCGGCTTTGTGATCGACGACGCCATCGTGGTGGTGGAGAACATTTCCCGGCATCTGGAGGAAGGCGACAGCCCTATGGAGGCCGCGCTAAAGGGTTCGGGCGAGATCGGCTTTACCATCATCTCGCTCACCTTTTCGCTGGTGGCTGTGCTGATCCCGCTGCTGTTCATGGGCGATGTGGTCGGGCGGCTGTTCCGCGAGTTCGCCATCACCCTGGCAGTGTCCATTCTCGTGTCCATGGTGATCTCCCTTACCCTCACGCCGATGCTGTGTGCCTACCTGCTCAAGCATGTGGCGCCTCAGGAGCAGAGCCGCTTCGCCCGCTGGAGTGAACACCAGTTCACCCGCCTCACTGCCGCCTATGACCGTGGCCTGGGTTGGGTGCTGGCGCACCAGCGGATCACGTTGCTGGTAGCGCTCGGCACGTTCGTGCTCACGGCGCTGCTGTACCTGGTGGTACCCAAGGGGTTCTTCCCGGCGCAGGACACTGGGCTGATCCAGGGCTTCAGCCGTGCCTCGCAGGACGTGTCATTCAATGAAATGGCGCGGCGCCAGGCTGCGTTGGTGCAGGTGGTGTTGCAAGACCCCGCCGTGACCTCCGTCTCGTCCACGCTGGGCGTGGACGGCACCAACGCCACCCTGAACAACGGGCGCTTGCAGATCCAGCTCAAGCCGTTCGATGAGCGTGACGACCGCGCGAGCGTTGTAATCGAGCGGCTGAACGCGGCAAGCAAGGCCGTGGCCGGCATCAGCCTGAGCATGGTCGCCGCCCAGGACCTGAGCGTGGATGACCAGCTCACCCCAAGCCAGTACCAGTTCACCCTGGATGACGCCGACAGCAGCCGCCTCGCCGCGCTGTTGCCCAAGTTGATGGCCAGCTTGCAGCAGCGGCCGGAACTGCGCGACGTGATCGACAACCTGCAGGACCAGGGCCTTACCGCCTACGTGGACCTGGACCGCCAGGCCGCCGCCCGTTACGGCATTACCGCTGCGGACGTGGACACGGCGCTGTACAACGCGTTTGGCCAGCGGCTGATTTCTACCATCTTCACCCAGGCCAATCAGTACCGCGTGGTGTTGCAAGTGCCGGGCAAGTTCCAGCAGTCGATGGCGGCGTTCGAGCAGATTTACCTGGCGCCGGCGAGCAACACCAGCACCAGTTCGACCACTACGGCCACAACCACTACCGGCTCAAGTACAAGCACCACGAGTACCACCACTACCACAGGCCTGGTACGCCTGAGCACCATCGCCCGGATCAGCCAGCGCACCGGCGCACTGTCCCTGAACCGGCTGGGGCAGTTCCCGGCGGTGACCGTGTCGTTCAACATTGCCGACGGCTATGCCCTGGAAGATGCGCAAAAGGCCGTGGATGCGGCCATGCAACAAGTGGACGCCCCCAGCTCGGTAACCCTGCGCTACCAGGGCGCGGCGGCCTCGTTCCAGCAGGCGTCGGCCAATACGTTGTGGCTGATCCTCGCCGCGTTGCTCACCATGTACATCGTGCTGGGCGTGCTGTACGAAAGCTACATTCACCCGCTGACCATCCTGTCCACGCTACCCTCGGCGGCGATCGGGGCGTTGCTGGCGCTGTTGCTCAGCGGCAGTGATTTCTCGCTGATTGCTCTGATCGGCGTGATCCTGCTGATCGGCATCGTGAAAAAGAACGCCATCATGATGGTGGACTTCGCCTTGCAGGGCAGGGCAGAGGGGCTTTCGGCGCAGGACGCGATCCACCGCGCCTGCCTGCTTCGCTTGCGGCCAATCCTCATGACCACCATGGCCGCGCTGCTGGGCGCGGTACCGCTGATGCTCGCCACCGGCGCTGGCGCGGAATTGCGCCGGCCCCTGGGCCTGGTGATCGTGGGCGGGTTGTTGTTGAGCCAGTTGCTCACGTTGTTCACCACGCCGGTGATCTATCTGGCCTTCGATAGCCTGGCTGAGCGCCTGCGACGCCGCCTGAGCGCGCGGAGCCCGGCATGAACCTGAGCCGTGTGTTCATCGCCCGGCCGGTGGCCACGGTGCTGCTGACCCTGGCGTTGCTGCTGCTCGGCGCGCTGGGTTACAGCCTGCTGCCGGTGGCGCCGCTGCCCCAGGTGGATTTCCCCACGGTGATGGTGGAAGCGAGCCTTGCCGGCGCCAGCCCCGAAACCATGGCTGCCACGGTTGCCACGCCACTGGAACGCACCCTGGGGCAGATCGCGGGGGTAACGGAAATGACGTCCACCAGCAGCCAGGGCTCCACCAACATCATTCTGCAGTTCGACCTGGACCGGGACATCAACGGCGCCGCGCGCGACGTGCAAGCTGCAATCAACGCCGCGCGCAGCCTGTTGCCCAGCGCGATGAAATCTTTGCCCACCTACCACAAGGCCAACCCCTCCGATGGCCCGGTGGTCATGCTGGCGCTGACCTCCGCCAGCCGCGACGCCGGCCAGCTGTACGACCTGGCCTCCAGCCTGTTGCAACAGAAAATCGCCCAGGTGCAGGGCGTGGGCCAGGTATCGGTGCGCGGTGGCTCGCTGCCCGCGGTGCGGGTAGACGTGCAGCCGCAGCAGCTCAGCCACGCCGGCATCAGCTTGAGCAGCGTGAGCACCGCCATCGGCAACGCCACGCGTAACAAGCCGCTGGGCGCCCTGCAGATGAGCGACCAAAGCTGGGCCATTGAAAGCAACCAGCAACTGGAAACCGCCGCCGACTACCGTGACCTGATCGTGGGCTACAACGACGGCGCGGCCGTGCACCTCAAGGACGTGGCCAATGTGTACGACGCCGTGGAGGACGTGTACGTGAGCGGCTACTACAACGGCCAGCCTTCGGTAACGCTTGGAGTTACCCGTTCGGCCGGCGCCAACATGCTGGAAACCATCGACGCGGTAAGCGCGCTGATGCCGCAACTGCAAGCGATGCTCCCCGGCGACGTGCAGCTGGTGAAGGTGATCGACCGTTCGCCCACCATTCGTGCCTCCCTGCGCGACACCGAAAAAACCCTGCTACTGGCCGTGCTGCTGGTGGTGGCCGTGGTGTTTGTTTTTCTGCGTAACCTGCGCGCCACGCTGATCCCGGCCGTGGCGCTGCCGGTGTCGCTGGTAGGTACCTGCGCGGCCATGTATGTGCTGGGTTACAGCCTGGACAACCTGTCGCTGATGGCCTTGATCATCGCTACAGGCTTTGTGGTGGACGACGCCATCGTGGTGCTGGAAAACATCGCTACCTGGCAGGAGCGGGGCATGCGACCGCTGCGCGCGGCCTTGCAAGGCACCAAGGAAGTGGGCTTTACCGTGTTGTCGATGACGGTGTCGCTGGTAGCCGTGTTCATTCCGCTGCTGCTGATGGGCGGCATCGTCGGCCGGCTGTTTCGTGAGTTCGCGGTCACGCTCAGCATCGCGCTGGGCATTTCCATGGTGGTGTCGTTGAGCATCACGCCGGTACTGTGTGTGGCCCTGCTACGCCCGGCGGCCCCAAATCGGCCGGTGCCACGCCTGTACCGCTGGATCGAAGGCGTGCTGGACGACCTTCAGGCGCTGTATCTGGAGGCCCTCGCCTGGGTAATGCGGCATCGGCTGCTTGCTGTGTTCAGCCTGCTGCTGACCTTGGCGCTGAACGTTTACCTCTACACCGTGGTGCCCAAGGGCTTTTTCCCCAGTCAGGACACCGGCGTTCTGATGGGGGCGATCCGGGCAGACCAGAACATCTCCTACCAGGCGCTCAAGCCTTACATTCTGGAAATCTCCCAGGCCATGGCCAAGGACCCGGACGTGGCGGCGGTGATGGCGTCCACGGGCAGCGGCGGCTTTGGCTCGCGCAACACTGCCCAGCTGTTCATTCGCCTTAAAGACTTCGACCAGCGCCACGCCACGGCTCAGCAGATTGCCAACCGCCTGAGCGCCGCCTACAGCAAGCACGCGGGCATCCAGATGTTCGCCATGCCCCTTGAAGACCTGCACATCGGCGGGCGCAGCGCCAACGCGACCTACCAGTTCAGCCTGCAGGCCGACGACCTCACCGTACTGCGTGAGTGGACCCCCAAGGTCGAGCAAGCGCTGCGGCAACTGCCTCAGCTCACCTCGGTGGACTCGGACGCCCAGACCGGTGGCCAGGAAGTGATGCTGACCATCGACCGTGCCGCCGCCACGCGCCTTGGTGTGAACGTAGACGACGTAGATACCTTCCTGGGCAATGCGTTCAGCCAGGCCAACGTGGCAACCGTGTACCGAACGCTCAACCAGTACTACGTGATCATGGACGTGGCTGCCCGCTACAACCAGGACCCGGAGGTGCTTCGCCAGCTGTACCTGGTCACTGACAGCGGGGCCCAGGTGCCGCTCTCAGCCATCGCCCGCTTCAGCAGCGCCGAGGCGCCCCTGTCTGTGGCCCACGCCGGGCAGTCGGCCACCAGCACGGTGGCCTTCAACCTGGCGGACGGCGTTACCCTGGAAGCCGCGCAGGCCGCGGTGAAGGTCGCGCTGCAAGGGATCAACCTGCCTGCCACGGTGCACGGCAGCTATTCCGGGACCGCTGCGGCCAGCGCCTCGCTCGCCGCCAGCATGCCCTGGCTGATACTTGCCGCGCTGGTGGCGGTGTACATCGTGCTGGGTGTGCTTTACGAGAGTTACATCCACCCGCTCACTATCCTCTCCACCCTGCCGTCGGCGGGGCTGGGTGCCTTGCTGTTGTTGCAGATCACCAGCACCCAGCTCACGGTGATCGCGCTGATCGGCATCCTGCTGCTGATCGGCATCGTAAAGAAGAACGCCATCATGCTGATCGACTTCGCGCTGATCGCCGAAAGGCAACAGCGCATGAGCCCGGAGCAGGCGATCCTCGAAGCCTGCCGCCAGCGCTTGCGGCCCATCCTGATGACGTCGCTGGCCGCGTTCTTCGGTGCTTTGCCCATGGCCCTGGCCAGCGGCGGTGATGCTGACCTGCGCCGCCCGCTGGGGTTGGCGATCTGCGGTGGGCTTGCGCTCAGCCAGTTGTTGACCTTGTTCACCACGCCGGTGCTGTACCTCTATTTCGACCGCTTGAGCCGCGCCACGCGCCGCCTGTGGAATACCCGTGTTCGCCGCCTGGCCCCCGAGAGTTCGCTATGAAGTTGCCTGCCGCTTTCCGATTCGCCCCCTCCCTGTTATTGCTGGCCGTGCTCGGCGGCTGCATGGTGGGCCCTGACTACAAACGCCCGGCGACCGTGGCGCCAGTGGTGTTCAAGGAGGCCGCGGGCTGGACCGCCGCCGCACCGAAGGACGACCAGGCCAAAGGCCGCTGGTGGACGATCTACGGCGATGCCACGCTCGATGCGCTGATGGACCAGGTGGCGCTGAGCAACCAGACCGTGGCCCAGTACGAAGCCCAATACCGCCAGGCGCTGGCATTGACCCGCGCGTCGAAGGCGGACCTGTTGCCGTCGGTAAGCGCTAGTCTGGACAGCACCCGCAGCGAAACGGCCACCAGTTCCTCCAGCGCCTATTCCACCAGCCAGGGCGGCGCCAGCAACACCCACTCCGCCACCTTGAGCGCCAGCTGGGAATTGGACCTGTGGGGCAAGCTGCGCCGCACGGTGGAGGAGGACCGCGCCAGCGCCCAGGCCAGCGCCGCCGACCTTGCCGCTGCCACCTTGAGCGCACAATCCGAGCTGGCCCAGGACTACTTCAAGCTGCGCCTCCTGGACCAGCAACTGGACCTCTACCGGGATACCGTGAACGCATATGAGCGTTACCTGAAGGTGATCAGCAACAAGTACGAAGAGCAGATTTCCTCCCGCGCCGACCTGGCCCAGGCGCAGACCCAGCTGGAAAGCGCGCGCGCCACGCTCCTCGATTACCAGTGGCAGCGGGCCCAATACGAGCACGCTATTGCCTTGCTCATTGGCAAGGCGCCGGCCGAGTTCAGCCTGGCAGCCTTACCCTCCAGCGGGCCCAATGCCTGGGCGTGGAAGGTACCGGCCGTGCCTGTAGGGGTGCCCAGCCAGCTGCTGGAGCGCCGCCCCGACATCGCCGCCGCCGAGCGCAACTTAGCCGCGGCCAATGCGGCCATCGGTGTGGCCACCGCAGCGTATTACCCGGACCTCACCCTCAGCGCCAGCGGTGGCTATCAAGCCACTAGCCTGGCCAGCTTGATAAACGCGCCCACGCGGTTCTGGTCCATCGGGCCGTCCTTGACCGGGACCGTGCTGGACTTCGGCGCCACTCGCGCCAGCGTCGACCAGGCCCGCGCCGCCTACGACGCTCAGGTTGCCAGCTACCGGCAAACCGTGCTCACCGGCATCGGTGAAGTGGAGGATTACCTCGTGCAGCTACGCACCCAGGCCCCCGAACTCGCCGCCCGCACCCGCGCCGCCCAAGCCGCCGCCGAATCCGCCCGCGTGACTGCCGACCAGTACGAAGCCGGCAAGATCGACTACCTCGACGTCGCCACCACCCAAGCCACGCTGCTCAGCGAACAGCAAAGCCTGCTCAGCCTGGTGAGCACGCAACTGGTGACCAGTGTGCAGCTGGTGGCGGCGTTGGGTGGGGGGTGGTAGACAGGCAGAGCTAAAAAGGGTCTGTGGCCTCTTCGCGAGCTCTCGCCGGATGCCCGGCCCCTGGGATTGAGTTCAAAGTGCACCGAACCCTGTGGGAGCAGGGCGAAGCCGAAGGCGGAGCTCGCGAAGGTTTCATAGCCACATCGCATCCCACAGCGGGTAGTCGCCAACCTTGGCGACCAATCCCGCGCGAACGGGGTTATGAACAACGTAGCGGGCCGCGACCTTCAGGTCTTCTTCCCTGCGAAGTGCTCGGTCATGAAAGCCCTTCTGCCATACCGGCCCCGGGCGGCCGAGATGAGCATTGATCGCCAGCGCCGAGGCGGCTTTGATTCGGCAGGCGAGTGAAGACAGGTCGCCATGCTGGAGCGCAAACAGCCAATGCAAATGATCGGGCATTACTACCCAAGCGAAGCTATGAACGCGCCCGGCGTCGTGTTCGGCTTTCAACGCTCGGGCGATGCAGCGTCCTGAATACCAATCGGTGAATAGCGGCGCTCGTTTAAGCGTGACTGTGGTGAGGAGATAGATGCGGCCTGTCTCGGAGTAGCGTCCCGCCCGCAACCGTTTACTGCCGTATCTTGCCATGGGTGAGCCTTCCCTGGAAAAGCCTGAGCCTAACAAGGGGGCTAAAAGCACACTGGAAGAAGGTGTTGCTGACTTTGTTCTTGGCACTTCGCGAGCTACCGCCGGATGGCCGGCCCCGCCGCTTCCTACAGAGAGATTGTCAAGCACCTTGAGGGATCTCACTCACCTGTAGGAAGCGGGCGGAGCCGCAGGCGTAGCTCGCGAATAAGGCATAAGGAAACCGCTCAAGACAGTTGCTTCTCGCAGTTGGCCGCGCTGGGCGCTCTGTCGGAAGCGGGCGGAGCTTGCGAATCACCTCGACAGGCGTCCATAAGCCCGCTTCAACATCCCATTGATCATCTCCTTGGACAACCGCGCTGAACGTGTGGGGGCGCCGGTCCTCCCGGAAGACAGTCGTTTGTTGCTTTCTCTGACGAGGGCGACGGATACATCTGTAGCAGCGTGCCTTGGCCGCGACCGGCCCGGAAGGGCCGAGAGTTTCAGGTTATGCCGAGAGGCAGATCCAGGAGCGCTGGAAGCGCTTTGCTTCGTTATGGTGCTGGCGTCGTCTATAGCTACCCAAGGAAAGCTCGGAGCAGTAAGTGCAGTGCCCGGTCCACGTGATCTGCTCAGGCCTGATACGTGCATCCTGGAAAAGACATGTGGCGTAACGGCGTAGATCAAACCAAAGGCCATCCCCGTATGCCTTGGCGGCTCTCATGGGCACCGGAAGCTGGGAGATATCACGTTCCAGAGACCAAGGGGGCGTGGAGTTCGACCATACCGAGGAGTGCCTACGTTCTATCGTTTCGGCAAACGAAGCTGACACTTCGTAACAGCATGGGCCGATGTGTGGACCTACCGCGAACTGTAAGGCACGGGTTTCGATCCCCGCTTTTGTATAAGCCTCGACTGAGTTGCGGATTATTCCTTGGAACAGGCCTTGCCAGCCGGCATGAATGACCGCAATGAAAGGTTGCCTGACGCTACTAACCAGGATAGGCAGACAGTCGGCAGTGGCGATTCCCAAGCAGCAGGGCAGCTGGCTAAATACCGAGTCTGAGGGCGACTGGGTGCGAGCTGGACTCGCGGTTTGTTGAGAAACAACTGCACCGTTCGCCTGGTTTGCAAAAATGATCGCCGCTTTCGATTGAGGCTCGTCGCCTAGCCCGAAACCGTGCTTTAAGCCGGGAATGGATGAAAGATTCATTGCATGTAAGGGCATGTGTGGAGCTCAGCGGCCAGGTGCTTCCGTTAATACCATCTGGCGCTTCCTGAACAATTGAGCTTCGTCAACATTTTCCATGAGTGAAGCCTACCCACCCCCCATCCGCTTCCACAGGTCCATCAGCGTCATCCCGAACAGGATCAGAAAGAAAAACACAGTGCCCAGCGCGAATACCTGTACCAGTGGGCTGCTGCGTTGCAGCTCAATGAAACAGCCGAGCACCAGCACGGCTTCGAAGGTGGCGCAGGCGAACATCCATACCGGGCGCAAGGGCAGGGGGGAGATAGCGATGGCGATGGTAATGCCCAGCAGCGCCATGCCGGCGGCGTAGGCGAGGAGCAAGCGCGGCAGTGTCATGCAGGCCTCCCTATCAGATAAAGGGTGGGGTAGACGAAGATCCAGATGATGTCGACCACGTGCCAGTACAGGGCGAAGGTTTCCAGCACCAGGTAGCGTTCGGGCATGCGCAGCCGGCCGACCTGTAGCCGCCAGTAGATGCCCAGGGCGAAGAGGATTGCCACCGTCACGTGCAGGGCATGCACGCCGGTGATCACCAGGTACAGCCCTACGAACATCTTCGCCGGCGGCGCCTGCAAGGGATTGTCGGCCTGACCCGGCAGCAGTTTTTCTTCGAATTCGCTGTGGTACTCGAAGCCCTTCAGTACCAGAAACGCCGCAGCCAGCGCGCTGGCCAACAGCAGCCAGTTCTGCACGCTACGGCGGTTGGCGGCGCGGGCGGCGTACAAAGCGAGGGTGACGGTCAGGCTGCTGGTAAGCAGCAACGCGCTGTTCACCCCGGCGAGCAGGTAGTGGAAGTGCTCCACCGCCTCGGCAATGGCGGCCGGGTGGGCGAGCCGAAAGTAGGTGGCGGCGAACAGCAACACGCCAAACATCATGGTTTCAGTGGCCAGGAACAACCACATGCCCTGATGCACTGCCTCGCGGCGTTGCTCCTCGCTGACGAACTGCTCGGTAACGGCCCGTTCAATCCCGGCCATGGGTGGCCTCCGGCGGGTAATCGTAGGCTTCGAAGTCCACGGTGGGGATGTGCTCGAAATTATGCTCCGGTGGCGGCGACGCTACCTTCCATTCCAGCCCGGCGGCGCCCCATGGGTTGGCCGGGGCAATGGGCCCCCGGTACCACGACCACAGCAGGTAACAGAAGGGCAACATGTAGGCCACCGCCAGCACCCCCGCACCCGCAGTGGAGAGCACGTTAAGCACTTGGTATTCGGGCAGGTAATGGTGATACCGGCGCGGCATGCCGTCGTAGCCCAGTATGAACTGCGGCAGGAAGGTAAGGTTGAACCCTAGGAAAATCAGGATCGCCGCCAGCTTGCCCAGGGTTTCGGGGTACATGCGCCCGGTGATCTTCGGCCACCAGAAGTGCAGCCCGCCAAAGAACGCCGACACCGCCGCGCCCACCATGATGTAGTGGAAGTGCGCCACCACGAAGTAAGTGTCATGCACGTGCAGGTCCGCTGCCAGCAGCGCCACGAACAGCCCTGCGCAGCCACCCAGCAGGAACAGCGCGATAAAGGTGCAGCCATAGAGGAAGTGCGCGGTGATCGCCAGCCGGCTTTTGTAGAGGGTGGCCGTCCAGTTGTACACCTTGATCGCCGAGGGAATGGCGATGAGAAAACTCAGCAGCGAGAACAGCAGGCTGGCGTACATCGACTGCCCGGCCACGAACATGTGATGGCCCCACACCATGAAGCCCAGGATGGCGATGGCGATGCTGGAAAACGCGATAAAGCCGTAGCCGAACACCCGCTTGTGCGCCGCCGCGGTGATCAGTTCATTCACCACGCCCATGCCTGGCAGCAGCATGATGTACACCGCCGGGTGGCTGTAGAACCAGAACAGGTGCTGGAACAGCAAGGGGTCGCCACCCAGGGCGGGGTCAAAGATGCCGATCTTGAACAGGTGCTCGGCGGCGATCAGCACCAGGGTAATGGCCAGCACCGGCGTGGCCAGAATCAGGATGACCGAGGTGGCGTACAGCGCCCAGATGAACAGCGGCAGGCGGAACCAGGTCATGCCCGGCGCGCGCATGGTGTGCACTGTCACCACGATGTTGATGCCGGTGAAGATCGAGGAAAAGCCCGTCACGAACACGCCCACGATCACCGCCACCACATGGCCGTTGCTGAACATCGTGGACAGCGGCGTGTAGAAGGTCCAGCCCGTATCCACGCCACCCGCCAGCAAGGCAAACAGCGTGAACAAGCCGCCGCCCATGAGCAGGTACCAGCTGGCCAGGTTCATTCGCGGCAGTGCCATGTCCTTGGCCCCGATCATCAATGGCACCAGAAAATTGCCCAGCACCGACGGAATCGACGGGATGAGAAAGAACCACACCATGATCACCCCGTGCAGGGTGAAGGCGCGGTTGTAGCCGTCGGAGGACAGCACATCCCCATCGGGCGTAAGCAGCTCTACCCGGATCACCCCCGCAGCCAGCCCGCCGATGAAGAAGAAGAACGTCACCGCCAGCATGTACAGCACGCCGATGCGCTTGTGGTCCGTGGTCAATAGCCAGGAGCGCAGGCTGTGGCCGGCCTCGAGATAGCTGGGCACCGGGGTGTGGGCATTCATCGAGGCGGCTCCGTGTTACCAAGGGATTGAATGTAGGCGACCAGGCGCACCACGGCGTCCTCGTCCAGTACGTTGCTGTAAGTGGGCATGATCGGCGCGTAGCCGGCGGCTACCTGCTTTTGTGGCAGCAGGATCGAGTCCCTCAGGTAGCTGGCATCGGCGGTTACCACACTGCCGTCGGCCAGCGGCACGGGCCGGCCGTACAAGCCTTCGAGCTTGGGCGCATGCACCGCCGCCGACGGCCCGTGGCAACCACTGCAGCCCATTTGCTGGTACAGCGCCTCGCCTTGTTCGGCCAGGCTGCCGGGCGCGTCGGCCACGCCCAGCCAGCGGGTGTAATCGGCCGGGGTTTGCACCACCAGCTTGGCCAACATGGCGGAGTGGTCGGTGCCGCAGAATTCCGCGCAGTACACCTGATAGGTGCCCGGCTGGTCGGCCTGGAACCACATCTGGGTATAACGGCCCGGGAGCACGTCCTGCTTCACGCGCATTACCGGGATGTAAAAGCTGTGAATCACGTCCTCGGAAATCATGTTCAGCTTGATCGGCCGCCCTGCCGGCACGTGCAGCGCGTTCAGCTCCCGCTGACCACTGGCGTGCTGGAATTTCCACATCCATTGCTTGCCGGTGAGCTGGATTTCCAGCGCATCCACCGGCGGCGTGCGGGCCTCGAAGAACAGCCGCGCCGACAGGCCGAAGAGGATCATGGCCGCAATAAACGGGATCACGATCCAGGCAATCTCCAGCTTGTGGTTACCGATGGCGGTGCTGTCGCGCACGGCCTCGCGCCCTTCGCGGTAGCGCCAGGTGAACACAACGAGGCACACCACCACCGGCACCACGAACAACAGCATCACGCCGGTGAACGTCATCACCATCCAGTCCACCCGGCTGGCGTAGGCGGAGCCTGCCATCGGCCACATGTGTGCGAAGAATCCGTTCACCCGGTGGCCCTCCTGCGTTCACGCATCACGGCGATGGCAATGCCCCCTCCCAGCAGCAGCGAGGTGAGCACGCCGCCAACCTGAAGCGCCTTGATCACCAGATTGTCGTAGGCGCCGGTGCGTGGGTCATAGTGGAAGCACAGCAACAGCAGCTGATCGCCCAGGCTGCCCACCTTGCCCTGGCCCGCTTCGGTCAGGGCCAGGCGCAGGTCGCTGGCCTGATAGCCCAGCCCGTACAGCCAGCGGGCGAGGGTGCCGTCTGCGGTGACGGCGGCGATGGCGGAGGTGTGCGCGTATTCGCCGGCTTGAGGGTCCAGCCGATAACGGAAGCCCATGGCCTGAGCCAGGCCGGCGCTTGAGGCTTCGGGCCCTACCAGGAAATGCACAGCCGTGCTGCTCGCCAGTTCGGGCCAACGGCGGGCCAGGGCATTGAGCTGGGCGACGGCATCGGCGGGTGTTTCTTCCGGCTTGAAGCTGAATGCCACCAGCTCGTAATCCCGACCGGGCTGGTAATCCAGCGCGGCCAACAGCATGAACAGGTTGGCCAGCTGCGCCGAACATACGTTGGGGCAGGTGAAGTACACCGGCACCACCACCATTGGCAGCTTGCCGCTGTATTGGCGCAGGGTAACGGCCGCGCCGTGCTGATCGGTGAAGGGCGCGTCCAGCGGCAGTCGCTTGCCCAGGTGATCATCGATGCCCGCAGCGGCAAACGGCGACACGAGCTTGCCCTCCACCGCGCCGGCGAGCCCCGGCGCAAGTAACAGTATGCATAGCCACAGCGCTTGGCGAATCATGGCGCACCACCCGGCTTTTGTGATGGCCAGCCCTGTTGGCCGAGCATTTCCATGGCGCGGGAAATGGGGATATGCGCCACGCCGGGCTGCCCGGGTACCCAGCCGTAGCCTTGCAGTTTTTCCCGGCCCGCAGTAACGACATGCTCGCCCTCAGCCGGGCTGTTTACCTCAAGGTTTGGCTTGGGCGGCGGTGCGCGTTGCTGTTCAACCTGGGTGAGCGGGGGCTGGTTGCGCTGATAGATCACCGGGTAGTAATGCATGATCACGGCGATCACCGTGGCACTCACCAGCAGCATGACCAGCAAGCCAGCGGCGGTCCATAGAATGCCGCGCACCGAAATGGCATCAGGCTCTACCCCGGGCTGATCATGCTTCATGGCGGCGCCTCCACAAGGTGAGCGAAGCGATTGCCCCGGCCCATGCCAGCCAGGCCAGCGGCAGCCACAGCGAAGGCGCCAGCCCGACCGAGGGCAGGCCCAGCCAGGCGCTCTCCACAAAGCCGCTGAACAGCGTGAGGCCGCTGGCCCAGCGCAGCGCCCTCGGCCGCTTGCCCCACGGCAGGGTAAGCAGCACCAGCGGCATGATCGCCTGGGTGAGTGCCAGCAGGCCGCCGACCGTGCCCCAACCGTGGGCCGTGCGCTCCAGATACCAGTGAATTTCCCGCGGAAGGTTGCCGGCCCACACAATCAGGTACTGCATGAACTGCAGGTACACCCAGAAGATGCAGGCGCCCACCAGCAGCCCGCGCAGCAGCCGCTGGCTATGTGGCCCGCTGGTAAGCCCTGCCCAGGCCAGGCCCATTAGCAGCGCGCGCAGCACGAAGAATAAACCGAAGATGGTCGACGCCAGCTCCGCATCCAGGCTCATCAGCCAGTCGATCCCCGCTGCGGATAAACTCAGTACCAGCACGATCAGGCCCAAGCCCGCTCGCGCTTCGCCCACGCCGCGGTTCACCCAGCCGGCCAGCCACCACCACAGCCCGGCATAGATCAGCACCCGCGCAACGAAGCTCAACGGGTGCAACCACAAGCCGCGGAAGCCCTCGGCCCCCGCCTGGCTCCAGGGGTACAACAGCCACGCGGCCGGCGCCAGCACCAGCAGGCCCAGCAGTGCCCAGGGCAAGCTGGCCATACCAATCGCCAGGCTGGGGGTGAGGGTGGTTCGCCACTCCCCGCGAATCAGCGGCATCAGCAGGTGCCATAGCAGGCAACCCAACGCCAGGGTCACGCTGGTGACCGCCGCGCTAAGCCCGGCGCCCAGCACGCCGCGGCCATCGAAGAACGCGCCCACCACGAGCACGGCGATCACGCCGAACAGTGCCAGCAAGGGTGTGCGGTTCATGGCGCTGCCCCCAAGGCCTGGCGATCTTCGGCCGAGAGCTGCGCCGCAGGCGCATGGCGGCTCAATTGCAACGCGCGGATGTACGCGGCAATGGCCCAGCGGTCGGCCGGTGCCACTCGCGCGGCATAGCTGTACATCTGCCCGTAGCCATTGGTGATCACATTCACGAAGTAACCGTCGGGCATCGCCAGTAGCCGGGGCTCGGTGAAGTCGGGCGGGGCCGGGAAGCCACGCGCTACCACGGTACCGTGGCCGTCGCCGGCCAGCCCGTGGCAGGGCGTGCAATACACCTGATAGCGGTCCTGGCCCCGTTGCAGCAGCTCGGCACTCATGGCCGGGCGGGTGGCCAGGGTTTGCTGGCGGGCGCCATCCCCGCGGGCGATGGTGCCACGCGGCGGTACCTGCTGCACCTGGCCATTGGGGAAGAAGTCACTCGCGGCCTGGTCCCGGGACTTGCGTTGGCGCTCGAGGTTGTCGCACCCGGCCACGCCCACCAGAACGGCCAATACGATGCCGGTTCGCAGCAGCGCGTTCATTGCCACACCTCCGTCACCGACTCGGCCCGTTCGGCGAGCCAGGCGCGGGTATCAGCCAGGTGGAAATGCACGTCGTCAGCCAGCAGGCACAAGAGGAAGCGGTCGTCGGAAGCGCCGGCGAAGGCGCTGGCATCGAACAGCGGGTGGTGCAACCGCGGCAACCGGCACAGCATGAACAGGCCGAGCACCGTGGCCAGGCAGGCGAACAGCACAGCCAGCAGGAAGGTAATCACCATGAAGGCCGGTAGTGCGATCAAGGGCCGGGCACCGATGTTCAGCGGGTAGTCCAGGTTGGCATACACCTGCAGGCCAAAGCCGCACGCCGCGCCCAGTACCCCGCCGACGATGGCGAACGCCTGTACCCGGCGGTCGTTCAGCCCCAGCGGCGCGTCCAGCTCCTCCAGCGGGAAAGGGCTGAAGGCTTCCAGTCGCCGGTAGCCCGCTGCGCGCGCGCTTTCGCAGGCCGTAATCAGGGCCTCGGCACTGTGGAATTCGGCCAGCAGGCCGTAGGGTGTGGGCTCGGTCTTCATGCGCCCTCCCGGCTACGGTACAGCGCCTGCTTCACTTCGAAGGCCGACACCATGGGCACGAAACGCAGGAACAGGCAGAACGGCACGCCGAACACCCCGAAGGTGCCGATGAACAGCGCCACTTCCCAGAAGGTGGGGCTGTAGGCATCGCTCCAGGCGGAGGGCATGAAGTCCCGGGTTTGCGGCGTTACCAGCAACATGTAGCGCTCGCACCACATGCCCACCAACACTGCCAGCGCGATCAGGCTCAGCCAGCCGGCGTGGCGGCGTACCCAAGGCCACCACAAGGCTTGCAGGACCACTACGTTGCAGAAGATCGCCAGCCAGAAGCTCCACGCGGTAGGGCCGACCATGCGCGCCAGAGTAACCTCGCGCTCCTGGGCCTCGCCGGAATAGAACGCCATGAAAATGTCTGCCAGGTAGCCGTAGGCGGTGAGCCAGCCGGTGGCCAGGATCAACCGGCCGAGCATGTCCAGGTGGCGCGCGGTAATGAGGTTGTCCAGCAACAGCAATCGGCGCACCCCGCAGGCCAGTAGCGCTACCAGGGCAAAGCCGGAGAACACTGCGCCGGCCACGAAGTAGGGTGGGAACACGGTGGAGTGCCAGCCTGCCGCCAGCCCCAGGTTGAGCAGGAACGAATAGCCGCTGGACACCGAGAACACCAGCGGCACCGCCAGCAAGGCGATCACTCGATACGCCTGGTGCCAGTAGCGCCAGTGGGTCGCGGCGTTGCGCCAGCCCATGGCGAGAATGCCGTACACCACCTGCTGGCCACGGCCCTTGGCACGGTCGCGCGCGGCGGCGAAATCCGGTATGGCGCCGATGTAGAGGAACAGCACCGACACCATCAGGTAGCTGAGCACGGCGAAGAAGTCCCAGGCGGTGGGGCTTTTGAATTGAGGCCACAGGCCAAGTGTGCTGGGGTAGGGCGCGATCCAGTAGAAATATTGCGGCCGCCCCAGGTGCATGATCGGGTACAGCCCGGCGCAGCACACCGCCATCAAGGTCATCAGTTCGGCCAAGCGGTTAAGGGAGTTGCGCCACGGCCGCTCCATCAATAGCAGCAGCGCCGAGATGAACGTGCCGGCATGGCCGATCCCCAACCACCAGATGTAGTTGAGGATGTCGAACGCCCAGTTCACCGGCGTATTGCTGCCCCACACGCCCACCCCACGGGTGAACAGCACGATCACCGCAACCACGAATACACCCAGCAGGGCGGAGCATGCGCCGAGCAGCATCCACCAGCGGCGGCGTTGGCTGAACCGCAACGGGATGTCCATCACCTGCGCGGTCACCGCACCTGCGGGCATGTCCAGGGGCAGGAAGTGCGGGGTATCGGCCATCAGCTGTCCTCCGCTGCAGGGGTATCGTTGATTTCCCCGAGGTAGGTGGTCTTGGGCCGGGTATTCAGTTCTTCGAGCAGCCCGTAGTGGCGCACCGAGTTTCTGCCCTGGCTCACGCGGCTGCCGCTATCGGCGAGGTTGCCAAAGGTGATGGCCTGGGTCGGGCAGGTTTGTTGGCACGCGGTGACCACTTCGCCGTCAGCCACGGCGCGGCCTTCCTTGCGCGCGGTGATCCGCGCCTCGCTGATGCGCTGCACGCAGTAGGTGCATTTTTCCATCACCCCACGGGCCCGCACCGTTACGTTGGGGTTGCGCTGGGCCTTGACCGAGGCGCTGTCCTCGGCGGTCCAGTCCAGCCAGTTGAACCGGCGCACCTTGTAAGGGCAGAACGACGAACAGGTACGGGTGCCAATGCAGCGGTTGTAGACCATCTCGTTCAGCCCGCCGGTGCCATGTACTGTGGCGTTCACCGGGCAGCCGGCCTCGCAGGGGGCCTGGTCACAGTGCATGCACGGCACTGGCAGGAAGTGCGAAGCGGGTGCTTCGGGCGCGCCTTCGTAGTAATGGTCCACCCGCAGCCAGTGCATCTGCCGGCCCTTGAGCACTTCATCCACCCCTACCACGGGAATGTTGTTCTCAGCTTGGCAGGCGACCACGCAGGCGTTGCAACCGATGCATTGATCCAGGTCGATCAGCATGCCCCAGCGGGTGTCGCTGGCCGGGATCGGCGGGTACAGCGACGGTTGCGGCTCAGGCGCGACCGGCGGTTGGGTCAGTTCGTCACGGGTGAACTGGCGGATCAAGTCAGTGGGGCCCATGTCGTGCTGCAATTGGGTGCTGGCCAGGCGCTGGTGATCGCCAACAGCTGTCAGCTCGGCGCCGTCACGCTGGAACGGCGACAAGGCCGTTTGTAGCGGGGTGATGGAAAAGCCTACGCCATCGGCAACCTTGCCTGCACGGTGGCGGCCGTGGCCGGCATACAGCACCAGCGTGTGTTCGTGTTGGCCGGGCATGATCCACACAGGCCCCGTGAGGGACTTGCCCGCTATGGCCACCGTCACGTGGTCGCCATTGGCCAGGCCCCGTTCGCTGGCGAGCGCGGGTGCCATGGCGACCACGTTGGCCCAGGTGAGCTGGCTGATCGGCTTGGGCAGTTCCTGCAGCCAGCCCAGGTTGGCAAAGCGGCCGTCCCATACGGTCGGGTCCGGGCGCATGATCACCTGCAGCCCTTGGGCGGGAGGCTCGGCTTGCAAACGCAGGGGGGCGGCTTCGGCTTCGATGGCGGGTAACGCACTGCCTTGCACGAAGCCCAGCTCCAGCGCCTTGCGCCAAGTGTCGTTGTTGAGCGCGGCGTGGGTTTTGCGGACTTCAGTGAGCGCGTCGGCGCTCGCTTGTCCTGCGAACAGCGGAAGGATTTCGGCCAGTGCCTTGCCACTGTAGAAAGGCGATACCAGCGGCTGTTGTATGCACAGGCTGCCATCCACAGCGCGGGCGTCGCTCCAGTTGTCCAGCGCGTCGCTCAGGGGCAGGTGCCAATGGCACAGGGCAGCGGTTTCGTCGTAATACAGGCTGGCGCACAGGCGCAGCGGTACCTTTTCCATAAGGGTCGCAAAGTCGAGCTCGCCCGGTGCGTTGAAGGCGGGATTGCTGTCCAGCACCAGCAGCGTTTGCACCTGCCCGTCACGGATGGCCTGGGCCAGCGCGGGGAGGTTCTCCATCGGCGCGCCAGCGAGGCTCAACAAGGGTATTGGCGCGCTATAGCTGAGGGTACGGCCCACGTTGCCGAGCCGAGCGTTCAACCGATGCACCGCCGCTTGCACATCAATGGACGCATAGGCGCCCGCGGTGATCAGGCAACGCCCCTTGCGAGCCGTCAGGCCCTCGGCCAGACGCTGCACCCACTGCTGATCTTCATTACTCAGCGGGGCGCCGGCAGGTGTTTCGCCCAAGGCTGCCGCCAGTGCGTGCACATAAGCCCGTTGTTCGCCGGGGGCGATGCGCTTGCGCTCGGCGGCATTGGCGCCGGTCAGGCTGCTTCCGGGTTCCAGTACCACCAGCCGGGCCTCGCCGTTACCGCCGGCTGCGGCCGCCCGTCGTTGGCCCCAGGCCAGGCCGTGGGCGGTTTGCCACGGGCCGGGGCCGAGCAGGTCGTCGTCGAAGGCAACCACCCATTCGGCGGCGTCCAAGTGCAAGCGGGTTTCAAGCGGGCGGCCAAACGCTGCCTGGGCTGCTTCGTAGCGCAGGCCTTCATAGGGCTCGTGCCGATAAGTTCGCATGTTCGGCCAGCGCGCCTTGAACGCTTCCAGCTGGCGCGCAAGGGTGGGCGAGGTGTTACCGCTGATCAGTACGTGAAAACCTTCGCCTTGTTGGGCGTCCAGGGCCGGCAGCATTGTTTGCTGGTGCAAGGCGAACGCCTGCCAGCTGCTTTCCTGGCCCTTGTTGCGCGGCGCCGGGGCGCGGTCGGGGTCGTACAAGCGCAAGATCGCGGCCTGAGTGAAGGCATCGCAGCGGCCCAGGCTGGCAGGGTGGTCGGGGTTGCCCTCCAGCTTTGTGGGCCGGCCCACGTGGGTACGCCCCAGCACGGGTTGGGCGTAGCCGCCCAGGCACACCGAGGTCGCGTACCAGCGCGGAATGCCTGGGACGATGGTTTCCGGCTGGAACACATAAGGCACGGCTGTGTCCGGCGCCGGCCCGCAGGCCGCCAGCCCGCCCAACGCCAGCGAAGCGCCCATCAGTTGCAGGAAGCGCCGGCGGTCCATGCCCTCGGGTGTCGCCGCCTCCGGGAACTCCGCTTCCAGCCGCGCCAGTGCTTCGGGTGAGTCCACCATGGCGTCCAGGCTGCGCCAGTAGCGCAAGCCGCTGGCGTCGGTCGGCATGCTGCCGGAGAGCTGGGGGTCGAAGGTGCGCACGGTCATGGCTTCACCTGTGGCAAACGCTGCAAGAGGTCAGGTCGCGGGTATCGATGTGATACTCGCGCAGCAGGCGCTGGCCCAGTTCGCGACGGTCCTCGCGGGTTTGCCAGTCCATCTGGGTAACGGCTTCGCGCGGGCGCAAACGCGGCGCCGGGTCCCGGTGGCAGTCCACGCACCACTGCATCTGGAAAGGCTCGGCCCTGCGCATCAACGGCATGGTGTCTACCCGGCCGTGGCACTCCACGCAGCCCACGCCCGCAGTCACGTGCACGTCGTGATGGAAGTACACGTAGTCGGGCAGCTGCGCCACGCGGTTCCAGTGCAGCGGCTGGTTGCGGGTGAGGCTTTGGCGCAGCGGCTCCAGCAGGTCGGCGTTGGTCCACACTTGGGAATGGCAGGTCATGCAGGTTTCGGTGGGCGGCAACGTCGCCTGCGCGCTGGTGGCCACGCTGGTATGGCAATACTGGCAATCCAGCTTGAGGCCGCCCACATGGTGCTGGTGGGAGAAGGGCACTGGCTGGTCGATCGTCCACCCGCGCAGCGTGGCGTAATCCGAGCGTGCCAGCAGCGTGGCGCAGAGAAATACCGTGGCCAGCCCACCGAACAGCCCGAGCAGCCCAAGGCGGAGCCACAGGTCCGCGCCGCGCGAGAATATCTGTCCCATGGGCGCCGCCGGTCACGGTGCGTCGCGCAGCAGCGAAGGCCGCGGCAGCCAGCGCGCTGGCGCTTCGCCTCGGTCGGCTGCCTGCGCGGCAAGGTTAAGGCGGTGATTCACTTCCACCAATAGCAGCGCCAGCACAGCGGCGCCTCCGGTATGCGCCAGGGTCAAGGCAATGGGGGTGGCAAGCAGGGCGCTAAGCATTCCCAGCACGGCCTGGCCCAGGCCGGCGAGCACTATCGCCACGGCCGGGCGGCGCAGGCCGCGGCGGTACAAGCCCCAGGCGAGCGTGGCCAGGATCACCAGCAATGCAACCGCGCCGAGGCGGTGCAGCATGTGCAGCCCGGCGCGCTCATCCAGGCCAAGGTTGCCGGCAAGGTAGCTTGGCCCCACCGGTTGGCCCAGCTGCAGGGCATTGGAAAAGTCCAGTGCGGCCCAAGCCACCGCGCCACACCCGGGCATCGACGGGCAGATGGCGCCAGCGTGATTGGTGCTTACCCAGCCGCCCAGAGCAATTTGAACGCCTACAGCCAACAGCCCCAACCACGCCAGGTGGCGCAAGCGGGGCGGGCTGCCCGATGGGCGTGCGTTGGCTTGCAGGCGGCGAAAATGAAGATAGGCAAGGCAAAGCGTAGTAATGCCGCCCAACAGGTGAAGGGTGACGACCTGAGGCCACACCTTGAGGGTGACTGTCCACATCCCCAGCATCGCTTGTAACGTGACCACCGCCAGCAGTATCAAGGCGGCGGGCTCGCGCCAGCCGTGTCGTCGCCAGCTCAGCCAGGCTTGGAAGGTAACCAGCACCATCAAGCTTCCCGCCACGTAGCGGTGGGTCATCTCTGTCCAGGCTTGCACGGCACCGGGCACTCCGTCTGGCACCCCGATGTTGCCATAGCAGCCTGGCCAATCCGGGCACCCTAGCCCGGAACCTGTGACCCGGGTATAGGCCCCCAGCAGCACCACCAGCAGGGCCAGGAGGGTGATGCCCAATGCGACGAGCGGCTGAAGGCGGGGCATTGTATTACCTCATGTTTCGGGCGGTAGTACTCCTAGACCGCAGCGAAACGGGTAATGCTCCATCGAAGATTGAACGTGGGCGGGGGGGCAACGGTCTCCCGAAAACAGGCTTTTGATGCCAAGCCATAATGGAGCGCGCCGCCATGCCGGACCCACTGCAACCCTCTGCTGACCCCGCTGCGGTACCGGGCAACCCTGACCCCTCGACGCCTGCGCAAGCGCCGGTGCCAAGCGGGCCTCCCGACGACGACAAGCGCCCGGAAGACTGGGTAGATCCGGTGGCCGATCCGAATGTGCTGCCGCATCGCTAAGGCTGCGCATTTGGAACGTGTAGGCGGCACAGCCTCACAGCTGGCCACCTCGCCCCGGGCGGCCTGCTTGCAAGCTTAGGTCATCTGCCAGATATCGCTACGAGCGCGTTCGAGAACCTGGGCTGCGCTCAGTCACTCGGCCTTTTTCTTGGTGCGATCGGTTTCGTACTGGTTGTCGTACATTTTCTCCGATTTCCCGGATTTCTGATCTTCCGGGCGTTGCTTCACGGGGCCCATGTCCAGGATGCCACCGCCTTTACCCTTCACGTCCGCAGGCGTTTCAGCCGCGCCGGACCGAATTTCGGTATGCACCCCGGTGTCTTTCTTTTCCTTTGTAGTGTCTTCGGCGTATGCGTTTGCGGTTGCCAGCGACGTGGCCAGAACCAGGCCAGCCATGGCGGTTTTACGGATTTCCATCGACTTCTCCTTACTAGCACTGGCTCGCTTGCCAGTGCGGGCATTCAGGGTTTCGTAGCAGGCGGAGCGCTCTCTTTCTTCTCAGGTGTGGACGTACGCTTGTGCTGTGTCTTTTTGTGCGTCGTATGGTGTGTCGGCTTTTTATCCACGTGTTGTAAATCAATCGCGCCGTCAGCGCGGGCAGGGTCGTTGGCGCCGGGAGCAGATTTGGTGGGCACGTCGGGGGCGAAAGTCCCACTCGGTGCGCCTAGACCCGGTGTGGCCGGCGCGGTTTCTTTCCCTGTACCCGTGTTGGCTGCCCAACTCCCTCCGGCAACCAAGGCAAGCACAGCACATAGGTATCGCAATCTATTGGAAAGCTTCATTGTCGGTCTCCTGAGGCAGGAGGATGCCAAAAACATCCCTCAATCAACCGACTGACAATTGTGCCGTGGCGTTCCCTTTTCCTTTCAAAGCCGCCGGTCCGTGGCGCATGGGTTTTTTTCAAACTTCCCGAATCCACTTTGCCTCTATCTACAAACGTTTCCCGAATTCGCGTGTAGGAGGTAACTCATGAAAGCAGTGGTATTTCACGGCCAGGGCGACATCCGGGTGGACGATGTCCCGGACCCGCAGTTGCAGGCACCTACGGATGCCATCGTGCGCCTTACCGCATCGGCGATCTGTGGCACTGATCTGCACTTCATTCGCGGCAGCTTTCCAGACATGCAACCGGGCACCATTCTTGGCCATGAAGGCGTTGGGATTGTGGAAGCGCTGGGTGCCGACGTGCGAAACCTCAAGGTCGGGGACCGTGTGGTGATCCCGTCCACCATCGCGTGCGGCAACTGTTCCTACTGCCGGGCGGGATATTTCGCCCAATGCGATGTGGCCAACCCCAACGGCAAGTCGGCGGGCACGTCGTTCTTCGGCGGGCCCAAAGCCACGGGGCCTTTCCATGGTTTGCAGGCCGAGAAAGCACGCATTCCCTACGCCAACATCGGCTTGATCAAGCTCCCGGACGCCATCACTGACGACCAGGCCATTGCCCTGTCGGATATTTTCCCCACGGCCTGGTTTGGCGCCGAAATGGCCGAGATCAAGGACGGGGACAGCGTAGCAGTGTTTGGCTGCGGGCCGGTGGGTCTGTTTGCCATCGTGAGCGCCAAGCTGATGGGCGCCGGGCGAGTGTTCGCCATCGACGGCTTGCCCGACCGCCTTGAGCGGGCCCGCGAGCTGGGCGCCGAGATTATCGACTTCGAGAAAGAGAACACCGTCGAGACTTTGCAGCGGCTCACGTCAGGCATAGGCGTAGACCGTGCCATCGACGCCGTGGGCATTGACGCCAACCATTCACACGGCGACCACAGCCATACCCATGCTCAATGGCAACCGGGCGATGCGCCCGCGCAGGCACTGCAATGGGCCATCGAGGGGCTGGCGAAAGCCGGCACACTATCTATCATCGGCGTGTATCCGCCGGGTTTCGATACCTTCCCCATCGGGGCGGCCATGAACAAAAATCTCACCCTGAACATGGGTAACTGCCACCACCGCAAGTACATTCCCAAGCTGATCGAGCTGACCCTGGCTGGCCGCGTGGACCCTTCCAAGGTGCTCAGCCAGGCCGAGCCCTTGACCGACGCTGTGGGCGCGTTCGAGGCGTTCGATCGCCACGACACTGGCTGGATCAAAGTGAAGCTTCAGCCCGAGGCGTAGGTATCACGGGCACCCTTGCCTGGCCGAAGCGTTCCCGGTAGGCCGAGGGTGCCAGGCCGCTGTGCTTGCGGAATGCCAGGCGGAAGCTCTCGATGGAGCCGAACCCGCAGCGCTCGGCCAGCCGCTCCAGCGGCAGCGTGCTTCCTTCCAGCAGTTCTCGCGCCAAGGCCAGCCGTGACTGCTGCAGCCAAGCCTTGGGCGCCAGGCCAGTGGTTTCGGTGAAACGCCGCAGGAAGGTGCGCTCGCTCATCAGCGCGCGATCGGCCATGGCCGCCACGCTGAGGGGTTTATGCAGTTGCTGCCGAGCCCAGTCCAGTACCTGGGCAAGGTCGTTGCGGCTGTTGCGCGCCACGGGCGCAGGAATGAACTGCAACTGGCCGCCAGCCCGCTGCGGGGCCATCACCAGCCGACGCGCCACGCTGTTGGCCACTGCCGTGCCAAAGTCCCGGGCGACCAAATGAAGGCAGGCATCGATGCCGGCGGCACTGCCGGCCGAGGTGATGATCTGCCCGGCGTCCACGTACAGCACGTCGGGGTCCACTTCGATGGCGGGGTAACGCTCGGCCAGCTCGTCGGTATAGCGCCAATGGGTGGTGGCCCGCTGGCCGTCGAGCAACCCCGCGGCCGCCAACACAAATACCCCGGAGCAAATGGACACCAGCCGGGCACCCCGCGCATGGGCCGCCTGGATGGCCTCGAGCAAGGCCGCTGGCGGGCGCTCATCGCGGTTGCGCCAGCCCGGGATCACGATGGTGTCCGCCTCGGCCAGGGCATCGAGGCCCACGTCGGCGATCACCTGGATACCGCCCATTGCGCGCATGGGTCCGCTGTCGGCCGCCACAATGCGGTGGTTGTACCAAGGGAAGTCGAATTCCGGCCGCGCCAAGCCGAAGATCTCGACCGCGATGCCAAATTCGAACGTGCAGAGGCCGTCATAGGCCAGGATTGCGACAAGGCCGGGGGAAGTGTTCATTTGGCGGAAACTTACCGATGGATGTCGAAGCCGCCACTGTAGCCGCAGCGCCGGTGGAAATACAGTAGGCCCTTCAAAACCAGGAGCCTTACCATGCCGAGCCTAGTCAGCCATACCCCCGCCGCGTTGCCTTCCGTGGCGTTGATGCATTTCAGTAACCGCCTGGCGTACGAAACCGATTGCTCGGACGTGTACGCCAGCCAGCAAGCCGGAGAGGTGGACTACGTACTGGTGGACGTTCGCAGCACGGACCTCTTTGCCGCGGGCCATATTCCCGGTGCGATCAACCTGCCGCACCGCACGCTTACCCGCGAACGGCTGGCAGGGTACCCGGCGAGTACGCTTTTCGTGGTGTACTGCGCCGGCCCCCATTGCAACGGCGTTCACCGCGCCGCGGTGCGCCTGGCGGCACTGGGCTTGGCGGTCAAGGAAATGCTCGGCGGGATCACCGGCTGGCTGGATGAAGGCTTTGCCTTGAGCGCGCCAGCCGGCGAAGCGGCCAACCCGTCATTGGCCTGTGGGTGTGCCTGAAGTAGCGGTAGGTCAATCCTTGGCGGTGATCTTGTACAAGGTGGTTTCCAAGGCCGGGCCTTGTTTCGGGTTGTAGAAGCTCATGTCCGGTATCCGGGAATCGGTCACGTAAACAGTGCCGTCCGGGCCCTGGGTGAAGGTATCGGGCCAGCGCATGCCCTTGTCTTGCAGCAATACCTTGACCTCGCTGCCCTGGCGAACCTTGATCGAGTGATCCTCGACGGAGCTGATATAAAGCCGGCCCTGGGCATCGAGCAATAACCCGTCGGCCGGGCCGTTCTCGCCCACGGTTTGCACCTTGCCGGAAAGCTCGGCAATGCTGGCGCTACGCAGGGCCGCAGTGTCGATGCTGTAAAGCGTATTGCCTTTCACGGCCTGCCAATAGAGCGTACCGCCGTCGGCCGACAGGGCAATGCCGTCTGCCGAGAACTGCACGCCGCGGCCGTCCGGGCGCTGCAGTGGCTTGCCGTCCACCTTGACCATCACGCCTTTCTCGAATTGGGTGCTGGGGGCGCCATCGAGCGCGCGGCGCGCCTTGCCGGTTTCCAGGTCCAGCACCACGATCGCGCCGCTGGTGCCGGAGTCGGTGATATAGGCGAACTTGCCATCCGGGCTCAGGCGCACGTCGTTGAGATAGCTGCCCTGAGGCGCAATATCCGGGCCGAAAGGGTACACCTTGGCCACGCGATTGCTGGCCAGGTCGATCTGCACCAACTTGGGCGCGCCCGGCACCACCTGGGCCTGGGCCGGCGCCCCGGCGTCGATCACCCACAGGCTGCCACGCTTGTCAGCCACCACCGATTGCACGCATACCCAGTGGTCGCCTGGCGTCATGCTGTCCTGGCGCGCATTGCGCCAGGCATTCCAGCTGGCATCGGGGAATGGCTTGAGGTCGCCATTGGGCAGTAGCTCGGCCACCGAGGTTTCGGTGTCTTCGGTCCAGCGCGGGAAGTTCACGAACATCCGCCCGCTTTCACTGGCCGTCACGCCCGTGACCTGATGATCGAACTCGGCAACTTTTTCCAATTTATACGTGGGGGCTGCCATCGCGGCCTGGCCCAGGGCGAGGCTACTGACCAGCGCTGCGGCGGCGCAAAGGGCGAAACGGTTAATTCGGGCCATGGGTAACTCCTGTGGGGCGGTCACTGGGTTGAGCCAGCCGCGCCGGTTGGAGTTCCTTTTTTATGGCCTGGCGCTGATGGCCTCGTAACCTATGGGAGGCGCCCGTTCATTGCGCCCAACAGAAGCACCGCTTGCCTTGGCTTTTCGCGGCGTACATGGCGCGGTCGGCGGCATTGATCAAGCTGCGGCGGTCATCGCCATGGTCAGGGAACACCGCCATGCCGATACTCACCCCTACCAGGCTCTCGGGATGGTCGTCCAGCAGCGGGCCCACGGCGAGGTCGATCAGCCGCTGCGCCAGCAGCTCCACGCCGGGGCCGCTACCGTAGGCGAGCAGCGCAAATTCATCTCCACCCAGCCTGGCCAGGGCTTCGTCGTCGCGTACGGTGTCCTGCCACCGCTCGGCGAGGCTATGCAACAGCCGGTCGCCAGTGGCATGGCCGTGGCGATCATTGATCGCCTTGAAGCCGTCCAGGTCGAGGTACAGCAGGGTCACGGACCGTTGCTCCCTGCGAGCATGGGCCAGGGTCAGGTCCAAGTGCAGGTTGAAGCCGCGCCGGTTGATCAGGCCCGTGAGCGGGTCGTGCTCGGCTTCGAAGGCATACTGGTTGAGAAGGTTCGAGCGTTGCAGTAACGCGCGGCGCAGGGTGAGAAACAGGTACACCCAACCGAGCAGCAACAGCACGCAGAGAGTGGCGCCGCCGTGCAACCACAACCGTGCCGACGGCCCCAAGGCTTCGGCCCGGGCCCAGCCATAGGCCACCGCGATGCTCATGCCGGCCCAGTTCAGTGCCGAGAAGCCCAACAGGGCAAAGAATTTGCGACGCACGGGATTGCGAATGGCGGGCAACGGGCTACCTCCGGTGCGCATGCACGGCCTGGGCAAGTGGCCCAGACGATAGCACACCGATCGGCCTGTCGCGGCCGGGCGCTTAGTGCCTTGCGGTCGCGGTTGCGCGTTGGCGCTGCGCCGCCGCGCTGGGCAATTCGCTAACCTGGCGCCGTTGGCCGAGGGCCGCGGCCAGCGTAAACGGCCCGGCCCCAGTAAAGGCGAGCACGGCGAACAACACCGCCAGGGTGGCGGCGCTGAGGTGCGCTTCGCCGCAAGCCAGCAGTGTGCCCAGCCACCCCACCACGGCCAAGGCAGCCCATCGTGGCCATACGCCCAGCGCTACGAGGCAGGGGCACACCGCGCTCGTGAACAGCCCCAGGCCCAGGGCCAGCGCGTTGCTCAGCGCCATGGGGGCTGAGCTTGTGTCCAGAATCCGATACCAGCCACTTACCGCAGGCCAGCCATACATCAGTAACAAAAGGCAGGCGCCGCTTGCTCGGGTGGCAAGCAGCGCCCAGGCGACAGACGCCGACATGATGGTCCTCCGAGGGAGCGCGGTCGTTCCGTTCGGGTAATGGTGGCAGCTGACGCGCGGGCCGTTATTGGCAACAGGGGCGTAAAACGGCCAACCGGGGGCCCAATACGGCCATTGGCCCTACGAACGCTACGTGAACTGCCGCCGATACTGGTCCGGGGTCAGCCCAAGCCGCTCGCTGAAGGACAGCCGCATGTGCCGTGTACTGCCAAAACCGCTGCGGAATGCCACTGTCTTGAGCGGCAGGTCGCTGCTCTCGAGCAATTGCCGGGCACGGTCTACCCGGGCCCGCTGCACGAAGTCCATGGGGGTGGTATGGGCCTCCCGGCTGAACAGCCGGGCGAAATGGCGCGGGCTGAGGGCAGCCAGGGCCGCCATGCGTTCGACAGAGAAGGGCTGCTCGAGGTGCTCGAGCACGTAGTTCTGCACCCGGGCGATCGGTGAGTCCTCCTTGGCAGGCGCAGCCACCAGCGGGCTGAACTGCGCCTGCCCGCCCTGGCGCTGCATCACCACCAGCAGCACTTTGGCCACATCCAGCGCGATCTGCCGGCCGTGGTCTTCGCTCACCACGGAAAGCGCCAGGTCGATACCCGCCGTGACGCCGCCGGAGGTCAGCAACTCACCATCCTTCACGAAAATCTTGTCGGTTTCGATATCGGCCCGGGGAAAACGCTGCTTCAGGCGGCTGATGTAGTGCCAGTGCGTGGTGACGTGGCGGTGGTCGAGCAGGCCAGCCTCGCCCAGCACAAACGCGCCGGTGCAGATCGACCCGTGCCGCCGTGACGCCCGGGCAGCTTCGCGCAACCAGGGCACGGCGGTTTCATGCCGGTCGTTATAGGCACCTGGGCCACCGGGCACCAGCAACAGGTCCCAGGCGGTGGGGGCGTCGTTCAGAAGCAGGTCGGCTTGCAAGGTTATGCCGTTGGAGGCACGCACTGACGCACTCGTAGTGCCGAGGGTAGAAATGCGGTAGCGCTGATCTTCGCCCAGGTAGCGGTTTGCAATGGAAAACACTTCCACCGGCCCGGCCATGTCCAGCATGAGCATGTCTGGATACAGCACGATAGCGATGTCTTTCATGTTTCCCCCGGATGCGTCACAACGGCGCAGGCGGGGGGAACTATAGCAAGCTTGACGCTACGCGGCGCTACCCGAGGTGCGCGAGGGTGTCGGCCAGGCGGGTCCAGTCGAAAGGCTCCAGCGCCGCATAGTTGAGGCCTTGCGCTGCCATGGCGTCCACCAGCCCGCGCTGGGCCAGCACGGTCGCCTGGCTCATGTGCGGGGTAACGCCCACATCGGCAGCGGTCTTGGCCACTTCTTCCATTTCCTCGGCCCGGCGGCGGCCATGTTCGGCGATTCGGCTGATCAGGTAGTGGGGCTGCTGGTCGTTCCAGCCCATCTCCGGGAAGCTCTGGTGCAACGAGCGCAGCACTTCGTCTTCAGCGCCGTAGCGGCGCGCGGTGGCCATGGATTCCGCGGTAAGGGCTTCCAGGCCCTTGATCATGATGCTGCGGCACATCTTGATCGCCGAAGCTACCCCGATCTCCTCGCTTACCGCACGCACGTTGAAACCCAGCTGCGTCAGTTCCGGCACCAAGGCCGCCGCTTGAGCGCCGCCGAGCAGGATCGGCGTTTTCAGCCGTTTCGGCGGCACCGGTGCCATCACTGCCGCGTCGATATAGCCGGCGCCGGTGGCTTCAATCAACGCGCGCGCGGCGCGCTTGGTATTGGGCGCCACCGAGTTGATGTCGATAAACAACTGGCCTGAGCCCAACACCGGTGCCACTTCGCGGGCGACGTCCAACGCAGAGCCGGCGGTCACCGCCGAGATGACCCAGGTAGCCCCTTCAACGGCCTGGGCCGCGCTTTCGGCCAGGCGCGCGCCAGCAGCAGCGGCACGGGCTTCCAGCAGCGAACGGCTGGAGGGCTCCAACACGAGGCGGTCGTAGGTGCTGACCGCCACCCCCTGGGCGGCCAGGTCGGTGCCCAGGATACCGCCGGCTTCGCCGAAGCCGATCAATGCAATACGGGGCAGGGTAGCAGTGCTCATTTCAATTCCTCTTGCAGGGGCATTGGGGCTTCGGCGGGGCTTTCCAGTTGGGGCGCGCCGGCGTCACGGGCGCAGGCTTCGAAGCGGTCGCGATCGAACAGGCCTTCCCAGCGGCTGATCACGCACACCGCCACGCTGTTGCCGATCACGTTCACGGTGGAAGTGGCAATGGCGAGCACCCGGTCGATGCCAAACAGCAGGCCAATGGCGCCGTCCGGTAGCAGTTTCACCGATTGCAGCGTGGCGGCGAGCTTGATCACGGCGCCACCGGCGGCGCCCGCACCGCCCTTGCTGGTGAGCAACATCACCCCTAACAGGCTCAGTTGTTGGCCGATAGAGAGCGGGGTGTCAGTCGCCTGGGCCAGAAAGCCCAGCCCGCAGGCCATGTAGATGCAAGCACCGTCGATGTTGAAGCTGTAACCGGCTGGCAACACAAAGCCGACCACGGCCTCGTCGCAGCCGGCTTTCTCCAGCTTGGTCACCAGGCGCGGGAAGGCGGCTTCGCTGGACGCGGTGCCCATGGCGATGATCGCTTCTTCCTTGATGATCTTGAGGATCTTGAACAGCGACAGCCCGGCCAGCGCAGCCACGCTGCCGAGAATCAGGAAGATGAAAATCAGCACGCTGGCGTAGTAGGTG
Source organism: Pseudomonas sp. 3MAES_34.3B (assembly GCF_058145875.1). Lineage (NCBI taxonomy): Bacteria > Pseudomonadati > Pseudomonadota > Gammaproteobacteria > Pseudomonadales > Pseudomonadaceae > Pseudomonas > Pseudomonas sp. 3MAES_34.3B. Next base: position 2,935,688 of record NZ_CM176960.1, on the reverse strand, counting down.
AGGATGTAGCGCAGCAGGTAAAGCAGCGTGGAGTGGCCATAACTGCCCACGGCCGCCGCCATGGCGCCGAATGCGCCAAGGGGTGACAGCCGCATGATGTAGCTGAGCAGCTTGAACACCACAGTCTGGCCTTCGTCGAGCAGGCGCAGGCCGATCCAGTCCGGTTTGGCGCAGGCGGCCAGGGCGATGCCCACCAATACCGAAACGAACAGTGCGGGAAGGATCTGATCGCCAGTAAACGCCGACACCAGGGTTTTGGGAATGATCGAGAGGAAGAAGTCCACGGTGTTGAACTGGCTGTCTGCTAGCTTGGGCACTGCGTGGGACAGGTTGCCATCGAGGTTGGCGTGCAGCCCGGCGCCGGGTTGAACCAGGCTGACCACCACGAAACCGACGATCATGGCCAAGGTGCTGACCACTTCGAAGTACACCAGGGTTTTCACCCCGATCCGCCCCAGCCGGCGGAAGTCACCGATATGGGCGATGCCGCGCACTACCGTGAAGAAGATGATCGGCCCCAGCAGCATCTTGAGCAGGGCGATGAACGCGGTGCCCAAGGGTTGCATCTTGACCGCTACACTGGGTGCCAGCAGCCCCAGCGCGATGGCCAGGACCATGGCGATCAATACCTGAATGTACAGCTTGCCAAGCATTTTCATTGAAGGACCTTCGCGTTTTGTTTTTGTGTTTCGCGGTGGGTACTGCATGTGATGCATTGCACAGGTTTACAGCCAAACCCCCCGGGGTATCTGCACCTTCCCGTCGAACAGCAGCCGCGCCGTGCGCAGCAAGCCGCAGCCGGCGATCTGGCCGTTGTCCAGGTGTAGTTCTACTGTAAATTCGCCACCGGGATGTTCCACCGAGAGCAGCGGCCTATCGCCGGCCGGTACGAATGCGAGCTGCCTGGCGACGCCACCTTCCAGCAAGCAGGCCGAGGCCACGCTCACGGCCGCGAATACCCCGATGGAGGCATGGCAGCGGTGGGGGATAAAACTGCGGGTATGGATGGCGCCGCCGTCACGCGGCTCCGCCACCAGGCACATCTTCGGCACGGTGCGCTGGCTTACATCGCCCAGGTTCATCAACGGCCCGGCCTGCAACCGTATGGCCTCGATGCGGCGCTTGAGCGTGTCGTTGGCGTCCAGCTCGGCGGGGGTTTCGTAACCGGTCACGCCCAGGTCGCTGGCGCGCATCACAATGACCGGCATGCCATTGTCGATGCAGGTCACCTCGATGCCGTCAAAGGTGTCTACGGCATTGCCAGTGGGCAGCAAACTGCCGCAGCTGGAGCCGGCCACGTCGGTGAATTCAACCAGCAGCGGCGCGGCGGTACCGGGTACGCCGTCGATGCGCGCGGCGCCTTCATAGCACACCTCGCCACCCTGGGTAGGCACCTGTGCAATGGCGATCTGCCCGGTGTTGACCATGTGGATACGCACCAGGGTCATGTCACCCGTAACAGATACCAGCCCCCGCTCAATGGCGAATGGGCCGACGCCGGCGAGAATATTGCCGCAGTTCTGTCCGTAATCCACCCGCGGTTCGGCCACTACTACTTGGCCGAACAGGTAATCCACATCGGCATCGGCGCGCTCGGAGGGGCCGATGATCGCCACCTTGCTGGTGAGCGAATCGGCGCCGCCAATGCCGTCGATCTGGCGCGGGTCGGGCGAGCCCATCACCGCGAGCAATACCGTGTCTCTCAGGGCTGGGTCTTGCGGCAGGTCGCTGGCCAGGAAGTACGCGCCCTTGGAGGTACCACCGCGCATCATCAGGCAGGGAATGGCGCGTTGAGCCATGGCTCAGCCCTCCAGGTCTTCAAGGCGGTCCACGTAGCGCAAGCCTTTCTCGGCCAGGCGTGGGCGCATGTTGTAGATGTCCAGGCCCAGTTCACCGTCGGCCAGGCGCACGCGTTTCTGCTCTTCTACTTCGGCACGCTTGCGGGTTGCGGCAAGTACCGGTTGCACCTCGGCGCGGCGCACCACTACCACGCCGTCGTCGTCCGCCACGATGGCATCTCCGGGGTGGATCAGCTGATCGCCGCACACCAGCGGGATGTTCACCGAGCCGAGGGTTTCCTTGACTGTGCCTTGGGCGCTGATGGCCCGGGACCACACCGGGAACCCCATCTCGCGAAGGGTGCGAGTGTCGCGCACGCCGGCATCGATCACCAGCGCGGCAACGCCACGGGCCTTGAGCGAGGTGGCCAGCAGGTCACCGAAGTAGCCATCGGCGCACGGCGAGGAGGGCGCTACCACGAGGATGTCGCCGGGCTGGCACAGCTCCACGGCGACGTGGAACATCCAGTTGTCGCCCGGTGCTACCAGTACGGTAATGGCATTACCGGCGATGCCGAAATCCTGCTGGATGGGGCGGATGTCACGGCGCAGCAGGCCCTTGCGGCCCTGAGCTTCGTGCACAGTCGCCACACCCAGGGTGGCCAATTCTTTGAGCGCAGCGCCATCGGTGCGCTCGATGTTGCGCACCACCACGCCAGTTTTGCCGATCAGCGCGCTCATCCCAGGTTCTCCGTTACCCGTGGGAAGACGCTTTGGTAGCCTTCGCCGTACTGGATGTTCTTGGTGGAGGTGATGCCCACGTTGCGCTTGGCCTGTACGCCGCGCTGCAGCGCCACGCGGGTGTAGTACTCCCACAGGTGTTCCTGGCCGGCCATGCACTGGATGGCGGCGTATTTCTGTTCCCACACCGAGGTGATGTCCAGCAGCACGTCCGGGCACCAGCCGCATTGCTCGGGCTGGTGTGGCTCGAAGCTGTACACCGGTGGCGCGCCGACGATCGGCTGGCCTGGGTCGAAGCCCTCAGCCTGGGCAATGATACGGGCCTCTTCGGCCAGTGCCAGCGCACGGGGGTGGTCGTAGTTGTACGGGTCCAGGCGGGAGTGGCTGAGCACGAATTCAGGCAGTACGCGGCGGTACACACGGGCCAGGCGCAGCAGGGCGTCGTTGTCGATGCGCAGTGGGTAATCGCCCAGGTCGAAGAACTCGACGGTGGCACCCAGGATGCTGGCGGCGGCTTCGGCTTCGCGTTGGCGAGATTCCTTCACCTTGGCTTCGGTCATGTCCGCGCCCTTGCGCCACAGCTTGGCCGATTCGCCGCGCTCGCCATACGACAGGCATACGATATGAACGTCGTAGCCTTGCTGGGCGTGCAGGGCGATGGCCCCACCCGCGCGCCATACGAAGTCGGCGGAATGGGCGCTGACTACCAGCGCTGTTTTCTTGTTGGATTCAGACATGGACGGCTCCTCGTTCGATAAGGAAGGTTTGCATGTGGCGCCGCGCTGGCATAATGCGATGGCTTACAACGGGTATGCGTTTTAATTATCGAAGTTTATGGGGGTGGCTGCGGCTGGCCCGGGTGATCCGATGGACGTTCCAAACCTTATGCAAATCCGCGCGTTTGTGCGGGTGGCCGAGCTGGGGAGCATTTCCCGCGCGTGCGAAACGCTGTATCGGGCGCAGTCCGTGGTTACCCGGGCGGTAGCGGATCTGGAGCAGCGCCTGGGCGCCGTGCTGTTCGAGCGGCGCGCCAACGGCATGCTGCTCACCGAATACGGCAAGCGGGTGATGCCACGGGCCAGGGCAGCACTCGATGACCTTGCCTCGGTGCCGGCCATTCTGGGAGATACCACAGGCGCAGAGCCGCTGTACCTGCTCAATGCCCGGCGCCTCGAAGTGTTCGTGCGGCTGTGCGCCAGCCGCCACATGCAAACCGTGGCCAGCCATTTCGGCCTGACCCAGCCGGCGGTGAGCTCGGCGCTGAAGGTGTTGGAAAGCGGCAGCGGCCAGGTGTTGTTCGAGCGAACCCCGCGCGGTTTGCTGCCCACGCGCATGGCCACCGACATACTGGTGCCGATCCGCCGGGCGCTCAACGAGCTGCGCCATATCGACGCCGACCTCGCCGCCCTGCAGGGCAACGTGCAGGGCGTGGTGACCATCGGTGCGCTGCCGTTGTGCCGCACCCGCATTCTGCCCCAGGCCATCACCGCGCTGTTGCAGGCCCACCCTCAGGTGCGTATCGCCACCCACGAAAGCCCCTTCGAGTGGCTGGCCAGCGAATTGCGCGCAGGCGAGCTGGACTTCATCCTCGGCGCGCTGCGGCCCAACGACTACGCTTCGGACCTTCACAGCGAGGCTTTGCTGAACGAGGAGATGGTGGTGCTGGCGCAGCGGGGGCACCCTTTGTTGGACCAGGGCGTAAGCCCCGCCGACTTGGCCAACGCCCGCTGGGTGCTGCCCCGAGCGGCAACACCCGCGCGGCAATTGCTGGAAGGGTTTTTCGAGGCGATGGGGCTGGAGCCGCCTGTACCGGTAGTGGAAACCGGCGACCTGGCGCTGATTCGGGGGTTGCTGATGAACTCGGACATGCTCACCGCGGTGTCTGCGCACCAACTCGAATATGAGATTGCAGACGGCAGCCTGCAACGCCTGCCGCTGCAATTACGCCACACCAGCCGCGCCATCGGCCTGATCCACCGCGCCAACGCCCTGCATTCCCCGGCGGCGCAGGCGTTGATGGAAGAGATAAGGAGGGTGGTGAAGGGGGGAGCTTGACTGACCGCTGTACCTGCGGCCCTGCCGGGCCGGTCTCCCCGTAGCAGCAAGGCTTGCCTGCGACGGGGCCACCGCTGCAGGCGAGATAGGTCAGGACTTCGCCGGTTCCTTGCCCGCCACCGAATACAGCACTTTCTGGTTACGGGTGGCCTGGAAATCTTCCAGGCTTTGCCCGCGCATGTGGGCGTAGATGTGCAGGTTGGTGGTGCCCACCACGGCGCCGAGTTTTTCCAGCAGGAAGAAGATCACGCCGTAATGGATCATCCCGCGCCAGTCGCGGCGGCGCACGAGTTCGCGTTCTTCGTCGCTCAGTTCATGCTCGGCGAACAGCGCTTCGGGCTCCTCGCGGAAGCGTTCGCGGAATTCGGGCTTGATCAGCTGGTGCAGGAAGCGGTTCAGCCGGTAGCCCTTGGCACTGCGGGCCAGGTCGAAGGGATAGGTGCCTTCCAGCGCTTCGATGCCCTTGAGCTGTTCACCAGCCTTGGCACGGTAGCGTTCGGCCAGGTCCACCGGCAGCGGGCGCGCCTGGTTTTCCAGGATGAGGGTGGCGATGCCGGTCATCGACGGCAGGTAATAGCCGTGGTGCAGCAGGTCAACGTTGGCCGAGAGCGCGCCGCGCATGATCAACCAGGTCACCACTTCGGCGCCTTCCAGGCCGCCGAGGGTGGCGAATTCGGCGATGCTCATCTGGGTCAGCGGCTCGGGGTCGTGCACCAGTGAACTGAGGAACTGCGCGTCCCACTCGGTATTGTTGAAGCCACAGCGTTCGCCATGCACCTGGTGCGACACGCCGCCGGTAGCCACGATCGCCACGTCTATGTCTTCGGGGAAACTCTCGATCGCCCGGCGCAGCGCCTTGCCCAGCTTGTAGCAACGGCTGGCGCTGGGGATGGGGAACTGCAACACGCCCATTTGCAGCGGTACCACTTTCACCGGCCAGCCGTCAGTGTGCGGCAGCAGGGCGGACATCGGCGAGAACAAGCCATGGTCGATAGGCTTGTCACGGAAGAACGACATATCGAATTCTTCGGCCATCAGGCTTTGCCCGATGTGCCGGGACAACGCCGCGTGACCTTCGATGGCTGGCAGGTCGCGTGGCCCGCCGCCTTCGTCGGCCACTTCGTAGCGCTCGTCCACACCCAGCGCGAACGCTGAGTAGTGGTCGAAGAAGAACGAGGTCACGTGGTCGTTGTAGATGTAGAACAGCACGTCCGGCTTGCGCTCTTCGAGCCATTTGCAGATGGGCCCGAAGTTTTCGAAGATCGGCGCCCACGCGGGATCCTGTTGCTTGTTGTGATCCACGGCAAAGCCGATGGTGGGAGTGTGAGAGACCGCGAGGCCGCCGATGATTCGTGCCATGACTAGTTCCTTTGGATCAATGAGTTACAACAGCTTGTGTAGCCTGTGCCGAAGCGCGCCGTGCGGCCTTGGCATTGGCCAGGATAGCCAGCGCGGCAAACAGCGCCGGCACCCCAAGCAGGATGAAGAGGGTCACCAGGCTCAGCCCCATGGCCAGTACCACGCCGCCAATGATCGAACCGAAGATGGCGCCGAAGCGGCCAACGCCTAGCATCCAGCTCACGCCGGTGGCGCGTGCCTCTGTAGGGTAGTAGCCCGGAGCGAAAGCGTTAAGGCCGGTTTGCGCGCCGCTCATGAAGAAGCCCGCTGCTGCCACGCCGATCATCATCAGGGTGGATTCCAGCCCGGCGAAGCCCAGCGAGGCGATGCACAGGGCGCCCAGGGTGTAGGCCCCGGCGATCACGCGGTTCGGCTGGCGACGGTCCATGATGAAGCCCACTACCAGCGCGCCGATGGTGCCGCCGATCTGGAACAGGCCGGTGGTGCGTGCGGCTTGCTCGACCGAAATGCCCGACTCTTTCATGAGGGTCGGCAGCCAGCCCATGGTGAGGTAAATCACCATCAAACCCATGAAGTAGGTAAGCCACAGGGCCAGCGTGCCCATGCGGAAGCGCTCGTTGAACAGCGTGCTCAGCGGGGCGCGGTGCACCACCGAAGGTTCTGGGGAAGAGAACTGCTCGGCGCCGGTGAAGTGGCCGCCCATACGGTTGAGCAGCTTGGCGATCGCTTGTGAAGGGGCGCCCTTGACCACCAGGAATCGGGCCGACTCTGGCAGGAACAGCCAGAGGAAAGGTACCAGCAGCAGCGGCAGGATCCCACCCACCATCAGCACCGAGTGCCAGCCGTGGGTGCCCAGCAGCCAGGCCGCGACGAAGCCGCCAGCGCCCGAGCCCAGGTTGAAGCCGGTGAACATCAGGGTGATCAGCAGCGAGCGATAGCGCTCGGGCAGGTATTCGGAGAGCAGGGTGGTGGTATTGGGCATCGCGGCGCCCAGGCCGATACCGGTGAGGAAGCGCAGGATGGCCAGCTCATAGGGGTTGCGGGCAAAGGCGCAAGCCACGCTCAGTACCGCGAAACAGGTGACCGCCAGCAGCAACACTTTCTTGCGGCCGAACCGGTCGGCGTAAGGGCCGGCCAGCATGGCGCCAGCGGCCAGGCCGAACATCGCCGCGCTCATCACCGGGCCGAAGGCCGCTTTGCTCAGGCCCCAGTCCTGCATCAGGGCAGGCGCGATAAAGCCCATGACGGCGACATCCACGCCATCGAACAGCACGATGAAGAAGCACAGCGCGAGCACCAGCCATTGTTGCGGCGAAACGGGACGATCGTCGATCCACTGTTTCACGTCGACACGTGCGTTGGTTTGCATGAAAGCCACCCTGAATTGTCATTGTTGTGCTACCGGTCGAAGCGCCGGCATCTTCGCCCTGGGAAAAGGCGGTCAGGGCAAGGTAATGGCCAGACACACGGCTTGTCGTCTGCGAAGCATTACTGTGGGTATCGTTTTTTTTTATCGCCTGGCTCGGCTGCTTTAGCCCGAGGCCGCATGGGCGGGCCCGCTGGTCGTTAAAGCTGCTTCATAAGCGCCCGGTGCCTAGGCTTAATGGCAACCGCGCAGCGCTCACCTGCCTGTTCCTCTCGTTGCGAACGCTCCGTGGACAGGAGGCACTATGGCAACGGTTTATGATGTGCGTGATTTCGGCGCCAAGGGCGATGGCGTCACCGACGACACGGCTGCAATCCAGGCGGCCATCGATGCCGCGAGCGCGTCGGAGGGCAGCCGGGTGTACCTGCCCACCGGCACCTGGCTGGTGAGCCCGGGCTCGGCGGCCGAAGGGGGTTGTCTACTGGTCGATAGCGGCGTGTTCCTTCAAGGTGACGGGATCGGCAAGACGGTGATCGCCCTGGCGGCCGGCGCTCAAGACGTGGAAGGTATCGTGAGGGTAGGTGGCGAGTTTGTGGGGGCGACAGGCCTTACCATCGACGGCGCGGCCGGCACTGGATTGGTGGACGGGTGGTACAGCGGCGGCAACGACTCGGTATTCCTTACCGGCGTGGAAGTCGCCAATGCCAGCGGCAACGGTTTCAACCTGGGCGGCCTGGGTAATACCTTCAACCTGGTCAGCTGCATCGCCCGCGGCAACGGCCTGGACGGGGTGCTCGCCGATGGCCAGGACAACAGTTTCATCGAAGACACCGTCGCGCTGAACAACAACGGCAGCGGTTTCAACATCGGTGGCGAAATCGTTCTCAGGGACTGCGACGCCTACGGCAATGGCCAGGACGGCGTCCTGCTGTACGAGGGCGACAGCTCCTTGTCCAATACCAGCATTGCCACCGTCGATGGCGGGGTGATGCATGACAACGGCGGCAACGGCGTACACCTGGTAGGTGTCGAGGGCTACTTGGTCAACGGCGTGGAATCCTACGCAAACGGCTGGTATGGGATCTCCAGCGACACCTCGCGGGAAGGTTCGATCACGTACAACGAGGTGCACGGGAACTCCCTTCAAGGGGAGGGGCAGATCGAAATTGCCGTGCAAGGCTGGGAGGGGAACCCGGCTTCCATCGCTGAAAACATTACCGTAAGCGGCAATATCGTGACCGGCGGCCGGTACTCGTTCTACGGCATCGTCGAGCCAATCGACTCCGGCGACCACAACACCATTGAAAACAACGTAGTCACCACCACCAGTTGGGCGGTTACGGTCACCGGCGCGCACAGCGTTGACCGCAACAACGACTACTTCATCCTCCAATACGGCACCGATGGCGCAGACCGCCTCACCGGGGATATCACCCGGGACCAGCTCTATGGCGGCGGCGGCAATGACCGCCTCGTGGGCGGCGCGAATGCCGATGCGTTTGTGGGCGGCGAGGGCAGTGACCGGCTCAGCGGCGGCGCGGGGGCGGATGTGTTCCGCATCACCAGCCTCATGGACAGCTACCGCAACGCCACCACCACCCATGCCGATCGCATCACCGATTTCACCGTGGGCCAGGACCGGCTCGACCTTACGGCGCTGGGTTTCACCGGTTTGGGCAACGGCCACGGCAGTACGGTCAAGCTGGTGTACAGCGCCGCCAGTGACGTTACCTACCTGAAGAATTACGACGCGGATGCCAGCGGTAACCGCTTCGAGCTGGGCTTGCAAGGCCACTACACCAGCCTCACCACCGGCAGCTTCCAGTGGCTCACCACCGGCATGGATTACCACACGGGGTTGGCGTTGCCGGAAACCATCAGAGGCACCCTCAACCGCGACAACCTCAGTGGCGCCGGGGGCGATGACCGGCTGCAAGGCGGCACCGGAGGCGATACCCTCAATGGCGGCGATGGCGCGGACACCTTCGTGTACACCGAGCTTTCGGACAGCCTGCGCAGCAACGTGGCTAATGGCACGGTCACCCGGGACACATTAGTAAGCTTTGACGGCAGCGCGGGCGACCAGATCGACCTAAGCGCGCTGGGCTTTACGGGCTTCGGTAACGGCAGCGGCACTACCTTGAAGGTAGTGCGCAGCGCCGATGGCGAGAAAACCGTGCTCAAGAGTTACCAGGAGGATGCCGACGGCAAACACTTCGAGATCCTGCTGCAGGGCGACCATGTGTCGGACCTTACCGACACGAGCGTGATCTTTGCCCACACCGATAACAGCGTAGCCACCAGCAGCGCGCCTACCCAGGACCTCACCTACACTGGCACCAGCGGCCGCGACGTGATCGTGGGCAATTCCGGGGATAACGTACTCAGGGGTGGCGATGGCGCGGACACCCTGCGCGGCGGCGTAGGTGACGACGTGTTGCTCGGCGGGGCGGGCGGCGACACGCTGGCCGGCGACACTGGCGAGGACGTTTACCGCTACACCGGCATCGGCGACAGCTACCGCAGCGGCACTCAGCTGTTCACCGACACGCTGACTGACTTCTCGGTGTACGAAGACATGATCGACGTTTCCGCCCTGGGCTTCACCAGCCTGGGCAACGGCCACGACGGCACCCTGCAGCTGATCACCGACAGCAACCCGGACCGCATCTACCTGCGTAGCCTCGACGCCGACTCCCAGGGCCGACGGTTCGAGGTGAAGATCTTCGGTGACGCCGACGATTTACCCAGCGCGGACAACTTCATCTTTGCCGATGGCGCTCAAACCGACGTGGGGCTGTTGGGGGTGAGCCACGATCCGGTGGCGTGAGCGGTTGCTGGCATAGCAAGGTCCGGATAGACGGGCCTTGCTTTTAAGCAAGGCAAGCTCGGCATTGCAGCCATCACTAGGGCCAGAAGCCCAGTTTATCTACAGTCGTCACTCTAGCTCCGCGCGAAGCTAACACTGTCTTGGGATGGTCAAGGTTCGAACTGTGAGTGTTATAAAATGGAGCATAAGAACTAAGCGTGAAATCGAAATTATCTTTTTTTAATATTTCTCCTGCAGCGATTATGGATTTTCCTTTTGCATATTTATCGGCTATACCAGGGTGAAAAGGCGTGATGGTTGTGCGGGAGTGAACAAACATTTTGCCCTCGCTACTCATGACGAATAGATAGGTGGAATTTTGATGCATTGCTTCAAGGAAGTCAGGACTGTCTGAGGAGATAGCATTCCCGAAATAGTTTTTGTCGGAGTAGAGCTTTAGGTGGTTTCTTGAGTAGCTAAGGTCAAAGTGTTCGAGCGGCTTCTGGGGGTACCTGCCGCGAGCATGGCTTACCGAAGCTATGAACCTGTTTATGCCCCGTTCCTCGGATACCACTGCAGGGACTGTCTTCGTCGCTTTGGAGCCAAAGCCTGCCACTCGCCGTATATAGGAAAACAATGACCATTGACCAGACGGATCTTCGCGATTGATAGGGTCGTTCAAGCAATAAGCATAGCTATTCAGTTCTCCAGTCATAAAGGGGCTTGCCCTATCTGGTTGAAGTAGCCGTTTAAGCGTAGAGCTGTATACGCGGCGTCCGGCACCCAAGGCATAGTGACCCTTCACAGATTCTGCCCGGGTGCTTTTGAAAAATTCAATACTGTGGCTCGGGTAGCCAAACGGATCGGCGCAAGAAATCGAACTGCCTGTGGCATCGGTTGCCAACAGGTCGGAGCCAAGGCGCTTGACCATGATTACTCACCTCTATGTAAGGACTGAAGCTTCATGTTGGAGCTTTATACAAAACTGGAGTAGCTGTCAGTTTGTCAGGGAAGGCATTACGCCTGCAGGCGCATCGCAGTGCTGACAAGGTCTGCGATGGCCGGCCGGTGGATCGGTCCGGACAGGCCCGCTCGGGACCAATGCATCACCACGGCCGTTCCGATAACCGGTCTACAGCGCAGCGCCCCTCTCGCCGATACCTTGATCGAGAGCAATCAAGGTTGAACGAAGGGAGGCGGCATGGCGACCGCGACGATCAGAAAACACAACACCACCGAACTCGAGCTGAACGAGCGCACGCCTGCGCTGGTGGGCTTCGGCATTCCGTTCAATGAAGTGCTAGGGCACCCACGGGAATTTCTCGTGGCCGACCTACCCAGGCAACTGGCCGCCACCATGAAGGGCGGCCGTATTGCGGTGCGGGTGCGTTAAATCCTAACGGGCCACCTGTTCCACATTAAGCTTGCGCGGCAACAGGTGCGCGGCAAAAAACAAATCCGCCGTTTGCTGTTGCGTGGTCACTACCTCAGAAGTAACCGGGCCGACCGGGGAGGGCGGGCGGTTGTCGATGTAATGGGCTACCACGTTTCTATCCAGCCCCATGCTACGGGTGAGGATATCCAAGCTGTTTTCCCGCTCGGTGCGGGTCAGGGCTTCGGCGTCTGTGAGGCCACTTAGCAAGGCGGTAACGAATGCGGGGTTTGCTTCAGCGTATGCCCTGCGGGCGGTGTACAGCGGGCCGTTGAGCCCAAGCCCTTCACCATTGGCCAGCAAGCGCGCCTTGCCTTCGGCCAACGCCAACGACGCATACGGGTCCCAGATCGCCCAGGCGTCTACGCTGCCTTGGTCGAACGCCGCGTGGGCGTCGGCGGGGCTAAGGTACACCGGGGTGATGTCGGTAAACGCCAACCCGGCCTTGGCCAATGCGCGCAGCACCAGGTTGTGCGAGCTGGAGCCCTTCTGCAGCGCCACCTTGTGCCCTTTGAGTTCCGCCACACTGTGGACCGGGCTGCCGATAGGCACCAACAGCGTTTCCGCCGCAGGCTTGGCAGGCTCGGCACCGATGTACACCAGGTCGGCGCCGGCCGCCTGGGCGAACAGCGGCGGTATATCTCCCGTTGACGCCACGTCCAGGCTGCCGATGTTCAGAGCTTCCAGCATTTGCGGCCCCGCCGGAAACTCCAGCCACTGCACCCGCGTATCGGGAAAACGCTCTTCCAATAGATGGTGTTCCTTGGCCAGCACTAGCGCGATGGAGCCCTTCTGGTAGCCGATTCGCAACGTTTGGGGCGCCGCTGTATCGGCGCTGGCAGCCTGGGCCCCCAGGCCCAGGGCAACCGTGATTACAGTGATGAGGGTTCGGATGTTCATTCGGCGGTCGATGGCTTTTCCCAGAGGTTGATCTTGCCTTCCACGGCGAAGCGGTCGATTTCGGCCAGCTCCTCCGGCGTGAAGTCCAGCCGATCCAGCGCCGCCACGTTTTCGATGATCTGCTCCGGCCGGCTGGCGCCGATCAGGGCACTGGTCACCCGCGGATCGCGCAGGGTCCATGCCAGGGCCAGTTGCGCCAGGCTTTGGCCGCGAGCCTTGGCGATCTCGTTGAGCGCCCGCACATGGGCCAGGTTGTCCTCGGACAGGTGATCAGCCCGCAATGACTGGCCGCCGGGTTGGTTCACCCGAGCGTCGGCCGGGATGCCATTGAGGTACTTGTCCGTAAGCAAGCCTTGGGCCAATGGTGTGAACGCGATCACCCCAGCGCCGAGCTCGTCAGTGGCCTCCAGCAGGTCCTTTTCTACCCAGCGGTTAAGCAGGTTGTAGGCGGGCTGATGGATCAGCAGCGGCACCTTCCAGTCGGTGAGCAAGGCGGCCATTTCCCGGGTTTTGCTGCCCGAGTACGAGCTGATCCCCACATACAACGCCTTGCCCTGCTGCACGGCGGTCGCCAGGGCGCTAGCGGTTTCTTCCAGCGGCGTGTCCGGGTCGAAGCGGTGTGAATAGAAGATGTCCACGTAATCCAGGCCCATGCGCTTGAGGCTCTGGTCGAGGCTGGCCAGCACGTATTTGCGCGAGCCGCCGCCCTGGCCGTACGGCCCTGGCCACATATCCCAGCCGGCTTTGGTGGAAATGATCAGTTCGTCGCGGTAGGCGCTGAAATCTTCCCGCAGCAGGCGACCGAAGTTGGTCTCGGCGCTGCCATAGGGGGGGCCGTAGTTGTTGGCCAGGTCGAAGTGGTTGATGCCCAGGTCGAAGGCCGTGCGCAGCAGGGCGCGCTGGCGCTCGATCGGTGTGCTGTCGCCGAAGTTGTGCCACAGGCCCAGCGACAGGGCGGGCAGCACCAGGCCACTGCGGCCCACACGGCGGTAAGGGATGCGTTCGTAACGGTCAGCAGAAGCAAGGTAAGTCATGTGCGTCCTTTTTTATGAGGTTTCACAGAAAGTGCCGGTTCACCGGGCGCGCCAGCCCCAGGTGGTCGCGCAAGGTTTTCCCAGTGTAGGCCTGGCGGAACAGCCCACGCCGCTGGAGCTCAGGCACCAGTAGCCGAGCCACGTCTTCCAACCCGCCCGGCAGGTAAGGTAGCAGCAAGTTGAAGCCATCGGCGGCGCGCCCTTCGAACCAGGCTTGCATCTGATCCGCCACCTGTACCGGGGTGCCCACCAAGGTGAGATGGCCGCGACCGCCGGCGATCCGCTGGCCGAGTTGAGCGAGGGTGAGGCCTTCGCTGTCGGCCAGTTGCGTAAGCAGTTGCTGGCGGCTGCGCTGGCCGGAATCGGTCAGGGGCAGCTGGGGCAGCGGGCCATCCGGCGGGTAGCCCGAAAGGTCGAAGTTACCCAGCATGCGGCCTAGGAGGGCAATGCCCACATCAGGCTCCACCAGCGCCTGCAACTGCTCATGGGTGCCCCGGGCCTGACGCTCCGAGTCGGCAACGATCACGTACACGCCCGGCATGATCTTCAGCGAATCTTCAACGCGCCCATGAGCCGCCAGGCGCCCTTTGAGGTCGGCATAAAAGCGCTGCGCCGAGGGCAGGTCCGGCTGCGCGGTGAATACCACCTCTGCGGTTCGCGCCGCCAGCGCCCGGCCCGCTTCGGACGCACCGGCCTGGAACACCACCGGCCACCCCTGGGGCGAACGCGCCACATTGAGCGGGCCCTTCACCTGAAAGTGCGGCCCCGCATGGTCGAGGGTTCGCACGCGCTCAGGCTGGAAATACTGCCCGCTGGCCTTGTTGCGCACGAAGGCGTTATCGGCCCAGCTGTCCCACAAACCAGTCACCACCTGGTGGAATTCCTCGGCCCGCTGGTAGCGCTCGGCATGGCCCCAATGGGCGTCGCGGCCGAAATTGAACGCCTCGGCCGCCGCATCGGAGGTCACCAGGTTCCAGCCCGCACGCCCGCCGGACAAGTGATCGAGCGAAGCGAACTTGCGCGCCACATGGTAGGGCTCGTTGTAGCTGGTAGTTACGGTGGCCACCAGGCCGATGCGTTCGGTGGCGCCGCTCAGCGCCGACAGCAGCGTGAGGGGTTCGAAGTGGTCCGAGCGGGCCATGCGGCTGGCAATGTCGCCGGTAGCGGCGGCCACGCTGTCGGCAACGAACAGCAAATCGAAGCACGCCGCCTCGGCAACCTGGGCCAGGTGTCGATAGTGAGCGATGTCCAGGCCCGCCTCCGGGGGCACCGCGGGGTGGCGCCAGGCCGCGAGGTGATGCCCCGTGGCCATGAGAAACGCGCCCAGGCTCAGCTGACGATCAGAGCGTGACATGGGTTAGAAATCCTTGCGTACTTGAATGCCGAAGTAACGGCGATCGTCTCGCGCCACCGCCCGGTAGATGTACCCGGTGCCGCTGGCCAGCAGTGGCGAATAGGACTTGTCCGCAAGGTTTTTGCCCAGCAGCGCCACGCGCCAGCCGTTGTTGTAGTCGGCGAGGGCAGCGCTGGCGTTCCAGATGCCGTAGGCGCCTTGTTTGGTGTCCGGGTTCTGGCTGATGTCGTACTGCACTTCGCTCTGCCAGCTGTAGTCGGTGCCCAGTTCGATGTCCAGGCCGTTGTCCAAGGGGATGGTGTAGTCGGCACGGGCGTAGCTTTTCCAGTCCGGGGCGAAGGGCAGGGGTTTGCCATCCACGTTGCAGGACGCTGCCGCGCCGGCCGGGCAGGCGAACTCGTCGATACGGGCGTGGGTGTAGGCCAGCGCCGCAGAGAGTGTCAGCTGCCGTGTGGCCTGCACGGCGAGGTCCAGCTCGGCGCCCTGGGTGGTGACGCTGCCGGCATTGATCAAGCGGGTCACCACCTGCCCGGCCACGGTGTCGTAGAAGTTGGCCTGGTAGTTGTCGTAATCGCTGTGGAACAGCGCCGCGTTGGCGGTGAGGCGATCGTTCCAGGCGGTGGCCTTTATCCCCAGTTCCCAGGTATTGGACGTTTCGGGCTTGAGCGCGTCGGTGTCCCGCGGCTGCATGTTGAAGAACACGTTGTAGGCAGGGCCTTTGTACCCTCGCGAGTAGGTGAGGTAGCTCATCACGTTGTCGGTAAGGTCGTATTGCACACCCAGCCGGCCGGACCAACCGTCCTCGTCCACCGAGCCATCGCTGCGGGTGCCCGGCTGGATGCCGCTCACTGTAGTGGCGGACGTGGATGTGCGGCGATGGTCGTAGGCGAGGTAATCGTGGGTAAAGCGCAGGCCTACGATGCCGCGCAACCGCGGCGTGAAGTGCAGGGTGGTTGCACCGAAGGCCGCCACGCTGTCGCTGGTAGTGCCGTAGTCGGCCACGCCGCGCTGGGTAACTGTGGTGGTAACCAGGTCGCGCCGGTAGGTTTCGTCATCCTTGGCGTGCATGTAATACAGCCCGGCCACGTATTCGGCGAACTGGTTTTTGGGCGAGGCCAGGCGCAGCTCCTGGCTGTACTGGTCGTAGCTCAGTTCGCCCTTGTCCTCGGTGCCCGGGTAGGCGGTGCTGACAGTCGCCAGGCGGTCGCCATCCTGCCACTGGGTGTTGTCCCAACCGCGCCAGGCGGTGATCGACGTGAGGGTGAAGTCGCCCAACGCGTAGTCCACCTGCGCCGAAAGGCCCTTGTTGGTGTCCTCCACATGGCTGCGGTAATCGCTGACGATGTTCTGGTTGTGGCTACTGGCGGACACCGGGGCCAATGCAGTGCCGAAGGCCGGGGTAAGTACCTGGCTGATCACGCCATTGGCCGCGTCGTCGTGGGCCGTCATGTAGTCGGCGGCCAGGGTAACCGTGAGGTCATCATTGGGGGTGAATTCAAGCTTGCCGCGCGCGCCACGGTGGTTGTAACCGTTGACCTCCTGGCCGTTGGCCTTGTTGTCGACGTTGCCGTCGTAGCTACTCACCAAGGTAGTGAGTGAGCCTTTCAACACCCCCGGGATCAGCGCGCCGCCAATGCCGAAGCGGGTGCGGCTTTCATTGCCCGTGTACCAGCCTTGGTCGATGTAGCCGTGGAAGGCTTCCTCGGGTGCCTTGGTCACGATGTTCAGCACCCCGGCCGAAGCGTTCTTGCCGAACAGGGTACCTTGTGGGCCGCGCAATACCTCCACGCGTTCCAGGTCCAGCAGGTCCAGCGTGGCTTGGCCCGGGCGGCCATACACAACGCCGTCGATAACCGTGGCGACCGTAGGTTCTACGCCCGGGGAGGTGGAAATAGTGCCCACGCCGCGGATGAACAGCGCGGTGTCCTTGTTTGAAGCATTGGTGCGGAAGTTGAGGGTAGGCACCTGCTGGGCCAGCGCGGCGACCCCGTTGCGGTTGTCGCGCTCCAGTTGTTCGCCGTCCACCACCGTCACGGCCACCGGTACCGACTGCAGCGTCTCTTCCCGGCGGGTGGCGGTCACGGTCACGGCCTGCAGCTTCGGCTCGGCGGTGGGCTGGTCAGTGGCGGTATCGCTCGCCGCGCTGGCCAGTGGCGTGGCCCCGAGGGCCAGCACGGCGCAGATCGCCTGGGCCACCCGTGACGGATTGAAAGTGTCCCCATGAATGCTTTGCATGTTGTCTTCGCTCGAATGAATGCCGTGGCGCCGCGGTTCGTCGACCGCTACTGGTGCCAGCGCTTCGGGGCATTCGCTCGTGCGAGTAGCAAGGGCCGATAGTGCGCTAACGGCCGGCATGCTGCCGTCCATCGGTTATGCCGTCCAATAATCAAGAAGCATCTTCTTATAACCTTTTTCGCACCGTAGGAGCTGGCGCAGCCAGCGAAATGTTATTTGGCTTCAGTCATTCCCGGGCTCGCGCCCGGTCCTACCCAGATCAATCATGGCCTATGCCTCTGCAGCATTTTTCGAATGCGGCGCGGGCATGAGCAATGAAACCAGGCGGGCGTGGCCCCGTATTTCAGGGCCTTGAGCACAGCGGTATGACGCCTTATGCCTGCAGGTTATCAATTCAGCAATTTTGGTTCCTTCGAGAGATAACGTCGCCACTCCATCATCGCTGCGCATAGCCAGCCAAGGAGCCTTTCAATGGCGAACGTTCATTCAGCCGCTCGCGCCGCGCCGCTTGCCCAGCCCGACGTCCCGGTGCCTTCCAAAGGCAGCGGCCGGGCAGCGCCTGCGGCGTTGGCACAGTCAAGGCTGCAAGCGGTGCCGCGCTTGCCCACCAGCCGCCGGGAAGCCTGGCTGCTGGCCGGGCTGGCCGCCGCGTTGCACGGCGGGGTGTTGTACTGGGCGCTGCAAACGCCCACGCCTGTACTGCCCGTGGTGCCACCTGAAATACCGCCGATGACGATTGAATTCAGCCGGCCGGCGCCGCCCGTGGAGCAACCCCCGCCGGTGCCACCGCCGCCACCGCCGCCGCCGGTTGTAGAGCCGCCACCCCCGGTGGTGGATGAACTGGCCGCCAAGCCCGCACCCAAGCCGGTGCCCAAGCCAAAGCCTGTGATAAAGCCGCCACCCAAGGCCCCGCCGCCGGAGGCTGCGAAGCCTGCGCCAGCGCCGCCACCCGTGGCGCCCGCACCCGCTCCGGTGGCCGCGCCCGTCGCACCGCCTGCGCCCGCCCCGATAACACCGCCGTCGGCCAGTGCCGGCTACCTGGAAAACCCGGCGCCCGAGTACCCGGCGCTGGCCCAGCGCCGCAATTGGGAAGGCACCGTGCTGCTGCGGGTGCATGTATTGCCCAGCGGCAGCCCGGCCGAAATCCAGGTGCAACAAAGCGCGGGCCGCCAGCAGCTCGACGACGCCGCCGTGGCAGCCGTCAAGCGCTGGAGTTTCGTACCCGCCAAGCAGGGCGGCCAGCCTGTGGAAGGCTGGGTGACCGTGCCTATCGACTTCAAGATCCGCTGAACCCGCGCACCCTTTTCGAGGATAGTTTCCATGACACTTGCATCCCCTACCGCTTCTGTCGAAAGCACCGTTATCTGGCTGCTGATCGGTTTTTCGGTGATCACCTGGGGCCTGGCCCTGCTCAAGGCCGCTCAGTTCGCCCGCCTCAAGGGGCAGGACCGGCGCTTTCTCAAAGGGTTCTGGGCCGCGCCCAACCTTGAAGCCGGCGCCGAGCTGAGCCACAGCGAGCCCGGCGCCGCTGCTCGCGTAGCCCAGGCCGGCTATGCCGCGTTGCACACCGGCGAGGGCCATGGCCCGAGTGATCTGGCCCATGCCATCAACCATCAGGATCGCTTGGAACGGGCCCTGCGTCAGCAGATCGTGCGCGAGCGCCGATCACTCGAAAGTGGCCTGGCCGTGGTTGCGAGTATCGGCAGTACGTCGCCGTTCATTGGCCTGTTCGGGACGGTGTGGGGGATCATGGAAGCGCTGAAGGGCATCAGCGCGGCCGGTTCGGCCAGCCTGGAAACAGTCGCCGGGCCGATTGGCGCGGCACTGGTCGCCACCGGGGTCGGGATCGCCGTGGCCGTGCCCGCGGTGCTGGTTTACAACTATTTCCTGCGCAGCCTCAAGCTCAAGGCAGCAGACCTGGACGACTTCGCCCATGACTTCTACAGCCTGGCGCAGAAGAGTGCGTTCCGCGTGCTGGTGCACCCGGCGGCGCGCAAGGGGCTGCAAAGCGCCCACGCTGTAAAGGAGGCGGTGTGACATGGCGTTTTCTACCCAGGACAGCGACGAAGTACTGAGTGAAATCAACGTCACGCCACTGGTGGACGTGATGCTGGTGCTGCTGGTGGTGTTTATCGTCACCGCGCCGCTGCTCACTAACTCCATCCCGATCAACCTGCCCAAGACCGAGGCGGTCGCGCCGGTAGAGCAGAAGGAGCCCCTGGTGGTGAGCATCGACGACAAGGGCCAGTGGTTCATGGACAAGAACGCCATCAGCCCCGACTTGCTGGAGAACAACCTTCAGGCAGCACGGCAGAAGAACCCGGACGTTCGGGTACAACTGCAGGCCGACGACAGTGCCAACTATGGCGCCGTCGCCAAGGCCATGGCCTCTATCGAGCGGGCCGGGATCACCAAGCTGTCGGTGATCACCGCGCGCTAGTGGATCAAGCCAACCACTGAGAGGGGGGCGGGGCCAACCCAGGCCCCGCCGGATGAGACCTAGCCGTTCAGCTCATCGCCCACGCGCTTGAGCAGTGCCTTGGCGGTGGCCTCGGAGGAGGCCGGGTTCTGCCCGGTGATCAAATGGCCGTCCTGGACCACATAGCTGCCCCAGTCGGCGCCTTTGGAATACTCGCCACCTTTTTCCTTGAGCATGTCCTCCACCAGGAAGGGCACCACATCGGTCAGGCCCACGGCTGCTTCTTCACTGTTGGTAAAGCCAGTCACGCGCTTGCCTTTCACCACCGGGTGGCCATCCGCAGCCTTCACGTTCTTGAACACGCCAGGGGCGTGGCACACGGCAGCCACGGGCTTGTTCGCTGCGTAGAACGCTTCAAGTACGGTGATCGAATCCTTGTCCTCGGCCAGGTCCCAGAGCGGCCCATGGCCACCGGGGTAAAACACGGCATCGAAGTTGTAGGGGTCGATTTCCCCCAGAGGTAGGGTGTTCGCCAGGGCGGCCTTGGCCTGTTCATCCCCCCGGAAGCGCCGGGTGGCATCGGTCTGGGCGTCTTCGGCATCGCTTTTAGGGTCCAGGGGCGGCTGGCCACCCTTGGGCGATGCCAGTGTCACTTCGGCGCCTGCGTCCTTGAACACGTACCAGGGCGCGGCGAACTCTTCAAGCCACAGGCCTGTTTTCTTTCCGGTGTTGCCCAGTTGATCGTGAGATGTGAGGACCATCAGGATCTTCATGCCAACCTCGCTTGTTGATAAGTGAACGGACGCTCCCGCCGGGGAGCCATGATTCTCTGAGGGCGGGAGGCCGCAGACGTTCAAAGGCGTAGCGGTCAGGCCTTGAGGGTGGCCATGTCGATCACGAAGCGGTATTTCACGTCGCCAGCGATCATGCGGCTGAACGCTTCGTTGATGTTGCGGATGTCCAGCATCTCGATGTCGCAGGTAATGTTGTGCTCGGCGCAGAAGTCCAGCACTTCCTGGGTTTCGGCGATGCCGCCGATCAGCGAGCCAGCCAATACTCGCCGCTTGAGCACCAGGTTGGCCGCATGCAGGGCAGGGTCCACGGGCTCGATCAGGCCTACCAGGATGTGCACGCCATCGAAGCGCAGGGTTTCAAGGTACGGGTTGAGGTCGTGCTGGACCGGGATGGTGTCGAGCAGAAAATCAAAGCGCCCGGCTGCAGCGGCCATTTGTGTGGCATCGGTAGACACGATCACATGGTCGGCGCCCTGACGGCGGGCTTCCTCTGCCTTGCTGGCCGAACGGGTGAACAGGGTTACCTCGGCGCCCATGGCCTTGGCGAACTTGATGCCCATGTGGCCCAGGCCCCCCATACCCAGGATGCCCACCTTGCTGCCAGCCTTTACACCGTAGTGCTTGAGCGGCGAATAGGTGGTGATGCCTGCACAGAGGATCGGGGCAGCGGCGGCCAGGTTCAGTTTTTCTGGAATGCGCACCACAAAGTGCTCGCTTACCACAATGCTGCTGGAGTAACCGCCCATGGTGTTGCTGCCGTCCACACGGTCCGGCGTGGCGTAGGTCATGGTCGGGCCTTCGAGGCAGTACTGTTCAAGGTTGGCCGAGCAGGCTTCGCAATGGCGGCATGAATCCACCATGCAGCCCACGCCCACCAGGTCGCCAGCCATGTACTTGCTCACGTTGCTGCCTACCTCCATTACCTTGCCGACGATTTCGTGGCCGGGCATGAGTGGATACACAGCGATGCCCCATTCATTGCGGGCCTGGTGGATATCGGAATGGCAAACGCCGCAGTACAGGATCTCGATCGCCACGTCGTCCGGGCGGGGGCTGCGGCGGTTGAAGGCCATGGGGGCGAGAGGGGTGGTGGCGGTTTGCGCGGCATAACCGATAGCGGTGTACATAAAGTGCCCTCTTGAGGTTGCTGTGAAAGGCGGCCATTTTCCCGGGCCGACCACTGGCGGGCCATGGACATTCCTCCGGGTGTGGTGCCTATTCCTCCGAACCTGTCGCGTAGGCTGCGCTGAGGCGGGCAAACCTGCGATGATGCGCATGTCCAATCCTCTGCCGAGCCATCATGTCACCCACGCTACATAACGACGCCAACCTCACGCTGGTTTCACTGATCGAACCGCTGGCCCCTGCGCCAGGCTTCAATGACACCCGATTGCCGGGCGTGCAGGCGATGAGCTGGGACCACTACGTGGCCAGCAGCCCACAGATCTATGAACCCAGCCTGATCATCCTCGCCCAGGGCAGCAAACTGGCCCGGCTGGGGCCGCGCACGTTGGAATATGGCGCCGGCCATTACCTGGTGCAGGCGCTGTCGGTGCCGTTCATGTGCGAAACCTTTGCCACGGTGCGTGAGCCTTTGTATGGCGTGGCGGTGGCGATCGACCGCGCGGTAATCAGTGAGCTGGTGCAGGCCATGGCGCTGCCGCCAGATGCCTCGGTGAAAGCGCAGACGCCCGAGTCCATGACGTCCGCTGCGTTGGACGCGCCAATGCGCGATGCCGTGGAGCGGCTGTTGCGCTGCCTGCACGATCCGCAGCATTGCAAAGTGATGGGCCCGGCGCGGGTGCGGGAGGTGTTGTATACGGCGCTGCGTGGCCCGCAGGCAGGCGTGCTGCGCGCGCTGGTGGAGCAGCAGGGCCATTTCGCCCGCATTGGCGCCGCACTGCAGTATCTGCGCGACCACTACGACCAGGCGCTTACGGTAGAGAGGCTCGCCGAGTGCGCGAACATGAGCCCGTCCACCTTTCATGAGCACTTCAAGCGCAGCACCTTGCTGTCGCCTGTGCAGTACCTCAAGCGCCTGCGCCTGCTCAAGGCGCAACAGGTATTGGCAGGCGAGGGCATGAGCGTGGCCCAGGCCGCGCACCGGGTGGGCTATCAAAGCACCTCGCAGTTCAGCCGCGAGTACAAACGCTACTTCGACCGCAGCCCTGGGGAGGAGCGGGCGCCAGGGCGGCTACCCGTGAACGGTGAGCCTGCCCTGTAGCAGCGCGCCTCGGCCGCGACCGGCCGCAGGTTCATCGGTGCCCCCTGCGGCTATCGCAATACACGACCCACGGAATCTTGCTTGCATACTCACCTCTAACCCTTGGCACGCCCACCTGGCGCCATGCCAGGGCACGACCCGCCACGGAGCCGATATGCCTGGACGCAAAGCCCCGACGCTGTCACCCCGGCCTGCCGTGCGCGCGTTGATCGCACGGCTGGATCAGCCCGGCGCGACCTTCGGCCTGACGCTCACGTTCATGCTGCTGGTCATCCTCACTTTCACCGCAGTAGAGGGTTGGCGCGCCTGGCGCGATTATCGCCAGGCGTATGCCACTGCGGAGAATTCGGTCACCAACCTTGCCCGCGCCACTGCCCAGCATGCCGAGGACGCGATCCGCCAGGTCGACATCCTTACCGGCGAACTTCGCGAGCGCGTGGAAGGCGATGGTTTGAGTCAGATGGATGTCCCCCGTATCCACGCCCTGATGCGGGAGCAGGCCGAGGTGATGCCGCAGTTGCATGGGTTGTTCATCTACGGGCCGGAAGGCCAATGGGTGGTCACCGACAAGGACCAGCCTCCGGACACCGCCAACAACGCCGATCGCGATTACTTCATTTACCACCGCACCCATGCCGACCGGAACGTACGGATCGGCGAAGTTGTACGTAGCCGATCCACAGGGGAGCTGATTATTCCGGTGTCCCGGCGGTTGAACACCCCGGCTGGAGAGTTTGCCGGGGTGCTGCTGGGCACGATCAAGGTCAGCTATTTCGTGGATTACTACGGCGCGTTCAAGATCGACGACCGCGGCGCGCTGGTGCTGGCGCTGCGCAACGGCACCATCCTGGTCCGCCGGCCGTTCGACCCGGGAGTCGTAGGGCAAAGCCTCAAGGAAAGCGAAATCTTCAAGCGCTACCTGCCGTTGGCCACCGTGGGGGTGGCGGAAGTGAAGGCGGTAGTCGACGGTACCCGGCGGCTATATGGCTATCGTGCGCTGGAGCGCTACCCGCTGGTGGTGGAAGCGGGGTTGTCGCGTCAGTCCTTTGTAGGGCCCTGGCGCGCGGATCTGTTCAAGACGGGCCTGGTGTTACTGCTGCTCATCGGCGTGCTCGCGGCCTTTGGCGCGCTGGTGCTTCGGCAATTGCGCCAGCGCATCAGAGCCGAAAAAGCCATCAGGCTTGCCCACCAGACCGTCAGCGATATGGCCATGACCGACAGCCTTACAGGAATCGCTAACCGCCGCCGTCTCGACCAGGCGCTGGGGCAGGAAATCGCCCGCGCCAGGCGGCAGGGCACCTCGCTGGCGCTGATCATGCTGGATGTTGACCACTTCAAGCGTTACAACGACCGCTACGGCCACGCCGCCGGTGACGATTGCCTTCGCCAGGTCGCCGCCGCGATCCAGCAGGCGCTCAAACGCCCTGCGGACCTGGCGGTGCGCTACGGCGGCGAAGAGTTCACGGCCTTGCTGCCAGACACCGACGCAGCGGGCGCCGCGAGCGTGGCCGAGCAGATCCTGCAAGACATTCGCGGGCTGAACCTGACGCACAGTGACCACCCCCTGTGCATCGTTACCGTGAGCGCAGGCATTGCCCTTACTACGCCGGCCAAGGAAGAAACCACCCCGGAAGGGTTGATCAAGGCCGCCGACGCGCTGTTGTACCTGGCCAAACACAGCGGCCGCAACCGCGCCGCCTGCCGGGTACCGCGCGAAGCGCCTTCCACGCTCGCCGATGTAGACAGCGGCACGCGGTGATCGCAGCACGCCCGTGCTATCGCTTCGATAGCCAAAGCCTATGCTATGAGCCGATTCGTGAGGCCGTGAGCCCGTAGCCGCCGATTTAGAGCGGTTGCGCCCTACCAAGGTGCTGGCGTGCCTGACGGATTGGTGCAACCGGCGCGTTTGTGGACCCTCGCGTCGGGTGCTAACGTTTTTCCGAAGCGCCCACGATGGCGCTACGTCGATTAGCCGACCTGAACAGCTGCCACATAGGAGCAATGCATGAGCGCCGACACACAAGAAAAAGCAGAGGGGGGCGGATGCCCATTCGGCCATGGTGCCCCGCGAAAGAAACCCGGCAACCGGGACTGGTGGCCTGAAGCTCTGAGCCTTACCTCGCTGAACCAGCACTCGCCACGGTCTAACCCGTATGGCGGCGATTTCAACTATGCCGAGGAATTCCTGTCGCTTGACCTCGATGCAGTGATCGCCGACCTGCATGCCCTGATGACGGATTCCCAGGATTGGTGGCCGGCCGACTTCGGCCATTACGGTGGGCTGTTCATTCGCTTGGCCTGGCACAGCGCCGGTACCTACCGCATCACCGACGGCCGCGGCGGCGCGGCAGGTGGCCAGCAACGCTTCGCTCCACTCAACAGCTGGCCCGACAACGCTTCGCTGGACAAGGCCCGGCGCCTGCTGTGGCCGATCAAGCAAAAGTACGGGCGCAAGCTCTCCTGGGCCGACCTGTTCGTGCTCACCGGCAACGTTGCGCTCGAATCCATGGGTTTCAAGACCTTCGGGTTCGCTGGCGGCCGTTCCGACACCTGGGAACCAGAGGAGCTGTATTGGGGGCCTGAAGGTACCTGGCTGGGTGACGAACGCTACAGCGGCGAGCGTCAACTGCACCCCGGCCTGGGGGCAGTGCAGATGGGCTTGATCTATGTAAACCCTGAAGGCCCGAACGGCAACCCTGATCCAAAGCAGTCGGCCATCGACATTCGCGAAACCTTCGCCCGCATGGCCATGAACGACGAAGAAACCGTTGCGCTGATTGCCGGCGGCCATACCTTCGGGAAAACCCACGGTGCAGGCGACCCGTCGCTGATGGGGCCGGAGCCTGAAGGCGCGGTGATCGAGGACCAAGGCCTTGGCTGGCGCAGCAAGTTCCAGACCGGCGTAGGCGCGCATGCCATCACCTCGGGCCTGGAAGTGATCTGGAGCCAGACCCCCACCCAGTGGTCCAACTACTTCTTCGAAAACCTCTTTGGCTTCGAGTGGGAACTGACGACCAGCCCTGCGGGAGCCAAGCAGTGGGTTGCCAAGGATGGGCCGGAAATCGTGCCCGACCCGTTCGACCCGAACAAGAAGCGCAAGCCAACCATGCTTACATCTGACCTGGCGCTGCGCTTCGATCCGATCTACGAGAAAATCTCCCGTGATTTCCTCGCCAACCCCGGCAAGTTCGCCGATGCCTTCGCCCGTGCCTGGTACAAGCTGACCCACCGTGACATGGGCCCGACCGGCCGCTACCTGGGCCCGCTGGTGCCGAAGGAAACGTTGATCTGGCAAGACCCGATCCCCGAACTCGATCATCCGGTGATCGACGAGGCGGACATCGCGTCGCTCAAGCACCAGATCCTCGGAACCGGCATTGCGCCGTCCCAACTGGTGTATGTCGCCTGGTCGTCAGCCTCCACGTACCGTGGTTCGGACAAACGAGGCGGTGCCAACGGTGCGCGCATCCGCTTTGCGCCACAAAAAGACTGGCCGGTAAACAACCCGCCGGTGCTGGCCCACGTGCTGCAGAAGCTCACTGATATTCAGACTGCGTTCAATGGCGCGGCAGCCGGTGGCAAGAAGGTATCCCTGGCGGACCTGATCGTGCTGGCCGGTTGCGCCGCCATCGAGGAGGCCGCTCGGGCAGGCGGTGTAAATATCAAAGTGCCGTTCACGCCTGGCCGCATGGACGCACTGGAAGAGTGGACCGATGCCCATTCGTTCGAAGCGCTGCGCCCGCTGGCCGACGGCTTCCGCAACTATTATCACGAGGCCCATTTCATGGCGCCGGAGGAAGCCCTGGTCGACAAGGCACACCTGCTGCGCATCAGTGCC
Organism: Pseudomonas sp. 3MAES_34.3B; assembly: GCF_058145875.1. Lineage (NCBI taxonomy): Bacteria > Pseudomonadati > Pseudomonadota > Gammaproteobacteria > Pseudomonadales > Pseudomonadaceae > Pseudomonas > Pseudomonas sp. 3MAES_34.3B. Next base: position 2,909,350 of record NZ_CM176960.1, on the reverse strand, counting down.
CCGGAGATGACCGTTCTGGTGGGCGGCATGCGCGTGCTGGGCACCAATGCCGACGGCAGCCAGGACGGCGTATTCACGAACCGTGTGGGCACCTTGTCCAACGACTTCTTCGTGAACCTGCTGGACATGAACACCGAGTGGAACCCCACCGAGCACAAGAACCGCTTCCAGGGCCTGGACCGCAAGACCCGCCAGCCCAAGTGGTTTGCGTCCCGCGCGGACCTGATCTTCGGCTCGCAATCGGAACTGCGCGCCCAGGCAGAGGTGTACGGTGCGGCCGACGGCAACGAAAAGTTCGTGCAGGATTTCGTCGCCGCCTGGAACAAAGTGATGAACGCCGACCGGCTTGATATGGGCACTGCGGAGGACGCCTTCAGCCAGAAATTGTCCGCTTAACCCTTAGAGTTCCCGGGTTTCACCCAGTCCTACAGGCTGAAACATGTGGGACCAGGCGAAGCCTGGGAACTTTCACCTCCGAACCTCCAATGCCGCAAACGCAAAGCGCTTGAACCGTTCGAACGCCGCCGGATTGCCCTCGACCTTGATCCGGATCAATACCCCTTCATACGCTTCGATCAGAAACGCCGCCGCTTCCTGAGGGCACAGCGTGGGGTCGATTTCCCCTGCGGCCTGCGCTTCTTCCAGCAGTTGCTGGATCTGATGTTCCCAACGGTTGAACACCGCCGCCAGGCGCCGCCTGAAGGCCGCGCTGCGGGCGCTCGCGGTTTGCCCGAACACGCCATACAGGCAGCCACCCAGCGGCGCTTCGGCCAGGTGCATGCGCTCGGCTTCGTCGAAGTATTGCTTCAAGCGCTGCAACGGGCTGGTGGACCGGTCATTGAACAGTGCGCTGCGAGTGTTGAAGTAATGACTTTCGTAGGCGTCCAGCACGGCCGTGGCGAAGGCTTCCTTGCTTTTGAAGAAATAGTAGAACGAACCTTTGGGCACGCCGGCGGCGTCCAGGATAGCGTTCAGGCCGATCCCGTCGTAGCCGTTGATCAGCATGGACTTGAGGCCCTCGGCAACCAGCCGGGCCCGTGTGGCGTGATTTTCCTTGCTCATGGTAGTAGACCAGTTAACTAGCTGTTAATCCTGAACCTGTCCCGCGGCGACGGCTACCCCCGCGCCGCGTCAACCGACAGGAGGCAGCGGATGACGTTTACTGCAAACCGAAGGTACTTGGGCGTGGCGTTCGCATGCGCCAGCTACGGGATCTATTCGCTTACCTATGCCACGGTGAAATGGCTGGAGGCGGACTATTCATTGTGGCAACTGGTGTTCATGCGCAGCGTGGTAATGCTGGTGATCACCTTGGCGGTCAGTCAGCGCGGTTCAGTGTCAGCGGCCATTGCTAGCCCCCACAAGAAATCAATGGCGTTGCGGGGCGTGCTGCAGTTCCTGTCCATGGGGTGTTTTTTCCTCGCGGCACGGCAGATGTCGTTGTCCGCGGTGACCACGCTGTATTGCACCGCCCCTCTGCTCATTGTGGTGCTGTCGGTGTTCATGCTGGGTGAAACGGTGCGCGGCTACAGATGGCTGGCCCTGCTGGCGGGCATCGTGGGAAGTATGATCGCGGCCAACCCTGGCGGGGCGCTCAGCCCCGTGCCGTCGTTGATTGCCCTGGGTTCAGGCCTGTTCTGGGCATTGACGGTGGTGTACACGCGCAAGAGCGGCGCCCAGGACAGTGCCGCTGTCCAGCTGCTGGTCACCGGCACGGTGTTCACCCTTGGCAGCGGCGCCCTGATGACCTGGCAGACGCCCGCTTCGCTCTGGCAGTGGGGGCTGATGATCGCCTTGGGCGTGCAGATCTACCTGGCCCAGTACTGTTTTCTCGAAGCCTGCCGCTGGGCGCCGGCGTCCATCGTCGGGCCACTGGAATACACCAGCGTGGTGTGGTCTTGCCTGCTCGGTTACCTGATTTTCGCCGAGGCACCCAGCGCGCGCCTGTTGCTGGGGGCTGCGCTGGTGTGTGCCAGTGGTGTGGCGCTGGCGCTCAGCGCGCGGGGCAAGACTCAGGTGTGCGCCGCCTAGGCCGGCGGGGCGGCCCGGGAGCTGCCGGGGCGCTCGGCAACCTCGGCGGCGCCCAGCCAGGCCAGGGTATCGGTAAATTCCATCGGTCGGCTGAACAGGAAACCCTGCACCAGCGTGCAGCCCAGCCGCGTGAGCGCGGTCATCTCGGCCGCCGTTTCAACCCCTTCGATCACACATTCCAGGCCCATGTCCTGAGTGAGCGCGACCAACGATTTGACGATCTTGTAGCTGGCCGGGTTGGCCTGAATGTTCTTGACGAAGCTGCGGTCGATCTTGACCTTGGTCAGGGCGAGCGCATGCAGCTGGCCCAGGTTGGTGTAGCCGGTACCAAAGTCGTCCAGAGCGATGCCACAGCCCAGTTGGCGGAAATGGCCAATGGCCCGGTGCATCTGTTCCAGGTCATGCACGATGGCCGTTTCGGTGATCTCCAGGTCCAGCCGCGAAGGTGGGAACCCGCTGTTGCGAATCACCCCAACGATCAGCCCCACGTTCTCGCAGGAAGCGCAATCGTGGGCAGACAGGTTGAACGACAACCGCACCGGCGAAGGCCACGCTTGCGCCTGTTCCAACGCCTTGCGCAGCAAGGGCAGGGTGAGGCGAGTGATCAGCCCGCTGCGCTCGGCCACCGGAATGAACCGCGCCGGCGACACCGCGCCCAGCTCCGGGCTGTTCCACCGCGCCAGCGCTTCGAAGGCCACTGTAGCCTGAGTATGCGCATCGAGGATGGGCTGGAACTGCACATAGAACTCCTGCTCCAGGTTGGCCCGGCGCAGGGCTTGCTCGGTCACCGCGTCCTGATGCAACTGGGTGTAATGCGCCGCCGAGAACAGGCACGCCGTGCCCGCATTCTGCCGCTTGCCCTGGTAAAGGGCGTAGTCGGCGTACTCGAACAGCTGGCTGGCGGTTCGAGCCGTTTGCGGATAAGTGGCGATACCCAGGGTTGCACCGATCTGGATCGACAGGCCGTTGAGCGAGAACTCCGCTTGCAATGCCTCGCATGCCTGGGCGCCGTAGGCGGCGAGGGCGTCGTTGTCCAGGCCCTGGCTCAGGATCAGCGCGAATTCATCGCCGCCCAGGCGGGCGACATGCACCGAGGGGCTTGCCAGGCGCTGCAAGCGCTCAGCCACCTGAGCCAGCAACTTGTCACCCACGCCATGACCGTAGAGGTCATTGACCGACTTGAACCCGTCCAGGTCCATGATCCCCACTGCCAGGCGGCTGCCCTCGGCATGGGCCAACTCCAATGCCTGATCGAGGGCGCTGAAGAACTGCCGGCGGTTTGGCAGGCCGGTAAGGCTGTCCTGATTGGCCAGCCGCAGGTTCTCGTCGCTCAACTGCTCGGTGCGGGCCTGCACGTTGATCAAGCTGGTGAAGTTGCGGTAGTTGCTCTGCAGCACAATCAGCAGCGCTATCGATACCAGAGAAATATTTACTGCAGTGGCAATGAAGGTGGGGTTTTTGGTGGAGGCGAAAAACACAATGAACGCCAGATCCACGACGGCGGTAGTGATCAGGGCGGCGGGGAGCAGGTGCATCAGGCAAAAAATACACACCACCACCGTGATTGCCATGAAGAACGCCACATGGGCTTGGGCATACGGCCCACCGTAGGGGTAAAGGGCGAGCGACCAGGCCGTGAAGCCAATCGCGATGAAAACGGCAAGCCGGTTAGTGCGCCCCAGCATCGCGGCGATCATGGCTGCATCGGGCGGCGTATCGGTAAGGCGCCACCACATCACGGCTCGGCTGCAGCACACCAGGGTCATGACTACAGGCACACCCAGCGTCAGCCACGCCGGGGCCGACGCCAGGTGAGTGAACGCCAGGGCCCAGGTGTTGATCAGCAACACGAAGTACATCATTGGCAGTTGGCGGGACAACGCCACGAACTGCGCTTTGAGCAGGCGCGGGTTATCGCTCGGCACCCTCATCAGGGTGACAAGTCGTTCAACCAGGCGTTTACCCATTGCATTCATCCCTGCCAGCGCGCGGCAGGCGCGCTGACGTTTTGGCAGTGACAGGCCGAACCCTCCGGCCTAATGCGCACATATCGGCCCAGGTCGCGGATTTCTTGAGGCACCCGGTCGCTTGCCGTCACATGCTTGTCACAAGCGGCTGCTAGCGTGCCGGGCCGTGCCCTTTCTGAGCTGACAGCACCACATGACCGTAGCCCCCATGCGCAAGCAGATCGTCATCCGCTCCGATGACATGGCCTCCGACGACTTCGGCCGGCTGTTCACCCAAGCGTTCGGCCACCTGTACTCGGGCATGCCGCCCGTTGAAAAGCCGCTTCGGATTGCAGGCGTGTACGGCCGTTACGAGGGGGTGAGCTTCCGCCGTATGGTGTATGGCGGGGACTTTGCGTTCGAACTGCCCGGCATGGCAGATGAGATCACCTTCGTGCTACCCACTGCAGGGCACATCGTGTTCAACCTGGCCACCCAGGCGGTTGGGAGTGCTCAGGCGGGGCTGGCTGTGGAAAAAGCCCAGGTACGCTCTGTGCGCATGGTCGACGGTCACGGCCAGTATGGGCTGTCGGTGCGGCGTAGCCTGTTCACCGAGCGGCTGGCCGTGCTGTTAGGTGCGCCCGTGGCCAAGCCTGTGCACTTCCAGCCCATGGTGGACCTGGCTCAGCCTGCTTTCGACGGGATCAAAGCGTTGGTACGTTTTGCCACCAGTGCCGAGGCGGATTCGCTGGTGAACGCCAGCGTGCTGATGCCCGAGCGCTTGCGTGAAATGCTCGTGGACGCTGTGCTGGAAGCATGGCCGCACACCCATACCCAGGCGCTTCGGCGGCCCGGCCCTAGTGTTGCCCCGCGCCACGTAAAGCTTGCCATGGACTACTTGCGAGCGCACCCGAGCGTGATGGTCAGCGGTACTGAGCTCGCGGGGCTGGCCAGCGTAAGCCTGCGGGCATTGCAGGACGGTTTTCGCCGCTTCGCCGGCATGAGCATCGTGGCGTACCAGCGGCAAGTGCGCCTGGAGCATGCACGCCACGTGCTGGAGCAACAGCCGGCAGTTGCCATTGGCGAGGTGGCCCTGAGGCTGGGCTTCACCAATGTCGGACGGTTCAGCCAGTACTTTCAGCAAGCCTACGGCGTGCGCCCTCAGGACGTACGCAAGGGCCTGGCACGTTGGTAGCCTGAGCTGGCACGCTCAGGCTACCCGCAGGGTCAGAACTGGTAACCGGCTTTAAGGCTACCGCTGAACCCGTGGCTGTCGCCGCCTCCCGTGGCGCCGGCTTGCGCGCCCAGGCTGAAGTTACCCAGGCTGGCTGTCATATCGACCGCGCCGTTGAACTGATCGCGGTTGGCATAGGCAGCCCGTTGCTCCACGCTCAGCCCCAGCAGCCCCGCCTCGCTCTCCACTTGGTGATCGCCCAGCACGTGTTCGTACCCCACGGATACGCCTGGCACCAGCTGCCAACCACCGCTCAGCCCCACCGGCGCGAACGCCGCCTTGATGTTGGCGAAGGCACTGCGGCGGGTTTGCCGCGTACCGTCCACGTCTAATGCCACCTCGCTGCCCTTTTCCTGGAAGCCGGAGAGGCTCAGATGGCTTGCACGCAGGCCCAGGCTGGGTTCCAGGCTAACGGCACCCAGCGGCGCTCGATAGCCCAGGGCCAGGGTGGCGCTCGTCAGGTTGCCGTGGGTGTCGCCCTTGGCCGTGCCCAGCCCACCGCCCAGCGCACGCTTGCTGTTGTAGTCCACCCAGCCTGCGCTGGCATCGGCGGCCACATACAGGCCGCGCTCCAGCCCGTTGGGCGCGAAACGCACCCCGGCGGTGCCGAAGGTGAGGTCGGTGTCGGCTTCGCCGCCAGCGCCGCCCACGGTGCCTCGGCTATAACCGAACGCCGCATACCCGCTCAGCTGTTCGGAAAACCGCTGGCTCAGCCCCACCAAGGTGCCTTGGGTGTGTTCATTGCTGCTGGCGGCGTGCGCCGAACCGTCTGTGCCCAGGTAGCCTGCCAGCCCTGCGGTCCATAGCTGACGCTGGCCGCTTTTAAGGCTGATGCCGCTGGTGTACGCCCCTGCGGCCTGCTCGACCAGGCCCGGCTGACGCAACAGGTAACTGGCCGCATCGGCGTGCACCTGGCCACCCACCGTAGCCTCCACACCCCCCAGGCTGCCCGCGTCCAGCGCCGACTGCAGGTAGTAGTTGTAAGCGGTGTAGTTGCCCGAGAGGCTGGTGTTTTGCAGTTGTTGCAACAGCAATGCGCCAGCAGCGGAGTTGCCCAGCAGTTCGGCCTGGCCCGGCAGGCTGTTGTAATAGACCATCTTGGCGCGGAGCACGTAGATCGTTTCCTGGGACAGCCCCAGGCCTTGCTTGAGGTAGTTGTCCATGCTGCCGTACTCGGCGGTCACTTCGTCCAGCCCCGCCTGCAGGAAGCTGGCATCCACGGTGAGCAGGGGTTCGTAGATGGCCGCCATGCTCGCCGGCATCGCCGCCAACGTGGCCGCTACGCGGGCTGCGGTGTAATCGTTGGTAGCCAGGTAGTCGGTCATGATAGTGCTGCTGTCCACCCCGGCGATGCTCAGCAGTACGGCGGTGGTCCAGCCGGTGCGGTCCTTGCCGGCGGTGCAATGGAACAGTGCGGCGCCATCCACGGCAGCCAGGTCGTTGAACAGCACCGAGAACTGGCTGCGCATGCCGGCATCGCTCACAAAGCTGCGGTTGGTCTCCTGCATCAAGGCCATCGCATTGGCGGCGCTGCTTACCGAGATGCTGGTGATGTTCGAGCCCGAGGCTGCGCTGCCAATGATGTCGATGTTGGTGTAGCTGGCGCCGTCAAGCAGGGTGTCTGGCGTGGCGGCGATTTCACTGGCGGTGCGCAGGTCATACACCGCCGTGATCCCAAGGCCGTTCAGGGTGGCCAGGTCGGCAGCGGAAGGGGTGATCGCGTTGGAGCGGTAGAACACGCCGGCGCGCATGGTGCCGTCCATGGCGGTGGTGTAGGCCGAGGTAGTACCGGCAATATCGCGGAAGTTGTCGATACTGGCCAGCCTTGGGGTGTCGAGGGTGACCGTATCGGCGGCATGGGCAGCGCTTACGGACAGGCTGAGAATGGACAACGACCGCAGGATTTGGGGAAACACTGTGTAGCCTCCTTGGATACAGGTTGGGCTGGCTACTATCAGTGTTTGTCTGATACGAAATATTACAGGTTGCTACGCTCCCGAAATGCCTGCGTGTTTCGTCCATTTGCAGCGCGTTGTGTCTACAACGCGCGCTATAGCTGAGGCTGCAATCGCCAGGCTTCAGGCGACGCCCATGCCCGCATCCATCCTTCGATTTCCTGGGCGGGCATAGGCTGCGCAATGCAGAAGCCCTGAGCATGGTCGCAGCCCAGCTCCAGCAACCGCACGCCCTGGTACAAGCTGTCCACGCCTTCGGCGATCACCTCACGGCCAAAGGCGTGTGCAAGGCCGGTAATGGCCTGAAGGATCGACAGGTTGTCGTTCGCCTCTGGAATGTCCTGCACGAAGCTCTTGTCGATCTTCAACTGGCTCACCGGCAGCCGGTTGAGGTAACTCAACGAGGAGTAGCCGGTGCCGAAGTCATCCAGGGCGAAGCGCACGCCGATCTTGCGGCAGGCCACGATGGTCTCCGAAACCCGGTCCATGTCCCTGAGCGCGCTCGTTTCAAGAATTTCAATGGTAAGCATGCCATCGGGCGCATTGCCCCACACCAACAGCTGGTGCTTGAGGAACTCGACGAAATCCGGCTGTTGCAGCTGCCAACCGCCAATGTTTACGCTCACCGGTAGCGCACAGCCATGGTCGGCCCAGCGCCGGGTTTGCTCCAGCGCCTGGCGGATCACCCATTCCCCTACCAGTTGGGACACTTTGTCGTTCTCGATGCACGGCAGGAACGTTTCGGGTAACAGCAGGCCTTCCTCCGGGTGTTGCCAGCGAATCAGCGCTTCTACGCCGACTACCTTGCCGCTGCGCATGTTCACCTTGGGCTGGTAGTACAGCACCAATTCCTTTTGGTTCATGGCTTGGACGATACGTTCCACCCGGGCATTTCGTGCGAGCAGGTCCTGCTCCAATTGCTGGTCGAAGAAGTAGTAACAACCCCGGCCGGCCAGCTTGGCCTGGTACATGGCCTGGTCTGCCTGCCGCAGCAGCTGGTCCGGGCCCACTTCCTGTGGCTGGGGGTAGAACGTCACACCCATGCTGGCGCTCAGCTGCAATGTAACCCCATCAACTTCAATGGGTTCGGCGATGGTCTTGAGAATACGCTCTAGGATTGGCGTGCTGTGCTGATGATCCTCCAGCCCCGGGATCAGTAGCACGAACTCGTCTCCGCCCAGGCGCGACGCCAGCCAGCCTTCGCGCAGGGTGTTCTTCATGCGTTGTGCGACCACGATCAGCACACGGTCCCCGGTGGCATGGCCATATTGGTCGTTTGCTGCCTTGAAACCGTCCAGGTCCAGGTAAACGACGGCCAGGCTGCCTCCGCTGGCATGGGCCTGGCCCAGCAACTGCTGCATGCGCTGGGCCAGCAGCACGCGGTTGGGCAGCTGCGTTAGCGCGTCATAATGAGCGATCTTCTCAAGCCGGGCCTGGTGTTCACGCAGTTGTGTGACATCCGTGAACAACGAGACGAAGTTGCGCACTTCGCCGCTGTCATCATGGATGGCGGTAATGGTCTGCCCGGCAATGAACAAGCGGCCATCGCTGCGGCGGTTGGACACTTCGCCCTTCCAGAACCCTTTTTCGTGCAGCGCCTGCCATAGCGCCGTGTACGTGCTGCGAGGGGTTTGCCCCGAGGCGAGAATGCGGGGGTTGCGGCCAAGCACATCGTGGCGGCAGTAGCCGGTGATCGTCTGGAACGCCTCGTTCACGTCCAGAATGGTGCCCACCGCGTCGGTGATCATGATTGCTTCGTGGGCATGGGTGAATACGTTGGCGGCCAGGGCCAGTTTCGCTTCGGCGCGGCGCAGCTCGCTGATGTCGGTCAAGGTAAGGCGCACGTGGCGGGCGCCGCCGTGCTGCCTCACGCAGTCCAGGTGGGCAGCCAGGGGCTGGCCGTCATTGCGCAGCAAGGTAAGGTCGGCAGTATGGGCGCGCATGTCGCGGCAGGCGCGGACGAACAGCGCCGTCCATTGCGCACGGTCGCCGGGGTGTACCCAGCGATCGAAACGCCGGCCGAGCAATTGCTTGCGCGACACGCCCAGCAGTTGCTCGGCACGGGCGTTGGCCCCTTCGACCATACCGCTGGCCGACAGGCCCAGGTAACCCACCGGCGCCTGCTCATACAGGTCCAGGTAGCGGTCTCTGGAGGACTCCAGGTCCCCCTGCAGCCGGCGCAACTCCTCGTTCTGCATTTCAAGTTCAACCTGATGCAGCTGAAGGTCACGCCAGACGCGGCTTTCTTCGGTAATGGGAAATTCGTCAAGCGCGCGTTCGGCGCGCTGTCGGATACTGCTCTCAACTATCTCCGGCAGCTTCTTCATGGTGGCCTCGTAGTGAGGGCCGGCTGATCTGCATCGTTACCAAAATCAAGTTGGGCCGGGTATTGTCACCCGGCACTCTCCTGGCATCGAGCCTGACTTCCAGTCGCCCGGTAGCGGGTAAACATACGTTTATACAAAAATCAGTCAGGACGCTGTCGTTGCCGGAAATCGCTTTCAGCGCGTCAATCAGGTTGTCTACCTGCCATACCCCATCGCTCAGCTCGCCGAACGGCCGATTGACGGTCTGCTCACCGCGCACGCCGAATGCTTCCAGGTAGGACTGGCTGACCGAGACTACCGTCAAGTCATCGTTCAACACCAGCAAAGGCGCCTTCACCGTATCGATGATGGCCTCGGCCATGGCCCGGGCGGCTTGCACCGATCGTTCCACCGTCACCCTGCTGGTGATGTCGTGGAACGTCATTACCACTCCTTCGATCACATTGTCCAGCGTTCGATAGGGCATGATCCTCGCAAGGAACCAGTGGCCTTGGCGAGTGCCCACTTCGCATTCGAAGGGGATCAGCGTTTCCAGCACGTTTCTCGCGGGGCCGGTAAGGTCGGTGTTCAATAATTGCGAGGTGATATCGCCCAGCGGGCGACCGACATCGCCGGCGATCAACCGGTAAATGGTAACTGCATCGCGGGTAAAGCGGCGAATGCGCAACTGGGTGTCCAGGAAGATCGTGCCTACCCTAATACTGTCGAGCAGGTTTTTCATGTCGTTCTGCATGTCGACGAGCTGCTCGACCTTGGCCTGCAGCTCGGCGTTGACCGTGATCAACTCCTCGTTGACCGATTGCAACTCCTCGCGGGAGGTTTCCAGCTCCTCGTTGGTGGATTGAAGCTCTTCGTTGGCCGATTGCAGCTCTTCATTGGTGGAGCAGAACTCTTCGTTGGAAATCTGCAGCTCGTCGATGGTCGCCTGCAGATGCTCACGGGTGTGGGCCAGGGCCTGTTCGAGCAGGATCACCTCATTGGCTTCGCCGTCGCTCAGAGCCGCCGGCGTGGTGGTCAGCTCGACGGCTTCGCTGGGCAGCGGTTCGAAGCTGATCAACAACAGCCGCTCGTCATCCAGTGTAGCAGGCAGCAGCCGCACGCTTAGTGCCACGCCGGGAACGTCGTTGCCGGGCTGTCGTACCTGCCGCCGTACAGGCGCGCCGTCCGTGCTGGCAGCTGCGGCGTGAACGGCTGCGCGCAGGTCGGCACGCAGGCCATCACGGGCCATGTCGACCACGTTCAGTGTCGCCCGCCCGGGGGCGGGGCGGAGGAAGTCGCTGGTATCGCCATGTACGTACACCACGTTCCCACGCAGGTCGGTGGCGACCGAAGCGGGCACGTAGTCGTTCACCAGCATGCGCCGGGTAAGGTTCTCAACACTGGAAATCCGGTTGATCCTGGGCGTCTGATCAAAGCTTTTTTTCATCTGATCGGGCACTCGGCTGCTCGGGGTTTCGCTTTTCAATACTGAAGTATGCAGCGTTTTCACCACCGTGTAGATCTTCCAGCGGCGGTCTATGGCGTTAAACAGTTCGGCATGGTGGCCGATGCTTTCGGAGGGCGAGAGCAGCAGCACGCCATGGGGCTTGAGCGCGTAGTGGAACATCGGAATCAGCTGCCGTTGCAGGTGCGCGCCCAGGTAGATCATCAGGTTGCGGCAGCACAGCAGGTCCAGCCGGGTGAAGGGCGGGTGGCTGACCAGGTTGTGCTCGGCGAACACGATAAGCTTGCGCAAGGCGCCGCGCACTTGATAGCCGCCCTCGGTTTCGGTGAACCACTGCGCCAGGCGTGCCGGCGTGAGCTGGTTCGCCATGGCAGCCGGATACAGGCCCGCCCGCGCCACTTGTATGGCATGGCCGTCCAGGTCGGTAGCGTAGACCTGTATATCGAAGCGGCCGCGCAGCTCATCGCGCAGCTCCTGAAGAATGATCGCCAGCGAATACGCCTCTTCGCCCGTGGCGCACCCGGCTACCCATGCCCGGAACACGTAGCCTTGCGGCTGGTTCTGCAGAAGGGGTAGCAGGATGTTCTGCTTCAGGGCCTCGAACGCTTCCGGGTCCCTGAAAAACTGGGTCACGTTGATGAGCATTTCGCTGAACAGCAGCGGTACTTCGCCAGGGTTGGCTTGCAGGTACGTCGCGTAGGCCCTTTGGTCCCCGATGCGGTGCACGCTCATGCGCCGTTCGATGCGCCGGGCAATTGTGCTTTTCTTGTAGTGGCCGAAGTCATGCCCGGTGGTTGCCCGGATGGTCTTGATGATCGAGTCCAGGGCGCTGATCACGGCGTTGGACTGCGACGCGCCCCGGAGCAGGCGTTCGGGCATCTCTGTCACTGGCGAGATACTGCTGGCGTGGCCGGCGGCGATGACAGAGGCGGGCATGCTGGGGTATTCCGCCTCTTCCGGTGCCTGCGCAAGGGTGAAACCGCCAGCTTCGAGGATCGCCTGGCAGCCTTGCAGGCCGTCGTGGCCGCTTCCCGACAACACGATGCCAACCGCCTCCGCGCCGCGCTCGCGCGCCAGCGAGCAAAAGAATGTGTCCACCGCCGTAGCCTCGCCATTCTGCCGCCGCGGCAGGTATTGCAGCCGGCCGTCTTCGAGGACCAGATCGTGCCCGGGCGGAATGACATACACATGGTTTGGCCTGACCCTTACGCTGGGGCGCGCCTCCAGGACGGGCATGGTGGTATGCCGGCCGATCAGTTCGGCCAGCAGGGTAGGGCGCTGGGGCGAAAGGTGCTGGATCACCACAAACGCTTTTCCGCTGTCCGCCGGCAGGGCATGAAGCAGGTGCTCCAGCGCCCTCAGGCCGCCGGCGGATGCGCCTATGCCCACAACCGGCACAGGAGTGTTCAGCGTTTCAAGGTTGATCGTGGTCAAGAAGCGGTCCTTTCCCGGGGAAGCGTAACGTCAGCGAATACGGCAGTATGCCGCCTTCGGCCCCGGGCGGATACCGCGGACAAAAACGAAAAAGCCCCGCTCGAAAGCGGGGCTCATCGTCAACCAGCGGCCGATATTACTGAAGCAGTTTCAGTACAGCGGACGGGATCTGGTTGGCCTGGGACAGGATCGCGGTGGAAGCCTGTTGCAGGGTTTGTTGCTTGGTCAGCTCAGCGGTTTCAGCGGCGAAGTCAACGTCCTGAATGGTCGAACGAGAGGCGGTAGCGTTCTCGATGATGTTGCTGATGTTGCTGATGGTGCTTTCCAGACGGTTCTGCTTGGCACCCAGGTCGGCACGGGTGGTGTTCACGGTGTTCAATGCGGCGTCGATGGCGCTGATGGCCGAGTCGATCGCGGTGTGTGCGCCGCTGGTGTCGGCACCGGTGATGGCTACGCTGGCAACACCCAGGCCGGAGGCCGAAGCGTTCAGGCTGATGCCCAGGTCGATGTGCTGGTCGTCACCGGTCATGGCGCCTACCTGGAATTGCAGGCCCGAAGCCGAACCGTCAAGCAGCTTCATGCCGGTACCGAAGGTGGTCGACGTGGAGATACGGGTCAGTTCGTCGCTCATCTGGCTGAATTCAGATTGCAGAGCGGTACGGTCAGAGGTGCTGTTGGAGTCGTTACGCGACTGAACAGCCAGTTCACGCATACGCTGCAGGATGCTGGTGGTTTCTTGCAGTGCGCCTTCAGCGGTCTGGGCGATCGAGGTAGCGTCGTTGGCGTTTTTGGTCGCAACGGTCAGGCCTTTGATCTGGGTGGTCAGACGGGTAGCGATCTGCAGGCCGGCGGCGTCGTCTTTGGCGCTGTTGATTTTCAGGCCCGAGGACAAGCGAGTCATCGAGGTGCTGGTGGCGGACGAAGCCTTGTTCAGGTTGTTCTGTACGGTCAGGGAAGCAATGTTGGTGTTAACGGTCAACGACATGACGAAATCCTCAGGGCAGCGGTGATGTACTTGGCTTCCGGCCCTGGCGGCGCCGGGTGTGGCCTGGATAACCTTCGAAGTAGTTATCGTCGCTTTCGGCGTTTGCTTTAGGGCCACTGTGCAAAGAATTGCCAGGGCCCTGCTTGCGCCGAGCGTCACCGCCTTGTAGGCACTATTGAACGCTGGCCTCCTCGGTCAATACCAGCAGGTAATAACGGCCGCCTTCGTTTTCGATGCCGTGGGTGTCATGGGCGAACCCGGGGAATGACGTATCGAAGCTTTCCAGCGCCTTCAGATAGGCCAGGAAGGGGCCGTCTGCGGGGCCCACGTTCTCGCCGGGCATCAGCAATGGAATCCCCGGCGGGTAGGGCACGATGCCTGTGGCCACGATGCGCCCGGCCGCTTCGGCCAGCGGTACGCGTTCTACCTGGTTCTTCACCAGGCGTTCATAGGTTTCCACCGGGCTGAACTCGGCCTGGGGCAACATGCCGAACGCCTTGGCCATGGTGGCGGTCACCCGGTTCTCTTTCATTGCCGCGAATATCTCTTCGGCCAGGTCGCGCAGCCCCATGCCGGTGTAGCGTTGCTGGTTGGCTGAGAGCATCTCCGGCAGGCACAGTTCCAGTTCGAGGTTGGCGTCGTAGTCGCGCTTGAAATCCAGCAGCGCGTTCACCAGCGTGCCCCATTTGCCCTTGGTGATACCGATGGAGAACAGGAACAGGATGGTGAAGTCCGTGGTTTTCTCGACCACGATGCCCTGGTGCCCAAGGTAGGCGCTGAGCACGCAGGCGGGGATGCCGAAGTCCAGTAATTCCCCATCATCGCCCATGCCTGGGCTGAGTACCGATACCTTGATGGGGTCGAGCATGCAGTACCCGTCCTCGATATCGCCGAAGCCGTGCCACACCTCGTTCGGGTGCAACACCCAGCAGTTCGGGTCGGCCTTGAGCCTGGCCGGGTCGGCTTCATGGAAGGGGACCGCCTGCCCGTCCACGGCCACGGTGGGAGGTTGCCAGCAGGTGAAGAACCAGTCGTTGGTGGCAGCCAGCTCGCTGTGCATCCGCGAAATCACCTGCCGGAAAGCAACCGCTTCCTCAATGGATTCGCTGGTGAGGATCTGCCCGCTGGGCGCTTCCATCATCGCCGAGCTCACATCGCACGACGCCATGATCGCGTAATTGGGCGAGGTGGACGCATGCATCATGAAGGATTCGTTGAAGCGGCCATGGGGAATAGGGTTGCGCCCATCGCGCACATGGATCATCGACGCCTGGGACAGGGCCGCCAGCAGTTTGTGGGTGGATTGGGTGGCGAACACGGTAGGCCCGGAGGGATCATGGTCCCCTGGGTTACCGTGCATGGCGAAGCGGTCCCGGTACAACGGGTTGAAGCGGGCATAGCCATACCAGGCCTCATCGAAATGCAAGCGGTCCACGCTCTGGCCCAGCAGTTGCTCTACGCGGGTGACGTTATAGGTCAGGCCGTCGTAGGTCGAATTGGTCACGATGGCATGGATCGGGGTGGGGTCTACCCCAGGCCGTACCAAAGGGTTACTCGCAATTGCCGCCTTGACGCTGTCCGCGCTCAAGGTTTGCGGAAGGATCGGGCCGATGATTCCGTAGCGGTTGCGCGTGGGCACCAGGTAGGTTGGGATTGCCCCCGAAAGGGTCATCGCATGTTCGGCCGATTTATGGCAGTTCCGGTCGCACAGGGCGATCTGGTCCCGGGTCACGCTGGCCATCAGGATCACCCGATTGGAGGTGGACGAGCCATTGGTGACGTAGTAAGTGCGATGGGCCCCGAACACCTTCGCCGCGTAGCGTTCGCCTTGGCCGATAGGGCCGCTGTGATCCAGCAGCGAGCCGAGCTCGCCCACGGAAATGGACAGGTCCGAACGGAGCAGGTTTTCCCCGAAGAATTCGTAGAACGCGCGCCCCGCCGTGCTTTTGAGGAAGGCTGTGCCGCCGGCATGCCCGGGGGTGTGCCAGGAATATTCATAACCCCGGGCGAACTTCAGCAGCGCCCCGAGCATCGGTGGTAGCACCGCTTGCCGGTAACGTTCGATCGCCGCGAAGATGCGGCCGCTGAGGAAACGGCTGGTGTCTTCGGGCAGCCAGATGAAGTCGTCGGCGTGCTGCATCACGATCAGCGGAATGGTCGACGCCGTGCTGCGGTCGCTGATCAGGAACACCGGCACCCGGGTATTGCGCGCCCTGAGGTCGGTGAGTAACCGGATGCATTCCTGGTTGCCGTCGCTGGTGTCCATCTCCCAGCTCAACAGTACGCACTGGATGGCGGGGTCCGAGTGCAGGATCGACGTCGCATCCGCCAGGCTCTCGGACACCAGCACGCTGATGGCGCGGTCCTCAACGTCGGTGATGAGCTGGTTGAGCGCTCGGCCGAACACGGTGCGCTTGTCCGGGGCGCTGCTGATCAGCAGGGCGAGCATGCCGAGCAGTCGGCTGTGGTCGGTCATGGTCTTGCCTCCAGGCGTTGATCAAGGTGGTTCACCGGCACCGGCTCGCCTTCCAGGTGCTGTGCGCTGACGGTTTGGGTGGGCACACTGTTGTTGAGCGCCTCCAGGCGGATCAGCCGGTTGTTGACGAAGCCGAACAGCGTGTAGCCGAAGATGGTCGCCACCCCGCCCAGCATCAGCGCCTGTTCCCCAGAGCTGTACAGGGCCAGGTAGCTGTAGGCCGCGGCCACCCAGGCCACGATGTTGGTGATCAGTGCCTGCCTGGGCGGTACGTTGGAGACCTTCTGCAGGGTCATCAGCGCTGCCATCGACAGGATGTAGGGCACCAGGTTGGTGACCACCGCCAGGTTCACCAGGATGTCGAATTGCTTGCTCAAGTCCGGGCTGATGGTCAGAAAGCCCAGCGCGGTTTGCCCCGCCAGCAGCACCAGCATGCCCACGATAGGCGTACCGGCCTTGTTGGCTTTGGCGAAAATCGGCATGAAGTACCCAGTGTCGGCAGAGCTTTTGAACACCTGGGCGATTGTGAACTGCCAGCCCAGCAGCGAGCCGACGCAGGCGAGCACCATCAATCCCATCACCAGATTGCCCACCATGGGGTTGAACATCTTGGCGAACACCAGCCCGAACGGCGCGGTGGAACTGGCCAGTTCCGGGTTGTCGACGATGCCGGCGATCACGTTGGTGGACACGATGTAAATCACCGCGGCCCCGAGTGTGCCCCCCAGTACGGCAATCGGAACGTTTTTTTCAGGGTTTTCCACCGCGTCAGTATTGGCACAGGCCGATTCCAGCCCCAAGAACGCCCACAGCGTGATGGCGACCGAGGCCCCTGCGGCTTCGAACATTGTCTTGTCGTGGGGGTTCCAGCCCGCGGCGTAGATACTTTTATCGAACCAGAACCAGCCAACCGTCGAGATGAACACCACCGGTGCGATCACGCCCCACACGGTCACGGCGCCGATCTTGCCGGTGATACGTGCGCCGCCGAAGTTGGCGAACGTGGTGAGCCACAGCAACGCAATGGTCGCCAGGCCTACCTGGAGCGAGTTGAGTTCCACCGCGAACAGCGTCTGGATGTAACCCACCGCGGTGATGCTGATCGCCACATTGGCAATCAGCAACGATACGCCGTAGGTGTAGTTGGTGATGTAGTTTCCGCCCTTGCCGAAGGTGTATTCGGCATAGCCGCCCATGCCGCCGGTTTTTCGGCTGAGCATGCCGCAGCGGGCGAACGCATAGGCGAGCGCCAGCGAACCGGTGGCCGTGATAAGCCAGGAGAGGATCGAAATGGCGCCTATCTCGGCCAGTTTCGAGGGCAACATCACAATGCCGGAGCCGAGCATGTTGACGGCGGTCAGCATGGTGAGCTGACCGACGCTCATTTTCTTTTGTTCCGACATTCCGTTGCCCTCGGGGTGATGAAACACCATGGACCCTTAGGCATAGCAAACATCTGGCCCAGCGCAAGTGCCGTGCCAAACGCGGCGAGGGCTGTCGGTCAGTGGGGCAGGTCCACCAGCGGCGCCTGCCGAACTTCGCTTGCCCGCCCATGCTGGATCCCGTGTACGGCCTCAACGGCTTGATCCACCTGGGCTTTATCGGCGAGCAGGCTATAGCTGATGCGGAACTGCCGCTGTTCCCCGGGTCCGATCTTGGGTACCAGATTCAGCGGGCGCTGATAATGCCGGTTGTAAGAAAAACTGGTGCCCGGTTCCAGGCCCGTTACATACCCCTGGCCTTGGGTGTCGGTATTTTTCCAGAGCGAAAACACCGGCAGGGTGCCCGTGTCGAAGCCCACTGACACGCCCAGGTTGCCTGCCTTGTTGTGTAACACAGTCAGCGTATGGCCATTTTCATCGGCGTAAGGCACCACGTTGTAGACGGTCTCGTCATAGTCGCGGGTTGGGCCGCGGTAGGTGTCCCAGGTAGCGAGATCGCCCTTGGCTTTTTCGTTGAACGGCGACACTTGCTTGACCGGTGCTACGAACCGCGCGCCTTCCTCGAGGAACGGCGTGCTGAAGTTGCTGTGGTAAAGCGCCTGGTATTCCTTGGGATAATCGCCATTGTTGGTGAGGGTGTCGTTCAGGTCGAAGCGGGTGCTGCCAGGCACTGTTACCAGTTCAGTGGCCACGCTGAAATCGACTTTCTTGAAGGCTTGTTCCTTTAGTTCGCCGCGCAAGGTAATGGCGTAGGGCGGTTGTTCGTCGATGTGCAGGGTCACGGTGCTGGCGGGAATATTCGCGGCGCGGCCATGCAGGGTGAGCAGCTCGCCATTGTCCACGCCAGGGTGGCCCACCCATTCGTAGCCGCAGCGGGTGACCAGTTCGTTGAACCCTTCGAGCCAGCCCAGCCCATCACGGCCGGTGAGGTTGACGAACGCCGGGTTAACCACTTCCTTTACGGGCGAATCCCACCCCATGCGTACCTTGCCCACCGAGGCGTTGAGCACGTTCATACCACGCGTGGGCACCACGGTCAGCTTGAGGGTGCCATTGTCGATGTCGACCACGCTTACCCCTTCCTGGCGGCCGCCATGCAGGGTGCGCATCGTGATGGAGAAGGGTTTGCCCGAGGTGACACCCAGCTCGGCGCTGGTGACCTTGAAGGCCTTGGCGCCGGTTTGGGCATCGAGAAGGGTGTAGTCCCAGGCGAACGCCTGTGAGGTTGCAGCCAGGCCGCCGAGGGCCACGAGCAGTTTGAATACGGTCATGACGCACACCTTTTTTGGAGTTGTGCAGACTGTATAGCGTGGGTGAAGCGTTTCAGCAATGGAATATCACGGTGAGCTGGTGTCCGGTGTTTATCCCTGGCAAGAGGCCTGCCTATCGGCAAGGCCTCGGTGTGCAGGTGCTATAACTACCGGTCCAGTGGTTTGTTGCGTTCGGACGACGCGGCGGCCTTGCTGAGTTCGCCTTGGCGGCTTTCCACGTCTACATCGGTACGGCGCAGGGTGTCGCGCACGGTCTCCTTGCGCTCGGTCGCGATTTTGCCGACGCTTACTTCCTCAACCACTCTGGCCGACTTGTCGACCACCACTTCTTCGGCGGTTTCCTGGATCTCGAGGGCGCCTTCCTTGAAGGCGTTCAATTCGCCGGCAGTGGCCTCGCGGTCCACGGGCCGACGCTCGATGCTGGCGTGTTCCTCGCGCAGGCTCACGGTTTCTTCAACTGGGCGCTCGGTCACCCGCGTTACCACGCGTACGCGGCCGGTGTTCACTTCACGTTTACCCACCCGCAATTGTTCCTCGATCACCGGGATCGCGGTATTGTCGGAAAGGTCGGCTGTCATGCCCGTGGCGTTCACCGGCGCGGTTGTCCCGGCGTCCAGGTGGGTGCCCGCTACATGTGACAACCCCGCCTGGGCCGTCCCTCCGGGTGCCCCATCGGTCCAGGTTGCAGAACGCTCATCGATATCTATGGCGCCTTGCGCTTCCAGGATGTCTTCTACCTGGTCTGCCTGCAGATCGTCGGCAACGGTGATCGTAATCAGCGTTGCCCCCCGGCGGTAGGCTTCGGGGTAGGCGGTGCTATAGCGGTGAGGCTGGCCTTCGTCGTCGCTACCGAACAGCGAGCTGAAGAAATGGCTGACCTTGTCGCCAAAGGATCCGTCACCGGTGTGCGCGTCGCCGATGGTGGTGGCGGAGGTCTCGCTGGCCGGCACGGAGCCTTGGGCGGTGGCGTCAGCCGTCGACAGCTCGATGTTGCTATCGGCGATGTTGAGCTGCAGCAGTTGGGCTTTGGCGGCCTGAGCGGTGCTCAGGTCATCGAATGCCGCTACAAGAGTATGCTTCATGTGTACCTCGATT
The DNA here is from genome assembly GCF_058145875.1 of Pseudomonas sp. 3MAES_34.3B. NCBI lineage: Bacteria > Pseudomonadati > Pseudomonadota > Gammaproteobacteria > Pseudomonadales > Pseudomonadaceae > Pseudomonas > Pseudomonas sp. 3MAES_34.3B. The sequence continues at coordinate 2,889,710 of NZ_CM176960.1, read as the reverse complement.
CACGTAAGGGATGAGTCAGGCGCAGACGCGGAAGACCCTTGTGGTTCTTCGCTGTCGGTGTGTTCCAGGCTGTCGCTTCTGTTAAAAGTCAGCTGTTCTTTTTTCAAAGTCACTGGCTGGCTTGTTGTAACTTCGCTAACGGTCTGTCGAACATGCAGCTCTTCCTTCAGCATCAGCCGTTTTTCAACGACCAATACTTCTTCCAGTACCGGGATAATTGTCACGCCGTTTTCAACTCTTACCTGCGGCGGGTTGTTCGGGTCCACTTCCGTATCACAAGGAAACCGCTCTACTGCAGCTGTTTCGCGGCGCAGGCTCTCGGTGATCAGGTAGTCTCGAGTTTCCACGGTTTTTTCGATGCGAACAGTGCCGGTGTGAATCTTTCTTTTGGAAAGCGTCAGCACCTCTTCCACAACCGGAATTGCCGATGCTCCGCGGGTTGTTTCGGGGTCGTCCATTATCGGGCCTTTGAAGAAAGATTTCTGTACTGCTATTAACTTGAGTGACCCCGCGCGACTCAAGTTCAAACTCGTTCGCGGCAATCCGCAAACAGGGACGAGCGGTGCACTCAGCGGCGGGCGCTGGCCACCAGCTCCAGCAGCAGGTCCAGGTCCGCTGGCTTGGTAAGGTGACGATCGAAGCCGGCAGCTTCGGCAAGGCGCACGTCTTCGGCCTGGCCCCAGCCCGACACGGCGATCAGATACACACCTTCGCCGCCCGGCAAGGCGCGGATGGCCGCCGCAGCCTGGTAGCCGTCCAGGCGGGGCATGCCGATATCCAGCACGGCTACCTCCGGCAGGCTGTCCCGGCACAGGTCCAGCGCTTGCTGGCCGTCCGCTGCCATTCGCACCTCATGGCTTTCCATCTCCAGCAGCGCTTGCAGTGTGAAGGCGATGTCCTGATTGTCATCGGCGACCAGTACGCGCCGGCCCGGGCTCAGCTCCGCGGCGGGTTCCGTTGCCGCAGCCACGGCGCTCACGACGGGGTTGGCCAAGGGCAGGGTGACGGTGAAGCAGCTCCCCTGGCCCAGCCCGTCACTGGCGGCTTGAAGCTCCCCGCCGTGCAGGTCGACGAGGTTTTTGGCCAATGCCAGGCCCACACCCAAGCCGCCAGCGTCGACACCGGGGCCGGCGACCCGGCCGAACATGCGGAATACCTGAGCGAGGTTTTCCGGCGCGATGCCGATACCGCTGTCAGCGACCTCCACGCGGGCTTGACCATCAAGCCTGCGCAGGGAGAGCCGCACCTGACCGCCCGCCGGGGTGTACTTCACAGCGTTGTCGAGCAGGTTCACGAACAACTGCTGAAGGCGCAAACCATCGCCCTCCACCGGCAAGGGGTCGGCGGAAAACGAAGCACGCACCTGCAATTGTTTGTCCCGGGCCCGGCTATTGATAAAGGCCAGTGCGTCATGCAGCACGGCGTTCAACTCCAGAGGTTCGAGGCGCAGGGGGATATTTCCGAAACTCACGCGAGAAGCGTCCAGCAGGTCATCCAGCAAGCGGCCCATGTTGCCCACCTGGCGGTCGATCACCGCCAGGCTGTGCGACCGTTGCGCGGGGCTGGCACTGACGGAGCGCAACAATGCCGCGGCCTGGCCGACCGGTACCAGGGGGTTGCGCAGTTCATGGGCGAGGGTAGCGATGAATTCGTCCTTGCGTCGGTCCGCCGCGAGCAGCCCCTGGTGGGCGGTTTCCAGCCGGGCAACGGCTTCGTCGCGGGCCCGTTCACTGGCCCGGAGCGCCACGGCGGACGCCTCGAGGGCAACGCCCACGTCACTGATCTCCTTGATAGGCGTGCGCGGCACCTGCGGAATTTCACCACGGCCCACCGCCCGCGCCGCCTTGCGCAAGCCGGCCATGGGCTGGTTGATCCTGCGCGCCGCCAGCAGCCCGGCCACAGTGGCAAACAACAGCGACAAGGCCAGCCCACCCCCATACAGGAGCAGGGCCTTGGTCACCTTCGCATTCACCTCTGCCGTGGGGATCCCCGTGGCAACGGTCCAGCCGGCCTCAGGCAAGCGCAGCCAGGCGGTGTACACCTCGTCGCCATCGGAGGTATGGCTGACACCTGTGCCTTCGTTTTGGCCCCTGGCCACCAGGGCGCTAAGCTCCCGCGACACCTGATCGCCCACGGCAAACCCGGCGGCAGGCTCACGGGCGATGCGCCGGCCATTGTTATCGAACACCACCACGGTCCAGCCTTTGGGTAACTGCGACAGGGCCAGCACCTCGGCGATGTTCTGCGGCAACAACGGTGCGGTGATCACATAGCGCAGGGCACCATTGCGCAGGACCGGTACCCGTAGCGGTATTGCCCAAGTGTCCGAGGGGCCCTTGCCCAGCTGACCGACAATGGGCCTCGGGTGCTCGGCCATTTCCTTGAAACTCAGGGGCTCCACGGGACGGGTGGGGCCGGGTGTCGGCCGTGGGGACACTCGGCTCACCACGCGGCCCTCGGGCGTAGCGATCAGCATCGAGTGCCAGCCCGGCATCAGGGGCAGTACCCGGCCCAGCACCTGGTTGTAAGGGCCCAGGTCGTCACTGTCGAGCAAGGGAGACTCGGCAACGGCTGCCAGCACCGCGAAAGAGCGGTTGAGGGTCACTTGCACTGCGGTTGCAGTTTGCCGATTGGCCTCCAGGGCCCGAGCGATGGCCTGGCTTTCTTCGTTGCGCAGCAACATGAACAGGGCAACGGCTGCACATAATGCCAGGGGCACGGTGCTTGCCAGCACGAGGGTCAGCAAGCGCCCGCGTAGTGAGGACAAAGGGTGGCGCACAACAAAGAGCTCCGGATAGTTCGGACTCAGCTGTCCGCCCGCGGCAGCTCGGGTGCAGGGTATGGCCCGATGCTGGCGCGGCGAGCATAGCAAACCTCGGGTAGCGGCTGAAGCACCGCTGGTGCCCAGGCCTGGCTCTTTTCGCTTAGAGCGCCTTTTTCATGTGCTTCTCGATGGCTTCCAACGACTTGCCGCGTGTTTCCGGCAGGCAAAGGAACACGAACACCAGCGAACCGATATTGATCGCGGCGAACATAAAGAAGGTGGGGTTGCCCAGGGTATGGATCGCCAAGGGGAAGGCAAAGGCAACCGAAGCATTGAACAGCCACTGCATCGACACGGCGGTACCGGTCAGCAGGCCGCGTACTTGCACCGGGAACAGTTCGGACATCAGCAACCAATACACCGGTGAAATGCACATCTGCATGAACAACAGGAACACCAGGATGCAGGCCAGCGCGGCGTAGCTTTGGGTGAGGTTCTGCGGCATGAACTGCAGCACACAGCCGAGGGCCGCCTGCATCAGCACGACCACCACCAGGCCGGTCATCAACAAGTGGCGCCGGCCATAACGGCCGATGGCCCAGATGCCGAGCAGCGTGGCGATCACTGACACCACACCGTTGCCGATCGTGGCGGTGAGCGCAGCGTTGGTGCCCATGCCGGTGTTCTTCAAGATGATCGGTGTGTAATACATGAAAGCGTTCACCCCAGTGAGCTGTGCGGTAAAGCCCAGGCCGATGCCGATGAGCAGCAGCTTGATCACCCACCCCTGGCGCAGCAGCTCTTTGACCGCAGGGCGATGCCGCCCCTGTTCGTTCTGGGCCTTGAGTTCGGCCAGTTCGCGCTCGGCATCAGCCTTGCTGTCACGCAGCTGTTCCAGCACCGCTTCAGCGTCGTCCAGGCGCCCCTTGGCGGCGAGCCAGCGCGGTGATGCCGGCACGAAGAACGTACCCACCAGCAACAACAGCCCCGGCACCATGGCAATTGCCAACATGTAGCGCCAGATGCCGGGCGTGTGCATCAGGGCGGCCATCAGCGCGCTCAGAACGTACGCCAGCAACTGGCCGCTGACGATCATCAATTCGTTGCGGCTCACCAACCGGGCACGCCGCGAAGGGCCAGCGATTTCCGCGATAAATACCGGCACCGTGGCAGAGCCGCCGCCAACGGCGATGCCCAGCACAAAGCGCGCCGCCGCCATCAACGTAATCGAGGGCGCCGTGGCCGTGCCCAGCGCGCCGGCAATGAACAACACCGACAGCAGGCGAAGGGTGAGCCGCCGGCCGAAGCGGTCCGAGCAATAGCCGCTGGCGAGCGAGCCCACCGCCGCGCCTACGATCAGCGAGGCCGTTACCAGGCCCTCCGTCACGGCGTTCAAGCCCAGCCCGCCTTCCGCCACGGGCAGGGTCATGAAGGGCAGGGCGCCGGCGATGATGCCGGTGTCATAACCAAAGGCGAGCGCACCCATAGTGGCGACCAGCACCGAAATAAAGATCAACCGCGCCGCGGGCGCACGCTGGCCACCGCCAGGCTGTGCGGCGGCCGAAAGGGTGTTTGAAGCCATGGAAATTACATCCTTAACCAGATAACTAGCGTGGTGCCAGTACGTAGACGAGGCTTAGGGTGGTGTCTGCGGCGGGAGTTCCATGCGGGTGCGCGGCAGAAGGCCATCAGGGCCAGGCGATTACCGCGACTCGCCCTGAACCGCGAGTGAGCCCAGGCAGACCAATAGCACACCCGTACAATTTCTTTCGGCCCCCAACCGCTACGCTGGAGGTTCGGCAGTGGTCATGGGCAGCGGCGTTGCCCTGGCAGCGAATCCTACCCTTACGCGCCCAGGAGCTTCGTCATGACTACCTTCACCACCGAAGACGGCACCCAGATCTACTACAAGGATTGGGGCACCGGTCAGCCGATCGTGTTCCACCACGGCTGGCCCCTCAGCGCGGATGACTGGGATGCGCAGATGCTGTTCTTCCTTGCCAAAGGCTACCGCGTGGTCGCCCATGACCGTCGCGGGCACGGGCGCTCCACTCAAACGGCCCACGGCAACGAAATGGACACCTACGCCGCCGACGTGGCCGCGCTGGTCGCCCATTTGCAGCTCAAGGACGCCATTCACGTAGGCCATTCCACCGGGGGTGGTGAGGTGGCGCGCTATGTGGCTCGTTATGGCGCCGGGCATGTGGCCAAGGCCGTATTGATCGGGGCAGTGCCGCCCATCATGGTGCAGTCCGCCAGCAATCCGGGCGGGCTGCCGCTGGACGTGTTCGACGGCTTCCGCGCCGCGCTGGTCGCCAACCGCGCCCAGTTTTACCGGGAAGTGCCCACGCCGTTCTATGGCTACAACCGCGACGGTGCCGACGTGTCCGAAGGGATCAAGCTCAACTGGTGGCGCCAGGGGATGATGGGCGGTGCGAAGGCTCACTACGATTGCATCAAGGCGTTTTCGGAAACCGACTTCACCGAAGACCTGAAAAGCATCGAGGTGCCGGTGCTGCTGATGCACGGGGATGACGACCAGATCGTGCCCTTCGCCGACTCGGCACAGCTGGGGATCAACCTTCTCAAGCACGGCACGCTCAAGGTTTACAGCGGCTACCCCCACGGCATGTGTACCACCCACCCGGACGTTATCAACGCGGACCTGCTCGCATTCATCCAGGAGTAACCTGGCGTTCACAAAGCGAACGCAGTCAGCGGCAGCGCGGTGATGTAGTCCTGTGTTGGCGCCTGCCACGGGCCGTCTTCGGTCAGCTCGTGCAGCAGTTCATCACGCAGTTGCTGGAAGCCGAAGCTGTTGCGAACCCTGGGGTGGGGCAGTGCAACCTCTACCACTCGCTTGATACGGCCGGGCCGGGGCGCCATCACCACCACGCGGTCTGCCAGGTAAAGCGCCTCTTCCACGTCGTGGGTCACCAGCAGCGTGGTGATTCGGGCCTTGGCGCGGATGCGCAGCAGTTCGTCCTGCAACTGCTGGCGCGTGAGCGCATCCAGCGCGCCGAAAGGCTCGTCCAGCAGCAGGATGCGCGGGCTGGCCACCAGGCCGCGGGCGATGGCCACCCGTTGTGACATGCCGCCCGACAACTGATGCGGGTACGCGTTGGCGAACGCTGCAAGGCCAACCAGCGCCAGATGATCATCCACCCGCTGCTGGCGTTGCCGGGCATTCAGCGGCGATGCAGCCAGGCCGAGGTTTACGTTCTCGGCGGCTGTCAGCCAGGGGAACAGGCGGTGTTCCTGAAACACGATCCCGCGATCGCCCCCCACGCCGGCGGCCGGCTGGCCATCGACGAGGATCTGGCCCTCGAAGGCCGTGTCCAGCCCGATCAGCAGGCGCAGCAAGGTGGACTTGCCGCAGCCGCTGGCACCCACGATGGCGATGAATTCGCCATCGGCGATGTCCAGGTTGAAGTCGCGGATAGCCTCCAGCGTGCTGCCGTCGACGGGGAAATGCTTGCCTACGTGGGCGAAGCGGACCAAGGGTGCGTTCAAGCATGCCTCCAGCGCGTAGCGCGGCGTTCGAGCGTTTGCCCAAGGGCGTTGAGCAGGCCGCCGGTAAGGCCAACCAGCACCATGCCGGCGAGAATCTGGTCCATGCGCAGCAATTGCTGGGCGCTGATCATCAAGCTACCGATGCCCCCGTTGGAAGGCATGAAGTATTCGGCGCCGATAGTGCCCAGCCAGGCGTAAATCAGTGCTACCCGCAGGCCGGCGAACAAGGACGGCGCGCAGCCCGGCAGCACCAGCCGTGCCAGCCGCTGCCTACGATTGAGCCGCAGTACGCAGGCGGCTTCGATCAGGGTAGGTGGCAGTTGGGCGACGCCGCGCTGGGCTGCGATCAGCATCGGGAAAAACGCGGCCAGTGCCACAAAGGCCCATTTGGCAGGCTCGCCCCGGCCGCACCAGGCGGTAATCAACGGTACCCAGGCAAAAATCGCCACCTGGCGCAGCCCACTGAACGTGGCGCCAAACAACTTATGTGCCGGCTGCCACAGCCCCAACAGCAGGCCGAACGCCAACCCTAGCCCCGCGCCGATGGTCAGCCCTCCCAACGCACGGGTGAGGCTGGTGAGCAATGCCTGGGGCAAGCTGCCGTCGGCTGTGCCCGAAGCAATGGCTTGGGCCACTCGCAGGGGAGAAGGCAGCAACTCGGGGTTTACCCAACCCAGGCGCGAGGTTGCTTGCCAGGCAGCGAACAATACCAGCGGCAACACCCAGGGCTGCCAGCGCGGGCCAGTGGCGGTGCCAGCCCGCAATTGAGCGATAGCCGGGTGCGGCCAGAACACCAGGCGCCGCTCCAGCGCGCCTAGCCCGCGGTCCATGACCAGGCCGAGCAGGCCGATCACCGCGATGCACACGAACACGATGTCCAGCATGAACAGCTGCCGCGCCCACACCATCAGGTACCCCAGCCCCTCGCTGGACGCCAGCAACTCCACGGCCAGCAGCGAGGCCCAACCTGCCGCCACTGCAAGCCGCACACCCGCCAGGAAGGCAGGCAGGGCTGCGGGGATCATCAGTAACCTGATCCGCTCCGAACGGCTCAGGCCCAGCACCGTTGCGGCCTCGCGCAGCCGTGGCTGTGCATCGCGTACGCCCACCAGGGTATGCAGGGTTACCGGCACTACCACGGCCTTGACCAACACCACCAGTTTGAGGGCTTCGCCAATGCCCAAGCACAGCATGAACAGTGGAATCCACGCGAGCGTGGGTACCTGGGCGAGGGCGATGAAGGTGGGCAACACCATGCGCTCGGCCAGCCGCTGGCTCCCTAGCCAGGCGCCGAGCAATGCCCCGCCCAGCACGCCGGCCGCTACGCCAGCCGCCAGCCGCTTGAGGCTGATCCATAGGTTCAGCCACAGGTCGCCACCGGCCAGTTCCACCGCGCTTTGCCATACCAACGTAGGGGCAGGCAGCACCTGCTTGCTGGTCCAGTGCCATTTACTGGCCGCGCACCACAACACCAGCAGGCCCAGTGGGAGCAACCAGGGCAGCAAGCGGCGGCCAATAACGGCCATGGGCAGGGCCCGGCCGGGTGAGCCGGGGCGGTGAAGAGCAGCAGATCGGGTCACGGCAGCGGGGCCTCGTTCGCGGTGGATCAGATAGGGGTCAAGCGACTTCGCTGTCGACGGCGACCAGGGTTTCGATAAAGGCGCGAGCCCCGGGGGACAGGCGATAGCCCGCGCGGCTGACCACGCCACAATGGGCGCGCAGTGCCCCCAAGGCCGGGGGAAGGTTGCGCCAGCGCAAGCGTTGGATGCCGCCTTGGGCAAGCGCTTCGGCGCAGTTGTGTTGCGCGCTCAGGCCGATGGCGTCGCTTTCCTGAACGATCCTCAGTAATGCAGGGAAATATTCAGTCTGAAAATGCGGAGTGAAATCCTGCTTGCCACACAGGTTGGCCATTACCTTGCGCACGCCCGGCGGGATCAGGCCACAGGCCAGCGGGTAGGCAAATACATCGGCGGCGCTCAAGGTGCTTCGCCCGGCCAATGGGTGGCCAGGCCTGCAGAAGAACCGCCCGCTTCGCTGAGCCAAGGGTTGGGTATCGAAAGCGGGGTCGGCCTCGAAGGGGCGGATATCGGCAATGAAGAATTCGATTTCGTCGCGGTTCAGCGCGCGGCCGAGCCGCTCCCAGTTATCGACCACAAAGTGCAACTGAATGCCGGGGCGTTGCCGGTGGAACCGGGTGAGCGCCTGAGGCACCACGGTCCCGGCCGGCGAAGGGCCGCAACCGAAGCGTACCTGGCCGGCATCCAGCTTGGTCATCTGGCCCACCTCACTGCTGAGCCGGGCCGCACCCTGGACCAGATCGCGCGCATGCGCCAGCAACACTTCCCCTTCCGGGGTGGGGCGCAAGGCTTTGTCTGCGCGGTCTACCAGCTGGCAACCGAATTCCTGTTCCAGGCTCTGAATGCTGCGGCTGAACGCCGGTTGCGTGATGCCCATCGCATCAGCGGCGCGAACGAAACTGCGGTAGTCGTTCAAGGCGATGATGTAACGGAGTTGCCGGAGGTCCATGGAGCGTCCTTGCGCGGTGCGGGTTTGAGCGGAGTGGATTGTGCGAGGTAAACCGTTATGTCGTCCAAGAAGGTTCAGGTAAATGCTTATTCCGTAAAGAAATAACCATTTACCTGGCTGTTCAAACGTCACCACACGCCGATGGGTACCATCCGGGCAGATTCAGGCTCGCCATAACGGAAGCGGCGGGCGCGATCATCCACTTCCTCATTGCTGATGGTGGTACGGCGTTTGAGCCCACGCATCCAGTCGAACAGGTAACCCAGGTGCTGCTCACGCACTGCGGCATAGGCCGGATCGGCGCCCAGGTCGTGCTGCTCGTGGGGGTCGTTCTCAAGGTCGAACAGCTGCGGGCGGAAGCCGTCATAGGCCACGTACTTCCAGCGCTCGCTGCGCACCATGGTCATGCGGCAACGGTCGATGGGCTGACCCAGGCGCTCGCGTGCCGGTGCCTGAAAGGCGTAGTCGTATTCGGCAATGGCATAGTCGCGCCAGGCCACTGGCTGGCCATGCAGCAGCGGGATAAGCGAGCGGCCCTCCAGGCGGTGCTGGGCTGAAGGCAACCCCAGCGCCTCGAGAAAGGTGGGCAGCGCGTCGATGGTCTCCGCCAGCCGATGCTCCACCGTGCCACGGGTGGCGTCGGCGGCGGGGCGTGGGTCACGCACAATCAATGGCACACCCACGGCCTGTTCCAGCAGGAACTCTTTTTCACCGAGGTAGTGGTCACCGAGGAAGTCGCCATGGTCGGACGTGAACACGACCAACGTGTCGTTCCAGCGGCCGCTGCGCTCCAGCACTTCAATCAAGCGGCCCAACTGGTCGTCGATCTGCTTGATCAGGCCCATGTAGGTCGGCACCACGTTCAGCCGCACCTCGTTCCGGGAAAAGTTCTGGCTTTCCTGGTGCTGGCGGAACGCGGCATACACCGGGTGATCGCTCAGGGTTGCGGTATCCGGTTGAACCGGCGCCTGCACATGCTCGGCGCCGTACAACGCGTGATAGGGCGCCGGTGCGAGATAGGGCCAGTGCGGCTTGATGTAGGAGAGGTGCAAGCACCATGGCGCCTCGCCCTGGGCCTGGATGAACTCGATGGCGCAATCGGTGGTGTACACGGTTTCCGAATGCGCCTCGGCCACCCGCGCCGGCAGGTGGGCGTTGCGCATGTGCCAGCCGCTGAGCACTTCGCCGTTGTCGCCCGCCGCGGCGTTGGCCCAGCTGTGCCACGGGTTTTCGCCGTCGTAGCCCAGCGCGCGCAGGTAATGGGTGTAGGGGGCGCTGTCGCGTTTGTCGGCAAAGATTGGCGCGTCGGGGTAGATGCCGTCGTGCCGCATATAGGCTTCGAAGCCCACTTCGCTCAGTTGAGCCTGTTTCTGCGAATCGGCGCCCACATGGGCCAGCGCGGCGTCGTTGGGGGTGGCGTGGGTTTTGCCCACCAGCGCTGTGCGAATGCCTGCCGGGCGCAGGTAGTCGCCGATGGTCAATTCTTCGAGGGGGAGTGGCACGGCGTTCCAGCTCACCTGGTGGCTGCTGACGTAGCGCCCGGTGTAGGCCGACATCCGCGAGGGGCCGCAGATGGTGCCTTGGGTGTAGGCCCGGGTGAAGCGCACGCCTTCGGCGGCCAGGCGGTCGATGTTCGGCGTATGCAAGTGGGCATGCCCATAGCAGGACAGGTAATCGCGGCGCAGTTGGTCACACATGATGTACAACACGTTGCGTACGGGAGGCAGGCTGGGGGCGGTCATGTAAGCGGTTCCGGTAAGGCAGGTGCCGCTATTTCGCCGCCCAAGGCGCGATGTCTCAAGCGCATTCGGTGAATACGTTTGATGCGTGGCGTGCATGGCAGATAAGGAGCATTCGCACGCATTCCCTGGCTATCGCCAGGTCTCACACCTATGGGAGGCTCCCGAAGGGGTAATGCACGGCCCCGGGCTTACACCGCCATTCGCGCCAGTGCATCGCTCTGGTCGTGCATGTCGTCATCCACCTGGCGGATGTAGTCGATCATCGCCCGGCTCATCGGCGACAGGCTTCGGCCGCTGCGGTACACCACGCCGTAGCGGGTGTAGGTCTCTTCGCTGGAGGGGTCCAGCCCTTGCACGGTCAGGCGTACCAGCCGGCCACCCGCGCTGGCCAGTGCGTCGTTATAGGCGCCGCAAATGCCGATGGCATCGGAATGCAGCACCACCGACAGCAAGCTGGCCGTGTGCTCGCACTGCACGCTCGGTACGTAGTCAGGCTTGCCGCTGAGGTCCACGATCACCTTGCGCAGGTTCGGCGGCCGGATGGTCACTGCCAACGGGTAGCTGAACAGCCGGGCGGGGGGCACCGAGGGCAGCGCGGCCAGGGGGTGACCCTGGCGGCAGCAGAAGTGCCACTTGCGCGGCTGCAGGCGCAGGGTTTCGTAGTCCGGGTCGGCCTCGAACTGGCGCGTGTCAGCCACGAAGAACTCGAACTCCTGCGCCAACAGCCGCTGCGCCAGGCTCTGCCAGTCCTCCACTTGCAGGTTCACCCGAGCCTGTGGGTAGCGTTCGATAAACCGGCCGATGGCGCGGGGCACCAACCCGGCTGCGGGCGCCGGGCCGCAGCCAAAGCGCAGCTCCGCCGCCTCAATCCCGTTGAGCTGGGCAATTTCGTTGCATAGCTGATGAGCACCGCTTACCAGCCGCCGCGCGTGTTCCAGCACTACCAGCCCTTGTTTGGTGGGCGGAAGGTTCTTTTGGGCGCGATCCACCAACTGGTGCCCCACCAGATGCTCCAGCGCCTGGATGCTGCGGCTGAACGCCGACTGGGAAAGGTTAACCGCCATGGCGGCAGCCACGAAACTGCGGTGCTCGTGAAGGGCAAGGAAGTGGCGCAGCTGACGCAGATCGATATGCATGATTCACATCCGAAGTATCCGGCAAATGCAATTGCCTGAAGGGGTGGCGCTCTTTATAAAGTCATCGCCTTATTCAGTAAATATTTAAGAAAAGCTAAATATATATCTGGATGGAATAACTAGATGACCAAGGAGCTTGTCATGCCTGCGATCCTCAGCGGCCCACCCGGTGCCCGCCCCAGCCGCCTCGCGCTGGCGTTATTGCTTGCCGCCAGTGCCACGGGCGCCTTGGCTGCCGATGACGTCACTGCCCCCGACAGCCCCCGGGCGGAGGATCATCTCGAAACCGTCACCGTAACGTCCCGCCGCCGTGAAGAAAGCGCCCAGGACGTGCCCACGCCGATGTCAGTGGTGAACGGGCAAACGCTGGAAACCCAGCGGGTGTACCGCATCCAGGACCTGCAGCAACTGGTGCCCAGTGTGAACGTGGCCTACATGCATGCGCGCCAGTCCAGCGTGTCGATCCGCGGGTTGGGGAACAATCCGGCCAGTGATGGCCTGGAGGGCAGCGTGGGGCTGTACCTGGACAACGTGTACCTGGGGCGGCCGGGCATGGCCGTGTTCGACCTGATGGACATCGAGCAACTGGAAGTGCTGCGCGGCCCCCAGGGCACGCTGTTCGGCAAGAACACCACGGCCGGGGTGATCAACATCGGCACGCGGGCGCCCAGCTTCACCCCCGAGCGCAGCATTGAAACCTCAGTGGGCGAGGACGGCTATTTTCAAACCAAGGGCACTCTGTCGGGGCCATTAAGCGAAACCCTCGCTGGGCGTATTTCAGCCTATCGCACCCGCAGCGACGGCGACATCAAGAACGAATACGACGGCCACGACCTGAACGGCGGTGCGCGTCAAGGCTTTCGCGGGCAGTTGTTGTACAAGCCCAGCGAGGATTTCAACCTGCGCTGGATCGCCGATTACAACGAAGAGGATTCATCGGCCGGCACCCGAGTGCTCTACAGTACCGGCCCGACCATCAATGGTGTGAAGCTGTATGAAAGCCGTGCTGCGGCCGCAGGCGCCACGCTGGTGGACGGCACCGACCGCAAGGTGAACCTCAACGGGCCGCAGCAGGTGACCGTGTTCCAGGGCGGCACCTCGTTGGAAGCGAACTGGAAGCTGGCCAACGATTTCACCCTCACCTCGGTGAGCTCGTATCGCTGGTGGGACTTCACCCCTCGCAACGATGACGGCTTGAACACTACCGCTGCCTATAACGCCGGGGTATCGGTGCAGGACAAGCAATGGTCGCAGGAGCTGCGGCTGGCGTCGCCCACCGGCGGTGCGTTCGATTACGTGGTGGGCGCCTACTACTTCGGCTCCGACCTGGACAACCAAGCCTTCAGCTATTACGGGCCCCAGGCCGATATCTGGAACGGCACGGCACCCGGCGCACTGGCCAATGTGAGCAGCATCGGCAATGGGCACATCGAAACCGATAGCTTCGCGCTGTTCGCCCAAGGCACCTGGCACCTCACGCCCCGGTTGGACTTCACCGCCGGCCTGCGCGGCACCTATGAAGAAAAAAGTGCCTGGGTGACCCGCGATGCGCCGGTGGGCGGGGCCACAGTAAGCGGTGCCGCCGCAGCGGCGCGTGTGGGCCGTGCCGGGGCGTATGACTCCGGCGACCTTAACCAGTACACCGCCAGCCCGTCGGGGCTGCTCAACCTCAGCTACCACTTCAATGACAACCTGTTGGGCTACGCCACGCTGTCCCATGGCGAGAAGTCGGGTGGGGTCAACCTGGCAGTGGGCACCGCGCCTGCTGCTGGCGCGGATTCGCTGTTGATCGGCACCGAACGGGCAAACAACGCCGAGCTTGGCTTCAAAAGCACGCTGCTGGATCGGCGCCTGCAGTTGAACGCCAACCTGTTCTGGACTCAGGTGAACGGTTACCAGACCAATGCCTACGACAGCGACAACCGTGTGCAGTACCTGACTAACGCGGGCTCCGTGCGCTCCCGCGGGGTAGAGGTGGAAAGTACCTGGGTTCCGCTGCGCGGCTTGACCCTGAACGTCAACGGCTCCTACAACGATGTGCGCTACCTGTCGTACAAGGATGCGCCTTGCCCACCGGAAGTGAGCCTGCAAGCGGGCGCGCCAGCGTCCTGCGACCTCACCGGGCACACCGTGGTAGGCGCCTCCAAATGGATTTTCAATGCCAACAGCCAGTACCAGTGGCAGCTGGCGAACGGGCTACAGCCCTACGTGACCGCCAGTTGGGCCTTGCGCTCCCACGCGGTGGGCACGGTCGAGGACTCGGAGTACGCGCAAATCCCGTCCTACGCCATCAGTAACTTTTCGGTGGGCCTGCGCGGGGACGCAGGGGAAGGGCAATGGGACGTGTCGCTGTGGCTGAAAAACGCCTTCGACAAAACCTACTACACCACGCTCTGGACTGCCGGCAATGGCGGTTATGAAGGCCTGCTCGGTGGCTCACGCACCCTCGGGGCTACGGCGCGTTACGACTTCTGACAGTCAATTCGTACGCAGTCCCCGGGCAGCCGCGTCGGCACGTTGTTCCAGTGCCTCTCGTTGCGCCTCGTAGTAATCGGTGCGGCCGTGGTCCTGCAGCAGTGGGGCGTCTTCGGCGAGGTTGAGCAGCAAGGCGTGCACGCTGGCGTGCAGCATCAAGCCCCCCGCCTTTACGTCGCAGCGCAGGCTGGGGGTTGCCAGGGGCAGGGCGGTCACCGCAAGTTCCAGCGCTTTCTGTATATCGTGCGCGGCCTGGTGAGTGCGGCTCACCAGCACCGCGACGTCACGCTGGCGCTGGGCATCCTCGGGCTCGGTATGGGGCAGGTCTTCGATGAAGCGGCCAAAGTCCCGCATATCGCCATCAGCATGCGCGGCGAGCACTGGCAGCAGGGCGCGTGCTTCGGCCAGCAGTATTTCTCGAGCAGGGTGCGCCTCGCGCGCCTGGCTTTTGCCAAGGGCCATCACGATCAACGCCAGCCCCAGGTCGCCACATACGGCTGCAGTTGCGCCGCAGCTGGGGACCGGTTCCAGGCCGGCAAGGGCATCGCGGAACCGGGCCAGGGGCCAGGCCCAAACACTTGAAACATTGGCTGTGGTCATGAAAACGTTCCGTTGCCGCGAATAATTGGGGTATGCACTGCACTGGCTGAAAGCTATCATCGCCGCCGCACGCAGCCGCGAGTGTATCCGGCGACGTATAACTATTTGCCAATGCACAAGGATTGAAGATGAAGCAGTGGGTTTCGGCCGGGGTCGGCCTTGGATGTTCCCTGGCCTGGATGCTACCCGCCATGGCCGCTACCGCAGACGGTAGCCAGTTTGGCCTGGAGATCAAGGCCACAGCGCAAACGGAAGGGGATCGCGACCTGGGGACCGCAGCCCACGGCGACGTGAACGGGCTGGGCCTGGACCTGCGCCCTTGGGCGTATTTCCAGCGGGGCGCCTGGAGCGCCTATGCCATGGGGCAGGCGGTCACGGCGACGGACATTGTCGAAACCGACACACTGCAGCAGGACACCAGCGAGGCCGCGCAAAGCAGCAACAGCGACCGTGAGCCGAAAAAAAGCTACCTGGCCATGCGCGAGTTCTGGGTGGGCTACCGCGGCCTCACTCCGTACCCGGGCGAGCAGCTGAAATTTGGCCGCCAGCGGCTGCGCAACGACGACGGCCAGTGGCGCGACACCAATATCGAAGCCCTGGCGTGGACCTTCGACACCACCTTGCTCAAGGCCAACCTGGGCACGGCCCAGCGTTTCAGCGACTACCGCACCGACCTGAAAGAGCTGTCGCCCACCGACAAGGATCGCCTGCACCTGTTCGCCGATGCGTCCTGGCAGTGGAACCCCGGGCAGTGGGTCGGCGTGCGTGCGCACCACACCCGCGATAACGGCAGCCTGGATTACGCTCGGGTGGGCCAGGCCAGCGACCCGCTGGACAAGACCCAGAACGGCGACCTGACCTGGTTCGGCATCGAAGCCAGCAGCGACGCCTACAATGCCCGCCGCAACACCAACACCTGGAACTACTGGGCCAGCCTTACTGGCCTGAAGGGTAACCACGACAAGGTGAACAGCCTGGACAGCAACGGCAACCTGCCGGGCGAAGCTTCCAGCCACAGCGATGTGAGCGGCTGGGCCACCGACCTTGGCCTGCGCCTGCGCCTGGACCCAAGCTGGCAGGTGGGTGCAGCCTATGCTCGCGCCAGCGGCGAATACGAGCAGAACGGCCTGGAGAGCAACCGCTCTACCTACACCGGCATCAACTCCCGTGTGCACCGCTTCGGCGAAGCCTTCCGCGGCGACATGACCAACCTGCAAAGCGCCACCCTGTTCGGTTCATGGACCCTGCGTGAAGACTACGACGCCAGCCTGATCTACCACCGCTTCTGGCGCGTGGACGGCGACAAGGGCATCACCAGCCGTGGCGTTGCCGCGTATGACAACGAATACGACAGCGGCACCGGTGACCTGCTGTCGAGCAGCAGCCTGCCCCTGCGCGATGGCGAGAAAGACCTGGGCCAGGAGCTGGACCTCGTAGTCACCCGCTACTTCAAACAGGGCCTGTTGCCAGCGTCGCTAAGCCAATCCATCGACGAGCCCTCGGCCCTCGTGCGCTTGCGCGGCGGTGTGTTCAAGCTGGGTGATGCCTACGGCAGCCAGGTGGACAGCTACATGCACCGGGCGTTTGTGGATGTGATCTGGCGGTATTGATACCGGCGGATAATTCCCGGGTTTCACCCGGCTCCGGAGTGTAGGGCCGGGGGAACCCCGGGAATGGCTTCAAGCGGCCACGCCTAGCAAGGCGAGATCCTGCTCGGGCGCCGGTGCGAATACGAACGCATCGGCGTTTAGCGCATGGCTGAGGTCGCCGTTAAGGGTGATCTCGAACCGCTCGCCGTCTGCGCCTGCAGTGAAGTCTTTCACATAGGTGCGGTCGGCCGTGGCGCTGTAGCTCACCTTCAAGGTGCCGTCGCGGCCGCTTCCCAGGCCTGTATAGCCCAGCGCGGCCACATCCAGCCGATCATGGTTGGCATCGAAATCCGTGATCACGTCACTCATCCCGCGCGCGCTATCGGTGGAGGCGAGGAAGCGGAAGGTATCGTCTCCCGAGCCGCCAGTGAGCTGGTCCAGGCCAGCACCGCCGGTCAACACATCGTTGCCGCTGCCACCGGTCAAGGTGTCATCACCCCGGCCGCCCGCCACCTGATCATTGCCGTTTCCGCCGTCGAGCGTATCGTTGCCGGCGCCGCCATCGAGCATGTCGTCGCCCGCTTCCCCGCGCAGGGTGTCATTACCGGCCAGGCCGTTGAGGCGATCATTGGTGTAATAGCCCACCAGGGTGTCGTCATTGGCGGTGGGTTCATCGATGTAGTAATCGTCGTAGCTGGTGGGTTCGGCATTGAAGTGCGTGGTCGTGGGCGCACCGAAGCGGATCGCGGCATTGTTGATATAGCTCACGCCTTCTAGCACCAGCTTGAAGTAGTTGCCGTTGGCATCGGCTTCCAGCGACTGCAGCACCATGTCACCGCCCGTGCGTGTGGCTTCCAGGGTGTGGTCATAGCCGGTGCCCAACCCGGTGAAGCGCAACGCCGAGAGGTCAAGCACGTCATGGTCGTAGCGGAAGTCGGTGATCGTGTCGCTATTGTCCACGCTCCGGGTGCCGTTGGCATAGCTGTCGCGCAGCGCGTCGAACACGAATACGTCGTTGCCGTCGCCGCCCGTGAGCTGGTCGGCGCCCGCGCCGCCAATCACATAGTCATTACCAGCACCGGCGCTGAGGGTGTCCGCGCCGGCCAGGCCCCTGAGCGTTTCGCCATTATCGCTGCCGGTGAGGGTATTGCGGCCTGAGGTGCCCTGCACCAGGGTTTCGAAGTCGCTGGCCTGTATCTCGTTGACGTTGCCCACCAGCGCCAGCTGGAAGTAATGGCCGTCGCTGTCGGCATCCAGGCTGCGCAAATAGTGCCGCCCCAGGCTGCCGTTGTAGCTGAGCTGCAAGGTGCCGTTGTGGCCATCGCCCAGGCCGCTGTAGCCAAGGCTGGCAAGGTCCAGCTTGTCTTCGCCGGCGACGAAGTCCGTTATCAGGTCGTTGGCGCCCCGTACGCTGTCGCTGGCGCGAGTGAAACGGAAGGTGTCCGCGCCGGCCCCGCCGGTGAGCCGGTCCACCCCGGCGCCGCCGTACAGCACGTCGTCGTAGAGGCCGCCGGTGAGCCGGTCGTTGCCCCCGAAGCCGTAAAGCGCCGTATCGGATGCTTCGGTGGCGGCCAGCACATCATTGCCGGCGGTGCCGGCCACGGTAAGGTTGTCGTTATTGCTGAAGGCGCTGCTGTCGGTGCCGTAGAACACCGTGGCGGGATCGCCGAAGCGGCTGAAGTAATTATCGAACACGGTGTTGAAGCCTGTGATGTCTTCGTTGCGTTCGGACACCGCATAGCTGGCGTTGCCGCCGCCGATCAGGTTGTTGTACACCACGTTGCCGGTGACAGCGTCCACGGCGCCCACGTCCGAATCGTCCGAGGCCTGCAGTACCACCTCGGCATTGCCGAAGGTGCTGGCGTCGTTGTACAGCACGTTGCCCGCGATCGTGTTAGCGCTGGAGCCATACAAGCCGATGCCCGCGCCACCGTTGTCGTGCACGGTCACGTTGCTCACCCGGCTGAAGTCGGTGAGCTTGAGCAGCAGACCTTCGGCCCCGTTGTCGGCGATTTCGCCACCGGTGAGCACCACCCGTTCAGAGAAGGCTTCGCCTGGTTGGCCTTCGACCAGAATGCCGCGGCCGCCGTTTTCCAGCGCGTCGTTGTCGGCCAGGGTGGTGCGGTAATTGTCCAGCAACAAGGTAAAGCCGTTACGGCCGTTGCCTTCGCTGAGGTTGTCCTGGAACCCACCCGCGTCCACATAACCCTCGGCGGTGCCTACAAGGTGGGCATAAAAGCCGTCCAGGCCGCTGCCGGTCGCCACGCTGTCGGTCACGCTCAGGGCGAAGGTACCTTGTTGCGCGTTCAGCCCATTGCCGCTGCAGTTGGTAAACGTCACACCGCTCACGGTCACGGCGGTGGTGGTGCCGCTGTCCCAGGGGCCGGCGCCGGTACTGAAGCCATCCACGCGCCCGCTCGTATGGGCGCTGTTGCCATCCACCGTAAGGTCAGACAGCCCAACGTCCTGTGCATCCATGGCGGCCCGCACGATACCGGTGACGGGTTTGCTCCAGTCGTTGGCCAGTTTAAGGCTTGTGTCGGCGGCGCCATCCCCGACGAGGCTCACGCCGCTCGGCAGGATAAGGCACGGCCCGGAGGTTTGGGAGGTGTCACCGCTCACCACGTAAGTGCCCCTGGACAGGTAAACCTGGCCCCCGGTCTCGGCTGCGGCGTCGATGGCGGCCTGGATGGCCTGGGTATCGTCCGTGGCTCCATCGCCAACCGCGCCGTAGTCGCGGGCATCGTAAATAAGAGGCATGGCAGTAGCTCCTGAAAGCCGGGGGGGAACGTGAGGGCGCGGCCGGCCGCCTCGGCGCTCATTGTATTAGCGGCGATACAACGGTAGTTGAGGAAAGGGGGAACACCAGTGCCGATCGGCAGGTGTAAAAAACCCCGGCACTGCATTCGCCGGGGTTGTGTCTGGCCTGCTACTACGCGGCCGTTGTGGCTAACCGGCGGCGCGGTCGGCCACTGGCGCTTCCACGGGTGGCTGCATACCCGCCGCGCGCCAGCGCACGTCGGTAATCCCGAACTTCTCGGCCATAGGTTTGGAGGTGCGTTTTATCTTGTCGTGACGGTGGCGAGGTATGTGCCCGACCCCCGCATCGCAACTGGCCCAATGCCACGCTTCGGCGTTGTCCATGCGGTCGAGGCGGATCACAAAACTCTTGGGTGCGCCGTGAAGGCGATAGTCGATGACGAAAAGCGTTGGCGTAGGCATTTCCAATCAATCCCGTTGATCATTACCGACTTAACGGAGCCTTGTATGGCGCGCAAAATTCCATTGGATTTACAAACGGTGCGTACCGCTCCGATATACGGCAAAATCAGCCGAAAATGTGGCTTCTTGCCAGTATCGCCACGGCTGCAGCGAAGCCTGCCAGGGCAAATGCCCTTTGCAGGGTGGTCCCGCTGAAACGAGGGGCTAACCGGCGGCCAAGCAGAAGGCCCGCTGCACTCCCCATTGCGAAGGGTAGGGCGAGTTCGCTATTAGCCACGCCGCTGGCCATGGTTGCGCCACCGGTGGCCAGTGCGACCAGGGCAATCACCGCCAGGGATGTCGCTACCACAGTGTTCATTTCCAGGTCGGTATAACGCCGCAGCGCGGGCACGATCACGAAGCCGCCGCCCACCCCGAGCAGGCCCGACAACACGCCTGCCAGAGCGCCGGTCCCTGCTAGCGCTTGCGCGCACGAGGTGGTCCAGTGCAGTTGGCCGGTGCTGCGGTCCAATCGGCAAGGGCATTGAGCTAACGGCCGCTCCGATGGGTCAGCGCCCCGCCATAAACGCACGCTCACCCAGGTTTGTACGGCTACGAAACACGCTGCCAGCGGCACCGCGGGAAGGCGATGGCTGAGCCACACCCCGAGCGGCGCGGTGGCGATTCCACAGGCGCCGATCAACGCCGCGGCCCGGTACCGCACGATGCGTTGGCGCAGGCCGATCACCGCGCCGAGCAGGGCAGACAACCCCACCGCCAGCAGTGCGATAGGGGCGGCCTGGGGAATACTCAGGCCGAGGCCGAATACCAGCAGCGGCAACGCCAACACACCACCGCCCGCACCGGTCAGCCCCAACACCAGGCCTGCCACCGCGCCCAGGCCGCTGGCCAGATAGGCCAGCGTCACGGCATCGCTTCCAGCGTGGGCCGGGCCAGCCATTCCCGCCCGCGCAGCATGCCGTGCCAGTACAGCGCCGGCAGGGCGTGGGCCTTCAGCCACCACGCCAGGCGGGTAGGCTCGGTGCCCTTGAGCATCCATTGGGGGAAGGAGGGCGCCAGCGCACCGCCATAGGCAAATTCGGCCAGCACGATACGGCCGCGTTCAACCGTGAGCGGGCACGCGCCGTAACCGTCGTAGCGGGCCGTGCCGCGTGCCTTGCCCAGGGCTGCCGCCACGTTGTGCGCGACCACCGGCGCCTGTTTGCGGGCCGCTGCGACCGTTTTGGCGTTGCTGGTATTGATGACGTCCCCCAGCCCATGAACGTTGGCGAATCGGCGATGGCGCAGCGTGTGCGGGTCTACATCCAGCCACCCATTGGCGTCCGCCAAGCGACTGCCACTCACTGCCAAGGGTGGGCACTGTGGTGGTACCACATGCAGGAGGTCAAACGCGCGCGTGTCCTCATGGGTGCTGCCATCGCTGGCAGTGACTTCGAACGTGGCCTGCCGCAGGGGGCCGTTCACTGCCACCAACCGATGGCGAAGGCGCAGGTCCACTTCATAACGCTCGATATATCGCTGCAACGCAGGTACATAGGCGGCCACGCCAAACAGGCTGGGGTTGGCGTTGAGGAACTCGGCCCGCACTGCGCCCTGACGGCCTTCCCGGCGCCAATGGTCGCAGGCCAGATAAAGGGCCTTCTGCGGCGCACCGGCGCATTTGATCGGCATGCCGGGCTGGGTGAACAGCGCCCGGCCGTTGCGCAGCTGCCGGGTGAGTTCCCATGTGTAGGGGGCCAGATCGTAGCGGTAGTTCGAGGTCACGCCGTGCTGGCCAAGCGTGCTTTCCAGGCCATCGATGTCGGCCCAGTCCAGCACAAGGCCTGGGCACACAACCAACTGGCGATAGCCCAGCGCGGGGCGGTTCGCCAGCAATACCTGGTTATCAGCGGGGTTGAACCCGATCACCGCGGCTTGCAGCAGCTTCGCGCCTGGCGGAATCAGCGTGGCAGTCTCGCGGCGAGTGCTGGCCTGGTTGAACACGCCTGCGCCGACGAGGGTCCAGCCCGGCTGATAGAAGTGTTCGGTGGCGGGGTCGACTAGCAGTACGTCCAGCCCGGGGGCGCGCTGGAGCAGGCTGGCGGCGGTCGCGATACCCGCGGCGCCTGCGCCGACGATTACCACGTCGTGAACGGGTAGCGTGTGGGTCATGGGGTGTCCTTGAAGGCATTGAGGGGAATACGCAGGTAACGCAAGCCGTTGGCTTCCTCGGGGGGCAGTTCGCCGGCGCACAGGTTCACCTGCACTGCGGCCAACATCAGCGCTGGCATCGACAGGGTGGCGTCGCGCGCTTTGCGCATTTCCACGAAGGCTTGCTCGCTGATACAGGCGTTCGCATGGCGGTTGCCGGATTGCTGCTCGGCAACCGTGGTGTGCCATTGCAACGGACGGCCTTCTGGCCGGTAGTCGTGGCACAGCAACAGCCGGGTGTGCATTGGGAGGCGCAGCAACCGCTGGATCGATTGGTACAGCGTGCGGGCATCGCCGCCCGGGAAGTCACAGCGGGCGGTGCCGTAGTCTGGCGTGAACAGCGTGTCGCCCACGAACGCCAGGGGCTGCCCGGGGTCGGCGAACAGGTAACTGACGCAGGCTGGCGTGTGGCCGGGCGTATGCAGTACCTCGATCGACAAATTGCCAAGCGTCAGTAGCTCACCGTCAGTGAACAGCTCGTCGAACGGCGCTGTGTCGTCCGTGCCCGGGAACCAGCGATTGAAGGCAGCCTGCACCTCGACCACGCGGGCACCGATACCGATCCGCCCGCCCAGGGCCTGTTTGAGGTAACTGGCGGCACTCAGGTGATCGGCATGCACATGGGTTTCGAGTATCCACTCAACCCGGGCCGCGAGCTCGCCCACCCGCGCGATCATTCTGTCAGCGTTCAGCGTAGAGGTCTGGCCGGTGGCGGGCTGGTAATCGAGCACGGCATCGATCAACGCGCAGGCTTGGGTGGCGCGCTCGAGCAGCAGATAGCTCAGGCTGCACGTGGCCGGGTCGAAGAACGCTTCCACCCGGTAGGCGTCGGTTTGCAGGTGCATCATGAGGGCTCCAAAACGGCGAGGGTGACCGCAGCCGATGGTCGGGTAACTCAATATCTGTGCCATCCAGCCAAGCCAACGTTTGCTGGGTCAAGCGCCTACCGCGCTTCATGGAACTGCCACTTGAGGCAGCGGTGCTGGCAGTGTTTGGCAGTCAGTGGCAGTATTTCCCCGCCTGCCTGCAATGGAACTCCCCGTGACCACCTTCGATCCTCTGGCGTTGAGCGCCTACCTGGAACATGACCCGCTGCCTGCCATCGTGCTGGACACGGCTTACCATATCGTCGCTGCCAACCGTGCCTACCGGCAGCAGTTCGGCCAGCGCGGCCAGGCGCCGATCGGCCACACCTGCCATCAGGTGTCGCACGGGTACAACGTACCGTGCGACCGTGCCGGCGAGCATTGCCCCATGCGCAAGGCGCGGGAAACGCGCCTGCCGGAGCGGGTGTTGCATGTTCACCACACGCCGCGCGGGCCCGAACACGTGGACGTGGAACTGCGCCCGTTGTATGGCGAGGGCGGCGAATTACTGGGTTACGTAGAACGGCTGCGTTCGCTGGACGTGGCGGCGGCCCAGCCCAGCGAGCACGGCTTGGTAGGGCGCGCACCCGCCTTCCAGCGTGCCCTTGCCGACCTGGAGCGGGCCGCACCGTCGCAGATCCCGGTATTGCTGCAGGGTGAATCCGGCACAGGCAAGGAGCTGTTCGCCCGCGCCCTGCATGCGGCCAGTCCCAGGGCAGGCGGGCCGTTGGTGGTGGTCGATTGCACAGGCTTGAGCGAGACCCTGTTCGAGAGCGAGTTGTTCGGACACGAAAAGGGTGCCTTCACCGGGGCCGCCACCCGCAAGACCGGGCTGGCGGAAGCCGCCCATGGCGGCACGTTGTTCCTCGACGAGATTGGCGAAGTGCCGCTGGCCACCCAGGCCAAGCTGCTGCGGCTGATCGAATCCGGCAGCTTCCGGCCCGTGGGTAGCCTGCGCACGCTGCATTCGGACTTTCGCTTGGTGGCCGCCACCCACAAGCCGCTGGCCGAAATGGTGGCGGCGGGCAGCTTCCGCCAGGACCTGTATTACCGCATCAACGCGTTCACTTTGCGCCTGCCAGCCTTGCGCGAGCGCGCCGAAGACCTGCCGCTGCTGATCGACAGCCTGCTGCGCCGCACAGCGCAAGGCACGCCGTGGCAGGTCTCCGCCGACGCCATGGCTTGGCTGCAGGCCTATCGCTACCCAGGAAACATTCGAGAGCTGCGCAACGTGCTGGAGCGCGCACAGCTGATGGCCAGCGATGGGGTGATTCGCCGGCGGGACTTGCCCATGGATGAGCTGCCGCTGGCATCCCTGCCAAGCGAGCAGGACACGCTTGCCCGGGCGGTGGCGGGGTTCCAAGGCTCACGCAAGGCGCTGGCGACCCATTTGGGGCTGAGTGAACGCACTCTGTACCGGCGCTTGAAGGCATTGGGGATGGATGAGGGGTGAGACGACGGGCGGCGCGAAAACCTGGCAGAGTTGCCAGTTTTATGGGTGAAAGCGGTAGCACAGAATCTCCTTATCACTCAGTGGGAGAAATACCGTGTCAGATATCGAGGATAGGGTCAGGAAAATAATTAGCGACGAACTTAATGTCGATAAGTATAAAGTTGTCCCGGCTGCTGAACTGGCGAGCGATCTTGGCGCAAACTCACTTGATGCGATCGAAATTACTATGTCGCTGGAAGAGGCGTTCGAGATCTCGATTGAAGATGAGGAGGCAGAAAAAGTCAGGACCGTTAATGACATTGTCAATCTGATTAAAGCAAAAGGTTATCTGAGCCCGGAGGAAATCGAGGCGGCGAGGGTCGAGGCGGAACAGCAGCGCACCCAGGAAATCGTGGAAATCAAGCGCAAGGCTAAAGAGATCATTGCGAAAGAACTAAATCTTGAAAACGAGAAAGTTACATCAACGGCTTTAATTTCCGACTTGGGTGCCGACTCGCTTGATTATGTGGAAGTGATCCAGGAGTTGGATGGTAATTTCAACATAGAAATTACCGAAGATGAAGCTGTAAAAGCCAAAACAGTGGGTGATCTTCTGCAGATCATAATCAAAAAAACTGTTACGTAACCCATCGCCCATACAGCTCGGCCCGACAGGCTGGCGCAGGCGGTGGCGAGCTTCCACGGCTCGCGCACGGCACTGGCGGCGCATTTGGGGCTGAGTGAGCGGACGCTTTATCGGCGCTTGAAAGTGTTGGGGTTGGACGAAGGGTAGGGCGACGGACGGAAAGGAAACCTGGCAGAGTTGTTAGTGTTGGGCACGTGTCGGTCGTGTCAGGATGTCCTTACCCCATTGGAGGAAACATCTATGTCCGTGGAATCAGACATCAAGGCAATCTTCGCCGAGCAGTTGACGAGCTTCCTTATACCCTCGACGCATCTACCAATTGCCCTGCCGGATGCACTCGATTTTCCCGAAATACTGAATAAGATAGAACAGAAATTTAAGATTGTTTTAAATGTCGCGGAGCGTGAGCAGGCCAACAGCTTTGGAAGTCTTGTACAGCTTGTGAATTCAAAGTTGGTTGGATACAGCCTTGAGCGCATGGTCGATGATGATGGCTTCGGTCCGGGAATCTACCAGCCTTGAGCTCAATAATGCCCTCATGGACTTTGGCGCTGGATATTGACATAGCGGTGCGCAGCAATCAACGAAGGTGAAGAATAATGCAACCGGCAGGTTGGACCGCGGTATCGGCACACCGAAGTGCAAAGGCCTGACCTGCGCCTGAACCTTAAGAAAGGAAACGATCATGTCTTATGAAGCAGATATCAAAACAATACTTGTTGAGCAACTAAGCAGTTCTATCACGTCAAAAACACTGATTCCCGGTGGGCTTGCAGATGGGTTCAGTCTTCCGGCGTTGATCAAGAAGATCGAAGAAAAACTGAACGTCACGTTGGATAGTGATGCTGTTAGAAACGTAAAGACCTTTGGCGAACTGGTTGAGCTTACCGAGAAATCCGTAGGAAGTATGACGGCGGCGGCCCCCGTATATGGCTCCCCGGTATACCCAAAAACCTATGATATTTGAAGTTACCTCTCGCCTTTTTGCTTAGCCTTCCATCGGCTTGTTCAGCATCAACTCGCCGTCTACTTCACTCACCAACCCACTAGCCCGCAACAATGGCAGCAACCGTTCATGCAGGCCAGGCTCCACGAAGCTCTGTACGGTATCAACGTCCAGCGCGCCGGTAGTGGGCAGTTCTGCCTTGGTATAGGAGAGCCACGCCTTCTTCAGCATCAACAACACATCGCTGGCACTGGTATTGGCGAAGCGGCGGTGGGTTTGGGCACCCGCGAACACAAAGGTATGGCGCAGGGTGTAGCCGCTGTCGTTTCCGCCGTTTTGCTGGCAGCGCACACAGGTGCAAGGGCCGTCACCGAAGGCCCCTCGAAGGTAGGCGTTGAAATCGGTGACGGGCTTGAGCGACAGGCGCTTGTCCACTTCGAAGAGGTCGGCGGTGAGGGTTTCGAGCGCGGCCAAGGGGCCCCCTGTGTGCTGGCATGGATAAGGGGCGCCACCTTAGCAGACCCAAGAGGCGGGGTGAATGCCGAGTGCCTACGCGACCCGGCCGCCCAACACTTCTGCCACCCAGTCAGCGATGTACTGGCCAGCATTGATGCTGTTGTCGAAGCTGGAATGCTGCACGCCACCTTCGCGCTCGGTGAATACCTTCAGCTCCCGGCGAGGGCTGTTGACCAGTTGCTCATAGGTGCGGTGGGCCCATTTGAGCGGGATCTGCGAGTCCTTTTCGCCGTGGGTGACCAGGAAGGGCACCTTGATGCGGTCGAGCACGCCGTCCAGGTGCACGTTCTCGGCGATGGCCATGAAGTCGTCCTGATCCTTCGCACCCCACACCCAGCGCACGTGGGCCCAGTAGTGTGGCACCGGGAAGTCGCCTTCCTTTTCCAGCCGACGCTTCTGCACGTCGCGCCAGTCGTGGTTGGCCCCCCACACCACGCCACAGGCGAAACGCGGCTCGAAGGCCACGGCGCGAGGACAGTAGTAACCGCCCAGCGACACGCCTTCCATGCCGATGCGCTTGGGGTCTACATCCGCGCGGGTTTCCAGCCAGTCCACCACGCGGCTGGCCCAGTGCTCGCTGTCGAAACGGGCGGTAAGGTTATGCAGGCGCAGCGCTTCGCCGGTGCCTGGCTGGTCAATGATCAGCGAAGACACGCCCCGCTTGGCCAGCCACGCAGGCAGGCCCACGCGGTATTTCATTTCCTTGGTGGAATCCAGGCCGTTCACCTGCACCAGCAGTGGCGCGGGCCCTTCCACGCCTTCGGCCCGAACCAGCAGGCCAGAGATGTGAGCGCCTTCGTAGGGGATTTCCACCCGTTCGCAATTCTCTTTCGACAGCGCGATGCCGCGGGCAAAGGTGCTCAGGAAACGCTGGTACAGGTCAGCCCGACCTGGCGCGCCGTGGGCCTGCAAGCGCTCGCAGGTGAGGTAATAGGTGGCCGCACGGTTGTACTTCTCGCCAGCGGACAGCAACCGCCCGGCGCTTTCGTCTTCCTCGGCCAGGCCGCACAGCTTGTCGGCCATTTTCGCCCAGGTTTCCCGGAACGCCTCGGTGCCGGCTTTGTCCGGCTGTTTGGCAGCCTCCTGCAGCGGCGCGCACATCTCCTCGATCTCGCCCATGCGGGCGCCCATTTCAATGGCCAGGTCTACCGAGAGGTTCCACACGTAATTGGTGGGGAAGTACTTGAACATTTCTTGTTGTCCTTGTGCGTTGCGAAAGGGCCGCGCGCTGAAGAGGGCAGGCGCGCATCACTGCACCATAAGGAAGGCCGGGGTATCGCTGCCAATCGTATCCGGGGATAGGAGGTATCGCGTGGGGCACTAGGTTGTTTCTGTTCGCCAGCTGCGCCCGGAATGGCCCGAAGAGCAGCAGTTCGCAGGCCGGCGCCTACTCCTACGGGGTGGGTCAACGGTTCGCTTCAGGTATCGCCCCGCGCGATACATCGCATCCTTACACACGATTGGTCAGCTAATCGCCCACCGTTCAGGCTCTGTTCCAAGTCGGCCAGGCGCCGATTCCAATTACAAGAACGGAGTGGTTCGCATGAATATCATCGGCCTAGACGCACTGGTCTTCGGTGTCGACGACATCCAGGCCTGTACCGATTGCCTGCGTGACTACGGGCTGGACCCCGTAGGGTTGGACGGCAACGGCGGGCGTTTTGAAGCACTGGACGGTACCGCCATTATCATTCGCCGGGCCGATGATGCGAGCCTGCCGCCAGCCATCGGCCCGGCGCCGTCGCTGCGTGAAACCATCTATGCAGTAGCCAGCGCAGAAGACCTGGCCGCGATCGAGGACGAACTGGCCCGCGACCGCGAAGTACGCCGCGATGCGGATGGCAGCCTGCACAGCGTGGACGACATGGGCTTCCATATCGCCTTCCAGGTGGCGCAGCGGCGGCCGATCATCGCCCCGGCGGACCTCACCAACGCCCCGGGCAGCGAGCCCCAGCGGCCGCTGAACCAGGTGGGCATTTCACCGGACATGGAGGCCAAGCCGCGCACGCTGTCGCATGTGGTGTATTTCGTGCCCGATTCCACCAAGGCTGGCGCGTTCTATGCCGATCGCCTGGGCTTCCGCATCACCGACACCTTCGTAGGCGTAGGGCCGTTCATGCGCCCGGCAGGCTCGGACGATCACCATTGCCTGTTCATGATCCAGACCCCGCCGCACATGAAAGGCTGCGAGCACTTCACCTTCCACATGGGCAGCGGCACCGAAGTTCTGCTTGCCGGCCAACGCTTCGCGGCCAAGGGCTGGACCAGCTTCTGGGGCCCGGGCCGTCACCTGTTCGGCAGCAACTGGTTCTGGTACTTCAATAGCCCGCTGGGCTGCCACATCGAGTACGACGCCGACATGGACAAGCACGACGACGCCTGGGCCGCGCGGTTCGCACCCATGTCCGCCGACAACTCGCAGTTGTTCCTGTTCTCCAGCCGTGAGAAGTGGGCGCCGAGCGGCCCGCCACCCAAGCAAGGCTAAGCGCTATGGCAGGTGTAACGCGCCTGTGTGCGCTGGCGCAACTGAGCGAAGGCCAGTCCCGAGGGTTCGACCCTTGGGGCGCCGGCCACGACCAGGTGTTCGCATTGCTGCATCAAGGCCAGGTGCGGGTATATCGCAACAGCTGCCCGCACCTGGACGTACCGCTGGAATACCGCAAGGACCGTTACCTCTCGGCCGACGGCGCCTGGATCATCTGCTACGCCCACGGCGCGCGCTTCGATCCGGTGGATGGCCGCTGTGTGTACGGGCCGTGCCTGGATGAGCACCTGACCGCCGTCAGCCACCACGTGGAGGGGGGCGAGGTGTGGTTGGAAACGTAAAAAAACGGAGCGGCCGAGGTATCGCGAACGGCGATACATCCCATCCGAACATGCGATTAGTCAAATCGGTGCCAGATACGCCGTAATGCCGATCAAACGGCGCGGTGCCAGGCTGGCATCAACGACCCACAATAAAAACAAGCGAGTCAAGCCATGAGTTCAGTGAACAATGTTCTGGTCGTGGGCGGTGGGATCGGTGGCCTGTGTACGGCCATTTCGCTCCGCCGGCAGGGGTTGAAAGTCGACCTGATCGAGCTCAAGCCCGAGTGGACCGTGTACGGTGTGGGGATTATCCAGCAGAGCAACGTAGTGCGGGAAATGTCCCGGCTGGGCGTACTCGATGCCTACCTGGGCGCGGCGTACCCCTTCGAGGACGTCGCCATCTACGGCCCTGAAGGGCAAACCTTGGCGCGCATTCCCGGCCAGCGCCTGGCCGGCCCACAGTACCCGGCGAACGTGGGTATTTCGCGCCTGGCACTGCACCATGTGCTCAGCGACACCGCCGGCAACCTGGGCGCGAACATCCGCCTGGGCCTGGCCGTGGAAACGCTGAGCCAAGACGCGGACGGCGTTGATGTGCTGTTCACCGATGGCAGCAGTGGCCGCTACGACCTGGTGGTCGGCGCCGACGGGCTGTACTCGCAGATCCGCGGCCTGCTGTTCGGCGACCGTTACACACCGCGTTTCACCGGGCAAGCCGTATGGCGCCACAATTTCCCTCGGGCGCCGCACATCGACCACCTGGCGAACTTCCAGAGCGCTGCCGGCAACGCCGGGCTGGTGCCGCTGGCCGGCAACCTGATGTACATGTTCCTGACCTCCCACGAACCCGAAAACCCCTGGATGGACGCCACCACCTTGGCCGAGCAGATGCGTGCTCGCCTGGCCGGTTTCGGCGGGATCATCGGCGAGCTGCGCGAGCAGATCGTGGACAGCAGCCAGGTAGTTTACAAGCCCATGGAAGTGGTGTTCGTGGACGAGCCCTGGTACCGCGGCCGCGTGCTGCTGATCGGCGACGCCGCCCACGCCACCACGCCCCACCTGGGCCAGGGCGCCGGCATGGCGATCGAAGACGCTGTGGTATTGGGCGAGGAGCTCACCGCCGGCGGCACCCTGGAGGAACAACTCCAGCGCTTCATGGCGCGGCGCTTCGAACGCTGCAAGTTCATCAGCGAGCAATCGGTGCTGGCCGGCGACAAGGAAATGCAACAGGACCGGGCGTTCGACCGGATCGGGCTGGTGAAGCGGATGCTGGAGCTCACCGCGCAGCCTGTCTGAGCCGCCTAAGAGCTTGACAGCCTAGCTTTGTGGGAAGCGGGAGGCCGGCTCTCCGGCGAAGCTCGCGAATAGGGGCCATAAATCTATTCGCGAGCTGCGCCCGCTTCCTACGGATGAGACGCCTTAAAAAAGAATAAAAACGAGGGAATCACCATGGCACTTCGTATATCCGCCGCGCGGCTTGGGCTGCGCGGGGCAGGGGCTGGCTGCGCGCTTACCCCGGCCGCAGCGCTGGTGGCGGCTGCCCTGTTGGGGGCGCCGGGGCACAGCCAGGCATTCGAGTTCGACACGGGCAACCCGGACCTGCGCATTCGCTGGGACAACACCCTCAAGTACAGCGCCGCCTGGCGTACCGAGGGGCAGTCCGACCGGCTCACCGAAGGCAGCACCTCGCTGAACCTGGACGACGGCGACCGCAATTTCGACAAGGGGCTGATCTCCAGCCGTGTGGACGTGCTGTCGGAAATGGACATCACCTACCAGAACGTCGGCGCCCGGATAAGCGGCGCGGCCTGGTACGACGATGCCTATAACCGCAACACTGACAACAACGCCGCCGATCGCATCAATAGCTTCGACGGTGATGACTTCCCTGACGGCACCCGCACCCTCCACGGGCGCAAGGCCGAGCTGCTCGATGCCTTCGTGTTCGCCAAAGGGGACGTGGGTGAAATGCCGGCCTCGGCGCGCCTGGGCCAATACGCCATGCAGTGGGGCGAAAGCCTGTTCTACGGCATGAACGGCATTGCCGGCGGCATGGCACCGATCGACGTGGTGAAGGGGTTGTCTGTGCCCAACACCCAGTTCAAGGAACTGATCCGCCCGGTCAAGCAGATGTCCGGCCAGCTGCAACTCACGCCCGATGTGAGCATTGGCGCCTATTACCAGTTCGAGTGGGAAGCCAACCGCCTGCCCGCCTCGGGGAGTTACTTCTCTACCGACGACTTCTTCGGCGACGGCAACGAGCGGTTGATCGTGGGCGACCCGCTGTTCCCTGGTGCCGGGCCGCTGGCGTTCTACCGTGGCAGTACCAAGCAGGCGAAGGATTCGGGGCAGGGCGGAGTGCAATTGCGCTGGCGCACTGACAACTACGACTTCGGCTTTTATGCCATTCGCTTCCACGACAAAAGCCCGCAGCTGATCGTGCGGCCCGACTTCGCCAACCTGAACCCGGTGAGCGGCTACGCCGGCAATTACTACTGGGCGTACCCGGAAGGGATTGAGGCGGTAGGCGCGAGCTTCTCCACCACGCTTGATCAATTCAACATCGCTGGCGAATTGTCCACCCGTTGGCATCAGCCGCTGGCGTCCACCCTGCAGAGCAACCTGGTGGCGGGCGAGGGCGTATCCAACGACGCCGACGACGCGGTGTATGCCACCGGCCACACGCTGCACGCCAACCTCTCCTGGCTGGCCAGCCTGGGCCCGTCGTTCGTGTCCCAGGAAGCCAGCTTCGTGGGCGAGATTGCCTGGAACCGCGTGCTCAGCGTAACCCGCAACGCCGATGCCGTAGACCCCAACGCCGACCGCGATGCGTGGAGCCTGCGCACCGTGTACGAGCCCATGTACCGCCAGGCCTTCCCTGGCTGGGACGTGAGCGTGCCGATCGGTGCCAGCTACACCCACGGCGCCTCGATGGCGCTGGGCACCGGCTTTGGCGCCAACCGTGGCGGCGACCTGAACATTGGTATCAAGGGCAACTACCTCAATACCTGGAACGTGGGGCTGACCTACACGCATTACTACGGCCGCAGCGACACCTTCCTGGACGCCAGCAGCAATTACACCTTCGAACAAAGCCTGATTGACCGTGACTTCCTGGCGTTCAGCGTCAGCCGTACTTTCTAACAATAAAGGGGATTGTCCATGAACCTTCGCCACCGCCTGAGTGCCTTGTCGGTCGCTTTACTGGCTGCCGCCTGCCTGGCCAATCCGGCGCAGGCCGCCGTCAGCGCCGCCGAAGCCGACACCTTGAAAACCTCCCTCACGCCCTTGGGCGCCGAGCGGGCCGGCAACGCCGACGGCAGCATCCCGGCCTGGAGCGGCGGGCTGGTGCAGGCCGGTGGTGGCGACGGCAAGCGCAGCGATCCCTTCGCCAGCGAAAAACCCCTGTTCACCATCACTGCGCAGAACATGGCCCAGTACGCGGACAAACTGTCCGAAGGCACCAAGGCCATGCTCAAGAAGTACCCGGACAGCTACAAGATCGACGTGTATGCCACCCACCGCACCGCCGCTGCACCCCAGGCGGTGTATGACGCGACCTACGCCAACGCCACTGGCGCGAAGTTGACCGAGGGCTCCGCCGGCGCCATGCCGGAAAACGCCCAGGGTGGTATTCCGTTCCCGATCCCGAAGGCGGGCGTGGAGGTGATGTGGAACCACCTGCTGCGTTGGCGCGGTGCGTCCTGGCACGCCAACTTCACGCAATACCTGACCACCGCCGACGGCAAGCACGTGCTCACCAACGACTCGCGTGCCGACATGCAGATGCCGTGGTACCTGCCCGATGGCGGCAAGAAAGACGGCACCTTCTGGTCCATTCGCATGGTGAACGATGGCCCACCCCTGCGTGCCGGCGAAGCCATCACCGGCCGTGAAAACATCAACGCCGACAACGCGGGCGTGTGGACCTACCTGCCGGGCCAGCGCCGGGTGCGCCGCCTGCCCAACGCCTGCTGCGACACGCCTACCCCGGCCACGGCGGGCGTGATGAGCTTCGACGAGCTGTATGTGTTCAACGGCCGGCTGGACCGCTTCGATTGGAAGCTGGTAGGCAAGAAAGAGCTCTACATCCCGTACAACGCCAACAAGGTGTTCACGGCTGCCAACCCCACCGACCTGCTGGGCGAGCACCATTTGAACCCTTCCGCGCTGCGCTGGGAACTGCACCGCGTGTGGGTAGTGGAAGCCACCCTCAAGGCGGGCAAGCGCCATGTGATGCCGCGCAGCACCTACTACGTGGACGAGGACACCTGGGCTGCGGTGCTGGGCGAGCGCTACGACGCGCAGAACCAGCTGGCCAAGGCGCTCTGGACCACCCCGGTAGTGCTGCCGGACCTACCAGGCGTGGTCACCCTCACCAACGGCTTCTACGACCTGCTCTCGGGCGCCTGGTTTACCGGTGACATCTTCGCCGGCAAGAGCGAACAGTACCGAGTAGTGAATGCCTACAAGGACAGCGTGTTCACCCCTGACGCCCTCGCTGGCGAAGGCGTGCGCTGAGATGAACGCCAACAGGCTGATTGCCCTTGCCGTGCTCGCGGGCGCGCTGCTCGCCGGCCCGGTCCATGCTGCCACTGCGGTCGCGCCCAAACCCGCCGCCGCCCAAGGGCTGCACGCGGTGCTGCTGGACATTACCCGCGCCGGCGATCGCCTGGTGGCGGTGGGCGAGCGGGGCACCGTGCTGCTGTCCGACGACAACGGTAATGGCTGGCGCCCGGCCACGGTGCCAGTGACCAATACCTTGACCGCCGTTCGCTTTGTCGACAACCGCCAGGGCTGGGCCATCGGCCACGCGGGTGTGGTGTTGCACAGCGACGACGGCGGCGAGCACTGGGCTCTGCAGCTGGACGGCACCGAAGTCGCACGGCTGGAACTGAACGCCGCCCAGGCCTCAGGCGACGAAGCCCGGCTGGGCGCGGCTAAACGGTTAGTGGCCGACGGTGCCGACAAGCCGTGGCTGGCGCTGAGTTTCAGCGATGCCCGCCATGGTGTGGTTGTGGGCGCCTACGGCCTGGCCATGGCCACCGAAGATGGCGGCGCTACCTGGCAGTCCTGGATGGGCCGGCTGCCTAACCCGCAAGGGCTGCATCTGTACGCCATCCAACGGCAAGGCGCGGCGCTGTACGTCGCTGGCGAGCAAGGCTTGTTCTTACGTTCGGCACACGACGGCGCGCACTTCGACGCGGTACCCACGCCATACGAAGGCAGTTTCTTTGCTTTGGGCGCGTTGCCAGACCAGCGCATTTTGCTGGGCGGTTTGCGTGGCAGCCTGCTGGCGTTCGATCCACGCACCGAGCAATTCGACACCGTGACCAACCCCATTCCCGTATCAGTGAATGCGCTGGTGGCGCGGCCTGCAGGCACGCTGGTGATCAATCAGGCGGGCGGCCTGCTTCAAATTACCGATGGGGCGGTGGCGCGGCCCTTGGGTAGCCAGCCCGGGCCACCCTTGACCGCGGCCATCGAGGCCCGTGACGGCAACCTGGTAGCCGTGGGTTTCGGTGGCCCGTCCCGCATTGCCATGCCTTCAGCCACCCAGCCTTCTACGGAGTAACCGATGCTGAGCCATTCCCCCACCGGCGCCAGCCCAGAAAGCGGGCGCCTGGAAGACTTCGACGCAGCGTCCGGTTCCTGGCTGGAGCGCGCATTGTTCAACCACCGCCGGCTGGTGCTGGTGCTGTGCCTGTTGGTCACGGCACTGCTGGGCTGGCAAGCCACCCGGCTTACGCTCAATGCCAGCTTCGAGAAGATGATCCCGGCCGGGCACCCGTTCATTGCCAACTATCTGGAACACCGCCAGGAGCTGTCGGGCCTGGGTAACGCGGTGCGGATCAGCGTGGCCAACCGCGACGGGGATATCTACAGCCCTGGCTACCTGGCCACCCTGCAGAAGCTCAACGACGAGGTGTACCTGCTGCCGGGCGTAGACCGCGCCTACATGCGCTCGCTATGGACGCCATCGGTACGTTGGGTGGGCGTGACCGAAGAGGGCCTGGAAGGCGGCCCGGTGATCCCGGACGGTTACGACGGCGCGGCGGCAAGCCTGGCGGCGCTGCGGCAGAACGTGCAGCGCTCCAATGAAATCGGCCAGTTGGTGGCGTTCGACCAACGCTCGAGCATTCTGTATGTACCGCTGCTGACCACCACCTCTGACGGCAAGCCGCTGGACTATCACGCCTTTGCCAGTGAGCTGGAAGCGCTGCGGGCGAAGTATCAGGACGCCCATACCGAGGTGCGCATCACCGGCTTTGCCAAGGTGGTGGGCGACCTCATCGACGGGCTGGTGCAGATCCTTGCCTTCTTCGCTGCCGCCATCGTGATCACGGCCGTGGTGCTGTTTGCCTACACCCGCTGCCTGCGCAGCACGTTGCTGGTGCTGTGCTGCTCACTGGTAGCGGTGATCTGGCAACTGGGCCTGTTGCCGATGCTCGGCTATGCGCTGGACCCGTACTCGGTACTGGTGCCGTTCCTCGTGTTCGCGATCGGCATCAGCCACGGCGCGCAGAAAATGAACGGCATCATGCAGGACGTGGGCCGGGGCATGCACCGCCTGGTCGCGGCCCGCTACACCTTCCGCCGCCTGTTCCTCGCAGGGCTTACCGCACTGCTGTGCGACGCGGTGGGCTTCGCCGTACTGATGGTAATCAAGATCCAGGTGATTCAGGACCTGGCGCTGATCGCCAGCCAGGGCGTGGCCGTGTTGATTTTCACCAACCTGATTCTGCTGCCGGTGCTGCTGTCGTACCTGGGCGTGAGCGCTCATGCGGCGCAACGCAGCCTGCGCGGCGAAAGCGCAGCCGAGGAGGGTGAGATAAAAGGGTTGTGGGCGGTTCTGGACCGCTTCACGCATCCGCGCTGGGCAATGGGGGCGGTGGCGGTGGCGGCGGTAATGGCCATCGGCGGCTACCTCACCAGCTTGCACCTGAAGGTCGGTGACCTGGATGCCGGCGCGCCCGAGCTGCGCGCCGACTCGCGCTACAACCGTGACAGCGCCTACATGACCGACCACTACGGCGCCAGCAGTGACGTGTTTGCGGTGATGGTTAAAACCCCGCCGGGTGGTTGCTCGAGTTACGACACCCTGCGCCGGGTGGACCAGCTCGACTGGCGCCTGCGCGGGCTGGAGGGGGTGGATTCCACCAACTCGCTGGCGCTGCTCAACCGCCGTGTGCTGGTAGGCCTGTCCGAAGGCAGCCCGAAGTGGTACGAGCTGGTGAACAACCAGGCCACCCTGAACATGGTCACCGCCGGTGCACCGCGCGGCCTGTACAACGAAGACTGCAGCCTGCTCACCCTGTATGCGTACCTCACCGACCACAAGGCCGACACGCTCGCCCGGGTCGTGGACAGCGTGCAGCAGTTCGCCCATGACAACGACAACGAGAACGCGCAGTTCCTGTTGGCCGCGGGCAACGCCGGGATCGAGGCGGCCACCAACATCGTGGTGCACCAGGCCAGCCGGGAAATGCTGTGGTGGGTATATGGCGCGGTAGTGCTGCTGTGCCTGGTGACCTTCCGCTCGTGGCGCGCCGTGGTGTGCGCGGTGCTACCGCTGGCGCTCACCTCCATCCTTTGCGAGGCACTGATGGTGTGGCTGGGCATCGGCATCAAGGTCGCGACGTTGCCGGTGATCGCGCTGGGCGTGGGCATCGGCGTGGACTACGCCCTTTATGTGATGACCATTGTGCTGGCCGAAATGCGCCAGGGCGCCAGCCTGTCGCAGGCCTATCAGCGGGCCCTGCGCTTCACCGGCCGAGTGGTGATGCTCACCGGTATCACCCTGGCGGTGGCAGTGGGCACCTGGATGTTCTCGCCGATCAAGTTCCAGGCGGACATGGGCGTGCTGCTGGCCTTCATGTTCGTGTTGAACATGGTGGGCGCGTTGGTGTTGCTGCCGGCGCTGGCCTGCTTCCTGTTGCCCAAGGCTCGCCAGGGCCAGGTGCAGCCGCAAGCACAGGCCAGTCAAGAGGCACCACGCCCCGAGCGCCGGCTACCCCTTCCACCCAAAGCCCTGGAGGCCACCCATGAACGGTGAGCGTGTGGCCGGCTGGCCACAATCAGCCCTGTTGCTGCTCGGCAGTTGCTTGCCGGTGTTGGGTGCGGTGCTACTGGCTCCGGTGTTGCCTCGCATGCAGGCCCACTTCGCCGTCGTGCCGGGCGCCGCTGTGCTGGTGCCCTTGAGCCTTACGCTCCCTGCGCTGGTCGTCGCCGTGTTGGCGCCGTTCGCCGGGCTGATGGCCGACCGCTTCGGGCGCAAGCCGCTGCTGTGCCTGGCGCTGATGCTCTACAGCCTGTGCGGGCTGTTGCCCCTGTGGCTGCCATCGCTGCCGGCAATCGTGGCCAGCCGTGCCGGCATCGGCCTGGCCGAGGCGGCAATCATGACCGCTTGCACCACCCTCATGGGGGACTACTACAGCGGCACGCGCCGACAACGCCTGTTCGCCTTGCAGATGGTCGCCACCTCGTTGTCCGCCGCGCTGTTCATGGGCGTCGGTGGGGCGCTGGGTGAGCAGAACTGGCGCACGCCGTTCTGGCTGTATGCCAGTGGGGTGATATTCCTGCCGCTGGTGCTGCGCCTGCTGTGGGAGCCACGCCCTGGGGCTATTCAGCCAGGCCACCTTGCCGAGGGCGGCAGCGCCTGGTCCGGTTTGCAGGCCTTCTACCTGCTCGCGGTGATCGCTGGGGTGAGCCTGTTTATCGTGCCTATCCAGGGCGGCTTTCGCCTTGCCTTGCTGGGCGTAGACAACCCTGCACAGATCGGCGCCACCATGGCGGCCAACCAGCTGGGCGTGGTGGTCGGCGCCTTGAGCTACCGCTGGCTGGGCCAACACACCAGCCGGGCGATGTTGCTGGCGTTTGTGTGCGCCGGTGCTGGTGGTGCCTGGCTGGCGCTGGCTGGTAGC
The DNA here is from genome assembly GCF_058145875.1 of Pseudomonas sp. 3MAES_34.3B. NCBI lineage: Bacteria > Pseudomonadati > Pseudomonadota > Gammaproteobacteria > Pseudomonadales > Pseudomonadaceae > Pseudomonas > Pseudomonas sp. 3MAES_34.3B. Next base: position 2,851,815 of record NZ_CM176960.1, on the reverse strand, counting down.
CCTGTGCAAGTGGCTGCAGCGGTGACACTGAACGGGGTAGGGGTAGGCATGATGCTGCCAAACCTCATCGGCGCCATCATGGCCCGGGTGCCCTTCGCTCAGCGGGGCAAGGCCAGCGGGCTGTTTACTGCGTCCATTTTCGCTGGCGAGTTTGCCAGCCCCTTGGTGGTGCTTGCGCTTACCGGTGGCGTGCCCGCCAGCTTGCCCATGGCCTTGGTGGTGGTCGCCGGGGTGCAGGTGCTGATCGGCCTGTGCTGTTTGAAACTGAGCCACGGCGTGCACCCAGCGCCGGAAAGCCAGGTGCCCGCGCCCGATAATCAGACCTTTCACGCTGTTCGTGGCGCGGGTGCCCCGGGAAGCTCTCAACCCGGTACTCACACCCCTTCATAAAAACAAGGACACATCATGCCTGCCTTGCCTACGTTCAAGCGCGTGATCACCGGGCACGATGCCCGGGGCCGCGCTGTCGCCATCGACGCCGCACCCACGCCCCATGTATTTCCGTTGCAAGCGGTGCCCGGCACTGTGTTCCATGAACTGTGGAACAGCCAGGGAAGCCCCGTACTTATCGACAATTCCGGTGACCCCTGCGATCGCCCCTTGAAGCTCGGCCCGACACCCCAGGGCAGTGTGTTGCGCGTGGTAGATATTCCGCCGGACAGCCAGCACAGCGGCCTGTCGCCTGAAGCGGCGGCCGCCGCGTTCGCGGAAATCGGCCAGGCCCAGGCGGGCACCGGTCATGCCACCTCCCGTCACGCCCTGATGCACCGCACCGAAACCCTGGACTATGGCGTACTGCTTGAAGGTGAGCTGTGGCTGGTACTGGACGACGAGGAAATTCACCTTACCCGTGGTGATGTGGTGGTGCAGCGCGGCACCAACCATGCCTGGAGCAACAGAACCGAACAGCCCGCCCGCATGCTGTTCGTGCTGCTGGATGGCCGCTATGCCGATGACCTGGCGAACCTGGAGGCTGCACGATGAAGCTGGCAACGTTGAAAAACGGCCGCCCCGACGGGCGACTGGTGGTGGTGAGCCGTGACATGGCCCTGGCGGTGGATGCAGCCCCTGTTGCCGCTACCCTGCAGCAGGCCATCGAGCGCTGGGATGAATGCGAACCCGCCTTGCGTGCGTTGGCCGAGCACTTGGAGCGGGGCGATTGCCACGGTGCATTCCCCTTCGAGCCACGCCAGGCCATGGCGCCCTTGCCCCGCGCCTATCAATGGTGCGATGGCTCGGCCTTCATGAGCCATGGCGAGTTGATGCAGAAGGCCTTCAACCTGCCGCCCATCGAAGGTGCGGACCGTATCCCCCTCATGTATCAAGGCGCGGGGGATGATTTCCAGGGGCCGCGCGACGACATCCGGCTGCCCAGCGAAAGCCATGGCATCGACTTTGAGGGTGAGTTCGCCGTGCTGGTGGACGAGGTGCCGCTGGGGTGCCCGGCCGAACGTGCGCTTGGCCATGTGAAGCTGATTCTGCAACTCAACGATGTGAGCCTGCGTGCGTTGGCACCGCGGGAAATGACCACCGGCTTCGGCTTCCTCCAGGCCAAGCCGTCGTCGGCCTTCGCGCCGCTGGCGGTTACACCCGACGAGTTGGGCGATGCCTGGCGCGACGGCCGGGTGCACTTACCGTTGCGGGTGGAGTGGAACGAACAATGGTTCGGCCACCCCCACGGCGGGCAGATGACCTTCGGTTTCGATCAGTTGATTGCTCACGCCGTGTTCACTCGCCGCCTTGGCGCCGGCACAGTGATCGGCTCTGGCACCGTCTCCAATCGCAACCGGGACGTAGGCTCGGCGTGCATTGCCGAGCGCCGTGCCATCGAGATGATCGCGTCCGGCGCCCCTGTCACCGGCTTTATGCGTTTCGGTGACCGCGTACGTATGGAGGCGCGTGGCGCCGACGGTAGCCTGCTGTTCGGGGCGATCGAGCAACGGGTGGCTCAGGCCTGAGGAGCGACCCATGCGTGTATTGATCACCGGCGCCAACGGCTTCGTGGGCCAGGCGCTGACCCGTCGCCTGCTCGCTCAGGGGCATGTGCGAGGCGAGCGCCTGACGCTGCTGCGCTTGCTCGATACCCGGTTTGACGCGGCCCTGGAGGACCCTCGCGTTCGCAGGCACGAGGGCAGTGTTGCGGATGCCGCGCTGCTGCGCCGCGTGCTGGCCGACGGCATCGACGTGGTGTTCCATCTGGTGAGCATTGCCGGCGGCACGGCAGAGCGGGATTATCCGCTGGGCTATCAGGTGAACCTGCTCGCTAGCCTGGAGCTGCTTGAGCAATTACGCCAGGCAAGCAACGCCCCGGTACTGGTATTTGCCAGCAGCGTGGCGGTGTACGGCGCGGCAATGCCCGTGCGTATGGACGAACAGGCCCCGGCCCATCCGGCGCTAAGCTACGGGGCGCATAAGCGCATGATCGAGATCGCCATCGAGGACCTCGCCCGGCGGGGCGAAGTGGATGGCCGCGCCTTGCGCCTGCCCGGCATCGTCGCTCGCCCGCCGGCGCCCAACGGCCTGCGCTCGGCGTTCATGAGTGAGCTGTTGCACAGTTACGCGGCGGGGCAGCCCTATACCTGCCCCGTGTCGCCCCAGGCTACTGCCTGGTGGATGTCGGTGAACTGTTGCGCCGACAACCTCATCCGCGCCGCCGAAGTTGCAGGCGTGCCAGCCGATGCCGGCCGCGTGTGGCAGTTACCCGTGTTGCGACTGTCCATCGCCGAGGTAGTGGATGCGCTGGCTGACCGCTACGGAGAGGCGGGCCGCGCACGGTTGCGTTATGACCCCGACCCGGAGCTTGAACGTTTGTTTGGCGCCTACCCCGTGCTACGCGCGCCGCGGGCGAGGGCCTTGGGCCTGCGCCACGATGGTACCGCCAGCGCACTGGTGCGTAATGCCCTCAATCTCACCCCGGCGCCGAAACGCGCCTTGCATGGAGTTCAGTGACATGACGTCTGAACGTCGCCTCGTTGACCTGTCCGTCACCCTTGAAAATAACCCGTACACCGACCCGCCACCGTTGTTGCCGCACATCGAATACATGGACCACCAGCAAGGCTGGCCGGAAATGGCCGCCATGTTCCCCGGCCTGACCATCGACCAGATGCCGGGGGCTGAAAGCTGGGCCGCCGAGCGCTTGCAGATCACCACCCATAGCGGTACCCACATGGACGCGCCCTGGCATTACGCCTCCACCACCGATGGCGGCACGCCCGCCTGGGGCATCGACGAACTGCCCCTGGATTGGTGCCTGCGCCCCGGGGTAAAGCTGGATTTCCGTGCCATGGAAGACGGCCACGTGGTCACCGCCGCCGAAGTAGAGGCCGAACTTGCACGCATCGGCCATACGCTGCAGCCATTGGACATTGTGCTGGTGAATACCCGGGCGGGGGCATTGTTCGGCCAGCCGGGCTACCTGGACGCAGGCGTAGGCATGGGCCGCGAGGCCACCCTTTACCTGCTGGACCGCGGCGTGCGTGTGGTAGGCACCGATGCCTGGAGCTGGGACGCGCCGTTCAAGTACACGCGGGAGCGGTTTGCCGCCACCGGCGACGCTTCGCTCATCTGGGAAGGCCACAAGGCGGGCCGGGATATCGGCTACGGCCAGATGGAAAAGCTGGCGAACCTGGACACGCTGCCGGCCTTCGGATTTACCGTGAGCTGCTTCCCCTACAAGATCAAAAAGGCCAGCGCAGGGTTCGTGCGCGCCGTGGCTATTTTCGAGTAATCGCGCAAAGGTAGAGAAGCGGCCATTCATCCGCCATCGTCGCCGGGCAAGGAATTCCTGAGGGCGGCGGCGCTCGAACGTGCACTATAAAGCGTATTCGAGTTGCTCTATGACTGCCTTGCAAAACCTTGCCTGCTCGAACTCCCATGCCTTGCCGGCTACCACGCCGGCAAGGGACCTCTATCAAGCCCTGATGCGCCACCCGGAAGGCGACACGCTTGACGCGGCGCGGGCCTACCTGAGCGACCGGCTCGAAGAAGCCGCACAGGTGCCGGGCGGCTTGCCCGAGCACTTCGATGCGCTCGAGCAGTGGGTGGCTGGCAATGCTGCCCGTGTGGCAGAGCAGTACGCCAGTTACCTCAAGGCACGCCACGAGGGCGCGCCGCGACGGTTCTTCACCTGTCGCGCCCACGCGTTATATTTCCTGCGGGCCGTGGCACCCACCAAGCTGGTGGACGGCGCGTGGCTGTACGGCACGCTCAGCCACTGGGCCGACGGCCGCTATCATGGGCTGATCCGCACCTACCTCGAAGAGCTGGGCGACGGCGAACCGGCTCAGAACCACGTGGTGCTGTACCGCAAGCTGATCGCCGACCTGGAGTGCGAGCCGCACGCCGACCTGGACGACGACTGCTACGTGCAGGGTGCCATCCAACTGGCGCTGGGCGCGCTCGGCAAAGACCTGATGCCTGAAGTGATCGGCTTCAACCTGGGTTACGAACAACTACCGCTGCACCTGTTGATCACCTCGTTCGAACTGAACGAACTGGGGATCGACCCGTACTATTTCACCCTCCACGTGACCATTGATAACGCCAGCACCGGGCACGCTCAAAAGGCCGCCCACAGCCTGCTTGAACTGATGCCCACGGTTGGGCAAGAAGCTTTCATTCGGCGTGTGCGTGCCGGCTATCAGCTCAATGAACTGGGTACGGGCACCACCGCGGCCATCGCGGCGTTCGACCTCGAAGAAGAATTGATCGCGATGCTCGAACGCAAACAAGTGTTCGCCCAGCATATGCACTCCGATTACTGCAAGGTGGAAGGCAGAACGGTGAACCAGTGGCTGGCCGAGCCCGGTGGCATTCGCCCGTTCCTTGCGGCGCTGGAGCGCAAGGGGTGGATCAAGCGCAAGGCCGATCCGAGCGAAAGCCGCTTCTGGCAGCTGATCGATGGCCCGGGCGCGGCGATGTTCGGCGTGTTCAGCGCGTACGAAAAGCAGTTGCTGGCCGACTGGATCGCCGATGGGTATGTGCCTGAAAACAACCAGCGGCGCGGGACTGATAACCCGTTCCGCTTGAAGTTTCGGCAGCACCCCTTGGCCACCTCGTTGGCTCAGGCGGCCGGCCCCAGCGTTGAGGAGCGCACCCAGGTGCAGGCCGCCCTGGCTGAGCCCGGGCCATTGCCACGCCTGGAGCGGCTGATTCCTTTCCTGTCGCCCCAATGCCATGCGACCCCAGCCGGCCTTTATGCCACGCGTTTGTATGCGCGCGAACTGGCCGGTGAGCCGGGGGTAGGCCGATGACCATGGTGCAGGCGTTTGAAGGGCTGGCGCCGGTAGAGGAGGGCAGCGCTGTGTTTGCCCTGGGGCGCTACCTCGCCGAGCAGCAGTACCGCTTCATCACTCCCACGCCCTTGACCCACCAACGCAACCTGGATCGTGACCCCGGCCCGGGTTCGGATTTGCGCGATGCGTTCGGCTGGAACCGTCCGTTTGCGGCCAACCTGCTGCCAGCCGAGTTGCTGGAGGCTTTGCGCGCCGTGGGCGTGATTGTGGCGGACACCCCGGGCTTCTGGCGTAGCACGCTGCGCTGTTCCACCTTGGGCGATCAACGCCTGTTGCACTCCGGCTACCCGACGGACGCCGCCGATGCAGTGTTCTTCGGGCCAGACACTTACCGCTTCGCGCGTAGCATCGAAGCGCATCTGGCACAACGGCCCGCTCCGCCCGCGCGGGCAGTAGACATCGGTACCGGCAGCGGTGCGGGGGCGCTGGTGATTGCCAAAGCCTGCCCGGGGGCGCAGGTATGGGGGACCGACATCAACCCCGGCGCCCTGCGCCTGGCCGGGATTAATGCGCAACTGGCTGGCGCCGACAGCCTGCAGGTGCAACCCGGCGATGTACTCAGTGGGGTAGAGGGGACGTTCGACCTCATCGTGGCGAACCCGCCCTATATGCAAGACCCGAAAGGCCGGGCCTACCGGGACGGCGGCGCGGGGCTTGGCAGTGCGTTGTCCCTGCGCATCCTGGCCGAATCGCTGCCGCGCCTGGCCACTGGCGGGACCGTATTGCTGTATACCGGTGTGGCCATCGTGAAGGGCCAGGACCCGTTCCTTGAAGGCGCTCGCCAGGTGCTTGAAGGCTTCGATGGCCACTGGCAGTACGAAGAAATCGACCCGGATGTGTTCGGCGAAGACCTGGAACTGGAAGGCTACGCCAACGCCGAGCGCATCGCTGTAGTGGTGCTGACCGCCACTGCTGGCTGAGTATTTCGCAAGGTTCGCCGGCTGCGCCTACGCCTACATCCGGGCGGACGCTCTGTGGGACCCGGCGGAGCCGGGGAAAGGCATAACGCGGCGACCGAACCCGGCAGGTGCCGATAGTCTCAAGCCACGCTAAAATCCCCGCCGCTCCGCCGGCACAGCCAGGTCCACTGGCGGCTCTCCCGGTTATCTTCGTCTTCCATGTTGGTTGCCTATGCCTGCCCCTGTTCCCGAACACCCCCAACCTTCCTCACGCCAGCCACGCCTGCTGGCTTTGGCCCGGGCGTTGTGGCCCGCGCCGCAACCGATCAACCGCCGCGAAAAAGTGCGCGCCAGCCTCGGCGCTGCGCTGGGCATTCTGTTGGTCGCCCTGTTGGCGGCAAGCTGGGTCGAAGGTGGCCTGGCCCATGAACACAGCCTGCTCGCTCTTGCCCTGGTCGCACCGCTGGGCGCCAGTGCGGTGCTGGTGTTTGCGGTGCCTTCAAGCCCGCTGGCACAGCCCTGGTCGGTGGTAGGCGGTAATACCCTGTCGGCACTGGTAGGCATCGCCTGCATGAAGTGGGTGCCGGATGCCTCGCTGGCCGCTGGGCTGGCGGTGGGGTTGGCCATTGCGGTAATGCTTGCCCTGCGATGCCTGCACCCGCCCGGCGGCGCGTCGGCGTTGCTGATGGTGCTCATGGGGTGCGATCGCTTCATGTTTGCCGTCACGCCTGTATTGCTCGATTCGCTGCTGTTGGTGGCGGCCGGCCTGCTCTACAACAACCTTACCCGCCGCCCATGGCCGCACCTTCATCGGGCCGCGCCGCCTGCGCCCGCTACGGGTGAGGGGGGCATCCGGTTGCAGCGCAGCGACCTCGACGCCGTGCTCGCCCGCCACAACGAAGTGCTGGACATCAGCCGGGACGACCTTGAAGCCCTGCTCGAAGAAGTGGAAGCCCTGGCCTATCAACGCACCATGGGCAAGGTGCGTTGTGCCGATGTGATGAGCGCGAACCCGGTGGCCGCGAGGGTGGAGATGCCGCTGCGCGATGCCTGGGCCCTCATGCGCAAGCACCGGATCAAGGCTCTGCCAGTGGTGGATGGGCGTCAGCACCTGCTGGGCATCGTCACGGTTGCCGACTTTATGCGGCAGATTGATCTGGACGTACACGAGGGTATGGCCTGGCGCCTCCGTTCGCTGGTGCGCCCCAAGCCTGCGCAGGCGCGCACGGTTGGCCAGATCATGACCCGCACCGTTCGCGTGGCCAGCCATGACCGCTTGCTGATCGACTTGGTGCCGGTGTTTTCCGAGAACGGCCATCGGCACATCCCGATCATCGACGAAGGGCAGCGCCTGGTCGGGATCATCACCCAATCGGACCTGATCCGGGCACTTTATCAAGCGGTGCGGGCGTGAATGCCCGCCAAGCTGAAGCGAGCGACAGTAGCGGTTAAGATGGCATGGTGTTCCTGACCTGACCGGTGGCCCATGAAACCCTCTCTTTCCCTGTTCGCCGGCGCATTATTGTTCTGCGCCGGCTTCGCTTGCGCCGATGACACGCTACGCTGCAACAGTGCGCTCATTTCTGTTCACGACCGCATGGGCGAGGTGCTGCGCAAATGCGGTGAGCCCATGAGCCGTTCGCCCCAAGGCTCGGTGCGTGTGAGCGGCGGCATTGGCCGTCGGCTGGAGCTGCCCGTGGAGGAGTGGACCTACGGCCCCAATTCGGGGATGTATCACTACTTGCGGTTCGAAGGTGACGAGTTGGTGCGTATCACTGGCGACAGAGGCTAGCCCTAGCCCTCGGCCCCCACTTGAAAGAGGACGATCATGCGCCTGGCCCCTTTGCTTGCCTTGTTACTGTCCACGGCGGCCCTTGCCGCCGTCCCTCCAGGAATGGTCGAAAAGGTCCGCGGTACGCTGGACGCGGTCGAGAACAACCAGCTGCGGCTGACCACCGCCGCCGGCCAGGCCATCACCGTGGCGCTCACGCCGCAAACCACCGTGCGTAGCATCGCGTTGGCCAGCCCTGCGGACATCACGGCTGATAGCTACATCGGGACGGCCGCCGTGGCGCAACCTGACGGCACCCTCAAAGCCCTGGAAGTACATGTATTCGCGCCCAGCCTGCGAGGCAGCGGCGAAGGGCACCGGCCGTGGCAAAGTGCCGAAGGCGCCCAGGCCACCATGACCAATGGAACCGTGGGCGCGGTGAAAGTCGCCCAAGGCCGCCGGCTGACGGTCACCTACCCCGACGGCGAGAAAACCATTGTGGTGCCGGACGGCGTGCCGATTGTGCGCATCGATCCGGCCGACACTTCGCTGCTCAGCGCCAGCGCGCCGGCCAAGGCTCATGTAATCGTATTCGCCGTGCCGGATGACCACGGGGGCGCTCAGGCGCAATCGGTACTGGTGGGCAAGGACGGGATTACCCCGCCGATGTGAGCGCCGGAGCTTGTGCGTTACTACGGCCATGGCAACGTTTTAGTGGTCATCACCAGCACAATGAAGAACATGCCGGCAAAGCCCGCAACGCCCAGCCAGAACCAGCGCCGATACAGCGTATCGAACCGTTCGCACAGAGGGGCGCCCGATAACACAGCGCTGGCTGCGAGTCGCTGCATGTGGTTTTGCAGCACTAGCACTGGTAGCCACAGTGCTCCTACGCTGAAAAAAATCACCAGGCCCGCAAGTAGCCAGCCTTGGCTCAGCCGCCAACCGGCCATGCTGGCCAGCGCATACCCTGTAGCCAGTTGCAGCACACCGGCAGGTGTGGTGATCCAGTTGTCGAACCGCACCACCCATGTCGCTACACCGGCGACCAGCCTGGCATCGCCGGTGCGGCGTGCGGCGATCAGGTAGAGAAACGAACCCATGCCGAAACCGAACAGAAACACGGCGGCGATGATGTGCAGGTACTTCACCCAAAGGTAAATCATGTCAGGGCCGCTGCCGGGTGTGGCGGAGGTCGAAGCGCACCTGTTCGGGCGCAGCGATGGCATCGAGGTACTCGTTCAAGGTAATTTCACCTACGCAGGGCCGCGCGCCCGGGTGGGGACGATAACCAGCAGCAACCTTGATCATCAACGCAACAGCGGCGCAACTAGGGATTTCCGGGCCCTTGTCGTCGTAGGCGGTCACTTGTGACTGGAGCAACATCGGCTGCCCGTCCGTGCCTACGCCGCTTACGTCCAGGTACATGGCGCTTTTGCCATCGCCCAGACCTTCGAAGCGGGTACCCAGGCGGTGCAGGCGCCTTGCCCAGCGAAGAGGGTTGTGTAGCAAACCAGCCTTGATGGCCATGGCCAATAACCCATTGGCGACTGCGCCCAGCATAAGGCCCGGCCCCGCCTTGAAGGCAAGCCGAGGTGCACCGTAGCGGCTGGCGAGAATATCCATGTCAGGCACGTCCACATTGGAGACCAGCCGCCACCCCAGTTCGGGCAAACGCTTTAACGTCAGGCCCAGCCAGCCGGTCACCGGGTAAACGCTACCCCCGCGCAACTGGGTGATTGGCCGCCCCGCGTAGGCCAGCACTCCTTCTACGGTCGAGAGCCCAGGCATTTTGGCTGAGGATGAAATGCCATGTTCGATCGAGTCAATTCGCCAGAAGCGGTCCATGACGTGGTCGAGAATGGCACACGAAAGGCTTGGCACCGAGCTGCAACCGCTCAGTATCGCTACGCCAGCGTTACGTGCCTGCTCATCGAGCGTGCCGATACCGTTGACGAAAGCCCGGCAGTCCGCCAGGTCGCAATAGTTCACCCCGGCGGCAATGCAGGCCTCGGCAACGCTGTAAAGCTGCCCCTGGAACGGCCCGCCGGTGTGAATGACCCAATCGAGCTTCAACCCGGGCAAGGCGTGGGCGAAACCGGGAAGCAGTACATCGCCACACCATCCGGCGTGGCGAACGCCGGAAGCCAGTTCCAGCTCGCGAAGGCGGGCGTCGAGCTTGCGGGGGGCCCGGCCGGTGATCACCAGCTCAAGCCCGGGAATACGATTCAAGTGGTCGCTGATGATCCGCCCAAAATTCCCATACGCGCCTACCACCAATACTCGCAATGCCACGGTGCATTCCTTATGCAATGGGCCAGCACTGGCCCGAACACTTCCCCGAATGAGAGCCAAGTTGGGTGTGATGGGGCCAGGGGAAGCCTTTGTTGATACTAGCCTTAGCGCCTTGATCGCCGAGTGCCATCGCCTGGATGCCGAAGAATCTGGACTGGAGGCTGGGCAGTAGAATGCATGTATTATTTAGTGGAGAAGGCGTAAGCGATCTGGGGTGTTGTGCTCTATCAACTTCGGCTTGCAGGGGCGTAGATTATCGCTTGGGCCCTTTGGCAATCGCTGTTGCCCAGCTTTACCAATTTTATTCCCGCCTTCTTCAGGTCCTGACTTCCTTGCGTTAGCAAGCGCCCCCGCTTGGCCTCCTGCCATCACCCGGGAGCAACTCATAGACGGTGATACACGGTAAGGCCATGCTGGATCGTTCTGCCGCCTCAATAGGTACTCGAAGTGCCCACCGGTAATTCCTCGTTCCGGTACAGCGCCAGATTGGCCCGAGCGGCGGTGCGCAGCAGGCTGATGTCGATGCCCACCGCGATGAAGTTGCAGCCCCATTCCCTATAGCGGCGCGCGTCGGCTTCTATAGGCGCCAGGATCCCCGACGCCTTGCCGGCGTTAAGGGTGGCGTCGATGGCCTGGCGGATCTGCCCCTGCACCTCTGAATGAAGCGGATTGCCGGGGTGGCCCAGGCCGATAGACAGGTCGGCTGGCCCCACGAACACGGCGTCCACACCCTCGACCGCGGCGATTTCAGCGGCATTGGTCACGCCCAGGCGCGATTCTACCTGCACAATCAGGCACAGCTGCTCATGGGCGGTGGCCAGGTAATTGTCCACTCCATCCCAGCGGGTGGCACGGGTAAGGCCGCCGCCCACGCCCCGGATGCCTGCCGGTGGATAGCGCATGGCCCGCACGATGGCGCGTGCCTGCTCGGCCGTCTCCACCATGGGCACCATGAGCGTTTGCACACCGATGTCCAGTAACTGCTTAATCAGTGCCGGGTCGCTGTTGACCGAGCGCACCACCGGCGCGCTGGCATACGGCGCCACGGCCTGCAGTTGCGCCAGGACGCTGGCGACCCCATTGGGCGCATGCTCGCCATCGATCAGCAGCCAGTCATAGCCCACACTGGCGGCTATTTCGGCGGCATAGCCATTGGCGAAACCGGCCCACAGGCCGTATTGCGGCTCGCGGGACGCCAAGCGGGCTTTGAAACGGTTTACGGGCATTTGCATTGAGCTACCTCGGCAATCATGGCCAGTGTTGTCGTGCAAGCGTAGGCAAAACGGTGGTTCAGCGCCCGTCTCAGGCAAGCGGCGGCGTACGCGGTGGGATGCGGCGGCGGTTGCCGGTGGCTTCAAACGCGGCGGCAAAACGCAACAGCGCGGTGTCGTCGTACGCGCGGCCAGCGAAGGTCAGCCCTACGGGCATGCCGATGTCAGCCATTACCCCCATGGGCACCGTCACCGTAGGCACGCCCAGGTGCCGGATAGCGAGGTTACCGTTTGCCACCCATACGCCATTGCTCCAGGCGACGTCGGCCGAGGCCGGGATCACGTCGGCATCGGCGGGTGCAACATCGGCCACGGTGGGGAACACCACGGCATCCAGCCCTCGCTCTGCCATCCAGTCTTCCAGGTCGGCCTTGCGTGTGGCTTCGAGGCCCCGCAGGCCGTCGGGCACAGTCGAAATCTGGTCCCACGAGGTGATGCCGCGCTCGGCCATGCGCACGTATTCATCCATGCCGGCCGCCAGGTCGCCCTCACGGTTGGGCAGGGTGCCCCGGTCATGAGGGAAGATCAGCGGGCCGTTGACGTCTACCAGCCGGTTCAGCTTCGGATCGCCGTTGGCCTGCAGGAAATCGTCGAACGCCCAGGCCGTGAGGTCCCACAGTTCGTGGTGGAGGAATTCTTTCGATACCAGCCCTCGGTTGAACACCGTGGGCGCGCCGGGGCGGTCGCCTTCGCAGTTGGACACCAGCGGGAAGTCCACTTCCACTACCTCGGCGCCAGCGGCTTCCAGTGCCCGGCGGGCTTGCTCCCACAGGGCGATCACCGTGGTTCGGGTATGAATGCGTTGCCCGGTGGGGCCGCCGATGCCGGGTGCTTCGCTGGTGCCAGCATCCGGGTCGGCGTTGATGTACATGCGCGGCACGCCGAAACGCCTGCCGGCGAGCGCGCCCGGTTCAGCGGCCAGTGCCGGGTAAGAGGCGGGACGCACGTCGGCTACGGATGGAATGGGCACCCAGGGCTGCAAGCGCCAAAGATCGCCACGGGTATCGGTATCCTCGGCCACGATCACGTCCAGCACTTCCAGCAGGTCGGCCATGGTACGGGCGAACGGCACCACCACATCCATGGTGGGGGTGAGTGGCCAGTTGCCGCGCACCGAGATCACACCACGTGAGGGCGTGTAGGCGCACAGGCCGTTGTTCGAGGCCGGCCCTCGACCGCTGGACCAGGTTTCTTCGGCCAGGCCGAACGCGGCAAAGCTGGCTGCGGTGGCTGTGCCCGCGCCGTTGGAGGAACCCGAGGCGAACGGGGCAGTGAGGTAGTCGCCGTTGTAAGGGCTTTCGGCCCTGCCGTACACGCCCCGCTGCATACCCCCATTGGCCATGGGCGGCATGTTGGTCTTGCCCAGGCAGATCGCTCCGGCAGCTCGCAAACGCTCGATGGTGAAGGCATCGCGATAGGCGACCAGGTCGGCGAAGGCAGGGCTGCCAGACGCGGCGGTCAGCCCTTTGACCAGGTAACTGTCCTTGGCGGTGTAGGGGATGCCATCCAGTGGGCCGAGGGTTTCGCCACGGCGCCGACGTTCATCGCTGGCCTGCGCTTCGGCCAGCGCCTCGGGGTTGTGCACCACCACCGCGTTGAGCCGGGTGGCGGTGGCCAGCCCGTCGTAGGCCTCGATGCGGGCCAGGTAGGCCTGCACCAGCTCGACGGCGGTGGTTGTCCCCGCCTCGAGCGCCGCCCGCAGCTGGGCGATGGACACTTCGGTTACTTCGATCATGCTGGCACCGGTTCAACAGGTTGAGGGGTGCCATTCTGGCGAGCCTGTGACGCCGGTGCAATGCTCGCCGGCAGCGTCGCTCCTAGTGTTGGGCCGCGTTGCGGGCGTTGCGGTAGTCGGCCACGGCTTCGTATACCGCCTTGCGCAGGCGATTGATGCCGCCCAGCGGCTGGTGCGCCTCGATACTGTGCCAGGGGCTGAAGCGCATGTTATCGCAGGCCAGGTTCTGTTCGGGCGTGTCGAAATCCTGCGGTGGCAGACGCAGGTGCCCCACAGTGCGGAAGGCCGAATCGCTTTCTTTCCACTCTACGCTGGTGTCTTCCAGTGGCATGTAACGGTTGGCGTCCTGCAACTGGACCTGCAAGGCGAAACAGGCAGGCTGGCGGTCCGTGGACAGCTGCTGGTACAGCGCGCCCCGGAGGAAGTTGGGCTGGTCCCGGTTCATGGCCGGCAGGTTGTAGGCAGGGCACGCCGACGGCTCGGGAATTACCCGGAACTTGGCGTTGGCGCTGCCATAACGGTAGGGGGCCACGGAGTAGTAGGTGGCGTCGGCCGGCGTGTCGGGTGCCTTGCTCAGGGTGGCAAAGGCAATGAACAGGTGACGGATCTGCCAGGTACGCGGGTCCCACGACGGGAAGAAGGCCATGGCGCGCTTGCCCTCGGCTTGCGCGGCAATGTTCTGCCGGTACTCTGCCACGTCACTGACGAAGAAGTTGGGGTGGTTGAACATGACGAAGTCTTGCTCATGGCGCGCTTGTTGGCTGGCGAGCAGCGGCGTGCCCGGCACGTCCAGCAGCTTGATCGCCATGCCGCGTGCGTCGGAAATGTTATCGAACTGGGGGTAGGCATTGCCGTTAGAGAGCCGCATCCAGGCCTGCCAGGTTTTACCCGGTTCGCTGAACACCCCCTGGCGCCACTGAGCGGGAAGGTCGCCGTCCACGCTTAACTCGGCGCGCACGCAGCCATGGGCCTTGGCATGGGCATCGCGCAGGTAGCGGGTGTCGGTACGGTATTTGTCCACGATCCGTATGGCGGTCTGGATGATGTCCTGGGTCATCGCCGCCTCGCCCGGCGGCACCTGTTCCACCGCGGCCACGGGCCCTGAGAACTTCAAGGCATACCAGAGCGCGCTGCCACCCCAGCCAACGGCGCCTAGTATCAACAACGCTGCCAGCAGCCAGGCCAGCACTCGGCCAAACCACAACCAGGCGGCAACGATGCGGCCGCGTTTGCGCGAAATGAACAACGTACGTCCGGTCATGGCAGGTGTTTCTCCAGCGGGCCACCAAGTACTTTCAGGTATTCGAGCAGGGCCCAGCGTTCGCTGGGCTGCAGCAGCCGGCCGATCACGCCATTGCCCTGAGGCCCGTCGCGGAATTCGTGGCCGCTGTTACGGTTGCCGGCGATGCGTGTGTCGAACAGGAAGCCACCCGCAAACGCTTCGGTCTTGTAGCCCAGCTGCTGCGGGTCGTAATCGAAGGTGCCACGGTAGAAGGTGGTGGCGCGCTCGTCCTGGGGGGACAGCAATTGATAGATCGTAGGTACTGAGCCGTTATGCAGGAAGGGCGGGGTAGCCCAGACGCCCGCCAGTGGCCGCGCCTTGTAGGCGCGCAGCTCGCGCACGCCGATGGGCAGGTCGAAGCCGTTCATTCGGCCTTGCTGGTCAAGGGGGATGCCCGCGTCAGCGTACGCCCGGCGCTCCACAAACGCGGTCACCCAGGCCAGGCCCATGGCGACGGAAACACTATGAAGGTCCACTTGCTGGGGTGCGGTTACCACGTTCAGGCCAGCCAGGTCTTCGGCGGTCCAGTTCAGGCTGCTCAAGTCGAAGCGGTGGTCCGCGATGTTATCGGCTGCTGCGGGGTCGGTACCGATCACCTGGGTCGGCAGCATGCGCAGCGTCGCCACCGGGCGGCCATTCTTCATCTCGGTGTGCGGCACGTGGCAGGTGTGGCAATTCTCCTCGAACAGCGCGCGCCCTTGACTGGCAAGGGTGAGATCCACAGGCCCGAGCACATCCTCAGGCCAGGCCGGAGGAGCCAGCCGTTGCAGGGTTTCCTCGATCAGGTGCAGATCGTTCACACGCACGCTGGAGGGGTAACGGTCATCGCCGGTGTGTGGCTGGCCTTGCGCGTCCCGGTATTCCAGGGTAGCGCCCACGCCAAGGGATTCACCGATGTTACGCGCCATCGGTTGCTGGGCAGAGCCGTTCCATTGCACCCAGTCGAACGTCCAGATGTCCCACAGCTGGGGGTAGTCCACCGGCGCGTTGCCCTGGCGGTAATTGGCCGGCGTAAGCCCGTCGCCGAAGGCGGCGTTGGCGATGCGCCCGAACGCATCGGTGCGCCCAGGGCCTTCCTGAACGGGATACAGGCCCCGGTGCGTGTCGTTCCAGGCGGCCCCCAGGAAGGTGAACAGTGTTTGGCGAAGCTGGCTTCGCAGCTCGTTCTTGCCATGCGGGTAGCCATCGCCCAGCACCTTGCGGGCGAAGCGGTCGAACTTCCAGGGCACGTAGGCCGTGGCCGCCAGGCTGGCCACCAGCGCCTGGCCGAAGCTGCCGCCGCGCAGGGTAGGTACGGTAGAAGGCAGTACGTGTTGGGCGGTGCCGCCGTCGATTCGCACCGCGGTGCCCTGGTAGCGCAGCTCGCCGGTATGGCAGGCCGCACAGGTGATGTCCAGGTAACGCTGGCCATCGGCAGGGTTCACATGTTGAGTGAACCCTACTGGCAAGCGGCCTGTGTTGGCGGAACTGCGCTGAGTATCGAAGAGGAAACCAAACCGCCCCAGGTTGGCCTGAAGCGCGAACGGCGTTGCGGAGAACGGTTGTTCCAGCGCCGTGAACCATTGATAGCGCAAGCCTTTGACCTGGGTTCCCTGGGGCGTGAGGTAATAGGCTTGCCGGTCGGCCTCGCTCCATTGGGGCAGGTATTCCACACGCGAAGGTGGGCTGTAGGCCGGCAAGTTCGGCCACGCGGTGAAATACAGCACCACACCCAGCAAGGCGAGCAGGGCCACAAGCAGGGCGCCAAGTACCCAGGAAACAACGCGCATCACGACCATCCTTGGAGAAAACGGCGCCTTTTATGCCTGATCGCCTGGATGATGGCAAGTGGCTATTTATCTTTCCTGTGCTCCGGGGAAGGCTCTCCCACGACATGTCCCGGTTTCGGTAAATTTTCCTACAACTATTTAAGGCTTAAAGCCTTTGATATGGCGGTACCGGCGCCTATACCTTCATCTGCAATTTCAATTGAAGGCGACAGTTTCGGCATGGACATGCGTTATCAACACCGCCGCCAGGCGCCGCCCATTACGTTCGCCTACCAAAGCCTGCGCGGTGATCTCACCCAGCACAGCCTGCTGTATTGGCAGCACAATACGGTTGGCGTGCAAGGGCGCGAGCACACCGGCGCATTTGCCAGTTTTTCCAAGGCGCGCATCGTGGAGGTACAGGTGGGCGCCGATTGGCTCGAGGAAGCTTCTGCGCCTGAGGCGCCCGACCCACTGGCAAGGAGCAGAGGCGGCTCCAGCCCTCGCATCTACTTCCTGGGCTTCACCGCCGCAGAGCGGTTCCAGTTCGAATTGCTGGCCGCCGAAAAGGGCATGCATGTGGTTCCGGCGCTATTGCCCAACCTAGAGTTCTGCTGTTGCGGGCCGCGGGTCAGCTGGCGCGAACTACAACAAGCCTTTGATCGCAAGGCTTGGGTGTTTCATCCCCAGCAATTGGTGCGCGCACTGGAAACCGGTGAGTTGCCCGAACATCATCCGTGGCTGTTCTGATCGGGCGGCCACTACTGTGCTGAATGGAATAGCCCGGCAACGCGCGGGGCTTACAAAAAAGCGAAAGCGTTCAGGCCTGGCGCCACACCACGCTTTCAATGCCGAACTTCTCGGCCATCGGCTTGCTGGTCTTGCGCACTTTTTCCAGGCCGTAGCGGCCGATGCGGCCTACGCCGGCGTCACAACTTGCCCAATGCCAGGCCTCGGCGTTATCCATGCTGTCGGCCCGAATGATGAAAGACTTGGGGGTACCGTGCTGGGTGTAATCGATGACAAACAGTTTTGCGCTCATGGGTGACTCATTCCTCCCTGTATGACCTACAGAAAGCAGTAAACGCAAAAAATTCAATCAGATTGTCGGACGATCGGCCCTTAATGGCCAACCGCCCTTGTTGGCACGCTACACCAAGCGGAAGAGCGCGACTTCGGGCGCATCACTCACCCACTGATGGCTGACCTTCCACCCGGCTTGGGCCGCCAGCCCGGTCAACGAAGCCGCGGTGAACTTGTGGCAGTTTTCCGTATGAAGGCTCTCCTGTGCGGCAAACATAAAGCGCTCACCGGCAATGGTCACTGCCTGGTCCGTGGTGCTTACAAGATGCATTTCTATCCGCTGGGCAGCGCTGTTCCAACGTGCCTCGTGCCGGAACTGGTCCACGTTGAAATCCGCGCCAAGCTCCCCGTTGATTCGCACCAGCAGGTTTTTGTTGAACCGGGCCGTGACTTGCGCGGCATCGTTATACGCAGCTTCAAGAATCTCGGGAGCCTTGACCAGGTCCACACCTACGATGAAGCTGGCGCCACGGCCAAGCAATCGCCGCGCACCCCGCAGGAAGGCGATCGCCTCGTCCGGCGTGAAATTGCCCAGCGTCGA
Source organism: Pseudomonas sp. 3MAES_34.3B (assembly GCF_058145875.1). Classification (NCBI taxonomy): domain Bacteria; kingdom Pseudomonadati; phylum Pseudomonadota; class Gammaproteobacteria; order Pseudomonadales; family Pseudomonadaceae; genus Pseudomonas; species Pseudomonas sp. 3MAES_34.3B. The sequence goes on along the minus strand of NZ_CM176960.1, from coordinate 2,833,893 downwards.
TCCAGGGAAAAATCCCACGCGAGGGCATTTGCCGATCTGCTCGGGCAACCGCAGGGCGCGAGTGAAGTCGTCCACCAGCGGTATCAGCTTGAGTGAAGGATAAGCTTCGCGCAGCTGATTGCTGGCTCGCTGCAGCGCATCGGCGCAGATATCGATGGGCACGTAGGCGGCAAGGTGTGGCGCGGCATCCAATAGCAGGCGGATTTTCTCACTTGCACCGGCACCAAATTCCACCAGCGCGGCACCTGGTGGCAACAGCGTGGCGATTTCGCCAGCACACCGTTGCAGCAGGGCGATCTCGGCCCGGGTAGGGTAGTACTCGGGGGTATTGCAGATGTCTTCGAACAGCCGAGAGCCCGCTTCGTCATAGAAATATTTGGGCGAAAGCTGGCGCGGACTCGACCGCATCGCCGTCAGCACATCGGCTTGCAGGCCGGGGTCTTCGGTGTGCTCCGACACCGGTTGCGGCACCTCGGCCAACGTGTCCCGGGTCCCGCCCAGGGAGCGTGAGCCGCGGCTGTCCCGGGCCAGTCGCAGCCCGCTGAAGGCCCAGCGGGCGCTGGAGGGGAAGAAGTTGCGATACGTTTCGCGACTGTGCCCGCGCGGCGTGATGCTGGCGCCGCCACGAAGCACCATCTGGTTGACCATGAACTTGCCGTTGTACTCGCCTACCGCGCCGGCCGCCGCGCGAAAGCCCGGGTAGGCGATATACGGGCTGCGTGTCCACTGCCAGGCCACATCGTTTGCCTGTTCCAGCAACCCGGCCATCGCCGCTACTTCCCACTCGGCTTCGCTGGGCAGCCGTGCACCAGCCCATTCGGCAAAGGCTGCCGCTTCCACATAGCTCACGTGTGTCACCGCCGCGTTGGGGTCCAGGGGCTGCAAGCCGCGCAAGGTCATCACCTGCCAGCCGGCGGCAATGTCTTCCCGGGCTTCGGGCTGTCGGCGCCAGTAGGCAGGCGCCTCCCAACTCTGGGCTTGCACGGTCGCCCAGCCTTCGGACAGCCACAGTGCCGGAGTGCGGTAGCCCCCTGCGGCGATGAATTCCAGCCATTGGCCGTTGGTGACCAGCCGGTCGCTGATTTCAAAGGGCTCCAGCCATTGCCGGTGACGGGGCCCCTCGTTGTCGAAGGCGAAGCCAGTGCCGTCGTGGCCGATTTCCAGCAGGCCGCCAGCATGGGCGCGGAAACGCCCGGGCCGGCCCACCGGCGCCTTGGGCCAGGCCGGATCATAGGCCGGCGCCAGTGGCGAAAGGCTGAACAGGTGAAGGATGTCCATCAGGATCAGCTCCTGATGCTGCTGCTCATGCTGCAAGCCCAGCTCCACCATCGACCGTTGCTCAGCACTCAGGTCGGTTGCCAGCAACGTGACCATGTGGTGGTCGACGTGCTTGCGGTAGGCGAGCACATGCTCCACCGGGGGCCGGGTGAGCATGCCCCGTTGCGGCCGAGGCTGGCGCGGGCCGACCGCTTCGTAATAGGAATTGAAGAGATAAGCGAAGGCCAGGTCGAACGGGCGATAGCCGGGCAACCCTGGGGTGAGCAGGAAAGTTTCGAAAAACCAGGCGGTATGGCCAAGGTGCCATTTGGTCGGGCTGGCATCCGACATGGACTGCGCGCCCATGTCCTCGGCGCTAAGCGGCACCGCCAGGCGCTCGCTGTATTGGCGCACGGCGACGTATCGCTCGAGCAGGGCGCTGGCAAGGGCACAAGGGGGCGTAGCGAGTGGCTTGGTTGAAATACTCATGAGAATCCAACGGCTCCGTCGAGGGTGACGATAGGAAGCGTGGCGCGCGATGCGCGTTCAGGAAACCAGCAATTCCAGCGTTTTAGGGTCTTCTTCGCCGCTGAAATATTGCTCAAGCACGGCGGCGAACAACGGGTCGCCAGGGGAAGCACGTGAGAAAAGGGTAAGGCTCGAATGCAGCTTGAGCGCGTCAAGTTCACCAAAAATGGCTTCTGCACGCTTGCCGGTATGGTCCAGCAGCGCGTTACAGCACTCCCGTAAACGGGCGCCGAGCACAGGGTCGGCCAGGTAGGCCACGGCTTCGGCCGAGCCGCTGATGCCGTAAAATTGCGCCGTTTCGCTGCGGCCCAGGCCGCACAGTTGCGGGAAAATGAACCACATCCAGTGGCTGCTCTTGCGGCCGGCACGTAGCTCTTTCAACGCCTGGGCGTACACCGGCGCCTGGGCGTCGTGGAATCGTTTGAGGTCAAAGGGCGCTTCCATCACGGCCTCGCTTGGCATGGGTTCCTTTTACTGGCCGTTCACAGCGCAGGGAGTTCCCCAGGTTGAACCGCCTGCCGGCGCCATCGGTCCGATTGAGCATCCCATCGCAGGAGCAAACCTCCGTGGCTGACATCCGTATCGGCATCTCCGGCTGGCGCTACGCGCCCTGGCGCGGAGACTTCTATCCCAAGGGCCTTACCCAGGCCAACGAGCTGGCCTTCGCTTCCCGCGCGGTGCGAGGGATCGAGATCAACGGCTCGTTCTATGCGCTGCAAGCCCCGGATCGCTATGCCGAATGGTATGCCGCTACGCCTGAAGGCTTCATGTTCAGCGTTAAAGGGCCGCGGTACATCACCCATACACGCCGGTTGAAAGAAATTGAAACCCCGCTGGCCAATTTTTATGCCTCCGGGATGTTTCAGCTCAAGGAAAAGCTTGGGCCTTTTCTATGGCAGTTCCCGCCCAACTTCCGTTTCGATCCAGAACGGTTCGAGGCATTCTTGCAGCTGCTGCCCCGCACTGGCGCCCAGGCCAGGGCCTTGGCGGAGAAGGCCGAGGGGCGCTTGCACAAGCCTGGCTACCTAGACATCCCCAAACGCCGTGCGCTGCGTCATGCGGTGGAAATTCGCCACGAAAGCTTCGCCACGGCAGAATTCGTGGCGCTGCTAAGGCGGCACAATGTGGCCCTGGTGGTCGCCGACACGGCCGGCAAGTGGCCGTACGCGGAAGACCTTACCGCAGACTTTGTGTACATCCGCTTGCACGGAGACGCCAAGCTGTATGAAAGCGGCTACTCGGATGGCGCACTGGACCGTTGGCAGGCGCGGATCGAGACGTGGAGCCAGGGGCGGCAAGTGAAGGCGGCGAAAACCCTCAGCACGGCCCGGCCTCGGCCACGGAAAAGCCGTGATGTGTTCTGTTTTTTCGATAACGACGTGAAGGTACACGCGCCCTATGATGCGCGGGCCTTGCTGAGGCGACTGGGGCTGGAAGACGGCCTGACCACCGTACCCGGCGAGCCGCCAGCGGACGGGCTATTTTAACCCGGCGCTTGAACCTTTTCCTCGGGAGGGAAATCATGCACACGGTGTACCTGGCCGGCTTCGACGTCTTTGAGCCCGATGCGCTCGAGCGCGGTAATCATCTCAAGGCCCTGTGCGCCGAGGCGGGCCTCGAAGGCGTGTACCCGCTTGATAACCAGTTGCCCCCTACCCTTGCCGGGCCAGCGGCAGCGCAGTGGATATACGAGCAGAACGTTGCGCTGATCCACCGAAGCGATGCCGTGTTGGCGAACCTGAACCCGTTTCGTGGGCAGGAGCCGGATTCCGGCACCGTGTTCGAGGTGGGCATGGCCACGGCCTTGGGTAAACCTGTGTGGGCGTGGTTCAAGGCGCAAGGTAGCCTGCGTGATCAGATCCCCTGCGACACGCTGGGCCGGGATGCTCAGGGCTTCACCGTTGAAGACTTCGGGCTGCCTCGCAACCTGATGCTGGCGTGCGCCTGGGCCGGGCACAGCGCCAGCGCCGAGGTGGGCGTTCGGGCGCTGGCGGCTTATCTCAAAGAACGGGACGGCGATCAGGGGAGGGGGTTGCCGCCCGTTACGCCGAAGACTTCGCCCGTGATGTAGCTCGATTCCTGCGACGCCAGGAATACGTACAGCGGCGCGCATTCGGCCGGTTGGCCTGGGCGCTTCATCGGGGTTTGCGAGCCGAATTGCGGGATCTTTTCCTGAGGCTGGCCGCCGCTTGGCTGCAACACGGTCCAGATCGGGCCAGGCGCCACAGCGTTCACCCGGATGCCGTCGCCGATCACCTGTTTGGCCAGGGCCTTGGTGAAGCCTACGATTCCTGCCTTGGTGGTGGCGTAGTCCAGCAAGGTCGCGGAGGGCTGATAGGACTGGATCGAGGCCGTGTTGATGATGGTCGCCCCGGCCGGCAATAGGGGTACTGCGGCCTTGCAGAGCCAGAACAGCGCATACAGGTTGGTTTTAAGGGTGGCGTCGAATTGGTCCGTGTCCACGTCGTCGATGTGCTTGCGGGCCGTCTGTTTGCCGGCCACGTTCACCAGGATGTCCAGCCCGCCCAAGGCCTTGTGGGCATCAGCGGCCAGCCGTTTGCAGAAGGCTTCATCCTTGAGGTCGCCGGGGATAGTGACCACCTTACCGCCTTCGCTCTCGATCAGCTGCACCACTTCACGAGCGTCGGGTTCCTCTTCAGGCAGGTAGTTGATCACAATGCTTGCGCCTTCACGTGCGTAGGCAATAGCAGTGGCCCGGCCGATACCGGAATCTCCCCCGGTAATGAGCGCCTTGCGGCCCTCAAGCCGGCCTGATCCTTTGTAAGTGGCTTCGCCGTGGTCGGGCTTGGGGCTCATGTGGGCATCCAGGCCAGGCGCGGGCTGCGGCTGCTGCTCGAATTCCGGGCCGGGGTACTGAGTCAAGGGATTTTGCATCTGGTATTGGTTGGTTGGCTTGGTCATGCCGGCCTTCTCCTGACGTTGGGTATACCTTTCGGAGCCCTCGCTCCTGTATGTGTTTCATCTGCTTGAGGAATTTTTAGACCAGTGGGCCCTCGTCGAACAGGTGCGGAACAGACGTGCTGAAAGGCTTTTTCGAGAGAACCTTGCGGTCATCGGAAAAGCCCCCCGCGTGTGATGCTGGCAGGCACGCGCTGCAGCTGTCGGCGGGGTTTGCCCCGCGATGGCGCCGGGTCTATAACTTGAAGGCAAGCCCGGGAATTGATGCGCCGTTTCGCTTCATCGCCTTCGCGGTCCCGGCCACTGCCCCGAGGAGTTACGTCATGAAAACCATAGGCCTCAGCCCGCTGGAAATCCGAGGCATCGTTGAGGGGGCGTTTCTGCCCCTGGCCTGCACCTGTGAGCAAGCCGCCGACGAATGCTTTACCGTTCGTATCGAGGAGCTGCATACCGGAAAGGTGTGTCTGCTGGCTGAAGGCGTATCGCCGGACCGTTTCGCCAGCAGTCGCGACATCAGCAACCTGATCGCCGAGCTGCGTACCCAGCTCGAAACTCCTGCGTTCGGCCGTGGTGCAATGTTCGGTGGGCATAGTGCGCACCGAGCCCGCGCTTTTTAAGCCCAGCCTTCCCGAGCGGCGCAGCCCGCGCCGCTCCTTCGCCACACGCCTTCAATAAGTACCTCGCCTGGCCGGTTCCGGTCCTTAGCCTTGGCGCTCCCTTTGCCAAGGAGCCGCCCCATGCCAGTACCTCAGACACCGCATGCCTTGTATCAAGCTGTGATTGCCCACCGCCTCCCCGACTGGCTCGCCAAGGCAAGCGCCTATGACCTGCAACGCTTGCATACCCTCTGCGCCCAGGCGCAAACGTCACGAACCGCGCTGGAGGAAGCGGCGCGCAGCTTGCCGCAGTACGAGGCATACGCGCGCAATGCCTTGATCCGCCTGTTGACCGATGCGGATGAGCCACAAGCCGATCCCGCCACCACGGTACTCTACTGGGTAAGCCCCAATCCTGAGCAACCACCGCTCACCTGCACCTTGCTGCAAGCGGCCCTGCGTAATTTCGCCGAAGACGACACCCTACCCGGCGCATTCGGCCCCGCCTCCGGGCTATACCGTGACAGCGCTGGCGCAGCTCTGCCCGACCCGGCCAAGCGCCTTGCGCTGGAGCCCTGGGCGTTCGCCCGGGCGTGTCGGGAGGCCGACCTGGGCGCGGGCTTTGCGGCGCTTCTAGCCGCTCAGCTGCCCGCGCAACTCCCGGTAACACCCGACCCGGCAGGTACGTCCTTGCCTCGCCGATTTGCCGAAGCCGACCGTGATGGGCTGAGGGCGGAAGCCTGTATCGCCCGGCTAAAGGGCAACCTGAGCGCGGTTGGCGAAGCGATGCTGGCCAACTGGGGCGTGGCCGGCGAAGAGGTCAGCCCCGTGCCCGCTCGAGCCTGGCGGCTGCAGCTGGCAGGTTTCGAACTGGATCGGGTGCTGGTCATTGGCACAGGGCGAGACCGCCCCAGTAGCCGCGCCTGTGTGCTGTACATCCCCAACGACCCACACGACCCCCTCATGGAATTCGTCAGTGTCGATGCCATGGCGGCGCACCTGCACGAGCGCCTCGGCCACCCAGCCTACCTGCGATTCATGGCAGGTTTTGTCGGCCTTGAACATGAACAGGCATTCATTCGGGCAGTGGAAGGGCCACCGCTGGATGACTTCAGCAATCTCTACGCTACCGTAGCGAACCCCCTGCAAGCCCTTGAGCTGGCTGTGCGCGTGATTGAACATCAGCAGCCTTTCCCCACGCCGGCGGTAAAGCTCACCTATCTACCTATGGAGAATTTGTTTTCCGAGCGCTACGCCAGCTGGGCCAGGCAAACCCTGGCCAACGCCGCTGTACTGGCGGTACCTACGGCCAGGATCGACCGTGCCGCCGCGCAGGCCAGGCACCAGCGATGGATAGCGCTGGGTGAGCAACTCGGCCTTCTCGTGCTGTCATTCATCCCCGGCATTGGCCAGGCGATCGGGGTGTATTCGATGGTGCAACTGCTGCACACCGTGTTCGATGCCTCCCGGGCGCTCGGGCGCGGCGACGAGCGTCTCGCCCGGGCGTTGTTGCTGGGAGCCGCCGAAAACGCCGGCACGCTTACAGTAGGGCCTGACAGGCCCGGCGCCAACGAGACCGAGGCGTTCGCCGGGCGGCTGCAGCTGATTACCCGGCAGGATGGCCAGATCCGCTTCTGGGTACCTGACATGCACCTGCTGGGCAGCGAGGCGGCACCCGAGGGGGCGGGGCCGTTATCGAGCGAAGGCGTCGTCCGGGTTGGCCATCAGGCCTGGGTGCGAATGGGAGGGCGGTACGTGCCGGTAGCGGCGGATGCTACCCGGTGGCAGGCAGCGGTGCTCGCCCCGGAAGGGTATCGAGGCGTGGTTCCTCGCCTGCTCAGCAATGGCCACGGCGGCTGGCGGGGTGAATACGAACAACCGGGTGCCTGGAATGCGGACACCCTGGTACGGCGTGGCGGAGCGGAGGCGCAGGGATTGGATGAAAGTGACGTCTCGCTCGCCCTGCGTCTGGCGGACGTTCAAGTGGCCGACCTCCAACGTACGGCATTGCGTGACGAACCCATGCCCGGCCTGTTGCGGTTCCTCCTTCAGCGCCGCGCTGGGATGCGCGGGGTAGACCAAGCCATCGCGGGCTTGCGTGGGCAGTACAGCTTACCCGCGGCTCACCCGGCTATAGTGCGTACGCTTTCCCGCCTCCCGGGATGGCCGGAGGATATGGGCGTGGAGCTGGCATGGCCAGACGGCCAGACGACTGCGCTGCATCCCGCCGCGCTGCGCTCGGTGCAGCTGGACGTTACCTCGTTTACGCAGGGCAATTGGCTGTCCGAGCTGGTTCGAGCGCTGTCTACCGCTGACCTCGCTCCTATCATTGGCGATTGGAGCACATTGGAAGCGGCACGCCAGGGGCTTGCCGAGCGCTGGGTGGCGGTATTGGAGGCACAGCGGGCGGACATCGTCGATAGCTGGGGAAGAACGGCGCCCATGCCAATGGCAGCAGCACCTGTTGCCCGGCAATTCCCAAGATTACCCCCGCAAGTGCTGGATGAACTGCTTCGCACCTGCGGGGGACGGCAGCTCGCGCAGTTGGACCAAGGCAGGGTGCCACTGGCCGTGGCAGAGCTGGCTGCCGGGGCCCAGCGCGACCTGCGCCTGAGCCTGGCGTGCGAGGCGCTGGCGTATGGCAGGCCCGGCGCGGACCACGAAGCGCTGCTGACAGGGCTGCTTCCGCGGCTTGAGAGCTGGCCCCAGGGCGTTGCCATCGAACTGTATTCCCAGGGCCCCGGCGGGTTGCTGTTGCACCGGGCGGGGCCTGTAACCGGCGCTGCCTTACGAATTGAACGCGCGGCCAACGGCGCCTATATCGAAGCTGGGCAGCCTTCGAGTAGCGCTGATAGCGTGGAGGCGGTTGTGAGCAAGGCCTTGATGCGCTCAAACCCGGGGCTGGCGGCCGCACAATGGAATGCCGCCGCGCTGCGCGGTCGCATGGTGGACCTTGCCTTGGCACACCGCCCTGTGGTCCGCGCCTTGCTCGGTATGGCGCCTGATACGCGGCCGGTGTTCCGAGCACCTTCGCGGCTGGCAGATGGTCGGTTGGGTTATCCGCTGAGCGGGCGCGGCGCCTGGGCCTCGAACCCGGATGTAATTGCCCAACTGCTGCGCCAGCTCTATCCGGATACCGATTTTGGAACCCTTCAAGCCCTGCGTCGGGAGTTGGGCGAAGGCACGGCGGCATTGGAGGAACTCGCCCGCCGTCATACGGAGGTGAATGAGCTGCGTCTCCAGCTCGGCCGTTGGCTCTCGACCAGCGAAGGGCCTGGCCAAGCGTCATCCATCACGCAAACAGCCCGAGAGGTAGCGGCAGGTGCACTGATCCATGGCTGGCAGCACCGACACGTGGCCACACAAGCCCGGTACAGTGATGGCCAGACGCGTTATAGCCTGAGCTTGAGGCATCTCCATGTGGGCACCAGCCTGCCGGCGCTCACCATCACTTTCCCCCACGTGCTGGAGCTGGACCTCACAGACATGAACCTTCAAAGCATAGCGGCGGGGTTTCTGGCGCTGTTTCCAAACGCTCGGATACTGTCGCTGGCGGGCAACCCCCTGCGGCAGTTGCCGCAAGGCCCCGCCTGGCTGAACCAGCTGCGCGAAATCCACCTTCGGGATATGGACAGCCATATTGCCGACGGGATACTCGATTGGCTGGCGCCTTGCGAAGCGACGCTGCAGTCGCTGGACCTTTCGGCCAATCCGGGCATCCCGAGCGCAGCGTTGCTTGAACGTATTCCCAGGTTCACCTGGCTGAGGGAGCTCGAGCTGGACGACAATGCGCTTGAGCTGACACAGCAGCGCCAGGGTGCGTTTACCTCACTGACGAACCTGGTCAGCTTGTCGCTGGACCGCAACCCGCTGGGTTTGCCGCCCAGCGTGCAAGGTTTGTCAAGGTTGCAGTGGCTGTCCGTCACCGACGCGGGCTTGCAGGCCGTGCCGGCTGGCCTTGAACAATTGATGACCGCGCCAGCGCTGCGGCTGAGCTATATCAACCTGGCAGGGAACCGGATCACTCAACTGCCCGACCTCTCCGCTACCGAGTTCTTCCGCCGGGCACGCCGGGGCGATAACCGGGCTACCTTGCTCTACTTCAACCTGGACGCCAATCCGCTGAATGAGGCCGCCGTCGCTCAACTTGATCACGCTGGCCTGGAATTCGAGCCGGTGGCCGATGGCGCCGACCAACCGGATCTGTGGCTGGAGGGCTGCCCCGCGCCGTTGCAGCAACGCATCCTGCAGGCCCGGGAAGAGCCGGGTGCCGAAAGCTTCTATCAGGTATTGAGTGAAGTGGTGCGCACCGCGCCTTACGTTCGCGCTGGCACACCCGCGCAGCGGCAGGAGGTGGCCGGGCGCGCCTGGGCGCTGGCCGAGCGATTCGTGCCTTCGGTGATTCCCGCACAGCCGGGAATTACCGAGCTTCGCGATCGTTTGTATGACATGGCCACTGAGGCACGGGCGACCTGCGGCGACGGCGTGGTGCTGACGCTGGACCAGTTCGAGGGTGAGGTGCGGGTGTGGGAGGCCCTGGCCGGCTCATCCGAGGGCGGCGCAGATACAGCGTTACGAAGCGCGGCAGTGGTCGCCCGGCAACAGTTTCGCCAGGCGCTGCTAGATGCCCAGGCGCAACGCCTGGTACGCGCTCGGGAGGCAAGGCGAGACGGCCGGGAAGCGGCGGACCCGGCAGCGGATCTGGCCGACGACTTGCCTCTGGAGCAATTGGACTTGGGCGTGGATGAAGTGGAACTGCGCCTGGTATTACGCCAAAGGCTGCGCCTCGAGCTCGACTTGCCACCGGTGAGCGAGCGGCTGTATGAAGCGCTGGTGAGTGAAAACACCATGGGCGCGATCATGCGGCAGGTACGCACCCTGGATAGCAGGGACGCCTTCGCCCAATGGCTGACCAACCACCAGCAGACCTGGCGATCAGCGCTTGAACGGCATTACGCGGCGGACTTCGAACACGCCCGGGAACCTTACGACGAGGCTCTCGCGCATGTGCTGGCCCTGGCCGCCGGGGAGGCGGTAACCCAGCCTCTGTCGTCGACGGCCCTTGCTGCATTGGAAGCTGTCGAGCCAACCGTGGAATGGCGGCTTCCCGATGGCAGGCCGGGGCAGCCGGCGCTGAGTGAACAGCAGGCGTATGTGCTCAGTAACGAGCTGAATCAGCACTGCACCCACGCGCTGGATGCATTGCGCTTGCGGCTTACTCTGGCATTGCTCGGCTAAACGTGAAAGGCGCCCGCGACGATAGTCGCGGGCACCCCTGTGGCGATCAGACCGGGAAGAGTTCGCTCAGCTTCATGGCCAGCATCATGTCACCTTCAGCGCGCAGTTTGCCTTGCATGAAGGCCTGCATGCCGTCGGTTTCACCGCTCACGATACCTTCCAGCGTCTCGCTGTCCATCACCAGGGTAACGTTGGCGTCCGGGTTTTCACCTTCCTGGATGTTGCAGGTGCTGTCCTTGACGACCAGGTTGAAGTGCTTGGTGTCGTCGATGCGGAAACCGAACACCAGGTCCAGGCCTGCGGCGGCTGCCGGGTTGAACTTCGATTGCATGGTTTGGATGGCTTTGTTTACGTCGCTCATGGAGAGGTCCTGTTCAGTCAGGTGGGTGTCGGCGCTAGCGCCAGGTAATGAGTTCGGGGGTGTTCGCCAGCTGCAGGTGCGCATGGCCGTTGAAGGACGCCAGGGTGATGTCCGTGCCGTGGAAGCGCAGGTGGCTGATCGAACTGTTGTAGATCTGCCAGTTGAGGCGGAAGGCTTCGCTGGCGGCAAGCCCGGTATAGCGGTGCAGCAGGGCGGTGATCACGCCGCCCGAGGTGAACACTGCAATGTTTTCCCCCGGGCCGGCCCGCTCCAGTGCGGCCTCCAGCGCAGCAGCGGTGCGCGCCAGGAAGCCGGCCCAGTTCTCCGTCGCCGCGGTGCCTTCGGCGCCTTCTAGCCACAATGCCACGATCTGCTCGAACAGCCGCTGAAACGCTGCGGGATGTTCAGCTGCGTTGCGCAGGATATCCAGCGCGTCAGGCTCGCTCGCAAGCAGGCCGGGTAATAGCGCCTTGATTACCCCCTGGGCATCGAATTCGTTGAAACCACCGAGCGTGTGGAGGGCAGGGGGATCCGGAAGCTGGGCGAGCGCATGGCGGGCGGTATCCTGTTGGCGGCGCAGGCTGCCGGCAAAGCAGTGATGCAGGCGCAACCCGGTAGCGGCCAGAAACTTCCCCAATAATTCGGCCTGTTGCTGGCCGATTGGGGAGAGCACGTCGTAGTCACTAGCGCCGAACGAAGCCTGGCCATGCCGTATCAGGTACAGGTTACCCATGTGCTGTGCCCACCGCTGCCGCCGCCGTTGTGCAATGCAATTGTGAGGCAGGGTAGAAGCGAAGGATAAGGCTGTCAACGAAATTCATACGGTCGTTTCAAAAGCTTGTTTCACAGCTTTCGTCCCGCCGGTTCGTTGCGGCTGCGGGCCTTGATGGCGTGCCCGCTATCGTCCCGCCACGCTCGCCGGTATGCTGATGAACGTTTTCAACCCGCTGCAGGAGTCACCGTGGAGTTTCTCTCCGAATACCTGGGCTTTCTTGCCCGTACCGTCACGCTGGTCATCGCCATTCTGGTGGTGCTCGCCGGCATTGCCTCCTTGCGAGGAAAAGGGCGTCGCAAGGGCGGCGGCCAGTTGCAGGTCACCCGGCTGAATGACCTTTACAAAGGTTTGCGTGAGCGCCTCGAGGCCGCGCTGGTTGACAAGGACGGCCTCAAACGCCTGCGCAAGCAACAGGCCAAGAACGAAAAGGCCGAACGCAAAGCCAAGGCCAAAGCCAAGGTCGCGGACACCCGGGGGCGCGTGTTCGTGCTCGATTTCGATGGCGATATAAAGGCGTCGGCCACTGAAAGCCTGCGCCACGAAATCACCGCGCTGCTGACACTTGCCACACCCAAGGACGAAGTGGTGCTGCGCCTGGAAAGCGGTGGGGGGATGGTGCACAGCTACGGGCTGGCCAGTTCCCAGCTTGCAAGGATCCGCCAGGCTGGCGTGCCGCTCACCGTCTGTGTGGACAAGGTCGCGGCAAGTGGCGGCTACATGATGGCCTGCATCGGCGAGAAAATCGTCAGTGCCCCCTTCGCCGTGCTGGGGTCGATCGGTGTGGTCGCCCAGTTGCCCAACCTTCATCGCCTGCTACGCAAGCACGACATCGACGTGGAGATGCACACCGCCGGTGAGTACAAGCGCACCTTGACCGTATTCGGCGAGAATACAGAGAAGGGGCGGGAGAAGTTCCAGCAGGACCTGGACATCACCCACCGGCTGTTCAAGAACTTCGTAGTGCATTACCGCCCGCAACTGTCCATCGACGAGGTTGCCACGGGTGAAGTGTGGCTAGGCGTTGCAGCGCTGGAGCGCAAGCTGGTTGACGAGATCAAGACCAGCGACGAATACCTGGCCGAAAAGGCGCGCACCGCCGAGCTGTTCCATCTGCACTACGCCGAGCGCAAAAGCCTGACAGAGCGGGTGGGGCTGGCAGCCAGCGGGTCGGTCGAGCAGGCAGTTGTACGTTTGTGGAGCAAGCTGGGCGGGGCGCGGTTCTGGTAAGCCATATGTACCCCATGCCGTGATGGGCGCTTCCTAATATCGGGCCTCCCAGAAAGGAGGCTCCGATGACTGACCCCGCCCGTACTGCTTCTGCACCCGCACCGCTTGCGCATGAGGCCTTCGTGGCCGCTCGGCTACCGCCGTGGCTGCACCACGCCACCACCGACGAGCGCCAGGGCCTTCACGCCCTCGCGCACGCAGCCGAAACCGCCCGCCAACAACTCAAGCAAGCCAGTGCGGCCTTGCCGATACTTCACCCCTTTGCGCTTGAACGCCTTCGTGCTGAACTCGCCTCAGTGCCAGGCGTACCCATCGATCCCACCCGGGCCGTGCTGTACTGGGTAGACCCCGCTGGCAGCCGGCCGCCTGTACACCGCACCTTGCTTGAAGCGGCGTTGCTCAATTTCCACGTCCAGGATACGGACGCCGGGGCCTATGGCCAGGGCTCCGGATTGTTCGCCGGGCTCACTGCCGACGGGCAGCCCGACACCGCGCACCCACTCCCGCTCACCCCGGCTGCGTTTGCCAGGCGCTGCCGGGCGCTGGATCTGGGCGGGCGGTTTCAACAGGCGCTAGCCGATCACATTCCTGTCTCGCTGCCCGAGCGTGACGAAGACGCAGGCCTGCCACCGCCCTTGCCGTGGCGGGTGGTGGACAGCCAGCGCACAGCGTTTGAAGCCGACGCCTGCGTCGCTTCTCTGAAAAAAGAGCTAGGCAGCGTAGGGCATTCACTGCTTGCCCATTGGGGGCTTGCGCCAGCTGCGGCGGCAATCCCGGCGCGCGCTCATCGCCTGGGGCTGTTCGACTTCTCGCTGTCAGGTGTATGGGTATTTACCGCGCAGGCAGAGTCCGCCACAGCGCAGCCTGTGGTGGCTTACATTCCGGGTGACCCCGATGGCCCGGTCCGCCAGTACCCTCATGCACAGGCTTTTGTCACGGCGCTGGGAGCACGGCTGAGGAACAAGGACTACCTGAAGTTTTTCGCGGGGTTCGTCCCGCTCCCGCGCCGGCTTGAGTTTATCGCCGCAGTTGAAGCAGCCTTGGCGCCGGCCGGTTGGCTACCCCCGCATCTCTCCTGGACGCCGGTGCCACTGGCAGGGGACCCCTTCAAGGAAGGTTATCGGATCTGGGCACAGCAAACCCTGGCAGAGGCGGCAGCGATGGCTGTACCGACCGGCGAGTTGGACCATCGTGACACTATGGAACGCTATGCCCATTGGGTAGCGATCGGCGAGCAACTGGGCATAAGCCTGACGCTGATGGTTGGCTCGGCGCTGCCAGGGATCAACCTGGTAGTGGACGGCATCGTCTTGGCGCAAAGTGTCTACAGCGTGTACGAAGGGGTGAAGGCCTGGCAGGCAGGCGATTCCCATGCCGCCATAGACCACCTGTTTGGCGCGGTTGAAAACGCCACGTTCCTGGGGTTGGGCAAGCGGCCCACGCCGACCCCGGAGGCCACCACGTTCGACCGTGATCTTGTGCCGGTCACGGGAGCTGACAGTCAGGTTCGCTTGTGGCGCCCGGACATGGACGACTTCCGCGCGCAGGACCTTCCCCCACCCAGTGTTCAACCCGATGCGGCAGGTATTTATCGGCATGAGGGCCGGGCGTGGGTACGGATGGATGGCCGCCTGCACGAAGTTTACGCAACCTCCGGCGAAGCCCATGCGCCGCTTCGCGCGGCCGAAAGCCGAGGCTACGCGCCAGCGCTCGTGGGCGATGGGGCCGGGGCGTGGCGGGCGCCGCACGAGAACCCGGCGCAATGGGAAGGCGCGGACCTTATCTGCCGTTTCAACCCCGGCTACGAGGACCTCCCACCCAGAACGCTCATTGAGGCACAGCGCCTGGCGGGCATCAGCGATGGGCAGTTGCGACGGGCACACTTGAACGGCAGCGGAGCCCCAGCGGCACTCGCGCGCTTGCTCCGCCAGCGCTTGGCCGAGCAAACGCTGGATTCAACAGTGGCAGCGCTACGCACTACCCGGCGCATGGCTCACGTACCAGCGCCATTGGTTGCAGCATTGCGGTCACTGCCCGGCTGGCCAGCCGAGCGGGGGCTGGAGTACCAATCGGGCGAGGCCACCTACCTGTTTGGGCCTGCTGACAGTATGCAGCCGGTTCGCTTGACGGCGCAGGCCCTGGAAAGTGGTGCCTGGGCGTCCGACTTGATGGGCCAGTTGGGGACTGACAGCGTCGAGGCGATCCTCGGCATAGAAACCTCGCTGGTGCCGCCCGATCCAGTGCACGAGGCGTTTGGGCAGCACTGGGCCGCTGTGCTCAATGCCGAGCGGGGCGCATTGGTGGATCGCTTGACTACCGACCCGGCGCCGACGGATGCCGAACGCCGAACATTACTCGGCCAGTTTCCTGGGCTCACCGCCGAAGCGGTAGAGTCGCTGCTCCGCGGCCGCACGGGGCAAGAGCGCCAGGCACTGGCTGCGGGCCGCGTACCGGCTGCCATGGGCGAGTTGGCGGCAGAGTCCCTCCGGCAATGGCGCGTGACCCGGGCGTGTGACGCGCTCGCCAGTGGCCAGTTCAGCGTGGACCGGGAGCGCCTGGTGATGGGCCTTTGGCCTCGCCTGGGCGAATGGGCGCAACCCATGCGGCTGGAGCTGCGCGAAGGTGGATTTCACGGCGGGCTGGTGCAACAGGCTGGCGAGGGGGAAACCACCCGTTGGGTCATTGCCCGTAACGGCCAACGCTATCAAGCGTTCGATGATCAGGGGCTCGAACTGAGCCCACAGACATCACTTGAAGAGGCACTGTGCGCCACGGTCCCAGATAATTTGCGCCCGGCGTTTACAGAGGCGGTGACCGATGCCAATGGGCTTCGCCGGGCGCTGGCAGAAAAGGCGCTGGCGGATCGGGCCGCCGTGCGTTCACTCTTGGGCCTGCGCGCCGACAATCGTCGGTTTTTCCGCGCGCCCACCCGGCAGGCGAACGGCGCCGTAGGGTATGAACTCAGCGGCCGTGGGCGGTTGCTGGAAACCCCACGGGGTGGGCTGCATCCCTTCGTGATTGCATTACGCGCCCTCTATCCCGAGGTGAGCCAGGCAGAGATGACGGAATTGCGTGCCAGCCTCGGTCACGGTGAGGCTGCGACCGTAGCACTTGAAAGCCTCAATGCTGATCTCGCCCGGTTGCGCCTGGACCTACAGACGTGGGTAGCTCGTGCCAGGGACGTGGTTGGGGAAAACGCCGGCCAGGAACGGGAAAACCGCCAGGCCGTGGCTGGGGAGATCATCAGTGTATGGCAGCGGCGCGAATCGACATACGCGATAGGTGGGTTGGGCTACGGCCTTGACCTGCGCGGGCTCCGGGTAAGCGAGCTACCTGCATTGAATGTGCGACTGCCCCATGTTCAGCGGCTGGTGCTAGTGGACATGCGGATCAGTCAGGTCAACGACGGGTTCCTGGCCGGCTTCCCGAACATCTCCCTGTTGGACTTGAGCTTTAACCCCTTGTCCGAGCTTCCCTCCGGTTTGAACCAGCTGAGCCGACTGGCCCGCCTGAGGCTCGACTATACCGGGCGCCGCAGCCTAGCAACGGTCGTCGACGCCGTCATGCCGTTGTCCACGACGCTTAACTATCTGGGCGTGGCCGGTAGTGGTTTCAATCTCACCCGAGCGGATTTGGAGCTGCTGCGCCGGTTCCCGCGGCTGACGTCGCTGGGGCTTGAGGACAACAGCATTACACTGGGCGACGAAACCGTTGATGGCTTCAACCAATTGACCCAGCTGGAAGAGCTAAGCCTGGCCAGCAACCCCCTGCAGCGAGCCCCGGTGATTGGCAACCTTCACAATCTGAGCTGGCTGGAGCTGAGCAATACGCGCATCAACGAACTGCCACCTGGCCTGATCGACCTGATGAACCTGGATCCGGTCCACCTCATTGAAATCGACCTGTCGGGCAATGCAATCGCGCAGCTGCCGGAGCTGGCGGATACGCATTTCGTGCAGCTGGCTCGAGACACTCCCGAAGACGTCGAGTCCCCGTACTACGGTATGTCTCTTAATTTTGACGGCAACCCGCTCTCGGAGGAAAGCCGTGCTGTATTGCGCCGGGCCAGCATTCAGTACTTCGAAGAAGCGGATGTGGACGACATGGTGGCGGAACATGATCCCGAGCAATGGCTGACCGACTGCCCGGTGGAGCTGGCCGCGCTTATCAGATCCGAGCGGGCAGAGCCTCAAGCCGCGGAGTTTTACCAGCTACTGAGCCACGTGGTAAATACCGCCAATTATTTCAGCGAACCGGCCGTTACCCGGCGGCGGGCATGGGACCTGGTGCAAACCTGGCTGATTCCCGGGCAAGACGCCAGGCCCGGGTTGGCGGCATTACGGGACAGGCTGTTCTCCATGACTCAGGATACCCAAGGTACTTGCGGTGACGGCGTGGCGCTCACTCTGGATGAAATGGAGTTTGAAGTAGAGGCGTGGCGCAGAATCAGCACTGCCCGAGGCAGCGGCGATGCTCCGCTGCGTGACCTGCTCGCTTATCAGCGCGGCCTGTGGCGCCGTGCATTGGTGGACAACCTTGCGCGGCGCATAACCCGCGCCCGGGTAGCACGCGCCGGGGGGCTCGCCGAGCCGGCGACCGCGCCACCGCTTGATCCACTCGACGATATCCACGACGAGCAGCTCGACGAGGGGCTGGACGAAGTGGAAGTGCGCTTTTATCTGCTGAACAAGCTGGAGGGGGTGCTTGGCCTGCCTCCTGCTCGGGGCATGCGTTATACCACCCGGGTCAGCGGTGCTACAGCGCAACGGGTAGGGGTACAAGTGCTGCAGGAGGACACCGAAGAGGCATTCGCAGCGTGGGTTGCAGAGCGCCCCGGCTTTCGCACTTACCTTGAGAACGGCCGGGCCGCCGCATTCGAGCCGGTGCGTGAACGCTGGCAGGCAGCGGCGGATTATCTGTTCTCGGTATCCGGTGAACACCCGGAGGTACCCGCGATTGTTCCTGCTGCCCTGGACGGGCTACGCATCGCGTTGCCCGAATTGGCCTGGGAACCCGGCCAACCGTTGCCAACCTTGAGTGAGCAGCAACTGCGGCAGGCCTACGATTGGGTCAGCCAACAGCGCGAGCGGGAGCTGGATGCGCTCGCGCTGCGCTTGACCCGGCAACTGATGAACCTGGGCTAGCCCGCGCCACTTGGCACCCAGGCTAAACAGGGCCCCGCCAGTGTGTTTCTAGCCGTGACGGCGACGGAACAGCGGGCGGGGCTCGTCGCTGGCAGCCTGGTAGGTCACAGAGAAGTCCTTCAGGCTTTCCAGCGCCTCGTACGGGTCTTTGTCCGGGCGAACGGCGAAGGCATCGAAGCCACAGCGGTGCATGTAGAACAGCTGATCACGCAGTACGTCGCCAATGGCCCGCAGTTCCCCCTTGAACCCGTAGCGGTCGCGCAACAGGCGGGCGTTGGAATAGCTGCGGCCATCGGTGAACGCCGGGAAATTCAAGGCGATCACCTGGAACTGGCCCACGTCTTCGCCGATTTCTTCCGCTTCCTCGTCCGCGTCCAGCCACACACCCAGGCCACCATCACGTGCCTTGAGCGCATGAGCATGCTCGCGCCACAGGTTCAACGGCACAATGTAGTCGTCGCAGTTGCTCAGCTCGTCCAGGGTCACGTCCTTGGGCAGCAGGTGCCAGGTTTCGTCGACGACCTGGTTGTTCTTAATGATTCGCTGCATAGACGCGCTCCTTGAAGGGTTCGATGCCGATACGCTGGTAGGTATCGATGAAGCGCTCGTCTTCGGTGCGCTTTTCCACGTAGACATCGATCAGTTTGTCGATCACGTCGGCCATGTCGTCCTGGGCGAAGGAGGGGCCCAGGATCTTGCCGATGCTTGCGTCGCGGCTGGCACTGCCACCCAGGGACACCTGATAGAACTCTTCGCCTTTCTTGTCCACGCCCAGAATGCCGATATGGCCTACGTGGTGGTGGCCGCAGGCGTTCATGCAGCCGGAGATGTTAAGGTCGATCTCGCCGATATCGAACAGGTAATCCAGGTCGTCGAAGCGGCGCTGGATGGACTCGGCGATCGGGATGGACTTGGCGTTGGCGAGCGAACAGAAGTCCCCACCGGGGCAGCAGATGATGTCCGTCAGCAGGCCGATGTTCGGCGTGGCGAAGCCGGATTCACGCGCTTCAAGCCACAATGCATGCAGCTGGGACTGCTCCACGTCGGCCAGGATCACGTTTTGCTCATGGGACGTACGCAACTGGCCAAAGCTGTAGCGGTCGGCCATGTCGGCAATGGCATCGAGCTGCTTGTCGGTGAGGTCGCCAGGGGCCACGCCGGTCGGCTTGAGCGACAGCGTGACCGCTACATAACCGGGGCGCTTGTGGGCGAACACGTTACGCTGGCGCCAGCGGGCGAAGCCCGGGTGCTCGGCCTCGAGCTGGGACAGCACTTGCGGGATGTCTTCCAGGGTTTTGTAGGCCGGGTCCACGAAGTGGCCGGCGACACGGGCAACTTCCGCCTCGGTCAGCGTGGTTTCGCCACCGCGCAGGTGCGCCATTTCGGCGTCTACTTTCTGCGCGAACACTTGCGGGGTAAGCGCCTTGACCAGGATCTTGATCCGGGCCTTGTACTTGTTGTCCCGGCGGCCGTAGCGGTTGTACACCCGCAGGATGGCGTCCAGGTAGCTGATCAGGTCCTGCCAGGGCAGGAACTCATTGATGAACGCGCCCACGATCGGCGTGCGGCCCAGGCCGCCGCCCACCAGTACACGGAAGCCCAGCTCGCCGGCAGCGTTGCGCACGGGCTCCAGGCCGATGTCATGCACTTCGATCGCCGCGCGGTCGCTGTTGGCGCCGTTGACGGCAATCTTGAACTTGCGTGGCAGGTACGCAAACTCGGGGTGGAAAGTGGTCCACTGGCGCACGATCTCGCACCAGGGGCGTGGGTCCACCACCTCATCGGCAGCCACACCGGCGAACTGGTCGGTGGTCACGTTGCGCAGGCAGTTGCCGCTGGTCTGGATAGCGTGCATCTGCACAGTGGCCAGCTCGGCGAGAATCTCGGGCACGTCTTCGAGCGCCGGCCAGTTGAACTGCACGTTCTGGCGAGTACTGATGTGGGCGTAGCCCTTGTCGTAGTCGCGAGCGATCCTGGCCAGCATGCGCGCCTGGCGCGAGGTGAGCTGGCCGTAGGGCACCGCCACACGCAGCATGGGGGCAAAGCGCTGGATATACAGGCCATTCTGCAGGCGCAGCGGGCGGAATTCTTCTTCGCTGAGTTCGCCGGCGAGGTAGCGGCGGGTCTGGTCACGGAACTGCTTTACGCGGTCCTCGATGATCCGTTGGTCGTACTCGTCGTAAACGTACATAGGTGTCCTGTCTTCAGGCTGGTCTGCGCTCACGGTTGCGCACTCTTTTCAGAGCCGACGGAAGATACCCGTTTTGCCTTATCCACTAAAGCGAAGTTTTTTTATAAGGAAATAGCTAATACCGATATAGAACGCGGGAAGGTTCCGACGGGATGAATTGGCATTCATGGCCATGGTGCGCTTGACTGTGGGTGACGTCCAATCCACTGGGACGAACGTACCTCCATAACAATAAAGGTAGCTTTCATGCGCCATCTTTCCGTGAAGCACAAGAAGACCCCCCGGAACATCGATACCTGGGCCACCGCCTTCATGGTGATCTTGGTGGTAGCGGCGATCGCCTTCTGGGCGATCGCGCACTGATACCCGATTCGCGAGCTCCGCCCGCTTCCCACAGGGTTAGAGGGCTACTACCCTCGAACCCGGGCCTCAGCTTGGCTCATACCCCAGGTTGGGCGACAGCCAGCGCTCGCTGACCGCCTGCGCCTGGTTCTTGCGCCGGGAGTAGCTCTCTACCTGGTCACGGTCCACTTTGCCCACGGCAAAATATTGCGCCTGCGGATGCGCGAAATACCAGCCGCTCACGGCCGCAGTAGGGAACATGGCGTAATGCTCGGTGAGCGTCACGCCGCTGTCACCCTGTGGATCGAGCAATTCGAACAGCGTGCCTTTCTCGGTATGGTCCGGGCAGGCCGGGTAGCCAGGGGCAGGGCGGATGCCGCGGTATTGCTCGCGAATCAGCGCATCGTTGTCCAGCGCTTCGTCCTGGGCATAGCCCCAATACTCCTTGCGCACCTGCTGGTGCAGCCATTCGGCGCAGGCCTCGGCGAGGCGGTCAGCCAGGGCCTTGACCATGATCGAGTTGTAGTCGTCGCCATCGTCCTGATAGGCCTTGGCCACCTCTTCGGCGCCGATGCCGGCCGTGGTGATGAACCCGCCCATGTAGTCAGTAATGCCGCTGGCTTTCGGCGCCACAAAATCCGCCAGGCTGAAGTTCGGCTTACCGTCGGGCTTGATGGTCTGCTGGCGAAGGTGATGGAGCATGGCGAGCGGCTGGCCGTCATCGCCGTACACCTCGATATCGTCATCAGCCACCTGGTTAGCGGGCCAGAAGCCGAACACGGCGCGGGCCTTGATCAGCTTCTCGTCGATAAGCTTGCGCAGCATAGCCTGGGCATCGGCAAACAACGCCGTGGCAGCTTCACCCACTACCTCGTCAGTGAGGATGCGCGGGTACTTGCCCGCCAGGTCCCATGAAATGAAGAACGGCGTCCAGTCGATGAATTCGGCCAGCACGTTCAGGTCGATGTCGTCCAGCACCCGCGCGCCGGTAAAGGTCGGCTGCACAGGCTGGTAGTCCCATTTCGGCTTGGCGGCCACGGCGTGGGCATAACTCAGGCGTTCGGTGCGGTTGCCACGGGCCGCAGTGCGCTCGCGCACTTCGACATAATCCTTGCGTGTACGCTCCACGAAGCCAGGCTTTAGCTCCTTGGACAGCAGCTGGGTAGCCACGCCCACCGCCCGCGAGGCGTCGGTGACGTACACCACGGCATCATTGCTGTAACGCGGTTCGATCTTCACCGCCGTGTGCGCTTTGGAGGTGGTAGCGCCGCCGATCATCAGGGGCAGGTGGAAATCCTGGCGCTGCATTTCGCGGGCAACGTGGACCATCTCGTCCAGGGACGGGGTGATCAGGCCCGACAGCCCGATGATGTCGCATTTCTCCTCGCGAGCCACCTGCAGGATTTTCTCCGCCGGCACCATCACGCCCAGGTCGACGATGTCGTAGCCATTGCAGCCCAGCACCACGCCAACGATGTTCTTGCCAATGTCGTGGACGTCGCCCTTGACCGTGGCCATGAGGATTTTCCCCTTGGCTTCTGGCTTGTCGCCTTTCTCGGCTTCGATGAACGGAATCAGGTGGGCCACCGCCTGTTTCATGACCCGGGCGGACTTGACTACCTGCGGAAGGAACATCTTGCCCGCGCCGAACAGGTCACCCACCACGTTCATGCCGTTCATCAAAGGGCCTTCGATTACCTCGATAGGGCGGGCGAAGCCCTGACGAGAGAGCTCGGTGTCCTCGACGATGTAGGTGGTGATGCCTTTGACCAAGGCGTGTTCAAGCCGCTTGTTCACGTCCCAGCCACGCCACTCTTCGGTTTCCGCTTCCTTGGTGCTGCCGTCGCCACGGTACTGATCGGCGATGGCCAGCAAGGCTTCAGTGGCTTCGGTGCTGCGATTGAGCACCACGTCTTCAACCCGGTCACGCAGCGCGGCGGGGATTTCGTCGTAGATTTCCAGCTGGCCTGCGTTGACGATACCCATGGTCAGGCCATTGCGGATCGCGTGCAGCAAGAATACCGAGTGGATCGCTTCGCGCACCGGGTTGTTGCCACGGAACGAGAAGGACACGTTGGACACGCCACCGGAGGTGAGCGCGTAGGGCAGGTTGTCGCGTATCCAGCCGCAGGCGTTGATGAAGTCCACGGCATAGTTGTTGTGTTCTTCGATGCCAGTGGCGACCGCAAAGATGTTCGGGTCAAAGATGATGTCTTCGGGCGGGAAGCCCACCTGGTTCACCAAGATGTCGTAGGACCGCGCGCAGATTTCCACCTTGCGCTTCTCGGTATCTGCCTGGCCGTGTTCGTCGAACGCCATCACCACCACTGCCGCGCCGTAGCGCTTGCACAGGCGGGCATGGTGGATGAAGGCCTCCACGCCTTCCTTCATGCTGATGGAATTGACAATCCCCTTGCCCTGGATGCACTTGAGGCCTGCCTCAATCACGTCCCATTTGGAGGAATCGATCATGATCGGCACCCGGGAGATGTCCGGCTCGCCCGCGATCAGGTTGAGGAACGTCACCATGGCCTTCTGAGAGTCCAGCATGCCCTCGTCCATGTTGATGTCGATCACCTGAGCCCCGGCTTCCACTTGCTGCAGGGCCACTTCCAGCGCTTCGGTGTAGTTCTCCTCGCGGATCAGACGGGCGAAACGCGCCGAGCCGGTGATGTTGGTACGCTCGCCAACGTTCACGAACAGTGACTGCCGATCAATGGTGAACGGCTCCAGGCCCGAGAGCCGGCATGCCCGTGGAATGTCCGGAATGGCCCGCGGTGGGTGCGCGGCCACGGCCTTGGCAATGGCGGCGATATGGGCAGGGGTAGTGCCGCAGCAGCCGCCGACAATATTGAGGAAGCCGCTGCGGGCAAATTCCTCGACCGTTTCGGCCATTTGCTCCGGGGTTTCGTCGTATTCACCGAAGGCATTGGGCAGGCCGGCGTTGGGGTGCGCGGATACGTGCGTATCGGCCTTGTTGGACAGTTCTTCCAGATACGGGCGCAGCTCGCGAGCGCCCAGTGCGCAGTTCAGGCCCACGGAGATGGGGTTGGCATGGCGCACGGAGTTCCAGAACGCCTCGGTGGTTTGCCCCGAGAGCGTGCGGCCGGAAGCGTCGGTGATGGTACCCGACAGCATGATCGGCAACTCGAAGCCAAGCTCGTCGAACACAACCTGGACCGCAAAGATCGCCGCCTTGGCGTTCAGCGTATCGAAGATGGTTTCGATCAGGATCAGGTCCGCGCCGCCTTCGATCAGCCCGCGCGTGGCCTCGGTGTAGTTCTCCACCAGTTCGTCAAAGGTTACGTTGCGGTAGCCGGGGTTGTTCACATCCGGGGAAAGCGAGCAGGTACGACTGGTGGGGCCCAGCACGCCGGCAACGAAGCGGGGTTTGTCCGGCGTTTGCAAGGTTTTGGCGTCCGCCACCCGCCGTGCGACACGGGCGCCTTCCACGTTCAGTTCGTATACCAGGGTTTCCATGCCGTAATCGGCCTGGGATACCCGCGTGGCGTTGAAGGTGTTGGTTTCCAGGATGTCCGCGCCGGCATCGAGGTAGGCCGCCTCGATCTCGGCGATAACGTCCGGCCGCGACAGCAACAGCAGGTCGTTATTGCCCTTCACGTCGCTGGGCCAGTCCGCGAAACGCTCCCCGCGATAATCGCTTTCCTCGAGCCTGTAGCTCTGGATCATCGTCCCCATGCCGCCATCGAGAATCAGAATGCGGGATTTCAGCGCGTCGTTGAGGGCGGTCAGGCGAGCTTGGCGGTCAGTCATGGAGAAGGGCTCTGGTGCGGGCGGTAAAGGCAGCGATGATAGCAAACCTGAGACGCTTTACATCATGCCTGCCCTTTGCATGAATCCTGCTCATGTTCGCCTGTGCCGAATGTCTGAGCGAAAGATGAAATCTCCGACCTTTTCAGCCTTGTGTCAGTCCCAACTATGAAGTCGCGCCTCAAAGCGCGGGAGTGATTAGTAGGCAAAGGTAACCCTGATGTTGATTTCGATACAGGCACTACGCGCGATCGCCGCATGGATGGTGGTATGTCACCACTTCATGCAGATCTTCTTCAATTTTCAAGCCGCGGGCCCGGTCGGGCACCTGTTCGCTGCAAAAGGGTCGGTTGGGGTGGATATCTTCTTCGTGATCAGCGGGCTAGTGATCTACCTCTCCACCTACGACAAGCCGATGCAGGCGCGGGAGTTCCTGCTCAACCGCGCCATTAGGATTATTCCGGCTTACTGGTTCTACACCGTGGCGATGGGGCTGCTGTTGTACCTTGCCGGCCATTCCATGCCTCACGGGGCCGTGAACTGGCCGACGTTTATCCTTTCGCTACTGTTCATACCCGCTGAAAACCCCGGGGGCTATGGCTTGTACCCAACCTTGAACGTAGGCTGGACGCTGAATTACGAGATGTTCTTCTACGTGGTGTTCTCGTTGGCATTCCTCGCGCCTCGCGCCTGGCGCGCTGTATTCGTGGCCATCGCCTTGGTGGTGGGGAGCGAAGCCTTCAGCCGGTTAGGGTGGTCAGGGCGCTTCTACGCCAACAACATCATCTATGAGTTCCTGCTGGGCATCGCCCTGGGCATTGCCTGGCGCCGGGGCTGGATCGTCAAGGGCTTATGGTTGCCGCTCGGGATCATCGCTGCTAGCTGTACGATGATCTATCAACTTGAGCCCACCAACCGGCTGTTGAACTGGGGTTTGCCGAGCGCTGGTATCGTGGCAGCGTGCCTGGCGCTGGAACCACGGTTCTCTCACAGCAAGGTGCTGAAGACACTGGGCGACTGTTCGTACTCGGTTTACTTGGTGCACTTGCTGGTGCTGTACGCCGGCTGGTTTATCTATGAGCGCTTGGGTGTGAACCCCTATCTGGTGTTTGGCGTGTTCTGTGTCCCGATGATCCTCGCCACCTCATGGCTCAGTTACCAGTGGCTTGAAAAGCGCTTGTACCACCGGATGAAAGCCTGGATCGCCGGGGCCCGAGCCCCGTCGGCCCCGACGCTTTCCCGACAAAATTACTAGGACTTTCTCAAGGGCACGCTTTGCCGTAAACTGCGCGCAAGTCTGTGAGGAACCTACATGAGCACCATAACCATTACCGACGCCGCCCAGGATTACCTGGGCGACCTGCTCAACAAGCAGAACACCCCGGGCATCGGCATCCGTGTCTTCATCACCCAGCCCGGCACCCAGTACGCGGAAACCTGTATCGCCTACTGCAAGCCAGGCGAAGAAAAGCCCGACGATACCCCGCTGGGCCTTAAAAGCTTCACCGCCTGGATCGACGCCGTGAGCGAGCCCTTCCTCGATGACGCCGTGGTGGATTACGCCACCGACCGCATGGGCGGCCAGCTGACCATCAAGGCCCCTAACGCCAAGGTGCCGATGGTCAATGAGGACAGCCCGATCAACGAGCGCATCAACTACTACCTGCAAACCGAGATCAACCCCGGGTTGGCCAGCCACGGCGGCCAGGTCACGCTGATCGAAGTGGTAGAAGATGGCGTGGCGGTGCTTCAGTTCGGCGGTGGTTGCCAGGGCTGTGGCCAGGCGGACGTTACCCTGAAGGAAGGCATCGAGCGCACGCTGCTCGAGCGCATCCCGCAGCTCAAGGGCGTACGCGATGTGACCGACCATACCAACCGCGAGAATGCTTACTACTGAGTAAGTTTGTGGGCAGGGCGAGACGTCCTTCGCAGGCTGGCGCCAGCACCTAGGGCGGGGCGCCAGCGTCTTATTCCGCCCTGTACAGGTGCGCCCGCCCGGCGCGGTAGAGGGCGGAATCCTCGAACACTTCACTGCCCAGCACCCGGCCAACCAGAATCAGCGCCGTGCGCTTGAACACCTTGGCTTGGGCCTTGATTACGATATCGCCTAGCGTGCCCGTGACGTAATCCTCTTCCGGCCAGCTGGCTTTGTGAATCACGGCGATCGGGCAGTCCCGTCCGTAGTGGGGCGTCAGTTCCTCCACGATAGCCGCAAGATGGCTTACCCCAAGATGGACCGCCATGGTCGCGCCATGCCGGGCCAGGTCTTGCAGCGCTTCGCCGGCAGGCATTGGCGAGCGAGTGCCGTAGCGGGTAAGGATCACAGTCTGCGAAACACCGGGCAGGGTAAGTTCGGCGCCCAGCAGGGCAGCGCAGGCCGCCACGGCCGTTACGCCAGGCACAATTTCGTAGGGTATGCCCCGCGCGCGCAGGCAACGGATCTGCTCGCCGATCGCGCCATACAGGCTGGGGTCACCGGAATGCACCCGGGCAACGTCCAAGCCTTTGGTATGGGCGGCGGCGATCTCTTCGATGATTGCTTCCAGGTGCAACTCGGCACTGTTCACCACCCGTTGTGCAGTGTGTTGAGCGAGCAATGCTTCGGGCACCAGCGAGCCGGCATAGATGATCACCGGGCAGCTGCGGATCAGCCTCTGGCCCTTGACCGTAATCAAATCCGGGTCGCCGGGGCCGGCGCCAATAAAATAGACCGTCATTGCACAAGCCCTTATCCCGGGAATAGTTGAGCATTCTTCATGTTGAAGCCAAGGCCACCGTGGCCTGCGGAGAACACTGGCGGGTGATCAGCAGGCGAGGCGACAGCGTACTCAGCACTTGGCAGTGGGCGAGCGCGGCGCTTTCCGCTACGCCATGGCAGCCGGTATGGCGCCAGCTCACCTCCGAGCGTTGGCTCAAAAGCGGTTCGAACGGCGCCAGGGCAACGGCAGAATATCCGCCCAGGGGCATCATCAAGCGCCCGGCCAGGGCCACTAGCCCGGGCTCGTCCAGGCGGCGCTCGAGCGTCGCGATGCCGCGCAGTTCACTAGCGCTGGCGCCGACCAGTGCCAATGCCTGATTGAGCAGCCCTTGCAGTTCCGATACGGGGCAGCCCTGACGGCAACCGAAACCGGCCACCAGCCAGGCGCGCGTACTCACTGGAGTCAGGCCTGCGGGGCGCGACGGAACAACCAGGCACTGGCCAGGCCAAGCGCCAGCCAGAACACCACGTTGATGGCCTGCGCGGCCCAGCGGAACTGATGCTCGAGCGCTTCAGGGGCCAGGCTTTCATGAGTGGGCGGTTGCGGTGCGCCGATGATGTGCGGGATGACCAGCAATACCGCACCCGCTATTTTCAGCAGCCAGTTCGGGGAAAACACCATCAACGCCAACGCGACGGCAGTTGACGCTGCCGTACCGATCCACCACAGCTGACGCGAGGTCAGGTCTGCCGCTGCAGTGCCTGGCAATTCCGGCGGTAGCCCCAGGGTAGGCGCGAGGGTAAACACCGCATAGCCCGCCAGGCCCCATAGCAGCCCCTCGGCGGTGCGCCCGGGTGCACGCAGGGTGTACAGGCCGGCCAGCATCAGGGCAAAGCCCACCGCGACCACCAGGTTACCGCCTGTAGTGGACAGCAAGCGCTGCCAGCCGTCCTCGGGTTCCCACGCCGCTGCTTCGTGTTCATGCTCATGGGTGGCGGCACCCAGAGCCCCGTGCTCATGGGTAGCCGGTGCTGCGGTCTCGTAGGTTTCAGCCTGAAGGATCAACGGGCTGAGCCACAGGCTTTGCATGAACGTGAGCAGCAGGGCCGCGAACAGGCCGGCGAAGCCAGCGGTGCGCAGAATACGCGTCATCATGAACATGCCCTCAGTGGCAAGGGAAGGCTGCGCTGTGGCGGGTGTCATGGGCGGCATTGTGCACGGCGGGGATGTGTGAGAAACCGGCGAAATACACCAGCCCGGCGCCGAGCAGGGTAGCGAAGCACGCCGCGGTAACGCGTTGCGCAAGGGTGGAGGCGGGGCGAGTAATAACGTGGCTAGCAGTATGGGCGGACATGGCGCTTCCCTCAGGTGAGTGACGAGCAGGCGCCGAGCCTCCGCACAGCGGAGATCGGACAGCCCGCCCACCGCAGGTGTCAATGATGTCGATCGGGCCGGTCTCCGGGCTTGCGAGGGGCAGGCAGAAGCCGGCCGGTTCGTTCCCCCTTCCCATGCCTGTGCACAGTGGATTGGAAACGCACTCGCTTACCGTTGCGGGGGCAGCACCGGACTGGCCTTGCGGCGCACCGGTTTCCCGTTTCACCCTGCGAAGGGCACCCGAACGAAAGGCGTAAGGAAAGCATGCCAAGGTAGGAACGTCAAATCGAAGGTGCGCGGGCCGACACCTGCGCGCAAAAGCAAAAGCCCCGGGAGGGCCGGGGCTTTGGGTGCAACGCGGTGGTTCAACCGTTGGCGCGGTCGTCGTAGCCGCCTTGTTGCAGGTATTGCACCTTGTGCAGCTCACCTTTGCTGTCCTGGTAAACCATGGTCACCGGTACCACGCCGCTTTTGTTGCTGACGTCGGTCTTGGAGATGATTTTCTGGACATCCAGCTGCATGCCGTAGTGGTAGGTTTCGACCGGCAAATTAGCGGTAACGGCGCGGTCGGCACCATCCTGTGCAAAGGCGCCAGTGGCGAATACAGCGGTCAGGGCGGCGATGGCGAATGCGGTTTTCATGTTCGTGTCCTCGTTGGGTGATGAAGTGGCTTTTCGTTGGGGTTAGTAAACCGCCTCACGCGCCGTTCGAGAAATTGAACACTGTGCTGGCAACAATCACCGTTTTTGATAATGGCGCCAGCCGCTCTATGCAGCGGGTTCTGGCGCCTGACGGTCCATTTCAGATATGCAATGCATGCCCCAGCGCGCGCATTGCCGCTTCCTGCACCGCTTCGCCCAAGGTGGGATGGGCGTGAATGGTACCGGCGATGTCTTCAAGCCGCGCGCCCAGTTCCAGAGACTGGCTGAAGGCAGCTGCCAATTCCGACACGCCCGGGCCCACGGCTTGCCAACCGAGGATCAAGTGGTCATCTTCGCGTGCCACCACCCGCACGAAGCCGGTAGTCGCGCCCAGCGTCATTGCGCGGCCGTTGGCGGCAAAGGGGAAGCTGGCAACCAGCGCCTGGCTGCCGGCCTGTTCCGGCGTAAGCCCCGCCACCACGATTTCCGGGTCGGTATAGCACACCGCCGGGATCGCCCGGGGCGTGAACTCGCGACGGTGCCCCGCGATGAGCTCGGCCACCATCTCGCCTTGCGCCATCGCCCGGTGCGCGAGCATTGGTTCGCCGGTCACATCGCCGATGGCCCACACATCGGTCATGCTGGTGCGGCAACAGGTATCTACCTTGATAGCCCGCCCCGTCATGGCCAGATCAAGCGCCTCCAGCCCGTAGCGTTCGGTGCGAGGTGTGCGCCCTACCGCCACCAGCACACGGTCGGCCTCCAGCGCCACTGGCTCGCCGCCTGGCCCGCGCACGCTCAAACGTTGTGCGTCGGCGTCATAAGCCTCTACTGCATGGCCCTCAAGGGTGGCGATGCCCAGCTGCTTCATCCGCTGGGCCACGGGTTGGCTCAGTTCGGTGTCGTAGGCTGGCAACAACCTGGGCTGCGCTTCGATCACCGTGACCTGCGCGCCCAGCTTGCGGTAAGCGATGCCCAGTTCCAGGCCGATATAGCCGCCGCCAATCACTGCCAGATGGCGAGGCAGGCTGGAAGGGGACAGTGCTGCTGTGGAGTCGATGACCGCCCCGCCCAGCGGCAGGCCCGCAAGCGTAACGCTGCGCGAGCCGGTGGCCAGCACCAGGTGCTTGCAGTGGATACGGGTGTCGCCTACCTGCACCGTTTTACCGTCCACCAGCGTGCCATGGCCGTGGACCACCGTAATGTTGTGCTTTTTCAGCAAAGCGGCAACACCGCTGGTAAGCCGGTCGACCATGGTGTTCTTCCAGCCCACGGCGCTCGCGAGGTCCAGTTGCGGGTTCGAGGCGCTGACGCCGAATGGGGTAGGCTCGCTCACCTGATGAAAATGTTCGGCCACATGAATCAACGCCTTGGATGGGATGCAGCCTACGTTCAAGCAGGTGCCGCCTAACGCTTCAGCCTCCACCAGTACGGTGGGTATGCCCAACTGCCCGGCGCGAATGGCCGTGACGTAACCACCCGGGCCGCCGCCCAGGACCAACAGTTTTGTTTCCAGCGTGTGCATGGTCGGGCCTTATTCGATGAAAAGGGTGGCGGGCTGTTCGAGGAGCTGACGTATCGCCTGGATGAACCGGGCAGCGTCCATGCCATCCACCACCCGGTGGTCGAACGAACTGGAGAGGTTCATCATTTTGCGGATCACGATCTGGCCATCCACTACCATTGGCCGCTCGACCATCCGGTTCACCCCCACGATGGCCACTTCCGGCAGGTTCAGCACTGGCGTGGAAACGATACCCCCCAGCGCGCCGAGGCTGGTAAGGGTGATGGTCGACCCCGAGAGGATTTCGCGCTCCGCCTTGCCGTGGCGAGCCGCCGCTGCGATACGGGCGATTTCACGCGCATTGCCCCACAGGTCCTGTTGTTGGGCATCGCGCAGCACAGGTACCAGCAAGCCGTTGTCGCCTTGGGTCGCGATGCCGACATGCACCGCACTGTGGCGCTCCACCACCTGTTCTTCGTCGTTGTACCGAGCGTTGAGCTGGGGGAAATCGCGCAGTGCAACCACCAGCGCGCGCACCAGCAGCGGCAGCAGCGTGAGCTTGCCGCGCGCCTCGCCCCATTTACCGTTGAGTTGCAGGCGCAGCGCTTCCAACGCGGTAACGTCTATCTCCTCCACATAGCTGAAATGCGCGGCGCGGCGGGTTGCCTCCTGCATGCGCTCGGCGATCTTGCGGCGCAGGCCGATCACCGGCACTGCCTGGATATCGTCCTTGGTGGCGCAGGCCAGCCCTTGAACGGGCCGCTGCTGGGTGGCATCCAGATCGGCGTGAACGATGCGCCCCGCCGGGCCACTACCTTTGACGGCAGCCAGGTCGATCCCGGCGTCCCAGGCGCGCTTGCGCACGGCCGGGGAGGCCAGCGGGCGTTCGGTCGACACCTTGGGCTCTGGCACCTTGGCCACTACCTCAGGCGTAACCACCGGCTGAGGGGGTGGCGCAGCATCAGCCGGAGCAGGCGACGCCGCTGCAGGTGCAGGCGTTGCCGATACCTTGAGATTGCCGGCGCCTTCCACTTCGAGGCGGATCAGCTCACTGCCAACGGCCATGGTTTGCCCGGGCACAGCGCCCAGGGCGACAACCTGGCCAGAGACCGGGCTGGGGATTTCCACGGTGGCCTTGTCAGTCATCACGTCGGCCAGCACCTGGTCTTCGGTAACCGTATCCCCGACCTTCACGTACCACTCCACCAGTTCCACCTGGGCGATGCCTTCGCCAATGTCGGGCATCTTGATCACATGCTGGCCCATCAACGCACCTCCATCACGCGCTTGAGCGCCGCGCCCACGCGGGTGGGGCCGGGGAAATAAGCCCATTCCTGAGCGTGGGGGTAGGGGGTATCCCAGCCCGCCACCCGTTCGATAGGCGCCTCGAGCCAATAGAAGCAGTGCTCCTGAACCAAGGCCAACAGCTCGGCGCCCAGCCCGCAGGTTTGCGTAGCCTCATGCACGATCACGCAGCGGCGGGTTTTTTTCACGGAGGCCACCAGGGTGTCCAGGTCCAGTGGCCAGAGGCTGCGCAGGTCGATCACTTCCGCGTCCACGCCGGTCTCGCTGGCGGCCGCGAGAGCCACATGCACGGTGGTGCCATAGGTGATCACCGTCACCTCGCTGCCGGTGCGCACCACCGCAGCGCTGTCCAGCGGTACCCGGTAGTAACCTTCGGGCACGGCGCTGGCTGCATGGGCGGACCAGGCGGTCACCGGGCGATCGTGATGGCCGTCGAAGGGCCCGTTGTACAGGCGTTTGGGCTCCAGGAAGATCACCGGGTCATCGCATTCGATGGCGGCGATCAGCAAGCCTTTGGCGTCATAGGGGTTGGACGGCATCACGGTGCGCAACCCGCACACCTGGGTAAAGATGGCTTCCGGGCTCTGGCTGTGGGTTTGCCCGCCGTAGATCCCGCCACCGCACGGCATGCGCACCGTGATCGGCGCGGTGAAGTCGCCTGCGGAACGAAAACGCAAGCGCGCGGCCTCTGAGGTGAGCTGGTCGTAGGCCGGGTACACGTAGTCGGCAAACTGGATTTCGGCAACCGGGCGCAGCCCGTACGCACCCATGCCTACCGCCACTCCGACGATCCCGCTTTCTGAAATGGGCGTGTCAAACACACGACTTGTACCGTATTTGGCCTGCAAGCCCTCGGTGCAGCGGAACACCCCGCCGAAATACCCGACGTCTTCGCCGAAGGTGATTACGGTAGGGTCGCGTTCGAGCATCACGTCCAGGGCAGAGCGGATGGCCTGCACCATGGTCATGGCCCGGGTGTCCTGCGAGACGCTTGGATGGTCGATCTGTTGTGGGCTGTTCATGTGTTCAAATCCCCATCTGCTGGCGCTGGCGGCGCAGGTGCGCAGGCATGTCGTGATACACGTCCTCGAAGATGGTCGCGGCGCTGGCATACGCGTCGCCGCCGAGGGTGCCATGGCGCTCCGCTTCGCGGGTGGCGCTGATCACCTCCTGCTCGAGCTCGGCCACCAGGGCCTCGTGTTGGGCCTCGGACCATTCACCCAGGGCAATCAGGTGGCGCTTGAGGCGCAGGATCGGGTCCCCCAGCGGGAAGTGGGCCCAGTCATCGGCGGGGCGGTATTTGCTGGGATCGTCGGAGGTTGAGTGCGGGCCGGCGCGGTAGGTCACCCACTCGATCAGGGTTGGGCCCAGATTGCTGCGGGCGCGCTCCGCCGCCCAGCGGGAAACGGCGTGCACGGCCAGAAAATCGTTGCCATCCACCCGCAGCGAGGCGATCCCGCTGCCCACGCCACGGCCGGCGAAGGTCGTTGCCTCGCCGCCGGCAATGTGCTGGAAGCTGGAAATCGCCCACTGGTTGTTCACCACGTTGAGGATCACCGGCGCGCGGTACACGTGTGCGAAGGTAAGGGCGGTGTGGAAGTCCGATTCTGCGGTAGAGCCGTCACCGATCCAGGCCGATGCAATGCGGGTATCGCCGCGGATCGCCGAGGCCATGGCCCAGCCTACGCCCTGTACGAACTGTGTAGCCAGGTTGCCGGAAATACTGAAGAAGCCCGCGGCCTTGTTGGAATACATCACCGGCAGCTGACGGCCCTTGAGCGGGTCGCATTCGTTGGAAAACAGCTGGCAGATCATCTCGAACAGCGGTACCTGCCGCGCCAGCAGGATGCTTTGCTGCCGGTAGGTGGGAAAGCACATGTCATCGTTGCGCAGTGCCAAGGCGTGGGCAGTACCAATGGCTTCCTCGCCGAGGCTTTGCACGTAGAAAGACATTTTCTTTTGCCGCTGGGCGGTCACCATCCGGGTGTCGAATACCCGGGTTTTGACCATGGTTCTCAAGCCGGCATGGAGCGTTTCCATAGCGACCGGTTCGGCCCAGGGGCCTACGGCCTGATCGTTTTCGTCGAGTACGCGCACCAGGCCCACTGCCAGGTCGGCAGTGTCGCGTGCGTCAATATCAACGGGGGGTTTACGGGCGCTGCCGGCGGGGCGCAGCTGAAGGTAACTGAAGTCGGTCTGGCACCCTGGTCGGCCTGATGGCTCAGGCACGTGCAGGCGTAGCGGTTCATCGGCGTCCACGTTCTACAACCCTCGATCTTGTGTTTATTGGGGAGTTGCTGAAGCTGCATGGGAATAATTCTAGGCCCGCAAAGGTAGAGTTTTTTTCTCTTTTCACGCGAGGGTCCGCCACTGGGCAGGGCAAACATTCCACCTTGGGCTTGCGGGGAGGAAGAAATACCCTATGAGGTTCCACGCATTGCCAGGGATGGGTGAAGCCATCACGGCCGAAACTTTTTGTTCCGCGCCGCTACTAAGCCACAGTCAACTTCAGGTAAGGGTATGGATCGGTACGCACCCCGTGAATGGGAGCCCCACGAGCGGCCGTCGATGCCAGGCTCGCCGTCGACGCCCTTGCATCCTACGCCTCGCCGGATCGCTTATGCCCTGGTGGGGTTGCTGGTCGGTATCACCGGAGGGCTTGGCAATGCGCTGGTGACCGCAAACCTGGTGTACCTGCAAGGCGCCCTGGGGGTTACCAGTGCTGAAATAGCCTGGTTGCCGGCCGCCTATGTGATGACCAATGTGACCATGAACCTGCTGCTGGTGAAGTTTCGCCAGCAGTTCGGGCTGCGGGCCTTCACCGAGGTGTTCCTGGGCCTGTATGTGGTAGTGACCCTGGCGCACCTGTTCGTCAACGATCTGGGCTCGGCCATAGCCGTACGCGCGGCCCATGGCATGGTGGGCGCGGCGCTCAGCTCGCTGGGGCTGTATTACATGATCCAGGCATTGCCGGCGAAGTGGCGCCTCAAGGCGTTGGTGTTGGGCCTGGGCACGGCGCAGCTTGCGCTGCCGCTCGCCCGGTTGGTGTCTGAAGACCTTCTGCAGATTGCCGAATGGCGCGGCCTTTACCTGTTCGAGCTGGGCCTGGCAACCACCGCGCTGGCGTGTGTGTTCTGGCTCAAGCTGCCGCCAGGGGACCGCTTCCATACCTTCGAGCCGCTGGATTTCCTCACGTTCGCCTTACTCGCGCCGGGGGTGGGGCTGCTGGTTGCGGTGTTGTCCCTGGGCCGAATCGAATGGTGGCTTGAAGCGCCCTGGATTGGCATAGCGCTGGCCGCCGCTATCGTTTTGATCCTCGCCGGCCTGTGCATCGAGCATAACCGCCGCAATCCATTGCTGATGACCCGTTGGCTGGGTAGCGGCCCCATAGTGCGGCTCGGCCTGGCGGTGGTGCTGATCCGTATGGTCACCTCGGAACAATCCACCGGCGCGGTCGGCTTCATGCAGTACCTGAACATGGGCAGCGAGCAATTGTTCAGCCTGTACGTGGTGATGCTGATCGGCAGCGTGGCGGGGTTGGCGATCAGCGCGCTCACCATTCACCCTGACCATCTGTTCCGCCCGCTGCTGGTGTCGGTGGGAATGATGGCGATAGGCGCCTTGATGGACAGCTTTTCCAACAACCTCACACGGCCACCTCAGCTGTATGTAAGCCAGTTTCTGCTCGCCTTCGGCAGCACCTACTTCCTTGGCCCGACCATGGTGCTGGGTACTCGCAACGTCATTGCCAACCCACGCAACCTGGTGAGCTTTTCCGTACTATTCGGGATTGCCCAGAATCTGGGCGGGTTGTTGGGCTCCGCTTTGCTGGGCACCTGGCAAGTGGCCCGGGAGAAGTTTCACTCCAGTCATATCGTCGAGCAGCTGGTGGCCACCGATCCTCGTGTGGCTGCGCGGGTGAGCAGCGCAGGGGCAAGCTATGCCCAAGCCATCGCCGACACCCAGGCGCGCGCCATCCAAGGCCTGCGCGTACTGGCCAATGCCGCCACTCGCGAAGCGAACGTGATGGCCTACAACGATGTGTTCATGCTGATTGCGATCATCGCGATCCTTACGCTGATCTGGATGTCCATACGCGTACTCTGGCTCGCCAGTAATGCCCGCGCTGCCCAGGCAGCCAGCGCCCAATCTTCCGGCAATCGTTCATGACCGACACCACGCAGTCCACGCCGCAAGCCACTACGACCACCGCCATCGCCGCTACCCCGGAGGGCCAGACACCGCCCACTGACCGGGTGGCCGAAACGCGGCCCCGGCGCACGAAGATATTGTCCGCGCTGACCTTTGGCAGCCTTGCCCTGTTAGGGGTGATGGTGGTGCTTTACGCCTGGCAGTTGCCACCGTTCGCCAGCGCGATCGAGAGCACCGAAAATGCCTTGGTGCGCGGGCAGGTCACCCTTATCAGCCCACAGCTCAGCGGTTATGTGTTCGAGGTACCGGTTCAGGATTTCCAGTTCGTGAAAGCCGGGGACCTCTTGGTACGGCTGGACGATCGCATCTATCGCCAGCGCCTGGCCCAGGCTGAAGCCAACCTGGCGTCCCAGCGGGCGGCGCTGGCCAACAACCGGCAGCAAAAGCGCAGCGCACAGGCTACCGTGGAGCAGCGCAAGGCCGCCGTAGGCAGCGCCCAGGCGCAGGCCACCAAGGCCGCCGCCGACCTGCAGCGTAGCCTGGCCCTGGCCCCTGATGGCTCGATCTCACGCAGCGAGCTGGACGTCAGCCGGGCGGCCGCTGCCGAGGCGAAGGCCAGCCTGGCACAAGCCAACGCGGCGGTGAAAATTGCCGAGGAAGACTTGCGCAGCGTGGACGTAAACCGCGATTCGCTGGAGGCGGCGGTGAGCAACGCGGTGGCGGCGCTGGAACTGGCGCGCATCGACCTTGACAATACCCGGGTAACGGCCCCACGCGATGGGCAACTGGGCCAGATCGGGGTGCGCCTTGGCGGGTGGGTAAACTCGGGCGCGCAGTTGATGGCTCTGGTACCGGACACGGCGTGGGTCATCGCCAATTTCAAGGAAACCCAGATGGCCAACATGCGCATCGGTCAGCCGGCGAGCTTTACCGTGGACGCCCTCGATCACAGGCGCTTTACCGGGAAAATCCAGGAAATCGCGCCGGCCACCGGCATAGAGTTCAGCCTGCTGCAGGCCGACAACGCCACCGGCAACTTCGTAAAAATTGCCCAACGGATCCCCGTGCGCATTATTGTGGATCCTGACCAACCCGAGGTTCGCCGCCTGCGCCCCGGATTATCGGTGGTGGTCAGCGTGGACACCGGGTTTGAAGTAGAGCAGGACCGCCCGGTGGCCCGGTAGGAGCCCTACCACAGCTTCGCCAGCACCTGCGCAAGCATGGCCTGGTCGAACGGCTTGGCCAGCTGCGACACCACGGTTGGGGCAGCGTCGGTGTCTTCTCCGAAGCCGCTGACCAATACGACAGGCAAGGATGGGAGGCAACGGTGGGCGCGATCGATCAACTGCACACCCGACAAGCCGGGCATCATGTTATCGGTGACCAGCGCATCTACGGCCGCCCCGTGTTGCTCCAGCAGCGCCATCGCCTGCTCTGCCGAGGCTGCCGGGATTACCTGATAACCCAGGTCTTCCAGCATGGCAGTGGTGCTCATGAGGATCAGCGGGTCGTCGTCAACGGCCAGAATCACACGTTGGCCTACGGTGGTGGTCGCTTCGCCGGCAGGCTGGGCCGGGCCAACGGGGCTTTCCTCACCCGTGGCCACAGGGAACCAAAGCTCTGCGGTAGTGCCGCCGGGGCGTGTGCTGTGCAATATGAACTTGCCGCCGCTCTGCTCACACAGGCCATGAACCATCGACAACCCCAGCCCGGTCCCCTTGCCGATCCCTTTGGTGGTAAAGAACGGCTCGGTGGCCCGCGCCAACGTGGCGGCATCCATGCCTTCGCCGGTGTCGCGCAGGGACATGCACATATAACTGCCTGCTGGCACGCCCAGCGTATCGTTGGCCACTGCTCGTTCTCGCAACTCGATCGTCAGGGTGCCGCCGTTTGGCATGGCGTCCCTGGCGTTTACCGCCAAATTGAGCACAGCCAGTTCCAGTTGATTGCTGTCGGCCATTACCGGGCGGATAGACAGCGGGAAGCGCGTTTCAATATGGATGCGTGGCCCGATCGAACTCTGCAATAACTCGGACATCCCGCGGATGACTGCGCCGAGGTCCACTTGGGCCAGGCTGAGTTGCTGGCGACGGGCGAAGGCCAGCATGCGTTTGGTCAGCGATGCGCCGCGCTCTGCCCCCTGGATAGCGTTCTCCAGCAAGGGTGTGATGCGCGGGTCATGAGGCAGCCGTTTGCGCACGATCTCAAGGCTACCCAACACCACCATCAGCAGGTTGTTGAAGTCGTGGGCGATGCCGCCGGTGAGCTGGCCCAGCGACTCCATCTTCTGGGACTGGAACAACGCTTCGCGAGCCTGTTCCAGTGCCAGCTCCTTCTCCCGGGATTCGGTGATATCCCGCGTGACCTTGGCAAAGCCGATCAGCTCACCCGACTCGTTATGGATAGGGTCGATCACTACGTTCGCCCAGAAGGTGGTGCCATCCTTGCGCACCCGCCAGCCTTGATTCTCGAAGCGGCCCTCGGCCAATGCGGTGCGCAACCCGCGCTGCGGCTCCTGGCGCTCGCGCTCGGGCGCGGGGTAGAACATCGAGAAATGCTTGCCGATCACTTCCTCGGGCAGATAACCCTTGATGCGCTGTGCGCCAGCGTTCCAGTTGGTGATCATCCCTGTGGGGTCGAGCATGTAGATGGCGTAATCCACCACGCCTTGGACCAGCAGCCTGAATTGCTGCTCGCTGCGACGCAGTTCCTGCTCGGCCAAGCGCCGCTCGGTCAGGTCCCGTGTGACCTTGGCATAGCCCAGCACCGCGCCTCCCGATGAGTAGATGGGGTCGATGACTACGTGGCACCAGAAGCGGGTGCCGTCCTTGCGCACGCGCCAGCCCTCGTTCTCGAACCGCCCCTCCTGGGCTGCAATGGCGAGCGCGCGATCGGGCAAGCCCGCAGCCTTGTCCTCCTCGGTATAGAAACGGGAAAAGTGGTGCCCGAGGATTTCTGCCTCTTCATAGCCTTTGAACCGGCGAGCGCCGGTATTCCAGCTGGTAACCCGCCCATCAGGGCCCAGCATGTAAATGGCGTAATCGGTAACGGCATCGAGCAGCAGGCGGTAGCGGCTGCTGTCGTTGATCAGGTGCAGAGGGGCGCTGTCGGGCATGTGCGGCTTTACTCGGTAGGGCGGAGGGGGTCAGCCGGGCATTGATTTTAACGGCGCCCACGGCTGCTGCAAGCCTGACGTGCAAGCGGCTGCTGCCCGGTTCGGTTTTCCCTGCGCGGCGAAGAAACTTTCAGGCCCCGGCGGCTTCCATACGCAAAGGGGTTCGGCTGATGGCCGGGCCTTCGGAAAGTGGGCCGGTTGCCCGCCTGAGACGAGGTGAATGATGCGCGATAAACGATATGCGGTAGTACTGGCTGGCCTGCTGTGCCTCAGCCCACTGATGGCAAACGCCACCGACGAAAAACCCGGCGACTGCAAGCCCGACGCCGTATGGACCGACTTCCTCGGCCATGGCCGCTGCTATACCAACGGTGACAAGGCCCCGGACATGTACACCCGTGACGATACCGCTATCCATAACTGGAAGGAAAAAGGCCTGACGGCCCCTGATGACAACGCCCAATGGGTAGAGATCAAAGGCAAGTATGTGATGGTCAATCGCGAAAACTCGGTGATCAAAGAGATCCGCGACAAGAAGTGATCGGGGGAAATACCCACCTGGGTGGCGCTGCGCTTGCGCCACTCAGGAGATATGGCCGGCTCAGGCCGGGATACCAACCGCTGTAACGCAGCTACAGTTGTCTCTAGCGCGGCCTGAGTGTTCACGCCGTATTCCGCCAGAGGATTTCTCATGCTGTCGAAGCTCTCGATCACCCAGAAACTGAGCGCCGGTTTCGGCGTGATCATCCTTATCATTGTGGTACTGGTGGTAGTGGCGCGGCAGGGGTTTTCTCAAGTCAACGACAACGTGGACTGGACCATCCATACCTATCAGGTGATGGGACGGGCCGATCAGGCCCTCGAAGGCTTGCTCAACATCGAGACAGGCATGCGCGGCTTTGCCCTCACAGGCCAGGATGATTTCCTCGGCCCCTATAATCAGGGCCGGCAGACCTTCGAACAGGCCTGGACCGAACTGAAGAAGCTCACCTCCGACAATCCCACCCAACAGAAGCGACTGGACGACCTGCGCGGTGTTCAGCAAGCCTGGCTGAACCAGGACATCGAAGGCACCCTGGCCCTGCGCCGGCAGGTAAACGGTGGCACCCAGCCACTGAGCGCCCTGACCGAACGGATTATTGCCCGCCAGGACAAGACGCACATGGACGGCATGCGCGCGTTGCTGGCGGACATTCGTGCCGATGAGCAAAAGTTGCTTGGCACGCGCAGTGAGGCCCTGCAGGGCGCGGAACGTTTTGCGCTGGGCAGCCTTATCGTCGGCGGGCTGCTGGCCGCCTTGCTGGCGCTGGGCATTGCGGCGGGCCTATCGGCTTCCATTCGCCGCCGTATCAGCGGTGCGATCGAAGTTGCCCGAAGCATTGCCGCCGGGCGCCTGGACCAACGTATCGATGATCGTTCCAGCGACGAGATCGGCCAGCTTTACACCGCTTTCGCGGCCATGCAGCAGCGGTTGCGGGAGATGATTCATGAAATTCTGTCAGGCAGCCAGAACCTGGTGGTGGCAGCGCGCAACATCGCTTCCACCTCCAATGACCTGTCCAATGCCGCGCAGGACCAGTCCAGCTCGGCCGCTACCATGGCGGCAACCGTTGAACAATTGACCGTCAGCATCAGCCATGTGGCCAGCAGCGCCACCGAGGCCAGGGACATCTCCGCCGACTCCGGACAGCAATCTCACGAGGGCGGGGCGGTTATCCAGCAAACGCTGCAAAGCATGGGGCAGATCGCCGGAACGGTGCAGACGTCCGCCGACCAGGTGGCCGAACTGGGCCGGCAGATCGAGCAGATCACCTCCATCGTGAATGTGATTACGGCCATTTCCGAGCAAACCAACCTGCTGGCCCTCAACGCCGCCATCGAGGCGGCCCGGGCCGGCGAACAGGGCCGTGGTTTTGCGGTAGTGGCGGACGAGGTACGCCTGCTCGCGCAGCGTACCGGCAAGTCCACTCAGGAAATTGGCGACATGATCCAGAAGATCCAGAGCAGTGCGCATGAGGCGGTCAGCAAGATGGAGGTTGGCGTAGAGCAGGTGAACGACGGCTTGCGCCTGGCGCAGACAGCCAATCAGGCCATTGACCATATTCGCGGCGGTTCAGGAAAGATCATCGCGGCCGTAGATCAGATATCGGTTGCCCTGCAACAGCAATCGGCCGCCAGCCAGGACGTGGCGCGCAACGTGGAGCGTATCGCACAGATGGCGCAGCACGCGAACCACGGTATCGCCGGCGCATCGCGCAGTGCCGAGGAAATCGAGCGGCTGGCGCAGGCGCTGGAACGGCAGGTACGACAATTCAGCTTGTAGCACCGATGTATCATCCACGCTGATGTTTACTATGCGCGCGTTGATTTTCCCGGCGGCGGCGAGGGCGGTTAAGGTTACTCCACACACAGTTACCCACCCCCTGAAGGAGCTTCACCATGAAACGTGCCATCGCCCTTGCCCTCGCCGTATCAGCCTTTTCCGCCGCCAGTGCCTATGCCGTGCCTCAGCAGCCTTCGATGATCGCTCACACTGCTACCGCCACCGCCGCTGCCGCCAAGGTTGTCGCCAGCCAGGCACAACCGGCCGCCAAGGACAAAGCCGTACTGGTCGCCGACAACCGCAAGGAATTCGGTTCGCAGTACCAGCGCTACTGAGTAACACCGTTGCAAGCCCAGGCGATGCCCCTGAAAAGGGGCATCGCTTTTTGCATTATTGGAAACTTCCCCTGCGCCGCGCCATTCATAACCTTGAGGCCGTAACGAAAAGGCTCACCGCCTTACACCCAGCGCCTGGAGACTGAAATGGCAGACAAGACATGTAACTGTTCCGGCTGCGACTGCACCGCCGAGCACACCGAAGGGGTTGAAGTAAAAGGGCAGTGGTACTGCTGCGTGGCCTGTTCGGTCGATCACCTGGACGGCGAGCCCTGCGCCATGGCCGGTTGCGAATGTGGTAGCACGGGGGTGAAAACCCGTGAGGAAGGCAAGGGGCACGACAAGGTCGACCATGCAGTAGACGAAACCTTTCCGGCCAGTGACCCCATTTCACCCTGACCTGTCGGCAGCGGGGAAGGGCGGGTAAACTTGCCAGCCCCCTTGCGAGGACTTCGCGTTGCCCCTGCGCCATGGTTTCATCCTCACCCGCCATTGGGCCGATACGGCCGAGGGCACCGAGGTTACCCTTTGGCTGGCCACCGATGACGGCCCGTTGTGCCTGCGCTTGCCGTGTCAGCCGCAAGTAGCCTTCCTGCCGCAGGCCCAACAGGCACGCGCTGAGCAATTGATCTCAGGCGAAGCGGGGGTGTCGATCCGCGCGTTGTCTCTGAAGGACTTTCGTCACCGGCCGGTAGCTGGCTTGTACTGCTTGCACTACCGGCAATTGCTGGACCTAGCGCAGCGGCTGCGCCAGTGCGGGGTCGATGTGTATGAAGCAGACGTGCGCCCCGCTGACCGGTACCTGATGGAGCGCTTCATAACCGCCCCGGTCTCCTTTATGGCGCATGCCTCGGGCGACGACACCTGGCGGGGTGATGTGCGCCCGGCGCCGGCCTACCGCCCG
The DNA here is from genome assembly GCF_058145875.1 of Pseudomonas sp. 3MAES_34.3B. Taxonomy (NCBI): domain Bacteria; kingdom Pseudomonadati; phylum Pseudomonadota; class Gammaproteobacteria; order Pseudomonadales; family Pseudomonadaceae; genus Pseudomonas; species Pseudomonas sp. 3MAES_34.3B. The sequence continues at coordinate 2,791,192 of NZ_CM176960.1, read as the reverse complement.
CAGCTGAAGATGGTGTCGCTGGACATCGAAACGGACCGGCACGGCAACCTGTTCTGTATAGGCCTGGAGGGCTGCGGCCAGCGTGTGGTGATGATGCTGGGTGCGCGCCCCTTGCAACCGGCCGAGGCGGATTTCCACCTTGAGTACTTTCCCGATACGCCTGCGCTGCTCACTGCCTTGAATGGCTGGTTCGCCGACCATGACCCGGACGGCATCATCGGCTGGAACCTGGTGCAGTTCGACCTGCGCATCCTGAACGAGCACAGCCGGCGCTATGGCGTACCGCTGCTACCCGGGCGCGGTGGTCAGGCCATGAGCTGGCGGGAGCATCCGGAACATGCGCATTACTTCGCATCGGCGGCGGGGCGCCTGATCATCGACGGCATCGAGGGCCTTCGCTCGGCGTTCTGGCGGTTCGAATCGTTCAGCCTCGAGCACGTTGCGCAGACCTTGCTGGGCGAGGGCAAGGCTATCGATAACGTGTACCAGCGCCTGGCCTCCATCGAACGCATGTTTACCGAGGACAAGCCGGCGCTCGCGCGGTACAACCTGCGCGATTGCGAACTGGTCACGCGGATTTTCGACCACACCCAGCTGCTGGCCTTCATGCTGGAGCGTGCCTGCGTCACCGGCCTGCCGGTCGACCGCAACGGGGGATCCGTGGCGGCGTTCGACCACCTTTACCTGCCCGCCATGCATCGGCTTGGCCGTGTGGCCCCCAACCGGGGCGAGCGTATGCCGCAGGCCAGCCCCGGTGGCTTCGTGATGGATTCACGGCCCGGGTTGTACGCCTCGGTACTGGTGCTGGATTACAAAAGCCTGTACCCCTCGATCATCCGCACGTTCCTGATTGACCCGGTAGGGTTGATCGAGGGTTTGGCCGCTCCGGAAAAGGCGGTCGAGGGTTTTCGCGACGCTTGGTTCTCCCGCGACTGCCACGCACTGCCCACCATCGTCGATCGAGTATGGAAAGGCCGCGAGCAGGCCAAACGCGACGGCAACGTGCCGCTGGCCCAGGCGTTGAAGATCATCATGAATGCCTTCTACGGCGTGCTCGGCTCGCCTGGTTGCCGCTTTTTCGACCCTCGGCTGGCATCCTCCATCACCCTGCGCGGCCAGCAAATCATGCGGCAAACCCGGGAGCTGATCGAAGCCCAAGGGTATACCGTGATCTACGGGGATACCGATTCCACCTTCGTATGGCTCAAGCGCGAACACACCGAGGACGAAGCCCGCGCCATCGGCTCGCGTCTGGTAGCGCACGTCAATCACTGGTGGCGGGAGCATCTGGCGGGCACGCTCGGCCTGACCAGCGCCTTGGAGTTGCAATTCGAGACGCATTTCAAACGCTTCCTGATGCCCACCATTCGTGGCGCGGAGGAAGGCAGCAAGAAACGCTACGCAGGCTTGGTGGAAGCCGACGGCGAAGGCCCGCATATGGTGTTCAAAGGGTTGGAAACCGTACGCACCGACTGGTCACCGCTTGCCCGGGAGTTTCAGCAGGCGTTGTACCTGAAGGTGTTCACGGGCGAACCTTGCCAGAACTATGTTCGGGAGTACGTTCAGCGGACCCGCGCCGGGGCGCTGGACCCGCTGCTGGTTTACCGCAAGCGCTTGCGGCGACCCTTGGCCGATTATGTCCGTAACGTGCCGCCCCATGTTCGGGCAGCCCGCCTGGCCGATGCCTACAACCATGCCCACGGCCGCCCGGCGCAATACCAACGGGGCGGCTGGATCAGTTATGTCATGACCACCCAAGGGCCGGAACCACTGGAAGCGCGAAAGGCGCCGCTCGATTACGAACATTACATCAGCCGCCAGTTACAGCCTGTGGCCGACGCCATCTTGCCGTTTATAGGGGAAGACTTCAGCGATTTGACCGGAGAACAGTTAGGGCTGTTCGAGCACAGCCCCCGGCGCTAATCGCTTATTCGCTGGCCAATGGCGTGGGTTGAATGATTTCCACCCAGTAATCGTCCGGGTCTTTGATAAACGCAAGGCTCTTCATGCGGCCATCGCTCAAGCGTTTCTGGAAGGTCACGCCCAGTTGTTCGAAACGCTCGCAAGCGGCGTGAATGTCTGGCACCGACACACAGATATGACCGAAGCCGCGTGGGTCGCTATTGCCGTTGTGATAGGCAAAGCTGGCGTCGTTTTCACTACCGTGATTGTGGGTTAGTTCAAGTACGCCGGGGATCGACTTCATCCAGCGATTACGCTCGGCATCGTCTTGCGGAATGCTGTCGCGCTCGACCAGCGCAAGAAAGTAGAGGCTGAACTGAGCGTCGGGGAAGTCCCGTTTTTCCACTAGGCTGAACCCCAGTACACGGGTATAGAAATCCAGCGAGCGAGTGATGTCCTTTACACGGAGCATGGTGTGATTGAACACGAAGCCCTGGGTAGCGGCGTCCGGCTGCGCGGTAACGCCCGAAACGGTGTCGAGGGTGGTGAGTGTCATGAAGTTACTCCTGATACATGCAAGCCATGAGGCGGTTCTGCGAGAGGGGGTACGACGCGGGGCGCAAGGCCATACAACGGCTGCCATGGGGCAGAAAAGAAGAAGCCCGCCGAAGCGGGCATATGGGGCGCTGTTCCTTCAGCGACCTTCATCCTGCGCGTAGCCCTGTGAAAAAAGCGTGAAGCATAATACCGTTCAGCGGCGCACCCAGCCTTCAACAGTGTCGGCGCCGTATTGGTCTTTCCAGGCGCGCAAGCCACGATGGTTGCCACCCTTGGTTTCGATAAGTTCACCCGAGTGCGGGTTTTCATAAACCTTCACCACGCGCGCCCGGCGAGTTTTTGGGGCGGCAGCCGGAGCGGCAGCGCGAGAAGAGGATGACTTGGCCGGATCCAGCAGGGCGATAATATCTCGCAGGCTCTTGTCATAATCCTTCATCAGGCCGAGCAATTTCTGCTCGAATTCGATTTCCCGTTTAAGCCCTGCATCGTTTTTCATTACCTCGAGCTGCGCGAGTTGCTCTTGTAGGGCTTTCTCGGCAGCGCGGAATTCGGCAAGTCGTGACATGGTTTTCGGCTCCGGCTGATGAAGTGTGTAACTAGAGAATAGAGCCTGAAGTCGATTAAGTAAATATCGGATGGAGTTTGCTACTTGGCTGTTAGTTGAAGGAGTTTCGAGGGCTTCGCCGGATGCAGGGGCTGGGCATCAGGCGAAGCCTGCAAGCCCTATGTTGCCAACGAAAGTATGTGCTGGCGGTAGCGTTCGTAAACGGGTTGATACGCCGCCACGTGCTCTGGGTGCGGCTCGCAGCGGGTAGTGGCATCCAACTGCACACAACGTTCGCACAGTGCTTGCAGTTCCCCCGCGCCCGCACACCAGGCGGCCTGGATCGCCGCGCCCAGGGCGGCCGCCTCGGGCTCTACGGTACAAATCACCGGAGTTGCCATTACGTCGGCCACCAGTTGCCGCCACACGGCGCTTTTCGCGCCGCCGCCGGCCAGGCGGATGTCAGCGCTGTGCATGCCCGCGGCACGCAGCAGGTCCAGGCCGTAGCGCAGGCCGAAGGTGGTGCCTTCGACAGCCGCGCGGCACAGGTTCCCCGGGTTCAGGTTAGTGGCAGTCAAGCCCAATAGCGCGCCGGTGGCATGGGGCAGGGCAGGCACCCGTTCACCGTTGAGGAACGGCAGCATCAACACCCCGTCCGCGCCGATCGGCGCCTGGGCGACTTGTTGATTGAACGCCGCCAGGTCCAGGCCGAACAAGCCGCGCACGGCACTGGTGACGTTGGTGAGGTTCATGGTGCAGATCAACGGCAGCCAGCCGCCCGAGGACGAACAGAACGTCGCCACGGCGGGCTCTTCGCACACCACCGGGGTTTCGGTAAAGCCGTATACCGTCCCCGAGGAGCCCAGGCTCATGGTGAACAGCCCCGGTTGGATGTTCCCGGTGCCAATGGCCGCCATCATGTTGTCCCCGCCGCCGCTGGCCACCACCGCCTTGGGATTGATGCCTAACTGCGCGGCCACTTCAGGCCTCACCGGCCCGATGGCCTGACGCGCCTCGACCAGTGTGGGAAGCGCCGACCGCAGGCGGCCGCTGGGGTCGATGCGGTCCAGCAGCGCGTAGTCCCACGCGCGTTCACGTACATTGAAATAGCCGGTACCCGACGCATCACCGTATTCGCTGCAGCGCTGGCCGCTCAACCAGAAGTTGAGATAGTCATGGGGCAGGAGCACGCTGCGGACCCGTTCGAACACGCCAGGGAATTGCTCCCGCGTCCATAGCAGCTTGGACACGGTATAGCCCGGCGCGATCGCCAACCCCAGCCGCTCCAGCGAACCCTGGCTACCGCCTAGTTCGGCCAGCAAGCGGTCGTTTTCAGGGGTGCTTTCGGTGTCGCACCATAGCTTGGCCGGGCGCAGCACCTCGCCCTTTTCATCCAGCAGCACCAAACCGTGTTGCTGGCCCGACACCCCCACCCCCTGGATTGCCTCTCCTGGCACGCCCGATTCGGCGAGCGCCTGGCGGCAGGCGGTGATCAATGCCTGCACCCATTCTGCCGGGTCCTGCTCGCGGCGGCCGTTGGGCTCATTCACCAGCGTATGCTCGGCCGCGCCGCGCCCAAGCACTTGCCCGCTCGCGGCGTCGAGCACCAATGCCTTGGTGCCTTGGGTCCCGCAATCAATCCCTAGAAACATGCCGCTCTCCTCACAGGGTCACCAATGCGCGCAACGCGCCTTCCACGCCGTAGGTACGCAACTGGTGCAGTTGGGCCTCGAATGCTGCGACGAATTCCGGCGATGCCGGGATCTGCTGGCCAAAGATTTCCACCACGCCCAACAAGCGCTCGGCCAGGCCGTCATCTTCTGCTACCAGGCCTTGGCAGAATTCGGCGCGAGGGTCGGGAATGGCATAACGTTGGCCTTTCTCGTCCACGCCCCGCAGGTACAGCGCCCAGGCAGCCACCACCAGTGCCGCGCGGTTCAAAGCCCCCCCGTCGCGGATCAGTGTGTTGATGGTGGGTACGGTGAACTTGGGAAATTTCGAAGAGCCGTCGGAGCACACCCGTTCCAGCTGGTCGGCAATGGCCTGGTTGGAGAAGCGTTCTATCAACGTGTTTTTGTAGTCCGTAAGGTTGATGCCAGGCACGGGCGCCAGTTGTGGTGTGACGTCCAGGTTCATGTAGTCGCGGATGTACTGCACAAACAGCGGGTCGTTCATGGTGTCGTGAACGAAGCGGTAGCCGCGCAAAAAGCCCAGGTAGGTCAGTGCCAGGTGGCTGCCATTAAGCAGCTTGATCTTCATTTCCTCGTAGGGCGTCACGTCTTCGGTGAACTGCACGCCCACGTCTTCCCAGGCCGGGCGGCCGTCGCAGAAGTTGTCTTCCAGCACCCATTGCACGAAGGGCTCGCACACCACCGGCCATGCGTCGTCGATACCGTGGCGCTCCAGCAACTGCTGCCGGTGCGCGGCGCTGGTCATCGGCGTGATGCGGTCCACCATCGCATTGGGGAAGGCCACTTGCTGCTCGATCCACTGTGCGAGCCCAGCACCATAGTTGTCCCCCGCCAAGCGGGCAAAGGCGAGCAAGGCCTTGCGGGCGACCTGGCCGTTATGCGGCAGGTTATCGCAGGACATCACCGTGAACGGGCGAATGCCCACCGCGCGCCGCCGTTGCAACGCTGCACAGAGGAAGCCGAATACAGCCTTGGGTGCATCAGGGTGCGCAAGGTCATGCTGGATCAGCGGCAAGTGGGCCATGAACTCGCCGGTGCTGTCGTCGATGCAGTAACCGCCTTCGGTGATCGTGAGCGATACGATACGAATGTTCGGGCTGGCCAATCGCTCGATCAGCGCCTCCGACGATTCTTCAGCCAGCAACATGTCTCGAATCGAACCGACCACGCGCACTTCGGTGTCGTCGGTGTCCCCCAGCTCGAACAAGGTAAAGAAGTAGTCCTGCCCGGCAAGGTCGTCGCGGGCCTTGCGGTCCTCGGCCCGCAGCCCGGCGCCGCAGATGGCCCAGTCCAGGGCCTTGCCCTGATTCATCAGTGCATCGGTATAAAACGCCTGGTGCGCGCGGTGGAAGCCGCCCACGCCAATGTGAACGATGCCTTGCACCAGCAGTTCGGGTTGGTAGGACGGGCGTTTCACCTCGTCAGGGAGGTCGTCCAATGCATCCAGGCGCAGCGTGAGAGGGGTAGTGGTCATGAAGGCTCCGAACGTCAGGCGGCCGCGCGCATAGGGTTCGCCACGGCCAGGCCGTTGGCGTCGAACAGGTGGCAATACTGGGCATCGAGGTGCAGGCTCAGCCGCTGGCCATATTGGCTGCTGAGGTCGCCACGAATGCGCAGGGTCAAGGGCTCACTGGCATCGGTGCGCACGTGGCAATAGGTATCACTGCCCAGGCGCTCGCTCACGTCAGCCACCACGCTGAGTTGGCATTGGCCGGGTTGGGCCAGCTCAAGGTGCTCCGGCCGGATGCCCACGGTCACCGGGCTGCCTTCGGCCAGGCCCGGGCCTGTGCGCGGCAGGGTGATACGGGTGCCGGCATCGAGCAGCACTTCACAACCGTCGTTGAACACCTGGCTAACCTGGCCCTTGAGGAAGCCCATTTTCGGCGTACCCAAAAAGCCCGCCACGAACAGGTTTGCCGGATGGTGATAGAGCTCCAGCGGCGAACCTACCTGTTCCACGCGCCCTGCATTGAGTACCACCACCTTGTCGGCCAGGGTCATGGCTTCTACCTGATCGTGGGTCACGTAGATCATGGTGGCCTGCAGTTCCTTGTGCAGGCGCGACAACTCCAGGCGCATCTGTACCCGCAGGGCGGCATCGAGGTTGGAAAGCGGTTCGTCGAACAGGAAGATCTTCGGGTTGCGCACGATCGCACGGCCGATGGCCACGCGCTGGCGCTGGCCCCCGGACAGCTGCTTGGGCTTGCGCTCCAGCAATGGCTGCAGCTCCAGGATCCGCGCGGCTTCGTTTACCTTGCGGTCGATGTCCTGCTTGGGTTGGCCGGCCAGGTCCAGGGCAAAGGAGAGGTTCTTGCGCACGCTCATGTGCGGGTACAGCGCGTAGGTCTGGAATACCATGGCCAGGTCGCGCTTGGCCGGGGTGACCTCGGTGATGTCGCGCCCGTCCAGTTCAATCTGCCCGCTGCTCACGTCCTCCAGCCCGGCGATCAGCCGCAGCAGGGTGGATTTACCGCATCCCGATGGGCCCACGAACACCACGAACTCGCGGTCGCGCACCTCCAGGTCGATGCCCTTGATGATTTGCAGGTCTTCGAAGCCTTTTTTCAGATTGCGTACTTTCAACGTCGCCATGACAGGCTCCTTCTTGTTATTTGACTGCGCCGAACGACAGGCCGCGCACGAGTTGTTTCTGGCTGATCCAGCCGAAAATCAGGATGGGCGCGCAGGCCAGGGTGGAAACCGCGGACAACTTGGCCCAGAACAGGCCTTCGGGGCTGGAGTAAGAGGCGATCAGCGCGGTAAGCGGCGCCGCCTGAGAGCTGGTGAGGTTGAGCGACCAGAACGCCTCGTTCCAGCACAGGATCAGCGACAGCAGCACGGTAGAGGCCAGCCCGCCCTTGGCGATGGGCAGCAGCACCCGGGCCATTTCCTGCAACAGCGTGGCGCCGTCCAGGCGGGCGGCTTCGAGGATGTCCTTGGGGATGTCCTTGAAGTAGGTGTACACCATCCACACCACGATCGGCAGGTTCACCAATGTGTAGATGATCACCAGCCCCAGCTGGGTGTCCAACAGCCCAGCGCCTTTGGCGAGCAGGTAGATGGGCATCAGTACACCTACCGGTGGCAGCATTTTGGTGGAGAGCATCCACAACAGGGTCTTGCGGGTGCGCTTGGTTTCGTAGAAGGCCATGGAGTAGGCCGCCGGCACCGCGATCAGCATGCACAGAAGGGTCGCGCTGAAGGAAATCACCACGGAGTTCCAGGCGAAGTGGAAGTAATCGCTTCGCTCCTGAATGTGCAGGTAGTTCTCCAGCGTTGGCGTGAAGAACAGCTGCGGCGGCGTGGCGAAGGCGTCCAGCTCGGTCTTGAAGCTGGTGAGCACCATCCAGAAGATCGGGAAGAAGATCACCGCCGCGATCAGCCAGGACAGCGAGCCCAAGGCGATGCTTTGCAGCCGACGGGTTTGTTTGAGGGTAGTCATGGTGGTGGCCTCAGCCCTTGTCGGTCAGGTTCTTGCCGATCATGCGAACCAGCACGATGGCGGCGATGTTGGCAATCAGCACGGCAATCAGGCCGCCGGCCGACGCCATGCCCACGTCAAATTGCACCAGGGCCTGGTTGTAAATCAGGTACGCCAGGTTGGTGGACGCAAAGCCCGGGCCGCCGTTGGTGGTGGTGAAGATCTCGGCGAACACCGACAGCAGGAAGATGGTCTCGATCATCACCACTACGGCCACTGGCCGCGCCAGGTGGGGCAGGGTGAGGTGCCAGAAGATCGCCAGGGGGCCGGCGCCGTCCAGCCGTGCGGCTTCTTTCTGCTCCTGGTCCAGCGACTGCATGGCGGTCATCAGGATGAGGATCGCGAAAGGTAGCCATTGCCACGCCACAATGATGATGATGGACAGCAGCGGGTAGTTCGCGAGCCAGTCCACCGGCTCGGCGCCGAAGAATTTCCACACCGCGGCGAGAATGCCCGACACCGGGTGGAAAATGAGGTTCTTGAACACCAGCGCGCCCACGGTGGGCATGATGAAGAACGGCGAGATGAGCATCACCCTCACCACACCACGGCCGATGAAGTCGCTGGCTTCGAGCAGGGCAGCGATCAGCACGCCGCCCACCACGCTGATCAGCAGCACACTGCCCACCAGCACCACGGTGTTCCAGGCGCCAGGCAGAAAGCCACTGTCGGTGAGGAAGAAGCTGAAGTTCTCCAGCCCTACGAAGGCGTTTTCGCCGGGGTACAGCAGGTTGTAGCGGATAAGCGAAAAATACACGGTCATCGCCAGGGGCACGATCATCCACAGCAGCAAGAGGATGACCGAGGGGCTGACGAGGAACCAGCCGGGGTTGCGGAACAGGCGACGGTTGGGCTGGCGAGGGGTTGCCAGGTCGGCCTTGAGGGTAGATGCAGTCATGATCGCGTACCTTGTTGAACCCGGGGGGCCAGACGCCCTGTGGCAGGGCCCCCGTGGGAAGGTAATGGTTACTTCGGATAGCCGGCGCGTTTCATGTCGCGCTCGGTGCTGGCCTGGGCGGCGGCCAACGCCTGATCCACGCTGGTCTGGCCGGTGAGGGCGCCTGAGAAGATCTTGCCCACCGCGGTGCCGGTGGCCTGGAACTCAGGAATAGTCACCAGTTGGATGCCCACGTAGGGCTTGTCGCTTGAGCTGGCCGGGTCGGCCATCTTCAGCGACTCAAGCGTTACCTTGGCGAACGGCGCCGCTTGCATGTAGGCATCGCTGTAGGTGGAAGCCCGCGTGCCCGGCGGGACGTTGGCAATGCCGTCTTTCTCGGCCACCAGCTTGGCGTAGTCCTCGGACGTGGCCCAGGTGGCGAAGGTGCGGGCGGCTTCCTGTTTCTTCGAACTGGCAGGGATGGCCAGCGCCCAGGAATACAACCACGACGTGCCTTTCTCGGTGGTCTGGTGCGGCGCGAAGGTGAAGCCCACGCTGTCTGCCACCTTGCTCTGGGATTTGTCGGTCACGAAGGAGCCGGCCACGCTTGCGTCGACCCAGATGGCGCACTTGCCACTGTTGAACAGCGCCAGGTTTTCGTTGAAGCCGTTGCTCGAGGCGCCGGGAGGGCCGGACTTCTTCATGTTGGTGACGTAGAAGTTGAGCGCGTCTTTCCAGGCGGTACTGGTGAACTGGGGCGCCCACTGGCTGTTGAACCAGGTACCGCCGTAGCCGTTGGCCAGGGTAGTGATCAGCGCCATGTTTTCACCCCAGCCTGGCTTGCCGCGAAGGCACAGGCCGTACTGGTCCTTGCTCTTGTCGGTGAGCTTGCTGGCAAACTCGCCGATCTGGTCCCAGGTTGGCTTCTCGGGCATAGTCAGGCCAGCGGCCTTGAACAGGTCGGTACGGTAATAGGTGATGGAGCTTTCAGCGTAGAACGGCAGGGCGTAGAGGGTTCCGTTGACGGAAAGCCCTTCGCGCACCGAAGGGAATACATCGTCGAGCTTGTAGGCGGCGGGTAGGTCTTTCATGGGCGCCAGCCAGTTCTTCGCGCCCCAGAGTGAGGCTTCGTACATGCCAATGGTCAGCACATCGAACTGCCCGCCCTGAGTAGCGATGTCGGTAGTGAGGCGCTGCCGCAACACATTTTCTTCCAGCACCACCCAGTTCAGCTTGATCTCGGGGTGCTGCTCTTCAAAGCTTTTGGACAGCCGCTGCATGCGGATCATGTCGCTGTTGTTGACCGTAGCGATGGTCAGCGTGTCTGCCGCCATGGCTGGCCCGATCAGGGCAAGGCAGCAGGTAGCGATCAAGGCGGGTGCCATGCCAGATACCGAAGCGTGAACCGAAGTGCGCATCGTGCTCTCCTCTGGCCCCAGGCATGCCGGGGCCGGTTATTGTTTTTTTTGTCCGCAAGGAAGCGGGGGCGTATGCCTGGCAACGATTACACTCCCGCCTCGTTCAGGAAACAACGCCGGGCAAGCACGCACACTGATACTTTTTTGCAGTGGGGTGTGGCAGCCGGGTGAAACCCAGGCTGGCGCCTGGTCCCACAGCGCCTGTCAGCGGGTAAGCGCGGCGCTTTGCAGCCGCTGGGCCACCCAGGCCGCGAAGGCTTCTGCGGGCATGGGGCGGCCGAAGTAATAGCCTTGCCCATAGGCGCAGCCCGCCTGGCGCAAAAATTCCATCTGTTCGGCGGTTTCCACACCTTCCGCCGTTACGCTGAACTGCAAGGCATCGCCCAGCGCAATGATCGCTTCGGTAATCGCTGCGTAGGTACGATCGCTTGGCAGGTCGCGAATGAATGCACGGTCGATTTTCAGATGGTTTACCGGTAACAGCTTGAGGTAGGCGAGTGACGAATGCCCCGTGCCGAAATCGTCGATGGCGGTGCGCACGCCCAGCGCTTGCAGCTGGGCCAGTACCTCGCACGCCCGTTCCTGGCTTTCCATCAGCAGGCTTTCGGTGACCTCCACTTCCAGCGCGGCGGCCGGTAGCCGGTTGTGCTCCAGGGCTGCGCGAACGCTGGCCACGAAATCGCTGCGGTCAATCTGCGGAGCCGCCACGTTGATCGCGACCTGGCCCTCGAAAACGCCCTGCTCGCGCCAGGCCCGCTGCTGGCGGCACACTTCGCCGAGCACCCACACGCCAATGGGAATGATCAGCCCGGTGCGCTCGGCCACGGGTATGAACACATCCGGGAAGACCATGCCCTGCACCGGGTCGCGCCAGCGCAGCAATGCCTCGGCGCCGGCAATGGCACCGGTGCGCAAGCACACCTTGGGCTGGTACCACACCTCGAATTCTTCGTGGGTCAAGGCCCGCCGCAGGGCATGTTCCAGCACCACGCGCTCGTGGATCACCGACGTCATCGCTGGCTGGTAGAAGTGATAGTCGTTGCGGCCGGCTTCCTTGGCGCTGTACATCGCCGTGTCGGCATGGCGCAGCAAGTCAGCTGCGCTGAGACCATCCAGCGGATACAGCGCCACACCCACGCTGGCCGAGACGAGTGCGGCATTGCTGTCCAGATCGAACGGTTGCTGCATCGCGTTGACCAGCCGCTGCACGATGGGCGCGGCCTGGGCCGGATCCCCCAGGTGTTGGAGAATGAAGCCGAACTCGTCACCGCCCAACCGGGCGAGGGTGTCGTTGGGCCGGATGTGCTGAGCCAGGCGCTGAGTGGCCTGATACAACAGCAGGTCGCCCAGGGCATGGCCCAAGGTATCGTTGATCACCTTGAACCCGTCGATGTCCAGCAGCAGCACCGCAAAGCCGCCGTTCTCGGCCCCGGCATCCACGGCGTGATCGAGCCGCTGCCTGAACAGCACGCGGTTGGGCAGGTGGGTCACGTTGTCGAAGTGAGCGATGCGGGCCAGCTCGGCTTCGGCCTGCTGACGCTCGCTGACTTCCCGCTTGAGGTCATGGTTGCGGCGGCTCAACAACAAGTGGCCACGCGCAAGCTGGGCGCAGAACAACGACAGCAATAGGCCGGCGCCCAGGCAAAGAGTGAACAGGCGTGAATCCAGCAGGCCCACCGATGGCCATCCGCCCCGGGGCCTGGCAGCGATCCGCCACTGGCCACCGGGTACTTCGATGTCGGCAAATACGTTGTGGCCTTGGAACAGCGCAGGGTCACCCCAGATCATGGCGCCGTCCTTGCCCAGGCCGTCCTGGCCCCGCAAGGCAATGTCCAACTCTGCCTGGGTTGTGATGCCAGCGGCTTCGAGCAAGCCGTCCACCCGCGCCACCACCGACAGTGTGCCCCAGTACTGGATTTTGCCCAGATGGCCGGTGGTGAATACCGGGCGACGATACACCAGCGCCTGCCCGCCCTGGTGAAGCTCCAGCGGCCCGGCGAGCACGCTCTGGCGTGCCTGGCGAGATTGCTCCAGCAGTTTGAACTGATCGGCCACGGTACGGAAATCCAGGCCGATCACGTCTTCGTTGCCCTCCCGCGGGTAAACATCGCGTACCACATCCTGCGGGGCGAGGGCGATATGGCTAAGGTAAGGCAGCACGCCGGTCACCTGCCGCACCATGCCGGCGAAGCGTTGAGGGCTGATGTCACCGTCAATGCCAATCAGCTGCGCCAGCCCCTCGGTTTCGCTGAACGCCGAGCGCACCTGGCTTTGGGCCTGGGCACTGACCGCACCCAGCCGTAGCCGCACGTCGGCGCGCATCTCGCGCTTGGCGTGGCGTACGTCAAGGTGCCCTATGCACCAGGCCAGCACCACCGCAACCAGCAGTATCCCCAGCGGAAGCAGGAAGATACCCCGCTGGATGCAGCGCTGGGGCAATAGCCGGTTGATCGGTGGAAAGCTCATAAGGGGGCTGGCAGGCCTGATAACTGGGAAATGGATAAGCGTGTCGCTTGTGCCAGCTGTATCGGCCGCCCCTGCAGAAAATGAATAGCGTGCTTTGCACTTTGATCAACAATCGCGCCGGCGGAACACCAGCACCTTGAGCCCGGCCTGCGGGTCGATGTCGGCGAACGCTTCGGGGTTTACCAGGCGCTCGACGAATTCCAGCGCCGGTGCTTCTGTGGCCATGGCATCGAGCAAGAACGAGGCAGGCAGCGCCGGGTCGTTCAGGCACGCCAGTACCTCCCCGTTGGGCGTCAACAGCCCCTCGAGCTTGCGCATGACTTTGGGGTAGTCGCGGGTGAGGATGAAACTCCCGCGCTGGAAAGAAGGTGGGTCCATGATGATCAGGTCGTAGGGGCCTTGCCGTGCCACCTTCCCCCAGGATTTGAACAGGTCGTGGGGCAGGAAACTGACGGCGTCCAAGGCATGGCCGTTGGCCCGGTGGTTGTCCCGGCCGCGTGCGAGCGCCGGGCTGGACATGTCCAGGTTCACCACACTGTTTGCGCCGCCCGCGATGGCTGCCACGGAAAATGCGCAGGTATAGGCAAACAGGTTGAGTACACGCTTGCCGGCCGCGTGGCTGCGTACCCAGCGATGGCCCTCGCGCATGTCCAGGAAGAAACCGCTGTTCTGCGCCTTCCCGGGGTCGATCCAGTAAGCCAGCCCGTCTTCATGAATCAGCCGGGGGCCAGTGGCGCCGCCGGCAACCCATGTGGATGGGCTGCCGTCCAGGTAACGCTCCTGCAATAACAGCCCGTCCAGCCCTGCCGCCAACCATTCGGCAGACGCCGCTATTTCCTCCAGCAGGGCCAGCAGGCAATCGCGGCCGTTACCCTCCAGCGCCTTGAACAGCGTGACCTGCAGCACACCTTCGAGCCAGTCCACAGTCACCTGTTCCAACCCCGGAAAGCGGCGCCCGCGCCCATGCAGCAATCGCTGGGCCTCGACCGGCCGCGCAGCGAGGGCGGCCTGCAGGCACTGGCGCAATTGGAGGAGGGCGTTGGCTTCCATGGGCGGGGCTCGGGCAATGAAAAGGGCGGCGATTCTAGCCAATGCCGAAGGCTTTCGGAAAAAAATGGAACCACCGCGCACGCCGCAACGGTCTAGAACCCAAACGTACCGGGTGAAAGAGAGGTTTTCATGGCCAGCATGACCGTCGGTGATTTTCTCGTGGAACGGCTGTACCAGTGGGGGGTAAGGCGGATATTCGGCTACCCCGGTGACGGTATCAACGGTGTCTTCGGCGCGCTGGCGCGGGCCAACGGCAAAATCGAGTTCGTTCAAGCCCGGCATGAGGAAATGGCCGCATTCATGGCCAGTGCGCACGCCAAGTTCACTGGCGAACTGGGCGTGTGCATCGCAACCTCCGGGCCCGGCGCCAGCCATTTGATCACCGGCCTGTACGACGCACGGCTGGACCATATGCCCGTGCTAGCCATCGTCGGCCAGCAGGCACGTACCGCGCTGGGGGGGCATTACCAGCAGGAGCTGGACCTGGTATCCATGTTCAAGGACGTGGCAGGGGCGTTCGTTCAACAGGCCAGTGCCCCCTCGCAGGTGCGCCACCTTGTGGATCGCGCCATCCGCACTGCCGTGGGAGAGCGCCGGGTGACTGCCCTGGTGCTGCCCAACGACCTCCAGGAAGAACCCTATAGCGAGCCCGCGCGGGCCCATGGCACGGTGCACTCCGGGGTGGGCTACAGCCAACCGAGGGTGGTGCCGTACGAGCACGACCTGCAACGCGCCGCGGATGTGCTGAACAGCGGCGAACGCGTGGCCATCCTGGTAGGGGCCGGTGCCTTGGGCGCGGCCCATGAGGTGACCCAGGTCGCCGAACTGCTTGGCGCGGGCGTGGCCAAGGCCCTGCTGGGTAAGGCAGTGCTCCCGGATGACCTCCCTTGGGTTACCGGCTCCATCGGCCTGCTAGGGACCGAACCGAGCTACAAGCTGATGATGGAATGCGACACCTTGTTGATGATCGGCTCAGGCTTCCCTTATTCCGAGTTCCTGCCCAAGGAAGGCCACGCCCGTGGGGTGCAGATCGACCTCGCCCCCGACATGCTCAGCCTGCGCTACCCCATGGAGGTGAACCTCACCGGGGATGCGGCGCAAACGCTCACAGCGCTGATCCCCTTGCTGCTGGACAAGGACCGCAGCGCGTGGCGCAAGCGCGTCGAAGGCTGGCGCGCCGATTGGGAGGACACCCTCACCAAGCGTGCGCTGGTGCATGCCAACCCGATCAACCCGCAGCGCGTGGTGTACGAGTTGTCGCCGCGCCTGCCCGACGAGGCCATCATCACCAGTGATTCCGGGTCCTGCGCCAACTGGTTCGCCCGTGATCTGAAGATCCGCCGGGGTATGCAGTGCTCGCTGTCCGGCGGCCTGGCATCCATGGGTGCCGCGGTGCCTTACGCCATTGCCGCCAAGTTCGCCTGGCCCGAAAAGCCGGTGATTGCCCTGGTGGGCGATGGCGCCATGCAGATGAACAACATGGCCGAATTGATCACCGTGGCCAAGTACTGGCGCCAATGGGCCAACGGCCGGTGGATCTGCGCGGTCTTCAATAACGAGGACCTGAACCAGGTCACCTGGGAACAGCGCGTGATGGAAGGCGACCCCAAGTTCGAGGCCTCCCAGAACATTCCGGACGTGCCGTATTACCGATTTGCCGAATCCATTGGCCTGAAGGGTATTTTCGTCAACAGTGACGAACAGGTGGCCGGTGCCTGGGAAGAAGCGCTGGCCAGTGACCGGCCGGTGGTAATCGAATTCAAGACCGACCCCAACGTACCGCCGTTGCCGCCCCATATCAAACTCGAGCAGGCGAAGAAGTTTGCCTCGGCGTTGCTCAAGGGTGACCCTGACGAAGCCGGCATCCTGGTGCAGACGGCACGCCAAGTGCTTGGCGCGGTACTCCCAGGCCACAAGAAGGACTGATGAGAGGGCGGGAAGGGCCTGTTGTCCAACTTTGGCAACAGGCCCATACGTTCCTATATGATGTGGCCATCTTGTTTTCATATAAGCAGAACGCCTTGGCGACCGACCTTCCTGTTTCCCCCGGCTTGCCCCGCCGCCCGCGCAACCTTGCCCAGGCACTGGTCGATGACTTTTCCCGGCGTATTGGCGAGGGCGCGCTCAAACCGGGGGACAAGCTCCCCAGTGAAGTGGAATTGATGGAGACCGGAGGCGTGAGCCGCTCGGTGGTCCGCGAGGCACTGTCCCGGCTGCAAGTGGCAGGGCTGGTCGAAACGCGGCGTGGCATCGGTACCTTCGTGCTCAATGCGTCAGGCAGCGCCAGCCCCAGGCTGGACCCTTCCACCATTGTGACCCTGCAGGACGTGGTGGCCATCCTGGATGTGCGCATGAGTTTCGAAGTGGAAGCCGCCGGTATTGCCGCCCTGCGGCGTACCGACGCGCAACTGGCAGCCTTGGGCGAGGCGCTGGAGCGTTTTGAACGTGCCAGTGATACCGGCAGCTCGCTGGTGTCGGACTTCCAGTTCCATCTGCAGATCGCCAACGCCACCAATAATCGCTATTTTGTGGAAATCGTCACGCACTTCGGCACCAGCATGTTCCCCAGGGCGCGGCTCAATACCGTGGCGATCGCTCGGCTGGATCGGCAACAGGCGCATAGCCGGCTGGTGGGCGAGCATGAACACATCTACAACGCGATTGCCCGGTGCGACTACGACGCCGCCCGCGCGGCCATGCGCGTTCACCTTGCCAACAGCCGGGCGCGGGTGATCAAGTCCCATGAACAGCGCGAGCGGGAAGCGCTTCAATAAGCGCACTTGTCGCTTGTAAGGCCTTGAACGTGCGGTCCCGCTAGCGGGCGCACGTTTTATGCATGTAGTATCAGCACTGAAAAAAGTGATGGCCCCTGGCCATAGCGGCACGCGTGACAGGATGATGGACCCCGTGGGTACAGCTTGGAGCATGCATGAGTTCGCAGGATTCGACGTTGCCAAGCCTCACCCGTTTGCTGGATGAGGCAAGGGAGCAAGCCCGGGACAGGGCATGGGCATTCTATCGGGCTGGGGAGCAGTTGCTGCTCGCTGGGCGTGGCGACGCGCCCGCAAGCTGGCCTGGTGCGCTGGACGAGGCTCAGCTTGACGGCTACTGCCAGCGTGAACGCCTGCATCGCTGGGCCACCGGCCGTGGCGAGAGCGTTCTGGGCTGGCTGCTGGTAAGCGAAAGTGACCGCGACAACCCGCAATTCATCGACCTGGCCATGCGCCTGGGCCTGCGCCTGCAAAGTGATGCGCTGATACGCGCTCAGCATACCCAGCGCGTGTTGTATGGCATTACCAACCTGGCCAGTTCCACGCATGACCGGGCCAGCTTCATGGTGGGCGTGCACCGCCAGCTGGCAGACCTGATCGACGCGGAGAACTTCTACCTGGCGCTGTACGACCAGCGCTCGGGGCAAGTCACCTATCCCTACTACGTGGACACCACTGACACGGAAGCCGTGGAGGCCGACGCCAACGAATACCTCGATCCCGAGCGGCTGTCCCTGACCGGCAATGTATTGACATCGGGCCAGCCAATGCTCATCGACGCCGCCGGCATCGCCCTTGCCAGCGCGCAGAATCGCTTCCATTGCGTGGGCCACAAGCCGGAGTTCTGGATGGGCGCGCCGCTCAAGAACGCGTCGGACCAGGTCTTCGGCATGATCGCCATGCAGGTGTATGACGTGGAGCGGGTGTACAGCCAGGAGGACCGTGCGCTGTTTTTGGTGGTGGCGCGCCACGTGGCCATGGCCCTTGACCGCATCCTCCACCGCGCTCACCTGGAGCGCACGGTGGCCGAGCGTACGCGAGAGCTGTCGCAGCTCAACGATGCCTTGCGCCAGCAAGTGACGGAGCGCGAGCGTGCCGAACACCTGCAAAGCGCCTTGTTCCAGATCGCCGAACTGTCGAGCCAACAAGGCGACATGGCCGAGCTGTTCTCACGCCTGCACGCCATTGTGGGTGAGCTGCTGTACGCCCGAAACTTTTACATTGCGTTGTACGACATCGCTCAGGATGAAGTGACCTTCCCGTACTACATTGACGAAGTGCTGTCCGTTCGCCCGCAGCCTCGGCGTGGCCGTCGGGGGTTGACCGAGTACGTGATCCGCCAGCGGCGCCCGTGCCTCATCGACTTCGATGACGCCAGCCGGCTGATGGAAGCCGGCGAGATTCAGAACAACAATGACCCGGTGCGCTCCCAATCCTGGCTGGGCATTCCGCTGTTCGATGACGAGCAGGTGCGTGGCGTGCTGGTGGTGCAAAGCTACATCCCGCAGATCCGCTACACCTTGCGCGACCAGGAGCTGCTCACGTTCGTGTCTCGGCATATCGACACCGCGCTCGCCCGGCGCAGCGCCGCCGAAGCCGTGCACGCCGCCAACCTCAAGCTCGAAGCCCGGGTGCAGGATCGCACCCGCGAACTGGACCTGGCCAACGCCAAGTTGCAGCACGAGAACGCCCATGACGCATTGACCGGCCTGCCGAACCGCAGCCACCTCCAGGACCGTTTGGGCCAGGCGTGGCAGGACTTCCGTGGGCAAGGCCGGCAATTGGTAGTGATGTTCCTGGACCTTGACCGTTTCAAGCTGATCAACGACAGCCGGGGTCATCATTTTGGCGACCTGTTGCTGATGGAAGCCGCGGCGCGCTTGCGCAGCTGCCTGCGTGACACTGACCTGCTGGCCCGGCTGGGCGGTGACGAGTTTGCGGTGCTCGCGCCCGAGGCGCCGGTGGATGTGGCGGTCGGTATCGCCGAGCGCATCCTTGCCGCCTTCGACTTGCCGTTCCATATCGACGGCCAGGCGGTGTTTTCTTCGTGCAGCATTGGCATCGTGAGCGCCGATGAGCAGTTCCACCAGGAACCTGCCGACCTGCTGCGGGACGCCGATACCGCGATGTATCGGGTGAAAAACGGCGGGCGGGACAGCTACGCGGTGTTCAACCAGGAGCTGCGACGCGAATTTTCCGACCAGGTAGAGCGCGAAGGTGCGCTACGCAATGCGCTCAAGGGCAATGAGGAGCTGGTGCCGTATTTCCAGCCTATCGTCGATGTGGCCAGCGGCAGGCTGGTGGCGCTGGAGGCCTTGATCCGCTGGCGCCAGCCCGACGGCCAGGTGCTGGCGCCCGGGGCGTTTCTCCCGGCACTGGAGGGCCTGAGGCTGATCGGCCGGCTGGACCTGTACATGTTGCGCTGCGTGGCAACCATCCTAGCGCGGCCGGAAAACGGTCACTGGCCGCCGGTTCACGTGAACTGCTCCAGCTACAGCATCACCCGCCCGGAATTTGCCGATGAAGTGCTCGAACTGCTGGGGTACTACGGCGTGAGCCCTGGACGGGTATGCCTGGAGCTCACTGAAGGCGCTCTGGTGGCCGAACCAGAGCTGGCGCGCCAGAGCATGCAAAAGCTGGCGGACCAAGGCATGTCGGTGGTGCTGGATGATTTCGGCGCGGGGTTCTCCTCGCTCAGCTATGTGCATCAGTTCCGCTTCACGGGCCTGAAGATCGACAAGTCGTTCATCCTTGAACTCACCTCCAGCAGCCGCAGCCGGGCGATCGTGCGGGCGATCGTGCGCATGGCCGAATCGCTGGGGCTGTCCGTCGTGGCGGAAGGCGTGGAGGATGCCGCCTCCCTGAACCTGCTTCGCGAAATGGGCACCGGCCAGGCGCAGGGGTACCACTTCGCCCGGCCCATGGCGATCGAGTCGCTGCAGCAAGGCTGGCTTTGACGTTCCGGCCAGCCGGGGGAACCCCAGGGCCCAAGGGTTGCCCAACGGCTGTCGAGGAGCTCGCGAATGCTTGAAGCGCTGATAGTGTTGATGACCGTGGTGGCAATGGAAGGGGTGTCCATCCTTGCTCATAAATACATCATGCATGGGTGGGGGTGGGGCTGGCATCAATCCCACCACCAGCCGCGCACTGGCTGGTTCGAGCGCAACGACCTGTATGCAGTGGTGTTCGCCGGGATCGCCATCGGTTTGATCGCCTACGGAACGAGCGGTGCTTATCCGCTGCAGTGGATCGGTGCCGGCATGACCGCCTACGGCGCCCTGTACTTCATCGCCCACGACGGGCTGGTGCATCGCCGCTGGCCCATGAACTACCTGCCTCGGCGCGGTTACCTCAAGCGCCTGTACCAAGCACACCGGCTGCACCATGCGGTAGGCGGCAAGGAAGGGTGCGTGTCGTTCGGCTTTCTGTATGCCCCGCCTGTTGCCAAGCTGAAGCAGCGGTTACGCAAACTCCGGCCTTCCGATCTCCAGGCCGATTCGCGAGCTTCGCCCGCTTCCCACAGGTGAGCAAGCTCCTTGAGGCATCAGGATGAACCCGGTGGGACCGGGGGAAGCCGAAGGCGGAGCCCGGGAATGGGAGGGCTATCGCCGGATGGCCGGCCCCGCCGCTTCCCACCGGCGGCAGATCCCACGCGCGCCAGGCGGGGATATCACAGAACATCACTAGGCTGGGGCCGCCCATAGCCCCTGTGGCCGGGCCGGGTGGTGGGTGAAGCGCGCGCGGCCTGCGGTGTACAGTGCCTTGCCCAGCAACATCAGTTTCTCGCTCTTGCTCGTCCCCTGGCGCTTGTCCCAGGCAGCCGGGCCCGCGGCGCGTACCTTCAGGCCGATGGCCCGGTACACTTCCAACGCCGTGGCCACTGCCCAGGCGCAGCGCGGCGGTAGCGCACCGATGCCGGCCACTGCGGAGGCATAGTAAGGTTCGGCAGCTTCGACCAGTCGATTCGCCAGGATGGCCAGGGCCGGGCGATACGCCGGCGCGGCAAGCTCGGCCTCCGGTATCCCCAGTTCTTCCAGCCAGGCGTGTGGCAGGTAGCACCGCCCCACGCCAGCGTCCTCCACGATGTCGCGGGCGATATTGGTCAACTGAAACGCAAGCCCAAGGTCGCAGGCCCGCTGAAGAACGGCTGGGGAGGTCACGCCCATCACCTGCGCCATCATCAGCCCCACCACCCCGGCGACGTGGTAGCAGTATTCGAGCGTCTCTTCCAAAGTTTCGTAGCGCCGGCCTTCCACGTCCATGGCGAAGCCATCCAGGTGCGCGAAGGCGTGGCGGGCTTCGATACCGTGCTCGCGTGCTACGGCTTGAAACGCCGCGAACGCCGGGTCGCTCACGGGCTCGCCACGGTAGGCCGCCGCGGTGGTTTCCCGCAGTTGCTCCAGGCGCGCCAGGGCTTCACCCGGTGGCGGCGGCAGGCCATCGTGCCCCAGCACCTGACCGTCGATCACGTCGTCACAGTGGCGGCACCAGGTATACAGCAGCAGCGCGCTTCGGCGTGTGTGCGGGTCGAACAGCCTGGACGCGGCTGCAAAGCTCTTGGAACCCTGGCGCATGGTCTCGCTGGCATGATCGAGCAACGGCTGGTTCATGGTGCCAGGTCCTCGAGCATCAGCCGGGCGGTGGCCTTGGCCGAGCCGATCACACCGGGAACGCCAGCCCCGGGGTGGGTGCCGGCGCCTACCAGGTAAAGGTTGGGGATTTCATCGTCACGATTGTGTGGGCGGAACCACGCGCTTTGCCGTAACAAGGGCTCGAGCGAGAAGGCCGAGCCCAGGTGCGCGCCCAGCTGGTCGCGGAAATCCTCGGGGGTGAACATGCGGCTGGTGACCAGTTGGCTGCGCAGGCCCGGCATGTAGCGTTCTTCAAGGTAATCGAAGATGCGTTCTCTCAACCGCGGGCCTTCCTGCGCCCAATCCAGGGGGGCATTGCCCAAGTGGGGCACCGGCGCGAGCACGTAGTGGGCGCTGCAGCCCGGCGGGGCGAGGGACGGGTCTGTTACGCAAGGGGCATGCAAGTACAGCGAGAAGTCGTCCGCCAAGTGCTTGCCATGAAAGATGTCCTGTATCAGGCCCTGGTACCTTTGGCCGAAACACACGGTATGGTGCGCGAGCCCGGGCTGCAGCCGATCAAGGCCGAAATACAGCACGAACAGTGAGTTGCTTGCCCGCTTGCCCGCCAGGGCCTTGCCGTGGCGCTGGCCGCGGGGATGCGCGGCCAACAGCTGTTTGTAGGTATTCACCACGTCCGCATTGGAGGCCAGGGCGACGGCGGGAATGGAGCGGCCATCCGCCAGGCGAACGCCACTCACCCGCCCGTGGTGGGTGTCGATGGCGCTTACTTTCGCGTTCAGTTCCAACCGGCCACCGAGGTCCTGGTACAGCCGCACCAGCCCCTGTACAAGGGCGCCGGTGCCGCCGCGAGGAAACCACACGCCCCACTCGCGCTCCAGCGCGTGGATCAGGGTGTAGATGGACGAGGCAGCGAACGGGTTGCCACCCACCAGCAGGGCATGGAACGAAAACGCCTGGCGCAGGCGCTCATCCTTGATGAATTTCGACACCATGCCGTAAACGCTGCGCCAGGCTTGCAGCCGAGCCAGGCTGGGGCCGGCCCGCAACATGTCGCGGAATGACAGAAAAGGCACACTACCCAACTTGAGGTAGCCCTCCTCGAACACCGCTCGGGAATACTTGAGGAAACGCCGGTAGCCTTCGACATCCGCCGGGTTGAACCCATGGATCTGTCGCTCCAGGGCGTCCTGATCATTGGCGTAGTCGAAGCGGCTGCCGTCCTCCCAGCACAGCCGATAAAACGGCGTGACCGGCAGCAACTCCACGTAGTCGGCCATGCGTCGGCCCGCCACCTGAAACAACTCTTCAATTGCGGTGGGGTCGGTGATCACCGTGGGCCCGGCATCGAATACAAAGCCTTCGTCTTCATACACGTAGGCGCGGCCGCCCGGCTTGTCCCGGGCCTCGAGCAGCACGGTTTGCCGGCCTGCGGCCTGAAGGCGGATCGCAAGCGCCAGGCCACCGAAACCTGCGCCTGTCACCACCGTCACTGGGGTGTCTGTCATGGTTCTTCCTGTACAGGTGGAGCGTAATCGAGCATGGCCTTTACCGCAGGCCCCACGGGGACGGGCGGTTTGCCCAGGAGCAAGCGTGCCTTGTCGGCCAGCGTGGGCGTGCCTGCATAAAAGCGTTGGATCAGCCCGGGCGCCAGGCGGTGGAAGCGTTCCAATACGCGCCAGCGGTTGTGGGGCGTTCCCGCCAGGAACAACATGCGGTTAAGCAGCCGGAAGAAACGCTGGCGCCGCCACAGTGCCCGCCGATAGCGGTAGAGCACGGCTTGAAGGGCGTCGCTGTCAAAGGAGGGCGTGGCGGCGATCAGGTCGGCCAGGCGCACCGCTTCGGGCAGGGAATAACCGGTGACCGGGTGAAACAGCCCCGCCCGCAGGCCGCTGCGCGCCACGCCGTTGCCTTGGGCATAGAACGCTTCGAAGCGCCCGGCCAGAACAATGGGCAGGCTGCCTTGCTCCTCGCGTATAACCTCGGTGATCGTCCAGCCCTGCGCTTGCGCATACGCGCTCACCCGTTCACGCAAACGCATCGGCTCGAACTGGCCTCCGTCGGTGTAATAGGTGTCCTCGATCAGCAACCGGTCTTCGGCCAGCGGTAGCACGTACACGAAGCGATAACCGTCATGCTGGGCCACGCTGGCATCCATCACGGTGGGCAGCGCCAGCCCGTGGGGGGTTGCCAGCCGTACCTCCTGCCCCAGAAAACGCTGGTACCCCAAGCGCAGGTGGCCGGAAGCTTCCAGCCCCCTGCCATCGATAACGGCACCCGCATGCAGGGTCTCGCCACTGCCCAGTTGTACGGTGTCCGGGGTGAGCCGCTGCACCGTGGCGCCCAACATCAGGTTGCGGCCCAGGGCTGCGGTAATCGTGCGGGCAAAGTGTTCACCACTGATGCTGCAGTAGGCACTCGCAAACGTACGCTGCAAATTGGGGAAGCGGACCTGATACCCCGGCCAGCGATGGCTTACCAGCGGACCGACCCAGCGGAGCTGATCGGCACAAAGGTCGCTTTCATGGAATGACCAGGTGTGGGCATCGCCCAGGGTTGCCGCCTGTTCGATGGTCAGCACCGACAGCTCGGGGCGGGCCATTCGCAGGCGCCAGGCGATCAGCCCATTGGCCAGGCCCGCGCCCACCAGTATCAGATCCCAGGTGCGCTTCATGGTACGGGCTCGGCATACACGGGGCGGCGCCGGGTTACCGCCTGTTCGATGATCGCCGCCGCGCGTTGCGCACCGCCGGCCAGTTGCAGCTCGTGGTCAAGGGTAGCCAGCCGGCCGCTGAATTCGCCTTCGCTCAGCAACACGTCCAGCCGCTGCGCGATCGTTTGCCAGCGGCTACGGTGCCAGGCATGCAACCCAAGGCCCGCATGCTGCACACGCGCGGCCACCCCCGGCTGATCGAACGCCACGGGCAGGGCGAGAATAGGCGTTCGCGCCACCACGGCGTCCATGACGGTATTCAGGCCGGCATGGCTGATCACGGCGTTTGCCTGGCGCAGTACCTGGGGTTGGTTGGCAAAGTCGGTGACCCAGGTGGCGCCCAGCCGCTTCAGTCGCTCACTCTGGGCTGCATCGAGGCCACCGCAATGGGCGATCAGCAATTGAACGTCGACTGCCTTGCAGGCCTTTGCGATGCGCCGGAACAAGCCGTACCGATGGCCTTGCAGGGTACCCAGGGACGCGAAGACGAAAGGGCGCTCGCGCTCCACCGGCCAGGGTTGATCGTCGGCGAGCAGGCGAGAGGGGGTGCGCAGCGGGCCAACGTGATGGAAGCAGGCCGGCAAGGCCCGACGGGGAAAGTCCAGGCCAGGCAGGGTCTGGCTGAGCTGGGCCAGGTTGGACAAGTACTCGTGCAGCCCACGCCGAGGCGGTAGCCCAAAGGCCTTGGCACGTTTTTCCAGTACTCGGCCGTGGGGCGCCATCAGCGCGTCATAGATGCGCGCAGAGGTGCCATACACCTTGAGCATGCGCGGGTCGTCCTCCCATGGAAACGGCATGACCGGCAGGGGCATGCCAGGCTCGCGGTTGACCGGCAGGGCACAGGCAACCGATACAAACGGCAACCCCAACGCCTCAGCCACCAGCCCGCCGGCGGCTTCCATCTGATCGCAGATCAACGCATCCACGCGCAACGCTGTGAGCGCTTCGGGAAGCTCGGCGCAGAGCATGTCGGTGCTGGCCGCCATGTCGCGGATCACCCGGCGTACGGCCAGCCCGGCGGGGCGAGCAGCATGGCGCAGCACCAGGCCCAGGCTGCCGGGCGGATGGCTATCGAGCCCCAGTGGATGGAAGGCGATGCGGTTGTCGCGCAGCAAGGCGCCTGCTTCCAGTTGTTGGAAGAAGGTCACCCGATGGCCAAGGTCGATAAGCCGCCCGGCCAGGGCTTGCAACGCTTGGAAATGGCTGAACAAGGGTGGCGCAACCACGCCGAAATGAGTCACGGAGCGGGCGCCTCCCGTACCAGCGTCGCCTGCCTGAGCTGTGCGAGGTTGGCAGAGCCTGTGCAGAAACACGCGATCTGCAGTTGGCGCAAGGCAACCTGGAAGTGCGCAACTACGGCCTCTGGCGAGTCGGTGGCGCTGCGCAGTACCGCCGCCGCCTGGCCCGCCAGGTCCGCACCTAGTGCGATTGCCTTGGCCATGTCGATCCCGTTACGGATGCCGCCCGAGGCGATCAAGGGTATTTGCGGCAGGCGTTGGCGTACGGCGCGCAGGGCGTCCGAGGTGGGTATACCCCACTGACTGAAGGCGGCTGCGATCTCTTTTTCAGCGGCCGTGGTCGCGCGTTCCGCCTCCACTGCCGCCCAGTGCGTACCGCCCATACCAGCGATGTCCAGCGCCGCGACCCCCGCCTCGGCCAGGCGTACGGCCACCGCCGCACTGAGCCCGCTGCCTACTTCCTTGACGATCACCGGCACTTCAAGCCGGACAACGGCCTGCGCGATGGCATCGGCCACACCACGCCAATCGCTGTCGCCGCCGGGCTGAACCGCCTCCTGGAGGGGGTTGAGGTGGATGATCAGGGCATCGGCGGCGATCATGTCCACGGCCCGGCGCGCCAGGTCCAGCCCTGCGGGCGTACGCAGTTGCGCGCCGCCCAGGTTGGCCAGCAGCAGGATGTCCGGGGCGCGCTGGCGCAATTCCCGGGTAAGCCCTCGGTCCGCCCCGGTCTCCAGCGCTACCCGCTGAGAGCCCACCGCCATGGCAAGCCCCAGCGTTTGCGCGGCTTCGGCCAGGTGATGGTTGATCTCCCGGGCACGGCTGGCGCCGCCTGTCATAGAGCTGATCAACACGGGGGCACGCAGCGGCTTACCCAGGAATGATGTGCTCAGGTCCACGGCATCCAGAGCCAGTTCAGGCAAGGCGCAATGCTCGAAGTGCCAATGTTCGAAGCCCGTACGCCCACTGCTTTTCGCGCGTGCCGGATCCAGCACGATCTCCAGGTGATCGTTCTTTCGGTCAAGCAGATCCACATGATTCATCGCGGCTCCGGGAGTATTCCTGAAAATCCACTGTCAGTTATGCAGGGTCGGCTATTTTGTAGAGGGTTGGTATAGCGTCCGCGCGCTGTTAAGGCAGCGCCGGTGGCAAGGCGTTCCCCAGCGTGCGCGTCAACCTCGAAATTTAGTGCCGGCCTTGCCCTCGGGGCGCTGAGCTGGGCGGGCGGCGTTTAATGCCAGCCGCCCCGGGCCCGGCAAAGGCGTGGTGCCTGCGCGGCCCCTGCGTTTAAACATAGCCGTTTACAGCCATAAAGGATTGCCCCGGATGACGCCCACCCCCCTCGCCGTGCTTGATGACCGCCCAACCTGCGCCTGGGGGCCGCTGCGCCTGTCGGTGGAAGACCGCTTGCAAGCGCTGCTGCCGGAACCTGGCAGCCATCAGGAGCTCCTTGCCATGGCCATGCGCGAGAGCACACTGGCACCGGGCAAGCGCGTGCGCCCTTTGCTATTGTTGCTGGCTGCGCAAGGCCTGGGGGAAACCCGCCCGGCAATGCTGGACATGGCCTGCGCGGTAGAAATGGTGCACGCCGCCTCGCTGGTGCTCGATGACTTGCCGTGCATGGACGACGCACGCTTGCGCCGGGGCCGGCCCACCCTGCACCTGACCTTCGGCGAAGACGTGGCTATTCTCGCAGCCATCGCCTTGCTAAGCCGTGCGTTCGGGCTGCTTGGCGCCGTGGACCTGGAAGCGGACCGCCGCGCAGCCCTGGTAGTGGAACTGTCCCGGGCCGTGGGTAGCCAAGGGCTGGTGAAAGGGCAGTACGAAGACCTGCGCGAGGGGCGGCAAGCTCGCACCGCCGACGCCATCGCGCGCACCAATGAGCTGAAAACCGCAGTGCTGTTCGATGCCACCCTGCAGATGGCGGCGATAGGAGCGGGGGCCTCCCACACGGTACGCAGGGCGCTGGGTGCGTTCGCGATGGAGCTTGGCCAGGCGTTCCAGCTGCTCGATGACCTCCATGACCGCGGCCTACCCGATGCTGCCCTGGGCAAGGATGTGGGCAAGGACGCGGGCAAATCTACCTTGGTAGCGGTGTTGGGCAGCGGGGGGGTGAAACACAGGCTGCGTCAGCATGTGCGAGCCGCTGATCAGTACCTTGGCCAAGTGTACGGGCCTGAGCAGGCCATCCGGATGTTTGTGGCTCAACTGTTCGCGCGCTTCGGTTAACCGCTTCGGGCTACCGGCTATTGGTTCAGGTGCTCCAGCGCCTGGCGTAACTGCGCCGCATCATTGAACTGCTGCTGCGCCTGCAGGGTGCCATCCCGCACGTCCAGCCACTGCACCCCTTCGCGGGCACCTTCATACCGAGGCGCCACCCGGCCGTCCCCGTCCAGCAAAATGCGATAGCGCGCCGAGCGCATGGCAGGGATCGCAAAGGCTCGGGCCACTGTGGGCATATGTTCGATATCAGCGATATAGGCAGTATGCCGGCCTTCCAGATACCCGGATGGCGCTGCATCCAGCGCCGCGTTCACCAGGCGCGCTGCGGCCATGCTGCGCGCCACCAACAACACATGGGTATCGGCATCAAGGGTAAAGGGCCGGTCGAATTGATCGAGCAGTGTCCACGGGGTGATCGGGTCCCCGGGTTGAACCGCCCATGCCGGTACACTGAGCAACCACAATGAAAGGATCAGGGCACCGCGATTACGCATGAAGGGTCCGGGAGGAAGAAGGTGGCCCAGCCGGGCAGAGCCCGGCATGTGCGAGAAACGATAAGCGAAGGCTAAACGTTATTGCCCTGCTTTTTCCGGCGCCGGAGTGCCGGCCTGGATGCGCTTGAAGATCTCTTCACGGTGAACTTGTACATCCTTTGGCGCGTCGATGCCGATGCGAACCTGCATTCCTTTCACGCCAAGGATGGTGATCTTGATATCGTCATTGATGACGATGCTTTCGCCGACCTTGCGGGTGAGTATCAGCATTTAATGCTCCTTGATTCCTTGCTAAATATCCGGCCTTGGTGACGTGCATACACACGCCTTAACTCTAGAGACGCGGATTGGACAATTTAATTCCGTATTTATCCTTCGTCCTATTAAGAAAAGGACTACAAGAGGATTGGTAAAAACGGATGCCAAGTATCGCCTGTAACCCGCTGTGGCGCCTAGCCGGGCAGGCAGTGAAAACGATGAAAACTTGATAAAAACCCTTGGTTTTCTGCTTTCACGGGGGCGCCCGGCTGTGCACGGGCGCCTCCTGGGCCACGCTACTGCGGTTCGAAGGCCTTGGCAGCCTCTACGCCCGCTGAGCTCAGCTTCACCGGATACACCAGTTTGCCTTCCTCTGGGCTGTGGATCAGCCCGCGTTCGCGCAGGTTCTTGATGCACAGTTCAACCTGCTCGGCGCCCCGATGATCATCGAGTATTTCCTTGCCCAGCCCTTGCGGGTGAGCGTGAAGGAGACGGGTGAGTACTACTTTTTCAAGTTCGCTTTGCATCGTCTGGTTCCTCTTTACGGTTGCCAATTACTGCTGTCGCCGCTGAGTTTGCGGTCCAGGAAGGTGGCGGCGCTGATCAGCGCCAAGTGGCTCAGTGCCTGCGGGGTATTACCCAGATGGCGGCCATTACGGTCGAATTCCTCGGCATAAAGGCCAAGAGGGTTTGCATAACGCAGCAGCTGTTCGAATTCCAGGTGAGCCTTGTCCAGCTGGCCCGCCCGTGCCAGGCATTCGATGTACCAGAACGAGCACGCAGTGAACGCGCCTTCATCGCCGCTCAGGCCATCGGTGCCTTCAGTATTACGGTAGCGATACACCATGCCGTCGCGCACCAGGTCACGCTCGATCACGTTCAAGGTGGCCAGCCAACGCGGGTCTGTGGCGCCCACAAAACGAAACAGCGGCATCAGCAACATCGCGGCATCCACTTCGGTGCTGCCCAGGCGCTGCACGAAATGCCCCGCTTCGGCATTCCAGAAGTTGTCCCAGATATCGTGATGGATAGCCTGGCGGGCGGCGTCCCAGCGCTCGAACGGGGCGGGCAGGGAGCGCTTGTAGGCCAGGCGAATGGCGCGGTCCAGCGCCACCCAGCACATCAGCCGTGAGTGCAGGAAGTGCTGCGGCGGGCCGCGCATCTCCCAGATACCCACGTCAGTATCGTGCCAGGCTTCGCAGAGCTGGTTGATAAGCCTTTGGCAATTTTCCCAGCCTTCATGGGAAATGGCCTCTCCATACTTGTTGGCCAGGTACACCGCATCCATCAGCTCGCCATAAATGTCGAGCTGCTTCTGTTCGTAGGCCTGATTGCCAATGCGGACCGGGCGGGAGCCAAGGTGGCCCGCCAGGTGATCAAGGTTGTGCTCGGGAAACTCCTTCTCTCCGGCAATGCCGTACACGATGCGCAAGGGCTCCGGGTCTTTGGAGCAGGAACTGACCCGTGCGCGAACCCAACGAACGAACGCATTGGCCTCATCGCTGAAGCCCAGCCGCATGAACGCATACACAGTGAACGACGCGTCGCGGATCCAGCAATAGCGGTAATCCCAGTTCCGTTCGCCGCCAGGCAACTCAGGCAGGCCGAAGGTGCCCGCCGCAAGAATGCCGCCATGTTTGCGAGACGTCAGTAGCTTGAGCACCAGTGCAGAACGCTCGACGCTCTCGCGCCAACGGCCCCGATAGGTGTTCTTGCGCAACCAGTGCCGCCAGAAGGCCAGGGTTTCCACTAGCAGGCGATCGGCATGCCCCGGGGCCACGCGTTCATCGTCCGCACCACCGAACACGAACTCGGCGCTTTCACCGGCGTGCAGCTGGAATTCAGCGACGGCAGTCTGTTCCGCTAGCCGCAAGGGCACCGATCCGCTGATGCGGACGGGCGGTTGGTTCTCGGCGCTGAACACTATGCCACGCTCGTCAGCGGTGGCGAGGGTATCAGCGCGGCTGTAGTCGTGACGCACCCTGCAGCGCATTCGAATGGTTGCCGCTCCCTGGACCACCGTTACTCGCCGCACCAGCAGCGGCAACGCATCTGCATCAGGGACCACGGGAATCAGGTCGGTGACCTCCACTACGGCGTCGCGGCTGAGCCATCGGGTTTGCAGGATGTTGCTGCCAGGCAGGTAAATCTGCAGGCGCCGCGCGTCCGGCAAACGGGGCGCCAGTTCGAAAATTCCCGCTGCGGGCGTGTCCAGAAGGGCGCTGAACAGCGAAGGGCTGTCGAATTCCGGCCAGCACATGTAATCGATGCTGCCGGTGTCGGCCACCAGGGCCAGCGCCCGCATGTTGCCAATCACGCCGTGGCGCTGAATGGGGACCTGGGCGATCTTGCGCGCGTCATCCATTGTTCCGGAACTCTGGATACAGGCTCATGCCGCCGTCGATGAACAGCGTCGCGCCATGTACGTAGTCGGACAGGTCTGAAGCCAGCCATACGATCGCATTGGCAACGTCGTCGGGGTCGCCCACGCGGCCGTACGGAATGAGCTTCAGCAGGTTGGCCTCGGCGTCGCCCTCGGTGGCCTTTTCGTTGATTGCGGTGCGAATGGCCCCAGGCGCAATGCCGTTGACGCGCACGCGCAGTTCGCCAACTTCCTGAGCGATGGTGCGCATGAGCAGGTCTACCCCACCCTTGGACGCGGCATAGTTGGCGTGGCCCGCCCAGGGGATCACCTGGTGCACGGAGCTCATGTGGATGATCTTGCCGTTCGCGCGGGATACCCACGGCCGCGGGCCCTGGCGGGCGAATTGCCGCAGCGCGGCGCGCGCGCACAGGAACTGGCCGGTCAGGTTCACATCGATGACCTTGCGCCAGTCTTCCAGCCTCATTTCGGCAATCGGTGCGTCCTTCTGCAGGCCGGAGTTGGCCACAAGAATGTCCAGCGCCCCAAATGTGTCTACTGCGGTCGCGAACAGCTTTTCCACGTCCGCCTCATCGCTCACGTCGCCGCCCGCGGCAATGGCCTGGCCACCCTGGTCACGGATAGCCTGCGCCAGGTCCTCGGCAGGTTCGGCGTGGCTATTGTAGTTGATCACTACGGCCGCACCTGCTGCGGCCAGTGCCTTGGCGGCGGCGTAGCCCAGGCCCGAACTGGCGCCCGTCACGAGTGCTACTTGTTTTTCGAGCGAGATGTGCATCCGGGTTTGCCTCATAAACGTCACTCTTATGCGGACTGGCGGCCAGGGCGATGAGTTCAGAGGAAACATTGCGCATGTGCTGTTGCCCAATGCATGAACCGTCCGGAGCATGACCATGAACAAGCAATCGCAACGCGAAGACCTCGATCACAAGCCCGAGCAGGCCGGCGATGTAGGGGAGAAGCACAAGCAGTTGAATCAGCAAGGCGAAGCCCCGCGCCCGATCGACAAGAATGATCCCGGCAAGGGGCCGGCGCCTACGCAGTAGCAGTACGGTGTGTGATCGCGAGCGTCCTGACCCGCAGGTCGCTCGCGATCGGTGGTGGAGGCTCAGCTCGCCTGCTGCACCTGCGCGTCGGCTACCTCGGCGAGGTTTTCCAGGAAAGTCGCCAGCGCAACTTCTTCAAGCCTCAGGCCTTTACGCTGCCTGGGCTTGGGCAGCTTCGCGAGTTCGCCCAACACAAAGCGCTCGAGCACTGCGGGGTGTATGTAGCAACGGCGGCAAACCGCAGGGGTGTTGCCAAGCTGGCGCGCCACGTGTTTGACCATTTCCACGATATGCCGCTTGGCGTCCGGCTCGGGTTGCCAGTGCAGCTCGCGAAGCATGGCCAGCGCCAGTGCGCTGCCGGCCCAGGTGCGGTAATCCTTGGCGGTGAAATCGCTGCCATGCAGCCCGCGCAGGTATTCGTTCACGTCGTGAGAGCTGATGTGGTGGCGCTCGCCATTGTCGTCCAGGTACTGGAACAGGTGCTGGCCAGGCAGGTCCATGCAACGCTTGATGATCCGCGCCAGGCGCTTGTCTTTCAGGCTCACCTGGTGCTCCACGCCGCTCTTGCCGCGGAACTGGAAGGCAATAGCGCTGCCTTTCACCTCCACGTGCTCGTTCAGCAGCGTGGTCAGGCCGTAGGACTGGTTGTCCCGGGCATATTGGCTATTGCCGACCCGGATCAGGGTCGCGTCCAGCAGCGAAATCACGGCCGCCATGACCTTGTTGCGCGACAATCCCGGCGTTGCCAGATGCTCCTCCAACTGGCGCCGCACCCGAGGGAGGCTTTTGCCGAAGGCAAGCATGCGGTTGTACTTGTTCTCGTCGCGCAATTCGCGCCAGCGCGCGTGATACCGGTACTGCTTGCGCCCCCTTGCATCCCGACCGGTCGCTTGCAAATGGCCACGAGCGTCGGGGCAAATCCATACATCCTGGTAAGCGGGCGGTATCACCAGCGCATTGATCCGGCGGATTTCTTCAGGGTCGGTGATGCGCGTTCCATCAGGGCTGAAATACACGAACTTGCCCCTGAGCTTGCGTCGGCGGATACCCGGCTGGCTATCGTCGACGTAATGAAGGTCGGGGGGCAGGGCAGGTACGGCAGTGTCCAACATGAGGAAACATCCTTCGGGGCCTGTCCCATAGACCACAACGCAACTGCCAATGCTCCCTTGAGCGCCCCTCTTCAGGGAATTCGCGGAACCTCTTCCGTTAAGCAGCAGCTCGAAGCGGTCGGCTGGGGCGTCTCCCCAACGTTTTATGTTTGGCAATGCCGGTACAGTCAAAGGGTCTACTGGCCAGTTTTTGCTTTCTTGGGTCCCTCCCCACGAATTGAATCCGGAAACCATAAGCGCAATGCTCATTTCCATGGGGCCCAGGAAATTGCCTTTCTGATCTCGCATAGGAAAGTGACCAGGGGTGACCGAAGAAGATCGGTGCTATCGAAAGGAGGCCTTCGTCGGTCTTGACGGAGTAGATAGCTCCGTTACTGTCTCATAGCGCCTCCTGTCAGAACGGTACCTTCACCGCCACCGTTGCTGCTGCATCGGTGTAGTCGCTTCGCACCTGGGTGCTGTAATTGACTGTCAGCTCCGCGCCGCTCGCCGTTAGCGGGGTGACCAGGCTCAGCCCGCCATGCACCAGCCATTGGCTGGCCTGCTCACTGCGGGTTTCAAACCGCTGGCTGGGGGCGCCGGCAAAGCGTGCGGTGACGTAGTTGGGGTCGTTGAGCAAATCCATGCCCACGCCCAGATCAACCCGCAGGCGGGTGCTATTTGGGCTGAACTGGTGCTCCAGCCGCCCGTCCAGCCCTGCGATCAGCTGGTCCGTCTCCCGGCCATCTACGGTCAGCAGCAGCGGCGCGATGCTGCTCGACCCCTGCTCGCGGTAGCCTTCGTCACGAATGTGGCTGTAGTCCAGCCG
Source organism: Pseudomonas sp. 3MAES_34.3B (assembly GCF_058145875.1). NCBI lineage: Bacteria > Pseudomonadati > Pseudomonadota > Gammaproteobacteria > Pseudomonadales > Pseudomonadaceae > Pseudomonas > Pseudomonas sp. 3MAES_34.3B. The sequence continues at coordinate 2,757,573 of NZ_CM176960.1, read as the reverse complement.
CAGCGAGGGGACCACGCGGGTACGTTCGCTGAGGGTATAAGCATGGCCGAGGCTGGCACCGACGGTGGCCACCAGGCTATCGAAATCAGCTTTGGCATCGCCGCTCACGCCGGACAGCGCCAAACTGCGCTCGCCCTGTACGCGGTTGTGGCCGGCGCCGGCATACAGCATGAACTCGGTCTCCGGGGCCAGGGTGTAGGCGCTGTAGCCGGTGAACTGCCACAGGTCCAGCTGGCTGTTCTGGCCGCTGCCCAAGGCATCGCCCTGGGTAGTGCCGTTGGCATAGGCGAATGCCAGGCCCACCCGGTGCGTGGGCGAGACGTGGGTGTCCATGCCGATCATTTGCCCGCTGCTGCCGCTGTTACCGTTGCCTGAACGCCCGTTGGCCAGGCTAGTGAAGGGCTTGGACCACAGGGTAGGGGCCGCCTGAAGGCTTAGGGTTTGGCTGGCAACCGGAACGAGGCGATCTTGCAGCGCCTCGGTGATCTCCCTAATCGCCGCCTGGCTGGCCCGCAGGCTGGCATTGCCCAACGGCAGGGTTTGGGTCAGGGCGCTGGCCACTTCGGCCGTGCTGGTTGCGGACACAAAGTAAGGGGTGAGGGCGCTGGCGCTACCCTTGGCCAGTTGCTGGTCGATTACCCGCGCGGCGGCTGCCGCATGGCCCATGCCCGCGGCCTGCGCAACACCTTGCACACCGTTAGTGGTTTTTGCCGCCAGTGTGAGGTCCAGGGTGTTGCCGTCCTTTATCGCCCCGAAGTTGAACAGGGTGGAGTTGCTGCTGACAGTGAAGGTCCCGTCTGATACCAGCGTACCCGCGCTGAGTACGTCCTGCAGCCGGCTTGCCTCAAGCGGGAGGGTGGCCTGGGTGAGGTCGACATCGATGCGCGCATGGGTGGGAAGGGTAGCCGTACCAGAGACAACCAGCTGACCGTAGTGCGTTGTATCGACGACTTCCGTATGCAGTGCGCCACCCGCCACCTGTTTGAAGTCGCCGGTAATGGTCGAAGGGCCTGGGCGACTGTCGTTAGGCGCCCCCAGCACCACTGTACCGTGGTTGCTGAATGATTTGACCGTCAGGTCATCCTCGGCCAGCAGCCGATAGGTTGCACCTTTGTCCACGTAAAACGGCACGTTCGGCGCATCGACCCAGCCATCAAAGCGGGCATGGTCGCCGACAATATGAACCGAACCCAGAGCCGCGTCTTCGCTGACTCCCAGGGAAGTTATATAGCCGCTGATGGTGCCGCTGTTGATCAGTTTACCTATATGCGCGCCATTGCCGATCCCCATTCCATTGGTAAAACCGGTGACAGCCCCTGCATTGACTAGCACTGGCGCGTGCGCGGTGACAACAGCCCCGCTGCCGCCATCGCCGCCGCCCTCGATAAGTCCATAGTTGTAGATTCCGCCCTTGATAGCACCTGAGATCATAAAGCTGAGAGCGCCAGCCCATATTGACCCGGTGTTGATGAGGCTCCCGCTGATGTTTGCACTCACGCCCGCACCGGAACCGGCCCTAAGGGAGCCGGTGTTGATAAGGTCGCCAGCGATATGGCTGTCCCTGATGTAGGCGTAGTCCAGGGCATCAATAACCCCGGTATTGATGAAACTGCCGCCGATGGTGACGTGGTTGAGAATGAAGGTATTGTCTATCTGGCCGCTATTGATGAAATTACCGCCGAACTCTGCAGTGTCAATAAGCAAGGCAGAGCCAGCGGTCACGGTGCCGCTGTTGTTGAAAGACCCCTGGACCGTGGTTTTTTCGATAACCAACCCATAGTAATGGCCATCAATTGTGCCACTGTTCTTGAAATCGCCCTTGATGAGGTCGCCGGAGAGGTACATCCCCGTATACCCAGCGTCGTCCTTTACCGTCACAGTTCCGGAATTATTGAGGTTATGGTTGATGGTGCTGTCAACGATTGACACCGCCGAGGCGTTGCCCTCGAGGGTGCCGGCGATGGAGAGACTGCCCGCATTGGCAAATGCACCGAGGGTGCTGTTTGATACGGTCACAGCAGAGTGGCTGCCCTTGATCTCACCCAACGTGGTGTTGAACAACGTGCCGCTCAGCCCGGCATTCCCCACCACCACCCCATCGTCACCGGAAATCACCCCGCTGTTGAGCACCTGTCTGGCCGTGGCGCCTTCGCCTAGCGACAACGCAGCGCCGCCCGGTACGCTTAGCGTGCCCTTGCGGGTAACCTGCAGCTGCTCGTCGGCATTGAGCACGCACGCCACATGGCTTACACCATCGAGTACGGTAGTGCGTCGTTCACAGGCCTCTGCTCGGGCGTTTTCGGCGGGTAAGCCGGCCGCCGCCAGTACAATCGCCAGGCTTAGCCGGCACAGGGGCGGGAGCGGGTGGGGACGATGAGGTAACGTGGCCGACTGCCCATTCTGGCCAGGGTGGAGGCTATGCATAGGGCAACCCTGCGCTCGGTAGGTAAGCTTCTGGGTATAGCTGGTGTGCGCTTGAAATCAAAGGCGCCCATCACGCTTTATCGGCAGCAGGCCTCAGCCCGCAGGGCGCCGCACCCGCAGCCATTGGGTAGATCCGCCAGCGCATACCGTGGACGAGGCGGCCGCGGAAATCAGCGACTCTGGCTATAGCATCACCGATCCCAACAATAACGGTACAGTGGCGCTGACATACAGTTTCACTCAGGTACAACCCGCCAACTATGACACCACGCTGGGGCACTTCAGCGCCTTTTCAGCCAATCAGGAAGCGCAGGCTCAACTGGCCATGCGTTCATGGGCAGACGTTGTAAATGTGACCTTCAAGGAAGCGCCCAGCGGTGGCGAGGGCCATCTGTCGCTTGCTAACTTCTCGGCTGACCTCGGTGCAACTGCCTTTGGTTATTACCCTGCAGGGGGTTCGCATGATGGCGATTCCTGGTATCACGTGAGCGCTAACGACCAGGACAATGCTCAGGCAACCGTCAACACTTATGGCGGGCAAGTATTGGTGCATGAACTTGGCCACAACTTGGACCTTTCTCACCCGGTGAATTACGACCTCGAACTCGGTTTCCCCAATGAGTACGCCGAGGCCTCCACCGGCTACACCGTGATGAGCTACCGGGACGAAACCGGGGTGAACATCGAGAAGGCATTCAGCGGCGGGGGCAATGACTACCTGATTGGCAATGATGCTGCAAACGAGCTCAAGGGCAGTGCCGGACATGACCTTATCGCGGGAGGGCAGGGCGCGGACAAACTCTGGGGCGCCGCCGGCGCCGATACCTTCGTGTATTTCGCCGAGGCAGACTCCACCAACCCCTAATGCCGGAGTTCGGTAGGTGACTTGGCCGGACGCTTACACCTCTTCCACCTTTCCTACAACCAGCTCGGACGCGTCCTACAGACTCCTTAAGGCTACTGCCGAATAATCCCTATCCCGTCACGCGATAGGCGGTTATAGCCAAGGAGGTGTCCCATGTACCGGGCAATCATCGTCGACGACCATCCTTTCATACGGGCCAGTGTCAGCCTGTTGCTGGCGCAGGATGGCGTGGACATCGTGGGCGAAACCGACAACGGCCGCCAGGCCCTGCAGATTGCGCGGGAGGCGCTGCCAGACCTTGCAATCGTCGATATCTCCATGCCGTTGCTGGATGGCCTTACGGTGATCCAGCGGTTGCGCAGCCTGCGCTTGCCCACCAAGGTCCTGGTGCTGAGCTCTCTGCCGGCGGAATTCTATTCCCTTCGCTGCATGAAGGCCGGCGCCTGCGGGTTCGTGGCCAAGAACAACGAGCTTGCCGAGCTGCGCAAGGCCGTGCGGGCCCTGCGGGAGGGTTACAGCTACTTCCCCGACGTTACCTACAGCAGCGTGCGGCGCCAGGATTCGCTGCGCACCGAGCGCGAGTGCCTTGCCGAACTCAGCGACCGGGAAATCCTCGTGCTTCATCACCTCGCACGGGGATACACCAACCGCTTGATCGGCCAGCACCTTGCCCTGAGCGCCAAGACCGTAAGCAGCTACAAATACCGCTTGATGGAAAAGCTGGGTGTTCCTTCAGTCGTTGCACTGGCGGAAATCGCCCGGAGGCATCAATTGTGTTGATCTCAAGGCGCCACTCGACCCGGCGGGCAGTACTGCTTGGCCTCGCACTCGTGGCCTGCCTGGCCGTTCCGCTGGCGTGCGCCGAACAGCCGGCGTTGCATTCCCGGCTGGCCGCGGGCACCGAAGCCATCGCCCGGCTTGAACTGCCGGATGAAGACAGGCGCTGGCTCTGGCGCAGGCGGGTGTTAAAGGTTGGGGTTACGCGGCCCGACACCCCGCCCTTCGATCAGCTCGGCAATGGTCAGCACTATGAGGGCGTCAGTGCCGAGTACATACGTCTGCTGTCCGAACAGTTGCACCTTGAGGTGCGCATCCAGGCCTATGCCGAGCGCAGCGCCGCAGTGGCAGCGCTGCGAGCCGGCGACGTCGACATGCTGACCTCCGCCTACGCCGAAGAAGCCGACCTGCCGGGGCTTGTCCGCAGCCGGCCGTATGCCGCGGACGAGCCCGTGCTAGTGCGGCGCGCCGACCGCCTCCCCGAGCAGCGCGGCGGGACCATTGCCATCCCCGAGGGCTACGTGAGTGAAGCGGAGCTGGCCGAGCTGGCGCCTGACTATCAACCGGCAGCGGTGCCTTCGCTGCTCAACGGCCTGGCGGCGGTTGCGGTGGGGCAGGTAAACGCGGCGCTGGGCAATGCTCCAGCGGTCGCGGCGCAGCTGGCGCAAAGCCCGTTGTCCGGGCGCGAACAAGTCAGTTTCCTGCCACCGCGGCCAAGCGGCGTTGCCTTCCTTCTGCGCGCCAGCGACACGCGCCTGGCCGGGCTGGTCAACGCGTGCCTTGCCAGCGCCCCTGCCGTGTGGCGCAAGGAGGTCACTGACACCTGGGGCCGCGGCGCGGCGCGGCTCAGTGAAGCGTCCACGCTGACGTGGACCGCCGAGGCCCGGCGCTGGATGGACGCTCACCCACGCGTGCGGGTTGGTTATCTGCGTGAATTCGCGCCGCTGAGCTTTCAAAACGCCCAAGGCCAATTCAGTGGCCTGGCTGCGGACCTCCTGGCGCGTATCGGCCAGCGCACCGGGCTTGCGTTCGAGCCTGTTCCGCTAACATCCCATGCTGCCCTGGTGGCGGCGCTGGAGCACGGAGAAGTGGACCTCGCCGCCGCCATGGCCTCGGACGCGGAGGCGCAGGGTAGCCTGCGCCTCACCCGGGCATGGCTGAGTACCGTACCGGTGCTGGTAAGCAACGGCAGGTCGCAGCGCGCCGAGGGGCTGGCCGATTGGGAGGGGCAGGTCGTTACTGTACCGGCCTCCCTGGCGTCGACCCCTACGTTGGCAGCCCGCTGGCCGAATGTCCGGTGGGAAGAAACCGCCACGGCCCGCGATGCCCTGGATTCGATCACGGCGGGCCATGCTCGGGCGGCGGTGCTGCCTTACGAACAGGCACGCGCCATGCTGGCGGGCAGCCCAGAGAAATCCTGGCGCATCGGCAGCGTGTTGCCGCTGCCGCCGCGGCGGTACGGGTTTGCAGTGGCCTATGGGCAACAGGCCTTGCCGGCCATACTTGACCAGGCATTACTAAGCTTCGAGCCCGCAGTACTAGACACCATGGCCCGCCGTTGGCGCAGTGAAATTCACGTGGAACCAGAGTGGCCCACGCAGGCGAGGTGGCTGGTCCCGGCCTTTGCCGTGGCGGGAGCGATGCTGCTGCTGGCCGTGGTGTGGATTCGCCTGTTGCGGCGACAGGTACGCCGGCGCAGGGCCGCCGAGCAGGCACTAACCGATCAGCTGGAATTCGTGCGCGTGATGATCGACGGCACCCCGCATCCGGTGTACGTACGCAGCCGTGGAGGATGCCTGCTGGACTGTAATGCCAGTTATTTGCTCGCACTCGGGGTAGAGCGCGGCGCGGTGATCGGGCAAAGGGTCACGCGCATACCCCTGGCCCACGACCAGGCGGCCGAATACGAAGCGCTGTACCTCCAGGTGATCGCCGACGGGCAGCCTATCGTCGAAGATCGGCAGCTCCGCCTGCGTGATGGCCGCGAACTCACCGTGTTCCACTGGATCCTCCCGTACCGCGACAGCAGCGGCAACATCATGGGCCTGATCGGCGGGTGGATCGACATTACCGAGCGCCAGCGTCTGTATGATGCCTTGCAGGCCGCCAAGGAAGAGGCCGACTCGGCCAATCGGGCCAAGTCCCGCTTCCTGGCCACGGCCAGCCACGAGATACGCACGCCGATGAACGCGGTTCTGGGGATGCTGGAACTGGCACGGCGTAAAGCCGAGACCGGCGAGCTGGATATGCTGGCGCTGAGGGTGGCGTCCGAGTCCGCGAGCGGCCTGCTGGAGCTGCTCAACGATATCCTGGACATCAGCCGTATCGAGTCCGGGCACCTGAACCTCAATCCCCGGCCCGTGGAAGTGGATGCACTGACGCGTCAGGCCGTGCAGCTTTACCAGGCACGGGCGCGGGAGAAATCCCTGCAGCTGGAGCTTACCGTTCAGCAGGATACGAGATGGGGCGTAGTACTTGACCCCCTGCGTTTTCAGCAGGTGCTGGGCAACCTGCTCAGCAACGCCATCAAGTTTACCCGTCAGGGGCGGGTGAATGTACATCTGACGGCAGAGCCCGCACACAACGAGCTCGTTATAAGGCTGGTGGTGCAGGATACCGGCATCGGTATTCCCAAATCGGACCTGCGCCGCCTCTGCCAACCTTACCAACAGGCCGGCAACCATCAGTTGTCGGGCCGCACAGGGGCCGGGCTGGGGTTGTCCATCAGCCATCATCTGTGCCGGATGATGGGGGGCGGGCTGGAGTTGTCCAGCCGGGAAGGCGAGGGCAGCCGAGTGGAAGCCTGCCTTCGGCTGCCGCGTTGCAATGTTGAAACGCCAGCCCCGCCCAGCACCCTGGCCGCCAGTACGCAGGCGCCCATCAGCGTGTTGGTGGTGGACGACCACGAGCCCAATCGTTTGCTGCTCGCTCAACAGCTCAGTTACCTGGGCCACCGCGTGACCGTGGCGGAGGACGGCGCGAACGGCCTGCGGGAATGGTGCAGCCATCGAGGCTTCGACGCGGTGATCTGTGATTGTGAAATGCCGGGGATGGATGGCTACGACCTGGCGCGTGCCATTCGCCTGGAGGAACAGCGCAAGGGGTTACGGCGCTGCCGCCTGCTAGCGTGCACTGCGGATACCAGCGGTGACCAGCGCGACCGCTGCCGTGAAGCCGGCATCGACGAGTGTCTAGGCAAACCCCTGGGGCTGGAAGCGCTGGCGGCCGCGCTTGCGCCAGCATTGCCAGCGACCGTCACGGGGCCCACGGCGCGCGCTCATGACAGCCCGGAGGCACTGCTAAGCCTGGCCGGAGGCTGCGTGACCTCGGCTCGCCGGTTACGAGACAGCCTTTTACAAGCGCTTGCACAGGATTACCAGCGGCTGCAGGGCCTCACCACAGCCTCGCCGGAACTCGACGACGTGGTACACCGGGTGAAGGGCGGGGCACGTATCGTGGGCGCTGCAGCGCTGGTCGATCGCTGTGAGGCCATGGAACGTGGCGAAGCGACGCTCCAGGGGTTGCTGGCGGAGATGGCCGGGCTTCAGCAACATCTGCGCGGTATGACCTTCAGCCCAGAGGGACGAGCCGGGCGTGCGGCCCCGCTGGGGTCGGCTCAAGCAGCGCGACCGAAACCGGCAGCTTGAACCGCCGCGGCCCCGCACTGCCCGGGTTGATGTGCAAGGCGCCGTCCCTGTGCGCGATCAGCGGCTTGTGGGAGTGGCCGGTCACTACCACGTTGGCCGCACCGGGCACCGGCGAGGGCACGTCGGCCAGTTCATGGGTGAGGTAGATCCGCAGCCCACCAAGGTCGAGCAACAAGTGATCCGCGAGGGCATCGGCCCAGGGCAAGCCCCGGTCGTTGTTGCCACGCACCACGCTGAGCGGGGCAATGGCACGCAGCCGATCGAGAATCTCCGGCTTGCCAATGTCCCCGGCATGAATCAGGTGATCGCAGCCCTGCAGCGCCGCCAGGGCTTCCGGGCGTAACAAGCCATGGGTGTCCGCGATCAGGCCGATCTTCATGGGTGCCTCGTGAGTTCAGTTTTCAGAGGGACGGCGGTAGCGTTCCGAGCCAGGCCACTGCCAGCAGCGCCACCAGCCCACATAGCCATTCGAGCCCCAGCGTGAGCCTCAGGTTCGCTTCGCGCGCTCGCAGGGCATGCGCACGGTGCCACAGCGCAAGCGCCAACATCCCTGCGACCGCCGCCAGCTTGATCCATAACACCGTGGCAAAGGGGCTTGCCCCCGGCAGGAGTGTGCCGGTGATTGCCCAGAGGTTGAGCAGGCCGGTAATGGCGATCACCCCAACCATCGGCAGGCCGTAGCGGCCAAAATCAAGTGCCAGCGCGCCCGGCCGCAAGCCCCGGGGCTGCACGGCAATCCAGCCCAGTAACAACAACGCCCCGACCCATCCGCCCGTGGCGGCCAGGTGCAGCAGCTGGTTGAGCGCGAGCAGTGTGCCCGCAACGCCGCTCAACATCCCGGTGTGGCCCACCGGAGCAAGCGTGGCGATAGCCAGCACAGACAGCGCAATCGCGGGCAACGGCGAGCGTTGGCCTGGCAACCGCCACCAGATCAATTGCAGCAGGCAGATGATTACATGTGCGGCCCATATGCGGCCAAAGGCGGTCTCGAACAATACCGTGCGCAGCGTGGCGGGTTGAATGCCGCTGTGCCAGTCGCCCGCCATGCCGGCGCTGGCCGCGAGCAGCCAACCCACTGCGCTGAGAAATGCCAGTAACGCCACCAGGCACAGGACCGGGTCCATGCGCTGGCGAAGGGCGGGCAGCTGCGGCGTACCTGCCAGGAGCAGGGGCCTGAATACGCTGACACCGAACAGGCTCAGCACCGCGAAATAGTGAAAAAAACGAAGTACAACCAAGGCAGTCATGGCAAGGGGGTGTTCCGCAGGCAAGAAGGCCGGCCAACGCAAGGCCGGTGGGGCGCGCTACTTTAGCAGCCAGCGCTCCCCTGGCCAAACTGCGGGCCTTGCGTTCAGCGCTGCGGCTGGTTGGCGGGGTTGAGCGCCGGTTGCCCTGACAATACCGCCAGAAGGTTATCGACGGCACATGCGGCCATGGCCTCCCGGGTTTCGTCAGTGGCCGACCCGATATGTGGGGTAGCGACCACATTGTCCATCCGCAACAAGGGTGAGTCAGGGCTGACAGGTTCCTGACTGAAGACGTCCAGCCCGGCCCCACGCAGTTGGCCCTGCTCCAGTGCGGCGATCAGCGCGGGCTCATCCACCACGGGGCCCCGGGCAATGTTGATCAGAATCGCGCCCGGCTTCATCAGCCCCAATTCTCGCTCGCCAATCAGCCCCCGGGTTGCGTCGGTCAGCGGCAAGGTCAGGCATACGAAATCCGCGCCGCGCAGCAAATCGTCCAGGGAACAGTGCCGGGCACCAAAGCGGCGATCAACTTCAGGGCGCGGCCGGTGGCTGTGATACAGCACGGGCATGTTGAAGCCGAAGTGCCCGCGCTGTGCCAAGGCCTGGCCAATACGCCCCATGCCCACAATGCCCAGGGTTTTTCCATGCACGTCGGTGCCGAAGTGCGCCGGCCCCAGGCTGGCCCGCCATTGCCCGTCGCGTACCCAGCGCGCCAGCTCGACCACACGCCGCGCCGTGGCCATCAACAGCGCAAAACCGGTGTCGGCGGTGGTTTCGGTCAGCACGTCCGGCGTATGGGTAAGCTGGATGCCCCGGCAAGTGAGTGCCGCCACATCGTAGTTGTCGATGCCCACGGACACGCTGGAAATCACCTCCAGCTGGGGTGCCAGATCAAGCAGCTCACCATCAATTCTCAGGCTGGCACCGAGTAGCCCATGGGCGGTGGGCAGGGCGTCACGCAGGGCGGCATAGCCTGCCCCCTTCACATCATCGATCACGGTGACCCTGGCAGCGGCCCGCAATCGTTCCATCAGGGGCGCGGACAGCTGCTTGTAAACCACGACATGCTTGTTCATCAGGTTGCCTTCTTACACGTGAGCAGTTCGAGCGGCCACGCGGGTGGGCCGGGTTTTTACATCGCGGGTACGCAGGCACAGCGTGAGCACTGCCGAGATCGCCAGGGCCGCGCTCATGAACAGGTACGACGCCGAAGGGCTACCCGTGCTGCCATTGAGGTAGCCGACAATCCAGGAGCCGGCGAACGAACCCAGGGCGCCCATGCTGTTGATCAACGCCATCGCGCCACCGGCTACATTGCCTGGGAGAATCTCGGGCACGATGGCAAAGAACGGCCCGTAGGGCGCGTACATGCAGGCCCCGGCGAAAGTGAGCAGTGCATAGGACCACCAGAAATGCGTGCTGCCCAGCGCGTAAGACCCATAGAACGCCAGGGCGGCGAGCAGCAGGGGCGGCCACACGAAGTGCTTGCGCTTCTGCAGCTTGTCCGAGCCCCATGAGCACAGGATCATCGCGATGACAGCGGCAAGATAAGGCAGGGCCGACAGCCAGCCGGCCTGAACCATGTCCATTTCCTGGCCTTTCTTGAGGATGGACGGTAGCCAGATCACGAACCCGTAGACCCCGATGCTCCAGCAGAAGTACTGCACTGACAGCAGGATCACCTTGGGCGAACGGAACGCCTCGGCGTAGTTCTTGACCGGCTTGAAGCCTTGCTGTTCGGCTTCCAGGGCGCTTTCCAGGGCTTCGCGCTGCGGCACGCTCAGCCACTTGGCCTGAGCCGGGCGCTCATCGGCGAGCTTCCACCATATGAAGGCCCAGATCACCGCTGGCAGGCCTTCGATGATGAACATCCAGCGCCAGGAGTAGTGCTGCACCAGATAGCCGGATACGACCGACATCCACAGCATGGTTACCGGGTTGCCGAGGATCAGGAAGGTATTGGCGCGGGACCGTTCGGCACGGGTGAACCAGTGGCACAGGTACACCAGCATGGCGGGCATCACCACGGCTTCGACTACGCCGAGAAGGAAGCGAATGGCGATCAGCCAATAGGCGTCGGTGACCACACCCGTCAGGCTGGCAAGCCCGCCCCAGAGAATCAGGCTGGCAAAGATCAATTTCTTCACGCTGCGCTTTTCGGCATAAATCGCGCCGGGCACCTGGAAGAAAAAATACCCGAGGAAGAACAGCGCGCCCAGCAGCGATGACATGCCGGGTGTGATGTGCAGGTCTTCGGCCATCCCTGACGCGGCGGCAAAGCCATAGTTGGCGCGGTCCAGATACGCCAGGCTGTAGGTGATGAACACCACCGGCATCAGGTACCACCAGCGACGGCTGGCCAGTTTCAATGCACTCATGATCACACTCCACTTATTGTTGTAGGTCGGTGTATTCCAGCGACTAGCCTTGCAGTTGCGCCCGCGCAGCCTGTAGCTGCTCCAGCCTGGGCAGGCCTTCCATATCGCCGGGGCTTTGAACGGCCAGGCTGCCGATCCAGTTGCCACGGCGCACGGCCTGGGCAAAACCCTGGCCCTCGAGCAGCGCGCTGATCACGCCCACGGCGAACCCGTCGCCAGCACCCACGGTGTCCACCACGCGTGCTACCGGGAACCCTGCCACCATGCCCTCGGCCTGGGCAGTACGGTAATAGGCGCCTTCGGGGCCCAGCTTGATGGCCACGGCCTCCACACCATGGTCCAGGTACCAGGCAGCGATGTCGGGAGGGTTTTCACGCCCTGTCAGCAGGCGGCCCTCGGCCAACCCCGGGAGCACCCAGTGGGCCTGGCAGGCGAGGTGGTTGATGCTGTCGATCATGGTGCGCTCGTTGGGCCACAGCGATGGCCGCAGGTTAGGGTCGAACGACACGCTGCGCCCGCGTTCACGCATCTGTGCAATCAGGTAGCCCGAAAGTTCGTGCGCGTCGGCCGACAAGGCCGGAGGAATGCCGGTGGCGTGCAGGTGCCGCGCCTGCAGTAAAGAGGGGTCTACGTCTGCCATGCTCATGGCGCTGGCCGCCGACCCACGGCGGAAATACTCGACGGCGGGGTCGCGGCCGTCGGCTTCGCTGGATTTGAGCTGGAAGCCGGTAGGGCGATGTGGGTCGGTGCGCACGAAGCGGCAGTCCAGGCCTTCGGCCACCAGGCTATCCACGACAAAGCGGCCGAAGGAATCCGCTCCCGTGCGGCTGAGCCAGGCCACGTTCAGCCCCAGGCGCGCCAGGCCAATGGCAACGTTACTGTCAGCACCGGCGATGCGCTTGTGAAAACGCCCGACCTTAGCCAGGTCGCCATATTCATCGGCCACGAACATGGCCATGGTTTCGCCGAAACCGAGGATGTCGTAGTCAGGCATGGGTGGCCTCCCGCTGAGTGCCCAGCGCTGCCAGTTCACTGACCCGCTGTTTCACAACGCCGGCAAGGTCATCGCCCTGCAGGGGGTATTCGATAGCACGTACGATGCCGGCCGGGAAACGCCGCAGCAGGCTGGCCCAACTCGACAGGTCGCGTGCCTCTGGCGGCACCGCCACCAACTTGCCCGCAGGGCTCAGGCGCACTGCCTTGCAATGCAGGTACTCCACGTACTGGCCTAGCTGGCCTGCGGCCCCGAGGGCTGATTGTGCCTGCCATTGCCAGTTGCCAATGTCGAAGGTCATCCCCACCGGAACGCCGCGTACCCGGGCCGCAGCAAAGAACTGAACCAGCGGTTCAATCCGGCCGCCCTGGGCGGTCTGGTCGTTTTCGACCAGTAACCGCACCGGGGAATCCTTGAGCAGCGCAGCCAGCGCCTTGAGGTCTGCATTGGGCGTGAAATGGCCTAAAGAGGTCTTGAGCCAGATCGCGCCGGCGCGCTGCGCGGCCACCAACACCTCGGTAAGGGCGGGGTTGGGGTAGTTGGTGTCTGGCTGCCATACCTCGAGCGGCGAGGAGTACACCAGCGTCAGCCCTAGCTCGGCCGCAAGGCTGGCATAGGCGGGCAGGTCCGGGTTGGCCTCCAGCAGCTCCTCTCGCAGCTCTACATGGGTGGCACCGGCGTGGGAAAGCAGTTCGAAACAGGGCGCCTGCCCGCGACTGCGAACGTATTCCGCGCCGAAGCTGGACAGGCTGATGGAAACGGGCTGATGCATTATTGTTATCCTCTGAAACCGGTTTCATTTCGTAGTACGACGCGTTGGCCGGGTACTCGTTCCCACCCGCGGCGCGCCTTGTTCGTTGAGTTTAGCTGCGTTGCCGGGGGGTGGATCCACGCACGACCAACTGTGCAGGAAGGTCAATCTGCCTATTGGGCCCCGGATCGCCCCGCAGCCGGCGTACCAGGCAGTCAAAGGCGGTACGGCCGATGGCATCCGTGGGCTGTGCAAGGGCGGTAATCCCGCTGCCTACCAAGGGGTACCAGTCCAGGTCATCCAGGGCAATAAGCCCCACATCCTCGAACAGCCGGGCCCCGGCTTCGCGCAGGGCAAACGTGGTGGCGAGCGCGGCTACGCCATTGGCGCAAAACACCGCCTTGGGCCCGTGGTCACCGGCGCCAAGAAAGCGGGCGAGGGCGCCTTGCAGGTCGGGGCCGGTTTGCATCACGTGGCCGCGCACCCCTGCCGAACTGGAAACGACAGCATCGAAGGCGGCGCGGCGTTCGCTGCGCGAGCTGGCACCTTCCGCCGGTTCCATGACCAGCGCGAGGTCCCGATAACCCTGCTCCAACAGGTGCTCAAGAGCCATGTTCACGGCGCCGGCGTTATCGAGCCCTACCAGGTCGGTACCGAGGGCCTCCAGCTTGCGGTCCACCAGCACGATGGGCATGTCGCTCTGCAACGCTCGAAGTTGCTCGGGATGGCGCCCAAGGGTGTTAACGATCAGCCCTTCAATGTTGTAGGCATGCAGCGCTTCGAGCTGTCGCGCTTCCTGGTCCGGGTCGCGGTCGGTGTTGCACACCACAAGGCTGTAGCCGTGTTGTCGGCAGGCGGTTTCCACACCGTGCATCACCGCGATGGAATAGGGGTTGCGGATATCGGCCATCAACATGCCGATGAGGCGGGTGCGCCCACGTTTGAGGCCGCGGGCCATCTGGTTGGGGCGGTAGCCGAGGCTGGCAATCGCGGCTTCGATCCGCTGGGCAATGCCCTCGGACAGCAAGCCGCGGTCCTCGCCGATGAACCGGGAGACGCTTGCCTTGGAAACGCCAGCGTGGCGAGCGACGTCGTGCATGGTTACACGGCGTGCGGGAGAAGAACCATTCACAGGCCTGTCATCCTTTTGTGTTTGTTCAGGACAGGTTGAAACCGGTTTCAGGAAACCGCATTCCGCAAGGTCCGTCAAGCCGCCGTTGGTCGATGGTTTGGGTTCCGCGTTGCCCAGGGGAGATATTTCCCTCTTTCCCACAAGCGTTTCAGCGGCGTCCTGCATCCCTGGCCTCAGGTGTTTTGTACAGTCAGCGCCCCTGCATCCCTTCGACAGGCATTCCCGTGCGCAAAGCGATCTTTCTGGCCATCGCCCTGCTGTGGCCCACCAGCCCCGGCCTCTGGGCCGCCGACCTCATGGCCTTCTGGGCAACGCCCCAGCGAGGCGCCAACAGCTTCAACCGATTGCCGCCCGGGCAGGGCTATTTCGAGGCCCTTTCCGCCACAGGCGCCACCTGGGTGCGCCTGGCCTACGACAAGTGGCCGGCAGGGCAGGTGGATTTCCTTATGGGCAACGCGGATGGCTACAAGGGCCTCACCAACGCCGACCTGCAAACCCTCATCGGTACGCTCGACCGCGCTCACCAGGCCGGGCTGAGGGTGGTGATCGCGCCGCTCTCGCTGCCCTTGATGCGCTGGTCCCAGAACAACGGCGGGCGCTTTGACGACCGTTTATGGGCCGCTACCCGCAACTGGCGCGCCGCCACCACGTTCTGGCAAGATCTGGCGCGCGCGTTACGCGATCACCCTGCTGTCGCGGGATACAACCTGATCAATGAGCCCGCGCCGGAGCGTCAGGGCGGGCTGGCCGAACACGCGCCCCAGGCAGACGGGCATGCCTGGTACGCCACCAGGCAAGGCACCGGCCGCGATCTGCCGGCCTTCTATGCGCAGGTGGTGAAGGCCATACGCGAAGTAGACCCGCACACACCCATCATGGTCGACGCCGGGTGGTATGCCGCCGCCGACAGTTTCGGCTATTGGCCAGTGCCCCTGGCTGACCCCAACGTGTTGTATAGCGTTCACATGTACGAACCGTGGAAGGCCACCAGCGACCCGTCCATGTTCAACCGGCCATTGCATGCCTACCCAGGGCTGGCACCGTTCGCCGAGCACCAGCAATTCTGGGGCAAGGCACGGGTGGCGGATTACCTGGGCAGTTTCACCGGCTGGGCCCGGCGCGTTGGGGTACCACCGCAGCAGTTGGTGCTGGGCGAATTCGGATGCCTGCGAAGGTGGCCGGGGTGTGGGGGGTACCTCACCGATGTGCTGGAGGTTGCGGAACAGTCCGGGTTGCACTGGGCCTTCTACGCTTTCCGGGAGGACGCTTGGGACGGGATGGATTACGAGCTGGGTACCCGGCCCGTGCCCTGGGCCTATTGGAAAGCGATCGAGGCCGGCGCGCCGGATCCCTTGGCCCGCCCAGGCAGCCCCTTGTTCGAGATCATTCAGCGTCGGCTGAAACCGGCCGGGTAGAAAGCCAAAGGCAGCACGCCCGTACAATCCTGCAGAGGGCCAGAGTTTCACACTGGTGGTTTTCACGTATCAGGAAACGCCCTCATGGTCGACCAACCCTTGCCTCTGCAAGAGCCCTCTGCCGAGCCACTGCAAGCGCCTGCAGTGCCGGGGCCAGCCGGCCCCAACAGTGTGGTTACGCTGGTAATCAACCACAAGGTCCGGCCTGGCCAGCAACCTGCGTACGAGGCCTGGCTCAAACGCACAGTGAAAGCGGCGCGGGGGCAACCGGGGCACCTGGGTGTAAACGTGATACGGCCCGCCGCCGATAGCCAGGTGTTCACGTCCGTGCTGCGCTTCGCCAGCGCCGAGCAACTGCAAACCTGGATCGACTCTGGCGAACGGCAGGGGCTGGTCGCAGAAGTGCTGCCACTGCTGGAGGATGGCGACCACCCCCTGGTGCACAGCGACGCGGAATTCTGGTTTACCCCGGTTCGCGGCGCTGGCCCGCAGCCCCCGAAATGGAAGCAGGCAGTGATCAGCTATGCCGTGATCCTGCCACTGTCCATCGTTATTCCCATGCTGTGGCGGCCATTGTTCCAGCGCTATCCCGAACTGGGCGGCACGCTGCCGAGCAACATGTTGATCACGGCGTGCATTGTGGGGCTTGTGGTGTTCGTAATCATGCCGCGGGTCACCCAATGGTGCGCTCGCTGGCTCAGCAAGGGCTAAGCGGCCGATATAAAACGAACCCGGCCATCCGATAGCAGCTCATACACTCCAGATACGTACTGGAGGCAATGGACCGTGGAGTGGCATAGGTTTTTGTTCGGTGAGGCCAGCCCGTGGATGTTGCTCGAGATCTGCGGCCGAGCGGCGGTGTTGTACTGGATGCTGATGTACTGCATGCGCCTGCTTGGCCGCAGGGTGGTCTCGCAGTACACGCTGTTTGAGCTGTCGATCGTGGTCACCCTGGCTGGCGCGGTCGGCATCCCCTTGCAAGCCCAGGAACGCGGCCTGCTGCCGCCGCTGGTAATCATCGCGGTACTGATCTCCATCCAGCGGGCCGTGGTTGCGCTAAGCATGAAGAATGCACGGGTTGCCAGGGCGGTGTCGGGTGGCCCCGACCTGGTCGTGAGCCAAGGGGCGCTGGTGCTGCCCGCTCTTAAGCAGGCGGGCTTGTCCCGGGAAAAGCTGTATGCCCTGTTGCGCGACTTCCAGGTGCAGCACCTGGGGCAGGTGAGCCGAGCCTGGCTGGAGCCCTCCGGCAAGCTGACCCTGGTGCGTGCCGACCAGCCAGAGCCCGGCCTGTGCATCCTGCCAAGTATCGATGAAGTACTGCGGCGCGAGGCGGCCGTGGAACACACCCGATGCTGTTCATCCTGCGGCTATCGCCAGGATGACAACCCACCCGCTGTTTGCCCACGCTGTAGCGCCAGGGAATGGGAGCCGGCCGCGCAGGTACTTACCCAATGAGCGCCGATGCGGCCGCGACCCTGCATCGCCTGTTGGTAGGCAACGCGCCCTGGTTGTTCCTGCTGGAGGTAGTGGGCCGGGCACTGGTGGTGTACGTCGCGCTGTTCATCGTGATGCGGCTGCTGGGCAAACGCATGGCCGCGCAGCTGAGCATCTCGGAGCTGACCGTAATGCTCACCCTCGGCGCCGCCATCGGCGCACCGCTGCAAACGCCCAGTCAAGGCGTGCTGCCCGCAGTCGTATTGCTAGTGTGTGCCTTGGTGTTCCAGCGCGGACTATCCACGGCCTCGTTCAGATGGCGCGCCGTCGAGGTGCGGGTGCAGGGGGATGTCACACTGTTGCTGGCCGACGGCCGTTTGCTGATGGACGAACTCAACAAGGCCGGCCTCAGCCTGGACCGGGTGCATTCCGAACTGCGCGCTCAAGGTGTGGAGCAGCTGGGCCAACTGCGCCGGGTGTACCTTGAGTCTACCGGCCGTTTTACCTTGTTGCGGTACGTGCAGCCCAGGCCTGGGCTGTCGTTGCTGCCGCCGTTGCCCGATGCCCAGCCGCCAGCGCAAACCGAGCTACTGGCCTGTAACCGCTGCGGCTATACGGCCACCGCGGACGTGGAAGGCTGGCCGGCCTGCGGCCAGTGCGGTAATGAGCACTGGGAGCCGGCACAAACTACACCTTGAAATGCCCCACCATCTCGTTCAGTTCGGCCGCAAGGCGCGACAGTTCGTGACTGGCAGCGCTGGTCTGGTTGGCGCCGGCAGCAGACTGCAGCGACAGGTCGCGGATGTTCACCAGATTGCGATCTACCTCCCGCGCTACCTGGGCTTGCTCTTCGGCGGCGCTGGCGATTACCAGGTTGCGCTCGGAGATCTCGCTGATGCTGCGTGTAATTTCCTCCAGGGCCGTGCCAGCGCTGCGGGCCGCTTCCAACGTGAGGCGGGCGCGTTCGCTGCTGGTGTGCATGGACGCAACCGCCTGGCCGCTGCCATGTTGAATGCCACTGACCATGGCTTCGATCTCGCGGGTGGATTCCTGAGTGCGGTGTGCCAATGCGCGTACTTCATCGGCTACCACCGCAAACCCGCGTCCGGCTTCACCTGCACGGGCCGCTTCAATGGCAGCGTTCAGGGCCAGCAGGTTGGTTTGTTCGGCAATGGCGCGAATCACATCCAGCACCTTGCCAATGTCCCGGGTGCGCTCGGCCAGCTCACGAAGCTGCTCGGAAGTGGCCTCCACGTCCTGGTTCATCTGCACAATAGCCTCGACCGTCTGGCTCACCCGTTGTTGGCCGTCCACGGCGGCACCGCTGGATTGTTGCGAAGCGGTGGAGGTAGATACCGCATTGGTGGCGACTTCTTCGACCGCCGCAGTCATTTCATTCACGGCGGTGGCGGCCTGCTCGATTTCGTCGTTCTGCTGCTGCAGCCCGCGCGAGCCTTCTTCAGTCACGGCGTTGAGTTCTTCGGCGGCAGAGGCCAGCTGTGTCGCCGACCCGCTGATGCGTGAAAGGGTACCGCGCAGGTTGTCCTGCATCTGGGCCAGCGCGGCCTGCAAGCGTGAAACTTCGTCGCGGCCTTCTGGCCTGATGGCTTGGGTGAGGTCGCCCGCGGCAACTTTTTCTGCCAACGCCACGGCACCCTGCAACGGGCGCACGATGCTGCGAGTAAGCACAAGGGCAAGCACGATGGTCAGCGCGAAGGCGGCGGCAAGCATCAACGACACCAGCAAACGCGCGGCTTCGTATTTGCCTTGCGATATTTCAACGGCCTGGTCCCCGTTTCGCTGGTTGAGGTCGGTCAGCTGTTTCAGCACTGGAGTGATCTGGTCAGAAACGGTTTTGAGCTCACCGGAGATCAATGGCGCGATTTCGCTTTCGCGGCCCGCCAGTGAAGCCTGGCGCAAGCGATCCAGTGCCGCAATGTATTGCCCATGCAGCTGTTTGAGTTTGTCGAAGTCTTGCTGTTCTTCACCTGCGACCACCAGCGCGGCGTACTTGTCGATCAGCCGTTGGCCTTGGGCGGTCAGTTCGCTGATGCGGGTGCTGGATCTTTCCACGTCAGCCTTGGCGCGGTTAACCAGCACAAAGTACGACATGGTGCGGTAGCGGCCTACGGTGTCGGTGAGGTCGCCGAGCAGGCGTGTCGAAGCCAGCGAGTTGTCCGCCAGCTCATGTGTGTTGTCGTTGAGCTGCGACATGGAACGCAGGCTGAGCAGGCCAAGCACGGCCATGAACAATGCGATGGTGGCAAACCCGAAGGCAGCCCGGGGCGCGATCCCGATTTTACGAAGCGACATGCGGCACACTCCAGAAGTAGGCATGAAGCGGTATCGGCCAATCATTGCCAGGCTAGATGGCGCCCTGAGATAGCTTTCGGTGCGAGCGTGGCCCCGGGTGTTGGAAGTGCCGTCGCAGAGCGGGTGGCTCCAACTGGGCCGCGCCTGCCGTTCGTCTGCGGGGGGCCGCGCTTGCGGCTAGCCATTACGCCACAGGCATCGCCGACAGGTGCTCGTGGCAGGCCAGCCAAGGGCCTTGGGGGGCAAGCTGGCGGAACACGATGGTTTCGCGCTCCAGCGACTCCACCTCTTCACCCCCCACGCTCAGCCGAGTGGCGACTTCGTGCATGAATATCGCAACGTCGCCTTGAACGCTCACGCGGGGCTCGCGGGATTCGCAGCTCAACACACGAAAACCGTCCTGCTGCCAGCTGTCCCACAACGCGCGATAGGCCGCGCGGCTTTCCAGCACGCCGGGGGTGGTGTGGAACAGGAAGGTAGCGTCCTCGCTGAACGCCGCAAAATACGCCTCGGTGTCGTTACCGCCAAACGCTTCGACCAATTGCCGGGCGGCCGTCAACACCTGTTGTTCAATGCTCGTTTCCATGGGCTTCTCTTGTTGTTTGCACGCAAGCGGCCGATTCTGCGCAGGGCAGCGAAGCGATGGAATCGCGTGGGCGAAATAATCAGTTCAGGCGTTTGGAAAGTGAACGGTGATCGCGGCAGGAAGTATCCACGTCAGCATGAAGCTATCAATACCGGCCCTGAAAGCTGACCTGAATTCCATCCTGCCTGGAAAAACTTTCCTTGAGCCAACACCGCCTTCCCCTCTAAGGTCTGTGTCCCGACAGTTTCCGTGACGCGAGCCTTAGATGATCGACTTCCACAACGTCACCGCCTTTCAGCAGCAGACCCGCGTGCTGGATGGCTTTTCCTTGCACATTGGCGCTGGAGAAAAAGTGGCCATTCTTGGCCCCAACGGCGCGGGCAAGAGCACGTTGCTCAAGCTGATCACCCGGGAGCTGTACCCGCTGGACAGGGAAGGCAGCCACCTGAAGCTGTTCGGCAGCCAGAACGTGAACCTGTGGGACCTGCGCAGCCGGCTGGGCTTCGTGTCCCAGGACCTGCAGGACGATTACACCCCGCACACGCCAGCGCTGGATGTGGTGACCTCGGGCTTCTTCGGCGCCATCGGCGCCCATGGGCACCTTCAGGCAAGCGAGGCGCAGCGTGATCAGGCGCGGGCGTTGCTGGCCACGGTGGAGATGGCCGGGCACGAATCCACCATGTTCCAACGGCTGTCTACCGGGCAGAAGCGTAGGCTGCTGCTGGCGCGGGCACTGGTTCATCAACCGCGCGCACTGATCCTCGACGAGCCGGCCAATGGCCTGGACATGGGTGCCAGCCTAGGCATGCTCAACCTGCTTCGGCGCTTCTGCGGGCCGGAACATGCAATGATCATCACCACCCATCACCTGGACGAGATCATCCCGGAAATCGAACGGGTGGTGCTGTTGGCCAAGGGGCAAATCGTGGCGGACGGCCCGAAGGCCGAGGTGCTTACCAGTGCACGGCTCTCCGAGCTTTACCAGATCGACCTGCGTGTGAGCGAGCAGGACGGCTGGTACCGCTGCTGGCACGCCTGAGGGCGGTTCACCGCCCCCAAAGGCTGCGGCAGACGCCATGCCTTGATGAGCACTGCTCATAAGTCCATGTTGATCTAGCGGTCTAGTCCCCTCCAAGTCTCTCACCTAGCCTGTGCTCATTGAATGGGTAACGCCCGTTTTCCTTTCAGGCCAGGAGCACGCTAGATGAAGCCACTGATTGCCCCACTCATGGCGCTTTCGCTGATGACCGCAGAGGCCTCGGGCCGGGACGCTGCAAGCATTCGTATCTCTGCTGCGGGTTCGCAACCCCCGGTGCGGGGCTCGCAGGACTATTTTACCGGCACGGTGCAGGTAGACGGCCCCTTCAAGGCGGATGAGCCGGCGCGCGTAAGCGGCGCCACGGTCACCTTCGAACCTGGCGCGCGTACGGCGTGGCATACCCACCCGCTGGGGCAAACACTGATCGTCACCGCGGGTATCGGCTACGTACAGCAAGCGGGCAGCGCTCGCCAGGAGATCCGCCCCGGGGACGTGGTGTGGATTCCGCCTCACGTGCGCCATTGGCACGGCGCCACGCCCACCAGTGGAATGACCCACATTGCCATTGCCGAAGCCGAGGAAGGCAGCGTGGTGACCTGGGCCGAGCAGGTGACCGAGGCGCAATACCTTGGCGAGGGTGTGGCACCGAAAGTGGCGCCAGGGCGCTTGCCGGACGCACCCGTAGCGCAAACCCTTTCAGCGCGGCAGCAAGCAATTCCCCTGATCGCCGCCAGCATGGCAGTCGGTGATCTAGCAAGGTTGAACATGGCATTGAACCAGGGGCTGGATGCCGGGCTGAGCGTGAGCGAGGCTCGGGAGGTGCTGGTGCAACTGTATGCCTACGTAGGTTTCCCACGCAGCCTCAACGCCCTCGGAGAGATGATGAAGGTCATAGAAGCTCGCCAGCAGCGAGGCGTGCACGATGAACCGGGGCGCGAGCCGGGCCGAGGTATGCCTACGGGTGAGGCTTTGCTGGCAGCGGGCACGGCCAACCAGACCACGATCTCCGGCAGCCCGGTGAAGGGCCCGTTATTTGAGTTTGCACCGGTGATTAACCGGTTCCTTCAGGCTCACCTGTTCGGCGACATCTTCGAGCGGGACAACCTCGACTGGCGCAGCCGCGAGCTGGCCACGGTGGGCGCGCTGGCTGCGACGCCGGGCGTTGAATCGCAGTTGCGCGCGCACATGAGCGCCAGCCTGCGAGTAGGCCTGAGCGAGGCGCAGTTGCACGAAGTTACACAGCTGCTGGGCGAGGCAGGTGATGCAGCGGCGGCACAGCGGGCAAGCACGGCATTGGCGCAAGCATTGGCCACCACCGGGGCATGAGAGCACCGATCGACGCTATTGCGGCCCAGCCTCCACATGTTGCTTTACCTGACGCTCCAGCTGATCAAGCCGGTAATCCCTTTGCTTTTCGGCATCCGCCATGGCCCTGCGGCCATGCTGTTTGAGCAAATAGGCATGAATCTGCTGCACCTCGAGCGTTCGGTAAAGCGGCGCCACATCCAGCCGCTTAACATGCCCCTCAGTACGCACCGGGTGGGTATTGACCACCACCTGCGGCCCACTGGTACCTACAGCGTACCAGCCTTGGGCCTTGAACCAGCTTAAAGTGGACACCAGGCAGGCAGCTTCGGTGTGTGGGTAGCGCTGCACCACGGCACTTATCAACGCTCGGCCGATGCCCTTGCGGCGATGCCCTGAATCAACAGCCAGATAGAGCAGGGTGCAGGCATCGGGCGCGCCTGTGGCCGGTAGTAACAGGGCAAAGCCCAGCACCTGGTCGGGGCTCTGCGCATCGAGCGCCAGCAGCAACTCGACTTGCAGATCGGTGCCTGCGTCCATCGCTTGCAGGTAGTGATGCACCTCAAGACCCAGGCCATATTGATACAGGGGATACAGCGGGTTACTGGGGACCATCGCCACGCTGCCAAGGGTGGTGAGGTTATCGATCGCCAACTGTTGTACCTGGCTGGCGAAAGATTCCGGAGGAGGGGTTACGAGGTGGCTAATGCTGAACATGGGGCTCGGGCGCAAGAAAGGACGCGCAATCATACCGCGAATGCGAACGAGACAAGCGCCAGGCGAACCTGGCGCGGGTGGTACACCTGAAGGTATTACTTAGCGATAGCGCTCCAGCCAGTGGGCGTAAGGCGCAGGGAGTGTCCACGAGGCGTTGTCCACGCCCAGTTCCTTGGCGGCGAAATAGGCCCAATGGGGGTCGGCAAGGTGTGCGCGGCCGATGGACACCAGATCCAGCTGGCCCGCTTTGACTGCTTCTTCGGCCAGTTGCGGCGCGCCGAAGCCCCAGGCCGACGTCACTGGCAAGCCAGCCTCGCGACGTACACGTTCAGCCACCGGGCCCATGAAGGCCGGGCCCCACGGGATGTTGGTGTCGGGGATGGTGAAGCCGACGCTAACGCTCAGCAGGTCGAGCCCGCCGGCCTTGAAGCGGCGAGCCAGTTCGATCGACTCTTCGAGGGTTTGCTCGTCGCGGCCGTCGTACTCGATCACGCCGAAACGGGCAGTGAGCGGCAGGTTTTCCGGCCACACCTCACGAACGGCGGCGAGGGTTTCCAGCAGGAACCGGCTGCGGTTCTCGAAGCTGCCGCCGTAGGCGTCGGTGCGCTGGTTGGAGTGTTCGGAGAAGAAGCTCTGGCCCAGGTACCCGTGGGCGAAGTGCAGTTCGATCCACTCAAAGCCAACATCACGGGCGCGGCGGGCAGCGTCGACGAAATCCTGTTTCACGCGGGCGATGTCTTCGAGGGTCATCGCGCGAGGTACTTTTGGCAGGTTGGCACCGAACGCGATGGCCGACGGCGCGATGGTTTCCCACGCACGAGGGTCGGAAGCGGCCATGTGATCGTCGCCTTCCCACGGGCGGTTGGCGCTTGCCTTGCGGCCGGCGTGGGCGATCTGAATCCCCGGCACCGAGCCTGCGGCCTTGATCGCCTGCACGGCCGGCACGAAGGCCTGGGCCTGTTCATCGTTCCAGATGCCTGCACAGCCGGGGGTGATCCGGCCTTCCGGCGCGACCGCCGTGGCTTCCACCACCACCAGGCCTGCACCGCCGCGGGCCATGCTGGCCAGGTGCACGTGGTGCCATTCGTTGATTACGCCGTCCTCGGCACTGTATTGGCACATCGGCGGAATAGCGATTCGGTTGCGCAGCGTAACGTCCTTGAGGGAGTAGGGTTCGAACAGCGTTGCCATGCAGTGACTCCTGAGTCGTTGGTGCGATTGTTCGATAGTATTCGAAATATGGCGTTAATTGAAGCCCCTCGGTATCATCGGCGCCATGAGACCTTACAAACACCCGGAACCCGAAACCTTCGTCCTCGAGCGCGTGCTGTACGCCTTAAGTGACCCCGTGCGCATGGAAATCGTTCGCTGCCTGTCGGTCGTGGCGCAGGCTTCGTGCGGTGAACTGGATGGCGGCCGGCCCAAATCCAGTGTGTCTCATCACTTTCGCGTGCTGCGTGAGGCGGGGCTGGTGCACACCCGCAATGTGGGCACCACCCATATGAATTCGCTCAGGAGCGAAGAGATGGAAGCCCGGTTTCCCGGGCTGCTGAAGGCTATTCTCGGGCAACCGGCCTAAGGGCTTCAGCTCTGGGCGGGGCCCACTTCCAGGCGTATTTCCACCGCGTCCGGCCGCCAGTATTCGCGATCGTATTCCACCGCTGTGCCGTTGGCGTCGCGGCACAAACGTTCGAGCATCAGGCCACCGGAGCCGCTTGCCAGTTGCAGCAGCTGGCCCTGTGCCTCATCGAGCAGGCACGGTTTGAGGGTGATTTCACTACGGGCCTGTACCCGCTGGTAACGGTGGCGAAGCGTTTCGGTGAGTGAACTGCCCAACGGCATATCGAGCAATCCTGGGCACCAGGCTTCTGTCAGCACGTTGGTTTCCAACAACACAGGGCGACCATCCACCCAGCGTCGCCGCTCCAGGTGATAGACCCAGGCGCCGGCGTCCAGCCCCATGCGCGCCGCCAGCCCAGGCTCGGCCTGGCGACGGTCGGCCAGCAGGCTTTCAGTGCGTGGTTCACGGCCCTGGGCGCTGACGTAATCCATGAAGCCGGTCACCCGCGTGGGGTCATAGGCTATGGGCGCGGGCGAGACGAACCAGCCCCGGCGATGGCCCCGGTAGATCACCCCCTCGGCCTCCAGCCGCTGCAGCGCCTGGCGCAGCGTTACCCGCGTGCAGCCGAAGCGCTCGGCCAGTTCGCGCTCCGTAGGAAAACGCTCGCCAGCGAGCAGGCGGCCGGCACCGAGGTCGGCGGCAAGCGCGTGATGAATGCGCAGGTATTGCGCGTTGGCGGGTTTGATGGTCATGGCAGGGCTTGCGCCGGTTGGGTAGCGCTTGGGTGGGCGGCAAGGTCTTGCTGCCACGCCCGCAAGCCATACACCGCGAGCACGATGAAACCAGCGTAGAGCGCGGCGGTGAGCGGCAGATCCTTATGGTAATACAGCCCGGTGTATACCGCGTCCAAGGCGATCCACAGCCACCAGTTGGCTACGTATTTGCGCGCTGCCCAATAGCTGGCCACCAGGCTGTACGCGGTGAGGGTGGCGTCCAGCCAGGGCACCTCGGCGTCGGTAAAGTGCGCCATGCCCGCGCCCAGCGCCAGCGCAATCACCCCGCCAATGGCAAGGCTTGCCAGTGCGGTGGACGCCGGCAACCGGTCTACATGCACACGGCCTTCATCCACCTGCCCCGAGCGCCAGCGCCACCAACCATAGCCCTGCATGAACACGAAGACCATCTGCAGCAGCATGTCCGAGTACAGCTTCACGTCATAGAAGATCCACACGTACAGCAACACCGCGATCACGTTCACCGGCCAGCACCACGGCGTGCGCCGAGCCGTAAGCCATACGCCGAGCACGTTGACCACCACTGCGAGTATTTCGAGGTTGGACATGTCCGTTTTCCTTAAAAATTGACCGTGGCGGACAAGCGCGCAGTACGCGGCGCGCCGGGGAACAGGTAGCCGTCACCCATGTATTCGCCAACGTCGCGCCAGTATGCCTTGTTGAACAGGTTGTCCACGCTCAGCCTGAACACAGTTTCATAGCCGTCGATATGCGTGGTAAAGCGGCTGCCTGCGTTGAACACGGCATAATCGCCGACCTTCACCGTACCGGCGCGGTTTGCATATTTGCTGCCGCTGTATTGCACACCGCCCAGCAAGGCCAGGCCTTCGATGCCCGGCACGCTGTAATCCCCGTAGAAGCTTGCGCGAACTTTGGGTACGTTGATCGCCTGGTGGCCATCGTAGGCATCAGTGCCGCTGCCGCTTACGCGGGCGCGGATCGCCGCCACGCTGGCGGTCAGTTGCAGCTGCTCGGTGGCGCGCCCGCTGGCTGTCAGTTCCACACCGGTATTTTTCTGCTCGCCCTGCTGCACGAAGGTGAGTGTGCCGTCGCTGTTGGCCTGGGAATACTGGTAGCCCTGGTGCATCTGGAATACCGCCGCAGTCAGGCTCAAACGCTGCCAGTCCTGCTTCACGCCCAGTTCCACCTGGCGTGACACGGTCGGTGCGAGGGTTTCGCCCGCATTGGTGGTGTACCAATCGGCCTCGCGGCCCAGCGAGAGGCCCTTGCTGTAGCGGGCATAGAAGGAGGTATTGGCCCAGGGCTGATAGATCACCGCCAGGTTGGGGAGCAATTTCCACTCACGGGTATGGCGAGTGGTATCGCCGTCGCTGTTGAAGGTTTTCTCGTCGAGCAGCACTTCACGCCCGCCGAGCGCCAGTTGCCAATGCTCGCCGAAGTGAACGCGGTCATTCACCGAGAAGCCATACTGGCGACTGTCCAGGTGTCGATAGCTGGGGCCCAGGCTCCCGCTGTACGGGCTCACGCTGACGGCGCCGGTGTACAGGTTGCCGCTGCCTACCCATTCGTTGATTTCTTCATGGCTGTCCAGGGTGCGCCGCTGGGCGCTGAGGCCCAGTTCCAGCTCGTGGAGCAGGCTGCCAGTGTTGAAGCGGCCGGAAAGTGACGCTTGGGCTTCGTCGATCCGCCGGGTGTCGTTGGGGCTGCGGAAGTCGTAAATGTCGTAATCGCCCTCGCGGCTGAAGTAATTGGGCACCGCATCGTTCGCACAGCTGGCCGCCCCGTAGCAGCCCCATGGGAAGGCGCTGTAGTCGTCGATCACCACTTGGCTATGGGCCAGGCCAAAACGCGCGGTCCAGTCATCGCTCAGCAGGTAGGTATAGCGGCCGTTGGCGTTGAGCGAGTCCATGCGAACAGGCTTCGCCCAGCCTTGATCAGCCAGCAGGTCGTGGGGGTTTACGCCATGGGGAACGTCGGTACCGCCCAGTAGTTGATAGCCGGGAACCGAACGCTGCTCCTGGGCCTGATATTCAACGTCCAGTTGCAAGGTGGAACGCGGGTCGATGGCCCAATCCACGGCCAGCGAGGCGAAATCCCGTTCGCCATCGGCATGGTCAACGTAAGAACGCAGATCCTCATGAGCCAGGTTGGCGCGTACCCCGAACTGCTGCTCGGCGCCGAACCAACTGCTCACGTCTACCGCCAGGGAGCGTTCGCCGTCCTGGTTGGTGGCAACGGTGACCGAGCGCACGTCACGCGGCCGCTTGGTCACGTAATTGATGATGCCACCCGGATCGCTCACGCCACTCTGCAGGCCGGCCAGGCCCTTGAGCACCTCGACCTGCTCCTTGTTTTCAAGGGCGACGTTCTGCTCACCGGCGATGGTGAAGCCGTTCACCTTGTAGCTGCTGGCCGCGTTCAGCGAGAACCCCCTCAGCACAAAGTTTTCGTAGTAGCCCACTGGCGCATAACTTTGGCCGGCAGCGGCGTCGTTACGCAGTACGTCACTGAGCAGGCGGGCGTGCTGGTCTTGCAGAAGCCGGGTATTGAACACCGACACGGAGGCTGGAGTGTCTAGCAGTGCCGCGTCATCGCCGCCCGCCACCGAGGCAGTGGGTGCCTGGTAACCATCTGCCGCGTCGCCGACCACCGTCACGGTGCCAAGCGTGGTGGAATCGTCTGCCGCCACGCCGGCCGAGGCCAGGGCGATACCGGTCAACAGCAAACGGGCCGGGAAGGGTAGGTGATGCAACATCAAGGCAGCTCCATGATCAAGTCGTTCCGGTGCGCGCGCGCCTGCCCCGTTTGCAGGGGCGAGCGAGGGTGCGGAGTGTACGCGTGCCTGTGGCAGGCAGTCAGGCCGGAGCTGCTCCGGTGGACATTGGCAAGGCGGGGTTGGCACTCCATTGCTGGAGGGAGCCGTCGTACAGGGCAACGTTGTCGCGCCCTAAAAGCGTAAGTGCCACTGCGGTGGCGGCAGCGGAAATGCCCCCGCCGCAGTACAAAACGAGCCGAGCGTTGTCAGCCAGCAAGGCTTCACCCAGCGCAGCTCGCAATGCGGCGGCCGGCTGATAACGGTGGTCGGCCTGGTAGAGGTCACGGGCCGGGCGATTGAGGCTGCCGGGGATGTGCCCGCGGCGGGCATAGCGCGTGATTGCACTACCATCGAATACCCCCGACGACAGCGCGCACAGCAGCTGGCCCGGCGCACGGCCCTGGCTGATGTCCAGCACTTCCTCCTGGCTAGCCCAGGCTCGTGGGTCAGGCTGTACGGGCGGTGCCTCGGAGGCCGGTACGCTATCTACTGGCCCACTGTGCAGGGGCAGGCCGGCATGCCGCCATAGCGGCAAACCGCCGTCGAGGATAAATGCAGGGAGGCCGACGCTGCGCAACATCCACCACAACCGCGCCGCCCAGAAACCATCGGCACTGTCGTACAGCACCAGTGTGCTGTGCGGGCCTACGCCTAGCCGCTTCAGCTGCTCGGCAAACGCCTCTGCGGCAGGCATGGCGAAGCTGTAGCCGGCGTCAGGATCACTCAGCGCCTCGAGTAGGTCGGCATGGAGTGCGCCAGGTAGATGGGCCTGTTCCCACCCCTCATAGCCGCTGCGCGTGCGATAGTCGCCATCGAAGCGGGGCGCTTGAAGGTCCACGGTTGCATCGAGAATGACCAGGCCAGGGGCGCCCATGCGCGCGTAAAGCTCGGCCGCGCTGATCAACAGGTCAGGAGTGCCTTGGGTCATTGCCAGTCTCCGCGGCGCAGGTGCAAGTGGGCCAATAGCCGTTGACCTTCTGCGGCAAACCAGTGCGCGTGGCGCAACAGGTAACCCTCCCAGGCCACATCTGCGTTGCTGCGATCGTTAAGTACGCCTTCGAAATACGCGACCTCGGACAGTGCAAAATCCACATGCACCATCGGCAGCAGTGTAATGAGCGCATCTATTGAAGCGGCGGTCAGTGGCCGCGACCGGGCGTAGCCGGCGAGCAACCGGTCAACCGTGGCGAGATCGGCCTGCACCGTTATGCCCTGATCAAGCCCGAGCCATGGAATAGCGTTACGCTCCAGGGCAGTCGCCAGATCGTAGAGGGCGAACGTGCGGTCGCACAGGCCAAAGTCCAATACGCTCGCCACCTCGTGTGCCCCGGGGCTTTCGGCCCACAGCAGGTTGGAGGCATGCCAGTCGTTATGCGTCCACAAGGGCGGCTGTGCCTGAAGGTGTTCACGCGCGGCCTGCTGCAAGGGCAACAGCGCGGCCAATTCACGGTGCCAGTCACGGCTGGCGAGGTAGCGCGCCAGCCCCGGCAGGCAGCTGGCCTGGGCTTCGACAGTGCCCAACGGGTCTGCGCTGCCCAGCCAGCAGGGCCGGCTCACCAACATGCTGGCGGTCCGCTCTTCACCTTCATAACCTTCCGCGGCCCGGTGCAACTGCGCCAGCGCATAACCCGCAGCCTCGGCATGGGCGGGATGCTGGAACGGCTCCCAGGATTGGGCGTCGCGATAGCGATCGCCACCTTGGGCACGGGCGTGGATTTCATACGTCCAGCCGTGGCGCTCGATAGCGCTGTGCTGGTTTGTGGCGCGTTGAACCTGAGGTGTCGGGCACCCGTGTTGCCGGAGGTGAGCGATGAACCGGTGCTCTTCCTCCAGCCCGGCTACCGTCCGTACGCTGGGGTGGTGGCGCTTGATGAACCACTCGCCGGTATCCGTGGTGGCCAACGCCGCAGCCGAGAACGGCCGCGGGCTATGCCAATGAAGTGCCTGAAGCTCGCCCAGCTGAGGGAAGTCAAGCAATACCTCTTTTACCTGAGCTTCGGCGAGCATCGGCCAGGCGGGTGCAACGAGCTCTCCCGCCATGCCGTGGCTGTGCACCACTTGGCTCATGGCTGCGGCTCCGCCAGGAAGTCATTGGTAAAGGCATCGGCCCATACGGCCGCATTGCCGAGAATCCCATGCTGATGTAGCCACAGCGCGTAGGGCTCGATCAGCGCCTGCCGTTGTTCTCCCCAGCGGCCTTCATGCAGCCAGGTAGGCGCAACGTGGGCCAGCGATTGTTCGATCAACCGCGCCGGGAAGTACGGAATCACCCGTTCGTAAGCGGCCAACCCCCGCAGCGGTTGCTCGGCCACGGCCCTGAAACCACGCTCGGTAGCGGCCAGGAACGCGCGCAGCGCCTCAGGGTTGCGCTCAATCCATTGCTCTTGGGCGCCAAGCTGATAACTGTGATAGCGCGGGGCTCCCCATTGGCTCACCGGCCACACCTGCCGCCGCTCGGCGAGGATGGGGCTGTCCATCAGCGCTTCCCAGGCCCAATAACCGCCAAAGCTTGCATCCGCCACACCGGCGGCGAGTTCCTCGGGGCGCAGCTCGCGGGTGCCAGCATCCACGATTATCAGCGCGTCCGGGTCGCCGCCGTCCTGGCGCACAAGGTGGCGGACCATCGCCAGGCCCCGTGGGGTAGGGTTCATGGCCAAGCGTTTGCCCATCAGGTCCTGCGGCCGCTCGATGGCGAAATCGGTGAGGGTCTGGATGGCTTCCAATCCGTCATGGTTGATTGCCGCTACACCTATGAGCGGTTGCCCTTGATCGCGCCGTACCAGCAGGCGATTGCTGGGGAACACTGCCAGGTCCACCTGGCCCTCCAGCAGATACTGCAGGCTGTCGCCGCGCTCGGGGTCCGGTACCCGAAGTTCCACGTCCAGGCCCGCCTCGGCATACCAGCCGCGCTCCCGGGCGACGTAGAAACCCGCCGAATTAGGCCAGGGGTGGAAATATTCCAGCATGATTTTCAGCGAAGACATCGAACGGCAGCCTTGCGTAGCTCGTGAAGTGCTGCCTTTATACGGTGCCTCTTGGTATATACCAAAGACTGAAAATGACTATGCTTAAGCCTTTGCGCTCTTCTGGCCGAGCTGCTCGCGTACCCGTTCCAGCAGGGCCGCGTACGCAAAGGGTTTGGGCAGCGTTGGCCATTCCAGCTCCAGCTCCGCGTAGCCGGTTATCACCAGCACGGCAACCTGGTTCGCAACCGACCGCACTTTGTTTGCCAGCTCTGAACCGTTCATGCCTGGCATCTTGAAGTCGGTGATCAGTAGGTCGGGCGACAGGCCTTGGCGCACGAGCTCGAAGGCGCGTTCACCGGAGTCGGCTTCGTGGATGATGTAACCCTCATCGCCCAACATTTCGGCGACCGTCATACGCACCAACGCTTCGTCGTCCACTACCAGTATCGTGGCTTTTCCAGCAGCCCCTTCGGTGCCTAGTGCTGCGGGGGCCTGGACCGCTGCCGGCGCCTCGCTTGCCGCAAGCAGCACGCGAACCTGTGTGCCCTGGCCCGGTTGGCTTTCAATCAGCAACTGCCCCCCCAGTTGCGCTACCACGCCGTGCACCATGGATAAACCCAGCCCGGTACCCTTGGCGCCCTTGGTGGTGAAAAACGGCTCGATGGCCCTGGCCAGCGTCTGTTCGTCCATCCCTGCGCCGTTATCACTGATCAGGATCTGCAGGTAATCATCACTGCCAGGAAGGGTGTTCACTTGCTGTGGCAGTTGGACTTCCGACAGCGTTATGGACAGCGTGCCGCCGTTAGGCATGGCGTCCCGGGCGTTGAGGCACAGGTTGAGCAGCGCCAGTTCCATCTGGTTGGCGTCGGCCAGGGCAAGCCGGCTGGGCGAGCCAAGGCTGAACTCGAGCGCGATATCCTGCTCGATCGAGCGCTTGAGCAAGTCCTGCATGCCGAGGATCAGCTGCTTGAGATCGACCGGGCGCACGTCCAGGTTTTGTTTGCGCGCAAAGGCAAGCAACCGGCTGACCAACACCTTGGCCCGCTCGGCCGATTCCAGCCCCGCCGAGGCGATCCGCACGGCGCGATCATCATCGTTGAAGCGCCGCTTGAGCATTTCCAGGCTGGCGAAGATCGGCGTGAGGAGGTTGTTGAAGTCGTGCGCCACACCGCCGGTGAGCTGCCCGATGGTTTCGGTTTTCTGCATCTGGTGAAACTGCACCACCAGTGCCTCGCGCTCGCGGCTGGCTTTGTCGTGCAGCGCCTGTTCACGTCGGTGCGCTTCCACGCGCTGCTGGCCCAGGCGTATCGCACCATCGATGCGCGCTCTCAGCTCGCGGGCGTTGAACGGTTTCACCAGGTAGTCGTCGGCGCCCGCCTTCAGCCCCTCCACGCGCGCTTCTTCGCCAGCGCGCGCCGACAGCAGGATAAACACCACATTGCTCAAGGCCGGATCGTTGCGCACGGCCTGCAGCAAGGCAAAGCCATCCAGGCCGGGCATCATTACATCGCTGAGGATCAGGTCAGGCACCCGGGCCCTGGCGGCTTCCAGCGCCTTGAGCCCGTTGTCGACCGCTTCGATCTCGTAGGACGCACCACCCAGGATGCTCGCGATATAGCCGCGCATGTCGGCGTTGTCGTCTGCCAGCAGTATCCGCGGGCGTGATGCATCGGCATTGGGCGCAGCAGGCGCATGCTGTTCGCCGGGGCTGGCGTCAGGTAGCCAGCGAAGGGCTTCTTCCACATAGGCTTGTGCCCGAATGCCGGTGGACGACAAGCTGGGCTCTGCGCCTATCCGCTCCGAAGGAAGGTGGCTTGAACCCAGCGCAATTCTTACGGTGAAGGTAGAGCCCACCCCGATGGCGCTTTCCAGCCCAAGGGTGCCACCGTGCAGCTTGACCAGCTCATCGACCAAAGCCAGGCCGATTCCAGTGCCTTCGAAGGTTCGGCCAACCTGGTGTTCGATCCGATGAAAGCGCTTGAACACCAGAGGCTGGTCTTCGGCGGCAATGCCCACGCCGGTGTCGCGCACGGTGAGCACCGCCGAGCCTGCCATGGAGGTAACGCTCACATGGATCGCGCCGCTCAGCGTGTATTTGAACGCGTTGGACAGCAGGTTCAGGGTGATCTTTTCCCACATCTCCTGATCGATGAAGGCCGGTACCGGCACAGCGGGAATGCTGATGTGCAGGTCGATACCCGCGCGCTCGCACGCTGACTCGAAATTGCTCACAAGCTCGGCGGTGAAAGCGCCCAGGTCGACCTCCCGGAACGTTGCCCCGGCGCGGCCGGATTCCAGCCTGGCGAAATCCAGCAGGGAATTGACCAGCTTCAACAGCCGCAACGCGCTGCGGTGAGCAAGGGTCAAGCGCTCCAATTGGTGGGGCGGCAGGTCTTCAGGGTGAAGCAGGGCATCTTCAAGTGGGCCCAGCATCAACGTGAGAGGGGTACGGAACTCATGGCTGACGTTGGAGAAGAACGTCGTCTTGGCCTTGTCCAGGGCCGCCAGGGCTTCGGCCCGCTCACGTTCCTCCTCGTAGAACCGCGCATTCGCGTAGCCCGCGCTCAGCGTAACGGTCAGCAGCGAATAGAGGTCTTCGTACGCCTTGGTGAGCGGTAACCGTGCGCTGGCACCGGCCAGCACGACGGCGACCGGCAATGCATCGCCCGGTACCCACAGCGGGAGCAGGAAACCGTTGTCCGGTACCTGGTCATAAGGCCCACAGGTGGTGCCAGTAAACATGGGGAAAAGGTCAGAGACCGGGCACGGGTGCGTCGAGCCCATGGCCGCCGAGACGGCAAAGGGCTGCAGGGTGTCAGGTAATAGCTGAGCCGGCAGGCCGTGGCCCGGGCCGACGCCATTGTGTGCAACCAGGCTATAACCGCTGCCTTCGGTGTTCAGTTGGTAGAACGCCAGAAAAGGCAGATCGAACGCATAAGGCTGCAACGCCGCGAGCGATGCGTTGGGGATCAGCGCGGTGGCGCGGATATCTGCCAAGGCCGCATGAAGCTCCCGCAAAGCGCGCGTTCGGCGTTCGCTAAGCATGGTCGGGGTGGTTTCGGTCACCGGGTGGAACAGGCCCCCGATGCCACCGGTTTCGTCCCGTATCGGGCTGGTGGAAAAGGTGAAAAACGTTTCTTCCAGGTACCCATTGCGCGACAGGAACATGCGCTGGTTTTCCAAGTACGAGGTGTTGCCCGCCAAGGCGTTGGCGAACGGCTGGCCGATTGCAGGCCAGGCAGAGGCCCAGGTCACGGTATAGGGTTCGCCCAATGCCTGCGGGTGCGACGCGCCGCAGATCGCCCGGTATCCGTCGTTGTAGATCTGGATGTGCTCGGGCCCCCACATGATATTGATGGGGAAATTGGACGCCAGGCAAAGGCTCACTGTGGTCTTCAGGCTTTGTGGCCAGGAGTCGATCGGGCCGAGCGGCGTGGCGGACCAGTCCTTGCCTCGGATCAGGCCACACATTTCGCCCTCTCCGACAAGAAAGTCAGACGCAGCGCGGTACTCGACAGTCTTGTTCATCAGCGACTCTATCCAGGTACATAAAACAGTTATTCGAAGGCTTGTTGCCTGTGGTGTAGGCCACAACAGCGGGGGCAAGGTTCGCTCGATTTCAGCTGGCCAGGCCCGTAACAGGCACGGGAACACGCGGGCAAGGGGGGGGTTGGCCCTGAAAAGGACGGGAGCATAACACCGGGGCTTGTGACAGAGCTTGCGCAAGGTTGAAAGAGGAACGGGGCGGGCTGCTGCCAACTAAAGGAGCCCGGTCAGTGGGCGTCGGCGGAAGGCTGCTTCGGCGGCTGCACCTTACGCATTAAAGGCACAAGCACAATGGCGATCAAGAAGCACACCATGATCATCAGAAACGCATCCGCAAAGGTGAGCGTTTGCGCTTCCCGCCACGTTATCGCCCATAGCTGGCGCAGTGCGAAGTCACTGGCATCCAGAGGGTTGAACCCCAGGGCCTGCGCTTGAACGGTCAACTGATCAAGCCAGCGGTTCATCGACTCGTTGCGGACATTGAGGTGCTCGGCCAGGCGTAGAAAATGCAGGTTGGTACGATCGTTGAGCACCGTGGCGCAGGCAGCAATCCCGAGCGCGCCGCCCAGGTTGCGCATCAGGTTGAACAGGCCGGAAGCGAATTTCAGCCGGTCCGGGGCAAGCGCTCCCAGCGTGAGCGTTACTACCGGTGGAACGGCGAGCTGCTGAGCAAACCCTCGAATGGCCTGGGGCAGCAAAAGCTCTTTGGCGCCCCAGTCGTGTGTGATGGGCGAGAAATCCCACATGGACAGCGCAAACAGCGCCAGCCCGAGCATGAGAATCCAGCGCAGGTCGATACGATTGGCCAGCAGGGCATACACCGGTATCGCCAGTAACTGGAAAACCCCTGTGGAAAACACCGCCAGCCCGATATCCAGTGAGCCGTAGCCGCGTACGCGGCCCAGGAACAACGGCGTGAGATAAATCGTGGCGAAAATACCAATCCCGGTAACAAACGAAAACAGGCAGCCCAAGGCGAAGTTGCGGTCACGCAAAGCGCGCATATCGACAATCGGCGCGCTGATCACCAGGCAACGCCAGATGAACAGGCAGCCGCTGATGGCGCTGACCCAGCCCGTAACAGCGATGGTGCTGTCGCTGAACCAGTTCCAGCGGGGGCCTTCTTCCAGGGTGTATTCCAGGCAGCCCAGAAACATTGCCATCAATCCCATGCCCAGATAGTCGGCGCCCTTGAGCAAACCTGGCTCGGGCTGATCGACCCTTACCAGCAAAGGCACCGTGAGGGTGACGAACAGACCCGGCACCAGGTTGATGTAAAACAGCCAGTGCCATGAGGAGATGTCAGTGATCCAGCCTCCCACCGCTGGGCCCAGCGTGGGCGCCAGCGAGGCAATGGCGCCGATGGTAGAGGCGGCGATCACTCGCTGTTTGCCGGTGAAATACATGAATGCCGTTGTGAACACCAACGGGATCATCGAACCACCGAGGAACCCCTGCAGTGCCCGGAATGCGATCATGCTCTGGATGTTCCACGCCAGCGCGCACAACAGGCTGGTCAGGGTGAAACCCGCCGCCGAGACGGCAAATAGCCAACGCGTGCTCATCACCCGCGACAGCCAGCCAGACATGGGGATTACTATGATCTCTGCTATGAGATAGGCGGTCTGCACCCAGGCTGTGTCATCGGCACCCGCGGACAGGCCGCCACCGATGTCCTTGAGCGAGGCTGAAACGATCTGGATGTCGAGGAGGGCAATGAACATCCCCACGCACATGCTCGCGAATGCGGCAACTTTCTTCCCGGTGCTCAGAGGCGCCGGGGCAGTCATCGCTGGGTGGCCAATGGGTTAGCCTCGGGTACTTCGGCTGGATGGGTGTCGACGCGCGCTTCCACCGACAGCCCAGGGCGCAAGGCGCCGAATATCGCGTCCCGGCTGTCCAGCCGGACCCTCACGGGTACCCGCTGGACGATCTTGGTGAAGTTGCCGGTGGCGTTCTCTGGAGGCAATACGCTGAACTGGGCGCCGGTGGCAGGCGCCAGACTTTCAAGGTGGCCGTGGAACTCGCGGCCGGGAAGGATATCGGCGCGGATACTCACTGGCTGGCCAACGTGCATCTGTGCGAGCTGGTCTTCCTTGAAGTTCGCGTCAACCCACAGGCCCTGCGCGGGCACCACGGATACAAGCTGGCTACCCGGCGCCGCATACGCGCCAAGCCGGGCACGGCGGTTGCCGACATAGCCGTCCACCGGTGCGCGCAGCTCGGTATAGCCAAGGTTGAGTTGCGCCTGATCCCGCTCCGCCTGGGCTTGCTGCATGGCCGCTCGCGCCAGGCCTCGCTGGCTTTCTATCACGTCCAGTTGACGCCTTGCCGCTAACAGTCCCGCTTCGGCACGGGCGTTGTCGGCGCGCGCGGTCTTCCAGGTGGCCTCCACGCGCTGAGCGTTTTCCACGGACACCGCCTGGGTACGTACCAGGTTCTGGTAGCGGGTGTGATCATTTCCCGCGCGCTGCGTTTCGGCGGCGCTCGCGTCAAGCTGCGCCAAGGCTTGGCGAATGAAGGCCTGCTGCAATTGCTCGGTGGCATCGAGGTTGACCAAGGTAGCCTGCTGGGCAGCGACAGCCCCGTCGGCCTTGGCCAGGGCAGTGCGATAGTCCCGCACATCAATGCGCACCAGCAGGTCGCCAGCCTTCACAAACTGGTTATCACTCACCGCGACCTCGCTGATATAGCCCGCAACCTTGGCGCTGATCACCGTGACCTCGGCACCGACATAGGCGTCGTCGGTGCCCTCGACAAAGCGCGCGCTCAGCCACCAGTGCGCGGTGTACCCGACAATGACAATTCCCACGGCAAGCAGCCCCAGCCGCAGGACCTTGTTGCGCGTGGCACGGGTGATGGGGGTATCCGGCTGCTGTACGGCAGCGGTGACTTTGGCGTCCATGACGTAGAAACCTCACCCGGTGTCCGAGCGCGTCGGGATGAATGGTGCTCGTAATATTACAGGCTTAATCCAATAAAGGAAGTTACGCGATTCTTGCCTTCAAGCGCTCATGGGTCCCATCGAGCAACCGCTTTACGATCGTTAGGATTATGCCTATCATCAAAAACTCTCAATTACGCTTCGCAGGGGAACGCCATGCGCTACACGCTACTGGGCAATACCGGGGTGCGGGTTTCGGAGCTCGCGCTGGGCACGGCCAACTTCGGCACGCAGTGGGGCCATGGCGCAACGTTCGAAGAGAGCCTGCGGATCCTCGAGGCTTATGAGGACGCAGGAGGTAATTTTCTCGATACCGCTGATGTCTATCAGTTCGGCCAGTCCGAGGAGTACCTGGGCAAAGCGCTGGAAGGCCGCCGCGAACGGTTTCTGCTGGCCAGCAAATACACCTATGGGGCGCAGCCAACGCCGGGGCGGCTATCGACCGGCAATAGCCGCCGCGCGATGATCGCTTCGGTAGAGGCGAGCCTGAAGCGACTGAACACCGATCGTATCGATCTGCTGTGGGTCCATAACCCAGACGCGCTCACGCCGACGGAAGAAATCGTGCGGGGGCTGGATGATCTGAGCCGGGCAGGCAAGATCATCTACGCGGGCCTATCGAACTTCTCCGCATGGCGGCTCGCGCGCGCGGCTACCCTCGCCGAATTGACCCGCGCACTTCCGATCGCTGCGGCGCAATTCGAATACAGCCTGGTCCACCGTGAGCCGGAAGCCGATGTGCTCCAAGCATGCCAGGCCCTGAACATTGCGCCGGTTACCTGGTCGCCCCTCGGTGGCGGGGTACTGACCGGCAAATACCGCAAAGGCGAAACCGGCCGGGCCGAGGCATTGGGCGGCAAGGTATTCCAGGCCGAAAACAGCGAGAAGCGCACCGCCACCGTTGACGCGGTGCTGGCCATCGCAAGCGACCTGCAGGTCACGCCTGATCAGGTGGCGATTGCCTGGGTGTTGACCCGCGGCACGATCCCTCTGATAGGCCCCCGCAACCTTGACCAGTGCCGGAACAACCTGGGCGCCACGGCGCTGAGCCTGTCCCTGGATCAGCTCGCCGCCCTGGAGGTTGCCAGCGGAAAGGGCGCTGATGATAAGCCCGCGACCGCGGCGGGCCTGGATCTCACGGGCACCAGCCTGCCGCTGCGGCCTGTGGCCTGAAGCGCCGTAGGGCACATTTCGCGGGCACGGCAATGTGGTATAGTGCCCCGGACCAGAACGTCATGGCGCCGCCCGGTTTTTACCGCCATGGCCTCCCACCGTGAGGAACAAAGATGCTTGGACTGCTTTGGAAGCCCAGTAAGCGAGAGAGAAAGTTGCTCGACGCGCTGCGTGATCTGCAGACCCTGCGGGTCAGCCCTCGCGGGGGAATGTCGATCGACTCGAAAGAAATCCTCAGCAACGAGCATTTCATCGCAGCCAGCAAAAAGGCCAAGAAGATTGTGGCTAATGGCTGATGGGCCTACTGCTCATTCTTCCGATCCTTGTCAGCGGTTACATCTACTGCCACGGTAGCATCTACCACCAGGCTACTCTTAGCCGCTACGATGGCCAGCTGCTTTATATGCTGATCGCCAAAACCGGCCTTTTCCTGTTTGCCATCGCTGCCATCGTCAGCTTCGCGTTGTTGTACGCCAGCAAGCACGCCTATTTTCAGTACGTCACACCCGACTATGCAGACTATGCCAAGTACATCAGGGCGTTTCTGGTGCGCTATGGTATCGCTGACGAGGCAGGCGCATCGCTCTGGGTGTTCTTTGGCCAGGCGTCTGTCCTGTCCTTCTTTTTCGCCTGGCTGTTCCCTCGGGTGTTCCCCTTCCTGCTTATGGTCAGGTACCGGATAGGGCCCGCGAAGGCCAAAGCGCTGGTCCTTAATTCATTGGTGCCGCTCCCTCCGCTCACCAAGCACCTGCTGGGTTCGATCAGTGATGGAGACAGCCTGTACATGTTTTCGATGGAAGACAGGAAGGTTTACGTTGGCCGCGTGTCGTCGGTCGGAGACCTGCATGAAGCAGGCCTGATGGATGAGGACTTCGAGATAGTGCCGACAATGAGCGGATACCGAGACAAGGACACGCTCAAGGTCACCTATACCACCGACTACTCTGCCGTGGTTGAAGACATGGAGCTGAGCGGGAGGGAGATCGGCTTCACCATCCTGCTGTCGCAAAAGAATATTGTGTCCATCAGCCGGTTCGAGCCCGAAGTGTGGGCCCGATTCAAGGCTCGCCAGGATGGTACCGAGACGAACCACGCCTATCTGGAACGTCTCGGGGCGTTTACGGACGGGCTCTAAGGGCAAATTTCAACGCCCGCCTTTCATCCGTCGCGCGATGAAATAAAGGCCCAGGCCGGCCAGGGCTGTGGCCGCGCCGATATAGCCCGTGCTGGTCCAGCCCATGCCGGCCGTGATCGCCATGCCCCCGAACCACGGCCCGAGTGCATTGGCCAGGTTGAACGCCGCATGGTTGGAGGCCGCAGCGAGGCTGGGTGCTTCGTGGGCGATGTCCATCAGGCGGATCTGCAATGGCGCCGCCATGGCGATCATGGTGCCCACCAGGCCGATACCCAGCAGCACCGACCACAGCGCGTGGGCGGCAAAGGTAAAGAACAGCAACACGGCGATGGACCACACCAGCACAACGCCTACCGCGCGGAATTGCATGCGATCGAAGAGCTTGCCGCCGGCAATATTACCGATGATGCCGCCCAGCCCGAACGCCGCGAGGCCGAATGGAATCCACTGGGATGACACACCGGTGACCTCGAGCATGGTCGGCGCCAGGTAGCTGAACACGCAGAACATGCCAGCAAAGCCAATAGCGGCAATCGACAACGCCATCCATACCTGTGGCAGCTTGAAGGCCTGGAGCTCTTTGCGCGGGTCGCTGCGCTGCTCATCGTCCCGCTGCGGCACGAAATGCCACACCAGCACGATGGTGCTTAGTGCAATCAACCCCACTAGCACAAAGGCGGCGCGCCACCCGAAGAATTGCCCCAGCACCGTAGCGATCGGGTTACCCAGCAGCATGGCCAGGGTGAGCCCCATCATCACTCTCGCGACAGCACCGGCCCGCTGGTTGCTGGGCACCATGCTGGAAGCTACTACGGCAGCAATGCCAAAGTAGGCCCCGTGGGGCAAGCCACTGATGAAACGAAAGGCAACCAGCCCAGCGAAGGAGGGCGCGAACGCTGTAGCCAGGTTGCCAATCGCATACAGGGCCATCAACAGCAGCAGCATATGCTTACGTAGCAGCTTGGCGCCCAGGATAGCCAACGCCGGCGCGCCGACCATTACCCCCAAGGCATACGCGCTGATGGCATGGCCGACCTGGGGCTCGCTCAACTGCAGGTTGCTGGCAATGTCGGGCATAAGGCCCATGATCGCGAATTCACCGGTGCCGATGGCAAAGCTGCCCAACGCCATGGCGGCTTCCACCTGAGCGACGGTACGTGTGGAGGCGGGTGGGGTGGGTGTTTCAAGAACAGACATCCGAATCCTTACTTAGAGCTGAAACGTTAAAGGCCGTATTTTAGGCGCACCCGTCGGCTAGCGTCGAGGCAACGCCAGCCATATGGCGGCGTCAGGATTGGATGAGGCTCAACACGGCCTGGGCGAACTGAACAGGCGCTTCCTGCGGCACATTGTGGCCGACGCCTTCGAGCATCAGCCGACGAACCCGGCCGTTGAACCGGCTGAACGCCTGGTGCTCATTCTGAGCTGCGGTAACGCCGTCACGGGCGCCCGTTAATATGACGGTAGGTGCGGCGATAGCGGGTTGCTGCGCCAGTTGTTGCTCGATAGGCGCGTACTGTGGATCGCCCTCCACCAGGCCGAAGCGGTGCCGATAAGAGTGGGTGACCACCTCGACGAAGTCCGGGTTGCGGAAGGCCTGGGCGGTGGCTTCGAATTGCCCGTCCGTGAAGCACCAGGTAGGTGACCACAGCTGCCACAGCAGCCGGCAGAAGGCATCCCGGTTCGCGTCCAGCCCGGCATAACCCCGGTCGCTGTGAAGGTAATACTGGTACCACAAGCGTTGTTCCACCTCCGGGGCTGAAGGCTCGCCTGCCTGGGCGATGTTCTGGATGTTGTAGCCAGGCTCGCAGCTCACCAGGCCAGCCACCCGCGCCGGCCAGAGTGCGGCCACCACGCAGGCGGCCCGGCCGCCCCAGTCGTAGCCCGCCAGCACCGCCTGCTTCAGATTGAGCGCGTCGAGCAATGCCAGCAGGTCTGCACCCAGCGCCGCCTGCTCGCCGGAGCGGGGGGTGGCCGGGGAAATGAAGCGCGTGTCGCCGTACCCCCGTAGCCACGGCACGATGCATCGGCACCCCGCCGTGGCCAGCGTAGCCGCTACCTCGCCATAGGCGCGCACGTCGTAGGGAAAGCCGTGCAGCAGCACCACGGCCGGCCCCTCTGCAGGGCCGAATTCAAGGTACGCTACGTTCAATACGCCTGCGTGGATCTGCTTCATGGCGCTGTGCTCCCGGGGAAAACGTGTGTCTAGGCGGTCAAGGAATAAGCCGACGTTCCCGCATGCCCTCTAGATGCTTGAGCAGCACCTCGTCGGAGCGAAGCGTCATCGCACTGAAGCCAGCCTGGCGGGCCTTGGTGACATCGAAGATAGCGTCCGTTTCCACATGGAAAATAAAGTCGCCAAAGGCGCCCAGCGCGATCTTGTCGGCGGCTGGCTGAGCCAGGTGCTCCTCTTCTGCC
The DNA here is from genome assembly GCF_058145875.1 of Pseudomonas sp. 3MAES_34.3B. NCBI lineage: Bacteria > Pseudomonadati > Pseudomonadota > Gammaproteobacteria > Pseudomonadales > Pseudomonadaceae > Pseudomonas > Pseudomonas sp. 3MAES_34.3B. The sequence goes on along the minus strand of NZ_CM176960.1, from coordinate 2,715,236 downwards.
AACTGCTTCCACACCGGCTGCAACGCTTCAAGGCGCTGTTGGAGCGAAATCGGCTGAGGCTCGCCCACCTCCAGCCCGAACCAGGCCGCGAGCTTGGGCCACACATGGCTCCAGCGCATCACGTCGCCATTGGTGATATTGAAGGCCCCGTCTGCGTTGTTTTTGACTACCCACACAGCAGCTTCTCCGATCAACTCGGCAGCGGTGAGGTTTACCAAGGCATGCCGGTAGGCCCGCTCCGGCCCGGGGAACTGCATGGCGGTGCCGGTTTTTTTGCACAGTGCCCCATAAAGGCCGATCAGGTTGCCCAGGTTCATCGCAGAACCTTGTGAGTGGCCTATCACGATGTCCGGGCGAAGGGCGGTCCACTTGATGCCTTTAGCTTCCAGCGACCTGGCGAAGTCTTCGTGGCGGAAGTACAGGTTGGGCGGGAAGTGGCGGCTGTCGTCTTCGCGCGCCGGGGTTTTGTACACGCCAAGATGGGCGCCATAGACCTTGCCGCCCTGAACAAACGTCACCCTTTCCAATGCAGCGCCGGCCATCAGCACGCCCTCGATAAGGTTCTCGAACATCGCCGCGTTTTCGTCGGCCTCTGCACCTGGGTCCGGGTTGGGCTTCAGCGCGCTGTAAAACACGTGGGTAACGCTTTTCAGCATCGGCCTGGCGTTGTTCAGCGAGCCGCCTGCCAGCAAGTCAGCCTTGATATGCGCGTGGGACGCAGGCGGCTCCCCGCGCCCCACAGTAGTGACCTGCCATCCTTCCTGTTCGAAAGCGGCAAGTACGGCACTCCCGATCACGCCACTGGCGCCGGCTATCAGCACATGATGTTCAGCCATGGAGGGGTCTCCTGAGAGGGTATGAGTCGTTCAGAAAGTGACAGCCCTGGGCTGTGATCGTGCAGTCTGAGAACCGCTTGCAGCTCCTTGATCCGGTGATCCAAAGGTTAGAAATGGTTCACTTTCCAACATTCCGAGCCATGAAAAAGCTTTGGGTTTTTCTGTAATGAAAATGTAATATTCGCTTTCGCATACAATAAAAACAGCTGGAGAGACACGATGTTTGCATTCTTCCGCCCCGCAGCGCACCGCACGCCGTTACCCGATGACCGCGTCGACAGCACCTACCGCCGCCTTCGCTGGCAGATCTTCGCCGGTATTTTCTTTGGGTATGCCGGGTATTACCTGCTGCGCAAGAACTTCTCGCTGGCCATGCCTTATCTGATCGAGGAGCAGGGCTACACACGAGGGCAGCTGGGGCTGGCCATTTCCGCCATCGCCATCGCCTATGGCCTCTCCAAATTCCTGATGGGGCTGGTGTCCGATCGCTCCAACCCGCGCTATTTCCTGCCGTTCGGGTTGTTGCTGTCGGCGGCGGTGATGTTCCTTTTCGGGTTCGCGCACTGGGCCACGTCCAGCGTGACCATCATGTTTGTGCTGCTGTTTATCAACGGCTGGGCCCAGGGCATGGGCTGGCCACCCAGCGGCCGCACCATGGTGCACTGGTGGTCGCAGAAAGAGCGCGGCGGTGTGGTGTCTACCTGGAACGTGGCGCATAACGTGGGCGGTGGCCTGATCGGGCCGCTTTTCCTGCTGGGCCTGGGCTGGACCAACGACTGGCATGCTGCGTTCTACGTGCCCGCGGCCGTGGCGGTGCTGGTGGCGGTGTTTGCCTTCGCGACCATGCGAGACACGCCCCAGTCGGTGGGCTTGCCACCCATCGAGGCGTACAAGAACGACTACCCCGAAGGCTACGATGCCAGCCACGAGGAGGAATTCAGCGCGAAAGAGATTTTCGTGAAGTACGTGCTGCGCAACAAAATGCTGTGGTACATCGCGCTGGCCAACGTATTCGTGTACCTGCTGCGCTACGGGGTGCTGGACTGGGCACCCACCTACCTCAAGGAGGCCAAGCACTTCACGGTAGACACCACCTCCTGGGCTTACTTCTTCTATGAATGGGCGGGCATTCCCGGCACGCTCCTGTGCGGCTGGATGAGTGACAAGATCTTCCGCGGCAACCGTGGCTTGACCGGCGTGGTGTTCATGGCACTGGTGACCATCGCCACCCTGGTGTACTGGCTCAACCCGCCTGGTAACCCGGTTGTGGACATGGCGGCGCTGTTCTCCATCGGGTTTTTGATCTACGGCCCGGTGATGCTGGTGGGGCTGCAGGCGCTGGAACTGGCACCCAAGAAAGCCGCCGGTACGGCTGCAGGGTTCACCGGGCTGTTTGGCTACCTGGGTGGCTCGGTAGCGGCCAGCGCCGCTATGGGGTATACCGTGGACCACTTCGGCTGGGATGGCGGTTTCGTGATGCTGGTGGCTGCGTGCGTGCTGGCCATCGCGTTCCTGTTGCCCACCTTGCGCCATACCAACGTGGCCAGCAGTAGCCGGGAAGCGGTCGCCTGAAGCGTCGGCTTTGTGCGGCGGGCCCGTCCATTGCTGTCCAGAGGAAAGGTTGAATGAATCGCCCGCTGTTTGTCTCTCTGGATGGGCCCAAAGGTGCCGGCAAAACCACCTTGCTTGAAGCGGTAACCCAGGCACTGCGGGCTGAAGGCAAGAAGGTTGTGCGGATATGCGAGCGCAAAAGCGACCCCTACCGGGCCGAAACCATGGCCCTGGTGAACCGGCTTGCAAGGCATCCCGCTCGCGAACTTGAATGGCAGGTGTGTGAACGCTTTGCCGACAGCCGTGCCTGGATTTCCCGGCACGTGCTGCCCAGGCAGCCACAGAACAGTATTATCCTGATCGACCGCTGGTACCCGTCTGATGCGGCGTTTCGCCGGTTGGTGCCGTTTGCGGACATCCTCGGGCTGAACCTCGAGCGACACGTACAGGTGCCAGACCTGCATGTGGGCGTGGTGACCGCCCCCGAGATTTCATGGGCACGGGCAGCGGCGCGCTCGCGCGGCCTGGGAAGCACGGTGCTTTATCACCTCAAAGAGCATATTGCCGCTACCGAGGCGTTCGAGCGCGCGATCGCAGCCCACGGCTGGGTGCTGTGTCGCAATGAAGGGCAGATAGAAGACGCCACGAGGCAGGTGGTTTGCGAGATCAACCGAGTGCTCGGGGTGGCCAAAGGGCCGTCCATTCAGGAGGGCACGCAACGCCCGGCTCAAAACGTGGACTAATACAGGACAGTTGTCCCGATCCGGAGCCCCCACCATGAACACGGAACATTCCATCCTTCCTCCGCGCGGGTTTCCCGTGCCTGGCAACCCTTGGCCGCTGCTTGCAGACGAGTCGCCTCTCAACGATCTCGACGATGCCGAAGACGATATCGACGCGCTCGATGACGACTTCGCCGATGCCTTGGCCGAGCGTGTGGATCAACCGGCGCCATTGGCCGATCCTGGCACGCCGTGAGATGAAGTTATAGCGCGGGCTTCGAACCTCCATAGGCCGCAATACTCGCCCATGCGGCCACCGCAACCGGCAGCACCAGGCTCCACAACCCGACCGCAAGGTACATGAGTGCCGCGCTGATGCAGCCGAGGGTGAACCCCAGAAGGTTCGCGCCTATGGATTTCAGGCGTGAGCGAATGGCCTGGCGTTCCTGTTCATCCTTGAGCCCGATCAAAGCAAATACGTCGATTGCAACCTGGGTGACATTCCCGGTCATGAGCGTTGTGGGCGGCGCCGTTTTGAGGTGCTGACGAGACAGTGTGTTCTGTATCGCCATCGCCGCCACGCCGGTCATCCCGGTCACCAGCGCAAGGGCGCTGTCCGCATTGCTGAAGGGGCCGAATGCGATTCCGAACGCGGCGAACAACCCCAGCAGGATCACATGAGCGACCAGTAACAGGTGCAATGAAGCCAGGTTTCGCTTGTGCAGCTGCAGGGCAGCCACATGGGTGAGCCCGACCACGGCGATGAACACAGGCAACGCCAACAGCTTTCCGACCGCCCCGGACGTGCCGTGCACAATGCTCACACCCAGCGTCACGAAGTTCCCGGTCACGTGTGCAGTGAACAAGCCCTGCAGCGCAATGAAGCCTACGGTATCGACGTAGCCGCCATTGAAGCTCAAGGCAGGGGCGAGGTATTTGTGGATGGGCTGCATGGTGATGTCCTTACCTGAGAGGGCGTTCTGCCGCCGGAGAGGTCGGTGGCTGGCTTGCAGGCACTCTACTACGTGCAGAGGGCAGGACAATTCGCGGGAAGGGGGCTTCACTGATTCCGATCTCGAAACACTGAGGCAGGCGCAAGCGGGCTGCAGGGCAACCCGCCGGATCTGGCGCATGGCCTATGCGTACGTGACCTCTTCAAGTACCGGGGCGTAGCGATTCGATCGCACTGGTAACCCCAGATGCCCTCGCAACGTCCGCGCTTCGTAGCGCTGCCTGAACAATCCACGGTCGCGCAGGATGGGCAGTACCTCCTCAGTGAATCGAGCAAATTCGTCAGGAGGGCCCACATGGATGTTGAAGCCGTCCACTGCCTCCTCGCGGAACCAGCGCTCGATCTCGTTCGCAACTGTGACTGCCGAGCCCACGAACGTGGAGAAGGGTTGGCCGAAACGCACAGCCGCCTGTCGCACCGTGAGCTGCTGCTCGCGGGCCACCCGTTTGATCCGTTCGGCATGGCCACGGTAGCCGTTGCTGCCAAGTTCGCCCAGGTCGGGGAAGGGCCCATCCAGGTTGTATTGGCTGAAATCGTGATAATTGAAAGGCCGGCCGAGTTGAACCAGCGCCTTGGCAAGGTCGAGCGTGCCTTCGCGCTCTGCCTGAAGGGCCAGTGCCTGTTCGTCCGTGTCGGCAATGAGTGGGGAAATGCCGGGGATCAACAGTACCTCGTCGGGGTTGCGGCCGGCCTGGGCAACGCGCCGCTTGATGTCGCGGTAGTACTCCTTGGCGTCCTCGAAATTATCCACCCCGGCGAAGATGCCTTCGGCGACGGCGGCCGCCAGGCCAATCCGCTCAGTGGCCCCTGCCAGCGCCGAGAGCAGCGTGAGCGGCTCCAGCCGGTTGAGAAAGTGTGGCGCAGAGGCTGGCGTGATGTAGGGGCTGTCCACGATGAACACGAAGTCGAACTTCGCCGCCTCGGCCGCCTGGGCCTGTTGCTTGTACCAGTCGATATCAATGCTCGCGTTTCCTGGAATGTCCGGGTGCAACCATTCGTTCTGGCGGGAACCGACACCGGTGAGGATGGCACCGAAGTGAAGCTGGCGTTGGGTCATGGGTTCATACCTGTGAAGAAAAGGAAGCGCCCGGGGCACGTACCCGGTGCGGAATATCGTCATCGGCGATCAGCACCCGCTCCATCACCCGGTCGAAGTCGCCGTAGTTGTACACGGGGTAATGCAGCAGGGCGCGGTTGTCCCAGAAGGCGACGGTACCGGGGGTCCATTTGAAGCGCACCTGGTGTTCCGGATGGCTGAACGCCTTGAGCAGCTCGGCCACCAGGGCGCGGCTATCCTCCACGGACCAGCCGATCACCTGGGGCGACATGGAAAAGTTGATGAACAGCGCGTCTTCGCCGGTTTCGGGGTGAGTGCGCACCAAGGGGTGGGCGAGGATCGGATAGTTGTGCCCCACTTTGTCCAGCGCCGGCTTGAAGTTATGGGTCACGTACAGGTTGTCGATACGCGCCTTGAGCTCCTCCGGCAGGCCGCGATACACCAGGCCGGCATCCGCCCATACCGTGTCGCCTCCCAGCGCGGGCAGGGATACGGCGCGCAGCACCGCACCATAGGTCGGCTTGAGCATCCAGCTGGTATCTGTGTGCCAGCGGCCCTTGCGCGAATCGCCATAGGCTTCCTTCGCCTGGCTTGCGGTGATCAGGTGTGCCTGGGGCCTGGCCTGGTCTTCCTGCTGGGTGGTGGGGTGAACGTACAGCTCGCCGAACTGCCGGGCGAAGGCGATCTGCTGTTCACTGGTGATGTGCTGGTCCCGGAAGAAAATGACCTTGTGCTTGAGCAGCAGGCCATGCACTTCGTCCCGCTGGAGCGGGGACAGCGGTTTGCTCAGGTCAATGCCGGTGATTTCCGCCCCAAGGGTGGGCTCCAGGGGGGTTACCTGCAGGCTGCCGGTGAGTGCGACTACGTTGGGTGAAGGCATGGTGACGTCCTCTTGTTATTACCAGTCGTAGGAAACACGCGCGTAATAGAACGCGCCGTTAAGCCCATAGGGGCTGAAACTGCCGTATTCGTCGGGGTTGTTGATTTCGCTGGGATTGGCCGCGCCCAAGCCGGTCAGTACCGCGTTGGCCTGTTGCTTGTCTGGGCGAATGCCAAACAGGTTATTGGCGCCCAGGGACACCGACAGGCTGTCCGTCACCAGATAGGTCACGTCCAGGTCTGTTATCCACTTGGCACCGAACTGCCGGTCGGCCGCAGCGGTGGTGCCGGCTTCGGTGTACTTGCCGTAGCGGGTGAGCTGAAGGTCGGTGATGAAGTCCCCCAGGCGCCAGTTGCTGCCCAGGATCAGCTTGTCGCGCGGGCTGCCCTCGGTGAGGTCGGTCTGCGCCTGGTGGCCGAAAATCACGTAGTCGCTGCCCAGCAACCCGTTCACCGTGCCGTTCTGCTTGATGTCACGGATAGTGGTGTGGTTGTAGCTGTACAGCGCCGACCAGCGCACCTTGCCCAGGCGGCCGTAGTCCTGGTGCAGTTCGCTCACCAGGTCCACGCCTTCGGTGCGGGTGTCCACCCCGTTCATGTTGTACTGCGCGGAGTAAAGGTCGTTGATACCCAGAGACTGCAGCGCACTGCGCACCGCCGTGGAAGTGCCGGTGTCGCGGATGATCTCGCTCTTGACGATGCGGTCCTTGATCTCGATGCGGTAGGCGTCGAGGGTGATCCGCGCGTCCCGCGTGGGTTCCCAGGACACCCCCAGGCTGATGTTGGTGGACTTTTCCGGTTCGAGGTCCTTGGCGCCCAAAGCCTGCGCCGCCGCAGTGCTGGGCGGCAGGTATCGCGCCAACAACGTTTGGGTACTGCCGTCTGCCAGCCGTACGCTGGTGTTCTGGGTCACTGAAAAGGTTTGCTGCGCGAGCGAGGGGGCGCGGAACCCGGTGTTGAGGGTGCCCCGCAGCGCCAGGCCCGGGGCCAGCTCATAGCGGGTGGCGAGCTTGCCGCTGGCGGTGTTGCCCGAGCTGTCGTCGTAATGCTCCACCCGGAACGCCGCGCTGGTGTACAGGCGGTCGGTGAGGTTAGTGCCCGCATCCACATAGAACGCGTAGCTGTCCCGGTCCAGGGAGCCCGCATCCGCCACTGACGTTCCGGTAAAGGATTGCAGGCCGGCGGTGGGCCGTTGCCCCGCGCGGGGGCTGCCAACCGGGTACACATAACCGCCGTCCCGGTAGGAATCCGGCTCGCCGGCGCCTTGGCTGTACTTCTCCCAGCGGTGCTCTACACCCGTGGACAGCTGCACCGGTTTGGGCAGGCCAAGCTCGAACGGCCGGGTGAAGTCCAGGTTGGTGGTCCACTGTTCGAATTCCAGCGCCCCGAGGTAGAACGAGGTTTTGCTGCTCGGGCCCAGTGATGAGTTCAGCGTGTTCTGCGCCCCCAGGCGCACATCATCCTTGCCATAAGTGGTGCTCAGATCGTAGCCCCAACCTGCCACGTACCCCTTGCCACCAAAGGCGAACTGGAAGTCCTTTTCGTCGATCAGCCGCTGGGCATGGAAGCCATCCGGGTAGATCTCAGGGATAGAGGACAGGCTGGTGGCGCGGAAGCTGCCGCGGGTGTCCACAATCTTGCGGTCGCTGTAGGTAGAGAACGAATACAGCGACAGCTGGTCATGAATCGGCAGCTCGGCGTTGTAGGCGAAGTTGTACACCTCGTCCCGGTTGGAGCGGCCGTAGCCCTTTTCGAGCAAGCGGTCCACCGTGGTTTCTCGAGGGTCGGCGGTGGCGCCTGCAGTACCGAAGGGCACCGATTGGCCATTGACCACCGGGTAATACCAGGGGCCCTCGGCATCGCCGGCGGCATAGGAAGGCCCCTGCAGGCGAATATCGAGCGAAGTATTGAGAAAGCCGCCGTTCTCCCCCAGGGCAAAGCCGCCGTTGAGGCCGGTCTGATTCAGGTCGCCGGGTTTGTCTTCTTGCTGGCCGGTGGTGTAGCTGGCACTGCCGCCGCTGTCCTGGCGTTTGAGGATGATGTTGAGTACCCCGGCGATGGCGTCGGAACCGTACTGCGCCGAGGCGCCATCACGCAGCAGCTCGATGCGCTCGATCGCGGAGATGGGGATCAGGTCCAGGTCCACCGGCACGCTGCCGCTGGCGATCCGCGCGAAGTTGTTGTAAACGGCGGTGTTGTGCCGGCGCTTGCCGTTCACCAATACCAGCAGGTGATCCCCGCTCAGGCCGCGGATCGATACCGGGCGCACCGACGACGAGGTGCCTCCGCCGGCCTGGGCCGGTGCGCTGAACGACGGCACGATCCGGCCCAGGGCTTCACGCAGGCTGGCCTTGCCGGTTTTACGAATTTCATCGCCACTGATGATGTCGATGGGGGAAGGGCTTTCGGCAACGGTCAGGTTTGGCTACGGGTGCCAGTGGAGATGACCGACACGGTGCTCAGTACGGGGTCCTTGTCAGGGTTGTCTTCAGCCCAGCTGTCCATCGGCATGGCCAGGCACAGCAATGACAAGGCAAAGGGCAGACGGTTTTCGGGACGAACGAATCCTTGCGAACGCATGTAGGGCCGCATCCTTATGCAGTGGTTTCAATGGGCGCCGGTCGGCCGGCGCCGCAGAAGGGGTTAACGCATCAAGCGGTCAGGGCCTGCGGGCGGCGTGTGCTCAATGCAGCGTCCACGGCCTCGATGATGGGCTCGGCTTCGGTACGGTTGAGCCAGTCCGGGCTCACCTGGGCAAAATGCACCTTGCGGTCGGCGCCAATCACCACCACGGTGGGTTGGGGCAATTCCCAGGTACCGGTGCCGGTCACCTCACCAATGGCCCGGCCCTTGGATAGCGCGGCCTGGCGCGAGGGCTCGTCGAAGCTGTAGAGGATGCCCAGCCGCCGTGCAAGGGTATTGCCCTTGTCGCTTGCCACCTGAAGCGCGAGCCCGTGCTTCTCTTTGATGCCGACCAGGCGCTCGGGTACCTGCGGGCTGACCGCGACGAGGGGAACCCCCCGTGCGTGCAAGGCGGGGCGTAGATGGCGATCGTAATAAGGCACGGCGATGTTGCACGCGGGGCAACCGGCGAAGCGGAAGAACACCAGCACCGCCGGGCCATCGGCGATCAGTTGGTCCAGGGAGAGTGTGCCGCCTTCCACGGGTAGCAGTTCGAAGGGTTCGAGGGTGTCGCCCGCTTTTACAAAGGTTTTGCCCAGCGCCTCGTTAACCAGGCGCTGGCGTTGGTCAATATTGACCTTGAGGGCGGCTGGCTCCCAGGTGCGCAGGCGTTCGGCGTGCAGGTCGGCCAGTTGCTGGTTCACAGATGTGGTCATGTTGAAGCTCCTTGAGGACGAAGAGGTAAAAATTTGCTGCTCGCGCTCAGGGGGTGGTAGTGGCGACGGTTTTGCTGGACAGCTGCCGGACAGCGTTGAAGCTCTCGTCAAACCCTTTGGACACGTCCACAGGGTGGTTGAGAACGCCTTCGTCTCGGTAGATGTCTGCAGTTTTCTGCAGGTTGGCAACCACTGCATCAGTGATCGCCACGGGTTCGAATTTCGTGGCATTGGCCGAGGCCAGGTGCACGTCTAGCGGCAGGCCAGTGACCTTGGCCTGGGCCTGAGCGTATTCACGAGGGTGCGTGTTCACCCATTCCCATGCGCGGTCGACCCGCTGCACGAAGTCGTCCAGCTGCGGGCGCTTTTCGGTGATGGCCTGGCTGGTAGCTGCCATATACAGATGGTTGGTGAGCAGGTCGTCTCCTTTGCGCAGAATGCGTGCCCCGTTCTGGGTAATGGCAATGGTGGTGTACGGGTCCCAGGTAGACCAGGCATCGGCGTTACCGCTTTCCAGCGCGCTGCGCGCATCGGTGGGCAGCAGGTTGACGAAGGTCACGTCCGAGGTTTTAAGCCCGGCGTCCTGCAGCGCGCGGATCACCAGGTAATGCCCGATCGAACCGCGGTTGGTGACGATGCGCTTGCCCCTCAGGTCGGCCACGGTGTGCAGCGGCGAATCCTTGGGTACCAGGATGGACGTGCTGAAACGCCCCTCGGCGTGGGTGATGCTGACCACCTTGAGCGGTGCGCCAGCCCCAAGCGCGAACACATAGGGCGCATCGCCAAGGGCGCCGATGTCTACTGCGCCCGCGTTCAGCGCTTCACCCAAGGGCGCGGCTGCTGCGAATTCCGAGAACTCAATGCGATAGGGCACGTTATCCAGCTCGCCAGCGGCATTGAGCAGTAGCTTGAGCGAGGACTTTTGATTGGCGACGCGCAGGGGTTCGAGGTCGTTCGCCTGAGCAGTGTTGCCCAGCAGTAGCGTGCAGCCGAGCAGGGCGGTCATCAGGGTACGGTTGAACATGGCAGGGTTCCTTGTCAGGGCTGGGTCGCTGAGGTGGGCTGGCGGGCAAGGGCGAAGATTTCTTCCATGCGCCAGTGCTGATTGGCGAAGCGCGGGTCGCTGGCCCATTCGCCCCAGCCGGAATCGCGGCGGTATTGGCCGAGCAAGCCGCTGGCGCGGACTTCATCCGGATTGACGGCCACGGGCTGTTCGCAGTCGGGGTGCACGTAGATGGCATCGCTGGGGCAGTACAGCTCGCACATGAAGCAGGTTTGGCACTGCGCCTGGCGTGCGATCACCGCCTTGCCCTGGGCTCCGGCGGCGATCACGTCGCTGGGGCAGGCCGCTACGCAGCGATGCAACCGGTGCAGCGGTCGCTGAGGATAAGTTCGATCATGCTGGCACCTGCTGTGCTGTGCCATGGTTCTTCCGGGCAGGCGAACGGTGGGCGATGGCATAGTGTGCAGCGCCTTGCCCAGCCCACTGCCCGCTGGACAGCGCCCACGAAGAATTGACTGCGCCGCCGCCGGAAATCGCGCCGGTGACCGCTTCACGGCTGGCCGCATCGCCGGCAGCGAACAGCCCTGGCACGTGGGTCTGGCATTGGTTGTCCATCAGGCGCAGGCCGCCCACGCCGCGAATGGTGCCTTCGCCGTGGAGGGTGACCTCGAACGCCTGGCGGTAGGGGTCCAGGCCTTGGCGGTCGAACGGTAGCATCACGTTCGGCTGTACATAGGGCAGCCGCGCGCGAATGTCTGGGGGAATGCGGTCCAGCCGGCAGTACACGCGCCCCCTCAGCAGCGCCCGGGCCAGGGAGTCATTGAACCCAGGGCCGGAGCCGATGGGCAGTTCCTCGCCACGCGCGTCGAAATAGCGCCCGAAGGTGTAGATCATCGAGCGGGTCATGGTGCTATTGGCCGGGGCAACGCAGTAATAGTTGGAAAACTCCATCCCAGACAGCTCGGCGCCGGCTTCTACGCCCATGAGGTAACCATCCCCGGTGTTGTTGCGGCTGCCCAGCAGGCGCGAATGGAACGCGCATCCGCCCGTGGCCAGCACTACCGCAGGGGCCACTACCTGCCATTCACCGCCGCGTTGCCGTTGCCAGCCACGGGCCCCGGCCAGCTCACCGTGGTCGTTTTTGAGCAGTTCCAGTGCAGGGCTGTGATCCAGCAGGGTAACGCCATGCTCCACCGCCAGTTGGCGCATGGCGCGCAGGTACTCCGGGCCACGCAGGGCGCGGTATTGTTTGTCACCTTGCTCGTTGCGAGGGAAGCGGTACAGCCGGTCGAGAGTGGGCAGGGTGCGCCAGGTGGTGTCGAGAATCCGCGCCATCCAGCTGGCATCCCCAAGCCCGGCGGCGCTCGCTACGCGCTTTTCGATGGCCGCCTGGCGTTGTTCAGCGCGTACCCACCAATGCCCTGGGCCCGCCGTGGCGGTGACGCCGCTGGTGCCGCAATAGCCCTTTTCGGCCAGCACCACGCGCGCGCCTTCACGGGCAGCGGCCACAGCCGCCCAGGTGCCTTCCAGGCCGCCGCCGATGACCAGTACATCCGCGCTGAGGTACGACACGGGGGTGGAAGCGTGTAGAGGTAGGGCCATGCGAGCGTCCTGATGTCGGGGTCGTTGTGTACGGCCTCCACCAGGAAAGGGGTCGGTCTTCGGTGATACGGTGATGCTATGTAACCGCAGCTAAATAGCGATGGCGCTCAGCGGGTAGCCGGGGTTGATAAAGGGGTTGTGGTCATGGCCGGGGTCGTCCTGCTCCACACCCAGCAGTTCCAGCAGCCGTGTACGGAGGGCATTGAAACCCGCCTGCCCGTTGTCGCGAGGGCGTGCCAGTTTTACGGGGAGGGCATCAGCGATGCGGCCGTTGTGCAGCACGATGATACGGTCCGCAAGCAAAATGGCTTCGTCCACGTCATGGGTCACCAGCAGTACCGCTGGCGTATGGGCCTGCCACAATTCAATGATCAGCCGATGCATGCGTATGCGGGTCAGCGCGTCCAGCGCAGCGAAGGGCTCGTCAAGCAACAGCAGTTCGGGCTCGCGCACCAGGCTACGTGCCAGGGCCACGCGCTGGGATTCGCCGCCCGACAGGGTGGCAGGGTAGGCCTGCAGCCGATGGCCAAGCCCTACCTCATTGAGGGCCTGGATCGCACGCGCCTTGGCGTTATCCGCTCGCAGGCCCAGCGTCACGTTTTTCCACGCCCGCTTCCACGGCATCAACCGAGGTTCCTGGAACACGGCTGCACGGGCGGCAGGGGCGATCAGCTCGCCGCCTTCGATAGGGTCCAGCCCGGCCAGCGACCGCAGCAATGTGGTTTTACCCGAGCCGCTGGCACCAAGCAGGGCCACGAACTCGCCAGGGGCGATGTCCAGGTCCAGCCCGTCGATCACCCGGTTGTCGCCGAACTGGCGGACCACGCCGCGCAGGCTTACCGCCGGTGCGCGCTCAAGCTTGCTGTGAGCATTCATCGGTCAGGTCCTTACAAAGGAGGGGCGCCACACCAGCGCATAGCGTTCGAGGGTGCGGATCAGGCTGTCAATGACCAGGCCCAGCAGGCTGTAGATCAACAGGCAGATGACGATGACATCGGTGCGCATGAAGTCCCGGGCGTCGCTGGCCAGATAGCCAATGCCGGCGGTGGTGTTGATCTGCTCCACGAACACCAGCGCCAACCATGAGATGCCCAGTGAGTAGCGCAGGCCCACGAAGAAGGAGGGCAGGGCGCCGGGCAGGATCACATGCCAGATCATTTCGCGACGATTGAGGCCCAGCGTGTTGCCTGCTTCGATCAATTTGGGGTCGATATTGCGGATACCCGCGAACAGGTTCAGGTAAATGGGGAAGGTGGTACCCATCACGATGAGCGCCACCTTGGTGAATTCGCCAATACCGAACCACAGAATGAACAGCGGCACCAGCGCCAGCGAGGGGATGGTGCGCAGCATCTGCATGGGGGAATCGAGGATCACTTCACCGCGCCTGGAAAGCCCGGTGATCAAGGCGATACTCGCGCCGATCACCACACCGATGCTCAAGCCAGTGACTGCGCGCCTGAGCGAAATCAGCAGGTGGTGTTGCAGCTCGCCGCTGCGCAGCAGCTCCCACAATGTATCGCCAATCTGGCTGGGCGCGGCGATCACGCGGCTGGGGATCAAGCCGGCACGCGAGGCGATTTCCCAAACCAACAAAAGGGCGAGGGGGCTGAGGAGGCGCAAGGCAAAATCCGGTGCGGCCCAGCGCCGGTTGGTCCGTGTAAGCGTATGTGAAGAGCTTTGGGTAAGGGGCATGAGCGATCCGGTCTCACGTTGTGAGTTGCTATGTGTCTGGATCGTATCTGTCTAAAAACAAATTCTGAAGGTACTTCTTGGAATATCCTAATATGAAAGTATCGAAGCTCTCTTGATACCTGTTATGCGTAAAACGGATGGCACCCGTGCCTGGATACCACCGTCTTGAACGTCGACCTTCCCGCTTCAGACGATATCGTCCACTACGCCCCCATCTACCCGCAGCGCCGCGCCGGTGGTGGCGCTGGCCTGGGACGAGCACACATACACCACCATGTTGGCCACCTCCTCAGTGGTTGCCACGCGCTGAATGATCGAGGTAGGGCGGTGTTCCTTGACGAAATCAGCCGCTACTTCCTCCACCGGCTTGCCGGTACGTTCGACCTCGGCCTGCAGCATCCCGGCCACGCCGTCGGACAAGGTGGGCCCTGGCAATACGCTGTTGACGGTCACGCCACTGCCCGCCACGCGTTTGGCCAACCCCCGTGAAAGGGCGAGCTGGGCCGTTTTGGAGAGGCCGTAGTGAATCATGTCCACGGGAATGTTGAGCCCCGACTCTGAGGAGATGAACACCACCCGGCCCCAGCCTTTCTCAACCATCGCGGGGAGCAGGGCGCGGCTCAGGCGCACGCCGGACATTACGTTAGTGGCCCAGTACTGGTCCCAAACGTCGTCGCCTGTCTCGAAAAAATCCTGCATGCCGTAGATACCGGCGTTGTTGACCAGCACGTCAATGGCGCCGACGGCGCTGACCAGGGTAACCGCGCCCTCGGCGTTGCTCAGGTCGGCCGCCACGCCGGATACCGAAACGCCGGGGACGTCCGCCTGCAGTCGGGTCACCGCCTCGTTGACCGATTTATCGCTGCGGCCGTTGAGCACCAAGGTCGCGCCCGCTTGCGCGAGCCCTTTGGCGATGGAATAGCCGATACCGCCGGTGGAAGCGGTGACCAGCGCGCGTTTGCCGCTCAAGTCGATGTTCATCATGACTCCTTTAAAAAGGTTAGGAAGGCACTTACGGGGATAGCTCCCTAACCATAGCAACGCAGCGGAGCGTTGCCTCAGGCCTTGCCCAGATATTCCTCCGTGGAAATCACCGTGGCATAGGCAAATCCCAATGCCGCCATGAACGCGGCATGCACCTGGGCAGCGGGAACGGTGGTGCCGTTGAATTCCAGGTCGCGGCTGGCGCAGGCGTCATGGACCACCGACACGGCATAACCCAGGTCGGCAGCAGCCCGGGTGATTCCGTCGACGCACATGTGGCTCATTGCGCCGACCACCACCAGTGCCTCGACGGCCAGTTCATCAAGCAGCTGCTTGAGCTCGGTTTCGCGGAACGAGTTAACGAAATGCTTGAGCACCACAGGCTCCTGCGGCTGGTTGAGCACCTTCGCGTGCAGCTTGGCGCCTTCGGAGTTCGGCGTGAAAAAAGGCGCGGCTTCGCTGGTGAATTCGTGGCGAATGTGGATCACCGGAGCCCCTGCGGCGCGGGTGGCTTCGATGATTCTTGCGGCATTATCGGCGGCCGCCTCCACGCCGACCAACGGCCATTTGCCGCCCGGGAAGTAGTCGTTCTGAATATCAACTACGATAAGCGCTGATTTGGCCATGGCGGTTTCCTTCTTGAGAGTGTGCTGTGTGGGATACCAGTATTGAAGGTTCCTATGCCGTTGGGGATTGGCCGCAGCGACATAATGCGAGGGAAAACTGACAATGAGCGTAGAACGGGCAATCGCAGACATCGGGCTGCTGATGTACCCCGGTTCACAAAGCGCCGCCATTCACGGGCTTACCGACCTGTTTGAAGTGGCCAACCGCATGGTGGAGCAACAGGCTGCACCGCACCTGCCCAGGCTGCGCGTCAGCCACTGGCGGGCAGGCCCTGACGACCAGCCTCAATGCGTATTCCAGAGCTTTGCTTGGGTTAAGCCTGGGCCGCTGATCGCGGTGTTGATACCACCCTCGCTCACAGGGCTTCCCGGAACCGAGGCAATGGAGGGGTTGTCACGCTGGGTGCTGGCGCAACATGCAGCTGGGGCCACCGTGGGCACGGTATGCCTTGGCGCGTTCGTACTTGCCCAGACCGGCTTGCTTGACGGCAGGGCAGCCACCACCCATTGGACCCAGGCAGGGCTTTTGAGCGAGCGCTATCCCAAGGTAAGGGTCGATGCGGATAAACCCATCGTAGACGATGGCGACGTCATTACCACGGCTGGCTTGATGGCCTGGGCCGAACTGGGCCTGCGCGTGGTCGAGCGCCTGCTGGGCCCTAGCATTGCGGCAAGCACCGCGCGCTTTCTGGTCATCGAACACAGCGCCAGCTCGCAACAGTGCGGCAGCAACTTTGCGCCTGTGTTCACTCACGGTGACGCAGCAGTGTTGAAGGTCCAGCACTGGCTGCAAAGCAGCGGAGCCACGCAGGCGTGCGTGGATGCCATGGCACAACGCGCAGGCCTTGAGCAGCGTACGTTCCTGCGGCGTTTCCGGGCCGCGACCGGGTTGAGCCCCACGCAGTATTGCCAGCACTTGAGAGTAGGGAAGGCGCGCGAATTGCTCGAACTGACCAAGGAAACGGTCGACCACATCGCCTGGCGCGTGGGCTACCAGGACCCCGCGGCGTTTCGCGCGACCTTCAGGAAAATCACCGGGCTGGCCCCCGGTGAATATCGCTCGAAATTCGGCGTCGGGCCTTCAGGGATGCGCGGCACAGCCGTGGTGTGATCTTCAGGCGGGGCCCGCTGCGCGCCGCAGCGTGATACGCGTGAGCTCCGAAGGCACGCCCAGGCGCAGGGCGAAGCCGGGCCAGAGGGCTGTGCCGTTGTTAACGTAGAGCTGCATGCCGGCTACCTGATAAAACCCGGAAACGAAGCCTTCGTTCGCATTGGCGATAATCCGGTCAAGTGGGCGGATCATGCCGCCATGGGTATGGCCGGACAGCTGCAGTGCCACGCCTTGGCTCGCGGCGAGTCGCGCATTGCGCGGCTGATGGTCGAGCAGGATGATCGGAGCCGCGTGTGGCACTCCAGCGAGGGCCCGCCCGAGGTCAGGGCCAGGTAGCCCGGCGCGGGGTGCGCTGAGGTCCGTGACACCGGCCAATACGAGGTGCGCGCCATCACGCTCGATCAGCGCATGGCTGTTTTCAAGGCGCTTCATGCCTAGCGAGACGAAGTAGCGCATCCACGCTTCATTGTCGAAAAAGTACTCGTGGTTGCCGGGGATGACATAAACCCCATCGGGGGCATGAAGGCTGCGCAGTGGTTCCACATCGCGTACGCGCGCCGCGAGCGGGCCGTCGATCAGGTCGCCCGTGATCACGATCAGGTCTACACCCAGCGCATTCGAGCGCTCCACCACCGCGCGTGCCCACGGCTCGTCGAACAGCCGACTGATGTGCATGTCGGTCAGTTGCAGCAGCCTGTAGCCATCAAACTGCATGGGC
Organism: Pseudomonas sp. 3MAES_34.3B; assembly: GCF_058145875.1. Taxonomy (NCBI): domain Bacteria; kingdom Pseudomonadati; phylum Pseudomonadota; class Gammaproteobacteria; order Pseudomonadales; family Pseudomonadaceae; genus Pseudomonas; species Pseudomonas sp. 3MAES_34.3B. The sequence continues at coordinate 2,698,102 of NZ_CM176960.1, read as the reverse complement.
AGGCCCTCGATGGCCACCTCGATATCCTTTACCGGCGGCACCCGCACGGCCTGGTGCACGCCAACCCCAGCGAGCAACAGCGCCGCCGTACCCAGGGCGTAGCGAAGCGTGGAGGGGATAGTCAGCCATTGCCGGCGCATCAGCATGGTGAGCAATGCCCCGGCGTCGACCAGGACCTGCAGCACCGCGATCAGCAGAATGGCGCCAAATGCCCAGTTGAAGAACATCACTACCGGCCTAGGGAATTCGGGCGAGAACACACTGCCAGAAGAAAACCTGGCGTACAGGTGATACTGGGAGGCAAGCAGCAGTAATAGCGCAGCGGCAAGCCTGGCCGGTACTGGCCAAGGCATGGGCGAAATGAAGCGCAGGATCACATACAGGCATGGTGCGCTGAACATAAGGTGGAACATACGGCTGCTCCCGGGATCGGCTGGGCGATGCCTTCGCTCACAGTGCCAAGGCGCTTCGCTGAAGACATTCAGATCCCTGCCTGCGGCGTTCCGTTCAAGCGGATAACCCCCAGCAATCACACACCGTGGAGCATGTGATGGCAGAACTCGAAGAAGTGCGTTTCCTAGGCTTTGATGTATTCGGCACGGTCGTGGACTGGCGAAACGGAGTTGCGCGAGCATCCGATCCATTTTTGCGGCGTCACGGTTTGAAGGTTGATCCGCTGGAGTTCGCCGATCAGTGGCGCGCGCTCTATCAGCCTTCCATGCAACGCGTGCGTTCCGGTGAACGGCCCTTCGTGACGCTTGATGTACTTAATCGTGAGAGCCTCGAAACGGTGCTGGCACGCCACGGTGCCGATTTTGGGGCTATCGGTGGCACTGAGCTGGACGAACTGAACACGGCATGGGAACAACTCGACCCGTGGCCGGATGCTGTGGAGGGGCTGAGCCGGCTCAAGCGCCGATTTGCCATTGGCGCGCTTTCAAACGGGCATATCGCCGGAATGCTCAGGCTGGCCAGGTTTGCGGGCCTGCCTTGGGACGTGATTGTGGGTGCCGAAATCGCGGGTACCTACAAGCCTCAACCCCAGGCCTATCTCAAGTCAGTGAAAGCGGTAGGTGTGGCGCCCGGGCAGGCAGGTATGGTCGCCGCGCACAACGGTGACCTGGCGGCAGCCTGCGCCCTTGGTATGAAAACCGTGTTTGTGCGGCGCCCCGCCGAGCATGGCGCACAGCAGGCTACCGACCTTGGCCCTGAGCAAGCCTGGGATGTGGTGGTGGATTCGCTGACCGAGGCCGCGCAAGCGCTCGGCTGTTAAAGACGGAGGGCAAGTTCATGGATCAATTTGCGGGTATGCCTTTCAGATAAATAGCCCCCTTGTCGCGACCGCAGCGCGGCAAGGGCAATGTTTACCTATCGAGGAGAGAATGCATGACATCCAGCCGCCCCTTGGCTTTGGTTACCGGAGGTTCATCTGGCATCGGCTTTGAACTGGCCAAGCAGTTCGCGCAAAACGGCTTCGACCTGGTTATTTCCGGTTCCAGCGACAAAGTGAACCAGGCCGCCGAGGAACTCCGTTCGATGGGTGCGCAGTGCTATCCCTACCAGGCGGATGCCTCCACCTACGAAGGCGTTGAAGGGCTATGGAACCATGTGGTATCGCTGGACCGGCCACTGGACGCCGCGGCGTTGAATGTCGGGATTGGCCAGGGCGGCGCCTTCCTTGATAACACGCTTGAGGATGACTTCAAGCTTATCGCCATCAACATCACTGGCACCGTCCACATGGCCAAGCGGGTGGCGACGCACATGGTGGCCAATAAGTCGGGCCGTATTCTGATCACTTCGTCCATTTCTGCGACGCAACCAACGCCTTATGAAACCGTGTATGGACCGTCGAAGGCCTTTGGTTTTTCCTTCGCCGAATCACTGCGCCAGGAGCTCCGCGGCACCGGCGTGACCGTAACCGCGTTGCTGCCTGGCGCCACGGACAGCGAGTTTCACAAAAACGCGGGTATGGCCAGCAGCGAGATAGGCAAGTCGAAGAAGAACGACAAGACCGAAGTTGCACGGCAAGGCTTCGAAGCGCTGATGAACGACGTGGACCACGTTGTAGGCGGTGACGAGCAGACCAAGCAGCAAGCCATCGAAAACCGCACCACCCCTGAAACCGTGAAGGCTGAACGTCACGCCGAGAATGCCCGGTTGAAGTAGGGGAGGTGGGCACGCCGACGGCTTGCCGTTGAAGCCGTCGTTGTTAGATTACTGAAAACCTGTTAATGGCTAAAACGGCACCTCCAACCGCACCTGACCAACCTGCTCGGTGTAGCCGGCGCGTGTTTGCATGTCCATGGTAAACGACAGGCTGATACCCGTGCGGCCTACCGAGCTGCATTCCAGGCCGCCGCGCAGCACCCACGGCCCGAGGTCGCTACCAGGAGTGCGAAAGGTTTGCCCCGGCGCGCCGGCGAAGGCGGCGGTAACCACGTTGCCTTCGTCCATGACGTCGTAGGCCACGCCCAGCTTGCCCTTGATCTGCGTACCAGGGCTAATGCTGTGGCTGAGCCGGGTATCGAAGCCCAGCAGAAGCTGATCGGTGGTGCGGGCTTTTACCTCCAACAGCAGCGGCGCGAGGCTGGTGGCGCCGCTTTCGCGGTAGCCGTCTTCGTTTACCCGCGTGTAATCGGCGCTCAGGGACGGGGTGAGGGTGGTGGCTTCGCTGAGCGCCCAGCGCCGAGTCAGGGCCGCGCCGCCGGTGAAGATCTGGCTCTCAACCTTGGCACTGGCCTGGCTGTTGCTGCCGCCAAAGCTCAGCGTTCGGCTGCCGTCGCTCTGGTTATGGCCCATGCCGGCGTGCACGCTAAGTTCGGTTACGTCGTCGAGCAGATGGCTACCGTAGGCGCTGAGCTGGTACAGCTCCAGCTGATTGTTGCGGCCGCGGCTCGCGCCCAGATCGCTGGCCTGGCTGTCGCCATAGGCAAAGGCCACGCCCATACGGGTAGTGCGGGAGAGGGTCGCCTCGGCGCCAAACAGCGTGCCGCCTACGTTAGTGGCAAGGCCGTTACTGGCGCCGCCCTGATTATCAGCCATTCGCGCCCCGAAGCTTTTGATCCAGACACCGCTTGCCGGCTGAACGAAACCGGCCGCCGACAGCGGCGCCTCGCTCATCCGCTCGTGCAGCGTATCGGTGATCTGTTCAACCATGAACTGGCTGGCCGGCAAGGCGTTGGTCAGCGGCAGGCTTTGAGACACCGCACGGGCCACTTCGGCCTGGGAGGTGGCGGTGACAAAGTAGTTAGTGAGCGGGCTGCTGCTACCTTGGGCAAACTGCCTATCCAGCACTCGCGCGGCGCCCGAAGCCTTGTTACCGGCGCCTGTGCTGCGCAGGGCGTCGCTGGCGCCGGTGCTGCTTTTGGCGGCGAGCTTGAGGTCCAGTGTATTGGCGTCTTTCACACCGCTGAAGTTGAACAATTGGGAGTTGCTGGTGACCGTGTAGGTGCCGTCCGACGCCAGTGTACCGGCGGAGATCACGTTATCCAGCTTGCTGACGCTCAAAGACTGCGTGGGGTTGGCTACGTCCACGTATACCTTGGCCAAATGCGGCAGGGTCGCAGTGCCGCTGACCACAAGCTGGCCATAGCGGGCGCCGTCAGCCACCTGGGTACTGAAGGTCGCGGCGCTGGTTTGCAGGTAGTTGCCTTGAATGGTTGCCACCGCTGCATGGGGCGGCAGGCCCGGGTCATCCCGGTTCGGCCCCTCTGCGGCGACGGCCACGGTGCCCCGGTTCTCGAAGGTCGGCACTTCGAAGCGGTTGCCGTCCTGCAACGTAAAGGTGCTGCCGCTGGTGATGAGCACGGGCGTGGCCACCGTGCGCACGGCGCCGCTGAACCGCGCGGTGTCATCGCCGCTGATGCGTAGCTGCGGCACGCTCGAGTTTTTGTCGATGTCCACTGCATAACCGCTCACCGCGTGGGCCAGTACACTGCCGCTGATGTCGATCCCGCCAGTAATCCTGGTATTGCGCAGGCTGATGCCGTACTGCCCGGCGACCGCGCCGCCATTGCGAAGGGTGCCCCGCACGGTGCTGTCGCTCAAGCGTATGCCCATGCCTGTACCGGTAATCGTGCCCGTGTTGATCAGGTCGCCGCTAAGATCGCTATCGAATAGTGCGATGCCCAAGACGCTGGCGCGAATATCCCCACTGTTGTTGATGCTGCCGTCTACGTTGGTGCCTTGCAGGCGCAGGCCGTTGCTGCCGACGAGCTGGCGGCTGTTGGTAATAGTGCCAACCATGGCGCTGTTATCGAAGCGAATCGCAGAACCGTTGACGCTATTGATGACCCCCGCGTTGGTGAAATTGCCCGTGACGTGGCTGTCCCGAACGCGCACGCCGTTGGCCTGGCCAAGGTCGCCCACGCCGAAAATGGTGCCTGTGTTGCTAAATCCGCCGCTAACGCTTGAGTTGTCGATAAACAGCCCAGTGCGCCCACTAACAGTACCGCCGGAATTCTTGATGCCGCGGTGGGTGATGATGGCCGTGTCCACCTGTATTGCCAGTCGATCGGCGCTGCTGATGCTGCCGCTGTTGTAAATCCCGCCGATGACCGAAGTGGCGTGAACGCCCAGCGCGGCCTGGGAAGCGCCGTTGCCCTGGCCTACACCCTCTTCAAGGGAAATGTCCCCGATATTTTGCAGCGTGCCTTTCACCGTAGCCGTGTAGAGCGCCAGCCCTTCGCTGGAGGCGTTAATAGCGCTCTCGTTGACCACATTACCTCGCGTCAGGCTGCTGCTGAGAGTGATGCCACTGGCCGCAGTAATTACGGCCTGGTTCACCAGGTCCCCAGCCAACCGCCCTCCGGAGAGCCGCACGCCATGACTATCGGCGGTAAGAGTGCCTCGGGTGATCAGGTCCCGACCGATATAGCTGTCGACCACTCGCAGGGCGTCCGCGCCGCTACTGATGATGCCCCAGGCGCGCACATCACCGTCCACCCTCGACCCGGTCAGGGTCATGCCATGCCGACCAGCCGTGAGATCCCCGGTGTTGATCACCTCCCCATGGACAATGCTGCTGTCCATCGCCACGCCGGTTCCACCACTTTTCACCCCGCCGCTGTTGGACCACCTGCCGTTGATGGTGCTGTCTCGCAAGCGCAGCCCGTACTCTGCGGCATTGATATTGCCGATGTTGCGCAGCGAGCCAACAATGCTGTCTTGAATATCAAGGCCACTGCCCGCGGCATTACCGGACGTGATGGTGCCGTGATTGTCCAGGCCGTTACTCAAGCGGGTGTCCTTGATCACTATCGCGGTGCCGCTATTGCTGGCAACGGCCAGGGTGGCGCTGAAGAAGTTGGTGATGCCGCCTTCCAGGGTGCTGTTGGTCAGTGAAATACCGGGTGTGCCCGAGAGCATGCCGCCATTGACGATTTCCAGGGTGCCGCTTACGCCGTCTGCAGTGATGGCCGGGCCAGCGCTGCTGCTGAGCTTGCCGCTGTTGGTGATCCTGAGCGTGCTGCCGGCGACGAGCGCACAAGGGCCGGTGCTGGCGCCGCTGATTATCGTGCTGCCGCTGCTGCCGCAGGCGCCGAAGGAAGGCGACGCTGCCAGGCTGCCCACGGCGAGCGTCACGGCCCACGCCAAGGCTGGGGGAACGGGTAGGGCATGGGGCTGGCCAGTGTGATTGAACCGTACCATGACCCACCCCCGGCTTTGCGCCGATGTTGTAAAGGAGAGGTGGGTATAGTCAGGCGTGGGTGTTGTGTCAAAGTTGAAACAATAATGAATGGTGGCCTTTTGAAATGATTTGCGTCGCTGTAGACTGCCGACCGCTTTCAAGCGAAGCGCTTGTTATTATCACGCAAGGAAGTTGATATGCAGTTCGTAAAAGCCATAGGCCTGGCCATGGCAGTGAGCCTTGGGGGATGCGCCAGCTTCACCAAGGATGAAGTGGCACCCGTAGACCTGCCGTCGATGGCCAGCTACGCCAACAAGCCAAACGTTTATGTGGATTTCGATTTCTATCAGGGCGATCCCGGGAACGCCAAGGCCACTGAAGTGCCGCAAGCCCGGGACATGCTCAAGCCCGAGCTCAAGCGGGTGTTAAGCGAATCAGGCCTGTTCGGCAGAGTGACTTTCGATGAATTCGACAAGCAGCCGGGCGATTACAGCCTTCGGCTGAAGGTCTACAATCACGCGCCAAGCGGTGGCCAGATGGTATTGGCGGTGATCAGCGGCCTTACCTTCACGATCATCCCGGCCCTGGCCACTGACCAGTACACCGTGAGCCTGGAAGCGGTGGACGACCATGGCCAAGCGTCGGGCAAAGCCAGCAATCACGATGCCGTGAATACCTGGCTGGGCATCTGGTTCCTCCCTCTGGCCGGTAACACCCCCAAGGCCGCTGTTACCGACACCTTTGACCGGCAAGTCAACGCGCTGCTCAAGAACTGGGTGGAGAGCAATCGCATGAAGTATTCCGCTCTGGCGCCCCGGGTACCTCGCGCGTAAGGCTGATAAAAGAGCCGCGCGTTGGCGGCTCTTTTTCTCTTTCCGAACAGCCTTCTTGGTTACTTCAGTGCTTGCAGGAACAGCGGGTCGCTGTAGAGGCTCATAAGCAGCTTCTGAACCATAGGGTTGTAGTTGTTTGCCGCAGCAGGAATGGCAATGGCGCCGAAGAAGCTGCTATCCCAGCTTTGGTGCGCATCCTTGGTTGCCGAATACAGCACCTGATTGCCCCTGCGCAGGGTGAAGTGTGCGGTCAATTCGCCGGCACCGTTTGCTACCCCTGAATCCAGTTGGCTCTTTACTACGTGCACCTCTAGTTGGCGGTCTGCGCGTGGGTCCAGCAGGCCGGCGCGGCGTAGCTCATCGTTGATGGCGGCCTGGATATGCAGAGCAACGCTGCCCTCCGGGGAGGAGATCGGGTTCAGGCGAACCACCAACGAGTCCTGGCCGGGATCAGCGTCCACCTCCGTTTCGCGGACAGGCTGCATCGGGGCGTTTTGCTTGAGCTGCTGAACATTCTGGTAGCTAGGTTCATAGCGGGGCATGGTCATGCCGCAACCTTGCAACAGCAATGCACAAATCGGGAAGGCCAGGTACAGTTTTTTCACAGCGGATCCTTGCGGGGTTGAAAGGAACGCGATTATCGGTGGATAGCCTTCTGCCATCAACCCGAAGCGCTCCCTCCCTGTACAGCACCCCGCTTACAGGAAGCTGCAAACAAACGGCGTTCACGTCATTGCCGGTACCAGGTGTTTCACCTCGCGCCGTGCCAGCCCCAGGTAGCACACGCCACCGAGGAAACAACCGGTGAACCAGGCGAAGTTGGCGATCGGCTTGAACCACGGCGCAAAGGCAAACACCAGCCCGATAACGGTAGCCGCCAACAGCGCCTTGATCGCTACCGGGTTAAAGCCATTGGTGTACCAGTAACGGCCCGTGGGAGCGTCGTTGAACAATGCATCCACGTCGATTTGCTGCTTTTTGATCACGTAGTAATCCACCAGCAAAATCCCGAACAGCGGCCCGATGAATGCCGCCAGCACGTCCAGGGTGTAATGGATTACCTCCGGGTTGTTGAACAGGTTCCAGGGCGTGATGAAGATCGACGCCACCGCGGCGATCATGCCGCCTGTACGCCAGCTGATTTTGCTGGGTGCGCAGTTGGCGAAATCAAAGGCCGGGGACACGAAGTTGGCGACGATGTTGATGCCAATGGTTGCGGTGACAAAGGCAAACGCCCCAAGCAGTGCCGCTACGCTGCTGTCGATACGCCCAACCGTGGCGATGGGGTCATGAAGCATTTCGCCGAAGACGGGGAGGGTGCCGGAGACGATCACGACGGTTACCAGCGAGAACGCCAGGAAATTCACCGGCAGGCCCCAGAAATTCCCGCGTTTTACATCCGCCATGCTTCGGCAATAACGGCTGAAGTCGCCGAAGTTCAGGGTCGGCCCCGAGAAATACGACACCACCAGCGCGGTAGCCATCACCACCTGGCCAAACGCCTCCCAACCGCTCAGGCTCTTTTCCGACAAGGTAAAGCTGATGTTGCTCCAACCGGCTTTCCATACAATCCAACCGGCGAGCAGGAACATCACCGCGTAGACCACCGGCCCGGCCCAGTCGATGAAGCGCCTGATGGAATCCATGCCGGTCCAGAACACTGCCGCCTGTATCATCCACAGTGTGAGGAAACCCATCCAGCCGAGGTACGACAGCCCTGCGAACTGGGCTTGGGCAAAGCTCTCCATGGACGGGAAGAACCGCAGTACCACGATGATCAGCGCGCTCGAGGCCAGGTAGGTCTGCACGCCATACCAGGCCACGGCGATCAGCCCGCGAATCACGGCGGGGATATTCGCCCCGAACACCCCGAATGCCAGGCGGCAAATGACAGGGTACGGCACTGCGGCTTGCTGGCTGGGCTTGGCCAACAGGTTGGCAATCACCTGAATGATGCCTATGCCTATCAGCAGCGCGATCAGCACCTGCCAGCTGGCCAGGCCCAGGGCGAACAGGCTGGCGGCGAACACATAGCCGCCCACGCTGTGCACGTCGCTCATCCAGAACGCAAAGATGTTGTACCAGGTCCAGGTCTGCGGTATCGGGCGCAGGTCCTGGTTGCACAAGCGGGGGCTATAGCCTTTCGGAAGGTCTGGGGTCATTGCGTGCCTCTCCCTGGGTGAGTGCCGCTCCGGAGACTGCGTACGGAAGCTGACATTTTTGTATACGATTCAGGGAGGCAGAATGCATGCCACATAACGCCGTGGCCGGAAAATCCGAGGGCTCTGGCCTGAAATGGCACCTTTCGATGGAGGCCGGAATGAGGATCTAAAGCTAGCTGTGCGCGGTTAAAGGGCGCTTGCGCACGCAGTCAGTGCAAAGAGCTGGGCGCGTTGATGGGAGGTTACAGAGCTAGTCAGCGTCGAACCGTTTGTATACGATCCTCATCACACTCTCGCCAAGCGCACCTATGAACGCTCACCTTTTCCTCGCCGGCCCCGCTGTCAGCAGCCCTGCCTTGAGCCGTGACGAGCAGATCTATCAGGACATCCTCGAGGCGATCGTGGAGCACCGGTTGTTGCCGCGAACCCGGCTGCCCGAAGACGCCTTGGCGGAGGTGTTCGAGGTCAGCCGTACTGGCATTCGTAAGGTATTGCAACGCCTGGCACTTGAACGTCTGGTCACGCTACGCCCGAACCGTGGTGCCGAAGTCGCGCAACCCAGCGCCAAGGAGGCGCAGGATGTGTTCGCGGCGCGCGAGGTCATCGAGCCGGCGCTCATGCCCGCAGTGGCAGCCCAAGCCAGTGCTGCGCAACTTACGGGATTGCGCGCCCTTGTGGAGGAAGAGCATTGTGCACAACGCGCCGGCCTGCACAGCAAAGCCATCCAGTTGTCGGCGCGCTTCCATGTGCAGTTGGTGGCCCTGGCCGACAACCAGGTGCTCACCGAGCAGATCGCCCACCTGACCACCCGCGCTTCGTTGATCATCGCCGTCTATGGATCGCGTCGTAGCGTGGGTTGTGAATGTGGGGACCATCTCGAGTTGCTCCAGCTAGTGGAGCGAGGGGAAGGCAGGGCTGCTGCGAAGTGGATGAGCAAGCACCTTGCAAGCATCCGCGCCAGCCTGCAGGTCGAGGAAAGCCCTGTGATCGAGCCGGATTTCAAAAGCCTCTTCAAGCGCTGAGTCACAAGCCATCATGAGAATCCAGGTTATCAACCCCAACACCAACGAACGCATGACGGCCAGCATTGCCCGTGCCGCAGGAGCGGTCGCCCGCCCGGGCACTGACATCATTGCCTGCCGCCCGGCCGATGGGCCCGAATCCATCGAAGGGCACTTCGACGAAGCCATTGCAGCCGTGGGCGTATTGGAGGAAGTACGCAAGGGCGTGGCCGCTGGATATGACGCCCATATCATCGCCTGCTTCGGCGACCCGGGCCTGTTGGCCGCGCGTGAGCTGGCGCGGGGGCCGGTGATTGGCATAGCCGAAGCCGCCTTCCACGTTGCAAGTCTGATATGCACGCGTTTCGCCGTGGTCACCACGCTGACCCGCACGCGCATCATCGCCGAGCACTTGTTACGCAACTACGGCATGGGCCAGCACTGTACCTCGGTGCGCTGTGTGGATATCGCTGTGCTGGAACTGGAGGCGCTAGGCCCGGAAGGTCTGGTGGAACGAGTGGCCGAACATGCCCTGCACGCCCGGGACCACGAAGGCGCCGGGGCGATTGTTCTGGGTTGCGGCGGTATGGCGGACCTGGCGGCCAGGGTAAGCGAGCGGGTAGGGCTCCCGGTAGTCGATGGCGTGGCAGCCGCTGTCAAGCTAGCCGAAGCCCTGGTCGAGCTGGGCTTGGGTACCAGCAAACACGGCGACCTCGCCAACCCACTGGCCAAGCGCTTCAGTGGGAAGTTTGCGCATTTTGGAAGCTAGGTTGCCCTGTGCGTGAAAGCTAACGGCAATCTGCGGCCTTGTGGAACCCGGCTGCTTGCGCCTCAGCTGCGGATTTGAACGCAACCTGATTCTTCGGCGCCACCTTGCCATAGCTCGGGCACCCGCTGGGAAGATGGTACACATGGCTGTTCCTGTTCCCGATAACCATCCCGGTGGTTTCGGGCCCGCTGGCATCAGCCGCAGGTGCTGGCTTGGCTGTGGGGCGAGTGAGCGGAACCACCACCCCGTCGCCAACCGGCTTGTAGCCTTCGGTCCAGGACCGCTCGCCCGTCACGAAGGCATTCGGGTGGCCCATGATGGCGGCAATACGCGTGTTGCGCTCCCGCTCCCATGGCGTCACGGGGAACTGCTTATCCCACGCCATGAGCAGTTGTTGCTGCTGCCTCGACATGCTCAGGTTGTAACGATCGAACATATAAAAAGTAGTGCGGGCGACCAGCCCTTTGACCTCATCGCGTGGCTCGGCGACCCGCCCATCAAAATCAACCTTGGTTTTGCATTGGCCGTACTGGGGCGCAACCCCTGACGCCATCCCGTAGTTGAAATTGCTGCGGTCGCCGTTGACTTCGCCTACTGACGGGTAAAGGTTGAACAGATCCGCCTCCATCGCACGGAACACCGGGTCGTCGTCGATACAATGCTCTCGACCGCCATTCTGCCAGCACTGACGTTGGTGACCGAACGTCCACGCCGGCACGATGTGTTCCCACTCCACGCGGGTTTCACGGCTTTCCTGCTTCCTGGCCTGAAGGCCGCATGATTCGGGGTGAATGCGGCCGCCGGACTTGCCCGTCCATGACCATTGGCACCCGCAGTAAAGCTCACCCATGGCGCTGTTGGCCTGGTCAAGGTAGACCTGCTGCTTAGCCACAACCTTGGCCTCGGTAAAGGTCGCAGGCGGGGAGGCGAGGGCGGGCAGGGCCGTAGAAAGGAACAAAGCTAGTACAGCAATCAGAGTTTTCATGGGCACGACGGTAACAAATCAAGGCCGGTATCTTAAGGATGTTGCGCGCGGATGCCGAGTGAATAGTCGTTTTCCCGTGCCGGCAGGGCGCTGAATACCGCTCGTACAAAGCCCCTCTGCAGCCCATTGACCTGCTCGCGATACCCGTATACTGTTTATCCATACAGTGTACGCGACGAGAGGTGCCACATGAGGAAACTGTCCAAGCTATGGACCGGCGTAGGGACCGCAACGGCTGTGTGCGTAGGCGCAGGGTTGGGCGGGCTGGGCCTTGTGGATGTCGATACGATGCTAGCGATTGTGTTGGTGCCGCAGGTCGCCTTCCTGGCCATTGGGGAATGGCCGGATTTCGGTACCTAGGTGAGGTGTCTGGCGCCTTTTTCATCCGAGGTTGGAATTTCGCTCTCGTTAGCTTCTAGTCTTGGTGCAAATTCCAGGAAACATTGAGGCTGCACCATGACTGCTCTTAGCGGAATCCGCGTCATTGAGGTCGGAACGCTCATTGCTGCACCCTTCGCGGCACGGATCATGGCCGAGTTTGGCGCCGAGGTGATCAAGATTGAAACCCCGGAGCAGGGCGACCCTCTTCGTAAGTGGCGAAAACTGCACAACGGCACATCCCTTTGGTGGTATCTCCAGTCCCGGAACAAAAAGTCCCTGGCGCTGAACCTCAAGTCCGCTGAAGGGATCAAGATCGTCAAGCAATTGGCCGAAAGCGCCGATGTGCTTATAGAAAACTTACGTCCCGGTGCATTGGAAAAGCTGGGCCTGGGCTGGGACGTGCTGCACGCGCTCAATCCGAAGCTGACCTTGGTGCGTATTTCAGGTTATGGGCAGTCCGGCCCATACCGCGATCGCCCAGGCTTTGGTGCGATTGGCGAGGCCATGGGAGGCATCCGTTACACCACCGGGAGCCCGGATTCACCGCCGGCTCGGATGGGTGTGAGCCTCGGCGACTCACTGGCCTCGATGCATGCGGTGATGGGGGCGCTGATGTCGCTGCTTCGAGTGAAGACAGGGCAGGGTGATGGTCAAGTCGTCGACGTCTCCCTGGCCGAGAGCGTGTTCAATGTGATGGAAAGCCTCGTACCCGAATACGCGATGCTCGGCCACGTCCGCGAACGCAGCGGCGGCGCCTTGCCGGGCATTGCGCCGTCCAATACCTATCCAACTGCTGACGGCGCCTATGTGGTCATCGCCGGCAACAGCGATCCTATCTTCAAACGCCTGATGATTGCGATCGGCCGAGTCGATTTGGCGCAGCACCCCGCATTTGCCCATAACGACGGCAGGGCTGCCGAAAGTGACTTGCTTGACCGGGCCATCAGTGAATGGAGCTCCAAACTGCCAATCGAACGTGTGCTTGAGGCACTGGAAAAAGCCGAGGTACCCGCGGGCCGCATCTATTCCGTTGCCGATATCGTCGCCGACCCTCACTACCAGGCACGCGGCATGATTCTGGACACTCAATTGCCAGATGGCGCTGCAGTCAAAATGCCAGGGATCGTTCCAAAGCTCTCGGAGACCCCCGGAACCGTAAACTGGCAAGGGCCAAACCTTGGGCAGCACACTCAGGCGGTGCTTGCCGAACTGGGGATGAGCAACAGCGCGATTCAGCGGTTGAAGGATGAGGGGGTTGTGGAATGAGCACTGCCTGCTTGAGCCACTCATGCTTATGAAAAAAAGCGAATTACCTACCAAGGACTGCGCTGCCTGCAACCGCCCTTTCTCATGGCGCAAGAAATGGGCGCGCTGCTGGGACGATGTGCGTTATTGCTCCGAGCGGTGCAAGCGCCATAAAGGTGGGAACCGGTGAAGGTCGCTAAGCCCTGGCCGCGACCGGTTTGGCGGCCAACGCCAGGTCGCGGGCAAGCCCTGCTGCTACGTATGCTTGTGGTCAGCGCGGATTCGGTTGGTCATCCAGTTCGGCATTGTCCGGGTCCATATCGGGTACCCCCTCTTCATAGGGCGTAGGCGATACGTCATCCGGCGCCTCACCCTCGTTGTCCGGAAGCTCGTCGATACCCGGCTCGTCGCTCGGGTTCAGGTTTGTGCGCCCTGGGCTGAGCGGTGGGGTTGAAGTAGGTGGCAAATCGGTCCCGCTGGCGACATTCACTTGAGAGCGCTCGATCATGTTTATCTCACCGTCAGTCATCGGCCGTGGTTTGGATAACCAGGGTTGATTGAGTTCATGAGTGTTGGCGCAAAACGTCGACCGGTAGGCTTGCCATGCGCCATACAACCATAAGGATTGAGCCGATGCCGACGACCATGATTCCAATAAAAATATGGAATGAAAGCGTCGCCGCCGGGAAGAAAATAGCCCTCTCGCTTTGGTTGAGCTCAAGAGGTCAGCTGGACAGGTATTTCAGTGAGTCAACACGATAGCGTTCTCACAAGTTTTATCCCGCTGATGACTTCGGCTTCCCAAGCCAACGCTGGGCTTTGTAGCAACCATTGATATCGACAGCCTTTTGCGCATATTCCGAGCGCTGCGCGCGATTATGCGCCCCAAGCAGCCAGAGGATTTCTGCTTGATAGTCACGGCTGGTTGCCCATTGAAACCCTGCCCCGGAAGCCTCCTCACGACGGCAAGCCAGATTCATGGCAGGTTGTGGAAAGTAGCGTTCATAGGATGGCGCAGGTACTTGCATGGCTTCTAAAGCAGCCTGATATTCAGGCGTGTCGGCGTAGGCATAACATGCTGACTCAATCGCCACAGCCGGAGGAGCAAAGCCGTGGCTCAGGCTTTTTTCCAGCAATGTACAGGCCTTCTCCTGGTTGCCTTGAGGGAAGTACCCCAGATAGATCAGAGCGAGGCGGTATTGGGCAATCGGATGTTCCAGCGCTGCGGCCTGTTCAAGCAAGGGAGCGGCGATCTGTAGCTCCGCGCTGGCCATCGCACCCAACGAGCGATTTGTTGCCTGTATTTCGGGGGCTGGTGTTTTGAGATCCACAGCCCCGAGGCTTCTGTCCGCCTCTTGTAGATGCGGCACTGCCTGCCGATAAAGGCTCTCGCTGTGAGGGTCAATTTCAAAGGTATCGGCCAAGCAAACTGACGGAAGCACACAAGCCAGCAAAAAACGGCTCGGACGGTGTAAAGGCATATTGCGACGTTCCTGTGCTACTAGCGGTCGGTGAGTAATGCGGGGTAGGGGTGCTACCTCGTGTACGCCGCCACTTGGCTCAACCAGCTGATGGCGGCAGCGCTCGCCCCATGATCCTGGCATGGATCTCACCGCGTTCTTCCTCTGTGATAAATCCTGTAACAGGCGAATAGCGACGAAGGTCGCTACCGTGTTCGCCATGGCTCATTACAAGGTCGAACATTTCCTGAAAATCGCCTCGAAGCAGCGCGCGCCACTCTTCGCCTTGAGGCGATTCACCGTTCACTATCGCGATTCTGTCCAGGTTGGCTACGGCGCGTTGTCGCAGTTCGGGATTCTCGGCGAGCTTGGCCAGGTTGGCCTTCTGGTACTCGTATGTCAGCAAGTATCGTTTCGCATGCCACAGCTGTGTAGCAGCTTCACGAAAGACATTGAAGCGCTCCTCCTTACCACTGGTATCAAGGGCGACCATGGTTTTGATAAGCAGCTCAATGGCCTGGCGTTCACCAGATATTGCATACACGCCGCCCCCGGCGCGGATGGCAATACTGTCTTGTTTGACGACAACCTTGGGTACACCGTCGTAGTCGCCTGACGTGCCCGCAGTGACCGACGCCAGGGCCGCCATGACCTCCGGGACGCTGGTAATCCGGATCGCAGCGTGAAAAAGCTTTTCGAAATCTGGCAGTAGCATCTGGTAATCCCTCTGCGAATAAAACGGTGCAACATTCCCAGTGGTTTGTCGACCTGAAAGCCTCAGGGTATAGCAACTCGGTTGAAATGCTCTACTCAGAGGAGGAGGGCGCTCTGGCGGCTCTTCCGGCTATTGCGATCCGCTCGATCGAGGATTTTTCCTGGATCGAAACGCTGCCACCTTCATACGGTTCCCGCAGGTGGCCATATCGCACCAGCGTCGCCGATGGGACTTACTCAAGTCATGGAACAGCAGAACGCAATCGTGTGCCTCGCAGTGGCGTACGAATTCAAACTTATCGCTCGTGACCAGATGCACCACAGCGTTAGCCACAGGCCACAGTAAGCTGATCGGACTCCCGTCCCTGGGGTGGCAGACGATTCGAAATTCCCTCGCCTCGCCATCCCATTTCAATTTGCTTATTGGACGACCTGCCTCAAGCACATCGTTGATGAGGGTTAGGTCTGCTGGGGAGTGCTTTATGGCTGCATGCACCACACTCCTCAGAGATTCGCGAAGGTCGCGGGCTTTGCGCATGAGTCCTTTCGGTGCTTCGTCCTCATCGTTCTCCGGCGTTAAACCCGCGAGCCTGAGCCAGCGGATGACGCTCAGATCATCGGTAAAGCAATCGTGGGATTGGTCACCCACGCCGTACTCACTGTTGATGAAGTCGAGGGCAACGTTGTCAGCCAAAAAGAGTGCATCGGGCATGCTGGTGGAATTCATTCTAATGTAACCCCTTAAATTACGTTTGACAGGTTACCACAATGCTGGGTAACCTTCAAAAACACATTAAGCGGTTACAGAGGTGTCACTATGAAACCCTCCAAATCGATCCCGGCCGCAGCAGTGTCGGCAGTTCCTGCCGGCGGTGCCCAAGCTGCCACTCTTGATAGCACGGTTCATTACCGGTACGAACAGGTCAGTGATGTGAAAGTGTTCTATCGTGAGGCAGGCAACCCCAAGGCACCTACCGTTCTGTTGCTCCATGGTTTCGCCGCCTCGTCATTCATGTTCCGTGACCTTATACCTGCGCTGTCTCACCACTATCATGTGATCGCCCCTGACCTACCCGCGTTTGGGTTCACCGAAGCCCCTCCACGGGGCGAATACGCCTACACTTTTGCGCAACTGGCACAAACGATCGGGCAATTTACCGAGCAGCTAAAGCTGGAAAAATATGCGCTCATGGTTCACGACTACGGTGCGCCAGTGGGATGGCGTTTGGCTGTTGCGCATCCTGAGCGGGTGAGTGCAATCATTTCTCAAAATGGCAACGCTTACGAGGAGGGCTTGGGTGATAGCTGGGCACCTATCCAAAAGTACTGGCTGGAGCCGACGCAACGCAATCGGGAGGCCCTAAGCGACTTTCCGACTCCGGCCTCGATCAAGTGGCAATACCTTGAAGGGGTGGTCGACAAGAGTTCGGTATCGCCTGATGGGTACACGCTTGAAGGGCTGCATATATCGCAGCCTGGAAATGCCGAGATCCAGCTCGACCTTATTTTGGATTACGCGTCGAACGTGGCGATGTACCCAATCTTCCAGACGTATTTCCGCCAATATCATCCACCGCTCCTGGCAGTTTGGGGAAAGAACGATCCGTTTTTCCTTCCAGCCGGCGCCGAGGCCTGGAAGCGTGATCTGCCCAAGGCGGATATTCGTTTATATGACACCGGCCATTTCGCGCTTGAAACGCATGCCAAGGAAATCATCCCTGTTATTCATGACTTCCTGGACAAGAACATTTAGCGGCAGGACTAGGCGCCCTGAGCCCGACTGCTTCCTCCGGCGCGGTGTCCGTACGCGATGCAAAGCTTCGCCTGGGGGACGAAGCGGCACCCAATCGATCCATGACGATGATCGACAGCGATCTGGGTCTTGGCTCGGGGCTTGTATGGGTAGGCGCGGTCCCCGGTGCAGCCAAGGCAAATCCCATCCCGGGTCGCAATTGTGTCTGGATGCAGTGCGCACTTGGTGGTGCAGGGCACAGCCGACATCATCGACGATCCTGGCGTACTTAGAACCGCTCTGACATATGATTTAACATAATGTGCATTATCGGTAACCTGATATTACAATATCGCACCCTCAGTGAGACGCCTGGAACGAGGCCGATTACGGCTCATGCTCCGTTGCCCAACTCCTGCCTCAACAGCTGGAGCCTGGCCAACCTCACGGTACCTTCCGCATAGTACCGAACTCTCCTGGCTGCGGCAGATCGTGCTACCAGGTGCTGTCGCTCACCGCTCACCGCTCGCCACTGATTGAGCGCACACGTTCATCTTTGAAGCACGACCTCACGCAACCTGCCACGGTCGCCAAGCTGTCCGGTCTGCAGCGTGCTTCAAACGTGCGAAACATTGCATACCGTGCACTGCACAGGCAACGTGTTAATCACGGCGCAGCGGCAAGTGTTGAGATGTGCACGGCACGCTGGCTCCAACGCACTCGAATGTACGCTGAGTCGATTGATTTTTGATTGCATAGCCGAGCATTCGGTAAGCACTAGTACCTTAAGGCTGGCCCGAAGGGATAAAAAAGGCCGCTGGAGGTTCCTTGGAAGTACATGTCTGCCATATTTCTCACTAAATGCGTCAAAACGAGACTAGTGGCGTTTCAAGGAGTTATTGCCGCTTACTCTTGACACGAGAGCGATTTACAAGCCAACTAGGGCGTCCGAAAGAGCCCCTGCCACGAATGTAATATCCGATAACTACCAGACCCGGATATTGCATTTTGTTCGTTTTCAAGGCACCCTGTTCCACGTTTTATCGCCTTTGAGACACCGCCATATGGCAGCCCGCCCGTTACCTCTGTTCGATACCTATGATCGCTTTCTTGATTTGCACTTCATGAACATGACGGGCGAGCGCGCACCGGTACTTGCGTTCCTCCATCAGTGCGATGAACAAACCCGCCCTGTTGAAAGTTATCAGGCGGTTCGGGGCTTCCTTAAATCCTATGCGGGCAACGAAGCAACGTTCACATCTTATCGTACCCATGTGGAACGTTTGTTGTTATGGGCCCTCCTCGTCGCCGGCAAGCCCCTGCTGGAACTACGCCGGCGCGATGCCGAGGCATTTATGGAGTTCTGCCTCAACCCGCCTGCGGCCTGGGTCGGCCCGGTGGTGAAATCCCGCTTCATTCGCCAGGGTGGCCGCAAGGCGCTTGCCTCCGATACCTATACCGCCAACCCGGCCTGGCGCCCGTTCAGCGTCACCATCGCCAAACGTGAGCGCAAGATCGCAGCGGAAAGCATGGCCGACCTCCCTCCTGCGGTCTACAAGATGAGCCAGGGCTCGGTCGCTCAAGTATTTGCGGTGTGCGGCAGTTTCTTCCAGCATGCAATCGACGAAGGCCTTACTGAAGTCAATCCGTTCCGTGCCGTCAAACAGAAGTCTATCTACAAGCAGCGCAATACCGTGGATGTCGCGTCACGCTCGCTTACTCAGCTGCAGTGGAACTTCGTTATCGAAACAGCGGAAACCATGGCACAGGAAAACCCTGCGCATGAACGCACCTTGTTCATTGTTGCTACACTCTATGCCATGTACTTGCGTATTTCGGATCTGGTTGGCCGGGATAACTGGGCGCCCACGATGGGGGATTTTCGCCGCGATAGCCGCGGGCACTGGTGGCTACATGTAGTAGGTAAAGGTAACAAGGCGGCGAAAATCAGCGTGCGGGATGACTATGTTCAAACGTACTTGGTGCGATACCGGCATTATCGTCAGCTTTCTCCCCTGCCCTCACCCCATGAAAAGCTGCCGCTGATCAGTACGCTCAAGGGCCGCGCTGGGTTGTCGGACAGGCATATTCGTGGGCTGTTGCAAGAGGTATTCGATCGTTCGTTGCTACGAATGAAGGCCGAGGGCTGGAGCGACGACGAGATCGATCAGTTACGTTCGGCTTCGCTGCATTGGCTGCGCCACACTTCAGCAACCTTTGACGCCAAGCATCGCGACATGAAAGACCTACAAGCAGACCTTCGTCACAACAGCCTCAGCACCACCCAGAATACCTATTACAATTCGCTGGACGAACAACGTGCGCACTCGGTCAAAGACCTGAAGGTCAAGATTTAACCCGTAGCGCAAACTAATGCGACGGCGTTATTCGACGATGCAAACCCAGCGGTGATTATGGCGGTACGGTGCCCTGGTGAAGTGAATATCAGACACCAGCTTCATGCCATGTTGTTGCAAGGTACGGGTGAGTTGCTCAAGTGTATCGGCTTCGATAGTCATGATAGTAACCCCTACAAATGTCCAGCATTCATAGTTCTTGACCCGATCGCTTCCGTTGAAATTCACTTTTTGAGTATGCATTCCGTGCAGGCAACAGACGAACGGAGCTTTGCCGAAGGTTCACTTGCCTTTCGTCTCCCGGTACTGCCGGGGCGTGAAACCAGTGAGCAGTTTGAACTGCCGAGTGAAGGCACTGTGGTCGGTGTAACCGCAGCGCAACGCTACCTCGATGATGGGCAGGCCCGTACCGAGCAAGCGGTGTGCGTGCTCCAGGCGTACTTTCTGAATCATTTGCCGCGGCGTGAGATGGAACACCCGCTTGCAGTAACGTTCCAGCTGCGCGATAGAAATACCAGCGATTTCGGTAAGCGCTGCGAGTGTCACCGGTCGGTCAAAGTGTTCACGAATATAGGCATCAACGGCGGCCAACCGTTGGTAGGCCGGGTGGGTTTCGCTGGCGGACTGCAGGTCCAGAGAAATACCGGCCAGGCCGAGAATTTCGCCGCTGCGAGCATACAGGGGCCATTTATGCGTGAGGCACCAGCCAGGTTCCCGCGAGCCATATAAATGCAGCTCCAGTTGGTCCTCCAATACCAGCCCTTGCTGCAGTACTTTCCTGTCCTGTTCCGTATAACCGGGCCCCAGTTGCGCGGGAAATACCTCGGCACTGGTTTTGCCGAGCAGTTGTTCAGCGTGCTTGTGCCCGCAGCGTTCCACCAGAGCGCGGTTCGCGAGCACATAGCGCGCATCGGTATCCTTCAAAAAGATGGCCGCATTGGGCACTACATCCAGTAACGGCAGCAAGGGCGCCACGGCCACCAGCAATGCGTCCATGTTATCGAGGCCCTTTGAGGTACCGGGTTGAAACAACGTCGCGAGCGAACCGGGGGTCATGGCTTGGCCTGACTGAATGGTATCCAAAGCGACAGCTTGCGGCCCTTCGATGCGGATTGTCCATGGCCAAGCCCGCGCTCGCCCGAGCGATTGTGCTGAAATCGTCATTTCGATGGCGTAAACGCATCAAGCCATTCGCCCTCGCGTACGCGCACCCTTAGGCACCTCTTTGCCAATCCGGAGCTTCCATGCACCGCCTTCATGTCATCGACTCCCACACCGGCGGCGAGCCTACGCGGCTGGTAATGAGCGGCTTCCCTGAACTGCCTGGTGCCAGTATGGCGGAAAAACGTGACGCCCTTCGTGAGCAGCATGATCACTGGCGGCGTGCGTGCCTGTTGGAACCTCGCGGCAACGACGTGCTGGTTGGCGCGCTGTATTGCGAGCCGGTAACGCCGGGCGCTACGTGCGGCGTGATCTTTTTCAACAACGCCGGCTATTTGAACATGTGCGGTCACGGCACCATCGGCCTGGTCGCGTCGTTGTATCACCTGGGCCGGATCGGGCCAGGCGTGCACCGGATCGACACTCCAGTGGGCCTGGTAGAGGCGACGCTGCACGAGGGCGGCGCTGTTACCGTGCGCAACGTCCCGGCCTGGCGCTATCGACAGCACATCGCGGTGACGCTGCCCGGCCATGGCGAGGTTTATGGTGATATCGCCTGGGGCGGCAACTGGTTCTTCCTGGTGGCCGATCATGGTCAGCGCCTTGAGCTGAACAACGTCGAAGCACTCACGGCGTACACCTGGGCACTGCTCCAGGCGCTCGACGCCCAAGGCATCCACGGCGAAGGCGGTGCCCTTATCGACCATGTGGAGCTGTTCGCCGATGACGCTCGTGCCCATAGCCGCAACTTCGTGATGTGCCCCGGCAAAGCCTACGACCGCTCTCCCTGTGGCACAGGCACCAGCGCCAAGCTGGCCTGCCTGGCGGCGGACGGCAAGCTGGCCGCCGGGGAAACCTGGGTACAGGCCAGCATTACCGGCAGCCGCTTCGAGGCACGTTACGAGTGGGACGGCGAACGCATCCGCCCCTTTATTACCGGCCAGGCTTACCTTACCGCCGACAGTACGCTATTGATCGACGAGCAGGACCCTTTCGCCTGGGGCATCTGAGCGCTTCATACCTTTACCTTGCCGCACCTTCCGGAGAACCCGCATGAACCCGTCGATCTTTAGTGGTTGCATCCCTGCCCTGATGACTCCTTGCACGCCGTCGCGCACACCGGATTTCGACGCCTTGGTCGCCAAGGGCCGGGAGCTTGTCGATATCGGCATGAGCGCAGTGGTGTACTGCGGCTCCATGGGGGACTGGCCTTTGCTCACCGAAGCTCAGCGCCAGGAAGGCGTGGCCCGGCTGACCGCCGCCGGTGTGCCGACCATCGTCGGCACCGGCGCAGTGAACTCCCGCGAAGCGGTCTCCCATGCCGAGCATGCGGCGAAAGTGGGGGCCCAGGGTTTGATGGTGATCCCGCGGGTATTGTCACGCGGGTCTTCCGCCGCTGCCCAGAGGGCCCACTTTGCAGCGGTGCTGCAAGCGGCTCCCGACTTGCCGGCAGTGATCTATAACAGCCCCTACTATGGCTTTGCCACCCGCGCGGACCTGTTTTTCGAGCTGCGCCAGGCGCACCCCAACCTGATCGGCTTCAAGGAGTTCGGCGGCGCGGCAGACCTGCGCTATGCCGCCGAGCACATTACCTCCCGGGATGAAAGCGTAACCCTGATGGTCGGCGTCGATACTCAAGTGGTGCATGGTTTCGTCAACTGCAATGCCACTGGCGCCATTACGGGGATCGGCAATGCCTTGCCCCGCCAGGTGCTGCAGCTGGTTTCGCTGAGCAAACAGGCCGCTGAGGGCGACGCCAAGGCTCGGCAATTGGCCACAGAACTGGAGGCGGCGCTCGCCGTGCTGTCCTCCTTCGATGAAGGCACTGACCTGGTGCTTTATTACAAGCATTTGATGGTGCTCAATGGCGACCTGGAATACCGCCTTCACTTCAACGAAACCGATGCTTTGAGTGACGCCCAGCGCCACTACGCCGAGAGCCAGTACCGCCTGTTCGCCCGTTGGTACGCCAGCTGGACCGCCCAGCACAACCTCGCGTGACCGGTACCGAGCCCATGGGATTATCCAATACCGTGTCTTCGCCAAGCCAGGTGGACATCATTGTTGTAGGGGCCGGAGTGGTCGGTGTTGCCTGTGCCTTGAAGCTGGCCCGTCAGGGGCTGAAGGTAGACGTGGTGGATACGCAGGCGCCAGGCCGTGGCGCCTCTTATGGCAATGCGGGGCACCTGGCGACCGAGCAGGTGTTCCCGATCGCCGACGCCACGATCCTCAAGCGCCTGCCAGGGATGCTACTGGACCCGATGGGCCCCCTGCGGCTGGACTGGCGCTACCTGCCGCAGGCTACCCCTTGGCTGGTACGACTGTTGCTCAACCTGCGCCCCGCGCCGTTCGGCCGTACGGTCGCTGGGCTACGCGCGCTGAATGAAGGCAGCCTGGCCGCATGGCAGCGCCTGCTGGCGAGTATCGGCCAACCGGCATTGCTTCGGCACGAGGGCTCGCTGCTGGTGTATGAGCAGCCGCAAGCCCGCGACGATATGGATAGCCTGTCAGCACGCATGCGCGCACAGAATGTACCCGTGGACGGGTGGAGCGCCAAGGCCGTACAGGCCGCTGCGCCTCAGCTGAGTGAGCATATCGCGGGTGGGCTGTTCTTCCCGGCAACCGCGCATGTGGTTGACCCCTTCGCAGTGGTACAAGCGATGGTCCACGCCGCGAAGGCCGCAGGGGTTCGCTTCCATCAACAACGGGTCACCGGGGGCACCGTCAGCGGTCACGGTGTAGTGCTGCACACCGGCGAAGGCACATTGGCCGCGCGGCGCGTGCTGATTGCCTGCGGTGCTCACTCGGCCGCGCTCACTCAAGCGCTGACGGGCAAGCGGGTACCGCTGGATACCGAGCGCGGCTATCACCTGATGCTGCCGGCCGAGCGGGATCGGTTGCCGTTCGCTGTGACCTCGCTGGAGCGCAAGTTCATAATGACCCCCATGGCCGAGGGCCTGCGCCTGGCCGGCACGGTGGAATTCGCCGGGCTGCATCGCTCGCCCAACATGGGCCGGGCTTGGCAACTGCAACGGTTGAGCCAGGGCTTGTTCCGCGATGATTTGAACACCGAAGGCGCCACGCCCTGGATGGGCTTTCGCCCTTCCCTTCCCGACTCGCTGCCGGTGATCGACCAGGTTGCCAATGGGAAAGTGTTGCTGGCGTTCGGTCACCAACACCTGGGCCTGACGCAGGCGGCGATCACTGCAGAAATGATCGGAGCGCTGGCCGGCCACGGTGAAGCCCCTGACGCCCTGCCGGACCCAACGCCCTATCGGTTGGCGCGGTTTTGAACACGCCTGGCTTACTCGAATGGGTCCTCTATGCCTCGCCAACCCTCGGGGCCGGCTGCCATCTCAACATCGGTCAGCAGGCAGCTGTCCAGCAGATGGGTAAGCGCACGCTCGTCCATGCCGATACCGATCAGCACCAGTTCCTGCCGGGCATCACCCACCGCGCTGTCCCATAGCGCTTCGATGGCCCCGCGCTCTTGGGCTGCCGTGGGCCACTGCTCCTTGGGCACGGCAGCCCACCACAGCCCGGCGGGCCCATGCCGGCAGATGGCACCGGCCTGTGACCATTCGAAGGCCTGTTCCGGGCGACTGGCCAACCAGAAAAACCCCTTCGAGCGCACCACGCCGGGCCATTCCTGGTTGATTGCAGCGTGCAACCGCAGAGGATGAAACGGACGGCGTGCGCGGTAAATGAAGCTGCCTACACCGTAGGTGTCGGTTTCCGGCAGGTGCTCGCCGCGCAAGGTCTTGAGCCACCCTGGCGCCTGAGTTGCTTGGTCGAAATCAAACAGGCCCGTGCCGAGTACGCGGTTCAATGCAACCTTGCCGAACTGTGCGGTTTCGATACTCGCCCGGGGGTTCAGCCGTTGCAGGATCGCCTCCAGATGCTCGCGCTCAAGGTCGGTGACCAAGTCCAGCTTGTTCACCACAATCACATCGCAAAATTCGACCTGCTTGATCAACAGATCGACCACCGCACGCGTGTCTTCTTCACCCAGAGCCTGGCCCCGCGCCGCCAGGTCGTCTTCCGACCCGTAGTCACGCAGGAAGTTGAACGCGTCCACCACCGTGACCAGCGTGTCCAGGCGAGCGACATCCGAAAGCGAACGGCCGTCTTCGCCGGTAAAGGTGAAGGTTTCCGCGACGGGCAAAGGTTCCGAAACACCTGTCGACTCTATCAGCAGATAGTCGAAGCGGCCCTGCCCCGCGAGCTTGGCGACCTCTATCAGCAAGTCTTCGCGCAAGGTGCAGCAGATGCAGCCGTTGCTTAGTTCCACCAGACTTTCCTCGGTTCGAGAAAGCGCCGCCCCGCCTCGCACCAAAGCGGCATCAATATTGACTTCAGACATGTCATTGACGATCACCGCCACCCGCCGCCCGTCGCGGTTAGCAAGGATATGATTGAGCAACGTGGTTTTACCTGCCCCGAGAAAGCCCGACAGCACCGTTACGGGCAGGCGGGCGTCAGTGGGGGGTGAAGCAAAGGCAATCGGGCGCATGAACAGCTCCAGTGAAGTGGCACTGGAATGTTATGTTATAACTATTAATTGTCAATACGTGCTCGTTTGTGGGCCCGCCCATCAAGCGCTCGCAAGCGCCCGCGGGGCCCGTTACAGTAAGCCGAACGCCCTGCCCTTTGCCTGATCACGCGAGACCTTGCCATGAAAGGACATTCCACTACCGTCGTGCCCCTGGACGCAGCGGCGCGCCGGGCGATCAAGCCGGTGATCTGCTACCCGGTCGATAGCCTGCCCCGGCCGCACTTGCCCAGTTATCAGGCCCTGAGAAGCACGCTCAGGCTGGTCGAAACGGTAACCGTGGCACCTCGCAGCGCCGCTACCTGGTCAGTACCCGCCGGGCATTTCTGCCGCATTGTTTGCACAGAGGGCCCGCAGGTGGGCGACCTCAACCTGTTCAATGCGCATAACCTCACCGAGCGGTTGTATACCGGTAAAACCCGCGCGCTCAACGGTACCCACGTGGGTGTGGGCGACCAGCTGTTTTCCAGCTTCCCCTACCTGCGACCCATGGCGACCATCACTCATGACAGCCTGGACTGGTATGGTTTCGATGAGTACGGCGGTGCGGTCCATGATGTGATCGGCACCCGCTGCGATCCCTACACGCATAACCTGCTCAGCCATGGTGGCCAGTATCATTACTGCTGCCATTCCAACCTGACTCGTGCGCTGGCAGGTGCCACGGGCCTTGCGCTGCGTGAGGCCGAAGCCCATGTGCACGATGTGCTGAATGTGTTCATGTGTACCGGGTTTACCCGGGATACGGGGCAGTACTTCATGAAAGCCAGCCCGGTACGCCCGGGTGACTATCTTGAGTTCTTCGCCGAGATCGACTTGTTGGCCTGCATGTCGGCGTGCCCTGGGGGGGACTGCTCCTCCGAACACTCCTCCGATAGCGTGGCGTGCTACCCGATGAAGGTCGAAGTGTATGCCGCCGCGTCGCTACCGGAAGGCTGGGTACCGCCGGCGATCAATGGCTATGACCGGACGCATGGGGTGTAAGGGCTGCGGGAACAGCCAGGGGAAGAACGTCTCCTCGGTTGAGCCTCCCACGTTTCATACTTCACGCCCGACAGATTGCGTTGCGTCCCACTCGGCGAGTTCCTCGGGCTCCGCTGCTGTCAAATCACACTGAGCCATCAGGTCAGCCAAGCGGTAGTGAGGTTTGGCTTTTACAGGCTTGAGGGTCAATGCTTCGGGGGATACGTCAAGCACCAGGACATCTCCGCTGGCCAAGCTCATTTGCTTGAGTATTGCAGCGGGGATACGGATTGCTGCACTGTTGCCCCATTGCTGGATCTCGATTTTCATAAAGCCTCCATAAGGCGGCCTGTGGTAAATAGCCCCAAAGCCAAGCACAAGGAAAAGTAGATACATTGTATCTACTTGGACCACTTCACTCGAACTTGAACGCTTGCCAGAAATCCCAGGCTAATCCCGCCTCACCGGCAGGGTAGCGGTAAACAAGGTGCCGCTGCCCTCCTCGGAGGCCACCTCCACTTCGCCGCCATGGGCGCGGACGATTTCCCGCACGATGAACAGCCCCAGGCCAACGCTGCGCGCGTCTCCACGGTCCGATCCTCGGCTCATGGCGTCGAACAGCGTGGCCCTGGCTTCAGCTGGAATGGCTGGCCCCGCGTTGTGTACGGACACCCGTAGCTGTTGCGCGGTGACTTCAGTGGTCACCCGCACGGGCTCGCCGAGGTCACCATATGCAACGCTGTTAGCAACGAGGTTGGCCACCAGTTGGCGGACCCGGTCCCCGTCGAACAGTGCCATGCCCTCGCCGCTTTGCCGATGTTCAATGACCGCTTGCGTAAAGGCAATCCGCAACTCGCTCACTGCGCTGGCCACCACCTGATGGATATCCGCGTGTGTAGGGCGGATACGGATACCCTGCCCCACGCGCACCAAAGTGAAGTCGAGGAAGTCTCGGATCAGCCGGTCGGCGCGTTCCGCAGACTGGGTGATGAGGTTGGCCAAGGCGTGCTGGCGCTCGACGCTTGGCGAGCGCTTCAGCAAATCCCCCGCCATTAGAATCGCCGCCAGCGGCGTCTTCAGGTCGTGGCTGGCGATGGCAACCATCTGCTCCGCGGCCAGCGCCCGGTCCCGCGCCATTTCATAAGTTTCCTGCAACTCATCCCGAGCCTGGCGCAGCGCGGCTTCAACGTCAGTTTTCGCTTGCAACGCCAGTTCGGCAGCCGTGCGTGCTGCAAGGATCTCCCGCTCGTAGCTGTCGCGGTCGGCCATCTCGAAAAATGCCAGGTGATGATAGGAGGCCCCGTCGCGCTCGCTCCGTACACCGTTGATCAACATCACCACTCGCTGCCTTTCCCCATTGAGGACTTCGAGCTTCACCTCGCGCACCGAACCCTGGATTCGCATCAACGGCAACCAGTGTGTCTGGTGGAAGATCTTTCCGCCGATGGTCAGCAGGTCCTGGAAGCGCCGCCCCACAAGTTGCGGTGCTTCGTAGCCCAACCCCTTGAGAAAGGTACCGTTGGCGTGCAGGATCTCGCCATTCTCGCGGGTCACCAGCAACCCGCAGGCCGCTTGGTCGAACAGGCTATCGGCGCCCAGCGGGTTGTCACCTGGCTCCATTCAGCGCAACGCCAAGGCCGACAGAAACTGCCGCATGGCCACGCCACACTCATCCGCCGCGCTCATGTGTGGGCAATGACCCACATTGTCGAGCACGCACAAGGTGCTGTTGGGCATCGCTTTGTGCAGGTATTCCCCAACACCCGGGGGCGCAATGATGTCCTCGGTCGACTGCAGGATCAGTGTGGGTGTTTCCAGGCCCTCGACGTCGGCGCGGTTGTCTGAAAGGAAGGTCACCCGAGCGAAGTGCTTTGCGATCTCGGGGTCGGTGCGGCAGAACGCATTGGTCAGCTCTTCGCTCAAGGCTGGTTGCCCCGGCGCGCCCATGATCACTGGCGCCATGTTGCTCGACCACCCCAGGTAATTGCTTTCGAGGGTTTCCAGCAATTCCTCGATATCGGCGGGCTCGAACCCGCCGTAGTACCCGGGTTTGTTCATATAGCACGGGGACGGCCCGACCATCACATGGGCCGCGATCACGCCTGGCTTGGCACGGTCCGCCAGCACCCCGATCATCGCACTGACCGAGTGGCCCACCACAACGACAGGCCCCTCGCCGAACTGTGCGATGAGCTCGTTCAGGTCCTGGGCATAGCCTTGCAAATGCCCGTATTTGAGGCGGTCGTAGGCCGAAAGATCAGAGCCACCGGCGCCCACCAGATCATAGGTAATTACCCGGAACTGCTTGCTGAACCCGGGCGCCAGTTGCCGCCACATGCTCTGATCGCAGCCGAACCCGTGCGAGAACACGAGCGTTACCGGCCCATCGCCGCTTACCTGTACGTTATTGCGACGCTCGAAATCCATCACTGCACTCCCTCTGGACAGGCGCAGTTTGAAGGCTTGCGTGCAACGGCACAATACACAGCGGCGCAGGAAGCTGGCCTGCTACGCGGGTTGCGCCGCAGCTCCAAGCAAATGGAGGTCCGCGGTAGGCTCTGGCTGCGCGAACACGAAATTATCAGCATTCAACGAGCTGGCGATCTCTCCGGCCCAGCGGATCTCGAACAGCCGCCCTTGGGCATCGGCATCCAGGCTGCGCAGGAAGGTGCGCCCGGAGTCTTCGACCAAGGTAAGCGTGCCGTCATGGCCATCACCCAGGCCGGTGTAACCGAGCGCAGAAACGTCCACACGGTCATCGTGGGCCGAGAAATTGTTCAGGGTGTCGGTGAACACCTGCCCAAGCCGGTAACTGTCACTGACCTGGGTGTACACGAAGGTGTCATCCCCGGTGCCGCCGTCCAGCGCGTCGGAACCGCCGCCGCCTACCAGCGTGTCGTTGCCGACGCCGCCAAACAGGCGATCCTTGCCCTCCCCGCCGCGCAGCACGTTATCGGCCGACGTACCGGTCAGGGTATCGGCTCCCGAGGTTCCAAACACATTGTTGTCCAGCCAATCGGGCACCGTGCTGGGCCGGCTGCCGTAATCGTGGGCGAACACGATGCTGGTATCTGCCAGTGAGGCTTTTTGCACGCCCTGCAGCAACACTTCGAAGTGCAAGCCACTGGCATCGCTGTCCAGGGATTTGAGCACGGTTTTCGTGCCGTCCGCGCTGGTCACCAGTTTGAGGGTAGTGCCATGGCCATCGCCCAACCCAGTAAAGCCCAAGGCAGAGACATCGATCTGATCACCTGCGGTGGCGCTGAAATCCACCAAGGTATCTCGACCCTGGGTGCCATTGGCCACGTTCGCCCGCAGGCTGTCGCTCAACTGGCTATACACAAAGGTATCGGCCCCGGCGCCGCCGGTGAGTGTATCGCCGCCGGCATCGCCGTAAAGCAGGTCGTCCCCGCCTTGGGCCAGAATGCGGTCGCGCCCTGTGTCGCCATGGAAGGTTTCCGCCGTGTTGGCACCATTGAGGGTATCTGCGGCCCCTGTTCCGCTCTGCTCGCCCTGCAGGTTGGCAGCAGTAAAGCCAGACAGGTCACCCTGCAATACCAGTTCGAACCGATTACCGTCGGTGTCTGCGTCGAGGTTTTTCAGGTAGGTCACGTCCCGTGTGGCGTCGTACACCAGCCGCAGCGTATCGCCATGACCGTTACCCAAGGTGCTGAACCCCAGCGCGGTGAGGTCGAGCCGGTCCTCGCTCAGGTTGAAATCGGTGATGCGGTCAGCATGGCTCGCGGTACCGTCCCGATAGCTGTCGCTTGCCAGGGTGAACCGAAACACGTCGGCGTCCGCGCCTCCGGTGAGCACATCGGCGCCCCGACCACCGTCCAGCACATCCTCGCCCTTCCCGCCTTCGAGGCGATCGTTGCCAAGGCCGCCGTGCAACTGGTCCCGTACTATGGTCGCGCCAAGGCGGTCGGCGCTGTCGGTACCGTAGCGAATCACCCAAGGGGCATTACCACGGGCCACGCTGTCTTCCCCGGCCGCCACGATGGGCGCCACCGAATGGGTCACGATGTTGTCGGCAATCAGGTTGTCGTGGCCCACCTGGTAGCCTTCGGCGATGCCGTAATAGGCGTAGCGGCCGCCGTATACCAGGTTGTGGGTCGCTGCAATATTGATCGCCGTGATCGTTTCGTTGCCGTTCCAGCCATCGATGTTGATTTCGACCCCGGAAAATTCATCCTGAGCGTTGTCATGAACGATGTTCAGGTCGATCACGCCGTTGCGCGAGCCGTCGCTTTCGATGCCGTAATTGGTGTTCTCGAACACCTCTACGCCCCGCACGGTGTAGCCGTCCACTTGCAGCGTGTGTATGCCTTCGCCTCCATTGCCCTGCACATTGCCACCGTCGACCAGCAAGGCATTGGTGGCACCGTCGGTTTCATACAGCAGAACGCCGTCCTGGCCGTTACCCACGGCGTCGCTGTCCAGCAGCTTGAGGTCGCCGGCCAGATGGAAACCCGCCGCACCGTTGCCAAAGGCCAGTGAATCCTGAATCACACCCTCGGCCTGGCCCTCGGCAAGCATACCGTCCTGGCTGTTGAGGCGGGCCTCGGCATTGCTGACCAGAAACGAGCCCGTGGTACGCAGGTCGAAGCCCACACCACTGGCCTCGCGCACTTCAACGGCCGCGATCGTCACGTTGTCGTGGTTGCCGCTCACCCAGCCATTGACCGTGCCTGTGTTGTTTTCCCGGTTGCCATCAAGGGTCAGCTCGCTGGCGCCGGCGTTGTCGCCGTTGTTGAACACCAGTGCCGTGGCACCCGCTGCATCGTCGGCCAGTTCGATGATGCTTGCGCCAATGCCGGCGCCTGTCAGCCGGGTGTTATCGCCTAACACAAGGCAGCGACCGCTGGCACCCGGGGACACTACATAGGTGCCCGGGCCGATGTAGACGTCGCCCCCGTTCACGCCCGCGGCGTCGATGGCCGCCTGGATCGCCGCGGTGTCATCCGTTACGCCATCGCCCACCGCGCCATAGTCTTTCACGTCAAACGTAGCCATGTGCTTCTCCCGTCGCGCCTGGCGTTCGTGGTGAAGGATGGGTTACGAGTCGAACGGTGCGCGTGGGTTTACGGTAGCTGATGGCCGCCGATGTGCCTCAAAACCGTGGGCCCGGGGGTCAGGTCGCTTCCTGGAAGTCCATTTCCGGCGGCTGCCGACGGAACCCGCCCGTGAGCCACGCCAGCCAGCCACAGCCTAGCACCAGCCAGCTTATGCCCAGAATTATCGCGGCGCGGTCGAGGCTTACCATGAGCCACAGGTCCGCTACCAGCCCGATCAATGGGCACAGCAGGAACAGCACCGCTTCTCGAGCGCCGCGGCGGGTGCCACCTATCCAGTAATGGAAGATCACCGACAGGTTCACCAGGCTGAACGCCAGGAACGCGCCGAAATTGATGAACGACGTGGAAGTGGTCACGTCCAGCTTCAGTGCCAGCAACGCCACTACCGCGCACAGCAGGATGCTGCTGACCGGCGTACCGAAGCGCTCGCTCAGCCTGCCGAACACCGATGCCGGCAGCACACCATCGCGGCCCATGGCATACAGCAGCCGGGAGCCACTGGCCTGCGCCGATAACCCCGAAGCGAACTGCCCCACCACCAGGCCAATCAAAAAGACCGAGACGAACACGTCGCCTCCGATGTTCCGGGCGATCTCGTAAGCCGCGGCGTCGATGTTCTCGAACTGTGCGCCCGGATGGGCCAGTTGGACGAAGTACGACACCCCCACGAATATCAACCCGCCCGCCAGCGTGATCAGCATGATGGCCCTGGGGATGGTGCGGCGCGGGTCGCGCGTTTCTTCGGTCAGGGTACTGACCGCGTCGAAGCCCAGGAAGGAGTAACAGGCAATGGCCGCGCCGCTCATGATGAGCGGCATTTGCAGATTGCCGCTGGTGAAAGGCGCCAAGGACCACAGCGGCGTATGCCCATCACCGCCTATATAGTGGATACACAAGGCCACGAAGGCTGCCAGCACCAGGAACTGCACCAGCATGAGCAAGGCATTGACGGTATTGGCCAGCTTCAAGCCAACGATATTGATCGCACTGGTGACCACGATGAACGCCAGCACCCACACCGGTTGCGGCACCGACGGAAATGCCGAGCCCAGGTAAGCCGCGCCAATCAGCCAGATCGCCATGGGCAGGAACAGGTAGTCGAGCAGCACAGCCCAGCCTGCGATAAAGCCCAGCCTGGGGCTGATGGCCTTGCGCACATAACTGTAGGCCGAGCCCGCCACGGGAAACGCCGCGGCCATACGGCCATAGCTCATCGCAGTAAAGAACATGGCAATCAGCGCAGCCAGGTAGGCTGCTGGCACCTGGCCATCGGTCGCCTGGGCAAGAATGCCGAAGGTGCCGAGCACAATGATAGGGGTCATGTAAGCGATGCCGAACAGCACCACCGCCCCCAGTGAAAGGGTACGTTGCAAACGAGCCATGAGCGACCACTCCGGATTTATAGGTTTTATGGCAGAGGTAAAGTACGGCGCAACAAACGTTCTTGTTCTGAGAAAAGCGGTTATGCCTGGGGGATCAGCAACTCACGAAGGCCGCCGGGATGCTCGATCACCTGCCCTGGCAGCCGCAGCCGCTGGTCGTGCAGGTAGCGGTAGTCCCGGCGCGCCGCGGCCAGTTGCGCGACGTCCAGCTCCACCGCGAAGCACGTCTGGTCGCGGCCGGCTTCATGGAGCAGCGTGCCGAACGGGTCGACCACTGCGCTGCCGCCGGCGAACACCAGCGCTCCATCTCCTTCGCCTACCCGATTGACCATCAGCGCAAAGGCCTGATTTTCCTGAGCCCGCGCCATGATCGCGGTGCGATGTACCGGGCCGTAAGGGTCCATGTTGCCGTTGGTGACAATGATAAGCTCAGCCCCCAGCTGGGCCAGGGCCCGGGCCGATTCCGGGAACTCGATGTCGTAACAGATCAACAGGCCTACCCGCACGCCATTCCACAGGCAGGTGGCGAAGCGGTCGCCGGCGCTGAAAACCCCACGGTCGGACGCCCACAGGTGGGTTTTGCGATAGCGCAGTGCAATGCCTTCAGGGGTGATCAGCACTGTGGTGTTATAGAACTGGCCCTTGTCGCTTTCCGCCAGGCCAATCACTACCGAAACCCCGCGTTCCCGGGCGGCGGCTTGCACGGCAGCCACCGTGGGGCCATCCAGCGGTTCAGCCACGTGCGCTACGGTTTCCCGGGACGGAAACCCCATCAAGTGCGTTTCCGGGAAAACGATCAGCTGTGTGCCAGCGCTGCATTCAGCAATCGCCCGCAAGGCCTGGGCAAGGTTGTGGGCGGTATCGTTGTCCTGCCCTGCGAGTTGGGCGAGTTCGACCTTCATGGGTGCTCCTCAAGGTTCTTGTGCTTGCCCGCCGCAAAATGCTGGCCGGCGGGCGGCTGTGCGGGCAGTATGCGCATCAGCGCGGGCCAGGGGGTATTCCGCAGCTGGGGTAACCCATCAGGGGTAGAACGATGACAGTCACGCTTCAGGACATGGCATGGCACCGCTCGATCGCGCAATTGATCGAGGGCCTGGACCGCCCGAACTTCTGGGCACAACTGGTGCGGCTGATTCAACAGCACGTGCCCTTCGATAGCTGGGTTGCGCTGCAATTCAGCAGTGCCGAGCGCCCGTTGGTGTTCGCCGAGTGCCCTGCGCAGGATGGCAGCCCCGACGAACTGTTCCAGGATTACCTCCATGGCCTGTACCTGCTGGACCCCTTCTATATCGCCAGCCGGGAGCGCCCCCACAGTGGCCTGTTCCGCCTGGCCGAGGTGGCGCCCGAACACTTTGAACTGACGGAGTACTACCAGCGTTACTTCTGCCTGAACGTGGTCGCCGACGAGGTGCAATTCAACTGCCAACTGGACCCGGACCGCACCCTGTGCCTTTCATTGGGCTGTACACAACGCTTCAGCCCTGAACAGATCGCCTTGCTGGCAATGATCCACCCATGGGTAGTTGCACTGTTGCGACAGCGAATGCCCTTCGAGGTGAGTGAGCCGGCTGCCCTATTGGCCGCTCCCGTGCCCTGCGCAGACAGCTGGCGAGACCGGCTGGAAGCGTCGGTGCAACAGAGCCGCGGCGCCCAGCTCACCGCGCGGGAACTGGACGTGGGCCGGCTGATGCTCAGCGGCTGCTCCAGCAAGGAAATTGCCCGCAAGCTGGACATTTCCGCGGAAACCGTGCGGGTTCACAAGAAGCACATGTACAGCAAGCTTGGCATCAAATCGCAGTCCGAGCTGTTTTCCATCTTTCTTCAAGCGCAAAACAGGAGCAGCTGACCCCAGCGGGTGCCTCGTGAGGCCTACCGTCAGCGGCAAGCTTTCACGAACGCGGCCGCCTGGTCCAATGCCTGTTCGCCCATGCGGCCGTTGCAGGCTTCCTTGAAAAACTGCACGAAGCCGTGTTCCACCTCCGGGTACAGCGTCTCCTGCGCAGCAACCCCTGCCTCTTGCAGCTTCAGCGCGTACGCGCGGCCTTCATCCTTGAGGGGGTCCAGCCCGGCGCTGATCACCAATGCAGGTGGCAAGCCATGCAGGGCTCCCCGCAGCGGCGCCACCAGAGGGTCATGTCGCTGCTGCGCCGGGCCTGGCACGTAGCACTGCAGCGTGAGCTCCATCGCCGCCCGGGTGGGGAAATACCGGTCACCCAACGCAGCCCAGGAAGCGGTGTCGCCGATGCCGTCAAGGTTGGGATAGAACAACACTTGCCCGGCAATGCCTGGCCCGCCCCGCTCCCGGGCCAGCAGGCACACCGCCGCCGCCAGGTTGCCACCAGCGCTGTCGCCGCACACGATCAGGCGTTGTGGGTCACCCCCCAGTTCCTGAGCGTTGGCTTTGAGCCAGGTCAGCGCAGCGAACGTATCCTCCAGCGCTGCCGGAAAGGGCGCCTCGGGGGCCAGCCGGTACGCCAGTGACATTACCAATGCGCCGCTGCGATTGGCCAGCGCGCGGAGCATGACGTCGTGGGTGTCGAGATCCCCGCAGATGAAGCCCCCGCCATGGAGGAACAACACCACGGGCCTGCAAGGTTCGGATGGAGGGGTAGAAGGCACGTACAACCTGGCTGCCAAGGCCTGCTGCAGATGCGCCACCGGGATGTCCATGTCCCGCACTTCGGCCACCGGGTCCGGCACGCCGGCCCTCGGGATCATTCCCCGGTAACTGGCGCGCCCCTGCTGTGCGTAAGCCAGCAGGTCAGGGTTGGGTTGGTAAGTGTTGGCGGGCATCAGGCAACAGCTCCTGGCAAATGATCGGCCCGCGACCATAGCCACTGGAGCTGCAAGCCGCAAGCCAAGCCCCCTCAGCTTGCAGCTTGCAGCTTATGGCTTGCCGCTCGAAGGCCACTCAAAGGTGGGCTTTGAGCTCGTTTGCAGCCTGGCGCATTGCAGCCTGTACTTCTGGCACGTCGCTCAAGGGGTTGAGCAGCCCGTAGTCATGGATCATGCCGTTGTAGCGCACGGCGGTAACCGGCACCCCGGCGGCGTCCAGCTTGCGAGCATAGGCCTCGCCTTCATCACGCAACACGTCCAGGGCCGCGGTTTGTACCAGCGCAGGCGGCAGGCCCTTGAGCTGTTCGGTGGTAGCACGCAGGGGCGAAGCGTGGATGTCGGCGCGTTGAGCAGCGTCGGTGGTGTAGCTGTCCCAGAACCACTTCATCATGTTGCGGGTGAGGAAATGCCCTTCAGCGTATTGCTGATAGGAGCCGGTGTCGAAGCTGGCATCGGTCACCGGCCACAGCAGCGCCTGGAAGCGCAGCTTCGGTGTGCCCTGTTCCTTGGCCATCAGGCTTACCACCGCAGCCATGTTGCCGCCCACGCTGTTACCTGCGACCGCCAGGCGGCTGCCGTCCACGTTGATCTCGCGGCCGTGCTCGGCTACCCAGCGCGTGGCCGCATAGGCCTGGTTGATGGCCGTAGGGAAATGCGCTTCGGGCGAGGGGGTGTAGTCCACATACACCGCTACCGCGCCAGAGCCCACCACCAGGTCATGGATCAGCCGCGCATGGGTCGGGTAGTCGCCCAGCACCCAGCCGCCACCGTGGAAGAACATGAACACGGGCAGCGCCCCTTTGACACCGGCCGGCCTTACCACGGTCAGCTTGATCGACTGGCCGCTGGCCTCGATACGACGCTCGCTCACCTCCGTGCCGCTCAGGTCCACCTTCACGGAATTCTGCGCGCCAGTCAGTACGGCGCGGGCATCCTTGGGCGACAGCTGCTCCAGCGGCTTGCCGCCGCCTGCATTCAGGGCATTGAGGAAGGCCTGGGTACGCTGATTCGCAATGGCATCGGGCTCAGCGGCGAAAGCGCTGCCAATGGACAGGGCGAGTACGGTGGCGGTGAGGCTTTTGCGCAACAGGGTCATTGAGTATCTCCTTATAGTGATGAGGCGCCAGGGCGGTTTCGGGTGATCGCCGCGGCATGGGTGTACTTTAGGGCTAGCGCAGCGGAGCAACAATTCCCTAGAATCAGGACTTATTGATTCCAGTTTAGGGACAGTGTTGATGGACCGTATTGAATGCATGCGCGCTTTTGTTTCAACCGTGGATGCCAACGGTTTTGCCGCAGCGGCCCGGGCCATGCGCGTTCCCCGTTCAAAGGTGAGCAAGCAGATTCAGGCACTGGAGGAAAACCTTGGGGTACAGCTTCTGCTGCGAACCACCCGTAGCCTGCACCTGACCGAAGCCGGCGCCGAATACTACGAAGCCTGCCGCGAATTGATCGCCTCGCTCGATGAAGCCGAGCAGCGCGCGCGCAGTGGCCTGGCCGAAGTGCAAGGGGTGCTGCGGGTGAACGCGCCGATGTCGTTCGGGCTCACCCAGCTGGGGGCGCTGCTGCCCCGCTTTCATGCGCTGCACCCTCGGCTGGAGCTGCAGCTGGTGCTCAGTGACCAGCAAGTCGACCCGATCAAGGGCGGCTTCGATGTGACCATCCGCATCGCCAGCCTTGCGGACTCCTCGCTGGTAGCGCGCCAGTTGGCGCCTGCGCCGCGGGTGCTGGTGGCCTCCCCTGATTATCTGGAACGCACCGGCACGCCGCTGCACCCCAGGGACCTGGCCGGCCATGCGTTCCTGAACTATGGCTACCTGCAAAGCGGCGTCACCTTGCAGTTGACCAACGGGCGGGAAACCCAGAACGTGCATGTAACCGGCCCGCTGCATGCCAACAACGGGGACCTGCTGGCCCAGGCCGCCGAGGCCGGGATGGGCATTGCCCTGCTGCCTACGTTTATTGTGGAGCAGGCGTTGGGCCGCGGTAGCCTGGTGGCCATGATGTGCGAGTGGCAGGCACCGCCGATCTCCATCAACGCCGTGTACCCCACCGCGCGCCGGGTGCCGATGAAAACTCGCGCGTTTCTCGATTTCCTGAAGAACGAACTGGGTGGCAACGCTGCCTGATACGCTAGTGCCACCCTACCGGCTATCGAACCCCTGGAGGTTACCCATGAGCGACACCGCGTACGTTCCACCCAAGGTCTGGAAACACGAGGCGCCGTCTGGCGGCCAGTTTGCCAGCATCAACCGCCCCATCGCTGGCCCTACCCATGACAAACCCCTGCCCGTAGGCAAGCACCCGTTGCAGCTGTACTCCATGGCCACGCCCAATGGCGTGAAAGTCACCGTGCTGCTGGAAGAGCTGCTTGCCCTGGGCCATACCGGCGCGGAGTACGACGCGTGGCTGATCCGCATCTCCGAGGGCGACCAGTTTGGCAGTGGGTTCGTGGACATCAACCCTAACTCCAAGATCCCCGCGCTGGTTGACCACAGCGGTGAGGCGCCTGTCCGGGTGTTCGAATCCGGTTCGATCCTGCTGCACCTGGCCGAGAAGTTCGGGGCCTTTTTGCCAGCCGACCCCGCCGGCCGCGCAGAAACCCTCAACTGGCTGTTCTGGCAAATGGGTGCCGCGCCGTACCTGGGTGGCGGCTTCGGGCATTTTTATGCCTACGCGCCGGAGAAAATGCAGTACCCGATCGACCGCTTCACCATGGAGGCGAAACGCCAACTTGACGTATTGAATCGCCGCCTCGCCGAGCAACCGTACCTGGCCGGTAGCACCTACACCATCGCCGACATCGCCGTGTGGCCCTGGTACGGTGAACTGGTGCGGGGCAACCTTTATTCCGCGGGCGAATTTCTCGCCGTGCAGGAGTACACGCACGTACTGCGCTGGGCGAACGAAATCGCTCAGCGGCCTGCGGTGATCCGTGGGCGCCGGGTGAACCGCGTATGGGGCGACGAGGCCGAGCAGGTGCCCGAGCGGCACCAGGCCAGCGACATCGGTTGATGCATGGCTGGGCTGGGGACCTGTGCCTCGGCAGGTTCCCGGGCGCTCGCCAGGTTGCATGCACGGTTGGGCGTAAGCTTATGCGCACAAAGTATTTATCCCGCTTTTTCAGGGGCTTTAGCATTGCGCTCGTTGCCGCTTCGCCCAACCGTCCAACACCGAGTGCACTATGCCCAATTTTTTTCGTTTTACCGCCATGGCCGCCTTGATTTCCGTGGCAGCGCTGGGGGCTGTTACCCAGGCTCAAGCCCGGGAGACCGTACGTATCGGGTATCAGAAATCCTCCACGCTCATTGCCTTGCTCAAAAGCCGCGGCACGCTGGACAAGGCTTTGGCCGAGAAGGATATCGACGTCAGCTGGCATGAATTCCCCAGCGGGTTGCCGTTGCTCGAAGCCCTTAACGTGGGCAACGTCGATATCAGCGCGGATGTGGCGGATACCGTCCCGGTGTTTGCCCAGGCGGCGCATGCCAAGCTGACTTATTTCGCCCAGGAAGCTCGCTCGCCTTCCGCGCAGGCAATCGTGGTGCCCCAAGCCTCGCCATTGCAGACGTTGGCAGACCTCAAGGGCAAAACCGTCGCCGTGACCAAGGCAGCCGGGGCGCATTACCTGTTGATTGCGGCGCTGCAGAAAGCCGGCTTGCAATTCTCTGACATCAAGCCTGCTTACCTCTCGCCCGCGGACGGCCGTGCTGCCTTCGAGAACCACAAGGTGGATGCCTGGGTGACATGGGAGCCCTTCCTCAGCGGCGTTCAGCGCCAGCTCCCTACCCGCACCCTGGCCGATGGCGAAGGCCTGGCGAGCTATAAGCGCTACTACCTGACCAGCACCCCGTATGCGAAGGCGCACCCGGATGTATTGAAACTGGTGTACGGGCAACTTGTGAATGCCGGGGCATGGGTCAAGGCTCACCCGCGCGAGGCCGCCGAAGTGTTGGGGCCGTTGTGGGGCAACCTGGACGCGGACACGGTTGAAGCGGCCAATGCCAAACGCAGTTACCAGGTGCAGCCGGTTACCGCCAGCGAACTGGGAGAGCAGCAGCGCATCGCGGATGCGTTCTTTGCGGCCGGGTTGCTGCCTGAGCCTGTGAAAGCCAGCGACGTGGACATCTGGGCGCCGTGATGGCCCAGGCCAGCCCTGGAAATCGCTAACGATCAGTGCCCGTAGGGAAGATTCACCTTGCAACAAATCCGGGGTTCGCCGGATACTATTCGGCAAATGCCGCAACGAGGGTCTCCTCCATGCATGCCGAAATCCTGCGCGAACCTGCCTACTTCGCCTACCGTACCCGTCTCGAGGCGCTGCTGGAAATTCCAGCCAGCGCGTCGGACCAGCGAATCCATGAGCTGATCGAGCTAGGCTTCCCGGCGAGCCGTGTTAAAACGCTGGCCGATGAAGGGACGATCAGCCCGCTGGAGCGTGATCACATCATCCCGCTGAAAACACTCAAAAGCCGCCTTACCAAAGGCCAGCCGCTGACTGTCGACGAGAGTGACCGGCTGTTTCGCTCCGCTCACATCGCTGCCATGGCCCAAGCCTTGTTCGGGGACGATGCCAAGGCACGCCGCTGGCTCACCAAGCCCAAGGAACGCTTCGGGGGTAAAACGCCTGTTGCCATGCTTTCCACCATCCAGGGTACCCGCCAAGTGGAAGAGGCATTGGTGCAGCTGGCTGAAGGCTTTGCCTTTTGACGCTATGGCGCATCAGCGCGTTCGCCGACCTCACCGGCCGCGGAGGGCTGATGGCCGGGGGGCGCTGGCATACGATCGGCCACCCGGTGGTGTATTTGGCGGGCACACCTTCGGGGGCGTTGCTGGAAGTGCTGGTGCATCTTGAAGTGGACCAGGAGGATTTTCCCGAGAGCCTGCAGCTGCTGCGGGTAGAGCTCCCGGACGGAGCAGTCCAGGCACCGGCCCCTGAGCTTGATCCAGGGTGGCAGCAGGATCAGGCGCGCACACGAGCTGTAGGCGATGGTTTTCTGCGTGGCGTACAGGCGCTGCTACTGCCGGTACCCAGCGCAGTGATGCCACACACCACCAACTACCTGTTCAATCCCCTGCACCCCGGCGCGGCGCTGGCCACGGTAACTCCCGAGGTGTTCGCACTGGATACCCGGCTGTTCAAACACTAACGGTCATTCGAG
Source organism: Pseudomonas sp. 3MAES_34.3B (assembly GCF_058145875.1). NCBI lineage: Bacteria > Pseudomonadati > Pseudomonadota > Gammaproteobacteria > Pseudomonadales > Pseudomonadaceae > Pseudomonas > Pseudomonas sp. 3MAES_34.3B. The sequence continues at coordinate 2,657,701 of NZ_CM176960.1, read as the reverse complement.
CTTAAGCTGCGCCAGCCAGTGCTCTACCGTGTCGCCACTGCTCAGTGCCGGCTGCACCAGCCCGTCGACCATGAACGTGGGCGATACATGAATGCCGTTCTGGCGGGCGTACTTGCAATGCCACTTGATCTCACGGTCCAGGTCCGGGATGGCGAACGCCGCGGCCAGGGTCACGCCGCTGTAGCCTTCCAGCCGGGCGATGATGTCGTGGGGCGTTGCATCCAGGTTTGGGCCGGTTGCGTGGTGCTCGAACTCGAATTCCTCCCGGTGATCGGCAATGGCCTCCATTACCCGCCAGGCAGCGTCCGCGCCACCCTCCAGGGTGGAGGCAGCGAGGATGCAACGTACCAGCACGCCCGAGTACATATGCCAGGGTTGCGACTGCAGGCGCACTTTTACAGTAAGCCGATCCTCTCCGGCCAGTTCCAGCAAGGGCTTGAGCTTGCGAAAAGCCCTGACCGAGAACGGGCACGTAGGCTCCAGAAATACCTCGAAGGTTCGCGGCCCCTGGCCCCAGGTCAGCGGCGCGGCCCGCCAGTTCGAATCACTCATAGCCGTCTCCTCATAGCGTATGTAGGGTAATCAGCGGCGACGCTACCATTGGGCGCGTCGCTTCGCCACACTGCCAGTGAGCTAACCGCGTACGTTGCCGTGAATCTCCAATCCCAGGGTTTCGCGCAACGTGGTGCCTGGGTATTGGGTGCGGTACACCCCGCGCGCCTGCAGCAGCGGCACCACTTCCTCAGTGAACCGGCGGAACTGGCCCGGGTGGCCGATATAGATATTGAAGCCGTCTACTGCCCTGGCCTCCAGCCACAACGCCATTTTGTGGGCGATGGTCGCCGCGCTGCCCACAAATGCGCCCGGGCGCAACTGCCGAGAGGCTTCCACGGCCTGGCGCAGGGTAAGGCCCTCACTTACGGCCCGGTCGGTGATCCGTTTTGCCACAGTGAAAAAGCTGCTGCGAGCAAACTCCAGCGCCTGGGCCGGGAACGGCGCATCGAGGTCATACTGGCTGAAGTCATGCCAGCCAAACGAGCGGCCAAATTCAAGCAAGGCCTGCTCGAAGCTGTGGTCGGCCTGATGATAATGGCGTTCGATTTCCCGAGCCTGCTCATCGGTATCGCCCACGAAGATCTCTGCGCCTGGCAATACCAGCACCTGATCGGGATCGCGCCCCTGGAGGCGCGCGCGCTCCTTGATCTCTTTGTAAAACGCCTGGCCTTGCTCCAGGCTCGGCGCGTGAGTGAAGACCACGTCGGCAATGGCAGCGCCCAGTTCCCGGCCTTGCTCGGAATCCCCCGCCTGGAAAATCACTGGCTGCCCTTGTGGCGACCGTTGGATGTTCAACGGCCCCACCACAGAGAAATGCTCACCCTTGTGGTTCAGCGCATGCAGCTTGGCCGGGTCGAAATAGCGCCCGGTGTTGCGGTCGCGCACAAAGGCATCGGTTTCCCAGGATTGCCACAATCCCTGCACCACCTGCACATGCTCACGGGCACGGCCATAACGGGTGTCGTAGTCGTAGTGCTCGTCACGGCCATAGTTGCCGGCGGTCCCGGCGTCACCGCTGGTGACCACGTTCCACCCTGCCCGCCCCTTGCTGATCAGGTCCAGCGACGCCAGGCGGCGGGCCACATTGAAGGGTTCGTTATACGAAGTGGTGAGCGTGCCCACCAGGCCGATGTGCCGGGTGCTGACCGCCAGGGCCGACAGCAGCGTGAGCGGCTCCAGCCGGTTCAGGTAATGGGGCGGCGAACCGGGCGTGATGAATTGACTGTCAACGATGAAGATCAGGTCGAACAGCGCCGCTTCGGCCTGGCGTGCGATGTCGATGTACCAGTCGATATTCACGCTGGCGTCGGCGGGCAGTTCCGGGTCCAGCCACAGGTTATGCCGGCCGGGGCCGCCCACGCCCATGGTGAGGGCACCTAGTTTCAGCTGTCGTTTGCTCATGTTCGGGCCTCGTGTCAGGGCGCGGTTTGCGCGGTGGCGGTACCCGGCACGGCCAGGGCGGTGGTGAACGAGCGGTCGAACAACTGGGCCGCCGGATACGCCTTGATCAGGCCCAGCCCGGCGAAGAAGTCGATGGTTTTTTGCGCGTCCGCGATGTTCTGCTCGCTCACCGGCCCAAGGTTGGTTTGCGCCCGGGAGAACCAGGCCCGGGCGATCTCGCGATCGGCGCGGCTGCGCTCGGCCCAGGCGTCGGCATAGGCCTCGTTATGGGCAGCGTCACTGAGGGTCCAGCTGCGGGCTTTTTTCAAACGGCCGAGGAAATCCTCAATGGCCGCGCGCTTCTCTTCCAGTGACGTATTGTTGGCCACCACAAAGCTTTGCGCCGGGATCAATCCCTTGGCCGTGGTGATCACCCGTGCGCCCTGGCGCTCCTGCTGGGTCACGTAGGGTTCCCAGGTGGCGATCACATCCACTGACCCGCCATCCAAGGCGTGGGAGGCATCCAGCGCACTGAGGTAGCGGATGTCTATTTGATCCCGGGGTATGCCCGCCTTGTCCAAGGCCGTAAACAACAACTGTTGGCTCCAGGAACCTTTCCAGATCGCCACGCGCTTTCCTCTGATGTCGGCGATGGTTTTGATCGAAGAATCCTTGGCCGCAATGATGGCCACGCCGTCGAGGTTTTGTTGGGTCACCGCGATCACCTTGATAGGCGCCCCCAGCGCGCCAAGAAACAGCGGCGGCGCATCCCCCAGCAGGCCCAGGTCAAGGCTGCCCACGTTCAACGCCTCGGCCACCGGCGAGCCAGCGGTAAACTGTTTCCATTCCAGGGTATACGGTAGGCCTTCGAGCACCCCGGCGGCTTCCATCACGGCACGGGTGTTGTAGCTTTGGTCGCCTACGGTCAGCGTTAGCGCGGAGGCGCCCAGGCTGATCGAAGCAGCGAGCGCGGCAGCGGCGAGTTTGAAGAGAGTGCGCAAAGGGGCCTCCATATGGCCGGTTATAAGCGAAGTGATATTAAGACTGTTCGCTTATAACCTACGCACTGGCGAAGCCGTTGTGAAATTCATTTAAGGCATATCCTAAGATGCAAATACTGCATCTCAAGCGGGCTCTCTCAGCCCTAGCTGAGCCAGGATGTCCCTGCGCAGGCCTACCAGGTACGGGTCGTCCCTGCGCCGTGGAAAGCCTCGGTCTACGGTGATTTCGGAACGAACCCTCGCCGGGCGGTCGCCAAACACGATAATACGGTTGGCCAGCAACAGCGCCTCTTCCACGTCGTGGGTAACCAGCAAGGCTGTATAGCCTTGGCGCTGCCACAGGTCGGTCAGTTCCTTCTGCATGGCGATACGGGTAAGCGAATCCAGCTTGCCCAGCGGCTCGTCGAGGATCAGCAAGCGCGGCTCGTTCACCAAGGCCCTGGCCAGTGCCACCCGCTGCGCCATGCCGCCGGACAGCTGCCGCGGCCAGGCGCGGGCGAACTCGGTCAGATGCACCTTGGCCAAGGCGTTGTCCACGCGGCTGCGTTGCCCTTTGAGCACCCCTTGGGCTTCCAGGCCGATGGCGACGTTGTCCCATACCCGCCGCCACGGGTACAACGTGGGCTCCTGGAACATCACTACGCGGCTAGGATGCGGCCCGGTAATCGGCACCCCATCGCCCAGCAACGTACCTTCATCGGCGGGCTCCAGCCCCGCCACCAGCCGCAGCAGTGTGGATTTGCCGCAGCCGGAGGGGCCCAGCAGGGCGACGAACTCGCCCGGCGCGATGCTCAGGCTCACGTTATCCAGCACCGGCAGCGGTTGACCATCCAGGTGGAAAGCATGGCTTAGCGCCTCGATGTGCACGGCCAGCCCCGCCGTGGGGCGTTGGTTGAGCGCTACCATTTCACCGTTCCTTTTTGCCAGGCCAGCAGCCGATCACGCACCTTGAACAGGGCGGATATCAGCCCTGAGCAACACACCGCCATCAACAGCAAGGCCGCATACATGTTGGCGTAGGCCGCCCAGCCTTGCGCCCATTGCAGGTACCAGCCGATGCCCGATTTAACCCCCATCATTTCCGCCACCACCAAGGTGGAGAACGAGGCCCCCAGCCCCATGAACACGCCCACGAATACATGGGGCAAGGCAGCCGGGATGGCCACTCGACGCACAAGGAACCACGGCCTGGCACCCAAGGTACGGGCCACGTCGTAATAGGCCTTGTCCACGCTGGTCACACCTGACCAGGTGAGCACGGTGACGGGGAACCAGGTGGCGAGCGCGATCAGAAATACGCTCGCGCTCCAGCTGCTGGGGAACAGGAAAAAACACAAGGGCAACAGCGCCGTGGACGGCACCGGGCCAAGAATGCGCAGCACAGGGTGCAGCCAGTAGCCGACCGCGCTGGACCAGCCCATGGCTACCCCCGCCACAAAGCCACACGCTGCCCCGGTAATCACACCAGTGCCCAACAGCAGTGCCGAATGGGCCAAGCTGTCCAGCAACCGCGCCCAGTCGTTCACATAAACGGCGACCAAAGCTTGAGGGGGAGCAAAAAACGGCACGGGCAGCAGCGCCAGCTTTGCCGTGCCCAGTTCCCACAAGGCCAACAAAGCGCCCAGTGCGATCAGCCAGGCTGAGGCGTGGCGTAATCGCCGGTTCAGTTCCGGCAGGCGTACACCTGCCAGCGCCAGTGCTGCAATCAGCACTGCGGCGGCCAGCTGCGCATTTCCCAAGGCGTCAGTAAGCGGCCAATGGCGGGTGGCGTCCGGGTAAAAGCGGGTCAGCACGCCCGCCATGAGCCATGCCAGGCTTGCCAGCGCGGGCCGCCAGGCGATGGGCCCGCTTCGCCGACGGGCGGCGGGCGTGGATTGGGTGAGCTCAGCTGAAGACATCGGCGGTGATCTCCCCGGCGAACTGCCTGGCATCGGTGCTGGCATCGAACACCTGCACGGTTTTCAGGTCGTCCACATAGGTCACGATTTCCTGGGTAAACGCGGCACCCACCGCATGATGCCCGTGGGTGTGGTCATGCAGAATGGCCTGCACCTCGGCTTCGGTGGTGTTCAACGCGAACTTCTGGAACCCCTTGGCCACTGCCGCCGGGTGTTGAACCGCATAGTCGTGGGCTTCCAGCACGGCTTGGGTGAGTGCCGCAGCCACCTGGCGGTTGTCTCGCACCAGCTTGCCGGTAACGCCCACCACGCAGCACGACAGGTTGGCGTATTCATCCACCAGGTTGCTCGATAGCTCCCGCGCCTGCCCCGCCTTGATCAGCCGGTACATGAACGGGTCGCTGCCGCTGATAGCCTGCACCTCTCCCCGGTCCAGCGCCGTGCCGAGCAGGTCTGCGGGATAAAGCTTCCACTGCACGTCGCTCACCGGGTCCACCCCATGCTTTTTCAGCAGAATGGAAAAGAAGTTGCGGTCCGGGCTGGCCATGTCGGTTACACCGATGGTTTGCCCCTTGAGCGCTTCCAACGATGTGATCGGGCTGCTGCTGGCGCTCAACAGGCGCAGGCAGCCCCCGTGAGTGCCCGCAGTGAGCTTCACGTCAAAGCCCTGCTCCAGCGCCTTGAGCCAGCGCAGGGCCATGCCCAACCCGGCATCCGCCTTGCCCGTGGCGATGGCTTCGAGAAGTACCTCTGTGGAATTACCGAAATTCACGAATTCCACATCCAGGTTGTGTTTGGTGAAAAAGCCTTCCCCGTGCGCTATCACCACAGGGGCAAGGCAAACGGCGTTGAGGTTGATGGCCAGTTTCAGTTTGTAAGGGGCGTCGAGTTTGATAAAGGCCCCCGTACCTGGGGGTTCAGCGGCCTGGCCATGGTCGGCATGGCTGGGCTCATCAGCCAGGGCGCGCCCGGCAAGTGGTAGCCACAGCGGGCTAGCCAGGGCGGCAGCGCCATAACCGAGCAAGCGGCGGCGGGATACGGGGTTGGCAGAACGGCCAGGCATGCAGCATCTCCGGAACGGGTGGGTTCGGATCCGCGCGCACGGTCGCCGAAAGAGGAAGCGGGCTTTATCGGCTGAACATAGCACCGCTTGTTGCATGCCCTAAATTCATTATTGGCATATCCTAATATGCAATCGAATTATCATTAGCTTATTCGAACAGGGCATTTCACTGCGAACGCCGCATGCCCTTATCGTGCGGATCGATCTTCCGACATGGACAGTTGACATGCCTGCGTCCCCTGCTTCGCTCGCCAGCCTGCTGGTCGCAAGCCAGCTTGACCGCACCCTCAATCAGATACTCCGAGCGCGATTGGCCGGGTTATACCCAAACATTGAAGTGGTCGATGTGCCCGCAGGTGTGCCCAGCGACCTTCCACCTCAGGCCAATATATTGCTGGGGCGCCCGATCAATGTGCGCGGCTATGTTGCGCCTGACACGCCGCCGCCGGGCTGGCCCTATGGCCTGCGCTGGGTTCAGCTCACCTCCTCCGGGATAGATTTCTACCCCGCCTGGCTGTTCGATGGGGTGCCCGTAACCACCGCGCGGGGAAGCGCCAGCGAACCCATCGCCGAGTTTGTGCTGGCGGCGATTTTCGCCCGCAACAAGCGCTTGCCTGAGCTCTACGTGCGCAGTGCCCAATGGCAGCACACGGCGCTCACGCCAGTTGCCGGGCAAACGCTGGGGATTCTTGGCTTCGGTTCCATTGGTGAGCACCTGGCGTGCAAGGCCCTTGCTTTGGGCTTGAGGGTGACTGCGTTGCGCCAGAGCGATACGCCTCCGGGCATCGCAGGCGTAACGGTGGCTGCGGATATCCACGAACTGTTTGCCCAGGCCGACCATCTGGTGCTCGCTGCCCCATTGACCACCGCCACGCGGCATATTGTGAACGCGCAGGTATTGGCCAGCGCCAAGCCGGGCTCGCACCTGATCAACATCGCCCGTGGCGGGTTGGTGGATCACGCCGCCCTGCTCCAGGCGCTCGACCATGGCCCGCTCGGTTTTGCCTCGCTCGACGTGACCGAACCAGAGCCCTTGCCCGACGGGCATCCGTTGTACCTGCACCCCAAGGTGCGCATCACGCCCCATACCTCGGCCATTTCCACCGGCAGCGGCGAGGCGATCATCGACATTTTTCTGGCTAACCTCGAGCGGCACTTTGCCGGGCAGCCCTTGTTCAACCTTGCTCAATACCGTCCATGAGTTTGTCCAGGGTGATCGGCAGGTTGCGGATGCGCTTGCCGGTGGCGTGGTACACGGCATTGGCGACTGCGGCCGCCAGCCCGGTCACGCCGATTTCACCGATGCCTCGCACACCGAATTCATTGAGGTGGAGGTCCGGATGGTTCAGAAGGATCACGTCGATTTCGGGTTGGTCGGCGTTCACCGGTACCACGTATTCGGCATAGTTGTTGTTCACTGGTAGCCCATTGCGCGGGTCGAACTCCGCAGCCTCGAACAAGGCCATGCCGATGCCCATCACAATCGCGCCCTCGACCTGGTTGCGCGCCGCCAGCGGATTGACCACCCGGCCTACGTCGATGGCGCTTACCACCCGCGCCACGCGCAGCCTCGAAATACCCGGGTCCCAGCGCACTTCCACGAAGTGCGCGCCGAAGGATCGGAAGGCGAACTTGCTGGTGTCCGCCCCGGGGCTCTGGTACTCCGCTTCGGCCCGCGACAGCCGTTGGTTTTTGAGCACGTCGGCGAAGGCGATCGCCCGCTGACCGTCGCTCAGCCGCCCACCGCTTACGGTGAGCGCTTCGGGTGCGGTGCCAGCGAAGGGCCCGCCTTTGCCGGTGGCATACCCGCTGAGTTTGCGCAGTGCCAACCGGGTAGCCTCGGCCACGGCGGGCATCACGCTGGCGGTGGCCCAGGAGCCGCCCGACAATGGGCCGGCCGGGAACGCCGAACTGCCCAACTCTACCTCGATGCGCTCCAGCGGCAGCCCGGTAAGGTCCGCCACCGTTTGCGCGATGATGGTATAGGTGCCAGTGCCGATGTCCTGCACCGCGCACTGGGCCAGCGCGGTGCCATCCGCGCGAAGGGTGACCCGCGCCTCGGCAGGAATCCGATAAGCCTCCCAGTTACAGGCGCCAAGGCCATAACCGATGATCTCGTCCCCCTCGCGCATGGCGCCTACGCCAGGCTTGCGCTGCTGCCAGCCGAAACGCTCTGCGGCGGTGCTCAGGGCTTCGGCCAAGTGGTTGCTGGACCACGGCAGCCCCGTACTTTCGTCCCGGCTGGACAGGTTGTTCTGGCGAAACGCCAAGGGGTCCATGTCGCAGGCCAACGCCAGTTCGTCCATGGCCGACTCCAGCGCGAACAGCCCCGGCGCCGCGCCAGGCGCCCGCATGGACGTGGGCGTGCCACGGTTGACCGGTGCGCTGGCATGGCTCACCACCACGTTAGGGCACGAATACAAGCTTTTGGTTACGCCGCCGCAGTTCTCGATGTACACGTCCACCATGGAGGTGGTGTTCACCGACTCATGCTTGATCGCCACCAGCTTGCCCTTGGCATCTGCGGCCACGTGTACCCGCTGGGAAGTTTGTGGCCGATGGCCCACGGTGGTGAACATCTGCGCCCGCGGTACCACCAGCTGCACCGGCCGGCCGGTCACTTGCGCGGCGGCGCAGGCCGCAATCGAATGGGGCCAGGGGAAGAGTTTGCTGCCAAAGCCCGAGCCAATGAATGGCGCCTTCACTTCCACGCGGTCGGGGGTGAGGTCGAATACGTTGGCCAGCACGTTACGATGATTGACCACGCCTTGCGTGGATTCATACACAAACAGTCGACCGTTCTCCCAATACGCCGTAGTGCTGTGCATTTCCATGGGGTTGTGCACTTCCACCGGCGTGGTGTAGGTGGCCTCTACCTTGCGCGCCGCGGTTGCCAGAGCAGCGTCGGCGTTGCCGCGGGTATGCCCCGCGCCGCCGTCCGCTGCAGGTTTACGTTGCAGGGATTGTTCCAACCCCGGCGCCAGGTCCCCGGTGCGGTATTGCACCTTTACCTGCTGCGCCGCTTCCCGGGCACGCTCGAAGCTGTCGGCAACCACGAGCGCAACGAACTGGCCGGGGTAGTACACCTGGTCATCTTCGAACGGCAAACGGTGTTCATCCACGTAGGTAATGGCACGGATATCGAAGGTGAACGCCGCGGCGGGTGAGCGGTGGATGGGCGGCATGTTGCCGTGGTGCAGCACGGTAAGCACGCCAGGCATGGCGCGTGCTACCCGGTCGTCGATGCTCAGCACGGTCCCGCTGGCGATGGTGCTGTACACCCCGTAGGCATAGGCGAGGTTTTTCACCGGATGGTCAGCGGCGTAACGGGCACGGCCGGTGACTTTGTGGCGGCCGTCGATGCGCCGCTGAGGGGCGCCAATAGTGGGCTCGGTCATGGGCTCTCTCCTTACACCAGAAGGTTGCGCAGGTTGCGAACGATTGCCTGCTGCCCGAGCGGGACCTTGTAGGCGTTCTGCGAATACGGCGTAGCGCTTTCAAAGGCCCGCGCGGCAGCCCGGGCGAACAGTTCGGGCGACGGAGCCTGCCCCACCAGCACGGCTTCGGTTTCAGCGCCCCGCCATGGCTTGGTGCCCACACCGCCCAGGGCCACGCGCGCCTGGGCGATGCGTGGCCCGTCCATCACCACGATCACCGCGCTGGAGGCCAGGGCGAACTGGTATGAGGTGCGGTCACGCAACTTCAGGTACGCCGAACGAGCGTTGGCCAACGGCGCGTCCAGGGTGACGTGGGTGATCAGTTCGTTGTTGCCCAAGGCGTGCTCCAGCCAAGGCGTTTTGCCGGGCAATAGATGGAAGTCGGCGAAATCCACCTCCTTTACCCCGCCTGCGCCCTGCACCGTCACCGTGCCGCCAATGGCCGCCATCGCCACGCACATGTCTGACGGGTGCGTGGCGATGCACTGATCACTGGTGCCCAGGACCGCATGCACGCTACGGTTGTGGCCTTCGATGGCGGCGCATCCGGAGCCTGGCGTTCGCTTGTTGCAGGCCGAAATGCCGTCCCGAAAATATCCGCATCGCACACGCTGCATCACATTGCCGGCGGTGGTTGCCTTGTTGCGTAGCTGAGTGGACGCGCCTGCAAGCAGCGCCTGGGACAGCACCGGATAGTCCCTCACCACAACCGGGTGATGGGCCAGATCGCTGTTGGTCACCAGTGCGCCGATGCGCAGGCGCCCGTCGTTCAGGCGCTCGACCTGCTTGAGCGCGAGGCGGTTGATGTCCACCACTTCCGCCGGTTGCATCACGTCCAGCTTCACCAGGTCGAGCAAGGTGGTGCCGCCGGCAAGGAAGGCGCGATCAGCGTCCGGGGCGCGGCCGATGGCCTGAGCGGGCGAATCCGCGCGGCTGTATTGGAAGGTGCGCATCACACCACTCCTTTCATTTTGGGCCGTGCCGCCTGAATGGCGCTGAGGATGTTCTTGTACGCGCCACAGCGGCAAATGTTGCCACTCATGGCTTCACGCACACTGGCGTCGTCTTCGGGGATGGCAGGGTTTTGCACAATGGCGTAGGCGCTCATGATCTGCCCCGAGGTGCAGTAGCCGCACTGATAGGCGTCATGCTCCCAGAATGCCTGCTGCAAGGGGTGCAGCTGGCCGTTCTGCTCTAGCCCTTCGATGGTGAGAATCTCGTCGCCGTCGTGTTGCACCGCAACAGACAGGCACGAGTTGATGGACACCCCATTGACGATCAAGGTGCAGGCGCCACATTGGCCGTGGTCGCAACCCTTCTTGGTGCCCGTGAGCTGCAGGCGATCGCGCAGCACGTCCAACAGAATGGCATTTACCGGCACGTTGAGCACATGGGCCTGGCCGTTCACCTTGAGCTCAATGCGCCGCTCGCCCTGCTTCGGCGCCTCCTCATCCACTTGCGCGGTTGCCTGGGCCGCAGCCACTGCGCCAGGTATCCAGGTGGACACGCTAGCGGCAGCGACGCTAGACACGCCGAATTTCAGGAAATTGCGGCGCGACGGCGCCAGATCGCCAGGGGCGTTCGCATCATCGGTCATGGGAGGTCCTCATCGGGCGCGCAGATTCTCGTTCAATGGAAATCTATCGCTTGGGCGGTAACCCGATGAGGGTAGAAGTGAATGCCTGGAATGATTAGCCCCGCTTGGCTATTTGCAGCTATGAAAGGGGCTCATCAATCCTCGGCCCTGTCGGGCCTATCGCAGCCAAGGCTTGCTGCTACAGGCATACTTTCAAATCGTGTAGCAGCCGGGCTTGCCCGCGACATGGCACTGGCTGCTACGGTCTGGCTTGTACGAATACAAGGCATGGAGGCCTGATATGTATAAAACTCACACCCTTCGAAAAGGGCGGTTTTCCGAAGAAAACCGCATGTACCTAGTAACCGTCGTCACCCACAACCGCCAGAGATATTTCATGGACTGGCCAGGCGCTCGCCCCGTTATTCACGCTTTACGCGCCGCCGACCTGGAGGCTCACACCTCGACCTATGCATGGGTGCTGATGCCAGACCATCTCCACTGGCTGTTTTCGTTGCGGCACAAATCCTCAGGCAGCGTAGTCGGTCGAATGAAATCCAGGTCAACCGTAGTATTCAACAAGAACAGGGAAGGTACGGGGCCGCTGTGGCAAAAGGGCTACCATGACCGCGCGCTTCGAATCGAAGACTCTCTGCTTCAAGCCGCTCGGTATGTGGTGGCCAACCCGTTAAGGGCCGGGCTGGTGGCGAGCCTGGCCCAGTACTCACTTTGGGATGCGCAATGGGTACCTGATCCACTCAGCCCTAAAGCCAGCCTCGCTGAGTGAACGCGCGAATGCAGTCGGTAAAGCGGGTCACTTGGTCAGCGCTCAATACGCCGGTAACCGCCAGCCCGCTCAGGTAGCCCAGCAACTCCTCTGTGGGGTATGCCGCCCCTGAAGTTCCGGCCTTCGCGCGGAATTCGCCAACCTGGGTCTGGTGGCCCCAGGCGATGCCATGCGGCATCTGTACCTCTGCCAATTCGTCGAAAAACGCATTCACCGCCTGCTCGGCCGCGGCGTCGTTGTCGTGGTCGCACATGTCACCCCCTTTGGTGCTTATAGGGCCACGACAACAATCCCGCAAAAACCATGGCATTAGGCGGAATGTACCCTGAACGCAGGCCGTGGCAAAGCGCCACTTTCCTCGGCCTTGCCACCGTCCGCCGAAAGGCACCCTCAAGGCTTGAAGGAATGAGCATTCTCGGCCGCTGCGGCGGGTGCCTTCTGCCCAGCGCCTTGCATTGCTCCGTGTTGCTGGCCGGTAGGGTCATCGAGCTGGATCACCTTACCCTTCTGCCAGGCATCGGCACCTGGATTAACCACAGGTGCGGGGATATCCGCGCGGTTCACCTTCTCTTCAGCGCTGTTGATCCCCAGGCGCTGATCCCGCTGACTGACCAGTTCAGGGTCGATCTGGCCATCGGCGGTAAAGCCCATCATCAGTTGCGGCACCCCCAGGGGGAGCTTCTTATCCAGGTCGGTGTGCCACGTGTGCCAGGTTTTTCCATAGGTATTGACCAGCTTTTCCATCAAGGCGTGCTCGGCGGGCTCCGGTATGCCAGGCGCTACCAGCTGCCCGGATTTCACCTCATGCACATGGCTGTGCCAGAGCGGTTTCTCTGCCGCCGGAAGGGTCGCATACAGCTGCGCGCTGATGATGTATTCCACCCCCATCAGCTTGGCGTCCTTTACGTTGCCGTCGTAGATCACGCACTGGATCACTTCTTCGTTGAGGATCGAGCAGTAGTGATGAGCCTCCATCTGCGCCCCAGGGTGGCCATTATAGAAGTGGAAGCCATCGAGGTAGGCGTTCAACGCGTCGATGGGCGGGCGGCTCTGCAGCAAGGCAGCGCCGGCGTCCAAAGCAACGGTATCGGCTTTTTTATCCGCCCCGGGCGCGGTGACGTCCGAAGAAGTGGAGTGCCCCGCGCAACCGGCTGCGGCGGCCATGGCTGCAAGCACCACGGCGCGTTGAGCGGTGCGCAGAGGTTGCTGGAAATAGTGATACATGGCTGTCACCTCATAGTGATTCAGGGCGGGCCGACGCGAATTCGACCAAAGTGGCTGCGCAGGCTTCAATGCCGGTTTCAAGGACCAGTTCGTAGCCATGGGTATTCTCTGTAGGGATGGCAATGCAACCGGCCTTGGGGCAGATGCCCGCGCTCATGACCGCGCTGGCATCCGAGGCGAACTCCACCAGTAGCGCGACCTGCGCCTCGGTGCCGGCGCGCTTGGCCGCCTCGATCAGCCCCTGCACCACGCCACGGGTGTAATAGCCCTTCTGGTCGCCGGTATTGACGATGGGATTGGCTGATAACGCTGTACCGTATTCTTCCAGCACAGGCCCTACCTCAACCGCCAGTACCGTGTCGCCGGGCAAGCGGGAGGCGGCGTACATGGCTCCGGCGTTGGACTCTTCCTCGAGCGTGGTGCACACGAACCACACATCGCGGGCAAGCGCCTCGCGCCGTTGGGCCACGCCGTGGGCGGCCAGTATGAGGGCAACCAGCGGCGCGCGGTCGTCCATGAAGTGCGCGGCCAGGCCATCGTTTACCCGGAACATCCGGCGCCAGTGCTGGCTCAATACAATGCGTGTGCCAGGGCGTACCCCTTTTGCCATCAACGCCTCACGACTTTGCCGGGTAACCACGTGAACGTCATCCCAGCCCACATTGCCTGCCAACACGTCGCGCCCTTGGGCGGTGGCGCCGCTGCTGTGCATGGAGCCGAACGAGAGCACCCCGGGCAGTACAGCCCCGTCGCCGAGGATATCTACCGGGCAGGCACCGAAGCTGATGGGCTTTGCGCCGCCCAGCGCGGCGACCTGCAGAGTGCCGTCCGGGTCGACCAGCTTGACCACCATGGCAATTTCATCCAGGTGCGCCATTATCTTGAGCGCATCACTGGCGGGCGCCGGCGTTGCTGCCTTGATCAAGCCAACCAGGTTGCCCGCCGGGTCCACCCGCAACTCGTCACAGCAGCCCTGCAGCGCCTTGTGACACAACTCGCGTACATCGTCTTCCTGCCCGCCAGGCCCACGCGCCATCAGCAGGGCTTGCAGAAGGTCGATCCATTCATTGCGCTCCATTCACTCGTTCCAGGCGGTGGGTTCCGGGGGTAGACCTCAGGCCTGGAAGCAGGGTTCAGGCGGGCTATCAAAGCCCCGCTTTCAATCGAGTGAACGCTCGGGTCAACGCCTGGTTGAAGGCCTTGCTGTTGTCATTTTTCGCATAAAGCGTCGCGCGCGCCGCCTCCGGCGGGTATGTGCCTGGATCGTTACGGATGACCGGGTCCACCAGCGTATCGGCGGCGGTAATGGCATTGGCGTAGTGGATGGTGTCGGTAATGGGCGCGATCACCTCCGGTGTCATGAGGTAGTCCAGCAGGGCATGCGCGGCTTGAGGATGGGGTGCGTCTGCCGGAATCACCATGGCATCGAACCAGATCAGCGTGCCCTCCTTCGGTATCGTGTAGGCCAGGCTGAACGGCTTGCCGGCCGCCTGCGCCTGGCCGGCTGCCATGCCGATATTGCCGTTCCATGACATGGCCAGGCAGGTGTTGCCGTTGGCCATGTCGCTGAGGTTGAGGTCGTTGTCGAAGTAGCGTACGTAGGGCCGGATCTTCGCCAGCTGTTGTTCGGCCAGCTTGAGGTCGCTCAGGCGCTGGTTGTTGATGTCCAGGCCGAGGTAGCGCATCACCGCCGCGAACACCTCGTTCGGGTCGTTGAGCAGGCTGACGCCGCAATCGGCGAAACGCGACACCACTGCAGGGTCGAATAACATGGCCCAGCTGTCCGTGGGGGCGTTGGGTAGCCGGCTCGCGATGGCCTGCTGCTGGTAGCCAAAGCCCGTGGTGCCCCAGCCGTAGATGCCGGCGTAACGGTTGCCGGGGTCGAATATTGCCATCTGCTGGCGGAACCACGGGCCGATGCCATCGAAGTGCGGCAACTGAGCCTTGTCCAATGGCTGGATGGCCTTGGCGGCGATTGCCCGGGACAGATGCTGCCCTGCCGTTAGCACCAGGTCGTACCCGCTACGGCCGGTGAGCAGCTTGGTCTCGACGATCTCCAGGTTGTCGAAGTGGTCGGCGACCACCTTGATGCCGGTGGTGCGCTCGAAATTGGCCAGGGTATCCGGAGCAAGGTATTCGCCCCAGATGTACAGGTTGACCGTGGCGGGCGAGCTGTCGGCCCCCTGACTCGTGGCCGATACCAGGCAACCCCCCAGGCACCCGGCCAGGCCTATGGCGAGGTCGCGTAGCTTCATGCCCCGCCCTCCTGCCGCCGAGGGGCTGCGTATTGCGGCATGGTGATACACGCCACGTTGCCGCCGCCGAGCAGGATCTCGCGGGAGTTCTCGATACCCACAATGCGGTGCCGGGGAAACAGTTCGCTCAAGGTGGCGAGGGCCTGGCGGTCTTCAGGCCCACCGAACAGCGGCACCACGATAGAACTGTTGCCTGCGTAGTAATTGATGTACGAGGCGCAGATCAGCGTGCCGGCCTGGCGGGTGTGTGTGGTGTCCAGCTGGTCCAGCCCCGCCGCCTCGTGGGCGGTCCATTCCAGTGGCTGGGGCTGCATGAGTTTGTGAACGGTGAGCTCCCGGCCGCGGCTGTCGCGCGTGCTGCGCAGGATGTCATAGGCTTCCTGATAGATTTCCCACTGCGGGTCGCTGCGGTTGTCGGTCCACTGCAGCACCACTTCCCCGGGGCGGACGAAGCACGCCAGGTCGTCTACATGGCCATCGGTTTCGTCGAACTTGCACCCCCGCGGCAGCCAGATCACCTGCTCGGCCCCCAGGTAGTCGGTAAGCCGGCGGGTGACCTCGTCCTTGCCCAGGTGCTGGTTGCGGTTACGGTTAAGCAGGCACTGCTCGGTGGTCAGGATGCTGCCCTGGCCGTCACTCTGGATGCCTCCCAGCTCGGCGATCAGCGGCGCACGGTAGCGATCCAGATGTTCGATCTCCAGTATTTTGCTGGCGATCTGATCGTCCTTGTCCCAAGGGAAATAAAGCCCGCCATCCAGCCCTCCATAAGCGTTGAATTCGAAGTCCACGCCGCGCACTTCACCGCTGCCGTCATTGACCACGAAGCAGGGGCCACTGTCTCGGAACCAGGTGTCGTTGCAGGTCATCTCTACCACCCGTACCTGCGCCGGAAGCTGGCGACGTGCATTGGCGAATTGCGCCGCCGAGGCACATACCGTCACCGGCTCGCTGGCGGCGATGGCCGTTACAATATCGACCCACACACGCTGCGCGGGCTTGGCGCCGTTGCGCCATACGTCCGGGCGCTCCGGCCACCCGAGCCAGCAGCCGGCCTTGGGTTCGAACTCGCCGGGCAGGCGAAAGCCATCAGCTTTGGGAAGGGTATCG
This sequence comes from Pseudomonas sp. 3MAES_34.3B, assembly GCF_058145875.1. NCBI lineage: Bacteria > Pseudomonadati > Pseudomonadota > Gammaproteobacteria > Pseudomonadales > Pseudomonadaceae > Pseudomonas > Pseudomonas sp. 3MAES_34.3B. The sequence goes on along the minus strand of NZ_CM176960.1, from coordinate 2,641,418 downwards.
AGCAAACGTGCCATGTGAACCTCGAACGGTAAGGGGACGTACGCACCCTACGGGATCAGCGCATACGCTCGCCAACGAGCATTTCTGGCCAACCCTTGAATAAAACTCAGGGGTCACCCAGCTGCTCGGCGAACCAGTCAACCAGGTGCGCCACAGGTGGGCGCTCAAGGCGTACCCGCTCGCACACGAGCGCGTATTGGCCCAGCGCTGTGATCGACGCGGCAAAGGGGCGCACCAGCCGGCCGCTGTGAAGGTCTTCCTGGGCGGTGAGGTTGTCGCCCATGGCCACGCCCTGCCCTTGCGCGGCGGCTTCCAGGCTCAGCCCCGCATGGGCGAAATACTGCTGGCGTGCCGGGCGCAGGTCGCCGCCGTGGCTGGTAAGCCAGGCGGTCCAGGTCTTGCCATCTTGATCGTCATGCAGCAGGCAGTGCCCGGCCAGGTCGGCCGGAGTTTTGAGCCGGCCGAGGTTGAACACCCCTGGGCTGCACACCGGGAAGAATTCCAGCGCCGGCAGCGGGCGAACGAAGTACGCGGTGCTGTCTGCCGGGCCGGCGCCATAAGTGATTGCGATGTCCACGTCCGGCCCTGGCACCGTGGCGTCGATGGCTTGCTCATAGAGGTGCAAAGTGATGTGTGGGTAGCGGCTGGAAAAATCGCCCAGCCGGCTGACCAGCCACTTCTGCGCCAACTCCGTGGTGACCGCCAGCCGCAATACCGCAGATGACGCGGGGTCGCGTAACTGATCACAGGCCTCCCCGATCATTTCAAAGGCCTGCTGCAGGCGTTGCATGAGCCGCCCTGCTGCCGGCGTGGGCCGCACGTTGCGGCCTTCGCGCAGGAACAGTGGCACCCCGAGTTGCTCTTCCAGCTGGCGAATCTGGTGACTGACCGCGCTGTCAGTGACGCACAATTCAGCCGCGGCACGGCCGAAATGGCCATGGCGCGCCGCGCATTCGAAGGTTTTCAACGCACCCAGGGACGGCAGTCGTCGCATGGCCCAGCCCCCACCGAAAAGGCCATGCTGCCTGTGGCTGCCTTCAGGGTAAAGGCCCCCTGCGCAGGCGCGCGCTCCATACGGCTGCGACAAGGGGTCGCGAGCCTTGGGCTTGCGTTGGCTGGGCATCCGTTCTATTTATGCGCACGTTCCGGCCTGCCACCCCTATTGGCCCGCCCAGCAGTGGATACCCCCATGACATTTTCGCCGCCGCATTACCTCTGCGCCTTGCTGATGCTCACCGCCGCCACGGGCGCCCTGGCCGAAGGGGACGCCGACGCGGGCCGCGCGGTTTTCCAGGCACGCTGCAGCGGTTGCCATAGCATCGGCCCAGGCGCCCAGCACGCATTCGGCCCGCTACTCACGGGCGTAGTAGGCCGCCACACCGCTGGTAGCGAGGGGTATCAGTATTCCGAAGCCATGCGCAACGCGGGCTTTGTGTGGACGGAGGAAAAACTCAAGGCGTATATAGACGACCCCAAGGCGGTAGTACCCGGTACGCGGATGAATTTCTGGTGGATCGGCAGTGAGCAGAAGCTCAGCGACCTGGTCGCCTACCTTGCCTCTCAGACCGCTCCTACCCCTTGAAACGCCTCTGGTCGAGGAAATGGCACATGGCCATACTAAAGATTAACCGTTTCAGCCGATAATAGGGCATCTATACACCGGGGGGTTTCATGTTCTTACGTCAAATGCGCATCGCACAGCGCTCACTTGTGTGCTTCGGCTTTTTTGCCGTGCTGGTGGCAGGCTTCGGCTTGTTCTCGCTGGGTCAGGTTTCTGCCATCCGCGCTTCGCAAAGCGTGTTGCAACTCAACGTGCTGCCCAGCGTGCAGACCATCGACCAGTTGCGCAACGACATGCTCTCTATCCGCCTCTACAACGGCAGCCTGCGGCTGGCCAAGGACAGCGCCAGTGCTGCCTCCGCCGAGCAACGTATCCAGAAGGCCCGCACAGACCTGACCAGCAACCTCGAGGTGCTGCGGCCACTGTTGATCAGTGAAAAAGGCCAGGCCGCCTACGCCAGCCTGCGCCAGGCTGCCCAGGCCTACCTCGCTGTGCATGATCGCTACCTTGCCGCGGTGCGCGCCGGGCAAGAGGATACTATTGGCGTACTCACTTCCAGCACGGGTGAGATGACCCTGGCCGCAGACCGGGTGCAGGAACTGATCCAGACCCTCAACGACCTCATCGACGGCAAGGTAAAGCGGGAAGACGCCAATGCCACCGCCACCTACACCCAGGCCAAGGAGGTGACCATTGTAGTGATCGTGCTGGCCCTCGCCGCGACCATCGCCCTGGCCATGCTGTTCACCCGCAGCCTGGTGGCACCGCTCACCCGCGCGCTCGGTGTCGCGGAACGCATTGCCGCCAACGATTTCAGCCAGGCTGTACCTGAAGACGGTACCGACGAGCCTGGCCGCCTGCTGGCGGCGCTGGGGCGGATGCAGGTGAACCTGCGCCGCACCTTGACCGAACTGGGGGATTCGTCCAATCAGCTGGCGTCCACTTCGGAAGAAATGGCGGCGGTCACTGACGATGCCTTGCGGGGTATCCAGCGGCAGAACGACGAAATTGCTCAATCGGCTACGGCAATGAACCAGATGTCTGCTGCGGTGGACGAAGTGGCCAACAACGCGGTACTGGCCTCTGAAGCTGCCCGGGCCTCGAGCACAGCGGCGGAGCATGGGCATGAGCAAGTGACGCAAACCGTGGCTTCGATCAATGACCTGCAAGGTGCTGTCGATCGGGCGGCCGGGGAACTCAACGCATTGGCTGGGCAGGTGCGCAGCATTGGCGGCGTGCTGGAGGTGATTCGCGGCGTGGCGGAGCAAACCAACCTGTTGGCATTGAACGCGGCCATCGAGGCGGCGCGTGCAGGCGAAGCCGGCCGTGGCTTCGCGGTCGTGGCAGACGAAGTACGCGCACTGGCGCACCGTACCCAGCAGTCCACCGCGCAGATCGAAGAGATGGTCGTGGCCATCCAGGCCGGCACTGACAAGGCCGTGAACTCCATGGCCCAGAGCAGTGACCGCGCCCGCGTGAGCGTGGATGTCGCCCAGGCTGCAGGCGCGGCGCTCGCGGACATTACCGCTGCCATCGCGCAAATCAACGCCCGTAACTTGAACATTGCCTCGGCCACCGAAGAGCAAGCGCAAGTGGCCCGCGAAGTAGACCGTAGCCTGGTGAGCATTCGCGACCTGTCCACACAGACCGCCGCCGGCGCGCAGCAAACCGCCGCAGCGGGTAACGATCTGTCACGCCTGGCGGTAAGCCTCAACGCCACCGTGCTGCGTTTCAAGCTGTAGCTAAACCCTGGCTGCGGCGAATGTGCCCAGGGCCTGCCGCAGGCCCTCGAGCACAGGCGCCTCGGGGTGGCGATCGGGGGCGCGGGTCAGCTGCTCCTCCAGCGCCCCGGCCAGTGCAGCCACTTCCGTAGCGCCCACCATCAACGCTGCACCGAGTATGCGGTGTGCGCGGTGGGCGACCTCACGCAGATCCCCTGCACGCGTTGCCGCCTCGATGTCCAGCAGGTCGGCTTGCGTAGCGCTGATGAATAACGCTCGGAGCATATCCTGCGGGCTATCGGCGGGTTCAGCCGGGGCTGGCGGTATCCACAGCGCCAGCAAATCCTCCAGTTCGGCCAGGCGCAGGGGTTTGCTCAGGCTGCCGTCCATGTCATGAGCAAACACGCGCTCCCGGTGTGTATCGTCGTTGGCTGCGGAAATCGCCAGAACAGGCAAGCGTTGTGCGCGCCTGGCTTCACGTTCCCACGCCCGGATTCGCGTAGCCACTTCATAGCCGTCCATGCCTGGGAGGTTACAGTCGAGCAACACGCCATCAATGCCGCCCGCAGCCAATCGGGCCAGGGCCGAGGGCCCGTCGGCGGCGATTTCGTGGCGATACCCCAGGGTATGCAACTGCAAGGCGATGGCTTGCTGGTTCACGGGATGATCCTCGACCACCAGAAGGCAGGGCCCGTCCGGGGCCTGCGAGGTTTCCAGATTCGGCTTGGGCGGCATAGGGTCAACCGCTGCGGAAATGTGCAATACCTGCACAGGCAGCCGTACCCATACGGTAGTGCCCTGCCCCGGCGCGCTGCGCAGGCCGATATCGCCGCCCATCAGCTGCGCCAGGTCGCGGCAGATGGCAAGCCCCAGGCCGCTGCCGCCGTACCGGCGATTGGTGGAGTTGTCAGCTTGAACGAACGGCTGGAACAGCCTGGCTTGCCGCTCGGCCGGGATGCCGATGCCTGTGTCGGCGACCTCCACCACCAGGTGGGCCTGCTCCTGCGCTTGCAACGTGACGCGCAGGTCTACCTGCCCTTGCTCGGTAAACTTGACCGCATTGGACAGCAGGTTGCCCAGGATCTGCCGCAGGCGCATGGCGTCAATCGCCACTACCGCATGTGCCGGGCCTTCGGTATGCAGGCGCAGGGCGATGCCCTTGGCCTCGGCGGCCAACCGGTGGATGTCCGCCACGGCGCTGGCCAGTTCCCACACGCGGGTGGGTTGCGATTCCAGCTGTACCTGCTGAGCCTCCAGCCGCGACAGGTCCAGTACATTGTCCAGCAGCTCCAGCAAGTTCCCCGCCGAATTGCTGGCCAGGCTGGTGAGTTGCTCCTGCCGGGGTGGCATAGGCGTGCGCCGCAACAGCTCGAGGGACGAAACAATCGCGTTCATCGGCGTGCGAATTTCATGGCTCATCATGGCCAGGAAGGCCGTTTTCACTCCCTCACTCTCTAGCGCGGCCCGCCGGGCCATCAAGGCATGGCGAGCAAACGCTGCCAGCAGCAGCACGCATAGGGCCGCACCGGCCAGCTCCCAGCGGTAATAACGCAACAACGACCCCCAGGACGGAACGCCGAAGTCGGTGCTGGCGATCCAGCGCGCCTCCATCAGGTCGGTTTCCCGGGAGGTAAGCTTCCCGAGGGCCTTGTCGATGATGCTTTTAAGCAGCGGTTCCGTGGGTGCGATGCCCATGGCGATCACGGCCGGCATGTCCGAAAGAATGCCGGAAAGGTGCAACTGGTCGAAATACTTGCGCCGCACCAGCGGGCGCAACACCTGGTCCAGGCCGATGACGGCGTCGGCATGCCCCTCATCCACGGCCGCCAGGGCGGCTTCGGGATCGTTCAATAACAGCAAGTGAATACCCGGGTAATTACGGCTCAGGTAGCGCTCGTAGCCCCCGCCCCCTTTCACGGCGACCAATTGGCCCTCCAGCTTGGCCGGGCTATAGGCGATCGGGCTGGCCGCCTTGGTCAGGATCACCGAAGCCCCGACGAAATAGGGATCGCTGAACAGCAGCCGATGACGGATCTGGTCATCGAGCAACCGCACCGACACCGCCGAGACGGCATCAAGCTCGCCCTGCTCGATCATCGCCAGGCTGTGCTGGAAGTCACTGCTGGGCACGAGTTCGAAGGCAAGGCCGGTGGCCTGCTCGATATGGTCGATATATTCCCGGGTGAGCCCCTGATGCTCGCCATGGCCGCCGTAGTATTCCATCGGCCAATAGGGGTCAATGGCATAGCGCACCACAGGGTGCTCGCGTATCCAGGCCTGCTCCTGGGGTGTGAACGTCTGCCCTGTGGCCACGCCGGCCCAGAGGCCGCACACGGCAGCGATCAGGCTGCGCCGGCTGGCGTTACCGACGTTCAAGAAGCGCACGGAGCTTGAACAACTCATGGTCGGTGCGAAGCCCCAGTTTTCGATAGGCCGACTGCTTCTGCGCGCTGATGGTCTTGATGCTTCGTGAGAATTTGCTGCTGATGTCGGTGACGGATAATCCATCCAGGCAGCAGCGAAGCACTTCCCGTTCGCGCAAGGTCAAGGTGGTGGTATTGACCAACGCAGCCACCGGCTCGTCTACCTCTTCGGTCGGGCCCAACGGATGCACTGCAACGCTATTACGCTGGAGGGCGTCCTCCATGTCCGGGTGCAGATACACCCGCCCGTTCGAGACGACGCGTATGGCTTTGAGCAATTCTTCTGCACCCAATTCCTTGCCTACAAAACCGGCCGCGCCGCAGCGCAGCGTGAGCGCGACGGTAGAAGGCGTATGCAGTGAGGAGATGACGATCACACGGGTTCGGGGATGGCGGGTTCTGATGGCCTTGATAAGGTTGAGGCCGTCGACTTCACCTGGGCTGAGGGCGTAATCCATCACCACGATGTCCACCTGCACAACGCGCAGGGCTTCCAGCAGGGTGCGGCTCTCGGTGTGCGTGCTGATCACTTCCACATCAGGGTGGCGGGCGAGGATCTGGGAAATGCCATGGAGGATGAACTCATGGTCGTCCAGCAGGATCAGCCGTGTGCGAACGGGGTTGGCCTTCATCACGAGACAACCCCGCACATGACGACGGCCACAATACGCAACTGGAAAAGGGGGCTGTGTAGATGCACTAGTGTTTTCATATTGCCAAGCCTCGAAACTTTCGGTTCATGGCGCGCCAGGCACGCTCCTTGAGGGAGTTCGCCGGAAGGCTTGGCTCGGGAAATCTCCCGTTTTCAGAGCTTAGCCCGAAGACCCGGCATGGGAAACCCAGGAAGATGCTGCCGCCGAAAAGCCCGCCATTGAACTGGCCGGGCACTTTAGGGGCTGGGGGTAACGCAGAGTATCGGATTGTTCCGAATTCGAACCAAATGTAACGATTTAGCCGGCGGCGCTGCGCTGCTTAATGCGCTTTCCATTCATGGATTTGAGCGATGATTGCTATCAACAGCCCTGATTCATCAAACCTTTCGAACGGTGTTAACGTTTGCCCTGAAGACTGATGCTGCCGGGGCGACAGGCATCCCCCGCCGTCTGCGCGGCCCGGCGCGTCTCCACTTCGTCCTTTGGTGATAACGTTTGCCACCGCCCTTTGGGGACGGTGGCTTTTTTTTGCCCTATCGCTACCGGGAACGGATCAGGCGAGCTCGGGCGCGTCGATCACAGGCGGCCGAAGCGCAGCCTTCGCCTCGGATAGCGCCTGCTCCAGTAGCTCCCCACGCACCCGCGCCTCTGCCAGGTCGCGGCCCTGCTGCGCTGCACTTTCGCGGGCGTTCTCCAATGCCTGCCGAGTGTCGGCCAACTGGCTGGCCAATACCTCGCGGGCGCCCTGGGCCTGGCCCTGGAGCGTTGCCAACCGCGCCACTTCGCGCTGCAAGTGAGCGCCATGCTCTACAGCCTGCAGCCGTTGCTGCTCACTCTGGCTCAAGGCAGACATCAAGCGTTCGTTATCCCGTTCAAGCCGCGTCAGCGCCTTCTCGCGGTCCGCCAAGGCTTCCTGAGCCTGCTGCACCTGCGCTTGAAGCTGTTGAAGCTGCGCTTCGTGGCGCCGCTGCTCTTGCGCGCGTTGCTCGTCGCTCAGGGCGCGGTGCTGCTCGATCGTATCGCGGGCCTGGCGAAGCTGCTCTTCGATCGAAAGCACTTGCGCCTGCTTGTCGGCGAGCCGGGCCTGAAGGTCTTCATTGGCCTGGGCAAGGCGCGCGCTCCGTGTTTGCTCGGCCTGGTGCGTCGCCTGAAGGTGCTCATGGCGCTGCAACGCCTGGCCCAAGGCCTCTTGCGTGTGGGCGACCGACTGTTGCAGCGCATCCGCCCGGCTGGCGGTTTCGTTCAACTGCGCCTGCAGCCGTGCCCGGTGTTCGTCAAAACCTTCCTGGGCCACATCGATGCGGCCCTGGGCTTGGTCGTGCAGCCGCTGGGCAAGGGTAGTCACCAGTGCGGTCAATTCCTCGCTGATGGAAAGCATGCCCTCGGCAAGCGTTCCTTCGGCCTGCTCCAACTCCTTGAGGTAGCGATGGATGGTGCTTTTGGAGCCTGTGTTGCCCAGTTCGATCCGGATGGCGTCGATACTGGGATTGCGCCCCTGGGCAATCAGCGCGTTGCGCGCCTTCTCCACTACCGCCTTGTTGATACCGCCGCGTGCCATGCCTGCCCCTGAGGTGTATGTGTTGTGACCAGTGCCTGCCCGCAGGCGCCTGGTTGCAGTTGCATTCAGAACCGTTCTTGCCCGGTAAGGTAGCGCCATTGCCCCACCGGCAGCTTGCCCATCGGCACGCCGCCCAGGCGCAACCGGCGCATCGTGACTGGCGTGAGCCCTACCGCCGTACACAACAGGGCAATCAACCCGGGCGTCGGGGCCTTGATGGCGATCCGCAAGTGGGTTTCGTTCTGCCAGCTGGCTTTGGCGGCAGGCAATGCCTGCCCCTTATGCATCGCGCCCCGCTTGAGCCGCTCAAGGCCGCCTTCGCGCAGGGTGCCCTGCACTTCCACAACGTATTCCTGCTCCAGCTTGCCGAACTCGGCGGTAAGCTTGCGCGCGATGCGCCAGTCCTGGGTGAACACCTGCAGGCCGGTGGCGCCGGCTTGAAGTGGCGCCAGGCATTGCAGGCGGTGAAAGTGGCTTTTGAGCACCCGTTTGCCCGTGTCGAAGGCTGGCGCCTGGCTGTCTGGCGTGATGGACGCCAAGGCCCCGTCCTCATCCAGGCCGGGGCCCTGATTCAGAAGGAGCGTGACCGGTTCCGGCGGCTCGGCCTTGGCGCCCGGCAATAACACCACTTGCTGCGTGGGCTGTACCTGGGCTTGGGGTGCGTCCACCACCTCGCCATCCACGGTGACCCAGCCCCCCTCGATGTACATCTCCGCCTCGCGACGGGAGCAGCCGACCAGTTCTATCAGGCGGCGAGACAGGCGTTGTGCTTCGGTCATTACAGGATGCTCAGGCAAAAGAAGCCATTGTAACGGGCCACGCGCCGTGAGTCGCCGCCCGTTAGGCGCGCCGCTACTCCATTTCTTCTGCCACCGCCTGATCCTCGCCCAGGAAGCCACCGCTCTGGTGCCGCCACAGCCGGGCATAGGTGCCCTTTTTCTCGAGCAACTGGGCGTGCGTGCCCTGCTCCACGATACGCCCTTGATCCATCACGATCAGCCGGTCCATGGCCGCGATGGTGGACAGCCGGTGCGCAATGGCAATTACCGTCTTGCCCTGCATCATTTCGTCGAGGCTTTCCTGGATGGCGACTTCCACCTCGGAGTCCAGCGCGCTGGTGGCCTCGTCCAGCAGCAGGATCGGTGCGTTCTTGAGCATCACCCGGGCGATGGCGATACGTTGCCGCTGACCACCCGAGAGCTTGATACCGCGCTCGCCCACCAGCGTGTCGTAGCCGCTGTGGCCCTGCTTGTCGCTGAGCTGGCTGATGAACCCATCGGCCTGTGCGTTGACCGCGGCGCGGTGTACCTGCTCGTCGGTGGCGTCGGGCCGGCCGTAGGCGATGTTGTCGCGGATCGAGCGGTGAAGCAGCGAGGTGTCCTGGGTCACCATGCCGATGGCGCTGCGCAAGCTGTCCTGGGTCACCTGGGCGATGTTCTGCCCGTCGATGCGGATTTCGCCGGTGTCCACGTCGTAGAAGCGCAGCAGCAGGTTGATCAAGGTTGACTTGCCCGCGCCGGAACGGCCTACCAGGCCGATCTTCTCGCCGGGGTGTATGGCCAGGTTAAGGCCATCGAGCACCTGCCGCTCGCCGTTGTAGTTGAAGCTCACGTTATCGAACACTACCGCGCCGCCGGTGGTCTGTAACACGCCCGCGCCAGGCGCGTCCTGCACCTTGGGCCCGCGGGTAAGGGTAGACATACCGTCCTGCACGGTGCCGATGTTCTCGAACAGCGTGGTCATCTGCCACATGATCCAGTGCGACATGCCGTTGATGCGCAAGGCCATGGCGGTGATCGCTGCCACCGCGCCAGTGCCCACTTCGCCCTGGTGCCACAGCCACAGGGCATAGCCGCCGGCACCGAGAATCAGCCCTACCACCAGCGCCTGGTTGACGATCTCGAACTGGCTCACCAGGCGCATCTGGCGAAAGCCGGTGTGCTTGAAGTCTTCCATGGCTGCCCGCGCAAAATGCGCCTCGCGCCGGGAATGAGAGAACAGCTTTACCGTGGTGATGTTGGTGTAGGCGTCGGAAATGCGGCCGGTCATGGACGACCGTGCATGGGCCTGTTCCTGCCCCACCTTGCCCAAGCGTGGCACGAAGTACCACATAGCCAACCCGAACAGCACAATCCATGCAACGAAGGGCAGCATCAGCTTGAGGTCGAAGCCACCGGCCAGCGCAATGATCGCGATGAAATACACCCCAATCCCCGGGGCAATCTCGATCACCGTGAACAGCACCTCACGCACCGCGAGCGCGGTTTGCATCACCTTGGTGGTCACCCGGCCGGAGAATTCGTCTGAAAAGAACGACAGGCTTTGCCTGAGCATCAGCCGATGGAAATCCCAGCGCAGCCGCAGCGGCAGGTTGATCGCCAACACCTGGTGTTGAACCATCGTGCGCAGCGCCACCAGCCCGATGCTGGTCAGCAACACAATCGCGATGCTCCACAACACACGTTTTTCTTCGATGGCCGCCGCGCCACCCCCCTGCCAGGCAGAGAGCTGGTCCACCACCTGGCCAAGGAAGGAAAACAGCCAGGCTTCGTAGATCGACACACCGGCGCTGAACACCGCCATGGCAAGGATATACCCCCGCGCGCCACGGGTGCAGGCCCAGAGAAAACGGGCCAGGCCGTCGGGCGGTGGCGGTATTTCATCAGGCGGGAAAGGGTCGAGGCGGCGTTCGAATGAACGAAGCATGGCAGTCTCCGAAACGTTTCAGTCAGGGGATTCTGCCATTGATTGAGCCGCGGGAGGCCGCCCATCCCTTATTCAACGATGTAATCGACCTGGTGGCGGGCAATGCGCGAGTTGCCAAGCGCCTTGCGCACGCGAAGGTGTTCCGGGTGCTCGGCATAACCGGCGAGCGATTGCGCGGAATCGAATTCCGTATAAAGCACTACGTCACAGGCGTAGTCGATTCGGCTGAAATCAACGCCTACTTCTACCTTGAGCAGGCCAGGTATGCGCCCGGCCAGCCCCTCGAACAGCTCCTTGAGGTAGAAACAGGCTTTGCGGGTTTCTTCCGGGGTGGTGCCTGCAAGGTTCCACATCACTATGTGCTTGATCATCGCTGTCTCTCTGAAAATAAACTGCCGCGACCGTCAGGCCTTGCTCTTTTGGTACACATCCACGAACACCGCTGCGAGCAACACGGCGCCCTTGATCATCTGCTGATAGTCGATCCCGATCCCCATGATCGACATGCCGTTGTTCAGCACGCCCATGATGAACGCCCCGATGACCACACCCACTACTTTGCCCACACCGCCCGATGCCGAGGCGCCGCCGATGAACACGGCAGCGATCACGTCCAGCTCGAAGCCGGTACCGCCCCGCGGCGTGGCGCTGTTGAGGCGGGCCACGAAAATCAGCCCGGCCACCGCCGCCAGCACACCCATGTTGACGAAGGCGAAGAAGGTCACGCGTGAGGTGTTGATGCCGGACAGTTTGGCGGCCTTGAGGTTGCCCCCCACGGCGTAGACCCAGCGGCCGATCACAGTGCGGTTCATCACGAAGGTGTAGATAGCCACCAGCACACTCATGATGACCATCACGGTGGGTATGCCGCGGTAGGTCGACAGCAGGTAACAGAAGTAGACGATCAGCGCGGCGATCACGCCGTTCTTCAGCGCGAACAAGGCCATGGGCCCCACTGACGCGCCGCTTTTGGCGGCTTTCCGGCGGCTGCGGTATTCCACGGCCCAGAACATCGCCGCCACGGCCGCGCCCAGCAGCAGAGACGTGATCCGCAGGTCGGCGTACGCGAACAGCTCCGGTATGAAGCCGGAACTGAGGGCCGTGAAGGCCGGTGGGAACGGCCCGATGGACTGCCCCTGGGAAATGGCGATAGTGGCGCCGCGGAAGATCAGCATGCCGGCCAGCGTGACGATGAACGAAGGCATCCGCCACACCGCCACCCAATAGCCCTGTGCGGCACCGATCAACCCGCCTGCCAGCAGGCAGATCAGCGACACACTGAAGAAATCCATCCGGTACTGCACCATCAGCACTGCAGCCAGGGCGCCGATCACCCCGACCACCGAGCCCACCGACAGGTCGATGTGCCCACACACGATCACCATCAGCATGCCCAGCGCCATCACCACGATGTAGCTGTTTTGCAGCAGCAGGTTGGTCAGGTTCAGCGGCTGCATCAAGGCCCCGCCGGTGGCCACCTGGAAGAACACCATGATCACGATCAGCGAGGCCAGCAGGCCATATTCACGCGCGCCACGCTTGAACGAGGTAAGCGCCGTGGGTTTGGTGGAAAGCGGCAGCGTGGCTTCGCTCATGGGGTCACCTCGTTATTCATGATCGCTTGCATGATCTTTTCCTGAGAGGCTTCGGCTATCGGGAACTCGCCCACGAAGCGCCCTTCGTTCATCACATAAATGCGGTCGCAGGTACCCAGCAGTTCCGGCATTTCAGAGGAAATCATCACCACCCCTCTGCCCTCGCTCACCACCTGATTGACCACGCCATAGATCTCGTACTTGGCGCCCACATCAATGCCCCGCGTGGGTTCATCGAGGATCAGCACCTTGGGGTTGGAGAACAGCCATTTGCCCAGTACCACTTTTTGCTGGTTGCCACCCGATAGCTTTTCCACGGGCTGATCCACCCCTGGGCAGCGGATGTGCAAACGCGTGCGGTAGTCCTCGGCAACGTCGGTTTCAGCCGCCCCGTCCATTACCCAGCGCCGGGACACCGCTGCCAGGTTGGCCAGGGTGGTGTTGCGGGTGATGCTGTCGCCCAGCACCAGCCCCGCGCCCTTGCGGTCCTCGGTGGCGTAGGCCAGCCCCAGGTCGATGGCCTTGCGCACGGTGCTTACGTCTACCTCGCGGCCTTCCAGGCGGGCTTTGCCGCGGATACGGGTACCGTAGGAGCGGCCGAATACGCTCATGGCCAGTTCTGTGCGGCCGGCACCCATCAGCCCGGCAATACCGACCACTTCGCCGCGGCGCACATTGAAGGTGATGTCGCGAATCCGGTCCCGCCCAGCATGCTCGGGGTCACCCACCGACCAGCCCTCGACCTCGAACAGCACCTCGCCGATGCTGGGTTCTCGCCTGGGGTAACGGTCGGACAGCTCCCGGCCGACCATCGAGCGGATAACCCGGGCGTCGTCGATGGGCGCGCTTCGGCAGTCGATGACATCCACGGTGCTGCCGTCGCGAATCACCGTGATTTCGTCCGCCACCCGGCCGATCTCGTTGAGCTTGTGGGAAATGATGATTGACGTGATCCCTCGCCCCTTGAGCTCCAGCATGAGCTTGAGCAAGGTGTCGCTGTCCTTTTCATTGAGGCTGGCGGTGGGCTCGTCGAGGATCAGCAAGCGCACGTCCTTGGCCAGGGCCTTGGCGATCTCCACCATCTGTTGCTGGCCGATGCCCAGGTTGGCAACGAGCGTCTGCGGCCGTACGTCCAGGCCTACGCGATCGAGCAGCCCCCGGGCGAGCCGGTGCGCCTTGTCCCAGTCGATCACGCCTCGGCTGGCAATTTCGTTGCCCAGGAACAGGTTCTCGGTGATCGACAGCATCGGTACCAGAGCCAGTTCCTGGTGAATGATGCAGATGCCCAGGGCCTCGCTGTCGCGCAGGTTGTGAAAGCTCCTGGGCTGGCCGTCGAAAATGATCTGCCCCTCGAAGCTGCCATGGGGGTACACGCCGCTGAGTATTTTCATCAGCGTGGATTTGCCCGCGCCGTTTTCGCCGCAGATGGCGTGGATTTCGCCTTCGCCCACCGAGAGGCTGACCCGGGTCAGCGCCTTGACCGGCCCGAAGCTTTTCTGGATGTCCCGCATGTCGAGAATGGTTTTGCTCATGTGCTCTCTCCTGCCCAGGGGGCAAGCCGATGGCGTTGACGTGCGCGGTGCCTAGCGCAGCTGCTCGGCGGTGTAGAACTTGGTGTCGTCCACAAGGATTTTCTGCCAGTTGCTGCGATCCACCAGCTGGGGCGTAAGCAACTGGGTAGGCACCACCATCGAGCCGTTGTCGTAGGACTTGGTGTCGTTGACGCTCACGGTCTGGCCGGTCAAGGCCGCGTCGGTCATCTGCGCCGCGGCGCCGGCCAGGGCACGGGTGTCCTTGAACACCGTGGAGGACTGGTTACCGGCGATGATCGACTTCACGCTGGAGATTTCGGCATCCTGGCCCGTCACGATGGGCATCGCGCTCTTGCCGCTGCCATACCCTACCCCGCGCAGCGAGGACACCACCCCGTTGGCGATCTGGTCGTTCATGGCCAGTACCGCATCCAGGTGGGCGGTGCCGTAGAAGGCGCTCAACAGGTTGTCCATACGCGCCTGGGCCAGGGCGCCGTCCCAGTTCGGGGTGGCGGTCTTGTCGATGTCTACCTGGCCGCTTCGCACCACCAGCTTGCCGCTGTCGATGTAGGGCTTGAGCTGGGACATCACCCCGGCGTACACCACGTGCGCGTTGTTATCGTCGGTGGAGCCGGCAAAGATCTCCAGGTTGAACGGGCCCTTGCCTTGCTTGAGCGCCAGCGCATCGACGATGGACTGGCCCTGCAGTACCCCGGTGCGGAAGTTATCGAAGGTAACGTAGTAGTCGAAGTCCTTGGAATTGCGGATAAGGCGGTCGTAGGAAATGACCTTGATGCCTTTCTCCTTTGCCTGCTTGAGCACATCGGCCATGGTGGTGCCGTCGATGGGCGCCACGATCAACGCTTTCACGCCCTTGACCATCATGTTCTCGATCTGCGAGAGCTGCGTGGGCGCTTCGTACTGGGCGTATTGCAGGTCGGTGTCGTAGCCCAGTTTTTTCAGCGAATCGACGATGCTGCTGCCGTCCGATACCCAGCGCGCTTCGGTCTTGGACGGCAGGGCGATACCTACCGTGCCCTTGGTATTGGCGTCTTGCTTGGAGCACGCCGCAACGGCCAGCCCCAGCGCCACAGTTGCAACCAGTTTGATGATCTTGTGCATGATGCCCTCAGCTTTTGTTGTTGTTGTGAACTCTCGAGGGTGCAAGCGCCCGACCGGCCTCGAAATCGAGGCCGGTGAAGCAGACGTTGCGTACTCGGACGGCTATCGGGTTACCAGGCCAGTGAAACTTCCTGGCCGTTGGCATCAGCGGACTCGAACAGCGCTTCGAGGATCACGTTGATGTTGTGTGCCTGCGTGGCCGGCACGGTGGAGGGGCTGCCTGTGCGCAACGACTTCACGAACGCAGCGGCCTCACGATCGAAGTACACCGGGTTGCCGATCTCGGCGATTTCCGGCGAGTACACGGTTTTGCGCACCGCCCAGATTTCCGGGAAGCTGTTCTCGTTCCAGTGCGTCCAGCCCTGCTGATGGCCGTTCTTGCCGTCGTGGTACAGCTTGTACGACGCTGGCATGGGGGTGGAATGCATCACCCCATGGGTGCCATAGGCGGTGATGTCCCAGCTTTCGGTCCAGGGCATCGGGTCCCATGACATGAAGTCGATGGTGATCAGCTTGTCGTCATAGTTGAGCACCGCGCCTACCGCGTCTTCCCGGGCGGATTCGCTCATTTGCCCGGCAAACTTGGTGATGCGGGCGTTAACCGAGCGAGGCTTGCCGAAGTGCAGCAGGATCCGGTCGATGGTGTGGCAGCCGATCACATAAAAGGCGCCGCCGCGGTCCCCGGGCTGCTTCATGTGGTTGGTATCTGCCTCGTCATGGGAGCAGCCGGCATGGGCGCGCACTTGCAGCACTTTGCCGATCTCACCGCTTTCGAGCACTTGCTGCATCTTTTCAACCGACGGCGCGTAGCGCCAGCAGTAGCCCACCTGGAACAGCCCATTGGTGCGCTCCACTGCCTCGACGATTCTGCTGGTGTCCTGGCTACCGCGGCCTGCCGGTTTTTCACACAGCACCGCCTTGCCGGCGTTCAGGGCCTCGATAGCCCAGTCGGCCATCAGATAGCTTTTGGGATGCACCAGCACCACGTGCACGTTGGGGTCGGCGAGGATTTCCTCCTTGCTGCGCGCCTGCAGGCCCAACGCGTCACAGAACGGTTCAAGCAAGGGGCTGTCGTCGAAGGCACCGAGGAACTGCACATCGGCCATACGCTGGAATGCTTTCACCCGGCCCGAGGTATGTGGGTGAGTGATGCCCAGGCAGGCCACGCCGATGGTCGTACCGCTCTGAAGTTGATAGGACATGAGGTTCTCCTGATGATGCTGTCCAGAATTGAGCGCGAACCGCTTACAGGCGCACTGCACGGCCGGTGGCAACCGATTCCACCGCGGCGTCGGCCAGGCGCAAGGCCTGCAAGCCATCCTGCACGGTGGTCGGCATTGGTTTGTTGTACGCCAAGGCGTCGATGTAAGCCTCCAGCTCTGCCTTGTAGGCCTGCTGGTAACGCTCGAGGAAGAAGTTCAGCAGCGGCTCGCGCGCATCCGTTACGTCCTGGCTCCAGCGGCGGATGGTGGTGGGCCGCAGGTTGTCCATTTGCAACATGCCTTTGGAGCCGAACACTTCGATGCGCTGGTCGTACCCGTACACGGCCTGGCGGCAGTTGTTGATGTGGCACTGTTTGCCGGAGGCCGTCTGCATGTGCACCATCGCGGTGTCGTAGTCGTCGTATTTTTCCATCAGTGGCGAGTTCACCAGGCGGCTGCCGATCGCGCTCAATTCCACCGGCTCCTCGCCCAGCAACCAGCGACCGATGTCCAGGTCGTGGATGGTCATGTCGCGGAAGATCCCACCGGAATGCTTGATGTAGTCCTCGGGTGCCAGGCCGGGGTCACGGCTGCTGATGATGACCTGGCGCACGTCGCCGATGTCACCGGCGTCAATGGCGGCGCGCATCTGCGCGAAGGTGGTCTCGAAGCGGCGGTTGAAGGCCAGCATCACCCGGCCATTGAGCCGCTCCACTTCCTCCACCGCCGCCAGGCTCTTGGCCATGTCCAGGTCGATCGGCTTCTCGCACAGCACCGCCTTGCCCTGGCGCACCGCGCGCAGCATCAGGTTGATATGGGTGTGCGTCGGGGTGCCGATCACGATGGCGTCTACGTCGGGGCGGTCGATGGCGGCTTCGCAATCGGTCATGGCTTGCGTGCCAAGCTCATCCGCCAGGCTGGCGGCCGCGTCCGCGAAGGGGTCTGCCACCGCCACCAGTGTCGCCAGCTTGCTGGCGGCCACGTTAGCGGCGTGGATCTTGCCGATGCGCCCAGCGCCCAAAACCGCGATACCTACCATGGTACTTCTCCAGATCTGCTTATTGATTGTTGTAAGAGGACGCCTGCGGCTTGTTTCTAGGCCGGAAAACGGATGTTCTCGAACTGGGCGATGGTGGTATCGAAGGCTCGCTTGGCCGCCACGTCCAATGGCAGCTTGCGGCATTCGGCGCTGATCAATTCCACACCCCATGGCCCGCGGTAGCCCAGGTTCACCACCTGTTGAATGAACGCCGGAACGTCCAGCTCGCCGTCGCCGCAGAACTTGCGATGGTGAGTGGAATCGTTGAACAGGGATTCGACGATCTTGTGGTTGGCGTCATCGAGCTCGATGGACTTCACCAATTCGAGCGGCAACTTGGCAATTTCATCGAATTGCATGCCGCCGCGAGCCACGTGCCAGGTATCGACCAGCAGGCCACCGTTGGGGCGCACGCCTTCTGTCACGGCAATGGCGCGGTCGATCGTGTTAACGCTGGAGAACGGCAGGAACTCGATCACCACGTTCACGCCGAAGGGCTGCGCGCGGTCACACAGGATGGCGAAGCTGTCTCGCATCAGCGAAACATCAGGCGGGCCTTCCTCGAACAGGCCACCGGCCACTTTCATGTTGTGCGCGCCCAGCTCGCCGGCGAGTTCCAGCAGTTCATCGCGCATTTTGTCAGAGGCCGCCCGCGGCGCGCCCTGCAGGTGCCAGTCGGTGAGAAACTCGACTTCAAGGAACTTGATGCCATTGTCCTTGAAGATGTTGCGCATGGTGGACAGGCCCAACTTTTCCAGGTTATGCAACAGGTCTGCATGCAGCAGCCCCATGCCACGCCAGCCGGCCTTGGCTGCGGCTTCGGCCCTCGCCTGGAGGGAATGCGTGGCAATTTCGCTCGGTGCGCCCGGGTAGGTGTCGCCCGCGAGGGTCCAATAAGCAGCCAGCAGTTCTACATTGTTATTGGGCATGGTGGTCACTTGGGTCAAAGTTGATGAGCAATCGTTGGGAGGTCAGGCCGGGGTGAGGACAAAATCCCAGTTCACGGCCAGGAAAGGCGTTTGCAAATCGTATCGTTGAGCGACGCCGGGGTCGGTCTCGGTGGTAAACCGCGCCACCAGCTCCTTTTTAACGCCGAACACCGTGTCCTCATGCAGATACGGGCAATCGGGCGTGAAGATGTGGGTGATCACCTGGTCGTAGCCGGGCGCGGTCACGATAAAGTGCAGGTGCGCCGCGCGGTTGGGGTGCCGCCCCAGGTCCCTTAACAGCTTACCCACCGGGCCATCCGCAGGGATCGGGTAGTGCCGCGGCTTGACCGTGCGAAAGGCGTAGAACCCGTTTTCATCGCTGGTGAACAGGCCGCGCAGGTTGTAGTCCGGCTGTACGCCCTTTTGCTGCACATCGTAAAAGCCGTCGTCGTTGGTTTGCCAAACGTCCAGGGTGGCCCCGGCAATAGGGTGGCCTTCGGTGTCCAGCACCCGGCCGCTGACCAGCGTAGGTTCGCCCTTGCCGTCCAGGCAGATGTTGGCGCCGTTTTCGTAGCGCGGGGCGTCAGCCACATAGAACGGGCCCAGGATGGTGTTGGGCGTGGCGCCGGTGGGCCGTCGGTGATTGATCGCATCCACCAGCATGGTCGCGCCCAGCACGTCGGACAGCAGGATGTACTCCTGGCGCCAGTCGGTGCACATCTGCCCGGTGCGGGTCAGGAACTCGATGGCCTTGAACCACTCCTCATGGGTGGGCTCGATCTCTTTGATCGCGGCATGCAGGTGCCGCGTGAGCACTGCCATCACTTCGCTCAACCGGGCGTCGGCGCCCTTGCTGATACGAGCGTTCACAATGTCAGCCGAGCGCTCCTCTTCGAACATGCCGCCAATGGGCGATTCAGCATCCAGTTGCGCATTCATGGTGTTCACCTTTTGCACGTATTCGTGAAAGCCGGCTTGCCCGAAGGCTCAATGGCCGGCATTTGCCATGTAGGTTCAGCAGGCCCGGGCCGCGTCGGGGATACGTTTTCCGCCGCTGAGGCGCTGCTCCATCAGTGTCTCGATTTCTTCCAGGCTCAGGCCTTTGGTCTCGGGCAGCCAGAGGCTGCAGAACACAATGGAGCCAATGTTGATGACCGCGAAGAGGAAGAACGTCATGCCACCGAACTGGCTGAGCAGGATCGGGAACACGAAGGCTACGATCGCGTTGAACACCCAGAAAATGCCTACCGCAATGCCGTTCATCAAACCACGGGCATGGGTGGGGAATATTTCCGACATCAGCAGCCAGTACACCGGGCCGATGCACATCTGCATGAAGAACAGGAAGACCAGCACGCCGGACAGCGCCAGATAACTCTGCATCAGCGAGTGCGGCAGGAAGTTGACCACCACGCCGAGGAAGATTTGCGCCAGTACCACTACCGTCAGCCCCAGCAACAGCATGCTGCGGCGCCCCATGCGGTTGATCACCCACATGCCAATCAGCGTAGCCACTACCGAGACCACCCCGTTGCCAATGGTGGCGACCAGCGCGGCGTGGGTGCCCATGCCGGTTTCCTTGAGGATCATCGGCGTGTAGTACATAAAGGCGTTAACGCCGGTGAACTGGATAACAAAGCCCAGCCCGATCCCGATGGCCAGCAACTTGAGCATCCACGGTGCCTTGAGGGCGCTCCAGGCACTGCCGTGGCGCCGTTCCAGCTTGTGCTGGGTAACAATTTCCTTCATTTCCAGGTCGGCTTCGCGCTGGGTGTCGCGGATGCCCGAAAGCGTGGCTTTGGCCTCGGCGATGCGCCCCTTGCTGACCAGCCAGCGGGGCGACGCGGGCACAAAGTGCATGCCGATATAGAGCAGCGCCGCCGGCACCAAAGCGATGGCGAGCATGTACCGCCAGATGATCGGGCTGTCGAACAGGTGGGCCAGGCCGGCGCTGGCCACATAGGCCAGGCATTGCCCGGAGACAATCATCAATTCACTCTGGCACACCAGGCGGCCACGATGCCGGGGTGCTGCCAGCTCCGCGATCAGCACCGGCACCGCTGACGACGCGCCGCCCACCGCGATGCCGAGGATGAAGCGGGTGATGATCATGGTGGTCAAATCGGGGGAGCAGGCAGTGCCTAGTGCGCCGATGGCAAACAACAAGGCCAGGCCCTTGAGCACACCCAGGCGGCCATAACGGTCGGACAGCTGTCCCGCGAACAACGCGCCCAGCGCCCCGCCAAAAATCAGCGCCGATGCTACAAGCCCTTCAGATACCGGGGTCAACCCAAGGCCGCCCTGGGCGGCGTCGAGCGACATAAAGGGCAGCGCACCGGAAATAACGCCGGTGTCGTAGCCGAACCCCAACGAGCCCATGGTGGTAATGGCCGCGATACGCCAGAGGATCTTCGACGACGCGCTACGTACTGCTGGGTAGTCGGACATGAGGTCAACCTTTATTGAAATTGTGTGTACGCTCAGTGAGGTCGAGATTACTGCCAATGAAACGGAAAACAAACGCGCATGCGGCAAATGTGTTTTCCGCCTGGTGGAAAACTGATAGCCCAGTAGTGACTTAGAGGTCCGGATCGCTTGAGGCGCGCGAGGGGTGTGAACCGCGCGTAGTCGGGGAATGATCTGAACCGCTCAACGGGTCCAGTGGCGCTCATACTGGTGCGTGTTGAAGTCAGCCAGCAGAAAGTCGATGAATACTCGCAGCTTGGTGGGCATGTAGCGGCGGCTTTGAAAGGCCATATTGATGATCAGCCGCGGCAGGTCCCAGTCGTCCAGCACGGGTATGAGGCGCCCGGCCACGAGGTCGGCATTGATGATGTATTTAGGCTGCACCAGAATGCCCCCACCCGCCAGCGCCGCCGCCCGCACGATCTGCCCGTCGTTGGTTTCCAGGATAGGGTCCACCTTGTAAGCCACTTCCTCGCTGCCCCGGGTGAACCGCATCACCCGCGGCTGGTTGGCATGGCTGTAGATCAGCAAGTCGTGGTTGGCCAGGTCCTCCACCGTTTGCGGTATGCCCTTGCGTTGAAGATAACCGGGGGCCGCCGCCAGCACGCGGCGTGTTTCAGCCAGCCGGCGGATAGTGATGTTGGAATCCGGCTCGTACTCGCGGGTTCTGATGGCGAGGTCGATCTCGCTGTCGATGATGTCGAAATAGCGGTTCTCACCCAGTACCTTCACATTGATGTGCGGGTACAGCTTGCGGAAGGCCGGGATCAGCGGCGCGATATGCAGCATGCAGAAAGAAATGGAAGACGTGATGGTCAAGGTGCCCACCGGCTGCACCAAGGACTCGGTCAACGACGCTTCGGCCTCCTTGAGCTCGCCTAGCAGGCTTTTGCAGCTTGTATAAAATTGGTGCCCTGAGTGAGTAAGCGCCAGCCGTCGCGTATTGCGGTCGATCAGCCGCACGTTCAACCGCTGCTCCAGCGCCACCAGGTGCCGGCTGGCGGCGGCATTGGACAGCCCCAGAATCTCCGCCGCCTTGCTCAGGGTGCCTACTTCGGCCGTGAGTACGAACAGTTCCAGCTCAGTGAGACGGTCCATCGGCGCTCCTTCTTATTTTTTCATCAGTGAAATAAACAATTCCATAACCGGCCTTTTTTAACGGCTCGTGGAACTATAACGTTCAGCGCATCAGGCTAGAAGAGCAGTCACCATGCGCAACCTGGACGAAACCACGATCACACAGGCGGTACTGGCCACACATCGCAATGCGCCGAACCCGCGCCTGAACGAGGTGATGACCAGCCTTGTGCAGCACCTCCATGCCTTTGCACGGGATATTCGGCTGAGCGAGCACGAATGGCGGCAAGGCGTTGCGTTTCTTGAACAGGCCGGCCAGGCGGGTTCGGCCAGCCACTGCGAGCTGGCGCTGCTGTCCCATGTGCTGGGCTTGTCCACTTTGGTGCTGGCTCAACACTCGGCCAAGCCGGGCGGCTGCACGGAGCCCGCCGCACTGGAACAGCGGCCTGCCCCCGCAGCCGCGCTTCATGACCTTGATGCGGACATCAGCGCCAGCCTACCCGGCCCTCGTAGCTGGGTGCACGGCACTGTGCGCGATCCCTTGGGCAAGCCGATACCCCACGCCAGGCTGCGCCTTACGACGTCGGGTAACCCATCGGCGCCAGCAGCCTTGTTGCAAGCCGATGGTGGCGGCAACTTCCGGTTCGCATGTGCGATGCCACAGCCGCAGCGAGTGCAAGCCCAAGGGCCAGTCAAGGATTTGCTCGAAGCCCTTGATCGCCCAGCGTGGCGGCCGGCGCACATGACCTTTGACATCGACGCGGCAGGCTATCGACCGCTCACCACGTCCGTATTCCAGGAAGGCGACCCTTATCTGGCCTGTGATGCCCTGTTTGGCGTGCGCGCTGGGTTGATTGCCGAATGGAAACAGCATCCGCCCGGGCCACAGCCCAATGGCGTGGTCAGCCAGGCGCCCTTCCATACGCTCGAATTCGATTTTGTCCTAGCACCTGCCTGACCACCCCGTGCAGTTCTCGGGTTCAGGCGCCCCTATCCCAGGTACAGGAGAGTACTTCCATGGCTACACCGGACTTCGTTTATAACGGCCAACCTTCACGGGTGATTTTCGGCAAAGGCTCGCTCGCCCAGCTCGAGGCCGAAATAGACCGCCTCGGTGCCCGCCGCGCCCTGGTGCTTTGTACCCCCGAACAGCGCGCCCAGGCCGAGCAAGTGGCCGCATTGCTGGGGGACCGTGCTGCGGCTATCTTCGACAAGGCGGTGATGCATGTGCCGATCGAGACGGCGCGCAAGGCCCGCGAGGTGGCGCGTGAACTGGGCGCGGACTGCGCCGTCGCCATCGGTGGCGGTTCTACCACAGGCCTTGGCAAGGCCATTGCCATGGAT
Source organism: Pseudomonas sp. 3MAES_34.3B (assembly GCF_058145875.1). NCBI lineage: Bacteria > Pseudomonadati > Pseudomonadota > Gammaproteobacteria > Pseudomonadales > Pseudomonadaceae > Pseudomonas > Pseudomonas sp. 3MAES_34.3B. The sequence goes on along the minus strand of NZ_CM176960.1, from coordinate 2,618,490 downwards.
TCGGGCTTGCCCATCCTGGCAATTCCCACCACCTACGCGGGCTCGGAAATGACCCCGGTCTACGGCTTGACCGAAAACGGCCTCAAACGCACCGGGAAGGACCCGCGGGTACTGCCCCGAACAGTCATCTATGACCCTTCGCTGACAGTCAGCCTGCCGCTTGAGATGTCCATCACCAGCGGGATGAACGCCATCGCCCACGCGGCGGAAGGCCTGTATGCGCAAGATGGCAACCCGGTGATGTCGTTGATGGCCGAAGAAGGCATTCGCGCGTTGGCCCAGGGCATGAAGCGTATCTATCAGGCGCCTGAGGACCTCGACGCACGCGGCGACTGCCTCTACGGTGCGTGGCTGTGCGGCACGGTGTTAGGCAATGTGGGCATGGCCTTGCACCACAAGTTGTGCCACACGCTGGGCGGCAGCTTCAACCTCCCCCACGCCCAGACCCACACCATCGTGCTGCCCCATGCCATTGCCTACAACCAGGGCGCGGCGCCGGCGCTGTCGCGCATCAACCGGGCCTTGGATGATCACGACTGCAGCCCAGCCGCTGCGCTATTCAAGCTGTCCAGTTCCTTGGGCGCACCTACCAGTTTGAAAGCGTTGGGGCTGACCGAGGCCGACCTGGACCGCGCCACCGACATTGCCCTGTCCAACCCTTACTGGAACCCCCGCCCTATCGAAGCGGCCGGGATACGTCAGCTGCTGCAGGACGCTTATGAGGGTGCCTCGCCAGCCTGAGGTGAACCCGGCAGGCGTTGTTTCTCGCGGCAATGCCGGTGCTGTACCATAGCCGGCCATTGACAGGGAATCGCATTCAATGACCAAGCCGGGCCAATTGGTGCTGGTCGCACTGCGCAAGATGATTGCTTCTGGCGAGCTGGGCGCCGGCGAGCGGCTGATGGAAATTCCTACCGCCGAGCGCTTCGGCGTATCGCGGATGCCGGTGCGTATTGCATTTCGCACCCTGGAGCAGGAGGGGCTGTTGGTACGCCACGGTGGCCGCGGCTTTCAAGTGCGGGCGCTGAGCGCGGACGATATCGCCAACGCTGTCGAGGTACGCGGGGTACTGGAGGGCCTGGCCGCGCGGCAGAGTGCCGAACGCGGGCTGTCCGAGCAGGCACACGCGGCGTTGCTCGAATGCCTGGAACAAGGGGATGCCCTGTTTGCCAAGGGGTATGTCACCGAACAGGACCTTGAGGTGTACCACGACCTCAACATGCGCTTTCATCAGGTGATCGTCGCCAGCAGTGGCAATGCGGCGATTGCCGAAGCGCTTGCCCGCAATGATCACCGTCCCTTCGCCTCGGTCTCGGCGCTGGCGATCGATCGCCATGCCATGGTGCGCGAATACCGCCGCTTCAATTTTGCCCACATGCAGCATCACGCCGTGTACGACGCCCTGAGTAATCGTCAGGGTGCTCGCGCCGAGGCCATCATGCGCGAGCACGCCAATGCCACCCTGCGTTACGCCAAGGTGTTCGGCGAGGCCGAGGGCAGCCCGGACTTCACCGTGATATCGCGTGGCAAATGAGCCCCCTCGCAGGCTGTCAGAGGTCGAGCACCAACAGGGGTGACTTGGCCCTCGAACAGCATGGCGTGAACTGATCGTTCGCGGCCTGTTCTTCCTCTGTGAGAAACAGGTCGCGGTGGTCCACTTCCCCTTCCAGCACGCGCGTGAGGCAGGTGCCGCATACACCCTGTTCACACGAAATCGCGATGTCCACACCGTGGCGCTCCAGCACTTGAACCACAGTTTCGTCCGGCCCAACGTCGAACACCTGGCCACTGCTGGCCAGCTTTACCGAAAAGTGCCCGGCAGCCTGAGGGCCTACGGGCGCGGCGGCGAAGTACTCGCGATGCAGCTGCCCGGGCGCCCAGTCCTGGGCTGCGGCGGTATCCAGAATGTGCTGCATGAAGCCGCCGGGGCCACACACGTACAGGTGCGTGTCGGGGTGGGGGGCAGCAAGCACACGGGCGGCATTCAGGTGGGTATGGGCCATTTCGTCGAAATGCACCACTACCCTACCCTGAAACACCGGCCCGCCGAGCCGCTCCAGGAAGGCCGCGTGCCGTTCCGAACGGGCGCAGTAGTGGAGCTCGAAATCCTCACCGTTTGCGGCCAGTTGCTCAGCCATGCACAGTAGCGGCGTGATACCGATCCCGCCCGCAAACAACAGGCTGCGACGCGCTTCGAGCGCTAACGGAAAGTGATTGCGTGGCTCGCTGATCTGCAGGCGGTCGCCCACGTTGATACGCTCGTGCATGCACTGCGAGCCGCCACGGGAAGCGGCGTCCTTTAGCACACCAATCTGATATCGGTCGCGTTCACCGGGGGCGTTGCACAGCGAATACTGGCGGATCAGGCCACCCGGCAAGTGCACGTCAACGTGTGCCCCGGCGGTAAAAGCAGGCAGGCTGCCGCCATCGGCTGCGGTCAGTACATAGCTGTAGATATCCAGCGCTTCATGGCTGCGCGCAGTGACCACGACGTCTAGCATGGCTGGCCCGCTCATTGTTGGGCACCCTCAAGCACGGTTTCCGGTGAGCGCTCCCGGGCAATCATGCGGTCCAGCACCCGCCGCGCTTGTACACCGCCCGCGTCGATGTTGAGCTTCAGCAGGTTGCGATCGGGGTGCGCGAGAAGGTTTTGCTGTTGCTGTTCAAGCATCTCCAGGTCTTCGCTGAAGATCGTGCGCTGCCCTTCGCGGATGCTCGCCGTCAGCACCTCGTCACCCGGGTTGAAGTTGCGCGCCATGCCCCAGAAATACCAGATGGAGGTCTCGGTTTCCGGGGTGATGAAATCCACCACGATGCTCGATGCCTTGTGCTCAGGTTGCGCGTGGTAGCCCCCCTTGCCCGCATGGGCGACGCCCACTTCGATCAGCACGTGGCTGGGCGGGCTGAACCGGCAGATCTGCCAGCGGTCGACCGACACGTCATCGGCCAGGTTGTTGCCGCGCAGCGCCATGCGCCAGAACGGCGGGGGCATGATGTTTTCCATGTGCCGGGCAGTCACTACCTCGTCGCCCTGCACCGTGGTCACCGGGGCCGCTTCATCAATTTCCTTTTGCCCGATGCTGGAGGCATGCACGTAGGTTTCATGGGTAAGGTCCATCAGGTTGTCGATCATCAACCGGTAATCACACCCAATGTGGAACAGCCCGCCGCCGTAGGCCCAATCGTCACTTTCAGCCCATTCCAAGTGGGGGATGAGCTGAGGATCGGCCTTGTTCTGGTCACCCGGCCATACCCACACAAACCCGTGCCGCTCCACCACTGCGTAGGCTTTGTTGCAGGGAAAGCCACGGACGCGCTGGCCGGGCATTTCCACGGTCTTGCCGTCGCAGCCCATCACCAGGCCGTGATACCCGCATACCAGCTTTCCGTCTTTCACATAGCCCAGTGACAGGGGCGCGCCGCGGTGGGGGCAGAAGTTTTCCACGGCCGCAACCTGGCCTTCCGCGCCCCGGTAGAACACGATCTTTTCCCCGCAAATCTGCCGGCCGAGGGGCTTTTCGGCGAGTTCGTCAGGGGTACAGGCAACATACCAGGTGTTCTTTGGATACATGAGGGCCTCCGGGTTCTTGTAGTTGTATGGATCCATAGAAAGCGATATCACTAAGTGAAGTCAAGGCTAATAACACCGCATGGCTCACTGTGGATCCATAGAAATCGCCGACAGAGCCCGTCGTAGCCATCGCTATTCCTACGCCCACTTGGGTATCGAATTTGGCCATACGTCTTATCCGGGCACGCGATTAGTAAAAATCCGTAACCCGGTGGCAGGCTTCGCTCACAAAAATGCCCCGCATGCATTGCCATAAAAACAAGAACCCGAGGGATTGGAATGAGCTTTTCGAACGCCCCCGCACCCCTACTGCCCGACCGCTATCTCCCCCAGGCCGACACCCGCGAGCTTTCGCCGCGGCGCCCTGGCACCTCGCAATAATTCACAACAACAAGAGGTTCACCCTATGACAGGTTGCTCGATCAACCGGCCAAGGCGCGCCCTGCGGATGCGGCACGGCTCACCCAAAATGGCTTTAGTGGCGGCGGTGTTGCTGTCAGCCCCCCTTACTCAAGCGATGGAAATCGACACGGGCGAATCCGACATCAAGCTTCGCTGGGACAACACCTTCAAATACAGCAACGCCTGGAGAACCAAAAGCCCAAGCAACAAGCTGACCTCGGGGCAGACCGCCTTGAACCAGGACGATGGCGACCGCGCCTTCGGCAAGGGGCTGATCTCCAACCGCCTGGATATTCTCTCGGAGCTGGACCTGGCATACCGCCAGGTAGGTGCGCGTGTGAGCGCGGCGGGTTGGTACGACACGGTGTACCAGGGCGACAACGACAACAACGATGCAAGCCGTGCCAACGCCCGCTCAGTGGGCTATGACGAGTTCACAGACGATACTCGCCACCTGCACGGCGGTGATGCCGAGGTACTGGATGCGTTTGTATATTGGAACGGCCAACTGAGCGACAAGGCGGTGTCGGTACGTGCCGGCCGCCACGGATTGATCTGGGGCGAAAGCCTGTTTTTCGGCGCCAACGGCATTGCCGGCGGCATGGCCCCGGTCGATATCGTGAAGGCGCAGTCGGTGCCCAATACCCAGTTCAAGGAAATCACCCGGCCGGTCAATCAGCTGTCTGGCACCTTCCAGCTCACCGATGACATCTCGCTGGGAGCGTTCTACCAACTGGAATGGGAAGAAAACCGCTTGCCGGGTGCGGGCAGTTATTTCTCCAGCAGTGACACCATTGGTGAAGGCAACGAGCGGCTTATCGTGGGCGCGCCCTTCCCCACCGCGCTGGGTGGAAGCGCCGACAGCCCGGCGGCGTTCTTCCATGGCAAGGACAAGGATGCCCGCGATACCGGCCAGGGCGGCTTGCAGTTGCGCTTTGCCGGAGAATCGGTGGACTACGGCCTGTACGCCATCCAGTACCACGACAAAAGCCCCAAGCTGTACCTGCGCAGCAGCGCCACCGGGCCGAACTTCACCACCGGGCAGGTGGGTGATTACTACTGGGTGTACCCCGAAGACATCCGGGCACTGGGCGCCAGCTTCGCCACCACGGTGGATGAGTACAGCTTTGCCGGCGAAGCGTCCCTGCGCTGGAACATGCCGCTGGTTTCCAACGGCCAGACCGTGATCGCCGGCAGTGGCGCGGACAACAGTGACCATCCGCTGTACGCCGTAGGGCGCACCGCGCACATCAACCTCAACGTGCTCGCCTCGCTGGGCCCGTCATTCATCGCCGAAGAAAGCAGCCTGGCCGCGGAAGTCGCTTGGAACCACCTGCTGAGCGTGACCAAAAACCGTTCGGCGCTGGACCCCGGCGCCACCGATGACGGCCTGGGGTTGCGCTTTGTTTATACGCCCACCTACCGCCAGCTGTTCCCTGGCATCGATGTGAGCGTACCCATGGGGGCGAGCTACTTCCCGCTGGGTAAATCCTCGGTGGTGAGCAGCTTCGGCACCGACAACGGCGGCGACATGAACATCGGCGTCACCGCCACCTATATGGACCGCGTGACGTTCGGGCTCACCTACACCCACTACTACGGCCCCGAAGACACCAACCTGAACGCCACGTCGCAATTCAATTACCTGCAATCGCTGAAGGACCGGGACTACCTGGCCTTCTCCGTTAAAACGACCTACTAAGGGCTGCCCATGACCCTCCAGACGACCCTGAAGACCCTCAGCCTGGCCATGTTGAGCACCTGGGTGCTGCACGCGCCACTCGGTGTGGCCGCCTCCGCCGCAGACGCCGCCAAGCTCAACAGTACCCTTACCCCGATGGGTGCGGAGCGCGCCGGCAACGCCGACGGGAGCATCCCGGCCTGGACCGGCGGTGACACCCATGTAGACCCGGCCTACAAGCCGGGCGGCAAACGGCTCGACCCCTTCGCCGCCGAGAAGCCGCTGTTCAGCATCACCGCCAAAAACCTGGCCCAATACGCCGACAAACTGAGCGACGGCAGCAAGGAGATGTTCAAGCGCTTCCCGGACACCTACCGCATCGACGTATACCCCACTCATCGCACCGCAGCGGCGCCTCAGTGGGTATACGACAACACCTTCAAGAACGCGACCCGCGCGACCATGGCCGAGAGTGAAAGTGGCCCGGTGCCCAAAGGCGCCTACGGTGGCATCCCGTTCCCGATCCCGCAGAACGGCGCCGAAGCCATCTGGAACCACTTGCTGAACTGGCGCGGCACGGCGCTGGAAATGCACTTCCGCCACTACCTGATCACCGCCGACGGCAAGCCCGTGATGACCACGGACGGCAATGCCATCCAGCAGATGCCCTACTACTTCCCCAACGGCAGTCCGGAAACCTTCGAGGGCGAGTACTGGCTGTTCCGCATGGTCAACGCCGGGCCACCCATCCGGGCCGGCGAGCAGATCATCGGCCACACGAACATCGATGCTGAAAAGTCCGCGGCCCACGTGTACCTGACTGGCCAGCGTCGGGTGCGCAAGTTGCCCAATGCCTGCTGCGATACGCCCACACCCGCGACGGCCGGAGTGATGAGCTTTGACGAACTGAGTGTGTTCGCCGGCCGAATCGACCGCTTCAACTGGAAGCTGGTGGGCAAGAAGGAGATGTACATCCCTTACAACACCAACAAGTTCCAGACCGCCGCCAAGCCTGAAGACCTGCTGGGCGCCCATCACCTCAACCCCGACTACGTGCGTTGGGAGCTGCACCGGGTGTGGGCAGTCGATGCCGACCTGGCCCCGGGCAAGCGTCACCAACTGCCCAAGGGCCGTTACTACCTGGATGAAGACACCTGGCAGGCGCTGCTCGCCGACCGCTGGGACGCGGACGGCCACCTGGCCAAAACCCTGTGGTCGCTGCCTGCCGACATGCCAGACATCCCCGCCCAGGCACAGCTGTCCTCAGGCTTCTATGACCTCACTTCCGGCGCCTGGTTTATCCAGAACGTGTACGCCGGCCTGCCTTCGCAATACAAGGTGGTCGACCAGTACAACGCGTCGGAGTTTTCGCCCGCCGCCATGGCCGGGCAAGGCGTTCGCTGAGGATTGAAACGACCGCGGCGCGCCTGTAGCGTGCCGTGGCCGCCCTCGCCTGCGTTGAGTCTTTTCTTCCGGAGTTTTCCATGACCCAATCCCGCACCGCCTGGCAGCGTTTCGCGCTGAGCCTTTTATTTGTCGCGACCTGCCCCACACTCTCTGTCACTGCCAACGAACGCCCCGATCCCCGGCCTAATATCCTTCTGATACTGGCCGATGACCTGGGCTATTCCGACCTGGGTGCTTTCGGCGGTGAGATCCATACGCCCAACCTCGACGCCCTCGCCAAGCAGGGGCTGGTGCTCACCAACATGTACGCCGCGCCTACCTGTTCACCTACCCGTTCGATGCTGATGTCCGGTACTGACAACCACCTGGCGGGCCTCGGCAGCATGGCTGAGGGGCTGTTGCCGTTCCAGCAAGGCAAGCCGGGCTATGAGGGGTACCTCAATCAGCAGTCCCACTCTATCGCGCAACTGCTGAAAGACGGCGGCTACAGCACCCAAATGGTCGGCAAATGGCACCTGGGCCTGGAGCCAGGCCAGGGGCCGGACGCCCGCGGTTTCGAGCACTCGTTCACGCTGCTCGAAGGCGGCGCATCACACTTCAAGCCTGCCGCCGTGGACCCCACCAAAATCGAGCAGGTGCACTACCGCGAGGACGGCAAGCCCGCCGAGCTGCCGGATGACTTCTATTCCACCGACTTCTACACCGACAAGCTGATCAGCTACCTGAAGGCGGGTGAAAAGAATGGCAAACCATTCTTCGCCTATGCCGCCTTCACCTCGCCACATTGGCCCTTGCAGGCACCCGCCGCCTACCTGGAGAAATACCGTGGCCGCTATGACCAGGGTTACGACCCGGTGCGCCTGGCGCGGATCGAGCGGCAAAAGCAGCTGGGCATCCTGCCGCAGGATTTCGAGCCGGCGCAGCCGCTCCCTGCCAACCCGCAATTACCCGCCTGGGATCAGCTCGACGCGCAGGGCAAGGCGATTGAAGCGCGCAAGATGGAAGTGTACGCGGCCATGGTCGACAACCTTGACCATAACGTGGGGCGGTTACTCGATTACCTCAAGCAGAGCGGGCAACTGGACAACACGCTGATCCTGTTCATGTCCGATAACGGCGCGGCCGCCGAACGCCACGAACAGTTCTACCCGCGCGGCCCACACACTGACAACAGCCTGGCCAACCTGGGCAAGCCAGGCTCGCAGATCGACTATGGCGTGCGCTGGGCTGAGGTGAGCGCGGCGCCCTTCCACCTGTTCAAGGGCACCACCGCCGAGGGCGGTATCAGCGTGCCGGCGATCGTGCAGCTGCCCGCGGCGTTGCGTCGCCAGGGCATGGAGCGCGGTATCGCCCGCGTCGACGACCTGGCGCCGACGTTCCTGGCGCTTGCCCATATGAACGACCCCGGTGACAGCTATCAAGGCCAGCCCAAGCATCCGATTACCGGCAAGAGCATGCTGCCCATGCTCGAAGGCCAAGGCGCGCCCCACGGCGAAGCGCCGGTGCTGGCCGGTGAACTGTTTGGCAACCTGTACTACCGCGAAGGCAACCTCAAGCTACTGGGCATGCGCCCGCAGGCCGGTTTCGGCGGCGCCCCGCAACCGTTGAACTGGCAGCTGTTCGACATCGCCAAGGACCGTGGCGAGCGCAATGACCTGGCCGCCAGCCAGCCCGAAACGCTGCAGCGGCTGCGGCTTGCCTGGCAAGCCTATGCGCGCCAGGTGGGTGTGGTGGTGCCACCGGCGGCGGCCACGGCGCCATGACCCGAGCGAGGCGCGCAGCGCTAGCAGGGCTGCTGGCGGTCGCGCTGAGTGGGGTGCTGCTCGGCCTGCGGCAGTTACCTTCGAGCGATGCGCCCCTGGGTACACCGCAGGGCTGTTCGGGGTACAACGGTATCCCCGCCGGCTGGCCAACCAACCCGCTGGCGGGCATGCAGCGAATCCCGGGTGGCACCTACCGGCCCGGCAGCCAGCAGGGTTATCCGGACGAAGTGATGCTGGGCACGGCCGAGGTCGGGAGCTTCATGATCGACCGTACCGAGGTGAGCCAGGCCCAGTTCGCGGCGTTTGTGGCGGCCACCGGCTACGTGACGGAAGCCGAACGCACCGGCGGTGGCGCGCTCTTTCAGGTGCCGACGCAGGCACAACTGAGCGAGCAGTCCATGCCGTGGTGGCATTTCGTAGCCGGGGCCAGCTGGCGCCAACCCACCGGGCCGGCTCAGGCCAAGCCGGTACCCGGGAATCAGCCCGTAGCGCTGGTGACGCTGGAGGACGCCCAGGCCTACGCCCAGTGGCTAGGCAATGAGTTGCCCACGGAGGCTGAATGGGAGTACGCCGCCCGGGGCGGGCACGACGGGGAGCAAGGCGCGCTTGCGCCGGTGGATGCCCAGGGCAAGCCCACCGCGAACTACTGGCAAGGCATCTTTCCCTTCGATAACGCCGCCACCGACGGCTACCCGGGCGTCGCCCCGGTCGGCTGCTTCACGCCCAATGGGTATGGCCTGTTCGACATGATCGGCAACCTCTGGGAATGGACGACCGACCTGTACACCGGCACCTTGCAGAATCATGCCAACGGTGACCCCGCCCGGCTGGGCTTCACGCCTATCCTTGGCGTGCCACGGCAAGTCATCAAAGGCGGCTCGTTCCTTTGTGCGTCCAACTACTGCATGCGCTACCGTGTCGCGGCACGTGAGCGCCAGGAAGCCAACCTGGCCACTGAGCATGTGGGGTTTCGGACGACCCGTCGGCTGGAGAAAAATTAAGCGGTAGGTCAGCTGGCGCCAGCTCGCGAATAGTCGGATTTTTTCGCGAGCTGGCGCCGGGTGGCCGGCCCCGCCGCTTCCCACAGGGTTAGAGCCTTCTGCCAGAGCCTGCGTTGAACCCTGGAGCTGGTCTAGAACTCAGTAGGACCGGGGGGAGCCGCAGCGGAGCCCGGGAAACGGTTTGGCGCGGGATTCCGATGAGCCTCATTCGCAGGCTGGCGCCTACTCCCACAAGGGCCTGCATTGAACCTGTAGGACTGGCAGGACCGGCCGTCCAGCGAAGCTCGAAGATAAGGCCTAAGGAAACAGCTCAAGACAGTTGCTTCCCACAGGTGAGTAAGCTCTTTCAGGATCTTAGGATGAACTCTGTGAGCAGGGCGAAGCCGAAGGCGGAGCTCGCGAATGAGGGCTTAAGAAAACCGCGCAAGACAGTTGCTTCCCACAAGGTCTGCTCTCGCACTGGAAACAGCTTGTTCCATGAGAGGCATCTTGCCTTGTGGGAAGCGGGGTCCTGCCTCCCAGCTACGGCTCGCGAAAAACACGCACGCGGTTACCTCAAAACGGCACATTCACTTGCACGGTCGCGGCCTGGGCATCGTAGTCGCTGCGGCTTTGCGCGCTGTAGTTCAGCGACAGCTCCGCGCCGCGTGGCAATGGGGTGATCAGGCTCAGCCCGCCGCGCAGCAGCCAGGGGCTAGCGCTGGCGCCGCCAGCGGTGAAGCGTTGATCTGGAGCGCCGGCGAAGCTGGCAGTGGCCGTATTGTCCTGATTGATCAGGTCGTACCCGACGCCCACGGTTAACGCCAGGCGGCTACCGCCGGTGCTGAAGGCATGCTCCAGACGGCCGTCGAGCCCGGCGATCAGCTGGTCGGTTTCTCTGGCATCCACTCGCAGCAACAGCGGCGCCACGGCGCTCGCGCCTTTTTCGTTATAGGCATCGTCTCGGATATGGTTGTAGTCAAGCCGTAAAGCCGGGATCACCCGCGTGGCTTCACTCATTTGCCAGGCATGGCCCAGGCTTGCGCCGACCGTGGCAAACAGGCTGTCGTATTCGGCCTTGGCATCGCTGTTGAGCCCGCTGAGGCTGAGGCTGCGCTCGCCGGCTACCGAATTGTGGCCAGCCCCGGCATAGAGCATGAACTCCGTGTCGGGCGCCAGGGTGTAGGCGCTATAACCACTGAACTGCCACAGGTCCAGCCGGCTGCTCTGGTTAGCCCCCGCGCCGTCCCCTGCGGTATCGCCACGGGCGTAGGCGAAGGCCAGGCCGATCCGGCGACCTGAGCCTGCCTGGGTGTCCATGCCGATCACGTTGCCGCTGTTATCGCTACGCGAGCCGCGGCCCTGGCTGGCCAAAGTATTGAACGGCCGCGACCAGAGGGTGGGTTGCGCCACCCCTTGGTAATTCACGATGCCTTGCCCGGTCGGCAACAACCGCTGTTGCAGCGCGTCGCTGATTTCCATCAGTGCCGCCTGGCTGGCACGCAGCCCGGCATTATCGAGCGGAAGGGTTTGCGCGAGGCTATGGGCGACCTCGGCGTCACTGCTGGCGCTGACGAAATACGGCGCGAGTACGCTGCCGCCGCCTTGGCTGAACTGGGCATCGAGCACCCTAGCCACGCGGGCCAGCTCGCCCCGCCCTGCGTTGGCTGCCGCCATGCTGGCACCGTTGGAGTCGTGCGAGCTGAGCGTCAGGTCCACGGTGTTGCCGTCTTTCACTGCACCGAAATCAAAGAGCGCGGAATTGCCGGTGACCGCGAAGGTGCCGTCGGATTTCAGCGTTTCGGCGCTCAGAACATTCTGCAGCGTCGTCACGGTGAACGGCTGGTTGGCATGGGTTACATCAACGTCGATGCGTGCCGCACTGGGCAGCACCGCGGTGCCGCTCACCACCAGCTTGCCGTAATGGCTGGCGTCAGCCACATCGGTGCGCAACACCGCACCGCTGCGTTGGGTGTAATCGCCGTCGAGGGTAGCGGGCGTGGCGGTGCGGCTGGCCGGCGCGGCCAACTCCAGGGTGCCGCGGTTTACCAGTTTATCGATGGTCCAGTGGTCCCCGGCTTCGAGCACGTAGCGGGCGGTGCTGTAAACCGTCGCCGTGGTGCGCGGCGCATAGACCCGGCCTTCGAAACGAGCGTGGTCACCTGCGAGATAAATGTTGTCCAGGCGGCTATCGGCATCCACAGACAAGGCATAGCCCGTTTCGCCTTTGCGCACGGCGATGGTGCCAGCGTTCACCAGGCCGCCGTCTACCTGCGTGTCGATCAGGCGCAGCGCATTGGGGCTGACGAGGAAGCCCGTGTTGATGATCTGGCCTTGGATGCGCGTATTGGCCAGAATGATCGCGTCCTCGCGCCCCTGCACGGCGCCGCGGTTTATGAGGTCTCCTTCGATGCGCCCGCCTACTACTTTCAGGCCCTGCCCCTCCGTCTGCCAACTGGCCAGGCCGCCCAGCAATCGCCCGGTATTGACCAGGCTCCCACCTAGGGTCGTGTCGTTCAGGCGTATGCCCTGGTAACCAATGGCGTAGCCACTGTTGACCAGGTCGCCTTCGATCCTGGTACCCCGTGAAATGATCAGCCCGTAGCCACGCGGCCCGCCGTTGAGCGTGCCGGCATTGCTCAGGTTGCCGGTGACGGTACCGGCGATCAGCTCTAGCCCGGCGTGGCCGCTGCTAGAGGTTAGAAAACTGCCGGTGTTGGCAACGTTGCCACGCACATAGGTGTTGTCCAGCACCAAGGCAGTGGTGAAGCTGCGCACAGTGCCGGAATTTTCCAGGCCGCCCAAGGTACTGGAGGTGATTACGTTCTGGCCGTAGCCGTTGATTTCGCCGGTGTTATTCAGGCCGCCACGTAGCGTGGTATCTGAAATACTCAGCGCCTGGGCCGTGCCGTTGATCAGCCCACTGTTCGCCACCCGGCCCTGTACCGTGCTAGAGCCAATCGAAAGGCCTGTAGGCCCGCCCATGGTGCCGGAATTAAGCACGTCCCCGCGTATCACCGAATCGAAGACCGACAACCCCCTGAACGGGCTTGTCATATCCCCGGCATTACGCACTGATCCCTCCAACGTGCTGCCGTAAATGGCGGTGAGTTCAACCGTCCCGGTTTCGCTGTTGGCGATATCACCCGTTACGCGGCTTTCGAGCACGATGATTCCGCTTTCCACCAAGCCGCTGTTTACCACCGACCCTTTCAGAGTGCTGTCTTCCAGGCGAATGCCGTACTCATAGGTGGAGGCAGCGATGGTGCCTGCATTGGTGATATTACCCGTCAAGGTACTGCCGCTGACCTGTAATGGCGTCCCGCTGGGGCTTTCCATCACACCGGTGGCGGTGTTGTGTATGGCTCCGATAACGCTCGCGCTGTCAATCAACACCGCCCGATAGCCGCGCAGCGTACCGCTGTTAGTTACGTGGTTAACGCCTGACGTGGGGTGCAGGATGCTCACCGCCGCGCCCTCAGGCACATCGATCGAGCCTTGCTTGGTAATCACCAGGTTTGTGTTGCGCTCCAGCACACAAGGCTCGGTCACCGCCGTGCCGATGCTGCCACTGCCACAGCTCGCCGCGGCTGGCGCCGTGGTAAACGCCCCGAGCGCAGCCAGCAGGGCGAGGCTCAGATGGGTGGGGCGAAAGGGAAATGCTGACGTGCGGTGGGTGGCCGACTGCCGTGGCTGACCAGGGTGCTTGCTATCCATTGGACGACCCTGCCTGCGAGGTGAAAGCAGGGTATAGGTTTGCTCGCCAAGTGTGTCAAAGCCGATACGTGAAATTCCGCTGGCCGGTGAGCTGGGATGGCTGCCCGGTCAGGTGGTACCTGAACCGGGCGAACGCGCCTGTGCTCAGTCCGCGCCGCGGTAGTAGCCCACGACCACCAGGTAATGGCCCGCTCGCTGGATCAACGCGTACTTGTCTTCGACAATGCCAGTGACCGGATTCTTCCAGCGGTAGTCGTACTTTGCCGATTCGGCCTTACGCATCAATGCCATGATCGGCGCACCTACCGGCTTTCCCGCTGGGTCATGAATGCTGGCGAAATCCACGCCCAGCAAGCGCAGGTTGTACCCATGGGCAACATAGCGCTGCGTGTTGGCGTCGACCACAAACACGTACAAGTCGTCCTCATGGAACTGCGCAGACAAGTCATTGATCGACTTGAACGTACCTTCCGGGTCTTTCTGGATCGCGGCGACTGCCTTGCTCAGCAACTGCTGCGCCTGGTTGGCGCTCGCGCGTGGCACAGACTGCGCGGCGGCAATCACGCGGTCTCCGACCTTTTGAAAGTACACGCGTTTGAGCTCAACCCGGCGTTGGGCTTTGTTGTCCCAGCGGTATTCAACGGTTTGTACGCCTGCACTGGCATCCTGCTTGGCGCCCAGTGCCTGATCGAAGGCTGCCTTCAGCTCAGGGGCAAGCACTTTGGAAACCTCACGGCCGATCAGCACGGCTGAAGGCCCGCCGCTGGCCAGCAAAGTCCCGTGGCTGTCCACAACGAAGATGAAATGGTCACCGTCGATGAACTCACCTTGCCGGCTGAACGCGGCCAGCGCCGCGTCGCCCTGCAGCTGGTAATAATCGACAGCGCGCTTGAGCAGCGCGTTTGCTGCAGGATCCGCCGGTGCGTCCGCAGCCTGGGAAACGATGCTGGAGAACACCAGGCCCAGCCCTACGACACAGCGGAAAATACGCCTGGCTGCACCGGGCAGATTTACGACGCTACCACTCATGGTCATCTCGCTTTTCTATTTCTGGATGAGGTTCTATGCAGAAAACCACCCACTGGGCAGCATGATTTCGAGGGAATGTAGCGCGGGGGGAGCGGTGCCTTCCAATCGTATCGAGCGCTGGGAGGTATTGTGAAACGTGATGGCGTAGACCGTGATGCTCGAACGATGAGGTCGAAGTTCGAGTTTACCCCTGTTTAGCAAAGATGAAGTTTTCCCTGCTCAGTTGGGTATCGAGTTGGCCCAGCAAGGTAATCTCGAATCGCTCGCCGCTCGTGTCAGCTTCGAAGTTCTTGAGATAGGTGCGGTCCAGGTCGCTGTTGTAGAGCACCTTGAGGGTGCCCTCGGTGCCATCGCCCAAGCCGATGTAGCCCAGCGCAGAAACATCGATCTTGTCCTTGAAGGCCAAGAAATCGAGAATTACATCGTTGTCGCCCCGCACGCTATCGCCCATCGCACTGAACCTGAACGTGTCCGCGCCGGACCCTCCCGCAAGCTTGTCCTGGCCCAGCCCGCCATCAAGGATATCGTCACCTCCGTTGCCGAATATCTCGTCGTTGCCCCCCAGCGCCAAGAGCTCTGTGTGTTCCTCACCGTCGCGCATCGAATCGCGGGCCTGGCTGCCGAGCACCCTCAGGGCCGGGGTCGGTAAAATCGGACCTGGTTGGAAATAGAACGCTTCGGTCAGGTTCAGGCCATAGCGGGTGAAGCCTGTGTCGTTGTCCAGTTGAAGGGTGAAGCGGTTACCGTCGGCATCCGCCTCCAGCGACTCGAGCACCACGCTGTCATTGGCCCCGGCGGTGAGTACCAGCGTGCCGGAATGGCCGTCTCCCAGCCCGGTGAAGCCCAGCGCCGTGAGATCTATACGGTCGATGTCGGGATGGCTGCCATAGGGGAACGGGCCGAAGTCATGGATCACGTCCACCGACGCGAACCCGGTGCGGTCGTTCACGAAACTGTCCGTGACCTGCTCATACACAAACACGTCCGCACCGCCATTGCCGGTGAGGGAATCCGCGCCCGTGCCACCCACCAGCCGGTTGTTGCCGTCGCCGCCCGTTATCCGGTCATCGCCGCCTTCGCCGCGTAGCACGGTGGCGGCGTTTGTGCCGCTCACATCCAGCGTATCGGCATCAGCAGTACCTTGGCGCAGGCTCACGAAATCGCCATTGCTCAAACCTATGCGGTGGTCGCCTGCCACCCCAACCTGAAAGCCCACGCTCGGGCCTTCGGTGGCCAGGCTGCGTAGCCAGGTGAGGTCCAGGCTTGAGTCGTAAGTGAGCGCGACGGTGCCGTTCAAGCCGTCGCCGAGGCCTTGCAAGCCCAGTGCGGTCAGGTCCAGCATGTCGACGCCGGGCGCCAGGTCGGTGATAACGTCGAACGTTGTGTTCGAGCCGCTGCCGTAGCTATCGCTGGCTCGGGTGAACACGAATACATCCGCACCCGCGCCACCGGTCAAGGTATCGCCGCCAGCGCCACCTACAAGGCGGTCGACAAAACCGCCACCTACCAGGGTGTCGTTTCCGCCTTCGCCAAACAAGGCCATGGCACCCACCGCTGTGTTGAGTACGTCAACACCCTGCGAACCGTAGATGCGGTTGATCATATCGACGTTGTTGGCGGTGTCGCTCAGCCCCTCAGTCGCGCTGGCAAAGCCGCTGAACACCGTACCGGAGATGCTGTGCAGCGGTTGGTTGAGGCTGTCCTCTACCGCAATGCCCACGGTGGCCTTGCCGTCGCCAACCAGGCTGCTGGTGTCGATGTTCAGGCTTTCCGCAGGCCGGTGTAGCATACCGTCGGCATCCACATAGCCCTTTATCAGCAGCTGCGCTGCCGTCGCGCCCGGCGCCGTTGCCTGCTGGTTGCTCCTGAGCTCACTCTGGCTGATATAGGCGCTTGCAGTACCTTCAAAGCTGAACCCCGGGCCGCCGTTATCGTGAGCGGCCACCTGGGCGAAATCAGGGCTGAAGGTTCGTACCACCACCCCTGCCCCGCTATTGCCATACACGTCGGCGTACCTCAACAGGGCTTCGCCTTTGTTCTGGGCCTCCACAGGCAGCCGTTCGAGCACCGCGCCGTTACCCCGATTGTCATGTGAGGTAAGGTTATGGACGGCCGAATAGTAGCCGCACTGGAAATCGACGCCATCACCCCCGTTGCGGGCCGCTTCGTTATCGTAAAACTGCACCGAATCGCTCTTGTCCTGATAGTTTTCGTTCAGGAAACGTGTGCTGAAGCCGTCGTTGCCGTTATCGGTCGCGAGGCTGTCGGTTACCTGCAGGCGCATTGTGAGGGCATTGGCCAGCAGGCCATTTGCGCTACAATTGACCAAGGCCACGCCACTGACTGCAAAACCGATTGTGTGGGCGTTGAGGTTGGTATCCGTACCGGTCACCAGGCCGTGCACAAGCCCGCTGGTGTGTTCCTGATTGCCGTCAATGGTGAGGTTTCGGACCCCGGCATTGATGGTGTTGTGCGAAGCCGAAGCCCGAACGATACCGTCGATATCCGTGCTTGAGCCATCGGCCAGCTTCAGGACGGTACCGGCCACTCCCATGCCCACCAGCTGAACATTGGTCTTGAGCGTGAGGCAGGCCCCATCGCTGTTGGGGCCGCTCACCCGGTATGTGCCCTCGGGTAACACTACCTGCCCGCCGCCCGCGCTTGCCGCGGCGTTGATGGCCTGCTGGATGGCGCGCGTGTCATCGGTGCGGCCATCACCCCTGGCGCCATAATCCACCACATTGAAGAGCGTACTCATGTCGGCGGGCCTGGGCAAAGAGAGTACCCATGACTCTAGCGTGGTGTGGGTCCAGTGACGGGAGGATGGATGGACGGCCAAAGCGCAGGCAGCGTTTGGAGGCGTACCCACCTCGCGCCTCGGCGTTTTACTGCGCCAGAAGCTCCTGCACCCGGGAGGTCAGGGTATCCAGGACAAAGGGCTTGGTCAGTACCTCCATTCCCGGCCCTAGCACCCCTTGACCGATGGCCGCGTTCTCCGCATAGCCGGTGACAAACAAGACCTTGAGGCCAGGCCGTACATCCCGCCCGGCATCTGCCATCTGACGTCCGTTCAGGCCTCCAGGCAAACCTACATCAGTCACCAGCAGATCAATCTTGACATCGGAGCGTAACAGCTTGAGGCCAGCCACACTGTCAGCGGCCTCGATCAAGGTGTACCCGAGGTCAGATAAAGCGTCCATGATCAACATACGCACGGTAGGCTCGTCCTCAACCACCAATACCGTCTCCCCGCTAGCGGCAGCTGGGCCGCAGCCCGCCGGTGCCGCCCCTTCCCCGCGGCTGACATCACCGTAGTGGCGGGGAAGGTAGATACAGATGGTCGTGCCTTCGCCTACCCTGGAATGGATTCGTACCTGCCCGCCGGATTGCCTGGCGAAGCCATAAATCATCGAGAGGCCCAGGCCGGTCCCCTGACCTATGGGTTTGGTAGTGAAAAAAGGATCGAAGGCTTTCGAGATGACATCTTGCGCCATGCCTGTTCCGGTGTCGGTGACGCACACCGACAAGTAATCCCCTGCCTCGATGCCCTGAGTCCGCGCGCTTTCAGTGTCCAACCTGAGGTTGGTGGTCTCGATCGTGATACGGCCGCCGCCCGGCATCGCGTCACGCGCGTTCAGACAGAGGTTCAACAGTCCGTTCTCCAGCTGGCTAGGGTCCACCATAGCGGGCCATAGGCCGCTGCCTGCTACCATTTTGATCTGGATACCGGGTCCCGCAGTTCGCTGAATCAATTCGATCATCCCCTCGATCAGCCCGTTCACATCGGTAGGGCGCGGGTCGAGGGTCTGGCGTCTTGAGAACGCCAGAAGCCGATGTGTGAGGGCCGCCGCACGCTTTGCACCACCTTGAGCGGCCACCATGTATTTCTCCAGGTCGGTAAAGCGCCCCTGAGCAATGCGCGAACCCATCAGTTCAAGAGCCGCTGAAATGCCCGTCAACAGGTTGTTGAAATCATGGGCCAACCCTCCCGTCAACTGCCCCACCGCCTCCATTTTCTGGGCTTGTCGAAGCTGCTCCTCGGCGTGCATCAACTCCTCGGTCCGCTCCGCCACCCGCTGCTCAAGGGTTTCGTTGAGGGCGCGCAGCGCCGCGGTAGCCTGATCGCGCTCCGCCTCTACAGCGCGGCGCTCTTCAAGGTCAATCAGAACGCCGGGAAAGCTGATCGCAGTGCCGTTTTCATGTCGATTTACGCGCCCATTCGCTTCGATCCAGTAGTAGCTTCCATCCGGCCGTCGTATACGGTACTGGTGAATGAACGCGGTACCGCTTTCAACCACCTGCGCTATAACCGCGGCAAGGTTGGCCACGTCATCCGGGTGTACATGGCCCATCAAGCGCGCTTGGGGGATGCCGCTCTCGACTAATGACGGATCCAGCCCAAACGCCTCGGCAAACGCACTGTCCACAGTTACACGGTCTGCCAGCAGGTCCCAGTGCCAAGTGCCGATGATCGCACCGGCTGCCAGCGCCAGTTGCACACGTTCAATGTTCTGGCGCGCCAGCGCTTCGCTGACCCGCAGGCGCTCCTGGGCGGTTCGCCGCTCGGTGACGTCGTCAAACAGGATCGCAATCTGCCGCTGCTCGGGCTGCCCCACTTTTACTGCACGCACATCGAACCAGCGATCAAATGCCAAGGCATAGTTTTCGAAGCTGACCGGCTCACCGGTCTTCGCAACATGACCATAGGTTTCAAACCAGAAAGGCTCCAGGTTCGGGGCGAATTCGGTGACCCATTTGCCCTGTAGATCAACCCCGGCCTGCCGCTCGAAGGCCGGGTTGGCCTCTAAAAACCGATAATCGATGGGATGGTCTCTAGCGTCGAACTTGACTTCGACGATCGCAAAGGCTGATTCGACCGTATCGAGTATGGTTTTGAAACGCTCCTCGCTCAGCCGCAATGCTTCCTGAGTGGCGCGCATCTGGGTCAGATCGAGCATCGCGCCGATCATGCGAACCGCCTCGCCCTTTTCGTCGCGGATCACGTGGCCGCGGTCCAGCACCTGAGCGTATGAACCATCGGCGCGCAAAAACCGGTACTCGTCCGACCAGGCGCTACCTGTGCCGTCAATCACTGCCTGTATGGACGCATGGACCCGGGAGCGGTCTTTCGGGTGGATCTGTGCCAGCCACCATTGGCTTGTGGGTTCAATAGTGGCCAGGCGATGACCGTATGCTTGCTCCAGCGCCTCGTTCCATAGCACATGGTGCGTGCTCAGGTCCCAGTCCCACACGGCGTCGTTGGTTGCCTTTCCAGCCAGCCGGTAACGCTCCTGGGCCTGTGCAAGCGCCAGCCCTTGAAGGTGCTCTTGCGTACGGTCGCGAAGGATTTTCAAAAAGCCCAGGTGCGAGCCGTCATCGGCATACAGCGGCATCATTTCCCCGGAGGCCCAGAACTGCTCGCCGGTTTTACGTAAATGCCAGCGTTCGTCGGAGGCACGTTGCTTATTCAGCGCCTGCCGCATTTCATCGTGGACCCGTCCACTGACCCGGTCCTCGGGGGTGAAAAACCTGTCTGCGGTCTGGTCGCGCATTTCGGCGGCGGTCCAACCCAGTATCCGCTCTGCACCGACGTTCCAGTCAGTGATGCGGCCGCCTGTGTCGGTGAGGATCATTGCGAAGTCCACAGCACTTCTGAACACCGCACGTTGGCGAACAGCACTCTGCTCCAGGTCACCCACGTCGTGCATCGTTGCTCCTATGGTGCCTTTGCACCTGTCTGCTACTGGTATGCGACAGACTAAGGCGGGTTTTTGTGCAATTGAATGCAGTAACCTCGATCGCCGCCTGCTTTACAGGTCCACTTTCCCTCGACCTCGGCGGGGCCGCGAGGCTCGAGCCTCGGAAAGTTGCCCCTCTAGCGTTTCCGCCCGAGCCTGCTGTGCCACAGCCGCGTGCTGCGCTACCTCAAGGGCTCGCAGTGCATCGGAGAGCTGCACCTCCAAGGCCTGAAGTTGCCACGCGCCCTGCTCCGTCGCCGCTTCGGCACGAGCTAGCTGGGCCGCCGCGTTGCGCTGGGTGTCGTTAAGTGCGGCACGGGTTTCTTCGACTTTCCCTTGTGCCACTTCGAGCTGACGCTGCAGCTCGCGGCGCTCCGTGAGGCGCAGCTTGGCTTCTCCACGCGCACGGTCCACTTCAGCATGGGCCCGATCCTCCACTCCACGGGTATAGGCTTGTTGGGCCACCCGCTCGGCTTCGGCCCGTTGCTGCGCCTCGAGCAGCGTTTGCTGAAGCCCTTGAACCTTCTCTTGAAGGGCCAGCACCGCTTCGTGCGACCCCTGCCGCTGCTGCTGCAGGTCATTGATCTGGGACTGGCGCTGCTCCAGCAACCGCTCCAGGTCAGCCAGCCGAGTGTCGGCGGCCTGCCTCGCCGTAATTGCCTCGGCCGCCTGCTGGCGGGCCGCTGCCACATCCTGGCGCGCCTGCTCCTCAGCCGTTGCCAATTGCTCGCGCTCCTCGGCGAGCACCTGGCGCTGCGCTGCCACCGACTGCTCGACTACGGCCTGCGCCAAGGTGGTCGCCTGCTGCCAGATCGCAACGAAGGCTTGTGCAACTTCGGCGGGCAAACCCGGCAGCCGGGTTTCGCCGCGCAAGCGCCCCGCCAACTGCTCCCACCACTGATCCAGCAGTGCGCCGACCCGTGCCGGGCTGCCGCGGCCGAGCTCCAGGCGCACGCGTTCCACCGTTGGCCGCTCGCCACGGGCCAGTACTGCGTCTGCTGCTTCGAACACTGCCGTTTCCGGCACACCTATCGCCATTTGCCCCTGCTCCGCTATATTAGGTCTGATAATTAATTGTTATCCGACACTATAATTCTAGTACTGGAAATATAATACGTTGAACGTAATAGAAAATACATTCGAACATTTGCAGACTCTGGAAGGGCGTCTGGATGCGCATTCTCTGGCCGCCAACGCTCAGGACGCCGCCGCCGCGTTCGTAGCGGCGGGTACGGCAGCCAATACGGTGCGCAGTTACCGCAGCGCGCTGGCGTACTGGGCCGGCTGGCTGCAACTTCGTTATGGCAGCGGCCTTGGCAATACGCCGCTGCCAACGCCGGTAGCGATACAGTTCGTGCTCGATCACCTGGCCCGGCCGCTCGGCGACGGCAGCTGGGCACATCTGCTTCCGCCGGCGGTCGACGCCACCCTTGTGGGTGCCCGCGTCAAGGCAAAGCCTGGTGCGTTGACCTACAACACGGTTCTGCACCGCCTGGCCGTGCTGGGCAAATGGCACCGCATTCGCGGCTGGGACAGCCCGACCGAAGCGCCCGCGCTCAAGACGTTGCTGCGTGAGGCACGCAAGGCTCAAGCGCGTCAGGGCGTGGCAGTGCGAAAGAAAACCGCGATCGTCGCCGGGCCCTTGCAAGCGATGCTGGCGACCTGTACGGATGGCGTTCGCGGCGTGCGTGACCGTGCGCTGCTGTTGCTGGCCTGGAGCGGTGGCGGCCGGCGTCGCTCGGAGGTGGTGGGCCTGCAGGTGGAGGATGTGCGCCGCCTCGATGAGAACACCTGGCTGTACTCCCTGGGTGCGACCAAAACCGACACCGGGGGCGTGCGCCGGGACAAGCCACTGCAGGGCCAGGCCGCACAGGCTCTCGCGGCCTGGCTTGCCGCAGCGCCAGCGGCGTCAGGCCCATTGTTCCGGCGGCTGTACAAAGGCGGGAAAGTAGGTGCATCGGGACTGTCCGGGGATCAAGTGGCGCGTATCGTGCAGCGGCGGGCGCAGCTGGCAGGGCTCGAGGGTGACTGGGCCGCCCATAGCCTGCGCTCGGGTTTCGTAACCGAAGCCGGTCGCCAAGGCGTGCCGTTAGGTGAAGTGATGGCGATGACCGAACACCGTAGCGTGAGCACCGTGATGGGCTATTTCCAGGCAGGGTCATTGCTCGACAGCAAGGCGACCCGATTGCTGCGCACCCTGGATGCCGCCGAACCCGACCAGGGCACAGCCACGGAAGCCGACCGCACGTAGCGCGCAAGCGGGAAGCCACCAGCGTGCGCTATCGTGGACAGGTACCCCTCCCAAACGCGGAGTACCCGACCATGCGCCGGCTGATACTGCGTAACCATCAATCCCCTGGCGACATCGTGATGTTGACCGCCGCCGTGCGTGACTTGCACCGCAACCATCCGGGCGCGTTCGAAACCGACGTGCGCACGCCCTGCCCGGCGCTGTGGCAACACAACCCTTACATCACGCCGCTGCTGGAAAGCGACGCCGGCGTGGAAGTGATCGAATGTGAGTACCCGCTGATCAATCACAGCAATGAGCTGCCCTACCACTTCATTCATGGGTTTTGCCAGTTCCTGGAAAGCCGCCTTGGCGTCCCGCTGCGCCCTTCAAGGTTTCACGGCGACATTCACCTCCACGACGAGGAAAAAGCCTGGATGTCCCAAGTCGAAGAACAGGTGGGGGCACCGCTGCCGTTCTGGATCGTGGTAGCCGGCGGCAAGGCGGACTACACCGCCAAATGGTGGGCTGCAGATCGTTACCAACAGGTCGTGGACCATTTCACGGGCCGAATCCTGTTCGTGCAGGTGGGCGAGCAAGGGCATGAACACCCGCCGCTGGATGGGGTGATCGACCTGCGCGGCCGAACGGACCTGCGCCAACTGGTACGCCTGGTGTATCACGCGCAGGGGGTGCTGTGCCCTGTCACCTTGTTGATGCACCTCGCCGCGGCAGTGGAAACCCGACCCGGCCTGCCCCGCGCGCGACCCTGTGTGGTGGTGGCCGGCGGGCGCGAGCCGCCGCACTGGGAAGCCTACCCCACCCACCAATACCTGCACCGCGCCGGCGCGCTGACCTGTTGCCCAAGCGGCGGCTGCTGGAAATCCCGTGTGCTGCCGCTGGGGGACGGAGACGAAAAAGATGCGCCTGACAGCCTGTGCGTGGACGTGATCAATGGCTTGCCGCGGTGCCTTCACATGGTGACGGTGGACGACGTGATCCGAGGTACTGAGCTGTATTTCGAAGGGGGCGCTATCAACTACCTCGCAAGGTAGCTCATCGCCCGCCCGCCTTCAGTCAGCCGGCCCCTGGCGTGTCTACCCCCAACCCAGCCCCTTGGTTCGGGTCTTCGAAATCCATCGGGCTGTAGGCCAGGCCATAGAGCAGCGCAAGCCGTGCGTACTCCACAGGCGTGTCGCAATCGTGCCACAACAGGTTTGCGCTACGCTCCCAGCGGCTCTCTGGCATAAGGGGCCAGGCGCCATAGGCATCCGCCTCGCTGGGGCGCGGGTGTTGCATCTCGTACTCGCCGTTGACCTCGCAGGGCGAGCGGTGAAGCGCCCGCGCCAGGTTATGCATGTAGCCTTCCACGAACAGCGGTTCGTTCAAGCGAGTACGCTCGCAGAGGCGTTCATACGGCCCGCCGTTGCGCCAACCAGGCACGTGCAAACCGACGCATTCGGTGCGAAAGCCGAAACCGCTGCCAGTGCAGCGTTGGCTGTATGTGGCGTATTGAGAAACCCATGCCAACTGCTGCAAGCCGGGCAGCCAGTCCACCAGCGGTATGAACCGCCGCGACATTTTCACCAGTAGCTCCAGCCCCAGATGCTCGGCCCATTCCAGGCCCTCAACGAACGCTGACAGGTCACCTACCGTATGGCGCAAGCGGTGCGGGTTGCAGCTGAATGCCACCCCGTACCGCGCACATAATGCTCGAAGCGCCGGGGCCTGGGGGCTACCGTCATCGTGCACCAGCACCGGCACCTGTGGGTACAGGCGGCAGCGGGATTCCAGCGCCAAGTGCACATAGGGCACAGCCGCGAAGGTGGCGATCACCAGCCCCACGCCCGGTTCCGGTGAACAGAACAGCCGTTCACTGGCCAAGGGCATGGTGCTCCACGAAGACCAGCCGTCGCCCCTTGCGGCTTGGCGGGGCCGCCAAGCCGGCCGGGTCATCGACGAAGTACACCTCGTATTCGGCAACCACCAGGCGGTAGTTACCGGGGGCCCCCGGAAGGATGACCTGGCCATTCCAGAGCACCGGCGCCTCGCCCGGGCCGCCTTCCACCACGGCCTCGGGAAACCGCAGCCAACCGAAATCCTCACCCAGGCGAGGCTCCAGGCGCTCTACCCACACGCCCACCTCGCCCCCACCTACGTGCTCTGCGCCTTCGGTATAGCGGGTACCGGAGAGGGTTACTTGCCACTGCCCTTCGGCGATCGTCCCTATAGCCAGCAGGCGCTCAGGCGCTACCGAAATGATGTCGGCCATAACGCAGGTGGAGAGGTGCGCGCCGTCTTCAGAAGCCGGCTGATAGCGGGCCAATGCCAGGCGAATGAACGGGAAGTATCCATCATGGGCAATTTCGATGTCGCAGAACCACAGGCGGCGCTCGGCGTCCCACCGCACGTCATGGGGCGCCACGGCCACAGGCAGCGTGCGCGGCGAAAAACCAGGCGGCGCAAGGCGATCGGTATTGAAGGCCCCGGGCGGTTGGTCGGCTTCGGCGGCAGGCGCATTCGGGGGTAGCCAACCGCCTTGCGGGTCGGGCGCAGTGCGGGCCAGCGGAAAGTCCTCCAGCCGTGGCGCAAGGCCAGGCACGGGCCGTGCGCCCCATACCGGATCGCTCCCCCATTGGCTTACGTAGTGGCGCAGCGGATGGCCGCGCGGATCAGTGTTGGGCTCGCCCCGAAAGCCCGCAGGCGGCAATACCACGGCCAACATTTCTCCATACCCTGAGCCGTTCCATGGGCGGTCGAGGTAGATACGGATACCACCGCGCCGCTCGATGCGGTGTCCGCCCTGGTTGTCGAGACTTCGCGACCATTCGAATGTCGGTACGGCGTACAGATACGCCGGCGCGGCGGGCGGCGCCGAATTCAATACCCACGTAGTGACCGGCATGCCGGTGACCTTGATGTGTTCGTCCGTCGGCGTGCCGGCTTCGTTGAGCAGCACCGCTGACGGCAAGCACTCACGGAAGCGGGTGGTGGCGTCGAACCAATAGGTCATGCGTCGATAGTGCGTGCTTTGCAGTTCATGCACCTTGGGTACCAGGCGCTCATCGGCCAGCGCGTTTATCCCAATAACATCCGGCGCGCTGAGGGTGTGTTCGGGGTAGCCGCCAGCGGCGTTGCCGTCAAACACCGTCGCATAGGTCTGGCGGTCGGTGAGCTTGACCGAAAAGGCAACGTCTTCGCGCTGACGCGCCTGAGGCGCGCTGTCGGCTTCCACCGGCTCATGCCAGCGGGCAAGCAGGTCCAGCCGGTCGGTGCTGGCGACCGAGCAGCCCACTTGCAGCACCGGGCGCACAGAGGTTGCGCCAAGCGAGCGCGGCAACATGGCGACGTGGGTGACTGTCGGCAACTTCAATGGCCGCTGCACCGCGTGCACTACGGTTACTTCCTGCCAAGGGGTGAGCATCCAATGCTGGCCTTCAAGTGCTCGCGTGCGCTGCTCCGCCTGACCCGGCGCATCCAGCCACTGGAAAATCCCCAAGGTGGCGAGTGCCTCTTCATCCAGTTGGCAGGACACGCGAACCCGCGCTTTCACCCCCTTGGGCAAGGGGATCAATACACGGTGGCTACCCGCATCGAACCTGGGCTGCTCGGTTTCGTCGTGGTACACCTCCAGCACGAAAGGTAATGCCTGGGGCCATGTCGTTTCCGGGTAAAAGGGCACGGTGATGATGTGCGTGGGGGCGATATTGGGGTGATCGAAAATGCGCACGGCCACGCGGCGGGCGTAAGGCTCGGGAAGGTAGGTCATGTCGCGGCCCAATTCATGTACCGCGAAAACGGTCGGGCCGGGCATGGGCAAGGTGACCTCACGCAGCACTGCGGCCGGGTCGCGGCCGTCACGGTCATGGCTGTGCGCAAGCAGGCTGAATGTGGTTGCATTCAAACGGCCGGCGTCATCCAGCATGCCATGCAGTTCCGCCTCGCGGGCGCTGACGCGGGCCGGGAGTAATGCGCGGCGGGCGCGCTCGCCACTCACTTCGGTAACGTCCTCGGGGCCATCGTTGAAGCTGCGGATCACCATATGGCCCATGGACTCGCCCGGGCCCGGGCCTTCAACCACCCCGTGGCTGGCAACCAGGCCAAGCACCGGCGCCAGCACCGGTTCGAAGCGCAGGAACGGCAGCGCCTGAGCGGCCGGTTGCTCTGCGCCGTAACTGCCGGGGATGTAGGGCAGCGAATTACCCGCCAGGTCCACCGCGCGGGCACGGAACCAATAGTGGTGGCCGTAGCGCAACGGCGGTAGCGAAAACGGCACCGGTTTGAACGTCGAAGAGAACTTCAGCCCTGGAGGCATCGCCGCTTCGCTGCCAGCGGGCGCGGTGTCCACACTGTCGTCGGGCTGGATATTACGCCCGGGCGGCGGCGCCGCGAGGCTCCATCCGGTCCAGGTGACAAGGGCTTCGTGGAGCGAAATAACCTTCGGCTTGCTGGCAGGGCCTGGCGAAGTGGTCGCGGCCAGCCGCACGGTGCCTTCTTCTTCGCCATCGGGTTCCACGATCAGTGCACCGTCGTTCAGCGAATAGCGTGCCCGCCGCCGACACAGCGACTCCCAACGGTCCTTGCTGGCGTCCCAGATGTCGATGCGGTAACCACGCACCAGGTCTTCGGCACGCAGCTCCACCGCCGCTGGCGTTCCGGCCAGTTGCAGCTCTACGGCGTTATTGCGCAGTTGATTTACCGCAAAGCGGCTCTGCAGCCAGGCGCTTCGCTGGCGCTGGACCAGCATCCAGCCTGCCGTGCGCAAGGCTGGCGCGCCAACGGTGTCTTCATGGCGGGTGACTGGGTCCACGCGCTGATCGGGCTTCAGCCGGCGGCCCAGCGACCTCGCAAAATTCATGACCTTCAACCCGGCGCCATCCACATCAGCCTGCAACAGCCCTACGCGTGCGGAGGCAAGGTTCAGCAAGCCCCCTTCAAGCGGGAAGGCGGCCGTGGCGTCGGGGGCCGCCGTAAACACCGCTTCGCTTAATGTGGTTCGGGTCACGGGCGTGGCCACCGGGGTAGCTGTAATGCTCAGGCTGCCAGGCGCCAAATGTACCGCCACCTGCAGGGCCAGGTCCTCACCGGCCGTGAAGTGGTCGGGCGACAGCAACAGGTCCACCACCAGGCCCAGCTTGCGCAGCAGTAACGGGTAGGAACCCATGGCACCGATGATCTGGTGAAAGTCCAATGTGCCGGCCAGGTCCTCGGGCCTGGGCAAGGAGGCACGGGTGTGCTCATGCCAACTGGCCTGGATGCGCGGGTCATCGGTGCGCTTGGCCGTGCGCCTGACAGGTGCAGTCAGGGGCGCATGGAACCCGCGCAAGGCCTGCAACGCGAGCATCAGTTCCTGCGGGGCCTCCAAGCCGCCGTCACCGCCGCGGATCGAATCCAGCCGGCGTACCGCCCCAATCCATTCACCCCACCCCGGGTTTTCAATGAAGTCCGACACCCGAGGCAACGCGTCTCCAGCGCTGGCGGCAAGGTTGCGGTACAAGCCCTGTATCCGTTCCATCAGGCCCACGCTATCGAATGAACGCACCTCGTGCCCGGACAGGTCCCGGAAGGCGTAGCTGCGCACAAAGGTGTCAGCGTTGAACAACGCGTGCCACACGGCCGAATCCGCGAGCCCGAGCGTCGGGTCCAGGCGATCCTCTGTGCCGCTGCCATCGGCCGCCACAGATACCGTGATGCCCTGGCAGGTGACGTCGATGCGGGCGCCGCTCAGGGTATGGGGCCAGTCCTCCCAGTCCGGGAAAAAGCTGGCCAATCGCGCGGGGGCGGCCTGGGCATCCAGCCGCGGCGAGATCAGCACTGACAGCCGCAGCCATTGGCCGTCAGCGGTGTAACCGTTCGGCAGCGCCGTGCACACCAGCGATTGGCGGGCCATCAGGAGCTCACCGGGGCGAACGCGTCGCAATAGGTTGCCCAGGTGTGGTTATCGGGCATCTGCTCGATGAATTTGGGGTCACCCTCGGCGCCGGAAAATTCTCGCCGGCACTGCACCGACACCGAGGTGCTGAACATCAGGATTTCGATCTCCACGGTGAGCGTGGCTTCGCCGTACACCAGGGATTTGCCGCCTTCCTTGAGGTACCCCAGTTGCAGGTTGAAGGTCAGCGATACTGAAATCAGTGCGAGTACGCACAGCTCGCCATGGATCCTCACGTAGCCGGCCAGCTCCACACTGCCATCCCCGGGCGAGGGTTCGAGCCAGTGAAAGTAAATGCCCGCCTTGACTTCGACGCTGCCTGAAGCCACCCCCAGGTTGATCGCCACCACGGCGCCGAACTCCAGCGCAGCTTCGATCTCGTTGACCCCTGCCGCCGACACACCTATGCCAAAAAAGCCACCGCCGCCCAGCAGCGAGACGGTAAGGCTGAACGGATGCTCGCGGCGCGAGAAATAGAAATTCACCCGCGCGGGCGTGCCATCGAATGGCAGGTTGAAGCTGGCGCTCAGCGAGGCATTTGCCAGGGCGAATATCCCTACCTCAACCGCCGGCAGGGTGAGTGAATACGCCGCGCTGATGCCGCTGGGCGTGACGGCGATGCCCGAGCCCTCGGAAAAGCCACCGCCTGGAATCAGCGACCGCAGGCCGTTGACGAATTCCAGTGGCCCGCCGAAGGTCACAGCTTCTTCGCCCTGCCGCAGCTGCACGGAGACGTCAGGCTTGCGCCCGCGCTCGGCGCTGAAGTTCAGGTGCTCGAACCAGAGGATCACGAACCCGAACAGGTTGATCTTGAAATTGTTGAGCGTCGCTTGCGCTTGGCACAGCGGTTGTGCGGCGGGGTTGAGCGGTGTCCGCATGAGGCTGTTCATGGTGAGGCGGGTTTCCGGCCCGCCGGGGTCGGCGCGCGGGATAATCAGGTTGCGGCCATCGCTCACCGAAATCACGCTTTCCCAGTCAAAGCGTGCCTCGGCGTAATCAGGCAGCTGCGTGGTGAGCATTTTCGGCACCTCGCCCCCGGCCAATGAGGCACTCGCCTGAACGATGTCGCTCAGCGTGATACCCCCCAGCAAGGTGGCGTCGCCAAAAAAATCCTTGGGGTCGAACTGCGATTTCACCGCGTTGGTCAGCGCCTGGCGCACGTCGTCCACGCCGCTCACCGCCTGCCCCGCGACCGGCCCCGCGAGCCGCGACAGCCCCAGCAGGTTCATTTGCGGCGAGGCTAGCGCGCCCAAGGCATCGCTTTTGGCGTCGCTGGGTTTGCCGCCAAAGCTCAGCGGCAGCGCCGAAGTGAGTTGCAGGAACACCTGCCCGGCATTGGCGCCGGTGGCAAAACCTTGCTGCGCATACACGTCCGGGTACGCGACCTCGGAGACGAACCCCGGCTTGCCCAGCAGCTTCTGCACCGCATTGATTGCCACCGTGGCCCGTTCGATCTCTGGATAAAACGCCGGCTCGGCGTTGGCGGTGGCATCGCCGGCCTGAAAGGTGATGTCGTCCGTGGACAGCCGCGTATCGCCGCATCGCCTTCGGTGACCGGCGCATAGGCCACCGGGCTGCCGCCTATGGATGCCCGGCGCCTGAGCTTCACCGGCGCGTCGTTGTAGGCAGCCTTGAGTGCAGCGCTGGCCAAGGGGTTCTGGTTGGCAGGCTCGCCCACGAACAACAGTGGCATGGAGAAGGTGACCCGATTGCCCACCAGGTCGGTAGCTGCAAGGTCAAAACGTACATCGGTCATCTGAACCGCACCGTTGGCAGCGGTCATCGGCCAGAACAGCATCCGCGGCGCGATGCTCGCGGCCTGATAAGGGTCGCCACCTGTCGCCGAAGCGGCAAGCGCGCTCAGGCCGAACCCTGGCTCCACGAGGTCGGGCGTTGCTCGGGTGAGCACCTCGACCTGGGTGAACGGAAAGTCATGGCCGTGATGGGTATGGCCCGCGCCGGTATAAGCCATGCGCGGCTGGCGCACCACCACAAAAAATCGCTGTCGCAGCACGGCCACCCTCGCCGAGCCGAGCCCGTTGATCGACTGGAACTGCCGCTCGGTCACCTTCACCAGGGAGGCCGGATGGCGGAACGGGCACAGCCAGCCGGCGTACACCACCCGCACCTGATGGTCGCGCCCAAGCGTGGCCTGGTGCCGCCATTGCTGCAGGTCGATGCCTTGCGGTCGAATATCCCAGTGGCCTTCGGCATCCAGCAACCCGCCCAACGCAGACAGGTGCAGCCGCGTTGCCTCGCTGCCCTTGGGCACATAGGCGCGGCCATTGGGGCGGGTGGCATCGAAGCCGGCCATTAGGGTCACCAGCATCGCCCGGTCGACCAGGTCCAACGGCATGCGGATCAAGGCAGGGTTGCGCTGAGGGGGCGGCGGCCCCGGCAAGCTCATCAGTGCGTACAGTTCGCTCAGCCGGGTCAGCGGCCGGTAATCCTCAGACCATATAGCCCTGAACCGGCTGGGGCTTTCCGGGCCAGTGGGCGCATCGTTCCCGGCCAAGCGGGTATGCCACAGCTCAGTGCGGCCCTGGTGCACCACCGGCCAGGGGCTGTGCCGCCAACGCGCGGGTGCCAAGGGTGAGCTGAACACGCGGTAAGGCAACTCCAGCGCGGTAACGTGCGCGGCGGGCCTTTGTGGCGGCAACCTTAGCGCAGGGAGCGGCGGCGGTGCCGGCGTGACAGCGCCGTCTGCAAGACCCACCGGCTCCACTACGGCGGAAATCACCAGGCTGGAGGGCTCGGGCACCGCGCCAGGCGCCAACTGCATGGGCCAATCCCGCAGCGCCGCCAACACACTGGGCAGGTTGAACGCCACGGCGCCCACCTCGGTCGGCATGACCACCACAATCCGGCTAGCCCCGGCCATGCGTATTCTGGCCAATGGTAATGTGGTCGGGATCCGGTCATCAGTGCCCGCTACGTTCTGCTTTGGATAGTGCGCGTCGGTCGTTACCTCAAGAGGCTGTACCGTGGCGCCATCGCTCTGCTGCGCCGTTTGCAGGAACGCCTCTTCGCCGAAGCTCTGTGGCGGAAAGGTAACGGTGATAAAGGCTTGGGCGGCGGCGCGTTCCAGGCGTGGCGGCCCTTCGAAGAAGGCAAGCCCGGTGAAGGTCAGGGTACACACCAGCAGGTCGTCAGGCCGGCGTACCTCGATCTGGGCGGGGAACCGGAGAGGCGTACCCCGCTCCTCTTCCGCTTGCGGTACCCCGTCGTCGCCGCTGTCGCCTGAAGGGTCGCCCGCAAGCGTGCCGGTGCACGGCGTTGGCTGCGGTGCACAGGGTGGATAAGGCGGGAACGCAGGATACGGCGGGAAAGGCGGAAAAGGTGGGTACGGCGGATAGGGCGGCCACGCGGCGCCGCCGGGCACGTGCGCATTACCGGGGGGTCGACGCGGGAGTCGAGGGCCTGGCTCTTTCACGCAACGTCTCCTGAGGTTCAAGAGGACAAGCCGCGAAATGCATGCGAACGGCCCTCACCCGAGGGCGGCCACTTCAGATTAGCCATCTCTGGAGGAAGTGCTAGAGTTTCGTGAGGCAGCCGCGGGCGCGCGCCGCCTGTCCTCACGGAGAAAATCCCGTGGCTGCTTATGGCAATGACGATGAACGCTGTGACGATGCACTGCTCGGCACCCTGATCGAGGTGCGTCGCTACCTCGAAGCGCAGGGGGAAGCCGATCACTGCATGGATCAAGCCCTGTGCGCCCTGGCCGAATCGCTCGCGCAACTGCAGTGCACGCTGGGTCAAAGGCAGGCTGAGTGCGGCCCCGCCTCCAGCGGATACCCAATGATGCCCCCTTACCCCCCGTATCCGCCTTACCCACCTTTTCCGCCTTTTCCGCCGTTTCCACCCTACCCGCCTATGGCGGTCTGCGGTTGTGCGCCCAGTAATTGCGCGCCGGTTGCACCCGCGCCCGCCCCGGCGCCTGCACCTTCCCCCACCCGATCTCCGACGTCGACGTCGGCCGCTTCCTCGGCCCCGTCCAGCGTGATCCGGTAACACCCTGCCCGGAAGGGCGATCAGGAGGTTATCGACATGCCGTACCGTGAACCACCGCATGAGCCCGATCTGCGTCGCCGTATCGGGCAGCTTCGGGAGGAACTGGAGCAGTTATGCGACAGTCGTCGATCACCCGCGGCTGATTGTTCTCAGGACAACCGCGCGGTGCAGGAGGAGCTGCATCGGATCAAAGCGTACCTCTGCTCACAGGCGTGCGATGAGGGGCTACGCCATGAGCGCCTGAAGCTCCTCGAGGCCTTGTGCCGCACCGTTGCGTGCCTGGCGCAGGAGGTGGAACACGTATGCGGGCCGCGAGGCCAGCCTCCGCCGTGCGCGCCCTACCCGCCGTTTCCACCCTTCCCGCCCTATCCTCCGTATCCACCTTACCCACCTTACCCGCCCTATCCGCCCGCACAGGCCACCTGCGCGCCACCGGCTTACCCCTGCTCGCCATCATCGTCGAGCAGCAGTTCGCCCAGCCGACCGCAGCCTCCATCCAGCAGCAGCTCATCGAGCAGCAGCCCCTCGCGGCCAAGCAGCAGTTCGTCGTCTGATAGTTCACTGCCCTCGCGCAGCAGCGTGTCCTCCAGCAGCCGGCCGTCGCTACCCAGCAGCAGTTCATCGTCAAGCAGCTCGCCGCCAGGTAGCAGTTCGTCGTCGAGCAGCAGCGTGCCGTCCAGTTCCAGCAGTAGCTCCAGTGAAAGCTCGTCCAGCGAACGCTCAAGCAGTTCAAGCAGCTCAAGCAGCAGCTCCAGCTCCAGTTCGGCGCCTGCGCTGCGCCGGGTCATCCTGGCCAGCGCCAGCAATGCCGGGCATTACATCAACAACTTTATCGCCAGGGAGAGGAACGCCCTCAATGTGCTCGGCCTGGTGCTCGAGGGCATCTGGGATTTTGACAGTGAAATCAGCCAAACCCCCGACCCCGCCAACCCCACGCAGTTCGTGACCGACACCAACGCCTTCCCGGTGGCGCCGCCCGGTGTGAGCAAGCGGGCCTATTACCAGAGCGCGTCTTTCAGCCTGGGCGATGAAACCGTCATCGTGCGTGCACCGCGGGCACGCTGGGCCAACTACACCCCGGCGACCACGCTCGCTGAGGTGCCACCGTTGCCGCCCTTCGCGACCAACAGCGCCGTGGGCGGTGCCAGCGGGAACAACAACAAGGATGCGGTGGGCTCGGTGAATTTCCTCCACCACCTGATACGCGATTTCATGTTCCTGGATGCGGCGCGCAGTGACGATGCCACCCAGGGCGGAACAGAAGCGGCCGTGTCACAGGCCACGCGGCAATTCACCGCAGTGCGTAACGACACCGCGTTGCAAGCTCCTACCCCGCAACCCCGGGCCCGCTATACCCGCGGCACCGGGCCGCAGGCGTTCGACAAACAGCTGCTGACCAGTGCACCGCCGGACGTGGAAGGCAATAGCGTGCCCTTGGATCTTGGGGCCCGGCAGGTGAATTACACAGCGCTGTTGTATGAGCTTCAAGCCAACGGCGCCGCTGTGAGCCCCAACTGGTTCGGGGTGGCAGTACCACCGGGGCTGAAGAATTTCTCCAGTGTGGTGATCTATTTCCATCCCACGCCCTCACAGGCGCTGTACGCCGACCAGGACTACCCCGCCAAAACGTCCAGCGGCCCGAACCGGGCGGACTGGAAAGAATTGTTCGGCTATGTAGATCGGCTCGGTGGCCAGCTGTCAGGCGCGGTGGCCGAAAACCCCCTGTGTAGCCAACTGGTGATCACTCCGTTCATGCGGCAGGCCGACGTCGGCACCGCAGGAATATTGCCCGAGCAGTGGTACTTCATCGTGACCGATATATTGAACGACGTGCGAAGCCAGCGTGAGCTGGGCACATTGCCGTGAGCGGGCGCGCGGCGAATCGAAGACAATAAAAAACCCGCCGTAGCCGAAGCCGGGGCGGGTTTTCATTCCAGACCATCCAACGTCCTGTTGGTGGCCTCCAAGGCCTCTGGTCGATCATCCTTGATACCCGGCACCTGTTCCGTGGCGCCGTTTGGATGTGTGTAGATTACGGTTATCGACGAGGCGGCAATAGAGGCGATTCTACCGCTGCGATGTAAGCGATTGCCTACACAGTACGTGCGTGTTGGGCGAGGCGAGTTTGGGTGAGGGCGGCCCGTTGTTCGATCAGCTCGACGATGCGGCCTACAACGGCATTACCCGCATGGGGGGCTGCGATAGCCAGTTCTCGAGCCCGAGCAGGAAGGGTGTGGGTGACTTCCAGTATGCGTTTTCGCGTCAACGCCCAATTGAATCCAGCCCCGGCTATAAATGCTTGCCAATGGCGAACCTCCAGCTCGGTGAATTTGTAGCGGCTACCTATTTTCATCGCCATTTTCGAACTGAGCGCGGGATAGATGGCCGTGGAAAGAGCGTCGTACAGAGGCGCCAACCCCCAGCCCCGTGGGCTGAGCAATAACGAAAAATTCTTGGCGTGCGCATCGTGATTGCCGATCAATGCATTAAACACGGCGTAATCCATCAGTCTCAACACGCTAGGTGCGCTTGGCCGGGCTGCCTGCCTAAGTATCTCAAAGCATGCTGCAAAGCCTGGCCCGCCCTCGTTCTGGTATTTCATCTCCGGCACAATCCCTAGTGCCTGACAGAAATCCTCCTGCTGAAGACGGGTAAGCTGCTGCCAGTTCGGACCCGCGCGGTCGTAACGCGTCACAAGCAAAAACTTGTGGCCTGAAGCCTCCTGGATCCGAGTATTCGCTACCAACCATCCCATGGCCCTCGCCAGCGACATGCAAAAGTGCTCGTTAGCGACACTGTCTTCCACAGCTTCGATAGCCGGCTTGATGATATGCGTGCTGGGTTGAGAGCCCAGCGGCAGCCCGATGCGCTGACCGTCGAATACGACGGGAAGTTTGTCCTGAGCGCCAGCCAGAGATAAGCGCAGGCCTTCTTCCCCCGCCAACATGGGCCGCATGGGGAGCTGGGCGAGCACGTCAGACAGGCCCTTTTCATCCAGCCATCGCACGTCCCTTCTGGACGTCTCAGGCAACTGACCTGCAGGTAGCAACGTCAGCGCGCCGGCACAGTCTCCACCGATGCGGTCAAGTAGCGCGAAGTCGTTTTGCCGAGACACCTGTAATTGCCGAGCCAGCATCAACCTGGCGTGCCCTTCAGGTAGCAGGCCTGCAAAGAAAGCGCGGGCGATAGTGTCCGGAAATGAAGCGCTTTGTAGCGGCAGTATGTTCGACACCGCATGGGCACCTGGCCTTGCGAGCCATTGAGCGTCATATTTGAAGTTCATCCGGCCGCCCGCGAGATACAGGGTTCCTACGCAGGCCTCGCCAAGCCAGACGTTGAGCTCATGAGCCATATACAGGCCCCTCTGGCTCAAACGGGGGCAGCTGATGTTGCCCGGTCAGTTCAAGCTGCAAACCCAGTACTTCAATAACCCTCATCACGTGACCGAGGCGTACGGTGGATTTGCCGCTTTCAAGGTCTACCACGAAGCGCAACCCCACTCCGGCTGCCATCGCCAGCGCCTCCTGAGTCATGCCCAAGGTCTTGCGCTCAACCCTTATGGCGCTGCCTAACTGGACGGTCGTATTCAACGCTGTCATGGCCACCTCAATGTTCCCGATCGGGAATATACCCCTCAAGAAGTTGCTGATCAACGCATTATGTTCCCGATCGGGAACATTTATAGATAATTGCATCGAATACCCGATAATATTCCCGATCGGGAATACTATGGTCAGGCGAGCGTTATTTTCGCATGGGTACTGTATGACATCCTATGACTATCCCATGCTAACCTCCGACCGTAGCGTTCGCTTTTGCCGTTCCATAAATGGCTCTGGCAAGCGGCTCCGCACTCGCTTCGCACACTATAAAAACAATCGTGGGAGAACCGAAGATGGGTAACACCGAACAACTTGTGGGACAACCGGCCACTAACTCGCGGCGTTCGTTCCTCAAGCAGTCTGCCGCACTGGCAACCATGGCCGCCGGCGTAACGGCGCTACCGCGTACGGCCCCGGCCGCCGAGCCCCTCAGCCAACGCTATCCCGACCCGCTGATCGAGATACTGGACGACAGCTTCATGGGCTATCGGGTCTTCAATGCTGGCGTGGAAAAGCTCGCCACCGGCCTGCACTGGCCCGAAGGCCCGGTATGGTCGGGCGATGGCCGCTACCTGCTGTTCAGCGATGTGCCGAACAACCGCATCATGCGCTGGGACGAGATCAGCGACACCCTCGGTGTATACCGTTACAACTCCAACTTCTCCAACGGGCTGACCCGTGATCGCCAAGGCCGGTTGATCGTCTGCGAGGGCTCCACCACGTCCACCGAGGGCCGCCGCGTAACCCGCACCGAGCCGGACGGCAGCATCACTGTGCTGGCGGACGGGTTCGACGGCAAGCGGTTCAACTCGCCCAATGATGTGGTGGTGAAACGTGACGGCTCGATCTGGTTTACCGACCCGCCCTTCCAGACTGGCAACAACTATGAAGGCCACAAGATCACTCCCGAGCTACCTGATGCCGTGTACCGCATTGATGGCGAAACCCTGAAGATCACCCGGGTGATCGAAAACTTCCTGGGCCCCAACGGGCTGTGCTTCTCGCCGGATGAAAAAACGCTCTACGTGGTCGAGGGGCGCGCCAAGCCCAACCGACTGGTATGGGCTTACACCGTCAATGTGGACGGTACCCTGGGCGAGCGTCGCAAGCACATCGAGGCCCTGGAGTTCGGCGCGCTGGACGGGATGAAATGCGACGAGGACGGCAACCTCTGGTGTGGCTGGGGCAGTTCTGGCGCCCGTGAAGCCAAGCCCGAGCAGCTCGATGGGGTGAGGGTGTTCAACCCGCAGGGCAAGGCGATCGGGCATATTCATCTGCCCGAACGCTGCCCTAACCTCTGCTTTGGTGGCGCCGCAGGTAACCGGCTGTTCATGACCAGCTCCCACTCCCTGTATGCGCTGTATGTAAACACCCGGGACGCTGCCTTCAAGCAGGGCTGAACCGGGAGGTCAGTACGGGCTGGCCGTGGGGCGCACAATCAACTCGCTGACGTCCACGTCGTCGGGCTGCTCCACGGCATAAGCAATGGCGCGTGCGATAGCCTCTGCCGGGATCGCGACCTTGCGAAAGGCCTTCATTTCGTCACGGCCACCGGGGTCGGAAATGCTGTCGGCGAGTTCAGATTCGGTGACGCCCGGGGAGATAACCGTCACTCGAACGGCCGCGCCTACCTCCTGACGCAGCCCTTCGGAAATAGCCCGTACAGCGAACTTGGTGGCGCAATACACGGCCGCGGTAGGGCTGACCGCATAGGCGCCGATGGAGGCAAGGTTGATGATCTGCCCACTGCCCTGTTGCTGCATGCGCGGCAGAACGGCCGCAATGCCGTGCAGTACACCACGGACATTCACATCGATCATCCGATCCCACTCATCGACCTTGAGCGCATCCAGGCGGGACAGGGGCATTACCCCGGCGTTGTTCACCAGTACGTCGATCCGGCCAAACGTGGCAACGGCGTGCTCCACGAACGCTTGCACCTGTTCCCGCCGTGTCACATCGACGGCGCGATACTCCACCTCCCCTCCGGTGGCCTGAATATCAGCGGCGAGGGTTTCAAGCCGATCGGTACGGCGTGCGCCGAGTACCACTCGTGTACCCCGGCTGGCCAGCAGCCTGGCGGTGGCCTCGCCGATGCCACTGCTGGCGCCTGTGATCGCTACAACCTTGCCTTGAATGTTCAGCATGCTATTCCCTCCATAATTGCCCTGAAGATGGGCATGGAGAAAAGCCTACCTCCCGCCGACCGCCCTGCATTAGCCGGTTCCTGCAGCAAGCTTGCCTTTTGCTGCCGGTAAAGCTGTTTCGAACGTTGCGGCCCAGCCGCTATTATCGCCGCCTGATCGGTCAGCCCGCCTGCGAGGCCTCGTTGAACAGCTCTACATCCACTCCGTTGCCCACACCAAAGCCTCACACCCGCAAGATAATCGTGCTGGGCCTGTTGCAGATTCTGTCCTGGGGCGGGTCGTTCTACCTCCTCGGTGTACTCGCAGACCCTATCGCCGCAAGTACCGGCTGGTCGCACCAGGCGGTGCTGGCCGGCGCGTCCATCGGCCTGCTGGTGGCAGGTTTGCTGGCGCCGTGGTGTGGCCGGCTGATTGCCCGCCTGGGCGGGCGCAGGGTGCTCGCCAGTCACGGGTTTTTCCTGGCGGCAGGCTTGGGTTTGCTGGCCGTGGCCCCTTCGCTGCCCATTTACTGGCTGGGCTGGGTGATCATTGGCGTGGCCATGGCGGCGGGCCTGTACGACGCGCTGTTCACCTCCCTTGGCGCTACCTATGGGCTGGGCGCGCGGCCGGTGATCGTAGGCGTCACCTTGATTTCCGGCTTTTGCACCACAGTGATCTGGCCCCTGCTTGCTTTCATGGTGCATGCCCTGGGCTGGCGACTCACCTGTGGGGTGTACGCGATAGTGGCGCTGGTTACGTTGTACCCCTTGTACCGTTATGCCCTTACCGCGCCGCCGCCTCGTGTTGCCAACGCCAGATCCACAACCGGTAATTCGCATGCCGTGCCGCCGACGATCTATTGGGCCATGACGGTATTGTTCGCCATCGCGGCGGCGCTCATGACCTGCTTGTCACTGGTGCTGATCACGGTATTACAGGCCCGCGGGCATAGCCTGGGTTCAGCCATTGCCTTGGGTGCGCTGATCGGGCCGGCCCAGGTGCTGTGCCGGGTGGTTGACCTGGTCGCCAAGCGCCAGGCGCCTCTGACGACCGCATTGCTGTCCAGCGGCTTTACCGCGTTGGGCCTATTGCTCGTGGGCTTCGCGCCGGCCGCCGTTGCACTCGGGCTGGTCGCGTACGGCGCGGGCAACGGCCTGCGCGCAATCGTGAAGAGCACGCTGCCGCTGCTGGTGGTGCAACCGGCCGACTACGCCGTGGTGGCGGGGCGCATGGCCCGCCCGGCATTGATAGCGCAGGCATTGGCCCCTGTGGCCTGCGGGTACGTGTTGGCGCACTGGGGCGCTGAAGCCATGATTGACCTGATGGTGATACTGGCACTGGTCGCGTTCGGGCTGAGCCTGTGGCTGGCTCGGCTGATCAGCACCCGGTAGCAAGGCGTCTGCGTTACTGACTGGCCGAGGCGCGCTCCAGCCACAACACCTGCCCCTCACGGCTGCGTCCGCGGAACCGATCCGGGCCAATGGGGGTGAGCAGTAACAGCGTGCGGCGTTCACGGCTGGCGAAGGTGATGCCATCGGGTTTGCTGGCCCAGCTCGCGACCGCCTGGTCGCCCAGCCATTGACTTTCGCAGCGTTCGCCGTTGCTGTGGGCTTGGCCGTCCTGGGTGAGGGTGAGGCGGCAGCCGCGCGCTGGCTGCCCCTCGGGAAACAACATCCAATCGCCGGCGACGGCCCGGGTATTCGCAGGCGCCAGGCTGGTGGCAGCGGCAGGTAGCAACGCACTGCCGGCCAACAGCGTGGCCAGCAATGCGCCCAGGGGTGCTTTAGACAAGGAAGTCACTGGTATGGGCTTCGCCAAGGATCTTGATCACAAAATCCGCGCTGTGGTCCCCGTTGAAGTCAATGGACAGGTTGGTGCCGTAGCTGGCATCACGCAACACCGCGGCCCCGGCGGTGCCGTCCAGGGTTTTGGTGAAATGGATGGTGTCGGAGCCATCGGTAGGCAACCCCGACAGGTCGATACGGTCATGCCCGCTGACGAAATCCATCAACCGATCCGCCGCGGCAGCCGTGGAATCAGACACCTTGAAGAAAACGAAGGTATCGTCACCCGCCCCGCCCCACAGCTTGTCCGCACCGCCCTCGCCTGCGATCAAGTCGTTACCGGCATTGCCCTTCAACTCGTTGGCTAGTTCATTGCCGATCAGGTAATCATTGCCCTTGCCACCGAAGGCTTTTTCCAGCGTCACACCTTGGGCAATGGACACGTTGCCGATCAGGCCACCGACGTCCGAGAAGCTCGTGTCGTGAAGATCGATCTTCTGGTTCATGGTGTAGCCAGAGAAATCCAGGGTATCGATCCCGCCGCCGTCCCACACCGAAAAGATCAAGGTGCTGGAAGATGACGTCGCAGTTGATTCCGCACGGTGGCTGTTGGAATGAAACCCATACACCGTACCGCCCGAACGGGTGTCTTCGTTGGCGCCGTACAACAGCTGCATGGCGGCGATATCGTCCATCAGCGGCGCCGAGGCATAGGCGTTGTTGAAATCCTGCCCGGTGTTGTATTCATCCCAGTAGCTCATCACGCTGTAGGCGCGAGAATCCTCGGCGTAGGCCGCGTCGTCCTCGTAGCCAAGCACGCCGTTCCAGGCGTCATAGTCGCCCGGGTGTGCCAGCCCCAGGCTATGGCCGATCTCGTGCACCAGCGTTTGCCCGCCATATGTATTGACGGCCGCCTGGGCGTTGTATTGATAGCTGTCGCTCACCCAATACCAGGATTGCCCATCCCGGCTGCCGCCGGTGGGGTAATAGGCGAATGCCGCCTCGCCGTAGGAGGTGGAGTAACTGGCGAGGGACAGATGGCCTTCGCCCCCGCTCGCCGCCTGCGTGAAGGTCACGTTCGCCACGTCGGCCCAGGACTGCATCGCAAGCTTGGCCTGAGCGCGCTGCTGCGCATTGAAGGCGATGAAATCCCCCAGGCTGCTGTCGAAGTCCGAGGGCTCCCGTTCGGTGAAGCTGTAGGTCAGCGCAACCGTGCCGTTACCGTTGGTATCGGTGTAATGGTAGCCATAGCGGTCGATCTGGGCAGCCGCCTCGTCCACGGTGTAAGACGGGTGACCATTGATGTTACCCGTCCCGCGGTCTGAGGCATGGCGGTACTCGTCCAGGCGTTGGTAAGCCTTGCTGGGTTTGGACAGGTCGGTGGCGGCAGCTGCAAGCTCAAGGTCAGACATCTCGATAACCCTACTGTAATTATGGCGAGCGTGATCAGGCGCAGCCTGATGTATCCAAGCTGGCACATGTCTGGCATGCCTGCCATAACGCGTTTGCCAGAGGCGACGAAAGGCGCCGCAGCGCCTCGTGGCGTTGCGGGCCCTGTTTCCTCGACGGCTGGCCGAGCGGCAAAACTGTGGCTACTCTCGAGCGAAAAAAAGGATAGACCATGACTGCTCGCAGCACGCCCCTGCCTCGCGGCGCCTTTTCACAGTGGCAGCCGATTCAAACCCGGTGGGCCGACAACGATTGCTACGGCCACGTGAACAACGTGGTGTACTACAGCTGGTTCGATACTGTCGTGAACCGGTTTCTTCTGGAGCAAGCCCATATGAAACCGGGCGGCGACTGGCTAGGCCTGGTGGTGCATACCCACTGCGATTACTTCGCGTCGGTGGCGTTCCCCCAGGCACTGGAAATCGGCCTGCGTGTTGCCACCCAAGGCACCAGCAGTGTGCGCTACGAACTGGCGATTTTCGCCCCGGGCA
Source organism: Pseudomonas sp. 3MAES_34.3B (assembly GCF_058145875.1). Taxonomy (NCBI): domain Bacteria; kingdom Pseudomonadati; phylum Pseudomonadota; class Gammaproteobacteria; order Pseudomonadales; family Pseudomonadaceae; genus Pseudomonas; species Pseudomonas sp. 3MAES_34.3B. The sequence goes on along the minus strand of NZ_CM176960.1, from coordinate 2,576,577 downwards.
GCCCCACGGCAGCGGCCCAGGGGCAGTTTGTGCATGTGTACGTGGATGCGGCCAGCCGTCGGCCCTTGAGTACCCTGCCCGCCCCATTGCGCACCGCGCTATTGCCGTTGTGCCTGGCCCCTCACGGATGATTTACACGCCGGCCGTATGCGCCGCCGCAGGCTCGAGTTGTTCGGCCAGCAGCTGGCCGAGGGTCTGCATTGCACCTTCGCTGCGGGCATCCCACGGATGGCCGCAGTTGAGCCTTGCACAGTGAGTGAAGCCTTGGGTGGCCGAGAAGATAGGCCCGGGCGCCAGGCTGATACCAGTCGCCGCTGCCTGGCGAAACAGCCGTAGGGCATCGACCTCACGCGGGAACTCGAACCACAGGAAGTACCCGCCCTGGGGCTGTGTCACTCGGGTTTGGGCAGGGAAATACCGGGCCGCCGCAGCAAGCATGGCCCGCTGCTGGTCCTCCAGGCAGTGCCGCAGCTTGCGCAGGTGCCGGTCGTAGCCGCCGTACTGCAGATAGTCGGCGATGGCCGCCTGCGCGGGCACCGACGGTGAGATGGTGGTCATCAACTTGAGGCGCGAGACCGCACCGGCGAATCGCCCGGCGGCAGTCCATCCCACCCGGTAGCCCGGCGCCAGGCTTTTTGAAAACGAGCCACAATGCATCACCCAGCCTTCGCGATCGAAGCTTTTAACAGGCTTGGGGGGAACAGTTCCAAAGTACAGTTCGGCGTACACATCGTCCTCGATCAAGGGCACCTGGCGGCTGGCGAGCAGCGCGCACAGCCGCGCCTTGTCCGTATCGTCGAGCGACGCGCCCAAAGGGTTCTGAAAGGTGCTCATTACCCAACAGGCTTTGATCGGCAAGCGGCCCAGCGTGGCTTCCAGGTGATCAAGGTCAATGCCATTGCCCGGGCGTACCGGTATTTCCACGGCCCGTAACTTGAGCCGCTCCAGTACCTGCAACGAGGCATAGAAGGCAGGAGACTCGATTGCCACGAGGTCGCCGGGCTGGGTAACGGCTTGAAGGCAAAGGTTGAGCGCCTCCATGGCCCCATTGGTGATAACCAGCTCGTCTTCGGCAGGCTGTACTCCGCTCAAGCGATACCGTAGGACGATATGCCGGGCCAGCTCGGGGTTGCCGGCGGTCATGTCCGCGATGATGGCGTGGGGTGACAAGCGTTGCACCGCGCGCCCCATGGATCGACCAAGGCGCCCGAGCGGGAATAGCCCCGGTGCCGGAAAAGCCGAGCCGAACGGCACCGTCGCCGGGTCACGCAAAGAGCCCAGTACGCTGAACACCAGTTCACTGACGGCCACCTCCGTGGCCGCGCCGGGGGCTGATGCGGCAGGGGCTTTCGCCAGGCGGGGGCGCCCTTGTGGCTGAACGTAATAACCGGAGCGTTCGCGGGCCTGGATCAGGCCTCGATCCTCGAGCAAGTAGTACGCTCGAAACACCGTGGCCGGGCTTACGCCATACCGCTCACTGGCCTGGCGCACCGACGGCACCCGTTCGTGGGCCGCCAGCACGCCGGTACGAATCATGTCAGCGATTTGTTCAGCCAGTTGTTCGTAGCGTTTGAGCTTATGCGCCATCGGGTTCCTCCTTCGCCGGCAATCATCCCCACGGGCGCAGGAAATAACAACCGCTGGAGTCTTCATGGCGAGGCGCAGCTACCGCTTCAAGGCCGGATTTGCTGAATTGTCAGACAATATGTAGTACCAGAATATTTTCACTACAAAACCGTTGACGGCAGCATTTGCGCCTTGCATTATGCAGACGTCTCCCCGATCGGGAGAGCTGGTAAACGACTTTGTGCCTGTCCGGCAAGCCGCCGGGCTGTTCCTGATGTACCTGCCCACAAGGCAGATTGGCCGGAAAGCTGCTTCCCCGAACACCGGGTTGGCGCCTGGCGCGTTATCGAGAGACTTGTGGGTGAACCTGCCGTCATCCCCTTCCGCATCCGATTGCGCCCTCGCCCATGCCCAGCGTTCAGGTGTAGTGCCTTCCTGTCATCGCTACATCAGGTTCATACCATCCTCCAGACAGACCAATGAGCGGTATAGGAACCATGACCATGAATCTGAACGACGAACCGACGATCGACCAACTAGCCCAATTGCTGGCTACCCGCAAGGACCGCAACGACAGCCATATCCTCTGGGTATGCGAATCTGGCAAGGTCCATGTCGAAGGCCTGGGCACCCACGCCGAAGAGGCTCAGTTCGAAAACCAGCGGCCGAGCATGCGAGCACGGTTGCGCACCTACCGTCGTGGCCTGGGCTACGTCGGCAAGAAGGCCGCCGCTGACCGCGAGTTCGTGAGCCGGGTGCTGCATACCCTCAAGCACGAGTGGCAAGCCGCCCAAGGCGCTTCGGGCATTCATGTGATTGATCGCTACTACTGAGTGTGCGGCGCTCCCTGGCGCCATCACCACTTTGCCCGGCCATTGCGTGCCGGGCTTTCTTTTTGCGCATTCGCTGGTAGTGGTTCCCGGGAGGCGGCACAATGCCTGCAGCCATTGAAGGGAGCATCGGCATGAGCAAGTCACCTCACCGCATCGCCGTCATAGCAGGCGATGGCATCGGCACTGAAGTCATGCCTGAAGGCATTCGCGCGCTGGACGCGGTCGCCGAGGTGTTCGACCTCAAGCTTGAGTGGGACCATTTCGATTTTGCCTGCGCCGACTATTACCAGGCGCACGGCAAAATGCTGCCGGACAACTGGTTCGAATTGCTCAAAGGCTACGACGCGCTGTACTTCGGCGCGGTCGGCTGGCCCGCGGTAGTGCCTGATCACGTTTCCTTGTGGGAATCCCTCCTGCAATTCCGGCGTGGCTTCGATCAATACGTGAACCTGCGGCCGTGCCGGCTTATGCCGGGTGTGCGCTCGCCCCTGGCTGGTCGCAAGCCGGGCGATATCGACTTTTATGTGGTACGGGAAAACACCGAAGGTGAGTATTCAAGTGTTGGCGGCCGCATGTTCCCCGGCACCAACCGTGAGATCGTGCTACAGGAAACCGTGATGACCCGGGTGGGTGTGGACCGGATCCTGCGCTTCGCCTTCGAATTGGCCAGTCGCCGGCCACGCCGCTCGCTGACGTCCGCCACCAAATCCAACGGCATCGCCATCACCATGCCCTACTGGGATGAGCGAGTGAAGGCGATGCACGAAGCCTACCCACAGGTAAAGGTGGACAGTTTCCACATCGATATCCTCGCCGCCCATTTCGTGCTGCACCCGGACTGGTTCGACGTGGTGGTGGCCAGCAACCTGTTCGGCGATATTCTTTCCGATCTGGGCCCGGCCTGCACCGGCACTATCGGCATAGCGCCTTCAGCGAACATCAACCCCGAGCGCACCTTCCCCAGCCTGTTCGAACCCGTACACGGCTCGGCTCCGGATATCGCCGGCAAAGGTATCGCCAACCCGATCGGGCAGATCTGGTGCGGCGCAATGATGCTCGAACACCTGGGGCACTTCGAGGCGGGCGCCGCGCTGGTACGGGCGATCGAGGCGGTGCTGGCCGGCGGCCCGGACGAGTCGCCGCTCACCCCGGACCTGGGCGGCAGCGCCAACACCCTGGCGCTGGGTACTGCCATCGCCGAGCAGGTGAAGCGCGCCGGCCGTGGCTGACGCATGCCTCGCGCAAGCGCCACTGAACTCGTGGCGCAGCCCCACCTCGAATAATGAAGACCCTGAATTGGAGGCAATCGCATGAAGGTTGAAGATCTCGCCAGCAAGGTAAAGGCAGGCCACATCCAGGAGCTGCGTCTGGTGTCCGTGGAAGGTGGCTCGTACACGCTCCACGCTCTGGTTGAGGGAACGTCGCAACGGGTGCTCAACGCGCAGGGCGAAACCCTTCATGTGGCATCGGTGGACCAGGCGCGCAAGCTCCTGGTGGACGTGCCGGATACCGTGCCGCTGTATCTGGTTCAGCCAGCGGTGTACGACGAAATGGTAGGCCTGGACAGCGGCCCCACCGATTCGAGGGAGCAGATCCCTCTACATAGCAGCCTCTGACACCTATGGACCTTCGCGCGGTGCACGGAACACGCGACCAGCTGCTGGCGGAAAACGCCTCGCTGCGGGCTGAGCTCGACAGCCTCAAGGGTGACGTGTTCGACGCCAGTGACATCGGCTTCTGCATCATCGAAATGCACTTCGATGCGCAGGGCAAAGCGGACGATTATCGCTTTCTCACGGTGAACCATGCGTTCGCCCGGCACACAGGACTGGCCAACGCTGAAGGGCGCTGGATGCGCGAGTTGGCGCCAAACCATGAAGATCACTGGTTCGAGATCTATGGCCGGGTGGCCCTTACTGGCGAGCCGCTGCAGTTCGAGAACGAAGCGACTGCGCTAGGCCGTTACTTCATGGTTCAGGCGGCGCGAATCGGCGACGCTGCCCTGCGCCGGGTTTCAATACTGTTCACCGACATCACCAAACGGCGGCTGGCCGAGCAGGCCCTGGTAGAAAGCGAACGCCACTGGCGCGGGCTGTTCGAGCACTTTGATGAAGCCTTTGCGCTGGCTGAGGTGATCCGCGATGAAGTGGGTGAAGCGGTCGACTGGCGCTTCCTTGATGTGAACCCGGCCTGCTGCCGGTTGCTGGACCGCCCAGCTGATGCAGTCCGGGCCCGCACCCTGCGCGAGCTGTTTCCGGGCCTTGCGCCGGGCTGGATTTCCGACGCCGCCCGTGTGGCTGAAAGCGGTCAGTCGCGCCCCTTCATTCGCCCGCTCGATGATGTGCGTCGCTGGTACGAAGGGCGCCTGCATCCGCTACCCGGCGACCGTTTCATGGTGATTTTCCAGGATGTGAGTGAGCTACGTCGGGCCGCCCAGCGGCGCGAGGGTTTGCTGCACCTCAGTGACCGCCTGCGTACCATGGACGCCCCCGACGACATCGCAGGGGTGGCCGCGGAAATTCTCGGCAACGTACTGGAGGCAGGCCGTGCCGGCTATTCGCTGATCGCTGCCAGCTCGGGGATCATCGAAGTTCAGCGGGATTGGTCCAATGACGGCCGCGCTTCACTGGCCGGGCCTCATAACCTCAGGGACCTGGGCAGCTACGTAGACGACCTGTTCGCCGGCAAGGTGATTGCCGTCAGCGATGTACGGGGCGATTCGCGGGTGACGGCTGCTGAGCGTTTCGAGCAGTTCGAAGCCCGGGCATTTCTAAACGTACCTTTGATGGAAGGCGATCGGCTGGTGGCGCTGATGTTCGCCGACAGCCAGCATATTCGGCACTGGAGCCCGGAAGACATAGAGTTCACCCGCGAGCTGGGAGAGCGCACGCGTACGGCGATTGAGCGACGGCGCGCCGAGCACCAGTTGCAGGAGCTCAATGCGCGCCTGGAACAGCTGGTCGCCGAGCGCACCCGCGAGCTGCTTCGCTCGGAAGAGCAGCTTCGGCAATCTCAGAAAATGGAAGCCGTCGGCCAGCTTACGGGCGGCATTGCGCATGACTTCAATAACCTGTTGACCGGGATCTCGGGCAGCCTCGAACTGTTGCAAAGCCGTATTCAACAGGGGCGCATCCAGGATCTGGATCGGTATATCAACGCCGCACAGGGCGCGTCCCGCCGTGCCGCCGCCCTCACCCATCGGTTGCTGGCGTTCTCCCGCAGGCAGACCCTGGCGCCGAAGCCTACCCATGTGAACCGCCTGGTAAAAGGCATGGAGGAGCTGATTTCGCGCACCATGGGGCCCTCGGTGTCGATCATCAGTGACCTGAGCACCGACCTGTGGAGCGTGCTGATCGACCCGCACCAGTTGGAGAACGCGCTGCTCAACCTGTGCATCAACGCGCGCGACGCCATGCCGGACGGCGGTACGCTCACCATCAGCAGCCGCAACCGCACCATCGACGCCTTGGGTGCGCAGACGTTCGACCTCAGCGCGGGTGAATACGTGGCGCTTGCGGTGTCTGATACCGGCAGCGGGATGGCGCCCGAAGTAGCAGCCAAGGCGTTCGAGCCGTTCTTCACCACCAAGCCGATCGGCATGGGCACCGGGCTGGGTCTGTCGATGATCTATGGTTTTATCCGTCAGTCCGGAGGCCAGGCCCGCATTCACTCCCAGCCCGGGCGAGGCTGCGTGGTGACCCTCTACCTGCCCCGCCACCTGGGCGAAGTGCGCGAGCCCTTGATAACGCAACCCGGTGCGCCGCCCCGTGCAGAGCTTGGCGAAACCGTATTGATCGTGGACGACGAGCCCACCGTGCGCATCATGGTCACCGAGGTGCTCGAAGACCTTGGCTACCATGCCATCGAGGCGGCGGATGGGCGCGCCGGGCTGCAGATTCTCAATTCGGGAGTGAAGATCGACCTGTTGATTACCGATGTGGGGCTACCCGGAGGGATGAACGGGCGGCAAATGGCAGACGCCGCGCGCGTTCATCGCCCAGACCTCAAGGTGTTGTTCATCACCGGCTACGCCGAATCAAGCGTGTTTGAAAACGGCGATCCGCAGGACGGTATGCATGTGATGACCAAGCCGTTCTCGGTGGACAGCTTGGCCCGGCGAGTGCGCGGGTTGATCGAGCAGGGTTGACTCCAGGCGGGTTCGGGGGCTTTCGCCCCCTCCTACAACGGTATTGCAGACCCCATAAGGCGCCAGGAATGTGCGGGGTCAGGCAGTGTGGTCGGTGTGAGCAGCTACGCCCAGCACCTGGACCTCGGCGGTGGCATCCGCCGCCGCGAACACGAACTGATCGGCATTGAGGGTGTGGCTGTAATCCCCCGCGAGCGTTACCTGGAACTTGTGCCCCTCGCTGTCCGCTTCGCTGCTGCGCACATAGGTGCGGTCGCTGCTGGCGTTGTAGGTCACCTTCAAGGTGCCGTCGGTGCCATCGCCCAGCCCGGTGAAGCCCAGCGCAGAAACGTCCAGCACATCACGGCCCGTGGAGAAGTCGGTGATCAGGTCCGCGGCGCCCACGTAGCTGTCGCTTACACTGTCGAACCGGAACGTATCAGCGCCCGAGCCACCGGTTAGCCGATCGCTGCCCGCCCCACCCACCAGCAGGTCATCGCCCACGCTACCGGCCAGTTCGTCGTTGCCGGCCAGCCCCTGCAGCGTATCGTTGCCCCAGTCACCGTACAGAGTGTCCGCGCCGGCGGTGCCCGTGGCGTTCACTTCAGGGATTGGCTGGGACGTATCGGTTTGCGTGGTATCGGGATTTGCGAACAGGACATTCGTCGCCGTAAGGTCATACAGATGGTTGCCCTTGAGCAGAATCTCGAAACGGTTGCCGTCGGCGTCCGGCTCCAGTGACTTGAGCGCGGTGTAATCGCCAGCCAGGTTCAAGACCACCTTCAGCGTGCCGTCATAGCCGTTGCCCAGGCCGGTAAAGCCCAGGGCGGTCAGGTCGATACGGTCATGCCCGTTGCTGTTGAAGTCCACTATCAGGTCACGCTGGGCATAGCTGCCGCTGGCATCGTTACGCAGGCTGTCGCTTGTGCTGGCATAGACGAAGGTATCTGCGCCAGCGCCGCCGGTAAGCGTGTCGCCACCGCTGCCGCCCAGCAAACGGTCGGCGCCGCCGTCGCCCGACAGCGTATCGCGGCCGGCATTCCCTGCCAGGGTGTCGTCCGCAGCCGTGCCGGTGAGCTGATCGTTGTGAGACGTTCCTGCGGTGAGGGAGTAGAAGTTGTCGGCACCAAGGGTAGTGAGGTGATTGCCGCTGAGCGCGAGCTGGAACCGATTGCCTTGGGCGTCGGCGTCCAGGCTCGACAGGTAGGTGGTATCGGTGGTTGCGTTGTACGTCACCTTGACCGTGCCGTCATGCCCATTGCCAAGGCCCGTCAGCCCAAGTGAAGTCAGATCGAGGCGATCGGTGGCATCGTTGAAGTCCGTGATGCGGTCGCTGTACGAGGTAGTCGCCGTGCGATAGCTGTCGCTCAGGGCAGTGAAGCGGAAGACGTCGCTGCCGGTACCACCGGTGAGGTTGTCGGCCCCCGCCCCTCCGACGATCACATCATTGCCCGCCCCCCCATCGATACGGTCACGGCCCTCGCCCCCGCTGATGATTTCATCCGAACGGCTACCGGTCAGGGTATCGGCTGCGGCGCTGCCGCGAAGGATCAACACATCGCTGTTGTTGTAGACCTGGGTCTCGGTACCTACGGCATTGATGTCACCGGCCTGGGTGCCGTTGATCACGTTGCCGAAGATCACGCTGCCATCCACGCCTGCGGTGCTGGACGGAATTTCCGCCACGCCCCAGGTCGAATGCGCGCCGCCGGTGATGATGTTGTCATACACGAAGTTCTGCGTGCCGTTGGTGCTGCCCAGGCTGCGTATGGCCACTTCCGCGGTGTCGGTGGTCTGCGCGTTGTCATGGATGACGTTGTCCGAGACTTCCACGTGGGTGGTGCCCTGCAGGTTCACACCCGAGCCGCCATTGCCGTGGATGTCCACGCGGTACACGCCGCCGTACTCGATCCCTCGCACCCGCACGCCGTCACCGGCATTGTCGTACACGTCACCACCGATCACGCTGAAGTAACCGGTATCCACGCCACTTTCATTGTGCACATAAACGCCGTCCGCACCGTTGCCCGACGCCACGTTATCGGTAAGCGACAACGCCTGGCTGCCCAGGGTGACATTGATGCCATTGCGGCCGTTGTCCACGCCGCGATTGTCCTGGAAGGTGGCCGCGGACAGGCTGCCACCCAACGCAAAGCCATCCAGTGTGTTGTCCTGCGCGGTGCTGTTGCGCACCGTAAGGTTCACCGCCGGGGCGGTGAGGTCGAAGCCGCTGCCGCTGAAATCCTGAGCGGTCACACCATCGAGCACCAGGTTGGTCACGCTGTTGGCGCCAGCCTGCGACCAGCCGCTCACCTCCCCATTGGTGTTGGCCTGGTTGCCATCGAGTGTCAGATTGCTCACTGTCGCGTCGCGTACCGTGCTCCCGCTCGCCACGCCCAACAGCGACGTGGTGCTGCTCGCGCCACCGTCGGCCAGCTTGAGCACGGTTTCGCCCGCGCCGTCGCCAGTCAGGGTTACGTTGCTTTTAACCGCCAGGGCATTGCCCGAGCCATCGCTGTCAGACACCACCCAGGTTCCGCTGGGTACATATACCTTGCCACCGCCGGCAGCGGCGGCTGCATCTATCGCCTTCTGGATCGCCTGGGTGTCATCGGTACTGCCGTCGCCCTTGGCGCCATAATCGCGAACATCGAAAACCTGGGTCATGCACTGCTCCTGTCTGGGTACTGTAAGCCTGGGGCCGGGGTTCCCGGAATCGCTTCAGCGAGAAGCCTGTGACCCGGTAAACCGTGCTTAGTTGGCTCAGCATAGGCAACTTCCAGACGAACGAAGCGTCAGATTCGGGGCCACGCGCCTGCTATGATGCGCGCGCGACCCTGCGTCTGCATTCCAGCCCTGAACGGACATGCGCTTAGATGACCCCGGACACTACCGCCCAATCCACCGACAGCCCTGAATTCCTTCATGCGGGAGGCGAGCTCGGCCGGTTGATACGCGAGCATGACTGGGCCGCCAGCGGCCTGGGGCCCACCGCCACCTGGCCGCAGAGCCTCAAGACCATCACCGCCATGCTGCTGGCTTCTCCCGTGCCCATCGTGCTGCTGTGGGGCGTGAAGGGCATCATGATCTACAACGACGCCTACTCGGGTTTTGCCGGCGGCCGCCATCCCAGGCTACTGGGCTCCGAAGTACGCAAGGGGTGGCCGGAAGTCGCCGATTTCAACGACAACGTGATGCGGGTGGGGCTGTCCGGGCGTACGCTGGCTTACAAGGATCAGGAGCTCACACTCCACCGCAACGGGCAACCGGAGCAGGTCTGGATGGACCTGGATTATTCGCCGGTGTACGACGAAAGCGGGCAGCCCGCCGGGGTGATCGCTATCGTGGTGGAAACGACCCAGCGGGTGCTTGCTCAGCGCCATCTACAGCACAGTGAAGAGCGCCTGCGCACGCTGGTCAGTTCCACGGCCGACCTGATCTATCGCCTGTCACCGGACTGGGAAGAAATGTGGCAGCTGGATGGCCAGGGGCTGCTTCAGGACACCCTGGAACCTACGCGTGGCTGGCTGCAGGCGTATGTCGATGCCATTGACCTGCCCCGTGTGCGTCAAGGGATCGATGAGGCGATTCGCACAACGTCCAGTTTCAGTATGGAACACCGGGTCCGCCGGCTGGACGGCGGCATCAGTTGGGTCCATTCACGCGCGGTGCCGCTGCTGGACGAGCGCGGCGAAGTACTCGAGTGGTTCGGCGCGGCCACCGATATCAGCGCCCGGCGCGAGGCCGAAGAAACCCTGCGAGCCAACGAGCGGCGGCTGCGCTTCCTCGATACGCTGAACCGTGAAACCGCTCGTAGCACCGACGCGGATCTGATCATGGCGATCACCACTCGCCTGCTCGGCGAGCACCTTGGCGTATCGGTGTGCGCGTATGCCGACATGGACGCCGACCAGGACGGCTTCAGCATACGCGGGGATTGGAGCGCCCCAGGCTCGCCAAGCATTGTGGGGCATTACAGCCTTGCCAGCTTCGGTCGGCTTGCCCTGAAAAACCTGCATGCTGGCCTGCCGCTGATTCTCGAAGACAACGCCGCCCAGCTCGATGCCAGCGAGGCCGGCGCGTTTTTGAGCATCGGGCTGGCTGCCACCATCTGTATGCCCCTGGTGAAAGACGGGCGCCTCACAGCGCTCATGGCCATCCATGACCGCGTGCCGCGCCAGTGGACGTCGCAGGAATTGTCATTGTTGACCGAGGTCAGCGAGCGCTCCTGGGCCCACATCGAACGGGTGCGGGCGGAAATCCAGCGGCGCGAGAGCGAGGAGCGATTCCGCCGGGATCTCGAAGCCCGGGTGATCGAGCGAACCGAGGCCTTGCGGGTGAGCCAGGAAAGCATCCGGCGCACCGAGCAGGCGTTGCAGCAAGCGCAAAAAATGGAAGCGCTGGGGAACCTCACGGGAGGGATCGCCCATGACTTCAACAACCTGCTGATGGCCGTACTGGGTAGCCTGGAGCTATTGCGCCGGCGCATGCCTGGCGACCCGGCCTTGCTGCGCCTGTTGGACAACGCCAAGGCAGGGGCAGAACGCGGTGCCTCTCTGATTGCACGCATGCTTGCCTTTGCCAGGCGCCAGGATCTGCGCACTGAAACGGTGGAGCTGGGCGAACTGGTTGCCGGCATGAACGAGCTGCTGCAGCGCTCGCTGGGGCCGACAATCGAACTGGACACCGACTTCCCCGCGACGCCCGCCTGGGTGCGTACCGACGCCAACCAGCTCGAAGCCGCACTGTTGAACCTGGCAGTGAACGCCCGCGATGCCATGAGTGGCCAGGGGCGTATCACCCTTGGCGCCCGGCTTGAGCAGGTGTCGGCCAGCGACCCCCAACTGGCTGCGGGCGACTACTGGTGCCTGTGCGTGACCGACACCGGGGAAGGCATGGATGAGCAAACGCTCAAGCGCGCCGCCGAGCCGTTCTTCACCACCAAGGGCGTCGGCAAGGGCACCGGGCTGGGCCTGTCCATGGTACTTGGCCTGGCGGAGCAGTGCGGTGGAACCTTGCGCCTGCGCAGCAACCCGGGCCGTGGCACCACGGCCGAAGTGTGGCTACCGGCAAGCCCTGCCCCTGGCGCCGAAGAACCGTCAGCCGCCCTGGCGCAGTCGCCCGTTGCTGCGGCGACCGGCAAGGTACTGAACATCCTTACCGTGGATGATGACGAGCTGGTACTTACCAATACCGTGGAAATGCTGCGGGAGCTGGGCCACCAGGTTCGCCCTGCGAGTTCGGCGCGAGAGGCCATGGGCTGGCTCGAACAGCAAGCCTTCGACCTGTTGATCACCGACCATGCCATGCCGCACATGACCGGCGCGCAACTGGCCGTTCAGGTACTGGCGCAGCGGCCGCAAATGCCCGTGATTCTGGTCTCTGGCTATGCCGACATGATGCCGGGCCAGGCGCCGGACCTCCCGCGCCTGGCCAAGCCGTTTTCCCAGGCGCGGTTGGTAGAGATAGTGAACAAGGTCACTGGCGGGTAGGCGAGCGCCTCAGCGCTGCTTGAGGCGGTCGATGATCACGGCCAGCAGCAGGATGGTGCCGCGGATAACATACTGGTAGAAGGTGTCGATGTTCTTCAGGTTCATGGCGTTTTCGATGATCGCCAGAATAAGGACGCCGGCGATCACATGACGCATCATGCCGATGCCGCCGGCCAGAGACACACCGCCCAGTACACAGGCCGAAATCACCGTCAGTTCGAAGCCCTGCCCGATCATCGGTTGGCCCGAGGTCATGCGCGATGCCAGTACCACACCGGCCAGCGCACCGATCACGCCATGCACCGCGAAGATGATGATCTTGGTACGGTCTACCGATACCCCGGCCAGCCGCGCGGCTTCCTGGTTACCGCCAATGGCCATGGTGTTGCGACCGTAGGTGGTGTAGTTCAGCAGCCAGCCGAAGAACAAAAAGCACAGCAGCGTGATCACGATGGGCACGGGCACGCCATACAGCTGGCCGTTACCGAAGATCGAGAAATCTTCCTGCATCACGCCCACGGCCTTGCCGTTGGAGAAGATGTAGGCCAGGCCGCGTACGATCTGCATGGTCGCCAACGTGGTGATCAATGCGTTGATCCGCAGCTTGGCGATCACGATGCCGTTGATCAGCCCTACTACCAGCCCCATGCCCAGGGCCGCCCCTACGCCTAACGCTACGCTGTCGGTTTCGCGCATCACGATGGCGGCAATAACCCCGGCGCATGCGATCACCGACCCCACCGACAGGTCGAAATGCCCCGAGGCCAGGCAGAACAGCATGGTGCAGGCGGCGATCCCGGTGGTCGAGATCGCCAGCCCCAGGCCGCGCATGTTCAAGGGCGAAAGGAAGTTGTCGATGAAGATCGCCGAGCAGGCGAAGATCGCGATGGCGGCCAGCAGCATGACCCAATCATCCAGGAAACGCCGCATGTTCAGGCGGTGCGCGGAAATCAACGGGGTATGGGGTACGCTAGCCATGGTTCACCTCTTGTTCTGGGGCTGTACGGGCGCCGGGCAGGGCCAGTTGCAGCAGGCTGGATTCGTTCGCCCGGTTGCGGGGCAGTTCACCGGTGATCTCGCCTTCACACATCACGATCACACGGTCCGATATACCGATCACTTCCATCAGGTCGCTGGACACCACGATCACCGCTACGCCATCGGCGGCAAGGTTATGAATGATCTGGTAGATCTCTGACTTGGCCCCGATGTCGATGCCCCGGGTAGGCTCATCGAGCAGCAATACCTTCATGGGCAAGGACAACCAGCGCCCAAGGATCGCCTTTTGCTGGTTGCCACCGGACAGGTAGAGCATTGCCTGGTCGGCTGAAGGGGTTTTGACGTTCAGTGCGCGAATCTGCTTTTCAGCGTTGTCACGCTCCCAGCGCCCCCGCAACAGGCAGCCCAGGCGCACATGCCGAGGCCGGGCACCGATGTTGATGTTCTCGCCCACGCTGGCGAGCGGCACGATGCCTTCTTTCTTGCGGTCTTCGGGGCATAACAGAATGCCCGCTTGAATGGCATCGCGCGGGCTCGCCAGCTTCAGCCGCTTGCCGTCCAGCTGGAGGGTGCCGGCGCTTGCGGGGGTCAGCCCGGAGAGCAGGCGAAGCAGCTCCGTACGCCCTGCCCCGACCAAGCCGAAAAAGCCCAGCACTTCGCCGCGGCGAACCGAGAAACTGGCGGGCGCGCGCAGGCCAGGGCCCAGCAGGCGATCCACATCCAGTGCCAGTTCGCCGTGGGCGCGTTCGCGATAGTTATAGATGTCCTGGATATCCCGGCCGACCATGCAGGTCACGAGCTTGTCGTGACTGAGCACCGCCATGTCTTCGAAGGTTTGCACGAAACGGCCATCCTTGAAGACGGTCACCGCGTCGCAGATACGGAAAATTTCTTCCATGCGATGGGACACGTACAGCACCACCCTGCCCTCGTCGCGCAGGTGGCCGATGATGTCCATCAGCCGGTCGATCTCCCGTGCGGAAAGGCTACTGGTGGGCTCGTCGAAAGCGATCACACGTGCGTCGTGGGACAGGGCCTTGGCGATTTCCACCAGCTGCCGTTGGCCGAGCGATAAATCGCCGAGCCGCGTCTGCGGATGGATTTCCTCGGCCAGCCCACGCAGTAACTCCTGCGCCCGCTTGTGCATGGCGCGACGGTTGACGATCCCCAGGCGTGAGGGGAAATGCCCGAGCAGCAGGTTCTCGGCCACGGTCATTTCTGGTACCAGGTGCAACTCCTGGTGGATGACTGCGATGCCGCTGGCCAAGCTATCGGCGGCATTACGGAACTTCAGGCTGCGCTCCCCCAGGCACAGTTCACCCTCGGAGGGCGTGTAGGCGCCCCCGAGGATTTTCAGCAACGTGGACTTGCCCGCGCCGTTTTCGCCCATCAAGGCATGTACCTGCCCCGGGTAAGCGGTGAAACTGATATCGGCCAGGGCGCGTACGCCCGGGAACTGCTTGCCGATGCCTTTGAAGGAAAGCGCCTGGGCGGCGCCGGGTTGCGAAACGGTCGACAACATCGGGAAGGTCCTCGTCGCCTGGCTCAATTCCACAGGCCGATTTTTTCAAGCTCTTGCTTGAAGTTTGCCCGGGTGATGAGGGTCACTTCGTCCATGGCGGTGTATTTCGGGGGTTCCTTGCCAGTGGTGACCCACTCGAACACCATGGTGGCTGTCTTCTCGCCTTCGATGTGCGGGCTAGGCAACATGGAGCCGAAGAAACCACTGTCAGGCTTTTTCAGTTCGCCAATGGCGTCAGTGCCATTGATGCCGATACCGATCACGCTGGCTGCCTTGAACCCGGCGCTCTCGGTGGCGCGCACGCCGCCCAGCACTGTGTTGTCGTTCATGCCACCGATGATGAGGTTCTTGGCCGCAGAGGGCAGTTTCACCAGCGCGGAGTTGGTGGCGTCCATGCTGCCTGGCACATCGAGGGTTTTCTGAGGGGCGAAGATAATGTGGTCTTCAGGCAACCCGGCTTTCTTGAGCGCGTCCACGGAACCGTCGGTGCGCTTCTTGCCGGTGTCCAGCTCGTTGTAGGTGTTGATCACAGCCCAGGTGTCTTTCCAGTCCCAGCCGCGGTTCTTCGCTTCTCCGGCCATGGCCGCGCCCTGCTTCTGGCCCACTTCGAAGGCGGCCATGCCCAGGTAGGGTACGTCCTCCATGAAGTTGCCCTTGGCGTCCACGAAGCGGTCGTCTACCGCCATTACCTTGAGGTCGTTCGCCTTGGCCTTGGCGACAATGGCCGGGCCTAGGGACACATCCGGCGCGCAGATCACGAAGCCTTTGGCGCCGTTGGCGGCAAGGCTGTCGATGGCTGCAAGGGTTTTTTCACCGTCGGGAACGGCGATCTTCAGCAGGGTAAAGCCCTTTTCTTTCGCCGCTTTTTCAGCGAACGCCCATTCGGTCTGGAACCAGGGCTCCTCGGGTTGCTTGACCAGGAAGCCGATCTTGACCGGGTCAGCGGCCAGAGCCTGGCCTGCCCAGCTCAGCGCGGCGGTGGTTGCTACAGCGCCACAAAAGACGCGAAACCCTTTGGTAAGGGGCATGGCTCACTCCTTGTTCTTGTTAGAAAGCCGAACGGTACCGACGGGGCCGAATACCGCGAGTTCAGTCAAGCACAGCGCGCCGATCCAATATGTAACGAAGTGTCACCCATTAACGGCGCGGTTTTTTTATCCAGCAAAGCGAGTGCACGGCGTGCCTTTCACGTTCACCTGCGCGGAGTACACACCCCCGTCCAAGGCTGTGGCCCCGTGGGCCGGTATCGCTGATGTCAGGTACAGCGTACGAAGGTCCGGCCCGCCAAATACACAACTGGTGGGATGGCTCACCGGCACGTCCACGCGGCGATCGATGCGCCCATCCGGCGCGAAGCGCAACAGGCATCCGCCGCCCCAGCGGGCATTCCACAAGTAGCCTTCGCTGTCGAGCGCGGAGCCATCAGGTACGCCAGGGCCATCCGCCGCCCAGGCTTCTCGGGGGCCGAGGCTGCCGTCTGCCTGCAGGGGGAAGCGATACAGCTGCCCCGCACGGCTGTCAGCGAAATAGACGAAGCGGCCATCGGCGCTCCACTCCAATGTATTGGGAATGCCCAAGCGTTCGAGCAGCGGTGTTACCTGCGGGGGTTGCCCGGGCTGACCCGCCGTTATGCGAAACAACCCTCCGCTGTCACGCGTGACAGGGATGTCCTCCCCAGCAGGGCCAAGGTTGTTCTGCATGGTGCCCAGCCAAAGGCGGCCGTGGGGATCGCAGCGGGCTTCATTGGCACGGTTGCCGTCGAGCGGATCCACTTTGCTGAACAAGCGCAGCTCAGGGTGGTCTTTGGAAGAGGCCAGGCTCAGCCGGTACACGCCGCTGGGCAAGGTCACCAACGCATCGCCGCAGGTTGTAGGAATGCATGCGGACACCGGCTCTGCAAGCTGCCAGCGTTCAAGGCCGTCGGTGCTCAAACGGCAGGCGGCCTGGCCGGCGATGTCGACAAAGTAGAGTGCCTGGTTGGAAGCGTCCCAGAACGGGCCTTCCGCGAGCTTGAAGCGATCGGGCGAAACAGGCTGCCAGTGCACGGCGCCTCCGGTTTTTATTAATTGTTGTATGTTCGCCGGCCAATCGAGGTTGGCAGGTGTTCAGCATTAAATAATATTACTATTTGGACTTCAAGCCCCTTGAATCATCGCAACGAACGACTTGATGTTGAAATTGGTATGACTATATTCAAGGGGTCGCGCTCGGCGATGCATCCATTTATAACAACAACTGTATGGAGATAGCTCATGAAACCCTTTCTCGCGCGCAGCGGCCAGGCCGCCGGCCTCGCCTTGGCGCTCGGCCTGGCAGCCAGTTCGGCTCAGGCGGCAGGCCTTACCCGCGAACACGCCAGCTTCGCTACCCTTGAAGACGGAACGGCCGTGGAGCGCTATGTATTGCGCAATGGCCATGGCATGCAGGCGAGCATTCTGACCTACGGGGCCACCTTGCAATCGTTGCTGGTCCCCGACCGCGCAGGCCAGCTTGCCGATGTGGTGCTGGGTTTCGATGACGTGCAGGGCTATCAGGCCCATGGGGATGTGTACTTCGGCGCAACCATCGGCCGCTTCGGCAACCGCCTGGCCAAAGGGCAGTTCACCCTGGATGGCAAGCAATACCAGGTGCCACTCAACGACGGCCCCAACGCCTTGCATGGTGGGCCCAAAGGCTTTGACAAGCATGTGTGGAAGGCCCGCGAAACCGACGAAAAAGGCTGGGTGGGCGTAACGCTGAGCTACCATTCCGCCGACGGTGAAATGGGTTTCCCGGGCAACCTCAACGTGGAGGTGGAATACAGCCTCAACGAAGACAACGTGCTGCGTATCCGCTACAAAGCCACCACCGACCGCAGCACCGTGCTCAACCTCACCAACCACAGCTACTTCAACCTGGCCGGTGCCGGCGAAGGTGACATCCTCAACCAGGTGGCCACGGTGTATGCCAGCAAGTACACCCCTATCGACAGCACACTGATCCCCACCGGCGAACTGGCCCCCGTGGCCGGCACGCCGCTGGACTTCACCAAGCCCGTGGCGTTCGGCAAGCACATCCGCGACGACCACGAGCAACTGAAGTTCGCCGAACCCAAGCAAGGCGGCTTCGACTTCAACTGGGTGCTGGACAGCGCAGGCGACCTGAGCAAGCTGGCGGCCGAGGTGTTCGACCCAGGCTCGGGGCGGCGGCTGCAGCTGTACACCACCGAACCCGGGGTGCAACTGTATACCGGTAACTTCCTGAAGGGCTTCACCGGCAAAGGCGGCAAAACCTACCCGCACTGGGGTGCCTTCACGCTGGAAACCCAGCACTACCCAGACGCGCCGAATCAGCCGAACTTCCCCAGCACGCGGCTTGATCCGAAGAAAACCTACACCCAGACCACGCTGTTCCGCTTCAGCGCGCAATGAATCAGGCCGGGCTGATCGAGGCGCGCATGCTTGAACTGCTCGCCGCGCGAAGCCCGGACGCTTCCATCTGCCCGTCGGATGTCGCTCGAGCGTTGGCGAGCGACACGGATGGGTGGCGGGCGTTGATGGGGCCCGTGCGTGACGTTGCAAACGCACTGGCAGAAAGAGGCGTTGTAGTAATTACCCAAGGGCAGCAAGTTGTGGGCCCTGCCGCCCCCGTGAAAGGGCCGATCCGTTTGCGCAGAGGCCCGGTATTCGATGCAAGCTGAAGTGCATACGAATTCCTTCAAGGAATCCAGTAAATTCTAAACATGAATTTTATTTATGCCGGAGTGGGCGCTACCGTAGGGCTATTCCCCTGCGATAGAGGTACACCGGCATGGCCCCTGAACCACATTGGCAGCGCAACCTGTGGGTATGCGTATTTGGCTCGTTCACCACCATCGTGGCCATGACTATCCTGCTGCCTTTCCTGCCGCTGTACGTAGAACACCTGGGCGTTACAGATACAGCTGCGATCGTGCAATGGTCGGGCGCAGCCTACGGCGCCACGTTTTTCTCCGCCGCGCTCACCGCGCCGTTGTGGGGCCGGCTGGGCGACCGCTATGGCCGAAAGCTGATGCTGATACGTGCCAGCCTGGGCATGGCTGTGGCCATGGCGCTGATCGGCCTGGCGCAAAGTGCCTGGCAGTTGGTGGCCTTGCGTTTGCTGGCGGGGTTGCTCGGTGGCTATGCCTCGGGCTCGACCATCCTGGTCGCCACCCAAGCGCCCAAAGCCCGCTCGGGCTGGGCATTGGGTGTACTGGCGTCGGGGATCATGGCAGGTAACCTCGCCGGCCCGTTGCTGGGAGGAGCGTTGCCGCCGCTGGTAGGTATCCGCAATACGTTCTTCCTGTGTGGCGGCGCCATTTTCATCGCGTTTCTCGCCACTACCTTTTTGCTCAAGGAAACCCCTGTACCGAAAGCCCATACCTTAAGTTCAGCCAACGGCGGCGAGGCGGCGCTCAATCCTCAGGCGATCAGCATGCTGATCACTGCGGCGGCATTGATGTTCGCAACCATGTCTATCGAGCCGATCATCACGGTGTACTTCCAGCAACTGCAGGTGAACGAGGTCACCTGGATGGCCGGCCTGGCCATGGCCGCCACGGCGCTGGGCAGCATTGTTTCGGCCTCCCGCCTTGGCAAGCTCGCTGATCGCATTGGCCATTGGCCCGTGCTCAGCGGTTGCCTGGCCACGGCCGCGCTGCTGCTGATACCCCAGGCATTGGTTACCGAAGGCTGGCAACTGGTAGTACTGCGCTTGGCCATGGGGCTGGCCCTGGGCGGCCTGTTGCCCTGCATTGCCAGCGTGATTCGCCATGCCGTACCGGACCGTGTAGCCGGGCGCGTGCTGGGCTATTCAACGTCTTGCCAGTACGTAGGCCAGGTGCTCGGCCCATTGGCAGGCGGCTTCACGGGCGGGCATTACGGCATGCGCTCGGTGTTCTGGCTGACCAGCCTGCTGTTGGCGGGGCTCGCAGTGTTTACCTGGAGGGCACGGCCGGCAAAGGCTCTCGAGGCCGCGTAGCTGCACAGTAGCTGCAGGGCGTTGCGCGACTCCGGTTACCAGCTGCCATAGGGCACACCGTATTTTTCGATGTAAGCCTTGGACACGTCGTCGAGCGGGTAATAGTGCCCGTCGGACTGTCCATTGTACGGGCCGGCCTCGACAACGCGGCCTTGAACGCGAGCTATGGGGATGGAGCTCAAACATCGGCCGCTGATCCACATACGCACGACGCCGCCAGGGGCAAGGCCGAGCGCCACGGCGTAGCGATGGTCGGTGATCCATTCGTCACCGAAATCGCAGTGTACCCGCTCCCCTTTCGTCATGGCTTTGCGCGTTGCAGCATCGATGGGAATGAAACCTTCATAGGTGCGCGGTTCGACCAGCGACTGCCATCGTACGTAGATCCATAGGGGCAAGTCTGCGCCAAGCACATGCTTGCCCTTGCCCCAGGTGGGGTTGCTCGGCCAACCCCTGGGATCGGCCTTCAAGTTTGAGGGCCTGCCCATTGAAGCCACACCAGACATGGCCCGCCTGTACACGCGGCCGCGGGCATCGGCGACATCCACGGTTTCGATCCAGACATCCATGTACGGGCGGGCGAACACACCTATCCACCAAGCATCGAACGGAAGCCCATGAGGCCCCTTGGCGCAGGAGACCAGCGCCAGGGCAGCTATCACTATGAGCAGCCCGCGACATCGGTTACCAGCTGCCATAGGGCACACCGTATTTTTCGACGTAGGCTTTGGACACGTCGTTCAGGTCGGGATATTGGTTGCCGTACCGTCCGCCATAGGGGCCGGCCTCGACAACGCGGCCTTGAACGCGAGCTATGGGCACGCTGCGGGTGCATTGGCCGGCGATCCAGACCTTGGCGATACCGCCCGGGGCCAGGCCGATGTTCACGGCATAGGGGTAGTCGGTGATCCATTTGCCGTCCGCTGCGCAGAAGGCCTTTTTGCCTGTGACCATGGCCTTGCGCATGGCCGCATCGACGCGAATGAAGGCTTCGTACGTTTTAGGCTCGACCAGCGACTGCCAGCGTACGTAGATCCACAGCGGCAGGGCTGCGCCAAGCACGTGCTTTCCTTTACCCACGCCCGGAGGCTCAGGCCAGCCCTTCGGGTTGGCCTTCAGGCTGGCGGGGCTGTTGATTGATGCCACGCCCGACATGGCCCGCCTGTACACATGGCCGCGTACGTCCGCCGTATCCACCGTTTCGATCCATACGTCCATGTAGGGGCGTGTGAACACGCCGATGTACCAGGCATGGTAGGGAAGCCCGTGAGGCCCTTTTGCGCAGGAGGCCAGCGCCAAGGCAGTCACCAATATCAATAGCCGACCGAGGCTATTCATTGGGATATTCGGCGCGCCGCCCCTCACTTGCCGGGCGATTGATAAACAGCACGGACAGGTCGGAGTTGTTCTTGCCCCGGGCGGCGTTCCAGTTGGCGGACAGGTGAATGTAGTAGCGACGCAGCAGGTCCATCTCGGTCTCGGTGACGGTATTGGGGGCTTCCCCCAGGGCGTAGGCCGTCAGCTTGCGCGAGATGGGTTTGAGCTCCGCCGGCAAGGTCAGTCGATTGTCGCGCTTGTCGATAGGTTTGAACGGCACGCCCGCCCGCACGGCCAGCTTGCGCATGACGCGCAAGTACACCAGCGACAGCGCCCCGCGCACCACCCGCTTGCTGACCACCGCGGCGTACACCCGCTTGAGCCGGCGCGCGTCCTGGTGCGGGTTGTACGGCAGGGCGATGGCCCAGGGCTGCACGCTCAACGGTTGGCCGGGCTGGGTGAACGCATTGCCGTACGGTGGCAGGTGAGCCTCAACCTGGCGCTTCGCCGTGCGCCAGGCCTGAGATTCCCGGGCCTGTTGCTCATAGGGTATTTCGCTGTGCTCGGGCCGGGTGAGCAGTACGGTTTCTCTGATCGCCGGTGGGTAGCCGCCGCCCAGGTCCGAATGGGCGCGCCAGGCATGCGAATGTCGTGGTCGCTGAGCATTACCGAGAAGTTGTGGCGGAACTCGTGCTGGGCCACCAGTTGCACGATCTTCTCCGCACACCCTGGCGCCAGACGCAGGTTGAGCCCTGGGTTGTGGCCATCGTGAGGAGAGAAATCACCCCGCAGCGGGTTGGAAATCCCGGGCACCGTGTCGAACAGGCCGATAAAGTTGATGATGAAGTCTTGGCCATGGCGCCAACGGAAAACCGGCGCGAACAATGGAGACCCCGCCGGCAGCGCTTTAGCCAAGCCACTCTTGGTGCCTTTGAGCAGCTCATTGGCACAATGACGGGCGGCCGCCGCGCCGCGGCTGAACCCGAACAGGTCGAATTCAATGCGGCGAATGACGAGGCCAGGGTTAGTGTCCCTAAGCCGTCGCAGCTTCTCCACCACCAAGGCCGGCGCCTGCTTCACCCGCGCTGCCGCACCGGTCGCGCCAATCCCCAGCCCCTGTCCGTACAGCGAATCGGGTTGGCCGCTGCTGGTTCCGATACCTTCGAGGTAGACTGAAAGACAGGCGGTCTCGGTATCCGGGGCCAGCTCTTCCTCCGCTTGATCAGGATACAAATCATACAACCGCGCCACATTGCTCGACGCATTCCCATAACTGCTGTCCGGCACGCCACCGGCGGCGTCAAAGCCTTCCTGAACGCAGTAGGCACTGATTTCCCGTGCCTGTTGTTCGGTATAACCCACGTCGCTCGGCTGGCAGTCGGCGGTGAGTTCGGCGTTGGCCATGTTGTTCCCGGTACCGTCGAAGAACAGTCCGATCCGCACGATGATGCCTTCGGCAGGTTCTTCCTCTTCTTCTTCCTCGACAAGCTGCTGGCCAAGCGTTGTGGCCGGCGGGGCGGTCACCCGGGTGTGCGATACGACGCCGGGCGTACTTGAACGCGTGGCAGCGGCCCGGTACCGCCCTGCGCCCATCTTCCCCATGCCCACCAAAGGCAGCGAAGACGGGCCGAAGTCATAAGATATGCTGGTCTGGTTGGCGATCAGGGTGGGCGCTGGCGAGCATTGGCATTGGCACTGGTCGCCTTCCAGCGCGCATTGTGCCTTGTCTACGTAAGCATGCCGATGAGGGCCGGTGCACACGATCACGCCCACGGTGCCGCAGGCGGGGCACTCCACCTTGTCGCCTTCGCACGCTACCGGCCGGCCCTCCAGCTTGCACGCGGGGTTGCCGCTGATGACAGTGCCGCCGGCGGTGGTTTTGTCGCCGCGAAAGATGTGATAGAGCCTCATGCCCATCGCTCCGGGCAGTGAGAGGCACAGGCGCGAAGAGGCAGTGAAGGCATGGACGGGGCTCCGGAAACAGGCGCAGAACGCGCAGGAGCCGCCATGCTAGAGAAGCGGTACCGGCTTGAATGCCGGAGGATTCTCAATGTGTTGTGGGAAAATTCCATGGGAACTAAGCGATGCTCGCCAGCGGGTGACCTATCTAACTCAGCCCCAACCGCTCCACCACCCCCAAGGCATCGGGCACCGCAGCGCCGGCGGCGGTGTTATCGAAGATGCACCATGTGGGCACGGCACGATCGCGCAGTCGCTCAGCCAGCGCGGCCAGTACCGTCTCGGGATAGGCCGAATAATAGATTTTCGGGCTACCGTGCAAGCGTATGTAAGCGACGCCTTGCCAGCCGAGCGGCGCGGGTTCGCCAAGCGGTGCCGGGTCGGCTTCTACCCAGCCTACCTGCCAGGCTTGCAGCAATGCATCGGCCTCAAGCCAACTGGGGTGTCGGGGCTCCAGCACTACCGCACCGCTGTAAAGCCTGCGCAGCGCCTCGAAAAACGGCCCCGCCGTGCCGGGGTCGAAGGCCAGCGAAGGCGGCAGTTGCACCAGCAGGCAACCCAGGCGATCACCCAAGGCGCTGCACTGGTCGAAAAAGGCCGCCAGCAATGGCTCGCAGCCCTCAAGCCGTTGTTCATGGGTAATCTGCCGAGGGACTTTTACCGAGAAGCGGAACCCCTCGGGTACCGAAGCGCCCCAGCGCGCATAGGTCGCTGGCCGATGCGGCCGGTAGAACGAGCTGTTTATCTCGACGCCGCCAAACCGGCTGGCGTAGCGCTCGAGATGGCTGCCTTCGGTACTGAAGCGCGGCCATTGCTCGCGCGGCAGGCTCCAGCCCGCACAGCCTATGTACAGTGGAGATTCAGAGGTTGCAGTCATGCAGGTGGGACTGACGGCCGGGCGCTGGCGTTCCGTCGGCGTGCGTTGTGGGGGGTACCCGTTCGCTTTAGAATGCGCCGATGTCTCATCGCCATTATGGACGACCTGATGCGCTTCGGATTGCTACTCTGCGCTGCCCTCGCCTGCTCCGCGCCTTATGCCTTGGCCGATGCCTATAAATGCACAGGTGCCAACGGCCGCGTGAGCTTCAGCTTCGTGCCCTGCCCGGTGACGCGCGGGAGCACGGAATGGGCGCGCAAGGTCGAGCAGGCTCAGTGGGTAAGCGTAAACCCCGAGGATGCCAAACCCGACGTGATCAACAAGCGCGCCACGGACATTCTCAAGGCCAGCTACCGAACCAAGGTCCGCTACACCGTGCATTACCTTCCGGGTGGCGCGCCGGCGCCGGAGAAAAAACCACTGCCCAAGGCAAAGCCCTTGCGTTGCCAGCAACTGGGCGGGCACACCGCCTGCGACGGCCTGGCGCGCCCCTGATTCAACTGAGCGCGGCTGCCTGAGCGGTATAGCGGCGTAGTACGAGCATCGACAGCGCGGCGACCAGGCACAAGGCCCCAGCCACGTAAAACGCCGGCAGGTAGCTTGCCAGCAAGGTACGCGACAGCCCCGCGCCATAGGCCGCACTGGCTGCGCCCAGCTGATGCGCCGCGAACACCCAGCCAAATACCAGGCCTGCACGCTCTCGGCCGAAACGCTCGGCGATCAGCTTGACCGTGGGCGGCACCGTGGCAATCCAGTCCAGGCCATAAAACACTGCGAAGATCGACAAGCCATAGAAGGTGAAATCAGTCGACGGCAGGAACAGCAGCGACAACCCTCGCAGGCCGTAGTACCAGAACAGCAGCCAGCGGTTGTCGTAGCGGTCCGACAGCCAGCCAGAGCCGACGGTACCGATGAAGTCGAAGATGCCCATCAGCGCCAACACGCTGGCCGCGCCCACGGCAGGCAAGCCGAAGTCACCACACAGGCTGATGAAGTGGGTTTGAATCAGCCCGTTGGTGCTTGCGCCACAAATGAAGAAGCTGAGCGCGAGCACCCAGAAGGTGGCGTCGCCGCTGGCGTCGCGCAGGGCCACCAGAGGAGAACGCAGGTGGGTCAGGAAGCTGGCAGACGGTACCGCCGGGGCCACAGTGTGATCGCCGTAAGCGGGCAGGCCGAGGTCTGCCGGCCGATCGCGCATCAACAGCAGTGCCACCAGAGAGGTCGCCATTAGCATCAGGCAGACGAACAATAGGGCAGCACGCCAACCGTAGCGTTCGGTAAGCTGCGCCATCAGCGGCAGAAATACCAGCTGCCCGGTGGCGGAGCTGGCCGACAGCAAGCCCAGTACCAAACCGCGACGGTGATTGAACCAGCGGGTGGCAACGGTAGCGGCCAGCACCATGGCGACCATGCCGGTCCCCACGCCCACGACCACGCCCCAGAACAGCAACAGCTGCCACAGCTCGGTCATCATCCGCGAGCCTAAAAAGCCCGCAGCGATCAAGCCCAGCGCCGTGACGACCACAGGCCGCAGGCCAAAATGATTGATCAGCGCCGCCGCGAAGGGCCCGAGCAGGCCAAACAGCACCAGACGCAAAGCCAGCGCGACGGAGATCTGTGAGGTGGACCAATCGAACTCCTGCTGCAGGGGCACGATCAACACCCCAGGCGCGCCCATGGCAGCGGCGGCCACCAGCATCACCAGGAAGGTAGCGGCCACCACCACCCAGCCGTAGTGCAGGTTACGCCGCCCGAGGGCCGCCGCCAGCGTGCCGGACACCATTGACGCCTCCAGGAATCAGCTTGATATGATGGCCGTCATAATCTTCGCTCCCGGAGGTTGTGTCAATGTGTGTCAGCACCAACCGGGTCAGATCCGGAAGCTACCCACCAGCTGCTTCAAACGGCTCGCCTGCTGTTCCAGATCGGTACAGGCCCGCAGCGTGGCCTGAAGGTTTTCCACCCCTTCCTGGTTCAGTGTGTTGATTTCATTGATGTCCACATTGATGGCTTCCACCACTGCGGTTTGCTCCTCGGTGGCCGTGGCGACCGATTGGTTCATGCCATCGATTTCACCGATGCGTTGGGTCACGCTGGTGAGCCGCTCGCCCGCCTGGTTGGCAATGGTCACGCTTTGGTCACTTTCACGCTGGCTCTCGTTCATGATCGCCACCGCCTCACGGGCACCTACCTGAAGCTCTTCAATCATGCTCTGAACCTGCTGGGCCGATTCCTGGGTGCGGTGAGCAAGATTACGCACTTCATCTGCCACCACCGCAAAACCACGCCCCGCCTCTCCTGCCCGGGCGGCTTCAATGGCGGCGTTGAGCGCCAGCAGGTTGGTTTGCTGGGAGATACCAGTGATCACCTCAAGGATCTGGCCGATGTTCGCCGTCTTCAGGTTGAGCTGTTCGATCTTCTCGCACGCCCCACTGATTTTGCTGCCCAGGCGGTTCATCGCGTCGATGCTTTGCTGCACCACCGCCTGGCCGTTGGCCGCCAGGTCGCTGGCATCGCTCGAATGCTCGCTTGCCAGCGCTGCGTTCTGGGCGATTTCCTGGGCCGCGGCGCCCAGTTGGTTGATGGCCGCCGCTACGCTGTTGGTGCGGCTGCTTTGTTGGTCGGAGTTCATCATCGACGAGTTCGACGCACTTACCACCCGCAGCGCGACTTCGTTGAGCTGCACGGTGGAGGACGACACTTCCCGCATGGAATCGTGAATCCGCTGCACGAACCGGTTGAAGGCGGTGCCCAGGTGCCCGAATTCGTCCTGGTTCTGGATCTCCAGCCGACGCGTAAGGTCGCCTTCACCGGCGGCAATGTCCTGCATTGCGCGGCCCATCACGTTCAGGGGGCGCATGAGCACGGCAATCAGCATGCCTAGCAGAATGATGATCACCGCCACGGCGACCGACGTTGCCACCACCGCAGAGGTGCGGAAGTCGCTGAGGCTTTCGTAGGCTTTTTCCTTGTCCAGGGCCAGGCCGATGTACCAGTTCACCGAGGGCAGCCCATCGACATGCGCAAAAGTCAGCACCTCGGTGCGCCCAGCGCGATCGGCTTCGCTGATGTCTGCGCTCAGCCGCGGTGTCGCCTGGGGGTAGGCATCCTTGAGGTTTTTATTCACCAGCGCCTGATCGGGGTGCACGAGAATCTGCCCGGTTGCATCTACCAGAAACGCGTATCCGTTGCCGTGGAAGTCCAGGGCGTTGATGGTCTTGACCAGCGTATCGAGGGTGAGGTCGCCGCCTGCCACGCCGAGCACTTGCCCGTTCGGCCCTTTCACCGGAGTGGCAATGGTAATGATCAGGGATTTGGTGACCGCGTCGGTGTAAGGCTCGGTGAGCGTGGTCTTGCCAGCGTCCACGGCCCCCTTGTACCAGGGGCGGGTGCGCGCATCGTAGCCAGCGGGCATTTCATCCGGCGGCTGCATCACGAACACGCCGTTGGCGCGGCCGATGTACACGTTCATGAAGGTGGCCAGCAGCGTCTTCTGCTTCATCCACTGGCTGGCGGCATCGTCATCGGCCGTTGCGGCCAGGCCTTCAGCCATGCCTTCTACCAGCAGGATGCGCCCGGACAACCAGTTGCGCACGTTGGCCGACGCGCTTTCGCCGGTTTCGGCCAGGTAGCTGTTGAGCTGCGAGGTGATCGCGTGCCGCTGTAAATAGTCGTTGTAGAGCGAAAACAAGGTAAACGCGAGCACCACCACGAGGGAGGCGGCCAGGAGGATCTTGTGGCTGAACTTCAGGTTTCGGGTCATGACCGGGCGCTACTTATAGAGGGCTTGGTAGCCTCTTTATCGGCACCCCGGCTCGCTTGTTAAGGCAATGTGACAAAAAATTTCAAAGTTTTACTTTCCGCTGGTCGCAGGCGTGCGCGAAGCCGCTCCCAACGGCCCACCCGGCCGGGAAATAGCCTTGCCCGCCCGCTCCGATACCGCCTGCGCCTGCCCGTCCCGTTGCTTGCCGTGCCGCGCCTGGGTCACCAGCTTCGGGATCAGGTCGCCCTCGGGTAGCAGCTTCCAGAACCGTGCCGGCATGTGCCCCTGCATGATCCCGGGGTTCACCCGGGCAGGGTTGAAGGTATGTGCATAATAGGCCCGCCACAATGCATGGGTGGCATCGCCCTGCCCCCGCGCCAGCGCTGCCCAGGCCGGCGGGCATACGCGCTCGTAGTGCAGGGCTTCACCGTCGTAGTAGATCCCATCGCGCGGGGTAGCGATCAGCCAACGCTGCCGCCCCATGCGCCCCACGAAATGCTCGGCGGCGCGCTCAAGGATGTCGTGGGCCGGTTCGTGCCAGGCCACATAAGCCGGCCCGTCATCAGCCTCCGTACGCTCCACGAAACGTAAGAAGGCGTGCAGATGATGGGCCTCCCGGCTTACCTGCTTGATGCGACGGTGCAATTCACTGCCCACCGCATCGCCTGCCAGCATCGCCGTGCGGTCCCCGTGGCTTACCCGCCACAGCACTTCATAGAGCAGGCTCCAGCGCTGCTCGCCCAGGTATTGCGAGGCGCTTTCGAGCAAGGGCGGAAGGGCCTGCGGAATACGCGACTGGAAAGGCCCCGGTTCCGCCGGCAAGCCATGGGGCGCGCTGAACAGGTCCGCTTCGCGCTCACCATTCCAGCTCACCTGGCTGGGGTCCACTTGATGGCTGAGCAACCACCGCGCCTGCTGGCGCCATTCGCTGAACCGCCCGTTGCACTCCAGGCAAATCATCCCCACAGCCCCAGCTGTTGAGGCTGGGGCCGCTCGACCATGGCCTGGCGCAAGGCATGGCTGCTGGTGTCTGCCTGCGGGGGGTGGTAATCGGCGGTGACCACGAACGGCTTGGCCTTGGCGAGCACGCAGCGCAGGCGCGCGAGGTCGGCATAGCGGATACGCCGTTGGCGGCGAAGCTCGACGATCCGTTTGGTGGTGCGAATGCCGATGCCCGGCACCCGGGCGATCATCGCCGGCTCGGCGCGGTTGAGGTCCAGCGGGAACATGTCGCGGTGCTCCAGTGCCCAGGCCAGCTTCGGGTCGATATCCAGCGCCAGGTTGCCCGGCCCATTCAGTAGTTCGCTGGCCTGATACCCATAGCCTCGCAACAGGAAGTCGGCCTGGTACAAGCGGTGCTCGCGCAGCAAGGGCGGCGGCGCCAGCGGCACACTGCCGGGGCTGTCCGGAATAGGGCTGAACGCCGAGTAATACACGCGCTTGAGTTTGAAATTACCGTAGAGGGATTCGGCGCTGCGCAGGATAGTGCTGTCATCGGTGGCATCGGCACCGATGATCATTTGCGTACTCTGACCCGCCGGGGTGAATTTCGGCGCGCGCGCTTCCCCCGCCACCGCCTGCTGGCCTTGGTGGATCGTGTCCATGGCCTGGTGAATAGTGATCAGTTGTTTCTCGGGCGCCAGCACGCGCAGGCTTTCGCCGGTGGGCAGCTCCACGTTCACGCTGAGTCGATCGGCGTACTGCCCGGCCTGCTCGATCAGCCTGGGGTCGGCGTCCGGGATGGTCTTGAGATGGATATAACCACGAAACTCATGAACCTCGCGCAGCGTACGGGCGACGGCTACGAGTTGCTCCATGGTGTAGTCGGCCGAGCGGATGATGCCCGAGCTGAGAAACAGGCCGCTTACATAGTTGCGCCGGTAGAAGTCCAGCGTAAGCCGTACTACCTCCTCCGGGTTGAACCGCGCCCGCGGCACATTGCTGGAGCGCCGGTTTACACAATACTGGCAGTCGTACAGGCAGAAATTGGTGAGCAATACCTTGAGCAGGGATACGCAGCGGCCGTCCGGTGTATAGCTATGGCAAATGCCCATGCCATTGGTGGAGCCCAGGCCGCCCTTGCCTTCGGCGCTCCGCTTAGGCGCGCCGCTGCTCGCGCACGACGCATCGTACTTGGCGGCGTCGGCCAGAATGCTCAGCTTGTCGATCAACTCCATAACGGGCCCGCTAACTGGTTTTTTGTACAGTAGCTGGTTGGATGTACAACCTCAAGCACCCTTGGTCGGAGGTACTTATGCCCGAAAAAGCAAAAACCCGCCGAAGCGGGTCTTTTTTCAGTGCCATTCCAGCATCCTGCCGGTAGCCGTCCTGGGCCATGGCCGATCTTCCTTTATCGCTGAAGGCCATCCTGCGCTTCAGTTGATGGATTCAGAATACGTTGCACGGTGCCTTGTGGCGAGAGCGAAACGCTGCGCCGTTTTGTAAGACATTGGCTATAGAGCCACCGGGCGTAGGCTCACATCAGGTTCTTTGCAACGGCGTGCCTGGCAGATTGCGCGCATACCAGGGCCGTTCCTGAGCCTGGTCGATCGCATTGCCCAGGGTCGCCCGCGGCTCCACTGCCAGCCGCAAAGCGATCTTCATCACCTCCAGGTCGCTGTCCAGCGCGGTGCCCATCCAGATACCCGGACCATCGGCACAGGCATGGCTCACCGGGCCCATCCAGGGATTATCCTGTTCCACCCATTTACCCTTGGCAAACCACTGTACACCACGAATTTCAGAGACACTCACCTCGCCGGGATGGAACAGCCGGTGCGCCGCGAACCAGTCGTCTATGCGCGCGTCGATCCAACCGTGGAAGCCCCAGAACAGCGGATGCACATGGGAGGAAAACGGGTCGCCCAGGAAGTCGTTGCTGGCATCGAACCAAGACTCGGCGAAGTCCGTGGGCTGGCGCGCCATCGGGAGTGGCCGCCCGTCTGTCGGGGCCCGGGCTACGCTGGCCCAGCACATATGCAGCCAGTCGTGCAGGCTTAGCTCCAACTCGGAACCGAACTGCCCCAGGGTCATTTTCGCCAGGTAGTCTGGGTCACGATAACGGGACTCCCACACCTGAAAGTTGCCATCGTAGGTGTCGCGGCTTTTGATCGCCGCCATGCCTTGGCTATAGCTTTCGTCACCGGGGGCAAGCCAGGTGGGAGGAATGGCGCGGCCATCTTCGTTCTCGAAATACCGGATGAACGCTACCCGATCGGTTTCCACTGCCGGGCGCGGCAAGGGGAAATACCGCCAGGGCGTGGGCGCGCCCAGTTTGGCCGCTTCGCCCAGCATGTAGCGGTGCATATAAAGGAAGTCGATGCCTGAGCCATTACGGTCTTTGTACCGGCCGCGCGAATCGCGCTCTTCATTGCGCGGGCCTGGCTGCCAGCCCAGACCGCGCAAGGCCTGGCGACGGTCCTCCCCGATCAGGTGCCATTTGTCTCGCACGGTGTGCCAGAGCTGATGCGCCAGGCGGTGCTGGGGCGTGACCAGCCACTGGGCAAATGCCGGCGCCAGGGGGATGCGCTCGCGCGCCTCGGGAAACGCCAACTTGCGAGCATTGAAAGCGGTAGAGGTTTTACTGCCGTCGGGGTGGAGCTCAGTCACGTTGCCGCTCAGCAGGTCGTTATCCGCAACGCCTACCCCGCCCCACAAGTCGGTCAGTTTCACCTTCAGGCAGTAGCCAGGAGCGCCCGGCGCCGGCTCATGTTCCATAAGGCGCCAGCGTACCTGTGAGGCGCTGGCCCCCACCAGGTCACCAATGACCTTGAAGCGCGGATACTCATTGCTCGCCAGGCGCTTGTAGGTATCTACATAGCCCCGCAAGCCTCGGCCGCGCTCCCCGGCATCAAGCAGCAGGGTAGTCCCGTGCAAGGCAGGGACCTCTGGCGCATCCACTTGCCACACCCCGCGCAGCAGGTCTGCCAGCCGTTGGGTGGGCACGTCTGCCAGCTCCACGCGGGCTTCGCTCGGCGTGCCGCCCTCCGCCCACCACTTCTTCCATCGTCGGGCCCCTTCATAACCCACCGGAACCATCAAACCGCCCAGGGCCGCTCCCGCAAGGATAGTGCGCCGTGTCATTCGCATCGCTTGGTGTCCATGCTAAACGCTGTCGAATACTTCTTGTGTATCAACGTGTTACCTCTGCGTCCGGCAGAAAATCGGAAAAAGAGCCAGTTGATTGACAGGAACAGTAGCAGATTGCCTTGTACCCGTGGGGCTTTTCCACCCATTACAAAGATGAAATCTTCCGTTGCGCTTACCCGCTGCAGCCCTTGTATCACGGGCGTTACAGCGAAAATTTAATGTGACGGCACGATCATTTTTCACCTACGCTCGGCGCAGCGCCAAACTATCGCCGTTGCGCTTGGTCACAGGGTGTGGGCGCGCCAAGCACCTTGCAGTATTCCGAACGACAAACTATTGACACTACAGGATTGACAGCGAGCCCTGATCGGCGCCCGCCGTCGAGCAATGGATAAGGAGCAAGCGATGATCTTCAACGTTAAAGACTATGGCGCCGTAGGTGACGGCGTAACCGACGACACCGCGGCGATTCAGGCCGCCATCGATGCCGCCTCTGCGGCAGGTGGTGGCCAGGTGTACATCCCCACCGGCACTTACATCGTGTCGGGCGGCGAGGAAGCGTCGGACGGCTGCCTCATGTTGAAGAGCAACGTGTACATGTACGGTGACGGCGCAGGTGAAACCACCCTGAAGCTGGCCGACGGCTCCGATCAGGAAATCACGGGCATCGTGCGCTCGGCCTACGGCGAGGAAACCACTAACTTCGGCCTCAGTGACCTGACCATCGACGGCAACCGTGACAACACCACCGGCAAGGTGGACGGTTGGTTCAACGGCTATATCCCAGGCGAGGAAGGCCAGGATTCGAACGTGACCCTCGATGGCGTGGAAATCATGAACTGCTCCGGGTACGGCTTCGACCCGCACGAGCAAACCGTGAACATGGTCATCGAAAACTGCATTTCCCATGGCAACGGCCTGGACGGTTTCGTGGCCGATTACCTGATCGACAGCACCTTCATCAATAACGTGGCCTACGACAACGACCGCCACGGTTTCAACATCGTCACCAGCACCAACAGCTTCAGCCTGGTGGACAACGTGGCCTACGATAACGGCGGCGGCGGTATCGTGGTGCAGCGTGGCAGCGAGGACATCCCCTCGCCTACCGACATCACCATTACAGGGGGCGCGGTGTACGACAACGCCGCGGAAGGCATCCTCGTGAAGATGTCCGACGACGTGACCATCAGCGGCGTGGACATCTACAACAACGGCAGCGCCGGTATCCGCATCTATGGCTCTTCTGATGTGACCGTGGTGGACAACACCCTGACCGCCAACGGCCAGAACAATCCGGTGCCAGAGATCATCATCCAGTCCTACGACGACACCAACGGGGTGTCGGGCGAATTTTATGCTGGTAGCGGAAACGTTATCGAGAGCAACACCATCACGGGCGGCAGCAATTCCACCTATGGGGTGGCCGAGCGTAACGAAGACGGTACCGACGGCAACGCGGTGATCGGCAACACCATTACCGGCACCACCAAGGCCACCACCCTGCTGTACGGCGACGGCAGCTATGTGAGCTCGCAAGTGCCTCTGCATGAAATCGACGGCACCGCCGGCAAGGATACCCTCACCGGTACCGCCGTGGCCGACCTTATCCTCGGCGGCGAGGGTAACGACACCTTGAACGGCGCGGGCGGCAGCGACGTGATCGTGGGCGGTGCGGGCAAGGATACGTTGACCGGTGGCGACGGCGCGGACACCTTCCGCTTCGACGCGCTGACCGACAGCTATCGCACCACCACGGCAACCAACGCAGACCTGATCACCGACTTCAACGCCAGCGAAGACAAGATCGACCTGGCATCCCTGGGCTTCACCGGCCTGGGCGACGGCTACAACGGCACCCTGGCCGTGGTGTACAACAGCAGCACCGACCGTACCTATATCAAGAGCTACGAAACCGACGCCTCGGGCAACCGCTTCGAGCTGAGCCTGGCCGGTAACCTGGCGGGCAGCCTTACCTCGGATAACTTCGTATTCAAGTACGTGGTCCAGGGCACCGACAGCGCGGAAACCCTCACCGGCACCGCGCTGAACGAGACCCTCTACGGGCTGGGCGGCGCAGACACCATCAATGCCGGCGCCGGCAATGACATCATCTACGGCGGCGCCGGGGCGGACACCCTTAGCGGCGGTGATGGGGCGGACACCTTCGTGTACACCTCGTTGAGCGACAGCTTCCGCAACTACAACACTGGCGGCACCGACCAGGGCGACGAGATCGTCGACTTCAACGTGACCACAGACAAGATCGACCTGTCTGCGCTGGGCATCACCGGCTTGGGCAGTGGCTATGACGACACCATTCAGATCGTGCTGAACAGTTCCGGTACCGTCACCTACATCAAAAGCCGCGACGTGGATGCCGATGGCAACCGCTTCGAAGTTGCCATCGAGGGCAACCACCTGACCGACCTGACGGCGGACAACTTCGTGTTCGCTACCCCGGTGGTTGGTACCACGCTGCAAGGCACCGCCGGCAACGATGTACTTACCGGCACCGCAGGCGACGACATCCTTATTGGCGGCGCGGGCCTGGACAAGCTCACCGGTGGCGATGGGGCAGACACCTTCCGCTTCGAGAACCTCACTGACAGCTACCGTACGGCCAGCACCAGTGCGGATGACCTGATCCTGGATTTCAACGCCAGTGAGGACAAGATCGACCTCTCCGCGCTGGGCTTCACCGGCCTGGGCGACGGGCACAACGACACCTTGTCAATTGTGTACAACGCCACCACCGACCGTACCTACATCAAGGACCTGGACGCCGATGCCAACGGCAACCGCTTCGAAGTGGCGCTGTCGGGCAACCACACCACGGACCTGACCGCAGCCAACTTCGTGTTCGCCAGCACCACACCTGCCAGCACCACTACCGTAGATACAACCACGGTGGACACCAGCGCCACGGCCACCGAAGTAGTGATCCTCGGCACTACCACCGACACCGAGCACCACACCACCACGGCCTGAGGCCACGCCTCGCCGCCCAGCGCGGCGGGGCTTTTCCCCCGGCGGCCGTCAGTGCGAGGCCGCTATCCCCGTGACGTTGAACAACCACTTGGCGAGGTCATCCACTTCGGTTTTGCTCACGCCGTGGGTCATGCCGGGGTAGGCATGAAACTCGGCCTTGATTCCCACTTTGAGCAACGCTTCGTTGGCCTGCGTCGCCTCGGCATAGGGGAGGATCGGGTCTGCGGTGCCGTGCCCGATGAACACCGGCAACTGGGCCAACCCCGGCAGTGGAGCCAGGCGCTGGCGCATGCCCGAGGTGAGCTTGCCGCTGAGCGCCGCGATACCCCCGACCGAATCAGGGTACTGCAGCGCAAGTTCGTAGCTCATCATCGCGCCTTGGCTGAAGCCCACCAGGTAGATGCGCTTGGGCGCGACCTTGTACTTGCGCCCGGCCTCGGTGACAAAAGCACGCAAGGTTTCCAGGCTGCGCTGCACCTCTGCCGGCACGCCTTCGTACGGGCCGTTGCCCGGGGTTTTGCTGAACCATTGATAATGGCCTTCACCCAGGTCCGTAGGCGCGCGCACCG
Source organism: Pseudomonas sp. 3MAES_34.3B (assembly GCF_058145875.1). Lineage (NCBI taxonomy): Bacteria > Pseudomonadati > Pseudomonadota > Gammaproteobacteria > Pseudomonadales > Pseudomonadaceae > Pseudomonas > Pseudomonas sp. 3MAES_34.3B. The sequence goes on along the minus strand of NZ_CM176960.1, from coordinate 2,541,494 downwards.
ACAGGTAAGTGAAGTCCGGGAACAGGCGCTCGTGAATCTCGAACAGGTCCTCCTCGTTCGCACCGTATCCATGGAGGAAGATGATCAGAGGGTGCGCCTGTGGGTGGGCACCGGCCTGGGCAAGGTAGCTCAACGGCAGGTCGTGCTGCAGCACCGGCTGGGCGTGGGCCAAGCTTGCGATCAGGGGAAACAACAGGGCGGCTAACCACTTCATCATTGCGGGGCTCTCGCTCGGGAAGGTCGCACCAGAGGGTACCACTGCCGCTTGCATGGCTTCAGCCCCGGTGATTGGCTTCCCCGGGGGTTGCGCTATATAGTTCGTTGCATAACGCCACCCATCAGGACGCTCCATGCCTCTCATCCGCGCCGTGCCCTATTCGCTTTTTACACTCGCCAGCCTGTTCAGCCTTCAGGCGCTTGCCGATGATGTTCAGGTCGCCGTCGCCGCCAACTTCACCGCCCCGTTGAACGCAATCGCGGCAGCGTTCGAAAAAGACACCGGCCATCATGTGGTCGCTTCCCCCGGCGCCACTGGCCAGCTGTACGCACAGATCAAGAACGGCGCGCCCTACGAGGTGTTTCTGTCGGCCGATGACACCACCCCCGCTCGGCTCGAAAGCGAAGGCGCTACGGCCAAAGGCTCGCGCTTCACGTACGCAATCGGCACGCTGGCGCTGTGGTCTCCCAAGGCCGGCTATGTGGACGCCAATGGCGAGGTACTCAAGGCCAACGCGTACCAGCACCTGTCCATCGCCAACCCCAAGGCCGCGCCATACGGGTTGGCCGCCACCCAGGTATTGGCGCAGCTCAAGCTGACCGAGGCCACGCAGGCCAAGATCGTGGAGGGCCAGAACATCACGCAAGCCTTCCAGTTCGTGCAAACCGGAAACGCGGAACTGGGCTTCGTAGCCCTGAGCCAGGTGTACAAGGACGGCAAGATCACCAGCGGTTCTGCGTGGGTGGTGCCGCAAAGCCTGTACGACCCTATCCGCCAGGACGCGGTAATACTTGAAAAAGGCGCAAGCAACGCCGCGGCCAAAGCCTTCGTCGATTACCTGCGGGGGCCAAAAGCCGCGCAGCTCATCACGTCTTATGGCTACGCCCTTGATGCCAAGCCCGATTGACCTGTCGCCCAGCGACCTGGGCGCCATTTGGCTTACGCTGAAGCTGGCCAGCATCACCACCGCGATGCTGTTGTTGATAGGGTTACCTATCAGTTGGTGGCTGGCCCATACCCGGTGTCGGCTGCGGCCTGTGTTCAGCGCCATCGTTGCGCTCCCTCTGGTGCTGCCGCCCACGGTCATCGGTTTCTATCTGCTGGTACTCATGGGGCCGCAGGGCTGGCTGGGCCAGCTGACCTCCGGCCTGGGGCTAGGCACGCTGGTATTCAGCTTTCCGGGGTTAGTGGTGGGCTCGATGATCTATTCGCTGCCCTTTGTGGTGCAGCCGCTGACGAACGCCTTCGAAGCCATGGGCACTCGCCCGATGGAAGTTGCTGCCACGCTAGGCGCCGCGCCGCTGGACAGGTTCATCACGGTAGCGCTTCCGCTCGCCCGCCCCGGGATACTGACAGCGTCAGTGCTGGGCTTCGCTCACACGGTAGGTGAGTTCGGTGTGGTGCTGATGATCGGCGGGAACATCCCCGACAAAACCCGTGTGGTCTCGGTGCAACTGTTCGATCACGTGGAAGCCATGGAATACGGCCAGGCCCATGGGCTGGCCGCCCTGCTGGTGGCCTTTTCGCTGGTAGTGCTGGTGCTGCTGTACCGCAAGCGTTCCTCGGCACAGAGGGAAGACGAATGAGTGCGCTCGACCTGCGTTTTCGCCTGGCGCGACAGGGCTTTTCCATCGATATCAGCCTTGGCCTGCCCGGCGAGGGCGTAAATGCCGTGAGCGGGCCCTCCGGGTCCGGCAAAAGCACGTTGCTGCGTTGCCTGGCCGGGCTTGAGCGCGCAGACGAAGGGTTCATACAGGTAGGTGATGAGGTGTGGGAGGACACCACCGCCCGCCGCTTTGTACCGGCCCACCGCCGCGCCGTTGGCTATGTATTTCAGCAGCCGGGGTTGTTCCCGCACCTGAGTGTGGCCGACAACCTGGCGTATGGCTGGCGCCGCCTGCCTGCCGCGCAACGCACGCTCGACCGCGACAGCCTGCTCCGCACCCTGGGTATCGAACACCTGCTGGAACGGCGCCCGGGCGGGTTGTCCGGGGGTGAACGGCAGCGGGTAGGCATCGCCCGAGCACTGCTGCGCGCACCCCGGCTGTTGTTGATGGATGAGCCACTGGCCTCGCTGGACAACGAACGCAAGAGCGAAATATTGCCGTACCTGGAACGGCTGCGCGAACAACTGGCGATCCCCGTGGTGTATGTCAGCCACTCGATGGAAGAAATCACACGGCTCGCAGACCATCTGGTGGTACTGGACCACGGCAAGGTAATGGCCAGCGGCCCGCTGAACACGCTGCTCACACGGCTCGACTTGCCGTTGGCGAAGGGGCTGGATGCCGGCGTGGTCATCGAAGGGGTGGTCAGCGGCTACGACCCGCAATGGCGCCTGCTGCACCTGAGCTTCGGGGCGGGAACCACACTGCGCGTGCCCCATGGCGAACGCCCGACAGGCAGCCGGTTGCGCGTAAGGGTACTGGCGCGGGATGTAAGCCTGAGCCTGGATGCGCACAGCAACAGCAGCATATTGAACCGGCTGCCGGCTGTGATCGGCCCACAAGCCGACGCCACCGCCTCAGGTGATGTGCTGGTAACGCTGGATTGCCAGGGCACCCCCCTGCTCGCCCGGCTTACCCGCTATTCCGTCGACCACCTTGGGTTGGTGCCTGGCACTGTGGTGTGGGCCCAGATCAAAGGTGTGGCCGTGCTGGGGTGACGCTGCCCGTCCTGCCAGATCAGAGCGCTGGGAAGCGAGAAACTGTTCGCGAGCTCCGCCGGGTGGCCGGCCCCCCGCCTCCCACGGATGCGCCAACTGTAGGAGCAAGCGAAGCCGAAGGCGGAGCTCGCGAATAAGGGTAGGCGATTCCTACGCGTCAGGGTCGCTTAAATCCGGGTCCAGGTCGCTGTCGTCCGCCGCGGCGTCGTCCAGCGGGTCGCGGGCGGGGTCGAAGCCAGTGTCGTTCAGCTCGACCGGATCGCTGGGCGCATTGAGTGGCCATTCCGGGGTGGGGTTTGGGTCCTTCTCATTCGCTGACATCGTTGATCACCCTGCCGTGGCTTTGAATTTCAATCATGGTGATGCCCATCAGTTGCGCCTGATCCATCACCTCCTGGGGTGAGTCGTCAGCCGCAGGCATCAGCAGGCTGTTTTCAGCATCGCCGTAGTGGATTTCCAACAGCCTGAGCGCCACAACCTCGGGCGGTATCTGCGCGTGTTCGTATTCCAGCTCCAGATTCCGCGGCTGCTCGTTATAGAGGTAACTGACCCGGCAGCGATACAACGAGGCCTGGGCAGGGTCGTTGGCCATCAGCCCATCGCCTGTGGGGGCGGACAGGTCGGCGCCTTGCAACCCGCCCTTGTAGTGGGGATTGGTGTCCATCGGAGCGCTCCATTGCGTGGGTGATAGTCGATGGACCGCTGCGCAGGCCAGCGGTGCCCCGCACGAGACCAAAGGCATCAGCCTTGGCGCAAGCGCACCCAGGTAGGCGCATGGTCACTGGCGTGAGGCTGATCGCGCACCCAACGGTCCACGCCTGCGTCTTCCAGGCGCGGAGCCAGGTCCTTGCTCAACAAGAGGTGGTCGATACGCAGGCCCGAATTGTGCTGCCAATGCTGACGGAAATAGTCCCAGAAGGTAAACACCTGTTCCTCCGGAAAGTGCGCACGCAGGGCGTCGGTCCAGCCCTGGTCGAGCAACCGCTGGAAGCATTCCCGGCTTTCAGGCTGGAGCAAAGCATCCTTGCGCCAGGATTTGGGACTGTAGATATCGAAATCCGTAGGCACTACGTTGTAGTCCCCCGCCAGTACCACCGGATGGCCACTGTCGAGTAACCCCTGGGCATGAGTGATGAAGTGCTCGAACCAACGCAGCTTGTATTCGAACTTTGGCCCGGGCTGCGGGTTGCCGTTGGGCAGGTAGAGGCACCCTACAACCACACCTTGCACCGCTGCCTCCAGATAGCGGCTATGAGTGTCATCTTCGAATCCCGGTAGCCCTCGACGGATTTCCAGCGGATCGCTGCCGCGCGAGAGAATGGCAACGCCGTTCCAACTAGCCTGGCCATGCCAGATCACGCCATAGCCTGCCGCTTCGATCGCCTCCCGAGGGAACGCCGTATCAGCGGCCTTGAGCTCTTGCAGGCAGACGACGTCCGGTGCCTCTTTTTCAAGCCAGGCCAGCAGCGCATCCAGCCGGGCGCGGATGCCATTGATATTGAACGTAGCAATTTTCATCGGTCGGCTTCCCCCTGGGTTTACTGTGGGACCACGCACCCGGGCGCTGGGTTTTATCCATAGACCAAAATGCTATTTCACCGCCCGCGCCCTTCCGCATTAGGGTAGCGCCACCGGACCACCGGACATCGTTGTTTATCATTTTGACCGATGCCGGGGCATGCCTCGTTATCGCCTGCGAGGTTCGTGTGACACATCCAACCGCACCACTGTCCATCCCAGGGCTTGATACGGCCCCGCGACTGCTGCCGGCCCGCGTGCTAGAAGACGACGCCCAGGCCCTGCAGGTTGCCCGGGAATTCGCCGCCTTCGCCGCCACCCATGCTGCCGAGCGAGACGCCGAACGGCGCCTTCCCTGGGCCGAACTCGAACAGTTCACTACCAGTGGGCTGGGCAGCATCGGTGTACCCAAGGCCTTCGGTGGGCCAGGCGTGAGCCACGTGACCATCGCCGAGGTGTTCAAACTCATTTGCGCGGCTGACCCCGCGCTGGGGCAGATCCCGCAGAACCACTTTGGCATCCTGCGCGTGCTCGAACTGGCCGCCACGCCCGAGCAGCAACAGCGCCTGTTTGGCAGCGTGCTGCAGGGCCACCGGATCGGCAATGCCGGCCCGGAACGCAACAGCCGACACACGCTGGAACTGCGCGCCCGGGCGCGCCGCGAAGGCGACGGCTATCGCATCAGCGGTGAGAAGTTCTATTCCACGGGCGCTCTGTTCGCCCATTGGATTACCGTCAAGGCCCTGGACGACGAGGGCGAACAGGTAATGGCCTTCGTGCCTCGTGGCACCCCGGGGCTGCGGGTGATTGACGACTGGTCGGGCTTCGGCCAGCGCACCACCGCCTCTGGCACGGTGATTCTGGACAATGTACCCGTGCCGGCCGTAAACATCGTGAGCAACGGCGCGTTGGGCCAGCGCCCCAATACCCAGGGCGCGTATGCCCAGCTTATCCAGGCCGCGATCGATGCTGGCATCGCCCACGCCGCCGTGGCCGATACCGTTGCCTTCGTACGGGAACGGGCCCGCCCGTGGCCGGATGCCAAGGTCGAAGCGGCCCGCCTGGAGCCCTACGTGATCGCTGAGGTAGGCCGCTTGCAAGTAGAGCTTGAAGCCGCTGATGCCCTGCTCGAACGTGCCGCCGCTACCCTGGACCAGATCAATGCCGTGCCTGTGGACGAGCACAGCGCGGCGCGTGCCTCTATTGCGGTTGCCGAAGCCAAGGTGCTCACCACTGAAATTGCTTTGAAGGCGAGCGAAAAGCTGTTCGAACTGGCCGGCAGCCGCGCCACCCTGGCCGAGCACAACCTCGATCGCCACTGGCGCAATGCCCGCGTGCATACGCTGCACGACCCGGTGCGCTGGAAGGTTCATGCCGTCGGCAGCTATCACCTCAATGGCACTTATCCCGCGCGCCACTCCTGGATCTGACCCATGAACACGCTTACCCTCGCCTCCGTACCGGCGCACATCGATGCCGCCGTCATTCGCGATGACGCTGAAGCCTTGGCGGTCGCCAATGCACTCGCCCTGCGCTTTGCCGAAGGTGCCAGCGACCGTGACCGCGAGCGCCGGCTACCCCATGCCGAACTGGACACCTTCTGCGCCTCAGGCCTGTGGGGCATTACCGTGCCCCGGCGCTTCGGTGGCGCGGACGTGTCCAGCGCCACCCTGGCCAAGGTCATCGCCCGTATCGCGCAGGCCGACGGCTCCCTTGGGCAAATCCCCCAAAACCATTTCTACGCCCTCGAAGTGCTGCGCGTGAACGGCAGCGAAGCCCAGCAGCAGCGGCTGTTCAGCGAAGCGCTACAAGGCCGGCGCTTTGGCAATGCGCTGGCCGAGTTCACCACCAAGGATTCGCAGCAGCGCACCACCGCCCTGCGCAAGGGCCCGGATGGCTGGACCATCCAAGGGCAGAAGTTCTACGCAACCGGCGCCCTGTTCGCCCAGCGCATCCCCACCTCTGTAGTGGATGAGCAGGGTGTGCAGTACATGGCGTTCGTGCCCCGCCATGCGCAAGGCCTGGAGGTGATCGACGACTGGTCCGGTTTCGGCCAACGCACCACCGGCAGTGGCAGCGTGCTACTGAATAACGTTCCCATATCGCCCGAGGACGTGGTGCCGTTCCAGGCATCGTTCGAGCGCCCTACCAGTGTGGGGCCCTTCGCTCAGATCCTCCACGCGGCCATCGACATCGGCATTGCCCGTGGCGCTTACGAGGCCACGCGGGCTTTTGTGCGCGAGCGCGCTCGGCCGTGGCCGGACAGCGGCGTGAGCGCGGCGTGTGACGACCCACTGACGATCTACGACATCGGCCGCGTGGCCATCGCCTTGCATGCCGCCGAGGCCGTACTGGCCCGGGCCGGCGCGCACCTGGACATTGCGCGCGTGGCGCCGGACGCCCAGAGCGTGGCGGCGGCTTCCCTGAGCGTGGCCACTGCCAGGGCGCTGGGCACCGACGTATCGCTGTTGGCGGGCAACAAGTTGATCGAGCTGGGCGGTGCGCGGGCAGCCTTGGCCGAGGACGGCCTGGACCGGTTCTGGCGCAACGCGCGGGTCCACACTTTGCACGACCCGGTGCGCTGGAAATACCACGCCATTGGCAACTACTACCTCAACGACCAATTGCCGCCGCGCAAGGGTTACCTCTGACAGGAGCGGCCCATGGCACGCAAACAGGTTTTGCTCAACGCATTCAACATGAACTGCGTGGGCCATATCAATCACGGCCTCTGGGCTCACCCCCGAGACCGCTCCTGCGAATACCACAGCGTGGAGTATTGGACCGAGCTGGCCCAACTGCTGGAGCGCGGGCTGTTCGACGGGTTGTTCCTGGCGGACATCGTAGGCGTATATGACGTGTATCAGGGCAACGTGGACCTCACCCTGCGCGAGAGCATCCAGTTGCCGGTCAACGACCCTCTGCTGCTCATCTCGGCCATGGCGGCCAGTACCCGCCACCTGGGCTTCGGGGTCACCGCAAACCTCAGCTATGAGGCGCCTTATCTGTTCGCCCGGCGCATGTCCACGCTCGACCATTTGAGCCGCGGCCGCGTGGGCTGGAACATCGTGACCGGTTACCTCGACAGCGCCGCCCGCGCCATGGGCCGCAGCGAGCAAACCGCACACGACCGGCGCTACGATCAAGCCGATGAATACCTTGAGGTGCTGTACAAACTGTGGGAAGGCAGCTGGGCGGATGACGCCGTGATAGCAGACCGCGAACGCCGGATCTATGCCCGGCCCGACCGCGTGCGCCCGGTACGCCATCAAGGCGAGTTCTATCAGGTGGAGGGTTATCACCTCAGCGAACCCTCGCCGCAGCGCACGCCGGTATTGTTCCAGGCCGGTGCCTCTCCGCGAGGCTCACGCTTCGCCGGGCAGCATGCCGAGTGCATATTTATCATGGGGCAGGACCGCGAAAGCGTTCGCAGGCAAGTGGACAGCCTTCGCGCCGCAGCCCAGGCCGCCGGGCGCGACCCGCACGCCCTCAAGGTGTTCATGGGAATTACCGTTGTGGTGGGCGCTACCGAGCAAGAGGCTCGGGAGAAACACGCCGAGTACTTGCGCTACGCCAGCCCTGAGGCGGGCCTGGCACATTACGCGGCCTCCACGGGTATCGACCTGTCCCGCTACGGGCTGGACGAGCCGATCCGGCCACAACAGACCAATGCCATTGAATCGGCCGCCAAGGCGCTTACCTGCAACGGTGACTGGAGCGTACGCCGTATCCTCGAACAGAACGCGCTGGGCGGCCGTTATCCAGCGCTGGTAGGCAGCCCAGCGGTGGTTGCCGAACAACTGCTGGACTGGATCGACACCACCGGGCTGGACGGTTTCAACCTCACCCGCACGGTTACCCCTGAAAGCTATGAGGATTTCATTCGCTGGGTGATACCCGAGCTACAGGCGCGTGGGCGCTACAAGACCGCCTACAGCGAAGGCAGCCTGCGTAACAAGCTGTTCGGTGCCGGTAACCGCCTGCCCGGGGACCACCCCGGTGCGGCGTATCGGTTCGAATCGGCCTGAACGGCACAGCATCAAAGCCGGGCCGCAGCCCGTGCGACGACCTGGGCCCGCCGCGCTACCGAGGGCGCCACAGCTTCGCGCTGGGCCTGGAGCACCTGCGCGGGAGCCTGGGTGGGGTCCCCTGAGGCAAACGGCGGCGCGGGGGCATATTCTAGTGCCAGCTGCGCACGCTGGGCCTGTTCTTCTCCGAACCACTGAGCGGCCACCGCCAGCGCGAAATCAATCCCGGCCGTTACACCACCTCCGGTAATCAAATTGCCGTCTGTGACCACCCTGTCATGTACCGGTAGCGCGCCCAGTGGCTCAAGCAGTTCGTGATAGGCCCAATGGGTGGTGGCACGCTTGCCCGTTAGCAAGCCCGCCGCCCCCAATACAAGGGCACCGGTGCACACCGACGTGACGAACCTGGCACTTGGCGCGCGCGCTCGCAGGAACGCAAGCACTGCGGCATCTTCGATCAGCGCCTCCACACCACCCCCACCGGGCACGCAGAGCAGATCCAACGGGGGGCAATCCGCGAATGTGGTGGTGGCTTGTAGCGTCAGGCCACCGCTGGCGGTCACGGGGGCGCTATCTTTCCAGATCAGGTGTTGATGCACATCCGCAAAATGCGCAAATACGTCGAAGGGGCCAACGAGGTCCAGCGGCTGTACGCCGGGAAAAACGAGGTAACCGATATGCATGAAGGCGCTCCATGGTGGGTGGTCGCCTTCACAGTAGCCAGTACCCGCTCGCGGGAATTGCCAATTACCGGCAGAAACCCGCCAATACGGCCATGACGCTCAACGGGCGAGCTTGGCCTCTTCGGCAACGATGGCTCGCATCACCTCATCGGTCAGCTTGCCGATGGTCCAAGGCTTTGGCAGGAACGCGATATCATTACCGATATCCGCAGTTTCCGGGGTCTCATGGCCCGACATCACAATGATCGGAAGCTCGGGCCATTCTCTGTGCACGCGCCGCGTCAGCTGAGCGCCATCGATTTCGCCGGGCATGCGGATGTCAGTGATTAACAGGTTTACGTGCAGCCCTTCCCCGAAGGCCTTCCAGGCGTCGTCAGCGGTGCCGAATTCGATCGTATCAAAGCCTTCCCCGGCAAGAATTTCGCAAACGAACTCGCGAATGATGACTTCGTCTTCCACCACCATGATCTTTGGTCGAGGCTCGGCGGGGCTGGCAGTGTTGGTATGGGATGGGGCATTGAGCATCTTGGTGTCCTTGGCATTGAGTCGGGGCACTACCGCCCATAATCCCTTCGTCAACCAGAAACCAAGATGATTCGCCCCTCCCGGGGGGTTAATCGACGGACGGTTGTGCTTTCGTTTGGCTATCAGTACCTTGCGTAGCAATTACTTAGCGCGTTCGAGTTTCGCCAACTCGGCTTTCAGCAAAATGATGGCGCGTGCTGCTCGGTCACGGGCTCGCTTTGTGCTAAACCGATTCTTCCGGACATCCGTCCTTTCGAACGTTCGAGTCGGCCGAACTGTCGGCACTAATGACTTCATCAGGAGATTTCCAATGAGCAAGACCCTGACCTATGCCGCACAAAACGCTTCCGATACGTTGAAGCCCTATGCGATCGAACGACGTGCCCCCAACGCCGACGATGTACAGATTGAAATCCTTTACTGCGGGGTATGCCACTCTGACCTCCATACTGCCCGCAACGAATGGCAAAACACCCTGTTCCCGTCTGTGCCTGGCCACGAAATCGTGGGCCGGGTCAGTGCGGTGGGCAGCGCTGTCACCCGTTTCAAGGTCGGCGACCTCGCCGGAGTGGGCTGTATGGTGGACAGCTGCCAGCACTGTGCGGCCTGCGCCGAAGGCGACGAGCAATATTGTGAAAACGGCTTCACCGGTACCTATAACGGCCCTGTGTTCGGGGGTGAGAACACGTATGGCGGCTACAGCGAACGCATTGTGGTGAAGGAAGCCTTTGTGCTGCGTATCAGCCATGACGAGGGTGACCTCGCCGCTGTCGCGCCATTGCTGTGTGCCGGCATTACCACGTATTCGCCACTGAGCCATTGGAAGGTCGGCCCTGGCAAGAAGGTCGGCATCGTGGGGTTGGGTGGGCTTGGCCATATGGGCGTGAAGATTGCCGCCGCCATGGGCGCTCACGTGGTGCTGTTCACCACCTCTCCCAACAAGCGCGAAGATGGCCTGCGCCTGGGTGCGAAAGAAGTCGTGGTGTCCAAGGACCCTGAGCAGATGCAAGCCCATGCCAACAGCCTGGATTTCATTCTCAATACCGTGGCCGCCCAGCACGACCTGGACCCTTTCCTTAACCTGCTCAAGCGCGATGGCACCATGACCCTGGTGGGTGCGCCGGAGCATCCACACCCTGCGCCAACCGTGTTCAACCTGATTTTCAAGCGCCGAAGCCTGGCCGGTTCGTTGATCGGCGGCATACGGGAAACTCAAGAGATGCTGGACTTCTGCGCCAAGCACAACCTTGTGTCGGATATCGAAATGATCGACATCCAGACCATCAACGAGGCGTACGAGCGCATGCTCAAGAGCGATGTGAAGTACCGTTTCGTGATCGACATGGCCAGCTTGAAAAAGGACGCCGCCGCGGCCTGACCCCTGGCTTGTCAAACCCGGGCCCGGTTTTTATGCCGGGCCTTTGCATTTGTGGTTTGCCGAAAGCGTTGACGCGCTCATTCACCGGCGGGGCGAACATTCCCGGGCAGTGAGGGTCTGTCAGGAGAACCTTTGTGGAGCCTTGCCCTCGTGCCACGCCTTGTCATGCTGTTGCTCACTGCCTTGCTTACCCTCCCGGCCTTCGCTGACACTCCCGCCGCCGAACAGGCCCCGGCGGAAAAAGAAGTGCTGGTACAAGGCGGGCTGCTGGGAACGTTGACGTCCAGCCTCGATAACGTTCAAGACAAGCTCGACCTCAACGAACACTTGGTGGACACCTGGCGTTTGCGCACCGACCGCGCCGCCGCCGAGGCAGGCCGGCTGTTCGACCAACAGGCCGCCGCTTCGGGCTGGGAATTGACCCGCGACTTCGCGGTGCTGAGCCTTACCTGGATCGCCACTTTCTTCGCGCTTTACACCCTTGCCCGTGTAGCGTGGTCGCGGGTGGGCCGCCAGGGCTTCCTTTATCGCCGACGCCGCCTGCATGGGGTATTGGGCTACCTGCTGCGGTTCACCGTGCCTGCCCTCCTCAGTTTTGGCATGGCGCTGGTGGTCAGCCATCACCTTGCTCCGTCCGACGCCCGGGCCTTGGCGCTGTGCCTGGCATATGCCACCAGCAGCGGCATCTTCTCAACCACCATGATTCTCTGCGCCATCACCTTGTTCAACGTCGGCCACAAGCGTGCGGCGGTCAACGCGCTGCGGCGGGGCGCTCCCAGGCCGCTGTTTGTGATCGGCTTTCTGGCGGCCCTTGGCGATGCGCTCACCAGCCCTCAGATTGCCCGGCAGCTGGGCAATAACCTTACTGGCAGCATCGCAGTGTTCGTGGGGTTGATGGCAACCTTCACCTTCGCTGTACTGGTGTTGAAGATGCGCCGCCCCGTGGCACACCTCATTCGCAACCGTGCCTACCGCCAGCGCCACGACCATCGCGCGGTGCAGGAAACCCTGCGGGTATTCGCCGCCGTGTGGTACCTGCCGATCCTGCTGATGATCCTGGTGTCGGCCATTCATTTGATCGGGGCCGGCGAGCAAAGCCAGCAAGCGTTGCAGCGCGCACTGATGAGCACCGTGCTACTGATCGGCGCAGTGTTCCTCAGCACCGTCATGCACCATGTGCTCAAACCCCAGGCCGCGGTCGACCCGGACCGCCCGCGCCCCTATGTAGAGTTGTTCCGCAGCCTGGGCCACGCGCTGTCGCGGATCATTATCGCCATCGTGTTCATCGAACTGCTGGCGCGTACCTGGGGCGTTTCGGTACTGGAATTCGCGGCTCGTAACAGTGTGGGCCGCGCCATCAGCAACTCGCTCAGCAGCATCGGTTTGATCCTGTTGGTGACCTGGCTGGTATGGGTGGTCATCGACACCGCGATCCAGCAGGCGCTCAAGCCGGCCGTAGGCAAGCGGGCCAGCCGCCAGCCAAGCACCCGGGTGAAGACCATCCTGCCGATGCTGCGCAACGCTACCAAGATCGTACTGGTGGTGATCGGCACTATCACCACCATGGCCAACCTGGGCATCAATGTAGCCCCGCTGCTGGCGGGTGCCGGTGTGGTGGGCCTGGCGATCGGTTTCGGTTCGCAGCAACTGGTACAGGACGTGATCACGGGGCTGTTCATCCTGATCGAAGACACCATCGCCATCGGCGACTGGGTAGTGCTCGACTCAGGCCACGCCGGCACCGTGGAAAGCCTCACCATTCGCACCCTGCGCCTGCGCGACGGCAAGGGCTTCGTGCACTCGGTGCCTTTCGGCCAGATCAAGGCGGTGACCAACCAGTCGCGGCAGTTCGCCAATGCGTTCTTCTCGGTACAGGTGACCTACGACAGCGATATCGACACAGCGCTGGCGCTGATCCAGCAAGCCGCGGACCAGATTGCCGACGACCTTCTGCTCAAGACCAACCTGCAAGGCCCGTTGCAGGTGTTCGGCGTGGACAAGATGGACCTCAACGGTATTACTCTGACCGCACAGTTCCGCACCACCTCCGGGGGCCAATATGCAATCGGCCGTGCCTTCAACGAGAAGCTCAAGAAGCTGGTGGATGGCGTGGACAACGTGCGCTTCGCCCAGTATTACCTGCCCCCTGTGCCCGTGAAGGCATAAGGCAGTAGCGCGCCATCCGGTGGGGCTATTACCATGGCAGCCCCGCCTGCCTGCTGCAGAGAGAGACGCACCTGATGGCAACCACCTTGCTGGTTTTGAACGGCCCCAACCTGAACATGCTCGGCACTCGCGAGCCCACCGTATACGGCAAGGAAACCCTTGCCGATGTGGAAGCACAATGCCGCGCCACCGCCGAGGCGCACGGGCTGGCGCTGGAGTTTCAGCAGACCAATCACGAAGGCCAGATGATCGACTGGGTACACCAGGCCCGTGGCCGGATCGCCGGGATCGTGATCAACCCGGGCGCCTGGACCCACACCTCCATCGCGCTGCATGACGCATTGGTGGCGGCCGAGGTACCGGTGCTTGAGGTGCACATTTCCAACGTGCACAAGCGTGAATCCTTCCGCCACCACTCCTATGTGTCGCTGGTGGCAGTGGGCGTGATCGCCGGGTTCGGCACGCACGGCTACACCTTGGCCATCGACCACTTCGCCAAGTTGCTGAAATGAGCCTGGCGGGGCCCTCACCGGCCTCGCCTCGCCGTTATCGCCTACCCGTCCACGGGATCGAACCATGACACCACCCTTTTCCACCCCGCCTCGCGCGCCCCTGCGGGACAAGCTGCTCGGCGGCGGTATCGAGCCTGATCCACGGTTCACCCTGGCCAACGAGCGTACCTTCCTGGCCTGGATACGTACCTCACTGGCACTGATGGCTGGCGGGATCGCCGTGGAGGCTTTCACGGGTGACGTGTTCGCGCCCGACGCCCGCAAGGTGCTGGCAGTACTGCTGCTGACCTTGGGGTTGATCCTGAGCGCCAGCGCTGGCGTTCGCTGGTTGAACGTGGAGCGTGCCATGCGCCATGGCCGTGCCCTGCCGCTCCCCCTGCTGGTGCCTTTGCTGTCATTCGGCGGCGCGTTGGCGACGGCCGTGCTGTTGGTATTCATTGCCCTGCGCCCGGCATGAACCTCACCCGCGCTCATTCCGATGCCGGCCTGCAGCCTGAACGTACGTGGATGGCCTGGCGGCGCACCCTGTTGTCGTTGGTGGCCGCCAGCCTGCTATGCCTGCGTTGGGTACCCCAGCATGGCCGCTTCGCTTTCTTGCTGGTGGCGCTGGCCTTGCTGGCCGCTCTGGCGATCGGGCTGGGCCAGCAGCGCCGCTACCGGCAGAGCATTGCCGCGATCAACGATGGCCGCACGGTACCGCCAGTGCTTGAAGTGCTTGCCCTGGCAGTTGCCTGCGTGGCATTGGGCGCGCTCGGGCTCTACGGCGTGCTGATGTTCTAGCCCGGCTCGTTCGCTTCGCGCTGGGCGTCGGCCTCGAACAGCCGTTCCAGCTCTGCCCGGGCTTCCTGATTGCTCTGGATCACCTTGGCGGCGTCGTCGTATACGAGGTGCTGCTCGCGCAGCACCACCTGGTCGTGGTGCTGGAACCGGCGTATGCGGGTTTGCGCCTGTACCTCGGTCAAGCCCAGCCCGATCAACGTACGCCGGGTCATCTCCAGGCTCGAATAGAAGGTTTCACGCACGGCGTCCGCCCCCAGGTCGGTGAGCTTGTGAACGTGCTGACGGTTGCGCGCCCGCGCGATGATCTTGAGATGCGGATACAGCCGCTTTACCAGCTCGGCGGTTTTGATGTTGGTGTCGGGATCGTTGGTGGCGATCACGAAATACTCGGCCTGGTCCACCTTGGCCGCGCGCAGGATTTCTGCACGCAAAGGGTCCCCATAGAACACCGGCAATCCCGAGAAGCTGCGCGACAGTTCGATACTCTCGACCGACGTATCGAGGGCCACGAAGGGGATTTTCTGCGCACGCAGGATCCGCGCAACGATCTGCCCCATACGGCCCATGCCAGCGATGACCACGCGCGGTGCATCCGCGTCGATGTTTCGATATTCCTCCGGCACGGGCACCGGGCGCTCCTTGCGGGCCAACAGGCGGCCTGCCCCCAGCAGCAACAGTGGCGTAACGGCCATGGACAGCGTGATTGCCAACACCAGCAGGTCATACAAGCGAGCGTCGAACAAACCGTTGTCACGACCCAGCTTGAACACCACGAAAGCAAACTCACCGCCAGTGGCAAGGACCAGCCCCAGGCGCAACGAGGAACCAGGCTGCAGGCCACCGGCGTATTTACCCAGCAAGGCCAGCAAGGGCAGCTTGAGCCCAAGCAGTAACAAGGTAAGCCCGATCACGGTGACTGGCTCGGCCAGCAGCAGGCCCAGGTTGGCGCCCATGCCCACGCTGATGAAGAACAGCCCCAGCAGCAGGCCCTTGAACGGCTCGATCTGTGCTTCCAGTTCGTGCCGGTATTCCGAATCCGCCAGCAGCAGCCCCGCCAGGAACGCCCCCAGCGCCATGGACACGCCAACCTGATCCATCAACCAGGCGGTACCGATCACTACCAGTAATGCCGTCGCGGTAGAGACCTCCTGTATGCCAGCCTTGGCGACCGCGCGAAATACCGGGCGGAGCAGGTAGCGCCCGCCCACCACTACCAGGGCAATACTGCCCAGTACCTGCAAGCCATGCTCCAGGCTTGGCGGCGGCCGCGTGGCGGAGCCACTGGCAAGCAGCGGTACCAAGGCAATCAACGGAATGGCGGCGATGTCCTGGAACAGCAGAATAGCGAACGCCAGGCGCCCGTGAGGGCTATGCAATTCGTGCCGCTCGGCCAGGCTTTGCAAGCCGAACGCCGTGGACGACAAGGCAAGGCCCAGGCCCAGGATGACCGCGCTGTTGAAGGGTTGAGAGAACAGGTACATGGCGACCGCGCCGATCACGCAGCCGGTCAGCGCCACCTGCGCCAGGCCGATGCCGAATACCGCCTTGCGCATCACCCACAGGCGCTTGGGCGACAGTTCCAGGCCGATGATGAACAGCAACAGCACCACGCCCAGTTCGGAAAGGTGGTTCAGGCTCTGACTGTTGCCAACCAGCCCGAGCACCGCAGGGCCGATGGCAACACCGGCCAGCAGATAGCCGAGTACGGCACCCAGTTGAAGCCTTTTAGCCAGGGGAACCGCCAGAACGGCGGCGAGAAGAAATACAACAGCGGCGCCTAACAGGTTGCCGTCATGCGGCATGCGAAACCTCTTTCATTACGGTATTGATTACTCTGCAGGCCGCCCTACGAATTCGACGACTTCACGGATGACCTGCTCGATATCGAAGGGTTTGTCGAACACCACCGCGAACAGATCCGGGCTGGCCCGGCCGATGCTGCCCTGGGCGCCGCTCATGAGAAACAGCGGCAGGCTGGCAAACAACGGGCGCTTGCGCACTTCGCGAGCGAATTCGAGACCATCCATTACCGGCATCATGAAGTCGGTGATCACCAGGCTCGGCCGCTCGCGATCCAGCACCTCGAGGGCTTTTCGACCATTGCCGGCCTTGACGACCATGTACCCCTCGTCCTCAAGGGCGAACCCGAGGATATCGGCGATCAAATACTCGTCGTCGACTATAAGGATGGTCGTCATTTCAATTTGACTCGATCACTCAGTGGCTTGTGGACGAGGCGCTGCCCGTCAGCACCGCCTCGGCATGTTTGAACGCTTTTTTGAAATCCAGCCCCTTCGCGCCGATCACGACTTCCAGCAATGTCGGGTCGTAAATGCTGTCTCTGATTTTAAGAATGGTCATCATTCGTTTAAGTTCAGACGCGTATTCCACGAACCTCATGACCATGATGTTGTCCACGACGCTGGACATGTCCGGCATTGGCGAATTGATTTCCGGGCCAATCAGGCCTTGCATCTCGCAGGTGACCAGGATGGTCACGCCACGCGCGCGCAATTCACCGGTGAGGGCACTGAAGAAGTCGCTCAGCCGTGCGGGGTTGGTGGTCACCCGGGTCATGCCACCCAGGCTGTCGATCAATACGCGCTTGATGCCGTACGTTTCAACCTGTTCGAGCAGCCGGGCACCGAGGCCGTCGAGCAACCCTTCCGTGGTAGGCTGCCAGCACACGTGCAGCGCGCCACTGCGCTGCAGACCCGGAAAGTCGAAGCCCAATGCCGCCGCCTTCAGCGACAGGCGCTGAGGGGTTTCATAAAAGCCGAAATGCAGGGACGGCGCTTCGGGCGTGCCCTCGGCCAGAAACTGGATACCCAGCGATGTCTTGCCCACGCCAGCTGGCCCCATGGCCAGGGTAGCCGAGGCACGCGCCAGGCCACCGCCGATGATGTCATCCAGGCTTCGCACGCCGGAGCTCACCAATGTGCTATCGGCTGGATCCTGGCGGGAAGGATGGCTGTAAAGGCTTTCAAGCCTCGGGTATACCACCAGCCCATCGTCGTTGATTTCGCAATCGTGCAGGCCCGACAACGCACCGCTGCCGCGCGTTTTGCGCAGCTGGATGCGGCGCACCGAGCGGGAGCCGATCAACTCTTCGCCCATTTCGATCACGCCATCGACCATGGTGTGTTCGGGGCTGCCGTCATCGAGCCGGGCGCTGGTAAGGAACAGCACCGTGCAGCCCGCAAAAGCGGCATGGCCCTGCAGTTCGGCAATGAACTTCTTGGTGTCCAGTTGGGACTCAGCCTTGGTACGGGCGTTGAGCAAGCCATCGACCACCAGCACGGTTGCTTTCTGACGGCCTATTTCGCGGCGCAGCAACTTGACCACTTCCTCCAAGCCTTCGCTTTGCAACGTATCGAACGCGCTCACGAACTGGATCTGCTCGCCTATGCGCGAGGGGTCGAAGAACTTCAAGGTGGACAGGTACTGGAACAGCCGCTCATGCGATTCGGACAACAAGGTTGCCACTAGCACCTTGCCCCCGTTGCGGGCATGGTTGAAGCTCAGCTGGTTGGCCAGGATGGTCTTGCCCGACCCCGGCCGCCCTTGCACGATGTAGGAGGCACCCGCTACCAGCCCCCCCTTAAGCAGGGCGTCCAGGCCTGCTATTCCAGTCGCTAGGCGTTTTAGCTGTTCCAAGTTCAAACCTGCCTGTATATGAGGTACACGGTGCCGACCGGACGGAAGGCGCGCCCCGCCGGTGTAAGATGATGAATTCTATACTGAGCCGGGCGGGAACACACTTTAATACCGCACGTCACAAGAAACGGAGTGTATGGCTTTGCCCATCCGGGCGATATTGGCCCTGTACCCGCCAGCCAGAGCCCTCAGCATGAGCACCGATACCCTCCCCTCCGCCCTCCGGCAACGCCACATTGCCCTGGTTACCGAAGCCTGCCGGCGGATCGACGCCAGCGAGCAAGCGCCACTGCTGAGCGACCTGGCAGGCCAGGCCGGGCTCAGCCCGGGCCATTTTCAACGGGTGTTCAAGGCCGTCACCGGTTTATCGCCGAAGGCTTACGCCCAGGCAGCCCAGGCGCGCAGGGCCCAGGCGCAGCTCGACAGCGCTGGCAACGTTACCCAAGCCATCTACGCAGCGGGTTTCAACTCCAACGGTCGCTTTTACGAAAGCGCTCCGGCCCGGCTCGGGATGACCCCCAGCGCCTGGCGCAACGGGGGCACCGGAACCGATATTCACTTCGCGGTAGGGGAATGCAGCCTGGGCGCTATCCTGGTGGCGCAAAGCCCCCGGGGCCTGTGCGCCATTCTGTTGGGTGATGACCCGCAGGCATTGCTCGAGCAGTTCCAGGATCGTTTTCCGCAGGCACGGCTTATCGGCGCGGATGAAGCCTTCGAGGCCGTGGTGGCTCAGGTGGTGGGCCTGGTGGAAGCGCCGGGGCTGGGGCTGGACCTGCCGCTGGACTTGCGCGGCACGGTGTTCCAGGAGCGTGTGTGGCGAGCACTTCAGGACATTCCCATTGGCCAGACCGTGAGCTATGCGGAGCTGGCGCGGCGGATTGGCGCGCCCACGGCAGTGCGCGCGGTGGCCCGGGCTTGCGCGGCCAACAGCCTGGCCGTGGCCATCCCCTGCCACCGGGTGGTACGCAGCGATGGCGGCTTATCGGGCTACCGTTGGGGCGTCGAGCGCAAGCAGGCCTTGCTTGAGCTGGAAACAAACGGGATTGTTTCCAGCATCCGTTCCAACTAACAGCGCCACCCGCAGTCACAAAACTACATGCTGTTTCGATTGAGACCTGATGAGTTTTATCACTGCGATCACCATTCTTGGCGCGGTCCTGCTATTGCTGGCACTTGCGTCCGCCTACCTGCGCTGGTTGCCTGTCACCACGTCTGCCGTTTGCCTACTGGTCGGCCTGGCCATCGGCCCGGTCGGGCTGGGGGTGGTCACCCTGGATATACGGGAGTCTACCCACTGGCTGGAACGGCTCACTGAAGCGGCGGTGCTGTTTTCCCTGTTCGGTACCGGGATCAAGCTGCGCCTCTCGTTTGGCCGCAGTGCGTGGCGCTGCGCCTACCTGTTGGCGGGGCCGGTCATGGTCGCCTCTATCGTGGGTGTGGCAGTGCTTATCCATTACGCCCTTAACCTGGACTGGGGCGTGTCGCTGCTGGTGGGCGCAATGCTCGCCCCCACAGACCCGGTGTTGGCCAACATGGTACAGGTCAACAGTGCACAGGATTTCGACCGGGTGCGCTTTGGCCTCTCCGGTGAGGCCGGGCTGAACGATGGCACGGCCTTCCCCTTTGTGTTGTTTGGCCTGCTGCTGATCGGGCATGGGGGGCTGGAGGGCGAGTGGCTCACCCGCTGGGTGCTCAAGGATGTGATCTGGGGCGTGAGCGCTGGATTACTGATTGGCTACGGCCTGGGCAGGCTGATCGGGCAACTGATGATTTTTCTCAGGGTGCGTCATCAGGACAGCACCTTGTCGCCCAACGACTTTTTGGCCCTTGCGCTGATCGCGCTGGCGTATTCGGCCGCATGGTACGTAGGCGCCTTCGGCTTTCTGGCAGTGTTCGCCGCCGGGTTGGGGCTGCGCCAGGCCGAGGCACATTCCACCAACTCCGAGGTGCCTGCCGAACAGCTGACGCACCCGGTGATTGGCCACCATCATTTGCCGCTGGAACATGCGGTTGCCAAGCCACTGGATAGCCTGGAAGCGCCTCAACTGGCCGCTGGCGTCATGATGGGCGACATCATGGCCTTCGGCAGTTTGGTTGAGCGGTCCATGGAGGTGCTGCTGATCACGCTGCTCGGGGCGCTGCTCTGGGGCTACTGGGACTGGCGCGGCGTGGGCATTGGCCTGGTGCTGTTCTGTATCATCCGGCCGCTGGCAGTCTGGGGGCTGGGGGGTAGCCGTGCCCTTCTCAGCCGGCATCAACGTGTGCTGCTGGGCTGGTTCGGTATACGCGGCATCGGTTCGATCTACTACCTGTGCTTCGCCCTTCAGCACGGGTTGTCCGATGAAGTGGCCAGAACCTGCACCAGCCTGACGCTCACCGTGGTGGCTTTGAGCATCGTTGTGCATGGGGTGAGCACCCAGCCCCTGCTGGACCACTATGAGCGTCGCAACAACCAGTCGGTGGACTAAGCCAGCAAACGCGCGACATCGTCATATGTTGGCGCCAGGTGGAACCGTGGCTCGCCAACGTAGGCACTGAAATCCTCTTCGCCATACCCGGCCACCCAGGTACCTGCGGCCAACCCTGCCTCCACGCCGGCATGGCTGTCTTCCACCAGCAGGCAGCGCTCGGGGGCAAGCTCCAGCGTGTCAGCGGCTGCCAGTATCAAGCCCGGCGCGGGCTTCCAGGCGTTCACTTCATAAGCACTGACGATGCGGCCGTCGAAATGGTCGAGCAGCCCGGCGCTGCCCAGGCAGGTTTCTATCTTGTTGCGCGGGCCATTGGAGGCCACGCATTTGGGCAGGCGAAGCTGTCGCACGAACGCCAGCGCGCCGGGCATCGGCTGCATGCCTTGCGCGAACCTTGCCAGGCTGACCTCGCGAAATATTGCCATGAACGGCTCGGCTTCAAGCCATGGGTACGCTTGGACCAGGCGCGCCGTGAAGACCTTGAACTGCACCCCGCGAAAGCGCCCGAGTACCTCGTCCTGGGGCAAATGGATGTCTCGCTCCACGAGCATTTCCCACAACAGGCCTGCGGCGATGCGCTCGCTGTCCACGAGGGTGCCGTCCGAATCGAAAATCACACCATCAATATTCACGCGCTGGGCTCTCCTTCATTGGCCAGTGAGCTATGACAACGGTACGGCGTCGGTGTTGCGTAGCTGGCCCACCGCCCCGCTTCAATGGAAGTCCCGGCTGCGAACATCCAGCCCGGTGAGCAGAGGCGTCATGTCCAGCAAGTTACGTGCAATAAGATGACACACCTCACCCTGACGCTCGAACCGGCCTTGCACCTGCAACAACCGGGCGCCCACGAGCGCCTTTCGCTGCCGTTCGGCCAGGTCGCGCCACACGATCACATTGACCATGCCGAATTCATCCTCAAGGGTAACGAACGTGACACCGCTGGCCGTGCCGGGCCGTTGCCGGCTGGTGACAAGCCCGGTCACGTTGACCGCGCGCCCATGAGCAATATGGGCAAGGTCTCGGGAGCTGCGGCAGCGCCATTTGGCCAATGCGCCGCGCAACATGGCCAGTGGGTGCCTGCCCAAGGTAGTACCGATGGAGGCATAGTCGGCCAGCAAGTCTTCTCCAGCGGTGGGCACCGGAAGGAAAACGTCCGCATCGGGTACAGGTTCGACCCCTTCGAACAGGGGCAATTGTCGCTCTACGCTGGCCACTTCCCAGCGGGCGCGGTGCCGGTTCCCGACCAGGCCACGCAAGGCGCCTGCATCGGCCAGCAGCTCGCGCGCGCGGTTGTCCAGCCCTGCCCGCAATGCCAGGTCCTGCACGCTGGAGAATGGCGCTGCTTCGCGGGTTTCACTCACGCGCTGCGCGGCCTGCTGGGCAAGCCCGCGAATCATGCGCAAGCCCATGCGAATGGCCGGCTGCTCTTCTGTGCAAGGCTCGAGCGTGCAATCCCAGTCGCTGTAGCGTATGTCTACCGGCCGCACCTCGATGCCGTGGCGCCGTGCATCCTGCAACACCTGATCCGGATTGTAGAAGCCCATGGGCCAGCTGTTGACCAACGCGCAGGCGAACGCTGCGGGTTCGTGGCATTTCAGCCAGCTGCTGGCATAGGTGAGCAAGGCAAAGCTGGCGGCGTGGGATTCAGGGAACCCGTAGCTGCCAAAGCCCTTGATCTGCTCGAAGATCCGTTGGGCAAACGCTTCGCTATAGCCATTGCGCAGCATGCCTTCACGCAGGCGCTGCTGGTGTGGGTCCAGCCCGCCGTGGCGCTTCCAGGCGGCCATGGAACGGCGCAACTGGTCAGCCTCGCCAGGGGTGTAATCCGCCGCCAGGATAGCCAGCTGCATTACCTGTTCCTGAAACAGCGGCACGCCCAACGTGCGTTTGAACACCGCTTCGAATTCCGGCGACGGGTAGGTGACCTCTTCTTCGTGATTACGGCGGCGCAGGTAAGGGTGCACCATGTCACCCTGGATGGGGCCGGGGCGTACGATCGCCACCTCGATCACCAGGTCGTAGAAGTTGCGCGGCTTGAGGCGGGGCAACATGGCCATTTGCGCCCGTGATTCTATCTGGAATACCCCTACCGTATCGGCCTTGCCGATCATGTCGTAGGTCGCCGCGCAATCGGCGGGCACCGTGGCCAGGGTAAGGTGGCGGCCGCGGTAGTGCTTTACCAGGTCGAAGCAGCGACGGATCGCGGTCAGCATGCCCAGAGCAAGGATATCGACCTTCAGCAGGCCAACCATGTCCAGGTCATCTTTGTCCCATTGAATGACGGTGCGGCCTTCCATGGCGGCGTTTTCCACCGGCACCAGGGTTTGCAACGGGTGCTCCGAAATCACGAAACCGCCAGGGTGCTGGGACAGGTGGCGAGGGAAGCCTATCAACTCACCGGTGAGGGTCAGCACCCGGCGCAGTACCGGGCTGGCTGGGTCGAAACCGGCTTCGGCGAGCCGCTCTGGCGATGGCAGTGCGTCGCTGAAGCGCCCCACGCAACTGGCCAGGGCATTCACCTGGTCCGGGGGCAGCCCAAGGGCCTTGGCCACATCCCGCACGGCCCCCGCAGCCCTGTAGGTGCTGGCGATGGCCGTGAGCGCGGCCCGATGGCGGCCATAGCGGTTGAACACGTACTGGATGACTTCTTCACGCCGCTCATGCTCGAAATCCACGTCGATGTCTGGCGGTTCGTTGCGCTCGCGTGAAATGAAGCGTTCGAACAACATGCTGGTATGGGCAGGGTCGATAGCAGTGATACCCAGCGCAAAGCATACGGCCGAGTTCGCGGCAGACCCTCGCCCCTGGCACAGGATGCCCTGGCGCCTGGCGAAGTCGACAATGTCATGTACGGTCAGAAAATACGATTCATAGGCAAGGTCGGCGATGATCTCCAGCTCACGCTCCAGCATGGCCCGCACGGGCGCCGGGGTACCCTCTGGCCAGCGCTCGGCCGCGCCGCGCTCGGTCAGGGTACGCAGCCACGCCGTGGGGGTTTGGCCGGCAGGCACCACTTCATGGGGGTACTGGTAGCGCAGTTGGCCGAGGTCGAAACGGCATCGCTCGGCGATGTGCACGGTTTCGGCCAGCAAGGCCGGCGGATATAGCTCGGCGAGCTGGGCCAGGCTGCGCAAATGACGCTCGCCATTGGGGAACAGCCACTGGCCCGCCTCGGCAACGCTGACATGATGACGTACGGCGGTGAGGGTATCCTGCAACGCCCGCCGCCCGCGAGCATGCATGTGCACATCACCGCTGGCCACGCAACGGATGCCCAGCTTGACGGCCAGGGCCTGCAGATGCGCCAGGCGCTGGGTGTCATCGGCACTGCGGTGCAATTCCACCGCCAGCCACAAGCGATCGCCGAACAGCTGTTGCAGCCACTGGCCGTGCTCAATCTTCAACCCAGGCGAAGGCAGCCACAGGGCCAATAGCCCGGACAGGTCCACCTCTTGATAGTCACTGGCCAGAGAACAGTAACTGCCCTTCTCGGCCCGCCGCCGCGCCAGGGTGATCAAGTGGCACAACGCTTGATACCCGCCCAGGTCGCTTACCAGTACGACCAGCCGCGCACCGTTGTCCACCTGGATCTCGCTGCCCACCAGCAAGGGCACCGAGCATTCCCGGGCCGCCTGCCATGCCCGGACAATGCCGGCCAAGGTGCATTCATCGGTAATGGCCAGCGCGCGGTAGCCATGCCGGCGGGCGCGGGTGAACAGCTCCATGGCGGTAGAGGCGCCCCGCTGAAAGCTGAAACTGGACAGGCAGTGCAGCTCGGCATATGCAGTCATCCGAACCACCCCTGCAACCACCAACTGTCATCGCTCACAGCCTTGTAGGCCCAGGCTTGTCGCCCCGAGGCCAGGCGCAAGCGGAAGTAGTCGCGGCGCACATCGCCACCGTCCCACCATCCGCTTTCAATCCGCTCCGGGCCGGAAAGCGATTGCCAGCGGCCGTCGGGAAGTGGCTCGGGGTTGGGCAACAACCAACCGGGGCGCAAGGGCGCAGGGCCAGCGTGCAGCTGAAGCCCAGGGGTGTCCTCCAGTGCCCAGGCACGCTCGGGGCGATGGTCAGCCAGGTAACGAAGGCAGGCCACGGCGTCGTCACCCAGGCGGGCACGCAAGCGTTCACGCAGCTGTTCCCAGCCCTGCCCGGCGGCCAGCCTCGCCTCGAACAACCCATGCGCTACCGGGACATACGCCGGCAGCTCTCTGGCCACCAGGCGTACATTGCGTACCGGCCGGGTAACCTGCACCGGCTCCAGGCGGCCACGGGTGAGTTCGAACAGCAGGTTGGGGTCCCGCTCCGCCGTGAGCAACCCTACCGGAACCTGGGTGTCCGCGCCCTCGGCATGCTCCAGGTGAACCACAAAACGCTGTACCCCGCCATCACGGCTGGCCAGAAACACACCCAGGTCGCTGATCAGTCGCCGTAACGGAAACAGCAAAGCCTCGGTGGATTCAACGTCAAAATTAAGCTCGATACGGCTGTCGAAACCTTCCGGTAACGCGAAGAACTCCAGCGCCTGGGGCCGTAGCCCTTGCAACAGATCCAGTTGCATGAGCAATTGGGCCGGGAACCGTCGTGCCAGCGCCGCGCGCTCAAGCCGCAGCAATTGGCCAACCTGGCGCAGCCCCATGCGCATGAGTGCCGTTGCCTGCTCTTTGGCCAAGCCAATCCTGTCTACGGGCATTTGGGCCAATACGGCCTGCAGCTGAGTAGGTGAAGTGACCGCAAGGCCATCGTGCACATTGGCAAGCATTCGGGCGGCCACGGGGTTGGTGGCCAGCACGATACGGTGCGCGAAACCCATGGCTTGCAGTTCATCGCGCAAACGGGCCTCGAAGGCCGGCCATGGCCCGAACAACCCCATGCCTGAGGCAACCTCCAGCAACAGCGCGCGAGGGAAATGCAGGCTTACATGCGAGCTGTAGCGATAGCCCCAGGCGGCGAGCAATTGCTGGGCCTGGCCGACCTGAGTGAGGTCGTAGTCCACCAGGTGGAAATCACGGCTTAGGGCATGCGCCGCGCTCAGGCTTTGCCCTGGGCGCAGGCCCAGCGCCCGGGCCGCAGGGTTGACCGCGCGCAGCACGCGCCGTTGGGCAGGCCCACTGACCAGCGCCAGAGGCGCCAGCGGGTCGGGTTGATGGCGCACCACCACGTCCAACGCCAACTGGGGAAACAGGATACAGGCCCAGAGCATGGCGACCTCAGGCGTTGGCCAACCAAGGGATAGGGCGAGCCGGCGGCAAACCACCGCGGCATTTGAGAATGGTCCAGCCAGCGGGCTGCGGGGCGATCGCCAGGCGAAGCGCGGCCGGTGACGGATTGGCCGCCGCCTGGCTGCCGCGCAATACGAACCCCAGCGCCTGGCCTGCCTCGGCGGCTACCTGCAGCCGACGCAAGGCGCGATCATCGACCTGCCCCGCCCAGCACATGACTGCCGCGCAGCTACCAGAGCGCAGGCATTGCTCAGTTGCCCACAACGCCTCCTTGCCTTCGGCTCGCACCAGGGTCAGCCAGCCCAGGTCTACCCCGGCGGCCTGCCAGGCCTGAGGGTTGGGTATGAACGGTGGCGCGACCAATACCACGCGCTCGGCGGCCTGTGTAAGGCGGGCCAGGGTTGGCCACAGTAATTGCAGCTCGCCGCAACCGGTGAAAGGGATAAGGATTTCGCTCAAGGCCCCGGGCGGCCAGCCGCCCGAGGGCAAGGCCTGATCCAGCTGGGCATGCCCTGTGGGTTGGGCGGGCGTTGCGGGCTGTTCGCCCTGGGTATTGCGGCCCTTCCAGACACGGCGCGTGCCCAGCAGGCCATCGAGGCTTACAACCGCCGCGCTCATCGCCGAACCAGCCCGCAAAAGATACCTTCGATCACCAGATCGCGATCCGGCGTTACTGCAATAGGCGTGTAGGCAGGGTTGCGGGGCAACAACCGCACACCTTCAAGGCTGTGTTCGAAGCGCTTGATGGTAACCTCGCCATCCAGCCTGGCGACCACGATCTGCCCGTTGCGGGCCTCCTGCAGCCGCTGCACGCCCACCAGGTCTCCGTCCAGAATGCCGTCTTCAAGCATCGAATCGCCCTGCACCTCCAGCAGGTAATCCGGCACCCGGGAGAACAGCCGCACGTCCAATGCCAGGTGGTCATGCACGCCTACATCCGGATCGATTGGCAACCCCGCCGCGACCCGCCCCATAAGGGGTACCTGGACAAGCTCGGCACGGCCGGCCTGTGCTACCAACCGGATACCGCGCGCCTGGTGAGCCTGGACCTCGATATGACCGGCCTCGGCCAGCGCCACAATGTGCTTGCGGGCCACGCTGCGCGAGGCAAAGCCAAAAGCCTCGCTTATCTCGGCGAGGCTGGGTGATTGACCGTGCAGGGCGATGCGTTCACGGATGAAGGCAAGGACAGCGCGGCGACGTGGGGAAAGAATGTTTGTTTTCATGGAGTACATTTGTACTCCAGCCGGTTATCCGTGACCAGACCCTTTTGTCGATTGCCCCTGCTGCACCTGGGTGAGGCCACGTGTTGTTCGCTCCAACAGCGGGGCGGCATGACAACCGCAAGGGCTATGCAAGGTTGCACTCAGGCGGCCGTAGTGGCTGTTCCCCTTGGTAACCCTGGCATACAGTTGGCGCAACAACGGCAGCGGCAACCCGGATACCTGTTGCAGCCAACCCACTGCCTCGGCGGGGGCAATCTGACCTTCGAGTGCCTGACTCAGCTGCCTTTCACGGTGCAGCTTATCGGGGTGGCAGCACTCCAGAAACGCTTTCAAACCTGCGCCCCGGTCAATGAACGGCTTGAAGACCAAGCAGCACAGCTGCTCTTCGTTCACGCCATAGCGCTCTTCTGAATGCAACTGCAGGCGGTACGCCTGGCTGTCGATGGCACGCTCACCCAGGCAAGCGGCACGCAACCCTGCCAGTTTGCGTACAGGCACCCCTTCCCTTCGCAAACGATCGAATCGGGGGCGTAACCAATCCACAAGCCCTGAAGCGGCATCCTCACCTTTGAGGTGTTTCGCCGCCAAGGCAGACAAATGCGCCCCAAGCAGGTAATCCCTGCAGTCCAGTGCATCGCTTCGCAGGGAAAAAGGATCGAGCTGCATGCCAAGGCACTGCATTGCCTGTTCCCAGCGCACCTTGTGGCTGGGGGAAAGAAACGCCTGCACGTTCAAGGGAGTGGCCAAGGCCTGTTCCGGGGGCTGGCGTGGCGAAGCACCTTCCATCAGCCCAGCTACCCTGTGCAACCAGGCCGGCACCGGCCGGCGTTCACCAGGGCCAAGCCGCCCTGCCTTGCGCAACAAGCGCCTGGCTCGAGCGCATTGACGCAACAAGCCGGCGTGCGGCTGGGCCGTTACCAGCACGTTCGACCGCTGAGTACCCTCAAGCGCCAACAGCAGCAAACGGGCGGTGCTGATGATGCAGTGCTTGCCTTCGAGGCCAATGGCGGCCCGACCCCGATGGCCCGAACCCAGCAAGGCCCTGGCGGTACCTACTTGTGCTACATGGCCCAACCGGGTTCGCTCGTAGGGGTGCAAGCCGGTGCAATCCACAGCAAGCACTTCAACCCGTTCATCCTCATGCAGGAACAATGCGGCACAGGCGCGCTGCACGTTCCCGTGGTCGACGGTACTCATACCTGGGTGCAAGGGGACGGCCACGCGCAACCGGAACGTTTGCCCCTGCGCCTCGGCCAGCAGCAGCTGGGCCCCGCGTAGCAGTGCCATTGTGAGCAAGCCATCCCGATCCCCTGAGCACATCACAACCAGGCGTGCCTGCTGCAACTGCGGGAAACGGCGACCCAACCATTCGGCCAGCCGCAGCATTGCCTGCCGTTGTGCCTCGCCATGGGCATTGACAAGGCGTTGCAGCACTTGGCGATAGATACTGGCCAGGGCTTGTTGGTGTATTTCGCTCATGGGTCCTCCGAGGGCGACCCGCTTTCTTGGTAGCGGATTCAGCGCGGCGAAGGATAGCGATACCGGCCCACCCGGGCAGCGGGTCGAGCCGGAAGATTACTGAAGGAAAAATCTCAAGAGACTGTAGGAAAAGCCGGCGTACGTCAGTGGGCTGCAGTGGCAGCCCGGCAGGAGTCATGCATTACGCGGGTGTTATTTCCAGCACTGCCCGGCCACTGCACGGGCAGTCGTCCATATAGCGATGGGCCTCCACTACCTGCTCGAACGCGAACACCCGGGTTGGCTGAGGTGTGAGCACGCGATCAGCAGTGAGCTGGTTGATCTGCACAAGGGCCTGGCGCACTGCTTCGGCATCCTGAGGGATTCCCAGCTCCGGCTTGCCAGTGAAATTGCCCAGGCAATGCACATGGAACTGAATGTTCTTCTGGAACGCCGCACACGCCGGGAACGGGGTCTGGTTTCCGCCTTGCAAACCATAGAGCACAAGCGTGCCGCGGGGCGCCAGTACATCGCCGAGCAGGGACATCTGCGGCCCGCCCAGCCCGTCGAACACCATATTGACGCCTTTGCCATCGGTGTACTTGTTGATCTGCATGAGCAGGTCCTGGTCGTCCGTGACGATCACCTTGTGCGCACCCAGCGCCAGCAACGCTTCGCGCTGCGCTTCATTGCGGGTGGCCGCGATCACATTCACACCCAGCGCCTTGCCCAGCTGCACGAACGCAGGGCCCGAGCAATGGCTGGCATCGGTGATGAGCGCGGTCTGACCCGGCTGGGCATGGGCCAGTTTCACGTATGCGAACCAGGCGACCAGCAAGGGCGTGTAATGAACGGCCGCCTGCGCCGGCGTGAGCAGGTCCGGGTATCGAGTGAGTGCTGCCGCGGGCATTACCACCTGCTCACCGCACGCCGGGTAGTCGTTGGCGCTGGTGGCGGGGAAGCTCGCCACGCGATCGCCTGGCTTGAACTCGGTCACGCCGGTGCCGACGGCACTGACAACCCCGGCCATCTCATGGCCAATGCCAGCTGGCAGGCGTGCCTGGGAGGGGGCCAGATTCTGCCGCCAGAGCACGTCAAACCACGATATGCCAATGGCAGCGACCTGTACCTGCACCTCGCCCGGCCCTGGCAGCCGAGGCTCGAGCGCTTCGCACTTGAGCACGTCGGCGGGGCCAAACTTGTGAAAACGGATTGTGCGGGACATCGCTAACCTCGTCTGATCACTTCTATTACCACGTAGGTTATCCGGGCTTTGCCCACATCACCACCGAGGGAAATTGATAGTCAACATGCCTAATATTGATCCTCGATTCAATCTCTATAGCGGCGATTTAATATTTGGCGTACACCCAGGCAATCATTCCCCGTACTATCTCCAGCGCCCCGACCCCTGCCTGAGCGATCCAGATGAATCGTAACGACCTTCGCCGCGTCGACCTCAATTTACTGATTGTCTTTGAAACCCTGATGCATGAACGCAGCGTAACCCGTGCCGCGGAGAAGCTTTTTCTCGGCCAGCCGGCCATCAGCGCTGCCCTCTCGCGCCTGCGCAGCCTCTTCGATGACCCGTTGTTCGTGCGTACCGGCCGCAGCATGGAGCCTACGGCGCGCGCCACCGAAATCTTCGCGCTGCTGTCCCCTGCCCTGGATTCGATCTCCACGGCGGTAAGCCGCGCCGCCGAGTTTGACCCGGCCACCAGCACGGCGGTGTTCCGGGTGGGTTTATCCGATGACGTCGAATTTGCATTGCTGCCGCAATTGCTCAAGCGCTTGCGGGCGGAAGCACCGGGCATCGTGCTGGTAGTGCGGCGGGTCAATTACATCCTGATGCCGGCGTTGCTTGCTTCCGGAGAAATCTCGGTGGGCGTGAGCTACACCAACGAGCTGCCCGCCAATGCCAAGCGCAAGGTATTGCGCCGAAGCAAACCGCGCCTGCTGAGGGCCGACACCATGCCAGGGCCGATCAGCCTGGATGATTTCTGTGATCGGCCCCATGCACTGGTGTCCTATGCGGGCGACCTCAGCGGCTTTATCGACACCACCCTGGAAAAGCTGGGCCGCAAGCGCCACGTGGTGCTCGCCGTGCCTCAGTTCAATGGTTTGGGTACGCTGCTGGCCGGTACCGATATCGTGGCTACCGTGCCGGACTACACCGCCGATGCGCTCACCGCAGCGGGCGGGCTGCGCGCCGAGGAATTGCCCATGGAGATGGAGACTTTCGAACTTCACATGGCCTGGCGCGGCTCGCAGGACAACGACCCCAGCGAGCGCTGGCTACGCTCGCGGTTGCAGATGTTTTTTGGGGATCCTGAGAGTCTTTAGGCGTCGCTGGACAGCCTGTTTATCTGATTATTTTTACCTTTCCACAAACCATGGAGCTCCATGCTCTCCAACCTGCGGTTTACAAGACGACATTTACATGGTGATATCTTTGTGCCATTTATGAGTGTCATATCTATACGTGAAGGGAGTCAACGTGAGCGTCAAGAGCAAAGGCTATCCAGCCACCGCTGTGTCTACGTGGAGCGGCTACGTCTACCAAGGGAAAATTGCACTCTATCACTCGCTCAGGTTAATCCATCAGGGCGACTTAGATTTTGAGCTTCAACTAGATAGCAGCGACGATTTCGCCATTTACAAAAGCGGCGCACTTGTAAGCGCTCATCAAGTAAAAGCCAAGATTGGCACGTACAAAAGCGAGTACATCGAGGCACTGGAAAAATCATCTACTGTCGAGTACGATCGAGTTAAAGGCGTATCACGATACTTCCATGTATCGGTCCAACTCAACGATACCGATGATTACACTGGAAACAACAACGAGCTGGTTAAATTCTACTCGTACGGGAACAACAAATATTGCGGTCTAGGCGAAATCGAAGGCCTCACAAAAGCTGTCATCATAGAAATATGCAGCAGCAACTCCATCCTGCTAACCGACGAACTCTTGCACTACAACTACTGCCTTCTGTCTGAAAAGATAAGCACACAAGCAGTCGCAATTCACCGAATGGTACAGGTCGACCGAGAAAAGGCCAACAAGGCAGCGTATGAAAGCCGTATTACAGCCCAGAGCCTAATAGACGATATTATTAACAAAAACCCATACAACAACACTGAGTATTATGCGATCGATCTGAAGGCAAAGCTGCACAGTCATCTAGAAGACAGACTCGATCAAGCCTTACCTGGTATGAGTGACGCCTCGTACGGGCGAGCGCGTCGGCTCTTCGAACATATTCGGGATTCAGAAGCCAGCGAAATGCAGACGCTTTGTCAACTGATAAAGCCATCAGAGCGTTTCTCCAGCATACAAAAAGTAGATATCCGGCGTTATTCCGGCCTTATCGAGGGCATGTCGATTGAGCCGATTTTTAAACAATTCCCGCACTATCTGGACAGTGACAAGCGATTCTATCTTCCGACGGCCCTCGACCTTCCCTTCGTTGATGACCACGAGGGTTGCACTGTAGACCTGCTGGGAGAGATAGATGCCAACGGAGATTTACTCAAGCTGCTGTTTGAGTACAACAACCTCATCCCCAGCAGATCTTCCGAGTCTTTCATCATCAACACCAAGTTCACGCACCCCAACGAACTTGACGATCAGCAGGTCAGAGACCGCATTGACAGCAACATTCTCAAATCATTTTGTTTAAGCATCGTGACTAAAGAAGACGCAGAGGCTCGCTTGAATGATAAATAAAATTATTGATGAGGCTCTCATTTATCATGGATTCACCAAAGACTTTGAAACCGACCTTACGAGCTTCTACGTTCGGGAATCCGGCTCCGCCATCCGCTTTGCGATTTTGCACAAGCTGGATCACTTACCCAGCCCCACCGAACTAAATACTCTTATTAATCAATCGGCCCCCGACTCCTTTCTGAACCATCCAACATTCAAGAAAAACTGTGACCTCATCTGCATCCATCACCTGAACCACCTAGCTGAATTCAAAGACCAGGAAGAACAGATTTTTGCGATTGAAGAGGACCCTCACTTTTTCAAGAAATATGTACTTTACTACAGCGATACTGAGCAGCATGCCATCCAGAACTATACCTTCAACGAACTAGTGGCCACTGTCTCGGACAAGAGCCAGTTCAGCAACTACAAGGAAGACCCTCTGGCCGCGACGCACTACAGTGTTGCAGCAAAGATTTTCATCAAACTTCCTTTTCTTGAGCTCCCGTTCACCCGACGTGAGCTTATTTCCTTGCGCCTGCAAGCAGCCGACGCCGTAGCCGAAGCAGGCCTTGATGAAACCTACACAATCATCCAGAAACTCACGTCGAATAACGCTGAAGAATTGATCACGGAGCTGATGAGCAATGAAATGGAAAATAGCGCGGATTGAAATTTCTCGATTTAAGGCTTTTAAACAAATCAATTTGGATCTTGGCACCTCATCGCTGCTAACGCTCGACGGGCCGAACGGGTATGGAAAAACCAGTGTCTTCGATGCTGTCGAGCTGCTACTCACGGGTCAGATCAAGCGGATCGACAATCTTTTTTCGACATTGATGACGAAGCTCAAAACAAACTATGACGACAACCTATTCTGGAACCAGCGCACCGATCAAAAAGACCTGAGCATCAAAATCGAATTCCATGATGGGGACAAACGCTTGGTTCTGGCCCGGCATTCGCCCGTAAAAGCGTTCGACAAGAAATCGAACAACCGAGCCGACAAGTTCAAGCACTTCAAGCTGTATGAACTTCCCGATTTCGATTCGAAAGCCTTCACGCCGGTCAACCTGCGTGAGAACGGGTTTCTAGACGAAGTCTTCGGCAGAAACTTTCGGGAAAATTTCACCTTCCTCAACTACCTTGAGCAAGGGCAGAACAAACTGCTTCACACGCGAGTAGACGAGCGTAAAGACCAGCTTGGCAACCTGTTCAACATCAACGATGTTGCAGCTGAGATTGAAAATTGCCGCTCACTCTCGACAAGGTTCACAAAATTCCTAGGGGACGAAAAACGCAAAGCTGATGAAGAAGCTCTTAACAATGAGTGCACAGCCCTGCGCGCGATGGTGCAAGCCGATCTGGGAAATAGTGATTACAAAAAGCTGTCGACGGTTGAGGTTGGGCCGGGTTGGGATAAGGAAGATCCCTTCCCCACCTACGACTCAGAGATTCACACCCAGTTCTCAAACGCCATTCGCAAGCTAAATGGCTTGCTCCCTCAGAAAGCAGCCATTCGGGTCAGAGCTCAGAATGATGCCATCAATGCGGACATCGAGTCGCACGCGGAGTCGCTGAGCAGCTTGGCACTGCTGGGCACCGACTTGAACAAATTAGATGACCTGGTACAGATCAAAAAGGAGCTCGACGGGCTCGATAAAGCAGCCAAAATCGTCAAGAAAGGTGCTTCCGCCATCACTGCTGAGCAGGCACGAACACTGCCAAGTTGGGCTGCTGGGCGACTTGAATGGTTTGAAGAGCAAATCAAAGCGCGTAATGACCTGAACATCAAGAACACAGCCAATGACAGCGCCGCTGCCGAACTGGCCCGACTGAAGCAGCAGCTGCTTGATGAGCACTCCAAGCTCCATCCGGACGACAAGTTTTGCCCGTTGTGCGGGAATGACTGGAAAACTCACGTTGCAATGCTCGAGGCGATTGAGGTCAGAGCCCAAAAAATCTCTGACACCTTAGGAAAGGATGGGAAGGCACTCGTCGTGCTAACCACTGCGATGACCACTGAGTTGGGCACCATTGATACATTCATTCAGGGGCGCGAAGCGATCCTTAAACCTGGGTACAACGAGGCACTGCATCAGGCATTGGCCAAAGTTGAAACCCGCCTCCCTGCAATCCAGCAGCTCCTGGAACGGCTCAGGGGCGAAGGCATTCTGATCACCTTCACATTCAACAACGACGAAGTGGTGACAGACGCTCGCCTGGAAGAACTGCGAAAATCGATGCACGCCAAGAAAACGGACGAGACAGTGGCGCTCCCTGACGATTGGCGGCAAACCATCGAAGCAGTCTTCAAGGACTTACAGGATTTTTACATTTTCGACGCTCAGGATTTGGCAAAAAAAGAACTTTACATCACGATCAAAGCCAACGAAGCGCAGAGCAGCCGACTTCAAAAATGCCTTGAAGAACTGCAGAAAATGCAACGCGAAACGGAGGCCGCCACCAGAGCAAAGGGCAAGGTCATCCAGCTGCGCGCTACCTTGGAGAAAGCGGAGCAGAAGTATGCAGATCAGACCATCTCGGAGATCGAGCTCATCTTCCACATCTACAGTGGGCGACTGATCCAGAACTACCAACGCGGCCTTGGGTTGTTCATCGAGAGCCGAGATGGCAAGCAGCTCAGGTTCCTGACGGCAGAAAAATCTGAGCATGACGCGGTGATGTCCATGAGCACGGGCCAGGTGTCGGCGCTGAGCCTGGCCTTCTTCCTGTCGCTAAACAAGGTCTACGCAGAAGTCCCGCTTATCCTCATCGACGATCCATCCCAATCTCTAGACGAGGTAAACATCGCATCTCTGACCGACCTGCTCCGCTGTGAGCTCAAACATAGCCAGTTGATCGTGTCGTCGCACGAGGACGATATCTCGGCGTACATGCGCTACCGCTTCAACCGGGCAGGTCTGACGACGAGCTCGCTCAACATGCAACGCTTGGCCAAGCAAGCGTCCTAATGGTCACCGCGTAGCAATTCAGCGACAGGAGTAACCGGAGCGAGTCATCGATACTGACGCTTTCGAGGTCGGGGTGCATGGAGCGCCCCGGGTACGTCAATGCTTCGACATTACCAGGCAAGCTCAATGATGGCTGCGCGAAGCCTTGGATATCCAATGCCTATTGTCCGCAGCCGGCACAACGATCATTTTGTCGCTAGCCTACGACTGAGCGGCTGCAGATAAATTATCGATAGAGGCTTTGTTTAAGCCTAGTTCATAAGGCTGGGATAAGAGTTGCTCAAGCCCTATGCCCTCTTGTGGCAGACAGTCGCCCTCCTTCCACACATCGTGGACTTCCTGAGCGAGTTCAGGTATCCACGAAGTAACCGCTTGGTTGTCACCTGCGTAAAGGATGGGCAGTGGCCTGTGGCGACCAATAGTCAGCAGCTTTCGGTAGAGCCAGATCGCCGGGTACAGCTGGGTCTTATGCTTAGAGTTGTATCGCAGCGGTATTGAAACACCCTCGGGGTCCAGATCTCCGAAGTATTCCGCTCCATCACCGTCAACCTCCCTGATGACTTCATCCAGCGCTGTACCCGTCGACGTAATGGCGCTACCCGCGCCATATACGACGGCCGCGTAGCGATGTGCGGTGTCGTTCCATTCGCCAAGGCTGAAGAACGTGTGATGGTTTTCCACGACCAGCACCGGCCGCCCTGGTTTGCCAGGCTGCTGTCGGTAAGGCAAGGGAAGGTCCACCTTTCTGGCACCAATCGCTGACAAAGCAAGCCTGCCGCCAAAAAGTGCATTGGATCGCACCCTGCCATCGAGGTATTTCTCATCCCCGAACATCTCAAGCGATCGCTCACGCAACGGCACCATCATAAAGCGCCCCTTGCGGCGGATGAGCCATTCGTTGATGACCTTGGCCGTCACCTTTTCGCTTTCCGTCAATTGCATCCAAAACCCCAGTTCCGGCATCCAGGAAACGGTTGTCCAGTCTAATTTCAACACCGAGATCGTTTCAACAATCACGGTGATAAACATGGGCATGGCCGGATTGCCAATACGCTCGAAACTGCGGGGAGAAGGAAGTCTCAGGATTCCTTGCTCATCGCCAGCCCTCAGGGCCTCCATGAGTAACCTATCCCGATTGGGATGCTGTTGGAGCTCTGGATGGTGTTCTATCCAGAGGCTCCTTAACTTCAGCAGGTCTATGCGCTTTTTACGGCTGCCGCGCAATGCTTCAAAAAAAGCAATGTTCATCAATTTGTACCTGCTCTTTGCACCGCAGTATTGAAGGTTGCAGTTGCCATTTGAATGTGAGATCGCCCGCTTTTCACGCCCTCCTTGCGCAGACGGATCACTCGCTGAAAGCCGGCAAGGATGTTCAAATCCTTCATGGCTGTGAAGAAAATCAACTGCACACCAATGGCCTCGGCCAGCATGATCTGGACATCAATCAACGCCCGGGTCTGTACCTTGGCAAACGGGTTATCAAGAATAAGGGGACACCCGCCACCGCGCTTAGTGACGGCCTGATGGGTACGTCGCAGTTGGCTCATCATCAGGTACATGAACATGGCGATGACCACCCCTTGGCCGCCGGACTTTTTCAGCCGCCCGGCATCCTGGTACTGGTGATCGGCATTCTGCTCCATTTGCAATAATTGCAAGCCGAACGCGCGTTGTGGGGAAAGGTTGATCATGCCGGCCGCGACCAGGTCCGCACCATGTTCAGGAATGACCTTAGTCTCGATCAACGTGTTCAAGTAATGCCGAATAGAAGCCTTCCCCGCTTCCGTCGAAACACCTGTAATCGGGTGACGCATCTTCATGATGACTTTGCCACCGACATAGGGGGCGCCTTTTGGCACCATGACCTCGCAAGCTTTCTTCAGGACACTCATGCCCTCTTCTACCAACTGATGCACTTCGCCCACGCAATTCTCAAAGTCGGGCAGCATGCCTTCCAACTCAGACTGAGAGGCATCCGTACGCTCAACGATCAGCATCATCAGTCGCTCAAAATCGCTGCAGGTGGTTTCAAATGAGTTGCTCGACAGCTCGTGGGCAAGGCCCGGATCAACGTCCTGCACGCCCTTTGACTTCACCACATCTGTAAGTCCATCGAAGTGCGACTGAGCCAATTTTCGAGCTTCTTCCAGACCGACACTTTGCTGCTTATAGCGGTCGAGCACCTCCATCACTTGCGCTTCGCCGTCACCTTCAAGCTCAATAAACTCAGGAGCGGCAGCCTCATGAGGAACCGCAGAAATGAGCATTTTCTTATGCTTGTTCAACACCTCGACGTTCTTCTTGCCTTGAGCACGCCTCTGTGATGCTTTCTCGGCTTCGCTCTGATCGGAAACCAGATTTTTCTCAAGCTGATCCGTATTTCCCTGGACCACCACGATGTGTTCTGCAAGCTCATCATCACTGAGTAATAAGACATCATCAGAAGGTTGAGGGGGATCGACCTTGGCGAAGAAGGCCTTTTTGTCGCTGCTAGCCACCGCATGTGCGTTCGATGATGATAAAAAAACCTGTTCGTACAAACCGACCTGCGTTATCTGGGCCGTGCATTCATTCGCGAGATCGAGACTGAGTAGGTTGACCACGGCTTCTTCGCGCAGATCGGAAAATTCAGACCTGTATTCTTCTCGAAACGTGGCTTCCGTTTTACGTAATTGCTCAAGGGTTACCCTACGAACTCCCAATCGCTGAGATTCCTCAGTATCAAATACGACTTTGTCTGAGTCGTAGGTCTTGATCAATGTTTGCAGATCGAAACCAGACTCAAGAGCTGTTCGATAATCGAGACTGGGATCGAAAATCTCGGTGAGGTCTTTGCGATTCAGCAACTGCTGGGCGCGACCCACAAGATCGAACTGCAATTGTTTCGAGTGGGTGATGATATCCGCTTTCGAATCGATCAGTCGCTCAAGGCCTTCACTCTCTGTTTCCGCCTTTGC
Source organism: Pseudomonas sp. 3MAES_34.3B (assembly GCF_058145875.1). Lineage (NCBI taxonomy): Bacteria > Pseudomonadati > Pseudomonadota > Gammaproteobacteria > Pseudomonadales > Pseudomonadaceae > Pseudomonas > Pseudomonas sp. 3MAES_34.3B. The sequence goes on along the minus strand of NZ_CM176960.1, from coordinate 2,503,350 downwards.
CCGAGACGCTTGCACCGTTGCCAACTGCTGCCTCCATTGCGCAAGCGGTTGATCATACTGGTGCGAATAACGCTCCAGACGCTGGATCTTACTGGTCTGATTGGCGATTTCACTTGGAATCAGATCTATCTCCTTTTCAAGTCCCTTCGCACGCTCTAGCACTTCACTGGCTTCTTCCAGGCACCCTGCCTGCAGACTCGCGAACGCCCGTTCTTCCTCATAGTGAGTGTGAATTTTTTGCTCAAGCTCAGCGATTCGCACAGCACCGAAGCGCCCCTGATAATCTTTGAGTTTGTTGGCTGCATCACGAGCGTCGTTACGGCGCTGAATGTGTGCGTCGCGCGTGCCTGAGATTTCAGCGATTCGCTGTTCAAAATTGAGCAGCACGGCGGCCGCGGCCTCTAGGTTATAGGCAGAGTCGTCTTCTGCCGGTATCACCACCCGGTCGAATGCAACGACGGTCGCATCCAGGGTGGCAAGCGCGACAGTCACCGGGGTATTCAGGGGTAAGTCAGCACCCGCAACAATCTTGCATGACGTCTCCCACTCTTCGGAGGCCACGCAGACGCCGAGAAACCTGGCTGGGTCGGAGGCGACCAGTCGGCGAGCCTCTTCAGCATCGGAGACAACCTTGGCAATGTAGGAATTGGTTGCTCGCGCAGAATGAATGCCGGCGGACCGAAGTAGCCTGACAACTTGATCGACGTCATCACTCTGGCCCGTAAGTTCGGATTCTTCGATGGACTGCCTGGCGCGCTCCAGGTTGGCCAGGCGAATGTCCCGCTCCAGCACTTCACGGTCCATGGATTGGATAAATTCGTTAACGGTGCCCAGCAGTGTCAAAGAGTCAGGGTCACACAGCTCAGCTTCGACCACCGAACACAGCAACCGATTTTGCTGAAGATCTTCTTGAAGGGTTCTGGCATCACCGACTTCTCTGCTCAGATTTTCCTGAATGTGCGCTTCCGCTTGGGCACGCGATCCGTGCTGCGTCGCCTGATCACGAAGACGGTCAACGTGTTGTAGATAGTCCGCTCGTTCAATGCGCAACGTGTCGAGGCGACTTTGCGCTTGGGCAATGGCTACCGTGATTCTTTCGATCGCTGCAGCGGCGTCATGATCGAACGCGTCAAGTACCCCGTCGTCCAGCAAACTGGTGCGTTCAATCTGAGCATTATGGATGTCGGCCCCGACTTTTGCCTCCTCTTGCTGAAGCGTCCTGATGGATAAGCTCAACGTTTTAATTTGGGCCTTGGCTTGAGCCACTGCCTCAGCAGCCTCCAGCTCAAAATTTTTCTGCGCTATGTGTTTGTCGTCGGTCTGCTTGAGCAGAATATCGATAGCGCCACGAAGCAGCGCCCCCTGTCTTTCGAGCGCTTCCTTGATCGGGCACAAGCCCTCAACTTCTTCTGCCAGCGACTGCTCTTCAATGAGAACTTGCTCATGAGCGCTGGTGATCTTCTTGTACGAAATGGCACCCTTGAGATGCCTCAGACGCAATTGAGCCGCGTCCCTGCCAACCTTAGCCGCTTCAAACGCCGCTGCTGTGCGATCCACACTGCGCGTGTGCTGCAAAGCATGCATGGAAAACGTGAACGCTCGCTGATGTGCCAATAGCTCCTGGTTTTCCAAAATGCGTGAGTTGAGGGTATCGATCAGGTCACCAAAATTAGTGACCTGCTTTTCTTCACTTAAACGAGCCAGCTCCATGACAGCGGCCAGTCCCGACGCACGGCGTAACAACCCGATGCGCGTTTCAAGTGCAAGCTCAAACGCTTTAGAAGATTCACCCAGGGGCTTCATGGACGACAGGATTCTGGCCAACTGAACAAGCCGCGCTTCAAGGCGAGGTTTATTCTGGTATTTGTCAGCCACATTCACCACGGTGTTGCGTACCGTTTGAGCGCGCTCAGGGTCCATCGTTAGCGCCATGAGCTTACGAACCAGATCCTCTTCATCCTTGAAGGTCAGGAAGCCGCTTTCCAGGCCACCTTCTTGCCCATTAAATTGTCGTTGCATGACCAGAAGATCGAGATCCAACAACCGTGTGGTGGCAAGATGCGTGATCCAATCGTGCTGATTGCGAGTGTGATAAAAGTCTTCAGGGCACTTCCTGTACATTTGGGTTAGCCATTGATTGAACTCTCCCATCGTGCTCACCCCAGGCATGCCAAGCGTGTTAATGCCGGGTGCTGGGATATCTTCAAAAGTTATGCCGTGCTGGGATTCGAAAGCGAAAAACACCCGATCAACGTCGTTACCGCGTTCAATGACATCTCGCGTCGCAACGGCTTGGGCAATGACCAACTTGTAGTCCTTGCCCCCAGGCAGCCGTGATGGCATCGACCATTCGATGATGATGAAAGATGGCTTTCCGTCTTTAGCGAAATAGTCATTGAACTGGTGGTTGGGGTTCTGCATGTGCTGAATGAACAGATCCCGGCGCGGCTCGAAGATGCTGAACACATACGACAGCAAAGAGGTTTTGCCACCGGTGTTTTCAAGGTTGACAATTGCGTTGACCGCCTCGTGCGTATCCGGCGCAGTGAAGTCGAGCAAGGTCTGGTCGTACCAGGCAGTGGCAGTACCGTAGCGACAAACAAGCATTCGGGTAATTTTTTGCATAAAATCCTCAGGCCGTTGCGCCGGAACGCACATAGTCAAATAGTCGCGGTAGCGTCCGTTCACGTAGCTGAATGCGCAGTCGATGGGTGGCGGTGTATTCAACCGCTTCGCCCTCATCCTGGGCCCCCACGTTATTCACTAGCCCGTACTCAATCAGGTAGTTCAGTGCCATGCGCACCAACCCTTCTATCGAGTTTGGCGACGCGCGATCGGCTTGGGGGATCGAAGTAGGCAGGCTGTGAATGTAGCTCCAGCCTGGTCGCAGCTCCTCTCGGGAATAATTATCGGAATCTTCGAGTGCATTCATGCGCCCGGACAAGCCAGTTAAGGTGTCCCTGAACATGGCCAACGTCGCCGGCATTGGAAACCGGCTGTCATCTTCAATCAAAGCGGTCGTTGGATAAAACACCGCGCAGATGGCCAGGAAGCTCAGCGCCAGCGCGACACGCTGGTCTTCAGACAAGTTTTTGCGTAGATCACCAAGTCGAATCGAGAAGCGACTTTCCTTACGCGCCGGGGCGATGATCAAGCCACGCTCGCTGACATCGAGCACCATCAGTTCCATCCCTTCAGCAATTTGCGCAAGTACCTGCTGCAGTTCTGGGCTAGCACGGTACCGAGCCAATAGCTCGCGATACTCCCCGTCATTGGCCGGGGTCGCACTTAGATTAAGTGCCCGATAAATCAGACGTGCTGCGGCGCTGTTCTGGTTATCCAAATGAACCTCCTAAACCATTGTCTTGACGTCGAATCTGAGGTTGTCGCCTCGGACCACCCAGGTTTCGTATTCACCGTCGAGCATCGCATGGTGGTTTTCAAATTCTGATTCGCTGTCGGGGAAGCTGCGGTAAAGGCAGAACGCAATGCACTGCTGCTCAATCGCACTGAAGCCTTCGTTCGCTCCCGCATCAATCAATTCATTAATCCGCCAAGAACGGTTTTCTTCAAATTTTGCGGATAGCCATTGAGAAATTTTGACAACCAATTGATCTGGAAAAGGATCCGGCCAGACCTGGAACGGCTCGATCTCGTCGTCATCCTCGTCGTCATCTGCGTCCTTGGTTAACTGACGTCGCTCCAGCAGGATGCTAAGCAGGTTCGATAAATCAGGTGTTTTTGGAAACACTGCCGGGAACAAACTGACAATTAGCTCCTCGGCCGCCACAGCCAATTGCGCGCCTGGGCGGATCATTGCTTGCGGGAGAAGATGTGTCTCAAGATCAGGAATGCCGGAAGATTTTCGGGCACGGAACGCGGCTGTCTGAGCGTCGATGAAACGCCCTTCGGCGCTGCTAACCTCCAGCTGCAGCCGAGCTCTTACGTTGCCAGCCTTCGACAACAAGTCATGCAGGCTTGAAAGCTCTTGCTTGCTCTTAATGTTTTCTACTTCACCAATCTTGTTGCGAATCGCCATGAGCAGCCGCCCCTCTTCTTCCTGGCGAGCTTTAACGTGCTGGCGGGAGTCGTCTAATCGAGGTTTGATATCCGTACTCCATCTCACCGTTCCCGGTGCGCGAATCGCCTGAGTAATATGTCCCTGAATGTGTTGCCGATGCTCAATGGAAAGCACCATGGCGCGCCTGGCGAACTCCGCGGCCTGCTCAAAGCGCCCTCTCTCGATCAGGATCTGCAGCATCTTTTCCATTAGGATCTGCTGATCTTCAACGTCCACATTCAGCATGCCGATCAGAAGCAGATAACCCTCCGGTGAGGGGCGATACCGATAAACGTCATCAAGATCCGGCTCGAGATTCAACAGGCGAAAGCGGTATACGAGGGTTTGCACAGTGGGGGCGTGAAAGTAGGTGAATTCGAATTCTTTGTAGTTCTCGGCTTTATTACTCAGGCAGCCAATCACGACATCGGCTGCCTTTGCACACGCTGAGCCGGTTTTTTCTGGCCGGATCCGACTGATCACTGAACTCACATAGGTGTGCACATCCGCCATGCTGTACCCCGCGCCAACTGCGGATCCCTCCATCATGAAAATTGAGGGTGGCCATGCACAGGTAGTGGGTGTCCAGGCCATCAAATAGCGGCTCTCCAGCCTCGTCTTGATGGAAGTTACGAGTCGAATAGAGCTGGTTCATTGGTTCCAGCAACCGCTGATTTCGCAACTGAGGCGATAAGTCGATCAACTCGCTCTTGGGCTCGCCCAGCGAATCGGATGCATCGGGCAACTGTTCGTTTGGCATAGGGCTTTCATCTGCTCAGTAGTGAGGCCAACGCCACTCTTAAATGGTCATCAATTTGATAACCATGCATGAAGTCTATTGATGATGGTGTAGTATGGCAATCCCCTTCACTACAAAAAGTTCGACCATGCTTGAGAACCTCAGTCAGCCACAAAGAGACCGCCTCGCCTTCATAGATCTCAGATTGCGGATGCTGGGTGAACTCAAGCGTCAGCACTTGATCGAGCGCTTTGACATTCAGGAAGCGGCGGCCAGTCGTGACATCGCGCTGTACAAAACGCTCAGTAAATACAACCTGGTGTATGACGCGAGTTCGCGCCTCTACAAAGCCAGTGAATCCTTCAAGAGCCTGTTTGACCCCACCGCGGAACACGCGCTGATCTGGATCACCAAGGGGCTCGGTGATGGGGAACCCAGAGACACCACGCCTGGGATTACGGTCGATTTTCCAGATCAGCTGACGTGGCCGAAGCTCGATATCTTGGGCCACGTCACCCAGGCGATTCACCAGAAATGCCCCTTGCAGATTGATTACGAGTCGCTGAACGGATCCAGCCAGCGCGTCATCGTGCCTTTCTCTCTGGTCGACAATGGACTTCGCTGGCACGTCCGTGGGTTTGACAGAAAGTCGGGCGAGTTCCGAGATTTCGTCATCACCCGGATCCGCAAGGCAAGCCCTCTTCTCGATGATGCCGTCGCTGTTCACGAGACGAGCGATCAAGACATTCAGTGGACAAGGATCGTTGAGCTGACACTTATCCCTCACCCTGATCAACCGCGACCGGAAGTCACGCTCATGGATTACGCAATGGTTGATGGGATGCTGTCACTGAAACTTCGGGCGGCTACGGCGGGCTACACCCTACGTAAGTGGAGCGTGGACTGTTCACTAGATCACAGTCTAAGGGGGCCAGAATATAGGTTGTGGTTGTCCGATCCCTTGGCACTGTACGGTGTCAAGAACGCGATCCTTGCTCCTGGTTATGTCGCACCTGACGCGCGCGAATTTTGAATTGGATGATAGGTGGCTCTGGCGATGGTCTTCTCGTTTGGGTGCTCAATCGGTAGATTTGACCTCGAGCTAATCACCTTATCGCTCTGCAGGTAAAAGCCATTGACGATGATCATTCAGCTACCAGTGTTCTAATCACGGCTATTCCGTTAGCTACCGTTGATGTGTTCGATCAAAACAAAGGCAAGCTCCTATTCGACCGCATCGACACTAAGGCACTAGACACCCTGATGTAATTTCAGAGCCAAGGCCGGCGTCGGCATAAGCGGTACCTGGGCACGCGGGCGCTCGCATTCGACCGCCCGCGTGCTGCGCCTCGCTATCCGACAAGTGTCGAAACCGAACCGGTCATTTTGCATTAGCAGGGCCGAACAAGAATTGGGCTGCGCATAACCTGCTTTGGTTCCAGTTCACCGAGGGAGAACCTCTGAGCGTGCCACTTCCCTCCCCCCAGCTAACCCTAGTTCGGGCGTAAACTCAAAGCCATCCAGAGCCATACTGGATTTCGTCAGGAATCGCCATTCGTGATCGCTCATGCAAGGCGTCTGAGTGGGGGCAAAATTGGGGGCATATTAAGATTTTTTCAAACTGAAACTATCGTGCTAGAGCCCAGTCATACTGTTCTTTGGGGATCCAGATAGCCTGTGATAAGCCTTGAGTCCGTTCGCCAACCGTGATCTTACGCTCTGATGCTGCGTAACGGGTGGACAATACTGTTCCATGAATGCGTGAGTGGGCAGCTAAGCCTGATTAGGATGCACTCATTGCATCCACCTGACGCAACTGGCGCTCTGCTTAGCCTTGAGCATTTCGGCCTAAGCATCCCGCCAGGGTCGACATGGCTTCAGCGAAGCAGAACACTGTTCTCCTCGATGCGGCGCTGAATGGTTTCGAGCGTGCCTAGACTGATCGCGCCTGGATGAAGGCGTTGGGCAATTTCCGTGAACTGGCCACCCATTGTGCAGATCCGCTGAATGATTTCATCCGCATCCTTTTTGGATAGCTCCGCCTCCTCTGCAAGGCCAAGCATCGCTCTGCGATCAATAGCCATCGCTTCCCCCATGACGTCCATCTGGTGGTAGCCACCTGGGCCTTCGCAAAACGTTACGTCGTAAGCAGGCGCCAATCGCCATGCCCCGGAAGGCGACATCACGTATGCAAAATTCTTTGGATGGTCGTCGCGATTGTTAAAAACCACATTGAAGACCGCCCTTTCAAAGCCCAATGCCTTTTCTCTTACATCATTAGTGCAAAGGTTTGTCGCACGTAGAAAGTTTACATAATCCAGGCTCCCCGGCGCCCTGTAGTCCGCGCCAGTGAAGGCTGCAAGGCTTTGCATCGGTACGCGCTGCCCTTGTAACCGGTCAAAGCGCCTGCTCGCGAATGCAGCTTGCCCACTCGGAAGGCTGAAATAGCGAGTATCTGGAGTTTGAATACCGCACAGTCGCAGGCACTGTGCGTAAACCATCTCGATGGCACACACTTCGGGGTGTTCGTCCTTTGCTGGAAATTTGACCAGCCAAGCTTCGAAGTCAGGCCGAGGGGCGGTAGTGAAGATATCTGTTGCGGGGTCTCGATAGACCAATGCCTTAGGCCTGGCGCCTTGAGGCGAACCGCCAACTTGCAGCAGATTTTGCAGAAACTCGCCCCCTTCACCGTTGAGAACTTCCTGAACCTCTCCTGCCAGAAGTTCAAGGGGTATATTTACCAGCCCCTCCTCCCCCTCGGTTACTGCCGGCTCAAACGACATCGCTCCCATTGCGTTATGACCGATACAAGTAAGTCGCTCCAGTGGCCCAATCCTCGATGTATTGAGCCCGCGCCGCTTGAACAGTCGATCCATTAATAGCATGCCCCAGCCATCCGGCAGCGCATCGTAGACAGGCCCGGGCAACCCTAGCTGGTGAGTCGGAAAGCCCCTGCGCAGCTGGGGCCCTTCCAACGCAAGCGTGTACGAGGACAACTCCAGGCCTTTGCGCTTCGCTTCGTCGCTGTATTCGAACAGGATCTGCGGGCGGCCATTGAGGGCAGTGGTCGATGCAAGCCTGCCCCATAGCCAGCGCTGCCCCCATCCGCAGTAATACACGTCAACCTGCTGGAGCATTATTGTGCTTCCTTTCGTATACGTTGACGGCCGTTACTGCTCTCATAGCGGCGAATATCTTCAATACTTTCCAGCTTCGGCAAAAACAGGGCCTCAAGTTCGCTGGTTCGCCCGAGCACCATGGCCACGCGTACAAGGTTTTCAAAACCGACGCTGCGTCCAGCTTCGAGGTTAGACACGGTGTTGACCCCCACACCGGCCCGGCCAGCGACATCCGCTTGGGTCATTTGCAATGCCAGCCTTTCCATGCGTAAACGTTCACACAGACGTCGGACGATCTCGTCAGGCTTTCTTAAAGATAAATCCAACATAATGGACCTTAAGGCTAATATTCAAACTTAAAAACCGTTAAAAGGGATTTAAACAGAAGCAGTGAGGTTTGCCTAGCTACGCCTGCTCGGCACCTGGCTACCGGAACCATGCCTAACCACCTCGGCCCCTGGAACGCCAGCGCCGCACCCTCCCAAGCGCCCTACGCTGAACCATCTACCCCCCTGAAAGTCCGACTATGAGGACTTTTCAACCAGGATTTGGGGAGCTTGGCCGATGGCAACACAGGATTTCCGGCCGCTGGATGAGCAGGTCACGGCCGCGGACGTGCTTCCGCAGGAAGCCCCGCCGGTGCATGCGCTGCACATCCTCACCGTGAACATGCACAAGGGCTTCAGCCCGTTGAATCGCCGCTTCGTGCTGCCCGAGCTGCGCGAAGCGGTGCGGGCGACCTCTGCCGACGTGGTGTTTCTCCAGGAGGTACTGGGTGTGCACCGGCGGCATGGCGAGCGCTACGACAACTGGAGCGATGTGCCGCAATATGAGTTTCTCGCCGACAGCATGTGGCCGGTATTTGCCTATGGGCGTAACGCGGTGTACCCGGACGGCGACCATGGCAATGCATTATTGTCCAAATTCCCCATCCTCCATTACCAGAATCACGACGTGAGCGTCGCCGGCCAGGAAGAGCGCGGGCTGCTTCATTCCGTGCTGGCTGTGCCGGGGCAACCGCCGGTGCACACCATTTGCGTTCATCTTGGCCTGCGCGAGCATCAGCGTCAGGAACAGCTTCGCTTGCTGTGCCGACTGCTCGAAGGCTTGCCGGAAAACGAGCCCGTGATCGTCGCCGGTGATTTCAATGACTGGCGCCAGCAGGCCAGCAAGCTGTTGGCTGGCTGTGGCTTGCGTGAGGCTTTCGCCGAAGCCCATGGCTCGCCGGCGCGCAGTTTCCCGGCGCGGCTGCCGTTGTTGCGCCTGGACCGCATCTACCTGCGCAATGCCACCGCGCATGCCCCACTGGCACTGTCCCGCAAACCCTGGTCGCATTTGTCGGATCATGTGCCCCTGGCTGTGGAGGTACGCCTGTGACCGAGCAATGGCGTAGCAATAACCAGATACAGCTTCTGATCAATGGGGAGGAGTTTTATCCAAGCGTGTTCCAGGCCATTGCCCAGGCCCGGGAGGAAGTGCTGATCGAAACCTTTATCCTGCGTGACGACAAAGTGGGCCTGGAGCTGCAGCAGGTGCTCACCGAGGCGGCCGCACGCGGGGTGCGAATCGAAGTGCTGGTGGACGGCTATGGCAGCGCGGACCTGTCGCCTTCTACCCTGACCGCGCTTTCGGAAGCCGGCGTGCGGGTGCTGGCGTTCGACCCGAGCAAGCCGATGCTGGGCATGCGAACCAACCTGTTCCGTCGGCTTCACCGCAAGATCGTGGTCGTCGATGGCGAGATCGGTTTCGTTGGCGGTATTAATTTCTGCGCGGACCACCTGGGCGACTTCGGCCCCATGGCCAAGCAGGACTACGCAGTGCAAGTACGCGGGCCGATCGTTGCCGACCTGCACAAGGCTTCGCTGGCCCTGATGGACGAAACCAGCCGCGTTACCCGGCATCACAAGCCTTGGCTGACCGATCGGGTACCCTTGGAACCCGACAGTGCTCACGCAAAAATGCTGCTGAGCATTCGCGACAACAACAACCATACCGACGATATCGAAACCCACTACCTCAGCGCCATCAAAGCCGCCCGTGAGCGGATCATCATCGCCAATGCCTATTTCTTTCCGGGCTACCGCGTACTTCGCGAGCTACGCAACGCGGCCCGTCGCGGAGTAGACGTCACACTTATTCTTCAGGGCATGCCCGACATGCCACTGGTACGGCTGTGCTCAAGGTTGCTGTACAACTACCTCCTGCGCGATGGGGTGGTGATTCGCGAGTACACCACCCGGCCACTGCATGGCAAGGTGGCCTTGGTCGACCACAACTGGTCAACGGTCGGCTCCAGCAATCTCGACCCGCTCAGCCTGTCACTCAACCTGGAAGCCAACCTGGTGATTGATGACACCGCATTCAACGAGCGCCTTTACACCCATCTGGCGCAGCTCGCCAAAGAAGAATCCAAGAGCATTACTCTGCAACGCGTGCTGCGCGGTTACTGGTGGCGCGCGCCTTTGATCTTCCTCAGCTTTCACTTCCTGCGCCATTTCCCTGCCTGGATCGGCCTGCTGCCTGCCCACTCCCCCCGGCTCAAACCCTGGACAACCGTAAATGAAACGGCGCCGGGCGATACCCCACTGAACGCGGAGAAAAGCGCATGAACCCCTCCGTAGATCCCGCAGCCACCCCTGAGGTACGGGATGGCCAGCCTAAACGTCGCTCCAAGATATGGTTATGGACCAAGCGCCTGATGACTTGGAGCTGCTTCCTCCTGGTACCGGTGCTGTTGTTCATGCTGGTGCGCAACCTTGATTGGCAAGAAGTGGTGCAAGCGCTCAGGTCTTACAAGCCGGGTACGCTCCTGCTGGGTGGCGCATTGGCCTTGGTGAGCTATCTGGTATTCAGCAGCTACGACCTCTTGTCCCGACGTTATACCGGCCACCGCCTGCCCGCGACCAAGGTGCTGCCACTGGCCTTCGTGTGCTATGCCTTCAACCTCAACCTCAGCTCCTGGGTTGGCGGCATTGCCCTGCGCTATCGGCTATACGGCAAGCTGGGCCTGAGCGTCGCGACCATTACTAAAATCCTCAGCCTGGGCCTGGTCACCAATTGGCTGGGTTACCTGCTGCTGGGCGGTGTGGTGTTCGCCATGGGGCTGCCGGCCCTTCCGGACAGCGTGAAAATAGGGTCTACCGGGCTGCGCCTGATCGGCGTTGCAATGGTCGCAGCTGGCGTTGCCTACCTGCTGGCATGCCGGTTCGCCAAGCGGCGCACGTGGACGATACGCAAGCAGGAGGTCACACTGCCCTCCTTCCGCTTCGCGGCGCTCCAGGCCGCGACAGGCGCACTGAACTGGTCGTTGATGGGCGCGCTTATCTTCACTTTGCTACCGGAAAAAGCTGACTACCTGACGGTGCTGGCAATTCTGCTGATCAGCAGCATCGCCGGAGTAATCACCCACATACCCGCCGGGCTGGGCGTACTGGAAACCATCTTCATTTCTCTACTGCAGGGGCAGTATTCAAAGGGCGCTCTTCTGGCTGCGCTGATTGCCTACCGGGCGTTGTATTTCCTCGTACCCCTGGCAATCGCCTGCGTGGTGTATCTGGTGCTGGAGCGCAAGACCCGCCGAGGCGGAACGCCGGAACCTGCGAGCAACGGCGAGCAACCCGGTGAAGACACTACCGCTGCGCCAGGCAAGGGCAAGCGTTATTCCGCAGCGGGTTGACGGAGCATGTGTGCGACGCGCCGGGCAAATTCGTTCAGCGCGAAGGGCTTGGTGATGATCTCCATGCCCGATCTGAGCAGCGCGGGCCCCAGCGCGGACTGTTCGGCGTACCCCGTAATAAAAAGCACCGGAAGGTGGGGCTTGATGGCGCGGGCGGCTTCGGCGACCTGACGCCCATTCAGCCCGCCAGGCAGGCCGATGTCAGTGATCACCAGGGCCACTTGCGGCGTACGGCCCAGCGCGGCAAGCCCACTTGCGCCGTCTTCGGCACACACGACGTGATACCCCAACCCTTCCAGCGTTTCGCTTACCAATTCACGAATGGCAGCCTCATCATCGATGAGCAGGATGCATTCGCCTTTCGCCGTCGGCTGCGCCAACGCTACCGGCGGTTCCTCCGGTGCGGGTGCCAGTGCTTCGCTGTAGCGAGGTAGATAGATACTGACCCGGGTACCCTTGCCCGGATGGGAAGCAATATTCACGGTGCCCCCCGATTGACGGGCAAAACCATACACCATCGACAACCCCAGGCCGGTGCCCTGGCCCAGCGGTTTGGTGGTGAAAAACGGATCGAACACCCTCGACAGTACGTCTGCCGTCATACCATGGCCGGTGTCTATGACGCTGATGACCACATAGTCTCCCGGCGACAACGCTTCCACGCCGGCCGACGTGCTCGTCTGGGCATGGGCAGCACAGGCGAGCGTGAGTGTGCCGCCCTCGGGCATGGCGTCCCGAGCATTGATGCACAGGTTAAGCAGCGCGCTTTCCAACTGGTTAGAGTCGGCCAATACACACCAGGGCTCATGGCCGAACGCTTGCTCGCAGTGGATATGAGGCCCCAACGTTTGCCGAACAAGCGCCTCCAACCCTTCTATCAACGCGGCGACGGCCACAGGGCGGGCATCCAGGGTTTGCCTGCGGGCGAACGCCAGCAACCGGTGGGTCAGTGTGGCGGCGCGGTCCGCAGCGCCCCGGGCTGCGGTGATATAGCGCCCCAGCTGATCCACCCGCCCCTGTTCGATACGCCGGTCCATCAGTTCAAGGCTGCCGGAAATAGCGGTAAGCAGGTTATTGAAGTCATGGGCCAACCCACCAGTCAGTTGGCCAACCGCTTCCATCTTCTGGCTGTGCCGCAGTAGCGCCTCGGTCTGCTCCAGCGCGGCGGCACGCTCGCGCTCCACCGTGACGTCGCGCCCCACCGCATTGAAAAAACCCCCACCCGGCACAGCCGCCCAGTTGATCCAGCGGTAGCCGCCGCGCTTGTGTCGCAGGCGGCAATCCATATCCCGCAAAGGGTGGCCGGCGCTCAGGTCGCGCGCGGCCTGTTCACATACCGCTACATCTTCGGGATGAAGCAGCTCAAGCACGTTCATGCCGAGCAGTTCGGGCACGGGCCGTCCCAGCACCGTCTCCCAGGCAGGGTTGGCTGCCGTGATCGTAAGGTCGCTTCGAGTCACCAGCATGATGTCCGTGGACAATTGCCACAGGCGATTGCGGTCAGCGGTGCGCTCGGCGACCTCACGCTCGAAGCGATGGGCCAGGCTTTTAAGCTCCCCCTCGGCCTGTACCGTCGCCGTGGTTTCGATGATCGTGGCCAATACCCCGAGCACAACACCCTGCCCATCGCGCAGAGGGCTGAAACAAAAGGTGTACCACGCCGGTTCCCGGCGCCCGTTACGCTCGACGGGCAGGCAATGGTTGATGCCATGGCAGGCTTCCCCCCCGAACGCCCGCTGCACCGCGGTGCACAACCGTGCCCCGGCGTGCGGCCAGAGGCGCTCAAGCGTACGTTCGACTACGGGAGCACCGTGCCCTAACAGGTCCGCGAATGCATCGTTATGGAAGGTGTACTGCTCCACGCCCCAGATGAGGCACTGGGGGAAGCGGCAACCCAGCAGGTTGATAAGGCTGCAGCGAACAACCTCCGGCCAGTCTTCCCAGGGGCCCGGCTCGCTGCCTTGCCACGGATAGTGCCGAATGCGATCACTCATCACCCCCTGTGAATACGGAAACGACAGCTGTTCTGTGTAGGGCATGACCGGCTCTGTGCGCGATAAACCCGGCCATTCTTGACCATCCCCCCAGGGACCGCAACGGATAGGATCCTATCAAACGCTGCTTTTCCCTTTTTCCTACACCGTAACGGCGCGTTCCTTACCTGATCAATCCCGCACCAGTCCCTGGCCTGGGCCCATGCCGCGGTTAACCTGCCGCCGGGCTCACACCAACAGGATCACATATGTCACGGACAGACAAACACCGCTCGGCCCTTGGCGCGGCACTTCTATCAATAGGGGCCGCAGCCATTCCCCTCGTTGCCGGCGTAGGCCTGACCTTCAAGCTCTCGGACCAGGCGCTTCACGAAGAAAACGTGCGTGTCGGCAAGGCAGCCGTGGAACGCATGGACAAGATACTAAACGCGGCTTCCGAAACCGCTGACATCCTTTCGCCTATGGTCGGCAAGCGTTGCCAGACCGTTCTAAGCGCGATGCGCCGGGCAGTAGCGCAGGCGCCATGGGTACGATCAGCCTCCTATGCACACAAGAACGTTCCTTATTGCAACACGGTTTCCGGAAGCACGGGAGCGGCCCGCGCGCCTGTCGCCGTGGCTGGCCCCTTCGACTACCAGACCCTTGAATTGCAGAGGCCCGATGCAATGTCCGAAGGCTTTGGATCATTGCTATTGATCAAGGGCAATGTCCAGTACTCACTGACCGTGAGGATTGATAACCGGGTGATAACCGAACAGCTTGAACTGATCAGTGGCAGCGCCGATGTGGCGCTGCATGTTGCAGGTACCTATCTTTGGGATGACGGGTCGCTGCTTCGCGGTGAGCTTCGACAGAACCCTCGCTATCGCGTTCTGGTGCCCTCTACTCAGTTCAGCTATGCCATCCATAGCAGCCTCTCCGGTGAGGATGTCCTCAATCTCATTACGCGCAAGCTGCTTCTGATACTCGGCCCGGTGTTGATGCTCTCGATTTTCAGCGGCGGGCTTTGTCACTGGTTGCTTAGCCGGCCGGAGCGTCGCAATTGACTTGCCTGCTTGAAGGTACACCAACGCACTACCGCAACCCTACGGCGCAGTTCGGGTCACAGTATCGAATCCATTACCGCTGGAGCGTGCTAATTATGAAAACCCTGTCCACTGCTGTCCTGGCTGCAAGCCTTGTATTGTTGGCTGGCTGTTTCGACAGCAGTGAAAAAAAGACGACACAGCAAAACGCTGACAGCAGCCCGGCTTCCATACAGATGCAACAAAAGGACGAACAGAAAAAGTGATCCAACCTCGGGACAGGGCTATGCTGCTGCCAGCCGTCGAACCTCGACCCTGGCAATAGCCGCGCCGGGTTCGGGCTTGCAGGCCTGCCACCCCGGCCCACCCTGACCCCAGGAGCGTTGCCATGTCCCTACCCGCCACCCCCCAGAGGGCTCGTCGATGGTTATGGGTGGTGCTGGTTACCTTGCTCCCGTTGGTCCTGGGCCTTCCTCTGCTGGCCTGGCAGGCGGAACGCAACCTGGCGGCGCAATCGTCGCGTGATGTTTCGCTAGCACTCAAACGTCTCGAAACCATTCTGGATAACGCTGCCAGTGCCGCCCGGGCACTGGCCCCCCTGGCAGGAAAACCCTGCTCCGATATTACCTTGGCGCTGCGAGAGCAGGTCACAGGCAACCCCTACGTTCGATCCACCAACCTGGTAGCCGCGAACCGGCTGTACTGTAGCTCGCTGTACGGCTCGTTCAGCGAGAGTTTTTCCCTGGACGGCTTTGCTGCCGGGCGGTTGCGCCTGTTCGAGGCGAACACCGTCACACCGGGCCGCGCCCTGCTGGTTTACCGTGAAGCTGCCCAGGCTGGGGCGGCACTGGCCACGGTGGACGGCCAGCACCTGGCCAACGCGCTTGCCGCCTCAGACGTCGACAACCAGATGCTGTTCCAGGTCGGCTCTGCCTGGATGACCGCCCAGGGGCAAGTATCCTTGGGCCCTGTGCCTCGTTTCGCCTCCGGCGAGGCGTACGCTGCCTCCGCGCGCTATCCGTTCACCGTGCGTGGAGGCTACGCAGAGCCGGCCCCCTGGCACCGGATGTTGCAGCAATACCCGATGCTGGCCCTGCTTGTGGTGCTCGGCGGATGCGCTGGCGCCGTGTGCTACGTGCAACAACGGCGGGCCGGCTCACAGCGCCTGGAGCTGACGAGGGCGCTGGCGGCAGGTGAGTTCGTGCCTTTCTTCCAGCCGGTAGTGGCTGCGCAGAACGGGCAGTGCACCGGCACGGAGGTATTGATGCGGTGGCGCCACCCCCGCGAAGGCCTGGTGCGCCCCGATCTGTTCATTCCCTATGCCGAAGCCTGCGGGCTTATCGTGCCCATGACCCGCAGCCTCATGCGCCAGACCGCAACGGCGCTTGCCCCGATCGCGGATGGGGTTGCGGATGGCTTCCACGTGGGCGTCAATATCGCCGCTGCCCACTGCGAGGATCCGCTGCTGGCCGAGGATTGCCGGCAGTTTCTCGCAGCCTTTGCGCCGGGCCGGGTACAACTGGTGCTGGAGATTACCGAGCGCGAACTGGTAACGCCTACGCCTCAGACACTGGAGTTGTTCAGTACCTTGCGGGCGATGGGGGTGAAGATTGCGCTGGACGACTTCGGCACCGGCCATTGCAGCCTTTCTTACCTCCACCAGTTCAAGGTCGACTACCTCAAGATCGATCAAAGCTTCGTCGCCATGATCGGTAGCGAGGCGTTTGGCCGACATATCCTGGACAGCATCATCGAGCTGTGCGGCAAGCTCGAGCTGGAGATGGTGGCCGAAGGTGTCGAAACCCGCGAACAGCACCACTACCTCACCCGCCATGGGGTCGCCTACCTGCAAGGGTATTATTTTGCGCGGCCGATGCCGGCCGATCTGTTCATCAGTCATGTGCAGGCCTGCCAGGAACGCGGCCCCGCGCTACCGCTGGCGTCGGCGGTCGAGCTAGGGTAACGTGCCGGCCCCGCCGCGCCCCCGCTGCTGATCGAGGTTCCCGTGTCCCGAGGCATCGCTGCATCCGTACTGGCATCGTCGCTGTTTGCCCTGCTGTACTACTACACATCGCTGTTGCAGCCGCTCAGCGGCGAAGAGATCTTCGGCTGGCGAATGCTGCTCACGCTGCCGTGCGTGACACTGTTTTTGCTGGTCACCGGGGACTGGCGCCTGGTTACGGGCGTGATACGGCGGATCGCACAAAAGCCGGTACGCCTTGTCGGCTCGATGGCCACGGCGAGCCTCATGGGCGTGCAGTTGTGGCTGTTCCTGTGGGCGCCCTTGCATGGCCGCAGCCTGGAAGTGTCCATGGGCTACTTCCTGCTGCCATTGGCGATGGTGCTCACCGGCAAGCTGTTATGGGGCGAATCACTGTCCCGCGCGCAAACCCTGGCCGTGATCCTGGCGGCCCTTGGCGTGGGCCACGAGCTGTTCAGGCATGGCAGCTTCGCCTGGGAAACGCTACTGGTCACACTCGGGTATCCGGTCTATTTCATCCTTCGCCGGCGCTTTCGTACCGACCATCTCGGTGGCCTGTGGACCGACATGCTGTTGATGATCCCGGCGGCGTTATATTTCGTGATAACCGGTCCCTTGTCCTCAGCTCAACTGGCCGCACACCCTGCTCTCTGGGCATTGATACCGGGCCTGGGCGTGATCAGCGCGCTGGCGTTGGTGAGCTACGTATTGGCCAGCCGCCAGCTCCCGTTCAGCCTGTTCGGGCTTCTGAGCTACGTGGAGCCTGTGCTGCTGGTAGCGGTTTCACTGATGCTGGGCGAAACCATTTCCGCCGAGCAATGGCCTACCTACGCCGCCATCTGGGCAGCCGTGGGCGTACTCGTGCTTGAAGGGCTACGGCATTTGCTGAAGCGAGGGATCCGCTAGCCCGGCGGATATTTCCGCGGTTGCTGCTTTCCAAGCACAAAGCAGGCCCGATGTGGACAGGCCAGGCCAGTTTGACGAGAATGCACCCCCATGCCATCAACCCCTAGCGCGCAGCCTCGAAATGCCCCGGCGGCCTCCTCCGCCTGGCTCATCTGCGAGCATTGCGACACCCTGTACCAGCCTGTAACGCTGCGCCGTGGCGAGGCAACTACGTGCCTGCGTTGCGGCGCGGTGCTGGAGCGCGCGCGTCGCCTTTGCGTGCAACAACAGTTGGCGCTGGCCCTCACGGCGGCGATTCTGTTCATTTTCGCCAACGCCTTCCCGGTCATTTCCATCAGCCTCGAAGGCCTCAGCAACGCCGCCACACTCTTCCAATCCGTGCAGGCGCTGAATCACGGCCGTATCACACCCATGGCTGCGGTCACGGCGCTTACGATCATCCTCGCCCCACTACTGCAGGTCTCTCTGCTGTGCTGGGTACTGGTATTCGCCTGCAGGGATCAGGTAGCGCCGGGGTTCAGGCTGTGCATGCGCACCCTGGAGCACTTGCGCCCATGGAGCATGCTCGAGGTGTGCCTTTTGGGGATTCTGGTGGCGATCATCAAGCTGGGCGGCATGCTCGACGTGCATGCAGGCGTGGGGCTGTGGGCCCTGGCCATGCTCACGGTGCTACTGATCACCCTGGGCGGGCGCGAAGTCCGCTACCTCTGGGACGACTTTGACGGCCGCCTGACATGAACCGCCTACCCTATGCCAGCGAAGCCGGCTTGCAGCTATGCCATGTCTGCGGCCGCGCCTGCGCCCGGGCCGATGAGCGCTGCCCCCGCTGTTACGGCACCCTGCATTCGCGCAAGCCGCACAGCCTGGGTCGCACATGGGCGTACCTTATCGCGGCGCTGATCCTCTATGTACCGGCTAACCTGTTGCCGGTCATGAATACCCAGATGTTCGGCAATGCCAGCGAAAACACCATCATGAGCGGGGTTATCGAGTTCTGGGAAAGTGGTTCCTGGGACATTGCGCTGCTGATCTTCTTTGCGAGCGTGGTCGTGCCCTGTTTGAAGTTCTTTGCCTTGGGGTTACTGCTGATCACTGCTCAACGGCGTAGCCAATGGGCCATGCGCGAGCGCTCCAAACTGTTTCGCTTCATCGAGTTGATCGGCTATTGGTCCATGCTCGATGTGCTGGTGGTTGCCCTGGTGACCGCGTTGGTCCAGTTCGACTCGCTCAGCTCGATCGAGGCGCGGCTCGGCATTCTGTTTTTTGGCCTGGTGGTAGTGCTCACAATGCTCGCCGCCATGAGTTTCGATCCCCGGTTGATCTGGGATGCAGAGGTAGACGATGACAGAACACGCACACCCGACCGGGCCTGACGGCGTGCCGACACCCGCCGTGCGCCGGCGCCGCTTCAACGTGTCGCTGGTATGGCTGGTGCCGATTGCTGCGGCACTGGTCGGCCTTTCGATGCTGGTGCACGACAGCCTCTCGGCCGGCCCGAAGATCACGGTTCAGTTCCAGACCGCAGAAGGCCTTGAGGCCAACAAAACCCAGGTCAAGTACAAGAACGTGGTCATCGGCCGGGTAACCGACATTCAGCTGGCGCCCGACCGCACGCATGTGGTCGCCAGCGTGGCACTCAATGCCTCGGCCGGAAGCTTTACCGCCGCGGATTCCACCTACTGGGTAGTGCGGCCGCGTATTGGTGCGCAGGGTATCTCCGGAGTGGATACGCTGCTGTCCGGGGCATTCATTGGGGCCGATGCCGGTTCGGCCAAGGAAACCCGCAAAGACTTCGTAGGCCAGGAAACCCCGCCGCCGATCACCTATGGCCAACAGGGGCGACGTTTCACACTGCACACCGAAGACCTTGGCTCGCTGGATATCGGCTCGCCGGTCTATTACCGGCGAATCCAGGTGGGCCAGGTGATCTCCTACGAGCTGGCCGAGGATGGCAAGGGCGTGGACATCCAGGTGTTCATCAACGCGCCGAACGACAAGTTCGTGACGTCCGATAGCCGATTCTGGAATGCCAGTGGCGTGGACGTGTCCCTGGGGGCAAACGGTTTGAAGGTCAATACACAATCGGTGTCGGCGATCCTGGCCGGCGGTATCGCTTTCGTGGAGCCTCGCTGGAGCCCCGACGCCACCCCCGCCAACGAGCACGCGCAGTTCCAGCTGTACACAGACCAGGAAGCCGCCCTGGCGCCGCCGGATGGTGAGCCTCGCTACATTCGCATGCGCTTCGAACAGCCCATGCGAGGCTTGACGGTTAACGCACCGGTGGAATTCCACGGGGTAAACCTGGGGCGGGTGGTATCGGTGGACCTGGACTACGACATCGATAAACGGACCTTTCCAACCATGGTAGGCGCGGTGATCTACCCCGCCCGCCTGGGCAAGGCCCATGAAAAGATTCTGTCGCAATGGGGCGCCGAAGACGATGCGCGCTCGGCGCAGCTGATGGCGGCGTTCGTCAAGCAAGGCCTGAGGGCGCAGGCTCGCACGGCCAACCTCATCACCGGCCAGCTGTACATTTCGCTGGACTTCGTACCCCGCGCCGCGCCAGTTAACTTCGACACGGCGGCGCGGCCGCTGCTTATCCCCACCGTTCCTGGCAGCCTGGACAAGCTTCAGGAACAGTTACAAGCGATGGTCGACAAATTCAGCAAACTGCCGCTGGACCAGATTGCGGGCAACCTGAATGGCAGCCTGGGAGAAATGAACAAGACCCTTCGCCAGGTCAATACCAGCATGTTGCCGCAGCTCAACGATACGCTGGAACAAACCCGCAAGACCCTCGCTGCGGCCGAGCAAACGCTGGGTGAGGATTCTCCACAGCGCCAGCAACTCGGTGACACGCTGGGCGAACTCGAGCGCACCGCGAAATCGGTGCGGGCCCTGACAGACTATCTGGGCCGGCACCCTGAATCCCTCATTCGAGGGCGTACTCGCGAAGGCCAGCCGGACGCCTACCGCACGACCTCACCGACCTCCAGGGAGTCCGAAGCCCGATGAAAGCCACGCTTAAATACACCTTGGCGCTGTTCGCTCCCCTGGCCCTGGCCGCGTGCTCCTCGGCCCCCACGGGTTACCACACGCTGCTGGCGCCGCAAGCCGTGCCCGACAGGCAACCAGTGGCCGCTCCGGCGTACCAGTTCGAAATGCAACAGGTGCGCATGCCGGTACAGGTGGACCAGCCCCAGTTAGTGGTGCGTCAGGGCCAGGGTAGCCTGGCAATCCTGGAAAGCGAGCGCTGGGGCGCCCCCTTGGCTGACGAATTCCACGATGCGCTCACTCAGCGGCTGGAGCAGCGCTTGGGCACCCGTGACATCGCTGGCCTGCCGCGCGCGCCGGGGTTGCCTGTGCTGACGCTGCGCGCCGACGTGCGCCGGTTCGAGACGGTACCTGGGCAATATGCCCTCGTGGATGTGGTATGGAGCCTGGGCCTGTCCGATACCGCCAGCAAAGGCCGGCGTAACCTGACCTGCTCCACGTTGCTGCAGCAAGCCTCTGCGGGCAGCCTCGATGAGTTGGTACTGGCGCACCAACACCTTATTGATCGACTGTCTGCAACCATTGCAGGGACGGCGAGCCATTGGGTGACCGATACCACCGCCGGCTGTCCGAGCGTGGCGGCCGCTGGAGGGGTCTGATCCGTGAGTTACTGCGCAAGGTGGCAATAGCCGGTGAACAGCCGAGCCCGGCACAAAGGCCGGGCTGGTTCGGAGAACAGCGGGATGATCAGCTTGCGCTGTTCAACTGGCGGTCAGCACCATCCTGGGCAACGGTGTTCAGCTGGCGCTCGGCACCGTCCTGAGCCACGGTGTTCAACTGACGTTCAGCACCGTCCTGAGCCACGGTGTTCAACTGACGTTCAGCACCGTCCTGAGCCACGGTGTTCAACTGACGTTCAGCACCGTCCTGTGCCACAGTGTTCAACTGACGTTCAGCACCGTCCTGAGCCACGGTGTTCAGCTGACGCTCTGCGCCATCCTGGGCAACGCTTTGGCTGTAGGTGGATTCGGCGGCGCTGCTCACGCGATCAAGCGGGTGTTCAGCGTGCGAACGGGCGAAGGCGCTGGTGCTAGCCATCAGGGTCAGTGCAATACTCAAAACAAGTTGGCGTTTCATGATCTGGCTTCCTTTGCAGGGGTGTCTAAGGGTTTGTGAAGCCAATGCTACGCGCCTGACCGAAATACGGAATTTCATTGAGGCGATGTTAAGAATCATCAGAATTGATACATGGCTCGCGAACTTTCTTCATTCGCCGGCCGCTTACAACGTCAGAACCCCTCGAAGCGCATAGCCAAGCAGAACCCAGCGCTTTGCACCTTTTGCGCGCGATTATATTGCTCCTGAAACCTCGATCCGGACATAATTCGCAAACCTTCTTCCGTTGACTTGGCTAGCATTGTTAGCTCCTGATCCTCGGACCTGACGCGCACATGACTTCCGCCATTGCCTCCCCTCCCCTTGAAGCCCGCGCGGCAGCTATTTCCGCGCGTATCGACCGGTTGCCCTCAGTCGCGACGCTGTGGAAGCTCATCGCTCTGTTGTCGATTGGTGGGTTCTTCGAGCTGTACGACCTGTTCCAGACCGCCTATATCAGCCCCGGGCTGTTTGACGCGGGTATCTTTCACAAAGGCGACGACGGCGCCTTCGGTGTCTCCGATCAGGCGGCCTTCGCGTCGTCCACCTTCCTGGGGCTGTTTCTGGGGGCAAGCGTGCTCAGCCCTATTGCAGACAGATTCGGCCGCCGCGCAATTTTTACCTTCGCCTTGATCTGGTACACCCTGGCTACCGTGCTGATGGGCCTGCAGAGCACCGCGATGGGCATCATCCTTTGCCGCTTCGTGGTCGGGATCGGCCTGGGTATCGAGCTCGTCACCATCGACACCTACCTGAGCGAACTGATGCCCAAGCGCCTTCGCAGCCCGGCGTTCGCCTTTGCATTCTTCGTGCAGTTTCTCTCGGTACCCGCCGTAGCGTTGATGTCCTGGTGGCTGGTGCCACAGGCCCCATGGGGCATAGCCGGCTGGCGCTGGGTAGTATTGGCCAGCGCCGTGTTCGCCTTGTTCGTGTGGTGGCTGCGCAAGCGTTTGCCAGAGTCCCCTCGATGGCTGGCCCAACACGGCCGCCTGGCGGAGGCCGAGCAGGCGCTGGCTGCGATTGAAGCCCGCTGCGAGGCGGACCTGGGCGCGCCCCTGCCGCCCGCCGAGGCCCACACAGTGAGCGTGACCCGGCAAGGCAGCTTCCGCGATATCTGGCAACCGCCCTACCGGCGCCGTGCCGTGATGCTGATCGTGTTCAACATCTTCCAGGCCATTGGTTTCTTCGGCTTTGGCAATTGGCTGCCCGCCTTGCTCAACGGCCAGGGCATGGCCACTGCCCACAGCCTTGGCTACGCCTTCATCATCACGCTCGCTTACCCGCTGGGCCCACTGTTCTGCATGCGCCTGGCCGGCAGGCTCGAGAACAAATGGGGCATCGTCGGCTCAGCGTTGTGTACGGTGATCTTCGGCTCATTGTTCGCTTACCAATCCAGTGCCATAGGGTTGGTGATCTGCGGCATCATGGTGACGTTTGCCAATGCCTGGCTCACCTTCAGCTATCACGCCTACCAGAGCGAAATGTTCCCTACGGCCATCCGCGCCCGGGCGGTAGGCTTCTGCTATTCGTTCAGCCGGCTGTCCACCGTCTTCAGCAGCCTGATCATCGGCTTCTTTCTGGAGCATTGGGGCACGCCGGGCGTGCTGGCGTTCATCGTGGCAAGCATGCTGATCGTGATGACCACCATCGGCATATTCGGCCCGCGCACCCGCAACCTCGCGCTCGAAGACATCGCCGGCTGAGCCGTTACCACCAGGTTTCCAGCTGCACGCCCACATTGGACCCGTGCCGCTGGGAACCGAACGCACCGCTGTCGGACAGCGCCGTGCCGGGGTCGGCGGCAGCTTGCGCGGCGCGGTTCCATTTTGCATAGGTGTAATACAGGCGCAGCTCGGGGCGGGCCATGAAGGCCTTGCCCAGGCTGAGGGTGGGCGCCACGGTGAATTTGTCCAGCTTGCGGGTGGCACCAGCGTCCGGGTTGATCTGGTCATGCCCGAACTCCACCACCAGCTTGAAGTGGTCAGTGAAGGCATACGAAGGGCGCACCCCGAAGGAGTACCAGGTGAGCCCCGCGTTGTCCGGGGCCTTGGTCTTCTGCACGACCGCCAGTAGCATGCCACCGAAGTTGGGCGTGACTTGCCACATGGGCGACTCCAGCACACGCCAGGTGTGGGTGTCCCGAGAAGCCGTAAGATCGCCGGTCTGGCCCAGGCCGATCCCCGGCCCCTCGCCATACTGCATCACGAAGCGGTTTTCGCCACCGAGGAATCCATCCTGGTCGTGCTCGGCGGTGAACGACCATCCGCTGTGGGCGCCTTCCACCTGCCCGGCTTTCTGGATAACGCTCAGGCCCAGCTCAAGGTCGCCGTGGTCGTTGGTCTGAATACCGCCCAGGTTGAAATCGTGGCGGTTGGCTTTGTCGGGCTGATCGATGGTGTCTTCGCGGGTGAAGGCATAGCTGAGGAAATAGTGGCCCAGCTTGTAGTTGTCGATACCCACGCCGGTGCCGCTTGGGTTCCAGTAGTAGAAGTCACCGATATGGATGTCATGGCGCTTGTAGTACCGACGGCCTACCCAGATGGTCGCGTCGTTCACCACTGGGGACTGTATGCTGGCCCAGGCCTGGGGCAGGCGAATGTCGCCATACTCCCCGCTGAAGGTGGGCGCATGGTTGTATTGCTCCACCAGGCTGGCCATCCCGTCGACCTTGATCACGGTACCATCCGCGCCGCGATACACCTCCTGGTTGAGCTCCAGCTCCCAATAGGTTTCGCATTCGTTGCCCAGGCGATATTTCATCGGCGCACCCGGGAGCTGGAAACAGGATTGCTTGCCGCCACTGGTAGCATCGCCAACGCCGATTCGTCCATAGCCTGAAAACTCCAGGGCTGCTGCCGGGGTGGTATTTGCCAACGCTAGTAACGAGGCCATGGGGAGCAGCACGCTCATCCTTGATCGCATCAGTGGAAACTCCTTGTCTGTGCGGCCCAAAGGCATGGCCGCTGCACATCCAGAATGACCGGGCGTGTTTGAAAAAGTGCCATCCGAGCTTTTTGAACTCTGCCAGAGCGGATCCACTCCTACGGGTTAACCAGTGCGCGGCGCCTGTGGCCATGAAAGGAGTGAGCGATGACAAGTCGGGAAGTGCCGGTTCAGGGTCAGCCAGCAGATGTGGGCAACACCGAGGAGCGCATCTACGAAACCGATCTGCCGGCACGGCTCGACCGGTTACCCTGGGGCAGGTTTCATACCCTGCTAGTGTTTGCGCTGGGTATCACCTGGCTTCTGGACGGGCTGGAAGTCACCCTCGCGGGGTCGGTGTCCGGCGCATTGAAAGGCAGCCCGGCGCTTCACCTGAGCAACGCCGATATCGGCCTGGCGGGCGCCGTCTACATCGCGGGGGCGGTGCTGGGCGCGCTGTTCTTCGGCTGGCTGACCGACCGCCTGGGTCGGCGCAAGCTCTTTTTCATCACGCTGTTCCTTTACGTGGGCGCCACGGCCTTGACCGCGTTCTCCTGGAACCTGTGGAGCTTCCTGCTGTTCCGCTTCTTGACCGGCGCGGGGATCGGCGGTGAATACACCGCTATCAATTCGACCATTCAGGAGTTTACCCCGGCTCGCTATCGGGGCTGGGTGGACCTCACTATCAACGGCACCTTCTGGATCGGCGCCGCGCTGGGCGCGGGGGGTTCGTTGATCCTGCTGGATCCGGCCATCGTGGGCGGCGACCTGGGCTGGCGCCTGTGCTTCGGTATCGGCGCGGTGCTGGGGCTGATCATCATGTTCATGCGTTTGTGGGTTCCAGAAAGCCCGCGCTGGTTGATGATCCATAACCAGCCCGAAGAAGCCGAGCGCATCGTCAAGAATATCGAGAAACACTTCCGCGACCTGGGCCATGACTTGCCCCCGCCGGCCGACAACCCCCTTCGCCTGCATGCCCGGGACCACACGCCGCTCAAGGAAGTGTTCCACAGCCTGTTCGTGGACCATCGCCGCCGGGCCGTGGTAGGGCTCACGCTGCTCACCGCCCAGGCCTTCTTCTACAACGCGATCTTCTTCACCTACGCGCTGGTACTGACTGATTTCTATAACGTACCTTCGGAGCACATCGGCTGGTACGTGCTGCCGTTTGCCCTGGGCAACTTCTGTGGGCCGCTGCTGCTGGGGCGACTGTTTGACGTGGTCGGCCGCAAGGTCATGATCAGTACCACCTATATTCTGTCCGGCGTGCTGCTGGCGATTTCCGGTTACCTGTTCCAACAGGAACTGCTCACCGTGGTGCAGCAGACGATTGCCTGGATGGTGATTTTCTTCTTCGCCAGCGCTGCCGCCAGCTCTGCTTACCTTACCGTGGCCGAAACCTTCCCGCTGGAAATCCGCGCCCTGGCCATCGCCGTGTTCTACGCCTTTGGCACGGGCCTGGGCGGCATCATCGGCCCCACGCTGTTCGGGGCTTTGATTGAAAGCCATGACCGCACCAATGTGCTGATCGGCTATCTGATCGGGGCCGCCCTGATGGCGGTTGCGGGATTGGTGCAGGCCCTGTTCGGCGTCGCCGCCGAACGCCAGCCACTGGAACAGGTGGCCCGGCCACTTTCCCAGGCGCAGCCAGCGTAGGCGACGCTTCTTCGCTGCCACAAGCGCTGGCGGAGCAGCCAGCGCACTGGCATCATTCGCGGGACCTTCGCCTGGAACGCAGGGACCGCCATGAATCGCAATGATCTGCGCCGCGCCGACATCAACTTGATGATCGTCTTTGAAACGCTCATGCATGAGCGCAACGTAACCCGAACGGCCGAAAAGCTGTTTCTGGGCCAGCCGGCGATCAGCGCGGCGCTCAACCGCCTTCGCGGGTTGTTCGACGACCCGCTGTTCATCCGTACCGGTCGCTACATGGAACCCACGGCCCGTGCCGAGGAGATCCTCGTACAATTGTCGCCGGCGCTGGATGCCATGTCGTCCGCGCTCAGCCGCAGTTCGGGTTTCGATCCAGGCACGAGCCAGGCTACGTTCCGTATCGGGCTCTCTGATGACGTGGAGTACGGGCTGCTGCCGGCCTGCATGCGGCAGCTGCGTGAAGAGGCGCCTGATATCACGCTGGTCGTCCGCCGGGTAGATTACTGGCAGATGCCGCATCTGCTGGCTTCGGGTGAGATTTCAGTGGGCGTGAGCTACACCCGGGACCTCCCCGCAAACGCAAAACGCAAGTTTTTGCGCTATCAGCGGCCTACGCTGCTGCGGTCTGAGGACGGCAGCCCTGCCCTTACGCTGGATCAGTACTGCGAGCGGCCGCACGCCTTGGTGTCGTATGCCGGGGACCTCTGCGGGTTCATCGATACAGAGCTGGAGAAGCTGGGGCGTACCCGTCGGGTCAAGCTGGCAGTGCCTCAGTTCAGTTCACTGCCAATCCTGCTCACGGGCAGTGAACTGGTGGCCACCGTGCCGGGGTATGTAGCCGATGCCATGGTGGCCCACGGCGGAGTTCGGGCAGAACCGCTGCCCTTCCGCGCACCTCAATTCGAAGTGTCCATGGCCTGGCGAGGGGCATTGGATACCGACCCGGCCGAACGCTGGCTACGCGGCAAGCTGGCAGACCTGATGCGTGAGCCTGCACCGGTCATGGAGCCCGGCTTGATCGCAGAGCCGTTCGTGTCATGAACTGCCGGGTGGAATGCCGTCCTTGTTGTAGTCCTTGAGGCGTTCCTGCTCTTCGGGGGTGGAATGGGCCGGGGTTTCATCCTGCTTCTTGTCATCGTCGCTCATGGCGTTCTCCTCTACGGATACACATTGGGCGGGCGCTGCGACCGAGAGTTCACTCATTCGACAACTAATAACCGGATCGAATAAGCAAATTCGATAACGTTATAGTCGGCTATATAGTTTGTGGTTATGCTGCGCGCCAGTTTGGTTATAGGCAGTCGGTGCGCAACATGGATTCAAGTTTTCTGGGGTTCAGTATCGCGGGGCTGGTCGTGGGCTTTATCGTCGGCATGACTGGCGTAGGTGGCGGTTCACTGATGACCCCGATTCTGTTGTGGTTCGGCATCAACCCCGCGACAGCGGTAGGTACAGACCTGCTCTACGCTGCGGTCACCAAATGCAGCGGTGTGTGGGTACATGGCCGTAACCGCAACATCGACTGGCGCATCACCGGGTGGCTTGCACTGGGTAGCGTGCCGGCGGCCGCGCTCACGCTGTGGGTGCTCAACAGCCTGCATACCGATACGCAGGCACTGAACGCGGTCATCAAGACATCCCTCGCCTACGTACTCTTCCTCACGGCTCTGGCAATCCTGTTCCGCTCCCGCCTGCTTGCGTTTGCCACCCGGCACGCGGGTGACCGTTACAGCCTTGGGCCACGGGCGCTCAATGGCTGCACACTGCTCACTGGCGTGATTCTCGGGGCCATGGTGTCGCTGACGTCCATCGGCGCGGGCGCACTGGGCACGGTTGCACTGTTCATGCTGTACCCGGTTCTTGCGACACGCCGCCTGGTAGGTACGGAAATCGCACATGCCGTCCCGCTCACATTGGTAGCAGGGCTAGGGCATGCCGGCATGGGAAATATGGACTGGCCGCTATTGGGCCATTTGCTGATTGGCTCGTTGCCAGGGATCTACCTGGGCAGTCACCTGTCGGGGCGGGTGCCGGATACCGTGCTGCGACCTTGCCTGGCTGTAATGCTGGGACTGATTGGGCTCAAACTCCTGCACTAGGGCACATCAGAGCGCCCGGAGTATCCAGGCAAGGCTGCGCCAGGGGTACTGCTCTCCAAGCGCGCCGGCGGCACAGGCGGGGTCGTGCAGGAACGAGCGATCCGCCTGAGTAGCGATCTGAACGCTGTGGCAATAAGGGCAGCGGACCATATCAGCCTCGAGGCGCCATTGGCGGCCCCAGTCGGCGAGTTCATCGGCCATACGCTGGTGGCCGGCGCGATTCTCGTCGTTACTGAACTTCACCCACGCCCTCCTTGACTGCCCCGGTCGCGCCCTTTGCCCAAGCGGAGCGTACAGCAAGGCCCGCAAATAACCTAGGGGTGCATGCCAGTGGTCGGCGGCCCCGGCCTTGGTCTCGGGCAGGTGCGGTATGCTCGGGCTTTGCATGCCGAAGGGGCCGAGGCACGATGTGTGGCCGGATAGCTCAGTACAAAGGGGTCGCGGCCTATCTGGCTACGCTCGAGAGTGATGTCCCCGTGTTGTCGGGTTACGACGACGTACCACTGGCACGCTACAACGTGGCGCCCACCAGCCGTGTCCAGGTGATCCGGGAAGTGGTGAACGGTACCGTTGTGGCCGCCGTGAAATGGGGATGGCAGCCCTTCTGGGCGGTGGGAAGGATGCCCCCACCCATCAACGCCCGCGTCGAAACCGTGGCGGGCGGCAAGTATTTCAAAAACATCTGGCCGAATCGCGCGCTCGTAAGCGCCGATGGTTGGTACGAATGGGTCCACGATCCCGCCAACCCCAAGCGCAAGCAGCCATGGTTCATTCGCTTACGCGGGGGCGAGCCCATGTTCATGGCAGCGATCGGTCAGTTTTCCCACGACGGGGGCGAAGCCGACCAGAGCGACGGTTTCGTCATATTGACCGCCGATGCCAAGGGGGGCTTGCTTGACATCCACGACCGTCGGCCGATCGTGCTGTCGCCTGCGATGGCCCGGGAATGGGTAGCGGTGGATACCACCCCTGACCGCGCCGAGGACATTGCCTTGAATCATGCGCTGCCAGCGCAAGCCTTTGAGTGGTATCCAGTAGACCGTGCCGTCGGCAACGTTCGCAACGAAGGCCCTCAGCTGATATTACCGCTGGACCGGGGGCCGGCGTTCTGAACGTGGCTATGCTTGCAAGTCAGAGGCAATCCTTTGCCATGTCGGTCCACCCGTTGGTTTCGGCCCACTCTGGCGGAAGGAAGACCTGCACTCGAGCGCCATCGCCGGCGCGGTCGATCTGCGCCCACGCAGGGGCTGCGGTATAAGCGGCCTCTACCGTAAGCTTGTAGCCGGTTTCTGTATCTGTCTGGCGAACTGGCTTGAACGCCGCCCATTTCGGCGCAAGGCACTGCGCATAGCTCTCAGCTGACTTGCTGGTTGTTTCATCCAACGGTGCCCTCGGGTCCGCTGCCTTGCCGGCGCACCCCGCCAGCAGTGCCATCCCTATCATTGCCATCAGCCGCCGCATGTCGTTCCCTCATTCGATAATGGTAGTTGCACTCTAGCAGGCGCTCGAATAGTCGGCGCTGCGCTTATTCTGATCCGCTTTTTTCCTATCAATCTGCTGCTGTTACACATATGCGAACCCGCGCATCATGCAACCCTCGACTTCTTTCAGAGGGCAGGTAAATGGACGGTATTATCATGGTCGCCATCGTGGCGGGTACCTTGGGCTCCTTCGGCTATGTGATGTATCTGATCCACAAGGAAAGCCGCTGATCTAGCGTCGCGGCCATACACCCTTGCGTTGATCGCCGGCGAACCACTCCTGGTTGGCTTGCAGCTCCTGGCGCAATTCGGCCACCAGGTTGGAGATCGCACGAATGTTGGTAAGGGGCGCCAGTGGCACGCCTACCACCAAAAGGTCGATATGCCCATTGGCGGGGTCAGTTACCTCGATCGTCATGGTCCCGCCATCGTGCAGCATGCAGGTGCAATGCAATGGCAGGAAGCTGGACTGGATGATCTTGAGGACCTCATGCTTTGGAATCACCTGCAATACTCCCTTGCCATGCCGCGCCAAGCTGCCAATTCACCGTTGCGTAGGCTACATAAGAGTACGCCGAAGGCTCGCCGTTCCGTAAGCCGAACGGGCCGCCACTGTCTATTCAAACGCAAAAGCCGGCTGCCCTCGCGAGAGAACAGCCGGCCTGGGCGTTAATCAAAAAGGGGAGCAAGCCCCCCAATGGATCAGGCGGGTGCGGAGCTGCGGATCAGGTGATCGAACGCCGCCAGCGACGCCTTGGCACCGTCGCCCATGGCGATGATGATCTGCTTGTAAGGCACGGTGGTCACATCGCCCGCGGCAAAGATCCCCGGCAGGTCGGTTTCGCCCCGCGCATCTACCATGATTTCACCACGGTTGGACAGCTCGATCGCACCCTTGAGCCAGTCGGTGTTAGGCAGCAGGCCAATCTGTACGAAAATCCCTTCCAGCTCGATCTTGTGCAAGTCGCCGGTCTGGCGATCCTTGTAGGTCAGGCCGTTTACCTTCTGGCCGTCACCGTTCACCTCGGTGGTCAGCGCACTGGTGATCACCTTGACGTTCGGCAAGCTGGTCAGCTTGCGTTGCAGTACTGCATCGGCGCGCAGGTGGCTGTCGAACTCGATCAGCGTTACATGGGAAACGATACCGGCCAGGTCGATCGCGGCCTCTACGCCGGAGTTGCCGCCACCGATCACTGCCACGCGCTTGCCCTTGAACAACGGGCCATCGCAGTGTGGGCAATAGGCAACGCCACGGTTACGGTATTCCTGCTCACCCGGCACGTTCATTTCGCGCCAGCGGGCACCGGTCGCAATGATCACGGACTTGGCCTTGAGCGAAGCACCGCCAGCGAAGCGCACCTCGTGCAGGTCGCCATGCCTGCCCGGAATCAGTTGCTCTGCCCGCTGCAGGTTCATGATGTCCACGTCGTACTGCTTGACGTGCTCTTCAAGGGCCATGGCGAGTTTCGGCCCCTCGGTTTCCTTCACCGAAATGAAGTTCTCGATTGCCAGGGTATCCAGTACCTGGCCCCCGAACCGCTCGGCGGCCACGCCGGTACGAATGCCCTTACGTGCCGCATACACCGCCGCTGCGGCGCCAGCAGGCCCACCACCGATCACCAGCACATCAAAGGCTGCCTTGGCATTGAGCTTTTCAGCCTGGCGAGCACCGGCATTGGTGTCGAGCTTGGCGAGAATCTCTTCCAGGCCCATACGGCCCTGGCCGAAGGGTTCACCGTTGAGGTAAACGCTAGGCACCGCCATCACCTGGCGCTGCTCAACCTCGGCCTGGAACAGCGCGCCATCGATGGCCACATGCTGGATGGCCGGGTTGAGCACCGCCATCAGGTTCAGGGCCTGCACCACGTCCGGGCAGTTCTGGCAAGACAGCGAGAAATAGGTCTCGAAGCGGAATTCGCCTTGAAGGTTGGCGATCTGCTCCAGGGTTTCTGCGCTGGCCTTGGACGGGTGGCCGCCGACTTGCAGCAGTGCCAATACCAGCGAAGTGAATTCATGCCCCATGGGGATACCCGCGAAACGCAGGCTGATGTTCCCGTTCGGGCGGTTGACGCTGAAGGACGGCGTGCGCGCGTCCGTGCCATCGTCGCGCAGGGTAATGAGCGCAGACAGGCCTTCAATCTCTTTGAGCAGCTCCAGCATTTCACGGGATTTCGCACCGTCGTCGAGCGAAGCGATCAACTCGATCGGTTGGGTGACCCGTTCCAGGTACGACTTGAGCTGGGATTTAAGATTGGCTTCCAACATACGGGCGATTTCCTTTTACTAGCATTCGATTCAGAACAACCGGCACAAATAAAAACGCCCAGGCGAAGGTCGCCCGGGCGCTTTTGTGGGCGGTGGTGTCGCTTAAGAAAGGCGGCTCACCGCCGCGGACCGGGTCACGATCTTAGATCTTGCCGATCAGGTCGAGGGACGGAGCCAGGGTGGCCTCGCCTTCTTGCCATTTGGCTGGGCATACTTCGCCCGGGTGAGCGGCGATGTACTGAGCAGCCTTGACCTTGCGCAGCAGTTCCAGCGCGTCGCGGCCGATGCCGCCGTCGGTGATTTCAACGACTTTGATCTGGCCTTCCGGGTTGATCACGAAGGTACCGCGGTCAGCGATGCCTGCGTCTTCGATCAACACGTCGAAGTTACGGGAGATCACGTGAGTCGGGTCGGCGATCATCGGGTACTGGATCTTCTGGATCGTTTCCGAGGTGTCGTGCCAGGCTTTGTGAGTGAAGTGGGTGTCGGTCGAAACGCTGTAGATTTCAACGCCCAGTTTCTGGAACTCAGCGTAGGTATCGGCCAGGTCGCCCAACTCGGTCGGGCACACGAAGGTGAAGTCAGCCGGGTAGAAAAACACCACAGACCACTTGCCTTTCAGGTCCGCTTCGCTCACTTCAACGAATTTGCCGTTGTGGAAAGCCTGGGCTTTGAAGGGTTTGATCTGGCTGTTGATGATGGGCATCGGTGAATCTCCTGGGTAGGTAAATCTGACTGGAGCAATCCTAACTACGAAATCGTTAGCATGCTCATTGGCAATACACATGCTGGCCATTGGTTTTGGCTATGGCCATCACCAAGGTCATACGAAAACGCAGCAGCGAAGCTTTGTATAACACTACCAGCGGTCCGTAAAGCAGCTTTCAAACAGGATCCGAAATCCCCGCCTCTCTCACTGTACGTTCTTTTTCTCCCCGCCCGGCAGCCAGCTGCAGCTTTCAACAAGCCCCTTAACCTGTTGATTTTTCATCATTCATACGGCGCCTTTTCCTACACGGCTAACTGACAAGCCGCATTAAGGTACAGGACCGTGGAGAGCGCTTGAACCGCATGGCGTACCACGTTTCCACTCTTGCGAGCCTTACATGTTCACCAGGGAGCATCGTGATGTCGTACACCATCCTCACCGGACGCGCGCAACAAACCGAGTCGATTTACCTGACCAAAAGAAAAGTGGCTGCATTGGAGTGGAGCGCGCGGGGGAAATCTTCGTGGGAAATTTCGCGAATACTGGGCTGCAGTGAGTCCGCTATCAATTTCCACTTCTGCAATATTCGCCGCAAGTTCGGTGTGAAGTCCCGTCATGTCGCGGTGCTGCTTGCCCTGGAGCACAACCTGATAGACCTCCACTGACACCTTTACTTCTTATCCAAGGACCGCCCATGGCCCTCAGTATCCTGATCGCGGATGACCATCCTGCCGTGTTGTATGGGTTGCGCCGCGTGCTCGAAAACCTGCCTCGCAGCCGTTTCGTTATTGCGGATACGGTGCTGGGGGGCCAGGCCTTGCTACGAAGCTTGCGCGGCAGAGACTGCGACCTCGCACTGGTCGATTGGTATATGCCGCCAGAGCGCGGGCCGTCCGGGCGTGAACTGCTGGTACAGCTGCGTACGACCTTCCCGCAGACCGCGGTGGTGGTAATGACGGCTTCGCAACAACCCGCCGTATTGGCTGCCAGCCTGGCAGCAGGGGCAAAGGGTTTATACGACAAGCGGGAGTGCGGCGATCAGCTGCCTCGCATCCTCACCCAGGCCGCACAGGGCAAACTGTGTGTGAGCACCGGCCTGGAAACAGTGCTGGAGCGCCATTACCTCAGCCGATACCACTGGGGCCAGGAAAACCACGAGGCACTTACCCCCCGGGAGCGGGAGGTCATGCGCCTGAGTGCTGCGGGCCTTACGGGCCGGCAGATCGCTGCGCAATTGCAGCGCAGCGAAAAAACCATCAGCCGACAGCGCCGGTCAGCACTGGATAAACTAGGCTTGAACTCCGATTCGGTCCCTACCCCTGCGCCTGGGTAACAGCCAGATTATTCGCCAACCGCGGTTCGCATGGTCACAAATTCTTCCGCAGACGTAGGGTGCACGCCAATGGTGTCATCGAACATGGCCTTGGTCGCCCCTGCCTTCAAGGCAATGCCCAGGCCCTGAATGATTTCTCCAGCCTCGGGGCCAACCATATGGCAGCCAAGCACTTTGTCCGATGCACTATCGACCACCAGCTTCATGTATATCCGCTCGGGAATGTCGGTCAGCGTCAGCTTCATCGGGCGGAAGCTGCTTTCAAAAATACGCACGCTGTGGCCCGCTTCCCGTGCCTGGGCTTCGGTCAGGCCAACGGTGCCGATGCTGGGCTGGCTGAACACGGCTGTGGGAATATTGGCGTAATCCACCGGGCGATATTGCTCCGGCTTGAACAGCCGGCGCGCCACGGCCATGCCCTCTGCCAGGGCAACCGGTGTGAGCTGCACGCGACCGATGACGTCACCGAGCGCGAGAATAGACGGCTCCGCCGTCTGATAGTAATCGTCCACCGAGATGAAGCCCTTGTCATCGAGCCGCACGCCTGTGTTTTCCAACCCCAGGTTGTCCAGCATCGGGCGCCGGCCGGTCGCATAGAGTATGCAGTCGGCTTCGAGCACCTCGCCGCTTTTGAGCGTGGCCTTCAATACCCCGCCATCCTTGTCGATACGCGCGATGTCTGTATTGAAGCGAAGGTCCAGGCCCTTTTTGATCAGTTCCCCGGCGAGGTGTTTGCGCACGCCATCATCGAACCCTCTGAGGAACAGGTCGCCACGATACAGTTGGGTGGTTTGCGCGCCCAGGCCGTGGAAAATGCCGGCGAACTCGACAGCGATATAACCCCCCCCTACCACGATTACCCGCTTGGGTAATTGCTCGAGGAAGAAGGCTTCATTCGAACCGATAGCGTATTCGCGCCCGGGAATTTCGGGGATCGAAGGCCAGCCGCCCGTGGCAATGAGAACGCGCTCACACGTGTGCCGGGCACCGGCCACTTCCACTGTGTGGGGATCGAGGATACGTGCGTGCCCGTCCATGACCGTTACACCGCTGTTGCCCAGCAGGTTGCGATAGATGCCATTGAGGCGCTCGATTTCACGGTTTTTATTGGCGATCAGTGTCGGCCAATCAAAGGACGGCGTGCCGGGCGCCCAGCCAAAGCCCTGGGAGGCTTCAAAGTCCTCGTGAAAGTGCGCCCCATACACGAACAGCTTTTTCGGCACGCAACCCACGTTCACGCAGGTGCCCCCCAGGTAACGGCTTTCTGCTACCGCGACCCTGGCGCCGAACCCGGCACTGAAACGGGCAGCACGTACGCCACCTGAGCCTGCACCGATAACAAAGAGGTCAAAATCGTAAGCCATGAAAACTCCTGATACGAAAACGCCGCCATTTACGAGAAATGGCGGCGTTCGAGTCTAACCGGTCGTTGGTTACAACTGGCCTTTCTTGTAGAAGTTCTCGAAACAGTAGTTGGTGGCGTCGATGTAACCCTCGGCGCTACCGCAGTCGAAACGCTCGCCCTTGAACTTGTAGGCCAGCACACAACCGTTCTGCGCCTGCTTCATCAGCGCGTCGGTGATCTGAATCTCGCCACCCTTGCCGGGTTCGGTGTTTTTGATCAGGTCGAAGATGTCCGGGGTCAGAATGTAGCGGCCGATGATCGCCAGGTTCGACGGGGCGTCCTCAGGCTTGGGCTTCTCGACCATGCTGTTGACCCGGTAGATGTCGTCACGGATCATCTCGCCGGCGATCACACCGTACTTGCTGGTCTCCTGGGGGTCGACTTCCTGGATCGCCACGATCGAGCAACGGAACTGGTTGTACAGCTTGACCATTTGCTGCAACACGCCGTCACCTTCCGGGTTCACGCAAAGGTCGTCGGCCAGTACCACGGCAAAGGGCTCATCGCCGATCAGCGGCTGACCGCTGAGGATGGCATGGCCCAGGCCTTTCATTTCGATCTGGCGGGTGTACGAGAAGGTGCACTCGTCCAGCAGCTTGCGAATACCGACCAGGTACTTTTCCTTGTCGGTGTTGCGGATCTGGTTTTCCAGCTCATAGCTGATATCGAAGTGGTCTTCGAGTGCCCGCTTGCCACGCCCGGTAACGATCGCAATGCCGGTCAAACCTGCTTCCAGCGCTTCTTCGACGCCATACTGGATCAGTGGCTTGTTGACCACTGGCAGCATTTCCTTGGGCATGGCCTTGGTAGCCGGCAAGAAGCGGGTACCGTAGCCGGCTGCCGGGAACAAGCATTTCTTGATCATGAAGTGTCCTTGATTCTTAGGGCGTTACGTACAGGTTCGGCGCAGTCTAATCACGCGCATCGAGGCTTACAATGGGCGCCTCAAGCGGCTGCTGCACTAATAGAAAAAAACCTTACGTGTAAGTTCCGCTTCGCTTTACCCGAATCATCCGGAGATGCATTCGGTAACGGATGCCTGCACGTCCTTGAAGCGTAGCGGGAGATTCGACAACCGTTCATGAACCTTGATCGTGCTGCCGCCGGAACGCTCCTGCACATCCACCACTGCCGCAGGCCCGGAGGACAACTTGCGCGGCACGATGACCTTGTAGCCGCTTCCGTTCTTCACCAGCGTAGCCGGGCCACGCGTCGCCGCAAGCTTGCGGGCCAGGCATTCGGTAAAGGCCTGTGGGTCTTTCCCTGACATCACGTCCATGGTTTCATGCGTGTTCTCGATCTCCGCGACCGTGGCACAGCCACCAAGCGAAAGAACGGCCAGCAACAGCCCGGCTACCTTCATGTGTACCTCCACAAAAAGAAGCTAGGACCGTGGCCGCTCAGGAACGTTCGCGGCGCTGTGCTTGGGGGCGTGCGGCCGTCGTGCTATGGTTCGCGCCTTGCCGATACCTGGAGCCAGCATGAAATTCGTACACCAGCGTGAACACCTGAACGAGGACGACGTGGTCGTGATCGAGTGTTCCCAGCGCTGCAACATCCGATTGATGAGCGATGCCAATTTTCGCGCTTTCAAGAACGGCGCGCGCCACACGTACCATGGTGGCGAATTCGACCGCTTCCCTGCCCGCATCAACGTGCCTAGCACCGGCTACTGGAACATTACCCTAGACACCGCAGGGAGCAAGCTGAACGCCGCTGCGAAAAAAGCGCCGTTCAAGCACTCGATCAAACTGATCCGCCGTTCGCCTTCTTCCTTCAGCTGAGGTTCGTCCGTGACCCGTTATGTCATTCACTACACCCTCGACGGCCAGCGCCGCTGGGATTTCGCGCAACTTGAGCACGGCACCCCGGAAGAGGCCCTCGCCGCGCTGCTGGCCATCCATGGGCAGGAACATGCCAACAGCTTGAAAGACATTCGAGTCACCCGGGCACTTTAGGTCCGGGTGCGAGGCAGGTGCGGGTGCAGCGGTCGTATCAGGTGCGAAAACGCGCTACCAGCCCGTTCAAGGCTTCGGCCAGGCGAGACAGGTCCTCGGTGGCAAGGGACGTCTGCCGCGCGCCATTGGCCGTGGTACTGGCCAGGTCCCGGATGTTGACCAGGTTGCGGTCCACTTCCCGCGCCACCTGCGCCTGCTCGGCCGAAGCACTGGCGATAACCTGGTTACGTTCGTTGATCTGAGCGATGGCGGAGGTGATCTGCCCGAGCGCGGCGCCGGCTTCGCGAGCTTTCTCCAAGGTGTGCTGGCTGCGCTGTGTGCTCGACTGCATGGCACTCACGGCATTGCCGGTGCCGGTCTGAATCCCGGCGACCATTTGTTCGATTTCGCGTGTGGATTGCTGCGTGCGGTGCGCCAGTGCGCGCACTTCATCCGCCACCACTGCAAAACCACGGCCGGCCTCGCCTGCCCTCGCCGCTTCGATGGCCGCGTTAAGTGCCAGCAGGTTGGTCTGTTCGGCGATAGCACGGATAACGTCCAACACCTGCCCGATGTCCCGCCCTTGCGCAGCCAGCCCCTCCACCAGGCGGGCCGTGGATTCAACCTCGCCGGTCATGGCCTGGATGGCCTGTACCGTCTCGCTCACGCGATCTCGCCCCTGATCGGCGATCCGGCTGGAATCCTCCGATGCTTCGGAGGTGGAAACGGCGTTGCGGGCCACCTCTTCCACTGCTGCCGTCATCTCGTTCACTGCCGTGGCCGCCTGCTCGATCTCATCGTGCTGGCGCCCAAGGCCGCGGTTGGCTTCGGCAGTAGTCGAGGTCAATTGGGTGGCTGCGGTGGCCAGGCGAGTGGCTGAGCCGGCAATCTCCCCAATGGTGTTGCGCAGGCTCGATTGCATGCGGGCCAGCGCCCCCATCACACGTGCCGGCTCGTCATTGCCCGTGGTGTCGATTGTCTGCCCCAGGTTTCCTTCGGCAATGCCATCGGCGATACGTACGGCGTGAGCCAACGGTGCGACGATGCTGCGGGTAAGCCAAAGGGCGAGTACCACGGTAAGCAGGCAGGCAACTGCAGCGATGATGATCACCGTCCAGATCGCCTGATGATACTGGGCGCCGGCGGCGGTACTGGCAGTGACCGCGTCCTGCTTATTGATGGTGACCAAGTCTCGGAGTTGATCGCCCATCTTGTCGGTGCCCGCCTTGATTCGGCCGTTGATCAGCGCGCGCAACTCTTCCAGGCGATTGTCCCGGGACAAGGCCAGCATGCTTTGCTGGGCATCGAGGTAATCGGTCAATGTGGCTTCGAACTCCCGAAATACCGCTGCCTCCCGCTCGCCTTTGGGCATAAGTGAGTACTGCTTGCGGGCTTCGGCCACTTTGTCCATCAACGACGCGATGCGAGTGCCTGTCTCGACCAATGCGGCGGGCTCACGGTTTACCAATACGCGGAAAGAGGTAATGCGCAGGCGCAACACGTTTTCCATCAGGTCGCCGATATAGCCGATGCTGGGCAGTTCGTTCTGTTCCATGTCCGACGCGGCGCCCCGGATCACCGCCATGCGGTCCACGGCAAATGCGCCCAGCCCGATCAACAGGCAAGCGATGAAAGCGAAGCCGATAAAGGCGCGGGGGGCGATGGTGAGGCTTCTTGTGGCCATGGCGTTTCTCGATTGACCGCAGCGACCTGCCGCGTGACGGAAGGCAGGTCGCGAAGCCCTGCCTTGTCGAAGCTATCGGCGCGGTGGGACGGAAACTGAAGAGGAATATCGAAACTTTAAGCTGAAACGGTACAAGTGAGAGAGTGGTGTTACCGCGGTTTACCGGCGCGCGTGACGGAGATCAACATAATGGGAAAAAGTGCCACTTCGTACAAAAAAAATCCGCCAGGTGAAGCATGGCGATGCTATGTTTCTTGAACCGGCCAACTGCCCGACTTTATTGCGACTTCGGCAAATGGATATTGCATGATGCAGAGGTACGCACCATGAACAAGATGACCTTCCCCAATGCCTGCCAGGTCATGCGCTGGCATTTTCATCCGCTGGGCTTCGAGGGCAACATGGACGCCCCAGGCAGCATGGTCGCCCGCCTGTTCGATCGCAGCACGGGCGAAACGTTGATCGCCATTGCTGGCATTCCTTGCGCCACCGTGATGAACGCCACCGATGTGGAGCGCATGATCGAGGCGGTCGAAACCGAGCTCGAAACGTTTATCCCTCCACAATCCCTTTGCGCTTGCGGTTGATTCCGCTGCTCAGGCATTAGTCGCTTTCACCGGCTGGAACAGCTGCCTTGCACTTGCGGCGCGGGCAGCAGCGCCTCCCGGCGCGCGGGTGGCCGCGGCTGGCTCGAGGAACCAGTGCACGGCCCTTGCCGCTCGGGTAATGCCAACATAAGCCAGGCGCAAGGCCTCTTCAGCCTGAGCCTGATCGTAAGGCGCCCCAGCCCCCTCACGACCAAGCCCCGCCAGCGTGTACAACCGGTTGCGTGCAGGCGCTGCCGGCCGCGCTGCGCAATCCCCCATCAGCAATACCACTTGTGCTTCCAACCCCTTGGACGCGTGGATTGTCATGCATCGCAGGCGCCGCGCTTCGGGGGCAAGTTGAGCCTGAGCCCGCAGCAATGCCTGCACCGCAGGCGCCTTTCGAGGGTCATCGCTGGCCTGGCGGTACAACAACAATACCGTCGCGCCCGTATCCAGGGCTTCCTGGGCAATACCGGTAATGGTGTCGTCGTCCCTATTATGTATATACACGCCTGAGCCTCCCTCGTTGTCGAGCTGAGCACCTGCGGCCACGGCATTCTTGCCGGGGATCGCTGCGATACTTCCAACAAGAAACTCAGCAGCTTCAATAACTTGACGGTTACTCCTAAAGTTTTCTTTAAGCATCAGCCGCTTAAAGCCCGGGGATGGAAACGCCTGTGCGAAGTGCATGAAGAAGTCAGGTGAGCTACCTCGCCAGCCATAAATGGACTGCCAATCATCCCCTACACACATCAGGGTGGCGCTCGTCTGCGCGTCCCGGCGCAGCCGTTCCGCCAGCCCAGCCCGCAACCAACGGGCAATCTGGGGCGAAATGTCCTGGAACTCATCCACCAGCAAGTGGCGTATGGCGTTCAGCCTCACTTCGGGGAGGCGGCTAAGCGCAGTACCTTGGGGGGCATTGAAGATCGAAAACATGCGGTTGTAGCTGAGCACTGGTGGTGTCAGCCCTAACAGCTGCTTCTCCAGTGCTGGCCAATAGCGCCCCAGCGCCTGGAAAAACAGGCCATCATCGCTGTTTTCCAACGAAGCGGCGGCAAAGGAGACTTCCAGCCCCAGATTTTCTATGAAGCCCGCCATTGCAACAAAAGCGTCGAGTAAGGGTTGGGAGCTGTTTTCGCCACTGAGCTTGTAGTCCATACCAGCGCCCTGCAGCACTTCAGAAGCAACATTAACTTCAGAAAAGGAGTCCAGCCATATCAAAGGTTTATCGAAGAAAGCTTGAAACAAAGTACGTTTTACCGCCCATTCCGCACGCACAGGCAAGCGTGCCCCGGGACGGCTCGTATCGACCATACTCGGGTCAGCACCCAACATCACCCAGGCCTTTTGAGCTTCGTTGTAACCGTGACAAAGAAATACCTGGCCATGGATCCGGTGCTCACTGCGAGTTGCCGAAACGCCCGGCAGCGGCCAATGCCCAGCCTCACGCCAATGAGCCTCTATCAGGTCACATAGCACCGCGTCACGTTCCGCCGCAGGGATCAATGCCGCAAGGCGCCGCTGCACTTGCGGATGAGACTGTGGAAGCGGCGCCATTCGGCTGGCCCGTAGCCGAAGCGCCCGTATGGTTGAGGCGAATTCGCCATCCGTTTCAACCAGGCGCTGAAAGCACCCATTAAGCTGTTCACGCTGAGCTGCGTTTACCTTGAGCTGGAAGGAATCTCCCGTGCCTTCGGCCTCACCCAGGCTTTCGAACGCGCGCAGCTGTGCAAACCCGGGCATTGTTCGCGCCCATGCCAATGCCATCGCATGAAAAGTGGTCACCCGTGCATACGCATCGACCATGCTGAGTGCCTGCCCCCACAGGGTGAACAGCCGCACCAGCCGCTCGGCGAAATCCACCCGCGATGCTCGCGTAAACGTGACGACGCTAACGTCGCTCAGGGGTACCTCGAGGTACTGAGTCAGTAGCACCACCCGCAGGGCCAGTGAACTGGATTTCCCTGAACCGGCGCCTGCCACCACACAGGTGGTGATTGCACCGCTGAAAATCATCTTCCATTGCGCAGCCGTGGGCTGCCCCTGGGCAGGTATCAGGCGAGCCACGTCAGCCTTCATCCGCTTGCGGATCGCAGGCGTGATATTCAGCGGCCGGTCTGCGAACAACAAAGGCCCTTCACTCCCGGGTTGTTCCGGCGCGGGCGCTTTCGGTAGCGGCGCCTTACGGGCTCGCCGGGGCGCGGAAGCAGGCTTGCGCGCAGACGCTGGCGGTAAGCCGGCCGCACCCAGCCACCGGGGAAACCAGCGCCGCAGAACTTCATGTAATTTCGAGAACACGCTATAAGAGTCTTATTTATCAGTTGGTTACAGTGTTTATCTAGAAGTTTTCTCAGGGGTGCCAAAAGCAAAAAATAACCCGGCCGAAGCCGGGTCATTACGGCGGTTTCAGGCGCTGATGGCGCTATCTACCAACTGCTGCGCTTCGCTCACCAATTGTTTCAGGTGCGTTTCGCTGGTAAAGCTCTCGGCGTAAATCTTGTAGATATCTTCGGTGCCCGACGGCCTGGCGGCGAACCAACCGTTGGCCGTCATCACTTTGAGGCCACCAATTGCCTGGTCGTTGCCCGGCGCCTTGCTGAGGACGCGCTCCACCGGCTCCCCCGCCAGGGTGGTCGAGGTGATCTGCTCGGGTGAAAGCTTGCCCAACGCGGCCTTCTGCCGGGGGTCGGCTTTGGCATCCACCCGCGTCGCGAAGGGCTCGCCCAGGTCGGCAATCATCTCCAGGTACAGTTGATGCGGATTCTTGCCCAGGCGCGCCGTCATCTCTGCCGCCAACAGGCCGGGGATCAAGCCGTCCTTGTCGGTGGTCCACACGCTGCCATCCCGGCGCAGGAAAGATGCACCTGCGCTCTCCTCACCACCAAAGCCCAGCGAGCCGTCGAACAGCCCGGGCGCGAAGTATTTAAAGCCTACCGGCACTTCGTACAAGGTGCGCTGCAGCCGGGACGCGACGCGATCGATCAACCCACTGCTGACCACGGTTTTGCCGACGGCGGCATCGGCACGCCATTGCGGCCGGTTGCGGAACAGGTAGTCGATGGACACCGCAAGGTAGTTGTTGGGCGCCATCAAGCCGCCACTGCGCGTGACGATACCGTGACGATCGTGGTCCGGGTCGCAGGCGAAGGCCACGTCGTAGCGATCCTTCAGGCCGATCAGCCCTTGCATGGCATCGCGGGAGGATGGGTCCATGCGGATCTGCCCATCCCAGTCCATGCTCATGAAGCGGAACGTGGGGTCGGTGAAGCGATTGACCACGTCCAGGTCCAGCTTGTAGCGCTCGGCGATGGCGGGCCAGTACCGCACACCGGCGCCGCCCAGCGGGTCCACGCCCAACTTCAGCCCGGCACCACGTATCACCTCGAAATCGATCACGTTTTCGAGGTCTGCCACGTAGGTGTTTAAAAAATCATGGCGATGGGTAGTGGCCGCCTTCAGCGCACGCTCGTATGGCATGCGCTGGACATCGGCAAGCTTGCCTTCCAGCAACTCATTGGCCTTGGCCTCGATCCACTTGGTGACGTCGCTGTCCGCAGGCCCGCCATTGGGTGGGTTGTATTTGAAGCCACCGCTTTGCGGCGGGTTGTGGGAAGGCGTGATCACTACCCCATCCGCCAGGCCAGACGTGCGGCCGCGGTTATAGCAGATGATTGCGTGGGACAGCGCCGGGGTGGGCGTGTATTCGTCATCGGTAGCGAGCATGACGTTCACACCGTTGGCTGCGAATACCTCCAGCGCGCTTATCCCGGCGGGGGTCGACAGCGCATGGGTGTCTATCCCCATGAACAGCGGCCCGTCGATACCCTTGGCCTTGCGATACAGGCAAATGGCCTGGCTGATCGCCAACACGTGATCTTCATTGAAGCTGTTGTCGAAGGAACTGCCACGGTGCCCGGAGGTACCGAAGGCCACGCGGTGAGTGGCAACCGAAGCGTCTGGCTTCCTGGAGAAGTAAGCGGTGACCAGGCTGGGAATATCGATCAGCAATTCGGCCGGTGCCGGCTTGCCCGCTAGCGGACTGTGCGTCATGCAAAACCTCGAATAGGTATCAAACAGTGACAGTTTACTGACGATTCGACCGCCACGCGACGGGAATGATCCCCCGCAAGGCTAGCCTTGGATAGGCTGTGCCGCCGGCCACCAAGCCGGTAGCAAACGCTGCACCCTGGGCTGCGCATAGCGGTCGTCAATGAGCACGATGGTGCCCTGATCCGCTTCGCTGCGTATTACCCTGCCAGCGGCTTGCACTACCTTATGCAGCCCGGGATAGAGGTAGACGTAATCGTGCCCGTTACCGAACCGCGCTTGCATGCGCCGCTTGAAGCTCTCGTTCACCGGGTTCACCTGCGCCAGCCCGAGGGTGGCCACGAAGGCGCCGATCAGGCGTGCGCCGGGCAGGTCGATGCCCTCGCCGAATGCCCCGCCCAGCACTGCGAACCCCACGCCACGGCCGTCGGCCTCGAAGCCTTCGATAAACGCCTGGCGTTGCTGTTCGTCCATGCCCCGGTGCTGACAGCGCAGCGGTACTGAAGGATAGTCCCGCCCCAGCCGTTCAACCACCTGATTGAGGTAATCGAAGCTGCTGAAGAAGGCCAGGTAGTTGCCCGGCCGGGCCTGGTATTGCTCGGCGATGATCTTCGCAACGTTGGCCAGTGACTGGTGACGGTCGGCGTACCGCGTGGACACCTCGGCCGCCAACCGCACCTGTAGCTGGCCGGCGTTGAAAGGAGACGCAACCTCCAGCCACGCCCAGCCGTTGGGCAGGCCCAAGAGGTCGGCGAAATAGTGCGCGGGGTTAAGGGTGGCCGAGAACAACACGCAGCTACGTGCACTGGTAAAACGGGGGACCAACAAGGGGGCGGGCACCACGTTGCGCAGGTTGAGCCGGGCGCGCAGCTGCTTCGCGGCCGGGTACACCTCCAGGTCGCACACATAAGCATCGCTGAACAGCTCGGCGAT
Organism: Pseudomonas sp. 3MAES_34.3B; assembly: GCF_058145875.1. Lineage (NCBI taxonomy): Bacteria > Pseudomonadati > Pseudomonadota > Gammaproteobacteria > Pseudomonadales > Pseudomonadaceae > Pseudomonas > Pseudomonas sp. 3MAES_34.3B. The sequence goes on along the minus strand of NZ_CM176960.1, from coordinate 2,458,643 downwards.
GCGAGAGAACTGCAGTGCCTGAAAGTAGAAGTCCAGCCAGGCGGGCGGCACTGCGGTAGGCTCCAGGTTCAGCCGTTCGCCGATCAGGCTCATGCAGCGCTGCAGTGCCAGCAGCCATTGCCCGGGCACGCCTGGCACGCTGTGGTACCCCTCGCCATGCCCCTTGGTGAGCGCGGCCCAGTGTTGGCTCAAGGTGCGCAAGGCACCGCTGGTACCTGCCAGAGGAGTTGCCTTCAATGTGGCCAGCACCCGCTGGTCCAGGCTGGCGCTGTACATGCTACGCGCGCGATCCACGAGGTTATGTGCCTCATCCACCAGCACCGCGTACTTCCATTCCTGAGCCTGAGCCAAGGCGAACAGCCAGCCGCTAAGGTCGAAATAGTAGTTGTAGTCACCGACAACCACGTCCACCCAGCGGGCCATTTCCTGGCTGAGGTAATACGGGCACACCTGATGGGCCAACGCCACCTCTCGCAGGGCTTCGCGGTCGAGCAGGCCACGCTCGGCCGCGGCGACGCGCGCGCCAGGCAAACGGTCGTAAAACCCTTTCGCCAGCGGGCAGGCATCGCCATGGCAGGCGGTGCCGGGATATTCGCAGGCTTTTTCCCGCGCGATCAGTTCCAGCACGCGAACCGGCTGGGCGTCGCCACGGGCCGGATACAGCTGGCGAAGGGCATCGAGGGCCAGCTTGCGCCCTGGGGTTTTGGCAGTAAGGAAGAAGATCCGCTGCAGCCCTTGCCGTGGCATTGCCTTGAGCAGCGGAAACAAGGTGCCCAGGGTTTTGCCGATACCCGTTGGCGCCTGGGCCAGTACACAGCGACCTGTGCTGGCAGCCTTGTAAACGGTCTCCGCCAGATGACGCTGGCCGGGCCGCATCGCGGCATAGGGAAATGTGAGGTGTTCCAGCGCAGCGTCGCGGGCAGTGCCGTGCGCTTCTTCCCTCGCGGCCCAAGCCAGGTAGGCGTCGCATTGCTGCTGGAAAAACGCCTGTAGCGCTTCTGCGGTCAGTTCCACTTCAAACCGCGTTTCGCGCTCCAGGTCCACATGCCAGTACACCAGGGCCACCTTCAGCGAAGCCAGGCCTTCGCTGGCGCACATCAACGCGGCGTACACCTTGGCCTGAGCCCAGTGCAGCGCCCGGTGGTTGGCGGGCTGGCGGGACAAATCGCCCCGGTGGGTCTTGATCTCTTCCAGGCACTGACGCACAGGGTCGAACCCGTCGGCCCGGCCACGCACTCGAAGGCCCTGATGACTACCGGCCAGTGGCACCTCGCTGCGGTATTCAGGGCCGCGCCGCTCACCGACCCGCTGATGCCCGACGATGCCTTCGAGCGCGCTGGGGGATGGGGTAAAGCGCAGGTCCAGGTCGCCCTCGCGGGCGGTGAACTCGCACAGGGCGCGCACCGCGACGGCCTGGCTCATGCCGGCTCAGGGCTTTGGGCATGGGCTTCCCAGCGCACATGGCACACGCTCACGGGCAGGCCATGGGTGTGGCAGAAGGCTATCCAGCGCAGCTGGTTATCTTGCAGGCGATCGCCGGGCCCTTTGACTTCGACCATGCGGTAGCTGGCGGTGGCCGGGTAAAACTGGATCAGGTCTGGCATGCCTGTACGATTGGCTTTCGGGTCTTGCAGCAGGCGCTCGAAACACGCGCGCAAATGAGCGGCTGGAATACACGCCAGGGCCATTTCGAGCAATGCTTCGTCCATGGCACCCCAGTGGACGAAAGGGTTGGCCAGGCCGTACTTGGCCTTGAAGCGCTCAAGCACCGTAATCCGGTACTCGCCGGTGTCCAGCTCCGCCAGGCAGCGCTCGAACAAGGCTGCGCGGCGCTGGGCGAAGTCGGGCTGGTGGAGGTCCAGCGGGCCGGCCTGGAAGGGGTGGAAAAATGCTCCAGGCACCGGCGCAAACAACGCCGGCCAGCACAGCAAACCAAACAAGCCATTGAACAGCGTATTTTCCACGTAGGCCACCGGCGCATCGTCGCCCCACAAGGCCTCGCACACCGCCCGCTCCACGCTGGCATGGCGGGGCAGGCACAGGTCCAGCCGCTCGACAGTGGCCGCGCTCCGTCGCACTTTTACCGCTTCACCCAGCGCGCGGCGCAACCGCGGCAGTAGCCGTTCCAAGCCTTGGACTTCGGCGGGGCTTTCCGGCGCCTGGCTGGCAAGGTTCGCAAGGGCCAGCGCCTCAACGAATTGCCCGGTGCGCTCCAGTACCCGCATCCTGCGCAGCCGGGCGCCTGGCCAGGCGCACTGCTCGTACAGGCTCGCCGCCAGGCCCCATTCGGCGGCACGCTCGCAGCGCTGGCCCAGGCGGAACAGCAGCTTCTGCCGGCGGCTCGCCAGCCAGGGGTTGTCCGAGCCAAGCGCTTGCATGGCCTGCAGCAACGCGTGGGTATCCACGCCCTCCTCCAGCGCCTGGGCACACTCTGCCAAACCCAGCGCGATCTGCAGATCGTCACGGTGACGGATGGCCCGGGAGCTCAAAGGAAAGTCCACCTGTTCGAAGCGCTGGATGCCCAGCTCCACCAATACGAATTGGGACCAATCCTGGCGCAAGTTGCCGAAGAACAGCATGCGCAAGCGCTCGCACAGTGGCCGGATGGCCAAAGCCCACACTTCTTCCTCACAAGCGGGCCACCACTCACGCAATGGCCCCTTTCGGTCGTGAAGCGGGGTCAGCGCGTCGAACCACTCGTCCTTGCGCCCGGCCGAAGGCAGCGAATGCGCGGCGAAGCACTGGCGCAATTCCGGTTTGCCGAACAAGGCAAACAGGTCCGCAAGCTCCAGGGGTACCTCTGCCGCCAGCCAACCCAAAGCCAGCAATGGCTGTGCTGCCGCTAGCGGATCGCCGATTTCGCCGTACACCAGCTTGCCCCGGCGAAACCGCTCGCCCTTGCGCATGATCAGCCGCACCAGCAGGCAGCGCGCGGCCTGGGGCAACCCTTGAAAGGTATCCACGAAGTGCCGCTCTTCGCTATCGAACACGTCTGCGTAACGCAGCCGCAGCCAGGCAAGTGCCTGCTCGAAGTTGTGTAGGTAATACAGGGGATTGTCGAGGGGAGTCACGCCACAGTGTCCAGGTCGCCGTGGCGCTGGTTATACATACAGCCGCGTTCGGCTTCAACCGCCACCCGCCGACCGGTGCCACCGGGCGGCGAGCGCCTGGCCGGTTTGAGCCTGCCGGGCAGAGCCTGCTACCCTCGCGGTTTTCTCGCCCTGGATGCGCACATGCTCACTGCCCTGCTGTTCGATCTCGATGGAACCCTGACCGACACAGACAAGCTTCACCTGGTAGCCATTCAGCAGCTGCTTTGGGAAGAAGATGCCCGCCCTTTCACGGAGCAAGAGTTCGAAGTGCTGTGCAGCGGCCGTGCGAACCCGGAACTGTGCGCGCTGTTGTTCCCGGAGCGCAGCATCGAAGCCCACCGCGGGTTCGCCGACCGCAAGGAAGCCCGTTTCCGTGCACTTTCCCAGACGCTGGAGCCGATCGCCGGACTGATGGACCTGCTCGCCTGGGCCCAGGAACACGCAGTGGGACGCGTCGTGGTGACTAACGCGCCACGGGCCAACGCCGACCACATGCTGGCCGCGCTTGGCTTGCAGCAGGCGTTTGCCAGTGTGGTGGTCGCTGAAGAGCTGCCTCGCGCCAAACCTGATCCGCTGCCCTACCTCACCGGGCTGGAGCGCCTCGGCGCCAGCAGCGAGCAAGCGCTGGCGTTCGAAGACTCGATCCCAGGCCTGACCGCCGCCAAGGCCGCCGGCCTGTTTACGGTGGGCCTGGCAACCAGCCAAAGCGAAGCTGCCCTGCTCGCCGCTGGCGCGGACCTTGTAATCGACGACTTCACCGATGCCCGGTTGTGGCAAGTGATCGAGGCGCGGTATCGAGGCTGAAACTGGCTGCTTCCACAGGTTCCTATGGCCCGTCCGGCCGTCCCGGCGCCAGCAAAAAATTGCCCGGCCCCTGGCCCGTGTCGGTGCCAATCACCGGCACCTCGGCTTCATCCTTGAGACTCACACCCGAAAGCTGGCGTTTGCAGGCTTCGCGCATCAAATAGGCCAGCTTGTGGGCGGCGGTCGCATAGCTCAGCCCTTGGGGCCGCACATTCGAAATGCAGTTGCGGGCCGCATCGGTAAGCCCCACCCGCGGGGCAAAGGTGAAGTACAACCCCAGGCTGTCAGGCGAGCTCAGGCCAGGGCGCTCGCCTATCAGGTTGACCACCATCCGTGCGCCCAGCCGTTGCGCCACTTCATCAGCGACCGCCACACGGCCCTGCTCTACCACTACAAGCGGTGCCAGGCGCCAGCCCTCTTCCTTTGCCAGTGCGGCGATGCGGCCCACCATCGGCGCAGCATGCCGCTGCACGGCCAGCGAGGACAGGCCATCGGCGATTACCACGGCCAGATCGAAACCCTGCCCGCTCGTGGCCGCCAGGGTATCCAGGCTGGCCGCACTGCTTGCATCCAGCTGGCGGCCGAGGTCGGGGCGCTGCAAGTAAACGAGCCGGTCACTGGCCGCGCTATGGGCCGTGAGCACCTGTAGCCCTTCGCCCGCCAGGTCGGCTGTGAGCGCAGCCACGTCCAGCGGTACATGCACGGCATCCCGGGCCTGTGCGTGGGCGAACTGAAAATCCAGCTGTGCCGCCGTGGGCAGGCTGGTACCGGCCCGCCCCAGGGCAATCCTTGCCGGGGTCAGCGAACGCAGGGCCTGCCACGGGTCGGCCTGGGCGGGGGTACGGGGTTCGTCACTCATGCCACTTCCTTATCCAACAGCGCTTATCGAATGTGGGCCAGCGCACCGGCGAACGCTGCAGGCAGGTCGGCGCCCAGCCGCACGTGCCCGCCCTGCTGCTGAAGAATGCCGGTGCGGGCCAGCCAGGCCTCGAACTCCGGCGCGGGCCGCAGCCCCAGCACCTGGCGCACGTACAACGCATCGTGGAACGAGGTGGTCTGGTAGTTGAGCATCACGTCGTCCGAGCCGGGGATGCCCATGATGAAGTTCACCCCGGCGGTGCCCAGCAGGGTCAGCAGGGTGTCCATGTCGTCCTGGTCGGCTTCGGCATGGTTGGTGTAGCAGATGTCGCAGCCCATGGGTACGCCCAGCAACTTGCCGCAGAAGTGGTCCTCAAGGCCGGCGCGGATGATTTGCTTGCCACTGTAAAGGTACTCGGGGCCGATGAACCCTACTACGGTGTTGACCAGAAACGGGTTGAACCGCCGCGCCACCGCATAGGCCCGTGCCTCGCAGGTTTGCTGATCCACGCCGTGATGGGCGTTGGCCGACAGCGCGCTGCCCTGCCCGGTTTCGAAATACATCAGGTTCTGCCCCAAGGTGCCGCGCTTCAGGCTCAGCCCGGCTTCGTACCCTTCCTGAAGCACATTCAAGCTAACACCGAAGCTGGCATTGGCGGCCTCGGTCCCCGCGATGGACTGGAACACCAGGTCCAGCGGCGCACCGCGCTCGATGGCGGCGATCGAGGACGTGACATGGGTGAGCACACAGGCTTGGGTAGGAATTTCGTACCGCTGGATCACACCATCGAGCATCTTCAACAGCTCGATGATCGCTGGCAGGCTATCGCTGGCCGGGTTGATCCCGAACATCGCATCGCCGTTGCCGTACAGCAGCCCGTCGAGCAGGCTGGCGGCAATACCGGCGGGGTCGTCCGTGGGGTGATTGGGCTGCAGCCGGGTAGACATGCGCCCGGGCAACCCCAGGGTGCCGCGGAAGGCTGTGACAACCCGCAGCTTGCGCGCCACGAGGATAAGGTCCTGCACCCGCATCAGCTTGGACACCGCCGCCGCCATTTCCGGTGTAAGGCCAGGCGCCAGCGCAGACAATACCGGGCCGCTGGCCGCCTCGCTCAGCAGCCAGTCCCGGAAGCCACCTACCGTAAGGTGGCGAACCGGCAGAAAAGCTTCTACATCGTGGGCGTCGATGATCAGCCGGGTGACCTCGTCGGTTTCGTACGGGATCACCGCCTCTTCGAGAAAGCGCGTCAGCGGCACGTCCGCCAGCGCCATCTGCGCCGCGGCGCGCTCCGCGTCACTGGCCGCCGCGATGCCAGCAAGGGCATCGCCGGAGCGTGCCGGGCTAGCCTTGGCCAGCAACGTGCGCAGGTCTTCGAAGTGCCAGCTCAGGCTACCGATGGTCTGGCTGTACTGCCCCATGTGTCAGCCCTCGGTGACCGCGACGGTCAGGTTCGGGGTGCGATCGCGCACCAGCTTGCAGAAGATCGCCCCCAGCACCATCAGCGCGAGGAACACCAGGCCCACCTGAAAGTTGAACCAGATCATGGCGATCAGGCATACCACCGCCAGCACCAACGCAATGCCGGGCACGATCGGGTAGCCTGGCGCGCGGAAGCTGCGCTCAAGGCCTGGCTCGCTGCGCCGCAGCTTGAACAGGCTGAGCATGCTGACGATGTACATCACGATAGCCCCGAATACCGACATGGTGATCATGGCCGCGGTAAGGCTCATGCCCTGCAGGTTGATCAGGCCATCACTGAAGATTGCAGCGATCCCCACCACGCCGCCTGCAAGGATGGCGCGATGCGGCGTCTGGAAGCGGGACAGCCGGGCCAGCGACGGGGGCAGGAAGCCGGCGCGGGCCAGCGCAAAGAATTGCCGGGAGTAGCCCAGGATGATCCCGTGGAAGCTGGCCACCAGGCCGAACAGGCCGATCCACACCAGCATGTGCATCCAGTTGCTGTCGTTGCCCACCACCGCTTTCATGGCCTGGGGCAGCGGGTCGTTGATGTTGCTAAGGGCGCGCCAGTCGCCTACACCGCCGGCAAATACCATCACGCCAATCGCCAGCACCACCAGGGTCAGGATGCCTGCGATATAGGCCTTGGGAATGGTGCGCTTGGGGTCTTTGGCTTCCTCGGCCGCCATTGCCGCGCCTTCGATGGCGAGGAAGAACCAGATCGCGAAGGGAATGGCGGCGAAAATGCCCGCAAGCGCGCCGGTGCTGAAGGTGTTTTCGCCCGCCCACCCGCCGAGGGCAAAGTTGGCGAAGCTGAAGCCCGGCGCCACCACGCCCATGAATACGAGCAGTTCGGCGACGGCCAGCACCGTCACCACCAGTTCAAAGGTGGCCGCGATGCTCACCCCCAGGATATTGAGGGTCATGAACACCACGTAGGCGCCAACGGCAGCCCATTTGGGTTCCAGCCCGGGGAACTGAACGTTGAGGTAGGCCCCGATGGCCATGGCAATGGCCGGAGGCGCGAACACAAACTCGATCAGCGTGGCCAGCCCCGCGATGGTACCGCCCGTAACACCAAACGCCCGAAGGCTGTAGGCAAACGGCCCACCCGCGTTGGGAATGGCGGTGGTGAGCTCGGTGAAACTGAAGATAAAGCAGGTGTACATCACGGCTACCAGCAGCGTGGTCACCAGAAAGCCCAGCGTGCCCGCGGTACCCCAGCCGTAGCTCCAGCCAAAGTATTCGCCGGAAATCACCAGCCCCACGGCAATGCCCCAGAGGTGCAAGGTGCCCAGGGTGGGTTTGAGTGTGTTCGCGCTCATCAGTCACCTTCCAGTGTTGGCCGCAAATGGCTTTTCCCGAGCTTAGCCACCTGCTGCCGGCAAAACTTGACCGCAGAGGTCGAACACGAAGCGCCTGCGGTCAAATCCCTCCTGACGCCCCGCCATCGGGCGCTTGAACAGTCGGCCGCACCAGGCTGGCGCCAATACAGGCACGTAACTGCGGCTCAGCCGGGAATGGCTTTTGCTTGCTCAAACGATAGACCCCTTGCAGGTAACCGACCGTGACGCGTACTCACGCCTATCTTGCCCCCTCTTCCTCCGGCCCACGGCACCACCACGGCGTGCTGTCGGCCGCTGCCAGTGGCCTTGATGCGTTCATTACCGATCACGGCGGCGACCTGGATCGAGTGTTTGGCCACGCCGGCATCAATCCCGAGCAGCTCGCGCACCCAACCCTCAGCCTGGCCTTGCCCAACTACTGCCAGGTGTTGGAAGAAGCGGCGCGGCAAACCGGATGTGAGCACTTTGGCCTGCGCTACGGTGAACAGTTCAAGCCTCAGGCATTGGGCCTGCTGGGCTACGTCGGGCTGTGCTCACCCACCCTGGAGGCTGCCCTGGTGAACTTCGCCGAAGCGTTCCCGTTTCACCAGCACAACACCCTGATTCAGCTGGTGGATGCCGGTGAGTGTTATCGCTTCGACTACCAGATCCGCCATGCCTCCATTCGCGAACGGCGCCACGATGCCGAGTTGACCATGGGCATGGCCATGAATCTGGTGCGCCATGTGCTGGGCGATCAGTGGCACCCACGCGAGGTGCTGTTCGAACACAGCCGGCTCGACAGCGGCGAACAGCATCGGCAGGTATTTGGTGCGCAGGTGCGCTTCGATCAACCTTGCAACGGGCTGTTGATTCCGAAAGCCGACATCGCCGGGCGAGCAATGCCCGGTAGCGATCCTATTCTTCTGATGTTGGTGAAAGACGCAATCCGCCAGCTCAGCGGCGATCCCGCTGAAGATGACCTGCCCGCCCGCGTGGAAGCTGTGATCGTTGACCAGCTTGGAAGCGGCGAGCCCAACCTTGAGGCTGTAGCAATGGCGGTGAATCTGGGCCCCACGGCCTTGCAGCGCCGCCTGCGCGAACACGGCTGTTGCTTCACGCAGGTGGTGGAACAGGTTCGCCAGCGGTTGGCGCAGCGTTACCTGCGTGAAGGCATTACCTCTGTCACGCAGCTTGCGGGGCTGCTCGGGTACTCGGAAACCAGTGCATTTTCCCGCGCCTTCCGCCGTTGGCATGGCGTAAGCCCCCGTCAATGGCGCAGCCTGGGCTGATCACTGCTCAAGCTTGAGGCGCTGGTGCCAGTCCGCGATGGATTCCTCCGGGTACTCCTCGAAACGCTTGTCTTCGAGCCCGCCTTGCACTTCTACCCAACTGGCCTTTGAGTTCAGAAGCAAATGCGTATGCTCCGGTGGAATTGGCAGGTCGGTGTCGATCGCGCTGGCAAACGGGTGGATCAGCTCAGGCCACTCAGGGCTGAACAACCACAAGCCGGACCCGCAGTGCTTGCAGAAATGCCGCTCTGCCGTGCTCCGGGAGCCATCGGCCATGCGGGCGTGATACACATTGATTGAATCCTCGCCAGTCACCTTCATGCTGCGGGCATCGCCACCCAGGTTGATCGCATAGCCGCCCCCACCCTGCGTCTTGCGGCAGATCGAGCAATAGCAGCGCTGATAGGGATACGGGTGCGGGCTGTCGAGGCTGAAGTGAACGGCGCCGCAGTGGCAGGAACCTTCCAGGTGCATGGGTCATCCTCCGCAGGTGTGATGGGTTACGCCTTGAGGTAGCGCGCGCTGGCGCTTACGAACAGTAACAACAGGATCAGGCTGGCCAGCGCCCAGGACAGGTTAGCCCAGTGAGCAATGAAGCCGATGGCCGCCGGGCCCAGCAGAATGCCAGCGTACCCCAGCGAGACCATCGCCGGGATGGCCGCACTTTGCGGCATACGGCGCTGGCGACCTACAGCGGAAAACAGCACCGGCACGATATTCGAGCAGCCTGCCCCCACGAGCGCGAAACCTGCCAGCGCTGCGGGCCAGCCGGGCAACAGCAACGCCACCGCCAGCCCTGCGGCGGCGCAAGCACCGCCCAGCAATACCACGCGCATGCCCCCGAGCCGGTTGACCCAGGCATCGCCGGTCAGCCGGCCGATGGTCATGGTGGCGGCGAAGGCGGCATACCCAAGGCCGGCAAGGGACGGCTCCATTTGCCGCGCAGACACGAGGAACACCGCGCTCCAGTCCAATACCGCGCCTTCGGTGAGAAACACGATGAAGCACAGCGCGCCGAGAAACAGCACAATCCCGCGGGGCACAGCGAACAGTGGGCCATCGCGCTCGGTACCCTCGGGCAGTAGCGAGGCCGCCGCATACCACAGCCCCACCAGCACCACCGCGACCACAACCAGCGTGGCCGGGAAAGGCCCCAGGCCGGTGCTGAGCAAGGCCGTCATGCCCGCCGCGCCGGCGATCCCACCTACGCTGTACATCCCGTGAAAGCCGGACATCACGGCTTCATCACTGGCCTTCTCCACGAGCACGGCCTGGATGTTCATGGCGCAATCGAGGGTTCCCATGGTGGCACCGAACAGCACCAGGGCAATGGCGAGCGTAGGGGCGGAGGGCGCGATGGCCAGCAACGGCAACAGCGCGCACAGCAGCAGCGCCGCCAGCACGATGGTCCAACGGCAACCGCGATGTGCAGTGAGGTAACCGGCAAAAGGCATGGCCAGAATCGATCCGCCTCCCAGGCCAAGCAACAGCAGCCCGAGGGTGCCGTCATCCAGCCCGGCACGGGCCTTGGCCAGCGGCACCATGGGGGCCCAGGCGGCCATGACGAAACCGGCGATAAAGAAGGCGACGCGCGTTGAGATACGCTGTGCACGGCCCACCGAGGCGGTGGCGAAGGTAGAACTGGCGGTCATGGCGGTACGTGGATCCCGACGGCGAAACCCGTACCTTGCCGATGCGCCAAGGCAAAAGCAAGGCGACGGCCACTCGCGGGGAAGGTTCCCGCGAGCGACCGTGCTCGCGCCGTATCAGGTGATAGGCGCGGGGTTGAACAGCACGATGTCGTTATGCAGCTTGTGCCGCTCGGCCCAGGTTTGCTTGCGCCCGCTGGCCACATCCAGATAGTAGTGGAACAGCTCCCAGCCCAGCTCCTCGATGGTAGCGCGCCCAGTGGCAACACGGCCTGCATCCACGTCGATCAGGTCCGGCCAGCGCTGAGCCAGCTCGGTGCGGGTAGACACCTTCACCACCGGTGCCATCGCCAGCCCGTAGGGGGTGCCGCGGCCAGTGGTGAAAACATGCAGGTTCATGCCCGCGGCCAATTGCAAGGTGCCGCACACGAAGTCACTGGCCGGCGTGGCACAGTAGATCAAGCCTTTGCCGGTTACGCGCTCGCCTGGCCCTACCACGCCATTGATGGCAGAGCTGCCGGATTTGACGATAGAGCCCAGGGATTTTTCGACAATGTTCGACAGCCCGCCCTTCTTGTTGCCAGGCGTAGTGTTGGCGCTGCGGTCTGCCGCGCCGCGGTCGAGGTAGTTGTCGTACCAATCCATTTCACGCACCAGTGCTTGCGCCACGTCCTGGGTCTCGGCGCGCGAGGTCAGCATGTAGATCGCGTCCCGTACCTCGGTCACTTCCGAGAACATCACGGTGGCGCCCGCACGTATCAGCAGGTCAGAGGCGTAGCCCAGCGCAGGGTTGGCGGTAATGCCCGAAAACGCATCGCTGCCACCACACTGCATGCCTAGGATCAACTCGGAGGCCGGTACCGTTTCGCGGCGTCGCAGGTCGAGCTTCTGCAAGCGGGTTTCGGCCAGCGCCATGATCTGCTCGATCATTTCGCCAAAGCCATGGCTGGCGTCCTGCAACCGATACAGCCAGGGCTCGCTCAGGTCTACCGACGGGTCGTTTTCATGCATCACCTGCCCGGCCTGCAATTTCTCGCAGCCCAGGCTGATCACCAAGGCTTCGCCGCCCAGGTTGGGGTTGCGCGCCAGGTTGCGCACCGTACGGATCGGAATGTAAGCATCGCGGGCGTTGATTGCCACGCCGCAGCCATAGCTGTGGGTGAGCGCTACCACGTCGTCTACGTTGGGGTAGCGCGGCAGCAGTTCTTCGCGGATGCGCTTCACGGCGTGGTCGAGCACGCCCGTCACGCACTGCACGGTGGTGGTGATGCCAAGGATGTTACGGGTGCCGACAGTGCCGTCCGCGTTGCGATAACCCTCGAAGGTATAACCATCCAGAGGTGGCAACGGGGCCGGCACGGCATCGGACATGGGCAGGCTGTCCAGTGGCGGCGCCGACGGCATGGCCAGTTGGGTTTCCTTCACCCAACTGCCACGGCGCAGCGGCTCCAGGGCGTAGCCGATGATCTGCCCGTAGCGGCGTACTTCGCCGCCTTCGGGTATATCGACCAGCGCCACCTTATGGCTTTGCGGCACGCCCTCGACGGTCACCAGGCCGTCCGGGAATACGCTGCCCTCGGCAACGCCCTGGTCATTGACCACGACTACCACGTTGTCGGCTTCGTGCAAGCGCACGTAGCGCGGGGAATCGGAATGTTCGATCAACTGCATGGGGTTGGCCCCTTGTAATGTCATCAGGCTTGTACGGGTTGTGATTCGAGCAATGGTCGGCCTTCAGCGTCGCGCAACTGCACGCGGCGGATAGGCCCTACGATCACCAGGTAACTGAATACGGCCACCAATGCGTTGGCGCCGACATACACCAGTGCCCACTTGAACGAGCCGGTGGTGGAAATCAGGTAGCCGATCACGATGGGCGTAGTGATCGAGGCCACATTACCGAACATATTGAACAAGCCGCCGCTGATACCGGCGATCTGCCGGGGCGAGGTGTCGGACATTACCGCCCAACCCAGCGCGCCCACGCCCTTGCCGAAGAAGGCCAGCGCCATGAAGCCGACCACCAGCGCATCGAGCTCTACGTAGTTGCATAGCACCATAGTGGTCGAGAGCAGCAAGCCGCATACGATTGGGAGCTTGCGGGCGAAGGTAAGCGAGTGGCCTCGACGCAGCAGCCAGTCCGAGATCACTCCGCCCAGCACACCACCGATAAAGCCGCAGATGGCCGGCAGCGAGGCCACGAAACCTGCCTTCAGGATAGTCATTCCCCGCTCCTGCACCAGGTACACCGGGAACCAGGTAAGGAAGAAATAGGTAATGCCGTTGATGCAGTACTGGCCCAGATAAATACCTAGCATCATGCGGCTGGACAACAGTTGGCGCACATAGCCCCACTGCGGCCCGGCGCGCTTCTGGCCGGCCTGATCCATGTCGACCAACCCGCCGTTGTCCGCGATATGGCGATACTCTTGCTCACCGATCATCGGGTGCTGGCCGGGGTTGTGCAGGAATTTCATCCAGATGCCGGCGAATACCACGCCCAGGCCACCCATTACGATAAACACGTGTTCCCAGCCCCAGGCATGTACGATCCAGCCCATCAGCGGCGCGAACAATACCGTGGCGAAGTACTGTGCGGAGTTGAAGATGGCCGACGCCGTGCCGCGTTCCGCGGTGGGGAACCAGGCGGCGACGATGCGCGCATTGCCCGGGAATGATGGCGCCTCGGCAAACCCCACCAGAAAGCGCAACGTGAACAAGGCCATGACCGCGGTAGCGACGGGCATGAAGCCTACGAAGCCCTGCAGAATAGTGAACACGGACCAGGTAAAGATGCTGGCGGCATACACTTTCTTGGAGCCGAAACGGTCGAGCAGCCAGCCGCCCGGGATTTGCCCGGCCACATAGGCCCAACCGAAAGCGGAGAAGATGAAGCCCAGCGTGAGCGGGTCGATACCGAGGTCTTTCTGGATATTCGAACCGGCAATCGAGATGGTCGCCCGGTCGGCGTAGTTGATCGTGGTCACTACGAACAACAGGAACAGAATCAGATAACGCACATGCGTTTTCTTGCTGGCATGCATGCTTGGCACTCCCACTTCTTATCATTATGCGGGCTGCCGCATCAGGTCGGCGGCAGATAGTGCTACGTTATCGTACAAGCTATGCCAGCACCAGCACCCGCTGGCGGATTTTTTCACTGCTATTTGCTTTCGATCCCGCTATCAGGGCCAATGGCTTAAGAAGGTTGTCCGACAGGACTATCAAAATTCTCAATGATGGCAAAATGGACTCGCCGGTCACTTTCGGACACGACAGTAGAAATCGTTTCCAGTTCCAGTGTTTGTCACTAGACAGCGACGACCGGCGAGGATATGTTTCCTACAGTCGAACGGCGCCATGGAGGCGTCGCGGCGCAATCGGATTGCATTAGAGGTGAACGATCATGAGAACCAGGTCTGTGCTGGCGCTCGTCATGGGCTATCCATTGCTGAGCGGATGCGTGCAGGGGCCGCCCCTGCAATACACTGCGTTTTCGGACGGCGGGAGCGCTCCGCAGGGCGACTATGCCGGGCTGACCAAATTTACCCTTGCACGTAGCCTGCTCCTTGTACAGGCCAGCGCGGGCGAGCGCGCACAAGTGACCTCCGTGCCTTCGGAAGCCGTGGGCGATGGCACCGATTTCGGTATACGAGAGGTACCTGGTGCCGCAGGCATTGCGTTGCAGCTCACCAAGATCGGCAACAGCAACCTGGTAAGCTCGTTGGCCTTGCACCCTGCCGAGCGCGACAGCTCGAGCGACAACCTGACAGCGCCTCTCACCCTGCCCGCTACCATCCCAGCCTTTACCGGCCTTGCATTCACCATCGACACCCAGGCGTTGTTGCCCAGCGCTCGCCCCGAGCGGGTTCCCATGTCCGGCATTGTCGAAGGTGCGGGCCGCCAGCTGGCATTCGATATCGTCTTCGACCCGGTGCCAGCCGACGCCATCGAAACCCGCCACCTGGACCTGCAGCGTACGGGCAGCCTGTATTTCTATTCCGCGTGCCGCACCGCTACGCTGACCATCCTGAGCGCGCCGCTGGCCCAGCAGCGCTTCACAGTCACCGTGGCCGATCCCAATTTCGTGCAAACCATCGCCATAGACGAGAACCGCACAATCGCCAGCCATAGCGCCTGCGGGGTAGACGTACTGGCCAGTGGGGCTGGAGGGATTATCCGCTCGGGCGGCGTGGCCGACCTGGTCGCGCAGGCGAGGAGCCTGAGCACTTCGTGGCGCACAACGCCCATGGGCGATAGCGCGAGCGCCCTGGCGGCGGTCAAGCCCCTGGCACCACCCAAGCACTCCGCCCGCAAGGCCAGCCGCCGCGCGCCGACCCCGGTCCCACCCGTTGAGGCCGAGGCGCCAGCCCAAGCCGATGCGGCACCCCGCAGCCCACTGCGCAATGCCGAAATCCGGCTGCCGGTACCCGATCGCCGCGAGTCGTTCGCCTTCTAGCTGGCTGAAACCCGCTGGCTCAAGCCGGGTCTGTCAGCGCTTCGTCGGGCTTGGGAGGCGATGAGTCTCCAGTGTCCTCATGGCCCGGTTCGTCCCGCTGGGGCTCATCGCCGTACTCGTCGTAATCGGCGGGCGTCTGGCCGGGATGTTGCTGCTGCCGTGGATCGTTCATTCCTGCTCTCCTTCAGGGTTCACGCTCATTCGAGGCGCCCCCCACTCGCAGGGTTCACTCCCTTTGCGGCTGAACCCCGGAAGGGCCACTACACTCTCCTCTACCAAGGCCCTGCGTTGCGGCCGGCGCAGCGCAGGCTGACTATTTCCAAGAGCGTTTATTCCCCTGGAGCGAGAATGACCGAGACGACCGAAAGCACGGACGCACTGCTCGACAAGCTGTACCGAGACATCATCAGCGCACATTCCGCCATGCGCCCGGCAGTGGCCGTTACCCCGCTGACATTCAGCGAGCGCTTATCCGCCGCCACCGGTTGTGAGGTGTATCTCAAATGCGAGCATCAGCAGCATACCGGCTCGTTCAAGTACCGCGGCGCGTTCAACAAGCTCAGGCTGCTTTCGCCAGCGGAGCGTGCCCAGGGGGTGATTGCCGCGACGTCGGGCAACCATGGCGGGGGCGTGGCATTGGCAGGGCGGGTGGCAGACGTGAACGTCACGATTTACACGCCGAACAAAACTTCCCCTTACAAGGTGGAAGCCATGCGGGCGCTGGGCGCTACCGTGATAACAGTGCCCGGAACATCTCTGGACGCCGAGCTGGAGGCGGAGCAACAGGCGCGGCAACAGGGCAAGACTTACGTATCACCCTACAATGACCTTGCGGTGATCGCGGGCCAAGGCACCGTCGGGGTAGAGCTGAACGAGCAGCTACCGGAACTCGACGCGGTGTTCGCCTCGGTAGGTGGAGGTGGCCTTGTTTCCGGGCTGGGTACGGCCCTGTCACGGCTTAACCCTGGCGCCCAGATCATCGGTTGCTGGCCTGAGCAATCGGCCCCCATGTACCGGTCTCTGGAGGCCGGAAAAATCGTATCGGTGCCGGAAGAGGTCAGCATCTGCAGCAGCAATATCGGCGGCATCTACCCCGGCGCCGTTACCTTCGATCTCTGCCGCCGGCTGCTGGACCGCAGCGTACTGGTGACAGAAGAAGAAATCCGCTGGGCCATGCGCGCCGTGGCGGTGGATGAACACTGGATCATCGAAGGCGCCGCCGGCGTGTCCCTGGCGGGCGCCCTCAAGATCGCCCGCAGCCTGAAGGGCAAACGGCTGGCGGTGGTGCTATGCGGCCGAAACGTCGACTGGCCGGTATTTCTGGAAGCGGTGACCTGATCAGAACATGGCCTCCACGTGGCTCAGCACGGCGCGGTCCATCTGGCCGGTATGGACGTGCAGCGTGACGTAGCTCTGCAGCATGTCCAGCTTGGCGTTCAGCAGATCTCGACGGGCCTCGAACAACCGTTGCTGGGCGTCAAGAATGTCCACGGTAGAACGCACACCGCCCTGGAAACCCTTTTCGGTGGACACCAGCGCCCGCTGGTTGGACTCCACCGCGCGCTGGGTGGCGCGGCACTTGGCGAACCCGGCGACTACCCCGGCGTACGCGGTTTCCACGTCTTCGCTCAGCTGCTGCCGTTGGGCGTCAGCGTCCGCCTGGGCCCCGGCCAATGCTTCGGTTGCCCGCCGCACCGAAGCGCTGGTGGCACCGCCGCGATACAGCGGGATGTCCAGCGCGAGGCCTACGTAGTAACTGTCCTGGCGAGGCGAGAGGTCCTGATACTGCGTGTTGTCCCGGCGGGTCAACTGCGTGGTCAGCGACAGCGTAGGGTAGTGCCCGGCCTTCTCCGAGTCGGCTTGGGTTTCGGCCACTTTCACTTGCGCCATTCGCGCCGCCAGCTCCGGGCTCGCCTCTCGGGCCAGGGTTGTCCAGTATCCAAGGTCCTGGGTATCGCTCAGCGGGTTGCTGTCGGGCGGCAACTCGCGCATAGGCGTGATTTCCAGCAGCGGCAGGCTGCCGCGGCCCGATAGCGTACGCAAGGCGGCTATCCGCTGCGCCTGGTTCTCGGCTTCCTGAGCTTCCACGAGGTCATAGCGCGCCTGCGCTTCGTCCACGTCGGTGATTGCGCCCTGGCCCTTGTCGAGCAGCCGCTGGCTTTGCTTCACCAGCCCGGCGATGGCCGCCTTTTGTTGCGCGATCAACTTGAGCTCGTTTTCCACCCTCGCCACAGCAAAGTAGGCTTTGGCTACGCGATCGAACAGCGCCTGGGTAGCCACATCGTATTGCACCTCACCCAGTTCGCCGCGGGCCTTGCCTTGCTGATAGGCCGCCCAACGACCCTTGTCGTAGATAGGCTGCTGGGCGATCAGCGACATACTGTTGGATTGGTAGTCATCGCTGTCTACGTAGCTTTCATCGGTCCCACCATCGGTACGGCCACCCTTGCCGTAGCGTGAGCTCAGCGACAATTGCGGTAACAGGCCACCCAGGCCAATGGCTTCTTCGTTTTGCGCCGCGCGGTGCGAGAAGTCCGCCGAACGCATCACGGGATCGTTCAGCCGCGAGGCGTCGTACAGCTGCATCAAGGTCAAATGGTCGGTTTCAGGGCTTTGAGCATGGGCCTGCATGGCCAGGCACAAAAGGGTAAACGGAAGCCAGCGGTTCCTCATTCATTCTTCCTTGAAGGCTGCGAGCAAACGCTCACGCAAGGGTTTCATCAGATAATTGACCAAGGTGCGCTCGCCAGTGATTACCGTCACGTCCGCCATCATCCCCGGCTTAACCGGCAAGCCTTTGGCTTGTAGCTTTGGCAACGTGTCGGCGGGTATTTCCACTTTCGCCGAGAAGTACGGCTGGTGGGTCTGTTCGTCGATCAATTGGTCGGCGGAAACGGTCATGACCGTGCCCGTTACCGTAGGTGTGTCTACGCGCTGCAACGCCGTGAAATGCACCTGCACCGGCAACCCGGGCCGCAATTTGTTGGCCAGCATTGGCGGGAAACGCGCAGTGATCGCCAGCGGCGTGCCCACCGGCACCACTTCCATCAATGCTTGCCCGGCCGTGGCCACACCGCCGATGGTGTGCACGGTCAGGTTCATCACCTCACCGGCCACCGGCGCGCGCAGCGAGCCGTTGTCCACTTCAAACTGCAAGGCGCGGATCTGATCGGCGTAGCCAGAGGCCTCAGCCGACACATCACTGAGCTGACTTTCCGCATCGCGGCGGAATTCCTGCTCCTGTTGCATGGCCTTGAGCTTGCTCTCGTTGATGGACTGTTCGGTCTTGCCGATGTCACCGATGGCCGAGGCGATCTGGCCCGACAGCTGTGCGGTGTTGCGCTCGGCCTCGAACAGCTTGGCCCGCGGCACGTAGCCTTCCTTGGCCAAGTCGCGCAGCCCGTTGAGCTCTTCCTGCTGGAAACTCATCTGGGCATCGTAGTTGCCCTTCACCTGACGATAAGCCCGCAACTGCTGGCCCAGGGACGTCACCTCGTGGTCCACGATCCCTTGGCGGCTGGCCAACTCAGCCTTGCGGGTAAGGAACAGGTTTTGTTGCAGGGCCATGGCGGCCTTGGCCCGAGGGTCGGCCGCATGTTCCAGCAAGTCCTGGGGCCAGTCGATAGTGTCCTGGCGCAGCCGCTCAGCCGTGAGGCGCGCTTCCGTGGCCCGCGCGTTAAGCAGTTTGCCCAGGGTGACCTCAAGCTGGGACCGCGCCTGGACCGTATTGAGCTGCACCAGCAGCTGCCCCGGGCTTACAAGGTCGCCTTCGTTGACGAGGATTTTCTCGACGACACCGCCCACCAGTGGCTGGACCGTCTTGCGCTCCCCGGCCACTACCACCTTGCCCTGCCCCACCATGCCCTGGTCCAAGGGGGCCAGAAATGCCCACAGGAAAAACCCGCCCAAGGCGATCAGCAGAAACCACAGCCCCTTGCGCGCCGTACTGGCGGCATCGGCATTGGCGGTTTCGGAGCTGATCGGAGTAACCGGCGCCAAGGGGCGCCGCGCAGTGACATCACGCATCGGAACGTGCCTCTCTTACCGGTGTGGGTGCGCTGGCCGGCGGCAGTACCGCCTTGAGCACCTGGTCACGGGTGCCGAACAGCTGCTGGCGCCCTTCGTTAAGCACCAGAATTTTGTCGACCACGCCCAGCACGCTGGGCCGGTGGGTGATCATGATGATGGTGCTGCCGGCGTTTTTCAGGGCGCGCAGTGCATGCACCAGCGCCTTCTCGCCAGCCTCATCAAGGTTGGAATTGGGCTCATCGAGCACGATCAGCGCCGGTTGCTTGAACACGGCCCGCGCCAGCCCGATGCGTTGTTTCTGCCCGCCTGACAGCCCCTGCCCACCTGGGCCCAGCACCGTGTCGTAGCCCTGCGGGAACCGCAGGATCATGTCGTGAATCCCGGCATGCCGCGCGGCCTGGATGATCGGCTCGGAGTCCAGTTCGCCAAAGCGGGCGATGTTCTCGGCCACGCTGCCATCGAACAGTTCGATGTCCTGCGGCAGATAGCCCAGGTGCGGGCCCAGTTCCTCGGGTGCCCATTGATCCAACGGCGCGCCATCGAGGCGCACGGCTCCTGCAAGCGGTGGCCAGATACCCACGAGGGCCCGCGCCAGGCTCGATTTGCCCGATGCGCTCGGGCCGATAACAGCCAGGATTTCTCCTTTGGCCAACTCGAAATCAAGCCCTCGAATAATAGGCTCTTGTGAGTTCGGCGCGGCCACTTGCAACTGCTCTACCTTCAGCGCGCCAGTAGGTGCGGGCAGCGCCATGGGGGGCACGGCAACGGGCTCCTCGGCCAGCAGGTCACTGAGCCTGCGATAGCTCTGGCGCGCGCCGACGAATTGTTTCCAGGAGCCAATGGCCACTTCTACCGGTGCCAGCGCCCGCCCTAACAACAGGGACATGGCGATCATCATGCCGCCGGAGATCTGCCCTTCCAGTACCAGCAACGCCCCTAACCCGAGCGAGAGGGACTGCGCCGCGATCCGTACGAAACGGGTCATGGCGCTGATCCGCGCCCCGCGATCGCTGGCAACGGCCTGCGAGGCAATCATTCCTTGTTGCAGCCAGCTCCAACGCTTGCGCAAGGCTGGCAACATGCCCATGGCCTGGATCACCTCGGCGTTGTGCAAGCTGCTGTTTACATAAAGGTTGGCCTTCATTGACAAAGCATTGGCCTGAGCGAGGCTGGGCCTTGTTGCCAGTTCGCCCCACAAGGCAAGCACCACCAGGGTAAGAGCCACTACCAGGGAAAGTACGCCGAACCAGGGGTGGAACAGGAACGCGATTACCATGAATACCGGTAGCCATGGCGCATCGAGCATGGCCAGCAGGCCTTGGCCAGTGATGAACTGCCGCACCTGGGTAAGGTCACCGAACACCTGCGCCGGGTTGCTGTCGGTTTTGCGCAGGCTGCGGGTAAAAGCCGCGTCGAACAGGCGCTGTGCGAGGTTGGCATCGATGCCGGCACTCATGCGGATCATCACCTGCCCCCGCAGCCATTCGATCACCCCGCTGAGCAGAAACAGGCCGATCGCAATCATCGTGAGCATCAGCAGCGTGGTTTCGTTACGGCTGGTGAGTACCCGGTCGTACACCTGCATCATGTAAAGGGACGGGACGAGTACCAGCAGGTTGATCACGCCGCTGAAGATCGCCAGTGACCAGAAAACCCGCCGATACTTCAGGAGAGCCGCGTCGATGTCATTGCGAGGATCGAGTGTCAGGCGCATTAAGGCGTTACCAAGTATGAAAACCGAGTCTCAGACCGTAGCAGTTCGATTTCATTCCGCCACTACCGGCCATTTGCTGTCATTTTTATGCGCATCCTTGCCCCAGCCTCGGGAACGCACGCAGGCAGACTGGTATATAAATTGGCGGAAAGCAAGGTCGATGCGCCGAACGCAGCCCTCTCGCGTCGGAATTTTGACGATAATTACCAGAGGCCAAAAAAAACCCGGTGCCAATTCGGCTACCGGGCGTTAGAAACCAAAGTGCAACGTTTTCAGTGATGGGTACCCAGGCCGCGCGACAAGTCGGTATCACCGGGCTTGTACGGCGGGTTCCCCGTACTGCCGGCCGAGTCGTGCCCCCGGGCTTCGTCAACCACGGCACTGGCTTGGGCGGTGACGGTTTCTTTCACCTCCCGAACCTTGGCCTTGGCCTGGTCGGTCAAGCGGTCGCTGGTTTTGCCCAGCAGGCGATCTTCGTGGCGCGTCGAAGGCAGCGCCGCACCCACAGCAGCCCCGAGGGCCAGGCCGATAGCGGCCAGGACCAGCGGCTGCTCGCGGAGCATATGTTCGAACTGCCCTTTCGCTTGTGCGCCAGTTTCACGAGCCTGAGCAGTGAGGTCGTGGGCATTACGGCCGAGCCGTTCGCTGCCGTCGGCCAGGCGGTCACTCGCCCCGTCACGCCAGTTGCCCGCCTTGTCCTTCACCGCGGAGGTCCGCGCGGTCACGCTGTCGGCCACGGACGAGGCACGCGACGTCACCGTGTCGGCCGCTCCGCGGAGCTGTTCCTTGGCGCTGTCCACTGCCTGCCCTACCTTGCTTGCGGCGGCGCTGGCGCGGTCCATCAGGCTTGGGCCGGTGTGCACCCGCGCGGGGGCAATCGGGCGGTTCTGGTTCATCGCCAACCATGCCAGGCTCAGGCTTGCCAGCACCGTGGGGATAGGGTTGTTTTTCACCGTGGTGCCCAGGTTCTGGAAGAACTCCCCACCGTTGCCCTTGGTGTAAGCCAAAGCCTGATCGAACAACTGGCCCGGGGTCAGCTTGCTTTCAAGGGCGTCGACGATGCTGCTGATATTGGCCCGCTGCTGGTCAATCTCATGCTCAAGCGTTTCCGGGCTTTTGTGCGACTGCGCGGTAATCGAAGAAGTCATGGCAGTTTACTCCGCAGGGTTTGCTGGTCCTTGTCCAAGGCATTGAGCGTGCGGTCGGGCTTGAAGTGAGAAGGCTCGAACTGCTTTTTGCCGGCCTGGATCATCACAAAGCCGATCACCACTACGATACCGCCCACGATCAGCGCTGCGGCCCAAGGCTCAAGCACAGTGCTAAGCCCGTACACCGCCGCCATTAACAGTACGATAAAGCCGGCGAGCAGCACGATCGCCCCGCCTGCCACGGCGGCAATGCCCGCCTTCAGGGTGCCGAGGCTGTTTTCCATCTCGGCCTTGGCCAGTGCCAGTTCCTTGGTGAACAGCGCTGGCACTTCATGGGTCAGCTGGCGTAGCAAGCCGATTACGCTGGCGTCCCCTTCCGGGGTATGTACGGTACCGTCACGGCGCATTTGCGTGGGCTGGGCCGTTTGGTTCGTCGTGCGAGTGTCTACGTTCATACCAGGCCTCCTTTATTGAGCGGGTCCACGGGCTTGTCCAGGGTTGGGTACGTGGCGGCCTCTCCGAGCGGGTCTGCTGCAGGCAGGGGGTCGATGGCGGTGCTGCGGGCCGGCGGAACGGCGCTCTGCACCGGTTGCGATGTTTCGTACGGGTCCGAGGCGCCATAGGCTTCGGCTGGGGTCGGTGCCAATGCACCCAGCCCATCGTCGCTGTCCGAAGCGGTATTCGCTGGCGCCGATGCCCGCAGGAAACGTGACAGCGCAAAGCCAACGGCCACGGTGCCCGCCAGGAACAGCACCGGATTCTCCCGGGCTACCCGGGCGCCTTCCTGCAGCAGCTCTTCGGCACTCTTGTTGCGCATGCGCTCGGCAAACTCACCCAGGCTGGTCGCGACATCCGCCAGCCCCTGCGACAGCCCCAGCGTGTCATGCCCCTCCATCGCGGAGGCGGCAGACTGTGCGCCTTCCACCAGCCCTTCGATCTGATCGGCGGCCAGGTCACGGTACTGTTCGTACTTCTGGGTACCCTGCTCTTTCAGGTCGCCCACCGCAGAACTGGCTTCCTCGCTCAGGTTATGCAGGTGGTCTTGAGTACTGTCCGCGCCCTTCGGCGTCGGTGACTGGTTTGGTATGGTCATCATGTCGCTCCTCAAAGGAAGTGGACTGTTGATGCACGCTGCCCACGGCAAGCACACATCGCCCTACACTATTGAGGACGCAATGATCTGGAGCGGAGTTCACTGAAATCACCGAGGTTCCGGTGACCGGTCATCAGCTTTCTCTGACGATCAACTCAAAACCGAGGTCCTGGGGGCCTGTTTGCAGGGGCTGGCCGTCCAGCCTGGCCAGCAGCAGCCTGGCAGCCTGGCGGCCGATCTCGGCCCGGGGCGTACGAATGGAGGTCAGCCGCGGCACCATGTGCGCAGAGGTTGGCAGGTCGTTGAAGCCCACCATTGCCACTTGCCCGGGAATTTTCACGCCCAGCCGCTGGGCCTCGTAGATGGCGCCCTGGGCCAGGTCATCGTTACAGAAGAAGGCTCCGTCCACCTCCGGGTGATGCTCGAGCAACTGACGGAACAGCGCACCCCCCAGTTCGATCGATGAGGGCATCGGCGACATCAATTCCAATGCCGCATCATGCAGCCCTGCAGCGGTCAGTGCGCTACGGAAGCCATTGGCCCTGCGCATCACCCGCGGGTCCAGCTGCGCCGCCACATATGCCAGGCGGGTTCGCCCGCGGCCAAGCAAATGGCGCGCAGCCACGGCGCCGGCCTGCTCCTGGGAAAAACCCACGCAGGCCAGGCTGTCATCGCCGCTCAGTTCCATCATGTGCACACACGGCACATTTGCCGCAGCGAGCATCCGCTGGCTTGCCTCGCTGCGCTGTACACCGGTGAGCAGCATCCCTGCGGGCTGGTAGGCGAGGTAATTGCGAATGAGGTTTTCTTCCTCGCGCTCGTCGTAATGATAGTTACCAATGAGGACTTCCATGCCGCGGGGCCGCAGCACCTCGTGGATAGCTTCCAGGGTGTCGATGAACAAGTGATTGGACAACGAAGGGATCAGCACCACCACCGAATGGCTTCGCGCCGAGGCCAGCGCGCGGGCAGCCGGGTTGGCGATGTACCCCAGGCTGGCGGCCGCGTGCCGTACCCGCTCGGCGAGCTCTGGCGCCACAGTGCTCACCCCGCGCAGGGCCCGGGATGCAGTGATGGGAGAGACGCCAGATAAGCGAGCGACTTCAGTAAGCGTAGGACGACCGGTAGTACGGGTGCCGGGGCGGGCCATGGTGCGGGTTCCGGGTAGCAACGACGTCAGGAGGCGCAGTGTAGGAATTTACGCTTGCGAATTGTAGGAATTTGGCTAAGGTAGCGCTGTCTCAGGCGGGGAGCAACGCACAATCGTGCCCCTGCCGCGGTCGAAGCTGTCATACCGCTTTGACAATACCAACAACAAAACTGGGTGTGGCGTCAGCGGAACGGTTGTCGACCTCTTCCGAGACAGCGCTACCCCGCTGGAGGTAAAGATGGTTTCTCCCCTCAGCGCGCTGGTGGTGATGGGCGTGTCCGGCTGCGGCAAGAGTAGCGTGGGCGCGGCTATCGTCGAGCGCAGCGGCGGCCGGCTGATCGAAGGCGACGCGTTTCATCCCGCCGCCAACATTGAAAAAATGAGCGCTGGCATTCCCCTGGATGACGCCGACCGCGCCGGTTGGCTCGAACGGCTCGGCGAAGAGCTGGCGGCCTGGGTCGCCAAGGGCGAACGCCCCGTGCTGACCTGCTCGGCGCTCAAGCGCCGTTATCGCGATACGCTGCGCGCGGCGGTTCCGGAGCTGGGCTTCGTGTTCCTTGAACTGACCCGCGAGGAAGCGGCTTACCGGGTGTCTCACCGGCCGGGCCACTTCATGCCGCCCAGCCTGGTGGACAGCCAGTTCGCCACACTCGAATCGCCCACCGGCGAAGCCTTCACCCTGACCGTCAACGCTGCCGAGCCGATTGCCGAGCTTGCAGAGCACGTCGATGGCTGGCTGCGGGAAAACGGTGCCGACGATCACAGCCAGGCCGGCTGCGATACCGCTGGCGCCCCCTTCTGTGCCCTTAATAATCACAATACGAGGCCTTGAACCATGTTTGGTTTGCCCCTTGATACCTTTTTGATGATCGACGCGCTGGTTACCATCGTCGGCCTGATTTTGCTGATCACCAAACTGAAGGTTCACCCCTTCGTGGCGCTTACCCTGGCCGCCGGCTTCCTTGGGCTTACCTCCGGCATGCCGGTTGCGAAGGTGATGAAGTCATTCCAGGACGGCTTTGGTGGTGTGCTTGGCTTCGTCGGTATCGTGCTCGCGCTCGGCACCATGCTGGGTAAGCTGATGGCGGATTCGGGCGGCGCTGACCAGATCGCGCAAACCCTGATCCGTTGGTTCGGCGTGCGTTACGTGCACTGGGCCATGATGTTCTCGGCGTTTCTGGTCGGGATTCCGCTGTTCTTCGAAATCGGCTTCGTGCTGTTGATTCCCCTGGTGTTCATCGTCGCCCGCCGTTCAGGCGTGTCGCTGGTCAAGGTGGGTATTCCGCTGCTGGCGGGCCTGTCGGTAGTGCATGGCCTGGTGCCGCCGCACCCGGGCCCACTGCTGGCCATTGGCGTGTTTGGCGCTGACATCGGCAAGACCATTTTCTACGGGCTGCTGGTAGGTTTGCCCACCGCCATGATCGCCGGCCCGCTGTTCGGCTCCTTCATCTCCCGCTACGTGCCAGGCAACCCCTCGCAAGAGTTGATGGACCAGATCGCCAAGGAATCCTCCGCCCGGGACCTGCCCAGCTTTACCGTGACCCTGGTCACCGTGCTGCTGCCGGTATTTCTGATGCTGCTCAAGACCTTCGCCGACGTGGTGCTGCCCGCAGACCATGTGGTGCGGGTATGGATGGACCTGATCGGCCACCCGATCACCGCCCTCCTCGCCGCGCTGCTGCTGGCCTTCTACACCTTTGGCTTTGCCCGTGGCTTCTCTCGCCAGCAGGTAATGAAGCTGCTTGACCAAAGCCTGGCGCCCACTGCCGCGATCATCCTCATCGTGGGCGCCGGCGGTGGCTTCAAGCAGATGCTGGTGGATACCGGTGTAGGTAACGTGATCGGCCAGATGGCGGTGCATGCACAGATCAACCCGCTGCTGCTGGCTTGGCTGGTGGCGGCGGTGATCCGCGTGGCTACCGGTTCGGCGACCGTTGCGACCATCACCGGCGCGGGCATTGTTGCACCTGTGGTGACCCTGATCCCGGACGTGAACCGCGAATTGCTGGTACTGGCCACTGGCGCGGGTTCGGTGATCCTGTCACACGTGAACGATGCCGGCTTCTGGCTGGTGAAGCAGTACTTCAACATGACCGTGGAAGAAACCTTCAAGACCTGGAGCATGATGGAAACCATCCTTTCGGTGGTGGGCATCATCCTGATCATGCTGCTGTCGATGGTGGTCTGACCCCCATTCGCGAGCTACGCCTACGGCTCTCACAGGCAACAGGGCGTAGCTTGCGAACTGATTTTTCCCTCCTCTACGCGCCCGGCCACCGACCATTCGTCGCTTCGCTGGCACCTTGCGCTCCGTTGATCGCCTTAAGTCATGTGTCTTTCATACTGGAGACGAACATGATCAGCAAACGCCTTACCACACTTTTCCTGGCCGCCGCTCTGGGCGCTGGCAGTGCTATCGCCCTGGCCGATTCCAGCACTGGCACTACCGACCCCACCACCCCGGGGACTTTGCCCGCCAATAAAGGCGGCGCTACCGGTACCGGCACGGGCAGCCTGCCGAACCGCAACACCGACGGCTCCACCGCGACGTCACCCAAGCCAGGCAGTAATACTGATGTAACCACGCCCCAGGGCAGTGATACCAAGCCCACCAATGGCAAGACGGGAATGGGCGGTACTGGCTCCGAAGGCACTGGCACCGATAAGTAAGCGGAGGTAATGATGACCACCCGCGACCCTGACGAGCGCACTCCAGGCCAACCTGAAAGCGATGACCCCTCAACGCCGGAAGGGAACACCTTCAGCCCGGATTTCGAGCCGGAGCAGGATGAAGAGAAACTGTACAAGCCCAAGGATGCCGACATCGACACCGATGGTGGCTAGCTGAAACCGTTGCTGATTATGTGACATAGGCCCAGGCCTGCCCCACTGCCCTCGCATTGCGAGGGCAGTGTCATTTCAGGGCATGACGGGTGGCGCATAGGCCAGGGTTCCGCCAAGCAGCCACAGCAGTAGCAGCACCAGCGGCGCATGCACCAGCAGTTGCACGAAGGAAAAGCCGATCAGCTCCCGCGCCTTGAGCCCCAACACGCCAAGCAGCGGCAGCATATAGAAGGGGTTGATCAGGTTGGGCAGCGCCTCGGCGGCGTTGTAGATCTGCACCGCCCAGCCCAGGTGGTACTGCAAGTCATTGGCAACCTGCATCACGTAAGGTGCCTCAATGATCCACTTTCCGCCCCCGGACGGGATGAAGAAGCCCAGCACCGCCGAGTACACCCCCATCAACAATGCGTACGTGTCATGGGTTGCGATCTGCACGAAGAACGTCGAGATGTGGTGAGCGACTGTCTGCGCATCACTGCCTTTTACCGTGGTCATGATCGCGGCAATGGAGCCATACAGCGGGAACTGAATCAGCACCCCCGTGGTGGTCGGTACTGCCCTGGCCACGGCATCAAGGAAGCTGCGTGGCCGCCAGTGCAACAGCGCGCCCAGCATGATGAACAGGAAGTTGTAGGTGTTCAGCCCGGAGATAGCCGTGATCGCCGGCTTGCTGGCGAACTCCTTCGCCAGCCATCCCCCGGCCAGCACTACGAGGATCAACGTGAGTACAGGGCTGTATTCGAGCCATTCACCCGGGCGCTCGCGCTTCGGTAGCTTGGGCAGGCTGAATACCGGCTCGACACCGCACGCACGGGCATCCTTTGCCGTGGCCGGGCCAGGCGCCGTAGCATAGGCCACCACCAGAGACACCACGACCAGCGCCAGCAACATCACCCCGGATTGCCACATGAAAATCGTCTGGGTGAAGGGAATGACCCCGGTGATCGCCAGGATCGACGGTGGCAGGCTGGCCGGGTTGGCCTGAAGCTGGGCCGCCGACGATGACAACCCCAATGCCCACACCGCGCCCAGCCCCAGATAGGCAGCGGCCCCGGCGGCACGGTAATCCATGCGCAGGTCCTCACGGCGCGCCAGCGCACGCACCAGCAGGCCGCCGAACACCAGCGACAGCCCCCAGTTCAGCAACGAGGCCACCATGGAGATCAGCGCCACCCAGGCCACCGCCGAGCGGCCATTGCGAGGCAGGCGCGCCAGGCGCTCGATCAGCCGCGCGGCCGGGGGAGAACTGGCAACCACGTAGCCACCGATCACCACGAAGGCCATTTGCATGGTGAAGGGGATCAGGCTCCAGAAGCCGTCACCGAACGCAGCGGCAGTCGCTGTTGGCGTACCTCCGATGGCCAGCGCAGCGAGGGCCACCACCACCACTGCCAACGCGGCAAACACATAGGAATCGGGAAACCAGCGCTCGGCGAAGTGCGAGCACCGAAGGGCGAACCGGGCAAAACGGCTGTCTTCCAGCGAAGCAGGCATGGGCAGGACCTTTTATTGTCGTTATAGGTAAAACCGTGAACGCGCCGCTACCAAAGGGCGGCGTGGAGCCCTTGGATAACGACGCGCTCACGACAACAGGATAGCGCTTCAGAACACCATTTCAGGGACTTCAGCGGGCACAATCAGTTTGCCAGCGGTTTTGGCGACGATCTCTTCCACGCTCACGCCCGGGGCGCGCTCGCGCAGAACGAACGCTCCGTCTTCGATCTCAAGCCACGCCAGGTCGGTAAGCACCTTGCGGATACAACCCGCGCCGGTCAGTGGAAGGCTGCAACGCGGCAGCAGCTTGGATTCGCCATCTTTCGAGGCATGGGTCATGGTCACGATGATGTTGTCCGCCCCGGCCACCAGATCCATGGCCCCACCCATGCCCTTCACCAGCTTGCCGGGGATCATCCAGGACGCGATATTCCCCTCCACGTCCACTTCGAAGGCACCCAGGACGGTGAGGTCCACGTGGCCGCCGCGAATCATCGCGAAAGATGTGGCGGAATCGAAAATCGATGCACCCGTGCGCGCGGTCACGGTTTGTTTACCGGCATTGATCATGTCGGCGTCCACGGTTTGTTCCGTGGGGAACTCCCCCATCCCCAGCAGGCCGTTTTCCGATTGCAGCATTACGTCCATGCCCTCGGGCACGTAGTTGGCGACCAACGTGGGGATGCCAATCCCCAGGTTTACATAAAAACCATCCTGCAGTTCGCGAGCGACGCGTTGCGCCATTTGTTCACGGGTAAGTGCCATGTTCCAGAGCCTCGTATAGGGTGCGATCACGCCTTCAGGGTGCGTTTTTCGATACGTTTTTCGAATTGGCCCTGTATCACTCGGTCCACGAAAATGCCCGGCGTGTGAATCTGGCTGGGTTCCAACATGCCAGGCTCCACGATCTCTTCTACTTCCACCACCGTGATGCGGCCAGCGGTGGCCGCAAGAGGGTTGAAGTTCTGAGCGGTATGGCGGTAAACCACGTTGCCGAAATGGTCCGCCTTCCAACCCTTCACGATGGCGAAATCGCCCGTGATGGCTTGCTCGAGGATGTAAGGCCGCCCATTGAATTCGCGCACTTCCTTGCCTTCGGCCACCGGGGTGCCGTAGCCGGTTGCGGTATAGAACGCAGGGATGCCCGCCCCGCCAGCGCGCATCTTTTCAGCCAAGGTGCCTTGAGGGGTAAGCTCCACTTCCAGTTCGCCATCGAGCAATTGGCGCTCGAACAGCGCGTTCTCGCCCACGTAGGACGCGATCATCTTGCGAATCTGGCGGTCTTCAAGCAGCACGCCCAGGCCAAAGCCATCGACGCCGCAGTTGTTGGACACTACCGTGAGGCCGCGCACGCCCATGCGCTTGATCTGGGCAATGAGGTTTTCCGGAATGCCACACAGGCCAAAGCCGCCTGACAGTACGGTCATGTTATCGGTGAGCCCTGCGAGGGCCTCTTCGTAGCTGTACACCCGTTTATCGAGTCCGGCCATGGAGGTTGCCTTCCTATAGTTATTGTTCGCCGAGAGGCTGGCGCCGAGCTATCTTCCGCCCCGCCGGCTGATTTGATAAGTTTGATTTACTGATCCATTGATATGGAATTTTAATGAATCCCCGGCAGCTCCGTGCGTTTGTAACCGTCTCGCAAACCCTCAGCTTCGCCCAGGCCAGCGAGCGGCTGCACCTGTCTCAACCGGCCCTGAGCCTGACTATCAAAGCGCTGGAAGAAAAGCTTGGCGGGCCCCTGCTCGTTCGCAGCACGCGCAGCGTACGCCTCACGCCCGAGGGTGAAACCTTGCTACCGCTGGCACGGCGGCTGCTTGCCGACTGGGACAACACCGAAGAGTTGATGCGCCAGCACTTCACCTTGCAGCGAGGAAAAGTCTCCATCGCGGCCATGCCCTCCTTTGCCGGAAACCTGCTACCCACGGCCCTGCGTCGGTTCAAGGACCTGCACCCTAACGTCAATGTAGCCGTCCATGACGTGGTCAACGAGCAAGTGGTGGAAATGGTCCGCCAGCGTCGCGTGGAGCTGGGTATCGGTTTCGAGCCTGAGTCGCTGCCGTCTCTGGTATTTCAGCCGCTGTTCACGGACCGCTTCATCGCCGTGGTGCCCCGGGATTCCCCCTTGGCTCGGCTAAGCAGTGTGACGTGGGCCGAACTGCTGGAAGCGGATTTCATTACCCTTCAACGGCCGTCTGCGGTGCGGTTATTGCTCGAGGCCGACCTGCGCGAGCGCCACGGTGGCCTGGCGGTGGCATTGGAGAGCCATCAACTGAGCACCGTAGGCAGGATGGTAGCCTCGGGCCTGGGAGTGAGTGCCGTGCCGGCGCTGTGCCGCCAACAGATGGAAGGGTCGGGCGCCCATTGCCTGCCGTTGGAGGAACCTCGGATTGAAAGACGAATCGGATTGATGCGGCTGGCGGACCATCAACTGTCCAGCGCTGCCCAGGCATTGAGGGATGTGCTGCTGGCCACGCTGGCCGTTCCGGCAGATCCCCGCCTCTCATGACCCTGCAAGGAGATCACTATGCGAGCTGTAACACTGGCCGGCCAGGCCCTCCCTCCGATCGGCCAGGGCACCTGGCGCATGGGCGAGGACCCAAGCCGCCGGCAGGAAGAAATTGCAGCCTTGCGCCTGGGCCTTGAGCTGGGCTTGAAAGTCATTGATACCGCGGAAATGTACGGCGAGGGGGAAGCCGAGCGCGTGGTAGGCGAAGCCCTTCGTGGCAATACCGAGCCGCTATACCTGGTGAGCAAGGTGTACCCGCACAACGCCAGCCGTCATGGCGTGATCGGCGCTTGTGAACGTAGCCTGCAGCGCCTGGGCGTGGAGCGGCTGGACCTTTACCTGCTGCACTGGCCAGGCGAGTACCCGCTGGAGGAAACCATCGAAGGCTTCGAGCAACTGCGTGAGGCTGGCAAGATCGGCGCGTGGGGATTATCCAACTTCGACCTGCCGGACCTCCAGGACACGCCGCTGGATAGCTGTGCGACGCAACAGGTGCTGTACAACCCGGAAGCCCGCGGGATCGAATACGACCTGTTGCCTTGGGCGAACGAGCACGGTACGCCGATCATGGCGTACTGCCCGCTCGCCCAGGGCGGGCGCTTTCTCGAACACCCGACCCTGCAGCAGATTGCCGTGCGGCACAAGGTAACGCCGCCCGAAGTGTGCCTGGCCTGGGTGATTCGCAGCGGCAATGTACTGGCGATCCCTAAAGCGGTGGACCCCGTGCATGTGCGCCTCAACGCCCGGGCCGCCGGGTTGCACCTGACCCCTCAGGACCTCGCGGAGCTGGATGCTGCGTTCCCGCCGCCCACGCGCAAGCAGCGCCTGCGAATGGTATGACGCGCGCGCTCAGCGATGGCCGTCCTCGTCACTTACCAGGCCCCAATCCGGTTTGCCCGGCCGCGCCGCACCCATAGGGGCTGCCGGCGCGGTACTGCGCTCAGCCGGATTGTCGCGCTGCAATTTGAGGCGCAGGCGCAAGTTGTTGGCCGAGTCGGCGTTCTTCAGGGCTTCTTCTTCGCTGATGGCCCCTTCAACGACCAGATCGAACAGCGCCATGTCAAAGGTACGCATGCCCAGGTTGACTGATTTTTCCATGATCCCCTTCAATTCGCCGAATTCGCTGCGGTGGATCAGGTCTCGAATGGTCGGCGTGCCCAGCATGACCTCCACGGCGGCACGCCGCTTTCCATCCACGGTTTTCACCAGCCGCTGCGACACGAAGGCCTGGAGGTTGTTGCCCAGGTCCTGGAGCAATTGCGGCCGCCGTTCTTCGGGGAAAAAGTTGATGATCCGGTCCAGTGCCTGGTTGGCGTTGTTGGCGTGAAGGGTGGATATCGCCAGGTGGCCAGTGTCGGCGAAGGCCAGCGCGTGCTCCATGGTTTCGCGGTCACGGATTTCCCCGATCAGGATCACATCGGGCGCCTGGCGCAGCGTGTTTTTCAAGGCAGCGCGGAAACTGCGCGTGTCTACGCCCACCTCGCGCTGGTTCACGATGCACTTCTTGTGACGGTGGATATACTCCACGGGATCTTCGATAGTAATGATGTGGCCACTGCTGGTACGGTTGCGGTGGTCGATCAGGGCCGCGAGGGACGTGGATTTACCCGACCCCGTCGCGCCAATGAACAGTACCAGGCCATGCTTGCGCAGGATCACATCCAGCAGTACGGGGGGCAGCTTGAGGTCGTCGAACAGTGGGATGTCGAGTTTGATGTTGCGCGCTACGAGGGAAACCTCGTTGCGTTGTTTGAAAATGTTCACCCTGAAGCGGCCCACGCCGGGCAACGACAGCGCCAGGTTCATTTCCAGCTCTCGCTCGAAGTCCGTTCGCTGCTCGGCATCCATGATGCTTGCCGCGATCTGGGCCACTTCCCCGGGCTTCAGCGCTTCGGCAGCGACGGGCCGCAGCACCCCGTTGAACTTGGCGCACGGTGGCGCGCCGGTGGAAAGGTACAGGTCGGAACCGTCCTGGGTGGCAAGCAGTTTGAGCAGGGCCGGGAGATCCATGAATGCAGTCCGCCAATAATACGTTGGAATCAATGAGCGCCAAGGCGCATAGCTTGGCTGGGAAAGGCCTTGTGGTGCAAATCGAATGGCAAGCAAAGGTAAGCCGATGACAGTTACCAAACCGGCGACCACGCTGGTACCTCACAGCGCAGCGCGCCTGGAGCAACTGTCGCAATGCCCACCGGCGCTGCACATGGCGGTAGACATCGCACTGAATCTGCCAGTGCCCACCGCTGTCCTTTGGGGCGTACACCATCAATTGATCGCCAACCCCGGCCTGGTCTCGGCGCTGGGGCTGACCGCCCTGCGCCCCGGCCAAGCCCTGCGTGATCTGCTACCGGAGCCCGACTACCCCCTTGCTGCGGCGCTGCAGGCAGCCGGTGGGGGCGATCGCTCGGTGGTTTCGGGGCTCAAGCTCGCACCCAACGCATCCGTATCGGCCCATTTCAGCGCCCACCTTGCACCGGTGCGGGATGATAACGGCCTGGTGATCGGAATCTGGCTCACCATGCTCGCCGAGGCCTCCACCGGGGCCAGTGACGGTTTGCTCGCCGCTCGCCTTGCCGAACAACGGCGGGCTCATCAAGCCTCTGAAGAGCGGCTGAGGCTGGCCCTGGATGCGACCCACGCGGTGGGTACCTGGGACTGGTATATCCGCGAGGATCGGTTTATCGCCGATGCGCATTTTGCCTATATGCACAATGTCGAGCCTGTTCAGGAAGGCCAACGCCCGATCGGCGATTATCTCGCGGCGGTCCATCCCGAAGACCGCGTGTTCGTGGCGAGGCGGATAAAGGCCTGCATGCACGGCAGCGGAGAGTTCGCCGAGGAGTACCGCCTGCTTCAGGCCGATGGTGGCTGGCGCTGGGTGTTCGCGCGCGGGCGGTGTTTCCGTGACGATCACGGGCGCCCGGCCCGCTTCATTGGCGCGTCCATCGACATCACCGAACGCAAGCTGGCCGAACAGGCGCTGCGCGAACTCAACGAAACGCTCGAGCAACGCGTGGCCGAACGCACGCGGGCACTGATCGATGCCAATCGCCGACTTCTGGCCGAAGCGCAGGAACGTGAACGCGCCGAGGAGCTACTGCGCCATGCACAGAAGATGGAAGCCGTGGGGCAATTGACCGGCGGCATCGCTCACGACTTCAACAACATGCTCACCGGCATCATGGGGAGCCTGGACTTGATGAATCGCTACATCGCCAAAGGCCGCAGTGCAGAAATCGGCCGGTTCGCCGACGCCGCGTTGTCCTCGGCGCAGCGGGCAGCCGCCCTCACCCACCGCCTGCTCGCTTTTTCCCGCCGGCAGTCGCTGGACCGCCAGCGCATCGACCTCAACGCCTTGGTACTTTCGCTGGAAGACCTGCTGGCCCGCACTACCGGCGAACAGATCGAACTGCGCCTGGAGCTGGCAACGGAGGCGTGGCCGGTGCATACCGACCCCAATCAGCTCGAAAGCGCGCTGCTCAACCTGGTAATCAATGCCCGCGATGCCATGCCCGAGGGTGGGCGCCTGATTATCGCCAGCGGCAACCAGCTGATTGCCGACCCGCGTGAAAACCCGCCCATGGAGCCCGTCCGGCCCGGGCATTATGTGACCTTGTGCGTGAAAGACACCGGCAGCGGGATGTCAGCCTCCACCCGGGCCAAGGCGTTCGATCCGTTTTTCACTACAAAACCCACAGGGCAAGGCACCGGCCTGGGTTTGTCTATGATTTATGGCTTTGCCCAACAAAGCGGCGGGCATGTAAGCCTTGTGAGCGAGCTGGGCCAGGGGACTGAGGTGTGCCTGTATTTGCCGCGTTATCTGGAGCCACACGCCGCCCAGGCAACGCTCGAGGCTGAATGCATCCCGCCCTTGGCACAGGAGGGTGAAAGCGTGCTGGTGGTCGAGGACGATCCCGCTGTGCGCATGCTCATTCTTAACGTACTGGATGAACTGGGCTACCGCGGCCACCCGGCCGCCGATGCGGAAGTCGCCGTACCCCTGCTCGACTCTGCGTTGCGTATCGACCTCTTGGTGACCGACGTAGGCCTGCCGGGTATCAATGGCCGGCAGCTGGCCGAAATCGCCCGCAAGCGCCGCCCGGGGCTCAAGGTACTGTTCATGACCGGTTATATCGACAAGGCGGCAGACCGCGACACGTACCTGGAGGAAGGCATGGACATCGTGAGCAAACCGTTCACTCTGGAAATGCTTGCCAGCAAGGTGCGCCAGATGATCGGCGACTAGCGGGGTGGGCGCGCTGGCGTTCAGGCAGTACCATGCGCGCCCGATTCTGTTATTTCAGCACCTTCCATGAAAGCTCAGGCCCGTCACATTCTCGTTCGCACCGCCCAAGAGGCAGAAACCCTGCGCCAACGCCTGGCCAAGGGCGAGCCATTCGATGTACTGGCGCGCAAGCATTCCACCTGCCCCTCCGGAAAACGCGGCGGTGACCTCGGGGAGGTCCGCCCCGGTCAGATGGTGGGCGCGATTGACCAGATCATCTTTCGCAAAGCGCTCAAGGTAATCCACGGCCCGGTCAAAAGCCGCTTCGGCTATCACCTGGTGCAGGTGTTCTACCGGGATTAAAAAACCCGCACGGCCTGGGGCGGTGCGGGCTTCTTGACCAATCTTGCGGGATCAGAGGCTGGCGCTGGCTCGGCGGCGCTGCTCCACCTGATTCATCCCCTGCCGCGTGGACAGATCACGTCGAAGGCCGGCGATCAGGTTGGAGATCGCGCGGCTGCTGTTCAGCTCGCGGGTGTTGATACCGGTGACCATGAAATCCGGGCGGTCAGAGCCCTTTTCGAAAACCTTGACGGTGAGCGACTGATCCGGCCCCTGGGTGCATTGGCACCGCTGGGGAAGAAAGCTGCTTTCAATGATATTGCGTAGTTCAAGTGTGGACAGCATCGCGCCTCTCCCTCGTCACAGTTAGCGTCCCGAACGTTCGCCTGCAGGCTTCGGATTGAAGCCACATCGTCAGGTGACCGGTTCATCATGATCCGGCGTTTCAGAACTTTTAAAGGAAGAGCAGCTTTTGTGCCGCGTGTACTGCCGTCCGTCTGGCGTTCATTATCAATATGTTACGTTGATGTCTTGAGAAATAGCTAAAAAGCCACCATGCGAAATGCCCGAAAAGGTATCGCATTGAACTGCAAACTGCACGGTTGTGCACCGATGTGTGCACTGAACTTAGCCGTATACGCGTCGGTCCTTTAAGGATCTCCCCCGCTTAATAGCAGGTTTTTCCCATGCCCCGTGCTATCTGGAAAGGCGCCGTGAGTTTCGGCCTGGTTCATATCCCCGTTGCGCTGGTTTCGGCTACCGCCTCAAAAGGGGTGGACTTCGACTGGCTTGATAAGCGCAGCATGGACCCGGTGGGCTATAAGCGCATCAACAAGGTCAGCGGTGAGGAAATGGACCGCGAGAACATTGTAAAGGGCGTGCAATATGAGAAAGGCCGATACGTTGTGCTCAGTGAGGACGAAATCCGCGCCGCGCACCCGGTGTCGACACAGACCATAGAAATTTTCTCGTTTGTGGACAGTTCACAGATCCCCCTGCCAAATATTGACACGCCTTATTACCTCGCCCCTGACAAGCGCGGTGAGAAGGTGTATGCCTTGTTGCGGGAAACCCTGCGGCAGACCAACAAGGTGGCCCTCGCGCTGGTGGTTTTGCACACACGCCAGTACTTGTCCGCATTGATGCCTTTGGACGATGCCTTGGTATTGGTAAAACTTCGTTGGCCGGCGGAAGTGCGCAGCCTGGATACCTTGGAATTGAGCGCCGAAGCAAAGAAGGCAGAACTCAAGAAAGGCGAGCTGGAAATGGCCAAGCGGCTGGTGGAAGACATGAGCGGAGACTGGAGCCCGGACGACTATACCGATCAGTTCGAGGCCAAAATCATGGAACTGGTGGACCGCAAGGCCCACGAGGGCAAGATCGAAGAAGTGGAAACCGCCCAGGACACCGGCAAGCAAGGGGCGGACGTGATCGACCTTACCGAGTTGCTCAAGCGTAGCCTGGGCGGCAAAACGGCGCCGAAAGCGGCGGGGAAAGCCACCGAGGAAAAACCCGCGCCGGCCAAAGCGTCGAAGTCGCGTACTCCTCGCAAGTCCCGTAAAGCATCGTAAGGTTGAACCCGCCGCTGCGCTTCCGATTGTCGCCGGAACTTGCCAGCTTCTTCAGCCTTGCGGATGATGCCTTGGAGGCCTTGGCAAATGATCAAGGCCGGCCAGAATCGCAATGGAGGCGTCGCAGCAAATGAGCCTTGGCAAGACCGAACAGGACCTCAAGCGTGAACTTGAAAACATCGCCTCGGATTTGAAATGGTCTGCGGTAGAATTGAAGGGCATCGCGCAACGGCTCGAGCATAGCCACAACCAGCCGGATGCTCAGGCGCTGCTGCGCATGATCACAGTGTTCGAGCGTGGCGAAGCGCGGCTCAAGCGGTATGCCGAAGAGGTGCAGGCGGGCCATTTTGTAGCGGTTGCGGTGCAGCCCGCGCAGGGCGCCGACCTCTCGTCCTGAGCGAGGGATAGGGCCGCGATGTTTACATTATGGATACACACAATTGCGTAAGCGCGTGGAACCCTTAGGGTTTTTGCGGTCATAGGCTTGCGTGCCGGATTGGCCGAGCACACGTGCCAAGGCTGTCGGGCCAGGGGATGCTTATAGCCATGAGGGAATTTGAAGCTGTGACGCAAGTGCCATTAGCTGCAGAGCCTGCCCGAATGAAGGTACTGATTGCAGAAGACGACGAGCTACTGCGCTGGATTGCCGAAGAGGTGGTAGAGCAACTCGGGCTGGCCGTGGTCAGCTTCGAAAGTGCGGACGAGGCTATCACCTATATGCGGGCCCATCCCGATGAGGTGTCCATGGTGGTGACGGACTACATCATGCCGGGCACGCTGGATGGTTGGGAATTCGCCAAACAGGTGTGCAGAAAGTGGCCGGATGTGCCCGTTATTCTCACCACCGGCTCGGCCGGTGAAAGTGAAGGCAATATACGTTTCTTGCAAAAGCCTTGGCAGATCGGCGAACTCACAGACCTTATCCGCTCCGCAGTTGCTGCTATTCAGCGACGTCAGCAACGCTGATTGTCTCCTGACAGGCGGCCGCTCCTCCATCCCAGGTCTAATCTTTACTAAATGTTTCGTGGCGGACATGTCCGCCTACGAATACCCTCTTAGCAGCCCTCTTCCGGCTTTCGACCGACTTAAGTCGCGTTGACAAATGTTTTGACGCATGTCGATAATCTTCGAGACGTACGACAACGGATAACTGAGTCGTAAAGTCGCTGCACGCCCTGCTGACAAAAACAATAACGATCGGAGACATCCATGGACTTCAAACGCAAGCTGCTCACGGCGGCACTCCCTCTTGTTTTCTGCATGTCCACCGCGGCCATGGCAGAGGTCAAGATCAAGTTCGCTGAAGTGCACCCAGCCGGGTACCCGCCGGTTGTCGCAGAACAGGAGATGGGCAAGAAGCTCGAGGAGCAAAGCAAGGGCGAGATCAGCTTCAAGATGTTCGCGGGCGGCGTATTAGGCTCCGAGAAGGAAGTGGTTGAACAGGTGCAAGCCAACGCCATCCAGATGACTCGGGTAAGCCTGGGCATCGTCGGCCCGGTGGTCCCTGATGTGAACGTATTCAACCTTCCCTTCGTGTTCCGCGACCATGCACATATGCGCAAGGTGATCGACGGCGACATCGGCCAGGAAATTCTCGACAAGATCACCAACTCCGAATTCAACCTGGTGGCCCTGGCGTGGATGGATGGCGGTACGCGCAACCTCTATACCAAGAAGCCCGTGCGTGACATTGCCGACCTCAAGGGCATGAAGATCCGCGTTCAGGGCAACCCGGTGTTTATCGACACCATCAATGCCATGGGCGGTAACGGCATCGCCATGGCCACCGGCGAAATCTTCAGCGCGCTGCAAACCGGCGTGATAGACGGGGCTGAAAACAATCCGCCCACCATGCTCGAACACAACCACTACCAGAACGCCAAGTTCTACACCCTTACCCAGCACCTGATTTTGCCCGAGCCGGTAGTGATCTCCAAGGTCACCTGGAACAAGCTCAGCCCCGAACAGCAGGCGCTGGTCAAGAAGTTGGCCAAAGAGGCTCAGGCCGAAGAGCGCGTGTTGTGGGACAAGAAATCGGCGGACAGTGAAGCCAAGCTCAAGGCTGCCGGCGTGGAGTTCATCACGCTGACGCCAGAGCAGAAGAAAGCCTTCTACGACGCCACCGCCAGTGTGCGTGCCAAGTACGGCGCACCCTACGCGGACCTCATTTCTCGCATCGAAGCTGTTCAGTAAGGCTGCGGCCATTTAATGCCGAGCCAGCGGGCTTCACGCCCGCTGGCCGAGGGTGTGCGTATGAAAAACACAGTTTTACACATCAATGATGGGCTGTACCGCTTGTGCATCGGCATCGCGGGGCTGTCCATGCTCACCATGGCACTGATCATCCCGTGGGGCATTTTCGCTCGCTATGTGCTTGGCTCGGGATCGAGCTGGCCAGAGCCCACTGCCATTTTACTGATGG
This sequence comes from Pseudomonas sp. 3MAES_34.3B, assembly GCF_058145875.1. Taxonomy (NCBI): domain Bacteria; kingdom Pseudomonadati; phylum Pseudomonadota; class Gammaproteobacteria; order Pseudomonadales; family Pseudomonadaceae; genus Pseudomonas; species Pseudomonas sp. 3MAES_34.3B. Next base: position 2,419,164 of record NZ_CM176960.1, on the reverse strand, counting down.
TGGTGTTCACGTTCTTCGGCGCCGCCGCGAGCTACCGTGCCGGTGCACACATGGCCGTAAACATGGCCACCGAGCGCATGCCCCCTGCCCTGCGCCATGGGGCGGCGGTACTTGTGCAGCTGCTGATGGCCCTGGTCTGCGTGTTCATGGCAGTGAAAGGCATGAAGCTGTGCCTCAACACCTGGAACCAATTTCTGGGGGAAATGCCCGGGCTGCGGGTGGGCATTTCCTACCTGCCGATCCCCATCGGCGGCGTACTCACCCTGGTTTTCGTGCTGGAACGGCTATTCCTTGGTGACCAAAGCCACCGCCGGGCCGTGCGTTTCGACCTGATCGAAGAAAGCGAAGAGGCTGCCTGAATGGACGCGTTTATCTTGCTGGGCAGTTTTATCTTTCTAATCGTGGTGGGCATGCCGGTTGCCTATGCCCTGGGCCTGGCGGCTTTGGTAGGGGCTTGGTGGATCGAGATCCCGTTTGATGCATTAATGATTCAAGTCGCTGGCGGCGTGAACAAGTTCTCTCTGCTGGCAATCCCATTCTTCGTGCTGGCCGGCGCCATCATGGCCGAAGGCGGTATGTCTCGCCGGCTGGTGGCGTTCGCCGGTGTGCTGGTGGGCTTCGTGCGCGGTGGCTTGTCGCTGGTGAACATAGTGGCGTCCACCTTCTTCGGTGCGATTTCCGGCTCCTCGGTGGCAGACACTGCATCGGTGGGTTCGGTACTGATCCCGGAAATGGAACGCAACGGCTACCCACGGGACTTTTCTACCGCAGTGACCGTCAGCGGCTCGGTACAAGCGCTGCTCACCCCGCCCAGCCACAACTCGGTGCTTTACTCGCTCGCTGCCGGCGGCACGGTGTCCATCGCCGCGTTGTTCATGGCAGGGATCGGCCCGGGCTTGTTGCTCAGTGCGGTGATGATGGTGCTGTGCATGATCTTCGCCCGCAAACGCAACTACCCCAAGGGCGAGGTCATTCCGCTACGCAAGGCCTTGAAAATTGCCGCTGAAGCCCTGTGGGGCATGATGGCGATGGTGATTATCCTGGGCGGGATCCTGTCCGGCGTGTTCACTGCCACCGAGTCCGCGGCGATCGCGGTGCTGTGGGCGTTCTTCGTCACCATGTTCATCTACCGGGACTACAAGTGGCGCGACCTGCCCAAATTGATGCACCGGGCCGTGCGAACCGTTTCCATCGTGATGATCCTGATCGGCTTTGCCGCCAGCTTCGGTTACATCCTGACGCTGATGGAAATTCCCACCAAGATCACCACCGCGTTCCTGACGCTGTCCGATAACCGCTACGTGATCCTGATGTGCATCAACGTGATGCTGCTGTTACTGGGCACGGTGATGGACATGGCGCCGCTGATCCTTATCCTTACCCCGATCCTGCTGCCAGTGATCGTGGGCATCGGCGTGGACCCGGTGCACTTCGGCATGATCATGCTGGTGAACCTGGGGATCGGCTTGATCACACCACCCGTTGGTGCGGTGCTCTTCGTGGGGGCGGCAGTAGGCAAAGTCACCATCGAAGCCACGGTGAAGGCGTTGCTGCCCTTCTATGTGGCGCTGTTCCTGGTGCTGATGGCGGTCACCTACATTCCAGCAATCTCGCTCTGGTTGCCTAGCGTAGTGCTGTAAACCGCCTGGCCCACACTCCTCTCAACCTTGCCTGTTGGCCCGGCGTGTATGCCGGGCCAGCGTGGCGAGGCTTGCACCTGCCCCCGTGCGATAGACTCAAGTAACCCGAACAGGCTAATGGTCCCGAAGGTGGACGAGGAATACGTCGAAATCCGCCTCCAGCCGCACCTGCACGCTCTCCACGCTGAACCCCGACACCCTGCTTCCCTGCTGAATCGAGATGCCTTTGCCAGGCTCTGGAATGTAGGCATCGCTATACCGGTCATAAACCCGCTCCAGCAACGTCGCCTGCCGGTACTCGGGGTTTGTCTCGATGCGGTATTCGTTATGGAAATAAATTATTTTTGTTCTCATGGCCGATGCTCCGCAGCATAGTGAGGTGAGGTTAGTACGTAAGGCCCGGCCCAACCAGTAACGGCCGACGTCCACTAGCCCCCAACACGCGCCGCACCGGTATGACTGCCGGCATACCTATGCCACAATATGCGCAATGTCTGGTCTCAACCCCCGCATTCACCGCCCCACAGCTCGGGCATAACGTGCAGATGCTCCCTTGGACTTATGCACGTTGAATCAAGCCCACGGACTGGCCGGAGCTGGAAAAACTCCTGATTGGTACCAGATTGGTACCAAGCGCAGAATCAACATCGCAAGTTACTGATAGGTAAGGCTCTTGATCTCCACCGCCAACATCACGATGCAGTTCGGCCCCAAGCCGCTGTTCGAGAACGTCTCGGTCAAATTCAACAACGGCAACCGCTACGGCCTCATCGGGGCGAACGGTTGTGGCAAGTCCACTTTCATGAAAATCCTTGGCGGCGACTTGGAGCCCAGCGGCGGCCAAGTGATGCTGGAGCCCAACGTGCGGCTCGGCAAGCTGCGTCAGGACCAGTTCGCCTACGAGGCCTGCACCGTGATCGACACCGTGATCATGGGCCATGAGCAGCTGTACAAGGTCAAGGCCGAGCGTGATCGCATCTATTCGTTGCCTGAAATGACCGAAGACGACGGCATGGCGGTCGCCGAGCTGGAAACCGAATTCGCGGAAATGGACGGCTACACGGCTGAATCCCGCGCCGGTGAACTGTTATTGGGCCTGGGCATTCCACTGGAGCAGCATTTCGGCCCCATGAGCGAAGTTGCCCCGGGTTGGAAGCTACGGGTATTGCTGGCCCAGTCCCTATTCTCGGACCCGGACGTGTTGTTGCTCGACGAACCGACCAACCACCTGGACATCAACACCATCCGCTGGCTGGAAACCATCCTCACGGCGCGTAACAGCACCATGGTGATCATTTCCCACGACCGTCACTTCCTCAACAGCGTCTGCACCCACATGGCGGACCTGGACTACGGCGAATTGCGCCTGTTCCCGGGCAACTATGATGAGTACATGACCGCCGCCACCCAGTCGCGCGAGCAACTGTTGGCGGACAACGCCAAGAAGAAAGCCCAGATCGCCGAGCTGCAGACCTTCGTCAGCCGCTTCTCGGCCAACGCCTCCAAGGCCAAGCAGGCTACCTCGCGCGCCAAGCAGATCGACAAGATCCAGTTGGCCGAGGTCAAGCCTTCCAGCCGTGTAAGCCCGTTCATCCGCTTCGAGCAGAACAAGAAGTTGCACCGCCAGGCCGTCACCCTGGACAACCTGACCAAGGGCTTCGACGGCAAGCGGCTGTTCGAGCGCCTGAGCCTGCAGGTCGAAGCCGGCGAGCGCGTGGCGATCATCGGCCCCAACGGCGCGGGCAAGACCACCCTGCTGCGCTTGCTGATGGGTGAGCTGCAGGCAGACAAGGGCAGCGTGAAGTGGACCGACAGTGCCGAACCGGGCTACTACGCCCAGGACCACGCCTCGGACTTCGAGCAGGACGCGACCTTGTTCGAGTGGATGGGCCAGTGGACGCAAGGCGGCGAGCAGCTGGTTCGTGGCACGCTCGGGCGTATGCTGTTCTCCAGCGACGAGATCAACAAGTCGGTGAAGGTGATCTCCGGGGGTGAACAGGGCCGCATGCTGTTCGGCAAGCTGATCCTGCAAAAGCCCAACGTGCTGGTAATGGACGAACCCACCAACCACCTGGACATGGAATCCATCGAAGCGCTGAACCTGGCGCTGGAAAACTACCCAGGCACCTTGCTGTTCGTGAGCCATGACCGCGAATTCGTGTCCTCGCTGGCCACGCGCATCATCGAGCTCACGCCTGAAGGCGTAGTGGACTTCAGCGGCACCTACGACGAGTACCTGCGCAGCCAGGGCGTGGTGTAACCGGCCCGCACCGGGCGAGAAAATCATTAGCCAGCTTTTAATTTTCTCGCCCGATGGCGATCATAGGTGTAGCCCCACTGCCCGCGAGCGCACCGATGACCACACCTTCGAGCACCCTCCCCCCGCGCTCCAGCGCCGTTACGCTGCAAATCCTGTCCATCGTGTTCTACACCTTCATCGCGTTCTTCTGCATCGGCTTACCGATCGCGGTACTGCCAGGCTACGTCCACGACGTACTGGGCCTGAACGCCGTGGTTGCGGGTGTGGTAATTGCCGCTCAGTATTTCGCCACCTTGCTGATCCGCCCGCTTGCTGGCCGGCTGGCCGATAGCCTGGGCACCAAACGCACCATCACCTATGGGCTGTACGCCATCGCCGGCAGCGGTGCCCTCACGTTGCTGGCCACGTTGCTGCATGAATGGAACACCCTGAGCCTGAGCGTGTTGCTGGTGGCGCGCCTGCTTCTGGGGGTGGGCCAGGGTATGGTGGGCGTTGGCACCAGCGCATGGGGCATCGGGCAAGTGGGGCCGGAGCATACGGCCAAGGTGATCTCCTGGAACGGCATCGCCTCCTACGGGGCGATTGCTGTCGGGGCGCCATTGGGCGTAGTGATGACCAGCGACCTGGGCTTCCACTCCCTGGGCATTGCCCTGTTCGCCCTCGCCGCGTTCGCGTTGTTCATGCTGCGCAAGCGCCCCTCGGTACCGGTAATACGCGGCGGCGAGCGCCTGCCGTTCTGGTCCGCGTTCGGCCGCGTGGCCCCCTACGGCTTGGGCTTGTGCCTGGCCTCGATCGGCTACGGCACCCTCACCACCTTCATTACCCTGTATTACCTGGAGCAGGGTTGGGCAGGCGCAGCGTTCTGCCTGACAGCCTTCGGGGCCTGTTTCATCCTCGCCCGATTGTTGTTCATCAATGCGATCAACCATTACGGCGGGTTCGCCGTGGCATTCGCTTGCCTTAGCGTCGAAACGGTCGGTTTTGTATTCCTGTGGCTGGCGCCTTCGCCCGTGTTCGCCCTGATCGGGGCCAGCCTGGCAGGGTTCGGCCTGTCGCTGGTATACCCGGCACTGGGCGTGCTGGCCATTGCTCAGGTACCCCCCGGCAGCCGCGGCTCGGGCCTCGGTGCGTTCGCGGTGTTCTTCGACATTGCTCTGGCCATTGCCGGGCCGCTGATGGGAGCGCTTGCGGCCACTGCCGGTTACGCGGCCATCTTCCTCTGCGCCTCAGGCCTGTCGGTAGTAGGGCTGGCACTGATTGGCTGGCTGTCGCGAGAAGGCAGCAGCCGCTGAGTCATTGATCGGCGGTCTGCCAGCCGGCACGGGTAGGCCGGCCCAGCGCCTGGGCGAAGAAACGCCCGGCTTCGTCGATCATCGTACGGTGGATGCCCGCGCGGTCCACACCCTGAGCGTCCTTGCACAGCGCGGGCAGTTCCCGCTCCTGCTCCGCCGTGCAGGGCGCCATGAACACGAAGTGCCCGGCACCGGCCAACGGATGGTAACGCGCCTTCACAGGAAGCTTACGGGCCAGGGCTTCGGCGTTCTTGTCGACCGCCACCAGTTGATCGTTGTCCCCGGCATAGATCAGCGTAGGCACCTGCACAGTCGCTAACGCGTGGCGACCAAACATCAGGCTCAAGGGCGCCATCAGCAATAGCGCATGTACGCGCGGGTCTGCCTGGGCGGTGAGGTCCTTGCGGTCGGCAACCAGCTCGCCATGGCCTTTGCACGCGTCGGTGTCGTGAGGCCGCTCGATGCAGTAGGCCTTCAGGCGGGACAGGTCCGGCCGGGCCCCAGAAAGGATCAGCGCCGTCTCGCCCCCGGCTGAATAGCCGATAACACCCACCTGCTGGGCATTGAGGAACGGCGATAGCATGGGCTCGTCGAGCGCAGAAGTAATCGCGGCAGAGATTTGCAACGGCCGACCATACAAGTTGCTGAGTGTGCCCAAGCGGCTCTGGTCGAGGTAGTTGTCACCCGGATGGAGCACGGCCACCACCACGAACCCCTTGCCTGCAATGGAGGTGATCAGGTCATGTAGCGCCAAGGGCGTTCCGGTATTGCCGTGGGAAAGCATCAGCAGCGGGAAACGGCCCATCGCGATAGGTGCGTCTTCATCGGCGTCCAGCTGATAGCCATCCACCCGGGCGGTATGCCCCATCATGCTGGAGGGATAGAACGCATAGGCGTGCATAGGCTTGCCATCCAGCGGGTCCGAGAATGTCAAGCGATGCACGCCCACACCCCAGTGTGCCCGCGGGGCCGCCTCAAGCTGCACCGAAAACAGGCCCAGAAGCACCAACAGGCCCAAAGCTGTACACAGACGCTTCATCCCTACGCCCTCGAACCGTCTCAAGGGCGCGTTACAGGCGGCGCCCCTAGCCTTCTTGCCCCATGCGGTTGTGCGGGGAACCTGATAGTACCTAGCACAAGTTGCGCCAACTGCTTTGTGCCGGTCGGCAAACGCGGGCGCACCCCACTTCGACTGAGCGGCTGAGGGCGGAGTTCAGCCGTTTACCCTTGAGCCGTAGACCAATCAACCCAATGGAATTGCCAGGTCAGGAGAATGAGCAGCCCAAACGCCACCCGATACCAGGCAAACACGGCATAACTGTGGTGGGCGATGAATTTCAGCAGGCCTTGCACGGCGATCATCGCAAACAGGAAGGACACCAGAAAACCGAGCGCGAACACCGGCAGGTCCGAAGCCTGGAACAGATCCCGGTACTTGTACCCGGAATAAACCGCAGCCCCCACCATCGTCGGCATGGCGAGAAAGAATGAGAATTCGGTGGCCGCTGTACGCGACATTCCGAACAACAGCCCGCCAATGATCGTGGACCCGGAGCGCGAGGTACCGGGAATCATCGCCAGGCACTGGGCGCAACCGATCTTCAGGGCGTCGGTCCAGCGCATGTCATCCACGTGCTCGATGCGCACCTGATGGGTTCGCTTTTCGGCCCACAACATCACCACCCCCCCTACGATAAGCGCGCAGGCCACGGTTACCGGGTTGAACAGGTAGTGGTGGATCAGATCCGAGAAGAGCACACCGAGCGCCACTGCCGGGAGGAACGCGATCAGCAGGTTTGCGGTGAAGCGCCGTGCTTCGGGCTGTGTGCCCAAACCGGCGACCACGCTGATGATCTTGCCGCGAAACGCCCACACCACGGCAAGGATTGCCCCCAGCTGGATGATGATATTGAATGCCATCGCTCGCTCCCCGCCGAAGTCGAGCAAATCTGCCACGATGATCTGATGCCCGGTGCTGGAAATCGGCAGGAACTCGGTAAGCCCCTCGACAATTCCCAGCACCATAGCCGAAGCGGCTGTCCACATGTCCATACAGTTCCCCCAGATCCGGCCGTTCTATGACGGCTTGAATGATTAGGCACACACTTTGGTGACAAAGGCGCAAGTTCCTGAGTTTTTTCAAGCATTTCCCTGCAGCGAAGCGCCTGCGCCGGCGATTCTGACTGATGCTTGACACCAACGCCAGTACACCTGCGTGAGGGTTTGGGCGGCGCGGGTTAGGATGTCGACTTTCCATAGGCGAAAGGCGAGCGTGGCGAGATGAATGTGGTGGTATTGACCGGGCCGGAGTCAGTAGGCAAAAGCGCGCTGGCCTTGCGCCTGCAGCAGCGCTATGGGGGGCTACGCTGCGCCGAATACGTGCGTGAGTTCATCGACACCCACCAAAGGGATACCTCGCTGAGCGACATTCCCACGATCGCCCGCGGTCAACTCGCCATGGAGGACGCGGCTAGGGCGGCCCGGCCCGAATGGCTCTGGCTGGATACCCACCTGCTTAGCAACCTTTTGTGGAGCAACCTGCTGTTCGGAAGCTGTCCGGCATGGCTCCACACGGCGTTACTGGAACGGCGTTACGACCTTCACCTGCTGCTTTCTCCTGAGGGCGTAGAGTGGGTAGCCGACGGCCAGCGCTGCCAGCCGGATGTGGCAGATCGTCGCGCCTTTTTCGAGGCATGCCTGCATTGGCTTAGGAACAACGAGCAGCCTTTTGTTGTGCTAACCGGCGATTGGGCAGCCCGGGAAGCGCAAGCTCACGCCGCCATCGCTCGTGTTTTCGGGGGTACCGCCCGTCCGTGACAGCCCACCGGCGATCGGTCGGTTGGAATTCACCCTCACCGGCGAAGTCTTACGGCTGCAAACGGCGACCTTTATGAAGACGCAATACTTCAAAAAATATGTGGCCGCCTTTGTGACTCGCTGGTCGCGTCAGGGCATCAGTATTTCAACTGCCGCCTCCAAAGACGCGGCGATGGCAACCTGACGTGCACTTCGAGAGAGCAAACAACTCATGGACGCAACGCTGCGTGTGAACGAAGCCCTACTGATCGCCGGCAACGCTTTCGAACCCTTTCACTGTGTAGCCTGGACACAGCAAGACGGTGACGGCGCCCTCAGCCTTACCGTGATCGATGACCACACCAGTCACAACCTGTGCCGCGCGCAATTGTCGGCCAGTGCGTACTCCGACCCGCTGCAACTCGCCACCGCGCTCGAAGAAGTGCGCGCCGGCCTGTCCCGTCATGGCTATAGCCTGCAACCCTGGAGCATGCCGGCCTTTGCCCACTGATTACCTTGACCGGCCGTAATCGCCGAAACGGCGTGTAATGTCTATCGACTGGCAGCGGGTGCTGCTGGACAAGCAGTCGCTGGCCTTTCTGTGGGAAGTGGCCGGGCGCACGCTGCTGGCCTATGCGGTGGTCTTTATCTTCCTGAAGATTGCCGGCCGGCGGGGCGTGCGCCAGCTTTCCTTGTTCGAACTGGTGGTCATCCTCACGCTCGGCTCCGCGGCCGGCGACGTCACGTTTTACGACGACGTCCCCATACTGCCGGTACTCACAGTGTTCCTGGTAATGACGCTGTTGTACCGCTTTACAACCTTTGTGATCGAGCGCAGCAGCCGCTTCGGTGAATGGCTGGAGGGCCGCGCGATTCTTATTATTCGTGACGGCGTGTTCGAGCTCGAAACCCTGGACAAGGGCAACGTTACCCACGACGAGTTCCTTATGGAACTGCGCTTGCATGGGGCTGAACATCTGGGCCAGATTCGGCTGGCATTGCTGGAGGTAAACGGCGACGTCAGCGTGTACTTCTATGAGCGGGACGAAGTGCGGCCTGGGTTATCGATCCTGCCGCGGGAGTTCCGCTCCCCCTCCGAAGCGCCCGAGGCGAGTGGGTTGTATGCCTGCGAACATTGTGGTGGCGTGCAGCGGCTGGCAGGCCATCAACGGCTGGGCTGCCCCCGCTGCAAGCGCAAGGTATGGAGCTTTGCCATCACCCGGCCAAGGGCTGGATAGCCCTCCCGGGGCGCACCGGCCACTGCGGGAAGATAGGCCGCGAACGCTATCTGTAGGACTGGGCGCAGCCCGGGAATGTTCGCAGGCTTTCGCCTACTCCCACAGAGTCCAACGTTTTTCTCAACCCGGCGGCAACGCGTCCACATGCATGTATTCCGCCTCCAGAAGCCGGGCCAGCTCACGCCCCTTGCCCAGCCGCACCCCGCCCAGCTCCATGTCCACCAGTAAGGTGTCACAGCCCACACTTTGTATACCCTGCACTGTCTTCAAACGCCCGTCGGTGATCACCACGCAGCGATAAACGCGCCCGGCCTCGACGTACTGCTGCCGGGCCAGCCAGGTTTTTGCTTCGCTCAGCGCTTCAGGTAGCGGCGTGCCGCCGCCGGCGCCGAGCTGATCAAGCCAGGGCCCCAGCGCGCGGGAGGCCTTAAGGCCATGGCGCTGCCATTGAGCGCCAGCGCCACTGGCGGTGATCAGGGCCAGCCGCGCCCGCTGGCGGTACGCCTGGTCGAACAAAGCCTGTAAAAACCCTTTGGCGCGGGACAGCGCGCCGTGACGGCGGGTGGACGCCGAAGTGTCTACCACGATCAACCACAGCGGCGGCGCATGCGCCGGGCCGGCTTGCCACTGCACATCCGCTCGGCTTGCGGGGCGGCCCTTCGCGAGCGTGGGCACCCAGGCGATGCGCCCACCATGGCCCCGGCGCCCGCTCCGGTGGCTGGCTTTGCCCACAACGCTTGTGCGCTTCGCCCCCGCCTGGGCCAAGGGGGGGCTCAATGCTTTTTTGGCCACCCCGGCAGGCCAGTGCGTGGCCCTGTGGCAACCACTTGCGCGGGCATCTGCCCCCAGTCACCCGCCGCCCCTTGCTGGGGCTGTTGCGGCTGCTGAGGCTGAGCGGCGCTTGAACTAGCCGGGGGGGTCAGCGGCGCGGAGCTCTGCCGACGGTGACGCAAGGCAAACTCTGCCACCGCCTCAATGTCCACATATTCGATACGCGCCCCACCGCGCCAGGCGGCGTGGGCACGGGCGGCGCGCAGCCACACCAGGTCCGCGCGCAAGCCGTCCACGCCAGCGGCATGGCAGGCCTCGCTGATGCTGGACAATGCTGCGTCATCCAACGGTATGTCATTCAACCGCACTCGGGCTTCGCCGCAGCGTTGGCCAAGGTTGGCCTGCTCGCTCGCCCATTGTTCGCAGAAGCCGGCCGGGTCGTTGTCGAACGCCAGGCGCCGGCGGATGATGGCCTGGCGCTCGGCGGGCTCGGGCCGCTGTTCCAGTGCGACGTTCAAGCCAAAGCGGTCCAGCAGTTGGGGCCTGAGTTCACCCTCTTCCGGGTTCATGGTCCCGATCAACACGAAACGCGACGGATGCTGGTGGGAAATGCCGTCGCGCTCCACGCGGTTGATCCCGCTGGCGGCGACATCCAGCAGCAGGTCCACCAGCGGGTCCGGCAACAGGTTCACTTCATCGACGTACAGCACACCGCCGTCGGCGGCCGCCAGCACACCGGGCGAAAAGCGGACCTGCCCCTGCCCCAGTGCAGCGTCCAGGTCCAGTGTGCCGGCAACGCGGTCCTCACTGGCGCCCAGCGGCAAGGTCACAAAAGGCGCCCCCTCCAACAGGTCGGCCAGCCCGCGGGCCAGGGTGCTCTTGGCCATGCCACGCGGGCCTTCGATCAGCACGCCGCCGATCTTCGGATCAATCGCCGCCAAGCACAGCGCCAGCTTGAGTGGCTCAGCGCCGACGACCGCGCTCAGGGGATAGTGAAACGTCATCTCAGCCCTCTTCTTCGCTGTCCAGCAGCACATCTTCCAGTGCCTGGCGGTAGTCGCCGGGTTGTTGCCACAGGCCGCGCTGCTGAGCCTCCAGCAGGCGCTCGGCCATGTCCCGCAACGCATGGGGGTTATGGTCGCGAAGGAAGTCGCGGTTTTGCGCATCCAGCACGTACGCTTCAGCCAGCAGTGCATATTGGTGGTCTTCGATCAAGCCGGTAGCCGCATCGAAGCCGAACAGATTGTCCAAGGTAGCGGCCATCTCGAAGGCACCCTTGTAGCCGTGGCGGCGCATGCCCTCGATCCACTTGGGGTTCGCTGCCCGCGCCCGTACTACCCGGTTCAGGGCTTCCTTGAGCGTGCGAATGCGCGGCACGTCCGCCTGGCTGTGATCGCCATGGTAACTGGCGGCTTCGCGACCGCTTTGTTGATGCACTGCCGCCAGCATGCCGCCCTGGAATTGGTAGTAGTCGTTGGAGTCGAGCAGGTCGTGCTCGGTGTTGTCCTGGTTTTGCAGCACTGCCTCCACCTGGCCCAGGCGGCGGGCCAGCTCCACGCGCGCTGGCGCGCCCTCATCGGCGGCGCCGTAGGCATAGCCGGAGTGATTGAGGTACGCCTCGGCCAGATCGTCCCGTTCGGTCCACTGGCGGGACTCGATCACCCCTTGTACGCCGGCGCCGTAGGCCCCTGGCTTGGCTCCGAAGATTCGCCAGCCGGCCTGGCGCCGGGCATCGTCAGCCTCGACACCACCGGCTATGAGCTGCGCCTGCTCGTTGCGCACCCGCGCGGCAAGGGGGTTCATGTCTTCCGGCTCGTCCAGCGCCGCTACCGCCTGGACCGCAGCATCGAACAATCGAATGAGGTTGCCGAAGGCGTCACGGAAGAACCCGGACACACGCAGCGTTACGTCCACCCGGGGACGATCCAGCAGGCTGAGCGGCAATATCTCGAAATCGTCCACCCGCTGGCTGCCGGTGGCCCACACTGGGCGTACGCCGAGCAGGGCCATGGCCTGAGCAATGTCATCACCGCCGGTGCGCATCGTCGCGGTGCCCCAGACGGAAAGCCCGAGGGCACGCAGGTGGTCGCCGTGGTCTTGCAAGTGGCGCTCTAGCACCAGGTTGGCCGAGGCGAAACCCAGCCGCCAGGCCGTGGGGGTAGGCAGGTTGCGTACGTCCACGCTATAGAAGTTACGGCCGGTGGGCAATACATCCAGGCGCCCCCGGCTGGGCGCGCCGCTGGGGCCGGGCTCGACAAAGCGGCCTTCAAGCGCAGCCAGCAGGTTGCCGATTTCCGCGGGGCCGCAGGCGTCCAGCGCGGGCGCTACCCGCCCAAGCAGCCCCTCGACAATGGCTGCAACGCCCTCCCACTCTGCCCCTGCCGGGCACTCCCAGCGTCCATTCAAGGCGTTTTCCACCCACTGAGCACCAAGCAGTTCAAGGCGCTCGCGGGTATCGCCATGGGTGCGCCACGGGCCGGCATCCACATCGGCCAGTAGCCGTGGGCGAGGGCCTTGCCAAGGGTCGCCGAACACGCAGTCGAGCGGATCGAACCCCAGGCCCAGGGCCTTGGCCAGCGCCCTTGGCAGGCTGGCCTCCGCGCCCTTGCCTGCCCCGCGCGGTACACGCAACAGCGCGCACAGGGTATCGATGCGCAGCCCCCCCGTGGGGGACTCACCGAACACGTGCAGGCCGTCGCGGATCTGCGATTCCTTCAGGTCACACAGGTAGGTGTCCAGGCGCGGCAACCAGGTATCGGCATCGCTCAAGGCGGTATCGCTCAGGCTCAGTTCGCGGTCCAGCTGGGTAGCACGCACCAGCGCCAGTATTTCCCCTTGCAGCTCCAGCGCGCGACGGCGGTCCAGCAACTGAGCGTCATAGTATTCGTCCGCCAGCCGCTCCAGGTCGCGCAGCGGCCCGTAGCTCTCGGCGCGGGTCAAGGGCGGCATCAGGTGATCGATGATCACCGCTTGGGTACGGCGCTTGGCCTGGGCACCCTCGCCCGGGTCATTGACAATGAACGGGTAGATATTCGGCAGCGGGCCGAGCAGCGCGTCTGGCCAGCAACCGGCGGACAGGCCTACGCCCTTGCCAGGCAGCCACTCCAGGTTGCCGTGCTTGCCCACGTGAATGACGGCATGGGCGCCATACGTACGCCGCAGCCAGAAGTAGAAGGCCAGGTAGCCGTGCGGGGGCACCAGGTCCGGGTCGTGGTAAACCGCGCTGGCGTCGAGCTGGTAGCCGCGGGCAGGCTGAATGCCGACGAAGGTGTCGCCGAACCGAAGCCCGGCGATCATCAGCCGCCCGCTGCGGTACATCGGGTCGGCGTCGGGTGCGCCCCAGCGGTCGATCACGGCCTGCCGGCAGGTTTCAGGCAGGCTCAGGAACGCTTCGGTGTAGGCGCCCAGTTCAAGGCTTTGCGCGCACGGGCGGGCGTCCAGGTGCTCCAGATCGTTACTCACGCCGCCCAGCAGCGCGTGAATCAGCGCGGTGCCGCTTTCGGGCAGCTGGCTCACGGCATACCCCTGCCCCTGCATCGCGCGAAGAATGTTCAGGGCGGCCGCAGGGGTATCCAGGCCTACGCCATTGCCGATGCGGCCGTCCCGCGTCGGGTAATTGGCCAGTATCAAGGCCACGCGCTTGCCCTGCGGCGGTGTACGGGCCAAGGCAATCCATCGAGCCGCCAGTTGCGCCACGAAGGCCATACGCTCAGGGTGCGCGCGGTAGCACACCACGTCACTCTGGCTGCGCTCGCTGCGCCAGGCCAGGTCCTTGAAACTGACCGGCCGGCTGATGATGCGCCCATCCAGCTCGGGCAATGCCACGTGCATGGCCAGGTCTCGCGGCCCCAGCCCTTGGGCACTGCCCTCCCACATGGGCTGGTTATCCTGGGCACAAATGGCCTGAATCACCGGCACGTCGCGGCGCAACGGGCGCTGCCGAGGGGCGTCGGGGCTGGCCAGGGCGAAGCCAGTGGTATTGATCACCAGCGCTGCCTGGGCTTCGTCCATCCAGGCTTCAAGCTGCGCCAGGCATTCGGCTTCCTTCAGGCTGGCCACCGCCACCGGCATCGGGTTCAACCCAGCCGTGATGAGCACGTCACAGAAGGTATCGATGAACGCCGTATTGGCGGCCTGCAGGTGCGATCGGTAGAACACCAAGGGCACCACCGGCGCACCGGGCTGCCAGCAGGCTTGCCAGTGTGCCAGGTCTGTTGTGCCGGAGGCCGGGTGATACAGGCTTACCCGGGGCAACGGCGCGGGCGGTTGCCAGGGCAAGGGCTGCGCCAGTGCCTGAGGGAAAAACTCTGCAGCCATGTAGGCGTACAGCGAGTGGGCGTTACCCATGCCACCTTGGCGCAGGTATTGCCAGATGTTCTCTGCCACTTGCGCCGTTACGGAACTCAGCGCACCCAGCTCCGGGTCTGGCCGGTCGTCCCCGGGTACCGCGACGATCAGCACGCCCCGCTCGGCCAGGCGTGTCAGCTGCTCGACACCGTAGCGCCAATAGCTCACGCCGCCATGCAGCGACAGCACGATCACTTTAGCGTGACGCAGCACCTGGTCCACATACAGGTCCACCGAGGCGTGGTTCTGCACCTGCATCGGGTTGGCCAGGCGCACGCTCGGGTAGTCCCCCGGCAGGCCGTTCGCCGCTTCGGCCAACAGGGCAAGGTGGGAATCGCCGCTGCACAGGATTACCAGTTCAGCCGGGCTCTGGCCCAGGTCCGCGATGCTGTCGTCCGGAACGAAACCGCCGGGCTGGGTGCGTAGCAGGTGCATCGGTCAGCCGCGCAACGCTTGGGTCAGTTCATCGCGCAGCACGCCACCGTCCAGCGCCTGGCCAATCAATACCAACCGGCTTACCCGGGCCTCGCCCGCAGCCCACGGCCGGTCGAAATGCCGGTCGAACCGGCTGCCTACGCCCTGTACCAGCAAGCGCATGGGTTTCCCGGGGATGGCGGCAAAGCCTTTCACCCTGAGTACGTCGTGACGCTGGACCACGCCTTCGAGCGCCGCCATCAATGCAGCTTCTGGCGCTTCCGGCAACTCGACCCAGATGGAATCGAAGGCGTCATGGTCGTGGTCCGCTTCTTCGCCATCATGGTGTTGATCGTGATGGGTAAGGCGGCCATCGATGTGCGCTTCCGATTCGGCGCCCAAGCCCAGCAGTACTGCCAACGGCAGCTGCCCGGCACTGGCTTCGACCACTTTCACCGCGGCCGGCAGCTCTTCGCTCACTTCAGCACGCACGCGTTCCAGGCCTTGCGCGTCGATCAGATCGACCTTGTTCAGGATTACCAGGTCGGCACTGGCCAGTTGGTCTTCGAACAGCTCGTGCAGTGGGGACTCGTGGTCCAGGTTCGGGTCCTGCCGGCGCTGCGCGTCCACGGCTTCAGGGAAGGCGGCGAAGGTGCCGGCGGCCACCGCAGGGGCATCCACCACGGTGATCACCGCGTCAACGGTGCACGCATTGCGAATATCTGGCCATTGGAAGGCCTGCACCAGCGGTTTGGGCAGGGCCAGGCCGCTGGTTTCGATAAGGATGTGGTCCAGGGTGCCGCGGCGCTGCACCAATTCACGCATCACCGGGAAGAATTCCTCCTGGACGGTGCAGCACAGGCAACCGTTGGCCAGCTCGAACACGCGCCCTGCGGCTTCTTCTTCGGTGCAGCCGATGCTGCACTGCTTGAGCAGGTCGCCGTCGATGCCCAGCTCGCCGAACTCGTTCACGATCACCGCAATGCGCCGGCCTTCGGCGTTATCGAGAATGTGACGAAGCAGCGTGGTTTTACCCGACCCAAGGAAGCCGGTAACGATGGTAACGGGAAGCTTGCTGAGCGTTTTCATGGGTGGCCCTGGCACTGTGGCGGGCAGGCGCGAAGGCACCGCAGGCGGCGCCTGGGCAGGTTCGCACCGGATCACCCCGCCCGGTTGAATAAAAGGATCGGCACGAGGCAGGTCTCCTGGCTTGCGGCGCCCCGGGCAATACACCCGATGGCGGCCTGGCGCCTTCCCGCCCCGAAGGCAGTGGCATTGGCCAGGCTTTACCGCTCACAGTTGCGGGGGCAGCCGCGGCTTGTTACCGCGTTCCCATCTTAGCTTCAGCAGGCATTGCCCCTGGAAGCACCTCGAGGGGCAAGCCTACGCAGTGCCAGCCCACAGGTCAATCCGCGCCGGGGCATGCACTGGCGTTGAACATTGTTTGCCGAGGCAGCCCGAAGGCCTTGTCAAACACCCATTGAAAGCCGTAGGCATAAACGAAGAAGAAGGCAAACAGCCCTACGTTGGTGAGGAAAGCGGTAATCAGGTCCACGCCAAGGCCGTAAGCCATTACCGGGGTGAGAATGGCCGTAAGGCCGCCTTCAAAGCCCACCGCATGCAGCAGCCGCCTGAAGGGCGTACGTGCATGCCAGCCCCGACGGCGCTCGAACGCTTCGAACAGATGGTTGAACAGCATGTTCCAGCCCAGCGCAACGGTGCTGATCACTACCGAGAGCACGGTGGAGTGCCCCATCCCCTGGCCAAATAGCAGGGCCAGGGCAGGTGCCACGAATATCAGGGCTCCCGCTTCGTAGAGCACGGCCTGGACGATTTTGCGTTTCGCGCCTTGCATGTCAAAACTCCCGTGAACATGCGCGCAGCTTCGATGGTTGAGCCCGGCGGTGCAAGCAAGTAGATTTGACCCACCCCTAATGAGGCTAAACCCGGTGTTTGCCCACCTTCCCCTCACCGCCCTGCGCGGTTTTGAATCCGCCGCCCGGCTCGGCAGCTTCGCCGCCGCCGGGGAAGAGCTGTCGGTCACCCCGGCGGCCATTTCCCATCAGGTCAAATCCCTGGAGCAGTGGTTGGGCACCTTGCTGTTCGAGCGCACCGGCCAGGGGGTACGGCTGAGCGATGCGGGCAAGCGGTTGCACGCGGGCCTTCATCAGGCGTTTGTTGGCCTCAATAGCGCCGTGCTACCGCTGTTGCCGGATGAAGCCACCAATACCTTGGTGATCACGACCACCCCGGCCTTTGCCAGCTTGTGGCTGATCCCTCGCCTGGGCGATTTCTATGCGCGCTGCCCGCACCTGAACGTACGCGTGGAGACGGCCGAAGCGCTGACGGACCTGGCTCGGGATGCCTCGGTACACTTGGCTATCCGTGCGACCTTCAATGCCGAGCCAGAGCTGTATCAGGTGACGCTGTTCGAAGAGCACTTCGCGGTGTATACCCCACACGGTTGGTCGCCCTCGGTCGCCCAGGCCCCGGTGCTGATCGACATGCCATGGGCCAGCAGCGTTCCCGGCACGCCCGACTGGCCCCAGTGGTGCGCCATGGCCCAGCACCAGCACTGGCTGTCACGGCCCGGGCGGCGCGCCTATGCAGATGAGCAGCACGGGCTGCTGGCGGCCATCTCCGGGCACGGCCTGGTGCTAGCCAGCGACGTGCTGGTAGCGGATAGCGTGAGCAAGGGTTTGCTGCAGCCGTACCTCCCCCATCTGCGCCTGCGTGCGGCGACCTACCGGCTCAGTTGCCTGCCAGGGCGCGAGCGGCTGCCTGCCGTGCGGATGTTCATGGATTGGGCGTTGGAAACAGCTGGCGCGTAGGGCGGTAAAGGCCGCGAACGGTTCTACGGCTGCGCCGGGTCCTACAAGGGTGTGGCTCAGAAATTTTTTGAATAGCCCGAATCACTGGCAATGATAGTTACCTTCGAACCATTCGATTCGTCGATGGTCGCGCGTGTCGCCAGAATCCGTCCATCCTGATAAACATAATGGGCGGGCTTCTCATGGAACAGTCATTCAAACCCTTGCATTATCCGTTGGCCGTGCTCGCGCTCGCTGTGCTCACAGCGTGCGGCAAAGCGCCTGAAACCGCTCAAGCACCACAAGCCCCCAAGGTCAGCGTTGCTGAAGTGCTGGATCAGCCCGTGAATGAGTGGGACGAGTACACTGGCCGCCTTGAAGCCCCGGAAACCGTACAGATCCGCCCGCGCGTGTCGGGCCAGATCGATACCGTCGCGTTTACCGAAGGCGCCCTGGTAAAAAAGGGCGACCTGCTGTTCCAGATCGACCCGCGGCCGTTCCAGGCTGAGGTACATCGCCTGGAAGCCCAGCTGCAACAAGCCCGCGCCAATGCCGCCAACAGCGAGAACGAAGCCAGCCGCGGCGAACGCCTGCGCAGCGCAAATGCCATTTCCGCAGAGCTGGCCGACGGCCGTAACAGCGCCGCCCTCGCCGCCCGCGCGGGGGTTGCCGCGATCCAGGCCCAGCTGGACCTCGCCCGCCTGAACCTGAGCTTCACCCGCGTCACCGCGCCCATCAGCGGCCGCGTGGGCCGGGCAGAGATCACCGCCGGCAACTTGGTGAGCGCCGACAGCAGCCTGCTCACCAGCGTAGTGTCCACCGACAAGGTGTATGCCTACTTCGACGCCGACGAGCGCGCCTTCCTCAAATACACCCAACTCACCCGCGATGGCCGGGTAAGCAGCGCGGCACCGGTGTACATGGGGCTGTCCAACGAGGATGGCAACAGCCACCTGGGCCAACTGAACTTCCTCGATAACCAGGTGAACCCGCAAACCGGCACCATTCGTGGCCGCGCGGTGTTCGACAACAGCGACGGCCAATACACCCCAGGCCTGTATGCGCGGCTCAAGCTGGTAGGCAGCGGCGTGTATGAAGCGGTGCTGATCAAGGACGAAGCCGTAGGCACCGACCTGGGCAAGAAGTTTGTGCTGGTAATGGACAAGGACAACAAGGCGACTTATCGCTCAGTTGACCTTGGGCCGAAACTCGAAGGCTTGCGCATCGTGCGCGGCGGCCTGGCCAAGGGCGACCGTATTGTAGTCAATGGCCTGCAGCGCGTGCGCCCGGGCTCCACGGTCGACCCGCAAACCGTGCCTATGGCCAGCAGTGAAACGCTCGCCGCGCTCGCCAGCCAGCGCCAGGCACTGGAAGCGAACAACCGGCCCGCGAACGCTCCCCAACAGAAACTGGCAAGCACCGCCAGCCCACGCGGCTAAAGGATCAGCGCCATGACGTTTTCCGATTTCTTCATCAAGCGGCCGATCTTCGCGGCCGTGCTCTCGTTGCTGATTCTGATCGGCGGGGCGATCTCGCTGTTCCAGCTTCCCATCAGCGAATACCCCGAGGTGGTGCCGCCTACCGTGGTGGTACGGGCCAACTTCCCAGGTGCCAACCCCAAGGTGATCGGCGAAACCGTTGCTTCACCCTTGGAACAGGCCATCACTGGCGTGGAGAACATGCTCTACATGAGCTCCCAGGCCACCGCCGACGGCAAGCTCACGCTCACTATCACGTTCGCCCTGGGCACCGACCTGGACACCGCCCAGGTGCAGGTGCAAAACCGCGTGACCCGTACCGAGCCCAAGCTGCCTGAAGAGGTGACCCGTATCGGCATCACGGTGGACAAGGCGTCGCCCGACCTCACCATGGTGGTGCACCTTACCTCGCCCGATCAGCGCTACGACATGCTGTACCTGTCCAACTACGCGGTGCTGAACATCAAGGACGAGCTCGCTCGCCTCAACGGTGTCGGCGACGTACAGTTGTTCGGCATGGGCGATTACTCGCTGCGTGTATGGCTGGACCCGAACAAAACCGCCTCGCGCAACCTCACCGCCACTGACGTGGTGAATGCCATCCGCGAGCAGAATCGCCAGGTCGCGGCCGGCCAGCTCGGCGCACCGCCCGCCCCCAATGCCAGCAGTTTCCAGCTGTCGATCAACACCCAGGGCCGGCTGGTCAGCGAGGAAGAATTCCAGAACATCATCATCCGCGCTGGCGCCGACGGCCAGATCACCCGCCTGAAAGACATCGCCCGGGTGGAGCTGGGGTCCAGCCAATACGCCCTTCGCTCGCTGCTCAACAATCAGCCTGCAGTGGCAATCCCGATCTTCCAGCGCCCTGGCTCGAACGCCATCGACATTTCCAACCAGGTGCGCAACCGGATGGAGGAGCTTAAGCAAAGCTTCCCGGAAGGCATGGACTACAGCATCGTGTATGACCCCACCATCTTCGTGCGGGGTTCGATCGAAGCCGTTGTGCACACGTTGTTCGAGGCGTTGATCCTGGTGGTGCTGGTGGTGGTGCTGTTCCTGCAAACCTGGCGCGCATCGATCATTCCCCTCGCCGCCGTGCCGGTGTCGCTGATCGGTACCTTCGCCGTGATGCACATGTTCGGCTTCTCACTCAACGCGCTATCCCTGTTCGGCCTGGTGTTGGCCATCGGGATCGTGGTGGACGACGCCATCGTGGTGGTGGAGAACGTGGAGCGAAACATTGAACTGGGCCTGGACCCGATGGCCGCAACCCATCGCGCCATGACGGAAGTGACGGGTCCGATCATCGCCACGGCGCTGGTGCTGTGCGCGGTGTTCGTGCCGGCCGCGTTCATCTCGGGGCTCACGGGGCAGTTCTACAAGCAGTTCGCACTTACTATCGCGATCTCTACGGTGATTTCGGCCTTCAACTCGCTGACCCTCTCGCCGGCCTTGGCCGCGGTGTTGCTCAAAGGTCACGACGCGCCGAAAGACCGGTTCTCGCGGATACTGGACAAGCTATTCGGTGCCTGGCTGTTCCGCCCGTTCAACCGCCTGTTCGAGAAGGCCAGCCATGGCTACGTCGGCACGGTGCGCCGAGTGATACGTGGCAGCGGCATCGCCTTGCTGGTGTACGCAGGCTTCATCGTGCTCACCTGGTTCGGCTTCGCCAATACGCCCACCGGCTTCGTGCCCCAGCAGGACAAGCAATACCTGGTGGCTTTCGCCCAGCTGCCGGATGCGGCGAGCCTGGACCGCACCGAAGCTGTGATCAAGCGCATGTCTACCATGGCGATGGAGCAACCGGGCGTGGCCAACGCGATCGCCTTCCCGGGCCTGTCCATCAACGGCTTCACCAACAGCCCCAACAGCGGCGTTGTGTTCGTTGCTCTCAAGGACTTCGACGAGCGCAAGGACCCCAGCGAATCCGCCAGTGCCATCGCCGGTGCCCTTAACGGCAAGTTCGCCGGCATCGAGGAGGCCTACATGGCGATCTTCCCACCGCCGCCCGTACAGGGGCTGGGCACGATCGGCGGTTTCCGGGTGCAAGTGGAAGACCGGGGCAACCTGGGCTATGACGAGCTGTTCAAGGAAACCCAGAACATCATCGCCAAGAGCCACAACGTGCCGGAGTTGGCCGCGCTATTCACTAGCTACACCGTGAACGTACCGCAGGTAGACGCCAACATCGACCGCGACAAGGCCAAGACCCACGGCGTGGCCATCAGTGACATCTTCGACACGCTGCAGGTGTACCTGGGTTCGCTGTATGCCAACGACTTCAATCGCTTTGGCCGTACCTACCAGGTAAACGTGCAGGCCGATCAACGCTTCCGCCTGGACGCCGAGCAGATCGGCCAGTTGAAGGTGCGCAATGACCGCGGCGAGATGATCCCGCTGGCCACATTGATCAAGGTGGAAAATTCCGCCGGGCCAGACCGCGTGATGCACTACAACGGGTTCGTCACCGCGGAGATCAACGGTGCCGCCGCGCCGGGCTACAGCTCTGGCCAGGCGCAGGCCGCCATGGAAAAACTGCTGCGTACCGAGCTTCCCAATGGCATGAGCTACGAATGGACCGAGCTGACCTACCAGCAGATCCTCTCGGGCAACACTGCGCTGTTCGTGTTCCCGCTGTGCGTGTTATTGGCCTTCCTGGTGCTGGCGGCTCAGTACGAAAGCTGGAGCCTGCCGTTGGCGGTGATCCTGATCGTGCCCATGACGTTGTTGTCCGCCATTGCCGGTGTAATCATCGCGGGCAGCGACAACAACATCTTCACCCAGATCGGCTTGATCGTATTGGTGGGGCTGGCGTGCAAGAACGCGATCCTGATCGTGGAGTTCGCCAAGGATAAACAGCTCGAAGGGCTGGACCCGCTGGCTGCGGTTCTGGAGGCCTGCCGGTTGCGCTTGCGGCCGATCCTGATGACCTCGTTTGCCTTCATCATGGGCGTGGTCCCCCTGGTGCTGTCCACCGGCGCTGGCGCTGAAATGCGCCATGCGATGGGTGTTGCGGTGTTCTCCGGCATGCTTGGGGTGACGTTCTTCGGCCTGCTGCTCACGCCAGTGTTCTTCTTCCTGATTCGCCGATTCGTAGAGCGGCGCCAGGCTGCGCGCGTATCGGCCAACTCCCCTGCTCGCCTGGAGGCGCAGCCATGACCGCTTTGTTCCGTTTCGCCCCGGCGCTGTTGACACTTGCCCTGGCCGGGTGTGTGGTTGGCCCTGATTACAAGGCGCCGCAGCCTGCGCCAGCGGCCCTCAGCGAAGCGCAGAGCCAAGGCAACGCGCAGTACGACCGTTCACGTTTCGAGAGCCTGTGGTGGCAACAGTTCGACGACCCGGCGCTCAATCAGCTGGTTCGCGAAGCGCTGGCCGGCAACCGCGACCTGCGGGTGGCGTTTTCCAGAGTGAAAGCCGCACGGGCGATTCGTGACGACGTGGCCAACGATGATCTGCCGGTGATTACCAGCCGGGCCAGCAGCGAGGTGGGCCGCGCCCAAGTGCCTGGGCAAACCGATCACCGGGTGAACATCGAGCGCTATGACCTGGGCCTGGACATGGCCTGGGAGGTCGACCTGTTCGGCCGTATCCAGCGCCAGCTGGAAGCCAGTGATGCGCAGGAAGGCGCCGCGCAAGCGCAGCTTCAGCAATTGCAGGTGACGATGATTGCTGACCTGGTGGACGCCTATGGGCAGCTCCGCGGCGCTCAGCTGCGCGAACGGATTGCGCGGGACAACCTGAGCAATCAGCAAGCCTCTCGCGAAATCACCGTGCAGCTGCGTGATCTTGGCGTGGGCGACGCCTTCGATGTGGTGCGGGCCGATGGCCGGCTTGCAGGGGTAGAGGCCAGTATTCCGCTGCTTCAAGCCGAACAGGCCCGGGCACGGCACCGGATCGCTACCTTGCTCGGGCAGCGCCCCGACGCGCTGAGCATTGACTTGTCACCCAAACCCTTGCCGGCCATCGCCAAGGCGTTGCCGATCGGCGACCCAGGCGAACTGCTACAGCGCCGCCCTGACGTCCGTGCGGCTGAGCGGCAGTTGGCCGCTGCAACGGCTGATATTGGCGTAGCCACCGCGGACCTGTTTCCACGCGTGAGCTTGACGGGCTTTTTGGGCTTTACCGCCGGGCGTGGCTCGCAAATCGGCTCGGCCGCCGCTCAGGCGTGGAGCCTGGCGCCAAGCATCAACTGGGCAGCGTTCGACCTGGGCAGTGTGCGGGCGCGCATCAGGGGCGCCAACGCCGACGCCGAAGGCGCGTTGGCAACCTATGAGCAGCAGGTATTGCTGGCGCTGGAGGAATCGGAAAACGCCTTCAGTGACTACGGCAAGCGCCAGCAGCGCCTGGTGTCGTTGATTCGCCAGAGCGAAGCAAGCCGCAGCGCGGCAGACCTTGCTCGCGTGCGCTATCGCGAGGGCACCGTGGATTACCTGGTGCTGCTGGATGCCGAGCGCGAACGGCTGACCGCAGAGGACGAACAGGCGCAAGGCGAGGTGGACCTGTACCACGGCATCGTGGCGATCTATAAGGCTTTGGGGGGCGGGCTGGGCACCGGAGAACAAGGCCTGGCGACACGCTGACAGTAGGGCGCCCCCTACTCTGCAGGACGGGGGCGCTACACCTTAAAGTGCTTAAATCGGGGTTTTCTGATGGTGGTTGTCCAGCGGCGCGCCACGGTGGCCGCCCGCGATCCGTTTGGCTTCATCGATGGCGAACTTCAGCACTTCGGCTGCCGGCCCCGGATCGTTTTCGCGCATTTTGGTCACATGGCGCAATTCCTTGCCATCGCTGTCGAGCACGCGAACGTCCGATTCGTATTTGTCAGCGGCCAATTGCCGGACCAGCACGTGAATGCTCGTGCCGTTGGCGAGGGTCTCTGTGTGTTCCCGCGGCGAGTGGTCGCTACCTAGCCAATCCTCGTTTTCGTGTCCATGTGACATGTCGCTTCCCCTATTGCCTGGGTTTCGGTGGTGTATGGAGAAAAGACACGCCACAGGGGCCATTGGTTCATTAGGCCGAGGGCGCGGGTAACGGCGCTGCCAAGGCCAGGCGTAGTTTCTGCGTGAGTTCCTCTTCCCGGAAAGGCTTCTGCACGATCAGGTACTGGCCATCATCCAGGCCGCCCACCTCCGCATAACCGGTAATGAAGACGACAGGCAGATGCGGGTATCGCTGGCGAGCCTCGCGGGCGAGCTCGGCGCCGTTTGCGCCTGGCATTGCATAATCGGTGAGCAACACATCCACCTCTTCGTCCAGTTGCTCCAGCGCCTTGGCGGCACCGTCGGCCTCTACCACGCTGTAGCCCAGCGCATCAAGCAGCAGGGCCGTTACCTGACGCACGTTAGGGTCATCGTCAACCAGCAGTATGCGATGGCGAAGCCCATCGGGCGGCAGCAGGGCCTCGGTAGGTCCATCCTCCGTCAGCGCCAGGCTCGGTGCTCGCATCCCGGGCAGGTACACCTTCACGGCCGTGCCCTCGCCCTCCGCGGTTTCGATCGCAACGCCCCCGCCGGACTGCTTGGCAAAGCCGAACACCTGAGCCAGGCCCAGGCCCGAGCCCTTGCCTACATCCTTGGTGGTGAAGAATGGCTCGAAAGCCTTGGCCAGCACCTCGGGTGGCATCCCGCAGCCGGAATCGCGAATGGTGAGCACTACATAGTCACCCACATCCGGGTCTTCCGGCCGGCTTGGCGGCCGCGTCACGGTCTCGTTGGCCGTGGTCAGGCGAAGCGTTCCCCCGTTCGGCATGGCGTCCCGGGCATTGATTGCCAGGTTAAGAATGATCATTTCGGTCTGGGTAGCGTCCACCAATGCATTCCACAAACCGGGTGCCTTTTCGGTCTCGATCCAGATGCTGCCGCCCAGGGTGCGTTGCAGCAGGTCGAGCATGCCTGACACCGTGTCGTTCAGGCTGACCGCGGCAGGCTCAAGGCGTTGCCGGCGCGAGAACGCGAGCAACTGGCTGGTGAGCCGGGCGCCACGCTCGGCGGCTTCCTGAATACTGTGCAGACGGCTCTCGAAGCGAGCGTAGTTGCCACGGGCGAGGTCGCGAATAAGGAAATTGGCGCTGGCCAGGATCACCGTCAGCAGGTTGTTGAAGTCATGCGCTACGCCGGCGGTCAGCTGCCCCACCGCTTCAAGCCGCTGCATCTGCTGCAACGCCGCTTCGATCCGTTCGCGCTCGCGGATCTGTTCGCGGAGCCGCTCGTTGGTGGCGGCGAGTTCGTCGAGCACCGCCCGCTCACTGGTAATGTCCCGGGCCACGGCGTACATCATTCCCTGGTCCGGCACGATGGTCCAGGACAGCCAGCGGTATCCACCGTCCGCGTGTCGCATGCGGTTCACGAAACGGCTGGAAACGATACCCTCGGCCACGTTTTCCACTTCACGGCTGGTAGCTGCCAGGTCGTCGGGATGCACCAGGCTCCACAATCCCATGTGCGCAAGCTCGGCGCGTGGCCAGCCCAAGGTGGCCTCCCAGGCAGGGTTGAGGGCCGCCGGCTGCATGTCGAAATGCAGTACTGCCAGCAACTCCCGGGACAACTCCCAGGTGCGGTCACGTTCCCGGGTCCGCTTCTGCACCCGATCGCCCAACAGATCGTTGAGCCGTTCCAGCGATTCCGTCGCCTCTTTCTGGGTAGTGATGTCCTGAAGGACACCACTGAACCGTACACACTGGCCGTCCACAACGCTTGAGCGGCCACTGCTCGCGAACCAGCGTTCCGCGCCGCTGGGCAGGCGCACCCTATACTCTACTTGGTAGCCATGGTCGGCCCCAGCGGTCAGGGCAGCCTCCACGCGCTCGCGAACCCGAGGCCTGTCCTGGGGCACGATGGTGGAATAGAACAGCTCCAGGGTCACTGCTGCACCGGCAGGTACCTCATACATCACCCGCATGCGCTCGTCCCAGTTAAGCACGCCAGTTTGCGGGTTGAGCTCCCATGTACCCATGCGCGCCGCCTCGATGGCGATACGGGCGCGTGACTCGGCTTCGTGAAGGTTGCGTTCGGCCAGTTCCCGCTGACGACGTTCATGCACCTCCGCCATGGCGCGCTTAACGGCGGCAGGCAGCAATGGCAGGCTCTGCTTGAGCACATAGTCGGTCGCGCCTTCGCGCATCATTTTAACCGCGTGTTCTTCGCCGAACACGCCGGAAATGAATATGAACGGTACCAAGGGTGCCTTTTGCCTGGCAATTGCCAGCACCTGCTCCCCGGATGAGCCGGGCAGCACCACGTCGCTAAGGATCAAGTCGAACGTATGCGCATCCAACAGTTGCGCAACGTCGCCATGGTGATATGCCAGGTGCGGTTCAAGCCGCAACCCGCTGCGCTCAAGGGCGAACAGCGTCAGTTCGGCATCGCGATTGCTGTCTTCGATCAGCAACAGCTTGAGGGGCGCTGGGTTGAGCACGGGCAGGTAGTCTCGACAAGTCAGTTCGTGGGTCGCCGCTGCAACCGCAATGACCCGGGTGGCGGCTCATTGAGCACGGCCCAGAAAATCCCGAGGTCGGATATGGCAGTCACGAATTCCTTGAATTCGACCGGCTTGACCACGTAAGCGTTCACCCCCAGCTCGTAAGCCCGGGTGAGGTCCGGTTCCTCCCGTGAAGAGGTCAGCATCACGATCGGAATGCTGCGCAGCTCACTGCTGTCGCGCACGGCCTTGAGCACCTCCAACCCGTCGACCTTGGGCAGCTTGAGGTCAAGCAGCAGTACCGCCGGGTTCCCCTCTGGGCGCCCGGCGTGGTTGCCGCGGCGGAACAGGTAATCGAGCGCCTCGGCACCGTCACGATGCACGATCACTTCATTGGCCAGCTGGCTTCTTTCCAATGCGACCAGGGTCAATTCCAGGTCACGCGGATTGTCTTCCACCAGAAGGATGGGTTTGAGCATTTAATACCTCTCGAATAGATACGCAGGCCGATCACTGTTGATCGGGCAAAGCGAAATAGAAGGTCGCACCTTCGCCCAGTGCACCCTCGGCCCATACCCGCCCCTGGTGGCGCTCGATGATCCGCCGCACGCTGGCAAGGCCGATCCCCGTGCCTTCGAACTCTTCCATGCGATGCAAGCGTTGGAACACGCCGAACAGCTTGCCCGCATAGGCCATGTCGAAGCCGACGCCGTTGTCCTTGACGAAGATCACGGTTTCGCCGGTTTTCTCGTTACGCAAGGCACCGATCTCGACAATGGAAGGGTCCTGCTCACGGCTGTACTTAAGGGCGTTGGAAATCAGGTTGCGCAGGGCCAGGTGGAGGAAGGCCGCATCACCCAGCACGGCTGGCAGGTGGGCAACCCTCCAGATGACGTTCCGCCCTTCATAATCGGGCAGCATCTCTTCACGGATAGCGTCCACCAGCGCCCCGAGGTTCACGTCAGAGTGTCGCAGGGCAGCCCGGCCCATCTGGGAGAAGCTCAGGAGGTTATCGACCAGGGTGCCAGCAAAGCGCGCTGAGTCACCGATGTGCTCCAGGAAGCGCAAGCCACGATCAGACAGCTTGTCGCCGTCAAAGTCGGTGAGCAGTTCGGTGTATCCCGCGATATGCCGCAAGGGCGCCCGCAGGTCATGGGATACGCTGTACGAAAATGCCTCAAGCTCCTTGTTGGACTTTTTCAGTTCGCCCGCCAGTGCCGCCAGTTCCTCGGCTTTGCGCAACACGATACCGAGCACCGCGGTACGCAGTTCGATGACCGCCTCGACCTCCAGCGGATCCCACGGCACGGAATACCCCCGCACTTCTTCCTGCCACTGGGCAAAACTGTGCCGGGGGTGCAGCGAACCGCCAGCTGCGACGGTTTTCTCGGGCCGCCCGGCCCAGGTCACCGTGCGCGCTTGTTCAGGGCGGAACCAGATCAGGTAATGGCTGTGGATCTTGGAAATGGCAATGGCGAGCACGCCGGCCGCATGCTCCGCTATCGCGCAGCGCTCAGGCACATCCCGCCGAACATTGTCGGTATGGAACACGTCGTCGGCCCCGTCCCGTCCAAGCCACTGGACCAAGGCCTCGATAGACCCCAGCGGCGGGACCTGGCCAATGGTTTCGCAGCGATCGTCACTGATGATCGCGGCACCGCTGGCAGCTGCGAAGTCGATGAACGTCTGAGGCACGGCGAGCAGCCCTTCGGCCACACTGTCGCGGTCCGCCATGGCCGATAACAGCTCAACCACATGCTGGCGCAACCCGAGCAGCCGCTGGGTATCGGCATGCGCTTCACGTGCTTCTATCTGCAAGGACAACACGCTGCCCAACAGTTCACAGGCGGTACGTACCTGGAAGTTCACCCGGCGCGGCGCTGCGTTATGGCACGACACCAGCCCCCACAACTTGCCCCGTACCACGATAGAGATGGACATCGAGGCGAGCGTACCCATGTTGCGCATGTACTGAAGGTGCACCGGGGAAACACTGCGCAGGGCGGAATAACTAAGGTCCAGGGGCTTATCGGTAGCCGGGTTGTGCGCGGGCACCAGCAGCGCCGGCTGGTAATCGGCGTTTTCGATGACCCGAATCCGGTTGACGCAATAAAGCGCCCTTGCCTGCGCAGGGATGTCGCTGGCGGGGAAGCACATGCCAAGGTAGCTCGGGTAGTGCGGGTCCAGCTCTTCGGCCAGCACAGTCCCGTTGCCAGCAGCATCGAAACGATAGGCCTTTACCCGGCCGAAACCGGTAATGCGCTTGATTTCAGTTACCGCACGGCGGCACAGCGCTGTGACGCCCTCCAGGTCCTGCAGCCCGGTTACGAACGCGCGGACCAGCGGGTAGAGCTGCCCGTAGACCAGGCTGACGTCCGTGGCGGGCTCAAATTCGGCAACCAGTACCGAGTCCCAGCGGTGGGCGAGCATTGCATACGGCCCAGCGGTACCCGACGCGCTGAAACTCACATCGCCTACGTGAAACGGATGCGGGTCTTCGGCCGGCGCAGCGGCAAGGCGCTGCAGCATGGGCTGCGGGGACGTGATCAAGGCCGGAAACTGCTGACCGACCAACACCTCTGCGTCCAGGCCAAGCCAAACACGAACGTTTTCACTGGCCTGAAGTACAGTGAAATCGACAGGATCGAGCACCAGCAGAAAACCGTGAGGCTGGATGCTGCCGGGAATCCGAATAGGTTCCCGCGCGCATTGCTCGACGGCGGCGGCCAGGGCCTGCTCCGATTCGGGTGGGGTCACTGAACGCTCCGTGGAACCATTGATAAATTAGACAATACCTTACCAGACTTGTACAAACCTCGGCATCCGGGACACCCTGGTTTCGCTAAAAATCCTGGGAAAAACCACACGCCAGCCTAAAAGCGGCTAGCCTCTCATCGGCTCCAGGGAACTGTTGGATCCGACGCCGGTCAAAAAGCCTCGGCGCGAGGAGGAGCTACGCAATGGAATCGCACAAGCATTACGAGATCTGCTATCGCTACAAGGGCAAAGCACGGCGTTTCGGCCAGCCGGATTCACGTATGTCGACAGCCGACGCCTGGTACTATGCTTCGCTGCATGCCGGGGCCGGGCTATATGAAGTGGCGCTTCACGGTACCGCTACGGCCGTGAGGCGGATCGCCGAGCAGGCGGGTGTCAGCGACGTAGGGTTTCGCGAGCTGTCATGACCGATTGATGGCCTGCGCTGCACATTTCTCACTTGTACAGCGTGTACGGGCTTGGTGGCCGGGCAGGCGCTCAGCGGGCTGCCCGATGCACTTCAAAACCTGGGCGCTTTCCTCACAGGATGGGCTTGCCGCCCGTTACGCCGAACCGCGTGCCGGAGATGTAGCTGGACTCGTCCGACGCCAGCATCACATAGATAGGCGCCACTTCCACCGGCTGGCCCGGGCGGCCCAACGGGGTTTGCGAACCAAATTGCGTTACTTGCTCTTCGGGCATGGTCGCAACGATGAGCGGGGTCCAGATCGGCCCTGGCGCCACGCTGTTGACCCGAATGTTTTTAGGCCCCAGCAACTGGGCCAGGCCGGCACTGAAGTTGGCAATGGCACCCTTTGTAGTGGCGTATGCGAGCAACTGCGGCGTGGGGTTGTCTGAGTTCACCGACGAGGTATTGATGATCGACGAGCCCGGCTTCATGTGCGGCACGGCGGCCTTGCAGATCCGGAACATGGCCGTAATGTTTACATCGAACGTATGCACCCATTCCTCATCCGGGATTTCATCAAGGCTTTGATGGGTCATCTGGAAGGCGGCGTTGTTCACCAGAACATCGATCCGTCCAAACTCCGCTACCGCCTTGTTTACGAGTTCAAGGCAGGCGTCCCGCTTGGAAAGGTCTCCTGGCACCAGCACGCATTTACGGCCCGACGCTTCCACGATCTTCGCGGTCGCCTGGGCGTCTTCATGCTCATCCAGGTAACCGATGATCAGGTCTGCGCCTTCGCGCGCAAAAGCAATTGCCACCGCGCGCCCAATGCCGCTGTCAGCCCCTGTTATCAGTGCCACCTTGCCTTCGAGACGGCCCGACCCTTTGTAGCTCTCCTCGCCACAGTCCGGCAGCGGGTTCATCTTCGCCTGGCTGCCAGGCACTGGCTGGGCTTGCTGCGGGAACGGCGGCGTTGGGTAGTTTTTCATGCTGGATCTCCCGTGGTCGTTAGGTCGATATGAAATAGCGACCACCCCGGGACGGCGCCAGTTCAGTCGTTTTGCCAGGCTGCGTTGCACCGGCCCCGTGCGTCTGGGGTGCCCGGGCGAGTTTTGTTCTTGCCTGTACCGCGCAGGCTGTATATATTCTGGCCTTGCGCTGATTCTGCTTTGCCGTCAATGGCTTATCAGCGCGCTTCACTCCAGCGCTACCGCCCGAATGGCGAAATTGGTAGACGCAAGGGACTTAAAATCCCTCGCCTTCTGGGCGTCCCGGTTCGACCCCGGGTTCGGGCACCATCTGTTTATCCGCGAAGGCGGCATCACGCCCCTCCCCCGGCTTGTCCTCGGTCCTCGACGCTCCCCCCGCGCGGCTTACCTTTGCATCCGGCAATCGCCCCAGCGAAGCATTGAAACTGACGCTCAACGCTATCAATGCTGGCAGGCTGACCCCGGTGTAAATGCCCAGGCCGTTGAGCAGGTACAGCAAATCCTCTGTGGCCAGGTTTCCGCTGGCGCCTTTGGCATAAGGGCAGCCGCCGAGCCCCCCGATGGAGCTGTCGAACACCGCGATACCTTCAAGCAGGCTGGCGTAAACATTGGCCAGTGCCTGGCCGTAGGTGTTATGGAAGTGACCTGCCAGCCGGCTACGCGGCACCTTTGCGCTTACCGTCTCGATCAAATGCCTCGTAGCCTGTGCAGTGCCTACGCCCACCGTGTCCCCCAGGGACACCTCATAACATCCGAGTTCGGCCAAGGCATGTGCGACATCGCGCACTTGCCCAGGGCTTACCTCGCCTTCGTAGGGGCAACCCAGAACACAGGACACATACCCTCGCACGCGCACGCCCCGGCTTGAGGCGAGCGCCAATACCGGCTCGAAGCGCTTGATGCTCTCGGCAATGGAGCAATTGATGTTACGTTGCGAAAAGCTTTCGGACGCGGCGGCAAACACGGCAACTTCCTTCACACCTGCCTCCAGCGCGCTTTCCAAACCGCGCAGGTTGGGCGTCAGCGCCGCATAGGTCACCCCTGGGCGCTGCTCGATGGCGCTGAATACCGCCGGTGTATCCGCCATCTGTGGCACCCATTTGGGCGACACAAAACTGCCGACCTCGATGTAATCCAGCCCCGCCCGGGTCAGGCCATTTATCAGCTCTACTTTCTGCGCCAGCGGCACCATCACCGCTTCGTTCTGCAGGCCGTCACGCGGGCCCACCTCCACAATGCGTACGTGCTCAGGCAGCATTATCGGCCTCCTCGACGGCAACCAGCACCGCGCCCTCGCCCACCAGGTCGCCAGGGGCGCAATTGATGGCGGTCACAACCCCACTGCGCGGTGCTCGAAGCGTGTGCTCCATTTTCATCGCTTCCAGCACCACCAGGCTGGCGCCCGCCTCCACTCGATGCCCTACGGCCACCAATATGGTTACCACACTCGCATTCATGGGGGCGGCGAGGCTGCCGGGTGCAGCATGAGCGGCATCGCTTTGCGCCAGCGGGTCCACCGCATGCACTTCGTATTGCGCCCCTTGCCATTGCACGTGCAACGCCGAACCGCGGCGCACGCCGACCATGGAGCGTGCCTGCGGCTCGGTCGGATCGAACGTTACAAGGCGCTGCTGCTCGCCACACCGCAGGGATAGCACTGCCTCGGCGGGCCTTCCTTGACGCCAGCCTGAGTGTGCGGCCCAGGGGGAAGGCTCTGCCCGCTTTTCGGACGTAGCAAGGTACAGCCTGGCGACCTGCTGCCAGAAGGCGTCGTCCAGTGGTTCGGCTGGCGGCAGCAATACGGCCTCGTGGCGGCCGATGAATCCTGTATCCAGCCGGGCATCCGCAAAGTCTTTGAGGCTCAGCAGGCGCTGTAGAAAGTGCCTGTTGGTTTTCACCCCGGCCACTGTGGTTTCTCCCAACATGGCGAGCAGCCGCAACCGTGCGTCTTCACGGGTTTCCCCCCAGGCGATCAGCTTGGCAAGCATGGGATCGTAGAACGATGAAATGTCGTCGCCTTCCTGTACCCCGCTGTCTACACGGCGGCCGACCCCGGCGGCGGGTTCTTCATAAACCGAAAGCCGTCCACTGGCCGGCAGAAAGCCGGTATTCGGGTCTTCGGCATACAGCCGTGCCTCGATGGCATGGCCGCGCAACGGCACCTGGCCCTGCGTGAGCGGCAACGGCTCGCCCCGGGCCACGCGCAGTTGCCAGGCGACCAGGTCCAGCCCGGTAATGGCTTCGGTCACCGGGTGCTCCACCTGTAGCCGCGTGTTCATTTCCATGAAATAGAAGGTGCCCCGGGCGTCCAGCAAAAACTCCACGGTACCTGCCCCTACGTAGCCAATCGCCTGGGCCGCACGCACTGCAGCCTCCCCCATGGCCTGGCGTAATTCAGCCGTAAGCCCTGGGGCCGGTGCTTCTTCAATGACCTTTTGGTGACGGCGCTGAATCGAACAATCCCGTTCGTGGAGGTACACGCAATGGCCGTGCTGGTCGGCGAACACCTGAATTTCGACGTGGCGCGGCGAAAGCACATACTTTTCCACCAGCAGGCGGGCGTCGCCGAAGGAGGACTGGGCCTCCCGCTGCGCAGAGTCTATGCCCTCGGCCAGGCCGGCCTCGTTTTCCACAACCTTCATGCCCTTGCCGCCGCCCCCCGCGCTGGGCTTTAGCAGCACGGGGTAGCCAATGCGCTCGGCGGCGGCTCGGAAGGTTTCGTAGCGTTGGTTCTCGCCGTGGTAGCCCGGCACCAGCGGTACCTGTGCAACTTCCATCAGCGCCTTGGCCGCCGCCTTGCTGCCCATGGCGTCGATGGCCGAGGCTGGCGGCCCGATGAATATCAGGCCTGCTTCCTCCAACTCACGCGCGAACGTGGCGTTCTCGGACAGAAAGCCATACCCCGGGTGTACCGCCCGAGCCCCGCTGGCCTTCGCTGCAGCGATGACTTTGTCGATGTTTAGGTAACTCTCGGCGGGTTTGGTGCCGCCCAAGGCAATGGCAAGGTCCGCCTCGCGCACATGGCGTGCCCCACGATCCGCATCGCTGTACACCGCTACGCATTCGATCCCCAACGCCTGGGCGGTCCGCATGATGCGGCACGCGATCTCGCCACGGTTGGCGATTAACAACCGGTCAAGTACGCTCATGCGCCTGCCCTCGCCTGCCAGTTGGGGGAGCGTTTCTCCAGGAAGGCGGCAATCCCTTCCTGCCCCTCGGCACCACTGCGCAGTTGCGCGATCACCTCTTCGGTGCGACGACGCAGTGGCTCAGTGACCGCCCCGTCACCTACTTCCAGCAGCAGCGCCTTGCTCGCACGCAAGGCTGCGGGGCCGTTATTCACCAATTTGGCAACCCACTGGCCCAGGGCGCCCTCGAGGGCTTCAGGCGCGTACACTTCCGCCAGCAGCCCAAGCTCCCGGGCCCGGGCGGCATCGAAACGCTCCGCCGTGAGGGTATAGCGGCGCGTGGCGCGGGCTCCGATGGCTTGGGTTACGTAGGGGCTGATCACCGCAGGGGCAAGGCCCAGCCGCACCTCTGACAGGCTGAACTGCGCATCCTGTGTGCCGACAGCCATGTCGCAACAACACGCCAGGCCCACCGCACCGCCGAAGGCGGCACCGTCGACCACCGCCAGGGTTGGTATCGGCAAGGTATGGAGGGCTTCAAGCATATCGCCAAGGGCGCGTGCGTCGGCGAGGTTTTCGTCCAGGCTCAGGTTCACGCTGGCTTGCATCCAGGCCAGGTCGGCACCGGCGCTGAAGTGCCGGCCACGCCCGCGCAGGATCAGCAGGCGCAAACGGGTATCCGCGGCGATCAGCCGGAAGGCTTCGCGAAGTTCGCTGATCATCAATGCGTTGAAGGCATTGTTCTTGTCAGGGCGGTTAAGCCACAGGGTGGCCACGCCATCGGCGTGTCGTTCGAGGGTTACGGTCGAAAAGTTTGTCATTGTTGTGTGCTCTTCGAAGGCCAGGCCGTCGCTATAGGCGCGGCGCGGTGATTACATGCGGAACACGCCGAAGCGGGTATCGGCCACAGGTACATTGGCCGCCACGGCCAAGGCCAGCGCCAGTACGTCCCGGGTTTGCGCGGGGTCGATCACCCCGTCGTCCCACAAGCGCGCGCTGGAATAGAACGCGTGGGCCTGCTGCTCGTATTGCGCGACCAGTGGCTGCCTGAGTGCCTGCGCTTCAGCGTCCCCAAACTCACGCCCGGCGCGGCGAGCCTGTTCTTCCTTCACCTGCACCAGCACCCCCGCCGCCTGGGCGGCGCCCATCACCCCGATTTTTGCGTTGGGCCACATCCACAGGAAATTGGGGTCGTAGGCGCGGCCGCACATGCCATAGTTGCCGGCACCAAAGCTGCCGCCGATGATCACGGTGAACTTGGGCACCCGGGCGCAGGCCACCGCGGTGACCAACTTGGCGCCATGCTTGGCGATGCCGCCTGCCTCGTATTTTTGCCCCACCATAAAGCCCGTGATGTTCTGCAGGAACAGCAACGGCACCTTGCGCTGGCACGCCAGCTCGATAAAGTGCGCGCCCTTTTGCGCCGCCTCGGCGAAGAGGATGCCATTGTTCGCCAGGATCGCCACCAGGTAGCCATTGATGCGCGCAAAACCACAAACCAGGGTGGTCCCGAACAGCGCCTTGAATTCATCCAGGCGCGAGTCATCCACCAGGCGAGCGATCACTTCGCGCACCTCGAAGGGCTGGCGAGGGTCGGCGGGCACGATGCCGTACAGGTCCTCGGCCGGATAACGCGGGGCTATGGGCGTAGCGGGCGTTACGGCCTGAGCAGGCTTGTGGTTGAGGTTGGCGATGCAACGCCGGGCAATGGCCAGCGCGTGCTCGTCGTTTTCCGCGTAGTGATCGGCCACCCCGGACGTGCGGCAATGCACGTCGGCACCCCCGAGCGCTTCGGCGGTGACCACCTCGCCGGTAGCGGCCTTCACCAAGGGCGGGCCGGCCAGGAAGATGGTCGCCTGTTCGCGGACCATGATGGTTTCGTCGCTCATGGCCGGCACGTAGGCGCCACCCGCGGTGCAGGACCCCATCACCACGGCGATCTGCGCAATGCCTTCGGCGCTCATATTGGCCTGGTTGAAGAAAATACGGCCAAAGTGCTCGCGGTCGGGGAATACCTCGTCCTGACGCGGCAGGTTGGCACCGCCTGAATCCACCAGGTACACACACGGCAAGCGATTCTGCCGAGCGATGGCCTGGGCGCGCAGATGTTTTTTCACCGTGAGCGGATAATAGGAGCCACCCTTCACCGTGGCATCGTTGGCAATGATCATGCATTCGGTGCCTTCGATCCGGCCGATGCCTGCGATCAGGCCGGCCGCAGCAACGTCCTCGTCGTACACCTGGAAGGCCGCCAGCTCGCCCACTTCAAGAAAAGGCGAACCGGGGTCGAGCAACAGGTTGATGCGCGTGCGCGGCAGTAACTTACCTTTAGCGGTGTGTCGTGCCTGCGCTACTTCCCCGCCACCCTGATGAACGCGGTCCAATAACTGGCGCAGTACACCTACCTGTTCGAGCATAGCGCTCTGGTTGGCCTTGAAGTCGGCCGCCTGGGCGCTGATCGCGGAATTCAAAATGCTCATGTGAACGTCCCTTGTATGCGAAAGAAGCGCCCTTAGCGGGTTTCGTTGAATAACTCACGGCCGATCAACATGCGGCGTATTTCGCTGGTGCCCGCGCCGATCTCATACAGCTTGGCGTCGCGCCAGATACGGCCCACCGGAAATTCGTTGATGTAGCCGTTGCCACCAAGAATCTGGATGGCCTCGCCAGCAAGCCATGTGGCTTTTTCCGCCGCGTACAGAATGACGCCGGCGCAATCCTTGCGAACCTGGCGAACATGGCCGCTGCCCAGGGCATCCAGATGCTTGCCCACGGCATACAGGTAGGCACGGCACGCTTGATGGGTGGTGTACATGTCCGCCACCTTGCCCTGGATAAGCTGGAACTCGCCGATGCTCTGGCCGAATTGCTTGCGGTCGTGCAAGTACGGCACTACCGCATCCATGGCGGCCTGCATAAGCCCCAGCGGGCCACCGGAGAGCACGGCGCGCTCATAGTCCAGGCCGCTCATCAGCACGCCTGTGCCCTGGTTAACTTGGCCAAGCACGTTCTCGACGGGCACTTCCACGTTGTCGAACACCAGCTCGCCGGTGTGCGAGCCACGCATGCCCAGCTTGTCGAGCTTTTGCGCCACGGAGAAGCCGGGGGTGTCGGTATCAAGAATAAACGCCGTGATGCCCTTCGCTCCCGCGGCCGGGTCGGTTTTGGCGTACACCACCAGCACGTCGCAATCCGGCCCATTGGTGATCCACATCTTCGTGCCGTTGAGCACATAGTGGTCACCCACACGGTCGGCCCGCAGCCGCATGGACACCACATCGGAGCCGGCGTTGGGCTCGCTCATGGCCAGCGCGCCCACGTGCTCGCCTGAAATCAACTTCGGCAGGAAGCGTGTTTTCTGTTCATGGGTGCCGTTGCGGTTGATCTGGTTCACGCACAGGTTGGAATGCGCACCGTAAGACAGGCCAATGCCACCTGCACCGCGAGACACCTCTTCCATGGCAACCATGTGGGCCAGGTAGCCCATGCCGGCGCCACCATACTCTTCGGGTACCGTGAGGCCCAGAAGCCCCATGTCCCCGAACTTGCGCCACAAGTGCATGGGGAACGCGTCGTCACGGTCGGCCTGCTCCGCAAGCGGTGCCACTTCGGCCGCTACAAAGCCTGCGACCGAATCGCGCAGCATGTTGATGTCTTCACCAAGAAAAAAATTAAGGCCGGGCAAGGGTGTCATCGCTGTGTGCTCTCTCTTTTGTAATTGTTGGGAGGTGCAGGTGCGCGCTTCAGGGCTGCTGCGTCAGGGCATGGCGGCTTGCTCCAACGCGGCCCTGCAACGCTCTTCGGCAGTGTCCAGTTCTAGATGCATTTGCTCGATATCGAGCATCTGTTGCTTGAGCTGGCTGCGCCGCTCTTCGATCTTCTCCAGAAAGCGCGCAAGCTGCCGGCGATTGCCAGCGGGGTCGTACAGGTCGATCAGCTCTTTGCATTCGGCCAGCGAAAAGCCGATTCGCTTGCCTCTGAGGATCAATTTGAGGGTGACCAGGTCGCGTGGGTGGAAAATCCGTTCCTGGCCCCGCCGCTCAGGCGTCAGCATGCCCTGCTCTTCATAGAACCGGATGGTCCGGGTTGTGACGTCCAGCACACGGGCCAGCTCGGAGATCGTATAGGTGGTGGTCAAGGAGCGCTTCCAGCCGGTTACTTTACGTTAACGTAAGGGTAAGGCTGACAACCTGTCAATGGTAGCCACAGCATCGTTGGTCAGTCGCGAAAGCGGATAGCCTCTACGAACTTTGCGAAGGCCGGCGATGCGTGGCTGCGGTGCGGGTAATACAAGTGGAAACCGTCGAACGTGGGACTCCAGTCGGCAAGCACCTCGACCAGCCGGCCGCTTTCCAGGTATGGCTGGGCGAGAAAGTCAGGGACATAAGCCAGCCCGATGCCGTCGAGCGCTGCATTCATCACATGCACGATACTGTTGGCCGTGAATTGCCCGCTCACCCGAGTCGTAAGCTTGCGTCCATCCTTTTCGAATTCCCAGGCATAACAGGCCCCATTGGCCGAGTGGCGGATGTTGATGCAGCTGTGCTGCGTCAGGTCCTGGGGCAATACCGGTGCGGTATGACGGCGAAAATAGGCCGGCGTCCCTACCACGGCCAGCCTCCAGTCCGGGCCGACGCGCACCGCGATCATGTCTTTGCTGATGGATTCCCCCAGGCGGATGCCGGCGTCGAATCGCTCCGTCACGATGTTGGTGAAGCCGTAGTCAATGCTGACCTCGACCTGAATGTCGGGGTACTCGGCCAGAAAACCTGCGAGCATCGGCCGGATACACCGTTCGGCGGCGTCATCCGAACAGGTTATCCGAATGCTGCCAGACGGCTTGTCCCGCAGCTCCCCCAGCGCCGATACCTCCTCGGCAATCTGATCGAACAGGGGCGCCACTGCCTGCAATAGCCTGGCCCCTGCTTCGGTGGGCGCCACGTTGCGGGTGGTGCGGGTGAGCAAGCGAATGCCCAGCCGAGCCTCCAGCGCCCTCAACGTATGGCTGAGCGCGGAAGGCGTAACACCCAGCCGCGCTGCAGCCTTGGTAAAGCTCTGGTCCTGAGCCACAGCCACAAAGGCTTGCAAGTCGCTGATCTTGGGAAGCGCCATTATTGACCTGCCTTCACGATTGTTTAGGGAATACCTGTTTGGGCGATGCTAATCCGTCCGCTCAGCTACGCCTAGCCATTCGTGATAGCCAACCAATAAGCAATCGACCCGCTGGATTGGTGAGCAAGCTTCAACAGTCCATCAACCGGGGAGCAATTTTTCTCCAAGGTGCGCCCCGCTAGCATGGCTGCCTCGCCATCGCCTGCTTGAGATCCCCAACGTGTCAGACACCCTCGAACACCTTTCCCTGCCTGGCATTGCCGGGCCCCGCGAACCCGCCGCCAGCTGGGCCCCGGTGTTCGCGCTATCCTTGGGGGCATTTGCCCTGGTAGCGTCCGAGTTCATGCCGGTCAGCCTGCTCACGCCTATTGCTACCGACCTTCATATCACCGAAGGCGGGGCCGGCCAGGCGATTTCGATTTCGGGCGCCTTCGCGCTGATCACCAGCCTGTCTATTTCTTCCCTGGCAGGCCGGGTAGACCGTAAGCTGCTGCTGCTGTCGCTCACCCTGTTGATGGTGATCTCCGGCACCGTGGTGGCCACTGCTTCAAACTATGGAATCTTCATGGTTGGCCGGGCGCTGATCGGCGTGGCAATCGGCGGCTTCTGGTCCATGTCGGCGGCAACCGCCATGCGCCTGGTGGCGGACCATCAGGTGCCGAAGGCCCTGGCTATCGTCAATGGCGGGAACGCCTTGGCGACCGTGATTGCCGCGCCGCTAGGCAGTTATCTGGGCGCGATCATAGGGTGGCGCTGGGCATTCTTCGCTGTCGTACCCGTCGCGATGATCGCTTTCCTCTGGAAGCTACTGAGCCTGCCCGCCCTGCAACCCCAAGGTAGCGCAGGGGCAAAGGCACTCTGGCGCTTGATGAAACGGCCGGCCGTTTCGCTGGGCATGGTCGCCGTAAGCCTGTTTTTCATGGGCCAATTTTCCCTGTTCACCTACCTGCGCCCGTTCCTCGAAACGGCGGGCCACGCTGATGTTCAGACGGTGTCGGGGATATTGCTGATCATGGGAGTGGCAGGCTTCGTTGGTACCGCCACGATCGGCAGCGTTTTGCAAAGGAGCCTGTACCGCACGCTGGTGGCCATTCCTGTGCTGATGGCTGCCATCGCTGTGGCGCTGATCTGGATTGGCGCTTCAGCCGGTAGCAGTGCTGTGCTGCTGGGAGTATGGGGCCTGATCGCGACCGCCGCTCCGGTGGGCTGGTGGACGTGGCTCTCACAAACCCTTCCTCGCGACGCCGAAGCAGGCGGGGGCCTTATGGTGGCGATCGTGCAACTGGCGATCATGCTGGGCGCGACCCTCGGCGGGTTGCTGTACGACGCCAGCGGCTACCGGGCCACCTTTGGCCTGAGCGTGGCCTTGCTTGTGATCGCTGCGGGCTTCACTGTACTGGCCGCCCGCGCGGACCACGACTGACTGCCGCCTGGTTGCGTCCGCGGCCGGGCGGGCCCTTGGCCTGGGCCCGCCCGGCGGCGCGGCATGCCGCTACTCCTCGAATACAAGGCTGAATTCGCTGACGTCGCCCTCCTCTTCTGCCTCGTGGTAGGTCACCGGTACGCCCAGGAACGCCATGCCGTCGGGCTGGCGATCGGTCAGCGGATCAAGTGCGATGCGGTACCAGAGAGGGGGTGTCCTAACAACAATGTGCGATACATTACGACCGTTCACCCTGGCCTCTCGGAGCTGGACTATCAAAGTATCCATAGGCTTCTCGCTGGTCAGGTTTCGTACACGATCAATGCCCCATACGGGCATTGCCTACGACCCTTGCAGCATAGCGCGCTCTGAAAATCTTGTGACGTGATCGGTGCCGTCGCGCGGGCGGGACATCCGGAACTGTCCCTGATGTGGCCCGTATGTGCAAAAAAGGATGTCGAAGGCGCAAAAGAAAAACCCCGCAGACCGTTGATCTGCGGGGCTTTCAATGATGGAGGCCGAGGTCGGAATCGAACCGGCGTAGGCGGATTTGCAATCCGCAGCATAACCACTTTGCTACTCGGCCTCAAAACACCTGACAGGAACCTGCCCGATGCGAAAACTGGAGCGGGAAACGAGACTCGAACTCGCGACCCCGACCTTGGCAAGGTCGTGCTCTACCAACTGAGCTATTCCCGCGTCGTGTTGACGGGCGCCATTCTATCTAAACGGCGCAGGCCGTCAAGCCTTTGATTCAAAAATAGTTTTATTTTTTTACATCAGTACTCAGATGGGGCAGCGCGGCGCGCAGGTAATTGACCATGGACCACAGCGTGAGCGCCGCCGAGATCCACAACAAGCCGTAGCCAAGGAGCACGATGAAGGTGAGCGCAGGTGGGTTGCCGAGCAGGATGATCAACGCAACCATTTGAGCGGCGGTCTTCCATTTACCGAGGCTGGAGACGGCCACCTGAGCGCGGGCGCCGAGCTCGGCCATCCATTCACGCAGGGCCGACACTACGATTTCCCGGCCAATGATGACCGCAGCGGGAAGGGTGAGCCAGATATTGGCGTGAGCCTGCACCAGCAGCACCAGCGCCACCGCCACCGTGAGCTTGTCTGCGACCGGATCGAGGAACGCGCCAAAGGGAGTGCTCTGCTCGAGCCGCCTGGCAAGGTAACCGTCGAGCCAATCGGTAGCGGCGGCAATGGCGAACACGCTGCTCGCCGCCAGGTAGCTCCAGTGGTACGGAAGGTAAAACAGCAGAATGAAGATCGGAATCAGCGCGACGCGCAACACAGTTAGGATATTAGGAATATTCATCGGCACGACTGGCAGCAGGTTGAGCGGCCATTCTACTCGCTGTGCAGGTTGGCATAAATCGACTCCGCCAGCTTTTTGCTGATGCCAGGTGCCTTGGCGATTTCGTCGATGCTGGCACGGGACAATTCCTGGAGCCCTCCAAAGTGTTTGAGCAGGTCGCGTCGGCGCTTGGGCCCTACCCCGTCGATACCTTCAAGTGTGGACGTACGCCGGGCTTTGCCACGCCGTGCGCGGTGGCCGGTGATTGCAAAACGGTGTGCTTCATCGCGTATCTGCTGAATCAGGTGCAGGGCGGGCGAGTCAGCCTTCAGCGTGAATTCGTTGGCCACGTCATTGAGGTACAGCGTTTCAAAACCTGCCTTTCGGGTCACGCCCTTGGCCACGCCAATCAGGATCAGCTCGGGCACCTCCAGCGCCTGCAATACCTCGCGGGCCATGTTCAGCTGCCCCTTGCCACCGTCCACCAGCAGCACGTCCGGTAGCTTGCCCTCGCCGTTCTTGATCTTGCTGAAGCGGCGGGTAAGGGCCTGATGCATCGCAGCGTAATCGTCGCCCGCGGTCACACCCTCGATGTTGTAGCGGCGGTAATCCGACTTGATCGGGCCTTCGGGGCCGAACACCACACAGGAGGCAACGGTAGCCTCCCCGCTCGAGTGGCTGATGTCGTAACACTCCAGCCGCTGCGGTGGCTCGTCCATCCCCAGCACGTCCGCCAGGGCGTCGAAGCGCGCGGTAACGTGCTGCCGGTTCGCCAGCCGCGCGGCCAGTGCCTGGTCAGCGTTGGTCACGGCCAGCTGCTGCCAGCGCGCCCGGGTACCACGCACGCGGTGGCTGACTGCAAGTTCACGGCCTCGCAAGGTTGCAACAGCTTCG
The DNA here is from genome assembly GCF_058145875.1 of Pseudomonas sp. 3MAES_34.3B. Taxonomy (NCBI): domain Bacteria; kingdom Pseudomonadati; phylum Pseudomonadota; class Gammaproteobacteria; order Pseudomonadales; family Pseudomonadaceae; genus Pseudomonas; species Pseudomonas sp. 3MAES_34.3B. The sequence continues at coordinate 2,376,687 of NZ_CM176960.1, read as the reverse complement.
ACCAGCGCCTCGATGTCTTCGGGAAGTGTATTGACGATGAGCTCCGTGGGCAGCTCCCGTTCGGAACTGCCCAGGTAGTACTGGGACAGAAATGCCGACATCACCTCGTCGAGGGACTCTTCAATACCTACCTGCGGGAAGAAGTTCTTGCTGCCCAGTACCCGCCCGCCGCGCACGCTGATCAAGTGCACGCAGGCCCCGCCCGGGTTCACGAACGCAGCGATCACGTCCACATCGCCGGTGCCCCCCTCCATGCTTTGCTGATCCTGCACTCGGCGCAGCACGGCAATCTGGTCGCGAAGCTCCGCGGCCTTTTCGAAATCAAGGTCCATGGCCGCCCGCTCCATGGTTTCAGACAGCTCATTGGTGAGCTGGTGGCTGCGGCCTTCGAGGAACATGATCGAGTGGCGCACGTCTTCGGCGTACTCCGGGGTTTCCACGGCTCGCACGCAAGGCGCCTTGCAGCGCTTGATCTGGTATTGCAGGCATGGGCGCGTGCGGTTTTTGAAATAGCTGTCTTCGCACTGCCGAACCTGGAAGGTTTTCTGCAACAGGCTGAGGCTTTCGCGGATCGCGCCCGCGCTGGGATAGGGGCCGAAATAGCGGCCCTTGCCCTTCTTCGCGCCCCGATGGATGCTCAGCCGGGGGAACTCGGCGTCCGACAGGTAAACGTAAGGGTAGGATTTATCGTCGCGCAGAAGAATGTTGTACGGCGGGCGCCACTCCTTGATGAGCGTCTGCTCGAGCAGCAAGGCCTCGGTCTCGTTGGCCGTGATGGTGGTTTCCACCTGGGCGATGTGCCCCACCAGGGCGGCGGTCTTGGGCGCCAGCCCGGTTTTGCGGAAATAGCTCGCCAGGCGCTTCTTGAGGTTTCGGGCCTTGCCGACGTAAAGCAGCCGCCCACCCTCGTCGAACATCCGATAAACGCCGGGGCGGCCGCTGCAGGTCGCCAGGAAGGCGGACGGATCGAAAGTCTGAGTCATGTTTTACGCGTTGGCGTCGACCATGCCGTGGCGAACGGCCAGCAAGGTCAGCTCGACATCGCTGGTAATGGAAAGCTTCTCGAAAATGCGGTACCGATAGGTATTCACCGTCTTTGGCGAAAGACAAAGCCGATCCGAGATATTCTGCACCTTCTGGCACCCAACGATCATCAAGGCGATCTGGATTTCCCGCTCTGACAACAGATCGAACGGGGACGCCGTGGTCTGTGGCTGGAACGACTTGAGCGCCAGTTGCTGCGCAATCTGTGGGCTGATATAGCGCTGGCCGGCAAACACCAGGCGAATGGCCTGAACCATCTCGCCAAGCGCAGCGCCTTTGGTGAGGTACCCTGCGGCACCTGCCTGAAGCAACCGCGTGGGGAACGGATCTTCCTCGCACACCGTAACCACCACAACCTTTACGTCAGGATGGCTGCGCAACATCTTGCGGGTGGCTTCCAGCCCGCCGATGCCAGGCATCTTCACATCCATCAGTACCACGTCTGGTTTCAGATCCCGCGCAGCCTTCAGCGCTTCTTCCCCCGACTCCGCCTGGCCGACCACTTGAAGCCCGTCGATGTCGGACAGCATGCGAGTAATGCCTGTGCGTACCAGATCGTGATCGTCGACCACTAGCACCCTAATCAAGCAGACACCTCTCGTTACGCTTTACATTCAGAACGGTACATTAACAAAGTTCCACCACGCGAACCTAGGCCTAAACGAAAACTGCGTACCGGCGGTCTCAGCGCCCTCGCCTGCCGTCAATGTTTCTGGCGGGTAGCAACGCCACCAGGGCCTCTGCCATCCCCGCCAGCGCGGTTTGGGCAGCTGACGGCAGCGAGCGATAGCCCCTCAGCAGGCTGGCTTCGGCTTCGTCCAGTTGGTCGATGGGTTCGGCCGCGCGCGCTCCGGTAAGCACATACAGCACATCCACACCGTGATCCGCCACCGCGGCCAGGTAATCGGCCTTGGGCCAGCGCTCTCCGCTTTCGTATTTTCCCTGGGCATTGGGCTCTACGCCGCCTATCTCACCGAAGGCTCGTTGAGTAAGCCGAAGGCGTTCACGTTCCTCGCGGATGCGAGAACCAATTGCAGTCATTTGAATGTATAATCCTTTCCGAAACACCCAAAGCGGTGTGGAATCCAACACTATTAAATCTAGAAAAACGGACTTGAACTATGCACGGTATACGGACTGCCGCACAAGCGAGAGCTTGGCTGGATCATCAGGGGAAATCGGTTCAACAATTTGCCCGTGAGCACAATGTGGACCCCGCCACCACCTACCAGGTGCTGTCAGGGCGCAAGAAGGGCCGACGGGGGGAGGCCCACAAGGTAGCGGTACTGCTTGGCATGAAGGATGGCGTGATCCCGAGCGATATGGACGTTGCCCGGCGGGATATTCACTCGGCGCCCAACTGATCCGCAAGCCAGGGCAAGGCCCCTTCGCAAGGCTGGCGAACCTTGAGCGCCAGCAGGGCATCAGCTCGGGTACGGCCCATGTTGATGGCCAGCAGGGGCTTGCCCTGACGCGACATCTCCAGGCATAGCCGGTAACTGGAATAGGCCATAAGTGATGAGCCAATCACCAGCATCACTGCGGCGCGCTCGGTCGCCTCCAGGGCAGCCCGCGCCGTATGCGTTGCCACGCCGTCACCGAAGAACACAACGTCGGGCTTGAGCCGGTCGCCGTTGCACGCGGGGCACAATGGCAAGGTGAATTGTTCGAGGAACCTGGCGGCCAGCTGGGCGTCACCGTCCGGTGCCAGCACCGCGCGCACGTCCTGAAGGGAAGGGTTCGCGTCTTCGAGGGCGGTTTGCATGGCCGCACGGGAGAGCGTGGCCGCGCAATCCAGGCACACCACGCGGTGCAGGTTGCCGTGCAACTCGATCACATCGCGGCTACCGGCTTGCTCGTGCAGCCCATCCACGTTCTGGGTGACCACCGATACCACGTGGCCCGCAGCCTGCAGCCGCGCCAGCGCTTCATGGGCAGGGTTGGGCCGCGCCCGCTCCACCCCATGCCAGCCCACCATCGCCCTGGCCCAGTACCGTTTGCGCGCTTGCAGCGAACTCACGAACTCTTGGTGCATCATGGGCGCATTGCCGCGGCGCACACCTTCAGTATCACGGTAATCCGGTATGCCTGAAGCCGTGCTGATCCCTGCCCCGGTCAGGGCAAGGACGGGGGCGCCGGCCAGTTTTCGGCACAGCATGGAGAGTGCCTCGAGGGCTTGGGTCTGATCCATACGCAACCTCCTGCGACACAACCCGGCACCAGGCCTTCCGGGTAGTGAAGAAGGGTAAACCAGGCTGCAAGTTTTAGCCGCTGATTACGACGAACACCCTTGATCGACAAACGATTCGAACACTGCCTTGGCCCGGTCTCGGTCAAAATGCGCGACGTTGATACGCAACCAGGGGGCCTCACTGCCATCGGCGCTGAACAGCCGCCCTGGCGCGAGTAATACCTGGTGGGCCAGCGCTGCTTCGATCAGGCCCCGCGTGCACGCCAGCCGGGGGTGACGCACATACACGAACATACCCTCGCGAGGGGTGTGATAGAGCTCCCAGCCCCATCGCTCAAGCGCTGCACGGGTAGTGGCCTGCGCGGTTTGCAACCGCAAGCGGGCCTTGCGCACATGCCGTTCATAGCTGCCATCGGCGAGGATCGCACCAATGAAACGCTCGCAAAATCCGGGTACGGCCACGCTGGTCAGGAGCTTGAGGTCTGCCAGCCGAGCGATCAGCGCAGGAGGCGCGGCCACGTAGCCCACGCGCAGGTTGGCCGACAAGGTTTTGGAAAAACTGCCCACATACACGACGTTCACCAATCCCGACAGGCTGGCCAGATGGTGTGCTGGCCGGGTACAGAAATCCCCATAGACATCGTCCTCTGCGAGGAGCACGCCATGCGCCGCGCTCAGTTTCAGCAGTGAACAGGCTTGCCGCGGACTCACGGAGGTGCCCGTCGGGTTATGCAGCCGCGAATTGATGAAGAACGCTCGCACCGCACCCTCTTGCAACCGGGCCTGCACAGCGTTCAGATCGGGGCCGTCGTTCAGGCGGGTTATGCCGATCACCTGAGCGCCGCGCAAATGCAACAGTCGGATCAGGTTACTGTTGCAGGGGTCGTCTACCAGTACCCGGTCGCCCGGCGATACCAGCAGCCGGATGATCAGGTCTAGTGCCTGGGTCGCACCTAATGTAGTGAGGATATTGCAGGCAGTCACTGGCAGGCAGTGGCGCCCCCGTAAATGACAGGCCAGTGCTTCTCGCATCGGCAGGTAGCCCGCTGGATCGCCGTATTCCACCAGCGAACTGCGGGCAAAGGTGGCGGTGCGGCGGATAACCCGGGCGAGCGAGCGGGTGTCTGTCCACTCTGGCGGAAGCCAACCGCAGCCCAGTTTCATCGAAGTGCCCGAGGCGTGGAAAAGAGCCCAGAACGGGTCCATCTCCGTGCTCGCCCGGGTGGGTGGGGCGGCCATGAGCGAACCGGCGCCCTCGCCTGTCCTGCTTGCGCCTGCCATGTCGTCGGCGGCCATGCCCTGCGCTGCCATAAAATAACCGCGGCCGGGGTTGGCCACCACGCGCCCCAGCGCTTCGAGACGTTCGTAGGCACGCACCACGCCATGGAAGCTCAAACCTGGCCGCTCGGCCCATCGGCGGATGGAAGGGAGCTGTTCGCCTGGCTGGAAAGTTCCGTTGGCCAGCACCTCGCTGATCTCCAGAAACGCCCTCTGCGCTGGGCTGTCGCGACTGCCTGCAATCATGTACCCGCCGTTCCGCTTGCTGGTGTTCCCCGGACTCTACCCCTTTGGGCTGAACGGTCATAACGCTGCCGGGGAAATAGTCCCGTTGCGCCGCTGTTAGGTGCCATCTGCTAACAGTTAGGCGTTGTGAGGCCTTGGCTGTTAGGCCGCCAACTCGCTCGGCGCCATAGACTTCTCCCCATTACAAGGAATGCACCAATGCCCAAGGAGGCGCGTTATGACCCAGGCCATCCCGCAGCCCTGCTGGTTCGACTGGAAATGGCAGCAACAGAACAGCGTATCCACACTGGAAGAGCTGGTTCAGGCCTTCCCTGGCCTGGCCAACAGTGAACGCCTCGAAAGCCTTCGGGGGGCGTTCGATACCCGCAAGGTTTCGCTCACCCCTTATGCCCTGGCGCTCATCGAGACTGACGACTTCCAGCGCCCGGTCGAGAACGACCCCATCTGGGCGCAAACCATCCCGGAGTTCACGCAAGCCAGTGCCTTCGAATACGACGGCAGCACCGAGAACTGGGAGCTCGATGCCGAAATGGTCACAGGTATCTGTCAGCACAAATATGACAACCGGGTGATCGTGCGCGCCGCCAACGTGTGTCACGCCTATTGCCAGTTTTGCTACGAAGCCTTGCGCACACTGGAAAAACAGCCGGGCAAGCCCGCCCTGCGCAAAAGCGACTGGCAGGCAACGCTGGATTACCTGGCCAGCCATGCTGACGTTGAGGAAGTGATCCTGAGTGGTGGAGAACCCCTGATGCTGTCCGATGCCCGACTGGACGGGCTGCTGCAGAGCATCCGCGAGTGCCGCCCGGATATCGTGATCCGCGTGCATACCCGGGCCCTGACGTTCAACCCCTTCAGGATTACGCCTGCCCTGGTGCAATCCCTGGCGCGCCATCGGGTCACCGCAGTGGGGCTGCATGTAGCCCACCCTCGCGAGCTGACCGAAGCCTTTTTCACCGGCGTGGCGTCATTGCAAACGGCTGTGCCGCTGCTCTTCGCCAATATGCCCTTGCTCGCCGGCGTCAACGATCAACTGGCTACCTTGCGCGGCCTCTGCATGGGGCTGTATCGCGCCGGGGTCACCCCTCATTACCTCTACCAGTTCATGCCGTTTTCCCCGGGGCACCGCCGTTATGCCGCCTCTATCCAACACGCGCTCACCTTACTGCGGCAGCTCAAGCGCCACGTGTCCAACCTGGCGGTACCCGAATTCGTGATACCGCACCTCAGTGGCAAGCACACGTTGCCCCTGGAACTGGGCGGCGCCCCTACGCGCCTCGAAGTGGACGCCCAAGGTAACGAGCGCATTCATTTCACCAATTGGAAGGGCCAGCCATGCGTGTTCCCTCAATAGTCGGCGACCGCTTGAAAGGGACCAGAGTGCTGGTGCTGGACTCTGCCCGCAACAGTTACGTCGACACACCGGACATCGAGGCCGAGGTGCTTGGCCCCGGGGTGGAGGTAACACTGGTTCACGTGGACACAGTGGCGGACCTTTCTACTGCAGCACTGGCTTGTGACGGTGCCATCAGCTGGCACCTGGTGCCACTTGCCGCCGGGGCCCTCTCGCGGTTGAGCCAATGCCGAGCGATCGTGCGGGCAGCGGTGGGGGTGGACAATATAGACCTGACAGCAGCGCGGCTGCAGGGCATCGCCATTGCCAATGTTCCCGACTACGGCACCGAGGAAGTGGCCGACCACACGTTGGCAATGGCACTCGCGCTGATACGCCGACTGCCCCGCGCGGATGCCATCGTGCGAGGCGGTAGCTGGGACTGGCGAGAGGTAGGCCCTGTGCCCCGCCTGCGTGGCCTGACCATTGGCCTGGTGGGCCTGGGCCGAATCGGCGCGGCGGTGGCGTTACGGTTCAAGGCGTTGGGCTGCCGTGTGCTGTTTTACGATCCCGCCCGCGACAGCGGGTGGGAGAAGAGCCTGGGAATCGAACGCAGGGAAAGCCTCCAAGCCCTGCTCCGGGATGCCGATCTTGTAAGCCTGCACGCTCCGCTGACGCCACGCACCCAACACCTTATCGGCAAAGCCGAGCTTCGCTGGCTGCAAAGCAAATATCTGGTTAACACCGCTCGTGGGGGCCTGATCGACCCCACCGCGTTGTGCGAAGCGGTGGGTGCGCGCCAACTGGCAGGCGTTGCGCTGGATGTGTACGCCGACGAGCAGCGACCACCGCCGGCGGCACTGATGGCCCCGGAAGTACTGTGGTCGCCCCATGCCGCGTTCTACTCCGAGCAGGCGCTGCCCGAGCTGCGGCGCAAGGCAGCTGCTTGCCTCAAAGCACTGTTGGTCAGTGGCCAACATCGGAACCGCCTATGAACCCTCTGATGCCCCGCCCTGCACGGCCGTTACGGTCACCGACAGGTAGCAACCCGTTCCCGGGTATTGCCGCGCTCGAACGTACCCTCGGCGCCCCGGTTACCGCGCGGCTAAGCGCCAACGAAGCGCTGCCGTTCTACAGCCAAGGCCTGACCGCGCGGTACGGCCAGGCCCTGCTCGAGCAGGCGCGGCGTTATCCCGACCCTGCTGCCTTCGAGCTCCGCGAAGCGCTGGCGGCGCACCATGGGCTGCCGGTGGGTTCGACGTTGGTCGATGCTGGCGCCGACGCGCTGATCTTCCTTTTCCTGCGGGCGTTCGCGGATCCGGGCAGCGTGGTGATCCATGCGGCAGGCACTTACCCCACCGTGGGCTATTTCGCCCGCTCCCTGGGGCTTCGCCCGTACGCGGTGAGCTATGCGGTAAACGAAAGCGGCGCGCAGGTGGACCTGGCACGCCTGGCAGCCGAGGCAATACGCCAGAGGGCGCGCGTGGTGTACCTGGCCAACCCCGATAACCCTACCGGCAGCGAGCATGGCGCGGCCGCGATCAAGGCCTTCGCCGCCGCGCTGCCGGCGGGTACGCTGTTGATCCTGGACGAAGCCTACGAGGCCTTTGGCAGCGAACATTGTGCCTACCCCCTACCCAATGTGGTGCGGTTGCGCAGCTTCTCCAAGGCATACGGCCTCGCTGGGATGCGCGTCGGCTACGCGATCGCGGAGCCGGCACTGCTGGAGGTGGCAAACCGCGCCCGGGTGCACTATGGCGTGGGAACGGTCGCGCAATCCCTGGCGCTGGCCGCGCTCCAGGATCAGGCGCACCACCGTTGCGTTGTCGCCGCGACGGAAGAATTGAAGGCCTGGTTCTTGGAACAGGCCGTCGCCGGCGGGCTTCGCTGCCTTCCCTCGGCCACCAATTTCATTACCGTCCCCTTGCCGGACAGGCAGGCCGGCGAAAGCCTGCGCGCGCACCTTCTGGCGCAGGGTGCAAGCCTGTACCTGGGCGCACTCAATGGGCACGTTCACATCGCCAGGGTTTCACTGCAGCCCGAGCTGCTCAACCCGGCGCTCGCTGACATTCTCTTCCGTTTTCAGGGCCGCTCCCATGACCGACCGTAAACTCCTGATCCTGGGCATAGGCAATGTGGCCCTCAAGTACCTCGAACAAGCTCTGGCGCCCTATGGGTTGCAGCCGGTGGTATTCGGCGACCGGCAGGGGCGGCCGGCCGAAGTGTGGGACAACTTCCCCTCGTCGCGCTTCCATGATGTGGCGCTGGAGTGCGGCGCCGTCGAGCGGTATCTGCGCCAACACGGCGGGCTGGCTGAAAGCATCTGCGCCGTTACAACCCTGTTCGATGAACTGTTCCCACTGGTCGAGGGAGTTGCGATGGCGCATGGCTGGGATCATCCCGGCGCTGCACTGGCACGGCTGAGCGACAAGGCGGTGGTTGCGGAGCTGGCAGGTGAATTGTCCCCTCAAAGCCATGCCTTCACAGCCTGTGACCCGGAAGCCCTGGTAAATGTGCTGGCCGCACCGGGCCGCGACTGGGTAGTGAAGCCCGCTTGCGGGTCCGGTGGCGAAGCCGTGGGCCACATCACCGGCGGCATTGGCGCCGTGGGCAAGATCAGGGTACATCTGGCGCGCCATTTTCACCTGAACGCCGAGCGGTGGATTCTTCAGCAACGCCTTGAAGGTGTACTCGTGAGCTTCGAGGGCTACCTGCAAGGCGGGCGGCTGAACCCGGTGGGGTTATCCCGCCGCAGCCGCATCGGCCTGACCGAGGTTGCCAACCGCTTTCCCGCCAACGCCAGCCTGGCGCCGGAACAGCTGGCGCAGGGCTGGGCCTCCCTGGCGCAACTGTTCGAACGCAGCGGCTGCCGGGATGGGTGGTTTCATTGCGAGTGCATCGCCGGCCCCGCCGGGCTTCACCTGGTGGACGCCAATGTGGGCCGTATTGGTGGCGCGACGGTACTGGAGCAGGTAGCACTGGCCTGCAACGTGATGCCAGCGGAACTGCTGGCCCATGTGCTGCTGTTGCCGCTTGCTCACTTTTATCCGGCGCTGCCCCGGTGGCGCACGCCGCTCAAGGGCACCCTTGGTGTGTGGTACGGGTTGCCGGAAGCCGCGATCCTGAGCGGCATCGAAGTGGCTTGCTCCTCGGCGCGCCATACACGCTTTGCGGCAGATGGCGCGTCCGTTCCGGCCATAGGCACCTCGGACTATGCCTGGGTCGGCATGCTCAGCGGGCAGGAGGCGGACGTGCTGGCCAGCCTGGCCACGCTACGGCTCCATACTGACCGTGGCCTGGAATTGCCTGCCTACAGCCTGGATTGAGCGCAATGGCCATTTACCTTATCCGTTTCACCACCTGGGGCAGCTGGAGCCTGCTGTTCTCGTTCTTCGCCGTGTGGCTGTCGCAGGCCTCTGCGTTCTCGGCAGGTGCGATCAGCCTGCTGGGCGCGAGCATCGCCCTGTGCAACCGTGCTGGCTCGTTACTGTTCGTGCGGTGGGTTGCGCGCACGGAGATACGCCGCCTGGTGGTAGTGACCCAATCACTGATCGGGCTGGCGATCGCCGGGCTTTACCTGCTGCATGCCGCCCACAACTATTCCCTTGCTGCCTGGCTACCGCTGGTGTGCCTGTACGGCCTGGGGCATTCCCTGGCATCCCTGGCTCAGCTGACGTACATCGCTGCAGGCCACACTGGCAGCGACCACGTGAAGGCGTTCTCGCTGGAGAATGTTGCGTTAAACCTCAGCGCCGGGATTACACCGTATGCGTCGGCAATAATCCTCAAGCATTGGCCCGCGTACTACCCGTTGTTTCCGCTGCTGTATTGCACGGCCACGGTTGCGCTCTGCTTCTGCCTGGGGGCGCCCGCAAGCGAGCCACCTGGCGAACGCGAGCGCCCCTCCCAAACGCCCAGGGTGGGGTCGGCGGCAGCCGTTGTGCTGTTCCTGGCGATCAACGCGCTGTCCTTCTTTGCATTCAGCCATTTCTATAACGTGTTCCCCCTACACGCTCAGCCGCGTCTCGATCCGGAAGCCATAGGGCTGTGGTTCGCCCTTAGCAGCGGGCTGATCGTGGTGCTTCAGCTACCCCTCACCCGCCTGCTCGCAGGGCTGCGGCGCGGCGTACTGATGGCAGGTTCCAACCTGCTGATGGGTATCGGCATGTTTGCCTTGTTTCACGCAAGCGGCACTCCGGCAGTCGCATTGGCGGCTGTCTTGCTGCTCACCCTGGCGGAAATGGTGTTCGGCCCGCTGTATCAGGTGATGGCGCTGAGCCTGTTCCCAAACCGGCCCGCCTTCGCCATGGCCGTACTGACCTTGACCTGGGCACTCGCCGAAGCACTTGCGACAGGTACCGGGCTGTACCTGGTGGCGCAGGGGCAGGCCTGGCTCACGTTCGCCCTTGCGGCGGGGGCATGTTTACTGGTGGCCGCGATCGCGCTCTTGTGCCTGCGCGGCGGTGCCAGGGTGCCGATGGGGCGCGCATTGGCGGCAAGGCATTAAACAGGCCTCATGTGGCGGGCCGGGCGCAGGCTGCTAAAGTTCGGGTTTTCCCTCCAGTGGAGTGCCCCATGAGCGAAGCCTTTCTGCCGCCTCAACTCTTTCCGGCGCCTGGTGACATTCCCCAGGCCTGGCAATTCGGTGAACCGCAAGAGCAGCGGGAGTATTTGATCGACGGCCGCTTCGAACAGTGGGAAGGTCCGCTGGCGCCGGTCGTGAGCCCTCTCTGCCTCGCCACCGAACAGGGCGATCAGCATGCCCAACTGGGCAGCACGCCGCGGCTCAATGCCCAAGCAGCCATGCAAGCACTGGACGCCGCCGTGAGGGCGTATGACAAAGGGCGAGGCGTGTGGCCGATGATGCGCGTGGCCGAACGTATTCATCACGTCGAAGGCTTTCTGGCAAGAATGCGCGAACAACGCGCCGAGGTCGTCAAGCTGTTGATGTGGGAGATCGGCAAGCCTTTGAAGGATGCGGAGAAGGAATTCGATCGCACCTGTGACTACATCGTCGACACGATCAATGCGCTGAAAGAACTCGACCGCCGCTCCAGCCGCTTCGAGCTGGAACAAGGGACGCTAGGGCAGATCCGCCGTGTGCCCATGGGCGTGGCGCTGTGCATGGGGCCCTATAACTACCCGCTGAACGAAACCTTCACCACCTTGATCCCGGCACTCATCATGGGCAACACGGTGGTATTCAAGCCCGCGAAGTTTGGCGTGTTGCTGATCCGCCCCCTGTTGGCGGCGTTCCGGGACAGCTTCCCGGCAGGGGTCATCAATGTCATCTACGGCAGTGGCCGGGAAACGGTCAGTGCTCTCATGGCCAGCGGCAAGATAGACATCTTTGCATTCATTGGTACCCACAAGGCGGCGGCGGAACTGAAAAAGCTCCACCCCAAGCCGCACCGCCTGCGCTCGGCGCTGGGCCTGGACGCCAAGAACCCGGGCATCATTCTCGCCGATGCCGACCTGGTCAATGCCGTGAACGAATGCATCACAGGGACGCTGTCGTTCAATGGCCAGCGCTGTACTGCGCTGAAGATCCTCTTCGTTCATCGCAGCATTGCCGAGGACTTCCTCGGCCGGTTCAGCGCCCGGGTGAACACGCTGGTCGCCGGGATGCCCTGGAACCCTGACGTTACCCTTACGCCATTGCCCGAGCCCGGGAAAGTGGCCTACCTGACCAGCCTGGTCGAGGATGCCAAGGCCCACGGCGCCCAAGTGATCAACCCCGGCGGCGGCACCGCCCGTGCCTCCTTCTTCCAACCTGCGGTGCTCTACCCCGTCGGGCCGGGGATGCGCGCTTATGTGGAGGAACAGTTCGGGCCGGTGGTGCCCGTGGTGCCCTTCGACGACATCGAGGAGGTGATCGACTATGTGCTCGACTCCACCTATGGCCAGCAGTTGAGCCTGTTCGGCACTGATCCGATGACGCTGGGCCGCCTGGTGGATACCTTTGCCAATCAGGTCGGGCGGATCAACCTCAACACGCAATGCCAGCGCGGGCCCGACCAATATCCGTTCAACGGCCGCAAGGACTCGGCCGAGGGCACCCTTTCGGTTCATGATGCCCTGCGCAGCTTTTCCATCCGAACGCTGGTCGCGACACGCTTCAACGGGGCGAACAAGCAACTGGTCAGCGACATCATCCAGGCGCGCAGCTCGGGCTTTCTCAGTACCGATTACATCTTCTGACCCGCGGGATCAACGCCTCGGTTTGACTCATCGGGGCTTGTGCCCGAAGCTGTGGGTCCTGCATTGGCGGACCCACGCATGACCCGCGCCTCACGCTTGTATTCGATTCTTGGCCTGGCCCTGCTGGCCGGCGCGGTTATCTGGTTCCTCTCCGCCCCGCCACAGCCCCAGGCTCCATCGCTCGCACCCCATAGCTACACCGAAGCCCTGCGCGCGGCACGTGGGGGAGAACCCGGCGCCGCCCGGCGTTTATACCAGCAGCTTGCCCGCGACGACCTCGCGCCAGCCGCCCGTGCCACACTGTATGGGCCATTGCCGGATTACCCCAGCCCTCGAGCGCTGGCATTCGCCCACCAGGGCCTGACCGACCCGGCACCCGTTGTTCGCCATGCCGCAGTTGCGGCACTCGTCAGGCTGCTGCCCACCGTCGCCCAGGCAGACGCTCTTGGCCCACTGCTCAGTGACCCGGATGAAACCGTGCGCACCGCCGCAGCCCAGGCTTTGCTCGAGCTTGGGCCCGCGGGCACTGGCGAATATGTACATCGGCTGGGCGAAGTACTGAATACCTGGGCCGAGCAGTTGGCATCGATGCCTGACGATTACGGCGCCCAACTGCAACTGGCCCGTCTGCTGCTGCAGCGTGGGGCGCCGGTGCAAGCCGAAACGGCGGCGCGTACGGTGCTGGCGCTGCGCCCCGACAACCTGCCCGCCAGAGTATTGTTGGCACGGGCGCTTGACCAACGTGGCAAACCGGATGAAGCCCGCGCGGCGCTGGCCGAACCTCTGCGCCAGCACCCTGACGATGCCTTCCTGCAGCACGAGCTGGGCCTGTGGCTGCTCGGCCATGGCGAACCGGCCTTCGCGCTGCTGGCTTTGGCCAAAGCCGTAGAGCTTGCGCCAGAGGCCGCCGATTATCGCTTTGATTTGGCGACCACGTTGCATAGCCTGGGCCAGCCGGACGCCGCCCAGGTCCAGCTCGATCAGTTGGTGCGCCGCCAGCCCGCGAACCGCAAGGCACGGATGTTGCTGATTGACTACTGGCAACAGACCGGCCAGTTGCAGAACGTGCAGGTGCTGCTGGCCGAGCTTGAGCAGCAGAACCCCGACGACCCTGCTGTCCAACAAGGGCTGTAGCAACCGGTTCACGGCTGAACCCGCGCGCGTGCCTGTGGTCCAGAAGCTAGCGCCGGCAATTTCAGGAGTCAGCGGCGGGACTACAACGCACGGACGGGGGCGGCAAGGGTGATGACAGCAAAACCAGAAAGCGGCCGCGCCTGGCGCGACGACCGGGGTCACTGGCCGCTGCATGGCGCCTGTGCCACCGCGGCCAGCAGCACCAGCCTGTTCGTGTGCGCTGCCCCTGGCCCGGATCGAGACCAGCTGTGCGCGGTGCTCGACAGCGGCACAGGCGGTGAGTATCAGTTGGTAGCGCCCGCCGAGCTGTTTCCTGCACTCGAACGCGGTGCGGATTTGCTGATCACAACCAGCGAAACCCTGGCCTGTGGCGATCTTGCGCCGCTGCAAGCGTGGCTCGAGAACCAGCCGGAATGGTCCGACCTGCCAGTATTGGTATTGACTGCCGCGACAGGGGGGCGCCGGCTCGCGCCGCCGCCTTCCCTGGCCGCGCTCGGCAATGTACGGGTGTTGCAACGCCCCTACCACCCCGCCGCGCTGGAAATGCTGGTAGAGGCGAGCCTGGCAAACCGCAGCAAGCAATACCAGATGAGGGACAAGCTCCACAGCCTCCAGGCAGGCCCCAATGCGCTGGGGGAATGCGTAGAGCCTCCCTCACGCCTCGAAGCAGTGGGCCGCCTTACAGGTGGGATCGCCCAGGATTTCAATAACCTGCTTACAGGTATCACCGGCGGCCTGGACCTCATCCGGCGGCGGCTGGCCAACGGCCAATACACAAAGCTGGAGAGCCTGCTCGACCTGAGCGCAACCTCGGCCGAACGCGCAGCGCACCTCACCCATCGCCTGCTGGCGTTCGCCCGCCGGCAAACCCTCGACGCCCGGCTATTGGACGTGAACAGTCTGATACACGCGGGCCTCGGCCTGCTGGGGCGTAGCCTCAGTGGAAAAATCTCGCTCCAGTTCCGCCCTGCCGAGGGTTTATGGCAGGCCTGCATAGACCCAGGGCAATTGGAAAGTGCCCTGCTCAACCTGGTGATCAATGCCGGAGATGCCATGCCGGAAGGCGGCCGCCTGGTGATCGACACGGCCAACCGGCGTGTCGGCATCAATGAGCCAGGCATGAGCCTCGCGCTGCCTGCCGGCGATTACGTTGTCATCGGGGTAGAAGACAACGGCTGCGGCATGAACCGCGAGACCTTGGGGCGGGCCTTCGACCCGTTCTTCACCACCAAGCCCCCGGGGCTGGGTACCGGCCTGGGGCTGTCGATGGTGTATGGTTTCGCACGTCAGTCAGGGGGCCACGTAACCTTGCGCAGCGAGGCCGGCCGCGGCAGCCGGGTTGAACTCTACTTCCCGCGCGCCTGAAGGCGCGCTCAAGCTAGCTCTTTTCGAATGGCCGCGTGCAGGTCGTCCAGCTCGAACGGTTTGGCCAGTACAGGTGCGCGCTGGGCAATGGGGTGGGTACTGTCGCGGATTTCCTGCGGGTGCCCGCTGATGAAGATGACTTTGAGCTCCGGGCGCAGCTTTACCGCCGGCTCGGCAATATCCACACCCGAAATACCACCAGGCAGGCGGTAATCGGTGATCATCAGATCCAGATGCGGCTTGGTGGCAAGGATACCGAAGGCTTCCACGCCATTCTCTGCTTCCAGCACATGATACCCCTCCCCCCGCAAGTAATCGTTCAGGACCTGCCGGATCACCGGCTCATCCTCGACGATCAATACTACGTCTTGCGCGTCTCCACTCATTGCGATGCCTATATATGATGTTATGTCGGGCTGCCTATGTGACCGCAGCCGATACAAGAGGTTGCTTCATTGTTCCCCGCCGGTGGCCCGGGGCAGATGGACACTGAACATGGCGCCTTCACCCGGCGTGCTTTGCACACCGATACGCCCCTTGTGCGCAGACACGATTTGTTCGGAAATGAACAGACCCAGCCCGAGGCCGGCTATGCCATGGCGATTCGACGCGCGCTCGAATTGAAGGAATATACGCCGCTGATCCTCTTCACTGATCCCGGCGCCATGGTCGCGAACGGTCAGGCAAGCCCAGTCTCCGTCTGCCTGAACGGCCACTTCGACCTTTCCCTTGCCGCCATATCTCAGGGCATTGGTCAGCAAGTTGGCCACCACCTGTTCGATCCTGAACTCGTCCCAGTTCCCTATCGCCGGTGCGGTCGCGGTGTATTCGATCTCCATACCCGCATTGAGCGCCTGGGGCATGAAGCGATCGACCACATTGCCTACCAATTGGGCAAGGTCGAACATGGCGGGGCGGATCGACAATTTACCGGTGCGGATGCGCGAGACGTCGAGCATGTCTTCGATCAGGCGGATAAGGCTTTGGATCTGGCGCTCGTCGCGCTCCACCATCCCGCGCATTTTGTCCAGGGAGAACGCCTCGGCATTGCCTTTGGCGATGTGCATCTTGCGTAGCTGGGTTTCCAGAATAAGGCCATTGAGCGGCGTGCGCACCTCGTGCGAGACCACGGACATGAAATCATCGCGCATCCGCACGGCGTGCTCCAGCTCGCTCTGGGTCGCCTGCAATTGTTTGAGCAACGTTTCCTGCTGCCGCCGGCTGCGCTCTAGCGCCTCCAGCTGTTCGTTAAGCGTTTTACGCTGACGATACAGGTCGACAAACACATTGACCTTGCTCTTCACCGCCAAGGTATCCAGCGGCTTTTGCAGGAAATCCACCGCACCGGTTTCGTAACCCTTGAAGGCGTAGTTCAGCTCACGGCCGGCCGCTGACACAAAGACGATCGGAATGTGCTTGGTCTTCTCCGTGCTGCGCATCAGCTCTGCCAGTTCAAAGCCGTTCATTCCTGGCATCTGCACGTCCAGGATGGCCATGGCGAACTCATGCTGCAGCAGCAACGACAACGCATCGTCAGCCGAAAGCGCCTTGTAGACATCGCGATCACTTCGGCTGATCAAGGCCTCGAGCGCCAGGAGGTTCTCCGGCAAGTCGTCGACAATCAGCAGTTTGGCGGGGGTTTGACTTAACATGTGCCTGTTTCCAGATCGGCCAGTAGCTTGCCGATGCCGTGCAAGGTAAGAATGTGATCAGGCCGAAACAACGCCAGCGCTGCCTCGGGCATGGTTGCGATTTTGGCCTCGGCAGGGTCCTGGACCACTGTACGGCCACCGGCCTCGCGGATGGCAGCGAGGCCACGCGCGCCGTCCTCGCTCGCGCCGGTCATAAGCACGCCTGTGAGGCCTGGGCCATAGGCATCGGCGGCAGAGTCGAACAACAGGTCGATGGAAGGCCGTGAAAAATGCACGCGGGGCTCCAGGCTAAGGGAAAAACTACGGTCTCGCTCGATGGACAAGTGATAACTGGGGCCCGCCACGTAAATCAGGCCCCGCTCCACCGGAGCCTTGTCACGCGCTTCACGCACCGGCCGCCGCAAGCGGCGCTCCAGTACCCCGGGCAGCTCGCTTGGCCGCCGCTCCGGCAGATGAAGTACCACCACCACAGGTAGTTCGAAGGCAGGAGGCAAGTGAGCGAACACGGTAAGCAGCGCTTCCACGCCACCCGCCGACGCGCCGACCACCACGGCCTCGCAGGCAGGCCTCACGCGAGCGGCCCTTTCATAGCTTGCGGTAGATCCTTTCCTGTCGGGACAAGGTCTCGAAGCGGGCGGCGTAGCCGGAAAAATCCAGGCTCTCCTTGGCTCCCAGCATGAGAAAACCTCGGTGGCAAAGGGACTCATGGAACAACCCGAACGCGCGGTCCTGAAGGATTTTATCGAAATAAATCAATACGTTGCGACAGGTTATCATATGCGTTTCTGAAAACACGCTGTCCGTTGCCAGGCTATGGTCGGCAAAGGTCACGTTCTCGCGCAGGGTGCTATCCAGGATCGCGTGATCGTAAGCAGCGGTGTAGTAATCGGAGAAGCTGCGCTTGCCACCCGCACGATGGTAGTTCTCGGTATAGGCGCGGATAGCCTCCAGGGAGTAGATCCCTTGCTTGGCCCGCTCCAGAGAAACCGGATTGATGTCGGTAGCATAGATGAGGGTTCGTTCCAGCAGGCCTTCTTCGCGTAACAGGATAGCCAGCGAATACACCTCCTCACCTGTACTGCAGCCGGCGATCCATAGCTTGAGGGAAGGATAGGTCTTGAGCAGCGGTACAACGTCACGCCGGATGGCCAGGAAATGCTCCGGGTCGCGGAACATCTCACTGACCGGGATGGTGAGGTACTGCAGCAGCTCGGTGAACACAGCCGGATCGTACAGCACCCGCTCCTGCAGCGCGGAGATACTGGGGCACTCGAACTGGCGCAGCGCGTGAAGTATCCGGCGCTTGATGGAAGCGCCGGAATAATTGCGGAAGTCGTAGCTGTACCTCAGGTAGATCGCCTCGATCAACAGCTTGATCTCGATATCCCGGGTGCGGTCGCCAGTCATGGACGGCGCGCCCTCGGTGCGATCCGGTCGTTCTTGCACACTCAAATCCGCTCCAGTTGTGGCAGCCACACGCGTATCAGGGAGAACAGGCGATCCAGTTCGATGGGCTTGGCCAGGTAATCATTGGCGCCAGCATTGAGGCACCGCTCCTGGTCATCCTTCATGGCCTTGGCCGTTACGGCGATGATCGGCAGCTTGCGCCAGCGCGGATCCTTGCGAATCTCCCGCGTGGCTTCGAACCCGTCCATTTCCGGCATCATTACGTCCATCAGCACCAGGTCTATTTCGTCAATCGTATTCAAGCGTTCAATGGCCTCACGGCCGTTGCGGCCGATCTCGACCACCGCACCCTTCTGTTCCAGCGCACTGGTAAGGGCGAAGATGTTACGTACGTCATCGTCCACCACCAGAATCTTGCGCCCTTCGAACACCTTGTCCCGGCTACGGGCCGCCTTGAGCATCTTTTGACGTTCGTGGGACAACTGGGATTCGACCTTGTGCAGGAACAGGGTCACTTCATCGAGCAAGCGCTCGGGAGAGCGTGCGCCCTTGATGATGATCGAGCGGGAATACTTCAACAGCTCGGCTTCTTCTTCGCGGGTGAGGTTGCGGCCGGTGTACACAATCACTGGCGGGAACGATCGAATCTCATCCGTAGACATGCGCTTGAGCAAATCGTTGCCAAGCATGTCAGGAAGTTTCAGGTCGATGATCATGCAGTCGTAGATATTCTCGCGCAGCAGATCCAAGGCTTCCTGCGCATACGCCACGGCGGTGATCTCGATGTCTTCGTCACCGATCAACCGGGCGATGCTGTCGCGTTGCAGGTCATCGTCCTCTACCAGAAGGATGTGTTTGAGCTTTTGCGTGAGCTTGGCTTCAAGCCGGGCAAACACGGCCTTGAGCTCTTCTCGCGACGTCGGCTTCACGGCATAGCCCACCGCGCCCATGTGCATGGCAGCTTCCACCCGGTCTTCCACGGAAATCACGTGCACCGGGATGTGCCTGGTGTCGGGTTGCTCCTTGAGCCGCTGCAGCACCGTCAGGCCGGAATGGTCAGGCAGGCGCATGTCCAGCAGGATGGCGTCAGGTAAGAACTCCTCGGCCAACAGGAAGCCTTCGTCGGCGCCATGGGCGACCAGGCAGCGGTAATTCAACTCATGGGCGAGGTCATAAAGGATTCGCGCAAAGCTGGGCTCATCCTCGATCACCAGGATGCAGCGCTGGTCGGAAGGGGCCAGTTCACGGTCATCCGGGAACGCCGGTGGCCGAACGGCAGGGGCTTGCACGGCAGGCGCGGCAGCTGCCGGGATGGGCGCTGGTACAGGCGTGGCGGTTACGGTGTGTGCGGCAATCCGCGGCGCTCCGGCGGTGGGCAGCGCCCCGGGTTCGAAGTGCGACGGCAGCACCAGCGTGAAGGTGCTTCCACCACCGAGGGTGCTGCTTACGCTGATCGCGCCGCCCAGCAAGGTGGCGAGGTCGCGCGAAATGGACAACCCCAGGCCCGTACCGCCGTACCGGCGGCTTGTGGTGCCATCGGCCTGGCGGAAGGCTTCGAAGATGATCTGCTGCTGGTCCGGCGCAATGCCAATGCCCGAATCGGCCACGATAAAGGCGATGTTGTCCTCGCCCTCACGGGTGACCGTCAGGCTTACCTGACCTTGTTCGGTGAACTTGAGCGCATTGGACAGCAGGTTCTTGACGATCTGCTCCACCCGCTGGCGGTCGGTGAACAGTGAAACCGGCGCCTGCTCGTCTACCCGCACCTGGAAGTCCAGGCCTTTGTCTGCCGCCAACGGCTGGAACATCACTCGCAGGCTGTCTGCAAGCCGGTGTACGTTGGTGTTCTCCGGGCGCACGTCGAGCTTGCCTGCCTCCACCTTGGAGATGTCCAGAATGTCGTTGATCAGGTTGAGCAAGTCATTACCGGCCGAATAGATCGACTCGGCGAATTTCACCTGATCGGTGGACAAGTTGCCTTCCGGGTTTTCGGCCAGCAGCTTGGCAAGGATCAGCGAACTGTTGAGCGGTGTACGCAGCTCGTGCGACATGTTCGCCAGGAACTCGGACTTGTAGCGGCTGGAGCGCTGCAGTTCATCGGCCCGCTCCTCAAGCTGTATCTGCGCATGCTCCAGTGCGTCACGCTGCTTGGCCAGGGCCTCGGTGCGCTCGGCCAGTTGTTCGTTGGTCTGCTCCAGCTCGGCCTGCTGCGTTTCCAGGTACGCCTGGGACTCCTTCAACACCCGAGACTGTTCTTCCAGTTCCTCGTTTGCTGTTTTCAGCTCTTCCTGCTGTACCTGCAGCTCTTCATTGAGCTGCTGGGTCTCGGCGAGCACTTCCTGCAGCCGCTGACGATACCGGGCGGCTTCGACGGACGTGCCCACATTGCCGGCAATCAACTCCAGGAACGCAATGTCGCGCTCGCTCAGGGGGCGCAGGAAGCCCAACTCGATCACTGCATTGACCTGGCCGTCGTTCATGGCCGGTACCACCGCCACGCTGCGCGGCAAGCCTTCGCCAAGGCCCGAGCTCACTCGGAAATAATCCTCGGGCACATCGTCCAGCCGATGCAGCCTACCCTGCTGTGCGGTCTGCCCGACAATCCCTTCCGGGCCTCGAACCACGTGGTCGCGGCCTTCCTGCTCGCGGGAAAATCCATAGGTGGCCACGCGACGAAGGTTGCTTTGCTCGTCGCGTACATAAAGCGCGCCCACTACACAGCCCAGGTATTGCGAGAAAAACCTCAGCACATTAGTGCCCAGCGCCTGCACGGTAAGCTGCCCCAGCACCTGCTCCGCCAGCTGGGTCTGACCGGTGCGCAGCCAGGCCTGAGCCTCCAGGCGCTCAGCGCTGCGGTTTTGTGCATCGAGGATGTCGCCATACTGGTTGGACAGGTTAAGCAGATCACGGCGGCCACGGTACGCCAGCAATCCACTGAGCATGATCACAAACAGCAGGTACACGGTTATCGCGACCCATGTAGTACGGGTAACTTCCTCGCTGCGCTGAATGCGAAGCTGCTGCTCCATCGCCACAAAGCCGTCGTACTCGCTGCGGATCTCGTCCGTCAGGCGCTTGCCACGACCAGCCTGTACTGCGCTACGGAAATCCAGATTCTGCCGGCGCATGGTGATCATTTCCGCGCCGAACTGATTCCAGGCGTCCTGCAACGCTTCGAGGCGGTTTAGCCGGTCAACCTGTTGAGGGTTATCGCTTACCAGGCCCTTGAGGCCCTCGAGCTCTGCCTTTATGCGTGGCTTGGCCACTTCATAGGGGTCGAGGAAGTGCTCGTCACCTGTCAGCAGAAACCCGCGCATGCCGGTTTCCATGTCTACCGACAGCTTGACCGCTTCGTTGGCGTTGTTGATCACCCGGTCGGTATGGTCCACCCAACCGATGACATTCATCAGGTAGCTGAGCAGCGCGGCGAACACGAGCACGCTGACTATCCCGACACCGAGGGGAAGCGCTACGTTGCGCATCAGGATCTTGCGGAAGGCGAATTCGTCGAGGGAAAACGGTTTGGTCATATCCATGGCCTGGCTTGAGGACAACAGCGGAAGTCTGCCGGAAATTTTGCCACGTATCCTGTTTCCTTGCCTCTTCAATGAAAATTCTTAAGCGGGGCCGGGAATTGGCGTAGGATAACGCCCCTGCGATGCCCCTTGCGGTTTCGCATCCAGTTCGTGTGGCCGGTTGCCCCCAGGCCTAGGTCGCGTAGCGTTTCCTTCACTTTATGGGATGTATCCATGCCTTCATCCGACCTCCATACCATTCTTGTGGTCGAGGACGACGACATCGTCCGTATGCTCATAGCGGACGTCCTTGAGGAACTTGAGTTCAAGGTCATCGAAGCGGACGGCTGGGACCCGGCGATCGGGGCGCTCGCCAGTGACCAGGCCATTGACCTGCTGGTCACGGACGTAGGGTTGGGCGACGCGAAAGAGCGAACGGGGCTGGACCTCGCACAGGAAGCCATGAAGCTGCGGCCAGGCATACCGGTGCTTATTGCGAGCGGCTATGGCAACACCCTGACACTGCCCGAGGGCGCCCGGCTCCTCAGCAAGCCTTTCAGCATCGACACGCTGCGCGACAGCGTGCGGGATGCACTTGTGCCCCAGCGCACTACTAGCGCTTGACCTTATACAAACTATGGACAAAAAAAGAGGGCCGCGTGTACCGCGAAGGTCCTCTCGGCCTTGACCTCTGATCGACCGCTACGATCATTAAATTCTATTCAAGATGTTTCCGCGATAAGTCATGTGGCTGTCCGATTGCCGGGAAGCTTCTCTCCAGCGCACCATCGTCGTGTTTCTTCCCCCCTCCAAGCACTTGATTTGCAGCTAATATCCTCGATCACCCATAAATTGACGGGGTTGAAGTTGCCGCTTTTTCTCTATCCATGAATTCGCTGCGAGCGAAAAAACTGCGGCCAGGGCTGTTCATTTCCAGTGCGCCACTATTGGATCCTTATTGAATTACCTCTACACTCTTGTAGAAATTTCCTACACAGATGTTCCAGCCACAGGGTACGACCATGCTTAATGTTACCGGCAGCCTGGTTTACGAAACGCCCGTCATGCGCAAGCTTGTCACTGTCACCCCCTCCCTTAAGCCCGCACTGCGAAAGGTTGCCGATTTCATCCTGCGCAATCCCATGCGCTCGGCCACCATGAACATCGATGAAATCGCCTTCGCCACTGGGGCGTCTACCGCTGCGGTCAATCGGCTGGCCCATGCCATCGACCTGGCCGGTTTCACAGGCCTTCGCGCCGCCCTCGTGGAGAACTTGCTGGCCTTGATCTCCCCCGCGGACAAGGTCCGAAGCGAATTGGCACAGCGGCCGGGCCGTGCCTTCGCGCTGGAACTGCAGGCAAGGATTTCCAAAGGGAATCTAGACGCGACGCTAGCGGCCAATGCCGATAGCACCTTCAACGGGATGGCCGATGCGCTGGTCGGTGCCAACCGGGTGTACACCCTCGGCTTCGGTATTTGTCATCATTTGGCGGGCCTGGCGGCTACAGCCTTTTTACCGGTGTGTCACCAAACCACGTCGCTCAGCAACGAAGGCGGCGGCGAAGCGGCGGCCTGCCGGCTGGCGGGGGTTGGGCCTCAGGATGCATTGCTTGCAGTAGCGCTGCCGCCTTACAACGAGGAAGTTGCCGCGCTGGCACGGTACGCACTGCGGCAGAAGGCAACGGTGCTGGCCATTACCGACTCTCCTGCAGCACCGCTTGCGCGCAATGCAAGCCTTACGCTTTATGCGCCCGGCAACCATCCTGTCCTCGGCGAAAGCACCACCAGCGCGGTGGCGCTTATCGAAGCGCTTGCAGCCACTATTCGCCACCGGTGCGAGGGGAAAGCCAGCCAGGCGCTGCGCCAGGCACAAGAGGCCGTCAACAGCTTGCGCCTGCCGTCGTCCAAGGGCGCCGGTGCGTCGTGACGCCTGGACAACCACGTTGCAATGCACGGTAAATGTTGGAAACTAGGCCATCAATAACAAGACCAGGCCACGTGATGAGCAGACCCGCCCGCGGCAGCGAACCCTCCTATGAGTTGATGGACGACCATGAGGGTTTGTCGATTATCTATCGCCAACACGGTTTTCCGTGCCCGCTCGTTCGCTGGCACTTTCATAAGGAATATGAACTGCACTTGATCACCGCCAGTTCCGGAAAGGTATTTATCGGGGACTACATTGGCAACTTCAATCCTGGCAGCCTTTTTCTGACCGGCCCGAACCTGCCCCATAACTGGATCAGCCAGATAGACGGCAGCGAGCACTACCCGCAGCGGGACATGCTGGTCAACTTTACCGATGCCCTGTTCGAATCCGGCCACCTCGTATTCATGGAGCTCAAAACCCTCGCTCCGCTTCTGGACAGGGCGCGCTATGGGATCGAATTCAGGGATCGCGCCCTTATTACCGAAGCCACTCGGCTAATGGAACTGATCGCCGCACACACAGGGGTTACCCGGCTGGGTTATTTCCTTATTCTGATGGAGGTGTTGGCCGCGAGTGAGGATTACCTGCTGCTGTCGGCCACCAGTGCCAGCGACCTGGCCGATGAGAACAACGTTGATCGGACCAACCGGGCCGTCGACTTCATTTTTGCCAACTATGGCCGCGAGCTGTCACTGGAGGAAGTTGCGGAGCATTTGAGCATGAAGCCCACTTATTTCTCACGGGTGTTCAAACAGGCAACCGGTCGTAGTTTTGTAGAGTTCGTCAACCGCCTGCGTATCAGCAAGTCCTGCGAGCTGCTGGCCGATGGTGACAAGCCTGTCACCCAGGTGTGCTTTGAATCCGGCTTTAACAACATTTCCAACTTCAATCGGCGGTTTCAACAACTCAAGGGCATGACCCCCAGCCACTACCGCCGCCTTGCGGTACAACGCCTCACTGAGCAGAACCGGCACGCTTGAGCCCGCCATGGCCCGTGACGGCGACGTGCGGCTATACCTCGCCTCACGCCTGGCGATAGGTGCGCTACGCTTGAATCAGGCGTCGCGCCGTTTCCGCCTGGGCTGCCAGCAGCCTGCGCTCAGTTGCTCGAGGAACCACCATGAAAACCGTCGCTGAGTTTCTTCACCTGCCGAAATTTCACGGTTTCAGCCTTGTTTCCGATACCTACGACCAAGGCCGCCCGGGTTATCCGCCGGAGATCAAGAAATGGCTTACGGCAGAGATGGAAATCAAGAACCAGACCGCGGTGCTGGACCTGGGCGCAGGTACGGGCAAGTTCACCCGGCTGCTGGTTGACCTCCATGCCAATGTCACAGCCGTAGAGCCCGAGCCGAGCATGGCCGAACGGTTTCACAAGAACCTGCCCGGTATCACCCTCCTCTCAGGCACCGCCGATGAGATCCCGTTGCCGTCGCAAAGCATGAACGCAGTGGTGTGTGCACAGTCTTTCCACTTGTTCGCCAGCGAGCAGAGCATGCGGGAAATCCACCGGGTACTCAAACCAGGTGGCCACCTTGGGCTGTTCTGGAACGTAAGGGATGCCAGCGTAGGCTGGGTGCACGAGCTGGCGGAAATCGTCAACGAATTCGCTGGCGACCACCCGCGCTACTACGATAACAAGTGGCGCGAGCCCCTGAACAACGGCATCAAGCACGGTTATGCGCCGCTCAAAGAGGCGACGTGGAAGCACTTGCACACCGGCAGCCCCGAAGACGTCATCGTACGGCGAATCAAGTCCATCAGCTTTATCGCGGCCGCGCCCGAGCCCCAGAAAACCCAGATCATGGAACGGGTACGCAGGCTGATCGCCGAACATCCGGAACTCGCGGGCAAGGCCGAAATCAGCGTGCCCTACGAAACCCGAGCGGTGAGGACCGTGAAGATTCTGCCGTGAACATTGCTCATTTATCGCCCTTGTGCTCGCTGCGCTCGAGCAGGAACGGCCCGAGCGCCAGTACCGCCCAAGCGAGCACCGTGCTCAATACGGCGGTCGCCTCGCGGCCCATGCCGGCGGCGATCCCGATGGCGGCGGTCATCCATAAGCCCGCGGCGGTGGTCAAACCTTTCACATCGTGGGTGTCTAGCCGATTGCCCTTGAGTATGGTGCCCGCTCCAAGAAAGCCGATACCGGCAACGATGCCTTGCACCACTCGGCTCAGGGCGTCGGCTTGCGAGCCAGCCATTTGCGGAACCAACACAAAAAGCGCGGCGCCAATAGACACCAGCATATGCGTCCGTACCCCCGCAGCCTTGCCTTTGTGCTCTCGCTCGAAGCCCAGGATGCCGCCAAGCAATGCTGCAATCAGCAGCCGCGCAGTCACCTTGGTGAGCTGCTCGATGTCGGTGATATCGGCAAACTCCTCCTGCAGGGCACCGACTACTTGCGTCCACCAGCCGTCCATGTACGTTTCCCAAGTCATGATTGCGTTTGACTACCTACCGTACCGCTAAGTGCCGAGGCGCCCATGCCTGTTACCCTGTTTGAAGATGAAGGCCTGACCCGTATCGACATTGTTGGCGAGCTATTGCCTGGCGACGCTCATGAAGTGCGCGTGCGAGGAAGCGACGCCAACCTTCGCGCTCAGATGGGCGGGCTCGAAGCCCCTGTATCCGCAGAACTGGCGGAGCGCCTGCTGGCGGCGGGCGCCTGGGACGAGCGACAAAACTGAGCAAAATCAGATGTAGGG
This sequence comes from Pseudomonas sp. 3MAES_34.3B, assembly GCF_058145875.1. Classification (NCBI taxonomy): domain Bacteria; kingdom Pseudomonadati; phylum Pseudomonadota; class Gammaproteobacteria; order Pseudomonadales; family Pseudomonadaceae; genus Pseudomonas; species Pseudomonas sp. 3MAES_34.3B. Next base: position 2,350,682 of record NZ_CM176960.1, on the reverse strand, counting down.
GCCCCGGGAGTTTGGCACAATGCCTCGTTCGTTAATCGAACGCATTTCAGGCGCCTCGCCCTGGGCTGGTTGACGCCCCGCAAGGCGGCTGATATTCATGTACCACCCGGTTAGTTTTGCCTCCAGGCACAACGACGGCCACGCTTGATAATAAAAACAACGGAGACAAACATGGCTAGCCATGACATCCATTCGAAAGGCTCACAACAGACGAAGAAGGCCACCGCCAGCGGTTGGGTCGGCTCCGCGCTGGAATACTACGACTTCTTCATCTATGCCCAAGCGGCGGCACTGATCTTTCCACAGATTTTCTTCCCCTCTACAGATCCCAAGGTAGCAATCGTTGCGTCGCTTGCAACCTACGGTGTGGGTTACGTAGCGCGCCCGATCGGCGCGTTTGTGCTGGGTCACCTAGGTGACACCCGTGGGCGCAAGAACGTACTGCTGATGTGCATGTTCCTGATGGGCTTCGCCACCATGGCAGTGGGCCTGCTGCCCACCTACAGCCAGGTTGGCATGCTTGCCCCTACCTTGCTGGTGGTGCTGCGTTTGATCCAGGGCTTTGCCGTTGCGGGTGAAATCTCGGGCGCCAGTTCGATGATCCTGGAACACGCCCCCTTCGGGCGGCGAGGTTACTACGCCAGCTATACCCTACAGGGCGTGCAGGCGGGCCAGATCTTCGCCGCAGCGATCTTCTTGCCTCTGGCTTACTTCATGCCCGATGAGGCTTTCAATAGCTGGGGCTGGCGCATCCCGTTCCTGCTCAGCGCAATCGTGCTGATTGCCGGCTATATCATCCGCCGCGAAGTGCACGAAACTCCCGCTTTCACCCAGGCCGAGGCCAAGGGTGCGGTCACCAAGTCCCCTATTGCAGAAGCCTTCCAGAAAAACTGGCAGAACATGGGCCTGGTCACCTGCATGGCCTTGATGAACGTGATCCCGGTAGTGGCCACAGTGTTTGGTGCAGCCTATGCGGTGCAACCTGCCTATGGCATCGGGTTCGAGAAGAGCGTTTACCTGTGGATTCCCGTGGTAGGCAACCTGGTAGCCGTGATGGTGATCCCGTTTGTGGGCAACTTGTCCGACAAGATCGGCCGTCGCCCGATGATCATCGGTGGCGCACTGGGCGCCGGCCTGCTGTCCTTCGGCTACCTGTATGCGATCAGCATTCACAGCGTACCGCTGGCTTTCGCCATGTCACTGCTGATGTGGGGTGTGGTGTACCAGGGTTATAACGCGGTATTCCCAAGCTTCTATCCTGAGTTGTTCCAGACCCGCTACCGGGTGTCGGCCATGGCCATCTCCCAGAACGTGGGCACCATGATCACCGCCTTGCTCCCGGCGTTGTTCGCGGCCGTTGCACCACCGGGCTCGGACAACATCCCGCTGACCGTTGGCAGCATCGCGTTCGCCGTGACCGCCGTGGCCGCCCTCGCCGCTTATACTGCTCGTGAAACCTATCGCATCCCGATGGAAGAGCTGGGCAAGCGCAACGCGGTGCCGCTGGAAAAACGCGACTACGACGCTATGCGCGCTCAGGCCGCGCCTCGCGTGTAAATACCTTTCCCGCGATATGAAAACGCCGGCTCAATGCCGGCGTTTTTTATTGGGGTTTATTCGTGGGTTAGCGGGAGCGCCCTTCGAGCTGGTTCAAGCATCAGCTTACGCACGGTCTTGCCATTGGCTAGACGCCCTTCTGCCCGAAGGGCATCGGTGACCCTTCGATAGCCAAATTGCGCGTCCGATTCCCCGTGTATGGCCTGTATCCGCGCCTTCAAGTCGGCATACCTGTCCGGGGCGGCGAGTACCTTGCACTGGTAGTAATAAGTGCTGCGCGCCATGCCTGCTGCCCTGAGAAGCGCAGCTCGCTGATGATTCGGACCTTCTCAGTGGGAGACAGCGTGTCGCCCACTTCGCCAAGGCCTGGAGGCATTTGAGCTTGCCTGGTTATTCAATGAGAGGCGCCTGGGTCGGGGAGCATCTGGATGTTGTGCGATTGTATCGCGCAGCTCAAGCCCGTTCCGGGGCAACCTCTTTTTCGCGTATCTCTGAGATGAACCGCTCCGCCGGTTGGGGCCTGCCAAGCAAGTAGCCTTGCAGGGAGTCACAGCCAAGCCGCGTCAGAAATGCCTGCTGGGTGTCGGTTTCCACGCCCTCCGCCACGATGCGCAACCCCAGGGCTTGCCCCAGTGCCACAATGGCGGACACGATCGCCGCGTCGTCGCTGTCCTGCTCCAGGTCGCGAACAAAGCCCCGGTCGATCTTGAGCTCGTTCGCTGGCAGCCGCTTGAGGTACATGAGGCTGGAATAACCGGTGCCGAAGTCGTCAATGGAAATGTCCACATCCATATCGGAGAGCCGCTGCAGCACCGTCATGCTGGCATCCGCATCGCTCATGGCGGTGGTTTCGGTGATTTCCAGCGTGAGGTTGCGCGCCTCCAGCCCGTTCCGGGACAGGGCCAGCGCCACGCTTTCCACCAGGCCCCCATGGCAGAACTGCAACGCTGAAAGGTTCACCGCCACACGCCAGTCGTCATAGCCCTCGCGAACCCAGATCGCCATCTGACGGCAGGCTTCGTTGAGTACCCAGTCACCGATGGGAATGATCATGCCGGTCTTTTCAGCCAGCTCGATAAACTTGTCCGGCCCCAGCAACCCCAGCTGAGGGTGCTGCCAGCGCAGCAGTGCTTCGGCGCCCACCGGCCGGCCGCTGGCCGCGTCGAACTTGGGCTGGTAGAACAGCCGGAACTCCCCACGAGCCTCAGCCAGGCGCAGGTCCTGAATGAGCTGCAATTGCTTGCGCGCGTTGCTGTTCATGGAAACGTCAAAGAAGCAGTAGTTATTCTTGCCGCTACTTTTGGCGTGGTACATCGCCGCGTCAGCGTTGATCAACAGCTGATGCTGGTCGATGCCACATCCGGGATACAGCACCACACCAACGCTGGCCGAAACCTGCAAATCATGCTCGTTCACGCGGAAAGGCTCGGCAAGCAACGCCACCTGGGTGGCCGCTACCGAAACCGCGTCGTCCGGCCGGCGCAGCGGCACCAACAGCACGAACTCATCGCCCCCTATCCGGGCCAGGGTGTCCTGGGCCGACAAGCCTGCCCCCAGCCGCTCCGCAACCCCCAACAGCAACTGGTCGCCCACATGATGGCCAAACGCATCGTTGATCGGCTTGAAACCATCCAGGTCGATGAACATCAGCGCAAAGCACGTCTCCGCCTCGTTGGCGCTCTGCATGGCCTGTGCGATCCGGTCGCCCAGCAGCACACGGTTGGGCAGGCCCGTGAGGTTATCGTGAAGGGCCAGGCGAGTGAGTTTCTTGTTGGCCGCGGTAAGGGAGCTGGCCAGGTCGGCGGTGCGCGCTTCGAGGCGCGCATCGAGCACAGAGGTCAACAGGGCAATAGCGATCACGCTCAGTGAGGTCACCACTACCAGGTAGGCGAGGCCGTCCCCGGTAAGGCTTACGCCATCCAGCGCACCGCAATAGGAGCCCTCGGGAAACCGCGCCGCTGCCATGCCGGTATAGTGCATGCCCACAATGGCGAAGCCCATCACCACGGCAGCGCCGGCCCGGGCAAGGCGCACATGAGGCGTGTGGCGCCGTAACCGGTAGGCAATGATCAGCGCCGCCGCCGAAGCCCCGACGGCGATGACCAACGAGGCGCCCAGCAGCAGCGGGTCATAGTCGATGCCCGGCTGCAAACGCATGGCGGCCATGCCGGTGTAATGCATGGCCGCGATACCTGCCCCCAGTATCAATGCGCCGCAGGCCAGTCGCGGCCACGGCAGGCTTGGCTGGCTGACCATCCACAACGCAAAACCGGAGCTGCCGATCGCGATCAGCAGGGATATCAAGGTAAGGCCCAGGTCATATCCCAGCACGATCGGCAAACGAAACGCCAACATGCCAATGAAGTGCATGGACCAGATGCCTACGCCCATGGCCAACGAGCCCCCTGCCATCCAGAGCAGAGCGGCCTTGCCGTGGGCGCTGATGATACGGCCGGCAAGGTCCAGCGCTGTGTAGGCTGCGAGCATGGCGACCGCGAACGAGATCGCCACCAGTGCGGGAGAATAAATACCTGTCAACATGCGGCTACCAGACAACCTGAAATGAAAAAGCATCCTTGCCCGGTGATCCGGGTGGGCTTCCGGAACGCAGAAATGAGTGCGAACAGGTAGCCACCGGCACACATGGACGCGACGACATACTTGCTACATCAGTACTATCGGCCGCGGTCGCCCGCACTGTATGTGCGACACGGGTCACCGGTCGGTTGAAGGGTAGCTGAAAGCGCTCAGCGCGCGACAAGAATTGTACAGAACGCGACAACCTGTACACCGAAGTTTTTTGTATCGCACTTATAGCGAAAGTATCGAAAGCGGCGCGTCCACCTGCTTCTGCATTCGCCAGAAGCAGGGATCCTCGCCAACAACTTGCAGCCCTTTGCGGGTGTAAAGCCGTTGCGCCGGGTTGTCCTTGAACACCATCAGGCGCAGCAGCCCCAGATGTCGGCGCGCGGCCAGCGCCACCATCCGATCGAGTACCGCCGACCCTACGCCCCTTCCCCGTGCCGATTCCAGCAGATGGAGTTCGCGGATGTACAGCGCACGCGCATCCACGCTCAGGCTGACAAACCCCAACAACTCCTCCTGCTGATAGAGCATGTAGTTTTCCCGCCAGCCCCAGCCATCATCGAAGTCGCTGTCGCGCCACAGCAGGCCGTGGCGGGTGTAGTACGGCATCATCGTGCGCCGTGCCAGGGTGCGGGCGAACGCCAGGTCGGCTTCCGCCGCAGGTTGAAAATCGACGATCATGCGCTGCTCCACTGCCTGGCCGTAACAGAGACTACGGGCATTGCGATTGCCTATCGGCTCCAGTAAGCTCCGAAACCTCATCAGGAGACACTAGCATGCCCCAGGCCCTTCGTATCGTCGCTCACGCTGCCGTCATGGCTGGCGTAGCCGTGCGCGCCGCAGCCGCTTATGCCTGCTCGTATTTTGGTTACTGGTTTAGCCAAACGCGCGCCTGATTCCCCGATACAGGCGCCCAGCATACGGGTAGCCTGCCAACGTTTTTCGAAACCCCCGGTCGGCCACCCGATCGGGGGTTTTGCTTTTTCAGCCCTTGTACTTTTGGAGTTCACAGCATGTATTACGCCACCTACCGCACCACCCCTGTTTACGCCTGGCGATTTAGCGCGTCCCGTTCGGTACAGCACGCCGCCTCCGACCGGTCCACTCAAGGTGGCGAAGCCCTTGCTCGCGCGAATATGCGCTTACGAACACCGTTGACTACCCGCTTGCGTGCTTGAAACGCAGCGGGCAAAAGGATCGCCCATGAACACCCTCGTCACCCCTTGCCTCACCGCCCTAACCGCTACCCCTTCACTGGATAGCGACCGCAACCCCGGCGTCGGCCAGCGACTCCCCAGCGCCTTTGCGCTCCGCCAGGCCCTGCCGATGTCCAGCGCACTGGAAGTGCACGTTGCAGAGCAGCGCCAACAGGTGCGCAACATTCTCGACGGCCGCGACAACCGGCTTCTGGTCATCGCAGGCCCCTGCTCCCTCCACGACCCCGCCTGCGCGCTTGAATACGGCCAGCGCCTCGCCCGGCTCGCCGAACGCTTGAAAGACGACTTATTGATCGTGATGCGGGCGTATATAGAAAAGCCCCGCACTACGGTGGGCTGGAAAGGCCTGCTGTACGACCCCCGCCTGAACGGCAGCGACGACATGCTGCTGGGGCTGACGCTCTCTCGCGAATTGATGCTCGGCCTGCTGGACCTCGGCCTGCCACTGGCTGGCGAGCTGCTTCAGCCAATGGCCACCGCTTATTTCGACGACCTGCTGGCGTGGGGCGCGGTGGGCGCGCGCACGACCGAATCCCAGGTGCACCGGGAAATGGTCAGCGGGCTGTCGCTGCCAGTGGGTTTCAAGAACGGTACCGATGGCTCCCTGGGCGTGGCCTGCGATGCCATCCGCAGCGCGGCCCACCCGCATCGCCACTTCGGCCTGGACCTGCACGGCCATCCGGCGATCCTGCGCAGCCAAGGCAACCCGAATTGCCATCTGGTCCTGCGCGGTGGCCATGGCGGCCCCAATTACAGCGAGGCGCACCTGGCGGCGGCCCGCTCGCAGCTGTTCAAGGCAGGCCTGGCGCCCCGGATCATGGTGGATTGCAGCCATGCCAACAGCGGCAAGAACCCCCTACGTCAGCCCGAGGTGCTTGCCGAGGTCATCCGTCAGCGGCGCGAGGGCAACCGCGACCTGATTGGCGTAATGCTCGAAAGCCACCTGTTCGAGGGCGCACAGGGAACGGGGGGGGCATTGCGCTATGGTGTGTCCATCACAGACGGTTGCCTGGGCTGGGAGGCTACCGAAGCCGCGCTGATCGCTGCGTGCGCTCGAAGCTGAGCACTTGATCGCGCTGGCCTCAGGGGCCAGCGCGGGTTAGGCTGTTGCGTTCATTTATCGAGAGGTACTTCCCCATGGCCAAAGCCACCGCACGCCACATCCTGGTTTCCAGCGAAGACAAGTGCAACGAACTCAAGGCGCAGATCGAAGGCGGCGCCGACTTCGCCGAAGTTGCCAAGGCCAACTCCACCTGCCCCTCCAGCCGTCAGGGTGGTGATCTGGGCTCGTTCGGCCCAGGCCAGATGGTCAAGGAGTTCGACACCGTGGTGTTCAGCGCCCCGGTCAACACCGTACAGGGCCCGGTGAAAACCCAGTTCGGTTATCACCTGCTGGAAGTGACCAGCCGCCAGGACTGATCACCGCCACGCTGAATCACGGCTCGCCAACGGCGGGCCGTTTTGTTTCTGTACACGAACGTGCATGATGGCAACCGGACATTTCTCGCGGACCCGCTCAAGGTAGCCAATGCGATCGGTTTTCTTCTTCCTCTCTTGCGTGCTTGCGCTGTGTACGGGCAATGCCGCCCTCGCTGCACCCGCGCCAGCGCTGACGGTGTACGGCGAACCGGCCAAATACCCCCAGGGCTTCAAACACTTCGATTATGTAAACCCTGATGCCCCCAAGGGCGGCAGCTTCCGGCGCTCGGCCACGGACATCGGCCAGTTCGATCACCTCATGCCTTACATTGACAAGGGCATCGGGGTTTCCCAGATCGACGGGCTGGTGTACTCCCCACTCGCCATCCGCTCGCTGGACGAGCCGTATACCGTCTACGGCCTGGTGGCCAAGGCGATGGAGCTGAGCCCCGACGGCCTGGCCTTGCGCTTCTACCTCGAGCCGAACGCCCGCTTCGCCGATGGCACGCCGATTACCGCCGAAGACGTCCGTTACACCTTCAACCTGCTCATGACCCAAGGCAGCCTGCGTTACCGGGCGCAGTTCGCAGACGTGAGCGAGGTCGTGGTGGAAGGCGAGCGCCAGGTGCGTTTTGACTTCAAGAATCGTGACAGCCGTACGTTGCCACTGGACGTGGCCGCTCTGCCTGTGTTCCCCGAGCACTGGTGGAAAAGCCGGGACTTTGCCAATGGCGGAGGTTTTGAAGCCCCTCTGGGCAGCGGCCCCTATCGGGTGGGCAAGGTAGACAATGGCCGCAGTATCACCTTCGAACGCAACCCGGACTGGTGGGGCAAGGACCTGCCGGTAGCGCGAGGGATGTATAACTTCGATCATTTCAGCGTGGAATACTTCGGGGATATCGAAGTCGCTCGCCAGGTACTGCGCGGCGGCGGCTTCGACTACAACCGTGAGTTTTCCGCCACGGCCTACACCATCGGTTACGCCGGGCCTGCCCTGGACGATGGTCGCCTGCAACGGGCACACCTGGCCCCCAAGGGTTTGCAGCCGGCACAGGGCTACGTGTTCAACCTCGACCGGCCAGTGTTCCAGGACCGAAGGGTACGCCACGCGCTGGCCATGCTCTGGGATTTCGAGTGGAGCAACCGTCAACTGATGCGCAACGTGTACATCCGCCAGCAAAGCTTCTTTTCCAACAGCCCTCTGGCAGCCACCCAGCCGCCGACGCCCGCCGAGCTGAAGATTCTTGAACCCCTGCGCGGGCAGGTGCCGGACGAAGTATTCGGCACGGCGTTCCAGGCACCGAAAACCGACGGCACAGGCTTTATTCGCGACAAGCAATTGCAGGCACTGCAGCTGCTGGCCGACGCGGGCTGGCACCCGGACGGCGATCGGCTGGTGAATGCCCGCGGCGAGCCGCTCACGTTCACCTTTCTCAATGCCCAAAGCAGCCTTGAGCGCCTGCTGCTGCCATACAAACGCACATTGGCGCAAATCGGCATCGACTTGCAGATCCGCCGCATCGATCCCTCCCAATACCTCAACCGGCTGATGGCCAGGGACTACGACATGATCGTGGCCGGCTACCCGGTATCGGCATCGCCGGGCCTCGAGTTGGTGAACTATTTCGGCTCGTCCGCCGCCACCGATACCGGCTCGGGCAACTACATGGTGTTGCGCGACCCTGCTGTAGACAGGTTGATCGACGGTGTGGTGAAAGCCACGAATTTCGACGACATGGTCAACCACGCCCATGCCCTGGACCGGGTGCTGCAATGGAACGACTACTGGATTCCCAATTACTACCCACCGGGAACGTCCACCGTGTGGTGGAACCGGTTTGGCATACCTGACATTCAGGCGGCGTACGACGAAGCGCCGGAAACCTGGTGGGAAGTCAGCCCCACGGCACTCACTACCGAACAGATGGCGCAGCCCAAGGCCACGGGAGCGCGACCATGACCTTGTACATCCTGCGCCGCTTGCTATTGATCATCCCTACCCTGTTGGTGATCCTGCTGGTGAATTTCGTGATCGTGCAGGCCGCGCCCGGTGGGCCGGTGGAGCAAGCCATCGCCCGGCTGCAAGGTGTGGGTGGCAGCCCGGCCGGTGGCGGTGGCGGTGATGCAGCCCAGGGCAGCTCTCGCGCCAGCCGCGGGCTGGACCCACAGATGATCAAGGAAATCGAACGCCAGTACGGTTTCGACAAGCCGGCCCACGAGCGGCTTTGGCTGATGCTCAAGCACTATGCGGTGTTTGACTTCGGCGACAGCTTTTTCCGCGGTGCCAAGGTAACGGACCTGATCCTGGACAAGATGCCGGTCACCCTCTCCCTAGGCTTCTGGGCCACGCTCATCACCTACCTGGTGTCGATCCCGTTGGGCATTCGCAAGGCGGTACGCCATGGCAGCCCCTTCGATGTGTGGAGCAGCAGCGCGGTAATCGTCGGCTACGCCATGCCGTCTTTCCTGTTTGCCATGCTGCTGATCGTTGTGTTCTGCGGCGGCACCGGGCTGAACTGGTTCCCGGTGCGTGGGCTGGTGTCTGACAACTTCGATGAGCTGTCCACGCTGGGCAAGATCACCGACTACTTCTGGCACTTGGTGCTGCCGGTGCTGTCGCTGGTCATTGGCGGTTTCGCCAGCCTCACCATCCTTACCAAGAACGCCTTCCTCAACGAAGTCACCCGTCAATACGTGGTCACCGCACGCGCCAAAGGCCTGAGCGAGCGCCGGGTGTTGTACGGGCATGTGCTACGCAACGCCATGCTGCTGGTGGTGGCCGGATTGCCCCAGGCGTTTGTGAGCGTGTTCTTCGCGGGGTCGCTGCTGGTGGAGGTGATTTTCTCTCTGGACGGCCTGGGCCGTATGAGCTACGAAGCCGCCGTTTCGCGTGACTACCCGGTGGTGTTCGGCTCGCTGTTTATCTTCACCCTTTTCGGGCTGCTGATAAAACTGGTAGGGGACCTGTGCTACACCCTGGTAGACCCTCGTATCGACTTTTCGAGGAACGCTTGATGCGCCTGTCCCCCTTGGCGCAGCGGCGCCTTCACCGTTTTCGCAAAAACCGCCGTGGCTGGTGGTCGTTGTGGCTGTTCCTCGGCCTGTTTGCAGTGTGCCTGGGCGCCGAACTGGTGGCCAATGACAAGCCGCTGGTGCTCAAGGCCGGTGGGCACTATTACTTCCCGGTGGTCAAACGGTATACCGAGCAGCAGCTGGGTGGCGTGCTGCCGTTCCAGCCCGACTACCGCAGCGACTATGTGCGCAAGCTGGTGGCCGAGCAAGGCGGCTGGATGCTGTTTCCGCCCATTTCGTTCGGCCCGGACACGCCTAACTACGAACTGTCCCGCCCTGCCCCCAGCCCGCCCACGGGCATCAACTGGCTCGGCACCGATGACCAGGCACGTGACGTGCTGGCGCGGGTGCTCTACGGCGCGCGCGTATCCATCCTGTTCGCCCTGGCGCTCACTGTGCTCAGCTCGCTGATTGGCGTGGCAGCCGGTGCTCTGCAGGGCTATTACGGCGGCTGGGTAGACCTCTTCGGGCAGCGCTTGCAGGAAGTGTGGTCGGGCCTGCCGGTGCTTTACCTGCTGATCATCTTGTCCGGCTTCGTGGAGCCAGGCTTCTGGTGGTTGTTGGGGATCATGACGCTGTTCTCATGGCTGGCACTGGTAGACGTGGTGCGGGCCGAATTCCTGCGCGGGCGCAGCCTGGAATATGTAAAAGCAGCGCGTGCCCTGGGCCTCCCCACCCGCACGGTGATCGTGCGGCACATTTTGCCCAATGCCATGAACGCAACACTCAGTTACCTGCCGTTCATTCTCACGGGCGCCATTACCACGCTCAGCGCACTGGACTTTCTCGGCTTCGGCATGCCCGCCGGCAGCGCTTCGCTCGGTGAGCTGATCGCCCAGGGCAAGCAAAACCTGCAGGCGCCCTGGCTGGGGCTCACGGCATTCTTTTCGCTGGCAGTGATCCTGAGCCTGCTGGTGTTTATCGGCGAAGCGCTGCGCGACGCCTTTGACCCTCGCGCCTGACCGGAGCTTCTGATGAGCGAACACCTGATCGAAATCCGTGACCTGTGGATCGCCTTCAACGGCGAACCGGTGGTGCGCAACCTGTCGCTGAATATCTGCCCTGGCGAATGCCTGGCGCTGGTGGGCGAGTCCGGCTCTGGCAAGTCGGTGACCGCCAACGCCATTCTTCAACTGCTCCCCGCCAGCGCAAGTCACAGCCAAGGCAGCATCCGCTACCGCGGGCAGGAGCTGATCGGCGCCGATGACAAGACCCTGCGGGAAATACGCGGCAACTGCATCGCGATGATCTTCCAGGAGCCGATGACCTCGCTCAACCCGTTGCACACAGTAGAGCAACAGATCGGCGAAACCCTGCTGGTGCATCGCGGCATTGCCGGCAAGGCGGCGAAGGCGCGCATCCTTGAGCTGCTGGAGCTGGTGGGCATCGCCAACCCAAGCTCGCGCCTCAGGGCGTACCCCCATCAGTTGTCGGGCGGCCAACGCCAGCGGGTGATGATCGCCATGGCCCTGGCCTGCGAGCCAGAGCTGCTGATCGCCGACGAGCCCACCACCGCGCTGGACGTGACCGTGCAGCGCAAGATCCTCGCCTTGCTCAAGTCCCTGCAACAACGCCTGGGCATGTCGTTGCTGTTGATCAGCCACGACCTGAACCTGGTACGCAGCATTGCCCAACGGGTATGCGTGATGCGTGGTGGCGAGATCGTCGAGCAGGCGCCATGTGAGCAATTGTTCACCGCGCCGCAACACCCTTATAGCCGGCTGTTGCTGGATGCCGAACCCGCTGGCGAAGCCCTGCCCCGAGACACCCGTGAAGAAGTGCTCAACGTGAGTGATCTGAAGGTGTGGTACGCCCTTGGCGGCGGGTTGCTGCGCAAGCCATGGAGCCATATAAAAGCGGTGGATGGCGTAAGCCTCGCGGTGGAACGGGGAAAAACCCTGGGCATCGTAGGGGAGTCCGGTTCAGGCAAGTCCACGCTGGGCCAAGCCATCCTGCGGCTGATCGACGCCGAGGGTGGCATTCGCTTCCAGGGGCATGAGTTGCACGGGTTGAGCCAGAAGCAGATGCGGCCGTGGCGCAAAAAAATGCAGGTGGTGTTTCAGGATCCCTATGGCAGCCTCAGCCCGCGCATGTCGGTGGGGCAGATCATTGCCGAAGGGCTGGAAGTGCATATGGACGCCAGTGCCCGTGAATGCGAGGACGTGGTCGCACAGGCGTTGCGCGAGGTAGGCATTGACCCGAGTACCCGGGACCGCTATCCCCATGAGTTTTCCGGCGGGCAGCGCCAGCGCATCGCAATTGCGCGAGCGTTGGTGCTCAAGCCTGAACTGATACTCCTCGACGAACCTACCTCGGCATTGGACCGCACCGTGCAAAAGCAGGTAGTGGCCCTGCTCCGTCAGCTTCAGGAGCGCCACGGCCTGACGTACCTGTTCATCAGCCATGACTTGGCCGTGGTGCGAGCGTTGGCCCATGACATCATCGTATTGAAGGACGGCCAGGTTGTGGAGCGCGGCCCCAGCCACGAACTCTTCGAGGCGCCCCAGCACCCCTATACCCGGGAGCTGCTGGCTGCCTCAATGCTTGCGCCGTTGCCAGGCCAGCCGCTCTAGCACGGGTGCGCCGCACGAGGTAGCAACGCCGCCGCAAACACGATACATTTGCGACTATTCTGTAACTGCTTATGAAGTAGCGGAACTTCAACCCCGGCGTTTTTTGCCACGGCTGCCGCCACGGGCCATCGCGCTCACCTTTCTTTTCGGTGCCAAACCTATGACCAGCCTGAGCATCCGCCGGCATGTCTCTATCGAATGGCAGGGCTTCTGGGGCTTCGCTGCCCTGCTGGTAGCCTGCTGTATCTTTATCGTGGATACGGTCACCCGCCTGGACACCGCCGTTGCGGTGCTATATGTCGCGGTATTGCTGATGCTTGCGAACCGCAGCTCGGCGAAAACCCTGCTGTGGGTGGCGGCCGCCTGCGCAGGGCTCACGCTGCTGGCGTTTGCGCTGGTACATGGCCATCCGGCGGCGGACACCGGGCCCGCCTGGGCGCGCTGCCTCATCAGCCTGGCCGCCATCGGCATCACAGCGCTCCTGGCCCTGCGGGGCAAGCGCGCCACCCAGGCGTTGCTCGAAGCACAGGCCCAGTTGGCCCACGCCAGCCGCGTGACCACCTTGGGCGAATTGGCAGCTTCGATCGCCCATGAAGTGAATCAGCCGTTGGCCGCCATCGCCAATAACAGCGGCGCGGGCCTGCGCTGGCTTCAACGGCCTCAGCCCGAGCTGGAGGAAGCGTGCGAATCCCTGCGGCGGGTAGCCGAAGATGCGCACCGCGCCAGCGAAGTGGTCGCTCGCATTCGGGCCTTGGCCCGCAAGGGTGACCCCGTGCGGCAATCCCTGTGCATGGACAGCTTGATCACCGATACCCTGGCCCTGATCCGTGGTGAATTGAGCCGCCACCGGGTGCGTGCCCGGGTTTCCCTCGACACAGCCGAAGCGCGCGTATCGGCCGACCCTGTGCAGGTACAGCAGGTGCTGATCAATCTCTTGATCAACGCATGCCAGGCCATGACAGGCGTGGCGCCCAAGGCGCGCGAACTGTACATCGAAAGCCGCGTGCAAGGTCCTTGGCTCAGCGTCAGCATCCAGGACGGCGGTGCCGGCATCCCGGCCGCTGTGCTGCCTGGCCTGTTCACCCCATTCTTCACCACCCGCCAGGACGGCCTGGGGATGGGGCTGTCCATCTGCAGGTCGTTGATCGAAGCCCAGGGTGGCCGGATTTCCGCCACCAATGCGTCTCAAGGCGGCGCCTGTTTCGTCTTTCGCCTTCCCTTGGTCAGCGAGAAGGCCGCCCTGTGAGCGCCGGCTTCGCTCCCGGTGATACCTCGCACAAAGTGCTGGTGGTCGACGACGACCATGGCCTGCGCGACTCACTCAGCCGCCTGCTTCGATCGGCGGGCCACCCGGTCGATACCTTCTCCAGCGCCGCCCAGCTGATGGCGGCCCCCTTGCCACAGGTACCCAGTTGCCTCTTGCTTGACGTACAGCTGCCCGGCAGCAGCGGCTTCGAGGTACAACAGCTCCTGGCGAATCAGGGCGCGACGTTGCCGGTGATTTTCATGAGCGGCCATGGGGACATTCCCATGACCGTACGGGCCATGAAGGCAGGCGCCGTGGATTTTCTGCCCAAGCCCTTTCGTGACCAGGACCTGCTGCAGGCCGTGGACACTGCGCTGCAGGCGGCGCGCCAGCAACACCAGGCCCGCAAAGGGGAAGCCGAGCTCCGTTGCCGCTATGCCATGCTCAGCGAGCGCGAGCGCCAGGTGATGCACTACGCTGCGAGCGGCATGATGAACAAACAGATTGCCGGTGAACTGGGGCTTAGCGAAATCACCGTGAAGATCCACCGCGCCCGCGCCATGAAAAAAATGGCCGCCACGTCGTTTGCCGAGCTGGTGGTGATGTCCAGAAGCCTCTCCAGCACTGCCTGAATGAACCCTCCTCTCCCGGACCTGGAAATGACCTCTATCCCTCGCGCCCACACGGCGCTCACGCCCGCGCTGGTAGTGCTGTTCGCGTTCTGTTGCGGTGCCATTGTTGCCAACATCTACTACAGCCAGCCGATCATCGAGCTGATTGCGCCTGCCATCGGCCTGTCACCCCACGGTGCCAGCCTGGTGGTGTCGCTCACCCAGGTGGGCTACGCGCTGGGGTTGTTCCTGCTGGTGCCGCTGGCGGACCTGCTGGAAAACCGCAGGCTTATTCTCGCCACCGTGGTATTAGCGGCGCTGAGCCTGGTGGGGGCGGCGTTCACGGCGCGGCCAGAGGTATTCCTGGGCATCTCGCTGCTTATCGGCTTCAGCTCGGTCGCGGTGCAAATGCTGATTCCCATGGCCGCACACATGGCGCCCGAAGCCATCCGGGGCCGGGTGGTGGGCAATATCATGAGCGGCCTGCTACTGGGCATCTTGCTGGCCCGGCCGTTGGCCAGTGTGATTGCCGACCATTTGGGCTGGCGCGCGGTATTCATCGTGGCTGCGGTGGTAATGGTCGCCATCCTCGCCTTGTTGATGTTCACCTTGCCCCGGCGGCAACCGGCACACAGCGCGACTTACATCCAGTTGCTGCATTCGATGGTGGTATTGCTCAATCGCTTCCCCGCCTTGCGCGAGCGCGCGTTGTACCAGGGCTTGATGTTCGCCGCGTTCAGTTTGTTCTGGACCACGGTGCCAGTGGAACTGTCGCGCGTATACGGCCTGAGCCAGACGCAGATCGCGCTGTTCGCGCTGGTAGGGGCCATGGGTGCAATTGCGGCACCTATCGCCGGTCGCCTGGCGGATGCCGGGCACAGCCGGGCCGCTACGCTGCTGGCACTGGTGATGGCGCCCTCCGCCTTTTTGCTGGGGGAACTGCCAGGCGGTGTGCTGTGGCTGGCGCTTACGGGCGTGCTGCTGGATTTCGCGGTGCAGATGAGCATGGTCACCGGTCAACGCGTGATCTACGCCCTGGACGCCAGCAGCCGCGCGCGGCTCAACGGGCTGTACGTGACCAGTATCTTCATCGGCGGCGCGCTGGGTTCGGCCTTTGCCAGCAGCCTGTACGAAGCCGCCGGCTGGCACGGCGTGGTGCTGCTGGGCATTGCATTGCCCTTGGTGGGGCTGGTGATCTTCCTGCTGCGCTCACGCAGGTCGTCATAAAGCGCCTTGCAGTTGCTCCCTTAAAAACTCCACCAGCACCTGTACGGCCCTCGAGCCTTGCCGATGCTGGGGGTACAGCGCGGACAGCGCCAGGGCCGGTGGCCGCCATTCATCCAGCACGCGGGCCAGGCGGCCCTCGGCCAAGGCGTTACGCACGATAAACAGCGGCAGGTAGGTAATACCCAGCCCAGCGACGGCCGCGTCGCGCAACACTTCCCCGTTGTTGGCGCGCAATCGCCCGCTTACGTGCACCACCTGCGCCTTCCCCTCCCGCTCGAAGCGCCACTGAGACGTGCGGCCGTGCCCGTACGGCAAGCACTCATGGCCAGCCAATGCGGCAGGGTTATCCGGTTCGCCACGGGCTGCCAGGTACGCCGGGCTGCATACCCACACCCGCTCCACCTGAGCGATGCGCCGGGCGATCAGGCTCGAATCTTCAAGGTCGCCAATGCGCAGGGCCATGTCGAAGCCTTCGGCGAGCAGGTCCACGGAGCGGTCGCTCAAATCCACTTCAACGCTTACGTCCGGGTAACGCTGCATGAACAGTGGGAACAGCCCGCTCAGGTGCTCCACCGCGAACGACAAGGGCGCGCTCAAGCGAACGGTACCGCGTGGCTGGCCATGCTCGCCGGCGATGCTCTGCTCTACCTGTTCCACTTCATTAAGCAGGCGCAGTGCGGCTTCGTGGTAGGCATGGCCGAGCGGCGTCACGTCCAGCCGGCGGGTGGAGCGGTTGAGCAGGCGTACGCCCAGGCGCTCCTCGAGCTGCATTACCCGGCGGCTGATCAGCTGTTTGGACACCCCCAGGTGCTCGGCTGCGGCAGTGAAGCTGCCGGACTCCAATACTTGAGTAAACAACCGCATGTCTTCGAAAGGGTTCATGGCGCACTCACTGTCAACGTCTGCGAGACAGTATGGCGTGTTTCAGCTACTTAATACATCTGCGGCGCGACAGTACACTAGCCCCATACCCACTCACACGAGGTGCACGACATGCTTGCTCTGCGCAAATCCAATGAACGCGGCCTGGCCAATCACGGTTGGCTCAAATCCTTCCATACCTTCTCGTTCGCGTCCTATCGCGACCCGCGCGAGCAAGGGTTCTCCGACCTGCTGGTGATCAACGATGACCGCGTGGCGCCCGCCAAGGGCTTCGGTCAGCACCCGCACCGGGACATGGAAATCTTCTCTTATGTGCTCGAAGGCGCGCTGGAGCACCAGGACAGCCTGGGCACCGGCTCGGTTATCCGCCCTGGCGACGTACAACTGATGAGCGCAGGCCGTGGCGTGACCCACAGCGAGTTCAATCACTCGGCCGACGCCCCGGTGCACTTCCTGCAAATCTGGATCGTGCCCTCGGTGCAAGGCGCCCAACCGCGCTATCAGCAACAGCACTTCACGAACGAAGAGAAGCGCGGCCGCCTGCGGTTGATCATCTCGCCGGAAGGCACGGACGGTTCGTTGTCGGTTCGCCAGGATGCACGGGTGTATGCCGGCTTGTTCAACGGCGAAGAACGCGCCGAGCTGACCCTGGCCGAAGACCGCTACGCCTATGTTCACGTGGCTCAAGGCAGCATCACCCTCAATGGGCAGAAACTGGTGGAAGGCGACGGCGTGCGGGTACGCAACGAACGCACCTTGACCTTGACCGACGGCGATAACGCCGAGGTGCTGGTGTTCGACCTGCGCCCTCATGAGTTGCCAGGCATGGCGTGACCGGGCCATCCCAACTTGCGGCCCTGACGGCCCGGTCGCGGCCAAGGCTCGCTGCTACGGGTTAGCAACATGAACACCGCATCACCCAAGGCAACTCATCAGCGCTACGGCGGTCAGCTTCATAACCAGCACGGTTACGGAGCCGGCCGCGCGCCGGTCCGCTAATCGACTCACTGTCGACCAAGGACCCCAACCATGCAAGCACCCTCCTCCCTGCCTGCCGCCGACCGCGATGCACGCGATCGCCTGTGCACCGACACTATCCGTACGTTGAGCATGGATGCCGTGCAAAAAGCCAACTCCGGCCACCCTGGCACCCCCATGGCCCTTGCGCCGGTGGCCTATACGTTATGGAGCCGCTTCCTGCGTTACCACCCCGACCACCCCGACTGGCCCAATCGTGATCGCTTCGTGCTGTCCGCCGGCCATGCCTCAATGCTGCTGTACTCGATCCTGCACCTGGCAGGGGTGGTAGAAATCGATGCCGATGGCAAGCCCACCGGCGAACCGGCAGTAAGCCTGGACGACATCAAGCAGTTCC
The DNA here is from genome assembly GCF_058145875.1 of Pseudomonas sp. 3MAES_34.3B. NCBI lineage: Bacteria > Pseudomonadati > Pseudomonadota > Gammaproteobacteria > Pseudomonadales > Pseudomonadaceae > Pseudomonas > Pseudomonas sp. 3MAES_34.3B. Next base: position 2,332,917 of record NZ_CM176960.1, on the reverse strand, counting down.
GGCAGATGTCCTCCAAAACCCCGGGCCACCCCGAATACCGCATGACCACCGGCGTGGAAACCACCACAGGCCCCCTTGGCCAGGGCTGCGCCAACAGCGTGGGCATGGCCATGGCCAGCCACTGGCTTGGCGAACGCTTCAATCGCCCTGCCGGCACACTGTTTGACTACCGCGTGTTCGCCATTTGCGGTGACGGCGACATGATGGAGGGTATCAGCGGTGAAGCCGCGTCCCTCGCAGGCCACCTGAAGCTGGGCAACCTGTGCTGGATCTACGACAACAACACCATCAGCATTGAAGGCCATACGGAACTGGCGTTCAGCGAGAACGTGATCACCCGCTTCCAGGGCTACGGCTGGAACACCCTGCACGTGACTGATGCGAACGACACTGCCGCCCTTTCCCAAGCGCTGGAGCAGTTCGAAGGCGGCAGCAACGCGCCTCTGCTCATCGTGGTGGACAGCGTGATCGGCTATGGCGCGCCCAACAAGCACAACTCTGCGGCTGCCCATGGCGAGCCTTTGGGCGAGGAAGAAATCCGCCTCGCCAAGAAAGCCTACGGCTGGGACCCGGACGCTCAGTTCAGCGTGCCCGAGGATGCCAAGGGCTGGCTGCAGGCAACCCTGCGCGAACGTAATCAGGAGGCGTATTACGCCTGGGAAGCAGCGCTCGCCGCGTTGGAAAACCAAGCGCCTGCGCTAGCCAACGACCTGGTACGCATGCGGGCCGGCCAGATGCCTGAAGGCTGGGATGCGTCTATCGAACCCTTCCCGACCGATGCCAAAGGCGTTGCCAGCCGGCAGGCCGGCGGTAAGGTGCTCAATGCCTACGCCGAGCGAATCCCATGGCTGCTCGGCGGCTCGGCCGACCTGTCACCCTCCACCAAGACCAACCTCACGTTCGAAGGCGCCGGGAGTTTCCAGGCTGCCAGCTACAACGGGCGAAACCTGCACTTCGGGGTGCGCGAGCACGCCATGGGCGCCATCGCCAACGGCATGGCCTTGTGTTACCTGCGGCCATACACTTCCACGTTCCTGGTGTTCAGCGACTACATGAAGCCGCCGATCCGCCTGGCCTCTATCATGGAGCTGCCAGTGGTGTTCGTGTTCACCCACGACTCCATCGGCGTGGGCGAAGACGGGCCCACCCACCAGCCGATCGAACAACTGGCGCAATTGCGTGCCACCCCTGGCGTGCTCACGCTGCGCCCGGGCGATGCCAACGAAACCGCCCAGGCATGGAAAGTCGCGTTGAAGCAAACCGATCGCCCTTCCTGCATCATCCTCAGCCGGCAACCGCTGCCTACCTTGGATCGGGAGCGCTATGCCAGCGCGGATAATGTAGAGAAAGGCGCCTACGTGCTGGCCGACAGTGAGTCCCCGAAGGTGATCCTGCTGGCCACCGGTAGCGAGCTGAGCGTGGCGGTGGAAGCTCACGACACGCTCAAGGCTGAAGGTATCGACAGCCGCGTGGTTTCGATGCCGTGCTGGGAATTGTTCGAGGAACAGGACACTGCCTACAAGGACAGCGTGCTGCCCCCAGCGATCACCGCCCGGGTGGCCATCGAGCAAGCTGGCCCCTTGGGTTGGGACCGGTATGTGGGCAACACCGGCGCCAAAGTAGTGATGAACACCTTCGGCGCCTCCGCCCCCATCAGCAAGCTGCAGGCGCAGTTCGGCTTTACCGTCGAGAACGTGGTGAAGCTGGCCAAAGAGCAGATCCGATAGCCCGATTCGCGAGCTCCGCCTTCGGCTTCGCCCATCTCCCACAGCCGCGCAGTCGGTCCGTGGGAAGCGGGCGAAGTGAGGCGCGCCCTAGAAGTTGGACATCCATCCAACCTCTGGGGTGTATTCATGAGCAAGTACAGTACGCAGTTCAAGCTTTCAGCGATCGGCGCCTTCCTCTCTGGGGCCTACGGTTTTCGCCGCGTTGGCGCCGACTTCGGCGTTGATCCCACGCTGCTGCGCCGCTGGATTGCGGCCTATAGGCAACATGGCGAACAGGGTGTCACGCCGCGTGCGCGCCAGTCGTACACCACCGAATTCAAGCTGATGGTACTGCAAACGAAGTGTCGCGATCACCTATCGCTTCGAGAGGTCGCGGCCCTGTTCAACCTCGGCTGTTCCAGCCAGGTGGGCAGATGGGAGCGTGAGTACTACAGTAGCGCCATCGAAGCCCCGCGCCCGGGGCCCCAGGAATTGCCTGTTGTCATGTCCAAGCCGAAATTTCCAAAACCCCAGACGCCCCTTCCATCCGAGTCGATCAAGGATGAAGACCTGACCCATGACCAGTTGCTGGCCAGGCTGTACCAGGCTCGGGTGGAGAACGCTTACCTAAAAAAGTTGAAGGCGTTAAGGGAGGAAAAGGAAAGGCAGGCGGCAGCCGGGAAGAAAAAGCCCGGATAGTCACCGCGCTGCGGTCGGACTTTGACCTTGATGCGCTGCTCAAGGCGGCCGGGCTGGCGCGCAGCACCTACTACTACCAACTCAAGGCGATTGCTGCCGGGGACATGAGCGCCCCGCTGAAAGCTGCGATCCAGAGCATTCAGGATCAGCACAAGGGCCGATACGGCTACCGCCGCGTGACCGCGACCCTGCGTCACGACGGGCAGCTGGTCAACAGCAAGAAAGTGCGTCGGCTGATGGGCGAGATGGGGCTTCAATGCAAGGTACGACCCAAGCGGTACAAGTCGTACAACGGCCTGATAGGGGTAGCCGCGCCCAACCTGCTGGCCCGGAATTTCAAGGCCGAGACGCCGAATCAGAAGTGGGTGACCGACGTGACCGAGTTCAAGGTGGGCAGTGAAAAGCTGTACCTGTCGCCCGTGCTGGACTTGTACAACGGCGAGATCGTGGCCTATCAGCTCGCCGAACGCCCACAGTATGCGCTGGTGGGGCAAATGTTGGAGCAGGCTCTGAAGCGCTTGCCGGACGGTGCCACGCCGCTGCTGCACTCGGATCAGGGCTGGCACTACCGCTATCAGGAGTACCGCGACCGGCTACAGGCAGCGGGTCTGGAACAGAGCATGTCGCGCAAAGGTAACTGCTTGGACAACGCGGCCATGGAAAGTTTTTTCGGCACGCTCAAGACGGAGTTCTTCTACCGGGAGCGCTTTACCAGCATCGATCAGCTATGGACGGCGATTGAGGAATACATTCACTATTACAATCATTACCGCATCAAGATGAAGCTCGACGGCCTGAGCCCTGTGGCGTACAGGACCCAGGCCGCAGCAGCCTGATTTACTCGTCCAACTTTATGGGCGCATGCCAAAGCTCGCGAACAGGAGCACCACTAAACCCCGTGGTCGGCTTCGTCAGAAGGCCGGCCCCTACCTCCCACAACGGGTACTACAACGGCAACGACGCACTCACCACGCGCAACGCCAGGCCTTCGTATGGATCGAGGCTGATGGTGAAGTCTCCGTGTTCGCTCAAGTCCCCTTCCACCCGCTCGTTGATAATGTCCACCACAGGGCCAGGCGCGATGCCAGGTAGGTGGAGGGTTTCCACGAGTGCTTCGTTGCCGAAGTTCAGTGCGGTGATCTGGGTACCTTTGCCTGCGGGCAACTCATGAACCATGATCAGCAGCGACGGATGCTCGGTGTCCGGCACCATGATCTGCTTGCTGGCGGCAATGTCATAGGCACGGCGTACCGCGAGGATTTTCTTCAGCTGCGAAGCAAACGAATCCGGGCGCTGTAGCTGCTCTACCAAACTGCCGTACAAGGCACGGGCCTTGGGCATGCCGCCCACGGAGACCTCGGCGCCAGGGTCCAGATCCACCAGGTCATAGGCGCCGCGGTGAATCCAGCGGGTGTCGCCATCCCCCATCAAATGCGCCACTTGGTCCGGCGGCACCGGCAATGCACCGGCCAGGTCCCAACCGGACAACGCAAACACCCCCGGCTGCATGGCGTTGTACATCACCAGCAACAGGTGAATGTGCTGAATGCGCTTAACGTCTTCGGCGGTGAGGGTGTCCAGGTCGCGGATCCCCAGCGCGGCGGTGATGATGCTGGCGGTGGTGCAAGACACTCCATTGGTGACGAACTTAAGGTTATACGGCGCATGTTCGCCCGCGAGGCGCTCGTACATCTCTTCACGGATATGCTCGCGCAGGATGTTCCCCGGGAAGGTCTGGCCCTGGTACATGAACTGGTCATGGGCGTGCAGGGTCCAGAAGTGCACCAGCTCCAGCGTGAGTTCATCGTGGTTCTGCAAGGCATGGATCAGCGAGGCCGGGTCGATGCCGAAGCGGTGCATTTCCTTGAGCATCAGCCGCAGGAATTCGGTGCGCCCGGTCAACAGAGCGTGCTGATAAGCCGGGCGGGTGATGAAGTCATAGGACAGATCGGCACCGCCATGGGACATGGCCGCGATGTCATCGATGGTCAGGTTCAACTCCTGGAAGCTGAAACCGCCCGCCTTGCGTATCGCGCCGCCCAGCAACTGGTTGCCGTTGACCGACAGTGGGTGGCTTTCGGACCAGGCATTACCTTCCGGTCGGCGTTCCACACCCAGGAAGCCGTTGGCATCGAGCCGCAGAATGCGCGCGCCCACTACGTCAATGGCATGCAAGGCGTCGCCGATGATCATCTGCTGCGCTGCAAAGCTTGGGTCCAGCCAGTTCAATGAAGGCTGCCCTTCCTTGAAATAATGCAGGTACACCCAGCGCCGCGCCTTGCCGTCCACGCCCGTGACCACCGGCGTGGCGCTCCAGTCGGTTTCTTTCACACCCGGCTCGAAGAAGATCACCCGTTGCAACTGGCCGACGATGTAGTGCTTGTCGCGCAGGGTATCCACCAGCGCCGGCGGCAGGTTCACCGCATCGCGCCCCGGCGGTACTTCAGGCAGCAGGCCCCAGTCTTCTTCGCGAATTTCTACCATGTGGAACAGGCCCGGGTATTCCTCGTAGGCCATTTCGGCCAGGCGATAGTCCGCGCCCTTGCCGGTGTGGGACGGGATGGCATCCTCGATCACCACCGCGTTGTGCGCTGCCGCCAGGCGAGCAAGGGCCACGAGCTCTGCCTCGGTCCCCAAGGCCGGGTCGATATCGAAACTGATGCGATCGAAGTTGCCGTCGATGGTGGGGGTTTGGGTGCGCCCGCGCAGGCCGCCGGACAATTTCAGTGGGCCGTTGTGAATGCCCTGGATGCCGATCTCGGACAAGGCATGCCACAAGGTTTCATCACCCAGCGCCTGCAGCACCGAGCCCCCTTCACGGGTCACGATGGACGCAGGATAAGCCGTGAACCACACCGAAGCGATGGCGGAGGCGTCCCGTGGCCGGGCCTGGGCGAAGGGCCTCTGCCATAGCCGTGCTTGCCCTGAATACAGCTTGGCCCGCTGCTTGGCGGCGTTGAGCATGGAGCGCTCCACCAGCCAGCGCACGTAATCCGGATCAGGAGTGGTCATAGGGCTACCTTCCGTTGCAATGGATTCTGTTCAGAGTGCCGCGCACGGCGAACGTTGCATGGGAAAACACGCCCTGTTGTTGCAGCCAGGCGGCGCGACGGTCATCATTCGCCCCGACGGTCACCCGCTACGCTCGCAGCAGTAGCGGTCCCGCCCCCCGGCTTCGCTTGCAGCGCACCGGCTTCGTCGGGCGACCAGCCCATAGTCCGCACCTGTACAGCGAGCGCGCATGCCTGATAGCCGCCCCCCTCTCCCCCTCGCCCAGAGGAGCCCGGTCACGGTAGCGCTCATGCTGATCGTGATCGTGGTGTCGTCCCTGGTGGGGCTGGACATCTGGCAAAGCTGGACCTCCCGGCACCAGGCACTGCTCACGGCGCAAACCAACGCCTCCAACATGGCCCGTTCACTGGCCGAACACGCGGGCCATACTTTCGAGGAAGCCGATACCGTGCTGATCGGCATGGTAGAGCGGGCCCAGGTGGACGGTACCGAGGGCGAACTCCAACGGCTGCGCCTGCACCGGCTGATGAAGCGGCTTACCGGTTCGCTGGAGCAATTGCACGGCCTGTTCATTTACGACCGCGACGGCCGCTGGGTGGTCAGTTCCAACGAAGCCAACCCGCCCAACGCCAATAACGCTGACCGCGATTACTTTATTTACCACCGCACCCATAACGACCTCCACGCGCATCTGGGCCCGGTGATCCGCAGCCGCTCCAGCGGGGACCTGATCATTACATTGTCGCGCCGTATCAACGACAGTGACGGGCGCTTCGCGGGGGTGGCCCTTGCCACCATCAAGGTCGATTATTTCAAGCGCTTCTACGAAAGCTACAGCCTGGACCCCAACGGGGTGATCAGCCTCGTGCTGGCAGACGGGACAGTGCTGGTACGCAGGCCGTACGATGAGCAACTGATCAATACCAGCATCGCCAAGGGCGTTGTGTTTTCCCAGCTATTGCCCAACGCCACCGCTGGCACCCGCATGCTGCCTTCTGTGGTTGACGGCGTAGAGCGCTTGTATGGCTACCGGGCGGTCAGCCAGTACCCGCTGGTGGTGCTGGCCGCCGAATCCAAGACGTTCCTGCTCGCAAGCTGGCGGGAAAACATGCTGCGTACGGCGATAGTGATAACGCTGCTGCTGTCAGCGACTGGCATTTTCGGTGCGATGTTGATCCGGCAAATCCGGCAAACCGCGCAAACCGAGGCGGAATTGCGCGATGCCCATGCTGCGCTGCAGCTCATGGCCATGCAAGACAGCCTCACGGGCCTTGCCAACCGCCGGCAGCTGGATCAGGCATTGCCCATGGAAATCGGCCGTGCGCGGCGCAATGGCCGCCCGCTGGGCGTGATCATGCTGGATATCGATCACTTCAAGGCTTACAACGACATCTATGGCCACCCGGCCGGGGACGCTTGCATTCGCGACGTGGGCCAGGCTGTGGTGGCGAGCGTGGGGCGTGCCGGCGACCTGGTAGTGCGTTATGGCGGCGAGGAGCTGCTGGTGCTACTGCCTGAGTGCGACCTGGCCGGTGCGGTACGCGTGGCCGAACGCATGGTCGAAGCCGTGAGCGGCTTGAATATCCCTCATACGGGCAGCCCGTACGGCACGGTAACGGTCAGCGCCGGCGCGTACGTGTGGTTCGACCGTGAATTGCCCCCGCGGCCTCAGGCACTGGTCGAGGCGGCAGATGCGGCGCTGTACCGCGCCAAGGCGCAGGGGCGCAACCAGGTGTACCCGGCCTGCACGCAGCCGGTGTAGAAAACAATCACGGCCCCGATTCCGATGACCACGTTCGCGGGCTCGCGCCCACTCCTGCACAAGAAGGCGCGCTACGCCTGCACCACGCGCAACTGCCCCAACTCGAGCAGGCTGAAATAGCCCTCGCTCCAGCCCGCCGTATCAATATGCCACACGTTGCCCAGGCGCCTCGGCCGGCGCAACGGCGTATGGCCTACCACCACCGCGCGCACGTCGCGCACCTCGCTTTCGTCCCGTTGCTTGAGCCGGGCGCGGGACCATTGAAAGGCCTCCTCGAGTTCGATGGCATAGGGCAAGGCGCCGGTCAGGTATTCACGCAAAGTGGTCCAGCTGGAAAACGGGCAATGGGCGTGCACCAGCCCAACCAGCCCCTGGGCAGTTTCCACTTCCAGCGCCACAGGTAACCTGGCGAAGCGGTCGGCGAACCGCCGCTGGGTTTCCACCGGGCTTTGCATGAACCAGGCGCCCCCACTGTTGAGGTAATCCCGGGGGTTGAGCTGCGGGTCGCCGTCCACGAACTGGCGGGTGAGCACTTCATGGTTGCCCTGCACCGCATGGAACCACGGCTGCTCCAGCCACTCCAGCGCCCGCGGGCTTTCCGGGCCCCGGTCTACCAGGTCGCCCACGCTGAACAGCCGGTCCCGCGATGCGTCGAACCGCGCACGGTCCAGGGTTGCCTCTAGGCGGCTAAAGTGCCCGTGAATGTCCCCCACCGCATAATCGCGGCCGACCAGGTTTGGCCCAAAGTGTTCGAATCGCGCCATGGCGTGCTCCTGTGCCGGCCCGGTCATTGTTCTGCGTCCAGCACCAACGAGTTGCGGATTTCCAGCACCGCGCCTTCGTTGGCCTGGTATCCAGCGGGCGTTCCTGCGTACGACAGCGCCCACGCCTTGCGCGCCCCGGCTGCCGCCACCAGTGTCTGGGTGATCACATGCCCGCCATTGAGGGTGATGGTGCAGGTTGTTTCGGCCGCCGGCACTTCATTCAGGCTACTGGCTTTGACTCGCGTGCAAGCACTTTGATAGCCGCCCTGAGAAAAGTTCTTTTGTACCGCCTTGCGCATTTCCAGCACCACCCCTGCCACGTTCACCACATGCCCTGCCTCTACCGGGCTTTGGCTAAGCTCTACCACCATGGCAGGATCGCCACGGGTATCGAGCATCACCGCGCGTTGGCGTATCACGTCGCTGCCCGCCTCGGCGGGGATCGGCTCCACCTGCCATCCCGGCGGCCAGGCGACCACGGTGTCGCCCGCCATGGCGCAGGCCACAGCACCGAAGATAGAGACCACCAGCACAGCCAAGCGGTTCTGCATGAGTGCAGTCTTCCTCGAAAAAGCACCTAGTCTCGCAGCCGCGCTACAGTTCGTACAGCGCGGTAGACTGGACAGCGCGTGCGGGCTCTCTTAGGGTGACGCACCTTGTTGTGGAGACGTGTAATGTCCGAACTGCCCAAACCCGGCGCCTTGTTGTTCGCCAAAGACCTGGAGCGCATGGCGGCGTTCTACTCGCAGGTCGCCGGGCTGCCGGTCAAGGTTCGCGCCGAAGGGCGCATCGTGCTCGAATCCCCCCACTACATGCTGGTGTTGCACGCGCTGCCGCAGATCGTGGCAGACAACCTGATCATTGCCTCGCCGCCCCTGCGGCGTACCGATGTGCCGGTCAAGCTGATCTTTCCCGTGGCCTCGCTGGCACTGGTACATACCCTGAGCCCGATGCTGGGCGGCGGGGTCGAAAGCGAAGAGGCCGAGTGGGTGGGCCCGGGTTTTCGCGCGTGTGAAGGTTACGACCCGGAGGGCAACCTGGTGCAATGGCGGGAACCTTTGGCCTGAGGATCGCCTCCCTTGTGCAGGTGTGTCATTTACCCCCCACCGCAAAGGAGCTGACCATGAACCCGCAAACCCAAGGCACCGAGCAGCAAGGTCCCAGTGGCGTACCCTTCGTCAACGACCCCGCCAAGCCCGCCAACGCCAAAGTGCTCAACGATCCTTTCAATGAAGACCCCGGCTCGGAGATGGACGACGCTACCGTTCCGCTGATCGAGGACGACGATCAGGAGTGAGCGATGCTGTACGTCGACTGGATTCAGTGGCCGGCGATGCTGGCCACCGTTGTCGCCGCCTGGCTGGTGGGCTCGCAACAGTCCCGACGGCGCATGGCCGGGTTCTGGCTGTTCCTGCTCAGCAACTTGCTATGGGTGGTATGGGGCGTGCACAGCCAGGCCTGGGCGCTGATCGTGTTGCAGGGGTGCTTATGCGTCATGAACTGCCGGGGCTTGAGGCGTAACGCAAGCGTAGTGGCCCAAGCACCCTCCAGGCGTACTGATGGGCCCCACACTGCTGGCAACCGCTGAATAGACACCTCGGGGGGGAACCGCGCCGGCCTGCCTCGGGTCGGTATCGTTTGAAGCTACCCGAGGCGTACCGATGGACCTGATTCCCGAATCCTGGCTGGACCGCATCCCCCTGCCTTGGCTGAGTACGCTGATCGCGGCGCTGGCCGCCGTACTGTTCACGCTGGTGGTGCGCTGGCTTGGGCTCACTGTGCTCAAGCGTATCGCCCGCCGCATGTTGCTGGCCCAGCAGTTGATCTCCAAGGCGCGGCCGCCCTCGCTATGGCTGATGCCATTGCTGGCGTTGCAGTCGGTATGGACCTCGGCGCCCGACGATCTGCCGATGATCAACACCGTGCGCCACGTGAACGGGCTGCTGGTGGTGATCGCCTTCACTTGGCTGGGCCTGCGTTGTGTGGCGGCAGTCGCGGATACCATCGCCATCCGCAACCCGCTGGACATCGAAGACAACCTCACCGCACGGCGCATTCAAACCCAGGTGCGGGTGTTGGTGCGTTGCTTGAATGTGGTGGTCATCCTGTTCGGCAGTGGCCTGATCCTGATGAGCTTCCCGGCGGTGCGGCAAGTCGGTACCAGCTTGCTGGCCTCGGCAGGGTTGGCAGGGTTGGCGGCGGGTTTTGCCGCCAAGCCTGTATTGGGCAACCTGATTGCCGGCCTGCAGATCGCCATTTCCCAGCCCATCCGCCTCGACGACGTGGTGATCGTGGAAGGCGAATGGGGGCGAATCGAAGAAATCACCGGCAGCTACGTGGTGGTGAAGATCTGGGACGAGCGCAGGCTGGTGGTGCCGCTCACCTACTTCATCGAAAAACCCTTCCAGAACTGGACCCGCAGCGCGTCCAGCCTCATCGGCTCGGTATTCCTGTGGGTCGATTACTCGCTCCCGCTGGAGGTGCTGCGCGAGGAGGTAAAACGCATCTGCGCGGAAATCCCCCACCTGTGGGATGGCCGGGTGTGCGTGCTACAGGTGACCGATACCAGTGAAAAGTCCATGCAGCTGCGGATACTGCTCAGCTCGCTGGACTCTTCCCGCAACTGGGACGCGCGCTGCCATATGCGCGAGCGGCTGATCACCTTCATCAACCACGAATTTCCGCAATGCCTGCCTCAGCTTCGCGCCGAATTGCAGACAAAGACCGTCCGTCCCGATGCGCACCAGCCTGTGAAGACCGATATCGTCGAGCGCCAACCACCTGTTTGAATTTGTTCTTGTGAGAAGCCCGCAATGCGGGTGGTACAGCCGGGCGGCATGGGCCGCTAGGGTTACAGCGTCTGTTCGGTCGAAGCCATCGACTCGATCACCACGGCCTTCTGCGCCTCGGTGAGGTGGTCCCAGTAGTGGGTTTTCACGAAGAAGCCCAGGCCACCGGCGATGTACATGCACAATACTACGATCGTCAGCACGGCCAGCGGCGAGCTGCCGCTCTCGGCCTCATCCTGGGCCGGGGACAAGAAAATGTCCTGCAGGCGTTTGAAGAAATGTGTCAAGTAGAGCAATACTTGGCGCCCCATGGTTTGGGTAGACCTCTCTGAATGTGGATACGTCGGGATTGGCTCGGCACGGGCGATGTGGACCGCCACGCGGCTGCCGCAGCGGTTGTATGATAACCGAACCAGAAGTAGCCAAATAGTTAGCCTGCTAGGCATTACGACGAACTGTCGTGCGGCAATCTGTCTCACCGGTTCGGCGAATGCGCCAAAGGTGACGCACCACCCGTTCAATATTCCGGGGCCATCGGGGCCCGCTTGCACACAGGAGCTTTCATGCACTATCGCGTATTGGGTAAAACCGGGCTCAAGGTCAGCGCCATTGCGCTGGGCACCATGACCTGGGGCGAGCAGAACACCCAGGCCGAGGCGTTCGAGCAGATCCGCCTGGCCAAGGATGCCGGCGTCACCTTCATGGACACGGCCGAGATGTACCCGGTACCGCCGCGCGGCGAAACCTATACCCGTACCGAGCAGATCATCGGCAACTATTTCCGCGAACACGGGGACCGTGCCGACTGGATACTGGCCAGCAAGGTGGCCGGCCCGGGCCGCATGGACCACATCCGCGACGGCAACCCCCGGCTGGACCGCAGGAACATCACCGCGGCCCTCGACGCCTCACTCAAGCGCCTGAACACCGATTACCTGGACCTCTACCAACTGCATTGGCCCGATCGCAAGACCAACTTCTTCGGTGTGCTTGGCTACCAGCACGACGAAACCGACGTGTTCACCCCCATCGAAGAAACCCTCGAGGTACTCGACGAAGCGGTGAAAGCGGGCAAGGTTCGCCATATCGGCCTGTCCAACGAAACGCCTTGGGGCACCCAGCGCTTCCTGCACCTGGCCGAAACCCGCGGCTGGCCGCGCGCGGTATCGATCCAGAACCCCTATAACCTGCTCAACCGTAGCTTCGAAGTGGGCCTGGCAGAGATCGCCCTGCGCGAGCAGATCGGCCTGCTGGCGTACTCGCCACTGGCATTCGGTGTGTTGTCGGGCAAATACCTGGGCGGCGCGCGGCCAGAGGCGGGCCGCTTGACCCTGTTCGAACGGTTCCAGCGCTACAACAACCCACAAGCCGAAGCCGCCGCCGAAGCCTACGTTGCGCTGGCTCGCCAGCACGGCCTGGATCCGGCCCAGATGGCGTTGCAGTACGTGACCGAACAACCGTTCGTGACCAGCAACATCATCGGGGCTACCACCCTGGAGCAGTTGCGCAGCAACCTGGCCAGCATCGAGGTGAAGCTGACCGACGAGGTTCGTGCAGGCATCGAGGCGATTCACACCCGCCACCCCAACCCTGCCCCCTGATCCCGCCAGGGCCCAAGCCTGGCCGCTCATCGCGGGCCAGGCTACCGGGCTGCCTGGCCGAACCTTTGGCCGCTTCGTAAAGTCGTAACAGAATATGACTTCGCGAAGGCCGCCATCATGCACCTGCCCCCTCATGCCCGCTTCAAACCCTATACCCATGCTGCGGGTGGCTGGGGCTCGGCGCAGTCGGTGGCCGCCATCCTGTTGCGCGAGAAGGCGCTGGGCAAGGGCCCGGCGGCGCTGCTCAAACAGAACAAGCCCGATGGCTTCGCCTGTGTCAGCTGCGCCTGGGCCAAGCCCGGCAAACCTCACCCGTTGGAATTCTGCGAGAACGGCGCGAAGGCCACTGCATGGGAGTTGACCTCCTTGCGTGCTGACGTGGATTTTTTCAGCAAACACACCCTGACCGAGCTGCGAACCTGGCCGGATCACGACCTCGAGCAGCAGGGGCGGATCACCCACCCGCTTCGCTACGACGCCACCACCGACACCTACCGGCCTGTGCCATGGGAGGACGCCTTTGCCGCAATCGGTGAGGCCCTGAAGCGGTTGCCTAGGGAAAGCGTAGTGTTCTATGCCTCCGGGCGGGCGTCGCTGGAGGCCTCGTTCATGTATCAGCTGCTCGCGCGGGCGTATGGCAATAACCACCTGCCCGACAGCAGCAACATGTGCCACGAGAGCACTTCCGTGGGCTTGCAAGAGAGCATCGGCGTGCCAGTAGGCACCGTTACCCTGGCGGACTTCGAGCACACTGACTGCTTTTTCTTCTTCGGGCAAAACGTAGGCAGCAACAGCCCGCGCATGCTCCACCCGCTCCAGGAGGCGCGTAAGCGCGGCGCGCAGATCATCACTTTCAACCCGCTGCGCGAACGGGGCCTCGAGCGCTTTGTGAATCCACAAAACCCGGTGGAAATGCTGGGGCCTGAGTCCACGCTTATTAGCACCCAATACCATCAGGTTGCGATCGGCGGGGACCTGGCCGCCATGGCAGGCATCATCAAGGCCCTGCTGGCGTTGGACGCAGAGGCTTTGGCGGCGGGCCAGCCCGGTGTGATAGACCGCGCATTCATCGCCGAGCACACCATAGGCTTTGATGCCTTGATTGCCCAGATCGAAAGCTATTCCTGGGAAGCGCTCGAACGCCGCGCCGGCCTCGGCCGCGGCGCAATGGAAGCGGCCGCCAAAGTGTATGCCCGGAGTGAGCGGGTAATGGGCGTGTATGGCATGGGGCTCACGCAACACCGCCATGGCGTGGCCAACGTCCAGATGCTGGTGAACCTGCTGCTGTTGCGCGGCAACATTGGCAAGCAGGGCGCGGGGATCTGCCCGGTGCGCGGGCACTCCAACGTACAGGGCCAACGCACAGTGGGGATTACCGAAGACCCGAAGAAAGTACCTGGCGAGCTGATCGAGCAGGTGCTGGGCATCAAGGTGCCGGAAGAGAAAGGCTTCTGCACCGTGGACGCCTGCGAGGGCATGCTCGACGGCCGCGTAAGAGGCTTTATCGGCCTGGGTGGCAACTTCGTCCGCGCCGTGCCAGACACCTCCCGGATGGAACCCGCGTGGCAGCGCCTGGAGCTTAACGTACAGGTGGCTACCAAACTGAACCGCAGCCACCTGCTGCCGGGTGCGAGCCAGTGGCTGCTGCCTTGCCTGGGCCGTATCGAAATCGATCGCCAGGACGGCGTGGAACAGCAATGGGCTACGGAAGACAGCACGGGGTGCATTCACGGCTGGCGCGGCCAGAGCGAACCGGCCAGCGAGGACCTGTTGTCCGAGCCGGCCATTATTGCGGGCATCGCCCAGGCTACCCTCCCCCCGAATCCGAAACTGGACTGGGCCGCCTGGCGGCGCGACTACCGCAAGGTTCGCGAGGCCATCGCGGCGGTCTACCCGGAAACCTTCCACGACCTGGAGGTGCGCATGGCCGAGCCCGGCGGCTTCCATCGCCCCCTCCCCGCCGCCCAACGGCAATGGAAAACCGAAAGCGGCAAGGCGCAATTCACGACGATGCCCACCCTGGACGCTAACGACGACGTGAACGCCGGTGAGGGCCGTCGCGACGTGTTGCAACTGATGACGCTGCGCAGCAATGACCAGTTCAACACGACCATATACGGTTACGACGACCGCTTCCGTGGGGTGAAGGGCACCCGCAAGGTGCTGTTGATGAACACCAACGACATCACGCGCCTGGGCTTCGCCCCCGGGGCCTGGGTGAAAGTGACCACTGCGGTGGAAACCGGCGTGCCGCGCACGGTGGGGCCGTTACAAGTTCTTGCGTATGACATCCCGGCCGGCTGCTGCGGCGGGTACTACCCCGAATGCAACCCGTTGGTACCTCTATGGCATTACGCGGAGAAGAGCAAGGTACCGGCGGCCAAGTCCATTCCGGTGACCCTGATGCGCGCAAGTATGGAGCCTGGCGCCGTACCGATCGAGCTCAAGCGCCGCTGAACCACTGTACAGATATACACTTATTCGCTTGCATCGCACCGCTGCCCCCGCCATCCTTGCCGGGTGTGGCAATGGGTGAACATGATGCGGCTGTTTCTGTGTGAAAAACCTTCCCAGGCGCGGGATATCGCCAAGGCGCTCGGCGCCCGGGGCAAGGGTGAGGGCTTCCTGACAGGCGCCGGGGTTACCGTAACCTGGTGCATCGGGCACCTGCTCGAAACCGCCCCGCCCGATGCCTACGATCCCCGCTACAAGCAATGGCGCCTGGAGCACCTTCCGATCGTGCCGGAGCAGTGGCGCATGCAGGTCAAGCCCAAGACCGCCTCGCAGTTCAAGGCGGTGAAGCGGTTGCTGGGCCAGGCCACTGAAGTGGTGATCGCCACCGACGCAGACCGCGAAGGAGAAATGATCGCTCGCGAGCTGCTCGACCATTGCCGGTACCGGGGCCCGGTCCAGCGGCTATGGCTGTCAGCGCTCGACGATGCCTCCATCCGCAAGGCCCTGGCAGCGTTGCGCCCGGGCGCCTCCACCTTCAGCCTGTATCACTGCGCGCTCGGCCGGTCCCGCGCCGATTGGCTGATCGGGATGAACCTCAGTCGCCTGTTCACGCTGCTGGGGCAGCGTTCGGGCTACCAGGGTGTACTGCCTGTTGGCCGGGTGCAAACCCCTACCCTGCGCCTGGTGGTTGACCGCGACCGCAGCATCGCCGCGTTCCAGCCGGTGGCCTGGTGGGGTATCGACGTGAAGCTCGAGGCCGCGGCGCAGGTTTTCACCGCACAATGGCAGGCGCCGAAGTCGGCGTGCGACGAAGAAGGCCGCTGTCTGCAACAGCCGATTGCCGAGGCGGCCAGGGGGAAAATGGCCGGCGCCCCCAGCGCCCGCGTTACGGACGTGCGCACCGAGCGTATGAAGGAATGGGCGCCGCTGCCCTTTGACCTGGGTACGCTGCAGCAATTGTGCTCGCGCAAGTTCGGGCTGGGCGCCCAGGAAACCCTCGACATCGCCCAGGCCCTGTACGAAACCTACAAGGCCGTTACTTACCCCCGCAGCGATTGCGGCTACCTGCCCATCAGCCAGCATGCCGAAGCGCCTGCGGTACTGGCCGGGTTGAAGCGGGCAGACCCAGCCCTTGCGCCGCTGTTCGACCATATCAGCCCAGCCCGGCGTTCAAGGGCCTGGAACGATGCCAAGGTCTCTGCCCACCACGGCATCATTCCCACCACCGTGGCGCCCAACCTGGAAAAACTACCGCCCCGGCACCGCCAGGTGTACACATTGATCCGCGCGCGGTACCTGGCGCAATTTCTGCCCGACCATAGCTACGACCGCACCCGTGCTACCTTCGAGTGCGTTGGCGAAGCGCTGCTCGCCACCGGCAAGCAGGTGATCGAACCGGGCTGGAAGCGCGCCTTGCCGGAAGCGCTCGCCGCGCAGCCGGGGCGTGAGCCTGCGCAACCGCTGCCGCTGCTCGCCCAGGGCAATCAGTGCCCGGTGCGCGAGGTACAGCTCAAGCACAACTGGACCCAGCCGCCCAAGCCCTTCACCGAAGGCGACCTCATCAGTGCCATGAAAAACGTCGCCCGGCTGGTGGAAGACCCGAAGCTCAAGCAAAAGCTCAAGGAAACCACTGGCATCGGTACCGAGGCCACGCGTGCCGGCATCATTCAGGGGTTGCTCGATCGGGGCTACCTCACCAAAGCTGGCAAGGCGCTTGCGGCCACGCCTGCCGGTTGCAGCCTGGTGGATGCCGTACCCCGGGCGATCACCGATCCCGGTACCACGGCCATCTGGGAACAGGCGTTGGACATGGTGCAAAGCGGGGAAATGCCGCTGGAAGAGTTCCTCGCGCGGCAGTCGGCATGGATGAGCAAGCTGGTGGAGCGATGCAAGGGCCTGAACGTCACCATACAGGGCCAGGCGAAGGCACCGGCATGGAAAAAGAAGCGCAAACCTGGCGGAAACCGCCGTGCACCCGCTGGCAAGGGGCGCAAGCGAACAGCCCCGGCTGAATGAAATGTCATTCAAGCGTGCTGCCGTTCGCTTACTGGCGTGGTCTTTTATCTTGTAAAACAACGAGGTAACCGCGATGAATTTCTCCAGTTTTTCCCAGGCGCTCTCCAAGCGCGCCGGCAGCCCCAAAGCTTTCGCCACGGCACTTGTGCTGATAGTGCTATGGGCAGCAACGGGCCCCTGGTTCCATTACAACGACACTTGGCAGCTGATCATCAACACCTCTACCACTATCATCACCTTCCTTATGGTGTTCGTGATCCAGAACACGCAAAACCGTGACAACGACGTGCTGCACATCAAGATCGATGAATTGCTCAGGGCCACCAAGGAGGCCCGTATGGCGGTGCTTAATCTGGATGACCTGGATGCTCGCCAATTGAAAACGATCCGCAAGCAGTACAAGAGCATGGGCAAGGGTGAACAGGTAGAGCTGTTGCAGGAAGAAACTACCCTCACCGCCAAGGATGAGCCCCAGGCCACCTGAACAGATGTTGACGGCCGCTTATGCCGGGTGCTTGACGGACAAACCCCTGCAATTGACCGCTGGTCCCCCCAGCTCGCCGACGCCGTGCGGATATACGGCGGCCCTGCGTAGCATCGCTCGTCGAAATGCATACCGAGGGGAGTTGGATCATGCGCTATTGGGCACTGGCAACATGTATAGGCATCGTTTGCACGGCCCCGGCGCTCGCTGCAGAACTGGAGGTGCGTAATGTACGCCTGGTGGACACCGGGCACATTACCAGCGTGACGGGTACGGTTATCAATGTCAGCGACCAGCCAGTAGCCGGGGCTACCATCGCCGTTGCCGTGGCCAAGGCAAATCAGGTGATCAGCCGCATGATGGTCGCCGTGCCGCCACTGGACCCCAGGCAAGCCTGGCGCCTATGGCAACCGCTGGATGAGGGAAGCGGGGGTATCCAGGCGATCAGCGCTAAAGACCCCCAGATCAGTGTGAGCACCAGCCTGGAGCCGGTGGCCAGAGCCTTGCTTGCGCAGTAAACCGCCGCAGCGCCCTGGCAAGGCTGCTCCCAGCCTCAGGCTCCCATTGATCAGCCCTTGGGGCCGCCATAGGGAGGATAACTGTCGCCCTTGGCGCGTTTTTCGGTGTTGCCCGCCGAGCCGGAAGAGGCCTTGGCAGGGTGCGGCGGATCCATCTGCGGGTCTTTCAGGTCTGGCGAATCCGGGTTGAAACCGAACTCGGCTTCGTCGCTTTTTCCACCGCTGGCACCCGGGCGGGGGGTCCCAGGTGCAGGTGTGAGGTCAGGTTCGATACGCTCGGGCGCCACGCCCTGCTCCTGACGTTGCGGGTCTTTGCCTTCGATTGCCATGGTACTCGCTCTCTTTATCAGGGGTACCAAGGTTGGAAGCCCAGCGAAGCCGTTGGTGCCCTTCAAAAGACGAGTGGCGGTACCGCCCGCCGCGGGCGCTTTACTTGAGCCGAGCTTGCATCTGCGCTTCGCTGGCCTCCAGCAGCATGACCAGCTCCTGGGCAAAGGCACCGGTAGCCACGCCTTCCACCGTTTGCGCCTCGCCGCGTTCCAGGCTTGCTTCCAGTTTGCCGGCACGTTGGGACAGCGCCTTGGCGCCGATATTGGCCGCGCTTCCTTTTATCGCATGGAAGATTGCTCTGGCGGCAGCGCGATCGCCGCTACGGGCAAGCTCATCCAGGCGCTTGAGCAGTTCACGGGTATCCGTGGCAAAGATTTCCAGCACGTTGCGCAGCAGGTCGAGATCCCCACCAAAGCGGCCGGTGACGGTCGTCCAGGCCTCGAGCAGGCCACCCTCCTCCTGAACCGGTGCAAGCACGGGCAGAGGGCGCGTGCCGTCTACCCATTGGCTCAGGCTGCTCACCAGCCCGGCGAGGTCGACGGGCTTGGTGATGTGATCGTCCATGCCGGCGGCAAGGCACGCTTGCTTGTCCTCGGTCGCGGCGTTGGCGGTCATTGCGATGATTGGCAAGGCTTTGAAACGCGAGTCCTGGCGAATCCGCCGGGTTGCTTCCAGCCCATCCATTTCTGGCATCTGTACATCCATGAGCACGGCGTCATACGTATGGGGGGCGTCGTCGAGCGCCGCGATGGCTTCAAAGCCATTGACAGCCAAGGTCACATTCGCGCCTTCCAGGTGCAAGAGGCCACTGGCAACCTGTCGGTTCACCGCGTTGTCTTCCACCACCAGTATGTGCAGCCCCGCCAGGCGCTTGGGCTGGCGCTCGGGCGGTGGCAATGCCGGCGCCAACGGGCGCCCTTCAACCACGCCCAGTACACAATCTCGCAATTGCCGGGGCGTCACCGGCTTGCTCAAGGTGGCGGCAAACAAGCCGCGGTGTTGTTCTGGCGCTACCAGCGAAAGCTGGTCGGCATAGGCGGTCACCATCACCATGTGCGGCACCTGGCCTTCGGGCAGCCCGTCATGAATAAGCCTCGCAGTGGCAACGCCGTCGAGCTCCGGCATGCGCCAGTCCATCAGGATAAGGTTGTATGGCGCGGCGGTTCCAGCCACACGGCGAATACGTTCCAGTGCCTCGTGCCCCGACAAGGCATGCTGGGCGGTCCAGCCCAACGCCTCCACGGTGCGGGAAAGCACGTCCGCGCTGGTGGGGTTGTCATCGACCACCAGCAACCGCAGCGGCAACCGTCGCCCTGGGACGGGCAGCGGCACGTCGCCGCCATCCTGAACCTTGAGCGGCACGTCGAACCAGAAGCGGCTGCCAATGTCCACTTCGCTCTCCAGCTTGAGCTCGCCACCCATCAGCGAAACCAGACGGTTACTGATGACAAGGCCCAGGCCGGTTCCGCCAAAGCGGCGCGAGGTGGACGTTTCGGCCTGGCTGAACCCCTCGAAGATACGTTCCTGCTGTTCCGCGCTGATGCCGATCCCGCTATCGCTCACGCTGAAACGCAGGGTGACGTGGCCATCTTCGCGGTCCACCACCGTAAGCCGGATGACCACTTCACCGTCGAGGGTGAACTTCAGCGCGTTGCCCACCAGGTTGACCAGCACCTGCTTGAGCCGCAGCGCGTCGCCTACCAGCATCGAAGGCACCGCCGGGTCGATATCGAACACGGCCTCCACGTCGCGCGTGCCCTGGTTGCCGGCGATGATCACTGCCAGCTCGGTCAGAAGGCCGTCCAGCTCGAACGTATGGTTATCCAGCTTGAGCTTGCCGGCCTCGATCTTCGAATAGTCGAGGATGTCGTTCAGCAGTTCGAGCAGCGAGCGGGCGGCTTGCCGTGCCTTGGCGACGTAATCGCGCTGCTGGGCGTCCAGCGCGGTGCGCTGCACCAGCTGCAACATGCCCAGCACGGCATTGAGCGGCGTGCGGATCTCGTGGCTCATGTTGGCCAGGAACGCCGACTTGGCCGCACTGGCTTCATCCGCGCTAGCTTTGGCCTGGCGCAACGTGGCCTCGATTTCCTGTTGCAAGGTGATGTCGCGGTTGATGCCGGTCACGTGCAGGGGTTTGCCGCTGGGGTCCCGCTCCGCGCGAGCGCTGGCCTGGATATAGCGCAACTGGCCATCGGGCAAGCGGGCTCGGAATACCAGCGCATAGGGCTCTCCGCGCTCCAGCAGGGCACGGATGGCGTCGTCGCAGCGAGGGAGGTCTTCGGGGTACAGGCAACGCAGCCAGTCTTCATAGTGCAGCGTACGCTCGCCACGGGCAGGTACTAACCCGTAAAGCTCGTACATGCGGTCGTTCCAGCTCAGCGAGCGGTCCTGCAGGTTGAATGTCCAGATGCCCAGTTCAGCGGCATCGGCAGCCAGCAGCAGGTGGTCGCGGGCAGCAAGCAGGTCGTTGCGCTGCTTCTGCTCGCTGGTGATGTCAGTCACCACGCATACAAATACCCGGGCTTCGGCACTGTGCTTGAGGCCCACTGACACCCTGGCGGGGAACACGCTGCCGTCCTTGCGCAAGCCGCGGATTTCCTGGCTACGGGAAGAAGGCACGGCTTTTTCCAGGGTGCGCTCTACGAAACGCTCGTAGGCTGACCAATCGCTTTCAGGGATCAGGCGCGTGACATGTTGGCCGATGATCTCTTCGGCTTCATAACCGAATACCCGGGTGCTGGCAGGGTTGAACGACAGCACCTTACCCCCTTCGTCAATGCTCACTACCGGGTCCACCACGGTGTCGAGGATCGCCTGGGTAGTGGCCTGGCTGTCATGCACCTGCTCTTTGAGCGCTTCGTTCTGCACCTGAATACGGGCGGTCTGGGCCTTTTGCAGGGTGATGTCCCGGGCCGTGACTGAAGCCCCTACCACCTGCCCCCCGGGCCCGTGTACCGGCGAAGGAGTAATGGAAACCTGCAACTGCTGGCCGTTCTTGTGAAAGCGCACGGTCTCGTAATGGGTCACCGGATCGCCATGGGCAATCCGCGCGAGCATGTTGTTCTCTTCGTCGACGCGGTCCGCCGGCACGATCAGCCGGGTGATCGGCCGGCCGATCGCCTCTTCGGCCGTGAACCCGAACAGGTGCTCGGCGCCCCGGTTCCAGCTGCTGATAATGCCCTCCAGGGTTTTGCCGATGATGGCATCCGAGGCGCTCTCGACAATCGCACCCAGTTCCATGCGGGCATACAGGATTTCACGACGCTGCGCCCGGCTTACGGCGATGGCACCCGCCAGCCCGGCCAGCACCAGGCTGGCGAGAATGCCCCCCAGCCAGAGATAGGCCGCCGGGATCACGCCCTGACGGGCAACGAAGGCGGGAGTGACGCTGAACTCGAAAGACCAGCGGCGACCGAACATGTCCCGTTCAAAACGCTGCGGGTGCAGCGCCGATGCCACTTCGGCTCCCTGATGATTGTTGAAGAAGATGACCGGCACGCCATTGGCCGAGACGTCCGACAGCTGCACGTTCAACAATTGAGGGTCGATGCGAAGCCCCTGCAGCACTTCTGTCATCAGCAGCGGGGCGTAGCTGAAGCCCACCAGCTCCGCCCGCCGCTCGTCCACCGTGGCCGGGGTTTTGGGCACTCGATAGATCGGCATCAGTATCAGGAAGGATTGCTGCGGCTTCGATTGCTCCTGCATCAGCGTAATAGGCTGGGTAAGGCGAACTTCCCCGGTATCGAGCGCCTCTTGAGCGGCGCGTCGACGGTTGGGTTCTGATGCGATATCGAAACCCAGGGCGCTGCGATTGCCTCGGTCGGGCTCGATGTACTCGATTACCCAGCGGTCGCCTTCGTGGGGGCCCAGGTTGCTGATGGTGAAATCCGGCCGGTTGTCGGCACGCGCACGGGCAACGAACGCGGCCTCGGCCGAAGGCGGCACTCGCCGGACAAACCCGAACCCGCGCGCGCCCGGGAACTCAGTGCCGATGTCACGGGATTCGCTGTAACGCCGGAACAACGACAGGGTCAGGTTTTCCGTCCCAGCTGTAAGAACCGCACCGCGTACGCCGCGCAGCCCGTACTGGTACATCTGCACGCGGTTGAAGATCGCCTCGGTAGTGTCGTGAACGATGTCGTCAACCGCCTGGTCGATCCGCGCCTGGTTGGCCTGGCCCATCAGCCATGCCCCGGTTGCAGACAACAGCAACCCGATCACCAGCGTTACCAACGCGGTGGGGTAGAAACTGGAACGCGTCCTTGTGCTCATCGCGACTTTTCCCTGTGGGCCCCTTCAAACTGCCTGCCCGGTGTGTTCAGGATAGCCTCCGAACGATCAAAGTGCCCTTGCCAGCCGGGAATCCCGGCACCTGCAGGGTAGCTTGCAGCAGAGCTCAGCGCTCCCCCGTTGGGCATGATGACACGGCAAGTTGTTCCGTAGGGGTGTTAACCCTGAAACGACCCCACAGCAGCCCGCCCACGGCGGCGAGTGTCGAGCCCAGCAGCACCCCCAGCTTTGCCGCCGCCAGCCAGGCGGGCGAGGTGAAGGAAAGCCCGGCCATGAATATAGCCATGGTAAAGCCGATCCCTGCCAGCAGCGCTACCAGGGTAATCCCGCTCCAGGTCACGCCTTCCGGCAGCACGCAGACGCGCAGCGCCACCAGCAGCCGGCACGCCAGCCATACCCCCAGGGGTTTACCCAGCCACAAGCCCAGCGTGACCCCAAGGCCCACATGCGTCACCAGCGGATCGCCAAAGGTGACGCCGCCAAGGGCTACGCCAGCGTTGGCCAGCGCGAACAGCGGCATCACACCGAGGTTCACCGGCGTATGCAGCACACGCTGAACCCGGGCGCCGGCGGCCATCTCCGCGCTTTGCCCGGCCCGAGGCCGGGGTGGTGTAAGCAAACCCAGGATCACCCCCGCCAGGGTGGGGTGAATGCCCGCCTTGTGCAGCCCGGCCCAGATCACTACGCCTGCGAGCGCGTACGCCAGCCAGCCGCGCACCCCCAGCCGCTGCATCAACAGCACCGACGCTACCCCTGCCCCCGCCAGCAACAGACCCGCCAGGCCTAGGCCTGCCGAGTAGACGATCGCGATGATGAGGATGGCTACAAGGTCGTCGATCACTGCCAGCGCCAGCAGGATGACCCTCACGCCTGCCGGTACGGACGGGCCCAGCAACGCCAGAACGCCCACGGCAAACGCGATGTCGGTCGCGGTGGGAATGGCCCAGCCCTGCGCAGCCCCGGCGTGATTGATGCCGTAGTAGATCAGCGCGGGTACGGCCACGCCTCCCAGCGCCGCCCCCAACGGCAGCGCGGCCACTCGCAGGTCGGCCAACACCCCAAGGCTGGCTTCGCGGCGAATCTCCACGCCCACCAAAAGGAAAAACAACGCCATCAGGCCTTCGTTGATCGCCGCGTGCAATGTGAAGGCCACCCCCGGCCAAGGTCGCAATTCCCACGCCCAAAGCGCCTGATAGCTGGCGGAGAACGGGCTGTTGGCCCAGCCGAGCGCTAATATCGCGATGGCAATAAGCAGAACCGCAGCGCCAGTATCGGTACCCAGGCGGGCCGCCAGCGCAGCAAGGGGCCGGCTGCGAGTGTGCAGGGGAGTGTTCGGGTTTTGCATGGGCGACAAGCCTCCGCACCAGCGGCCCGACCGGTGCTCACGCTTTAACCTGCGGCGCGCGCCCTCGCGTGCCAACACCCGCGCCGAGCTTAGAGCGGGTTCACATATCGTGCAACAAAACCGCTACATCCTGAACCAAGGGCCCGGGCGCCGGTCCGTTTAATCAAGCGCTAAACAAGGCGCCTACCTTGCCTGGAGTTTGCGATGCCCCTGCCCGCCCTGTTCCTCAATGCGGTGTTTTGCACCAGTGAAGCCCATACCACCTGCATGCCACCTCAATTCGTATGGGTCGCCGAAACCTTCGTGCGGGAAGACAAACGCGTGGAGCAATGTGCTGAAAAGGCTGCGGAGCTCAACGCCAAGCGAGAGGACCTGAGCGTGCTGTACCGTTGCGACACTAAAAAGGGCGTTTGAAGCGCCGCTTCTTTGCTGGAACCCGTTGAAAAACATGCCTGAAGCGCCGACCCTATGGGCCGCCCTCTGTCCCAGGACCTGCCCATGGCCGATGCTTCGACGTGTTTCGTACTCTACATTCAGCTGGAACCCTTGCAGCTGAACCCGCCGGTGTGGCGGCGCATCGTGGTAAACGGCGACACCACACTGCGCCGGCTACACCACTTCATTCAGGCGGCGATGGGTTGGCACAGCAGCCATTTGTACGAATTCGACTTGAACGAAAAACGCTACGGCCTACCAGACCGGGAGTTCCCCGATCCGCGGGTGCTCGATGATCGCAAGTTCAAGCTCAAGCGCATCCTGAAGGTGGGAGACCGCCTGCGTTACACCTACGACTTCGGAGACAGCTGGCAGCATGTGATCGCCGTAGAGGCTCAGGCGCCGGACGAAGGCAGCGGCAGCTGGTGCATGGTCATGGACGGCGAACGCGCCTGCCCACCCGAGGACTGCGGGGGCGTAGGCACCTACCAGCACATCCTCGGCGTGCTCAAGCAGGACCCCAACGGTGAAGAAGCCCGGCATTTCCGGGAGTGGGTAGGCCCCAACTTCAACCCTGACGTGTTCGACCCCCGCGCCGCCAGCGCGGCGACGCAGCGCATCTGTAATAACTTCTGGGGGTAAGCTCACTCACCTGTAGGTGTAGGAGATTCTATGGTTGATGCCTAGGTTTTTTGCAGCTCTTGTCTTCGAATGAACCGGGCTTCAAACGGCAAGTCCCTGCCATCCAGGCGCAAGGCTCCACCCGCGCTGGCGACTTCGATATCGCGCGCATGGTCACACTTGCGCCCGCCAAGGCAAAGGCAGGCCTATCAGCAAGGCAAGCGCGGCCCCTGTGGGAGCTGGGGGCCGGCCGTCCGGCGAAGCCTGTGAATTGGCGCACCGCCGAGCTCATTCCCTTTGCGGCTTACCTCACCCTTTACACCGCTTTGGCCTGGTACTCACTCTGGTCCTTGAGCAAAGCGAACACTACCCGGGCAAGCTTGCGCGCCAACATCACCAATGCTGCGGTTGTGCTGAAGCCTCGAGCCTTGCGTGCTTCGTACCAGGCCTTCCAGGCGCCAGTGCGGCTCGCTGCCATGGCCGCGTTATGCAGCAACCGGCGGACTTCCGAGTCGCCGCGCTTGCTTAACGAGCGGCGGCCATCCTTCTGGCCGGAGCTCGAAACACGCAGGTCGATTCCCAGAAACGCGATGAACGCATCAGAACTTCTGAAGTGGCCTCGCTGAAAGCTGGCCATCAGGCGGGCGGCAGTCAGAAACCCGATGCCTTCCACTTTCATGCAGCGTTTTATTTGACCAAGCAAGCCGACCTCCGTGAGGAGGTCCTTGATGGTTTTCTCAACCAGCGCTTCGAGCTTCAACATCGCTTTCACATGGCTTGCGAACGCGGCTTTCAGCAGGGGCTCGTTCGACCAGCTCTGTACCAGGGCGACTCGCGCGGCAACCAACGCGGCGCGCCGGCGAAACAGGCTGAGCAGCCTGCGGTAAAGCGGCGTAGGTGGCACCCAGGGATGCAGGTCATCGCCCTCGTTCTTGAGGTAGCGCGCCAACAGCCGAGCGTCCAGCGGGTCGGTTTTGGCACGGACACCCACCCCTTTACGGTAATGGCTGAGTTCATACCCGCCGACCATGTAAATAGTGCAGCCCGATTCGTGTGCCAGGTCGCAGAATTCAAGGTGGTAAATGTTGGTGGCTTCAATGGCGACTGCCACATTGGCTGGCAACGCCTTGAGCCATTTCTTGATGGCGGCCTTGGTATTGGGGATGGTGACGAGCTGTTCTTCGGCAGCGTGATAGATCACCAGTTCGGCCTTGGCGACATCGACGCCCACGATCGGTTGTAAGACGCAAGCGCGCATTGCCATGAGCTTATCTCCGGGATATGGTCTGAAGCACTTGAAGGGCCACCCAGAGGCGCAAGCTTGTTCCTATCGTTGGTCGAGCCAAAGCATTCTCTATCGGCGCTTGGGTGAAAGGAGGAGGGGCGATATCTCCCACGGTCTGTACTGCGGCTAACAGTCAGAATCGGGCGTTGTCCCTCCTCCTCCCTTCAAGTACTACCATACAAGACGGGCGTAGCCGCAGGCGGAGCTCGCGAACAGGCACCACCCGACGATCAACCCAGCACCCCCCTCCCCGCCAGGTTGCGCATCAAAGCCCCTACCCCGAACACCCACGGCGATGCCTGATCGCTGCCGGTGACGCGGTTGTGCAGCCCGCCCAGTGTCGGCGAGGCGATGCTCACCAGGTCGCCGGCCTTGTGAGTGAACCCTTGGCCTGGCTGGTCGCGGTCGTCGGTGGGGGCGAACAGCGTGCCGAGGAACAACACGAAACCGTCCGGGTACTGGTGATTGGCATTCAACGTTTGCTGCACCAGGTCGGCCGGGTCTCGGCTGATCTGGCTCATGGCGCTGGTGCCTTCCAGCACGTAACCCTCCTGGCCCTCCACCCGCAAGGTCACGTCGCAGCGGCGCACGTCGTCCAGGGTAAAATGTTCGTCGAACAGTCGAATGAACGGCCCCAGGGCGCAGGACGCGTTATTGTCCTTGGCTTTGCCCAGCAGCAGCGCGCTACGGCCTTCCACATCGCGCAGGTTCACGTCATTACCCAATGCCGCGCCGTGAATACGCCCCTGGCTGTCCACGGCCAGCACCACTTCCGGCTCCGGATTGTTCCAGTGCGACGCCGGGTGCACGCCAATGGCCGCGCCCGTGCCAACCGCCGACAACACCGGGGCCTTGGTGAAGATCTCGGCGTCGGGCCCGATGCCCACCTCCAGGTACTGGGACCACATCTGCTGCTCGATCAACAGCGCTTTCAAGCGCATGGCCTCGGCTGAACCGGGCCGCAGGTCGCGCAGGTTATCGCCGATCACGTCCTGCACCAGGCTTCGAATGGCCTCTGCGCGCTGGGCGTCGCCACCGGCCTTCTCTTCGATCACCCGCTCGATCATGCTGGCGGCGAAGGTAACCCCGGCAGCCTTGATCACCTGCAGGTCGATAGGCGCCAGCAGGCTGGGCTGGCGGGTGTCCTGCCCTTCCCCGCTATTTTCCAGCAACGCCTCGATCCGCCCCAGTGAGGGCCCGCTTGCATCGCGTACCGCCTGAAGTGGCGAGTCACTGTTCAACAGCTGGCTGAGGGTGGCGAACTGCGCGGTGCAGTCAATCACCTCGCCATCGCGCACCACAACCACCGCCGGCCCTTGCGCCGCCGGCAGCCACACACGGCCAATCAGGGTTGCCCGCTGCCAATCCGTTGGCAGGGTGTTCTCGATAGTCAGTCGCAGCGCATACATAACGTCATTACCTACCCGTGAACAAATCAATGAGAGTGGCGCGGTGGCCCGTTTTCAGCGATCACTCGCCAATACAGCGTGGCGGGCTCCAGGCAGCCGCCGGTAGACAGCTGGCCCACCAGCTGCCGATACAGTTCCTGCCAGGGCGTCTGCGCGGGGGCGAGCGCCGGTACAGGCTCCTGACGGCGGGCGGCCAGTTCGGCCTCATCCACCAGCAGGTTCACGCTCCGTGCGTTGAGGTCTACCCGTAACCGGTCCCCCGTGCGCAGCAGCGACAGACCACCGCCCACGGCAGATTCCGGTGACATGTTCAGGATCGACGGGCTGGCCGAAGTGCCACTTTGGCGCCCGTCGCCCATGCAAGGCAGCGAATCGATCCCCGCCTTGATCAAGGCCGACGGCGGCGCCATGTTCACCACTTCCGCGCTCCCGGGGTAACCCACCGTGCCGCAGCCGCGGATCACAAGAATGCAACGCTCATCGATGTCCAGCGAGGGGTCGTTGATGCGGGCCTGGTAATCCTCCGGGCCTTCGAACACGATGGCGCGCGCTTCGAAGCAATTGGGCTGGGCCGGGTCGCTGAGGTAGGTACTGCGAAAGGCTTCGCCCACCACCGACATTTTCATGATCGCGCTATCGAAGAAGTTGCCGCTGAGCACGATAAAGCCGGCGCGGTGCTTGAGCGGATCCTCACAGCTGCGGATGACGTCGCGGTCCTGGGTCATGGCATCGTTCACGATCTCGCCCATGCTGCGCCCGCTGACCGAGCGGCAATCGCGATGCAGGCGCCCTGCCTTGTCCAGCTCGTGCATCACCGCTGGCACGCCGCCGGCGCGGTGGAAGCTTTCCCCCAGGTATTCGCCTGCCGGCATGCAGTTCACTAGCAACGGCACGTCTTCGCCCACCCGTTGCCAGTCCTCGAGTGACAGGTCGATCCCGCTATGGCGCGCGATGGCGATCAGATGCGGCGGGCAGTTGGTGGAGGCGCCAAGGGCCGAGGCCACGGCAATGGCGTTCTCGAACGCAGCGTGGGTCATGATCTGCGACGGGCGAATGTCCTCGCGCACCAGGTCAACGATGCGCACACCGGTGGCGTAGGCCATCTGCCCGCGTTCACGGTAAGGCGCGGGAATGCTGGCGCAGCCCGGTAGCGACATGCCCAGCGCCTCGGCCAGGGCATTCATCGACAGGGCCGTGCCCATGGTGTTGCAGTGGCCCACCGATGGCGACGCTGCCGTGGTGAGGGTCATGAAGCCTTCGTAGTCGATCTCTCCAGCGCTCAGCAAATTGCGCGCGTGCCACAGCACCGTGCCCGAGCCGATCCGCTGGCCCTTGTGCCAGCCATCGAGCATCGGCCCGCCAGACAACACGATCGACGGCAGGTCGGTGGTGGCCGCGGCCATCAGGCACGCAGGCGTGGTTTTGTCGCAGCCAGTCGTTAGTACTACGCCGTCCAGGGGGTAGCCGTGCAGCACTTCCACCAACCCGAGGTAGGCCAGGTTGCGGTCCAGTGCGGCGGTGGGGCGGCGGGACTGTTCAGCGATCGGGTGCACCGGGAATTCCATGGGAATGCCGCCGGCGTCGCGGATGCCGTCACGTACCCGTTTGGCCAACTCCAGGTGATGGCGGTTGCACGGGGTGAGGTCGCTGCCGGTCTGGGCTATGCCAATGATCGGGCGCCCGGATTGCAGCTCGGCCCGGGTAAGGCCCTGGTTCATATAACGCTCGACGTACAGCGCAGTGAGGTCGGCATGGCTCGGGTCATCGAACCAATCCTGGCTGCGCAGGCGGCGGGGTGTGGTGTCAGTCATGTGAGGCTCCGGCAGAAGTAGGGGCAAGCTCGTTGTGGCGGCGCAACTGGCGGATCAACCCGGCGTGGTCAAGCCCGCCGTCACCGGCATCGACCATGGCCTGAAACAAGCCATCCACCAGGCTGGCGACCGGCAACCGCAGGCCCAGGCTGTGTGCATACGCCAGCGCGGTATGGGTATCCTTGAGTTGCCACTTGGCCATGCCACCGGGGGTGAAATCCTCGGTGAGCATGCGTTGCCCGTGCTGGCGCCAAATGGGCGAATCCACAAACCCACCCAACAGGGCCTGGTGTACCTTGGCGGGGTCGGCGCCACCACGCTCGGCCAGCAGCAGGCCCTCGCTCACGGTGGCGATGGTGCTGGCCACGATCAATTGGTTCACCAGTTTGGCCAGCTCGCCAGTCCCGGCCGGCCCCACGTGCACCGGCGTGCCCATGGCCGCCAGCACCTCGCGGCCCTGCGCGAAGGCAGCCGGTTCGCCACCGGCCATGATTGCCAGCGTGCCGGCGTGTGCGCCGCGCTCGCCGCCAGACACCGGCGCGTCCAGGTAAGCCAGGCCGTGCCCGGCGCACCAGCGGGCTTGGGCTGCGGCAGTTTCAACGGGGATAGAACTCATCACGATCACCAGCGCGCCTGGGGCCAGG
The DNA here is from genome assembly GCF_058145875.1 of Pseudomonas sp. 3MAES_34.3B. Classification (NCBI taxonomy): domain Bacteria; kingdom Pseudomonadati; phylum Pseudomonadota; class Gammaproteobacteria; order Pseudomonadales; family Pseudomonadaceae; genus Pseudomonas; species Pseudomonas sp. 3MAES_34.3B. The sequence continues at coordinate 2,302,942 of NZ_CM176960.1, read as the reverse complement.
GCTCGCGCGGCACCATGCTCACCGAATACCACCGCATCGCACGTGGGCCCGTCGCTGAGCATGCATACCAGCACCCCTGCCCCTTCGGTCGCCTGGATAGCTGTGTCGCACACCTGGGCGCCATCCTGCGCCAGCGGTGCAGCCTTTTCCTTCGAGCGATTCCATGCCCGCACCGCAAAACCGGCCTTCAGCAGGTTGCGGGCCATAGGCGTGCCCATGATGCCCGTGCCGATGAAGGCCACGTTTGTACCACTCATGCCTTGCCTCCCAATACATCAACAGGGGTACCCGGGTTGCCCGCCAAAGGCACCGGGTTTCGCGGCATCAGCACCATGCCCAGGCCACCGGCGCCCACTAGCGCCGCAATGATGAGGAACCCCGGCGTGTAGCTGCCAGTAGCGTTGAACAAAAAGCCGGTGAGGTACGGGCCGGTGAAGCCGCTGAGGTTGCCGATGGAGTTGATCAGGCCGATACCGGCCGCAGCGCCCACACCGGTGAGTACTTGCCCCGGCACTGCCCAGAACACGTTGATCGCGCTGTACACGCCGATGGCCAACAGTACAAAGCCGATCACGATGATCCACGGTTGGTTGATCAGCAGCGCCAGCGCGATAGACACCGCAGCCAGTATGGCGGCCCCGCCCGCGTGCCAGTGGCGCTCTTGCAGCCGATCGGAGCGACGGCTCCAGGCGATCATCGCCACCGCGGCCACAGCGTAAGGAATGGCCGTGATAAAGCCATTTTGCATCAGGCCGATGTCCAGCCCGAACGAGGCACGGAACGACGCCAGCACGGTGGGCAGGAAGAAGTTCATGGCGTTGGAGCCGGAGGTAATGCCGAAGTACACCAGCGCCAGCATCCACACCTGCCGGCTGGCCAGGGCGCTGCGAATCATCTGGCCTTTGGTAGGCTGCACGCCAACTACCAACGGCTTGGCCCGCTCTTCCTGGTCCAGGGTATTCATCAACCAGGCGCGTTGCTCGTTGGTCAGCCATTTGGCGTCCGCCGGGCGGTCGGTGAGGTAGAAGTAGCACACCACCCCGAGAATGATCGCTGGCACAGCCTCGGCGATGTACATCAGGCGCCAGCCCACCACACCAATGCTGTCACCGAGTGAAATAAGCCCCACCGACAGCGGTGCGCCGACCACCTGGGCGATCGGTACGCCAAGATAGAAAGTGGCAATCATGCGAGCGCGATAGCGCGCCGGGAACCACAGCGACAGCAGGTAGATCACGCCCGGGAAGAAGCCCGCCTCGGCGATCCCCAGCAGTACCCGCAAGGTAATGAAGTGCCCGGCCGTCTGCAGGAAGCCCATGGCCCCGGCGATGATGCCCCAGGTGACCATGATCCGCGCAAGCCACACGCGAGCGCCGAAGCGGTGCAGCAACACGTTGCTGGGCACCTCAAAGATGAAATAGCCAAGGAAGAAAATGCCTGCGCCCAGGCCATAGATGGTCTGGCTGATGCCGATGTCATCGTTCATGCGCAGCGCGGCGAAGCCGACGTTGTTGCGGTCCAGGAACGCCACCACGAACAGCAGCACGAGGAACGGAATCAAGCGCTGGGTAACGCGTTTGATGGTTTGCCTTTCGATGTCGGAAATGTCCGGGTGTGGAGTGATCATGACGCACGGCCTCGCATTTTTTATTGTTGGAAAGGGCTGTGATGGCAGGTAACGCAGTCTCAGGTGGGGCAATCCTCCATGTGCGCGCGCACGATGGCGTCGAAGTCGGGGTCTGCGGTAAAGCCCAGGGCGCGGGCACGTGGCGCGTCGACCTTGGTGGGCCAGCTTTCAACGATGCGCTGGATGGTCGCGTCGGGTTCCCAGCGAATCAGCTTCGTAACCTCCGCGCCGGCTACGCGCTGGAGCGCCACGACCATCTCGGCCACCGTAGTGCTCACCCCGGGCAGCGGGATCACACGCTGGCTACCAAGGGTGCCCGGCGACAGGGTCATCGCGCGCAGCATCGCTTCCACCACCCGGCGTGGCGAAGTGAGGTACACAGCGGTGTCCGGGCGCACCGGGCACACTGCCGGCAACCCTGCCAACGGCTCGCGAATGATCGAACTGAAGAAGGTAGACGCCGCCTTGTTCGGCTTGCCGGGGCGCACCGCCACGGTAGGCAGGCGCAGTACGCGGCCATCCACAAAGCCTTTGCGGGCGTAATCGGCCACCAGCAGTTCACCTACTGCCTTTTGCATGCCATAAGAGGACTGGGGCGTGAGGGCGGTATCGTCATTCACCACCTCAGGCAACGTGCCGCCGAACACCGCAAACCCGCTTGCATACACCAGCCGAGGCTGGTTGCCTTGCCGGCGCAGGGTTTCCAGCAGGCTCATCAGGCCATGCAAGTTCACCTGCATGCCCAGGTCGAAGTCGGCTTCGGCCGCCGAACTCACCACGGCTGCCAGGTGCCATACCAGGTCCACGCCGTCGGTTACCCGTGCCAACACCTTGGGGTCGGCAATGTCGCCGGTGACCAGTTCGATGCGCCCGTCAACGGGCACGCTTTCGCCGGGGAAGGCATCGAATAGTACGATCCGCTCGATCGCTTGCGGGGGCTGGCCATCCAACGCCAGGCTATGCAGCGCGAGCAAGCGCTCGGCCAATTGCTTGCCAATGAAGCCGGTACCACCGGTGATCAGGATGCGCATAGCAGGCTCCCAAAAGAAGAGCCGGAAAAAATCGCAAGGGTCATGGGCACTGTCCTTTTTTTATTCTTGAACGCAGCGGCGTGCGTTAGCCGCGTCAGAAACCGTAGAACGCATTGCCGATAATCGCCAATGAGATAATCTCAAGCCTCAATAACAGGAGGTTATCGAATGGCCGATGTCGGGTTTACCCAGCTGTGTAATTGGCTGCGCTTTCGGCACCTGGTGCTGATCGACACGCTGGCGCGCACGCAGAACATGCACACCGCTGCGCAGGAAATGAGCATCAGCCAGCCGGCCGTAAGCAAGATGCTGCGCGAGGTGGAGCATCAACTGGGCTTTGCCCTGTTCCAGCGCCTGCCACGGTCCATGTGCCTCACCGACCTGGGGAGCCATGTGGCACGTTACGCGCAGATCGCGCTCAACGACGCGCAGCATTTCGTCGGCCAGGTGAATCACCTGCGCCACGGCGGGCACGGCCTGCTCAAGGTCGGAACTATCTTTGCGCCTACCGCCGTGGCGCTGCCCGCCGCCATTGTGGGCATCAAGCAGCGCTGGCCGTTGCTCACGCTCGAAGTGCTCGAAGGCACCAGCGCCAACCTGCTCGAACGGCTGGAACACAAGCAGCTCGATCTGGTAATCGCCCGTTTTACCCTCGACCGGCACCGCCAATTGTTCGACTTCCAGCCGTTGGCGCCCGAGCCGTTGTGCCTGGTCACCGGCAGCCAGCATCCGCTGGCCGGTGCGCGCGAGCTGCCTCTGGCAGAGCTGGGAACCTGGCCTTGGATCGTTTATCCCACCGGCACGCCCATGCGCGCGCGGCTGGAGCGGGCCTTCGCCGAGGCTGGCATGCAAACCCCAACCAACACTGTGGAAACGATCTCCATGCAGACCACCCTGCAACTGCTGCAGACCTCGCCGATGGTGGCCATGCTGGGAGAATCCATGGTGGAGCCCGATATCCAAGCCGGCCGGCTGACCCGATTGGAGCTGCCATTTCCGCTGGTATTGGCCGACTACGGCATCATCACACGGCGTAACGAGTTACCTGGCTGGTCGGCACAGGCGTTTATCGAAGAACTGCTAAGCGGTGCCGAAGCCCCAAGGGCGGCGCAATAGAGCGCTCGATAACCACAGGTTATCGAATGATTGAAAGCTGTCATTTGGCGCCGCTGCGATCGGCAGCTAGCCTGCCTGTCACGCTCGCGCTGCCGAGCGCCACCGCTCAGCAGAGGCGTGCATGAAAACAATAAAGAGCTACAAGGCCCTGACCATCGGGTTCCTGTTCCTGATCGGCGTAGTCAACTATCTGGACCGCAGTGCGCTGTCCATCGCCAACACCTCCATCCAGAAAGACCTGGCCATCAGCCCGGTGGAAATGGGCGTGATGCTGTCCGCGTTTTCTATTGCCTATGCTTTCTCGCAGCTGCCGCTGGGGGCGCTGATCGACAAGCTGGGCAGCAAGTTGGCGTTGGGCGGCTCGCTGATCGTCTGGTCGATCGCACAAGCCGCGTTCGGTCTTTTCAGCGGTTTCACCCACCTGGTGGCGTTGCGGGTGCTGCTGGGTATCGGCGAGGCGCCGGTGTTCCCGTCGGCCGCCAAGGCCCTTTCCGAATGGTTCGATACCCAGGAGCGCGGCACCGCTACGGGCTGGGTATGGTCGTCCACTTGCATCGGCCCCTGCCTGGCCCCCCCGCTGCTCACGGTGTTCATGGTGCACCTGGGCTGGCGAGGCATGTTCATCCTTACCGGGGCAATTGGCCTGGTGCTCGCCGCCTGCTGGTTCGCGTTCTACAAGAGCAAGGCGCAGTACATGGCCGAGACCGGCCGCGCCGAGCCCATCCCCGCGCAACGCAGCGCCACCCCGCGGCTGCGCTGGGCAGCGATGTTCAAGGAGCGCAATACCTGGGGCGCGTTCCTGGGCTTCATGGGCGTGATCTACATGATCTGGCTCAACCTCACCTGGCTGCCCGGCTACTTCGAGCGCGAGCACGGCCTGGACCTTTACCGCACCGCCTGGGTGGTGTCCCTGGCCTACCTCTGCGGCGCGGTAGGCACCATCGTGGCGGGCAAGGCCTGCGACCGGCTGGTAGCCAAGGGTATGAAAGTGCTGGCCAGCCGCAAGCTGATGGTGATTCTCGGGCTGGTCGGCGGTGCGTTGTTCACGCTGATCGTGGCCTTCACCACCAACGTGGTGGCCTGCGTGGTGCTGCTGTGCCTCACCATGTTCTTCATCAGCATCTCCAGCGCCACCGCCTGGATGATCGTGAACACCATCGTGCCCTCCGAACGCGTGGCCTCGTTCGGTTCGATCCAGAACTTCGGTGGTTACCTGGCCGGCTCCATCGCGCCCATCCTGACCGGCTTCAGCGTGCAACAAAGCGGTTCGTTCTCATCGGCCTTCGTGATCAGCGCGGTCGTGGCGGCGTGCTCGGCCCTGGCCTACTTCGCCCTGCTCAAGGAGCCGCAGGCCAAGGCGCCGATCGTTGCAGGTGGGGATGCGGTGCGGGCGGGGGTGTGAAGGAACTGGCTGGCGGGGCTGCTACGGCGCAAGCGCCGTGCCAGCCCCAAACACCGTTTCACACCAGCCGTCCAGGGTATAGCGGCGGCGGATGTGATCGGCAACGGGGCGGTATTCACCTTCGAGAAAGGCTGCAGGAATCTCCGGCGACTCGTCATCAATCACAAGGATGTTGGCCGGGTCGAAGAAGTCGTACTGCCGAACGGAGGCGTTGTTGGTAATCACCTTCTTGCCGTACATCATGCCTTCGAACAGGCGAAAACTCAGGCCGTGTTGCCGCGGCCGTATCAGGTCAACCAGGATTTCGGAGTCACGAATGTAGTGTGCCGAGTCCTCCAGCGACAGCCGCTCCCGGAAGAAGGTGATCTTGCTGTTCACCGTGCCTGGCCTTTTGTACTGCACCATGAACTTGTAGTCCGGGTACCCGGCCTGTTCCAGGCGGCTGGCGAGGGCGTCCAGCAAGGGCAGGCGATCCAGCCCTGCCATCACCAGAAAGGCCTTGTAGCGCGGCTTCTTATCGCTTTGCCAGGAATCCTGCGGCTCGTACATGAAATTGTGCAGCTTGCGAAGCCCGTGCCGCTGCGCATCCTCGGCTTCGAAAGTGAACACTTCGTCATAGCGGCCCAGCCAGGCCTCGCTCACCGGTGACCGCGCCAGGCTGTCATAGAGGTAGGCTTTCTTCACCCGGGAGCTGGCCATTGCGCGCTCGATGACGCTCGGCTCGATCTGGCCCGGGTTAACGACGAGCATCACGTCTGCGTGCCCAAACTTCGCAATCCTGCGGGCGACCAGCCACAAGCCCAGGTGATGCCGCACGATCGACCTGAGCTTGCCGGAAAGAAACTTCAAACGCGGGCTGGAACGGGAGGTGTCGACGAACAACACCTCATGGCCTTGGCGGATGAGATGTTCGGACAGCTTGCGGATATAACCGCCCATATCCTTGCAGATCAGCAGAATGCGCATATAGCCAGTACGTTCCTCAGCCCCTGTCAAGGGGCAGAGTTTACGACAACGCAGCGGCGGGCCCTATCGTTAATTAGGGCCCGGCAGGGGCTCGAGCACTACTGCGCAGGCTTCCCATACAGCTTCAACAACTCCAGCGTCACGCCATTGGTCCAGCCGAAGCCATCCTGCAGGGCGTACTCGCCGCCGCCGCCGCCCTGCCCGCCTTCGATGTCGTATTTCTCGACCAGCTTGGCCTCGCGGCCATACAGGTTCTGCACTTGTTCCAGGAACCGGCGGCCGATGGTCTCGGCCAGCGCATCCTGGCCATAGCCGCGCAGGCCTTGCACGGCGATGAGCTGCAAGGGTGCCCAGCCGTTGGGGGCGTCCCATTGCTGGCCGCTGTTCCGGGTAGTGGTGGCCAGGCCACCGGGGCGCAGCAGCTGCTGGTTAACGCTGGCGGCGGTTTGCTCGGCGTGGGCCTGGGTCGCAAGGCCGGCATACAACGGGTACAGGCTGGCGGCGCTGATGCGGTCGCTCAGGGCCTGCTTTTGCCAGTCGTAGTCGGCATAGAAGCCCGCCGGATTCCACAGGTGCTGTTCCACCGCCTTCTGTCGTGCCTGCGCCCATTGGGTATAGCGCGCGGTACAGGTGGGCTGGCTGCTCTGCTGGCAGGCCTTGGCGATGGTCTGCTCCAAGTGGAACATCAGGCTGTTGAGGTCCACCGGCACGATGGCTGTGGTACGAATGGTGGCCATGGACTTTCCGTCACCCAGCCAGCGGGACGAATAATCCCAGCCACTCTCGGCGCCCGCACGCAAGTCGCGGTACACCTCGGCGGCCGGCCGGTCGGGCGCTTGCGCGGCGGTGGCGCGATCCTCGGCCCAGGATTCCTGCCGTGGTGCATCGCTGGCATCCCAGTAGCGATTGAGCACGCTGCCGTCGGCCAGCTTCACCACGTGGGCGGTGGCCTCGCCCGGTTTGAGGGTTTGCGCGCCCTCCATCCAATAGGCGTATTCCTTCTGCAGTTGCGGCAAGTAGCGCTGGTAGGCGCTGTCGCCTTCCAGCCGGGCCAGCAAGTCCACCATGTACGCAAAGAACGGCGGCTGCGAACGGCTGAGGTAGTAGGTGCGGTTGCCGTTGGGGATGTGCCCGTAGGTGTCGATCAGGTAGGCGAAGTTGTCCACCATGTCGCGCACCTGGGCGGTACGGCCGCTTTCGGCCAGGCCCAGCATGGTGAAGTAGGAATCCCAGTAATACATCTCACGGAAACGCCCGCCCGGCACCACGAACGAACGCGGCAAAGGCAACAGGCTGCTATAGGCCGGCACCTGCTGGTAGTTGCGGGTAAGTACAGGCCACAAGTCATTGATATGGGTAGGCAGGTCGGCGCCCGGCTTGGGTGGCTGCACATCTGCAGTACCGGATTCTTCGAAATTGGCGGTTACAAAGGCCTTGACGTCGAAACCGGGCTGGTCCTTCTGGGCCAGGTACGCCGCGCGAATATCCGCTGGAGCCTTGCGAGGCAAGGCGTCCACGAAATGCTTCTGGTCGGTGAACAGGTTGCTTTGCTGCACTGCCAGGAACAGCTCGGGATAGGTTTGATCCGGCGGAATTTCTCGGCTGGCCGATACCGCCTGCCAGGTCCATTGAGGCGTTACCGGCTGTTGCTCGGCGGTGGAACATCCGTAGATCGCCGCCAGCGTGATGGACACCGCGAGCGTGGTCGCGCGGGGGAATGACGTCATAGGTACTTCCTCTCAAGCGTTCCGGGCACCCTGAAGTCGACCGGCGGCAGCGGCAGGTGTTCGTTTGGATTGCAGGAAGAAAACTTCAGGGACAGGCGCAACAGACGCCTGCGCTGCGGGATTTGCCGAAAAACCGGCGATATGATATCAACCGGATCCGTTTCTCTGGTGCCTGCCGCTGTGGTCTTGATTACCCCTGCCTTGTTGCTCATGTTCAAGCCCGTCGCCTGGGGTGTTGCAGCTTTATCTCTGATCAAACTGTTTAAAACGCCGTGGGCACGCGGCTATCGCGGCGAGCTGTTGGTGCGATCACAGGCGCGGCTCGGCTTGCCCGAGGCCGTTTACCAACGCCTGCATAACGTGACCTTGCGCACACCGGGCGGCACTACCCAGATCGATCACGTGTTCGTGTCGCCCTATGGGGTGTTCGTGGTGGAAACCAAACACATGCGCGGCTGGATTTTCGGCGGCGAGCGGCAGGCGCAGTGGACCCAGAAGCTGTACGGCAAGACGTGGCGATTCCAGAACCCGCTGCGGCAGAACTACAAGCATGCGAAGGCCTTGGAAGCCACCCTGGGCATTGCGGCGGAGCATGTGCATTCGGTGGTCGTATTCAATGGCAACGCCACGTTCAAAACGCCCATGCCTGCGAACGTATGCCGGGGGCGCGCATTTGTGCGGTACATCAAAAGCTTCCGCGAGCCGGTATTCAGCCAGGCGGAAGTCGAGGCCGTGAGCCGCGCATTGCAACGCAACCGCCTGCCCGCCACCTGGGCGACCAGCCGGGCCCATGTGGCGCACTTGAAGGCGCGGAAATGACGGGCCTGGGGCGGATCGCAACTGCGGCGTTCATCATTTGTTTGGGCACTACCGCCAGCGCTGAAGACAAACCGCTGGCCACCCAAGCGGCCGAAGCTCTGCAGCCACTTGGCAAAGGTATCAACACCACCGTCATGGAGTTTCTTGCCGGGTCGGGTGGCCTGTTGGGAAAAGGTGCCCAGCACAACCTGGACACCCAGGCAAAGACAGATACGGCCGTCAACCGCGGCACCCGCCAAACCATGCAAGCCTGCATCAAGCCCGGCAACCTTATCGATGACGATGTGCGCGAGTGCATGGCCGGTAGCCGGGTGCGGGATTGGTAACCGCTCGACTGGCTTGATAACGGCTTAGCCCATTCGCGAGCTGCGCCTGCGGCTCCGCCCAGCTCCCACACTGGCCGGTGCAGTCCGGCCAAGAACTGGGCTCTGTCTCACAGGCAAGGCCAGTCCCATAGGCTTATCTGCCTGCCCTCGGCATTCTTCCCCCTACCCCCCGTTCTTCACCGCGCTCCACACCCGGGTGCGCAGGCGGTCGGTTTGCATGGGCATGGACTGCAGCACGAACAGCTTCTGCATCACGCTTTGCGGCGGGTACACCATGGGGTTGTTGCGGATGTCCGAATTCACCAGCGGCTCTGCGGCGGCGTTGCCGTTGGCGTACTGCACATGGTTGCTGATGTCGGCCATCACCTCGGGCTGCAACAGGTAGTTCATGAATGCATACCCGGCTGCTTCATCCGGCGCGTCGGCGGGCATGGCCACCATGTCGAACCACATGGGTGAGCCTTCCTTGGGGATCACATAGGCGATGTGCTGGCCGTTGCCCGCCTCCTGGGCGCGGGACGCAGCCTGCATCACGTCGCCGGAGAAGCCGACCACCATGCACACGTCGCCATTGGCCAGGTCGGCGGTGTACTTGGAACTGTGGAAGTAGCTGATATAGGGCCGCACTTTCATCAGCAGGGCCTGGGCCTTGTCGTAGTCGGCCTTTTTCTCGCTGTGGTGCGGCAGGCCGAGGTAGTTGAGCGCGATCGGCAGAATCTCGGGGCCGTTGTCCAGGAAGGCCACGCCGCACTGCGCCAGCTTTTGCATATTTTCCGGTTTGAATACCAGGTCCCAGGAATCTACCGGCACATCGCCAAGTACCGCTTTCACCTTGTCGATGTTGTAACCGATCCCGGTGCTGCCCCACAGGTACGGGAAGCCGTAGCGGTTGCCAGGGTCGTTGGCTTCCAGTGCCTTCATCAGTGTGGGGTTGAGGTTCTTCCAGTTCGGCAATTTGCTCCGGTCCAAGGGCTTGAGTGCATTGGCGGTGATCTGGTGTGCCATGAAGTGGTTGGACGGGAACACTACGTCATAACCCGAATGGCCCGCCATCAGCTTGGCGTCGAGCATTTCGTTGCTGTCGTAGAGGTCGTACTGGGTGGGGTGGCCCGTGGTGGCGGTGAAAGCCTGCAAGGTGTTTGGCGCGATGTAGCTGCTCCAGTTGTAAATCTTCACCGTGTCAGCCGCCTGGGCGGCAGCGCTCACGAGCAACAAGGGGGCGATCAACTTCAACATGCAAATACCTCAACCTTTGTTCTAAGCGTTATGGAAGGGGCAGTCAGAAAATCAGCACGTAACTCTTGCGAACGGTCTCTTGTACGTCCCAGATGCCCGTTGTGTTCGCAGGGAACATCAACGCGTCGCCGGCCTGGATCTCGATGGGCGCGCCTTCATCTGGCGTGAAGGTGCAGCGGCCCTGAATGAAGTGGCAAAACTCCTGTTGGGTAATCTGCCGACGCCAGCGGCCAGGAGAGCACTCCCATACCCCCGCCTCCACGCCGTCGCTGCGCTCCACGCCATGGCTCGCCACCTTTGCCACAGGCTCACCCAATGGCAGGCCTACAGGGCTGGCTTCGCCAAGCGCGAAGGTAGCGGTGTTGCGCAAATGTTCGATCGTCATGCAAAGGGCTCCTTGGTGTGCATCAGGCCTTCCATCGCGCCGGCCAGCCGCTCGGCCAGGTGGCGACGCCAGGGTGGGGTGTTCGGGTTGGCAAGCACGCGGTCCTCCAGTACAAAGCTGCGAATGATCGCGTTGTAGCCCAGCCAGCGTAGAGGCTCGGGCTCCCAGCGCGGCAACGACGCGATAGTGCGGTCCGGGAAGGCCCAAGGCTGGCGGGTAAGCTGCGTGTCGCGGCCGAGAATCAGGTCAGCCAGCGTGCGCCCACCCAAATTGCTGGCGCCCACGCCCTCCCCGCCGTATCCGCCGGCAAGCGCGACCTGCTGGCGACGGTCGGCCAGCATGTGCGGCTGGAAGCGCCGCGCAACGCCCAGGTTTCCGCCCCAGGCATGGGTCAAGCGCACGTTGCGCAGCACCGGGAACAGGTCGCCGAACAGCTGCTGACGCAACGCGCGCTCGCTGGCCGTGAGGTTGAAATCCTGTCGCAGCCGCCCACCGAAGCGGTATCCGCCGCGGGCGCCAAACACCAGGCGGTTGTCATGGGTGCGCTGGCCGTAAGTGACTTGCCGGCTGTTTTCGCTGAAGGCCTGGCCATGGCTCAGGCCGATCTGTGCCCACACGTCTGCTGTCAAAGGCTCGGTCGCCACGATCAGGCTTTGCGCCGCCACCAAATGATTGCTCAGAGGCGGCAGCTCACTGGAGTAGCCCTCTACCGCCGGCACCACCCAATCAGCCTTTACCCGTGCGTTGGCGGTGGTCGCCTCCCCTGCCTGCCAATGCAGCACCGGGCTTTGCTCGAAAATGCGCACGCCCAGGCTTTCCACCACACGCGCCAGGCCGCGCACCAGTTTCGCTGGCTGGATGGTCGCGCAATGCGGGGAATACAGGCCGCCGTACGCGTTGGCGACGTTAAGCTGCTCGCGCAAGGCCTGAGGGGTAAGCCAGGCGTAGTCACCCTCGCCCAGGCCCTGCTTGCGGTAGTCGTCCAATGCCTCGCGCAAGCGGCGCTCCTGCTCGGGATAGCGGGCCGCCGCGTACAGCACGCCGCCCTTGCGCAGGTTGCAGTCGATGCCTTCATCCGTGCACACCCTGGCCACTTCGTCCGGGATGCCGTGCAGTAGCTGGAAGCTTTCGGCACGGGCTGCGGGCGGCAGGCCACCTAACAGGCGGTCCTCGCCCAGCAGGTTGCCCATCAGCCAGCCGCCGTTACGGCCCGAGGCGCCGAACCCGGCGATCTGCGCTTCGAGGATAACGATATTCAATGAGGGGGCCTGGCGCTTGAGGTAATACGCCGTCCACAGGCCCGTGAACCCGGCGCCGATGATCACCACATCCGCCTGCAGATCTTCAGCCAGGGCGGCCCTGGGTTGCAGCGGCTCCTCCAACTGGTCCATCCACAAACTCACCCCGCGCCACCCGTTCATCCCGCACCTCACTTATTGGTTCGGCGACGAGTGTAAACAGCCGCTTCGCTGCCTGTCTTATCTGCGGGTACGCGTGCAATTTTCCTTGAGCCAGGCCTTGGGCGTGCAGCCGGTATGGGCGCGGAAGGTCTTGTAGAAGGCCGAGGTGGAGTTGAAACCCGCACTGGCGGCGAGCTCATCCACTGCGGCGCCCTCACCTTCCTCGGCCAACCGCCGCAGCAAATACGCCAGCCGAGCCTGGTTCACATAGCGGTAAAAGCTCTGGCCCAGCACCTGATTGAGCAGGTAAGACATCTGGTTGCGGCTGTACCCGGTAGCGGTCGCCACAGCGTGCAGGTCCAGCTCCGGGTCGAGGAACGGCTGCTGGCGTTGGAAATAGTCATCCAGGTCCCGCGCCATGTAGCTCAGCTGCCGCGCCGAAAGCCCCAGCTTGCTGATCGCCGGTGCGCGGCTGGCTTGGCTCGCCGCCGGCGCTTCACGCACGAGGGAGGCGTATTCGTTGATGCGCCAGATCAGCCCATCGCGCACGGTGATGGCCTCGCTGGAGTGGAACACCACACGCTGGCCGCCGCCCTGGAGCGCGGTCTGGTACTGAATGAACGCCGTGTCGCCATCCACCCGAATACGGTCGATGTGCTCCAGGTACTCGTCGGGGTGGCGTGGGAGGGTTTGGGTAACGTAGTCGCGCAGGTCCTGCAACGACAAGGTGCGGTTCTGGAAGAAGTCGTTGTACTGAATGGCCGGATGGTACAGCGCAAGGATCGCCTCCAGGTCGCGGTGTTTCCAGGCAAGGTGATAGGCCAAAACGATGGCTTGGGTCTGGGGCGCGCTTGTGTCGGGCATCGGTTGCATTCATGAAGAGCATGGAAAGTAGCGCGAGTATGCCGCATCGAAAAAGTTTGCGAACCACCCCTCAGTAAACGTGAATATTAGACGTGCACATACATGCGCTCTTTTTATAATAACCTCAGCACCAATGGGTATTTCCCACCCTCCACTGCCCTCCCCTAAGGTTCGCTTCTCGCCCGGCGCCTGACGCGCCTCTACCCAGGAAGGAGCGGTACATGAGCGTTGAATTCATCGGCTATATTGGCACCCAGCATGCTTCGGAAATTCATCCGCGCAGCGGCCCGGCCATCCAGCCGGAATATGTAGAAAAGGTTACCAAGGCCCATGAAACGGCGGGCTTTGACCGGGCTCTGATTGCCTACCATTCCAACAGCCCGGACAGCGCCTTTGTCGCAGCGCACGCAGCGAGTGTGACAAAAAAGCTGAAGTTCCTGGTCGCTCACCGCCCCGGGTTTATTCAGCCTACTGTTGCGGCGCGGCAGTTCATCACGTTGGACACGTTCAACGGTGGACGTACTGCGGTGCATATCATCACTGGCGGCGATGACCAGGAATTGCGCGCGGACGGCAGCTTTATCGACAAGGATGCGCGCTACGCTCGAACGGATGAGTACCTGAGCGTGCTGCGCCAGGAATGGACCAGCGAAAAACCCTTCGACCATCACGGCGAATACTACCGCTACGAAGGGGCATTTTCCGAGGCGAAGTCCCCACAGCAGCCGCACATCCCGTTGTACTTCGGCGGCTCCTCAGCGGCGGCGATCGCGGTGGCCGGCAAGCATGCGGACGTGTATGCCCTGTGGGGCGAAACCTATGAGCAGGTGCGGGAGGTGGTGCAGCAGGTGCGCGCCGAAGCCGCGAAGCATGGCCGCACGGTGCGCTTCAGCTTGTCGCTGAGGCCGATTTTGGCGGAAACCGAAGACAAAGCCTGGGCACGGGCCGAGCGTATTCTGAAGCAGGCCAAGGCCGTGGCCGAAGCCAAGGGTTTCGTGCGCCAGGCGCCGGCCAACGAAGGCTCCCGCCGCTTGCTGGCTGCCGCCGCGCAAGGGGCTCGCCTGGATAAACGCCTGTGGACCGGCATCGCAGGGCTGCTAGGGGCGAAAGGAAATTCAACCGCGTTGGTAGGTACTGCCGAGCAAGTTGCCGAGGCGCTGCTGGACTACTACGACCTGGGGATTACCACCTTCCTGATTCGCGGGTTCGACCCGTTGGACGACGCCATCGAGTACGGCAAGCGATTGATCCCGTTGACTCGGGAGTTGATTGCGAAGCGGGACGGTGAGGCGGTCAAGGTGGCGTGAACCCCTAGTCCATTCCCAAGCTATCGCCTGGCCCCATAACGGATGGCGGCCCAGATCACCCTGTGGGGCCGGGTGGAAACCGGAATTTTCTCGGGCTACTCCAGTGCCCACCGCCCACAGTTGTGGAGCTGCGTTAACCCCTACGCCGCATCCCGCTCCTGCTTCAACGACTGGGCCACCCATTCCCCGAAGGCATTAACCGCCGCTTGCAAGTTACCGAGGAACCGCGGGTAGATCAGCCACAAATCCATTACTGGCTTGAAGTCCTTCAACGGCAATACCGCCAGGTTTTCGTAATGCGCGCTGCGTTCGAGCAGTGGTCGCGGTACCAGGCCCAGGCCCATACCATCGGCCACAAGCCCCAGCTGCAGCTCGGTGCCGAAGGTTTCCAGGTTCACCTTCAGGCTAAGGCCCTGGTCGGCCAGGGTGCGTTGCAGCCCGGCGCGGAAGCCGCAGCCGTCGGGGTTCAACACCCAGCCGCGCTCGTAGCAATCGGCAAGCTTGATCGGCTTTTTCGGAAGGTCCGCCTTGGCGCACACACCTACCAGTTCCAGCTTGCCGATGGATTCGCCGACGATGTTTTCCGGAAATACCTTGCCCGCCGGGAACAGCGCGGCAGCAGCGTCCAGCTCGCCGCGCTCGATCTTGCTCACCAGGTTCCCGCCCCAGCCGGTGACCACTTGTGCGCGCAGGTCCGGGAACTGCCCGCGCAGGTGCTTGAGCGCATTGAGCAGCACGATGTCGCCGATGGTTTGCGGCACACCCAGGCGCAGTACACCGCTGGGGGGTGTATCCAGAGCGACCAGGTCGCGCAGGCCGTCCATTTCACGCAGGATGGCCAGGCACTTCTGGTACACCTGCACGCCAATGGCGGTGGGCTTCAGCGGCTTGGTGTTGCGGTCGAACAGCTCCACGCCCAGGGCGTGTTCAAGGTTTTGCACCCGACGGGTGATCGCCGGCTGGGTAAGCGCGAGGGAATCGGCGGCCTGGCTGATGGACTGGCAACGCACCACGGCGACAAAGGCATCGATGTCATCGGTTTTCATTCTTAGTACACATGGTAGAGGGCAGATAAGATAGGTAAAAAGCATAATCACAGGCAGCAAGTCAAGGCCGGCTGCGATAAACCGTGCGGATGAACTTGCATACGGCCTGAACAGCTTCAGCGGAATGTTTGTAACTTCCGTTGGTATCGCGCCCTTACTTCCCTTGTTGTTAGTGGTACGCCAACTACTTTCGATAAAAAAAAGAGTCAAGTTAAGATTGGCAATTCATGGAGTGGGCGATCTCAGTCAGTGTAACGGTTAATTGATTACAGAGACATGCTCAAGGCATACCCGACTCTTTACCAAAGTGCCACCACTTTCCCACGAATAGCTTGACGCCGTGAAATTGGCAAGAAATTAACCTGTTTAAGAAATTTGCCCAGATTTACGTTCCGAACCGAGAACACCTTGCCTAATTTGCCAGCACTCCTATATTCACAGGCAGCTCAGGCAAGGTTCCTTTGCTCACAAGGTGAATCCCATGACGGATTTTTACCCGCTGATCATTTGCGAATACTGCGACTCGGTCTATGGCAGCGCACGGCTCAAAAAGCATCAGAAAGCCATATGCCAGTGTTGTGGCGCGGTCATTCAGCGGCCCGTCCGCATCACGCTGGAACAACGCCTCGCGCTATGCCTGACCGCAGGCATATTGCTCGCGCTTGCCAATTTCTTCCCGATAATCAGCATCAATCTGAAAGGTTTGCACAACGCCGCCACGTTGTGGGATTCGGTGCTGGCACTTAGCGACGGGCCGATCACGTTCATCGCGCTGATCGCCGCCATTGCGATCATTGTGGCGCCGGTGATCCAGGTGCTGTTGTTGATATGGGTTATAACCTTTGCCCTCGCCGGCAGGCGGTCACCTGCATTCCAGCTCTGCATGCGCGCGTTGGAATCACTCAGGCCCTGGAGCATGCTGGAAGTCTGCCTGCTTGGTGCTTTGGTTGCAGTGGTCAAGCTTGCGGGGTTGCTGGACGTAATCCCTGGCATCGGCCTGCTGGCGTTGGCCGCATTGAGCGTGCTGATGATCAAGATCGCGGGAAAAGACGTGCGCGTTCTTTGGGCAACCTTGTGAGCGCCCGGCCCACAGCCAGTGACCTTCAACTATGCCTGTGCCATGGTTGTGGACATGCCTGCGACATGCGGAACGAGCCTATCCGTTGCAATCGCTGCGGCGCGCCCTTGCACCGTCTTAAACCCCGTTCGTTGAACCGCACCTGGGCGTATCTCATCGCCGCACTAGTGCTCTACGTTCCTGCCAATCTTCTGCCCGTAATGAACACCAGCATGCTTGGCAAGGGCACGGACAGCACCATCATCAGCGGAGTGCTGGAGTTCTGGGAGGCCGGCGCCTGGGATATTGCGCTGATCATCTTTATCGCAAGTATTGGGGTGCCAGGGATCAAGTTCGGCGCGCTGACCTTACTTCTTTTAACAGCTCAGCGAGGAAGCCAATGGGCGTGTCGCCAGCGCTCTAAATTGTTCCGGTTCGTAGAAATGGTGGGCTATTGGTCCATGCTCGATGTTGTAGTGGTGGCTCTGGTCGCGGCGCTGGTCAAGTTCCAGGCCTTGGGAACTATCGAGCCGCGCGCAGGCATTTTATTCTTTGGCATGGTGGTGGTACTCACCATGCTGGCAGCCATGAGCTTCGACCCTCGCTTGATCTGGCAGGCATACCACGCCCGAGGGGCTAGCGATGAAGCGTGAGGGCGCCGGCCCACTCCCGCCCGGAGAGATCAAGACCTCCAAGGGCTGGAGCGTGTCACTGGTGTGGATCGTACCGATCATCGCCTTGCTGGTAGGTATTTCGCTGCTCGTCCACAACCACCTGCAAGCCGGGCCGGTCATCACCCTTACCTTCAAGACAGGGCAAGGCCTGACGGCGGAAAAAACCGAGGTCAAATACCGCAATGTGGTGATCGGTCACGTGTCGGAGGTCGAGCTCAGCGAAGACCAAAAGACTGTCATCGCCACCGTGAAGCTGGCCAAGCGCGCAGAGAACTTCACCCGGGAAGATTCACGATTCTGGGTGGTCCGGCCACGTATTGGCGCCGGAGGCGTTTCCGGCATCGACACGTTGCTTTCTGGTGATTTCATCGGTGCCGACGTCGGCACGGGCGACCGCCGCGTCAAACATTTCACAGGCCTTGAAGTTCCGCCGCCGCTCACCTACGGCGAACCCGGCAAGCGTTTCACGTTGCGTACCAAAGACCTGGGCTCGCTGGATATCGGCTCGCCGGTGTACTACCGCAAGATCCCTGTAGGGCAGGTGGTGGCGTATGCATTGGCCAAGGACGGTGACGGCGTGGAAATCGACGTATTCATCAACGCGCCCAACGACGCCTACGTCACTGAAAACACACGCTTCTGGAACGCCAGCGGCATCGACATCGGGGTGGGCGCCAACGGTTTCACACTGAAAACCGAATCGTTGTCTTCCGTGTTGGTAGGCGGCATTGCGTTTCGCGCGCCGGACTATGGCGGCCAAAGCCCCATGGCCGGGGAGCAGACCCGTTTCGACCTGCTGGCAGACGAGCAAACCGCCTTGGCCCCGCCTCTGGGCAAGGCGCAATACATGAGTTTGCGCTTCACCCAGGCACTGCGAGGCCTGAAGATCAATGCGCCGGTAGAGTTCCAGGGGCTGCAGATTGGTAAAGTGGTTTCAATAGACCTCGACTTCGAGCCAGGCAACGACAAGTTTCCGATCATGGTAGGCATCGCCATCTACCCGCAAAGCCTGGGCCGGGCGCATAGCCGCATGTTACAGGTGCTCAACCATGACCCCGCGGATGAACGCGGGTCCATTGATATCATCCGCAGCTTCGTGGAGCACGGCTTGCGTGCCCAGGCACGTACAGGCAACCTGCTGACCGGCCAACTCTACATCTCGCTGGATTTCTATCCGAACGCCCAGAAAGTAGCGTTTGATATCAATGCCCGGCCTGTGGTGCTACCCACCATTGCGGGCAGCCTGGATCAGTTGCAAGCGCAGGTGCAGGCGGTGGTAGAGAAAATTGCTCGCCTGCCGCTGGACCGCATCGCCGCCAACCTCGATAGCAGCCTGAGCGGGTTAAGCGGGGTTCTCAACCAGTTCAGCGGTAAAACCTTGCCGGCGGTGCAGACCTCCTTGGCCGACGTCAGTAACACGTTGAAAACCGCCAACTCGGCGCTTTCCGAAGATTCACCACAGCGTGAGCAGCTCACCGAAGCAATCAACGAATTGGGGCGCACTTCCCGGTCGCTACGCGAACTGTCCGAATACCTGAACCGGCACCCCGAGTCGCCAATCCGTGGCCGAGCGAAAAACGCGCCTTTCGAAAATCAGCAGCCTTGACGTTCAATGGAGCGAGACCGCATGCGCACTTCCCTGGTGGCGTTGTTCACATCGCTCCTCCTCCTTGCAGGGTGTCGCAGCGCGCCGGTGCACTATCACACGTTGACGCCATTGCTGTCGGGGCCTCTACGGACGGTGCAGCCCACCGGCAATCTGCTGATCGAACGTGTGACGGTGCCCGCGCAGGTCGATCGCACCCAAATCGTGGTCCGTCAGGGTGTTCATGGCCTGGCCATCCTGGAAACCGACTGGTGGGGTGCAAGCCTCGCCGACGAGCTCCAAGGCGCGCTGGTAGGCCAGCTTAACCGACACCCCGCGCCGGCTAGCAAGACCTCCCTGCGGGTTGATGTCCAACGTTTCGATCTGGTGCCAGGCCGTTACGCGTTGCTCGACGTGAAGTGGCGCCTGCGCACGAGGCGGTTGGCTGACGGCGCAACCACGGAGCTCAACTGCCAAGGCATTGTGCAATCGCCTGCCGGCGAATCGGTCGATGACCTGGTCACGGCGCAGCAGGCTAATGTGCAAGACATCGCGGCGATGATCAGCGAGTTCAACCAAGGCAGTTGCCCTCTCCCATCCGAAAACTGAAGGGCACCGGCAATGAGCTTGAACCGATCAGACGATACAGCGCCGTGCCGGATAGGCTGGGGGCGTCCAGCCACCGAATCGGCCTGTTTGCACCTCGCAATGCCACAACAATCGCCGCCTTCGGCCTCTGTTCGTTAGCAGTAACGGGGGCGTTATCATGATTTTGGAACTGGACCAACGGGAACGTCATGAGTCAATTATCCGCGAAAGTCAAAGAAGAGATTGCAGCAATACTTCCCCCTACGGTCTTTTTCTTTATCGCCCTGCATATCATCGCTTTCATTCGTGTGCTGATGCTCAAGAACACTGGCATTACCCTGGAAACGACTGCGTCAGTAGCCCTGTCGGCACTGATTTTGGGCAAGGCGGTGCTGGTTGCCGATCTGCTGCCATTCATTAACCGGTACCCGGAAAAACCACTGATTTACAATGTTGCGTGGAAAACGATGATCTATGCGCTGCTAGCGACGTGTTTCCATTACCTGGAGCGTCTGTTTGATTTCTGGCGAACGGCTAGCGGTTTGATCGTAGCGAACGATCAACTGCTTTCAGAGATCGTGTGGCCGCATTTTTGGGCCATTCAAATTCTGCTTTTGATTTTGATTCTGATGTACTGCTTGATGCGTGAGCTTGTTCGCGTCATGGGCAGGGACCAAGTCATGGGTCTGTTATTCGGGCCGGTACCGAAACCCTTTAAGGGGTGATTGCCAGATAGGCAGAACAATGTGATAGACCCGGCACAAGGCACCGCATTTGTACACACCTGATTAACGGTAGGTGCTTGGCCTGAATCGTAACTACGCTGTCCTGCATGACATCTACGGACAGTAGAGGTTCACTCGATGGCTAACGTTGTCAGAGCTCATCCGGGCATGCCGTTAGCCCTGTTGATAGGAATATCGACGCTTCTTGCCGGATGTGGCAAGGAGCCCGCTCCCCCAACCCGCCTCGCCCCCGACGTGACCGTGATGACGGTTACCGCCCGCGATACGCCGGTAACGTTCGAATTCGTTGCCCAGACCCAGAGTTCCCGTGAGGTGGAGATCCGCGCGCGCGTTGCCGGTTTTCTGGACCGTCGCCTATACACCGAGGGGGACGTTGTAAAGGCTGGGCAGACGCTGTTCCAGATGGACCGCAAGCCCTTCGAAGCCGCTTTGACCTCGGCCCAAGGGCAAATGGCGCAGCAGCAGGCTCGCTATGAAGTTGCCAAGGCTACCCTTGCCCGCATACGTCCGCTGGCAGCGCAAAACGCGGTCAGCAAGATGGACCTGGACAATGCCGTTGGCTCGGAACGCGAGACCCGTGCCGCGGTGCTTGCCGCCGAAGGCGCCGTGCGAAGCGCACAGCTCAACCTCAGCTACACCACCATCACCTCCCCCCTCAGTGGCCGCTCAAGCGATGCAAAAAAACAGGAAGGCAGTTACGTCACGCCAGGGGAGTCAGGGCTACTGACGTCTGTTTCACAGATGGACCCCATTTACGTCAATTTCAGCCTGTCAGAAAACGAAACGCTCAAGTACCGCGATGAAATCGCAGCCGGACGCCTGGTATTCCCGGCCCGCAGTGATTTTGTCGTAGAGGTTGTGCTCGCGGACGGCACGGTGGCGCCTGAGAAAGGCAAGGTTAACTTCCTTGCGCCTTCCTTCAGCCAGGAAACCGGCACGTTCATGGTCAGGGTGGTGCTCGCCAATCCGGCGGGACTGCTGCGGCCCGGCCAGTTCGTGCGTGCGCTGGCCAAGGGTGCCGTCCGACCGAACGCCATTCTGGTCCCGCAGAAGGCAGTGCTGGAGGGCGCGAAAAGCCATTTTGTGTGGATCGTTGACGGTCAGGGGAAGGCTGAGCAGCGGATTGTGGAGGTTGGCGAATGGCAGGGTGATAACTGGTTTATCAGTAACGGCCTGCGAACCGGTGAACGCATTGTGGTGGACGGTGCCCTGAGGGTTAGCGCAGGAGGCCCGATCCATATCGTCGAGGCACCTGGCGCAGGTGCTGCATCCACTTCCCCTGCGCAGACAGCGGAGGCCGATTCATCAGGTGTCGCCCGCGGAAGCCGCCAATGAGCATCTCCCACTACTGCATCGAGCGGCCGATATTTGCCTCGGTTATTTCTATCGTGATCACGCTGGCGGGCGCGGTGGCGATGCTCCAGTTGCCGGTTGCCCAATACCCGGACATCACGCCGCCGCAGATTACCGTGGCCGCCACCTACCCAGGCGCCGACGCGCAGGTGGTGGCCAATAACGTCGCAGCGCCGATCGAACAGCAGGTCAATGGCGCGGACAACATGATCTACATGAACTCGTCGAGCTCGGCGACAGGGAACATGACCCTCAATGTGTTCTTCGAGATAGGCACCGACCCTTCGCTGGCTCAGGTGGACGTGCAGAACCGCGTGAACCTGGCCTTGCCGCAACTACCCTCGGCTGTCCAAAGCCAAGGCATTCAAGTACAGAAAAAATCCTCGGCGTTCATGATGGTGCTGGCGGTCTATTCCGCCGGGGACCGATACGACAGCACCTACGTGGCAAACTACGCCAACCTTTACATTCTCGACGCGATCAAGCGCATCCCTGGCGCCAATCAGGCCAGCATTTTCGGCACGCCCGATTATGCGATGCGAATCTGGCTCAAGCCTGATCGCATGGCGCAGTTGGGCATCACCGCCGCTGACGTGCAAAAGGCAGTGGCCAATCAGAACCAGCAGTTTGCGGTCGGCCGTGTCGGGCAGTCCCCCACCGGCGCCGCCGTCGAGCAGTCATTCGCAGTCACTACCAAAGGACGGCTCACCGAGCCTGCCGAATTCGAGAACATTATCTTGCGTGCCAGCAGCGATGGCGTTGCCCTCGTTCGGCTCAAGGACGTCGGCCGTGCCGAGCTCGGGCAGAAAGACTATTCGCTGCGCAGCACCTATCAAGGCAAACCGGCAACGCTGATCGCGGTGTATCAGCAGCCAGGTGCAAATGCCCTCGACGTCTCGGCTGCAGTGACGAAAACCCTGGCGGACATGAAGGCAACCTTTCCCCAGGGCATCGAATACAAGGTGGTGATGGACACGACCGCGTTCACTCGCGCGTCGATTTCCGAGGTTATCCATACCTTCTTCGAGGCGTTGGTGCTGGTGGTGATCGTAGTGTTTCTGTTCCTGCAGAGCCTGCGCGCCACGCTGATTCCGGTTATCGCGGTGCCGGTATCGATTGTCGGTACGTTTATAGGCATGTCGGCGTTAGGGTTCTCGGTGAACATGCTGACACTGTTTGGCATGGTGCTGGCGATCGGCATCGTAGTGGACGACGCAATCGTGGTGGTCGAGAACGTCGAGCGCAACATGCAAGTTCACAAGATGTCGCCAAAGGACGCCGCCAAACGCGCGATGGATGAGGTGGCCGGCCCGGTCGTGGCGATTGTGCTGGTGTTGTGCGCGGTGTTCATCCCGGTGGCATTCATGGGGGGTATCACCGGCCAGCTCTACAAGCAGTTCGCGATCACCATCGCGATCTCGGTGGTCATCTCCGGGCTGGTGGCCCTGACCTTGTCACCGGCGTTGGCTGCCCTGTTGCTCAAGCCCCAGCACGGCAAGAAGAACACTTTCTTTCGTTGGTTCGAACGCAGTTTCGAACGCCTCACCGAGGGCTACTCCCGCGCCGTGGCGTTCATGATCAAGCGTTTCGTGCTGGCCCTTCTGCTGTTTGCGGCGATGGTTGTGCTGATCCTGCTGATAGGCCAGCGCATACCCAGTGCTTTTCTGCCTCCCGAAGACCAAGGCTACCTGCTGGGCGCGGTGATCATGCCTGATGCCGCAAGCCTTGATCGCACTGGCCAGGTCGGGAAGGTTGCCAGTGACTTTTTCATGAACGACGCCGCTGTCGAAGGTGTTGCCATCGTCAATGGCTATAGCCTGCTCGACGGCCAGAACAAGAACAACGCGGCGGCGTTTTTTGTGGGATTCAAGGATTTCGAAGGGCGCTACAAGGATTCGGACACTATTGCGCAGCAAAGCGCCCCCGCAGTCATGGAAAAAGCGCGCCATGCGTTCTCGAGTGTACAAGAAGGCGTGATCGTGCCGGTCAATCCCCCGTCTATTCCTGGCTTGGGTACCACGGGCGGCATGGAAGTATGGGTGCAAGGCAAGGGCGACGCAGGCATCAATCAACTGGCCGAAGTGGTGGAAACGCTGATCGCGAAGGCCAAGGAAAGGCCGGAGCTTGGGGCGATAACCTCAACGTTCAATGTTTTCTCCCGCCAGCTGATGGTCGATGTAGACAAGGAAAAAGCCGAAAGCCTTGGCGTACCGGTGGAAGAGGTCTACAGCACGATGCAGACCATGTTCGGGTCCCTGTATGTTTCGCAGTTCAACAAGTTCAGCCGGCTGTGGCAGGTTATTCTCCAGGCCGAGCCGGCCTATCGGCTCAAGGCTGAGGACCTGCAGCAAATTTACGTGCGCAGCACCAACCTTGGGATGGTGCCGCTCAAGGCGCTGCTGACGACCCGCTACGTTACCGGCCCCGACCTCCTTACGCGTTTCAATAACTTCCCCGCCGTGAAACTCACCGCCAACCCCGCACCTGGCTACAGTTCTGGCCAGGCGCTTGCGGCACTGGAGGAAATCAGCGCTGAAATCATGACCAACGATTATTCACTGGCGTTGAGCGGCGAAGCGTTCGAAGAGAAGAAGAGCGGAGGCGCTTCCTCCCAAGTCTTTCTCTTTGGGCTGGTGATGGTGTTCCTTATCCTGGCCGCGCAGTACGAAAAATGGTCGCTCCCCGTCGGCGTGCTGCTCGCCGTGCCCTTTGCATTGTTTGGCGCGCTGCTCGCTGTGCTTATCCGCGGCCTGAGCAATGACGTTTACTTCCAGATCGGCTTGACCATGCTGGTAGCCCTGGCCGCGAAGAACGCGATTTTGATCTTCGAGTTTGCAGTACTCAACAGGGAAAACGGCATGTCGGCCTATGACGCTGCAATGGTCGCGGCCAAGGAACGCTTGCGGCCCATCGTGATGACGTCCCTGGCGTTCATCCTTGGCTGCGTGCCGCTGGCCATCGCCGTGGGGGCATCCGAGAACAGCCGCCACTCCATAGGCACAGGGGTTATCGGCGGGATGCTCGCCGCCACGGCGATCGCGATCTTTTTCATCCCGATGTTCTACTACCTGGCCGAGCGGATGTTCGGGAAAAAAGACGTTGCGCCTACGGCGGATCAGTCGGAGCGGAGCACCGGCTTTGCACCGCTCCCTCACGGGGCAGTAGAGAACCGGCCGAGGGAGGAGTGACATGCGCCAACCTTCGGCCCTGCTGCTATGTGTGATCCTGCCCGGGTGTGCGGTGGGCCCCGACTACCAGCACCCGGCTATTGAAATCCCGGCGAGCTACCGTTATGCCGAATACGAAGCAAAGGATTTATCCAACACGCAATGGTGGGAGCAGTTCCAGGACCCTGTCTTGAACGACCTGATTCGCAGCGCGTTGCTGGAAAACAAAGACGTCAAGATAGCTGCTGCACGGGTAGAAGAATTTCAGGGCCGCTATGGCGAGGTTCGCTCGCTGCTGTTTCCCCAGGCCGGCTTCGACGGGCTGGCTCAGCGCAGCCGAGCCCCCAGAAGCAATGGCCCGGTACCCTTGGACGCCTCCATAGACCCGGTTTACAAAAACTACCAGGCCGTTCTCAGCGTGAACTGGGAGCTCGACATCTGGGGCCGCCTGAGGCGCTTGAACGAATCCGCCCGTGCTGACTTGCTGGCATCGGAGGAAGGACGCCGTAGCGTGATACTTAGCCTGGTGTCGTCGGTGGCCTCCAGTTACGTGAACCTTCGCGACCTCGATAGGGAACTCGATATTGCCCGTACCACCGCAAACGTGCGGCGCGACTCCTACGAAATTTTCAAACTGCGCTTTGGCGCCGGGACCATTTCAGAAATGGAACTGGCGCAAAATCAGTCCGAATACGAGCGCACCCAGGCTTCCGTGGCCCAGCTCGAGCCTCTGGTCGCACAACAGGAAAACGCCCTGGCATTACTGCTTGGGCGCAATCCAGGCCCCGTGCTGCGAGGACGGGACCTAGCGCAACTGACGCTGCCTTCAGTGCCTGCCGGTTTACCATCGGACCTGCTGCAACGGCGCCCGGACCTGCGCCAGGCCGAATTGAACCTGATCTCGGCGAATGCCCAGATCGGCGCGGCCAAGGCTCAGTACTTTCCAACGATTTCCCTTACCGGCGTGCTGGGCTCGGTGAGTAGCCAGCTCTCCAACCTGTTCACCGGGCCGGCTGCCACGTGGTCCTATGGCGTTGGCGCGAGCCTGCCGATCTTCACGGCTGGCGGGATCGCCGGGCAGGTCCAACAAGCCGAAGCCGTTCAGCAACAAGCCCTGCTCAGCTACCAGAAGGCGGTTCAGTCCTCTTTCAGCGATGTGGAAAACGCGCTTGTCTCTTCCAGCAAATCCCGCGAGCAGATGGCATCCCAGGCTCGTCAGGTTGAAGCGTTGAGCACCTACGCCCGATACGCCCGCTTACGCTACGACAACGGTTACACCAGCTATATCGAGGTACTGGATGCCGAACGGAGCCTGTTCGATGCTCAACTGAGTTACACCCGTACGCGAGGCAGAGTGTTTACCTCAATGATCGACCTGTATAAGGCCACCGGCGGGGGATGGGTAGCCGAGGCAGAAAAATTATCGGCAGCCGACGAGAGCCCTTCAGTAAGCGCCCGCAAATAACGCGGGCATGGCCTGGGAATAACACCATACCCATTCATTCTAGGCACGAAAAAAATCAGACTCGTATGATCTAAGCCTGCGGTACGTAGCACGCCCTCCTCCGGCTCTTTGCAGAGCCGCTGCCGAATAGCTCGGATGGCCTGCTCGCTGGGACGACGCCGCTATCGACTCACGGCCTATCCCACGAAGCACTACCATGACTTACAAACATCAAGCACAACGCCCAGCCCACCCTTCCCGCCTGTACCCCGGCGAATGGCCCACCTGGATCGTGATCGTCGCGGTGTATGGCGGTTGGCTGGGCATCCTTGTCGCCTATCAGCGAGAGCTGTTGAACTTGCCGCTGGCCACGTTGCTGCTGGCGGTGTGGGCCGCCTGGTTCATGTCGTTGCAGCATGAACTCATCCATGGCCACCCCACTCGCTCGGCGCGGGTGAACGCGCTGTTCGGCTATGCGCCGCTGTCGGTCTGGTACCCCTATGCCCTGTACCGCGATTCGCATCTGCTGCACCACACCGACAGCAGCCTGACCCTGCCCGATATCGACCCGGAGAGCACCTACATCTCCCAGGCACATTGGGATCACGCCGGGCCACTCAAGCGCCGCCTGTTGACCGCGCGTAAGACCTTTCTCGGCCGGCTGCTGCTTGGCCCGCCCTGGGGCGTGGCGGCGCTGCTGGCGAGCGAGTCGAGGGCTATCGCCCGTGGCGACTTGCGCCGTGCCCTCATGTGGCTGGGCCACGGCACGCTGTGCGTCGGCATGCTGTATGGCATCCAGCGCTTCACCGGCATCCCGGCCTGGTATTACCTGCTGGCCGTGACTTGGCCCGCGCTGTCGCTGGCGTCGGTGCGTTCCTTCTACGAACACCGCGCCCAGCCCATGGTGGCCGAGCGCACGGTGATCAATGAAGGCGGCTGGTTCACCCGCGTGTTATTTCTCAACAACAACCTTCACGCCGTGCATCACGCGCGCCCGGATGTGCCCTGGTATGCCCTGCCGGCGTTCTATCGCGCCCAGCGCGCCACCTTCCTCAGCCACAACGGCAACTTCCATCTGCCGGGCGGCTATCTTCAACTGTTGCGCCAGTACGCCTGGCGCCCGGTCGACGCACCTGCCCACCCTGTCGTGGAGGAAAACGCCTGATGGGCACCTGGAAAGTCGCTCTGCCGATGTACGGGGTGACCACCGACCTGCGTAACACCAACGCCGCCTTTCTGCGCATGTTCACCGAGGCACTGCACGACCTGGGCTGGCGGGAGCCGGTGCGCATCGTCGAACCGGACTTCGCCCATATTGACGCCCACTGGCTTGACCCCCACCTGCTGCTATCGCAAACGTGCGGCTATCCCCTGATGACCCGCCTGAACCGTCAGGTGCGCTTGCTGGCACTGCCCTCCTACCGCGTTGAGGGCTTCAGCCGCTCGCAGTACCGCAGCCGCTTGATCGTGCGCGCCGACAGCCGCTTCGGTACGCTGGCCGACCTGCGCGGGGCAGTAGCGGTGATCAACAGCGAAGACTCCCACAGCGGCATGAACGCCTTGCGCCACTGCATCGCGCCGTTGGCCCAGGGCGGCGTGTTTTTCGCCGACGTACATGTTTGCGGCGGGCATGTGGCGAGCATCGACCATGTACGCGAGGGCACCGCCGATGTGGCGGCAATCGATCCGGTAACCTGGGCCCTCGCCGTCGATGCATGGCCGGAACTGGCGAGCCAGGTGCGTACGCTGGGCTGGACCGCGGCCGCTCCGGGGCTGCCCTTGATCGGCTCCCGGGCACTGGGTACCGAACAGGTCGCCTTGATCCGAACCGCGTTGTCGACGGCGGTACGCCGGAATCCCGCGCTGGCGGACCGCTTGCGCCTGCGTCGTTTTTACAACGCCAGTTGGGCGAGCTACCAGCGCATCCTCGAGATGCAGGACCAGGCCGGCAGCACCCGCCTGGCGCGGGATGTTGCATAAATAAACCCAGTTTAATCGCACTTGGACACGTGACAGGACCCGGAGCATCGATTCCGGAACAAGCTATGGGACAAGTATTGCAGCGCTTAACGACTGCTTGTGGGCCGGACCGTGGGCCCCCATGCAATTCTGCTAGTAGCACCTCAAAAAATACGCTGCGCTCCCCCTACAACTGCCGCCATTTACCCTAAAGCCCATCAATCCGCAAGCTCCCTCCCGGCGTTTCGCCCGCCCATAATGGGCCCATAACAATAAAGGGGTTCCCCCGAAGCGAGAAGGCCATGTTCAAGGACCATATCGTTAAAGCACGTGCCACCGACAACGCCGCGTTCATGGGAACGGTCGCGGTGGTGATATTTGCCGTGACCTTGTTCGCCGGCCTGGGCGAAAGCAGCCTGGCCAGGCTGATGGGGCCGATACTGCTGGACCTCAATGCACCCCTGGCGCGGGACATCGCTGTCGCCGGCACCTTTACCGTCACGCTGGTGCTCAACCTGTTCATTCTCGGCCGCTTTCCCCTCAGGGCGCAGATCGTTACCGTGTGGTGCGAGTTGCTGGTGTTGTTTCTGCTGTTCTTCGATACCTTCAACCTGTCCTACAGCTTTATCGCGACCAAAGTGGGTTTCATGATCACCCAAGGGGTGTTCACTACCGTCTACGTGTCAGCCATTTCCATTGCCATCGCCTTCGTACTGGCGCTGCTCGGCGCCACGGCGCGGTTGTCCGCCAACGGGTTCGCCATTGCCATCGCCAGCTTCTATACCTCCTTCTTTCGCGGTGTACCCCTGCTGATCCAGATCTACCTCATCTACCTGGGTATTCCGCAGCTCGGCTATGTGGTGAGCGCGGTGCCGGCGGGGATACTCGCACTATCGTTGTGTTATGGCGCCTACATGACCGAGATCTTTCGCGCGGGCATCAGCAGCATCTCCCGGGGCCAGTGGGAAGCGTCCCGGGCCATTGGCCTCACGCCTTTCCAGACCATGACGCGGGTAATCTTGCCGCAGTCCATGCGCCTGATCATTCCACCCACGGGCAACCAGTTCATTTCCATGCTCAAGGACAGTTCGCTGGTGTCGGTGATCGGGGTATGGGAATTGATGTTCCTGGCGCGCACCCAAGGCCGCGCCGAGTTTCGCCACCTCGAAATGCTGATCACCGCAGCCGTGCTCTATTGGCTGCTGTCGATCGTGCTAGAAACCGTCCAGGCCCGCCTGGAAAAGCACTTCAACCGCGCACACCGCTGAGGGCACGGCATGAACCAGGCGTTCGCTTCTCAAGCCCCCGTGGCCCCGGCCGCGATTTCTATCCAGGGGTTGCACAAGTGGTTTGGTGACTTTCATGTACTGGACGGCATCGAGCTGCAGATCCAGAGCGGCGAAATTGTGGTGGTCTGTGGCCCCTCGGGTTCGGGCAAGTCCACCTTGATTCGCTGCCTGAACCTGCTCGAGGATTTTCAGAAAGGCGCCGTGGTGATCAATGGCACACCGCTCACCCGCAGCGGTGCCTGCGTGGCCAAAGTGAGGCGGCAGGTTGGCATGGTGTTCCAGCAGTTCAACCTGTTCCCGCACATGACCGTGCTGGACAACCTCATGCTCGGGCCACGGCTGGTGAGCAAGCTGAGCAAGGCTCAGGCGCAGGCTTTGGCCTACGAGTACCTGGAGCGCGTGCGCATCCGCGAGCAGGCGGACAAGTTTCCGGCGCAATTATCCGGCGGTCAGCAGCAGCGGGTCGCCATCGCCCGAGCGTTGTGCATGCGCCCCCGCATCTTGCTGTTCGATGAGCCCACCTCGGCGCTGGACCCGGAAATGGTCAAGGAAGTGCTGGATGTGATGGGCGAGCTGGCGCACGACGGGATCACCATGCTCTGCGTGACCCACGAAATGGGGTTCGCCCGCCGGGTAGCGAACCGGATCATTTTCATGGACCGGGGCAGCATCATCGAACAGGCGAGCCCTGACGATTTCTTCGACAACCCTCGCCATCCAAGGGCGCGGGAATTCCTGTCGCAGATCCTCAACCACTGAGGGCCAGCGGCCCCTGAATAGCCACCGCACAACAAGAACAACACTCGCAAACCCGAGAACCCCTGGAGGCTTACCCATGACTTCGTTCGCTCGCGTGTTCACCGCTGCCGCCCTGGCCAGTGCCTGTACCCTTGCCGCCAGCGCGGCCTGGGCCGGCGCGACCCTGGACCGCATCCATCAGGAAAAGGTGATGAAAGTGGCCACGGCCGCCAACTGGCCGCCCCAGTCGTTCCTGGGCCCCGATGACAAACTGCAGGGGTTCGACATTGACGTGGCCAATGAGATTGGCCGCCGGCTGGGCACCCAGGTCACCTTCGTCACCCCCGAATACGGCATCATCACCGCCGGGCGCTGGTCCAGCCGCTGGGACCTCTCGGTGGGCTCCATGACCCCCACAGTCGAGCGTGCCCGGGTGCTGGATTTCCCAGCCATCTATTACTACACCCCCTACGTGTTCGCGGTGCACAAGGACGCGGCGGGAGCGACCACTGCGGACCTCAACGGCAAGGTCATCGGCGTAGAGGCAGGCACTACCTCCGAGGATTACATCAACCGCCGGCTGAAGATCGACGCGGCCGACGTGCCAGCGTTCAGCTATGACGTGGAGCCCGGCGAGGTCAAGACCTACGGCGACAGCATGGGGCCGCTG
The DNA here is from genome assembly GCF_058145875.1 of Pseudomonas sp. 3MAES_34.3B. Classification (NCBI taxonomy): domain Bacteria; kingdom Pseudomonadati; phylum Pseudomonadota; class Gammaproteobacteria; order Pseudomonadales; family Pseudomonadaceae; genus Pseudomonas; species Pseudomonas sp. 3MAES_34.3B. The sequence goes on along the minus strand of NZ_CM176960.1, from coordinate 2,272,420 downwards.
GACGACCTGCGCATGGGCAATGGCGTGCGCCTGAATGCCACGCTCTCGGCGCTGCCCACCATCCTGGCCGCGATCAAGAATGGCTACCCGATCGCGAGAGTCGAAGGCAAGCCCGCCTACTATGAGCCGTTGGCCATCGCCGTGGACAAGGGCGACGACGCCTTCGACAAGGCACTGGCCGGGATCGTCACCGAGATGAAAACGGACGGCACGCTCAAGCGGCTATCGGAGAAGTGGTACGGGGCTGACCTGACCAAGGTGCAGTAGCCCGCCTGTAAAGGGATGAGGTATTCGATGTCCACGTACATTAACAACTACTACACCGGCACCATGCGCCCTGCCGCCCAGCGGCCTGCGCTGCGAGGCACGGTTCAGGCCGACGTGTGCATTGTCGGCGGGGGCCTGGCCGGGCTGAGCACCGCCTGGGAGCTGCTGGGGCGTGGCAAATCCGTGGTGCTCGTGGAAGCGGCGCGGGTGGCCTGGGGCGCCTCCGGGCGCAACGGGGGCTTCGTGCTGCAGGGGTATTCCGAGGCGCTCCCGGCCATCGAACGCCGCTGTGGCACAGCGAAGGCGGCAGCGTTGTTCAGGCTTTCACTCGAGGGGGTCGATACCGTACGCCAGATGATCGCCAGCCACGGGTTGCCGGGCTGCGCGCCCACCACGGGCAAGCTGGGGGTGATGCGCTACGACGATGGCGATAACCTCAAGCGCCTGTGCGAGCGGATGACCACCGAGTTCGACTTCCCCCTGGAGTACCTGGACCGCCAGGCGGTGCGTGAGCGGCTGAATACCGAGCGCTACTTCCAGGGTGCGCGCGATACCCACGGGTTTCATTTTCATCCGCTCAATTACTGCCTGGGCCTGGCCGAGCTGATCGAGCGCCAGGGTGGGCGGATTCATGAACAATCGCCCATGATCCGGGTAGACCGCCATGGCGCGGGGCACCGGGTGGTCACTGGCCAAGGCGCAGTGGAGTGCGAGCACGTGGTGTACTGCTGCGGGGGTTATGGCGGCCCTGAATTCGGCAAGCTGCGCCGCGCCTTCCTGCCGATCGCCACCTATGTGGTACTTACCGAGCCGCTGGGCGACCGCTTGCATAAAGCCGTAAGGACTACTGACGCGGTAGGCGACTATCGCCGCGCAGCGGACTACTACCGCATTGTCGAGGGAGACCGCTTGCTCTGGGGCGGGCACATCACCACCCACAACCTGCAGGATGAACAGCGCCTGGGCGCGCTGCTGACCGCCGACATTCTCGACGTGTACCCGCAGTTGCAGGGCCTGAGAATCGCCAAAGCCTGGTCCGGCCTGATGGGCTATGCACGCCACAAGATGCCGCACATCGGCCCGATGGGGAACGGCCTGTGGGCTTGTACCTCCTTCGGAGGCCATGGTATGAACACCGCACCCGTTGGCGGGCGAGTAGTGGCCGAGGCCATCTGTGGCGAAACAGACCGCTATCGGCTGTTCGAGGCCTACGGCCTGCAGTGGAATGGCGGCCCCCTGGGCCCGGCGGCGGCGCAGCTGGTGTATACGGGCCTGAAGCTGATGGACAGCTTCCAGGAAACGCGCTCGCGCCGCGCGTGACCCGCTAGACCCCGATCCAATTCGCTCAAGGAAGCGTTCATGGATGCACCTACGGCTGGCACACTGTTCAACCTCACCGACAAGGACCGGCAATTGCTCGCGCTGCTGCAAGCCAATGCCCGCGAGCCCACTGCCTCCCTGGCACGCAAGTTGGGCGTGTCCAGGTCGGCGGTTCAGGAACGCATCCAGCGCCTGGAAAGGGCCGGGGTGATCACCGGCTACAGCGTTCGCATCGACCAGGACCGGGTACAGCCCACCATCAACTGCTTCACCATGACCTCCTGCACGAACAAGAGCTACACCGATGTGATGATCACCCTGCGCAAGATCGAGGCGGTGCAGGCCGTGTACGCGGTGTCCGGGGAATCGGATTTCATCATCCACCTGGCCACCACCACCTTGAGCGAACTCAACGCCGAGCTCATCCGCATCAATATGATCAAGGGCGTGGCGCACACCGCATCCCATATCGTGATGGAGACGAAATTCAGCCGTAAGCTGACGGTTTGATTGCTCGCCATTGCCTGACGGCCCGCCTGCACATTCGGTTATAACCTAATCATTAAAAAATAGCATATTAAACGGCCTCAATATGCTTAGATTGGCCCATGTCAGCGCCCTACCGGACCCCCGCTCATGAGCCAGATCACCCACCCTGAACGCCTGCGCGAGTTTATCGGCGCCCTGGCCGAAACCCTTGAAAGTGACCCGCGCGAAGGCGATCTGCTGCCCCGTGGCGGCAAGCTGCTGGGCCAGCTGGTGCAGCATGACGACTGGCTACCCGATGAGTTCGCCCAGCCCAACCCCGAGCGCTACCAGCAATTTCTGTTGCACGCCGACGCGCGCCAGCGGTTCTCGGTGGTGAGCTTTGTGTGGGGCCCGGGCCAGCGCACGCCGATCCACGACCATCGCGTGTGGGGCCTGATCGGCATGCTCCGCGGTGCCGAAGACTCCCAGAGCTTTGCCCGTGGCCCCGATGGTCGCCTGCAACCGGAAGGTGCCCCGGTGCGTTTGAACCCCGGTGACGTGGAAGCCCTGTCGCCACGCCGCAATGATATCCATCAGGTGAGCAATGCCTTCAGCGATCAGGTATCGGTGAGCATCCACGTGTATGGCGCCAACATTGGCGCAGTGCGCCGCGCGGTGTACCAACCCGACGGCAGCGAGAAGTTGTTCATCTCCGGCTACAGCAACGCCTACCTCCCCAACATCTGGGACCTGTCCAAAGAGAACCCCACCCAATGACCAGTGCTGCCACCCGCACCTACGACGACATCCGCCGCGCCCTCCTCGCCCACGAGGAAGTGGCCCTGGTGGACGTGCGCGAAGAAGCCCCTTTCGCCGAAGGCCATCCGCTGTTCGCCGCCAACATTCCATTGTCCAAGCTTGAACTGGAAGTGCTGTCGCGCATCCCGCGAAAAACCGCGGCGGTTACCCTCTACGATAACGGCGAGGGGCTGGCGGCGCTGGCAGCCGAGCGGCTGGAAGCGCTGGGGTACACCGATGTAAAGCTGTTGGAGAATGGCCTGCAAGGCTGGCGCGATGCTGGCGGAGAGCTGTTCATCGACGTGAACGTGCCCAGCAAGGCCTTCGGCGAGCTGGTGGAACATCACCGGCATACGCCCTCACTTCCCGCCGAAGAAGTGCGCGCGCTGCTTGAGGCCAAGGCCGACGTGGTGGTGCTGGACGCCCGCTGCTTCGACGAATACCAGACCATGAGCATTCCCACCGGCGTGAGTGTGCCCGGCGCCGAACTGGTGTTGCGTGCCCGTGAACTCGCACCCAGCCCGAACACCCGGATCATCGTCAACTGCGCCGGCCGCACCCGCAGCATCATCGGTACCCAGTCGCTGGTAAACGCGGGCATTCCCAACCCGGTAGCGGCCTTGCGCAATGGCACCATCGGCTGGTTGCTGGCTGGCCAGCAGCTGGAGCATGGCCAGAGCAAGCGGTTCACCGACGTCACCGACGGCACGCGGTTCCAGGCGGCGTCGGATGCCCGTCACGTAGCTGACAAGGCGGGCGTGAAGCGCGCCAATCGGGAAGATCTCGCTCGGTGGCAGGCGGACGCGGCACGTACCAGTTACCTGTTCGATGTACGCACCCCCGAAGAATTCGCCGCCGGCCATGTGCCGGGTGCCCGTTCTACACCGGGCGGGCAACTGGTGCAGGAAACCGACCACTACGCCAGCGTACGTGGCGCGCGAATCGCCTTGGTGGACGACGACGGCGTGCGCGCGAACATGTCCGCCTCGTGGCTCGCGCAACTGGGCTGGGAGGTGTACGTGGTCGATGGCCTTGCCGCCATCGACTTCAGCGAAACCGGCGACTGGCACGCGCCTGGCCCCGTACCGCCCCAGGCGGAAGCCATCAGCCCCACCACGTTGGCCGAATGGCAAAGCCACACTGACCTGCAGGTACTGGACTTCACCACCAGCGCCAACTACGTGAAGCAGCACATTCCCGGCGCCTGGTGGGTGCTGCGCGCCGACCTTGCTGCAGCGCTGAAGAGGATCCCCGCCGCCGAGCGCTACGTACTTACCTGCGGCAGCAGCCGGTTGGCGCGGCTGGCCGTAAGCGAAGTGGAAGCCCTGACCGGCAAGCCGGTGTTCGTGCTGGACGGCGGCAATGCGGCCTGGGCGAAGGCCGGCCTTGAACTGGAGCACGGCGAAACCCGCCTGGCCTCCCTGCGTATCGACCGCTACCGCCGCCCCTATGAAGGTACCGAGGCGCCTCGCGAAGCCATGCAGGCGTACCTGGATTGGGAATTCGGCCTGGTCGAGCAACTGGCCCGCGACGGCACCCATGGCTTTCATGTGATCTGAACACCACCAGCCGACCCCTTTCCAGGCGGAGGACACCTTACGATACAGGCAGCCCGCTTACCTACCCCCGCAGGCTGCCGGGAGAACACCTATGAGCACACGCCAACTCAAACTCGGCGCCATGGTCCACGGCGTTGGCCACGGCTGGGGCGAATGGCGCCACCCGAATGCCCAGGCCGACGCCAGCGTCAATTTCAACTGGTACAAAGGCCAGGCGGCGCTGGCGGAAGCGGCGAAATTCGACTTCGTGTTCATCGCCGATAGCCTGCACATCCATGAAAAATCCAGCCCCCACTACCTCAACCGTTTCGAGCCGCTGACCATTCTGTCCGCGCTGGCCGCCACCACCTCACACATCGGCCTGGTCGCCACCGTGACCGTGAGTTACACCGAGCCCTTCCAGGTGGCACGGCAGTTCGCCTCGCTGGACCACATCAGCGGCGGCCGCGCCGGCTGGAACGTAGTCACCTCGTGGCTGAGCGGCACCGCCGAAAACTTCAGCAAGGCCGAGCACCCGCCCCATGCCGTGCGCTACCGCATCGCCAAGGAGCATGTGTCGGTGGTGAAGGGCCTGTGGGATTCCTGGGAGGATGATGCGCTTGTGCGCAACAAGGCCACCGGCGAGTTCTTCGACCGGCGCAAACTGCACGCCCTCGACCACAAGGGCGAGTTCTTCCAAGTAAAAGGCCCGCTGAACATCTCCCGCTCCCGTCAGGGCCAGCCGGTGCTGTTCCAGGCCGGCACCTCCGAGGACGGGCGCAACTTCGCCGCGGAATATTCCGACGCGATCTTCGTGCATGCCGAATCCCTGGAAGACGCGCAGGCCTATTACGCCGACCTCAAAAAACGCGCCCGTGGCTTTGGCCGCAACCCGGACGACCTGTCCATCCTGGCGGGCATTCGCCCGATCGTTGGCCGCACCGAAGCGGAGGTGCAATCGCGCTATCAGCAGGCCGTGGACCTGGTGAGCATCGAGGATGCCATTGTCGCTTTGGGCCGCCCCTTCAATGACCATGACTTCAGCCAGTACCCACTGGATGCGCCCTTCCCCGAGCTCGGCGACCTGGGCTCCAACAGCCAGAAAGGCGGCTCGGACCGGATCAAGCAACTGGCCCGGGAGCAGAAGCTCACGCTGCGTGAAGTGGCACTGCATTTCTCCCGCCCGCGCCGGGACTTCGTCGGCACGCCCGAACAGGTCGCCGACCAGATCCAGCAATGGTTCGAGCAAGGTGCCAGCGACGGGTTCATCATCAACTCGCTGCTGCCGGACGGCCTCCAATACTTCACCGAACTGGTGGTGCCCGTGCTCCAGCAACGTGGGCTGCATCGCAGCGAATACAGTGGCAGCACCCTGCGCGAACATTTCGGCCTGCAGGTGCCGGTGAACCGTTACGCGGTGGCCGAACACACTGTTGCGCCAGTGCTCGAGGAGGCCGACGCTTGAGCCAGCCCGTCGCCCTTCGGGTCGCTGAGGCACCCGAAACAGAAACCCCCGAGGCGTTCGCCTCCCGCCTTGAACGCCTTACCACGGCGCTCGCCGCCACGGCTGCGGCCTACGACGAAAGCGGCAACTTCCCTCACGCCAATTTCGCGCTGCTGCACCGCCATGGCCTGCTCGGCCTGACCGTGCCCGCCGCACTGGGCGGTGGGGGCGCAAGCCTGAGCCAGGCGCGTCAGGTAATCACTGCCGTGGCCAGGGGCGAGCCTTCCACGGCGCTGATTCTGGTGATGCAGTACTTGCAACACACGCGCCTGCAAGACAGCACCAGCTGGCCGGCGCATTTGCGTACGCGGGTGGCAACCGAGGCCGTGCAGCAAGGGGCGCTGATCAATGCGCTGCGGGTAGAGCCTGACCTGGGCACGCCCGCCCGGGGTGGCCTGCCGGCAACCGTTGCCCGGCGTACGCCCGAAGGCTGGCGTATCAGCGGCCGCAAGCTGTACTCCACCGGCAGCCACGGGCTGACCTGGCTGAGCGTATGGGCACGCAGCGATGACGACGATCCCCTCGTCGGCGCCTGGCTGGTGCCCAAGGCCAGCCCGGGCGTAACCATTGTCGACGCCTGGGACCACCACGGCATGCGCGCCACCTGCAGCCACGAAATCGTATTGGAAGACGTGCTGGTGCCCCTGGACCATGCGGTGAGTGTAAGCCCATGGAGCGCGCCGCAATCGGAGCTGGATGCCACTGGCCTACTATGGATGGCGGTGCTGTTGTCCTCCGTCTACGACGCCATCGCGCAGGCAGCGCGGGACTGGCTGGTGGCGTTTCTGCAAGACCGCGCGCCGAGCAACCTGGGCGCGCCGCTGTCCACACTGCCGCGGTTCCAGGAAGTGGTCGGGCAGATCGATACCTTGCTGTTCGCCAACCGCTCCCTGCTTGACGCAGCCGCCCAGGGCCTGACCGCCCCAGCGCACGCGGGGCAGATCAAATACCTGGTCACCGGCAACGCCATCCGCGCAGTGGAACTGGCCATCGAAGCCGCCGGCAATCCTGGCCTCTCCCGCACAAACCCGTTGCAACGGCACTACCGCAACGTGGTCTGCGGGCGGGTGCATACGCCGCAGAACGACGCGGTGTTGGCTGGGGTGGGAAAGGCTGCGTTTGCGGCAATCCCCAGTCTGGCGCCGGATGGCCGGCCCCCTGGTCCCACAGATTGATCTGAGGCCCTCACGGCTGCTTCGCCACCTGCTCATTCACGGGCACATCAAAACCCTTGGCAAAAGTAGGGGCCACGTCCAGGTGGCCATTGATCAGCCCATGGGCCTGGTAAAAATCGGCCGTTTCCTGCTGTTGCACGATGGTATTGGCATCTACCGCCTGCCAGCGCAGTTGCCGCCGTTCGAACTGCAAGCGCGCGGCGTTTTCAGGGAAGCCGATAATCGCCGCCAGCGTGCGGGAGTAGCTGTCCAGGTTCTGGTAGGCCCACACCTGCGCCTTGGCCAGGCGCGCGAGGTAATCCTGCAAGGCGGCGCGGTGGGCGGGGTCAGCCAGCGCCTTGTCGGTGGCGGCCAGGAAGCTGTTGCCGCTGGACAGCCCGCGGCCATTGACCAGCACCCGGGCCTGACCGCTCAGTTCGGACAGCGCCGTGTAGGGTTCCCATGTGGCCCAGGCGTCTACCGAACCGTTGGCCAGCGCCATCTTGGCATCCACCGGGCCCAGGAAGCGAAACTCCACGTCTTTCTCGGTCAGCCCCACGCTGGCCAGTGCCCGAAGCGCAATGTAGTGCCCGATCGAACCGCGCCCGGTGGCGATGCGCTTGCCCTTGAGGTCGGCCGCCGAATGCAGGGGTGCATCAGGGTTGACCAGCACGGCCGTGCCGTAGGCGTCGGATTTGTCCACGGCAATGGCCTTCACCTGAGCGCCCGAGGCGAGTGCGAACAGCAGCGGCGCGTCGCCGATGATGCCGGCATCCACCGCGTCGGCGTTCAATGCTTCGGCCAAAGGCGCCGCCGCCGGGAATTCGGACCAGCGCAGGTCGTAAGGCAGGTCCCGCAGGGCGTCAGCGGCCTCCAGCTGGGCGCGCATGTTGCCTTTCTGGTCGCCGATGCGCAGTTCGATACGGTCAGCGGCCACCGCATGGCCAGCAAGCAGCAGGGCGGCACCGAAGGCCAGGATTCGAGCAAAGGGAGGCATGGGCAGGTTCCTTGAGCGTGCCGTGGTGCTTACCGCACGCGGCTTGAGAGAGAAGACCGGACGAACTCTACCCGCACCTTTTATATTCCTGAAATGCATTTTTAGAATAACTTAATATGCATTTCCAAAAACATTTCCTGTCTGTGCTTAGACCAAAAAAGAATTTTACAGCGGAAATATTGCGCCCTACCGTCATAAGCCCTGACACAGGAGCGCCCCTTGATGACCGCTTTGTCCGTACTGCCTGACACCCCTGCCCTCACCGTTCGCCAGCGGGTAACCCCGGAAGAATGGGAGGTGCGGGTAAAGTTGGCCGCAGCCTACCGGCTGGCTGCGCTGTTCCGCTGGACGGACCACATCTACACGCACTTTTCCGCCCGCGTGCCGGGCCCGGAAGAGCACTTTCTGATCAACGCCTTCGGCCTGCTGTTCGACGAGATCACCGCCTCCAACCTGGTAAAAGTAGACGTAGACGGCACGCTGATCGACGACCCACTGGGCCTCGGCATCAACCAGGCCGGCTATGTGATTCACAGCGCCATCCACCGCGCCCGACCCGACCTCAAGGCGGTGCTGCACACTCACACCCGCGACGGCGCGGCGGTATCGGCCCAGCGTAATGGCCTGCTGCCGCTGTCCCAGCACGCGCTGGCGTATTACAGCCGGGTGAAATACCACACCTACGAAGGCGTGGCGCTTGACCTGGACGAACAGGAACGGCTGGTGGCCAACCTGGGCGACAGCAATATCTTCATCCTGCGCAACCACGGCCTGCTCACGGGTGGGGTGAGCATCGAGCATGCCTTCCGTGAACTGCACGGGCTGGAGCGCGCCTGCAATATCCAGATCGCCGCGCAGGCAGGCGGCAACGTAGACCTGCTGTTCGCGCCCGACGCGGCCATCGAGAAGGTACGTCAGCAAACGGCTGGCCTGCTCGACGGCAGCAGCCCGGGCCTGCAGCGCCACTGGGATGCGCTTATCCGCCAGCTGGACCGCGAAGGCCAGGATTACAAGGAATAACCCTGCTTTTACCCAGCCGCCACAGCTGCACCCGCACCAAGGGCCAGTGACACTCGATTCAAGGAAGACGCCCTCGATGCCCTACCCGTATTTGCGCCTGTCAGCCGTTACCGCTTCTGTTCTGCCTGGCTTGTTCATGGCCACCGCGCCCATGGCAGAGGCGGCCGACAGTGACCCCACCCTCAGTACCGTCACAGTGATCTCCACCGGGGTGCGCGGGCAACAACGCACCGTGGCCGACAGCCCTGCCCCTATCGATGTGATCAACAGCGATCAGTTGCTGAAAACCGGGCGGGCGGAGCTGTCCGAAGCCATTTCCAAACTGCTGCCCTCGTTCAACTTCGGCACCAATATCGCCGGCTACAACTCGGTCACCCGGCCACTGAGCAACCGTAGCCTGGGCCCGGCCTACACCCTGGTGCTGGTGAACGGCAAACGCCGGCACAACGGTGCGGTGGGCCAGCGCGGTTCCATTGATAACAGCGGCGCCAATGCCGTTGACATCGACGTGATCCCGGTCAGCGCCGTGGACCATATCGAAGTGCTCAAGGACAGCGCCGCCGCGCAGTACGGCTCGGATGCGGTGGCCGGGGTGATCAATATCATCCTCAAGCGCGGCAATACCGGCGGCCACGTGGAAACCAGCTACGGCAAGCTGTACTCCGGCGAAGGGGAAACCCTCAAGTTCGCCGGTGACGAAGGCTTCGAACTGGGCAATGGCGGTTTTTTTCACCTCTCGGCAGACGCCCATAAACGCGGCGACGCTTCCTGGAACGGCAAGGCCGACAGCAGCGTGCACGCCTACACAGACCCTGTGAAAGAAGCCGCCTGGGATCGCGTAGCCATTCGCAATGGCGACCCGGACCTCAAGGCCTTCAACCTTGCCTACAACGCCGAGTTGCCGCTGGACCAGGTCACGCTCTATTCCTTTTCCACCTACGGTGAGCGCGACGCCGAGGCGTACAACTATTACCGGTTACCCACCGGCACCGCCGCCGTGCCCGAGCTGTTCCCCGACGGCTACTACCCGCTCAACAACATCAAGGACCGGGACTACCAGTTCCTGTTCGGCGGCAAGGGCGAGCTGGCCGCATGGAACTGGGACCTGAGCACCAGCTACGGGCGCAACAACGTGCACCACTCCAGCGACTTCAACATCAACCCATCGCTGGGTACCGCCTCGCCCACGAAATTCGACAACCTGGCCACTTTCCGCTTCGAGCAGTGGGTGAACAACCTGGACGTCACCCGCCACTACGACAGCCTGTTCCAGCTCACGCCGCCGGTGCAGGTGTCGGCCGGGCTGGAACACCGCTGGGAGCGCTTCAGCACCTTCGCCGGAGACCCGGAGGCCTATATCACCGGCACCTATCCGGCAGCCTCCGGCGCCCAGGCGGCGGTGACCATCCGCCCCGAAGACGAAGTGAGCCTGATCCGCAACAACTACGCCGGGTACCTGGACTTGGGCTTCGACCTCACCGACCGCTGGTTCGTAGACGTGGCCGGGCGGGTGGAACATTACGACGATGACTCGGGCAATACCTTCGGGCTGAAGGTGAATTCCCGCTACGAGCTCACCGACACCGTGGCGGTGCGTGGCACTGTGGGCACGGGCTTTCGCGCGCCCTCGTTGACCCAGATCGGCTACACCGTGGCCGATAACCGCGTGGCCACCGACGTGAACGGCAACGTGGTACCGGCAGTCACCCGGCTCACGCCCTCGGACAGCAACCTGGCCAAGGCGCTGGGTGGCGATGACCTCAAGCCGGAGAAGTCCCGCAACCTAGGCCTGGGCCTGACCTGGCAACCGGCGCCGCGTACCAGCGTGACCGCCGACGCCTACCTGATCGACATCGACGACCGCATCACCCTGACCAGCAACATCTACGACCAGGGCAACGGTGTGGTCAACAGCATCCTCGCCGCTCAAGGCGTGGCCACTGGCACCTGGGTGAACTACTACACCAATGCGTTCGACACCCGCACCCGCGGACTGGACATCGTGGGTGACCACACCACGCCATTGGCCGGTTGGGGCGAGGTGCGCTGGAGCCTGGCGTTCAACTGGAACAAGACCACCATCGAGGACCTGCGCGACACCCCCGCTTCGCTGGCCAACTCGGGTGTGACCCTGGTGGGCCGGGACCGTGAAGGCGACCTGACCGAAGCAACGCCCAAGACCAAATGGATACTGGGCGCCAACTGGAAGCTGGACGACCTGGCGGTAAACCTGCAAACCACCCGCTATGGCGCGGTGAAAACCCTGGCGGTGAACCCCAGCGGTGATCGCAGCTTCAATGCGCGGTGGATCACCGACCTGGACGTGAGTTACACCTTCTTCGACCAGCTCACCGTGAGCGTGGGCGGCACCAACATCTTCGACGTACGCCCCAGCCGCAATGCGGTGTACAGCAGCCTGGGCCTGGCGCCCTATGGCAACCCGCCGTTCTACCCGGGCGGCGGTTACTGGTACACCAAGCTCGCTTACGACTTCTGAAACCTATCCGGCCCGCTGCCGGAGGGCGGCGCGGCCTTGACCGAGGATGCGCTTATGACACTTGATCGTTCCCTGGCCAGCGCAGCCCTGCTGGCCGCCATCGCCCTGGCCTTGCCAGGTTGTTCACCGTCCCCTGCCGACGCACAGGCCGCGACCACGCTGAAGATTGCCTTCTTCAGCGACAACACCCAGCTGGTGAGCCTGGACCCTTTCCAGGTGTACTGGCTGGAGCATCGCGTGGTGCTGCGCAACGTGGCCGAATCCCTCACCGACCAGGACCCGAAAACCGGCGAAATCATCCCTTGGCTGGCCGAACGGTGGGAAGTGAGCCCCGACGCCCGCGCCTACACCTTCTACTTGCGCAAGGGCGTGACGTTCAGCAATGGCGAGCCCTTCGATGCCCAAGCCGTGAAAACTGCCTTCGACACCGACAAGGCCTTCGCGGCGCAATTGCCCAGCACCTTCGGCGCCACGTACCTGGCTGGTTACGATCATGCCGAGGTGGTCGATGCCCATACGGTGAAGCTGGTGTTGTCGCGGCCCAACGCGGGCTTCTTGCAGGCGACCTCGACCACCAACCTGGCGATTCTCGCGCCGGAGTCGTACCGCAAAACGGCGCAGGAGCGCTCGAAAGGCGCCATCATCGGCACCGGCCCGTTCGTGCTGGAGCATTACACGCCGGAAAGCGGCCTGCGCCTGGTAAAGCGCCAAGGCTACGCGTGGCCCTCGGCGAATGTGCAGAACAAGGGTGAGTCGCACCTGGCGGCCGTCGACGTAAGCTATGTGCCGGAAGACAGCGTGCGCAACGGGCAATTTCTCCAGGGCCAGGTGGACATCCTGTGGCCGCGCGATCCGTTTTCCGACGTAGACCTGCAGCTGCTGCAAAGCAGGAAGGCGACGATCCAGAGCCGCTCGCTGCCGGGCCCGGCGTGGAACCTCTACCCCAATACCCGCGGCGACCGCATCCTGGCGGATCAGAACGTACGCCTGGCCGTGCAAAAGGCCATCGACCGCAAGACCTACGCGGCCACGGTGTACAACCCGAAGTTCCCGGTGGTGGACGGCGTGTTCGACGTGACCACGCCGTACTTCCGCAGTCAAGGCGCCAAGCTGGCGTTCGACCCGCAAGGTGCCAGCCACTTGCTGGCGCAGGCCGGCTGGCAACCAGGCCCCGACGGCTACCGCTACAAGGACAGCAAGCGCCTGACCCTCGTTTACAACCTGGCCGGCAAGGAAACCGCCGGGGATGTGCTGATCCAGGACCAGCTGAAAAAAGTAGGCATCGACCTCAAGCTGCGGGTGCAGACCAAGGCCGAGTGGGCCGCCGCCAACGCCGCGGGCAACTACGACCTCACTTACACCTACATGACCCGCGCCGACCCCATCGTGTTGCAGACCATCCTCGACCCACGCAGTGCCAACAGCTCCACACTGGCCACCAACGTGTACCCCCCGGCGACGCTCAACCAGGCGCAAGCCCTGTTCGACAGCGGCCTTACCGCTACCAGCGCGGATCAGCGCGCCCAGGCCTATGGCGACCTGCAAGCGCTGCTGATCGACCAAGGCTCGGCGATCCCGGTGTATGAGCGGGTATGGCAGGCAGCGACCGCGCCGCGCGTGCAGAACTTCCGCTGGAGCGCCGAAGGCTTTGCCTTCCTCAACGACATCGAGGTGAAGCCATGAGCCGCTATCTGCTCGGGCGGATGGCCCAGGCGCTGCTGGTGTTGTGGGGTGCCTACAGCATTACCTACTTCATCTTGTACCTGCTTCCGGGGGACCCACTGTCCATCATGCTCAGCGCTTCGGGCATGGAAATCGACGCGCTGTCGCCCGAGCAACTGGCCAAGGCGCGTACCTATTACGGGCTGGACCAAGGCGTACTGGAGCGCTACGTGCACCTGCTGTGGGGCGTGCTGCATGGCGATTTTGGCCAATCCCTGACCCTCAACCGGCCAGTGACCGCGGTATTGGCCGAGCGGCTGCCGCAAACCCTGGCGCTGGCCGGCAGCGCGATCGTGCTGTCCCTGGTGGGCGGTGTGGGCCTGGCCTACCTGGCGGCTTATGTGCGCTGGGCACCGCTCAAAACTGCCCTGTCGAGGGTGCCGGCGCTGGGCTTTTCGGTGCCGGTGTTCTGGATGGGCCTGCTGTTGATCCAGGTGTTCGCGTTCAGCCTGGGCTGGTTTCCCGCCACCGGCAGTAATGGCCTGGCCAGCCTGGTGCTGCCGGCGATCACGCTGTCGATCCCCAGCGCGGCGGTGTATGCGCAGGTGTTGCAACGGGGCTTCCGGGACGTAGCCCGCGAACCCTATATCGTCACGGCCTATGCCAAGGGCCTGAGCCGTGGCCAGGTGCAGGCACGCCACAGCCTGCGCAACGCCGCCCTGCCCTTGCTCACGTTGATCGGCCTGCAAGTGGGCAACACCGTTTCCGGCGCGGTACTGGTGGAAACCATCTTCGCCCGCAACGGCGTGGGCCGCTTGGTGCAGGAAGCGGTACTGCGCCAGGACATTCCGCTGGTGCTGGCGATCGTCAGCGTGTCGGCTGCGGCTTTTGTGCTGGTGAACCTGCTGGTGGACCTGCTCTACCCCGTGCTCGATCCCCGTATCACCCATTCGCCAAAGGTGGCCTGACATGACTGGTACCAACCGCTTGATTGCCCCTTCCTTCACTGCCGAACCGCTGGCCTGGCGGCCCCGTCGCCGGCTTGAACGCTGGCTGGCGGTGGCCGAGCCGTTGGCGCGCCGGCCGGGGTTTTTACTGGCCACGGCGCTGGTGGTGTTCACATTGATCGCCGCAGCAGCGCCCTGGCTGTTCAGCGGCCTGGACCCGTATGCCACTGCACCCGCAGCCAAACTGCTGCCGCCTGGCCAGGAGCATTGGTTCGGCACCGATGAGCTGGGCCGCGACCTGTACACACGCATGCTGTACGGCGCGCGCCTGTCATTGGAAGCTGCGCTGCTGGCGGTAGGCCTGGCGCTTGGCTGCGGCCTTGGGCTGGGCATTCTGGCGGGCTTTATCGGTGGCCGTATCGACGCGCTGATCATGCGCGTGGTGGATGTGCTGCTGGCCTTGCCGGGCCTGCTGTTGGCCTTGGCCATCGTCACCGCTATCGGTTTCGGCACCTTGCCCGTGGCCGTGGCGGTTGGCGTGGGCATCATCCCCGGCTTTGCCCGCACCACCCGCGCCGAAGTGCTGCGGATCAAAACCCTGCCCTATGTGGAGGCCGCGCGGCTGGGCGGCGCCAGCTGGGCGCGCACCCTGCTGCGGCATGTGCTGCCCAACGCCTGGGGGCCGGTGGCGGTACTGGCCACGCTGGACGTGGGCGCGGCCATCCTGGCCACGGCCGGGCTGAGTTTTCTTGGCTTTGGTGCAGAGCCACCGGCAGCAGAATGGGGCACGCTGATCGCCAACGGCCGGCACTTTCTGATCACCGCGCCTTGGGTGTCCTTACTGCCGGGGCTGTTCGTGGTGCTGGTGGTGTTCAGCCTCAACCACATGGCCCGCACCTTCGAGGAGCTGCATCCATGAGCGCACTGATCGAGGTACGCGACCTGCGCGTGAACTACCATGGCAGCGCAGGTGTGACAGAGGCCGTGCGGGGTTTGAGTTTCGAGCTGCGTGAGGGGGAAACGCTGGCTATCGTAGGCGAGTCGGGCTCTGGAAAAACCACGGTAGCGAGCGCCCTGCTCGGTCTGCTGCCTGCCAGCGCACGGATCACCCAGGGTGTGCTGAAGGTGAACGGCGAAGACGTGACCCACGCCAGCGAGCGAGTGAAGCGCCAACTGCGCGGTGGAATCATCGGGCTGGTGCCGCAAGACCCGATGGTAAGCCTCAACCCCACGCTGAGCATTGGCCGCCAGATCGGCGAAAGCCTGGTGCTGCGCCACGGCGGCCGCTACCCCGCGCTCGATGTGGACGTGATTGCGTTACTGGCGCAGGTAGGGCTCGACAACCCCGAGCTGCGCGCCCGCCAATACCCGCATGAGCTGTCCGGTGGCATGCGCCAACGGGTGCTGATCGCCATCGCTCTGGCGGGCGAGCCACGGGTGATCATCGCCGACGAGCCCACCAGCGCGCTGGATGTGACTGTGCAGCGGCGCATCCTCGATCACCTGGAGCAACTGGTGAAGGCCCGCGGTATCGCCCTGCTGATCATCACCCATGACCTGGGCGTGGCGGCAGACCGGGCCGACCGGGTGCTGGTGATGACCAAAGGCGAGCGCGTGGAAGATGGCCCCGCGCGGCAGGTGCTCGGTGCCCCAGCACACCCCTATACCCGTGCGTTGCTGGCCGCCGCGCCCGGCTTCAGCGATGGCCCGGGCCCTGTTCCGTTGCCAGCGCCGGCCCCGGGTACCCGGCCGCTGCTCAAGTTTGAAGGCGTAGGGAAACGTTATCCGCTGCCAGGGCATGGCGCGCCGCTGCAGGCACTCGATCAGCTGAGCTGCGAAGTGTATGCCGGCCAGACACTGGCCATCGTGGGCGAATCCGGCTCGGGCAAAAGCACCACCCTGCGTATCGCCCTGGGCTTGGAAGCGGCCAGCGAAGGCCGCGTGCTGTTCGCCGGCCAGGACCTCACCGGGCTTGGCTGGAAAGCCTTTCGGCCGGTGCGCCAGCGCATGCAGCTGGTGCAGCAAAACCCCTTCGCCGCGCTGGACCCGCGCTTCAGCGTGTTCCAGAGCGTGGTCGAGCCGCTGGTATCTTTCGGCCGGCTTAAGGGCAAGGCCCTCGAACAGGCGGCCCGCACGTTGATGGACCAGGTGGGGCTGCCCGTCAGCTTTCTTGACCGCCTGCCGCGGGAACTCTCCGGCGGCCAGCGCCAGCGCGTAGCCATTGCCCGGGCGCTGAGCCTGGGGCCGGAGCTGCTGTTGCTGGACGAACCGGTATCGGCGCTGGACGTGTCAGTGCAGGCCCAGATCCTGGACCTACTGCGTACCCTTCAGGCCGAACTGGGCGTCGGCTATGTGCTGGTGAGCCACGACCTCGCTGTGGTCAAGAGCCTCGCCCACCAGGTGCTGGTGCTGCGCCATGGCGAAGTGATTGAACAAGGCCCGGCCCAGCAGGTGCTGGAACGGCCGAGCCAGGCCTATACCCGGGAATTGCTGGCCGCAGTGCCAGGGCGCGGCCTATACAGCCCCGTGCCCTCGCGGGAAGCCCAGATTTTTTAGGACCAGGGGCGCCGCCCTTGCCTTCCCTTCGGGCGCCTTGCACCTTTTTGCTATCATGGTGGGCACTCTGCCCCGGCGCGTTGTCATAGCTGAACCACCCCCAGCCTTACCCTGAACGTTCGCGCGATATAGGCCTGCCATGTCTGTTGTGTCACCCGCCCAGATCACCTTGGACAACTGCGAGAACGAGCCCATCCACACCCCGGGCTCGATCCAGCCGCATGGGGCACTGGTGGCGCTGGCGCCGGATGGCCTGGTGCTGACGCGCAGCCTGAATTTCGCTGGCCACCTGGGCACCGATGCGTCGCCTGGCCAGCCGCTACCTGAGGTACTGCTCAGCCAGCTCGCCGAACTCGTGGAGGCTGGGCTGATGGCCGAGGAAGGCTGGACCGACAGCAGCCGTTATACGGCGGGCGATAGCGGTTTCGATGTGATCGCGCACCGCTATCAGAACGTGATCTACCTGGAGTTCGAGGCACAACCGCTGGCCCAGAACGCCTTTTATCACCTCGCCGCCCATGCTCAACGGATCATTGCGCGCATTCGCCATGCCCGGGACGCCGACGTGCTTCTGCGCCGGGTTACCCTGGATATCCGCGACCT
This sequence comes from Pseudomonas sp. 3MAES_34.3B, assembly GCF_058145875.1. NCBI lineage: Bacteria > Pseudomonadati > Pseudomonadota > Gammaproteobacteria > Pseudomonadales > Pseudomonadaceae > Pseudomonas > Pseudomonas sp. 3MAES_34.3B. The sequence continues at coordinate 2,255,089 of NZ_CM176960.1, read as the reverse complement.
CACCGGCTACGACCGGGTAATGGCCTACCGCTTTCGCCCGGACGATTCCGGCGAAGTCGTGGCCGAGGCTCATCGCCCGGGCCTGGTGTCCTATCTGGGCCAGCGCTACCCGGCGTCGGATATTCCAAGACAAGCCCGCCGGCTGTATATCCAGAACCCCACCCGGCTCATCGCCGACGTAACCTACAGCCCTTCCCTGCTGGCGCCCCAGCGGCATCCCTCGACGGGCCAGCCTTTCGACCTGAGCCATTGCGAGCTTCGCAGTGTGTCGCCGATTCACTGCGAGTACCTGGGCAACATGGGTGTGCACGCCTCCATGAGCGTGTCGATCGTGGTAGCGGGCAAGCTGTGGGGGCTTTTCTCCTGCCATCACCACGCGGCCAAGACGTTGGCGTATTCCGTGCGGCTGTCCTTTCAGATGGTGTCGCAAATCTGCGCGGCGCTGGTGGAGCGGCTGGAGCAGATCCGCGAGGGGGAAGCGATCAACCTGGCGCAAACCCGTATCCATGCGATGGAAGAAGGCCTGCACGACGCTGGCGATCTGATCGCGGCCCTTTGCCAGGCCAACCCCGGCCTGGACAGCCTGATGGACTGCATGGACGTAGCCGTGTGCCTGAAGGGCCGGGTACAAACCCTTCACGGCGTGGCCGACGAAGCCGCACGGCAAATGAACGGCTACCTGGCCGCCTTGAGCGACGCCAACCTGTATGCACTCGAGCGCTGGCCGGGGCCGGGGCCGATCAACGGCCTGTGCGGAGTGCTGGCGGTGCGCTTTGACCGCCGGGAAAACGGCTGGATCATGTGGTTCCGCCCTGAGCAGGTGGAAAACGTGCGCTGGGGTGGCAAGCCGGAAAAAATCATCGATATCGGCCCGCTGGGCCCCAGGCTTACGCCACGCGGATCGTTCGAGGCCTGGGAAGAAGTGGTGCGCGGGCAATCGGTGCCCTGGTCGCGTATCGACCGTACGGTGGCCGAACAGCTGCGCCAGGCCCTCGCCAACGTGGTGTTCACCCGCTTGAGCCACACCAACGTCATGCGCCAGATGCTGATTGCAGCCTTGGGCCACGACCTGCGTACGCCGCTGCAGTCGATCACCATGGCGGCGTCGATGCTCAACGATAACGAACAGCGCACCGCGCGCCTGCGCCAGAGTATCGCCACCTCCTCGGGGCGGATGAGCCGCCTGGTAAGCCATGTGATGGAGCTGAGCCGGTTGCAGGCAGGCCTGGGCATGGCGCTCACTCGCGTGCCCACCGACGTTTCCGCGCTGCTCGAAGCACTCGCCGACGAGGCAGAACTGGCTTATCCGGGGCTTCACCTGGAGCGCGAGATTCAGGCCGGTTTGCACGCCAACCTGGACCCGGACCGCCTCGCACAGGTGGTGATCAACCTGGTAGGCAATGCCAGCCAGCACGGGGAGAGCAACCGCGCGCGCCTGGGCCTGAGCGCCGACACTGAAGCCTTGCGTGTAACCGTGAGCAACCCGGCGGCCCCCATGAGCGAAGAGCGGCTCAACCACTTGTTTACGCCGCTCAAAGGCACCACCAACCCCCAGGCCAACCGCGATGGCCTGGGGTTGGGGCTTTACATTTCCGACGCCATTGCGCGGGCCCATGGCGGGGCCATTGCTGCCGAGCAGGCTGACGGCGAAGTTACGTTCACCGTGAAGATTCCGCTACGCTGATCACCTGACGCAGCGGCGACAGGCCCTGCAATGCCAGGAAAACCCAAGCGCGAACCTGATGATCCAACCCTCAGCCGTTCCACCCGCTGAGCCTGATTCCATGACCACGGCCCGGTAGCGGGCCGTTCCTGCGGAGCACTGCATGACTGACAACACTGTGGACGTACTGGTATGGGGCGCGTTGAACCCGAGCCTGATGGCCAACCTGCAACAGCATTACCAGGTGCATAACCGCGCCGAGATCACTGACCTCCAGGCCTGGGGCGACACCCATGGCGCGAAGATCACTGCGGTAATCACCAGTGGTGTGTTCGGTACCGAGATCGACGTGCTGGAGCGCCTGCCCAACCTCAAGGTGGTGTGCAGCTTTGGCGTGGGCTACGACGCCATCGACATCGCCTACCTGGCTGACCGCGGCGTTCCAGTAAGCAATACCCCGGATGTACTCAACAACGCCGTGGCCGAAACCGCCATGGCGCTCACCCTGTGCCTCACCCGGCGCATCAGCGAGGCCGAGCGTTTCGTGCGGGCGGGGGCCTGGCCTACCGGCAAGTTCCCTCTGGGCCGCCAGCTCACCGGCAAAACCTGCGGCATCGTCGGGCTGGGCAAGATCGGTAAAACCATCGCTTTGCGCGCCGCCGCGTTCGAGATGAACATCGCCTACTACCGCCGGGGCGAGCCGTATGCCGGGATCGACTACACCCATTACAACGACCTGGCCGAGCTGGCCCGGGCAGCCGATTACTTGATCGTGATCGTGCCCGGCGGTGCAGGTACCCAGCACTTGATCAACCGGGAAGTGCTCCAGGCCCTCGGCCTGGACGGCTTCCTGATCAACGTGGCCCGTGGCTCGGTGGTGGACGAGCAGGCGCTGATTGCCGCGCTTCAGGCCAAGGAGATTGCCGGCGCGGCCCTGGACGTGTTTGAAAACGAGCCCCACGTGCCCAGCGAGCTGATGAGCATGGACAACGTGGTGCTGGCCCCGCACATTGGCAGCGGCACCCACGAAACCCGCCAGGCCATGGCCGACCTGGTGTTCGCCAACCTTCAGCAGTTCATGGCCGACGGCACCCTGATCACGCCAGTGGAATAAGCCCTTGCGCGGCCTGATTATCCGGGCCGCGACCTTGCCTTGTTTAAACGCCGTCTACCCGATAGCAGCCGATCAACACTTCGTCGTCCGCCACATCGTCGATGGTGCCTACGAACACGAAGTCGCTCAGCCACGCGTAGCGGCCGGGGGGCGTCTTGAACGAAGGGGTGGTACGGCAGTAGTAATCGGCTGCGGCGGGCGTCTGCCCCTTGGCAAGTTTCGCCTTCCCCGCTTCGTTGGGCCGCCAGATGCCAGGGTTGTGAATGATCAGCACCTGGCCGTCGTCGGTTTTCAGCCGGTACAAGGCCTCGATCAGGGTCACGCCGTCGTCGCGCTCTACCGACATGTCCGCGCCGCCCGGGATTACCGTGCCGGCAAGCCCCTGCCCGGCGAAATGGCCACCTACGATGGGGTAGTTGATTCGGTGCCCGTCGGCGCCTTTGCCCATGTCCTCTTCCGGGCCCAGCTTTACATTGATCTGCAGCACGCATTCAGTGCTGATGCGACCGGCCGTGTCGTTAACGCCCGAGCGCTTGTCCCCGGGCGTAGTGGCAGCTCTGAGTTGCCCCGCCGCTGCGAGTGACAGCGCACCCAAGGCAATGGGCGCGGTGCGCAATAGGTGCCTGCGATTGAAGCCCGTGGCGTCATATTCGCTCATGGTGTTCTCCTGAGCCGCCCATTGGCGGCGAGCACGGGTGGTAAGGGGTTCATTTCAACGGGTCGGGCCGGCAGGGTTGTTTAAGGAGCGAGCCACAGGAAGGCTGCGTGGTGGGCACTGTGACCCCGCCGAGCACCCCCAGCATCAGCCGCGACGGATGCTGCCCGTCATGGAGCACTTTGTTCACCGCCGGCAGCGAGAAGCTGTCAAAACCATAACCGCCGGTACGCCCCGGCGCATCGATCCAGATCCGCACCTGGCTGCCTTTGCGGAACACATGGGAAAACGGCGAGAGCTCTACCCGCCCAAGTACGGGTTCGTCCGGGTATAGCGGCTGGATGCTTTCCGGCGTGTCCAGCAGCCAGGGGCGCAACGCGGTCGACCGCGAGGCATCGAGTTGGCGCGCGGATAGCCGCAACCAGCCGCGCTGCACATACACCTCCTGCCCGTCTGCGAGCACCTGAGTTACGGTCACCTGCACATCGGCATCCGGCCCCAGGCTGGTGGACAGCCATAGGTCCGCGCTGGCGGGGCCATAAACGACCATGTCGTCCGCCAGCGGTGGGCTGGTGTAGGCGACGCTGCCTTCTTTCCAGCCGGGCTTCTGATCGCCCCAGGCATTGTCGACCTCGTAGGTGTTCACATCCGGCCCCGCAACAGGGTAGCGGTATTCATCCGGCTCGCCGCCGGGCGCGCCATCGCGGACCAGCCGATGGCCTTCACCCAGCACAAACGCCGCCGGGGTAACCGCCACCGGAAAGCTGCCCCGCTGGATAGTCCAGCCCGGTGTCGCCTGTTCATTGATCGCGTGCTCGTCGTGGCTGGCGGCGGTGGTTTCCTGCCAGATCTCCACCCGCGGTTGTTTATCGAAACCGTTCTGCTCGCCCTTTACGAAACGATCGAAGAAACGAATGAGCTTGTCGCGAAAGTGAAGGGATTCGTAGAGGTCGTGCTGGCCGTTGGTTTGCACGATGTACAACCGCTTGGGGTCCACTGTTTCGTGGTAATAGCCTTCCCTGGCCATCACCGCTTCGTCCTGCCACGCTTCCATGGAAAGAATGGGCACCTGGATCTGATCGGTATGGGCGCGAATGCTGCGCGATTCTATCCACGCGTCACGCAACGGGTGGGTCGCCAGTTGCACCATCAGCGAAACCTTGCGAACGTTTACGTCGTTGCGGTCCAACTGCGCCAGGCAGCGGGCGTCTTTTTCAGTCTCGGCGCTTGCCCGTACCGCCTTCCAGCGTTGGTCCAGGTACCAGTGCCAGCCTGTCACGAACTCAGGTGCGGGGACCGCCCCCGGCGCCCAGCTGTCGCCACGCGGCTCGCCCAGCGCCATGCCGGGCGCAATGGCCTTGAGGTGCGGTGGCCGCTCGGCGGCAGTCTTGAGTTGGGACATCCCGGCCCATGACCAGTTGGCCATGCCGATTGCACCGGTGGACCACGGCTGCGCAGCCGCGAACTCGACTGCATCTCGGCCGTCAGTGCCATAGGCCTTGCCCAGAAAATCAAACTGCCCCTGGGAACAGCCCGTGCCCCGGGCGCTTACGCCCATCACGGCATAGCCATGTTCGAGCAGGGCTTTGTCCAAGCCTACGGAAAACGTTTCGTCGTCGGCCAGATAGGCCGAGCCGCCGATACTGCCTGAATCGTATCCGCTGTATTTGAGAATGACCGGGTGCTTGCCCTGCCCCTTCGGCAACAGTACTGAATACCTTAACGAGGTGCCGTCGGCCGCTTTCAGGTAGCCCGTGATGCGTTTTCCCCAGAATGGCTCCCAGCTTCGCGCTGGGGTATTGGAGGCTGCCTGATCGGGCACGTCCTGGGCATTGGTGCAGACAGGCAACAGTGCCACCAGTGCGCAGCTGCCCCAGAAGGCCACTTTCCTGCTTGCGTAGCAAAATATGGAATGGCTGATCACGTGGGTACCTATGCGGGTCAAAAGGTTTTGGTGGCGCTGGCAACCAAAGTGGCCGAGCACACGTCCTTGTATGTGTTCACCGAAGCGCATTCGGCGCGGGACAAATCGGTGTCGATATAGCCCAGGCGCCACTCAACGCCGAGGGCTTCACGGTTGATGCCCACTTCCCAATCGCGGTAGGCGCTGCGGGTGGCGCCACTGCCGGACACCCAGATGTCATCCTTGGCGTCGCTGTAGCCGTAGCGAGCATCGAGGCTGAAGCCTTGGGGCAGTTCGAAGGTGTATTTGGCCCAATACACTGCATGGTCATCGTCGAAAGGCTTCACCTCGGACGTGTACTTCATGCCCAGCTCCACCCCGTAGGCGTCGACGGTCCCGACCCATTCGCCATAGTTGTATTCGCTGTTTTTGGGGTAGTCGTACTCGAAATAGGTCAGGGACATCCCGGCCATTTCGTTGAAGCGGGTCGAATAACCTACGTAGTAGTCGTATTCACGGTGGGTAGCGGTGCCGAAGTCCACATTGGAGGTAAACACCCCCGCATAGAAGCCGCTGCTGTGGGTCAGGCTTGCATCGAACTGCAAGGCCGGGTCGCCCAGGGTTTGCGAGATCCCGCCTGTGCGGTAGTCGCTCAAGGCGCCGATCACCAGGCTCGCCTCCATGTCTTCGGTCAAGGGCATGCCCCACGCCGGCATCGCGATGCCTGCGGCTGCAGCCGTTGTAATGGCCGTCACAACCGCCATTGCCTGATAGTGCATGTTCGCTTTCATCGTCCGCCTTTTGTGCTTGTTGTTGAACGGCAGCGTTGTGTTGCCTCGATGGCGTGAGCGATGTTAGGGAGCGCAGCCCGCGCCATCTATCCATCTTGCGCACACATGTAAGGCACCGTTATGGTGCATAACCATTAATAAAAATAACGGTTATCCTGATGCGACATGAACGTTGCGAGGGGGCGGGAAATGGGGATTCGGGCGTATGACATCTTGCACATCGAGCAGCAGGAAAAAGCCTTCGGCGGTTGGCGCGAGCATTACCAGCAAATGTCGTGCGGTGTATTCCACAACCGGGTCGTCCAGCTCGAACTCGACGGCGTGCAAGTGTTCCAGGAACGTATCAATACGCGGGTGGAGCAGTATTTTCATGCCCCTGCCGACGCACTTAGCTTCTGCTTCGATCATTGCGAACAGGCGTTGTACGTACTTAACGGAGAAAGCGAAAACACGTGGATCACGCCCCGGGATTACGCTGAAACCGGGCTGGTATTCTCCGGTGGGTTCCTGGCCCGGGCCGGTGCCATGAATATCCAGGCACTGGACGGCCTGTTCATGACACCGCTGCGCTCATCCCATTGCCCGCTGTTCGAGCGTTGGCTGGGAGGGTTGCTGTCGAGCCTGTTAAGCACCCAGGGCGATGGACCCCACGACAACCTCGCCAACCAGTTGCTCGAAGACTGCCTTTTCGTCGCCGAGAGCGCTGCGGCCCGTCTCGAAGGCACCCCTCGAAAACGCGCACCCATTGGCCGCCGCATCGTTCGCTGCGCTGTCGAGTTGGTAAATGCCCATCCGGAGGAAGTGTTCAACTCGCTTCAACTGGCGACGGCTGCCAGCGTCTCGGTGCGGCAATTACAAAAGGCTTTTCTAGACTTCACCGGCGTTACGCCCAGTGCCTGGCTGAAACTGCGCCGGTTGAACGCTGCCCGCCGAGACCTGGCAAGCGCCCATCCCGGCATCACTGTGGCTGAAGTAGCCATGCGCTGGGGCTTCTGGCACTTGGGACGGTTTTCGCGGGAATATCGACAACTGTTCCAGGAATTGCCCAGCCAGACAGTGGCCCGTAACCCCTCTGGCTAGCCGCGCTGCAATGGCCGTTGCATATGAAGCGTACGCCATAGCGGGTCCGGGTCCTGAGCGATCAGCTCAAAGCCCTGCCGTTCCCAGAATGCCTGCGCGCCAGGCAGGAACGGGTGGGTGTGCAGATACATCACCTCAACCCCTTCTTCTTCTGCCTGCTGTTGCAGCGCCTGATACAACGCACTTGCCAATCCGGCGCCCCGATAGGCGGGCAGCACGAACAAGCGCACCACCTCCACCACGTTCAGGCCAGGGTAAGGCAACGCCAGAAAGCGCCGGTCGTAAGGCACGTAACCGATCACGCCCACTACCTCGCCCTCATCCAGCGCCAGCAAAAAGCGGCCGGGGCCGTTGATGTAGGTAGCTTCGAAAGCCGCCAGATCGGCCGGCATTGCGGTGCCTTCGAGCTTGGGGAACATTTGTGCGCGAGCGGCGAGTACGAACGGCAGTACCTTCGGGATACTGTCGACAGTCGCCCTTTCGATCACCCACGTGCCGTCAGCCATTGCTTTCTACTCCGCATATCCGGCGGCCAGTGTGCCGCGCACGGGGAAACGGGTCCAGCGGGCCTTCGCGGCAGGGGGTATCGTGCGGGTAGGGAACCCAGAGGATTGTCGACACCGCATTGACTTATCGCTATTCGCGGGAGTAGATTCCGCTCACCAATCTTGGATGTGTCGACAATGCCCACCCCCCAAGACGCTCCGGAAGCGCTCGCGCCCGATTCCGCCACCCTCTCGGAGAACGTGTTCCGGCGAATCCAGGCGGCTATCGTGGGCGGCGAAATCGCCCCGGGCAGCAAGATCTCCGAGCCGGAACTGGCGCGGGTATACGGCATCAGCCGTGGGCCGCTGCGTGAGGCGATCCATCGGTTGGAAGGCCAGCGCTTGCTAGTGCGGGTGCCGCATGTGGGCGCGCGGGTGGTGTCGCTCAATCGCGCCGAACTGATCGAGCTGTACGAAATTCGCGAATCCCTCGAAGGCATGGCCTGCCGCCTGGCGGCCGAACGCATGACCGACGCACAGATCGACGAGTTGCGCGCAGTGCTTCACACCCATGAACAGGACGCCGCGTTTCAGGCGGGCGTGGGCTACTACCAGCAGGAAGGCGACTTCGACTTCCACTACCGGATCATCCAGGGCAGCGGCAACCGCACCCTTACCCAAATGCTCTGTGGCGAGCTGTATCAGCTGGTGCGCATGTACCGCATCCACTTTTCCGCCACGCCCAACCGGCCCCGCCAGGCCTTTGCCGAGCACCATCGCATTCTCGATGCCATTGCCGACCGCGATGGCGAGCTGGCCGAACTGCTGATGCGTCGGCATATCGCGGGGTCCAAGCGCAATGTCGAGCGTCATTATCAGGACGCCGCCCAATAACAACAGCCTCTGAGGTGATTCATGAGTCAGCCAAGCAGCCCCGGCCAGCGTTTTCGCGACGCGGTCGCCAGTGAGCAACCGTTGCAAGTGGTTGGCGCCATCAACGCCAACCATGCCCTGCTCGCCAAGCGGGCCGGGTTCAAGGCGATCTACCTGTCTGGCGGGGGCGTAGCGGCCGGCTCGCTGGGCTTGCCGGACCTGGGCATTACCGGCCTGGACGACGTGCTGATCGATGTACGGCGTATCACGGATGTGTGCGACCTGCCCTTGCTGGTTGACGTGGACACAGGTTTTGGCTCCTCGGCGTTCAACGTGGCACGCACCGTGCGCTCGATGATCAAGTTCGGTGCCGCGTCCATCCACATCGAGGACCAGGTGGGCGCCAAGCGCTGCGGCCACCGGCCTAATAAAGAGATCGTTTCCCAGCAGGAAATGGTCGACCGCATCAAGGCCGCCGTGGACGCGCGCACCGACGACGCTTTCGTGATCATGGCGCGCACCGACGCCCTGGCCGTCGAGGGTTTGGACGCTGCCCTGGACCGTGCCGCGGCCTGTATCGAAGCCGGCGCCGACATGGTGTTCCCGGAAGCGATCACCGAGCTTGAGATGTACAAGCTGTTCGCCCAGCGGGTGAAGGCGCCGATCCTGGCGAACATCACCGAGTTCGGCGCCACGCCGCTATTCACCACCGACGAGCTGCGCAGCGCCGAGGTGTCGCTGGTGCTGTACCCACTGTCGGCCTTTCGCGCCATGAACAAGGCCGCAGAAAACGTGTATGGGGCCATCCGCCGCGACGGCACGCAGAAGAACGTGGTCGACACCATGCAAACCCGCATGGAGCTGTACGACGCCATCGACTATCACGTTTTCGAGCAGAAGCTCGACGCCCTGTTTGCCCAGAACAAGCGCTAAGCCTGGCGCCGTGATGCATTGCCAATTCTTATAAAAAATCCAAGCGTGGAGACTGCAAATGGCCGAAGCAAAAGTATTGAGTGGGGCTGGCCTGCGTGGCCAGGTGGCAGGGCAAACCGCGCTGTCCACGGTAGGCCAGGCGGGTGCCGGGCTGACGTATCGTGGCTATGACGTGAAAGAGCTGGCCGAACATGCCCGCTTCGAAGAAGTGGCCTACCTGCTGCTGTACGGCGACCTGCCCACCCAGGCTCAGCTCGATGCGTACCTGGACAAACTGCAAGGTTTGCGTGACCTGCCGCAGGCCCTGAAAGAGGTGCTGGAACGCATCCCGGCCAGCGCTCACCCGATGGACGTGATGCGCACCGGCGCCTCGTTCCTGGGCAACCTGGAGCCGGAAACCTCCTTCGAGCAGCAACGTGACGCCACCGACCGCCTGCTCGCAGTGTTCCCGGCGGTGATGTGCTACTGGTACCAGTTCAGCCACCACGGCAAACGCATCGAATGCACCAGCGACGAACGCTCTCTGGGCGGCCACTTCTTGCACCTGCTGCACGGTAAAACCCCGGTCGAGCTGCACCGCAAGGTAATGGACGTGTCGCTGATCCTGTACGCCGAGCACGAATTCAACGCCTCCACCTTCGCCGCCCGGGTGTGCGCTTCTACCCTCTCGGACCTGCATTCCTGCATCACCGGCGCCATCGGCACCCTGCGCGGGCCGCTGCATGGCGGCGCCAACGAGGCGGCCATGGCGATGATCGAGAAGTTCGGCTCGGCCGAGGAAGCGGTGCAAGGTACCTTGGCGATGCTGGCGCGCAAGGACAAGATCATGGGCTTCGGCCATGCCGTGTACAAGGACAGCGACCCGCGCAACGAGGTGATCAAGGGCTGGTCGAAAAAGCTCGCCGACGAAGTGGGCGACACCGTGCTGTACCCGGTGTCCGAGGCCATCGACAAGACCATGTGGGAACAGAAAAAGCTGTTCCCCAATGCCGACTTCTACCACGCCTCGGCTTACCACTTCATGGGCATTCCCACGCCGCTGTTCACCCCCATATTCGTGTGTTCCCGCGTCACCGGTTGGGCTGCCCACGTGTTCGAGCAGCGCGCCAACAATCGCATCATCCGCCCCAGCGCCGAATACACCGGCGTCGACCAGCGCAAGTTCGTGCCAATCGAACAACGCTGACCCGGCCGGGCGCGTCGCCACGCGCGCCCTGCCCTTTACCGTGCCCCGTGACCGAGCCGCTAGCCATGAATACCAAGTACCGCAACACCCTGCCCGGTAGCCCGCTGGACTACTACGACGCCCGCGCAGCGGTTGACGCCCTGCAGCCCGGGGCCTACGCGACGCTGCCGTACACTTCCCGCGTGCTGGCGGAGAACCTGGTACGCCGCTGCGACCCGGCCACGCTGGACGCTTCGCTGTTGCAGCTGATCGAGCGCAAGCGCGACCTGGACTTCCCCTGGTTCCCGGCCCGCGTGGTGTGTCACGACATTCTCGGGCAAACCGCCCTGGTGGACCTGGCTGGCCTGCGCGATGCCATTGCGCGCCAGGGCGGCGACCCGGCTCAGGTGAACCCGGTGGTGCCTACTCAACTGATTGTCGACCATTCGTTGGCGGTGGAATGCGGCGGCTTCGATCCGCAAGCGTTCGAGAAAAACCGCGCCATCGAAGACCGCCGCAACGAAGACCGTTTTCACTTTATCGACTGGACCAAGAAAGCCTTCCGCAACGTGGACGTGATCCCGCCGGGCAACGGCATCATGCACCAGATCAACCTGGAGAAGATGTCCCCGGTGATCCAGGTGCGCGAAGGCGTGGCCTTCCCCGACACCTGTGTGGGCACCGACAGCCACACGCCACACGTGGATGCGCTGGGGGTGATCGCCATCGGCGTGGGCGGCCTTGAAGCGGAAAGCGTGATGCTCGGCCGCGCGTCGTGGATGCGCCTGCCGGAAATTGTCGGTGTAGAGCTGACCGGCAAGCTGCAGCCCGGCATCACCGCCACCGACATGGTGCTGGCGCTTACCCAGTTCCTGCGCCAACAGAAGGTGGTGGGCGCCTGGCTGGAGTTCTTCGGCGAAGGCGCCGCGGCGCTGACCCTAGGCGACCGCGCAACCATTTCCAACATGGCGCCTGAATACGGCGCTACGGCGGCGATGTTCCCCATCGACGCGCAAACCATCGACTACCTGCGCCTCACCGGCCGCGAAGATCAGCAAGTGCGGCTGGTGGAGGACTACGCCAAAGTGATCGGGCTGTGGGCGAGCGACCTCAGCGAAGCGGTGTATGAACGCAACCTGGCCTTTGACTTGTCTTCGGTGGTGCGCAACATGGCCGGGCCGAGCAACCCGCACGCCCGCCTCGCCACCGCCGACCTGGCGGCCAAAGGCATTGCCGGCCCGTGGGAAGACATCCCTGGCCAGATGCCTGACGGCGCGGTGATTATTGCCGCGATCACCAGCTGCACCAACACCAGCAACCCGCGCAACGTGATTGCCGCCGGCCTGCTGGCGCGCAACGCCAACCGCCTGGGCCTGGCCCGCAAGCCGTGGGTGAAATCCTCCCTGGCGCCGGGCTCGAAAACCGTGGCGCTGTACCTGGACGAGGCCGGCCTTACCCACGAGCTTGAGCAATTGGGTTTCGGCGTGGTGGCCTTTGCCTGCACCACCTGCAATGGCATGTCCGGGGCACTGGACCCGGCTATCCAGCAGGAAATCATCGACCGTGATTTGTACGCCACGGCCGTGTTGTCGGGTAACCGCAACTTCGACGGGCGCATTCACCCCTATGCCAAGCAGGCCTTCCTCGCCTCGCCGCCTTTGGTGGTGGCCTACGCCATCGCCGGCACCATCCGCTTCGACATCGAAAAGGACGTACTGGGCATTGGTGCCAATGGCGAGGAGATCCGCCTGAAGGACCTCTGGCCGAGCGATGAAGAAGTGGACGCGGTGGTGAAATCCTCGGTCAAGCCCGAGCAGTTCCGCCAGGTGTACATCCCCATGTTCGCGGTGCACGAAGACACCGGGCCGAAGGTGGCGCCGCTCTACGACTGGCGCCCGATGAGCACTTACATTCGCCGCCCACCCTACTGGGAGGGCGCGCTGGCCGGCGCGCGGCCGCTGAAGGGCATGCGCCCGCTGGCGGTGCTGGGCGACAACATCACCACCGACCACCTCTCCCCGTCCAATGCCATCCTGCTGGACAGCGCCGCCGGTGAATACCTGGCGAAGATGGGCGTGCCGGAAGAAGACTTCAACTCCTATGCCACTCACCGCGGCGACCACCTCACCGCCCAGCGCGCGACCTTCGCCAACCCCAAGCTGTTCAATGAAATGGTGCTGGAGGATGGAAAGGTGAAGCAGGGCTCGCTGGCGCGGGTGGAGCCCGAAGGCGAGGTGATGCGCATGTGGGAGGCCATTGAAACCTACATGGAACGCAAGCAGCCGCTGATCATCATTGCCGGTGCCGACTACGGCCAAGGCTCATCGCGGGACTGGGCCGCCAAGGGGGTTCGCCTGGCGGGCGTGGAGGCCATCGCAGCCGAAGGCTTCGAACGCATCCACCGCACCAACCTGGTGGGCATGGGCGTGTTGCCGCTGGAGTTCCTGCCGGGCACCAACCGCCACACACTGGCGATCGACGGCACGGAAACCTACGACGTGGTCGGCCAGCGTACGCCACGCGCGCTGCTTACCCTGGTGATCCACCGACGCGACGGCGAGCGCCTGGAGGTGCCGGTGACCTGCCGCCTGGACACCGCCGAAGAGGTGTCGATCTATGAGGCCGGCGGCGTGCTGCAGCGCTTTGCCCAAGACTTCCTCGAATCCTCGTCGGCAGCCTGAATACCTTACCTGGAGCGGCCTGTGATGCCCCATGCCCCACAAATAAAAATCCCCGCCACCTACATGCGTGGCGGTACCAGCAAAGGCGTTTTCTTTGCGCTCGATGACCTCCCCCCGGCTGCGCAAGCGCCCGGTGTGGCCAGGGATGCTTTATTGCTGCGCGTGATCGGCAGCCCCGATCCGTACGGCAAGCAGATCGACGGCATGGGCGGCGCCACGTCCAGCACCAGCAAAACGGTCATCATTTCGCGCAGCCAACGGGCTGATCATGATGTGGACTACCAGTTCGGCCAGGTGTCCATCGACGCCGCGTTCGTGGACTGGAGCGGCAATTGCGGCAACCTTTCCGCCGCCGTGGGGCCGTTCGCGATCAGCCAAGGCCTGGTCGATCCGTCGCGGGTACCGCGCAATGGCATTGCCACGGTGCGCATCTGGCAGGTGAACATTGCCAAGACGATCATCGCTCACGTACCCATCACCGATGGCCAGGTACAGGAGACCGGTGATTTCGAGCTGGACGGCGTGACCTTCCCCGCTGCGCAAGTGCAACTGGAATTCCTCGATCCCGCTGCCGATGACGCAGAGGGCGGCGGCGCGATGTTCCCCACCGGGAACCTGGTGGATGAACTTGAGGTGCCTGGCGTGGGCACCTTCCGCGCCACGCTGATCAACGCCGGCATCCCCACCATCTTTTTGAACGCCGAGGCGCTGGGCTACACAGGTACGGAGCTGCAAGGCGCGATCAATGGCGACGTCGAGGCCCTCACACGGTTCGAAACCATCCGGGCGTACGGCGCCCTGCGCATGGGTTTGATCACTCAACTGGATGAAGCGCTCACGCGGCAGCACACGCCAAAAGTGGCCTTTGTGGCACCGCCAGCCGGCTACACCGCCTCCAGCGGCAAGGTCGTCGCGGCGGATGACGTCGACCTGCTGGTGCGCGCGCTGTCCATGGGCAAGCTGCACCACGCCATGATGGGTACCGCCGCCGTCGCCATCGGCACAGCGGCGGCGATCCCGGGCACCTTGGTGAACCTGGCGGCAGGTAGCGGCGAGCGCACGTCCGTCCGCTTCGGCCATCCCTCCGGCACCCTGCGGGTAGGCGCCGAGGCGAAGCAGGTAGATGGCCAGTGGCAGGTCACCAAAGCGATCATGAGCCGCAGCGCGCGGGTGCTTATGGAAGGCTGGGTCCGGGTGCCGGGGTAGCAAGGCAGCCTGCCATCAATGGGACGACACAAACACCGACGGGCTGGCGGGCGCGGGCAAGGCATAGGTGGCCTTCATCCACTGCACCTCGGCCAACGGCGTCCGGCCGAAGAACCGCTTGAACTCCCGGCTGAACTGCGACGGGCTTTCGTAGCCCACCGCGAAGGCCGCCGCAGCGGCGGACATGTCGCTGCGCAACATCAGCAGCCTGGCCTGATGCAACCGCGTGGATTTCAGGTATTGCATGGGCGTGGAATCGGTCACCCGGCGAAAATGAAGGTGGAAGCTGGGCACGCTCATGGTCGCTTCCCGTGCCAGCGCTTCTACGCTCAAACCCTCCTGGTAATGGCTATGGATCTTGCGGATGGCACGGGTAACCCTGGCGAAGTGGCCCTGTTGATTGAGCGCCGCCCGCAACGAGCCCCCCTGCTCCCCAGCGAGAATCCGGTAGTAGAGCTCCCTTACCAGCGACGGGCCAAGGATCACCGCGTCATCCGGATCGTTCATGGCTTCGAGAAACCGTAACGTAGAGTCTGCCAAGCGATCGTCCATCGGCGATGAGTACATGCCCTTGGGGGGCAATCGGGTGGGCCCGATTGCGCTATCGACCTCCATCAGCAGCTCGCTGGCCAGCCGAAAGTCCAGCCGCATGTACACCGCCAGCATGGGCTCGCCTGGGCTGGCGTCGGTTTCCATGGTGAAGGGCACAGGCACGGACACCACGAGATAATGCTGGGCGTCGTAGACATACACGTCCTCGCCCAGGTACCCCCGCTTGCGGCCCTGGCAGAGGATCACAATGCCGGGGTCGTACAGCACCGGGGTACGCCGCAGCGGTTGGTTGGAGCGCAAAAAGCGCACGTCGTCCAGGGCGCTGAGGTTGTAACCCTCTACCGGGGCGAGCACCTCCATCAACTGCACCATGCGCGCGGTGCGTGCCCAGCGATGTTCCATCGAAGTGGCCCTTTCCTGGCAGCTTTAACCGTCGGTCGAGCGCGTGAGCGTTGCCCATTGCTCGATTTCCTGCAACCTGGCCGCATGGTGATCGCGCACCAGCGCCAAAGCATCGCTGCCCAGCAAAAGGTGCGCCGGCGGCCGTGGGTTGTCGATAAGCTGCAGAATAGCCCGCGCGGCCTTGTGCGGGTCGCCCAGCTGCTTGCCGCTTTTCTCATGGCGCGCCTGGCGCACTGGGTTGAAGCTGGCATCGTAATCAGCGATACGCCTGGGCGTGCGCTGCATGGACCTGCCCGCCCAGTCGGTGCGGAACGAGCCCGGCGCTACCGCCGTCACGTACACATTGAAGGGCGCGAGCTCCTTGCCTAGCGCATCGGAGATACCCTCCAGCGCAAACTTGCTGCCGCAATACCAGGCGATGCCGGGCATCGTGATGCTGCCGCCCATGGAGGTGATGTTGATGATGTGCCCACAGCGCCGCCCACGCATGGTTGGTACGAATGCCTTGGTGACCGCCACCGCGCCGAACACGTTCACATCGAATTGCTGACGCAACTCCTCCAGCGAAGACTCTTCGAACAAGCCTTCATGCCCGTAGCCGGCATTGTTGACCAGCACATCTACCGGGCCAAAGCGCTGCTGGGCATCGGCCACCACAGCGGCCACCTGTTCGAAGTTTGTAACGTCCAGGAGCACTGCGTGGGCGTTCGGCCCATTGGCTTCGAAAGCTTCGAGCGCGGCCTGGTTGCGCACCGTACCAATCACTCGATGGCCGGCCGCGAGGGCTTCGTTGGCCAGCGCCTGGCCAAAGCCGCTGCTGATACCGGTGATGAGAAGGGTTTTTGAAGTCGCCATGGCCGTGTCTCAGTAAGGGGACCGTTAGCGTAACCAGCCCCAACCGAAGCGCCATTGCCCATGCTTACACAGGTATTGCCTATTCCTATGGACCACACGAGGGACGACCGCGAAGCAGCCCTCAGCTCATCCAGTTCCCGCCATCCACGTTAAAGGTTTGCGCCACCACGTAATCGCTCTCGGCCGACGCGAGAAACACTGCCATGCCTACAAGGTCCTCGGCGGTGGCCATGCGGCCGAAGGGTACCTCCTGGCTTACCAGGCGTTTTTTCTCGCCAAGGGGGCGGTTTTCATACTGGGCGAACAAGGCGTCCACGCCGTCCCAGTGCTCCCCGTCCACCACCCCCGGTGCGATGGCGTTCACGTTGATGCCCTGCTTGATCAGGTTCAGCCCCGCCGATTGCGTGAGGCTGATTACGGCGGCCTTGGTAGCGCAATAGACCGCCACCAGTGGCTCCCCTCGCCGCCCGGCTTGGCTGGCCATGTTGATGATTTTGCCGCCATGGCCCTGGGCGATCATCTGCCGGGCGGCCGCTTGAAGGGTGAACAGGGTGCCCGCCACATTGATCGAAAACAGCCGGTCATAACTTTCGCGGCTGATCTCCACAATCGGCGCCAGGTCAAACAGCGCCGCGTTGTTTACCAGAATATCCAGCTTGCCCACCTTGGCCACCACCGCCGCGATTGCCGCGTCTATGGAGCCTTGGTCAGTCACGTCCATGCGCACGGCGTAGGCGCCCGGGCCGAGCTCACGGGCGGTTGCTTCGGCGCGTTCAAGGTTGATGTCGGCAATGGCCACCATTGCACCTTCCCTTATATAAGCCTGTGCGAAGGTGCGGCCGATACCCCGCGCCGAGCCCGTGATCAATGCACTTTTACCGTTCAGTCGTTTCATACCTGCGTTCCTGCGAAAGAGTTAAGTTGCCAGCGAGCAGGCACGGTCACTTGGGATAACCCGCGCGCTTCATTTCCCGTTCCGTGCTGGCCTGCGCTGCGGCCAGGGCCTGATCAACGCTCGTCTGCCCGGTCAACGCAGCGGAAAACAGCTTGCCGACCGAAGTGCCAATGGATTGAAACTCAGGGATCACCACGTACTGGATGCCCTGGTACGGCACTGGCTGGGCCGAGGGGTGTGAGGGGTCTGCATGCTGCATCATCGCCAGGGTCACCTTGGCGAACGGTGCGGCGTGCAGGTAAGCGTCGTTGTACGTGGACTGGCGGGTGCCCGGCGGCACGTTAGCGATGCCGTCCTTGTCGGCGACAAGCTTCACGTACTCCTTCGAGGTGGCCCAGGTGATGAACGCCTTCGCCGCGTCCTTGTGTTTGGAGCTTGCAGGAATGGCGAGCGACCAGGCGTACAGCCAGGACGACCCCTTGTCCGTCACTTCCACGGGCGCGGCCACGAACCCTACCTGATCGACCACCTTGCTCTGGGTTTTGTCCGTGGTGAAGGACCCCGCTACGCTGGCGTCCACCCACAAGGCGCATTTGCCACTGTTGAACAGGGCCAGGGTTTCGTTGAAGCCGTTGCTGGACACGCCAGGCGGGCCGTACTTTTTCAAGGTATCGACATAGAAGTTGGCTGCGGCGGTCCATTCGGGGCTGGTGAGTTGCGGCTTCCACTGCTCATCGAACCAGCGCGCGCCAAAGGCGTTGGCCATGGTGCTCAGCAGGGCCATGTTCTCGCCCCACCCAGCCTTGCCGCGCAGGCACATGCCGTACTGGCCCTTGGCAGGGTCATGCAGTTTGCTGGCAAATTCCCCCAACTGGGTCCAGGTGGGGTGTTCCGGCATGGTGAGGCCGGCTTGCTTGAACAGGTCTGTGCGGTAATAGGTGAGCGTGCTTTCGCCGTAGAACGGAAGTGCGTACATCACGTCATTGACTGAAAGCCCCTGGCGCACGGCGGGGAAAATATCCTCGACGTCGTAGCTGGCTGGCAGGCCCTGCAACGGTTCGAGCCACTTCTTTGCGCCCCACAAGGGCGTTTCATAAGTGCCAATGGTGAGCACGTCGAACTGCCCGCCCTGAGTAGCAATGTCGGTGGTGAGCCGCTGGCGCAGCACGTTCTCTTCAAGCACCACCCAATTGAGCGTGATGTCAGGGTGCTGTTCTTCAAATACTTTGCTCAACCGCTGCATACGGATCATGTCGCTGTTGTTCACCGTGGCAATGGTGACGGTATCCGCCGCATGGCTGATGAGCGTGACCGACAGCCCGGCACACAGTGCAAGCGCTTGCATGGGTTTGATGGCGTTCATGGCGTTCTCCCACTCTATGCCTGGCCGGCACGAGCGTTCTTGTTTTTGTATCCGCCACAGCGAGGGCACATCCGATGGCGGGCGCGGCTCGATTACAGCACTCACTCCAGCCGCCCACAAACGATCCACGAACGCTGCACTGATACTTTTTTTGCCCACCAGGGCTTGGGCTGAAAAAGGCAAGAAAGTATCAACCGCACGTAGCTGGCGTGCTGGTCAGTGAAGGTGGCCATGGGTATGCTCGAGCCACATCGACAATAAAACACAGGTACCCGGTATGCGGGCCACTCACGCCAACCTGCTGGATCATCCGCCCGCCGAGCTGGAAGTGATCCTCCCTGAGCCCGGGAACGGCTTTCGCTGGTTCGAGCATGACTACCCTTACCCCCTCGCCCGCTGGCACCACCACCCTGAGTTCGAGCTCCATCTGATACGTCACGGTCACGGCAAGTTGCTGGCGGGCGACTACATCGGCCCTTTCAGCCCGGGCCATGTGGCGCTGATTGGCCCCCACCTGCCCCACGACTGGATCGGTGATCTCACACCGGGCGAGCACCTTCCAGGCCGTGACGTAGTGCTTCAGTTTGACGGCGAGGCCTTGCTGGGGCTGGCCAGCGCCTTACCGGAACTGGCCGAGCTGAAGGGCCTGTTCAGCAGTGCGCACCGGGGCCTGGAATTTACCGGGCAAACCGCCGTGCGGGCCGCGATGATGATCGAGGCGGTAGGCCTGGCCCGAGGGCTGGAGCGCCTGACCCGCTTTCTCCAGCTATGCGACACCCTGGCCAAGGCACCACTGGCGGACCGTCGCCCGCTGGCAAGCCCCTGCTACTCGCCCGTGCTGGATGACCGCAGCGCCGAACGGATCACCCAGGCGTTCGAGTACCTGCTGGCCGAGTTGACCGGGGACATCCGCTTGAGTGTGGCGGCCGAGCGCGTCGGCATGAGCGAAGCGGGATTCTCGCGCTTTTTCAAGCGGGTGACCGGCCACGGCTTCGTAGACCTCATGCGTAAATTACGGGTGCAACGGGCGTGCAGGTTGTTGATGCAAACCGACCGTTCGGTAGCCGATATCTGTTTCGACGTGGGCTATGCCAACCTGTCCAATTTCAATCGTCACTTCCGCCATGAAATGGCGCAAACCCCCAGCGAATACCGGCGCCAGGCCAGCGCCGGTTCGCCATTGCATTCCCTACAATAAGGAACTCCTCGCATGTCCCTCCCCCGTGTCGTGGTATTCGGCGAAGCGCTTACCGACATCGTGCAAACCACCCCTGGCCACTGGCGCGGCTACCCAGGCGGCGCGCCCTGGAACGTAGCCCGTACCCTCAGCAAGCTAGGCATCGCTACCGGGTTCGGCGGGGCCATCAGTGAGGATTCATTGGGCGAAGAGATCGCCGAGCAGTCGGTAGCCGCCGGGCTGGACATGCGCTTCATCCAGCGGGTAAAGGCAGATCCACTGGTTGCCGTCGTGCCTTCCAGCGCCCCACCCACGTACTTCTTCGCCGGTGAAGCCGACCTGCGCTTCAGCCTCGACGCGCTGCCCGAGGGTTGGTTGGATGAAGTGGAAATCTGCCATTTCAGCTGTATCAGCCTGGCCCGTGAGCCCCTCGCCAGCTTGCTGATACGCACCGCCGAACAGGCGAAAGCCGCTGGCAAAGTCATCAGCTACGACCCGAACTGGCGCAACCTGATGACGGCGCGGTACCGCGAAGAGACCTTCCCTACCCTGGCGAGGCTGGCGAGTACCGTCAAACTGTCGGATGAAGACCTGAAAAACCTGTACCCCGACTACGAAGAAGCCCAGGCGCTGCAGGCCCTGCGCGAACTCAACCCCGAGGCGCAGGTACTGTTTACCCGGGGCGAACGCGGGCTGACGCTATACACTGCCGAAGGCACCTACGAGCAACCCGCGTTGAAGGTAACCGTAGCCGATACCGTGGGCGCGGGCGATGCCAGCATGGCTGGCTGGCTGGGCTCGGGGCTGCTGGGCATCACCGACCTGCAGCAACGGCTGGTATTCGCCGCCGCCTGTGCGTCGGTGTCCTGCAGCCACGCCGGCGCCTACTCGCCCACGGTTGCCGAGGTAGAGGCGTTGATTGCGTCGCATGCAGATGGATTGCCCGGGGGGCGATAAAGCGCAACTGCGGATGGTGGTGATTAAGAGAATCGGCGCATGGCGATGCATAAGCCTGGGCCCTCCACTATGCGCGAGCTGGCGCCGGATGGTCGGCCCCGCCGCTTCCCACCAGCTCAAGTACGTACATCCGCCGGGCGCCGGACCTTGTGGGAGACGGGCGGAGCCGCAGGCGGAGCTCGCGAATGGGATGTCAGGGCATGGTCCATGTTTGGTATACGTGACAAATCCTGGTCGATCTAACGTATACCCGACTTTTGATACTGAACGGCCAACCTCACGGCGTCCCTGACTCATCCCGGGCAGGCGCGCGGAACAGCCGGCTCGGTGGCTGCCTTGGCACGTCGTCGAGAACGCCGCACGGTTGCATGCCGATCTTCTCGAGCACCTTGATCGAGGCCGCGTTATCCGGCCGCACAAATGCCCATACCTGCGGGAAGCCCAAAGGGCCGAGGGCATGGCGCAGCGCCGCTTGCGCCAGCTCCGTGGCATAACCCCGGCCCCACGCCTCCACGGCAAAGCGGTAACCCAGGTTCAGCCGTTGCTCGCCCAGGTAGCTGTGCCAGGCCACGCCGCCAAAGCCAATAATCTCCTCCGGCGCGCCCTGCTCCGCCACCGCCCACCAGCCAAAGCCATTGGCGGCCCAATGCGCCAGCCAGGTACTCAGCAGCTGCTCGGCCTGGCCGGGATCAGTGAACGCGCCCGCAGGGTTGAAGACCTGGGTACGCGGGTCGCTGTAGATCGCGAACAGGCGCGGAAGGTCAGCGGTGGTTGGCTGGCGGTAGGTCAGGCGGGTATGGGATTTGGGCATGGTGCTGGGCCTGGCTGTAAACAGGAAGTAAATAGAGGACGAACCGTCTTTAGCCCGTCGGCCTGGTGACTGATTGACTTCCCGGGTAAGCGGCTTACCATGGCTGAACCTATAAAAATCATAGGCAGTCGATATTGAAAACGTCGCTATGGACGAGACAGCAATTGGAATACAAAGGTAGCGGCCTCGAAGGGATCTACCTGAAGAATGGCTATGAAATTCTCCAGACGCGTTATGGCCAAGGCGTTCGGATCGAGAATGTCCAAGGCTTGCACCGCGCCATTGCCGCAGAAATTGTCACGCAAGGGTCCCCAATGACTGGGCATCAGTTCCGGTTTTTGCGCAAGGAGCAGGACCTGGTACAGGCAGAACTCGCAGCAATCCTGCGCGTGGACGTCCAAACCGTAGCCAATTGGGAAAAACGAGGGTCTCAAGAGGTCCCCGGGCCGGCGGACATTGCGATGCGGGGCCTCTATTCAGCGTACTGCCATATTCAATACGGGCCGTATCAGGCCCCCAAAACGACGATCCCCCGCGAAACGGCAACCTTTACCCTGCAGGGTGAAGAATGGATCGAGGCCATCGCCGCCTGATAAAGCTCCAGCCAAGGCTATTGGAACCCGCTTCGGCGGGTTTTTCTTATCTGAAGGAATTACCGAATGCTCGCCCGCCTGCTACTGACCTGTCTCGTTTCGCTAGCCGTGCTTTCTACCCAAGCAGCCACCAAAGCCCCGGCGAAAACTGCGCCCGGTGAGGGCCTTGAGCTCACGGCCCCGGCACTGTTGGCCGGGATCAAGCAGCACCTGCCCGAAGAGCAGGACTGCCGAACCGTCACCTTCCAGAAGCCGCGAACCTTCAAGAACGGTGCGGTGATCAAGCAGAAACTGGAGCGTGACGGCGCCGAAATCGACATGACGTTCGATATCGCCAAATCGGGAAAGCTGGCCAATGCCCGGTTCGCGGCGGACACCAAGGACCCCGCACACCTCACCGTGATGCTGTGCGCCACCTATGCCGCCATGCGCACCGTGCAGCCGACCATGGAACGTTCGGAGCTGGCGAGGCAGGCGGCGCTTGAGCTATGGCAACAAGCGCAGCAACAAACCATCACAAAAACCTTCGCCGGTGAGCGCTTCCGGGCGCAGATGGCGCCCTTTGAAGTGAATGTGTTTTAAACCTTGAACCGCTGTGCCAACCCACTGAGGTCGGAGGCCAACCGGGACAGCTCCTGGCTGGCCGCATGGGTTTGCTCGGCGCCCGCCGAGGTTCTGATCGACAGGTCACGGATACGCACCAGGTTACGGTCAACCTCTCTGGCCACTTGAGCCTGTTCCTCGGCGGCACTGGCGATCACCACGTTGCGTTCGTCGATCGCCGACACGGCAACAGAAATACTGCTCAAGGCATCCTTGGCCGCATGGGCCTGCTCCTGGGTAACCCGGGCCTGGTCGGCACTGGTCAACAAGGCATCGACCGTCTGGGTGGTGCCGGCACGGATGCTGGAGATCATCGACTCGATTTCCCGGGTGGACTCGCCCGTACGGCTGGCCAACGAGCGCACTTCATCGGCCACCACCGCAAACCCACGCCCCGCTTCGCCCGCGCGGGCAGCCTCAATGGCGGCGTTGAGCGCCAGCAGGTTGGTTTGCTCGGCCACGGCGCGGATCACGTCCAGCACCTTGGTGATGCCGTGGGCCTGCTCGGCCAGGTTACGGGCGTGTTCGGACGCGCCCAGTACGTTGTCGGTAAGCGAACCAATGGCCGAGAGGGTATCGCCCAACTGGCCCTGGCCGCGGCGCGCCGTTTCGCTCGCCGTTCGGGTTTGCGACGAGGCAGAGGTAGCGTTGGAGGCAACTTCGTCCACCGCCTGGCTCATCTCGGTCACGGCGGTGGCGGCCATCTCGATTTCATCGTTCTGCTGGGCCAGCCCGGTCGCGCTTTCGCTCATCACTGCGCTCATCTCCTCCGTGGACGAGGCCAGTTGCTGGGCCGACAACATGATCCGCTCCAACGTGTCCCTCAGCGTACCCTGCATCGACGCCATGGCCTGAAGCAGCAATGCCGCTTCGTCGGTGCCACGGGTGTCGAGCCGCGCGGTCAGGTCGCCGGCGGCGATGGTCTGCGCGGCTGCAACAGCGCTTTCGATCGGCCGGATCAGGCTGCGGGTGAGGCGCCACGACAGCAGAACCGTCAACGCCAGCGCCAGTACGATAGCCGCCAGGGTCACCGAGCGGGACTCACCGTACAAGGCGTCGCCGGTGTGGTTGTGCTCGCGGGACTCGTCGATGTTTTCCTGTTGAAGCGCCGCAGACAGGTCGTTCATCCGGGTGCCGGCGTCTGTCATGGTGTGAGTGAAATAGTCACGCGCAGCGTCGACATCACCGGCACTCACCAAGGCAGCCACATGGTCAGCCTGCTGCATGTAGGCGGTGTATAGCGTGAGCAATTGGTCGTAGCTGGACTGCTCGATCTGGCTGCCGATCATTGGCCGGTAGGCCTTGAACAGCTCATCGAGGGTGCTGCCGATCTTGTGCAGCCCTTGCAGGGTTTCGCCCGCCGTGGCAGGAACGGCAACGATGCGCAGCACCTGAATACGCACTCGCGCCAACTGCAGCGCGATGGCGTCGCTGGTAATGATGCCAGGAACGTTCTCCTCCGAAACCAGTTTGGCTTGTGCGCGAATGCCCGCCATCTGATACAGGCCGAACAGGCCGAGGGCGGCCAATACGAAGGCAATGAGGCCAAAGCAGACAACGCTGCGCTTGGCGATTTTCAGGGATCGCAGGTTCATGAGAGGTTCCGTGGCTCAAGCGGCGAAGCACGCCGGGTATGCACGGTTAGCGGCAGAGGCAGGGGAAAGTTGAGACGGGGAAGGCGCGGATGGATGGAAGGTAAAGCGGCTCGGCCCCGCAACAAGCGAGGCCGAGGCTATCAAGCGTACTCAGACGGCATTGCCCGGCGATGGCTCTTCATCATCGTCCACCGGTGGAGCCACCGGCGCTTCGTTGCCATCGCTCTGCTCGACATCCGACGACCCGCCCTCTTCATCGAGCAGCTCGTCGTCGCTGTCTGCACCTGCGGGCCCCGGATACGGGCTTGCTGTGCCATTGTCGTCATTAACCATGATCACTCTCCTGTGCACAGCGCAGAAGATCCGCGCTCAAGATTGAGAGCGCAGCGGGAGGCCACTAGTGCCTCCCGCTGGACCAGCGGCACATCCGCTGTGGTCAGTTCTTCTCCGGCAGCGCGTAGGCAATCACATAATCGCCACGGTCAGGCGATTGCCGCGCCCCGCCTGCGGTGATCACCACGTACTGCTTGCCGGTCTTCGGCGACACAAAGGTCATCGGGCCGCCCTGGCTACCTACGGGCAGGCGGGCTTTCCAGGCTTCTTCCCCGGTAGCCGAGTTGAACGCACGCAGGTAGTAATCCTGGGTACCGGCGATAAACACCAGGCCACCCTGGGTGGACAAGGTACCGCCCAGGGTAGGCATGCCGATGGGCAACGGCAGCCCCATCTTGATGCCCAGCGGGCCGGTGTCCTGAACGGTACCTACCGGCACCTGCCAGGCGATCTTGCGAGTTTTCAGGTCCACCGCGCTGAGCGTGCCAAACGGCGGCGCCTGGCATGGAATGCCGGCCAGGGACAGGAAGCGGTTCTTGTTCACGGCGTAAGGCGTGCCTTTGAGTGGTACCGCGCCCATGCCGGTGTTGATCGCTTCGCCACCGGACGAGGCCCGGGCCTCACGCTCGGCGGGCACCATCTGAATCCACAGGCCCAGGCGCATGTCGTTGACAAAGATGAAGCCGTGCACCGGGTCGGTAGAAACGCCGCCCCAGTTCATGCCGCCCAGCGAACCCGGGAAGCTCAGGGACACATCAGTGCCCGGTGCCGTGTACAGGCCGTCATAACGCATTTTCTTGAACGAGATACGGCACAACATCTGGTCGAACGGGGTGGCGCCCCACATGTCCGACTCGGTCAAGTGCTGCGCACCGATCTGCGGCATGCCAACCGAACGCGGCTGGGTAAGCGAATAAGGTTCGTTCGGAATGTCCGCAGCCTTGACCGGCACTTCCTGCACGTCGGTCAGCGGCTTGCCAGTGGCGCGGTCCAGCACATAGATCTGCCCTGCCTTGGTACCGATCACCACAGCGGGCACCGTGCTGCCGTCGGCCTGAGGGAAGTCGGTCAGGGTCGGCTGCATCGGCAGGTCGAAGTCCCAGAGGTCGTTATGCACGGTCTGGAACACCCACTTCTCGTCGCCGGTCGTAGCGTTCAGCGCCAGCACCGACGCACCGTACTTGTGGTTGAGCTCGGTCCGCTTCACACCATAGATGTCGGTGGACGGGCTGCCCATCGGCAGGAACACGGTGTTGGTGGCCGGGTCGTACGACATCGGCGCCCAGCTGTTGGGCGTACTGCGCACGTAGGTGCTGTCGTTGGCCGGCGCTTGTTTGTCTTGCGGGTTGCCCGGGTCGAAGGCCCAGCGCATGGCGCCGGTGACCACGTCAAAACCACGGATCACACCGCCAGGCATATCAGCCTGTACGTTGTCAGCCACGCGGCCACCCAC
Organism: Pseudomonas sp. 3MAES_34.3B; assembly: GCF_058145875.1. Classification (NCBI taxonomy): domain Bacteria; kingdom Pseudomonadati; phylum Pseudomonadota; class Gammaproteobacteria; order Pseudomonadales; family Pseudomonadaceae; genus Pseudomonas; species Pseudomonas sp. 3MAES_34.3B. The sequence continues at coordinate 2,228,951 of NZ_CM176960.1, read as the reverse complement.
CACTACGGTGGTGCCGGCCATCAGTGGCGGCGAAGACAGTTGGTAGTAGGAGTCCGGTACGCTACCCAGGCCGGCCTTGAGGTCTACCTGCCCGTTGTCACCAAAGCCCTGGCAGAACTCACCGGTGTCGGCATCCACAGCGATCAGCCGCGCATCGATGGTGTTGGTGAACAGGCGGCGCTGGCAGTTGGCGCCCGCCGGGATCGAGACCGGGGTAGCTGGCGTGCTGGAATCGGCAGGCTTGGCCACGGCGGCGGTGGCATCGAAATAGGCCAGCCCGCGGCAACGCTGCCACACGGCGGATTTGGCATTGATCTGCCGCTTCCACAGTTCCTTGCCGGTATCGGCATCCAGCGCAATCACGTTGTTGTGCGGGGTGCAGATAAACACCTTGTCGCCCACCTGCAGAGGGGTGAGCTGATCTTCCGCGCCGTTGCCGTCGCTGATGGCCACGTCACCGGTGTGGTAGGTCCAGGCCGGGATCAGCTTGGATACGTTATCGCGGTTGATCTGGTCCAGCGCAGCGAAGCGGCTACCGCCTGCATCGTTACCGTAGTTGTCCCAGTTTTTCTGCGCCTTGGCCGGGTCAACCTTGGTCAGGCCCGGGCCGTCACCGCTGGGCGATACCGGGTTGTGCGGCAGGAACATGCCCCAGAAGCCCGCCGCCAGTGCGATGGCCAGCACGGCGCTGAGGCCATAACCCAGGCGCCCGCCAACCAACCCATTGGATTTGCGCAGCGAAGGGTAAACCAGCGCTACCACCAGGCTGAGCACGCCCAGCGCGAACAGCCGCGAAACCAGGGGCCAGAAGTTCAGCCCCGCGTCCACCACTGCCCACACGATAGACAGCACCATCACGACCGCAAACAGCCAGGCGCCCCACAGGCGACGCTTGAACAGCAGAATGGCGGACACAATCATGCCGATGCCCGCGAGCAGGAAGTACCAGCTGCCGCCCAGCGAGGCGAGGTAACCGCCCCCCGCCGTAAACAACAGGCCGAACACGAGTGTGCCGAGGGCGGCTATCCAGACAAGCCAGCGACCGCCGGCCGCCGTGTGTTGGGGGTTAGACATTGTGTGCTCCTTCTAACGCTTGAGCCTGTGGAGGCAAATACCAATGAAGGTAGGTAGATTGTGGACATACGCAGTGTTCACTGCGTTCAGAACTCATAAAGCTGCTTTTACCTGTACGCCGAACACCAGCGCATTGGCCGTTTCGGTGCCATAGAAGGCCCCCGGCTCGATGATGTATTGAAGCGAAGGGCGCACCAGCAGCCAAGGCGAGAGTTGAGCGCCATAGGTCATCTCGACCAGCCCTTCCCCGCTGCTCAGGTCGGGAAAATCCTGCCCATTGGCAATCGCGGCCTGTTCTTGCACGTCGCGGCTGCGGGAATTGAACACGGCACGGCCATAGCCCACGGCGAAGGTATCGTTCGGGCGGCTGTCAAACGGCTTCTTCAGCGCCAAACCAGCGGAGTACCAGCGTCGGAACGGCGATGCGGCGGCGCTGGCATCGGCAATCTGGCCAAAGATATGAAGGTTGCGGGCCGGGTCGGCAGCCGAAGCCCACACGGCCTGGTCCATGAGGAAATAGGCGCCATCGCGGCCGGCGATGGTGTTGTCGCTGCCGATGCGGGGGGCGTCGGAAGTGTCGTAGTAGTAACCCAGCCGGTACTCGCCCGGCAGTGCTCCGTGCGGCGTATAGATCAACTCCACGGGCAACACATTGCCGGTGCTGTCCTTGGGGGTCACATGCCAGGCGCGGCTCGAATCGCCATTGCTTGCGGCATCAACCTTGAACGCCGCGACCTGAAGCGCGAATTCGGGGTTGAACCGGTAACGGGCGATAGCGCCGAGATGGCCGTTGGGGTAGTTGCTCCAGCCACTGCCGCCCGACATGGACAGCGCATGGCCGCAGAAGCCCGCGTTCATGAAGTTGCAGAGAATGCCAGTGCTCAGCCCGCCGATATCGTTGCCCATCGCCATGAAGCCAAGCTTCACGTCCAGGTCCGGCGTAAACAGCGTGTTTTCGTAGCTCAGCTCAGTGAGGCGCGTGTACAAGCCACCGTAGTTCTCCTGCACGGGCAGCCGGTTGCCGATCAGGTCGTCTGAGCCGCTGTTGCCACGCCGGTCATTAATGGTTACCTGGACCTTCCCGCCGTGCTCCAGGCCCAGCAGCTTGTCCAGCTCAAAGCGAACACCGAGCTTCACGTTCTGCGAATACCGCGTGCCCCGCTGCTTGCCACCGTGGGCGTTGTAGACCGTTTCTCCACTGTAGTCGCCGGTAAACCGGATGCCTTCATCCACCAGCCTGGAACGTTCACCGCCCCAGTCGCCGGTCATGGTGGCCCGGCTTTGCCAGCCCTCGGCGTGGGGGGCAGCCCAGGGCGCTATCGCCCCCGCGCAGCCAAGCGCAATACAGGCGAGGCGGCGCAGGGGCCGTCTGAAAGCAATAATCGAGGTAAGCAAAACGAGGATTCCATCAACTGCGACGGCATCCGACATTCCATCGGACGGTCAAGACAGGTTATTCAGTGCAGGCGGCAGCGGGCCATCGCTGCTTATAGAAGGCTCGATGCAGAGCGGAGTCACGCCCTGTTACGAAGCGGGCGCACGTTATCACAGCGAAGGCCGATGAACGGTATCGATTGTGTGGATTGGCTGAATCATCGAATTGGATAGCAATTTGCTTATGTGTAGACTTTTTATCTTGTGTGGACTTATATTCCACAACCATAGTGTGGGAGCCGGCGCAGCCGGCGAACCCTTTCGCCAAACCTCTCGAACCAGGCCCCCAATGCCCGACAATCAGCCCCAACCCGCCCTTTTCGATGCTATCCAAAAAGCGCACCAAGCCCTTCGCCCTACAGTGCTTGAAACGCCTCTCACCTACAGCTCACAGCTGTCCGCGCTCACTGGCTGCCAGGTGCACCTCAAGTGTGAGCACCTGCAGCGCACGGGCTCGTTCAAGTTTCGTGGCGCGAGCAACAAGGTCCGTTTGCTCACCGAGGCCCAACGTCACAGCGGCGTCATCACTGCTTCCTCGGGCAATCACGGGCTTGGGGTGGCGCTGGCCGGCCATGAAGCGGGCGTTCCGGTCACGGTGTACGCCACCACCACAGCCTCGGCGCTGAAGCTCGATGCCATCCGCGCCCTGGGTGCCGAGGTTATTACCCTAGACACCGATCCGCTGGCCGTTGAGCTGGAGGCGGCCGCCGAGGCACGCCGGCAGGGCAAGCTGTTCGTTTCGCCGTACAACGATGCCCAGGTTATCGCTGGCCAAGGCACCATCGGTATGGAAATCGCCGAGCAGTTGCCGCAGGTGGATGCTGTGTTCGTAGCGGTAGGTGGCGGTGGAATGGTCTCCGGGATTGGTACGGCCATCAAGCAGCTCAAGCCAAACGCGCACGTCATCGGCTGCTGGCCGGCCAATGCGCCGACGCTGGAGCGCTCGCTGGCGGCGGGGCACATCATAGAAATGGAAGAAGCGGACACCCTCTCCGACGGCACGGCCGGCGGTATCGAGCCGGGCAGCATCACGTTCCCCCTGTGTCAGCGCGTGATCGACCGCACGGTATTAGTGAGCGAAGACGAAATCCGCGCAGCGATGAAAGCCGTTGCGCGGTTCGAGCGCTGGATGATCGAAGGCGCGGCCGGCGTGGCGCTGGCGGGCGCCCTGAAGCTGGCAGCCGACTATCAGGGCAAGCACGTGGCGGTAGTGATTTGCGGCCGCAACATACTGCTGGAGAAATTCATGGAGGCCATCCAATGAAAGTGTTTTCCCAGCAGCAGATAGCCGCTTCGATCACTGTCGAGCTTTCTGCGCAGGCCTTGCGTGAAGGGTTTATCGCGTACTCCCAAGGCAACGTGAAAGTGCCCCCGGTCCAGCATTTCGCGTTTGAACAGGCCAACGGCGATTGCTGTGTGAAGTCCGCTTGGGTCGAAGGCTGCGATACGTTTACGGTGAAAGTCTCTACCGGCTTCTATTCCAACCCGGCCAAGGGCTTGCCCAGCAACAGCGGGCTGATGATGGTGTTGTGCGCCAACACCGGCCAGCCGTTGGCCCTGCTGCAGGATGAAGGCTGGCTCACTTCATTGCGTACCGCCCTTGCCGGCCAGCTCGCCGCCCGCGCGTTGGCACCGTCTTTGGTGCAAGGGATCGGCATCCTCGGCACTGGTAGCCAGGCCCGCCTGCAATTGGAGCACCTGATGCCTGTCACACCCTGCCGCCAGGTCACGGTATGGGGGCGCACGGCCCAAGCGCTGGCGGACTATCGGCAATTCGCGCAAGGGCTGGGCTTCACCGTCACCACCACGCTGAGCGCCGAGCAGGTTGCCCGTGCCGCCAACCTGATCGTGACTACCACGCCTTCACGGGAGGCGTTGCTCAGGCGCGAATGGGTACGCCCCGGTACGCACATCACCGCAGTGGGCGCGGATGCCAACGGCAAACAGGAACTGGAACCTGAGCTGGTGGCCGCTGCTGATGTGGTGGTGGCTGACTCGATTGTGCAGTGCAGTGCATTCGGCGAACTGTCCCATGCGATCAAGGCTGGGCTACTGCCGGCAGCGCGGCTTGTGGAGCTGGGCCATCTGCTGGCCGGCAACGCTGAGGGGCGCCGCGATAATGGGCAGATTACCCTGGCGGACTTGACGGGCGTGGCGGTTCAGGACGCAGTAATAGCACGCTGTGCGTTCCAGGCCTGCGCTGGGCTGTAACCGGGCGGGCCCTCAAACGGCCCGGCACGCCTTCACGTATTTATAAACGGTAGCCCGTCCCATGTTCAGCACGTTGGCCACGTAGTCATGGGCGCTGCGGCCGTCGAACGCGCCTTCCCGATACAACGCTTCGACCAGCTCGCGCTTCTGATCGCGGCTCAACCCACTGATCGCCAGGTGCCGTTCCTGCAGCCAGCCGTGCAGGAAGGTATTGATGCGCTCTTGCCAGTCATCCCGGAACAAGGCCTGGGGCTGCGCCACCATCCGGCTGGCCTGGAAGAACAGGTTCAAGGCGTCGCGCGCCTGTTCGAGCACGGAATAGTCCAGGTTGATACACAGCGCGAACTCCGGCCTTCCCCCCTCGTTATGCAGCACGCTGGTGATCGAACGGATACGCCGCCCATCCCAGTTGAGTTTTTCGTAGGGGCCGAAGCTGCGCTGGGTGTTCACATCGCCTGAGAGCTCTTCAAGCGCCGAATCGTCCCCCAACTTGCGCCGGGACAGGTTGTTGGCGATGTGCACCACCGTTTGCGTGGCCAGGTCATGCAGCACCACTTCGGCGTGGGGAAACAGCAACTGGGCCATGCTGTCGGCCAAGGTTTTGTAGTTGGTAAGGCGGCTGGTGGTGGAGGTGCCGGGCGCAGCGCTCATGTGGATTCCAGGGAATAAAGGGCGTGCTGATGATAAACGATCAGCAGGCCTCAGACAGAGGCGCTGAGGGAGATTGCAGGCCAGCAAATACCGGGGATTCAACAAGTGAAAATGATCTAGCCAAATACCGAAATGTTATTTATTTGGCACCACTTAGATCATTTAGGGTTAGCACCATCCAGGCATATGCGCCACCTAACGCGCTCTGCCTTCAGCTCTCAAGCCAGCCCTGCCAGGACGCCCCCGATGCTTACACCCTTGTTGAGACACCCCTTGTTTCGGTGGGCCCTGCCCCTGCTCGCGGCCGCTGCCCTATCGGCAAGTTGGGCCGGCATCGCCCAGGCGGCCGATACGCCACCGGCCGAGGTACACCTGGACTATGCCTATTACTCGCCTACCAGCCTGGTGCTCAAGCATTTCGGTTGGCTGGAACAAGCGCTGCCTGGCACTAAAGTGAGCTGGGTGTTGAGCCAGGGCAGTAACCGTTCGCTGGAATACATCAACAGCGGCAGCATCGACTTCGCCTCCACCGCAGGCCTTGCCGCGGTGTTGAGCCGCGCCAACGGTAGCCCCTTGAAAACCGTTTATATCGCCAGCCGGCCGGAGTGGACCGCCCTCGCCGTGCGCAAGGATTCCCCCATCAAGACAGTGGCCGACCTGAAAGGGAAGAAAATCGCCGCCACCAAAGGCACCGACCCCTACCTGTTCACCCTCCGTGCCCTGCAGCAAGCCGGCCTGAGCAAAGACGACGTGGAACTGGTGCACCTGCAACATCCCGATGGCCGCGTGGCCCTGGAAAAAGGTGAAGTGGACGCCTGGGCGGGGTTGGACCCTCTGCTTGCCGCAAGCCAGCTTCAGGCCGGCTCGCGCTTGCTGTATCGCAACGTGGATTTCAACAGCTATGGGGTGATCAGCGTGACCGAAGCCTATGCCAATGCCCAGCCCCACACCATCGAGACCGTGCTGCAGGCCTACGAGAAAGCCCGCGCCTGGGCCAGCCAGCACCCCGATGAGCTGGCGGCACTCTTGGCGCAGGAATCCGGCTTGCCGCTGGAGGTGGCCAAGCTGCAGATTTCTCGCACCGACTTCAGCAACGCCCAACCCGGGCCTGAGCATATCGCCGCCTTGAAAGCCGCCGCGCCGATCCTGCTGGCCGAGGGGCTGGTGCGTAAGGGTACCGACGTGAACGCGGTGGTGGATCAGCTGTTCGATCCTCACTTCAGTGCCACCGTCATCGGGAAAAACTAAGCCCATGGCTGTGCCGAGTAAAAGCCTGGGCAACGCACAGGCGCGATCCCAGGGGCCGGGCCGCTCGCGTTGGCGCACGCCGCTCAAGGGCTGTGTGCTGCCGGTGGCGATCATTGCGGTGCTGGAAGCGGTGGTAAGGCTGGGCTGGGTACCGGCCTACCAGATGCCCGCGCCCAGCGACGTCGCCGTTACGCTGCTGGACCTTGCCCAGGGCCCGCTGGGCAAGCACATCGGCGCCAGCCTTTTGCGGGTCCTGATCGGCTTCTTCATCGGCGCATCACTGGCGTTGGTGTTCGCGGCCTGGGTGGGCCTGAGCCGCGAGGCCGAGGCTTACCTTGAGCCCACGTTCGCTGGCTTGCGCGCCATACCTAGCCTGGCCTGGGTACCATTGCTGCTGTTATGGCTGGGTATCGACGAAAGCTCCAAGATCATTCTGATCGCCATCGGGGCGTTCTTCCCGGTGTACGTAAATGGCGTGGCAGCCATACGCAACATTGATCGGCGGTTGGTGGAAGTCGGCCAGATGTATGGGTTCGGCCGGCGCCGGCTGGTGTGGCGGATCCTGTTGCCAGCCGCCATGCCGGGTTTGTTCACCGGCCTGCGAAGCGGGCTCAGCATGGCGTGGATGTTCGTGGTCGCCGCCGAGCTGATCGCGGCTACCAAAGGGCTGGGTTACCTGCTCAGCGATGGTCGCGAAACGTCACGGCCAGACATCGTGCTGGCGGCGATCATTACCCTTGCCGTGCTCGGCAAGATCAGCGACGGCGTATTCGCCAGCGTCGAGCGCCGCTGGTTGCGTTGGCGGGACACCTACACCGGGCAGGGAGGCACCCCATGAGTGAGGTACTGCTGAATGTTCACGTGCGCCGAAAAGCCTTCGGCCAGGCGCTGGTACTGAACAACACAAGGGTGACGTTGCACCGCGGCGAAATCGTCAGCCTGCTGGGCCCCAGCGGGTGCGGCAAAAGCACACTGTTGCGGATCATCGCGGGGCTGGAGCGCGATTACACGGGCGAGCTTCGGCAAAGCACCGAACACACCGCCTTTGTGTTCCAGGAACCTCGCCTGATGCCGTGGCTGAGCGTGGAACGCAACATCGGCTTCCACGACGATGCGCATTTCGATCGGGCCTGGGTTAACCAGTTGCTTAAGGAAGTCGGCCTTGAGGGCTTCGGCACGGCATTGCCCAAGGCATTGTCTGGAGGGATGGCCCAGCGCGTCGCCATCGCGCGTGGGCTGTACTCCCGGCCGGGGGTGTTGCTGCTGGACGAACCCTTCAGCGCGGTCGATGCCTTCACCCGGATGAAACTTCAGGATCTGCTGTTGCAGTTGGCGCAACGGCACAACATCGCGTTGCTGCTGGTTACCCATGACATCGACGAAGCGCTGTACCTCAGCGACCGCGTGTTGATCATGGGCAACCGCCCCAGTACTGTCCGGCAATCCCTCGAGGTGCCCTTGCCGCAGCCGCGCGACCGGCGCCACCCCCTGCTCGCCGAACTCAAGGCGCAAGCCTTGACGGAATTGCATTCGGCACACGTCATCTGAATGCCCGCGAGGTCAAGCCGCTGCCTCTACCTGCGGGGCAGCCTCGCCCAGCAGTGTCAACGGTGTCTCGGTTTCAGGCACGCCCCAGGCCCCTGCTGGCAAGGGCTGGCTGTTGTAGCCCTCGGGGTGGGCGAAGATGATCGCGGTGTCCGATTGCAGCGCGGTCATGTTGATAGGGAAGAACGCCACTTCGAAATGCCGACCCAAGGCATCGGTTTCCAGTGACTTCAGCACCCCTTCACCCCGGGCGGCAACCCACTCCAGCAGCAGCGTGTGGTTGTAACCATTACCCAGGCCGGTGAACCCCAGCGCACTCACGTCGATGCTGTCGTTGCCCTCCAGGTCGAAATCCATCACGGTGTCCCGGTGCAACAATACGTCGTCGTCTGCACGCCAGCTGTCCTTGAGCGAGGTGTATACGAAGGTGTCGCTGTCAGCGCCCCCGCTCAGCCGATCGGCCCCCTCGCCTCCGATCAAGCGGTCTTCCCCCCTTCCACCCGAGATCACATCCGCCCCATTGGCCCCGATCAAGGTTTCGCCCGAGGTGCCGCCGTTCAAGGTATTCGCCGCAGTGTCGCCTTGCACCAGGGCGCGGAAGTTGCTCGGTTGCAGGTTGGGCGTCCATTCGCCTTTCAATATCAGTTCGAAACGGTTGCCGTTGGCGTCAGCATCGAAGCTTTGGAGGTAGATCAGGCCGCTGCCCCTGTGTTCGACGAGCTTTAGGGTGCTGCCGTGGCCATCCCCCAGGCCAGTGAAGCCGAGCTGGGTGAGGTCGAGCTGGTCTTCGGAATCGAAGTCGTCAATCACGTCGGCATGGGAGACATCACCGGCGCGGTAGCTGTCCGTCATGGCGGTGTAGAGGAACGTATCCCCGCCGGTCCAGTCGTCCCAACCGCCATGCAAGCGGTCACGGCCGGCCCCGCCCACGAGAATATCGTTATTCTCACCGCCATCGATGCGGTCGTCGCCCGCGCCGCCCACTAACAGCTCTCGCGCCAGGGAGCCGGACAGGGTGTCGGCCGCTGCCGTGCCGAACTGGTGAATGAACATCTGGTTGTCGCGGATGACACTGCTGAGGGTACCTTGCCGTGTGGCGTAGTCGACCTGGCTGATCACGTTGTCGGTGATTCGATTGTTTCCGCCCAGCCCACTCGCTTCAGCGATGCCGTACGTGGAATTGGGCCAATAGCCCCCGCTGACGACGTTGCCGTGGACGTCGATGAACTGGGCGCTCAGTGAGGGCACATAAACGACGCCGGTCAGCAGTATTTCCGCGCCTTCGATCCGCTGGTTATTCTCATGGATGTTGTTGAACGTGATCTCGCCCAGCCGGCTGGCATCACTGTGTATGCCGTACGATAAATTCAGCGTGGCTTCTACACCGGTTACTCGGTAGCCCGCGACATTCTCGATATGAATGCCCGTTTCACGGTTCTCGGTGAAATGCCCGCCACTCACCACAATGTTGCCCACCTGGTCATCCCTCGTGGTGTTCGATGCGGTGCCTTCCACCAGGCGCACCCCATCACCTGCATTGCCGTAGCCATCGCTGTCGAGCATGCGCAGGGTACCGCCCAGTTGATAGCCATCGCCCACGTTGGCGTAGGACGTGTTGTGTTCGAACACGCTGTTGCGCAAGCCGTCGGCGATCACACCGTCCTTGCCATTGTCGTGGGCGGTGCTGTTTCGCAGGGTCACCGTACTGCCAAGGCTGCGAAGGTCGAAACCGTTGCCGCTGACGTTGTGCACGTCCACATCGTCGATCACCAGCCCGCTTGCCTGACTGACGGCTACACCGTCCACAGGCCCGATATCCGCCACGGTACTGGTGCCGTCGATACTCAAGTGCTTGAGTTGTACCCCGGTGCCTTCGGCCCGCAGAATGCCGGCGGCTGACGTGACACCGCTGGCCAGCTTGAGGATAGTGGCCTCAGTGCTGAGGCCTTGAAGGGACACACCGGCCTTGACCAACAGGCACCCGCCATCTGCGTCCTCGCCAGGGCTGAGCCGAAAGGTGCCGGCGCCTATGGTCACCTGCCCGCCGCCCGCCGCCGCTGCTGCGTCGATGGCGGCTTGGATTGCCTGAGTGTCGTCTGTTACACCGTCGCCCTTGGCGCCGTAATCCTTCACGTTGAATTCGCTGGCCATTGTCCTGTTCTCCCTGCCGCGGCGCGCTCAAGGTGAATGGAAAAGGCAGTGAAGAACGCAACACGGGCCCTGAAACTTTAGACCAGATTCTTGCCGTGGCAACTGCACAGAGACCGGGCCCAAGTGTTATGGCGACTACAGCGTACACCACAAACACCGCTCATTATGGAGCACTGCGAGGTAAAACAAAGACCCAAACTACCCGGTACCGGTACTGTCCTTCAGTTCTGATCAAGTCCGCGCACGAGGGCCCCAATGGCTGCCGCCGTGTAGCCTAATAATTCATTCAAAAGCTGTTACTTGCACAATGCATATGACCTGACCCATCCCGAGGACCTGAAAGATATCACTCGCATCCATTCCCAGCTAGAGCGGATGCCCCAACAGTCGACAGTAACTCCTGCGTAGGACCCGATAGCCGAAGTACCACTTATATCGGCAGCCACACAGAACATCTTTGTGGCCGCGACACTCAGCGATACCAGAGGCAGGTTGGAGATAGTATTAATATCCGATGATTCAATGGAAAGCCATGACTTAGACTTACCTGCTTTAAGCTAGCGATGCCGCTACCCTGAGCTATACTTTCGAAGTAATCCCGCTACGGCGCTGGCATGCGCTTACCCAGCCTCCGATTACCAAAGATAAATGATAGTGAGTGGTATCGATCAGTCGGCTTACCCTTCCAAGCATTCGACCTAAGCTTTTAGGTCCGCGATCCAGACTAGATTTAAGCACTAAATCGATGGTATATAGCCGCAGCAATAACGGCTGTGCCTGGAGCGAGCCTACACCGAACGGCCAGCTCTGCTATTAGCCGTTCCAAACCGTCTCCGCTGCCGTTCCGTGATATAACCTCACCACATGCTGAGAGGCGCTATTTTCCAGACTTAGCCCCTACGTCTTATTTCACCGCAACGGAATCTATGCTTTGCCGACGATTAATGGCGCAAAGCACGGCGCTCCGCAATTTGCAGTGCTCTACCTTTCTTCGAGCAGGTAAAAATTGTGATTTAGGTCAATAAATACAAGATAAAACGCGTTTCGATCATAGGGAACAGACCCTAGCAATTGCTTCTCTGGGTGACCTCCAGGAATCGTAAACCCTATAAACCTGGCAGAATTATCTAATCTGAATCTACACCAGTTCACGTCATGCGGGACAAACTTCGGATGGATAAAGTTACTTCTTAATGGGAAGGCGCCGTAATCTGCCAGCACCTTAAGACCGCCAGCACCACAGCGGCGGTTACGCCAGTACCCCAAGTCCTGCCTCGTAAAATCTTTCATTTTCTCCAGCATTTCTGCTAGAGCTCCCGGATGTAGCGAAGAAAAAGAACTGCCGTATTCCTGCGTATCATCAAAAAATGAAAAGTTAAATTTAAATCTTTTTTCTATATCAGAATTCTCAATACTGTTAACAGGGAAGCTATCAAGAAATTTTGCTTTCTTAGAATTCTTCTCAAACTTTTTCATATCCTAGGCACGCCCCCCAACTTACCTTCTCTATAAAGCCCTGAAATAGGTCGATCATTCCTTATAATATCACCTGGAATTTCGTCGAGTCGATAGCAAAAGCTTTCACCGTTTTCCTTGGCGACTAAATAGGTTCTATATTTCCCCAAATAGTCCATAATCTCGAGGTTATGAGAGGTGAAAATTATCTGTGCATCTAATGGATTTGTAGATTGCTCTATAAAAATATTCAGCAAGTAGGGAAGAAGAGCTGGGTGATAGTTTGTATCAAGTTCATCCAGCACCAGGGTACCACCCACCTTTAGCGCTATATAGTATTGATAAAGCCTGCGAAATAGGGCCGTGGTGCCGTCAGACTCGTGCCAATAGGTTAGCCAATTAGACTCTACACCGTCGCCCACATTGTGCTCATGGTGAAATATCGGAAAATATCTTTTTTCCCCCGACTCAACAATGGACTCATGTATAACAATGTCATTGATACCCAAATCGGCATTTTTTATGATATTTTTTGTGAATTCCAACGCATCTGGGTTATTAAAATAGAATTTCGCCGCAGCCGCATGATCATATATCTCCTTATCATCGATCATACCGAGCGCGCCGGTATTACCTCTAACCTTACACAGAAAATTCCATACATTCTTTAAGTCATCGCCCAGATCCTTTATTTGATAATGCCTTGCTGTATCCACAATCGACGAATTATTCTTTAATATAATCAGATCAAGTGGGGAAAGCTCAGCGGTCCTATATTTTATAGAATTCCCCCTTCTTTCCAGAATTAGTGTTTTTCTAGCTACTTTTTTATATATAGCCTCTCTTACCACTCCTTGTTCAGAGGCAGTAAGCTCGTACATATATCGGATACCCGCGCTTGAGAAATCTATATAAAACTCAGACGACTCCGGACTTTTAAAGAAACTTTTAATACGGATCTCATCACCCTCATCTTCAGTAAAAGAATCCGTTACAAAGCCAGAAATAAATCTTAATGCTTTTAATATATTTGACTTGCCAGAAGCATTTCCACCTTTTATACCCAAGACTGTCGTTACCTTTCGTGAGAAAGTTACAGATTTGGGTACTTTTGAATTGAGCTCAAAAGAAACCGTGAAACCGTCTTTAAATGAAAAATAATTACGAGCACCAAACGAATAAATCATGACCTTAGACCTTCTTCGCGTCAAATATGACATGAAGTCAGCATAAGGCATGGGGACATGGAAAGCTATATTCGCTTTCATGCCGCGCACTGCAGATCGCTACGCAAATACTTCCCAACCCAAGCCTAACCTCCTCGCGAGGGCCGTTGGCAGGGCATAGGAGGGGCCTGACCGCTTAGAGCCTGCGTAACGTGCTTACTTTTGAAACCGCTGCTCTGATCGGTGATCCCAGTTGGCTGCGGGCGACTTGGTGGTCAGTCTTTAGGCCGACTCAGGGAAGACAATGAACTCCATGTGGCTGGCGGAGGCACCGCCACTCAAGACGTGGACAGCACCCCTCGGCGCACCTGGTCGCGCTCGATGGATTCGAACAGCGCCTTGAAGTTGCCCTCGCCGAACCCGTCGTCACCCTTGCGCTGGATGAACTCGAAGAACACCGGGCCCAGCAAGGTTGCCGAGAATATCTGCAACAGCAGCCGCCGGTTGCCGCCCTCGGACGTGCCGTCGAGCAGAATGCCCCTGGCTTGCAGGGCGTCTTCCGGCTCGCCGTGGTCAGGCAAGCGGCCCTGCAGCATTTCGTAGTAAGTGGCCGGCGGTGCGGTCATGAAGTTCATGCCCAGGGCCTTGAGCTTGTCCCAGGTCTGGATCAGGTCGTCGGTGATAAAGGCCACGTGCTGGATGCCCTCGCCGTTGAACTGCATCAGGAATTCTTCGATCTGCCCCGCGCCCTTGGAGGACTCTTCGTTCAAGGGAATGCGGATCATGCCATCGGGTGCCGACATGGCCTTGGAGGTCAGGCCGGTGTACTCGCCCTTGATATCGAAATAACGAAGCTCGCGGAAATTGAACAGGGTTTCGTAGAAGTTCGCCCAATAGGCCATGCGGCCCCGGTACACGTTGTGGGTAAGGTGGTCGATCAGCTTCAGGCCGGCGCCTTCCGGGTGGCGGTCGACCCCTTCGATGAACTCGAAGTCGATGTCGTAGATAGAGGTGCCATCGCCAAAGCGGTCGATCAGGTACAACGGCGCGCCCCCGATACCCTTGATGGCGGGCAGGCGCAATTCCATGGGCCCGGTGGGAATTTCAACCGGCTGCGCGCCGAGTTCCAGGGCCCGCTTGTAGGCCTGGTGGGAGTTCCTCACCCTGAAAGCCATGCCGCACACGGAAGGCCCATGCTCCGCCGCAAAGTAAGCCGCAAGGCTGCCCGGCTCGTTGTTGAGCACCAGGTTGATGCCACCTTGGCGGTACAGCACTACTTGCTTGGAGCGGTGATGGGCAACCTTGGTGAAGCCCATCATTTCGAACACAGGCTCGAGAATGCCCGGCGTGGGCGAGGCAAACTCGATGAATTCGAAGCCCATCAGGCCCATGGGGTTGTCGTAGAGGTCAGTCATGGCGGTATCCGGTTGGTCAGTAGGGAGCAGGCAAATGTGCTGTTTCCACTACCGGGCCGGCGGCGCGCAGGATATTCCTCGTACGCTGCGGGCGAGAAAATCGCCGAGAAGCAACTGCAACCCAAGAACCCTCACACGGTGCGCTCCTTTGTTATTCGTAATATGGTTACGCAAAACGTAATCTCCGCCAATTCGCCGGAGCTGTCAATTGCAGGCGCGCGCCCATAACAACAAGGCACAGGAGCAAGCCGTGGACCTTTATACCTATTACCGTTCCACGTCCTCTTATCGGGTTCGCATCGCGCTGGCCTTCAAGGGCTTGAGTTACAGCGCCCTGCCGGTGAACCTGCTCGAGCGCGAGCATCTGCAGCCCGCCTATCAAGCGGTGAATCCCCAATGTCGCGTGCCTGCGCTGCGCTCCGATGGTGGGGACATACTCGTCCAGTCACCCGCCATCCTCGAGTACCTGGAGGAGCGCTACCCTGCCCCGCCCCTGTTGCCGGTAGATGCGCTGGCCCGGGCACGCCATCGCAGCGTGGCGGCGATCATCGGCTGCGATATTCATCCACTGCACAATGTGGCGGTGCTCCAGCGCCTGCGCGAGCTGGGTATCGAGGAACCTCAGGTAAGCGCCTGGATCGACCACTGGGTTCGCGAAGGCCTCGGCGCGGTGGAGGCGCTGATCGGTGAGCAGGGCTGGTGCTTCGGCGAGCCGGGGATGGCGGATGTTTACCTGCTGCCACAGGTGTATGCCGCCCGGCGCTTTGCCGTGGGCCTTGAGGGCTGGCCACGTATTGCCCGGGTGGAAGCCCTGGCAAAGGCGCACCCGGCGTTCCTCGGCGCGCACCCTGACCGGCAGCCAGACACCCCGGCCTGACCTGCGTTAAACGTCCAGCGGCCGGGCCCCGCCCATGCGGTCGGTAATAGCCTGAGCGGCCTGCTGCAGCCGCTCGGCGGCGGTTGCCTGGTTGGGCGGCGTGAACACCGAAGCGGCGCCCACTACGGTGATAACCCCAGCCAGGACGTGGCCCGTGGCGAACAACGGCGCGGACACGGCATTCACCCCTGGCATCAACAACCCGTGCACCTGGTTCAGGCCGGTGGCCCGGATGTGCGCCACACGCTGCTCGATGTCCTTCACAAAGGCCGTGCCCTGGCCTGCGCTTTCTTCGTGCAGGAGTGCGGCGGTTTCGGCGGCTGGCAAGTAACTGTTGAACACCATGCCCGTGGACGAGCTGAGCAACGGCAGCACCGACCCCACACGGGTCACCAGCGTGACCGCGCCGATGGACTGTTCCACATGCACCACGGTCGGGCCTTTGTTGCCCCATACGGCCAGGAAGCAGGTTTCGTTGAGCTCATCGCGCAGGCCCTGCAAGTGAGGGCTGGCGATTTTCAGCACATCCAGCCTGCCCAGCGCCGCCAAGCCGACCAGCAGCGCCTCGCGGCCCAGGCCGTAATGGTTGGTGGCCGGGTCCTGCTCGGCGAACCCGCTGGCGATCAATGCTTGCAGGTAGCGATGGACCTTGGCGGCGGGCATGCCCACATGTTCGGCCAGCCGGGACAACGACGTGCTGGGCGCCAGCTGCGCCAGCCCTTTGAGGATGCCCGTACCCACTTCGGCAGCCTGTACCTTTTGCTGCCGTCCAGGGGTGGCGGGGCTGGCTTCCGGCTGGGGGATGTCGCTGGCCATAAGGGGTAAGTGCCTTTGCAAAGAAGTGCGGGTTTATAGCTTGACCCGCCAGCGAACTCAAATTACGTTAATCGTAATTCAATTACAAAAAACAACAAGAGGTCGCCATGCACTCCTCAGCTGGGCACCCACTTACTTACATCAGCGGCTTTGGCAACCAGTTCAGCAGCGAGGCGCTGCCCGGCGCCCTGCCCCAAGGCCAGAACTCGCCGCAACGGCCAGAGTACGGCCTTTATGCCGAACAATTTTCAGGTACTGCGTTCACCGTGCCCCGCAGCGAGGCGCGCCGTACGTGGCTGTACCGAATCAAACCCTCCGCAGCCCACCCGCGCTTCGAGCGGCTCGAAAGGCAGATCCCTGGAAGGCATGCCGGCCCGATCACGCCCAATCGGTTGCGCTGGAACCCCATGGCCTACCCTTCCACGCCCACCGACTTGATCGATGGGCTGTTGAACCTGGCGGCCACGCACGGCAGCGAGCAGGCGAGCGGCGTGAGCGTGTACCTGTACAGCGCCAATGCTTCCATGCAACGCGCCTTCTTCACGGCCGACGGCGAGTGGTTGCTGGTGCCCCAGGCCGGGCGGCTGCGAATTGTCACTGAGTTGGGTGTGCTGGAGGTTGAACCGCAGGAAATCGCCCTGCTGCCGCGCGGGCTGAAGTTCCGGGTGGAACTGCTCGATGCCTTGGCCAGGGGCTACATCTGTGAAAACCATGGTCGCCCGCTGCGCCTGCCAGACCTGGGCCCCATCGGCAGTAACGGCCTGGCCAACCCGCGGGACTTCCTTGCTCCGGTTGCAGCGTTCGAAGAAAGCGCCACGCCCTGCACCCTGGTGCAGAAATTTCTTGGCGAGCTGTTTTCCACTGAGCTCGATCACTCGCCTTTCGACGTGGTGGCGTGGCACGGCAACAACGTGCCCTGCAAGTACGACCTGCGGCGGTTCAATACCCTGGGCTCGATCAGCTTCGATCATCCGGACCCTTCGATCTTTACCGTGCTCACCTCGCCCGGCACGGCCGACGGTGTCGCCAATGTAGACTTCGTGATCTTCCCGCCCCGCTGGCTGGTGGCGGAAAACACCTTCCGCCCGCCATGGTTCCACCGCAACGTGATGAATGAATTCATGGGCCTGATCACCGGGGCCTACGATGCCAAGGCCGAAGGCTTCAGCCCGGGCGGGGCTTCCCTGCACAGCTGCATGAGCGCCCATGGGCCGGACGACGCCACGGCGCGCAAGGCAATGGCGGCAGACCTGCAGCCGCAGAAGGTGGATAACACCATGGCGTTCATGTTCGAGACCTCGCAGGTGCTCAGGCCCAGCCAGGCGGCACTGGACAGCGAACACCTTCAAAGCGATTACGACGCCTGCTGGGCGGGCCTTTCCAGCCACTTTTCCCGAGGCCATTCATGAGCACCTCCGCTTTGCGCAGCTGGGTCACCAGCGCCAACGGCCACGCCGACTTCCCCTTGCACAACCTGCCAGTGGGCATCTTCAGCCGGTTTGGGGGAACGCCACGCGGCGGCGTTGCCATCGGCGATCAGGTGCTGGACCTTCGCGCAGCTGTGGCCGCCGGAGTGTTCACCGGCAGCGCATTGGCCGCGGCAGAGTGCGCCAGCGCCAGCACGCTCAATGGCTTCTTCGGATTGGGTGGTGGCCCTCGCCGCGCGCTACGCTCGGCGTTGCTGGACCTGTTGGGCGAGCACAGCAGCCATCAAGCCCGGCTGGCGCCTGCGCTGTACCCGCAGGCGGATTGCCAGATGCACCTGCCCGCCGAGGTGGGCGACTACACCGACTTTTACGTGGGCATTCACCACGCCACCAACGTGGGCAAGTTGTTCCGCCCCGACAACCCGCTACTGCCCAACTACAAATACGTGCCCATCGGCTATCACGGCCGGGCCTCTACCCTGAACGTCAGCGGCACCGACGTGAAACGCCCTCACGGCCAAACCCTGCCAGCCGGAGCAAGCGTGCCCGTGTTCGGGCCTTGCCAGCGGCTGGACTACGAACTTGAAATGGGCGTATGGATCGGCCCCGGCAATGCCCAGGGCGAGCCTATTGCCATCGCCGATGCACCCGAACACATCGCCGGCCTGTGCCTGCTCAACGACTGGTCCGCCCGGGATATTCAGGCCTGGGAATACCAGCCACTGGGGCCGTTCCTCTCCAAAAGCTTCGCCACTACCTTGTCGCCCTGGGTGATCACCGCCGAAGCGCTGGCGCCGTTCCGCTGCGCCCAGGCGCCCCGCCCCGAAGGTGACCCACAACCGCTGGCCTACCTGCTCGATGCCAACGACCAACAGCAGGGCGCGCTGGACATCGAACTGCAGGTGCTGCTGCTCACTCCCCTCATGCGCGACGCTGGCCTGGCCCCGCAGCGTATCGGGCTGAGCAACACGCAGCATATGTACTGGACCATGGCGCAGATGGTCACCCATCACGCCGTCAATGGCTGCCAGCTGCGGCCGGGCGACCTGATGGGCACCGGCACCCTCTCTGGCCCTGAGCCCGGGCAGCACGGCAGCCTTCTGGAAATCACCGAGGGCGGCACACAGTCCCTTATCCTGGCTAACGGAGAGGAACGCCGCTTTCTGCTCGACGGGGATGAAATCATCCTGAGGGCGCGCTGCCACCGCGACGGCGTGGCGCCAATCGGCTTTGGCGAATGCCGCGCGAGGATCTGTTGAACACCCGCGGGCGCGCTCAGCCTCGCAAACGGTCGATATAGGCCACGTTCAAGCGCGTCCAGGGCACGGTGCGATGCTGGTCGGGCGAAAAGATATGCCCAGGCGCTACCATGCAACCCCTGGGCTGCCATATGCGAGTAAGGTCTTTGGCGTCGCTCACATCAGGAAAGCGCGCCCACAGGTAAAGGCTGGCCTGGGGTGCGCAGAACACCTGAGCGCCCAGCTCGGCCAAGGTCTCCAGCCCTTGCGCGGTCGCTTCCCTGACCCTGTCTTGCAGGCGCAGGCAGTGGCGCACGAAATGCCCTTCGTCCAGGATCACATCCACCGTGCGCTCACAGAACTCGGACGAACTGGTGTGCAACAGCATTTTCAGGTCGCCGAGTTCGTCGATCACCTCCCTGCTGCCAGCAATAAAGCCCACCCGCAGCGCGGCGGATACCGATTTGGAGAAACTGCCCACATAGAGCGACCGCTTCAGTTGGTCCAGGGCGGACACCTTGATCGTGGTGGCAGGCTTGAAGTCTGCGAGGGCGTCGTCGTCCACCAGGTAAAAATCATGCTGTTCGGCCAGTTGCACCAATTGATGGGCCTTGCTGGGTGAAATGTCCGAGCCTGTGGGGTTGTGGCCTGCCGACTGAATGAAAAACAGCTTGGGCTTGTGGCTGCGCAAGTGTTGGCGCAACGCGTCGATGTCGGGCCCGTCAGGTAGCCGCGGCACCGCGAGCATATTGGCACCGTGAAGCTTGAGCTTGCCGAACAGCGGGTAGTAGCCCGGGTCTTCTACCAGTACGTGATCGCCCGGGGCGAGGAAGCGGCGAATGATCAGGTCCAGCGCGTGATTGGCGCCGTGGGTGGTGACGATTTGCCGGGGCGTGGCGCTGATGGCATAGCTCCCGAGCTTGCGAACCAGGTGATGGCGCAGTGCCGGGTTACCGAGGCGGTTGCCATAGCGGAACAACGTGGTCACGCCGGTGCGCATGATCTGCCGGGTGAACCGGTCCAGGCGCATGTCCATCAGCCAGTCCGTGGGCGGGAACCCTTCGCCGAGCGGGGCCTGCCCAGGTTCGCGCACGAACTGCTGGCGCATCAGCCAGATGGTGTCCATGGCCCGGGCGTAAGGTGCGGGCTCCTCCGCTTCCTGGCTATGGCTTGCTCCCGGCCTGACGAAAAACCCCTGGCCGTGCCGCGCTTCCACCAAGCCTTGGGAAGCAAGCTGCTCATACGCCGTGATCACGGTGTTCTTGGAGTGCCCGAACACCCGCACGCATTCGCGCAGGGACGGCAATCGGTCCCCTGCCTGGTACGTACCGTTGCCGATCTGTTCGGTGAATGTCGCTGCCAGCTGTTGCGCCAGTGTTTGATGAACCATGGCCGTGCCCTTTGCTCGCCTCGGCCGAGGGTACAGCCTGGGTACTGTTTGTCCAAACTGTACCTTTGTTGTGCCAACGTGCCGGGCTAGGGTAAGGGCCAATGACCATAAGAACCGTACAGGACCCTTCCATGAGCCTCGACTCCCGCCTCCCTGACTTCCGCGCCATGGCCCCGGCTGACCGTCTCGGCCAGCTGCGCGAGCGGCTTTCGCTTTCCGACGCCGACGTGGCCTTGCTCAGCGAGGCGGGTGCGCTCCCCTTGGCCATCGCCGACGGCATGATCGAGAACGTAGTGGGCACCTTCGAGCTGCCTTACGGGATCGCCAGCAATTTCACCATCAACGGCCGGGATGTGCTGGTGCCGCTGGTGGTGGAAGAACCTTCGGTGATCGCCGCCGCCTCCTTCATGGCCAAGCTGGCCCGGGAGGCCGGGGGTTTCAAAACCTCCAGTACCCTGCCGCTGATGCGCGCCCAGGTACAGGTGGTAGGCATCGCCGACCCCTACAACGCCCGCTTGAGCCTGCTGGCGCGCAAACAGGACATCATCGAGCTGGCCAACCGCAAGGATCAGCTGCTCAACCAACTGGGTGGCGGCTGCCGGGACCTGGAAGTGCACACCTTCCCCAGCACTCCGCGCGGCCCGCTGTTGGTGGCCCATCTGATCGTGGATGTGCGCGATGCCATGGGCGCCAACACGGTGAACACCATGGCCGAAGCCGTGGCACCGCTGATCGAAGAAATCACCGGCGGCAAAGTGCGGTTGCGCATCCTCTCCAACCTGGCAGACCTGCGCCTGGCCCGCGCCCAGGTCCGGCTATCCGCGGAAACCCTGACCACCACAGCGTTCAGTGGCGAAGACGTGATCGAGGGCATCCTTGACGCCTACAACTTCGCCGCCGTGGACCCCTACCGGGCCGCGACCCATAACAAAGGCATCATGAACGGCATCGACCCGGTGATCGTCGCCACCGGCAACGACTGGCGCGCGGTGGAAGCCGGCGCCCATGCCTATGCATGCCGCGAAGGTCATTACGGCTCCCTGACCACCTGGGAAAAAGATGCCCAGGGCTACTTGGTAGGCACGCTGGAAATGCCCATGCCGGTGGGCCTGGTGGGCGGTGCCACGAAGACGCACCCGCTGGCCCAGCTGTCGTTGCGCATTCTGGGCGTGAAAAGCGCTCAGGAGCTGGCCGAAATCGCTGTTGCGGTGGGGCTGGCGCAAAACCTCGGTGCGCTGCGTGCCTTGGCCACCGAGGGTATCCAGCGGGGGCACATGGCATTGCATGCGCGAAACGTCGCGTTGTCTGCCGGCGCCCGCGGTGAGGAAGTGGATTGGCTGGTGAAGCAGATGGTGGCAACCCACGATGTGCGCGCCGACCGCGCCGCGGCACTGTTGCAAGAAAAACGGGCACAGCCATGAGCCTGGCCAGCAATGATGCCGTGCGGGTAGTGGAGGTCGGCGCCCGCGACGGGCTGCAGAACGAGGCACGCACCCTGCCTGCGGCCGTTCGGGTGGAGCTGCTGACGCGGCTTGCCGACGCCGGCCTCACTACCCTTGAAGCGGGCGCTTTCGTATCGCCGCGATGGGTACCGCAAATGGCCGGTACCGATGAGGTGTTCAAGGCCTTACCCCAACGCCCGGGCGTGACATGGACAGCATTGGTACCCAATGAACAGGGCTTGGATGCGGCGCTGGCCGCGGGCTGCGTTGAAGTGGCCGTGTTCGCCGCCGCTTCCGAGGCCTTTTCCCGCAAGAACATCAATTGCTCTATCGAAGACAGCCTGGCGCGTTTCGAGCCAGTGCTGGCCCGGGCCAAGGCCAGCGGGATTCGCGTGCGCGGCTATGTGTCCTGCGCAATGGGCTGCCCCTTCACCGGGGCCGTGGCGCCAGGCGAGGTGGCGGCGGTGAGCACGGCGCTTTACCGCATGGGCTGTTACGAAGTCAGCCTGGGCGACACCATCGGCGCTGGCACCCCTGCCAGTACCCGTGCGTTGATTCAGGCCTGCGCCGAGGATGTGCCCGTCACTGCCCTCGCCGGGCACTTCCACGACACCTACGGCATGGCTATCGCCAATATCCATACCGCGCTGGAGCTGGGCGTGCGGGTGTTCGACAGCGCCGTATCCGGGCTGGGTGGCTGCCCTTACTCGCCCGGCGCCACGGGCAACGTGGCCACCGAAGACCTGCTCTACCTGCTCGATGGCCTTGGCCTGCGCCATGGTGTGAACCTGAACGCCGTGGTGGACGCAGGCACCTTCATCGATGCCGCGCTGGGCCGCGAGTCAGCCTCGCGGGTGGCCCGGGCAGTGCGCGCCAAGCGCCAACGGGCGGTGCCGGGCTGAGCCGCCTGCCCTACCCTGTCCATAACAATAAAAGCCCGAAGGGCACTGGGAGAAACCTGTGAAGCAGCAACTCTACGAAGTGTGGGGTGACACGGTAGACAGCCGTCACCTGGGATATTCGATTCTGATTGGGGCGGTGGTCAGCCTCGGCGCGTTTTTCATCGCGCAGCATTTCCTTCTCGCTTGGGTAGCTTCGGCGCAAATGGCCCGCGCCTACGCCATGCTGGTGGGCATTCTCGGTTGCCTGAGCGCCGGTGCCATCAGCGCCTGCCTGTTCAAGCCCAAACGCATCGTGGTCGAACATCAGGCCGATCCCGCCCAGCGCGCCCAGCTTCTGCAAGAGCTGAAGGAAGAATTCGGTGACCTGGGTCGGCTGGCCGACCTTCCTGCGTCCACGGTGGCGGAACTGAAGGAAATGGACCTGTATGAACTGTTCGCGGCCGAGGAGCGTGCTGCGTCTTCGGTGCGGGCCGAGGCACCGCGTGCGAATACCGTGGCAGTGCCGCCCGCCGCGCTCGCTGTAAAAGGAGGCCGCCCATGACTGGCCTGGTTCTCGACCAACTGTTGATAGCTCTGGGGATGGGTGTGCTGGGCGCGGTGATTTTCGCCGGCATCGGCCTGATTTCCGGCAGCGACGAAACTACCACCCTCGCGCCGCTCACCTTGCTGGTGGTGCTGCTGGGCGTGCCCGCGCCTGGCGTGCTTACTTTCTTCCTGGCCGGCGCGGTCGCCAAGCACATGACCCACGCGGTACCCACGGCGCTGCTGGGTATTCCCGGCGACACCATGGCCACACCACTGATGCGCGAAGCCAACCTGCTGCGCAACCTCGGCGTGCCGCACATTGCCCTGCGCAAGATGATCTCCGGCGCGGTAATCGCCGCACTGATTGCCGTGCCCCTGGCCGTGCTGTTCGCGGTCATGCTCGGGCCGTTCGGCGACCCCATCAAACGGGCAGCGCCATGGGTGTTCCTGGCAGCCGCCGTCGCCATCGCGTGGTTCTCCAAGGGTCGGCTGGCCGCGGTGTTGGCGTTGATTCCCTTTGTGCTGGTGATCGTGGGGCTGCAGGCGGTGACCGCGCAATACGGGGTGAAGCTCAGTGTGAGTTACTTCCTGGGGATCGCCATCGGGCCGTTGATCGCGGCGCTGTTCTCACTGCTGGCCCCCAACGAACGCCAAGCCATGAGCCGAGCGCACGCGCGTACGTTTTCACTTTCCCCGGACGTCAAAGGCTGGGGCGGTTATTTCCCCAATCCCTTGCGTGTACTGGACCGCAAGCAGGCCTTGTGGACGGGTGCCACGGCGGTGGTTTCCAGCGCCACGTTCGTGTTCAGCCCGGTGGCCATGACCGTGATCATGGGCGAGGTAGTGGGCGCCCGGGTGAAGCACGTATATCACCGCCTCACCACGGTGATCGCCGCCCGTAACGGCGTGACCGAGGCCACCTACATCGCCGAGGCGCTGATCCCGCTGATTGCCTTCGGCTTGCCCCTGAGCCCCGTGGCTGCGGGGCCCGCCGCGCCACTGTTCAATGCTCCGCCGCGCTTTACGGTGGACGCCGCCAGCGGCCAGGTGAACAACCTGCACAACCTGCTCAGCACCTGGGAATTTCTCGGTTACGGCATGGCGGCGGTGATCATCGCGGTGCTGGTCGCCTACCCCTTCACCATGAACTACGCCCACCGGGCTGCCTCGTTCGTGTCGCGCAAGATCAGCCATGAAGCGGTGATTTCCACCTTTGTGGGATTGATTCTGGTAATCGGCATCTGGGAAGGCGGCGCGCTGGGCCTGCTGGTCATTGTTACCGTCGGCCTGCTCGGCGGGCTGTTGTCGCGCTTCGTGGGCTTCAACATCGGCGTGCAGTTCATGGGTTATTACACGGCAGTGCTCACGGTGCCGGCGCTGGCGGCATTGCTGGCCGCCTGAACGCCCCATCCATAACAACAACGCAAGGGTCACGGAATGATAAGCGGCGCACAAATGTGGATCCTTTGGGCACCTCAAGGCTCTATAGCAGGCACGCCCGTGCTCTGACCTTCTGGAAGATTTCTCAATGACTGATTTCAACGCAAGTGACTTCGGCGCGCTAGGCGATGGCCGCAGCAATGACACCCAGGCACTGCAGGCGGCAATTGATGCCGCAGCGGCGGCGGGGGGAGGCACCGTACGTCTTTCAGGCGGCACCTACGTGATCAGCGCCGAGCAAGGAGGGGCGGCGCTGTTGCTCAAGGCCGGGGTTGTTCTCGAGGGCCCAGGGGGGTATGAAACGCCCGCCACCTTGAAACTCGCCAATGGCGCGTCTTCCACTGACGCGCTGATAGAAAGCGTGGGCGACCACACCGGCGCGCGGTTCCTTACACTCGATGGCAACCGTACCCATACCACTGGAGAAACCAGCGGTTGGGTCAATGGTGACAGTACCGACGTGACACTGGACCACGTGCGGGTCACCCAGGCGTCCGGCTACGGCCTGGACCTGCGCGGCGATAACAGCCAGGTGCAGGTACGCGCTGCCACCACCGACGCCAATGGCCTGGATGGAATCATCGCCTCGGGCCTGGTGAACAGTCAGCTCAGCGACACCTATACCCGGGATAACGGCGGAAACGGCCTGACGGTGACCGGCCCGTTGACGGTGCTGGACACCCTCAGCACCGCTAACCAGGGCCACGGCGTGCTGGTTGTGGGCGATGCCGACGGCACCGCCGCCACATTGATCTCGGGCCAGGTAGATAGCAATGGCCTGAATGCCATCCGCCTGGAAGGCACCACCGATGCGCGCGTGGAGCAACTGCTGTTCAGTACCCATATAGGTGGCGCTGCGGTACAGGCAGTGGATGCCACGGGTACACAGATCATCGACAACACCTTCCTGTCCAATGGCCGTGAGGGAGAGCTGTCCGAGGTTGCCTTGCAAGACAGCACCGGCTCACTGGTGCGCGGCAACATTTTCCAGGATCAGCGCAGCAACGATTTCACCACATTGGCACCGACCATCCTGGAAACCGGCCAGAGCGATGCCAACAAGATCGAGGCGAACTACATCGGCGCAAGCCTTACCGCGCCACTGCTGGTAGGCCCCGACAGCACCCTGCTGGCTAATACGTCGACGATCTACACCGCCGGCACCGCTGGCAACGACGACATTAGCTATAACAATAACTTCAGCTTCGATGATCGCGTGATCCAAGGAGGAGCCGGCAACGACGTGATAGCGGCCGGGGCCGGCAATGCGATACTGGTAGGCGGTAGCGGCGTGGATGTGCTGGTAGGTACCGCGACATACTTCCAGCGCTCCAGTGCAACCTTCCGTTACGACTCGGTGGAAGACAGCTACCGTGATGCCACCAGCAGCCATGCCGATCAGATCCGTGGCTTCAACGCGGCCACGGACAAGCTTGATGTCGCCAGCCTCGGCTTCAGCGGGCTGGGTAATGGCCACGACGGCACCCTGGCGCTGGTGTACAACGCCGCCAAGGACGTCACTTACCTCAAGAGCTACGATGCCGATGACCAGGGCAACCGTTTTGAAGTGGGCCTGAAGGGTGACTACCGCGACCTCCTTACCGCTGCCAACTTCCAGACGTTGATTTCCGGTACAGAGGGGGCGGATAGCCTCAAAGGCACTACCCACGGTGAAGAAACCCTGGTGGGCGGTACCGGGCGGGACACCCTCTCGGGCCTGGGCAGCGATGACCGCCTCGACGGTGGCGCCGGCGGTGATCGCCTGAGCGGCGGAACAGGCGCGGACACCTTCCTTTTCAGCGCACTGGCAGACAGTACCGTCACCGCTGCCGGCAGCACCCAGGGCCGGGACCTGATCACAGACTTTGACATTAACGCCTTTGATCGCATCGACGTCAGCGCGCTGGGCTTCACCAACCTTGGCGACGGCACTGGAACCTCCCTGGCTCTGGTATATGACAGTGCCAGCGACCTCACGCGCCTGTACTCCAAAGCACTCGACAGCCAGGGCGGGCATTTCGAAGTGGCCCTGCGGGGTGACCAAGTAGCCGGCCTGCAATTGGGGGGTATCGACTTCACCTTGAGCGAGGGCGACAAGGTGGTCACCAGCTTGCCTCCTTATCGCAATTTCATAACCGGCACCGAGGGCAATGACGTGCTAACCGGCGGTAATAATGCGGATATTATCGATGGCGGCGCCGGTAACGACCGTATCAATGGTGGCGTCAACGAAGACTGGCTGACAGGGGGCGCCGGCGCTGACACGCTGACCGGAGGTAGCAGCGGGGATGTGTTCGTGTTCCATAGCCTCGAAGACAGTTATCGCACCGCCACCGCCAGCCATTCGGACCTGATCACAGACTTCAGCCAAGGGTGGGACACGCTGGATGTAAGGGACCTGGGGTACACCGCGCTCGGTGATGGTACCGGCGGTACGCTGAAGGTGAGTTATAACGCCAGCGTTGACCGCACTTACGTGCGCGATCTCACCACTGACGACCAAGGGCGCTCATTCCAGGTCACCCTCAGCGGTAATCAGGTCGCAGCCCTTGATGAATCGCGCTTTATCTTTGCCTATCCTCATAGCGAGGTAACGGTAGAGCTACTGGGCCATAGTGATGCAGGTGCTACTGCCGCCTGACGGGGCGTCTGGATTACAACGCTCACCCACCGCGTATCGCGAGCGCTGTCAGCTGCGCGATACGCCGTTGGGTTGTTTGAGCGGGAGGTTATCCTGGCCACCCTCCTCAATGCACGATGTTTACCAGCGCAGCGCCACGGTGCCGAGCACGGTGCGCTCCTCGCCCCAGTAGCAACGGCCAGCGTTGTTGCAGCCGCTTACGTATTCCTTGTCGAACAGGTTCTTGGCGTTCACGTCCACCGACCAGTGTTCGTCGATGTCGTAGCCCACCAACGCGTCCACCAAGGTAACGTCGCCAGTCTTGAGTTTTCCGTACAAGGCCGGGGACGTGTAAGCGAAGGTGTTATCGAAGTAGCGCACGCCACCGCCTAGCCGCAGGCCGCGCAGCGGGCCATCGAGGAAGCGGTAGGTCGCCCAGGTCGAAGCCTGGTTGCGCGGGATGCCAGTAAGCTGGTGATCCTCTACCAACGAGCCGGGCCCATCCTTCTTCACCCGGGCATCGGTATAGGTGTAGGCCGCGGTCAGGCTGAGGTTACGGGTCAGGTCGCTGTTCACCTCAAGCTCTACGCCCTGGGATTCGCTCTTGCCCACCTGGCGGCTGAAGCCGTTCGAGCCCGACACCACGTCGTCGGTCTTGGTGAGGTCGAACACCGCCGCGCTGAACGTGGTGTGCCAGCCCACCGGCTCGTACTTGAGCCCGATTTCGTATTGCTCGCTGAGGATCGGGTCGAACAAACCGCCGCCCGGCTGGGACGATTGCTGCACGGGCGTAAACGCCGTGGAGTAGCTCAGGTATGGCGACAGTCCATTTTCGAACTGGTACATCACGCCGGTCTGCCAGCTGAAGCGATGGTCCCAACCGTCCAGGTCGGTACCGGCCACCGCCGCGCTGCCGGGCCGGGCGGCGCTGGCGCGATTGCGGTACTCGCTGTGCACCCAGTCCTGCCGGCCGCCCAGCAGGAATATCCAGTGGTCATACTTGCTCTGCAGCTGGCCGTAGGCGCCGTACATGTGCTGGTCGAGCTGGGAGTTCTGCACGTACTGGGTGGTGTTGGGCTGCACGGGGGAGAACACAGGGTTGAACACGTTGTAGGTGCCACCTAACCCGGCGTCCCAATCCTGGTTGTACGAGGTGCGGTCGTAGCTGGCGCCCAGCAACACGGTGTGTTCCAGCGCACCGGTGTTGAAGTGCCCCTCGAACTGGTTGTCCACCGAATACGTCAGGGACTTGTTGTCACGGTCGTACGCGGTGCTGCTCAAGGTGGCGCCGAAGCCGCCATTGCCCAGGTTGTTCGGCCAGGTCTCGTGCCGGTTGACCCGTGATTGCAGGTAGCGCGAATTTTGCCGGAACTGCCAGGTGTCGTTGAGCTGATGGCTGAACTCATACCCCAAGGTCCAGGTTTCGCGTTCAAAGTCATCCCAGTTCGGGTTGCCATTGAACTGATCCTTGCCGACCTTGCCGTTGGGGTTGTCCAACAGCGTGCCAGCCGCCGGATAGCCCAGCAGCAGCTTGGTACGGTCGCGCTGGTAGCTGGACAGCAACGTGAGGGCGGTGTCTTCGCTGAAATTAAAGGTCATCGAGGGGGCCAGATAGATCCGGTCATCTGGCACCGTATCCACCTGGGTGTCGGCGTTGCGCCCCAGCATTACGATACGCCCCAGCACGCTGTCGCCCTCGCTCAGCGGCCCGCTCACATCCAGCGCCAGTTGGCGACGGTTGTTGCTGCCATACGTAAGCCGGGCTTCGCCCTGTGCGTTCTCGGTCGGTTTCTTGCTCACCAGGTTCACCAGGCCACCCGGGGCGTTTTCGCCATACAAGATGGAGCTTGGCCCCCGGAACACTTCCGTACGCTCCAGGCCGTAAGGCTCGGTGGTGGTGTCGTAGCGGTTGCCCTGCAAGCGCAGGCCATCCTTCAACAGGCCATAGCCGTAGTCTGTGGCGTTGTAACCGCGGATCGAAAACAAGTCCCCAGCCAGGCCGTCGCCCACGGCAAACGGCGGCGCGAAGATCCCCGGCACATAACCCAGCACATCGGTGAGGGTTTGCGCACCCTGGTCGCGAATGCGCTGCTGAGTGACTACCGAAACGGAGCGCGGCGTTTCCGCCAGCGGGGTACTGGTTTTGGTTCCGGCCGTGCTGCTTCTGGCCCGGTAGGCCTGGGCCTGGGGGTCTTCCTCCGGGGCCTGCGCCGATACCTGGATGTTCTGAAGCTGCACCGCAGAGGCTTGACCTGCCGCGGGCGCTCCCTCCTCTGCCGGCGCCATACCCGACCACGCGGCGCTAGCTACCAATGCCGCTACCGCTGTTCGTTGAAACGAATAATTACCGCGCGCCATCCCAGCTTCCCCCATCCTTGCCGTTACGGGGCTACTACCCCGGAGTCTGACGAAATGTGTCAGAAAGTACGGAAATGTAACAGGGAAGCATTCTCATTACTATCTAGGTGTGATCCATTCGCGCAGCGTTTACCCAAGGGGTATGCACGATGGGGGAAATAATAGGAGCGATGGCGTACGGGGGTTTAAATACAGGGGGCGGGGGCGGCTATACAGCGAAGCTTGCGAATAGGGGTGGAGCGGCGCATGGGCGCCGCTCCGAAGGCGTACTTACTTCTGGGCGCGAGCTTGGTCGCGCAGCGCCTTGATCTTGTCGTGATTGCGCATTACGCCGTCGAACTGCTTCTGGATCACAGCGCGAACGTCAGCGGTGACATCGGTGTTTTCCAACGCCTTCTTGTAGCTCTTCTTGGCCACGTCTTCGCCGCGCTCGGCTTCGTTCAGCAGCGCAACGTCGTCCTTGCCGGTAACGGCGGACTTCAGGTCGACCCAGCGGCGGTGCAGGTCGCCGGCCACGCTGGTGGAGGTTTCGGGGTCGCCGCCCAGCTGGCGGACCAGGCCTTGCAGCTCGACGGCAGCGCTGGCGGTATCGACGGCGGCGCTAGCGAAGATCGCCTTCAGCTCAGGGTTTTTGGTGTTTTCGGCGAGGTCCTTGAAGCCCGCTTCGCCGTCTTTCGAAGTTTCGATCAGGTCGTTCAGTACGCTGATGTTTTCTTTATTGACGTCGGTCATTTCAGATCTCCCAAGTGGACGGCCCTGATGGGCCCTAGAGGCAGCCATGTGTAAGCGCTTGTACTGCGTTCACTGAGTTAGGGCGTGCCGTTGGGCTTATGGTTCAGTTTTTTTGCCAACCAGGGCCGGATAGGAGATACACGGGCGCCAGGCGCGAAGGGCTAGCCGCGAGCAGCGATCGCTGTCACTTCCACGCGCATGCCTTCCACCGCCAGCGAGGCGACGCCCACGGCGGCACGAACCGGCCATGGGCGGCTGAAGTAGCGCTGGTACACCTCGTTGAATCGAGGCCGTTCGCTGATATCGGTGAGGTAGATGGTGAGGTGCATCACCCGATCCAGGCCGCTGCCGGCGCGCTCCAATGCCGCCTTCAGGGCCTCCAGGGTGCAGACGCTCTGCGCTTCGATGTCACCCAGTTCGAGGCTGCCGTCGGGTCGCGCGGGGATCTGTGTCGTCACCAGCATCCCGTTGAACGCAGCTACGTCGGAGGAAATGGACTCCGGGTCGGCATCGGGAAGGAATTCAATAGTGTGCTCGGTCATAAGCTATCAGGCCTTGTAGTGGTTACCGCCATGCCCGGTACGGCAGGCGAAGCGTTTCGATCCGGGTGCGATGATACCGCTATCCTGTCCGGGCAGTGCGCGACGCCCTGCACGAACCGCTGGAGTCCGCGCTTGCGTGGTTCCTCAAGAACATCACTTTTAGCTCAGGGAGCATGACATGACGATTACCCGCTATGGCAGCGGCAGCACGGCCGCCGGGGGCACGCCGCGGCCGTTTGCGCGCGCCGTGGAGGCCGATGGCTGGCTGCATGTGTCCGGCCAGGTGCCGGCACTGGAAGGAGAAATCGTGCCCGGCGGCATCGTCGAGCAAACCCACCAGGCGATGAAAAACCTGGTCGCCATTCTGGCCGAGGCCGGTTACGGGCTGGAGGACGTGGTGCGGGTAGGCGTATGGCTGGATGACCCTCGGGACTTCACCAGTTTCAACAAAGTGTTCGCGCAGTATTTCAGCCCGGAGCACGCCCCGGCCCGCGCCTGTGTACAGACCAGCATGATGGTGGACTGCAAGGTCGAGATCGACTGCATCGCCTATCGCCGCAAAGCCCCGGCGGCATGACTGTGCCGCTTATGCGAACGCCCTTCCAATGAATCAAAATCCGATCACGGAGCGACCATGGACCTTACCCCCGTAGAAAAAGGCAGTGCGCAACCCGGTTACCGTCTGCTGCACGATGTTCCCCTACCCGCTCTGGTGCTCCACGAAGAAGCGGTGGAGCATAACCTGCGCTGGATGCAGGCCTTCGTCCGCCAGGCTGGCGCCGAGTTGGCCCCACACGGGAAAACCAGCATGACCCCTGCCCTGTTCCGCCGCCAGTTGGCCCATGGCGCGTGGGGCATCACACTGGCGACCGCCTCGCAAACCCGCGCGGCTTACGCCCATGGTGTGCGCCGGGTGTTGCTGGCCAACCAGTTGGTGGGCTCGGCCAACATGGCCTTGATTGCCGAGCTGCTCACAGACCCGGCCTTTGAATTTCACTGCCTTGTGGACCACCCTGACAATGTTCAGACGTTGGGGGCGTTCTTCGCGGCCCGCGGGCTGCGGCTGAATGTGATGATTGAGTACGGCGTGATGGGCGGCCGCTGCGGCTGCCGCACCGAGCAGCAAGTGCTAGACCTTGCCGATACCATCGCCAACCAGCCCGCGCTGGCGCTTACCGGTATCGAAGGATACGAAGGCGTTATCCACGGCACCGAAGCCGTTACGGATATCCGTGCCTTCGCCGCCTCGCTGGTAGGGCTGGCGATCACCTTGCAGAACAACCAGCGCTTCGCCCTTGCCCGGCCGATCGTCACGGCATCGGGTTCGGCCTGGTATGATCTCATCGCGGAAGAGTTCGACCGGCAAGCCGTGCGCGACAGCTTCCTCTCAGTGCTGCGCCCCGGAAGCTACGTGGCCCACGACCATGGCATCTACAAGGACGCCCAGTGCGGCGTGCTGCGCCGCCGGCACGATCTGCACGAAGGCCTGCAGCCAGCGCTGGAGGTGTTCGCGCACGTACAATCGTTACCCGAACCAGGCTTGGCGATCATCGCGCTGGGCAAGCGGGATGTCGCCCATGACGCAGGCCTGCCCAACCCTTTGCGGCGCTATGCGGCCGGCGGCACCGCCGATAACGCCGACGATGTCAGCGCCTGCACCGTGACGGCGATCATGGACCAGCATGCCTTCATGCAAATAGCGCCGGGCTGCGCACTGCGCGTGGGCGACATCATCGCGTTTGGTACCTCCCACCCCTGCCTTACCTTCGATAAATGGCGAAGCGGCTGCCTGGTGGACGCGCAGCTTAGGGTGGTGGAGGCGATGTACACCTGTTTCTGAAATGGCACCCCGGATCAATCAATCCGCGGATGCTGCTGCGCCAACTCCTCGCGTTTGGCCTGCAAGCGGGCGATCTCGGCGTCGATGTCTTCGACCTTCTGTTCGATGGTGTCGTGGTGTTCCTGCAGCAGCTCCTTGGCTTCTTCCAGGTCCGATGCCGTGGGCGCCGCGCCGCGCAGGGGCTTGTTGGCGGTTTCCTTCATGGTCAGGCCGGTGGCCAGGCCAATAACGGCGATGATCATCAGGTAGTAGGCCGGCATGTAAAGGTCCTGGGTGCTTTCCACCAGCCAGGCCGCGAGGGTGGGGGTAAGCCCGGCGATCAATACCGAGATATTGAACGCACTGGCCAGGGCGCTGTAGCGGATATGCGTAGGGAACATGGCGGGCAGCGTGGAGGCCATTACGCCAATGAAGAAGTTGAGCAGCACCGCGAGGATGAGCAGGCCGCAGAAGATCAGACCCACCGTACCGCTGGTGATCAGCATGAACGCTGGAATGGCCAGGAAGAACAGCCCCACGCTGCCGCAGATGATAAACGGCCTGCGGCCGAAGCGGTCGCTCAGGCGCCCGATGAAGGGCTGCACGAACAGCATGCCTACCATGATGGCGATGATGATGAGCACGCCGCGGCTTTCGCTGTAATGCAGGTTGTGGGAGAGGTAGCTGGGCATGTACGTAAGCAGCATGTAATAGGTGACGTTGGTCGCCACCACCACGCCCACGCAGGTAATCAGGCTGCGCCAGTATTTGGTGGCCACTTCCTTGAACGACACCTGCGGGCCGGTGGCCAGGCCTTCCCGGTCGCCCTGCTCCAGCTTTTCGACGTGCTGCTGGAACGCCGGCGTTTCTTCCAGCGCATGGCGCAAGTACAGGCCCAGCAACCCGAGCGGCAGCGCGAGGAAGAACGGCAAGCGCCAACCCCACGCCTGGAAGCTGTCCTCGCCTACCACCGATGAAATGGCCACTACCAGCCCGGCGCCGAGCACAAAGCCGGCAATAGAACCGAAGTCCAGCCAGCTTCCCAGGAAGCCGCGCTTGCGGTCGGGCGCATACTCGGCCACGAAGATCGAAGCGCCGGTGTATTCACCGCCCACCGAAAAGCCTTGGGCCATTTTTGCCAGCAGCAGCAGGATCGGCGCCCAGATGCCGATAGCGGCGTAGGACGGGATCAAACCGATGGCGAACGTGCTTAGCGACATGATCACGATGGTGGCAGCCAATACCTTCTGCCGGCCGTAGCGGTCGCCTATGGCACCGAAGAACAACCCGCCGAGGGGGCGAATAAGGAAGGGCACGGAGAAGGTCGCCAGGGCGGCGATCATCTGCACACTGGGGTCGGCGCTAGGGAAAAACACTTTGCCCAACACATAGGCGACGAAACCGTATACGCCAAAGTCGAACCACTCCATGGCATTGCCCAGCGCCGCGGCGGTGATCGCCTTGCGCATCTTGGCGTCGTCAACAATGGTGATGTCTTTCAAGCCAAACGGTTTAATGGCTTTTTTTAGTGATTTCATACGGGTTACCTGAACCTGACAGTCATGTTCACACGGCAGGGCCCTTGCGGGCGCGCGCCGTGAATGAACGTCAGAGGCAAAGCAGGCCGAATAATTCAGTGGTGGGAGGTTTTGAGGGGTGCTTGGCACAGCGCGGCAATCGCAGCGGCGGGCTCTAACGCGATACCCCCAGTCGGTGAGTGTGCGAAAAAACACACCCTGTGGGCTATGCTCAAAGGGACTTAGCTTTATATAAGAAAACAAGGGTGAGCCATGCTATCTCCTCTAGAGCTTCGACATATCCTGGAAAACGCGTTCCTGCCTACTGTCTGCAAGTGTGAAATCGACACCGGGATAATGACCCTCAAGTTGATCAATGCCCGCACTAACGAAGTGATTCTGGAAGAGCGAGAGATCAAGACATCGGACCTGTCCTCGGCCCGGGATATCGCAGCGTTCGTGGCGCAGCTCAAGGCGAAGCTGGCGACGATCGAGGTTGTGAACCCGGAACGGCGACGTCATCGGCGCTGACGCCGCCTCCAAGGGCCATCAAGGCAGCCCCGCCCTGGTTACCGCGGGGCCTGACCGAGGCTTACCCCCGTTGCGCGAGCGGAGCGCCCTCTCCGCCTTTCCTGTCCCCTGGCAAAGCCGGCAGCGGTTCGATCCTGCCCACGATGAACAGGTAACTGAACGCGCCCAGTATGGCGAACCCTCCTGCGGTCATCAGGGGCGCGGTAAACGAGCCATTGCCAATCACCAGCATGAAACCTGTGAAGGTGGTAATGAAAATACCGGCTGTATTGGAAGCGAAGTTCTGAATGCCGCCGATGGATGCCACATGGGATGGCGTGGGCGCCACGTCCGCTGGCAGGCACCAGATGCTGGCACCCGCAAACGCCAGGCTGGCATAGGCCAGGCTGAAGAAGGCAAGCATCGCGTAGGTATTTTCGGTAAACACCGACAGCGAAATGCTCGAGGACATCAACATCCCACCCACGATGCAGGTTTTGCGCGCGGCCGTGAGGCTCCAGCCGCGGCGATACAGCGCGTCCGAAGTAAGCCCGCCTATCCAGCCGCCAACGATGGAGGCCACCGCCGGGATGGTGCCGAGGGTGCCCAGGGATTTGAGCGAAAAGCCGCGGTCCTGAATCAGGTAGGTGGGGAACCAGGTAATAAAGAAGTAGATCACGAAGTTCAGGCAGAAAAAGCCCAGCATCATCCCCCACAGGGTGCGGTGGCGGAACAACGAAGCCCAGCGAACCTTAGGCTGCGCGGCCAGAGTGGCCGCCTTGGTCGCGTCATTGCGCTCAATGGCGGCAACGGCTGCGGGCTCCCGGTAGATCAGGAACCAGCCCACTACCCACACGAACCCCACCGCGCCGGTGATTACGAACGAAGCGCGCCAGCCCCACAGCTCGATGATCAGCGCTACCACGGGGATGGACAGCGCCGAGCCCACCCGCGAGCCGCTGTCGAAGATGCTGGTGGCAAAGCCGCGCTCCTTCACCTCGAACCACTGGCTGACGATTTTTGCACAGGATGGGTACGCGCCCGCTTCACCTACCCCCAGCAACAAGCGGCAACCGAACATCGCTGCCAGGCTACCGGCGGCGGCCGTGGCTGCGGTGAACAGCGACCACCAGGCCACGGCCAGCGGCAGCGCGATCTTCGCACCGACCTTGTCCACGAACCAGCCGAAAGGCATCTGCATCAGGGCGTATGTCCAGAAAAAACCGCTGAGCAACAAGCCCATCTGCCCGGAGCCCAGGCCCAGCTCTTTCTGGATATAGGGGGCGGCCACCGCGAGGTTGGCCCTGTCTATGTAGTTGATCGCAACCGCGAGGAAGCACAGGAATATCACTAACCAGCGCCCTTTCTGCATGGCGAGTCCTCCGTAATTATTGTTATGAGCAAGACTGCTGCGTGCTTCAGCCGGAGGTGGCCACGCCTTGATTGGCCTGACCAAATCAGCCGACAACCAGAGATACTAGACGTCAATTGAAAACGGCGAGGAGAAAATCGCGGAATCCTGGCGGAATTGGAGTACTCGCAATCCGCCCTTCAGCATTTTGGCCTGACCAATCTATACTCCTCCCACCCCAGTGGCAGCAGAACAAGAAAGGACATGCCCCATGAAGATGACATTCCGTTGGTACGGCGACACCGACCCGGTCACGCTGCCCTATATCCGGCAGATCCCCGGCATGACCGGCGTGGTCAGTGCCATCTACGACATTCCCGTGGGCGAGGTATGGCCGCTGGAGCGGATTCAGGCCCTGAAGGCCGCCGTCAACGCCCATGGGCTGGCGCTGGAGGTGATCGAAAGCGTGCCCGTACATGAGGACATCAAGCGCGGCCTGCCCAGCCGCGATCGCTTGATCGACAATTACTGCCAGACCCTGCGCAACCTCGCCGCGTGTGGGATCAAGGTGGTGTGCTACAACTTCATGCCGGTGTTCGACTGGACCCGCTCCACCCTCGAGATGCTACTGCCCGATGGCTCCACTACCCTGGCATTCGAAACGGCGGTGATCGAGCAGGCAAGCCTGGAGAAGGGCCTTACGCTGCCCGGCTGGGACGTGAGTTACGAGCCTGCCGCACTGAAGGCACTACTGGCCGAATACGCCGAAGTCGATGAAGCCACCCTGCGCCAGCGGCTGGCGTATTTCCTCGAGCGGGTGATCCCGGCGGCCAGCGAGGCCGGCATCAAGATGGCCTTGCACCCGGACGACCCGCCCCGCTCCATCTTCGGCCTGCCGCGGGTGGTGAAGAACCGCGAGGACCTTGCCTGCATATTGGCCATGGTCGACAACCCGGCCAACGGCCTTACGCTGTGTTCAGGCTCGCTGGGCGCGGACCTGGGTAATGATATCCCGGCGTTGGTGCGCGAATTCGGTGGCCAGGGGCGCATCCATTTTGCGCATTTGCGTAATGTGAAAGTCAACGAAGCGGGTGACTTCTTCGAAACCGCGCACCGCTCCGAAGACGGCTCGCTGGACATGGCCGAGATTGTCAGGGCTTATGTGGAGACAGGGTTCGAAGGCTATTACCGGCCGGATCACGGCCGCATGATCTGGGGCGAAACCGGCCGCCCCGGGTACGGCCTGTATGATCGGGCACTGGGCGCCGTTTACCTGAATGGGCTATGGGAAGGCATTCGCAAAACCATCACGGCCTGAACCTGCCATCAGGCTACTCGCTGCTGCCGTTGACCTCGGTGTCCATGCCCTTCAGCCAGCGCGCCTCGGAACACCGCAGGTGCTGGCGCATGGCGGTTTGCGCACCGATCAGGTCACGGGTTACCACCGCTTGCAGGATGGTCTCGTGCTCTGCCACCGCCGTGGCCCAGGTGTCGCGATTCTCGGAGTGTTCGCTGATGTGCGCGGAAAGCGGGCTGTAACGCTCTTCGAACAGCGAAGTGATGATCCGCACCAGGGTCGAGTTGCCGCTCATCTTCGCCAGGCGCTGGTGGAAACGGCGGTCGTCATCCAGGGCCGGAATGCCCTTCTCCACGCCTTCGCGCATCTTGTCGATGCAGGTTTGCAGGTATCGGTAATCGGCTTTGGTGCCATTGAGGCAGGCCTGCATCACGCACTCGCCTTCGATCAGTGCCCGCGCCTGCATCAACTCCGAAGGGCTCTCGCCCAGGGTTTTGGTGCGCCCCTTGATGCCGAGCAGGTGCTCGCACACATAGATGCCGGAGCCCATGCGAATTTCGACGCTGCCTTCGATTTCCAGCGCGATCAAGGCTTCACGCAGGGAGGGCCGGGACACACCGAGCATCTGCGCCAGGTCCCGTTCGGGGGCCAGCCGGGTACCGGCGGCAATGCCGTGCTTGCGGATGTGCTCACGCAGCCGGTCGGCGATAACTTGGTAGAGGCGGCGTTCGGCGGGCGGGTTTAGCGGGGTCATCGATCAGCTTCCGTCTGGCTGCGGCGGAGCATATCACAGCAGCTCAAGGGCGCCGCCTGGCGCCCGTTCCTCAGATTTTTATTGCACAGCCAGTGCCGCAGTCAAATGCGGCTGCGCAAGGCCCGGTAGCGCTTGCCGCGCCATCTCTACAATGGGCAAGAAGCGCCGACGTTTCTTTTCCTCATGGTTGCGCGCGATGTCCGCCAAGTGATGCTGCAAATAGGGATTGAGAAACCGGTCGCGTACCGAGGCCAGGTAGTCGCGGGCCTCCGCCAGGCAACCTTGTGCGGCGAACACTGGCAGTACTTCCTCTTCCCACAGGTGCTCAAGGCTTTGGCGCAGGGCGGGGTCGTTCATGGCGTGATGAACGGTTTCCTCGGGATCGCGCCCATCCACTTTCCAGCGCTCGGCCAGCCAGGTATGCCCCAGGTTGAGCATGAACAGCTTGAAGTGTTCGTAATGGTCCAGCGTGTCGGTTACCACGATGGCGGGATGTTCGCAGGGCAGCACCAGCCCCTCCTGCCGCTCGATGGCCCAAAGGGCGTAGGGCTCGGCCACCGCGCCCACGGGCTCCAGGGGCTGAGGGACGATCCGGTCCACCAGTGAATTGGCCCAGCGGCAGGTGGTTCGAAGGTAAGCGATGAACGACGGGGAAAGCGCCCACTGCTCAGCGATACCCACAACTAGCTCGCGTAGCACCTCGCCATTTCGTGACACCAACTCGCAGGGGAACAACGACAGCGGCGCGGCGGGGTTGGCCTGCCAGCGGTCATGCAGCAGCACCAGCAGCTTGGCGGGAAAACTCGCTGGCGCCGCCGCGCTCGCTTTCAATGCCTGGGGCGTATCCAGGTGGCTTACCACATAGCCGGTGTCCGCAGTGTTGGAGATCACCACCTGCGCGTCCCACACGAAGCGCTGCCTGATCAGCGGCCAGTCTTCGGTGGCGCGCAGAGCGCCGCTGACAGAGGACGACCAACGCACTTCGTCGACCACCTGCCCGTTATCGATACCCTGGATGTGTACCGGATAGGCCGCGCCGGTAGCCAATGCCTTCACCCGCACGCTGCTGCCGGGGTTATCGGTGGTCTGCACCACAGTAACCCTTCCCACTGCCTTGCCTTGCGCCAGTGCCTCGGAAATGAACAGGTCGGCATGTGCCTGCAAGAACCGGCTGGTGCCGAATTGCAGAATGGGCGTTCCCGCTGATGTATCGGTTGTTGTGCTCATGGCTCACCCTCAGCATTCAACGATGGCTTTGACCACGCCTTGGCTCGGGTCCAGCAGCTCGGTAAAGCGGGCACTGACCTCACTCAAGGCCATGCGATGGGTATTGAGCGCCGCGTCCGGAATCAAGCCATCACGCAGGCATTGCTCCACGTAGCGGAAGTCCTCGACCGTCGCGTTGCGGCTGCCCATGAGGGTCGCCTCGCGCTTGTGGAACTCGGGGTCGGAAAAACTGATGTTGCCGCGCACGATGGACACCAATACGTATTTGCCACCGTGGGCGATGAATTCGAAGCCGCGCTCCATGGCGCCGGGGTTACCGGTGGCGTCGAACACCACGTCGAAAAACTCGCCCCCTGTGATCGCCTCCAACTGTGCCTTGTCGGCGTCGCCGATCAACACGGCGCTGTCCACGTGCAGGTGCTGGGTACAGAACGCCAGGCGATCCTGGCGGGTGTCCAGCACAGTGACTTTTGCCCCACGCAGGCGAGCAAAGATCGCCACCGCCATGCCGATCGGGCCGGTGCCCACCACCAGAGCGCGCTGCCCGGGCTGGATGTCCGAGCGGCGTACCGCATGGGCGCCGATGGACAGGAATTCGATCATGGCAGCCTGGTCCAGCGTCACCCCCTCGGCCTTGAGCACGAACGCATGGGGCAGGCTCAGGTATTCGGTAAACGCGCCGTCCCGGTGCACGCCCAACACCTGAATACGCACGCAACAGTTGGTTTTGCCCTGTCGGCAGGCGATGCACTCGCCACAGGAGAGGTAGGGCATTACATACACCAGGTCGCCCGGCTCAAGGCCGCTGCCCTCCTCGCTTTGTTCCACCAGGCCGGAAAACTCATGCCCCATCACACGCGGGTAGTCGAGGAAAGGTTGGTTGCCGTTGAAGATGTGCAGGTCGGTGCCGCACACACCCACACGCTTGATCCGGACGAGGGTTTCGCCCGGCGCCCGCAGCGGCCTGGGTCGATCCTGGGCGAGAAGTGTTCCGGGCTTGTCGCAAACGACGGTGAGCATGGCGTTCTCCAGGCCGAGCACGCCGACACGCTGCGGGCAATGCCCGCCAGCGGCCCGTGCGGGCGCTTTTATTGTTGTCGAGGGGAAGGCAGACCCGCCATAGGGGACGAATCGCTCTCTGGGAGAAAACTACACACGGACCCTGTAACTGGCAAGACCAATTCGATTTATAAATTAACTGGCCTTACCAAAATGCAGCTCCCGATCCCTACTGAAAGCCGCTTCAGGCCGTGCCACGGCTGAAAATACGGATCACCTCGTCAAGGTGCGCTGCCATGGCGTCGCGCGCGGCCGCCCCGTCGCGGCACTCGAGTGCTTCGAGCACTTGCCGATGCTCGTGCTCGGACCTGAACGGCATGTCCTCGCTCGTATAGTGGGCCTGCAAACGCTGGAACATACTGCCGTAGCGATGCCCGAGCAGGTGCTGGATCATCAGCGCGTAGGCCGGGTTGCCCGACGCCTGGGCAATGCGGATGTGGAACAGCCGGTCGCCCGGATGGGTGTGGGAGCTCTCCCGGTTATCCGAGGTATTGCGTTCGAACGCCAGGCGAATCCCGTGCAGCTCCTGCTCACTGGCGTTAGCTGCCGCAAGCGCCGCGGCTTCGGGCTCGATCAGGCGCCGCGCTTGCAATAGTGCAAACGGCGGGATTTCGGCGCTGAAATCCACCTCGATGCCCAGCTCCGGGTCGATGTCGTTCCATTGATCCCGCGTGGCTTGGGTCATCACCGGCTCGTCCGAGAGCTGTCGCGCCGGCGGCTCACACACCAGCACGCCATTGCCCACACGCACTTCAACCAGCCCCACCACTTCGAGCGCGATCATCGCCTCGCGTACCGAAGCGCGGCTAACGCCTAAAAGCTTGGCCAGCTCCCGCTCGGCGGGCAGGCGACTGCCGGGCGGGTATTCGCCGCTGCTGATCAGTGCACGCAACTGATCGGCGATCTGGCGATAAAGCCGGGGGTTATCAATGACTTGAATGGGCATCTGACGTCGACTCAGCCTGTGCTATGCGATTTAACAGCGGCATCACCTTGTTGCATCGGCAACCTGGTGCTACACATAGGTCCAGTGGCCTGACCATTGGAGCAGCTACGGTTGGCTGGATCATAGCAAGGGTTCCAGCGCAACGTGCTCGTTTATGAGGGCGGCCACCGAATCTCGGATCACAGGCCCATCACATAAAAACAAGGGATCGAACATGGACCTCATCGGCAAGCGCGTGCTCATCACCGCGGCAGCCCAGGGTATCGGCCGCGCCAGCGTAGAGGCGTTCCTGGAAGCAGGCGCTGAAGTCTTCGCCATCGACATTAACGGTGCCGCGCTGGACCCCCTCGAAGGCGTGCACAAACATGTGCTGGACGTCACCGACACCGCCGCGATCCAGCGCCTGGCCGCGCACACCGGCCCGCTGGACGTGCTGTTCAACTGCGCGGGCGTGGTGCACAGCGGCACCATCCTCGAATGCTCCGACGAAGACTGGCGCTTCGCTTTCGACCTCAACGTTACCGCCATGTACAAGATGATCCAGGCGTTTCTGCCGGGCATGTTGGCCAACGGTGGGGGCTCGATCATCAATATGTCGTCGGTGGCATCGGCTATCAAAGGTGTACCCAATCGCTTCGCTTACTGCGCGAGCAAGGCTGCGGTCATCGGCATCACCCGCTCCGTGGCCGCCGACTTCGTAGGCCAGAACATCCGTTGCAATTGCATCTGCCCGGGCACCGTGGAATCTCCCTCCCTGCGCCAGCGCGTGGCCGAGCAAGCGGCGCGGGAACAGCGCAGCGAGGAAGAGGTGTACGCCGCGTTCGAGGCCCGCCAGCCCATGGGCCGCCTCGGCACGCCCCAGGAAATCGCCCAGCTGGCGCTGTACCTGGGCTCGCCCCGCAGCGGCTTCACCACCGGCACCGCGCAGGTGATCGACGGCGGCTGGAGCAACTGAAGCCCTGAGCGACTACCCCCTTCTCGATACAGCGCCAAGTGCGCCACACCCTTTACCTCGAACAAGGAAACCCCATGAAACTGCTGCGTTACGGTGAACCAGGCCACGAACACCCCGCCCTGCTGGACAACGATGGCAAGCTGCGCGACCTTCGCGACTTCATTGACGACGTGTCAGGCCAGGCCCTGAGCCCCGAGAGCATCGCCAGGCTTCAAGCGCTGGACCACTCGACCCTGCCCCTGGTGCACGGGAACCCGCGTATCGGCCCTTGCGTGGGCAATGTGGGCAAGTTCATCTGCATCGGCCTGAACTACGCCGACCATGCTGCGGAAACCGGCGCTGACATTCCCGCCGAGCCCATCATCTTCAACAAGTGGACAAGCGCCATCGTTGGCCCGAACGACAACGTGGAAATCCCTCGCAACTCGAAAAAGACCGACTGGGAAGTGGAGCTGGGCGTGGTGATCGGCAAGGGTGGGCGCTACATCGACGAGGCCAGCGCGCTGGACCACGTGGCCGGCTACTGCGTGATCAACGACGTGTCGGAACGGGAATTCCAGATCGAGCGCGGCGGCACCTGGGACAAGGGCAAGGGCTGCGACACCTTCGGCCCCATGGGCCCCTGGCTGGTAACGCGTGACGAAATACCCGACCCGCACCAGCTCAACCTGTGGCTGGAAGTGGATGGCAAGCGCTACCAGAACGGCAACACCCGCACGATGATCTTCCAGATCCCCAAGTTGGTGAGCTACCTCAGCCAGTTCATGAGCCTGCAACCCGGCGATGTGATTTCCACCGGCACGCCGCCGGGGGTGGGCCTGGGTTGCAAGCCCGAACCTGTGTTCCTGCGCGCGGGGCAGCGCATGCGCCTGGGTATCGAGGGCCTGGGCGAACAGGAGCAACTCACCGTCGACGCCTGACATTGCGCATGACCTGCCGTACGCGGCAGGTCGGTTCGTTCCAACAATAACGCCAATGGGAACCGCCATGACCACCATCACCGCCGTGCGCGTGGAAGACATCCGCTTTCCTACGTCCCAGTCCCTCGATGGCTCCGACGCCATGAACCCCGACCCCGATTACTCGGCGGCCTATGTAATCCTCGAAACGGACCACCCTACCCTGCAAGGCCATGGCCTGACGTTCACCATCGGCCGGGGCAATGAAATCTGCTGCGCGGCGATCAACGCGCTGGCCGGGTTGGTAATCGGCCTGAAGCTGGAGTGGATCGCCGAGGACATGGGGCGCTTCTGGCGCCACATCACCAGTGACAGCCAATTGCGCTGGATCGGCCCCGACAAGGGCGCGATACACCTGGCCACCGGCGCGGTGGTGAATGCCGCCTGGGACCTGTGGGCCAAGGCCGAAGGCAAACCGGTGTGGAAACTGGTGGCCGAGATGACGCCCGAACAACTGGTGCGGTGCATCGACTTCCGCTACATCACTGATTGCATCACCCCGGCCGAAGCCCTGGCGTTGCTCAGCGAACGCGCCACCGGTAAAGCCGAGCGGCTGGCGGCACTCCAGGCCGATGGCTACCCCTGCTACACCACGTCCGCGGGCTGGCTGGGCTACCCGGACGACAAACTGCGCCGCCTGTGCCAGGCCGCGATCGACGGTGGCTTTTCCCATATCAAGCTCAAGGTGGGCCGCGACCTGCAGGACGACATCCGCCGCGTGCGCATCGCCCGCGAAGTGCTGGGCCCCGATCGGCAACTGATGATCGACGCCAATCAGGTATGGGAGGTGGATGCCGCCATCGACTGGGTGCGGGAACTGGCGTTTGCCCGCCCTTGGTTTATCGAAGAGCCCACCAGCCCGG
Organism: Pseudomonas sp. 3MAES_34.3B; assembly: GCF_058145875.1. Taxonomy (NCBI): domain Bacteria; kingdom Pseudomonadati; phylum Pseudomonadota; class Gammaproteobacteria; order Pseudomonadales; family Pseudomonadaceae; genus Pseudomonas; species Pseudomonas sp. 3MAES_34.3B. The sequence goes on along the minus strand of NZ_CM176960.1, from coordinate 2,185,035 downwards.
ACGACGTGGAAGGTCATCGGCGCATTCGCCTGGGCGTGTCGCCCGTGAAAGTGGCCACGGGCGAAATGTGCCAGAACCGAATCGTGTTCAAGCAGCTGATCATGCGTGAAGCCATCGACGTGGTGCAGATAGACGCGTGCCGCCTGGGCGGTGTGAACGAAGTGCTGGCAGTGATGCTGATGGCGGCCAAATACCAATTGCCGGTATGCCCCCATGCTGGCGGCGTAGGCCTGTGCGAATACGTGCAACACCTGTCGATGATCGACTACCTGTGCATCGCCGGCACCCATGAAGGCCGGGTGGTGGAGTACGTCGATCACCTTCATGAGCACTTTGAAGACCCTTGCGTGGTCAAGGGCGCCGCCTACATGCCCCCTTCTGCCCCCGGGTTCTCCATCCAGATGAAGGCAGCGTCCAGGCAGCAATTCGCGTTCAAGGGCTACCGCTCATGAACCTGCATCTCATGGACAAAGTGGTCGTCGTCACCGGCGGCGGCTCGGGCATCGGTGCCGCGATTTCCCTCGGGCTGGCCGAGGAAGGCGCCATCCCGGTGATCTTCGCCAACCAGCCGCTTCCTGCCGCGTTCAGCGCCGAGCTGGACCGGCGCCAACCGCAAACGCTGTTCTTCCAGGTGGAGCTGCGCGACGAGGCCCAGTGCGCCGCAGCGGTGGCACAGGTGCTAGCGCGCTTGGGCCGTATCGATGGGTTGGTGAACAACGCAGGGGTGAACGACAGCGTGGGGCTGGAGGCCGGCCGCGCGGCGTTCATGGAGTCGCTGGAGAAAAACCTCATCCATTACTACCTGATGGCCCACCTGTGCGTGGACGCACTCAAGGCCAGCCAGGGGGCGATCGTGAATATCGGTTCAAAGACCGCGCTCACCGGCCAGGGTGGCACCAGCGGCTACACCGCGTCCAAGGGCGCGCAGCTGTCACTCACAAGGGAGTGGGCCGCCTCGCTGCTGCACGATGGTGTACGGGTGAACGCGGTAATTCCCGCAGAGGTGATGACGCCCTTGTACGAGCGCTGGATCGCCAGCTTCGACGACCCTCAAGCCCGCCTGGCGAAGATCGTCGGGAAAATCCCGCTAGGCCAGCGCATGACCACCCCGGAGGAAATTGCCGACAGCGTGCTGTTCCTGCTGTCCCCTCGCGCCTCACACACCACGGGGCAATGGGTGGTGGTCGACGGTGGCTACACCCACCTGGATCGGGCGCTCACTTAGCGTTGTAACCCCGCCGGAGGTTCACCGCGCACCGCTGTTCGTACACACGCTTCACACCTACAACAACAAGAGGAGAGCGTTATGTCGGCCAAACTGGGCAAGATCGAAACCCCTGTGTACACCCGCGCCGAACCGTCGGTGCGGCTGGCGCTGATGCTGGTGACCAGCCTGTTCTTTCTGTGGGGCCTGTCGTATGGCCTGCTGGACGTGCTCAACAAGCATTTTCAGGAAACCTTGCATGTGAGCAAGGCGCAGTCCGGCCTGCTGCAAGCGGCCTATTTTGGCGCCTATTTCATCATCGCCTTGCCGGCAGGCTTTCTGATGGACCGCTTCGGCTACAAGGCGGGCATCCTGCTGGGGCTTTGCCTGTACGCCGCTGGCGCGCTGTTGTTCATGCCGGCGGCCAATGCGGCCAGCTTCCCGTTCTTCCTGTTCGCCCTGTTCGTGATCGCGCTGGGGCTGGGCTGCCTGGAAACCGCCGCCAACCCCTATGCCACGGTGCTCGGCGAGCCCGGCGGCGCGGAGCGCAGGCTCAACCTGGCGCAGTCCTTCAATGGGCTGGGGCAATTCGTGGGGCCGTTGCTGGGCGGCATGCTGTTCTTCGGCGGGGCCAGCAATGACGGTGACAGTACCTCCCTGCAAACCACCTATGTGGTGATCGCGGCGGTTGTGCTGGTGGTCGCGGCCATGTTCGCCCGTACCCCCATGCCCGATGCACGCGAGCGCACCAGTCACGCACAAGGCATCACCGACAAAGGCCTCTGGCAACACCGCGGCTTCGTTGGTGGGGTAATCGCGCAGTTCTTTTATGTAGCGGCGCAGGTGGGCGTGGGGGCATTTTTCATCAACTACGTGACCGAACACTGGGCCAACATGAGCAGCCAGACCGCGGCCTACCTGCTGTCGGTGGCGATGATCTGCTTCATGTGCGGGCGGTTTTTCAGCACCTGGCTGATGGGGCGGATTGCGCCGCAACGCCTGCTCACGGTGTACGCCTGCATCAACGTCGCCCTGTGCGCCGTAGTGGTGAGCGGGGTGCAAAGCCTCTCGGTGATTGCGCTGGTCGCGATCTTTTTCTTCATGTCGATCATGTTCCCCACCATCTTCGCCATGGGTGTGAAGGACCTGGGCGCGCACACCAAGCGCGGCAGCTCGTTCCTGATCATGGCCATCGTCGGCGGCGCCCTGATGCCCTACTTCATGGGGCTGGTAGCGGATCATGCCTCTACCGCTTTGGCGTATCTGCTGCCGCTGGGGTGCTTTGTGGTGGTGGCGGTGTATGGGCGTGCAGGTTCCCAAGCTATGCCTGGTCCCACAGTGTGATCACCGCGCCGATTGACGCAGCAGTTCGATCAAGCGCTCCGCCGCAGGTGACAGCACGCTGCTGCGCCGGGTGACGATGCCGAAGGGCTGCGAGGGCGAGCGCAGGGCCACGGGCAGGATGCGCAGCATCTTGTGCCGCTCGAACAGCTGGGCGATGTCGGTGGGCAACAGCGAAACAAGGTCCCGGCCCTGGTTGAGCAGCGCGACGGTGACGAAGGTAGAAGCCGTGGACACGGTGTCCACGGGCTTGTCGATACCGGCCAGGTCCAGCTCGCGTTCGAGCAGGTCACGCAGCGGCATCTTGCTGGGGTAGGTCACCCATCGATACTGCGCAAGGTCACGCATGCACAGCTCGCCCTGGGTTTTGGTCGAATGGTCATACCCGGCCACTACTGACAGCGGCTCGTCGGCGAGCTTGAGGTAACGGTAGCGATTGGGGTGCGCGCTCACGGCAGACCGGCCGATGACCAGGTCCAGGCGGCCGTCGTCCAGCTGCGCGAGCATGCGCGCGCTGGTGTCCTCCACAATCTCGACGGTTACGGCCGGCATCTGCGCATGAAGGGCATCCAGCGCAGGGATCACATAGGTCGGGATAGCCCCCATGATCGCGCCAATGGCCAGCCGGCCTGTGCGCCCCGCCCTGATATCGGCCATGTCATCACACAGCAGCGCAAGGTCTGTGGTCAGCAAACGGGCATATTCGATCACGCGTTGGCCGCACGCGTTGGGGATCATCCCGCTCGCCGAGCGCTCGAACAGCGGCGCCTCGAACATTACCTCAAGCTCATGCAAGGCCTTGCTGGCGGCCGACTGTGTGATCGACAGCACGGCGGCGGCCTTGTGCAGCGACTTGTGCTGGTCCAGCGCGGTCACCAGTTGCAGCTGTTTGAGGCGCAGCCTGGAGAGCAGCAGGTTGAGGGTATTCATGGGTGAGTCGAAAAACTCATCAGGGGATGGAAAGGACTCAATATACAGGCCGGAAAACGCGTGGGTATAGTCGGGCCATCAGCAGTCACCGCACCCTGTGAATACGCGCCTGAGCGCAGCGGTTGTCCCCTACCCCGCAGTCACGAGCACAGCACGATATGAATACCCACAACAAAAACCGCTATAGCGGAGTGTTCCCTGTCGCCCCCACGATTTTCGATGAACACGGGCAGCTCGACCTCGACGGCCAGAAGCGCTGTATCGACTTCATGATCGATGCCGGCTCCGATGGCCTGTGCATACTCGCCAATTTCTCGGAGCAGTTCGCCCTCGCCGACGATGAGCGCGACACCGTGATGAATGTGGTGCTGGACCATGTGGCCGGCCGGGTACCTGTGATCGTGACCACCACGCACTTCAGCAGCCAGGTGTGCGCACGCCGCAGCCAGGCCGCGCAAGCCGCCGGGGCCGCCATGGTGATGGTGATGCCGCCCTACCACGGCGCAACGATCCGGGTGACCGAGCACGGCATTTATGAGTTCTTCGAGCAGGTGTCGAACGCGGTCAACATTCCGATCATGATCCAGGACGCGCCCGTGGCCGGTACACCCTTGTCGGCGGCCTTTCTCGCCCGCATGGCGCGGGAGATCGAGAACGTCTCGTACTTCAAGATCGAAACCGCGCAGGCTGCCGCCAAGCTACGCGAGCTGATCGCGCTGGGTGGCGACAGTGTGATAGGACCCTGGGATGGCGAAGAAGCGATCACGCTGATGCCGGACCTGGACGCCGGCGCCACCGGCGCAATGACCGGCGGCGCCTACCCGGACGGGATTCGCAAAATCATCGAGGCCCATGTGAACGGGGATCGTGAGCGCGCGGCGGCGCTGTACCAGCAGTGGTTGCCGCTGATCAACTACGAGAACCGCCAATGCGGGCTTGCCGCCTGCAAAATCCTGATGAAAGAAGGCGGCGTTATCCACTCCGATGCCGTGCGCCACCCACTCGCCCCGGTGCATCCGCAGATTCGCGAAGGGCTGCTGGAGGTCGCGCGCCGCCTCGATCCGCTCGTATTGCGCTGGGGCCGCTAGCCCTCACACAAGCTTCTACCACCCGCCCGATCTTATAAAAATAACAGGAGACTCGGCATGGATATGTCCCGCCTGCAAGGCACCAAGAAGACGACTGTGCGGTGGAAGATCTTTCTTCTATTGCTGCTGCTCGTGTCCATCAACTACATCGACCGTGCGGCGTTGTCCGTGGCCATGCCGGCGATTTCCCAGGAATTTTCCCTCACCCCGGAGCGCCAGGGGCTGATCCTCAGCTCGTTCTTCTGGACCTACCTGTTCATGCAGGTGCCCTCGGGCATGCTCGCCGACCGCCTGAAACCTCGTACCTTGATCGCAGTCGCCACCATCAGCTGGGGCGCATTCCAGGCCCTGGGCGCCGCATGTACCGGGTGGTTCGCCCTGATGCTGACCCGCATGGGCCTGGGCATCGCCGAAGCGCCGATCTATCCGGTGGGCGGCAAACTCAACGCGCTGTGGCTCACCCAGAACGAAAAAACCCGTGGGGCTTCCCTTGTGGATGCCGGCTCCGCGCTGGGTTCCGGCGTAGGCGCCGTGGTAGTCGCCTCCTTGATGGCCTGGCTTGGTTCATGGCGCGCGGCCTTCGTGGTCGCCGGGGTGGGCACCATCCTGTGCGGTATCTGGGCCTGGTGGTACATCCGCAATACGCCACGCGAGCATCCGTCGATCAACGATGCTGAAATCGCCTACATCGAACACGCCCATGCCGAAGAAGATGCACGTGAGCCGAAGGTGGCCGCAGGCGGTTCGCTGCTGAGGTTCTTCACTTTCCGTTCGGTATGGGGCATGTGCGCCAGCCACACCTGCACCAACCTGGTGTTCTTTGGCCTGATGACCTGGCTGCCGACCTACCTGTTCAACGTCCACGGCTTCGACCTCAAGTCCCTGGGCGGCGCCACTTTCCTGATCTTCTTTTTCGGCTTCGTCGGCGAAGTGGTGGCCGGGCAATTGGCGGACCGCTGGAAATCGGCCGGGGCGAGCGCCAACCGGGTGTACCGCACCATGATGATGATCGGCGCGGGCGCCGTGGGGTTGTCCATGCTAGGGGTGGCCTATGTACGGGCACCGTTCGCGGTAGTAGGGCTGTTGTGCGTGGCGCTGTTCTTCCTGCGCTGGTGCGGCGGCTGCAACTGGGCCACGCCGGCGATGCTCGCCACCCGGGCCCGTACCGGTGCGCTGAACGGCATCATGAACTTCGTGGGCAACATCGCCGGGATTTTCGTGCCTATCTTTATCGGCTACATCGTGCAGAACACCGGCTCGTACTTCCTGGCCCTGATGTTCTTCGTGGGCGTAGCGGTGGTGCAGATGCTCGCCGTGCTGTCCATCGACTATCAACGCAAGCTGCCGGTTTAGGAGGCCTTCCGTGCTACGTCGTCTCTATACAGGCCGCAACCCCCGCCGCGCGCACAGCATCGAAGACCTTCGCGCAATGGCGGCCCGGCGCGTGCCGAACTTCTGTTTCGAATACATCGAGGGCGGCGCCGAGGAAGAAACCACCTTGCGCCGCAACCGGGAGGTGTTCTCGGAAATCGCCTTCAAGCCCCGGGCGTTGATCGACGTGTCCAAGCGCGACATCGGCATCGACCTGTTCGGCCGGCGCAGCGCGGCGCCGTTCATGATCGGGCCCACCGGCTTCAGCGGGTTGCTCGCCCACGAAGGCGACATTGCGCTGGCAAGCGCGGCCGCCGCGGCGGGTATCCCGTTCATCCTGAGTAATGCGTCCACCGTGCCGCTGGAGCGGGTGGTCGAAGCCGCCGGTGGCCGCGTGTGGATGCAGGTGTACATGTACCGCACCCGCGATTTCGTCGCCAAGCTGGCCGAGCGCGCCGAACGCGCGGGTGTAGAGGCGCTGGTGGTGACCACCGACAGCGCGATCTATGGCAAGCGCGAATGGGACCTGCGCAACTATGCCCGGCCGCTGAAGCTGAACCTGCGCAATACCCTGGATGTGATCACGCACCCCCGCTGGATGACCGAGGTGCTGTGGCCCCATGGCATGCCGCGCTTCGCCAACCTGGGCGACCTGTTGCCGCCCGGCAAGGACAGCGTGAGCGGCGCGGCCACGGCACTGGCCAAGGAACTGGACCCTTCGTTGTCCTGGGAGGACCTGCGCTGGCTAAGGGATCGCTGGCCGCGCCGGCTGATTATCAAAGGGCTGCTGCACCCGGACGACGCGGCACAGGCCGTGGCCATCGGCGCGGACGGCATCGTGCTGTCGAACCACGGCGGCCGTCAGCTCGATGGCGCGGTGTCGGCGATGGACGTGCTGCCCGAGGTAGTGGAAGCCGTGAAAGGCCGGCTGGCGGTCATGCTGGATGGCGGCTTCAGGCGTGGCAGCGACATCGTCAAGGCCATGGCCCTGGGCGCGGATGCGGTGCTGGTGGGCCGTGCCACCACCTGGGGCCTGGCCGCCGGTGGCCGTGCGGGCGCCGACCGCGCCATCGAGATCCTGATGAACGAAGTGGACCGCGTGATCGGCCTGCTGGGCTGCGACAACATCACCGCCCTAGGCCATCAGCATGTGCAATGGCCAGACCGTGAGCTGGCGCCAAGGCGCGAAGCGCCCGCAGTTACCAATCCTCGAACGCTGTGCGCGGAGGCGCCGCAATGAACCAGACAGGCAACGAACTGAGTGAGCCCACAGGGCAGCGCGTCCAGCGCATCGGCATGGTGGGCCTGGGCTTGATGGGCAGCGCCATCGCTGCGCGGGTGCTTGAAAAAGGCTTTCAATTGCAGGCGCTGGCGCACCGCGGCCGCACGGCCATCGATGCCTTGCTTGAACAGGGCGCCGCAGAGGCTTCCAGTGGGGCCGAACTGGCCCGCCATGCCGACGTAGTCATCCTCTGCGTGACCGGTACGCCGCAGGTACGCGAGGTTGTGTTCGGCCCGGGCGGCCTGCTCGAAGGCGCGCACCCTGGCCTTATCGTGATCGACAGCAGCACGGCCGACCCCGAACTGGCCGAGGAGCTGACCGCGGCATTGGCGAGCAAGGGCGCGGCGTTCCTCGACGCGCCGGTGAACCGCACCCCCAGGGAAGCGCGCGAAGGCCGGCTGAATGTGTTGGTGGGCGGTGAGGCGCAGGTGCTGGAGCGGGTGCGCCCGCTGATGGCCGCGTATGCTGAAACCGTGCATCACCTCGGTGGCCACGGCGCGGGCTATCGGGCCAAGCTGATTCACAACTTCATCGCCCAGGCCAATGGCGCGATCCTCGCCGAAGCCTTTGGCACTGCCGCCAAGGCCGGGCTCGACCTGCGCGAGTTCGCCGGGGTGTGCCGGCTTAGCGGCGCCCACAGCAAAACCTTCGACCGCATCATCCCGTACCTGCTTGAAGGCGACGATAGCGGCCAACAATTCGCCATCCGCAACGCCGCCAAGGACATGCGCGCCTATTCCCGATTGGCCGCCGAGCAATCTTCGTCGGCGTCAATCGCTGAAGCGGTTCGGCAGGTGTACGTGCTGGCGACTAATCTGGGTCATGGCGAGCTGTACGTCCCTCACCTCTTCGACGTGCTGAAAGCGCTCAATGGCTTACCCCTGGCCCAGCAGGAAGACCACACCGAGGTACCACCATGCAACTCATAACAACAACAGGCAGCGAAACCGCCGCCAATGCCGTGATACGCCTCAACCCGCTGGACGACGTGCTGATCGCGCGCCAGCCACTGGTAAAAGGCCTGGCCCTCCCTGAAGGCATCGAGGTGCTCGACGCCGTCCCTTCAGGCCACAAGGTTGCGGCCAGGGCCATCGCTGCCGGGCAACCGGTGCGCCGCTATGGGCAGATCATCGGCTTCGCCAGCCAGCCCATCGAAGCCGGCCAGCACGTGCACACCCACAACGTGGCCATGGGTGATTTTTCACGGGACTATGCCTTTGGTGTGGATGCCAAGGGTGCGCCCGCACCAACCGACGAAACCTTCATGGGCATCGTACGCCCCGATGGCCGGGTGGCCACCCGCAACTTCATCGGCATTCTGACCTCGGTGAACTGCTCGGCCACAGTGGCCCGGGCGATTGCGGACTATTTCCGTCGGGACATCCACCCCGAGGCGCTGGCGCCGTACCCCAACGTGGACGGCGTGGTCGCCCTCACCCACGGCGTTGGCTGCGCGGTGGATTCCGGCGGCGAAGCATTGGCCATGTTGCGCCGCACCTTGGGCGGCTACGCGGTGCACCCTAATTTCGCCTCGGTGCTGATGATCGGCCTGGGCTGCGAAACCAACCAGATTCCCGACCTGCTCGCGGCCCAAGGCCTGGAGAGCAGCCATTCGCTGCGCACCTTCACCATCCAAGGCACAGGCGGCACCACCAAAACCATCGCCAGCGGGATTGCTCAGGTGAAAGAATTGCTGGCCGAAGCCAACCAGGTGGAGCGGCAACCGGTAAGCGCTCGCCACTTGGTGGTAGGCCTGCAATGTGGTGGCTCCGATGGCTACTCCGGCATTACCGCCAACCCGGCGCTGGGCAATGCGGTGGACCGCCTGGTCGCGGCGGGCGGCACCGCGATACTCTCCGAAACCCCCGAGGTGTACGGCGCCGAGCACCTGCTCACCCGCCGCGCGGTGACTCAAGCGGTAGGAGAAAAGCTGATCGAGCGCATTCACTGGTGGGAAAGCTACTGCGCGCGCATGAACGCCGAGTTGAACAACAACCCCTCGGCGGGCAACAAGGCCGGCGGCCTGACCACCATCCTGGAAAAATCCCTCGGTGCCGTGGCCAAGGCCGGCTCCACCGACCTGGTGGACGTGTACGAGTACGCGCAGCCTGTGAGGGCCCACGGCCTGGTGTTCATGGATACGCCCGGGTATGACCCCGTCTCGGCCACGGGCCAGGTGGCTGGCGGCGCCAACCTGATCGCCTTCACCACGGGGCGGGGCTCGGCCTACGGCTGCGCGCCCTCGCCGTCGATCAAGCTGGCAACCAATACGCGGCTATGGGAAACCCAGGAAGACGACATGGACGTGAACTGTGGCGGCATTGCCGATGGCAGCATGACCATCGAGGAGCGCGGCGAGCACATCTTCCGGATGATGCTGCGCATTGCTTCCGGGGAGCGCAGCAAGAGCGAGCAACACGGCTACGGCCAGAACGAGTTCGTGCCCTGGCAGATCGGCGCGATTACCTGATCGCGTTGGCGCGCCGGCCACACCGCCGTTTCACGGCGGGTCGCGAGCAAGCTCTGCTGCTACAGGCTTGACGAATATTGTGTAGCAGCCAGGCTTGCCTGCGACCGGGTCACCCCAAGCCTGCGGTCCTTTCTTTCAAGGCAGCTGCGCGCCGACCACACCGCCGTTTCACGGCGAGTCGCGAGCAAGCTCTGCTGCTACAGTCCCGACGAATATTGTGTAGCAGCCAGGCTTGCCTGCGACCGGGTCACCCCCCAGCCTGCGGTCCTTTCTTTCAAGGCAGCTGCGCGCCGGCCACCGCCACATGGATCATGTACAGCGAGGTGTTGGCGGTGATAAACAGCCGATTGCGGCGCGGCCCGCCGAAGGTGAGGTTGGCGACTTTTTCAGGCAGCAGGATCTTGCCCAGCAGCGTGCCATCGGCGGCGAAGCACTGAATGCCATCGCCGGCGCTGGTCCACACGTTACCTTCCACGTCCACCCGCAGGCCATCCGGGATGCCAGGCTCGATCTGCGCGAACACGCGCGAACCGCCCAGCCAACTCCCCTCCTTCACCTCGAAGGCGCGAATATGGTGGGGCGCATCGGGATGGTGGGAACGCGCTGAATCGGCAACATACAGGGTGGCGCCATCCGGCGAGAACGCGAGCCCGTTGGGCTGAGCGAAATCCCCTACCATGCAGCGGACCTCGCCGGTGCCAGGGTCTACCCGATACACGTTACGCCCCGCCTGCTCAGGCTCGGCCTTGAAACCTTCATAGTCACTGAGGATGCCGTAGGTAGGGTCGGTGAACCACACGGCGCCATCGCGATGCACCACCACGTCGTTGGGTGAATTCAGGCGTTTACCCTCGAAGCGATCGGCAATCACGGTGATGGAGCCGTCGGGCTCGGTGCGGGTCACACGTCGGGTGCCATGCTCACAGGTGACCAGGCGCCCCTGCAGGTCCCGGGTATTCCCATTGGCAAAGTTGGACCGGGGCCGAAACACCGACACACCCTGCTCAGGCGTCCAGCGCAGGATGCGTTCATTGGGGATGTCGCTCCACAGCAGGTAACCGCCGTCGTTGAACCACACCGGCCCCTCGGCCCAACGGCATTGGTCATACAGGCATTCCAACTGGGTGTTGGGCAGGATCAGCGCCCGAAAGCGCGGGTCCAGCACTTCATAGACGGGTTCGGATATCGACATGGCTGGCACTCAAGCAGCGCGGGCGGACGAGCGCCCGCTCACAGCGGTAATCACCGCAATAATGATCAAGCCGGTGAGGATCAGCCGCACCCCGGCGCTGGCGCCGAAGGTATTGAGCATGCTCACCAGCAGGTACAGGAACAACGCGGCGCCCCAGATGCCAGGTACGTTGGAAAATCCACCGCCTACCGAAGTGCCGCCGATCACCACGACCGCGATGGAAGCCAGCAGGTATTCCTCGCCCATGCTCAGCGAGGCGCCACCGGAAAAGCCCGCCAGCAACACCCCGCACAGGCTGGCGAACACAGCACTCAACACGTAGGTGGCAAAGCGCACCCGGCCCACTCGCCCGCCTGCCAGTTCGGCGGCGCGGGCGTTCTGCCCGATGGCCACGGTCCAGCGGCCATAGCGGGTACGGGCCAACACATAGCCCATCACCACGGCGAGTACTGCCACGCTGATCGCCAGGTAGGGCACGCCCAGCACGTTGCCGGTGCAGAAGCTGTAGAACAGCTCTGGTGGTTGAATGCGAACGCTGCGCCCGTAGGCGATCGCCGTGGACTGCAGCAGGAAGCTGGCAGACAACGTAGCGATGATCGGCGGTATCCGCAGCACGCGGATCAAGGCGTAGTTGGCGCAGCCCAGCAGCACGCCCAGGCACAGCACCGCCCCTACCCCGAGCCAGATCAAATCCGCCTGTTCGTTCATCAGCTTCATGCCCACCGCGCCGCTAAGGGCGATGTTGGCCGGGATGGACAAGTCGATGTTGCCGGGGCCCGTGGTGATCACGAACATCTGCCCGATACCCACGATCACGAAGAACGCCGAAAAACTCAGCGCACTGGACAGCAGCGAACCGCCGCCCATACCGCCAGTGAACAGGATGGTCGCCAGCCATATGAGTAACGCGGCGAGGAACGACCACAGCCAGGGTTTGCTATTGAGGCGCGAAAACGCGGAACGGGCGGACATCATGAGTGTGCCTCCAGGCGGTTCACGAACGCGCGCAATGCCAGCACCAGGATCAGGATCGCGCCCTGGGCGCCGATCTGCCAGTCCGGGGAGATGTGCAGGAAGGACAGCAATGACCCGGCCAGCACCAGGGTGAGCGCCCCCAGCACCGCGCCGATGGGCGATACGCGCCCTCCAACGAACTCGCCACCGCCCAGGATTACCCCGGCAATGGACAGCAGTGTGTAGCGCAAGGCGATGCTGGCGTCCGCAGAGGTGGTAAGGCCGACAAGGAACAGCCCGGCAAGTACGCCGAAGGTGCCGGCCAGTGCGTACAGGCTGACCTTGATCCGCAGCAACGACCATCCCGCCTTGGCCACGGCGATGGGGTTGCCACCGGCGCCACGTAGCACTACACCCAAGGTGGAACGCATCAGAAACAGGTGCACCACGAGTGCCAGCGCGATGCACACGAAGATCGCGAACGGTAACAGCGGCGTTTTGTAGCGCACGACGGCCTGCAACCACTGCGGCGCAGTACCGCCCGGGGCCGGCAGCAGCAGAATGGCGCCGCCCATCCAGATGAACGACATGCCCAGGGTGACCACGATAGAAGGCAGTTTGCGCAGGTGTATCAAGGCGCCGAGCAGTGCATACGCGGCCACGCAACCCACCAGCGCCAGGCAGCCGAGCAGCGGGTGCTGGTTGAGCACCGTCGCGCACACGCACGCCACGAAACTGATGAAGCTGCCCAGGGACAGGTCCAGGTCGTTCACCGTGATGATCAGCATCTGGGCAATGGTCGCCAACGCGATCGGCACCGCCAGATTGAACATCAGGTTCATGCCCATGTAGCTCATGGCCCGGGGTTGCATCACGAAGATCACCACCAGCAGCACCGCCAGCGACACGCCCGGTAGCGCGCCGCGCAGCAAACGGGCCACATTCAGCCGCGCTGGCCTGGCCACCAGAGCCTTCAAGGGAAGGGGTGTAGACGCATTCATACGAGCTGTTCCTCGAAGGAGCACCGCAGGATCTGCTCCTCGCTGAGCTGGTTGCGTGGAAGGTCCAGCACCGCCTGGCCGTCGCGGAACACATACACATGGTCGCAGTGGTCCAGCTCTTCCAGTTCGGTGGTGTACCAGATGAACGTGCGGCCCTTGGCGGCTTCCTCGGCAATGATCGAATACACCTCCCGCTTGGTGTTCACGTCCACGCCGCGCATAGGGTCGTCCATCAGGATCACCTTGCTGCTGGACGCCAAGGCGCGGGCGAACAGCGCCTTTTGCTGATTGCCGCCAGACAGCGACAGGATCGGGTTGGCCATGTTGGGGGTGCGAATGTTCATGCGCTCGCGCCATTGCTCGGCCATGGCACGTTCGGCGTCAGGGTCGATCAGGGCGCCACGGCGCAGTTGCGCCAAGGAGCTCACGGTGATGTTCTCGGCGATGGACCAAAGCGGAAATACCCCGTCGGTTTGCCGATCACCGGCCACCAGCGCGGCGCCCTGGCCGCTGGCGATGCACCGGCGCAGCACCTGGGTCAGCCACTGGCTTTGCCCATGCCCGGCCAGGCCCGCCAGGCCGACGATTTCCCCGGCGTGGGCGTCGACGGTGCGGCCATCGCGTTGCCGTGAAGGTTGCTGGGAAATCACCGGCGTACCTTGCAGGCGCTTGGAGGCAAACGCCTGGCGTTCGGCCGTGGCCCTGGCGGCGCTGCCCATGCATTCCACCAGCGAGGCGTGGTCGAAGTTTTTCGCGGGGCGAATGTCTACCACACTGCCGTCGCGCATCACTGCGATGCGATCGCAGGTGCCCAGCATCTCGGCCAGGATATGGCTGATCAACACGATGCTGCCGCCCTTGGCCACGAAGCGCCGCACAAAACGCAGCAGCTGTTCGGCTACCCGGGCGTCCAGTGAAGACGTGGGTTCGTCGAGAATCACCAGTTTCAGCGGCTCGTCCACGTGCACGAAGGCCCGGGCGATTTCCACCATCTGCCGTTTGCCGATGGACAGGTCGGCCACGGTGTCGTCCGGGTCGATGCCATGGCCGGGAAAGATCTCGTCCAGGCAGGCCAGTACCCGTGCCCTCGCCTCGCGGCGCCAACCGAAGCCGCGGATGGCGGGCGACATCAGCCGGGTGTTCTCGGCAATGCTCAGGTTCGGGCACAGGGACAGCTCCTGAAACACGCAACGAATGCCGTGCTGGCGCGCCAGTTGCACGTTATAGCTGGCGCGCAGGTCGCGGCCTTCGACCTGCATGGTGCCGGTATCGGCCGCCAGGGTGCCGGCCAGCACCTGCATCAACGTCGATTTGCCCGCGCCGTTGTGGCCGATCAGGCCCAGGCATTCCCCGGCGTGGAAACTCAGGTCCACGTTGTTCAACGCGCGCACCGCGCCGAACGATTTGCTGGTGCCCTTGAAGGTCACCAGCGCTCGCTGGATCGTGCTCATGTGTGCTCCCAGGCGGCAGGGTCGGTCAGTTGGCGCTCAGCGCCGCGGCGGGTTTGGCCTGCAGCTTGGCAACGTCATCCACGGTATACACCTGGGTCACGATGCCGCCCCTCTCCACCCCTTTGAGGGCGGTGTCCAGGTTCTCCTGGGTTACGCTGAGTGCTGGCGACAGCAGGTCATGGGGCAACTGCTTGCCATCGAGCAATTGCTGCGCCACCCAGAACGCCAGGCTGGAAATGCTCGGCGCGCTGGAGATGGAGAACGACTGGTAGCCGTTGGCATCGCGCTGTTTTTTCCACCATGACAGTTCTTCTTCGCGGTTGCCGAAGATGATGGTGGGCGTCGGCCGGCCGGCGTTGGCAAAGGCCTGGGCGGCACCGTAGCCATCGTCACCTTGGGTGACCACGGCATCCACCTTGGGCAGGCTGGGCAGGATGCCCGCCACGGCTTTCTGTGCCACGGTCTGGGTCCAGTTGCCGTTCACCGAGCCTACGATTTTCAGGTTGGGGTATTTCTGCGCGCCGGCAACGATGCCGCTGTGGATCTGCTCGTCCACCGACACACCCGCCAGGCCGCGGATTTCCAGTACGTTGGCGCCGTTGGGGAAGCGCTTGGCCAGGTAATCCATCTGGTCCAGGCCACTCTGCTTGAAGTCCATGGAAATGCGGTAGGCGCACGGCTCGGTCACCACGCCGTCGAACGACACCACAATGATCCCGGCGTCGCAAGCCTGCTTCACCGTGCCATTGAGCGCCGTGGGCGAGGCCGCGTTGATCACAATCGCGTTGTAGCCCTGGAGGATGAGGTTCTGGATTTGCGCCGCCTGCTCGGTGGCCTGGTTCTCGCCGGTGGTAAGCGCGTCAGTGGAGGAGACCACGCCATCCTTGACGGCCTTGTCGGTGGTTTCTTTCCAACTGGCAAGCATGTTCTGCCGCCACGAGTTTCCGGCGTAGTTATTGGACAAGGCGATGGTTTTATCCGAGGTGTCGGCGTGGGCAACAGCGAAAGGCGACAACAGCAATACACTCGACAACAGCACGTGCCGCAATGGAGGACGTTTCATCAGCATGACCCTTGTTATTGTTGTGGGGTAGTGACGGCCGGCCAGGGCCGGTCGGTTTCATGACGTTCCGAGGCGAGTCTGCGCCTGGGATCCAGCGGCGTCTTCGGCGATCGGCGCACACGTTACGCAGGATCACGCACACCGCTTGCGGGATCCCGCACCCGGCGAGCGCACCCGCGCAAGCGCATGGCGCCGCGGCGCGCTAGGCTGTGCAGGTAGCGATCCAATGCGCCATAGTGCGATCGCCATACCGGCATGCCCCAGAACAATAAAGGCCAGGCACCGTGCAGCGTCCACACATTCCTCCTGAAAAAGTGCTGCAGCACTTCCTCGGCGTATCCCGTGCCCTCGCCGGGCTGCTGGATTTCCAATCCATGATCAACGCCGTGTCCCATGAGGTGCGCTACATCCTGCCTCACGACCACATCGACGTGAGCCTGTTGCTGCTCGATGGGGAAAACCATCTGCACGCGTATGAAACCGGCGTGCTCACGGCCTGGAGCGAATTCGTCGACCACCCGCTACCGATTGCGTTGAGCCCCATCCGCACCGTGCTGCAAGGCAGTGAGCCGTTCATCCTCACGGATAACGCCATGACCGATGAGCGCTTCCAGTTCCCTGGTGCGTTCAACCAGCCCATCTTCGACGCGCAACTGCGCAGCCGGCTGCATGTACCGCTACGCGCCTGCGGCGAGATCATCGGCGCGCTCAGTTGCTCCAAGCACAGCGCGAACTTCTATACCTTGGGCGACGTGCAATACACCCAGCACGTGGCGGACCTGTTGGCGTCCTACCTCTATGCCCTGCGCCAGACCGACCAGGCCAAGAAGCTGGCCATCGCCAAGGAACGTATCGTCGCCCGCGAGGAAGGCCTTCGCCTGGGCGCGCTTCGGCTCACTGAAGAACTGGAAAACGAGCGGCAGCGCATCGGCATGGACCTGCACGACCAAACCCTGGCAGACATGACCCGCCTGCACCGGCGCCTGGCGCGGCTGCAAACCACCGACGCCGCCGTGGCCGGTGAGCTGGCGCTGATCACCGAGGCGCTGCACGACAGCATGCGCGAACTTCGGCTGATCATCGATGCGGTGAAACCCACGGTATTGCAGCTGTTCGGCTTCGAGGAAGGGCTCGAAGACCTGCTGCTGCGTAGCGTGCGCAACAGCGGCCTGGCTATTGAAACGCACCTGTACGACCACACCGATGGCCAGGCCAATCGCCTCGCCGAACCGCAGAAAGTAGCCCTGTTCCGGATCATTCAGGAAGCGGTGAACAACGCGATTACCCACGCCTCGCCGTCCACCATCGCCGTGATGATTCACGGTAGCCAACAGCACCTGGAACTCACGATCCTCGACGACGGCCTTGGGCTGGACGTGAAGGACCTGCTCAAGACCGGGGGCATCCGGAACATGCAGATCCGCGCGCGCTTGCTCGGTGCAAACGTGCACATTGACCGCGGCCCCGAGAATAAGGGCACGCGGGTGAAAATCCGCATGCCACTGGGCAGCGCGCCGCTGGAGCAGCCATGAACATTCTGTTGGTGGAAGACGACCCGGTTCACCGGGCATTCCTGAAGGAAGTGATCGAAGCGGCATTGCCCGAGTGCGACCAACTGCTTGAAGGCCAGAACGGCCTGGAGGGCGTACACCTGGCCCACGCCCACCAGATAAACGCCGTAGTGATGGACCTGCAAATGCCCCAGCGCACCGGCGTGGAAGCGGCCAAGACCATCTGGAAGGACCGCCCCGACACCTCCATCCTGTTCTGGTCCAACTACGCCGATGAAGCCTACGTGCGTGGCATCGCCCGCATCGTGCCGCCGGGTGCGGCCTATGGCTACATCCTCAAGACCGCTTCCGAAGAACGCCTGCGTTTGGCGTTGCGAAGCCTGTTCATCGAGCAGCAGTGCGTGATCGACCGGGAAGTGCGCGGTGTGCAGCAGAAAACCCAAGACCTGCGCAACGGCCTCACCGACAACGAATACGAAGTATTGCAAGACATCGCCCTGGGCCTCACAGACCGCGCTATCGCCAGCCGTCGCAACCTCTCACTGCGCACCGTGCAGAACCGGCTGCAGCAGCTGTATGAGAAACTTGGGATCTACCAGCCAGGGGAGTCCGGTGAACGCGCGACCGCCTTCAACTTGCGGGCCCGTGCCGTAAACATCGCCCTACTGCGCAAGTTGCTCAACCCCAATGCGCTGGAACAGGCTGAAGCCGAACTTCAGGCGTGGCTCAAGAACCCCATGAGTGATTATGTGCGTAGTTTGCCGTGAGGTAGCGCATGGCGACCATCCGGCCAAGCTCGGGAACATGCACCTTGGAGAACTAAGTGCGGCCGGTTCGCAGGCTTCGCCAGCTCCAACAGGTCAAGACGCCCACCTATCAGCACCAGGCGCGCATTGCCCTTGCCCGCCCCCACCTCAGCTACTACCCTTTCCTGCATCACCAGGCCGCTGCGCCTGCTCTATCCTGCATGCGCGCCCTCCTTCACCCTACCCTCGACCCTGAAGCCCATTGATGACCGCCTCGCTGCCTTTGTTCCTTCGTCGACTGCTCCGCCCCTTGCTCGACCCTTACCGCCGCTTTCGTCACGCCCGCTTGATCCATGCCGTGCGGGTGGCCATCGGGCTGGTGGCGACCATCCTGTTGACTACGGGCATCCATTTGCCTCACGGCGAATGGGCCTCGGTCACCATGCTGATCGTGATCGGCGGGCTGCAGCACCATGGCAACATCCGCCGCAAGGCCACCGAGCGGGCGTATGGCACATTGATCGGCGCCGCCATCGGCCTGGCCATCGTTGCCCAACAAAGCTACCTGGGCTGGTCGCTGCTCACCTATGTACTGATGTCCTCGGCCTGCGGGTTCTTCGCGTACCACGCCATCGGCAAAGGGGGCTACACCGCGCTGCTGTCCGCCATCACGATCTTCATCGTCGCGGGCCACGGGGACAATCCCATGTCCGATGGCCTGTGGCGCACCGTCGATATCCTGATCGGCAACGTGCTGGCGCTGGCGTTTTCCTTCGCGCTGCCGCTGTACGCGGTGTACTCATGGCGCTACAACCTGGCCAGCACCCTGCGCGAGTGTGCCGCGGTGCATGGCCGCATCGTTGCCGGCGAAGCCGTGACCAGCGATGCGCACCTCAAACGCATGCGCAACCTCAGTGCCTCCCTGGTGCAGCTGCGGGGCCTGATGGCGTCCGTTTCCAAGGAAGTACAGATCTCGCAAACCGAACTGGACGCCCTGCAGCGTAACCTGCGCCTGTGCATTTCCTTCCTCGAGATCCTGGCCGATACCCGCCCGCCTGCAGAGGATGCCGCCGCCATGGCGGCGTTGCGCTCATCGCTTGAAGCCGAGCACCGCTTCATTCGCCGGCAACTGGTGGGGATGGCGCGCGCCCTCCGTGACGGCCACAGCGAGCAGCTGCTGCGAGGGGCTGAACGCCCTGCCGGTCAACCCGCAGAAGAACTGCCCTACCCCGCGCTGGACGGCTACCGGGCCATGACCCGGGAGCTGGCCGCCAACATCGACGATATGCGCCACCGCCTGGCCAAGACTGCCCCGCGCTGGAACTTCGCCCATTCCCCTCAGGAGCCTGATACCGATGACTGAACCCCTTGAACGTGTGCTGCTCACCAACGATGACGGCATCGACGCGCCGGGTTTGGCCGCGCTTGAAGCGGTGGCCGCCGAGTTGGGCGTCGAGGTTTGGGTAGTAGCGCCAGACCACGACCAGAGTGGCGTTTCCCATGCGCTCAGCCTGCATCAGCCGCTTCGGGTGACCAGTCGCGGCGAGCGGCGTTTCTCCGTCTCCGGCACGCCCGGGGATTGCGTGGCCATGGCCGTGTGCCAGCTGATGCCCACCCCACCACAGCTGGTGCTCAGCGGCATAAACAAAGGCGCGAACCTCGGGCGCGAAACGGTGTTCTCCGGCACGGTGGGCGCAGCCATGGCAGCCCTGCTGCTGGAATTACCTGCCATTGCCCTGAGCCAAGCGTTCACCCGCCGCGACGGCGTACGCTGGGACACCGCGCGCCAACTGGCCCCGGGGGTTATCCGGCAGCTATGGGCCGCCGGCTGGGCGCCCGGCGCTTGCCTGAACGTGAACTTCCCCGACGTACCCGCCGACCAGGCCGGCCCTCTGCAAGTGACCCGACAGGACCGTGGGCGTATGCGGGGATTGGAGGTAACGGGGCGTACCGATTTGCGTGAACAGGCGTACTACTGGCTGAACATCAAGCGGGATGACACGCCCGATGCCGAAGACAGCGAAACCGCGGTGATTGCCCGGGGCGGGATCGCGGTGACGCCGCTGCACTTCGAGCGCACGGAAGAGAAGGCGCGCAGAGCCTTGGTAGATCGCTTGAGGGGTTAGGGAAAGGTCGGCGTGGTTCTGTTCGCATTTATGCGCGCTGCCAAGGTCGGATCCAGAGGGACAGTGCCGTACCCCTCGCCCGCCCCTTCGAGCTCCATGTCTAAAGGACAATGTCATGGCTTCAACCGATAGCAGGGCCACCATCCATTACACCGTGCGAACCGGCCCGGGTACCGTGCAGGTCGACCCTTCCACAGGTGCCGATTCAAACTGGAGCATTATCCTTCAGCCCGACGGCAAGATCATTGTAGGGGGCGAAAGCTTCCAGACCGCTATTGGCTACCCGGGCTCGCCGGGCGATGAAAGCTATGGCACACGCGGCAGCTTCACAGCGGTGCGCCTGAACACGGACGGCAGCCTGGACAAGAGCTTCAGCCAGGATGGAATTGCCCTCGTGCCCGCCAGCCTGGACCCGGAAGATGACGCCTACTATGTAATGGCGGTGCAGGCCGACGGCAAGGTGCTTTCGGCGCAGTCGAGCCTGAGCGGTTTGAAGGTAGAACGCTTCAATGTGGACGGCACCGTGGATACCAGCTTCGCCAACGGCGGCACCGCCACCCTGGACGTACCCTTTGGCTATGACGGTATGGCTATTTACGCCACGGCGGATGGCTCGGTGTATGCCAGCCTGCGCGGCACCTCGCAAGCGATAGTGTTCAAACTGGACAGCACCGGTACCGCGGCCCAGGATTTCGGTGATAACGGCACGCTTGTCCTCAACCCGACCGGGAACTATTCGAACGGCAATATCGCCACCTTTGTGCAGCCCGACGGCAGCGTAGTACTGGGTAGCTGGCTGTACGTGGGCGGTGACGAGGGGCCCGGCCCCGGCAGCCCTGGCGACCCAACGTATGCCGTTCAGCGGCTCACAGCGGATGGCAACGTCGATACCCGGTTCGGCGACGACGGGGTTGTGTACTTCGACCCTGCGCTGGGGCTGGACTATCGTTCTTCAATAACGGTTCAAGCCGACGGCAAGATCATCGTGGCCGGCGAGAGCAGTGACAACAGCGCTTTCAACCTGTTGCGACTAAACGCCGATGGTTCCTTCGATACCTCCTTCAGCGACGACGGCAAGCTCACGATCGAAGTGCCCCAAGGCGCTTCGAACTATGCCCACTCGGTAGTCGTTCAGCCCGATGGCAAATTCCTTATTGCCGGCGAGGTGATCACCCGCTTGAACGCGGATGGCAGCCTGGACACAACCTTCGGCAGCCAGGACGGCAACTACCACGTGGATGGCTCCAGCGACGGCGATAACCTGATGGGCAACGACACGGCGGAGGTCATCCGCGGCCTGAGCGGCGACGATGTACTGCAAGGCGCAGGTGGCCGTGACGTGCTGCTGGGTGGCAATGGCGCGGACATTTTCCGCTTCACCCAAGTCAGCGACAGCTACCGTACCGCCAGCGAAACCGGCAGTGACCGGATTCTGGACTTCGATCCCTCACAGGACCGTGTAGGGCTGATTTCGCTGGGCTTCACCGGCATTGGTGACGGGCACAATGGCACGCTGGCCATCCAGGCCAATGCGGACGGCACCCGTACCTACCTGAAAAGCTTCGATGCCGATGCCAATGGGCAGCGCTTCGAACTGGCGTTCGACGGCGACCTGGTGGGGCAATTGAACAGCACCAACCTGGTATTCACAGCCCCCTCTGTCGAAGGCACGTCAGGCCGGGATGTGATCACAGGAACGGCAATCTCGGAAGTCGTCTATGGCCTGGCGGGTAATGACCGTATCGATGGCGGTGGAGGTTCCGATGTGATCATTGGCGGGGCCGGGGCCGACCAGCTGAGCGGCGGCGACGACCCGAATACCTCGATTTTTTCCCGCACTACCAATGATGCAGACGTGTTCCGCTACATGACGGCCACCGACAGCTACCGCACCGACAGCCAGAGCTTTGTAGACCTGATTGTTCGATTCGCCGACTACAACGACAAGATCGACGTGGCGGCGCTGGGTTACACGGGTTTCGGTGACGGTACCGGCACTACCTTGAAGAAGGTTTATAACGCGGAGCTGGACCGCACTTACCTCAAGGATGTGGAACCTGACGCCCAGGGCCACCGGTTCGAAATCGCCCTTACCGGCGACTGGAGCCTGGACCTGCGCAACGACGATATGATTTTTGCGCCTGCGCCGGAAGTTGGCCTGTTGGGGGTGGCGAGCGAGGTTACTCACGCCTGACTGGGGGATCATACGTAGAGGTAGCCGGGCGCAATTTTGGCCCGGCATTCCTCGCCCGGTAAAAAGCGCCGCAGCTGATCAGGGATACTGCAACACGTCTTTGATTCGCGCGAGATTGCGATCGACCCACCCTCGGTCGATCGCGCCCCACTCCCGGATCCGGTAGTGGCCTATATGGTTACGCTCGCCCTCCGCCTGTTCGAACTCACACACGATATCCAGCTCCGCCAGCGCTGCCACGGTGTCCTGGGCGGTGCGCCTTGGCATGCCGGTCACCTCGGTCAAAGCAGGGATGCTGCTGGCCAGGCCGCTGTCGATCAAGTAAGCCACGTACAGGCGCCGGTAGAAACTGGTGCGGGTTTTGCTGACATCCATGGGCAATTTCCGGTCAGGTGGCGAGGTCACGCCAGGTAAGGTAAACCCGCAGGTCGAATTCCAGCTGGTGGTAGCCGGGCTGCATGTATTCGCAGAGCTTGTAGAAGGCCTTGTTATGGTCGGATTCTTTCAAGTGAGCCAGTTCGTGTACCACGATCATCTTCAGAAACTGCGGTGCGGCTTCCTTGAACAATGAAGCGATACGGATTTCTTTCTTCGCCTTGAGCTTGCCGCCCTGCACACGGGAGATCGCCGTGTTCAACCCGAGCGCGCGGTGGGTGAGGTCGAGCCGGTTATCGAACAGCACTTTGTCGGGGCTGGGCGCATTGCGCAGATGCTCCTGCTTGATGTCCAGTACATAGCCATACAGCGCCTTGTCGCTTTGTATAGCGTGCCGCTCCGGATAGCGCTGCTGCAAATAATCGCCCAGGCGCTGCTGCTCGATCATCTGGCGTACTCTGGCTTGCAGGTCGGCGGGATAGGCTTGCAGGTATTTGAGCGGGGGCATGGCGGCAACGCGTGGGAAGAGTGAGCCGCCAGTGTATCTCAACCGTTTACGCCGCCCCAGTCGAAGCGCTGGCGGAAATGCCCGGCACCGCCTCGCGGATCGAGGACAGCAATTCATCGGCGGTGAAGGGTTTGCGCAGGCACTGATAAGCACCTTGAGCGGTGGCTTCTGCAAGGGAAGCTTCATCCCAGAACGCCGACATGCAGATCACCGGCAGACCGGGTGCCCGCTGGGCCAGCAACCTTTGCACTTCCGTGCCCTGCATGCCCCCCATCCGTAGATCCATAAGTACGCACGACAGCTCCCCCATATCAGGGAAAGCGAGGATTTCCTCGCCAGAGGGGAAACTCATCGCGCGGTAACCGGCAGCCTTCAGCAAATTAGTCAGACTTTTACGGACAGACTGATCGTCATCGACCACGGCTATGTTCATCAATGTAGTGTTCATTCAGCGATAGATGCCGTGTAAGTTGACGTGCGACCACCATTGAAAATAGCGGATCTGCTAATTTACTTTCTTGCTTAACACTAAGGCGGGCCCACTGCAGGATTTACGCTTGGACATGTGCATCATCCGGCGACTACCTGAGCATAAACTAAACCCTTCGCTTCAGACAATTATCCCAAGGGATAGGCCTCCATCGCCGCCACCTGCACTAGAAGGTATCGTCAACCGGCCGAGCACGGTTTATGAGGCTAAACCCTGCCAAACATGGACCTGTTTCAGCCATGCGCCGATTAAGGTTTTCTGCCTTGAGCGCTCTGTATAATCCGGGCAATTTCTCCTTCGCATGACACTGGACGCCCGGATGGCAAGCCACCCTGATAGCTCGAACCCGTTCACCTTGCCCGTACAGTTCGACGAAGCCTGGCTGTCGAGATGCACGATGACGCTAATTCGCAGGGAGGGCGATATTTCGTATTGCGAAGTGCGTGATCCAGCTATCCGGCGTAGCTGGGACGCTGTTCGGGTGTCAGTGCAATCACCCTGCGCGTGTCATCAGTTGGAGCGGCAATTCCATCTGGCCCTGGATGAGTCGTGGGCGCAGGTTCCTGAAGCGCTGATCCGAACCAGCGATGGCCTGACCTTGCTCTATCCAAAGGCCGAGGATCCTGATCTCGGCAAGCTCCTGGACTCGACCGAGTTCACTGTGGGCCAGTTGCTATCGATCGGGCAGAAAACAGCTCGGGCGCTGTCTAACGCACACGCCAATGGCGTTGTTCATGGAAATCTGCGCCCGGTTCATATCATTGTGGGAGACGGTAACCGGATTCGATTGAGAGGGTTCCAGGGAACGGCGCTGACCAGTGCCAGCAACCTGATGCCGACTCCGGAGCAATGGCCCTACGTAGCTCCAGAACAGATCAGGCCCGCTGACCGGGTAACGGACGAACGAAGCGATCTCTATGCCTTGGGGGTAGTGCTCTATCGCGCGGTGGTGGGCCACTTGCCGTTCGATGCGAAAGATCCCGCGCATTGGATGCACGCCCACATTGCGATCTCTCCGTCCCTGCCAGCAGTGGGCAAAACCCGCGCGCCCGACGTGGTTGGCCAGATCATTCTCAAGCTTCTGGCCAAGGATCCCCGCTCCCGCTATCAAAGCGCGGATGCGCTCGCCGCAGACCTTTCTCATTGCCTCACCCAATGGAACATGAGCGCGGCGGTGACCGACTTTGCCCTTGGGCGTACCGATTTCAAACCAGGGATGTCCACAGCCCAACGCCTGTTTGGGCGCGAGTATGAGAGCCAGCGCCTCAAGGGGGCGCTGCGGCGCGTTACCACTACGGGCGTCTCCGAACTGCTGTTCGTCAGCGGCGCACCAGGCGCAGGCAAATCGGCATTGATCAGTGAAGTATTCCAGGGGCAGCCGGGGCATTGGTGGGCCAGTGGGAAAAGCGACCTGCTTCAACGGCAGGTTCCCTATGGCCCATTTGCCCAGGTGTTCCAATCATTGGCTGCACGTGCGTTGGGTCGAGACGAAGCCGACCTGCGGCGAATCCGGGATTCGCTGATCAGAAACC
The DNA here is from genome assembly GCF_058145875.1 of Pseudomonas sp. 3MAES_34.3B. Classification (NCBI taxonomy): domain Bacteria; kingdom Pseudomonadati; phylum Pseudomonadota; class Gammaproteobacteria; order Pseudomonadales; family Pseudomonadaceae; genus Pseudomonas; species Pseudomonas sp. 3MAES_34.3B. Next base: position 2,160,206 of record NZ_CM176960.1, on the reverse strand, counting down.
TGGACGGCAACGGCCGCCTTCTCACAGAGCTCGTCCCGGAGCTGGAAGGGATCATCGGCAGGCAACCACTCCTGACCGAGCTCCCGGCCCGGCAGGCACAAGGACGGGCGACTCGCACCCTGCTCAAGGCAATTGCGGCTTTCCCACGTGAAGCAGAGCCACTTCTGCTATTTCTGGACGATATTCAATGGGCCGATGAATCCACCCTGCTGCTGCTGACCGCCTTCCTCAGTGAGCCGCCTGGCAACGTTCTGCTCATCGTGGCGTACCGCGACAACGAAGTGGAAGCGCTGCGAAACAGCGGCCAGTTCCTGGACCGGGCAGCGCAGCGCAACATCGCGCCAACATCCGAAGTGTTCCTGGAGCCTCTGGCGACTGACTCCGTTGCGCAGTTGATGGCAAGCTCGTTGTGCCTGCCGGTGGATGACCTGGACCACCTTGCGAAAATCGTCGCCGCCAAAACCGCAGGCAACCCCTATTTCGTGCACCAGATCGTTCGGGCGATGGTCGACGATCAGATCATCAAGGTAGATCCCGATACCGGTAGGTGGACCTGGTCCGCCCAGCAAGTACGCAAACACAACTATGCCGATAACGTCGTCGACCTGATGATCGAGCGGCTTGATCGACTGCCGCCTGAGCAGCGCAATATTCTCAGGCTGGCCAGCTGTGTCGGCACCCGATGCGACGAAGCATTACTCCTTCAGATCGCGGGAATCAGCCCCTCGGAAGCGCAGGGTTTGGTCGAGCCGCTCCTTACGGCGGGGCTGCTTATTCATGATGACGGCGGCTACACCTTCCCACACGACAGGCTTCTTGAAGCCGCCTACAATCTGGTCGCGGGTGAGTTGCAGGCCGCTCAACATGGGTTGATTGCCGCCGCCATGCTTGATGTATGGGGCGACAAGCCAACCGATCGCGCCTTCGAGATCGCCAACCAGATCCAGCGAACCTCGCTAGAAACAGTGCCGCCTCGGTACCAGGTCCCTTTCATCCGCCTGCTGATCTCTGCAGCTGAGCGGGCCAAGGACGCCGCCGCCCTGAACCAGGCGGCGGGCTACCTCAGTACCGCCAAAGGCCTGCTGGGCGAATCGGGTTGGGCTGCCCAGTACCCCGCCTGCTTCGAGGCGCACCGCTTGTATGCCGAGTGCGAGCTCCAGTTGGGCCATCTTCAATCCTCTGCGTCGCTGATCGACGATTGTCTGCGCCATGCGCGCCCTCCCTTTGACATGGCCATCGGGTTCCGTCTGAAGGCGACGTTGAAAACGCTGCAGTCCGACTACGAGAGCGCCATCTCGGCGGCCCTTTCCGGCCTGCGCCTGCTCGACATCAACCTGGAGCGAAACCCGGACAAAAGCGCCATCGACCAGTCCTACGAGGAAATCATCCAGCTGATTGGCGACCGGCCCATCGCAAGCCTTGGGGCCATCCCGAAGTGTGCCGACCCTGTTTTCATTGCTTCGCTCGACCTGCTGAGCGCGCTGTTCTGTACGCTGTTCATCGAGGGTGGCCTTCGGTTCACTCACCTGGCCAAGATTGTAGAACTCACCCTGCGGCACGGTTCCGCTCCAGCGTCTGCCCAAGGGCTCGCCTGGTTCGGCGTGATGATCGCGGACCGTTTTGGGGCCTACACGCGAGGCCTTGAATTCGCACAAGCCGCCGAAGCGCTGGACGAGGCGCATGGGGATGATCACACCCGGGCTGCAACGCTGGTGGCGATGGACCGGCTTTCTTCGTGGACGCTTCCAGTCAAGGCCGCGGTGCAAAAAGCCAGGCAGGCGATCTCCGCGGGGCAAGCGGGTGAAAACATCAGCATGGTGTGCTACGCCTGCTACCACGTGTCCTCCGATCTGCTGGCAATGGGGGAGCGCCTGGTCAAGGTCGAAGAGGAAATATCGCGGGGGTTGGCACTGGTCGGACAGTACCAATACGCGGACGTGGAACATGTGCTTCAAGCGCAGAAAAAATTTGTCAGCGATATGCGTCACGGCCGCGGTGCGCTCCTGCCAGCGAGGCCGCGCCAGGCAGGTGCCATTGCGGCGCCTGACAGCGGATTTTCAAGTACCACGGCCTTTTACATCCATTTGTACGCCGGGATGACGGCGTATTTTTATCATGATTTCGAAAGCGCTATTACAGAGTTCAAAGAGGCCGAGCGCTTGGTCTGGGCGGTGCCAGGGCATATCAACCTGGCCGATTACTACCTTTACTCAAGCCTCGCCGAAGCCCACCCGGATGCCCCCGGAAGCCTTGAGCAAAAGCTTGTTCTGTTGCGGGCCCGCCGCGAACGCTTCGCCGAGTGGGCCTCGGTCAATCCAGCTACCTTCAAAAGCAAGCTGATGTTCATCGAAGGCATGATCGCCATGCTGCAGGACGATGACATGCATGCCATCCGCTGCTTTGATGAATCCGCCATTGCTTCCGCTGCAGCCGGCTTCGTCAATGAATACGCGCTGGCGCACGAGATGCTTGGCACCGCTACCGGCAAGAACGGACTGATTTCGGGCATTACGCTACATATGCGGGTGGCACGTGACTGGTATCGGATGTGGGGCGGCGACGGCAAGGCGGATTGGTTGGAGAAGAAGTTTTCCTTCCTGGCGAGCGAGCCGATAGTGGAGCATCGCCCGTTTGCAGAGCCTGGTCTGGACCTGGCCGTGAGCATTCAAACGGCCAAAGCCTTATCGGAAGAAGTGCTGCTGGACAGGCTGGTTGTGACCTTGGTCAACCACCTGATGGTGCAGGCCGGTGCAGATCTTGGCGTGCTGTACGTCGTACAGTCAGGAAAACTCAACATTGCCGCCTCGGGCCGCGTCGCTCAGGGCGAGGTTGTAGTGGACCTGGACAACCTCGCAGAGGTTGAAGTCCCGGCTTCAATTCTCAATGCCACCTTCCGGACAAGAAAAGCGCTGGTATTGGACGATGTCCATGTCGACTGCCCCGAAGCGTACCGGGACGATTACGTTCTGCGGCACACCCGCTCTGTTCTCTGCCTTCCCCTGCTTCGACAAGGCTCGGTGCTTGGGCTTGTGTACCTTGAGAACAGCCTGTCTGCGGGGATCTTCAACGAGCAGCGCCTCACGGTTCTGGATATCGTGGCTACTCAGGCTGCGGTATCGCTGGATACCGCCCGCTTGTACGAGAAGCTTGTGGAAGAAGCGCAGCTCAAAGCACAGGTCGAAAGCGAGCTTCGCCAATCCCGGGAGGAACTGGCCCGCAGCGCACACCTCACTATCATGGGTGAACTCTCAGCATCCATTTCCCATGAGATCAGCCAGCCCCTGCTCGGCATCGTGTCCAATGCGGACGCAAGCCTGATGTGGCTGACCCGGGATAATCCTGATATCGAAGAAGCGGTTCTGGGCCTTGAAGACATTCGGGCTGACGGCGCCAGGGCGACCAACATCGTCAAGGCACTCCGCCAACTGGCCAAGCAGGCACCTCCTCAGCTCGAAGCGTTCAAGCTCGATGACCTCCTTCGTGAAGTGCTGCGCCTTACGGCTGCCGATATCGAGCGGCAGAATGTCACCATTCATGCCGAGCTCGCGCCTAACTTGCTGGTCAATGCCGACCGGGTGCAAATCCAGCAGGTGTTCTACAACCTGATAAACAACGCGGTGGAAGCCGTCTCGCTGAATTCAGGTGATCGAATCGTCCGTATTTTGGCCAAGCATGAAGACGCGCGGGTGTGTGTTCGTGTTGACGACAATGGCCCGGGCATTGCCGAGGAAAACCGCGACCGGATATTCGAAGCGTTTTTCACCACCAAGGGCACAGGGCTTGGTATGGGGCTGGCGATCTGCAGAACGATCATGAAAGCGCACGGGGGTAACCTTATTGCCGAAAACAATGAGTTGGGCGGCGGGCGCATTTGTTTTTCACTGATTGCGGCGGGGGGTTTGCGGCGTGGGGTAGTTACAGGGATTCACTAGTTCGACGCAACGAGTGCCTGGAAGGGCGAGCGGCGTCTTGGGGGTTCCCCCGTTACCCGATCGGCGTGGCTCAAACGCAGTGACCTCGGAAGTCGTATGCGCGCCCCGCCATGCCACGATGGATTCAATTGAATGCTCGAATTGCAAAAAGAAGATACCGATGCTCGTCAGGGCTGAGCTGTACTTCAGGCTACGTGAATAGCTCCTCTCAGCACTGATACCCATATTGTGAGCAGGCTTTGCAGGAACTCAGCAGAGGCTGCCGACCTGCCGGCCCTCTCTTTCCAACCACCGAAGCAAAGGAATGCTCTATGTCTACCCAAACCTCTGCTTTGCTTGATCTCCTACGCTGGCTCTGGGAAAACGCCGCATCAGGACTTTGGCAGGCATTCGTACTTTGGCTGCTTCCCTACTTATCACTGAAGTGCAAACAGTTCTTATCGAAGCGAACGAAGCGTGAACAGGCACCGGCCCAGCGCAGCGTGTCAGGTTTCACTAAGCTAACACGCAAGCTCAAGCTGTCCGAGCTCCGCTTCCTGCGGCGTTACCGGTTCGATACGGCTTGGATAAGCCGTGAGGTTAGCCGCGGGCACACATGCCAGCTTATCTTTCTACTTTGGTTCGGCCTATGGCTGATGGCGATCGGCCTGAGAGACGTGTTCTTCATCTCAAGTGAAGCGACCTTAGGGAAATCTCCCTCTGCCATCCTGGCGTCTGCCACTCCGATGTATATTTTTGAGGTTGGTTGGCTGTATTGCTCTGGCCGGGCCGCGCAGTTGATCCAGCACCGCCAAAAGATAAAGGCTTGGAGGTTTAAGCTGTGAGCCGTTGCATGGCCGCATACACGGACGCCCCATTCTATACGTATAGAATGGGCACTCTAATATGGCCCGTAACCGAATCGTCTACGTTGCCTTACAATCACGCCGCTTAAGCGAAAGCACAGGCGCACCGTCCGGGATCAACCAACCTCCACCCGTTGCCCTAGCGCGCGGGCGGCACTCGCAAGGGTTGCCTGGGTCATGCCAGGGTTATTCTGGTCAAAAGCTCGATCCACTGCGGTCCGGCTGGTATGCATTCGCTCGGCAAACGCTGTCTTGGACAGTTTCTCCGCTTTCATCAATTCCTCCAGTTGCCAAGCGATGACTCGCTTGAGTGCAGCCGCGGAAATCTCGGCAAGCATGCCCTGTTCGGAAAGAAAATCGTCGAAGTCAGAACCGATATGTTTGTCCATACCCTATCTCTGTAACGTGGCTTTACGCCGCCGGCCGGTGTCGAGGTCCGATGCTGGCGTTTTCTAGCTTTTCTTGATGAACCCATGCCGCAACGCCTTGGTGTTGGGTCACGTTGAGCCTGGAGGCCTTGGTTAAGCTAGCTGCAGCGCTATAGTTTGATCGCATAGAGTTCAGCCCAACCCTCGCCGCGAATTTTTCCAGGAGCGGGGCGCCGCTGGAGGAGGAGCTAGCCGCCGATGAAAGCTATGCGTTCGTCATTCAGTACACCACAAAGGCCGATGCGGGCTTAGGTCACGACCGCGCCTTCGTCGAAGAGCACTCAAGGCTGGCGTTTAAGCAAGACTGCCTGCGGGCCAAGCGCGCCCGGCCTAAGAACTTAATGGTAATCTACCTCACCGGGGACAGTATGTGCCCAGCGATCTGCGAAGGCGACGTGGCATTTACTGCAAGGTGAGCGGTTCGAGCTGGACATTCAATGACAGGTGTTGTGGCGTTGCAGGGACCTGTGACCCGCAGGGGGCCGCCGCGAGGAGCATAGGAACTGTTGAGCTGTGACAGGGAAATGGCGAATGCCAGATAGTATTAACGCTGTCGAAATAATCCGACAAAGCCACCAAGGGTATTCAATCAAGCCCTTTTTGGTTCGTGCGGACGATGGGCATACGTATTTCGTGAAGGGTCTGTCCAAGTCTGGCGGACCTGCGCTGATTGCTGAAGCTTTGTGTGCTGAGCTAGGGCATGCGCTAGGCTTGCCAATCCCACCGTGGCATTTCATGACCATTCCGGGGGAATTGATTGCCTTCAGCGCGATGCCGAACGTGGGGGATTTGTCAGGAGGTCTAGCTTTTGCCTCACAAGCTGTTGAGAACGCATCTGACTTCACCATTTCCAACATAAACCGAATGGAAGCTGATCAGAGGCGCCTTTTGCTTCTGTTCGATTGGTGGGTTCAGAATGGCGACCGCTGCCTTACTGAAAGCGGAGGTAATGTGAATCTGATATTGGACGCAGGCGGACAGCTCAGTGTGATCGACCACAACGCCGCTTTTGACCCAGATCTTACCGCCCAAGATTTCTTCGAGACTCATGTGTTTCGCGATAGCCGCGTCGCTTTTCAGGATTATGTCGTTCGTCAGCAGTACGGCGAAATGCTTGGCAACGCGCTCTCTCAGTGGGGTAGGATCATCGGCCGTTTGCCCGATGACTGGGTCTTCCGGGATCAAGATTTGTTAGACCAGACCGAGCCGACCCTAGCTGCGCGTTTGGAAATTTTAGAAAGGTTCAGGGAAGAGCGTTTCTGGGGGGCGTTATGAAATACGTATGCAATTATTCAGTCCTTCGTTTCCTTCCGTATCCGGAAACAGGAGAGTTTGTGAACATTGGTGTCGTCCTCATCGCGAATAACGGCGATTTCCGTTACAAGCTTGAGAAAAAACGTCAAAGAATTACCAATTTTTTTCCGAGCCTCGATTCGTCCATATTCATCCGGGCGCGGAGAGAGATGGATGCTGAGCTGGTGCGCCTAAGCAGCTATCTAGCCAAGCACTCCCATGACTTAGGGTCGTTGCTGTCGGCTTTCAAACACCTGGTGCACCCTCGCGAAACCATGATGCGTTTCAGTGATCCTGGTACCTTAGCGATTGATAATGCAGACAAAGCCATTGCGACCTTATTTGACCACTACGTGAATCACAGCTTCGCAACCAAGGAATACCAAGAGACGGCTCTAGAGCGTCAGCTTGGGAAGCTGCTATCGGCGTCCAATCTCAAGCAGCAGTACAGCGAGCAAAAGCTTGGCAGCGTTGATTACCCAGTGAAATTTCCCTACGTCATGTTAGTGAACCAGAGGGCGGTTCAGGCGTTGAAGCCGATACACCTTGGCCACGATGAACCTAATAAAATTCTTGAACATGGGGATGCCTGGATTGCTAAGGTTCGGCGGTTGAACTCCGCGGGAGCCTTGGCTGACGACACATTGTTCATCGCTGGTCCACCGGAGCCCGGACGTCCCAAACTGCTGAAGGCCTATAGGGAAATTTCCGAAGAGCTACGGTCCTTTAAAGGCGTCCGTGTGACGAGCTATGAGGAAAGCCAGGAACGATTACTTGAGGAAATACGCGCTGGCATACCAGCCGCTTAATCGAAACCCGCTCCGGCGGGTTTTCTTTTGCCCGTTGTCTTGATGGTATAATGATGGCTCATTTACAGGGAGGTGGGTATGCGGGGTTTTGGCGTCGTGGTGCTGGTAATCGGCATCGTTTTTGTGATTTCAGCTCTGGGAATGGATGTTTCCGTAAGCACGGGCGTCGGCGCGGGGCGGGTGAACAACCTAGGGTTAATGGCCGATCGCCAAAACTACACGTTGATAGGAGGTATGATTGCGCTCGCAGGCCTCCTATTGATTATCTTTGACGGCAGACGCGGGAGCGCGACCTTGGGCACCCAGCCCGCCTGCGAAACTATTGATATGCGGCCCTGCCCTCTTTGTGCAGAGCTGATCAAACTAGCCGCCGTAAAATGCAAGCACTGTGGCTCCAACGTCCAGGCTATTCAAAGAGAAGTGCTTTCTCACGGCTGGACAGTCCGAATTCCAAGCAAGCCAGGGCGGGAATTTGACAGAGTGCAGGCCATACTAGAGGGCAGTGGGCATCCTCTGCTGCCGCCAGATGGATGCACGGCCATAGTTGGATACTTCGCGGACCGAGAGGAAGCCAAGCTAGCCCAGACGAAATTGTCTTATAGCTTCGCTTTGCAGGGAGATCTGTATTTTCCCCAAACTCGCTGACGGCCGTCAGTCCACCACTTAGGCAGGTTTTTTTGTACCCTGCGTTCAAGAATCCAATCCTCCTTCAAGCAGCGCGCCGATGTTCATCGTCTTGGCCGAGCGGGCGGTGCACAGCTTCATTGATGACCACGACATTCGCCGAGACAGGCGCGTACCCGAACGGCGAAAAGTGCAGTTGCGCATGCTTCGCAGCGTTGAATTCTTCACTACATCATCGCCTGCAGAAACCTGATGACTACCTCACCCCCTCCTCCAGCCGAAGCTGGACGTGCTCAACGCCTTGCGAGCCCGCTCCGCCGCGGCCCGTGCCGAGTTTCGTTCCAAATCCCGGTTCTATGACGAGTCTCGCGGCGATGCCTGGGATGTGGTTGACGCCGGGCGCCACCGCCCGCACGGCCAATGCATGCGGTACGCCGAAGCGGCGAAGTACGCGGAGCAGCTGGAACGCGGTCGAGAAGCGCGACGGTCTAGTGATGTCGGTAAAAGAGCTCGGTGAACGCATGACCCGCTGGGCGTCCCTGCTTGGCCTTGGCATTGTTGTATGGGCGATGTGGGGCGTGTAGTGAGCGAGTACTTCACCCCAGACCTACGCCCAGCGCCAGGCGGCCATTGAGCAGGCGAAGGATGCGTTCTTTAGCTCCGGCGGGCAGATACTGAGCATCGACCATGCCGCTCCCGGCCCGCAGCCAAGCGTGACGGACGCGCCCGGGGTCGTTGCCTTCCTCCGCGCGTATCGCCACCTGGGCGTTATAGCCGCCGCCAAAGCCGCTCGCCTGATCACCCGCACCGTTAACAAGATCGCCAAACGCAACGGCATCGAGTTCGAATCCTACACTGCGGACAAGCAGGCCGAGCGTCACCGTACCATGGCACCTGTTTTCCGCCGACTGGTGGAACAGGGAGCCAGCCAAAACCAAATAGCCGCCCAGCTCGGTATCAGCCGCTGTTCACTTCAGACCATCGCCCACTCGGAAGGTATGGAGTTGCCTGGGCGGGCTGCGGAATGAGCCGCCGCCAGCATTAACACCCTAGCGCCTATCAAACGGGAAGCGCTGAGCGCGAAGTCGGCGTAGCCAAGATGGCCCGCTCTTATCCTATCTCTCGTCAAAGTGGGCCTGGTGGCTCGCTGGCTGGAACGACAAGGACATTGAAATTGAAGCCAAAGCAGAGTGCCCGGTTACGCCGGCGCCCGTTGCAAATCAACTTGCCGCCTAGCAGTTTGAACGAGGTGGTTTATGGCCATGACACAGACCGAGCGGTCGGCGAAGACCGCAGCGAAACCCAAGGCGGTGCAGGAAGAGGAATTGCGGCTCTGGGTTCGCCCAGGCACGAAGCAAGCACTCGCTGAGCCGATGCAGTGGGTCGGGCTGGAGGAACAGGGCGAGGCGATGACGCTGATGATTCATCACCTGGATGGGCTGGGGCCGGATAAGGCCCTGCCGCTGCTTGAAGTTCCGCGCCACGAATACAGACCCTCTCGTATCGTGGCGCTGGCTTTTGAGCGCAAGAGCCTGCTGATGATTCAGCAGGATCCAGGGGATGAAATTCGGTCTCCACTAGCTTTTCGAAACTCAGACCATGAATAGCCGACCATTTGGGCTTGGATCTTGATAGACGTATAGGTCTTAGTGGTAAGTTCCATCGACGGCGTCTGAGAAAGGTAGGACTCTGCCTCAGATTTCAGTTTATTCATCGCTCCTATTATGGTGACGCAGTGTACAACCAAGTGGGCATCTCCAAGTTCATGCAAAGGGATTGCACCTAAGGCTTGGGTAGAGGCAGCTATGGGGCCTCCAATGGTTATAGTCCAAGCTGACCTGAAGACGAAATCTGGAGGGCTTTGCTCAACCAGCCGCTCTAGAGAGAATGCATAGTTAGCGGCGTTCTCAATCACTGCGAACATCGCACCCATCCTGCTCTCATGCTCCAAAGCGCGACTCTTTTGCGCTTTCTGGGTCTGCCAGCTCGCAACTGCACACGCAACAATAATAGCCCCAACAGAACCAACAGCCTGTACCCAAGCTGCAGCTTCGGAGCTGGTCATGCCGGAAAGGGTAAGGGGTGAAAGAAAGACCCATAGGGTGGGGCCTACTATTACGCACGCCCAAAGCATGCGTATAGCAAAGGGTGCACTGTTTTCAATTTCACGCTTTAAATTCACCGCCGCCTCCCTAAATTTTTTGGATAGCGGATCAAACACCATTCCCTACCAATTTGCCACCGCGCCTCGGCAGGCAGGCGGCTGCCTGGAGAACCTATGCCTATCATGGTCAGCTACGGCGCCGGCACCAACAGCACCGCGATGCTGGTTGAGATGGTGCGGCGCGGCGAGCACATCGACGTCATCACCTTTGCGGATACCGGCGGTGAACGATATGAAACTTACCTCTATCTCGAAATGTTCAGCGCCATGGCTCATGGGGCGCGGATATCCCGAAATCATCTGTGTCAAGAAAGGCGGTAAGGTCGAGACGTTGGAACAGAACTGCATTCGCATGAAGATGCTGCCAAGCGTCGCGTATGGCTGGAAGTCATGCTCGCTCAAGTTCAATGTCGAGCCTCAGGAGAAGTTCGCCAATAACTGGGAGCCTGCTAGGGCAGCATGGGCGAACGGCGAAAAAGTCATCAAGTGCATTGGCTATGACGCAGGCGAACCACAGCGCGCCAAGTTCAGCGAAAACAAGAATACCGATGGCGCTATCCGCTTATTGAATGGGGCATTGGGCAGGGAAGAATGCGTCGAGGCGATACGTACTGCCGGCCTGCCGCTGCCCGGTAAGAGCGCCTGCTTCTTCTGCCCAAACAGCAAGCCTAACGAAATTCTGGCACTGCCGGAAGAGCTGAAGCTTCGCGCCATCCTCTTGGAAGAAAACGCCGACCTTACCACGATAAGCGGACTCGGCCGGCGCTGCCGCTGGGCAGACCTGATCCGCGCCGATCGGGAGCAACTGGATCTTTTTAAGCAACCCGCCGACATGCCATGCGGCTGCTACGACGGCGATTGACCTGCCGCTTAAAACCAGAAAACCCCCGCCATTGCTGGCAGGGGCTTTGCGGAGAGGACGGGATTCGAACCCGTGGTTCAGTTGCCCGAACGCCGACTTATCAGGTCGGTGCAATAGACCGCTCTGCCACCTCTGGAAAGCCTGGCTTTCCGCAGGGGGCTGAGCAGTGGTGAATCTAACCCATCGCTTTTCGAACATCAATATGAGCACAGCTATCGACTTGTTCGCAGGCTCAGTGGATGCCCGCCGGCACGGCCTGAATATCCCAGATTGACGAAGCGCTTGTGGAGATGCACACCAAATGAGAGATAACTTCTGCCGTCTGCGCGAGCCCGAACTTAAGCAGCTCGAAGCGCCCCTCGACCTGATGGGCATGCTCTGGAGCCCGTTCCACATGGCCGAACTGAACGGTTATATCTGGGTGTCGGGCGAGTCATTCCAAGAAATCACCAGTTTCCTGACTGACCACGCCATCTATCTGACCGCGCTGAAAACGGTGGGGGAAGGCCGGCCGACCCGTAGCGACGATCGCGGATCCGACGGCAACCTTACCTATGAGGCAAAGGCACATAACGCCTGCCTAGGTTCTGTCGAGCCGTTGGTAGCTCAATTGCACGCTGAGCGCGACACCCTAAGCAACCGCATCGCCGCCGCCCTCGCCCTGCTCAGCCCCGAAGCCGCATCACCTTCCAGTGCCGAGAGCGTCACATCGCGGCGCTGATCAAAGTGTTGACTACTTAAACCCCTTCCCTATCGATGAGCCTGCCGGTGACGGTGGGTGAGGTATTTCTATGCGACAAATAATCGAACTCCCCATGGAACGCGATGAGCACGGCTTCTAGATGCATCCGTATTCGATCAGTTCGGGGATGAGGACGTGATACCAAAAGCCTGGTTCAACGAACGGGGCGTTGAGGTCAGTTGCGTTCGCTTCGAGTACGAAGCCCCGGAGGAGCTTCAAACGAACTGGTTTGAAGATGGCGCCCCGGATTGCTCGGCATGGTGCCCAAGCAGGCCGGAAGGGGATGACTGGTTCGTACTATCCATCCACGACACGGACGACGGCCCTGTGTGCGTTTGGGGTCACCACACCGAGCCACATAACTAACCCGCCGACCAGGCGACTTGGAGCGATCATGAAAAAAGAGCTGATCAAGATCAGCGAATTCCAGCGGCGTAAGTGGGGGGAAAACGGAACCCCGCTATGCTCGCAAGCTATCCGCAATTACCTACGCGACCGAAAGTTGCCTGGCGAGCGGATCGGCAATATCTGGTATGTGGATTGGCTCGCCTACCAGCGGATAACTGGAAGCAGCCTGGTAGATATGGTGATGAAAGGAGCCGCTTGATGGTCCCCCGACCACGGAACAAGGCGAACAAGGGGTTGCCCCCAAACCTATATTTCGATGCACGCCGCGGTACCTACCGGTACCGCAGGCCCACCGATGGTAAGTGGTTCCAGTTCGGCGAGGAGCGCGGACGCGCTATTGATGCAGCGTCCCAACTCAACATCGCATTTCTTCGGGGCGCCGATCTCGTTGCCACAGTGCTGGATGAAAAGTCGGTAACCTTGGGTGAGTACTTGGCGACGTATGAACGTGAGGTCTTGCCACCCCGCGAGCTGGCCAAGGCAACGCTGGACCTTTATTCGGTACGGTTTAAACAGATCCGAGAGGCGATGGGGTCGACACCTATCGATCAGATCACGATCCGGATGGTGGCAGAGTTCCTGAAGCCTCTCACCCCACGGTCCTCCAATCAGGCGCGGGCCATTCTTTCGGACGTCTTCACGCACGCTGCGGCCGAGGGGCTGTGCCCAGACAATCCCGCTGCGAACACAATCGCCAAGATCGAGAAAAAGCAGCGCAAGCGGCATACCGTAGAAGGGCTGAAAGCCATCCGGGAGAAGTCGCCGTTGTGGCTTCAGAACGCAATCGATCTTGCGCTGGTTACTGCACAGCGACGCGGTGACATCCTGAGCATGAAGTTTGAGGATATCCGGGACGGATACCTTTACGTCGTGCAGAGCAAGACAGAGAAAGCCAGCGATGCCGGCTGGCTCAAGGTCAAAGTTACACCTCAGCTGACCGCGATCCTGGCACGCTGCCGTGACGAGGTACTTTCACCATATTTGGTGCACAGACGACCCGAGCGAAAGAAAAAACGTGAAGGGAAAGATCATTGGACGAAGGTCGATGAGCGATTCCTGACGCGGGCCTTCAAGGACGCCAGGGATGCAAGCGGCTGTTATGCCGACTGGAAGGAAGAGGAGATGCCAGGGTTCCATGAGATCCGCGCCCTCTCCCTCCACCTCTACAAACGAGCGGGGAAAGACGGCCAGAAGATCGCAGGACACGCTACTGAAAACATGACGCGCAACTACCAGAAGGATCATGCCGACGTTGTATGGTCGGAGGTCGAAGCGGACCTCGATATCAGCGAGATCGCGAAGTAGTTTTGCGCCAGTTTTGCGCGGGTTTTGCGCAAGCACAAAAAAGCCGATCTTGATGATCGGCTTAAGTGTCTGATTTTACTCAGTAATAATGGTCGGGACGGAGTGATTCGAACACTCGACCCCTTGCACCCCATGCAAGTGCGCTACCGGGCTGCGCTACGCCCCGACTAGGCGTTTAAACCTGCTCTCGTTAGCAGCGAGAACGGAGAGAAAGATACCTTAACCTTTTGAATTATGGAAGCTTTTTCTCTAACTATTTTCGCTCACTTCTTGAGTACGTGAAGCACATCTTCCAGTTCGCTGATCATCTGGCGGATGAGTTGCTTGTACTGGGTGGTGTCGTCCTTGGCCTCGTCGCCGGAGAGGCGCAGGCGTGCGCCGCCGATGGTGAAGCCCTGGTCGTACAGCAGCGCGCGGATCTGTCGGATCATCAGCACGTCCTGTCGCTGATAATACCGGCGGTTGCCACGGCGCTTCACGGGGTTGAGCTGCGGGAATTCCTGTTCCCAGTACCGAAGAACGTGGGGCTTTACCGCACACAAGTCGCTGACTTCACCGATGGTGAAGTAGCGCTTGCCGGGAATGGGCGGGAGCTCGTCGTTATGACTTGGTTCCAGCATAGGCTTCCACTCGGGCCTTCAGTTTCTGCCCTGGACGAAAGGTGACGACGCGGCGCGCGGTGATCGGGATTTCCTCACCCGTTTTCGGGTTGCGGCCCGGCCGCTGGCGCTTGTCTCGGAGGTCGAAATTACCGAAACCCGATAACTTGACCTGTTCGTTGTCTTCGAGCGCATGCCGGATTTCCTCGAAAAAGAGCTCAACCAATTCCTTGGCTTCGCGCTTGTTCAGGCCCAGCTCCTCATAAAGACGTTCTGCCATCTCAGCTTTCGTCAGAGCCCCCATACGTCACTTCCTTAACGTGGCGTTCAACCTTTGTTCGAGCGAGGTGAGGATTTGCGAAGTGGTCGAGTTCACCTCATCGTCGGTAAGAGTGCGCGATGGATGCTGCCAGGTCAAGCCAACGGCAAGGCTTTTTCTATGCGGATCAATGCCTTTACCCTGGTAGACGTCAAACAGCCTCAGGTCAGTCAGCCATTCCCCTGCCTGCTCACGAATCACCGTCATGATCGCCTCGCTGGCCACGCCTTGATCGACCACCAGGGCGATATCACGACGTACTTCCGGGAAGCGTGACAGCTCCTTGAACTTGGGCAGGCGGCCTTCGACCACTTCCTCCAGCACCAGCTCGAACACATAGACCGTACGGTCGAGGCCCAGTTTCTTTTGCAACTCTGGATGCAACGCACCCAGGTAGCCTACTTCCTGGCCGTTGCGCTCGATGCGCGCGGTTTGGCCGGGATGCAGCGCCGGATGGCTGCCAGGTACGAAGGTAAACGCAGCCAGCGCGCCGGCATGGCCCAGCACTGCTTCGACGTCTGCCTTGATGTCGAAGAAGTCGACCTTGGCATCGCCCTGCGCCCAGCCTTCTGGCAGGCGGGTGCCACAGGCAACGCCGGCCAGCATAGGCTCTTGCTTGAGTTCGCCCAATTGACCAACGAAACGCAAACCGCTTTCGAACAGGCGCACGCGGGTTTGCTGGCGGTTGAGGTTGTGCTGCAGCGCTTGAATCAGGCCGGGCCACAGGGAGACACGCATGGCGGCCATGTCCGACGAGATCGGGTTGGCCAGCGTGAGCGGTTTTACGCCTGGGCTGAACAGCTCGAACTGCTTCGGATCGATGAAGCTGTAGGTGATCGCTTCCTGATAGCCGCGGGCAACCAGCAGGCGGCGTAGCGCGGGTAGTTCAGCCTTGGCTTCAGTGCGCAGCTGCGGCGCCAGGCGCGCTTGCGGGTAACGTACTGGCAAGCGGTTGTAGCCGTACAGGCGACCCAGCTCTTCGATCAGGTCCACTTCCAGGCTAAGGTCGAAGCGGTGGCTCGGCACGGTGACTGTCCACTGCCCTGCCCCTTCGGCAGTTACGCCGAGGTCCAGGCCTTTCAGCAAGCCTTCGATGGTGCTCGCGCCCATGTCCAGGCCCAGCATCTGCTCCACGCGCTCGGCACGCAGGGTGATCGGGGCGACCTTCGGCAGGTGCGCCTCGTTGCTCACGTCAACTACCGGCCCTGCTTCGCCGCCGGCAATTTCCAGCACCAGCGCAGTCGCGCGCTCCATGGCCTCGCGGGCGAGGTTGAAGTCCACACCACGTTCATAGCGGTGGGAGGCGTCGGTGTGCAGGCCGTAGGAACGGGCCTTGCCCGCAACGGAGATCGGCTCGAAGAAGGCGCTTTCCAGGAACAGGTCCCGGGTAGTCGCGGTATTCACACCACTGTGCTCGCCACCCATTACGCCGGCAATTGCCAGTGCGCGTTGATGGTCGGCGATCACCAGCGTATCGCTGCGCAGGGCCACTTCCTGGCCGTCCAGCAATACGAGCTTCTCGCCTTCTTCAGCCATGCGAACACGGATGCCGCCATTGATTTCGTTCAGGTCGAAGGCGTGCATGGGCTGGCCCAGCTCGATCATCACGTAGTTGGTGATGTCTACCACGGCGTCGATGCTGCGCACTTCGGCGCGGCGCAGGCGCTCGACCATCCACAGCGGGGTCGGGCGGCTGAGGTCGACGTTGCGGATTACCCGGCCCAGGTAGCGTGGGCAGGCGGTAGGCGCCAGCACGTCCACAGGGCGCACGTCGTCGATCGCAGGCGGCACGGCTTTGATTTCCGGACGGCTGACCGGCGCCGCATAGAGCGCGCCCACTTCGCGGGCCAGGCCGGCCAACGACAGGCAGTCGCCACGGTTTGGCGTAAGGCCCAGCTCGATGATCACGTCTTCGAGCGCGAGGTATTCGCGGATGTCCTGGCCCACAGGCGCATCGGCGGGCAGTTCGAACAGGCCGTCATTGCCCTCGCCTACCTGCAGCTCGGCCTGGGAGCACAGCATGCCGTTGGATTCAACGCCACGCAGCTTGGCCTTCTTGATCTTGAAGTCGCCGGGCAGCTGAGCACCGATCATGGCGAACGGGATCTTCAGGCCAGGGCGCACGTTCGGCGCGCCGCACACTACCTGGAAGGTTTCACTGCCGTTGCTTACCTGGCACACACGCAGCTTGTCGGCGTCCGGGTGTTGCTCGGTGCTCAGCACTTCGCCCACTACCACGCCGCTGAAGGCGCCGGCCACCGGGGTCACGCTGTCGACTTCCAGGCCGGCCATGGACAGGCGGGCAACCAGATCGTCGCGGGATACCTGCGGGCTCACCCAGCCACGCAGCCATTGTTCACTGAATTTCATGCTGCTCTCCTGAAAATGTCGTTATGGCTAGCGAAATTGCGCAAGGAATCGCAAGTCATTGTCGAAGAACAGGCGCAGGTCATTTACACCGTATCGCAGCATGGCCAGGCGCTCGGCGCCCATGCCGAAGGCGAAGCCGGAAAACTCTTCGGGATCGATGCCGGACATCCGCAGCACGTTCGGGTGAACCATGCCGCACCCCATCACTTCCAGCCAACCGGTCTGCTTGCACACGCGACAGCCGCCGCCGCTGCAGATCACGCACTGGATGTCCACTTCGGCCGACGGCTCTGTGAAC
The DNA here is from genome assembly GCF_058145875.1 of Pseudomonas sp. 3MAES_34.3B. NCBI lineage: Bacteria > Pseudomonadati > Pseudomonadota > Gammaproteobacteria > Pseudomonadales > Pseudomonadaceae > Pseudomonas > Pseudomonas sp. 3MAES_34.3B. The sequence goes on along the minus strand of NZ_CM176960.1, from coordinate 2,143,208 downwards.
GGGAAGAAGGACGGACGGAAACGCACCGCCAACTCCTTCTCGAAGAACACGCGGAGGAATTCCTCGATGGTGCCCTTCAGGTCAGCGAAGTTGATGTCGCGGTCGATCAGCAGCCCTTCCACCTGATGGAACATGGGGGAATGGGTTAGGTCCGAGTCGCAGCGGTAAACGCGGCCCGGGCACACAATGCGAATTGGCGGCTGGCTGGACTCCATGGTCCGCACTTGCACCGGCGAGGTGTGGGTGCGCAGCAGCATGTTCGCATTGAAATAGAAAGTGTCGTGCATTGCACGCGCCGGGTGGTGGCCCGGAATGTTGAGCGCTTCGAAGTTGTGATAGTCGTCCTCAACCTCGGGCCCTTCGGCGATGCCATAGCCGATATGGGTGAAAAACTGCTCGATGCGCTCCAGGGTGCGGGTAATCGGGTGCAAGCCGCCACTGGCCTGGCCACGCCCCGGGAGGGTGACGTCAATCTGCTCTGCCGCCAACTGGGCGTTCAACGCAGCCTCTTCGAAGGCCGCCATGCGCGCATTGAGCTCGCCGGTGACGCGTTCCTTGGCTTCGTTGATCAGCGCGCCAACCTTGGGCCGGTCCTCGGCTGGCAGGTTGCCCAGGGTTTTCATCACCTGGGTAAGTTCGCCCTTCTTGCCCAGGTAATGAACCCGGATCTGCTCAAGGGCGTTGATGTCTTCAGCGTTGTGCACGGCCCCTAAAGCTTGGGTGACCAGCGCATCCAGGTTTTCCATTTAAAGGCTCCAGATACGAAATAGGGGAAGAGCGCAGGCCCTTCCCCTATTCAAAGACGTTCAACACCGATGCCTACCGAGGCAGGCAACGGTGATTGTCGGGGGTACTCAAGCCAGCGAGGCTTTAGCTTTCTCGACAATCGCAGCAAACGCCGCTTTCTCGTTCACTGCCAGATCAGCCAGTACCTTACGGTCGATCTCGATGGCAGCCTTTTTCAGGCCAGCGATCAAACGGCTGTAAGACAGGCCGTTGGTACGAGCACCAGCGTTGATACGGGCGATCCACAGAGCGCGGAACTGGCGTTTCTTCTGACGACGATCTCGGTAGGCGTACTGGCCAGCCTTGATGACGGCTTGCTTGGCAACGCGGAATACGCGCGAACGCGCACCGTAGTAGCCTTTTGCAAGTTTCAGAATTTTCTTGTGACGCTTACGGGCAATGACGCCACGCTTAACACGAGCCATGAGCTATATCCTCTATCTTTGACCGAAACGGAATCAACGAACGCGCAGCATGCGCTCCACTTTTGCGACGTCAGACGGGTGCAGCAGGCTGCTACCACGCAGTTGACGCTTACGCTTGGTGGACATCTTGGTCAGGATGTGGCTCTTGAAAGCGTGCTTGTGCTTGAAGCCGGAAGCGGTTTTCAGAAAACGCTTCGCGGCGCCACTTTTGGTTTTCATTTTTGGCATGTTCGGATACTCCGCATTCAGTGAATAAACATAACCACAAGGCCTGCCGTGCCCTGGAGGTTACTTCTTGCGTTTGGGGGCGATGACCATCAACAGCTGGCGTCCTTCCATCTTAGGCTGCTGTTCAACGGCGCCGTATTCGGCAAGGTCAGCTTCAACCCGCTTCAACAACTCCATGCCCAGCTCCTGGTGGGCCATCTCACGACCACGGAATCTCAGAGAGATCTTGGCCTTGTCCCCTTCACTCAGGAAACGTACCAGGTTGCGCAGTTTTACCTGGTAATCCCCTTCTTCCGTCCCTGGACGAAACTTGATTTCTTTGATCTGGATCTGCTTCTGGTTCTTCTTCGCGGCATTCTGCTGCTTCTTCTTTTCGAAGATGTGCTTGCCGTAGTCCATCACGCGGCAAACGGGCGGCAGTGCATCGGCGGAGATTTCCACCAGGTCCAGCTTCGCTTCTTCAGCGATACGAAGCGCTTCATCAATAGAGACGATGCCAACCTGCTCACCGTCAGCACCGATTAACCGAACCTCGCGGGCCGAGATATTCTCGTTGATCGGGGCCTTCGGTGCGGTTCGTTTATCCTGTCTCATTTCACGCTTAATAATGATTACTCCAAATCTTGGCGACCACGCCGGGAAACCGCCTGCGCAAGGTACTTCTGGAAGTCCGCGACCGGCATCGAGCCAAGGTCAGCGCCTTCACGTGTGCGCACGGCGACAGTTTGCGTCTCTACCTCACGGTCGCCGATGACGAGCATGAACGGGACCTTGAGCAGAGTATGCTCGCGGATTTTAAAGCCAATTTTCTCGTTTCTCAAGTCAGACTTGGCACGGAAGCCGCTGCCATTGAGAATTCCCTCTACTTCGCGGGCGAAATCGGCCTGGTTATCGGTGATATTCATGATCACCGCCTGGGTAGGCGCGAGCCACGCCGGGAAAGCGCCGGCGTAATGCTCGATCAGCATTCCAATGAAGCGCTCGAACGAGCCGAGGATCGCGCGGTGCAACATCACCGGGCGCTTGCGGCCGTTGTCTTCGGCGATGTAGCTCGCATCCAGCCGCTCCGGAAGGTTCGGGTCGTACTGCAGGGTGCCGCACTGCCAGCTACGGCCCAGGCAATCCTTGAGCGTGAACTCGATCTTCGGCCCGTAGAACGCGCCTTCGCCGGGGAGGTAGGACCACTCCAGGCCCGAATCGTCCAGCGCATCGGCCAGGGCTTTCTCGGCGCGATCCCAGAACTCTTCCGAACCCACGCGCTTGGCGGGGCGGGTGGAGAGTTTCATGGTCACGTCGGTAAAGCCGAAGTCCTTGTAAACCTGCAGGGTCAAGTTGATGAAATCGGCCGATTCCTTCTTTACTTGATCTTCAGTGCAGAAAATATGTGCGTCGTCCTGAGTGAAGCCACGCACGCGCATGATGCCGTGCAGGGCGCCGGACGCTTCGTTGCGATGGCACGAGCCAAACTCGGCCATGCGCAGCGGCAGGTCACGGTAGGACTTCAAACCCTGGTTGAAAATCTGCACATGGCATGGGCAGTTCATCGGCTTGACCGCGTAGTCGCGGTTTTCCGACGAAGTGGTGAACATGTTCTCGGCGTAGTTGGACCAATGGCCCGATCGCTCCCAGAGGATACGATCCACCACTTGTGGCGTTTTCACTTCCACATAGCCGTTCTCGCGTTGAACCTGGCGCATGTACTGCTCCAGCACCTGGTAGATCGACCAGCCATTGGGGTGCCAGAACACCATGCCTGGCGCTTCTTCCTGAAGGTGGAAGAGGTCAAGCTGCTTGCCGATGCGGCGATGGTCACGCTTTTCGGCTTCTTCGATGCGCTGTATGTAGGCGGCAAGTTGCTTCTTGTCCGCCCAGGCGGTGCCGTACACGCGCTGCAGTTGCTCGTTCTTGGCGTCGCCGCGCCAGTAGGCGCCAGACAGCTTGGTCAGTTTGAAGGATTTGAGGAAGCGGGTGTTCGGCACGTGCGGGCCACGGCACATGTCGACGTACTCTTCGTGGTAGTACAGGCCCATCGCGGTTTCGCTGGGCATGTCCTCGACGAGGCGCAGCTTGTAGTCTTCGCCACGGGCCTTGAACACTTCGATCACTTCGGCGCGCGGGGTCATCTTCTTGATGACGTCGTACTCGGTGTCGATGAGCTCGCGCATGCGCGCTTCGATGGCAGCCATGTCATCGGGCGTGAAGGGGCGCTCGTAGGCGATGTCGTAGTAGAAGCCTTCATCGATGACCGGCCCGATGACCATCCTGGCCGTTGGGTACAGCTGTTTCACTGCGTGACCAACCAGGTGCGCGCAGGAGTGACGGATGATTTCCAGCCCCTCCTCGTCCTTGGGAGTGATGATCTGAAGGCTGGCGTCGTTGTCGATCAGGTCGCAGGCATCGACCAGGTTGCCGTTGACCTTGCCGGCTACGGTGGCCTTGGCCAGGCCGGCGCCGATCGAGGCGGCGACTTCGGCGACCGAAACGGGGTGATCGAACGAACGCTGACTGCCGTCAGGAAGAGTAATGGTGGGCATGGCGCCTCCTCTCCTAGTGGTGACCCCTACCAAAGGTCACGTGGGTTGGGATGAGCCAGTACACGATTCGGCGGTATGCCTGCCTCACAGTGGCAGGAGCCAGTGGCCAACCAGGGACCGAACCGGAGTGACTGGAAATAAACAAAAAAACCGCTTGATTGAGCGGGCCGCCATCCTAGCACAGAGATCACCAGACCCTTGCGGCTTTCTTTGCTTTCAAAAGCCGTGGCGCTGAACTTGAGCGTAACGCCCGTTTCAAACAGGCAATGCCGCACAGCTTTCCTACTCCACCCACAGGAGCCTCCTCATGCGTGTGTCCACGTTACTTTCCGCTGCACTGCCCTTCGCGCTGCTGGCGCCCCTCACCGCCCAGGCCCAGTGGCCCGCTGGCGCCCGCGAGCAATACATGAGCGACTGCGTCGCCACCGCCACGCAAAGCGTGAGCACTGAAAAAGCCACGGCCCACTGCGCATGTGGCGCAGAAGTGATCGACAAGAAGTTTTCGACCGATGAGATCCAGCAGCTGATGAGCAAGGCGCCACCGCCCACTGTGGCCCTGCGTGATCGGTTGCAAAAAGAAGTGGCGGTGTGCAAGGCCAAATCGTGATTTGGTCGACCGTTCGGCGCCAAATCGCTGTCGCCACAGCCTTGAAATGCAGTGTTTTCGCTAAATCTCAGCTTTTTTAGCCCGGACGGGGTTACCAAAGCTTCGATTGTGTCTATGATGGCCCTGTACTGTTCGGTTGAACGGTACTCGTACTAGATACTTATGTTTCCTGGAGATACACCCCATGTCCAATCGCCAAACCGGCACCGTCAAGTGGTTCAACGATGAGAAGGGCTTCGGCTTCATTACTCCGCAAGGCGGCGGTGATGATCTGTTCGTTCACTTCAAAGCGATCGAATCCGACGGTTTCAAAAGCCTGAAAGAAGGCCAGACCGTTTCTTTCGTGGCTGAGAAAGGCCAGAAAGGGATGCAGGCCGCGCAGGTTCGTGGCGAGTAAGACTCCGCCGCTTGCAATGCCGAAGAGGCCCGCCAGGGGAACCGCACGATGCGGTCGACCTGGCGGGCCTTTTCTATTCAGGGTCGGCCTGCCCCTACCCTAGCCGCAATTTGCCCGTACGATCTTGCCGCTGTCGTCGGCATTGAGGTTAAGCCGCTCCGATCTGTAATCCATGGTCACTGGATCATGGGGGCCCAGGATGCGTGCCATCAGCGAGCCCGAGCGCGCCTTTGCCTGCTCGAGCAATGCCTGAGAAGCCTGTTGCCCTACCGCGAACTGCGCGGCCTCGGAACTGCACCGCCCTGCTTCAACTGCTGGAGCTGCAGCGCTTGCCGGCGCTTGCGATGTTGACGTGGAGCATCCGCTCGCCAGTGCCAGGGCTGCAATTGCCAGCCCGGTTTTACCCAAACCCATGAAACCTCCTCGTTATTCAAGCGTTGCCCACCTGCGACCATGCGTGGCGCCGGAGGTTGCGTGGGAGTTTGCCCGTGTGGCGAGCAGGAGCGGCGGAGAAAAAGTGACAGGATGTTACTCGGTGGACTGCCAGACACCTGACAGGCTTCAGTAGATATCGAGATAATCCGAGCGCGGGTGCGGCCAATTACCCAGCAACACCGCCTGGATCTTCGCGACCCACGCCTCGTCGCTGGCCGCAGCTGCCCCCACGCAGCCAGAGCCGGCGGCCCAGGTTTCCAGGCGAAAGCGCACCCCAGTGAGGGATTGCCCACCAATCGCATCGGTGGACAGCCAGGCCAGCCCCGCATCGCTCACCCGTAACTGGCAGTGGGCGCGGTCGTTGCCCTGGGCGATCAGTTGGCGGACGGAAGCCAGGCAAGGCTCTCCGGGCTGAGTAAGGTCTATAAACATGTTCTGCAATGCCGGGTTTATTCCCGCGGAGTGTGCCACGACGGTGGGCTTATACCCAAGAATCCGTGCGTGGCGTGGCGCAAAGTGATTAACTTGGCGCTTCAATCTCACGGCGGACCTGCCATGAACCTGACCCTCGTCACCGATATCAAGGCCAGATGGGCCGAAGGCCAGTGCTCCTACAGCCCCACAAATCCTGAAGAACTGGCAATCATCAGCGTCGACCTGTTGGTGCGCGAGCTGGGCACCGAAGCGGCCCGCGCCTTTATCGATCAAGTATTCGAACGCTTCGCTCACGAGCCTCGCTGGTCGCCACTGGAACCCATGCAGGCGGTGTGATCAGGGCAACCGGGCCAGCGCCTTGCCAAGCAGCTCGAAAAAGCCCTCGCTGTTCGCATCCGTCACCCACGTGACCGGCGCACTGCCCTGTGATGCGCTTTCCAGCAGGCGGCTTCGGCCAAGATCATCGCCTTCGCTACAGTCCACGCGAACAATGGCCGGCATGGTTTGATAAATCGAAGGTTCCAGCAGCCAAGCGATCACGTTAGCGTCATGCACCGGGCCGCCCGGCAACCCATAGCGCTCCATGTCCGCCCGGATATACGGCGCCATGATTGCGGAAATGCGTTCGCTGGCACGGGTTCCCAGTGCCTGAAGCCAGTCGAGCCGGGCATGGCCGGTGAGCACTTTGTGCGTCACGTCCAATGGCAAGTACACCAGCGGCAAGCCACTGACCAGCACCTCAGCGGCGGCATGGGGATCGGCGAACAGGTTGAATTCTGCCACTGGCGTGACGTTACCCGGGTTGAACCAGGCACCGCCCATGATCACTACCTGCTTGATCCCCTGAACGATACCCGGCGCCTTGCGCAGCGCCAGCGCCAGGTTGGTCTGCGGGCCCAGCAAGGCGAGTGTGATACTCGCAGGCGCAGCGCTGGCCAGGGTACGCACGAGATAATCCACAGCATGCTCGCTGGCCGGGCCTTCCGTGGGTGAATGAATGGCAAAGTCCGGCAAGCCTTCGCTGCCATGCACGTCCTCTGCATACAACGGCATGCGTTGCAACGGCCGGTCCGCTCCAGCGTACACCGGCACATCGCCACGGCGGGCCCATTCGCGTGCCAGGCAGGCATTACGGGTGGTCTTGGCGAGGGAAACGTTGCCCGCCACGGTGGTGATCGCCATCAGGTTGATAACCTCCGGGCGTGCCATTGCCAGCAGCAGCGCCACGACGTCGTCCACGCCAGGGTCGGTATCGATGATCACGTCGATCATGGGGTCACCAAGGCCAGGCCAGCACTTGCTGGCGGTCTGGAATGGACGGTTGAGCACCCTCGCGGGTTACCGACAACGCCGCGGCTTGTTGCGCGAAGCGAATCGCCTCGACCTCCGCACAGCCCTGTGCCAACGCCGCGGCGAAGGCACCGATGAACGTATCCCCCGCCGCCGTCGCATCCACTGCGCTCACTTGATAAGCGGGAAAATGCTGCACCCCTTCGGGCCCGGCAAGCAAGGCACCGGCCTCGCCCAAAGTGAGCAACACCTTGCCGGCGCCCCGCTGAAGCAACGCCTGGGCGGCGGCCTCGGCACCGTCGCGTCCCGTCACCGCAACGCCTGAAAGCAATTGTGCTTCGCTTTCGTTGGGCACCAGGTAATCGACCCAAGGCAGCCATTGCGCCGGCAATGGCCCAGTAGCCGGCGCCGGATTGAGCACCACTGTTTTCCCTAGCGCCCGGGCGCGCGCCAAAGTGTGACCCACCACCGCTTCCGGCACTTCGAGCTGGCACACCACTACTTGCGCCCCAAGCAGCGCGTGCTCCATCGCATCCACATGCTCGGTGGCAAGCTCTCCATTGGCCCCGGCCACGATCACGATGGTGTTCTGCCCGGCTTCCTCGACGGTGATGAGCGCGACACCTGTGGGCACCTCTGGAAGAATGCGCACGCCTTCGCAGTCGATGGCGTCGTCCAGCAACGCCTGGCGCAATGCCCGCCCGTTCGGGTCATCGCCCACGCAGCCGATCATGCTCACCTGCGCTCCAAGGCGCGCCGCCGCCACGGCCTGGTTGGCGCCCTTGCCACCGGGCGCTGTGACGAAGCGGGTACCCGCCAGGGTCTGGCCCGGGTGCGGCAGGTGCGGTGCCCGCACCACGAGGTCCATGTTCAGGCTGCCCACCACCACGACTCGGCCCGGTGCTTGAACCTGTTCTTCGGCATTCATATGTTCGCTTCTTCCTGGCTGCAAACCTGCGCCGCCAATCTGGCGTGCGGCGGCGCGGTGGATTCTCTGGGAACGATGGTCGGGGCGACTACATGCCGCTGCGGGCCTACGGATTCCCTTGCCTGTATTCGCGCCAGCAGGCATTCGGCCGCCAGCTCACCCAGCGCCAGTATGGACTGGCCGACAGTCGTGAGGGCCGGATACACGTACCGACACATCTGTATATCGTCAAAACCAATCACGGACAGTTCCCTGGGCACGGCCAGCTTACGCTCGGCGGCCGCGCGCAGCAGGCCCATCCCTAACATGTCGTTGGCGGCAAATACCGCACTGGGTGGATGCGCCCCAAACAGCGCCACACCCGCACGGTAGCCGCCATCGGCACTGAAATCACCGGTGAGGCGCCAACGTGCGGGCACTTCCACGCCTGCTTCGGCAATAGCGCGGTCGAAGCCGGCCTGACGCAAGCGGGCCACCGTGGAACCGGCTGGCCCATTCACGCAGGCGATTCGCCTGTGGCCGAGCTGTAACAGGTGCCGAGTCGCCAGGTAGGCACCCTCGGCGTGATCAATGCATACAAGATCAGCGTCGACCCCGGGAATTTCGCGGTCCACCACCACCATTGGCGTGGTCATGCCGCTCCAGTCACTGCAGGCGACACCGCTGTCTACGGCGGCGAGCAACAGGCCGTCCACGCGCTTCTCCTGCAGCACACGGAGGTAGTTTCGCTGCTTGAGCGGATCGTCATCGGAATTGCAGAGGATCACGCAGTAGCCGTTGCGCTCGCAGGCATCTTCGATACCCCTGGCGAGCTCCGCGAAGTAGGGGTTGATGTTGTTGGGCAACACCAGGCCGATGGTGGCGGTAGCGCGGGCTTTCAAAGAGCGCGCCACGCCGCTGGGAACATAAGCCAGTTCGGCAATGGCAGCCTCTACCTTGGTGCGTACCGCGTCGCTCACCGGCCGGGTATTGTTCACCACATGGGACACGGTGGTGTAGGAGATGCCCGCCAGCGCAGCGACGTCCTTGATCGTCGCCATGTCAGCCCTGCCGCCGGGCGCGACGGCTTCGGTAGGTATCCAGTATCACCGCCAGCACGATCACCGCACCGGTAATCAAGCGTTTGGTCGGTTCGCTGGCGCCGATCTGTGCCAGCCCCGCCGCCAGTACCGAGATGATCAACACGCCGAACAACGTGCTGATCACCGAGCCCCTGCCACCCATCAGGCTGGTGCCGCCGATCACGACGGCGGCGATCACTTGCAGCTCCAGGCCCGCCCCCGCGTTGGGGTCGGCGGCTTCCAGGCGCGACACCTGGAACAAGGCGGCCAGGCCGGCCAACAGCCCCATGAACGAAAACACCAGCACCTTGTAGGGCCGAGGGTCCACGCCTACCAGGCGTACGGCCTCTTCGTTGGTACCAATGCCTACCAGGTAGCGGCCGAATACGCTCCGGCTCAGCACCAGTTGAGCGCCGACGACCACCGCCAAGGCGATCAGGAAGGACGGCGAAATACCCCAGAGCAGCGGCTCGGACAACGCGCTATAGGCATCGCCGATATAGGCCGTGCGCGAATCCGTGAGCTGGTACGCCGCGCCCCGGGCCATTTCCAGCACGCCAAGCGATACGATGAACGACGGGATGCGCCAGGCCACCGTCACGCTGCCCGTGACCGTACCGGCCAAGGTGGCGCAGGCCAGGCCCAATGCCGCAGAAGGCAGCGGGCCCCAGCCCCAGCCGAGCATGGCCACGCTCACGGCGGAAGCGGCCAGCGCCAGCACGGAGCCGACCGAGAGGTCAATACCGCCGATGATCAGCACGTAAGTCATCCCGACGGCCAGCACCATCAGGTCCGGGATCTGGTTGGCCAGCATGCTGAAGGTGCTGTAGGAGAGGAAATGGCTGCTGAGGAACGAGAACAATGCGATCAGCGCCAGCAATGCCCCGCCCAGGCCAAGGTAGGTACGTAGCGCTGCCGGGGCCAAGCGAACACCGCCAGCCCTCGGCGGAGATGCAACGGTGGTTTTCATGAGAATTCCTCGAGCCCGGAACGGGCAGGATGATGACGATTGCTACCCAGCGCTGCGGCGAGGAGCTGGTCCTGGGACCATTGGTCCCGTTCGAAGATGCCGTTCATGGCGCCCTCGCACATTACGCCGATGCGATCGCAGAGCAGCATCAGTTCGCGAAGGTCGCTGGACACCACCACAAGCGCCTTGCCCTGGCGCGTGAGGTCGCCCAGCAACCGGTAGATATCGAATTTTGCGCCCACGTCTATGCCGCGGGTGGGCTCGTCGAATAACAGTACCTTGCAGTCCCGCTCCAACCAGCGCCCGATCACCACCTTCTGCTGGTTGCCGCCCGACAACTCGCCGACCGGTTGTTCCGGTCCGGCGCTTCGAATGCGCATGGCATCTATCTGTCGCCGCGCAAGCGCCTCCTCACGCGTGCTGCTCATCCACCCCAGCGAGGCCACTTGGGGCATGTTACCCAGGGCCAGGTTGGCGCTGATGGGCTGCTGCAGTAGCAAGCCTTCGCCCTTGCGATCCTCGCTGATCAGGGCGATGCCCTGGCGAACCGCATCCACGGGGGAGTTGAGCTTCAGCGGCACCGGGGGCAAACCCAGGCTGACCTGCCCGCTGTCTGCCGGGTCCGCCGCGAAGATCAACCGCAACAGCTCGGTACGCCCCGCGCCAATCAGCCCCGAGATACCCAGGATTTCACCTTCGCGCACCTCGAAGCTCACATCACGCACCTTGCGCCCTCGGGTAAGGCCACGCACCTGAAACAGAGGCGCGCCTATCCGCCGCTCGCCCAGGTCGATGCGCTCTCCCAACTCGCGACCGACCATCAGGTTCACCAACTGCGGCTCGCTAACCTCGCCGGTAGCGGTGACCGACACCAGCCGACCGTCCCGCAATACCGCCACGCGTTGGGCGATACGGGCGATTTCTTCCAGCCGGTGAGAGATGTACACCAGCGCCACGCCGGCCGCGCGCAACCGCTCGATCTGAGCAAACAACAGTTCTACTTCGCGCCCAGTGAGCATGGCGGTGGGCTCGTCCAGAATCAGCAGGCGGCAGTCACCGATAAGGTTGCGGGCGATCTCCACCATTTGTTGGTGGCCGATACCCAACGCCGCAACGGGGGTATCGGGGTCCAGCCCCTCCAGCCCCACCCTGGCCATGGCTTCAACAGCCTGCGCACGCAGGCGCGGGCGGTCTACCCAGCCGAAGCGGCGTGGCAGCCGCTCAAGGAAGAGGTTCTCGGCAATGGTAAGGGTGGGCAGCAGGTTCAGCTCCTGCAGCACCATGCGTACGCCCTGGCGCTCGGCTTCACGGCGGGAACCCGGCTGCCACGCCTGGCCGAGAAAGCGCATGCTCCCGGTGGTGGGCGTTTCCAGCCCGGCAATGATGCGGGACAAGGTGCTCTTGCCCGCGCCGTTCTCACCGGTGAGCGCCAGTACTTCGCCCGGGTTCAGTTGCAGGTCCACGCCCGCGAGCACCGGCTGGGTGTAGGTTTTCCCTACCCCCGTCAGTTGCAATACAGGGGCGGCCGCGTTCATGGCGCGGCCTGGGTAACCAGGTCAACCGGGGTTTGTACATTGCCGCCGGCTTCACTTTTTTCGCCCTTCACCCGGCGCAATGCTTCTTCAATGCCAAACACTGCCTGGCGCGCTGCGTACTGATCGGCGGTGGCCAATACACGGCCGTCCTTGAGCATCGGCGCAATGGCCTTGATGTTGTCGTAACCGACTACCTGCACCTTGCCAGCCTTGCCAGCGGCACGCACCGCCGACACCGCACCCAGCGCCATACTGTCGTTCCCGGCGAGCAGCGCCTTGATGTCGGGGTATTCGTTGAGCATGGCCGTGGCCACGGCGTTGCCCTTGTCGATCTCCCAGTTACCCGACTGCACCGACACCACTTTCATCCCGGCGGCGCTCATCGCGTCCTTGAACCCGGCGCTGCGCATCTGGGCGTTGGTGGTGGTGGGTACGCCTTCGATGATGCCTACCTGGTCACCCGACTGCAGCTTGGTGGCCAGGTATTCGCCCACCTTGCGCGCGCCAGCACGGTTGTCCGGCCCCACGAAAGGGACCTCCAGCTGCTTGCTCTTGAGCACATCAGGGTCGAGCTGATTGTCGATGTTCACCACTTTCACGCCCGCGTCGCTGGCTTTTTTCAGCACTGAAACCAGCGCCTTGGAATCAGCGGGGGCGATCACCAGGGCATCCACATGGGCATTGATCATCTGCTCGACGATTCGGATCTGTGCGGCGGTATCGGATTCGTCCTTGATGCCATTGGAGATCAAGTCGAAATCGGCGGCGTGTTCCTTCTGATACTCCTTCGCGCCATTCTCCATGGTAAGGAAGAACTCGTTGGCGAGGGATTTCATCACAAGGGCCACCTTGGGCTTTTCCGCAGCCTGAACAGGCGAAGCGGCGAGCCAGGCAGCAAGCACGGAAATGGAAAGACCACGGAGAAGCGGCAGCGTGTTCATGGGGCATCCTTTTTAGATTTATTTGGGCCCGTTGCACGAGGCAAACGTTTGCGCAACAACTATGGAAGGCGTTTCGTTACCTGTCAAATCAGAAAAAAGCGCCTTGAGGCGCACAGAAACTTAGCCAGATTCGACTGGGGCTGTAGGCAAACAAGCGCAGCGGCTTGCGAAAAGGAATGCTTACCACTACTGTATGCGTATACAGCAATAAAAGGAAACACTAGTGGCCTCCTCCACCTCGTCCCCTGCGCCGGTGACCGCTTACGAACAACTCGCACTGCGTGTTCAAAAAATCATTAACGCCCCACCTGCTCAGCGATCACGCTCCGCCCTCCTGTTCAAACAGCCAACAGAAAGCTCGGAGGACTGGCGACGCTTGCTGGATGAAATCTCCGAGAACGACAACGTGACGCTTGCTTGGCGAGACGATGGTGGGATTCAGCTGTTCTGGGTGGTGCAGAGCGATGATTGAGCGTCGACTGTTGGCGGGGTTGGCAGGCGTTTGCCTGTTGCTGGCGCTTCCGGTACAGGCGGAAGCGCCGCGTACCTTTTCGGAGGCCAAAAAGGTGGGCTGGAAGTTGTACGCGCCGCAGTCGACGGAGTTCTACTGCGGGTGTAAATACACCGGCAACAAGGTAGACCTCAAAGGCTGCGGATACGTACCTCGGAAAAACCTGGCGCGCGCTTCGCGCATCGAATGGGAACACATTGTGCCAGCCTGGCAGATCGGCCATCAGCTGCGGTGCTGGCAGAACGGCGGGCGCAAGAATTGCACCCGCAACGACAAGCAATATCAGCAGGCCGAGGCGGACCTGCACAACCTGGTACCAAGCATTGGCGAGGTGAACGGCGACCGCAACAACTTCAGTTTCGGCTGGCTACCGGAGCGCAGCGGCCAGTACGGCCAGTGCTTGACCCAGGTGGATTTCAAGGCCGGTAAGGTGATGCCGCGGCCCACGATCCGCGGCATGATCGCGCGCACGTACTTCTACATGACCAAACGCTATCGCCTTAAGCTGTCCAGCCAGGACATGAAGCTGTACCAGGCCTGGAACAAAACCTACCCGGTACAACCCTGGGAGCGCCAGCGCAACCAGCAAGTAGCATGCGTGATGGGCCACGGCAACGAGTTCGTGGGCCCGGTAAACCTCAAGGCGTGCGGCTGATCACTGTGCGGGGTGCGGCTCCACCTGGGATTCGATGCCCTGGCTGGCCATCAGTTTATCCCGCGTGGCTTCGGCTTCTTCACGGCTGGTGAAGGGGCCGAGGAATATGCGAGGCTTGCCGTTCTGGTTCACCACGCTGGCCATGAAACCGTGCTCCACCAACCGTGAGGTCATGTCGCTGAGGGCGCCCGGATTGTTGTCGGCAATGCGTACGTCCCAACCAGTGGCAGAGTTTACAGCCGCCGATGCGGGCGCCTCTGCCTGAGCAACCGGCTCGCCACAGGCCGCCCGCACTACTACGTTGCTGCCGTCACGGTCGATGACTGCCTGGTAGCCCTGCTCGGTCTTGATGGCCGCGTAGCTCTGGAAGCCGCTGTAGTTACCGCTGGCGTCCTTCCCTTTTACCTGGCCACACACGTTGCCCTGCGGGGTAGTGCGCACATTGGTGAATTTTGCCGAGGCCGGGTTTTCCAGCTGGGCTGCGACTGCCTTGTGCGCTTCTTCCACCGCGCTGCCGCACCCGGCCAACGACAACACCAATGCCACACCCATCAATTTACGCACGCCAACGCCTCCTGAAATTCAAGGCGCGCATTCTAGCATTGCTGCCAGCGAGCGGGCGGCGCTCGACCCATCCCAGGCCCGGAAAGTCACTCGATGTGGCATCATGTCGCTCCGAATACCTGTTTGCCGAGACTTTCAATGATCCCGAAAGAAGCCCGCCAGCAATTGGCCTGCGACCGCTATCTGGCTGCCCATCCCGAGCTCGCCGAAGAAATTCGTGAGCTGGATAGCCGGGAGCAACAGCAACAGGTGCTATGGGCCATGGAAGATGCCGCTGGCGACCTAGGGCTGGAGCCGTGGGAGTACGTGCTGGAATTGATCGCCGACAGCCCCGAAGCCCTCGCGGCCATGCGTGATGAAGTGCACCGGGAAGTAGCCGAAGCCCTGGGCATGGGCTGGGAAGAGTATCGGCAGCTTAACGAGTTGTGAGTGTGGGGGGGACCGTCACGTGCGGCCTACCTACAGCGCCCGGGCAGCGCGCAAAACAAAAAGGGCGACCCTTTCGGATCGCCCTTCTCGTGCCTTTCGGCGAAGCTGGTAGGCACAATTGGACTCGAACCAACGACCCCCACCATGTCAAGGTGGTGCTCTAACCAACTGAGCTATGTGCCTGCTGTGGGTGCGCATTCTACGCCGCCGCCGCGCCCTGTCAACCGATTTTCCCCGTAAGCTGCTGAAAACTGGAAAAAAATACCGGGATCACAGCCGGTCTGGTTCTCCGCGTGGCTGGCTGGCGGTGATAAAGAAATTGGGGTAGCATGCCGCCGTCGTCAAGAATATTAAACAAAAGGTTGCTGAAATGGCGAACACCGCTTACCCGCCCTCTTACTATGCCGCGTCGGCCAACCCCGTTCCGGCGCGCCCTGCCCTGCAGGAAACCATCGAAGCCGACGTGTGCGTCGTCGGCGCCGGCTATACCGGCCTTTCCAGTGCGCTTCACCTGTTGGAGCAAGGCTTCAGCGTAGTAATGGTGGAAGCCGCCCGGGTTGGCTTCGGCGCGTCGGGCCGCAACGGCGGCCAGATCGTCAATAGCTACAGCCGCGACATCGACGTGATCGAGCGCACGGTCGACAAGCGCCAGGCCGAGTTGCTGGGCGCGATGGCCTTCGAGGGTGGTCGAATCATCCGTGAACGCGTAGCCCGTTACAACATTGACTGCGACTTGAAGGACGGCGGTGTATTCGCGGCCATTACCAGCAAGCAGATGGGCCATCTGGAAGCGCAGAAGCGCCTCTGGGAACGCTACGGCCATACCCAACTGGAGTTGATGGACCAGCGCCGCATTCGCGAGGTAGTCGCCTGCGACCAGTACATCGGCGGCATGCTGGACATGAGTGGCGGCCACATCCACCCCCTGAACCTGGCATTAGGTGAAGCGGCGGCGGTCGAGTCCCTCGGTGGGCGCATCTTCGAACAAACGCCCGCCACCCGTATCGACCGCGGCCCCAACCCCGTGGTGCATACGCCCCAGGGCCAGGTGAAAGCCAAGTTCGTGATCGTGGCGGGCAATGCCTACCTGGGCAACCTGATCCCGGAGCTGAGTGCGAAGTCGATGCCGTGCGGCACGCAAGTCGTGGCCACCGAGCCCTTGAGCGACGAGCTTGCCCGCAGCCTGTTGCCTCAGGATTACTGTGTAGAAGACTGCAACTACCTGCTGGACTACTACCGGCTCACGGCAGACAAACGGCTGATCTTCGGCGGCGGCGTGGTGTATGGCGCCCGGGATCCGGCGAACATCGAAGCCATCATTCGGCCCAAGATGATCAAGGCGTTCCCGCAGCTCAAGAACGTGAAGATCGACTACGCCTGGACCGGCAACTTCCTGCTCACCCTCTCGCGCCTGCCGCAGGTAGGTCGCATCGGGGATAGCATCTACTACTCCCAAGGCTGCAGTGGCCACGGCGTGACCTACACCCACCTGGCCGGCAAGGTGCTGGCAGAGGCACTTCGCGGCCAGGCAGAGCGGTTCGATGCTTTCGCCGCGCTACCGCACTACCCCTTCCCGGGCGGCCAGGCACTGCGAGTGCCGTTGTCCGCCATCGGCGCCTGGTATTACAGCCTGCGCGACAAGCTGGGCGTTTAAGCCTACCGGCCGCCCAGGGCGCTCAGCGCCTTGGCAGCGGCCTGCTCCTGGCCGGCGGCACCCAGGCGGGTCGCCGCCTCGCGCCAGCGCGCCGGGTTGACCTCTGCCGGCAACCGCTCCGGCGCCTGCGCCAGTACTGCCCAATTCCCTCCAGCCTGCCACGCTGACACAAAGTCCGAGAACGACATCAACTGCCGGCGCTGATCACCCGAGCGCAGCAGCACATGGCTGCGAAAACGGTCGTACCCTACCAGCAACGCATATTGATCACTGCCCCAGAGCGTACCGGTGCGGTACCGCAACAATACCGGGTTACCCGCCGCAACCTGCGTCAGCAATGCCGGGAACTGGCCATCGACCGGGTAAACCACCAGCCCGTACTGCCGCGCAGCCTCCTCCAGGTTATGGTCGAGCGCCGGGGCGCTGGCGGGTAATTTCAGATAAGGCGCCACCAACCCTGGAGTGACGTTCACCCCCCGGTCGCGTAGCAGCGCGGCCAAAGCCGTGGGCGCTCCCTGATCGTCATCGCCTCGGTAGAACGGTACCGCAGTCAGCTCCACCCGGTCAGGAAGGTTAGCGATCCGGGGCGCGGGGCGGTCGGCGCAGCCTGCCAACAAAGCAACGACACCGATTCCCAGCACAGTATGCCGATACAAACGGTTTAATATTTCTGACAGCATCATGCCCCCTGAGCCTACCGGAACACGCTCCCGGCCAGCGGGCAATGATAGGTGGGTAAGCGCTCGCCGGATAGGCCCGGAGCACCACTCGTCACATGCCAGGAAACATAGTGGCCACTAGACTGCTCTGAGTAACACACGCCTGCGTTTGTTATGCCTGAAGGAGGTACGCTGATGAGCCTGACAGTGGCGATACTCATGATGTTCATGGCCTGGCTACTGGTTGCCGCGGCAATGCTGTGGGGAGTGCTGCGGATCACCCGGCGCCACCACCATCCAGTGCGCGAAGCGCCTGAACCCGGCCCCCGTCCCCGAGCCGGGCACACTCACCGCCTCGCCAGCGCCCACTGACGAAACGCCCCGTTGACCGGGGCGCAGTGCATCAGGCAGCCGGGGTGTGCTTGCGTCTCGCCCGCCTGGCCCAAAGGTTGAGGCACTCGATCGCCGCCGAGAACGCCATGGCGGTATACACGTAGCCTTTGGGTACATGGGCACCGAAGCCTTCGGCGATCAAGGTCATGCCAATCATGATCAAAAAGCCCAGCGCCAGCATCACTACGGTCGGGTTGGCATTGATGAACCGCGCCAGGGGCTCGGCCGCCAGCAGCATCACCAGCACCGCGACCACGACAGCGATCACCATGATGGGCAGGTGCTCGGTCATGCCGACAGCGGTGATGATACTGTCGATGGAGAACACCAGATCGAGCATAAGGATCTGGCCAATGGCCGAGGCCAGGCCAATACCGACCTTGGCGCTTACCTTGGCATCGGCCTGAGCGTCCGGGTCCACGCTGTGGTGGATCTCACTGGTGGCTTTCCAGAGCAGGAAGAGGCCACCGGCGATCAGGATGATGTCCTTCCAGGAAAACCCATGCCCTGCCACCTCAAACACCGGCGTGGTGAGCGTGACGATGAACGCCACCGTGCTCAGCAGCCCCAGGCGAAGGATCAATGCCATGCCAATGCCCAACCGCCGCGCCTTGGTCTGATGCTCGGCCGGCAATTTGTTGGTCAGGATGGAAATGAAAATAAGGTTGTCGATGCCCAGCACCACTTCCATCACGATCAGGGTCGCCAGCGCGGCCCACGCAGCCGGGCTGGCAAAAAGGTCCATCAAGTATTCCATGACATGCTCCAGGTACTCACGAATGACGGCCAGTGTAGATGCGCTTATACTTCCGGAAAATTCGTATTTTTCATGTCAACAGTTCGGTTTATTCGAAGCTTAGCCTCATGCTTAATTATCGTCAGCTTCACTACTTCTGGGTTGTTGCGCGTACGGGCAGCATTACCCGCGCCTGCGAACAGCTGAACCTCACCGCGCCGACGATCAGCGGCCAGCTGTCTCTGCTTGAAAGCAACCTGGGCCTGCGCCTGTTTCAGAAGGTAGGCCGCCACCTGGAGCTCACCGAAGACGGCCGCCGGATTCTGGCCTATGCAGAGCCCATGTTCGAAGCCGGCGTTGCCCTCGAAGCGATGATCCGCTCGCAGCCAGGGCAACAGCCGCTCATGTTCAGGGTAGGCGTGGCCGACGTGGTTCCCAAATCTATCGTCTACCGGCTGCTGGCCCCTACCATGTCCCTTGAAAACCCTGCGCTACGCATCGCTTGCCGTGAGGACAAGCTGGAGCGGCTGCTGGCAGACCTCGCCATCCAACGCCTGGACCTGGTGATATCAGACAGCCCGGTACCTGCTCAGCTGGACATCAGAACCCGCACCATCAAACTGGGGGAATGCGGCATCGGATTTTTCGCCACTCTAGTACGTGCGCAGGCGTGCGTCGGGGGATTCCCAGGGTGCCTCGATAACCAGCCGCTGCTCATCCCAGGGCCGCAGAGCGTGGTGCGCGGCCGGTTGCTGAGATGGCTGGAGGAATGCCGGGTAAACCCCAGAATCGTCGGGGAATTCGACGACAGCGCGCTGATGCAAGCCTTCGGTACAGCGGGCACGGGCATATTTGTCGCCCCTCGGGTGATCGCCGACGACCTCCTCCGCCCAGGGGGCGTGGTGATGCTGGGAGAAACCGAGGCAGTGGCCGAAGCCTTTTATGCGATTTCGGTGGAGCGGCGCGTGAACCACCCGGGCATTCTTGCCGTGGCCGAAGGGGCGCGACATGACCTCTTCCAGCAATAGCGGACGAAGCCGTACTCTAGGGGCCCCTTTTTGTGCAGGTGCCCCCCGATGACTGACGACCTCGAGCCGCAACGGCCTGAGCTGACCGCTATCGACATTCGCGTTCTCGGTTGCTTGGTGGAGAAGCAGGCCAGCAATCCGGAAACCTACCCCTTGACGCTCAACGCACTGGTGCTGGCGTGCAACCAGAAAACCAGTCGGGATCCGATCCTGCAACTCTCACCGGGCGAGGTAGGCCAACGGCTGCGGGTACTTGAGGGCATGGGCTTCACCCGCCTGGTAATGGGCAACCGCGCCGACCGCTATGAGCATCGCCTGGACAAGGCGCTCGAACTGGTCCCGGCGCAAGTGGCCCTGCTGAGCTTGCTGTTCCTGCGTGGCGCACAAACCATAGGCGACTTGCTTACCCGCAGCAGCCGGCTACATGCCTTCGATGACGCAGAGCAGGTTCGCCATCAGCTCGAGCGCATGGCTGCCCGCGGTTTTGCCCGACAGCTGCCCAGGTACGCGGGCCAGCGTGAGGTGCGCTACACCCATGGCTGGGCGGAAGGCACCGACGCGCTGGAGCACTACGGGGCCCAGGCGCCAACTGCTGAGCCGGCAGCAGACGACCGGATCGGCGCGCTGGAAGCCCGGATCGCAGCGCTGGAAGAACGCCTTGCAAAGCTGGGCCTGGACTGACTAGCCCGCTGTGGCGAAGGCCACTGCCTCGGCGACCTGCTCGTCGGTGGGGCGAACGCCGGTATACAGCACAAACTGTTCCAGCGCCTGCAGCGCCACCACGTCTTCGCCGGTGATGACAGGCTTGCCGGCCGCTTCGGCCGCAAGAATCAGCGGGGTACGTGGCGGGATGGCAACCACATCGAACACCACAGACGCACGCTCGATAGCCTGTTCGCTGAAGGCCAGGCTTTTGGCTTCCGGCCCGCCGGCCATGCCGATCGGCGTAACGTTCACCAGCAGGTCCGCCTGCAGGCCCACTTCGCCTGCCGCCCAGGCATAGCCACAGCGATCGGCCAAGGCCGGGCCGGCGTCAGTGTTACGCGCAATCAGCGTGCCCCGAGCAAAACCGGCATCCTTGAAGGCGCAGGCTACGGCTTTGGCCATGCCACCGCTGCCACGCACGGCCAAGCGCATGTCGGTCGATAGTGCATGCCGCTCGATCAGTTGACGAATGGCCAGGTAGTCCGTGTTGTAGGCCTTCAAGTTACCGGCGTCGTTGACGATAGTATTGATAGATGCGATTGCCGCAGCCGAGGCATCCAGCTCATCCACCAGTGGGATGGAGGCTTCCTTGAACGGCATGGACACCGCGCACCCACGAATGCCCAGTGCGCGGATGCCACTGATTGCCGCAGGCAGGTCGGTGGTTGTGAAAGCTTTATAGAAGTAATCGAGATCCAGCGCTCGATAAAGGAAGTTGTGGAAGCGCGTGCCGAAGTTACCGGGGCGCGCCGCCAGGGACATGCACAACTGAGTTTGCTTGTTCGGAAAAATAGCCATGAAAGATCCGGCAGGTGTTTGATGAGTAAGGAAATGGATACGATGACCTTACATAAAATTTACCGTTTTCGGTCGCGGGTTTTAACTCTTTCGCTGTCATAGTGTGTACGGCAGTCCCAGGACCCGAAGGCGGGCTCCAGGCGCCACGTCGTATTACGAGGAACCATCATGATTCGTCATCTACCCAAAATCGCCCTTCTGGTTGGTGCACTGAGCCTCGCCGGCCCGGCGGCCGCGCACGGTGGCGGCGGTGTTGGCCCAGGTGTGCTTGGCGCGGTGCTCGGTGCCGCAGTCGTCGGCGCGGTTGTCGCTCGCCCCGCCCCCGTGGTTGTGGAGCAGCCGGTGTATGTCGCACCGCAACCTGTGTATGTGCAGGCGCCACCTCCACCGGTCTACTACCAACCGGCCCCGGTATACGTAGCACCACCACCGCCACCGCCTGGCTACTATGCACCGCGCGCCTACTACGGCCCGCCTCGCTGGTAAAGCACTCGCCCTCGAGTGGCCACTGATGCAAAGTAGCCACTATCGAGGGCGGTTTCTGTCGCCGGCTCGCTCAGGCCTACATTGAGCGTATTGAGTCCGCGAGGTTCCCCAACATGTTTTCCTGTCGCGTGATGAGTGTCATTGGCAGCGCAGTTCCTGAACACCTGCGCGACCTTGGGCTTCTGGTGTGCTGGTATGTCGTGGTTGACGGCGAGATCGTCAGCCCGCCCCTCCTCTCCCGAAACCATGCCGATCGCTTTTGCGAAGAGCTGTGCGGCCTCGCCGCCTGACCTCAAGCCCACCCTAAATTCTGGCTTTGCTTCAGTCGCTGCCTGCTCGCGCGAATGAAGAAACATTTACCTGCTCGGGCAATCGACAGGCACTTGGCCATAAATTTACAATGTCGCCAGTTTCGATGGCACGGACGCCACACTTCTACTCTTCTTGCGAGCAATCTCCGTGAAAACCCCTCTTTCGATACTGAGCCTTTGTTTCGTGCTCGCAGGCGCTTGCTTTACCTCGAACGCTACGGCGGCCGATAGCGCATTCAAGCGGGACCCGGCAGAGCTGCACCTGGCATCCCATAGCGCCTTGCTGGTGGACCTTCAAACCAATCAGGTGATCTACGAGAACAAGCCGGACCAGGTTGTGCCGATTGCGTCGGTGACCAAGCTGATGACCGCCATGGTGGTGCTGGATGCCAAACAATCGATGGAAGAAGACATCACTGTCGATATCAGCCAGACCAAAGAAATGAAAGGCGTGTTCTCCCGGGTGAAGCTGGGCAGTACGCTGAACCGGCACGACATGTTGCTGATTGCGCTGATGTCCTCCGAGAACCGCGCGGCCGCCAGCCTGGCGCACCACTACCCGGGCGGATACAACGCCTTTATCGCAGCCATGAACGCCAAGGCCCGGGCCTTGGGCATGAGCCATACGCGGTACGTAGAACCTACGGGCTTGTCGGAACAGAACGTTTCCACGGCGCGCGACCTGAGCAAACTGTTGGTCGCGGCGCGGCGCTACCCGATGCTGTCGGAACTTAGTACCACCAAGGAAAAGACCGTCGCGTTCAAAAAACCCAACTACACGCTGGGCTTCCATAACACCGACCATCTGCTGAACCAGAAGAACTGGGACATCGAGATTACCAAAACCGGCTTTACCGACAAGGCGGGCCATTGCCTGGTGCTGGTTACCAGCATGGGCGGCCGCCCGGTAGCCATGGTGATCCTCGATGCATTCGGCAAATATACGCACTTCGCCGACGCCAGCCGCTTGCGCAGCTGGGTGGAAACGGGCCGCAGCACCAAGGCGCCCGCAGTGGCGATGCAGTACAAGGCCGAGAAACACCGCCAGCTGGCGGATTGAGCGCAACCGGCCATCGGCCATGTAGGAGTAGGCGGAGCCTGCGAACGGCCCCATCCAATGCCAGGCGGTGGCCGTTTGCGGGCCGCCGCCTGGATGGCTTACAGAGGGGCGTCGGCCCTCAGGCCGTGGTGCTGATGCTGGTGCCGCTGGTGCTGCTACCTTCGTCGACCAGTGCCTGCAACAGCTCGGCGTTGGCGGTCTGCAGTTCGCTACTGGTGGACGCTACCTGCGATTGAGCCGAGGCAACAGCAGCGGCTTTCTGTTCTTCGGTACCACTGCCGCTCTGGGCTTTCTGCAGCGCTTGCTGCTCCTTGGCCAATTCCTTTTGCAGCGCGGCAACCTGTTTTTTCAGGTCGGTGACGGTATCCGAATCGCTGTCGCTATCGCTATCGCTGCTGCTCGACGCGCTACCACCGCCACCGGCAGGCGGCCCGCCCGCGCCTTGGGCGCTGTTAGTGCTGGCGGCCGCGGTGGCAGTGCTCGCTGCGGTTGCGGTAGTGGTGTCATCGGTTTCAGTCGCGGCCGCGGTGCTGCTGGCAGCCTTGGTGGCGCTGGTGGTCTGGATGTGAATGTTCGAGGCAATAGCGGACAAGCTGGTCATAGGGGAACCCTGTGGACGGTTTATTGGCCTACCCTGCATCGGCGCGTCCGGCTCAGGCTTTAGCACAGCCTGGTATCCGCTTTGTACCGGCACCGTTACTGTCTGATCATCCTCATGCGCCGAACATGAAATAATCTTCAAATAGCCCTTGCCTGAAACTTGGCACAATGCCACGGTCCGCTTCAGAACCAGCAGGTACCTCCATGACACGTGTATTGACCATCGAAGACGATGCCGTTACCGCCCGGGAAATCGTGGCGGAACTGAGCAACCACGGCCTGGAGGTGGATTGGGTCGACAATGGCCGCGAGGGCCTGGTGAAGGCCGTGAGCGGTGTGTATGACGTGATCACCCTGGACCGCATGCTCCCCGAGCTCGACGGCCTTGCCATTGTGACCACCTTGCGCACCATCGGCGTTTCTACGCCGGTATTGATGATCAGTGCGCTCTCGGACGTGGATGAGCGCGTACGCGGCTTGCGCGCCGGCGGCGATGATTACCTCACCAAACCCTTTGCGTCGGACGAAATGGCCGCGCGGGTGGAAGTGCTGCTGCGCCGCAAACAGGCCGGCGCTGCCCAGGACAATACCCTCAAGGTCGCGGACCTGGAGCTGGACCTGATCACCCGTGAAGCGCGGCGTGGTGGCCAGCAACTGAACCTGCTGCCCACCGAGTTCAAGCTGCTTGAATTCCTGATGCGCAACGCCGGTCAGGTGCTTACCCGCATGATGATCTTCGAAGAAGTGTGGGGCTACCACTTCGACCCAGGCACCAACCTGATCGATGTACACATCGGCCGCCTGCGCAAGAAGATCGACCCGGCCGGCACACCACCGCTGATCAAGACCGTGCGAGGGTCTGGCTATGTCATTGCCGAACCCCTCTAAGGGTTGGCGCTCCTCCAGCAGCCGGCTGCTGGCGCTGTACAGTTTCCTTTTCGTAGCCTGGAGCAGCATCCTGCTCGGCGTGTTGTATTTCGAAGTGTCGGACTACCTCAACAGCCTGGCGCGACAGTCCCTGATGCAGCGCCAGCACCTGTTCGCCCGCTTCGGTGGGCGTGACCTTGAAGACGCCCTGGCCGCCAGCCAGGCGTTCGACGACCGCGCATTCGACGCCTACGGCCTGTTCGATGATGAACTTTATCCCATAGCCGGCGAGCTACGCCGCATTCCCCGTGGCCTGGCGCTGGATGGGGACATCTACGAGCTGGACGACTGCATCGACTCCAACGACCCCAAACTACCGCAAGACAGTTGCGCCGCCGTGGCCATGCCCACCCGTGACGGGCGCTGGCTGGTTCTGGTACGGGATAACGGCTCGGTGTTCGCCGTCACCCATATCATCCTGCGCGCGCTGCTGTGGGGCGTGTCCCTGACCATATTGCCAGGTGCAGCTGGCTGGCACTTGCTGCGCCGGCGGCCGCTGCGGCGTATCCGCAAGATCCAGGCGAGCGCCGAAGCCATCATGGCCGGTGACCTGGCGCGTCGGCTGCCACTGTCCAACCGCCGGGACGAGCTGGACATGCTGGCGGCCATCGTCAACGCCATGCTGGACCGCATCGAAAAACTGATGTTCGAGGTCAAGGGAGTGTGCGACAACATTGCCCACGACCTGCGAACCCCCCTCACCCGCTTGCGTGCCCAGCTGTATCGCATCAAGCAACAGACCGAAGACAACTCCAGCCAAGGGCAGCAACTGGATCAGGCCATCGCTGACACCGATACGCTGATGGCGCGCTTCCGTGGCCTGCTGCGAATCTCGGAAATCGAAGACCATCGCCGCCGCTCGGGCTTTGTGGAGCTGAACCCGTTGGAGCTGTTACGCGAGCTGCATGATTTCTACCTGCCCCTGGCCGAGGAAGGCGAGCTCATCCTTGCGCTAGCAATCCCTGAGAGCGTGCCGGCCATTACGGGCGACCGGGCCCTGCTGTTCGAGGCCATCGGCAACCTGCTGAGCAATTCCATCAAGTTCACCCCGGCGGGCGGCAAGGTACTGCTGCAGGCAGAGGTGCACCAAGGGATGACTCGGATCAGCGTGGACGATTCCGGCCCGGGTATTCCTGAAGAAGAACGGCAGGCCATTTTCCAAAGGTTTTACCGAAGCGATGAATCCGCCCAGGGAGGCTTTGGCCTCGGGCTTTCGATCGTAGGCGCGGTCGTGAACCTGCATGGCTTTGGCCTTGAAGTCACCGACAGCCCCCTTGGCGGCGCCAGGCTGGTGCTCGATTGCCGCCCCACCAACGCACTGGTTGCCACATGAACCTTCTTTACATTACCGAGCAACCCGACCAGGCCCTGATGCAGGTGCTCGCCGATCACGCCGGCGACATCGTCAGTACGGTGCCGGAGCATGCGGATCGGCACCTGCATGGCCGCTACCGTTATATCGTGCTGGACCTGCCGCGGGCACGCCCCGACCTGCTGCACAAGGCGGTAGGTCGCCGGGGCCGGGCGCGGCTTCTGGTGCTGTTGGGGCAAAGCGACTCCAGCACCCGGGCGCAGGTGCTTCAGGCCGGGGCCGACCTGTGCTTGCCTCGCCCGCTAAGCGCGGAAGAACTCGAGGCGCGCATGCAGGCGCTGAGCCGGCATTACCCTATGCCCGCCGTTGAGCCGGGCCCCGGGCTATGGTTGTCGAGCAATCGCCTGCTGCTGGGCCGAGGGCATCAGCAGCAGAGCGTGACGGTAACCGAACAGCGGCTGCTCGCCTTGTTGGCACAACAGGCTGAACCCATCAGCCGCCAAGCCATCGAAGCGCACCTGTGGGAAGATGCCGGGCAAACTCGCGGCCCGCTGATAGAGCGGCACATCTGCAACCTTCGCCGCAAACTCAGCGAGCTAGGGGCGCCATACGCACTGCAAACCCTGCGCGGCTACGGTTATTGCCTGAGTGAAACGCTGCGCCTGCGCACCGACTGAGCCTCAGCCGTGCCGGAAGTCCGGCTTGCGTTTATCCACGAACGCCGCCATGCCCTCCTTCTGGTCCTGGGTGGCAAAGGCGGCGTGGAACACCCGGCGTTCGAAGCGCACCCCCTCGGCCAGGCTGACCTCGAATGCCCGCTCTACGCTTTCCTTGACCATCATGGTCATGGGCAACGATTTTTCCGCGATTACCGCTGCCACCGCCAGCGCTTCGCTGACCAGTTCGGCTCTAGGCACGATGCGCGCTACCAGCCCGGAGCGCTCTGCCTCCTCGGCATCCATCAACCGCCCGGTAAGGCATAATTCCATGGCCTTCGCCTTGCCGATGGCACGGGTCAGGCGCTGGGTACCACCCATGCCGGGCAGCACGCCGAGGTTGATTTCCGGCTGGCCGAAGCGGGCGTTGTCCGCCGCCAGGATGAAGTCGCACATCATCGCCAGCTCGCAGCCGCCACCCAGGGCATAACCGGCCACCGCAGCAATGATCGGCTTGCGTCGCGCGGCGAAGCGGTCGGCCTCGCGGAACAGGTCATCCATATAGATGCCTGGGTAGCTCAGGCCGGCCATTTCCTTGATATCGGCGCCGGCGGCGAAGGCTTTCTCCGAACCTGTGATCACCACGCAACCGATCCCGGGGTCGCGCTCCAACTTATCCATGGCCTGGTTCAGCTCGGCCACCACTTGGGCGTTCAACGCATTCAGTGCCTGTGGACGGTTAAGGGTAAGCAGGGCCACCCGGTCATGACGGGTGAGCACAACGGTTTCAAAATCAGGCATTGCGGGCTCCTTGTTGATGGATCAGGCCAGGCATTCGACAGCGACCGCTGTCGCTTCGCCGCCGCCGATGCAGATGGCGGCGACCCCTCGCTTCATGCCACGGCGACGCAACGCGGCAATCAGCGTAACGAGAATACGCGCACCCGAGGCGCCGATGGGATGGCCGAGCGCACAAGCGCCCCCATTGACGTTGACCCGGTCGTGGGGCAACTCCAGCCGCTGCATACAAGCAAGCGCCACCACGGCGAAGGCTTCGTTGATTTCAAACAGGTCCACGTCGGCCAGCGACCAGCCGGTACGTTTCATCAAACGCTGAATGGCGTCGACCGGGGCCAGCGGAAACAGCCCGGGCTCGTCAGCGAACGCCGCATGACCGTGGATAATCGCCAGGGGTTGCAGCCCTCGCGCCCGGGCTTCGCTCTGACGCATCAGGATCAGCGCAGCCGCACCGTCGGAAATGGAGCTGGCATTGGCGGCCGTCACCGTGCCGCCCTCACTGAAGGCCGGCTTGAGTGTCGGGATTTTTTCCGGGCGCGCCTTGGGCGGCTGCTCATCCTCGGTAACTTCACGCAACTCGCGCCCCGCCGGTGCCATCACCGGCACGATTTCCTCGGCGAAACTGCCGTCGCCCATGGCGCGTCTGGCCCGCTCAAGCGAAGCCAGGGCGTAATCGTCCTGTGCCAGACGGCCGATGCCTTCGCTGGCAGCGCACTCCTCGGCAAACGTGCCCATCAACCGGCCAGGCGCGTAGGCGTCTTCGAGGCCGTCCAGGAACATGTGGTCAATCACCCTGCCGTGTCCCATGCGGTAGCCGCTACGCGCCTTGTCCAGCAAGTAAGGGGCGTTGGACATGCTTTCCATGCCGCCGGCCACTACAACCTTCGCGCTGCCGGCCAGCAGCCCATCATGAGCCAGGATCACGGCCTGCATGCCCGAACCACACATTTTGTTCAGCGTGGTGCACGGCGTGCCCTTGCTCAACCCGGCGCCTAGCGCGGCCTGTCGCGCCGGTGCCTGGCCAAGGCCGGCAGGCAACACGCAGCCCATCAGCACCTCATCCACGCTATCAGCCGGCAGCCCCGCGCGCGCTACCACCGCGCCAATCGCCGCGCTGCCCAGCCGCGTAGCGCTCAGGCCGCTCAGCACACCTTGTAGCCCGCCCATGGGGGTGCGGGCGATACTCACGATAACCACTGGATCGTTCATGACATTCTCCTGTTAGCGCGCAGCCATGCGCAGGGCGCCGTCCAGGCGGATGACTTCACCGTTGAGCATGTCGTTGGCGATGATGTGCAGTACCAGCGCTGCATATTCATCGGGTTTGCCCAACCTGGGCGGGAACGGCACCGCTGCGGCCAGCGAAGCGCGCACGTCGTCGGTCATGCCCGCCATCATGGGCGTTTCGAACAGCCCCGGCGCGATGGTCATTACCCGAATGCCTTGCCGCGCCAGTTCTCTTGCCGCAGGCAGGGTGAGGCTGGCAATAGCCCCCTTCGAAGCCGCATACGCCGCCTGGCCGATCTGGCCATCGTAGGCCGCAACTGACGCGGTATTGATGATTACGCCCCTGCCCCCGGCGGCGTCCGGGGTATTGTCGGCCATGGCGGCAGCCACCAGGCGCAACAGGTTGAAACTGCCGATCAGGTTCACCTGGATCACTCTGGCGAAGGCATCCAGGGCATGAGGGCCCTCGCGTCCGAGAATGCGCTCACCTAGCACGATACCGGCGCAGTTGACCAAACCATGCAGGGCCCCCAGTGTTTGCACACCTGTGTCGACTGCGGCCTGTGCCTGGGCGCCGTCGGTGATATCGGCCACCACAAACGGCATGCCCAGCGCTTTCGCCGTGGCTTCCACGCCTTGGGCGTTGAGGTCTACCAGCAGCACCCCGGCACCGGCCTCTACCAATGCTCGTGCGGTGGCGGCGCCCAGCCCGGAGGCGGCTCCGCTGATAACGAAATTCTTGTTATGGGTATCCATGGGCGGTTCCTCATACTCACTGAGGCCTTGCATGCTCGGCCTTCGCCGAACCTGGAACAATGGCGCGGCCACTCAATTACGCTGAGCGTTTTCGCCAGTGCCGCCTACCAGGCTGCGATAGTGCCCAGGGTTGGAACCGAACCATTGACGAAACGCACGGTAGAACGAGCTTTCGTCGGCGAAGCCCAGGCGCTCGGCGATCTGCGCCATGCTCACGCCCTCTTCCGCCAGCCAGGCGATGGCCCGCTCCTTGCGCAGGCTGGCTTTCACTTGCTGCAGGCTTTGCCCTTCCGCCGCCAATCGCCGGCGCAACGTGGCCACCGACATGCCATACCCGGCGGCCAGTGCAGTGGCCTCCGGCCAGGCTACCGGTGGCATGGCCCGCAAGCCGTCACGCACACGCCGCGCCAGGCCGCCCGGGTCCCGATACCGGACCAGGAGGTTGCCCGGCAGTTGGGCGCAAAAGGCTTCGAGGTCTGCTTCACTACGGCGCACCGGCAGGTCCAGGCAATCGGCAGAGAAGATCAGCCGGGTATGGGCCTGGCCGAAGCGCAGTGTATTGCCGAAAAAGCGCCGATAATCGTCGCAGTAGCCTGGCGCGTCGCCGCGCAGCTCGGCGGCCAGCACCGGCACCCGGCGGCCCGCCAACCAGCAGGTGAGCCCGTGTACGATCATCCAGAAGGTAAAACAGGTGAAAGACCGCGCGGGCTCGTCAGGCGCATGAAGGGTGATCATGGCCACACTGTGCTGGCGCTCCAGCTTGCCGCACGGGCCGCCCAGCATCAGGCGCAAAAACTCCAGCGCCAGGCGTATACCGTCGCCTACCGTAGGCTGGCCTTTGCCGCTGCGCCACATGAACGCCAGGCTGCCGGCGGGTAGCGGCCGCGGCGCCATGCCGAAGAATTCGTCATCCAGCCCCTGCGCCAGTGCCCGCCACAGCTGCCCATACGCCGTGGCCGGTACCCGCGCGGCGGGGTCGGCAAGCAACGAACCGCAGATGCCAGCCTGCGCAAGCGCCTGCGCTGCGCTACCAGGCGAAACCGCTCGCAGCGCTTCGCGTACCAGCTCGATGGAGATACTGTCCTTGGTCATGACCGTTTGCCTGGGCTGTCTGCCGCCCATGGTAGAGTGCCGCGCGGGGAAAGTCAGCGCTGAACCCCGCGCTGGTTTTCCGGTCTGGCCTGTATCCCTCGTTCAAGGAACACCGCAATGCGCCTGCGCTTTCTCGCCTATGCTCTCGCGGGGCTCTGCGCCACCGCCGTTCACGCCGCCGAGCCGCAGCCGGTCTATGGGCCGCAGCTCGAAGGCTTCGATTACCCCTACACGTTGCAGCACTACCGCTTCGAGTCCCAGGGCAAATCCCTGGAAATGGGCTACATGGACGTGGCCGCCGCGGGCAAGGCGAACGGCCATACCGTGGTACTGCTGCACGGCAAGAACTTCTGCGCCGCCACCTGGGACGCCACCATCAAAGCCTTGGCCAATGCCGGCTATCGAGTGATCGCGCCCGACCAGGTCGGCTTTTGCACCTCCAGCAAGCCGGAGCATTACCAGTACAGCTTCCAGCAGTTGGCGAGCAACACTCACGCCCTGCTGGGCGAACTGGGCATCAAGGAGGCCATCGTGATGGGCCATTCCACAGGCGGCATGCTCGCGACACGCTACGCGCTGCTCTACCCTGATGAAACCGAGCGGCTGATGCTGGTCAACCCCATCGGGCTCGAAGACTGGAAAGCCCTCGGGGTGCCCTATCGCACGGTGGACGAATGGTTTGCCCGCGAAACGAAGCTCAACGCCGACGGCATTCGCGACTACGAACGCAAGACCTACTACGGTGGCCGCTGGGATCCTTCCTATGAACGCTGGGTAACCATGCTCGCCGGCCTTAATCAGGGCCCCGGTCATAACGTGGTGGCATGGAACTCAGCGCTGATCTACGACATGATTTTCACCCAGCCGGTGTTTTACGAATTCCGCAACCTCAAGGTGCCCACGTTGCTCTTGATCGGCACTGCCGACACTACGGCTATCGGGAGCGATGTGGCAGCACCCGAGGTAAAGGCACGGCTGGGCCACTACGATGTGCTGGGCAAGCAGGTGAGCCAGATGATTCCCGGGGCTGCGCTGGTAGAATTTCCAGGCCTGGGGCACGCGCCTCAAATGGAGCAACCCGAACGCTTTCACAAGGCGGTGCTAGCCTGGCTGGCGCAACCTGTAAAACAGGAGTGACCGATGAGCGAATTGCGAATTGCCGTACTGGATGACTGGCAACGGGTAGCCCAGGGCGTTGTGGATTGGGCAGCCCTCGCCGCCGTGGGCCAGGTTGAGTTCCTTCACGACTACCCTGCTGATACCCACACCATGGCCGAGCGGCTGGCGCCTTACACGGTGATCTGTGTAATGCGCGAGCGCACGGCCTTCACTGCCGAGCTTCTGGCCCTCCTGCCCGCGCTGAAACTGATCGTGACCGGCGGCATGCGCAACGCGGCCATTGATCTGGCAGCGGCCGCGGCACACGGCGTGACGGTGTGTGGGGGCGACAGCTACCGCCAGGCCGCGCCCGAACTTACCTGGGCCTTGCTGATGGCGCTCAACCGCAACCTGCTGGCTGAAGCGGCTTCGTTGCGCAATGGCGGCTGGCAGGTGGGCCTGGGGGGCGACCTGGCGGGCAAAACCCTGGGCGTGCTGGGCCTCGGGAACATAGGCGGCACCGTAGCCGGCTACGGCCGGGCGTTCGGGATGCAGGTCATCGCCTGGAGCGAGCACCTGACTGACGAGCGAGCCGAGGCCGTAGGCGCGCGGCGGGTGAGCAAGCAGGAATTGTTCGAGCAGGCCGATATCCTCAGCGTGCACCTGGTATTGAGCGAGCGTACCCGCCACCTGGTGGACGCGCACGCGCTCGATAGCATGAAGCGCGGCGCCTTGTTGGTGAATACCTCCCGGGGGCCGATCGTGGACGAGCAGGCCCTGCTGCTGGCCCTGGAAAGCGGGCGCCTCGGCGGGGCAGCGCTCGACGTATTCGATCAGGAGCCGCTTGCCGTCGACCACCCTCTGCGTAGCCTGCCCAACGTATTGGCGACACCGCATATCGGCTACGTGACCGAAAACAACTACCGCGCGTTCTTTACCTCCATGATCGAGAACATCCTGGCCTGGCACGGTGGCCAGCCGATCCGGGTTCTGCAACCGGGTCCTGCCGCGCCCTAACGACCGTCAGCCGGCTCGCGCGGCGCAGGGGCTGGCCGCGGAAAGCGCTGGCCGTTGCCGATGCCGCCGTTTTCCAACGTCGGCGGCCGGCCGCCGGGGTAGCCCTCTGGCAAGCTACGCTGCGCCGGATTGGAGGGTACAGTGCCTTGGCGGCTATTGGGGTTGATGCGCCTGATGGGGCTGTTCAGTGGATTGGCGTTAACCCCGGGCCGCACTTGCGGCGGGGTGGTCGCAGAGGCCGCTTCGGCTACGCTACCCATCAGCAGCAGCCCCAGGGTCATCAGGAACACTCGCATTTTGCCTCCTCGGTTTGCCCCGGGCCGTTGCGCCATGGCTACGAACGTCCCCGAGGCGAAGCTGTCGCAATACCAGGCCCAACGGAGTTCGCCATGTTTGCTTTGCTACGCCGCGTCGCCCTCTTTGCACTGTGCCTGAGCCTGAACGCCTGTGCACTCTTTAACCCCCACGACCCGCTGATCGTTCAAGTTGCCGGCCTGGAGCCCGCAGCCGGCGCGGGGCTTGAATGGCGCGCGCAGGTGCGGCTGAGGCTGCAGAACCCTAACCGGGACCCGGTGGAGTATTCGGGCATTGCGCTGACGCTGGAAGTCAACGGCCAGCCCCTTGCCAGTGGCGTGAGCCCAGCGCAAGGCACCCTTGGCGGGTACAGCGAAGCGCTGGTGACGGTCCCGGTCAGTGTGTCGGCGTTTTCGGTACTGCGCCAGGCACTGGGCCTGGCTGACCTGAACCCTAGCGAGGGGGTACCCTATCGCCTGGATGGCAAGCTCGACACACCGGGGCTGAGCCGAGCGGTGCGGTTCAGCGAAAGCGGCCGGCTGAACCCGATGACACTGCGCCCGCCGGCTAACCGACCGTAAAGCTTCAGCGGGTGGCCGCCATCAGTTTGTTCACTTCGGCGCGCACCAGATTGGCGTAATCCTGAGGCGCCATTTGCTCAAGTTCCGCCCGCACCCATTGCGCCCACTTACCCTTGCGTCGGGGCTTTTCGGCGATAAGCCGGGCGGCGTCGGCCTTGGCGCGCCCAAGGTTGGCCTGCCAGTTCTCGAAATGTCGCGCTTTTTCGGTTTCGATCGCCAAACGCTCGTCGAATGACTTGTTGGCAAGATTCAGACTCATGCACCCTACCTCCAGTGATTGCTCGAAGCGCCGTAGTTTACACCGCCCTGCAACTTTTCGGGGCTCTAGGCAATCCCATGGACCACAGCCGCAAAGAGGAACCCGCCATGGCCCGTAAACCTTCCAACCCATTGATGGATGAGCAAATCATGGACCAGGCCTTCAGTGAACTGGCGGCGCTGGTCGAAGAATCCGAGAGCCTGCTGGGCGCTCGTTCGGTATACGGCCGTCGGCGCGTGGCCAAGCGCCAACTGGAGCAGGCGCTGCAGCGCGCGACCGTTTTGGCCCGCCAACTGGGCGAGCGGGCCGCGCCCGCGATAGAAGGTACCGAGCAGTACGTCAAACGATACCCTTACAAAGCGTTGGGCATCGCTGCGACAGTGGGCTTGTTGGCCGCCCTGCTCGTCAACCGACGCGACTGATCACGCCCCTGCCGCCCAGCCTCGCAGCGCCGCCAGGCGCTCCGGGGCCAAGGGTATGCCCTCCTCCAGCGAGCGCTTGCGGTTCTGGTAGCGCCGTTCCCCCGCCAGCCTGCTGACCCCCGCTTCGCTCATGCGGTCCACAAGCACGCGAGCACGCTCGGCGAACAGGTTGCTCCCCGCTTTGCCAGGGTCGATCACGATGAGCAATTGGCCGGTCCATGGCGTTTGCGCCCCAGGATGGCGGGACCAGTCGAACTCGAACGAGAAGTTGCCGCCGGTGAGGCCCGCGGCCAGCAGCTCGACCATCATTGATAGCGCCGAGCCCTTGTGGCCGCCGAAGGGCAGCAAGGCGCCGCCGTCGAGCACCGCTCGGGGATCGGTGGTCGCCGCACCCTGTGCATCCACGCCAGCGCCCTCGGGGAGCATGTGGCCCTCGCGCGCCGCGATCTGCACATCGCCATGGGCCAGCGCACTGGTGGCCATGTCGAATACCACAGGGCCCCGCCCTGCGCAGGGCGCCGCGAACGCGATGGGGTTGGTCCCGAATACAGGCCGCGTGCCACCATGGGGCACTACGCAGGTCATACTGTTGACCACGCTCAGCGCGATCAGCCCTTCCTCGGCGAAAGGCTCCACGTCCGGCCACAACGCCGCAAAATGGTGGGAATTGCGTATTGCCAATACGGCGATACCGGCACGCCTGGCCTTGTCGATCAACAGGGGCCGCGCTGCCGCCAGAGCAGGTTGAGCGAAGCCGTTACCGGCATCCACTGCCACATACCCTGCCGCCACGTCTTCAACCTGCGGCTCGGCGGCCGGGTTCACCCAACCGCTGGCGATAGTGGAAAGGTACCCGGCCATTCGAAACACGCCGTGGCTCTCGGCCCCGTCCCGCTGCGCCGCGGCGCAATTGGCAGCCAGCACCGCAGCCACCGATGGCGATGCGCCGCGGGCGCGGAAAACCTGCTCCAGCAACGCTGCCAGCTCATTAAAGCTGACCGTTTCGCGGGGTACGCTATCAGTGGAGTTTGAAGACATCTGCACGCCTCGCTCAAGGATTCGAAACGATCAGCGACGAACCTTGCGCCGCATCACGCCATTGATGACTACCGCGACCACGGCCACGCCGATGGCCAGATACTGGAAAGTTTTTTCATCCAGACGCCCCTGCGCCTGCAACCAGGACAACCCCAGCATGATGGCGACTATGAGGACGGAAAGCAGCAAGGAGTATTTCAAACGTTGCAGTTGTGTCATATGGGGCTCGTTCGTGTATCGGTTTGCTTACCAAGTGGAGACGATCGCGCGGCAATATTTGCCCGGTATCGCCGTCATATTACCGCGCCCGCTGAAGCGGTGCGGTGCTTTAAACCATGAGGAGTACCCGATGTTGCGTCGAATCACCTGGCTGATTCCAATTCTGTTGACTGCCAGCCTGAGCGGTTGCTGGTTGTTCATGCCACCCGGCGGCCACGGGGGTGGCGGCGGCGGTGGCGGTGGTGGCGGTGGTGGCGGTGGCCACGGCGGCCCTGGTGGTGGCGGCGGCCCAGGCTACATGCAGCCACGCTGAACACCCACCCAAGCCGTTCCCGCTTAAAAAACTTTCCTGGGGCGCGCAGGCTTGCCTGCCTACCCCCAGGAAAGGATCTGTTATATGCGTAAGCCACTTCTTGCGTTGGCGCTTGCCGCGACCCTCGCCAGCCCCGCCAGCGCCATTAGCCTCGATACACTCACCGACGCAGACTTGCGCCGCTACAGCGCCAGCCTTGCCGAGCATGCCGGCAGTAGCCAATGGCAGCTCCTGTGGCAAAACAGCCGCTCAGCCGGGCATTTCAAAGCCACGGGTCCACAGCCGCGGTTCACCCTCCCGATGCGCGAAATACCGGCCCTGGTACAACAAACCCTGGCCGAACCGGACCGGATCGACCGCCTTGGAACAACCCGCACGCGCCTACGGCGCAACATCAGCCCGCGCATCGCTGGCGAGATGAACGGCACACCGCTGAACGCCATCTGCCTGACTGTGGACTGGCGTGGTGCCGGCGAACCCGCCAGCGGGAAACCAGCCGACGCCGCGACCTTGAGATTCGCAAGCCTTATCGCAGCCGAGCCGTGCTGAAACCCTGACCTTATTGAGTCGAATCATCCTACCTCGACGAGAGCTTTTTCCC
Organism: Pseudomonas sp. 3MAES_34.3B; assembly: GCF_058145875.1. Lineage (NCBI taxonomy): Bacteria > Pseudomonadati > Pseudomonadota > Gammaproteobacteria > Pseudomonadales > Pseudomonadaceae > Pseudomonas > Pseudomonas sp. 3MAES_34.3B. The sequence continues at coordinate 2,107,437 of NZ_CM176960.1, read as the reverse complement.
CACGGCCGGGCAGCTTTTTCGGTTGCCTGAAGGCTATTCGCTGACCCTGCGGGGCGGCTGTAGAACTCAGCACAATGGCCCTCGCCACAGGGCAAAAACGGATTCCCACTGAAAGGATTTCACTATGGACGCTGTTGATCTGACCCACGTTGATACCAGTCGCCTTCCACTCTCCTTGCGCGTGCTGATCGAATGCGTTGGCGTTGAGCAAGCCTACCGCCTGACCCGACTCTACGGCGGGCGACCACGCTACATCCCCAAGAACCCAGAGCGCTCGGCGCTGGCGCAGCTATTGCCGGCCGCTGCGCTGAAGGCACTGACCGCTCGCTTCGCCGGTACATCGCTGGAAATTCCCAAACCTGACCACTTCGAACGGCAACTGCGCGATCGCCAGATCCTGGAAGAGACTACCCGAGGGCTCTCTCGCGCCGAACTGGCCAATCGTTATGGCCTGAGCCTGCGGCAGATCGGCAACATTCGTCGTACCCAAGCCACGGCCCAGGCGTAGCTGATCAATTCAGGGCGTTCCTGGCCCCCTGTTTCCAGGTTCGTGGTTTCCCGGTTCGCTGTGCCGCCGGATGTACGCACAGTACGCCGCGCGGTAATCGCCGCGCTTATACCCAAGGAATGGAGTTCCTCACATGGCTACGATAGACAACGAATTGATTGGCTCGGTGATCAACGCACTGCCGCTGGACCGGATGATTGCCGGTCCGATCCAGGCGATGATCCAGGCACAGACCTCGGCGAGCAAATCCTACGCGGACTTCCTCCTGGGCGTGTGCATCCAGGATGGCAAGGCCGTTGGGGTGAAATTCGACTATGACGAAACGATCACCGATGAAAACGGTACCTACAAGGGTACGGTGGCTAAATCCGTGCAGATCCCGCTGCTGGCAGCGGTCACTCACCCCAACATTGCAATCACCGAAGGTACGGTCGAGTTCGAATTGACCATCACCCAGGCCGCTGAGGACACCAGCCAAAGCAGCACAAGCGGCGAGATGGCCGCATCGCTGGGCTGGGGGCCGTTCAAGCTGGCGGTCAAGGGCCAGATGAGTCACAACAAGACCCAAACCCGAAAAACCGATACCCGTGCCCGGTACGCCTTCAACACCAAGGTCGCTCGCCTCGACCCACCTGAAGCCCTGATGCGCGTTATCGACGTGCTGACCGAGGCGGCGGCGAAGCCGGTTCGCCTTGCTTCCAATACCCTGAACGCAGACGAGTCGGCACTGGAGGCAAATGTGCTTGCGGCGCCGGCTGCATCCAGCGCCGCAGCCGTTCAGCCCTGACAACACGGCGTCTACATAGCCGTTCAGATGCAGCGCTGGTATTGCCAGCGCTGCACACTACCCAGGAGACTGCCCAGTGGGATTGTTTTCCCGAAAGGAACCCATGGTCCCCAGTGACCTGCGGGACATCACCCGCGGCCTTCACGAAGCCGCCTGCAGCGCAAACTCTCTGATCGCCCAACAGTACATCAAGCTCTTCGACCAGTTTTTCGATTACAACGCGGACGACCTGGGCACCCCCATGAAAGCCAAGATGGTGGAAGTGGCCCTTGATGATCAGCACCGTATGCAAGTTCCCCTGATTGCCCTGGTCGCGCCTCAAGGGCTTGCGTTAGACACCATGAAGGTCGACCTTTCGGTCAAGATCGCTGCCACCGAACTGGAAGGCGTCACCCACGCACTGGAAAATGGCGAACTTCAATCCGAGCGGTTCTACGTCACCCTGGGGGGCGTACGCCGGGACCCCGCCCAACGCAGCCCGGACGAAGTGCAGATCAGCCTCACGTTCAAAGCGTGCCAGCCTCCCGAAGCCGTGCAACGGCTGGTTGAGGAGTACACCCAGCTGATTTTGCCTCAGCGAGCACGGCGAGACGCCGAACCTGACCTTTCCACCGCCTAGAAATCCTTCTTGTAGAAAAGATCGAGGGAGCTGGCCACACCGCTTGCAACCTCCAGGTACAGCTGTCGCGTCAAGGCGTAACGCAACGCCACCGTACTGGCCGGCTCGAATACCCCTACGCCGTAGCGCAGGGTCAACCGGTCAGTCAGGTTACCGCTGGCGACCACGCTGGTGGTGTCACCGCTGCCTTCGGTGTCCAGTTGGAAATCCTGGATGCCCAGGCTATTGGCGAGTTGGCCCGCGGTGGACGCACTTCCCATCAAGCCCAGGCCCAGCGCTGCCTGCGCCAATACGTTGTTGTCTTCGCCATTGGTGCTCAACGGGCGGCCCAGAATCAGCCACGAGAGCGCCTGTTCCTGGCTCATCGCGGGCTCGGCAAACACTTCGGTCGTCGGTTGCTGCACGCTGCCACTCAGGCGAATGCCTGCGGTAACGTCGTCGGTCTGCCGGATCGCTTCCACGTCCAGGTAGGGCTGGTCCACAGGCCCGGTGAAAAACAGTCGGGCGCGACGCAGTGTGAGCCGCTGGCCATAGGCACGATAGCGGCCGTTGCGTAGTTCAAGGGAGCCGCGGGTGTCCAGGTTATCCCCGATGTGCAGCCGCCCTACGATGTCAGACTGCAAGCCAAAGCCGGCGAAGGTGAGTTTTTCCTGGCCGACGTCCACGTCCACGTCCATGGCAATCCCAGCCTGGGCCCGCGCGGGCGCGTCCCGCCCCACCACCAAGGCGTCGTCCGATACTTTCACCGTGGACGGCGGCAACTGGCGAACCGTAATCGCGCCTTTAGGCACACTCACCTTGCCACTGAGCGCCAGCTTCTGATCTACCAGAGCCAGCCGAAGATCGGCCCCTGCCTCCACCTCGGCGTAAGGCAGTACCGTAATGGGCAAACGGCTTGCCCGCACGGCGACGGCCAATTTCAAGGCGCCACTCCAATCCAGCTCGCCGTCGAGGCTACCCTGACCTTGCGCGCCACTGCGCCACTGGCCATCAAGCTGCATGTGATTGCCGTTCATCCGCGCCTGCAACGTCAGTGCCTCCACACTCAGCGGTAAACCTGGCCCGGAAACCGCGCCATCACTGAGGCTGAACGCACCGTCCACGCGTGGTTGCAGCAAGGTGCCACCGAGCGTGCCGTTACCCTGCAAGCGCCCCGCTACCTTGTCTGCCGATTCCACCAGCGGCCCCAAGGCAGAAAGGTCCAGGCCATCGAAACGGAACTGGCCAGCCAGGGCTTTCGCGGGACCGAACGGATCGAGGCGGGCCTGTAGATTCAGTTGGCCAAGCTTGCGCCCATCGAACGTGAGCTCGGTGTTCACGTCACCCGGCGCGACGATACTGGCCAGGCGCAGGGTGCCGTAGGGGAAACTCAACCATTGCTCGCCCTGCCGCACGCGCAGGGTACCCCCACTCGCATCGAAGGCAACCTTGCCTTTCGGGCCAGTGCCACCCAGGTCCAGTTGCACATCCGCGCTGGCGGTTGCCTGCCATTCCAACGTTTCCGGCAGCCAAGGCTTGAGGCTCGCCATCGGGAAGTCCCGCAGGCGCGCCCGGATACGAGGGTCAGGGGCCAGCCGCTGGTCGTCGGCACACAGGCTGGCCGCCCCCGAACGCCAGCAATGGGCGCCCAGGTCAACCCTGCCGTCTGCCAGTCGCTGCAATGGCGCTGGCGCTTGCAATACCCAGGCTTGCCCATGGCTTTGCACGGTGGCCTTGGCCAGCCGGCCCTTCCAGGCGCCTTCATGCCAGCGGCCGTCGGCGGCAATAGCCAGGACCACTGCCGGGCCGTCCAGGCGCGCGGTCAGGGCGTGCTGCTCGGCATCGCCATTAGCGGTAACCGCCAGGGTTCCCAGCTCGGTATCGCCAGCGCCGAGCCCTGTGCTATCGAACGACAACGTACCCCGCTGCCGGCCGTCGAGCCGCCCGCGCAACCTCAAGGTAGCCATGCGGTTGCTTTCCCAGGCAACCCGGCGCCCGTCCAGGTCCAGCTGGCCCTGGGGGTTGGCAGGCGTGCCGGCAAGGTTCAGGCTACCGTTGACCGCACCCGCAAGGCCCGGCCACAGTTGGTCCAGGCGCGGTGCATCAAGCGCGAGCTTGCCGTCGAGGCGCCCATTGGTGCCCCCGGCCCCTGTGAGGTGGTTGGCGCCCAAGGCGAAATCAAGATCCGCCAGCTGCCAGGCGCTGCCGCTGCCCTCAACCCGCCCTGCCAGTTTGGCGGGCTGGCCACGCAGTTGCCCGGTAATCCCAAGCTGGGCCGCGAGCTTAAGCGCGCCGCCCTGAAAATGCCCCTTGCTGGTGATCGCACCGCCCAGCTTGCCTGGCAGCGCAGCGACCCAGTAGGCTGGGTCCAGGTTGGCGAGGTTCAGGTCCGCCGCCCAGCTCACACCCTCGACAAAGCCCAGTGACAGTTGCCCGTCCAGTTGCCCTTTGCCGGCCGTCACGTGCAGTTGTGGCAACACCAGTTGCTGGCTGTCCCCGCTCAATGGCGTAGTGACGCTGAATGGCCCGGCGGGCCCTTGAAAATCCCCCGCAAGGTTACCCATGAAATGGCCATTCCCATAACGCACCATCCCTTTCAAGGCGGTGGCAGCCACAGGTGGCGGGGCATCCTGAGGGTACAGCCGGGTCCAGGGAAAATCCTGCCAGTCCAGGCTGGCTTCGCCTGTAAGATCGCCGCCCCAGGCGAGGTTGCCGATCACGCTCACCCGGTGTGCGTCATCTGCACGCAGGCTGAGGTCATCTACCTGTGCACCTTGTGCGTTTACCTTCCCGCGAAGGCGCAGGTCGATCGGGCCTCGTTCCGCCGAAAAGCGACCATCGCCTTCAATGGCATAGCCCTGCTTCAGGTCACCGTCGGCGCGCACCTGCAACCCTTCGATGTCCAGCGTGCGCGGCAAAGACTGCTGGGCCACGAAACGATCGGCGGTAATCCGGAGGGTGGCGGGGAAATTGTCCGCCAACGCGTGCAGTGACCCCTCCAGGGTGGCGTCCAGATAGCCTGAACTGCGCCCGGCTAAGGCAACGCTGTCCGCCAGTTCGCCTTCAAGAGTGGCCGCGATTTCCCAGGGGCGATCATCCACTGCAGGCAATGCCAGGTGTATCCGGGCGTCCATCGGCCACTGCCCGGCAGGGCGTACCGTACCCTCCACGGCGAGGCGGAGCTCACCTTTCGTGAGTTGAAGGCTACCGATCTGCAGCCCGTCTTTATTCCAGGCTGCGGCCAGGTGCACGCTGGTGATCACCGGCGAATCCGCATAAACGACTTCGCCGATGTCGAGCTGGCCGAGCTGGAGGGCGAGCGGCAGGTTCAGGTCCGGCAACTGCAGTGGGCCGGTATCCGTGGCGGGAGCCGTCGCGGGTGGCGGGGTAATGCTCACCCGCTCTGCCTGTACATGATCCAGGCAGAGGGTAAGCGTGAACAGGCAACCCGGCGACCAGCTCAGCCGTGGCGCTTGCAGCGTAACGCGCATACTGTCAGGGCCGGCCCATGTCAGTACGCGAGCTTGCCAATGGTTCGCCAGGCGGCCTTCAAAGCCTTCAACACGCACGCCCGGCACATGGGCCAGCAACCAGCGGCTTCCGCGTTCTGTGCCAAGCAGGGCCCACATCACCACCGCGACCATTGCAAGTAGTGCCAGCAAGGCCCCACCGGTAATGACTAGCCAACGCCAGCGCCGGGTCATAGTTCAGGCCCCATGGAAAAGTGCAATCGAAACCCTCCCCCTTCATCCAGCCCGCGGGCAATATCCACCCGGATCGGGCCCACAGGTGACACCCAGCGCAGCCCCACGCCTACACCGGTTTTCAAGCTGGGGAGGTCCAGGCTGTTGAACGCGTTACCCTGATCGATAAACGTCGCGACTCGCCATTTGGGTGCCACGCTGTACTGGTATTCCGCAGTGCCGGCGACCATATAGCGCCCACCGATCTTGTCCCCGTCGCTGTTTTCCGGCGAGAGGCTTTGATAGTCGTAGCCCCGCACGGTCTGGTCGCCGCCGGCGAAGAACCGTAGTGACGGCGGAATCGCCTTGTAACCGTTGGTGGCGCTGCCCCCAAGCTGGATACGGCCCAGAAAGCGGTGCTTGTCGAAGACAGTGGTCAGCCCGCGTAGCTGTACGTTGCCGTGCAGCAGGTTGGCATCCGACAGCAGGCCCTCCTTGGCAACCTGGGCATCGAATACGATCCGGTAGCCGTTGCTCGGGTCTACCTTGCTATCGCTGCGAAGGTAGCTGTAGCTGATACCGGGCATTACCAGGTTACTCAGCCCTGCATCGTCGCCCAGGCGGTATTCTTCGCGCTGCCATTTCAAGGAGATTACCCGCTGCCAGCCACTGGGCAGTTTGCTATGCCATTCAGGCCCTACGGTGAGCAGCTTGCTCAAGCTGTCGGTGTCGGCGATCTCTTCATACTGGTAACCGGCGGCGTAGCGCAGCTTGTCGGTGAGGGGCGATGCCAGCGGAACGTCGTACCACAGGCCTATGTTCTGTCGGGGGGCGGAAAGCTCTGCCTCCGCACCATAGGAATGGCCCTGAGGGTTGACCCAATGGCGGGTCCAATTGGCTTTCAAGCGTGGCCCCACATCGGTGGAATAGCCTCCGCCAAGGCCCAAGGTACGAGGTGCCCGCGCTTCGAGCGTTACCTTCACCGGAATGGTCTGGCCATCGGCGCCCTGGGGTGACGCATCAACGATCACACCCTGGAAGTAGCCGCTGGTTTGCAAGTCTCGGTTCAACTGGGCCACCAGGTCTGCGTTATACGGGTCGCCGGGCTGGAACGGCACCATGCGTTGCAGCAGGCGCGAGTCGATGATCGAGTCGCCCTGGTAGCTCACCTCGCCAAAGTAGTAGCGCGGGCCGCTCTGGTAGTGCAGCTCGATATCCGCGACGCCGGCAGCCGGGTCGATGCGCAGCTGCTGTTGTTCGAAATGGCCCTTGAAAAAGCCGAAGCGAGAGGCCTGATTGAGGATCAGCCGCTTGGCGTCGTCGTAGTGACCATGGTTCAGCGCTGCGCCTGGGGCCAGCGCAGTGCTGCGGGGTACCGCGAACTCACGCATGGCCGCAGCGGGCCCTTCGATGCGCACATCCACGTTGCGCAAGCGTACCGGTTGCCCTGGTTGAACCCGCACATGCAAGGTGGGTTGATTGCCGCCGGTCACCTCGGCGTCTACCTGTGCATGGTAAAAACCCAGCGCCTCGGCCGCCTCGCGCGCCTGCACTTGCGCCGTTCGGCTGAGCTGGCGCAGGCCTTGCTCGTCGTGATCGGCCACGCTGCCAATGTAGGCTTCTATGTTGGCCCGAAGCGCCGCGTCAGGCGGGCTCAGTTCTACCTGAAGGCGGCCCTGGGCTTCGGCATTCGTTGCGAGGCAGGCCAGTAACAGCGCGCCACATGTTCGTCCTGGATACATCATGGGGTGGGATCCTACCACGGTTGCGCCTTGCCGCCCGCGGCGAATGCCTTCGACTGGCCTGCGCGCGGCTGCTCCGTTAGCATTCGTGTTTTTCCGGCAAGGTGGTCGCGTCATGAAAATCGTTTCGTTCAATATCAATGGCCTTCGCGCGCGGCCCCATCAGCTGGAGGCGTTGATTGCCAGGCACCGCCCTGACGTCATCGGGCTTCAAGAGACCAAGGTATCGGACGAGCAGTTTCCACTGGAAGCCGTTCAGGCGCTGGGTTACCACGTGCACTTTCATGGGCAGAAGGGCCATTACGGCGTTGCGCTCCTCTCGCTCAAGCCTCCGATCACCTTGGACAAGGGCTTCGAGGGGGATGATGAAGACGCCCAGCGCCGGTTTATCCGCGGCCGCTACGAGGACCATACCGGCCAGGTGGTGACCATCATGAACGGCTATTTCCCCCAGGGCGAAAGCCGCGATCACCCGACCAAATTTCCCGCCAAGGCGCAGTTTTACGCCGACCTGCAAAGCCTGCTGGAGCGCTATGATCCCCATGGCGAGCCCGTGGTAGTAATGGGGGATATGAACATCTCCCCGGAGGACAGTGATATAGGCATTGGTCCGGAAAACATGAAGCGCTGGCTGCGCACCGGCAAATGCAGTTTCCTGCCGGAGGAACGCGAGTGGCTCGGGCGCCTCAAGCAATGGGGCCTGGTCGATACCTGGCGCCATTTTCATCCCGGGGTGAATGACGCCTTCAGCTGGTTCGACTACCGCAGCCGCGGCTTCGAAAACACGCCCAAACGCGGCCTGCGAATCGACCTGATCATGGCCGCCGCCGGGCTGCTGCCCAGGGTAAAGGCCGCGGGTATCGATTATGAACTAAGGGCAATGGAAAAGCCGTCCGACCATGCGCCGATCTGGCTCGAGCTGGCGTGACCGCTGTCACCTTGCGGTAACGCCCCTGTCTTAATCTGCGGGCCCCACTCGCCAAGGGCCCGCCATGTTTCGATCCAGGTTCCGCCGTCGCTTGTTCGCCTGTGTCGGGGTGTTCGCCAGCATCACGTCTGCCTGCGCCGCCCCCTTGCCGGTACTGCGCATTCAGGGCTCGAACACCATCGGCGCTGCATTGGGCCCGGCCTTGGTCGAGGGCCTGTTCTCGAGCCAGAACATGCAGGTTGAGGTGGTACCTCAGGCCACCAATGAATGGCGCGTGCTTGCCTATCCTGCTTCGGGGCGAACCCTGGAAGTGGAAATCGACGCCCATGGAACGGCCACTGGCTTTTCCGCGCTGCACACGGGCGCGGCCGATCTGGCTGCTGCTTCACGGCCGATTCACGCCAGCGAGCAGGCAGCCCTGTACGGTACGTTGGACGCAGTCTCCAGCGGTGCCGAACAGGTTATCGGCGTTGATGGCCTGGCCGTCATTGTGCATCCCGGCAACCCCTTGCGCAGCCTGGAAGCGAACCAGCTCGCGGATATTTTTGCCGGCCGGGTAACGCAATGGAAGCAAGTGGGCGTGCCGCTGGGCGCCATTCACCTGTTGGCGCGCGATGAGCGTTCTGGTACCTGGGAAACTTTCCGGGATCTGGTCCTGGTGCCACGTGGGCTCACGCTGTCGGCAACCGCCGCGCGCTTCGAAGCCAGCGATGGGCTAAGCCAGGCGGTAAGCGACGACCCGCAGGCCATAGGCTTCATCGGCTTGCCCTACATCCGCAAGGCACGCGCCCTGGCCATCGCCGATGCCGGTACCCGGGCATTGCTGCCAACAAGCGAAACCGTGGCGACGGAGGATTACCTCCTCTCCCGGAGGCTGTACCTGTACAAGGCGGCCGACACGCTCAACCCCTGGGCCAGTGCACTGGTGCGCTTCGCTCAGAGTGATGCCGGGCAGCAGATCGTGGCCCGGGAGGGGTTCGTGGCGCAACAGGTCCATGCCGTGCGAGTACAACCCGCCGCCGGCATGCCAGAGCCACTGTTGGCGCTGGCGCGAGAAGGCCAACGGCTTACGGTGACGTTCAGGTTCGCCGGGGCCAGCGCCGCGCTGGACAGCAAGGCCATGGCCGATCTCGACCGGCTGGCGACCTTTCTGGCATCCCGGCCCGAAGAGCGCCAGCGTTTGGTGCTGGTAGGCTTCGGAGATACCAAGAGCGAGCCGGAGCGGGCGCTGCTGTTGTCGCGCCTGCGGGCCATGACCGTACGCCGCGAGCTCGCCAAGCGTGGCATCGCACCCCGCCAGGTGCTGGGGCTGGGTGCCGTGCTTCCCGTCGCCAGCAACGCCTGTGAAGCCGGCCGCGGTCGCAATCGCCGCGTGGAGGTGTGGCTTCAACCCGCCGGGCGGTGACGGTCCAGCTCATATTTGGCGACGGCCGCGCGGTGCACTTCGTCAGGGCCATCGGCCAGGCGCAGGGTGCGCTGCATCGCGTACATATAGGCAAGCGGCGAGTCGCCACTGACCCCTGCACCCCCATAAAGCTGAATGGCCCGGTCGATCACCTTCAACGCCACGTTGGGCGCAACTACTTTGATCTGCGCGATCTCGCTGCGCGCCACCTTGTTACCCGCCGTGTCCATCATGTACGCCGCCCGAAGCGTAAGCAGCCGGGCCATGTCGATTTCCATCCGTGAGTCGGCGATCAGGTCGCCGTTGCCACCCAATGCTGCCAGCGGCTTGCCGAAGGCCTCACGTTCCAGCGCCCTGCGGCAAGCCAGTTCCAGGGCACGTTCAGCCATGCCCAGCGAGCGCATGCAGTGGTGAATCCGGCCTGGGCCCAGGCGGCCTTGCGCGATCTCGAAACCGCGGCCGGGCCCCAGAATCACATTCTCCAGAGGCACGCGAACATCGTCGAACAAAACCTCGGCGTGCCCATGCGGTGCGTCGTCGTAACCAAACACCGTCAGTGGGCGCAATACCTTCACGCCCGGGGTGTCCATGGGTACCAGCACCATCGAGTGCTGCCGGTGACGCGGGGCCTGCGGGTCGGTCAGCCCCATGAAAATCATCACCTGGCAGCGCGGATCGCAGGCACCGGAGGTCCACCATTTGCGACCATTAATGACCCACTCATTGCCTTGCTGTACTGCGGTGGCGCGCATATTCGTGGCGTCCGAAGAGGCCACGTCCGGCTCGGTCATCGCGAACGCCGAACGGATCTCGCCGCTGAGCAATGGCTCAAGCCAGCGCTGCTTTTGCGCCGGGGTGCCGTAGCGCACCAGCACTTCCATGTTGCCAGTATCCGGGGCCGAGCAATTGAATGGCTCGGAGCCAAGGGGTGACCGCCCCATGAGTTCGGCCAGCGGCGCGTATTCCAGGTTGGTAAGCCCGGCGCCCAGCTCGGACTCCGGCAGAAAGAGGTTCCACAACCCCGCTTCGCGCGCTCGTTGCTTGAGCGTTTCCATGATCGCGGTGGGGCGCCAGCGATCGCCGTGTGCCAGCTCTTCGGCGAAGCGCGCTTCAGCCGGGAATACTTCGGCATCCATGAAGGCGATGATGCGGGCACGCAACGCTTCGACCCGCGGTGAATAGGCGAAATCCATAGGAAGTCCGGTGCTCCAGGGAGGCCCCAGCGGGCCCGATGAGGGGATGCTAGAAGACCGCTGCGCTATTTGGCTAGGCTATTATCCTCGTGTATAAACATTCATAAGCGCTATACGCCCCGCTTCCACAATAAGAACGAGTACGCCGCCAATGAACCTCAGCAAGGTAGACCTCAACCTTTTCGTTGTTTTCGATGCGATCTACACGGAAGCGAACCTTACCCGTGCTGGCCAGATTGTAGGCATCACTCAACCCGCCGTCTCCAACGCCCTCGCCCGCCTGCGGGAAACCTTCAACGACCCCCTCTTCGTGCGCACTGCCCAAGGCATGGTGCCTACGCCCATGGCTCAAAACATTGTCGGGCCGGTTCGCAACGCGCTGGCATTGTTGCGGGTGTCGGTACAGGAAAGCCGCCTGTTCAACCCTGCCCAGGCCAGCAAGGTGTTCCGGATCAGCATGACAGACCTTATCGAGGCTATCGTGCTGCCTTCGCTGTTGCGCCGCCTGCGGCGTCAGGCCCCTGGCCTGGTGATTGAAAGCTTCCTGTGCAAGCGTCGTGAAACCACAAAGGAGCTGGCCGCCGGCCGGCTTGATTTTGCCGTGGACGCTCCGCTCAATACCGACCCACAGGTACGCCATGTGAAGCTCATGGAAGACCGCTATGTGTGCGCCATGCGCAAGGGCCACCCTCTGGAAGGAAAACCACTGACGCTCGAGAGCTACCTGGCCCAGGCGCATATTCATATCTCCAGCCGCCGAAACGGCCTGGGGGAAGTGGACCTGGCCTTGGGCAAGCTGGGCCGGCAGCGCAAGGTTGCGCTTCGCTCCCAGCATTACATGATGGCGTCGCAGGTACTGCAGCAAACGGACATGGTCATGACCGTGCCGGAGCGCTTTGCCAGGCGCCACGACTTGCCTTGCAGCACGCTACCGGTAGCTGACGTGAATACCGTGGAGACGCACTTGTACTGGCATGAAAGCACTGACCAAGACCCGGCCAACCGATGGATGCGCGAGCAACTGATCGAGTTGTGCGCCGGCATCGTGAAGCGTGAGCGCGAGGCGCTGGCAGCGGACGTGGCGGCTGTGTGAATAAAGTGTTACCTGGTGCTTCGGTTTCCCACCGAAGCGGGTAAGCAGGAAACACCCACCACCGAAAAACATAGCCGCGTCAACCCTCGAATTTTACAAGCTATTGATAAATAAGGAATTTAAATAGTTGGCACGCCACCTGCTATCTTAATCGGTACAAGAACAACAAGAAAACCAAGGTTCACCCATAACAACAATACGAACGGCTCTGGCATAACAAGAACAACCGCGGCAGAGGCGAAGCCAACAGATTTTTTTGAGGAAGGTGCGTTTTCCAGGGCATTGCCCGCGACTGGACACACAACAATAAAACTGCCTCGAGGCAGCAGGTGTACGGTTGGACCCTCAGGTGAGGATGGATCAGCGCTCAAAAAAATACGTTTGCTCTTGGCCCCGGATGGGGGCTCTGAAACACGCACAGGCAGCTACCAAAAACAACAACAGGCGGCCTGACAATCATAACAAGAGCATATGCAACACACCTTTGAGGGGAGCTTCGGCTCCCCTTTCTGCATTTACGTCTCTTCCAAGGCAAGCATGGCCCGCATTACAACGCCCTTGACCTGCCAGTCGCTCTCCCAGGCCAACACCGGCCACGCAGGGTTCAGCGCCTTGAGGTAACGCCTTCCGCCCTCTTCCTGCAACTCGCGAAACACCGCCTGCTGCTGCAGCGGTGCGCTCACGATCACCAGGCTGCCCGGCGAGGCCTGGGCCAGGGGATCTACCAGAATGAGCGAGCCCGAGGGAACACTGCGCCCATAGGCCGCGCTCATGCTTTCACCCTCCACCCGTAACCAGAAAGCCGGACCGCTGGCGTGGTAATCGCTCACATGGCTTTTGCCGGTGCTATAGCGCGCGATCGAAGGTTTGGCGTCGCCGGCGGCGGCCCATTCCAGTACCGGATAACGAAAAGCGGGTTGGCTGATAGCCCATTGGGGGACCGCTAGCCCGTTTGCAGTGTCGTAAAGGCCGCGCTGTTCGTTGACCCGCAGCATCTGCACCACTTCCAGGTTCTCCTCGCCGAGTTCCTTGAGGACACGGTTCATGGTGTCCAGGTCTGGCCGACGGCGACCACTGAGCCAATGATTGACTGCGCCCTGCGAGCACCCGATACGTTCGGCGAGCTGTTCTTGGGTAAGCCTGCGCTCGCGCATTTTAAGTTTGACGACTTCTATCCAGGTTTCCATGGCGCGTACCTTACCGGGCGGTGAGTGCCGGGCCATACATATCGCGTAATGTATTAGGCGTAATCCTAATACAACGGGTAATTTATACTTCACGCATTGTTATTCGCTACCGCGTTCGAGCAAGGAGCTCTCTGATGCACGCCACTCTCACCGGGCCGTTCCGCCCCAATGCCACGCTGGATGCGCCTCATGCCCTGGCCCACGCCAACGCCCTGCTGCACTGCGCCGCTGCGGTCGCCTATGAAAGCGCCGATCAACACACGGGCCAGGCGCGTCACCTTGCCCTTGCTGTCGTGCATCTGGTCGACCTGGCCCGCGCCATGGTTATTCACAGCCTGGAACCCACGCCCAGCCCCGAGCAGGGCAAAGCCGACGAAGCCGGAGGCTGATCGGCACCCGGGCTGGGGCATAATCGGCGCGCGGGTGTACACTTTCGTTTTTGTTCTCTAGCGAAATCGCTCATGCACGTTACCGCCCCCCTCGTCGACATCAGCGCAGCTTTCGACACCGGAAATATCCAGCTACTGGATGGCAGCGACTCTTCTAACATTCGCCTTGCAATCCTGCCCGACAGCTGCAGCGCTCACTTCCAATGGTTCCACTTCCGAGCAGAAGGCCTGGAGGTGGGGCGCCGCCACGGCTTCGTCATCACCAACGCTGGCCAGTCGTCCTACCCCAGCGCCTGGCAGGGCTACAACGCCGCGGCATCGTACGACGGCGTTCAGTGGTTCCGCGTACCCAGCGAATACGATGGCCAGGCACTTCGCTTCAGCGTTATCGCAGAGAGCACCGGCATTTCCTTCGCCTACTTCGAGCCTTATCGGGAAGCACGGCACTTCGCCTTGATCGAGCGGGCCCGCAACCTTCCAGGCGTTGAGGAAATTGCCTGTGGCAAAAGCCTCGAAGGGCGGGACATTCCTTTGTTCCGGGCGGGTGACGGTACGGCGGGCAAGCGCAAGGTATGGCTGATCGCCCAACAACACCCTGGCGAGCACATGGCCGAATGGTTCATGGAAGGCGTGATCGAAGCGCTCGAACAGGACCAGCCGTGGATGCAGGCGCTGTTGCAGCAGGCCGAGCTGTATATGGTACTGAACATGAATCCGGATGGCGCCTTCCACGGGCATTTGCGTACAAACGCGGCCGGCAAGGACCTTAACAGGGCCTGGCAGGACTCAACACCGGAGGAAACGCCTGAAGTCCATTTCGTTCGGGAACATATGGCCCTGCACGGTGTAGACCTGTTCATCGACGCCCACGGCGACGAGGAAATCCCTCATGTATTCACCGCCGCCTGTGAAGGAAACCCTGGCTACACGCCACGGCTGGCCGCGCTGGAGGCAGCCTTCCGCGACGCGCTCTGCCAGCAGACCCCTGATTTCCAGCAGGTGCATGGCTATACCCGCGACGCGCCCGGGCAGGCGAATATGCGGCTGGCGTGCAACGCCGTAGGGCAGCGCTTCGACTGCCTGGCGATGACCCTGGAAATGCCGTTCAAGGATCACCTCGATGCGCCTGAACCTCGCGCGCAGTGGTCCGGTGCCCGCTCGGCACGGCTCGCTCAGGACCTGCTCAAGGTCGTGGCGACACTGGTGCCTCGCCTGCGCTGAACGGCAGGGAATAAATTCACTGCAGGGGCGTCTTGCTGATTCGCCCCCCTACCGGCCCCGCGCCATGACCGACCTGAACGACGAATTGCGTGAGTTGCTTCCCAGGCTAAGGCGCTTTGCCCTGTCCCTCACCCGCGACAGCCACAACGCCGACGACCTCGTCCAGGCCACCCTGGAGCGGGCACTAAGCCGCTGGAAGGGCAAACGTGCCGAAGGCGATCTGCGCGCCTGGCTGTTTTCGATTCTCTACCGACGGTTCATCGACGGGCACCGTAGCGCCCAGCGCTATTCCCGCATGCTGCAACTGTTCGGAGGCCGTGACGACGCGCTGCCGTCGGCTGAGCGTACGGTAATGGCACAGGCCGGGCTCGGCGCCTTCGAACGCCTCAAGCCCGAGCAGCGCGCCCTGCTGTTCGCTGTCACCGTCGAAGGCCTGAGTTACCAACAGGCCGCTGATGTGCTGGGCTTGCCCATCGGCACCGTAATGTCCCGCCTTTCGCGGGCACGAAAGGCCTTGCACCTGCTCACCGAAGGCGAAATCACCCGACCTGCCGTGCGAATTTATAAATGATGACCCTGCCCCCTTCCGAAAATGACCTCCATGCCTACATCGATCACCAACTGAGCGCTGCTGATCGAGAACGGCTCGAAGCCTGGCTGGCTGAACATCCTGAAACCCAGGCGACTGTTGGCGCATGGCAGCGGGACGCGCAGCAACTGCGCGCAGCCTGGAGCGGCAGTTTGCACGCGGCACCCAACCCGGCACTGAACCCCCAGGCCGTCGCTCGCCGTGTGCGAGGCCAGCATGCTCGCCGTATGGCTCAAGCCGCCGTGCTGGTGGTAGCGGTGGGCGCTGGCGCGGTAGGCGGCTGGCAAGCGCGCGGGCCAATGGAGGCCCGCGTCGCCGCCGCGCCGATGACGGACGCCTTGCAGGCGTACCGCATGTTCGCGGTGCAAGGCATACTGCCAGCCGATTACACAGCCGAGGGCGGCGCTGGTGTACAGGCGTGGCTCGACCGCTATTTCAGCCAGGCGCAACGCCTTCCGGACCTGTCCGCCGCAGGGTTCGAGCCTCGCAGTGCTCGCCTGCTGAACACCGATCAGGGCCCGGCCGCCATGGTGGTGTATGAAAACGCTGCCGGCCAGCGCGCGAGTTTCTACGTTCGCCCGCCTGGGCCCGGTTATCACATGCTGCCGCGGGGCAGCCGGCGCGACGGTGAATTGCAGGCTGATTACTGGTCCGACCCTTCCTACAACTACGCCATGGTCAGCGCGGTAGGCCTGCCCTCTCGGGCGGTGCTGGAGCGTGCCGTCGGCGAAGGCATCTAGACAGAGCTGCGTATATAATCGAAGGCCGCTCAGGTTGCGACGAGACTTGCCCTTGCCTTCGAAACGTTCCTGGTTCTCTTTTGGCTCCGCCCCTGCCACCCCGCCCGTAGACAATTCTGCGCCGGCACTGGCAATCAAAGCGTTCTTCCAGGCCCGTGCCGAGCGCCAGGGTTACACCCTGGGCGAAAGCCAGCTGCGGGTAATCGAACGCCTTGCAACGAGGACCGGCGTGCTGGCCGCCCCCCAGGCGGGGCTCAGCGGGCCGCGCAGTCTCTATCTCTTTGGCAAGGTAGGCCGAGGAAAAAGCTGGCTGCTGGACGGCTTTTATGAGGCCGTCGACGCGCCCGGCAAACGCCGGCTGCATTTTCATGGGTTCTTCAACGACCTTCATGCGGGCATGTTCCGTCACAAAGGCAATGAGGACGCACTGGAGCGCACCCTCGATGAGCTGCTCAGCGGTTGCCGCCTGCTGTGTTTCGATGAATTTCATGTGCATGATATCGGCGACGCGATGCTTATCCGTCGATTGTTCGCAGCGCTGTTCGCCCGGGGCGTGTTGCTGGTGGTTACCTCTAACTACGCCCCCGAAGGCTTGCTCCCCAATCCGCTTTACCACGAGCGTTTTCTGCCGGTGATCCGGCTGATCGCAGCGGAGATGGAGGTGCTGGAAGTGGGCGGCGAGCAGGACTACCGCAGCCAGCCGGGGTCTGGCAACCAGCAGCGGTTCGTCACAGGCGCCTATCTGCTCAAGCCAGACGCTGCACAGTTGTTAGCCTTGGGGGTGGCGAATGCTGCCCCCATTACCCTCGAGGTGGGTAACCGCCGGTTGCAGGCGCGGCTCAGCGAAGGGCGCAGGGTCGCCTTCACCTTTGCCGACCTCTGCGAGGCACCCACGGCCGTAATGGACTATCTCGAACTGTGCGAGCGGTACGACGATTGGGTTTTGATGGACCTACCCTGCTTGGCAGAATGTTCCATCGCAGTTCAGCAACGCTTTATCAACCTGGTGGACGTGCTGTACGACCGCGACAAGCAGTTGACCGTCACCAGTCAGTATCCGTTGGCCGAAGCGCTGGAGGCTTCAGCGATCGACCTGATGCGCAGCCAGAGCCGCCTTGGCCAGCTGGGCCGTTCGCAGGCACCCGCATGAATACGCTGGAGCGGTTGCGAAACGGGCAACTGGCGGGCGCAACCCGGCTGGACCTTAACCTGGGTTTGAAGGAAGTACCTGACGAAGTTTTCGATCTGGCCGACACCCTTGAGGTGCTCAACCTGACCGGCAACCGCCTGACGTCCCTTCCGGCCGAACTGGGGCGGCTGAAGCGCCTCAAGGTGATCTTCTGCTCTAACAACCCCTTCGAAACCTTGCCGCAAGTGCTGGGTGAGTGCCCGGCGCTGGAAATGGTCGGTTTCAAGGCCTGCCAGATAGGCCAGGTGCCGCCGCATTCGCTGCCGCCCTCCTTGCGCTGGCTGATACTCACGGATAACCGTATCGAGCACCTACCCGATACATTCGATGGCTTCCCGCGCCTACGCAAATTGATGCTCGCTGGTAATCGTCTGCGGGCTCTGCCCGAGAGCCTGGCTCAAAGCGCTGAGCTGGAACTGCTGCGCGTTGCCTGCAACGGGTTGGAGCAACTGCCGCCCTGGCTGCTTGATCTGCCTCGCCTCGCCTGGCTGGCGTACGCAGGCAACCCTCTGTGCCCGATCCGCCCAGCGACCAACGCAACAGCGGTGCAGTGGCAAACCTTGCGCCTGGGCCACAAACTCGGTGAAGGTGCGTCCGGCACGGTATTTCAAGCCAGCCTGCCCACTGGCGGGGCTGTCGCGGCCAAATGTTTCAAGGCGCACCGTACCAGCGATGGCGCCCCGGAGGATGAAATCGCCGCCTGCCTGCATGCAGGTAGCCACCCGAATCTGGTGCCCCAGCGCGGCCAGCTTGAAGGCCACCCCGAGGGTTTGCCTGGGATGGTCATGGAATTGATCGACCCTGCCTATCGAATTCTTGCCGGGCCGCCAAGTTTCGAGAGCTGTACCCGGGACGTCTATGCGCCTGCGCTATCGTTCGAAACGGCCGCGGCCCACCGAATGCTCAGCGGCCTGGCCAGCGCCGCCTGGCATCTGCATGAACGCGGCGTGATGCACGGCGACCTCTACGGCCACAACGTGCTGTACCGCGACGACGGCCATGCGCTTCTTGGCGACTTTGGCGCCGCCAGCCGCTATCACCCTGCAGACAAGGCGCTAGCGAGCAAGCTGCAGGCTATCGAGGTACGGGCTTTCGGGATTTTGCTCGAAGAGCTGACGGCCCGCTGCGAGGCGGCACCGCCAGGCTGGCAGGCACTGAGCGATGCCTGCCAGCAGCCCGATCTTGACGCCCGGCCCTGTTTCCAGGACGTGGAAGCGGCGTTGTAGTCGGTTCCCGCGCTACGCCTGTGAACATTCCCGGGGTTCCCCCGGTCCCACAAGGTTCGCAACCGGGCAGGCAGCCGTATCAGCCGCCCAACCCAACGTACACGTTCTGTACGTCGTCATGCCCGTCGATGGCATCGAGGAAGGCTTCCACTTCTGCCAGCTCGGCTTCGTCGGTGAGGGTAACCGGGTTTTTGGCCACATAGCCGATCTTGGCCGACAGCACCGTAAAGCCATGGTCGGGCAGGGCTTTCTGCACCGCGTCCACGTCGGTGGTTTCGGTCAGGAACAGCGTAGCGCCCTCCTCGGCCGGCTCGAAATCCTGGGCCCCGGCTTCGATTGCGGCCAGCTCGGGGTCGGCGTCGGCGGTGGCGGGCGCTGCCTCGATCATGCCGCAGTGATTGAAATCCCACGACACCGAGCCCTCGGCACCGAGCTGGCCCTTGCGGAACAGCACGCGAATTTCGGCTACGGTACGGTTCACGTTATCGGTCAGGCACTCCACGATCACCGGTACCCGGTGCGGCGCGAAGCCTTCGTATTTCACCAGGGTGTACTGCACGGCATCGCCGCTCAGGCCAGCGCCTTTGTTGATTGCACGCTCCAGGGTGTCCCGCGGCATCGAGGCTTTCTTGGCCTGTTCCACCGCCAGGCGCAGGCGGGGGTTCATGTCCGGATCGGCGCCGGAGCGCGCGGCAATTTGAAGTTCCTTGGCCAGCTTGCCGAAAATCCGCCCCTTGGCGTTGGCCGCTGCCTCTCTATGTTTTGCTTTCCACTGTGCGCCCATGGCTATTCTCTTTTTTCGCTTGCTTCGTGCGCCGGCCCGGCAGGCCGGCGAGGTGGCGGCCAGTTTATACGATTGCCCGGCCCCAAAAAACAAAGGCCACCCGAAGGTGGCCTCTGCTTGCAGCGGTTGCGGGGGTGAATTACTTCACAGCCCAGCCAGTCAGCTCGGCCAGGGCCTTGCCGATGTCCGCCAGGGAACGGACGGTCTTCACGCCAGCGTCTTGCAGGGCGGCGAATTTCTCGTCAGCCGTGCCTTTACCGCCGGAGATGATTGCGCCCGCATGGCCCATGCGCTTGCCGGGTGGTGCGGTCACGCCAGCGATGTAGGACACCACTGGTTTGGTGACGTTTGCCTTGATGTAGGCAGCCGCTTCTTCTTCAGCCGAACCGCCGATCTCACCGATCATTACGATCGCTTCGGTCTTCGGGTCTTCCTGGAACAGCTTCAGGATGTCGATGAAGGTCGAACCCGGGATCGGGTCGCCGCCGATGCCCACGCAAGTGGACTGGCCGAAGCCGGCGTCGGTGGTCTGCTTCACAGCTTCATAGGTCAGGGTGCCGGAACGCGAAACGATACCGACCTTGCCTGGCAGGTGAATGTGACCGGGCATGATGCCGATCTTGCATTCGCCGGGGGTGATCACGCCTGGGCAGTTAGGGCCGATCAGGCGTACGCCCAATTCGTCGCACTTGACCTTGGCGTCCAGCATGTCGAGGGTAGGAATACCTTCGGTGATGCAGACGATCAGCTTGATACCACCGAAGGCCGCTTCAAGGATCGAGTCCTTGCAGAACGGAGCCGGTACGTAGATGACCGAAGCTTCGGCGCCAGTGGCTTCTACCGCTTCCTTGACCGTGTTGAACACGGGCAGGTTCAGGTGGGTGGTGCCGCCCTTGCCGGGGGTCACGCCGCCAACCATCTTGGTGCCGTAGGCGATGGCTTGTTCGGAGTGGAAAGTACCCTGAGAGCCGGTGAAGCCCTGGCAGATGACTTTGGTGTCTTTATTGATCAGGACGCTCATTACTTGCCCTCCGCGGCTTTGACGACTTGTTGAGCAGCGTCGGTCAGGCTGGTAGCCGCGATGATGTTCAAACCACTTTCTGCGAGAACCTTGGCACCCAGTTCAGCGTTGTTGCCTTCGAGGCGAACAACCACAGGGACCTTCACGCCAACTTCCTTCACTGCGCCGATGATGCCTTCGGCAATCATGTCGCAACGAACGATACCACCGAAGATGTTCACCAGAACGGCGGCCACATTGGTGTCGGACAGGATGATCTTGAACGCTTCGGTCACGCGTTCCTTGGTAGCGCCGCCGCCCACGTCGAGGAAGTTGGCTGGCTTGCCGCCGTGCAGGTTGACGATGTCCATGGTCCCCATGGCCAGGCCGGCACCGTTGACCATGCAGCCGATGTTGCCTTCGAGGGCAACGTAGTTCAGTTCGAACTTGGCGGCGTGGGCTTCGCGCGGGTCGTCCTGCGACGGGTCATGGAACGTCTTCAGCTTGGGCTGACGGTACATGGCGTTGGCGTCGATGTTGATCTTGGCGTCCAGGCAATGCAGATCGCCGTCAGCCTTGATCACCAGCGGGTTCACTTCCAGCAGGGCCAGGTCGTGGTCCTTGAACAGCTGAGCCAGACCAGTGAAGATCTTGGCGAACTGGGATACCTGCTTGCCTTCCAGGCCCAGCTGGAATGCCAGCTCACGGCCTTGGAAAGGCTGAGCGCCGACCAGCGGGTCGATGGTGGCCTTCAGGATTTTTTCCGGGGTGTCGTGAGCGATCTTCTCGATGTCCACGCCACCTTCGGTGGAGGCCATGAACACGATGCGACGGCTGGAACGGTCGACGACGGCGCCCAGGTACAGTTCCTTGGCGATGTCGGTGCACGACTCGACCAGGATCTTGGTGACTGGCTGACCGTTGGCATCAGTTTGATAGGTGACCAGGCGCTTGCCCAACCACTGCGCGGCGAACGCCTTGGCGTCCTCACGGCTCTTGACCAGCTTGACGCCGCCAGCCTTGCCGCGGCCACCTGCGTGGACCTGTGCCTTGACGACCCATTCGGTGCCGCCAATCTTGTCGCACGCCTCGGCTGCTGCTTCCGGCGTGTCTACCGCGAAGCCCTTGGATACCGGCAGGCCGTACTCAGCGAACAGCTGCTTACCCTGATACTCGTGAAGGTTCATGCTTATTACCGTCTTCGTTAGGTACTGCGCTCTCGGCGCTGCGCTCCGGGGAGTGCCGCGCCACCTGTGACTGCTACCCGCGGCCAGGCCGTGCAAGCGGACGGAGATTCCGTCCGTTCCAGGCCACGACAGCGGGATCGAGTCCGGCATGCGTTCCGCGGCCAGCCCTGTTCAGGGCCAACGACGGGCGGCACGCCGTGGTTTCTTGTTGTTAACGCTTTTTGCGGTTGGCAATGTGAATGGCGCCGCCATTCACCGCCAGCGCGGCTTCGTGCAGGGCCTCGGACAAGGTCGGGTGCGAGAACACCATCATGCCGAGGTCTTCTGCGCTGGTACCGAATTCCATGCCGATCGCGCCTTGCTGAACCAGCTCGGCGGCGCTTGGGCCGATCACGTGAACGCCCAGTACGCGGTCGGTTTTCGCATCCGCGATTACCTTGACGAAGCCGCCGGTGTCGTTGGCTGCCATGGCACGGCCGCTGGCAGCGAACGGGAAGGTCCCGACGTTCACTTCAACGCCTTCGGCCTTCAGGGTTTGCTCGGTCTTGCCTACCCACGCGATTTCCGGGTGAGTGTAGATGACCGACGGGATCAGGTCGTAGCTCATCGTGGCCTTGTGGCCCTTGATGCGCTCCACAACCATGATGCCTTCTTCGGAAGCCTTGTGGGCCAGCATCAGGCCGCGCACCACGTCGCCGATGGCGTATACGCCCGGCACGCTGGTGGCGCAGTAGTCGTCGACGAAAATGAAGCCACGCTCGTCGATGTCAACGCCGCTGTCAGTGGCCAGCAGGTCGGTGGTCACCGGGCGACGGCCGACCGCGACGATCAGTTTGTCGAAGACGATTTTCTGTTCGCCGTTGGCGTCGGTGAACGTGACTTCCACTTCATCGCCGTTCACCTTGGAGCCGATAACCCGAGCGCCCAGGCGAATGTTCAGGCCCTGCTTGGTCAGGGTTTTGTAGGCTTCCTTGGAGACCGCTTCGTCAGCGGCAGGCAGGAACTTTTCCAGTGCTTCGAGCACGGTGACTTCCGCGCCCAGGCGCGACCACACCGAACCCAGCTCCAGGCCGATCACGCCAGCGCCGATCACGCCGAGGCGCTTGGGCACGGTCTGGAATTCCAGGGCGCCGGTGGAGTCCACGATGACGTTCTGGTCGACCGGGGCCGGTGGGATATCGATCGGGCGGGAACCCGAAGCCAGAATGACGTTATCAGCCTCGACGACTTCGACGTTGCCGTCCTTGCCGGTGACTTCGACCTTCTTGCCGGCCAGCAGCTTGCCGTGGCCTTCGAGCAGGGTCACGCCGTTGGCCTTGAACAGGGTGGCAACGCCGGAGGTGAGGTTCTTCACGATCTGGGACTTGCGGCCCACCATCGCGGGAACGTCCATGGTCACGCCAGCATGGTTGATGCCGTGTGCCTTGAAGCCGTCTTCGGCTTCATGGAATTTCCAGGAGCTGTCCAGCAGCGCCTTGGACGGAATGCAACCCACGTTCAGGCAAGTACCGCCCAGTGCGGTCTTGCCTTCCTTGTCCTGGTACTTCTCGATACAGGCGGTCTTGAGACCGAGCTGGGCGGCTTTGATAGCGGCTACATAGCCACCAGGGCCGGCACCGATCACTACCACGTCGAATTTCTGAGTCATAAAAGGTCCTTAGAGCTACAAGCCTTGAGCTACAAGCTACAAGCTACAAGCTTCAAGTCAAAGCAGGTAACCCGCACGATTACGCCGGTTGCCCCACCACTATCCAACTTGCCGCTTGCAGCCTGTAGCTTGAAGCCGCAGCCGAGGCTGCGATTAGATGTCGAGCAGAAGACGAGCCGGATCTTCCAGCAGGTTCTTGATGGTGACCAGGAAGGTTACCGCTTCCTTGCCATCGATCAAGCGGTGATCGTACGACAGCGCCAGATACATCATCGGGCGGATCACTACCTGGCCGTTGATGGCCATCGGGCGCTGGATGATGTTGTGCATGCCCAGGATCGCCGCCTGCGGCGGGTTCACGATCGGGGTGGACATCATCGAACCGAAGGTGCCGCCGTTGGTGATGGTGAAGGTACCACCGGTCATCTCTTCGATGGACAGCTTGCCGTCGCGGGCCTTCTTGCCGAAGGTGGCGATGCCGTTCTCGATTTCCGCCAGGCTCATCTGCTCGGCGTTACGCAGTACGGGTACCACCAGGCCGCGGTCGCTGGATACCGCCACGCCTACGTCAGCGTAGCCGTGGTACACGATGTCGGAACCGTCGATGGAAGCATTCACCGCCGGGAAACGCTTCAGCGCTTCGGTGGCGGCCTTCACGAAGAAGGACATGAAGCCCAGGCGAACGCCGTTGTGGCTCTTCTCGAACAGGTCCTTGTACTTCGAACGCAGTGCCATGACTTCGGTCATGTCCACTTCGTTGAAGGTGGTCAGCATGGCCATGTTGGACTGTGCTTCGACCAGGCGTTCGGCGACCTTGGCACGCAGGCGGGTCATCGGCACGCGCTTCTCGACGCGGTCGCCCGCAGCGGTGACCGGAGCGGCGGCAGCGGCAGGCTTGGCGGCAGGAGCCTGAGCCGGAGCGTTTTTCTTCGCTTCGACTGCGGCTACCACGTCTTCCTTGGTGATACGGCCGTCTTTACCGGTGCCCTTGATGCTGTTCAGCGCAATGCCGTTCTCTTCGGCCAGCTTGCGAGCGGCCGGGCCGCCCATGGCGTCCTCGTCGGCGCTGGCAGGTTCGGCGGCAGCGGCAGCCACGGTAGCGGCAGCCGAGGCACCGGCAGGCGCAGCAGCAGGAGCAGCGGCAGCACCGCCCGCCTCGATCGAGCCCAGCAGCTCGTCCGAGAGTACGGTGTCACCTTCGTTCTTGACGATAGCGCCCAATACGCCATCAGCGGTGGCGAGAACTTCCAGCACGACCTTGTCGGTTTCGATGTCGACGATCAGTTCGTCACGCTTGACGGCTTCGCCCGGCTTCTTGTGCCAGGTGGCAACGGTACCGTCGGCAACCGATTCCGGGAAAGTGGGGGCTTTGATCTCGATAGCCATTATCAGTAGTTCCTTAATTCGGTTCAGTGCGCGTTGGCGTTGACAGTGAAAGCGTCATGGAGCAGTTTTTCCTGCTGCTCGGCGTGCATCGAAGCGTAACCGACAGCAGGTGCGGCCGAAGCTTCGCGGCCGGCGTATTCCACCGTCAGCGACCTGTTGTGGTTACCGATCACGCGGCGCATGTGATGCTGGCTGCTGTACCAGGCACCCTGGTTCATCGGCTCTTCCTGGCACCACACCACCGTCTGCAGGTTGGTGTACGGCGCGAGGATTTCGGCCAGATCGTTGTCCGGGAACGGATACAGCTGCTCAAGGCGCAGGATGATGGTGTCTTCGCGGCCGTCGGCACGGCGTTTTTCGAGCAGATCGTAGTACACCTTGCCGCTGCACAGTACCAGGCGAGTCACCTTGGCCGGATCGAGGTTGTCGATCTCCGGGATGACAGTCTGGAACGAGCCTTCGGCCAGGTCCTCGAGGGTCGAAACCGCCAGCTTGTGGCGCAGCAGCGACTTGGGCGTGAGTACCACCAGCGGCTTGCGCAGCGGGCGGATCACCTGGCGACGCAGCAAGTGGTAGATCTGCGCAGGCGTGGTGGGTACGCATACCTGGATATTGTGCTCGGCGCACAGTTGCAGGTAACGCTCCAGGCGTGCCGACGAGTGTTCCGGCCCCTGCCCTTCGTAGCCATGCGGCAGCAACATGGTAAGCCCGCACAGGCGGCCCCACTTGTGCTCGCCGCTGGTGATGAACTGGTCGATCACCACCTGGGCGCCGTTGGCGAAGTCGCCGAACTGCGCTTCCCAGATGACCAGCGAATTTGGCGAGGTGGTCGCATAGCCATATTCGAACGCCAGCACTGCTTCCTCGGACAGGAAGGAGTCATAGAGCTCGAAGCTTGGCTGGCCACCGAACAGATGACGCATCGGCACGTAGGTCCCGGCGTCCTTCTGGTTGTGGAGCACGGCATGACGGTGCGAGAACGTACCGCGGCCAATGTCCTGGCCAGTCATGCGAACCGGATGGCCTTCGAACAGCAAGGTGGCGTAGGCCATGGTTTCGGCATAGCCCCAGTTGATCGGCAAGCCACCGGCCTGCATCTTCTGGCGATCTTCGTAGATCTTCGCCACCTGGCGCTGAACCACGAAGCCTTCCGGCACTTCCAGCAGCTTGGCGGACAGCTCTTGCAAGGTCTTGAGGTCGAAGCGGGTGTCGTGACGCGCGGTCCAGGCGTGGCCCAGGTATGGCCGCCAGTCCACGAACAACTCCTTGTTCGGCTCTTTGACCAGGCTTTTCACCACATGCAGGCCGTTGTCCAGCGCGCTGCGGTATTCGTCTACCTGCGACTGGGCGATGTCTGCCGTGATGGCGTTGCCCTGCACCAGGCGCTCGGCATACAGCTCGCGGGTGGTGCGCTGCTTGGCGATCTGCTGATACATCAGCGGCTGGGTACCGCTCGGTTCGTCCGCTTCGTTGTGGCCGCGGCGGCGGTAGCACACCAGGTCGATCACCACGTCGCGCTTGTACTGCATGCGGTAGTCGATGGCGAGCTGGGTCACGAACAGGACGGCTTCCGGATCATCGCCGTTCACGTGCAGGATCGGCGCCTGGATCATCTTGGCAACGTCGGTGCAGTACTCGGTCGAACGAGCGTCCCGCGCGTTGCTGATGGTGAAGCCCACCTGGTTGTTGATCACGATGTGCACGGTGCCGCCGGTCTTGAACCCGCGGGTCTGCGACATCTGGAAGGTTTCGAGTACAACGCCCTGCCCGGCGAACGCGGCGTCACCGTGAATGGACACGGGCACAACCTTGTCACCGGCGCTATCGTTGCGGCGATCCTGACGAGCGCGAACCGAACCCTCGACCACCGGCGAAACGATTTCCAGGTGGGACGGGTTGAACGCCAGCGCCAGGTGAACTTCGCCACCGGAGGTCATCACGTTGGAGGAGAAACCCTGGTGATACTTCACGTCGCCGGAGCCCAGCTCGACCTTCTTCTTGCCCTCGAACTCGTCGAACAGGTCGCGCGGGTTCTTGCCGAAGGTGTTCACCAGGACGTTCAGGCGGCCGCGGTGCGCCATGCCGATGACGATTTCCTTCGCACCGTAGGAACCGGAGCGCTGGATGATCTCGTCAAGCATGGGGATCAGGCTTTCGCCGCCTTCCAAACCGAAACGCTTGGTACCCGGATACTTGGTACCCAGGTACTTTTCAAGGCCTTCGGCTGCGGTGACGCGCTCGAGCACGTGGCTTTGCACTTCCGGGGAATACACCGGGCGCCCGCGCACGCTTTCGAGGCGCTGCTGGAACCAGGCACGCTGCTCGGAATCGACGATATGGGTGAATTCGGCGCCGATGGTGCGGCAATATGTCAGCTGTAACGCTTCCTGGATCTCGCGTAGGCTCGCTTCTTCCTTGCCGATGAACAGGTCGCCGGTACGGAAGGTCGTGTCAAGATCGGCATTGGTCAAGCCGTAATGATTGATCGACAGGTCTGCCGGAGCGGGCCGTTGCCACAAGCCCAGCGGGTCCAGCTGGGCCGCCTGGTGGCCCTGCATCCGGTACGCATGGATCATGCGCAGCACTTCAACCTGCTTCTTCTCGTGCTCACTGCTTACGCTCCCGGCGGAAACCGGTTGAGCGCGGCGCTGATTTTTCGCCAGCAGCACGAAATGATCACGAACGGTCGAGTGCGAAACGTCGGGGGCGGTGCTGCCTTCGGCGGGCAACTTCTGGAAGTAGGTGCGCCACTCTTCTGGCACAGCGTTAGGGTCGTGCAGGTAAAGCTCGTAGAGCTCTTCCACATAGGCAGCGTTACCACCTGAAAGGTGGGCGCTTTCCCACATGCGCTGCATCACGCTTTCTTGCATGCTTGGTCACCCTCGGTTAGGGGCCACCACCGGCGCGAACCACGGCGTGCCTGAACAAGTCCGATGCAGCGACTCGAACACAGCCACCAAGGGTTGCGCAGATAGTCCGGGTACCAGCCCGGATGCCCCTGCTGGTCTCATTTCTTCAAATAAAAGCATCGGCCGCAAAGCGTCTGCTCAAGTTGTCGCCGTAGCCGAGCTGGCGGGCCGGACCACGGCGTGTTTCTGTGCAGCGGGTAGATCAGATACCGCTTTGCAGCAACATGTTACGCACGTGGCCGATGGCTTTCGTAGGGTTCAGACCCTTCGGGCATACGTTCACGCAGTTCATGATGCCGCGGCAGCGGAACACGCTGAAAGGATCGTCCATTGCAGCCAGACGCTCTTCGGTGCGCGTATCGCGGCTGTCCGCGAGGAATCGGTAAGCTTGAAGCAGCGCGGCCGGGCCCAGGAACTTGTCCGGGTTCCACCAGAACGACGGGCAGGACGTGGAGCAGCAAGCGCACAGAATGCACTCGTACAGGCCGTCCAGCTTCTCACGGTCCTCGGGCGACTGAAGCCGCTCGATGGCCGGTGCCGGGGTGTCGTTCTGTAGGTACGGCTTAACTTTTTCGTACTGCTTGTAGAAGATGCTCATATCGACGACCAGGTCACGAATGACCGGCAGCCCAGGCAGCGGGCGCAATACCAGCTTGTTGCCCTTGACCACGGCCGACAGCGGCGTGATGCACGCCAGGCCGTTCTTGCCGTTGATGTTCATGCCGTCGGAGCCGCAAACGCCCTCGCGGCAGGAACGACGGTACGAGAAGCCCTCGTCCTGTTCCTTGATGAGCGCGAGCACGTCCAGAACCATCAGGTCCTTGCCGCCGGTATCGACCTGGAAGTCGACCATCTTCGGCGCGGCGTCCTGGTCCGGGTTGTAACGATAAACACTGACTTGCAACATAGCGGTCATCACCCTTAGTAGGTCCGGACTTTAGGTTCGAAAGCCGGCACGGTTTTCGGCGCGAAGTTCACGGCACGCTTGGCGACGCGCTTTTCACCCGGGTAGTACAGGGTGTGGCACAGCCAGTTTTCGTCGTCACGGTCTTCGTAGTCTTCGCGGGCATGGGCACCGCGCGACTCCTTGCGCTCCTCGGCCGCGATCGCGGTGGCCTCGGCGACTTCCAGCAGGTTTTGCAGTTCCAGCGCCTCGATGCGGGCGGTGTTGAACCCCTGGCTCTTGTCGTTGATCTTCACATTGGCAATTCGTTCACGCAGGGTCGCCAGCTGAGCGATACCCTTCTGCATGTATTCGCCGGTGCGGAACACACCGAAGTAGTTCTGCATGCAGTTCTGCAGCTCGCGACGCAGGGTTGCCACGTCTTCACCAGTGGTGCGCTCGTTCAGGCCGCTCAGGCGAGCCAGGGCAACGTCCACATCAGTGGCGCTGGCGTCACGGTATTCGATACCGTCGCTGAGTGCCTTCTCGAGGTGCAGGCCAGCGGCGCGACCGAATACCACCAGGTCGAGCAGCGAGTTGCCGCCCAGGCGGTTGGCACCGTGTACGGATACGCATGCCACTTCACCGACCGCGAACAGCCCCGGAATGATCACGTCCTGACCGTTGGCATCCTGGGTCATTGCCTGGCCATGAATATTGGTGGCAACGCCGCCCATCATGTAGTGGCAGGTTGGAACGACCGGCACCGGCGCGACCACAGGGTCGACGTGGGCGAAGGTTTTCGACAGCTCGCAGATACCCGGCAGGCGGCTGTGCAGCACTTCCTCGCCCAAGTGATCCAGCTTGAGCATCACGTGGTCGCCGTTCGGGCCACAGCCGTTGCCGGCGATGATTTCCTTGACCATGGAACGGGCGACCACGTCGCGGCCGGCAAGGTCCTTGGCGTTGGGCGCATAGCGCTCCATGAAACGCTCGCCGTGCTTGTTGATCAGGTAACCGCCTTCACCGCGGCAACCTTCAGTGACGAGGACACCGGCGCCGGCGATGCCGGTGGGGTGGAACTGCCACATTTCGATGTCCTGCACCGGCACGCCGGCCCGCAGGGCCATGCCCACGCCGTCGCCGGTGTTGATCAGGGCATTGGTGGTGGAAGCGTAGATACGCCCTGCACCACCGGTGGCCAGTACAGTGGCCTTGGCGCGGATGTAGACGGTTTCGCCGGTTTCGATGCAGATGGCAATGACGCCGACGAAAGCGCCATCCTGGTTTTTGACCAGGTCAACCGCGTACCACTCGTTGAGGAAGGTGGTACCGGCTTTCAGGTTACCCTGATAAAGCGTGTGCAGCAGGGCGTGACCGGTACGGTCGGAGGCGGCGCAGGTACGCGCAGCCTGGCCACCCTTGCCGAAGTCCTTGGACTGGCCACCGAACGGGCGCTGGTAGATGCGGCCGGTTTCGGTACGGGAGAACGGCAGGCCCATGTGGTCCAGCTCGAAGACCGCAGCCGGGCCCTCCTGGCACATGTATTCGATCGCGTCCTGGTCACCGATGTAGTCCGACCCCTTTACGGTGTCGTACATGTGCCAGCGCCAGTCATCGTTCGGGTCCGCCGAAGCGATGGCGCAGGTGATGCCACCCTGGGCCGATACGGTGTGCGAGCGGGTCGGGAAGACCTTGGTGACTACTGCGGTCTTGTGGCCGCCTTGAGCCAGTTGCAGCGCGGCGCGCATGCCAGCGCCGCCGCCACCGATGATGATGGCGTCATAATTGAGCGTACGGATGTTGGACATGAATCAAATACCCCAGAGAATCTGCACACCCCAGACGAAGTAGGCGAACATTGCTACGCCACACACCGCCTGGAACAGGAACCGCACGACAGTCGCCGACTTGCCCAGCGCCATCGGCGTGAGGTAGTCGGTGGAGATGGTCCACATGCCGACCCAGGCGTGAGCGCTGAGGGCAACGAGGGACAACAGACTGAAGATGCGCATCCAGTTGTTGGAGAACAGGGCATGCCACTGGGCGTAGTTCAGCCCGGGGTGTGCCACCAGGTAGCCAATCAGGAAAATGAAGTACACCGCGAGAACGACGGCCGAAACCCGCTGCGCCATCCAGTCGTAAAGGCCCGAACGGGACAGGTTAGTGACGTTGGTTACCATATCCAGACTCCCGCCAGAACGATCAGCACTACAGAAACGACGATGACGATCTTGGAGCCGAGTTTGCCGCCCTCGAGCGTCTCACCCACGCCAGTGTCCATGATCAGGTGGCGAACGCCGGCCACCAGATGATAAAGCAGAGCGGAGAGCAGGCCCCACATCACGAGCTTGGCCAGCGGACTGGTCAGATACGCCTTCACCTCGCCAAAGCCTTCCTCGGAACCCAGCGACTTGCCCAGCGCGTAGAGCGCTATGGCAATGCCAAGAAACAGGATGACACCGGAAACGCGATGGAGAATGGACGTGTAAGCAGTGACGGGGAGTTTGATGGTCCTTAGGTCTAGGTTTACAGGTCGTTGGCTATTCACGGCTTTTTTCACACTGAAGAGCCCCCAGCAAGCAGGGCAAAGTTGTAGGGAAGTGTACTGGTCAGGTACCCACCACCCGGGGAGTGACACGACAGCGGAGCGGGCCGGAAAGCCCCTGACGGTCGGACGCCGAGTATAGACAGTTAGGATACTAATGACAACGTAAAGGACTGTTCCGCAAACCGTGTTGCGACGCCTTTCAAAAAGGCGTAAACGGCGATGGAAAAAGGCGGAAACGATACCGCTGCGAGGCCTGTACGGCAGGCTTTTGGCAAATTGACTTTAGGATTTATCACACTATAGTGGTGCGGGCCCTGCGTGGGGGGTCTGTCTGATGATTTGAAGCATTAATAGGAGGCCACATGGCTGACAAAAAAGCGCAGTTGATCATCGAGGGCGCAGCCCCCGTCGAGCTGCCGATTTTAACCGGCACCGTTGGTCCCGAAGTAATTGACGTGCGGACCCTGACCACTACCGGTCGCTTCACCTTCGACCCGGGCTTCATGTCCACCGCATCGTGCGAATCGAAGATCACCTACATCGATGGCGACCAGGGTGTATTGCTCCACCGCGGCTACCCTATCGAACAACTCGCCGAAAACTCGGACTACCTCGAAACTTGCTACCTGCTGCTTAATGGCGAACTGCCAAATGCCGAGCAGAAAGCAAAGTTCGTCAGCACCGTGAAGAACCACACCATGGTGCACGAGCAGTTGAAGACCTTCTTCAACGGCTTCCGCCGCGATGCCCACCCCATGGCCATCATGTGCGGCGTAGTAGGCGCCCTGTCGGCGTTCTATCACGACTCCCTGGACATCAAGAACCCGCAGCACCGGGAAATCTCGGCCGTTCGCCTGATCGCGAAAATGCCGACCCTGGCGGCGATGGTGTACAAGTACTCCATGGGCCAGCCCATGATGTATCCGCGCAACGACCTGTCGTACGCTGAAAACTTCCTGCACATGATGTTCAACACCCCGTGCGAGATCAAACCGATCAGCCCGGTGCTGGCCCGCGCAATGGACCGGATCTTCATCCTCCACGCCGACCACGAACAGAACGCGTCCACCTCGACGGTGCGGCTGGCAGGCTCTTCGGGCGCCAACCCGTTTGCCTGTATCGCCGCCGGTATCGCAGCGCTCTGGGGCCCCGCCCACGGCGGCGCGAACGAAGCCGTACTGGCCATGCTCGATGAAATCGGCGACGTGTCGAACATCGACAAGTACATTGCCAAGGCCAAGGACAAGAACGATCCGTTCAAACTCATGGGCTTTGGCCACCGGGTGTACAAGAACTTCGATCCTCGCGCCAAGGTAATGAAACAGACCTGCGACGAAGTGTTGGCCGAACTTGGTATCAAGAACGACCCGCAACTCGAACTTGCCATGCGCCTCGACGAGATCGCGCGCAACGATCCTTACTTCAAGGAGCGCAATCTGTACCCGAACGTAGACTTCTACTCGGGTATTATCTTGAAGGCGATTGGTATTCCGACAAGCATGTTCACCGTGATCTTCGCACTCGCGCGAACTGTCGGTTGGATCTCGCACTGGAAAGAAATGCTCTCCAGCCCCTACAAGATCGGGCGCCCCCGTCAGTTGTACACTGGCGAGCCGAAGCGGGACCTGCAAAAGCTGGAAGATCGCAAGTAAGTTTGCTCAGCCTGCTTGCCCACCGGCATGCAGGCATGCGAATTGACGAGGGGCGGCCTGCAAAGGCCGCCCCTCTGTGCTTTCAGAGCAATGGACCTACGGCTTTTCCGCTGCTGCCTTCAAGCCACGCAAGGTATTGAACGGCGCGTCGACTACAAACTTGTTCGCAATCATCGACGGTACGCTGCCGCCCGGCTCGGTATGTACCTGGTAGGTCACAATCGTGTCCGCTCCTTTGGGCTCCATCTTCCAGAAGCCCTCCACTTGGGCCACACGCACGAAACCCTTTTCTTCGGGCAAGTAGGTAGGGACTCCCTTCAGCGTACGCGTCACGCTGCCATCGCCACCCTCGCTGGTGGTCACCTGCAGCACCGAGTCGCGTGATGTAACGGGCCACGGCGTATTGAACTGCGTGTAGGTCCAGCTCTGGGCGCCCTCATGCTTGAGCAGCTTCTGGGCTTTGCACTCGTGAATCCAGGCGCAGGCGCCCGCTACGTCTTCCTGCAACGCACGCACCCGCGCCAGGGGCGCATGAATGGTTGCCACCCCCTTGTAGGCTTTGTAATCGGAGCCAGGGACACTGCTGAGGGACACGGTAATGCCACCCTCGTCCTTTGCAACCTGCCAATCCTCGGCAATGGCTTGCGCCGAAATCCAGGGCAGCACGCAAAACGCGGCCACTCGATACATCGCTCTCATAGGTTTTCCTTTTTATTCACGAGATGCTGTTGTGCACCCTCTCACTCCCGGTAGCCCCTTCCAGCCAACTGAGTATCCGCACCGCATCGAGGTTCGACGTACCGCAAAAAGCCTCGTCAGCCTGGAACGCGCCACATACCGCCGGCCGCTCCGGGTGGCCGAAAATCTTGCACAGGTTATCCGGCCCAAGTTGCACGCAGCGTTCACCCGCAGGTTTGCCATTGGGCATACCTGGAATCGAGGAAGAAATGGACGGCGCGATACAACACGCACCACAACCCATACGGCACAACATGACGGAGCTACTCCAGAACGAGAATAATGGGATGGCGCCCCTTGATAGTAACCGCGCAAACAGGTGTTTGAAACCTCTGTTCGACGTACTGGGCCAAGCCCAGGGCCAGCGCGTAGCGCTATTGCTTGAACTTGAAGTCCAGCGCGGCGCCGTCGACCTCCCGGCGGCTCTCATTTCGCAGTTGCAGGTCCATTTCATTGGTAAGCAGGCGACCGTTGAGCTGGAACGGCTCCGCCCCGTCCTTCGAAGTGAACAGCGAGGGCAGCAAGGGTTTGCCCTCGGTGCTGGGCGCGGCGGCCACCGGCTTGTCCGCCTCGGCTTTGCCTGGCGGCTGGAGCTGGTTGACCATGTCTTTCGGCAAGCTCAGGTCCAGCTTGGCCGGTGGGATATCCGAGGCGATCACATCCGCCGATTTGCGAGCCTTGGACTTGGTAGCCACTGCCTTCGATGGCTTGCCCTTTGCCGCTGCCCCGGGCTTGGATGTGGCCTTGGCTTGCGGCTTGGCGGGCGGCTGTTTCGAAGGCTTGGCCTTGACGGCGGGCGTGGCAGGTAGCGAGGACGTCACCGGGGCCGGCGCGCCCAGGGTGAATTGCTCGGGCGCGGCCGCCACAACAGGCACCGCGATCAGCGGCGTGGCTAACACAGTCAGCAAGCAGAGCAGAGGCTTGAGGCAGTTCATTTCAGGCAGGCCACCACGGTCGGACACCCCCTATGCTCGCCCTCGCCAGCTGCGATGGCAAGAGGCGAACCGCTTGCAGTTCCGACCGCTCAGTACCATGCGCTGTTCCCCGTTTCTTCGCACAATTGCGTGGCCAGCACGCCAAGCGTCATGAGGGCCCGCTCCGCCTCGCGATCCCAGGGGATGCCGCAGTTCAGGCGGATACAGTGGTTGAATTGCTCCGTGTTACTGAAGATAAGCCCAGGCGCAATGCTGATCCCCTGATCCAGGGCGCGAACGTGCAACTCCTGCGTGTTCACCCGCCCCGGCAAGCTTACCCAGAGGATGAAGCCTCCGATCGGCCGCGTCATCTGAGTGCCTACGGGAAAGTGTTGTTGAACCGCGAGCTGGTAGGCCGTGAGGTTCTTGCGGTACTCCTGCCTGATGTGGCGCAAATGCCGATCGTAACCGCCGTTCTCCAGATAACTTGCGATAGCCATCTGGGTCACGCTGCATGCCGAGTGCGTGCTGAAGGTCTGCAACCGCTGAATCTCAGCCTGGTGCTTACCGGCGATCATCCAGCCAATGCGCACGCCTGGAGAGAGCGTTTTGGAAAAGCTTGAACAGTAGATCACGTGACCATGGCGATCATAGGCCTTCAACGCCTTGTGCCGCCCTTGGTCGAACATGAGCTCGCCGTGGATATCATCTTCGATGATCTGGATATTGAATTCAGCGGCCAGGCGCAGCAGCTGTTTCTGCCGCTCTTCCGGCACCACGCCGCCCAAGGGGTTGCTCAAGCGGGAGGTCATCATCAGCGCCTTGATCGACCACTGGTTCGCTGCCAGTTGCAAGGCCTCCAGGCTGATCCCGGCGGTGGGGTCGCTGGGGATCTCGATCACCTTCAAGCCCAGCAGGTCGGCCAGTTGCAGCAGGCCGTAATAGGTAGGTGATTCTGCGGCAATCAGGTCCCCCGGCCGGGTGAGCGTGCGCAGGGCCATTTGCAGGGCATCCACGCAGCCATGGGTAATCACCAGTTCGGAAGGGTCCACCACCACGCCCGCATCGCGCATGCGGATGGCGATCTGCCTCCGCAGGGGTTCGTAGCCAGGGCTGAACATGTAGCTGAACGCCCGGGGGCTCTGGAAGCGGGTGACCTTGGCGATCTGCTGGTGCAGCGCCCGTACGGGCAGGTATTCCACATGGGGCACAGCGGCGCCAAGGGCGAACACGCCGTCGCGCCGGGACTCATCCAGCACCTGTTGGATGATACTGCTGCGAGTGACGAGCCCTGGCCGCTCCACCCGCGCAATGTCCGGGGTGGGCGCCGTAAGCGCTGGGGTCTGGTGCACGTAATAGCCCGATTGAGGGCGGGCACGGATCAGCCCTTGATCCTCGAGGTTGGCGTAAGCCTGCAACACTGTGGCGTGGCTGACATTGAGCTGGGCGCTCATTTTGCGGACCGAAGGCACGCGTTCGCCGGGCTGGTACACACCCTTGCGGATGTCCTCGGCCAACTGTTGGGCAATACGCTGATACAGCAACAGGTTCGTCATCGGCGCTGGCTTTCCACCGGGTATAGGAACAGTTGCGAACTGTACGGGGACAGTTGCGCTGGAGAGCCAAAGGATAACGCCAGTGGCCCCTCAGTACGAGAGGCGCTGGCGTTGGAGAACAGATTACTGGCGTTTCTCACCCAGCGCGCCCGCACGATCGGAGATCACGATCTCTACGCGGCGGTTGAGCGCCCTACCCCGCTCGGTGGCGTTGGCTTCGACCGGATACTGGTCGCCGTAACCTTGCACGTCGATGCGCCGCTCCTCGACACCGAGGTCCACCAGCATGTCCGCCACTGCCTGGGCCCTATCCCTGGACAGCTTGAGGTTGTCTTCCGCCGCGCCGGTGCTGTCGGTATAGCCCTCGATGCGGATGACCCGGCGAGGGTTCATTTGCAGGAACTGCACGAGCTTGAGCAGGGTGCGGTTAGCTGAAGGCTTGAGGTCGGCCTCGCCGGTATCGAACAGCACATCGCCCAGGGTGAGCACCAGGCCGCGATCGGCATCAGTGGTGGTCAACGCCAGCAGTTGATCTTCCAGCCACTGGCCTTGGCGCTGCACGCTGAGCAACTTGGACTCGCGCAAGGCAAGCTGCAGGCGCTCACGCTCCAGGCCCTGGCGTTGCAGTTGATCAAGGTTGGCCGCGGCTTCGCTGTGCGCCAGGGCGATATCTGTGTAACGCATGCTGAGGTAGGCATAGTGGCGTACGTCGTCGCTGGCGCCCCAGTAACCGGACAACCGCTCGGCCCGAGCCAGAGATTCTCCTGCACGGATAACATCTTTGGGCGCGTGGCTCAGCACCTCGGTGTTGTCCCGCACGCCCTGGAAGCGCGCTGACGCTTGAGACACCGCTTCATCGGCGGCGTGGTTGGCGCAACCGGCAAGGCCCAACGCCAACCAGGCGCCGATCATCGGGCGCCATGCGTGACGACCCCGGCTCATTGCACATCTCCCAGTTGCTTGTGCAGGCGCTGGACGCGCGCGTTCATCTGGGCCAATTGCTCGCGGCTTTTGCGGGTGAGCTCGTCAGCCTCCGCCAGGCGTGCATCGAGCTCGGATTGTTCCAGGGCCATGCGGGCTGCCTTGTTGTTGTGGTCAGCCAGGTCTGCCCTGGCCTGCGCTGCCTTTTTCAGCGCATCAGCCAGCGGCGCGGTGTTATCCATGGCGCCAACGGCGCGGGCCTGTTCGATCGCTTGCTCGGTGAGGCGCAGCTGTTCATCAGGTACAGGGTCGGTGGCGCAGCCGGCGAGCGCCAGCAGCGCCCCGGCGATGATCAATCGTTTGTTCACACAGCGTTTCCTATGGTTTGACCGCCCCGGACAACGCCTGCTGCTGCTGTTTCCAGCGCTCGGCGTTACGTTGCAGGATCGGCTGGATCCCGCCGGAGGCGGCCAATTCTGTCATCTTTTTCGCCAGCTGTCCGCGCAGCCAACCATCGTTGCAGGCAGAGTCCTGAGCAATGGCCAGATAAATTCCCGGACGGTCCACAGCCACCTCGCTGGCCACCACGCGGCCATCCAGCCCGAGCGCAGCGACCGCAGCCGCGCCGGCATAACGTGGGGCGATGGCGTAGTCCGCCTTGCCCTGCGCCAGCGACTCAAGGGTGTGGGTAAGGTTTTCGGCAGGCTGCAGCGTAAGGTGTTCGGCAGCGAACGCGGCGAACGCAGGTGTTGGCCGAGCCTTGGCGGACATTACCCCGCGGTGGCCGGGCAGGTCCGCAAGGGTCGAGTAAGTGATTGTCGAGCCCTGGCGGCTCCATATCTGGTAATCGTTGAAGGCCAATGCGGGATGAACGTAGTCCAGATGCTCAAGGTCGGCCTCGGTCAGCACGGCGTCGGCGAGGATATCCATACGGCCGCTGCGCACTTCTTCCAGGGCCTGGGAGCGGCGGCCGGCATACAGCACGTCGATTTTCACGCCCAACTGCGCGGCGGCGCTGGCCAGCACGTCCACGCTCGCACCGATCAGCTTGCGTGGGTCCGCCGGATCGCGCCAGGCATAGGGCGGAGCGTCGGGGCTGGCGGTGGCCACCAGCCGCTCGCAGCTTCCAGCGCCCAGGCACAGGGATGGGAGCGCAGCCACGAAGGCCAGCCAATACGGCGCAATTCGCATGATGGGTTCAGGCCCTGTCTGCTTTGGAGGGGCCGAGGATATAAAAAAACCCGGGCGATTGCCCGGGTTCGTTTGCTGCGACTCGCAGCGATCACACCAGCTTTTCGAATTCCGGGATGATCTCGAACAGGTCACCGACCAGGCCATAATCGGCGACCTGGAAGATCGGAGCTTCTTCGTCCTTGTTGATCGCGACGATCACCTTGGAGTCCTTCATGCCCGCCAGGTGCTGGATCGCGCCGGAGATACCGACAGCGATGTACAGCTGTGGAGCGACGATCTTGCCGGTTTGACCCACCTGCATATCGTTAGGCACGAAGCCTGCGTCCACTGCGGCGCGGGACGCGCCCACGGCCGCGCCGAGCTTGTCGGCCAGGGCGTACAGGTGTTTGAAGTTGTCACCGTTCTGCATGCCACGGCCACCGGACACCACGATCTTGGCGGCAGTGAGCTCAGGGCGGTCCGACTTGGCCAGCTCTTCGCCAACGAAGGCCGACAGGCCCGCGTCCTTCACGTCGCTGACCGCTTCCACGGCAGCCGAACCGCCCTGGGCGGCAACGGGGTCGAAGCCGGTGGTACGCACGGTGATCACCTTCACCGCCGCGCTCGATTGCACGGTGGCAATGGCGTTGCCAGCGTAGATCGGGCGCTTGAAGGTGTCGGCGCTTTCAACCGAGATGATTTCGGAGATCTGATCCACGTCCAGTTGAGCGGCCACACGCGGCAGGAAGTTCTTGCCGTTGGTGGTAGCCGGGGCCAGCACGTGGCTGTAGCCGGACGCCAGGCCCACGATCAGCGGAGCCACGTTCTCGGGCAACTGATGCGCATAGGCAGCGTTGTCGGCGACCAGCACCTTGGCCACGCCAGCCACTTTCGAGGCGGCTTCGGCCACGGCACTCACGCCCTGCCCGGCCACCAGCAGGTGTACATCACCGCCGATCTTCTGAGCCGCGGCGACGGTGTTCAGGGTAGCGCCAGCCAGTGCGCCGTTTTCGTGTTCAGCGATAACCAGGATAGCCATCAGATTACCTTCGCCTCGTTCTTCAGTTTTTCGACCAGTTCGGCGACCGACTTGACCTTCACACCGGCGCTGCGCGTGGCAGGCGCTTCAACCTTCACGGTTTTGTTGGTGGAAGCAGTGGAAACACCGAGCGCTTCTGGCGTGAAGGTTTCCAGAGGCTTCTTCTTGGCCTTCATGATGTTGGGCAGCGACGCATAGCGCGGTTCGTTCAGGCGCAGGTCGGTGGTGACGATAGCAGGCAGGTTCAGCGCAACCGTCTGCAGGCCACCGTCGATTTCACGGGTGACGTTCAGCTTGTCGCCGGCCAGTTCGACCTTGGACGCAAAGGTACCCTGAGCGTAACCGGTGAGCGCAGCCAGCATCTGGCCGGTCTGGTTGTTGTCGCTGTCGATGGCCTGCTTGCCGAGGATCACCAGCTGTGGCTGCTCCTTGTCGACGACGGCCTTGAGGGCCTTGGCGATGGCCAGGGAGCCCAGCTCCTCGGCGGTGTCTACCAGCACGGCGCGGTCAGCGCCCAATGCCAGCGCGGTGCGCAGTTGTTCCTGGGCAGTGGCAGGCCCGACCGTGACCACGACCACCTCGGTAGCCACGCCCTTTTCCTTCAGGCGAACCGCTTCTTCCACGGCGATCTCGCAGAAGGGGTTCATCGACATCTTGACGTTGGCAAGATCGACCCCGGAGTTGTCCGCCTTGACGCGAACCTTGACGTTGTAATCGACCACTCGTTTGACAGCTACAAGAACCTTCATGGATTCCTCGTTACTCTCCGGTGAATAAAATGTCGCAGGGCGGGCCTTGCGATCGCTCATGGCACGGCGCGCGAACCCCCGTGCGGCGACAGCGCTGAGCGCGTATCGACCAGCAGCGTAGCAGGTTGCGAGGCCGTGTTCGCCCGCCCCGAAGCCTTGGGCCCGGAAGCCGCCACACGGCGCGAAACCAGCTGTCACAAGCGACAGCCGGCCTGAAACCGCCCGTATCTTGACCGTATAGGAATACCCGGTCAATACGCGGAACCGGCCGGTCACGCTGCTGCATGCAGCGAGTTTACTGGCCTGTCGGGAATTCAAACAAACGTTTGATTTGGACCGGTCGCATGGTGTAGATATAATGCGCCGTCCGCGAAGAAGGGCCCCAACCGCCCCGTGCCGACGCAACCGCATCACCGCTACAGGCGTGGCCTGCGCGCCAACCGCCCTTATTAGAAAAAACCGTACCCGCCTGTGTTAGGAGAGAACCTGTGGAACGCGAATACATGGAATTCGACGTGGTCATCGTCGGGGCTGGCCCCGCGGGCCTGTCCGCTGCCTGCCGTATCAAGCAGAAGGCCGCCGAAGCCGGTAAGGAGATCAGCGTCTGCGTGGTCGAGAAAGGCTCCGAAGTGGGTGCTCACATTCTCTCCGGCGCGGTGTTCGAACCTCGCGCACTCAACGAGCTGTTCCCCAACTGGCAGGAGCTGGGCGCCCCGCTCAACACCCCGGTCAAGCGGGACGACATCTATCTGCTGAATGATGCTCAACGCGCCCGGAAAATCCCCGACGCCTTCGTGCCTAAAACGATGCACAACGAAGGCAACTACATCATCTCCCTGGGCAACCTGTGCCGCTGGCTCGCCCAGCAGGCCGAAAACCTTGGCGTAGAGGTGTATCCGGGCTTCGCCGCCCAGGAAGCGCTGATCGACGAGCAAGGTGTGGTGCGCGGCATTCTCACCGGTGACATGGGCGTGGACCGTGAAGGCCACCCCAAGGACGGCATGTACACCCCCGGCATGGAGTTGCGCGGCAAGTACACGCTGTTCGCCGAGGGTTGCCGGGGCCACATCGGCAAGCAGCTGATCAAGCGCTTCAACCTGGACGCGGACGTCGACCCCCAGCACTACGCCATCGGCCTGAAGGAAATCTGGGACATCGACCCGTCTCGCCACGAGCAGGGCCTGGTGGTGCACACCGCTGGCTGGCCATTGGACGACGCCAACCCGGGCGGCTCGTTCCTTTATCACCTGGAAAACAACCAGGTGGTGGTGGGGCTGATCGTGGACCTCTCGTACAGCAACCCGTTCCTGTCACCGTTCGATGAGTTCCAGCGCTACAAGCACCACCCGGTGGTCAAGCAGTACCTGGAAGGCGGCAAGCGCGTGTCCTATGGTGCCCGCGCTATCGCCAAGGGCGGTTTCAACTCGTTGCCCAAGATGGTATTCCCCGGCGGCGCGTTGATCGGCTGCGACCTGGGCACACTGAACTTCGCCAAGATCAAAGGCAGCCATACGGCAATGAAGTCCGGCATGCTCGCGGCCGACGCGGCGGTCGAGCGCCTGCTGGCCGACAGCGAAGGCGGCGATGTGCTCTCGGCCTACCCCGAAAGCTTCAAGGCCAGCTGGGTGTACGACGAGCTGTTCCGCAGCCGCAACTTCGGCGCCGCGATCCACAAGTGGGGGGCGGTCAAGGGTGGTGCGTTCAACTTCATCGACCAGAACATCTTCGGCGGCAAGATCCCCTTCACCCTGCGGGACAAGACGCCGGACTACGCCACCCTCAAGCTGGCGGCGGACTCCACGCGGATCGAGTACCCCAAGCCGGATGGCAAGCTGAGCTTCGACAAACTGAGTTCGGTGTTCCTCTCGGGTACCAACCATGAGGAGGAGCAGCCGTGCCACCTCAAGCTTAAGGACCCGAGCATTCCGATCGCGAAGAACCTGCCGCTGTACGATGAGCCGGCCCAGCGTTATTGCCCGGCAGGGGTGTACGAGGTGATCACCAAGGAAGACGGCGAAAAACGCTTCCAGATCAACGCGCAGAACTGCGTGCACTGCAAAACCTGCGACATCAAGGACCCCGCCCAGAACATCACCTGGGTGGCACCTGAAGGGTCGGGCGGGCCTACCTACCCGAATATGTAACGTCCATTGCGGGCCATTCGGGTGACATCTCCCCGCCGCTTCCCACAGGGGTAGAGGACCTGGAAACATGCTTCGCTACCTTCGGCGATCCAGGCTTTGCACCGTCAGGTCCAGCGCCTTTTGCATGTCCAGCCGCGCCGAACGGCCGATGTCGGGGTGGTTGAGGTCGAAGTTGCGCTCCGAGGGGATGATCGGCGCGGTGAGGTCCTCACCGTCTGCAGGCTCGAAATCATCATCCCCGCCGATTGGCAGCGAGCTGCGCCGAAGCAGGATGCGCAGCTGCGCCGGGGTGAGGCGTGGGTTGATCGACAGCATGGCCGCCGCGATGCCGGTGACCATCGGCGTGGCGAAGGAAGTGCCGCAGTGCACGCTACCCTCCCCGTCCGCGCCTGGGTCTACCCCATGGGTACAGGCGGCGGCGGAGATATCCACGCGCAGGTCCAGGTTGGACGATGCCCGGCGCACGGCATAATCGGGGCTGGTCACTGGCAGGTCAGGCTGCTCGCTGCGTTCATGCCCGCCTACTACCAGCAACTGATCGGTCACGAAAGACGACGGCAGCCGGTATTCATCCTGGCCTGCGAAGGACGCGCCATTGCCCGCCGAGTTGATCACCACCACATCCGGGTGTTTGGCTTTCAGCCAGCGGAAGAACTCTTCGAGCAGCTCCTCGTAACCCGCCATCGCTACGCCCGAGCGAACCTGGGTGTCGATGTCGCCACCTTGCACCTTTTGCGCGCCGATCCGGTGGAGCCCCCAGCTCCAGTTAAGAATGCGCGCGCCGTCTTCTACCAGGTTCACAGACGCGGCAACATTGGCAGTGATGCCGGCATCCGAATCGCGTTCCACAATCACTTCGAAACCCTTGCTCACCCCCTCAAGCCCGCGAAGGAAGCCCGTATTGCCACCTTTCTGCCAATGGGCAAGCAACACCCCCGCCACGGTCGAGCCATGGGCTTGGGGGCTTTGCGCATCGCGGGCATACAGGCAGGTGCGTGGCAGCTCGCAAGGGCCGAGGTATTCGGCAAAGTCCGGCGAGTCGAAGTCGACATTGCGTTCGATCACTCCAATACGCACCGGCGCCGCTTCTACAGGCGCACCCCTCGCAGCCACCCGGCGACGGTAGTAGTTCACCGCGTCGGCGAAGCGGTTGGCCGCCCATTCGTCATGGGCCTCCTTGCTCGCAGGCACTTCCCGCTCTGCTTCCTCGGCCGAGGACTCCTCGATCACCACCCCGTCCACGCTGACCTCATGACCAAGCCGGAGGATCAATGCATCGCGTTCCGTAAGGTTTTTCACCGGAAGGCGCAGCTGCCAGGTATTGAGTGCGGGAATGGCGCCAACGATAGAAGCGCCATACTTTTGAGACAGCAGCCGAACCTGATCGAGGCCGTTATAACGCTCCTCGATGATCACGCTGACCAGGTTGAGGTAAGTACTCAACCCCTCGGGATTGGTGGCCATTTCGTTGGGCTTGGCCGCC
This sequence comes from Pseudomonas sp. 3MAES_34.3B, assembly GCF_058145875.1. NCBI lineage: Bacteria > Pseudomonadati > Pseudomonadota > Gammaproteobacteria > Pseudomonadales > Pseudomonadaceae > Pseudomonas > Pseudomonas sp. 3MAES_34.3B. The sequence continues at coordinate 2,064,242 of NZ_CM176960.1, read as the reverse complement.
ACCACGTGATTGCCGGCCATGCTCAGCCACACGCTGTTGCTGCTGCGCCCATCCTGCTCGAGGCGCAACGGGCCACTGGTGTCTTTGCCGGTATCGAAGGTGATGCGCAAGCGGTCGCCGTCGCGCTCGCTGGGTTTCGCTACGCCATTTAGCCAAGCCTGTACCGGGCCGCTGGCCAGGCCGCTGGCCTTGAGGCAAAACACCTGGCGCCGGGTGTCGAGCAGGTCACCGCAGCGCTCCAGCTGCTGCAACCGTAGTGGGTCTTCTGCCCGGGCGCCTGCGGCCACCCCGCACAGCACAAGAAAAAGCAGCCAGCGTCGTTCCATGAGGGGCCTTCTTTTCGGGCATTTTGCTGGTGTGACTGCCGGCCGCGCCGCTTGGTTCAGCCGCCCAGTTCGCGGCTCAAGGCCAAGGCCGTGGCTTTTACTGTTGGGGTAAGCGACTCCATGCGCTCCAGCGACATGTAAGGCACTGTGCTGGCCACGCTGATTGCGGCCACGATCTGCCGGCTGGCGTCACGCACCGGCGCGGCCACGCAGCGGATCGACGGCTCGTTGTCTTCCAGATCGAACGCGTAGTGGCCGTTGACATAAGCCAGCATCCGGGCGTGGAAGGCTTCCCAGCCAGGTTCTTCGCGGTCAGCCCATACCGCGGCTGCCGGGGGCTGATTATCAAACAACCGCCGCCACTCGTTTTCGGGGCTGTCCAGCAACAGCGCCTTGCCGATGCCGGTGCGGGTCAACGGCATGCGCTGGCCCACCCGGGAGCGCATTTCAGGGCCGTTGCGCCCAGGGTTCTTGTGCAGGTACAGCACTTGGTCGCCATCGCGCACGGCCAGGTGCACGGTGTCACCGGTGCTGGCGGACAATTCGTCCAGCAAGGGTGCCGCCAGCACGGCCAAGGGCAATTCATCGCGGGCCTGGAAGCCCAGCTCGATCAACCGGGGGCCAAGGCGGTAGCCATTGTTGGCCGTGAGACGCAAGTAACGCTCTTCCACCAGCGCGCTCACCAGCCGGTGAGTGGTGCTACGGGTGGTGCCCAAATGCGCGGCAATACCCTTGAGGTCCCGGGCACCGGCAGCCACCGCCTGTATCACCGCCAGACCGCGCAACAATGTTTGAGTACCTGCGGGGGCGGCGCTCGGCGTGTCAGTTGGCATCGTCAGTCACCCTGGTTATCAGAAAAACGGTGAGCATTATCCGGCTCTGGTCTTCCTCCGTCACCTGTCGCCGATCTCGATCCGCTCTACCTTACCCACCAGCACCACATAGCACAGCGCACCGACCAGCGCGGTACCGGCAACATAGGTGATAGCCGGGGCAAAGGAGTCACCCGTGGCGAGGAACCCGATGACAATAGGGGTGACGATGGCGGACAGGTTACCGATGAAGTTGAACGTGCCGCCGGTAAGCCCGAGCAGCCGCGCCGGCGCCAGCGTGGACACCAGCGACCAGGTGATGGAGGCTAACCCGTTGCCGAAGAACGCCAGGGCCAGGCAACCAATTACCAACGGCGTGGAATCGAACCAGTTGGCACCGATGATGCTGGTGGAAATCAGCAGCCCACCGATGATCGGCAACTTGCGCGCCAGGCCCACGCTGGCACCGCGGCGGATCAGCCAGTCGGAGAACAGGCCGGAACATAGTACCCCCACGAAGGCGGCCAGAAACGGCAAGGACGCCAGCAGCCCCGACTTGATGAAGTCCATCCCGCGGTACTTCACCAGGTAAGTCGGGAACCAGGTGAGGAAGAACCACAGCGTGGAATTGAGGCAGAACTGCCCGATGTAGATGCCCCACAGCTTGCGCTGGGTGAGCACGATTTTAAGGTCGTTAAGGTCGATGCCTTTGGCTTTGGGCTTGCGGGCGATGTCCACCAGCCCGCCGCCTTCCTGGATCAACGCAATCTCGGCCTCGTTGGCACCACGAAATGCACGCGGCTCGCGGTACAGCGCATACCACACCGCGGCCCACACCACCCCCACCAGGCCGGTGATCACGAACACCATGTGCCAGCCATACGCCTGTTGCAGCCAGGCCAACACGGGGGTAAGAAACGCCAGCCCCACAAATTGCCCCGAGGTATAGAAGCCGATGGCGGTCGCTCGCTCGCGCTCCGGGAACCAGGTGGTGACCACCCGGCTGTTGATCGGGTACGCCGGTGCTTCCAGCGCACCCACGGCCATGCGCAGCACGAACAGCGCCACAAAGCTGCCCACGAACCCCAGCGCCACCGTGGCCACCGACCACAGCACCAGCGCCACGCTGTACAGAATACGCGGCGGCACCCGGTCGACCAGCCAGCCGCCGGGGATTTGCATGGCGGCATAGGTCCAGCCGAACGCCGAGAACACCAACCCTACGTGGGCCGGGTCCAACCCCAGCTCGGTGGTAAGGGCGGGGGCAGCGATCGAGAGGTTGGAGCGGTCCAGGTAATTGATCACCACGGTGATAAACAGCAGCACCATGATGAAAAACCGTTTACGGCTTGGCGTAGCCAGCGCCGTGCGCGCCGCGGCCGGGGTTGCGGTGTGGGTTTGCATGGGTCGGGTCTCTTGTCTTTATGTCCCTGATCGGTCACGGCGCGCTCGGCGCCGCGCCTGTTACCACTCGGCGAAGCTGCCGTCGGCGTGTCGCCAGATCGGGTTGCGCCAGCGGTGGCCGATGGCGGCGCGCTCACGCACGTACTCTTCGTTGATCTCGATCCCCAGGCCCGGGCCGTTCGGGATTTTCACGTAGCCGTTGTCGTAATCGAATACCTCCGGCTGGCGGATGTAGTCGAGCAGGTCGTTGCTTTCGTTGTAATGGATGCCCAGGCTTTGCTCCTGGATGAAAGCGTTGTAGCAGGCCGCGTCCAGTTGCAGGCACGCCGCCAGCGCGATCGGGCCCAAGGGGCAATGCAGCGCCAGCGCCACGTCATAGGCTTCGGCCATGGCGGCGATCTTGCGGGTTTCGGTAATGCCGCCGGCGTGGGAAGCGTCCGGCTGGATGATGTCCACATAGCCCTCGCTGAGCACGCGTTTGAAGTCCCAGCGCGAGAACAATCGCTCGCCCAGGGCAATCGGCGTGCTGGTGAGCGGTGCCAGTTCCTTGAGCGCTTCGTAGTTTTCGCTCAGTACAGGCTCTTCGATAAACATCAGCTTGTACGGGTCCAGCTCTTTCATCAGTACCTTGGCCATGGGCTTGTGCACCCGGCCGTGGAAGTCCACGCCGATACCCACGTTCGGCCCTACCGCGTCACGCACCGCGGCCACGCTGGCCAGGCAGCGATCGACCTTGTCGAAGCTGTCCACGAACTGCATTTCCTCGGTGCCGTTCATCTTCACTGCGGTAAAGCCGCGCTCCACCGCTTCTTTCGCCGCCTTGGCGGTTTCGGCCGGGCGATCGCCACCGATCCACGAATACACGCGAATGCGCTCGCGCACCTGGCCACCCAGCAGGTCACTGACCGACACGCCAAGTGCCTTGCCCTTGATGTCCCACAGGGCCTGGTCGATACCGGCCAGGGCGCTCATGTGAATCGCGCCGCCCCGGTAGAAGCCACCGCGATAAAGCACTTGCCAGTGGTCTTCGATGTTGCGCGGGTCCTTGCCGATCAGATAGTCGGCCAGCTCCTCCACGGCCGCGGCCACGGTATGGGCACGGCCTTCGACGACCGGCTCGCCCCAGCCACAAATGCCTTCATCGGTTTCGATCTTCAGGAAGCACCACCGCGGCGGAACGATAAAGGTGCTCAAACGGGTAATTTTCATCGCTTGTCTCTTTTGTCGATGGAAGTTGAATACGGCCCGGTTCAGCGGGCCTGCTGCCAGCCCTGCATGTAGGCATCGGCCCGTGCGCGCACTTGCGCGGCGCTCAGGCCAGGCTTGAACAGCCCCGAGCCCAACCCGAAACCGGCAACCCCGGCGTCCAGGAACGGCCCCATATTGGTAGGCGTGATGCCGCCGACCGGCACCAGCGGCGTGCCCTTGGGCAGCACCGCCAGCAGCGCTTTCACAACCGCAGGCGTAAGGGCTTCGGCGGGGAACAGCTTGAGCGCGTCGGCACCCTCCTCCAGCGCGGCAAACGCCTCGGTGGGCGTGACCACGCCGGGCGCCAGTTGCAGCCCGGCGGCCTTGGCGGCGCGAAGCACCTTGACATCGCTGTGAGGCATCACGATCAGCTCGCCGCCTGCGTCCTTTACTTCGAGCACGTTACGCTCGGTAAGCACCGTGCCAGCGCCAATCAGGCAATCGGCCGGCAAGCCATCGCGCAGCGTGCGAATGCTGCGCAGGGGGTCGGGGGAATTGAGTGGCACCTCGATCACCCGCAAGCCGCTGGCATAGAGTTGCTGGCCGATCTCCAGCACCTCTTCAGGCCGCACGCCCCGCAGGATCGCAATCAGGCCGCTGGCGGCCATGGCATCTTTGAGCAACATGGAAAGCTCCTTAAGGTCAGGGATGAACCAGGCCAGCCGCCACGGCCAGCAACCACAAGCCACGCTCGGTGGCCTGGGCGGCGGTATGCACATCAGCCAGGCCAGCGGCGCTCAACGCACGCTCGTAGCGCTGGCACAGCGGGCCATTGCCTATCAGTACAATGCGAGGCGCGCCTTGGCCGGAGGCAGAGGTGGCGGTAAGGCTGGCGATTTCATGGCCGATCATCAGGCCAGAGACGTAGTCGGGTTGGTCAGTAGGTGCCAAGGCGCCAGTGAGGCTTAGCGTACGGGCGCTGAACAACGTAGCCAGAGGGCCCAGCGCACCGTCGCCGCTCAAGGCTACCGCTACGCCACGGTCGAACGCTTCGGCACGGAAGCTCTCCGGGCGTTGCTGGGTGCGGCCAAGGATGGTGTGCGCGCACACGGCAGCATAGATCTCGCCGGTCATGAAAGTGTCGAAGTGGCGGATGCAGCCTTCCTCGCTTCGCACCCACTTGCTGTGGGTGCCGGGCAGGCCAATCAGCAAGGGTTGGGTCCAAGAGTGCGTATCAAGGCTATCGAGCAGGCCGAACACCTGGGTTTCCTCGCCGCGCATCACGTTGGGCAGGCGGCCGTTCTGCAGCACGCCCGGGATGATATGCAAGGTGTGGCCGTCAGTGAGCGGCACACTGAGCAGGCTGCGCGCAACCTCGGCCGCGCCCGCCGGTGCAGGGCAATAAGGCGCTTCACGCCAGCCCTGGGCGCTACCGATCATGCCGCAGGCAATCAGCGGCAGGCCAGGCTCGTCGGCCCGCCAGTCGCCACAGGCCTCATCCAGCGCCTGGTCGAAGCGCTGCTCCGCTACCTGCATGATCCCCAGCGCCAGTTCGCGCGTTTCCAGTACCTGGCCATTATCGCCAAGGCGGTAGGCCCGCAATGAAGAAGTGCCCCAGTCCAGCCCGATCAGTCGTGCCTGCATCGCCTCACCTGTTGTTGTTGTGTGAGCGGTTAGAGGGCCTGACTATAACGCCGTTCCACGAGATATCTCAATATGTAAATGTACATCCCATATTGTGGGATTAGCCGAACAAATCGCCACCGCGCGAGCGGGTTGCCAGGCAAGGGGATTCAGATCAGAGCGAAGGGAAACCGCGGCGCCCTTGAAGGCCACCGGTGTGCACGAATACCAGGCGAGTGCCGCGTGCCACGTCGCCCGCGAGTACGTACGCCTGCAGGGCCAGCAGCGCCTTGGCGGTATAGAGGGGCTCGAGCGGCACGCCGGTGTGGGCTTCGGTTGCCTTGAGGAAGCCGATCAGCTCGGCATCGACCTTGCCAAACCCACCGCGGCTGGCGTCATGCCACTGAACCTTGGCTTCAGGGACCAGCGTGCTGACGTTGGCCTCGGCGCCATGGCCAGGAGGTACCGCCAGCGCGCAATGCACCAGCCGATGGCCCGCCTCCGCGCAGGCCAGACCTGCCGCCGTGGTACCGGTGCCCGCTGCGAGCCACCAGGCATCGAAGCTGTTCCAGCCCAGCGCAGCCAACCCGGGTTCAACCAGATCGAGCAACGCCATGCACCCGTGCATGCCCCGCTCGCAGGCACCGCCTTCGGGTATAGCGAGAAAGCCGGGGTATTGGGCCAACCACGGCGCCCAGAAATCAGGCTGATGACGCGCTCGATACCCACCGTAGCCCAGCCAATGCACGGCCATGCCCATGGCCTGGAGGTCCTCGGTGGTTGCGGTTCGCTGTGGCTCACCGCGCAACAGGCCTACGGTTACAAGCCCTTCGCGATAGCCTGCCGCAGCCAATGCATGCAGGTGATTGGACCAAGGCCCGCCCAGGCTGATCAACCCTGGCGCGCCTTGCTGCCGCGCAAGCTCCAGCCAGGGGCGCAGCTTGAACCACTTGTTGCCACTGACCAGTGGATCGACGAGGTCCAGGCGCAGCACCGCCACCTCTACCCCGGCCGCGTCCAGCCACGGCAGGCGCAGCGGCTGAAGTGGCGGCGCAACGCCTTCAAGCATTACAAGGCAGCCGCGAGGCGCGAACCTTGGTTGATGGCGCGCTTGGCGTCCAGTTCGGTGGCCACGTCAGCGCCACCGATCAGGTGCACGGCCACGCCGGCGTCGCGCAATCCTTGCTCCAGTTCGCGCAGCGGGTCCTGCCCGGCGCACACCACCACATTATCCACCGGGAGCAGCTGCGGCTCGCCATCCCCAACGCGGATGTGCAGGCCCTGATCGTCCACTTTCAGGTATTCCACCGAATTGAGCATCTGCACCCGCTTGCTTTTGAGGCCCGCGCGGTGAATCCAGCCCGTAGTCTTGCCCAGGCCATCGCCCACCTTGGTAGCCTTGCGCTGTAGCAACCACACTTGGCGCGCCGGCGGGCTTACTTCCCCGCGAACCCCAGCCACACCACCACGGGCTTCCAACGCCGGGTCAATGCCCCATTCGCGCCAGAACGCGTCCGGGTTCAGGCTGCTTACCGTACCTTGGTGCACCAGGAATTCGCTCACATCGAAGCCGATACCGCCCGCACCGATGACCGCGACCCGCTCGCCCACGGAGCGGCGCCCCAGCAGCACGTCCAGGTACGTGAGCACCATGGGATGATCGATACCGGCAATCGGCGGGATACGCGGCACGATGCCCGTCGCCAGGATCACTTCATCGAAGCCGCCTTCCACCAGCTCAGCCACGCCCACCCGCTGGCCCAGCCGAACATTTACGCCGGTGGTGGCTAGCTTGCGGCCGAAATAACGCAGGGTTTCGTTGAATTCTTCCTTGCCCGGAATGCGCTTGGCCACGTTGAACTGACCGCCGATCTCGCTGGCGCTGTCGAACAAGGTCACCGCATGGCCGCGCTCGGCCGCAACGGTCGCCGCCGCCAGGCCTGCCGGGCCGGCGCCGACGACTGCCACGCGGCGCTGGGTTTGGGTGGGCAGGTAGAGCAGCTCGGTTTCATGGCACGCGCGCGGGTTTACCAGGCAGCTGGTGAGCTTGCCTGCGAAGGTGTGGTCCAGGCAGGCTTGGTTGCAGGCGATGCAGGTGTTGATTTCATCCGCCTTGCCCTCGGCCGCCTTGGCGACAAAGGCCGGGTCGGCCAAAAACGGCCGCGCCATCGAGACCATGTCTGCATTGCCTTCGGCCAGGATCTGCTCGGCCACCTCAGGCGTATTGATGCGGTTGGTGGTGATCAGTGGCACCTTCACCGCGCCGCGCAGCTTGGCGGTGACCCGGGCGAAGGCCGCGCGCGGCACCTTGGTGGCAATGGTGGGGATACGCGCCTCGTGCCAGCCGATGCCGGTGTTGATCAGTGTGGCGCCGGCCGCCTCTACGGCCTTGGCCAGCTGCACCACTTCGCTCCAGTCGCTGCCGCCTTCGATCAGGTCTAGCATGGACAGCCGGAAGATGATGATGAACCGCTCGCCAACGGCTTCGCGAACCCGGCGCACGATGTCTACCGCCAGGCGCATGCGGTTCTCGTAGCTGCCGCCCCAGCGGTCGGTGCGGTGGTTGGTCCAGGCCACCAGGAACTGATTGATGAAGTAGCCTTCGGAGCCCATGATTTCGACGCCGTCGTAACCGGCCTGCTGCGCCAGCCGGGCACAGTTCACAAAGTCGGCGATCTGCTTTTCGATACCCGCTTCGTCCAACTCGTGCGGCTTGAACGGGTTGATCGGCGCCTGGATAGCGCTGGGCGCTACGAGGCTGGGGCTGTAGGCATAGCGGCCGGCATGGAGAATCTGCAGGCAGATCTTACCGCCTTCGGCATGCACCGCCTCGGTCACTATACGGTGGCGCTCGGCTTCTTCGGGCGTGCTCAGCTTGGCGGCGCCCTTGTATACGCCGCCCTCAGGGTTGGGCGCGATACCACCGGTGACCATCAGCCCGACACCGCCGCGGGCGCGCTCGGCAAAGTAGGCCGCCATCCGCTCGAAGCCCCCCGCCACTTCTTCAAGGCCCGTGTGCATGGAGCCCATCAGGGTACGGTTACGCAGGGAGGTAAAGCCCAGGTCCAGTGGGGCGAGCAGGTGCGGATAGGGTTGGGTGGTCATGGTTTACTCCAGCATCAGGGAACCGCGGCAGCTCAACACGGCGCCTACGGCAATGATGCGACAGTAAAGACCACAGGGCTGGGGCTCAATGACCTGAAATGACAAGTCATTGATCGAATTGCACACCCTCCCCCCTAGGAGGAACGGTATCAGTAGCTGCTGTGGCCTGTTCCACCGGTCACGATCGCAATACCGGAGCTTGTGCCCAAGCGGGTCGCACCCGCCTCGATCATCGCCAGCGCCGTTGCTGCATCACGAACGCCGCCCGAGGCCTTCACCCCAATGTCGGGGCCTACGACCCTGCGCATCAGGGCTACGTCTTCCAGCGTGGCGCCACTGCGGCTAAAGCCTGTAGACGTTTTTACGAAGGCTACGCCCAGGTCACGGCAAATCTCGCACGCACGCACCTTTTGCGCTTCGTCCAGCAGGCAGGTTTCCAGGATGACTTTCAGCGGAACATCCCCACAGGCATCACGCACTGCGGCGATATCGTCGCGCACCGCGTCAAACAACCCGTCCTTGAGCCAAGCGATGTTAAGCACCATGTCGATCTCGCCTGCGCCCGCGGCAATCGCCTGGGCCGCTTCGTACGCTTTGCTGGCGGTCAACGTAGCGCCCAACGGGAAGCCCACCACGGCGCATACTTTCACATCGGCGGTTTCCAGGCATTGCGCGGCGTAAGGCACGTTGCCCGAGTTCACGCACACCGAATAGAAGCCATGGGTTCGGGCTTCGTCGCAAAGTGTGGCAATCTGCGCACGGCTGGCATCGGCTGCCAGCAAGGTGTGGTCGATCATCTTGGCCAATGTTGCGGAAGAGCGCTGGGTCATCACGGATTCCTGTTTCTGGGCGATGCGGATCGCGTTATTTAAATAACATAAAGTGTTAGCATTACAACACAACTGACGTATGGCTGGAATGCTCGATGGACGTTAAAAAAGCTGACCGGATCAAGCTGATCCAGCAGGCCCTGCAAGATCAGAAAGCCATTCACCTGCGCGAAATGGCGGCCCTGCTCGAGGTGTCGGAAATGACCCTGCGGCGGGACCTCGGCCGTCATCCCGATCAACTGCGCCTGCTCGGCGGCTATATCACGCGGGCGCATGACGACCCCGAGCCCGGCGACTACCGGGTAACCGAACAAGGCACCCGCCATGTGGAAGAAAAGCGGCGGATCGGCAAACTCGCGGCCCAGTTCATTCAGCCCGGGGATACCGTCTTCTTCGACTGCGGCACTACAGTGCCTTTCGTGATTGACTTCATCGCCGATGACCTTCCCTTTACAGCGGTATGCAACTCTCTCAATGTGTTGCTCAAGCTCCAGCAAAAGCCCAAGTGCAACATCGTTCTGTGCGGCGGCACCCTTCACCGCGAAAACCAGGTGTTCGAAAGCACGGCCGAGGCCAGCATCCTTGACGAGCTTCGGCTGAGCTGGGCCTTTGTCTCGGCAGCTGGCGTAAGCCTCGACCTGGGCGTGACCTGCTTCAACCTGCATGAAGTGGCAGTCAAGCAGCAGGTGATGCGGCAGGCCCGGCAGTCGATGCTGCTGGCCGACCACTCCAAGTTCGATGCAGTGCGTACCGCGCATTTTGGCGCGCTGAGCGACTTCCACTGCGTAGTCAGCGACAAGAAGATCCCCCGCGCCTACCGCGACGCCATCCAGGCCACCGGCGCGCAGTTGGTGATCTGACTGCTCAGGGCTGCAAGGCCTGCCGCTCACTGGGGCTGAGGTAGCCGGTGAGCAGGCTGAAGCTGGCCAATTCGCCCGGTGCCAGGCTGCGCACATTTCCCTTGCCCCGCTCGGCCAGGTATCCCTCAGGCTCACAGGTGGCCGGCAGGATGAACGCCGCCACCTGCTGGTCGGCGTTGTGCAACACCCAGCGCGCCGCATGGCTGAACTGCTCAGGGCTGTAGCGGGTATAAAAGGCCGCGCCGTCGGGGTGCTCCAGGAAGAAATGCGCCTGCCCCTGCTCGTCGGTGCCTACGCCGTCGAAGAAGCTGACGATCTCCGGGTCGTACACGCCGGGGGAATCGAGCATGTGCAGCCGTGAAGGGTCTTCGGTAAGCGTGGCCATGTACGCCGTCCAGTCCGCGGTGGGCCGTACATGGGCCGGCACGCTGGCGCGCATGCGTTGGCCCTGATAACCACGGGGCTGACTGAATCGCCCACCCGCCACGTAGGCATAGTTCATATGGGCCATGTACATGAGGTCCATCGGTTTGCCGGCGCGGTTGAGGACCTGCATGCCGATCTCGAACAACCCGCTGTCGGGCCGCAACGTGACGCTGGGGCTGGCACGGTAGCGATCACCGAACCCCTGCACATACTCGTAATCACCGGTGAGCCGCAGGTAAGCGCCCTGCCCGTCTTCACCGACTTCCAGCCAGGCACGGTCCATAGGCGCGCAGGGCATTTCGCCATGCAGCGGATGATCGTCCTCAGGCGTGGGGCAGCCATTGCGCAGCAGCCCGGCATGGAACATGAAACACCCATAGGTGCCCAGGATGGTGGCCGTGGGCCGGGGCTGTTCGAACAGGTTGCGCATGGTCAAGTTATAGCCGTCGAACTCGGCGGCCCAGATCATCTGGCCCTGCCAAGGCAATACCACCAGGCGGCCCCGAGCGTTTTCCAGCGACAACGCCTTTACGCCACTGGGGTAAGTCCAGGCGTGGGCGCTGAAACCCTCGGCTTCCAACACCGGCCGGGCGGCGTCGCCCCAGGTGTGTTGATACAGCGGCAGGCGCAGCGCGAGGCGGCTCATTGAGCCACCGCCGTCGCCGTGCTGGCGACCTGAACCTGGGGCTGGCGCAGGCAACGCATGGCATAGGCCACGATGACCACGAAGCACAGTAGCGGCACGCTGTAGGCAATCTGCATGTTGCCTCCATTGGCATCGCTCAACAGGCCCTGGAAGATAGGGATCACACCCCCACCGACGATGCTCATGACCAGCAGCGACCCGCCCACCCCGGTGTCTTCACCCAGGCCATCGATGGTCAGGCCATAGATGGTCGGCCAGCACGGCCCCAGGAAGATGCTCACACCCACCGCGGCGTACACCGCTGTGATGTTCGGCACCAGGATGGTGTAGGCCAGCAGCACGATGCACAGCACGCCGTAGATGGCCAGCACCCTGGCCGGGTGCATTTTGCGCATCAGCAGGTTGGCAATCATCTTGCCCACGAAGTACGCGGCGAAGGTGGTGAGCAGGAACCACGACGCGCTTCGCTCGTTCATACCGCCCATTTGCATGGCCAGGCGAATGGTGAAACTCCATACACCCACTTGGGCGCCTACATACAGGAACTGGGCGAGCACCCCGAAGCAGAAACGCGGATTGCGCCGCAGCCGTGCCAGGCTTTGCCCGATAGTGGCCTTGCCGGCACCGGTTGTGCGCTTGTCGGCGGTGTGGCTGCGGTTGCCTTTGCAGGCCGGGAAACGGGTGATTGCGATCAGCACGAACATCAAGGCCAACACGGCGATCATCCACTGGTACGGCAGCAGCGTGGACTGGATCATCTGCAGTTGCTGTGCGGCGGCATCAACAGCCGACATCTGCGCGAGCTGTTCACGCGTGGCGTCGGTGTCCTTGAACATCACGAAGCTGCCCACGTATACGCCGGCCATGGCGCCGAACGGGTGGAACGTCTGGGAGATGTTCAGGCGGCGAGTGCCCGAATCGCGTGGCCCCATCAACGTGGAGTAGGTATTGCTCGCGGTTTCCAGAAACGACAGCCCTGCAGCGATCACGAACAGCGCCAGCAAGAACATGCCGTACTTGGCCATGGACGCCGCGGGGAAGAACAGCGAACAGCCGAGCATGTACAGCACCAGGCCTACCAGGATGGTGGTTTTGTAGCTGAACCTGCGTACCACCAGGGCTGCGGGTATGGCAACGAAGAAGTAGCCCAGGTAGAACGCCGACTGTACGAACGCGGTCTGGAAATCGCTGAGCAGAAACGCTTTCTTGAAGTGGGCGATCAGCACGTCGTTCATGCTGGCCGCTGCCGCCCAGAGGGCGAAGATGCAGCACAGCAGAAAGAAGGCGAACCAGGGTGTACGGTTCAGGTAGAACCCGTCCGGTGAAGGTTGCAACGCAGGCTTGTTCATTATTGTTCTCCGCGAAGTAGCACGTGGGTTGGAAAGACGGTTCGGCTCAGGCGCCAAGCGCAGCGGCGAAACGCGCGAAACGTTCTGCGTCAGGGTAGGAAGACTGGGTGCCCAGACCGGTAACGGAACAGGCTGAATACGCCACCGCTTGGGTCATTGCCTTGCGGATATCACCGTCGCGGCTCCAATGGTGGGCAAAGCAACCGATAAAGGCGTCCCCGGCACCGGACGTATCGCGTGCGTCGACGCAATGGCCTTGCACTCGCCACTCGCCTTCTTCGCCGACATAAAGCGCGCCGTGTTCACCCAGGGTTACGATCACGTGCCGTACGCCGTTGGCCATCAGCGTGCGAGCGGCGCGCGATGCAGCCTCCGGGCTGTCGACCGTTTGCCCGCTGAGCAACGCCAGTTCACTTTCGTTAGGTACGAGGAAATCCAGCTTGGCCAGGTGCTCCGGGCTTAGCCCTGCCACCGCGGGCGCGGGGTTCAGCAGCACGGGGATCCCCAGGCGATGACCAACATCGATGGCGTGATAAACGCTGGCCAGTTCGATTTCCAGCTGCAGCACGATCAACACGCACTCGCGCAACGCAGGCTCGGCACGGTCGATGTCGGCGGGGCTCAGATGAGCGTTGGCGCCTTTGACGATCAGAATGCTGTTGTGGGCGTTGTCCTGAACGAAGATGGGCGCAACCCCACTGGACACCCCAGGCACACGTTCCACAAAACGCGTATCGATGCCCAGGCGCTGAAAATTGGCCAGGGTGGTATCAGCGAAGGCATCGTCACCCACCTTGGTGACCATCAGCACGCTGCCGCCCAACAACGCCGAGGCCGCCGCCTGGTTGGCGCCCTTGCCTCCACACCCCATGGCGAAACGCGGCGCTTCCAGCGTCTCGCCCTGGGCAGGCATACGGTCGATGTAGGTCACCAGATCGACCATGTTGCTGCCGATGACTGCGATTTTTTTCATTGTTATGAGGCCTCACACGCCCCGGCAGGTGCCCGGGGCCGTTCTAATTTGTGTTATTTAAATAACACTTTATGTGATTATTCAATCTTTATTTGCGCCTCGGCCTTAAACAGGCACGCCGAGGCATAGTGAGTTACGACAAAAACGACACCCTGAACGCAGCCGCGACATCCCAGCCCGGGTTAGCTTGTTCCACGCGGCTGGGCGATGTTAGTTTCAAAACATTGCTGCAAGGAATGTGATCTCGATAACCAAACCGGGACATGACCGTGACCCACGCCAGCTTTTTCGAGACGTTGGAAGCCTCATTCGCCGAGCTCACCCCTACTGGAAAGCGCGTGGCGGGCTACCTGCTTGCCAATGCAGAAAAGCTGCCCTTCGAGACCGCCGACAGCATCGCCCAGCAAGCCGGCACCACCGGGATTTCGGTCGGGCGTGTGCTGCGTTCCCTGGGCTATCGCAACCTCGATGACGTAAAGCACAGCCTGCGCGAAGGCGGCGGTGATTGGCGCCTGGGCGACCGTTTGGGTGCCTTCCGCCAGCAACAGGGCCAGGAGGACGCGCTCGACCGCTCGCTGGCCTTGGAAAAGGCTGCGCTGGAAGCGGTGTATGCCCTCGCCCGTGGCCCCGCCTTCGCCAGCGCCGTGCAGCAGTTGCACAGCGCCGATGCAGTGTTCATCGCCGGTATCCAGACCACGCGTGGGGTGATGGGCAGCTTCCACAGCCTGCTCGAATACATCCGCCCCCGGGCGTTCTATGTGGATGGCTTGTCGGGCACTTATGCCGACATGCTCAACGCCGGCTTCGAGCGCGCCTATATCGTGCTGGCGGACTTTCGCGCGTATTCCAGCGTAACCCGCACGCTCTGCGAGGCAGCCAGCGAGGCCCGTATTCCCTTTGCCTTGATTACCGATTACCACTGCCCCTGGGCCCGGGACTTTCCCGCCGACCTGCTGCAACTCAAACTCGACGTTGGCCAGTTCTGGGACTCGTTGGCCCCACTGGCGGCGCTGCTCAACCTGCTGGTGTCGGCGGTGGCGGAACGTTATGGGGGCGCCCTGGACGATCGGCTGGCGCGCAACCGCCACCTGCAGCAACGCTTTGGCCAGTTCGAATGAACGGCCCCGTACTTACTTTCCTGACGAGAAACGAGGCTTTTGTGGTCCATCCTGATCTTGTTCCCATCGACGCCGAACGCTACGGGGTGAGCATCAACCTCGTCTACGCCACGGCCGACAACCTGGCAGGCCGGGTCATTTATCAGGCGCCCGAGTGCCTGCTGCACCGGGACGCCGCCGCCAGCCTGGCCAGGGCCAGCGAACTGGCACAGCTGGCAGGCTACCGGCTGCAGGTGCTGGATGCCTACCGCCCCCCCTATGCCCAGCAACTGCTGTGGCGTGCCTTCCCTGACGGGGAATATGTGCGCGACCCTGCGTTGGGCTCGCACCACAGCCGTGGCGTAGCCGTGGATGTCACCCTGCTCGATGAACACGGCGTGGCGCTAGAGATGGGCACCGGGTTCGACGACATGCGCGAGCTGTCGCACCCGTTCAACCCGCACCTTCCTGTTGCCGTTCAGCGCAACCGCTTGCTGTTGCTGGGGATCATGATGGGGGCGGGGTTCGCTCCCATAGCCAGTGAGTGGTGGCATTTCGAATTACCCGCTGCGGAGCGCTACCCGCTCATTGACTATCACCACCTGAGCGAGGCCGCACTGGCTGCCCTTCTGGCCTGACCCGCCCGTGACCGAGGCAAATGAACCCCGGCACCCACCTGCTCGTACCCGTTCGCTGAAAGCTGCCGAAATACCCAGAAAACCACCAAAAATCGAGGAACCGGCATGTCTCACCTTTCGCGTAAATCGCTGTTTTCAACCTGTGGCATGGCGTTGCTTGGCGCGGCGCTGGGGCTTGGCGCCTGGCAACCGGCCAACGCTGCCGTGGCCGCCGACACCCTGATGATCGGCAAGCCCGCCGACCCGCAGACGCTGGACCCCGGGGTGACGTTCGACAACAACGACTGGACGGTGACCTACCCCGCCTACCAACGCCTGATGCGCTACAAGGTGGAGAACGGCATAGGCAGCACGGAGGTGGAAGGCGACCTCGCCGCCAGCTGGTCGGCCTCGGCGGATAACCTGGTGTGGACCTTCACCCTCAAGCCCGGTAACCACTTCGATGACGGTGCCGAGGTGAACGCTGCGGCGGTGAAGTTCTCGGTTGAGCGGCTGATGAAGCTCAAGCAGGGCCCGTCGAGCATTTTCCCGGAGGACATGACCGTCGAGGCGGTGGACCCGCACACCGTGCGCTTCACCCTCAAAAAACCCTTCGCACCGTTCCTCTTCGCGTTAGCTCACAACGGCGCCAGCGTGGTAAACCCTGCCGTAGCCACCCACGAAAAGGACCCGAACGCCTGGCTGGCCGGCCACACCGCAGGCTCGGGCGCCTACCGCCTCGCCGCCTGGCAAAAGGGCCAATCGCTGACCCTGGAACCCAACCCGCACTATGCCGGCGCCGCCCCTACGCTGAAAAAAGTGGTAATCCGCATCATCGCCGAGCCTTCGGTGCGCCGCCTGCAACTTGAACAGGGCGACCTGGATATCATCGAGGACCTGCCGGAAGACCAGGTGGAAGCGCTGGCCAAGAAGCCAGGCTTCGTCACCACCGCCTACCCTTCCCTTCGGGTCACTTACCTCTACCTGAACAACAAGCGCGCCCCGCTCAATGACCCGAACGCCCGCAAGGCCATCGTCGATGCGCTGGACTACCAAGGCATTGCCGAGGGTATCGCGATGGGCAAAGGCAAGCTGATGAACGGCCCGATCCCTGAAGGCATGTGGGGCTATGACGCCAGCCTGCCCGTGCCCAGGCAGAACCTGGAAGGCGCCCAGGCCGCCCTGGCCAAGGCGCCGAAGAAGATCAGCCAGCTGCAGTTCGTGTACTCCGACAAAGACCCGGCCTGGGAGCCCATCGGCCTCACCTTGCAGGCCGGCCTGGAAACCCTTGGCGTGCACCTGAACATGGAAAAGCTGGCCAACGCTACCCTGCGCGAGCGCCTGGGCAGCGGTGACTTCGACGTGGCGATCGGCAACTGGAGCCCGGACTTCGCCGACCCCTACATGTTCATGAACTTCTGGTTCGACAGCACCAATGCGGGCCTGGCGGGTAACCGTTCCTTCTACAGCAACCCGAAGGTGGACGAGCTGGTGCGCCAGGCCGCCAGCCTCAGTGACGTGGAGCAGCGCAAGGCGCTGTACCAGCAGGCGCAGAAAATCGTGATCGGCGACAGTGCCTATGCCTACCTCTACCAGAAGGCCTACACCGTGCCGATGCGCGAGCAAGTGAAAGGGTATGTGTTCAACCCGATGCTCGAGCAGGTGTTCGACTTCACGGCGATGGCCAAGTAACAGCCTCCGGCGCCCGCAAGGGTGCCGGCACATGAGGTAACCATGGGATTTGTGAACCTGCTGCGCAGGCAACTGACGGACATCCTGATCGTGGTGATCGGGGTTTCCGTGATCACCTTCATCATTTCGCACCTGATCCCTGGCGACCCGGCCCGGCTGATCGCGGGTGAACGCGCCAGTGACGAGATCGTCGCCAGCATCCGCCAACAGCTGGGGCTGGACTTGCCGCTGTACCAGCAATACCTGCGGTACATGGGAGATTTGCTTCAGGGCGACCTGGGGCAGTCGATCCGCACCCACCGCCCTGTGCTGGAAGACCTGCAACAGTTCTTCCCGGCAACCTTGGAACTGGCCCTGACCGCCATGCTGCTGTCCATTGCCGTAGGCGTGCCGCTAGGGGTGCTTTCGGCGGTGTACAACAACCGGGCGATCGACCACGTTTCCCGTACGCTGGCGGTGGCCGGTATCTCCACGCCTGCCTTCTGGCTGGGGTTGGGGCTGATCGTGCTGTTCTACGGCCATCTCGGCTGGTTGCCTGGTGGCGGACGGTTGAGCCAGGGCGTGGAGGCACCGCCCACCGTCAGCGGTTTCTACCTGTTCGACAGCCTGCTGGCGGGCCAGGGGGCCACGTTCGTCGACGCCGCGCGGCATATGTTGCTGCCCACGGCCACGCTGGCGTTCGTCAACCTGGGCGTGATTACCCGGCAGATCCGTGGCGCCATGCTTGAGCAGCTTGGCGAGGACTACATTCGCACCGCCCGGGCATACGGCCTTTCTCAAGCGACGGTGGTGTTGCGCCATGCCCTGCCCAATGCCTTGATCCCGTCGATCACCGTGGTAGGCCTGGCGCTCGGCGACCTGTTGTACGGCGCGGTGTTGACCGAAACCGTGTTCGCCTGGCCCGGTATGGGCGCCTACGTGGTCAAGTCCATCCAGGCGCTGGATTTCCCGGCAGTCATGGGCTTCGCCATCCTCGTGTCGTTTATCTACGTGCTGCTCAACCGGCTTATCGAGCTGCTGTACCGGCTGGCCGACCCCCGTATCGCCAAGGTGAAGTGAATGACCACAGCCATCGCAACGCCCCACCCCCTGCGCGAGCAGCTTGCCTGGCTGGCGTACCGGGTGGGCCGCAGCCCGCTGATGCTGGCCGGCCTGATCATCACCGTGCTGGTGCTCGCTTGCATCGTCGCCGCGCCCTGGCTCAGCCCTTACTCGCCCAACGCCCTGAAACTCACCGAACGGCTGCAGGCGCCCAGTGCGCTGCATTGGTTCGGTACCGACGAGGTGGGCCGGGACCTGTTCAGCCGCGTTATCTTCGGCGCCCGGCAATCGGTGGGCGTGGGGCTGTTCGTCGCATTTTCGTCCTGTGCCATCGGTGGGGTGCTGGGCTGTTTTTCAGGGGTCATCGGCGGGGCATTCGACCGCGTGATCATGCGCATCATGGACATCATCCTTTCGGTGCCCTCGCTGGTGCTGATCATGGCGCTGGCCGCCGCGTTGGGCCCCAGCCTGTTCAACGCCATGCTTGCGATTACGCTGGTGCGCATTCCTTTCTATGTACGGCTGGCCCGGGGCCAGGCACTGAGCATCCGCCAGCTGGCCTATGTGCAGGCAGCGCAAACGTTCGGCGCAAGCCGCTGGCACCAGGTGCACTGGCACGTGGCGCGCAACGCCATGCCGCCGCTACTGGTGCAGTTCAGCCTGGACATCGGCAACGCCATCCTGATGGCCTCGGCGCTGGGCTTCATTGGCCTGGGCGCCCAGCCGCCCACCGCAGAGTGGGGGGTGATGGTGGCCAGCGGGCGCAATTTCATTCTCGACCAGTGGTGGTACTCCACCTTCCCCGGCATGGCGATCCTGATCACGGCGATCGGCTTCAACCTGTTGGGCGACGGGGTACGGGACCTGCTCGATCCACGGCAGAAGGGGAAATAGGATGGGCCAGGCCGTATTGAACATTGAAAACCTGAACCTGGAATTTCCCGGCTTCCGCACCACTGCCAAGGCACTCAACGGGGTAACCCTGAGCGTACAGCCCGGTGAAATCGTGGGCGTGGTGGGTGAGTCGGGCTCTGGCAAATCCGTGACGGCGATGGTGTCCATGGGGCTTCTGCCCAAGGGCAGCTACCGGGTTACCCGGGGCTCGGTGCAGTTGCTCGGTCACGATGTGCTGGGCCAGAGTGAACGCCAGCTGGGCGAGGTGCGCGGGCGCGAAGCGGCGATGATCTTCCAGGAACCGATGACAGCCCTGAACCCCACCCGACGCATCGGCCAGCAATTGCTGGACGTGATCCGCCGTCACCAGCCGCTGGGCAAGCAGCAGGCACGGGCCAAGGCCGTGGAGCTGTTGCGCGACATGCACATCGCCGACCCTGAACAGGTGCTCGACCGTTATCCCTTTGAGCTTTCTGGAGGGATGCGCCAGCGCATCATGATCGCCCTGGCGTTTTCCTGTGACCCCCAACTGTTGATCGCCGACGAGCCCACTACCGCGCTGGACGTCACCGTGCAACGGCAGGTGCTGTTGCTGCTGCGTGAAAAAGCCCGCGAACGGGGCACGGCGATCCTGCTGATTACCCATGACATGGCGCTGGCTTCACAGTTTTGCGACCGCATGTATGTGATGTATACCGGGGCTATCGTCGAGCAAGGGCCCACCGGGGAGGTACTGACCAGCCCCCGCCACCCCTACACTCAAGGCCTGCTGGCCAGCTTGCCCGAGCGAGCGGTGCCCGGTCAGGACCTGAACACCATCCGCGGCCAGTTGCCCAACCTGGCGCACCTGCCCACCGGGTGTACCTTCAAGGACCGCTGCGCCTATCGCATGCCCCGTTGCGAGCAGCGGCCCGCGCTGATGCCCACTGCCTCCTCCGTTCACTTCAGCGCCTGCTGGCTACAGGCGCAGGAGCACCAGCCATGAATGCTCTGACAAGCCCCAAGCCCGCGCTGCTGGCGCTGCATGACGTACATGTGCGCTACGCCATCGGGCGAGACTGGCTAGGCCGTTCGAAAGGCTACGCCCACGCCCTCAACGGCATCGACCTGGAGGTACGCGCCGGCGAAACGCTGGGTATCGTGGGGGAATCCGGCTGCGGTAAAAGCACCCTCGCCCAATTGCTGATGGGCTTGCTGCAGCCGGGCAGCGGCACCCTGCGCTACGCGTGGAACAACCAGGACGAGCGTCGGCACCGCACCCAGATCGTGTTCCAGGACCCGCAATCGTCCCTCGACCCGCGCTTGCCGGTATGGCGGATCATTACCGAGCCATTAACGGTGCGGCAGCGCCCAGGGGCCGCGCGGCTGCGGGCCATCGCCGAACAACTGGCCGAACAGGTGGGCCTGCGCCCGGAATACCTGGACCGCTACCCCCACCAGTTCTCCGGCGGCCAGCGCCAACGTATTGCGATTGCCCGCGCGTTGTCTTCCAACCCTGACGTCATCGTGCTGGACGAGCCCACTTCGGCGCTGGACATTTCTGTCCAGGCGCAAATCCTCAACCTGTTGGCCGGGCTGCAACGCGAGCGCGGCCTGACCTTTATCTTGATCTCCCACAACGTCTCGGTGGTGCGCCACCTGGCCGACCGAGTGGCGGTGATGTACCTGGGGCAGATCGTGGAGGTGGGCGACGCGGCCACGGTGCTGGAGACGCCCCAGCACCCCTACACGCAGCTGCTGCTCGATGCGGTGCCTCGCCTGGGCAAGCCTCTGGAGGGCAACGCCGCTGCCCAGCGCACCGAACTGCCAGGCAACCGGCATTTGCCGACGGGGTGTTTTTTCCGGGAGCGCTGCGCCCATGCCCACCCGGGCTGCGAACAGCCTCAGCCGTTGCGGGAGGGCAAGGGGGTTGAAGTGCGGTGTTGCCTGCTGGCGGATAACTGACCGGGCGTGCCGAAACGGGCACTGCCGCCTATGCCGTTGTATGCCCACGCCGGTACTGCGAAGGGGTCACGCCCAGGTGTTTCACGAAGGTGCGGCGCAGGGTATCCGCATTGGCGAACCCGCAGCGCGCGGCGACCGACTTTGGCGCAGCGCTGCCCTCTTCCAGCAGTGCCCGGGCCGCCTCGACGCGTACGGCCTCTACCCAGGCGGCCGGGGTAATACCCACCTCGGCATGAAACAGCCGGGCGAAATGCCGAGCGCTCATGCCCGCGCGCTCGGCGAGCGCGGCCACGGCCAGATCAGCCTGGGGGTTGGCCGCCGCCCATCGCTGGATCTCCTGCAGCACGCTACGGCCCGCCAACTGCGCTTGGCCTTTGCGGCTGAATTGAAGCTGGCCACCCGGGCGCTTGAAATACATCACCAGCTGCGCCGCCACCCTGGCCGCCACTTCACGGCCCAGGTCTTCCTGCACCAGCGCAAGCGCCAGGTCCAGCCCCGCAGTCACGCCTGCCGACGTGCGAAGCTTGCCGTCGCATACGTAGAGCGCATCGGCTTCTACTACCACTGCGGGATAGCGCTGGGCCAAGGCATCGGCGACTGCCCAGTGAGTGGTCACCCGCGCCCCGTCGAGCAGCCCCGCCTGGGCCAATGGGAACGCGCCGGTGCATACCGAGCCAAAGCGTCGCGAGGCACCGGCCAGGCGGCGCAAGCCTTCCAGCAAGGAGGGCTTGAGCCGCAGCTGCGCCGCCCCCGGCGCGCCTGCTACCAGCACGGTGTCGAATGTGGCGGTGCTGGTGCCCAGCACGCCGTCCGCCAACAGCCGTGCGCCGGAGGAGCTGCTAACAGGCCCGGCACCGCAGCCCAGCACGTGCAGTTCATAGAAGGCCCGGCCTGATTCGACATTGGCTTGAGCGAACACATCAAGGGGCCCGGAGACATCCAGCAACTGGACATTGGGCAAGGCAATCAGCGCGACTCTCAAGGCAGCTCCCCAAGGCAGGTTATGAACGCAAATGGCAGTATCTGGCTGTTAGCGCCGATAGCTGACATTGCGAGGATACCTGAAAATGGAATGCACAACCCCACGGAGAGCACCATGAGCACTGAACCGAACATCACTCGCGTACCGGACAGCGCCCTCGCCCGAGCAATCACCGAACAGGTACGCGATACCGCATCGCCCCTGCTCTTCCATCATTCGAGCCGCGTGTATCACTTTGCAGCCATGGCCGGCGCCAAGCGCGGGCTGGCATTCGACCCTGAGCTCTTGTATTGCGCCTGCATGTTCCATGACCTGGGCCTTACCCACCAACATTCGAGCGCGTGTTACCGGTTCGAAGTGGACAGCGCCAATGCAGCCACAACGTTTTTGACGGCGCATGGGGTAAGCCAGCAGGACATCGACACGGTGTGGGCGGCGATTGCGCTTCATACCACCCCAGGCATTCCGGAACATATGCACCCGGTGATCGCGCTGGTAACCGCTGGCGTTGAAATGGACGTACTGGGCATGGCCTACGACCAATACAGCGAGGCCGAGCGGGAGGCCGTGGTACAGGCCCATCCGCGTGGCCCCCGGTTCAAGGAAGAGATTATCCAGGCCTTTTATGAAGGCATTCGGCACAAGCCGCACACCACCTTTGGCAACGTGAAGGCTGACGTGATCGCGGACAAGGAACCGGCTTTCGCGCCGGGTAATTTCTGCCAGGTGATCAGGGCCTCACGCTGGCCGGCCTGAAGCACCTCGCGATCAAGCACAAGGCGCGCTAGCGGCCCGGGTCGATAGAGCCCTCCTTGCGGCCGCCCGGAACCCACGCGCCCAAACCGGTTCGTCGCTATCACGTTCGCTAAGGTAACATTGCCCTTTCAATGACCTGTATAACGTCGATCTCGTGCGAAAACTCGCTCTACTTTTCTGCTCCGCCGCGCTGGCCGCGGGCGTCGCCACCTATGCCTGGTGGGCGTCACAAAGGCCTGTGGCGCATTACCTGTCAGACCTGCGCATCGAAGTGCTGCTGGACCAAGGCAGCCCCGGCGCGGCGGGCAACCTGCTGGGGCTGCAACCGCGCATGGCCCCCGCGGATTACCAGGATGCCCGCCGCCTGCAGCTCAAGTTCGAAGCCTACCTGCGCCAGGCACGCGCCCAGGGCCTGCTGGGCCCACGTACCATCGTGGTGCTGCCCGAGCACATCGGGACCTGGCTGTGGCTCAGTGGCGAGAAGGACGAGGTGTACCAGGCCGACGAGCTCAAGGGCGCCAGTGGCTGGCTCACTTTGAGCAACCCATTGCCCTTCCTTCAAGCCTGGCTGGGCGGCCACGGCCGGCACCGTTTCAGCGAAGCCCAGCTCCGTATGAAAGCGCCGCGCATGGCCGAGGACTACCAGCGGGTGTTCGGTGGGCTGGCCCGGCAGTTCGGCATTACCCTGGTAGCCGGTTCCATCGTGCTGCCAGAGCCGAGCCTGCGCGATGGCAAGCTGGTGATCGGTGATGGGCCCCTTTACAACGCAAGCCTAGTGTTTGGCAGCGACGGCCAGCCGCTGGCGCAACCGCTACGGCAACATCGCGTACATTTCCGTCGCTTTATCACCGCAGGTGACGCGCCGGGTGTGCAAGTGGTGCAAACAGCTGCCGGCCCGGTGGCCGTGGCGCTGGGTGAGGATGCCGCCGCGCCCGAAACACAGGCACTGGTACAGGCCGCAGGCGCCAGGGCCCTGGCGGTCCCGGCGTTCAGCGCGCATGCCGTGGCCGAGCAAGCACCCTCCTCGCCCCCCGCCGCGCTCGAGGGCTCGGCCCCGGCCGGTATGGTGGTCTACCTGCACGGGCGGTTCTGGAGCCACGTGGGCAATGGCGAGGGCTACAGCTGGCAGGCTGGGCGCCGTGGTCGACCGCATGCGCACGGCGAGGCCGCCGGGATGTTCAACCTGTGGCTATGAAAGCCGGGCACCTGCGCCTGGGCGAGGTGTCGGTGGGGTTCCTCCAGGCGATGGCCGCCGCCGTCCGCGAGCAGGGCCACGATCCTGCCTCGTTGCTGGAACAGTACGGCTTTGACCCGGCACGCCTGGCACAGCCCAACGCTACCCTGTCGATCGCCCGTTACATGCGGCTGGGGCACGCGGCCATACAGCTCACGGGCAACCCGGCCCTGGGCCTGGCAATGGGCCGCGCCGCACACCCGGCCCAGGCCGGGCTGGCTGGGGTAACTGCGGCCCAGGCGCCGAATGTGCGGGAGGCCGCCCGCGCACTGATCCGTTTCGAGCCGTTGTACGGCAACAACTACCGCGGGCAATCGAGCTTCGAAGAAGACGCCCGGGGCGCCTGGCTGAATTTCTACTCCATCAGCCCCTATAACGATTTCAACCGCTTCGTGGTGGATTCGCTGCTCAGCGGCTGGCTGCGTCAACTGTCCACGGTAGCCGGGCAGCCGATACGTGCGGAGCAGTTACTGATCGAATTCCCGCCCCCGGCCTACGCGACGGCTTATGAAGGGCTTGGCGACGCGCCGGTGCAATTCGCCGCGGGCGCCAACCGCCTTCGCCTCGGCCAGCCTGTGTTGTCGCTGCGCAACCCACAGCATTGCCCCAGCACCTGGCACCAGTTGCTCGGGTTGTGTGAAGAAGCCCTGGCCCGGCAAACCCGCACCCGCAGCCTCACCGAACAGATCGCCGGGCTACTGGGGCCGTTGCTCGAAGGCCGGCGCGAGCCGGACCTGGAACAGGTGGCCGCGCGGCTGAAGCTGCCGCCCTGGACGCTGCGGCGCAAGCTGGCCGAGGAAAACACAGGGTTCCGGGAAATCCTCAACCAGACCCGCCGCGACCTCGCACTGGCGTATATCCGCGACACCGAACTAAGCCTGGGGGAGATCACCTGGCTGTTGGGCTTTACCTCGGCAGAGGCCTTTCAGCGGGCGTTCAAGCGCTGGGCCGGGCAACCGCCGGGTGCCTATCGGCGCGCCTGCAGGCAGGCCCGGCAAGCCGATCACTGAACCGGCGCGGGCTCGCTGGTTTCAGGCACGATCGGGGCTTGTTCGGCAGGCGGCGCTACCGGCTCGGAGCTTTGCGGTGCCGGGGTTTCGGAGCTTTGCGGTGCCGCGGGCGCAACGGCGGCCGGCTGGGGTTCGGCAGGCACCGTGGGCTGGGCGTCAGCAGCGGGTTGCGGCGCGGCGGCAGGTTCGGGCGCCGGTGCCGATGGTTCGGGAATGCCCAGGTCGCCCTTGGGCTTGTCCGGTATGTGGGCGGCGTCACGCGCGGCCTTGGGCAGGAAACTCTCCACCAGCGCGAAATAGCGCTCGTAGAACTGAGTGGCTGCCACGGTTTCGCTGGCAACCTTCACCATCGAGTCATCGGTCGAGCCGATCGGCATGGACACCGAACCCAGCACACCCACGCCCAGGCTGGCCGAATTGTTCACCTTCTTGAGCGCGTAGCGGTCCTGCAAGGCATTGGCGAACATCGTGGAACTACGATCACTGTCGCTGTCCGGGGCGCACACCACATTGAAGGAAATTTCCAGGTGCGTGTCGCCGTTCTGCTGGAAGCTTTTGTGCCCGCTGACCAGCTTCGGGTCGCTGCTGGTGATGATGTAGCCCTGGCTGAGCAACGCGCGCCGGGCGGCCTCGCACGAAGCCGTGTCACTCACCGGATAGCTGCGCGAGAATGTGCCCGAGTCGTCGAAGTGCTCATGCTCGTAGATGGCGGGCTTTTGCGCGGAACAGCCCGCGGCGCCGGCCACGATCAAGGCCAGCACAACCCCTTTTGGCGGGATAGCGGCGGCGATGGATTTGAACATGTACATAACCTGCTAGCGATCGGCGGGCCGGCATTGTGCACCACAACGCCGCGCCCTGCCCTGTGAAATCAGTGTCAGAAAGCGCGGACTTTACTACGCCCACGCCTCTTGGCCAAACCTTGAAGCGGTCCCTGCGGCGTGGCGACCGCGTTTGCGTTCCCGTATATTGCGTGCTTTCGTACCACCGGGTGCGCCTGCCCAGGGCGTTCCAGGCAGTCGCCCAAAAGGACCCGGCCATGTCCCGCCGCCTCATGCCCTCGATGACCGCGCTGCAGTGCTTTGAAGCCGCAGCCCGCCACCTGAGTTTCACCCGTGCCGCGCAGGAGCTGCACCTCACCCAGAGCGCCGTGAGCAAGCAGGTGGCACAGCTCGAGGACATGTTGCGCCATCACCTGTTCCAGCGTGTGCGTCGCCGGCTGCAGCTCACGCCTGCCGGCTCGCTGTACCTGGCCGAAGTGAACAAAATCCTCACCCAGATCGACATGTCCAGCCGTTACATCCTTTCCTACGGGGCGGAAACCGAGGTGCTGCGGGTCGCTACCCAGCCCACGTTCGGCGCCCGCTGGCTGATCCCCAGCCTGAAAGGCTTCGGCAAACGCTACCCGCAGATCCACCTGGAAATCAGCAACGCCCTGGAGCCCTTCGACCTGTCCCAGTCCAGGGCCGATATCGCGTTTTTCTTCGGGCAAGGCACCTGGCCCGGCGCTACCTGCCTGCCGCTGTTTGGCGAGGAAGTGATCCCGGTGTGCTCCCCTGATCTGGTCGCCGAACATGCGCTGAGCGAGCCTTCGGACCTCACCGCGGTGGTGCTGCTGCAATGCACATCGCGCCCTGAAGCCTGGCATGAATGGTTCCTGGCCCAACAGCTGCACTCGCCCAACAGCTACCACGGCCCGCGCTTCGACACCTTTTACATGTGCATCCACGCCGCGATTGCCGGCTGCGGCGTGGCGTTGATCCCGCGCTATCTGGTGGAGGACGAGTTGGCCAGCGGCAAGCTGGTGGCACCGGTGCCGGCTGCAATGCCCAGCAATGGCTCGCACTTCATTGCCTTCTCCGAGCACGCTGCCGAGGTGCCGAAAGTTCGCTGCTTCGTGGACTGGATACTCGACCGGGTAAACTGATTCACGCGCTCCCGACGGACTCATTGGCCCCACCCGCCGCTTCGCGGCCCAACCCCAGGCCGTCGCGAAAGCTGCGCGGTGACTGCCCGCTCAGCCGCCGGAAAAACCGCGCAAAATACGCCGGGTCGGCGAAGCCCAGGCTGTCGGCGATCTGGTTGATGGTCATGCTGGTGTAGGTGAGGTTGCGCTTGGCTTCGAGCAGCATGCGCTGGTGGATGATCTGCAGCGGTGACTGTTCCGCCAGGCGGCGGCACAGGCTGTTGAGCTGCGGCACCGACACGCCCACCCGGTGTGCCAGTTTTTCCACGCTGGGCTGTTCGCGGAAAGTCGCCTCCACCTGCTGCTGAAACCGCGCCAGTACGTTGCTGCCCCGCTCCGGCGCCTGCCCGGCGGCACGGTGCTGCTGGATCCGCCGCCCCAGCCAGATCAGCGCCACATTGGCCAGTGCATGCAACATTTGCTCGCGCCCCGGCTGCGGCCCTTCGTATTCACGCTGCAAGGCGCTGAACAGGCTATACAGATAACTACGCTCATTCCCGGCCAACAGCCGCACCGGCGCCTTGAACAGGTCCTGCCCCATCCCTGCCTGGGCGCGAAGCTGGTCGATCCAGGGGGCGGCCAGGGTCACCACGTAGCCTTCGACATTCTCGCTGAAGCGAAACCCATGCACGGCCAGCGGTGGCAGGAACTGCAAGGTGGGCTGGCGGACCGTCTGGCGCTGCCCCTCCACTTCGATCTGGGCCTCGCCCCGGTGCAGGTACAGCAGCTGATAGAGGTCGGCATGCCGGTGCGGGCGGATCTCCCAATGGAACACGCGGCTGCGGCTGGAGATGGTTTCGCAGTGCAAAAGATCGGCGATGGGCCAGTCCAGCCCGGCGCCGTACAGTTTGAAAGTGGGAACGGCGTTCGTCGGGGGCACGCGCACGGGAGGCCTCGAGGGTTCGATAATCGAACGAATTACTCAAAAGTACCGGTTATTTAGCCGTTTTCACCTGTGCGCCGCAACGGGAGCAACGAAAAATACAGGCATTCCAAACACAATAACCATAAGAGACGCCTCATGCATACTCCAGTCGCAATCATCGGCGCTGGCCCGTCGGGCCTGCTGCTCGGCCAGCTGCTTCATCGCGCTGGCATTCCCAACGTCATTCTCGAACGGCAAACGCCTGATTACGTGCTCAGCCGCATCCGTGCCGGTGTGCTGGAGCAAGGCATGGTTGAATTGCTGCGCAAGGCCGGCGTTCACGATCGGATGGACGCCGAAGGCCTGGTGCATGATGGTTTCGAGCTGGCCTTGAGCGGGCGTCGGGTACATATCGACCTGAAGGGCCTGACCGGCGGCAAGACAGTGATGATCTACGGCCAGACCGAAGTGACCCGCGACCTGATGGCGGCTCGCGAAGCGGCGGGCGCGACCACGGTGTACCAGGCCAGTAACGTTCAGATCCATGACGCCAAGGGCGAGCGCCCGTGGGTGACCTACGAGCATAACGGCGAAACCCACCGCCTCGATTGCGACTACATCGCTGGTTGTGATGGTTTCCACGGCGTTGCCCGGCAATCCATCCCCGCCGATGCCATCAAGACCTTCGAGCGCGTGTACCCGTTCGGCTGGCTCGGCATCCTGGCCGATACCCCGCCGGTCAACGAAGAGCTGGTATACGCCACCCATGAGCGCGGGTTTGCCTTGTGCAGCATGCGCTCGCCAACCCGTACCCGTTACTACGTGCAGGTAGATGCCGAGGAAAAGGTCGAGGACTGGTCCGACGAGCGCTTCTGGAACGAGCTCAAGGCCCGCCTGCCGCAGGACCTCGCCAGCAGGCTGGTGACCGGGCCCTCGATCGAAAAGAGCATCGCGCCGCTGCGCAGCTTCGTGGTCGAGCCCATGCAATACGGGAAGCTGTTCCTGGTGGGCGACGCCGCGCACATCGTGCCACCCACCGGCGCCAAGGGGTTGAACCTGGCGGCCAGCGACGTGAGCACCCTGTTCGACATCCTGGTGAAGGTGTACCAGGAAGGCCGTACCGACTTGCTGCAACGCTATTCCGAGATTTGCCTGCGGCGTGTGTGGAAGGCCGAGCGGTTCTCTTGGTGGATGACCTCCATGCTGCACCGTTTCCCCGGCGCCGATGCGTTCAGCGAACGCATCACTGCAACCGAACTGGACTACTTCGTAAGTTCCGAAGCCGGTCGCCAGACCATCGCGGAGAACTACGTGGGCCTGCCCTATGAGCCCGTAGACACTCAGCCCGAGGAGGCGCTGCACGTTACCTCGCAGTGTGCTTAACTAGCGGCGCGGCCATTGGCCATACCTTGAGCGGCAAGGTATGGCAGGGGCGCCTTCTTTGGCGACAGCGAGGTCACCATGCACGACGCCCCCCAGCATTACACCGCCACGGCCAAGTGGCTGCATTGGCTCATGGCCGGTATCTGGATAAGTGCCTGGGTGCTGGGGTTCTCGGCCGTGCATTGGCATGCGATCAATGAAGACCACCAGATCACTTTCTGGCACAAGGCGATCGCCAGCACGCTGTTGTTCCTGATTGTGCTGAGGGTGGCCTGGCGCCTCACTCACTCCGCCCCTGCCCTGCCCGGCAACCTGTCCCCCTTCATGCGCAAGGCTGCCCACCATGGCCATATGGTGCTGTATGCCGTGGCGCTTCTGGCCCTGCCGATCTCCGGCTGGCTCTGGAGCTCGGTGGTTGGCCGGCCGATCATGGTGCTGGGTTTGTTCCAGCTGCCGCCGCTCACTAGCGAGCATGGCGGTGTCGCCCCTTACGTGAAGCTGTTCCATACCTATGTGGCCTGGGCGTGCGGCGCGCTGGTCGCTGGCCACGGACTTATCGCCCTCAAGCACCACTTCATCGACCGAGACGGGGTACTCAAGGGCATGCTGCCAAGGCGCCGGCAAGCCTGACGTGGCGGTTGCTCAGGGCTGGCCCTTGCCGCCCGAGGCACCGAACACCTGGCCGGTGACATAGCTGGCTTCGGTGGAAGCCAAGGTTACGTATAAAGGCGCAATTTCGGCCGGCTGGCCCGGGCGCTTGAGCGGGGTGTCGCCACCAAAGCCCTTGAGGTTTTCCATGGTTTGCCCGCCGCTCACTTGCAACGGGGTCCAGAATGGCCCTGGAGCTACCGCGTTCACCCGGATGCCTTTGCTGATCAACTGCTTGGCCAGGCCTTTGGTGAAGTTGGCGATGCCGGCCTTGGTCATCGCGTAGTCCAGCAGGTTGGCCGACGGATCGAAGGCATTGACCGAGGCGGTGGTGATAATGGCGCTGCCTTCGGGCAGGTGCGGTATGGCCGCTTTGGTCAGCCAGAACATCGCATAGAGGTTGGTTTTCACCACCCAGTCGAAGTCCTCGTCGCTGATGTCCAGGATCGACTCCTGCGTGTGCTGCCGCGCGGCGTTGCTCACCAGTATGTCCAGCCCGCCCAAGCCTTTGATGGCCTGGTCCACCAGGCTGCGGCAGAACGCAGCGTCGCGCAGATCTCCTGGAATGGCCACCGCTTTGCGGCCCGCCTCGCGCACCAGTTTGATCACTTCCTGTGCGTCTTCTTCCTCGGCGGGCAGGTAGTTGATCGCAACGTCTGCACCTTCACGCGCAAAGGCGATCGCCACCGCCCGCCCCAGCCCGGAATCGCCCCCGGTAATCAGCGCCTTTCGGCCCAGCAGGCGGTTGCTGCCGCGATAGCTGGTTTCGCCGTGGTCCGGGCGCGGGTCCATCTTGCCGGCAAGGCCTGGCCAAGGCTGCGATTGCTGCTTGAACGGTGGCTTGGGATAGGCGTTCTGCGGGTTGCTCAATGGGGCCGGGGCGCCGCTGCCGGTGGTGGCGGCTTCGCTCATCACCGGCACCGCCAACCCTGCTGCGGCGGCCGTCAGCGCGGCGCCTTGCAGCAAGCGCCGGCGGGAAGGTGCAAACGGCGGTCGGTTTTCGCCGGAAGAAGGATCCAGGCCTGGTTCAGGGGCGTCAGGAGTGTCAGTCATGGGGCTCGCCTTTCGAGGGTGGGTGTAGGGTGCAGACGGTTGCCAGCGGCGAGGGGTTCCACCGTATTGACCAACCACCTGCGACAGAGCCCTTCCGTGCACAAACTGCTGCGGCGGCGACGTGTACCGGCCAGCGCATCGCACCGCAGGTGCTGTCCCTGGGTGCCACCGACCCAGTATCATGCGGCGGTTTTCAACTTGGACATCAGCCATGCACAGCCTGCCTTCGCCTTCCCAGCCCCGCGGCTGGTCTTTCTGGTGGAAACCCCTGCTTTTCGTTCTGGTCGCCGTGTTGGGCCTGTACTACGTGAAGTGGTCGCCGTATTACCTGAAGTCCTTCGTTGCAGCACAGAACCACAGCATTGGCACATCGATCATCGATGACCATCAGGTAGCCCCTCTGGCCGCCGCACTGGCATACGCCCAGGTGTATTTCCTGGCGATCTGGAAAGCCGCTGTGCTGGCAGTGATTCTCGGCTCACTGCTGCAGGTGCTCATTCCAAGGGACTGGCTGCTGCGAGCGTTCGGCAAGGCGGGGTTCGGTTCCACGCTGCGCGGCGGGCTGTTCGCGTTGCCAGGCATGATGTGCAGCTGCTGCGCCGCGCCAGTCGCGGCAGGGCTGCGCAAGCAGCAGGTATCGGTAGGCGCGGCGCTGGCCTTCTGGATTGCCAACCCGGTGCTGAACCCGGCCACGCTGGTGTTCATGGGCTTCGTGCTGGGTTGGAGCTTTGCCGCGCTACGCCTGGTGGGGGGCGTGGTGCTGGTGTTGGGCGTGGCACTGATTGCCCAGCGCCTGTCCGGCCCGAATACGTTGCCCGAGCCTGCGGTGGATGCCGTGCAGGCCGCTTCGGCCGAGCCGGAAGGCAGCCTGCTGCGCCGGTGGGGGGTCAGCCTGTGGCAGTTGTTCTGGAGCACCATCCCGGTGTATGTGCTGGCCGTACTGGTATTGGGCGCGGCCCGGGTATGGCTGTTCCCGCACGTGGAAGGCGGCTTCGGCGAAGGCCTGGGCTGGCTGGTACCCATGGCCATCGTGGGCACGTTGTTCGTGATTCCCACGGCTGCGGAAATCCCGATCGTACAAACGCTGATGGCGCTGGGCCTGGGCACCGCACCGGCGGTGGCGCTGCTGATGACGTTGCCCAGCGTGAGCCTGCCGTCGCTGCTGATGTTGCGCAAATCCTTCGATGCCCGCGTACTGTGGACCGTCGGCGGGCTGGTGATGGTGTTTGGCACGGTGTGGGGGCTGGTGGCACTGGTGGTGTTGTAACTTCAGCGGATACCGCGTAGCAGCCCGCCTTGGCGGCGACCGGCCCGTCAGGGCCGCAGTTTCAAAGGTGCCCGGCTGCAGGCCGGGCGCGAAGGTACTCGATCACCGCTTCGCGCTCACCGGCGAACTCGATCCGGTCGCCCTTGGCATCGCGCTGGTAGGCGTACATCGGGTCGTAGTATTCGTTGAGCAACCCTTCGATCCAGCCACGGTGGCCATTCACGTCGCCACCGTTACCCTGCTCCGCCAACGCGGCGTCCATGATGGCAGCCAGGCGCTGGTAACGCTCACCGCCAAGGCGCTTGGCGATCCCGGCCAGGCTTTGCCGCAGCCTGTCGGCGAAGGCGATGAAGCCCGCTTCCTCGCCGTGCAGGGCCACGAACTCGGCACACAGGTCCACCACGTAATCGCGAAGGATGCGCGAGACACGGGATTCGAGGCTGTCCTCCAACCATACCAGCGGGCTGTGCTGCATGCGCCGGTACAGCGACAGCGGCAAGGCGCAGCTGCCGATCATCCGGCTTTCGTCCTCTACCACGAAAGCCTCCTGCCCGCGGGCCCGGCGCTTGAGGATGTCCACGGCCAAGGCATTTTCGAAGGCAATCGGTGCCGGCTGCGGCGTGGCGCGCTTGCCAAAACCAGACCCGCGATGGTTGGCCAGCGCTTCAAGGTCCACGGCGTTGTTCAGCTCGGCCAGCACTTCGGTCTTGCCGATGCCGGTCATGCCCCCCAGGCACACGAAGTCGCAGGTAGCAACGGCCGCCTCGGTCTGGTCGATGAGGAAAGTACGCAGCGCCTTATAGCCGCCCAACACCCGTGGATACTCGATGCCGGCTTCAGCCTTGATCCATTGCTGGGTGATCTGCGAGCGCAAGCCCCCTCGGAAGCAATACAGGTAGCCCTCGGGATGCTCCCGGGCAAAGCGCTCCCAGGCCTCGATCCGCGCCTGCTTGAGTTCGCCGGCCACGAGCGTGTGGCCCAGCTCGATGGCCGCCTGCTGCCCGTGCTGCTTGTAGGCGGTGCCCACACGCTCACGCTCGCGGTCGTTCATCAGCGGCAGGTTCACAACGCCCGGAAAGGCACCCTTGTTGAATTCGACCGGCGCGCGCACGTCCATCATCGGAACGCCTTCCAGGAACAGTCGCTGGAAGTCGGCGGTGTTCTCGGCCATCAGAGCACCTCGACCGCATGGGCGGCACGGGCGACCATCGCGCCAATGGGCTGCAGCGACAGCCCCAGCTCTGCCGCGCAGGCCAGAAATGCCGCGTCTTCCCCGGGAGCTACCGCCACCAGCAGCCCGCCGCTGGTTTGCGGGTCGCACAACAGCAGGCGAGTGTCTTCGCTCATGGGGCTTACCCCCGCGCCATAACTGTCGAAGTTGCGCAGCGTGCCGCCGGGCGCGCAGCCCTGGGCCAGGTAGTGTTCGACGCCTGGCAGGCGAGGCACCGCCTGGGCATCGAGCCGGGCAGTAAGGCCAGCGCCGTCGGCCATCTCCAGCAAATGGCCCAGCAGGCCGAAACCGGTGACGTCAGTCATGGCGTGTACGCCGGGCAGCCGCGCGAAACGGCTGCCGGCACTGTTGAGGGTGCACATCCAGTCGCGCGCCAGGCCGATGTCCTGCTCGCGGAGCAGGCCTTTCTTTTCAGCGGTGGTGAGGATGCCGATGCCCAAGGGTTTGGTCAGGTACAGCTGGCAGCCCAAGGTTGCGGTGTCATTGCGCTTGAGGTGGGCCTTCTCGACCAGCCCGGTGACTGCAAGGCCGAAGATCGGCTCGGGTGCGTCGATCGAATGGCCCCCAGCCAGGGTGATGCCCGCGGCGTCGCACACTGCGCGGCCACCGCGAATCACCTCCCGGGCGATTTCCGGGGCCAGCACGTTGACCGGCCACCCAAGAATGGCAATGGCCATCAAGGGCGTGCCGCCCATGGCGTAGATATCGCTGATGGCATTGGTGGCAGCGATCCGCCCGAAGTCGAACGGGTCGTCAACAATGGGCATGAAGAAATCGGTGGTGGACACCACGCCGCGTTCGGCATCGATGCCGTAAACGGCAGCATCGTCACGGGAGGCATTGCCCACCCACAGCGCCGGGTCGAGGTTCTGCGCCCCGCTGCCCGCCAGGATCACTTCCAGCACCTTCGGCGAAATCTTGCAGCCACAACCGGCGCCATGGCTGTACTGGGTCAAGCGAACGGGTTCGGTCATGTCGGGCCTCTCGATATCCGGGTGGCGAAGTTTACCACCATGCGCCGGACCTGTTGACGCGGGGGCAGGTAAACAGTCAAGTTGCGCCGCCGGATGCCGATAGCCTAGGCACACCCCTTCCACCCCGGTGACGGAGAGCGATCATGCCCACTGCCTGGCCCTTGCGCGGATTACGCGCCGCATTCGCGGCTGCGCTGCTGTGCGCGGCGTTGCCGAGCCTGGCCGGGCCGTTGCAAGTGGTCACCGAGGAGTTGCCGCCCTATAACATGACGGCGGGCAACGCCATCACCGGGTTGAGCACCGAGGTCGTGCAAGCGGTGTTCAAGGAGATGGGCATTGCACCGCCCATTCAGGCCATGCCGTGGGCGCGGGCGTATGACCTGGCCCTGCATGCCGACAACGTGATGATCTACTCCATCACCCGCACGCCTGAACGCGAAGCACTGTTTCAATGGGCTGGCCCCATCGCACCCACGCGCTGGTTCCTGTTCTCCAGCGAGGCACGGCCGGTGGACCTGGCCAGCCTGCAGGAGGCCCTGCAAAAGCGCTATCAGATAGCCACGGTCAATCAGGACGTGGGCGAGCAGTTCCTGCTGAGCCATCACTTCGAGATCGGCCAGACCCTTCAGCAGAGCAACCACTACGCGCTCAACTACGAAAAGCTCAAGCGCGGCCACGTGGCGTTGTGGATCTCCGACGAGCTCAACGCGGCCTACACCGCTCGTAACGCGGGCGACGACGCCGTAGCGGTACTGCACCGCAGCCTTGAGCTGCCGGAACTCGAAGACGGTGGCTTCAACGCCGCCTTCAGCCTTGCCACGCCGCCGCAAACGGTAGACGCCTTTCGCGCGGCCCTCCAGCGGCTGCGCAGTGATGGCCGCTACGACGCCATCGTGCACAAGTGGTTAGCCCCTTGAACACAGAATATTACGACGATCCCACGCACCCCGGCATGAATGCCGAACGCCCACTGGCCCATCGGCTGGTGGTGGCGACACTGATGTTCTGCCTCGCGTTTACCTTCGCCACGGTGTGCGTGCGCACCTGGTTTGCGTGGAACAGCGGCGTGCAGACCATGAACAGCGAGCTGGCGCTGATCGATCAGGTGTTCCAGGGTTCGCTGTCCAAGGCGATCTGGGAAATGGACCGCGACAGCCTGGAAGCACAGCTCAAAAGCGTGGTCGAGGCGGCGCCGGTGGGCCGGGTAACGTTGCGCATTCCGCGCCCGGAGCGGGCCGAGGAAGTGCTCGTGCGCGAGCGCGCAGGGTTCCTGGGTAACGGGCCTGCCCCTGTTCTGACCCGGGCCCTGACCGTTTCGCCCTACCCCGGCGCCGTACAGCCGGTGGGCACGCTGGTGATCGAAGGTGACCCAGGCCTGCTGCGGCAGCGCCTGTGGAAAGAAGTGTGGACCATCATGCTCACCCAGATCATCCAGGCCTTGGCCCTGGCCGGCATCACCATGCTGATGTTCAACGGCCTAGTGACCGTGCACGTGCGCCATATTGCCCGCCACCTCGAACGCCTTACTCCCGCCAACCTCGCCGACCGGCTGCGGCTCGGCCGCATCGGCAACCGCAATGACGAGCTGGACCTGCTGACCGTCCGCATCAACGCCCTGCAGGACAACATGGCGCAGTACCTGGAGCTGCAGCATCAGGCCGAGCTGGCCCTGGCCGCCAGCCGCGACCATCTGGCGCTGGAAGTGGAGCAGCGTACCGCCGAACTGGTGGCCGCGAATGAACAACTGCAGAGCCTGTCACGGCTGGACCCGCTCACGGGCCTTGCCAACCGCCGCTATTTCGATGAGCTCAAGGATGCCGAATTCAACCGCGCGCTGCGCAGTGCTCGCCCGCTTACCGTACTGATGTGCGACGTGGACTTCTTCAAGCGCTACAACGATACCCACGGGCATGGCGGCGGCGATGCCTGCCTGCGCCTGGTTGCCGACACCATGAAAGCCCTGTTCATGCGCAGCGGCGAAGTGATTGCCAGGCTGGGTGGCGAAGAGTTCGCGGTGCTGCTGCCCGGTAGCGACGCCGCGCATGCGCGCCAGGCTGGGGAACGCCTGCGCGAGGCACTGGCGGCTCGGCAGATTCCGCACGGCGCCTCGCCCATCTCCCCGTACCTTACCGTAAGCATTGGCATCGCCGAGCTCGAGCCCTCGGCCATGACGGTGTTCGATCAACTCCTGCACCGCGCCGACGAAGCGCTGTACCGGGCCAAGAATGGAGGCCGAAACCGAGTATGCGAATGATCACATCACGCTTGCGCAAAGGCCTGGTGGGGCTTGCGCTGGTATTAACTGCCGGCCACGCCGAGGCCGCGCGCCTGGAAGCGATTACCGAGGAGTCTTCATACAGCTACCTCGAAAACGGCCACGTCGCCGGCCCTGCGTCCGACGTGGTGGTGGCGACCCTCAAGCAGGCCGGCCTTACCGATTACGCCATGGCGATCTACCCATGGGCCCGTGCCTATGACATTGCCCTGGCCGAACCGGATGTGCTGATCTATCCGATCATCCGCACCCAGGAGCGTGAGCGGTTGTTCAGGTGGGTGGGAGAGTTCGAGGAAATCCAGACCGTACTTTACAAACTCCAGGGCCACGACGGCCTGGATGTGCACGAGCTGGCCGATGCCAAGGCCTTCAACATGGGCGTAGTGCGGGACGACGTCCGCCATCAATATTTGCGTGACGAAGGCTTCACCCGCCTGGTGATCTCGGCGTCCCCCATGGATAACCTGCGCAAGCTGTTGGCCGGCCAGGTGGACTTCGTGCCGCTGTCCCCGCGCGATGCCCGGCGGTTCTGCGAGCAGTTGCACATACCCTTCTACACCCTGGAGCCGGTGATGACCCTCGAACAGATCACCGCCCATGCCTACTTGGCGTTCAGCCTGGGCACGCCCGACGACGTAGTGCGCCGCGCCACCGAAGCGTTCGAGCAGCTCAAGCAGCGCGGCGAGCTTGCGAGGATCATGGCGCCCTGACTTGCGGCGGGAGGGTTGATTCAACTATCTGAATTGACGCAGCTGATGCTTCACGAGCCAGGACCAAAGCGGCAAATAGCTTCCCACAAGGGTCAGAGGCCTCCTAATGGTGCCGGTGGAGTCAATTCAACCTGCAGGAAGAAACAGTCCTGAGCGGTTGTCTTAAGCCCTCATTCGCGAGCTTTGGCATGCGCCCATAAAGTTGGACGAGTAAATCAGGCTGCTGCGGCCTGGGTCCTGTACGCCACAGGGCTCAGGCCGTCGAGCTTCATCTTGATGCGGTAATGATTGTAATAGTGAATGTATTCCTCAATCGCCGTCCATAGCTGATCGATGCTGGTAAAGCGCTCCCGGTAGAAGAACTCCGTCTTGAGCGTGCCGAAAAAACTTTCCATGGCCGCGTTGTCCAAGCAGTTACCTTTGCGCGACATGCTCTGTTCCAGACCCGCTGCCTGTAGCCGGTCGCGGTACTCCTGATAGCGGTAGTGCCAGCCCTGATCCGAGTGCAGCAGCGGCGTGGCACCGTCCGGCAAGCGCTTCAGAGCCTGCTCCAACATTTGCCCCACCAGCGCATACTGTGGGCGTTCGGCGAGCTGATAGGCCACGATCTCGCCGTTGTACAAGTCCAGCACGGGCGACAGGTACAGCTTTTCACTGCCCACCTTGAACTCGGTCACGTCGGTCACCCACTTCTGATTCGGCGCCTCGGCCTTGAAATTCCGGGCCAGCAGGTTGGGCGCGGCTACCCCTATCAGGCCGTTGTACGACTTGTACCGCTTGGGTCGTACCTTGCATTGAAGCCCCATCTCGCCCATCAGCCGACGCACTTTCTTGCTGTTGACCAGCTGCCCGTCGTGACGCAGGGTCGCGGTCACGCGGCGGTAGCCGTATCGGCCCTTGTGCTGATCCTGAATGCTCTGGATCGCAGCTTTCAGCGGGGCGCTCATGTCCCCGGCAGCAATCGCCTTGAGTTGGTAGTAGTAGGTGCTGCGCGCCAGCCCGGCCGCCTTGAGCAGCGCATCAAGGTCAAAGTCCGACCGCAGCGCGGTGACTATCCGGGCTTTTTCTTCCCGGCTGCCGCCTGCCTTTCCTTTTCCTCCCTTAACGCCTTCAACTTTTTTAGGTAAGCGTTCTCCACCCGAGCCTGGTACAGCCTGGCCAGCAACTGGTCATGGGTCAGGTCTTCATCCTTGATCGACTCGGATGGAAGGGGCGTCTGGGGTTTTGGAAATTTCGGCTTGGACATGACAACAGGCAATTCCTGGGGCCCCGGGCGCGGGGCTTCGATGGCGCTACTGTAGTACTCACGCTCCCATCTGCCCACCTGGCTGGAACAGCCGAGGTTGAACAGGGCCGCGACCTCTCGAAGCGATAGGTGATCGCGCCACTTCGTTTGCAGTACCATCAGCTTGAATTCGGTGGTGTACGACTGGCGCGCACGCGGCGTGACACCCTGTTCGCCATGTTGCCTATAGGCCGCAATCCAGCGGCGCAGCAGCGTGGGATCAACGCCGAAGTCGGCGCCAACGCGGCGAAAACCGTAGGCCCCAGAGAGGAAGGCGCCGATCGCTGAAAGCTTGAACTGCGTACTGTACTTGCTCATGAATACACCCCAGAGGTTGGATGGATGTCCAACTTCTAGGGCGCGCCTCACTCCGCCTGCAGCTACGCCCGGCTTCCCACAGGGTTCATCCCGAGACCCTGAAAGAGTGAGGTCACCTGTGGGAAGCGGGCGGCAGCTCGCGAACGCTTTGAGGATTGCAATGAGGTTTTGAAGCCTGAAGAGCATTCCCCGGCTGCGCCGGGTCCCACCGTTTTGACGGAGGCCGGCCCGCTCAGCCGGCCACGTCGGCGGGAAAGAACTCCCCTTCCAGGCCTTGCTCCCTCAGCCGCCGCTCCACTGCGGGGCGGACACGCGCTGCGGTTTCCGGCGCCTCGGGCTGAGCAACCCGCACCCACACGCGGCGCACATTCTGCTCGTGGGTGCCCTCGCTGAGCATGTCATGGCTGACCACCGGCCGGCCCCGCCACAGGCACTGGCCGCTGGGGTGCACGCTGGCTTCGGGGTCCGCCTCGGGCGGCACCAGCCACAATTCAACGGCACCTCGCAGGTCCGCTGTATTGATATGCGCTTCATCGATCGCTATGTTCATGGGGCTCCTGGCTAAAAAAGGCCTCGTTGCTGAGAGTTCACCAAAGGCAGCGCGTTCCCTTGTGCCTCGAGCACCCCGCCGCCGCGCGCGGCACCGCCCATAACAAGGATTTGCCATGAAACTGTTCTACCTGCCTGGTGCCTGTTCCCTGGCGCCTCACATCGTGCTGTGCGAAACCGCTACGCCTGTCACCCTGGTGAAAGTGGACCGTGCCACCAAGCAAACGGACACCGGCGAGAACTACCTGGACATCAACCCAAAGGGCTACGTACCCGCCGTGCAGCTGGACGACGGCAGCGTACTGACCGAAGCACAGGTAGTGTTGCAGTACCTGGGCGATCAACACCCGGATCGCGGCCTGGCGCCTGCCGCTGGCACGGCCGAGCGCTACAAGCTGCAAGAGTGGCTGAGCTTTGTTTCCACCGAGCTGCACAAATCCATGGGCTCGTTCTTCAACCCGAAACAAACGCCGGAATGGCGCGAGGTAATGGCCGGGCTGTTGGGCCAGCGCCTGAACTGGCTGGAGAAACAACTGGAAGGTCGGCAGTTTGTACTCAATGATTTCAGCGTGGCCGATGCCTACCTGTTCACCGTGCTGAACTGGGCCGGCCGGGCGAAATTCGACCTCGCCCCATGGCCTGCCGTAGCGGCCTACCACCAGCGCCTGAGTCAGCGCCCCTCCGTCCAGCAGGCGATGAAAGAAGAAGGCCTGCTGTAACCACACCTCCCGCCCCTGCGGGGGCGGCTGTCTTGCGGGCCCTCGATGAAGCGTTCCCATGCCTTTGCGCAGCTGCATGCCGCTGCCCTGCTCTACGGGCTGTCGGCGCTGTTCGGCCAGGCGCTCAACGCCAGCCCGGTAATGATCGTGCTTGGCCGTGCGGCCTTTGCCCTTGCGCTATTGCTGCCCCTGTGTGCCTGGCGCGGCAGTGCCCCCTGGCACGCTTTGCGCCCCCGGGACTGCGTAAAGCTGGTGCTGTTGGGTACCGCGCTCGCCGTGCACTGGCTGTTATTTTTCGTCGCCATTCAGGTAGGCGGGGTCGCCGTCGCCACTTTAGGTTTCGCCACGTTCCCGGCGTTCACCGCACTGGGTGAGCGCCTGCTGTTTTCCCACCCCATGGCCGGCAAGGACTGGGCAATCATCGGCCTGGCCAGCCTGGGGCTGATGCTCGTTGGCCCCGCCGGCGGCGCCAGCCACAACGCCCTCGCCGGGCTCGGCTGGGGCGTGCTCAGCGGCGCCACCTACGCGGGTATCGCCATCGCCAACAAACGCATGAACCTCCAGGCCGATGGCTTGCACCTGAGCGTGTGGCAAATGGTAGGCATCGTGCTTGCGCTGTTACCCTTCGCTGGCAATCAATGGCGCCTGTTGAGCGCCACGGACTGGCTGCTACTGGCCGGGCTGGGCGTGCTATGCACCGGGGTGGCGTATACCTTGTTCATTGGCTCGCTCAAGGTGGTCAGCGCCAACACCGCCGCCGTAGTGATTGCCATGGAGCCGGTGTATGCCATTGTTGGCGCCTGGCTGCTTTTCGGTGACCGCCCTACCCTGGCAATGGCGGCCGGCGGGGGGCTGATTCTGTGTGCGGTGGCCTGGGCGGGCCAGCGTCCCGACACGGCGGGTGAAACCGCCTCACAGCCTTGATCTGCGGAGTGTGCCCTTGAAGATCGTAACGCGTGACAGCTGGTTCGAAGTGATCAACAAGGCTGACGGCGTGAAGCTGATTCACGAGCCTTGGGTGAGGCCGTTCTATCGCTGCAACCTGTGGCACGTGAGCGGTCGGGACCGGGACGTGCTGGTGGACACAGGCTCCGGCGTGGTCAGCCTGCGCGAGCAGCTGCCATGGCTCACGGAGCGCCCGCTGCTGGCTGTGGCCAGCCATACCCACTTTGACCACATCGCTGGCCACCATGAATTTCCCGAGCGGCTGGTGCATCCTGCCGAAGCGGACATTCTCGCCAACCCTACCAATGACGCCACCCTGGCGGCAGGTTTTGTAGGCGACGAGATGTTCGAAGCGCACCCGGATTGCCCGCTGTGTTACGCGGAGTATCGGGTCCGGGCAGCGCCAGCAACGCGGCTGATCGAGGACGGTGACGTGATTGACCTGGGCAACCGCGTGCTTCAAGTGATCCACACACCGGGGCATTCGCCCGGAGGCATCAGCCTCTTTGAAGCCAGCACGGGCACCCTGTTCAGCGGTGACATCATTTATGACGGCCCGCTGATCGAGGGCGCCTACCATTCAAACCTGGACGCATACCGCCAGAGCCTGGAACGGCTCGCCGCCTTGCCGGTGCGAACGGTACACGGGGGGCATTTTCCGAGCTTTTCCGGCGAGCGCCTCAACGGCATGATCCACCACTGGCTGGCGACTCACACCTAGCCGATCACAGTCAGCTGCCGGCGTCACCGTGCGCTTCCTCGAAGAAGTAATCCTTCCAGCTGGCTGCCTTGTTCTTCAGAACGCCCAGTTCCTGCAACTGCTCGGCATAGATGTAGGTGCGCTGCGGCACCACGGTGAAGTCGATTTCAGGATCCTGAACGATCTTCTCGATGAACGACAACGGCAGCTTCGATTGCTCTACGCGCACGTACGTTTGTGCAGCGGCGGGTTTGTCCGCCTTGATGATCTGCGAGGCTTCTACCAGCG
Organism: Pseudomonas sp. 3MAES_34.3B; assembly: GCF_058145875.1. NCBI lineage: Bacteria > Pseudomonadati > Pseudomonadota > Gammaproteobacteria > Pseudomonadales > Pseudomonadaceae > Pseudomonas > Pseudomonas sp. 3MAES_34.3B. The sequence continues at coordinate 2,022,257 of NZ_CM176960.1, read as the reverse complement.
CCGCATAGAACGCCTTGTAGGTTTTCGGGTTTTCGTCGTGGAATTTCTGGGTGGTGTAGAGCACGTTGAAGGTGGAGGGGCCGCCGAGGATGTCATAGGAGCTAAGCACCTTGTGCACCTTGGGGTTTTCCAGCTCCTGGTACTGGAACGGCGGGCTGGAGAAGTGCGCGGTGATCTCCAGGCCACCCGAAATCATGGCCGACGTGGCGTCCGGGTGCGGCAGGCTGATGGACAGGTTGTCAAAGCGCTTGAAGTCGTCCTTGCCAAAGACCTTGGCGGTTTCCAACTGTAACGTGCGGGACTGGAAGCCGACCCCGGCAGCCGGCACAGCGATGCGGTCCTGGTCGGTGAAGTCCTTCAGGGTTTTCACTTCGGGGCGGTTGCTCAGCAGGTAGTTGGGCATCGAGCCGAGGGAGGCAATGGCCTTTACGTTCTGCTTGCCACGGGTGCGATCCCATACGGTGAGCATGGGCGGCACGCCCGCAGACACCACGTCCAGCGCACCGGCGAGCAGTGCCTCGTTCATGGCGGTTGCGCCCGAGATGCTGCTCCACTCCACACTGATGTCCAGGCCTTCGGCCTTGCCGTGTTTCTCGATCAGGTGCTGGTCGCGCACCACGTCCAGGATGAGGTAACCGATGCCGAATTGCTGGGCGATGCTTATCTTGCCTTCCGCCTGCGCGCCCTGGGCAGTGATGCCGCCGATCAAGGCGGCCAGCAGGGCAATAGAACGTACCGAAGCCATGGGTGCTCTCTTGGGTAGTGGAATGAGAGGCGCCAAGCGCGCCGCCACGCTCGCTGCGGGCGGCGCCAGCTTAAAAGCATAAGAACCGAAGCTTAAATACCCTTAATGCATAACCATATGCTTCATGCACTGAGGGCGCACCAGGCTTGCACCGACGGCCGCTGCCATTGTTCCAGCACATACACGCGCAGCCGCTCAGGCACCGGGTCGCCATGGCTTACCAGGCGGTTGAGCATCAGCGCCAGGTCTACATCGGCCAGGCTCCATTGGCCGAACAGGTGGCTCGCACCCGGCGGCAACAGCGCTTCGGCGCAGGCGATCAACTTGGCGGCGGCCGCTTGCGCTTCCGAGGACAACGGCTGGCCGCGTTCGCCGTAGAACATGCCTTCAGTGGACCGCGCCTGGCGCAGCGCCGCCAAGTCGCTGCGCAACCAGGCCTGTACCTGTCGCGCGCGGGCGCGAGACTGAGGGTCGGCCGGGTACAGCGGCACTTGCGGGAAAAGTTCGTCGAGGTACTCGGTGATGGCGGTGGATTCAGCCAGCGCGAAGCCATCATGCACCAGCGTGGGCACGCGGCGGGTGGGCAAGCGCTCGGCCAGCGCGCCGGTCACATTCTCGGCTGCGGCCAGGTCGACAGTGATGGTATCGAACGCCAGGCCCTTCTCCTGCAACGCTACATACACGGACAAGGCGAAGGGGCTGGTGAAGCGGCTATCCACGTAAAGGATGAAGTGATTGTCGACCATGCCAGTGCTCCGTGGGTGAAGGGAGCCTGAGCATAGAAGCCGGCGTCGAAGAAATGAAATGGAAAGGTTTCATTGCTCCGATGCCGGCCAGGAATAGCCGGGTGGCTACATGTGGAAGCGGGCTACCATGGCCTGCAGCTGGTGCGACAGAGTAGACAGCGACTGGCTGGCCGCGTCGATCTGCGCGGCGCCTTCGGACGTTTGTACTGACAAGTCGCGGATGTTCACCAGGTTGCGGTCGATTTCCCGCGCCACCGATGCCTGTTCTTCCGACGCGCTGGCGATCACCAGGTTGCGCTCGTGGATCTCGCCCACGGCCTTGGCCATTTCGTCCAGCGCGGTACCGGCAACCTGGGCCTCGTGCATGGTGGTTTGCACCTGCTGCTGGTTGGCTTCCATGGTCGCCACTACCGTCGAGGTGCCGGCCTGGATTGCGCCGACCATTTCCTCGATTTCCCGCGTGGAAGCCTGGGTGCGCCCGGCCAGCGCGCGCACTTCGTCCGCGACCACGGCGAAGCCACGGCCTGCCTCCCCGGCGCGTGCGGCCTCGATGGCCGCGTTGAGGGCCAGCAAGTTCGTTTGCTCGGCGATGCCGCGGATCACGTCCAGCACCTTGCCGATTTCCTGCGAGCGCCCCGCCAGTTCACGCACCTGCCCGGAGGCACTGACTGCGTTCTGGCTCATGCGCTGGATCGACTGCAACGTGGTGTCCACGCGCTGGCGACCCTGCTGAGAGGACTTGGCGCAGTGCTCCGAAGCGTCGGCGGTAGACGTGGCATTGCGCGCCACTTCCTCTACAGCGGTGGTCATCTCGGTCACTGCCGTGGCGGCCTGCTCCACTTCCTGATGCTGGCGCCCCAGGTCGTTGGCAGTCTGGTGCGTAATGGCGGTCATCTGCTCCGCTGCCGCGGACAACTGGTGCGAGGAATCGCCGATCAACCGCAAGGTGTCGATCAGGCTTTGCTTCATCACTGCCAGCGCCTGCAGCAACTGCGCCGGTTCATCCTCGCCCTCGGGCTGGATCGCTGCGGTGAGGCGGCCATCGGCAATCTGCCGCGCCACGTCGATCGCATGGTTCAGCGGTCGCACGATACTGCGGGTCAGCAGCCACGCCAGCAACACGGTGAGCGCAAACACCACTACCAGCGCGATAACGGTGGCGCGGACCGCCACGTCGTAATCGGCGCGGGCCTGCTCGGTGAAGCGCGCCGCATTGTCGGCATTGATCTTGACCAGCGCATTGAAGAGGTCGCCGGTTTTGTTGGATGCATCCTGGATAGGGCCGTTGAGCACCTTGAGCATGCCATCGGTATCGTTGGCTTCAGACAGGCGCTGATAAGCATCCAGCTGGGTGTTGTAACCCGCCACCACTTGCTGCATCTGCGCAAAGGCCTCGCTGGCCGCAGGCGTCTTCACCGTCTGGTACGCAGCCATGGACTTGTCCAGTTCGCCGCGCAGGAACAACAGCCGGTCCACCGTGGGTTTAAGCACGGCGGGGTCGCGGTTCATCATCATGCGCAAGGTGATTACCCGGATGCCCAGCTGGTTATCACGAATCTGCGCGATATAGCGGGTGCCCGCGTGCGAGGTTTCTTCGGTGTACACCACCGCTTCACGCATGCGCGTGATCTGGTGAATGGAAAACAGCCCGAACGCGAGCATCAGTAATGCGATCAGGCCAAAGCTGACCAAGGCACGGGTAGCGATACGAAACCGGTTGAGTTGCATGCGAAGCTCCTTCTTGATGCCTGTTGATCGGCCGAGCGGCGCAAAAGATGAGCCGTTTGCGGCCAGGTAGCATCAAAATATTTCAGCGACCCGCGCGCAAAGGCGCTAGCGCGGTTATCGGGCTGTCCAGCCGCCGTCCATGCTCCAGGCCGCCCCACGTACCTGGCGAGCGGCATCACTGCACAGAAAGGCCACCAGCTCGCCAAGCTGTTCAGGCGTCACGAACTCTAGCGACGGTTGCTTTTCAGACAACAATTCCGCTTTCGCCTGCTCCGCGCCCAGGCCATTGGCCGCCTTGGCATCGATCTGCTGCTGCACCAACGGCGTAAGCACAAAGCCCGGGCAAATAGCGTTGCAGGTAATGTCCAACTGCGCCGTTTCCAGCGCCACCACCTTGGTAAGCCCTACCACGCCATGTTTGGCGGCCACGTACGCCGCCTTGCCAGCCGAACCCACCAGGCCATGGGCCGAGGCGATGTTGACAATGCGCCCCCAGCCGCGGCTTTTCATGCCAGGCAGGCACAGGCGGGTGGCGTGGAACACCGAGGAAAGATTGATGGCGATAATGGCGTCCCAGCGCTCTATGGGGAACTCCTCCACCGGGGCCACGTACTGGATGCCAGCGTTGTTGACCAGGATGTCCACGCCACCGAACGCCGCTTCGGTGGCGTGAATCAGTGCGGCGATGTCTTCAGGCTTGCTCACATCCGCCGGGTGGTGGATGGCCTCGGCGCCGAGCGCCCGTACTTGCTCCAGTGCGGGCTGCGGGTCACCGAAGCCGTTGAGGACCAGCCTGGCCCCGGCCTTTGCCAATACCTGGGCAATGCCCAGGCCGATACCACTGGTGGACCCGGTAACCAGGGCGGTCTTGCCGTGCAGGTGCATGCTGTTCTCCTTCAACGCCGACTATGCCTACACGGTAGCGGGGCCGCGCCAAGGCGCCAGCGTCGAAGGAAAAAAACCGCTCCCTAGTGCAAGGCGACCGGCGCGGCGCCCGGTTGCGGCACGGGTACGCCATATCGCCGGGTAGCCCATGCGCACAACGCAAGCCCGCCCACCGCGAGCGCACCACCCACGAGCCCTACGTGGCCAACACCCAACTGGCTGGTAACCACGCTGCCCAGCAGGGCGCCGCCGCCGATGCCGATGTTGTAGATGCCCGAATGCAACGCCATGGCCACGTCGGTGGCATCCGGCGCCAGGTTCAATACGCGAGCCTGAAGCACCAGCCCGAAGCACATGATGAAAATCCCCCAGAGGCCGCTCTGCAAGGCCAGCAACGGTAATGTGCCCGCCACCGGCGCCATCGCCAGCAAACACACCGCCAGGCCGCCGATAACCGTAAGCAGCAGCCCGCGGGGGAAGCGGTTGTTGTAGCGGCTGAACAGCAGCGAGCCGAGGATGCCGGCCCCCCCAAATACCAGCAGCAGGCCCGTGGTGGTTTCACCCCGCAGCTGAGCCACCAGCGCCACGAACGGCTCGATATAGGTGTAGGCGGTGAAGTGAGCGGTGATTACCAGTGCAGTAAGCACGTACTGGAACATCAGTGCCGGCCGCTTGAACAGCACCGGCAGGCTGCGCAGCGAACCGGAGTTCTGGCTGGGCAGCGCTGGCAACGCGCGCACCAGCACCACCAGGGTGGCGCAGGCGGCTATGCCGATTGCCGCGAACGTGGTGCGCCAACCAAAGGCTTCGCCTAACACCCTGCCCAAAGGGATGCCTAGCACCATGGCCAGGGATGTGCCGGTGGCCAGCAACCCCAAGGCCTGCACCTGGCGCCCGGGCGGCGCCACCCTTACCGCCAGCGACGCAGTGATGGACCAGAACACCGAATGAGCGAAGGCGATACCGATCCGGCACGCTAGCAGCATGGCGAAACTGTTGGCGAACGCCGACAGCAGGTGGCACACCACGAAGATGCCGAAGATGATCACCAGCAACCGCCGCCGCTCGATGTTGCGAGTAAGCAGCATGATCGGCAAAGAGATCACCGTCACGATCCAGGCATAGACCGTGAGCATCAACCCGACCTGGGCAGTGGTCATTTCAAAGCTGCCACCGATGGCCGACAGCAACCCCACCGGCACGAACTCGGTGGTATTGAAGATGAATGCCCCCAGCGCCAGGGCGATAACCCCCAGCCAGCTGTCGGAGCCGGACGTTGCCTGTGAACTCATGTTACTCACTCTGAATCAGGGCCCGCCCAGCAGAGCGCCGGTACGGAACGACGGAACAAGATCGCCCAACGCCTGGGCACGCGCACGCCGCTATGGACCATGGGCCAGAGCACGTGTGCGGTCTGATTATTATGAGAGGCATCGCGCGGGGTATTTGCAGGGCGATGCTACCTTGGGTGGGTGGGGTGGGTAAATGGATCGATTGCAGATCTGCCCACATCACTACAGGCGCTGTTACACATCTACGCTTCCTGCTCTGCCATCTGGCGTTATGATCGCGTCAGATGTCGTAACAAGGAACCTGTTCATGCGAAACAGCACCCCGGCGTTGAAAACCAGCAGAGTTGACCCCTCAGCTCGCAGCCGTCCGGAACGGGTCGGCAAAAACCCTGTGGAGCTTTTGCTTCATGGCCGAAGCGGCGACACCCGTCTGGCCATCATTCAGTACACCAAGGAAGGATTCAGCCTCACCGACGTGCGCAATATGCTCTCCACGTCGCAGCTCTATATGGAACATGGGCTGGTTCAACGCATTACGGGCAAGTCGCTCAGGACTGTCCAACGTCTTTCCAAAGGGGGCGAGGCTGTTCGGCTGAATCAACAGCAGAGTACCGTCGCGTTCCAGTATGCCCACACCCTGGAGCACGCCACTCGTGTGTTCGGTACACAGCAACTCGCTGAAGACTGGCTGAAAAAGCCATGCAGGTATCTGGACGACAACATTCCACTCGAGCTGATCGACAACACCTTGGGCTTCCAGGTGGTCGAGGACTATTTAACCCGTGTGGAATATGGGGTCTACCAATGAACCCTTTGCCATGGGACGGGCGCTGGCATGCCTGGCGGCTGGATCGGGAAAATTACAAAGCCAGCTGGGACAGCGGTATCGGTGCTCAAGTTACCGGGGGGCGGTGGAACCCACCCGGTCGCCGCGTGGTTTACGCCTCTGCTGACCCGTCTACGGCCATCCTTGAAGTAGCCGCGCATGTTGGCTTCGATGCCTTGGACATGGCGCCGTTCGTCCTCACCTGCTTCGAGATAGAGGACCCGTCCTCGATCGCCGTCATACAACCGGAAGATTTACCGAACCCAAATTGGCTGATTCCCTCCCAGCCTTCGCCGAATCAACAGCAATTTGGTGATGCACTTCTAGCAGAACATGAATTCGTTCTGCTTCCATCAGCTGTCACGCGTCACTCCTGGAACCTACTCCTGAGTTGCGAGCTCGCTGCCGGCAAATTCAAACTGGTTTCCCAGGAACGCTTTGCGCTTGATACGCGCCTGCTCGCTATGCGCTGACGCTCTGGGCTATGACCACAGGGTTACCGCCCTACCCCCATCTCCTCCACCAACACCCTCACCAACTCGCTCGCCGGCAGCGCCCGCGCCAGCGGTGCGCCCTGGCCGGCCCATTGCACCGCGAATGCATCGCTGCCTTTGGCGGCAGCCGCAGCGGCGAGGGCTTTCTGGGCGTCGTAGGCCAGCGGGTAATCCGGAATGCCGGCGCTACCCAGGCTTGTGGAATTGCGATTTACCAGGCCTCTCGCCGGGCGGCCGGAGATGGCCGCGGTAATACGGGTATCGTGGCCTCGCGGCCCCACCAGCGCCTCACGATAGGCCGGGCTGGCGGCCGATTCCGGGCAGCGAATGAACGCCGTACCCAGCTGTACGGCGCTGGCGCCAAGGTCGAAGCAGGCGCGGGCGGCTACGCCGTCCATGATCCCACCCGCTGCTATCAGCGGCAGGTTCACTCGCTGGGCAAGCAGGCGGACCAGCGCCAACGTGCCTAACTGAGTATCCCGGGCAGGGTCGAAAACCCCACGGTGGCCGCCAGCTTCGTAACCTTGGGCAATCAGCGCGTCCACGCCCGCTGCCACGGCCTGCTCGGCTTCTTCCAGGGAGGTGACCGAGCACAGCAGCATGGCGCCGGCTGTTTTCAGTGCTTCGATCGCCTCGGCCCCCGGCAGGCCGAAATGGAAACTCACCGCCGCCGGGCGCGCGTCCAACAGCACCTCCAGCATGGCGTGGTTGCCCACGAAGGTTCGGTAGATTTCCTTCATGGCAGCGGGCGGGGTAGCCCCGAATTCCGCGAACAAAGGCGCCAGGCCTTGAAGCCATTGGGCGTCCACCTCCGGTTGCGCCTGGGCGGGTGCGTGGCAAAAGAGGTTGAGGTTCAACGGCGCGCTGGTGAGCGTGCGTGCCTCGGCGAGCATCGCACGAGCCTGCTCGGAACTGCTGGCGCCCAGCCCCAGCGACCCCAGCCCGCCGGCATTGGACACCGCTGCGGCCAATGCCGGCGTGGAGACGCCTACCATGGGCGCCTGGATGATCGGCACGGTGATGTTCAGGCGCTGCAAGAGTGAATCCGGCATGGCGAGGGCTCCCGATGAAAATGCTGTGCCCAAGGGTAACCGCTTTTACTCCCGGCGCCAGTGCTTGCGCGGATACAGGGGAAATCCGTTACACTCCATAACGAGTTTTCCCGAGCCTGGCCCCATGACTGCTGACGCTATTGCCCCCACCCTCACCTCCGCCGTGCCCGGCCTCGATGACCTCGTGGGCTATGCCTTGCGGCGCGCGCAGATTCAGGTATTCCAGCACTTTGTCGAACAGCTTGCGGCCTATGACTTGCGCCCGGCGCAGTTCTCCGCCTTGGCGATCATTCACGACGCACCAGGAATTACCCAGGCAGAGCTTGCCCGTGGGCTGGCCATCGAGCCGCCACAGGCAGTGCCCCTGCTGAACAAGCTCGAGGCGATGGGCCTGGCCGCGCGCATTCGTAGCAAGGCGGATAAACGCTCGTATGGCTTGTACCTGAGCAAGGCGGGCGAAACGCTGCTGAGCGAGTTGCAAGAGGTCGCCGCTCGAAGCGACGCAGCCGCTACCGCGAACCTCAACGATAGCGAACGTGCGCAGCTGTTAGGTCTGCTGCGCAAGGTGTACGGCGGGTAATTCGCAGGTTTCGCCTTTCCACAAGGCTTCCACAGGCACGCCTGGCTCACCCTGTGGACCTGGCTTAGCCCGGGAAGCAGCGTACGCTTTACACAGGCTGCACTTTCAGCGGGTGGTCACCTGTGTACAGTGTATCGATCAAGGCGGCGCGGTGCTCGTGCACGGCGCGCTGGTTGATCGAGCCCTTGTCAGTGATTTCGCCACGATCGATCGACGGCGGTTCGCTGGCAAAAGCCGCCCAGGCCAGGCGGCTGGCGCTGCCGGTGGCGTCGCGGTTCAGCCGCTGCAACAGGTTGGCCAACCACTGGCGCAGCGGCGCGCTGCGCAGTACCTCGTCGTCCGACTGCCCCTCAGCCAGCCCGGCCAACGCCCGACATTCGGGCATTCGCGGGAAAATCAGCAGCCCCAACTGCTCCCGGTCCGGCGCTAGCACCACCACGTCCAGCACATAAGGCGCGCCCTCTAGGATCACCCGGGTACGCAACGGCCCTACGCTTACAAATACGCCGGAGCTCAGCTTGAAGTCCTCGGCGATTCGGCCATCGAACATCAACCCTTGCTGCGGGTCGGCGGGGTCGGCCAGGCGCAACGCGTCACCGGAGCGGTAAAAGCCTTCCTCGTCGAACGCCGCCTCGCTCTGCGCCGGGGATCGCCAGTAGCCCGGCATCACATGAGGGCCGCGAAAGCGTGCCTCGTACTTGCCGTCTACCGGGGCAAGTTTCACTTCGCAACCCGGGGCGGGCAGCCCCACATACCCGGCCAGCGACAGGGGCCCGGTAGTGAAGGTGCAGGACGGCGAGGTTTCCGTCATGCCTAGCCCGGCCATCATGCGGATCCGCTCGCCACAGTGAGCGATGGACACCCGGTCCAGCCGATCCCAGATAGCCTGGGACAAGCCGGCACCGGCAAAGAAGAACAGTTTGATCCGCGCGAAGAAACGCTGGCGCAGCGCCGGGTCGATTTCCAGTGCCTTCACCAGTTCCTCCCAGCCTTTGGGCACCGTGAGGTACGCCGTAGGGGAGATCTCGCGCAGGTTCGCCAAGGTGTGCTCGAACGCCTGCGGGGTGGGTTTGCCGTCGTCGATGTATAAGGTGCCGCCGTTGTAGAGCACGATGCCCACGTTATGGCTGCCGCCGAAGGTGTGGTTCCAGGGTAGCCAGTCCACCAGCACCGGTGGCTCCTCGGCAAAGGCAGGAAAGGTCTGCAACAGCATCTGCTGGTTGGCGCAGAGCATGCCTTGGGTGGTGATCACCCCCTTGGGCAAATGCGTGGAACCGGAGGTGAACAGGAACTTGGCGATGTGTCCGACGGTAAGCGCGTCGAATGCAGCGTCGGCGCTGGCGGGATCGCTGTCACCGGCCAGATCGTCAAATATCAAGTAATCACGATGGGGAAGCTGACCTTGGCCGAGGATCACCGGCACGCCTTCGGGGATCACGGCGCTGACAGCACCTTCGTAGGCGCCGTCTGCGGCATACACCAGCCCAGGGTGGAGCGTTTCCACGATGTGCCGTAGCTTGCCGTAGTCTTTTGAAACCAGCGAATACGCCGGCGACACCGGGCAATACGGCACGCCTACATACAATGCGGCCGTGGCCAGCACCACGTGCTCGAGGTCGTTGCCGGAGAGGATCACCAGCGGACGCTCCGGCCCCAGGTGCTGCTCCAGCAGCCAGGCACCCAGGCGGCGGGCCCGTTCCAGCATGCCGGCATAGGTGATGCGCTGCCAGGCGCCAGTACCGTCCCGGCGGGCGACGAACGTACGCTCGGGCGCCACCTGCGCCCAATGCCGCAAGCGCTCCATCAGCCGCTGCGGGTAGGGGGCCAGGGCTTCAGTGGAATGTAGATACAAGGTGTCGCCTTCGCGCCGAACGCTCACGCCCGGCTGGCCGATGGCGACCGCGCGCAGCGGCGCCTGGAGCGCCTGCGGGGCGCCCAGTACGGAACTGTCCATTTTTCGCTACCTCTGCTGCCGCCCGGCCTGGCCAGGCGGCGCGTAATGGGGCTCAGATCGGGTAATGGCGGGGGCCGTGCTGCACCGTGACCCAGCGCAACTGAGTGAACTGCTCGACCGCCGCCTGGCCACCAAAGCTGCCGTAGCCGCTGGCTTTCACGCCGCCGAAAGGCATCTGCGCTTCGTCGTGTACCGTGGGCCCGTTGATGTGGCAGATGCCCGATTCCAGCCGTTGCGCCAGCGCGAGGGCGCGGGTGACGTCGCGGCTGAAAATGGCAGCGCTAAGCCCGAACGGTGAATCGTTGGCGGCCGCCAGCAAGGCCTCATCCCCTGCCGCGCGAATGACTACCGTCACCGGGCCGAACGACTCCTCGTGGTACAACCGCATGTGCGGCTGCACCCGATCCAGCAGGCTGGGCTGCAGCACGCTGCCGTCGCGGCTGCCTTCCAACACGGCAACGGCCCCCTGGGCCACGGCCTCGCTGACCATGCCAGCCACGCGCTCGGCCGAGGCCGCATCCACCATAGACGCCAAGGCGCATTGGGTATCCTCGGGCGCACCTGCCCGCACGTCACGCAAACGGCCCGCCAGCTTGTCCACGAAGGCATCGGCCACGCGTTCGTCCACCACCAGCCGCTCGGTGGACATGCAGATCTGCCCCTGGTTGAAGTACCCGCCGAACACGGCCGCATCGACAGCGGCGTCAAGGTCGGCGTCATGCAGCACCAGCAGCGGCGCCTTGCCGCCCAACTCGAGCAGCGCCGGCTTGAGGTGCCGCGCCGCCAGTTCGCCCACTACCCGGCCCACACGCGTGGAGCCGGTGAAATTCACTCGCCGCACCGCCGGGTTGGCGATCAGCCGCTCGACAATGGCTGGCGCGTCGGCGGGGGCGTTGTTGATCACATTCACTACGCCATCGCCCAGCCCTGCTTCGTGGAGCACCTGGCCGATCAGGCGATGAGTACCGGGGCTGGCTTCCGAGGCCTTGAGCACCACGGTGTTGCCGCACGCCAGGGGCATGGCGATCGCGCGGGTAGCGAGGATCACCGGCGCGTTCCAGGGGGCAATCCCCAGCACCACGCCTACGGGTTGGCGCAACGCCATGGCGAGGCTGCCAGGCACGTCCGAAGGGATGACCTGCCCCTGGATCTGGGTCGTCATGGCGGCTGCTTCACGCAGCATGTTGGCGGCCAGCTTAACGTTGAAGCCGAACCAGTCGGCCTTGGCGCCGGTTTCGGCGGCCAGCGCCATGAACTGTGGCTGGGCGGCTTGCAGTGCATCAGCTGCCCGAAGCAAGCGGGCACGGCGCTCGCCCGGCGGCAACGCGGACCAGGCCGCGAACGCCTGGCTGGCGGCCGCAACCGCTGCGTCCGCATCTTCCAGCGTGGCGGCACTCACCACCGACACCACCTCGCCCGTGACCGGGTGGCAACGCTGGAAGGTCTTTCCATCACTGCTCGGGCGGGCCTGGCCGCCGATCAGCAGGGGCACTTCGAACATGGACATTCCTCTTTGTTATCGTTGTCGGGAATTGCCAGCGGCCGGGCGCTCGGGGCGCCCTCCTCGCCTTACCGCTTGTACGCCTGCAGGCCCGGCTTAATGCTCTTGTCATCCAGGAATTGCTTGAGGCCTTGCTCACGGCCGCGCTCAGGGTCGCGCAACTGCGCCTGATCGAGCTTGGCGTACAGGTAATCCTCGTTCTGCTCCCAGGTCAATTCCCGGCAGCGCTTGAAGCCGTTCTTGGCGGCCCGCAGCACCACGGGGTTCTTGTCGAGCAGGTCCTGGCACAGCAGGATCACTTCCTCGCGCAGCTGCGCCAGTGGCACGCTCTTGTTCACCAGGCCCATGCGGGCGGCTTCCGGCCCCTCGAAGGTCTTGCCGGTCATGATGTAATACAGCGCCTGGCGATGGCCCACGGTATCGGCCATGGCCTTGCTCACCAGGTTGCCAGGCGGGATCCCCCAGTTGATTTCGGACAGGCCGAAGGTAGCCTCATCGGCGCAGATGGCCAGGTCACAGGCCACCAGCGGGCTGAAACCCCCGCCGAAGCACCAGCCGTTGACCATCGCAATGGTGGGTTTGCTGTACATGCGCAGCAGCTTCCACTGCCACTCCGAAGCATCGCGGCGGATACGCTCCTGGAACACTTCCGGGGCGGCGTCGACTTCGCGGAAGTATTCTTTGAGGTCCATGCCCGCGGTCCAGGCGGTGCCAGCGCCGGTGAGGACCACTACGCGCGCATCTGCGTCCTGTTCGAGGGTTTCCAGCACGTCGCGCATTTCGCGATTGAGCGTGGGGCTCATGGCGTTGCGTTTTTCGGGCCGGTTGAAGGTGACCCAACCAATGCCGTCTTCCACCTGCACAGTCACGGTTTGCCAGCGGTTGTCGTAGCTGCCCATCACACACCTCTTGTTCGTTGTTGTAGCGGTGAAGCGACGTTACGCCGCCCATATAGTTATGTCAATTAACGATTATTCGAATTATCTATCTGAGAGCGCGGGAATGGCCTGCGTAACTTCGCGGGTGGCGCGCTGGCGCAATAGGCCCAGGGCCGCGACGGCAGCGATTACCAACCCCGGCGCTGCCGCCCCCAAAAGGCCTCCAACCCCTGCCCCGGCGGCGAGTATCTGCCCGGCAGCCAATGGGCCGGCCATGGAGCCCAGCCGCCCGACCGCAACGGCAGCGCCCACGCCCGTGGCGCGACAGGCAGTTGAGTAAAGCGTGGGCGCCAGCGCATAAAGCACCAGTTGCCCGCCGATGGCGCAGTAGCCCGCCAGGCAGCCCGCGGCGAGCATCCAGCCGAACTGGCTGAACAACCCGAGGCCAGCCAGCGCTGCCAGCATGCCGATATAAGCCATTGCCACCGCGCCTTTTGCCCGGCCTTTGTCCATCAGCCGCCCAGTAATGAAAGAGCCCGCAGCCCCGCCCAGGTTGAACAGCACCTGCACCGCCCCCGCCTGCGGGCGGCTGAACCCTTGGCCCATCAGCAGCGAAGGCAGCCAGTTCAGCAGCATGTACAGCACGGTAAGGGTGAAGAAGCACGCCAGCCACAGCAGCAATGTGCGGCTGGCCCGGCTTTCGCCAAACAGCCCTTGGCCAACGCCGACGCGCACCGCCGCCCGGGCGCTGAAGGCTCGTGATTCGGGCAGCCACCTGCCCAGTGCCGTCGCTACCAGCAGGGGTGCCACGCCGCCGGCATAGAACACCACATGCCAATCGGCGCCCGCGCCGCTCAGGCCGATCAGTGAAGCGACGGCGCCGCCCAAGGGCACGCCGCAATAGGTAAGGCTTACCGCGGTGCTGCGCCAGCGAGGGTCAACCGCCTCCGAGGCCAGGGCGATCAGGATCGGCAACGCCGCGCCTAGCCCGAGGCCGGTCATCAGCCGGGCCAGCAACAGGCTGTGGAAATCCCACGCATACGCTGTACCCAGCGAGAACGCTCCGAACAGCAGCACAGCGCCTACCAGCACCCGCTTGCGCCCGGTACGGTCGGCGAGCCAGCCGCCCATGAAAGCGCCTGGTAGCAAACCCAGCAGCCCGGCGCTGAACACCCAACCGAGCATGGCAGGAGTGAGCTCGAACGCCTTGGCCAGGTGTGGCGCGGCAATACCCGTGGCCTGGAGGTCGAAGCCTTCAAGCAGGGCGGTTACGAAACACAAGGTGATGGTCAACTTGGAACGAGGCATGGCGGTCATGACAAACTCCTGGTTCTAGAATCGGAAGGTGCCGCGCAGGGCTACGAACGAGGCGTCTTCGCCGCCGGCATCAGTGATGGCTGAGCCCACGTCGTAGTACTTGCAGTCCAGGTCGAAGGTGGTGTTCGCGCTCGCCAGCCAGCGCAGGTTGGCGCGGTAGATGGTGCCCAGGTGGCGGCCGCTGTCGCGGGTGCCTGGCAGCATGCTCATGCCGGGCATGTACACGCCGTCGTTGGCGTTTTCTTTCCATACTGCGAATACGCCCGGCTCCAGCCGCAAGCGAGGGTGCGGTGAAAACGCAAAGGTAGGGCCCACGATCACGATGTTGGCCAGGGTGGTGAGGCTGGCCTCGCCGTACACGCCGTTGCGCGGGTACAGCGGATCGAAGGTGCCAACGCGGCCATCACCCGCGGCGTCATCCCCGCTGGCCACGTCCACGCGCAAACCCAACCGGGGACGCAGCGGCCCACCGAAGGTATAGCCAGTGTCCGAGGACACCGCCCAGGCGCGGATGGATGCCTCCCCCAGATGGCCGAACTGGCCTACCAGGTCGGTGCTCCAGTCGAATCCATCAGCCTGGCCGAACAGTCGCGTGCCCACGCTGTAGCGTTTTTCGCTGCCGGTCACGGCAGTGAGCGTGCGCTCGCGGGTTTCCAGGCCGAAGGCGTACAGGTCGGCGTTCAACGGCCCGGCGACAGGTGAGGTGGCGTACACCCCGTAAAACTTCACGGCGTTATCGCTGCCATCGTCGAAGCTGTCCGTGGCATCGACCGCGACCGGGCGTACCGCAAAGGCATCGAGCTTGCGGCCCGGCGCGAGGGCCAGGCTCAACCGAAGGCCATCGAAGGTCTGGCGCACGTTCGGGGTATCGCGATACGTCACCAGTACCTGGCTGCCATAGGCCATTTCCTGCCGCCCTACCCGCGTGGTCAGCCGGCTCGCGCCCAATTGGGTGTTGATGTCGATAAAGGCCTGGCTCAGCTCGTTACGGCCTTCGTCCGAGGGGGAGTACAAGTCCTTGCCAAACACTCGCGTGTTCTGCAGCTGCACAAAGGCCCGTACGGCGTCATCAAGCAGGTGAAGGTCGGCATGCGCCTGCAGCCGCTGCATGAAGTAGCTGTCATCGTTCACGCCACGCAAGCCGAAGAATGGCTTGTCGAGCACATCGGCCCGGTAGCGCAATTCGGCGCCGAACTGAGCCCACGCGCTGTCGCTAAGGCGCACGTAGCGAAAGGGGTCGAAGGGGTCGGTACGTTTGGCCTCCTCATCAAGAAACCGGTAGTCCTCGCTCCAGCGAGGCGCTCCGGGCCGGGAAGGCCGTGACTGTTCCAGCGGGTTATCGGCGGCCATCAGCGGCTGGGTACAACCGAGCAGGCACAGCGCAGCCGACAGCGCTCGCGCAAGGGATAAAGGCGCCATGGCGAATCCTTTGTTGTTTTTATGGATTTGGATAACACAGCTAATGGTTATATTTATTAACGTTATCGCCGTCAAGGGCAGTCTCGGTCCCATCAGCCTGAAGGCGGGCGATTACCGCACCGCCCGCTTGATGGCCGCTTGATGGCCGCTTCGCTGTGACACGCGTCACAAACCGGCCAGCGAAACGGGCCAGCGGTCTGGAAAGGGGGTTGCAGTGAAGACTGAAACGGAACCCGCCGAAGGAACACCCGGTCGGAAGCCGGTCTATGAAGTCTCGGCGCTACCACGCCGAAGGAGGATAAGGGTGCACATCGAACGGTTGGCGCTGATGCTGGAGATGCTCGAGGAGCTTGCCTCGGGCCGTTGGCAGGTAAGCCGCAAGGGCTACGCCGGCTCAAGCCACCGGCGGCCGTCCTTTCTGCCGGATGTATGGGTCACGTCCATGGATGACCCGCTGGGCCATGCCGCTTGCGCGATTGGTTTTGCCTGCCTGGATGCCCGCTTCGAGGGCCTCTACCTTGACGGGTTGGAGCCCTGTACTCGCATTGCCGGTACGGCGCGGGCCCATGCGCGGCTGGCAAAGGGCTGGGAGGCCGTGTGCGCGTACTTCGGCGTGAGCGAACCGCTGGCCCGTGAGCTGTTCGGCCCTGACCGCTCGCCAGGCTCGATCGCTGACGTGCGTGACTGGTTGCGTGCGCTTCTCCACACCCCTGCGGCTGACGCCAACACCGCTCGCCACGCCCATTGCGGCTGACCCACGGGGTTACCCCGGCTTGTTGGCGATGCCGAACGGCACATGCACCATGGGAATATTCCCGGCGGCCGACGCCAGATGGCTGCGCTGGTCATCGAAAAACATGTGGGGCTTGAGCACCGACAGCACGCGCGACTTTTCCATGCCGCCTAAAAAGAACGACTCATCCGGCGACACGCCCCAGCTGTTCAAGGTAGTCACCACCCGCTCGTGAGAGGGAGCATTGCGTGCGGTGACTATCGCGATACGCAGTATCTTGCGGTAGGTGGGGTCCTCGCTCAAACGCTGTTCTTCAAGCTGCTGCAAGAACGCCAGCTTGCGAAAAAGGTCGGCCAGGGGCCCGGGTTGATGGGCAATGGCGCGCTTCTCGGTTTCGTAGGTCTGGAATTCGGCAACGTCCAAGTTGCGCTTGAACACGGTCTCAGCCTCGTCATCGGCGATCACCCCATCGAAGTCGAACGCCACGCGCAGCTCAGTGTCGATTTCGTCATCGAAGACCTTCGAAGGCAAGACGACCCCGGCAGGATAGTCCGCGTCGATCGCCCGCTGCACATCGCCTTCATTCGCGCTGAGAAACAGCGAGGCATTGAACGCAGGAATGTATTCGTGGGGCGAGCGGCCAGTCATGAAGGCGGCGCGGCTGATGTCCAGGCCATAGTGGCGAATGGAACGGAATACCCGCACCCCGGTTTCCGGTGAATTGCGCGACAACAACACCACCTCCACCGGCGACTCGGCCGCGAACCAGCGGTTAATACTCAAAAACCGCCGAATGAAAGGAAAGGCCACGCCCTTGGCGAACGGCTCGTCCACATTGCGCTGCTGGTGCAGCCGATAGGCTTCCACGCCCTCGCTCAAGTACACCTGATGGGACTCTGACAGGTCGAACAGCGCGCTGGAGGCAACGCCGATGACCAGCTTTTTTTCGATGGGGTACGGCATAGGCCTCTGCTGGCAGTGAATGTATTCGCAGGCTGTGCCCGCTCCCGGAGCATATCCCAATCACGCGCTGTGATCGGCGGCATTCAAGCGCGCACAGGGCAAGCCGATAGTGTTAACGAGCCCAGCGTGAGGGGTGGCCTGTCAGGCTGCCGCGGGGGTTTGCAGATACGCCGGAGGGCGCGCAATGGAACACAACAATTTCGTGGGTTCTTACACCCAGGCGCACAAGAGCCTGATGAACCTGTTGAGCGATGGCGTAATGGCGCGGCTGGCCCGCCCCAGCGAACCTGAACAGGCGGCTGCCGAAGAGGCATCCATGAACGCCGCAGAAGCCGCATCGTTCTATTTCCGCAGCCGCACCAGCAAGCGGTGCGGCTGCGCCCAGTGCAAGGCCGTGCGCGCGGCCATGTAATGCTGGCACCGGCTTCCCACGCTTTTTAGCGCTTGGCTTCGAGGTCCGGGTGCTCCGACCGTCCAAGGAACTGCTGGGTGGTCGGTGCCAGATGCTCCAGAATCCACTGGGCCATGGCTTTCTCCTGCTCAAGGATCTTCTCGCACTCCGTGGCCGTTACGTTATCGCCAGCAGCCTTGGCAGCCGCGATGATTACCGTGTAGGTCGCGATCTCGAGATTTTCGAACACGTACCCACTCATCGAGCCCTTGATCACTTCGTCCGGCATGGTCATGCCAGCCATCGCCTGACCGAACGCCATGAGCTTGCCGCCGATGTCCTTGAGTGTCGATGGGCTGCCACCCAAGCGTTTGATCGCGCCATCGACGATGCCCTGCTGCCAGCGCGTTTCTTCGATGTGCTGCTGAATACGTTGCTTGAGGTCCGGGTAATGCTCCAGGCGCTCAGCCTGCGCGGTGAGCATCTTTTCCGCTTGCTGCTCCATGGCGTGCGCGTCTTTAAGCCAATCGAGCAAGTTGTCTTGTACCGATGCCATGTAGATGTCCTCCAGGTTGGCTTGAGTCGGGTCAATGCCCACTGCTAAGGGCTACAAAAGCAGACCCCGGTAACTCCGGCCGGGCTTCGTTGGATTGGCGATAGCCAGACCGGCGGTGGTCAGGGGTTGGTCAGCCTTTGCTGCGCCGCGGATCAGCACTGCGCGGGTAGGTGCGCTCTTCCTGAATGGTGCCGTCGCCCTTGTGGATCTTGAGCGAGGCGGTCTTGCCTTCCAGGAACGTGGCGGCCTCTTCCATCAAGGCGTCCTTGGTGGGCGCGGTGCGGGAAGCTCGAGCGGCACCTTCTTTTTTCAATTCCCAGTGATCGCCGGCTTTAGTGACGTGATAGTTATCCATGTCGCTCTCCTGATAAGTGCCTGCGGTTGTTCAGGCCTTGACTGTGTAGAGGCGCCAAACAAGCGGCAGTTCGAACGGATTTGGGTTCGCCGATCGGCCTGGCGCTCCACAGCCCGCCACTTCAGGGGGGCTGAAGGCGGATCTAACCGCCTGGCCGACAGTCACACGCATGCTTCGAAACAAGCACGAGGACTATGAATGAACGATTACATTGCCCCTGTACCGCTCGAAAAAGCTTATCGGTTGCTCAACCACGGGCCGACCGTGCTGGTATCTGCCCGGCATGACGGGGTAGACGATGTGATGGCTGCGGCCTGGGCATGCGCGCTGGATTTCGACCCGCCCAAGCTCACGGTGGTACTGGACAAAAGCACGCGCACGCGCGGCCTCGTAGAGCAGGCAGGAAGCTTTGTGATACAGGTACCGACCGCCGCGCAGGCCCAGCTTACCCATGACGTGGGCAACCGGTCGCTGAACGATGACCCTGCCAAGCTCGACCGCTGCGGTGTGTCCCTGCAGGCGTTCGAGGGGCATGACCTGCCATTTGTACAGGGCTGCTGCGCCTGGTTGGCTTGCACGTTGATACCGGAGCCGCATAACCAGGCCACCTACGACCTGTTCATTGCGCAGGTAACTGGCGCCTGGGCAGACAGCCGGGTATTCCGCGAGGGGCACTGGAAGTTCGAAGAAGCCGACCCTGCGCTGCGCAGCCTTCACTACGTGGCAGGCGGGCAGTTTTACGCGATTGGAGAGCCTATAGTCGCCCGCCACGCCAGCGAGGCGTAAGCGGGGAAAGGAAGGCCCGGCGGAGTCATCAGGGATGTCGCCCCGCCGGGTAATGCGTTACAGCGCGATGTCTGCGGCAGGCGTTGCGGCGGCCGGAGCTGCCGGAGCGTTGGCAGCCGGTGCCGCAGCGGTCGCTTGCTCGATAGCCGGCGGGGTCGCCAGTTGCAGGGTTTTGGCCGTGTAGGCCCATTCCTCGGCAACGCGCTGGGGGCTGTCGTTCAAGTGGGTGCCATAGCTGGGCACGATCTGGTGGAGTTTTTCCTGCCAGGCAGGCGTAGCCACTTTGTCCTTGAACACCTTTTCCAGCACGGTGAGCATGATCGGCGCGGCCGTCGAAGCACCTGGCGATGCGCCCAACAGGCCGGCGATGCTGCCGTCGGCGGAGCTCACAACCTCGGTACCCAACTTGAGCACGCCGCCCTTCTCTTCGTCCCGCTTGATGATCTGCACGCGCTGGCCGGCCTGCCACAGGCGCCAGTCTTCCTTCTTCGCGTTCGGGAAGTATTCACGCAGCGCGTTGAAGCGGTCCTCGTCCGACAACATCAGCTGGCCAGCGAGGTACTCCACCAGCGGGTACTGCTCGATGCCCACCTTGGTCATGGGCCATACGTTGTGTGGCGTAGTGCTGGTGAGCAGGTCCAGGTACGAGCCGTTCTTCAAGAACTTGGTGGAGAAGGTGGCGAAGGGCCCGAACAGGATCACGCGCTTGCCATCCAGCACGCGGGTGTCCAGGTGCGGTACCGACATGGGCGGTGCGCCAACCGATGCCTTGCCATAAGCCTTGGCCAGGTGCAGATCGGCAACGCTCGCGTTGTCGGTCACCAGGAACGAGCCGCCTACCGGGAAGCCTGCGTATTCCTTGGCCTCAGGGATACCCGACTTTTGCAGCAGGTGCAGCGCGCCGCCGCCAGCACCGATGAATACGAAGCGTGCGTCGGTTTCGCTGACGGTGCCGTCTTTCAGGTTCTTGTACTCGACGTGCCAGCTACCATCGTCGTTACGCTTGATGGTTTCCACTTCGCTGGACAGCTTGAGCGAAAAGCCCGGCTGTGCCTGCAGGTGCACAACAAACTGCCGAGTGATTTCACCGAAGTTCACGTCGGTACCGATCGGCGACCAGGTGGCGGCGATCTTTTGCTTCGGATCGCGGCCTTCCATCATCAGCGGCACCCACTGTTTGATCTGGGCGGCGTCTTCGGAATACTGCATGCCAGCGAACAGCGGGCTCGCTTTCAGCGCTTCGTAGCGCTTTTTAAGGAAGGCGATGTTGTCGTCGCCCCATACGAAGCTCATGTGCGGCGTGGAGTTGATGAACGAGCGCGGGTTCTTCAGCACATCGTTACGCACCTGCCACGACCAGAACTGGCGGGAAATCTGGAAGGCTTCGTTGATCTCGACCGCCTTGGCGATCTCGACGTGGCCGTTTTTGTCTTCCGGCGTGTAATTCAGCTCTGCCAGCGCGGAATGGCCGGTACCGGCGTTGTTCCAGCCGTTGGAGCTTTCTTCAGCCACGCCATCAAGGCGCTCGACCATTTCCATCGACCAGCCAGGTTCCAGCTCGTTGAGCCAGATGCCCAAGGTAGAACTCATGATGCCGCCACCGATCAGCAGCACATCCACCCGCTTTGCCTCGGCCGCGAGGGCGGAACCACTGGCGATCGAAACGGCCAGGGCCAGCACCGCCCCGCTTGCTTTCTTCAACATATTCACTTCCACGATAATGAGGCCTGCACCGCGCGCGCAGGGCTTCCCGATCAACAGGGATGCCTGTAATCGGCTGGCTGGCCGCCAGCGCGCGCAAGGCTAAAGGCAAAGGCTTTCACGAAGCTTTCACCAGCCTTTCATTTGCCGGGGAGCACCGGCGCGTGGGTCAGCTTTTATGCTTATGGGAAACCGACAGGTTTTCGAAAGTGACCCGGCCGCCTTCGCTGCTGTAGCCGGAATTATCCTGGGTGTATACGCCAGCCTTGAAGTACAGCGGCTTTTCCTTCCACTTGGAGCTGAGTTCGGTATTCCAGCCGTAGTTGGCGGCAACCACGCTCAGCTTGCCGCTTTTGGTCAAGGTGATCACGTAGGAGAACGCTTCGTTGAGCGGCACCTTCTTGGCAATGGTGATCACCGTGGGGTCGTCCTGGCTCGGGGTTTTACGCAGCTTGGCCACGATATTGCCCAGCCGATCATCATCCATGTACTGATACTCGACCTTGAGCAGTGGGTCATTGCTGCTGTACTGGTGGATCTGGCCGATAACGATCTTGCCACTGGAGGGCACTTTGTTCACGGTGAGCTTGGCGCGCAGGTAATTATCCGCTTCGGTGTATTTCCAGTTGCGCAGGGAGCCGTCAGCGTAGGTTTCGCGCAGCTCACTGCGAGGGTATTTGGCGCTTGCGGTGGTGGACCCGGTAACGGGCGCCCAGAAATAGAGCTTGCTACCATCCTTACGGAAGTATTTGTCCTTGTACCCCTTCACCAATGAAGGCGTTTCGATGGTCTTGGCGGGGGAGCCCACAGGGATGCTGAGGTTCCAGGTGGAGAGATCGATCATGTCAGGCGTTACCAGTGATTCGGCACATCACACGTCGGTGTGCCGAGTGCGGATAAGACCTAGCACCATCCTGGCGCTAAGCGGGGCGGCCGCTTTATATATAGATGAAAGAAAATTGTTAATGATGGCACGCCTTACGTTTGGCGCCTGAAAAACGGCAATGCAGCGCAGCCCGCTAAGTACGGGCGCTTTCAGTGACTGACCGTTCGTCGGCTACACTGAACGTTAGGCATTTATGACAATTGGCCATTACTGGTGGCATTTAGATAGCATTTGGACCAAATCGACCGTTAACGAAGCGGCGAGTTGCAACGAAGCCCGCTTATTTAACAACCGTCCGTCGGTTCTTCGCTTTATAAATTCGGGGCTTTGCCGGTTGAATCCACGCGAGCGCCAATTTATAGACGCCAAGGATCCAGCGCAAACCCTTGAAAAGACTGAGGGATGCCATATTGCCACTACTGCCTCCATTGAAGGCACAAAGCTATCATTGCCACCTATAAGCCGAAATTCTGGCGAACCCCCACAAATACGGGCCCTTCAGCCTTCCCGATCATTGCCGAAACAACAAGTAACCAGATGGTGAGCAGCGTGCTTGCCGGCCCCCTTGTTACGTATTGGAGTTGTTTCATGATCGCACTGGACACTTGGAACCTGAGCATCCCCGTTGGCAGCCCGGCCATCACCATCGACACCCCTAAATTGGCCAGCGGCTATACCGACGGCTTCTTCAAGTCGGGCGACACCCTGTTCTTCTGGGCTCCGGTAACCGGCACCACGACCAAAAGCGCCAAGTACCCGCGTACCGAACTGCGCGAAACCAAGGCTAACGGTAGCCTGAACAACTGGAAATACACCGCTGCGGACAATATGTTGCGTGCCGCCGTGGCTGTGAACCAAGTGCCTTCCACTGGCAAGATCGTGATCGGGCAGATTCACTGCAACGGCAGCACCGAGCCGATGCTCAAGCTTGAATACCAGTGGAAAGACGCAGGCCGCCTCGGGAACATCGTCGCCAAGTTCCGCGCTACCCCGGACTCGGAACCAGCGGTGATCACGGTCGCCGAGAAGGTGCCGATGAATCAGCGCTTCACCTACACCATTCACCTGACGCCCACCGGCAGCCTGACGGTCAACGCAGCAGGCTTCCAGTGGGGCACCAAGGTTGCCACCAGCTGGGCTTCGCAGGATTTGTATTTCAAGGCTGGCGTGTATACCCAGGACAACACCGGCTATGCCACCGAAGGCGGCGCCGCTACCTTCTACAAGCTGGCCATCGAGCACAACCCTAAGGGCTGATGCTCCTCGCATTCCACGCAACACTACTTTGGCCTGTCTTCGGACAGGCTTTTTTTTGCCTGAAGAAAAAGACCGGCACCGCGTGGCGTCTGCGTTTGTGGCCGATCATTGAGCACTTGCATCATCACGATAGGTTTTTTAAATGAACCATCGTCCCAGATAGCTCCCTATATCCATGTAACCAAGAAATTGATCATTTGGTTATGAAAGCAAAGTTACAAACACTGGGACGCTAAAGATTAGGTAAGTAGTTGGCCTGCTGAAGCGAAGCCTGGAGTACGGCACAAGCAGCCATGAGCTGCGCGATGCCACAAAAGGGGAACCAGGCAACGACCTGTAATGGAACCTTTTTCAAACCCGTGACGAACCGAGGACGAAAGTATGTTCATACATAACAAGCGTCTGCAGTATACCGTACGTGTTGCCGCGCCTAACCCGGGCCTGGCCAATTTGATGCTCGAACAATTCGGGGGCGCCCAAGGGGAACTTGCGGCCGCCATGCGTTACTTCACCCAGGCAGTGACCGAGGAAGATCCAGGCCGTAAAGATATGCTGTACGACATTGCCACCGAAGAACTTAGCCACCTTGAAATCATTGGTTCCATCATTGTGATGTTGAACAAAGGTGCGCGTGGCCAGTTGGCTGAAGGTGTACAGGAAGAAGGTGAACTCTATCGCTCCCTGACCGGGGCGGGTAACGACTCCCATATCACCAGCCTGTTGTATGGTGGTGGCGCCGCGCTGATCAACTCGGGCGGTGTACCATGGACGGCAGCCTACGTGGACACCATCGGCGAGCCTACTGCCGACCTGCGCTCCAACATTGCGGCTGAAGCACGGGCCAAGATTGTGTATGAGCGCCTGATCAATGTGACCGACGATCCAGGCATACGCGATGCGCTGGGCTTCCTGATGACCCGCGAAGTGGCTCACCAGATGTCGTTCGAGAAGGCGCTGCACGCCATTCAACCGAACTTCCCTCAAGGCAAGCTGCCACCCAAGCCTGAGTTTGCATCGGTGTACTTCAACATGTCGCAAGGCGACGACATGAAAGGCCCTTGGAACACTGGCGAAAATGCGGTGGATACTTGGGAAGTACGCGAAGCCACCCCGGCCGTAGACGGCGGCGATGGCTTGGCAACTGTGGACCTGCCCCCGCAAGATCTGGAAGTGGTAGAAGCCATGAAGTTGCGTACCGCTTCTAACCCCGATGCAGACCCGATGACCGGGGCTGATCTGGGCAAGCTGGGCGCTCTCAAGAAGTAAGTTGTAATGCGTGAAGAAAGCCGCCTTCGGGCGGCTTTCGTTTGTCTGCCCTTTTCTCTCTAATCCATTTCGCCGGCCTGGGCCCGTTGGTGAAAGTTTTTGAGTGCAGCCAATGCATGGCAGGCGGCCTTTTGAATCACCGCCTGGCGGTCGCCTGAAAAGTGCTCAGTGCGGGAAAACAGCGCGGCCTTGCCGCCAACCCCGAACGCCCAGGCAAAGCACACGGTGCCAGGCGGTATATCGCCCATAGG
This sequence comes from Pseudomonas sp. 3MAES_34.3B, assembly GCF_058145875.1. Taxonomy (NCBI): domain Bacteria; kingdom Pseudomonadati; phylum Pseudomonadota; class Gammaproteobacteria; order Pseudomonadales; family Pseudomonadaceae; genus Pseudomonas; species Pseudomonas sp. 3MAES_34.3B. The sequence continues at coordinate 1,997,695 of NZ_CM176960.1, read as the reverse complement.
GTCCGGGCCTGCCACGCCGGTAGTGGCCACCGCCACATTGGCCTCGCTGTCACGTAGCGCACCCAATGCCATCTCCCGGCTCACTTCCTCACTGGTCAGCCCGAACCGATCAATGGTTTCAGCCGACACACCCAGCAACCGGTGCTTGGCGGTAGGCGAATACACCACATAGCCGCTCTCCATCACCTTGCCGCCACCCGGAACCGAGCCCAGCGCGGCGGCGATCAACCCGGCCGTGCAGGATTCGGCAGTGGCCAGGTAGAGCTTATGGTCCAGCAAGTAGGTCACAGTGGCTTCGAGGTCTTCGAATACTGCTTCAGGCATCTCCATAGGTCCTCCGCTGTGAAGGGCTACGGCTGCTTGATTGCCGCGCCCGATCACCCTTGGATCATCGGCCGCGCGCGGTGTTTCAACTTAGTGCCGGCGTTCACATGCCGCGCCGCTACAGCGTCCAGCCCAGCCCCAGCGCCTTATGCAGGGCGGTGAAATCCTTGAGTAACTGGGCATCGCCGGCCACGCGATTCTGCTCGGCCTGGTATCGGGTACGTTCGGCGTCCAGCCAGTCCAGCGTGCTGGCGGTACCCGCATGATAACGCTCGCCGGTCAAGGTGGCGGCGCGCGCGGCCGAGGCTTCGATGTCTCGCAGCAGCACCACGTTCTGCCGCTGGTGCCCGTAACGCGCGAGCGCGGTATCTGCATCGCGCAACGCCTCCAGCACAACGCCTCGATAGTGCCCCAAGGCTTCGTCACGGCCCGCCTCGGCAGCGTTCACGGAAGCCGCCACCCGGCCAAAATCCAGCGCGTTCCAGGTCAGCCGTGGCACTGCAAGCCAAGTGGCGTTATCTGAGCGTGCCAGGTGCGAGGGGTCCCCTGCGCTGAACCCCAGGCTGCCGTACAGGCTTAGCTTGGGAAACCAATCGGCTGTCTTTTCGCCGATCTGCGCCTGGCGGGATGCCAGCTGCCGTTCCGCTTCCCGTATGTCCGGGCGCGCCTTGAGCAACGCGGCGGGGTCGGCTTGGGGTACGCTGGCCGGCACTTGGGGCAAAGGCCGCACGGCGCCCAGTTGCGCGTCCAGTTCGCCCGGTTCCAGGCCGCTGAGGGCAGCCAAGCGGTCAAGGGCTTCGATGATGTCGGCCTGCAGCGGAAGGCGTTGCGCGCGCGTGGTGTCCGCCTGAGTGAGCACTTGCTCCAGCTGCAATTGCGACGCCACACCGCGCTCGCGGCGCTGGCGGGTAAGCTCCAGGGCTTGGTCTTCGCTGGTGCTGGACGCCTCGACCAGGGCCAGCCGGGCTTGTCGGTCCCGCAGGTCCACATAGGCCTGCACCACATCCGCCGCCAGGCTTACCTGTACGTCGGCCAGCTGTGCCTCGCTGGCTTCGGAACTGGCGCTGGCCGCCTCCACGGCGCGGCGTGTGCCGCCGAACAGGTCCACTTCCCAGCTGGCATCAAAGTCGGCCAGGTACAGGCTCAGCGGCCCGCGCCCGTCGCCTGTGCCAAAGGCACTGGTATCAGGTGAGCGCATGCGCAGCATGGTCGCGCCCGCGCTTACCTTCGGCCGGCCGCTGGCCTGTTCCCCGCGTAACCCTGCCCGGCTCTGCCGCAGGCGCGCCTCGGCTGAGGCTACGTCCGGGCTTTGCCGAAGGGCCGTTTCAACCAGCGCATCAAGCTGCCGGTCGCCCAGCGCTTCCCACCAGCGGGCGGTGGCCGGGGCGTTCACCACGGCTAATGGTGCATGCGGCAAGCGCGCCGCCGCCAGGGTGCTGCCAGCCACCAAAGGTGGTCCCCGGTAATCCGGGCCCACGGTACAACCGCCCGCGGCAATAAGCATCAAGGGTAAAACCAGCCGTCGAATCATGAGCGAACCACCACGGGCGTCGGGCGCCCCTTGAGAATGAAGGCGAGCGGCGCACAAGCGAGCATCACCAACCCCAACAACAGAAACGCATCGTTGAACGTCATGACCGACGCCTGGCGGGCAATGTCAGTGGCGAACTGCCCCAACGCCTGCAACTGGGCGAAGGCAGGGTCGCCTCCCTGCGCAAGGAAACCCGCGGCCTGGGCTGCCAGCTGGTCTTGCGCCAACGGGCTGTTGGCGCTGACCGATTCGCGGATGGCGGCGTCGTGAAAGTGGTTGCGGCGGTCCACCAGTACCCCGATCAGGGCCAGCCCGATAGTCCCGCCCAGGTTGCGCGCCATGTTGTACAGGCCGGCGGCGTCCCCGGCATCCCTGGGCGCCACGCTGCCCATGGATAACTGGCTCAGCGGCATCATCACCAGAATCTGCGCGAAGCCTCGCAGCAGCTGGGAGGCGTAAAAGTCATGCCCTACGCTCTCGGCGGTGAGGTAAACGTCGCACAGGCAACTGGCGCAGTAGATCAGCAGGCCCACCCCCACCAACAGCCGCAGGTCCAGCACTTTAAGCATGCGCGGCAGCAACGGCATCAACAGAAAGGCCGGCAACCCCGACAGCAACATGATGCCGCCGGCCTGCTCGGCGTTATAGCCAGACAGGGTGGCGAGGAACTGCGGCACCAGGTACGCGGTACCGTACAACCCGGCACCGATCACGGTACCGATGAACAGCACACTGCCGAAGCTGCGGTTGGCCAACAGCTGCAAGCGCAGGATCGGCCGGCTGGCGCTCAATTGGCCCCAGGCTACCAGGGCAAAACCCACCAAGGTGCACACCGTGAGCGAACAGATCAGGCCGGAGTCGAACCAGCGCTCGCGCTGGCCTTCTTCAAGCACTACGGTTAGCGAGCTCAACCCCAGCGCCAGCCCTGCAATGCCGCGCCAGTCGGCTTCGAAGAACTGCCGCGCGTCGGCCTTCTCCGGTGCCAGCCCGGTCCACAGCAGCGCAATCAACGCGACGCTGATGGGCAGGTTAAGAAAGAAGCACCACCGCCAGTCGATATTCTCGGTCAGCCATCCTCCGATCACTGGGCCCAGCAATGGCCCCAACAACACGGTAAGGCCGAACAACGTGGTGCCGATAGGCAGTTGGTGCGCCGGCAAACGCGTGCGGATGATGGTTTGCGCGGTAGGGATCATTGCCCCGCCCACGAAGCCCTGGCCGATGCGGCCAATGATCATCATGGTGAGGCTGCTCGACAGCCCGCAATACATGGAAAACAGGCTGAACAACGCCGCCGTGGCAATCAGGAAGCGGCGCAGCCCGAATACCCGGGTGAGCCACGCCGCGAGTGGAATCATCACGATTTCGGACATCAGGTACCCGGTGGAGATCCAGGTACCCTCGGTACCGGTGGCGCCGATCTGGCCCTGGATCTGCGGCAGCGCCGAGTTGGTGATGGAGATATCCAGCGTGGCCAGCAGGGCCCCGAGCGAGCCGGCAATCACGGCGATCCAGTCGGTGAGCGACGCGTTGGCCGCCGGGGTGGGAGCCTCAGCCATGGCGCCCATCCGCACCGTTTGGCGTACCGCTGCGCAGGTCCACGTCAACCGTGGCCGACAACCCTGGCACCAGCACGTCCTTCAGGCTATCCGGGATGTCCAGCTGAATGCGAACCGGCACCCGTTGCACGATCTTGGTGAAGTTACCCGTGGCATTGGAGGGCGGCAGCAGCGCGAACTGCGCGCCGGTGCCCGGGGCCAGGCTATCCACATGGCCGTGCAAGGGCTGGCCGGGTAGCGCGTCCACTTTCACCGTGACGGCCTGGCCCGGGCGCATGTGGCCGATCTGCGTCTCCTTGAAATTGGCCGTGAGGTAAATCGCTTGCAACGGCACGATCGTCATCAGGCGGGTACCCGGTTGAGCGAACTGCCCCACCCGCACCGCACGGTCGGCCACGCGCCCGTCCACCGGGCTGCGCAACTCGGCGTCCGCCAGGTCCAGGCCGCTCTGCTCTCCGCTTGCCCGGGCCACCGCCAACTGGGCCCGGGCTTGCTTGAGCTGCGCCTGCAGCGTGCCCACTCGGGCTTGTGCCGAGCGCAGGGCCGCTTCCCGGGCCGCCACAGTCGTATTCGCCCGGGCCAGTTCGTTATTGAGGTCAGCCAGGTGTTCTTCGGTTTCAGCGCCGGAACGCGTGAGCGGCGCATACCGGGCCACCTGCGCACGGGCATGCTTGAGGTCGGCCTGGGCGCCAGCCAACTGGGCCTGGCTTTCGCCCACGCTCGCCTGCTGCTGCGCAAGCTGGGCCTGCGCGCTGGCCACATCCGCCTCGCGGGAGGCCACGGTCGCCTCGCGTTCGTCCTGCGCGGCCTGGTACTTGCGGGCGTCCAGCCGCGCGACAACATCGCCGGCACGCACCGCCTGGTTGTCGCTCACCAACACCTGCGCCACATAGCCGCTGATCTTGGGCGCAACGGTCAGGCTGTCCGCCTGGAGGTAGGCGTCATCGGTGCTTTCGAAGAAACGCCCTTCCAGCCACCAGTAACCGGCCCACCCCGCGGCTGCCAACAAGGCGATCAGCGCAAGCATTCGCAGTACGCGTTTGCCCCGCGACGTGCGTGCGTTGCCAGGCTCGGGGCTTGTGGGCGCAAGGCGGTGTTGCGCGCCCAATGACTGCTCGGCAGACATGCATGACTCCAAAATATTCCAGTCGGAATAAAATCAAGGCTGGGCAAATTTTTGTCAATTGATATATTTTGCGCCGATACCTTTGCACAGGCCGCATGCCATGGCACGACATAAACCTGCCGCCGAGGGCGGCTATCAACGGGGCGAGGAAACCCGCGCCCGGCTGATTCACGCGGCAGTGCGCGTATTCGGCGAGCGGGGCTACGAAGGCGCTTCCACCCGCGAAATCGCCAGCGAAGCCGGGGTAAATGCCCCGGCATTGCAGTATTACTTCGACAATAAGGAAGGCCTGTACCTCGCCTGCATGGGCTTCATCCTGGACCGCATGAAAGAACAGCTAGGCGAGGCGGTAACTGCAGCCAGCGCCGCGCTGGGCGATCCACGGGTGGAAGACGAACAACTGATCGACGCGCTGCTCGGCATGCTGGGGGGGTTTGTGTCTTTCATCCAGGACACCCCGCACGCCGCGCAATGGCGGTTGTTCATGGCGCGCGAGCAGGCGGGACAAGGCCCACCGGCGGCGTTCCGAATGCTGGACGAGAGTTTCAACCAGCGGATCGGTGGCCTTAGCCGGCAAATCATCGCGCGGTTGTCAGGCTATGCCGTGGACGACGAGCGCACCGTACTGCACTCGTTCTCGATCATCAGCCAGGGCATGGTGTTTCGCGTGATGCGCCTGCAAGTGCTGAGCGCAATGGGCTGGGACGAAATCAACCACGCCCGGATGCTGCAGGTGCGCGAGCTGCTGTTCACTCAAACGCGGCTGATCCTGCGCGGGCTGGTGGCCGAGCGGAACGCCCGCGTGCCCGTGTCAGGCGCGTGACCGGCCGGGCACGGCATACAGCCTGGCACCGCTGGCCACCGCACCTACCAGCGCAAAACCACAGCCCAGCCACAGGCACAGCTGTGCACCGGCGCTGCTGAACAGATGGAAACACAAGGCGACCAAGGCCGCGCCCAGGGTTTGCCCCACCAGCCGCGACGAGGCCACTACCCCGCTCGCCCCACTGCTGCGCGACACCGGTGCGCTGGTCATCAGGGCCTTGAGGTTGGGCGACTGGAAGAAGCCGAAACCGGCACCGCAAACGGCCATTCGCCAGCCGATGTCCAGCGCGCTCGCGCCAGGCTCAAGCAAGGCCAGCGCGCCCATGCCCAGGCTCAGTACCAGCAACCCAAGGCCGCCCAGCAGGCCTGGCGCGATGCGGTCCGACAAACGCCCGGCAATCAGCGCCATCACTGCCACCACCGCCGGCCATGGGGTGATCAGGTAGCCCGTGGCAACCTGGCTGTGGCCCAATTGCTCCTGCAACAGAAACGGCAGCGCCACGAACGCCAGCCCTTGGGTGCAGAACGCACACACCGCGGTGAGCGACGACAGCGCGAATACCGGCAGGCGATACAGGTCTACCGCCAGCATGGGCGCCGGATGGCCGGCCTGGCGCCGCCCGAGCAGCACGCCGCAGATCAGGGCGACGGCCAGTTCGGCGCCGATCACCCACCCATGCCCGCCCTGTACCCCCGAACTGAGTGCCAGCACCGTGAAACCGAACAAACCCGAGCACAGCACCGCGGCGGTTCGATCATAGGGGTGGCTGGCAGGCTCGATCAGGGGCAGGTTGCGACTGGCCATCCACATGGCCAGCAGCCCGAGAGGCACGTTGATCAGGAACAGCCAATGCCAGCTGGCAAACGAGAGAATCGCCGATGCCAGCGTTGGCCCCAGGGTAAACGCCAGCCCCACTACCAAAGAGTTGATGCCCATGCCGCGGCCCAATCGCGCGAACGGGTAGATATGCCGCAGCAGCACGGCATTCACGCTCATCAACGCCGCCGCGCCCAGGCCCTGTACCACCCGGGCGATCGCCAGGCTGGGCAGCGACCACGCCAACCCGCAGAACAGCGATGCCACCACGAACACCAGCAAGCCGCCCAGGTACACCCGCCGCGGCCCCAGCACTTCACCGAGCGAGGCCAACGGCAGCAGCGTTGCCACCATGGCGAGCTGATAGGCGTTCACTACCCAGATTACCGAGGCGGGCGTGGCCCCGATCCCACCAGCGACAGTGGGCAGGGCCGTGTTGATGATGGCAGTGTCCAACGTCGCCATGCCTACCGCGAGGCACACGGCAATAACGGCGGGTATCAGCTTGTTGCGGGGTAAACCATCAGGGGCAGGCATCGTGGCGGGCAATCCTTTGTCGGACATACGGGCGCTAGGTTAGCAAACTGTCGCCACACCACGATGAATCCCTTCTCAAACCGTTTGCCGCGCCACACTACGGTCACGGCAAGCCAGGTAGGCCACCAGCAGTACGGCGATGCCCATCACGATCGCACCGGCGAACAGGCTGGCGTTGATCGCGCTGCGGTACAACTCCGTTACCTGCTCCAACTGATCGGCAGGCACCGCAGTCAAGGCCTGAGCATCGCCCAACTGCACGCTCGATAGCGAAATCGGCAACCCCGCCGCGCCACGCGCCAGGATGTAGCTCATGATACCGCCGGCAGTGGCCACCCCTACCGCAGCGCCCAGCGAACGGCAGAACGCCAACGCCGCGGTTGCCGCGCCCATCACCGACGGTGCAACCGCGTTCTGCACCAGCACCGTGGCGTTGGGCATGCCTACGCCCATGCCCAGGCCGAGCACGCCCATGGTGAGGAAGAACCACGGCGCGCTCATCCCGGCGCGGGTAAATGCCAGCAGCAGGCACAGCCCCAGGCATTCGAGCGCCACGCCTACCAACAGCAGGTTCACGAAATTCTGCCGCCGTGTAGAGATAGCCCCGCCCACGAAGGAGCTGATGACCATCATCACTACCTGCGGCAGGGTCATGAAGCCTGACTCTGTAGGCGTTTGATGCAGCACCGCCTGGTAATACAGCGGCATGAACACCAGCGAACCCATCATGGCAAAGGCCATGGCGGCCATGGCGCAGATCGCGACGGTAAAACGACGATTGGCGAACAGCGCCGGGTCGATGATGGGCGCCGTGGCGGCGCGTTCTACCCGGTACAGCAGGCCGAACCCCGCCAGCGCCAGCACGCCCAGGCCCAGCGGGATGGCCAAGCCCCCCTCGGCGGAAAACGAATACGCATGGGTCAGCAACAACAACGCCGACGTGGCGACGCCCAGTACCACCGCCCCGGCATAATCCACACTCACCTGAGCCTGACGCTGCAGCGCGGGAAGGTTACGGAACAGCCCTGCCATGGCCACTGCCCCCAGCGGCAGGTTGATGAAGAACACCCAGCGCCAGTTCAGGTTGGAGGTGATGAACCCGCCAAGCAGCGGCCCCAGGGCACTGCTGACGGCGAAGGCAGCGGAGAATATCCCTTGGTAGCGCCCACGTTCGCTGGGCTTGACCGAACGCCCGATCACGATCTGCGACAGGGTCATCAGCCCCCCTGCGCCGAGCCCTTGCAGGCCACGCGCAGCGATCAACTGCCCCATGCTCGAGCACATCCCGCACAGCACCGACGCCGCCACGAACACGCCAATACTCAGCATGAACAATGGCCGCTGGCCGTACAGGTCCGACAGCTTGCCGTACAGGGGCGCACTAATGGTGGAGGTGAGCATGAACACCGTGACCACCCAGCTCAGGCTTTCGATTCCATGCAGATCGCTGGCAATGGCGGGCAGCGCCGTGGCCAGGATGCTCTGGTCCAGGGCGCCGAGCACCATGGCCAGCAGCAGCGACACTATGAGCGCCGCCGAGGGACGGCTGCGGGTATCAGCGGCCGGCGCCACGGTGGTTTCAGCTTCTGTAAGGGAAGAACGGGCCAAGAGAACTCCTGTGACGATAACGCGCGGCCGACCATTTAGCCGAGGGTGGCCGGTGCAGGCAAGGGCCGGGAACCAATCTCCTTGTTTTCTCCTTATTTACGCGCTTCGTCCGCAGGCCCCAGACAACTTTCACGCGGCGGGTTAGCATGCTGGCTGGATAGCATCAGCCAGCCTGTGGAATCAGCGGTTTTTTTATGGACATGAAGGCGTTAACCCGATGTGCGTTCCTTGTGCTGGCCCTGGGCGTTGTGGCCGGGCCCGCCGTGGGCGGCGAGGATGACAGTCACGACGGCCCACGGCTGCATCATCGTGGCTACAAGGTAGGCGGCGGTGTGGTGGTACTGGTAGTGATCGCAGCGGTCGCCGCCAGCATGGTGCTGTTCGGCGATTTCCGCCGCCGGCGCCTGGGCAAGAAGGAACCTGCAGCGCCTCGCCCTGCGCCATTGCCCGAAGGCTCGGAATGGGACACCCAGGGCGCCGACGAGCCAGGGGTAGACCAGCCCAGGCTTCCCAGCCCCCGTCAGCGCAGGGCACGCCACGTGGAGCGGGCTGCGGCCGAGCCGGGATCGGATACCTGAGCCGCCCCGCTGCAAGGCCGACTGGCTGGGCGCAGATTTTTTCATCAAGCCCGTAGCCCGCTGACACCGCTGATCCGGGCACGCTGAACGATAAGCGGCAGGGCGCAGTCCACCCTGAACGTTCCAGCAGCAACCGCCGCGTAGCGTTGTCCCGGATTACGGCCCACCTTGCTTCTGACGTCCCCCTGGATGCTACGTCGGAGGCACGCATGAAGATTACCCACGTCGCTCCTTTATGGGTGGCCGCCGACAGGCTGACCGCGAACGCAGGCGTACGCCCATGAACAGCACAGGCGGCCAGCAAGACTACGTTCTGGTGGAAGGCGACATGTTCCTGGTTACCAACTCGTTCGGCGACATCACCGGTGGCGCCGACGGGCTGTTCTATCAGGATACCCGGGTGCTGTCGGATTACCGCCTGAGCGTGGCAGGCCAACAGCCCTGCCTGCTCTCGGCTTCGGTGAGCCAGGACAACGTCTATTCCACCTCTCATTTCACCAACCACCCACTCCCGGTGATCGGAGAAACCTCCGCCCCGCAAGGGGTGCTGCACATCGAGCGGCGCCGCTTTCTCTGGGAAGGCAGCATGCACGAGTGCATCGTGCTGACCAATTACAGCGATGCGACTGCGGCGCTGTCCGTTGCGCTGCACTTTGCCGGGGACTTTCGTGACATGTTCGAAGTGCGCGGCGCGCCCCGGCCCCATCGGGGCACGCTGGAACCTACCGTGGTCAGTGACGGCCAGGTTTCCATGAGCTACAAGGGCCTGGATGACCACGTTCGAAACAACATAATCCGCTTTTCCGAAGCGCCGGCGATGCTCAGCGAAAACGTGGCCGAATTTCACGTAAGCCTGGCGCCCCATGCCGATCGGGCGCTGTATGTGCTGGTGGGCCCCGTTGGCCATGCACCTTGCCGCGAGCACTACCGGGCCTGTGCGGCGCGGGCCCGGCTGGCGATGCGCAAGAAGCAGCGCCAGGGTGCACGGCTGGTTGCTTCTGGCCGGCTGTTCCAGAACTGGCTGGATAAATCCCGCGCGGACGTCGCCTTGCTCACTGCCGATTTTCCCACGGGGCCCTACCCCTATGCCGGCATCCCGTGGTACTCCACGCCGTTCGGCCGCGACGCGATCATCACCGCGCGGCAATTGCTGTGGCTCGATCCCACACTCGCAAGCGGGGTGTTGCGCTACCTGGCCGAGCACCAGGCGCAGGAAACGTCCGCCTTCCGGGATGCCGAGCCAGGCAAGATCATGCATGAAACCCGTCAGGGCGAGATGTCCAGGCTGAACGAACTGCCCTTCGGCCGCTATTACGGCGGAGTCGACACTACGCCCCTGTTCATCGCGCTGGCGGGCGCCTATGTGCGCCGAGTGGATGACTGGGCATTCATTGATCACCTATGGCCACACCTCGAAGCCGCCGCCGGCTGGCTGACCCACAACGCCGGGCGCAACCCCTACGGGTTTATCAGCTACGCCCGGGGTGAGAGCACGGGCCTGGCCAATCAGGGCTGGAAGGACAGCCATGATTCGATCTTCCACGAAAATGGCGATAGCCCCATGGGCCCTATCTCCCTGATCGAAGTCCAGGGTTACGCGTTCGAGGCTTACCAAAGCCTGGCATACATTGCCGAGGGCCGCGGCGACCCGGCCGCTGCCCTGCACTGGGCCCAGCAGGCGCAGCGCATGCAGCAGGCCGTGGAGCGGCATTTCTGGCAGGAGGATCAGCACTTTTATGCCTTGGCGCTGGACGGTGAAAACCGCCCGTGCCGCGTGCGGGGCTCCAACGTGGGCCACTTGCTGGCCTCTGGCTTACCCGCGCCGGAGCGGGGCCGGCTGGTGGCCAGGCAACTGCTGGGCAGCGCCTTTCACAATGGTTGGGGCGTGCGCACCCTGGCACGGGAAGCGGCCCGCTACAACCCCATGTCATATCACAACGGCTCGGTATGGCCCCACGACGTGGCCCTCTGCGCGCTGGGCATAGGCCGTTATGGGCTGCATGACGGCGTGGTGCGGTTGCTGGGGGGCGTGTTCGAAGCGGCGAGCCATTTCGACATGCGCTTGCCAGAGCTGTTCTGCGGCTTCGAACGCGCCCCTGGCGAGTCACCCATCGCCTACCCTGTGGCGTGTTTGCCGCAGGCATGGGCGGCCGGTTCGGTATTCATGCTGCTGCAGGCCTGCCTGGGTATCGCCATCGATGCGCAGCGGGGCAAGATCACCATCACCCGCCCCCAACTGCCCTTTGGAATTTCACGGTTGGAAGTGCAACACATCGGCTTCGGCAATAGCAGCCTGGACCTGATCTTCCAGCGCGTGGGCAAGCGTATCGTGTGTTACGTCGAACGCCAGGCCGAGGGCCGATCGATACAAGTGGATGTGCGCTACTGAACAGGCTCGCCAATCAATGAGGCCCACCCATGGCTGAACACGAGTTGCCTACGCTTTACCATGCCTATCTGGCCTGCCTCAACACAAGGGACCTGGACAGGCTGGGCGAGCATGTTCACGCCCATGTGGAATATAACGATGCTCCCGTTGGGTTGGCAGGGTACCGCGCCATGCTGGAAGCTGACTTTGCGGCCATTCCAGACCTGCGCTTCGAACCCGTCCTGCTGATTGCCGAGCCGCCCCATATCGCCAGCCGCCTGACATTCGACTGCACCCCTGCGGGGGAGCTGTTCGGGATGGCGGTGAATGGGCGGCGGGTACGGTTTTTCGAGAACGTGTTCTACCAGTTCGAAGCGGGCAAGATCCGCAGGGTGTGGTCAGTGATCGACAAGGCGGCGATTCAGGCACAACTGCTCCCCACTCGCGACTCCTTCCTGTAGCCCTTACGCAGGCCATCGCCCGAGCCACGGGCAAACATTTGCGCCACCCCAGCGAACGGCGGCTTCGCTAGCGTGTCAATCCGGATACACGCTTGCGGCCTGCTGGATCGGCCGCGGCCCCTGCCTCGATCAGGACACACAATGGACTGGCACACCCTCAAGCGCTACTGGCGCATCGAAGTGATGGGCGGCGAACACAAGCCGCTCAAGATCAAGCGCATGTTCCGGCGCGTCCTTCACAAGGAGCAGGAGCATTACCTCTTCTGGTTCCGGCTGGCGCAGTACCTGCACCGCCGGCCCAAGGGTGTACTCAATTACCAGAAAATTGCCCGGCGCATTCATGGCCGCCTGGTACGCATGCATAGTGTCGATATCATGCTGGGGGCGGAGATCGGGGCCGGGCTTACTCTTCCTCATCGCACGGGCATCGTGATCGCGGACCGGGTGCACATCGGGGAAAACCTGTTCATCCGCCAGAACACCACCATCGGCGTGCGCGCCAGTGGCCAGAATGGCCTCATCCGTATCGGCGATAACGTAGAGCTGGGCGCGAACGCGTGCATCATCGGTGAGAACATCCGCATCGGAAACAACGTCACGGTTGGCGCCATGGCGTTCATCAACAAGGACATACCGGACGACTGCACGTGCTACACCCGCCATGTAGCCATGATCCAGCGCAAGGATGCTGCCAAGCCCGGGCCTGGCGCGCGGCCCCTGGCCCACGGCGTTGGCTAGCAGCGCGGTTGCGGCGGTTTATGCCAAGGGCCCGCCTACGGTAGTTTTCACCAGCCCGGCGATGATCGCCTCTTCACTCCCTGGCAACTCGGCGTACCAGGCCTGGGTTGCCGCCTCGTCTTCACCATGGATAATCGCTGCCCGCTCCCGTGCCTTGAGCACCAGGTTGGCTACGCGGTCGGCGCGCTGCGCCTCGTAGTGCTGCAAGCCGGCCTGAACCGAACTCGCCCCCTCCAGGCTGCGCGCCAGCACCCAGGCATCTTCCATGGCCTGGCAGCCGCCCTGGCCAATATTCGGCGTCATGGCATGGGCGGCGTCCCCTAGCAAGGCCACGCGCTGGCTTGCCAGGTGCGGCACTCGTTGTGTGTCGTGGATCTCTACCCGGGCAACGCCCGCCGGGTCCAGGCGTTCGATCAACTGCTGTACCGGTTGGGCCCAGCCGGTGAAGTGGGCCTGCAATTCCTCCCGGTACTGATCGCGCACGTTAGGCGTGCCCGCAGGCAAGGGCACGTCGAAGAAGAAATAAAACTCGTCAGGTCCCATCGGCATCAACGACACCCGCTTATGCTCGCCCACAAACTGAGCCCATTCATGCTGGTCGCTCAAGGCGGCGTCCATCCTGATACGGCCATTCCAGTTCACGTAGCCGCAGTAGCGACGGTCAATCCGCTCGCCCGCAACGGTATTGCGTAACGCCGAGTGGGTGCCGTTCGCAGCAATCAGCAAGTCTGCCTGGACCGACTCGCCCGTAGACAGGTGCACGCTCACACCCTCTTCCGATTCGGTGTAGCCCTCGCAACCTACGCCAAGGGTGACGCGCTCCAGCCCCACCGCCTCCAGTAGCAGCCGTTGCAGCTCGGCGCGGGCAATGGGGCATGCGCGCTGGCGCACCTGGCGGTAGAGCGGGTCGAGGCTGAAGCGGGTCAACAGCTCGCCGGTGTGGGTCGAATAGCTCATGGCGCGCATATCGCCCGCCACTGCCTCTACCGCCTCACCAACACCCAGCGCATGCAGTACCTTCATCCCGTTCGGCCAGATGGAAATAGCCGCGCCTATGGGTGCCAACTCAGCCGCGCGCTCGTAGAGGTGTACGTTATGGCCCGCCTGGCGCAGAGCTATCGCCGCGCTCAGCCCGCCCATGCCTGCACCGGCGATTATCACATTAAGGTTTTGCATGATCCGTCCGCGAGGTTGATTGTGCCCGCGTAGTGTAAAGCAAGAAGCTGACCAAGTGGTCAGGTGGTATAGTGGCCGGGAACGCAGGCCCACCGGCAGTTTGCCGACCCAGGGCGGTGCACCTTTTACGCTTTGCGCACCTGTTGCGGGCCACGGCAGGGCGCTTCGCTTCGGGGTATGCTGCATCCAACGAGCACGCCATTGGCTGGAGGCCACTTGAATATCTTCGACGCCCCAAAGATCGACTGCCATAACCACCTTTTCGACCCCATGCGCTTTCCCTACCGGGCTGACACGCTCTATGCCCCCGCGGGGCAGGAGGTGGCTACCCTGGAACAGTTCCAGCGGGTGATGGAGGCTTACGGCGTGCGCCACGCCTTGCTGGTGGGCCCAACCAGCGGCTACCGCACCGATAACCAGTGCCTGCTTCACGCGCTGGCCCATGGCGCAGGCCGCTTCAAGGGCATAGCCGTGGTCGAGCATTCAACAGGGCTGCAGGCCTTGGCAGAGCTCAAAGCGCAGGGCGTGGTCGGCGTTGCTTTCAATCCGGCACTGGAAGGGGTGCACGTGATGGATGACGCAGCCCCACTGCTCGGCCGTCTTGCGGAGTTGGGCCTGTTTGCACAGGTTCAGGTAGAGGGTGATCAACTCGTTGCGCTGGAAGGGCTACTACGCAACACACGCGCTTGCCTGCTGATTGACCACTGCGGCAGGCCCCGGGTAAACGCGGGGCTGGGGCAGCCGGGCTTTGCAGCATTGCAGCGGCTGGCCGGCACAGGCCGGGCATGTGTCAAATTGTCCGGGCTGCAGAAATTCGCCCACCTTGACCATCTGGAGGCACAGGCTGGGCCTTATGTACAGGCATTGCTCGCTGCGTTCGGGCCCGAGGGCTGCCTTTGGGGCTCGGATTGGCCATTCATTCGCGAAGCCTCGCGAGTGGATTACGGCCCACTGCTCAAGCTGGCTGAACGCCTGATCCCCGATACTGCCATACGCCATCAAGTGATGTGGGAAACACCGAAGCGGCTGTTCGGGTTCTGACGCAGGGTGTTGGCGTAGCCACGTCTGCTATCGAAGCACAACTGGGAGGCCCCTTGGGCAAAGATGTCGAAAACCCCTGCACCTCGGAGTGCAAGCTCAGTGATGGCGTGTGCCGCGGCTGTGGCCGTTCCAAGGAAGAGATCAAGACCTGGAAGCGCCTCAAGCGCCCTGAGCGCGCCGCCGTGGTGCAACGGGCGCGCGAGCGCTTGAAAGCGTTCAAGGGAAAGAAGAAGAAATAATGCCCGGGGCAACCGTTGGCCCGGCACCGTGGCGCAACCTGCACGGGAGCTATAAAATGGCCGCTCACACAGACCACGGGTGCATCATGGCCACCGATACCTCCAAGCTCGACCGAATCCTCGCCGACAACCAGCGCGAGCGCGAAAGCGGTTATCGCGACAAGGCCCTGAAGATGTACCCGCACGTGTGCGGCCGCTGCGCCCGGGAGTTTTCCGGCAAGCGCCTCAGCGAACTTACCGTGCACCACCGCGACCACAATCACGACAATAATCCACAGGACGGCTCCAACTGGGAGCTCCTGTGCCTGTACTGCCACGACAACGAACACGCCCGTTACACCGACCAGCAGTACTTTACCGAAGGTTCGCTGAGCACGCCTTCCGTAGCCAAGGCTACTCACAACCCATTCGCTGCGCTGGCAGGCCTGATGAAGAAGGAGTAGCACCGAGCGAGTGCCACTATCGCTGTTGGCAATACCCACCATCACGCTTGATGCATTCCGCTTCGCTCTTGCGCCCGGGAAAATACCAGTATTCCCTACCGCCTTCCCGGCCAGGAACGATCAGGAATCCATACCGTGCGTACTTCACTCGCTTTCTGCAGCCTGGCTGCTCTTGGTGCTCTGGCAGGCTGCGCCTCTGCGCCCAACGAACCGACCCTCGCCTTGCAAACCAGTAAAAGCCCCGATGCTTATGCTGCCTGCGTCATGCCCCGGTTACAGGAGCACGCATTCCACCCTACCCTTACCCAAGGCCAGCGTAACTACAGAATCGTGGTGCCCAGCTCGATTGCCGCCGATAACGTGATCGACGCCTACAAGGCCGCAGAGGGTGGGAAGGTATTCGTGTACGAGCGCAGCCTGCTGTCGCCCGGGTTCGCACGGGTGGCGAGGGAGTGCGCTTAGGCTGATCTACTCGATATGACGGCTGTACGTTTTCTGAACGCACGTTCCAGACGGCTCGCGTGCGTGCAAGGCTCAGGACAGTGCTCCCTGGGCCTTGCAACCTTTCAGTTCAGCGGAACCAGACGCGCGCGCTGCGCTTCGGTCAGCGAGTCGACCGTGCCTACGGTCAAGTCACTTGGGTTGGAAGCCGCGAGAGGCATACCCATGTCAGCCGAGGCGTGCTCTGGCAATTTGAACATTGCGCCCGTGGCTGGATCAACGATCAACATGCCAATCAGGCCGCCAAACAGAATGTTGCCCCAGTACCAACCGCTCAGGCTCGAATCGGCCGGCGGCGATTGTATCTCAATAATGTCAGAATGGTATCATTGCACTAAGAATCCCAGCCTAGAGGGGGTGTCCGGCTCCATACAGCGCCCTACTCGCCTCGCGCATGAAGATTTCCACTGTCTTGGGGCCGATACCCTTGAACGCCTGGAGCCGCTGTTCGAAATCGGACCGATCGGCGGCTGCGTGATGCAGGTTCAGTACCTTGCCGGCATATTCGTCGTTCAACCGTTGCGCTAGGGCCACCAGGCGGTCGGCAGTGGATTCGTCATAGCGCGCATAGCCCGCCTCGCCAAGCATGGCCACCAGATCGGCATGACGGCAATAGGCAAGCTTGCGCGGTGTATCGCGCTGATGCTTGTCCACGATCACTCGATACGCCTGGGCGGCAATCTCGGCGCGGATGCGCTTGCCCATCAGGAAACTGGCGATCAACCACTTGAACAGGCTGGCTTCGTCATTATCGTGCAGGGTCAGGTTCAGGTCCTGGGGCGTAATGGTCGTGCTCATGGGCGCACACGCTCCTCGCCCTCGGTACGCTCGGTAGTATCCGAGGGCAATGGGTCGCTAACTGCGGGATCGTCCAAGTCCGCGTCAGGCTCGGGAAGGCCTTTTACGGGCTCGAATATATCAGGGGTGATGCCCGGGGTTTCAGGATCGATGCTCATGCTCAACCTCCACGTTTTGTGCGCTGCTCCAACCTTTGAACCGTGCAGGCGGATGACGTGCGGCGGTTGAGCCCTAAAGATTGCGAAGGAATTGATCTGTAGACTCAAATAATATAGTTTTGCGTCTAAAGATCACTCGCGCGAGATCCTGATGAGCCAGCCTATCAACGCACAAGCACTTTCCACCAAGGATGCAGGAGCAGTCGCGTTGCGAACAGCGGTAACCATCATGGAACGGTGGAAAGCCACAACCCGCCAAATCGAGAATACCCTGCGGATATCACGCAGCACTTATGCGCGCACGAAAGATCAGGATCGCACCGTAAGCCTGGACAGCGATCAATTCGCACGTATCAGTATCATCCTCAACATACACGCGGCACTGCGCACGATCTTCGATAACCCCGAAAACGTGTACGGCTTTCCTTCCCTGAAGAATGACAATGATTTTTTCAATGGGCAGGCGCCTCTGGACGTGATGTCTACGGGTTCATTCATCAGCCTTTATGAAACCTTTCGCCGTATCGACGCGCTGCGGGGCGCCCAATGGTAAGCGCGGCGGAGCTGACCTCACTTGGCGGCGACACGCTCAAATGCTATCGACTGGTGAACTCCAAGTACCCGCCGATCCAACTGTTCGACGATGTCGCCAATGCGGAGGAGTTCGAGATCCTTTACCAGGTTCAGGCGCTGACCAATCCGCGCCTGCAAAACGAGATAGGCCTGCTCGATCTCATTCCACGCGGTGAAATCCCGTTCGGGATCACAGGGTGCGGGTACGCCACAGCCCCCTTCACCCACGTAAATCCCAGCGGCTCCCGCTTCAGCGACGGCACGTTCGGCGTGTTGTACCTGGCCGACACCATGGAAACCGCGCTTGCCGAGGTCCGCTATCATCAGGAGGCGTACTGGAGCAAGGTTCAGGGACTGAGCTACGAGCGTTTCGTGTTTCGCGGCCTGGCTTGCCGGTTCAATGAAAAGGGCCTTCTGGACGCTACCGCATTACCGCCGTCGCATGCGGTTTACGCACCGGATGATTACAGCGCGTCGAGGGTACTGGGCTGTGAGGTAAAGAAGATAAAAGCCGCAGGTTTGCGTTATCACTCGGTTCGCTCGCCGGGCAATGCCTGTTGGGCACTGATGACCCCTCGTCCGGTAATGTCGATTATCCAGGCAAGCCACTACGAGATGGTGTGGAACAAGCAGATCACCAGCGTAAGCAAGCTTGTTGACGGGGCATGATTGCCCTAGGCGGGAGCTGAGATATGCACAAACAAAAAAGCCCTGAATAATCAGGGCTTTAATGAAAAATGATGGCGGAGGCGTAGAGATTCGAACTCTAGGATAGTCGCCCATCGACGGTTTTCAAGACCGTTGCCTTAAACCACTCGGCCACACCTCCTCGTATTGCGGGCGCCATCATACCGGAATGAAACAAGCTGTCAAACACTGGTGCTCGCCTTGCCACACCGCTTTGGTATGCTGTTTTGCGACTAGAGATTTCCGGGGCGGATACGGCGCTTGCCCCCGGGCCGAAAGGCCTGTTCAATCGCCTCATCAACGACCTAAAGGAGTTTCGCCATGCGCGAACAGGATTACACCCTCAGCCACGGCGCGAAAGGCGCCGAGCTGGAAGTCAGTCGAGTCCTTCGCAACACCTACGGCCTGCTGGCCCTCACCCTGGCCTTCAGCGCGGTCTGTGCCTTCGCCGCGCAGCAGATGAACGTCCGCTACCCGAACGTGTTCGTGGTGCTCATCGGCTTCTACGGCCTGTTCTTCCTCACCAACAAGTTGCAGGATTCGGTCTGGGGCATCGTCTCCACCTTCGCCCTTACCGGTTTCATGGGCTACATCCTCGGCCCTGTACTCAACCGTTACCTGGGCATGGCCGGCGGCGCGGAAATCGTCAGTTCGGCGTTTGCCATGACCGCCCTGGTATTCGGTGGCCTGTCGGCCTACGTGCTGATCACCCGCAAGGACATGTCGTTCCTCTCCGGCTTCATCACCGCAGGCTTCTTCGTTCTGCTGGGCGCAACCCTGGCCGGCCTGTTCTTCAACATCAGCGGCCTGCACCTGGCGATCAGCGCCGGCTTCGTGCTGTTCTCCTCGGTGTGCATCCTCTTCCAGACCAGCGCGATCATCCATGGCGGCGAGCGCAACTACATCATGGCGACCGTCAGCCTGTACGTATCCATCTACAACCTGTTCGTCAGCCTGCTGCAGCTGTTCGGCCTGATGGGCCGCGACGACTGATCACTCGTTTTACCCCGCCCGCTTCGGCGGGCTTTTTTATGCGTGAGCGATTAGAATTCAGCTGTCATCCAGCCCGGAAGCGCCATGAAGTTCGCTATCGCCGTATTCAGCCCGCCGCATGCCCCGGCTACCCGACGCGCCTTGTGTTTCACCGAGGCGGCCCTTGCGGCGGGGCATGAAATTACCCGTGTGTTTTTCTATGGCGATGGCGTCCATAACGCCTCGGCCAACATCGTGGTGCCCCAGGATGAATTCGATAGCGCGGCGGCCTGGCGGTCATTGATCGCAAACAACGGCCTGGACGGCGTGGTGTGCATTGCTGCGGCCCTGCGGCGCGGCACCCTGAACGCCGAAGAGGCGGCGCGCTGGGAGCGCCCGGCGGCGAATGTATTACCGCCGCTGGAGCTTTCTGGCCTGGGTCAGCTGCACGAGGCAGCGCAGGCAGCCGATCGCCTTCTTTGCTTTGGAGCTGATTGAAGTGGCCAAATCCCTCTTGATTGTCAGCCGCGCCGCGCCCTGGAGCGGCATGACGGCCCGGGAAGCACTGGACATTGCCTTGGCAGGCGGCGCCTACGACTTGTCAGTGGGCATGCTGTTCATGGATGACGGTGTGTTCCAGCTGGTCGAAGGTCAGCGGCCCGAGGCAGTGAAGCAAAAGAACCTGGTCGCGAACCTCCAGGCGCTGCCGCTGTTCG
The DNA here is from genome assembly GCF_058145875.1 of Pseudomonas sp. 3MAES_34.3B. Taxonomy (NCBI): domain Bacteria; kingdom Pseudomonadati; phylum Pseudomonadota; class Gammaproteobacteria; order Pseudomonadales; family Pseudomonadaceae; genus Pseudomonas; species Pseudomonas sp. 3MAES_34.3B. Next base: position 1,977,919 of record NZ_CM176960.1, on the reverse strand, counting down.
GTGTGGACGCCCTCTTCATCTGTGCAGCCAGCCTGGCCGAACGCGGGATCGACGCCAGCCAGCTTACGCTGCCCGCCGCGATAACGGCTCCAGAGGGCTTGTCGGCCTTGCTCAACCAGTTCGACGAGGTAATTACGCTCTGATGGCGACCTTGCATGTAATCTCCAGTTCTCCTTTTACCGACACCCGCCTGGGCAGCTGCCTGCGTACGCTGGGGCCTGACGACGGCCTGTTGCTTTGCGGTGCAGCGGTACAAGCCCTGCGCCCGGGTACTGTGGCGGCGCAACAGCTCGGCCAGCTCGCCTCCACCCGCCTTTATGCGTTGAACGAGGATTGCGAAGCGCATGGGGTTGAACACTTCAGGGCCCAGCCAATCGACTACCCTCGGTTTGTCGAGCTGTCCCTGGCCTATGATCGGGTGAATACATGGCTGTGAGCGCGCTGGCTATAGGTGACAAACACATCGCGGTCGACAAGGAAGGCTTCCTTGTGAATCTGGCCGACTGGTCTGGGGAGGTCGCCGCCGCGCTGGCACAGGCGGAAGGCATCACGCTTACTGCTGCCCATGAAGAGGTGCTGGCGGCACTGAGGCGCTTTTATGCCGAGTTTCAGTTGTCACCCGCCACTCGGCCGCTGGTGAAATACATAGCGGCGCAACTGGGGCCCGAAAAGGGCAACAGTGCCTACCTCAACCATCTGTTCCAAGGCACCCCTGCCAAGCTGGCTGCGAAGCTGGCGGGCCTGCCCAAACCGGCCAATTGCATATGACGACGATTGAACCGCTTCGCCTCGACACCCCGGCCGAACACCCCTTCGCCGAGTTCGTACGCATCCTGGGCAAAGGCAAGCGAGGCGCGCGTGCGCTTACCCGGGAGGAAGCCTTCAGGGCCATGGGCATGGTGCTCGACGGCGAAGTTGAGGACACCCAGCTTGGGGCCTTCCTGATGTTGCTGCGGCACAAGGAAGAAAGCGCCGAAGAGCTGGCGGGATTCACCGAGGCGGTCCGCGCGCGGGTAACCGCCCCGGCACTGCGCGTGGACCTGGACTGGCCTTCCTATGCTGGCAAGAAGCGCCACCTGCCTTGGTACCTGCTGGCGGTGAAATGCCTGGGCCAGAATGGCCTGCGAATTTTCATGCATGGCGGGGGCGCTCACACTGCCGGGCGGCTGTACACCGAACATTTGCTGAGTGACCTGGGCATTGCGCTGTGCCGGGACTGGCTGCAGGTAAGCGCCGCTTTGGATGCCTCCGGGGTGGCCTTCGCACCGTTGTCCGACTGGGCAGGCCCCCTGCAGCGCATGATCGACCTTCGAAACACCTTGGGGTTGCGCTCCCCTATTCACTCGCTCGCACGGGTGCTGAACCCTCTCGGCGCTCGCTGTGGCTTGCAAAGTATTTTCCACCCGGGCTATCAGCCGGTGCACCGTGAAGCCAGCCGGTTACTGGGGGACACGTCGATCGTGATCAAGGGCGACGGCGGAGAGCTGGAAGTAAACCCGGACGCGGCCTGCCACCTCTATGGTGCAAGTAACGGCCAGGCCTGGGACGAAGAATGGCCACAGCAATCGGCGCAGCGCCACCTTAAGCCTGGCTTCCTGGACCCGGCACAACTGGAACGGGTATGGAAGCGGGAAACTGAAGACCGCTACGGCGAACTGGCCGTGGTTTCGACCATTGCCTTGGCCTTGCGCGGCCTGGGCAAGCCGCGTGAAGAGGCTTTCGAGACCGCGCAAGCATGGTGGAATGCTCGAGACAGCAGCCGCTAGGCGCTGCCTTCGAACCAGGCAAGCTTGTCGCGCAGGCGAACTACTTCCCCCACTATCACCAACGTTGGCGCGTGCACTTCATGGCGGGCGACCAGCGCGGGAAGGTCCGCCAGGGTACCAGTAAACACCCGCTGGTGAGCCGTAGTCCCCTGCTGCACCAGGGCCGCGGGGGTATCGGGTGAACGGCCATGGCGAATCATGCCTTCGCAGATAACCGGCAAACCCACCAGGCCCATGTAGAACACCACCGTTTGCGCAGGGGCTACCAGGTCATTCCACGGCAGGTCGCTGCTCCCATCCTTCAAGTGCCCGGTCACGAAGCGAACCGATTGCGCGTAGTCGCGGTGCGTGAGCGGAATGCCGGCATACGCGGCGCAGCCACTGGCAGCGGTAATGCCCGGGACCACCTGGAAGGGGATGCCATGGGCCGCCAGCTCTTCGATTTCCTCGCCGCCGCGGCCAAAGATGAACGGATCGCCACCCTTCAACCGCACCACCCGCTTGCCTTGCAGGGCTAGCTCTACCAATTGGCGGTTGATCTGGTCCTGCGGCAGGGCATGATCCGCCCGACGCTTGCCTACGTAGATGCGCTCGGCATCACGCCGGCATAGTTCGATGATGGCCGGAGCCACCAGGCGGTCATAAAGCACCACATCCGCTTGCTGCATCAGCCGCAGCGCCTTGAAGGTGAGCAAGTCGGGGTCACCCGGCCCCGCGCCTACGAGGTAAACCTCGCCTGGCGCATGAGGTGGGGCGCCCTCCACTCGCTCCGCCAGCATGCTGGCCGCCTCGCTGCCACGGCCTGCCAGTTGCCGCTCGGCAATCGGGCCCTGGAATACCTCTTCCCAGAACGCCCTGCGTTGATTGACCTCGGGAAAGCGTTGCTTTACCCGATCGCGAAAGCCGGCCGCAAGCTTGGCAAGTTCACCATAGGCCGACGGAATCCAGGCTTCGAGGCGTGCGCGGATCAAGCGCGCCAGAACCGGCGCATCGCCCCCGCTGGACACGGCCACTACCAACGGTGAGCGGTCAACGATGGCTGGGAAGATAACGGTGCACAGCGCCGGTGCATCTACTACATTGACCGGAATACAACGGTGCTGCGCATCCGCCGAAACCTCTGCATTGAGCGGTGTGTCATCGGTTGCGGCAATGACCAGCACGCAATCGGTCAGGTCCTGTACGTGATACCCGCGCGCGCGGACCTCACCGCCGCTGCTTTCAGCCAACGCAACCAGCTGGCTATCCACTACCGGAGCGACCACCCGCAGTACCGCGCCCGCATCGGCCAGCAGACGAGACTTGCGCAGGGCGATCTCGCCGCCCCCTACTACCAGTACGACGCGCCCGGACAGCTTGTGAAACAGCGGCAGGAAATTCATTCAGCCAATGACCTCAAGGCCAGCCATATAGGGTTTGAGCACTTCCGGCACCCGGATGGAGCCGTCGGCCTGCTGGTAGTTTTCCAGCACCGCTACCAGGGTACGGCCAACCGCAAGGCCGGAGCCGTTGAGGGTATGGACCAACTCGGGCTTGCCGGTTTCCGGGTTACGCCACCGGGCTTGCATACGGCGTGCCTGGAAGTCGCCGGTGTTGGAGCAGGACGAGATTTCCCGGTACTTGCCCTGGCTAGGCACCCACACTTCAAGGTCGTAGGTCTTGATTGCGCTGAAGCCCATGTCACCCGTGCACAAAGCCAGCACGCGATAGGGCAGTTCAAGGAGCTGAAGTACACGCTCGGCGTTGGCGGTGAGGCTTTCGAGGGCTTCCATGGACTTGGCAGGCTCGACCACCTGGACCATCTCCACCTTGTCGAACTGGTGCTGGCGGATCATGCCGCGGGTATCGCGGCCGGACGCACCTGCCTCGCTGCGGAAGCATGGCGTATGGGCGACCAGCTTCAATGGCAGCACCTTGGCATCGAGGATCTGGTCCGCCACCAGGTTGGTCAACGACACCTCGGCCGTAGGAATAAGGTACAGGTCCGCCTCGCCGTCACGGGCAATCTTGAACAGGTCTTCCTCGAACTTGGGCAACTGCCCCGTGCCCTGAAGCGCTGGGGCCTGGACGAGATAGGGGGTGTAGGCCTCTTCGTAACCGTGCTCGGCCACGTGAAGGTTGATCATGAATTGAGCCAGGGCACGGTGCAGCCGCGCAATCGGCCCGCGCAGCACAGCGAAGCGTGCGCCAGACAGGCGCGCGGCGCTTTCGAAATCCAGCCAACCGAAGCGTTCGCCCAGGGCGACGTGATCCTTGATTTCGAAATCGAATGCCGCAGGCGTGCCCCAGCGGCGCACCTCCAGGTTGTCGTCCTCATCCTTGCCTACCGGCACCGAAGCGTCCGGCAGGTTGGGCAAGCCGAGAAGGATGCCGTCGAGCTGCGCCTGAATGTCGTCCAGTTCCGTCTTGCCCTGGGCGAGCTCCTGGGCCATGCGCTCCACGTCTGCCATCAGCGGCGCGATGTCTTCGCCACGGGCCTTGGCCTGGCCAATGGATTTGGATCGACTGTTGCGCTCCGCCTGCAGCTGCTCGGTGCGGGTTTGCACCACCTTGCGCTGAGCTTCCAGCGCTTCGATACGCGCCACATCAAGGCTGAAGCCCCGGGTGGCAAGGCGCTCGGCTACTTCTTGCAGTTGGCCGCGTAACAGTTTCGAATCGAGCATGTGGTTCTCTCGTTGATCAGATTTTTGTCAGGTACAGGCCAGCCCAGGTCGCCAGGAGGCCGCCCAGCACACTGGCGGCCGCATAGCCTATGGCCAGTGGCGCCTGCCCGCTTTCCAGCAGGCGCAGCGTGTCCAGGGAAAAGGATGAAAACGTGGTCAGCCCACCCACGAAACCTACAATCAGCCCCGCCTTCAGGTAGGCAGGTGCGTCTGGCCTGCCCAGAAAGGCCCCGTAAAGATAGCCAATGATCAGGCACCCTACGATATTCACAGCCAAGGTGGCCAAATAGAAATGGCGAGGGTAATGGGCACTTACCCAAACCCCGGTCGCGAAGCGGAGCAAACCGCCGAACACACCGAAACAGGCTACCGAGAGTACAACCGGGATCACGACTTTCTCCGTTGTAGCGGGCTGGTACGGTCCAGCTCGGCCAGGTGTCGCAGCTTCTCCCCGATTTTAAGTTCGAGGCCACGGGGTACGGGCTGGTAATAATGCCGTGGTGCCATACCTTCAGGGAAGTAGTCTTCGCCAGCCGCGTAGGCGTCCGGCTCATCGTGGGCATAGCGATACTGCTCCCCGTACCCGAGCTGCTTCATCAGCTTGGTAGGCGCATTGCGAAGGTGCAGTGGCACTTCCTGCGAGCCCATCCCCGCTGCGTCCGCCTTGGCGGCCTTGAACGCCGTGTACACCGCGTTGCTCTTGGGAGCGCAGGCAAGATAGACGATGGCCTGGGCTACCGCCAGCTCGCCCTCTGGGCTACCAAGGCGCTCCTGGACGTCCCAGGCGGCAAGGCACACCCCCAGCGCGCGAGGATCGGCATTGCCGATGTCTTCACTGGCCATGCGCACCACGCGGCGAGCGATGTAGAGAGGATCGCAGCCGCCATCCAGCATTCGGGCAAACCAATAGAGCGCGCCGTCGGGGCTGGAACCCCTTACCGACTTGTGCAGCGCTGATATCTGGTCGTAGAAGGCTTCGCCGCCCTTGTCGAAGCGGCGCCGGGTATCGCCGAGCAGGCTTTGCAGGAGCGGCACGCCGATCTCTTCGCCATCCTCGACGAGGTCCGACGCGTTCTCCAGGAGGTTCAGCAGGCGGCGGCCATCGCCGTCGGCCGCCGCTACCAACATGCCGAAGGCCTCATCCGCCAAGGTGAGGTTGCGGGCACCAAGGCCGCGCTGCTCGGTAAGGGCACGCTGCGCAAGCTGGCGCATGGCGGCCTCGTCCAGGCTTTTGAGCACGTACACACGAGCGCGGGACAGCAAGGCGTTATTGAGTTCGAAGGAGGGGTTTTCCGTGGTTGCACCCACGAAAATCAGAGTGCCGTCTTCTACATACGGTAGAAACGCATCTTGCTGGGACTTGTTGAAGCGATGCACCTCGTCCACGAACAGGAGCGTGCGCCGCCCATATTGCGCAGCCTGCTGCCGCGCCATCTCCACGGCGTGGCGGATCTCCTTCACCCCGGCCAATACCGCTGAAACCGTCTCGAAATGTGCATCGGAAACCTTGGCCAGCAGTCGCGCCAGGGTGGTTTTACCAACACCAGGTGGCCCCCAGAAGATCATCGAGTGCAGGGCGCCCTGTTCCAGAGCTTCACGCAAGGGCTTGCCGCGGCCAAGCAGATGCTCCTGGCCCACGTACTCATCCAGCGTGCTGGCCCGCAGCCGAGCAGCCAGAGGCTGCGAAGGCGGCGGCGAGCTGAACAGGTCCATGAAAGCGGAGCCGCCCTATTCCTGGATCACGTCGGCACCCTTGGGGATGACGAACGTGAACTTGCTGGCCGGGACTGGCTCATTGGCTTTGATGCCCATGAACAGGATATTGGTGCGCTGCCCTACGCTGTCGATCAGCTGCATGTCGTTGATCAGGCCACGGCGGAACGACAACCGCAGCGAGTCGAACAAGGTGTCCTTGGTCTTGGGCTTGAGTACGAAGTCGATAACGTCGCCGGCTTCCTTCGAAGTGATGTCGAAGCTCTGGCTGATTTTGGACACATCGCCAGACAACAGCAGCGCGGGGGTTTGAGTCAGGCGCTGGTCGAGGGTTTTGATGGTCACCTGCTCCAGGTCAGGGTCCCAGAGCGATACCTTCTTGCCGTCCGACACCATCAGCTGCTCTTGTGGTGCGTCAGTGTGCCAATTGAACAGCCCCGGCCGCTGCAGCGCCATCTCACCGCTGGTTTCCTGCAGCTGGGTGCCGCTACCGTCGAGCGTGAGCTGGGAAAAACGCCCTGTGAGGGTCTGGGACTTTTCCAGCAGTTGCGTCAGCGACTTTACCGCCTGGTCATCCGCCACTGCGGAAACGCTGGCCATGGCCAGGGCAGACACCAACAACATGCGAATCAGGCGCATGATAATCCTCTAGTCAGGTGGGCGAACCAGTGCCTGTTCGGCACTGGCCTATCAGTCTCGTGTCGGGCCGGGCGCGATGACGTCGCGGCTGCCGTTGCTGTTCATGGGTGTAACCACGCCGGCCATTTCCATGGCTTCGATCATCCGGGCGGCGCGGTTATAGCCGATTTTCAGCTTGCGCTGAACCGAGGAGATGGACGCCCGGCGACTCTCCAGCACGAAGGCCACGGCCTCGTCATACAGGGCGTCACTTTCGCTGTCATCACCGTCACCGCCTCCAGAACCTTCGAAGCTTGCGCCATTACCCTCTTCAACACCGTTAAGGATGTCGTCGTTGTAGTCGGGCGTACCACGTTGCTTCCAGGCTTCCACCACACGGTGCACTTCGTCGTCGGACACGAACGCTCCGTGCACCCGGATTGGCAGGCTGGTACCGGGCGGCATGTAAAGCATGTCCCCGTGACCGAGAAGTTGCTCGGCGCCGCCCTGATCGATGATGGTACGGGAGTCGATCTTGCTCGACACCTGAAACGCCATCCGCGTCGGGATGTTGGCCTTGATCAGGCCGGTGATCACATCCACGGATGGACGCTGGGTGGCGAGGATCAGGTGGATACCCGCCGCGCGCGCTTTCTGGGCGATCCGGGCAATCAGCTCTTCCACTTTCTTGCCGACGATCATCATCATGTCGGCAAACTCGTCCACCACCACCACGATGGTTGGTAGCGATTTAAGTAGCGGGGCTTCGTCTTCCATGCTTTCGCGACGGTAGAGCGGATCCCCCAGCGGAGTGCCGGCTTCCTCGGCGTCCTTCACCTTGCGATTGAAACCTGCCAGGTTACGCACACCCATGGCCGCCATCAGCTTGTAGCGGCGCTCCATCTCGGCCACGCTCCAGCGCAGAGCGTTGGCGGCGTCCTTCATGTCGGTGACCACCGGGCACAGCAGGTGCGGAATGCCTTCGTAGATCGACAGCTCGAGCATTTTCGGGTCGATCATGATCAGCCGCGCTTCCTGTGGCGTGGACTTGAAAAGGATCGACAGGATCATCGCGTTCACCCCCACCGACTTACCGGAACCGGTGGTACCGGCGACCAGCAAGTGGGGCATCTTGGCCAGGTCGGTAATCACCGGCTTACCGCCAATGTCATGCCCAAGGGCGAGCGTGACTGGCGACTGGGCATCATCGTACTGAGGCGTGGACAGCACTTCGGAGAACCGCACGATCTGGCGGTCCTCGTTGGGAATTTCGATACCCACGGTGGTTTTGCCCGGAATCACCTCCACAACGCGCACGCTGGTCACCGCGAGCGAGCGCGCGAGGTCCTTAGCAAGGTTGGAGATGCGGCTGACCTTCACGCCCGCAGCGGGCTGGATTTCGTAACGGGTAATCACCGGGCCCGGATGGATGGAATCCACCGTGACCTCTACACCGAATTCCTTGAGTTTGATCTGGAGCAGCTGCCCTACCCCTGCCAAGGACTCGGGAGAGTACTGCACCTGCTTCTTTTCTACCGGGTCGAGGATCGACAGCGGCGGAATGGTACCTTCCAGCGCAGTATCGACCATCGGAGGCTGGGGCTTTTCAGGGAAGGCGAGACGCACAGGCTCTGCCTTTGCCACTGGCGGTGCCACGGCGGGTGGCTGCGCGGACGGTGCGATGATAGGCGGCATCGAGGGCGCCGAGACCTGGGCAACCTTGCGCTCGGCCACTAGCCGTGGCGCTTCCAGCACTGGGGCGTGACCGGTAGCGGAGAAGCTTTCGAATTCGTCTTCTTCGTCATCCCAGGGCATGCGCAGCGCCACCGCCGGTACACGTTCCGCCGCTTGCGCGCGGGCTGGGGTGGGGTTAACGCCAGCACCTGGGACCAGTGTTTGGGGAGCCTTTGCCACCGAGGGCTCGATACGCGGCTCTACCGCAGGCTCCTGCCGGGCCGATACCGCAGGCTGCGGTTTGGCCTCCGCGCGGGCTTCCTTGCGCGTCGGTGGCGCCTCGTAGGCCGGCTCATCCGAGCGCAGCGCGGCAACCAGCTTGCGCTGTTCGGTACGGGCCGCCCACCAGCGGCTTGCCGCACCTGTGACCAGCTCTATCAGATCGAGGGTGATCTTGCCGGTGGTGTCCATCACGCTGAACCAGGAAAGGTCGGTGAATACCGTAAGCCCGAACAGGAAAAGCGCGATGAACAGCAAGGTACTGCCTTGAACGTTCAGCGCATTGCGGGCCAGGTCGCCCAGGCTTTCGCCCAGCGCACCACCGGCCGAGGCCGGGAGGCTGGCAGCCGAGTGGAAATGCAGGTGAGCGAGGGCCGCGCCTGACAGCACGAGGAACACCAGGCCAATCAGCCGCCAGGAGAACAACCAGCCGCTCCATTGCCAGGCCTGGTGGCGCTCACGGAAGATCTGCCAGGCTTTCACACCCAGCAGCAACGGGAAAATGTAGGCGAAATAGCCCAGCACCATGAACAGGATATCCGCGGCATAGGCACCAGCCCGCCCTGCGGCATTTTGCACCTGGCCTACGCTTGTGCCGGTATGGCTCCAGCCGGGATCGCCCTGGTCATAGCTGAGCAGCGCCATCCAGAGGTACAGGCACAGCGCCGCCATGGCGATGAGCGCACCTTCTTTCAGGCGGTAATGAAATTGCTGCCGCCAGAGGGGGACAGGGACGGGTTTAGCGGTGGACTTCTTCAAAACGCGTTCTTTCCTGCGCGGTGCGCGCGATCAGAGGGACTCTATCGCGGCCGGTTCCGTTCATGGCCGACCATTGTACGGATTTACAGTACCGATGTCATAGGGTGGCAGCAAGCCACCTGCTACCGGCCCCCCGCCAAAAATGCGGCTTCAATTTCACCATGCTTTATGTTGGCTGACAAAGGTTTAAGCGCATATTTAAAGTTACTGCGCGAACCTTCATGGACCTTAGGCCGCCCTCAGGGTTCCGACCCGCCGTGGCAGGCGGAACGAACGTACATCGAGGATAACCAACGCTGTGATCAGGCACATAGCCAGCCCTCGACGCTGGGCCCTGTGGCGCGTGATACTGCCCTCCCCTTCCATCGATCGAATCACTCCACTGCGACCATGCTCACCTGGCTCAACCGTGACGACCTCACTTTCCCCCCGCTGCACCGCGCGCTGCGCGAGCCCAATGGCCTTCTTGCGGCCGGAGGCGACCTGAGCCCGGAACGGCTGGTAGCTGCCTATCGGCACGGCTGCTTTCCCTGGTATGAGGAGGGCCAGCCGATTCTCTGGTGGTCACCCGACCCGCGCATGGTCGTGCGGCCTGCCGAGGTCCGCGCGTCGCGAAGCCTGCGCAAGGTCATACGCCAGGGGCGCTTCACCGTTACGCTGAACCATGACTTTCCCGCAGTGATCAGGGCCTGCGCCGCGCCCCGCGACTACGCCCGGGGCACCTGGATCACCTCGGCCATCGAGCATGCCTACGTGGAGCTGCACCGGCGTGGCATCGCTCACAGCGTCGAAGCCTGGCAAGGAGATGAACTGGTCGGCGGCCTGTATGGCATTGCGATTGGCCAGTTATTTTTCGGCGAGTCGATGTTCAGCCGCGCCACGGACGCCTCCAAAGTGGCCTTTGTGACGCTCGCCCAGCATTTGCAAGGGGCCGATTTCGCGCTGATCGACTGCCAGATGCATACCCGCCATCTGGAAAGCCTGGGCGCAAGGGAGATCAGCCGAGCGAAATTCGTCCAATACCTTGACCAGTACCTGGACATGCCCGCGGGGGCCAACTGGGCTGGCCGAGCGAGTTCCATCGCTCTGGCATACACTCATTGAGTAAGTTTGGACCGAGGGTTGACCATGACCGAGTTGGCGCGCTTGAAGTTTTATGCCACTCAACCCCACACCTGCAGCTATCTGCCGGATGAGCAGGCGACCACGCTGTTCCTGGACCCGAGCCAGCCGATGGATCCGGGTGTGTACGCCGACCTGTCGGAACTGGGTTTCCGGCGCAGCGGCGATCACCTTTACCGCCCGCACTGCCAGCGCTGCAACGCCTGCGTGCCCGCTCGCATTCCCGCGGCGCGCTTTCTCCCGAACCGGCAGCAAAAGCGCATTCTCAAGCGCAACGCAGACCTTACCGTGACTGCTGCACGGCCGCGCTTCACGGAGGAGTACTTCGACCTGTACAAGCGCTATATCGACCAGCGCCACGCCGACGGCGATATGTACCCCCCTAGCCGGGATCAGTTCTCGACTTTCCTGGTACGGGATCTACCGTTTTCCCGCTTCTACGAGTTCCGCCTGGGCAGCCAACTGCTGGCCGTGGCAGTGACAGACCTGCTGCCCAATGGGCTTTCAGCGGTGTATACCTTCTACGAGCCAGAGCAGGAGCGGCGTAGCCTGGGCCGTTTCGCCATTCTGTGGCAAATCACCGAAGCCCTGCGGCTCGATCTGGGCGCGGTGTACCTGGGGTACTGGATCAAGAACTGCAAGAAGATGAATTACAAGACCCAATACCGCCCTATCGAACTATTGATCAATCAAAGGTGGGTCACGCTGAACTGAGCCCTTGGCGCAAGGTCTGTTTTTCGGGCACAATATGCGCCGCTTTTGCCTGGCGCAGTTGCACCGGGCCACATACTGGATACCGAGGGCTTTACTGCATGTCGAAAGAAGACAGCTTCGAAATGGAAGGCACTGTCGTCGACACCCTGCCCAACACCATGTTCCGCGTGGAGTTGGAAAACGGGCACGTCGTTACCGCGCATATTTCTGGAAAGATGCGTAAGAATTACATCCGAATCCTGACCGGCGACAAGGTCCGCGTGGAGCTGACCCCTTACGATTTGAGCAAGGGCCGGATCACGTACCGCGCTCGCTAAAAGCTTGAAACGACAAAGCCCGGCATACGCCGGGCTTTTCGTTTGCGCCTGAAAAACAAATGGCGGCGAGGCTGGCCCCGCCGCTATCGCATCAGGCCATCTCAGCCGTGGTTTCGAAATCGAAGGTCATCTCACCGTCCTTGATATCGATATGCACCACCCCGCCATGCTCCGCCAGCTCCCCGAACAGGATTTCTTCGGCCAACGGCCGCTTGATCTTGTCCTGGATAAGCCGGGCCATCGGCCGGGCACCCATCTGGGCATCGTAGCCACTGGCAGCCAGCCAGCTGCGCGCGGCATCCGTAACCTCCAGCAGAACCCGCTTGTCTTCCAACTGGGCCTGCAGCTCGGTAAGGAACTTGTCCACCACGCTCTTGATGACTTCGTGGTTGAGGCGACCAAACTGAATGATGGTATCCAGGCGGTTGCGGAACTCCGGTGTGAAGCTCTTCTTGATCACTTCCATGGCGTCCGAGGAATGATCCTGGTGAGTGAAGCCAATGGATGCCCGCGCGGCCGTTTCCGCGCCGGCGTTGGTGGTCATGATAAGGATCACATTGCGGAAGTCCGCCTTGCGGCCGTTGTTATCGGTCAGGGTGCCGTGATCCATTACCTGCAAAAGCAGGTTGAAAACTTCCGGGTGCGCCTTCTCGATCTCGTCAAGCAACAGTACACAGTGAGGCTGCTTGGTGATGGCTTCGGTCAGCAAACCGCCCTGATCGAATCCTACGTACCCTGGAGGGGCACCGATCAGCCGAGACACGGTATGGCGCTCCATGTATTCGGACATGTCGAACCGCACAAGCTCGATACCCAGCGCCTTGGCCAACTGCCGCGCGGCTTCGGTCTTGCCCACGCCGGTAGGCCCTGCGAACAGGAACGAACCTACAGGCTTGTCCGGCGCTTTGAGGCCGGCGCGAGACAACTTGATCGCGGTAGACAGCGAGTCGATGGCCGCATCCTGGCCGAACACCGTGAGCTTGAGGTCGCGCTCCAGGTTACGCAGCAATTCCTTGTCGGAGCTGCTGACGTGCTTCGGGGGAATGCGCGCGATCTTGGCAATGATGTCCTCGACCTGCGCCACTTCGATGCGCTTGACCCGGGCTTCGACCGGCTGCAACCGCTGATAGGCGCCTGCTTCGTCGATCACGTCGATAGCCTTGTCGGGCATGTGACGGTCGTTGATATAGCGCGAAGCCAGCTCAGCCGCTGCACGCAGGGCTTCATCGCTGTACTCGATGCTATGGTGCTGTTCGAAGCGATTTTTCAAACCTCGCAGGATCCCGATAGTGTCTTCCACCGAAGGCTCGGTGACGTCCACCTTCTGGAAACGACGCGCCAGCGCACGGTCTTTCTCGAAGATGCCGCGGAATTCCTGGAACGTGGTAGACCCGATGCAACGGATCTCGCCCGAGGAAAGCAGTGGCTTGAGCAGGTTGGACGCATCCATCACGCCGCCCGACGCCGCGCCTGCACCGATGATGGTGTGGATCTCGTCGATGAACAGGATGGCTTGCGGGCGCTTGCGCAGCTCGCCAAGCAGCGCCTTGAAGCGCTTCTCGAAGTCCCCGCGGTACTTGGTACCGGCCAGCAAGGCGCCAAGGTCCAGCGAGTAGACCACGCTGTTTGCAAGCAGGTCTGGCACCTGGCTGTCGACGATGCGCTTGGCAAGGCCTTCGGCAATGGCGGTTTTACCCACCCCCGCCTCGCCTACCAGCAATGGGTTGTTCTTGCGCCTACGAGCGAGGATCTGAGCCACGCGCTCGACTTCGCTCTCCCGGCCTACCAGCGGATCGATGCGACCCTGCCGCGCAAGGTCGTTCAGGTTGCTTGCATAAGCGTCCAGCGGATTGCCGGATGCAGAGGATTCGCTACCCTCGTCGTCCTGCATTTCCTGCTCCCCTTCCGAATGCTCACCGTGACCCGGCACCTTCGAAATACCATGGGCAATGTAATTGACCACGTCGATGCGGGCGACACTCTGCTGCTTGAGCAGGAAGACAGCCTGGCTTTCTTGTTCGCTGAAAATGGCTACCAGTACATTGGCGCCGGTGACCTCACGCTTGCCCGAACTCTGCACATGAAACACGGCGCGTTGGAGCACGCGCTGGAACCCCAGTGTTGGCTGGGTTTCGCGGTCTTCATCATGAACGGGAATCAACGGAGTGGTGGAGTCAATGAACTCCTGGAGGTCGTGCTTGAGCTTGTCGAGGTTTGCGCCGCATGCCCGTAGCACGGTAGCAGCGGCTTCGTTATCCAATAAGGCCAACAGGAGGTGCTCGACGGTCATGAACTCATGACGCTTAGACCGAGCCTCCTTGAAGGCCAGATTGAGGGTGACTTCGAGCTCGCGGTTTAACATAGCTTCACCTCATAACCCAAGTGGCCGGATTTCAACCGTCCTTCTCGATTTCACAGAGTAGCGGATGCTGGCTTTCCCTGGCGTATTGATTCACCTGCATGGCCTTCGTTTCCGCGATGTCCCTGGTGTACAGCCCGCAGACTGCACGCCCTTCCGTATGTACCGCCAGCATCACCTTTGTCGCCAGCTCGCGATTCAGGTTGAAGAACAGCTCCAGCACCTCTACCACGAAATCCATCGGGGTGTAGTCATCGTTGAACAGCACCACCTTGTACATCGGCGGCGCCTGCAGCGTCGGTTTGGATTCCTGTACTGCCACTCCGGCGGAATCATCTTCCAGAGGGGCGGGGCTGTCGGGACCGAGCCGAGACTGCTTGAAGGTTAGACGAGTATGGTTGGTTGCATGCATTTCGAAGTGTTCATCGTTGAGCGATTGAAGGTTGTGGTGAGACGTTGTCCAGATTGATACTCGGCCGCCGCATGACCTTGACTATCGGCAAAACGGTGTTACAAACAGTAGAACCCACATTGGGGAAGAAAGGTCCGCACAGTCAAATAAATTTTCGGCCGGTGCGCGAACGAGGTGGATGATACTCCAGCAATGGGGTCCTTTGCAGAGGGATATGAGCATGCCAAGCGGTAAAGTCAAGTGGTTCAACAATGCCAAGGGCTACGGGTTCATCATCGAGGACGGGAAATCGGAAGATCTCTTCGCCCATTTCTCGGCTATCGAAATGGAAGGTTACAAAACGCTCAAGGCCGGGCAACCCGTGAAATTCAACATTATCCAAGGTCCTAAAGGCATGCATGCCGTGGGCATTTCACCGGTGACTGAAACAGTTGCCGCTCCTTCTCACGCGTCTTCAGCCTCGCACGCCTGACGCAGCGTCTCACTGATGGCTGGCTGCCTCTCCCCGGGGTGGCCAGTCGCGCAAGCCCTTGCACTGACTCTCGCCCCTACCCCCTGTTTACATCGCCGCGGCCCAGCATCGGGCGAAGCCAGGTGCGCCTTTCCACGGGTTTGATATACTCCGCCGGGTGACCACTGGGTCATGGCGGCGAACCTCCACGCAAGGGGCGCCACCGCACGTATGTGAACCCGTTCGGGCCAGCACCTCGGCCCGGCCGTTTGACGCTCGACTGATGCACCCAACATCACCGCGAGGCCTCTCGACTTTCCGTGCACGCCACCGAAAGCGCCTACCCTGCGTAACGAGATGCTTAGCATGCTCAGCAAAACAGAGAGTTAACCCGACATGCCCACCCGATCCAAGATCATCTACACCTTCACCGACGAAGCCCCTGCCCTCGCCACCTATTCCCTCCTGCCCATCGTGGAGGCGTTTACCCGCACCGCCGACATCGCCGTCGAGACCCGCGACATTTCCTTGGCCGGCCGCATCCTCGCTGCCTTCCCTGAGCGCCTGGGCGACCGCGCCGTGTCCGATGACCTGGCGGAGCTGGGCGCACTGGCTACCGCGCCCGAGGCCAACATCATCAAGCTGCCGAACATCAGTGCTTCGGTACCGCAGCTGAAGGCAGCGATCAAGGAACTGCAAGCCAAGGGCTTCGATGTTCCGGACTACCCGGACGCTGCCGACAGCGACGAAGCCAAGGACATTCGCACCCGCTACGACAAGATCAAGGGCAGCGCCGTGAACCCGGTGTTGCGCGAAGGCAACTCCGACCGCCGCGCCCCGCTGTCGGTCAAGAACTACGCCCGCAAGCACCCCCACAAGATGGGCGCCTGGGCCAGCGACTCCAAGGCGCACGTGGCGCACATGGACGGCGGCGACTTCTACGGCAGCGAAAAGGCAGCCTTGATCGAGGCCGACGGCGCCGTTCGCATCGAACTGGTGGGCAAAGACGGCACTACCACCGTTCTGAAGGAAAAAACCAAGGTCCAGGCCAGTGAGATCATCGACAGTGCAGTGATGAGCCGCAAGGCCCTGCGCGCATTCGTCGCAGCCCAGATCGAAGACGCCAAGGCACAAGGCGTACTGTTCTCCGTGCACCTCAAAGCCACCATGATGAAGGTTTCCGACCCGATCATGTTCGGCCAGTTCGTGGAGGAGTACTACAAGGACGCGTTGGCGAAGCACGACAGCACCCTGGCCGAAGTGGGCTTCAACAGCAACAACGGCATCGGCGACCTGTACGCACGTATCAAATCCTTGCCAGCCGACAAGCAGGCCGAAATCGAAGCGGACGTGCAAGCCGTCTATGCCGCGCGCGCCGCGGTGGCCATGGTGAACTCGGACAAGGGCATCACCAACCTGCACGTGCCGAGCGACGTCATCGTAGACGCCTCGATGCCGGCAATGATCCGTGACTCGGGCAAAATGTGGAACGCCCAAGGCGAGCTGCAGGACGCCAAGGCCGTGATCCCGGACCGTTGCTACGCCACCATCTACCAGGCCGTGATCGAAGACTGCAAGGTGAACGGCGCCTTCGATCCAACCACCATGGGCAGCGTGCCGAACGTTGGCCTGATGGCCCAGAAGGCAGAAGAGTACGGCTCCCATGACAAGACCTTCCAGGTGAAGGCCGATGGCGTGGTCCGCGTATTGGCTGCTGACGGTTCCGTGCTCATGGAGCAGGCCGTTGAAGCCGGCGATATCTTCCGCATGTGCCAGACCAAGGACGCGCCGATCCGCGACTGGGTCAAGCTGGCCGTCAACCGTGCCCGCGCCAGCAGCACGCCTGCCATCTTCTGGCTGGACAGCGCTCGCGCCCACGACGCTGCCCTGATCGAGAAGGTGCAGCGCTACCTGAAAGACCACGACACCAACGGCCTGGACATCCAGATTCTTTCGCCGGTCGAGGCCATGAAGTTGTCCCTGTCACGCATCCGCGAAGGCAAGGACACCATCTCGGTCACCGGTAACGTATTGCGCGACTACCTGACCGACCTGTTCCCGATCATGGAGCTGGGCACCAGCGCCAAGATGCTGTCCATCGTGCCGTTGATGAACGGCGGCGGGCTGTTCGAAACCGGCGCTGGCGGCTCCGCGCCCAAGCACGTTCAGCAGTTCAACGAGGAAGGCTTCCTGCGCTGGGACTCGTTGGGTGAATTCCTGGCCCTGGCTGCCTCGCTCGAGCACCTGGCGACCACCTACGGCAACAGCAAGGCCCAGGTTCTGGCGGATACCCTTGACCAGGCCACCGGCAAGTTCCTGGACACCAACAAGTCGCCATCGCGCAAGGTCGGCGGTATCGACAACCGCGGCAGCCACTACTACCTGGCCACTTACTGGGCACAGGCACTGGCCGAGCAAACCACCGACAGCGACCTGCAGGCGCGCTTCAAGCCGCTGGCCGAAGCGCTGAGCAACAACGAGGCGACTATTGTTGGCGAACTGAATGGCGTGCAGGGCAAACCGGTAGACATCGGCGGTTACTACTTCGCCACGCCGGAGTTGGCCAGCAAGGCCATGCGGCCGAGCGCAACGCTCAATGAGGCTATCGCCTCGCTGAAGTAACCCGCTTCACAAAACCCCAGCCCAGCTGGGGTTTTTTATTTCTTTTGAAACTGGACACTTTATGACTTGGCACCCCCACATTACCGTCGCCACCGTGATCGAAGATGACGGCCGCTTCCTGTTCGTCGAAGAACACAAGGAGGGCCGACTGGTGCTGAACCAGCCCGCGGGGCACTTCGAGCGTGGCGAAACCCTGCGCGAAGCCGCGCTGCGTGAAACCCGTGAAGAAACTGCCTGGGAGGTCGAGCTCACCGGCGTGGTCGGCATCTACCTGTACACCGCCCCCTCCAATGGCGTGACCTATCAGCGCGTGTGCTTTGCCGCACGCCCTGTACGTCGCAAGGATCACCCACTGGACCGCGACATCACGGCCACTCATTGGCTGACCCGTGACGAGCTGGCCGCCGAGCCGAAGAGATGGCGTAGCGACCTGGTCCTGAGATGCCTCGATGACTATCTGGCGGGACCCGTGCACAGCCTTGACGTGGTTCGCGACTAATCCCGGCAGGGGCTTCACTGTCTTTCTCAAAGGCCTATTCGCGAGCTACGCCTACGGCTCCCACAGGGTGCGCTGCTGCAGCCACAACAGCTTTGTTCTATAAGAGCCCAGCCTGTTAGACTGTCGCGTTTTACACCAGAACCTATTCAAGCCCATGCGTGAGCCCGTTTCCCACGATCCCTACAAGGATCCTCGTAATACGCGCGTGATCGTCGGCATGTCCGGCGGCGTCGACTCCTCTGTGTCCGCCCTCCTCCTGTTGCAGCAAGGCTTCCAGGTGGAAGGGCTGTTCATGAAGAACTGGGAGGAAGACGACGGCACCGAATACTGCACGGCCCGCGAAGACCTCGCCGACGCGCAGGCGGTGTGCGACCGAATCGGCATCAAGCTGCACACGGCCAATTTCGCCACCGAATATTGGGACAATGTGTTCGAGCACTTCCTGGAAGAGTACAAGGCCGGCCGTACGCCCAACCCGGACATCCTTTGCAACCGGGAGATCAAGTTCAAGGCGTTCCTGGATTACGCCCTTGGCCTGGGGGCGGACCTGATTGCCACCGGTCATTACGTACGTCGGCGTGACCGCGACGGGATCACCGAACTGCTGAAGGGCCTGGACCCGAACAAGGATCAGAGCTACTTCCTCCACGCTGTTGGCGGCGAGCAGATCGCGCGCACCCTTTTCCCGGTGGGCGAGCTGGAAAAGCCCGAAGTGCGCGCCATCGCCGACCTGCATGGCCTGGCCACAGCCAAGAAAAAGGACTCCACCGGCATCTGCTTCATCGGCGAGCGCCGCTTCAGTGACTTCCTCAAGCAGTACCTCCCCGCACAACCGGGCGAGATCAAGACCACCGACGGCGACGTCATCGGCCGCCATCATGGCCTGATGTATCACACCATCGGGCAGCGCCAGGGGCTGGGCATCGGCGGTTTGCAAGGCGCCGGCGACGAGCCCTGGTACGTACTGGCCAAAGACCTGTCCCGCAACGAGCTGATCGTGGGCCAAGGCAACGATCACCCTTGGTTGTTCGCCGAATCGCTCGAAGCCTCCGAGATCTTCTGGGTAAACCCTATCGACCTGTCGCAGCCACGACGCCTCACCGCCAAAGTGCGCTACCGCCAGGCCGATCAGCCCTGCACGCTCGAACTCACCGCCCGCGGATACCGGGTTACCTTCGACGAGCCTCAGCGGGCCGTGACGCCCGGCCAATCCGTGGTGTTCTACGATGGGGATATCTGCCTGGGTGGCGGCGTGATCGAAGCGGCGCATTGCGCAGCGCAGCAGGAAGCGACCTCATGAGCAAGGTGCATGAGCAGCTCATGGCCCTGGGGAGCGTGTTCCAGGCAGCCGTGCTGGTAGACCGCATAGCCAAGACCGGGCAGGTCAGCGAAGCGGAGCTGGCGGCCATGCTCGGCACGCTGTTGGTGCGCGACCCGAAGACCACCCTGGAGGTGTTCGGTGGCGACGATAAGCAACTGCGCGAGGGGTACCGGGCACTGGCTGCGGCGCTAGAGCGCGACCCCACCAGCCTTCAGCGCGAGCCGCTGCGCTATGCGCTGTCGATGGTGACGCTCGAGCGGCAGCTGGAAAAACGCCCCGCCATGCTGGATGCCATCGGCAAGCGGTTACCGCAGATCCAGGCGCAGGTCGAACACTTCGGGCCAGCTCATGAGAACGTGATCGCTGCCACCGGCGGCCTGTATCAGGACACCCTCAGCACTCTGCGCCAGCGCATTCAGGTGCACGGCGACATGCGTCACCTCCAGCAGCCCAGCAACGCGTCCAAGATTCGCGCGCTGTTGCTGGCCGGTATCCGCTGTGCCCGCCTGTGGCGACAGCTCGGCGGCCACCGTTGGCAGCTGTTGATCAGCCGGCGCAAGCTGTTGCGCGAGCTGTACCCCATGCTGCGGGACGGGTGATATCCCGCCCCCGCACAGCTAGCTGGCCCGATTGGTCAGCGAGCCAGGCGGTTTTTCGTGTATCATACGCGCCCTTTTCGTTGCCCGACTGCCCGAGAACACCCTATGCAGCTTTCTTCGCTCACTGCGGTTTCCCCTGTTGACGGCCGCTACGCCGGCAAAACCGAGGCCCTGCGCCCCATCTTCAGCGAATACGGCCTTATCCGCTTCCGCGCCATGGTCGAAGTGCGCTGGCTGCAGCGGTTGGCCGCTCACCCGCAGGTCGGCGAGGTACCGCCGTTCTCCGAAGGCGCGAACGCCCTGCTCAACGAACTGGCCACCGGCTTCGCGCTCGAGCATGCCGAGCGCGTGAAAGAAATCGAGCGCACCACCAACCACGACGTGAAGGCGATCGAGTACCTGCTCAAGGAGCAGGCCGAGCGGCTGCCAGAGCTCGCCAAGGTCAGCGAATTCATTCACTTCGCCTGCACCAGCGAAGACATCAACAACCTGTCCCATGCGCTGATGCTGCGCGAAGGCCGCGACACCGTGCTGTTGCCGCTGATGCGGCAAATTGCCGAAGCCGTGCGCGAACTGGCTCACCGCTTCGCCGACGTGCCTATGCTGTCCCGCACCCACGGCCAGCCGGCCTCGCCCACCACCCTGGGCAAGGAACTGGCAAACGTGGTGTACCGCCTCGAGCGGCAGATCACCCAGATCGCGGCCGTGCCCCTGCTCGGCAAGATCAACGGCGCGGTGGGCAACTACAACGCCCACCTCTCGGCGTATCCTGATATCGACTGGGAAGCCAACGCCCGCGCCTTCATCGAGGACGAACTGGGCCTGGTGTTCAACCCCTACACCACGCAGATCGAGCCGCATGACTACATTGCGGAGCTGTTCGACGCCATCGCCCGCTTCAACACCATCCTGATCGACTTCGACCGGGACGTGTGGGGCTATATCTCCCTGGGCTACTTCAAGCAGCGCACCGTTGCTGGCGAAATCGGCTCTTCGACCATGCCGCACAAGGTCAACCCGATCGACTTCGAGAACTCCGAAGGCAACCTCGGGATCGCCAACGCCCTCTTCCAGCATCTGGCGAGCAAACTGCCAATCTCCCGCTGGCAGCGTGACCTCACGGATTCCACCGTGCTGCGCAACCTGGGCGTGGGCTTTGCCCATAGCGTGATCGCCTACGAGGCCAGCCTGAAGGGGATCGGCAAGCTGGAAATCAACGCGCAGCGCATCGCCGCGGACCTGGACGCCTGCTGGGAAGTACTGGCCGAGCCCATCCAGACCGTAATGCGCCGCTACAACATCGAAAACCCCTACGAGAAGCTCAAGGAGCTTACCCGGGGCAAGGGTATTACCGTCCAGGCCTTGCAGGAGTTCATCGAGGGCCTGGACATGCCGGCCGCTGCCAAGGCCGAGCTCGCTCGCCTCACGCCAGCGACCTACATCGGCAACGCTGCCGAACAGGCGCGCCGCGTCTGATTGAAACATCGTGCAAGCGCCCGGCCTGGCCGGGCGTTTTTTATTGTGTATATCCATAAATTACAACGAGTTATCAATGTCTTCCGATAAACCTCTTCAACTGCTAGGCGGCCTGACAGCCCAGGAATTTCTTCGCGACTACTGGCAGAAGAAACCGCTGCTGGTGCGCCAGGCCTTCACCGATTTCGAGAACCCGATAAGCCCCGATGAGCTGGCCGGCCTGGCGCTGGAAGAAGAAATCGAGTCCCGCATCGTCCTCGAGCATGGGGATCACCCTTGGGAGCTGCGCCGCGGCCCGTTCGCCGAAGACGCTTTCGCCAACCTCCCCGCCAAGGACTGGACCCTGCTGGTGCAGGCCGTGGATCAATTCGTGCCTGAAGTCAGCGCTCTGCTGGAGCCGTTCCGCTTCCTGCCCACCTGGCGCATCGATGACGTGATGATCAGCTATGCCGCGCCTGGCGGGGGCGTTGGGCCACATTTCGACCACTACGATGTGTTCCTGCTCCAGGGCCTGGGCCAGCGCACCTGGCGCACTGGCCAGGTGTGTGATGCCGACAGCCCGCTGCTGGAGCACGCCGACCTGCGCATCCTCGCCGAGTTCGAGGAGAACGAAAGCTGGACCCTCGAGCCCGGCGACATGCTCTACCTTCCCCCGCGCCTGGCTCATTACGGTACGGCCGTGGATGACTGCATGACGTACAGCATTGGCTTCCGCGCCCCGAGCGCCAGCGAAGTGCTGACCCACTTCACGGATTTCCTGAGCCAGTTCATTCCTGATGACGAGCGCTACAGTGACCCGGACATCAAGCCGGCAGTAGATCCAAGCCAGATCCAGCATGATGCACTCACGCGGCTCAAGGACTTGCTCGCCCGCCACATGAGCGACGACCGCCTGCTGCTCACCTGGTTCGGCCAGTTCATGACCGAACCCCGGTACGCCGAACGCGTGGCCGGTAGCGAGCTCAGCGAGGCCGACTTGCTGGAGGCGTTGGGCCAGGGCGCGGTGCTGGTGCGTAATCCCAGCGCGCGCCTTGCGTGGTCGGAGATGGACAGCGAGTTGATGTTGTTCGCCAGCGGGCAAAGCCGGCTGCTTCCAGGCAACCTTCGCGGCCTGCTGCAACAGGTATGTTCCGCCGACGCGCTGCACGCGGAAAACCTGGCGCCGTGGCTGGGCGAGGACGACGCTGTTACCCTCCTCAGCCAGTTGGTGATGCAGGGCAGCCTGGGGTTCGCCGATGAATGACCTGCGCGTCCGGCTGGCCGATTGGCATCGAGACTATTCGAAGATCCACCACATTCGGGAAAGCGTCTTCGTGGCCGAACAGGCCATGCCGCCCGAGCAGGAGTGGGATTCGGACGACGAAACCGCGATCCACTTCCTTGCTGAGCAGGAAGACTTTGCCATTGGTACCGCGCGCCTGCTGCCGGACGGCTATGTAGGGCGGCTGTCTGTGCTCAAGGACTGGCGCGGCCTGCACGTGGGGGATGCTCTCATGCAAGCAGTGATCGCAGAGGCCAGCGTGCGCGGCATCGGCGAGCTGAAACTCACGGCGCAGGTTCACGCCACCGCGTTCTACCAGCGGTTTGGGTTCGAAGTGGTCAGCGAAGAGTTTCTCGAAGCCGGCTTGCCCCATGTGGATATGCTGCGCCACATAGCCTAGGTCGCGAATATTCAAGCCCCGGCTGGGGCTCCGTCATGGTCCGCCCTGGTTCATACTCAGGGCTCGACCTTGCGGAGTAACCTGCCATGCCGCTGCGCCCTTTGTTTTTCCTTGCCCTGTTGGCCCTCGCCTCGGCCACACAAGCCGCTACCCAGGTGCTGGACCTGCACTACCGCACCAGCGAAGAAGTACTCCCGCTGATTCGAAGCTTTCTTGGCAATCAAGGCAGTGTCAGCGCACTGGGCAATCAATTGGTCGTCAATGCCGAGCCAGGCAAGCTGGATGAGCTGAGTGCGCTGATGGAGCGCATCGATGCGCCAGCGCGCCGCCTGCTGATCAGCGTGGATACCAGTGACAGTAACCACAGCTCGGGCGGCGGCGCTGGCAATGGCCGGGTGATCCGCTACGGCACGGCCAACCGCACCGGCGGCCTTCAGCAAGTGCAGGCCAGCGAAGGCACCCCTGCGCTGATCCAGGTAGGCCAGAGCGTACCGCTTACCACCGCGCAAACCGATGGATATGGGCGTCTTGAAACCCAGACCGAATATCGCAACGTGACCCAGGGTTTTTACGTGACGGCCAGCGTAACCGGCGACACCGTGCACTTGGCGATCAGCGCCAATAACGACCGAATGAGCCAGGAGCGCCCGGATGTGGTGAACGTGCAGAGCACCGACACCCGCGTAAGCGGACCGCTTGGCCAATGGATAACCGTGGCTGGGATCAATGGGCAAAGCCAGGCCGAGCGCAACGGCGGTACCCGGTATTACAGCACCCAGGGCCACGATGACATGACCCTGCGCGTGCGGGTCGATGCCCTGCCCTGAAGTACCGACTCCAGGGCCTTTTCGTGACCCTCCAGTCGTATCCTCAAGAAAATGTAGTGCCTTTAAAAAAACACTACAAAACGTTTGACGATGCATTTCGCCGAAGGCATGATGGCCTCGCTCCCGCTAATCAGGGGCCTTGAACCAAGGCCTCCGGCGCGTGCCTTCACCATCCCGAAGGCCGTTCCTGTGTCAGCACGGCCCATAAGGCGGTCCGACGGGGTTGCGACTGGAACGAAGTTGTCCCGAGGGACGGAAGCGCTGATGGCACCCATGCCAGTTTCGCGCGATCTGGAGTGGCCTGAGCCCCACACTACACGCAGCTCAGTTCGCCCTGGTTCGTCGAACCGCCCGTTCGCCCCTCGCAAACTTCCCGTCGCACCCCACGGCCCCTGCCGCTGCCCTGATTGGCGTATCACCTGCGGGTGGAGCTGACACCCTTACGAGACCTATGCGACGAGGTTCACCCCATGGCACTGACACGCGAACAACAAATAGCGGCCCTTGAGAAAGACTGGGCGGAAAACCCACGCTGGAAAGGGGTAACCCGCACTTATACCGCCGCCGATGTCGTCCGCCTGCGTGGCTCGGTCCAACCCGAGCACACCTTGGCCAAACTGGGCGCAGAGAAGCTCTGGAAGCTGGTGACCCAGGGCGCACACCCGTCCTTCCGACCGGAAAAAGATTTCGTCAACTGCATGGGTGCTCTCACGGGTGGCCAGGCGGTGCAGCAGGTAAAAGCCGGTATCCAGGCGATCTACCTGTCGGGCTGGCAAGTTGCTGCCGACAACAACAGCGCCGAGTCCATGTACCCCGACCAGTCGTTGTACCCGGTCGACTCTGTGCCTACCGTGGTCAAACGCATCAACAACTCGTTCCGCCGCGCCGATCAGATCCAATGGAAAGCCGGCAAGAACCCGGGCGACGACGGCTACATCGACTACTTCGCGCCCATCGTTGCCGATGCCGAGGCCGGTTTCGGCGGCGTGTTGAATGCCTATGAGCTGATGAAGAACATGATCGAGGCAGGCGCGGCTGGCGTTCACTTCGAAGACCAGCTCGCTTCGGTGAAAAAATGTGGCCATATGGGTGGCAAGGTACTGGTGCCTACCCAGGAAGCCGTGCAAAAGCTGGTAGCAGCGCGCCTGGCGGCCGACGTGGCCGGTGTGCCTACCATTATTCTGGCCCGCACCGATGCCAACGCGGCAGACCTGCTGACCTCGGACTGCGACCCGTATGACCAGCCGTTCGTGACCGGCACCCGCACCCCGGAAGGCTTCTACAAGGTGCGCGCCGGTCTGGACCAGGCCATCGCTCGCGGCCTTGCCTACGCACCGTATGCCGACCTGATCTGGTGTGAAACCGCCAAACCAGACCTGGACGAAGCCCGTCGCTTCGCCGAAGCGATCAAGAAGGAATACCCCGACCAGTTGCTATCGTACAACTGCTCGCCTTCCTTCAACTGGAAGAAGAACCTGGACGACGCGACCATTGCGAAATTCCAGCGCGAGCTGTCCGCCATGGGTTACAAGCACCAGTTCATCACCTTGGCTGGCATTCACAACATGTGGCACGGCATGTTCCAGCTGGCCCATGACTACGCCCGTAACGACATGACCGCCTATGTGAAGCTGCAGGAGCAGGAATTCGCCGATGCTGCCAAGGGCTACACGTTCGTGGCGCACCAGCAGGAAGTGGGTACCGGCTACTTCGACGACATGACCACCGTGATCCAGGGCGGGGCGTCCTCAGTGACCGCCCTCACCGGCTCCACAGAGGAAGAACAGTTCCACTGACAGCACGTGTGATACAGAGGCCGCCTTCGGGCGGCTTTTTTATTGTTCGCGACCTGCGCCAGATGGCAGCCCTATTGGCGCAGCCATGACCTGCATCAATACCCCCAAATGAAAACGGCATAAACTGAAACCGGGACTATAGTGACTTCAGCACGTTCAAACAGCAGTAGAAGTGCAGTAGTTGCGACTAATTATCATTTACGAAAGTTTATTGCGCAGCGGAGGAAACAGCATTGAACAAAACAGGTCGAATGCCCGGACGGCGGGGCCTGAGCGATCGATAGAAAGCGTTAACTCATTGGATTGGACGAATTAATTTGATGCGGCAAATTTACTTGCTGCGGGTTTGCCCATAAAATCCGCCGATCTTATGGCTGCGACATTTCGTCACTGCTTTACCCTTCTTCGATTCAGAGCCTTATGTCTCTGTTAAGGACTGCCAGCATGACCCCAACAGCAGGACTCATCGCCCACAACTGGGGCTTTGCCATCTTCCTTCTGGGTGTAGCGGGGCTTTGTGCCTTCATGCTTGGCCTTTCCAGCCTGCTCGGCGGCAAGGCCTGGGGCCGAAGCAAGAACGACCCCTTCGAATCCGGCATGTTGCCTGTTGGCAGCGCGCGCCTGCGGTTGTCTGCAAAATTCTATCTGGTCGCGATGCTGTTCGTGATCTTCGATATCGAAGCCCTCTTTTTGTTCGCCTGGTCTGTGTCCGTCCGCGAAAGCGGCTGGGCAGGCTTTGCCGAAGCACTCATTTTCATAGCAATTCTGTTGGCGGGTCTTGTCTACCTTTGGCGAGTGGGGGCTCTCGATTGGGCGCCCGAAGGTCGTCTCAAGCGGCAGGCGAAGCTGAAACAATGAGGCTTTGGCAATGCAATACAACCTTACCAAGATCGACCCGGATGCTCCCCAGGATCCGGAACAGCGCTACCCCTTGGGCAAACAAGGCATCGTCGATGACAAGATGCTCGAGGATCAGGTGCACCGCAGCGTCTTCATGGGCAAGCTCGAAGATGTGCTGAGCGGTGCGGTCAACTGGGGCCGCAAGAACTCCCTGTGGCCCTACAACTTCGGTCTTTCGTGCTGCTATGTGGAGATGACCACGGCGTTTACCGCGCCTCACGACATCGCCCGCTTCGGCGCCGAGGTTATCCGGGCATCGCCGCGTCAGGCGGATTTCATGGTGATTGCCGGCACGCCCTTCATCAAGATGGCACCGATCATCCAGCGCCTGTATGAACAGATGCTGGAACCCAAGTGGGTAATCTCCATGGGCGCCTGCGCCAACTCGGGCGGGATGTATGACATCTATTCCGTAGTACAGGGCGTGGACAAGTTCCTGCCCGTGGACGTGTATGTGCCCGGCTGCCCGCCGCGCCCCGAAGCGTTCCTGCAAGGCTTGATGCTGCTGCAGGAATCCATCGGCAAGGAGCGGCGGCCGCTGTCCTGGGTAGTGGGCGATCAAGGCGTATACCGCGCTGAAATGCCCTCCCAGAAAGACGTGCGCCGCGAACAGCGTATCCAGGTCACCAACCTGCGCAGCCCAGACGAAGTGTGATCCATGGCACGCCCTGCCCCGCTTGCGGGCCGGGCGCGCACCTGGCCTTCATTCTTTACGTTGACCGAAAGCGAAAGCGACCGACACCATGACAACAGCGGACACCGCTCTGTATATCCCGCCCTACAAGGCTGACGACCAGGATGTGGTCGTTGAACTGACCAACCGCTTCGGCGCCGACAGCTTCACCGCCCAATACACCCGTACCGGCATGCCCGTGCTGTGGGTGGCGCGCGCGCAGATCAAGGAAGTACTCGCCTTCCTGCGCGGCGTGCCCAAGCCCTACTCGATGCTGTACGACCTGCACGGCGTGGACGAGCGCCTGCGCACTCAGCGCCGTGGCTTGCCCGACGCAGACTTCACCGTGTTCTACCACCTGCTCTCGATCGAGCGTAACAGCGATGTAATGCTCAAGGTCGCGCTGAGCGAAGGCGATCTGAACCTCCCGAGCGTCACCAGCATCTGGCCCAACGCCAACTGGTACGAGCGTGAAGTGTGGGACATGTTCGGCATTACCTTCGAAGGCCACCCGAACCTGAGCCGCATCATGATGCCGCCGACCTGGGAAGGCCACCCGCTGCGCAAGGACTACCCTGCCCGCGCCACGGAATTCGACCCCTATAGCCTGAGCCTGGCCAAGCAGGCCCATGAAGAAGAAGCTGCTCGCTTCCGCCCCGAGGACTGGGGCATGAAACGCGGCACGGCCAACGAAGACTTCATGTTCCTCAACCTGGGCCCGAACCACCCTTCGGCTCACGGGGCATTCCGCATCATCCTGCAGCTGGACGGTGAAGAGATCGTCGACTGCGTGCCGGACATCGGCTACCACCACCGCGGTGCCGAGAAGATGGGCGAGCGCCAGTCGTGGCACAGCTACATCCCTTACACGGACCGCATCGATTACCTCGGCGGGGTGATGAACAACCTGCCGTACGTGCTGGCCGTGGAAAAACTCGCTGGCATCACCGTGCCGGACCGGGTGAACACCATCCGCATCATGATGGCTGAGTTCTTCCGCATCACCAGCCACCTGCTGTTCCTGGGTACTTATATCCAGGACGTGGGTGCGATGACGCCCGTGTTCTTCACGTTCACCGACCGCCAGCGCGCCTATACCGTGATCGAAGCGATCACCGGCTTCCGCCTGCACCCGGCCTGGTACCGTATCGGCGGCGTGGCGCACGACTTGCCGCGCGGCTGGGAAAAGCTGGTCAAGGACTTCATCGAATGGATGCCCAAGCGCCTGGATGAATACACCAAGGCCGCGCTGCAGAACAGCATCCTGATCGGTCGTACCAAGGGCGTGGCGCAGTACAACACCCGCGAAGCGCTGGAATGGGGCGTTACCGGCCCAAGCCTGCGCGCTACCGGCTGCGATTTCGACCTGCGCAAGGCGCGGCCGTATTCAGGCTACGAGAACTTCGAGTTCGAAGTGCCCCTGGCCCAAAGCGGCGACGCCTACGACCGCTGCCTGGTACGCGTGGAAGAGATGCGCCAGAGCCTCCGGATCATCGAACAGTGCATGCGCAGCATGCCGGCCGGCCCGTACAAGGCGGATCACCCCTTGACCACGCCGCCGCCCAAAGAGCGCACGCTGCAACATATCGAAACCCTGATCACTCACTTCCTGCAGGTTTCGTGGGGCCCGGTGATGCCGGCCAACGAATCCTTCCAGATGATCGAAGCGACCAAGGGCATCAACAGTTATTACCTGACGAGCGACGGCGGCACCATGAGCTACCGTACCCGTATCCGTACCCCCAGCTATCCGCACCTGCAACAGATCCCTTCGGTGATCCGTGGCAGCATGGTCGCCGACCTGATCGCGTACCTGGGCAGTATCGACTTCGTCATGGCCGATGTGGACCGCTAAGCATGAACAGTACGCTTATCCAGACTGACCGTTTCGTCCTCAGCGAAACCGAGCGCTCGGCCATCGAGCACGAGTTGCACCACTACGAAGACCCTCGCGCCGCGTCGATCGAGGCGCTGAAGATCGTCCAGAAGGAACGTGGCTGGGTGCCGGATGGTGCGCTCTACGCCATTGGCGACATCCTCGGCATCCCGGCCAGCGACGTCGAAGGCGTGGCCACCTTCTATAGCCAGATCTTCCGCCAGCCTGTGGGCCGTCACATCATTCGCGTGTGCGACAGCATGGTCTGCTACATCGGCGGGCACGAATCGGTGGTGGCACAGATCCAACAGGAACTGGGCATTGGCCTGGGCCAGACCACGGCCGATGGTCGCTTCACCCTGCTGCCGGTGTGCTGCCTGGGCAACTGTGACAAGGCCCCGGCCCTGATGATCGACGACGACACCTTCGGCGACGTGAAGCCCGATGGTGTAAGCCGTTTGCTGGAGGCCTACGTATGACCCTCACTTCCTACGGCCCGGCCAACCGGATTGCCCGCGCGGCCGAGACCCATCCGCTCACCTGGCGCCTGCGTGACGACGCCGAGCCGGTATGGCTCGACGAATATCAGCGCAAGGACGGCTACACCGCTGCCCGCAAGGCGCTGGCGCAGATGTCCCAGGACGAGATCGTTCAAACCGTGAAGGACTCCGGCCTCAAGGGCCGGGGCGGCGCCGGCTTCCCCACCGGGGTGAAGTGGGGCCTGATGCCCAAGGACGAGTCCATGAACATCCGTTACCTGTTGTGTAACGCCGATGAAATGGAACCCAACACCTGGAAAGATCGGATGCTGATGGAGCAGCAGCCGCACCTGCTGATCGAAGGCATGCTCATCAGCGCCCGCGCGCTCAAGGCGTACCGGGGCTACATCTTCCTGCGTGGCGAATACACCACCGCTGCGCGCCACCTCAACCGCGCGGTGGAAGAAGCCAAGGCCGCCGGCCTGCTGGGCAAGAACATCCTGGGCAGCGGGTTCGACTTCGAGCTGTTCGTGCACACCGGCGCCGGCCGCTACATCTGCGGTGAAGAAACAGCGTTGATCAACTCTCTCGAAGGCCGCCGCGCCAACCCTCGGTCCAAGCCGCCCTTCCCGGCCGCCGTGGGCGTATGGGGCAAGCCGACCTGCGTAAACAACGTCGAAACCCTGTGCAACGTGCCGGCAATCGTTGGCAACGGTATCGACTGGTACAAGGGCCTGGCCCGCGAGGGCAGCGAAGACCACGGCACCAAGCTGATGGGCTTCTCCGGCAAGGTGAAGAACCCAGGCCTCTGGGAACTGCCCTTCGGCGTGACCGCGCGGGAGCTGTTCGAGGACTACGCCGGCGGCATGCGTGACGGCTATACCCTCAAGTGCTGGCAGCCTGGCGGGGCCGGTACCGGTTTCCTGCTGCCCGAGCACCTCGAGGCGCAGATGTACGCTGGCGGTATCGCCAAGGTGGGCACGCGAATGGGTACCGGCCTGGCAATGGCCGTGGACAACACGGTGAACATGGTCTCGCTGCTGCGCAACATGGAAGAGTTCTTCGCGCGTGAGTCCTGTGGTTTCTGCACACCGTGCCGCGATGGCCTTCCCTGGTCGGTCAAGTTGCTGCGCGCACTGGAAAACCGCCAAGGCACCCAGGGGGACATCGACACCCTGCTGGGGCTGGTAGGTTTCCTGGGCCCAGGCAAAACCTTCTGTGCACATGCACCAGGCGCCGTAGAGCCACTGGGCAGCGCGATCAAGTACTTCCGAGAAGAGTTCGAAGCCGGCATCGCCCCCGTGGGAGCGGCGAACCCGGCGCCAGGCTTTGGCCAACCACGGCCGATTCCTGCTGGAGCCTGATTGATCCAAAGGGCGATGGCATGGCCTCGCCCCGGCCTGTGAACGCGATGCGCCAGGCCCAGAACAAGATTTCCATTAGCCACGCCCGGGAAACCGGGCCAACGAAGACCTTTGAACCATGGCTACTATCCACGTAGACGGCAAAGCGCTCGAAGTCGATGGTGCGGACAACCTGCTACAGGCATGTCTCTCCCTCGGCCTCGACATTCCCTACTTCTGCTGGCACCCGGCGCTGGGAAGCGTCGGCGCCTGCCGCCAGTGCGCAGTGAAGCAATACAACGACGAGAACGACACCCGTGGCCGCATCGTCATGTCCTGCATGACACCCGCCACCGACAACACCTGGATCTCCATCGATGATGAAGAATCCAAGGCATTCCGGGCCAGTGTTGTCGAATGGCTGATGACCAACCACCCGCACGACTGCCCCGTGTGCGAGGAAGGCGGCCATTGCCACTTGCAAGACATGACCGTGATGACCGGCCACAACGAGCGCCGG
Organism: Pseudomonas sp. 3MAES_34.3B; assembly: GCF_058145875.1. Lineage (NCBI taxonomy): Bacteria > Pseudomonadati > Pseudomonadota > Gammaproteobacteria > Pseudomonadales > Pseudomonadaceae > Pseudomonas > Pseudomonas sp. 3MAES_34.3B. The sequence goes on along the minus strand of NZ_CM176960.1, from coordinate 1,946,480 downwards.
TACCGCTTCACCAAGCGTACCCACCAGAACCAGGACCTGGGCCCGTTCATCGCGCACGAGATGAACCGCTGCATCGCCTGCTACCGCTGCGTTCGGTTCTACAAGGACTACGCCGGCGGCACCGACCTGGGTGTGTACGGCGCGCACGACAACGTCTACTTCGGCCGCGTGGAAGATGGCGTACTCGAAAGCGAGTTCTCCGGCAACCTCACCGAAGTCTGCCCTACCGGTGTGTTCACCGATAAAACCCACTCCGAGCGCTACAACCGCAAGTGGGACATGCAGTTTGCCCCGAGCATCTGCCACGGCTGCTCCAGCGGCTGCAACATCAGCCCCGGTGAGCGTTATGGCGAACTGCGCCGCATCGAGAACCGCTACAACGGCTCGGTGAACCACTACTTCCTGTGTGACCGCGGCCGTTTCGGCTATGGCTACGTGAACCGCAAGGATCGCCCCAAGCATCCGATGCTGGGCCAGGAACGCACCATGCTGGGCGTGGACGCGGCATTGGACAAGGCTGCCCAATTGCTCAGCGGCCGTACCATCGTGGGCATCGGCTCGCCGCGCGCCAGCCTCGAAAGCAACTACGCCCTGCGTGAATTGGTAGGCGCCGACTGGTACCACACTGGTATCGAAGCCGGTGAGCTGAGCCGCATTCGCCTGGCGCTGAACGTGCTCAACAACAGCCCGCTGCCCATCCCTAGCCTGCGCGACGTGGAAGACCACGACGCGGTCTTCGTACTTGGCGAAGACCTGACCCAGACCGCCGCCCGCATGGCCCTGGCGCTGCGCCAGTCGGTAAAAGGCAAGGCCGAGGCCATGGCCGAAGCCATGCGCGTACAGCCTTGGCTCAACGCCGCGGTGAACAACATCGGGCAGCACGAGATGTACCCGCTGTTCATCGCCAGCCTCACCGACACCAAGCTCGATGACGTTGCCGAAGAATGCGTACACGCGTCGCCCGAAGACCTGGCGCGTATCGGTTTCGCCGTGGCCCACGCCATCGACGCCAGCGCACCCGCAGTATCGGGGCTGGATGACGAAGCCCTTGGCCTGGCGCAACGCATCGCCGATGCACTGGTGAACGCCAAGCGCCCGCTGGTCGTGTCCGGCACCTCGCTGGGCAATGACAGCCTGATCGAAGCCGCTGCCAACATCGCCAAGGCACTGGCCCTGCGCGCCAAGGCCGGCTCACTCAGCCTGATCGTGCCGGAAGCCAACAGCCTGGGCCTGGCCATGCTCGGCGGTGAGTCCCTCGACGCAGCGCTGGATGCCCTGATCGAAGGCCGCGCCGATGCGTTGGTGGTATTGGAAAACGACCTCTACACCCGCGCTCCGAAAGCCAAGGTAGACGCCGCCCTGGCGGCCGCCAAGGTAGTGATCGTTGCCGACCATCAGCAAACCGCGACCACCGACCGCGCCGACCTCATCCTGCCGGCAGCCAGCTTTGCCGAAGGCGACGGCACCCTGGTCAGCCAGGAAGGCCGCGCACAGCGCTTCTTCCAGGTGTTCGACCCGAACTACCTTGACCCGCAGAACTTCACCCACGAAGGCTGGCGCTGGCTGCATGCCCTGCGTGCAACCCTGCTGGAGCGCAAGGTCGACTGGACCCAGCTCGACCACGTGACCGCCGCCTGCGCCGCCAGCGCGCCGCAGCTGGCCCGCATTGTGGAGGCAGCGCCGTCTGCGTCGTTCCGCATCAAGGGCTTGAAGCTGGCGCGTGAACCGCTGCGTTACTCCGGCCGTACGGCCATGCGCGCCAACATCAGCGTGCACGAACCGCGTACCAGCCAGGACGTGGACAGCGCGTTCTCCTTCTCCATGGAAGGTTACTCGGGCAGCAAGGAACTGCGCCAACAGGTGCCGTTCGCCTGGTCCCCGGGCTGGAACTCGCCTCAAGCGTGGAACAAATTCCAGGACGAAGTGGGCGGCCATCTGCGCGCTGGCGACCCCGGCGTGCGCCTGATCGAAGCCCAGGGCGACAACCTGGCATGGTTCACTCGCATTCCAGCGGCGTTCGCCCCGGCGCGCGGCACCTGGACGGCGGTGCCTTACTACCACCTGTTCGGCAGTGAAGAAACCTCTTCCCGTGCCGCGCCTGTGCAGTCCCGCATCCCCTCTGCGTACGTGGCACTGGCCAAGGCCGAAGCTGACCGGCTGGGCGTGAACGATGGCGCACTGCTGAGCCTTAGCCTCGGCGGGGTGCAGTTGCGCCTGCCGCTGCGCGTGGATGAGCAACTGGCCGCTGGCCTGGTGGCGCTGCCCAAAGGTTTGGCGGGGATTCCACCGGCCTTTGGTGGGTTAACGGTTGAAGGCCTGCAGGAGGCAGCACAATGACCTGGTTCACGCCTGAAGTGATCGACGTGATCGTGTCGGTGGTGAAGTCCATCGTCATTTTGCTGGCTGTGGTGGTCTGTGGCGCGTTCCTCAGCTTTGTCGAGCGCCGCCTGCTGGGCTGGTGGCAGGACCGTTACGGGCCAAACCGCGTTGGCCCGTTCGGCCTGTTCCAGATTGCTGCCGACATGTTGAAGATGTTCTTCAAGGAAGACTGGAACCCGCCCTTCGTGGACCGGGTGATCTTCACCCTGGCGCCAGTAGTGGCCATGAGCGCACTGCTGATCGCCTTCTCGGTCATTCCGATCACCCCCACCTGGGGCGTGGCGGACCTGAACATCGGCGTGCTGTTCTTCTTCGCCATGGCGGGCTTGTCGGTGTACGCGGTGCTGTTCGCCGGTTGGTCGAGCAACAACAAGTACGCCTTGCTCGGCAGCCTGCGGGCCTCGGCGCAAACCGTGAGCTACGAGGTGTTCATGGGCCTGGCATTGATGGGTGTGATCGTGCAGGCGGGGTCGTTCAACATGCGCGACATCGTCGAGTACCAGGCGCAGAACCTGTGGTTTATCATTCCGCAGTTCTTCGGCTTCTGTACCTTCTTCATTGCCGGCGTAGCCGTGACTCACCGTCACCCCTTCGACCAGCCTGAAGCGGAACAGGAACTGGCCGACGGTTACCACATCGAGTATGCCGGCATGAAATGGGGCATGTTCTTCGTGGGCGAGTACATCGGTATCGTGCTGATCTCGGCGCTGCTGGTCACGCTGTTCTTCGGCGGCTGGCACGGCCCGTTCGATATCCTGCCGCAGGTACCGTTCCTGTGGTTCGCCCTCAAGACCGCCTTCTTCATCATGCTGTTCATCCTGCTGCGGGCTTCGATCCCACGGCCGCGCTATGACCAGGTGATGGATTTCAGCTGGAAGTTCTGCCTCCCGCTGACCCTGATCAATTTGCTGGTCACCGCCGCGATCGTGTTGCTGAACACGCCGGCCGGTGCTTGAGGACAACGTCATGTTCAAATATATCGGCCATGTGGTACATGGCACCTATACCCAGCTGCGCAGCCTGATCATGATTTTCGGTCATGGCTTCCGCAAGCGTGACACCCTCCAGTATCCGGAAGAGGCTGTTTACCTCCCGCCCCGCTATCGGGGCCGCATCGTGCTCACCCGGGACCCGGACGGCGAAGAACGCTGCGTGGCGTGCAACCTGTGCGCGGTTGCTTGCCCGGTGGGCTGCATTTCCCTGCAAAAGGCTGAAACGGACGATGGACGCTGGTACCCCGAGTTCTTCCGTATCAACTTCTCGCGCTGCATTTTCTGCGGCCTGTGCGAAGAAGCCTGCCCCACCACGGCCATCCAGCTTACGCCCGATTTCGAAATGGCGGACTACAAGCGCCAGGACCTGGTGTACGAGAAGGAAGACCTGCTGATCTCGGGCCCGGGCAAGAATCCGGACTATAACTTCTATCGCGTCGCGGGCATGGCCGTGGCCGGCAAGCCGAAAGGCGCCGCGCAGAACGAAGCCGAGCCGATCAACGTGAAAAGCCTGCTGCCTTAAGGAAGAAAGATGGAATTCGCGTTCTATTTCGCCTCTGGCGTTGCGGTGCTGGCGACCCTTCGGGTCATTACCGGCACCAATCCGGTCCATGCCTTGTTGTACCTGATCATCTCCCTCATCGCCGTGGCCATGACCTTCTTCGCCCTCGGCGCGCCCTTCGCGGGCGTGCTGGAGGTGATTGCCTATGCCGGTGCGATCATGGTGCTGTTCGTATTCGTGGTGATGATGCTCAACCTGGGCACCGCATCTGCCCATCAAGAGCGGGAGTGGTTCAAGCCTGGCATCTGGGCAGGCCCTATGCTGCTGGCTGCCCTGTTGCTGCTGGAGTTGATGTACGTGCTGTTCTCCGGCCCGGGCAACATTCCGGTCGGCGAAACCACCATCGGCCCCAAGGCCGTGGGCATCAGCCTGTTCGGCCCTTACCTGCTGGCGGTGGAGCTGGCCTCCATGCTGCTTCTGGCCGCGGCCATCACGGCCTTCCACATTGGCCGCAACGAGGCGAAGGAGTAACCCATGCCAGCCATTCCTCTTGAACACGGCCTGGCCGTCGCCGGCGTGCTGTTCGTACTCGGCCTGGTGGGCCTGCTGGTCCGCCGCAACATCCTTTTTGTGCTGATGAGCCTGGAAATCATGATGAACGCCTCTGCACTGGCATTCATCGTTGCCGGCAGCCGCTGGGCGCAACCGGACGGGCAAATCATGTTCATCCTGGTGATCAGCCTGGCTGCGGCCGAAGCCAGTATTGGCCTGGCGATCCTGATCCAGCTGTATCGCCGCTTCCATACGCTTGATATCGACGCTGCCAGTGAGATGCGCGGATGAACCTACTCTTTCTGACTTTCGTCTTTCCCCTGGCGGGATGGCTGGTGCTGTCCTTCTCCCGCGGGCGCTTCTCGGAGAACACCTCGGCACTGATCGGCGTGGGCTCGGTGGGCCTGTCCGCCGTGGTGGCCGCCTATGTGATCTGGCAATTCAACGTGGCCCCGCCCCCCGGCGGTGTGTACACCCACCTGCTGTGGACCTGGATGTCGGTCGGTACCTTTGCGCCTACCTTCACGCTTTACCTGGATGGCCTCTCGGTCACCATGCTGGGCGTGGTGGTGGGCGTGGGCTTCCTGATCCACTTGTTCGCGTCCTGGTACATGCGCGGTGAAGAGGGTTACTCGCGCTTCTTCTCCTACACCAACCTGTTCATCGCCAGCATGTTGTTCCTGATACTGGGCGACAACCTGCTGTTCATCTACTTCGGTTGGGAAGGCGTGGGCCTGTGCAGCTACCTGCTGATCGGCTTCTACTACAGCAACCGCAACAACGGCAACGCGGCGCTCAAGGCCTTTATCGTCACCCGCATCGGCGACGTGTTCATGGCCATCGGCTTGTTCATCCTGTTCCAGCAACTGGGCACGTTGAACATTCAGGAGCTGCTGGTACGGGCGCCCGAGCACTTCAAGGTGGGCGACTTCTGGATCGTGCTGGCCACCTTGATGCTGCTGGGCGGCGCGGTCGGTAAATCCGCTCAGCTGCCGCTGCAAACCTGGCTGGCAGACGCGATGGCCGGCCCTACCCCGGTTTCGGCGCTGATCCACGCGGCAACCATGGTGACCGCGGGCGTGTACCTGATCGCCCGTACCCACGGCCTGTTCACTCTGGCGCCGGACATCCTGCACCTGGTGGGCATCGTCGGCGGCGTGACCCTGGTACTGGCAGGCTTCGCCGCGCTGGTACAAACCGACATCAAGCGTATCCTCGCCTACTCCACCATGAGCCAGATCGGCTACATGTTCCTGGCCTTGGGCGTGGGCGCGTGGGACGGCGCGATCTTCCACCTGATGACTCACGCCTTCTTCAAGGCACTGCTGTTCCTTGCCTCGGGCGCGGTGATCATCGGCTGCCACCACGAGCAGAACATCTTCAAGATGGGCGGGCTGTGGAAAAAGCTGCCACTGGCCTATGCCTGCTTCATCGTTGGCGGCGCGGCGTTGTCGGCCCTGCCGATCCTCACTGCCGGCTTCTACTCCAAGGACGAGATCCTCTGGGAAGCCTTCGCCAGCGGCCACACCGGTTTATTGTATGCCGGGCTTGTGGGTGCGTTCATGACCTCGCTGTACACCTTCCGCCTGATCTTCATCGCCTTCCATGGCGAAGCGAAGACCGATGCTCACCCAGGCCACGGGATTTCCCACTGGCTGCCGCTGGGCGTGCTGCTGGTACTGTCCACCTTCATCGGCGCCTGGATCCACCCACCGCTGGCCGGCGTGCTGCCTGAAAGCGCGGGCCATGCCGGCGGCGAAGCCAAGCACAGCCTGGAGATTGCTTCCGGCGCCATCGCGCTGGCGGGCATTCTGCTGTCGGCACTGCTGTTCCTGGGCAAGCGTCGGGTAGCCACCGCCATCGCCAACAGCGGCCCGGGCCGGGTGTTGTCGGCCTGGTGGTTCGCGGCCTGGGGCTTCGATTGGATTTACGACAAGCTGCTGGTGAAACCTTACTTGTGGATCAGCCACGTGCTGCGCAGGGATCCGATGGATCGCGGCATTGGCCTGGTGCCTCGGCTGGTGAAAGGCGGGCATTCCGTCATGAGCCGCACCGAGAACGGCCAGCTGCGCTGGTATGCCGCCTCCCTCGCCTTCGGTGCCGTATTGGTACTGGGCGCCGTGGTAATGGCTGCCTGACTATGAACCTTGCGAATTTGCGAAAGGAAACGAACCCGTCATGATTCTGCCTTGGCTGATCCTGATTCCCTTCATCGGCGGCCTTCTGTGCTGGATGGCTGAGCGCTCTAGCGCCACCCTCCCCCGCTGGATCGCATTGCTGACCATGTCCCTGGAACTGGCACTGGGGCTTTGGCTCTGGTCCCAGGGCGATTACTCCCTGGCGCCCGCGCCAGGGGCCGACCCGGTATGGGCCGTGGAATTCAAGCTGGCCTGGATCCAGCGCTTCGGCATCAGCGTGCATCTGGCGCTCGATGGCTTGTCGCTGCTGATGATCCTGCTCACCGGCCTGTTGGGTGTATTGTCCGTACTGTGTTCCTGGAAAGAGATCCAGCGCCATGTGGGCTTCTTCCACCTGAACCTGATGTGGATCCTGGGCGGGGTGATTGGCGTGTTCCTCGCGCTGGACCTGTTCCTGTTCTTCTTCTTCTGGGAAATGATGCTGGTGCCGATGTACTTCCTCATCGCGCTCTGGGGTCATAGCTCGTCGGACGGCAAGCGCACGCGGATCTACGCTGCCACCAAGTTCTTCATCTTCACTCAGGCCAGCGGCCTGATCATGCTGGTGGCGATCCTTGGCCTGGTGCTGGTGAACTACAACACCACCGGCGTGATTACCTTCAACTACAGTGACCTGCTCAAGGCGCACCTGCCGGCCGGTACCGAATACCTGCTGATGCTGGGCTTCTTCGTCGCCTTCGCCGTGAAGCTGCCGGTAGTGCCCGTGCACTCCTGGCTGCCTGATGCCCACGCCCAGGCGCCAACGGCGGGTTCCGTGGACCTGGCGGGTATCTTGCTGAAAACCGCCGCCTACGGCTTGCTGCGCTTTGCCCTGCCGCTGTTCCCCAACGCCTCGGCCGAGTTCGCCCCCATCGCCATGGGCCTGGGCCTGGTTGGCATCTTCTACGGCGCCTTCCTGGCGTTTGCGCAAACCGATATCAAGCGCCTGATCGCCTACTCCAGCGTGTCTCACATGGGCTTTGTGCTGATCGGGATCTACTCCGGCAGCCAGCAAGCGCTGCAAGGCGCTGTGGTACAGATGGTCGCCCACGGTTTGTCCGCCGCGGCGCTGTTTATCCTCAGCGGCCAGCTGTATGAGCGCTTGCATACCCGTGACATGCGCGAAATGGGCGGGCTGTGGTCGCGTATCAGCTACCTGCCGGCCATCAGCCTGTTCTTCGCCGCGGCATCGCTGGGGCTTCCGGGCACCGGTAACTTCGTGGGTGAGTTCCTGATCCTGCTGGGCAGCTTCGCGGTCGCGCCTTGGGTAACCACCGTTGCAACCTTCGGCCTGGTAGTGGGTTCGGTGTACGCGCTGATCATGATTCACCGGGCCTACTTCGGCCCGGCAAAGTCGGACACCGTGCTGCACGGCATGGACGGCCGTGAGCTGGCGATGATCCTGCTGCTGGCGGTGCTGCTGGTGCTGCTGGGCGTGTACCCACAACCGGTGCTGGACACCTCGGCCGCAACCATGGCCGGCGTGCAGCAGTGGTTCGGCTCGGCTTTCTCTCAACTTGCATCGGCCCGGTAACCTGTAATGGAACTGACCTCTCAACACTTTCTGGCACTGGCGCCGCTGCTGATCACCAGCGTCACCATCGTGGTGGTGATGCTGGCGATCGCCTGGCGCCGTAACCATTCACAAACGTTCCTGCTGTCCTGCGCGGGCCTTAACCTGGCGCTGCTGTCGATCCTGCCAGTGCTCAAGATCACGCCGATGAGCGTGACTGCGTTGCTGCAAGTCGACAACTTCGCGTGCCTGTACATGGCGCTGATCCTGATCGCCACCCTGGCCTGCGTCACCCTCGCCCACGCCTACCTGGGCGATGGTGGCACTGGCTACCCGGGCAACCGTGAAGAGCTGTACCTGCTGATCCTGCTGGCAGCCGCCGGAGGGTTGGTGCTGGTGTGTGCGCAACAGCTGTCGGCGCTGTTCATCGGGCTGGAACTGCTGTCGGTGCCAGTGTACGGGCTGGTAGCGTATGCGTACTTCAACAAGCGCTCGCTGGAAGCCGGTATCAAGTACATGGTGCTGTCGGCAGCCGGCTCGGCGTTCCTGTTGTTCGGCATGGCGCTGCTGTATGCCGACGCTGGTACGCTGAGCTTCTCCGGTATTGGTGCCGCGCTCGCGGCGACCGGCATGCCGAGCCTGATGGCGCAATTGGGTCTGGGCATGATGCTGGTGGGCCTGGCATTCAAGCTGTCGCTGGTGCCCTTCCACCTGTGGACCCCCGACGTCTACGAAGGCGCACCTGCACCGGTGGCGGCCTTCCTGGCCACCGCCAGCAAGGTCGCGGTGTTCGCAGTGATCGTGAGGCTCTTCCAGCTGTCCCCGGCCGGGAGCAGCGGTGTACTGAACGTAGTACTAAGTGCGATTGCCATCGCTTCGATCGTGGTCGGCAACCTGCTGGCACTGAACCAGACCAACCTCAAGCGGCTGTTGGGTTACTCTTCCATTGCCCACTTCGGTTACCTGTTGATCGCGCTGGTAGCGAGCAAGGGCTTGGCCGTTGAAGCCATTGGCGTATACCTGGCCACCTATGTCATCACCAGCCTGGGTGCGTTCGGCGTGATCACGCTGATGTCTTCCCCGTACAAAGGCCGCGACGCCGATGCGCTGTTCGAGTACCGCGGGCTGTTCTGGCGCCGCCCATACCTCACTGCAGTGCTGACAGTGATGATGCTGTCCTTGGCGGGCATCCCGCTCACCGCAGGCTTCATCGGCAAGTTCTACATCATGGCAGCCGGTGTCGAGTCCGGCCTGTGGTGGCTGGTGGGCGCACTGGTACTGGGCAGCGCCATAGGCCTGTTCTACTACCTGCGCGTGATGGTGACCCTGTACCTGATGGAATCGAGCATCCCTCGCCAGGACGCCCCGATGAACTGGGAGCAGCGAACCGGTGGCGTAATGCTGCTGGCCATCGCCATCCTGGCCTTCGTACTGGGGGTTTACCCTCAGCCATTGGTGGACCTGGTGCAGCATGCGGGGATTCATCTGATGGGCTAAGCCGGTTGGCTTGAACAAAAAACCCCGCCTGGCACTGCCGGCGGGGTTTTTTTATTGTTCACGGAGAAGGATTACAGGCCCGCCGCGTGAACGAAGCACAGCTTGTTGCCTTCCGGGTCGCGGCAGTAGGCGCCGTAGTAATCCGGAGCATACCGCACCCGCACCCCCGGCGAGCCCTCGTCGCTACCGCCGTTGGCCAGCGCGGCTGCCCAGGCGGCATCTACTTGGTCCCGGCTGGTACAAGCAAAACTGACCTGGGTGCCATTACCGGGTGAAGCGGGTTGGCCGTTGAAGGGCTCTTGCACGAAGAACTGCGGCCAGCGCCGCCCCGGCAATTGCCAGCCCTTGCCCGGAGGGCCACCGTCGTCTTCTTCCGACATGGGCACCAGGCCCAGCTCGCGAAGCACACGGTCATAAAATGCCACCAGGCGGTTCAAGTCACGAGCGCCGACGATAATGTGGGAGAACATGATGCACCCTCAGGCAAGTACGCCCCGGCCGGGCGACAAGCATCAGCTGAACAGTTTGGCCGCTGTCTTGGCTACCAGCTCGCCCTGATGGCGTGCGCCCGCCAATTCGATTTCACTGGGCTGGCGCGAGCCGTCACCCGAAGCAATGGTGGTCGCGCCGTAGGGGGCGCCGCCGACGATTTCATCCATGTTCATTTGCCCTTGATGGCTATAGGGCAGCCCTACGATGACCATGCCGAAATGCAGAAGGTTGGTGATCAGCGAGAACAGCGTGGTCTCCTGGCCGCCATGCTGGCTAGCCGTGGAAGTAAAGGCCGCGCCAACCTTGCCGTTGAACTTCCCTGCCGCCCACAGCCCACCTGCCTGATCGAGGAAGGCGGCCATCTGGCTGCTTACACGGCCGAAACGGGTCGGGCTTCCAAGGATGATCGCATCGTAGTCCGCCAGCTCCTGTACCGTTGCGACGGGCGCTGCCTGATCGAGCTTGAAGTGGGCGGCTTGCGCTACTTGCGCCGGAGCAGTTTCGGGTACGCGTTTGACGTCCACCGTCGCGCCGGCGCTACGGGCGCCTTCGGCAATGGCATTGGCCATGGTTTCGATATGCCCGTAGGTGGAGTAGTAGAGAACGAGAACTTTAGCCACAGAGGCGCTCCTTGATGTGCCGCACCGGCATGGCGCGGACTCATGAACTTCGCACAGCCAGAGACAGGATAAAAACGGGTTGATTCGAACGGTTTGATCGAAACGCTGAATCCCGCCGCTGCCCTGCGAGTGTAGCTGGCACTCAACTGGCCGGTGATTTCACTGGCAGCGCAGGGCTGGCGTACTGCGGCTTGAGGTGGCCGCTCTGGTCCAGCAGCCAGGCGTCGAGCACTTCGCGAACCACCGGGCCGGCAACCCGGCCGCCCGCCTCACCGTTCTCGATCATCACCGCCACCACGATCTTCGGGTTCTCGGCCGGGGCAAAGCCTACGAACAGCGCGTTATCCCGGTTGCGCTCCTGGGTTTTTTCCCGGTTGTAGCGCTCCCCTTGGCGAATGGCGACCACCTGCGCGGTGCCGCTCTTGCCCGCAATACGGTATTGGGCCCCGACTGCCGATTGCCGGGCGATCCCCCTGGGGTCATGCAGCACCGCTTGCATGCCGCGATTCACCTGCTCCCATTCGCCAGGGTCGCGCAATACGATGTTGGGCATCGGGTTGGTATCGACCGGGGGTTCGCCGCCAATGGTTTCGGCCAGGTGTGGCCGATGCCACACGCCCTTGCTGGCAATCAACGACGTCGCTTGGGCCAACTGCAACGGCGTTACCTGCATATAACCCTGGCCGATCCCCAGGATCAGCGTTTCGCCGGGGAACCACGGCTGCCGGCGGGTTGCGCGCTTCCATTGCTCGGAAGGCATCAGGCCTGGCGCTTCTTCGAACATGTCGAGCGACACCTTCTGGCCGATGCCGAACCGGCTAAGGTAGTCATGCAGGCGGTCGATCCCCAGCCGGTGGGCAGTTTCATAGAAATAGGTATCGTTGGACCGCATGATCGCTGCATAGAGGTCTACCCAGCCATCACCACTGCGGTTCCAGTTGCGGTACTTATGGTCGTAGTTGGGCAGCTCGTAGTACCCGGGGTCGAACACCCGGGTGGCCGGTGTGATCACGCCGCTATCAAGCCCCGCGACCGCCACTTCCGGCTTGATGGTCGAGCCTGGGGCATACAGCCCCCGGAGCACGCGGTTGAACAGCGGCCGGTCGATGGAGTCACGCAACGCGGTGTATTGCTTGAAGCTGATCCCGGTGACAAACAGGTTGGGATCGAAACTGGGCTCACTCACCATCGCCAGCACGTCGCCGTTCTGCGGGTCCAGCGCCACGATCGCCCCGCGGCGGCCGCCCAAGGCTTTTTCCGCAGCCAGCTGCAGGTTCGCATCGAGGGTGAGTGTGATGTTCTTGCCTGCTACCGGGTCGGTGTGGCGAAGCACCCGCATCACACGTCCCTGGGCGTTGGTTTCCACTTCCTCGAACCCGACGTGCCCGTGCAGCGCGGGTTCATAGAAGCGTTCCACCCCCGTTTTGCCAACAGACTGAGTACCGCGATATTCCACCGGGTCCAGCACCTTGGCTTCGTTCTCGTTGATGCGCCCCACGTAGCCGAGGGAATGGGCAAACTGTTCGCCCAATGGGTACTCGCGCACGAACTGCGCCTCCACATCCAGCCCCGGCAGCAGGAACTGGTTTACCGCAATCAGCGCAATCTGCTCTTCGGTCAGTTCATACATGAGGGTAACCGGCTCGAAGGGATGCCGGGCGCGACGCATGTCCTTGTCGAACTGGCGACGCTGCTCCTCGGGTAATTGAAGAATACTCGCCAGGGTATCGAGAACATGTGCGGAGTCCCCGGCGCGCTCACGGGTAAGGGTAAGGTTGAAGCTGGGGCGGTTGTTGGCCAGCACTACGCCGTTGCGGTCGTAGATCAACCCGCGTTCCGGCGGGATTGGCAGTACGTGCACGCGGTTATTTTCGGAAATGGTCGAGTGGTAGTCGTATTGAACCACTTGCAGGAAATACAACCGGGCCACCAGGGCGAACGCCAGGCCCAGCACCAGAACCGCACAAGCGACCAGGCGGCCGTTGACCAGGCGTTGTTCCTTGTCGTGGTCCTTTAAGGGAATCGGATCTGGCATTGGCACCGCTCATGTGTACAAATCGAAGCGCCCGCCGGCGGCGAACGCTCGATTCGTACATCACGCGGTTCACCGTTGCAGGTCGGGGGGCAATTGTATGGTGGGGCGATTGCCGACGAAGATGCTCCAGCTCGACACGAACAGCGCCGCGATCAGCGGGCCGATCACGAACCCGTTAAGGCCGAAGACCGCGAGCCCACCGAGGGTGGAAATCAGCACCAGGTAGTCTGGAAGCTTTGTGTCCTTGCCTACCAGAAGGGGCCGAAGCACATTGTCGACCAGGCCGATCACGAAAATGCCATAAAGCGTGAGCACTACGCCCCGCCACATTTCGCCGTCAAGCATGAAGTAAACCGCCACCGGCGCCCATACTACCCCGGCGCCCACTGCGGGTAATAATGAAAGAAATGCCATCAATACCGCCCATAGCAGCGCGCTGGGGATGTCCAGTATCCAGAAGATCAGCCCGCCCAGTGCGCCCTGGGAAATGGCAACCAGCATGTTGCCTTTCACCGTGGCTCGTACCACCCGGGTGAACTTGAGCTGTAACCGGCGCTTCTGGTGTTCCGCCAGAGGTACCGCCAGGCGCACTTTGCGCACAAGCTCTGGGCCGTCGCGCAGGAAAAAGAACACGAGATAGAGCATCACCCCGAAACTGACAATGAAGTCGAGGGTGCCTTGGCCAAAGCTGAAGGCCTGGGACGTAAGGGCTTCGCTGCCCTGCATGGCGCGGGAGGTAATCTTTTCCCGCAGGCCGTCGAGGTTACCCATGCCCATGCGGTCCAACAGGTGCTGCGCCGGGGTGGGCAAGGCATGCTTGAAGTGGCTCATGTAACTGGCCACGTCCAGCTCGCCGCTCTGGATACTTTTGTAAACGCTGGTGCCCTCCTGCACCAGCAAGGCGCTGATGATGATCACGGGGAGTACCGCGACCAGCACGCATACGCCAAGCGTGACCACCGAGGTGGCGTTGCGGCTCCACTTATAGCGTTGAATGAGCTTGCGCTGCAGCGGCGCGAACAGAATGCCCAGGATCACTGCCCAGAAAACGGCGCCGTAGTAGGGAAGGAGTATCCAGATAAAAGCGAGGGTGACCAGTACAAGCAGCACCAGGAGTGTCTTGTATTGGAGGTTGGTTTCGTTCATGCGCGTTCCATGTCGGCTTGCCTTCAGCGCCCCTCATGGAGCGCCTGAAGGTTAGTCCGGCTACGCCTGGGATAGTGCCCTCGATCGTAGCGCAGAACTCTCAGCTCAGATCCGGAACTGCGCAACCAGCCGCCCGAGGCCCTGGCCCAGGGCTGCCAGCTTGCGGGATGTCTCCGCGCCCTGACGGGTTTCATCAGCCACCTGATCCACCGCACCGGCAATCTGATGAACGCTGCGGTTGATTTCCTCCACCACAGCGGTCTGCTCTTCGGCAGCGGTTGCGATCTGCGCGTTCATGTTGCTGATGGTCGCAATCAGGCTGCCCATGGCGTCCAGGGAACGGCCGGCCTCATTGGCGCGAACGCTGGTGCCCTCGCCAGCCTCGCTGGAGCGTCGCATGGCGTCCACGGCGTCGCGAGTGCCCTTCTCAAGGCGGTCGATCATGCCTTGAATTTCCTGGGTGCTTTGCTGAGTGCGGCTGGCCAGCGCGCGTACTTCGTCCGCCACCACCGCGAACCCACGCCCAGCTTCCCCTGCCCGCGCTGCTTCGATCGCCGCGTTGAGCGCCAGCAGGTTGGTTTGATCGGCAATCGAGCGGATAACGCCAAGCACGCTGACAATGGAGCGCACGTCGTTCTGCAGGGTGTCGAGGGAGTTGCCGCTCAAGCGGATATCGGCAATCAGCGAGTGGATCTGGGCGACACTGCCGTCCACCACCTGCTTGGCCTGACGTCCTTCGTTGTCGGTTTCCTGAGCCGCCGTGGCGGCGCCTTGTGCGCTGCGAGCCACTTCCTGCGCCGCGCCGGACATTTCGTTGACGGCAGTGGCCACTTGATCTGTCTCCTGGCGCTGGCGCTCCATGGCGCGCTCAGAGCGCTGGGCCTGATCGGCCACTTCGCTGACCAGGCCGGTGAGTTCCCCGGTCATGGTTGCGATCTGGCGCACCAGGCCGTGAATCTTCTCCGCGAAGCGATTGAAGGACCCGGCCAGCGCGCCCAGCTCGTCCTGGCTGGTGATAGGCAACCGGCGGGTAAGGTCGCCTTCGCCGGCTGCAATGTCGTCCAGGCTCTGCTTCATCAGCATGAGCGGGCGCAGAATGTTACGTGCCAGCAGCAGCCCAATCGAAGCGATGATCAGTACCAGCACCAATGCGATACCTACGATGGTCATGAGCATGTCGATAGTGCGGGCATGCACAGCCTCACGCACCTGAGCGAGCTGAGCGTCGATGCCGTCCAGGTTGACCGCGGTGCCAATCACCATGTCCCACTTAGGCAGGTATTCGGTATAGGCGAGCTTGGGCACGAGCTTCTGGCTGCCAGGAAGGCTCGAAGAATAGTTGACGAAGTGGGTGCCGTTCTTGCCTACGTTCACCAGCTCGCGGTTCACGTAGACACCGTTGGGGTCTTTGGCGTCGATGAAGCTTTGGCCAACACCTTCGCTGCTATTGCCCTTGAACAGGCGCACGGCTTGGGAATCGTAGCCGAAGAAGTAGCCATCCTTGCCGTAGGTGACGGTGGAAAGCATTTTCACGACTTGGGCCCGGGCCGCTGTATCGTTGCCGTCAGCGGCGTCATAGATCGGCCTGACGGTGCCCAGCGCCACCGCAACGTAGTTTTGCAAGGATGCCCGGGCGTCGGTGATGTAACGCTCACGGGTTTCCTGCACTTCCTGCGCAGCCTGTTGGCGCAAGATCCACAGGGTGCACAGGCTGATGATCAACGCAAACAGCACGACAGGCACAACGGCAACGGACAGGACCTTGCCCTTCAAGCTAAGGCGCATGGGAAACTCTCACAGGCAGAAAAGGAATACTCGGCTTATCGGCCCTGCCCGTGGAAAGTTGAGCTTGCACCACGGCGGGGCAGACAAACGCTCGCGCGCAACCCGCCCAGATGACTGTCCGCAAGGCAAAGCTTACCGTGGCAGGCCTGGACGATATCCTTCACGATGCCCAGGCCCAGGCCATGCCCCTCGGTACGCTCATCCAGCCGTTCCCCCCGGCCCAGTACCTGCTCGCGAGCGTCGGCGGGTATGCCCGGGCCGTCGTCATCCACACAGAGGCGATAACCTTGAGCGTCGCCCGTCACTGTCAGCAGCACTTGGCTGTCTGCCCACTTGCAGGCGTTATCCAGCAGGTTACCCAGTAATTCGAGAAGATCTTCCCGGTCCCAGGGCAATACCAGGCCCGGCGGTGCGTGCCAGTCGAGCTGCAGATGCTCACCATGGATAGCGCGCAAGGTAGCGAACAAGCCTGGAAGCTCGACGGTGCAGTCCAGGGGCGTGCCTGGTAGCGCGTCGCCGGCCAGGCGGGCCCGGGCCAGTTCTTTGTCCAGCCGGGATTGTAGATGTTCAAGCTGCTCGAGCAGTACGCGGCGGAGGGCCGGGTCGTCATCC
The DNA here is from genome assembly GCF_058145875.1 of Pseudomonas sp. 3MAES_34.3B. Classification (NCBI taxonomy): domain Bacteria; kingdom Pseudomonadati; phylum Pseudomonadota; class Gammaproteobacteria; order Pseudomonadales; family Pseudomonadaceae; genus Pseudomonas; species Pseudomonas sp. 3MAES_34.3B. The sequence goes on along the minus strand of NZ_CM176960.1, from coordinate 1,930,178 downwards.
AGACGTGGGCCATTGGCTTGGCTGAACAGCACCGCAAGCGGCGTCTTCAGCGCATGGCCCAGGTTGCCGAGCGCAGTACGGGCTTTCTTGAGGCTGTCTTCGGTGTGGGCGTGCAGATGGTTGATCTGCGTAACCAAAGGCTCCAGCTCCAGCGGCACCCTTACTTGCAACTGGCTGCGCTGGCCTTGCTGCAATTGCGCCAACTGCGCCCGTGCCGCCTCCAATGGCCGCAAAGCCCCCGTGACGATCAGCCGTTGCAAGCCAAGCACCAGCAACAGCAGGACCACACCAAATGCCAGGCCCCAGTGGCGCAAGCGTGCGAAGCTGTCACGAATGGGGCTGTAGTCCTGGGCTACCGTAATAGACAGCGCCATGCCCAGCCGACGATAGTCCGCACGCAGAAGAATCAGCTGCTGGCCCTCGGGCCCGGTGGCACGGCCTAGCCCCGGCGAGGCGAGTTGAGGCAATTGCGCGTCCCATAGGGAGCGGGAGCGGAGCTGAGTATCAGGTAACGTGATTTGAAAGTAATAGCCCGAGTAGGCGCGCTGGTAGGCGGGCAGTACGCGTTCTTCGATCAGTTCGACACCTTCAGGCCCACGCGTCAGGCCCAGCAGCAGGTTTTCGCTTTGGCTTCGCAAATTATCTTCGAGGTATTTCTCTATACCTTTTTCAAAAAGCCACAACCCTGCCTGCGCGAATATCAGCCCTCCTACCAGCAATACCCCCAGCAGGCCAACACTCAGCCGGGCTTGCAGTGACCTCATTCGCCACACCTACCCAACCGATAGCCCTGCCCTCGCCGGGTTTCGATCACCGCCTTGCCCAGTTTGCCGCGCAGGTGGTTCACATGCACTTCAAGGACATTCGAACCCCGCTCGTTCTCGCCGTCGTAGAGGTGCTCCGCCAAGTGCGCTTTGGACAGAATTCTCCCGGGATGCAGCATGAAGTAACGCAGCAGGCGAAACTCTGCTGCGGTGAGGCTGATAGTGTTCGATCCGATGCCCACACTTTGCGTGGCTTCGTCCAGCACCAATCCGCCCGCCTCCAGCCGAGGCTGGTTCGGCAGGCCCTTGGAGCGTCGTAGCAACGACTGGATGCGAAGTAGCAGCTCCTCAGGATGAAAGGGCTTGCTGAGGTAATCGTCGGCGCCCGCCTTCAAGCCTTCGATACGCTCGGCCCAGGAACCCCGGGCCGTTAGCACCAGCACGGGTAGCGCAACGCCTTCCTGACGCCACCGGGCCAACACCTCAAGCCCGGGCATACCTGGCAGCCCAAGGTCCAACACCGCGCAGTCGTAGGGCTCTACCTGCCCTTGGACCAGCGCGTCCCGGCCATCGGCCAGCCAGTCCACTGCATAGCCCTTGCCGCTCAACAGCGCAAGCAGCTCGTCGGCGAGCGGAACGGAGTCTTCGACCAACAGTACCCGCATTCAGTCATCATCCTTGTCTACGAGCAGCTTGCCGCTCGTAGCGTCGTATTCCAGTTCGCGAACCAGACCGCCAGGCAATACGACCTCAATTTCATAGGTATACCGGCCCTTGTCCTCTTCCAGTTCCACTTCGAGCAAAGCTGAACCAGGATGGCGGCTGATGGCGTCGGCAGTGAGTACGTCCAAGGGCATGATCACACCTTCCAGGCGCAGGCGCAGGGCTTCGTCCTGGCCGAGATCATGTGCCGTGACAGCTGTCACTGGCAGCAGGCCCAGCAGGCAGATCACGCGCACGAAAGACATTGGATTTCCTCGAGAGGTTCAGGCAGCGAATATTGGAAGCCTCCGCGCACTGGATCGTTGAAAGCATCAAGGGTAACCCGCAGCCCTTAAACGAAGCTGAAGCGGACTCCCCAAGCCTCGGGTGGTAGAATCGCGCTTTGCATTTGTTATGGGTACCGTTGCGTGGAAATTTTCAAGGAATTCACGTTTGAGTCGGCGCACAAGTTGCCAAATGTCCCCGATGGGCATAAGTGCGGGCGGTTGCACGGCCATTCGTTCAAGGTAGGCATTCACCTGACAGGGCCGGTTGATGCTCATACCGGGTGGATCCGGGACTTTTCCGAGATCAAGGCAGTGTTCAAACCGATCTACGAACAGCTCGATCATAATTATCTGAACGATATTCCGGGCCTTGAAAACCCGACCAGTGAGAACCTGGCGGTGTGGATCTGGCAGGCATTGAAACCGCTGCTCCCAGAGCTCAGTAAGGTCCGTATCCACGAAACGTGCACCAGTGGTTGCGAATACACCGGCGATTGATCCCGCCTTTATGAAACCGCGGCCGCTGTCGCGGTTTTTTTCTTCCCGAGCGTAGCCCTGAAAAGACAAAACCCCCGATCGCAGGGCGATCAGGGGTTCTGGGTTTGAATCTTGACGATGACCTACTCTCACATGGGGAAACCCCACACTACCATCGGCGATGCATCGTTTCACTGCTGAGTTCGGGATGGGATCAGGTGGTTCCAATGCTCTATGGTCGTCAAGAAATTCGGTAGCGGCCCCGTTTGCACGCGGTCGCGAATCTGGGTATGTGATGTTTGTGATGTCGCCAATTTTCGGTGTGTCTTCACCGCCGCGCTCTGTGCTTACACAGATTGCTTGGGTGTTATATGGTCAAGCCTCACGGGCAATTAGTATGGGTTAGCTCAACGCCTCACAGCGCTTACACACCCCACCTATCAACGTCGTAGTCTTCGACGGCCCTTCAGGGAGCTCAAGGCTCCAGTGAGATCTCATCTTGAGGCAAGTTTCCCGCTTAGATGCTTTCAGCGGTTATCTCTTCCGAACATAGCTACCCGGCAATGCCACTGGCGTGACAACCGGAACACCAGAGGTTCGTCCACTCCGGTCCTCTCGTACTAGGAGCAGCCCCTCTCAAATCTCAAACGTCCACGGCAGATAGGGACCGAACTGTCTCACGACGTTCTAAACCCAGCTCGCGTACCACTTTAAATGGCGAACAGCCATACCCTTGGGACCGGCTTCAGCCCCAGGATGTGATGAGCCGACATCGAGGTGCCAAACACCGCCGTCGATATGAACTCTTGGGCGGTATCAGCCTGTTATCCCCGGAGTACCTTTTATCCGTTGAGCGATGGCCCTTCCATACAGAACCACCGGATCACTAAGACCTACTTTCGTACCTGCTCGACGTGTCTGTCTCGCAGTCAAGCGCGCTTTTGCCTTTATACTCTACGACCGATTTCCGACCGGTCTGAGCGCACCTTCGTACTCCTCCGTTACTCTTTGGGAGGAGACCGCCCCAGTCAAACTACCCACCATACACTGTCCTCGATCCGGATAACGGACCTGAGTTAGAACCTCAAGGTTGCCAGGGTGGTATTTCAAGGATGGCTCCACGCAGACTGGCGTCCACGCTTCATAGCCTCCCACCTATCCTACACAAGCAAGCTCAAAGTCCAGTGCAAAGCTATAGTAAAGGTTCACGGGGTCTTTCCGTCTAGCCGCGGATACACTGCATCTTCACAGCGATTTCAATTTCACTGAGTCTCGGGTGGAGACAGCGCCGCCATCGTTACGCCATTCGTGCAGGTCGGAACTTACCCGACAAGGAATTTCGCTACCTTAGGACCGTTATAGTTACGGCCGCCGTTTACCGGGGCTTCGATCAAGAGCTTCGCTTGCGCTAACCCCATCAATTAACCTTCCGGCACCGGGCAGGCGTCACACCCTATACGTCCACTTTCGTGTTTGCAGAGTGCTGTGTTTTTAATAAACAGTCGCAGCGGCCTGGTATCTTCGACCGGCAAAAGCTTACGGGGCAAGCCCTTCACCTTCGCCGGCGCACCTTCTCCCGAAGTTACGGTGCCATTTTGCCTAGTTCCTTCACCCGAGTTCTCTCAAGCGCCTTGGTATTCTCTACCCAACCACCTGTGTCGGTTTGGGGTACGGTTCCTGGTTACCTGAAGCTTAGAAGCTTTTCCTGGAAGCATGGCATCGACCACTTCATGCCCGAAGGCACTCGTCATCAGCTCTCGGCCTAAGGATCCCGGATTTACCTAAGATCCCAGCCTACCACCTTAAACCTGGACAACCAACGCCAGGCTGGCCTAGCCTTCTCCGTCCCTCCATCGCAGTAACCAGAAGTACAGGAATATTAACCTGTTTTCCATCGACTACGCTTTTCAGCCTCGCCTTAGGGACCGACTAACCCTGCGTCGATTAACGTTGCGCAGGAAACCTTGGTTTTTCGGCGTGCGAGTTTTTCACTCGCATTGTCGTTACTCATGTCAGCATTCGCACTTCTGATACCTCCAGCCAGCTTCTCAACTGACCTTCACAGGCTTACAGAACGCTCCTCTACCGCGTCACTTGCGTGACACCCGTAGCTTCGGTGTATGGTTTGAGCCCCGTTACATCTTCCGCGCAGGCCGACTCGACTAGTGAGCTATTACGCTTTCTTTAAAGGGTGGCTGCTTCTAAGCCAACCTCCTAGCTGTCTAAGCCTTCCCACATCGTTTCCCACTTAACCATAACTTTGGGACCTTAGCTGACGGTCTGGGTTGTTTCCCTTTTCACGACGGACGTTAGCACCCGCCGTGTGTCTCCCATGCTCGGCACTTGTAGGTATTCGGAGTTTGCATCGGTTTGGTAAGTCGGGATGACCCCCTAGCCGAAACAGTGCTCTACCCCCTACAGTGATACATGAGGCGCTACCTAAATAGCTTTCGAGGAGAACCAGCTATCTCCGAGCTTGATTAGCCTTTCACTCCGATCCACAGGTCATCCGCTAACTTTTCAACGGTAGTCGGTTCGGTCCTCCAGTCAGTGTTACCTAACCTTCAACCTGCCCATGGATAGATCGCCCGGTTTCGGGTCTATACCCAGCGACTAAACGCCCTATTAAGACTCGCTTTCGCTACGCCTCCCCTATTCGGTTAAGCTCGCCACTGAATATAAGTCGCTGACCCATTATACAAAAGGTACGCAGTCACAGAACAAGTCTGCTCCCACTGCTTGTACGCATACGGTTTCAGGATCTATTTCACTCCCCTCTCCGGGGTTCTTTTCGCCTTTCCCTCACGGTACTGGTTCACTATCGGTCAGTCAGTAGTATTTAGCCTTGGAGGATGGTCCCCCCATGTTCAGACAAAGTTTCTCGTGCTCCGTCCTACTCGATTTCATTGACAAGAGATTTTCGCGTACAGGGCTATCACCCACTATGGCCGCACTTTCCAGAGCGTTCCGCTAATCTCAAATCAACTTAAGGGCTGGTCCCCGTTCGCTCGCCACTACTAAGGGAATCTCGGTTGATTTCTTTTCCTCAGGGTACTTAGATGTTTCAGTTCCCCTGGTTCGCCTCTTGCACCTATGGATTCAGTACAAGATACTCAGCTTGTGCTGAGTGGGTTCCCCCATTCAGAGATCTCCGGATCAAAGTCTGTTTGCCGACTCCCCGAAGCTTATCGCAGGCTACCACGTCTTTCATCGCCTCTGACTGCCAAGGCATCCACCGTATGCGCTTATTCACTTGACCATATAACCCCAAGCAATCTCGGGATCGTACGGTGGTGAAGACAACATTCGCCGAAAATTCGCGATTCAACTCACAAATTTTACCTTAGCCTGAACACACACCAGTGAAAGTGCTGTCCAGTCTATCTTTCTATCACATACCCAAATTTTTAAAGAACGATTCTGAAAAAGATCAGAAATCAACATTCAGGTCTCGGACCGAGGGAATGCTCATTTCTAAGCTTTGACCGATGAAGGTGGTGGAGCCAAGCGGGATCGAACCGCTGACCTCCTGCGTGCAAGGCAGGCGCTCTCCCAGCTGAGCTATGGCCCCAAACAACTGGTGGGTCTGGGCAGATTCGAACTGCCGACCTCACCCTTATCAGGGGTGCGCTCTAACCAACTGAGCTACAGACCCAAATTACTGGGTTGCTGCACGCCGACCTCACCCTGCTCTTTATCCAAAAGCATGGGGTGCGCTCCAACCAACTGAGCGACAGACCGGCACGAGGCTTTCACCTAATCGTCTTTTACAAGGAATCAAGCAATTCGTGTGGGTGCTTATGGGCGGCTGTGTCGTCGATTAAGGAGGTGATCCAGCCGCAGGTTCCCCTACGGCTACCTTGTTACGACTTCACCCCAGTCATGAATCACACCGTGGTAACCGTCCCCCCGAAGGTTAGACTAGCTACTTCTGGTGCAACCCACTCCCATGGTGTGACGGGCGGTGTGTACAAGGCCCGGGAACGTATTCACCGCGACGTTCTGATTCGCGATTACTAGCGATTCCGACTTCACGCAGTCGAGTTGCAGACTGCGATCCGGACTACGATCGGTTTTGTGAGATTAGCTCCACCTCGCGGCTTGGCGACCCTCTGTACCGACCATTGTAGCACGTGTGTAGCCCAGGCCGTAAGGGCCATGATGACTTGACGTCATCCCCACCTTCCTCCGGTTTGTCACCGGCAGTCTCCTTAGAGTGCCCACCTTAACGTGCTGGTAACTAAGGACAAGGGTTGCGCTCGTTACGGGACTTAACCCAACATCTCACGACACGAGCTGACGACAGCCATGCAGCACCTGTCTCAATGTTCCCGAAGGCACCAATCCATCTCTGGAAAGTTCATTGGATGTCAAGGCCTGGTAAGGTTCTTCGCGTTGCTTCGAATTAAACCACATGCTCCACCGCTTGTGCGGGCCCCCGTCAATTCATTTGAGTTTTAACCTTGCGGCCGTACTCCCCAGGCGGTCAACTTAATGCGTTAGCTGCGCCACTAAGAGCTCAAGGCTCCCAACGGCTAGTTGACATCGTTTACGGCGTGGACTACCAGGGTATCTAATCCTGTTTGCTCCCCACGCTTTCGCACCTCAGTGTCAGTATCAGTCCAGGTGGTCGCCTTCGCCACTGATGTTCCTTCCTATATCTACGCATTTCACCGCTACACAGGAAATTCCACCACCCTCTACCGTACTCTAGCTTGCCAGTTTTGGATGCAGTTCCCAGGTTGAGCCCGGGGATTTCACATTCAACTTAACAAACCACCTACGCGCGCTTTACGCCCAGTAATTCCGATTAACGCTTGCACCCTCTGTATTACCGCGGCTGCTGGCACAGAGTTAGCCGGTGCTTATTCTGTCGGTAACGTCAAAACAGCAAGGTATTCGCTTACTGCCCTTCCTCCCAACTTAAAGTGCTTTACAATCCGAAGACCTTCTTCACACACGCGGCATGGCTGGATCAGGCTTTCGCCCATTGTCCAATATTCCCCACTGCTGCCTCCCGTAGGAGTCTGGACCGTGTCTCAGTTCCAGTGTGACTGATCATCCTCTCAGACCAGTTACGGATCGTCGCCTTGGTGAGCCTTTACCTCACCAACTAGCTAATCCGGCCTAGGCTCATCTGATAGCGTGAGGCCCGAAGGTCCCCCACTTTCTCCCGTAGGACGTATGCGGTATTAGCGTTCCTTTCGAAACGTTGTCCCCCACTACCAGGCAGATTCCTAGGCATTACTCACCCGTCCGCCGCTGAATCCGGGAGCAAGCTCCCATCATCCGCTCGACTTGCATGTGTTAGGCCTGCCGCCAGCGTTCAATCTGAGCCATGATCAAACTCTTCAGTTCAATACTGCTTGGGTTTTGAGAAAACCCTAAACTTGGCTCAGCAATCGCAAGACTTCCCGAAGGAAGCCACTCAATTCGAATTTCTTCGTTTGAGTTCTTGTGATGCTGATAATCATTGTGACAATCAGTCCAACTCACAAGCACCCACACGAATTGCTTGATTCATTTGTTAAAGAGCGGTTGGCTGAGCTGTTCGCTTCAACCGAGGCGCGCATTCTACGCTAACCTTACATCGTGTCAAGCGTTTATTTTGGAAGTTTTCAGAATTTCTCGTTCAACTTCAAACACTTGACCGCTTCACTTACCTCTCGAAGCGGGAGGCGAATTCTACAGCGTTACAACCTGCTGTCAACCCCCTTTCTCACCGCATCCGATCCGGAGATCGAAGCCACTTCCCGCTTACCTGAACTGCTAACTCGTTGATTCTCAAGAAGTTTGCCGTTCCGTTGTCGCTGGAAGTGGGGCGCATTATAAGGGCTTTCGAGAGGGCGTCAACACTTATTTAACACCTACTGGCAATAAAGCCCGTTGCCGAGGCTGAGGCCTTGCAGGATCATGCACAGCTGCCCTCAGTTTCAGGATTGTCATGCCCTCCCCCGCCTCTCTTCGTACGCTCGCGTTCCCCATTGGCCTTCTCGTGATTGCCATGGCTTCCATCCAGTCCGGTGCCTCACTGGCAAAATCGCTATTCCCGCTGATAGGCGCACCCGGTACAACCGCCGTTCGCCTGGTATTCGCCGCTGTCATCCTGCTGATCGCCCTGCGCCCGTGGCAAACACGGATGTCCCTGCACGGGCTTCGCCATGTCTTTGTCTATGGTTTGGCGCTGGGCGGGATGAACCTCCTCTTCTATATGGCACTGCGCACGGTGCCGCTGGGTATTGCCGTTGCACTGGAGTTCACCGGCCCGTTGGCGGTAGCGGTGCTGTCATCCCGTCGCAAAGTGGACTTCTGCTGGGTAGGGTTGGCGCTGGCCGGTCTGCTACTGCTGGTACCGGGTGCCGCCAGTGCCGGCGCGGTAGATGCCACCGGTGCATTGTTCGCACTGGCCGCCGGGGCATGTTGGGCGCTTTATATAGTGTTCGGGCAGAAAGCCGGGGCCGCCCATGGCATCCAGACCGCCGCGCTTGGAGTTACCCTGGCTGCCATCTGTATCGCGCCGTTCGGTGTTATCTCCGCCGGGGCTGCGCTGTTGAATCCTTCGATCCTGCCCGCAGCCATCGGCGTGGCCATCTTATCGACGGCCCTTCCTTATAGCCTGGAAATGGTTGCGCTTACTCGCATGCCTGCGCGTACGTTCGGTATCCTGATGAGCATGGAGCCAGCGATCGGCGCGCTGTCGGGGCTGCTGTTCCTGGGCGAGGCGCTTACCCTGAACCAATGGCTGGCGATCGCTGCCATCATTGCCGCCTCGGCTGGCGCAACGCTCACCCTGCCGCGCCAGCCAACCGCGGTAGCGGCGGCTGACTAGGCCACGGCCTTACACTGGGGCAGTGCGGCTGTTGAGCCAAGCCAAGGCATTGCCGCTCACCCTCGGGGCGAGACGCTCGCGCACTTGCGCGTGATACCGGTTAAGCCACTCGCGCTCATGCGGTGCCAGGCGCTCCGGTAGCAGGCAACGGGTGTCGATGGGGCATAAGGTCAGGGTTTCGAACTGCAGAAACTCACCGAACTCACTCCGCCCCGCCGCCCGGGTCGCTACCAGGTTCTCGATGCGCACACCCCAGCGGCCTGGCCGGTACGTGCCAGGCTCGATGGAAGTAATCATGCCTTCACGCATGGCGGTATGGGGCGCCGGCGCCGCCTGATAGGCGATCACTTGCGGGCCTTCATGCACATTGAGGAAGTAGCCCACCCCATGGCCGGTACCGTGCCCGTAGTTGACGTTGTCCGCCCAAAGCGGCGCCCTCGCGATCGCGTCCAGCAGCGGCGTGAGTATGCCTTCAGGGAAGCGCGCGGCGGACAGTGCCATCATGCCTTGCAACACGCGGGTACAGTCTGCCTTCTGCTCCTCGGTGGGCGTGCCAACCGGAACCATGCGCGTGATATCGGTGGTACCGCCCAAGTACTGGCCGCCTGAATCGATCAGCAGCAGGCCATCACCTTCAATGACTGAATGTGACGATGGCGTGGCGCGATAGTGCGGCAACGCGCCGTTCGGGCCATAGGCCGCGATCGTCGCGAAACTGGGGCATACGTAACCGGCTTGACGCGCACGTGCGGCAATCAGCTGCTCATCGATGGTCACCTCGGTCACCACCTCGGTACCCAGTGCGCTCTCCAGCCAGGCGAAAAACTCGCAAAGCGCAGCGCCGTCCCGTTCCATCGCCTCCCGTACATGGGACAGCTCCGCTTCGCTTTTGCAGGCCTTGAACAAGGTGCTGGGGTTGATCTGCTCAATCAGCCGGACCGAGGTGGGCAGCTTGGCGACCAAACCCGCAGTGACCCTTGCCGGGTCGATCAACAAGGACGTCTCTGGGGCCAACGCCGCGAGGTCCGTCATTACCTGCTCGTAATTGCGTACTTCCACATCATCATCGGCCAGCGCGGCCTGCAGATTAGGGGCGACCGTGCCCTGCCCTACCCACAGCACCGCCTTGTCTTCGCGTACCATCGCGAAGGCGAGGAACACCGGGTTGTAACTCACGTCACTGCCGCGCAGATTGAACAGCCAGGCGATATCGTCGACAGTGGCGATGAAGTGAGCATTCGCCCCGGCCTCGGCCATCGCTTGGCGTACCCGACGCAGTTTGCTGGCCAAGGCCTCGGTGGCCTCGGGCGCCGCATGGGCAACTACGGGCTTGCCGGGCAACGCTGGCCGTTCGGGCCACACCTCGGCGATCCAGTCGCGCCCACCCCGCAATTGGATGCCATTGGGTTCAAGCTTCTGCCTCAGGCTGCGCTCGGCCTGCAAGGCCAGCACACGAGCATCCACCGCAACGCTGCCGCCGCTGGGTACGTGCTCGGCGAGCCAGTCCAGGGGGCCGGGCGCACCCGGTTGCAGCTTCATCAGGCTGATTCCGCTACCGCTCAATTCCCGCTCAGCCTGCTCCCAATACCGGCTGTCTGCCCACAGCCCGGCAAACGCACCACTGACCACCAAGGTACCCACGGAGCCTTCGAAGCCGGAGAGCCAGCGGCGCGCCTGCCAATGGCCCGGGAGGTATTCGGACAGGTGGGGGTCGGCCGACGGTACCAGCAAGGCATCCACACGCTCGCGTTCCAGCAGTGCGCGAACGGCGGCAATGCGATCAGGAACCGAGCCGTGAGGGCGAGAAGAGGAAGTCATTGAAGCTCCAGCACCATGAATAAAGAAGCAATCATGCGGCACGCCCGGCATCAGCGGCAAGTCAGGGCCCGGGCTGTGGCGCTGAACTTCCGGCGGTTGCGCTCTTCATAACTTGAGAGGATGGCCGTTCAAGGCCAGCGTTAGTGTTCCGACTTCGTCAAGCTGGAGGTGCATCATGCCCCGTGGAAGCAAAGACAAATACACCGACAAACAAAAAGACAAGGCCGCGGCCATCGAGAAGCAGTATGAGGCCAAGGGCGTACCCGCCAAGGCCGCCGAAGGGCGTGCCTGGGCCACGGTCAACAAGCAGTCCGGCGGCGGGGAGAAGTCCGGCAGCGGCAAAAGTACCAGCCCCAAGGCCAAATCCCGTGCCCGACACGACAGCGCGGAGCGCGCTGCGGCGAGCCGTAAGGGCGAGTCGCGCTCATCCAACGCCTCGCTCGCCACGCAAACCAAAGCCTCACTGATGGCCGAAGCCCGTAGCAGGAATATTCCCGGCCGCTCGTCCATGGACAAGCAGGCCCTGATAGACGCACTGCACAAAGCCTCCTGACGCGGAAGCCGACCATGAATGCAGTCTCGGCCTATGATGCGGTCAAGCTTCTGGCGGGCGATACGGCCACCCCGCAACACGAACGTGACGTTCACCAGAAGCTCGCCGCAATGTTATGTGACCTGCTGGGCATCCGGCCTGCCCGGGTGCTCCAGACAGACGACGCCCCCGCACCCCACACCTACTACCTGCCTGCGCGCACGCTCACCGGGCAGGCGGCCATGCGGGTGAACGTGCACTCGCAAGCGGATTTCTTCGGCGGCTGGGTGAGTGATCCTTTCATCGCCACCAAGGCAATTTCCCATCCTTTATATCCTGACAGCCAGGCGCCCTCGACCTGGCAGCCTGAGTTCGCACGGCAGGCAGGCGATGCGCTGCTGCCCGGGTGGACTGTTTTCAGCAAAGTTGACGCAATGCGTGCGGGCCGCTCCATGCTCGAACAGGCGGCATTCCGGCTAAAGCCGGTACGCGCGACGGCGGGCCGAGGCCAACAAGTGATCGACTCTCTCGCGGCGCTAGAAAAGGCCTTGGCACCCATGGATGAAAAGGAGTTGAACGACTGGGGCCTGGTGCTTGAGGAAAACCTCATCGACGTTGAAACCTTCAGCGTCGGGCAAGTACGCGTAGGAAGTCAGACAGCCAGTTATTACGGTACCCAACGCCTGACCGAAGACAACCAGGGTGAATGGGTATACGGCGGCTCCGATCTCAACGTTTACCGGGGCGACTATGACGCCCTGCTGCAAGACAACCTGGCGCCTGCGCTGAAAACGGCGATACATCAGGCCCGGGCCTATGAACAGGCCGTGGAAAGCAGCTACCCCGGTTTCTTTGCCTCCAGGCGCAACTACGACATCGCCGTGGGTACCACCCATGACGGCCGCCGGCTGAGCGGCGTGCTGGAACAGTCGTGGCGGGTTGGCGGTGCCAGCAGCGCGGAAATCCTGGCCCTGCTGGCGTTCAAGCAAGACCCGACCTTGCGCAAGGTGATCGCCTCCACCCACGAAGCGTTCGGCCCTTTCAGTGTGCCCGAAGGCGCCGAACTGTTTTTTCAGGGCGATGACGCCGCGGTAGGCTTCATTACCAAATACGCACGGATCCGACCCTATGGCCATAGTGAGTGAACCCATCGAACTGCAGGTCGACGATCAAAGCATCGCCGGCACCCTGTTAAGCCCCAGCCCAAAGCTACCTGGCATTTTGTTCGTACACGGATGGGGCGGGAGCCAGCAGCGCGACCTCGGCCGCGCCAAAGGCATAACGGGGCTGGGCTGTGTATGCCTGACGTTCGACCTGCGCGGCCATGCCCGAACCGAAAGCCAGCGCCAAACCGTAAACCGGGAGCAAAACCTGAAGGATGTATTGACCGCGTATGACAGGCTGGTCAGCCACCCGGACGTAGACCAGGACTCCATTGCGGTTGTAGGCAGCAGTTACGGGGGTTATCTGGCTGCGCTGCTCACCGCGCAGCGCAAGGTCCGCTGGCTTGCCCTTCGGGTGCCTGCCTTGTACTGGGACAAGGAATGGGAGGTGCCGAAGTCCGCATTGAACCGGGAAGGCCTGGCCCATTACCGCCGTACCGTGCTCACCCCGGCCGATAATCGCGCCCTGGCCGCCTGCGCCGAGTTTGCCGGCGATGTATTGCTGGTGGAGTCAGAGCATGACGACTACGTGCCGCACACCACCCTCATGAGTTATCGCTCCGCCTTCGTCGGCGCTCACTCGCTGACCCATCGTATCGTTGATGGCAGCGATCATGCTCTCACCAGCGAAGCGTGCCAGAAGGCCTACAGCAGTATCCTGACCAACTGGATCAGCGAAATGGTCATCGGCTCTCGCCTGGAAAACTACCCTCACCATTCCGCGGTGTATTCCTGACAAGGCCCGTACCTCAGCTTTCGCGGCCTGCCTGGGCAGCGGGTACAGCATCCTGAACCAGGCCGGTGGCGTTGGCGTTTTGCCCACGGACCAGCCTGGCCCGGGCTTGAACGTATTGATCGAATGGCAACCCTTGCCTGTTCAGAGCTTCCATGGACAGCTCGAAGCGCTCTTCAGCGGAATACGGGCGGGTTTCAGGGCCAGTGGTGGTGCAACCGGCCAGAACGGCAACGGACATCAGCGGAATCAGCAGCAGCGAGCGTTTCATGGGAACCTCCAGCCCCATCGGGCGGTTACGTTTCGGGAATGAACTCAGGCTAAGCCCGCGCTCGCTCACAGAAAAATCACCGGGTTTGATAGTGGCTATTGCCCGCGCAACGGTATGGCGATGGAACCCCCGCGCCAGGGCGGGCGGGGGCTGCTGAAACAGAGGATCAGAGGGTGCCCTGAACCTTGCTGGCGATATCGGCAGGCAGCCAGGCCTGAAGCCATTCAGGATGAGCCTTCAGCAACTCGGCGGCCACCTTGCGCGGCTCGAGGTGTTTTTCGCTCATGGTCGCCAGCGCTTGGTTCAGCGGGGCAATGGGCAGGTCTACCTTGGCAAGGAAGGCGCTGATTTCAGGGTGCGCCTGCTCGAATGCAGTGGACACGCCCACCGACAGCTTCGAGGCCAGGGATCGCGTGGGCCGCGGGTTCGGGTTGCTGGCATCGGTGAGGGTCTTCCAGGCTTCGGCGTCGAACGGCGGCTCTTCCAGTTGAATGAAGTCATAACGGCCGAGCAGTGGCGTGGGGCTCCAGTAATAGAACAGCACCGGCTTTCCCCGTTTCACCGAAGAGCTGATTTCGGCGTCGAGGGCCGCGCCCGAGCCTGCCCGGAAGTTGGTGAAGCTGTCAGTCAGGCCATAGGCCTTGAGCTTCTGCCCGTTCACCACTTCGGAAGTCCAACCGGTGGGGCTATTGAGGAAACGTCCCTTCCCGGGGCTTTCCGGGTCCTTGAACACGTCCTTGTATTGCGCAAGGTCCGTCACGCTATGCAGGTCCGGCGCGAGCGGCTTGATACCCTTGGTGGGGTCGCCCTTGACCACGTAGGCCGGCACCCACCAGCCTTCGGTGGCACCTTTCACAATATCGCCCAGGCCTTTGACCTGGCCCTTGGCTTCGGCGTCGTTCCACACCGGGCTGCGGCCGGCCCACTCCTCGGCAATCACCTGGATGTCGTTTCTGGCGAGGGCCGCCTCAAGGGTAACCGTGGTACCGGGCAGTGTTTCGGTAGGCAGGCCGTAGCCCTTCTCCACTACGTACCGGAGCATTTCGGTAATGAGGCTACCGCTTTCCCAGTTCAGATCAGCGAACCGGACGGTATCGTTGGCGCTGGCGTTGGACAGATAACCGAACGCAAGCGCGGCGCAGAACCCCGCCAGCGTTCTATGGAGTCGTTTCATGGGTACCTCCTGGGCTGTAGGCAGATGACAGCCACAGCCTAGCCGAGGTTGCGCCAAACGCTGCGCTTACTGCTCGCTTGCCTTGAACGTGAGCTCACCGGCCCGCCATTTCGCTGCCTTGGCCACTGCAGCCTTGAGAGGCTTGGTCAGCCCTCCCACAAGTTGCTCATTGGCCGCGAACACCAGCATTACGCTCTGGCCCTGGCGGAACACCACGCCATTGCCCATGGGCGTTTGCACAAAGGCGTATTCGCCAAGGCCGTAGATGGTGAACTTGAGGTCGCGAAACTTGATCTCGAACTTGCCGCCTTCGCGGCTAGGCAGCACGGCAGCCCGAAAATGATCGCCTACTTTCAACTGCAAGCCGGGCTTGTCGTCGACTACAAGAGCGGTTTCGGTATCCACCTCAGCCATGTAGAGGCTGTCGGCGGACTGTTCGGTGATGTAGACAAAACGAGATTGAAATAACTTGACCAACTTAGCGCGCAAATCGCCCAGAACAAAAAGAGCGTGCATATCCAGATTGCTGACTGCCAACGAAAGATCCTCAACCCGATGGTAGAACCGGTCGCTCCCGGTTTGTGGCCAGCCTGCAGCCGACCATGAAAATACGGGGCAAAGCCCTGACATGAACAAATGGACCGGCAGATGGGCAACGATCGCGAATGGATCATCCCTCTGAAGCGGTTGCCGGTAACACGGGATTCTCTGCCAAAACCCCCAGTAAAGAAAAGCCCTTTCCGATCATTGTCGAAAACAGTCACGAAAAGGGCGAACTCCACGCAAGATACGGGGTTCAAATCCAGTGACGTAACCGTGTTTACTGAACCTGAATCGGAGCCCCCAATGGAAGACGTCCATCACGACCTGGAAAGCCTGTTCGCCCAACTCGGCCTGGGTACCAGCGGGCCGGAAATAGACAAGTTCATCGACGAACACCAACTTCCAGCCGACGTAAAGGTGTCAGAGGCCGAATTCTGGAACGATTCCCAGGCTGCCCTGCTCAAGGAGTCGATCATGGCCGATGGAGAAGAAGCCATGTGGGTCGACGAGCTTAATACCCGCCTGCACCACGACGCCAACCAGCAGGCCACTCCCCCGGCCGTTTGATCGCGCTCACCCTCTTGCCGCCTGGGGCTTGTAACCCAGGCGCAACCCTCCCCAGTGGCGACCCCGCACCATGATCGGCACGGAAAGGTCGTGCATCAGTTCTCCCGTATCCCGGGTATAGGTTTGTAGCAACAGCGGCTTCTGATGGCTGCCACAGCGGATGCCGGTGCGGTCGTCGAACTTGCGCTTGCTGCGTGAATACACCACGTCCTGTTGCGGATCACCCGTTGGCGGCCGGCTGAACGCCTGGTTGTGGGTAGGCACATAGCCCTCTGGCGTACAGGCAATGGCAAACACCATCCCCTCGTGGCGCTTGAGCAATGGTTCCTGGATCGCGGGCAGCGCGTCATCGGTATACCGATCGAAGCGGGTCTGATACTTGGCCGGCGTGGTACCTGGAATCAGCCGGTACTGGCGATCGAACAGATCATCGAGGCTGATACGGCCGGCGGCAAGGTCCTGCTCGAAGCGCTGCTCGATAGCGCGCGCACCTTCCAGCGCCAGGCTGTACACCCGCTGGTGATAGTCATCGAGCCCTACTTCCGCCAAGCGCTCGCTGATCACCTCGGCCTGCCGCTCCATATTTTCCGCAGCCTGCGCGAGCGCTCGGGTTTGCTCATCACTGATGGCCAGGTCTGCGCGCATCCCGGCGATTGCTTCGAACAACGCTTCCAATTGCTGCTGATTCCCGCGCGCACCTTCGGCAATGGTCTGCACCTGCCGCTCTACGCCTTCCGATAGCTCGGCAATCCGTGACAGCTCGCTGCCCGTATGCTCTACCTGTTCCACGCCCTGACGCAGGTCGTCGCTGAGCAGGGCAATCTGCTCCATCACGTCGGCCGTACGCTGCTGAATCTCGCCGACCATCTTGCCCACCTCCTCGGTCGCCGTAGCGGTGCGCCCGGCCAGGCTTCGCACCTCGTCGGCCACCACCGCGAAACCGCGCCCGTGCTCCCCGGCGCGGGCGGCTTCGATGGCGGCATTGAGGGCAAGCAGGTTGGTCTGGCTGGCGATGGACTGGATAACCAGCGCCACACGCTGGATATCTTCACTTCGCTGGCTGAGCATTTCGATGGACGCGCGGCTGGCCGTCGCCCGTTCGCTGAGTTGATGCATCCGCTGGATGGACTGTGCCAGCACGCCGCGGCCGCTGGCACTGCTCTGGCGGGCCTGGGAGGACGCCGCCAGGGCTTGCTCGCTAAAGGTACTGGCCAGGTGCTCGGTGCGGATCATGGCCTCGGCGCTGCCAACGATGCGGGCAGCGCCAGCCAGTTGTGATTGCACCCTGCCGGCCAGCAGGCGAACCGACCAGGCGACCCCGGCCGCAGAAAGGGCGTTATGGCTTGTAGCGCGGGAAAGGTCACGGGTAAGGGTGGCCATGGGTGCGGCCGTGGCAGGGATAGCCGGAGCGGATCTGCCGGCAGGCAGCAGTGGCAGCCACAGTGCAACCAGCGCCAGCAGCCCTGTGATGGCTGGAGCAAAGCCCGCAAGCTCACTGGCAGCGACGGCCACCAATACCAACAAGCTTTGCAACAGGGCCCGGCGCCATGGCCGGGCCGGGACCGAGGGGCTCTGGGGGGTAGACGACAAACCCTGCACTGCACCGGGAAGGTTCATGCCTGCGACTCCTGCTGGGGCTTATAATTGGCTTTCCCCATCTTGGTCTATCGTCGCGTTGCCAGCCATGCTGCCTTCGTCTCACTCGATGACTGGCACCCAGGGCGCGGGATCAGGCCTGGCGCTGATGCCGGTCGATCTGCTCGTGGCGTTCCTGCGCTTCGATGCAGTATTTGGTAGTGGGGCTGATCAGCAGGCGCTTGAGGCCGATAGGCTCGCCGCTGTCTTCGCACCAGCCGAAGGTATCCTCGGCGATACGCCCCAGCGCCTGCTCCAGCTGTGGCAACAGGCGCTGGTCGCGCTCGATGGCATTTACCAGCCAGTGGCGTTCTTCTTCCACGGAGGCGGCGTCCGCCGGGTCGGCCGGGGAGTCCAGGCTTTCGATCGCAATCCGGCTTTCGTCGATACGTGCCTGGGTTTCGACCTTCATGGCTTGCAGCAGCTTGGTGAAATAAGCCTGCTGTTCGGCGTTCATGTAGTCATCGGCCGGCATGGCCAGCAACTTTTCCTTCGTCATTGATATCTCGATAAACCTGCGTGAGACGGATCGTTGGCCGGTCGCGCCAGCGGTGCCGGGCGACGGGTAAAATCAAATAAGGGGCGGGAGTCTACGGGCGTGAGCAGCAGGCAGCAATAGCGCGGGCCGAATTGCCGGAATACCGGGCGCGGGGTGCCGACCGTCGGTGAACATGACACGTTCATGAAACCTGCAGGAACGCACGTTCAATAATGAGTCTCATTATGTTACAAAACGCAATCTCATTCTTCATTGACGCGGTGCTTAATGCTCGTTCCGTTCCTGATCATGCTGCGCGAAGGCATCGAAGCCGCGCTGATCGTAGGCATCATCGCCAGCTACCTCAAGCAGACGGGTCGGGGCGAATGGATGCCTGCCGTATGGGTGGGCGTATTCCTCGCAGTGGCCGTGGCGTTGCTGGCCGGTGGCGGCCTGGAACTGGCCAGCGCCGAGTTTCCGCAAAAGCAGCAAGAGCTGTTCGAAGGCGTGATCGGACTGCTGGCGGTGGGGATTCTCAGCTCCATGGTGTTCTGGATGCGCAAGGTGGCGCGCTCGATCAAGCACACGCTTCATGCATCCCTCGACACGGCGCTGGCCGGCTCGCGCAATCAGGTTTTTGCATTGATCGCCATGGTGTTCTTCGCCGTAGCCCGCGAGGGGCTGGAAACCGTGTTCTTCCTGTTGGCTGTGTTTCAGCAGAGCGAGGGCACTGGCGCCCCGCTGGGCGCGCTGCTGGGGCTGGTGGGTGCTGTGGCCGTGGGGGTCGCCCTGTACCGCGGCAGCCTGAAGCTGAACCTGTCGCGGTTCTTCCGCTGGACGGGGCTGTTCATCCTGGTGGTGGCGGCGGGCATCCTGGCAAATTCGGTACAGGCCCTGCATGAAGCCGGCCTATGGAACGGCTTGCAGCACGTGGTGTTCGACTGGAGCGCCCAACTGCCCGTCGATAGCCCCGCCGGCGCGGTGCTGGCGGGCATGTTCGGCTATCAGGACACGCCCACCGTCAGCACGCTGGGTGCCTGGGCCGGGTACCTGCTGATTGCCTTGGCGCTGTTTTTCGCACCGGTGCGCCCTGCCCGCAACGCCGCACCCACTGTAAGCCATTCTTAAGGTTTTTCATGCCCACATCTGCTCCTCGGCCGCCACGCCTCATGCGCGTGGCCGTAGCCGGTTCGGTGATCCTGATGATCGCCGCTGGCGGCCTGTTCTATTACGCCTCTCAAGTGGCCAGCGAAAAACGCAAGGCCCATGCGGGCCAGGAAACCGTCGTCACCATCCACGACCACAGCTGTGAGCCCGCCGCGCTGAGCGTGCCGGCGGGCAAGGCTGCCTTCCGTATCGTGAATGCCTCCGACCGTGCCGTGGAGTGGGAAATCCTCGATGGCGTACTGGTACTCGAGGAGCGGGAAAACATCGCGCCTGGCCTGAGCCAGATCATCAATGCCAGCCTGGAACCAGGCCAATATGCGATCACCTGCGGCTTGCTCAGCAACCCCCGGGGCACGTTGACCGTTACGGCCACTGCGGAGTCCGACGCGCGTGCCAAGGCGCGCCCTTCGCTCACCACCTTTATTGGCCCGCTGTCCGAGTACCGGGTGTACCTCAGCCAGCAAGGCACCGCACTGGTGGCGGCAGTCAATGCCTTGTCCGCCGCCATTGATGCCGGAGACCTCACCAAGGCGCGCCAACTGTACGCGCCCGCCAGGGCGGCTTATCAGCGCATTGCCGGCGCCGCGCAGCGCTTTTCCGAGTTGAACAATGCCATTGATGCCCGGGCTGACTACTACGAGAAGCGCGAGCAGGACCCCGCCTTCGCAGGCTTCCACCGGCTGGAGTATGAACTGTTCGATGCCAACGCTCAGGCCGCTCAGCCGCTGGCACCGATCGCTCGCAAGCTGTTGGCCGATGTAACCTTGCTGAAAACCCAACTGCTGGCCCAGCCGATCCCGCCCGAGCAACTGGTGGCCATGGTGTCGCGCAACCTGCGCAGCCTGGCCGAGCACCGCTTCAACGGCGAGGAAGAGCGCTACAGCCACACCGACCTCAATGGCTTCGCCGCCAACCTGGAGGGTGCGAACAAGGTTGTTTCGCTGATGCGCCCTTTGGTGGAGAAAACCGCCGCTGACGTGCAGCACCGCATTGATACCGCCAGCGCAGCCCTGAACGACACGCTGCAGGCGGCGCGCAGCGAGGGTCAGTGGCCTGCCTATACCCAACTCACCCAGACGCAGCGCCAGGCCATCGCCGATCGCGCCCGCGATCTGGCCGACGCCCTGGATGGCATCGATCCGGCCCTTGGCCTGTCCGATCTCTGAGGGCATACATGCAATGACCGATACACGCCACCTCCCCTCCCTTGAACGCCGCCGGGTGCTGTTTGGCCTGGGCGCCGCGGGTGCCGCGCTCGCTGGCAGCGGCCTGGGCTGCCCGATGATGGCGCAAGCCAACGAAGGCAAGGTGACCGAGGCGCCGAAAAGCGAACGCACCGAAGACCGCCACCCCTACGAAGGGGTACACCAGGCCGGCATCGTCACGCCACGCCCTGCTGCGGGTATGGTCGTGGCGTTCGACGTGCTCGCCAACGACCGCGCCGACCTGGAGCGCCTGTTCCGCACCCTGGACGAGCGTATCCGGTTCCTCACCCGTGGTGGCCCCGTGGACAACCTGGACCCGAAACTGCCGCCGGCCGATTCAGGGATTCTTGGCCCGGTGGTCAGCCCGGACAACCTCACCATCACAGTGTCCGTGGGTGCTTCGCTGTTCGATGACCGCTATGGGCTGGAGGCGGTCAAGCCCAAGCGGCTAAGCCGCATGGTGGGCTTCCCGAACGACGCTTTGGAAGAAGATCGCTGCCACGGCGACCTCAGCCTGCAGTTTTGCTCCAACACGCCGGATACCAACATCCATGCGTTGCGAGACGTCATCAAGGCATTGCCAGACCTGTTGTTCGTGCGCTGGAAGCAGGAGGGGTCGGTGCCGCCCCAGGCGCCGACCAAGCCGGGGGAGCCTGCACAGAACGCGCGTAACTTTTTGGGCTTTCGCGACGGCAGCGCCAACCCGGACTCCACCGATACCCAAGCCATGGATCGGCTCGTGTGGGTACAGCCGGGCAGTGATGAGCCTGCCTGGGCTGCCCAAGGCAGCTACCAGGCGGTGCGCGTCATCCGAAATTTCGTGGAGCGCTGGGACCGCACCCCGCTGCAAGAGCAGGAAAGCATCTTCGGCCGCCGCAAGGGCAGTGGCGCGCCCATGCAAGGCGGCGATGAGTTTGCCCTGCCCGATTACAGCAAGGACCCGGAAGGCAAGCTCACCCGCCTCGACGCGCATATACGCCTGGCCAACCCACGTACGCCCGGCAGCGAGGCGAACCTGATCTTGCGCCGGCCGTTCAACTACTCCAACGGCGTGAACAAGAACGGCCAACTCGACATGGGGCTGCTGTTCATCTGCTATCAGGCCGACCTGGAGCAAGGCTTCATCACGGTTCAACGCCGGCTCAACGGCGAGCCGCTGGAGGAATACCTCAAACCTGTCGGTGGTGGGTATTTCTTCACCTTGCCGGGCGTGCGCAACGCCGAGGACTTCATCGGCCGCGCGCTACTGATTGCTACGCCTCACAACAACACCACTACTTGACCCTGGGGATGCACCACATGAAACGAACCTTGCTCGCGTCCATGATTGCCATGACCGCCCTCGCCGCTCCGGCTTTTGCCGCCACGCCAGCAGGCCTGGACCTGGTACAGCCGATTTCCGACTACAAGATCTACGTCACCGAAGAAGTGGGCAAGCTGGTCAGTGAAACCCAGGCGTTCACCGATGCGGTCAAGGCCGGCGACCTGGCCACGGCGAAAAAGCTCTACGCACCTACCCGCGTGCACTATGAAGCGATCGAACCCATCGCCGAACTGTTCAGCGACCTGGATGCTTCGATCGACTCCCGCGTGGACGACCACGAGCAAGGCGTGACGGCGGATGATTTCACCGGCTTCCACCGTATCGAATATGGCCTGTTCGACCAGAACACCACCAAAGGTTACGAAGGCTTCGCCGATCAGCTGGTCAAGGATGTGAAAGACCTTCAGGCCCGCATTGACGGCTTGACCTTCCCGCCGGAAAAAGTAGTGGGTGGCGCCGCGGCGCTGCTTGAAGAAGTGGCCGCCACCAAGGTGACCGGCGAAGAAGATCGCTACAGCCATACCGACCTGTATGACTTCCAGGGCAACGTGGACGGCGCCAAGAAGATCGTCGACCTGTTCCGCCCACAGATCGAGAAGCAGGACAAAGCGTTCGTCGCCAAAGTGGACAAGAACTTCGCCACCGTGGAAACCATCCTGGCCAAGTACAAGACCAAGGACGGTGGCTTTGAAACCTATGACAAGGTAAAGGAACGTGACCGCAAGGCCATGATCGGCCCGGTGAACACCTTGGCCGAAGACCTTTCCACCCTGCGTGGCAAGCTCGGCCTGAATTAAAGCAACACCGCCCGGGGGTGATCGTACCCCCGGGCATCATCTGTGCTGTATGCCCCGCCAACAGCTTCACTGATAACACGCCTGCTAGTCTTGTCCCGGCTACCCTGCGCAATTAGATTGCCCAGCCAAGAGCCATTCATTCAAGGGACCCGCATGGCGCTCACTGATCAGACCATCAGCTTGCGTGAAGGCGAAGCACTCGACGGCGCCGCTGTCGATGCCCTTCTCAAGGCGCACCTGCCCAGCCTCAACGGCGCACCCACGATCCGCCAGTTTCCCGGTGGGGCGTCCAACCTTACTTACCTGCTTGCCTACCCGGACCGGGAGCTGGTGCTACGGCGCCCGCCGTTCGGTCACAAAGCCCGTAGCGCCCACGACATGGCCCGCGAATACCGCATCCTGGACAAGCTCAGCCGTAGTTTCAGCTATTGCCCCCGGCCGGTACTGCTATGTACCGACGAAAGCGTGATCGGCGCGCAGTTTTATGTGATGGAGCGGTTGCGCGGAGTCATCCTGCGCAAAGACCTGCCACCCGAATTGGGCCTGGATGCCGACGCGACCACTGCCCTGTGCAAGAGCTTCGTCGACCGCCTGGTGGAGTTGCATCAGGTGGACTACAAAGCCTGTGGCCTGGAAGACCTCGGCCGCCCCGAAGGCTATGTGCAGCGACAAGTCGAAGGCTGGTGCGAGCGTTACACCAATGCACTCACACCGGATGCCCCGGCGTGGGCGCCGGTGATGGACTGGCTACGTGACAAGCGCCCTGCCGACAGTGGCCGGGCCAGCCTGATCCACAACGATTACCGCTTCGATAACGTGATTCTCGACCCGGCCAACCCCATGCGCATCACGGGCGTACTGGACTGGGAGCTCGCTACCCTGGGCGACCCGCTGATGGACCTGGGCAATTGCCTGGCGTACTGGGTGCAAGCCGACGACCCACAGGCAGTGCAACTTACTCGCCGCCAGCCCAGCAACGCCCCCGGCATGCTCACCCGCTCGGAAATGGTCGCTTACTACGCGCAGCGTTCGGGCATCACCGTGGGCAACTTCGACTTCTACTACGTACAGGGGCTGTTTCGCCTGGCCGGGATCGTCCAGCAAATCTATTACCGCTATTTCCATGGGCAGACCCGCGATCCGCGGTTCGCTCAATTCGTGGCCATGAACGCCTTGCTGGAGCAGATGAGCCTGCAGGTGATCGGCCGTTCCACCCTTTGACAGGAGGTTGCATGCCCACCGATCTATTTGACCTTTGCGGCAAGGTCGCTTTCGTTTCCGGTGCCAGCCGCGGCATCGGCGAAGCCATCGCACGCCTGCTGGCCGCCCAAGGTGCCCACGTGATCGTTTCCAGCCGCAAGCTCGAAGGCTGCCAGGCCGTGGCCGACGCAATCGTCGCACAGGGTGGCCAAGCCACGGCGCTGGCGTGCCATATCGGAGAGCCCGAGCAGATACAGCAGGCTTTCGAGACTATCCGCTCGCGCTTCGGCCGGCTGGACGTGCTGGTCAACAATGCCGCCACCAACCCTCAGTTCTGCCATGTGCTGGACACCGACATCGCCGCGTTCCAGAAAACCGTGGACGTGAACATCCGCGGGTACTTCTTCATGTCGGTAGAAGCGGGCAAGCTCATGCGTACCCATGGCGGCGGCAGCATCATCAACGTAGCCTCGATCAACGGGGTATCGCCTGGTGCATTTCAGGGGGTGTATTCGATCACCAAGGCGGCGGTGATCAACATGACCAAGGTGTTCGCCAAGGAATGCGCGGCGCTGGGCATTCGCTGCAACGCGCTGCTGCCCGGGCTCACCGACACCAAATTCGCGTCGGCGCTGGTGAGCAACGAGAAAATCCTGGCCCAGGCGCTCACCCATATTCCCCTGGGGCGTGTGGCGGCGCCCACGGAAATGGCCGGCGCGGTGCTGTACCTGGCCAGCGCCGCCTCCAGCTACACCACGGGCACGGCGCTTAATGTGGACGGCGGGTATCTGGCCTAAGCAGCCGCGGGTGCTACTCACGGCTGCGGCATAGCTGGCAGCTGTGAAACTTTCTTAGACATTCCCGGGCTCTGCGCCCGGCCCCACGACGATTCAAGCTAGAATGCGCACCCCGTTCCAACGCAGTAGCGCGCCATGCCTTTCGATCTCAGCGTTGCCCCCACCACCCTGGCCATTCTTGCCGGGGTGGCGTTCCTTGCCGGTTTCATCGATGCCATCGCTGGCGGTGGTGGCTTGCTCACCACCCCTGCCCTGCTCACCGCCGGCCTGCCACCACACCTGGTGCTCGGCACCAACAAACTCAGCTCCACGTTCGGGTCAGGCATCGCCAGCTTCACCTATTACCGGCGCAAGCTGTTCCAGCCGCGGCAATGGGTGCACGCGCTGGTATGCACCGGGATAGGTTCACTGCTTGGTGCTGGCGTAGCTCATTATCTGCCGGCCGAGTGGCTGAACAAAATGCTGCCGGTGATCGTATTCGCCTGCGGCCTCTACCTGTTGTTCGGCGGCACGCCCAAGGCGCCGGTGGACAGCAACGCACCGGTGCGCAAGAAATGGCAAGCACCGCAGGGGCTCGGGCTTGGGTTCTATGATGGCGTGGCGGGGCCGGGTACGGGTGCGTTCTGGACGGTCAGCAGCTTGCTGCTCTACCCCATCGACCTGGTGAAGGCCAGCGGTGTGGCCCGCAGCATGAACTTCGTCAGCAACGCCGCCGCGCTGGCGGTGTTCATCGCTTCGGGGCAGGTGGACTGGATCATCGGCCTTACCATGGGCGCCAGCCTGATGGTGGGCGCGTTCCTGGGGGCCCGCACCGCCATCAACGGCGGCGCGGCCTTCATCCGCCCGGTGTTCATTACCGTGGTGCTGGCGCTGACCGTGCGGTTAGCCTGGCAGCACTGGTTCGGGCAAGCCTGACCGGCGCGCAACGTACAAGTCGATCAGGTAGCGAGCGATGGAGCGCGACGCTGGCAACGGCGGCAGCGCGTCGATGCGGAACCAGCGGGCGTCCTCGATTTCATCCAGCTGAGGAATGATCTCTCCGCTGGCGTACTCGGCATGGAAGCCCAGCATCATCGAGTGGGGGAATGGCCAGCACTGGCTGCCCATGTACTGGATGTTGCGCACTTCCAGGCTTACCTCCTCCCGCACCTCACGGATCACGCATTCCTCGGCGCTTTCGCCCGGCTCGGCAAAGCCGGCCAGGGTGCTGTACACGCCGGTGACGAACCGCGGCGACCTTGCCAGCAGTATCTCGTCGCCTCGGGTGATCAGCACGATCATGCTGGGCGAAATGCGGGGGTAGGCACGCAGCTCGCAGCGGTCACAGTACATGGCCCGCTCGCCGGGCACCTGCACCATGGGCTTGCCACAGCTACCGCAGAAACGGTGCTCGCGTGCCCAGGTGCCGATCTGCGCGGCATAGGCCAGCATGCGGTAATGCTCGAAGTCGGTTTGCAGCATGAACTGCCGCAGCCCCTGCCATTGGCAATTGCTCACCACTATGGGGCCTTCGAACTCCAGCAAGTACACCGGCTGATCGTCCAGGTAACCTATGCCGTGCTCGAACAGTATCGGCAGGCCCAGGCCTTTGAGCCAGTCACGGGCAAACAACACACCCTTGCTGTCGAACATGAAGCCCTCGGGGCTTCGGGCCACGGCCCAGCCCCCGGTGGGTTCGGTATCCAGTACTGCGGTAATCCAGCGATGCGCCATGTTAAAAAATCCTGGTAATGCCGTGCGGTCAATCCTCGAAGCGCGCGGCCTGTTTGCTCAGGCTGGCAGCCAGCGCCACCTTGAGGTCGCTTCCCTGTAGCATGGCCGCGTTCCAGGTGGCCACGTATTCAAGCCCATCCTCCACCGAATGGTCGCGCATGTAGCTGAGCATGCGCTTGGTGCCTGTCACCGCCAGCGGCGACTTCTCCGCAATCCGCTGCGCAAGCGCGAACACGCCCTCCTCCAACGCCTGCACCGTGGCAAATACCTGGTTCACCAGGCCCAGCCGCAACGCTTCTTCAGCACGGACCTCGCGCCCTGTGTACGCCAGCTCGCGCAGCATGCCATCACCGATGATGCGCGGCAGGCGTTGCAAGGTGCCCACATCCGCCGCCATCCCCATGTCCACTTCCTTGATCGAGAAGCGGGCATCCTCGCTGCAGTAACGCATGTCGCACGTGGCGATCAAATCTACCGCGCCGCCGATGCAGTAGCCCTGGATGGCCCCCAGTACTGGCTTGCTGCAACGCTCCACTGCGGTCAGGGCGGCCTGAAGCGCGAGAATCTTGCGCCGCAACAAGCGTGCATTGCGGCCCACATCAGGCCCCAGCTCGGCAGCGACCTGGGCGAGCATCGCCAGGTCGATACCCGCGCTGAAATGTTCGCCAGCGCCGCTGAGTACCACCGCGCGCACGTCATCGGAAGCGTCCAGGGTGTTGAATATCTGTTCGATCTCCACCCAGAACGCAGCGTTCATTGCATTACGCTTTTCCGGCCGATTGATCACCACATGGGCAACCGCCCCTCGTCGCTCCACACGAAACGCGCTGTACTCGGTCATCGCCAGGTCCTTGTTGTTATCGAACGCGGACTATAGCAATCGCTGCCGGCCGGGTCACCGGAGCACGCGCGGCAGAATGAACCGCTCGATCGCGGTGGCCACCCCGTCCTGCTCGTTACTGTCAGTGACTACATCCGCCGCGTCGCGAACATCGGCACTGGCCTGGCCCATCGCAATCGCCAGGCCCGCTACCTCGAACATGGCCACGTCGTTATGCCCGTCGCCCAGTACCGCCGTTTCCTCCAGTGGAACGCCCAAATGCCGCGCCAGCCGGGCCAACGCCTTGCCTTTGTCCGCTTCCAGGGCGGTGATGTCCAGGTAGTAAAGCTGGGAGCGCGCGGCATGTGCCTGGCTACCGAGCACTGGCTGGATTGCCGCTTCGAGCTGTTCCAGCAGCGCGTGATCGGCAGTGGTGGCGACGATCTTGTCCACGCGGTCCAGGTAAGGCTCAAAATCGGTTACTTGAACAGCGTCATAGCCCAAGGCATGCCGTTCCGTATCCATGTGTGCCGCGTTCCGGTTTTTCAGCAGCCAGTCGCCATCTGCGAACAGCCATACGTCTACCGGGTGATCGGCGAAGAAGGCCAACGCCGCCTTCACCGCCTGGGGCGCGATGGTATGTGCTTCCAGCAAGCGGCCGTCCGGGTATACCAGGTTGCCCCCGTTGAAGCCGGCGATCGGTGCGGTCACGCCCAGCAAGCGCGCCTGTTCGAGCATCGCCCGCGGGGGCCGGCTGCTGGCCAGGCTGAAGGTTACGCCGGCCGCCTGTAGTTTGCCCACGGCCGCCACCACTGCGGGCGCAAGGCTGTGATCGCGGCGCAGCAGGGTGCCGTCCATGTCGCTCAGGACCAGCCTGATGGGCGCGCTCATCCGAGGGAATGCCAGGTACGGCCTTCACGGGCCAGCAATTCATCCGCAGCCGCCGGGCCATCGCTGCCGGCCGGGTACTCGCTCAAGGCGCCCTGCTCTCGCCAGGCATCCAGAAACGGCTGCACTGCCCGCCACCCGTTCTCGATGTTGTCCGCGCGCTGGAACAAGGTCTGGTCACCGATGAAGCAGTCGTATAGCAAGGTTTCGTAGCCAGTGGAGGGTTGCATCTGGAAGAAATCCTTGTAGGCGAAGCCCAGCTTCACGTTGTCGATTACCAGGGCCGGGCCTGGGCGTTTGGCTTGCAGGTCAAACCACATGCCTTCGTCAGGCTGGATCTGCATGTGCAGGAAGTTGGGCTTGATGTAGTCCACGTTGGTATCGCGGAACTGCGCATAAGGCGCCGGCTTGAAGCAGATGGCGATCTCGGTGTCCCGCACGCTCAGCCGCTTGCCGGTACGCAGGTAGAAAGGCACGCCCATCCAGCGCCAGTTATCGATCATCACCTTGAGCGCCACGTAGGTTTCGGTTTCGCTGTCGGGCGCTACCCGGTCCTCTTCGCGATAGCCCTTCATCCCTTTGGCGCCCGCCACGTATTGAGCGCGCACGGAATTGGCCAGTGCCTCCTCGGTTGTCCAAGGCCGAATGGCACCAATCACCTTGGCCTTTTCGCCGCGCACGGCGTCCGCCCCGAACGCAGCCGGGGGTTCCATGGCGACCATGGCGAGCAACTGGAACAGGTGATTGGGGACCATGTCCCGCAGTGCACCGATGCTGTCATAGAACCCACCGCGGGTTTCGACGCCCACGGCTTCGGCAGCGGTGATCTGAACGTGATCGATGTAATGGTTGTTCCAGAAGGCCTCGAAGATCCCGTTGGAGAAACGGTTGACCATGATGTTCTGCACGGTCTCCTTCCCCAGGTAATGGTCGATTCGGTAAATCTGCGACTCGCTCATCACGTCCAGCAGCTGGGTATTGAGCGCCTGGGCGGTTTCAAGGTCCGAGCCGAACGGCTTCTCCACCACTACACGCCGGTAGGCGTTGGGCTGTTCATAGAGCAGGCCGGCACGCGCCAGGCGCTGTGAAACCTCGGTGAAAAACCGCGGCGACGTGGCCAGGTAAAACACGGCATTGCCTGTGGCCGTGGCCTGAAGGGTGCGGGCGAGGGTCTGGTAGGTTTCGTCGTTGGTGAAGTCGCCGGTCACGTAGCTGATGCGCTTGGCCAGCGGCTCCCACACCGCAGGATCGATGATGGTGGCTTCAGCTTGCTCAGGGTGCCGGGCCCGGGCCTGATCGATGATGAAAGATTTGAGACGTTCGGCGAACTCGGCATCGCCGACTTCGTTGTGGTCAACGCCCACGATATGCAGGTGGGGGTCCAGCAGCCCGTCACGGGCCAGGTTGTACACCGCCGGCATCAGCAGGCGTTTTACCAGATCGCCATGGGCGCCAAAGAGAAACAGGGTCGCCGGGGGTGCCGGCTCGGCCGTGGTTTTGCCTCGCTTCATACAGCTGTCTCCCGCGCTGATGGGCATACGCTGCACGGCCAGTGGCGCGAGCAACGGCAAGTCACCCGGGCTGTGGCGCGCCGCCAGAGCCCGGGCGTGGAAACTACTTCTTCACTTCGATGTGGCCACCGAAGCCAAAGCGCATGGCCGACAGCATCTTGTCGCCATAGGTGGCCTCCTGACGAGAACGGAAGCGCGCGAACAACGAACTGGCCAGCACCGGTACCGGAACAGCCTGCTCCACGGCTGCGTCGATGGTCCAACGGCCTTCGCCGCTGTCGGACACCGAGCCCGAGTAACCGGCGAGTTCAGGGTCCGACACCAACGCGTCAGCGGTGAGGTCCAGCAACCAGGAGGACACCACACTGCCCCGGCGCCATACTTCGGCGATGTCGGCCAGGTTGAGGTCGTAACGCTGGTCTTCCGGCAGCTGGGTCGAGTTCTTGGTCTTGAGAATGTCGAAGCCTTCGGCAAAGGCCTGCATCATGCCGTACTCGATGCCGTTGTGAATCATCTTCACAAAGTGGCCAGCGCCCGCGGGGCCTGCGTGGATGTAGCCCTTCTCGGCGCGAATATGCCCAGCTTCGCGCCCCTTGGTACGGGGGATTTCGCCTACGCCCGGCGCGAGTGTTTCGAACAGGGGCTCGAGGCGTTCGAAAACAGCTGTCTCGGCGCCGATCATCATGCAGTAGCCACGGTCCAGCCCCCACACGCCACCGGAGGTGCCGACATCCACGTAGTGGAGTTGTTTTTCCAGCAAGGCCTTGGCGCGGCGGGCGTCGTCCTTGTAGAAGGTGTTGCCACCGTCGATGATCACGTCGTCCGGCTCGAGCAGGCTGGCGAGTTCGTTGATGGTGTCCTCGGTCGGCGCGCCGGCGGGCAGCATTACCCACACCGCGCGAGGCCGTTCGAGGTTGGCGACGAGGTCTTCCAGGCTGTGCGCCCCCTTGGCGCCTTCCGGCTCGAGCGCTTGCACGGCTTGCGCGTTGCGGTCGTATACCACCGTGTGATGGCCGTTACGCATGAGGCGTCGTGAAATATTCCCACCCATGCGACCCAGTCCCACGATTCCCAATTGCATGCCGGTAACTCCAGAAAATGTAAGAAAAGCCGTAACAGCTTATAGCAGCCCGCCGCTGAAGGTTAGTCCGAAGCGCCTGCGGAAGGTTTCAGCCCCCTATGTAAAAGTTCCCGACAAGCGGTAAACCGGCTCAAACCCGCGTGCGACGTGGCTTTGGCGTCATTTACCTGCCGGAAGCCGGGACAACACTGAAATAAAAAGTTCCCAAGCGACCATAAAGAAATCAGAATCGGAGCCGATCAAGGACATAACCCGGCGGGGAACACCCCACGAGGTCAGCCCTTAACGTAGTGATCCGCCATCGAGGTGTGCAATGGGTAACGTAGTCGTAGCCAAACAACCCCAAACGCTGTACGTCACCATCCGTCGTGACGAGTTGCACGACCTCAAGGCCGAGCGCGACCAGCTCAAGCGTAAAGTCGCCCAGCTGAGCACCATGCTCTCCCAGGCCACCCACGGCGCTCTCGACTTCGTGCCCACCGCGCGTATCGCCTGATACCGCGAAGCAGGCACGGCGCTCCAGTTGCCGTGCCTGGTTCTTCCTACCGCTTAACGCTGGCTGAGGAACAATTCCTTCGCAGCTTCAGGGTCGATTCGGCTCCGATAGATTCTCACCACCTCAGCATCCGTTGCCGCCTGTGCCATCTGTGCCTGCAGCCCCATAAATCGCTGGCTTGCCGTTTTCAAGTGTGCCGCCAGGTACTGGTCTTCCGCTGCTGCCATGCTGGCATAGTGAAAATGCGCATACCAGAGCACCGTGCCATTCGGTTCCGCTATGGCATATTCCTGTATCAGATCCTTGCGTTTGCCTTGCCCCTTGAGCGCAATTCGACTGCCCAGCCGCTGCACCCGTACCGCACCCTGCTGCGCCAGATAACGAACCCTACCTATGGTGGGCAGCGCCGTTTTGCTCAACCGGATGCGCAGCGTTCGGCCCTCGGCGATCAGCCGCGCCGCCATGTCCTGAAGCAAGCGCGCCTTGCGTTCAGCGCTACCCCAGGCCTCGACCGCCATATCCGTCTCGTTGCGTAGCGTAAGCCCGCGCTCGATCCTGTCCGCCAGCTCGGTCAGCTTTCGCGCCGTGCCGCACATGAGCTCCTCGAGCTCAAGCGGTATGCGCGTCACCCTTGCCAGCCGTGGCGCCTGCTCAAACTGGCGCTGCGCAGCCTCGAGCTGGTGGTCGGCGGCCTCGGCGAGCTGTTCCAGGTTGATTTCAGAGGGGCCATGCGCTGGCGCCACCTCGCAAGCATGCTCCACCCAGTCCCCGTGTACCGGGTCTTGCTCGAAACGCGCCACTACACGATCGTCCAGCGGAGAGATGATTTCGGCGACTTCCGTGGCGGGCTGCCGGGCGTTGGCGCGAACCCTTGCGACCACTACGCCACGGTGGCGGGTTCGGATTACCTTGCGCCCTCCCTTTGCTCCGCTGGCTGAGGGTGCAACGGGGGCTGGCGAAGGGGTAGGCGTATCTCTGAGCAATCGCCCGAGCCATTCTTCAGCGTCGGCCTGCAGTACCGCCAGCGTGGTCGACAGTCGATCCAGGGCGGGGGATATGTACTCCGGCCGCAAGGTCTGCCGCAGCCACTGTACGGTGTCCTGGGCCGCCTGGTAGCCATGGACCACGCTGTCGAGCAGCTCCAGTGGGTTACCTCCGGCCAGCGAAGCATCCAGGGTGATTTCCTTGTGGGTATTCAAGGCCAGCACCAGCGGTTTCATGGCGTCATGAACACTGCGCCGCGCAGTCTCATCTCCTGCCATCGGCTGTTCGAGCAGGCTGAGTTCGGTGTACACGCTCAACGCGCGGTACTCGATCAGTTGTCGAAACGCCGCCATCTTCGGGGCCAGCCTCGCCAGCGTGGCAGTACCCGCCACCGGTATGTCGCCCAACCTGCGCATCCGCTCATCCAGGCGTATTCGCCAGCGCACGCCGGCATCGACAATGCTTCTGTATTCATGGAGAAAGGCAAACCAGCGGGTGACCTCTGCCGCTTGCATCGGATGATCACCCTGCCAGGCTGACGCACCTACCTGCGCCGTATCCAGCTTGCCTACCAGCACGTCGCGGTTCAGGCTCAGGTAATAGCCGCACAGGTTGGCTTCCGCCGCCAGCGCCACGCTCAGTTCCTTGCCCCGTTCCGGCACGGCGACGGCAGCACTGATGGCTTCGTACTCCTCACGCAAAGCGACGCAAGCATCAAACGCCCGCTCCACGCGCGTAGCGTCCTCAAGGCGCCGGGTATTGGCAACGTTGGGCTGGCTGCGCTTCAGCGCCTCCTCGATGAAAGCCTCGCTGTCCACGCCCGCCGTCCTTACATCACGGTAGGTGCGTTCTATTTCAGCCAGGCACTGGCTTGCCCGCTGGCGCTGCTGTCGATTGATTTCCCGCTGCTGCTCGATTCTGCGCTTCGGGCCGCCACCTCGCAGGCGCAAACGCAGATCCAGGCGCCAGCGGCCGGCCTCGTCCCGGCGCAACCATGGCCCGCTGGGCTCCTTGGTCTGAGGATCGAGGACCACGGCCTCCCCGTTACCCGGCGCGACTTCGAACAAGGCCCCCTCGACCCAGGCCAGCCACCGATGATCGTCCTGCATCAACCCCTGGAGCGGGCCAGAGGGCACTGTCGGCGAAAGGCCTTCGGGGCGGGACACCGCCAACGCCTGCAATCGGTCCCGCAAAACGGGCGTGAGGCTCATGGACGGTACGCTCCAGGCTGTTTCCAGCACGCCAGGCGCCCATGCGGCAGGGGATGCTGGCACTGGCGTTTCCACGGGGGCCGTATGAGGCGCGGGCGGTTCTGCGAGCGCCCGCCGAGTAGTTTCGCTGACCAGGGCCAGTATCAGGTCGAACAACAGCTCGTCGCTGCTGATGTCCTGTGGTTCATCAGCGCCCCCCACTTCGTTGAAATGCTCGTCCAGCGAATGGCCCATCTGAATCAGCCAGCCCGCGGTGGCCGCCGGGCCGCTAAGGAAGGGCAGTACCTGATTGAATACCAGCCAGCCGACCTCCCGTGCCGACATCCAGAAGCTTTCCTCGTTCGACACCGTCTGGCGATCCGCTGCCAGTGTCAACGCCTCTACCAGGCCATCATAAAAGGCTCCCAAGGGGTCGCCCTGCAACGGAACGGGTTGTACCCGTGCCGGCGTAACGGTCGCTGCAGGCGCAAATTCGTCGCCCTGCCCGAAGCGCAGCCAGTGCGGGGCACGCAGGCCCCCGTTGGCGTAACGGGGGCGTGCCGTGTCGCTCAGCCAACCCAGCACCGCCTGGTACAGGTCGGTTTCTTCGATGATGGCCTTCATCAGTTGCGAGCGATCCTGAAACTGCCGCAAAGGCTGTTGAGCCAGAGGTGCGTAAACCACCAGTACATCGTCAGCTTCAGGCTGGGACAGCACGAACATGCCGGTTACCAGGTCAGGAGGCAGCAAGGGCGCGGCCTGGAGCGCCAACCGCGCGACCCTGGGAGGCGGCAGTGCGTTATCCGGCCCGAAGCCGCGACGCACCAGTGATATACCGCGCTCGTCGAAGCCGCACTCCCCTCGTAACTTGAGTTCCAGCGCCAGCAATGGAAGCTGCGCCGCGACCATGGCCTTGAACGTCGCGCGGCGCGAAGCGCCCTCTTGCCCCTCTACAAGGGAGGCATGGAGCATCCTGAGATAGGAAGCGCCTATGTCCACAGCTTTGACCAGCGCAACAGCGCTGTCATCATCCAGCCAAGCCGGAAGCACTTTGCCTTGCTGCGGGGCAACATGCATCCAGCCCGCGGGCCGGCCGCCGGTGTTCAGCAGGCTGAGTTCCACAAGGCTGATGCGTTGTTCCTTGAGCGCGATGGTACCGCCCCCGCCCGCAACAGACAGAAGGTCATCGTCCTCACGGCTGAAAATGCTCACCACCACATCGTCCGGGTCGTTCAAAGGCTGACCGGGATGGTCTCGCCCGGCCTGCTCGCGCAAGCGCAAACGGGCGTATTCTTCCGGGGTAGGAATACCCGCCAGCAAGCCATTGCTGCCCAAGGCGCGTCGAGCCGCCAGCACAGCGTCGAGGCCAAGGGCATAGCGCAGCCGGTCGGCACTGCTCGCCCGGCTCAGCCAGGCAGGAAGCTCGCGGCGTATCGCCGCCTGGCGTTTCATACGGTGCGCAGCGTCGAGTACCCAGCCAGGGCCGAAGGCGGCCAGGATGGCACTGAAGTCACGGGCATCAACGCCGCTTGCGCGCATCTGCTCGGCCTTGGCGAGCTGACCGGTCAGATAGCCGTCCAAAATTGCCGCAGCCCAGTTGGCGAAAAAGTCGCCGGTGGCCGGTGTGTGGGCGTCTTCGGGCAGGGCAACGCCGAGGTATTGTGTAACCGCTACAGCGTTATCAAAGCGCCGGAACCCCGTTTCCACGTCATAAATGACCCAGGCAGGGCCTGCGCCGATCAACAATACAGGTAGGGTGCCATGGCCATTGCCAAGCAGCCACACCTGGCCGAGCGCTGGCGGCCGTTCAGAGGTGAGCGGTAACGGCAGGTCAAGGGATGCGCAGATGATGCCTATATCGGCCGAAGAGAGCATGGCAAGGCCTTCAGACTCTTTCATGGCCTGGGTGACCAACTGCCTCAGGTGCGACGCCAACCACGACCAGGGGCTTTGGCCAGTCGGCCCAGGGGTTTGCCAATAATCAACCCACCGCGCGCACCAGTCCTGCACTACAAATGGGCCGGTGACGTCGATCGCCTCGATGATCATCGCCATGTCGGCATCCAGCCGAGCGGGGTACTCGCTGCCAGGCTCGAGGGTAAGGAAACTTGCATCGGCGGAAAACGACAGGGGCCTGCCGCGGATGAACCGATCAAGCACCACGTTTGAGAGGGGCTGCACCTGATAACCGGCAAACGACACGTTTGCGTTTTCGTTGTGCCACAGGCTGTGGCAAAGCGCGATATCAGCGGCGCGAGCAGGGGTGGAACGTCCCGCTACAAGGGTGATATCGAGCATAGGTTGTACCCTGTCGCAGGCTACCTGGGCCAGCGTAGGCCTGTCGGCCATCCGGCCGGTCACCGGGCCTGGAAGGCTAGCCAATGGATGGGAACGCAGATCGGCGGAAATTACGTGGGGCATGTCGGGCTCCTGAATACAAGGAGCCCGGAGTGTTGCCGTGTTTCAATCCGCCGGGGCGATACTGAAGTACCACCCCGGCGACAAACAGGGTCAAGGCAACGACAAGAACAATCGCCGTGCAGCCCCCAGGTCGATCCGGCTGCGATAGATCCCTATCACCTCCTCGTTGTTGCGCGCTTGCTGGAGCTGCGTCTGATACCCGTCGAACCGCTGCGTGACGGTTTTCAAATGAGCGGCAGTGAACCGCTCCACCGGCCCGGTTGGCGTGTCGTAGTGGAAGTGGGCATACCAGAGCGGATGCTGCTGGCGGTCGAGGATCTCGTATTCCTGCACAAAATCACGCCGCCCACTTCGTCCAAGCGGCGTGCGCCGCCCCAGCTTGCGAATGGTGGCTTCCCCCTGCCTTACCAGAAACTCAACCCGCGCGACCGTGGGCAACAAGCTTTTGCTGAGCTCTACGCGTGCCTGTGTGCCTGTACGGCGAGCGATACTGGCCTGGTCCCGCAGCTCACGAGCCTTGATCTCGGCGGAGCCTTGCAACCCGGTTTGTGCATCGGTGGCATTGAGCTGAGTCAGCGCCTCCTCGATGTCGTCGGCCAGCGTCTCCAGCCTGCGTGCGCTGCCATGGTACTGATCCTCTATCTCCACAGGCACACGCGTCACCTGCTTGAACCTGGCGAGTGCAGCAACCTCGTTCCGCACCTGCCCCAGTGCGCGGTTCGCTTCGGTCGTCAGGCTATTGAGGCGGGGGCCCAGCCCCTGGGCAGGCTGCCGCTGGGGCGCGGTGGGCTTGGTCCAGGCGCCGGTGTCAGGGTCCTGCCGCCACCGGGCCAATACCTTTCCGTTGGACACCACCTCCGCCACTTTTACCTTGGTTTGTTCATCCGTACGGGTATGGACCATCACCGACTGGCCGTCAGCCGTGCGAATCATTTCGGGTGCGTCGGGGCGGCTTACGTCTGCGCTGACAGTACTCGATCCGGGCGCGCCTTGAGGCGGCCGAGGGCGAGGCTGGCGCCGCGCTCCGCCGGGCCGGGCAACAGGTGCGGGGGCTACCGTGCTGCGCACCAGTTCACCCATGCGCGCCTCTGCATCTTCGCGCAACATCGCCGCAATCCGCTCGAAACGCGCAAGGGATGGCGATATCAGCTCGCCGGGGAGCGTTTCCTTGAAGACATGGAGGGCGTCCTCAACCCGTTGATAGTGATGGATGGCGGTGTCCAATACCTGAATCTTCTGCTCTGGCGTGACTGCCGGATCCTGGACCAGATCAGCATGAGATGTCCCGTGGACCAACAATGGCTCAAGTGCTGTGTGAACCTGCTCGGCCAGTGCAGGGTTGTCGCGCAGAGGCTCCAGCAACAGCCCCAGCTCGCAATAGGCCAGCGAGGTTTGCAATTCGAGCACCGAGTGCAGCGTGTCCACCGCGCTGGTGTTCTCTTCAAGTGTGCGCGCGCCCAACCCGGGGAAGGTCCGGATGTGCTCGAGGGTATGTTGATGCAACTGAACGTAAGACACCGAACGCTCCGTGAGATCGCGGTAGCGCTCCAGGAAGGCATGCCATTGCGCGGGATTGGTTCGTACCAACAACTGCAAGGCCTTGTCACTTATGCCCAGATACGGCGAAGTATGGACATACACCCGGGACAATTCGGAGAGGTTATCTGTGATGGTCTTGCTGATGTGCAGTTGCCTGGCCAGGATGCTGCAGATCCGGTTCGCGTAGTCCGGAAGCGGTGTCGCCTTGTGCAGGGTTTCATACAGCGTGATCAGTTCGGTTCCATGTTGATGGCCTTGGCGCAGCATTTCGTCGAGCTTCTCCCGATCCTCGATAGCCGGCTCATTGTTTTGGGAGGCTTGATCTACCCGCTCGACAAGCGGGTTGGCGCGATCGCGCAACATCTCGAACGTCTTCATTACCTCGGTATAGAGGCGTTCAGCCTGCTCGCGATCCTGTTCGTTCTGCCGCCGGCGGGCTTCAATGCGCCGCTTGGGCCCGCCACCGCGAAGGCGTAGGCGTAGGTCCAACACCCAGCGCCCGGCGTCATCCCGGCGTATGAATGGCCCCTCCTCCCCGTCAGGGCCGACGATCCTGGGATCGATGTCGTCCAGGCTCACTGCGAAATAGTCTTGCTGCCACTTGACCAGCCATTGCTGGTCTTCAAGGTATAGCCCTTGGTGGGGGCCATGGGGGATGGGGGTCGAGCCCTCGCTCGGCGGGCTGGCTCGCAGGGGCTTCAGAGCCTGCGACTGCAATGGGGTCGGCGTGAGGTTGGCAGCGGACCAGCTCAGATCAAAGTCCATGGGGCGGGAGATCGCCATCGTTTCTGGAGCGATGACCTCGGCCCAACCCAGCGCGACTGCGGGCGCGGGGGTTATACCCCCTCCTGCGCCGGACGTGGCCCCAGCCTCATCCCCTAAGCCCCCCCTTTCGTCGGGCTCGCCGGGCTCGGTTGTGTCCAGCCGCTCGGGTTCGTCCACGGGCCAGTGTGCGGCTTCGCTCAACAGCAGCATCGCAATGCTGAACAACAGGTTCGTTCTGGCAGAGGCCGCTGCATTGGCCGGCTGATCAAGGGCTTCGAGGTAAACGTTGAAGGCATCGCTGAGCTGTAGCAACCACCCTGCAGTGCCCGCAGGGCCGCTCAGGATTGGCAGCAAGCCGGAGAATAGCGTGCTCGCCAACTGCCCCAGGGATACCCAGCGGTCTTCGGCATTGGAAGTGGAACGTCGCTCTGCCATAGCGATCAGCGCTTCTACCACTTGCTCATACACGGTTTGCAGCCGTGGAGTAGCCAGGGGAATCAGTGCAGGGCGAGCCGGCAGGGGCTTTTCAAGCGGCGCGAAATCGTCGCCCTGCCCAAACCGCAACACCCGCGGTTCGCGGAACCCTCCTCGGCTATAACGAGAGCGGCCGAGGTCGGTCATCCATAGCAATGCGTCGTCCTGAAGGTCGCCCGGTGCGCAAATCTCTTCCCAGAGGGCATCCAGCGAGTCGAACTGCCGAAGCGGCGTGGCATGCAAGGGACGGTAGAGCACGCAGGGCGCGGCTGGATTGGCTTCGCGAACGAACAGGAAGGTCCCGGCGATGACGTCGGTGCCGTACTCTGCGCCTGCGGTCACACCCAACCCTACCAGGTGAGCGGGGTTTACCCTGGGCAGCGCGCCTACACCTTCCTCGATCATCCGGTAGCCCTTTCGGTCGAGGCCGCACTCACCCCGCAGCATCAGTTCCCAGGCCAGCAAGGGCAGCTGCAGCGTCAACTGCTGGCGGAACAACGCTTCCCGCGCCTGCGCTTCGGAACCTTCACGCAGCCGTCTGCGCAGCATGGCCGGGTAATGCCCGCCAACGTCGATGGCACGCACCAGCGCTTTGAGTTCCTCTTCGGTGAGCCAGCCAGGTACGCTGGTGCCGGGTTTGGCGCTGATTTTCAACCAGGCACTGGCATGGGCCGAGAGGTTATCAATGGCCAGGGCCGTCACGCTCAAGGGCTCCTCGACGATATGGGGCTCCGAAGGGCCGCCGGCCACGGCTATCGGGTCGGGGACCACGAACACAAGCGAAAGCACCAGGTGTTCCGGGGCAAGGGCCGGCCCTTCTGGATGCAAGCGTGCCGCCTCCTCGCGCAGGCGCTTGTAGACATACCCGTCGAGGGTCGGAATGTCGTGGAGGAACCAGCTGCCGGTGACCCGCGGCCAGGTTTCGGCGAGCTGTGCCAGCGCACTCGCGAAATGCCAGCGGTCGACAGCAGGCGCCCGACGCAGCCAGTCCGGCAGCGCTCGTTGTAGATTGAGCGCGCTTTGCGCCTGCTTGCTCGCGTCGAGCTGGAAGAAGCCGGTGAGTACATCACAGGACGCCTTCAGCAGCGAGTTGCCTGAAAGCGTGGTGGTGCCTCGCACCCAACCCGCCAGCCCACTGATCTGCACCAATTGCGCCTGCAGCAGCGTGCGTGCGAGTGCCAGGAATACATCGCCATGCACACTCAAGCGCTGGACCTGCGCGTTGCCGAGGCCATTCTCGGTGCCCAGCGTTGAATCAATAGCCTCTCGCAGCGCGAGCACTGTGGTGAAGCAACGGACGCCCCCATTGACGGAAAACAACAGGTAGTGCTGGGCCCCATCGTGTGCGGGAAAGCTGATCAACAAATGAGGATCGAGCCTGACGTCAAACGGCAACGCAGTGCCTCCCTCCTGGATCTGGAGCAGGTAGGCCCCCACGCCGGGACTGCGCCGAGCGATCGCCTCACTGTCGCGCCAAGTGGCCACGACCAAACCGAAGTCGTGAGCTTCGGAGGGGAGTTCACCTGAACCCCGGCCGCCCTGAAGGCCTGCAAGGAAGCTGTCACGCAGGTAGTCACCCATCCAGGTCCAGTGGGTTTCGCCCTGCCTGTCCGCTTCGCTCCAGAACAGGGCAAGGGACTCTTCGAACGACTCGATCAGGGTCGGCCTTACCGCATCAAGTGCCTGTGCAAGGTGGTGCAGGTTGACAGGCAGTTCCACCCACTGCGCGCCCTCGTGCTGCACCAGAACCTGATAGCCAGGTACCACGGTCAGCACCGTTCGACGAACGAACAGGTCAATCAATAATTCAGGTAGCACAACGTAGTCGAACTCCCCTGGCGCTCCCCCGTCGGGTGGCCACGCCAGGGCGACGCTACCGGGGTCTATCGAGACAGGCGGCTCGAGCCGCATCAGGGCCTCGCCAACCAGGCGCGAGGCGGTGGACAACAGGCTAGGTTGCTGGCGGAAACGCTTCACCGCCTCCCCGGCGAGAGGTGAGTAACGGCTGACGGCATTGGCGAGGCTGAAGGGCACAGGCATTGCAAGCTCCAGTGGGGTTGAAAGGCTGCTATCCAACCGCAGACGGGGGCGTGCCGTGTGGTACGGGAGTACCGCTTCGCTCCAGCCCAGCGGGCCGCCGATTCACGCCTACACTCACTGGGGCGAGTCCGTAGTGCCAATGCAAAGAAATCCGAAACTTCTGAGTGCCGTCCGGGTCAGGTAAACAGTGAGTGGTGCGCGGTTTTGAGCGTGCCCTCACCCACCCCTCCAGGAGCGATTCATACCGCGGTGTTTCACCCGCGGGCCGGCCATACGAGCGGCATTGGGGTCGGATTAGAAAAACCATAGATCTGCCAGAAGTCATTTACGCTACGGGAGAGAGTTTGATGATCAGTGCCGCTGTCGAAACCCATGGAGAGCGTTTCAATCAGCAGGTCAGCGAGGTTGCCTCGCTGCCGGCTATCACTTCGACCAGCAGGGTGCTGCAACCGGACCACACGGCGAATCCGAACCGCAAGAAAGTGCTGTTCGTGACATCGGAAATGGCGGATCTGATCAAGGCCGGGGGCCTGGGCGACGTGTCGGCGGCATTGCCCCGCGCGATGAGCCACCTGCACGACGTGCGCGTGCTTATCCCCGGCTACCCTCAAGTGCTGGAAAGCGACAACCCTATTCATATCGTGGGCGAGCTGGGCGGCCACGCTGCCTTGCCGCCTTGCAAGGTCGGGCGTATGGACACTGCCGATGGGCTGGTGATCTACGTACTGATCTGCCCCGAACTGTACGAGCGCGATGGCAACCCCTACGGCGCCGTGAACGGCCGGGACTGGCCAGACAACCACATCCGCTTCGCCCGCCTCGGCCTGGCCGCCTGCGACATCGCCGCCGGCCATGGCATGGTGCACTGGAAACCCGACCTGGTTCATGCCCACGACTGGCCGAGCGGCCTGGCCCCGGCCTATATGCACTGGCGCGGCGTGAACGTCCCCACCCTGTTTACCATCCACAACCTGGCCTACCAGGGTGTGGTGAGCCTGGCCTGCTGCCCTGAACTGGGCATTCCCGAGCACGCGCTGCAACAGGAAGGCATGGAGTTCTACGGCAAGCTGTCGTTCCTCAAGGCCGGCATGGCCTATTCCAGCCATATCACCACGGTGAGCGCTACCTACGCCGAAGAGATCACCACCCCCGAGTTTGGCTGCGGGCTGGATGGTTTCCTCACCAGCAAGGCGCATCAGGGCCTGCTCAGCGGTATTCCCAACGGCATTGACGCCAGCTGGGATTCAGCCACCGATCCGCACCTGGTCTGCCCCTTCAGCCTGAACGACTGGGACGGCAAGGCGGTGAACGCCGAGCATGTGCGCAACCTGTTCGGCCTGACGCCGTCCACTGGCCCGCTGTTCGCGGTGGTGTCGCGCCTGGTGTACCAGAAAGGCCTGGACCTTACCGAAGGGGTGACCGACTACATCGTGCGCAACGGCGGTCAGATCGCGATCATCGGCCGTGGCGAGCCTGAAGAAGAACAGGCCATGCGTGACCTGGCCAAGCGTTATCCGGGGCAGGTGTCGGCCCGTATCGGCTTCAACGAAACCGATGCCCGACGCATGTTCGCCGGCAGCGATTTCTTGCTGATGCCCTCCCGCTATGAGCCATGCGGCCTGAGCCAGATGTACGCCCAGCGATTCGGTTCGCTGCCAGTGGCACGCAAAACCGGCGGCCTGGCCGACACCATCGAAGACGGTGTGACCGGTTTCCTGTTCGACGAACCCTCGGTGGCGGCCTACGAAGAGGCCTTGAAACGCGCCTTTTATGCCTTCAGCAAACCGGACCTGCTGAACGCCATGCGCTGCCGTGCCATGACTCAACCGTTCAACTGGTCTCAGGCCGTCGAACCCTACGCCGAACTTTATACAAAGCTGGTCAACCGCTCACATGGGCGGGCCGGTCGGCATTACTGATCGAGGAGTGCCGACATGGCTGACCTGCAACCTGTTACCTGGGCACACGGGGCCACCCGTGTGGGCGATAACCTTACCCGCTTCGCACTCTGGGCCCCTGATGCCAACACTGTCAGCGTGCTGTTCGATGATGGCGAGCAGCTTGCCATGACCGCACAGGCTGACGGCTGGTTCACCGCCGAGGCTGCCTGCGACGCAGGCACTACCTACCGCTACCAGATCGACAACGACCTTACCGTTCCCGATCCTGCCTCGCGGGCGCAGCAAAGTGATGTTCATTCCGCCAGCGTGGTTGTCGACCACGCCACCTACCCCTGGCGCCACGCCCAATGGCAAGGCCGCCCTTGGCACGAGGCCGTCATCTATGAGGTGCATGTAGGCCTGATGGGTGGTTTCGAAGGCGTGGCCAGGCAACTGCCACGGCTGGCGGCGCTGGGCATCACCGCTATCGAACTGATGCCCGTCGCCGAATTCCCCGGTGACCGCAACTGGGGCTATGACGGCGTGCTGCCCTATGCACCCGAGCATGCCTATGGCACGCCCGACCAGCTCAAGGCGATGATCGATACCGCTCACGAACACGGGCTGATGGTGATCCTGGACGTGGTGTACAACCACTTCGGGCCGGACGGTAACTTCCTTAATAGCTATGCCAAGGGCTTTTTCCGCGAGGATAAACACACCCCTTGGGGCGCGGCGATCGACTTCCGTCGCCCGCAGGTGCGGGATTTCTTCGTCAACAATGCGCTCATGTGGCTGCTGGACTACCGCTTCGACGGCCTGCGCTTCGACGCCGTACACGCCATTGAAGACCCTGATTTCCTCCAGGAAATGGCCCGCCGCATCCGCCGGGCCATCCCGGCTGGCCGCCATGTGTGGCTTAACCTGGAAAACGAACACAACGAGGCTCACCTGCTTCAGGAAGGCTACGACGCCCAATGGAACGATGACGGCCACAACACACTGCACGTGCTGCTTACCGGCGAAACCGAAGCCTATTACGAAGACTACGCCCAGGACACCACGGCCAAGCTGGCGCGCTGCCTGGGCGAAGGGTTTGTTTACCAGGGCCATACCAACCGCCACGGCGTGGCGCGCGGTGAGCCCAGCGGGCATTTGAACCCTACCTCGTTCGTGCTGTTCCTGCAGAACCACGACCAGATCGGCAACCGCGCGTTTGGCGAGCGCTTGTCTCAGCTGACGTCGGAGCCCGCCCTGCGTGCCGCGACTACCTTGCTGCTGGCCTCGCCGATGATCCCCCTGATGTTCATGGGCGACGAGTGGGGCGCGGCCGAACCGTTCCAGTTCTTCACCAGCTTCCATGGCGAACTGGCCGAGGCCGTGCGCAACGGCCGCCGTTCCGAGTTCAAGTCCTTCAGTGCTTTCCAGGACCCGGAGCGCCGCGACAAGATTCCGGACCCGAACTCGGAGTCCACATTCAAACACTCGCGCCCCGCCTTCGATGACTTCGAGAAACACCAGCGCGGCCCTTGGGTAGAACTGTATGTTCATTTGCTCAGCATGCGCCGCCGTGACCTGATGCCACGGCTGCCGGGCAGTCGCTCGCTCGGCGTGACCATTCTTGCCGACAAGGCCGTCTCGGCGCGCTGGCAGCTGGGCGATGGCTCCACCTGGCAGATCGACCTGAACCTGAGCGACCAGGCGGTGGTGGCAGAGCTGCCCTTCGACCGCTACTGGCTGTTCGATAGCCGCGGCCCGAACGCGCGCTTCGATCAAGCCGGCGAGCTCCCGGCATACACCGCGCTGGTCAGCCTTATCCCACGCGACCCGTTGGAGGCCACCCAATGAGTGATCAAGCGCTCAGAAGCCTCGCCGAAAAGGTCGGTATCGCTGTGGAGTGGACCGACGCCAACAACCGCCCGCAAACCGTAAGCCCCGACGTGCTGCGCAATGTGCTGAGCGCGTTGGGCCACCCGGCGAACAGCGACGAGGATGTGACCGAAAGCCTGCGCGTGCTGCAGGCGGAGGAAGACAATCACCGCCTGCCTCCCCTGCTCACCGCCGACTATGGCAAGCCACTGGCGTTGAGCCGCTGGTTGGCCCCCGGGGCGGCCTGCACGGTGCATCTGGAAGACGGCGGCGAACTGGAGCTCAAGCTCGATGCCCAAGCGGC
Source organism: Pseudomonas sp. 3MAES_34.3B (assembly GCF_058145875.1). Lineage (NCBI taxonomy): Bacteria > Pseudomonadati > Pseudomonadota > Gammaproteobacteria > Pseudomonadales > Pseudomonadaceae > Pseudomonas > Pseudomonas sp. 3MAES_34.3B. Next base: position 1,885,740 of record NZ_CM176960.1, on the reverse strand, counting down.
ACTGCCCGGTATGCTCCCGGTGGGTTATCAGCAGGTTCGGGTGGGCGATCAGCACTTCACCGTGGCTGTGGCGCCGGCCCGCTGTTACAACGTGGCCGATGCGCTAGGTGTCGACGCACCTCGCGCATGGGGCTTGGGCGTACAGTTGTATTCACTGCGTCGCCCTCATGACGGCGGCTTCGGCGACACGCAAGCACTGGAAGAGATGGTACGCGCTGCAGGTGAGCGAGGTGCCGACGCCCTGGCGATAAGCCCCATGCATGCCATGTTCAGCAGCGATACCACCCGCTACAGCCCTTACTCACCGTCTAGCCGGCTGTTTCTCAATGCGTTGTATGCCGCCCCCGGCGCGGTATTGGGCGAGCATACGGTGCGCGCCGCCATCGAGCGCCTCAACCTTGAAGGCACGCTGGCAGAACTTGAAAAGCTCGAGCTGGTGGATTGGCCCAAGGCCGCCGAGGCCAAGCTGAAGCTGCTGCGCGAGCTTCATGAAAGCTTCACTAAAACCGAACACCCCATGCAGGAGGATTTCGCCAGCTTCCGCCAGAAGGGCGGCGAGGCCCTGGCCGACCATTGCTGCTTCGAAGCCCTGCAAGCCGAATGTGCGCGCAAAGGCGAAAGCCAGGACTGGCGGCAGTGGCCCGAGGCCTGGCGCCACCCGCGCAGCCCCGATGTGGCCGAATTTGCCAAGGCCCACGCTCAGGAAATCGAGTTCTACGCCTTCGGCCAGTGGCTGATCGCGCGCAGCCTGGAGCGCGCCCAGACCGCCGCCAAAGCCAGCGGCATGCGCATCGGCCTGATTGCAGACCTGGCTGTGGGCGCGGACGGTGCTGGCAGCCAGGCCTGGAGCCGACAGGATGAACTGCTCGCAGCAGTGACCGTCGGCGCTCCGCCGGACATCCTCAACCGCTCGGGCCAGAGCTGGGGCATCTCGGCCTTTTCTCCCGAAGGGCTCAAGCGCAATGGCTTTCGGGCCTTCATCGAGATGCTGCAGGCCAATTTCGCCCACGCCGGCGGGCTGCGGATCGACCACGTGCTGGGCCTGAATCGCCTGTGGGTGATCCCGCAGGGCGAGAAGCCTACCGAAGGTGCCTACTTGCACTTCCCGCTGGACGACCTGTTGCGCCTGCTGGCACTCGAATCCCATCGCCACAAGGCCATCGTGCTGGGTGAAGACCTGGGCACTGTGCCGGACGGGCTGCGGGAAAAACTCGCGGCCCGGGACATCCTTGGCATGCGCGTGCTGCTGTTCGAACAGAACCATCCCGGTGACTTCAAGCAATTGCTGGAGTGGCCGGACAACGCCCTGGCAACCACCAGTACGCACGATCTGCCCCCGCTCAAGGGCTGGTGGCAGACCAATGAAATCGGCTGGACCCGTCGCCTGGAGTTGATCGACGAGAAAACCGAACGGGAATGGCGTGAAACCCGGGTAAAGGAAAAGCGTGGCCTGGAGCACATTCTAAAGCAGGACCCGCAAAACTTTGTCGAGGAACGCCAGGACCCGGACATCGCCGACCAAGTGATCGATGGCAGCGTTCGCTTCGTGGGCCATACCCAGGCACCCCTGGTGCTGCTGCCCATCGAGGACGCCCTGGGGCTGGTGGAACAGCCCAACCTGCCTGGCACCGTTGACGAACACCCCAACTGGCGTCGGCGCCTGGAGGCGACCGGTGCTGCCCTGCTTGACCTGCCCGACCCGGCGCGCCGCCTGGAACTCCTTGCCGTAGCCCGCCGACAAGCTCATGAGCGTGACCGATGAAGCCATTTACCGCCAGTATTCGCCTGCAATTCCACAAAGATTTCACCCTTGATGACGCTATTGCGCTGGTGCCTTACTTCGAGCAGCTAGGCGTGAGCCACGTCTACGCCTCTCCACTGCTCAAGGCCCGCGCCGGCTCCATGCACGGGTATGACGTGGTCGATCCCACCGTAGTGAACCCCGAACTGGGGGGCGAGCCTGCCCTGCGCAGGCTGGTTGTCGCGCTGCGGGAGCGGCAGATGGGACTGGTGCTGGATATCGTGTCCAACCACATGGCGGTAGGTGGTGCCAGCAACCCTTGGTGGCTCGACTTGCTGGAATGGGGCCGTCGCAGCCCCTATGCGAATTTCTTCGATATCCAGTGGCATTCGCCCGATCCCCTGCTCGAGGGCCAGTTGCTGATTCCATTCCTGGGCAGCGACTACGGAACAGCCCTGCAAAACGGCGACATCCCGCTGCGCTTCGACGCTGAAGCCGGCAGTTTCTATGTGGAGCACTATGAACACCGCTTCCCCATCTGCCCCCCCGACTACGCAAGCATTCTAAGCATTGCGGTAGACAACCGGCTCGAAGTCATCGGTGAGCGCTTTGGCGCGCTGGCACATGACGCCAATGCCTATGCCCAGGCACCGGCGTTGCGCCAGGAGTTGGCTGACCTGGCGGCCGAGGGCGCGGTGTTCCGGGCATTGGAGACCGTGCTCAAGCTGTACGACTCTACTACGCCAGAAGGCTTCGACCGCCTGCACCGCCTGCTGGAACGGCAACATTACCGCCTCGCCAGCTGGCGCACCGCCGCGGACGACATCAACTGGCGGCGCTTCTTCGACATCAACGAACTGGGCGGGCTGCGTGTGGAACGCGGCGAGGTGTTCGAGGCTACCCACGCCAAGATCTTCCAGATGGTGGAAGAAGGCCTGGTGGACGGCCTGCGCATCGACCACGTGGACGGCCTGGCCAACCCACGTGCCTACTGCCGCAAACTGCGTCGGCGCGTGGAGCGACTACTGCCCAAGCGCCCCGCTGAAGCTAAAGTAGAGCACTTCCCGATTTTCGTGGAAAAGATCCTCGGCAATGGCGAGCAGCTACACCGCGACTGGAACGTGGACGGCACCACCGGCTATGAATTCATGAACCAGGTGTCGCTGGTGCAGCATGACCCGCGTGGCGAGCAACACCTCAGCGACCTTTGGGTACGGATGAGCGGGCGCAGCGCCGATTTCATGGAAGAGGTGCGTGCCGGGCGCAGGTTTGTACTCCATGGCACCTTGGCAGGCGATTTCGAGTCCGTGGCCCAGGCCCTGTTGCAGGTGGCCCGCAGTGACCTGATGAGCCGGGATTTCACCCTCGGCAGCATTCGTCGGGCGCTCGAGGCGTTGATCGTGCATTACACGGTTTACCGTACCTACATCACGCCCTGTGGCCGACCTGCCGAGGACGAGCCTTTCTTCGCTCAGGCAGTGGAAGGCGCCCGCGCCGACCTCAGCGAGGGCGATTGGCCGGTGCTGGACTTCCTTGTGCGCTGGTTAGGCGGCGAGCCGTGGCGCAGCCTGCCGGTGGGGCGCCGTCGGCAAACGCTGCGCCAGGCCTGCGTGCGGTTCCAGCAGCTCAGCTCGCCTACGGCCGCCAAGGCCATGGAGGACACGGCGTTCTACCGAAGTGCCCGGTTGATCTCACGCAACGACGTAGGCTTCGACCCCGAAGTGTTCAGCGCGCCCCCGGAGGCTTTCCATGAAGCGTGCCAGTTGCGAGCGGCGGCGTTCCCGCGCAATCTGCTGGCCACGGCTACCCACGACCACAAGCGTGGCGAAGACACTCGCGCGCGGCTGGCGGTGATCAGCGAACGTAGTACCTGGTACGGCGCGCTCATCACCCATTGGCAGGCGCTGGCCAGCAGCCTGCGTGGCGAATATGCCGATGGCCCCGCCCCGTCCGGTGGCGATGAAGCGATGCTGTATCAGGCACTGCTGGGTAGCTGGCCACTCGACCTGCAGGCCGACGACGCCGCAGGCCTTGCGGCTTACGCGGAACGTATGCAGCAGTGGCAACAAAAGGCTTTGCGCGAAGCCAAGCTGGTGAGCAGTTGGAGCGCGCCCAACGAAGCTTATGAGAGTGCCTGCCGGGACTTCCTGCAGAACCTGCTGACAGCCGACAGCACGTTGGCGCTGCGCCAGTCCATCGTTTCGGCAGTACACGTACTTGCACCGGCAGGTGCGCTGAACGGGCTTGTACAAGCCACCCTGAAAGCCACTGTGCCGGGAATTCCGGACCTGTATCAGGGCGCTGAATTCTGGGATTTCAGCCTGGTCGATCCGGATAACCGCCGACCCGTGGACTACACTGCCCGGAGCGAAGCGTTGGCCACCGCCACCGACCCGCTCGCGCTGCTCGAAAACTGGAGCGACGGGCATGTGAAGCAAGCACTGATCGCCGCCTTGCTGAATATCCGGGCCAAGGAACCGGCCTTGTTCCTGCAAGGCGACTACCTGCCGCTGGAGGTGCACGGCGAACAGGCGAATCGAGTGCTGGCGTTTGCACGGCAGCATCAAGGCCGCCATGCGATCGTGATCGTGCCGCGCCTGTGCAGCGAATTGCTGGCCGAGGGCAAGTTGCTCGTTTCGGACGAAAAATGGGGGGATACGTGTGTCCGGCTTCCTGAAAACCTTTCGCGGCTTGAATTTAAGGGACTTTTTTCATCTCAGGCAGTCACATTGGACAAGGACTTGCGGATGAGCACGGCGCTGAAGGCATTCCCCGTCAACCTCTATCTACAAAGTGACTCGTGATCAGGAGCATGGCTATGAGTGTTAGCGATAAACGCGTTGAAGAGTTTGCCTACTACATCTGGGAATCGGAAGGCCGCCCGGAAGGCCATGCGCAGCGGCACTGGGAAATGGCGCGCAAGCTGGCCGAGGCTGAAGACAAGGCCCCTGCCAAGCTGCCCCGCAAGGCCCCGAAAAAGCCCAAGGATGAAGTGACCGCGCAGGCTCCCGCGCCTGCGGCCACTGCCAAGGCCAAGGCTGCACCGAAGGCCGCGCCCAAGGCTGCGGCCAGCAAGCCTGCCGAGGCACCCAAGCCTGCACCCAAGGCGGCCAGCGCCGAGAAAAAACCTCGCAGCGCCAAGAAGCCCGCAGCGAGCTGACCTGCCCCGCCCGGCCAGCTCCCTGCTGCCGGGCCTGTAACGACACCACCCAGGCCGCCAAGCGCGGCCCTTCCGGGTGGCGTTCGTAGTTAGCGGTCCAGCCGCCTCGACAAACTTTTTACTCTAGCGTTTGAAACGTGAAGGACTCCCCATGAGCCGGCAAAAGAAAACCGAACCCGCTGAAGCGGCCGCCAACCCCGACATTCCGCAATCTCCCATTGACCCATCCCGTATCCGGGAAGGCCTGCCCTTCCCGCTCGGCGCCACCTGGGACGGCCTGGGGGTGAACTTCGCGCTGTTCTCGGCCCATGCCACCAAGGTCGAGCTGTGCTTGTTCGACCCCAGCGGCGAGCACGAAATCGCCCGGATCGAGCTGCCCGAATACACCGACGAGATTTATCACGGCTATCTTCCCGACGCACATCCGGGGTTGATCTACGGCTACCGGGTGTATGGCCCGTACGATCCGAAGAACGGCCACCGTTTCAACCACAACAAGCTGCTGATCGACCCCTATGCCAAGCAATTGGTGGGTGAGCTCAAGTGGTCCGAGGCTCTGTTTGGCTATACCATCGGCCACCCCGATGATGACCTGAGCTTCGACGAACGCGACAGCGCGCCTTTCGTGCCCAAGTGCAAGGTGATCGACCCGGCCTACACCTGGGGTCAGGATCAGCCAGTGCGGGTTCCCTGGGACAAGACGGTCATTTACGAAGCCCACGTACGCGGGCTGACCATGCGCCATCCCTCGGTGGCCGAGTCGGTACGCGGTACCTTTGCCGGCATGAGCAACCCCGACGTTCTGGACCACCTCAAGAAACTGGGTGTGTCATCGGTGGAGCTGTTGCCCATCCACGGCTTCCTGAACGACCAGCACCTGCTCGAGAAAGGCCTGAACAACTATTGGGGCTATAACTCCATTGCGTTCTTCGCGCCGCATTCCAAATACCTGGCCAGCGGCAAGATCGCCGAGTTCAAGGAAATGGTCGCCCACCTGCATGAAGCAGGCCTGGAGGTCATTCTGGACGTGGTGTACAACCACACCGCCGAAGGCAACGAGCGCGGCCCCACGCTTTCCATGCGGGGGATCGACAACGCCTCGTACTATCGCCTGATGCCCGACGACAAACGCTACTACATCAATGATTCCGGTACCGGCAACACGCTGGACCTCAGCCACCCTTGCGTACTGCAAATGGTGACTGACTCGCTGCGCTACTGGGCCAGCGAAATGCATGTGGACGGGTTCCGCTTCGACCTGGCGACGATCCTGGGCCGTTATCACGACGGCTTCAGCGAGCGTCACAGCTTCCTCGTGGCCTGCCGACAAGACCCGGTACTGCGGTCGGTAAAACTGATCGCCGAACCATGGGACTGCGGCCCGGGCGGTTATCAGGTGGGTAACTTCGCGCCAGGCTGGGCGGAATGGAACGACAAGTTCCGCGACACCGTGCGTTCGTTCTGGAAAGGGGACGAAGGCAAGTTGGCGGCGTTCGCCTCGCACATGACCGGCTCCGGCGACCTGTTCAACCACCGCGGCCGCCGCCCGTTCAGCTCGGTGAATTTCGTTACCGCTCACGATGGCTTCACCCTCAAGGACCTGGTGTCCTACAACGAGAAGCACAACGAAGAGAACGACGAGAACAACCAGGACGGTACCAGCAACAACATGTCCTGGAACCACGGGGTGGAAGGCCCCACCGACGACCGGAATATCATTGAGCTGCGCCTGCGGCAGATGCGTAACTTCTTCGCAACGCTGCTGTTCTCTCAGGGCACGCCCATGATGGTAGCCGGTGACGAATTCGCCCGCACCCAGAACGGCAACAATAACGCTTACTGCCAGGACAGCGAGATCGGTTGGATCAACTGGGAGCTGGACGAGGACGGCAAGCAGTTGATGAAGTTCGTGCGCCGGCTCACCAAGCTGCGCCTGACGTACCCGATGCTTCGTCGCAATCGGTTCCTGGTAGGGACCTACAACGAGGAGTTGGGGATCAAGGACGTCACCTGGCTGGATCCTCACGGCAACGAGATGACGCCGGAGCAGTGGCAGGATAGCAATGGTCGCGCGCTCGGAATGCTACTGGACGGCCGCGCCCAACCTACGGGTATTCGCAAACGCGGCGACGACGCTACCCTGCTGATCATCGTCAACGCCCACCATGACGTGGTGAACTTCACGCTGCCGGAAGTGCCCCAGGGCACCCACTGGAACTGCCTGGTGGACACCAACCGCCCTACCCTGCGCGACCCCGAAGCGCTGGACTTCGGCACAGAGTTCATGGTGACTGGCCGTTCGTTCCTGCTGTTCGAAGCGCACCACGAAGAAGAGGACTGATCCACGGACGCTCGAGCTGCGCCCGCAGGAAGCGGGCGTAGCCGGGCTTCCAGCGTAGCTTGCGAAGAAGCTTGCATGGGTCCCAGGACGAGGTCGCTGGAACTGCCCTGACCATCCTCTGGTCTGAACCTGTGACCGTTTTCGATCCAAGGAGCCACCGTGTACGCCGAGCCAGCCGAGGGTGCCAGCAACCCGCATGGGGGCGCAAAACGCGACCGTGAGGTTCACCGCATACGTGTCCTCACGGTCAATACGCACAAAGGCTTCACTGCGTTCAACCGCAGGTTCATCCTGCCGGAGCTGCGTGAAGCGGTACGCAGCACCAGCGCGGATATCGTATTCCTGCAGGAAGTGCTGGGCGGCCATGACCGCCATGCTTCACGCTTCGCCAACTGGCCGCAGGTGTCCCAATATGAATTTCTGGCCGACAGCATGTGGCCCGAATTCGCTTATGGCCGTAACGCCGTTTACCCCGACGGCCATCACGGCAACGCCCTGCTGTCCAAGTACCCCATCCTCCATTACCGCAACCTGGATGTGTCCATTACCGGGCCGGAGCGGCGCGGTTTTCTACACTGCATCCTGCAGGTGCCGGGGCACGAAGACGGCGTCCATGCCATTTGCGTTCATTTGTCGTTGATGGAGCACCACCGTCAGCAACAGCTGCGGCTGTTACGCCAGCTGCTGGACTCGCTGCCGCCGCATGCACCAGTAATCATCGCCGGGGATTTCAACGACTGGCAGCTCAAGGGCAACGCAACCCTGGCGCAGTATGGCGACCTCCACGAGGCATTCGAGCGCAACCTGGGCCAACTGCCCAAAACCTACCCTGCCCGCTTCCCCATGCTGCGCCTGGACCGCATCTACCTGCGCAACGCCACCAGCCACCAACCCCGGATACTCGGTACCCGGCCATGGACGCATCTGTCGGATCACCTGCCGCTGGCAGTAGAGATCCATCTTTGATCCGCGCCGTTTACCCGTAACCTTGGCCCTGCAGCACAATCGCCGGCAAGCCGTGCTGCTACAGTGAATGCCTGTAGCAGCACGGCTTGCCGGCGACCAGGGACTGCACCCGCCCTAGGCCCGTTACAACCGGGCCGCCTTGACCACCTGAGGCTGCAGGATCAATACGCCAAGGGGTGGCAGCTTGAGATTCAGCGAGTGGATCTGGCCGTGGCTCTCGATTTCTTCGCTCGCCACCGCGCCGCCGTTGCCATAGTTAGAGCCGGCGTAAGTTTCGGCATCACTGTTGAATACCTCATCCCACAGCCCAGCCACGGGCACGCCGATGCGGTAGCCATCGCGGGGTACCGGGGTAAAGTTCGCAACCACTAGCAGGGGCTCACCGTGGCGGCTCCAGCGCAGGTAGGCGTACACGCTGTTCACTGCGTCATCACCAATTACCCACTGGAAGCCCTGCGGCTTGCAGTCTTGTTCATGCAGCGCCGGCTCCTCGCGGTACAACCGGTTCAGGTCGCTGATGGCCTGCTGCACGCCCTTGTGCTCTGAATACTGGGTGAGGTACCAGTCCAACTGGTGGTCATGGTTCCACTCGCGGAACTGACCGAATTCGCACCCCATGAACAGCAACTTCTTGCCGGGGTGGGTCCACATGAAGGCCAGGTAGGCCCGCAGGTTCGCGAACTTCTGCCAGCGGTCGCCCGGCATCTTGTCGATCAGCGAATGCTTGCCATGCACCACTTCATCGTGAGAAATCGGTAGCACGAAGTGCTCCGAGAACGCATACATCAGGCCAAAGCTCAGTTCGTTGTGGTGATGCTGGCGATGGATAGGGTCGTTCTGAATGTAATGCAACGTGTCGTGCATCCAGCCCATGTTCCACTTGTACGCGAAGCCCAGCCCGCCTTGCTGGGTGCTTTGGCTTACGCCTGGCCAGGCCGTGGACTCCTCGGCGATCACCAGCGCGCCGGGGGTTTCCTGGGCGACCACATCGTTGAGGTGGCGCAGGAAATCGATCGCCTCGATATTCTCACGGCCGCCAAACTTGTTGGGTACCCATTCGCCTGCCTTGCGCGAGTAGTCTCGGTAGAGCATCGACGCCACGGCGTCTACCCTCAGCCCGTCGATATGGTAGTGCTTGAGCCAATGCAGGGCCGAGGCAATCATGAACCCGTGCACCTCGGTGCGCCCGAGGTTGTAGATCAGCGTGTTCCAGTCCTGATGGAAGCCTTCCAGCGGGTTGTCGTATTCGTACAACGCGGTGCCGTCGAAACGCTCCATTCCGTGTTGATCGGTGGGGAAGTGCGCGGGCACCCAGTCCAGCAACACCCCTATACCCGCCTGGTGACAGGCGTCGACGAACGCGGCGAACTCGTCCGGTTCGCCATAGCGGGCCGACGGCGCGAACTGGCTCAGCGGTTGATAGCCCCAGGAGCCCCCGAACGGGTGTTCCATCACCGGCATCAGCTCGATGTGGGTAAAGCCGAGCTGCTGGATGTACGGAATAAGCCGATCGGCCAGCTCGCTCCAGCTGTAGTGCCGGCTGAATTCACCAGCCTCGTCGGTCTCCACCATCCAGGACCCGGCGTGCAGCTCGTAGATGGACAGCGGTTTGTCGGCGCCCGCCGCTGCCTGCCGCCCTTCCATCCACGCCTGGTCACCCCATTGATGGCGCAAGCGCGTGGCAACTCGCGAGCCCGTGGCGGGCGGCAATTCGGTCCAACGCGCCAACGGGTCTGCCTTGAGCGGCAAGATGCCGTGCTGCCCCAGTACTTCGTACTTGTAGATCTCACCCGCATTAAGGGCTGGAATGAAAATCTCCCATACCCCGCTGGGGTGGCGCTGGCGCATGGGATGGCGGCGGCCGTCCCAGCCGTTGAAGTGGCCTACAACCGATACCCGGCGGGCATTGGGCGCCCACACCGAGAACCGTACGCCTTCCACGCCGTGAACGTTGATCACCTGCGAGCCCATGGCGTCGCTGAGGTTGCGATGGTTACCCTCCGCGAACAGGTAAAGGTCCATTTCGCCGAGCTGTTCACCGAAGCTGTAGGGATCGTGAGCGATCTGTACCCCGGTGGCCCAATGAATCCTGAGCCGATAGTCGCGCGGGCCTTCCAGGCGGCCGGCAAAAAAGCCGGGTACCGATGAGTGCTCTTCGAGGTGCCCGATCGTGTCTTCACTTTGGCTGCTTACCAGTTCCACCCGCATGGCGTGAGGCAGATAGGCGCGTACATACAGGCCATCCGCTCCATCTCCGTGCGGCCCCAATACCGCGAACGGGTCGGGGTGCTCTGCACGCACCAATGCCTGTATGTCCGCGTCTGGCGGAAATACGCCCTGGGCGCGGCCCTGTCCCTGTTGCGCACTCATGTGTTGTCTCCGTTGATAGCCAGCAGCCCGAAGAGGCCATGCAAGGGCACGGCCAACCAGCTCGGGCGATTCTCGGCTTCGTAAGCGATTTCGTAGGCAGCCTTTTCCAGGCTGAAGAGTTCGAGCGCGGCACGCTCGCCTTCGGGGTCTTCCCAGGCATGAGCCAAGGTAGCGCTGGCCAGGCCATACGCCTCAATGAACGCCTGACGCGCTTCCGCCAGGTAGCGATCGGCTACACGCTGGCGAGCATCGGCGGCTTCTGTGGAGCTGTCCACGGCCTGGGCACTGCGCACCGCCATGGCCGCGGCATAGTCGAACGAACGCAGCACACCGCTCACGTCCTTGTAGGGGCTGTACTTGCCGCGGCGCTCTTCCAGCGGCCGCGCCGGCTCACCTTCGAAGTCGATCAGGTAAGCATCGCCTTGCACTACCAGCACCTGGCCGAGATGAAGGTCGCCATGAACCCGCATCACCAGGCCACCCACAGCGGTACGGGCAAGCCGCTCCACGTGGGAGAGCAAGGCTTCGCGCCGGCCCAGCAGCTCTGCCACCTTGGGTTTGGCGTCATCCGTGAAGGTGTCCTTGTGTTGTTCGAGTAAGTGCAACGCGCGTTCGACCTGCGCCGTTACGCTTTTGCTCCATGCCTGGGCATCTTTTTCATCACTCACCCGCGCGGCGAAGTCCGGGTTGTCCGTGTCCCCCGCCAGCGCAACATGCATTTCGCCCAGGCGTTGGCCGAGCATGCCCGCGAACGCTTTCAGTTCTTCAAGCGCGTTGTAGTGCTGCTCCTGCTCGGAACGGGCAGCGTCCAGCTCATCGCGAACCGCCCGCTCGAGGTTGTTCTGGGTCCATTCCCAGGCATCGCCCTGATTGTTCAGGTAGCCCTGGGCAATCATCAGCAGGTGCGGCACCCCGGCTTCGTCCACGCGCACCACCGAGCCCATCAACGGCGAAATGTTCTGGTAGCCCGCTTCAGTGAGGAACGCCCCCATTTCGAGTTCCGGGTGAATGCCACCACTCACCTTGCGGATCATTTTGAGCACCATGCTGCCGTCGATCACTACCGAGCTGTTGGATTGCTCGGCGGACAGGTAGCGGATCGGCGGCTCGTCCGCCACGTTGAGGGCGTCCATCTGAGCGGTATGGGTGAAGCGCAGCTGGCCCTCGGCGCACGGCAATACGCTGTCCGCCTTGAGCCCACGCACTACGGCGCGAATAAAACTCTCAAGCACGAAGGCGTCGGTCAGCAACCCTACCTTGTTGTTGCGGCGCACCCGGGTGAGCGCCAGCTGCTGGGGCAAGGCGCTACTGATCAGGTCTTCCGGGACGAACCCGAAGGGGAACTGGTAGCGGCTGACCACGCCCCCGCTGCTCACTTCGATTTCGCTCAGCAATACGGGCACCGGCAATTGGCTGAAGCGCACGCCATAGGCCACGCGGATGCTGTCGATGGTATTGCCCTTGCCTCCGAACCAGCGGCGCTTGGGCAAGTACTGTGGCAAGGTGGTGTGCTCGATGGTGTGACGGGCCGGGCCGTCGAGCAATTCTTCCAGGCGCTTCTTGAGCACCAGCGTTTCCAGATCAGGCATAGGTTGTGCGGCCTCCACGTGCCAGCTAGGCATCTGGTTTTCCGGGGCAAGCAGGAACCAGTAAAACCCATAAGGGGGCAAGGTCAGCAGGAACGGCAACTGACCGATGGGGGGAAAGGCGTTACCGCCGAGCATTTCCACCGGCACCATGCCGGCATACGGCGACAGCTCCAGCTCCGCGGCCTGGGCGGCCCTGGACACGTTCGCCACGCACAGGATGTGCTCGGTGCGGCCCTCGGCATCGGTGTACTCGCGCAGGTACGCAAGAATCCGCCGGTTGCTGGGGGTCAGCATTTTCAGCGTGCCGCGGCCGAAAGCCTGTTGATGCTTGCGCACCGCCAGCAGGCGCCGGGTCCAGTTCAGCAACGAGTGAGGGTCGCTGGCCTGGGTTTCCACGTTCACCGCCTGGTAGCCGTACAACGGGTCCTGGATGGGCGGCAGTACAAGGCTGGCGGGGTTGGCGCGGGAGAAACCGCCATTGCGATCCACCGACCATTGCATCGGTGTGCGTACCCCGTCGCGGTCACCCAGGTATATGTTGTCGCCCATCCCGATCTCGTCCCCGTAATACAGGGTCGGCGTGCCCGGCATGGACAGCAGCAGGCTGTTGAGCAGTTCGATACGGCGGCGGTCACGCTCCAGTAAAGGGGCCAGCCGGCGCCGAATGCCCAGGTTGATCCGCGCCCTGCGATCGGCCGCATAGTGATTCCACAGATAATCCCGTTCGCGGTCGGTCACCATCTCCAGCGTCAATTCATCGTGGTTGCGCAGGAAGATTGCCCATTGGCAATTCGGAGGGATTTCCGGCGTCTGGCGCAGGATGTCGGTGATGGGGAAGCGGTCCTCCTGAGCCAGCGCCATGTACATGCGCGGCATCAGCGGGAAGTGGAATGCCATGTGGCACTCATCGCCGTTATCGCCCTTACGGTCGCCGAAGTACAGCTGGGTGTCTTCGGGCCACTGGTTGGCTTCGGCCAGCAGCATGCGGTCCGGGTAGTTGGCGTCGATCTCGGCGCGGATCTCCTTGAGTACCTTGTGGGTTTCAGGGAGGTTCTCGTTGTTGGTGCCGTTGCGCTCGATGAGGTACGGGATGGCATCCAGGCGCAAACCGTCGATGCCCAGGTCCAGCCAGTAGCGCATCACGCCGATAACCGCCTTCATCACCTGCGGGTTATCGAAGTTCAGGTCGGGCTGGTGGGAATAGAACCGATGCCAGAAGTATTGCCCGGCCACCGGGTCCCAGGTCCAGTTCGACTTTTCGGTGTCCAGGAAGATGATCCGGGTACCGTCATACTTCTTGTCGTCATCGGACCACACATAAAAGTCCCGCGCCCTCGAGCCTTTCTTCGCCCGCCGTGCCCGCTGAAACCACGGGTGCTGGTCGGAGGTGTGGTTGATCACCAGCTCGGTAATGATCCGCAGGTTGCGCTTGTGCGCCTCGGCGATGAACCGGCGAACATCGGCCATGGTGCCGTAATCCGGGTGCACGGCCTTGTACTCGGAAATGTCATAGCCGTCATCGCGTCGGGGCGAGGGATAGAACGGCAACAGCCAGATGGTGTTCACGCCAAGCTCGGCGATGTAGTCGAGCTTGGCGATAAGGCCAGGGAAGTCGCCTATGCCGTCATTGTTGGAATCATGAAACGACTTCACATGTACCTGGTAAATCACCGCATCCTTGTACCAGAGCGGGTCATTCAAGAACGCTTCGCGCGATTTCTTGGCCATTTATGCGCATCCGTCAGAAGGCAACTTTTTCCATTCGCCAGATACCGAACGGCATATGCGGCTCCAGGCGGGTCCATTGTGTCTTGCCATGCCACGTCCAGCGGTGCCCGGTCATCAAGTCTTCGCCGTTCACCGAAGCATCGTCGTCCAACCCCAGTTCCCACAGCGGCAGTTCGAACTGCGCTTCCTGAGCGTTGTACGGGTCGAGGTTGATCGCCACCAGGATGAAGTTCTTTTTGTCCGGGGTGCGTTTGCCGAAATACAGGATGTTGTCGTTCGACGCATTGTAGAAGGCAAAGCCAAGGTGGGTTTGCAGCGCGGGGTTCTGCCGGCGAATGCGGTTGAGCTGGGCGATCTCCGCGATGATGTTCCCTGGCTGGGTAAAGTCCCGCACGCGGATCTCGTACTTTTCCGAATCCAGGTACTCTTCCTTGCCGGGAATGGGCGCCGACTCACACAGTTCAAAGCCCGAATACATCCCCCACAGCCCCGAACCCATGGTGGCCAGCGCGGCGCGGATCAGGAACCCAGGGCGCCCGCTTTCATGCAGGAAGAACGGATTGATGTCCGGTGTGTTCACAAAGAAGTTCGGCCGGTAGCACAGCGACCATGGCGGCTGGTTGAGTTCAGTGAAGTACTTCTGCAACTCCGCCTTGGTGTTGCGCCAGGTGAAGTAGGTGTAGCTCTGGCTGTAACCGACCTTGCCCAGGCGGGCCATCATCGCCGGCTTGGTGAAGGCCTCGGCAAGGAACATCACATCCGGATCGCGGCTGCGGATTTCCTCGATCATCCATTGCCAGAACGGCAGCGGCTTGGTGTGTGGGTTGTCCACGCGGAAGATCTTCACGCCCTCTTGAACCCAGCCCCACACCACTTCGCACAGCTCGGTCCAGAGCGAAGGGACTGCATCGGCGGCATAGAAGTCGACGTTGACGATGTCCTGGTACTTTTTCGGCGGGTTTTCGGCGTAACGGATAGTCCCGTCCGGGCGCCAGGAGAACCAGCCCGGATGCTGCTTGAGCCACGGGTGGTCTTGCGAGCATTGAATGGCGAAGTCCAGGGCGATCTCCAGGCCATGCTCGGCCGCGGCCTTCACCAGTTGGCGGAAGTCTTCACGGGTACCCAATTGCGGGTGAATGGCCTCGTGGCCACCTTCAGGGCTACCGATGGCGTAAGGGCTGCCGACGTCGTCCGGCCCGGCTTCCAACGAATTGTTGCGGCCCTTGCGGTGCGCACGGCCGATGGGATGGATGGGCGTGAAGTAGAGTACGTCAAAACCCATGTCGCGGATCATCGGCAACCGGCTGTGCACGTCGTTGAACGTGCCATGGCGGTTGGGATCGTCGGTAATGGACCGGGGGAACAGCTCATACCAGCTGGCGAACTCGGCCAGCGTGCGCTCCACCTCAACCGGGTACTCGGGGCTGCGGCTGAGGAACGGGCGGTTATCGGCCTCGCGCATGGCCTGGGCGGTGGCCGATTCCAGCAGCAAGGCAACGCGGTGATCCTGGTCAAGCCCATCCAGGCGGTCATGGACGGCCTGCAAACGATCGCGCAGTTCCCCCTCGCTGCGGCCAATGGCGTGCACCAGGTGCAGCCGCCCCTCCTCCAGTTCCAGGTCGATGTTCACCCCGGCGCCGTATTTCTTTTCCAGCTCATAGCGGTAGCTGGCGAAATCATCGCGCCATGCTTCGATCATGAAGCTGTGACGGGCCACTTCGTCGAAGGTGATCTCGGCCTGCCAGCTGTCGTTGCCCAGGTCCTGCATGGGCGTACTGTGCCATTGGCCGTCGCCTACCTTGTGCCAGCGCAGCAACACCGCCAGCTTGTCGTGCCCGTCAGTGAATACCTTGGCGTCCACGGTAAGGGTGCGGCCGGGCAAGGACTTGATCGGCCATGCCCCATCGTCCAGCACCGGGGACACGTCTTCGATCGCTATGCGCGGCAACAACAGCGCCTCGGACACACTCAAGCGGTGCTCCGGATGCTCACCGTGAGGGGCCCCTGGGCCCGTTTCAAAGGTTTGTTCCACCGTCATCGAGTTTCGCTCCCTACGCCCCGTGGACGCGTTGCGTTCACTGTATGCCTTGCCGAAGCCGGGCGGCCTCGACCTTTGAATTCGGAGGCTGGCCCTAAATGAAAGTTCAAGCAGCCTGCCTTGCGCGCTATATGCAACCTCCCGGCGGCTCGGTTGAGCCTTAGGGGCTACGCTGAGGTCACGATGTGAAACCCAGCGCCAAAGGAGCATAGCCATGTCACTGCCATTGCCTGAACCGCTTGACGTACCCGACCCGAATATCGATGAGCCAGCATTGCCACCGCCCGTGGACGACCCCGAAAATGCGCCCCCATTGCCAGGTAGCCAGCCGGGCGTTGGCGACCCGCCCTCCGAGGCACCGCCTGCCCAGCTGTAAACCCCGTGGCCACGCCGTTTCAGGCGCCTGCACCACAGCCGAACCAAGGGGCGTGGATCCGGTCTGAATTCGGTGGTCAGCCAGGTGCAAATACGCACGCCGTGGCTGCACCAATGCCCGTTGAAGCGCGCGAAGGTGGCTGTCAGGATGCTTCCCATCCCGGCAACACGCGCGCCTTCGGGCCCGCCTAAACAATAAGCAGGGACCTCGCTAATGTCTGCACAGGCTATTTCCGCCAACGGCCAGGAGGCCGGCGTCACCGATGACACCGTCTTGATCGAGGTACGCAACCATGTGGGCTATCTCACGCTCAACCGTCCCTCGGGCATCAATGCCCTGACGCTGGAGATGGTCCGTACCCTTCGTGCTTGCCTGGCCGAATGGGCGGATGACCCGCAGGTGTTCGCCGTGGTATTGCGCGGCGCCGGGAGCAAGGGCTTCTGTGCAGGTGGCGATGTACGTGCCCTGTGCAAAAGTTACGAACACCACGACACCGTGCATCAAGCGTTCTTCGCCGAGGAATACGAACTCGACCTGGCTCTGCATCAGTTTCGCAAGCCTGTGGTCGCGATCATGGACGGTTTCACATTGGGTGGCGGCATGGGCCTGGCGCAAGCCGCCGAACTGCGCATCGTGACCGAACGCAGCTGGTTGGGCATGCCGGAAACCGCCATCGGTTTCTTTCCTGATGTGGGCGCCAGCTATTTCCTGTCCCGGCTGCCAGGTGCCATCGGGCTGTACCTGGGCATAACCGGCGCCCGTATCCAGGCCGCCGATGCCCTGTATTGCGGGCTGGCCGACTGGTTCGTGGAACACGACCGGCTGGCGCAGTTCGAGGAGCGGCTGGGCCAGATGGACTGGTCACCCATGCCGCTCAAGGACATCCAGAACATATTGGCCAGGCTGGGCGTGCAAGCACTGCCCGAACCTCCGCTGGATCGCCTGCGGCCTGCCATCGATCATTTCTTCAACCAGCCGGAGGTGCCCAGCATCATTGAACAGCTTCGCCAGGTGAACGTTGCCGACAGCCGTGACTGGGCCTTGCGCACTGCCGATGAAATGGCCCTGCGCTCGCCGCTGGCCATGGCGGTTACGCGTGAGATGCTGGTATTCGGCCGGCAGCTGAGCCTGGAGAGTTGCTTTGCCATGGAGCTGCACCTGGCGGCTCAGTGGTTCGAGCGCGGCGACCTGTTGGAGGGCGTTCGCGCGGTATTGATTGACAAGGACAACCGGCCCCGGTGGAAACCCGCACCCGGGCAACGACAATTACAAGAACTATTCGAAGGCCTGTGACCCTACAGGCCCGCGCCGCGGGCGATAGGGGCGCAGCAGGCCGCGCAGGG
Source organism: Pseudomonas sp. 3MAES_34.3B (assembly GCF_058145875.1). Classification (NCBI taxonomy): domain Bacteria; kingdom Pseudomonadati; phylum Pseudomonadota; class Gammaproteobacteria; order Pseudomonadales; family Pseudomonadaceae; genus Pseudomonas; species Pseudomonas sp. 3MAES_34.3B. Next base: position 1,868,088 of record NZ_CM176960.1, on the reverse strand, counting down.
AGTGACACATGCAAGACCTCGAGTTTACCGAAGAGCAGGTCATGTTCAGGGATATGGCCCGGCAGTTTGCCCAGGCGCAGATCGCGCCCCGCGCCCAGGCCTGGGAAAAGGCGGGCTGGATCGACGACCAGGTCGTTGCGCAGATGGGCGAGCTGGGCTTGCTCGGCATGGTGGTTCCCGAGCAATGGGGCGGCAGCTACCTCGACTACGTGGCCTATGCCTTGGCCGTGGAAGAAATTTCCGCCGCCGACGGCGCTGTTGGCACCCTCATGAGCGTGCACAACTCGGTCGGGTGCGGGCCGATCCTCAAGTTCGGGACTGCCGCCCAACAGGATACGTGGCTACCACGGTTGGCCAGCGGGCAGGCGATTGGTTGCTTTTGCCTGACCGAACCCCATGCCGGCTCCGAGGCCCATAACCTGCGCACCCGCGCCGAGCGCCAGGGCGAGGAGTGGGTGCTCAATGGCGCCAAGCAATTTGTGACCAACGGCCGCCGGGCCGAGCTGGCGATCGTGTTCGCGGTTACCGACCCCGAGCTGGGGAAAAAAGGGCTGTCGGCGTTTCTGGTACCCACCTCCACGCCCGGGTTTATCGTGGACCGCAGCGAGCACAAGCTGGGGATCAAGGCCTCGGACACCTGCGCCATTACCCTTAGCGACTGCCGCATACCGGCCGAAAACCTTCTTGGTGAACGCGGCAGAGGGCTGAGCATCGCCCTGTCGAACCTGGAAGGCGGGCGTATCGGCATCGGCGCGCAAGCGGTCGGCATCGCTAGGGCGGCGCTGGAAGCAGCGCTGCGCTATGGCACCGAGCGGGTCCAGTTCGGCCAGCCCATCGTAGAGCACCAGAGCGTCGCCAACCTGCTGGCCGACATGCACACGCGGGTAAACGCCGCCCGGCTGCTTGTGCTACATGCCGCCCGGCTGCGCTCGGCTGGGCTGCCCTGCCTGTCCGAAGCCTCCCAGGCCAAGCTGTTCGCCTCGGAAATGGCCGAATGGGTGTGCTCCAAGGCGCTGCAGATCCATGGCGGCTATGGGTATCTGGAAGACTACCCGGTGGAAAAATACTACCGCGATGCGCGTATCACGCAGATCTACGAAGGCTCAAGCGAAATCCAGCGCCTGCTGATCGCCCGCGAACTGGTGCGCAACGGGGTGTGACTGCTGCGCTCCGCAGCGAGCCATCAGCCGTAGCAGCCTGGCTTGCCAGCGATTGACGCATCACTGCGGTGAAGCAGGTCGCTAGCAAGCTACGCTGCTACAGGCGCCCTGTTCAAAACGGTACATTCACCCGCAGCGAGGCACTGTGGTCGGTGTAATCGCTGCGGCTTTGAGCGTCGTAAGTGAGCGACACCTCGGTGCCGCCGCGCAGCGTGCTCACTACCCCTGCCCCGCCTCGCAACAGCCAGGGGCTGGGCTGTTCGCCGGTGATGGTGAAGCTGTCGTGGGGGGCGCCGGCAAAGGCGGCGGTGCGAGTGCCTGGATCATTGATCAGGTCGTAACCCATGCCCAGGTTCAACCGTAGCCGCGTTGCCGCGCCCATGTCCTGTTCCAGCCGGGCGTCGAAGCCTGCAATCAGCTGCCCGGTGTCCCGTGCCGCCACGTTCAACAGCAGCGGTTGCAGGCCTGCCGGGCCCCGCTCTTGATAACGCCCCTCGTGCACATGGTTGTAATCCAGCCGCAGCGACGGCATCAGCCGCGTGCGCTCGCCGAGGTCGTAGCGCTGCGCCAGGCTGCTGCCCAGTGTCGCCACTGCGCTGTCATAGCGGGCATGCGCCGCGCCGGCCAACAGCTCCCGCTGCCCGTCCACCTGGAGGCTACCCGCGCCGCCGTACAGCATCCATTCCGTTCGCGCGTCCAGCGCATGGGCGCTGTAGCCGAGAAATTGCCATAGGTCGAGCTGGCTTTGCTGCGGGCCACCGGATACACCACCGGCGGTGCCGCCATTGGCATAGGCGAACGCTATCCCTATCCGGTGCGTGGGGGATACGGCCGTGTCCAGGCCGACCACGCTGCCGCCGGCACTGTCGACGCCGCTGTCGCGGTTGCCGCTGTAACTGAACGGTTGGCTCCAAAGCCCGCTCGTGCTGCTGCTATTGGCCCGGCTCAGCCCCAAGGCGCTGGTACTCATGCGCCCTTGCACCGCTTGGCCAATGGAGGCCAAGGCTGCCTGACTGGTGCGCAACGCCGCGTTATCCATCGGCAGCGCCTGGGCCAGTGTGGCAGCCACCTGAGCATTGCTGCTGGCACCCACGAAATAACCGGTCAGCGGGCTTGCAGCTCCCTTGGCCAGCTGCCGGTCAATCGCTGCCGCGGCCGTCAGCGCCCCATGCAACCCCGCCTGGCGGGCAGCGCTGGCAACGCCATCGGAAGCCTTGGGCGAAAGGGTAAGGTCCACGGTATTGCCATCCTTCACCGCGCCAAAATTGAACAAGGCTGAGTTGCTGGTCACGTTGAAGGTGCCATCCGACACCAGCCGCCCAGCGCTGATCACATCCGCCAGGCTGCTCACGGAAAAGGGGGTATTGGCGCCGTACAGGCCAACGTCCAGGTGGGCATTGCTGGGCAGCGTTGCGGTGCCGCCGACTTTCAACTGGCCATAGCTCTGCGCATTGGCGACCCAGGTTTGCAACACGGCGGTACTTGCCTGGTTGTAATCGCCGTCGATCCGTGCCGGGTTCAGCCCGGTGATCGGCGTGTTTACCGCCAAGGTGCCTCGGTTCACGAAGCGCTCTACCTCGAACACGCTGCCGCCTTCCATCATGTAGGCAGCATTGCTGTAAAGGTACGCGCGAGTGCCCGGCGCATGCACGGGCGCATCGAACCAGGTGATGTAGCGCCCGGCGATGGTCAGCGTATCCAGGCGGCTGTCGCTATCCACATAGAGGGCATAGTCGGCGCCCGACAGCGTGCCGTACGCGGCCAGGGTTTGCACATGAGCACCCTCGCCGATCCGCAGCCCGATGGCCTCCCCGGCCAGCGCGCCACGGTTTTCCAGCGTATCGACAGTGGTAGTGCCCAACAGGGCCATCGCGGTCTGGCCGCGTACGGTGCCGCTGTTTACCACCTTGCCCCCAATGCGCACGTTTTCCAGCCGAATGCCCTGGTCGTAGCCCAGGATGGTGCCGCTGTTGCGCAGGCCTGCGCCGATGTCACCGCCGGTGACGCGCAGCCCTACGCCCTGTTGTTCGCCCTCGGCCACATTACCAACGATGCGCCCGGTGTTTATCAGGCTGCCAATGAGGTGACTGCTGTTAAGTCGCACGCCGGTGCGCCCCTGGATCACCCCCTGATTGCGCAGGTCACCCACAATTACCGCGCCTTGGTCGGCATTGAACGCAGGGGCGAAGTGGCCGCCGTCCAGGGTGCCGCGGTTGATCAAGCTGCCGCCAATCATCCCGCCATACAACGACAACCCCGCAAAGCCGGTCTGGCCGGTGGAAATGGTGCCGCGGTTGATGAAATCACCCTTCACCAGCGTGTCGCTCAGTGAAACATCGCCTGAATACGCATGCAGGGTGCCCGTGTTGGTGAAACTCCCGAACACGCTGTCGTTGATGTTGATGTTGGAGCCCGATTCGATGGTGCCGCTGTTTACGAACCCCCCGTCGATCACGGTATTGCTCATGAAGAACGAGGTAATACCGCTGGTGAACACGCCGCTGTTCACGAAGCTGCCCAGCACATGGCTGTTGGCGATTTCCGAGCCGCCGCTGCGGCTGGCGATGGTGCCGCTGTTGCGCACGTCGCCGTACACCAGCGTGCCTACCACCTGCATGGGTGTACTACCCGCAGTGATACTGCCACTGTTGATGATCGAGCCCGCCACCGAACTGCCCTCCACCACCAGCCCACGGTATCGCCCTTCGATATTGCCGCTGTTGCGCACATCGCCGGCCAGGTTGCTGTCGCGGATCAACGCAGCGCCTTCGCTGGTGCCCAGTGCCTGGATAAGCCCTGTGTTGCTGACCTGCCTCAGTACCGAGCGGTCGATGTTCACCACAAAGTCATCCAGGCCTTCGCTGCTCAGCGTGCCGGCATTGAGGATGCGCGCCGTAGAGAAGTTCGCCCCCTGCATCGCCACGGCGGCGCCTTGCGCAACGGCGATGCTGCCCGTGGCGCTTACCACCAGGCTCTCGCCCGCGCTCAGCCGGCACCCGGCCGTGACTGGCCTCTCCACTACGGTCAGCCGCCGGGTGCACGTGTCCTCCGCTCGCGCTTCGGTCAAGGGGCTGCCCATGGCAACCATTACCGCAATGGCAAGCGCATGCCCACGTAAGCACGGATGCAGGTTTGCAGAGGTATAGACGTACGAAGGGGCGGCCGACTGCCGAGGCTGACCGGGGTTGCAACTGTCCATAGGGCACCCGGGTGTAGAGGCGTGTGAAGTGGGTATAGGCAGCGGCATGTGCGCTGTCAAAGCCGTGTATCGGCGTAGGTACACAAGCGACTGACCGACGGTATTGGATCTCTTCTGGCTAATCGGCGATTCACGGCTAGGGTGATGTTTCTGCCGCCGCTTCGGCGCGCTCTGCTAGCAAGGGAATGCCCATGGCCACCGTATCGACTTCCACCTACACCACTCGAACCTCTCCCGGGATCGCCGTGATCGACGTTGCCGGTTTCGAAGAGGTGAACCAAAGTGTCAGCGTGCAGGCCGACGGCAAAATCCTTGTGGCAGGCTTCAGCTTTTACGGCGGCGTGTTCGAAACCGATTACGATTATTCGATCGCGCGCTTGAACGCCGACGGCTCGCTGGACACTACCTACGGCACCAACGGGCGCACGGTGATCAGCGCCGAGGTGTCCATCGACGAAGGCTACAGCCTGGCGGTGCAGGCCGACGGTTCGGTATTGGTGAGCAGCATTCACTTCGGGCCGACCAGCAGCGACTACGGCGTGATTCGCATCAAGGCCAACGGCGCGCTGGATACCACCTTCAACACCAATGCCGCCGCCAGCTTCCCCAGCGGCACCGGCGATGCCAGCGGTACGGTAATGGCCAACGCCGACGGCTCGGTACTGGTGACCACCTTGAACGAGGGCGACGTCAATGTGGTACGCCTGAAGGCCAACGGCACCCTGGATACCACGTTTGGCGACAACGGCGAGTTCAGTTTCGCCGCCCCGTTCGACATCGGAGCAGATGGCGTGGAAGTACGTGGGCTCGCCAATGGCCAATGGCTGCTGGCTGGCCTGCAATATGGCGACGATTATCCCTACACCCTCGCCAGGGTGAACGCCGATGGCTCGCCGGACACCACCTTCGGCGACCAGGGCGTGCTGACACTCGATCCCGGCACGCTGACCGACCCCCGTGGCGGCATTACCGTGCAGGCGGACGGCAAGATCCTGTTGGCCAACAATGGCGAAGGCTACGACGGCTACACCATCGTGCGGCTCAAGGCTGATGGCGGTTACGACACCACGTTCGGCACCGATGGCGTGGTCACGATCAGCACGTCTGACGGCTACGAATCACCGCGGTCGATCACCGTGCAGGCAGACGGCAAGATCATCGTCGCCGGCGACAGCGGTGACGATTACGGCGTGATCCGCCTGAACGCCAACGGCACCCTGGACACTCACTTCGCCAGCCCGGACGGCCAGTACCATGTGGACGGCTCACCGAATGCCGACGTGCTGCTGGGGTCGAGCGAAGGGGAAATCATCAAGGGGTTGGCGGGCGCGGACGTGCTGCAAGGCAATGGCGGCCGCGACCAGCTGAGTGGCGGCGCTGGCGCGGACGTGTTCCGCTTTGACGCGATCAGCGACAGCTACCGCACGGCCAGCACCAGTGCCAGCGATCGCATACTGGATTTCAATGCCAGCCAGGACCGCATCGACCTTACTGCCCTGGGCTTCACGGGCATCGGCAATGGCCATGACGGCACCCTGGCCATCCAGGTGAACGCCGCCGGCACCCTCACCTACCTCAAAAGCTATGATGCGGACGCGGACGGCCAGCGCTTTGAACTGACACTGGACGGCGACCTATCTGGAAAATTGAATACCACCAACCTGCTGTTCGAGCCGGCGCCAATCATTGGCACCACGGGCGCGGATACACTGACCGGTACCCCGGTGCAGGAAATTCTGCGAGGCCTGGCGGGTAACGACCGCCTCGATGGCGGGGCTGATGACGACGTGCTGATCGGTGGCAGCGGGCGTGACGTGCTCACCGGCGGCAGCGGCAATGACACCTTCCTCTTTACCAGCGCCGATGACAGTTACCGCACCGCCAGCGCAAGCTTCACCGACGTGATCCAGGATTTCACCCGCTATCAGGACGTGATCGACGTGGCGGCGCTGGGCTACACCGGCTTCGGCGACGGTACCAACCACACGTTGAAAGTGACCTACAGCGCCGCGCTCGACCGCACCTATCTTAAAGATTACGACGCCGATGCTTCGGGCCACCGCTTCGAAATTTCCCTGGCGGGGGACTACCTCGTGGAGAACCGGCTGCGGCCGGAGAACTTCGTGTTTGCCGATGCAACCGAAGTGACTACCCTGGGCGTGGCGGCGCCGGAGCATGTGACCGCTTGACGGCAAACCGGCAACCGGCGAGAGCTTGCGAATATATTCCCGGGAATGTTCGCAGGCTTTCGCCTACTCCCACAGCGCCCGCGCTTGCCCATTCCAAACCCTCAAACCCCATAAAACCGCGCCGCATTGCCTTCGAATACCTGGCTCATTTCTTCTGGGCCGAAGTGGCTGCCCAACAGCACCCGGGCCAGGTTATGGACCTCGGCATAGCTGGCGGCCAGGGTGCACACCGGCCAGTCGCTGCCGAACATCAGGCGCTGGGGGCCGAAGGCATTGGCCACCACGTCGATGTAGGGCCGGAAATCTTCCAGGGCCCAGTCCGCCGAGGCTTCGGTGACCATTCCGGAGACCTTGCAGCACACGTTGGCCAGCCCCGCGACGGTTTGCATGTTGCTCGCCCAGTCCGCGAAGGCAGGGTCTGCAGGCCCCGCCCCGATCGCGGGTTTCGACACATGATCGATCACCGCCCGCAGCCCCGGGGTTTGCTGCAAGGCTTCGATCACATAGGGCAAATGGCGATTGAACGTTAGCAGGTCGAACCCCAGCCCGGCCACGGCGATCCGCTTGAGGTTGGCCAGCACTTGCGGGCGAAGAATCCAGGCATCGTCGTCCAGTTCCTGCAGCATGGGGCGCACGCCCACCAGCAACGGGTTATTCCGATAACGGGCCAGTTTCTCCGGAAAATTCGCCGCCTCCAGGTCCAGCCAGCCCACCACCCCGGCAATGAAGTCTGTCTTTGCGGCGAGCGCCAGGAGGAAGTCGGTTTCGGCCTCCGTCTGTGCCGCCTGCACGACCACCGTGCGGCTGACCCCGGCGCGGCGCATTTCGCCGCGCAGGTCATCCGGCAGGAAGTCCCGCAGCAAAGGCGCCACGTGCGGCCCCATCCAGCTGTAGTCCCCACGGTCCATTTTCCAGAAGTGCTGATGACAATCGAGCATGGTGCCTCCGAGGTGCTGATCTGACGATCAGGCGCGAATGACGCCCTTCTTGAGGATGATGTTGCCGTACAGCCGGCGCTCGCCGGTGGACACCACGGCGTAAGCCAGCTTGGCGCGGTCATAGAATTCGAAGCGGTCGATCGGCTCAAGCGTCAGGGCACGGCCTTCGCTGTCATGGATAAGCGTGGTGAACTCACTGTAAATCGCTGGCTGCCCATCGGGGCATGCCATGACTGCGGCCGGTCGTTCAACAAAATCATCCAGCGGCAGGAGGGACAGCACGGCCTGGAGTACCGAGGTAGCCGTGTGCCCCGGCAATTGCACCAGGCGCTGCGCAACCGCAGCGGCGGGGAAGTTGGCGTCGCCCAGCACCAACTCATCGCCGTGGCCCATGTCCGCGAGAATCTGCAGTAACTGGCCAGTAAGCAGTGGATCGATGGTTTTCAGCATGAATCTGTCCTTGTTGTTTTTGAAAACAGTGCATGAGGTGCAACAGCTACGGCTGGATCAACCCCTCGGCCGCTAGCGCTTGCCAGAGGGCGTGGGGGATCTCCCGTTCGAACCACTCGACGTTCTGCTGCACCTGCCGCGCGGTCTTGGCCCCGATCACCACACAGGTAGCGGCCGGGTGGCGCAGCGGGAATTGAATGGCAGCAGCGGCCAGCGGTACGTCGAAACTAGTACAAATGGCGCGCAGCCGTTCGGTTTTTTCGATGATGGCGGCCGGCGCGTCAGCGTAGTTGAATTTGTGCCGGCCCGTGGAGGTAGAGGCGAGAATCCCGGAATTGAACACGCCGGCAACTACCACTGCCATGCCGCGGGCCTGGGCCAGCGGCAGGAATTCATCGGCCGCGCCCTGGTCCAGCAGGCTGTAGCGGCCGGCGAGCATCGAGCAATCCAGGTCTGCTTCCTGGAGGGCGTCGCGGATCACCTGCCACTCGTTCACGCCCAGGCCAAAGCCCTTGATGTTCCCCGCAGCGCGTAGCGCTTCCAGTGCCCGAAAGCCCCCGCCCTTGGTCAGCGCGTGCCAGTGATGGGCATGCTGGTCGGCATGGGTGACCTGGCCGATGTCATGCACGTAAAGCAGGTCTGGCGCGGGAATGCCCAGGCGCTGCTGGCTGTCGTCGAAGCTGCGCAGGATGCCGTCGTAGCTGTAGTCAAACACCTCACGAAACGGCAAGCCGTTGAACCAGCCAGGGTCGAGCGGGTTTTTCGGCGCCTCGGGCGGCAGTTCCCTTCCGGCGCGCTGAGTGGTCATCAAGCGGCCGACCTTGGTGCTCAACACCCATTTTTCGCCCTGGCCCCTGCGCTCTTCCCCGCCCTCTTCTGCCTTGCTCCGCAGCATGTGGCCCACCAGATGCTCGGAGCGGCCGTTGCCATACATGGGTGCGGTATCGAAATAACGAATGCCGGCGTCCCAGGCGGCGCCCAGCATTTCCAGGGCGTCATGGGTGCTCACCGGGGCGTATAGCCCGCCTAGTGGCGCGCTGCCCACCCCCAGCGCGGTCACGCTCAAACCGGTACTGCCAACGGGCCGTAGCCGATTGGCTTTGTTCTGGCTGGTCATAGGGTTTCCTTATTGTTGGTCGGTCAAAGCTCGGCCCTATTCTTGCGCCGTGCCCGCACCACGATGGCAACGCCCACCAGCAGGATCAAACCCCGCACGATCTGGCGTTGGGAGTCAGTCCAGCCCAGCAGCGCCGAACCGCTGAGCAGCGCAGTCAACAGCAGCACGGCGGTGAGGGTACCGATCACATTCGGTTTGCCCAGCTTCAAGGCCATGCCGCCCAACAGCACGGCGGTCAGGCCATCCAGAAAGTACGAGGCGCCAATATAGGGCTGGCCGGAAGACAGGTTGGCCGCCAGCAGAATACCGGCCACCGCCGAGAGCACGCCGGAGAGGATATACAGCAGGAACAGAATGCGATTGGCCGGCACGCCCGCCTCGATCACGGCAGCGCGGTTCTGCTCCATGGCATAGAGGTAATGGCCGAAGGTAAGGTGTTCCTGAACGTAGTAGGCCAGCCCGTACAGCACCAGCACAATAATCGCCAACAGCGGCACCATGCCAAGGTTGGCGTTCACCAGGGCGCCAACGAAGCCAGTATTGGAAAGGGAAATCGAGGTACCCAGGCCGATGGCCGCGGCGATCGAACCGGCCAGCCCGCCCGTGGCGATGGTAATCACCAGGGCCGGCAACCGCAGCATCGCCACCAGCGCCCCGTTGATCAGGCCAAACACCACACCCGCGCCAATGCCCAGCGCCACGGCTTCCGGCCAACCGAAACCCGCTTTCACCAGCCCGGCCACCAGCATGTTCGCCAATGCCGCCACTGACATGAAGCTCACGTCGATTTCGCCTGCGGCGATGATCCAGGTCACCCCCAGGAACATGATCGCGCCGATGCTCGCCGAGCGCAGCATGTCGGTGATGTTCCCTTCGCTGGCAAAACTTGGCCGCAGCCAGGCGAAGGTTAAGAGCGTGGCGGCGAGCAATACGAACAGCCCGTAGCCAACCAGCGACCTGCGCAGGTCCACGCGCTGGCGTTGGGTTTTCAAGGGTTGGGCCATGACTGTCATGCGCGTACCGCTCCCCGCGAAGTGTTCGATCCGCCGATCACTCCGCGCAGCATGGCTGTGACCTTGGGATCGAAGGCTGCGATGGCGCCAATCAGCACGGTGCTGACGATGGCGTCGCTGTAGAAATATGGGATAGCCATCAGGGTGAAGCCATTGAGCATTGCCGACATCAGTAAAGTGCCCGCCAGGGTCGCTGGAACCGAGGGCCGGCCAAACAGCGCCGCGCCCAGGTACACCGCCGCGAAGGCCGGCATCAACAACTGGTTGCCGGCGCTCACGTTGGCCGCCCCGGACGAGGCCACCAGCAACACAATGGCCGTGCAAGCGAAGGCGCTACAAATCGCAAACGCCGCCAGCACATAGCGGCGGGTGCGTACGCCAGAGAAATGCGCCGACAATGGGTTCTGCCCCGTGGCGTAGAACGAGCGGCCGAACCGCGAGGCATGCAGCACGATGGCGGCGACGATCGCGGCGGCAAACAGGATGAACACGGGCATGTCCAGGCCCAGCAACCTGGAATCGTTGAGGTCGAGAATCCCGGACATGAAGAAGTTTTCCGAGATCGAACTGCCGTTGCTGTAGAGGTAGGACAAACCCAGGGCCACCCCGCCCGTGGCGATGGTGGTGACGATATCGGGCAACCGGAACCGCGACACCGCCAGGCCATTGATCACGCCCACCATGAACCCCACGCCCACACCACCGGCAATGGAAAACGCCAGCCCGTGCCCACCGGCAATGAGGTAGCCCATGGTCATTGCGCCCAGCGACGCCACACCCGGGAACGACAAGTCAAAATGGCGCACCACAATCACGAACGTCAGCCCAAGGGCCGCAAGCCCCTGCACGGACATATGCCGCAGCAGCGCATGCAGGTTGCCACTGCTGATGTAAGCGGGCACGAACCAGGTGAACGCCCCGCCGACCGCAGCCAGCAGAATCACGAACGCCAGGCAGCGGAAAAAGACCGGTGAGCGATTGAGCAGATTTTTCATGATGCGCGACTCCCCATGATACCGGCGGCCATCAACTGGTCCCGACTGGCTGCGAACGCCGGGAGAGAAACGGGGTTGCCCCGGTACAGGGCCAGGGTGCGATCCGCGACGCCATGGACCTCATCGCAATCGGAGGAAATAACCAGCACTGCGGCCTTCTCGCTCAGCTCGCGCATCAGCGCGTAAAGCTTGGCGCGAGCGCCGATATCCACGCCAACCGTAGGCTCCACGAAGATGTACACCTGGGCGCTGCGAAACAGCCCCTTGGCAATCACCACCTTTTGCTGGTTGCCGCCGCTGAAGGCACTGACAGGGCGGTCCAGCTTCATAGGCTGCAAGCCAACTTTTTCGGCAAGGTCGCAGGCGTGCTTGCGGTTTTTGCCAAAGCGCAGCAGCCCGCCCAGCGAAGACGCCTTATCCAGGTGCGCCAGGGTGGTGTTGAAGGTGACGTCTTCGGTCATGGTCAAGCCTTCGGTGCGGCGGTCGCCCGGCACCAGGAACATGCCCCGGTTCAAGGCGTCATGAGGGCCCTTCAATTGCACGGCTTGCCCGGCAAGGGTCATGTGCCCCGCGTCGGGGCGAATGACCCCGAACAGCGCTTTGGAGAGTTCGTCCGCGCCCGAGCCGATCAACCCGAAAATCCCGACGATTTCGCCTTCGCGCACCTCGAAACTGACGTTATTGAAGTGGCTGCGCTTGCTCAGCCCCTCAACGTGCAGCAAAACCTTGCCGTCGCTGCGGCCCGTGCGCTCGGGGTAAATGTCCCCGGGTTTTTCATCGAGCATCAGCTCGGGTATGGACACACCCAGGCGCTCCACATCGGCCACGGCATGGGTGCCCACATTGCGCCCGCCCCGGAATACCGTGAAGCGGTCGGCGATCTGGAACACTTCTTCCAGGCGGTGGGTGATGTAGATAATCGCAATGCCGGTGGCTTGAAGGGTGCGCATCAGCTGGAACAACGAGGCCTTTTCCCGCTCTGTGAGGGTTGAGGTGGGCTCATCGAGAATCAGGATGCGGATGTCGTCCCGGCGCAGGGCATGAAGGATCGCGATGATCTCCCGGTCCACCGCCGCCATCTCCCCTACGCGCTGGTCCAGGTCCACTTCAATCGGGAAGCGCTTGAGCAGCTTTTGTGCAGCGCCGCGCAATGCCTTGCGGTCGATGCGGCCAAACAGGCTGGGGCGGTGGGCCTCTTCGCCGAGGAAGATGTTCTGCACGCCGGTGAAGTCATCCACCAGTTCCGGATGCTGTTGCACCGACGCAATGCCGCAGGCAATGGCGGCCGCGGGGCTGCCCAGGTCAACGGGCTCGCCGGCAATCTCGATAACCCCGGCATCCTTCGAGTAAACCCCGGAGAGGATCTTGATCAGGGTTGACTTGCCCGCGCCGTTCACGCCCAGCAGCGCGTGAATTTCACCCGCCTCCAGCGCAAAGTCGACGGCGTCCAGCGCCTTCACAACACCGAAGCGCTTTTCGATCTTGCGCATGTTCAATACGGTCGCCATGTTCTTACCTGCGCGCCTGTTCATTATTGTTATCGAGCCGTACGCAGACGCCCAACAGCACACTGCGCTGCTGCGGCCCCCTACAGAACGCGCTGCCAGCCGACCTTCTGTGCTTCGCCTGGCTTGTCGTAGTCGTCCGGGAGCGTCGCCAGGTCCTTGAGGCTGTCCTGGGTAACGGCGTAACTGGGCGTGATCACGAAGCGCGGCGCCGGGCGCCCGGCAATCACCTCGTGGGCATAGAACGCATTCATATAGGCCATTTCATAGAAACTCTGCGCCACGGTCAGCGCGAAGGGCGAGCCGGCCTTGATGTACTCGAAGGATTGGCGGCCGCCGTCAATGCCGGTGATGAACACCTTGCGCCCGGCGGCGCGGATCGCCAGGGTGCCTTCCGAGGCCGCGCCATCCCACGCGCACCAGATAGCGTCCAGGTCGGGGTTGGCGGTGAGGATGTTATCCACCACCTGCCGCGGGGTGGTAGAGCCACCCAGGGCAAAGGCGATCTCCGAAACCACCTTGATGTCGGGGCTACGGATGAACACCGACTTGGCCCCTAGCGTGCGCTGGTCCCAGGACTCGTTGGACGGCAGGCTCACGATGGCAACGTTACCCTTGCCGTTCAGCCGTTTGACGATGTAGTCCGCGGTATAGGCGCCCAGCCCGAAGTTGTTGGACATGGCCGTGGACGTCACTGTGGTGTTGGGCACATAACTGTCGCCGCAGAAGATCGGGATGCCCGACGCCACTGCCGCTTGCACCGCCGGGGAAATCGCGGCGGCGTCAGCAGGGGTGATAAAGATCGCGTCGGGCTTGGAGGCCACGAACGCAGCGATCTGGTCCGCCTGCTTCTTGATGTCGTAGTTGGCATCGGCAATGGTCAGCGTACCGCCCAACAGCGCGATCGCATCCTTGTAGCCGGTGACAATGTGCCGCCCGGACTCCCACACCGTCCAGCCCAGGGATGCGCAAAAGCGCATGTCCTTGCCGAACGCCATACCCGGGCGGCCCAGTGCCGCGGCCACCGCCAGCAACGCGCCAGCGCCCAACACCCCACGACGGCTGAGCTTGAGGTTTGCCAGGAAAACATCTTGTTTTTGTTTTTCGTCATCACTCACAGACATCACGCAGCCCTCTTCTTGTTATCTGGCCGGGCCGGCACGGCCCGTTCCAACGCTGTTCGAACTCAGCGCGACTCGCGCAGTATTTCCAGGTATTGCGCCTCGGTCGCCAGGCGCGGGTTGGTGGCATGGCAGTGATCCTTGAGGGCCTCGCCTGCGATCTTGCGCATCATTTCCTCCGTCACCCCCATGGCCTCCAGGCCCGCCGGCAGGCCGATATCCCGGTTCAGTCGGGCAATCACTTCATCTGGCGCGCCGCCGAGAATGCCCGCCAGCACGTCCCATTTGGGACCTATGGCGGGCCGGTTGAAACGCAGCACCGCAGGCAGCAGCACGGCATTGAGCGTGCCATGGTGCAGGTTGGGTTCGCGGATCGCGCCCAATGGGTGGGTCAAGGCATGCACGGCGCCCAAGCCTTTCTGGAAGGCCATGGCGCCTTCGAGCGCCGCCATCATCATGTTCCAACGCGCCTGCTTGTTGCCGCCGTCGGCCACTGCCTCGCGAATGGCCGGGAAGCCACGGCGCAGGCCGTCCAGCGCAATGGCCTCGGCGGGCGGATTGATGGACGGCGCCATGTAGGTTTCCAGGCAGTGAGCCAGCGCGTCCATGCCAGTTGCGGCAGTGAGCAAGGGCGGCAGGCCGTAGGTGAGCTCCGGGTCGCACAACGCAATGCTGGGCAGCATGTGCGCGCTGAGTATCCCCAGCTTGCGCCCCTCGGCGGTCACGATCACCGCTGCCCGGCCCACTTCCGAACCCGTGCCGGCCGTGGTGGGAATGGCGATCAATGGGCAAATCCGCCCGTGGATCCGCCCCACGCCGCCCGCTACTGCGGTGTATTGGTCCAGCGGGCCAGAGTGGCCAGACAGTAAGCGCACGGCCTTGGCCAGGTCGATGGAAGAGCCGCCGCCCAAGCCGATCACGCTGTCGCAATCGCCTTCGCGATACATCGCATAGGCGGCGGTCACGGCTTCTTCGGTGGGGTTGGGCGGGGTGCCGTCGAACACCGCCGGCGGCTCGGTAAACAACGCCAGCACCTTGGCAACCAGGCCAGTGGCGACCAGCCCACGATCGGTCGCGATCAACGGGCGCTTGCCACCCAGCTCCGCCAATAGTGCGGGCAGGCGATTGATAGCGCCTTCGTCGAATTCGATACGGGTGACGTAGTTGATCGTTGGCATACGGCGGACTCCCTCATCAGGGCCATCTACGCCTTCCGCGGTACTGAGCGCGGAGCGTGCCCGGCCTCGTTCTTGTTTTCGTTATGGCCCATGGGGATGGGTTGTCGCGGGTCGAAGAGCGCTGTAAATATCCCTTGTGCCGCCAACTAATATATGAGTTATTAGAGACAGACCACCAATCACGTGTCAACGTAAATTGCAATAATTATATAAATGCCTGATTTATAAAGAATTAACGGTAAATCGCATGAATGGCAGACGAATTCCAAAGGCTGAACAGATATATCTTTCCCTGCGCCAGGCCATTGTTCATCTGGACATGCCGCCGGGTGCGGTGATCTCCGAGAAGGACCTGTGCGAGAGCTTCAACGTGTCTCGCACGCCGCTTCGCGAAGCGCTGCAGCGGCTGGCCGACGAGGACTTGGTGGAGATATTCCCGCACTCGGGCACGTACGTAAGCCGCATCTCGTTCAAGGTGGCGCAGGAGGGTTTCATCATTCGCCGGGCACTGGAAATCGAAAGCGCGCGCAGCGCCGCCCGGCAGATCACCGATCAGGGCATCGTCGATTTGAAACTGATCATCGATGACATGCGGGTGATCCTGGAGCGCAATACGCTCAACCAGTACATCGATGTGGACGACGCTTTTCATAATGCAATCGCCAGCAGCAGCGGCTACCCGCGCATCGGCAAATTCATTGCGCTGGCCAAGGTGCACCTGGACCGCATGCGCCAGTTGAGCGCCCCGGTGCCGGGGCACCTGGCGATGGTCACCGACCAGCACGAAGCCATTTATCACGCGCTGAAGAACCACAGCCCGGATCAGGCAGAACTGGCGATGCGGATTCATCTGGATTCCTCCTTCGCGGTCATGGCCGGCATGTACGAGGAGAAAATCAGCCTGTTCCAAGACGATGTCCCTAAAACAAAACGAGAGCTCATATGAAAGCCATTGTTGGGAAATCCCCGCTGATCCGGCTGAACCCCGACGATAACGTCGCGATCGCCCGGTTTTCGCTGGATCCGGTGCCGCTGGAAGAACTGGGTGGCGCCAGCCCCCGCGAGCGCATCACCCAGGGCCACAAGGTCGCCATTCGGGCCATCACCGAGGGCGACGCAGTCATCAAATACGGCCAGATCATCGGCTATGCGACCCGCAACATCGCACTGGGCGAACATGTGCACACGCAGAACCTGGCCATCGGTGAAGTGGTGCTCACGCACGAATTCTGCGTGGATGCCCGCGAGCCCGACCTGATCGCCCCGGCCGAGCGCGCCACCTTCATGGGCTACGGGCGCCCCAATGGCCAGGCCGGCACCCGCAACTACATCGCGATCCTTTCCTCGGTTAATTGCTCGGCCACCGTGGCCAAGGCCGTGGCCGCGCACTTCACCCGCCCGGGGCCACTGGATGCCTTCGCCAACGTGGACGGCGTGATTGCACTCACCCACGCCGGCGGCTGCGCGATCAACACGCAAACCGAGGGCTACCTGTACCTCACCCGCACCATGGCCGGTTACGCCACCCACCCCAATGTAGGTGGCGTGTTGATGATCGGGCTGGGCTGCGAAACCAACCAGATCCCGGCGATTCTCGAGGCTCACGGCCTGGAGGAAGGCCCGACGTTGCGCACCATGACCATCCAGAACAGCGGCGGCACCCGTAAAACCATCGAAGAAGGCATCGCAGCGCTCACCGCCATGCTGCCGGCGGTGAATGACATACACCGCACACCGCAACCGGCCAGCCTGTTGCGCCTGGCGTTGGAGTGCGGCGGCTCGGATGGCTATTCAGGTATTTCCGCCAACCCCGCGCTGGGCTATGCCGCCGACCTGTTGATCCGCAATGGCGGCACCGCATGCCTGTCGGAAACGCCGGAAATCTACGGCGCCGAGCACTTGCTCACTCGCCGCGCCGCCTCTCCGGCCGTTGCCGACAAACTGCTCGCGCGCATCGAGTGGTGGCGCGACTACGCGGCCCGCAGCAAGGCGGAGCTGAACAATAACCCCTCCCACGGCAACAAGGCGGGCGGGCTGACCACCATCCTGGAGAAATCCCTCGGCGCGGTGGCCAAAGGCGGAACCACACGCCTCAATGCCGTGTACGAATACGCCGAACGTATCGACCAGCCCGGCTTTGTGTTCATGGATACCCCTGGCTACGACCCGGTGGCCGTGACCGGGCAGGTTGCCGGCGGCTGCAACATGATCTGCTTCACCACCGGGCGCGGCTCGGTGTCCGGATTCAAGCCCGCCCCTTCGCTGAAGCTGGCCACCAACACCTCCATGTACGAACGAATGCAGGAGGACATGGACATCAACTGCGGCACCATCGTGACCGGCGAAGAAAGCATCGAGCAAGTGGGGGAACGCATCTTTAGAACCATCCTGGCGACAGCGTCTGGCGAACACACCGCCAGTGAACTGTTCGGCTATGGCGACAACGAGTTCGTGCCGTGGCAGGTAGGCGCGATCATGTAACACCCCACATGCGACGCAGAGCGCAACCGCCTGACGGAGGAAATAACAATGACAACAATCCAGGACCATTACGACGTCATCATCATCGGCGCAGGCGTGGGCGGTGGTGCGCTGGCCAACATTCTTGCCGGTCACGGCAAGCGCATCCTGATGATCGAGCGCGGCCCAAGGTTGCCTCGCGAGGACGATAACTGGAGCGTGGACGCGGTATTCCACAAGCGCAAATACGCGGCAAAGGAGCAATGGCGGGACAAGGACGGCAAGCTGTTCAACCCCGGCACCTATTACTACGTAGGCGGTAACAGCAAGTTCTTCGGCGCGGCAACCCTGCGCTTTCGCGCTCAGGACTTTGAAACGCTGCAACACGAAGGCGGCATCGCGCCGGCCTGGCCGGTGAGCTACAACGAATTCGCGCCTTTTTATGACCAGGCCGAACGCCTTTTGGGCACCCACGGCACCGCCCGCATGGACCCCTGCGAACCGCCGCGCTCTGGGCCCATGCCGCACGCGGCCATCGGCCACGAGCCAGAAATCCAGGCCTTCGACAAAAAGCTGCGCGCCCGCGGCTTGCACCCGTTCCCGCTGCCCATCGCTATCGACTATCACCCCGGCGGCGCGTGTATCCGCTGTGCGACCTGCGACGGCTTCGCCTGCAAGCTGGGCGCCAAGGGCGACGCCGAGGTGCGCCTGGTAGACCCGGCACTGGCCAAGGGCGATGTGCAATTGATCACCGACACCTATGTGCAACGGCTGGTCACCGACCCCAGCGGCCAGCGCGTGACGGGGGTGGACATCCAGCATGAGGGCATGGCGCGCACGCTCAGCGCGGAGCTGTTCGTGAGTGCTGCTGGCGCGATCAACTCCGCTGCCTTGCTGCTGCGCTCGGCCAACGCGATGCACCCTCGCGGTTTGGGCAATAACCTGTCCGACCAGCTGGGCCGTAACTACATGGCCCATAACAACACCGCGATGATGGCGATTTCGCCATTCAAGAAGAACCGCGTGGTGTTTCAAAAGTCCATGGCCATCAATGACTATTACCTCGCCAACACAGAAAAACCCTACCCCCTCGGCAACGTGCAGGGCCTGGGCAAACTCCAGTCCGGCATGCTTACCGCCAACGCCAAATGGGCGCCTGAATGGATGATGGGGTTGTTCTCCGAGCGCAGCGTGGACTGGTGGATCATGTCCGAAGACCTGCCCGACCCGGATAATCGCATCACGGTGGATGAAGACGGCAAGATCCGCGTGAGCTACACCGCCAACAACCTCAAGGCGCATCAGGAGCTGGTGGACGTGTGGACCCGGCACATGCGGGCGCTGGGGTATCCGCTGATCATCACCAACAAGATGGACGTGAAAGTGGCGATGCATCAATGCGGCACGGCACGATTTGGCAATGACCCGGCTACGTCCGTGCTGGACCCGTACTGCAAGGTCTGGGACGTCGAAAACCTCTACGTGGTAGATGCGTCCTTCCTGCCGTCTTCCACCGCGCTCAATCCCTCGCTGACCATCGTCGCCCAGGCGCTGCGCACTGGCGAAAAGCTGCTGCGCGACTGGGGCATGAGCGTCTCGATCCCGCAAGAGGTGGCAACCGCGCACATTTAACCCATTCCCAAGGCAGAACGCACATGAGCGGACAACAACAAAAAGACTACGCCAACCTCTTCAACCTCAAAGGCCGCAAAGCCATCGTGACGGGCGGTTCCCGCGGGATCGGCAAAGGGCTGGCGCAAGCCCTGGCGGCCCAGGGGGCAGACGTTGCGATAGTGGTGCGCTCCTCGCTGGACCGCGCCGAACGCCTGGCCACCGAGTTGCGCGACCAAGGCGTGGACAGCTTCGCGATACAGGCGGATGTGGCCGTGGAAGCAGACGTCGCGCGCATGGTCGAGGCCGTGATCACCCGCTGGGCGCGCATCGACATCCTGGTCAACAACGCTGGCATCGTACTTCCCGCCCACGCTGAGGCCTGCACCCTCGACACCTGGCGCCAGACCATGGCGGTCAACCTGGACGGTGTGTTCCTGGTGTCTCGGGAAGTGGGCAAGCACATGATCCACCAGCGCAGCGGCTCGATCATCAATATCGGGTCCATGTCCGGGCGGATCGTCAACTGGCCGTTTCGCCACGCGGCCTACAACGTCTCCAAGGCAGGCGTGCATATGCTCACCAAGTGCCTGGCGGTGGAATGGGCCGAGCACAACATCCGCGTAAACGCCCTGGCGCCGGGCTACATCATGACCGAACTGACCGAAGAGGTACTGCGCGAGCACCCGGACGTGGTCAGCGAGCACTGGGCCAAAGGCGCCGTACAGAACCGCATTGGCAGCGTGGATGAACTGGCCGGCGCGGTGGTCTACCTGGCCAGCGATGCCTCCTCGTTTACCACCGGGGAAGTGCTGACCGTGGATGGCGGGCTGACGCTGCGGTGAGGCGTGGCCCGCCCGCTTCTACACCCCCGCGTCCCGCCGGCGGAACTGCCCTGGCGGCAGGCCGTGGGCCTGGCGGAAACGGCGGGAGAAGTAGGCTTCGTCAGCGAAGCCGCAGAGGGTGGCGATTTCCCCCACCGGGCGGGTGCTGTTGAGCAGCAGGTTGCGCGCCAAGTGCATGCGCCGCTCGAGCACCAGTTCGCTGAAGGTCTTGCCGGTTTCCTTGCGCAGCCAGTGAGTGAGGTAATTGGGCGAGAGGTAGGTGGCGGCCGCTACCGTTTTCAGGTCCAGGTCGGGGTCGGTCAGGTGTTTGCGCACGTAGTCAGTCATTCGCGCCAAGGCGTCGCGGCGGCTGCGTTGGGCCGCATTGCTGGCGGCCAGGGCCGTGAGGGGCTGGGCGTAACGGCGACACACAATGCCGATCAGTTGCAGCAAGCACCCCTTGAGCTGTTCGCGGGTGCCGAATTCGCGGTTCCCGTCGAGCTGGCGCATCTGCTCGAGCAGGGCGAGCACCTGGGCCAGCGGCTCACCGTCAAGCACGAAATCCACCTGGGCCTGGAAGCGGAACGGTGTGAGTTCCGGCGCTTGCTGGATCGATACGTCTTCCAGGTCCAGGGGTGAACACTGCAAATGCGGCAGTAAAAAATTCTGATCGAAATTGATCAACACGAACCGCCCGCCCTTCGGAGGCGGGATCAGATGAACCCGGTGCGGCAGGATGAACGCCACCGCATGCTGTGGAAACGGCCGTTCCACATTGCTGACGTAGTGCACCGTGTCCCCGCCCAGGTTGATCTAGATCTGAAAATATTCGTGACGGTGCGCAGTCGCTTCGGCGTTTTGCGCAGTTTTCTCGCGGATATAGAAATCCGGGCGCTCGCTGCGCTGTTGCATACCGAACGTAGGCACACGGGTAGAAGGTGGCGGCATCGTTACTCCTGTTCTGCGACCGTGTCAGACGCGCCCTGCCCCAACATGTAGGACAACTGGACTTCGAGAAAAGATGTGAGCATTGGCGGGCAAACAGCGAAGTCCAAAAACCGCTAATAAGCCGCACGTTATTAAACCGCTCTGGCGCAAGCATCCTATCGCTTAACCCCTTGCGAAGCAGACAAATCGCACCGCCGGGATTTCTTGCACTTATTTATCCACCTGCACCAACGGGCCTGGTTTTAGCCCCAATCGGCGTTGACCCGCGTGAGTTGTACGATAACCTGAAACCTGCACCACCAACATCTATCAACAATAATTAGAAGGTGTTCGCCCATGCTCAATACACCGCGCGGCGCTGCGTTCGCCCCTCCCCCCGGCCCCGACAGCGCGACTGCCGCCACAGGCGCCACCACGTCGGCACGCCCGGCCAGCCGAGCCGGCGCCCTTCCCACTCGCAGGCGATGGTTCATGCTCAGCCTGCTGTTGATCGCCACCATCATCAACTATGTAGACCGGGTAAACATCTCCATTGCCGCGCCGTTCATGGCCAAGGACCTGGGCCTGGACAAGATCCAGATGGGCCTGATTTTCTCGGCTTTCGCCTGGACCTACGCCTTCGCGCTGGTGCCGGCTGGTTTCATTGCCGACCGCTTCGGCTCGCGGGTCACCTATGGCGCCTCGCTTATCACCTGGTCGGCCGCTACCGTGTGCCAGGGCCTGGTGGGCGGCTTTGCCTCGCTATTCGGCCTGCGCCTGGCCGTGGGCGCAATGGAAGCGCCGGCCTTCCCGGCCAACAGCCGCGCGGTGACGGTGTGGTTCCCTGCCCGTGAACGGGGCATGGCCAGCAGCATTTACGTGTGCGGTCAGTACCTGGGCACCGCGCTGTTCACAGGCGCCCTGTTGTGGATCGCCACCACCTACGATTGGCGCCATGTGTTCTATAGCACGGGCATCGTGGGCATTGTGTTCGGTGTGGTGTGGCTGTTCGTGTACCGCGACCCGCTCAACTGCAAGAAGGTCAGCAAGGAAGAACTGCAATACATCGAGGACGGCGGCGGCCTGGTGAAAAGCAGCCAGCAGCGTACGCGCTTCAACTGGCGCCAGGTGACGGAGCTGTTCCGCTACCGCCAGGTGTGGGCCATCTGCATTGGCAAGTTCGCCAGCACCTCGGCGCTGTACTTCTTCCTCACCTGGTTCCCCACTTACCTGATGGAAGAACGGCAAATGAGCACCATCAAGGTGGGGATCTTCGCCGTGCTGCCGTTCATTGGCGCCACGGTGGGCATTCTGTTGGCGGGGATCATCTCGGACCTGCTGATCCGCCGCGGCCACTCGCTGTCGTTCGCTCGCAAGCTGCCGCTGGTGGTGGGCTCCGCGCTGGGGATGTCCATCGTGCTGGTCAACTTCACAGATTCCAACGTGGTGTGCATCGCGGTGCTCACCTGTGCGTTTTTCGCTCAGGGTATTGCGTCGTCCTCCTGGGCGGCGGTGTCGGAAGTAGCGCCCAAGGAGCTGATCGGGCTTACCGGTGGGGTCACCAGCCTGGCCGCGAACATCGGCGGTATTGTCACACCCATCGTGATCGGCGCCATCGTGCAAACCACCCACCAGTTCGCCTATGCCTTCTGGTTCATCGGCGCGGTGGCCGCCATCGGCACGCTGTCGTATTCCTTCCTGCTGGGGCGCCTGCACCGCATCGAGTTACAAGCCCGGTAACAGCGCATCCACCCTTGGGGCCGCCCGCGCGGGGCCCCTTTTTTACCCGGCGCGCATTGCCCGGTTTCGTCCAGTCGCAACGCCGCTTTGTCCAACTCTCCCCCGCTCTGCCGCCGTAGGATGGGCCCTGCCCAACCGCGATCACAAGGAACAACACCATGGCTGCACTGGCTTTCGAGGCAATACCTGTGACCACGCTGCCGGTTCGCGACAGCGAGCTGCGCTTTCCCGTGGCCCGGGTATTTTGCCTGGGGCGCAACTATTCCTGGGATGAGGTATCCGGTGCATCGAGGGAAAAGCCCCTGTACTTCATGAAGCCCGCCAGTGCCGTGATCGACGCCACGGGTGAAATCCCTTACCCGCCCCTTACCGGAGAGTTCTGCCACGAAATCGAGCTGGTAGTAGCCATCGGCAAGGGCGGTTCGAACATCGACCCGGCACACGCGCTGGGGCACGTGTGGGGCTATGCCGCCGGGCTGGACCTTACCCGCCGCGACCTGCAAATGGCCGCCAAGGCCGTGGGCCAGCCCTGGGAGGCGGCAAAAGCCTTCGACGGCGCCGCACCGGTCACCGCCCTGGTACCGGCGCAGCGCATCGGCCACCCACAAGCGGGAGCAATCTGGCTGAGCGTGAACGGCCAGGAGCGCCAGCGCTCGGACCTTTCGCGGCAGATCTGGCCCGTGGCGGATGTGATCAGTCAGCTGTCGGCCTACATTACCTTGCAGCCGGGTGACCTGATCATGACCGGCACCCCGACAGGGGTCGCGGCCCTGCAACCGGGGGACGTGGTCAATGCCGCCATCGACGGCATCGGTTCCCTGGAAATGCGCGTTGGCCCGCGCCCCTGACCTGTTTTTCACACCCCGTTTTCTCACACAAGGAGCACACACAATGACAACCAACGCCCCTGTGAAAGTGGCCCTGGTGACCGGTGCCGGCAGTGGTATCGGCCGCTCCGTCGCGCTGGGCCTGCTGGCGGACGGCTTTACCGTAGTCGCCGCTGGCCGCCGCCCTGAGCCTCTGCAGGCACTGGTCGCCGAAGCCCAGGCCCAGGGCCAGCAGGCGCTGGCAGTGCCCACCGATGTGCGCGACCCGGCCAGCGTCGACGCGCTGTTCGCCACCATCGAGGAGGTATACGGCCGGCTCGATGTGGCGTTCAACAACGCCGGCATCAACGCACCGGCCGTGCCGGTGGATGAACTGGACGTGTCGCAATGGCTGAACGTGATCGATACCAACGTGACCGGCGTGTTCCTGTGCGCCCGCGCCGCGTTCGGGCTGATGCGCCGGCAGCAACCGCAGGGTGGCCGGATCATCAATAACGGTTCCATTTCCGCACATACGCCCCGCCCCTTCACCGCGCCTTATACCGCCAGCAAACACGCAGTGCTGGGGCTGACCAAGGCGCTGGCGCTGGATGGCCGCGAGTACAACATCGCCTGCAGCCAGATCGACATCGGCAACGCCCTTACCGAGCTGTCGGTGCGCATGACCAAAGGCGTGCGCCAGGCCAACGGCCAGATCGCCGTGGAACCGATGGTAGACGTGAGCCATGTGGCCGACGCAGTCCGCTATATCGCCGGGCTGCCCCTGAGCGCCAACGTGCTGAACATGACCGTGATGGCCACCAACATGCCTTTCGTGGGCCGCGGCTGAGCCAGCCGCGTGAGGAGAACACCCGATGAAACCTGAAGTGCTGCAACTGAGCGCCATCCTGATTCCTGAAATCCTCGAAGAGCTGAACGCCCACTACACCGTTCACCGCTATTACGAGCAGGCGGACAAAGCTGAATTCCTCCGCCAGCACGGCGCCAACATCCGCGGCGTGGTCACCGGCGGCCATACCGGGATCACCCGTGAAGTGATGGAGCAACTGCCAAAGCTTGAAGTGATCGCAGTGAATGGGGTTGGCACCGATGCGGTGGACCTGGCCTATGCCCGGGACCGTGGCATTCATGTGACCGCGACCGTGGGCGCGCTCACCGAAGACGTGGCCGACCTGGCCATCGGCTTGTTGATCGCCGCCTGCCGTGGGCTGTGCACGGGTGACCGCTATGTGCGCGCCGGCCTGTGGAAAACCAGCCCAACACCCTTGGCGCCGCTGCCGTTGGCCCGGCAGTTCAGCGGCATGCGCATAGGCATTGTGGGCCTGGGCCGGGTAGGCCGTGCGGTGGCTACAAGGGCCAGCGCCTTCGGTTGCCCGATCCGCTACACCGACCTGAAGGCCATGGACGACGTGCCCTATACCTTTGTGCCCAGCTTGATCGAGCTGGCGCGGGAAAGCGACGCACTGATCGTGGCCGCTGCGGCGGATAACGCTCAGGGCATCATCAATGCTGCCGTGCTCGACGCGCTGGGCAAAGGCGGCTATCTGGTGAACATCGCGCGCGGCAAGCTGGTGAACGAACCCGACCTGGTGGCGGCGCTGGTGGAAGGCCGTATCGCCGGTGCCGGGCTGGATGTGTTCGTTGACGAACCCGACGTGCCGCCGACGCTGTTCGAGCAGGAGAACGTGGTGCTGCAACCTCACCGTGCCAGCGCTACGGTGCAAACCCGAACCCGCATGGGGCGGATGGTGCTGGCCAGCCTGGCGGCCACCTTCGCCGGGCAACTGCCCTCGGCGCGGGTAACGGGCTAGGCCAGCTTGGCCCTGCACGTTCAGATCTGCGCCTGGCCGCCGTCCACGAACAGCTCGGCGCCGGTCAGGCCGTGCCGGGTTTTCAGGGAATTCTCCTTACGCCCTCGCATCCATAAGGTAACGGGCACAGCACACACCTGGAGGGCAATCGATGAGCACACATTTCAAGGCAGGCGATAACGTGGCGTGGAACTCCCAGGCCGGAGAAACCCATGGCAAGGTCACCAAGGTGCATGTGAAAGACGTGGAGTTCATGGGCAAACACCGGCCTGCCTCGAAGGACAATCCGCAATACGAAGTGAAGAGTGACAAGACCGGCCACAGTGCGATGCACCACGGGGATGCCTTGCGCAAGGTTTGAAGGTTACTGCATGCGGGGCGCACCTGGCCGGCCGCACCTGGCCGGCCGCACCTGGCCGGCCGCACCTGGCCGGCCGCAACTTGCGGGTCGGGGCATGTGAGCTAAGCTGTTGGCAATCACGTCTTCAGGCTGCGGTCGACGACACCCTTCAGCGTTCCAAGCCCGGCCCTGCCATGACCTCACGCCTTACCTTATCGCTGTGCACCCCCTTGTTGTTCGCACCTTTGCTAGCCTTGGCTGATGGCATGCTGAAGCCCGGTTGGGGGCCGGTGGCCGAGCAGGCCTTGAACGATATCCGCACCGCTGCGGTGCAACTGCCTCCGGGCGACGGCCAAGCCGCAGTGGGAGGCGATACTGCCCGGCCAGCCATCGAAGCCTGGATGAACGGCCGCGGTGGTGCTGGCGCAGGGGATTGGGACCTTACGGCGCTGTGGCAGGCCAGCGTGGGCAGCGAAGTGGGCAAGGAGAACGGCGCCGATCGGGTGGCCCGTGCGTTCACACTGGGCAATGCCACCTCGCAACTGGCCAGCAGTGTCTACGGCGGGCCGCCAGGCGCGGCTGCTTATGCCGCCTGGTGGGCTTATCACCAACCCAACGCCACTCCGCTGGAGGCCCTGCGTGTAGGCGTGATCAGCGCCGCCGCGCTGTGGGACACGCAAAAGGACGCCACAGGCGCCGGCGTTTCGCCTCAGGTTGTACGCCGTACCAGCCTCGCCGCGGCGCTTGGCGGGCTGGCCATTGCCGCTGCGGGTGGAGATGAGCAGGCGGTGCGGTCACTGTTTTTCGAATCAGGTGCAGCCGTGCTGTTGCAAGAGGGCGCCAGGCTCGATTGCCTGTCCGCGACGGTGAAATGCCAAGGCACGCCCGGCAAGGGTGTGGCTGGGCTGGAACCGGTGGCCTCCTACGAGGGCATGCTCGAAGCCGGGGGCACTGGCAATCAAAGCGTTGCCTTGCCGCGCCCGGCCGGTAGCCTTGCCCTGGAGCGGGGCTGGACACTCGGCTGGCATGTACCCGCCAGCCTGCAAAGCGGTGTGCTGTACCCCATGGTGGTATTGACCCACGGCCGCGCGCCAGCCATCGCGGCCGCCGTGCCCGCCGTGCCCGCTGTAGAGCCCGACGCGCTGCCGCCTACCGCAGCTGGCGCCACCCGTTACTTGTGCGAGAAACACGGTGATACCCGGGCCATCTGGGTGGAACCCGGCAATCAGCCGCGCTCGGTGTGCCGCACACTTTACCGGATCGACAAAACCACCGCGGTGCTATGGAACGCCCAGCAAAACCCGGAGGCGTGCGAGGCAAAAGCCAAGGCCCAGGTGAAGCGCGAGCAGGCCAAAGGGTATCAGTGCCGCCCGGGGCAATAACTCGCTCGGGGGCAAATCCGTGAAACCAACGCTTGGCCCGGGCGGTCGACTTTTCAACGTGCCCGCCAGCGAGACCTTCACATGAGCGAAAACCCGCCCACGTTCAATCGCCGCACCCTCTGCAAACTTGTCGCCGTGTCTGCCACCGCGGCGGCCGTGGTGCCACGGGCCATGGCCGAAACCTTCGCCGCGCCCTCCCCGGTCGATACGGGCAAGGTGGAACAAGGCGCGGTGAAGTTCCCCGCCTGGCGCGGCCCGGCGGATACACCTTCGGCACCGCCACCCAAGCCCCTGCCGCCGGACCAGCGGGTGGGTTTTGCTATCGTGGGGCTGGGGCGCCTTGCGCTGGAGGAAATCCTTCCGGCCTTTGGCAAATCCCTCAAGGCCAGGCCGGTGGCGTTGGTGTCCGGCTCCCCGGAGAAGTTGCAAACAGTGGCGGCGCAATACGGGATCAAACCTCAAGCCTGCTACAGCTATGAAGACTTCGACCGCATCCGCGACAACCCGGACGTGAAGGTGGTGTACATCGTGCTGCCCAATGCAATGCACCGGGAATTCTGTGAACGGGCGGCGAAGGCGGGCAAGCATGTGCTCACCGAGAAACCCATGTCAGTGTCGTCGAAAGATGGCCAGGCCATGGTGGACGCCTGTCGCAAGGCCGGGGTGAAGCTGATGGTGGCCTACCGCATTCAGTACGAGCCCTACAACCGCCGGGCCATGACCCTGGTGCGCAGCAAGCAATACGGCCGGCTGGTGGCCTATCAGGGCATCAACACGCAAACCGTGGCAGCAGATGGAGACCGCCAATGGCGGCACAAGAAGCAGATGGCCGGCGGCGGCTCGCTGGTAGACATTGGCCTGTACTGCCTGAATACGGCACGCTTCGTCACCGGCGAGGAGCCGGTGGAAGTGTATGCCAGTGTCTGGTCCCCGCCTGGCGATCCGCGGTTCGCCGAAGTGGAAGAAACCGTGCAGTTCACGTTGCGTTTTCCGTCCCACACCGTCGCCAACTGCCTGAGCAGCTATGGCGCAAGGGACGACAAGCACCAGCACCTGAACCTTGAAGGCGCGGCCATCGACATGCCCAATGCGTTTCTCTACGAAGGCCAGCGGATGTCCATCATCGACCGCGACAACGACGCCACCCGCAACGCCGAGCTGACGCTCCAGCCCAAGGACCAGTTCGCCCAGGAAATCGACCACATGGCCGATTGCGTACTCACCGGCCGCGAACCCTACACGCCGGGAGAAGAAGGCGTGCAGGATCACAAACTGATGGAAGCCATCTATGAAAGCGCCCGCACCGGCCAACCGGTGAAACTGGCGCCCATCGAAGGCCTGGACCACTTCCGCGGCCCGCCTTTGGCCTGATCGTAGGAGGCCTCTAACTCTGTGGAAACCAACCGTCTTGCGCAGTTTGCCAAAGCCCTTATTCGCGAGCTCCGCCTGCGGCTCCGCCCAGCTCCCACAAAGTTCATTCTGACACCCTGAGGGGCTGGCTCATCTGTGGGAAGCAACTGTCTTGAGCTGTTTTCTGCCCATATTCGCGAGCTCCGCCTGCGGCTTCGCTTGCTCCTACAATAGCCTCAAAACCCTGTAGATCCTGTGGGAAGCGGGCGCCAGCTCGCGAAAAAATGACCATTCGCGAGCTGTCCCCGGGTGGCTGGCCCCGCCGCTCCCACAAGCGTCCGCTGTCTCGGCCAGAACAAACTCGTTCCATGAGAGCCGGCAAAGCCGGCGAACAGGGCCTCACCCGCCGCGCTTGAGCACTAGGGTGAGGATGTCGTAGCTGGCGACCATGTCCCCATGCTGGTTGGTGACGGCCACGTCCCAGGCGACCACGCCCTGTGGCTCGCCTTTGGGGCTTTGCTTGCCTTGGTCGATCTTGCGTTTGCAGGTGAGCCGCGCCTGGATGGTGTCGCCGATGTGTACCGGGTTGATGAAGCGCAGGGCATCCAGCCCGTAGTTGGCCAGTACTGGCCCAGGGGCGGGGGAGACGAACAGCCCGGCGGCGGCCGAGAGCACGAAATACCCGTGGGCGATGCGTTGCCCGAACTGGGACTCCCTTGCCGCCAGCTCGTCGAAATGCATGTAGAAGTGATCCCCCGACAGGCAGCCGAAATTGACGATATCGGCCTCGGTGATCGTGCGCCGGTGGGTGAGCAGTGATTCACCGATGCGCACGTCTTCGAAATGGCGACGGAACGGGTGCACCTCGGTTTCGATTACCGTTGCGCCACGCACGTACTCCTGTGTCACCGCCATCAGCATGCTGGGCGAGCCCTGCACGGCGGAACGTTGCAGGTAGTGCTTCACGGCGCGCAGGCCTCCCAGTTCTTCCCCACCGCCGGCACGCCCCGGGCCGCCGTGCTTGAGCATGGGCAGGGGCGAGCCGTGGCCGGTGGATTCTTCCGCGGCTTCGCGGTCGAGGATATGCAGCCGGCCATGCAGGCGAGCCATGGCGGGCACCACACGCGCTGCGGTGGCCGGGCTGCGGGTCACCAGGGTAGCCACCAGGCTGCCCTGGCCGCGGGCGGCCAAGGCGACGGCTTCGTCGATATCGCCGTAACCCATCAGCGTGCTCACCGGGCCAAACGCTTCGATGTCGTGGGCACCGCCAGGCGCATGGGGATCGTGGCTGAGCAGCAAGGTAGGCTGGAAGAACGCGCCCTCGCTGGCGCCCTGCCCTTGCGGCTCGAAACCTTGGCCATTGCCGAACAGCACCGTGCTGCTGCCCAGCAATTGGGCCACACGCTCACGCACATCCGCCTGCTGCGCATGGGACGCCAGCGCCCCCATCTTCACCCCCTCCAGCGATGGGTCGCCCACCACTACCCGGGCAAGGCGCTGGCTCAGGCGCTCGGCCACTGCGTCCAGGTGGCGCGCAGGCACGATGGCCCGGCGGATCGCGGTGCACTTCTGCCCGGCCTTGGCGGTCATTTCCCGGGCCACCTCCTTCACGAACAGGTCGAACTCCTCGTCATCGGGGGTCACGTCCGGGGCCAGAATGGCGCAGTTGAGCGAATCCGCTTCGGCATTGAAGGCCACCGCGTTGCGCACCAGATTGGGGTTCACCCGTAGCCGCGCAGCCGTGTCCGCCGAGCCGGTGAAGGTGACGATGTCCTGGCCGTCGAGCAGGTCCAGCAGGTTGCCGGTGCTGCCAATCACCAACTGCAGGCTACCTTCGGGCAACAGGCCGGAGGCGTGCATCAGGCGCACGGCGGCTTCGGTCAGGTAACTGGTAGCCGTGGCCGGCTTGACGATGCACGGCATGCCCGCAAGGAAGGTGGGCGCGAACTTTTCCAGCATGCCCCAGATGGGGAAGTTGAACGCGTTGATGTGCACGGCCACGCCACCCCGGGGCACCAGGATGTGCGTACCCGCAAAGCGGTTCTGCTTGCCCAGGGGAATCGCCGGGCCTTCGTGCATCAGGTTGCCGGAGGGCAATTCCCGTGCCCCTACGCCCGCGTAACTGAACAAGGTGGCGGTACCACCTTCGATGTCCACCCAGCTGTCGGCGCGGGTGGCGCCGCAATGGCGGGAAATGGCGTACAGCTGCTCCTTGTGCTCGTTGAGGTACAGCGCCAAGGCTTTCAACCGCGCGGCGCGCTGCTGGAAATCCAGGGCCATCAGGCTCGCGCCGCCCTTGCCACGCGCGTAGTGCACAGCCTCGGCAAAGTCGGGGGTTTCTTCGTGGGTATAGGCCACGGCCTGCCCGTCCACTGCGCTACGCAGCAGCTGAGCGGCGTGCTGGCCCAGCCAGCGGTTGGCGATAAAGCTCTGCAACACGGGAGCCTGGGACATTGTTGTTGTTTCTCCAGAGGCGGGCAGGTTTACAGCTGGTCGAAATCCAGCACCACGGTGGTCGAGAGCGGGAAGCTTTGGCACGACAGCACATAACCGGCGGCCACTTCGTAGTCTTCCAGGGCAAAGTTGCTGTCCATTTCCACTTCCCCCTTTACCACCTTGCACTTGCAGGTGGAGCACACGCCGGCGCGGCACGAATACGGCAGTTCGGCACCCTGCGCGTTGCCAGCGTCCAGAATGCTCTGGCGGTTGCGCGGCATGCTGAACGCTACGGCCCGGCCATCGCTGATCACCGTCACTTCGCTGGTTTCAGCCGCGCTGGCCTGGGCGGCGTGAGCCTGCCGGGCTTCAGGCTTGCGCGCATCCCCTTGCGCCGCGAACAGTTCGAAATGAATACGCTCCGGCGCCATGCCATTGGCCTTGAGCTGCTCGCGTACTGTTTCGGTCAATGCCTGGGGGCCGCAGATAAAGGCCGCGTCCAGATGCGCGACGTCCAGCCAGCGGGAGAACAACTGGCGGCATTTGCCTTCGTCGATTCGGCCGTTGTACAGGTCGATGTCCTGTTGCTCGCGGCTGAACACGAAGATCAGGTTCAAGCGATCCAGGTAGCGATTTTTCAGGTCCTCGAGCGCGTCCCTAAACATGGCTGAACCACTGGACCGGTTGCCGTACAGCAGCGTTACGCGGCTGTAGGGCTCGCCTTCCAGCGTGGTTTTCACGATCGACAAAATGGGCGTAATGCCGCTGCCGGCGGCCACTGCCAGGTAATGGCCGCGACGGGACGGGGCCAGCGGCTGGCCGAAATGCCCGGCAGGCGGCATCACCTCAAGGGTATGCCCGCATTTCAAGGCCTCGTTGGCATGCACGGAAAACAGCCCGCCGGTAACGCGCTTCACCGCTACCCGCAGTTCACCGTCGTTGGCGCCGCTGCAAATGGAATAAGAACGCAGTACCTGCTCGCCTTCTACCTGGGCGCGCACCACCACGTGCTGGCCATGGCTGAAGCGAAACTGCTCGGTGAGTTCAGGCGGAATGTCGAATACGATCGACACCGCATCGCGGGTTTCCGGGCGAACCTCACGTATCCGCAGGCTGTGGAACTTGCTCATGGTTGTTCTCCGTTCGCGCCGCTCAAATGCACTTGAAGTAATCGAAGGGTTCGCGGCAGTCGAGGCAGCGGTACAGCGCCTTGCAGGCCGTGGAACCGAATTCGCTTAGCCGCTCGGTGTGGGCGCTGGCGCAATGAGGGCAGGCAATCACCGGTGCGGGCCCCAAGAGGCTGCGCTTGCTGGCGCTGCCGCTGGGCGGAGCGATGCCATAGGCCAACAGCGCCTGGCGGCCTTGCTCGGTGATCCAGTCAGTGGTCCAGGCAGGCGCCAGCCGGGCGGTGATCCGTGGCAGCGCGAACCCTGCCGTTTCCAGCGCGGCACGGATATCCGCCTCAATCACTTCGGTGGCCGGGCAGCCCGAATAGGTGGGCGTGATCAGCACCCACACATGGCCGCCGTCCCAGCACAGCTCCCGCACAATCCCCAGCTGCACCACGCTCACCACCGGCACTTCCGGGTCCATCACGCCGTCCAGCACCGCCCAGGCCCGGGCGATGTCCGCCGCCCCGCCTGCGCGGGCGCCGCGGTCACTGCCGATCAGCTCACCAGCGCGCATCGGGATACGCCCGTTGCAGGTACTGCATTTCAGCCAGCAATGGCCCCAGGTGCTCGGTGTGCAGGCCGTTGCGCCCACTCAGGTAGTTGGGCACTGGAGGTGGCGGCAGCGGCACCGTGGCCTTCTCGCACACCGAGGCCACGGTGGCGTTCCAGGCCTCGGCACGCCGGGCCGGGTCGCCGATGATGCCGCTGGCGGCGAGCCGCGCCTGGGCGTCGTCCACTTCGGTCAGCTCGAAGGTGAACCGCCACAAGCGTTCCACCGCCGCGCACATGCGCTGATGGCTCACCTCGGTGCCGTCGCCCAGGCGCTGCACCCACTCGGCCGAACGCCGGAGGTGGTAGGTCACTTCCTTGAGCGCCTTGGCGGCAATCGCGGCGATGTGCTCGTCGCGGCTCGCGGCCATACCGCTCAGGGCGGCGTGGTGCCAGGCGTCAAAGAAGAACTGCCGGGCCATGGTCACCGCGTAATCGCCGTTGGGCTGCTCCACCAGCAACAGGTTGCGAAAGCCTCGATCGTCGCGGCGAAAAGCCAGGTCATCGGCGCTGCGCCCATCGGCGAGCAACACAACGGCGTGTTCGTACCAGTTGCGGGCCTGGCCGATCAGGTCCAGCCCTACGTTCATCAGCGCCAGTTCTTCTTCGATGGCTGGCGCGTGGCCGCACCATTCGCACAGCCGCTGCCCGTGGATAAGGGCGCTGTCGCCCAGCCGCAGCAGCCATTGAATCTTGTCGTCCAACGGGTTCATGGCGGCGCCTCACATATGGCCGACTTCGGGGGGCAGCTCATAGAAGCTGGCGTGGCGATACACCTTGTCGTCCGCCGGAGCGAACAAGGGGTCCTTTTCATCCGGGGACGACGCCGTGATCAGCGCCGAGGGCACCACCCACAGGCTCACCCCTTCGCTGCGGCGGGTGTACAGCTCGCGAGCGTTCTCGATGGCCATGCGGTCGTCGGCGGCATGCACGCTGCCCACATGCTTGTGGTTGAGCCCATGCTTGCTGCGCACGAACACTTCGTAGAGGGTCCATTCAGCCATGGTGTTCTCCCGTGCCGCTCAAGCGGCGGTGTGGCGTTGCTGTTGTTTGCGGGCGTAGGCAACGGCGGCTTCGCGCACCCAGGCGCCGTCGTCATATGCCGCGCGGCGTGTTTCCAGGCGTTCGCGGTTGCAGGGGCCGTTACCTTTGAGTACCTGGTAAAACTCGTCCCACGGGATGGTGCCGAACTCGTAGTGCTCACGTTCCCCGTTCCATTTCAGGTCGGGGTCTGGCGCGGTGCAGCCCAGCAGCTCCAGCTGCGGCACAGTCTGGTCGATGAAGCGCTGGCGCAGCTCGTCGTTGCTCTGGCGCTTGATTTTCCAGGCCATGGATTGCGCGCTGTTGGGGGAGTCGGCGTCGCTGGGGCCGAACATCATCAGCGACGGCCACCAGAAGCGATTGATCGCATCCTGCACCATGGCCTTCTGAGCGTCGTTGCCTTCGCGCATCAGGGTGAGCAGCAGTTCGTAGCCCTGGCGCTGGTGAAAACTTTCTTCCTTGCAGATCCGGACCATTGCCCGCGCATAGGGGCCGTAGGAGGTGCGCTGCAGCACCACCTGGTTGACGATGGCGGCGCCGTCCACCAGCCAGCCCACCACGCCCATGTCGGCCCAGGTGAGGGTGGGGTAATTGAAGATGCTCGAATACTTGGCCTTGCCGGCGTGCAACCGGGCGATTTCTTCGTCGCGGTCGGCGCCCAGAGTTTCCATCGCGCTGTACAGGTACAGGCCGTGGCCTGCTTCGTCCTGCACCTTGGCCATCAGTTGCAGCTTGCGTTTGAGGGTGGGCGCCCGGGTAATCCAGTTGCCCTCGGGCAGCATGCCGACGATCTCGGAATGGGCATGTTGGGAAATCTGCCGTATCAGCGTTTGCCGGTAGGCCTCGGGCATCCAGTTCTTGGCTTCGATCTTGATTTCCGCGTCGATCCTTTCCTGAAAGGCCCGCTCCTGAGGGGCCATCTCGTCCAGGGTTTTCAGGCGTTTCACGCCCGTTTCTACCATTTGCGCGTACATGGGCAGCCTCCCGAATGATGCCCCATTATTAAGCGATACAGTTAATCCAATCAAATCATTTGTTGCTGTATCAGATTGACGTCTTACTACCGCTGGCGCGGTGGTCAAACACATGGCAGGCCTTGCCCTCGGAGCGCTTGAGGGACAGGCAAGACTGTACTCGAACCTGCACCGAAATGCCCACGTGCGTCTTGACCTGCCGCGCAAGCTCCGAGGCCACGCGTTGCTGGGGCTGATCATGACTTGCCGCGTGCTCTGGCTTCAGCTCAACGTGCACGTCCATGTGATCAAGGTTGCCATCCCGATACAGATGGATCTCATACAGCCCGGCCAGCTGTTTCGTTTTGAGCACCAACTCTTCGATCTGGGTGGGGAATACGTTGACCCCACGCACGATCAGCATGTCGTCGCTGCGGCCGGTGATCTTGTCGATGCGCCGCATGGGCCGCGCAGTGCCGGGGAGCAGCCGGGTGAGGTCGCGGGTGCGGTAGCGGATCATCGGCAAGGCTTCCTTGCTCAACGTGGTGAACACCAGCTCGCCGTATTGGCCGTCCGGCAGCACCGCTCCGGTGGTGGGGTCGATGATTTCCGGGTAGAAGTGGTCTTCCCATACCGTGGGGCCGTCCTGGGTTTCCAAGCACTCCATGGCCACGCCCGGGCCCATGATTTCCGACAAGCCGTAGATGTCCAGCGCGGTGATGCCCATGCGCGCCTGCACCGCCTGGCGCAGCGCGTCGGTCCAGGGCTCGGCACCAAAGATGCCAAGGCGCAGCGCAAGGCTGCGTGGGTCCACGCCCTGGCGTTCGATTTCGTCGGCCAGGTTGAGCATGTACGACGGCGTGACCATGATGATGTCTGGCTGCAAGTCGCGAATCAGTTGCACCTGCTTCTCGGTTTGCCCACCCGACATAGGGATGACCGTGCACCCCAGCCGCTCGGCGCCGTAGTGAGCCCCAAGCCCGCCGGTAAACAGGCCATAGCCGTAGGCAATATGCACTTTGTCGCCCTTGCGCCCGCCGCCAGCCCGTATCGATCGCGCCACCAGGCCGGCCCAGGTATCGATGTCGTTCTGGGTATAACCCACCAGGGTCGGCTTGCCGGTGGTGCCGCTGGAGGCGTGCAGCCGCACGATGTCGTGCTGGGGCACGGCGAACAGGCCATAGGGGTAATTGTCCCGGAGGTCGCTTTTGCCGGTGAACGGAAACAGCGCGA
Organism: Pseudomonas sp. 3MAES_34.3B; assembly: GCF_058145875.1. NCBI lineage: Bacteria > Pseudomonadati > Pseudomonadota > Gammaproteobacteria > Pseudomonadales > Pseudomonadaceae > Pseudomonas > Pseudomonas sp. 3MAES_34.3B. The sequence goes on along the minus strand of NZ_CM176960.1, from coordinate 1,832,567 downwards.
GGTCGTCCAGGCACGTGAGGTGCTCCGGCCGCAGGCCAAGCGCATCGAAGCGCTGGCGGTAAAACGGCACGTTCTCGTAGGCATGGGCCAGGCTCCAGCGCAGCCGGGCCAATTGATGATGGCGCAATTCATCGACGCTGGCAGTTTCCAGCGGGTCGAGCACGGCACGGTCGGGGTGCAGGTACATGTTCATGCCTCACCCTGTTGTGCGTGCTTGAACGACACACCAGTGTGAAAGCGCCCACCTGTGGCACACAGGCGTCGCAGCAGCAGCGAAGGCCGGTAACGCTCTTCGCCATAGGCCGCCTGCAAATGGGCCAGCGTGCGCAGAAGGAAGCCAGGCCCCAGCGCATCCGCCCAGGCGAGCGGGCCTTGCGGGTAATTCACCCCGGCGCGCATGGCCAGGTCGATGTCAGCAGCGCTCGCCACACCGTGCAGCACGGTATCGGCTGCCTCGTTCGCCAACATTGCGACGGTACGCAGCACGGCCAGCCCCGGGGTGTCACTCAGCACCGCCACCTTCAAGCCCGCAGCCTGTAGCAGGCCGATCACCTGAGCGCGAGGGTGCGACCCGATCGGCCCGAAGCTGACGGCAAGAGCGCTGGCGGTGCGGTAATCCAGCGCCAGGTCGAAAGTAGCAAGGTTGGTGATGCCATCGTCCCTCGCCCGCTCGCTGGCCAGCCGCCCGTCAGCCAGCGCCAAGGTCGCGCTACCTACCCGCAGCAGCCCCGCGCCAGGGCGGTTGTGCACGGTTACGCCTGCCCAGCGGAGCCGCTCGATCAACCCTTGGCCAGGGCCAAGGTCGCCTTCGAGCGTACATTCGGTTACCGGCGGGGCGGGCGCTGCCCAGCCAGGTGTTGGCAGGCTGCTGCCTTGGGCATAGTCAAAAAAGCCCTGCCCACGTTTGCGGCCCAACCGCCCTGCATCCACAAGCGCCTTCTGCAGCAGCGAAGGCTGGTAACGGGTATCGCCATAGCTGGCGTTGAATACCGAACAGGTCACGGCGTAGTTTACGTCGTGGCCAATGAAATCCATCAGCTCGAAGGCCCCCATGCGAAAGCCACCCGCCTCGCGCAGTACAGCGTCGAGGGTGGCGCAGTCGGCGGCGCCTTCCTGTAGCAGGCGCAGGCTTTCGGCATAGAACGGCCGGGCCACACGGTTCACGATAAAGCCAGGGGTACACTTGGCGTGCACGGGCCGCTTGCCCCAGCGCACGGCCGTATCGAACAGCACCTGTGCGACCGCGGGCGACGTGGCAAGCCCAGACACCACTTCCACCAGCGGCATCACTGGCGCCGGGTTGAAAAAGTGCAGCCCGGCGACCCGCTGCGGGTGTTGCAGCCCGGCCGCCAAGGCACTGATGGCAATTGAAGACGTGTTGCTCGCCAATATGGCGTCGGGGCGGCACAGCTGTTCCAGCTCGGCGAACAGTGTGCATTTGGCGCCAAGGTCCTCGACGATCGCTTCGATCACCAGCCCGGCATCGGCTATCTCACCAAGGTGCTTCGCGGCGGTCAGTGCGCTGTGCACGTGCTCACACCGTTCGCGGCTAAGCTTGCCCTTGGCGACCTGGCGCTGAAGCTGCGCATGGATGCCCGCGATGGCCTGGGCCGCCGCGCCAGGCCGAGCGTCATGGAGCACCACGCGGTGGCCCGCCTGCGCCGCTACCTGTGCGATGCCGGCTCCCATGGCGCCTGCGCCCACCACGGCAACGAGGGTATCGTCCTTGAGCACCATGTCAGTACCCCTTGAACACAGCGGGCCGCTTGGCCATGAACGCATTCACGCCTTCGCGGTAATCCTCGCTCAGGCCAGCCTGGCGCTGCAGGTCTCGCTCGAGCGCCAGTTGCGCTTCAAAGCCATTGCCCAGGCTGGCGTTCAGGGCGTGCTTGATCAGGCCCAGCCCCAAGGTCGGTTGCGCGGCCAGGTGACGGGCCAGCGCCATGGCGTCATCGCGCAGGGCCGCGTCCTCCACCACTTTGTAGATCAAGCCCCATTCCAGCGCCTGCTCGGCTGACAGCCGTTCGCCGAGCATCGCCAGTGCCTTCGCCCGGGCCATACCCACCAGCCGTGGCAGCATCCAGGTGCCGCCAGAATCCGGGATCAGGCCGATCTTGCAGAAGGCCTGAACGAAGCTCGCCGAGCGACCGGCGAGCACCAGATCACAGGCCAACGGAATGTTCGCCCCGGCCCCGGCGGCTACGCCGTTGACCGCACACACCACCGGCAGTGGCAGCTCGGTAAGGGTGCGGATCAGCGGGTTGTAGAACCGCTCGATGGACGCGCCCAGGTCCGGCGCCTGCTCCCCCGGCGCAACGGCGCGTTCAGCCAGGTCCTGCCCGGCGCAAAAGCCCCGCCCTTCAGCAGTGAGCAACAGCACGCGCACGCTGGCGTCGTTGCGCACTTGCTCCAGCACCGTGCGTACTTCGTCCTGCATCAGGCTGTTGAAGGCGTTGAGCTGCGCCGGCCGGTTCAGGCTCAGGTGAGCCAGGCCGTTGTCGAGCGTGAACAGAATGTGTTCATAGGCGTGGGGGTGAGGCATAGCGACCTCCTGGCGTGTCGCGGCCAACGCCGCGCTGTCTTGGAATTGTTATCGGGGGCAGCCATCGCCCCGGTGTGATAAACGCTGCCAGATCTGATACAGCTATTCAACATCCTATTGCGTTTTCTGTATCTTTTTATTGAGTATACCGGTTGCGGAGTCTCGCGCACCGGGGCCTTGCGCGCACCGAAGCGATACCATCCAAGCGGCATATCGAGGTTCAGCTGATATAGTGCGCGCTCCCGCGCCACGCAGACGACCCATGAGCACCCTCGCGCCTCTCGACACTTTGATTCAGCGCTTTGCGCAGCAAACACCCCTTCGTGCCAGCTCGTTGATCATGACCCTGTATGGGGATGCCATTGAACCGCGTGGTGGCACCGTGTGGCTGGGCAGCCTGTTCGGGCTGCTGGAACCCGTGGGCATCAACGAGCGCCTGGTGCGCACGTCAGTGTTCCGCCTTACCAAAGACCAGTGGCTCACCGCGGAGAAATGGGGCCGGCGCAGTTATTACAGCCTCACAGGCGCCGGGCGCCGCCGGTTCGAGAAGGCATTGCGCCGGGTTTATAGCCCGGCGGTACCTGGCTGGGACGGCCGCTGGAACCTGGTGATGCTGCCCCAGGCCACCCCGGAAAAACGCAAGCAAGTGCGCCTGGAATTGGAATGGCAAGGCTTTGGCCCATTGGCCGCGGGCGTGATGGCCTGCCCGCGGGCCGATCGCGCCGACCTGCTCGCCACCCTGCGCGAGTTGGGCGTGGAAGACGAAGCGATTGTGTTCCGTACCGAAGCCATCGAGGCGCTGGCCCCCAAGGCGCTGCAACTGCAAGTACGGGAAAGCTGGAACCTGGATGTGCTGGGCCAGCATTACGAGGAATTCCTCGGCCTGTTTCGGCCACTCTGGGCGGCCGTGCGCGAGGCGCCAGCGCTCGATCCGCAGCAATGCTTTCTGGCCAGGCTGCTGCTCATCCACGAGTACCGCAAGCTGGTGCTGCGTGATCCTGAGCTGCCAGAAGAGTTGCTGCCCAGCGGGTGGGAGGGGCGTGCGGCGCGGCAGTTGTGCCGCAACCTCTACCGCGCGTTGTATGAAGGCGCCGAGCAGTGGCTCGGCGCTGCGCTGGAAACCGCCGACGGCCCGGTGCCGGCGCCGTCGGCGGCGTTCTACGAACGCTTCGGTGGCCTGCGCTAACCCTGCCCCCCCGTGAGCTGTCAGCTGAACCCGCTTACCGCGTGAGGCACATACGGCGCTTCAAGGCGCTGGATTTCGTCGGCGGTCAGTTCCAGGTCGAGCGCGGCCACGGCATCGTCCAGTTGGCTGGCCTTCGAGGCGCCCACGATAGGGGCCGACACGCCGCGCTTGGCCAATACCCACGCCAACCCGATCTGCGCCATGGGCACACCACGTTCGGCGGCGATCTGCTCCACCACGCCAATCACCCGAGCATCTTCGGCTTCGGTGGCGTTGTAGAACGACTGGCCGGATAGGTCGGTGCGAGTACGTTCGGTTTCCTGGCCATGGGGCCGGGTCAAGCGGCCGCGTGCCAACGGGCTCCACGGCATCAGGCCCACGCCCTGGTCGAGGCAGAGCGGGATCATTTCGCGTTCTTCTTCGCGGTACAGCAGGTTGAGGTGGTTCTGCATCGAGACAAAGCGGCTCCAGTTGTGCTCTTTCGCCACTTGCTGCGCCTTGGCAAACTGCCAGGCGAACATGGACGACGCGCCGAGGTAGCGGGCCTTGCCGGCCTTCACCACGTCGTGCAGCGCTTCCATGGTTTCCTCGATGGGCGTGTGGTAGTCCCAGCGGTGGATCTGGTAGAGGTCCACGTAGTCCATGCCCAGGCGGGTGAGGCTGGCGTCGATATTGGCCATGATGGCCTTGCGTGACAGGCCCTGTTCGTTCGGCCGGCTTGAGCCACCGAGCATGGCGGGCGGGAAGAACACCTTGGTCGCCACCACGATTTCCTCTCGCCGGGTGAAGGCCTTCAGCAGCTTGCCCACGATCACTTCGGACGTGCCGGCGGAGTAGCTGTTGGCCGTATCGAAGAAGTTGATCCCCTGCTCCACCGCGCGCTTGATGATCGGCCGGCTCGCGTCCTCGTCGAGTGTCCAGGGGTGGGTGCCGGCATCGGGCTCGCCGAAGGTCATGCAGCCCAGGCACAGCCGCGAGATGTCCAAGCCCGTGGTGCCCAGTTTGGTAAATTTCATAACGCCTCCTGTTTACATTCCGAAACAGGGTAGCGGATGCGCGCTGTGCGATGTAGCAATGCGGCCGGCCTGCGACCTTGCACCGCATAAGCGTCGGCCTTGGCGGGCCGGTCGCCGCCAAGGCGTGCTGCTACGCGAATGAATGAGCCTGCGGTCAGGCACCCGTAGTTTGGGAAGGTCACCGCCCCTGCCGAAGCTGCACGAACAGCGCTTCCACCTTTTCGCGCGCCCACGGGGTTTTGCGCAGGAAGGTGAGGCTGGATTTGATGCTCGGGTCGCTCTTGAAGCAGCGGATGTCTACGCGCTTGGCCAGCTCGGGCCAGCCGTAATGGGCCACCAGTTCGTTGAGCAGGTTTTCCAGCGTAATGCCGTGCAAGGGGTTGTTGGGTGTCTGGGTCATGGCCTGTAGGTGTTGGGCGGTAAGGAAGGCGCAGCTTAGTGTAGTTCGCGCCGTGCCGCACGTCGGGCACAGACCCTAAGCGACCTCAAGGCTGCAGCCGCAGCCTCCACACCCCATTGAATCGCAGGTCGAGCGTGGACAACGGCGCGATGTCGATGGTGTGAAACGCGTGCGGTGGGCAGCGCAGCACTTGCATCAACGCCACCCGCATTACCGAGGGGTGGGCCACCGCAACGATATGGCCCTCCCCAACCAACTCGCCCAGCCACTGCTCAATTCGCCCGTTCAACCGGGCCAGGGTTTCTCCGCCATGAGGTGCGGCCTCCCACCCGGTAAGCCACGCCTGAAGGGCCTCGGGCTCGGCGGCGGCGACCTTGTCGATGCTCTGCCCCCGCCAGCGGCCAAAATCCAGGTCGCGCAATGCATCCACGCATTCCGACCGGGCCGATAGCCGCTCGGCGGTCTGCCGCGCCCGTGCTTCGGGTGCGTGCATAAAGCGCGTGCGCTTGCCCGTGGCAATGGCTTGCAAGGCGGCCGGCAGCGGGCCATCGAACGCTACAGGGTCATCGGCAGGAAAACGGGCGCTTTTCTGCGCCTGGGTGGCGGCGTGGCACACCAGCGTCAACCGCAGCGCCATGTGGGTACCCCTGTGTAGTAATGGCCGGGCGCGCAGCGTACCTCAGGCAGGTTGCCCACGAAATTGCTGGTACTCGCGCGGCGTGCAACCGAACTCCCGGCGGAACACTGTGTGCAGGTACTGCGCGGATTTGAAGCCGCAGCGCTGAGCAATATCGGCGATGGGCAGGTCAGCGCTCTTTAGCTCGCTGCCGGCCGCCGCCAGCTTGAAGCGCAGGATTTCGTCGTGCACGCTGCGCCCTCGCACCTTGCGAAAGTGAGCCTCCAGTGAGGAGCGCGACACACCGACGTAACCGGCCACCTGGGCGGTCTTGATGCCTTGGCAGGCGTATTGGCGGATGAAGTGAAGCGCCTGCATCACATAGGGGTTCTCCAGTGGCTGATGCAGGCTGGAGGCTTGCACGTTGATCGACTCAGGCGGCACCAGCACCTGGGTACCGGTGGATGGCATGCCGTGGAGCATCTGGTGAAGCAGGTGCGCGGCAGTGCGGCCCATGGTTTCGGTGCCCTGGATCACCGAACTCAGCGGCACTCGGGTAAGCGTGCGAGTAAGCGGGTCGTTGTCGATGCCGATCAGCGCCACCTGCTCAGGCACCGCGATGCCGGCGGTCAGGCAGGCCTGCAACAGTTGGCGGGCGCGGGCATCGGTCACGGCAATGATGCCGATCGGCTTGGGCAGGCTGCGCAGCCAGGCAATCTGCTGCTCCACGGCACTGTCCCACAGCGGTGCGCTGGTGCCCAGGCCGCGATACACCTCGGCGTGCAAGCCATCGCGCTGCATCAGTTGGCGGAATGCGTTTTCCCGCTCCAGCGCCCAGCGGTTGGCTTGTACCGGCGGCAAGCTGAAACAGGCAAAGCGGGTGAGCCCCGCTTCGATCAAGTGGTCGTAGGCCAATTTGATCATGGCCGCGTTGTCGGTGGCTACGTAGGGAATGTGCCGGGGGTAAGCGCTTGCGTCCTGATAGGAGCCCCCCACCGCTACCACTGGCAGCGTGCTGCCCGCCAGCGCTTCACCGATCAGCGGGTCGTCGAAGTCGGCGATAATGCCGTCGCCCTGCCAGCGCTCTATACCCCGCAGGCGGCAGAGGTAGTCCTCCTCCAGGAACAGGTCCCAAGAGGCGCGGGTGCTGCTGAGGTAGTTACCGATGCCGGTAATGATGCCGCGGTCGTAGATCTTGCTGCCGTTGAACAACAGGGCAATGCGATGGACGGGGGGCGTTGTTTTCATTGTGGGTACCCTGGGCCGATGCGCACAGCCTAGGCCCGTGGCTGCGTGACGGCAATACGCAAAATCGAACCCTGCGCTGGTGATTTTCATAATCGCGGCCGGCAGGCGCATTGTTAGCCTTGGCCCACCGACAAAAACAACAAGGACACCGCAATGGCGCACTTCCCGGGTATAGACAAGATTCGCTACGAGGGCCCGTCCAGCGACGCGCCGCTCGCCTTCCGCTATTACGACGCCGAAAAGCTGGTGCTGGGCAAGCCCATGCGCGAGCACCTGCGCATGGCCGCCTGCTACTGGCACACCTTCGTATGGCCAGGGTCGGACGTGTTCGGCTCGGGCACCTTCAAACGCCCTTGGCAGCGGCCCGCCGCGCCCATGGAGATGGCCATTGCCAAGGCCGAGGCGGCGTTCGAGTTCTTCTCCAAGCTGGGCGTGGACTATTACAGCTTCCATGACACGGACGTCGCCCCGGAAGGCGCTTCGATCCGCGAGTACCGCAACAATTTCGCGCAAATGGTCGACCACCTCGAACGCCATCAGGAGCAGAGCGGCATCAAGCTGCTCTGGGGCACGGCCAATTGCTTCAGCAACCCGCGCTTCGCCGCCGGTGCCGCCAGCAACCCGGACCCTGAAGTATTCGCCTTTGCCGCTGCCCAGGTGTGCAGCGCGCTGAACGCCACCCAGCGGCTCAAAGGCGCCAACTACGTGCTGTGGGGTGGCCGTGAGGGCTACGAAACCCTGCTCAATACCGACCTGAAACAGGAGCGCGAGCAGCTGGGCCGGTTCATGCGCATGGTGGTGGAACACAAGCACAAGATCGGCTTCAAGGGCGATTTGTTGATCGAGCCCAAGCCGCAGGAGCCCACCAAGCATCAGTACGACTACGACAGCGCCACGGTATTCGGCTTTTTGCAGCAGTTTGGCCTGGAGAAAGAGATCAAGGTCAACATCGAGGCCAACCACGCCACCTTGGCGGGCCATAGCTTCCAGCACGAAATTGCCACGGCCGCTTCCCTGGGGATTTTCGGCAGCATCGACGCCAACCGCGGCGACCCGCAGAACGGCTGGGACACCGACCAGTTCCCCAACAGCGTGGAAGAGCTGACCCTGGCCACCTATGAAATCCTCAAAGCCGGCGGTTTCACCCACGGTGGCTTCAACTTCGACTCGAAAGTGCGGCGCCAGAGCATGGACGAAATCGACCTGTTCTACGGCCACGTTGCTGCCATGGACGTGCTCGCGCTGTCGCTTGAGCGCGCGGCGGCGATGGTGCAAAACGATGAGCTGCAACGCTTCAAGGATCAGCGCTACGCCGGCTGGAAAGCCCCGTTCGGCCAAAAGGTGCTGGCTGGCGAGTTCAGCCTCGAATCCCTGGCCGAGCATGCCTTCACCAACGCCATCGACCCGCAAGCCGTGAGCGGCCGCCAGGAAATGCTCGAAGGGGTGGTAAACCGGTTTATCTATCCATAAGTGCCATAGCGAGGCCTGCCGCGGGCCGTTACATTGTCGCGACAATTCTCTGCGCGCGGCGCTTCGCTACTCTCTACAGTTTCAGCGGCACCTCGAGTTTGTTTCGCACGTGTCTCCAACAACAATAAAAGGACGCACCTTTATGAATACGCTCAAACGTACTTTGCTCGCCAGCGCGCTGGCCTTGCTGTCGCTACCGGTGATGGCGGATTCCGCCCACCCGAAAATCGGCTTCTCCATCGACGACCTGCGCCTGGAACGCTGGGCCCGGGACCGGGACTACTTCGTGGCCGCGGCAGAGAAGATGGACGCCAAGGTGTTCGTGCAGTCCGCCGATGCCAACGAGCAGAAGCAGATCTCCCAGATCGAGAACCTCATTTCCCGTGGTGTGGATGTGATCGTGATCGTGCCGTTCAACGCTACCGTGCTCACCAACGCGGTGTCGGAAGCCAAGAAGGCCGGGATCAAAGTGGTGTCCTATGACCGGCTGATCCTCAACGCGGATATCGACGCCTACATCTCCTTCGATAACGAGAAGGTCGGCGAGATGCAGGCCAGCGGAGTATTGCAGGCGGCGCCGAAGGGTAATTACTTCCTGCTCGGTGGCGCGCCCACGGACAACAACGCCAAGGTGCTGCGTGAAGGCCAGATGAAAGTGCTGCAACCGGCCATCGACCGCGGCGACATCAAGGTGGTGGGCCAGCAGTGGGTGAAGGAGTGGAACCCCACCGAAGCGCTCAGCATCGTGGAGAACGCCCTCACCCGGAACAACAACAAGATCGATGGCATCGTCGCCTCCAACGACGCCACCGCCGGCGGCGCGATCCAGGCCCTGGCAGCGCAGAAGCTGGCCGGCAAGGTGCCCATTTCTGGCCAGGACGCCGACCTTGCCGCGGTGAAACGCGTACTCGATGGCACCCAGACCATGACCGTGTACAAGCCGCTGAAGCTGATCGCCTCCGAGGCGGCCAAGCTGTCGGTGCAACTGGCACGCAACGAGAAGCCCAGCTACAGCTCGCAGTACGACAACGGCGCCAAGAAGGTGGACACCATCCTGCTCACCCCTACCCCGTTGACCAAAGACAACATCGACCTGCTGGAAAAGGACGGCTTCTACACCAAGGCGCAAATCGCCGGGCAATGACCTGTTAGCGGACCCGCTCGGCGCCCTGCCGAGCGCACCCCTGTGGCCTATGCGCGAGTGAGTTGCCATGCCTGACTACCTGTTGCAAATGAACGGCATCGTCAAAAGCTTTGGCGGTGTGAAGGCCCTCAACGGCATCGACATTCGGGTAAAACCGGGCGAATGCGTGGGCCTGTGCGGCGAGAACGGCGCCGGCAAGTCCACGCTGATGAAGGTGCTCTCGGCGGTGTACCCCTACGGTACCTGGGAAGGCGAAATCCTCTGGGACGGCCAGCCGCTGAGGGCGCAGTCGATCAGCGAAACCGAAGCCGCCGGGATCGTGATCATCCACCAGGAGCTGACCCTGGTGCCCGACCTGTCGGTGGCCGAAAACATCTTCATGGGCCACGAGCTCACCTTGCCGGGCGGGCGCATGAATTACCCGGCGATGTTCCATCGCGCCGAGGCCTTGATGCGCGAGCTCAAGGTCCCGGACATGAACGTGGCGTTGCCCGTGTCTCAGTATGGCGGTGGCTACCAGCAGTTGGTGGAAATCGCCAAAGCGCTGAACAAGCAGGCGCGCTTGCTGATACTCGATGAGCCCTCCTCTGCCCTCACCCGGTCGGAGATCGAGGTGCTGCTGGACATCATCCGCGACCTCAAGGCCAAGGGTGTGGCCTGCGTGTACATCTCCCACAAGCTCGATGAAGTGGCGGCGGTGTGCGACACCATTTCGGTGATCCGTGACGGCAAGCACATCGCGACCACCGCCATGGCGGACATGGACATTGCGCGGATCATCACGCAAATGGTGGGCCGCGAAATGAGCAGCCTGTACCCCACCGAGCCCCATGAGGTGGGCGAGGTGATTTTCGAGGCGCGCCACGTGACCTGCTACGACGTGGACAACCCCCGGCGCAAACGCGTGGACGACATTTCGTTCAAGCTAAAACGCGGTGAAATCCTCGGGATTGCCGGGTTGGTAGGCGCCGGCCGCACGGAACTGGTGTCCGCGCTGTTCGGCGCCTACCCAGGGCGATACGAGGCCGAAGTGTGGCTGGACGGGCAACGCATCGACACCCGCACGCCGCTCAAGTCCATCCGCGCCGGCCTGTGCATGGTGCCCGAGGACCGCAAGCGCCAAGGCATCATCCCGGACTTGGGCGTGGGCCATAACATCACGCTCGCTGTGCTCGATAACTACGCCCGCCTCACCCGGATCGATGCCGAGGCGGAGTTGCGCAGCGTGGACGAGGAAATCGCCCGCATGCACCTCAAGACCGCCAGCCCGTTCCTGCCGATCACCAGCCTGTCGGGTGGCAACCAGCAGAAGGCGGTGCTGGCCAAGATGCTGCTTACCCAGCCCAAGGTGTTGATACTCGATGAACCCACCCGCGGCGTGGACGTGGGCGCCAAGTATGAGATCTACAAGCTCATGGGGGCGCTGGCGGCACAGGGCGTGTCGATCATCATGGTGTCCTCGGAGCTGGCCGAAGTGCTGGGCGTGTCCGACCGGGTGCTGGTGATCGGCGAAGGCCAGCTGCGCGGCGACTTCATCAACCATGAACTGAGCCAGGAACAGGTGCTCGCCGCCGCGCTCAGCCACCCCGACGGCCAGAACCCTGACAACCGGAAGTCTGCGTAGATGAACCAGGTCAAACAACTTTTTACCCGCTACAAGATGCTCGCCCTGGTGATTGCCGTGGCGATCATCTGGCTGTTTTTCAGCTGGCAAACCGAAGGCGGCTTCATCACGCCGCGCAACCTCTCCAACCTGCTGCGGCAGATGTCCATTACCGGGATACTGGCGTGCGGCATGGTGCTGGTGATCATCAGTGGCGAGATCGACCTGTCGGTGGGCTCCCAGCTGGGGCTACTGGGCGGGCTGGCGGCGATCCTGGACGTGATCTATCACGTTCCGCTGGTGGCTAACCTGGGAATAGTAGCGCTGTGCGGGCTGGTGATCGGCATCGCCAACGGCGCCATGACGGCGTACTTGCGTATTCCCTCGTTCATCGTGGGCCTGGGCGGCATGTTGGCCTTCCGCGGTGTGCTGCTGGGGATTACCGGCGGCACCACCATCGCCCCGGTATCGCCGGCGCTGGTGTATGTGGGCCAGGGTTACCTGCCGCCCACGGCGGGCGTGGCGCTGGGTGTGCTGCTATTTGTACTGGCCGTGTTCCTCACGTGGAAGCAGCGGCGCAACCGCGCGCTTCACGGCTTGGCGCCACACGCACTGATTCGGGACGTTACCCGGGTGGTAGCGATTGGCGCGGTGCTGGCGGGGTTTGTCACTACCCTCAACCACTACGACGGCATCCCGGTGCCCGTGCTGCTGCTGTTGATCCTGTTCGGGGTGTTCAGCTACGTCACCAGCCAGACCGTGTTCGGCCGCCGGATTTATTCGGTGGGCAGCAATATGGAAGCCACACGCCTGTCGGGCATCAACGTGCAAGCGGTGAAGCTGTGGATCTTCGGCATCATGGGCGTGATGTGCGCCCTGGGCGGGCTGGTAAATACCGCGCGCCTGGCCGCAGGCTCACCTTCGGCGGGCAACATGGGCGAACTGGACGCCATCGCCGCGTGCTTCATCGGCGGCACGTCCATGCGCGGCGGCTCCGGCACCGTGTATGGCGCGCTGCTGGGCGCGCTGGTGATCACCAGCCTGGACAACGGCATGTCGATGCTCGACGTGGACAGCTACTGGCAGATGATCGTCAAGGGCAGCATTCTGGTGCTGGCGGTGTGGGTGGACGTGAGTACGCGGAGTGGGAGGCGGTAGCTACCATTCGCAGGCTGTCGCCAGCTCCCACAGGGGTCTGCGCTTGGGGCCGAATTCCAATGGGCCCCGTTGCGGACTGGGTTCAGAACCTGAGCGACCACTCCCCTACCACCGCGTGATTGCGGCTGTTGCTGCCCAGTTCGCCGCTGTACCCAACCCCTACGGTTTGCCGGGCGTTGACGCCCAGGGTCAGCCCCGCTTCGGCCACCAGGGTATCGCGGTCCAGAGCACTGCCTTCCACGCTGAACCCATCACCGCCGGCGATAAAGGCCTGGCGGGTCTGGCTGGTCACGCTGCCATAGGTGTGGCGCCAGCCCAGGGTGGCGCGTGGGGTGAGGCTCATGCCGTTGTCGAGGTGCGCCAAGTGCGCCAGCCGCACGCCGAAGGTGCTGGAAAAGTTGTGTTGGGTATCGGATTCCACCGCCAGCGCCGCGTCCCCGCCTTTTTCCCGGTAGCCGTCGCGGTGGTAGCGCTGGTAGCCCAGGTTGGCGAAGGGCTCGGCGCTCAGGCGGCCACTGCCCATGGCGTAGCCCAGTTCGGCGAAAGCCTGTTGGCTGTCTGCGTCATAGTTGCCCTTCAGGCGCTCATCGAAGGTGCCAAAGCGCACACGTCGCGTGCTGTCACCGTCATGGCTGCTGTAGGCCGCGCCCAGGCGCAGGGCAAGCGGGCCGGCTTGGCGCAGGGCATACAAACCGGCATGCCAGCTGTCCAGATGGCCGTCCGCGCCAGTGGCATCCAGCCGGGTGCGGGAGTAGCCGCCGAGCACACCCAGGCGCCAATCGCTTCCCGCGGCCCAATCCAGCCCCAACACCCCACCGCCAGTACGTTGTTCGAGGCCGCTGCTGCCTTGGCTGCCCTCCACTTTTCCATAGCTGCTCAACCCTTGGGCCCACAGCCGGCCGCGCGCGTTCGGGTCGTTGAGGTTGCGGGCGCTTTCCGGCACGCCAGTAGCCGCCAGTGTGGGCGTTTGTTCGTCGTTCATGCCCACGAGCAAGCCGCCTCTGCTGCCCATCGATTGCATGGCACCGAGCATGGTGGTGGCAACCTGGCTGCTGCCACTGAGGGTAGCGGCGGCCAGGTTGGCGCTGCTGCTCCCGGCCAGTTGCTCAATGGCACTGCTGGCGGTGGCGGCAGTGGTGCCCAGCAAAGCGTTGTAGAGCATAGTGTTTGGGCCCAAGGCCGCCAGGCTTCGCGCGGCGGCCCCGCCGTTGCCGGTTTGCGCGTATTGCACGAAGGCTACGTCATTACGGGTGTAGCTCAGGCCCACCGAGGTGCTGCCATAGCTAAGCGTAGGCGTGAGGAAGGCATAGTCGCTGGTGACTTGACCGAAGGTGCCGCTGACAGCGCCTGCAGTCAGCACGGTGTACTGGCTCTGCCATGGGTAATCCCCCGCGGAGGGTTGAATGCGCAACGTTGCGCCGTTGAGGTTGGCGGTGCCGCCGATGCTCAGGGGCGCGCTGCTGCCATCGGCGTTCACGCCATAGGCCAGGGTGGCGCCGCTGCTGAGGTTCAGGTCGCCAGTCACTGTGGCCACACCCAACCCCGTATTGGTCAGCAAGGTGCCATTGACCGTCAGCCCGCCCACCGAGCCGCCCCCCGCGTAAGTCGCACCGGCATCCACCAGCAGCTCGCCGAGCATGCTGCCTTGGTTGATCAATGTGGCGCCCGCTTCGACTTCCCCACCCTGGCCGAAGTCGTCCACGCTGGTCAGGGTCCAGCTGCCACTGGTCACCAACAGTTTTTCGAAATTTGCGCTGTTGCCAAAGGCACCACTTCCCGTGCCGCCGAGCATGAGGGTGTCGATACCTTCGCCACCGTCCACCAGGCCAATGAACACGCCTTGGGTATCGAGGATAAGCCTGTCGTCGCCAGCGCCCATGCTCAGTGCCAGCCCGTTACCGCCTGTGATGGTGCCGCTGTTGCTAACGGTGTCGGCATAGTTGCCGATCAGCTTGATGCCGAAGCCGCTTTCACCTTCGATCAAACCAGCGTTGGTGATAGTGGTAGCCGCCACGCCGGAACCCTCGGCGCCGTCATCCACCAGAATCCCGTTATCTACGCTGCGAATCACCCCGCTGGCGGTATTGATGATGGTACCGCCGCCCATGGCGATCCCCTCGCTGTTGTTTGGGCGGCCGCCACTGTCCACGCCCTTGGCGCCCAGGCCCTGAATGGTGCCTTCGTTGTACACGTAGCCCACCAGGTCGATGTCTACGCCATCGCCGTCACCGTTGAGCTTGCCGTCGGCAATGGCGCCAGTGAGGGTGCCGTAGTTGTACACGGTGCCGCTGCCGTCGGAGCCGAAGCCCGAACCATTTCGCCCGGTGATGCTGCCGCTGGCGTAGTTGTAGAGGGTGGCGTCGGTGTTCAGGTCGATGCCATGGCGGTCGGCGCTGATGGTGCCGTAGTTGTAGACGGTCACGCCGGTGGACTCGTCGATCTTGATGCCATCGTACTTCTGGTCCAGGCCGTTGGCGTCCTGAGGCGCGGTGTCCGTATAGATCAGCCCGTAATTGGTGACCACGGCGTTGGAGCCAGTTTTGATGGCGTCATTGCCCACGGCATGGATCACCCCCGTGGCCTGATTGACCAAGGTGGTGGAGAACGCCGGGTTGTTCAGCGCTTCAAGGTCGATGGCCTGGCCATCTTGTGTCGATTCGATGGTGCCAGCGTTGACGATGGCCAGCGTGCCGCCGGCGGTGGGGTTGGTCTGGAAGCGGATGCCGTCGTTGGTGCCCTGTATCAACCCGCCTGCCAGGTTGTTGATCACGTAATGGCTGACGTCGGTGCCGTTGTCCTTGGTGTCGATCCCGCGGCCATCAGTGGAGCGGATGATCCCGGCGTTGGTGACCGTGAGGGTGTTGCCGCTGGTGTGCTTGGGCAGGATCACCCCGTCGTCATCGCTGACCACGATACTGCCGCCGGGCGTTACCTGCAGGCTATCGACCTTGTTCAGCTCCAGGGTGCTGGTGCGGGCGCTGCTGATTTGATAGTTCGTGGCAAAGGCGAGCGGCGCAAAGGCAGCGCTGCTTAGGGCGACAGAAAGGGCCAGACGGTGGGGCGTAAAAAGCATGAAGGGGACCATGAGGGGCAATTTGAAGCTGGCCACTATGGCAAGGCGATATTACGGTTTTATTGATACATTCCGCAGCAATGTGCCTCCCTATGCTTACCGGGCCGCTACGTAGAAGCGCTTGTGCTTCACGGCTCGTATTCCCTACCTGGAGAAACCGGCATGAACGACACGCCCAAAGCCATAACCGCGGCGCAGGCACCGCCGCGCGACAAGCCCAGCAACTACCCCGAACCCTTCGCCTCGGCCATGGGCCAACGGGTGAAGCGACCGCTGGGGGACTTGTTCGGTCTGAGAAATTTCGGGGTAAACCTGGTGCACCTCGCCCCTGGAGGCGTTTCGGCTTTACATCACCAACACTCGCGCCAGGACGAGTTTATCTATGTGCTCGAAGGCAGGCCCACGCTGTTCACCGGGCAAGTCGTTACAGTGCTTGAACCCGGACAGGTGGCCGGCTTTGCCGCCGCCGGTGAGCCTCATCACTTGGAAAACCACACCGACGCGGTATGTGTGATTCTGGAAATAGGTGACCGCACCCTGGGGGATACGGTGCATTACCCCGACGATGATCTACAGGCCGTGAAAACTTCAGACGGCGGGTGGTTCTTCGCGCATAAGGACGGAACGCCCTACTAACGCTGTTTTCATGCGGGCCCCATGCGCTGAATAAACCTTCATGGGCGCGAAAGCTTCACGAAAGGTTGGCTCCGTTAGTCTCGGTGGGTTTTGCAACGCCTGTTGCAGCGGTATTCACACCAATAACAAAGGAGTACCTCCGTGGAGTTGATCCACGTGGCCTGGCTGGCCCATGACACCCGCCTGATCTTCTGCTGCGTGCTCGCCATCGCCAGCATTGTGGTACTGATCAGCGCTACCCGTCTTCCGCCGTTCCTGTCCATTCTCGTAGGTACTTTTATCGCCGGCATTGGCGCTGGCCTGGCGCCGGAAGAGGTGGCCAAGGCGTTCAGCAAAGGCGCCGGGGGCATCCTCGGCGAGGCGGGTATCATCATTGCGCTGGGCGCCATGCTGGGGGCGGTAATGGCCGAATCCGGGGCGGCTGACCGGATCGCCAGCACCTTGCTGCAACTGGGCAAGGGGCGAGCGCTGCCGTGGGTAATGGCACTGGTGGCGATGATCATCGGCCTGCCGTTGTTCTTCGAGGTGGGCCTGGTGATGATGGTGCCGATCATCTTCGTGATGGCACGCCAATCCGGCCAGCCACTGCTGAAAATCGCCATCCCCGCGCTGGCTGGGATGACCACCCTGCACGCCTTGATGCCCCCACACCCTGGCCCGCTGATCGCCGTTAGCGCCCTGCACGCCGACCTGGGCCTGACCATGTTGCTGGGCTTCACCCTCGCGGTACCCGCGGTGATCCTCGCCGGGCCGCTGTATGGGCTATGGCTGTCGCGCCGCATGCCGCTGGAAATTCCCGCCGAACTGGGCGACGTGTTCAGCGCCCGCCCCACCGCCGCGCGGCAGCCCGGGTTCGGCGTGTCGCTGGGGATTATCCTGTTGCCCGTGGTGCTGATGCTGGGCAGCACCCTGGCGAAGATCGCGCTGCCCGCCGAGAGCTCACTGGCGCTTGGGCTGAAGTTCGTCGGCGAACCGCTGGTGGCGCTGGCCCTGGCGGTGCTGGCGGCCGTGGTATTGCTGGGCTGGGCCAATGGCATGGCCCGCGAGCAGGTTGGCAACACCCTGCGCAAAAGCCTGGCGCCCATTGCCGTGCTGCTGCTGACCATCGGCGCCGGCGGCGGGCTGAAGCAAACCCTGCTCGATGCGGGCGTGAGCCAGACCATCAGCAAGGTGGCCGAAGGCGCGCACATGCCCTACCTGCTGTTGGCGTGGCTGATCGCCGTGGCGCTGCGTCAGGCAACGGGTTCCGCCACTGTGGCGACCACCACCACAGCGGGCATCCTCGCCCCGCTGATGGCGGGCCTGGCACCTACCCAAAGCGCGCTGGTGGCGCTGACCATCGGCGCGGGCTCGGTGTTCTTCTGCCACGTCAACGACGCCGGCTTCTGGATGGTCCGTGAATACTTCGGGCTGCAGCTCAAGCAAACCCTGTGGGTGTGGTCGGTGCTGCAGACCATCGTGTCGGTGGTGGGCTTGATCGGCGCCTCCCTGCTGTGGATGTGGCTGGTGTAGCCAGCCCCTTCCCTACTGTTCGCCAATGGCTGCGAGCGCGCCCAGCACATGTTCGGTCGCGCGCTCCACGGCCCCTGCCCGGTGCGCGATACCCAAGGGCCGACATAAGGGCGGCTGCACCGTGCGCACGTCGATGCGGGTATCGAGCAAGGGCGAGCCGCCTTCGTGGGGCAACAGTGCGGCCCCGTAACCGGCGGCAACCAGGCTTTTGATCGCATCGTTGTAGTTCAGCTGAATTCGCGCGCGCGGCGCATGGCCCGCCGCCGCGAACCATTCGCTGGTCACCCGCGCCAGCTGGGTGCCAGGGTCATTGAGGATCAGCGCACGCTCTGCCAGCCAGCGGCCGTCCACCGGATCGGGCGCCTGCCAGGCCGACGGCACGAAGGCCATGATCGGGTCGCTGCGCCAAGGCTTCACCGCAACGCCCGCCGGGATCGGTTGAGGTAGCGCCACCAGGCCGATGTCCAGCGTGCCACTGCGCAGCCGCGCGAGGGATTCGCCAGAAGTCAGCACTTCCACCTGTACGTCCACGCCGGGGTGTTCCAGCCGCAGCCTGGCCAATGCTTCAGGCAGCAGGTACGCCAGCGCACCAGTGGACGCGCCCAGCCGCACCCGCCCCGTGAGCCCTTTCACTTCCCCCTGGATGTCCTCGATCAATTGATCGGCCTCGGCCAGCAGCCGCCGTGCCCGGCCGAGCAGGCTGTCGCCAATGGCGGTGGGATGCACCTGGCCACGCTTGCGGGTAAGCAATGGCGCGCCGATGCGGCCTTCCAGCTCAGCGATGTGAAAGGTAACCGTAGGTGGCGCCAGGTTGAGCCAACGCGCCGCGGCGGCAAAGCTGCCGTGGTCGGCAATGGCAACAAAGGTTCGGAGGCGGTCGAGGCTGAGTTCGCGCATCGTTCGGTTTTCTTGAATGAGCGCTGCAGTATATTCAAATTTTCTTTTGCTGCAGCAGGCCTGACGATAGCGGCATCCTTTTTACCCATAGTGAGTACCACCATGTCCAAGCCAGTTGTGTTCATTGACGGTGACCAAGGCACTACCGGGTTGCAGATACACGCACGCCTGGGCGGGCGCCAGGACATCGAGTTGCTGACGCTACCTGAAGCCCTGCGCAAGGACCCCGCCCAGCGAGCAGAGGCCATCAACAGTGCCGACATCGCCCTGTTGTGCCTGCCAGACGACGCGGCGCGTGAGGCCGTGGCCAGCATTCATAACCCAGCCGTGCGGGTGATCGACGCCAGCTCCGCGCACCGTGTACATCCCGAATGGGTATACGGCCTTCCTGAACTGAGCGCGGATCAGGCCGAGCGCATCGCCCATGCCCATCGCGTGAGCAACCCGGGCTGTTACCCCACCGGTGCCATTGCGCTGCTGCGGCCGCTGATCCAGGCGCGGCTGGTACCGGCTGACTATCCAATGGCCATCCATGCCATCTCCGGCTATTCGGGCGCTGGCCGGGCGACGGTCGAGCGGCACGAGGCCGGCGAGGAATCCGGCGTGCGCGTATACGGGCTGTCGCTGGAGCACAAGCACGTACCGGAAATCCAGCAATGGGCAGGGCTGGGCACGCGGCCGGTCTTCGTGCCGGGTTATGGCAATTACCGTCAGGGCATTGTGCTGACCATTCCGCTGATGTTCCGCCTGCTGCCAGCAGGCGTTACCACGGAGCGTTTGCAGCACTGCCTGGAGCAGGCCTACCAGGGCGCTGCCCATGTGCAGGTGGCCGCGCCCTCCTCCCAGGTGGGCCAGCTGAACCCCGAAGCGCTGAACGGTACCGATGGCGTGCGCTTGCACGTGTTCGGCAACGACGCTCAGGGCCAGGTGCTGCTGGCTGCCGTCTTCGACAACCTGGGCAAGGGCGCGGCAGGGGCTGCGGTGCAGAACCTGGACCTGATGCTGATGGGGCAGCGCTGACGCTTACGCCTATGGGCTACCGGCCGATGGTCCAGGCATCGCCCGCGGGGGCGGTGCCGGTGTCGTAAGGCTTGGCCAGCCACATGTACAGCAGCCCTAGGCCGATCACCAGCGCGGTGCTCACCACCATGGCGTAATTCACGTACCAGGGCGCGTCCGGGGTGCGCGGCCAGGCCATGTTGATGATCGCCGCCACGCCATACACCAGCGCGCCCACGTTCACCACCATCCCCCATTTACCCAGCCTGAACTGCCCACTGGGTTGCCAGCCGCGGGCCCGTGCATAAAGCGCCCCCAGCACGATCATCTGGAAAGCGAGATAGATGCCGATCGCCGCGAAACTCACGATGGTCGCCACGGCATCCTGCAGGAAGAACCCGGCCACGATGATCAACGCGGGCAGCGCCGCCGCCACGAACAAGGCATTCACCGGCACCTGGGTGCCGGCCGACAGGCGTTTGAGTACCGCGCTGCCGATCACCATCTCGTCCCGGGCATAGGCGTAGAGCAAACGGCTGGCGGCAGCCTGCAGGCTGATCACGCAGGACACGAACGACACCATCACCACGGCCATGACCACTCGGGAGCCCACGCTGCCGAAGGCATTGTTCAATACGGTGGTCACCGGGTCCTTGTCGGTGCCGTTGATCACAGCGGCCATGTCCGGCACGGCGAGGATCAACGCCAGGCAGGCGAACATTGCCGAAATGCCGCCGATGTAGATGGTCATGCGCATGGCCACGGGGATGCGCTTGCTGGGGTTGGGGGTTTCCTCGGCCACATCGCCGCAGGCTTCGAAACCGTAATACAGGAACATCCCTGCCAACGACGCGGTGAGGAACGCCGGAAGGTAGGAGCCGTCCACGCGTATGTCAAAGGTATTGAAGAGCACACTGAACGGCTGATGCCGCTCGAAGATCAGCAAGTAAATGCCTACGACCAGCGCGCCGAGCAGTTCGCAGAGAAAACCGAACATGGCGATGCGGGCGAGGATGCGGGTGCCACTGAGGTTCACCAGCGTAGCGATCAGGGTGAGCACCAGGGCAATGCAGATGTTGGTGTTGTTGCTCGGGTCGAACCCTAGCATCACCGCCAGGTACGGCCCTGCCCCTACCGCTACGGCGGCGATGGTCACGCACAGCGCGATGGCATACACCCAGCCCACCATCCACGCCCAGCGCTTGCCCACCAAACGGCGAGCCCAAGGATAAACGCCACCCGAAATCGGAAATTGCGATACCACTTCGCCGAAAATCAGGCACACCAGCAATTGGCCGAACCCTACCAGCAAGTACGCCCAGAACATCGGCGGCCCGCCCGCCGCCAAGCATAAACCGAAGAGGGTATACACCCCCACCACCGGGGACAGGTAAGTGAAGCCCAGCGCAAAGTTCTGCCACAGGCTCATGCTGCGGTTGAAGTTAGAGGTATAGCCGAGCTTTTTCAGCTGTTCTGCATCACTGTCGGCACTGGCCAACGCGGGGTTTTGCGGCGTGCTCATAGGTTTGCTCCGATGGGGGCGGCAGGGTCATCCGGTCTTGGGGCCGAGCCGCACTACTGGTGAGCCCGGGCGTTTTCTTGTTTTAAATGGAATGCCTGGCGCCCCATGCACACCTGGAGCGATATGGGCAGATCGAGAGCGCGTAAACGATGGGTTGCAGCCTAGTAAGCGGGCCGGCCGACTACAAATACGAAATAACGAAGGGGGCGTTCGGTTTAATCGATAGGTACCTGACGGCTGCTTAAGGGGGTGTGCTCAAACCAGCCCCTGCTGCTGGAGGTGCCGTTTCAGCACGTCGATGAACACCTTGACCTTACGCGTGTGCCGCCGGTGAGGCAGGTACAAAACATGGACCGTTGCCCCAAACGCGCTGGGGTCCCGCCAGCATTGTGGTAATTGCTCTATCAATTGGCCGCGTGCCAGATATGGCAAAGCGCTCCATTGCGGCAGGAATTGCACGCCCTGCCCCGCCAGTAGGCAACCTAGAAGAAAGTCATAATTGTTACTGGCCACGCGCGGCACCGGTTGCTTGAGCCGGATGCGTTCGCCATCCCGGGTGACCCACCAGAAGTTCCGGTTTAGCAAGGGATGACGAAAAATCAACCAATCATGTTCGGCGTAATTTTCCAACGTCACACCCTGCTGCTTGCGCGCCAGGTATGCCGGGCTGGCGCAAAGCATCAAGTGATTCTCCAGCAGTGGCTGGGCGATGACCCCGGGCAGGTCGGTGGGCCCATCTCGCAGCGCAACATCGTAGCCCCCCTCCACCAGGTCGGCGAATTCATCCTGCAGGTCCACCTCCAGGCGAACTTGCGGATACTCGTCCAGAAAGGCACGACACACCTCCTGCAGGAAGGCTGGGCCAAACGAAGGTGGGGCCGCGATACGCAGTGTGCCCCGCAGGTCTGTCTGCAATTGCTCCACCTCCGCGCCTGCCATCTGCAGATGCAGCACTGCCTGCCGCGCGCCGGCCAGGTAGATGTGCCCGGCCTCGGTGAGCGTCATCCGCCGGGTAGTACGCTCGAATAACCGCGCCCCCAATTCCGCTTCCAGCTGTGCCACCCCCTTGGTGATGGCTGATGGGGTTTTGTTCAGATGTTCGGCTGCTCGGCTGAAACCACCGTGGTCGGCGGTGGCGACGAACATGGTGATGGCAGTCATTTTGTCCATGTATTCGTTCCTGACCGGCACAAAAGATGTGCGGGAAGTCTGCGTTCCGGTTGCCTCAAGCTTTGCTTAAGCTGCGTGGACTGGCACACAACCGAGGCGCCGCAATGAAAATACTGATTCCAGCACTGGTGTCCATGGCCTGGCTTGTTTCCTCAGGGGAAAGTATAGCGGCGGCGGATCTGATTCTGCACAGCGGCAAGGTATACACGGCAGAGCCAGGCCAAGCGCTGCAACAGGCGGTTGCCATCGAAAACGGCAAGGTGGTAGCGGTGGGCAGCGATAACCAGGTGTTGCGCCTGAAAGCGGCCCATACCCGCGTGTTGGACCTGCATGGCAAAGTGCTGATGCCCGGGTTTATCGACTCCCATAGCCACACCGTGAAAGGCGGCTTGCAGATGCTGCAGGCTAATCTGGATGGCGAGTGGGTGCCTGTTACCGAGCTGGAGCATCGCCTGCGGGGATGGCGCACCAATGGCAAGGCACAACGCGGCGCTTACTTGAGCATCGGCGGGCTGCCCTCTACCTACTGGGGTGACATCGCTGCGCTAGAAACCACGTTCAATCGCGGCGAGTGGGCCGAACAGCCAATACTGTTGCTAGGCTGGGACCTGCACACTGGCTGGGCGAACCAGGCCATGCTTGCCGCAGCCGGGGTAGACGCCGCCAAAGTCGCCTCACTTCAGGGTGAAGAGAACGCAACCCTCGGCCGTCACCCCGACGGCACCCCCAATGGCTTTCTGGTAGACAGCGGCCTGTACCCTGTGCAAGCCCTGCTGCCGATTCCTTCGAGCGAGACGCTTACCCGAGGGGCGTATGCCGCCCTGCGCTATTACAACAGCCTGGGCATTACCGCCTGGCTGGACCCCCTCGCCAACGAGATCCCGGGCGCGGACATCACAAACGCCTCCACGGGCGTGCTGCCTATCTATAAGGCCTTGGCCGAGAAAGGCGACCTCTCGGCCCACGTAGCCGCGCTGTTGATGGCCGATTCCAAAGCCACTCCCAAAGACCTCGACGCACTGGACCAGGTGCGACAGCAGTTCCTCAATGTGCCGAACCTCACCCTCCCGGGCATCAAGGTGTTCGCGGACGGGGTGGCCGAAGTGCCGGCACAAAGCGCCGCCATGCTCGAGCCCTACACCAACTCCCACGCATCCGGCGAGCTGTTGATCGATCCGGAACACTTCGGCGAACTGGTCAGCGCCGCCGATGCGCGGGGCTGGCTGGTGCACGTGCACGCCATTGGCGACCGCGCCATACACGAAGCGCTCAATGGGGTGGCGCAGGCGCGCAAGGATCGCAACAGCGGCATACCGCATTCCATCACACACTTGCAGATGGTGAACCCCATGGATTTCGACCGCTTCAAGCAGTTGAACGTGATCGCTTCCATGCAGCTGTACTGGGCCAGCGCGGATGAGTCGAGCATCGACCTGGTGAAGCCCTATGTGGACGAACAAGTGTTCAAGTACACCTACCCCGCCCATTCCCTGCTTGAGCACGGCGCTACGTTGGCCGGGGCCAGCGATTGGCCGATCACCACGCCCAACCCTTGGAAAGCGATCTACCAAGCCATGACCCGCATGGGCCCCAAGGGCGTGCTCAATGCCGACGAAGCGGTCGATCGGCAGGTGATGTTCCAGGCCTACACCCTCAACGCCGCGCGGATGATTCGCCTCGAACACAGCATCGGCTCGCTGGCGCCGGGCAAACAGGCCGACATGGTGCTGCTCGACAGGGACGTGTTCACCGCGCCGCCCGAGGCCCTGCGCGACACCCAGGTAGTGGCGACCTGGTTCGCCGGGCGCGAAGTGTACCGCCAGCCGCCAGCAAGCAAGCCCTGATAGACCCTTCAAGGACCCTCCCATGATTATCCATTCCTTCATCAGCGATACCCATGAACCCTACGAGCGGGGCCGCCAGCTGGGTGCCCGGTGGGGCACCCAGATTGGCCGCACGGTAGCGCTCTATCTGGAATTCTTCCCACAGGTGGGCATCGCAGCCGGGCAAGTCCGGCAAATCGCCGAGGCCAGCCTCGTCGCCCTGGCAGCCTGGTGCCCTGCGCTCGCGAGAGAAATCGAAGGTATGGCGGTAGGTGCCGGGGTGCCGCTATGGCAACTGGCCGCGCTCAACAGCCGCACCGAGATCCTCGCAGTGATGCCCGCGCGGCCTGTGGAAGGCGAATGCTCCACGGCGGTTTATGCGCCGGCCAACGCCGCCGTGCCGTTGAGTATTCAAACCTGGGACTGGCATGACAGCCTGGTGCCCCATGGCTTGATGTTGCAACTGCACGCTCGCAGCGGCCTCACCGTCAAGCTGTTCACCGAGTTCGGCATGCTGGGCAAGATCGGCGTCAACAGCGCGGGCCTGGGTGTGCACTTCAATATCCTCCACCATGCAAGCGATAACGCCCAGGGCGGGGTGCCCGTACATGCCGTGGCCCGGCGGGTGCTGGAGGAAGCCACCAGCGTGGAGCACGCCATCGACCTGATAGGTTCAGCCCGCGTGAGCGCGTCCACCGTACTGACCGTATTCAGTCATCACCCCGCTGAGCTTCGCGCCGCCAGCATTGAAATGAGCCCTGCCGGCATTGCCGTAGTGCCGCCTCGCAGTGACGGTTGGGTGCTGCACACCAACCATTTCCTCGACCCGGCCCTGGCCCGGGGTGAGCGCACCGCAGATGTGTCAACCACATACGCGCGCCACGATCACTTGGCCGCCGTGATCCCAGACATGGCACGGGAGGCGCTGTCTGAACGGGCCGATGCCTTCTGTGGCAGCGAGGGCGACCAGGCGGTGGTGTGCTTCCACCCGGACCCGTCGCAACCGGCCACCGAGCGTTGGGAAACCTTGCTTACCATCGGCCTGGACACTGCGGGCTGCACCCTCGAGTACGTCGCCGGTACGCCGACCGCTTTGGCTCGCAACGCGTCGCGACGTTTCTAGCTGTCGTCCACTCCGACCGCAGCTGTTCAAAGGCAGCGGTCACTCACCTTCATCGCCACAAAAACAAGAGCAAAACCTGATGAACAATTACCCTACTGTACAGCCCGGTTGGCGCGCTGCGTTGAAGACGTTTGCGGTATCGGGCATGGGCACGGCGCTGGAGTTCTATGACTTCGTGATCTACGGCTACGCCGCCGCGCTGGTGTTTCCGAAGCTGTTCTTTCCTGACCTGGATCGCCTTACCGCCGTGCTTGTGGCGTTCGCGGCTTTCGGGGCCGGGTTCCTGGCCCGTCCGCTGGGCGGCGTGGTGTTCGGTCATATGGGGGATCGTCATGGGCGGCAGAAGGCATTGGTCGTCACCCTCTTGCTGATGGGCCTAAGTACCCTACTGATCGGCTTTCTTCCCACCTACGCGACGTTAGGCGCAGCCGCGCCGATACTGCTGGTGGCGCTACGCCTGGTGCAAGGCTTCGCGGCCGGTGGCGAATGGGGGGGCGCGGCGCTGTTCGGTATTGAAGCGGCACCGCGTGGCCGGCGGGGGTTGTGGGGCAGCTTCACCAGTATGGGCATCGGTATTGGCGGCATCCTCGGCTCTGCGGTGTTTGCGCTGCTCAGCCTGGCCTTTGACGATAACCTCAGCGGTATCGCCTGGCGCATCCCGTTCTGGCTCGGTGGTGTGCTGGTGCTGGTCGGCCTGTATGCGCGCCTTCAGCACGCGCCGCCCACCGTCCGCCGTCAACCCGCCACCCGGCTACCGCTGCTGGGAGCGCTGCGGCAGCGGCCACGCGAGCTGATGCTGTGTACCGGCATCGCCTTTGGCTACATCACAGTGGCATACATCAGTACCTTCTTCCTGGCGTATGCCACCGACATCGGCTACACCAGCAGCCAGGCTTTGCTATTTGACTTCGCGTTGTCCATTGCCATCGTGTTGTCCGCACCCTTCTTCGGCCATCTTTCCGACCGCCACGGCCGCCGCCCGGTAATGATCTTCGGCGCGGCGATCATGGCGGTAGGGCTGTTCGTATTCTTTCCGCTCCTGGGCACGCACCACCTGGGGCTGGCGTTGGTAGCCTACCTCCTCGTGGGCCTGTTCATGGGCGCGACCCAGGGGCCGATCCCGGCGTTCCTGGCCGAGCAGTTCCCACAGGCAATGCGCTACTCTGCCATCTCGGCCAGCTATCAGCTGGGTGCGGCCCTGGGCGGCGGTACAGCATCAAGCGCAGCGACCGCAATCCTGATCATCAGCGGCCATCAACCGGTTTATGTAGCCCTGTACGGCGCGGCGGCGATGGCGCTGGTCGCGATCTGTACCCTGGCGCTTCGGGAAACCGCCCACCGGGAAATGGATGAGCTGGACGAACCTGATAGGGCGTACGGCGGGCAGGTTGAGGCAGCATCAAGGCGGTGAGCCTCCGGCGAACATCACCATGAATGTGAAGCTGGGCTAGTGGGGCCGTACCTTGAAGCGCGCCATGGTGAACGCATCGACGAACTCACCGTCGCGCACCGCATAGTGGCGTAGCCGCCCTTCGGTTTCGAATCCGAAGGTGCGGTACAAACGCTGCGCAGGCTCGTTGTCACAGTAGACCGTCAACTCAACCCGCTGCAGGTTCATCCAGTTGTCGGCCACGTCCAGTACCGCTGCAAGCAGCTTCGTGCCGACACCTTTGCCCTGCCAGGCGCCTGCAACTCCCATATAAACCGTACCGACATGGTTCTGGCGAACCCTGGCGTATTGATCCAGCCCAACATGGCCGAGTACCTGACCGTCGCACGTCGCGACAAGCTGTACCTGGCGGGGCCCGCTTGCAGCCAAGCGCTCGCGCCACACCTCGACGGGCTGATACGGCAACTGCAGCACCTGCCGGCAAACCGCCGGTTCGTTGTACAGCGCAGTGCCGCCAGCAACGTGAGTTTCGGCGAAACGCTCAATAGTGAACTCGCTTGTGGAAATCCCGGCCATGGCTTCTTTAATCCTTTACTGAAGGGCACCGGGCCATGAAATCACAAACCCCTGAGCTGCTGCCACATCGCCCCCGTAGCCCACGGTGTACTCGCCGCGACATAACCGAGGTATGTGGCGCCAGGGTGTAGTAACCCAAACGCCGTCGGGCTAGCATCGACGGCTTTTGCGGAGCTCGTGATGCCGATACCTATGTTGGCCGCCGCCCAATGCGCGATCCGCGATGGGGACCTTGAGGGCAATGTGGCGCTGCACCTGCAGTTCATGCAGCGTGCCGCTGAACTGGGCGTAGGGCTGCTGCTGTTCCCCGAGCTGTCTCTCACCGGCTATGAGCCTTCAACCGCCAGCGCGTTGGCTCTACCCCTGGCCACTTCGCTTCTGCAACCGCTGCGAGCGCTCGCGCAGCAGGCAGGCATGACCACGGTCATCGGCTTGCCGCTGCGTGTAGCCGGGCAGGCCAAGCCGCAGATTGCTGCTTGTACCCTTCATGCCGATGGAGCGATCAGCGCTTATACCAAGCAATATTTGCACGCCGGAGAAGAGCAGTTTTTCTCTGTGGGAAATGGCGGCGAGCTGTT
The DNA here is from genome assembly GCF_058145875.1 of Pseudomonas sp. 3MAES_34.3B. NCBI lineage: Bacteria > Pseudomonadati > Pseudomonadota > Gammaproteobacteria > Pseudomonadales > Pseudomonadaceae > Pseudomonas > Pseudomonas sp. 3MAES_34.3B. The sequence goes on along the minus strand of NZ_CM176960.1, from coordinate 1,804,885 downwards.
ATCCATTTCCGGCCAGTCCATTGCATTGTCTGTATGTGCCGACTTTGCCCAGCCATCGCATGCGGCTAATGCAGCGAACAGAGGCGCCGATGTGTATGCGGCCAGCGTACTTATTGGGGAGCCGGGTTATCCCCACGACAGCGCGATCCTGCAAGGCTATGCGCAGCAGCATGGAATGGCCGTGCTCATGGCCAACCATGGCGGCCCGACGGGAGGCTGGGCTGCGGCCGGGCGAAGCGCGTTCTGGGATGAACACGGCCAGTGTGTGGCCTCTACCGAAGGCGCAGGCAATCGCTTGCTGGTGATTTCCAAAGGGTTGGCCGGGTGGCGTGGGATCGAGCACCTGGTTGAGTGAACGCTATGCCATCGAATTCCGCGTTCGTTCCCGGGCTCGAGGCTGGATGGCCGCCCCCGCCGGTCCCACAGGGTAATGCCCCCCTGTGAGTGCGGCGAAGCCCACGAACTATTAAGCCTTCTTCTCCACGTTGACCATCCACGGCACGCCGAAGCGGTCAGTGAGCATGCCAAAGCCCTGGGCCCAGAAGGTTTCGCCGAAGGGCACGCGCACGCTGCCGCCATCGCTCAGGCCATCGAACCAGGCTTTGCCCTGCTCCAGGTTTTCGCTCACAAGGGAAAGCGCGTAGCCCGAATGGGCCTTCTGGTCGGCGCTGGGGTCGTCGCTCATCATGAGCTGGCTGGCGCCAATCAGCAGGTTGGCGTGCATGATGCCGTCGGGCGGCGCGGCGGGGCAATCGGCGCCGGCCGAAGGCTCTGGCGCTTCGGCGAAGGTCATTTTGAACTGCACCTCGGCACCCAGTGTTTCGCAGTAGAAATCCATGGCTTGCTGGCAGGTACCAGCAAAGAACAGGTAGGGCTGAACGTTCATCACGTTGCACTCCCGGCAGTGGCGACACGAGATGCGCCGCCCATGGAGAGTCTAGGCCTCAGCGGCCCAGCCGCGTGGCGAACTGCTCCACGGCGCTGACCACTTTCTGCGCGCCGTCCTGGATTTCCACAATCACCGAGCCGGCCTGGCTGGCCAGGTCCAGGCCGTCCTCTGCCTGCTTGCGGCCAGTGCCGATCACCGTTACCGCTTCGGAGGCCAGGCGCTGGTTCTGCTGAACCACGCCGGCGATCTCCGCGGTGGCCGTAGTGGTACGCGAGGCCAGTTGGCGCACTTCATCGGCCACTACCGCAAAGCCCCTACCCTGTTCGCCCGCGCGGGCGGCTTCGATGGCGGCGTTCAAGGCCAGCAGGTTGGTTTGCTCGGCAATGCTGCTGATGGTCTTGATGATGGTAGTGATAACCTGGCTTTGCTGGTCGAGGGCTTCGATACCCTCAGCGGCATCTTGCATATGGCGGGCGAGCCCGCGCATCACGGATACCGTTTGCTGTACCACTTCCGCGCCGCGCTGGGCCGTGGTGTCGGTTTGCACCGAGGTGGAATAGGCGATGGTGGCGGCCTCGGCCACGGCCATTTCCTGCTTGACCTGATCGGTGATCACCGTGGCGAACTTCACCACCTTCACCAGCCGGTTGCTGGCATCGAACACCGGGTTATACGACGCTTCCAGCCATACGGTACGGCCGGCGGCGTCGATGCGCTTGAACCGGCTGGCCACGAACTCGCCCTTGCGCAGCCGCTCCCAGAACGCAGCATACTCTTGCGAGGCGGCTTCCTCGGGCGTGCAGAACTGCCGGTGGTGCTTGCCCTTGACCTGCTCCAGGCGAAAACCCATGGCCTGCAGAAAACGCTCGTTGGCGACCAGTACGTGCCCTTGAAGGTCGAATTCGATCACTGCCGTGGAGCGTTGCAGCGCCTTGATCATGCCCTCCTGCTCACGGGAGGTTTCAATGGTGCGGGTGAGGTCGCTGGCATAGATTACAAACGAACTGAGTTTGCCCTCTACCGTGCGGATCGGGTGAAGAAGTATTCGCAGCCAGGCTTCCCGGCCGTCCTTGCGCAGCAGGCGCAGGGCGCCGCTGAAGTTTCCGCCCTGCTGCAAGGCAGCCCACACCCTACGGTGGAAGTTGTCCTGGCGCACGTCCTCAGGTACCAGCTCCGACAGTAGCCGGCCTTGCAACTCAGCATTGAGGTGCAACATCTCCCGCTCGAAGTTGGCGTTCACATGCTCTACCCGCCCAGCGGCGTCCAGGCGCATGACAATCATGTCCTGATCAAGGCCGGCTCGAATCTGTTCAACGGTCGCCAGTTCATCGCGAAGGGCAGCCAGTTCAGCTTTGTTCTGCTTATTGAAGAGCATGTATGCACCTATACGGAGCGGGAAGGAGATGACAGATAGCCATCGGCCGAAAAACTGTACACATGAGCGCATTTGTACAATTACGACCAGTGGCATTATGATAGCAATCTACTTTGTATCCGAATAGATATATGTCCCTATCAGCCCGATAGCGTGGGGTGAAAGCGGATCCACATTCCACAAAAGGCGAAGCTGATGGCAAATCAGGAAACGATACGCCAATGGTGTTTTGTACAAGATAGGTGCCTTACCAGGCTGACGTTTGCCTAGAAAAGCAAAAGCCCCGAACGGGTCGGGGCTTTGGGGATGCTGCTTGGGGCGCACTGAGCGCGGGGGTTTACCCATTGGCGTTATCGTCGTAACCGCCCTGCTGAAGGAACTGCACTTTATGCACCTGGCCGTGGCTGTCCTGGTACACCATGGTGACTGGGACAACGCCGCTTTTGTTGCTCACGTCGGTTTCCGAGATCACCTTCTGAACATCCAGCTTCATTCCGTACTTGTAGGTTTCCACAGGAAGGTTGCTGCCCACGCTACGGTCCGATCCGTCCTGAGCGAAGGCACCGGTGGTAACGACTGCGGCAAGGACGGCGATGGCGAAAGTCTTTTTCATGATTCGATTCCTCTGAGTGATAACGGTGTGGTTTGGCTGTGGGTTCAGTAAACCGCGCCCACCGTTTGCAGAGAAATTGAACACGTCACTGGCGTAAATCATCGAAGTCGATAGTACCTTTCAGGCGGCGCGTGGCTTGGCGGCGTTGACTTCCGGCACACGCTGGCTATACCCAGAACTTACACTTCTCGCTCAGGGTACTCCCATGGATCGCCTCTACCCTGGCCAGCGTTTGCAGTCGGCCGTGTCACCCGGCAACCACCCTCCCCATCCACCGCTGTGCAGGCTAAGCCTTGCAGTGATGCTTACAGCATTGGGCCTGCCAATGGACGGCGCGCTGGCAGATGACTGCACTCGCCGCACCACGGTGCTTACAGGCACCAGCCAAGCCGCGTGCGTGCTCGACGCCGGCGAACAGCTGCAGGTGCAAACCGGCGGGGAACTCAACGTACCTGGCGGCCCGGCCGTGATGGTCAATGAAGGCACCACTGCCAGGCAGGTGCTCAACAGCGGAGTCATCTCCGGGCAAACCGGCCTGCTGGTGAACAACGCGAGCCTGGGCGGCAAGGTGTTCAACGCACGCACGGGCGAAGTGATGGGGGCCGAGGCGGCGGTGCATATCCTGAACAGCACCATAGGGATGCTGGCCAATGCAGGCAGCCTGTCGTTGTCGGGTGGGCCTGGCGTGAACCTCCCCGCCGTGGCGATCGAGAACAGCACCGTCAATGGGGACATCAACAACGCCGGCACAATTGCCGTTATAAACGACTCGGGCTATTCGGCGCTGGTTATCGACGGCAGCCGGGTGAAAGGCGATATCAAGAACAGCGGCACTATCGACGGCTATTACTATGGCTTGATCATCGGTGACAGCACGGTTGACGGCTCACTCCATAACAGTGGAATGATTTCGGCCGGGTCCGCCGTAGGTGTGTACAACACAACGATCGGCCACGACTTCATCAATAGCGGTGAGGTCAGCAGTACCTTCGCGTTGACCAACGTGACCATCAAGGGCAACTTCATCAACACCGGGCTGATCGACGGCGGGGACGCTGCCTTCATCCGCGACAGCCATATCAGCGGCGACGTGATCAACACCGGTACCTTTACCGCCGCGTCGGGCACGGGGATCAGCGCCGACATCGACGGCCGCCTCGTCAACACCGGAGTTCTATCCGGCCAAGCGCGGCCATTTGGCATTTCGGGCACCATCCGCGAAGGCGTCTACAACAGTGGCTCGATCAGCGGGGGCTCGGATTTTTCCACCGGTGCAGTGCTTTCCGCCAACACGCCCCTGGTGGTCAACACTGGAGCGATCTCCGGCCTGTCCGGTGGGCTATTTATCAGCGAGGACGCCCGGATCGGTACGCTCATCAACAGCGGCACCATCAGCCGCTACGCCAACTTCAGTGGGAGCGAGACCTCCCTGGAAATAAGCGAAGCTGCCCAGGTAGGCTCGGTTCAGATCGCCGGCAACCATGCGCGGTTCGACGGGCGGGTCGAAGCCCCCACCGTGCCGTTCTTCGTGAACCAGGGCGCCAGCTACAGGTTTATGGGTAACGATGTACTGGCGGTGCGCTCGCTTACCAACCAGGGCACCTTGGTGCTGGCTGCCAAGGTGGATAACACCACGGCCCCGGCCATCATCATTGGTGACTTCAATCAGGCGGCGGATGGGGTATTGCGCACCGAAGTGGTCGACACCATGCACTATGGCCAGATGGAGGTAACCGGCACCGCTACCCTGCCCGCCCAGGCGCGGATCGAGGTAAACGTGGCACAGGCGAGCCAACCCTTGAGCCTGTCCCGCCTGCAGGATGTACTCAGCGCTGGCACGCTGGTGTCGGAGGGCACGTTCGCGGTGACCAGCAACTCGGCATTGTTTGGTTTCTCGGCTGTGAAAGATGGCAATACCGTCGACCTGTTGCCCGTTGCCCGCTCCAATCACGGTGTACAAGCGGCCGTGCAGGCTGCGGGTTTGAAAGATGCGGTCGCGGCGGCTGCAGTGGTGGACTCGCAACTGGCCAAGGGCAGCAACAGTGCGCTTACGCCGTTGTTCGCCACGGCAACCGATAATCGCGAGGTCGCCGCTGCGCTGGCGGCCAGCCTGCCGGGAGGCAACCATGCCGTGCGCGCCAGTCAAAGCGCCTTGGCGTCGATCAACCGGCTGGTGGATCAGCGGCTTGCCGGCTTTGCACCCGGCGCGTTCGGCGGCCAGGCCCTTGCGCCCTTTTGGGCCGAACCGTTCAATTTCAACAGCGTAAGCCGTGGCCAGAGCGAACAGGCGCAGGGCACTGTCATCGGCACGGACACCCGCATGGCCAACGGCAACCACGTGGGCTTTGCATTCGCCTACGCCCAGGGTGAAGCGACTGCGCAGGCCGCGAGTGCCCAGGGCAGCAGCCTGGACCTGTGGCAGTTCATGGCTTACGGCAGCCACGCGCTGGATGAACTTACCGATGTGCACGTGTATGCCGGTGCCGGTAACAATCGCGTGCGCACCGAGCGCGACTTTGCGATAGCGGGCACACCGGGCGCCGCCAGCGCCGACTACAACGCGATGATCGCTACCGTGGGGGCACGTTTGGGTCAAACCCTGGCATTAACCGAAGCCACGCAGTTCCGGCCATCGCTGCGGCTGGACTACAACCACGTTCATGAGGGCGCCTATCGCGAGCGAGGCACTGCCGCGCTGCAGCCATTGTTGCTTCGCGTGGATGAGCGCGACAGCGACCAACTGGTGCTCGGCCTGGACGGGACAATGGAGCACGCGCTCACGCCACTGGCCCATCTGCGGCTAGGCCTGGGCGTGGGCTACGATCTGCTCGATCAGCCATCGACGACCACGTCAGCCTACGCCGCTGCCCCCGGGGACCGGTTTACGGTCACGTCCTCAGGCAGTAATCCGTGGGAGGCCACCGGTAACCTGGGGCTGGTCGCCCGCTGGCGCAATGGCAACGAAGTGTCGGTGAACCACGAGGTGCAGCAGCGCGGCGACTTCAGCGACCAGGTCACCGCGCTGAAAGTGATGATGCCGTTCTAGTTACTTGCGCGCCTCCAGAATAAGGTTGAACGGTGTTTGCGCGGCCCGGCGGAAATGGCTGAACCCGGCGGCGCGGAATACCTCTCGCAACCGGGCTTCCCCGGCTTGCGCGCCAAGGCCAAGCCCTACTTCCTGCGAAAGCGAGTTAGGCGTGCAAATGAAGGTGGACGCTGCGTAATACAAGCGGCCTACCGGCGTGATGTTTTCATCGAGGGTGTCATCAGCGTAGGGCTCCACGAGCAGCACCGTGCCGTCGGCCTTCAACGCCTCATGTGCGTGCCGCGCCGCGCCCACGGGGTCGCCCATGTCGTGCAGGCAATCGAAGTAGCACACCAGGTCGAAGTCATTGCCAGGGAAGGCCGCAGCCGTACCTTGGGCAAAGCGGACACGGTCGCCTACCCCGCTCTCTTCAGCCCGGGCCGTGGCGGTTGCAATAGAGGGGGCATGGTAATCGAAGCCCATGAAACTCGACGCTGGAAAGGCCTGGGCCATCACGATGGTCGAGGCTCCGTGACCACAGCCGATATCGGCCACTTGTGCACCGGCATTGAGCTTGCCCACCACGCCCTCCAGCGCAGGCAGCCATTGAGGTACCAGGTAATTCTTGTACCCAGGGCGGAAGAACCGTTCGGTGCCGCTGAACATGCAAGGGTGATGATCGCCCCAGGGCAGCCCACCATCACCGCGCATGGCAGCCACGAGTTTGTCTTTGTCGTGGAACATCGACGCCACCACCAGCATGCCGCCTGCCACGTATACGGGCGAATCCTCGATGGCAAGCGCCAGCGCCTGCGCTTCGGGTAACACAAACATCCCGTCACTATGCTCCACGTAACCCGACGCCACATTAGCGCTCAGCCATTCGCGGATCAGCCGGGCATTGCAGCCGGTAAGGTTGGAAAGGGCTTCGGGGGTGGTGGGTTGGCTATCAGCCATGGCCTTGTACAGCCCCAGCTCGTCACCCAGGATCACATTGGCCAGCATGGCTGCGGCGCCCATGTCAGACACCACCTTGCCCATGAATTCATGCAGCTTTGCCTCGTCCATTACGTACCCTCCTCTTGAGAAGGCCACCGTCGGCACGGGCATATGAACCTGAAAACTGTTAGCGGTGGTCGGATAAACCACGGAACTGCGTGTGGTGAATGTGCAGCGAATGGAGTCTAGCCCGCCATGGGATGCATTGCCTGCCCTGCCCCAAAATGCCGCTTGTCGACTCGCCAGCGCACCAACGATGGGCGACCGTGCAAAAAATCGGCATGCTTCTAAAGTAACGGATCCAACACATTTAAAGGATTAACCCCATGGCGAACACCGCTGACACTTCGGTGAATACCCATACTGTGAGAACCGGCCCAGGCACGGTTCAGGTGGACCTCAACGGCCAGTACGATGACAACCAGAGCATTACGGTTCAGGCGGACGGCAAGATACTGGTCGGCGGCTATACCGATTACCTGGCGTGGGGCTACCCCGGTGCGCCCGGTGAGGAAAGCTACGGCTACGAGCAGAACCATTCGGTGATCCGCCTGAACGCCGACGGCAGCCTGGATACCCGCTTTCACGAAGGCGGCGTAGACATTGTGCCTGCCGCTGTAGCGCCGGCCTCCCGCTATGAAGTCACTACCGTACAGGCCGATGGCAAAGTGGTTGTGGCGATTTCTCTCGATAACAGCGTGCGGGTGGAGCGCTTGAACAGCGACGGCACCCCCGACAAAACCTTTGGCACTAATGGTGCGGTCGTGGTGGATATCGCCCATGGTTTCAAGGACATCGACATCAGCGCCAATACGGACGGCACGCTGCAAGTCAGTGCCCGGGGGTTCGATCAAGCCACCGTGAGCAAGATCGGCAGCAACGGAGCCTTGGTGGATACCTTCGGCGACAACGGCGTGCTGGTGGTGGGCATTGCCGAGGACCAGTACTACAACGGTGGCATCTCCACCGCGTTGCAGGCCGACGGCAGCGTGATAGTGGGCGCCGCGTACAATGCCACCGGCATCGGTGACCCCGTGTATGCGCTGCAACGCTATACCTCCGACGGTAAGCTGGATACCGCCTTCGGCGACAACGGCGTACTCAATCTGGACCCTGCGCTGGACCTTGGCGAGGACGCAGTGGTGGCCGTGCAACCGGACGGCAAGATCCTTGTGCTGGGCCAAAGCGGCAACGACGGCGAGGCCAGCCTGCTACGCCTCAACGCCGACGGCTCGGTGGATAACAGCTTCGGGGCCAATGGCACCTTCACCTTCGAGGCCGATTACGCCACCTCCCTCACCGTCCAGGCCGATGGCAAAATCCTCGCCGCCGGCACGAGCGATGGAGACTTCACGGTTATTCGCCTGAACGGCGATGGCAGCGTGGATACCGGCTTCGGGAGCCCGGACGGCAAGCTGCATGTAACTGGCTATACCGGCGACGAAATCCTTCGCGGCACCGACGCTGTAGAGGTCATCCGCGGCCTGGCCGGGGATGATGTGCTGCAAGGTAACGGCGGGCGTGATGTTTTGCAGGGTGGCGCCGGCGCGGACATTTTCCGCTTCACCGACATCAGTGACAGCTACCGCACCACCGGCCAGAACAGCGGCGATCGCATCCAGGACTTCGACGCTACCCACGACCGCATCGACCTGATTGGCTTGGGCTTCACCGGCATAGGCGATGGGCACAACGGCACCCTGGCCGTGCAAGCCAGCGCTGACGGCACCCGCACCTACTTGAAAAGCTTCGACGCCGACGCCTCCGGGCAACGCTTCGAACTTGCCCTGGATGGCAACCTGGTCGGCCAGTTGAACAGTACCAACCTGGTGTTTACCCCTCCTACTGTGGAGGGCACGGCCGGCCGCGATGTGATTACTGGCTCGGCCCTGTCGGAGATCATTCAGGGCGGCGCTGGCAATGACCGCATCAACGGCGGCGCCGGCGCGGATGTGATCATTGGTGGCGCCGGTGCCGATCAACTGAATGGCGGCGACCGGGCGGACATCAACCTGCGGAACGACAACCACGAAAACGACGACGTGTTCCGCTACACCTCCATAGACGACAGCTACCGCACCGACAGCCATAGCTTCGCGGACCTGATCAGCGGCTTCGTCGCGTACAGCGACAAGATCGACGTGTCGGCCCTGGGCTATACCGGTTTTGGCGACGGTACCGATGGCACACTGGAAGTGGTGTACAACAAGGCGCTGGACCGTACCTACCTCAAGGATGACGAAGCCGACGCCCAGGGCCACAAGTTCCAGATCGGCCTGGCGGGCAACTGGCTGGAGCAGCTCGACGAAAACAACGTGGTGTTCGCTCCGCAGTCGGAAGTAACCCTGGTAGGCGTAGCGCCCGAAGCTGATCAGGCGCACTTGCTGGCTTGATAGTTCGCCCCTTTCCCACGGGCTATGCCTGCGAACCTCGACCTCTACGGGGCCGGCGCCGCAGGTGTAGCCCGGGGAAGGCCGGCACTGGATTCATGGGCCGCGCCTTTATTCGCGAGCTCCGCCTTCGGCTCCGCTTGCTCCCACGGGGGTCAGTGCAGTCTGTGGGAAGCGCCTTCCACAATGCAATGGCCGATCGGGCGCGTTTGCCTTACCTTCCAGCTTTTGGAAGCGTCAAGGATTCAACCCATGCTTTACGTTGTGCTGCTCGGAGGCAAACACCCCAGGGCTCGTATCGAGGTCCACGACATTGCCTGCGCCGTGGGCGACTCCCTTGAAGCGACCTACCCGCAGCTGCGGGATGCATGGTTTGGCAGCCCGAAAGGGATGCACATAGACGCCTGGATGGCGGTGGATGGCATAGAGCAATGGAAGGTGGAGCTCAGCCCGCTGGCGCCTGCTGCGGGGGCGCCGCGTTTGTATTTCATCAACCTGGGCGGCTACGAGGCCCAAGTGTTCGGGGAAGCGCACCACTATTTACTGGTGGTGGCGCACAACCCGCGAGAGGCGAAGGCCAAGGGCAAGCGGCAAGTGCTGGAACACTGGCACCAGCCCCATACCGATGCGGTGGTAGACGTGGACGATTGCGTGCCGATCGACCAGGTGGGCGGGCACTATGTGCACCTGGTTGAAGCCATGCATCACGGGGTGCTGCAACGTAACGAGTACATCGTGATCGGAACCCGGTAGCTAGCCCGTGCGCTGGGCCAGCGTGTGTCGTGTACCCTGTGCTGCGAACTGGCCCGGCATACCGCCTTGCGCTTCAGCTATAGCGCTGTCGAGCACATCCCAAGGGTGAGCACCATCGGCTGCACGCTTGCACGTTCTGGCGTGAAGGAACGGCTGGGCCCGATCCTTTTCCTGCTGAACAGAGCCGCATGCACGGCAGATGGCATTTCCGCCTAGCAGTTTCCACCGTTCATTCCAAAGAAGCAGATTGCCGTTGCACATCAGGTTTCCCTCTCAAGCCTATGCTGTGGAGGGCAAAATGGGTTGTGAAGTTCTGTCTGAAGAGGCGCATACGACTAATGGACGGGTTTGTACAACATTAGAACGACTGGTACAGCATCTAGACAACAAACCAGACCCGCTGGATAGTCGCCTAGGGGTGCAGTGGCTGCACCAATGGCGACTTGCCGTCCGAGAGCAGCCACGCCACCAGTACCGCGGGCTCGGTCTTGCTCGGGTTGCGCGTCACGCGGTGCTCCTGCCCCGGCGCTTCGTACCAGGCATCCCCGGCCTTATAGGTGTGCACCGGCCCATCGTCCAGGGAAGATTCCACCGCGCCGCTGACCACTACCACGAACACGGGACCCGGGTGCCTGTGCGGCTTGGACGTCGCGCCCGGGGCGAACGCCACTCGCAATGCTTTTGCATCCGAACCCACGGTGGGCGGGAGTTGTGCCTGAGCCACGGGTGTTACCGTTTCATCGCCGGCACCGCCGCCCTGGGCATTCGCCAGGCTGCTGCACAAGGCGAACGCCAGTGTTGCCAGCCCAATCGAGGCGCGCATGATTACACCCCCGGCTGCATGGCGAAGCCCACACCGAAGCGGTTCCAGGCATTGATGGTAGCGATGGCGAAGGTGAGGTCAGCCAGCTCGCGCTCGTTGAACTGGACGGCCACTTCGTTGTAAATCGCTTGCGGGGCGCCACGGTCGGCCAACAGGGTCAGTGTCTCGGTCCACAGCAAGGCAGCCCGTTCGCGCTCAGTGAAAAACGGTGTTTCATGCCATGCCGAAATCGCAAAAATGCGCCGTGGGGTTTCACCCAGCTTGATCGCGTCTGCCGTGTGCATATCAATGCAGTAGGCACAGTTATTAAGCTGCGACGCGCGGATCTTCACCAGTTCGTGCATCGACTTTTCCAACGACGATTCGCCCATGGCTTTCTCAAGCCCCAGCAGCGCCTTGAATGCATGGGGAGCTACCTGGGCATAGTTCACGCGTGCTTCGGTCATGACGGTTCCTCAGTGATTACCGGCTGGATGCCGGCCATGAACCTACTGTAGGCTTGGCCCTTCATCGGATAAATCCGCAGAAATCGGAAACATTAGACGAGTAACCGGACAATCATGGCTTTCGACCGACTTGAAGCGATGCGTGCGTTTTGCCGAATCGTGGAATTGGGCAGTTTCACCCGCGCCGCCGATGCCATGGCTACAGCCAAGACCACCCTCTCTGGCCAGATCCAGGCGCTGGAACGCCAGCTGGGAGTGAAGCTGCTGCACCGCACCACTCGCCGCGTCACACCCACCACTGACGGCGCCGCCTACTTCGAGCGGGCACGGGCATTGCTGGAGGACATGGATGAGCTGGAAGCGAGCGTGTCGCTGACCCGCACGGTAGCCCGGGGTAAAGTGCGGGTAGACATGCCCTCGCCTGTCGGGCGCTTTCTGGTGATACCGGCGCTTCCAGGCTTCGTTGCCGACTACCCCGACATTCAGCTGGACATCGGCTGCAGCGAACGCGTGGTGGACCTGGTTCAGGAAGGTATCGACTGCGCGATTCGCGGTGGCGTGGTGACCGATCCGGATCTGGTGTGCCGTGCCATCGGCAAGATGCGGTTCGTGCTATGTGCAGCGCCGGCCTATCTGCACGCAAAGCCTGCCATCCACACCCCGGCCGACCTTGCCGAACACCGTTACCTGGCCTTCGTGTTTCCCGCGACCGGTCGGCAGAACCCGGTGCGCTTGAGCCGTGGGGACAACAGCGTGCTGCTCGAACAACCGCCCGCCATGCGCTTCAACAGCGGCGGTGCCTATCTGGCGGCGGCGGAGGCAGGCCTGGGTTTTGTCGGGGTACCGTTGTGTGAAGCAGCGCCGCTGCTGGCGGCCGGCAAGCTCGTACAGCTACTGCCCGACTGGCACCTGGCGAGCATGCCGATGAGCCTGGTTTACCTCGGCGCGCGACGGCTGTCGGCGCGGGTGCGGGCGTTTACCGATTGGGCCTGCGCGACCATGGCAGCGGATCCGCTGTGGCGTTTATAGGGCCGTTTGGAACAAACCCTCCTTTTGGGAGGGTTTGCGCAGGAGGGCTTCAGGTCAGCGCCAGATCACTTCGGCAAGGCATACGCGATCAGGTAGTCGCCCATCTGGGTGCCGAATGAGCCGTGGCCGCCCGCCATGATCACCAGGTACTGCTTGCCATTGGCCTCGTAGGTCATAGGGGTGGCCTGGCCACCGGCGGGCAGGCGGGCCTGCCACAACAGGTCCCCGTTGGTCACGTTGTAACCACGGATGTAGTTGTCCTGGGTACCGGCAATGAACATCACGTTGCCCGCAGTGGAAATCGGCCCACCCAGCATCGGGACACCGATTTTCAACGGTGGCAGCTGGATGCCTTTGAGGCTATCGCGGATGGTGCCAATACGCTTGCGCCATACCACCTCGTGGTTTTCCATGTTCACACCGGCCACATAGCCCCAGGCTGGCTCCTTGCACGGCAAGCCCAAGGGCGACAGGAACGCGTTGATTTCAACGCCATAAGGCACGCCGTATTGCGGCTGGATACCCATCTCGGTACCCGTACCGGCACCGGTCAAGCCTTCCTTCGGCCACAGGGGGTTGTTCGGGCCGCGCGGGATCAGCTTGGACACGAACGGCAGCGCCATCGGGTTCATCAGGGCCACCTGGCGATCAGGGTTGACCGAAATGCCTCCCCACTCGAACACGCCCAGGTTACCCGGGAATACCAGCGTGCCTTGCTCAGACGGTGGCGTGTACTGGCCGTTGTAGGAAAGCCGCTTGAAGATCACCCGGCACATCAGCTGATCGAACATGGTGGCGCCCCACATGTCCTTGTCTGCCAGCGTCTGGATGGACGTGAGGTTAAGCGCCGAACGCGGTTGGGTCGGGCTCACGCGGTCACCTGGCGCGGCTTCCCCTGCCGGCACCGGCATTTCAGTCACAGGCACGATGGGCTTGCCGTCGCGGCGGTCGAGCACGAACAGGTTACCGGCCTTGGTAGGCACGTACACGGCCGGCACTTCGCCGGCTTTGGTTTTCACCTGAGCCAGTGTCGGCTGGGCAGGTACGTCCATGTCCCACAGGTCGTGGTGCGTGGTCTGGAAGCTCCAGGCCAGCTTACCGGTCGATGCGTTCAGCGCCACGATGGAGCTGGCGTACCGCTCCATCACAGGGGTACGGTTGCCGCCCCAGATATCCGGCGTGGGGTTACCGGTTGGGATGTACACAACGTCCGACTGCGCGTCATAGGCCAGTGGCGCCCAGGCGTTGGGTGAGTTGTTGACCAGGGTCTGGCCTTCGCCAGGCATCGCGTTCGGGTCTTCGGCACCGGTATCGAAGATCCAGCGCAGTGCACCGGTGTTTACGTCGTAACCGCGCAGCGCACCCGATGGCTCATGCACGGAGAGGTTATCGGTGACCGAGCCGCCGATAACGATAGTGGTCCCGGTCACGACCGGCGGAGAGGTCGGCTCCAGGCCACCCGGGTAGGTATAAGGGTGCATGTGTTTGAGGTCCAGCTCGCCGTTCTGGGCGAAATCGCTGCAACGCTGGCCGTTGTCAGCGTTGATGGCGAACAGGCGGCCATCGTTGACCGGCAGGAAAACCTTCCGCGGGCAGGCGGTCTGGGCAGGCGCCACGTTCGCCAGGCTGGCGGCGAATTCCGTGGTGTTGGCCTGATCGTAGTAAGCAACGCCACGGCAGGTCAGGTGCTGGAACGAGGGCTCGGACTGTAGCTTGGGATCAAAGCGCCATTTTTCCTTGCCAGTTGCCGGGTCCAGGGCCACCAGGATCTGGTGGGTGGTGCAGATGAACATGTTGTCGCCCACCTTGATAGGCGTCAGTTCGTTGGTGGTTTCCCCCGAGTCCTTTTCAGTTTTGCCTTCGCCGCTGCGGAAGGTCCAGGCGACTTGCAGGTCCTTGACGTTGCCGTCGTTGATCTGGCTGAGCGGCGAGTAGCGCGTGCCCGCCTGGGTGCGGCCATACGCAGGCCAGTCAGCGTCGTTGACGCCTGCCACCGGCTGGGGCTTGGGAGGCTGGGTGGCGGCCAGGCTACCGTTTATTTCCTGCGGATCGTTGAAGATCGAGTAGATCAGCACCGCAATGGCAAACGCCAGGCTCAGGGCAAGGAAGCCCCGACTGCGCTTTGCGTCCGGCCCGATGCCGCGCGTAGCAGCAGGGATCAGCAACCAGAGGCCGAGCACGCCGAGGATGTCCAGGCGAGGTACCAAGGCCCAGAAGTCCGTCCCCGCTTCCCACAGGCCCCAGATCACCGTCGCGATCATCAGCAGGGCGTACAGCCAGATGCCTGCAGTGGAGCGGCGACCCAGCATCCCGGCTATCACCAGCAATACCACCCCGGCCACGAGGTAATACAGCGACCCGCCCAAGGTTGCCAACCATACCCCCCCTACGAGAAGTACCAGCCCGAACAGCGCAGCGATCACGACGCTGACATTTCTTGAACCTGATCCATTCGACATTGTGTTTACCCAGCCTCTCTGAGATAGCCCTGATGACGTGACTGGCTTGACCTTGTTTGGTTCCAAGGAAACGCCGAGACGTCTTCGTATCGCTTTTCACGGGGTCGCTGCACGCCTTCGCCCATGCGCCGTCCCAAGGTGTCGTGCGCGCCAGATTTCAGCGCCAAATCGGTCTTTTTTCCAAACTAACCTTAGTCTGTTTATTAGTACATTTCGTCTGTTAGACGTCAGATTATTTATGCGTTTTCCCCTACAGGCTGTCTTGTATAGGGCAATGCCTGTTAACTCACAGAGGGTAATGATCATGGCTAACAATCAGAACCAAACCGGCAACTCAAACTCTGGCAATTTCGCCAACGATCGCGATAAGGCGGCCGAAGCCGGGCGCAAAGGTGGGGAAGCCTCTGGTGGCAACTTTGCAAACGACCCGGAACGCGCTGCTGAGGCCGGGCGCAAAGGTGGAGAGATGTCTGGCGGCAACTTCAAGAACGACCCGGAGCGCGCTTCGGAAGCGGGGCAGAAAGGAGGTCAGGCTTCAGGGGGCAATTTCGCGAATGATCGGGAAAAGGCATCTGAAGCAGGCCGTATGGGTGGCCAGCAGAGTCATGGCGGTGGTCGCAAGAGTGACGACAACCGCTGATTTTTGCTAAGTACTCTCTCACACAGCCAGGCCAGCCGAGGGGCCCCCCGCCCATGACTCTGCTGGCCTGGCCGCCTCGGCACCTCTATTACTTGTACGATAAACGGCAAACCGCTAGAGAAGTCCACTGTCGGTCTGGGGGCCGGCTAAACACCTGATGCACAGAGGAAAAAACGATACAAACCCTATTCAAGTCGATAGGCCGAAAGTATTAGGTTACCCCGCGAATTAAACATATGGAGATAACAACCTAATATAGGGGGTTAATTAAGGAATTAACCCCATGAAAGATTACGCCCTTTCCGATCTGGCGCTTTTAAGCCTGCGTTTTCTTATAACGCAACCATACCGCGCCCCCCTCTTTCACCTCAGCGGACGCCAGTGCAAGGTGAACAGGGTGTTTCCAGGCTTTGGGGGATATCTCGAACGAAGCGGGATGCTCGCCACGGCCATCCACCAGCGGAAGGATAACCACGCTCACTTCATCCACCAGGCCGGCATTGAGGAACGAACCGCTGACGTGTGGCCCGCCCTCGATAATCAGCCGCTTGCGCCCCAGCTCCGTGGCAAGAATGTCCACGACCCGCGCGAGGTCGATCTCGGTTTCGCCAGCGAACACATAAGACACGTTTATGGACTGCAAGTACGCCAGGTAGTCGTCCGAAACGCGTTCGGTCAGCACTTCGACTACATGCGAACCTAACGCCCGGTTGGTTTTCCAGCCCACCTTTCCTTCAGGATCAATGGAGACAGCGTAGGTCTTGGCCGTTCGGTCAGCGAAATGATGAGTACGCGGAATCGGCGCCTTGGCCATGCCCGTGGGGTAGCCCTCGTCATGAGCGACTTCCTGCATGGTTACCCGCCCGCAGATCCAGGCATCGAATGCAAAGGTTTGCGCCAGGTTTTCATACAGCGCGTTGGCGGACTTCTTGAATTCGCGGTCCCAGCCGTCCGTAAGGGCATGGCCGTCGATGGAGGACATCATGTGGCAGATTACGTAGGGCTGCATAGCTGACTCTTCCGAAGAGAAAACGATCTACAGCCGACCGGGCTCAGGCCGAAATGGTTCAGCATAGGGCATGAATGTTCATAATCCCGGCTAGCTTTGCAGGCACCGCCAGCTGGGAGCAGCTCCAGGTTATCCCGCCTTCCTGGAAGCGAATTGCAACCGCCCCCGCGCAGTCGTACGATGTCCTAGAACCTCCCGACTGTACGTATCTCTTAAAGGCTTTTCCTGCCACACCGGCTGCCGCGCAGACCATCGTTCATACGGTGAGCTTCGCTTGAGCCGGTGCGCCCACTTCACCCGGGCGAGAAAAGTTTTTTGGCCGATGTCATCAGCGTTATGGCACGGCCTGCTCCTCTCATTCTAAAAAAAGAGCCATGCAATGAACCCTTCCGCTACGCACCCTGCGCTGCCGTTCTTCTCTCAACCCAAGGCCGTGCTGGCGTTGGCCACACTGTGCTGCATTTTATGGGGCAGCTCTTACCCTGCCATCAAGAGCGGCTATGAAATGCTCGAGATTGCCGCGCAGGACGTACCCTCCAAACTGGTGTTCGCGGGCTATCGCTTTTTGATAGCCGGGCTGTGCCTGGTCGCCGTGGCGATCGTGATGCGCAAGCCCGTACTCCGGCTGGGCACGCGTGAGGCTTGGCAATTGACCCTGCTGGGCGTGACGCAGACCAGCCTGCAGTATGTGTTCTTCTATATTGGCCTGGCGTATACCACGGGCGTTCGCGCCTCGATATTGAATGCCACCACCACGTTCTTCAGCGTATTGCTGGCACATTTCATTTATCACAATGACAAGCTGTCCACGCCCAAGGCGCTGGGTTGCCTGCTCGGTTTTGCCGGGGTGTTGACCGTCAACGCTGGCGCCGGCCCGCTCGACGCACCGCCATCACTGCAAGGCGAAGGCTTCATCATCATCGCCGCGTTTGTGCTATCGGCCGCGTCAATCTATGGCAAGTCCATTTCCAACGGTATGGATGCGATGGTCATGACCGCTTGGCAATTGGCTATCGGTGGCCTTGCCCTGCTGATAGCGGGCTACGCCACCGGCGGTACCATCGGGAATATGACGCCGGCAGCCATGGCTCTATTGGTATACCTGGCATTGTTGTCGGCAGTGGCGTTCACGGTGTGGAGCCTGCTGCTCAAACACAATCCGGTGGGCAGGATCACCGTTTTCGCTTTCCTGGTGCCGGTATTCGGCGCCTTGCTGTCCGCGTTGTTCCTGAGTGAGACCATCCTTGAATGGAAGAACCTGGCGGCACTGCTGCTGGTGTGTGCCGGGATCAGGCTGGTCACGCGTACGAAAGTGCCGAAGGCGGCCGTATCCAAGGCGATCTAGCGGCATTCACCGGGCGCCACCACAAGCGCTTATCTCCCCCCGGTAACATCGAGGAAAGTGCCCGTGGTATAGCTCGCCTCCTCGCTGGCCAGCCAAAGGATCGCCCGCGCGACTTCTTCTGGCTGGCCGCCGCGCCCCATCGGGATGGACGCCTTTACGCGGTCCACGCGCCCTGGCTCGCCGCCGCTGGCATGCATGTCGGTGTAAATGTGCCCCGGGCGAATGCAGTTCACCCGTATGCCGTCGCGCGCGACTTCTTTCGCAAGGCCGATGGTGAAGGTCTCCAGGGCCCCCTTGGACGCCGCATAGTCGACATACTCGTTGGGGCTGCCGAGCCGCGCGGCGCCGGAGGAGATATTGACGATGGCGCCCCCTCGGCCCTGATAGCGGGTCGCCATTCGCCGCACCGCCTGCTGCGAGCAGAGGATGGGGCCGATGGCGTTGACTGCAAAAATCCGCTGCATGCGCTCGAAATCCAGATCCACCATGGGGGACTGCCGGGCGAGTATGGCGGCATTGTTTACCAGCACGTCGAGCCGGCTAAAATCCCGGTCAATGGCCGCGAACAGTGCCCCGACCTGTTCGGGGTCGGCACTGTCGGCCCGCATCGCCAAAGCATTGCGGCCAAAGGCGCGAACGTCCGCCGCCACCGCCTCGGCACTGGCTTGGTCATGGATATAACTGAGCGCCACGTCGTAACCTCGTGCGGCCGCCAGGCGAGCCGTCGCCGCACCGACGCCGCGGCCTCCCCCCGTGATCAATATCAAAGGCGCCTGCGAAGAAATAGCCATGATGCGGTGCTCCAAAAAGAAGTGAGTTATCCGTAAGCCGCTGCCGTGGGGCTACGCAGGTAAGGTTTTAGCATCAATACCAGCGGCACGATCAGCGCGGCGGTGGCGGCGGTGGCCATAACGCCCACCGTTTGGGTGGTGTGATCTGCAAGGGCGCCGTAAAGGATTGGCGCCAGGCCACCCGCGCCTATCACGCTGGTGTAGAAAATCGCGAAGGCCCGCCCGGTATCGCCGGTGCTCAGCTCCGGCACGGTGCCGTATAGGATCGAGGAGGTACCGTTCAATACCACCCCCAGTAGTGGTAACAACACCAGCGTGGCCGCAAGCGGCGTGAACAGCGTGGCGGTTATCAGCGCTGCGGTGGTGGCCTCGGTCAGCATCACGCTGCCCACCACCCCGAGTTTCTCCCCCAGCCAGCCACAGGTGGCCTTGCCAAAGGCCCCGCCAATAAAGAGCAGCGCCAGCGCCAGGCCCACCGTGGGCGAGCCCCCACCCAAACCCTGTATCAGAAACGGCAGGAACAGCAGGTAGCCCATGCGTGTCGCCGCATCCAGGCCGCCGATGGCCGTAAGAATACCGAAGCCACCACGCCCGGAAGCGACCTTGGGCTTTTCTATATGGCTAATGCCAGTGCCCGGTAGCAAAGCGGCCAGCACCAGCACCACCGCAATACCCAGCACCACCATCAGGCCCAATACCGACTGCCACGCCAGCACCGGAAGCAGTAACGCGACGAGCGCGGGCACCAGTGCCTTGCCGATGTCCCCGGAGAAGTTGTAAATGCCCAGCGCGCGCCGCGGGGCGCTCCCGTAGGCGGCGGTGACGAGCATCGAGCCCCGCGGATGCTGGATGCTCGAACCAATGCCGGCCACTACAAGGCCGGCGCACAAGCCGATGAAGCCCAACGGTAGCGCCATGATCAGCAGCCCGGCAGCGGCGAGCAGCGTGGACAGCACCAGCGCGACGCGAGGTGAAATACCACGTAGCGCACGGGTGGCTGGCAATTGCAGGCCGCCCATGGTTGCGGAGTACAGCGCGCGCACCATGGCCAGCGCCGCATAGGACAAACCGAACTGCGCCTGCCACACCGGCATGAAGGCATACAGGCCATCGGTGTAACCATCGTGCAGCGCATGGGCCAGGCAGGCGCCCAGCAAGCTGCGTTTGTGCCGTGCCCATTGCTTGAACGGTTTCACTGCGCCTCCCGTCGTCCGAGAATCTTTAACGGGAATGCTAAATGCGTGAGACTTGGTCAACCAGCCTCTATAAAGTCCCCTGTAGCGTTCATTTTTCTCACGGATTGCCATGCGCCGCCTCCCTCCCCTGAATACTCTGCGCATCTTTGAAGTCGCCGCGCGTACGGGCAGTTATGCCGAAGCCGGATTAGAACTCGGCATCACTCACGGCGCGGTCAGCCGGCAGATCGCAACGCTTGAGGGCTGGCTGGGCCAGCGGCTGTTCGTGAAGGAAGGCCGGCGCATGGTTGCCACGCCCATGGCCAAGGTATTCGCCGCTCAGGTGGCGCTCTCTTTCGAGCAACTGGCCGTTGCGGCGCAGGCGTGTGGCCACCCGGGGGTTCGGCGTATCTTGCGCGTGAGCGCGCCGACCAGCTTCGCCATGCGCTGGCTGATACCCAGGCTCCCGCACTTCCATGGCCAGCACCCGGATGTGGAAGCGGTTGTGACCACGGTTTCGACCGTGCAGGAGGCATTGCGCGGCGGTACCGACATCGCCATCCGCCGGGGCGTGGCCCGTGAACACCTGTGGCCTCAGCACCGGGTGGTGCCGGTGCTGGAGGATGTGGATACCCTCATCATGAGCCCCGACCTTTACAGGCGGCGGCCCATTCGCCGGCCAGAAGATGTTGACGGGCATACCTTGCTTGCCACCGAAACCCGCGCCGGCGACTGGGTAAGCTGGCTTGACGCGGCCAAGCTCTCACACCTGGCCGGGCAGCCGAGGCAAATCTTCGATCACTTTTTCATCACGCGCCAGGCAGTGGAAGACGGGTTGGGTATTGGCATTGGCCCGCTGCCCCTCCTCGCGCTGGACATCGCCAATGGTCGCCTGATGACGCCGCTGCCAGATATTCGCGTTCCGCGTACAGGGTATGTAGCGATCATCCCGCGCGAGGCCTCGAATGGGGCGTTGGCCACGGCTTTTATAGAGTGGTTGATCGCCGAGCCCGAGCGCCTGGCCGATGAAGCTTCCCGCTGACCTTCCTTTGCCTTGCTCGCCCGGCTTTCCGCTTTGGCCCTGGCCGTTCGTAGCAAGCGCCAAAAAAGCATTTTGCTCGCCTGCTTTTTGACGAACCCGCCGAGTAACAATGTGCTTACAAAGGAACTGCCGCCAGCAAGTCGGCGTTTACGGGTTCCTAACGCCGAAAGCCAAGAATATTTGACGAAGTGATCCCATTTAAACCGTTTCCTTTTGTGAACTCTGTCATAAAACGTCCGAGCCGGACGCCGAGCGATTGGCACCGGTCCCCTACATTTTCCCGCGGACGGACAAGCACATGATTTTCAACGTAAAGGATTTCGGCGCTGTAGGTGACGGTGTGACAGACGATACGGCAGCCATGCAGGCCTGTATCGACGCAGCGGCAGCAGCGGGCGGCGGGACGGTATTTGTACCAACCGGGACCTTTATCGTCTCGGCCGGGGAAGAACCCTCGGACGGCTGCTTGATGCTGAAAAGCAACGTGTACATGGAAGGCGCGGGCGCTGGCAAAACCACCGTGAAGGTAGCGGACGGCACCGATACCAAGATCACCGGCGTGATCCGCTCGGCCTACGGCGAAGAAACCCATGACTTCGGCCTCAGCAACCTGACCATCGACGGCAACCGCGACAACACCACCGGCAAGATCGACGGCTGGTTCAACGGCTACATTCCCGGCAAGGACGGCCACGACAGCAACGTCACCCTCAGCGGCGTGGAAATCAAGGACTGCTCGGGTTACGGCTTCGATCCCCACGAGCAAACGATCAACATGCTGATCGAGAATTGCGTGTCCCACGGCAACGGCCTGGACGGCTTTGTCGCGGACTACATGATCGACACCAAGTATGTAAACAACGTGGCGTACGACAACGACCGCCACGGGTTCAACATCGTGACCAGCACCAACGACTTCACCATGACCGGCAACGTGGCCTATGGCAACGGCGGCAACGGTATCGTGGTGCAGCGCGGCAGCGAGAACATCCCTTCACCGTACGACGTCACCATCGAAGGCGGCAGCCTGTACAACAACGGCGCCGAAGGCGTGTTGGTGAAGCTGTCCAGCGACGTGACCGTGACCGGCGTGAATATCCACGACAACGGCGGCTCGGGCGTGCGCATCTATGGCAGCACGGATGTCACTGTTACCGGCAATACCCTCACCAACAACGGGCTGAAGGCACCAGTCCCGGAAGTGGTCATCCAGAGCTATGACGACACCGCCGGCGTGTCGGGCAAGTTCTTCCCCGGCAGCGACAACACGGTGAGCGACAACACCATCACCGGCGGCGACAATTCCACCTATGGGGTGGCCGAACGCAACGAAGACGGCACCGACCGCAATACCATCCTGGACAACGCCATCAGCCATACCACCAAGGGCTCGACCCTGACCTACGGCGACGGCACCACCGTGGGTGCCACCCCACCGACCACCACGCCGCAAGGCACCGCTGGCGATGACACCCTGGTAGGTACGGCGGGCAATGACACGATCAAAGGCCTGGCCGGCAATGACACGATCAGCGGCGGCGCGGGTAATGACACCCTGGACGGCGGCGCTGGCGTAGACACCCTTACCGGCGGCGCCGGGGCGGATACCTTCGTGATCGCGAGCCGCCTGGACAGTTACCGCAACTACAACACCGGCGGCGTTACGCGGGTAGACACCATCACCGATTTCGCGACGGGCCAGGACCGCATCGACCTGTCCGCGCTGGGTATCACCGGCCTGGGCGATGGCCGCAATGGCACGGTGTACCTCAGCCTCAACGCTGCCGGGGACAAAACCTACGTCAAATCCCTGGAGGTGGATGCCAGCGGCAACCGTTTCGAACTGGCCCTTACAGGCAACTTGCTCAGCAGCCTGAAAGCGACCGACTTCGTGTTCGCTGGCGTGACCCCGGTGAACCATGCCCCGGTACTGGCCACGCCCTTGGCCGACCAGAACGCCACCGAAACATCGCCGTTTAGCTACATCATCCCGGCGGGTGCCTTCACCGACGCGGACAACGACACCCTGACCTTCACCGCTACCCTAGCCGACGGCAGCGCCCTGCCGGCCTGGCTGAAGTTCGACGCCGCCACCCGCACCTTCAGCGGCACGCCGGATTCGAACGCGGCGGGCAGCTTCAACGTGACTGTTACGGCCAACGACGGCAAGGCTGGTACCGTGACCGATACCTTCGCCCTGGCGGTGAAAGACACCCCGGTCACGGCGCCTGTCACAACCCTCACCGGCACCTCCGGCAAAGACACCCTGACCGGTACCGCAGCCAACGAGCAGCTGCTTGGCCTGGCAGGCGCCGACACGCTCAACGGCGGCGCCGGCAATGACATCCTGGTGGGCGGCGCGGGTATCGACAAACTCACCGGCGGCGCAGGGGCGGACATCTTCCGCTTCTCGGCGCTGACCGACAGCTACCGTACTTCCAGCACCAGCTACTCGGACACCATCACTGACTTCGTGGTGGGCGTGGACAAGATCGACCTTTCCGGGCTGGGCTACACCGGGCTGGGCAACGGCTACAACGGCACGTTGTTCCTGCAATACAGCTCCAGCTCCAACACCACCTACATCAAGAACTACGAGCCCGATGCCAGCGGCAAACGCCTGGAACTGGGGGTCACCGGCAACCTGCTCAACACCCTCAAGGCCTCGGACTTCATCTTCAACAGCACGCCTACGGTGAACCACGCGCCGGTAGTGGCCACGCCACTGGCTGACCAGACCGCCAAGGAAACCACCGCCTTCAGCTACACCATCCCCGCCGGCGCCTTCACCGATGCCGACAATGATGCGCTGACCTTCACCGCTACTCTGGCCGACGGCAGCGCCCTGCCGGCTTGGCTGAAGTTCGACGCTGCTACCCGCACCTTCAGCGGTACGCCGGATTCGAACGCAGCCGGTAACTTCAATGTGACCGTGACCGCCAACGACGGCAAGGCCGGTACCGTGAGCGATACCTTCGCGCTAGCGGTACAGGACACACCTGTTGCGGCTAACCACGCCCCTGTGGTGGCGGTGCCACTGGCGGACCAGAACGCCACTGAAACCAGCCCGTTCAGCTACGTGATCCCGGCTGGCGCGTTCACCGACGCCGACAACGACACCCTGACTTTCACCGCCACCTTGGCCGACGGCAGCGCCCTGCCGGCCTGGCTGAAATTCGACGCTGCTACCCGCACCTTCAGCGGCACGCCGGATTCGAACGCGGCCGGTAGCTTCAACGTGACCGTGACCGCCAACGACGGCAAGGCCGGGATCGTTACCGACACCTTTGCCCTGGCGGTGAAGGACACCCCGGACACCACGCCGATCAAGACCCTTACCGGCACCTCCGGGAAAGACACCCTGACCGGTACCGCAGCCAACGAGCAGCTGCTTGGCCTGGCGGGCGCCGACACGCTCAACGGCGGTGGCGGCAATGACATCCTGGTGGGTGGCGCCGGTATCGACAAACTCACCGGCGGCGCAGGCGCGGACATCTTCCGCTTCTCGGCGCTGACCGACAGCTACCGCACCTCCAGCACCAGCTACTCGGACACCATCACTGACTTCGTGGTGGGCGTGGACAAGATCGACCTTTCCGGGCTGGGCTACACCGGGCTGGGCAACGGCTATAACGGCACGTTGTTCCTGCAATACAGCTCCAGTTCCAACACCACCTACATCAAGAACTACGAGCCCGATGCCAGCGGCAAACGCCTGGAACTGGGGGTCACCGGCAACCTGCTCAACACCCTCAAGGCCTCGGACTTCATCTTCAACAGCACGCCTTCGGTGAACCATGCGCCGGTACTGGCCACCCCATTGGCTGACCAGACCGCCAAGGAAACCACCGCCTTCAGCTACACCATCCCGGCCGGCGCCTTCACCGACGCTGACAACGACGCCCTGACCTTCA
Organism: Pseudomonas sp. 3MAES_34.3B; assembly: GCF_058145875.1. NCBI lineage: Bacteria > Pseudomonadati > Pseudomonadota > Gammaproteobacteria > Pseudomonadales > Pseudomonadaceae > Pseudomonas > Pseudomonas sp. 3MAES_34.3B. The sequence goes on along the minus strand of NZ_CM176960.1, from coordinate 1,780,168 downwards.
CCGCCACACTGGCCGATGGCAGTGCCCTGCCGGCCTGGCTGAAGTTCGACGCTGCTACCCGCACCTTCAGCGGTACGCCGGATTCGAACGCAGCCGGTAACTTCAACGTGACCGTGACCGCCAACGACGGCAAGGCCGGTACCGTGAGCGATACCTTCGCGCTGGCGGTACAGGACACGCCTGTTGCGGCTAACCACGCCCCTGTGGTGGCGGTACCGCTGGCGGACCAGAACGCCACTGAAACATCGCCGTTCAGCTACACGATCCCGGCCGGTGCCTTTACCGACGCGGACAACGACACCCTGACCTTCACTGCCACCCTGGCCGATGGCAGCGCCCTGCCGGCCTGGCTGAAGTTCGATGCCGCCACCCGCACCTTCAGCGGCACGCCGGACTCGAACGCGGCCGGTAGCTTCAACGTGATTGTCACCGCCAACGACGGCAAGGCTGGGATCGTTACTGATACCTTTGCCCTGGCAGTGAAGGACACGCCTGCGGGCAACGGCAGCGTGCTCACTGGTACGTCCGGCAAGGACACCCTCACCGGTACCGCCGGCAATGACCAGCTGTTCGGCCTGGCCGGGATCGATACCCTCAAAGGCGGCGCCGGCAATGACCTGCTGGTGGGCGGCGCGGGGGCGGATAACCTGGCCGGCGGCGCGGGGGCGGATACCTTCCGCTTCACCACGCTGACCGACAGCTACCGCACCTCCACCACGGCCTACAGCGACCTGATCACTGACTTCGACGCGAGCGTGGACATCCTCGACCTGGCCGGCCTGGGCTTTACCGGCCTGGGGAACGGCAACAACCGCACCCTGCTGGTGCAGTACAACAGCACCAACGACCGCACCTACCTCAAAAGCAATGACGCCGATGCCAGCGGCAACCGCTTCGAGCTGGTGCTGCAGGGCAACCACCTCACCACGTTGAAAGCCACCAACTTCATATTCACCAGCGGCAACCTGCCGGGTAACAGCGCGCCGGTGTTGACCGACCCGCTGCAGGACAGCACGGCGACTGAAAACAGCGCCTTTACCTACACCGTGTCACAGGCGGCTTTCACCGACGCCGACAATGACGCGCTGACCTACACCGCCACCCTCCAGGACGGCTCGGCGCTGCCTTCATGGCTGACCTTCGACCCGAAAACCCTGACCTTCAGCGGTACCCCGAACGACAACGCCGCCGGCGTTTACAACTTCCTGGTCACCGCCACCGACAGCAAGGGTGCCTCGGCCAGCGACCTGTTCGCGCTGACCGTCGCCGATGCGCCACGCACCACCATCACCGGCAGCTCGGGCAAGGATGCCCTGAACGGCACCACCCACGATGACCTGATGCTGGGCCTGGCCGGCGCCGACACACTCAAAGGCAACACCGGGGCAGACATCCTCGATGGTGGCGCCGGTGCCGACAGCCTGACCGGCGACGCGGGGGCGGACACCTTCCGCTTCTCGGCAGTCACCGACAGCTACCGCGACTATGACGCTGGCGGTATCACGGCCAGCGACACCATCACCGACTTCACCGTGGGCGTGGACAAGATCGACGTGAGCAGCCTGGGCATCCTCGGCCTGGGGGATGGCAGCCACAACACTCTGTACATCACCACCAGCGCCGACGGCAGCAAGACCTACATCAAGTCGGCCGAGTCCGATGCCGATGGCAACCGCTTCGAAGTGACCCTGCAGGGCAATTATGCCTCCACCCTAAGCGCCAGCGACTTCGTGTTCGCCGAGCGGGCCGAGCAGGACATTCTCTTCCTCCCGACCCTGGGCCAGAGCAACGCGCGGATGCTGCGCATGACCGAGGATGACGATCAGTCGGGCATCACCGAGATGGTCAAGGACCTGAGCAAGTACACCGATTACGACGTGCGCAGCCAGTTCACCGACGCCGACGGCAATGGCATCGACATCGCCGTGGGCGGCAGCACTGTGAATGGCTTCTCCACTGGTACCGAGGAAGAGCTGCGCCTGTCCTGGTGGCTCGGCGACACGAATAAACCGGGGCCTGCCCTGCTCCGCGCCGTCGAGTTGTTGAAGGAGCAGCTTGCCAGCCTGAAGGCCACCGACAACGTGACCATGGGCATCATCTGGGGCCAGGGCGAGGAAGCCGCCCAGGAAATCGGCCGGGCGAGCGACCCGGTCGCCCAGGCTGCGGCCTACAAGGCCAACACCCTGAAAGTGTTCGACTACCTGCACGCGCAGCTTGGCGACTTCAAGGTGTACATCATGGAAACCGGGCATTACGACGCCGATGCCGCGCGGGTGCGGGGCTACGACGAAGCCAAGATTGCCCAGATCGAGAAAGGCCTGGTAGCGGTGCGGACGGCGCAGGAACAGATGGCCGCGGAACGCTCGGACGTGGACCTGGCCGTGGACTACACCGACCTGCCGCTGCGCCAGGAAGCCGACCCCGTCACCTACCCCGACGACGTATGGCACCTGCACGAAGAGTCGGCCGAGATCGTGGGCCAGCGCCTGGCCGACTACATCGCCGCCGACCTCGGCTACAAGGGCAACCTCAACGACAACCGCACCGCTCAGGACGTGTACAACGACGTGGCCAGCCAGAACGGCGGCTATATCCTCGGCACCGACCAGGATGACACGCTGGTGGGCAGCGCCTACGGCGATACCCTGGACGGCGACCTTGGCGCGGACAACATGACCGGCGGCGACGGCAAGGACGTGTACATCGTCGACAACGCCCAGGACGTGGTCACCGAAACCAATGCCTCTACCACCCAGATCGACACGGTGAAAGCCTCGGTCAGCTGGACCCTGGGCAATAACCTGGAATACCTGGTACTCACCGGTTATTCGGCCATCGACGGCACGGGCAACGGGCTGCGCAACTTCCTCACCGGCAACGACGCGGCCAACGTGCTCGACGGCAAGGGCGGCGCCGATAGCATGACCGGGGGCAACGGCTCCGACACCTACTATGTGGACAACGTCGACGACACCACGGTGGAGAAAAGCAGCGACAGCACTGTGGGCGGGATCGACACGGTGTACACCAGCCTGGCTACCTGGACCCTGGCCGCGAACGTAGAGAACCTGGTAATCAATACCGCGGGCGCCGCCAACGGCATCGGCAACGCGCTGGACAACACCCTGTTCGCCGGCAACGGCAACAACGTGCTGGATGGCCGCGACGGGATCGACACGGTTTCCTACGCGGCGGCTAGCGGGACGGTAACCGTGAACCTGAGCAGCAGCGCCCAGCAGAATACTGGCGGCTCTGGCCTGGACACGCTCAAGTACATCGAGAACGTGATTGGGAGCCGTTTCGACGACAGCATCACTGGCAGCAGTGCCAACAACGTGCTGGACGGCGGCGCCGGTAATGACAAACTCATCGGCGGTACCGGTAACGACACCCTGATCGGCGGCGCAGGTACCGACGCCCTAACCGGCGGTACGGGTGCCGACACCTACAAGTTCGTCGCCCTGACGGACCTGGGGCTGGGCAACCTGCGGGACGTAATCAACGGGTTCAAGAGCAGCGAGGGTGACAAGCTCGACCTTACCGGCCTGGACGCCAACACCTCTACCGGCGCCCACGACAACTTCAACTTCATCGGCAGCCAGGCGTTCAGCGCTGCCGGCCAGTTGCGGTTCGAGAACGGCGTGCTCTACGGCAGCACAGACTCGGACTCCACGCCTGAGTTCGAGATCCAACTGGTAGGTGTGACCCAACTGCAGCAGAGCGATTTCGCTGTGTAAGGGAGCAAGCCCGGCGGGTTAGCCCGGAACGGATGCCCTGACAATCGTCAGGTGCCATTGTGTTCCGGGCTGGCCGGTTTCCAGGTTATGCCAGTTGGTCTGATTGCTCGCTTGCGGTTGACGTCAGGATCATTTGATACAGGCGCTCGGCGGCCGGCGAGAGCACTCTTCCTCTGCGCTTTATCAGGCCGCTGGTGCGATTGAGGACGGGGTTGGTGAGCGGCACCGCGCGTAACTCCGAGCGCATCAGATGAGGAGGAATCGCCAGTTGAGGCACCGCCGCAACGCCAAGACCCGCGGCAACCATGTCCACTACCGTCCGCACATGCCTGGCCTCGCAGATCGCAGAGGGCAGGTCGGGAACGTCCGCCAGTGCCATGTCCAGTAACAGGCGGTTGCCACTGGCCTTGCTCACCGCGATGTAGTCGTGCCTGGCCAACTCCGCCCAAGTGACGGAGCGCCGAGCCGCCAGCGCATGATCATGACGGCAGGCAACGACGAAACGCTCCTTGAAGATTGGCACGAACTCCAGGTTCGCTTCCTGCACACCAATGTAATTGATGCCGAAGTCGGCCTCGTTGCGAACCACGGTGGAAAGCACGTCGCTTGCGCCCTCGTCCAGCACGCGGACCAGAATTCGCGGGTAGAGGCGCCGGTATTCGGCCAATACGGCAAGCAGGCAGTGGTGCACGGCTGTAGGTACGCAGGCAACGGTGACCTCCCCGCGAAGGGTACTCGCCCCCTCTTTTATTCCCATGAACGACTCGTCGAAGGTGTTCACCACCTGACGTGCCTTGCGGGCGAACTCTCGCCCCGTTGCCGTCAGTTCAACCCGACGCGTGGTTCGTTCCAGCAGCCGTACCCCCAGGTTGCTTTCCAGTTTTGAAATGCGCCGGGACAAGGCAGGCTGCGAAAGATACAGCTCTCTGGCGGCTGCACTGAAGCTTCCGAGCTCCGCGACCGCAACCAGCGCGCGTAGATCTCCCATCTCTACATTCATGTTAGCCATGCATAAGTACCCAATATTATTGCAATTAACTTAGCAGACGTTGTGCGCCATGATCCTAAGGTGCGTGAAAGCACGTGCATCCCGATAAGTACAATCACAGGAGCACTTATGAATTCGTTCAACCGCCGCGCGCTGCTCAGGGCCGGGGCCATCGGTTCAGTCGCCGCCGCCGCTTCGAGCCTGGTGTTTTCGGCTGAGCCAAAGGCAGGGGATGCAGCCCCCGGCCCTGGCCCCGTCGACGCCCCAGGCGCATCCGACGGTACAGGCGTCACTCACACCTTGGCCGCCTATCTGGTAAAGGCCAGGTATGAGGATTTACCCGCCAATGTCCGCAGGGAGGGTTGCCGCACGCTGCTTAACTGGGTGGGGGTCGCGGTCGGCGGCTCACATCACGAGACGGTTGAGCGAGCGATTGTGGCGCTCAAGCCGTTCTCCGGCCCCGGGCAGGCCAGCCTGCTTGGCCGCAGCGAGCGTTTCGACATCATGAACGCGGCGTTTTTGAATGGCGTTGCCAGTCACATCTTCGACTTTGACGACACGCACCTCAAAACCATCATTCATCCCGCAGGGCCGGTGACCTCAGCGATTCTGGCGCTGGCGGAGTACCGGCCCGTGTCGGGCAAGGACTTTCTGAACGCTCTGGTTCTGGGGGTTGAGACCGAATGCCGGATCGGCAACTCCGTTTACCCCAACCACTATGATGTTGGCTGGCATATCACAGGCACGGCAGGCGTGTTTGGTGCAGCCGCGGCCGCGGGCAAGCTGCTCGGGCTGACCGAGCAGCAAATGGTTTGGGCACTTGGCCTGGCGGCCTCGCAACCGGTTGGGCTGCGGGAGTCATTCGGATCGATGAACAAAAGTTTCAACCCCGGCCGGGCCGCGAGTAACGGCTTGTTCGCAGCCTTGCTGGCGGCCCAGAATTACACCAGCTCGGAGGCGATGATCGAAGCGAAGCGTGGCTGGGCACACACCATCAGCACCAAGCAGGATTTCAGCCAGATCACCGACGGGCTGGGAACCCACTACGAGTCGGCACTCAATACTTACAAGCCATTCGCCTGCGGCATCGTGATTCATCCGGCCATCGATGCAGCCATCCAGCTGCGCAATGAGTACAAGCTGACCCCTGACCAGATCGCCAAAGTGGATTTGAAGGTTCACCCGCTGGTGATCGAGCTTACTGGCAAGAAAACCCCAAAAATCGGCCTGGAGGGCAAGTTCAGCATTTACCACTCCGTTGCCGTGGCGATCGTGCAGGGGGCGGCGGGCGAGCGCCAATACAGCGATCAGGCCGTGCAGGATCCCACCGTGGTGAAGTTACGCGACCGGGTAGTGGCCACCGTCGACCCTGCCATCAAGCCCGAGCAGGTCGATATGACCATCACACTCAATGACGGGCGCACCCTGCATAAATTTATCGAGCACGCGATCGGCAGCGTGGAAGTGCCCATGACTGATCAGCAGCTGGACGCAAAATTTCTCGATCTGGCCAAGGATATCCTCACGCAGGGCCAGGCCGAGCATCTTATCCAGCTGTGTCGTAATGTCGAGTCGTTGGCGTCCGCCGCCGAGATTGCCAAGGCCGCGACCTCACCGGCCTGACGCCTTCAGCGCCATACGGTTTCATCCTTGATAACAAGACGTTGTCCCGCGCACATCACGACGGGACACTGGAGGCTCCATGAAGACTGTGTCGTGGTCTCGTCGCCGTGTGCTGCAAGGCAGCGCATTGCTTACGGTTGGGCTCACCCCCTGCAGGGTTCTGCTGGCGGCCGATAAGCCCAGCGACATTACTGCACAGCTGGCCCGCTACATCGTTGCGTCCCGGAACCTTGCGTTACCGGACGCCGTGGCGGTGGCTTGCAAGAATCACATCCTGGATACGTTCGGAGCCATGATTTCGGGCTCCCAGATGCGTCCAGGCCAACTGGCGTTGCAATACGTTGCAGGGTTGGGTGGCGCGGAGCAGGCGTCTGTCGTGGGGTCGGGCTTTCGTACTACCACCATTAATGCGGCCTTGGCTAATGCGATGTGTGCCCACGCTGATGAGACCGACGACTTCGAACCGGTGACCAAAGCCCACCCCGGCAGTTCGGTAGTGCCTACCGCGCTGGCAATGGGGGAATCGCGCCACAGCAGCGGCGAGGCCTTCATGCGGGCGGTTGCGCTTGGCTACGACACGGGTTGTCGCTTGCTGATGGCGCTCGGGCCGGACCTTGTCAGGGGGTCACATCGTAGCGCCGAGGGCACGGCAGCCACATTCGGTGCTGGCGCCGCGGCCGCATCGCTTGCCGAACTGGACGAGCTCAATACCTGTTATGCCTTGTCCTATGCGGCGCAACAGGAATCGGGCCTCTGGAGCTGGGTCAAGGATCATGACCATATCGAGAAAGCGTTTGATTTTGCGGGCATGGGAGCGCGCAACGGCGTTCAAGCGGTGACCATGGTGCAGGCTGGCATGACTGGCGTCGCCGATGTGCTGGACGGCACTCACAATCTGTTGATTGCACTCTCCTCGCAACCCCAGCCCCAGCAGATGCTGGACGGCTTGGGTCAGCGATTTTTCGTGGTAGATACCGCGATCAAAACCTATTCGGTGGGCTACCCGATCCAGTCGCCCCTCGACGCTATCCTCACCTTGCGCAAGGCGCACGGCCTGACCCCGGACAACGTCAAAGGCATCGAAGTCCGAGTGCCAAGCGATGCGGTGGGGATTGTTGGTGACAGTGCGATGCCGGACGTGAACTGTGCCCACATGGTGGCCCTGGCGCTTATAAAGGGGAAGGTTTCGTTCGCAGACAGCCACGATCCGTCGCTGATGCACGAACCTCAGCTGATAGCGCAGCGTAGCAAGATCAAAGTGTTCGCAGATCCTGCCCTGGACGATCCGGCTGCCCCGCGCGGCGCAAAGGTTACCGTCACATTGACCAATGGCCAGACAGTCACGCACCACACCCGTTTTCCGTCAGGCACCAAGGAAAATCCCTTGAGCGTTGAAGCGGTAAACAGCAAGGTCCGCGACTTGATCGTTCCCGTCATCGGGCAAGAACGCAGCGAGCGCTTGATCGAGCAGATCAATCACTTGGAAAGGCTCCAGGATGTTGCGCAGCTACGGGATTTGCTCGTTGCCCAGCGCGCCTGATGTGCCCTGCTTTTGCCACGCAACCACGCAACTGAACATAAAGAGAACCGTTGGCTGGATTACCCCTTCGCAGCCTGAGGCGATCGCCATGCCGTTAGCATTCTGAGTACCCATTCGACAAGAACGAGGCAGGCCCTGCATGCGATTAGGTTGGTATTCGGCACTAACGCCCACTGAAAAGCGTACCTACTGGGCGTGTTTCGGTGGGTTCACGCTGGACTCGATGGACTCCACCATCTACTCGCTCATGATGCCAGTACTAATGACGGTACTGTCCCTGAGCAAGTCCGACGCGGGCCTGCTCGGATCGGTATCCCTGATCGGCAGCGCGCTGGGTGGCTGGGCCGCAGGGTTGCTGGCGGACCGTTTCGGCCGTGTGCGGGTGATGCAAGGGACCGTGCTGTGGGTAGCGTCCTTCACCTGCCTGGCCGGGCTTTGCAGCAGCTTCTGGGAATTTTTGCCTGTGCGTTTTCTGCAAGGCATCGGTTATGGCGGCGAAGCCGTCGTCGGCGCGGTGCTGATCAGCGAGGCCATTGCGCCAGCGCTCCGCGGCCGGGTGGCCGCCTCGGTGCAAAGCGGGTACGCGGTGGGCTATGCAATTTCCCTGACCTTGATGCCGGTCGTGTTTGCCTGGCTGCCCGAGGAAATCGCCTGGCGCGCGTTCTTCGCCATTGGTTTGTTGCCCGCCCTCCTCATCTGGTTCATCCGCCGCCTGGTACCGGAATCCCACGCCTTTACCCAGGCAAACAAGGGCCCTAGGAAAGCGCTGAACGTTCGAGAGATCTTCGGCCGGGATCATCGCAGGGTGACGGTGATCAGTACCATCCTCGCCAGCGGCATATTTGGCGGGGCCTACATCATGATCACCTGGCTGCCGACCTATATGAGGATGGTGCTCAACCTGCCGGTGGCGTCTACCTCGGGTTATCTTGCGGTGAACATCCTGGGCTCGCTGCTGGGCCCCTTCATCTACGGCCGTATCAGCGACCACATCAGCCGCGGCAGGGCATTCATGCTGTTTTTGCTCTGCCAGGCCTGCGTGGTGGGCGTTTATACCTTCGCGCCCATCAACATGGGAGTCACCCTGGGCCTGGGCTTGCTACTGGGGACCTTCCAGGGCGGCCTGGCCTCCGGTTTGCCGGTGGCGTTTGCAGAGCTTTATCCCACCCGCATCCGTGCCAATGGGGCCGGGTTCTGCACCAGCTTTGGCCGCGGCTTCGGCTCTATCATGCCCGCCGCAGTCGGCTTTGCGTCCACCAGCATGGGCCTGCCCGCCGCCATGGGGGCGTTTGCCATCAGCTCATACGTGATCGCGTTCATCGCAGCGCTTTGCCTGCCAAACGCCACCGGCGCGGACATGATGGCAGAGGCTGCGCTAGGTGATGACGCTGGGCATAAGCGTTCATCGCCGGGTAGTGACGGGGCTGATAACCCGGAGGCGAGCTATCGGTAGTTTGGGCTGACATCGACTCTCAAGGAGAATGCAGGCCGACCGGCCCGGCCTGCTTCCCTATACGGCGCTATTCACCGGCGCCGTAGCTGTCCGTCATCGCTCACCACCCATGGCTTCTGATTGGCGACGACCTGCACCCCGCCCACCCACCGATTAGCCGGGGCGTGATCGAGCCAGTTTGAGCGCTTCAGTAAAACCTGCTCACCCAGCGCAGTGATCCGAACCACGCGCTTCTGCCATTCGGCTCCCGGCTGTTCATGCACCAGCGGGTGTGGCGTATCGATCAGCGGCCGAAGCAACGCATGGAACATCAAATCCCCCAGATACGGCAGCGGCTCATAGCTCATCATCAGATGGCCGAATACCTTGCCGGCCGGCAATTCACCGTGGTCCGCCAGCACCCGCAATATCAGGCGCTGAGTCAGGCTCAAGCCGTCGTCCACGCCAGGAAGCTCCTGCAGTTGCCTCGCCAATGCGGGGCCAAGCAGCGGCAGCGCCGGATGTGCTTGTGCCGCCAGGCGCGCCCAATCGGTAGGGTTTGCTGCGGTATAGGCCGCCCATGCTGTGCGGGCCAGTGCCAAGGCGCCGTCACCCAGAGCCCGCCGTTGTGGCCATAGCCATGCGAGCAGATCCGGAGCCAATTGCCCGATACCTATAAACCTTTCTATACCGGGCACTTGGGTGATTTCGATCACTTCGAGCCTGCGCGGTAAGCTAGGCAAGCTGGCCAGCAGGCGGACCATAAACAGCTGATCATAGGCATCGCCTTCGCACCACAGCACCAACTCGCTATCGGCCCCCAGCTGCGCCAAGGCTCTACGCTGTGCGGCTTGGCGCTGGTGAATGTCCCCGGCAGGTAAACCAAAGGCCTGCTGTATGAACGCAGCTCGCGCTGCCCAGTACTCTTCCTCCGGCAGGGCCAGGACCGGGCCCATCACCATAGGGTCATCAAACATATGGAACGAGCCCGAGAAACCTGCCACCCGCAAACTGTGCGCGATATCGTTCCCGCACCGCCAGTGCTGGACCTTTGCCTCATCGGCAGAAGCAAAGCCCGGGTTGCGCGCCGCAAAGGTAACGCTTTCGGCGTGGGCGATCAGCTTGGGCCAACTGGCAAAGCCCGTTTCACGGGCCACCAGCCACTGGGTGTCGGCCAGCCGATAGTCAGGGCCAGGCACACCCATTGCCCGCAACTGCACGCAGGTATCGCCCGCTTCGTGGTTTTTCAGCGCTTTTAGAAGGCGCTTGGCGCGCTTGCGCAGCGAGGGCAAATCAAGAAGGCCGTGATGACGGGAAGCATCAAACGCAGGCATACCAACTCCTTACAGGCTCGGTCCGCCGACAAGCCGGGAGCTGGAATGGAAGAATGGAGCAGCATGCCTTGGGGAACCCCTTCGCGCGGACCGCGGGCGCGGCAAACGCCCAGGCGCTGACTTTAGCGGGAAGAGGAACAGAAGCAAAGTCGAAGAAGCCGCAAGCAGTTGGAGAGTGTTGACCTGCCGCTCTGCACAGGCTTGGCCACACCTGCTCGCCGACCATAACCCGATGACTGGAAAGAAAAATTCTTGCTGAGCAGGTTTCGCCTGTAATACTGTAAATACATACAGTTAAGAGTCGTCGTTATGGCCAAGCAACCTTCCACGCCCGTACAGCCCCAGCCCTATGACCTTTTGGCGATGCGCCTGCAGCGCGCCATTAACCATCCCGGCGCGCAGCAGGCCAAAACGGCCTTGCTTGAACGGCTGGACAGCGACCCGGAAGAAGCGTGGGAGCGGATCATGGAAGAGCTGGGCGAAAACGATAACGTGACCCTGGCCTACCGTGACGATGGCCATATCCAGATTTTCTGGACCGTGCTGCAGGACGACTGATCATGGCGTTTTCTGTCCTGGGGCCGCTGGCACCGTCAGTGTATCCCCTGCCCTTTTTCGCCTGCCGCGTGCCGGCTGGCTTCCCCTCGCCGGCGGCGGACCATCTGGAAAAGCACATCTCCTTGGATGAGCTGTTCGACCTGCGCGCTCCGCACGTCTACCTGGTGAAGATCGAGGGCGACAGCATGACCGGTGCCGGCTTGTTCTCCGGCGACCTGGTGATCGTGGATCGCGGCCGCGAAGCGCGCCATGGCGACATCGTGATTGCCGCGCTCAACGGCGAGCCGGTGTGCAAGCGGCTACACCGCAAGGGCAGCGAAGTCATTCTCCAGTCCGAAAACCCGGCTTACCCTCAACGCTACGTGCTGGAAAGCGATGACATGACCATCTGGGGTGTAGTGCGCTACAGCGTGCGCGATCATGCCTACGCCTGAGCCGGTATTCGCCTTGGTGGACTGCAACAGCTTCTATGCCTCGTGCGAGCGGGTGTTTCGGCCGGACCTGGCCAAGACGCCGATTGTGGTGCTGTCGAACAACGACGGTTGCGTGATCGCCCGCAGCTATGACGCCAAGCCCTTCGTGAAAATGGGCGCGCCGTACTTCCAGATCAAGGACACGCTGCGCCGGCACGGGATCGTCGCGTTCAGCAGCAATTACGCGCTGTATGGGGAGATGTCCGAGCGGGTGATGACGATCATCGAAAGCATGGTGGCCGGCGCCGAAGTCTATTCAATTGACGAGATGTTCTGTGACCTGACCGGCCAGCCGGGCGACCTGAGCGCCCTGGGCCGGTCGATCCGGGAGAAGGTGCTGCGCTGTACCGGCATTCCGGTCGGCGTGGGCATTGCCCGCACCAAGACCCTCGCCAAGCTGGCTAACCACACCGCCAAGCGCTTGCAGCAACAAACCGGCGGCGTGGTGGACATCTGCGACCCGTTCAAGCGCGACTGGGTGCTGCGCAACACCGCCGTAGCCGAGGTATGGGGAGTGGGCCGACGCCTGAATACGCACTTGCAGGCCATGGGCATCCACTCGGCCATGGACCTGGCCCATGCCGACCCCGTGACCCTGCGGGCCAAGTTCAGCGTGGTGCTGGAGCGCACGGCCCGCGAACTGGCCGGCGTGCCGTGCCTGGAACTGGACGACCCCGACCCACCCAAGCAGGAAATCTGTTGCAGCCGGATGTTCGGCAAGCGGCTGACCGACCTGGCCCCGATCAAGGAAGCGGTGGCCAGCTACACGGCCCGCGCGGCCGAGAAGCTGCGCGCCCAGGGCTCGATGTGCAAGAAGATGCGCATCGCCGTGCGCACTGGCATGTTCAACCCGGACGAAGCCAAGTGTGCCAATGGCGTGCTGGTCGAACTGCCCTACCCCACCCACGACACGCTGCTGATGACCAATGTGGCCACCCAGGCGGTGGAGCGGATCTTTCGCGAGGGGTATCGCTACAGTAAGGCTGAGGTGCTGTTGCTGGACCTGCGGCAACCTGGCGAGTACACCGACGACTTGTTTGCCGTGACCCAGCCGAAAAAATGCGAGCAGCTGATGCAGGTCCTGGACACTATCAACGGCCGCTGGGGCCGCGGTACGCTGCGTTCGGCCACACTGCCTATAGCGCCGGACTGGGGGATGCGGCGAGAGTTGATGAGCCAGAGTTACACGACGCGGGTTGATCAGTTGTGGACGGTCAATGCCCGATAATTAGCGAGTGTATCAAACGACACAAATCCTGCAGGTCATACCTTTCAGATGACTAGATTTTGGGATGATCGCGAAAGCTCACGATTACATAGGGATACGCATGGATTGCAATAATCTCAGAGAAAAATCCAGCAATGTGAAACTTAGCACTGATCAAAAAAACGCCATGTGTGAGGTATTGACTGGCATAGGGTTGTTCCTTGTTTTTATATGGGCCGTACCCGTGGCGTTTATGATAATTGCAATGTGCGCCGATGGTTTTTCTGGAGTGACTGGGTTTATTTCCTTATTTGGTTACTGGCTGCCCTATGCTTGGTTATTGCTGCTCTTATTGGGCTTACGATGCTTTCGATTGATATGCTGGATTAGAGCCATATGAAGGCCGAGGGCCTTCGCCTGGATGCGTTAAAAATGTGGCTGCCCTCCCTTTCTAGCCCAAGGGCAAACGGCCCGGTCCGATTAATGCGCGGATCGAGACGGTGGCCAGCGGGAAGTTCTTCAAATCACTGTGGCCCCAAGGCCGCGTGCTGGTACCGGCCAATAACTGGTTCGAATGGGTCAAGGACCCGGATGACCCAAAGAAAAAACAGCCGTATTGCATCCGGCTCAAGGCCCAGGCGCCGAAGTTCTTCGCCGGGCTGGCACAGGTTCATCCAGGGCTGGAGCCGCATGACGAAGACGGCTTTGTCATCATCACGGATGCCAGCGATGCCGGCATGGTGGACATTCATGATCGCCGCCCGGTGGTCCTGGGGCCAGAAGCCGCAAACGCCTGGCTTGGGCCGGGGCTGGAGGCCGATGCGGCCTTGCAGATCGTGCAGCAGCAGAGCCGCCCCGTGGCCGATTTTGAGTGGTACGCGCTCGATAGGGCCGTGGGCAACGTCAGGATCAGGGCAGCGAATTGATCAAACCCCTGTCCAATGATTAGCGGGTGAAGGCTTCAGCGTCTGGTTTGCAGCGACTCAGCCCGCCACAGGCGAAGCGCTGTGAAGCATCTAGAATCCCTCCATGACATTTCCTCTTCAGGCCGAATCCATGCCCACAGCCTCCAAAACTGCCCTGCAAACCGCGCTCGATGAGCAAGTCACCTATCACCATCGATATACGTTCGGAACTTACACCGGCACGTCGGCTGATGATGTCATCACCGGTACCTATCAGCGAGATCACATATTCGGCGGCGCCGGGAACGACACCCTTGATGGGAATGGCAGTGACGACACTCTGGAAGGCGGCGCAGGGATCGATACCCTGATTGGAGGTATAGCCTATGGAGGCGGGGTTAAATTCGTATTCACCTCGCTCACCGATAGTTACGCCGATGCCCAAGGCTCCCACTCCGACCTGATCACCGGTTTTTTCGGCCCATACGATGTATTGGACCTGACCGCCCTTGGCCTTGAGCGGATCGGTAACGGCCACAATGGCGACCTGGCCGTCAGCTACGATGCTGCCACGGACATCACGTACCTGCGGTCCCTGGACAAGGACGCCAGCGGCAAGTTCTTCGAGGTCCGCCTGGCAGGCGATTTCCAAGGCCAGCTAAGCACGGCCAACTTTGTACTGCGCCACGACGGCACAGCCGGCAACGATACTCTGGACTACAGTTTCAGCACCAAGGAATACGCGCTCAATGGCCTGGACGGCGACGATACGCTGTATTCCGGAAAAAGTGCCAACGTACTGGAAGGCGGCGCGGGTGCTGATCACCTGATTGGCAATGCAGCCAGTATTGGCACCGAAACCTACCTCTATCACCAGCTTAGCGACAGTTTTGTCAACGACGCCTCGAACGTGTCCAGCGTTGACCTTATCAGTGAATTCGACCTGTCCAACGGAGACGTATTGGACGTGTCCGCGCTGGGCTTCACTGGCTTGGGCGATGGCTACAACGACACGCTGAATTATGCCTATGACAAAACCGTGGGGCATATCGTGGTGCAGTCGTTCGAGGCGGATGCCCAGGGCGACCGCTTCAAGGTGTATATCGACCAGGGCTATCGCGCCACTGGCGGCGCCTCTCAAGATGCGGATGGTTTTATCTTCAAGGGTGATAACAGCCATGTCGATGCCGATCAGACCCTTACCGGGAGACCGACGTGGGATTCAATGCATACGGGAAGGGATGGCGGCATCTTGATCGGCGGCGGCGGCGGCGATGAGCTAAGTGGCGGTGATAGGTCAATTGGCATAGATGGGCTAGATACTTTCCGCTATCTGGACAGCAGCGACAGCGTTCATGGCTATGGCACCGTTGACTTGATCAAGAATTTTGATGTTACCCGAGACAAGATCGACGTGGCAGCCCTCGGCTATACCGGCTTGGGCGACGGCCACGATGGCACCTTGAAGCTGATCTACGACACAGACCTGCACCGCACCTATCTCAAAGACTACGACCTAAATGCCGAAGGGCAGCGGTTCGAAATCGGCCTGGAAGGCGGCTACACCCGGACATTCACCGCAGATAATCTGGGCGTTGCGAGCACTGTTTCAACAGCCGAGCACACTGCTGAAGTGCCTATCGAATTAGTAGGGGTTGCGCCTAGTGGTATCCATGCTGCTTAGGTGAGAAGCCGGTTTAGCTAGCGGTTAGCAGTCCATCGCTATTTCAGGCTGCCCTGAGCAAGGGCAGCTAGAGTCGGTTACTGCTGATGACGACAGGCCGCTACCGACCCATTGCGGTCATTCGCTGTTCAGGCATTGGCTGCGGTAATGCAGCTACGCTGGAGGTTTATCGCATGCAGGGTGCACAGCGTGTGGACGAACTTTTTCGATCTACCTAGTCCATTGAAGCGTCAGTCACGTCGGGCTAGCGGGTGACCACTGCCTGAATTGCCCTAACCCAGCGATCAACCCAACCAGGATCCATAGCATGCCTACAGGTTCTAAAACTGCTCCGCTGGTACCGATTGACGAGCAAATTACCTTTCACAATCAAGGCTCTTTCCATACCTATACCGGTACGTCGGGCGATGACGTAATTAACGGCACCTACTGGGATGATCATTTATTCGGCGGCGCCGGGAACGACACCCTGGATGGCCACGGCGGCAGCGACACATTGGTAGGCGGAGCCGGGGTAGATACCCTTACTGGCGGCACTAGCTACGGAGATGGGGTGAAATTCGTGTTCACGTCGCTCAGCGACAGCTATGCCGATGCCCAAGGCTCTCACTCCGACCTGATTATCAATTTTTTGGGCCCATACGATGTACTGGACCTGAGCGCCCTTGGCCTGGAGCGGATCGGTAACGGCCATAATGGTGATCTGGATGTCAGCTACGATGCTGCCACGGACATTACCTACGTGCGTTCGCTGGACAAAGACGCCGACGGCAGGTTCTTCGAGGTGCGCCTGGCAGGCGATTTCCAAGGTCAGCTAAGTACGACCAACTATGTACTGCGCCACGACGGCACAGCCGGCAACGATACCCTGGACTTCAACTTTAGCACCAAGCGATACGTGCTCAATGGCCTGGACGGCGACGATACGCTGACTGGCGGGAAAAGAGAGAGCGTACTGGATGGTGGCGCGGGTGCGGACCACCTGATCGGCAATAAGGGCCAAGACACCTTTTTCTATCACCAGCTAAGCGACAGTTTTGTCAACGACGCCTCGGGAGAGTCCAGCGTTGACCTTATCAGCAATTTCAACCTGTTCGGTGGAGACGTATTGGACGTGTCCGCGCTGGGCTTCACTGGATTGGGTGACGGCTACAACGGCACGCTCAATTACGCCTATGACAAAACCCTTGGGCATATCGTGGTGCAGTCTTTTGAAGCCGATGCCCAGGGCAACCGCTTCAAAGTGTATATCGACCAGGGCGGCTATAGGGAAATCTCTTATCAAGATGCTGATGGTTTTATCTTCGAAGGTGATAACTATCCTGACGATGCTGACCAGACCCTGACCGGAACGCCGACCTTTGATGCCCTCTATACGAGAAAGGACGGCGGTATCCTGATCGGCGGCGGCGACGGCGATGAGCTAAATGGCGGTGATAGGTCATTTGGCAGTGATGGGGTAGATACTTTCCGCTATTTGGACAGCAGCGACAGCTTTCATGGCTATGGCACCGTTGACTTGATCAAGAATTTTGATGTTACTAAAGACAAGATCGACGTGGCGGCCCTCGGCTATACGGGCTTGGGCGACGGCACCAACGGCACCTTGAAACTGGTGTACGACACAGACCTGGACCGCACCTATCTCAAGGACTATGACCTGAATGCCGAGGGGCAGCGGTTCGAAATCGGCCTGGAAGGCGGCTACACCAAGACCTTCTCCGCAAACAACCTGATCGTTGCGAGCACCGTTTCAACAGCCGGGCACGTTCCTGATGCGCCTCTTGAATTAGTAGGTGTTGCGCCTAGTGATGTCCATGGGGCTTAGGTGTGAAGCCGCCTTAGGTAGTCTTGAGTAGTCCTTACCTACTGACGACTACCGTTCCAAGGGTGCCGTTAGCGAACGGCCACAGCCAATTCCTGCCAGTCACCACGTGCTGCTTTGGGTCGGTTGCTGACAGCCGCGGTAGGCAGCTACCGACCCTTTGCCGCCGTTCGACATCCGGCCCGAATCGGCCAAAATTATCCGTCGGATCTCTACGAAGCCAGGGGCGACGCAGTAAATTTAATCTACTTATCTCCATTTTAAGTCATCTTCAAGGATCTTTTTTAACTCTGAGGCTACCAAATAGAATGTCCCACTCGGAAGAGAGGCGCTCTCAATATTTTCGCCGCCATTTAAACTCCAAACAAAAATTTCCGATTCGGCGCACCCTATCCAGTAAGCATGGCATCCGGCATCAGCCATCATAGTGCATGTTAGATCGTAGACACCATCAATATAATCTGTGCCGTCGCCAAACAAGTAACTATTGGTTTTTTCGTAAATATATTCTGCAGCAATACCCTCCAGCCCATTAGAAGCAACAATATCTTCCAATTTAATATAGCACGCTAAGCTTGCCCTGAGCTCCGTCACATCAAGAATGTTAGGCAAGCGCACTCCATTTATGTAAAGTGAAAATATTCCATTTCGCCAAAATTCATCTGAATTCCACTGCTCGACCATATCAAATTGGACGGCAAAATTAAACGGATCCCCTACAATCATCCTTTTACTCCTAAAGGCTTTCTAATAACATTGGGAATTTAATTGGCATAGGGACCTCTCCCCGTCGAACCCAGATGATGCTCATTGAAATGCGTCGAAGCAATCACTAAGTTGTCACTAAACAGTCAACGTCCGCTTTGGGTCGGTTAGCTCCCATGGCTTGCAATGACCATCCTTGTCTTCCCAAAGAGGAGGACAAGCTATGAAAACGATTACGACCCACGCCCAGGAACCTTGGAACAAAGGAAAATTGGTCGGCCAGAAAGCGCCGCTGCGACTCAAAGATATCTGGGCCATTCGCGTAAGGCTCCAAATCGCGGAGGAAGCTCGTGATTTGGCTCTTTTCAATCTAGCCATCGACAGCAAGCTACGAGCCTGCGATCTGACCAAGCTTCGTGTACGAGACGTGGTTCATGGGCAGCATGTGTCATCGCGAGCAATAGTGATGCAGCAGAAAACCCAGCGACCTGTGCAGTTTGAGATTACGGAGCAAACACGGATTGCTCTGGAGGCATGGATACATCAAGCCCATCTCCACAGTGAGGACTGCCTTTTTCCAAGCCGGCTGCACGCCTCCCAGCATCTCTCCACCCGGCAATACGCTAGGATCGTCAAGGCGTGGATAAAGGCTATTGGCCTTGATCCAGCGCTGTATGGTACTCACACGATGAGACGCACGAAAGCATCGTTGATCTATCGGAGGACGAAGAACCTGAGAGCGGTTCAGCTCCTGCTCGGGCATACGAAGCTTGAGAGTACCGTGCGATACCTAGGCATTGAGGTCGATGATGCTTTGGAGATGGCAGAGCAGACGGAGGTCTGACACGCTAGCGACAGTGGAGGTACGGCTGTCGCTATCCGACCCATAGCGGTCGGTTAGAAAGGATTAATTGAGTTAGGGAACTTTAGCATTTAATAAATGATTCACCATATATTTCTGAATTCTCTTCCAGTCTTTCGCTTGGCGAAACGGAAATCTGACAACCAACTGGACTTCAGGAGTCAAGTTAAAAAACATATTGCATCCAAATACAGAGAAACACTCATAATATACGGGCGATCCATCTGGGTTGGTTTCACCAAGAACTTCCATGCCTTTTACCTGGTTGTCACCTACATACTCTACATATCCAGGCTTATACTCATCTTTTAAGATTCTCTCGAAATCCTTATAGAACGCGTTGTATACTTTTTCTTGGCAGTTTAGTGTTACCACAATGCGGTCTCCCGGGGAATAATCGGTAGTTATAACGTCGGGATGGTTTTCCGCAAATTCCGCAGCATCAACTACTGCATACGCTGTCAGACCGGGAATATAAATTTTCTTCCCATTTTTGTCGTGTATATAGCTCAGCCATGGCCCAGGCACTAGGTCATCGTTTTTTTTGAACCTAAACTCAGTTCCTCCTACAATGACAACAGATAATTCTTTATTTTCATCTTCTATAAGTTCTGTGTAGCTTTTTCTGTACCGACTTTCCAGCACCAATGTTGCCGCGCCATAGCAACGCAGATCAGCTTGATCGTGAATAGATGTTTTCGGGTCAATAGGCTGGGCGTTATCGTCTATTTTATCTATCGGCCGGTAAAGCCCTATGCAAAATGCGATAAAAAACCCTAAAGCCGTCACCGTGAGTAGTCTATTTATGATTCTTTGTATTTCGTATTTCATAGGTAGACCTGCTCACTAAAAACTGAGATTGCTCGCTCAGGCGGTTCTTGATCGCTTGGAGAGCATGCTGCTTACAACGGTTGGTCGTAACCAGTTAGCCGCTCCTGTGTAAAGGTCAAAGCTATATCATATCGGCTCTCTTCCTCCCAGAAGGTATCGGATCTCCACAAGGATTTTCAGGCCGGTCCAAGCGATTAGCCGTTCCTTGTCCTCCTTGTGAAGGGCAGCTATGGGTCGATAGCGGCCTTCCGAATTGCGCCGCCCGAGCCTCGTGTGGCTTGCAATTGATGCAAAGAATTATCCAAGGAAAACGCCGGCGAAACAGATGGCTCATGGCTAGTATCAACGCTATTATTGGGCCTTTCCTAGGAAGCGCATCGCATGGACCGCACACGGACTGCCTTAAAACTGGCCTACCACCGAATCCTCTCGGATCTACCACAGCACTGGCTTGATCGCAGTCGCAAATGCGAAGCGGAGTTTTCCGCACTCTCCGGTGTTTTCCTACAGGGGGTATCTGAGGCTTATCTTGAGGCATCACGCCGCATCATGGTGGTTGGCCGCGAAACGCGCGGCTGGACTCATGTCAACGACCAAGATCCATACCTGTCCCTTGAGGACTATATTGAAAGAGCCATGGGCAAGCATCAAAGGTGCCTGGCCACATTTATTCGAGCGAAACGCGACCGGGGTGCTAGTTACTTCAACTACGTTCGCGAGCTCTCTACGGACCATGGGCCCGAGGGCATAACCTGGGCCAATCTGTTCGCATTCGACTAGAACAAAAAATCGCCGAAGGATTGGCCGCATTTTGAGACGCTGCTATGTATCTCGGAGCGTTTGCTCAAGGCACAAATTGAAGTCCTGGCTCCCGACATCATCATTTTCGCCAACGGTGCTACGAGCGCTAAATATCGCGCAAGGTACTTCCCCTTCACGGGCGAAAACAGCGTGTGCAACGAGTTTGGCTATTACAAAGACCAAGGCATTCCATCGGGTCATCTCTGGAAGTTTCGTCTCAATGAGAGCATCCAGTGCTACCGTATCCAGCACCCGAGTAGTACCCGAAAGGGCGCGAGAGTGGCGAGGGCCTTCCTCAGGGCGGAGCTGCTCAGTACGGCGTCAGTTTAATCTCTGAGAGCGCCATTGGCGGCATTGGAACGCACAACGTAACCTTCGCCTCAGCTCCATGAAAAGTCGCCCATTCTAAACTGATCAAGGCGCTACCTGACTTGATTTGCATCCGTCTGCACAATCAGATAGATCCACAGTAGTTAGGCCACCCTGTTTGAGCAGGCCGCGCAGCGGCTTAAACAGTGGCCCTTCAGTGCCTCTAGATGATGCCCGGATCGCCTCAGATAATCGCGGAGGCGGTCCGCCCAACCGGGTGCAAAGGCAGATACTGAGGGCCTGTTCAAAGCGCTAGCTCCTGTCACCCCTACACACCCGCCTGATCAACCTCCCCCGCCACCCCTATCAACCCAACCTGTTCCCCACCCGCAAACACCACGTTGCGCTCATCCAGGCTCTCTCTCCAGTCACCACTAACGGCAATCTGAAATTTGTGACCCTGTGCGTCTGCTTCAACATCCTGCAGGTAGGTACGGCCTAGGTTGCCGTTATAGGTCACTTTAAGCGTGGTGCCGGTGCCGTCGCCGAAGCCGGTATAACCCAGCTGCGCCACATCGATCTTGTCGTCCACCGTCAGGTGATCGATCAGGTCGACGAAGCTCTGGCTTGCCGTGCGGTAGCTGTCGTCGGTGGAGGTGTAGCGGAACACGTCGTCGTTCTGGTGGTTGTCGGTCCACCAGGAGATGTTGGCTCTGTCCCCGCCGTTGAGGCGGTCGGCGCCGGCGCCGCCGATGATGACATCCGCGCCAACGCCGCCGTTGATCCGGTCATTGCCGCCCAAGCCGTAGATGATTTCCGACAAGGCAGAGCCTGTAATCGTGTCTTTGCCCGAGGTACCTTCAACGGCCGCTGGGGTGAACACCAGGTTGCCGCTGTTCAATTGGCCTACCAGGTTGCCGTCCAGGGCCAGTTCGAACCGTTGGCCGGAGGCATCGGCGTCGTAGCTTTTGAGGTAAGTACGGCTACCGTCGGCGCTGGCTTGCACGGCCAGGGTGCCGTCATGGCCATCGCCGATGCCGGTGAAGCCCAGGCCGATCAGGTCGATACGGTCATGGGCAGGGTCGAAGTCCTGGATGCGGTCACTGCCGTTCTGGGAGGCGGTGCGGTAGCTGTCGCTGAGTGCGGTGAAGCGGAAGATGTCTGCGCCAGCGCCGCCGCCTTGCAGCAGATCGCGGCCGCCATTGCCCTGGAGCACGTCATCGCCCGCCAGGCCACGAATTACCTCGGCCGCGCCGGTGCCCTTGAGTATCTCTTCTCCGGTGTAGCCGTCGATATGCAGCTTGCCGTTCGGGCTGCCGAAGCTGGTATCCAGGCTGCCGTCGGTATTGAAGCGCACGATGCTGAAATCACCGTCGGTAGTGCCCGTGGCGAGAATCTTCCCATCGGCTTGTACGGTCAGCGCCATCGGCGCGTCGGTCTTGAAGGTTACTTTGCCGTTGTCGCCGAAACTGTTGTCGTAGGAACCGTCCGTATTGAACCGCGCCACGGTGGCCCTGGTGTCGCTGTCACCGTGGCCCATGAGGATGATCTTGCCATCCTCCTGCACGGCAAGCACCGAGTCGTCGACGAACCCCATGCTTGGGGTGAGAAAGAGCCGGCCATTCTCACCGAAACGGGTATCCACCTGACCGTCAGGATTGAAGCGCTTCAGGATAAACAGAGGATCTGCAAGCAGCAGAGGGCTGTACGAACCGCCGTACACCACACTGCCATCGGCTTGCACCGTAGTGGAAATTTCTTCGGTGTAGTAGTAGTCGTCGATAGGAATAGGCAGGGTCAGGATGCCCTTGTCGCCAAAGCTCTTAACCAAGGTGCCGTCATTGGCGATCTTGATCACTGCCGCTTCGTCAAACCCACGCACGCTGAGCAGGGAGGTGCCATCTGTACCGACCTTCAGCTCCATCCCTACAAAATAAGCGCCAGTGTCGATGGTACTAACACCGTTCTGGCCAAAGGTAAGGTCGCGGCTCCCGTCGCTGTTGAAGCGCTCCATTCGCACACTTTTTGCTTGATCTATGGGCGATCAGTGCTCTGGTTGTCGTCAAACTGGCCCGTGAGGTCGACCCGGACAGTGCCCGGGCCAGTTCTGACGGTATGAGTGCTCGCAGGCGCACTACTGGAAGTCATCACGAGGGGTTGAGCCTTTGAGTGAATGAGCTTATGACCTTAGCAGAGCTATATGAATGTTCACTTGCTTCACTTCTTTATTGGATAGAGTTGAAATACTCTCGATGTGAGGCTCGCCAGTCACGCTGTACTATCCCGAACACTGATATTCAGCATGGTTTGGCCAAACCTCTTTTGCGGAAGAGAGGCCATCGAGCGGTTCAAACGCTGGTTCGAATTTTTTTGCCGATGGTTATGACCAAGCAGCTTTGAAAGTACCTCCCTTATGATCCTGATCCCGCTGGTACTCGCGTTACCGGCGTGGATACACCCCATTGCCTTCAACGAAACGGCATTACTGGCGTCGGACTACACTCGCAGTGGGCCCACCGCAGGTAAGGAGCACGCATGACCCAGGTTTCTAACATCAAGGACCTCACCAGCCGTACGGCGCTTGGGGGTTTACAGGCTACAAGCGCTAGTAGCCAGGTCAGCAGCAACCCGATAGAACTCATCGTGCAGGGTACCCCTGGCAACGACTACATACGTGGTGGGCTGGCCAATGAGCTGCTGATGGGTGGAGGCGGCAACGACCAGCTAGTCAGCGGGGGTGGCAACGATGTGATGGTCGCAAGTGCCGGATACGACGGCATGGACGGCGGCGCCGGCAACGATGTATTCCGCTTCGACCGCATCGGCGACAGCTATATCAAGGGCGGAGGCGAGTATACCGACACCATCAGCTATTTCGATCCCGCCCACGATATCCTCGACGTGTCGGCCCTGGGCTATACCCATTTGGGCAATGGCTATGGTGATACCTTGCACATCCGTAGCGAGCCCCTGCGCGGCATTTACATTTTGGAAAGTTACGAGCAAGACGGTAATGGCAAACATTTTGCCGTGCAGTTCCTGTCCAGGAGCGGCCTTATTACCGATGCCAACTTCCAGCCACTGATCAACGGCACCTCGCACAACGACCTGCTCGAAGGCACAGACGCCAGCGAATCCCTGAAGGCCGGCGCTGGCCGCGATACCGTCGCAGCAGGTGCGGGCAATGACCGGCTATTCGGCGGCACCGGGGGAGACACCCTGAGCGGCGGCGCGGGTGCCGACAACTTCGTGTATACCCAGCTCAGCGACAGCTACCGTAACGATGCCAGTGGCAGCTACAGCAGCCGTGACCTGATCACCGACTTCAGTGGCAACGGCCATGACATGATTGATGTGTCCGCATTGGGTTTCACCGGGCTAGGTAACGGTTACAACGGTACGCTTAAGGTGGTCCTGAACCACGCCGGCGATGCCACTGCGCTTAAATCCTTGGAGGCCGATGCCAACGGTAACCGCTTCGAAATTCTGCTCAGTGGGAACCACGTCAGTGAGCTAAATACCAGCACCGTGCTGTTCGCCCCGCCCAGTGACGCGACAGCGGTGACCACCCCGCAGCCAATCATCCCGGTGAATCTGGTCGGCGACGATAAGGCAAACACCCTGTATGGCTACTGGGGCAACGATACTCTGGCCGGTGGCGCCGGAAACGACACCCTTGAGGGTAACGCCGGTGACGACGTGCTGACGGGCGGGGCGGGCGCGGACAAGCTCACCGGCGGCACCGGCAACGACCGTTTCGTGTTCACCAGCAGCGCTGATAGTTATGCCGGCAGCAGCGACCTGATCACTGATTTTATCTGGGGCGAAGACAAGCTTGATGTCTCCGCACTCGGCGTGACCGGTTTGGGTAACGGCCGCGATGGCACCTTGAGCATGACCTACGATGAAATCCACGACCGTACCTACCTACGTAGTAGCGAGCCAGGTGCCGATGGGCACGCCTTCCAGGTCACGCTAGCCGGGTTCGACTACACGCGAGTGCTCACCAATGCCGACCTGATAGTTGCCGATACGCCAGAGGTGGCGCTCATTGGGCACACTATTGTTGACCACGTGAGCTAACACTTCCTCAACAGCCGGGCTATCAGCATCCCCCTTGGTTACGCAGGCGCTACGGTGTGGGTGCTAACGACAGCTAAGGGCGGCAGTAGACACCAACAACGGGCTGACGACGATTAACAAAAGCAGCCTCTCAACTAAGCGGCGTGAATATCACTCGGCGCATTACCTACCAGTTCAATAGGCGCATCAGAAGCATGCTCAGCGGTTGAACCGGTGCTGGCAACGACCAGGTTATCTGCGGTGAATGTTCTGGTGTAGCCGCCTTGCAGGGCGACTTCGAAGCGGTAGCCATCGGCATTGAGGTCGTAGGCCTTGAGGTAGGTGTGGTGCAAGTCTGGGTCGTACACCAGCTTCAAGGTGCCGTTGGTGCCGTCGCCCAGGCCTGTATAGCCGAGGGCCGACACGTCGATCTTGTCTTGGGTCACGTCAAAATTCATGATCAGGTCAACGTTGCCACGGCCATGAAAGCTGTCGCTGCCGCTTAAATAGCGGAAGGTATCTAGCCCATCCAACCCATTTATCCCCTCACCGCCATGTAGCGCATCGCCGGCACCGCCGCCGATAATGATGCCGCCGTCACTTCCCGTATAGAGGTCATCCCAGGTCGGCTTCCCGGTCAGCGTCTGGTCGGCATCGACAGGGCTGTTATCACCGGCGAAGATAAAACCATCCGCATCTCGAGCAGCATGCTCACCTTGGCCGTAGGCCTGGTCGATATACACCTTGAAGCGGTTGCCCTGGGCATCGGTTTCGAACGACTGCAGCACAATATGCTCCACGGTTTTGCCATAGGCATAATTCAGCGTGCCGTTGTAGCCGTCGCCCAGGCCCGTGAAGCCCAGCGCGGAAACGTCCAGTACGTCCCCACGGAAGAGGTTGAATTCGGTGATAAGGTCAACGCTGGACACACCCGAGGCGTCGTTGACGAAGCTGTCGCTGAGCTGGTGATAAAGGTAAGTTTCATCATTCCAGCTGCCGATCATGTGATCAGCACCCGCGCCGCCATCCAGTACGCTGCCGACTTTACTGCCATACAGCGTATCGTTGCCGGCCAGGCCATTGAGCACGTAGTGCTTGGCGCTGAAGCTGTAGTCCAGGGTGTCGTTGCCGGCTGTGCCATCGTGGCGCAGTACAAAGTTGGATGTGCTTAGCTGGCCTTGAAAATCGCCCGCCAGGCGTACCTCGAAGAAATCGCCGCTGGCGTCTTTGTCCAGCGACCGCACGTAGGTAATGTCCGTGGCAGCGTCATAGCTGACGGCCAGGTCGCCATTGTGGCCGTTACCGATCCGCTCCAGGCCAAGGGCGGTGAGGTCCAATATGTCGTATGGGCTGAAACCGGTAATCAGGTCTGAGTGGGAGCCTTGGGCATCGGCGTAACTGTCGGTGAGCGACGTGAACACGAATGTCACCTGGTATCCGTCGGCTGCGCTGCCGGTGAGGGTATCGACCCCGGCGCCGCCTACCAATGTGTCGATAAAGCCACCCCCATCCAGGGTGTCGTTCCCGGCACCGCCAAATATGTGATCTATGTAATAGCTACCGGTAATTGCATCATCGCCCGGTGTGCCAATGTAGGCAGTGAAGGAACCTTGATTGTAAACGGTAACGTGCTCATCACTCGGGGTCAGGGGAGCGCTTATAGAACCTGTAGGCACGATATTGATCCTGATTGGGTTGGATTGCTGGGTTCGGGTCGGCAATTCAGGCTGTAGCCCACCGGGCTCGGCCAGCACGGCTGTTGCTTCAATGTAGTAGGTGAACTGCATAGCCTCAAACACGCCCTGAAGGACCGCTATGACTAAGCAGCCATCGAGGTAGGGGCGTTTCCAACCCATAGCCGTCTCTCGCAAAGCACCGCCATCGACAAGATCGTAGATTGGATCAGAAGGCCGCAGCACGGGGTAAACCTGAACTACCCTTGTATCCACCTTCATACAACAAGCCAGGCCACGCCACCGGTGCACAGGTACCCAGGCAGCAGCCGGCGAACCCGGGAGTTCCAATGGCCACTACCTATTTCGATGTCCGCGACTACGGCGCGGTTGGCGATGGCGTTACCGACGATACCCACGCTATTCAGGCAGCCATTGATGCCGCCAGGGCCGCCGTTGAGTCTGCCGACGAGATAATCGATGCCGAGGTGTACCTGCCTGAAGGCACTTACATCGTCAGCGGCAACCCCGAGCTGAGCGCCAGCAGCTGCCTGCAGCTGTATAACCGGGTGACCCTTGGCGGTGACGGGGCCGACGCGACCAGCCTCAAGCTTGCCGATGGCTGGGACAAGCCCGTTACCGGTATCGTGCGAACCGCCGGCGAAACGCAGCACGTTGGCGCCCATGACCTCACCATCGATGGCAATAGCGCGGGCACCAGCGGCCGCGTGGACGGCTTTACCACCGGCGGGGAGAACTTGCGCGACAACCCGGACACAGGCGTCAGCCTCAGCGGCGTGGCACTGGTCAATTGCAGCGGCAACGGGCTCAACGCCCAAGAGAACACCTACGGCCTGAGCGTTACCGACAGCGTGGCCAGGGGCAACGGCCTGGATGGTTTCTTTGCCCACCTGGTTGGCCAGTTCAGCGAATACGTAGACGCCGGCGGCTTCCAAGACAACCGCAGCGAAAACAACGGCCGCAACGGCTTCACCTTGCTGCTCGACAACTACCAGACCACCCTGGCCGACAACGACTCTGCCAACAACAATGGCCGCGGCCTGCTCATCCAGGGCCCGCCGGGCGAAGAGCCCAACGGCCGGGTCCAGATCACGGGGGGCGAGGTGTATGGCAACAGGGACGAAGGGGTACTGCTCAAGCTCACTGACCAAAGCCGGGTCAGCGGCGTGACCGTGCACGACAATGGCGGCGCGGCCGTAGGCGTGGTCGGTAGCTCGGGAAACACCATTGCCGGCAACACGCTTTACAGTAATGTGCTGGACCACGGCAACGCGGAGGTGCTCATACAGGCCTCGGACGACACCGATGTAACCGCCCTGGGCGCGGCTCAGGGCAACGTGGTGTACAACAACATCATCAGCAGTGGCAGCGCCAGCTATGCGGTGGCCGAGCGCAATGAAGACCCTATTGGCTTCAACACGGTGTTTGATAATTACTTCAGCCGCCTGGGCGACCCCGCCACGCTGTTTTATGGCACCGACAGCGACGCCTTCGGCAACCACCTTGGCCTGGTTGTAACCGGCACCGCCAGCAGCGACCTGCTGCGCGCGAGCACGATAGCCGACACCCTGCTCTACGGCGGCGCGGGCGATGACCGCCTGGTTGGCGCTGCGTATGACGACCTGCTTTACGGCGGCGCCGGCATCGACCGGCTGACCGGCGGCGCGGGCGCCGATACCTTCCGCTACACCAACGCCGGCGATAGCGTGCGCGGTGCCAACGACGTAATCACCGACTTCAAGCCCGGCGAGGACCAACTCGATGTGGCCAGCCTGGGCTTCAGCGGCCTCGGCAATGGCCACGATGGCACCCTGCGTTTGACCTACAACGCCAGTTTGGACCGCACTTACCTGCGCAGCCTGGACGCAGACAGCCAAGGCCACTACTTCCAACTGGCACTGGCGGGCGATTATCAGACGCGGCTGCATGCCGGTGACTTTGAAACGCTGATCCAAGGCACCTCCGGCGCGGATGTCTCCACTGGCAGCAGCGCCAATGAAACCCTGGCCGGCCTTGCCGGGGCTGACACCCTCAGCGGCGGCGGGGGCGCCGATTACATCATCGGGGGCGCCGACGCGGATCGGCTCACGGGCGGAGCAGGCGCGGACACCTTCGTCTTCAGCGCGGTGACCGACAGCTACACCAACCCCACCCTGGGCGTGCAGGCCAGCGACGTCATCACCGACTTTGACTATGACACCGACGTGCTCGACCTCTCGGCCCTGGGGTTCACATCCCTGGGCGACGGCCATGACGGCACGCTCACCTATTCCAGAAACGGCTCGTCACAGTCCATCACCCTGCAATCGCTGGATGCCGATGCCAACGGCAACTTCTTCAAGCTGGTGCTCGAAAACGAGACCTACATCAATAACGCGGCCATCCGGTTTGGCGATCCGGTCGCCACCCATTTCAATCAGCAACCCGCCAGCTACGACGATTACTCCATCGACTCGCCAACCACCGGGGACGACACCATCGTCGGCTATTTCAGCGACGACCGTATCAGTGGCCTGGCGGGCAACGACACCCTGCGCGGTATGGCCGGTAACGATACGCTGGCCGGCAATGCCGGAGCCGATTTCCTGGACGGCGGCAGTGGCAATGACACCTTGGCCGGCGGCAGCGGTAATGACACCCTCAGCGGCGGTGCCGGAGACGACCGGCTTACCGGGAATACTGGCGTAGACCAGCTGTTTGGAGGTTCGGGCGCCGATACGTTCCGCTATATCAGCAGCGCCGACAGCCTGCGCGGCGCCAGCGACATCATCGAGGACTTCTCAGGCCAGCGAGACCTGATCGACGTGTCGGCCCTGGGGTATACCGGCCTGGGAAATGGCCACAATGGCACGCTCAAGGTCAGCTACAGTGCTGCAGGCGACCGCACCTATATCAAGGACTTCACCACCACCGGCGACAACGGCCAACGCTTCGAGATTGTCTTGACCGGGGACCATAGCCACGACCTGGGTGCCGACCAGTTCGTATTCGCCGATGTCAGCCCCGAGCTGACGTTGCTGGGGGTGTAGGGCACTTATGAGTACCCATGGGCATCAATTGGCGCAACACCGCCCGGTTGAATAGCGGCATCCACGGCGTGCTCGGCGGTTGAAACATTGCTCGCGACGATCACATGGGCAAGGGGTTGAGCACTGAGTAGCCGTCGCCAAAAACCAATACGGTTTCAGGGCGCAACCCCAAGGATGATATGCGAGGCTTTGATCACCGCTGTGGCCGCCACACCAGGAGCCAGCCCCAACTCGTGTACCGCATCGCGGGTCACAATGGAGAATATTTCCATGCCGCTCGGCAACTGGATTACTACTTCACAGTTTACGGCGCCGTCCGTCACGCGCAGAACCGTACCCTCCAGACAATTTCGAGCGGATAGACGGTAGCCGCCCGCGTCCGTCATGAGCATGACCCAAGGGGCCTTGATCAGTGCCACGACCTCTTTGCCGCTAGACAATCCGAGACTATGGATACTGCTCATAGTGACTACGGCTACCAGCTTCTCACCGCCACCCAATGTGAGTTCGACTTCCGCGTTGACGGCACCCGGAAGCATCTGGGTCACGACGCCTTTGAAAACATTGCGAGCGCTAACTTTCATAAGAGATCCTTGATATCAGTAGTGCGTGCACATATTCCTGTTAGCGCTGTGTAGTTACCAGCCCAACGCCTCAGATATTCAAGCCCGGCCGTAAACCCTTTCTCATACAAACACTCGTATCACGCTAACAAGTCTTCGAAAAAGGCGCCGTAGGGCAGCGTGGGGTGGGCGATCTGGATTTCAAGAATCCAAAGCCCAGCATTGGGTTGCAGATCGAAGTCGCCGAGGTCGCCGCCCTTGTGCACCGAATGGGGGAAGTCGCTGACCCGGTGGCCCTTGATATCCAGGTTCAGCTTCCAGCCCATGGACCGGGCTTGTTCTTCGGCGTAGGTGTACAGCTCCAGGCCGGTAACGCGGCCTTGCTGCCAGCGGGCCTGGACTACATTGAACAGGGTTTGCGCGGCGGCCGCGCAGGCGATCATCTGCGGATCGCTGCCGGTGGTGAAGGTTTGCCCGGCGTCACCTTCGTGGCCTTGCCATACGGCGCCCATGTCGATGAAGAAGATGTCGTTCTCGCCCAACACCAGGTCCTCTCTGGCGCGCGCGCCGAAGGTCTTCAGGGTGTTGGCACCGAAACGCACCAGCAAGGGGTGCCAGATACGCTGGGTGTCAAGTTCCTCCAACACCTGCTTGCCCAGCACCCGCGCCTCGGATTCGCGCATGCCGGGCTTGATCAGCGGGGCCAAGGTGCGAATGGCCTCCCAGGTTTTGGCTTGGGCATGGCGCATCGAATCGATGCTATAGGCTGCGCCCACGGCTTCCTTGTTCTGTGCATTCACAGCGGTTCTCCTCACAGGCTAGATGGCGAATCGTTATATTCACGACTATATAGCGGTACCCGTGTGGGCGAATATCACAAAGTGTTTAATCCGTGGAGAAGACTTCACCAGCGCCTTGCGTCTAGCCTGTGGCTTACACCCTTCCTCTCAGGCCGAAAGCGGATTGCCCACACTGCCTCGCGCTAAAGGGTTCTGAGGCCGTTCAGCGTCTCGATGTATGCCTGCAAACCATATCGCTCACCGCGCAGCACAATGACCGGCCCGGAAAAGCCGATAGCCTCCAAATGCTGCTCCACCAACTCCGGGTCAGGATGAGTGATTTCTAAGCGTTGCAATGCACAGCCCTTATCGACCATCCCCTGCGCGGGATGCGTCGATGCTCCCCAGTCAATCAGGCTCGGGATAACCCCTCCCTGAGGTAAATGCCCGTCAGGTTGAATCGAAATAGTCCAGGACAACGCTCCCCTGCTCATCGGCTCTACCTCTCCAAAAACCTTCCGCAGCCTTTCATCTATGCCAACCAGGTGCTCTGTACGCGCTACCCAGTGCGCCAGATAAGGAGCAGCGTGCGCATCCAGCTCATCCAGGCCGAACCATCTGGGCCTGGCGGGTACGGGAGCAGCGTGGTCAGCGGCAATGACTTCGAGATAGAAATGCTCCCCAAGCCGTAGCAGCAGATTATGCGTACTCATACGTGCGTGCTTACCCCCGGGCTGCAACTGCACACCCAGCGCGTGCTCCACGAGCTGTGCGCCTGCTGCAAGGGTGGGTGACACGATAACCAGATGATCCAGGAAGGAACGCCTCATATGCACAGCTCCAGACAGGGCTTAGGCCGAGGGTTGGCTTTGCAGCAGCGGATACAGCGATAGCACCAGCAACGCTGCCATGCCCCAGTTGAAGAGGCGCAACCAGCGCGGCACCCGCAGTACGTTGCGCAAGGCGCTGCCGAAACCTGCCCATACGCACACGCTGGGAAGGTTGACCAGCGCAAACACCGCAGCAATAACCAATACGTTATAGACGTAGCCCTGGGCCGGAACATAGGTGGTGATGGCTCCAACCGCCATTACCCAGGCCTTGGGGTTCACCCATTGAAAGGCGGCGGCGCCCAGGAAGGTCACCGGCTTGCTGCTCTGCCCGCCCGCCTCGCTCATGCCCCCCGAGGTGGCAATGCGCCAGGCCAGGTACAGCAAGTAGGCCGCGCCTGCCCAACGCAAGGCGGTATACGTCCAAGGCACGGCGTTGAAGATCTCACCCAGGCCCAGCCCCACCGCCACCACCAGCAGCATGAACCCCAGGCTGATGCCCAGGGCGTGGGGAATGGTGCGCAGGAAACCGAAGTTCACCCCTGAGGCCAGCAACATGGTGTTGTTGGGGCCAGGCGTGATCGATGACACAAGGGCGAAGAGCGCGAAGGCAGGCAGCAGGTCAAGGAGCATATCCGTATGTTCTCTAGGAGTTGTAGCGTTGACAGTACCTCACAACGTGCACGGCGAGGCCGTACAGCGGCGTGTGAATTCACCGCTACACCTGTTGCATACAGAGGTTTGGGGTTGGTTCTTGAGCCTGTAGTTCAGGCTTGCGGCCGTGAGCCCTAGGTCGGTCATTTTGTTCAATACCCCAATGCCCGGGAAACGCAGAGTGGAACCTCCTTTCCGCTCCAAATCGAAGGTGCTCGATGAATGCGTTTATTTCGATGGCTTTGTTTGCTCTGGTGGCGTCCATAACACCTGGCCCGGTGAACATTGTGGGGCTCGCTATTGGAGCCAGTCATGGTTTTCGGGCTAGCCAGCGTCACGTATTCGGAGCCTCAGCGGGGTTCGTGCTGCTACTCCTTTTGATAGGCCTAGGGCTTCGGGAGGTATTAGTGGCGATGCCCTTCCTGGTTGTTTTCGCCCAATGGGCTGGAATGTTGTTCCTCGTTTATGTGGCGTGGAAACTGGCCCGCGACGACGGGCGCTTGAGCATGAATCAGGGCGGTAAGCCCCCTTCGGTAGCCTTGGGCGCGGCGATGCAGTGGTTAAACCCAAAAGCCTGGCTGGCGGCCATCGCAGGGGTCGCGTTATTCGTAGGTGACGGGGAACCTGCGCTTGTTCTGCAGTTTGCAGCGATTTATTTCGTGGTCTGTTATGTCTCGATGGCCTGTTGGGCTTACGCAGGTTCATTCCTTCGGCGCTTTTCGGGCAACACTGCTGCGATTCGAGCCTTCAACCGTGTTATGGCGCTGCTATTGATAGGTTCTGCGGTGTCGCTGTTGCCTCATTGACCAGGCAGGTGGAGCGATACTGGCCGGGCGTTGCCGCAAGGTGTTTCTTAAACACGCGCTGGAGGTGAGCCTGATCGGCAAAACCGCACCCCTGTGCGACGTCTGCGATCGGCTGGCCGACCCGTAACTGGCGCCTCGCACATTGAATGCGAAGGTTGAGAAGGTATGCATGAGGCGTCATGAGGTAAGACTGTTGGAAACTTCTGATCAGATGGGAGGCCGAGAGACTGGCTGCTTCGCACAGGTCTTCCAGGCTGACAGGTAACCGATAGTGACGGTCTAGCAGCTCCGCAGCCCGCTTGATACGGGCATCTGGAGCGCTACGCCCTTTTGGTGCCAGCCCGAGGATTTGCGGCAAGGCTTGAAAGACATTGATCACATCGCACTGCTTTTGCAGCACATCGCCTTGTGGATCGGTCAGCGTGGTATGCAGCTCGGTCAGCGTTTGGAACGCGCTTGCATCGGCGCTGTGGGTAATCGCAATTGGCTGAAACGACACTGTGGCAGTTGCACCCGCTCCATGCTGAAGCTCTCCGAGCCAGGCTGCGTCCACGAAGAACATCACATAGGACCACGGTTCATCCGTTATCGGATTGCAGGCATGCACCTCGCCAGGGTTCATGACCACTACCGTACCAGCACCAACCTTGTGAGTGCTTTTCCCATGAAGGTAGTGACAGGCCCGATGGGTGATGGCTCCGATCGAAAAGGTCTCGTGGAAGTGGGGGGCATAACATACCTTACGGCCGTCGGCGATTGTTCGGGCTTCAATAAACGGGAGAGCAGGATCTCGCCAGAAGCTGGGCGTGTCGAAGCTGATTGATCTTGGCATTGGAAAACATCCTGCGAGGCCCATGCTTGGCCTATCGAGGTTAGCGGCCAGCTTCACAAACCGCCAGGTCAATGGCGGCCTCGAGTCGCAGCAGCCCACTGCGAAGAGCCACGCCTGCCCGGAAGCTACGGTTAAACGTGGACACCCCGAACCAAGGGCAAGAAGCTGTCAGTCATATCCACAGATCATTCTCGGCTGTCCGCGCGCCACCCTCATGCCCTGTGTTCAAAATGCCGCGCGGCTCGATCATCATTACTTTCGCTTCACCCTGAGCGGCTGTTCTGTGCTCGACCCCGCGTGGCACAACATACAGCTCACCGGCGTTCACATGGACGCAACCCTCCGGCAGATCGATACGCAGGGTACCCTCCAGCACAAGGAAGGCTTCATCGGTCTCCGGGTGGGAGTGCCAGATGAACTCACCTTCGATCCGCACGACCTTGAACTGGTAGTCGTTCATTTCCGCGACGACTCTCGGGCTCCATTGTTGATCAATCAGTGAAGCCTTTTCAGTAAGGTTCACGGCGAGGGATGCGGGCTGGTTACGCGGCTTGGTCATGACAGATCCTCTTGATGGGAGCTGTCAGGCTATCGGGCACAACGTGCTCCGCTCTTGTACGATCCTGCACGTCAGCGGGCTTGCCGCAAACGTTCCAGCCAGCGCAAAGGCGGTACACCAAAGCTGCGTGTGAAGTGGCGGGTCATGTGGCTCTGATCATGAAAACCGGCGGCCAGCGCGGCATCCACCAGTGTCAAGCCATCCAGGATCAGCCTGCGAAAGCAGTCCAGGCGACGGAGCGTGACGAAGCGGTAAGGGCTGGTACCGTAAAGGGTCCTGAAATCCCGAGACAAGCTCCACCGCTCGCGCCCGGTGGCATGTTCAAGCATCTCCAGGGTGATCCCCAAGTGAAGGTGCTCCATGATGAAAGCCCTGGCACGTTCGGCCGAGCGGTAATCCAATCGTTTGCGGCCACGCGGCTTGCCTGCGACGGTACGCAAAGCTATCGCCAGATCATACAAGGCATCCTGTTCTTCCAGCGCTTCGAGCGGGTGATCCATCGCCTGCACGAATACTTCGCTGGCATGGTACAGCCGTAGATCGCTCGACAGGCCACCTGGGATAAAAGGCAGGGGTTCTCCGCCTAGAACGTTTTGTATGAGCGAAGGGTCAATGTACGCCATGCGGTAGCGGAAGCCCGCATCTGTGCCGGCCATTCCGTCGTGTACTTCGTCCGGGTGAAGCACAAGTGTGTTGCCCGGCAGGCCGTGGCGCAGAGATCCCCTGTAGTGAAAACTCTGCACGCCGGCGAGGGTGCGGCCGATCGAGTAGGTATCGTGCCGGTGCGGATCGTAGCCATGGCTGCCGAACCACGCTTCGATGCGCTCCACGCTGCTCGGAAGCGCGCTGCGTATGACCCAATCGGGAGGGCCTGATTGACCGGACTTTCGTTCCATGAGGTAATTTCCCGGTATCGCGCCGTTCGGGTAAGCCTATGCCCCGAATTGATAATTTGCTACATGGCGCGTTGGTGGCGGGAATGTTGATCCCCCCACTGCCGGCGCCCACCTTCAAACCTGGCACTCGCATCGTATGGCGCCGCTTTCCCCGCATCCACAACCGCTAGCCAAGGCGATAACGGCGCTCGATAATCACTCACATCCAGTAACCAGCAAGGCCTGCTCTCGCGATGTCGTTTGTTCTCTTGCTAAAAATATCTGCGGCCATTCTCGGAGCCCTGTTGTCCGTGTGGCGAACCATCAAAGTATTGCGCACAACTGAAGGTTCCACGGTGGAAGGGCAAGTCACGTACGTCGAAGGTAAGCCTGGTATAGGGGGCCAGCCTTTACTGACCTTTAGCTACACCGCAAACGGGCAACGGTTTCATAAAGCCTGGACCGAGACACTGGACGGCCATTCGCAAACCCGGCTGCAGGAAGCCATTGCCCGTTATAACCGGGGCGATACCATCATGGTCTGGCACGCCAAGGCTGATCCGGAGATGTGTTGCATCGTTCCACGAGTGCCAGCGCGTGAGTATATAAAAGGAAGCTTTGCCGACTGGATGCGAAGCCTGACGGCGCTATTTCGCTGATGGAAACTTGAGTTGGATCGACGCTGCCACTAGCGACACGAAAGCCACACCGCATAACGCCTGGCTTCAACACCCAGGCAGCTTCGCCACCACCTTGATCTCGAAGTCGAAGCCATACAACCAGGTCACCCCCACGCAGGTGATAGTCGGGAACGGTGCCTGCCCCCAGTATTCGGGTACAACTTCCCATATGGTTTCAAACCTCGATTCGGGGTTCACGATAAATACCGTCACGTCGACCACGTCATCGAACGTGCAGTTGGCGGCGGCGAGTACCGCGTTCAGGTTGGTGAAGGCCAGACGTACCTGGTCGCGCAAGTCCGGTTCGGGAGAGCCATCCTCGCGGCTGCCAACCTGGCCGGAGACAAACAGCAAACCATTGCTGCATACGGCCGGCGAGTAACGATTGCGCTCGTAAAGCGCCTGGCGGCCAGCTGGGAAAACAACGTCGCGCTCGGTCATGGCAGTAGCTCCATCAAGGGTCGGCTGACCCGTTATCAACAATGGAGATACGGTAGAAGCTTGTTACCCCGGGATAAACGCGCAACCCTGACCAGAACTATTTGGCCGTACCAAACAATCCCACGTTCAAGCGAGGTGCCGATGGACCGTTTCGATGCAATGCAGGCCTTCGCTCGAGTGGTGGAGACGGGCAGTTTTACCAAGGCGGCCAATACCCTGCACATGAGCAAGACCACGGTGACGCAATTGGTGCAGCAACTTGAAGCCCGCTTGCGGGTAAAACTGCTGAACCGCACCACCCGCAAAGTGAATATCACCGCCGATGGCGCGGCCTACTACGAGCGCGTGGTACGCCTGCTCGCCGACCTGGACGACGCCGAAACCTGCCTGTCCAGTGCTGCTACCGCGCCGCGCGGGCGGCTGCGCGTGGACGTGCCCAGCCCGTTTGCCAGCCTTGTGCTGGTGCCGGCCATGCCGGAATTTCATCAGCGCTACCCACATATCCAGATCGACATGGGCGTGAGTGATCGCATGGTCGATATCATCGGCGAAAACGTCGATTGTGTAGTGCGCGGCGGCGAGCTGACCGATCAGTCTTTGATGGCGCGCCGCTTGGGCGATCTGAAACTTGGGGTTTACGCCGCGCCGAGTTATCTGCAACGGCTCGGTACGCCCGATCACCCGAGCGACCTGGACGGCCCGGATCATCGAACCGTCGGTTTTCTGTGGGCCCGTACGGGCAGGGCGCTGACCTATACCCTGCACCGCGGCGCAGAAAGCGTGAACGTGCAGGGCCAGCCGGTGCTGTCGGTGGATGACGGCAATGCCTATCTGGCCGCAGGCGTAGCCGGGCTGGGAGTGCTGTGGCTGCCGGACTACATGGCCGAGGCGCCCTTGGCCCGGGGCGAACTGGTGCCGCTGTTCCAGGACTGGCGCCTCGATGCCATGCCGATGTATATCGCCTACCCGCCTAACCGGCACATAAGCCTGAAGTTACGCGTTTTCATAGACTGGGTCGCAGAACTGCTGCCTTCGTGAGTACACCTTGAACTGCCCAGGGGTGGCGCCCATGACCGTCTTGTACACTCGGGTGAAATGCGGCTGGTCGGCAAAGCCTGCCGCGCTGGCGGCTTCCACCAAGGGCAAGCCGTGCTTGAGCAGCTTGTGTGCCTGGCGTACCCGCACCTGCAGGTGATAGGCATGGGGCGTGATCCCACAGGCCTGGCGAAAGGCGCGCAGTAGCCTGAAGGGCGGCAGGCCCGCGATCAAGGCCAGCTCATCGAGGCTCACCCTTTCGGACAGGTTAGCGTCCAGGTAAGCGCGAGCACGGGCCACGGCGGCCGGTTCATTGCGGCCCGAAAGCGGCAACTCCAGGCGACGGCCATGGTGGGTGAGCAAGCGCACGATCAGGGCCATGATCCGCGACTGGCGCTCCAACGCCGAGCCTGGCCCTTCGGAGAGCCGATGCAGTGCCAGCAGGTTCATGGTCAGCACAGGGTCTTCGATCACCGGGCTGGCGAATACCGGGAGGCCGCTGCAGCCAAACCCTTCCAGCGCCACGCCGCGCAATACCTGCGGATGTATATGCAAGGTGCGGCACAGCCAGCCCCCCGCATCGGGACGCCCGCAGTGCAACTCTTCAGCATTGACCAGCACGAAGCTCCCACGCCTGGCAACGCCTTCGGCAGTCAACGTCTTGAGGAACACACCGCCAGCCAGCACAACGCCCAAGCTAAGCTCTTCATGGGAGTGCCATGGGTAGTGATGCTGAAAGTAGGCGCCCTTCAACAGTTCCGCGTCGTAGAGGTCAGCCATCGTCCAGACCTTTACCCGTGTCTTGCCACCCTCCGCGTGAAGGTCCTCATCCAGGACAGTCATCTCATCATCGGAGCGAACGCTTTGTATGTTCAGACCTGACTGCACCTGTGCCCCCGCTTTCGTTTCGAGTTACTTACACCTAACGTAGCAGCCGCCTCGCTCGATATTGCTGCGTTCAGTGCAAAATTCATTGACCATTGGCGGGCTTAATCCCGGACCGCAAATGTGTACAGTGTTTCGTTATCCGATGTCTTCAGGAAGACTACCTGGCCTATGGAGCGCTCCTATTCAGCGCCGCGCTGCTTGGCCACCTGGTCGGCAGTGGCTTGGCCCTGCTGCGCGCCGAACAGTGCGATGACATGATTGGCCAGTTGGGCAATTTGGGTGTCGGAATATCGGCTGGCGAAGGCTGGCATTGTCTCGTGACGGTGACCCACCTTGAGCGTACTCCCATTGAGGATCACCTGAACGACACTGCGCCCCGAGGGGTCATTCACTGAGCGCGTGCCCAGCAGGTCGGCATAGTTCGATTGCCGCCCACGACCGTCCCACAAATGACAGCCAGCGCAGTCGCCAGCGAACAACCGCGCGGCGGGATCTGCGTTGCCTTGCGCCACAGGTAGCCCATTGCCCGGGATGATCTGGCGAGAGGGCCGGAGGTTAACCGCATCGCCCTCCCCCGTGGGCTGAGCCGGCACCGAGGCCAGGTAGTGCGCCATTGCCGAAATATCCTCGGCGCTCAGGTATTGCAGGCTGTTTTCGATAACGGACGCCATGGGCCCGGAGGCGGTGCTCCGGCCCGGCGCATGGCCACTGCTCAGGTATTGCTCAAGTTGTGCCAAGGACCAACTGCCCAGCCCGGCCTCGCGATCCGCGCTGAGGTTGGGCGCTACCCAGCCCTCGATTTCGGCACCGGCCAGGTACCGGCTGCGCCTCATCGCGAACCCCAGGTTGCGCGGGGTGTGGCATTCACCGCAGTGGCCGAGCGCGTCGGTCAGGTAGGCGCCGCGGTTCCACTGGGTGCCTTGGCTGTCGACCGGCTGATAACGCTGATCGCGGAAGAACACCAGGTCCCAGAGGTGCAGGCCCCAGCGCTGATTGAATGGAAAGCCGATGGCGTTGGTTCGTCTCGGCTGGTCGATCGGCGGCAGGCTGAACAGGTAAGCCTTGATCGCCAACAGGTCGCGGTCGCTCATGCCTGAGTAGGAGGTATAGGGCATGGCCGGGTAAAGGTGGCCCTCCGGCCCTACCCCCTGCCGCACGGCACGAATGAAGGCCTCATCCGACCAGGCGCCGATCCCGGTTACAGGGTGTGCAGTGATATTGGTCGAATAGAGCGTACCGAAGGGTAATGCGAACGCGCGGCCGCCAGCGAACGGCCTCCCGCCTTCAGCTGTGTGGCACGCCACGCAGTCGGCCGCCCGTGTCAGGTACTCACCGCGCTCCACGTCCGTGCGCAGCTGCGGCGGCGCGCCATCCACCGCCGCCATCGCCGAGCTGGCCTGTGGTCGGGGCGACCCAGCCAGGGCCAGCACAGCCGCCACCGCTAGCGCCAGGATGCCGCCCGCTGCCAACCATCTGAAAGTCGTTTTCATGCACGCGCACCTGAGAGCCAACAGCTCATACCTTTGCCGGCAAGCGTATGGGCAGCGTGTAGAAGCGCTTGCCGGTGGCGGCGTGCACGGCGTTGACAAAGGCGCCGCCGACCCCCGCCGTACCGGCTTCACCCACGCCGCCT
Organism: Pseudomonas sp. 3MAES_34.3B; assembly: GCF_058145875.1. Classification (NCBI taxonomy): domain Bacteria; kingdom Pseudomonadati; phylum Pseudomonadota; class Gammaproteobacteria; order Pseudomonadales; family Pseudomonadaceae; genus Pseudomonas; species Pseudomonas sp. 3MAES_34.3B. Next base: position 1,739,994 of record NZ_CM176960.1, on the reverse strand, counting down.
GGGGCTGCGGTGCTGGCGAGGATATCCACAATGATCTGCGGCGCCTGATTCATCCTCAGCACCGGGTAATCGTGAAAATTGCTTTGCTGGACCTGGCCGTTCTTCAGCGTGATGTTGCCAAACAGCGCCGCGCTTAGTCCGAAATTGATGCCGCCTTGCATTTGCGCCACGACGGTGTCCGGGTTGACCACCACACCGCAGTCCACCACGCAAACCACCCGCTGAACGTCAATCGCGCCCCCGGGTAATACCCTCAGCTCAACCACCTGGGCCATGTAGGTATCCCAGGCATTGAGCAAGGCGATGCCACGGCCGAAGCCCGCCGGCAAGGGCTCGCCCCAGCTGGCTAACTCGCCAGCGCGCCGGAGCACTTCATGAGCCCTGGCGTTTTTACCCAGCATCGCCAGGCGGTAGGCCAAGGGGTCCTGGCCGACGCGGGCGGCGAGCTCATCGATAAAGCTTTCCAGCACCACCAGGTTGCGGGTAGCCCCTACGCCTCGCCAGAAGCCGGTGACGACAGGGCCGTCTTCCTTGATGAATTCCGAGCGGTAGTGGGGAATATCGTAGGAAAACTGCGTAGAGCCTTCGGCAGAGTTCCCGTCCAGGCCATCCTTGAGCGCCCCCGGCGCCCACCGCGCCAGGTTGGACGGCCCGGCGATCTTGTGAGACATCGCGACGGGAAAGCCGTCCGGCCCCAGGGAGGCCTGCACCGAGTGGGCATACAGCCCACGAAATATCCCTTGGCTGATGTCCTCTTCGCGGCTCCAGGTGATCTTCAGCGGCGCGTTTATTTGGCGACCGATCATCACGGCCTGTTCGACGTAGTCCGTCTCCAGCCGTCGGCCGAAGGCGCCGCCCAGTAGATACCCTTGGAGGCTGACCTGCTCCACAGGCAGGCCCAGGAGCCGCGCGGCGGCGTCCCGGGCCCGCGCCGGCACCTGAGTGCCCACCCAGATGCGCGCTTGCGCGGCTTCTATGTGCACGGTGCAATTGATCGGCTCCATGGGCGCATGGGCCAGCATGGGATTGTAGTAAGCCGCTTCCACACGCTGAGGGTCGGCGGCAATCACCTTCATGGCGTCGCCGTCGTTGCGCGCCAGCACACCCGGCCGGTTCAGTGCAGCTTGAATGGTGGCCAGCAGATCGGCCGTTGCCAGCCCGGCGTTCGGCCCCGGCGCCCAGGTGATGTCCAGGGCCGCCAGGCCTTGGCCGGCATACCAGGTGTTGTCTGCCACCACCGCCACGGCGTTGGCGATCTTGATCACCGCGCGCACGCCTGGAAGCTCAAGCGCGCGCTGTTCGTCCACCGCGGCCAAGGTACCGCCCAATTCGGGGCAAGCGCGCACCATGGCAAAGCGCATCCCGGGCAGCACCGTGTCGATCCCGAACAGCGCGCTGCCATCGACCTTGCCGGGGCTATCCAGACGCTTTTGCGGCTGGCCGATCAGGCGAAACTCACTGGCGGGCTTGAGGGTAATCGCGGTCGGCAGAGGCAGGCGCGCGGCAGCGTCGGCCAAATCGCCATAGCGCAATCGCCGCCCGCTGGCGGGATGGATGACCTCGCCCCGGCGGGCCTGGCATTCGCCCGCGGTAACACCCCAGCGCTGCGCAGCGGCGTCGATCAGGATCATCCGCGCGGCGGCGCCTATTTCCCGCATGGGCTGCCAGAGTGTCCTGATCGTCAGCGACCCGCCTGTGAACTGATCCATGCGCGGCCCTCCGTACAGCCGGGCGTCAGGCGGCGCGTGGCGCAGTTGTATCTGGTCAAGGTCGACTTCAAGCTCCTCGGCGATCAGCATCGGCAGCGAGGTGTAGGTGCCCTGGCCCATCTCGATCTTCGCCATGATCAGCGTGATACGGCCAGTGTCATCAATGCTTACGAAGGCGCTGGGCTGGAACGGCGACGACTCCGCCGCTACCACGCTAGAAGGCATGAAACCAAAACCCACCATCAGCCCACCGCCGAGCGCGACACCTGCCTTGAGCAGGACGCGGCGGCTGAGGTTCACTTCGGGAAGGTTCACGATGCTCATGCCTGCTTCGACGCCTGCAGCCGGGCCGCGTGCTTGATGGCTTCACGGATGCGGGGGTAGGTACCGCAGCGGCAAATATTGCCGCTCATGGCATTGTCGATGTCCGCATCGGTGGGCTGGGCGGTGCTGGCCAACAGCGTAGCGGCCGCGACGATCTGGCCGGGCTGGCAGTAACCGCACTGCACCACTTCGACGGCGAGCCAGGCGGCCTGTACGGCCTGGCCTGCCGGGGTCCCACCAATGCCCTCGATGGTAATGATGTGCTTGCCTGCCAGAGTACCCGCCGGTAGCACGCAGGCACGCATGGCGCGGCCGTCCACCTGCACCGTGCAGGCCCCGCAGAGTGCCATGCCGCAGCCGAATTTGGTGCCGGTCAGTTGCGCCACGTCTCGCAGCACCCACAACAGCGGCACGTCGGGGGTGACGTCGAACTCACGCGTGCTTCCATTGATCATCAGCTCGATCAACTGGCTCACTCCTGCAAAGGTCAGACTCCGGGGCTGTTGCATGCGCCACTGTACGTGCAGCCCCGTCGTCGTCCGTAGCGTGTTTGTGCTGAGCATGGAAGCCGATTGCTTTTATTCGAGCGCGGCAGGCTTCGGATCAAGGGGCATAACCAGCACATGCGTTCAAGCCCGAGCAAATGCCGCACCCTATGGTGGCCCCAGGACGTTATGCCCACCCCGGCTTCGAGGCCGGTGGCGTAGCGCGGATAACCCGGCGTATTCAGGTAGAGCGATGTCTGAACATCCATCCCGACGGCATTTTCTCAAGGTGGGGCTGGCCGTATTGCCGGCTGTGACCCTCGCGCCCGATTCAACCGTGGCCGCCTGGCAAAGTACCGATGCGCCTGCTGGCCCCGCATCGTCCACGGCGCACTCACCACGCTTTTTTACCGAGGCGCAATGGGCCTTCATGCTGGCGGCTACGGCCCAACTGATTCCCGAGGACGACCTGAGCCCGAGCGCGGCAGACTGCGGAGTGCCGGCGTTCATCGACTTGCAGATGGAGACGCCCTACGGGCATGGGGCGCTTTGGTACATGCAAGGCCCGTTCATCACAGACCTGGCGCCCGAACTCGGTTATCAACAGCAATTTACCCCGCGAGACATCTACCGGCTGGGCATCGAGGGCTGCGACCAGTGGTGCCAGCGCACCCACGGCTCACCCTATCACCGGCTGAACCGGGCGTTGCAGATCGAGGTACTCAAGCAACTGGAAGCCAATACGCTGCACCTGGAGCACGTCAGCGGATCACTGTTTTTTGCACAATTACTGATCAACACCCGGGAAGGTTTTTTCGCCGATCCGCTCTATGGGGGCAACCTCGGCATGGCGGGCTGGAAGGTGCTTGGCTTCCCGGGCGCCCGCGCCGACTTCATGGATTGGATCGACCATCCCAATACCCCCTACCCGCTTGGCCCCGTTGCCATCGACGGGCGGCGAGGTTAATGCCCATGGCAGGTATCGAAGGCACGCCCGATGTTGTGATCGTAGGCTTTGGCTGGACAGGTGCCATCATGGCGATGGAGCTGAGCAAGGCGGGCATGACCGTGCTGGCGCTGGAGCGCGGGGCCGCTCAAGACACCGCCGAGACCGCGCCCTACCCGAAGGTCATCGACGAATTGGCTTACAGCGTACGCGGCAAACTGTTCCAGGCCTTGGCCAGGGAAACCGTGACCATCCGCCATTCGCCCGCAGACACTGCCGTTCCCTATCGGCAGCATGGGGCGTTCCTGCTGGGCACTGGGGTGGGCGGCGCGGGCTTTCACTGGAACGGCATGTCGTGGCGCGCCTTTGAAGCGGACTTGCGCCTTCGGTCCCACTACGAAGAGCGTTATGGCAAAGGCTTCATCCCGGCGGACATGACGATTCAGGACTACCCCGTCACCTATGCGGAGCTGGAACCCTACTTCGCGAAATGGGAAGACGTCGCTGCGGTTTCCGGCAAGGCCGGCGTTCTGCACGGCCAGGTAATGCCCGGGGGCAACCCGTGGGAAGCGCCCAGGAGCAGCGAGTACCCCACGCCACCGCTGAAATCGGTCTACGGCGCCAGCCTGTTCGCCGCCGCCGCGCTCGACGTCGGCCTGCACCCTTTCCCGGTGCCGGCAGCCAATGCGTCGCAACCCTACACCAACCAATATGGCGTGCGGCTGGGGCCCTGTAACTTCTGCGGCTTCTGTGAGGGCTATGGCTGCTACATGTATGCCAAGGCCTCACCGCAGACGTCCATATTGCCGGCCCTGAGAAGGCAGCCCAATTTCACCCTGCGCACTCAGTGCTACGTTACCCAGGTCAATACCGACAGCACAGGCGGGCTCGCCACAGGCGTGACCTATATGGACCCGCAAGGCAAGGAAGTTTTCCAGCCCGCCGGGATGGTCATCCTCTGCGCCTTCCAGATGCACAACGTGCGCCTGCTGCTGCTTTCGAAGATTGGCCGCGCCTACGACCCCTCGACCGGGCAAGGCGTGGTGGGCAAGAACTACGCCTACCACATGAACAGCAGCGTGAACGTACTGCTGCCGCAGGGCCACCAGCTCAACCCGTACATAGGCGCGGGCGCGGCGGGCACCGCGGTGGATGATTTCAACGGCGACAATTTCGATCACGGCCCCCACGGCTTCGTCGGCGGCGCCAGCGTGTACCATTTGCGGCCCGGCGGGCGGCCTATCCAACAGGCGAAGACGTTCGGCAATGCGCCCACCTGGGGCGCCGGATGGAAGCAGAGCATGGCTGACGGCTACCAGCGTCTTCTTCCCCTCTATGCCCAAGGTTCGGTGATGGCCTATCGGGACGTTTACCTGAGCCTGGACCCTACCTACAAGGACGCCTTCGGCTTGCCGTTGCTGCGAATGACCTTCGACTGGCACGACAACGAGTTCCGCATGATCCAGCACGCCATTGAGGGCGCCGAGAAGATCGGCAAGGCCATCGGCGGTAACACCGAGGTGATCCTGCGGCGGGCAGGCACTCACTTCGATACCCGCGCCTATCAGAGCACCCATACCACCGGCGGCGCGATCATGGGCAGCTCCCCCGCCAACAGCGTCGTCAACCGGTACCTGCAGAGCTGGGACGTGCACAACCTGTTCGTCATGGGTGCGTGCGCCTTTCCGCAGAACATTGGCTACAACCCTACTGGCCTGGTGGCGGCCCTGGCGTATTGGTCCGCCGATGCCATCATCCAGACCTATTCCAGACAACCCGGCCCACTGGTTCAAGCATGAGCGCCTTGATGAAATCCATTGTGCCCTTGCTTACCTGCGCCGCCCTGCTGGAAATGGCAGGCGCACAGGCCGACGACCCCGCGCGGGGCGAATACCTGGCCCGCGCCGGCGACTGCATTGCCTGCCACACCGCGCCGGGCGGGCAACCCTTTGCTGGCGGGCTGGGGCTCAAGACCCCTCTGGGCGTGGTGTATTCCACCAACATTACCCCAGACCCTGACACCGGCCTGGGGCGGTATACCTTCGAAGACTTCGACAATGCCGTGAGGCGCGGCATCCGCAAGGATGGCGCCACGCTCTACCCGGCGATGCCCTTCCCTTCCTATGCCCGGGTCACCGAGGCGGACATGCGCGACCTCTACGCGTACTTCTCCAGGGGCGTGGCGCCGGTACACCAGCCCAACCGCACCGTCGACATTCCCTGGCCGTTGTCGATGCGCTGGCCGCTGGCAGGCTGGCGCTGGATGTTTGCGCCTGCACCCTACGCCGGCCCGGCCCCGTTGGCAGCGGACCCGGTCGCCCGCGGCGCCTACCTGGTTGAAGGGCTGGGGCACTGTGGCTCGTGCCACAGCCCGCGTGCGCTCACCCTCGAGGAAAAAGCCATGGCCGATGACGGCAAAGGCACCTACCTGGCGGGTGGCGCGCCAATCGACGGCTGGATCGCCAAGGACCTTCGCGGCAGTGCCCTGACCGGCCTTGGGCGCTGGAGCGAAACAGACCTGGTGGAGTTCCTCGGTACTGGAAAGAACAACCATACCGCCGCCTTCGGCGGTATGAAGGATGTGATCGAAAACAGCCTGCAATACCTGAACGACAAGGACCTACAGGCCATTGCGGCGTATTTGAAATCCCTGGCGCCCAGCGGGCAGCAGCCGCCACCGGTGGCGAGCGAGGACAGCACAGCCGCCGACTTGCACGCACTGCGCCTCAGCGGAGAAGGGGCGCACGTGTATGTGGACAACTGCATTGCCTGTCACCGAAGTGACGGCAAGGGCTATGCCAGGACATTCCCGGGGCTGGCGGCCAACACAGTACTCAATGACCCGCAGCCGGCCTCGATCATCCGCATTGTCCTGGCCGGCGCCACCACTGCCGCCACTCAAGGCTCGCCTACCGCCTACAGCATGCCGGGATTTGCCTGGCGTCTGTCCGACCGGGACGTGGCAGCGGTCACCAGCTTCATTCGTGCTGGCTGGGGCAATGCCGGGCCGGCAGTTACCGAGGATCAAGTAGCCGCCGTCAGAAACGATCTCACCCACGGTGGGCAATAGCACAGGGTGCCTATCCTGGGTGTTCGGGCGGGCCGTACAGTGCAAACGCGCTGGGACGTCAATCCACACGAGGCAGCTGATGGACGTATTGATCAACGTTGTATTACCGGTTTTCGCCCTCGTGGGCGCCGGCTGGCTCACCCGTCACAAGGGTTTGCTGGGGAGCCGGGCGGCGTTCGAGCTGAACCAGTTCGTGGTCTACCTGGGCATGCCTGCGTTGCTGTTCCAGGTCATGGCCACTGCCCGCTGGGCCGACCTGCATCAGCCCGGGTTTGCCGCAGCCTTCGCTCTGGGGAGCGCGCTGGTATTCGGCTTTACCGCGCTGCTGCGCAAGCTGCAAGCCTCTCACCTGGCCGACGCCAGCCTCGACGGCCTCAACAGCGGCTATGCCAACGTGGGTTTCATCGGCTTTCCTTTATGCCTGGCAGCGTTCGGGCCCACCAGCCTGCCGTTGGTGACCATCTCGGCCATCATCACAGTAAGCGTGCTCTTCGGCATCGCCGTCCTCACCGTGGAAATTGCCCTCCAACCCAAGGGCGCCCTGCTGACCACCGTTGGCAAGGTGGGCTACTCGCTGCTGAAAAACCCCATGCTTCTCGCCCCGCTGCTCGGGGTCTGTTACGCCGCCTGGGCACCGCCCCTGCCCATGGGGCCGAATCGCTTCCTGACGTTACTTGCCAATGCCGCCAGCCCGTGCGCGCTGGTTTCCCTGGGGGCGTTCATCGCCGATACCCGGTTCGACATCAACTGGCAGCGGTTGTCCGGGATAGTCGCGCTCAAGCTGTTGGCCCAACCATTCCTTACCTGGATCGCTGCAACCTATGTGTTCCATCTCAGCAGCGAACTGACGGCGATCGCCGTGGTGGTGGCCGCGCTGCCCACCGGCACCGGCCCCTACATGCTTGCCAACATGTATAGCCGTGACGCCAGCATCACCGCCGGTAGCGTGCTGGTTACCACCGTTTTCTCGATGTTCACCATTGCGGTCCTTATCTCATTCTTCACGCGGCACCTGTCTTGATGCCCGTGGCCACATGTTCTGAAAAACAGCGAGGCGCACAATGAAAAAGTACACGGTATCGGCCAATGGCATCCGCCAGTTCGTCATCGAGGAAGGCGACGGCCCGCCAGTGGTATTGCTTCATGGGTTTCCGGAAACCAACTATGCGTGGCGCTACCAGATCCCGGCGCTGTCCAGGCATTACCGAGTGATCGCCCCCGACCTTCGCGGCTATGGCGAAACCGACAAGCCCGCCGGCGGGTATGACAAGCGCAACATGGCCAAGGACCTTCACGACCTGCTCGGCGAGCTGGGCGTGTCTAAAATCGCGCTGGTCGGCCATGACCGGGGCGCCCGTGTCGCCACCCGCTTCGCCAAGGACCATCCGCAGCTGGTAGACCGCCTGGTGGTCATGGACAACGTGCCCACCCGGATCGTCTCCCGGGACCTCAATGCCGAGGTGGCCAAGGCGTACTGGTTTTTCCTGTTCCACCTGGTACCCGACCTGCCAGAGGCCCTTATCGCTGGCAAGGAAGAGGTATGGCTGCGCTATTTCTTCTCGGACTGGTGCTTCGATCCCACGACCATCTCCGGCGAAGCCTTCGACACCTACGTGCGGGCGTACAAGGCACCCGGCGCGGTACGCGGCGCCATGGCTGACTATCGCGCCAATGCCGTTGATGTCGCCCAGGACCAGGAAGACGCCGACGTGAAGATCGCCTGCCCGGTCATGGCGCTGTGGGGCGCGGATTTTCATGCCGTGGGCAAGCTGTTCGACATGGCCAAGGTATGGGCAGAAATGGCCGTCAATCTTGAGGCGCACCCCATCCCCCAGAGCGGCCACCTTCCACAGGAAGAACAACCGGAAGTGGTCAACGGGCTGTTGCTGAAATTCCTCGAAGGCTGGCGAGGTTGATTCCTCAACGAAGGCAAAGGAGGCACCACCATGAAATTGTTGCGCGTAGGCCCGGCAGGTAGCGAACGCCCTGCGATGCTGGACGCCGAAGGCATCCTCCGCGACCTGTCCGGTCATATCAGTGACATCACCTGGGCCGAACTGAGCCCGGCGAGCCTGGCCGCCCTCGGCCAGCTGGACCCCAGCACGCTGCCAGCCCTCGACCCTGGCCTGCGCAGGGGGCCGCCCGTGGCGGCGTTCAGCCGCATTCTCTGCGTGGGGCTGAACTACCTCGACCACGCCAGGGAGGTAGACCTCAGCCCGCCCAGCGAGCCCACCCTGTTCATGAAAGGCTGTTTCGCCACCGGGCCGAACGATCCGGTAACCCTGCCCCGAGGGGCGGAGAAAGGTGACTGGGAAGCGGAGCTGGGCATCGTGATCGGCACGGGCGGGCTGTACATCCCTCGCGCGCAAGCCTTGGAACATGTTGCCGGGTATTGTGTGGTCAATGACCTTTCCGAGCGGTCCTACCAGATGGAGCGCGGAGGGCAATGGACCAAGGGCAAAAGCTTCCCCGGCTTCGCCCCGGTAGGCCCATGGTTGGTTACGCCGGACGAAGCCGGCGATATTGCCAACAAGGCCATCTGGCTCTCGGTCAACGAGCGCCGCTTTCAGGACAGCAGCACCGCGAACATGATCTTCGGCGTGGAAGAGATCGTTGCCTATGCGTCGCTGTTCTTCGAGCTGCGCCCAGGCGACCTGATCGCCACCGGCACTCCCGCAGGCGTAGGGCTAGGCCAGAAGCCCCCGGTATTCCTTCAACACGGCGATGTGATCGAGCTGGGCATCGAGGGCTTGGGCAGCCAGCGCCAGGAAATCTCTGCCTGGAGGGAGTGAGGCCTTCCTTAAGGGCAGTTCGGCTACATGAGGTTCAGGCAGGTAGACAGCGCGGCGCAGGTTTGTATGACCTCGGCCGCAGCTGCCACCAGGTCGGCCAGGGCCACCTGAGCCTCCGCTATATCGGGCTGTTCCCGGGACAGCCACCTGGCGGCGGCCTCTAGGTTGCAGGCAATGCTGGTCAAACCGTCATACAGCTCGTGGACCAGGGCGGTATACGCCTGCGCCGGGGCGTCCGAGTGAGAGAGGGCAAATGAACTCGCTTGCATGGGCTGCTCGGGCTGCGCCTGGAATCTGGACATGCGGGTACTCGGCTCGTGTGGCTTTTGCTGCAACGCTACCGGGGCCATACTCCGCGGTCTTGAAGATTCTTGCACGACACCTGCAAGGCGACGAAGCGGGCCGTTCCAGCCCGGTCATGCCATAGGCCTGCCCTGGACGGGCGCTCTATCCCGCGCCTCGCATCGACTGCGCTGATGATTACTATCGAGCGGCCCGCCTCTGTCCTTGCCAAAGCGCCCTCTATAATCCCCTACCCTTTTCTCCTCCGCTTCCCCGTTCGCCCTCGGGCGACATTCTTTATCGGAACCGCACCATGCCAACCTCCAGTCAGGCCCCCCGCGGCCTACCCGAACATAGCCAACAAAGCGTCAAACAGCAGTGGCTGGCGATTCTCTCGGTCGCCGTGGGCGCTTTCGCCTTGGTGACCAGCGAGTTTCTGCCCGTAGGCGTACTCAACGATGTGGCCAGCGACCTGGGCATCAGTGCCGGCCACGCCGGTTTGATGGTTACCCTGCCCGGCATCGCGGCCGCCCTCGCGGCGCCCTTGCTGTCCGTGGGCATTGGCGCGATGGACCGGCGGTATCTTCTGATCAGCCTCACGCTGTTGATGGTCATCGCCAACTCGGTGGTCGCCTACGCCAGCGACTTCAGCCTGCTGCTGTTCGGTCGTGTGCTGCTGGGTGTGAGCATCGGCGGCTTCTGGTCCACGGCTATTGCGCTCAGCGGTCGCCTGGCCCCCAAAGGCGTGGGTGTGGCCCAGGCCACCTCATTCATCATGGCCGGGGTGACCCTGGCGACCGTGCTGGGCGTGCCTGTTGGCACCTGGTTGAGCGGCCTGATGGGCTGGCGCATGACCTTCCTGGTTACCGCGCTGGTCGGTGTGCCGGTATTGCTGGCGCAAATCCTGCTGTTGCCGCGGCTCAACCCCGACAAGGCCATTCGCATCAGTGACCTGCCGGCCCTGTTTATTAATCCGCAAGCCCGGGTTGGGCTGATCGCCGTATTGCTGATCGGCCTGGCGCATTTTGCCGCGTACACCTATGTGGCGCCCTTCTTCAAACAGAGTGGCGGGTTCGATGGGCCTACTATCGGCTCGCTGTTGTTGCTCTACGGCATCGCCGGGGTTGCCGGTAATGTGTTCGCAGGCTTCGCCGCAAACCGCAGCGTGCGTTACACCCTGTTGCTGGTGGCCCTGATGATCGCCACCAGTACCGCCTTGTTCCCCTACTTCGCTACCGGCCTTACCGGCGCAGCCATGCTGATCGCGCTGTGGGGCTTTGCCTTCGGCGCCTTCCCGGCTTGCGCCAGTATCTGGATGTTCGTGGTAGCGCCCAAGGATGTGGAACGCGGGATGCCGCTGTTCGTCGCCCTATTCCAAGTGATCATTGCTGTGGGTTCGTTTTTTGGCGGGCAGATTGTCGACAAACTCGGCAGCTCAGTGCTGATGAGCCTGGCCACCGCCTTGGTGGGCTGCGGTTTTGTGCTGGTGTTGGTGCTGGGCCGTAACGTGAGCAATAGCTTGGCAGCCCAACCCCAGTAAGCCTGAACGTGGAGGGGAAACGCCCCCTCCGCTAGCTGACATACGGGCTTGCGCCGGTGAACTTCAACAGCCCTCGAAAAAGATTTCAAAAATCTCTAGACGACCGGTCTATTCAAGACTAATGTAACCCCACACCACCTCACAGCAGAAAGGAAACCGCGATGAAAACCCCTACCAAGCTGGCTGCATTTATATCTTCATTGGCCTTCATGGCCCACATGGGCATCGCCTCCGCACAGGCAACATCGGCAAGCACACCCGCCAAAACCGTAGTGCTGGTACACGGAGCATTCGCCGATGGCTCGTCCTGGAACAAGGTCATCCCTTTGCTGCAGCAGGCAGGGCTTAAGGTGGTCGCGGTGCAGAACCCGCTGGACTCGCTGGCAGGCGATGTGGCCTACACCAACCGAGCCATCGCAGACGCCGAGGGCCCCGTGGTGCTGGTTGGCCATTCGTGGGGCGGCGCGGTAATCACCGATGCCGGAGCGAACGAGAAGGTTCACTCCCTCGTGTATGTAGCGGCCTTCGCACCCGCTGACGGCCAGTCCGCACTGGACACCACCAAAGGCTACCCGCACAGCCCCGGCCAGGCTTCTTTCGTGAAGGACCAGGCGGGCTACGTGAAGGTCAGTGATGAAGGCGTGGCCAAGTTCTTCGCCCCCGACCTGTCTGCGTCCGAGCAAGCCCTTGTCGCTGCTGGCCAAGGCGCGCTGAACAGTCATGCGTTGGGCGAACCGGTGCAGCATGTGGCCTGGCACAACGTGCCCTCCTACGCCGTAATCGCCACCAAGGACGCAATCATTTCCCCGCAACAGCAAGCCGACCAAGCCAAGCGCATGAACGCCGTGTCCGTGGAAGTGCCCTCCAGTCACGTTGCGATGCTGTCGTATCCCCAGCAAGTCGCGGACCTGATTATCAAGGCCGCCAAGTGACTTTTTATTTGGCCGATCTGTAGACGACCGGTCTATTCAAACCCTGAAATACCTCTCCTACGCAAATCACTCACTACAGGAAACGCAAAATGAAAATCCTCATGGTTCTGACCTCGCATGACACCCTCGGCAACACCGGCCGCAAAACCGGGTTCTGGCTCGAAGAACTGGCAGCGCCCTACTACGCGTTCCTCGATGCCAAGGCGGACATTGTCCTGGCGTCACCCAAGGGCGGCCAACCGCCGCTCGATCCGAAGAGCAACGAGCCGTCCTTCCAGACAGATCTGACCCGCCGCTTCGAAGCCGATGCCACCGCCACCGCCTTGCTGGCCCGCACCGTGCGCCTGGACAGCGTGTCGGTCGCCGACTTCGACGCCGTGTTCTATCCAGGTGGCCATGGCCCGCTGTGGGACCTGGCTGAAGACCCTACTTCCATCCAGCTGATCGAGGCCTTTCAGGCGGCTGGCAAACCTACGGCCCTGGTGTGCCATGCGCCTGGCGTGCTCCGCCATGTGAAAAACCCCGATGGCACGCCGCTGGTGAAGGGCAAAAACGTCACCGGCTTCACCAACACCGAGGAAGAGGCGGTAGGCCTCACCCACGTGGTGCCCTTCCTGGTAGAGGACGTGCTCAAGGCCAACGGCGGCGTGTACTCCAAGGGTGAGGACTGGGCTTCTTATGTGGTCAGTGACGGCCTGTTGATTACCGGCCAGAACCCGACCTCCTCGAGCGAAGCTGCGAACGTGCTGATCAACCAACTGGGAGCAAGCAAATGACTAACGTATCCCGCAGCGCAGCATTCACAAGCCTGTTCGATGGCCCGTACTACCTCAGCATCGCCGGCAAGCTGGTCCAGGCCGAGGAATCGTTCGATGTCATGAACCCCGCCACTGGCCAGGTGCTGGCCAAGGCGCCTGCCGGCACGCCACAGCAACTCGACGACGCGGTAGCCGCGGCCAAGTCTGCGTTCAAGCCCTGGTCGGCGCTGAGCTATGACGAGCGCGAGGCCTACCTGGTGGCTTATGCCGAAGCGCTGGAAGCACATCGTGACGAGCTCGCCGTGCTGCTCACGCTGGAGCAAGGCAAGCCCTTGAAAACCATGGCCGAGCCTGAGGTTGACCAGTCGATTTCCTGGATTCGCCAGATCGCGGCGCGGCGTATTCCGGTAGAGATCGTTGAAGAGAACGACAACCATATCGTGGAGTTGCACCACACCCCACTGGGCGTGGTCGGTGCGATAACCCCATGGAACTTCCCCGTGCTGCTGGCGCTGTGGAAAGTGGCGCCGGCGTTGTTGGCCGGCAATACCATGGTCATCAAGCCCTCGCCGTTCACCCCGCTGACCACCCTGCGTTTCGGCCAGATCGCTCAGTCGGTGCTGCCTGCCGGCGTACTGTCGGTGGTGTCTGGCGGCAATGAGCTCGGCCCGCAAATGACCGCGCACCCGGACATCGCGAAGATCAGCTTCACTGGCTCTACCGAAACCGGCAAGCACGTGATCCGTTCGGCGGCGGGCACGGTCAAGCGCCTCACACTGGAAATGGGCGGCAACGACGCAGCCATCGTGCTGCCCGACGCCGACTGGAAGGCCGCCATCCCCCAGCTGTTCTGGGGCGCGGTCGGTAACTCCGGCCAATGGTGTGTCGGCATCAAGCGGCTGTATATCCACCGCTCGTACCACCAGGAATTTGTCGCTGCATTCGTGGGCTATGCCCGGCAGCAGAAAATGGGCGATGGCCTGGACCCGCAGGTCACTGTAGGCCCGGTGCAGAACAAGATGCAGTTCAATAAGGTTCGCGAGTTCCTGGGCGACATCAAGGCCAACGGCCAGAAGATCGTGCTGGGTGGCGAGATCGACGAAAGCCGGGCGGGTTACTTCATCCCTGTCACTGTGGTGGACAACCCGCCGGAACAATCCCGGATTGTGCAGGAAGAGCAGTTCGGCCCGATTGTTCCGATCATCGTGTACGACCACGTCGATGATGTGGTGGAGCGCGCCAACAACAGCCCCTACGGCCTCGGCGGTTCGGTGTGGGGCCGCGATACCAAGGCTGCGGTGGCCGTCGCCAATCGGTTGGAAACCGGCATGGTGTGGGTAAACGAAATACACACCCAAGGCGTGGACGTTCCTTTCGGTGGCCATAAGCAATCCGGCGTGGGAACCGAGGGCGGGCACGAAGGGCGCCTGTTGTTCACCAACCCCAAAACCGTGCTGATCAAGAAGTGAGCCTGTGCACGGCCCCTATCGCGGGGGCCGTCCGCTACCTTGCCCTGCCTGGAGACCGAATCATGCTGGCCACCGCCCAAACACCGCTCGCCGAGCCCGTGCCCGTTACCGCAAAAGAAGCCGCCCCGCACTTGACCCTCTGCGCACCGGCGCGCCTGCCAGCAGAAGCGCCCTCGCTGCTCGTTGCAATCCTCTGTATCACCCTTGTAGCCGTCACACTGCGCCCGGCGATCGTCTCGATCGGCCCGCTGTTGCCGTCGATGATCCAGGCGTTCGGCCTCTCCCATACTCAAGCCTCTCTGCTCACCGCCATCCCTACGCTGTTGATGGGGGTGATGGCGCTGCCGGCGCCTTGGCTGGCGCGGCGCTTCGGTCGCGATCAGGTGATCCTGGCGGCCTTGACCGTGCTGCTTGCCGCCACAGCCTTGCGCGCCTTTGCCGGCACTATCGCAACACTCTTTCTGACCACCGTGGGTATTGGCGCGGGCATCGCGGTTGCCGGCGCGCTGCTCGCCGGCTTCGTCAAAGCCAGTTACCCGCGGCAGGCCGCTGTGCTCATGAGCATTTATGCCACTGCCCTGGCCTTGGGAAGCACGGTAGCCGCCGCCATCACCGGCCCGGTCGCCGTGGCCACCGGTGGCTGGAAGCTGGGTGCCAGCCTGTGGGCGTTACCGGCAATCGGTGCGATCGCCGCCTGGAGCTTTGTGGAACGCCGTGGGCTTTCGCCAAGGCAAGGTGCCCAGCAGCGCCCGCGCTATTCAATGCCGCTGCGTAACCCCACCGCCTGGTTGATCGCGCTGTTCTTCGCCAGCAACAACATCGTGTTCTATGCCTACATCTCCTGGGTCGCGCCGATGTATGTGGAATACGGCAGAACACCCAACATGGCCGGGCTGATATTGGCCAGCTTTACCCTGGCGTTCATGATCGCCAACCCGGCCTTCGGCCTGCTCAGCCGCAAGGAAGACCGTCGTGTCGCCTTGGCGATCAGCTCGGGCATCTCTCTGGCAGGCACCCTGGCTATCGCTATCGCCCCCAATGCCATGCCGTTTCTGGCGATACCCATCGTGGCATTTGGTGCTGGCGGCGCGTTCACCCTGGGCATGACGCTCCCGCTGGACAACGCCAAAAATGCCGAAGAAGCCAACGCCTGGAACGCCTTCATCCTGCTGATCAGCTACGTTGTTGCCGCGGCTGGCCCGTTGTTGATGGGCTACCTGCGGGACGTGACGGGAGGCTTTGAAGTGGCTCAATGGCTGATGGCAGGCGTCAGTGCGCTGATGTTGGTAGTGACGCCGTTTCTTAAGCCTCACCATCTCAAAGCGGGGCGGGCCCGGCCGGAATTTACACGCCCAAGGCAAGCCTGAGCAGCCGATTCAAGGGGGGCGCTGGGGCGGCAGCATCCGCTCGAGCATACCGTCGCGGCGTACCGCCACATGCCAGACCGTAGCAAGCACGTGTAGCACGATCAATCCATAAACCGCGAACTGGCACCACACGTGAACCTTGTCGGCAATCAGCCCCAGCCCGTCGTTGCGGGCGAAGCCGGGCAGCGTGATCGCGCCGAAGAACGGCACGCCCTGGCCATTGCCTGCCATGAGGTAGCCGGTAACCGGCATCACTAACAGCACGGCGTACAACAATGCATGGTTAAGCCCCGCGACTACCGAAGTCATGCGCTTTACGCCCTCTGGATACGCAGGCGCACGATGCCGCCAGCGCCAGGTCAGCCGCAGCACCACCATCAGAAACACACTGATCCCCATGGACTCATGGGCCATGTACCAGAACACCCGCACCGGCCCCGGGGGAAAATTCTCCGCTACCCATACAAACGGCAGCAGCAGGCAAAGCGCTGCAGCCGTCAGCCAGTGCAGCGCCTGGGCCAGGCCGGTGTAACGGTCCATCTGTTGCAGGGCTAAGCCGCCACCGGCGCCGCTGCGCCGATCAGCTGGATCGCTTCGTCTTCAACGAGCCCCGCGAAGGTGATATTCAAGCCCCCGTACCCCGAATGATCGCCGAGCACGGCCACCTCGAACCGTGCCCCGCTGGCATCTGCATCGTAGCTCTTCAAGTAGGTCAGGGTTTTGGCCTCGTTGGTAACCACCGCCAGCGTACCGTTGTGGCCATCACCCAGGCGGGTGAAGCCAAGCGCGGAGACGTCGATCGCGTCGTCGTAGGCCGCATAGTCGACGATTCGATCCGCATGGCTCTGCGTTCCCGTACGGTAGCTGTCGGTCAGCGCCGCAAAGTGAAACACGTCCTTGCCGCTGTCGCCTTCAAGCCAATCGCGGCCAGCCCCACCGGCCAGCACGTCGTCCCCAAAGCCACCGAGCAGTTTGTCTGCACCGCCAAGGCCTTGGATGATCTCGGCCCGCGCGGTACCCGTGAGGTGGTCCGCTGCGTCGGTGCCTTCGCGCAACGCCTTGCTGAAGAGGATATTGCGCTCGGTCAGTGCGCCGCTCAGGTCCCCGTTCAGCACCACCTCGAAGCGCCGCCCATCGGCATCCGCCTCCAGGCTTTTCAAATAGGAACGGGTGCCCGCCTCGTTTACCTGCAGGGTCAAGGTACCGTCCCGGCCGTTGCCCAGGCCAGTGAACCCGAGCGCGGACAAGTCGAGCACATCCACCGTAGGATCGAAGTCAGTAATGCGGTCGCTGTGGGCGGTCGTCGCGGTCCGGAAGCTGTCGGCTACTTCCTGGAAGCGGAACACATCGGCGTCCAGCCCGCCGCTGAGCACGTCCCGCCCCTGCTGGCCATCGAGCAGGTCACGGCTGCCACCGCCAGACAGCGCGTCATCGAAAGACGCTGTGCCGATCAGCATATCGGCGCTGGTACTCCCCACCAGGTGTTGGTAACCGTCATTCGGGTTGCCAAAGGTCGTGTCCAGGCTGCCATCGGTGTTCAGCTGAACCAGCGCCAGCACGCTGCCGTCGGCGGTGGTGTTCAGGTTGCCGGCGAGCAGTACCTTGCCGTCTGCCCGCAGCGTCATGTCCGCGATGGAAAACCCGTCGCCCGCAAACGGCAAGGCCACGCTACCGTCGGCGCCAAATCCGGTATCGACGCTGCCATCGGCATTCACCCGGGTAAGTACCGCCACGCCATCCTCACTGCCCGCAACAAGGACTTTGCCGTCCGCCTGTAACGCCATGGCGTCCGCGCGGTAGCCCAGGGCCAATGTTCCGTCGCTGCCGAAGGTGGTGTCGGCGGTGCCGTCGGGATTTACCCGGGTGAGCGTCGCGCTCCAAGTGGAATCGGTGAAGTCGAACGCTGAGGCCCAGATCAGGATTTTGCCGTCGGTTTGCAAAGCCACATCCATGGGGCTGAGGCTACGAATGCCCAGGGATGCCGGCAGGCTGAGCACACCTGCCTCTGCGAAAGACGCGTCCAGCACACCGCTTGGCTCGAACCGGGCGATGTAAACCTCGCCGGAGGAATACGTCGCCCCGGCGAAGAAACTGCCATCGCTTTGTACGCTGAAAGACGCCTGGTTCCCGAGCGAATCCTCCCAGTCGAACGGCACCGTCGCGGTGCCCGCATCCCCAAAGCTTGAATCCAGCCTGCCGTCGGGAAGAATGCGGCTTACCGCGGCAACGTATTCATCGCCTTGGCGAACATAGTGCGCCTGAAGGTATTTGCCGCCCGGCTGCACCGCGCCGTTACCACCGGACTCCAGGTCCAGCTCTACCGGCAAAAGGGTTTTACCGTCCTGGCTGAAACGGGTGTCCACGCCGCCTTTGGCGGTGAACCTGACGAGGCTGCCAGTAAACGCCGAGTCCTCCTCCCCGCCCAGGCCCAGCCGGCTATAGCCTGCAAGCCAGATTGCCCCGTTGGGGTCCAGCGCAAGGCCGGCGGCGCTGTCCGCCCCTGCCACGCCTACCAGAACAGTGCCGGTGGTGCCCTGCACTTTGTTGTTCGATGCTGCTGTATGGCGCATGTCGTACTCCTCCTGAGGCGACCGCCTGGTTGTAGTCGTTCGGTGGCTTCGCCGTTCAGCTCAGCGTAGATCCTTGCGTCCCCGTCATAGCCGATTTACGAATCAAAGGTCGCGCCTTCTATCAGCCGGATGCAGCTGACGGAGAACACCCAAAAATAATGCTTGCGCGCAAAATAATTGCGAGCTAGATTAAAACCATATGGTTAGCGCGCAACACTTTGGCGCTACAGGATCACAGTATTTTTCCTACGACTATCAGCAAGGAGAGGCACCATGAACGTTCTCTATACCGCAGTTGCAACCGCTACCGGTGGCCGTGATGGCCGTGCTGTTTCCAGCGACAAGATCCTCGACGTGAAACTGGCCACGCCCAAGGCACTGGGCGGTGCTGGCGGTGAAGCCACCAACCCCGAGCAGCTGTTCGCCGCTGGTTACTCCGCCTGCTTCATTGGCGCGCTGAAGTTCGTTGCCGGCCAACGCAAGCGCAGTATTCCGGCCGACGCGTCGATCACCGCAAAAGTGGGCATTGGCCAGATTCCCGCCGGCTTCGGGTTGGACATCGACCTGGAAATCAACCTGCCAGGCCTGGAAAAAGCAGAGGCGCAGGAGCTGGTAGAAGCAGCTCACCAGGTGTGCCCTTACTCCAACGCCACTCGCGGCAACGTTGACGTTCGCCTGCATGTAAGCGTGTGATCCGGCGCTGCCGCCGGCTACCGGCTAGGCAGCGGCCAGCAAGCCCTTGATGAAATGAGCAAACGCCTTGATGCGGGCTGATTCGCGATTGATGGGCAGGTACACCAGCGTGATGGAAGCATCGACAGAGGCCGGATTGATCTCGTAATGCGCAAGCAAGCGGGACAACCGGCCTTGCTGTACGTCCTCGGCTACCAGCCAATCGGCCAGCAACGCCACCCCCTGCCCTGCTATCGCCGCTTGCCGCAGCACGTCGGCGTTGTTGCTGTGTATCCGCCCCTGCACCGCGACCGGTATCGCCTCGCCATCCACTTCAAAATCCCAACCTTTCATGGGCCCGCCGTAATCGAACTGGAGGCAGCAGTGGTCGGCAAGGTCGCCGGGCTGTGCCGGGGCTGCGTGCTGCTCCAGGTACACAGGGCTTGCCACGAGCCAGCGCTGGAAATGGCCGATAGGGCTGCAGATCACGTCTTCGCTATTGACGGTAGAGCCCAGCCGCACGCTCAGGTCGATGCGGTCCTTGAACAGGTCCACGCGGTCATCGCTGAGGTTGAGGCTCACGTCCAGCGCGGGGTGGGCCGCCAGGAAGCGCCCCAGGTGCGGAGCGATCACGCGGCGCCCGAATTCCACAGGCACGCTGATCCTGAGCTTCCCTCTGGCTTCGCTGCCCCGGTCCGTCACCACACTGTCGGCGGCGGCGAGGGCGTCCAGAATCGCCACGGCTTTCTCGAAATAGGCCTGGCCCAGGTCCGTTGGCCTGTTCTGCCGGGTGCTACGGGTCAGCAGCGTGGTGCCCAGCTCCGATTCCAGCGCTGCCACCTGGCGGGTAACGGACGACGTAGCCACGCCCAGCTTGCGCGCGGCTGCGGAGTAACCGCCGCAGCGCACGGTTTCGACGAACATGCTCAAGGCGAGAAACTTATCCATCTGGGTGCCCCGGTGGCTGAGGGCCCCGAGGCTGTAGTGGATGCTATCGAGTGTCAAGGCCTGTTGCTTTTCTTCATCAGGAAAATCAGCAGCGCCAGGGCTGGCATCGCCGCCGCGCACAGTACAGTCGTGGCCCAGCCGAAGTGCTCGTAGATCGGGCTGGCCAGCAGCGAACCCAGCGCACCTCCCACGAACACACTGGTCATGAACACCGCGTTTAGGCGTGCCCGGCTATTGGCGTCCAGGGCGTAGACCTCGCGCTGGCCAAGCACCAGGTTGAGCTGCACCGCAAAGTCCAATGCAATCGCCGCAGCCACCAGCCCCAGGTAACCGAGCCCTGGAACGCCACCGATCAGCAACGCGACCGGGGCCAGCACGAGGGCGAACAGCGTGCTGACGCGACCGTGCCCGGCATCGGCAAGCCGGCCGGCAATAGGCGCGGCGATGGCACCCACCGCTCCTACCAGTGCGAACAACGCCACGCCGTTCTGGCTGAAGCCGTAATGGCGGATGAGCTCGATGGGAACGATGGTCCAGAAGAAGCTGAAGCTTGCGAACAGCAGCGCCTGGTAGAGCGAGCGCTCACGCAGCACTGTATAGCGCCGGGCCAGGCTGAACACCGAGCCGATCAGCCGGGCATAGGTGGTGTGATGGTTCGGCAGCCGTTGCGGTAGCAGCGCAGCAACCAATGCCGCGATCACCACCATCAGTACAGCTGCGCTGTAGAACACCCCCCTCCAGCCCAGGTATTCGGACAGCAGGCTGGAGATCGGGCGCGCCAGCAGGATGCCGAGCAGCAGCCCGCTCATGATGTTCCCTACCATCCTCCCCCGGCTGCTTTCCGGCGCCATATGGGCGGCCAGTGGCACCAGTATCTGCACGGCCACGGAGGTAACGCCGATCAACAATGAGGCGAGTAAAAACACCGAAGGGGACGTCGCACTCGCCGCGGCGACCAGAAACAGGCTGACCGCCAGGGTGAAGCCAATCACCAGCCGTTTGTTCTCCATCAGGTCGGCCAGCGGTACCAGGAACAGCAAGCCGGCGGCGTAGCCAAGCTGGGTCAGCGAAACGATCAGGCTGGCATGCTCAGGCGAAAGCCCGATGCTGGGCGCGATCAGCTCAACGATGGGCTGCGCGTAATAAAGGTTCGCCACCACCGCGCCACAGCAGAAGGCCAGGAATACAACCAGCACCGTGGACAGGGTGGCTGGGGCATCGGTTTGCACCGACGGTGAAGCAAGTGTGTAAGGGCTGCTCGCGGGCATCACCATCTCTCCGGCTTGAGTGAATATTGAGTCACAAGCCTAGGGATGCGGGGTGAGCGTGGGAATACGAACCTGGCGCAACGCACCTGAGCGTGGTGCGCAATGGTGGGACACAGGGCAGTCCAGAACAGGCTTTGCACCGGACTCATGGGCCTCGTTCGCCAGCTGGCGGCCTTATTCGCGAGCTACGCCTTCGGCTGCGCCGGATGGCCGGCCCCCCGTCTCCCACAGAGTTCTCCTGACACCCTGAGGGGCTGGCTCACCTGTGGGAAGCGGGCGCCAGCTCGCGAAAAATTGACTATTCGCGAGCTGGCGTCGGATGGCCGGCGTAAGCCAGGGAAAGGACTGCCACATACTTCCCGCGGCGGGGCCTAAACCGCAGCGAACATCACATTCTCTTCATTCAGTAACCCACCCTGATCGCCAAGCAGCTTGATCTCGAACCGCGCCCCTTGATTGTCGGGGTCCAGGTTTTGCAGGTAGGTGGTATCGGTGTCGGCGCGGTAGGTCACCTTGAGCGTGTCGCCGTGCCCGTCGCCCAGCCCGGTGAAGCCCAGCGCTCGCAGGTCCAGCATGTCCTTGCTGGCGGTGAAGTCCTGCACCGTGTCGGCGCTGGACGCACTGGCGGTGCGCTGGCTGTCGGCAATGCTGGTGAAGCGGAACACATCCTCGCCCGAGCCACCCGATAGTTGATCGGCGCCTTTGCCTCCGGTGAGCACATCATCACCTACGCCGCCAGCCAAACGGTCGTTACCCGCGCCGCCACTGAGCCGGTCGTTGCCGGCGCCGCCATTCAGGGTGTTGTCTGCGGAACTGCCGGTCAACGTACGGTCCTGCGTGGGATAGCTGCTGGTGGTCCCCTCCCCGGCCGGTTTGGCGAAGATCACGCTGGTGGCGGCGGCGAGCACGTCCGGCACGTAGTGGTCGATCTCTATCTCGAAGGCATTGCCGTTCGCGTCGGTTTCCAGGGACCTGAGCAAGGTGGAGCGGCGCCCGATGTCCTGTTCCAGGAGCAAGGTGTTGTCGTAGCCATTGCCCAGCCCGGTGAAGCCCAGCGCGCTCACATCAATGCTGTCATTACCCTGAAGGTCGAAGTCGGCAATCAGGTCACGATTGGCGATGCTACCGTCGGCACCGCGCAGGCTGTCGCTCAAGGCCCGGTAAACGAAGGTGTCACTGCCATCACCGCCGGTAAGGCGGTCGCCGCCCTGATCGCCGAACAGCCGGTCTTCACCGGCCTTGCCGTCCAAGGTGTCTGCCCCTTTTGCACCGAACAAGGACTCGCCTGCGGCGGTGCCCTTGAGCGAATCGGCGCTGTCGGTGCCTTGCTCGAACTGAACGAAGGGGAAGTCGTTCATGCGGGATTTGTCGCCGCGCATCTGGAACTCGAAGCGGCGCCCGTCTTCGTCGGCGTCGTAATTCTTGAAGTAGGTAACGTTCCTGGCGCTGTCGTACAGCGCGGCCAAGGTACCGTCATGGCCATTGCCCATGCCGCTGATACCCAGCGCGGTGAGGTCCAGGCGATCCTCGAAGCCGGTGAAGTCGACGATCAGGTCCGAGTGGGCCGAAGTGGCGGTGCGATAGCTGTCACTCAGGCTGTCGAAGCGGAACACATCGCCCTCCCAGCCACCGGTGAGGCGGTCCCGCCCGGCGCCGCCCACCAGCACATCCATGTTGTCGCGGCCACCCAAATGGTCGTCGCCGTCGCCACCAAACAGCCGGTCCCGGGCACCCGTGCCGGCCAGCGCATCTTTGCCGTCTCCGCCATAGGTATCGACGAAGGCCTGGTTGCGCGCGAACACACTATGCGGCCCATTGGGCGAGATGGGCGTTGCGATCAGGCTGATCACGTTATCCGTGACGGTATTGGTGGCGTAGCTGCGGATGTCTTCGGAGATACCAATCGCACTGCCCGGTGAATTGAGCCCGCTGATCTGGTTCCACTGCACCAGGTTGTCATGGCTGCGTGCGGCGGCAACGTAATCCCCGCCCCCCAGCTGAATTTCGCTGCCGCTGCTACCTATATTGTTGGCCAGCAAGCGGTTGTGCGTGATCTCCCCATCGTGCGTGTTCATGGCGTAGATCCCCTGAGCCAGGTTGAGGGTCACGTCCAGGCCATTGACTTGATAACCGCCGATGTTTTCCAGGCGCACCCCTACCTGGCTATTCCACTGGGCCAAGCCGCCGTTCAA
Source organism: Pseudomonas sp. 3MAES_34.3B (assembly GCF_058145875.1). Lineage (NCBI taxonomy): Bacteria > Pseudomonadati > Pseudomonadota > Gammaproteobacteria > Pseudomonadales > Pseudomonadaceae > Pseudomonas > Pseudomonas sp. 3MAES_34.3B. Next base: position 1,716,670 of record NZ_CM176960.1, on the reverse strand, counting down.
TTCCAGGGTGCTGTCTTCGCTGTCGCCCAAGCCACCCGCTCCAAGGGAGAACCCGTCCAGCGCGTTGTAGGTGGCATCGCTGTCCTGCACGCGAATCTCACCCGCCAGCGTATAGCCATTGCCCAGGTTGAGGCTGGCGAGGTTGTCCTCGAACAGGCTGTTCACCAGGCCATCGGCGATAAAGCCATCGCTGCCGTTGTTCAACGCGCTCGAGGCCCGCACTTGCACCTCGCTGCCCAGGCTGCGCAGGTCGAAGCCATAGCCGCTGGCTTCGCGCACCTCCACGCTGTCGATCAGCACATGGCTGCTGTCGCCGTTCACGTAACCGTCCACCCGGCCGGTGGTAGAGGCATTATTGCCATCCAGCGCGAGGCGCGTGATCCCTATCCCGTCCCCGGCGCCACGCAGGAGGCCAGCCGCGCCGTCTTCGCCGTCCATCAGTTTGAGTTGGGTGGTCGCAGCGCTGGTTCCAGCCAGGGTGACGCCCGCCTTGAGCAGCAAACAGCCTTCCTGCGCCCCGGCCGACGCCGAAACCCGGTACGTGCCAGGCCCCAGCAGCACCGTGCCGCCGTCCACTGCCGCGGCGTCGATAGCCGCCTGCAGGGCCTGGGTGTCGTCGGTGAAGCCGTCGCCCTTGGCGCCGTAGTCTTTCGCGTTGAATACCGTTGCCATGGTGTCTCTCCCGGGCCACCGCACGCGGCATGAAAGGAGGTGACACCGCAGCGAGCGAGGTGCTTATACGGTAGAAGACCCCTGCCCGGGCGCGGCGCGTTCGGACAGGTGGCCTCAACAGGAGGGGCGTGTCACTTGGATGTAGCGGCCTGCTGCGGCAGGAACCAGTTCAGCACCAGCGCGCAGATACCACCGGTGGCCACGCCCGATTCCAGCACATTGCGCAGCGCCGCTGGCATGTGGGCAAGGAACTCCGGCACCTGTGCCACGCCCAGGCCCAGCGCGAGGGATACGGCGATGATCAACAGCGCGCGACGGTCCAGGTCGATGCCCGCGAGGATGTTGATGCCCGACGCCGCGACGGCGCCGAACATCACCATGGCGGCGCCACCGAGCACAGGCTCCGGCACGGCCTGGATCACCCCGGCCACGGTGGGGAACAGCCCCAGCACCACCAGCATCAAGGCGATCCACCCGCCAATGCTGCGGCTAGCGATGCCGGTGAGCTGAATCACGCCGTTGTTCTGGGCAAAGATCGAGCTGGGGAAGGTATTGAAGACACCGGCCAGCAGCGAGTTGACCCCGTTCACCAGTACGCCACCCTTGATGCGCTGCATCCACACCGGCCCCTCCACAGGCTGGCGGGACACCTTGCTGGTGGCGGTTACGTCACCGATGGCCTCCAGCGAAGTGACCAGGTAAATCACCAGCATCGGGATGAACAGCCCCCAGGAAAAGCTAAGCCCGAAGTGCAGCGGCGTGGGCACCTGAAACAGCGCGGCCTGGTGCATGCCGGTGAAATCCAGGCGGCCCAGGTAGCCGGCCAGGCCGTAGCCCACCAGCAACGCGATGACGATCGCCGCACTGCGCATCCATACCAGCGGGATGCGGTTGAGCACTACGATCACGGCCAATACCACGCCCGACAGCAGCAGGTTCTCGCCATTGGCGAAGGTGCCGTTGGCCATGGCGCCGAAGCCGCCGCCCATGCTGATCAGGCCGACCTTGATCAGGGTGAGGCCGATCATCAGCACTACAATGCCGGTTACCAGCGGGGTGATCAGCTTCTTGATGAAGGGCAGGATGCGTGAGATGCCGATCTCCACGAACGAGCCGGCGATCACCACGCCAAAGATGGCCGCCATCACCCCTTCCACCGGGGTGCCCTGCTTCACCATCAACGCACCGCCGGCAATCAGCGGGCCTACGAAGTTGAAGCTGGTGCCCTGCACGATCAGCAGGCCTGCACCCAGCGGCCCGAAGCGGCGGCATTGCACGTAGGTAGCGATACCGGACACGATCAAGCTCAGCGAAACAATCAGGTTGGTGTCCCGCGGCGAAACGCCCAGCGCCTGGCAGATCAGCAAGCCAGGGGTAACGATCGGTACGATGATCGCCAGCAGGTGCTGCAGCGCGGCAAAAAAAGCCGCCAGCGGCCGCGGCCGGTCATCGAGGCCATAGATCAGCTCACCACTTTGGGTGGCCGGCTTGTTTGAGGTGTTGGCAGGTTGCATGGCAAGGCCCGGGCAGTAAAAGGCGCGGATTCTACAGAGGGCCGGGGAATATTCTCAAACGGCAAATGCCGGAGCGGGCCGGTAGCGGGATGCCGGCGGTCAGTGGTCGCCCATCCGGTGGTGCTCCAATAAAAAGTCCACGAACACCCTCACCCGCGCGGGCATCGCTGGGCCGCCCACGAATACGGCATGGATCGGCTCCCGGTCACCCGGGTTGAAGGCCTCCAGCAGCGGCACTAGGCGCCCGTGTTTCAAATCGTCGGCCACGGTGAAGGTACCGATGCGCGCAATACCCGCGCCCAGCACGGCCAGTTGCGCCAGCGCTTCACCGCTGCTGCATTCGATGCTGCCCGCCACCTTGAGCGAGAAGGCCTGCCCATCCCGCACGAAGGGCCAATCCGTTGCCGCCCGACGAAAGTTGAACCGCAGGCAATTGTGCCGGCCAAGGTCCTCGGGCTGTTGCGGTTTACCGTGGCGCGCAAGATAGCCCGGCGAGGCCACCACCACCTGGCCGGTATCGCCAACGTAGCGGGCGGTGAGCGGGCTGTCCGGGAGGTGGCCGAACCGTAGGGCCACGTCAGCCTGCCCGGCAAGGATATCGACCACCTCGTCGCCCAGCGCGAGGTCCACGCGCACTTCCGGATAGCGCTGCGTAAAGGCGGCCACCAGCGGTACAACGGCAAGCCGGCCATGACCCAACGCGGCGCTGACCCGCAGCCGCCCCTTGGGTACGCCCTGAGCAGCGATCGCTTCTTCCACTTCCGCCATGTCTGCCAGGATGCGCCGCGCACCGCGCAGGTAAGCCTCCCCTTCTGCGGTAAGCGTAAGGGCACGGGTGGTGCGCAGCAGGAGCCGGGTGCCGATTCGCTGTTCGGTGCGCGCGATGATGCGGCTGACCGCCGAAGGCGTCAGGCCCAGCGCACGCCCGGCGGCCGACAGGCTGCCCGCCTGCACCACCCGGGCGAACACCTCCATTTCCCCCGACCGTCCATTGAAATCCATCTGTGCCTCCAGCGCAAAAGTGCTTCTCTTTTTGGCGGTCTACCGCGCCCTTTCACTGGATCGTACCATCTGGCGCATAGATAAGGAGACGCTCATGCACATCAATCCACCGCTCACAGCCCTCGCTATCGGTGCCTTTGGCATCGGTGTCACCGAGTTTGCCCCCATGGGCATGTTGCCCAGCATTGCCACCGACCTGGGGGTGTCCATCCCCGCGGCCGGCCTGCTCGTCAGCGCCTACGCCCTGGGTGTTTTGATTGGCGCCCCGTTGATGACCCTGGCCACGGGCAAGATCCCCCGCCGGTGGTTGTTGATCGGGCTTATGGCCATTTTCACCCTTGGCAACCTGATGTCCGCACTGGCCACCGACTATCAAAGCCTGCTCATCGCCCGTGTGGTGACCTCGCTCAATCACGGCGCGTTCTTCGGCGTGGGCTCTATCGTGGCCGCCAGCCTGGTGTCGCCCGACAAGCGCGCGGGCGCAGTAGCAGCAATGTTCATGGGGCTCACCGTCGCCACGATTGGCGGCGTGCCGCTGGCCACCTGGTTCGGCGAGCTGTTGGGATGGCGCACTGCATTCGCAGGGATCGCTGGCCTTGGGGTGATCGCGATGGCAGCGCTGTGGATCGCGTTGCCCGATGTACCGCTGCCCAAAAGCGACGGCGTACTGGCCGAGATTCGTGTGCTGGGTCGCGGGCCCGTGCTGGCAGCACTGGCGCTGACGGTGGTGGGCTCCGGGGCGATGTTTACCGTGTTCACCTACATCGCACCTATCCTTCATAGCCAGACGGGTGCTTCCACAACGTTTATCACCGGCATGTTGGTGCTGTTTGGCGTGGGTTTGACGTTGGGCAATATCTGGGGTGGCAAGGCAGCGGACCGCTCCGTGGACCGTACCCTGATTGTCTCGTTGGCGGTATTGGTACTGGTATTGCTGGCGTTTTCGGTGCTCACGCGTTGGGCGCTGCCGACCGCGCTGGCGGTGCTGGTATGGGGGGTCGCGAGCTTCGCCCTGGTGCCGCCGTTGCAGATGAGGGTGATGGAGGCCGCCAAGGATGCACCCAACCTGGCATCCGCCGTGAACATTGGGGCATTCAACCTGGGTAACGCGATCGGGGCGGCGCTGGGCGGCGCGGTGATCGACGCGGGTCTGGGGTATGCGGCGATCTCGGTGGCTGGCGCGATAATGGCCGCGCTGGGCCTGGTGATGGTCGTGGCGTTTGCCTGGCGGGGCCGGGAACAACGGCATGAGCAAATGGGCGAAACGGTGCGCCTTGGTGAGGCAAGGTAACGCAGGGGGCACTGACAAGGGGCAGCAGCCCTCCCAAGCCGCCCGGTTCCAACCGAAAAACAGCCCTTTTACAGACTGGCACAGATATTTCATGGTATTTCACCAACCCCGCAAGCCGGACTCACCTCCTTAAGCCTTGCTACATCCGCGCAGCCTGCTGCGCCAGGTACCGAAGCCTGATCAACCCTTTGCCGGGTAGATCGGGCTTTTTTTATGGATCACGGTCATGCTCGATGCTCGCCCCGCTGTCACTGTCGGCTTTCTGCTTTCCACCGAAGGCACCTATCGACGCATGGGCGGCAGCGCATTGCAGGGCCTGGAGGATGCCCTTGCCGAGCTCAACGCCGAAGCACACCGCGATGTTCGGCTGCAGGCCATTTGCGTGGACCCTAAAGGCGAACCCGCCGAGTACAGCCGCGGTGTAGCGCGGTTGCTGGCCGCCGGGGTGAAGCATGTGTTCGGCACCACGCTGTCGGCCAGCCGCAAGGAGATCATTCCGGACCTGGACCAGCACGGCGCCCTGCTGTGGTACTCCAGCCCCTATGAAGGCTACGAGAGTAGCGAGAGCGTGCTGTATCTGGGCGGCTGCCCCAACCAGACGCTGTTGCCATTGCTGCGCTATGCCTTGGCCCACTTTGGGCGGCGCGCGTTTTTGCTCGGTTCCAACTATGTATGGGGCTGGGAAAGCAACCGTATCGCCCGGGAAGTGCTGGAAGCCAACGGTGCCCAGGTGCTGGGAGAGAAATACTGGCACCTGGGCGCGACCGGCTTCGCGCCGCTGGTGCAAACACTGATGCGAGAGCGCCCGGCGTTCGTGCTGAACAACCTGGTGGGCGAGTCTTCCTACGCGTTTTTGCGGCAACTGGACCACGCCTGCGCCGAACAGGGACTACGCCTGCCCGTGCTCAGTTGCAACCTCACCGAAGCCGAGCTGGACGCCGTGGGGCCGATGCACGCGCTGCGATTGCTGTCGTGCGGGCCGTTTTTCGAAGCGCTCGACCCTGCGTTCCATACCCGGCAGCAGGTTCATGGCCCGCGCCGCTGCTCGCATTACTACACCGGCGCCTATGCCGCCCTGCGGCTGTTCGCCGACGCCTTGCACGCGTGCGGCGATCCAGCCCCCACGGCCATTTGCAACTACCTTTACGGCCACGCCATGGCCAGCGTGCTGGGCACCTTGAGCGTATCGCCACGCAACCATCACAGCGCGCTGGGCAGCCACATTGCCGAACTGCGCGAAGGCAGCTTCGAAATCGTGCATTCGGCGGCGCAACCGCTGTCCGCTGACCCCTACCTCACCGTTACAGATCTACACGCGGGCGTGGCCGACCGACACGTTCGCGGGGCACCGCATTTGAGGATCGTCAAATGAAAGCACGCGCATTTCCCAACCTGGGGCAAGGCCACCTGCTGTTGATCGACTGTGATGAGCGCAGCCAGGCCAGCCTTGGCAAAAGCCTGCAGCGCCTGGGCATCCATAGTCACGCATTGGAACAGGACGCGCCCTGCGACACCGCCGGCTGCTTCGCCGCCATTCTCGAAGTGGAACATTTCGCCAGCCCTCGGGCAGTGCAGGCCCTCGACGCGGCGGCCATCCCCATCGTTGCGCTCACCGCACATGAAACCTTGTCGCAGATCCAGCGAGCGTTGCAGCTGGGCGCCACCGCCCTGCTCAACAAGCCCATCAGCCAGGGCTCGGTGTACACAACACTGATGATGGCTGTGGGGCTGCGCGACCGGCAGCGGGTGGACGCCGAGGAGCTGGCAACGCTGCGCCACCGCCTGGCGCAACGGCCGCTGCTGGGGCAGGCACTGGCGCGTTTGATGGTGACTCAGCGCATCGACGAGGCCACCGCGTACGAACGCTTGCGCACATTGTCGATGCAGCTCAACCGGCCCATCGAAGCCCTGTGCGCAGACATCCTTGCGGCACGCGACGAGGGCCGGGCATGAACACCCTCAAGGCGCTGTTGCGCCGGCCGACCGTGGCCATCTCGCTGCTGTTCATTACCGCCGTGGTGGTGCTGGCCGTGCTGGCGCCCTGGCTTACGCCCTTCGACCCGGATGAGCAATTCGTCGAGGGCCTGTCGCTGGAAGGCGCGCCCTTGGCACCTGCCACGCCGTACTGGATGGGCACCGACCTGCTGGGGCGCGATCTTTTCTCACGGCTGATTTTCGGGGCGCGCACGTCGTTGTTCATCGGCGTGCTGGCGAACGGGCTGGCCGTGCTGATCGGCACACTGGTGGGGCTTACCGCAGGCTTCGTGCGTGGCTGGCTGGGCAGTGCGCTGATGCGCCTGACCGATCTGATGATGGCCTTCCCCGCCCTGCTGCTGGCAATTGCCTTGTCGGCGATTTTCCAGCCCAGCGTGTGGATCGTAGCCATGGTGATCGCGATGGTGAACTGGGTGCAGATCGCGCGGGTGATCTACGCCGAAACCGTGGCCCTGAGCGCCCGTGATTTCGTGGCGGTGGAACGCACCCTGGGCGCCAGCTCGCTGAGGATTCTGTTCTCCCACCTGCTGCCGCACCTGCTGCCGACCATTCTGGTATGGGCCACGTTGGGCATTTCCACCACGGTGCTGCTGGAGGCCACGCTGTCGTACCTGGGCGTGGGCGTACAGCCGCCCACGCCGAGCTGGGGCAACATCATCTTCGAGAGCCAGACCTACTTCACCTCGGCGCCCTGGCTGGTGTTCATTCCGGGCGCGGCGATCATTCTGCTGTCGCTTGCGTTCAACCTGGTCGGCGACGCCCTGCGCGACGAACTCGACCCCACCCTCAAGGGGCGTCGCTGATGCTGCCGTTCATTTGCCGCCGGGTGGGCTATGCCCTGCTCATTCTGCTGGGCGTGACCCTGATCACTTACCTGTTGCTGTTCCTGTTGCCCGCCGACCCTGCCCGGCAGATCGCCGGCCGCAGCGCCACCCCGGAAGTAGTCGCGGCGATTCGCGCGCAGTTGGGGCTGGACCAACCCTTCTATCACCAGTACCTGAGCTACCTGGGCAACCTGCTGCACGGCGATCTCGGCCGCTCGTACATCCAGCGCACTGCGGTCAGTGAATTGATCGGCGCACGGCTGCGCCCTTCGCTGGAACTGATGGCGGCGGGCATCGGCTTTGAGCTGTTGATCGGGATCAGCCTGGGCATGCTCGCGGCGCTCAAGCGCGACAGCTTCGCGGACAAACTGCTGATGGCGTTCTCGTTCGTGGGCGTGTCCGCGCCGCAATTCATCGCCGCGATGCTGTTTCTGTACTTCTTCGCGGTGCAGTTGGGCTGGTTCCCGCTGGGAGGCTATGGCGGCGTAAGCCACCTGATGCTGCCGGCACTGACCTTGGGCCTGCTGGGCAGCGGCTGGTACTCGCGCATGGTGCGCTCTTCGATGATCGAAGTGCTGCATCAGGATTTCATTCGTACCGCGCGGGCCAAGGGCCTGAGCCGGGCCCGTGTGGTGTTGGTTCACGTACTGCCCAACGCCATCGTGCCGGTGATCCCGATGATCGGGATCGATATCGGCGTGTTCATGGGCGGCCTGGTGGTGGTCGAGTCGGTATTCGGCTGGCCGGGCATCGGCCAGTTGGCCTGGCAGTCGATCCAGCAAGTGGATATCCCGGTGATCGTCGGCGTGACCACGCTGTCGGCGGTTGCCATTGTTCTGGGCAACCTGCTGGCGGACCTGGTAATCCCGCTGGTGGACCCACGCATCGACATCAAGCGGCACTGAATCTGTCAATAAAACGGGGGCAAACATGAAGATCAAAGCGCTGACCCTGGCCATCGCGGCCACGCTGTTCACCACGCCGCTGTGGGCCGAAACGCCTAAAAGTGGCGGCAATGTGGTGGTGACCTACCAGAACGATGTGGCCACCCTGGACCCTGCCATCGGTTACGACTGGCAGAACTGGTCGATGATCAAAAGCCTGTTCGGCCGGCTGATGGACTACAAGCCCGGCACCACCGAACTGGTGAAAAGCCTGGCCGAGGACTACAGCGTATCGCCCGACGGCACGGTGTACAGCTTCACCCTGGTGAAGGGCGTGAAATTCCAGAACGGCCGCGAACTGGTGGCCAGCGACGTGAAGTACTCGCTGGAACGTGCCGTCAACCCGAAAACCCAGAGCCCCGGCGCCGGGTTCTTCAGCTCCATCGTGGGCTACGAGGACGTTACCGGCGGCAAGAGCGAGGCGCTCAGCGGCATCAAGGTGATCGACGACCAGCACCTCACCATCACCCTCAGCGCGCCCAATGCGACCTTCCTGCACATCATGGCCATCAACTTCGCCTCGGTGGTGCCCAAGGAAGCCGTGGAGAAATGGGGCGCCGATTTCGGCAAGCACCCGGTGGGCAGCGGCGCGTTCAGCCTGGCCAACTGGCAGCTGGGGCAAAAGCTCGAACTCGTCAAGAACCCGGACTACTTCCAGAAGGGCCTGCCGTACGTAGACAAGATCACCTTCGAAATCGGCCAGGACCCCACCGTGGCCCTGCTGCGCCTGCAGAAGGGTGAGGTAGACATCGCCGGCGACGGCGTGCCACCCGCGCAGTTCCTGCAGTTCAAGAACGACGCGGCGTCCAAATCCCTTGTGGTCACCGGCAACCAGCTGCAAACCGGGTACGTCACGCTGAAAACCACGCTGCCGCCCTTCGACAACCTCAAGGTGCGCCAGGCCGTGAACATGGCCATCAGCAAAGAGCGCATCGTGCGCATCATCAATGGCCGCGCGGTGCCCGCCAACCAGCCGTTGCCGCCCGCCATGCCCGGTTATGACACCCAATACAAAGGCTTGCCCTACGACGTGGAGGGCGCCAAGAAGCTGCTGGCCGACGCCGGCTTCGCCAAAGGGTTCGACACCGAGCTGTACGTGATGAACACCGACCCGCAGCCGCGCATCGCCCAGTCGATCCAGCAGGACCTGGCCAAGGTGGGCATCCGCGTGCAGATCAAATCCCTGGCCCAGGCCAACGTGATCGCGGCCGGCAGCTCGAAGGACCAGGCACCGATGGTGTGGTCGGGCGGCATGGCCTGGATTGCGGACTTCCCCGACCCGTCCAACTTCTACGGCCCGATCCTGGGCTGCAGCGGCGCGGTGGACGGTGGCTGGAACTGGGCGCTGTACTGCAACAAGGCGCTGGATGAGCGCGCCGCCAAGGCCGACGCCATGGCAGCCCCTGAGCAGCAGGCCGAACGCACCGAAGCCTGGAAAAAGATTTTCACCGACGTGATGGCCGACGCCCCCTGGGTGCCGATCTTCAACGAGCAGCGCTTCACCGTGCGCTCCAAGCGCTTGGGCGGGGACGACGCGCTCTATGTAGACCCGGTACACGTACCGGTGAACTACGACTACATCTGGGTGAAGTAAGCCTTTTTTGTGAGCCGCAAGCCGCAAGCTTGCCGTGGCCTGAGTCGGGATCGCCCCGCGCACAGGCCACTGCCATCATCGTATCGAGGACCGCTCCATGTGCCAGAACTGCCTGGTCAAGACCATCCACAGCGTGAACAGTCATTTCGGCTGGGACAATAGCTTCACCCCGGTGGAACGCGTGGCGCCCGGGGCCATGCTGCAAATGAACTGCCGGGATTCCTCCAACGGCTACTTCACGGCGCAGTCCCAGGTGGCGGACGTGAGCACCCTGCCGTTCGACCAGATCAACCCGGTCACCGGGCCGATCTTCGTGGAAGGCGCTCAGCCCGGTGACATCCTCAAGATCACGCTGGACAGCTTCAAGCCGGGCGGCTTCGGCTGGACGGCCAACATTCCTGGCTTCGGCCTGCTGGCGGATCAATTCCCCGCGCCCGCCCTGGCGCTGTGGCACTACGACACGCAAACCCTGACGCCCGCAGCGTTCGGTGAATTCGCCAAGGTGCCGCTCAAGCCATTCGCCGGCACCGTGGGCGTGGCGCCCGCCGAGGCCGGGCTGCACTCGATCGTGCCGCCGCGCCGTGTAGGCGGCAACCTGGACATCCGTGACCTGGCCGCAGGCAGCGTGCTGTACCTGCCGGTGGAAGTCGAAGGCGCGCTGTTTTCCATCGGCGATACCCATGCGGCGCAAGGTGACGGCGAGGTGTGCGGCACGGCGATCGAGAGCGCCATGGACGTGGTGGTGAAACTGGACCTGATCAAGCAGACGCCGCTGGCTACCCCCCGCTTCAGCACCCCAGGCCCGGTGACTCGCCACCTGGACAGCGCCGGCTACGAAGCCTTCACCGGCATCGGCCCGGACCTGATGCAGGCCGCCCGCCAGGCGGTGGCCAATACCGTGGACTGGCTGTGCCGCGAGCATGGCATGCCCGCCGAACAGGCCTACATGCTGTGTTCGGTGTGCGGCGACCTGCGCATTAGCGAAATCGTCGACCTGCCCAACTGGGTGGTGTCGTTCTACTTCCCGAAGGTGGTGTTCAATTGATGGCCGCGCCCGTACCCAGCCTTGCCGTGGACCGCCTGAGCATCGACGTGGGCGGCGGTGCCTCGCGCAGGCGGGTGGTCGACGAGTTGAGCTTCGCGCTGTATCCGGGGCGTACCCTCTGCATCGCCGGGGAATCGGGCAGTGGTAAATCGCTGTCGTCGCTGGCGATCATGGGCCTGCTGCCCAAGGCCGCGAGCGTGCCGGGGGGCGCGATCCTGTTCGGCAACCAGGACCTGCTGAGCCTGCCCGAGCGTGACATGCAGGCTTTGCGTGGCAAGCGTATCGGCATGATCTTCCAGGAGCCGATGACCTCCCTCAACCCACTGCTCACCGTGGGCCACCAGCTGGCCGAAACCCTGCGCCGCCACGAAGCCATGGGGCGCCCGGATATACGCAGGCGTTGCCGCGAGATGCTGGAAGCGGTGCGCATGCCCCAGGTAGACAAGCGCCTGACCCAATACCCTCATGAACTGTCGGGCGGCATGCGCCAGCGGGTGATGATCGCCATGGCGATGCTGTGCCAGCCCGAAGTACTGATCGCTGACGAACCCACCACCGCGCTGGATGTGACCATCCAGGCGCAGATCCTGGAGCTGATGCGCGAACTGCAACAGCAATTCAAGACCAGCTTGCTGCTGATCACCCACGACATGGGCGTGGTGGCCGAGATGGCTGACGAAGTGGTGGTGATGAACCAGGGCCGCGTGGAAGAGCACGGCAGCCTGGAGCAGGTGTTCACCGCTGCACAGGCCCCGTATACCCGCAAGCTGCTGGCCGCCGTGCCGGTGCTGGGCACTGCCCCACCGCCGGCCGCGCTCTGCGAAAAACCGGTGGTGCTGGCCGTACAAGACCTGAATGTACGCTTCGCCCTGCGCCATGGCTGGTTCGAACGGCCACGCACCGTGCACGCCGTGGAGGGCCTGAGCTTCGAACTGCGCGAGGGCGAAACCCTGGGCCTGGTGGGCGAAAGCGGCTGCGGCAAATCCACTACCGGCAAAGCCGTGATGAACATGCTGGCCTACCAGGGCAGCATCAAATTGCTGGGGCAGGAACTCAACGGCCTCACCGGCGAAGCACTGCAACGGGTGCGCCGCGACGTACAGATGGTGTTTCAGGACCCCTACGCCGCGCTCAACCCACGCAAGACCGTGTTCGACCTGGTAGGCGAGCCCCTGTTGATTCACGATCGCACGCCAGAACCCGAGCGGCGGGCACGCGTCGCCGAGTTGCTGCAACAGGTAGACCTGCCCGCGGCCTCCATGGAGCGCTACCCGCACCAGTTCTCCGGTGGCCAGCGCCAACGTATCTGCATCGCCCGGGCACTGGCGCTGAACCCCAAGGTGATCATCGCCGATGAATCCGTTTCCGCGCTGGACGTGTCGGTACAAGCGCAGGTGCTGGAGCTGCTCGAACGCCTGCGCGCCGAGCACGGCCTGAGCTACCTGTTTATCTCCCACGACATGGCAGTGGTGGAACGGATATGCCACCGTGTGGCGGTGATGTATGCCGGGCGGATCGTCGAGATTGGTGCCCGCGACCAAGTGCTGCACAATCCCCAGCATGCCTACACCCAGCGCTTGCTGGCCGCGGTGCCCGTGCCGCAGGTGGGCCGCCGGCGCGACTTCAAAAGCCTGCTCAAGGAGTTCGTGCCGCCCAACCCCATCAGGGACGCCGGCTTCATTGCCCCGCCGCAGCGCTTCGCACCGGTGGGGGCCGATCACTGGGTGGCGATGGAGTGAGGGTGTGCCGGGCATGGGGAGGGGCTGTGCGGCTTCAAGCGCGGCCGGGCGACAGAAAAGCCGCTAACATTCCGGGCAGTCAGGCCCCTCGGGCCAACCACCGGAGCGCTCTACCACCGTGATCATTCGCCCGCAAAACCCCTCCGCCGCCACCCTGCTGTTCTCGCTCAAGGGCTCCATCATCCCGGCCATCTGGCGCAAGGTGCTGTTTACCGTGCTGGTAAGCGCCGGGGTGGTGGCGGTGCATGGCACCTTCTTCAGCTTCAAGTTCATCCTTACCGCCACCCCGTTCACCCTATGGGGGCTTACGCTGGCGATCTTCCTGGGGTTTCGCAACACCGTGGCCTACCAGCGCTATTGGGAAGCTCGCACGTTGTGGGGCGAATTGCTGATCGTGAGCCGTAACCTCACCCGCCAGACACTCAGCCTGATGCCAGCCCTGAGCGCAGCGCCTCGCAAGGCGCTTGCCTTGGGCCTGGTGGGCTTCGGGTACCTGCTCAAATTCCAGCTCAGGGGCGAGAACGCCGACCAGGCGCTGCTCGCCCGCCTGGAAGTGGACACCGCATTGCTGGCCAAGCAAAACCCCGCCAGCGCGCAACTGGGCCGGCTGGGCCAGCAGTACCTGGGCGCCGCCCGCCACATACAGGCCAGCGACGTCGCCCAGATGAACATCGACCAGCAACTTTCACGGTTGAGTTACGTACTGGGTGGGTGCGAGCGCATCAAAGGCACGCCCATCCCCTATCCGTACATACTGCTGCTGCACCGCACGGTGTATGTGTACTGCTTCCTGCTGCCGTTCTGCCTGGTCGACAGCATCGGCTGGTTCACCCCTTTGGCGGTGTGCATCCTCAGCTACACCTTCTTCGGCCTGGACGCACTGGGCGACCAGATCTCCGACCCGTTCGACACCTTGCCCAACGACCTGCCGCTGGATGCCATGTGCCGGAACCTGGAGATTGCCGTGCTGGAATTGCTCGACGAGCCCGCGCCGGAGGGGTTGAAGGCGGTGGATGGGGTGTTGCTGTAACCGGCGTTTCGGGCATTCGAATCCCTGTGCGCTCCCCTAACCTCGATTGACGAAGGTATCCCCGGCGGTTTTGTCCAGGCGCACCAGATCGACCAGGCCCACCAGCGCGATAAGGGCCATCAGGCCGAACGCGACGCGATAGTCGAACAATGCCCCTCTTTCGCCACCCAGGGCCTGAGCGCTCCGGACGAAGATCGCCCCCAGCGTGACGCCTGCCGCCATGCTGACCTGACTGATGACATTCATCAGCCCGTTGGCATCGGCCATCTGTGCCTTGCTGATGTCCGCAAAGGTCAGGGTGCCCATCGCGGTGAATTGCATCGACCGCGTAGCCCCGCAGAAGAACAGCACCACGCCCATCAGCCATATCGGCGTTTCAGGGCCCAGCATGGCGCACCCCAGGATGCCGGCCGCGGCCATCACCCCGTTACACAGCAGCACCGGCCGGTAGCCGAAGGTCTTTAGCGTGGGGGTGGTAATGGCCTTGGCCGCCAGGTTGCCCGCGAACAGGATCAGCGTCAGGGAACCCGCCTGGAAAGCATCGAACCCCAACCCGGCCTGCAACATCAACGGCAACAGGAACGGCGTACTGATGATCGCCATTTTAGACAGCGTCCCTCCGCGCATCACCGCGCGGAAGGATGGCACCTGGAACGCGGCCAGATTGAGCATGGGATGCGCGGCCCGGCGAAAATGCCGGAACGCCAGAGCCAAGAGGATCAGGCCCAAGCCACTCAACCCGACGTTGGCAGGGCTCACGTTGATAGACACTTGCTCAAGGCCACTGAGCAACGCAAAGGTCCCACTGGCGCACAGCACGAAGCCCGGCCAGTCAAAGGGTTTGAGCTCGGCGCCTTTTATCTGCGGGACGATCCGGCAGACCGCGAACACAGCAACCATGCCCAGCGGGACGTTGAGTAGAAAGATCCATTCCCACCCCCAGTAGGTGGTGATGAAACCACCCAGCGGCGGGCCGATCACGGGTGCGGTCAAAGCCGGCCAGACCATGCTGGACAGCGCCTGCATCAACCGCTCACGGGGCGTGTAACGCATCACCAGCAGGCGCCCGACCGGGACCATCAACGCACCGCTGCACCCTTGCAGCACGCGCAGCCCGGTGAACGCCCACAAGGAGTCGACCAAGGTGCATAACGCCGAGGTGAGGGTAAAGAACACGATGGCCAGCGCCAGCACCGTGCGCGAGCCAAAACGGTCGGTGACCCAGCCTGCGGCCGGTATGCAGGTACCGACCGCCAACATGTAGGCGCTGATGCCCACGCTCAGTTCAATGGGTTTGACGCCAAACGAGGCGGCCATGCCAGGCAGCGCCGGCGCAATGATCGCGCCGTCGAGGATTTCCATGAAGATTGCGCCGGTGACCAACAGGCTCATGCCGCGCAGCTGGCCGGCCGACGGCTCCTGGGTGATCGGTGTCATCATCGTCATGTACGGCTACTCCTGTGTCATGTCCGAGTTCAGGGGCGCGCTGCCGCAGGGTCCACACAGGCAAAGCTCCGGGCTTCGTCCATGGCGCCCCTGCCATCGTAGCGAGCGACCTGCGGGTAGGCGCACAGCGGCCGGGTGCGGACCACTTTCCCGTCGGTGACCCGCGAAGCAACGATGCGCTCGGGTGCCACGCCCTGCTCTACCCAGGTATCGAGATTGCCCAGCTTGTCAAAGGTGTCGCAGCCCTCACCCCCGAAGCAATGGCCCATACCGGGCACGGTGAACAGCCGCGAGGAGGCGCGTGTTTTATCGCCGGCTTCGCGCATCAGCGCCTGGTAGTAACCGATCAGCTCCTGGGGGTTGTGGAAGTCGTTCCAGCCCACGTACATCAACAGCTTGCCGCCGCGAGCGAAGAAGGGTTTGAGGTCGCTGTCCACGTGCATCAGGGGGCCAAGCCTGGCTACCGCGGCATTGACCGTCTTGTCCCAGTCCAGGGTGCTCCAGTCCCAGTTCGCGTCCTGGAAGGCGGCGTACTGGAACAGGTCCAGGGCGACCGGGAACGGCTTACCGTCGGCGAATTCGCCCAATTGCGCTTCGCTGCCCTTGGCCGGGCCCGGGAAAATCACCTCATGGGTACGCGGGTTGACGGGCCCGGCGTAGACCTGCCGCATCAGTTTTACCTGGCGGGTTGTCAAGCAATCCGCGGTCTCGGCGCCCTTGCACTGCAGCTGCTCAGGCTCGAAGTCGCAACGCTGAGGGTCTTCGATAAAGCCCTGTCGATCGCCGACCGGTGTGGCGCAGGCCTTGCGCGCCGCCTGGCTGACCATGGCGAATTTTTCCTTGCTCATCTGCAAGTCAGGGTCACGGTTGATCAGCCAGCCAGTCCACAACTGGGCGGCGTTGAACTTGACGATTGGATTAGGTGGCGCGCCGGCTACGATACCGTCGTAGTCCCCGGGGAAACGCTTGGCCTCGATCAGCCCTTCAAGCCCGCCCAGCGAGCAGCCCACCCAGTACGAGCGCGACGGCGCGCGACCGTAGTAGGCGTGGATCAGCGACTTGGCGTTGATGGTCATCAGGTGGTCGGCACGCCAGGCGTAGTCCACCAGCTTCTCCAGATGGCCGAGTGCGAAGCGCCCACCCTTGCCGGCTTCCGTAGTGCCGTCGTGCCCAGTGTCGGTGGCCGCTACGGCGTAGCCCTGTTCAAGGCCTGTCAGCATACCGGGGTACATCAGCGCCCCGCCCCAGCCGAAGCTGCCGACACCCAGGAACTTGCCGTTCCAGCCGGAGACGGGCAACCACACCTCCACCTTGATGTTGGAGTCGCTACTGGGCTTCAAGGTGGCGGCGACGCGGCAGAAGGCCGGGTTGGGACCGTTGGCAATGCGCCCCGCGGGGTTCATGCCTGGCACGGCGCCAAGGCGCGACAGGGGATTTTCGGGCATCACGTACTGCCCGGCGGGCACCAACCGAGCGCTGGTGATCGTTGTATCAGGCAGTGCCTGGGCCGCGAGCGCGCTGCATGCCTCATTGGCCCGGGCACCGCCGGCCAGCAACAGGCTGAAAAGGGCGGCGGCGACCGATGCGCCTGCGATGTTCAGTCTCATGGGGCTATCCTTTCTCATGCAATCAGCAAAACACAATGCGCGCCAGCAGCCCCTGGGGCACGCGGTTGGACAACGTCAACGTACCGTTGTGGGCCTGAACGATGTCATTGACGATCGACAGCCCCAGCCCCACGCTGCCTGGCCTGTTGTTGCGCGAGGGGTCAAGGCGGAAAAATGGTTCGATCACATCCTTGAGCCGTTCCGGCGCGATACCAGGGCCGTCATCGGCCACCTCAAGGGTGATTACCCCCGCTTCAGCCGTCGCGCTGACCATGACCTGTCCGGCAAAGCCCAACGCATTGTCGATCAGGTTACACAGCACGCGCTGGATGGCCTCCGGGCGGCACAGGAACGGCAGGTGCAAGGGCCCGTCATAGGTAATGCGCGCACCGGCGTCTTCGTAGTCGTCGCACAGCGTGGACAGCAACGCGCCAAGGTCCAGCCATTCCTTTTTCTCGGTTTGCGAACCGCTGCTCAGGTACGCCAGGGCCGAGGTCACCATGGTCTGCAACAGGCTGATGTCCCGAATAAGCTTTTCCTTCGAGATCTCGCTACGGTCGGTTTCCAATTGCAAGCGCATGCGCGTAAGCGGCGTGCGCAGGTCGTGACTGACCGCGGCCAGCATCCGCGTACGGCCTTCGATGGAGGCGGTGATCCGCTCCTGCATAAGGTTGAAAGCATGGGCCGCACGACGGATTTCCAGAGGCCCCTCCTCTACGATGGGCGCCACCACGATGTCCCGACCGAAGGCTTCGGCCTGGTCCGACAGGCGCCGCAACGGACGCACCACCCGCCACGCCGCCCACGCGGACAAAGTGGCTACCCCCACGCAAAGAAACAGCAGCGCGCCGAAAAAGGGAAAGGACAGGCGCGGCGGCTCACGTTCGACGCGGGTAGTGCGTACGTCCAGCGTGCTCTCACCGATCGGCACCAGTATCTGAATATCGGCCTGGCCCGGGGCTGCGGTGCAGGCGTGCGCGCTGATCGCCTGGGCAGGGCCCAGCTCTGCCTGCAGGGCAGCCTGCAGGTCACGGGAATTCAAGTTATCGGCTGTGCAAGGGGTGGCGGCAGGCAGCAAGCGCATGCTTAAGCCCATCGCCTGCGCACCTTCAATCACATGCACACGCGCATCAGCTGGGGCGACGCGCAACGCTTGCACCACGGCGGCGACCCGGTAGGTGGTTTGCCAGGGCCAAGGTGGGCTCGGTGGGCCACCTGGATAGAAAAGCAAGGCCAGGAACAGCAGAAAGGTGAGCACCGACGAGCCTGCGACAACCGCCAGGATTTGCCCGCGAATCGTAGTGAAATGGCGCAGGATCATGATTCCGTTATTTTCCAGTCGAAGGCATCACCTGCGACCCACAAGGTGCGACCCGGGGCGTCGAACGGCGGGTGTTCCATCAGAATGTAGGGTTGGCGCAAGGGCTTTACCGTGCTGATGCCTGGAAGTAAGACACGGATTTTCCATCAAAGCGCCCGGCAAGGGGCAGATATTGCATGTCAGTCCGGACATATTGCTCCAGGGCTGACTGGTCAGAGCGAGGCCAGTGAGGCCGCTGTCACGTTCAAGATTTGACATCGTCTCCAAACCGCCAAAAAGCCGACTGAAGTGACGGCTTTATGACTTATCAATTCTTTCGAATGGTGATAACGGGAGAACCGTCGCCAGCATACCGTCGCTTTAATGGCTAAATGCCCAATTTCGCGATTTCTTTGACGCGCCCGTCTAATAAGCAAAAATCGTGTGTGAACTCTGTCATACAAAGTCGGTACCAATTGCCGACATTTTGGCATTGATCACTATTTTCCTCCCCGGGCGGACCAAGCACATGATCTTCAACGTAAAGGACTTCGGCGCGGTAGGTGATGGCGTCACGGACGACACCGCGGCTATCCAGGCAACCATTGACGCGGCAGCCGCTGCTGGGGGCGGAACGGTATTTGTGCCAACCGGGACCTTTATCGTCTCGGCCGGGGAGGAACCTTCCGACGGTTGCCTGATGCTCAAGAGCAACGTGTACATGGAAGGCGCCGGCGCGGGCCTGACCACGGTGAAAGTGGCGGACGGTTCCGATACCAAGATCACCGGCGTGATCCGTTCAGCCTACGGCGAAGAAACCCATGATTTCGGCCTGAGCAACCTAACCATCGATGGCAACCGGGACAACACCACCGGCAAGATCGACGGCTGGTTCAACGGCTACATCCCTGGCCAGGATGGCCACGACAGCAACGTCACCCTCAGCGGCGTGGAAATCATGAACTGCTCGGGGTATGGCTTCGACCCCCACGAACAGACCGTGAACCTGCTGATCGAGAACTGCATATCCCATGGCAACGGCCTGGACGGCTTTGTGGCGGACTACATCGTCGATAGCACCTATATCAACAACGTGGCGTACGACAACGACCGCCATGGGTTCAATATCGTTACCAGCACCAACAGCTTCACCATGACCGACAACGTTGCCTACGATAACGGTGGCAACGGGATCGTGGTGCAGCGCGGCAGCGAGAACATCCCTTCACCGTACGACGTCAGCATCGAAGGCGGTAGCGTGTATGGCAACGGCGCCGAGGGCGTGCTGGTGAAGTTGTCCAGCGACGTAACCGTGACCGGCGTGGACATTCATGACAACGGCGGCTCGGGCGTGCGCATCTATGGCAGCACGGACGTCACCGTCGACGACAACACCCTGACCAATAACGGTTTGAATGCCCCGGTACCGGAAATCGTCATCCAGAGTTACGACGACACTGCCGGCGTGTCGGGCAAGTTCTTCCCGGGTAGCGACAACCTCATTACCGACAACACCATTACCGGCGGCGCCAATTCCACCTATGGGGTGGCCGAGCGTAACGAAGACGGTACGGACCGCAATACCATCACCGACAACAGCATCGCCAACACCACCAAGGGCTCGACCCTGACCTACGGCGACGGCACCACGGTAGGCACCACCCCGCCGGATACCGCCCCGCTGGGCACCGCCGGCGACGACACGCTGGTCGGCACCGCGGGCAACGACACGCTGATGGGCCTGGCCGGCGCCGACAAGATCAACGGCGGCGCAGGCAACGACATCATTAACGGCGGCGCTGGCGTGGACACCCTTGCCGGTGGTGCCGGGGCCGACACGTTCGTATTTGCGGACCGCCTGGACAGTTACCGCAACTACAACACCGGCGGCGTTACCTCGGTGGACCTGATCAGCGACTTTGCCGCTGGCGAAGACCACATCGACCTGTCGGCGCTGGGTATCACCGGCCTGGGCGATGGCCGCAACGGCACTGTTTACCTCGCGCTCAATAGCGCAGGCGACAAAACCTACGTCAAATCCCTTGAAGTTGACGCCAACGGCAACCGCTTCGAGTTGGCACTGACGGGCAACCTGCTGAACACGCTCAAGGCAGCGGACTTTATCTTCGCCACCGCGGCGCCGGTCAACCATGCGCCCGTAGTGGCCGCCCCGCTGGCTGACCAAAGCGCGAAAGAAGCCACGCCGTTCAGCTACGTGATCCCGGCCACCAGCTTCACCGACGCCGACAACGACACCCTGAGCTACACCGCCACCTTGGCCGATGGCAGCGCCTTGCCAAGCTGGCTAACGTTCGACGCGGCTACCCGTACCTTCAGCGGCACCCCGGATTTGAATGCCGCCGGTACCTTCAACGTGACCGTAACCGCCAGCGACGGCAAAACCGGCACCGTCACCGATACCTTTGCCCTGGCCGTGCAAGACACCCCTGCCGCGCCTGACACCACGCCGAAGGTGATCACTGGCACCACTGGCAAGGACACGCTTGTAGGCGGCGCAGGCAATGACGTGCTGATCGGCGGCGCCGGGAGCGATACCCTCACTGGCGGCGCCGGGGCGGACACCTTCCGCTTCACCACCGTCACCGACAGCTACCGCACCGCCAGCACCAGCTACGCCGACACCATCACCGACTTCACCGTGGGCGTGGACAAAATCGACCTTTCCGGCCTGGGCTATACCGGCCTGGGCAACGGCTACAACGGCACGTTGCTGCTGCAGTACAGCGCCAGTGCCAACAAGACCTACATCAAGAACTACGACGCCGACGCCAGCGGCCAGCGCCTGGAGCTGGGCCTCACCGGCAACCTGGTGGGCACCCTCACGGCGTCGGACTTCATCCTCGGCGCCACGCCTCCGGTCAACCATGCGCCCGTAGTGGCCGCCCCGCTCGCCGATCAAAGCGCCAAGGAAGCCACGCCGTTCAGCTACGTGATCCCGGCGACCAGCTTCACCGACGCCGACAACGACACCCTGAGCTACACCGCCACCCTGGCCGATGGCAGCGCCTTGCCAAGCTGGCTGACGTTCGACGCGGCCACCCGTACCTTCAGCGGCACCCCGGATTTGAATGCCGCCGGCACCTTCAACGTGACCGTGACCGCCAGCGACGGCAAAACCGGGACCGTCACCGATACCTTTGCCCTGGCCGTGCAGGACACGCCGGTCAACCACGCGCCCGTAGTGGCTGCCCCGCTCGCCGATCAAAGCGCCAAGGAAGCCACGCCGTTCAGCTACGTGATCCCGGCCACCAGCTTCACCGACGCCGACAACGACACCCTGAGCTACACCGCCACCCTGGCCGATGGCAGCGCCTTGCCAAGCTGGCTGACGTTCGACGCGGCCACCCGTACCTTCAGCGGCACCCCGGATTTGAATGCCGCCGGTACCTTCAACGTGACCGTGACCGCCAGCGACGGCAAAACCGGGACCGTCACCGATACCTTTGCCCTGGCCGTGCAGGACACGCCGGATACCGGCACCAAGGTGATCACCGGCACCTCGGGCAAGGACACGCTCACCGGCACCGCGGCCAACGAGCAACTGCTCGGCCTCGCCGGGGTGGACACCCTCAATGGCGCTGGCGGCAACGACATTCTGGTTGGCGGCGCAGGCGCGGATAACCTCACCGGCGGCACGGGCGCGGATATTTTCCGCTTCACCAACCTGACGGACAGCTACCGCACCGCCAGCACGAGCTACAGCGACCTGATCACGGACTTCGATGTCAGCCAGGACAGGCTCGACCTCGCGGGCCTGGGCTTCAAGGGGCTTGGCAACGGATACAACGGTACCCTGCTGGTGCAGTACAACAGCAGCAATGGCCGCACCTACCTGAAAAGCTACGATGCCGACGCCAGCGGCAACCGCTTCGAACTCGCATTGCAGGGCAACTACACCGGCACCCTCACGGCGGCGAACGTGATCTTCAACAGTGGTTCGGTACCCGCCAATGCGGCCCCGGTAGTCACCGACCCGCTGCAGGACAGCGCAGCGACCGAAAACAGCCCCTACACCTACACCCTGTCGCAAACGGCCTTCACCGACGCCGACAGCGATACCCTGACCTACAAGGCCACGCTGCAGGACGGTACCGCCCTGCCCGCCTGGCTCACGTTCGACGCCAGCACCCTGACCTTCAGCGGCACACCGGTGGACGACGCCGCGGGCGCCTATAACGTGCTGGTCACCGCCACCGACCCCAAGGGCGCATCCGCCAGTGACGTGTTCGCCCTTACCGTGGCCGCCGCGCTCCCTACAACCATCACCGGCACCGCCTCGGCGGAAACCCTGAACGGTACCACTCACAGTGATCTGATCCTGGGCCTGGGCGGCGCCGATACCCTTAAAGGCAACGCCGGCGCCGATATACTGGATGGCGGTGCGGGCCGCGATACGCTTACCGGTGGCGACGGTGCGGACACCTTCCGCTTCTCGGCACTCACCGACAGCTACCGCGACTACGACACCGGCGGTATCACCGCCAGCGATACCATCACCGATTTCACCGTGGGCGTGGACAAGATCGACGTGAGCGCGCTGGGCATTCTTGGCTTGGGCACCGGCACCGATCACACGCTGTACATCACCACCAGCGCCGACAACAGCAAGACCTACATCAAGTCGGGCGAGGCGGACGCGGACGGCAACCGCTTCGAAATCACCCTCAACGGCAACCTGTCGTCGACCCTGAGCGCCAGCGATTTCGTGTTCGCCGAACGGGCCCAGCAAGACATTCTTTTCCTCCCAACCTTGGGGCAATCCAACGCGCGCATGCTGCGCATGACCGATGACGACGACCAGTCCGGCATCACCGAACTGGTCAAGGACCTGACCAAGTACACCACCTACGACGTGCGTAGCCAGTTCACCGATGCCGATGGCAACGGGATCGACATCGCCGTGGGCGGCAGCACGGTGAACGGGTTGTCGACCGGCAACGAGGAACAGTTGCGGCTATCGTGGTGGCTGACCGACACCAACCAGCCGGGCCCTGCCCTGTTGCGCGCCGTAGGCCTGCTGAAAGAACAGCTGGCCAGCCTCACGGCCACAGACAATGTGACCATGGGCATCATCTGGGGCCAAGGCGAAGAGGCCGCCGGTGAAATCGGCCGGTCGGCCGATGTCGCAGCCGCCACTGCTGCGTACAAAGCCGCCACCTTGGCGGTGTTCGATTACCTGCATGCGCAACTGGGCGACTTCAAGGTGTACATCATGGAAACCGGGCACTACGACGCGGACGCCGCGCGGGTGCGGGGCTATGACGAAACCACGATCGCGCAGATCCAGAACGGCCTGGTGGCCGTGCGGGCGACTCAGGAAGCAATCGCGGCGGAGCGCGCCGACGTGGACCTGGCGGTGGACTACACCGACCTGCCACTGCGCCAGGAAGCCGACCCCGTGACCTACCCGGACGACGTGTGGCACTTGCATGAAGAGTCCGCCGAAATCGTGGGCCAGCGGCTGGCGGATTACATCGCCTCGGACCTGGGCTTCCAGGGCGACGCCACCGACAACCGCACCGCGCAGGATGTGTACGACGAAGTGGCCGCCCAGAAAGGCGGCAACATCCTGGGTACCGACCTGGACGACACATTGGTAGGCAGCGCCTACAACGACACGCTGGACGGCGACCTCGGCGCGGACACCATGACCGGGGGCGACGGCAAGGATGTGTATATCGTCGATAACCCCGGCGATGTGGTGATCGAAACCAACGCTTCCACCAGCCAGATCGACACCGTGCAGGCCTCGGTGAGCTGGACGCTGGGCAACAACGTGGAATACCTGGTGCTCACCGGCTATTCGGCCATCGACGGCACTGGTAACGCACTGCGCAACTTCATCACCGGCAACGCTGCCGCCAACGTACTGGATGGCAAGGCCGGTGCCGACAGCATGACCGGCGGTGATGGCTCGGACACCTACTACGTGGACAACGCTGACGACACCACCGTAGAGAAGAACAGCGACAGCGCCACTGGCGGCATCGACACCGTGTACAGCAGCCTCGCCACCTGGACACTAAGCAGCAACGTCGAAAACCTGGTGATCAATACCATCGGCGCGGCCAACGGTATCGGCAATGCGCTGGACAACACCTTCGTGGCCGGCGCTGGTAACAACGTGCTGGACGGCCGAGACGGGATCGACACCGTTTCATACGCCTACGCCACCCAGGGCATTACCCTTGCCTTGAACACCACTGCCCAGCAAAACACTGGCGGCTCGGGGCTGGACACGATCAAGTACATGGAGAACGTGATCGGCAGCTTGTACAACGACAAGCTTACCGGCAGTACGGCGGCCAACGTGCTGGACGGCGGCGCCGGCGACGATGAACTCAATGGCGGCGCCGGTGACGACACCCTGATCGGCGGCGCCGGCAAGGATACCCTCACCGGCGGCACGGGCGCGGACGTTTACAAGTTCAATGCCTTGGGCGACCTGGGGCTGGGCAGCCTGCGCGATGTGATCTCGGGCTTCAAAACCACCGAAGGTGACAAGATCGACCTCACCGGCCTTGATGGCGACACGGCCACCTCAGCCAAGGAAGGCTTCACGTTCATCGGCAGCGCGGCGTTCGACAGCCACAACGCAGCCGGCCAGTTGCGCCTTGAAAACGGCATCCTGTACGGCAGTGTAAACGCCGACGCTAGCGCCGAGTTCGAAATTCAGCTGGTGGGCGTCACTACGTTGCACCAGAGCGACTTCATGGCGTAGCAGGCCAGGCGCGTCCGTTCCCGGGTCGGCCATCCGCTGCCAGCCTGGGAACGGACTGCCTGTTTGTACCACCCACTGCCCGCTTGCGGCAGTGGCGTGTCGTGACGCTTCCCATTCTCCGCCTTATCCCTGCCTTCTCTCCGCCTGACACTAATGGCCCAGCGCCATATAGCCGTCGACAGATCAAACGCGCGTTCGACAAATTATTGACTGTATTTTGAACTTTTTAATAAAGCGTCAAAAACCCCTACGCAGACGGCTTGCGGATGGGTATCATCGTGCCACCATTCGATTCCCAAGGAGGGAGGACGTGAACTCGAAAATAGTGGCGCTGTTGGCTTTAAGTGCGTTTGTGTCTTCAGCCGGTGCAGCCGACTTGAGGTTACGCAACGTGCAGTTGGTGGATGCCGGGCACGTTACAAGCATCGTCGGAACCGTCGTCAACGCTTCGGACCATATGGTAAAGGGCGGCTACCTGGACCTCGAAATCACTCGCAAAGGCAAGGTTGTTGCCCGGGAAACGGTAGAAGTCCCGGATATGGATGCAGGCCAGGCCTGGCGTATCTGGCAACCCGTTCAACACGGTGATTCATCTTCCGGGACTACGGTTCGCGCGCGCGATTCGGGTATGCGCGTAACGGGCTCTGTCGTTCCTTACCCCGGCACCGTAGTGACGCAGTAATCCGCGTGCACCTTCAGCGACCTGACGATCAGGCCTGCTCAGACAAGGATCTTTGGAAGATCCCCGTCGTAAACAATGGAATGAATGACCATGCCTTTAGCCGCGCTCATGTACGTCAGCCTCTGCGCTTCCCCTGGCCATTGCGAGCCACGACAAATAGCTTATAAACCCAGCGCTGGCTCTGCACGTGAAGAGCAGATGCGCGAGTGCGAAGATGCCAAGCGAAACATCACGCTGTACCAGAACGACCCCACGCGCGTTTACGTCTGCGAATACAAGAAAAAGCAAGTAATGGCCAACGCCGCCCCGGCTACGGACAGTGACGCCTCTCGTCAGCACCACGCGAATGTCGCTGCTGCTGACTAGTTCAGTCAGCGCCTGAGAAGCTTCGCCATGCGTGGTCACATCCGATTCAACGCCCTTTTCGCAGGCTGCTGCCTACTCCTACCGTGTCGATCCCAATATCCGCGTTCAGGCGGGGCTCGTAGGACCAGGCGAAGCCTGGGAATTGCATACAACAGGCGCAATGCCTGTTCGCAGGCTGCCGCCTACTCCCACCGCGTCGATCCCCATATCCCTCTTCACAGCGGGGCTGTAGGACCAAGCGAAGCCTGGGAACCCCTACGTTCCCTCAGCAAAAATAAATTTGCGCCCTTGCGCCTGCCTGCTACATTCATCATAAATACGTTATATATCGTCATGCTTTTGAGTGAGCGTATTTGACTGGGTTTACAGTGCGTGTCACTGCCGCCTGTCACGGCGGCCCCCAATAATGAAAACAATCGGGTGGGCATATGCAGGTCTCAGAAGGGTATTCCAAAGAACTCGCGCGCAAGCTGGGCTTCTGGCCTGTGCTGGCGATCGCGGTGGGCACGACGGTGGGTTCGGGTATTTTCGTTTCGGTGGGTGAGGTAGCGAAGGCGGCAGGCACACCGCTGCTCACCATCCTTGCCTTTGTAATTGGCGGGCTGATCGTTATCCCGCAGATGTGCGTATACGCCGAGCTGTCTACCGCATACCCCGAGAATGGCGCCGACTACATCTACCTGAAGAAAGCCGGCAGCAGGCCCTTGGCGTTTCTGTCGGGCTGGACAAGTTTTTGGGCCAACGACGCGCCTTCGCTGTCGATCATGGCCTTGGCCATTGTGAGCAACCTGAACTTCATCCTGCCCGTGAGCCCCTTGGCGGGTAAGCTGCTGGCCACTGCCTTGATCCTCTGCTTCATGCTGCTGCACCTGCGTTCAGTAGAAGGTGGGGCAACCTTTCAGACGCTTATCACCGTGGCCAAGATCATCCCCTTTACCCTCGTCATCGGCCTGGGGATTTTCTATATCAACGGGGCAAACCTTACTGCTCCCGTAGCCTCCGGGCCCGCCTTGAGTGCAGGTGCGGGCTTGATGGCTCTACTGGCCGGCATTTCTGCGACCAGTTGGTCCTATACCGGCATGGCCTCGATCTGCTACATGACGGGCGAGATCAAACAGCCGGGCAAGACCATGCCACGGGCGTTGATTGGCTCCTGCCTGCTGGTGCTGGTGCTCTACTCGTTGCTGGCGCTGGTGATCACCGGAATGATGCCCTTCGACCGGCTGCTGGGGTCTGAAACGCCGTTGTCCGACGCGGTGACCTACCTGCCTGCCCTGGGCAACGTGGCGGGGATATTCATCGCGGTCACGGCAATCATCGTGATCCTCGGCTCGCTGTCCAGCTGCGTGATGTACCAGCCACGGCTGGAGTACGCCATGGCCAAGGACAACCTCTTCTTCAAGTGCTTCGCCCACGTACACCCGCGCTTCCACACGCCGGACTACTCCATCGTGCTGCAATGCGCGCTGGGTATCGTGTTCATCTATGCCTCTAACCTCACCGCGCTGCTGGGCTACTTCACGCTGGTGATGTGCTTCAAGAACACCCTCACGTTTGGCTCGATCATCTGGTGCCGCCGCCAACCGGCTTACAACCCCCTGTGGCGCACCCCGGCCTTTGGCCTGATGACCTTCCTCGCCCTGGCGTCGAGCCTGATTCTGGTGGCTTCCACATTCGTATGGGCGCCGGTTCCCGGCCTGGTGTGCGCACTTGTGGTGATCGCGACCGGCCTGCCTGCCTACGCGTATTGGGAGCGGCGGAACAAGCGCCTTGCCGCCCTCGAAGTACAACCGACCTGATCACCCCTGGAGAGAACGACATGCTGGATATCGACAAAAGCACCGTGGATTTTCTGGTCACCGAGAACATGGTTCAGGAGGTCCAAAAGGTGCTGGCCGTGGACGTACCCAAGGTCAAGGCCATCGTCGAGCAGATGCTCGCCCGCGGCGTGGACCGCTTCTATTTCGTGGCCTGTGGCTCGCCGCTGAACGCCGCGCAAACCGCCAAACATCTGGTGGACCGTTATTCGGGTTTGCAGTGCATGGCTTATTCGGGCTGGGAATTCTGCGACAACACCCCTTACCGGCTGGACGAGCGCTGCGCGGTGATCGGTGTGTCGGATTACGGCAAGACCGAAGAGGTGATCGAGGCCCTGCGGATCGCCAAGGCGCGCGGCGCCCTGACCGCAGCGTTCACCAAGCGCCCCGACAGCCCCATCACCGAAGTGGCGGAACAGGTACTGGCCTATGAGGCCGATTGCATCTGGGAAATCCACCTGCTGCTTTGCTACACCGTGGCCTTGGAGATGATCAACCGGCTGGAGCCCTCCCCTCACCCCGACGTGGCCCGGATTGCCCGCGAGCTCCAGCAACTGCCAATGGTACTGGGGGAACTGGTGCGGGGTTGGGAAGAAAAAGGCCGTGCGCTGGGCGAGCGCGCCGCCGCCTGGCCCATGATCTACACCGTTGCGGCAGGCCCGTTGCGGCCGCTGGCCTACAAGGAAGGGATCGTGACCTTGATGGAATTCACCTGGACACACGGCAGCGTGCTGGAGAGCGGTGAGTTCCGCCATGGCCCGCTGGAAGTGGTCGAGCCCGGCGTGCCATTCCTGTTCCTGCTGGGTACCGATGAAAGCCGCCATACCACTGAACGCGCCATCAAATTCGTGAAGCAATACACCGACGCGGTGATCGTGGTGGACTACGCCGAAATCAGCCACGGTTTGCACCCTTGGCTGGCGCCGTTCCTGATGTTCGTGCCGATGGAATGGCTGTGCTACTACCTCTCGATCTACAAGGACCATAACCCGGACGACCGCCGCTACTACGGTGGCTTGGTGCAGTACTAGGTGGCTCGGGGCGGCGTGGGTCGCCCCGTCTCTTTTCCGCAGGGGGAACAGTGATGAAAAGCCTGGTAACGGTTGGGGATAACTGTATCGACGTGTACCCGGCCTTGGGCCGGGGGTTTTCGGGGGGCAATGCGGTCAATGTCGCGGTGCACTGCAGCCGGCATGGGGTAAGTCCCGCCTATGTGGGCTGGGTGGGCGAGGATCAATACGGCTGGCAATTACGCGGCGAGATGGCGGCTGAAGGGGTGGATGTGAGCCACGTGCACAGCAAGCCTGGCAGCACCGCGCAAACGTTCGTGGAGCTTCGCGGCAGTGATCGCGTGCTGGGCGATTACCTGGAAGGCGTGATGAGCAGTTTTTATCTGACCGATGAAGACCTGGCCTGGATCGCGGGGTTCGACATGGTGCACGCCGGCATCTGGGGCCATGTAGAGCCCTACCTGCCCACGCTTAAAGCGTGGAACAAAATCATCAGCTTTGACTTCGCCGACAAGTGGGACAGCCCACTATGGGGCACGTTACCGCCAAGCCTGGATTACGCATTCGCCTCGGCGCAAGAGGACACGCCTCAACTGCGCGCCCGCCTGCGCGAAGTGGCGTGCATGGGGGCAGGCACTGTGATTGCCACGCTCGGCGCCGGAGGTAGCCTGGCCTGTCACGGTGAGCGCTTTTACCATCAGTGCGCGATACCTGTGAACATCGTCGACACCATGGGCGCCGGCGATGCTTTTATTGCCGGTTTTCTAAGCGCAGTCGCCAAGGGTGCCGCCCTCGAGGAGGCGATGAGGCAAGGCGCCTGTGGCGCAGCGTTGACCTTGCAGTGCCAGGGCGCCTGGGGCTGAACGCCAGCCGGGGAAAAACTGGCAGCAAGGGCGCCGGCCTTTATACTGGCCGTTGTGTTCGTGATCCAACAAGGATGGTCCATGCCCAGCTTGCAACGCAACTCGTCCCAGCGGCTTTATGCGGTGGTCCGCCAGCGGATACTCGAAGCCATCGAGCAGGGCGTGTACCCGGTGGACGGGCAGATCCCCACAGAGCCCGAACTCTGTGAACTGCACGGCGTGAGCAGGATCACCGTGCGCAAGGCCATTACCGACCTGGTGAAAAGCGGCGTGCTCACCCGGCTGCAAGGCAAAGGCACCTTTGTGCAAGGCCGAAAGGTGGAAAACGCCCTGCTCACCGTCAGCGGCTTCACCGATTTCGGCGTGGCCCAGGGCAAGAACACTCGCGAAGAAGTGATCAAGCAGGAGCTGATCCCTGTTGACGACTATGCCCAGCGATTGGACGTGCCTGACGGGGGGCGCCTGTTCAAGCTGGTGCGGGTGATGTACCTCGAAGACGAGCCGCTATTCATCGACCATTCCTACATCCCTCTGGCTCGCTACCCTGAGTTCGACCAGCGTTACCAACCCGGGCGCTCCACGTACCAGCTGTTCGATGAAGGCTACGAAACCTACGTGCGCAGCGACCGCAAGCTCATAGATATCTACACCGCCACCAAGGCAGAAGCCAAATGGCTAGGCTGTGAGCTCGGCGAGCCGCTGTTCCGCATCAGCAAAACCGCCTACGACCAGGACGGCCGCCCCGTACACTGCTCCGAACTGTATTGCCGCGCCAATCGGGTGAGTTTGACCATCGACAATACACACAGGTAGTGAAGCCGCCGTTCTGTAGCAGCACGCCTTGGCGGCGACCGGGCCGCGAGGCCCGCAGGTTCGGCGGTGGCCCGGCCCTGCTGCTACCCTCGCATTTAACCCCCGAACCGCTCCACCCGCGCCGGGGTGCGCTGCATCAGCACTTTCCCACCGCGAATCGAGGTCAGCACCTGCCCCTGGCTGCGGATCATTTCGTAGTCGTCCGGCGCGGACAGGATCACCAGGTTCGCCGGGCGGCCGACCTCAAGCCCGTAGCGCTCGCCCAGGTGCAGGGTGCGTGCGCTGTTGTCGGTGATCAGGTCCAGCGAGCGCTGGAGGTCTTCATAGCCGAGCATGTGGCAGATGTGCAGGCCTGCTTCGAGGATGCGCACGATATTGCCGTTGCCCAGCGGGTACCACGGGTCCACGATCGAATCCTGGCCGAAGCAGATGTTCATGCCGGCGCGGTCGATCTCGGCCACCCGGGTAACGCCACGGCGTTTCGGGTACGTGTCGAAACGCCCCTGCAAATGGATGCTTTCCGTGGGGCAGGAGACGAAGTTGATCTTCGAGGCCTTGAGCAGCCGGAACAGCTTGGAGCAATAGGCGTTGTCGTACGAGCCCATGGCTACGGTGTGGCTGGCCGTTACCCTTTCGCCCATCTCCCGCACCCGCGCCTCTTCGGCCAGCACTTCGAGAAAACGCGATTGCGGGTCGTCGGTTTCATCGCAATGCACGTCCACCAGGCAACCGGTGCGCTCGGCCAGGTCCATCAGGAACTTCACCGACGTCACGCCCTGATCCCGAGTGTTTTCGAAATGCGGAATACCCCCCACCACGTCCGCGCCCATGGCGATCGCCTCGGTCATCAAGGCGCGGCCGTCCTTGTAGGACTCGATGCCTTCCTGGGGAAACGCCACGATCTGCAGGTCGATCAGGTGTCGCGCCTCCTCACGCACCTCCAGCATGGCTTTGAGCGCGGCGAAGGAAGGGTCGGTGACGTCCACATGGGTACGTACATGCTGGATGCCGTGGTCTACCAGCATGTCGATGGTCCGGCGCGCACGGACCTTGGTGTCTTCGTGGGTCACCACCGCCTTGCGTTCGGCCCAGCGCTCGATCCCCTCGAACAAGGTACCGCTCATGTTCCAGGCCGGTTCGCCCGCCGTCAGGGTGGCGTCGAGGTGAATATGCGGCTCCACGAAGGGCGCGGTGACCAGGTTTTGCCCGGCGTCCACTTCGGCTTCGTTGCTGGCCTGGACTACCGCGGGCTGTGGAACGATGGCGCCAATGCGATCACCGTCGAGCTCGATGCGAAACAAGCCGGTTTTGCCACGCAGGCGGGCGTTGAGAATATTCATGCTAACTCCTTGGTCGGGGCTTCGGTCGTGTGCCAAACCAGCAGCGCGACAGAGGCATTCATTCGGAAAAGAGGGTCGTCCAACGACTGGCCACTTCGTTGTTCGATACGTTCCAGGCGCTGGTTGAGGGTATTGCGGTGGATGCCCAGCCGCCCGGCAGCCATCAGGGCGTTACCGTTTTCCTGCAGCAACGCGTCCAGGGTTTCGATCAGCGTAAAGGGGTGCTTGCGTGAGGGTTCTATCAATGCGCCAAGGGTGCGTTGCACGAAGTGGTCGATCACCGAGCGGTCCCCGATGGCTTGTAACAACCGCAACACCCCCAGTTCGCTGAAGTCGCAGAACCCATTGGCAGGCTGTAGATGTTCGGCCACATCCAGCGCCTGGCGCGCTTCGTTCAGGGCTTGGCGATACTGGCCGCAATCGCCGACGGGGTTCGCCACCCCCATGAACAGCGTGAGGTCACCGATCACCGGAGCCAGCGCCCTGTAAAGCTTCAACAGGTCGGCACGCAGAGTATCGGCGTCAGGCAATAACACGATAAACAGGTCGCCCTGCTGCACCACCGGCAGCGGCGCGGCGAAGGCGCGGTTCCAGGCCTCCAGTTCAGCGCGCAACGCCTGCCGGATGTGCTGCAAGCGCTGCTCTGCTACCGCCGGGGCGTAGCGTTCGAACAGCATAGCCACCGACGACAACCGCAGCGCCACCAGACGACGCGGGCCATCGACGGGCAATTGCGCGTGCTCGGCGCGTTGCCGGGCGATGGCCAGGCTCGGGTAATCCCCGCTGAGCAACTGGCTGAGAATGTCGTGCCGGGACCGCTGCGCCTGATCCATGTGCACCAATGCGGTACCGATTGCATGGGTGACCACCACCATTTTCAATAGGTAGGGCTGCTCGATCAGCGGCAAGCCGAGTTGGTCAGCCCGCTCGATCACCGCCAGCGGAATGCGCTGAATGAACGTTCCTCCCGTGAGGATCACCAGGCCTGCAATGCCTGCGGCAACACCGTCCTCGACCAGGCTCAGGAGGTTCGCTTCATCACGGGTGTGGTTGATGCCCGTGACAAACACCAGTTCGCCGCCGATCACCCACTCGGCAATACCCTCGTTCTCGGCCACGTAGGGCCAGCGCACGCTGCGGTGCAACTGGTTGGCCCCGGCACGCAAGGCCAGCTCTTCCAGCCCAGGCAGCTTGAGGATTTCTGCAACCGTGAGGCTCATTGATCCCCCTGCAGGGCCGGCATTTCAGCACGACGGCCGGTGAACTGGAGCAGCCCGATGTAGCACACCGCCGCCACCGCAATGCCTACCAACGGGGCGACCCAGGGCGAGCAGTACGCAAGCACCGCCCCTATGCCATAGGCAACCAGGCCCTTGACGTTGTAGCGCGGCAGGCTGGCAGTAGCCAACAACGGGTATTTACCGCGGTGACGGTACCAGAAGTCCGCCATGATCACGCCACCCACCGGCGGGATGATCGAGCCCAGCAATACCAGGAACGGGATCAGCATTTCATACATGCCGCCGATCGCGAGCACCACGCCCAGCGCGGCCGCCAGGAGGGTCATGGTGCGACGGCGCTCACTGCGCAGCAGATGGCACGCCGCGGCGGAGACGTTGTAAATGGTTGGCCCCTGGATCGTCCACAGGTTGAGGCACAGCATGATCACCGCCGCGAAGGACAAGCTCTGGAGGATCATCACCTCAACGATATCGGCCTGCTGGTACACGATCGCGCACCAGGCGCCGGCGACCACCATCAAACCGTTGCCGATCAGAAAGCTCACCACGCTTGCGATAATCGCCACACGCCCCGTGCGCGACAGGCGCGTCCAGTTGGTGGCCTGGGTGGCGCCGCTGGCGAAGGTACCGAACACCATGGTCACGGCGGCGGAGAACGTCATCGTCTCATGCGGGATAACAGCGGCAAGCCCCTGAAAACCGCCGACATGGCCTGTGGCGATGTACATGGAAACCATCAGTAGGATAAACATCAAGGGCACCGACACCCGCGAGAGCACATCCAGGCCTTTATAGCCCACGATGGCGGTAATGCTGAAGCCAAAGCCGAACAGCACCATCAGGGGTGTGGTGAGGCCCTCGGTAAGGCCGAGTATCTTCACCAGCACGATCGCAACGGTCGCGGTACCCCAGGCGTACCAGCCCAGCTCGGCGAAACCCAGGAGGAAATCCGAAAGCCGGCTGCCCGCTTCGCCAAAACAGAAGCGCCCCATCAATACGGTGTTCAAGCCGCTGCGCGAGGCAATGAACGCCAAGCCTGCCGCATAGAGCGCCAGCAGGCTATTGCCGATAAAGGCAATCCACAGCATGTCGGTGAAGGCGAAGGCCATGCCCAGCTTGCCACCGGCGAACATGGTGCCGGTGAAAAAAGTAAAACTGAACAGCACCATGGAAATGGACAGCAGCCCTTTCCTGGCAGACGCGGGAGCCTCGCTTAACGGGAAATCTCCAGGTGAGCTCATTCTGTTCTCCTCTCGGGTGCGTGATGGGTAACGAAGCGCATCGAGAAGAGAGCAAATCACAGGCCGTTTTTGGAAAAGCCTGAAAAATCGATAGAACGAGGCAGTACCGACCGAGAACACTGTGCAACAAGCACATTTTCCTTGGCTAAAACACATTTCAGCTGTGCGGGGTGCCCTGCCTTGAGCTCATACCGCACCAATTGAGGACCTCGTCCGAACCCCGCAGCCTGGCTAACAGGCGCACGACGAACCTTCAGGCCGTCTCCAGCTGGGCTTCATACTCGGCCAGGTACAAGCCCGCCAGCGCTTCTTTTTGCTGAGGATCAAGCAGCTTGCCCGCCGCCTGGAAGAACTTGTGCTCTTCTTCCTTCAAGTGATGATGCACTTTGTCGGAGAGCTTCCTGGCCGTAGCGAGCCAACTGGGGCTGGACATCTCGGTGGCGTCCAGCTCCTCCATCATCTCGTCCATTTCGTGATGCTCGGAGATCGCATGCCTGCTGAGGTCCACGCCGTTGTCATGGGCCATCAACGGGATATAAAAGCAGCGTTCTTCTGCCGTTTCGTGCGCCTGAAGCTCGGCCTTCAGCCGCTGGTAGGCTTCCTTGCGTTCGCTGCTGTCGCCATGGGTTTGCAGCAGCGACTCTGCGTAGCCCCTCTGGCGGTCGTGACTTTCGCGTAAAGCTTCGAAAATATTCATATCAACCTTGGTTATGCCTCTGATGGCGAGGCGTTAGACCGGGCCTGATACGTGGCGTTCGCAGGCAACAAAGCGATAAGCGCCATCATTGAGGGGGCGCAAATAAAATTTACAGCGCTTTCTGGCGACGCATCTAAACTGCGTTGACATGCGACGCGTTCGCTTCGATTGGACGTCGGCAAAGGCCAGCAACCCAGCCATGCGAGCATCCTTGATGGAATACGGCGACTTGCCCTACTTCAGAGCCAGGGCTCCATGAACTGGAGATATGTGATGAAACTACCGGCGCTCAATACGCTGCTGTGGTGTGCTGTAATCGGGCTGGCGGGTTGTGCCAGTTCCCAGGTCGACCCAAGCCAGTATTCGGGGTTTTTGAAAGACTACAGCCGCCTCAAGCCGGCTGAAAGCGCTACCGGCGCACCGGTAATGCGCTGGATAGACCCTACAGTGAACCCCGCCCAATACACCCAGGTTTACATCGAGCCCAGCCAGTTCTACCCCCGGCCCCAGCCCAGCCCAGTGATCTCGGCACAGGCCCTTCAATCAATCAGTGCCTATTACGACACAGCCCTCAAGCGTGAACTCGGGAAAGAGATACCGCTGGCCAGCGCACCTGGGCCACATACGCTGATTATCCGACCGGCAATCACTGCTGTTTCCACCAGCACCGAGGGCCTCAAGCCTTATGAAGTCATACCCATCGCCCTGGTCGCCGCTGCGGTCAATACCGCTTCCGGCGGCCGTGACCAGAATGTGGAAATAGCGACCGAGGCTGTGGTTCTGGATGCCGACAGCAACAAGGTATTAGCCCAGGTAGTGCGCAAAGGGGCCGGCCAGGCACTCGAGAATGACAAGACCCAACTCACCCTGGAAGCCGTGAAGCCTGTGCTCGACGGCTGGGCCACCGACCTGCGCCTGAGCTTTGAAAAGCTCAAGGCGGCTGGTCACTAGTTACACACATGCATTTGCCAACGCCATCGCTGGTCAGGTGGCATCTGTCTGCCAGTTCACCGCACCTGTCACGCGCGTTTCGAGCATCCGCCAGGTAGCCCCCAGCGACCGATGCCTGAATGTAGGCATTCAATGCATCGGGGTCGGTCACCGCGGCCAATCGAACATGGTCACGCCGAAGCGTTTCGGCAATGGATGGAGCTCGCTCGTCCAGAATGGCGACAATAAACAGCAGCGCATCAGGGTAGTTATCCGGATCTGACTTCAGTGCCTTGAAACGGCCCAAGGCTTCATCTAACTGGCCCGAGGCAAATAGCTGCTTTCCAGCGATGTAGGTAGCGGCTCGCACGCTTGCCAGCTCAGGCCGGGGTGGGAAAACCAGGGTGAGGTCCTCCCGCTTGACAGCACACACAGCGGCGCGCCAACCGGAAGGTGCAGTGATCGAGTGGAATTGCACCCGCCGCAGCAAGGTTTTTACCGGGTACGCCTGGTCGAGCAGGTCTGCAATTTGATCGTCACTGCCTGGCAAAACCCTGAGTTGCGCTAACCAATGCGCACGTTCAGGCGTTGCCAGTGCAGCATGGCAAAACTGTTCGCCTGTGCTGCCCTGCAAAGCTTCCGGGTAAAGGACCACCGCGTGGCGGGCTGTTCCCACATCGGCAGTGGCCGAGGCGCGCGCAGGCGACACGGCATCGATCGATGAACGCCCGAACACCGCTTGCAGTTCAGGGTTGGCTTGAATAAAGCCCCGCAAGGTATTTGCGCCGTTCAATGCTGCCTCTGCTACCGCGCCAATGGGCATCGCCAACAGCAAGCACGGCGCCGCAAACCGGACCAGCCTTTGCACGTAGGCGCGGCTAGAAATCATTGTCCCTGACCACAGATCCCGTCGGCCCCTTGGGATTAGCGGCGCCTGGCGCTACGCCGCCTTCGATCTGAACCGGCCGGCTTGATGTGCCCTGCGCAGCTGCGCCTGCCGCCTGACGATTTTCCCGCCCTTCCTGTTGAGCCACGAGGGTGGCGGAAGGACGGTAGATAGCAATGGTATTGGACCAGTAGCCGTCTTCGGAGGCGAAAGTCTTGGTTATTACGCCAGGGGGCAACTTACCCCCCGTGAAGCTCTTGAAGTCTTCGGAATGGCTGACCGTATTCAGGAAAGTATTTCGAGTGTCGGCGAAGGCAACCGGCGCCTGGGCCTTGCCATTTGCATCCACTGGCACGTCGAACTGTTGCCCTGATTCGATCTGCTTCTCATCGAAGCCGCCTTGCCAATAAACCTCGCTCCCGTTCAAAAACGCAACGAGCGAATTGTTGGCGCGCTGCCTGGATTGTTCGTTTGCCATCTTGGCCATCGACGCCATTACCCGCTTGTCCGCGTTCTGACGAATGATGCTGCTGCCAAACCCGATGACGATCGACTCACCCGTCTCCGGGTCGTTGATCAACTTGGCGCCCATAGGCGGCACTACACCCAGGGAGATTTCCCGAGCGATATACTCGAAGGCCTTTTTAGGCTCCGACGAGGATACAACGGCCCCATTCATACGGTTCATCGCACCGCGGGTTTTGGTGCTGCTTGCCAGCGTCAGGGTCACGGCGTCGTCCTTGTCATTGTCGTTGACGCTATAGGTCACGTAGCCGGCCAACATTCCCTTGGCGGTTTCCTTGCAAGTTTCGCTGCTGCCCGAGGCAACGTTAGCAAGCGACTCCTTGCCCGTGTCCAGGGTAAGTTCGTGAGCGCTTACGGCACTGTTGCAATTGCTTTCCAGCCCTTCGAAATACTTGATCAACTGGCCCTGGGCTTCGTTGAAGGCTTTGAAATACGCCCCACGCTTACTGAGTAGAGTGGCATTGAGGTTTTCATACCGGGTGTAGTTGACGGTGGACGCGGAGATTACCCCCATGCCGGTTTTGGTCTTGACCGTGAGAATTCCCTGCCCGTCGTCCGCAAGCAACTGCTGGTAGGCATAACCAAGGCCATCCTGCAGGTTGTCTGCAGTTACCACATCACCGGCCTGGGAGGCCGCTGATGAGGGTTTGTCCGCGCCGCCGCTTACCGGCGGAACGAAATCATCCAGAGACATCGGTTGTGCGGCCTGTGCCAGACCGTTCATGACCGTGCTCAACGTAATCGCTACAGCCAGCTGTTTGAAACAGGTTTCCATGACGCAGGGCTTCCTTGTTGGTACGACACGGGTCTACCAGTCGCTGTCTGATCGTGTCTTGAGGGCTACAGGGGGTTTGGGCATTTTCGAGGGTGCAGCGGAAGCAGCGGGCTTTGGCGCTTCGGCCAACAGGCGCACGATGAAGGTACTGGTAGGGAATTTTTGCGCCACGTCCACGCTGGCCTTGAGGACCTTGGCCTTGGCGATCTTGCTTTGCACCTCGGTCACTTCAATTATCCCCACGTCCAGTTCCTGGCGCCCAAGGCTCTCCTTGGTATAGCTGTCGACGATAGGTTCACCTGCCATGAGCAATCGGTACTTCTGGCCCACCTTGATCGACTTGCCGCCCTGCCCCAGGAAGAGTTCGTTACCCAGTACGCTCTCTACCCTGATCGGCGTGATGGCATCCACGATCTGCCGGCTGATGGCGTCGGCAGCCTTGTTTGCCAGTCCACCGAGCGAACCGCCCGGTTGTGTGCCGGTCCAGCTGTCTGCCAGCTTGATCTGCCCCGTAGGCGCGTCTATCACCCGATAGCTCACGCTCAAGCGAGTGGTGCTGGTGCTGAGGGTTCTGCCCGCCAATTCAGTGGACTGTGTGGTGGTGCCAGCCTCGTCGATCACACCCACGATCATGTAATCGGTGCCCAAGCGATTGCCCAGCTTGGCCAACTCTTCGATCGGGGCACCGCCCGAAGCAATCAACGACATCTGCGACTGGCGCTCGGATTCGAACGCGCGATCCAGCATGGCGAACTTTCGGCTGCTGGTGAGTTGTGCGGTGAGCTCGGTCGCGAATTGCTCGCCAACCTTGGCGCTCTCGGTACGCTGCGCGCGGAACGGGAGTACGGTCATACGCAAGCGGTCTGCCTGCGCCGAGTGGGCATACCTGGAGATGGTCGCCTCGACGGTTACTGTCCATACGCCGGCACTTTCAACCTGCGACATTACGCGGTAATTCTGCACCACCCCTTTGGTGCGTTGAGCGACAGCCTCGACCGCCGTGCTGGCCGAAGCAAACTGGGCCCCATCAGCGGTGTCCAGGGTGGCTGTGACTTCGGTGGTGATAGCCGAAGAAGCCATTTCAGCCCCGTTGACCTGGGCGATGGCCGAGGTCAATGCCGCTGCCGTTGCCGTACTCACCGCACCGCCTGTGCCCTCGGCCTGCACGGTCACCTGCTCCACGCTGCCCGCCGCGAACGCACCAGGCGCCGCGAGCAAGCTGAGCAGGCCGATCAGTCCAATCCATAGCTTCGACTTCATGTTTTCACTCACATAAAAAAGGTGGCCGAAGCCACCTTCATGACGCTGCCGGGTCAGATGTCGCCCATTTTGCTGCTCAGGTCCTTGGTATCGACCTTGTTGGACTTCGCATAGCTGAGGAAGGCCTTGGAGGTCGCAGTCCAGGTGCTCACCAAGGTGGGCAGGTTCGTTGCCACAGTGGTCACGTCACCTAGGCCGCTGGTGAGCTTGCCAGCGTTCAGTGGGTCTGCCGTGAGGCTGCTTACGCCGCTTTTCGCGGATTCGGTCCAGCTTTTGAAAGACTGCGGCAGCTTGGTACCTTCATACATGCCTACGGCGTAGTGCGGCACAGCCGACACCAGCTTGGCTTGGCCCTCGGCCGACAGCGAAGCATTCTTCTTGATCAAGCCGTTGATGGTTTCGGTGGCATTCTTCGACAACTGGGTATCACGCTCCAGCTGGTCTTTGCTCTGCACGGCGCCTTGCTTGTAGTTGTTGGCCGCGGCGCTGATGGCATCGGCCTGGTCTTTCAATCCGCCAGCCTGCAGGGTGAGCGCCTGAGCCGTAAGCATGTTGTTCATGGATTGGTTGAAGCGGCCCATCAGGTCCTTCTGCTGGGACAGCAATCCGCCAACGTCCACGTTGCTGGCCTTGCTACCGCTGCCGGGAAGTGCAACCCCGGGCAAGGCAAACGCGGCCTGGGCCGGCAAGCTGGCGAATACCGCAGCCATGGCGATGCAGCCGGTCAGCCCGAACTGGGCCGCCATTTTTTTAACAGTCATGTGTCGCTCCTTGGGTACTGCTGTGCGTGGTGTTCAATGCAACCTGTTGCGTTTATCAGCGGGCGCCTTTGGCGTTGAGCTGATCCGCCATGGTTTTTGCGGATTGCTCCGCGGCCAGCCGCAGGGCGTTGCGAGCCGCCACTTCGGCGTCCGGGCCTAGCCCGGCGTATTGGATCGGGCCAACCGAGGCCACCCGACGCGGCATTTTGGTCGAAATGTCCCAGGCTTGACCGCGCACCGAGACATAAACGCGCTTGTTGCCGGTGACCGGGTCGACATCGCTGAGGCCTACGTCCAGCGTTCCTACCGAGAAGTACTTCACCTGGCAATTGCGCGCGGATGCGATCGCCGCTGCTCTGGATGCCGGAGTCATTTCGTCGGCGGCGGCGAATTCCTTGCTCAACACCTCAGGTGCCGGGCCACCACAGTTCGAATACACATCCGGGTAACCTACGACCTCAAAGCCATAACCGGACAACGTCTCGACAAGGGCGGCGTCGATGTCGGCGCCCGAGCGAACGCGGTAGGTACGATCATCGGCCTGGCGCAAGGTGCTCCCGCCGGTGGTGACCTTGTTCATCGAGGCCGATGATTCGCTGAGGGAAGCGCCAGCGCTGGTCATTGCCCCGCTTTTGCTGGCGGTGAGTTCGGATTCGTTGCTGGTGATCGACGTGTTCCGATCCTGGAAGGATTTGAGCGTGGCCGTGTCGCGGGCAACGAACACGAAGCTGAACATCTGCCCGCCGCCAGCGCCCGCTGAATCAGAACCTGCGGCATTGAGGCGTGCGTCGACTGCCGCATCGTTGATGTTTGCCCGGATGGAAACAGAGAACACATGGGCATCGTTGTTCGCCGCTTCATCGAGAATACTGTAATCAATAACGTATTCATCAAGATGAGCGAGGATGTCGGCCTCCAGGGCTTTATAGCTTTTCATACGTGCAGGATTGAAGCTGGCGGTGTAGCGATTCCACGCATTGAATTTGGCCGCCTTGATTCCAGCCTGGCGAACTTCAGCGCTTGGCCCCTTGGCAAACAGCCCGCTTGAAAACGGCACCTCGGCGCGGCCTTGTACCTGGCCAGCCTGAACCACAGGCGCGAGCAGACACGACGCAAGCAAGGCGCTAACCCACATTCCTTTCATTACTTATCCTTTTTTAAATATTCCACGGCCGTTACTTCGGCGCTTACTTGGAGTTGGAGCTAACGGGCGCGCTGCACAACCCTCGACAGTTGTTCCAACTGCAGCTGTGCAGGCTTGCCGCTGGACCATTCATCCAGCCAGGCACGGTCTGGCTTGGCAATTTGAAGCGTGGTCTGGTCGATAAGCGCAAGCATGGATTCCTGGAAGGCAGACCAGTCGTCCTGGTCTGGGGTACCCGCGATCACGTTTTTGGTTACAGCGAACTTGAAAGGCGCATCAAGATAGACCGTTGCGTCGTCATAGCTCTTTATGGCTACGTTGGAATAAGCGGCATAGCCCCAGGCGGCCTCGATATTGTTGGAGTCCAGTACGGCTTTCTTGAAACCACGTACGCGCAGATAAATGCGATAGTCCGGTGTCGGCAGTTCCAACTGGAACACTTCGCCATTGGCAAAGCGAGCTGCCATCTTCGATCCGATCGCCGAGCCCTTCGAATAGGGCACGTAGGCGATATGGTTGTTTTCGAACAGCCGTTCGCCGAATGCATCCGCTACACGAGAGATGAATACACCCGGGTCCGCCTTGTACTCGCCAAGGGTTTGCCTGGCTTTGTCTTCCAGCTCTACGGATACCACCTGGATGTAGTTGCCGGTCGAAGGCCTGGCGGTTACCGATGCCAACCGCTTCGCGGCCTGGCTGAACAGGCCATGGCCGGCAGAGCCGTAATAAAGCGCGCGGATCAAATCCACCCGGGCCTGTTGTGTGACTGGGCCATTCAACACATCAACCAGTTGAACGGCGATCGGGTATGACCCAATGATCTTCTTGCTATCGAAATCAAAGACCATGACCTGCCCGTGCAGGTCCGCTACCAGTTTGGTTCGACCCGCTACCGTTTCGCTGGAAACGTTTTCCCATTCAAGCACCACTGCCATGGTGGTGGAGTCGCCCGGCGTAACGCCCGAAGCGAGACTGCGCTTCACGTTGAGCTGAGGGTGGCTGGCGGTCTGAATCTGCTTCCAGAGTTCGGCTTCCAGGCGGCTGGTGCCGTCCGGGCCTCGCTCTTTCAATAGCTGGGCGGTAATCGGAAATGCGGTATCCGCTTGGGCAGCGTTACCGGCTTGCGCGAAGCCTGCGAAATAAACGTTCGCCTGCTCGCCAGCAAAGCTCGGGGTAGCGGGCGCCAGGAATAGAAGCGCGATGGGGAGTGCCCAGGCTTGCCTTGGTCGTCCATGGGGAGAAAACAGCCAGCGTTGCAAGACATTAAAAAACGCCATTACACAAGTCGGTCCATGACTATCGGATGCCAAAAATCTTGGCATACTAGCAAAACGATAGCTAGAACTTTTTTGAGGGCTTGCTGTCCAAGTCGCCCCGACAGGGCCCTGCCCTGGTCCGCTTCGTTAAAGCCCCCTGATCAAATCAATATTCCGGGCCGTGTTGAACGAGGCCCCCCTGGCTTCGCAAGTAACGCCGCTCGGCGCAAGCCCACGAGGTGCTTGGGCCGGGGGTCAGGTCCGGGCGGTTGGCCATCGTGGCTTCTACGCCCAGCCCATCACTACACCTGCATTGCCCACCCTTCCACATCCATCGCAGCCTGGCGCAGGGCTT
The DNA here is from genome assembly GCF_058145875.1 of Pseudomonas sp. 3MAES_34.3B. Taxonomy (NCBI): domain Bacteria; kingdom Pseudomonadati; phylum Pseudomonadota; class Gammaproteobacteria; order Pseudomonadales; family Pseudomonadaceae; genus Pseudomonas; species Pseudomonas sp. 3MAES_34.3B. The sequence continues at coordinate 1,673,963 of NZ_CM176960.1, read as the reverse complement.
CCGAGCGGGTGGGGTGTGGGTGGCAGGTCAAGGCGATGTCTTCGCTGGAAGCCGAGAACTCCATGGCCACACAGTACTCGCCGATCATTTCGCTCACCGACGGCCCGATCATGTGCACGCCAAGCACGCGGTCCGTTTCTGCGTCGGCGAGTACTTTCACGAAGCCTTCGGTTTCGTGATTCACCTTGGCCCGGCTGTTAGCGAGGAACGGGAATTTGCCAACCTTGTACGCACGGCCTTCAGCCTTGAGTTGTTGCTCCGTCTTGCCCACCGTGGCCACCTCCGGCCGGGTATAGATAACGCTCGGGATAGCGTCATAGTTGACCCCTGCCTTCTTGCCGTGGATGCGTTCTACGCAGGCGATCGCTTCGTCTTCGGCCTTGTGGGCCAGCATCAGGCCGGTTGTTACATCGCCGATCACCCATACGCCGTCAACGCCCGTTCCGTAGTGCCCATCGTGGCCCAGCACGCCGCGCTGCCCTGGCTCGAGCCCAACGCTTTCGAGGTTCAACCCCTCGGTGAAGGGTTTGCGCCCGATGGCCACCAGCACATAGTCTGCGTCGAGCGGGATCGCATCGCCGCCCGCGGAAGGCTCAAGCGCTAGGGTCACGCCGGAATCGCTCGCGGTGGCCGAGGTCACCTTGTGGCCCAGTTTGAAGGCCATGCCTTGCTTGGCCAGCACCTTCTGGAAGGCCTTGGCGGTTTCATCGTCCATGCCCGGGCATATCCGGTCGAGGTACTCGACCACGGTGACTTTTGCACCCAGCCGCCGCCACACGGACCCCAGTTCCAGCCCGATCACGCCAGCGCCGATCACCACAAGGTGCCCGGGCACTTTTGGGATCGACAGCGCGCCGGTGGAATCGAGAATGCGCTTGTTGTCGATGTTCACCCCGGCAAGCGGCGTGGGCACCGAGCCGGTCGCGATGATCACCTCCCTGGCCAGCAACAGCTGTTCAGTGCCATCGGTGGAAGTGACCTGTACCCGCCCCTTGCCGTCCAGCCGGCCCCAACCCTTGATCCAGTCCACTTTGTTCTTGCGAAAAAGAAACTCCACCCCTTTGGTAAGGCCGTTCACGCCTTCGGCCTTGTGGGCCATCATGCGTTCGAGGTCGAGGGTGGCCTGCCCTACGATGCCCATTTGAGCGAAGGCGCCCGTGGTGGAATCTTCATAGGCTTCGGAGGCGTGCAACAGCGCCTTGGAAGGGATACATCCGACGTTTAGGCAAGTGCCGCCCAAGGTTTCGCGACCCTCTACGCAGGCAACCTTCATCCCCAACTGCCCGGCGCGAATGGCCGCGTTGTAGCCACCAGGGCCGCCCCCGATAATCACCAGATCATAGTTGCTCATGCGCACCCTCGCCAGTTGCCGCAGACGGTCATATGTCAGCTGTAATCTATAAGAGCACACAAATTACTGTCGGGGAAAGTCACCGATACAAAGGGCAAAGGTGGCCTCTGCCCTTCTGAGCACAAGATAGTTACGCGCGACGCATCATCAACAGCGCCACCACCACCGCCATGGCGGCGATCAGGGTGGCAATGATGCCAATCGAGCCCAAACCATAGTGGCCGATGCCGATACCACCAAGGATCGCGCCCAGGCCGATGCCTGCGTTGGCCGCTGAAATGTTCATGGTTGCCGCAAGCGCCTGTGCCTGCGCACCGGCCTGCATGACCCGAACCTGACACACCACAAACAGCGCGGTGTAACCGATGCCCCAGGCAACCAGCGCGACGATCAGCCAAAGGTGATACGGCGCCAACGGTACCGCCGCCAGCATGCCGGCACCCGCCAGCACCAGGAACACCACCATGGCGGCCAGCGGCTTACGGTCGACCATGCTGCCACCGAGGTGATTACCCACCATGCCGATTGCACCGAAGCCCATCAGCCACCATCCCACCTGGCTGGCAGGCACCCCGCCCAGCCGCTCGAGCACGTCGGCCAGGTAGGTGTAGGCGGTGAACAACGCGGTAAAGGTAAGGATCGACAACAGCAGATGCGCCAGGAATCGCGGTTGGCGCAGGATCGCGGTCTGCTTCTGGTCGGGGTTGGTGCTGGCAGACACGGGTAGTGTCGGCATTACCAAGTGCATCAAGGCACCAATGAACAGCGCAATGGCCGCCAGTATCCAGAAGCTTCCCCGCCAGCCCACGGCATCTGCCGCCAGGGTACCCAGCGGTACGCCGAACACCAGCGCTGCGGTAATGCCGAGGTACACCCGGCCTACGGCCTTGCCCGACTGGCCAGGGCCTGCGAGCTGCCCGGCTGTTTCGCTGGCGGTACCCCAAAACACCGGCAGCGCCAAGGCGGGGATGAAACGCGCAAGCGCCAATACCCAGATATTGGTGGACACCGCTGCCAGAACGTTGGAGGCGGCAAACACCATGAGGATGACGGTGAACAGCTTTTTGCGTTCCACGTGGGCCAGCTTTGCCGTGAGCACCGGCCCGAACAGCATCACCGTAAACGCGAACAAGGTGACCACCTGCCCTGCCAGGGCGATGGAGATGTTCAAGTCCCGAGCGAGCGCGGGCAGCAGCCCCACGATCAGGAACTCGGTTGTCACAATGATAAAGGCGGCGACCGCCATGATCAGGATCTGAACCCCTGACCGCGAGGTGTCCGCGGCGGCCGTTGTGGCCTCTGCTGTGACTGAGGATTGCATACAACTTAACTCCGAACAGGTTTTGGCATAGCCTATTGGAGAAATATGGGGTGATCTCGGCTGTTTTTTACGAAGTGATTGGAACTGGATTCATCAATTGGAGCTTCAATGTTCTCATCCGAACGCCTGAAGGGCATTGACGTGTTCGTGATCGTTGCGGACCTGGGCAGCTTTACCGCAGCGGCCGAGCGGCTGAGCCTTACCAGTTCCGCAGTCAGCAAAGGGATCGCGCGGCTGGAGGCACGGCTAGGCACCCGCCTGTTCCAACGCACTACCCGGCGGCTGTCGCTCACCGAAGCCGGGGAGACTTTTTACCGTACATGCGCCGCCGTGTTGGCGGACCTGGAAGAAGCCGAAGTCGCCATGACTTCAACGCACACCGAACCGCAGGGCAAGGTTCGCATCGACTTGCCCGCCTCCTATGGCCGGTTGCATGTACTGCCGCTGATCATCGAATTCATGAAGGAGCATCCACGGCTGTCACCGCATATTTCTTTCTCTGATCGCTACGTTGACCTGGTGCACGAGAATATCGACATCGTGGTCCGGATCGGTGGGGCCGGCGCCTGGCCCGCTGCCGTAGGGCACAGGTTCTTCGGCACGCCAAAGCTCATCTTTTGCGCCTCGCCGGATTACCTCGCGCGCCATGGCCATCCCGACTCGGAAGCGGACTTGGACCGGCACTTGTGTGTGGGCTACGGGTTGAATGACGGAATGGCGATCCCTTGGTACTTCAAAGGGCGCCAGCAAGGTGACATCGAGCGCCGAATCATGCACCCCCATATCGCCGTAGGAGATGGAGAGGGAGAAGTGATGGCCGTGCTGGCAGGGCTTGGTATCGCTCAGCTGCCCCTGTGGTTGGTGCATACCCATCTGGAGAGCGGGCGCATTGTGGAGGTGCTTCCCCACTTGGCGACGCAGGGGCAGCCAATGAACCTGGTATGGCTGAAAAGCCGCGAGGCACTGCCGAAGGTGAGCGCCTTGATAGCGTATCTGGGTGCCAACCTCACGCCCACGGGCCGGCGGTGAACAGGGCGCCCAGCGCAGCGGGGAGTAACCGCTGCACTAACCATCCATCACCCCGCAACACCGCAAGCGGTACTGGGTTGGAACTTATCGGAGGGCCTTTCTACCGAAAAAAAAGGTGGTCTCGAGCCCTGCTCCCTTGGCCGCCGTACCGACCACAACCCAGGAGGTTTACCAATGAAAGCATTACGCTGGCATGGAAAAAAAGACATCCGTTGTGATGACCATCTACCCGACCCCACGATAGAACACCCGCGGGACGCCATCATCAAGGTCAGTTCGTGCGCGATCTGCGGCTCGGACTTGCACCTGTACGACGGCTTTATGCCCGGGATGAAGCATGGCGACATCATGGGCCATGAGTTCATGGGCGAAGTGGTGGAAGTCGGCTCGGAAAACAAGAAGCTGAAGATCGGCGATCGCGTGGTCGTTCCCTTCACGATCTGCTGCGGGGAATGCGATCAATGCCGCCGGGGCAACTTCTCCGTTTGCGAACGCAGCAACCGTAATAAAGACCTGGCCGATAAAGCTTTCGGCCATACCACGGCGGGGTTGTTTGGCTATACCCACCTGACTGGAGGCTACCCGGGTGGGCAAGCTGAATACGTGCGCGTGCCTTACGCAGACTTCACCCCGGTGGTGATTCCCGACGGGCTTACCGACGAGCAAGTGTTATTCCTCGGCGACATCTTCCCGACCGGCTGGCAGGCGGCTGTGCAATGCGATATCCAACCTACCGACACCGTCGCTATCTGGGGCGCCGGCCCCGTAGGGCAATTCACCGTGCGCAGCGCGGTGATCCTCGGTGCCAAGCAAGTGGTATGCATCGACAATGTGCCTGAGCGCCTGGCGATGGCCAAGGCTGGGGGCGCCATCACCATCAACTTCGACGAAGAAAGCGTGCTGGACCGCCTCGCCGAACTCACCGGTGGCAAGGGCCCGGAAAAATGCATCGACGCGGTAGGCATGGAATCCCACGCTACCCGTTCCTTCGACTCGGTTTACGACCGAGTGAAGCAGGCAGTGATGATGGAATCCGACCGCCCTCACGTGCTGCGGGAAATGATGTATGTGTGCCGCCCGGCTGGCACGTTGTCCATCCCCGGCGTGTATGGCGGCCTGATCGACAAGATTCCGTTCGGCGCCGCGATGAACAAGGGGCTGACCTTCAAGATGGGGCAGACTCACGTCAATCGCTGGACCGATGACCTGCTCAACCGTATCCAGGAAGGGCAGATCGACCCCAGCTTCGTGATCACCCACACCGTAAGCCTTAAAGACGGCCCGGACATGTACAAGACCTTCCGCGACAAGAAAGACGGCTGCGTGAAGGTAGTGCTCAAGCCCTGATCCGCGTGTTGTCACCCTGGGTCGCGAGCTGGCCCGTGACCTGGGGGCGGCTTGCCAGCCGTACCCGTTGCCCGTTTGGGATGCAACACAGGCGCTGAGCTAGGCTGGATAGACCCAAGCTCCTTGAAGGCCCAGACCATGCCCCATACCGAACAACTCACCATCGCGGTACTGCTTGGCTCCGTGCGTACCGACCGCCAGGGCATCAAGCCGGCGCGCCTGCTGTTAGCGGCACTGGAAGCACGGGGGCATGAAGCGGTGCTGGTGGACCCGATGGAAACCCGCCTTCCCCTGCTGGACCGGATGTACAAGGAGTACCCCAAAGGGTCGGCGCCGGCAGACCTCGAACGCCTGGCAACGCTGTACCGCCGGGCCGATGGTTTTCTGTTGGTGAGCGCTGAATACAACCACGGCGTGCCGCCCGCGCTGAAGAACCTGCTCGACCATTTTCTGGAGGAGTATTTCTGGCGGCCTTCGGCAATTGCCTGCTATTCCGCGGGCGGCTATGGCGGCGTGCGGGCAGCCATGCAACTGCGTGCGATCGTGGGCGAATTGGGCATGCCCAGCATCCCCAGCCTGTTCGCCATCCCGCGTATCGGCACCGCCCTGGGCGATGACGGCCAGCCCACCGAGCCGCGCATCACCAGCCAGATGAACCGCTTTCTGGATGAGTTCGAGTGGTACATGCAGGCCCTGCGCCAGCAGCGGGCGGGGGGTACGCCCTATTGAAGAAGCGGGCCAGTCACGCAGCCGACTGGCCCGGCCCTCCAGGCAACTCCACCTCCGCGCATAACCCCCCGCCCGCCCGGTTGCACAACCGCAACTGGCCACCCAGGCTGCCAGCCAGTTGCGAGGCGATAGCCAAGCCCAACCCGGTGCCGCCGGTGTCACGGTTGCGCGAGCTTTCCAGGCGGTAGAACGGCTTGAGCACGTCGCTCAATGCTTCTTCCGGTACACCCGGGCCCCGGTCGAGTACCTGGATGGCGAGGCGGCCGCCAGGGTGTTGTTGGACCTGCACCTGGGCTTCACCGGCAAATTTGAGCGCGTTGTCGATCAGGTTGGTCAGCAGCCGGCGCAGGGCCTGGGGGCGGCTGGTGATCACCAGCTCATACGGGGCCGACAGCTCAACCGCCTTACCGGTATCGAGGTAATCAAATACCAGGCTTTCGAGGAACGCATTGAGCTGCAGGCGGATGGCGGGCTCGCGGGAGGGCTCGGTACTACGGGCGAAGGCCACGCCTTCCTTCACCAGGTGCTGAATTTCGGTGAGGTCGCTCCAGAGCTTGTCCTTTTCGACGCTGTCGTCCATGAACTCCACCCGCAGTTTCATCCGGGTGATGGGCGTTTGCAGGTCATGGGAGATCGCAGCGAGCAGCTGTACCCGCTCTTTCACATAGGCCGCGATCCGGCGCTGCATGGCGTTGAAGGCCATGGCGGCATGTGCCACTTCCGTGGGGCCACGCTCCTCCAGAGGCGCCGCAGGCTGGTTCGGGTCCAGGCTTTCCGCGGCCTGGGCCAAGCGTGTAAGGGGGCGGATCGCGGTGCGCACGGCCAGCCAGGTACCCGCCACCAGCAGGGCCAACTGCGCGGCCAGCAACAAGGGCAACCAAGGCGACAGCGGCATGATGGACGGCCGCACGTCGATGGTCAGCGGCTCGCCATCGCTCAATCGCAGGTGGGCCTGGTAATGCGGGGGTGAGTCCTCGATCGTTTCGAAGGCCACCGGGTAGCGCGCGCCCACCGTTGCCTTGATCGACTTCACCGACATAGGTTCGTCATCAGCGCCCATCGGCGTGCCCGCCTGCCCCGCGCCCAACTGGTAGCGGTAATTGGAGCGCTCCAGCCGCGATAGCCAGCTGGCGCGTTCGGCCGCCGGCAGCCGGTCCAGAATCGCGACCGAGGTGTCGATGTCATGCTCGAAGTTGCTGAGCATCAAGGACCTGGCGCTGTTGTAGCGCTCGTAGGTTTGTAGCGCGAAGGACAGCCCCTGGGCCAACAGCAGGCTGGTCAGGAAAATCAGCGACAGCCGGGCCGCCAGCGTGCGTGGCCATGGCACCCAACGCCTCACGATGGGTTCTCCAGTAACTGCACCGGAAAACTGAACACATACCCTTCGTTGCGAACGGTCTTGATGTACGCCGGTTGCCGGGCGTCGTCGAGCAGGCGCTGGCGCAGGCGGCTGACCAACAGGTCAATGGAGCGGTCGAAGAGGTCGGCTTCGCGGCCCTGGGTAAGGTTGAGCAGTTGCTCGCGGCTGAGCACGCGCTGCGGATGATCCAGGAACACCCGCAGCATGCGGTACTCCGCCCCGCTCAAGGCAACCACGGTGCCCTGCGCATCGAGCAGGTGCCTGGCCGTGGTATCGAGCCGCCAGTCGCCGAAGCTGAGCAGCCGCGCCTGCTCGCTCACCACCAGGTTGGGCGGCAGCATCCGCGTGCGGCGCAGCACCGCGTTGATCCGCGCCAGCAGCTCACGGGCCGCGAACGGCTTCACCAGGTAGTCGTCGGCGCCCATTTCCAGGCCGATGATCCGGTCGGTTTCGTCGTCCCGGGCGGTGAGCATCAACACCGGCGTGGCGCGGTGTTTGCCGGCGCGCAATTCCCGGCACAGCACCAGGCCATCGTCACCGGGCATCATGATGTCGAGCACGATGAGGTCGACCTGCGCGGTTTCCAGAAACGCGCGCATCTGGCGCCCGTCGGCCGCCAGGGTGGTGCGCAGGCCGTTCTTCTTCAGGTAGTTGCCTACCAGCTCTCTAATCTCTCTGTCGTCATCGACGATCAGAACGTGATCAACCTTGGCGTCCATCACCGGGCCCTTGCAGTCGTGGGGTGCTGGCAGTCTACCGGCAGCGCTGTGGGCTGACAGCTCGCTTTGTAGCGTTATGTATCAGCCTGCCGGGCAGATACTCGGCGCAACATTAAAGGGCCGCAGCGGACACAAGCGAGATACCTCCGGGGAGTGAAATGTGCTCAACAAGCCGCAACGAGGCTTGAACGGCTACCTCATCACTCTCGGAGAAACACTCAATGAACATTAAAGCCTTCGCTACCTCGCTGTTCACCGTCGCCCTGTCGCTTGGCGCGGTCATGGCCCACGCCGACACCCAAACCCCTCACCAGAGCTACCACTACGGCACCCACGTGGATATCAAGCACGTGAATTCGGTGACCGTGGACGACGGCCCCGCTTGCGGCGTGACCACCTATCACATGGCCTATGAGGATTCCCAAGGCCAGCAGCATGTGCTCGATTACCTGGGCGGCACCCCGGGCTGCACCAACCAGCAATAAGTACGAGGCCATGAAGCGCCGCCCCAGCATTGCCATGGCGGCCCCTGCTTTCACCAAAGTTGGAGAACGCCATGTTCATCATTGCTTTCCTGGGCGGGATGTTGACCATCCTCAGCCCCTGCATTCTGCCGGTTGTGCCGTTCCTCTTCGCCCGGCTGCACCAGAGCCGCGCTTCCATCGTGTTCACCTTGAGCGGCCTGGTGCTTACCTTCGCCGCGGTGTCGAGCCTGGCGGTGGTCGGCAGCAACTGGGTGGTGCGGGCCAATGCCGCCGGGCGCCACATCGCCCTGGCGGTGATGGTCGTATTCGCGCTGTCGCTGCTCGCCCCCCGGCTTGGCACCTGGCTGGCGAAGCCGTTCGTGGCGCTGGGCAACCGGCTGGCCCCGGCGGCATCTTTATCGGCCAGCCCCTTCACGTCGGTGTTGATCGGCGTGGCCACCGGCCTGCTATGGGCGCCCTGTGCCGGGCCTATTCTGGGGATCATCCTCAGTGGCGCCATGCTCGGCGGCCCCAACGCTCAAACCAGTGCTTTGCTGCTGGCCTATGGGGTGGGTAGTGCGGTGTCGCTGGGCCTTGTGATGCTGGCCGGCAAGCGCATGGCGCGGCACCTGCGGTTTTCCCTTCCTGTGATGGGGTGGGTGCGCCGAGGCGTGGGGTGCCTGGTGTTGCTGGCGGCGCTCGGGATTGCCGGCGGCGGCACGGGAGCGGTGCTGGCAGGCACCTCTTCAGCCTTTTCTGACCGCATCGAGCACGGTGTGCTGCGCAGCGTCTCGGCTGTTGTGGATCGGTTCACAAATGCCGCCATGGCGGCGAACGAGCCGGACCTGGCGCTGATGGGCCAGATGCCGTCGTTGGCCGGCGCGGTGCAATGGCTGAACTCGCCAGAACTCACCCCAGAAGCGCTGCGTGGAAAAGTGGTGCTGGTGGACTTCTGGACCTACGACTGCATCAACTGCCAGCACACCCTGCCCTATGTGAAGCAATGGGCCGAGCGCTACAGCAAGGACGGCCTGGTGGTGATCGGTGTGCATACCCCGGAGTACCCGTTCGAGCGGATCCTGGCCAATGTACGGCAACAGGTGGCGCAGCTGGGGATCACCTACCCGGTTGCTGTGGATAACGACTACGCAGTGTGGAAAAGCTTCGGCAACCAGTACTGGCCCGCCCATTACCTCGTCGACGCCAATGGCCAGGTGCGCTACAGCCACTTCGGAGAAGGGGCTTACGACACCCAGGAAAAGGCAATCCAGAGGTTGCTGGCCGAGCGCGCGTCCGCTGCTCGATAAAACGTGCCCACTCCCTTATCCGGCGTGCCACAGGGCGGCTGGAACCCAGAGGAACTCCATCATGCACACATGCACCCGTAGGCTTCGCCGCCACCTGACTGCCGTAGCTGTAATGGCTGCCGCCATGCTTCAAGCGGGGCTGCAGAACAATGCCCTGGCCAGCGAGGCCGATTCGAACCCGATTGCGCCCGTTACCGTGGGCAGCCATACCGACCTGGGCCCGCTCAAGCATGTAAAGGCCGGGTTGCTGAATGTAGCCTATGCCGAGGTTGGCCCTGCCGATGGCCCGACTGTGATCCTGCTGCATGGCTGGCCCTACGACATTCACAGTTACGCCGACGTGGCGCCGGCATTGGCGGCGAAGGGTTACCGTGTACTGGTACCCTATGCCCGCGGTTATGGCGACACCCGCTTCCTCTCGGCCAAAACGCTGCGCAATGGCGAGCCGGCTGCCCTGGCCACTGACTTGATCGACTTCATGGATGCCCTGCATGTCCAGCGCGCGGTGCTCGGCGGCTATGACTGGGGCGCGCGCACCGCCGATATCGTGGCCGCGCTATGGCCAGAGCGGGTGAAAGCGCTGGTGGCGGTAAGCGGATATCTGATCGGTAGCCAGCAAGCAGGCAAGGCACCGCTGCCCCCGGCGGCCGAGCTGCAATGGTGGTATCAGTTTTACTTTGCGACGGAGCGCGGCCGCCAGGGCTATGCACAGAACACCCATGACTTCGCCAAACTCATCTGGAAGACCGCCTCGCCACGCTGGAATTTCAACGACGCCACCTACGATCGCAGCGCGGCGGCGTTGCAAAACCCCGACCATGTGGCCGTCACGGTCTATAACTACCGGTGGCGTTTGGGCCTTGAAAAAGGTGAAGCCCGTTACGCCCCACTCGAGAAAAAACTCGCTGCTTTCCCCTCCATCAGCGTGCCCACGATAGCCCTCGAGGGCGATGCCAACGGCGCGCCGCATCCACCCGCCGAGGCCTATGCCAAGCGCTACACCGGCAGCTACCAGTACCGGCTGATCGAAGGCGGCGTGGGCCACAACCTGCCACAGGAAGCGCCGCAGGCCTTTGCCCAGGCGATCGTTGACGCAGACCGCCTTCAGGGCAAATAGGCAAGGCGCCGGCAGAGGCAATCGAAACGGTTACACGCTTACCCGCCTTCGATTTCCCTGCCCTGCCCTTAACCGCTACGCTGAGAGCGTTCCCCTCAGCCAACCGGTACTGCGCGTGGACAGATTCCAGGAAATGAAAGTGCTGCTGGCGGTGGTGGAAGCGGAGAGCTTCGCCGCCGGGGCCCGCTTGGTGGGCATGTCACCGCCCAGCGTGACCCGGGTGATTGCCGGCCTGGAAAATCGGCTGGGTACCCTGCTGCTGGCACGCAACACGCGCGGTTTGCGCTTGACCGAGGCCGGGCGGCGCTATGTGGAAGACTGCAAGCGCATCCTGCTGGATCTTGAAGAAGCCGAAGAGCTGGCCACCGGCAGCCGCATTCGCGCCCGGGGCAACCTCACCGTGACGGCGCCGGTGATGTTCGGCGAGTTGTTTCTTGTACCCCTGATCACCGAGTATCTGGCCCAGCATCCGGAGGTGACGATCAATGCATTGTTGCTCGACCGGCTGGTGAACGTGGTGGACGAAGGCATCGACGTGGCGGTGCGCATCGGGCGGCTGGCCGACACGGGTTTGCAGGCGATCAAGGTAGGTGAAATTCGCCCGGTGGTGTGCGCCGCGCCGGCGTTTCTCGACCGGGTGGGCCGGCCGCAGCTACCCGAGGAGGTGCTGGCGCTGCCGATTGTGATGTCATCGGCCAGTAACCTGCTGACGGAGTGGCAGTTCATGGACAACGGCCGTGCCCTGGCCCTGCGCCCAGAGCCGCGCCTGCTGGTAAGCTCCAACCAGGCGGCCATCAATGCGGCGCGCCTGGGCTGGGGGCTCACCCGGGTGCTCTCCTATCAGGTGGCGGAATCTGTGAGAAACGGCGAGCTGGAGATCGTGCTTGAACCGTTCCAGACAGCGGCGCTGCCTGTGCACATTCTTTTTCACGGTGACCGGCCCCTGCTCGCCAAGGTGCGTACCTTCGTGGACCATTGCACCCGCCGGCTGCTGGCCGACGCGGCCTTGCACACAGTGCCGGCGGCCTGAGCCATGGGCCGTTATCGCGAGCTGCAGGTGTTCGATGCCGTGGCCCGGGGCAGTAGCCTCGCGGCTGCGGCCCGGCAACTGGAGCTATCGCTCGCCACCGTGGCGCGCAGTGTCGCCGCGCTTGAAGCACGCCTGCAAAACACCCTGTTGCTACGCGGGCCGCGTGGGGTAAGCCTGACCCCCGCAGGCGAGCAGTTCGCGCAGAGTTGCCGGCAGATCCTGGCGCAAACCGAGATCGCGGAACGCTCCGCGGCGGGTATCCACGCCCGGCCAGAGGGCCAATTGACTGTCGCTTTGCCACTGCTGATTGACCTGCAGGTGTTCACGCCCATCGCCGTCGCCTATCTGGAGGCCTTCCCCGGGGTGGGCCTGGCGATCCAGGCCAGCGAGGGGCTGCCCCGGCTACTCAAAGACGGCATCGACGTGGCCATCGTGGTAGGCCACTTGCCTGATTCTTCCGAGTTTGCCATCCCGTTGGGTGAGGTTCGGCCTATCGTATGTGCCGCGCCTGCCTACCTCGCCCGGTGGGGGCACCCTGCTACGCCCGAGGATTTGAAAGCCCATCGCGCGGCAATAGTTACCTCAGCGGGCTACGACGCGCAGTGGCGTTTTTCCTCGAGGTGCACCAGCCGCGCGGCCAAACCCGCTCACGTATTGAGCTGCACTACCCAGCGGGGGGCCATCCGTGCCGCCACCCTGGGCGCAGGCTTGGTGCGCTGCCTTAGCTACGAGGCTCACGAAGAGCTGCGCAGCGGCGAGCTGGTTCAGGTGCTTACGGGCTATCCGGGCATGGGCGTGCCCGCTCAGCTGATCTACCGCCACGGCCGCCGCGCCGAAGCCCGGGTGCGCACCTTCATCGACTTCGCCACCCCGTTGCTGCGCGCCCACCCAGCGTTTTCGGGCTGAGGCAGAACAGCCCCGGCGGGTGATTATTCCGCAAAGTGGACTTATGGATTGCCAACCGTGGTGATTCTGCCGGGGCAGGGATAGGCGCAGCATGGCTGCACCAGCGTAGCCGCCCAGCCGGGCTTGCCAGTGCGCTGCCAGCCCTTCCCTACCCTACGGAGCCACGAGCATGCCAAACCCAGTGAAACTGTACCGCCACTCGCTTTCCGGCCATGCCCACCGCGTGCAATTGCTGCTGTCATTGCTCAACGTGCCCACAGACCTGGTAGACGTGGACCTGGCCCGCGGCGAGCATAAGCAGCCAGCGTTTCTGGCGATCAACCCCTTCGGGCAAGTGCCGGTGATTGATGACAACGGCACCTTGCTCGCCGACTCCAACGCGATCCTGGTGTACCTGGCGAAAACCTACGGCAGCGGCAGCTGGCAACCCGAGGACGCGCTCGCCGAAGCGCGGATTCAGCGCTGGCTGTCGGTGGCGGCCGGCCAGGTGGCGTACGGCCCCGCGGCGGCACGCTTGATTACCGTGTTCGGCGCGGCCTTCAATGCCGACGAAGTGATTGCCCGCGCCCATACCCTGCTCAAGTTGATGGACAGCGAATTGGCTGACCGCCCCTTCCTGGCCGGCGCTGAACCCACCATCGCCGATGTCGCCAACTACAGTTACATCGCCCACGCCCCTGAAGGCAATGTGTCATTGGAACCTTACCCGAATGTACGGGCGTGGCTGGCGCGCATCGAAGCCCTTCCCGGCTTTGTGCCCATGGCGCCCACTGCCGCGGGCTTGCTGGCCGCTTGAGTACGAACGCCTGACCGCCGGGGCCGCCGGCAACCTGTTCAAGGAGGTGAGCCATGGACACACTGCGCCAACCACCAGCATCGCCCTGGCATGCCGGCGAGAAACAGCTTCAGCAGACGTTCAATGCATCCGAACGGATGGAAGAACTCGGCCGCCGGGTCATCCGGGACTACATGCCCGACCAACACAGGGCCTTTTATCAGCAACTGCCCTTTATGGTGGTGGGCGCTGTGGACGCCAACCGGCGCCCGTGGGCCACCTTGCTAGAGGGGCCGGAAGGATTTATCACCAGCGCCGACCCACACCACTTGAACCTGGCTACCGAGCTGGACCCGCAAGACCCCGCCACCCCCGGCCTGCAAGCCGGCCAGGCCATTGGCATGCTGGGCATCGAACTGCACAGCCGCCGACGCAACCGGGTAAACGGGAGCATCCAGCACGCTTCGGCCGCCGGGCTGCAGGTGGCGGTGGAGCAATCCTACGGCAACTGCCCCAAATACATTCAGGAACGGGCCTACAGCCGGGTTGCCGGGGCGATCAGCGACAGGCCACAGGCGGTACACGCTGTTGCCCTCAACGACCAGACCCGCGCGTTGATCCGAGCAGCCGACACGTTCTTCGTCGCCAGCTATGTGGAGAATGAGGATCGCAGCCGCGCTGTGGACGTGTCTCACCGTGGCGGGCGCGCCGGGTTTATCAAGGTAGACGGCAATCGCCTGACAGTGCCGGACTACGCGGGCAACCTGTTCTTCAACACCTTGGGTAACCTGCAGGCAAACCCGGTGGCAGGGCTATTGTTCATCGACTTCGCCAGCGGCGACCTCCTGCAACTGAGCGGTCGCACCGAGTTGCTGCTGGACAGCCCGCTGACCCTGGCGTTCGAAGGCGCCGAGCGGCTGTGGACGGTCGAGGTGGAGCAGGTGGTTGTGCGGCCAGCGGCGATCAACCTGCGCTGGCTGTTTCATGACTACGCCCCCACCAGCCTGGCCACCGGCACCTGGGCGGAAACGGAAGAGCGCGCACAGCAGCAGGCACAGCGTGGGCAATGGCAACAGTGGCAGGTAGCACGAGTGGAACAGGAAAGCAGCGACATCCGCTCGATCTACCTGACACCGCCCGGCGGTACAGCTGTTCCCTTCGCCCCGGGCCAGCACCTGCCCATGCGCATCCATACCAACCAGGGCGCCTTGATCCGGACCTACAGCATTTCCAGCGCGCCCGGTGAGGAACACATCCGCATCAGCATCAAACGGCAAGGCCCGGCGTCGAGCCATCTGCATGATCGAGTGCAAGTGGGCGATCGGCTGGAGGTACGCTCCCCGGTGGGCGGCTTTACGCTGGTCGACAGCGACCGGCCGGTGGTGCTGCTAGGCGCGGGGGTGGGTATCACGCCCATGATCGCCATGGCCAAGGCACTGGTGGCGCACAATCAACAGCGGCAGAGTGCCCGCCCCGTACACTTGTTCCAGAGCGCCCGCAGCCTCGATGAGCTGCCCTTCCGGGAGGAACTCGCGGCGCTTCAACTCGGCTCGGCCGGCCAGTTGCACATCCATCGCATATTGAGCAGCCCGGGTGAATTGGCCGTGCTGGACCGGGACTACCAATTGGCCGGGCGGCTGGAATTCACACAGGTAAAGGCACGGTTGCCGCTGGATGACTACGACTTCTACCTGTGCGGCCCCGCAGGCTTTTTACAAGCGATGTACGACGGCCTGCGCAGCCTCAACATCCAGGACCTGCGCATTCATGCGGAAGCCTTTGGCCCTTCGGCGCTGCGCCGCTCGGCAACCGAGCCTCCACCCACGCTGGCCCAACCACCGGCGGCTACCAGCCCGGTACCGGTGCAGTTCAAAGCCTCTGCCGCCGAAGCTCGCTGGATACCTGGCGGGGGTACCTTGCTGGAGCTGGCCGAAAGCCGCGGGCTCAACCCTGAGTTCAGCTGCCGCGGCGGCTCGTGCGGCACGTGCAGCACGCGGTTGATCAGTGGTGAAGTGAACTACCCTACCCCGCCAGCGCAGATGCCGCCTGCCGATCAGGTGCTGATCTGCTGCGCCGTGCCGGCCCAAGGCAATGGAGAACCGCTGGTGCTGGATCTATAAAACACGCTGACAAGGAGCCCCCGATGGCCGACACCGAAACCCGCCCACCGCTGCCGCCGTTCACCCGCGACACCGCCATCCTCAAGGTGCGCCTGGCCGAGGATGGCTGGAACAGCCGCGACGCCGGCAAAGTCGCGCTGGCGTATACCCCCGATACCCGTTGGCGCAACCGCGCGGAATTCGCCACCAGCCGTGCCGAAGCCGAGGCCTTTCTGCGACGCAAATGGAACAAGGAGCTGGAGTACCGGCTGATCAAGGAACTGTGGGCCTTCACCGACAACCGCATCGCCGTGCGCTATGCCTACGAATGGCATGACGACTCCGGCAACTGGTTCCGCTCCTATGGCAACGAGAACTGGGAATTCGCCGACAACGGCCTGATGGCCCACCGCTTCGCCTGCATCAATGACCTGCCCATCACCGAGGCGGAGCGCAAATTCCGCTGGCCCCTCGGGCGCCGGCCGGATGACCATCCGGGGTTGTCTGAGCTGGGGCTGTGATGCGCTCGGGCATTCGGTCTCGGGCTAGGCTCGATGAAAGATTTCCGGTCGACAGGTAAAAGCGCCTTGAGTGTGAATGCCGCGCGTCCCTAAAATTGCGCGGCATTTTCCAAGGAGGTTTCAATGCGCACCGTTCGTTCGCTCCACCTCGGCACCGCTGGCGTGCTGGGTGCTTTCATTGCCGTACTATCAGGCTGCTCCACCGCGCCCACAGGCCCCCTGAGTGCCGCGCAGGTATCGGATATCCAGAAGGGAGTCAGCGGAGCCTTGGGCCCACTTACGCTGGCGGCCAACAAGGGCTGGCTCAACGGCACCGTTGCCCTGGACCTCGTCATTGACCGCGATAACCGTTTACTGAGCTGTAAGGGCAAATCGATAAAAGGCGCGCCCGGGCTGGTTACAGTAGCCGAGCAAGCCTGTTGGTCCGCGGTACTGCCCCTTTTGCCCCCCGAGGCCTTCAGCGCAGACGGGAAGTCCAGGCTTCGCGCCCCGGTGAACGTACAGATGGACCCGGACCGTAATCCCACACAACGCGCCTACCTTGAAGCCGTGGTGTTCCCGATGTTTACCCAGAATCAGTATTTCTGGGACAACGGCATCTCCCGGGTGGCGTTCGGAAGCGTCGGTGAAGCGGGCTTTCGCTATGTAGCTGACCGCGAAGGGCGAGTGCTCGCGTGCACTGCAAAGATCACGGCCACTGAAACTCGGAAAGAGGCTTTCAAGCAGAACCCTCAACTTGTGGCCAACCTTCAAAAAGCTTGCCTGGGAATAAACCTGGCAAACATGCCGGGGTTTCTAGTTGGCGATAACGGCCTGGCCACCGGCACGGTGTGGACGCCGTACGCACCATGGCGCAAGGCCGCGCCAGCCTTCAAAAGCCAGTGACGGCGTGCCATTACACCTTGGCAGAAGGCGCTTGAGAAAAACAGCTCAGACAGTTGCTTCCCACAGGGGGAACTCACCGCACCGCCCTTGTGGGAGATTCTATGGTTGATGCCTAGGTTTTTTGCAGCTCTTGTCTTCGAATGAACCGGGCTTCAAACGGCAAGTCCCTGCCATCCAGGCGCAAGGCTCCACCCGCGCTGGCGACTTCGATATCGCGCGCATGGTCACACTTGCGCCCGCCAAGGCAAAGGCAGGCCTATCAGCAAGGCAAGCGCGGCCCCTGTGGGAGCTGGGGGCCGGCCGTCCGGCGAAGCCTGTGAATTGGCGCACCGCCGAGCTCATTCCCTTTGCGGCTTACCTCACCCTTTACACCGCTTTGGCCTGGTACTCACTCTGGTCCTTGAGCAAAGCGAACACTACCCGGGCAAGCTTGCGCGCCAACATCACCAATGCTGCGGTTGTGCTGAAGCCTCGAGCCTTGCGTGCTTCGTACCAGGCCTTCCAGGCGCCAGTGCGGCTCGCTGCCATGGCCGCGTTATGCAGCAACCGGCGGACTTCCGAGTCGCCGCGCTTGCTTAACGAGCGGCGGCCATCCTTCTGGCCGGAGCTCGAAACACGCAGGTCGATTCCCAGAAACGCGATGAACGCATCAGAACTTCTGAAGTGGCCTCGCTGAAAGCTGGCCATCAGGCGGGCGGCAGTCAGAAACCCGATGCCTTCCACTTTCATGCAGCGTTTTATTTGACCAAGCAAGCCGACCTCCGTGAGGAGGTCCTTGATGGTTTTCTCAACCAGCGCTTCGAGCTTCAACATCGCTTTCACATGGCTTGCGAACGCGGCTTTCAGCAGGGGCTCGTTCGACCAGCTCTGTACCAGGGCGACTCGCGCGGCAACCAACGCGGCGCGCCGGCGAAACAGGCTGAGCAGCCTGCGGTAAAGCGGCGTAGGTGGCACCCAGGGATGCAGGTCATCGCCCTCGTTCTTGAGGTAGCGCGCCAACAGCCGAGCGTCCAGCGGGTCGGTTTTGGCACGGACACCCACCCCTTTACGGTAATGGCTGAGTTCATACCCGCCGACCATGTAAATAGTGCAGCCCGATTCGTGTGCCAGGTCGCAGAATTCAAGGTGGTAAATGTTGGTGGCTTCAATGGCGACTGCCACATTGGCTGGCAACGCCTTGAGCCATTTCTTGATGGCGGCCTTGGTATTGGGGATGGTGACGAGCTGTTCTTCGGCAGCGTGATAGATCACCAGTTCGGCCTTGGCGACATCGACGCCCACGATCGGTTGTAAGACGCAAGCGCGCATTGCCATGAGCTTATCTCCGGGATATGGTCTGAAGCACTTGAAGGGCCACCCAGAGGCGCAAGCTTGTTCCTATCGTTGGTCGAGCCAAAGCATTCTCTATCGGCGCTTGGGTGAAAGGAGGAGGGGCGATATCTCCCACGGTCTGTACTGCGGCTAACAGTCAGAATCGGGCGTTGTCCCTCCTCCTCCCTTCAAGTACTACCATACAAGACGGGGGGCCGGCCATCCGGCGCAGCCGTAGGCGGAGCTCGCGAATAATTGCCCCGCCCCCCCCCAAAGGCTACACTGCTCGCCCTTTGTCCAATGGGCCCTGGCCCCTTAGCGCGCCATGCCTTCTATCGAGCTTCTCGCCTTCCGTGTTTGGCACAACGATGCCGGCCTCAGCCGGCGCCGTAGCGTGCTGTTCGCGTTCACCTTCTCCCCGCCCGCCCTTTAGCGTCGATCTTCGGCTGGCGCACCCTGCGCCGGTATTCGTTCGCTTGCCGTGTGGGAACCGCATGAACCGCAATAAAACTGTATTGGGTGTTTTGATCCTCGCCGTGTCCGTGGTGGGGCTGGGGATGGGCGCAACCTTGCCGGTGGTGGCGTTGCGCATGTATCAGGCGCAGGCGCCGTCGCTTGCCATCGGCTTGCTGGCGGCAATGCCGGCGGTGGGGATGATGATCTCGGCGTTCATGGTCGATGGCTTGTGCCGGCGGCTGAGCCGGCGTGGTATCTACCTCCTCGCACTGGGCTTGTGCGCGGCCAGCGTGGCGGCCATCGACCCATTGGCGAACTGGCCATGGTGGCTGGCGGCGGCGCGGCTGGGCATGGGCATCGGGATGGGCGTGGTGATCATTCTCGGCGAAGCCTGGGTGAACGAAATCAGCGCCGATAACGTGCGTGGCCGGGTGGTGGCGCTGTACGCGACCAGTTTCACCGCGTTCCAGATGCTGGGCCCGGCGACCGTGGCGTGGCTGGGTGCGGACGGCCCTTGGGTGAATGCGCTGGTACTGGCAAGCCTGGCCGTGGCCCTGGGCCTGGTTGCATTCATCATGCCCGCCAGCGCAGCGGTACACGAGCAGAAGGCGGGGGGCTTCTCGGTGCTGGGGTTCGTGCGCGTAGCGCCCGCGCTGTGCATGGGTGTGCTGTTTTTCAGCTTCTTCGATAGCGTAGTGCTGTCGATGTTTCCGGTGTACGCAGCGGGGCTCGGGCATAGCCTGGCGGTGGCGGCGTTGATGAGCAGCGTGATCCTTGCCGGAGACGCGGCCTTTCAGTTGCCGCTGGGCTGGCTGTCTGACCGTTGTGAACGCGGCGGGCTGTACCTGGGGTGCGGCCTGCTGGTGCTTGGCCTCGGCGCGGGCCTGCCGTGGCTGATGGGCAGCGGCAACTGGCTATGGCCGGCGCTGTTGCTACTGGGCGCTGTGGCCGGAGGGATCTACACCCTGGCCATCACGCTGATTGGCGAGCGCTTTCAAGGGCCGGAGCTGGTGACCGCCAACGCCAGTGCCGGCCTGATCTGGGGGCTGGGCAGCCTGTTGGGGCCACTGGGCAGCGGCGCCTTGATGAGCGCCGGGCCACAGGGGGTGCCTCTCGCGCTCAGCGGCCTGGCGCTGGTGTTTGTTGCCGGTGCATGGGGTTATCAACGGCAGGCGCGGCGGCAACTCCAAGCCGCGCAATAGGCTGCCGGAGGTACGGGCGGTTATTCGCTTTTGGCGCCACCGTTATCCCGGTCGGTCTGGGCATCCTGATCCGAGCCCGGGTTGCCGGGCGGCGGGTTCCAATCCTCCAGGCGTTCGCCCGTTCCTTGCTTGGGCTCGGAATCGGCTTGCTCAAGGCCAGAATCGTGGCCCTCACCCGTATCGGGTGTGTTGTGCTCGATCGCCATAACGACGCTCCTTTTGAGTTACACGCAGTGCATCTGCGCTTATCAATCGGAGCGGCGCTCGCGGGCCCAAGTGCCGGATGGCCGACAGGCGGGGCTGATATACAAGCGGTGGATCAGCTGATTGACGTATGAGTGTCCGGCGCCACCGCGCCGAGCAACGACACTTCAACCTCCGCCATGGGCGCAGCCGCCGACGGCGCGAACAGCACATTGCTTGCGGTTAGCGCGCCTGACACATCCCCGTTGAGCGTGAGTTCGAAGCGGTGGCCTTCGGCGTCGGCCTCGAAGCTTTTCAGGTAAGTGCGGCTGTCATCCGCGTTGGTACGGATCGCGACAGTGCCGTCATACCCATCGCCGAAGCCGGTGAACCCCAGAGCGCTGAGATCAATCCGGTCCTGGCTGGCATCGAAATCGAGGATGCGGTCGCTGCTGTTGCCGGTTGTGGTGCGGAAACTGTCGGCCACGCTGGCGTAGCGGAACACATCGGCCCCTGCCCCACCGGACAGCAGGTCTCGGCCCAGGTTGCCCTGCAGCACATCATCCCCGGCCAACCCGCGCAGAATCTCGTCGCTGCCCAAGCCTTGCAACACATCGATTCCAGATGAGCCCACAAGCCTGGTGCTGCCGTCGGCACTGCCGAAAGTGGTATCCAGACTGCCATCGGCATTCAGCCGAACCGTGGCGAAATCGCTGCCGCCATTGGCGTAGGCATCCCCGGTGAGCAACAGCTGGCCGTTATCCAACACGGCGATGCCGCTGGCCTGTGCATAATCGCCAGGAAGGTCGATGCTCGCCAGGCCGTCGTTTCCAAAGCTGGCGTCCGTGCTGCCGTCGGCGTTCAGGCGCAGCACGGCAAAGTCGTCGAACGCGCTGGTGCTGGCGATCACAATCTTGCCGTTAGCCTGCACGGCCACGTCAGCGCGGTAGCTGGCGAGGTCGGTCAGCGCCACAGCCCCGTTATCGCCGAATGCCGTGTCCAGTTCCCCGCTGGCGGTGTAGTGGGTCAGGCTGTTCTGCCCGTGCAAGGCGCCCTGGACCAGCACACTGCCATCGGCCAGGGTGACGATGTTTTCCAGAAACAGAAAGGTACCGTTAGCCTGAAGCGTGAGCAGGCCGTTCGTGCCGAAGCTCGTGTCCCGGGTACCGTCGGCGTTCAACTGGGCCACGGCCAGGGTGTCGCCCTCCACCGCCCCTACCAACAGGCCTCCGCCCTCCTGAGCTTCCACCAAAGGTGTTTCACCGAACCCCACGGGCAAGCTGGCCTGGGCGTTGGCGTCGAACACCGCATCGGCCTTGCCGTCCGCCCCCCAACGTTGAACGATCGGAGTAGCGTCGTGGCCTTCGTGCGCTGTAACAACGCCGCCGTCCGCTTGCACGTCCAGGCTGTAGTCCTTTTCCAGCGGGATCTGCTTGTGGATAACCAGCCGACCGGCATGGCCGTAAGTGGTGTCCACAGCGCCATCGGCCAGCAGCTTCACGAGGGAGAAATCCCGGCCGTCGTCCAGGTCGTCGCTGTACTGGCTGAAGCCGGCGATCAGCAGGCTGCCGTCAGCCAGTACAGCCACGCCCTGTGCGTTATCGGTGTGCCCGGCAATGTCAACGATCATGCTGCCGGGGGCGCTGTAAGTGGTTGCCATGGTTCAGCCCTGCGGTGAGGTAGAACCTTGATCTTAGCCATGGCCGAGCGCTACGCCAGGTTACCCCTCAGGCTTTGAACAGTTCCTTCAAGCGGTCGCGCAAGGCATCCAGGCCGAAGGGCTTGACCATCAGCCGCATGTTCTTCTCCAGCCGGCCGATATGCCCGGTGACGTCGTCGGCATAGCCGGTAATGAACAGCACCTTGAGTTCAGGGCGCTTTTCCCGCGAGTGAGCGACCATCTCCAGGCCATTGCGCCCGCCCGGAAGGCCGATATCGGAGATGAGCAGGTCGATCGGCACATCAGATTCAAGAATGCGCATCCCCGCTACGCTGTCCGTGGCCTCGATAGCGGCATAGCCAAGGCCATGAACCACCTCGGCCAGGAGCATGCGAAGCGCCGCATCGTCTTCGACGATCAGCACGGTGAGGGCCTGACTGGCGGGGAGGAATGGCTCGCCGCTTTTGAGCGGTTGCGCTGGTTCCAACTCACCCTCGAAGCGCGGCAGATACAACGCTACGGTGGTCCCGCGGCCTGGCGTGGACGTGATACGCGCCTGGCCCCCGGACTGGCGGGCGAAGCCATACACCATCGAAAGCCCCAGGCCGGTGCCCTTGCCCATTGGCTTGGTGGTGAAAAAGGGCTCGAACGCCTTGTCGATGAGCGAAGCAGGCATACCGATACCGGTGTCACTCACGCTGATTCGAAGGTACTGACCTTCCGGCAGATCCAGTTGCCGGGCAGCGGCGGCGTCCACCACATCGTTATCACACCCAATGGAAATGCGCCCGCCATTGGGCATGGCGTCCCGCGCGTTGATGCACAGGTTCAGCAGCGCATTCTCAAGCTGGCCGGGGTCGATCAGGGCCAGCCAAAGGGGCTGGCTGCTCGCAACCTGCAGTTGGATCGAGGGCCCTACAGTGCGTTCTACCAAGGGCTGAAGCCCGGTAATCAGGGCATGCACGTTTGTCGGCTTGGGGGCCAGGGCTTGCCGTCTTGAGAAAGCCAGCAAGCGATGCGTGAGGGCGGCCCCTCGTTGTGCTGCCCCGAGGGCAACGCTCACGTAACGATCCAGCTCCTTGAACTCGCCTTGGGCAAGCTTGGCCTGCATCATCTCGAGGCAACCGGAAATACCGCCCAACAAGTTGTTGAAGTCGTGCGCGATGCCCCCCGTCAGCTGGCCCACCGCTTCCATCTTCTGGGACTGCCGCAAGGCCTCCTGGGCCTCTTCGCGTTCCTTGATCGCCTCCTTCACGCGCTGTTCCAGAGTGGCATTGAGCTCGTGGATAGCCGTTTCGGCGTTTTTGCGGTCGGTAACATCCACCGACGAGCCAATAAGCCCTATCACCTCGCCCGTGTCGCTGCGCAGGGGCTCCTTGGTGGATAACCATACGCTCACCGTACCGTCAGGCTGGCTGACCTGTTCTTCGATAACCTCCGCCACACCCGTGGACATGATCCGCTGGTCGGTCTCGGTAATGATCCGGGACTGCTCGGTATCAGCGAGAAATTCGGCGTCGGTCTTGCCCAGGTATTCCTCCGGGGGCCGGCCGATCAATGCGGTTGTACCCCGATTGGCCACCAACATGCGGCCTTCGCGGTCCTTGGCATACACCACGCCTGGAACCGCCTCGGTAAACATCCGCAGTAAGGCCGTGGCGCGGTCACGTTCCGCTTCAGCCGCGCGGCGGGCTTCGATATCGAGCAGTATTCCAGGGAAAAGCGTGGGCGCGCCCTGGGCATCGGTATCAACCCGCCCGAGCGCTTCTATCCAGCGGTAGGTCTGGTCTGTTCCACGGATTCGATACTCGCACCGGTAAGGTGCCCGCTTGATCAGTGCTTCCTGGACAGCGGCTTTTACCCTTGGGAGATCCTCGGGGTGAATTGAAACGAACATTTCACTGAGCGGCAGGCCGCGACGGCAATCCTCCACCGCGATGCCAAAGGTCTTGGAGAACCGCTCATCCGCAGTCACTCGATCATTAGGAACATCCCAGATCCAGGTACCGACAATCGCGGCGGCATCCAGCGCGAGGCGCAACCGCTCGAATGCGTCGGCTGCCGAACCTTCACTGGCTTGGTCTTCCAACAGGCGTGGCGGAGTAATACCCATGTTTATGGTGACCTTAATGAAGCAAGCCGCTTTGTCTGGAAGAGATTGAGGGATACCAGGATTTTCGAACCGCGCGGCATGGCTGAACGTCGGACTAGTGTCTGGTGTAGCTACCGCAGGTTCGCGGCTGATTTTTCCAGTGTTTTCTCGATGCTACAAGGCACCTCAAGGATTAACCGGCAGCGCTTTCACAATCCGGGCTGTAACCCCACCACTCTTTATCAAGCGAGGCTCCATGGCTACCTACAAAGACACCGTGTACTGGTACGGCACCCCCAAGGACGACGCTATTGTAGACGTGTTCGGGGTGCGCAACGTGATGTACGGCGGTGCGGGGGATGATGAGCTCAACGGCGGATTCAGCTCCGATAGCGTATCGGTACTGATCGGAGGAAGCGGCCGCGACGGACTGAACGCGATCAGTGCTGTGAACATCTTGCGGTTCAACAGCGTAACCGACAGTTACCGGGACGCCACAACCGCTCATTGGGATTCCGTTTACAACTTCGATACCACCCACGACAAGCTAGACCTGACCGCGCTCGGCTATACCGGCATCGGCGACGGCCACGGCCATACGCTGAAGGTGATGTACAACGAAACCACGAATACCACCTACCTCAAAAGTTTCGATGCCAACGCACTCGGCCAGCGTTTCGAGTTGGGGTTTGGTGGCCACGACTACACCTTCAGCGATGCCAACTTTGTCACCCTGCTCGCGGGTACTTCCCATGCCGACCAACTTACCGGGAGCGATCAGGACGCTACGCTGGCTGGCTACGAGGGAAGGGACACACTGGTTGGCGGCAGCGCCGATGAGCGCCTCGACGGAGGTGCCGGTGGGGATACCCTCACAGGTGGCATTGGGGCCGATGCCTTTGTGTTCCGGAGTGTCGGCGACAGTGTGCGAGCCGACGTGCCTGGCGGAACCGGTGGCCGGGACCTGATCACAGACTTTTCCGCAGCGGACGGTGACACGCTGGATTTGTCTCTTCTGGGTTTCACAGGCTTCGGAAATGGCCTCAACGGCACACTGAAATTGTCGGTAAACGCTGCCGGCGACAAGACCGCGCTCAAGTCAATGGAAACCGACAGCGCGGGCAGTCACTTCGAGGTGTTTTTCAACGGCAACCTTGCCGGCGACCTGAACCGGGATACGGTGATCTTCGCCAATACTACAGGCGACAAAGTGGTTAATACCCTGACGCGGGACGATCAGGAAATCGTGGGCACCGACAAAGCCGAAACCATCGTGGGTGGTGATGCGCGGGACGAGATCCTGGGCTTTGCCGGCAACGACAGGATCACTGGCGGCACTGGCGACGATTCCATGGCCGGCGGCAAGGGCGCGGATACCCTGACCGGCGGCGAAGGGCGCGACGACTTCGTGTTCTACAGCATCGCGGAAAGCTACCGTACCGCAACGGCCGACTACTCGGACACCATTACCGACTACGAAAAGGGCGACATCCTCTACGCCCTGGACCTGGGCTTCGACGACCTGGGCGATGGAACCGGCCGCACGCTCGCGCTGGACTACGACAAGGCCACCGACAAGACCCTGCTGCATTCACGGGAGGCGGATGATCAGGGCCGGTATTTCCAGATCACCTTGGCAGGAGAACACACCACCGTGTCGATCGCGCTGGACGGCTTGTATGTGGATGAACAGCCGATTTCCATCCTTGGCGTGGACCCTCATGGGCCTGCGCCGGTTTGATGTTAACCAGGTGGGCTGCATCTCCCGATGAAAGCGCAGCCAGGCTCTATCCTCAGCTTTTTCATTCCTCGAGCGCCTTCCAATGCTCCATGTTCAGGCTGTGTTCAAAAGCTACCCTACCGCCCAGGGCCCGCTGCCCGTATTGCGCGGCGCAGATTTACAGATGAGCCAAGGCGAGAGCCTGGCGTTGATGGGCGAATCCGGCAGCGGCAAAAGCACCCTGCTGCACCTGGTGGCGGGCCTGGACCAGGTGGACAGCGGCAGTATCGAAGTCGCCGGCCAGCGGCTGGACCGTATGGGCGAGGCCCAGCTGGCCAACTGGCGGCGTACGCAAATCGGCCTGGTGTTCCAGCAGTTCAACCTGATCGGCAGCCTGCGGGTGGAGGACAACCTGGCGTTTCAGGCGCGGCTGGCGGGCCGGTTGGATACCCCGTGGCAAGCCCAGCTGGTAGAGCGGCTGGGGCTAGGCCCACTGCTCAAGCGTTACCCGGAGCAGCTTTCCGGCGGGCAACAACAACGCGTTGCCATCGGTCGGGCGTTGGCTTCGCGCCCTGCCCTGCTGCTGGCGGATGAGCCCACCGGCAACCTCGACGAAGCCACCAGTGACGACGTGCTGCAACTGCTGCTGGACCTGCTCGCCGACAGCCCGACCAGCCTGTTGATGGTTACGCACAGCCCACGGGTGGCGGGGCGCTTGTCGCGGCAGGCGGTGCTGCATCACGGGCGGCTTGCCACCGGGGACGGGCGCTGAGATGCGCGTGTGCTATTGGGCGCTGCGCGCATTGATCAGCCACTGGCGCCGCCATCCGGTGCAATTTTTCAGCGTGCTTACTGGCCTGTGGCTGGCCACGAGCCTGCTGACCGGTGTGCAGGCGCTCAACAGTCAGGCCCGGGACAGCTACGCCAAGGCCAGCCAGTTGATCGGCGGTGCGCCACAAGCCCGCCTGGTCCCGGCCAAGGGAGTGACTGTGCCGCAAGCCTTGTTCGTGACACTGCGGCGCGCAGGCTGGCCTGTGTCGCCGGTACTGCGCGGGCGCATCGTTCTCAAAGAAACGCCTGATCAGCGCCTGCAACTGATGGGGATCGAACCGGTGTCGATGCCCAGTGGCACGGCGCTGGCAGGGCAAGCGCTGGATACTGGGGAGATCGTCGAGTTCTTCACCCCGCCGGGGGTGACCTGGATCGCACCGCAAACACTGCACGCGCTGGGCCTGCGTGAAGGTGACCAGCCCTTGAATGAAGCCGGCCAACCCTTGCCGCCGCTGCGGACGAAAGCGGATATGGCACCCGGGCTGCTGTTGATGGACATCGGGTTCGCCCAGCACGTACTGAACCTGCCGGATCAAGTGTCCTACCTGCTGGCGCCCAGGGATTTTGCCCTGCACCTCCCGCCCTTGCCGGATAACGCCGCAGGGCAACTGGTGCTCAAGCAGAGTGGCGAAGAAAACGACCTGAGCCGGCTTACCGAGAGCTTCCATCTGAACCTCGACGCGCTGGGTTTCCTCTCCTTCGTGGTAGGGCTGTTCATTGTGCACGCCGCGATCGGCCTGGCCCTGGAGCAGCGTCGCGGTTTGCTGCGCAACTTGCGGGCCTGCGGCGTGAGCGCGCGGGCGTTGATCCTTTGCCTGGCGCTCGAGCTGGGTGGTTTGTCGCTGCTCGGTGGCATCGCCGGCGTGGTCAGCGGCTACTGGTTGGCCAGCCTGTTGTTGCCCGATGTGGCCGCCAGCCTGAGGGGTTTGTACGGTGCGGAGGTCGCGGGGCAGCTCACCCTCAGCCCGTTGTGGTGGCTGAGCGGCCTGGGGGTCAGTTTGCTGGGGGCGTTTCTGGCCGGGGGCAACAGCTTGCTGCGCGCCGCCCGCCTGCCCCTGCTGGCATTGGGCAATGCGCAGGCCTGGCATGAAGAACATGCACGCTGGCTGCGCCGCCAGGGCTGGCTTGCCGGGCTGGGGATGGTAACGGCACTGGCGGCTGCGTTGTGGGGTAACAGCCTGGCCCTGGGGTTTGTGCTGATGGCGGGCCTGTTGCTGGGCGCCGCGCTCGGGTTGCCGGTATTGCTCAACGGGCTACTCAAGGGTTTGCTGGGGCGAAGCCGTTCGGTGCTGGGGCAATGGTTTCTGGCCGACTGCCGACAGCAATTGCCAGCGCTCAGCCTGGCGTTGATGGCGCTGCTGCTGGCCATGGCCGCGAACATCGGCGCCGGCAGCATGACCTCCGGCTTTCGGCAAACCTTCAGCGACTGGCTGGAACAACGCCTCACCGCCGAGCTGTACATCAACCCCGCCGATGCGGCTCAAGCGTTGCCGATGCAGCGCTGGCTGAACCAACAGGCGTCCATCGACGCCGTGCTCCCCAACTGGCAAGTGTCCCTCCAATTGCAGGGCTGGCCGGCAGAGCTGTACGGCATTATCGACCACCCCAACTACCGCGAACACTGGCCGCTGCTGGAGGCAGCCAGCGGCGATGCCTGGGCGCAACTGGCGAACGCCGAGGCAGTGATGCTCAGCGAGCAGTTGGCGAGGCGGCTCAAGGTGGGTATCGGTGACACCGTGACATTGCCCGCCCCTGAAGGCGACTGGGCGCTGCGGGTGGTCGGCATTTACGCAGACTACGGCAACCCCAAGGGGCACATTCTGGTAAATGCGGCCCATTTGCTCGCTCACTGGCCCGACCTTATGCCCAACCGCTTCAACCTGCGGATCGCCCCGCAGAAAGTGGCCCCACTGCTTGAGCAGCTGCATGCGCACTTTGCGCTGGACGACAGCCATGTGATCGAACAGGGCCAGCTGAAAGCCTGGTCCACGCAGGTGTTCGAGCGCACCTTCGCCGCAACCGCCGCGCTCAACAGCCTCACCCTGGGGGTAGCCGGCGTGGCGTTGTTCATCAGCCTGCTCACCCAGAGCCAGAGCCGGCTCGGGCAGCTTGCACCGCTGTGGGCGCTGGGGGTTACACGGCGCCAGCTGATGCTGTTGAACCTGGCGCAAACCTGGCTGCTCGCGGTGCTCACGCTGGTACTTGCCGTGCCGTTGGGCTGGCTACTGGCCTGGTGCCTGGATGCGGTGATCAATGTTCAGGCCTTCGGCTGGCGCCTGCCGCTGCGGATCTTCCCGCTGCAGGTATTGCAGCTGCTGGCGCTGGCATTGCTGGCCACATTGCTTGCCTCGGCATGGCCGCTGTACCGGCTGTTCCGCACCCAGCCCGCCGACCTCCTCAGGACCTTTGCCAATGAAGATTGAATGGGCACTGTGCGCCTGGGCATTGCTGGCACTCGCCGGCTGCGACAACAAGCCCGAGGCCGAAAAAGGCTTCGCGGGCCTGGCCGATGATGCTGCGAGCTACACCCAGGTTACCCCAGGCAAACGCTTCGAGTTCCCTCAGGACCACGGCCCGCATGATGGCTTTCGTATCGAATGGTGGTACATCACGGCCAACCTCACCAGCACCGAAGGCGAGGAACTGGGCGTGCAATGGACGCTGTTCCGCAACGCCCTCCCCCGCGCGGCGGGCGTGGCCGGCGCCAGCACAGGCTGGAGCAATCGCAACCTGTGGATGGGCCATGCGGCCGTGACTGCCGCCAACCGGCACTACGCCGCCGAGCGGTACGCCCGTGGCGGCGTGGGCCAGGCAGGGGTGGCGTTACAGCCCTTTGCTGCATGGATTGATGACTGGGCGTTGAACAGCCAACCGGGCATGCCTGACCCGTTGACCAGCATGCAGCTGACGGCGGCAGGCCCTCGTTTCAATTACCGCCTGCACCTCACCTCAAGCCGCCCGCTGGTGCTGCAAGGCAATCAGGGTTTCAGCCAGAAATCCGAGGAAGGGCAAGCGTCGTATTACTACAGCCAGCCCTTCTTTCAGGCCGAGGGCAGCGTCACCATCGACGACAAAACCTACCAGGTGTCGGGCTCGGCCTGGCTGGACCGCGAGTGGAGTAGCCAGCCGCTCACGGCCAACCAGACCGGCTGGGACTGGTTCTCCGTGCATCTGGATAACGGCGCGCAGGTGATGCTCTACCGCATGCGGCAAAAGGAAGGCGCGCCTTACCTGACGGGCACCTGGATCAACGCCGATGGCAGTACCGAACCTCTGGCCAGTAAAGACATTGTGCTGGTGCCCGGCGAAACCACCCGGGTCGAAGGCCATGACATGCCTACCCGTTGGGCAGTGAAAATCCCCGGCAAGGGCGTAGACATCACCGCCGCCGCACTGAACCCCAAGGCCTGGATGAATTTGCGTATCCCCTACTGGGAAGGGCCGATCACGCTCAGCGGCAGCCACAAGGGCGTGGGGTACCTGGAGATGACCGGGTATTGAGGGTACCCCGCGCCTCGCGCTCTGCTTTAATGAACTATCAACCGATGTTTTCAGCACACCTGTGCCGGCTCCGATCCCTCCCGCGAGGCAAGGGCAGCGGCGGCTAGATCGACTGATCTGGTTTACGCAACCGCTAACGGCAGAGGGTTCAGATCATGAGTAATTGCTTCAATACCTGGTTGGGCAGGCCATGGCATGCTCCGGAAGACACCCCCCTCGATGAGTTGCGCATCCGCGCACTGCTGACTTCCAGGTGCCGATATCGCGCTGCCAGCCGCATCAATGTGATGTCGAGGTTCTCCTTTTACGCCACAGTTTTACTGTCCCTTGGTTTGATCATTATCCCGCTGCATAAACTGTCTGGGGCCCACGCGGCGTTCAGCGAGCACATACTGAACGCAATGGAAGTATTTCTGGCAACCGCGGTGCTGGTGTTTTCGGCGGTTACGAGTGTGGCGCAATACGAGCTACGTACGTACCTGCTGAACAAATGCGGCCGAGAACTAAAGCGCCTGGCAGGGGAAATTTCCGGCTACTTAGCCTTTACAACGGTTCCAAACGCCAACGAGCTGTTCTACGCTCATCGCGATTACTCGGATATCTATACCCGCATTGCCGAAGACGCCGAAAACCATACGAACGTGGACTATCGCCTCGCGCTGCTCTCCATGCCGGACTACTACGCATATCCCAGGGACCGTCGGCTGATCTACTGGTTTGTCACCGTGTTGATATTGTTAATCCCTTATGTGATTCCCGTGGCCTTTATCGTCCTGGAAGGTGTGTTTATCGTGGACATGTTCGGCGACCACTGCAGCGCTATCTTGTCGTTCCTGCCTGCGGGCAAGGGGTAACGGCCGGGGGCGCACCCGGCCCCCAACCCTTCCCGCTATCGCCCGCGCGCCATGCTGCGCAGCACCCCGTCACGGCGGATCAAGCCGTGGTACAGCGCCGCCGCCAGGTGAACCAGCACCGTGCAAAACAACAGGTACGCCTGGTAGCCATGGGCCGTGCGCAGCAGCGCGAAGGTGGCGGCATCCGGGGCGAGCAGCGGCGGCAATTGAATACCCGCGCCAAGGCTGACGGGGTCGCCCGCAGCGGACAGCATGGCCCAGCCGAGCAGCGGCAGGCTGAGCATCAACCCATACAACAACCAGTGCGAAGCCTTTGCCGCCAGGCGTTGAACGGCGGGCAGATCTGCCGGCAGCGGCGGCTGGCGGGTAGACAGGCGTACGGCCAGGCGAACGATTGCCAGCGCCAGCAGGGCAATGCCCAGCGGCTTGTGCAGCTCGATCAGCTGCTCGTGGCGTGCCGACACCGACGCGACCATGCCGGCGCCGATGAACAGCATCGCCAGCAGGCCTGCCGCCATCGCCCAGTGCAGCCAACGGGCCACGGGCACAAAGTGTTCAAGAGGCTTGGTCATGGGCGAGGCTCCTGGGCAGCGTGCAAGCTGTTCACCTCGCCGGTGCGGCGCAGGTACGAATCGGCATACGCCGCCGAGCGGGCCGGCAGCAAGGGGTCGCCCGAGATTTCGATACCCTGGGGCAACACGGTCGGGTCATAGTTGATATCGCGGCAGGGGCCGTCGTTCTGGGCCACGGCGCGGTCCAGCACCAGGGTGCCCGCTTCGAGCGTACGGCGGTCCGCCGGCCATGCCTTGCTGGCGTCATCCACGGGGTCCTCAGCGTTGGCGAAGGTCATCTGCAAGGTCCAGCGCAGTGGGCCGGCGGCCAGCCGTTGCTCAATATCCCGCGCAAGGTAGTCGGCGCCCTCCCCTGCGCTCGCCGCCGGCGTAATGCCCTCAGGCACCACACGCCAGCGTACCGCCTGGCG
This sequence comes from Pseudomonas sp. 3MAES_34.3B, assembly GCF_058145875.1. Classification (NCBI taxonomy): domain Bacteria; kingdom Pseudomonadati; phylum Pseudomonadota; class Gammaproteobacteria; order Pseudomonadales; family Pseudomonadaceae; genus Pseudomonas; species Pseudomonas sp. 3MAES_34.3B. The sequence continues at coordinate 1,642,211 of NZ_CM176960.1, read as the reverse complement.
CGTGCCGTCTGCGGCCACCAGATAGAACGCATTCAGGCCGTCGTAGCGCTCGGTGGCAAAGCTCGCGGACGGTTTGGCGGTTTTTACCCATGCCAGGAAGGCCGCGGTTTCCGGATGGCTGGCAAAGAACGCCTGCTGCGCCGCCGGGTTCGGCTTGCCGGTGGCGGGGTCCGGGCGGCTGGCTTGCAGGCTGTCGAAAAAGGCCTGGGTAGTGCCCACCGGGAACACCGGCATGCTGTTCATCCCGGTACGCCACTGCTGCCCATCGGCCTGGGTGAAGCGCAAGGCCAGGCTGCGGATGGGCACGCTGTTGTCCGGCGCGTACGGGTTACCGCCCGGCAAGGCGAACCGGCCCACCACCGGGGTGCGCCCGGGTGCGAACACTTCGGCCTTGGATACTTGCGCCAGTTGCCCGTTGCTCTCGAACCAACCGGTTACGCATACCCCTTTGGCGTGGTTGCGGCGGTAGCCTGGATGGTCGCCACCACTGGCTTGCAGGGTATCGACGATCTTGACCGGGGTGAGGCGAGCAGGGTCCAGCCAGCCGCGCACGTAGGCGAAGGTGATACCTAGTAGCAGCACCGGCAGCGCGATCAGGCCAAACCGTGCCAGCGTGGCGGCGGTACCGAGGGGTGGGGGTCTGGACGTCATCTAAGGCTCCGGGCTGAGTGGGATCAGCAGCCGGACGCCCCACAAGGCTGGTTTATTCCCCGGCTCGCTATCAAACAGTTATTCGCTGACCACCCGAAAACATTTTCAAAAAAGCTGTAGACGACTGGTCTAATCAAGCGTAATGTCGCTGCCATGAAAACATCAAACGCACTCCATACCAGCGACGTTCGGGACAGCATCCTCGCCCATGGCCAACGCATCATGGCCGGCAAAGGGTTTTCCGCGGTGGGCATCAACGAGGTATTGACTGCCGCCAGCGTTCCGAAGGGTTCGTTCTACCACTATTTCAGCTCGAAGGACGCCTTCGGCGAAGCGCTGCTCGAAGACTACTTCGAGGGCTACCTCGCCGAAATCGACCAAACGCTGAGCCTGCCTGGCTTGAACATGGCCGAGCGCTTGCTGAAGTACTTCGAGAGCTGGCAGGCCAACCAATCGTTCTTCGACTGCCAGGGCAAGTGCCTGGCGGTGAAACTGGGCGCTGAAGTGGCTGATTTGTCCGAAGCCATGCGCATGGCCTTGAAACGCGGCACGGCGGGCATTACCGAGCGTTTAGCGGCGGCCATCGAAGCCGGGCTGGCCGAGGGCTCGCTCAAGGTGGATGACGCACCCGAGGACATCGCCAAAAGCCTGTACCAGATGTGGCTGGGCGCCAGCGTGATGGTGAAGATCAACCGCAATACCCTGCCGTTCGACACGGCGATGGTGGCAACCCGTCAGCTGCTGCGCGCTGCTGGCTGATACACTCAGGAAAAGCACTTCTGACGAGTGCTTTTTTTGAGCCCTGACTTTAGACGACCGGTCTAATCATTTCATTATCAATGGAGGCATCCCATGACTACTCACGTGATCAACGCAACGAACACGCTCGAACAGATCAAGGCTGACGGCTGGCTGCGCCAAGCCAACTTCATCGATGGGCAATGGGCCCCGGCGGATAACGGCGCTACTCACACCGTTGAAGACCCCGCCACGGGCGAGCCGATCGGCACTATCGCCTGGGCAGGCGCGGCGGACACACAGCGCGCCATCAGTGCCGCTCACGCCGCCTTCGCCCAATGGTCGCTGACCACAGCCGCGGAGCGGGCCGAGCGCTTGCAGGCCATGGCGCGCACGGTACGGGACAACCTTGATACGCTCGCCGCCATGCTCACGCTGGAGCAAGGCAAGCCGCTGGCTGAAGCCCGGGCTGAAATCAAGCTGGGCGCTGACTACATCCAGTGGTTCGCCGAGGAAGCGCGCCGCGTCAATGGCGAGATCATTCCGTCACCCTGGCCGGGCCGGCAGATTCAGGTCACCCGGGAACCGGTAGGGGTGGTCGCGGCTATCTCCCCCTGGAACTTCCCGTTCTCCATGCTCGCTCGCAAAGTGGCGCCTGCCCTGGCGGCGGGCTGCACCATCGTGGTCAAGCCCTCCGAATTCACCCCGTTCTGCGGTTTGCTCTGGGGCGTGCTGGCGGAAAAGGCAGGCGTGCCCGCTGGCGTGGTGAACGTGCTGACCGGCGACGCGGCCGCTATCGGTAATGAGCTCACTTCCGATGCCCGGGTGCGCAAGCTGACCTTCACTGGTTCCACCCGCATCGGCAAGCTGCTGTACCAGCAGTCCGCCGCGACCATGAAAAAGCTCTCGCTGGAACTGGGTGGGAACGCGCCCTTCATCGTGTTCGACGACGCCGATCTGGACAAGGCCATTGAAGGCGCGTTGGCCTCCAAATACCGCAACAGCGGGCAAACCTGCATTTGCACCAACCGGTTCTATGTGCAGGACGGCATCTACGATGAGTTCGCCCGCCGGCTGGCCGAGCGTGTTCAGGCGCTCAAGGTGGGCAACGGTTTCGAGCAGGGCGTGCAGCAAGGTCCGCTGATCAACGAGGCGGCCGTGGCCAAGGTACAAAGCCAGGTCGAGGATGCGCAGGCGAAGGGCGGCCGGATACTGGCAGGCGGCAAGCGGTCGTCGCTGGGCGCCACCTTCTACGAACCTACAGTGATCGCGGACGCCACCGCTGACATGGTCATCGCCCGCGAAGAAACCTTCGGCCCGGTGGCTGCGTTGTTCCGCTTCAGTACCGAACAGGAAGCGATTGACGCCGCGAACGGCACGGAATTCGGCCTGGCGGCCTATTTCTACAGCCGAGACCTGGCCCGGGTGTTCCGCGTGTCGCGGGCGCTGGAAAGCGGGATGGTGGGCATCAACGAAGGCCTGGTCACCACCGAAGTCGCACCCTTCGGCGGTGTGAAGGACAGCGGCCTGGGCTCGGAAGGATCATCCCACGGCATCAACGAGTACCTGCACCTCAAGTACGTGAGCCTTGGCGGCCTCTGATACAGGGGTGTCGCCATACGCCCCCGCCTCCCTGGAAAAGGCTTGCCTGGCAGGCACCGCATTCCCGGCAGCGGTTCATTTTCACACCCGCTCCCCGCTCGCCTGCCTCTGCGCAGCCGCACAGCCACCTTCGGGTGCGCTTGGCGGCTGCGGGCCACCGCGTAGCCCATAAGGCACCGCGAGCGCCCCAACCGGCTCGGCCACCAAGGCACCGTCGACTACCGTCGGCCACGCCCGCCAATGGAAGGCACGCCGCAGCAAGCGGATCGCCTGGCGATGGCGGGCCATGGAACGGTTGGACAAGGTAGTAGCGCCCCCTGCGCAGTACAGCAACGGGACCTCGAGTTGCAGCACGGCCCCGGGGCCATAACATTTGCGTATGCGCTGGCGCAGCTCGATGTCGCCGCGGGTACGCACGTCCTCGAACGGCCCCACGGCGTCGAACGTGCTCCGTCGCAGCAATGCCGTGACCGGACCATCGCCCAGCAGGCTAAGCCGGTCGGGGTTGATTTCCAGCTGCAGGCCGCCCTGGGCATCGAAGCGTATATGGCTGGCATAACAGAGTTGGCATCCGGGCGTGTTCAGCAGCGCTGCCAGCTGAAGCTCGATCCGTTGCGGGTGGGCAATATCGTCTGCGTCGTGAAACGTGATGAACGCCCCTCGCGCGGCCGCCAGGCCAAGGTTGCGGCATCGGTACACGCCCACATTTTGCGGGCTGCGCACCACCCGCACGCGCGGGCCGACGAAGCTTTCGATAAGCGCGGCGTCGACGGGGTCGTTCCCGTCGTCGACCAGGATCAGCTCCAGCTGCCGGTACGTCTGCCGGAGCACCGAGGCCACGGCCAGGCCCAGCAGTTCAGGTTCAGGGGCATGCACGCACAGAATGACCGAGGCCAGCCCATGGTCACGCGCGGCGGGCAGTGGTGGGCTGTCGACGCACCCTTGAAACAGCGCCAGGCGGTCCCGGCCATGGAAGGTCATCGGGGCGGCGCCCGCAAGGGCCAGCCATCGTGCCAGTGTGGCGTTGAGGGCGGCATAGTCATGCTGGCGGGCGCTCCACAGCACAGTAGCCGTGGCGTTGGGTACGCAGTAGCGGGCGCTCGAGGCCACTGCGTCGGCGTCGTGCAGGTGGATGGCCAGCAGCAGATTATCCTGATGGGGATCGAAGCGGCCGTAGCGGATCTCCCCCGCCCTGAGCTGCAACTGCCGGGTGTTCTGGGTGAGGTTCTTCAACAGCCGGGTGAGGTCTTCGGCGCCGCGCTGTTGATCGAGAAATGTGTTCACGAAATGGATAAAGGCCGGCCGATCCTGGCGCAGCAGGGCGTCTTCGATCAGCCGCTCCAGCGGGGCGTGCACACGGAACTGGCTGTCGTCCAGGCCACTACGGGGCAGTTCGAACCCTAGCGCGGTGCCCAGCAGCGCGGTGCCTACCCCGGCGGCCACCGAGGGATCATGCAGCAGCGGCCTGTGCTGGCTCTCATCCACGGCTCTGAGCAGTGCGGTCAGCGCCGACGCCGATGCGTGATTGCAGCCGGCGAGCAGCACACGCATGGTTGGCACCGGGTCGCTGGCCGGAAGCACCGCCCGGGCGCACTCAAGGATCAGCGCATCGAGCTGCGGCGGCGCAAGCACAGTCGCGGCGCATTCGCACAAGGCCAGTACGCTGCGGGGGTGGGCCTGGGCCAGGCCGGCCGCCACGGCCACCAGTTGGGGTTGGGCCGCCAGCACCCAGGTGAAGTGGAGCAGTTGCCGGAACGGCTCATCGCCCATCGATCGCAGCAGGGGCACCGTGTTCAGCGCCGTGTGTAGCAGTGCCCGGGCTTCGTGCCAGGCGTGGGCGGCCAACAGCTGCTGCATGTGTTCAGTGGAGTAGCCTGTCGGCGCCGGGCTGGGCGGATAAATCAGCGTAGCGGCTACCGCGGGCGGTGTTGGCGAGAGGCCCAGGCGCAGGTCGCTGAAGGCCGGAAGGCTGCGCAAATGCAGTACAACCTTGCTCCACACCGCCTCCAGGCTGATGTCCCCGATACATTTGCAGCCCTTCAAACGCGCGGTATCGAATTGGCAAGGGGCGCAGGCTTTGTGCAACTGCACCACTTGGCTGGAGCCGGCCAAGGGGCCGTTCTTCGTTACCGAGGACGGCCCGAATACACTCGTGAGGGGTATGCCGAGCGCGTCGGCAATGTGCATCAGGCCGCTGTCGTTGGAGATGAAATAGCCACAGCTTGCAATGGTTTGGATGCTGGCCTGCAACGGCTGGCCAGTGCAATCCAGCGTGCCGGGCACTGCTTCCTCGGGGCCACCTATACAGACGACTTCCAGCCCCGCGGCAGTCAGTTGCCGCGCCAACGGCTCGAAATACGGCCAGCGCTTGGCCCGCCAGCGCCCCGCCTTGCAGCCGGCGTGCAGGCCCACCCGGCGGGAAAGCCCCGGTTGCCGGGTATGGCGGCCAACAAAATACTGGCCGATGTCTCCGGCCTCATAAGGGATGCCTAGCGTGTCCCGCAGCCCCTTGAGGTGGTATTCGGCTTCGTGCACGTGTTGCATGGCGGCCAGGGGCAGGGTCAGGCGTGGCACCGCCAGGCGGTCGGCCTGCAACGGCGGCAACTCATGGCTGAAGGGGTCCAGAATCACCAGCAGATCAAACGCCACCGCCTGAGCATCGGCGGCCCTCGAGAACACGGTGGCCACCCAGGGCGCACCGGCGAACAGCTGAATACAACCGGGCGCGTCTTCGGTCAGCAGCAGGTCCACCGGTTGATCGAGGGTGCTGGCCAGGTGTCGAATGGCCGGCGAGCACTGCACCATATTGCCGATGCCGCCCCCCACCACACAGCCCACCCGGTAATGCGCCGCGCGGATCACACGCGCCAGAGAGTCGCCCTCGCCGAGGTTGGCTTGCAGGTAGTCGATCTCCCCCTGTGCAGCAGGTGCCCCCGTGCTGCGGTAACCCAGGCCAGCGGAGGCCTGAGGCGCTCCGATTTCGCTGATCAGGGTAACGCGCAAGCCACTCAATGCAACGCCCAGCAGGGAAGCCTGGCCGCTGATGTCATGCACCACCACCGGCAGTTGGGCCAGCGCCTGCCGACGTAACGCTTCAAGGCTGGGCGGCAGGTCATGGCAGGCGATCAGGCGAGGCTGGTAACCCAGCTGCTGGTAGTTGTTTGCCAGGCCTTGGGCATGGGTGGCATCACTGTGAATAACCCACACCAAGCTGCCCGCTGGCGGCATTCGTGGCGTGGGCAGCGCCGTGGGGGCGCACAGAGAGCGATGGCGCAGGCGCGTGCGTAACCACGGGCCGAGGTCGTGGGGCTCCAAAGTATCCGGCAGGCCAGGCAGGCAGGCTTGCAGCAGCGCGGTGCGGCACAGCAGCGGCCCGGTGGCGTCATCCCCCACGGTTGCCAACCCCGTGCCCTCCTCCACGCGCCGAGCCAACGCCTGCAGCACGCTGGCCTCCGGCGCGTCCTCCGCGCTCAGGCATACCCATTCATGGGGGCTGGCCATCACCCGGGCGCGCCAGCCCCCACTCAGTGTTACCTGTTCGATCGCCGGCAGGTCTTCGGTAGGGAGGGTGGCCGGTAATCGCCAGCCCAGTGCCGCCAGGCACGTTCGCCAGGCGAGCGCGCTGTCGGCATGGCCCGGTTGCAGCCTCAGGGCGTGGTGCAGGGGTTCGAGGGCTCGATCGTAGCGGGCACACGCCAGCCATTCACGGGCCAGCTCGAAGTGCGACTGCACGTCGCCTGGCCGGCGCGCGCTGACCTCGGCCAGGGCGTTGGCCGCTTCGCCATGCTGGCCGCACGCACGCAAGGCGCGGCCCAGCGACCGGTACCAGCCCGGGTGGCCAGGCCGCAGGCGCACGGCCTCGGCAAACGCATGGGCAGCGCCATCATGCCGCCCGAGTTCTGACAGGCTGGCGCCCAGGTCGTGAAACAGCTCCGCATCGTCTGCCAGCAACGTCACGGCCTGGGAAAAGGCGCGGGCGGCGTCCGCGTGTTGAGACAGCCGGCGGTGCATGCGCCCCAACGCTCGGTGGCTGCGCCCCAGGGTGGGGTCCAGGAGCAGTGCCTGGCGAAACGCCTGGATTGCCGCCTGATTGCGCTTGAGTGTCGCCAGCGCGGTACCGAGGTCGTGGTGATGCGCCGCGCGTTGTGGCGCGATACGGGCCGCGACGCGGAACGCCCAGGCCGCCACGTGGTGCCGGCGCAGCGCACGCGCGCCCCGCCCGAGCAGGCGCCAGAAACGCGCCGGCAACCAGCGTGCCACGGTGCTCAGGGCCGGCATGGCAAGGGTTCCCCGAGCACTGTGGCATAGAGGTTTAGCAAACCGGCCTCCTGGCTTTCCCAATTGAGGTGCTGGCGCGCCAGCAATGCGTTATCGCGGTAGCGCCGGCGCAGTTCGGGCTCCTGCACAAGGCGGCGCAGAGCGTCGCTCAACGCTTCCGGCACGCCCGGGTTCACCACTTCGCCCACCTGATAACGGCGCAGCACGGCGCGGATCTCCGGCAGGTCGCTGGCCACCACTGGCAACCCGGCCATGATGTATTCGAACAGTTTGTTGGAATCGGTGGTGGCGTGGTTCAGGCAGGTATTGAGGATGGGTTGCACGCCGATGTCGGCGGCCGCGGTGTAGACCGGCAACTCGGCCAGTGCCACGGTGGGAATGAAGTGCACCCGGCCGTCAAGGGCCGGCGCCTCGGCGAGCTGCCGTAGCCGCGGCTCCAGGCGCCCGCCCCCGATCATCACCAGGTAGGCGTGCGGCACCTGGGCCATGGCCATCACCAACCGTTCCAGGCCCCGCCCCTGCTGCAACCCGCCTTGATAGAGAATGATCGGCCAGGCACAGGGCAATCGCAGCTGCTCGCGCAGGCATTGGCTACCTGGCAAGGCGCTTAGCCTTGGCCGGTTCTGCAACACCAGCGGGCGCGCTACGCCATAGGCGCGGGCGAAGAATTTGGCCCGGGCCGTGGTAGTGGTCAGGGTGGCATCGACCCGTGGCATCAGGTGCTTTTCTATCCCGCCCACCAGGCGCCGAATGCCGCGGTAACCCTCGCGGCTGGTGCTGATCTCATGGGCGTCGTAGACGATCCTTGCCCCGCTCAGGCGCGCGGCCAGCCAGGCGGTAGGCAACACATTCACGTCGTGCGCATGCACCACGTCCACCGGCTGCCGAGCCAGCCGCCAGCCGAAGCGCAGGTGGGTGAGCACACGCGTGGCGACCTTCCAGGCCAGGCCCAGCCGCCCGGTGCGCCCCGGCCGCGCGGCTTCCCATGGCGAGCGCGGCAGGCGCCGGACATAAAAGCCGGGCGCTAATTGTTGCTCGGCCGGGGTTATGCCGGGCGCCATCAATGCATGCACGGTCACCTCATGACCCGCGCCCACCAGGGTTTGCGCTTCCTTGAGCACCCGCGCATCGTGACGAAAGTCGTTCCATACCAGCATGGCAATCCTGGCCATCACAGCACTCCTTGTCGGGTGGGCGCGGGTTTCCTATCCAGGGCTTGGTGCTGCTCCATCGCGCGTACCAGCAGGTGCAGCGCCACTTGATAGTCCTGCCGTTTGTAACGCTGCTCGAAGGCGCCGAGCAGCGCACACAGCCGGGCCACGGGAATAACCGCAAGGGGCAGGTCGCTGCGCTGCGCGGCGGCATCGGCCATCGCGGCTTGCAGCTGATCGAGGCGCGCGTCGTTGTCGGCGGGCCAATCGACACCCAGGCTATCGAGCAGCCAACGGTCCCAACTGCACAGCAGTGCCCGCCCTCGCGCATTGCATAGCACGGTGTGCTTGCCAGTGCCGGGTTGGGCAAAACCCAGGGGCAAGCGGCGTAACTGGGCAACGATGCCTGGCAGCTCGTGCTCGAATTGCAGCAGCCGGGCGTCGTGCTCGTTGGCACCGAGCACGTCCCGCAAGCGGGTAGCCATGTCAGGCGTGAGCCGTTGCCACAGGTAGGACTTGGAGCGGCCGTAAGTACTCACCAGTTCCGCCGAGGGTTCGCGGTAGAGCAACTGGCGGCGAAGTTGGGTCATGGCCGCAGCCAGCGCCTTGCCTTCCACCACGTGGTAGCCGGTGATGTCGAACACGTGGCAATGGGTGCCACTGCGCAGGTGCGCAGCCCCGATAAAACCGGACGGCGGCAGGTCGACCGCAGTGCACAACAGCGCCGCCTCATGCCGCGCCAGGCCAACGCGGGTGTGGTTGAACAGCCGCAGGCAGAGGACGCGGGGCTGCCCGTCCAGGGTTACGTTCACCGTGAGCGCCACGATATCCAGGGTGCCCGACGCCCGCCACCCGATATGTTCAACCGCACACCGATCACCGAGCACTCGCCGCAGTACGTCCCGCACTTCGGCATCACGCCTTTGGGGCGCAAACAGCTGCCAGAAGTCCTCGGCCTGGCTGTCCTCGATCAGCACCTGATGGTGGAAAAACAAGGCGCTCAGTTGCAGCCGCTTTTGCCACAACGCTACACCCGCGCGCAGAAGCCCCACCAGGCTGCGGAAATATTGCCGCACGACGATCAAGCTACCCACGCCGAGCATCAGTGCGTGACGGGTGCCGATAAACTCTATTACCAGGTACACGAAGCTGCTGATGAAGCCCAGCCCGCCGAGGGTTTCCAGTACCGGCTCCAGGCGCTGGTCCAGCCATTGCCGGCGGCGTGCCGAGCGCAGCACCCACGGCACCAGCGGAAGCACCAACCCCATGTAGGCCACCACACCCCACAGCAGGGGGCGGTTCCAGCCGGCCAACAGGCCCAGGCACACCAGGCCGATCACCAGGCTGGCCAGGGCTTGGGAAAATTGCCGGTAGCCGTCTTCGGCAATCGCGTCCTGCTTGTCGAACAGGCCCAGCTTGTGGGTGTGTTGCATCAGGGCGCTCGCGCCGTCTGCCACGCACTGCTGCGAGTGGCGCTTGCACAGCAGGTGCAAGGCGTAGCAGGCAAACGCCAGCAGGCACAACACAATGATCAGCACCCTGCGTTCCATAGGCCCGGCATGCCAGATGTAAACCGCGTTCACGTCTTGCACGGCCAGTGACAACGCCCTGAAGGGCAGAAAGGCCGCTACGGCCATCAGCAACTGGCTGGCCACCGAACACAGCGCGCAACGTACAGTCGCCTGTGGCGCCACTGCGAAAATACGCTGCCCCAGAGCAAGCAACCAGGCCAGCACGCCATGAGTGTTCATGCACGCGCCTCTGCCAGGGCCAGCAGCAACTCGGCGGCCTGCCGGGCGCCCTCGAATGCCAGGGGCGCCGGTGCCGGTTGCTGCCGCAGGCGCGCCAGCAAACGCGCCAGGGCCTGGGGGAATGTGTCCGCCGGGGTGGCGAGTACCTCGTGAATACCGCTGGCACACGCGCCCATCACCCGCGCCAGTTGATCGTCGGCCACGGTATGCGGGTTGGGCACAAAGATCGCCGGCAACCCCATGGCAACGGCCTCGCACACTGAGTTGTAGCCACCTGCGAGCACGGCGAACTCGAACAGCGCGAAGTAGCGGCTGTTGGGGTAATCCCGCACCTGGCGCGCCGTGCCCTGGCGGCGAATGGCAAACGGTTGAACGCCCAGCGCGATTGGCGACTCGCCCACCACAACCGCGAAACCCAGCGCCTCCAGATGGGCCACAATGGCCTCCCGCTGGCCCCGTGGGTCGTCGATATTGCCGGCCCCCAGTTGCACATACGCAAACCGCTTGCCGGTCGCGAAATCAGCCTCCACACCCAGCGCGCGGGCGGCATCGGCGGGCGCAAGGCGCTCAGTGGGGGCAAGCATCAGCACCGGGGCAATAGGCGTCACGCGCCCATCGTCGGCGCAGGCCGGTGCAGCGAAGGCTTCAGCGGGCACAAGTATACGCTCAAACAGCCGTTGATCGCGCCCCAGGCTGGCCAGGTCCACGTGGGCCTTGTAGCCGGCACGGCGCAACCACACATAGCGCACCGCCCGATGCCGACGCATTGCCCGGCGCAACCCGGCATAGGGAGCACTGCCGTCGAACAGGAACACCGACGGGCGATACAGCGCCATGAGCCGGTGCAGGGTGTGGGCCAGCAGCCCGTTCCAGGCACGAACGTCCAGCCCTGAAAGGCTGAAGGGCGTGATGTGGTGGCAAATGAACCCGAACTGCTGCACTAACGGCACGGCAATGCTGGTGGTCACGAAAATCACCTGGGCGTCGGGCTGTCGCAGGCGCAACTGGCGGGCGATGGCCAGGCACCGGGTGAGGTGCCCGAGGCCCGCGCCATTGATGGGCAGGAACATATACACCTGCCCCCGTGGCCCCAGGCACGTTCGGCCCCTGGCCATCGCCGCGGCCAGGCGCCCGCGCAGCCGCGCCAGCAAGGCCGTGTTGATGGCTTTGGCCCACGGTGGGGCGTGCGCACGAGGCAGGCCAGGGTTGCGGGGGGTGGAAGCCATCAGGCTTTGCAAATATGCGGGGCCGGCTCGGCGTACCGCCCCCGGCAGTCGACAATCAAGGGGGCCGCCCGGGCGATCGCGCGGTAGTCGATGCAATCATGGTCCGTGGCGATCAGTACGCAGTCGAAGCTTTCCAATGTTTGCGCATCCAGCGGTTGTGAGCCCAGCCGCACCGGCCATCGCGGGGTGCCGGAAAAGTGCGGGATGTAGGGGTCGCTGTAGGCGATCGAGGCACCCAGTTCGCTCAGCCGCTCCATGATGAACAACGCGGGCGACTCGCGCAGGTCATCCACGTTCTTCTTGTATGCAATGCCCACCACAAGAATGCAGCTGCCATTCACGGCTTTCTTCCGCGCGTTCAGCGCGCCGATGAGCTTGTTGATCACGTACTCGGGCATGGTCGCGTTCACCTCGCCCGCCAGTTCGATAAAGCGCGTGTGCACCCCATACTCACGGGCCTTCCAGGTGAGGTAAAAGGGGTCGATCGGTATACAGTGACCCCCCAGGCCGGGGCCGGGGTAATAGGGCACGAAGCCAAAGGGTTTGGTGGCGGCGGCGCGAATCACTTCATGGATGTCGATGCCCATCTTGTCCGCCACGATCTTCATTTCGTTGACCAGCCCGATGTTCACGGCCCGATGGATGTTTTCCAGTAGCTTGGTCATCTCGGCCGCGCGGGTGCTGGACATCGGCACCACCTTATCGATCACACCGGCATAGAGGGCCACGCCAACGTCGCGGCAATCGGGGGTCGCGCCAGCGCACAACTTGGGAATCGAGCGCGTGCTGAACAGCGCGTTACCGGGATCCTCACGCTCTGGCGAGTACACCAGGAAAACCTCACGGCCTACCGCCAGCCCGGTCCCGGCCAGCAGTGGCAGCAGCTGCTCTTCGGTGGTACCAGGATAGGTGGTGCTTTCCAGCGAGATCACCTGCCCGGCACGGATGTACGGCAGGCTCTGATCCAGGGCGCCCAGCACGTGGCTGAGGTCGGGTTCGCGCAAGCGGGTCAAGGGGGTGGGCACGCAGATGATGAGCGCATCCACGTCCGCGACATTAGCGAAGGCTGTACTTGCCCGCAGCCCCTGCTCCAGCCCGGCGTGCACCTGAGCGTCAGCGATATGGCTGATGTAGCTGTGGCCGGTGTTCAGGCAATCTACCCGTTGCTGATCGGTGTCCAGGCCGATTACACGGTAACCTGCCTGGGCATAACGCAGTGCCAGCGGCAGGCCCACATACCCCAGGCCAATCACCCCGATCACGGCGCTGCGGGCATTCAGGCGGGCGAGCAGGCGGGTTTTCATGAGTGTTCTCCGGGCAGTGGGCTGTTGCCGCACGCATCGACCAGGCGCTGGCGCGGGGCGAGTTGCACCGGCTGCTCGCGAAACTGTCGATGGTTCACCAGCCGCACCAGCACTTCGCATTCATGGGCCTGCCGCGCGTCCACCAGCCGCACCAGGTGGCCAAGGGGCAACGGTAGTGTGTGCAAATGGGGCTCGACGGCATACACGCAGTCCGGGAACCGCTGGGCCAGCTGGCTGGCAATCGCCAGCGCCGGGCTTTCGCGAAGGTCATCGATATCGGCCTTGAAGGTCAGGCCCAGGCAGGCGATGCGGGGCGCTTTCACGCCCTCCTCCCGCAATTGCGCCACGGCCTGTTCCACCTGCGCCACCACCCACGCCGGCTTGCTGTCGTTCACCCGCCGCGCCGTGCCGATCAGGGTCGCCAGGTCGGGGGCCGCCTGATGCAGAAACCACGGGTCCACTGCCACACAGTGCCCGCCCACACCAGGGCCCGGTTCGAGAATGGCCACCCGCGGATGACGGTTGGCAAACCCGATCAAGGTACGGGCATCCACGCCAAGGCGTTCGCACAGCATCGACAGTTCGTTGGCAAAGGCAATGTTGACGTCGCGAAAACTGTTCTCCGCCAGCTTGCACATTTCGGCCGTTCGGCTGTCGGTGGTCAGGCAGGGTGCGTCCACGAAGGTGCGATAGAAGTTCGCCGCCGCCTCCGCGCAGCCGGCGCCAAGGCCGCCGATGACCCGCTCGTTGCCGGCCAGTTCACGCAGGGCATTGCCGGGCAATACCCGCTCCGGGCAATAGGCGATGTGCACCTGTGCCGCCGTGCCCGGGGGAAAATGCAGATCGGGCCGCCGGTTGGCCAGCCGCTGGGCCACCTGCCCGGTGGTGCCGACGGGACAGGTGGATTCGATGATCAGCAGGTCGCCCGCCTTCAACAGCGGCGCGATGCGATCGATGGCGTCGTACACATGGCGCAGGTCGGGGGTACGTTGCGCGGTCAGGGGCGTAGGCACAGCGATGAGGTAGACCTCGCCGGGCACCATGCTCACGCTGGCCTGCAAGGTTGCGCTGGCCACGGCCTGGCGCACCAACGCGTCCAGGCCAGGTTCAGTGGTACAGGTATCACCCGCATTCACGCGGGCGACGACATAGGGGTCAGTGTCCACCCCTTTTACCGCGAAACCTCGGGACGCCAGAAAAGCCGCCAGTGGCAAGCCCACATACCCAAGGCCTACCAGGGTTACCCGTTTGTGCATCCGTTCGCCCCCGTTACGGCCAGGTACTTCGTGCTCCATCCCTGCTGAGCATAGCCGCCTCTCAGCAGCTTGCACCCGTTCAGGTGGTGGCTTGCCAGCACATCACCTACGCTGGGGGCATGCACATGCACCGTTGATCCATCTGTATGAGGGCTGGTGTGAGAATCCTGTTCCTGTCGTTCCACTACCCGCCGGACCTGAGTGCCTGTTCATTTCGATCCCAGGCGTTGGCCCAGGCGTTGTTGGCTTCCGGCGAGCGGCTGCAGCTGGACATCATCACCACCTGCCCCAACCGCTATTCGACCTTCCACCCCGAAGCGCCCGCGCTGGAGCACGGCGAGCGGCTCACCCTTCGCCGGCTGGAGCTACCACGGCGGCGGGGCGGGCTGTTTGGCCAGGCCCACGCGGCGTTACGGTACTTCCAAGGCGCGCAGGCGGCGGCCCAGGCGCAGCAGTACGACCTGGTAGTGGCCACTTCGTCGAGGATCATGACCGCCGTGCTGGGCGCGCGTATTGCGCGGCGTCAACGCGCGCCGCTGTACCTGGATATCCGGGACATTTTCTCGCAAAACCTGCCGGAGCTGTTCCCACGCCTGCTGCGTGGCCCCTTGCGCTGGCTACTGGAACGCATCGAGCGCTATCCGCTCACCACGGCCTGCCGGGTGAACCTCAACTCCGGCGGCTTTGCCGAGCATTTCACCCGCCGCTACCCCGGCCAGGTGTTTTCCTTCCATACCAATGGGGTGGATGAACTCTTCCGCCTACCCGAACCGCCACCTGTGGAGGCCTGCGCCCCTGGCCCCGTGCTGCAAGTGGTATACGCGGGCAATATCGGCGCCGCTCAGGCATTGCATGCCATCGTTCCGCCGCTTGCCGCGCGGCTGGGCTGCGGGGTGCACTTTCGCCTGTATGGCGACGGCAACGGTGTCAAAGCCCTGCGCGAAGCCCTGTTGCGCCACGGCGTCAACAACGTGGAGTTGATGGCACCTGTGCCAAGAGAGCAGTTGCCAGGCATTTACCAGCGCGCCGACGTGTTGTTCCTGCACCTGGCCACGTGGCGAAGCTGCGACCTGGTGCTGCCCTCCAAACTGTTCGAGTACATTGCCTCCGGCAAGCCTTTGTGGGCAGGTGCGGGGGGCTGGGCAGGCCGGTTCATTCGCGAACACCATTCGAACGCCGCGCTCTTCACCCCCAACGATTGCCAAGGCGCGGTGGCTGCACTCGAGGCGCTGCCCCTGCGGCGTTCGAACGTCCGCGCCTTCACCCGGCGCTTTGACCGCGGCAGCATCATGCAACGGATGGCCGGCGAAGTGATTGCCGCCGCTACCGCTACCCCAGGGCTGCCTACGTCCACTCAATGGAAGGAATGACCATGGCCCCCACGGTACTGTGCGTGATCGGCACACGCCCTGAAGCGATCAAGATGGCGCCCGTGATCCGTGCACTGCGCGCCACCGAGGGAGCAGTGTGCCGGGTAGTGATCAGCGGGCAGCACCGCGAGATGCTCGACCAGGCCCTGTCGACCCTGGGCATCGACGTGGACATCGCGCTCGATTGCATGCGGCCCGGGCAAAGCCTCGCACAGCTCACCGCGCGCCTGCTCGAGGGTCTGGACGCGGTGCTGCATAAGGTGTTGCCCGACGTTGTGCTCGCTCAGGGCGACACCACCAGTGTGGTGTGCGCCGGCCTGGCGAGCTTTTACCTGGGCATTCCCTTCGGCCATGTGGAAGCCGGGCTGCGCACCCACGACCTTGGCGCGCCCTTCCCCGAGGAAGGCAACCGCCAGCTCGCCAGCCGCCTGGCCCGCTGGCACTTCGCGCCCACGCCATGCGCGGTGGACAACCTGCTGCGCGAGGGTATCGCGCCACACACCATTCACCTCACCGGCAATACGGGTATCGACGCGATGGCGCAGGTCCAGCGCGCGCCGCTGCCCGCCCACCTGGAGCTGCCCAGGGGCAAGCGCCTGCTGTTGGTGACCTTGCACCGTCGCGAGAACTTTGGCGAGGTGCTCCACGGCGTGTGCCGTGCATTGAGCACGCTGGCCGAGCGCAACCCGGATATCCATGTCGTGTTCCCCGTGCACCCTAACCCCGCCGTGCGCGACACCGTGTACCCGCTGCTCGATGCCGTGGCCAATATCCAGCTATGCGAACCGCTGGCTTACCCGGTGTTCACCTCACTGATGCAACGCGCCTATCTGGTGATCAGCGACTCGGGCGGCATTCAGGAGGAGGCGCCTGCGATGGGCATTCCCACGCTGGTACTGCGGGAGAAAACCGAACGCCCCGAAGCGGTTGCCCTGGGCGTGGCGCGGCTGGTGGGCACCGCGCCACAGACGATTGTGCAACAAGCCCAGGCGCTGCTCGACGACCGCCCCCTGCACCACACCCTTGCGCAGCCGGTAAGCCCCTACGGCGATGGACAAAGCGCGCAGCGGATCGTCGAGGTGCTGCTCCGGCATTTCGCGACACTCACCCGCTTGCCGCCGACCTAGCAGTCACGGCTCCACCGCGTTCACCTTCTCGAGCTGGCGGCTCATGCGGTGCAGCAGGTCGATCAACGTATCGACCTCGTGCTCCGACAGGTCCGCCAACAACACCTCTTCGCGCCGCACCGCCGTTTCCAGCACCCGGTCATGCAATTGCCGACCACTCGGGGTAAGGGACACGGTGTAGCGGCGCGCATCTTTTGCGTCGACTTCGCTGGTCACGTACCCGTCCCGCTCCAGCGCTTGCAACGAGCGGCTGATCGCACTCTTGTCCAACCCGATCACCTGCCCTACCCGGTTGGCGGTGATGTGGTTTTCCACCGCCAACATGGCCAGCACCCGCCATTCCACGATGCCGATACCGTAGTGCTTGCGGTAGCACGCCGAGGCGCTGCTGGACAGCTTGTTGGTAAGGAACGTCAGCAGGGCCGGAACATAGCGCTCCAGGTCCAGGGGGGCATGAGGCATGACGAAAGGTTCCTGAACGGCGCGACCAATTGGTTGACACCGCAACTAAATGAGATAGGATGAATTCCAGGCAATGACCCGAGCCGCATCATAAACGCACCGGGCCGAACAATAATAATCCGAGGTTGACTGCCATGCCGCGCCCGCTATCCCTGTGGGGGTCCACTCATGCTTGAAGTTCGCGTAAGCCGCAAAATCATCGAAGCCCAAGGCGTGTGCAGCTTCGAACTGGTGCCCCTCGATCAAGCCGAGCTGCCGCCGTTTACCGCTGGCGCGCATATCGACGTGCACCTGGGCCCCGGGCTGATCCGCCAGTATTCGCTGTGCAACCCGCCCCACGAGCGCCACCGCTATATGATTGCAGTACTTGAGGAGCCAGCCTCGCGGGGTGGCTCGAAGCACCTGCATCAACGGATTGAAGAAGGCACACAGTTATCGGTCGGCCTGCCCCGTAACCTGTTCGAGCTGGACCTTACCGCCACCCGTTACTTGTTGCTAGCGGGTGGTATCGGCATCACGCCGTTGCTGGCAATGGCCCATGTGCTGCAAGCGGCCGGCAAGACGTTCGAACTGCATTACTGCGGCCGCGACCTGGGCCGCCTGGCCTTTGTCGACCACCTGAAGGCCTCAACGCTTGCCCATCACCTGCACGTCCATGTGGACAATGGCCCACCCTCGCAGCGGCTCGATGCGCAGCGCGTACTGGCAACGCCACAACCTGGCGATCAGCTGTACACCTGCGGGCCGGCTGGCTTCATGGCGTTCGTGGAAGCCAGCGCCAAGGCCTGCGGCTGGGCCGACCATCAGATCCACCGGGAAGATTTTGCCGCCGCCCCGCAGGTTCAGGCAGGGGACGCTCCGTTCGACATCCACCTCGCCCGGTCCGGAAAAGTGCTCGAAGTACCCTGCGACGAAACGGTACTGGAGGTGCTGCTGCGCAATGGCATCGACGTGGACAGCTCGTGTGAGCAAGGCATCTGTGGCGCCTGCATCACGCCGCTGTTGGAAGGCGAGCCGGACCACCGCGACCAGTTCATGACCGCCGACGAACACGCGGCGAACGACCGTTTCGCCGTCTGTTGCTCCCGCGCGCGCAGCCCTCGCCTGGTGCTGGACCTCTGACAATAAAAACCGATACAGGAGATGTTCATGAGCGCTTCAACCGCCCAACCGCTGGCTTATGACGCGGGTACGCCCGCGGCCCTGCCCGCGTTCCCGCTCGATCAATGGTATGTGGCCGCCCTGGCGTGGGAGCTTGAGCACAAGCCCCTCGCCCGCACATTGTTGAACAGGCCGATTGTGCTGTTCCGTACGGCTGACGGCACGCCAGCGGCGCTCGACGATCGCTGTTGCCATCGGGCGCTGCCGTTGTCCCAGGGCACGCTGGAAGCACGCGGGCTGCGCTGCGGCTACCATGGCCTGCTGTTCGACGGGGCCGGGCAATGCCTGGAGGTACCCGGCCAGGCCAAGGTCCCCAGCAAGGCCCGGGTTGGCGCCCATCACGTGCGCGAACGGAACAAGATCATCTGGATCTGGTTTGGCAGCGCGTCTCGCCCGGCTCCCGACCATGAACCGCCGGCGTATGAATTCCACACCAACCCCGCCTACCTGTTCGACGGCGACGTGTACCACTACGATGCCCCCTACCAGCTTATCCACGACAACCTGCTGGACCTGAGCCACCTGGGTTACGTGCACCTGCGCACCATCGGCGGCAACGCCAGCATCCACATGAATGCCCAGGTGCGGGTAACCAGCGACGAGCGCTCCGTGCGGGTAACCCGCCATCTGCCCGACTCGGTCCCACCGCCCACCTATACCGCGGCGTACCCCTTCAAAGGCAACGTAGACCGCTGGCAGGAGATCGAATTTTGCGTCAGCCACCTGCGTATCTGGACCGGTGCCGTGGACGTAGGTACCGATTCGCTCGATGACCCGGCCCGGGGCGGTTTCCATATGCGCGGCTTCCATGGCGTAACACCCGAAACCGACACCACCAGCCACTACTTCTGGACGATGGCCACCAACCCGCAAAGCAACCATGACGAGGTCAAGGCCAAGGTTGTAGACCAGACCAGGATGACCTTCGACGAAGACAAGGTGGTGATCGAGGCGCAGTACAGGAACATGCTCGATTTCGGCCAGTTGCCGATGGTGGACATCCACGTGGACGTGGGCGCCAACCGCGCGCGACGGATCATCGAACAGCTTCGCCAGGGCGTTCAGGAACGCGCTTCCAAGCTGGACACGTGATCCTTCGCGAGCTGGCGCCCGCACAACAAATGGTGACTACGACCCGCGATAGGTGCTGAAGCCGTACGGGCTGAGCAGCAGCGGGATGTGGTAGTGCTGGTCCGTCTGGCGCACTTCGAAGATCACCGGGATTTCCGGGAAGAAGGTGTCCTGGTGCAGCTTCTGGTAGTACTCGCCGGTCTTGAACACCACGCGGTACTCACCCTTGTCGATCGCCATGTTGGCCGGGAACAGTTCGGGGATGCGGCCCTGTTCGTTGGTGGTGCCTTGGGCCAGCGCCTGCCAGCTGGCACCGGTGTGGCGTTCCAGGGTGACCTGGATGCCCGCCGAAGGGGTGCCGGTTTGCAGGTTGAGCACGTGAACGCTCAGTGGGTTCGGCGCGGCGTTGGCGAGGCCGGCAAGGCTGGTCAGGGCCAGGGAGCAGGCCAGGGTGCGAAGTTTCATGCTGAGGCTTCCTTGTAGTGAAGGTGGAAACAAAGGTTCAGGGATGAGTGGCCAGGCCGACCTTGGCGGCGGCGTCCATTGCGCAGCGCTCGTCCGGGGCAGGCCCGCCGGCACCGGCAACACCGAGCGCACCGACCAGGTCCGCGCCTTGGTACAGCGGCACGCCGCCGCCGAGCAGCAGCAGCTCGGGGAATGTATTCAGGTTGGCGGTTTCAGGGTTTTGTGCGGCTTTCTCGGCCAGGGCTCGGGTGGGCGTTTTGGTGGACAGGGCGGTGTACGCCTTGCGCCGGGCGGCGTCCGCGTTATGCGGCCCGGTGTTGCGGTCGCGCTGGATCAGCAACAGGTTGCCGCCACGGTCCAGCGCGGCGATTGCAGCAGTGCACGGCGCAGCGTCGGCAAGGCGTCGAGCCGTGGCCAGGTCCAGTTCCGGCTGCTGGGGCAAGGCCGCCTGGGCCTGGGCGGCAACCAGCGTCAACAGGCCGAGGCAAAGGGTTTTGATAGGGGTCATTGCAGGCTCCTTGGTTGGGCTGCACCTACCCTAACCCCCTGCCCCGCTCTCGATTCCGTCACACGGATTACAAGTTTGTAATGGGAAACGGCGCCTAGTCCGCATAGCCTATGCGTACTGCAAGCGAGGTAGCCATGCGTGTATTACTGGTAGAAGACGAGCCCAAGACGGCGCATTTCCTGGCCAAGGGCTTGACCGAGGCCGGCTACGCCGTGGACGTTGCGCTCGACGGGCTCGATGGCCGCCACTTCATCGAAGAGGCCGATTACGACCTGATCATTCTCGACGTAATGCTGCCGGGCCTCGATGGCTGGCAGTTGCTCAAGCTGGTGCGCCAGCGCGGGGACACACCCGTGCTGTTTCTCACCGCGCGCGATTCCGTGGAAGACCGGGTCAAGGGGCTTGAGCGCGGCGCGGACGACTACCTGGTCAAGCCATTTGCCTTTATCGAACTGCTCGCCCGCGTGCGCACCCTGCTACGCCGCGGCCCGCCCCGTGAGCTGGAACAGTACCGGGTCGCCGACCTGGAGCTGGACGTGATGCGCCGCCGGGTAACCCGCAGCGGCCAGCGGCTCGTCCTCACCAACAAGGAGTTCGCCTTGCTGCACCTGCTGGTCAGCCGGCGCGGGGAGGTGTTGTCGCGCACCTTCATTGCCTCCCATGTGTGGAACCTCAATTTCGACAGCGATACCAACATGGTGGACGTGGCGGTACGGCGGCTGCGGGCGAAGCTGGACGACCCCTTTTCCCCCAAGCTCATTCATACCGTGCGCGGCATCGGCTATCAGCTGGAGGCCAGCGATGAGTGACCCTGGCCGTCGGGCATCGTTGATCTGGCGCGCCGCGCTTGGCGTGGCGGTCACTTGCGCCGGGGTGCTCGCCTTCTCGGGGTGGTTCCTGTACCGCAGCCTGGAAGCCGAACTGGCCTACCGCGACGACATGGCCCTGATGGGCCGGCTGGAGCAAGTGCGGGCGTTGCTTCAGGACAGCGATGACCTCAGTGCCTTGCAGGCGCGCCCACGGCTGTATCAGAACATGCTGGGCAACCGGGACAGCCTGTTGCTGGTAGGAAGGGATGCCCAGGCCGATATCATCGCCATCAACCCGCATGCAGACGCCATCCCTGCTCTGCAGGCGCTGGCGGTAAACCAGGCGCCGCGCCGAGAGCATGTTGTTACATGGCAGCCCGACAGCGACAGCGGCTTGCTGCTGTTGGCGGGTGATGGCACGGGGCGCAACGGTGAACGGCTGCGGGTGACGGTTGGCAAACGCCTGGATGAACGCACCGCGATGCTGGCCAGCTACCGCCTGCGGATCTACGCCGCGGTGGGCCTTGGCGCGTTGTTGGCGCTGTTGCTGGGCGTGCTGGTGTTGCGCCGCGCCTTGAGGCCGGTACGGGCGATTGCCGTGCAAGTGGCCGGCATCAGCCCGCGTACCCTTGGGCAACGGCTGAGCGTGGCGCAAATACCTCAGGAATTGTACGAGCCCGTGCAAGCCCTCAACGGCATGCTGGATCGCCTGGATGACAGCTTCGCCCGCCTGTCACAGTTTTCCGCAGACCTGGCGCACGAAATGCGTACGCCGTTGCACACCTTGCTCACCAGCAACGGCCAGATGCTCAACCAGGCCCGCTCGGTCACCGAATACCAAGACCTGCTTGCCTCCAACGTAGAGGAATTCGAGCGGCTCAACCGGATGGTCGCCAACCTGTTGTTCCTGGCGCGGGCCGATCACGGGGACTGCCCCATCGTTCGCCAGCCGGTGGACTTGCAGCAGCTGGGCGACGAGCTGTGCGAGTACTTTGAAGCGCTGGCCGAGGACCGCAACCTTAGCTTGCACAACACCATGAGCGGCGCGCTCCAGGCAGACCTTCCACTGCTGCAGCGGGCGTTGGGCAACCTACTCGCCAACGCGGTAAAACATGCCACCCCAGGTAGCACGGTGGAGCTGCGCAGCGAGCGGCTTGGCGACGAAACCCGCCTGGTGGTGATGAACCGGGGGGAAACACTGCCACCCGCCGTGATACCGCGGCTGTTCGAGCGCTTCTACCGCGCCGACGAAACCCGTACCGACCCTGGTGACTCGGGCGGCCTGGGCCTGGCGATCGTGCAGTCGATCATGGCGTTGCACGACGGGCATGCGGCCCTGCGCAGCGAGCACGGGGTTACCGAGGCTTCGTTGCATTTCCCCGCAGCCGCAGGCCCCTGAAGGATGCAAGTCCGGCGCAGGGCCTTTATCCCAACCTTTGAAATACAGGCAGGGGTTCTGCGAAAGTGGGCATCGAACTGCCCCTTTCGCGAAGGAACCCGCGCAATGGAAAGCCACCCCACTTTTCACACGGAGCGTCTGCTGCTCACCCCTCTGCAACTGAGCGATGCGCCCGATATCCAACGCCACTTTCCTCACTGGGACGTGGTGCGCTACCTGGACAGCCGGGTGCCCTGGCCCTACCCGGATGACGGCGCGCTGACGTACGTGCGCGACGTTGCCCTTCCGGCCATTGAGGCTGGCCAGGAATGGCACTGGATGCTTCGCCTTGCCGCAGACCCCGCTCACAGCATCGGCAGCATCTGCCTGTACGATCAGCCCGGTAACCACAGAGGCTTCTGGCTCAGCCCGCCCTGGCAGGGCAAAGGTTACATACGCGAGGCCTGCGAAGTGATCAACGCCTATTGGTTCGAAACCTTGAAGCGCCCGCTGATGCAGGTGCCCAAGGCGGCGGGCAACCATGCGTCCCGCAGAGTTTCGGAGCGCGAGGGCATGCGCAAGGTCGATGTATGCGAGGGAAGCTTTGTAGGCGGCCCGATGCTCAAGGAAACCTGGGAGCTTACCCGCGAAGAATGGCTGCGCGAACATTCGCGGCCGCTGCAGGAGCAACGGCGCCGGCCATCCGGCGGAGCCGCAGGCGTAGCTCGCGAACGGCTTCCAGAAGGTGCTCGATTCAACCCCGTTACGCCAGCACCTCTTTGATCCAGCGCACCTGGCGTGTGACGCTTTGCAGTTTATCCTCGGGCACCGCCTGCCTCGCCCGGGCGAAGTTGGCCAAGGTGCGCTGTTGGAGGCGCAGCTTGCGTTGCCACTTCGCCAGGAATGCCGGGCTGCGCGCCCGCAGGTGCAATGGGCCGAAGTAGAGTTCTTCGGGCGTGTAGGCTACAGGGCCAACGCGTTCGGCCACGATGATTTCGTAGTCGAAGCGGTTTTCCCGCAGCACTTCTTCGTGGAGGATGGAATAGCCATTGACCATCAGCCACTCACGCAAGGGCTGTTCGCCGCCGTTGGGTTGCAGGATCAAGCGCTCGGCGCCGCTCAAACGCGCCTTGCCTGCTTCAAGGATGTCGCGAATCGTCTCGCCGCCCATCCCGCAAAACGTGATGGCTGAGATTGCGTCATTCGGCTCGATGGCCGCCAGCCCATCAGCCAGGCGCACGGTGATGCCCTCGCCCAGGCCGTTATCGCGCACGGTGCGTTCAGCCGCGCGAAACGGAGTGGCCGCGATCTCCCCCGCCACCGCTGCCGTGATCACACCGCGTCGCATCAAAGCCACGGGCAGGTAGGCATGGTCCGAACCAATGTCGGCCAGGCGAGCCCCGGCCGGCACCAGCGCCGCCACACGCTCCAGCCGCATGGACAATGTATGTTCGTTCAACCGTTGCCCCTTGTCATCGCCCGCAGGGCTTCGATCAACTGCTTCATATCGCTCTCGGTGGTGGTGAAGCCAGGCGTTACCCTGATGCAGGGGCCGCACGCCGCCCCCTCGCGCAGCACGGTAAACACGTTGAACTCATTGAGCAACCGCTCTACCTGCGCCTGCTGGTCCGCTGCATCAACGAACCTGAACGCCGTGATGCCGCAATACAACCGGGGATCATCCGGGGTGAGTACTTCGATGCCGGGCAGCTTGCGGGCTTCGGTTACCCAGAGGTTGCGCAGGTAGCGCAGGCGCGCACCTTTCACCGCCCAGCCGCCGATGGTCTGGTGCTCGGCAAACACAGTGGGAAGCGCCATCAGCGCCGGCACGTTGGGCGTGCCATAGGGTGCCAGGCACCGAACGTCATCGGCACCAAAGCTCGGGTTGCCCATGTCCGGTGTGAAGTCACCCAGCCGCTCCTCGCGTACATGGATAACCCCAAGGCTCAAGGGCGCGCCGATCCATTTCTGCAAGTTGAAACCCGCGAACTCGATGCCGATGTCCGCAAGGTTCACCTCCAGCTGGCCCAGCGAATGGGCGCCGTCGAAGATCACGTCAATGCCGCGTGCCTTGGCGGCTTGGGCGATCGCCTTCACCGGCATTACCAGCCCGGTGCGATGGGTTACGTGGGTAATCGCCATCAATTTGAGCCGGGGGTGCGCCTCGAACGCGTCGATGTACGCCTGCACCAGGGCGTCATGGCTGGGCGGGTGGGGATGAGCGATCCTGACCAGCTCCACGCCTCTGGCGGCCTGCAGCCAGCTGAACGCGCCCTGTACCGACCGGTAATCCAGGTCGCTGATCAATACCTGATCCCCCGGCTTGAGCCGGCTGTAGTTCCGGATCAGGGAATACAGCGCCTCGGAGGCACTGCGCGCGAACGCCAGGCTCGCTGCAGGCAGGCCCATAAGCTCTGCCAGTTGCAGGCGAATGTCGAGCAGCTGGTACTCGTCGAACTCGCGCCGAACCTGTACGGCGTTCCTTCGGTTGACCTCCCTGATGGCGCCTTCATAGGCGTGAAGGGCATTGTGCGTCATCTGCCCGAAATAGCCGTTTTCCAGGTTGATCGGCCCATCACGTTCCGGATAGCGCGCCGCAATGTCGGCCCACCAGGCTTCATCCGTAGCCAGTTGGTCCGGGGTCTTCACCGTGTTTGCCATACGCCTGCCTTCCTGACAATGAGGGTTCGAAGCATCGGCTCGCGCGGCAGGATGCGCAAGCCCGTTTGCATCCGATCAACGGCACCCGCTCACCCTTAAGCAAACGCCGAAAGCGACGATAACTACTTCGAAGGTTATCCAGGCCACACCCGGCGCCGCCAGGGCCGGAAGCCAAGTACATCACCGCTGCCCTGAGGATTTCGTCATGTCGTTGACCGTTAACACCAACATTGCTTCCCTGACCGTACAGAACAACCTGAACAAGGCTTCGTCCGCCACCAGCACCTCGATGACTCGCTTGTCCTCGGGCCTGAAAATCAACAGCGCCAAAGACGACGCCGCCGGCCTGCAGATCGCTACCCGTCTGACCACCCAGATCAAAGGCCTGACCGTTGCGACCAAAAACGCCAACGACGCTACCTCGATCGCCCAGACCGCTGAAGGCGCACTGCAAGAAACCACCAGCATCCTGCAGCGTATGCGTGAACTGGCTGTTCAGTCCCGCAACGACTCCAACAGCACTTCGGACCGTACCGCTCTGCAATCTGAATTCAGCCAGATGAGCGACGAACTGACCCGTATCTCCACGTCGACCACCTTCGGTACCGGCATGAAGCTGCTTGACGGTTCGGCTTCGGGCCTGCAGTTCCAGGTAGGCGCCATGACCGGTGACGACCAGCACATCGACCTGGGCATCAGCCTGAACGCTTCGGCCTCCGGCCTGGGTGTTGCCAGCGTTGCAATCACCGGCGGCAGCACCAGCGCCGCACACAGCGCGATCGACTCGGCCATCAGCGCCATCGACGCCGCGTTGAACACTGTGAACACCACCCGTGCCGACCTGGGTGCCAAGCAGAACCGTCTGGAAAGCACCATCAGCAACATCAGCAACATCATCGAGAACGCTACCGCCTCTCGTTCGACCATTCAGGACGTTGACTTCGCCGCTGAAACCGCTGAGCTGACCAAGCAACAAACCCTGCAACAGGCGTCCACCGCGATCCTGTCCCAGGCCAACCAGATCCCGTCCGCTGTACTGAAGCTGCTTCAGTAATATCGGCCACTGGTTGACGATGAGCCCCGCTTTCGAGCGGGGCTTTTTCGTTTTCAGTCCCGGCCCCCGCCTACGGCGGCGACCGGCCCCACATAGTGTACAAGTGCAGGCAATAGCCACAACGCACCGACCATGTTCCATAGCAACATGAAGGTAAGCATCAAGCCCATGTCCGACTGGAACTTGATGGGCGAAAACGTCCAGGTACACACCCCGGTCGCGAGGCACAGGCCGGTGAACAGCACGGCCTTGCCCGTAGAGCAGAGGGTTCGGTAATAAGCTTCCTGCAACGGCAAGCCCGCCTGGAGGAAGCCCGCCAGCCGGCTGTAGATGTAAATGCCGTAATCCACACCAATGCCTACTCCGAGGGCAACCACCGGCAGAGTCGCGACCTTTACGCCAATGCCCATGATCGCCATCAGCGCATTGCCCAGAACAGAGGTGAGCGCCAGCGGCAGGATGATGCACAACGTGGCCCGCCAGGACCGGAACGTGACCAGGCACATGGCGGCGACGCACAGGTACACCAGCAACAATACCCACAGCTCGCTGGCGCCTATCACGTCGTTGGTGGCAGCTTCAATGCCGCCGTTGCCTGCAGCCAGCCGGAACGCCAGGCCCTCACGATCATGATCGCGGGCGAACGCTTTCACGGTGGCAACTACGCCCTGCAGGGTTTCTGCCTTGTGATCATTGAGGAACACCAGCATGGGCGCCAGGGAGCAATTGCCGTTGTACAGGCCGTCTGCCTTGGAGACTGCGCTGTTAAGTACATCCTGGTTGCGTGAGAGAGTTTCCCATTTCAGGTTTCCTTCGTTCAAACCCTTGATCACCTGTTTGGCCACGGTTGCGACCGAAACAACCGATTGCACACCGGGGGTATTTTCCAGGCCCCAGGTCAGTTCATCGATAGCCGCCAGGGTTGGGTAGGTAGAACACCCTTCGGGCTGCGTTTCCACCATCACCACCAACACATCAGAGCTGGTCGCGTAGTGGTCGATAACGAAGCGGTTATCCAGGTTGTAGCGCGAATCCGGTCGCAGCTCGGGGGCACCCTGGTCCAGGTCCCCAATCTTCAGGCCATGCCCATACCAGAGGCCAACACCAAGGGCGACCAGCGCCAGAAGGACCGACACCCGCGCTACCGCTGGGCTGCCAAATGCCGACAGCAGCCGCCAGAAGGCATGCTCACGCGCGGCGTCGTGTTTGCTGCGTTTGATCGCCGCTTCACTGATGCCCAAGTAGGAAATAGCAACAGGTAGCAGGATAAGATTGGTCAATACGATCACCGCGACGCCGATGGAAGCACCGATTGCCAACTCGTGTATCACGCCGATGTCGATGATAAGCAAGGTGATAAACCCCACCGCGTCAGCCAGAATGGCGATCATCCCCGGCAGAAACAACTGCCGGAACGTACGCCGGGCGGCAATCAACGCAGTGCTCGCGTCACTGGCGTGCAAGGCAATGCCATTGATCTTTTGTACGCCGTGGGAAATGCCTATCGCGAAAATCAGGAAGGGAATGAGCATCGAATAGGGATCGAGGCCGAACCCAAGCGCATGCATCAGCCCGAGCTGCCACACGACCGCCACCAAGGTAGTAGCCAATACTGCCGCCGTGCTGCGCAGGCACCGAGTGAAGCCATACAGCAACACCAGCGCGATCAGGAAGGCGGCGGCGAAGAACACCAAAACCATACCCAACCCGTCGATCAGGTCTCCCACTTTTTTGGCGAAACCAACGATATGGATACGCACATGGGGGTTCTCGTGTTCGAAGGTCTGCCGAACCCGTTGCTCGATCTGATGGGAAAACTGCTGGTAGTCCAGCTTAAGCTGCCGGCCACTATCATCGGGCGCGGGATAGGATTCGAGTAGCGGAACCTCGACGATGCTGGACTTGAAGTCGTTTGCCACCAACCGCCCTATCTGACCGGATCGCAGCACGTTACTGCGCAGTTGATCCAGGCTACTCACGGAGCCGTCATAGCCTTCGGGGATGACCTCACCGCCAGCGAACCCCTCCTCGGTCACTTCTGTCCAGCGCACGCTGGCGCTCCACAGTGATTTCATACCGGAGCGATCCACCCCCGGCATGTAAAACAGTGCCTCGCTGACTTGCCGGAGCGTATCCATATACGCCTTGCTGAAGATGTCGCCGTCGGTGGCTTCCACTGACACCCGAACACTGTTGCCAAGGTTGGCGAGGTCCGCGCGGTGCTCCATCATTTTCACGATGAAAGGATGCGTAAGTGGCAGCATTTTCTCGAAACTGCTGCCCGGGCGGATCAGCGTGGCCTGCCAGAACAGAAGCACGCTGATGGCCAGGCAGACGGCAATCACCATCGGGCGATGGTTGAAGATCAGCCGTTCGAGAAAACTCGCCCGCTCCTGCATGGGACGAGACGGAAGGGGTTCATGGCGGCTCATGGCTGGCGCGCCTCCACACCCGTGGCCGAAGCCAGGTGCACTCCACCCTGCCCCACCAGAACAAGCCCGGAGTTATCCTGCCCAGCCACTGCCGCAAGCCCCAGGCGATCGGGCCGATCGACCGCGTTGAAATGTTGCCCGTCATCCTGGCTGCGTAACACGGTGCCAGCACTGCCCACGATCAATAGTGTGCCGCCCGCGAGCGCAGTGGCCCCGGACAAGGTTGCAGTCAGAGGGCCGCGGTCACTCTGCACGTCTACGCGTTGCCAGGTACTTCCCGCGTCGCTGGAGCGGAATACGCTGCCGCGCAGGCCAAAGGTAAGCAACGTTCCCGGGCGGCCGGTGCCAATTACCCCGAACAACGAGCCGGGGCCGGGGCTGGCCAGCGTTTGCCAGGTGAGGCCCTGGTCGCCGGAGTGGAACACGCTGCCGGCTTCGCCCACCACGAACAGCCCCGCGCCGTTTACCGAGGCTATGCCGTTGTAGTGATAGTTGTCGGGATTGTCGATCCGGCCACTTACGTCTTCCCAGTGTTCACCGCCATCCACGGTGCCCAACAGCGCGCCATAGGCGCCCACCGCGAAGCCTCGCTGCGGGTTTTCGAACCAGACGTCCAGCAAGGGCGCCTCCCGTTTCGGGTCACTGAACTGCAGGGCCCAGGTACTGCCACCGTCATCCGTGGCCAGTATCCGCGCGTCATGCCCCACTGCCCAACCATGGGTTTCGTCAACGAAGTACACCGCAGTCAACAATGGCCCGGCGGGCGCGTCGGCTTGCTGCCAGCGCTGGCCCTGATCGTCCGAATACAGGATGTTGCCGCGATCACCGACCACCACCAGCCGATTGCCGGCCCGTACCGCGTCTACCATCAGGCTGCCGATCAGGCGTTGAGGTGCCTGGACGGTGGGCGCAGTGGTAGCCGCCTGGCTGGAAAACGGTAGCGCGCCCACTATCAGCGCTGCCGCCACGCCTGCCTGTAATTGCAAACCCAATTTCATATCAATGCCCCTCCGCCCCTGGCAATCGCCATAGGCGTCGTTCTCCCTTTGTTGATCCTTACCCGCTTGTGAAGCTATCGCGCGCCATGAAGGCCCTATTCTCCTGTGCGCTGCGTCCTGCCTGCCTCAACCGAGTAGTGATGGCTATAAGCGGCGGGAATAGCCTGCGGACATTGCGCACCACGCAAGTGCATCTATGCCGATACAGCCCCGTCCTGATGCACCCGCTGGCAACCGCGAAAGGCGCTATCCGGAGGGCCCATTTCCATTAGCTATAGGCATAAGTATTTCCTTGAAGGCAGAACCGCGATCCCTCCCTACCATGCGCTCAAGCCTGGAGACACAGGCCGTCACAAACCTGCGAACGGGCATTGGGTTCGGACGTGCTGAACAAGCGGTAAGGGGAACGACCATGGACATCACAGACACCACGCGGGCCTTGCGCCCTCATGCCCTGGCGCTGGGGATAGGGCTGTCGATCACGCTCTCTGCCAACGCCGAGACCTTCAACTTCGGGGAAATCGAAGGGCGTTTCGACTCTTCGCTTTCTTTCGGCTCCAGCTGGAGCACAGCGAACCCGGACAAGGCTTTCATTGGCGTGGCAAATGGAGGGACCGCTTCGAGCCGGACCTCCGACGATGGTCGCCTGAATTTCAAAAAGGGCGATGCCTTCTCGACCATCTTCAAAGGCGTGCACGACCTTGAGCTGAAATGGGGCGACAGCGGCGTGTTCGTGCGGGGCAAATACTGGTACGACTTTGAGCTCAAGGATGGTAGCCAGCACCTTTACGACATCGACGACAGTGGCCGTGACAGCGCTGCCAAAGCGTCCGGGGCGCAGATTCTGGATGCGTTCCTGTATCACAACTACGAAATCGACGACCTGCCCGGGAGTGTTCGGGTCGGCAAGCAGGTGGTTAGCTGGGGCGAAAGTACCTTTATTGGCAACGGTATCAACAGCATCAACCCCGCCGACGTATCAGCATTGCGCCGCCCCGGGTCGGAAATCAAGGAAGGCCTGATCCCGGTCAACATGCTCTACGTAACCCAGGGGCTGAGCGATAACCTCTCGGTCGAGGCGTTCTACCAGCTCACCTGGCAGAAAACCGTACTCGACAACTGCGGCACCTTCTTTGCCAGCGACGTGGCGGCGAATGGCTGCAACACCGGGATGACCGTAAACGGTAGCGACCTGAACACCGGCGCGGCGAGCTACGGCTATGTGCCCCGGCTTGGCGACCAGGACGCCCGTGACAGTGGCCAGTACGGCGTTGCCCTGCGGTGGACCGTTCCGGAACTCAACGAGACCGAGTTTGGCGCCTATGCCTTGAACTATCACAGCCGCACGCCCGAAACCGCATGGGTGGTCGGTACTGGCGCGCTGCGAGACCCGGTTGGCGGGCTGAGCGGCCAGGGGGGCGTGAGCACAGCGCGTTATTACCTGGAATATCCCGAAGACATCCACCTGTATGGGCTCAGTTTCGCTACCAACATCGGTGCTACGGCCGTTTCTGGCGAAATCAGCTACCGGCCGAACATGCCGATGTCGCTTAACAGCACCGATGTGTCCACGGCCGCCACGCTGGGTTCGGCGGCCACCAGCAGCCTGGTCAACGCCGGCCTGCCTGTCTTCAGCACCGGTTGGGCAAGTTCGGCCTATGGTTCGGTCATCGAAGGCTACAAGCGCATGCCCTATACGCAAGCACAAGTCAGCGCGGTGCGAACCTTCGATCAAGTGCTGACGGCCGACCGCCTGACGCTTATGGGCGAGGCTGCCTTCGCTCACATCGGCGGGCTGGGCAGCACCGACGGATCAGACCTGCGCTTTGGCCGCAGCAGTGTGTACGGCAACGGCGAACTGTCTGCGGCCGGCGTTGCAGCCCTGCTCGGGGGCGCCAGCGGCAACCAGATCTGCACGTTGTTGAATTCGGCAAACCCCGGCGAATGCGACGACGATGGCTTTTATACCCAGAACTCCTGGGGCTACCGGCTGCGGGCGGTACTGGAATTCAACGACGCCATCGCTGGCGTGAACCTTAAGCCCAATGTGTCCTTTTCCCATGACGTGAGCGGCTATGGCCCCACGTTCACCGAGGGGAACAAGGCCGTCAGTGTGGGCGTGGATGCCGATTACCTTTCCAGATACACCGCCAGCCTCAGCTACACGAATTTCTTTGGCGGTGATTACAACACCAACACCGATCGTGACTTTGTCGCGTTCAGCGTGGGCATGAGTTTCTAGTTTTGCAGCGCACGAGGTTAACCATGAAACACCCATACTTAGTTCGCATCAGCGGCTTCGCCTTGAGCTTGCTGACCGCCCAGGTGATGGCAGCGGTGCCGGCCGATCAGGTGGCACGCCTGGGCAAGGATCTCACGCCGGTGGGCGCTCAGCAGGCCGGCAACACCGACGGGAGCATTCCGGCCTGGACTGGCGGCATCGCGTCGAATGCAGGCACACCTGATGCGGACGGCTTCCTTGCCGACCCGTTCGCGGGTGAAAAGCCGTTGTTCGTCATCACCGCCAAGGACGCCCAGCAGTACAAGGATAAGCTCACACCCGGGCAGCTTGCGCTGTTCGTACGGTACCCCGACACCTACCGCATACCGGTTTACCCCAGCCATCGAAGCGTGAGCCTGCCTGACAAAAGCCTGCAGGCGACCCGCTTGAATGCGGCCGAAACCACCTTGGTGGAAGGCGGTAACGGGCTGGACCATTACCATCCCGGCGCGGCGCCCTTCCCTATCCCGAAGGACGGCCTAGAGGTGATCTGGAACCTGATTGGCCGGTATCGCGGCGATACGCTCAAGCGCATCGTGGTTCAGGCGTCCCCACAGCCCAACGGCGCCTTCACCCCCAACGTGGTGAAACAGGAGCTGGCGTACCCCACAGGGGTGAGCGATTACAACACGGAAGAAATGAGCAACATCCTGAGCTTCTATAAAGAAGAGTTTCTTTCCCCCGCCCGCATGGCCGGGGGCGTGTTGCTGGTACACGACACCGTCAATCAGGTAAAAGAGCCGCGCATGGCGTGGCAATATAATGCCGGGCAGCGGCGGGTACGTCGGGCGCCGCAGATTGCCTATGACAGCCCGGCAGCCGAAGGCATGCGCACACTTGACGATTTCGACCTGTTCAACGGCGCGCCCGACCGCTTTGAATGGAAGCTGATAGGCAAACAGGAGCTGTACATCCCCTACAACAGCTACCGCCTGGAATCACCGAAGCTCAAGTACACCGACATCATTCAGGCCGGCCATATCAACCAGGACGTCACCCGCTACGAACTGCACCGGGTGTGGCACGTGCAGGCTACGCTCAAGCCGGACCAGCGGCATATTTATTCACGGCGCGATATTTATATCGACGAAGACAGCTGGCAAGGCGCTGAGGCGGATGCCTACGACAGCCATGGGACCCTGTGGCGGGTGTCAGAAGGTCATGCGAGCTTCTTCTACAACTACAAGGTGCCGACCTTCGCCGCTGAAACCCACTACGACATTCTTTCCGGGCGGTACGCTGTGAACTCGCTGCATAACGAAGAAAAGAATGGCTACACGTTCAACGTTCCCGTCAGCAGCCGGGACTTTACCCCATCGGCACTGCGCGCCACGGGGATCCGTTAAGGTCACGGGCGCGGTTGAAATCGAAGGCGACCTACGAGGTCGCCTTTTTTATTTGTAAGCCTTGCGGTGACCGGTTATTGATCGAAGGACGCCAGGGGCCCGCTTCTTGCTATGCATTGGTTTTCCCGCGTGTGAAGTCGATTGGATTCCTATGAAGTTGCATCAGCTGCGTGCCCTCGTTTCGATCTGTGAAAGCGGCAGTATCCAGGAGGCCTCCCGCTTGCTGCATATTTCTCAACCGGCCCTATCCAAGGGCATCAAAGAGCTGGAAGCCGAGCTGGGGGTGGCCCTGCTGTTGCGCTCCAACCGCGGCATCACTGTCACCGAATACGGCGACCGTCTGGTCAAACGTGCCCGTTTGATACTCGAAGAAGTGCGCCGTGCGCGTGAAGAGATCGAGACCCTCAAAGGTGTAATGGACGGCAAGCTGTCGATCGGTGTGTCACCGGTTACCCCAGGTCGACAATTCGTCAACAGCCTCAACCGTTACCGCAAACGTTACCCCAGGGTGCAGGTGCAGATTCACGAACTGCGCCCTTCCAAATTGATGGAGGGCCTGCGCGAGGGCCTGTTGGACATGGCCCTCACCTCCCTGCCTGAACCGCGTAATACCGATGGCTTCCAATGGGAGCTACTGTACGAACAGCCCTCGGTACTGGCAGTGCGCAAGGGGCATCCTTTGCGTGATGCACGCTCACTGATCGAGCTTCAGGAACAGGACTGGCTGTTGCAGGATTCACTGGAGCAGTCCAAGGTCGGGACCCTCTTCGAACAGAACCGGATCGCACCGCCAAAGAGCGTTATCGAATGCGCTTCGGTAGTGCTGTTCTCCGAACTGGCCACTACCAGCGACGCGATCTCCTATTGGTCTCTGCGTGTGCTCGAACACACCCGTATGCTCCTCCAGAACCTTGAGGTGCTGGACATTGCCGAGAGCATTCCGCCGATGAACATCTCTCTGGTATGCCGCGATCAGGAATTGATGACGAGGGAGGCCAAAGCCCTGGCCGATGAGCTGATCTATGCCTACAAGGGACCGCACCGGCCGCAGCCGGATGACACGCCCGCCGCATTCGGCTACACCGGCGCGCTACCTTGATAACCAACACCGATAAGCATACGCAGAGGTGATTATTCAGCGGTGTGCGCCTGAGGCAAGCTTGACCCTATCGTAGCCGCAGGTTGCGGCTATAGGATAAGGAGCCTGCCCATGTCAGAGAAAGCTGTACCGTATCGGGCCCTGGTGGTCGCCTTGCTCATGGCCGTCATGGTGATCAGCATTCTCGACAAGACCATCTTCGCCTTTGCGGGCGTACAGATCATGGACGAACTCAAGCTCAGCCCCGAGCAGTTCGGCCTGGTGGGCAGTTCGTTTTTCTTCCTGTATTCGCTTTCAGGCACGCTGGTGGGGTTTCTCGCCAATCGTTATCCGGCACGCTGGATCCTGGCCGTGATGGCCCTGGTGTGGAGTACTGCCCAGTTGCTGGTGACGGTGGCGGGGAGCTTGGGCGCCTTGACCGCCAGCCGGCTGCTCCTGGGCGCCGGTTGCGGGCCAGGTACTGCGGTCACCCAACATGCGTGCTTCAAATGGTACGCACCGGCCGAGCACGCGCTGCCGGCGGCGCTGGTTCAGGTCTCGATCATGCTCGGGGGCCTGCTCGGCGCGCTCACCCTACCCTTTATCATCAGCCACTTCGGCTGGCGCGTGGCTTATCTGGCGCTGGCAGGCCTGAGCCTGGCATGGGTTATCGCCTGGTTGCTGTTCGGCGCCGAGGGCAGACAAGCCCAGGCAGAAAACCAGCCCTGCGCCGAACCTGCGCTGCCTTACCGGCGTTTATTGCTCAATCGCACGTTTGTATGGGTGTGCGTGATGTGCTTTCTGGCCTACCTGCCCAATGCGCTGTCTTTCAGCTGGTCAGCGGTGTACATGCAAAAGGGGCTCGGGCTGAGCGCAATGCAGGCGGGTTATCTGATGTTCAGCGCAACCTTGGGCATCATCGTGCTCAACCTGGCGATGGCCGCCCTGTCCCGAAGGCTCTCAAGCAAAGGCGCGTCATTGCATCGCCGCCTGGTACTGCCGCCGATGATGTGTTGTGTGCTCGGCGGGCTGGCCTTCTGCGCCATGGGCACTGTGTTCACCAGCGTGCCCGGAAAACTGGGCGCCTACATGGCAGGGGCCGTGCTCCTCAATGCGCTGTTCGCGTATGGGATGACGATTTGCTCTCACCTATCCCCGGAGCGCCAGCGCGGCGCCGTGTTGGCCATACACGTCGGCAGCATGACCCTGTCAGGGATGGTCGCACCCTGGGCCGTGGGGAGGCTGGTCGGGATCCTTGGCGGTGACATTGCGCGAGGCTTTGAAATCTCCGTGCAGGTGATGGGGGCGATAACCGTGGTGTGCGCGCTCATTGGCTTTTACTTGATCACGCCGGCGATAACCCGTGCCCGCATGACGGCCCGGGCAAACCCGGCCGACGCCCTCCCGGTCGAGGCGGCCACCAGCGTGCTCTAGCCAGCGCACCGCCAACCCAAAGCCCCCGAAGCACACTATCCGCTAACCGCCCATGAGCGCCGCCGGCCCTCATGCGCGGAGTGCAGACCGTTTTCGGCTGACGCCCTTTCACCAACAGGAAGTACCATGGACCTTTCCGCTTTCTCTGTAACCTACGCACAGGCGCGGGAGAAATTCCTGCATGGCTGCGCCCAGCGTGGCCTGGCTGTACAGTCTTATCTGCATCCGTTAAAAGGCCGCGACAATGAGCCCCTGGCGATCGATGTATGCCGCGTGGGGCCAGCGAGCGCTAGCAACCTCATGGTCGTCAGCAGTGGTTGTCACGGTATCGAGGGCTTCTGTGGTTCGGCAGTGCAGGTGGACCTGCTCGGCGACGACACCTGGCACAGCCTTGTTCAGCGCCCTGACCTGGCGATACTGTACATCCACGCCTTGAACCCCTACGGGTTTTCCTGGTGGCGCCGGGCTACCCACGAGAACATCGACCTGAACAGGAACTTCCTGGATTTCAACAAGCCCCTGGAAGATAACCCAGGCTATCGCGCCATCGCCGAGTTGCTGGTGCCTCCTCGGTGGCCTGCTGACCTTGCAACCACCGTCAAGCTGATGCTGTTTGTGGCGCGGCACGGCAAGAAGAACCTGCAATCGGCCATATCCCGGGGGCAACACAGCCACCCTCAAGGTTTGTTTTTCAGCGGCACTGAGCCGGCATGGAGCAACCTGCGAGTGCGTGAAATCCTTCGTGAGCATGGGCAGCAATGCAAGCGCATCGGCTGGATTGACATTCATACCGGGCTAGGCCCCAGTGGCGTGGGTGAGCGCATCTACAAAGGGCTGGCTCACGAGCAGGACCTCGCCCGTGCCCAAGCCTGGTGGGGGCCGGATGTCACCAACAGCTTCGATGGCAGCTCCACCTCGGCCCTGCTCGAAGGCACGCTCGACCTGGCCGTGATGGAAGAATGCCCACAAGCGCAGTACAACGGCCTGACCCTCGAATACGGGACGCAGCCAGGCCCGCAGGTGCTGACCGCGCTGCGCGCCGAGCAGTGGTTGCAAACCAACCCTGACGCCGATGAACCCTTGCGCCGCGAGATCAAACAGGCAATGCGGGATGCTTTCTACGTGGACACCGACAGCTGGAAGTGGCAGGTACTGGAGCAGGCCAGGATCGTGTGCCAACAGACGATTCGCGGGTTATCCGGGCCATTGGACGACAGCGGTGAAAACCGCCTCGCCGCAGTTACAGCGCGCGGGTGAATCGAAGCTCTCGTCCTGCATCGTCGATAACGTCGGGTTGGGCAAGGGTGAAGCCACACCGGCCAAGCACCTTCCTCGACCCAACGTTTTCATCATATACATACGCCACAAGCTGCCTCAGGCCCCAGCGTATGCGTGCCTGTGCGATCAGGTGTTCAAGGGCCCGGGTCGCCAGCCCTTGCCCGCATACGCTTCGGGCAATCCGATAGCCCACCTCTGCGCGCTTTGCAGCAAGGTCGATGTCTTTCAGGTTGGCGCGGCCCACGATCCGCCCGCCGGACTGCTCTATTACAAACGGGTGCCAGGTACCGGCGGCCAGCCCTGAGAGGTACGCGTCGATATGCACGGCTACACCCTCCAGGCAGTAGAACGCCAGCGGCCGCGCCTCGATGTGGGTTTCGAACCATTCACGGTTCTCCAGCTCGAAGGCCAGTAACGCTTCGGCATCGGTGGCCATCAATTGGCGAATAACGAATCCTTCCATGTACGACGCACCCATCTGCGAAGGGCCATGCCCGGAGCGTGGATAGTGGCGGCTGCGCTTGCGTCGATCAATGCTCCAGCAACGTTCAGCCTGTATGCTCCCTCCCTTCGCAGGGAGGTGTCTGATTGAACGTATTGAAACGGATTACGCTGTCGACGTTGGTGATGGCGCTGGCGGCCTGTTCCCACCAACCACAACCCTCCCCCCCGACACCCGAGCAGGTACGTGGCACCCTGGAGCGCTTGCTGCCGCCTTCAGTTGGCAATCGCCAAGGCTGGGCGACGGACATTCAAACGGCGTTCGAAACCCAGGGGCTCGAACCTACCGCGCAAAACCTGTGTTCGGTGATCGCAGTGATCGAACAGGAATCCAACTTTCAAGTAGACCCCCAGGTACCGGGCCTGGGCCGTATCGCCCGGGAAGAAATCGACCGCCGTGCCGGCCGCCTGCATGTTCCGGGGTTTCTGGTGGATGCCGCGCTGGCTATCAAGTCGCCCACGGGTGATACCTATGCCAAGCGCATTGCCAGTGCACGCACGGAGCGTGAGCTGAGCGACGCCTTCGAGGACTTTATCGGCATGGTGCCGCTGGGGCAGCAATTGTTCGGAACGCTCAACCCGGTGCATACCGCAGGCCCCATGCAAGTGGCGGTCGCATTCGCCGAGCAGCACGCCCGCGGCTACCCCTACCCCCGCCAGGGCTCGATTCGCCAGGAAGTGTTCAGCCGGCGTGGCGGCGTGTATTTCGGCACGGCGCACTTGTTGGGCTACCCCGTCAACTACCCGGAGCCCTTGTATCGCTTCGCCGACTTTAACGCCGGCCACTATGCCAGCCGTAACGCGGCCTTCCAGGCTGCCCTTAACCGCCTGGTGAAAGCGCGGCTTACGCTCGACGGGGACCTGATCGACTACGGCTCCTCTGCCGCAGGCCAGACAGAACTGGCCGTGCGCTCGCTGGGTTCACGCCTGAACATGAGCGACAGCGCCATTCGCCGGGCGCTGGAGCAAGGCGAAGCGCCCGGTTTCGAGGACACAGGTGTTTATCGGCGGGTGTTCGATCTGGCCGACCAGGTTGCCGGGCGGCCGGTGCCACGCGCGATCCTGCCGGGGATTACACTGGAAAGCCCGAAGATCACCCGGCACCTGACCACCGCCTGGTTTGCCAAACGCGTGGACGAGCGCCGCGCCCGCTGCGTGGCGCGAGAATGAGACTGGCCGTTTATTTTCAACGAAACGGCGAAAGTATTCCCGCAAGCACCGGGTTTTTCTAAACGGATTGCGGCGCTAGCCTTAGTTCAGGTCAACACTCATCAGGACAGCCACAGATGAAAGCCATTGTTTTCAAGCAACCGGCCTTGCCGATCGAACACCCCGAGTCCCTTTTCGAAATGGACCTGCCCAAACCCGTTCCCGGCGCGCGTGACCTGCTGGTAGAGGTGAAAGCCATCGCGGTCAACCCGGTCGACACCAAGGTACGGGCGCGCATCAGCGGCGGGGAGCAACCGCAGGTACTGGGTTGGGATACGGTAGGTATCGTGCGCGAAGTCGGCGAAGGCGTTTCGCTGTTCCAGCCAGGCGATGAAGTGTTCTACGCCGGCGCGATCGATCGCCCCGGCAGCTACAGCCAATTTCACCTGGTGGACGAACGCATCGTTGGCCACAAGCCCCGCAGCCTGGATAACGCCAGCGCCGTGGCGTTGCCGCTGACGTCCATCACCGCCTGGGAGCTGCTGTTCGATCGCCTCGGCATCGAAGAAAACGGCGGTCAGGGCAAAAGCCTGTTGGTCATCGGCGCGGCCGGTGGTGTGGGCTCAATCCTTGTGCAACTGGCACGCAAGCTCACTGGCCTTACGGTAATCGGCACGGCCTCACGGCCGCAGACCCAGCAGTGGGTAACCGAATTGGGTGCCCATCATGTGATCGATCACTCGGCTGCGTTGGCGCCTCAACTGGGCGCGATTGGCCAAAGCTCGGTGGACTATGTGATCAGCCTCACCCACACCGACACCTATGCGGCGCAGATCGTTGACGTGCTGCGCCCTCAAGGCAAGCTGGCGCTGATCGACGACCCGGCCCAGCTGGACGTGATGCCCTTCAAGCGCAAATCTCTATCAGTGCACTGGGAACTGATGTTCACCCGCTCGCTGTACCACACCGAGGACATGATCAAGCAGCATGAGCTGCTGGAGCGCATTTCCAATCTGGTGGACACAGGCGTTATCAGGACCACCCTGGGCGAGCATTTCGGCGCCATCAACGCCGATAACCTCAAGCGTGCCCATGCGCTGATCGAAAGCGGCAAGGCCAAGGGCAAGATCGTGCTCGAAGGGTTCTGATTGGAACGGCTACAGCGGACCCTTGTGGGAAGCGGCGGGGCCGGAGGCCTCCTACGTGGCCTGCGCGACATAGCGTTCGAATTGCCCTGCCAGAAACGCCCGCAACGCCTGCACCGCCGGCCTGAGTGACGCGCGGTGCGGGCAAACCAGTTGCAGGGGCGCGGGCTGGCCGTAATCCGGCGGGAATATGCGCACCAGGCGCCCGCTGCGCACGTCATCCATCACATCGAGCCCGGACTTGTAGGCGATCCCGAAGCCCGCGACGGCCCACCGCCTGACGATGTCCGCATCGTCACTGATGCGATCGCCGCTGATCTGGACGGTCTTCACCCCAACCGGCGTGTGAAAGCTCCAGCGCTCGAAAGTCTGCTCGCCCATCACATAGCGCAGGCAATTGTGTTCGCTCAATGCCTCTGGCGTTGCGGGTAACCCATGCCGTGCAATGTAGGCTGGCGATGCGCAGAGGGTTCGCCTGTTGAAAGGCGCCAATGCCAGCGACACCAAGCTGGAGTCGGCCAACTGGCCATAGCGAATGCTGGCGTCCAGGTGCTCGCCAAACAGGTCGGCCACCTGATCACTCACCTGCAATTGCAGCAGCACGCCGGGATGCAGCCGCTGGAACTCGTCCAGCCATGGCAACAGCAGGTTGCGCCCGATATCCGAGGGCATCGACAGGCGCAGCGTGCCGGAGATCTCGTCGCGCCCCAGGGTAAGGGCAAGCTCTGCGTTTTCCAGGGTTTCCAACGCCGCGCGGGCATGGGGCAGGTAGCGCTGGCCATCGTCGGATAACCGCAGCCGGCGGGTGGAGCGCACGAACAACCTTACCCCCAGGCAAGCCTCAAGGCGCTGCACAGCCCCGCTTGCCAGCGCCGGGGAGATACCCAGCAAGCGTGCCGCCGCCGAAAAGCTGCCCGCTTCGGCGGTAGTGGCAAACACCTGCAGGTCATCGATGCGGATTATTTTTTTCACGTTCACGGCAGGCTGATCAAGGCACGAGGCGTTGCAGCGTAAGGGGAAACGTGCGCCTTGCCCAGCCAGCGGATAAACGGCCACACGCTACGACCGTGGCCCGAAAAGCTCGCTGCCCGCTGCGCAGTGCCGCTTCGCTGGCGGTTCGGCCAATTCAAGCTACTTTGGATGCACCGCAACACCAATGCAGTGCCTTCCGGCGGTCGACGCGGCCCCCTCTTCGGGCAAAGGACTGTATGACATGACTACCACAAGCTCCGACGGCGTGCGAGTGATCCGCTCCGCCACAGGCAACACCCAAATAGACATCGCCAACGAAAACGACCCTGGCCGAACCGTGGCGGTACAGGCGGACGGCAAGATATGGGTTGCAGGCTTCACCCACAACTTCGGTGAATTCTATCAATACGCCGTTACCCGGCTGAACCCTAACGGCACCTTGGACACCACTTTTGGTGACGACGGCAAGCAGGTCATTGCCGAGCAGATCATGCTCGGTGACGAGTACAGCATGGCCGTGCAG
This sequence comes from Pseudomonas sp. 3MAES_34.3B, assembly GCF_058145875.1. NCBI lineage: Bacteria > Pseudomonadati > Pseudomonadota > Gammaproteobacteria > Pseudomonadales > Pseudomonadaceae > Pseudomonas > Pseudomonas sp. 3MAES_34.3B. The sequence goes on along the minus strand of NZ_CM176960.1, from coordinate 1,601,051 downwards.
AAAAACGGCAAGCTCCTCGTCACGCATGTGACCGCAGACAGCACAGACCTCGGCCTTGAAGTGACCCGCTATAACAACGACGGCAGCCTGGACACCTCGTTCGGCAGCAACGGCGCGGCCCAGGTAAGCGGCGAAGTGAGCTACACCGACACAGGCACCACCGTACTCAACGATGGCAAGATACTGATTTCCGGGCGCGACGGCGGCACCTACACCGTGGCCCGGCTCAATGCCGATGGAACACCCGATACCACCTTCCATGGCACCGGCGTGCTTGAGTTTACCGGCCCCACCACAACCACCGGTTCCTTCGACTTTCCCATGAACGTGCAGGCCGACGGCAAAATCCTTGTGCCAGGCATGGACAACGACAAGTTCGGGCTGTACCGCTACAACACCGACGGTAGCCTGGACACCACTTTCGGCAGCAACGGCCACGTGAGCTACAGCGTGGGCTCGGGCATCGACTGGGCTTACACCGTTACCGTGCAGCCAGATGGCAAGCTACTGCTGGCCGGCTCCAGTGATACCGGGGACTTCAACCGTGACTTCAGTGTTGTTCGCCTGAACGCCAACGGCAGCCTCGACACCACCTTCAGCAGTGACGGCAAGGCGGCGTTCGCGGTGGGCCTGGAGGACGACAGCGTGCGTTCCGTTGCGGTGCAAAGTGACGGCAAGATCCTGCTGGGCGGCGGCACCGATGGCGACTACGGGGTGGTGAGGCTGAACGCCGACGGCAGCCTGGATCGTAGCTTCGGTACCCTCGTCAATGGCTTCGAAACCGTGATCGGTACGAACGGCAACGACGTGATCATTGGCAGCGACGTTCGAGATAATATCTCTGCCAACAAGGGCAACGATCTGATCGACGGTGGCGCTGGCGCCGACAGCGTTACCACGGGCACCGGCGCCGACGTGGTCCGCTACAACGATATCAGCGACAGCTACCGCTCCCACAGCGACTTGATCCTGGACTTCAATGCCAACCAGGACCGTATCGACCTGGCGGCCCTTGGTTTCACCGGGTTTGGTAATGGCCACGGCGGCACCCTGGTGGTGGTGGAGAACGAAAACAGCGACCGTACCTACCTCAAAAGCTATGACGCCGACGCCGATGGCAACCGCTTCGAACTTACCTTGAACGGGCTGTATGAAGATCGGCTTACCACCACTAATGTGCTGTTTTCCCCCCTCACTCTCAACGGTACGGCCAGCGCCAACACCCTCACCGGCACGGCGGCGACCGAGGTGCTGAATGGGCTTGGGGGTAATGACAAGTTGAACGGCGGTTTCGGCGATGATGTGCTGGTAGGCGGAGCCGGCCGCGACACCCTTACCGGGGCCAGCGGTGACGACGTGTTCCGGTTTGCCAACGTGAACGACAGCTATCGTACCAACACCGCCGTCTTCAGCGACCTGATTACAGACTTTGTATCCGGTACCGACAGGCTGGACGTTTCCACGCTGGGCTTTATTGGCCTTGGCAACGGCCACGACGGCACGCTCAAGGTGCAGGTAAGCGGCGATGGCAGCCGTACCTACCTCAAAAGCCTGGATGCCACCGCCGACGGCCACCGCTTTGAAGTGTCCCTGACCGGTAACCATGCCGACCTGGCCGCCGCGGATGTGATTTTCAGCGCGCCGACCACTGACACGGCGGTGGCGTTGCTGGGTACGCCCATGGCTGAGCATGTCGCTTGAACAGGGCCGGCTCGTAATCAGCACGCCGGGGCCGGCATGATGTTGCCGGGCCTGGCGTGTGGGCGTCTGATATTTTTGTGAATACGGACAGGGGCAAGGGCCCGCTTTCCCGAATCTGTCCCCTTCGAACGAGCCCTTTTCTGGCAATGGACACACCGATCCTTATTGTCTTCAGCGGCCTCCCCGGCACTGGCAAGACCACTATTGCCAAAGCCATCGCTCAACAAACAGGCTCGGTATACCTGCGCATCGACACCATCGAACAGGCGCTTCGAAACGCGGGTGTGCTGGCTGGGGACGTTGGCTCAAGCGGCTATCAGGTGGCCAACGACGTCGCGCTGGGCAACCTGCAACTAGGCAACAGCGTGGTGGTTGATTGTGTGAACCCGGTGGCTGAGAGCCGGCACGCCTGGGCCCTTGTCGCAACGAAGGGCGCGGCCAGGCTGCTTGACGTTCAGGTCGTGTGTTCCGACAAGGCCGAACATCGACGGAGGGTTGAAACCCGCCACGCAGATGTACCAGGGCTGGTTCCGCCCAGTTGGCTATCTGTTCTGGAACATGAGTATGAGCCATGGCTGAAGACGCCTTTCACGCTGGACACAGCCGAACTGTCACCCTGCGCGGCAGTAGCGGCGCTGCTTGAGCACATCACGCGCTCAGCAGTGCCGCCGGGTTAACGCCTTACACCATATCGTTGCGAATCCACTCGATCACCGACGTACGCTTGGGCGCCCAGCCCAGCAATTCGCGAGCATTCTTGCCACGCACCCGGCTATTGGAGCCCAGGCCATAGTTAGCCATTTCATAGCCCCATTCCGCTTCGGCGTCAGCCAGGGGCCAGTCTTGCGATTTACCCAGCCCCAGGGCCTCGGCCATCGCAGTGGTCATGTCCACGAACGACGCCTCGCCGCTTTCGGCGAAATAGAAGGTGCCGGCTGGGGTTTTCTCCAGTGCCAAGGCATATAGCTCGACTACATCTTCGATGAACACGTTGGACCACACGTTTTCACCCGGGCCCACATGGCGTACCACGCCGCTTTTGCGGGCCTGCTTGAGCAGCCGCGGTAGCTGCACGCTGTCCCGCTTCACGCCCAGGCTATGCCCGTAGATCAGCGTGTTGCAGATCACCGCCGACCGTACGCCTTCGTTGGCCGAAGCGATCACCAGGTTGTCGATGGCCACGCGGGCCGCTTTGTCTGGCGTTGCCTCAGGCAACTGGCCCTCGTAGTAAACCTGCCCGCCGCCTTTGCCGCCGGAGGCATCGCCCACGATGCTGGAGCCGCTGGTGTGCAGGAAGGGTTTGTTGGAACCCTTCAGCCCTTCGATCAACGCTTCCACTGCGCCAAGATGGTCGCTACTGGCAGCATTGATAACGCCATCGGCTGCACGCGCCTGCTCGGTGAGCAGCGCGCTGTCCTCCAGGGTACCGATCACTGGAACGATCCCGAGGGCTTTGAGCTCCTCGGCTTGCTTCGCGCTGCGTACCAGCCCGGTAACCTGATGGCCGCGCTGGGCAAGGCCTGTTGCGATCGAACCGCCGATAAACCCTGCAGCGCCGGTAATGAAGATATTCAAGGGCTGACTCCCGTGTAATGAATGATGGGGCCAGTATGTGCCTTGGGTTTGTGGCTAAAAAGGCGGGTATTGCCAAATGAATTTTGCGCTGAAGTCATGAAACGCCTGGCACATCCATATTGATCTTGCGCCATACCGCCTCGGCGAAGCTGTACACGGCAAACGCGATCAACCCCAGGGCCATGAGCATCAGCAGCACACCGCCGGCCGGAAGGTTCTGCAAGGCCGCGAGGGCCTCTTTCATCCCTGGCGGGTCCATGGCCTGGTAGCTCGAACCGCTTACCAGCAGCAACAGCGAAATCTCGATGAACACCACACCCCGCGCGATCAGGCCGAACCGCGAGACCGGGCGCACGTACTGCATGGCTTCGTGGGCCTCGAAGTACTTCTCGAACGAGGCTTTCCAGCCTTTGATGATGTGTGCAATGCCCACGCCCAGCGGCACCAGCGCGATGAGATAAACCAGCAGGTTCGAGTGTTGCCAGGAAAGCAGATGGGCAAGCAGGTCGCGGGTTTGATCGCCCCCGCCGGAGCTTTTCGATTTACCCACCAACAGCCCGAGGGCAAACAATGCCAGCGCACCGTTAACCACGCCCCCGGCCAGCAAGCCTGACCGAATGGCCACGCCTTTGAGCCCCGTGCCATGGTGGTCCACATCGCGAACCGCTTGCACCACCCGCCAGCCGGCGAAGGCGAGCAAACCTATAACAACCAACCCCACCAGCACATCGCCGAGCGGGTGAGTCAACACCTCCATTAACGTGCCGTGGCTGTCTTTCGGCCTGGCCGAATCGCGGGCGGCCAGCAAGGCGAAGAAGCCCATGATCAGATAGATGACGCCCCGGGCGGCATAGCCGCTTCGGGCCAAGAGGACGAGGGTGTGTTGCGGGGACATGGTACCTGGCTCTATGCAATGGATAGACGGCAGACCCGATGGGTGTGAAGGGGTTCGATTTGGCTCGTCTGCCTTACGATTTTCAGCGGGACTGCTTCAGTGGCCTGTAGGACTATCCCGAATATTCATCCGTTCGTTGGAGGCGCAGGGGATTGGTTTGAGCCGGGCGAGCCGTAGGTGAAGCCCGCGAACTAACCCTCAAGCGCAGCGGAAACAGGCCGATAGCGTGAGCGCCCCTTGCCTGAAACGGATGGCCCATGTCGCTTCGCACCGTCGCAAAGACGCTCATCGTTTTCGCTTGTACGCTTCAGGCGTCTTGCCTGTTTTACCGGCCAATCCCACCAGGCGCTTACAGCGATGGTTATTCATCGGGGTGCGAGGCGCGTAAACGGGACCTGGGTTACGCAGCGCGCGACGCCGACCCTCGCACCCACCTTCAGGGCGCCTATGCCAAAGGCTGGGCCCGCGGGTTTTCAAGCTGTGAATCCTGGAGGGAGGAACAAGCGCGTAAGCAGTGGCAGAGGGGGGGCAGCCAGAAAACATGTTCCAAGCACGACAAGAAGCGAGGGCGCTGTGACTGATTTGTTGCCTGAGCGTGCAATGACGCCGACCAAAGTCAGCCCCGTTCGCGGGCGCGACCTCGAAGCGTTCGAATCCATCGCCCCACGCCCTCGACGATCCCGGGGGCCCGGGCTGATCGTGCTGGTTTTTCTGCTCATATGCTTGGGCATGCTTGGCTTGAATTGGAACCGGGTGGCTAACTACCCCCACTCTGTTTCATCCGCCGTTCCCTTGCCAAGTGGGATCGGTCCGGTGAATCAACGGATGCTAAACTCTGCACCTGCTTCCGTTGCCCCTGCGGATAAGCCTGTGACCCTGGCCGCTCCAAGGCCGCTCTCCGATTGTCTCGGCAACAGCACCGAAATAGATGAGCAGGTGCTGCGTTGTCGGTTTGGTGAAGTGCCTCGCGCCAAGGCTGCAATCGCGGCTGCCCAGGGCATGGTATCTGCTGATTATCTGGCGCGGTTCCATACCACCCATGAGCGTGGCGCAACGGCCTCCCACGCGGTAGCGCCTGAAAACCACTTGATAACGGGTTGGGATGGCCAATCGGAGTATCTCGCAACATGGCAGGAGAATGGCAACGACATCGATCACTCCAGCGTGTGCAGCAACTACCGGCGCGGGTCCATCGACTACCGGGAATGCCGCAAGGGCGCCAAACGCTGGTTCAAGGACCAATGTATTAAAAACAGCGACGGCGCCGCACGCGCACGCTATTGCTCCGCCGCGTCGTCGTTCAGCCCGATGTAGTGGGCAGGGAAAGCCTCGTGAGTGCGTGGCCGGCCCCGCCGCTGCAGTAATGAAAGGCAGCATTGTGACAACCTCCGACCTCATCTCACTGATACAGCGCGACCCTGTAAGGATGCAGATTCTAAGGCAGGTCCAGGCTTTGGACCTACCGGATTGCTGGGTAGGCGCCGGGTTCGTTCGAAGTGCCGTGTGGGATCACCTGCACGGCCGACCATCGTCCCCACTGCGAAGTGATGTCGACGTTATCTGGTTCGATTCTGATCACCATGAAGCTGAGCGAGACGTTGAGCTTGAGGCCAGGCTGTGCACGCTCGATAGCACCGTGGACTGGTCTGTGAAAAACCAGGCGCGTATGCACCTGCGCAATCACGATGCCCCTTACGCGAGCGCCGTTCAGGCCATGACCTGCTGGCCGGAAACAGCCACCGCTGTTGGGGTGAGGTTGAATCGGGAAGGCAGTGTCGAAGTCGCCGCCCCTCTTGGTCTGGACGACCTTTTTGCGCTGATCGTTCGCCCGACGCCTCGGTTCGAAGGCGACAAGTATGGGATCTACCTCAAGCGCATTCAGTCGAAGCAGTGGCATACCCTTTGGCCCCGCCTTGTGTACCTGGGATGAGTGCCCGTCCCCGGCCTGCCCCTGACCTGTAGGAGTAGGCGAAGCCTGCGAACCGGCGCACCGCCGAACCCATTCCGGTCGGCGCGGCCTTTGTGGGAGACGGGCGAAGCTCGCGAAAAGGCTAGGCTCCTCTGTTCAGACAAAAGGAACTCACCATGCACACCCTGGCCTGGCTCGAAGACCATATGGAACACTGCAACACGATGGCGCAGTGGCTGTACGAGCAGTTCACCTATGAATTCGAGCCCTTGCCTCTGGAAGCGTGGCAGCAGGAATTCACCGAAGGTCAGCACAACGGCGACTGGAAGTGCCTCATCGCACTTGAAGGCGAGCGACTGTTGGGTGGGGCGTGCCTTGCGACCGATGACCTGCCGGGCCGTGCGGATCTGGGGCCTTGGCTGGCGTGCGTATACAGCCACCCCGCCGCCCGTGAACGTGGGCTGGCGGGGGAGCTGATCGAGGAGATCTGCCGCCACGCCAAGGCAACCGGCGTGAGCACGCTCTACCTTCATACCCATGACCGCCAGGCGTATTACGCCAAACGCGGCTGGGTTACGCTGGAGCCGTTCCAGGCGTGGGGCAAGCCGCACTGGCTGATGTCACGACACATCGACGACTAGGCCCCCGATGATCAGGCGCCAAAACCGCCGTCGATGGTTAGCTGAGCGCCGGTGATATAGCCGCCTTCCGGCCCGGCAACGTGCGCTACCAGCGCGGCCACTTCTTCCGCGCGGCCATAGCGGTCCAGGGCCATGAGCGCCAGCATGCCTTCGGCGAAGTCCCCATTCGCCGGGTTCATGTCGGTGTCGATGGGGCCGGGCTGCACGTTGTTCACGGTAATCCCGCGGGGGCCCAGGTCTCTGGCCATCCCCTTCACCAGCCCCACCAGCGCCGACTTGCTCATGGCATACACACTGCCGCCGGGAAAGGGCATGCGGTCCGCGTTCACACTGCCGATGTTGATGATGCGCCCGCCTTCCTTCATGTGGCGAGCGGCTGCCTGGCTGGCCACGAATACGCTGCGCACATTCACCGCCAGGGTGCGATCAAAGTCTTCCAGGCTGATGTCTTCGACAGACCCCAACACCAGCACGCCCGAGTTGTTGACCAGAATGTCGAGGCGGCCAAAGCTGGCCACTGTCTTTTCCACTGCCGCCCGCACCTCCTCCTCCCGGGCGGCATCGGCACGGATGGCCAGCGCGTTGCCGCCCTCGTCGTTGATGCTTGCCGCCAGCGCCTGGGCTTTCTCCGCCGAGCTTACGTAGGTAAAGGCCACGCTTGCGCCCTGCTCTGTCAGGCGTCGAACGATCGCTTCCCCGATACCTCGGGAGCCGCCCTGCACCAGGGCTACCTTTTCACTGAGCGTGTGGCTGATTTGCATGATGATCTCCTTTGAATAACGGTAAGCCCGGGCAGCCGAGGGTGAACCTGTGCGGATGAACGAACCGGATCTCGAGCGAGAAACAGCGAAAGGAAGGCAGTAACGGCTGTGCGCAGCGCGAGGATCAGACAATCTCAGGGCATGCATGCCGGATGGGCAATGAGGTGCATGGCTTTTGCAGCCTAGCAGCAAGTTGCACAGCGTGACGGGCAGCCTCCGGCTGCACGTTGTGCGCTTGGTATATTTACAGCCGCCAAGCGGCTCTGTTATGTTCGGCTCACTTAACTGTGGTAACCCTTCCATGTTCTCAACCACCCACATCGCGCCCTTCGCGAACCCCGCCGCCTCCCGGCAGCCGGGCAGCTGTGTGGTTGCCACTTGTGTTGTAGCAGCGGTCGCCTGCGTATCCCCTGCCCCGCCACGGCGGGTTGCGCTGGCCTGACCGGCCGACTGTCACAGCTCCAGCCTTCGAGCCCTTGAAACGCTGCCCCTCTGGGGTGCTGGAGCCTGTCTGTTCTGAACACAGGTGATTCACTTTATGAGTATTTCCCGCTCAACCCTCGCCAGTTATGGCGCCATGGGTTCTTTCGTACTGCTGTGGGGCAGCGCCGCGATCTTCAGCCGCTGGGGGCTGGACCACGGTTCGCCTTTCGGGCTGCTGATCGTGCGCTTCAGCCTGGCCTTGTTCGCGTTGTTGCTGATAGGTGGTATTCGCGGGCGCTGGTTGCCCGCGCCTGGCACCCGAACCTCGGTAGCGGCCACCGGCTTCATGCTCATTGGCGGCTACTCCATCTGTTACTTCAAAGCCATGGCCTACGGCATCACCCCCGGAGTGATCGCTACCCTGCTTGGGATACAGCCCATTCTTACGTTGTTGCTGCTTGAGCGTCGCGCGTCGCCGGCAAGGCTGGCAGGGCTACTGGTGGCGCTCACCGGGCTGGTATTGGTGGTGTACGACAGCGTGATGGCGGCGCATGTATCGGTGTTGGGGTGCATATTTGCGCTAATGGCGTTGGGCTTCATGACCACCGGGGCAATCCTCCAAAGGCGTGTCAGCCAGCACCCTGCCGAGGTGATGCCGCTGCAATACGTGGTCAGCTTGCTGCTGTGCCTGGGGTTCAGCCCCTTCCAGCGCGTAGCGGTCAGCCTGGACATCGGTTTTATCGTGCCGGTGATGTGGCTGGGGCTGGTGATCTCGGTAGGGGCGCAATTGCTGCTCTACCGCATGATTCAGGGTGGCAACCTGGTGAACGTCACTAGCCTGTTCTATCTGGTTCCGGTGGTTACCGTTGTGCTGGACTACCTGGTGCTAGGCAACGCGCTTGCCGCCATGAGCCTGGCGGGGATGGTGCTTATCCTGCTGGGGCTGGCAGTGGTTTTCCGCAGCAAGTGATGCGGTTTGGGGGGCTGCATGTGCGGTGCATGTGCAGCCCTGACCTGTTAAGCGTGCCAATGTGAAAAAAATGTCGACACTTTGTTACCGCTGCGTCTAGTTCTCATTTACATTTTCATTCAGAATCGTGCGCTTCCATTCACCTCCAGGAACCGCGACCTTGAAACCTCGTCTCCCCGCCACCTTGCTGTTAGCCAGTGCATGCACCGCGTTGCCGCTCGCCCACGCCGCCGATGTGGTCACATTGCCAACTACGCAAATCGAGGACACGGTCGCGGCCAGCGAAGGGGAGCCTCAGGGCTATCAGGGCCAGCCTTCCTCCAGTACCACCAAGATGGGGCTGACCAAGCAACAAACGCCGCAAGCGATTACCACTATCACGCGCAAGCAGCTCGACGACTTCAAGATGAACAGCGTGAAGGACGCCATCCGTGCGGCGCCTTCCGTCACCGTGGAGCAAAGCGAAACCGACCGCACCGAGTTCACCTCCCGCGGCTTCGACATCGGCACCTTCGAGTTCGATGGCATGGGCATGCCCTTTACCCAAACGATCCAGAACGGCGACCTGGACATGGCCGAGTTCGAGCAGATAGACATCCTGCACGGCGCCAACGGCCTGATGAGCGGCACGGGCAACCCTTCGGCCACGGTGAACTACGTGCGCAAGCGCCCCACCGAAACGTTCCAGGCCCAGATCAACACCAGCGTGGGCTCATGGGACAACCGCCGCGTGGACGTGGACGTCTCGGGCCCTCTCACCCCTACCGGCAATGTGCGCGGGCGCTTTATCTATGCCCACGACAAGGGCAACTCCTGGCTGGACCATTACAGCCATGAAAAAACCGTTGCCGCCGGGTTGCTGGCCTTTGACCTCTCTGACGCCGACACGCTGACCGTGGGCTTCACGCAGCACAACAGCGATTCGAACGGCAGTACCTGGGGCAACCTGCCGCTGGTAGACAGCAGCAACAACGCCATCCATTACAGTGGCCGCAGCTCCAGTGTTGGCCAGCCGTGGACGTACTGGAATATCCATACCCAGCGTGCCTTCGCCGAGCTCAAGCATGAGTTCGATAACGGCTGGAACGCGACCGTGACGGCGACCGGGATCACCGAGTACCAGGACATGAACATGCTGTACGTTGCCGGCGTGACCGGCGACGACGCCTACATGTATGCTGCGGACACCTCCGGCAAGTCCCACCAGCTCATCGGCGAGGCCAAGGCTTCGGGGCCGTTCAGCCTGTTTGGCCGCGAGCACGAGCTGACCATTGGCGCGAGCTATGGCCGTACCCACCAGAAAGCCCGCGAGTACGACCCCTCACGCGCTGTGGTGGACGACTACGGTTACTACTACACGTCCTTCGCCGGCGTGTTGGCCGGCACTGCGGCAAAACCTGATTTCGTGTACACCAGCGATACCAACACCCAGAACTTCGAGGACCGGCAGAAAAGCCTATTCGCCGGTGCCCGTTTCAGCCTGGCTGACAACCTGCACTGGATCGCCGGCGCGCGCATCCTTAGCGCTGATGGCTCGGGCGAGAGCTATGGCGCAGACCATTCCATGCAAGAACATGGCAAGGTCACCCCGTACACCGGGCTGGTATACGACCTGAGCAAACAATGGGCTGTTTACACCAGCTGGACCGAGATCTTCAATCCGCAATACAGCACGCTGGGCCTGGACGGCAAATTGCTCGACCCGCTGGAAGGCAAAAGCCTTGAGGCCGGTATCAAGGGCCGCCTGATGGACAACCGGCTGGACCTTACCGCCGCCGTATTCAAGACCCAGCAACGCAACGTGGCAGGTGCCTATGAACAGGTAGGCTCGCAGTACCTCTACGAATCAGTGGACTACAAAAGCCACGGCATCGAACTCGAAGCCTCCGGCGAGGTGTACCCGGGCCTGGACGTGCTGGCCGGCTATACCTACGTACGCATCGACGATGAAGACGGCGACAAGGCCCGCAAGTTCGTGCCCACGCACAGCTTCCACGGCCTGGCCACCTACCGCCTGCCCTTCATGCCGAAGGCAACCGTGGGCACCCGCGTAAGCTGGCAGAGCGGCATCCAGAACGACAGCATCAGCCTGATTCGCCAGAATGCCTACGCCGTGGTCGACCTGATGGCCGGGTATGACATTGACGAGCACTGGAGCACTGCGCTGAACCTCAACAACATCAGCGACCGCAAGTACTTCACCTCCCTCTACAGCGGCACCGCCAGCAACTATGCGGCGCCTCGCAATGTTACCGCCTCGGTCAGCTGGAAGTACTGACCCTCCCGCCCCGCTTCGCCTTGGCCTGCCTCATGGGCCACGGCGAAGCGCCTCAGGCCACCGGCGCCTGCCCCTCGGGCGCCGGGTCGGCCAATCGCAAACTGTCACGCCCGCCTCGCTTGGATTCATAAAGCGCAGCGTCACCTTGTTCGATGAGTGCCGCCAGGCTTGCAGGTGGCCGCACGAACAGGCTAGCGCCGATGCTGAGGGTAACCGCCTCAGCGGTAGGGAAAGCCTCGCCGGCAAACTTCTGGAACCGCTCACGCAATTGCTCGCCCAACGACAGCACCTGTGCCTGTGACGCCCCAGCCAGCAGGATGATGAACTCATCCCCACCCAGCCGGGCCGCCAGCGCACCCTGGGGCAAAACCGCGCGGATCATTTCACTCAACGACACCAGCAGGCGGTCGCCGGCACTGTGGCCATACAGGTCGTTGACCGGTTTGAAGTTATCGATGTCGATCAATAGCGCCGCCCCTGGCGTTGCAGCGCTGGCGGTGTTCAGCAACCGGGGGGCCTGAACATCCAGCGCGCGGCGGTTATACAAGCCGGTGAGCGGGTCCCGCGCGGCCAGGCGGGCAATGCGGGTTTCGCGCCGATAGCGTTCGGTTCCGGTCATCGACAGCGCGATCAACATGATCGCCATCGCGCCTTCCACCAGTGAGATCTGAATGATCTCGCCACGAAACGCCGTAAGGTCGATCACGGTACCGGGCATACCCGCGCTCAGCGCCTTGGCGAAATAAAACACGCCGTGGGCCAACAGCACGTAACGCAACTGTACCGCGCCCACCGTGAGGGATTTCCCATGCGGGCGCAGCAGCAGGCCAGCCCTGAACATCAGCACGGCCACCAGCAGGGAGTTGGCAGCGAGCATCAGTTTGGACCACGAAGGGTCTTCGGGGAGCAACAACAGCCCTGCCCAGCCCACGAATATCAAATACCAGGCCCGTGACAGCCGCGCCTGGGTGAAGCGGGCCACCCCAAGCAGAAACAGCCAATGCGCCACCACCAGCAAGCCATTGGCGAACCAGATGCCGACCAGTAACAGGCCGCCGCCGCGAAGCAGGGCCAGCGTGGACCCCACGGCAATGGTGGCGAACCCGCTGCTCCAGAACAGTAACGAAGGCTGACGCACGCTGCGCCATTCCACCGCCAGGTACAACCCGGCGGCGGCCGCGAGGGCGATCGAGATGGTAAGCATGGTTGGAGGGTCGAGCGCGATAAACACGGGCGGGCCTGAAGTCGACAAAAAAGAGGGGGATTGTAAGCCGTCGCGCCTGGTTTTCAGAGCGCCGGTTAGCCTCTGGCCGACGGCAGGCGGCGACGCGCAGGCAAGCCAGCCGTCACCGCCGAGCCCGCGCCTTGCACTGCTGATGTGGATTCGACGGTAGGTCAGTCAGCAGCTGGAGAACCGAAAATTTCCAGGTCCAGCACCACTTCGCGCAATGGCTCGAGCCTCGCGTGCGCACGGTCCGCTTGCTCCAGGCAATAGGCAGCGTCGGCGGTGTGCCCCGCCTCGCTGGCAAGCTCAGCCATCTGCCGCAGCAGTAGAATGCGTTCTTCCAAGGCCCGCAGCACGTCCCACAAGCCCTGATCAACGCTTTCATTGATCGCGCCGATAAGGGTTTTCATGGAGTAGGCGTGGCCCGTATGACAGCGGAAGCGGATGATCCGCCCTTCCCTGATTTCGACCAGTGCTCCATGGCATTCCGGGCAGGTGTACCTGGACACTTGGCCGAGCCCGAACACGCCTTCTTCCAAGCCTCTGCCGCTCAGGCTGATCCGGTTCTCGATCACCAAGTGTTCATTCGCCGGGTTCGGCACTGGATCATGGGTGAGCGCCTTCTCGCTGACCAGCTCGCCTATTCGCTCGGCCAGCGAGCGTACCGGGGCAACGAAGTCCACCTTCACATGGTCGATGGCACTCTGCGGCATGGAACTGTGCATGGCTTCGGCGGGGTCCTGCACCAGTGCAAAACCGTTGCGGTCCTTGATTGCCCATAGCCCGGCGGTGCCATCGTCCAAGGCTCCGGTGAGGACCACCCCGATGGCGTTGCGCCCATAAGCGACGGCGGCCGACCTGAACAACACGTCGATGGCCGGCCGAGCCCTGCACTCCCGTGGCCCTCGCGTAACGCGCACCCCCTGCGCATCAACCATGAGGTGGCGATCGGGCGTCGCCACATACACCGTGCCGGGTTTGAGCGCCTGATCCTCATAGGCCGCGATCACCGGCAGCCGGGTGGCCCGGGAAAGGATGCGGTCAAGGTTGCTCCTGGCCTGGGGAGGAATATGCATCACCACCAGGAAGGCGGCATGGGTATCAGGGTCGATGACCTGGAAAAATTGCTGCAGCGCATCCACGCCCCCCGCAGACGTCCCGACTACAACGACCTTCCGTGCCTTGCCAGGTTTATCCATGCTGCTCACGTTCCTTCAAGCCATGCCAAAGCGGGAGCCCCCGCCCGTTGGGTGCCGGCCAGCCAAGGGTGTAGTGCGACAAACTGCAGGTTGGCTCGCCTGGCAAGGATTTGGACCGCTGCGTGAAGGTGGTGTTCGGTGCCTATGGTATCTGGAGCTAGAAGGCCCAGACGTTACAGTCCGCTTTTGCATTTCATCCAATCAAGCATTAGCTTGCAAACCGGTCAACAACCAGATCACAAGGCCCCAAATGCGAGATAAACACGCACTAAAGCATTGGGTATTCGTTGCTCCTTTGCTCAGCCCGCCGCGCAGCGAGGCGGAGTACGACGCGCTGGTGGATGCTCTGGACAAGCTCCAGGAAATTACCGGCTACGACAATGACCATCCCCTGGATGGCATGGTCAGCCTCATGGCGACCCTTATAGAAGCCTACGATCACCAAGTACGGCCTATGCCATGCGCGTCTGGCATTGATGTACTACGTTCGTTCATGGAAGAGCATGAGTTGACCCAGCGCGACCTGCCAGAGTTGGGCAATCAGTCGACTGTGTCGCAGCTGCTCTCCGGCAAACGAAAGCTGAGCGTCAGGCAAGTCAAGGCATTGGCAAATCGCTTCGGCGTCACTGCGCAGACGTTCCTCGGATAGCCCTGGCATGGCCCTCGAGCACCCATTCCTTGGCGGGCTTTGCACACGCATGCCGTGATGACGCAGCCAGTATGCCGTGCCGGGGTCACGTCGCAAACGGCTATTGCACCGTTGCGCCCTGCCCCGCGCCCTTCTGCGCCGTGAGCGCTTTAAGGCTGCCGTCGGCGCGCATCTCGGCAATGGCCCGATTGAAACCCTTGATGATCTTGCCGTGGTCCTGTGTTTTAAGGCTTACCAGAATACGCAGGTCGGCTTCGGCCAACGGCGTAGGCAGCGGCTCTACCTGGCTTTGAATCGACGCGGGTTGCCGTTCCAGCACATAACGGCCCACGCGCTCGTCTTCCACCGCCAGGGCTACCCGCCCGGCGGCGAGCATTTCAGTCGCCATGGCGAAGTTTTTCACCGGTATCTTCAGCAAATCACTGTTGCGGGTGAAGGCCGGGCTGTAGGCGTAGCCCCGGGCAACGGCGATGGGGTATTGCGCCAGGCCATCGAGGTCTCCATCGAAGTCGACCGCAGCGCCCCGCTGGCGCCAGAACAGAATGCGATTGGCCAGGTATCCCTCGGAATGCTCGCCGATGCGGGTGCGGTCGTCGTTGTACCACACCGTGACCAGCACGTCGTAGCGCCCATCCCCAATGCCTTGCACCGCCCGCGCCCAGGGTAGTTGCTGAAACTCACAGGGGTAACCCGCACGGGTCAGCGCTGCGGTGACCACGCTGGTAGCTACCCCGCCCCCGGGCAGCGAAGCATCCACATAGGGTGGCCATAGATCGCCCACCAGCCGCAGCGGCGCGGGCCAAGCCGTTGCAGGAAGCAACAGTGAAACCATCAGGCAACCGCTGAATAACAGTGTGCGCATGTACGTCTCCCGCGCGTGGCCAGCCCATGGCTGAAAGCGCCTGCGCCGACGATAGGCTGTGCGGTGACTGCACGCCAGCCCCTGGCGGAAAGATCCTGCCCAATGGCGCTTTAATAGCACTTTGAGGGGCACCGACATGCAGCGAAGGTTTGCTTTCCACCGCAAGGCTCGGTTCAATGACTCCAGTGCAACTGCCGAGCCCCGGCCAGCCATACGCCCCGGGGGTCGCTCAAAGGGAACCGAGTATGACCGCACGAGCCGTAATCAACGCTTCGATCAGCCCAAAGGGCAGCCTGGAAACCCTCTCGCAACGCGAAGTGCAGCAACTGAGCGAAGCGGGCTCAGGGAGCATCTACACGCTTTTCCGTCAATGCGCCCTGGCTATTCTCAACACCGGCGCCCATGTGGATAACGCCAAGACCATCCTCGATGCCTACAAGGATTTCGAGGTACGCATTCACCAGCAGGACCGCGGCGTTCGCCTGGAACTGCTCAACGCACCGGCCGACGCCTTCGTGGACGGCGAGATGATCGCCAGTACACGGGAGATGCTGTTCAGCGCCCTGCGCGACATCGTGTACACCAAAAGCGAGCTGGACAGCCAACGGATCGATTTGAGCAATTCCGTGGGCATCACTGACTACGTGTTCCACCTGCTACGCAATGCCCGCACCTTGCGCGCCGGGGTGGAGCCGAAAATGGTGGTGTGCTGGGGTGGCCACTCCATCAATGGTGATGAGTACAAATACACCAAGAAGGTGGGCCATGAGCTGGGCCTGCGCAAGCTTGACGTGTGTACCGGCTGCGGCCCGGGTGTGATGAAAGGCCCAATGAAAGGCGCCACCATTGCCCACGCCAAGCAACGGCTTACCGGGGGCCGCTACCTGGGCCTGACCGAGCCGGGGATCATTGCCGCCGAGGCGCCAAACCCCATCGTGAACGAGCTGGTGATCCTGCCGGACATCGAAAAGCGCCTGGAAGCGTTCGTGCGTGTCGGCCACGGCATCATTGTGTTCCCGGGCGGCGCGGGCACCGCGGAAGAACTGCTGTACCTGCTCGGCATTCTCATGCACCCGGAAAACCGGGACCTGCCCTTCCCCTTGCTGCTCACCGGCCCAAGCAGCGCGGCCAACTACTTCGAGCAGTTGCATGCGTTCATTGGGGCTACCCTGGGGCCGGCCGCCCAGGCGCTGTACACCATCATCATCGACGACCCGGCCGAGGTAGCCCGGCAAATGGCCCAAGGCCTCAAGGACGTGAAGCTGTTCCGCCGCGAGCGCGCCGATGCCTTCCACTTCAACTGGCTGCTGCGGATCGAAGAAGGCTTCCAGCGCCCGTTCGACCCCACCCACGAGAACATGGCCGCGCTGCAGCTTAACCGCGACATTCCCCCTCACCAGCTGGCGGCAAACCTGCGACGGGCATTCTCGGGAATCGTGGCGGGTAACGTGAAAGAGCACGGCATCCGCCTGATCGAAGCCCATGGCCCGTATGAGATCCACGGGGATCCGGCGATCATGCAGCCCTTGGATAAACTGCTGCGAGCCTTCGTGGCGCAGCACCGGATGAAGCTTCCCGGCGGGGACGCTTACGTGCCCTGCTACCGGGTTGTGCAATAAACTTTAAACGCAGTGCCCCGTCGGGCACTGCGTCAGCTTTCAGGAAACCTCATGATTTCGATCCGCCCCATGCAGCCAGAAGATTTCCCGCACTTCTGGCCTACCTTCCAGGCGGTGGTCAGCGCCCAGGAAACCTACGCATACGACCCCAACCTGACCGAAGCTCAGGCCCAAGCCCTGTGGCTCGACCTGCCGCTGCACACCTTCGTGGCTGAAGAAGATGGCGTGCTGCTCGGCAGCTATTACCTCAAGGCCAACGCCGCTGGCCCTGGCAACCATGTATGCAATTGCGGCTACATGGTCACCGAAGCCGCCCGCGGGCGGGGCGTGGCGCGGTTGATGTGCGAGCACTCGCAAACCCTGGCGCGCGACAGCGGCTTTCTGGCCATGCAATTCAACTCGGTAGTGGCGACCAACGAGGTGGCCGTTGCCTTGTGGCAGAAGCTGGGCTTCGAGATCGTCGGCCGGCTGCCGAGGGCTTACCGCCACGCCCGCGAGGGGCTGGTGGATTGCCTGGTGATGTTCAAATGGCTAGCCCCTGCTCCTGCCGAGGCGGCGCCCACGCCCCTGATCGGCCGCAAGAATATCGAGTCAGTGGTATCCCGCCCCCGCCGGCGCTAACGCCATCACCGGGCGCCCGCACGTCGGGCGCACGGCCGCTGCGCTTTAATTTGCCCGAGGATCGCCGATGCTTATGGCCATCGGCAGGCAGTGCCTGCGCGTTCGATTTCAGGCACGGAAAAGGGCTGAACCACCATGGGCTTTATCAACAACGCCAAGTTGGCGACCAAACTTCTAACCGCGTTCGTTTTCTGTGCACTGCTTACGCTGATCGTGGGCATCATCGGCGGCCGAGGCATCGGCCAGGTCAGCGACAATCTGGACGGCGTGTTCTCCAACAACGTGGTCTCGATTCTCAACGTGAACAAGGTACGCGCCAGCCTGATCGCGCAAAACCGCGACCTGTACCGCTACCTGTCGCTGGTGGCAGCCAAGGCGCCGGTGGAAACTCGCCGCGAGCTGATCGCATCCATGAACGCCAGCCGCGACGACGCCTGGAAGGCATTCCTGACCTACCGCACCACCCCACTCGCAGATGACGAGCGCGCCGCCGGCGACGCCATGCAGCAGACCGACTGGGCCACGTTCCAGGCCGCCGTGGACAGGGCGATCAGCTTGATCGACCAAGGCGACATCGAGGTGGCGCGCCAGGCGCTGAACGGGCCCGTGCTGGAGGGCTACCGCCGGGTGCTCGGCGAAGTGACCACCATCAACGACTCCAACGTTCGCCAGATCGAGGAAGCCGCCACCGACTCGCGCGCCACCTCCCAGCGGGCCACCTACCTGCTGATTGCCGGTATCGCAATCGCATTCATCATGGCCATCGCGCTGGGCATGCTTATCACCCGCGCCATCGTGCGGCCGATCACCTTGGCGGTCTCGACCGCTCGCCGAGTGGCAGACGGTGACCTGACCGTTCCCATTCGCGCCGACCGCACCGACGAAACCGGCATGCTGCTCACTGCCCTGGGCGCAATGCAGACCAACCTGAAAAACACCATCGAAGAGATTGCCAAGGCGTCCGACCAGCTGGCTTCGGCGGCCGAGGAACTGAGCGCGGTGACCGAGGAAAGCACCCGAGGCCTCACTCGCCAGAACGACGAGATCCAGCAAGCCGCCACGGCCGTGACCGAGATGACCAGCGCGGTAGAAGAAGTGGCCCGCAATGCGGTGTCCACCTCTGAAGCCTCGCGCAGCACCAGCCAGGAAGCGCAGACCGGCCGTAGCCAGGTGCAGCAAGCGGTGGGCGCGATCAACGGCATGGCCCGCGAACTTAACGGTTCGACCGAAACCGTGCACACCCTGGCCGATCAGGTGCGCAATATCGGCAACGTGGTGGACGTGATTCGTGGCATTGCCGAGCAAACCAACCTGCTGGCCTTGAACGCGGCCATCGAAGCGGCGCGCGCTGGTGAGCAGGGCCGAGGCTTCGCGGTGGTGGCGGACGAAGTACGGGCGCTCGCGGCGCGCACTCAGACGTCTACCGGCGAAATCGAAACCATGATTGCCACTGTACAAGCCACGGCCGACCAGGCAGTGCGCGCGATGGGCAACAGCCAGTCACTGGCACAGAACACCCAGCAACTGGCCGAAGCCGCGGACCAGGCCCTGGAACGTATCACCGTAGCGGTGGCCGGTATCAACGAGCGTAACCTTGTGATCGCCAGCGCGGCGGAAGAACAAGCCCAGGTAGCACGCGAAGTGGACCGCAACCTGGTGAACATCCAGGACTTGTCCAGCCAGACCGCCGCTGGTGCCAACCAGACCAACGCGTCCAGCCAGGACCTCTCCCGCCTGGCCACCTCCTTCAGCCGCATGGTTGCTCGGTTCAAGCTTTAAGCGGCAAGCGGCAAGCTGCAAGCTGCAAGCGGCAAGCGGCAAGCTACAAACTAAAGCCGTGGGCCTTTTAGCGTGTGGCTTGCAGCTTGGGGCGCGTAGCGGCCGCTTAAAACTCTAAGGAAAGGCCCAGGTTGAGGCCTTGCTGCTGGCTGGCGTCGGTGCGGCGCCAGTTGTACATCCCACTCAAGCTCAGGCCCGGCGCCAGTTGATGGCGCAGGCCGAGGCTGGCGCGGTCCAGGTTGCGTTGGGCGCTGTAACCTTGCAGCGTAAAGCCATTGGCGGGCAGGCTGCGCAGTGCGAGGTCCAGCTGCTGGGCATCGTCGTTGAACTCCCGTTCGTGGGCCGCTTCGGCAAACAGCTGCGTGGCATCGCCCAGGCTTCGGCTCACTTTCAGGCCAAGGCCAAGGCGTTTCGAGTCGCGGCGCTGGTCGCCGATATCCAGTGCGGTGGCGCGCTCGGTGCGCTCGGAATACCCGTCCACTTTCACGCTGGCGTAGTCTGCGCTTACGAATGGCGATACCCGCCATGGGCTATCGACGGGCGCTACTTGGATACCCAGCCGACCGCTTACCGCCCACAGCTCACCTTGGCTGTCGCCTTTTTCCGAACGCTGCCCTACACCCAGGTCGAAGGTGCGCTTGAGGCTGTCGTAGTCCAGAGAGCCACCGGTGGCGGCAAGGTCACCCCACAGGCGCCCTTGCTGGTACTGGGCGAACGCCGTGCCCAGGTAGCTATTGAGGCTGTAGTCGGAATCCGCCACGCCGGCGTCCATTCGCTGCCGGTAATAACCCGCGGCAACCCCCATGCGCCATGCGGTGTTCAGGCGATAACTGCCGCCTACCGTAAGCGTGTAGCCATTGCCATCGCCCTTGGCGCCGCCATGTTGGTTGTCGAAAGTAAGTTGCTCGCCGCCGGTGTCGATCAGCGCCTGCCAGCCACCTACAGGCTGCCACGGCTGTTGCCACTGGTTTCGCAAGGCATCCTGATGGCTACGCAGCCCGGCATGGGCCATTTCGGGTAGCAGGGTCAGTTCCCATGGCGCGGACAACAGCGAGTACGCATAGTCGGCGATCAGCTTCTGGCCCGTGGTGGTGGGGTGTACGCTGTCGTTGAACAGCAATTTCGTAGGGTCTGGCGCGGCGCTGCCCAGCCCGTAATTGGCGTTGGCCGTGCAGCCATTGCCGTTGAAGCAGGTGCCTACCAGGTTCTCGCCGGTGGCAAGGCCGTAGCGGGAAGGGTCCGCGACGACTTCTGACAGCAACAGCGGCACGTTCAGCGGGATCACTTCGGCGTCGATCAGTGCCAGTTGCGATACCAGCGCCTGGTTGAACACGCTGCTCAGTGCCGAAACGCCCGCCTGGTTCGCCGTGCCGTAGTTGAACGGGGTAAGCCCCAGGTCGGGCAGCAGCCATACCATGATGTAGCGCGCGCCTGCCTGCTGCAGCGCCAGCGCGCTATCGGCGAGGCGCCCGCCGGCGGCGGCTGCGGTGGCGACCGAGGTCACCTGCCCTTGCAGGAAGTCGTTGCCGCCCCCGGTGAGGTAATACAGGGCCCGGGCGTCTGCACGGTTGCCATTGGCGAGGTAACCGGGGCGCTGTCGCAACACAATGCCACCGGTTTCCACCGTGGACTGGCCCGTGATGGAATCCAGGATCTGATCCGTACGGTAGCCGCCCACCGCCCAGTTGTTGCCATCGGCCAGCCCCAGCGCCTGGTTGACCACTGAGGTGGACGCGCCCAGCTCAGTGGAGCCCAGGCCCAGACGGTCGCCAAGCAACGTTGGCGAAACCTGCCCATACAGCTCGCCGCTGCCGTTCTGATAGGTCGGCCCGGTTCGGTTGGTAAAGCGGGTGGCAGAACCCAGCGGCCCGCCCGGGTCAGGGAATTGCCCGGCATCGCTGAGGCTGTCGCCGAACACCACCATGGTGGAGTAAGGCGAGGGGGTCGCCCAGGCAGGCGCCGAAGCAACGGCCAGGGCTAATGCAGTGGCGCAGGCGAGAGGAAACGCTTTGTTCATGGAGGTATCGTCCTTGTATTTTTATTGTTACAGCATGGACGATAGTACTAATTCGCAAAGATTTACACCCCGATGGATTTAAATCTCAACTCATTGAATCCGAACGAATGTTTTTGAATGCGTGGCCGATACCGCTCAAACCACCAGCGGCCACTCCTGCAACGGTACATAAGTGCCTTTGCGGGATTCGAATAGCGTGAAGTGGGTGGCCTTGATCAGAAAATCCGGCGCACTGGGGGCTTCGGGTACCTCGGTCCGGTAATCCCGTGCGAGGGTAAGGTGTGGGCGGTAATCGCTGTGCTCAGGCAACAAGCCCAACGGTTGCATGGCTTGCTGCAGATCGTAGGCCAACCGCAGCAGCGCCCGAGGAGGTTGCTCGGGCGCCAGCAGCAGTACGCCCGAGCGGCGCCAGGCATCGAGCCGATCCAGAGGCACGCGCAGCGGCTCCCCCGGGGGCTTCACGCCACCTGCCGCAGCCAGAATCGCAGGCAGCAGAGGCAGCGGCACTTCCCCGAGGAACAGCAAGGTAAGGTGAAAATTATCCGCAGGCACGCGTCGGCCGTTACCAAGCGGTAGTTCCTTGCGCCAGCGTGAAATCGCCTGGCGTTGCTTAGGCGGGCATGCCAACGCGAAGAACAGCCGCTTGAAGGGTTCGCCCGGTTCGCGTGGATGAGGCATGGCGGCAGTGCTCCTGTTGTACTTCAGGCCCCCATGTTGAAGGTTTCCGGATCCGGGCCCAGGCGCTCACCCCTGTCCAGCGCGGCAATCTGGGCCCGGTCCTCGTCGGTGAGCTCGAATTCGAGCACATCGAAATTCTCGCGGATGCGCTCGGGTGTCACTGATTTCGGAATCACGATATTGCCGCTATCCAGGTGCCAGCGCAGCGTGATCTGCGCGGGGGTTTTTCCGTACTTGGCGGCAAGGGCTTGCAACACTGCATCCTGGGCCACCTTGCCCTGAGCCAGCGGGCTCCAGGCTTC
The DNA here is from genome assembly GCF_058145875.1 of Pseudomonas sp. 3MAES_34.3B. Taxonomy (NCBI): domain Bacteria; kingdom Pseudomonadati; phylum Pseudomonadota; class Gammaproteobacteria; order Pseudomonadales; family Pseudomonadaceae; genus Pseudomonas; species Pseudomonas sp. 3MAES_34.3B. The sequence goes on along the minus strand of NZ_CM176960.1, from coordinate 1,578,947 downwards.
GGTATGGATATTCAACGAACGGTGCACCTCGCGCAGGTCGGCACGCTGGAAATACGGGTGGGCTTCCACCTGATTCACCGCCGGAGTAACGCCCGTCCCCCGAATCAGCCGCTCCAGATGGGCAGGGTTGAAGTTGGATACGCCGATGGACAGCGCCCGGCCTTCATCGCGCAGGGCGATCAAGGTTTCCCAGGTTTCCTGATAACGATCTGCCTGGGGCAGCGGCCAGTGAATCAACAGAAGGTCGACGTACTCTAGGTCCAACCGATCCAGGCTACGCAACGCAGCGTCGCGTGAAGGCTGCGCGCCCTGGTCGGCATTCCATACTTTGGTGGTGACGAAGTAGGATTCGCGCGGCAGCGCGGCATCTTTCAGGCCCTGGCCCACGCCGCGCTCGTTCTCATAGATAGCCGCCGTATCGATGGAGCGGTAGCCCACTTCAAAGGCATGGTGAACAGCCTGGCGGGCCTGGTCGTCGGACGCTTTCCAAACCCCCAGCCCCAACTGAGGCATCATCTTGTCGTCGTTCAGGGTCAATAAAGGTACGGACTTGCTCATGGCGGCTCCTCACTCGAAATTGATGGCGCGATGGGTTAACGACAGCGCCGAAGCCCGTTGGGTTCGCAAATTCACTACGGCGCAGGCAGGTTGCGTAACCCCATAACAGCCACCAGAATAATGCTGACCTGATGTTTCCCCAGCGGTATGGCGGCCGAAATGACCCAGCATTCTTTCGACGAAAGCACCCTCAAGATCCGCAAGCTGTTCCCTACCCCTTTGGTGAGCTGCCCGGTGCCGGACGCTGAAACCCTGAACAAACACCTCAGCGCCGTGATTTTTGCCGAGGAAGCGCGCTCACGCGGGGTGCAGCACAGCAATCAGGGCGGCTGGCAATCCCAGGGCGATTTCGCCAGCTGGTCGGGGGAAGCCGGCGCGTATCTGCTGGGGTTCGCTCAAGACATGGCCCGCAGCCTCACCGCTGTGCACACTGCCGACAACACACTGGTACATGCCACCTTCGAATGGCATTTCAACGCCTGGGCCAACATCAACCGCGCCGGCGACAGCAATGGCGTGCATGGCCATGCCGGCGCGTTCTGGTCGGCGGTGTACTGGGTGGACGACGGCGGCCGCGCCGAGGACCCGAGCGTGGGCGGCGATCTTGAATTCCTCGACCCTCGTGGGCTGGTCGCCTCGGCCTACCGGCCCGAATTGCGCATGCGCATCGAGGAATGTGTGGCCGCGGGCTGTGCGACCACCGAAGCGGCCCGCAGCGGCACGCTGGTGATGTTCCCCTCCTGGCTGTTGCACAGTGTAAGGCCGTTCAAAGGCACCCGCCCGCGAGTGTCGATCGCCTTCAACTTCGGGCTCTGACCCTCTCGGCACACTAGCTGGCAATTGACCGCCACGGCGTTGTACGGCTGTGCGTGCTATTCGGATTAATCCACTCACAAATGTGAAAAAAAGTTGAAAAAACCGATAACAGTTTGCAATGACTGCTGATAGCATTCGCGCCTGAGATTCATTCCTATTGCCATGGAGGCACTTCCCTGACCTGACCCGTTCCAGGAACCATCCGATGGCCGTTCGTTTCCCGTCCCGCCCTACCCTGCTTGCCCTGTGCTGTTCCGTTGCCTTCGCTGCCCATGCCGCCGATGAAGCAGTGGACCTCGGCGCTATCGATGTTACCGCACAAAAAACCGAAGAACAGAACCCGCTGCCACCGGAATTCGCCGGCGGCCAGGTCGCGCGCGGCGGCCAGCTGGGCATTCTGGGCAACAAGGACATCATGGACGTACCGTTCACCATGACCAGCTACACCTCGAAACTGATCGAGGACCAGCAGGCCGAGGACGTGGGCGACGTGCTGATGAACGATGCGTCGGTGCGGCAGGCGTATGGGTATGCGAACAACTCACAGATATTTGTGATCCGTGGGCTGGAACTGAACGGCGACGATATCTCCTACAACGGGATGTACGGTGTGCTGCCGCGGCAGATTTTGTCGACCGATGCGCTGGAGCGCGTCGAAGTGTTCAAAGGCCCGAACTCCTTCCTTAACGGTGTATCCCCTACGGGTACCGGTTTGGGCGGTGCGGTAAACCTGGTATCAAAACGCGCAAGCGATACTCCGATCCGCCGCTATACCCAAGACATCACTACCGATGGCCGTATCGGTGAACACCTGGACATTGGCCAGCGCTTTGGCGAAGACAACCGGTTCGGTGCCCGGCTGAACCTCAGCCAGCGTGAAGGCGAAACGGCAATCGACGATCAGGACCAGCGCAGCAAGTTGTTCGTGGCTGGCTTGGATTACCGCGGCGACCGCTTCCGCGTGTCGACTGATTTCGGGTACCAGAAGCAGCGGATCAACCACAGCCGCAACTCGGTGCAGTTGGGCTCTGGCCTTACCAGCATTCCTAACGCGCCCGATGCCAGCAAGAACTACGGGCAGGACTGGAGCTATACCGAAACCGAAGACACCTTCGCCATGATGCGTGGCGAATACGACCTGAACGACAGCTGGACGGCCTACGTAGCGGGCGGCGGCAAACATACGCGGGAAACCGGGTTTTATGCCACGCCTACACTGACCAACGCCGCTACGGGCGCGGCCACCATTGGCGGGTCGATCATTCCTCACGATGAAGACAACATAAGCTTGCTGGCGGGTTTGAATGGCAAGTTCCAGACCGGGCCGGTCAGCCATCAGGTCGCTATTGGCGCGGCCGAGATATGGACTCGCCAGGAAAGTGCGTTCGAGTTCTATAACGGCAACGGTGGTGTTACCAACATCTATCATCCGACCGCGCTGTCCAAGCCGACCAATGCCTGGTTCACCGGTGGGGACCTGGGCGATTTGTCCGTTACAGGCCGTACGAATAATCGAAGCGTGGCGATATCCGATACCTTCGGCTTCTTCGATGACACTGTGCTGTTGACCGCTGGGCTGCGACGCCAGGAGCTGATCGTTAAAGGCTATTCGTACGAAGGCGGCACGCTGGCGAGCTATACCGGCGACAGAAATGCCACCTACGACGAGTCGATCACTACGCCTGTTTACGGGATTGTCTATAAACCGTGGGACAGTGTTTCCTTCTATGCGAACCGTATCGAAGGTTTGGCTGAGGGGCCGACCGCGCCATCCGACAGCACGGTTACCGTTAACAAGGGCCAAGTCTTCGCGCCTGGGCGTACCAAGCAAGTCGAAGCCGGCGTGAAGTTCGACTGGCAGACCTACGGCGCTACCTTCGGTGTATTCCGCATCGAGAAGCCAACCGATGGTTACGTTACGAACGGCGAGTTCTTAGCGCAAGGCGATCAGGTCAACAAGGGCATCGAACTAAATGTCTTCGGCGAGCCCATCGAAGGCCTTCGCTTGATGGCCGGCGCAACGCGCATCTTCACTGAGTTGCAGGATACCGGCGACGACACCACGGATGGCAAGCATGCCAAAGGCGTGCCTTCATTCCAGATGAACGCGAGCGTGGACTGGGATGTGCCTGGCCTGGAAGGCGTGGCCTTGAACGCCCGGATGCTGCGCACCGGCGGTCAGTATGCCAACGCGCAAAACACCCTGACCATACCTACCTGGAACCGCTTCGATGCTGGCGCGCGCTACAAATTCAGGGTCAGCGAGAAGGACGTAACCCTGCGGGTTAACGTTGAAAACATCATGAACAAGAACTACTGGGCCTCGGCTTACGGCAGCAGCGATTACCTGACCCAGGGCGAGCCTCGCCTGGTGAAGTTCTCCGGTACGGTGGACTTCTAACCCCTGTTCGCCAGTTTCACTGGCTCCTACAACGCGGTGTGTGGGAGCTGGCGGAGCCTGCGAACATTACTGCCCGTCAGGACGCCTTGCGCAGCGGAATGTAGGCCGAGTTCTGCTGCTCCAGCGCGGCGGCGATCAGCGCGCCGGTGTCTTCCAGGCGTGCAACCAACTCCTCGCTCGGCGCATGCAGCGACCAAGGCTGATCCGCCGCCGATGCCGCCAACCCCAATGCCTCCACGCGCTCTGCTGCCTGCCCAAAGTGTCGCATGTCCGGCATGAACGCCGTAAAGCCCTCGCCCTTCAACGCCATGGTGCGAATACCCAGCAGCTTGCAGATAGCCGCCTTGGCGGCGATGTCGTCACGGTCTGCCTGGCGCGAGCGCTCGATCAGTTGCTCCAGTTCAGTCGCCACCGCCTTGCCGCCATGGATCAGCACCGGCCCCTGCTCCCACGCCTGCGGCGGGCAGTCCTTGTTCTCGGCGCGCAGCGGAATGTGCGGGTTAATCTCAGCCGGATAAATGCGGCACACCAATGGCCGGCGGTCGTAGATCCGGCACATTAGGTTTTCGTCCAGGTTGCGGCAGGGCCCTACGTTGAATGCGGCAAAGGTAATCGCGACATGGGCATGGGTGCTGCCGCACGGCACACGCAGCGAACGGCGCTGGGCATGTTGCAGGGCCGGGTCAAGCGCCAGGCGCTCATCGTCCAGGAAGCCTTCGGTCAGCACGATCAACGTGCCCCCGTCAGCCGCCCACTGCTTTGCCTCATCGAGGGTGAGCGGAACGTGATGATCGTTACAGCACTTGCCACAACCCACACAGGAAAACCGCATGCGCTACCTCAGCCAATTGAGCCCGCGCCGGGAAACCGGCGACTGGGCGGAGATGGAGGTAGGTAGAGCAGATTGTGTGCCAGTTGGTACACGCAAGGTAGAACTGTCAGGCTCTCAAGTAATAGTCCTACCCGATACGATTCGAGGGTAGTTCCCTGGGCCGCCCCATTCGTCGTCGGAATCAGATGAGTCCGTACGGTCCGCAGTCCTATCGATTGGAGACTTGGACCGCGACCGGGCGCGAGAACGTTCCTGTATAGGATCAGGCACAGGTGACCTTGGCGGAGTTGCGCCGCGCGGCCTAGAAGGCGAAGGCACCTCCGAACCATCCATCTTAATTGCGATAAGAGGTTTGTTTGGCAATGCCTTCCCGCCCGTCTCAGAGGCCAATCGCGTGGTAATCGGATACTGTGATGGCAGCTCGAATGGTAAGCCGACCCGTTTCATATATTTGGCGATCCAGAATAGTAAGTGAGCAGATTCGCCTCTCGGATCGTCATGGTTCATTGGCTCACCCCTGCAATATGCATAAGCGTTCGTGCCACCCGCCCCAAACGGGCTCCAGTCATCCGGCCTGGTAAAGCGAAGCAGGGTTGGGGAATACGCCCGATATCCATTACCTAACAGAAACACCCCATCGGGCTCCAGGTGCAGGCCGCCATAGCCAACAGGCCGACCTTGCTCCGGCGAATAGCCAAAAGGCATAAATGACGCAGATCTGGAAGTGCCCAGCCGCATCAACACAGACTGCCGCGGGTCAGTTGCCAGTAATTGCAAGGCGGTATCAGGCATGGGGCTACTCCGAAGGGGCTATGCTTCACATAGTTTGTACAGTTGGTTGGCCCTGTATAGCTGGCAGAACTGTCAGGTAGGCGCCTTGGAGATAGCCGATGAAAGATTTGCACTTGCTGCTCGAACGGCTGGACCCGCCGGTGAAACATACGGTAGAAGCCCGCGGCGAGCAGGTGTTGCTGACCCTGGTGGACCCGCAGATACCGGCCAAGGTGCAGCGCAGCCTGGAATCACGCCAGTGGCACAACGACAAAGTGCTGGTGGTTATCCTGCTTCATGCCATCAATGAACTGCGCGGCAAGGGCTCCCATGCCCCGCTTGAAGTGTTCAAAACGGTGTGAGCAAGCGTTTCGGTACCCCGCCCTAGTACCCTGCTTCAGTACCCTGCCTCAGGATCTGCCTGGTTCAGCAATGTTTCCCCCGCTTGAAGCCGCTGAACATTGGCTACAACTTGCCGGGCGATACCTTCGACCGATGCCGACGATGCCATGTGCGGGGTGATGATCACTCCCGGCGTACGCCATAGCGGATCATCCGTTGGCAACGGCTCGTGCTCGAACACATCCAGCACCGCGCCACGTAGTTGCCCACTCTCCAGGGCGGTTAGTAGATCCGGCAGCACAACATGCTCGCCGCGGCCGCAATTGATCAAGGCCGCGCTATAGGCCAGATGTTCGAAGGCGCTTGCATCCAGCAGGCCGCGGGTTTCTTCGGTAAGCGGCAACAGGCACACCAGGATGTTTACCCCACTCAGAAATGCCGGTAACTCAGCCGGCCCGGCGAAGCTGGTAACCCCTTCAATGGCCTTGGCCGACCGCGCCCAGCCACGCACCTTGAAGCCCAACCCCACCAACGCCGAAGCAGCATGCGCGCCCAGAGCGCCCAGCCCGAGGATACCCACGGTTCGAGCGCTGGCCGGGTGCTGCGGCGGTTCGGCCCACAGCGCCCGCGCCTGGTTGGCGACCACCGTATCGAGATGGCGGTGATAGTGCAGCACGGCCCAGGTCACGTACTCGGTCATGCCTTGGCGGTGGTCGGTATCCACGATTCTGCACACCGGCACATCCGCAGGCCGGCTGGGGTCGCGCAGCACGTTGTCGATCCCGGCGGCGATGGATTGCACCAAGCGCAGCCGCGGGTAATTGCCCAGGCTCCCGGGCGCGGGGCACCAGCAGGCGGCGACCTCGGCATGCTCGGCCCCTGGCTCTCCATGCAGGTATACGGGCAGCTCGGGCGCCAATGCCTGGATCGCCGGGCGCAGTTCGGCCAGGTCGGCGGTACCGCTTAGCAATACCACCCCGCTCATGAGCAATAGTCCTCCCGCTGATGCGCAATTAACCTGAGCGCGGCATCCCAGGCCAGCTGGATCAACGCCATGCCTTCTTCATCGTCGGTGAACTGGCTGGCGGTCAGGCGGCATACCTCCTCGGAGGGGTAGATCAGCTCACTACCACCTGCCAGCGCTTGCACCTGTGCCTGGCAGGCACGCTCGAGGAAGTGGATTTCATGGAAGGCTTCGGCCACGTTACGGCCGCCGGCCAACAGGCCGTGATTACGCAGGATCATTGCCCGATGCGGGCCCAGGTCGCGCACCAGCCGCTCCCGCTCGCTCAGGCACAGCGCCACGCCTTCATAGGTGTGATAGGCCAGCTTGCCGTAGAACTTCAGCGCGTGCTGAGTGATGGGCAGCAGGCCCTGAGCCTGGGCCGACACCGCCATGCCAGCGGCCGTGTGGGTGTGGATCACACAGTTCATATCCGGCCGAGCCATATGAATGGCCGAATGAATCACGAAGCCTGCTTCGTTGACGTTGTGATCCTTGTAGGCCGGGTTTACCCGGTGGCCGTCGCGGTCGATCAATACCAGGTCACTGGCGCGCATGTGGTCGAACAGCACGCCGTATCGGTTGATCAGGAAATGATGCTCCGGGCCCGGCACCCGCAGGCTGATGTGGGTATCGATCAAGTCGGTCATGCGAAAATGCGCGATCAGCCGGTACAGCGCGGCCAGTTCGCAGCGCAGGGTCCATTCCACTGGATCGATGTTTTCGGGGCAGCTCATGTAGGGGCTCCAGGCACGGCACGCAAAGAACAAACCCGCTGCAAGGCTCGCGCCAGCGCAACAGTCCAAGCGTAGCGGCCCGGGGGCACGGCCATAGGCCTACCTCACGTCGGGAAATAAGCGCAAAGCCCGTGAGAACACCGCTGCGCCTGTGTCCTATGGTTCAGGGAAGCACACAGGGACCAACCTATATGGACAACCCACTTACCGCACTGGACTCGTCCTTGCGCGACCACAGCATCGCCATCAACTCGTACACCACCGTATTACGCCACCCCAAGGTTCCCCATGAGCTGTTCGCGGCGTACTGGCGTGACGTGCACGGCCCCTTGTGCGCCCGCATCCCCGGGCTGGGATGGTACGTGCAGTACCACTTCGCCCGCGAGCACGATGCGCATTTATGGCCCCTGATCGAAGGGATTGCACCGTTGCCGGGCTATGTACTGGATGGCGCAGTAGAGATTGGCTTTGCTTCGGCGGCTGATCAGCAACGTTTCAAGGCGGCGAGCAAAGTGTTGTTCGTAGACGAGCAGAACGTGTTCGAGGAAACCCTGTGCTACGACTTGCCTGAAGGCTCTACCACTTTCGTGGATTACCTGGCTGACCCCTGCCCCAACGAAACCGTGCCCCTGGACCGCCTGCATATCCATTTCCATGGCGAGGCGGGTGACAGCGATGCGTTCAAGGCCTTCCTGCGTGAGCAAGTGGCCGCCGCGCTTGTGGCGGACCCCGCCGTGATGAAGGTACGCCTGCACCTGCCTGTACCTTACGATAACGCCCGCCCCAGCCCCCCTTCCCCGAACGTGCGACATGAATCGCCGGCGGCGCGCCTGCACCTGGCAATGTTGGAAGTGGTGTTCGAATCCGCATTGGCGCGGCGGCGGCTGCTCGAGTCCCCGACGTTTCGCCAGGCGGCGAGCGGGCTGGCAGAGCATGTTCGGTATGTAACGGCGTTTTCGGTGAGCGGCGTATTCACCTATGTGCGCGACGGTGAACTCACGCTGGCGGGCTTGCGCGGCAGCCGCTCGGCGCAGCTGATACATCAGCTGGGGGCGATCAACCAGACCGAACCGGAGGCCGCGGGGCTGTTCCTCGCCCATGACAACGGGTCGAATGGCTCGCGGGCACGCGGATGATAAACGGCGGGCAATAAAAAAGGCGACCTGTTAAGGTCGCCTTCTTCAGTAGCTCAAGGGTGTTCAGTGGGCCCTTGAAGCAAATATGGCGCAGCGGACGGGACTCGAACCCGCGACCCCCGGCGTGACAGGCCGGTATTCTAACCGACTGAACTACCGCTGCGCGATACACACGAGTGGTGGGTGATGACGGGATCGAACCGCCGACCCTCTGCTTGTAAGGCAGATGCTCTCCCAGCTGAGCTAATCACCCTTTGTCTCTCGGTGTGGCGCGCATTCTACGGACGGCCTTCCCTGCTGGCAAGCGTTTTTTTAAAAAGTTTTTCCTGCCCTTCCAAAGACTTAGCCCACGCTTGGCCTGAGGTGAAACAGAGCGAATAATGCGCGGCTTGTGTATTAACAGAGACACCCGCCCATGTGGTTCAAAAACCTGCTTGTCTACCGCCTCACCCAGGATGTGCCGTTCGACGCTCAAGCGCTGGAAGACGCATTGGCCAGCAAGCCGGCGCGCGCCTGCGCCAGCCAGGAACTGGCCACTTATGGTTTTGTGGCACCGTTCGGCAAGGGCGAGGATGCGCCGCTGGTGCATGTAAGCCAGGACTTCCTGCTGATCGCCGCCCGCAAGGAAGAGCGCATTCTGCCCGGCAGCGTAGTCCGCGACGCAGTACAGGAGAAGGTCGAAGAGATCGAGGCCGAGCAGATGCGCAAGGTCTATAAGAAGGAACGCGACCAGATCAAGGACGAGATCATCCAGGCCTTCCTGCCACGCGCCTTTATCCGTCGCTCCAGCACCTTCGCTGCCATCGCCCCCAAGCAAGGGTTGATCCTGGTGAACTCGGCCAGCGCCAAGCGCGCCGAAGACCTGCTGTCTACCCTGCGCGAAGTGATGGGCTCGCTGCCGGTGCGGCCGCTGTCGGTGAAGATCGCCCCTACCGCCACCATGACCGACTGGGTGAAAAGCCAGCAGGCGGCGGCAGACTTCTTCGTGCTGGACGAGTGCGAACTGCGTGACACCGGCGAAGACGGCGGCATCGTTCGCTGCAAGCGCCAGGACCTCACCAGCGATGAAATCCAGCTGCACCTCAATACCGGCAAGCAGGTTACCCAACTGGCCCTGGCCTGGCAGGACAAACTGTCGTTCGTGCTGGACGACAAGATGGTCGTCAAGCGGCTGCGTTTCGAGGAGCTGTTGCAGGATCAGGCCGAGGAAGACGGCGGCGAAGAGGCGCTGAGCCAACTGGACGCCAGCTTCACCCTGATGATGCTCACCTTCGGTGACTTCCTGCCGGCGCTGTTCGAGGCGCTGGGCGGCGAAGAAATGCCGCAAGGCATCTGAACCACCCTTACCCGGTCATTACTATAAGAAGGACACGTCATGCGCGCCCTGGCCGCTTTCAGCCGTTTCGTGGGGAATACCTTTGCCATCTGGGTGCTGTTGTTCGCCCTGCTGGCATTCATGCAGCCCGCCTGGTTCATCGGGCTCAAAGGCGCAATCGTGCCGTTGCTGGGGCTGGTGATGTTCGGCATGGGGCTTACCCTGCGCCTGGACGATTTTGCCGAGGTGTTGCGCCACCCTTGGCGGGTGGGGCTTGGTGTAGTCGCGCATTTCGTGATCATGCCGGGCGTGGCGTGGGTGCTGTGCCAGGCATTTCACTTGCCGCCCGACATCGCCGTGGGTGTGATCCTGGTAGGCTGCTGCCCCAGTGGCACCTCCTCGAACGTGATGACCTGGCTGGCCAAGGGCGACCTGGCGCTGTCCGTGGCCATCGCGGCGGTCACTACGCTGCTCGCCCCGCTGCTCACACCCACGCTCATCTGGCTGCTGGCGTCGGCATGGATGCCGGTGAGCTTCTGGGACATGTTCTGGTCCATCCTGCAATTCGTGATGCTGCCGATCGTGCTCGGCGTGATCGCCCAGCGCCTGCTGGGCGCCGCGGTGGCCGTGGCGGTAAACGTATTGCCGCTCGTTTCGGTGGTAAGCATCGTGATGATCGTGTGCGCAGTGGTGGCTGCCAGCCAGGCACGTATCGCCGAATCCGGCCTGCTCATCATGGCTGTGGTGATGCTGCACAACGGCTTCGGTTACTTGCTGGGCTATTTCACCGGCCGCCTGTGCGGGCTGCCGCTGGCCCAGCGCAAGTCGCTAGCGCTGGAAGTGGGCATGCAGAATTCCGGCCTGGGCGCGGCGCTGGCCGCCGCACACATCTCACCCATTGCCGCCGTGCCCAGCGCGCTGTTCAGCGTGTGGCACAACATCTCCGGGGCGCTGCTTTCTACCTTCTTCCGGAGGATGAAAGGGACGGAGTGATCCGCCCATTCGCGAGCTTAGCCTGGCGGCTCCGCCCGTCCCCCACAGGGCCTACATGACCCTCGTGGGATGCGGGCGGAGCCGCACTACCGTTCCATCCCTCGCAACGCCTGCACCTTCTCCCGCAACCGCCCTGGCAATTGCTCTCCTTCCCCTATCGCCGGACCGGCGACCACGGCTACCCGCGACCAGAAGCGGCGGAACAGCCCCTTGTGTGGCGCGCGGCTGAAGAAGCTGCCCCACAACCCACGCAGTGCCATCGGGATCACCGGCACAGCAGTTTGCCCCAGAATGGTGGTGGTGCCGCTTTTGAAGGCGTCGATCTCTCCATCGGTGGTGAGCTTGCCTTCCGGGAACACGCACACCAGTTCACCTGCGGCCAGGTAGCCGGCGATATCGCGGAACGCGCGCTCATAAATAAGCAGGTCTTCGGAGCGCCCGGCGATAGGAATGGCGCCAACGGTGCGGAAGAAGAAGTTGAGCACCGGCAGGTTGTAGATCCGGTAATACATCACGAAACGCACCGGCCGCCGCACCGCGCCAGCGATCAGCAGCGCGTCCACGAATGACACATGGTTGCACACCAGCAGCGCAGCGCCCTCGTCGGGAATGTTATCCAGCCCTTCATGGCGTACCCGGTACATGGAGTGGCTCAGCAGCCAGATCAAAAAGCGAACGCTGAACTCGGGCACGATCTTGAAGATGTAGGCGTTGACGGCGATGTTCATCAGCGACACCACCAGGAACAACTGCGGGATGCTCAAGCCCGCCCCGCTGAGCAATGCCACCGCCACGATGGCCGATACCACCATGAACAACGCATTGAGGATGTTGTTGGCCGCGATCACCTGGGCGCGTTGGTGCTCGGGCGTACGCGACTGGATCAACGCATAGAGGGGCACGATATAAAAGCCGCCGAAAATCCCCAGCCCGAGGATGTCCAGCAGCACTGGCCATACCGCTGCCGTTCCCAGCAATTGGAGCCAGCCCAGGCTTTCGCCGTGCTCAGGCGCCGGCACATTCCCCGAATGCCACCACCACAACAGGCCGAACAGCGTGAGGCCAAACGAGCCGAAGGGCACCAGGCCGATCTCCACCTGCCGCCCCGACAGCCGCTCGCAGAGCATGGAGCCTGCGGCGATACCTACCGAAAATACCGTAAGCACCAAGGTGACTGCGGTTTCGTCGCCATGCAGCCACACCTTGGCGTAGGTGGGTATCTGGGTGAGGTAAATGGCCCCTACGAACCAGAACCAGGAGTTACCCAGCAACGAGCGCGACACAGCCTGGGTTTGCCCCAGCCCCAGCCGCAGGGTACGCCAGGTTTGCACTGGCACATTCCAGTTGATTCGCAGGCCGGGGGCGGATGCCGCGGCCGGTGGAATGGCGCGGCTGGCCAGGTAGCCCATCAGCGCCACCGCCACGATGGCGATGGCTACCCCCGGCGCGTATATCCGTTCGGCCATCAGCACCCCGGCGCTGATCGTCCCGCCCAGAATGGCCAGGAAGGTACCCATTTCCACCAGGCCGTTACCGCCCAGCAATTCCCTGGGGCTCAAGGCCTGGGGAAGGATGGAATATTTAACCGGGCCGAACACGGCCGAATGGGTACCCATGGCAAACAAGGTGAGCAGCAGCAACGGCAACTGGCCGTAGAAGAACCCGGCCGCGCCAACCCCCATGATTACCACTTCCGCCAGCTTGATGGCGCGGATCAGCCGATCCTTGGCGAAGCGCTCGCCGACCTGCCCGGCCAGTGCCGAGAACAGAAAGAAGGGCAGGATGAACAGCAGGGCACAGAGGTTGATCCAGAAGGTTCGGTCCCCCTCGATGCTGAGCTTGTAAAGGATGGCAAGGATCAACGATTGCTTGAATACGTTATCGTTGAAGGCACCCAGCGCCTGGGTAAGGAAAAACGGCAAAAAACGCCGTGTACGCAACAGCTGTAGCTGTGAACTCATCGTCCTTGGTTCTCATGGTGGGCCAGTCGCTGGCTTTGCCCTATTGGAACGCCCGTCTCTGAAAAAAGCCACACGCAGGAGCGTGCGGGTGCGGGATAGACCATGGTCGCCCCTGACGAACCGCCTCGGCCATGCCAGACTCCCCGTTTGCGCTTATTGCCACCATGGAGCCGCAATGTCGCTTTCCAGTGGGCTGATCGCCGCGGTCGCCCTGGCCTATATGGCCGTCATGTTCGCCATCGCCTATTGGGGCGACCGTCGGCAAACCACGTTATCGCCTCGCCTGAGGGCGTGGGTGTATAGCCTGTCACTGGCTGTGTACTGCACCAGCTGGACCTTCTTCGGCGCGGTGGGCCAGGCCGCCGAGCAGCTTTGGGCCTTCCTCCCCATCTACCTGGGCCCTGCCCTGCTGTTACTGCTGGCGCCTCGCGTGCTGCAAAAGATGGTGCTGATCAGCAAGCAGGAAAACATCACCTCCATCGCCGACTTCATCGCGGCGCGCTACGGCAAGTCCCAACCTTTGGCGGTGGTGGTGGCGCTTATCTGCCTGATCGGGATGCTCCCGTATATTGCCCTGCAGCTCAAAGGCATCGTGCTGGGGGTGAACCTGTTGATCGGTGCCAGTGCCGATGCCACCGGCCCGCGCGTACAGGACACCGCCATGGTGGTGTCTCTGGTGTTGGCGCTGTTTACCATCGTGTTCGGCACCCGCAGCCTGGACGTGACCGAGCACCACCGCGGCATGGTGCTGGCCATTGCCTTCGAAGCCTTGGTCAAACTCTTCGCGTTCCTCGCGGTGGGCGCTTTCATCACCTATGGCTTGTACGACGGCTTCGGCGACCTGCTTGCCCAGGCGCGCCTGGCGCCGGCGCTGGAAAACTACTGGAGCGAAACGATCAACTGGCCCTCGATGCTGGTGCAGACCGGGGTGGCGGTGATGGCGATGATCTGCCTGCCGCGCCAGTTCCAGGTCACGGTGGTAGAAAACATCGAGCCGCGGGACTTTCGCCTGGCGCGCTGGGTGTTCCCGGGTTACCTGCTGCTGGCTGCGTTGTTCGTGGTGCCGATCGCCCTGGCCGGGCGCATGCTGCTGCCCGATGCGGTGATCCGCGATTCCTTCGTGATCAGCCTTCCCCTGGCTGAAGCGCACCCGGCCCTGGCACTGCTGGCGTTCATTGGCGGTGCTTCGGCCGCTACCGGAATGGTGATCGTGGAAAGCGTGGCGCTGTCGACCATGGTCTCCAACGACATCCTGCTGCCCTGGCTGCTCCGGCGCCAGCGCACCGAACGCCCGTTCGAGGCCTTCCGCCACTGGATGCTGTCGGCACGGCGGGTGAGCATTCTGGCGATCCTGTTGCTGGCCTACGTCAGCTACCGCCTGCTGGGCTCCACCGCCAGCCTGGCGACCATCGGTCAGATCGCCTTTGCCGCCGTGGCCCAGCTCACGCCGGCCATGGTGGGCGCGCTGTACTGGAAACAGGCCAACCGCCGTGGGGTGTTCGCGGGCCTGGCGGCGGGCAGCTTTCTGTGGTTTTACGCCCTGGTATTGCCCATTGCCGCGCACAGCCTGGGCTGGCCCCTGGCGGCGTTCCCGGCGCTGAGCTGGCTGCACGATAACCCGCTGCATTTGCCTATTTCCCCGCTCACTCAAGGGGTAGTGCTGTCGCTGGCGGGTAACTTCATCCTGTTCGTGTGGGTGTCGGTGCTGTCGCGCACCCGGGTGTCCGAACACTGGCAGGCGGGGCGCTTCGTGGGCCACCAGCAAAGCCTGCGCCCTAACAGCAAGGGATTGCTGGCCGTACAGCTGGACGACCTGCTGAAGCTGGCGAGCCGCTTTGTGGGCGAAGAGCGCGCACAACAAAGCTTCAGCCGCTTTGCCTACCGCCAGGGCAAGGGTTTCAACCCCACCCAGACCGCCGACCCGGAATGGATCGCCCATACCGAACGGCTGCTGGCCGGTACCCTGGGCACCTCCTCCACCCGGGCCGTGGTGAAAGCCGCCATCGAAGGCCGCGACATGCAGCTGGAGGACGTGGTTCGGATTGCCGACGAAGCCTCGGAGGTGCTGCAGTTCAACCGCGCGTTGTTGCAAGGCGCGATTGAAAACATCACCCAGGGCATCAGCGTGGTCGACCAGCACTTGCGCCTGGTGGCCTGGAACCGCCGCTACCTCGAGCTGTTCAACTACCCCGAAGGGCTGATCGCGGTGGGGCGCCCCATTGCAGAGATTATCCGGTTCAACGCCGAGCGCGGCTTCTGCGGCCCCGGGGAGGCGGAAGTACACGTGGCGCGCCGGCTGCATTACATGCGCCAGGGCCGCGCGCACACCTCCGAGCGGGTATTCCCCAACGGCCAGGTGATCGAGCTTATCGGTAACCCCATGCCCGGGGGCGGCTTTGTGATGAGTTTCACCGACATCACCGCCTACCGGGAGGCGGAGCGTGCACTCAAGCACGCCAACGAAAGCCTGGAGCTGCGCGTAGCCGAACGTACTGGCGAACTGTCGGCGCTCAACCACGCACTGATCGAGGCCAAGGCACACGCAGAAACGGCCAACCGGTCCAAGAGCCGCTTTCTCGCTGCCGTAGGCCATGATCTGATGCAGCCAATGAACGCGGCCCGGCTGTTCTGCGCTGCGCTTGGCCACCAGGGCGCCGACCTCCCGGCGGACGCGGCCCAACTGGTTCGGCACATGGACAGCGCGTTGCGCTCGGCCGAGGACCTGATCGGCGATTTGCTGGACATTTCCCGCCTTGAAAACGGGCGGGTCACGCCGAACCGCAATGCGTTTTCCATCAGCGAGTTGTATGGCGCGCTGGGCACCGAATTCACGGCCCTGGCCCAGGAACAAGGCCTGAGCTTCCGCTTACGTAGCAGCACATTGCGGGTAGACAGCGACATCAAGCTGGTGCGGCGCATTTTGCAGAATTTCCTCACCAATGCCTTCCGCTACGGCAAAGGGCCGGTGCTGCTGGGCGTGCGCCGGCAGGGCGAGGCGGTACGGCTGGAGGTGTGGGACCGTGGCCCAGGGATACCCGATGACAAACTGGAGGTGATCTTCGAGGAGTTCAAACGCCTGGACAGCCACCAGACCCGCGCCGAAAAAGGGCTTGGGCTGGGCCTGGCCATTGCCGATGGGCTGTGCCGCTTGCTGGGGCATCGCCTTGAAGTGCGCTCCTGGCCAGGCCGCGGCAGCGTGTTCAGCGTGACCATCCCAGTTGCCGAGCCCGAAGCGGCGCCGCAACGGGCCACGCTACCCGCCACGCAACCGCTGAGCGGCTTGCGCGTACTGTGCGTAGACAACGAAACCAGCATCCTTACGGGCATGGCCAGCCTGCTCACCCGCTGGGGCTGCACCGTGTGGACCGCTACCGACCGCACCGCCTGCGCGGCCCTGCTGGCTGAAGGCGCCCTGCCCACGCTCGCGTTGGTGGACTACCACCTGGACGACGGCGAGACCGGGACAGCGCTGGTCGGCTGGTTGCGCACCCAGCTCAACGCGCCGCTGCCTGGCGTGGTGATCAGTGCCGATGGGCGGGCCGAAACCATTGCCCAGGTTCACGCCGCCGGCCTCGATTACCTGCCCAAGCCGCTGAAACCCGCCGCATTGCGCGCGTTACTGGGTCGGTACCTCACCCGCCACGATCTGGCGCGGGCTTGAGTCGTTCTCCAGCGGGCCAGCGGCGCCCTCTTCGGCCGCCGCCAGCGCACGGTCGAGCAGGTCCGCCGGCAGGCTTTTGCTGGCCCGCGCGCCGAGCAACTTGAGCTGCTCGCTGCGGCTTACCAGGTTGCCGCGCCCTTCGGTCAGCTTGTTACGTGCGCTGGCGTAGGCCTTGTCCAACTGTTGCAAGCGGTTCCCTACCTCATCCAGGTCCTGGATGAACAGCACGAACTTGTCATACAGCCAGCCGGCACGCTCTGCGATTTCGCGAGCGTTCTGGCTTTGGCGCTCCTGCTTCCACAAGCTGTCGACCACCTTCAAGGTGGCCAGTAACGTTGTAGGGCTCACTACCACAATCTGCTTGTCGAAGGCCTCCTGGAACAGGCCGGGATCGTGCTGCAAGGCTGCCGAAAACGCCGCCTCGATAGGCACGAACAGCAGCACGAAATCGAGGCTGTGCAGCCCTTCGAGCCGGCTGTAATCCTTGCCAGCCAGGCCTTTGATATGCGAGCGCAGGCTGTGCACATGCTGCTTGAGCGCGCCCTGCGCCACGTCCGCTTCGGAAGCGGCGATGTACTGCTGCCACGCAGTAAGGCTGACCTTGGCATCGACCACTACTTGTTTATCGCCTGGCAGAGTGACCAGCACGTCCGGCTGGAACCGCTCACCGTCAGCGCTTTTTAGGTTCACCTGGGTGCGATATTCACGGCCTTTTTGCAGGCCGGCATGTTCCAGCACGCGTTCGAGCACCAGTTCGCCCCAATTGCCCTGGGTTTTCTGTCCCTTCAAGGCTTGGGTGAGGTTGGTGGCCTCATCACTAAGGCGCAGGTTGAGTTGCTGAAGGCGTTCGAGCTCCTTGGCCAGCGAAAATCGCTCACGCGCCTCATTGTTGTAGCTGTCCTCTACTCGCTTTTCGAACGCCTGGATGCGGTCGCGCAGCGGATCGAGCAGTTGCCCGAGCCGCTGTTGGCTGTTCTCGGCGAAACGCTGCTCGCGCTCCTCGAAAATCTTCCCCGCCAGCTCGGCGAACTGTGCCCGCAGCTCATCGCGCGCGTTTTGCATGTCTTGCAAACGCTGTTCGTGCCCTTCCCGTTGCTCCTGCAGCTCCGCGCTCAAGCCAGCGCATCGGGCCTCCAACTGGCGCAGCTCGCCTTCACGCTGCCCGCGCTCATGCGCCCACGCATGGGCGGCATCGCGACCGTTGTCCACCTCCATGCGCAACAACTCAAGTTCACGGCCGGCTGCGGCAAGCTCGGCGCGAACGCCGGCTTGCTGTTCGCCGAGCGACGACAGTTCCAAGGCCTGCGTTTGCACCCGCTGTTCCAGTACTTGCTCACTGAGCTGCGCTACCCGTAAACGCTCTTCCAGCAAAGGCAAGGCTTCACGGGCAGCCTGAGCGGTGCGATGGAAATGCCAGGCAACGCCAATGAACGGAACGGCCGCAACCAAGGCGGCGATAAACAGGTGAAGGGCTTCATCAGGCATGGGAAAATTCGGTCAAAAGGATGACGCGCGCGCCAAGCGCGAGAACGTGGCTGAAGCATTCTACCCGGGCTCAGGTTTATGCCGAAAAGTTACAGTAATGGCATTGACAGTGGTAATCGACCAAAGCGCAGGCTTGCTTCGTTTCGCTGGGAACATCGGCCTAGAGCAATCTGCGCTCACAATCCACAGAAGCTGTGGATAACTCAGTGGACAACACCCCCCGGGCGTCCGCAAAGCCCGATAAACCGGGGCCTGCAGACAAACTGTCCATTTTTTCACCAGCTCTAAAAACTGTTTTTTTTCATTGACTTAAAAAATAAACGAAGGGTACGGAACCTTGGCCAATGCGCCCGTCGGGAATATGACAATCTTGCGTCATGATGTGCACAACGCCTTGGGGTGGCGCAAGCCCCCGCACCGAGATAGCTACTGACACGACGCAAGGAAAACGCCAAAAGGGTTTGCCGTTCGTCGGGTTTGGTGGTGGAAGGTTGCCAAGCTCGCTATTTACCTGTAGGTTTCGCCGCAGTTTGTACAAAAGCTGAAAGCAATTTCGGCCGCTCAAGTCCCTCCAGCTTTATCGCAGGCCCCATTGGCCCTGCATCCCGCTGTTTTCTCGGACCCCACTCGGCCTTCAGGCCAGCGCCAAGCGTCCCTCGTGTCACGCCCCGCTGTCTGCTTCCCCAGGCTTTCCCCGACCTTCAGTAACCTGGGTCGTGGCGCCTCTCGTCTTGCGTACTTACCGCCGCCTACCATGCGTTCATATTGACGTCACAGGCGAGCTGTACTGTTCTGGCAGGTTTCCCGCACATACGTTATTGCGGGCCGGAACAAATTCAATGCCGCACGGTTCTGATCCGTGTCAATCGCAGGAACACAATAATGACTTTCAATACCCAGACCCAATCCGCTATCCATACCTTGTCCCAGGCATTCGCTCCGCTGCGCTGCGTAATCCTTGCCGCTCGCAATGACAGCTTCAGCTTTTCCGTAGTGAATGAGCACGGCGTGGCACGCCACACCCAACGTCTCTACCCTGAGCAGTATGCGGCTTCCGCACCGCTGCAGGCTGTGATCGAGCGCGCCCGCCAGTCCCTGGTCGCCTGAGCAGGCAGATCCGCTCAACGCCCCACCTGCAAACCTTCCGACAGACGTCACTTTACGCGGCAAAGTTAAAGCTATGCTTTAACTTGAGCGTACGGCGAGCGGCCGGCCGCTCCCAGGCGGACCCCGTCCGATTGATCGCTGCCACGCGTGGGGCCCGCCTGTTTTTCTCCCTTGTTACAAAAAAATCGCGGGATTATGCCGACCGGCAAGCGCCCTCCCGTCGCGTTGCGCTCTGCCGCTTCGCAAAATGCTGAAACGTGCCTTCCTACAACGTCAAGAAACCTGTCAGTGGGGTCAAACCCAGCTGGCATGCCCCTTCCAGCCCTGAGCGGATAGCCTTGGGCGAGTGTTCGTCAAAAAAACGTTGTCAAAACGTGACGCCCTTGTTGCACCCCTTGGCGCGAAACTGACCGGCCAGACAGCCCAATGATCGGATTGTCCTACAAAAAGGCTCTATCTTGCCTGATACAGGGCTATGGCGCCGTGTGGGTTTTATTGGTAATTTGCGGCGGTGATCACCCACGGAGTAACAACAACAATGAAAAAAGTCATGATCAGATCGAGCCTCGGCCTCGCAGTCACGCTTGCCTCCACTCAGCTCTTCGCGAGCGGCTTTGCCATCAATGAGCAAAGCATCAGCGGCATGGGCGTGGGCTTCGCGGGTCGATCGTCATCGGCAGAGGACGCCAGCACCGTAGCCGGCAACCCGGCGGGCATGGCCTTCCTCAAGCGTGAGCAATTTACCGTAGGCGCCGCAGGTATCTATGCGGATACGGATATTGACCATGGTCGTTCTACCCTGGGCGGAAGCAACAAGGGCGATATGGTGCCGCTGGTTGGGGTGCCTATGGGCTATTACGTCAAGCCGCTGAGCGACCAGTGGGCTGTCGGTTTTGGTGTATACGTCCCGTTTGGCCTGGCAACCGATTATGAAAGCGGTTATGCAGGCCGTTACTGGGCAGATAAGAGTGTTGTGAAGGTCATTACCTTCCAGCCCACCATCAGTTACGCGTTCAATGACAAGGTGTCCATCGGTATCGGGCCAACGTTCAACCGTATTGAAGGGGAGCTGACGTCTCGTACCATTAACGCCAACAACCCGATCTCAGGCGGCGATGGCGAAGTGAAGATCAAAGGCGACGATACGGCAGTCGGCTTCAATGCAGGCATTTTGGTGCAGGCGACTGACAAGACGCGCTTGGGGCTGACCTACCATTCCAAAGTTGACTACAAGCTTGACGGTAATACCAAAGCTCGTAACGTGCGGCCTCTCCCGGGGGTTCTTGTCAATTTCAAAGAGGACGCTTCTCTCGATCTCACCACTCCCGAGTCGGCAGATTTGTCGTTCACTCATGAGTTGAACGACCGCTGGACAATCTACGGTGGGAGCACCTGGACTCGGTGGAGCCGACTGGAAAACATCACCGTTAACAGCGATGTAACTGGAGTAGCCGCACGTCTTGGCTTGGGGACCATCACTGAAGAACAGAACTGGCACGACACCTGGGCTCATGCCATTGGCGCTGCGTACAAAGTGAACAAGCAGTGGACACTACGCACCGGCTTCTCGGTGGACCAGTCCCCCACCAATAACGCCGACCGTTCGCCACGCATTCCGTCGGGTGACCGTCGTATCTTCAGCCTGGGTGCCGGCTTCAGCCCGACTGACAATCTCACGCTGGACTTCGCCTATTCCTACCTCAAGGAAGAAAGCGTGGACGTGAACCTGGTCAGCGCTACAAAAGGCGCCTACAGCGCTACGTACCACAACAGCGCTCACGGCTTCGGCAGCTCGCTTACCTACAAGTTCTAAGCAGCCCGCAATGCAAAAACCGCCCTTCCGGGCGGTTTTTTTATGGCAGATGCGCGCATCAATGAACGGGCAGTTCTACCCCGTCGAACAGCTCTTCAAGCTCTTGCTTGTTGTGGCAGGCGATCGCCTTGGCCATGATTTCGCGCGTGAGGTGCGGGGCGAAACGCTCGATGAAGTCGCACATGAAACCGCGAAGGAAGGTGCCCCGGCGGAAGCCGATCTTGGTGATACTGGCCTCGAACAAGTGGTCGGCATTGAGCACCACCAGGTCGCTGTCCTGTTTCGGGTCAACGGCCATATGGGCAACGATCCCTACGCCCAGGCCCAGCCGCACATAGGTCTTGATCACGTCCGCGTCGGCGGCGGTGAACACCACCTTGGGCGTAAGGCCGCGATGGCTGAAAGCTTCGTCGAGTTTGGAACGCCCGGTGAACCCGAACACATAGGTCACAATAGGGTGCTCGGCCAATACCTCGAGCGTGAGCTTGGGCAGCTTGGTCAACGGGTGGCCTTGCGGCACTACCACGCAGCGGTTCCAGCGGTAGCACGGCATCATGATCAGGTCGCCGAACAGCTCCAGCGCCTCGGTGGCGATGGCGAAATCCACCGTACCGTCGGCGGCCATTTCGGCGATCTGCATCGGTGAGCCCTGATGCATATGCAGGGCAACTTCCGGGTACTGCTTGATAAACGCACTGATTACCGGGGGCAATGCGTACCGGGCCTGGGTGTGGGTAGTGGCAATGGACAGGGTGCCCTTTTTCTCGTTGGAGAATTCCTGAGCGATCTGCTTGATGCTCTCGACCTTGCGCAGGATCTCGCCCGCCGTGGTGATGATTCGCTCACCGGCGGGGGTCACGCGCGTCAGGTGCTTGCCGCTTCGGGCGAACACTTCCACACCGAGTTCGTCTTCGAGCAGGCGGATCTGCTTGCTGATACCGGGTTGAGAGGTATAAAGGCTCTGCGCCGTGGCGGAGACGTTCAAATCATGGTGAGCGACTTCCCAGATATAGCGCAGCTGCTGAAGCTTCATTCGCGACCCCCCAAGGCCCAATGCTCCGTTCCCCGCTTGCAAGTAAGGGGGTGACGGCAAGGGTTATAACTATATTGATGGTCTGGGCCAGAATCTAGAACATTTTGAAAAGTTGTTTCATGTTTTTCGCCGCCCCGGGGCCTGGGTGAGTGGCACGAGGTACACCGGGACCTCGGCAAGCTGCAGCACTCGCGCTGCGGTTCGGCCCAGCGGCAGCTCCGCTTCGGTGACCCGGCTATGGCTGCCGAGTACCAGCAGGTCGACCTGCAGCCTGCGAGCCTGGTCCAGAATAACCTCAGCCGGATCCCCCTGGCGTACCCGCACAGCCTGGATCAGGTCCAGATCCCGCTCACCGTCTGCGAGGTCTTCACAGAAGTTGTCCAGTACGCGCTTTTCGATGTTGGCCATCATTACGCTTACCCCCCTGCCATGCAGCTCGCTCAGCGTAGGGGCATCGAGGTAACTCTGCAGTACCGACTCTGCGAAGCTGCCCATCGGCTCCACGGCATGGATCACGTGTAACTCCGCCTCGAACTTGCGCGCCAGGGCCAGCGCATGTTGCAACACAAGCGGCGCGTAGGCGCCCAGGTCGGTGGCGTACAGCATCGAACGAATCATCTGCGCTCCCGCGCCACCCTCGTCGGCGGCGATACGGCCAAGTCTAGCAGCGGCACGGTAAAGCGGCAGGTATCCCATCGCCCGCGGCCCGCCTCGTCCAAAGGGCAGCCCAAGGCATTGTCGAAGGGCCGCAGAACGCGTTAAGGTTCGGCACCCCCGCGCCTACCGCTCGCCCGGTCGCGCCTGACCTGCCTGATAACGAGTACCACCATGGCCGATTTACCGATCAACGATCTGAACGTCGCCTCGAACGAGACGCTGATCACCCCCGATCAACTCAAGCGCGACATCCCCCTCAGCGACGCAGCGCAAGCGACCGTGGCCAAGGGCCGGGATGTGATTCGCAACATTCTGGACGGCAACGACCACCGCGTGTTCGTGGTAATCGGCCCTTGCTCGATCCATGATATCGACGCCGCGCACGACTACGCCCGCCGCTTGAAAACCCTCGCCGAGGAAGTGTCCGACACGCTGTATCTGGTGATGCGGGTGTATTTCGAGAAGCCGCGTACCACCGTTGGCTGGAAAGGCCTGATCAACGACCCTTACCTGGACGACTCCTTCAAGATCGCCGATGGTTTGCACATCGGGCGCCAGCTGCTGCTGGACCTGGCTGAGATGGGCCTGCCCACGGCCACTGAAGCACTGGACCCGATTTCGCCGCAATACCTGCAGGACCTGATCAGCTGGTCCGCCATCGGCGCCCGCACCACCGAATCCCAGACCCACCGCGAAATGGCCTCCGGCTTGTCTTCGGCAGTTGGCTTCAAGAACGGCACCGACGGCGGGCTTACCGTTGCGATCAACGCCTTGCAGTCCGTTTCCAAGCCCCATCGCTTCCTGGGCATCAACCCGGAAGGCGGCGTGTCCATCGTTACCACCAAGGGCAATGCCTATGGCCATGTGGTGCTGCGCGGCGGCAACGGCAAGCCCAACTATGATTCGGTGAGTGTGGCACTGTGCGAGCAAGCGCTGGACAAGGCCGGCATCCGCCCCAACATCATGATCGACTGCAGCCACGCCAACTCCAACAAGGATCCGGCGCTGCAGCCTCTGGTGATGGAGAACGTGGCGAACCAGATCGTCGAGGGCAACACGTCGATCATCGGCCTGATGGTTGAAAGCCATATCAATGCCGGCGCCCAGGCGATCCCCAAGGACCTTTCCGAGCTCCAATATGGCGTATCGGTGACGGACGCCTGTATCGGCTGGGAAACGACCGAGCAAAGCATTCGGGCTATGCGAGACAAGCTCAAGCCACTTCTGGCGGGTCGCCAGCGCGGCTGAGGCAGTTCTGGGTTGGCCACGATGAAACGCCGGGATAACCCGGCGTTTTCATGTATGCCGCTCGCCTACAGCTTGGCGGCCCGCCGCTGGTGGCGCTCCATATACCGCTCTACATACGAGCAGGAAGGAATGACCGTGTAGCCCATGCTGTCGGCGTACTCCAGGGCCTTTTCGGTCAGGGCGGCGGCTATCCCCCGGCCCCGCAACGCATTGGGGACAAACGTGCGGTAGATATCCAGCGTCTGCTTGCCCAGATCCATGTAGGTCAGGTAAGCACGATGGCCGTCCACGTTGGTCTCGAACTGATGACCTGCCTGGTCATGATGTATGGACAACGCCTCGCTCATTTCGAATCCTCGCGGGTCTTGGAATTAGACCCCTACCATACCGCTGTTTCATCATTGTTGGAACTGCTGTCGCAATCGCGCGGTTGCGCTCGCAACCTTGGCGGGACCGCTTCGGCATTCGACAGCCCGCAGCCCGTGAACGGTTCACCTGGCATCACGCTGTCGAACGCTTGAGGTTTGGACTGGGCCTAGACCGTAAAATTCGCTGCAAGTTCCAACTAGTGGCAAGTTGGATAAGGTGTAACTGCTGATCTCCTAGTTGCGCCATTGATATGGATCCTGAGCCGCAACTACGCCATCAGCCTTTTCGTCGGCGTTGAACCGATAGATTTTTTAACCGTTCTTGCGCAGTTCCAGTTTACTTACTACAAGTAATGAGTACTATGTACGCCGGCTATTTTCTCGACCTCGAGAAATGGCTACTAAATAGAAAGTCCTTTGAAGGGGAACACGATGAACAACGTTCTGAAATTCTCTGCTCTGGCTCTGGCTGCCGTTCTGGCTACCGGCTGCAGCAGCGCGTCCAAAGAATCCGAAGCTCGCCTGACCGCTACCGAAGACGCTGCCGCTCGTGCACAAGCCCGTGCCGACGAAGCGTATCGCAAAGCTGACGAAGCTCTGGCCGCCGCTCAGAAAGCCCAGCAGACCGCAGACGAAGCCAACGAGCGCGCTCTGCGCATGCTCGACAAGGCTAGCCGCAAGTAATCCTTCGGGATAGCAGCAAAAAAAAACCGGCCTATGCATGTAGGCCGGTTTTTTATTGCCACCCTTTTACAGTGGCTGCGCTGGCGCCGTGCTCAACGCCGGGCCACTGGGGGCACCGATAACTACCGGTAACCCGTCCTCGGCACCGATCACGTCCCGCACCCGGTCCCAATCCACACTGACCACACCGGTGAGGTCCTTGCGATTGAGCAAGGCATTGATAACCGCGGTGTGCTTGTCTTCACCCGACGGGGCGCCCTGGGCATCCAGCGGCGTGTGCGCCTCCAGGTAAACCTGCCCACTGGCGACACCGAACTTGTAAGGCTCATTGATGATGCGCACCGGAGTACCTACCGGTACCAGGGTGGAGAGTTCGAGCACATTCTCGTTGTACATGCGGAAGCAGCCATGACTGGTGCGCGTGCCGATGCCAAACTTTTTGTTCGAACCATGAATCAGGTACCCAGGCAGGCCCAGGGAGAACTTGAAGGGCCCCAGTGGGTTGTCCGGGCCTGGCGGCACCACGTTCGGCAGCGGATCGCCATCGGCGGCGTGCTCGGCCTTGACCGAGGCAGGCGGCGTCCACGACGGGTTGGCCGTCTTGGCGATGATCCTGGTGGTCGCTACCGGCGAGCCCCAGCCTTCGCGCCCGATACCCAGCGGGTAGGTGCGCACTGTGCCCTGCCCTTTCGGGTAGTAGTAGAGCCGGTATTCGGCCAGGTTGATGACAATACCCTCGCGCGGGCCAGGCGGCAGAATGAACCGCGTGGGCAATACGATTTCCGTCCCGGGCTTGGGTAGCCACGCATCCACGCCGGGGTTGGCCGCGAGCATCTCGTTGTAGCCCAGGTCATAGGTTTGGGCGAGGTCAGCGAAGGTGTCTTCATATTTGGCGGCAACCGTCTGCACCTGGCCGACGATATCTTCCCCCGGCGGGGGCAGCGGAAACTCCAGCGCTGTCGCGGGCCCCGCCACGAGGACAGCGGCCAGGGACAGGCAACGGCTAAAGGCTGGGAAGCGCGGCAACATCCTGGAAAATCCTTAAATGCAATGAACCAAGGCACAAACCGGCGATTGTACACCTGGCCCCAGCGCGGCGGGAACGCCGCAGCCCAACGGCAGGCTTAATCGTAGTCGTTCTGTAGGCCCGGCCACACGGGCCGGGTTCCCTTGCGCTGGGCAAAAAGAATGGCGCGGCACAACGGGCACAGCCGGGTATCGCGGAAGATGCCCCTTGCCACGTTCTGCCAGCGCGGCTGGGCCGGCAGCAAGCCACCGCACAGGGTACGGTCAATGGAGCCGCCCAGTTCCAGTTGCCGGGCGGCCACGTGCACCCGCACCTCCTGACAGGCGAACAGGTCAAGCTGTTCGTCAGGTTCGATCAATTGGTAGGCGTGCAGGGACCAGGCAGGACGTGGCATAGGGGCTCCGGAAGGGGGCGCAACCTTAGCTCAAAGCCTGCCCGGAGAAAAGTCTCACAACAGGGGTTTGAGGCTTGGCCATACATTTTCCAGCAAGCGCGGCTGTGCCTCGGCGCGGGGATGGATGCCGTCCTCCTGCATCAGGGGCGCGACACCGCCTACACCGTCCAATAAAGAGGGCACCAAAGGCACCTGCTTCTCGCTGGCGACCTGCTGGTACACCCGGCTGAACGCATTGATGTAAGCCGCCCCGTAGTTGGGAGGTAGCGGAACACCCAGCAGCAACACGCGAGCACCGCTTTGCTGGGCCCGATCAATGATCCACGTAAGGTTTTGTTGCAATTGCGCTGGCGGCTGCCCGCGCAGCCCATCATTGCCGCCAAGCTCCACGATCAGCAGGTCCGGCTTGTTCGCCGCAAGCAGCGGCTCCAGCCGCGCGCGCCCGTTGGCACTGGTGTCGCCGGTGATCGAAGCGTTGACCACCTGGTCGGCATAACCTTCTTCTTTCAACCGCTGCTGCAGCAGGGCAACCCACCCCCTGGAGGTATCCAGGCCGAAACCGGCGCTGATACTATCCCCCAGCACCAGCAAGGTCCCTGCGCCAGCGGTCTCAGCCATGCAGACCGCCCACAGCGCGGCGGCCACTTTCCACATACGCATCGGAATCTCCATGGGCGCAAGCATTCTCACAGCGCGGAACCTTAGCAAAGTGGTTTCCGGCACGGAAGGCGATTTGCACATTCTTCACGCGCTCTCACTCGAACTGGCCGCGGGCGACAGCCTGGCCATCGTGGGCGCATCTGGCTCGGGCAAATCTACTCTGTTGGGCCTTCTGGCCGGCCTGGATCAACCCAGCGAAGGCGAAGTAACACTGGCGGGCCGGGCCCTCAACGGGCTCAGCGAGGACCAGCGCGCCCAGGTAAGGGCCGAGCACGTAGGCTTCGTGTTCCAGTCGTTCCAGCTGCTCGAAACCCTCACCGCACTGGAAAACGTGATGTTGCCGCTTGAGTTGCATGGCCGTGCCGACGCGCGCGCCCAGGCCAGCGCCCTGTTGGGCCGGGTAGGGCTGGGGGAACGCCTTGGCCACTGGCCACGGCAGTTGTCCGGGGGCGAGCAGCAACGGGTCGCCATTGCCCGGGCGTTCGCCGCCGAACCCGCCGTGTTGTTTGCAGATGAGCCCACCGGCAACCTCGACACCCACACTGGCGAGAAGATCACTGAACTGTTGTTCACGCTCAATCGTGAACGCGGGACCACCTTGGTACTGGTGACCCACGACGAGCGCCTGGCCCACCGCTGCCGGCGCTGGATACGCCTGGAGGCGGGGCAACTGGTTGCCTCGGGGGCCAACTGATGGCGCCCGGCAGGCTGGGGCTGGGCCACCTTTGGCGCCTTGCCGCGCGGCAACTGCGGCGCGATGCGCGCGCTGGTGAGCTACGGGTGCTGTTCTTTTCCTTGCTGGTGGCGGTGGTAGCGAGTACGGCGATCGGCTACTTCGGTGCGCGCCTGAATGCCGCCATGCAGTTGCGCGCGACCGAATTCCTGGGCGCAGACCTGGTATTGCAAGGCAGCACGCCGGCCCGGCCGGAACAACTGCGTACCGGGCGGGAACTGGGGCTGGATCACGCACAGGTGGTGGAATTCAGCAGCGTGGTCGCGACCGACCAGGCCATTGAGCTGTCCAGCGTGAAGGCCGTGGACAGTGATTACCCGCTGCGAGGCAAGTTACGCAGCGCCGCCCAGCCCTATGGTGAGGAGGACGAAGGCGGCGCGCCGGCCCCGGGCGAGGCGTGGGTAGAGCCCCGCCTGCTCAGCGCGCTCGGGCTGAAGATCGGCGACAGCGTGGACATCGGTTCCAAGCGCCTGACGCTAGCCCGGGTGCTCACCTACGAGCCAGACCGCGCCGGTAATTTCTACAGCCTTACCCCGCGTGTGATGATCAACCTGGACGACCTGGCGGCCACGAAGGTCGTGCAGCCCGGCAGCCGGGTAACCTTCCGCGACCTCTGGCGCGGGGATGCCGAAAACCTGGAGCAATACCGCGAGCTGGTCAAGGTAGGGCTGAACCCCAACCAGGCCTTGCGCGATGCCCGGGACAGCAACCGCCAGGTCGGCGGCGCACTCAGCAAGGCCGAGCGCTACCTGAACATGGCCAGCCTTGTCGCGATATTGCTCGCGGGTGTTGCCGTGGCATTGTCGGCCGCCCGCTTCGCCGCTCGCCGTTACGACGCCAGCGCGCTGCTGCGCTGCCTGGGGTTGTCGCGGCGGGACGTGTTGTGGGTGTTCTCGCTGCAGCTGGCGATGTTGGGCCTTGCCGCTGCGGCCGCGGGAGCAGCGGTAGGCTGGCTGGCGCAGTTCGGCATCTTTGCCCTGCTACAGGGGCTGCTGCCCAGTGTAATTCCCGGCGGCGGGCCCTGGCCGGCGCTGGCGGGCATGGCGACCGGCATGGTTGCACTGGCAGGCTTTGCCTTGCCGCCGCTGGCTGCTCTTGGCCGGGTGCCGCCACTGCGGGTATTACGGGGCGACCTGCTGCCGCTCCCGGCCAGCACCTGGGCCGTTTACGGCAGCGCACTGCTCGCGTTGGGGCTGATCATGTGGCGGCTTAGCCTGGACCCTCTGCTCACCGTTGCCCTCGGGAGCGCCGGCGCGCTCGCGGCGCTGCTGCTAGGTGGGCTGCTGGTGCTGGGCCTACGCCGTTTGCGCACCGCCTTGGCGGGTGCTTCCCTGCCTTGGCGGCTTGGCGTGGGGCAGCTGTTGCGCCACCCGTTTGCCGCAGCGGGGCAGGCGCTTGCCTTCGGCCTTATCCTTTTTGCCATGGCGCTGGTGGGATTGCTGCGCGGTGAACTGCTGGACTCGTGGCAGCGCCAGCTTCCCGCCGACGCGCCCAACTACTTCGCCTTGAACATACTGCCCGACGAGCGCGATGCGTTCGCGGCGCGCCTGCGGGAGTATGGCGCGGTGGCCGCCCCGCTCTACCCCATCGTTCCCGGGCGGCTGACTGCAATCAATGGCCAGCCCGTGGCTGACGTGGTGACTGAAGACAGCCAGGGCCAGCGCGCCGTGCAGCGTGACCTCAACCTCACCTGGGCGGCCGACCTGCCTGAGGGCAACCGGCTGCTGGCCGGCCAATGGTGGGCACCTGCACCCGGTGCGTTGCCGGGCGTGTCTGTGGAGCAGAAGCTTGCCGAAAGCCTGGGCGTGAGCGTGGGCGATACCTTGACCTTCAACGTCGGCGGCGCCGTCAGGGATACCCGCGTGGCCAGTGTGCGAGCGGTGAGTTGGGACAACTTCCAGCCCAACTTTTTCATGATCTTCGAGCCCGGTACCCTGCAGGATTTCCCAGTCACCTACCTCACCAGCTTTTATCTGGCACCGGGCAAGGATGCCCAGGTCGTCGCCCTCGCCCGCGCCTTCCCGGCGATGACGCTGTTACAAGTGCAGGCGCTCCTCGAGCAACTGCGCAGCATACTGGCGCAGGTCACCCTAGCGGTCGAGTACGTGCTGGTGTTCGTGCTGGCGGCGGGGCTGGCCGTGCTGTTTTCGGGCCTGCAAGCCACGCTGGATGAGCGGATTCATCAGGGCGCCCTCCTCCGGGCGCTTGGGGCCAGCCGAGCGTTGCTTGTCCGGGCACGGCGTATCGAGTTCACCGTGCTGGGGCTGGCCAGCGGCGTGCTGGCCGCGGTGGCCGCCGAAGCCGCCAGCTGGGCGCTCTACCGCTTCGCCCTGAACCTCACCTGGCACCCCCATGCCTGGCTGCTGTCGTTGCCGCTCGCCGGCGCGCTGGTCATTGGTATCGCAGGGGTATTCGGTACGCGTCGGGCGCTCAATGCCAGCCCGCTGCAGGTGCTGCGCGAGGGCTGATCAACCGCCGGAGGGCTTCGGGTGCCGGCCCCTGAAGCCCTGTGGTAGGGTGGCGCGCAACAGCGCATGCCAGGAGGTTGCTTGAGTACCAACATCATTACCCGCGCGGGGTTCGACACGCTGAAAGCCGAGCTGGACCAACTGTGGCGCGTCACCCGCCCGGAAATCACCCAGAAGGTGCAGTGGGCCGCCTCGCTCGGCGATCGCAGCGAGAACGCCGATTACCAATACAACAAGAAGCTGCTGCGCGAGATCGACCGCCGGGTGCGCTACCTGCGCAAGCGGCTGGAAGACATCCGGGTAGTGGACTACGCCCCCGAGCAGGAAGGCCGGGTGTTTTTCGGTGCCTGGGTGGAGGTGGAAAACCTGGAAGGCGAGCTGCGCCGCTTCCGCATCGTGGGCTACGACGAAATCTACGGGCGCAACGATTACATTTCCATCGATGCGCCCATGGCCCGGGCCCTGCTGAAAAAAGAAGAAGGCGACGAGGTGATGGTACCCACGCCCACTGGTGAAGTGTGCTGGATCATCAACCGGATCGAATACACGCCCTGAGGGCCGTTCACCTGAACGTCAGCAGCCCTTGCCTTGCCACCCGGGTGAGCGCGGCGATCACGGCAGGGGCCTGCTCCGCAGGCGGCGACTGCACCACGGCAAGATCGAAACGGTTATCGGCGAACTGTTCCAGCGGCTGGCCCGGCTCCAGAAAGCGGACGGAAAACGGTGCCGATTTTCCATTGCGGCGGGGCCAACCATCGAGGCAACGCAGCAGCGTAGGTTGATGGCCACCTACCAGCAGAATGCTTGGGATATGTGAAGCCAGTGAAGAGCCCGGCAAGGGGGCAAGGCAAACGATTGGGCGCGGACAACTCATGGATACGGACTCCGCCTCACGGGTTTCGCGGGCAGGTGCGAGGCGACACCGAGCCAGCGCTTTAGCGGTATTTCAGGCTTTGGTGAAAGCCCAGGCGCCCCGCAAGTAGCTGTCTAAATCGGCGCATGGAGGGATCCTAGTAGCCGTGGTGGCAGGTGTCAACGGCGGGGCACGCTGCGCCTCTTGTAGGAGCCAGCGAAGCCGCAGGCGCAGCTCGCGAACAGGCTACCTCGGCTCGAGGGACTCGCGTGCGCGGTCGAACGCCAGGTAGTACTTGTTCACGTTGTTCACGTAACGCACCGGCGCCAGGCCTACATTCTCCGTGGCTACGCGCTCTACCTGGAAGAACCAGCGGTTCGGGTCTAGCCCGCGCTGCTTCGCTTGGGCCCTGAAGCGTTGCACGCGTTCCGGGCCCATGTTGTAGGCCGCCAGCACGAACGCCATCCGCTCACGCTCTTGCATACCCTTCTCGTTAAAGAAATTACGGCGGATCAATGCCAGGTAGCGCGCCGCGGCCTTCACGTTGTCGTCCAGTTCGCTCACGTTTTTCACCCCCACGCGGCGCGCTGCCGCCGGGGTGATCTGCAACGGCCCGCTGGCGCCGCTGCCACCCTTGGCATCGGGTTCCAGGTCCGATTCCTTGTACGCCAGCGCCGCCAGGTCCAGCCAGTCCAGGCCTTGCTGCCGGGCATTGCGTTGCAATACCGGCCGCAGCGCTTCGAGCCGGGCGCGATCGTCGTGCTGCAAAGGGTTCTGGGTTTGGTAAAGCGCGCGGCAGGCATCGAGCAGCGCCTTGTCCTGGTTCGCCGGCGCGCGGTATTGCCCCAGGAACTCGCGCACGCTGTCGCTGAGCTGCGGTGCGTCTTCGCGTACATACCAGCTCATGGGGGCAGGTGCATGGAACGGTACACGGCGGTCGATGCGCAGGTCTGGCATCAGCTTCACCCAGCGCTCGGCGATGGGTTGCTCCACCAACGTGACGGCGTACACACCCGCGCTGACCATGTCCAGAACGTCTTCCACGCCCAGGCTTGCATCGGCCCACTCCACGGTGATCGGCGGGCGGTGCCGCGCCGCCAACTGAGCATTGGCCCGATTGACCGCCTCCTCTGCCGCGCTTCCGGCAACCAGCACCAGCCGCTTGCCCGCAAGCTGGTCGAGCGTGGTGATTGCGCGATGCCGCCGAGGCTGCACCAGTACCAGCGCCGTGTCGGCGACAGTGGTAGCCGCGGTAACGGTGTGCGAACTGGCGGGAAGCGGCAGCGCCTCGCCGGGCGCGGCAAGATCGGCCTCGCCCCGCTGCAACGCCGCCAGCAACTGCCCCTTGGGCCGGGGCACAGCCTTGAGGCGCACCTGAGGATGGCGCCCGGGCTGGCCGTTAAGGTACGCCTCGAAGGCTTTGAGGCGCTGGTCTTCCACACCGATCGCTTCACCCGCAACGGTGGTGGAACTGTTACGGCTTTGGTTGACCACCACCCGTAACACTTTGGCCTGGCGGATCTGATTCAGATCGCGTGCCGGGGGTGTGGCGTGGTGGGGCTCTGCCAGCGCAGCGGCGCCGGCGAAAACGAAAAGCGCGAGTGTGGCCAGGCGCAACGCCCGGCCAACAGCGGGACCTTTCATATGTGCTCCGAGGTAAAAAGCCCGCCCCCTCCGTACCGCTGGGGGCTACCAAAACCGCGCCGGCTTGCCAGCGTCGGGTTTTATTTATAAGGGTGTAGCTTTGGTATGCTTTCCGGCCTCAGCCTGAAAGGAGCCACCATGCAACTCATCGACATCGGCGTCAACCTGACCAACCCGGCATTCGACGAGCAGCATGCTGAGCTTTTACGCAGGGCCACCGAAGCGGGCGTGGTGCAAATGGTCATCACTGGCACCAGCGCCGACGTGAGCGAGCAGGCCATTGAACTGGCCGAACGGCTGGACCCGTCGGGCCAGGCACTGTTCAGCACCGCCGGGGTCCACCCTCACGATGCCAAGGCCTGGAACGCCGATACCCGTCGCCGTATCGAAGGGTTACTGCGCCATGAGCGGGTGCGTGCGGTGGGCGAATGCGGGCTGGATTTCAACCGGGACTTTTCCCCTCGCCCGCAGCAGGAACGCGCGCTCGAGGAGCAGCTTGCCCTGGCGGCTGAACATCGCCTGCCGGTATTCCTTCACGAGCGCGATGCCGCGGCGCGGTTGTTGCCCATCCTGCGGGAATGGCGAGATCGCCTCCCGGCGGCGGTAGTGCACTGCTTCACCGCAGGTCGTGACGAATTGTTCGGTTACCTCGACCTGGACCTTCATATCGGCATCACGGGATGGATCTGCGATGAACGCCGCGGCAGCCATTTGCACCCGCTGGTGGGCAGCATCCCGCGCGGCAGGCTGATGCTTGAAAGCGATGCGCCCTGGTTGTTGCCACGCACCCTGCGCCCGAAGCCCAAGAATGGCCGCAATGAGCCGGCGTTCCTTACCGAGGTGGTGCGGGAAGTCGCGCGGCATCGCGGCGAAAGTGAAGCCGAGCTGGCCGCGCACACCAGCGCCTGTGCCAGGGCCTTTTTCACACTCCCCGAGGCGCCGGCAGCCCAAGGGTAAAGCGGCCATAAGGCATGCCACTGGGCGAATGGTTGAAACTTAAGCAGCAGCTATAAGGCCCATAGGAAAGGACGATTCGCTCGAACCTGAGCGCTGGACTAATCTTGTATCCAGAATCATTCGCATCCATTTGGAGTTCACGCCATGCTTAGACGCCTCGCTTGCCGTACCGCGGGCCGTATGCCCGGGAACTGTACCCTGGACACCGGCGGTACTTCGGCTTCGATGTTTACCTTGCCATTACTGGTTATCGCCTTGGCCCTGGTGGGCCTGGGGTTCGCCACCGCCAATGCGTTGGAAGTGGTGATCGGCGCGATCTGCCTGGTCGCCGCCCTGAGCAAACCACACCAGGGCGACGCGCACTGACACTAGCCGAATACCGTTACCGTCTGCCGGCTGAGGGCGAGCAGTTCGCCCTCGGCGCTCCACAACGCGGCCGAAGTATGGCCGTAGCCATCGGCCGCATGCTCGATCAACGCCCGATACCGATACCAGCCCTGCCCGTCCAGGTGACGCACGGGCTGCATGAATTCGATCGTCCAGGTGAGTGTGCTGCCGGCCGCCGGTGCCGCGAGATGCGGCAATACGGCGGGTGGCCAGGCGTCTACCAGCGCCAGCAGATGAGCTTCGTCCAGCGTGGAAGGCTGGCTTTCTCCCCTTAACCGAACCCAGCCTCCGATTGCCGGTGACGGCGTATTGCTGAAGGGCAAGCCGCCGATCCCCCAGCGCATGTGCAGGTGCTTGAGGTACTGGGGTGTGAGCCCTTCGATGTATTCCAGCGAAACACACTGCTCCAGCGGTTTGAGCTCTGGCGCAGGCATGGCGCTCGCAGCAATCCGCGAGGCCCGGGCGGCGCCGAAGCTGCCCTGGATCAGCGTGACCACGCCCCCTGCCTGCACGGCCTTGCCCAGCACCGACACCACAGACTTGCCCGAGCGCAGCACCTCCACCTCGAATGAGGTGGGCACATCCAAGGCCGCCGGCGCCACGAAGCTGATCGCCAGCGAGCGCACCGGACGGTCGCCCAGCCCCTGCTCTGCCAGCCGCAGCCGCATGGCTTCATAAAGCAAGGCCGCCATCAGCCCGCCGAAACCGGCCCGGCCCTGTGACCAATCCTGCGGGATGCATACCGCCCCGGCGTTCTCCCGCACGGCGTGCAACAGTTCACGAAATTCCATCTGGTGCCCCTCGGCCGCTCACGCAAGTCAGCGTTTTGCCATGGCCCGCTCGAGGCGCGCAAGGGCCTTATCCGCCAAACCCTCGGCTTTGTGCAGCTCCGTTTGCCATTGGGGCCGATAGCTGGCCAACGCCGGCTGCGCATCGGCCTGATGCAGCCACTGAACACGGTCATGCCAGTCCCCCAAGGCGCCTTGCGCATTCTTCAGCGCCTTGGCCAAGCCTTGGGCAACCGGATCATGTTCGGGATACGCTTCACCGCCGTAACGTACCCGCTTGATCAGCAAGCGAAGACGATGGCGGTCGTGGCCGGGATCTTTCATGGCCTTCGCCAGTTTGCGCCACTGTTTGCCGAGAGACTTCTTCAGCGTGCGGTCTAGCTTGTCGCCCACCCCATAACTGGCCGAGGTCCGCAGCAACGGGACGATGGCGTCGAGCAGCCTGAGCAGCTGGCCCAGTTCGGTACTCTCGGCCACGCCGGGGTACACCGCTTCGGAAGGTTGCGGCGCGTGCGGCAGGTGGCTGGCCAACACTTCCTGATCACGCAGCGGCGTAGTGAGGTTGCCCAGGGCTCGCGCGGCCTCTTCGAGGCGGTCGATCCCAGGTAGCCCGCGCAATGGCCGCAGCAGGCTGCGCAAGCGGCGGGTCGCGGTACGCAGGTCATGCAGCGCTTCGCTGTCAGTGGCCACGGCCAGCCGTGCCTGGCACGCCAACAACCGCACCTGAGTGGCAATCAGCCGGGCAATCACCCGGTCCAGGGTAGAAGACATATCAACTCCGATCATGTTGTGAGTGTCGCAAGCGGGGCAGTTGGCGCTTGAGTGCGCGCAGCGTGGCCAGGGCCTCCTGCCCGGCCAGCGGCTCGGCACCATAGCGCTGCCGGCTGAAGGCTTGAGTAAAGGCTTGAATGTAGGGCGCCTGTTCCGGTAGCGCCTGGCTTGCCCGCGTGGCGAACGCCTGAGGCCCCTCCGCTGGCGCGCGAACGAGGCCATGGCGCCGCAGCGCTTTTTCGAAGGCCCGGTACTGGCGTAACTGGGGCTCGAGGCGTTGCTGCCAGGGCCGCAATATGGCCAGGGCCATGATCAATAGCGTAGCGCCCCCGCCCACCGGCAACAGCCAATCCACAGCGCCGGCGAACCATTGGCTGAGCCATTGCCGCTGCTGGTTCTCCTGATAACCCAGCACCCAGCGCTCCCAGCCGTAGTTAAGGTTCTCCCAGCCCAGCCGCAGTTCGTTCAGCCAGGCGAAGTTGCGGTAACGCAGGGCGGAAAAGGGTGACGCCGCCAGGAACGGTTCATCGGCGGCAAGGGCCTCGGCCAGCCCGGCTTCCACCCGCTGCGGTGCCACGGCGGCGGTGGGATCGGCGCTCTCCCAGCCGGTGCCCGGCGCCCAATACTCCACCCACGCATGGGCATCGTATTGGCGTACGCTGAGGTAATTGCCGCGCGGGTTGAATTCCCCACCCTGGTAGCCAATCACGATGCGCGCAGGCACGCCCATGCTTCGCAGAAGGAACGTCAGAGCGCCGGCATAGTGCAGGCAGAAGCCCCGGCGCGTGTCGAAAAGAAAGCCGTCGATGCTGTCGCTGCCCAGCGGGGACGGACGCAGGGTGTAGTGATAGTCCTGCTGGTTGAACAACCGCAACACTGTCCGCACGCGCTGCGCGGGATCCGTGGTACTGGCGGCGACGCTGGCGGCCAGCTCGCGGCTACGGGGGTTGCCGCCCGCAGGTAGCGCGAGGGCCTGGCGGCGGGCCGCCTCGCTAAGGCCTGGCTCGCGCACAGCCTGTGGCCAGCCACTGGCTTCATAGCTGTAGGTTTGGTCGATCACTCTCGGCCGTTGCCAGCGAAAATCATACCCCTGGCGCGCGCCCGCCCCCTCCAGCCGGCCGGTGTCCAGCATGAACAACCAAGGCTGGCCGCTGGCTTCCTCGATTACCCGATAACGGTACGCCGTCCCCTTGGGTTGCCAAGCCGCAGGCTGGCGCACCGCGCCGGGGTCACTTTGGGTCCAGCGGGTACCATCGAAGCGGTCGAGCGTCAGCGCGCGCCAGTACAGCGCCTGGCGCGGCGGTAGCGGGCCATCGAATGCCGCGCGAAAGGCCAGCTCCGCCGACTGGGCGAGCTCTGCGATGTCGCCGGGCGCCACCGTGTCGCTGAGCCCCGTGCGGGCTCGGTCACCCGGCATGGGCAGCGACCACAACGGCCCCATACGAGGGAAGAACACGAACAGCACTACCAGCAGTGGCAACGCCTGGGCCAGCATGCCGCCAGCCCGGCGCAGGGGCATCAGTACCGGGCCCGGGGGGCATTCCAGCGCAACGAGGGTGGCCAGCAGCGCGCTCAGCGGCAGCAGGCTGTACAAGGCCCAGGCCAGGCTGGCGTCGAACAGGTACCCCACGCCCAGGCAAAAGAAGCCCAGCATCACCACCACCCGTGCATCCCGCGTGGTGTTGACCTCCAGCAGCTTGAGCACTGATGCGGCCACCAGCAGGGCCGCGGCGAACTCCAGCCCGATGACCGTGCCCACCGACACGTATAACCCGGCAACGGTTGCCACCAGCAGCGCGCCCTTTACCAACCAGCCCGGGCTTGCCTTGCGCCGGCGGGTGAGCCATGCCCGCCAAAGGCTGCACCCCAGCCACAGCCCCAGCAGCCACGGCGGTACGTTCAACCAGAGCGGCACCATGACCAGCGCCTCGGCGCACAGCAACCAGAGCAATCCGCGCCAGGACATCACTGGCGTGTTCATGGCCGGGCTGTGTTTCATGGTGCAGCCCCATACAGTGCCAATGCCCGCAGGCTGGCTTCACGATGTGGTTCATCGGCGGCGGTGGCCAGGGCGATGCCGGGCAGGCGCAGCGAAAATGCCCGACCTTCTCTCGCCAGCTCCAGCACCCAATGGCACAACACTGACAAGCGTTCTTCGAGGGGCCCGTCGAGGGCGTCGAGGTCCAGCGCGGGATCGCGGCCGCGCACCTCGGCGAAGGCCTTGATCAGCAGGGCCTGGTTCTTTGAATAGGCCTTCCAGTGCAGCCGACGCCAGGAGTCACCGGGGCGGTATTCCTGCAAGCCCTGAAAATCGTCCACACCGGTATCCAGCACATGCCAGCCATGGTCTTCGGCATCGCTCGCCGGCCCGCTGCGTGGCGGCAAAGGCCCCGGCACCGGCGCGGGATACACCAACGCGCGCTGGCCGAGGTCGACCCAACTCCACGCCCGTATCAGCCCGAGGGGAAAGCCGGTTTCCAGGCGGATGCGCGGCGCGGATAACCAGCCACGGCGCTCCGTTGGCCACGACAAGGTCAGCCGCTGGCCTTGCTCCGCGGGAATATTGCACCGCTGCATGCGCCCGGCGCCCCAGCCCACCTGAATACCCAGGTGCTCGCGCGCGTGGCTTTGCAAGGCAAGCCCGAAATACGCGGGCTCTCCGGCAAAAACCGAGGCAGGCGGCTCGCCGGACAGCTCCAGCCCACCCAGGTTGCGGTAGGTATGAAGGATGGCGACCACGAATAATCCGCCCAAGGTAAAGGCCAGGGCGTAGGCCATGCTGTTCTGGTAATTGATGGCCGCCAGCAGCACCAGCCCGGTGGTGAGCAGGTAGCCATACCCCGCCGAGCTGGGAAGGATGTAGATACGCCGGTGGTCCAGGGTGACACGAGGCGCCGCAGGCGACCGGCGCGCTTGCCATTGCGCCAGGCGCCCGTGCCAGCGCTCGATCACAGCGCCGGCACCTCGCTGAGCAGCCATTGCACCAACGCCCCGCCACTGTGCCCACCCGGGTCGGCTCGCTCCCGCAAGCGGTGGCCGGCCACCGCGGGCAATACCGCCTGAATGTCTTCGGGCATCACGAAGTCACGATGATCAAGCAAGGCCCAGGCTCGGGCCGCGGACAGCAGCGCCAGGCTGCCTCGGGGCGACAGCCCTACGGCAAAGCGCGGCTGGGTACGCGTAGCCTCGACCAGCCGCAGCACGTAGTCGACCAGCGCCTCACTGACCTTGATCGCCTTGGCCCGGGCCTGTGCCTGGGCCAATTGCCCGTGGTCCAGCACCGGCGCCAGCCGCGGCAACATGTCCCGGCGTGCTTCGCCCAGTAACAGCGCCCGCTCCGCAGCATGGGCCGGGTAGCCCAGCGACAGACGCATCAGAAAGCGGTCCAGCTGGGATTCAGGCAGGGGGAAGGTGCCGCCCTGGCTGCTGGGGTTTTGCGTGGCAATCACGAAAAACGGCTGCGGCAAGGGCCGCGTGGCGCCTTCGATGGTGACCTGGCCTTCCTCCATAGCCTCCAGCAACGCGCTCTGGCTTTTAGGCGTGGCACGGTTGATTTCATCAGCCAGCACCAGCTCGGCAAAGATGGGCCCGGGATGAAAGGCGAACCGGCCACTGTCCTTGTCGAACACTGAGGTGCCCAGGATGTCACCCGGCAGCAGGTCGGAGGTGAATTGAATGCGCTGAAAGCTCAGCCCCAGCACCTTGGCCAAGGTGTGGCTGAGCGTGGTCTTGCCCATGCCGGGCAGGTCTTCGATCAACAGGTGACCATCGGCAATCAGGCACGCCAGCGCGAGCCGTACCTGAGTGTGCTTGCCCAGCAGTACTTCATTGACGGCCCCCAGGCACGCCTCCAGTGGATCAGCCATGGTCACCCCTCTCGCGTTGGCGGTATGGCGGCCCGAACGCGTACGTCAGTCAGGCAAGGAGGGGCCGGCCCGCACTTGCTTAGCGGCCCGCCCTCGATTCACGAATGTAGAACCGCGCTTTCTCGGCCTTGGTGCTACAGCCTTCGAATGCTTCGAATTGCTGCTGGGTCTTGGCGCCGGTCAACAGCGACAGTGCCTTGGAGTAGCTTACGGTCCCGGCAAACCCTTCGGCCTTGGCCAGGTCCAGTTCGTGCCAGGCGGCGTCGAGCTGGGTGGCGCAACTTTCGCGGTAGGCGGTTTTGGCGGCGCAGCCGGTCAACAGTACAGCGAGCAAAGGCAGACAGACCCAGGCTTTCATCGATTCGAACACTCCAGAATTCATGCAACGTGCAGATAAGACGGTGCGGCGGTTGAAAAGTGCCTGCCGCACGCGGGGCCGGCGGATTGTTCCTGGCCGACGAACGGTGCATTGTTAGCACATCGTCCGCGGGAAACCTATCCAAAGGGGGCTTGATGAAACAATCCGTGGCATTGGTACTGGGTTCGGGCGGCGCGCGGGGCTATGCGCACATTGGCGCCATCGAGGAAATCGAGCGCCGCGGCTATGACATCAGCTGCATTGCCGGCTGCTCCATGGGCGCGGTGGTGGGCGGTATCTACGCAGCAGGCAAGCTGGAGGAGTACCGCCACTGGATCGAGCGCCTGGACTACCTCGACGTGCTGCGGCTGGTGGACGTGAGCTTCAGGATGGGGGCGATCCGCGGCGACAAGGTATTCGGGCAGATCCGCCGCATTGTGGGCGAGCTGAACATCGAAGACCTGCGCATTCCCTATACCGCCGTGGCCACCGACCTCACCCACCAGAAGGAAATCTGGTTCCAGGAAGGCTGCCTGCACCAGGCCATGCGCGCGTCGGCGGCCATCCCCAGCCTGTTCACGCCGGTGATGATGGGCAACCGGATGCTGGTGGACGGCGGGCTGCTCAACCCGCTGCCGATCGTGCCCGTGGTCGCCAGCCATTGCGACCTGGTGGTTGCGGTCAACCTCAACGGCGCGGGAACCTTGCCGTTCGAGATGCCCGTGATCGAACGCCCCCCGGCGTTCCGCAACCGTTTCGATCGCCTGCTCGATTCCCTCGGTTCGCGCATGCCCCTGCGCCGTCGCCAGGCTGAAGCGGTGCTGCAGATGGAGCGCAACGTACTGGCCCCGGTGAGCGCCTCGCCCGAGCCGTGGTTTACCGGCGGCCTGGCGGACGACTTGGCAGCCAGCCTTGCCGACAGCATGGGTGACCCGGTCATGGAAGCCCGCCCCAAACGCCGCCGCGGCCGGGCCGGCGTGGACGAAACCGTTCCCTCGTCGGCCACCGGCGCAGTGGTGGTGGACACCGTAGGCCCTGCGTCCTTGCTGGACCTGATCAACCAGAGTTTCGAGGTGATGCAAACCTCACTGTCCCAGTACAAGATCGCCGGGTACCCGCCCGATGTACTGATCGAGGTGCCTAAGCGTGTGTGCCGCTTCTTCGAGTTCTACAAGGCGCCGGAATTGATCGCCCTGGGCAGGCGCATGGCCAAGGACGCCTTCGACCGCTACGAAGGCAAGGCCTGATCGGCGGCCGTGGCCTCCAGCAGGCGATAGCCCACCCCGGGCTCGGTCTGGATGTAGCGGGGGCTGGCCGGGTCGTCGCCGAGCTTGTGGCGCAAATGGCCGATCACGATGCGCAGGTAGTGGGTGTCCTCGGCATGTGACGGCCCCCAGATGTCGGTCAGCAGCTGCCGTTGGGTGATAACCCGCCCTGGGTGCCGCGCCAGCTGTGCCAGCACTGCGTATTCCTTGCGGGTAAGGCTCAATGTTGCACCGGCCACGGTTACCCGGCGCCCGGCCAGGTCTACGTTGAGCTCGCCAAGCCGTACCGTCGCCGCCTCGCCTTGCCCGGGCGTGGCCTGGCGCAGCAAGGCCCTCACCCGCGCCAGAAACTCCTGGATACCGAACGGCTTGGTAACGTAGTCGTTCGCGCCAGCGTCCAGCGCTTGGACCTTCTGCGCCTCGCTTGCCCGTACCGACAACACCAGCACGGGGGTTTGCGTCCATTCGCGCAGTTGCGCCAGCACCGCCTGGCCGTCCATGTCGGGCAGGCCCAGGTCCAGCACGATCAGGTCGGGGCGGCCGAGCGCGGCCTGTTCCAGGCCCTGGGCCCCGGTCTCGGCTTCCAGCACTTTGTAATTTTGGGCGCCCAGCGCAATACGCAGGAATTTACGGATCTGTGGCTCGTCATCCACAATCAGCACAGTGGCGAGGTCGGGCATGTTCAGGGTTCGCTGTGCGGGCCAGGTGGCGGGTGAAGCGGCAAGCATAGGGCGATGCGGGTACCCTGGCCACCCTCGGCATCGCCTGCCAGCACCTGCCCCCCGTGCGCGCCTACCATCCCCTGACAGATTGCCAACCCCAGGCCCGTGCCCTGGCCGCCACGGTCGCCCCGGCCGGCGGTGTAGAACATGTCGAAGATCCGCTCACGCTCTTCGGGCGGAATGCCGGGCCCCTGGTCGCTCACCGTCAGGCATAGCCGGTCATTGTCCTGAAGTGCTTCGATGAGGATGCGCCCGCCTGGCGGGGAAAACCGTGCGGCGTTTTCCAGCACATTGATCAAAGCCTGCTCTATGAGCGCCGGATGTATCCACAGCAATGGCAGCGTCGCTGGGGCCAGAACCTCGACTGCGAACGGCGCCAGTACCGAGCGCAAGCGCTGCAGCGCCGCCCCGATCAGCTCGTCGGCGGCGATCCAGTCCCTGGCGAGCGTCAGCGCGCCATGGCCGAGGCGGGTCATGTCCAGCAGGTTCTGGATATAGCGGTCCAGGCGCTCGCATTCCAGCCGAGTGGTTTCAAGCAGCTCGGCGCTGTCCACAGGGGACAGCACCTCCCCCAACGATTGCAGGCTTTCGATGCTGCCGCGCATGACCGTGAGCGGTGTGCGCAGGTCATGGGAAACGGATGCCAGCAAGGCGCTGCGCAGTTGCTCGGTTTCGCCGTGCAGCCGCGCCGCTTCCAGTTCCTCGGCCAGCCTGGCGCGGGCCAGCGCCTGGGCCAGAGGCTGTGCAAGAGCCATGGCCAACTGGCGCCGTTGCCGGCTGATGCTCCCACCCTCGACAGCGGCCAACCCCACCACGCCGAGGGTGCGGCCGTCGGCTACCAGCGGCCACCACCACCAGCGGCTGCCGGGCAGAGTTCCGCTGCCCTCCCCTGCCGCCTGGCCGTGCTGCCAGGCCCAGTCGGCCGCTGCGCGCTCCGTGGCGCTGAGGTTTACCGGTAAATCACCACTGGCCTGCAAGGCGTTATCGATGCCGCGCTCCAGCAGGCTGGCGCGCACGTCGGCCCAGCGCGCCAGATGCCCGGTGGCCGCCGCCGCAACGGCCTGATGATCGCTGGCGGCTGCCAAGCCTCGGGAAAAGTCCAGCAACTCGGCGGTTTCAGCCTGGGCTTCGCGCAGCGCTTGCAATTGCCGGCGCTGGCGCCCCGCGAGCTGCCCGGTCAACGTCGCCATCACCAGGAAGAACAGCAGCGTGAGCACGTCCTCCCCGCGCTGGATCATCAGCGAATAGCGCGGCGCAATGAACAACAGGTCATACATCACGAACGAAGCCACGGCGCACACCAGGGCCGGCCCTGTGGCACTACGTACGGCTATCAACAGCACAGCAGTGAGGAAGATGAGCGATACGTTGGGCAACGCCAGCCACCCGGCAATGCCATAGGCCAGCACGCTGGCCACGGCAGCGGCCGCCATCGCCAGCAGGTAAGGCCCTGCCGGCTGGGGGTTCAGCGTTGCACGCGTTTTGCCGGCGGGCGAGGCCTGGTCCCGCTCCAGCACGCTGATTTCAAGCCCGGGGGCGCCTTGCAACAACCGCACGGCGACACCTCGCCGCCAACGGCGCCGCTCCCCGGATTGCCCTACCAGCAGCAGGCTGGCGTGGCGTTCATGGGCATGCTCCAGAAGCGTCCGGGCAAGGTCGGCACCGCGCAGTAGCACGACCTCACCCCCCAACCGCTCAGCCAGTTGCTGAGCCTGGGCCAGCTGCTGCCGGCAAGCTTCGTCCTTAGGGGTGCCGCTTTCCACATGCACCACGCTCCAGGGCAAGTGTCGGCGCTGGGCAACCAGGCTGGCATGGCGGATCAGGCGCTCGGCCTGGTTGTCTGCTGCAATGCCTACCAGCAAGCGGCCGCGCAAGCTTGCGGTACGTAGCGACTGCCCACCGCCATCGCGGTCGAGGGCGGCATCGACCTGCGCGGCCGCAGTTTGCAAGGCCAGCTCACGCAAGGCGGCCAGGTGGTGAGGCGTGAAAAACGCTTCGATGGCCGCCCTGGCCTGCTCGGGCACGTACACCTTGCCTTCGCGCAGCCGCT
This sequence comes from Pseudomonas sp. 3MAES_34.3B, assembly GCF_058145875.1. NCBI lineage: Bacteria > Pseudomonadati > Pseudomonadota > Gammaproteobacteria > Pseudomonadales > Pseudomonadaceae > Pseudomonas > Pseudomonas sp. 3MAES_34.3B. Next base: position 1,535,083 of record NZ_CM176960.1, on the reverse strand, counting down.
CCAGCAAATCATGCGGTGGAAGGTCGATCAGCACCAGTTCGCTGGCGGTCAGTACCAGCCAGTCCGGAACGGTTTCGCGCACACGCACGCCGGTGATTGCGCGTACGCGGTCGTTGAGGCTTTCCAGGTGCTGAACGTTCACCGTGGTATACACGTCGATGCCGGCTGCCAGTAACTCCTGCACATCCTGCCAGCGCTTGGCGTGGCGGCTGCCCGGTGCGTTGTCGTGGGCCAGTTCGTCGATCAACGCCAGTCGCGGCCGCGCCTGCAGCAGGGCGTCCAGGTCCAGCGCTTCCAGCCAGCGGTCGCGGTACTGCACCTTACGCAACGGCTGCCGAGGCAAACCGGTCAGCAGCGCTTCGGTTTGCGCCCGGCCGTGGGTGACCACTACCCCGGCAACCACGTTCACGCCCTGGCGCTGCCGAGCCTGGGCCGCCTGTAGCATGGCGTAGGTTTTACCCACGCCAGCGGCGGCGCCCAGGAACACTTTCAAGCGCCCCCGGCCAAGCTCCGGGAGCGCAGCCAGCAAGGCGTCCGCGCGGGCGGCATCGCTAATGGTCATGGCGGCACTTCATAACGGGGCGGCGCTCACGGCTGTCGGGAAGGCGACGTTAACCTATCCAGCGCCAGGTTCAAGGCCAACACGTTCACCACCGGTGGGCCGAACACCGGTTGGCGGACCTGATCCGCCACCAGCGCGTTCACATCGCTTTCGGCCAGGCCCCGGGCGCGCGCCACCGCAGGCACCTGATACAGCGCAGCCGCGGGCGGCAGGTCCGGGTCCAGCCCGCTGGCAGAGGTAGTCAGCAAGGCCAGCGGTACCGGGCCAGCCAAAGGGTCATGCAGCGCCTTGGCGGCATCGGCAATGCGTGTAGCCAGCGCCGGGTTGGTGGCCGCCAGGTTACTGGCCGAACTGGAAACAGTCGCAAAATCCCCTGCCGACGGCCGAGCCCGGAACCAGCCGGCGCCCTCGAACTTTTGCCCCAGCAGCGCGGAGCCGCGCACCTGGCCGTGGCTATCGCGCACCAGGCTGCCTTGCGCCTGGGGCGCAAAAGCGAGCTGGGCCACTGCGGTCACCAGCAGTGGGTAAGCCACACCGGTAAGCGCGGTCATGATCAACAACAAGCCCACGGCGGGGCGCACGAACGACAACATGGTGAATCCTCCAATAGCGGGTTACACCAGGCCCAGCCCGGTGAGGCACAGGTCGATCAGTTTGATACCCACGAACGGCACCACCAGCCCGCCTACCCCGTAGATCAACAGGTTGCGACGCAGCAGGTGCGCCGCGCTGCGGGCTTGTACCCGCACGCCTCGAAGCGCCAGCGGCACCAGCACGATGATGATCAGGGCGTTGAAGACGATGGCGGACAGGATCGCGCTCTGCGGGCTGGCCAGCTGCATGATGTTGAGCACGTTCAACTGCGGGTAGATGCCGGCGAACAGCGCTGGAAGGATGGCAAAATATTTGGCGACGTCGTTGGCCACCGAAAAGGTCGTCAGCGCGCCCCGGGTGACCAGTAACTCCTTGCCCACGCGCACCACGTCCAGCAGCTTGGTGGGGTCGCTGTCCAGGTCCACCATGTTGGCCGCTTCCCGCGCCGCCTGAGTCCCTTCGTTCATGGCCACGCCCACGTCGGCCTGGGCCAGAGCCGGCGCATCGTTGGCCCCATCACCACACATGGCCACCAGCCTGCCCTGCTCCTGCTCGGCCCGGATGCGTTCGAGCTTTCTCAGCGGCGTCGCTTCCGCGATCACGTCATCCACCCCGGCCTCGGCGGCAATGGCGGCGGCAGTCAGCGGGTTGTCGCCCGTCACCATCACGGTGCGGATACCCAGCGCGCGCAGGGCCGCAAAACGCTCGCGAATGCCGGGCTTTACCACGTCCGTCAGCTCAATCACGCCCAGCAGGTTGTTGTCCCTACTCACCAGCAGCGGCGTACCACCCCGTTGAGCAATGCGATCGACTTCCCGAGCCAGGGGAGCAACGAGCTCGCTACGGCTGCTGCCGACGAACGCCAGCACGGCATCCACCGCGCCCTTGCGATAGCGCATGCCGTTGAGGTCCATGCCCGAAAGCCGGGTTTCGGCGCTGAACGGCACGCCTGTGCCGCCTGCGGCCAGCGGCGGTTGGCCACCCACGAACTGAAGAATGGATTTGCCCTCGGCCGTGCTGTCGGCCAGCGAGGCAAACACAGCGGCGGTAGCCAGGGCGTCACGGCTTACGCCAGGGGCGGGCAACAGGGCGGTACAGCGGCGGTTGCCGAAGGTGATGGTGCCGGTCTTGTCCAGCAGCAGCACCTGCACGTCGCCCGCCGCCTCCACGGCCCGACCGGACTTGGCAATCACGTTAAGGCGCACCAGGCGATCCATGCCGGCAATGCCGATGGCCGACAGCAGCCCGCCGATAGTGGTGGGAATAAGGGTGACCAACAGCGCCAGCAGGTACACCGCTGGCAGGTCCCCGCCTGCATACAGCGCGAAGGGCTGCAGGCTGGCGACCACCATCACGAAAATGAGGGTGAGGCCGATCAGCAGGCTGTCCAAGGCAATCTCGTTGGGGGTCTTCTGGCGACGCGCGCCCTCCACCAGGGCGATCATGCGGTCGACCGTGGATTCTCCAGGGTTGCTGGACACCCGCACCAGCAGCCAATCCGATACCACCCGGGTATTGCCGGTCACGGCGGAACGATCGCCACCGGATTCACGGATCACTGGTGCCGATTCACCCGTGATCGCCGCTTCGTCTACCGCAGCGATGCCGTCGATGACTTCGCCGTCGGCCGGGATCATTTCCCCAGCGTCCACCCTCACGATGTCACCCACGCGCAATACGCCGGCTGGCACGGATTGGAAGGCGCCCGCGGCATCCTGGCGGCGGGCCAGCAAGCCCTGGCTGCCGCTGCGCAGGCTGTCGGCCCGGGCACGGCCCCGGCCTTCGGCGAGGGCCTCGGCAAAGTTGGCGAACAGCACGGTAAACCACAACCACAGCGCCAGTTGGGCGCCAAGGCTGGTGCTCACCGCCGCGTTCGGCATCAGGCACAGTACGGTAGTGGCCACGGCGGTGAGCGCGACCACCAGCATCACTGGCGCCCGGCGTAGTTGGCGTGGGTCGAGCTTGAGAAAAGCCTGGCCCAGGGCAGGCAGCCAAAGCCCTTTGAGGTGGGTGCTCGCGACCGGCTGCGCTGCAGCCACCACGGCGGTTTCAAGCGGCATGTTCATGGCAGGTTCTCAAAAGGCGTGGGTGAGCTGGTCGGCGATCGGGCCCAGCGCGAGCGCAGGGAGGAAGGTCAACCCGCCCACCAGCAGGATGGTGAGGGTAAGCAAGGTAACGAACAGCGGGCCGTGGGTAGGGAAACTGTCTATGCCAACCGGCGCGGGTTTCTTCGCTGCCAGGCAACCGGCCAGGGCAATCACCGGCACGATGTAACCGAAGCGCCCCACCAGCATGGCCGCGGCCAGCAGCAGGTTATGGACGGCGGTGTTGGCGCTGAAGCCGCCGAACGCCGAACCGTTGTTGGCCGCGGCGGATACGTAGCCATACAACAGCTCGCTGAACCCGTGGGCGCCTGGGTTCGCCAGCGCGGAGGGCGTGCCTGGAAGCAAGGCCGCAACGGCCGCCGGCACTAACGCCGCCAGCGGCATCACCAGCAAACTGACCACCAGCAGGCGCACTTCCCGGGCCTGGAGCTTCTTGCCCAGGTATTCCGGCGTGCGGCCGATCATCAAGCCCGCGAGGAACACAGCGGTGAGTACGAACAGGAGCATGCCGTAGATGCCGGCGCCCACGCCGCCGAAAATCACTTCGCCCAGCATCATGTTCACCATCGCTACCATCCCGCTCAGGGGGTTGAGGCTGTCATGCATGCCATTCACCGAGCCGTTCGAAGCGGCCGTAGTGACCACGGCCCATAGCGTGGTCGCCGTGGTGCCGAACCGGGCCTCTTTGCCCTCAAGCGAAGGCTCTGTGGTTGCCAGTTGGGACAGCAGCTGCGGGTTGGGCTGGTATTCGGCCCATAGCGCCACGCCGGCGCCAAGCGCTAGCAAAATCAGCATCGTGGCCAGAATCGCCCGGCTTTGGCGCAGGTCTTTCACGTAATGGCCAAACATGAACACCAGCGCGGCAGGAATACTCAAGATCGCCGCCAGCTCGAACAGGTTGCTCAAGGCCGTGGGGTTCTCGAACGGGTGTGCCGAGTTCACGCCGAAAAACCCACCGCCATTGGTGCCCAGTTGCTTGATGGCGATCTGGCTCGCGACCGGGCCGAGTGGAACAAGCTGTTCGACGCCCTGCACGGTGAGCGCGGGTACATAGTTGGAAAAGGTTTGCGGCACGCCCTGCCACACCAGCACCAGCGCGAACACCAGGCACAGGGGCAGCAGCCCATAGAGCGTGGCGCGGGTAAGGTCCACCCAGAAGTTACCGACGGTCGCCGCGTTGCGCCGGGCAATTGCGCGACACAGCGCGGCCAGCACGGCCAGGCCCGTGGCGGCGCTTACAAAGTTTTGCACAGTAAGGCCGGCCATCTGGCTCAGGTAGCTGAGCGAAGCTTCCCCGCTGTAGGCCTGCCAGTTGGTATTGGTGACAAAACTCACCGCTGTGTTGAACGCCAGCGTCCACTCAAGGCCCGGCAACTGCTGCGGGTTAAGTGGCAGCACCCCTTGGAGCATCAACAACCCGAACAGCAACACCAGGCCGGCCAGATTGAACGCGATCACCGCGCCCAGGTAGGCTTGCCAGCCTTGCTGCCGTGTGGGGTCGATCGCCACTAGCCGATAACAGCTCCGCTCGACCGCGCCCAGCAGCCGCCCCAGCGTGGTGGGCTCGCCTTCCATGATCCGATAGTAGAACCGCCCCAGCCATGGCGCAGGTCCCAACACCAACACCGCCACGCCCAGGATGAGCCAATAGTCATAACTGTGCATAATGGCGCTCCCGGTGGCTTGCCCATCCCAGTTCGCGGCACGAGCACCCTGCTCTCCCGTCCATCTGATAATTCCTTCGCCAATGTGTGATCGAGGTGATCATTGTCGGACGCCAAGGCGTAAAGGAACGAGGCCCACAGCCCTGCCCCCGCGTAAAATCGCCGTAAAGTTTGCGTTGCGTCGGGCTACCGACCGGTGGCGTTCAGGTTTTTGTATCGGGGCCGATACATTTAAGAAACCGAGGCGACACGCAGTGCCCCTAAGCTGCCGCCATCCCGCACACGCTCTGCATCGGTTCCACTTCGGCCCCGCTTTGGTCCGTATTGGCCGACCTTTGGCGAGCGCGTTGCGCGGCCCCTACAGCTATCGCCGCCCAACCTGGCCCGAGACGATCCCGAATGAACACACCCCTGAGCCCCGCCCCTGATCGAGACAAGCTGAGTGCCATGGACGACGAAAAGCGCTGGAATACCCGTGCTCTGATCGTCGACGACGATGTGCCGATTCGTGAACTGCTGATCGACTACCTCGCCCGCTTCGGCATCCTGGGATATGGGGTAAGCGACGGCGAAGCCATGCGCCAGGCCATGAAGAACGAGGCCTTCGATGTGGTGGTACTGGACCTGATGCTGCCAGGCGAAGACGGCCTGTCCCTGTGCCGGCACCTGCGAGCGGAATCGGACATTCCGATCCTGATGCTCACCGCCCGCTGCGAGCCTACCGACCGCATCATCGGGCTGGAGCTGGGCGCTGACGACTACATGGCCAAGCCTTTCGAGCCCCGCGAGCTGGTGGCACGCATTCAAACCGTATTGCGCCGGGTGCGTGACGACCGTACCGAGCAACGCGGCAACGTGCGCTTTGACAACTGGCGGCTGAACAGTGTGCTGCGTCAACTCACCTCCGCCGAAGGCCTGGTGGTACCGCTGTCCAATGCCGAATTCCGCTTGCTGTGGGTGTTCCTCGAGCGGCCACGGCGGGTGCTCAGCCGTGAACAGCTGCTGGACGCCGCGCGGGGGCGCTCCATCGAAGCGTTCGATCGCAGCATCGACCTGCTGGTGTCGCGCTTGCGGCAAAAGCTGGGGGACGATCCCAAGGCGCCCCAGCTGATCAAGACCGTTCGCGGCGAGGGCTACCTGTTCGACGCCCGGGAAATCGGCTGATGCGCAAGGCCGATACGCTGTTCGCGAGACTGTTCGGCGTCTCGGTAGTTGCCATCATTCTTGCGCACGTCCTTGCGGTGATGTGGTTCCACTATTACGGCTTTCCCGGGCCACCCGGCGGCCCACGTCCGCCAGCGCCGATGACGCAACAACAGCCGGGCACCGCGCCCGGCCCCATGGCAGACCAACCGCCTCGGCCCGAAGAGTTCGGCGGCCCTGGCCCTGGCGGCCCGGGCCCCTTCGAGCCTCCTCACGAGCGGCCATTCTTCGAGGGGCCTGTGGTGCCACTGACGTTCCAGATCATCATGTTGGTGATCGCGGCGTGGTGGGGTGCGCGCTGGCTGTCGCGGCCGATCCGCCGTTTCAGCGAAGCGGCCGAGCGGCTCAGCGAGAACCTCGACAGCCCGCCCATGGAAGAGACGGGCCCCATCGAAGCGCGAAAGGCGGCGTATACGTTCAACCAGATGCAGCAACGCATCCGCGAACAGGTGCAGCAGCGTGCCCGTATGCTGGGCGCCGTGTCTCACGATCTGCGCACACCGCTGTCGCGGCTCAAGCTGCGACTGGAGCAGATCGACGATGAAAAACTGCAAAATCAGATGCGCCAGGACCTGGACGATATGATCCGGATGCTGGACGCCACCCTGACGTACCTTCACGAGCGGCGCACCAGCGAAGCCCTGCAATGGTATGACGTTCAGGCGCTGGTGGAGTCGCTGTGCGAGAACGCCCAGGACAACGGCTTGCCTGCAGAGTCGCGCGGTATCTGCGCCCCTTTGAAAACCCAGCCGATGGCCTTGCGCTCCTGCCTGAGCAACCTGCTGGATAACGCCCTTCGGTATGGCGGGCACACGTTGGTAGAACTGATCGATAGCCCAGGGCATGTGGTAATCCGGGTGATCGACCATGGCCCGGGCATCAGCGCCGAGAAGCGCGAAGCGGTATTCGAGCCCTTCTTCCGCTTGGAAGGGTCGCGCAACCGCAACTCCGGTGGTGTAGGCCTGGGCATGACCATCGCCCGGGAAGCCGCGCAGCGGCTGGGTGGCAGCCTGGCGCTGGACGAAACGCCCGGCGGTGGACTCACGGCCGTGGTGCGCTTGCCAAGGGATTGATATCGGCGGCGATACACAGGCCACATACCCCAGACATTATCCGTTGCAATTGTGTAGGCGCCGGTGAACCGCACCGGCCCACCACAGCGGAGCATGTCCATGATCAGTGGCGTCAGTAGTTCCTCCAGTTACTATTACAGCTCGTCTTCGAGCAAAAGCAGCAGCAGTGACAAAACCAGCTTCCAGCAGGCATTGCTAACCAGCCTCGACACCGACGAGGATGGCAAGGTCAGCACTGACGAGCTACAGACCGCGCTGACCAACGCTCAAACCAGCGACGACCCAGGCAAGGCCGGCGTGCTGGTAAGCCTGAGCCAATCCTTCAGCGACCTGGACAGTGACAGCGACGACAGCCTCAGCCTGGACGAGCTGTCTTCCATGGCCCCGCCGGCGCCCGGCATGAATGCGAGCCAAGACGCCGAAGACCTCATGTCCAGCCTGGACAGCGATGAAGACGGCGTGCTCAGCAGCGACGAATTGAGCGCGGCCATGAGCACCGACAGCGACAGTAGCGCACTGTTTTCCGCCCTGGACAGCGATGGCGACGGGGTAATCGACACGGATGAACTGACCGCCGCGATGGCCCCGCCCCCGCCGCCCCCGCAGCAGAGCATGAGCACTGATACAACCCAAAGCGCCAGCACATCGACCAGCACCGACACCGTCAATCGCATGATCGCCAACCTCAGCCGGCGGTACGGCCTGGAAAGCACCAGCGGCGTGGGCAGCACCCTCAGCACCGCCGCCTGACGGCGCTTGAGTAGCAGCCGGCCTTGGTCGCGACCGTGAACTATCAAACGCTGATTGGTTCCCGGGCCCAATCCGTCACCAGGCGGTAGCCAACCGCCAGCAAGGTGGGCCCGAGGAACAGGCCGATAAAGCCGAACGCCAACAGCCCGCCAAACACCCCCAGTAGCACGATCACAATTGGCAGGTCGCCGCCGCGGCTGATCAGGTAGGGCTTTAGCACGTTGTCCACGCCGCTGATCACGAACATGCCCCACAGGCCCAGGAACACCGCCATGCCGTAGTGCTCCTGCCACACCAGCCAGCCCACGGCGGGTATCCACGCCAGCGGCGGGCCCATGGGAATGAGGCTGAGCAGGAAGGTGCCGATAGCCAGCACCAGCGCGCCAGGTACGCCGGCGATCATGAACCCGATCAGCGCTAGCAGCGCCTGGGCGGCAGCAGTACCGATCACGCCGTTGACGACCCGCTGCACGGTGTCTGCCACGAGGTCCAGGTAATATTTTCCGCGCTCTCCCATCAGCCGCTCCAGCAGGCGCAGCACAAATGTCGAGATGCGCGGCCCGTCGCGGTAGAAGAAGAAAGTGAAAACCAGGGCCAGGGCCAGCTCGATAAGCCCGCTGCCCAACCGTGCGCTGCGGCCGAGCAACCAGTTGCCCACCTGGCCAAGGTGAGGGCGCAGCCCCTGGAAGAACGCCGCCCCCTGCGCATCCATGGTTGCCCACAAGCGCCCCAGCCGATCGCCCACCAACGGCAGGTTGGCGACCCAGTCCGGCGGCGGCGGCAGCCCTTCAAGCTGAACGTCGCGCACGAATGCGGTGGCGTCACGCACGTGATCCGCCAGGTTGAAGCCCAGCCACACCAGCGGCAGCAATACCAGCAGTATCCAGACACCAGTGAGGATGGCCGCCGCCAGGGTGGGCCGGCCACCCAGGGCAGCGGTGAGCCGGCGCATCAGCGGCCAGCTGGCGTACGCCAGGATCGCCCCCCATAACAGCGCTGAAACAAAAGGCAGCATCACCCAGATGCACGCCACCAGCATCAGCAGCAGGGCAATCTGCATCAACAACCGATCGGTGCTGATCATCGAACAATCTCCATCTTCAACCCTTGGCCCGCAGCATCCCCGATACTGAGGCGATTCGCCCGCACCCCCGCGTTGCCCATAGCAGCTGCCCACTGATCCGCCGCAACCCCGCTCAGGCGCAGGCGCACCGCGCTGTCGAGGCTGAGCACACGTGCCAGCAGCGCGACCCAGTCCGCAGCCGGGGGTGGGGCCAATTCAGGGAAAGATACCTCTCCAGCCTCTCGCAATTCGCGCAACACAGTGCCGGGGGTAGGCAGCACCTGCCCCAATGGCGCCGCTGGCGCGAAGGTTTCGACATGCAGGGCAACGCGGCGGTTGCCGCGCAGTACACAGTAGACCGCGACCAGGGTGTCGGTGCCCTCACGTGCCTGGCGAACGAGCAGGAACCCCTGCTGGTCGTCACTGCCAAGCAGCCGGGTATTGGCGAGAATGTCATTGGACCAGAGGTTGCTTTCGCCGCACTCGCGGCCCTCGCACCAGAACAGCGCCCGGTTCCCTTCGCCCTGAAGCGCCAGCCGCGCGACCTTGAACACGTCTGCGGCGTTACGCTCGGCGGGCAGTTCCCAGGTGGCCGAGGCGAGTTCGCCATGGGCCTGCAAGCGGCCCTCCATGCGCAACGCCCCGCCGATCCGCCGAAGCGGGCCCAGCGGATACAAGCGTTCGGCGGCCTCGGGGCCTCGCTGGTCTAGCAATTGGCCGTCTTCGGGCTGGAGGGCTGCCATCGCATTGGCTGCGACATCGGCGTGGGCGGTAGCCCCACAGAGCAGCAGGCAGAGCAACCACAGCAAACGGCGCCCGCTGCGAATGCGGGCAAGGGCAAGTCGAGTAGAAGGAAACGGCATTGAGGACTCCCTGTTAACCGGGCAAGGGTCGGCAGTCCATGCCATCAAGTCAAGGCGGGGTAAAGAAACGATTGATACAGGCTGCTACAAGGCCAGCCCCCTCGTCATCATCCAGGTGCAAATGATGCCCCCCTGGCAAACGGACCCGCTCGAACGGCAGGCGTTCCAGCAAATCACCCAGCCCGGTCAACAACCCCGCCTCGGCCAGCAGCAAAAGGGTCGGGCATTCGATCCGCTGCACCATTTCCATGGCCTGTGCCCGCTCCAGGCGCAGCGGCGTGGTCAGGGTAAGGCGATTGTCGCTGCGCCAGGTGAAACCACCTTCCACGGGTTGCAGGCCACGCTCTACCAATAGGCGAGCCGCGCTTTCAGACACGGGCAGCCCGCTCAGGCTGCGGGCACGCACGGCTTGATCCACGCTGGCATAGAACGGTTTGCGCCGGGTGCCGTGCGCCAGTTGCTCGCGCAAGGCTTTGCCCAGCCGCTGCGCGGGATGGTCGGGAGGGCTTTCGGGGGGAACCACGCCTTCGATCAACACCAGCCGCTCCACCCGCTCAGGGATGGCAGCGGCCAGCTGTGCGGCCACGATCGCACCCATGGAATGGCCAATCAGCGAAAAGCGTTCCCAGCCCAGCTGGTCGGCGACTTGTAGCACATCCCGGGCGTATTCCCAGTGAGGGTACAGCCCGCCGGCAGGGCGGTGTTCGGACAGCCCATGGCCGGCCAGGTCCAGGGCCAGCACGCGCAAACCCGGCAGGCGCGGTATCAGGCGGGCGAAGGAATTGGCGTTGTCCAGCCAGCCATGCAGGGCAATTACCGGTACGCCGTCTTCCGGCCCGTGCAGCCTGCCGGCTAACTCGATGTGGGGCAGGCGCACCCGAATTTCATTGAAAAGGTCTGTCATGCGGCTTCGGCCTTCCAGCGGCGCAATACTGCGCGGATCAGTTCAGCGGTCTCCAGGGGCCGCTCCAGCGGAAACATATGCCCGCCAGGCACCAGGTGGAACTCCCCTCGCGGCAGCCGGCGGGCATTGCGGGCGTGGTGGCGCAACACTACGCGGCTCGCCTCGCCGCCGATAACCGCCAACGGTAATGCCAGGCGGCTTGGCCGACCCGGGCTTATGTGGGGCACGCTGCGGTAGATGCGAATTTCGGTATCGGGATCGAAGGCAAGCCGCAGCCCTTCCCCGTCCGGCTTGAGCCCATGTTGAAGATACGCCTCCAGGCAGTCGGGATCGAAACCGCGAAACAATGCCTTGCTACGAAAGTACGCCAGTGCGCTGTCTCGATCGGTGAAACGCTCCCGGCGGCCCAGCGTGCGCCCGGCGGGGGTGATCCGGTCGATCAACCCAAAGCGCTTGGCGGCGCGGATCAGCCACTGGTCACTGCTGCCCAGCAGCGGCGAATCCAGCATGATCACGCCGCGATAACGGCTGGGTTGGCGCAGCGCAGCATGCAAGTGCAGCACCCCGCCCAGCGAATGGCCTACCCCCCACACCGGCTCGGGTTCGCCTTCCAGATGGTGCAGCAGCTCGTCTACCAGTGCAGCCCAGTTGTCCTGCACCGGAAAGCGCGGATCGTGCCCGTGCTGCTCAAGGTGCTTGACGGTGAACTCGGGCGCCAGCGCCGAAAACAGCTTGCCGTAGGTGGCCGAAGGAAAGCCGTTGGCATGGGCGAAGAATAGCGTTTCGGGCATGGACGCAGGCTCGGTGGGCGGATGACTCGCCGATTGTGGCCAGCCCCTGCCTCGGCCTACAACGCGCGAATCGGCCATCGGCAAGGGCGTACAGGTCAGCCTTGGGTTTGCCCCGCCGGTGGCACCTGACCCAGCGGCACCACCGCCACCGTAAGCCGTGAGATGCAGCTGGGCTTGCCCTGGTCATCCACCAGGCGGATATCCCACACATGGGTGGTGCGGCCGATGTGCACCGGGCGCGCTGTGGCGGTGACCCGGCCACTGCGTACGCCTCGCAGGTGGTTGGCGTTCACCTCCAGCCCCACGCAATAGAAGCGGCTGGTGTCCACGCACAGCATGCTGGCCATGGAGCCGACGCTTTCGGCCAGCACCACCGAGGCGCCGCCGTGCAGCAGGCCGAAGGGCTGATGGGTGCGCGCGTCCACCGCCATGCTGGCGGTCACGAAATCTTCGCCGATGGCTTCGAAACGAATATCCAGCAGCTCGCCAATGGTGTTTTTCTGGCGGGCGTTGAGGGCGTCCAGGTCAGGCAGTGTTTGCCACAGGCTCATGGGTGAGGTCCTTGTCAGTGACTATGGCGCAGGCTGCGCAGGGTCATCAGGCCGGCCAGGGGCGCGGGGCCTTCCAGCCGGGCCAGGCTTGCGGTGCCCATGGCATGCACGCTTGCACGCTCGCCTCGGTCCAGCAAGCCAAGCAGCATGCCTACCAGCGGCTGGTGGCTCACCAGCAACACCTGATCCAGGCCAAGGCGGTCGAGCTCGGCCACCACGCGGTCGGGGTCGCTGTCGGGGGTAAGCCAATCCACCGTTTGCAGCGCCACGCTCTGGCCCAATGCAGTTTGCACCAGCCGAGCGGTTTCCTGGGCCCGGGTGTAAGGGCTGGCGAGAATCTTCTGCAACGGCTCGGCCATCAGGTGCGCGGCGCTGCGCAGCACTTCCTCACGGCCGGTGCGGGTAAGCGCCCGGGCCGGATCCGGGGCCGTGTTGGCCGCTTCACCATGGCGCAGGATCCATACGGTTTTCAGACGGGCTTCGCTCACAGATGAGGCTCCCGGTCACGCACGTCGGTGGGCGCTGGCGGCACCGAATGCTGCACCTCCCCTTCGGCCGGCCGCGCGGCTGGCCACTCGGAGAACGGCCAGGGTTTGCGTTCGCTGTGGAAACAGCCAAAACGGCCAATGTCGGCCATATATTGGCTGAGGCTGTCGCCGAAGCTCATCAGGCCAGCATTGGGTGCGCTATAGATGAGGCGATACAACAACTGCAGCAACACAACGGCGCCAAGCACCAGTTGGGCAACCTGCCACACCAACAGGAACAGCAGCATCCACACAATGCGCAGGGCGATCGATTCCTGCTCGGGCTGGAAACGGGGGGGCGTAGTCATGGTAAGTCCTCAGGCGAAGCCGCTATCGGGGATGAAGTCCACGTCGGTCTTGGGGTCGCCGGTCATCAGCGCTCCGATTACCTGTTCAAGGGTGCGCCCCTCGAACAGGATCGCATGCAAGCCCGCGACCAACGGCATGTAGATCTGCAGCTCGTCGGCCCGGGCCTTGAGCACCTTGAGCGTGTTCACCCCTTCGGCCACTTCCCCAAGGCGGGTAACCGCGGCTTCCAGGGTAAGCCCTTCGCCCAGCGCATGGCCTACCTGGTAGTTACGGCTTTTGGGCGATGAACAGGTAACGATGAGGTCGCCCACCCCGGCCAGGCCCAGGAACGTCATGGGGTTGGCGCCCTGGCTCACGGCAAACCGGGTCATCTCCGCCAGCGCCCGGGTGATCAGCATGCTACGGGTGTTTTCACCCATGTTCAGGGCGGCCGCCAGCCCGGCGATGATGGCGTACACGTTCTTCAACGCGCCGCCCAGTTCCACGCCGAAGCGGTCACTGCTGGCGTACACACGAAACCGCCGCCCGTGCAGTGCTGCCTGGACGGCCCGGCACAGGGCTTCGTCCGCGCTGGCGACTACGGTGGCGGTGAGCTCGTGTTCGGCGATCTCGCGCGCCAGGTTGGGGCCGGAGATCACCCCGAGGCGCGCCGCCGGTGCGATCTCCTCGAGGATTTCGCTCATCAGCTTGAAGGTGTTGGCTTCAATACCCTTGGTAAGGCTGACCAGCATTTTTCCCGCCAACACCCCGGCATGGGGGGCCAGCACCGATCGCAAGGCGCTGGACGGCAGCGCCACGAAAAGCAACTCGCTGCCCTCCAGCACGCCCGGCAAATCAGTGGTGGGTTCAACGGCGGGATGGAGCTTTATTCCCTTCAGGTACCGGGGGTTTTCCCTCGCGGTACGCATGGCTTCGGCCTGCTCGGGGTCACGCATCCACTGCCGTACCCGATGGCCGTTCTCGCCCAGCAGGTTGGCCACTGCAGTGCCGAAGCTGCCTCCGCCGAGTACCGCGATCGGTTGCTGTTCAGACATATAGACTTCCATTGGGACCTGAGTAGACGGTTCGTCATTATACGGAGCGATACTTGCAGAGCCACCCCCCGGCGCCGCTGACCTGGCCGCGCCGACTATCGCCGGAAACCTGGAAGGACGCCGGCAACTCTGGAAATGTTCCGGATCCCGGGTAAGATGCCCGCTTCCGAGCCGATGCCATTAAATAGCGATCAGCATGCCACGCCCTCGCAACAGAGTAGCCCGCCCGTGAACATACGTTGGAGCGGGGACATTCACGCCAGAACACAGATCATCAGCCTGGGCCCGGCCCTGTTGCTGACGTTGCTGTTGATCTGCTTCTTTACCTACGTACGAATCCAGGACCTGCGCCAGGAAATGACCCATACCGGCCAGCTGATCGCCAATCAGCTGGCACCGGCGGCGGAGTATGGGGTACTGGCCGATAACACCGAAGTCCTCGACGGGCTGCTTCGGGCTACCTTGAGCATTCCGCACGTGCGCTTCCTTGAAGTGCAGGACCGGGACGACGACATCGTGGTGTACCTGGAGCAACCCGCCAACGGCAATGCGTCCGTGACCCCTGTGCAGGTGTTCCAGGCCCCTATCCGGCTGCAGCGGTACGCCACCAGTGGTGAATTCAAGCGCAGCGTGAGCGGCGCTGATCACGCGGACGACTACCTGGGGCGGGTGGTGGTAGGCATGTCCGACGATGCCTTCAATGAGCGGCAGCAGGAAATTCTTATCAAGGCCGGCGTGCTCGCGCTGTTCACCTTGGCCGCGACGTTCCTGATGGCACGGCGCCTATCCCGCGGGCTGTCGCAGCCTATTCGCAACATGGGCGCGGCAGTGAAGGCGATTCGCCAAGGAGACTTCAAGGCGACCTTGCCCGTGGAGGTAAACAGCGAACTGGGCGCCCTGGCGCAGCATATCAATGACCTGGCCCAAGGGCTGGAGCAGGCCAGCCGCGAACAGCGCGAGGCCATGGAACAGTTGATCCATACCCGGGAAGAGGCGGAACGGGCCAACAACGCCAAGACCGAATTCCTGGCAATGATGAGCCACGAATTGCGCACCCCCATGAACGGTGTGCTAGGCATGTTGCAGCTGCTCGAAACCACCCCGCTCAACGACGAGCAGCACGAATACGCCGTACTTGCCACGCAGTCCACCGAGCACCTGCTCAAGGTGATCAACGACATTCTCGATTTCTCGCGCATCGAGCGTACAGGGCTGGAACTAGAACACATCCCTTTCAACCTCGGCGAGTTGTTCAGCGAATGCGTGCATTCTTTCCAGCACAGTGCGCAACAAGGTGGGCTCGCCCTTACCCTTGATGCAGACCCAGGCTTCAATGAATGGCAGGTGCTGGGCGATCCAACCCGTATCCGCCAGATCCTGGTCAACCTCATCGGCAACGCATTGAAGTTCACCGAGCACGGCAGCGTGAAGGTGGAACCGCGTTGCCAGGTGCTGGACGAGCGGCTGATCTGGCTCAGTTGCCAGGTGGCCGATACCGGCATCGGGATCGACCCCGAAGCGCTCGAGCGTATGTTCGTGGCGTTCCAGCAGGCCGATAGCTCTATTTCCCGGCGTTATGGCGGCACGGGGCTTGGCCTTCCGATTGCACGCAACCTCGCCGAACGCATGGGTGGCACCCTGCGTGCCCAAAGCAACGAAGGCAGCGGCTCGGTGTTCACTCTCGAAATGCCGCTGGCCTTGAGCCACAAGCCGGCCCCGGCCAAGCAGAGCAATACCCTTGTGCCACGAACCAATGCCCCGGCAGGGGGTCAGAACCATCACGTATTGCTGGTGGAGGACAACCCGGTCAACCAGACAGTCATCGAGGCCATGCTGCGCAGCCTGGGTTACGAGGTGAGCGTGGTGGGTGATGGAGCGCAGGCGGTCGACAGCGTGCGCCAGCAGACCTTCGACGCGGTATTGATGGACTGCCGGTTACCCATTGTGGATGGTTATGAGAGCACCCGGCGCATTCGGCGCTTGCCAGAGCGCAATGGGCTCCCCATCATTGCGCTTACTGCCAATGCCCTGCTGGGTGACCGCGAAGCCTGCCTGGAGGCCGGCATGGACGATTACCTGGCCAAGCCGTTCAAGCGTACTGATCTGCAGCAGTTGCTGCAGCGCTGGCTGGCGTAAGTGGCGCAGTATCGCCTCTGCAAAGCGGCGCGCAACGGTGGTACAGTGCGGCGCCTTGAACTGCACGCCTTACGGCGCGCTGCGTCAGCGGGTCACGTATTCGAACGGATGGGCAGGGATCAGACCGCCATCCTGTGACTTTAACCACAACGCATTAGTCTATGACTAGGCTGCCGGCCTGGGGAAACACGCCCCTTTTTTAGCCGGCCGGGATGATTTGCCCCCTGCCCGGCAGGGACCATTGAGGAGCTCGCATGACCAAACAACACGCCTTTACTCGGGAAGACCTGCTGCGCTGCAGTCGCGGCGAGCTGTTCGGCCCAGGTAACGCGCAATTGCCCGCCCCTAACATGCTGATGGTGGATCGCATCACCCACATCAGCGAGGAAGGCGGCAAGTACGGCAAGGGTGAATTGGTCGCCGAACTGGATATCAACCCCGACCTGTGGTTCTTTGCCTGCCATTTCGAAGGCGACCCTGTCATGCCCGGTTGCCTGGGCCTGGATGCCATGTGGCAGCTGGTCGGTTTCTTCCTGGGCTGGCAAGGCCTGCCGGGCCGCGGCCGTGCCCTGGGGTCGGGCGAGGTCAAATTCTTTGGCCAGGTGTTGCCTGAAGCCCGCAAAGTGACCTACAACATTCATATCAAGCGCGTGCTCAAGGGCAAGCTGAACATGGCCATCGCCGATGGCACGGTCAGTGTTGACGGCCGCGAGATATATACCGCCGACGGCCTGCGTGTCGGCGTGTTCACGTCCACCGAAAACTTCTAAGGGTTACTCGCATGCGCCGCGTCGTTATCACGGGTCTAGGCATCGTTTCATGCCTGGGCAATGACAAAGACACCGTTTCCGCCAACTTGCGCGCAAACCGCCCCGGCATCCGCTTCAACCCGGAATACGCCGAAATGGGCCTGCGTAGCCAAGTCTCCGGTTCGGTAGACCTGAACCTCGAAGAACTGATCGACCGCAAGGTCTACCGCTTCGTTGGCCATGCCGCCGCGTACGCCTACCTGGCGATGCAGCAGGCCATCGCCGATTCCGGCCTCACTGAAGATCAAGTGTCGAACCCGCGTACCGGTTTGATTGCCGGTTCCGGGGGCGCCTCCACGCTCAACCAGATGGAAGCGCTGGACATCCTTCGCGAAAAAGGCGTGAAGCGCGTTGGCCCGTATCGGGTCACCCGCACCATGAGCAGCACGGTATCGGCCTGCCTGGCCACGCCTTTCAAAATCAAGGGCCTGAACTACTCCATCGCTTCGGCATGCGCCACCAGCGCGCATTGCATCGGTGCGGCCATGGAGCAGATCCAGCTCGGCAAGCAGGACGTGGTATTCGCCGGCGGCGGTGAAGAAGAACACTGGACCCAGTCGTTCCTCTTCGACGCCATGGGCGCCCTGTCTTCGCAGTACAACGAAACACCGGAAAAAGCCTCCCGCGCCTACGACGCCAAGCGTGACGGCTTCGTCATCGCTGGCGGCGGCGGCATGGTCGTTGTCGAGGAGCTGGAGCACGCCCTGGCCCGTGGCGCTAAAATCTACGCCGAAGTGGTCGGATACGGTGCCACCTCCGACGGCTACGACATGGTAGCCCCGAGCGGCGAAGGCGCGATTCGCTGCATGCAGCAGGCCCTCGCGACGGTCGATACCCCGATTGACTACCTGAACACCCACGGCACTTCCACGCCGGTAGGTGACGTGGCGGAAATCAAGGGCATTCGTGAAGTATTCGGTGACAAGGCTCCGCCTATCAGCTCTACCAAGAGCCTGTCGGGCCACTCGCTGGGCGCCGCTGGCGTGCACGAGGCCATCTACTGCATGCTGATGATGGAAGGCAACTTCATCGCAGGTTCGGCGAACATCGACGAGCTGGACCCTGCCGTGGCCGACATGCCGATCCTGCGGGAAACCCGCGAGAACGTGCAGCTCAACACCGTGATGAGCAACAGCTTCGGCTTTGGTGGCACTAACGCCACCCTGGTGCTCAAGCGCTGGGAAGGCAAATAAGCGGCAAGCTGCAAGTAGAAGCTAAAAGCAAAAGCAGCATGATGACGGCGCTCCCATGGGGGCGCCGTTTGTTTGTGCGCTACACTGCTTGCCACTTTCAGCTTGCAGCTCGCAGGCTTCATCGGGAGCCATCATGGCCATTGCGTTAGTGATCACCCCTCGGCAGGAGAGCGTCGGCGGCCAACCCATCCTGCGCCCCCTGCCCTCCGCGCAATGCCGCAGCGTGGGCCCTTTTGTCTTCTTCGATTACATCCTGCCCCATGACTACCCGCCCGGGCAGGGCATGAACATCCACCAGCACCCGCACATCGGCCTCTCTACCCTCACCTACCTGTTCGAGGGCGGACTGCTGCACAAGGACAGCCTCGGCTCCGAGGAGCGCGTGGCGCCTGGTCAGGTGAGCTGGATGACCGCAGGTAATGGGATCGCCCACATCGAGCGCACCCCTGACGACCTGCTGCAAACCGGCAGCCGGTTACATGGCCTGCAGGTGTGGCTGGCCATGCCCAAGGCCAAGGAACAGGACGGCCCGACCTATTACTATTTCGAGGCCGATGAACTGCCCTCCCATGAGGAAGGCGGCGTGCGCATCACGCTAGTGGCGGGCCACGGGTTCAGGCAGATCTCCCCAGTGCCGGTGCTCTCCCCTACCCTGTATGCGATCGTAGAGATGACGGCGGGCAGCTCGCTGCTGATTCCCGACGAGCATTCGCAGCGGGCAGTGTTCCTGCTTGAAGGCGAAGCCTACCTGGGTGCCGACCCTTTGCAGGCGCACACCCTGGTGGTGCTGGAGGAAGGCGTGGAAGCCAGCCTGAGCACTACCAGCAGCGCACGCCTGGCAGTGATAGGTGGCGCGCCCCTGGATGGCGCTCGCCGCATGAACTGGAACTTCGTGGCCAGCGACCCGGCCCTGATAGAACAGGCTCGTGCTCGCTGGGCCGTTGGGGACTGGCCGGAAGTACCAGGCGAGGCCGGGCGCATCGAGCTGCCCAGCCCGTCACGCCGCGATTAAAGCTGGGGCTGGAACACTTCAGCGAACAGGTTGTGCATCGCCTGGAACGCGCGGTCCGAAATCTTCTTGTCGTACATCTGCTTGCCCGGGTTGTTGGCTTCAGGGTCAGTGAACGAGTGATAAGCACCGCCATAGCTGATCAACTGCCAGTCTACGTTGGCCGCATTCATTTCTTCGGTGAACGCCGGCAACTGCTCCTTGGGTACCAGCGGGTCTGCATCCCCGTGCATCACCAGCACCGCGCCTTTGATATTGCTCGCATCGGCCGGGTTCGGGGTATCCAGGGTACCGTGGAACGACACCGCGGCCTTCAGCGGAGCGCCGTCGCGGGCCAGTTCAAGCGCACAGCAACCGCCGAAACAGAAGCCGAAGCTGGCCAGGTTAGCGCTGTCCACGGTCGCGAAGCTTTGCTCGGTGAGTTGCTTGAGCGCCGCCTGCATGCGAGTGCGCAGCACGCCGCGGTCGTTTTTCAACGGCATCATGGCAGCCAGCGCGCCGTCGGCATCCGAGGGGCGTACGGCCTGGCCGTACAGGTCGGCCACAAGCACCACATAACCCTGCGACGCAACAGCCTGGGCAATGCGCTCCGCACCTTCGGAAACGCCCATCCAGTTCGGTGCCATGACCAGGCCCGGGCGCGGTGATTTGATATCGGCATCGAAAACCAGCCGGCTTTCGTAAGCCGCGCCGTCTACCTGATAAACCAACGACTCAACGGTGATGGTGCTCATTGATTGCTCCTGATTGCCCCAAAGGTATGTCTAAAAAAAGAAGCCCGCCGTAGCGGGCTTCCATCACACAGGCGTTAAGCTGACAACTCGATCAACAGCTTGTTCAGGCGCCGCACGTACGCAGCCGGGTCTTTCAGGCTATCGCCGGCAGACAATGCAGCCTGGTCGAACAGGATGTGGGCGAAGTCCGCGAAGCGGTCTTCATCGGGTTCGTGGTCCAGCTTTTCCACCAGCGGGTGGGACGGGTTGAACTCGAAGATCGGTTTGGAATCCGGAACCTTCTGCCCGCTCGCCTCGAGGATCTGACGCATCTGCAAGCCCATGTCGTGCTCACCAATGGCCAGGATGGCCGGCGAGTCGGTCAGGCGGTGCGATACACGCACCTCGCTCACGGTGTCGCCCAAGGCGGTTTTCAGGCGCTCTACCAGGCCTTCCTTCTCCTTGGCTACCGCTTCCTGGGCCTGCTTGTCTTCTTCGCTGTCCAATTTGCCCAGGTCGAGGTCGCCGCGCGCCACATCGGTCAGCGCCTTGCCGTCGAAATCGGTCAGGTAGCTCATCAGCCATTCGTCGATGCGGTCGGTGAGCAACAACACTTCGATGCCTTTCTTGCGGAAGACCTCCAGGTGTGGGCTGTTCTTGACCTGCGCGTAGCTGTCGCCGGTGAGGTAGTAGATCTTGTCCTGCCCTTCCTTGGCCCGGCTCAGGTAGTCGGCCAGGGAAACGGATTGCTCCCCGCTCTCGTCATGGGTGGACGCGAAGCGCAGCAGGCCGGCGATCTTTTCCTTGTTGGCGAAGTCTTCGGCAGGGCCTTCCTTCAGTACCTGGCCGAAGTTCTTCCAGAAGGCCTTGTACTGTTCGGGGTCGTTCTTGGCCAGCTTGTCCAGCATGTCCAGCACGCGCTTGGTGAGCGCGGACTTCATCGAGTCGATGATCGGGTCTTTCTGCAGGATTTCCCGGGAAACGTTCAGCGACAGGTCGTTGGAGTCCACTACGCCCTTGATGAAGCGTAGGTACAGCGGCAGGAACGACTCAGCCTGGTCCATGATGAACACGCGTTGCACATACAGCTTGAGGCCACGCGGGGCTTCGCGGTGATACAGGTCGAATGGCGCGCGCGCCGGCACATACAACAGCGAGTTGTATTCCAGCTTGCCTTCAACCTTGTTATGGCTCCAGCTCAGCGGGTTCTCGAAGTCATGGGAGATGTGCTTGTAGAACTCTTGATACTCCTCGTCCTTGATCTCGGTGCGAGGGCGGGTCCAGAGTGCGCTGGCACGGTTCACGGTTTCCCAGGCCGGCTCGGCAGCTTCTTCGCCTTCGGCGGCCGCCTGCTCCTTGGGCAACTCGATCGGCAGCGCGATGTGATCGGAGTACTTCTTGATCACGTTGCGCAGGCGCCAACCATCGGCGAACTCGCTTTCGTCCGCTTTCAGGTGCAGCACGATACGGGTACCACGCTCGGCCTTCTCCACGGTGGCGACTTCAAACTCACCCTCGCCTTTGGACGACCAGTGCACGCCCTCGCTGGCGGGTGCGCCGGCGCGGCGGCTGAACACTTCTACCTGGTCGGCGACGATAAAGGCCGAGTAGAAGCCCACACCGAACTGGCCGATCAGGTGCGAGTCCTTCTTCTGGTCACCGGTGAGGTTTTTCATGAAGTCTGCAGTACCGGACTTGGCAATGGTACCGAGGTGGGCAATGACTTCGTCACGGCTCATGCCGATGCCGTTGTCATTGATGGTCACGGTTTTCGCGTCCTTGTCGAAGGTCACACGGATTTTCAGTTCCGCGCCGCCCTCGAGCAATTCAGGCCTTGCCAGGGCTTCGAAGCGCAACTTGTCCACTGCGTCGGAAGCGTTGGAGATCAGTTCGCGAAGGAAGATCTCCTTGTTGGAATACAGCGAATGAATCATGAGGTGCAACAGTTGTTTCACCTCGGTCTGGAAGCCCAGGGTTTCCTTTTGAGTTTCCACACTCATTTGTTCGAACTCCAATGCTGATTGGCACAAGCCGCCAGGCGGCGCGGACTGCCCGGCTAACGGGCGGGATGTTCAGCAGATGGGGGCTGCGTGGCCGATTTCAAGGGCCAGGAGGGCAATGCCCGATGCCCCGTAAAGGAGGAACTTAACGGACCCGGCTGCGTTCGAAGGCACGTGATGATTAACCATAAGGAGAAACACCCCATGCAAAAGACTTTCGCTTATGCCTTGATGCTGGCCGCGACCTTGGGCCTTGCCGCCTGCGATAACGCGTCCGACAAAGCCAAGGACGCTCAGGACCATAAAGAAAACGCCCAACAGCAAATGGACAAAGCTCAGGACCACATGAACGACGCGGCCAAGGAAAACGCCAAGGCCAACCAGGACGCCGCCGAAGCCCATCAGAAGGCTACCGAGGAAAGCACCCCGGCCAACGGCAACGCCCCTGCTCCAGAAGCTGCTCCAAAGCAGTAATACGCTCCGGCCTGCCCTGCAACCCGGCCCGCCTCAAGCAACACAGGCGGCCGGGCTTTACACCAGCGCCTGGTTCACTGCGTCGATCAGCCGCGCCATGTGGCCTTCCCCGTACCGCTGATCAATCGGCAAGGGCAGCATGCATTCAGCCCACTGCCTGGCTACCTCGCAACTCCCGCCTGCTTCCAGCACATCCTTCCAGTACGTCGCGATATAAATCCGTTGCCGTGCCAGTTCGCCACGCACCCGATCTGCTTGCGCCGCGCTGTCGAGCAGCAGCGGATAACACATGGGTGCGAGCCCGTCATGCAGTGCTATTTCGTAGCGGTTGACCTTTGCAAACGCCGTGTGCAAGCAGCCAAGGTTGGCCCGCCGCCGCGCCGCAATGGCTGCATAATCGACGCCTTGCAGCAGCCGGGCGGTCAACGAAGACATGCCGCGCATACCCTCCTCCCGAATACCTCGCTCCACTTCAACATAACTGCCGTACCAAGGCTCGGGGCCGTCTTCGAGCCGGCCGAGCAATGCGCCGAAGCGGCCTTTGCTGTGGGTAGCTGCAGGCGGTTGCAGGGCAGCAGGCCCATTGAGCAGCCAGCCGCCATCAGGCACACCCATGAACTTGCGCGGCGAATACAGCGTAGGCACCCCTTTGGGAGGGCTTGCGAACAGGGCCTGGGCATGGTCGGCAATCAGCTGCCCCGTATACCGCGGGGCCAGCTCGGCTTCGATAAAGGGGGTTTTATAGCCGAAGTAATTGACGTAAAGGAGCGTTTCGCCTGTATCCAGCGAGGGCAGCTCGGTGGGCTGCAGCCGGTTATCGAGGGTGTATCGGCGCAGCTCCACACCGCTGCGCTGCGCGGCCTCGACCATGGTGCCGCAGGTGTACCAGGGGAGATGAAGGCGCCGTGTGCCGCTTTGTAGCAGTAGCGCCTCGAAGGCATAACGTGCGCTGTTGTACCCCAGCGCCGTAGGGTACAACGCTTCGCCAGAGGGAACCTCCAGCTCGAAATAACCACCGATGGCATCGCTCATGATCCCTCCCTGGGCCCGACGGTTGCCGGTTCGCTGTAGCAGCGTAGCACTCGTCTTCGGCCAAGGGTAAGGCTTGCGGTAAACAAGGCCTTGTAAGGGGGGGTTAGCCCTCGGCGCGCTCGGCGCGGCCGGCAAGCACCCGATCGCACACCGCCGCGAGGGCCAACGTAGCGACGGACGGGATCAACCAGGCCAGGTTTTGCTGGCTCAGCGGAAGGTTTGCCAGTGCCGCCGGCAGGTGTTCGGCCCATGGCGTAGCCTTGAATGCATCAATGCCGCCAAACAGCAGCGAAACGACAGCCACGGGCGCTACCACGCCAACAGGCGAGCGCCAGAGGTTTTGTACGAAACTCAGCGCTACCAGCACGATGCACGGCGGATAAATTGCCGTGAGGATCGGAATGGACACAGCAATCAGCCGGGTTAGCCCAAGGTTGGACACCAGCAGCGAGAACGCCGCCAGCAGCAGTACCAGGGTGCGGTAGGACAGCGGCAGCAAGCCGCTGAAGTATTCGGCACAGGCGCAGGTAAGGCCAACCGCGGTGACGAGGCAGGCCAGTGATATCAGCACTGCCAGGAACGTGCTGCCCAGGTCACCAAAGGTATGTTGCACGTACGCGTGCAGCACTTCAGCGCCGTTAGCCGCGCCAGTGGCGATGATGTGGCTTCCCGAACCCAGGCGGAACAGGCTCAGATAAACGAGCACCAGACCTATGCCGGCAATCAGCCCGGCGATCACGGCATAGCGAGTCACCAGGCGCGGCGACTCGATCCCACGCGAACGAATGGCATTGACGATCACGATGCCGAACACCAGCGCGCCCAGGGTATCCATGGTCAGGTAGCCATTGATGAACCCCAGCGAAAACGGAGCGGCCTGATACTCGGCGGTGGCTTCCCCAACCGGGCCGGCCGGATGCAGGAAGGCCACGATCCCCAGCGCGGCGAGCGCCAGGATCTTGAGCGGAGCGAGAAAACGACCCACCGTGTCCAGCAGGCGGCCCGGGTACAGCGAAACCAGTGCGACCACGCTGAAATACACCACACTGTAGATAAGCAGCGGCAACGGCCCATCACCGGTCAGCGGGGCCAGGCCCACGGTGAAAGACACGGTGGCGGTGCGCGGGGTGGCGAACAACGGGCCTACCGCCAGGTAGCAGACCACCGCAAGCAACCCGCCAGCAACGCGCCCCAGAGGGCTGCTGAGCGCGTCGATGCTGCCGCCTACCTTGGCCAGCGCCACGACGGTGAGCACAGGCAGGCCCACGGCGGTAACCAGAAAGCCCAGCGCGGCAAGCCACACATAGGGCCCGGACTGTAAACCGACGATAGGAGGGAAAATGATGTTGCCAGCGCCCACGAAGAGGGCGAATGTCATGAAACCGAGTGCCAGAATATCCTGGCCTTTAAGCACTTTCATTTTGCGGGACCATACTGCAGACGAACGAACGAAGGATAGGGAGGTTTCCCGCAGGGTCGAGGGAAAGGGAGGCCACCGGGTTCGGCAGACGCTTCCAGAGGCCCTTGTGGGGCTATTGGAAGGGGGCGAAGGATAGCGAAAATGCGGGATGAATGCACCCGCTCAGGGCAGCGGCGCGACCGGCGCACCGGGATTGTGCGGCGTTCCGCCGCAGCAAATTTTTACTGAATGTAAAACCTTAAGGCAAAACAAGGGTCTATGGTGTCAGACACTTGCGCCGCACCGCTCGGAGGATGTAACCATGGCAGCACAGATGGTGGCCCAGTTTCACGCAAGGGACGCTGAAGGGCGCGTGTACCCTGTTCAAGCTTTCCAGAATGCCTTTCTGCCCGATGGAAGCACGGACGAAGCCTCGCCACTTACGTATCGCCTGGCCATTGGCGACCGCGTGAATCACCTGGGTGATGACCGCTTCATGCTGGTGCAGAGCGGTATCGAGATCGTACGTATTCCCTAAGCGGTCAAGGGGGCTGGTTTCAGGCCTCTTCTACCCACAGTGCCGCGCCACCCGCCGCCTTGGCGATTCGCTCCAGGTGCGCTACATGAGCGGCCAGCTCCGCCTCGGTGGCCATGATAACGCGCCCCAGCGGCCGGTTGGCCGGCAACCGGCGAACCTGGCTACCCTGTTCACTCCCACCCTCTTCGCTGTCGCCGTTGCCGGCCAATGACAGGCTGGTCTGGCCGCCTGTCATTGCCAGATAAACGTCTGCCAGCAACTCGGCGTCCAGCAACGCGCCGTGAAGCGAACGCTCGCTCAGGTCGATGCCATACCGTTTGCATAACGCGTCCAGGCTGTTGCGCTGGCCAGGGTGGCGCGCGCGTGCCAGCCCGAGGGAATCGACGATGGTGCAGTATTGGCTCAGGTCGGCGCGATCGGCCTGGCCCAGCAGGGCAAACTCGTTATTAAGGAAACCAACGTCGAACGCTGCGTTGTGGATGACCAGGGTGGCGCCCCGGATGTACTCGTAGAACTCGTCCGCCACTTCGGCAAAACGTGGCTTGTCGCGCAGGAACTCGGACGTGATGCCGTGAACCCCGATCGCGCCTTCGTCACTGTCGCGGTCCGGCTGGAGGTAGATGTGGAAGTTACGCCCGGTCAACCGACGCCCCACCACCTCGACACAGCCGATTTCCAGCACACGGTGGCCGTCGGTCACTGGCATGCCGGTGGTTTCGGTGTCGAGTACGATGATCCGCTGCGCGGTTACGGGCATGTTCATGGCGCCACCCCCTGCTGGCCCTGGCGCAGCCTGCGCACATCGTCAACGCCACGGTTGGCCAGGTCGTCTGCCCGCTCGTTGCCATGATGGCCGTTATGGCCGCGTACCCACTGCCATGTGACCTGGTGGCGAGCCACCTGCGCGTCCAGCTCCTGCCAGAGGTCGGCATTCTTCACCGGCTCGCGGGCAGCGGTTTTCCAGCCGCGTTTCTTCCAGTTGGGCATCCATTGCTGGATGCCCTTCATCACGTATTCGGAGTCGGTTACCAGGTTGACCTGGCACGGCCGCTTGAGCTCTTCGAGCGCGCGAATGGCGGCAGTGAGCTCCATCCGGTTGTTGGTGGTGGAGGTTTCACCGCCCCACAGCTCTTTTTCCACACCTTTGTAGACGAGCAGCGCACCCCAGCCGCCCGGGCCGGGATTGCCCTTGCAGGCTCCATCGGTGTAAACCTCGACAACATCGCTCATTGATCGACCTGTACCGAAAACGTGAACCGCTCACTGCCCGCCATCGCGCCGGTTGAGCTTGGCCAGCGGCAGGGGGAGCAACTTGCCCATGGGCTCTCTTCGTGCCTGGCGCAGTGGGCGCAAGCCGACTACCAGCTTGCGCGCCACCAACACATAGAAGCCGCCGCCAGCGCTTTGCCAGCGCCCGGCGACCCGCTCCCAACCGGCCATGCGCGCCTGCCAGGCAGGCGAGGCAAGCGGCGGACAATAGCATCCGAAGCGTTTTTTCTCCAGCGCGAAGCCCAGCAGGTTCAGCCAATCCCCTACCCTGGAAGCGGAAATACAGCGGGCCTTGCGCAGCGCCCCTTTGGCGAACAGGTGCCTGGCGCCCCAGGGGCTCCAAGGATTGATGCCCACGATCACCAGGTGACCGCCAGCGCGCACCGCCCGTGCCGCTTCGCGAAGCAGCCCGTGGGGCGAGAGGGAAAAATCCAGCCCATGCTGCAGCACCACGAGATCGGCCGCATGCTCGCCCAGTGGCCAGGCCTGCTCCTCGCAGGCAATGTGCACCCCCGGCCAGGGCGCGCCCAGCCGAACGTGGTTCTGTATGCGGGCAGCGACAGGCGGCGCATCGGCGTGCGGGCCATAGTGAACCAGGTAGCCACCGAAGAACTTGCCCAGCTCGGCGCTGAGCACGGCGTGCTCCTCGCGCAACAACAGCTGGCCCAGCGGGCCTTCGAACCACTCCCTGGCCTGGCCGATAAGCTCGACCCATTGCTGATCCGCCTGCGCGAATGGCTTGTCTGTCATTGCCGCTCCCTCCGGGTTCTCGCCGGGATCGTCCAGGCCTACTATGCAACCTATCTCAAAGCGTAGCGAATCTCGCCATGATACAGATCACAGCTCTCTCCGCGTTCTCCGATAACTACATCTGGCTGTTGCAGGATAATTCCAACCTCCGCTGCGCGGTCGTGGACCCGGGCGACGCCGGGCCCGTGGAGCGTTGGCTGGACGCCCATCCAGCCTGGACCCTCAGCGACATCCTGGTCACTCACCACCATCACGATCATACCGGCGGCGTTGCCGCGCTCAAGGCCTGTACAGGCGCCCGAGTGGCCGGGCCTGCCAGGGAAACCATCCCCGCCCTGGACCTGGCCCTCGAAGATCAGGCCGAGCTCAACGTGCTGGGCCTCACACTGCAGGTAGTCGACGTGCCGGGGCATACCGCCGGGCACATCGCATTCGTTCACCGAAGCGCTTCGCAACCGTTCGTGCTGTCCGGCGATACGCTGTTCGCCGGCGGGTGCGGGCGGCTGTTCGAAGGCACTGCGCAGCAGATGCACGTTTCGCTCGGTCGCCTGGCGGCACTCCCGGACGACACGCTGGTGTACTGCGCCCATGAATACACGTTGAGCAATCTGCGCTTTGCCCGGGAAGTAGAGCCGGACAACGTTGCACTCGCCCAGCGGTTCGCTCAGGTGCAGGCGCTGCGCGAGCGCAACGAGATCACGTTGCCCAGCAGCATCGGCCTGGAAAAGGCCACGAACCCGTTTTTGCGCGCTGGGGAAACATCCGTTAAAGAAAAAATGGACCAGCGGGCGAGCGCTCCGCTTCCCAGCGAAGCCGCGGTTTTCGCGGCGATCAGGGCCTGGAAGGATACGTTCTGAGCAGGATCGCGTGAGGCGGCGTGTGGATGAAAGGTTGACCGCCCTACCCCCCCTTTCTAGAATCGCCGCACATTTTTGCCCGGATAACATCGCCGCCAATGTCTCCCTCCACTCCCCGCACGCCATCCTCCCGCGCCTTTACCCGGCTTGGTCAGGCCATTGCCCTGGCCCTGTCCGCCGCGCTGGTGGGCTGCCAGAGCGCGGCGCACTTGGAGGACGCCCCGGCACCCGCGCCATCGGCCTCGTTGGCCAAACGGGTCAAGCCCAGGCCGGTGTTCCAAGTGGAGCGAAACAAGCAGCAGCCGCCGCAGGACCTCTGGACACGCATGCGCGATGGGTTCCAGCTGCAAGACGGCATCGATGTAAACCCACGGGTCGAGCAGCAACGGTTGTGGTTCGTCAGCAACCCGGAATTCCTCCTCACCTCCGCCGATCGCGGCAGCCTGTACCTGCACTACATCATCGAGCGGCTCGAAGAGCGCAACATGCCCCTGGAGCTTGCGCTGCTGCCGGTCATCGAAAGCGCCTACAACCCCATGGCGCTTTCACGGGCCAACGCAGTAGGGCTGTGGCAGTTCATCCCGTCCACGGGGCGATATTTCAACCTGCGCCAGACCAACCTCTACGATGGCCGGCGCGACGTTACCGCGTCCACCAATGCGGCGCTGGATTACCTCTCCAAGCTGCACGACATGTTCAACGGCGACTGGCTGCTGGCGCTGGCCGCCTACAATGCCGGTGAAGGCACGGTCAGCCGGGCAATCGAGCGCAACGAAAAACTCGGCCTGCCCACGGACTACTGGAACCTTCCGTTGCCGCAGGAAACCCGGGACTACGTACCCAAGCTGCTGGCGCTCTCGGAAGTGGTGTCATCGCCCCAGGCGTACGGGATAGACCTCGAGCCCATCGCCAACCAGCCCTACTTCAAGGTGGTGGAAATCAACCAGCGGCTTGATCTGGCCCGCGTGGCTGCCCTTGCCGACATCGACGAAGACGAGCTGTATCAGCTCAACCCCGCTTTCAAGAAACGCATGACGCTGGATCGGCCACAGCACCTGCTGGTACCTACCGCCAAGGCCCAGCTGCTGGCCGACAGCCTGTCGTCGATGAAGCCCGAGGAATTGCTGACCCTGCGCCCGCGCGAGCAAGTGTTCGAACAGGTTGCCAGCGCTACCCCGTCGCCGCGCCGGGATTACCGGGTGCGCTCGGGCGACAACCTCTCGTCCATTGCCAAGGCGAACAAGGTCAGCGTGAGTGACCTTCAGCGCTGGAACAAGCTCACCGGCAAGCGCCTCAAGGCTGGCCAGATGCTGGTCATGCAGGGTGGCGCCAAGGCGGCCACCCCAGCCGCCAGCGACAAGCGCAGCACCCGCTACACCGTTCGCAAGGGCGACTCCTACGCGCTCGTGGCCAAGCGGTTCAAGGTTCAACCGCAGCACCTCAAGCGCTGGAACCCACGCCTGGGCAAGGCGCTGCGCCCAGGCCAAACGCTTACCGTCTACATCGATCGCTGAGTTCCAGCCTCGGCCGGTCACCTGTCGAGGCCGCATCGAGTCTGGTAATGTACGCGCCTGGCCACTTCGAAGCTGTGACCTGATGCGCGTTCTCCCCCTTCTTCTGTTTGGCCTGGCGTTCGCTGGCCCGGCCATGGCTACGCGAATCGAAAGCCATGGCTATGCGCAATTCGGCACGCTCAAATACCCTGCCAGCTTTACCCACTTCGACTGGGCGAACCCGGCCGCGCCCAAGGGTGGAACGCTGCGGATCATGGCATCCGGCACCTTCGATACCCTCAACCCCTATACCTTCAAGGGCACTAGCCCAGCCTCCACTGCCAACTTTCTGCAATATGGAGTGAGCGAGCTGAGCGAGCCGTTGATGGTGGGTACGGGGCAATACGACCCCTCCGGGGATGAACCCACCTCCAGTTATGGGCTGATTGCCCGCTCGGTGGAATACGCCGACGACCGTAGCTGGGTGGTGTTCAACCTGCGACCGGAAGCGCGCTTCAGTGACGGCGAGCCCATTACCGCGGCCGACGTCGTTTTCTCGTATCGCACCCTGCTCAAGCAAGGCCACCCCCAATACCGCACCAGCCTGCAGGAAGTACAGCGGGTAGACCAACTGGGCCCGCATCGGGTGCGTTTCGTGTTCAAGCGCAGCGGGAACCCTTTGCTGATCCTTCGCCTGGGGGAGATGCCAGTACTGGCGCGTCACTACTGGAAGGGCCGGGACTTCCAGGCCACCACCTTCGAACCGCCGGTGACCAGCGGCCCTTACCGCATCACTGAAGTAGTGCCCGGGCGCCGCCTGGTGTTCGAGCGGGTGCGCCGGTGGTGGGGCAAAGACCTCCCGGTGAACCGCGGCAAGTACAATTTCGACCGTGTCGAAGTGGAGTTCTACCGAGACAGCAATGTGGCGTTCGAAGCGTTCAAGGCGGGTGAATTCGATATTTACATCGAGCACCAGGCCAAGAACTGGGCCACCGGGTATGACATTCCTGCGGTAGCGAATGGCGACATCGTCAAGCAGGAGATACGCCATCGCATCCCCACACAGACCCAGGGGCTGTTCATCAATACCCGACGCGCCCGGTTCAATGATGTGCGGGTTCGCCAGGCCTTGGGCACGCTGTTCGACTTCGAGTGGACCAACCGTGCGCTGTTCAGCGGCGCCTACCAGAGGGCGGCCAGTTATTTCCCCAACAGCGAATTCACAGCGAGCGGGCTGCCCACCGGGCAGGAGTGGTTATTGCTGACCCCTTGGCGAGAGCGCTTGCCGGCGCGCCTGTTCACCGAGCCCTTCGAGGTGCCGCGTACCGACGGCAATGGTATTCCAAGAGATACCCTGCGCAATGCCATGGCCCTGCTGGCCGAGGCGGGCTGGAGTTATCGCGACGGCCAGCTGAGAAACCGCGCAGGCCAGCCATTGCAGCTCGAGTTGCTGCTGGTGAACCCGGCGTTGGAGCGCATCCTCGAGCCGTACGTGGAAAACCTTGCCCGCGTGGGCATCGAAGCACGACTGCGCACTGTCGACCGCGCGCAATACAAACAGCGGCTGGACCAGTTCGACTTCGACATGATCCTGATGACCCTTCCACAAACGCTCAGCCCGGGCCTTGAACAATGGCAGTATTTCCATTCCAGCCAGGTGGGCATCAAGGGCAGCAAGAATTACGCCGGTGTTGGCGATCCGGTGGTGGACCGGCTGCTTGATCAGTTGCTGGCGGCGCATAGTCGCGAGCAGCAAGTAGCCGCCGCCCGGGCACTGGACCGGGTACTGCTATGGCAGCATTACATGGTGCCCAATTGGTACCTGGACTATCACCGCCTCGCCTACCGCAACCGCTTCGAGCACCTTCCTACCCCGCCCTACGCCCTGGCATTGAACACCTGGTGGCTCAAGCCTCTGGAGAACGACCGATGACGTTTTACCCCGCCATGGCTCGCATGGCCTGTGCGCTGCTTTGGCTGAGCACGGCAAGCCTGGCACAGGCTGGCAACGAGCACGCGATCACGCTCTACGACGAGCCCCCGCACTACCCGGCCAGTTTCACCCATTTCGACTACGTGAACCCCGACGCGCCCAAAGGCGGCACCTTCCGCCGCGCGGCCATCGGTGGTTTCGACAGCCTGAACCCGTTCATCAACAAGGGTGTGCCGGCCACGGGCGTGGAGCAGATCTACGACACGCTGGCGGTGCAAAGCCTTGACGAGCCGATGACCGAGTACGGGCTGGTGGCGCAACGGATCGAGAAAGCCCCCGACCATACCTGGGTGCGCTTCTACCTTCGTCCCGAAGCGCGCTTCCATGACGGGCACCCGCTGCGGGCCGAGGATGTCGCGTTTACGTTCGAGGCGCTGACCACTCACGGCGCCCCGTTTTACCGCAGCTATTACGCCGACGTGGACAAGGTGGTGGTCGAAGGGCCGCTGCAGGTGCTGTTCAAGTTCAAGGGCAACGCCAACCGCGAACTCCCCCTGATTCTAGGTCAACTGCCCGTATTGCCCAAGCATGCCTGGGAGGGCCGGGACTTCGAGCGCGGCAACCTGGACATTCCGCTGGGCGGCGGGCCGTATCGAGTGGCTGAGGTACAGGCCGGCCGCTCCGTGCGCTATGAGCGGGTAAAGGATTACTGGGCCAAGGACCTTCCCGTGAACCGTGGGCAGTACAACTTCGACACACTGGTGTACGACTACTATCGCGACTCAACCGTTGCCCTGGAAGCGCTCAAGGCCGGGCAGTTCGACTACTGGCAGGAGATGATCGCGAAGAACTGGGCTACGGCCTATGACGTGCCTGCCGTGAAAGACGGCCGCCTGGTGCGCGAGGAAATCCCCAACGGCAGCCCCAGCGGCATGCAAGGCTTCGTGTTCAACCAGCGCCGGCCCCTGTTCACCGACGTGCGGGTTCGTCGCGCGCTGGCGCTACTGCTGGACTTCGAATGGACCAACAAGCAATTGTTCAACGGCGCCTACATCCGCAATGGCAGCTTCTTCGAAAATTCCGAGATGGCCGCCGAGGGCCCGCCCAGCGCCGCGGAGCTCAAGCTGCTCAAACCCTTGCGAAGCCAGGTGCCGCCGCAGGTGTTCAGCGAACAATGGCGCAACCCGGTGACCGATGGCAGCGGGATCATTCGCGACCAACAGCGCGAAGCGTATCGCCTGCTGCAGGCAGCCGGCTGGCACATCGAGGGGGACCACATGCTCGATGCCCAGGGCAAACCGGTGGTGATCGAATTTTTGTTGATGCAGCCTGACTTCGAACGGGTGTTGCTGCCCTACAAGCGCAACCTCAAGGACCTGGGCATCGACCTGGTGCTGCGCCGGGTAGACGTGTCGCAGTACGTCAACCGGCTGCGTTCCAGAGACTTCGACATGATCGTTGCCAGTTTTCCGCAATCGGCATCGCCTGGCAACGAACAGCGGGGCTACTGGTCCAGCGCGGCGGCTGACAATCCCGGGAGCCGTAATTTCATGGGCCTGAAGGACCCCGCCGTGGACACCCTGCTGGACGGACTGATCAATGCCGACACCCGCGTCAGCCTGGTGACCCATGCCCGCGCCCTGGACCGTGTGCTGCTATGGAACGCAATACTCATTCCGAACTGGCACCTGGACAGCTGGCGGGTTGCGTACTGGAACCGCTTTGCTCACCCAGCTACCCCGCCACGGTATGACATCGGGCTGAACACTTGGTGGGCCAAGCCTGCCACGGAGGCAAACTGATGCTTGCTTACCTGCTGCGGCGCTTGCTGCTGATTGTCCCTACCCTGCTTGGCATCCTGGTGATCAACTTTGTGATCATCCAGGCTGCGCCCGGGGGGCCCGTGGAGCAGATGATCGCCAAGCTCGAAGGCTTCGAAGGGGCCACCAGCCGTATCGGCGGCGGTGGCGCCGAGGTTGCAGTCGCCGGTGCGACCTACCGGGGGGCTCAGGGGCTCGACCCTGCCCTTATCGCTGAAATCGAACGGCTGTACGGGTTCGACAAGCCGGCGCCGGAGCGCCTGTGGATCATGATCAAGAATTACGCCCGGTTGGACTTCGGCGATAGCTTTTTCCGGGATGCCAAGGTCACCGACCTGATTCTGGAGAAGATGCCGGTGTCCATCTCGCTGGGGCTGTGGAGCACCCTGATCATGTACCTGGTGTCCATTCCGCTGGGGATAGCCAAGGCTACCCGCCATGGGTCTGCCTTCGACGTGTGGACCAGTTCGGCGATCGTGATCGGTTACGCCGTGCCGGCCTTCCTGTTCGCGATCCTCCTGATCGTGCTGTTCGCGGGTGGGAGCTACCTGCACTGGTTCCCCTTGCGCGGGCTCACGTCCAATGATTTCGATCAACTGAGCCTGGGCGGCAAGGTGCTGGACTACTTCTGGCATCTGGCGTTGCCGGTCACCGCACTGGTCATCGGTAACTTCGCCACCATGACCCTGCTCACGAAAAACAGCTTCCTGGACGAGATCGGCAAGCAGTATGTGATCACCGCCCGCGCCAAGGGCCTGAACCAGCGGCGCGTGCTGTACGGCCACGTGTTCCGTAACGCGATGCTGTTGGTAGTGGCAGGGTTTCCTTCGGCATTCATTGGCATTTTCTTTACCGGCTCGCTGTTGATCGAGGTGATTTTCTCGCTCGATGGCCTGGGGCTTATGAGCTTTGAGGCGGCAATCAACCGCGACTACCCGGTGGTATTCGGCACGTTATTCATTTTCACGTTGGTGGGCTTGCTGGTGAAGCTGATTGGAGACCTGACCTATACGTTTGTGGACCCCCGCATCGACTTCGAAGGCAGGAAGCACTGATGGCCCTTTCTCCGTTGAATCGCCGCCGGTTGCAACGCTTCAAAGCGCACAAGCGCGGCTGGTGGTCGCTGTGGCTGTTCAGCGTATTGTTCGTGCTGAGCCTGGGTGCCGAGCTGATCGCCAATGACAAGCCGCTGCTGATCCATGTAAACGATGCCTGGTATTTTCCCGCGTTCGAGCGCTACCCGGAAACCACCTTTGGCGGAGAGTTTCCGCTGGAAGCTAACTACAAAAGCCCCTATGTACGCGACCTGCTGGAGCGGCAAGGCGCCTGGACGCTGTGGCCGCCTATCCCCTTCAACTACCAGAGCATCAACTATGACCTGAAGGTCCCGGCGCCGGCGCCGCCGTCCTCGCAAAACTGGCTGGGCACCGATGACCAGGGGCGCGACGTATTGGCCCGGGTGATCTATGGCTTTCGCATCTCGGTACTGTTTGCCCTCACCCTTACCCTGCTCAGCTCGTTGATCGGGGTGCTGGCCGGCGCGCTGCAAGGGTTTTATGGCGGCTGGGTGGACCTGGCCGGGCAGCGTTTTCTGGAGGTGTGGTCCGGCTTACCAGTGCTCTACCTGTTGATCATCCTGGCCAGTTTCGTACAGCCCAACTTCTGGTGGCTGCTCGGCATCATGTTGCTGTTTTCCTGGATGAGCCTTGTGGATGTGGTGCGCGCGGAGTTCCTTCGCGGGCGAAACCTGGAGTACGTGCGCGCCGCCCGGGCGCTGGGCATGCGCGACGGGCCGATCATGTTCCATCACATCCTGCCGAACGCCATGGTGTCGACCATGACCTACCTGCCATTTATCCTCACGGGCGCCATCGGTACTTTGACCGCGCTGGACTTTCTCGGCTTCGGGCTGCCCGCAGGCTCGCCTTCGCTGGGCGAGCTGGTGGGCCAGGCCAAGGCCAACCTGCAGGCGCCCTGGCTCGGTATCAGTGCGTTCTGCGTGCTGGCCCTGATGCTCAGCCTGCTGGTATTCATCGGCGAAGCCGCCCGCGACGCATTCGATCCAAGGAAATGACATGACCACCGATACCTTGATCGAAATCCGCGACCTGGCCGTGGAGTTCCATGGCAACGAGCAGGTACAGCGCGCCGTGGCCGGCGTGAGCTTCGACATCCGCAAGGGCGAAACCCTGGCGCTGGTGGGGGAAAGCGGCTCGGGCAAATCCGTGACGGCGCATTCCATCCTGCGCCTGCTGCCCTATCCGCTCGCCCGCCACCCCAGCGGGGAAATCCGCTACGGCGGCCAGGACCTTCTGCACGCCAGCGAGCGAACCCTGCAGGACATCCGCGGCAACCGCATCGCCATGATCTTCCAGGAGCCCATGACCTCGCTCAACCCGCTGCAGCCCATCGAGAAGCAGATCGCCGAGGTGCTCGCCCTGCACAAGGGGCTGACCGGCGCCGCAGCCCGCGAGCGCATCCTCGAACTCCTGGCCCTAGTGGGCATTCCCGAGCCTGCCCGGCGCCTGCGCGCGCTGCCTCATGAACTGTCCGGCGGGCAGCGCCAGCGGGTGATGATTGCCATGGCCCTGGCCAACGAACCCGAGCTGCTGATTGCCGATGAACCTACCACGGCCCTCGATGTGACGGTGCAGCTGCGCATCCTCGATCTGCTCAAGGATTTGCAAGCGCGTCTGGGTATGGCCATGCTGTTGATCAGCCATGATTTGAACCTGGTGAGAAGAATTGCCCACCGCGTATGTGTCATGCAGCGCGGTTGCATCGTCGAACAGGCAGCATGTGAACAATTGTTTCGCGAGCCGCAGCATCCGTACACCCGTGAACTGCTTGCTGCCGAACCCGCCGGCAAGCCGGTTGCGAGTCCTGCGGCCGAGCCATTGCTCGAAGTGAGGGACCTGCGTGTGTGGTTCCCCGTGCGTAAAGGCCTGTTGCGCCGCGCCACGGACCACATCAAGGCAGTAGACGGCATTGGTTTTTCGTTGCCCCGCGGGCAAACGCTCGGCGTGGTGGGAGAAAGCGGCTCGGGCAAGTCCACGCTGGGCCTGGCGATCCTTCGCCTGATCCAGAGCCAAGGAGGCATTCGCTTCCACGGCACGGAGCTGCAAGGGCTTGACCGCGGCGAAGTGCGACCGCTGCGCAGAGAGATGCAGGTGGTGTTTCAGGACCCCTTTGGCAGCCTCAGCCCGCGCATGAGCGTAGGGCAGATTGTCGGAGAGGGGCTGCGCATTCACGGCATCGGCACGGCGCAGGAGCAGCAGGCGGCTATTGTTGCCGTGCTGCGGGAGGTCGGGCTGGACCCGGACACCCGTCACCGCTACCCTCACGAGTTCTCCGGGGGCCAGCGGCAACGAATCGCCATCGCGCGGGCGCTGGTGCTGCAGCCGGCCTTGATCGTGCTGGACGAGCCTACCTCCGCGCTGGACCGAACCGTGCAACGGCAGGTGGTGGAACTGTTGCGATCGTTGCAGGCCAGGCATGGCCTGACATACCTGTTCATCAGCCATGACCTGGCCGTGGTCAAGGCCCTGAGCCATCAACTGGTGGTCATGAAGCAGGGCCAGGTCGTAGAACAAGGGGAGGCAGCGGCCATATTCGCCGCGCCGCAACACCCCTATACACAACAGCTACTGGAAGCTGCCTTCATGGCCCCGGTCGCTGTCGATTAATTAGAAGAGGAACGAACACATGGGTTTTCTCGCCGGTAAGCGCGTACTGATCGTCGGTGTTGCGAGCAAATTGTCCATCGCATCCGGTATCGCCGCAGCGATGCATCGCGAAGGTGCGGAGCTGGCTTTCACCTATCAGAACGACAAACTCAAGGGTCGTGTCGAAGAATTCGCCAGTGGCTGGGGCTCGGGCCCCGAGCTGTGCTTCCCGTGCGACGTGGCCAACGACGACGAAATCGCCAAGGTGTTCGAAGCGCTGGCGCAGAAGTGGGACGGCCTGGACTGCATCGTTCACTCGGTCGGTTTCGCGCCGGGTGACCAGCTCGATGGTGACTTCACCAGCGCTACCACCCGTGAGGGCTTCCGCATTGCCCACGACATCAGCGCCTACAGCTTCGTGGCCTTGGCCAAGGCTGGCCGCGAGCTGATGCAGGGCCGCAATGGCAGCCTGCTCACCCTGTCTTACCTGGGCGCCGAGCGCACCATGCCCAACTACAACGTGATGGGCATGGCCAAGGCCAGCCTGGAAGCCGGCGTACGTTACCTGGCCCGCAGCCTGGGCGCGGAAGGCATCCGCGTGAACGCCATTTCGGCCGGCCCGATCCGCACCCTGGCGGCCTCGGGCATCAAGAACTTCCGCAAGATGCTGGACGCCAACGAAGCGCAAACCCCACTGCGCCGCAACGTGACCATCGAAGAAGTCGGCAACGCCGGCGCCTTCCTGTGCTCGGACCTGGCCTCTGGCGTAAGCGGCGAGATCATGTACGTGGACGGTGGTTTCAACACCACGGCCATGGGTGACCTCACCGAGTAATCGGTTGGTTTATCCCGCCCACAAAAAAGGCCGCGATCTGCGGCCTTTTTTGTGGGCGGGCGCTATCAGTAGCGCTTCACCTCGGCTTTTTCCTGAAGCTGCTTGCGGAACGCGGCGAAGTCTATCTGGCCTTGACGCGAAGCCAGCGCCTGGCGATAGGAGGCCTTCTCCTGATCCGTAGGCATCGCGCCTTCGTTTACCCCGTTAAGGCGCAGTACCACGAGGCTTCCATCGCGCAATGCAACGCTGGCGAAGGTTGGCTTACCCTTTTCGGTAGGCTTGGGCATCTGGAATACCGCATTCAATACGGCAGCGTCGAAACCTTCTTGGGTACGGCTGG
Organism: Pseudomonas sp. 3MAES_34.3B; assembly: GCF_058145875.1. NCBI lineage: Bacteria > Pseudomonadati > Pseudomonadota > Gammaproteobacteria > Pseudomonadales > Pseudomonadaceae > Pseudomonas > Pseudomonas sp. 3MAES_34.3B. The sequence continues at coordinate 1,496,825 of NZ_CM176960.1, read as the reverse complement.
CGGCTTCCACGGTTTTCCAGGCCTGGCCATTCTGTGGCGCGGTCGGGGCAGCCTTGCCGCTGCGAAGGTCTGCGAGCAGCGCTTCACCCTTGGCTTTCACCGCCTCTGCGGCACGCTCGCGGGCCAGCTCCTTGCGAATTGGCTCGGCAACCGCTTCCAGGGCCAGCTGAGCGGGCTTGCGGTGCTCCTTGGCATGAATTACCACGGTGGTGTCCGGATCCAGCTCGATGGCGCTGCTGTTGGCGCCCTCCTCCAACACTTCCTTGCTGAACGCAGCCTGGATCACGGCACGGTTGGCGGTGATGCCCTGGGCGCCGCCGTCACGGCCGAACGGTTCGGACGTTTGCACGGTAAGGCCCAGGTCCTGCGCGGGCTGTGCCAGGTCGGAAGCTTCGAAAGCGGCGTCTTCGAGCTTCTTGCTCGCTTCCACGTAACGCTGCTCGACCTGCGAGGTTTTCAGTTCGCGGGTGAGCTTGTCCTTCAGGCTGGCGAAGGTAGGCACCTGAGGCGCTTCCACGCCCAGCAGCTTGATCAGGTGATAGCCGAACTGGGTACGCACCGGCGCCGACACCTGATCCGCCTTGAGGCTGTACAGGGCGGTTTCGAAGGCCTCGTCGTACACGCCCTTGCCGGCATAGCCCAGGTCGCCACCATTGGCGGCAGAGCCCGGGTCCTGGGAGGTTTCCTTGGCGACCTTGGCGAAGTCCTCACCCTTCTCCAGGCGCTGCTGGATTTCAGTGATGCGGGCCTTGGCCTGCTCGTCGGTTACCTTGTCGTTCACTTCCACGAGAATGTGAGCCGCACGGCGTTGCTCGGCGAGGTTCGAAATCTCTTTCTGGTACTGAGCCTGCAGGTCGGCATCGCTGACCTTCACCTGATCGAAGTAGGCAGACTTCTTCAGCTCGATGTAGTCGATCACCACCTGATCCGGGCTCATGAACTCTTTGGCATGGGCACCGTAGTAGGTTTTGACGTCCTCGTCACTGACCTTGATCGCCGACGGATCGGCCTTGAAGGTCAGGCTGGCGAAGTCGCGGGTTTGCTTGTTCAGGCGCGCATAGGCTGCTACTTCGTCTTCGGTCACAAAGCTGCTGCCCGCCAGGCCGACGCGCAGCTGGCTGATCAGCATTTCCTCGGCGAGCATCTGACGGAACTGCATCCGCGAGAGGCTCAGCTGGCGAATGAACTGGTCGAAGCGTTCGGCGCTGAAGGCGCCGTCCTGCTGGAACTCCGGCATCTGCAGGATCACTTGATCCACTGCGGCGTCGGTGAATACGAAGCCCGCATCGTGCGCGCCCTGCAGCAGCAACTTGCGGTCGATCAGGCCCTTGAGGGCGGCCTCGCGCAGCATCTTGTCGTCGAGCAGGGACGGGTCGAATTCGCGCCCCAGTTGCTGCATGAGCTGGCGGCGCTGCATCTCGACCGCCTGGCCAAGCTCGGCCTGGGTAATGGTATCGCCGTTTACCTTGGCGGCGTCCTGGCTATGACTGGTGGCGCGGAAGATCGCGTCGAAACCCGTCAAGGCCATCAGCACGACAATAACGCCGATGATTGTCTTGGCAATCCACCCCTGTGAATTGTCCCTGATGTTTTGAAGCATGCTTCCCCCAGCAACGGCCAGTTACATCTCCGACCGCCCAGAACCGATATGAAAAAGGCGCATCCGAGGATGCGCCTTCTCGTCACTTGCCGAACAGCGCCACCGGAGCCGGACGACCTTGGCCACCGTGGCCGGTCGCGCCCGCTCGGTGATCAGTTGACCGCGTCTTTCAGGCCTTTGCCAGGCTTGAAGCCCGGGATCTTGGCTGCGGCGATCGTGATCGCTGCGCCCGACTGCGGGTTACGACCGGTGCGCTCCGCGCGCTCCTTGACCTGGAAGGTACCGAAACCGACCAGCACAACGGAGTCGCCACTTTTCAGCGCGCCGGTAACGGATTCGATCACAGCGTCCAGCGCGCGACCTGCAACGGCTTTCGGGATATCAGCGGATGCAGCGACGGCATCGATCAGTTCCGACTTGTTCACTCTAAGTCCCCTTATCTCTATCTTGAGTTATTTCTGGATATTTTTTTTGAATACTGTGTGTTGCCGGACACGCTGCCGACAAAACGAGCCGCTTTTCAAGGCGGCTCTGAAATTCTGTCCGGGAGCTTTCCCGTGCAAATGGCCTGCCTAGTGCGTGCTGACCCTTTCCTTCGCGTCAGCGTCGCGCTTGTCATCCTTTGCAACTATCTCGGGAGCCACGTCGGGCAAGGGCTCCGGCGCGTATTGCAGCGCAATTTGAAGGACCTCGTCAATCCATTTGACAGGCTTGATTTGCAGATCCTGCTTGATGTTGTCAGGAATTTCCTTGAGGTCACGCACGTTTTCCTCAGGAATGATCACCGTCTTGATTCCCCCGCGGTGCGCGGCGAGCAGTTTTTCCTTCAGCCCGCCAATCGCCAGTACCTGGCCGCGCAGGGTAATCTCCCCTGTCATTGCCACATCAGCCCTCACCGGGATCTGTGTAAGCGCCGACACGACTGCGGTGCACATGCCAATACCCGCGCTTGGACCATCCTTGGGCGTGGCGCCTTCAGGCATGTGGATGTGCGTGTCGCGCTTCTCGTGGAAATCGAGCGCGATACCCAGGCTTTTCGCCCGGCTGCGCACCACGGTAAGCGCCGCGGTGATGGATTCACCCATCACATCGCCCAGCGAGCCGGTCTTGATCAGGTGGCCCTTGCCAGGCACCACTGCCGCTTCGATGGTCAGCAGCTCGCCACCCACCTGGGTCCAGGCAAGCCCCGTGACCTGGCCGATCTGGTCTTGCTGCTCCGCGAGCCCGTAACGGAACTTGCGTACACCCAGCAGGTGCTCAAGCGACTCGGGCGTCACCTTCACGGCCACGTTTTTGGCCTGAGCGTGTTCCTTGACCACCTTGCGGCAGATCTTGGCAATTTGCCGCTCCAGGCTGCGCACACCCGCTTCACGGGTGTAGTAGCGGATGATGTCGCGGATCGCCTGGTTGTCGATTTCCAGTTCGGTTTTCTTCAGGCCGTTGGCAGTTACCTGCTTGGGCGTGAGGTACCGGGTAGCGATGTTGATCTTCTCGTCTTCGGTGTAGCCGGGCAGCCGGATGACTTCCATGCGGTCCAGCAGCGCTGGCGGGATGTTCATCGAGTTGGAGGTACACAGGAACATCACGTCGGAAAGGTCGTAATCCACTTCCAGGTAATGGTCGTTGAAGCTGTGGTTCTGCTCCGGATCCAGCACTTCGAGCAATGCCGAAGCGGGGTCCCCACGCATGTCGCTGCCCATCTTGTCGATTTCGTCGAGCAGGAAGAGCGGGTTGCGCACGCCCACCTTGGTCATCTTCTGGATAAGCCGGCCGGGCATGGAGCCGATGTAGGTCCGGCGGTGGCCGCGGATTTCCGCTTCGTCCCGCACCCCGCCCAGGGCCATCCGCACAAACTTGCGGTTGGTGGCATTGGCGATGGATTCTGCCAGAGAGGTTTTGCCCACCCCGGGCGGGCCCACCAGGCACAGTACCGGGCCGCGAATTTTCTTCACACGCTTTTGCACGGCAAGGTATTCGAGGATCCGTTCTTTCACTTCCTCAAGGCCGTAATGATCGGCATCGAGGATCTGCTCGGCGCGGGCGAGGTCCAGGCGCACCTTGCTTTGGGCTTTCCACGGCACTTGGGCAAGCCAGTCGATGTAAGACCGCACCACGGTGGCCTCGGCAGACATCGGCGACATCTGCTTGAGCTTGTTGAGTTCGGCGGTCGCCTTGGCCATGGCGTCCCTGGGGAGCCCTGCAGCCTCGATGCGCTTCTTCAGCTCCTCGACTTCGTTATGGCCTTCCTCACCGTCGCCAAGCTCCTTCTGGATGGCTTTCATCTGCTCGTTGAGGTAGTACTCGCGCTGGCTGCGTTCCATTTGTTTTTTCACGCGGCCACGGATGCGTTTCTCGACCTGCAGGAGGTCGATTTCGGCATCCAGCAGAGCCAGCACGCGTTCTACGCGGGCCGACAGCTCGATGATCTCGAGGATTTCCTGTTTCTGTTCGATCTTCAGCGCCATGTGCGCGGCCATGGTATCTACCAGGCGCCCGGGCTCGTCGATGCTGTTGAGCGAAGACAGCACTTCAGCCGGGACCTTTTTGCCCAGCTGTACATATTGCTCGAACTGCGACAGGAGGCTGCGCACGAACACTTCGGCTTCGCGATCCGGCGCTGCGCTTTCCTCGATCAGGCTGACTTGGGCGCGCACGTGCCCGTCAACCTCGAGGAATTTCTCGACAGTGCCGCGCTGCTCACCTTCCACCAGCACCTTCACGGTGCCATCGGGCAACTTGAGCAGCTGCAATACGGTGGCTACGGTACCGGTTCGATAAAGGGCATCTTCGCCCGGATCGTCATCCCCGGGATTGCGCTGGGCCAGCAGAAGGATCTGCTTCTCGCCCGACATCGCGGCCTCGAGGGCTTCGATGGATTTCTCGCGTCCCACGAACAGTGGGATCACCATATGCGGATAGACCACCACATCACGCAATGGCAGGAGAGGCAATTCGATGGTCGTCTTCATGGTTTCGCCTCTTCAGCGGCGCAGAGCCGCTCACAGATGAAAATAAGCCTGAGGCTAATCTGGGGGTAGCCTCGGGAAAAAACAAGCATCGGACTCGGACAAAAAAAGGGCCCGAAGGCCCTTTCTGCTATCGCTCAGCCCAAAAAGCCGGCAATGCGCGAATCACGCATCGGGTGCTGCCTTGGCAGGCGGCTCGCTGTTCTCGTAGATCAACAGCGGCTTGGACGTACCGTCGATCACGCTTTCGTCGATTACCACCTTGCTGACATCCTTCTGGGAAGGAATTTCATACATGGTGTCGAGCAACACGCCTTCGAGGATCGACCGCAGGCCACGGGCACCGGTCTTGCGCTCCAGGGCCTTGCGGGCCACGGACTTGAGCGCATCGGCACGGAACTCGAGGTCCACGCCTTCCATTTCGAACAGCTTGCCGTATTGCTTGGACAACGCGTTCTTCGGTTCGGTGAGGATTTGAACAAGCGCCGCTTCGTCGAGTTCGTCGAGCGTCGCCAGCACCGGCAGGCGACCTACGAACTCGGGAATCAGGCCAAACTTCACGAGGTCATCCGGCTCTACTTCACGCAGGGACTCGCCAACCTTCTTGCCTTCTTCACGGCTGCGAACCTCGGCGTTGAAGCCGATGCCGCCTTTGGTGGAGCGGTTCTGGATGACTTTTTCAAGCCCGGAGAACGCACCGCCGCAGATGAAGAGGATGTTGCGAGTGTCCACCTGCAGGAATTCCTGCTGGGGATGCTTGCGCCCGCCCTGCGGCGGTACCGAGGCCACGGTGCCCTCGATCAACTTGAGCAATGCCTGCTGCACACCCTCACCCGACACGTCACGGGTGATGGAGGGGTTGTCCGACTTGCGGGAAATCTTGTCGATTTCGTCGATGTAGACAATGCCCATCTGGGCCTTTTCCACATCGTAGTCGCACTTCTGCAACAGTTTCTGAATAATGTTCTCGACGTCTTCACCCACATAGCCAGCTTCGGTCAGCGTGGTGGCGTCGGCGATGGTGAAGGGAACGTTGAGCAGGCGAGCCAGGGTTTCGGCAAGCAGGGTTTTGCCCGAGCCGGTGGGCCCGATCAGCAGAATGTTGCTCTTGCCGAGCTCGACGTCGTCGTTTTTCTTGTCGCGCTGGTTCAACCGCTTGTAGTGGTTGTACACCGCGACCGCCAGGACCTTCTTGGCACGCTGCTGACCAATGACGTACTGGTCGAGAATGCCGCTGATTTCCTTGGGCGACGGCAACTTGTGAGAGCTGCTCTCTGCCTGTGCTTCTTGCACCTCCTCGCGGATGATGTCGTTGCACAGGTCGACGCACTCGTCACAGATGAAGACCGAGGGGCCGGCAATCAATTTGCGTACTTCATGCTGGCTTTTGCCGCAGAAGGAGCAATAGAGCAGTTTGCCGTTGTCCTCGCCGTTGCGGGTGTCAGTCATTCGATCTATCCAATCCTGTAGGCTTGAAACACAAGATGAAGGCAATTGCGGGCTTTTTCAAGCCCGCGAATGGCGGGAACGCCCCGCCACACAGGATTCACGCCTATTACGCGGGCATTTGCCGCTTGTCGAGAACCGAGTCAACGAGACCGTACTCGGCCGCGCGCGGGGCGCTCATGAAGTTGTCGCGGTTGGTGTCCTGCTCGATGGTTTCAATGCTTTGGCCGGTGTGATAGGCCAGCAATTCGTTCAAACGGGCACGGATGGACAGGATTTCCCGGGCATGGATGTCGATGTCCGACGCCTGGCCCTGGAAGCCGCCCAACGGCTGGTGAATCATCATGCGGGAGTTGGGCAGGCAGTAACGCTTGCCCTTCGCACCGCCAGCCAGCAGAAACGCACCCATGCTGCACGCTTGACCGATGCAGATGGTGGATACGTCCGGCTTGATGAACTGCATGGTGTCGTAGATCGACATGCCAGCCGTTACCGAGCCGCCGGGTGAGTTGATGTAAAGGTGAATGTCCTTGTCCGGGTTTTCGGCTTCCAGGAACAGCAATTGCGCTGCCACCAGGTTGGCCATGTAGTCTTCGACCGGCCCGATCAGGAAAATCACCCGCTCCTTGAGGAGGCGTGAGTAGATGTCGTAGGCGCGCTCGCCACGCGCGGACTGCTCGATAACCATCGGGACCAGGCCACCAGCGGCCTGGATGTCAGAGCTCTGAATATAAGAATTGCGGGACATGCCTGCACTCACTCCCAATTAGTCATGCCTTAGATACGCATAAGCCAGCGCGAAGGCTGGCTTATGGTTATTCCGAAGCTGGGCCGATTTACGCGGCTTCAGGCGCCGCCTGGGCCGGTTTTACCGCTTCTTCGTAAGAGACCGCTTTGTCAGTCACACTAGCTTTCTGCAGAACAGTATCCACAACTTGTTCTTCGAGCACAACCGAACGGACTTCGTTCATCTGCTGGTCGTTCTTGTAGTACCAGCTGACTACCTGCTCCGGCTCCTGGTAGGCCGATGCCATTTCCTGGATCAGCTCACGCACGCGGGCGTCGTCCGGCTTGAGTTCGAACTGCTTGACCACTTCAGCCACGATCAGGCCGAGCACCACGCGACGGCGGGCTTGCTCTTCGAACAGCTCGGCGGGCAGTTGGTCCGGCTTGATGTTGCCGCCGAACTGCTGAACGGCCTGCACGCGCAGACGGTCGATTTCGTTGGACAGCAGGGCCTTCGGCGCTTCGATCGGGTTGCTGGCCAGCAAACCGTCCATGACCTGGTTCTTCACCTTGGCCTTGATCGCCTGGCGCAGCTCGCGCTCCATGTTCTTGCGAACTTCGGTGCGGAAGCCGTCGATGCCGCCTTCCTTGATGCCGAACTGGGCGAAGAACTCGTTGGTCAGCTCAGGCAAGGTGGGGGCGGAAACGCTGTTGACCTTGACGGTGAACTCGGCGGCCTTGCCGGCCAGGTCCAGGTTCTGGTAGTCCTCGGGGAAGGCCACGTTCAATACGCGCTCTTCGCCGGCCTTGGCGCCCACCAGGCCATCTTCGAAGCCCGGGATCATGCGGCCGGAGCCCAGCACCAGCTGAGTGCCGGTGGCCGAACCGCCGGAGAAGGCTTCGCCGTCGATCTTGCCGACGAAGTCGATGTTCAGTTGGTCTTCGTTCTGCGCTTCACGCTCGACGGTTTCGTAGCGAACGTTCTGCTTGCGCAGGATGTCCAGCATGTTGTCGACGTCGGCGTCGTTCACTTCGGCGCTTTGGCGCTCGACGTTGATGCTTTCGAAACCGGCAACGGTGAACTCAGGGAATACTTCGAAAGTGGCGACGTATTCGAGGTCCTTGCCCTTTTCGAAGACTTTCGGCTCTACCGAAGGCTGGCCAGCAGGGTTGAGCTTCTGCTCTACCACGGCTTCGTAGAAGGTCGCCTGGATCAGGTCGCCGAGGGCTTCCTGACGCGCTGCGGCTTCGTAGCGCTGGCGAATCACGCTCATGGGCACCTTGCCAGGGCGGAAGCCCGGCACTTTTGCCCGACGGGCAGTCTGTTGCAGACGCTTGTTGACTTCGGTCTCGATGCGCTCGGCAGGCACGCCGATGGTCATGCGGCGTTCGAGCGCCGAAGTGTTTTCAACAGAAACTTGCATGGATATTCCTCGTTGCACAGACGATAGCCGGCGATTCCCGACCCCAGATCAAGGGCAAGCATTCTAGTCACTCGACTGGCAGAAGTCACCCCACCCGCACCACCTGAAACACAGCGTCCCAAAACCGCTGGCGAGCAGCCCCAGCCAGAGCCTTCGGGCCCTTCCGCGCAGCGGTATGCCGGCGCCTGCGAGGCTGTTATCCTCTGGGCATTCGCCCGTTCCCGGAGAGCACCATCATCGCCTCGGATACCTCCCCCGCCCTCGCCGCGCTGCGAGAGGCTACCCGCGACCTGCATGCCGCGCTCGACGCTGCCTCGCCGCTGAGTTCGCCAGGCTTCACGGGCGCCGACTACCTTATATATGCCGCTCGGGTGATCGGCTGGATGCGCCCGGTTGAGCGCCATCTGTATGCCGGTGATTTACCGTGGCCCGCTGAATTCGCACCTGCGGCCAGGGCACAGAAGAGCGCCTGGCTGGCCGAAGACCTGGGCGGCGACACACAGCACCCGGAGTGCCCCTACGCGCCCCGCCCTGCCAGCCTCGCCGAAGCGTACGGCCTGGCCTACGTGTGCGAAGGCGCAACCCTGGGCGGCGCCTACCTCTATAAACGCCTGTCGCCTCAGCTGGCGCCTATGCCGCTGCGCTGGCTGCACGGCTACGCGGCCGATACCGGCCTCATGTGGAAAGGCTTTCTGGCCCATCTGGCTCGGGATGTCACCGCGCCCGCGGACATCGAAGCGGCGGCCAATGCAGCGCGGGAAGGGTTTGTTACGTTTGAGCGGTGGATGAGCGAAGGGCGTTGAGACCACCATTGAGAGCGCCTGCCCAGCTGGGATAAGGCTCTTGTCACATTGCCACTGCACTGATCATGCCCGGGTGAACTCCTCGAACAATGCAGTATCGCGTCTACGAAGCGAGTATTGACGGGCAACGTAGATTTGCTCCAAAGGCTTCATGTATTCATACCTCAAAATGGAATCCGACTTGACCTCATTTATTGTATGAACAAACTTTTCATACAGCCTTCGAACATCTTGGGGCCTTGGTGAGGTTGTCCTATACACAAGACGCTCAAGATGCAGAGCCTCCACCTCCAGACGATCAAGATCCTTGACCTCCGGGTGCTTGCGGCGGAGATAGCCATGTAGCAAGTTGATAGCCCGCGAGCGGATGTTCTCCTCGGGCTTGACATTAAACCCTCTACGGGCTCTGCTATCTTGCGCAGCCACTTTGAGCCGGAAGACTCCCAAGCGACGGCGCGCGCTCACTTTCATCGCTGCCTTGGCAAGCGAAGAAACAGGCGCCTGCCCCGAAGGGTCGGACATATTGATCGGATCATTGTTACAAAAGCAGTAGCTGTTCAGGATGGTGAACGGCGATAAGCCATCAGGGCTTAAAAAGCGTAAGAGTTCCGGGTGGTAAGCCCGATATCCGGACCCCAAGGCATATACACCAGCCTTGGGCTCACAGTATTCCCCCTTGTAACGGGACGCTGCCTGCACTCTCAGCGTGAAGCCAAACGGCTCATAAGCGCTCACGGCACGTGCGCGACTCTTGGAAAACACTGGCGTGGCATCTACGGAACAGCCAAACAGGATAGTCATAGCAGAGGGCCCCAAATCGACTGGCCATTAATCTGCCCCCTTTCGCCCTGCCTGTCATCCTGATATTCAGCCAGGTCTGAAGAGCCTTGCCAATTCACCTTTCCAGCTAGCCACCAAGCTTTTCTCCGGCGAATATACCTCCATCTCTACGCAGAACAGCGGAGCTGAACGCAACGAAATCATCCAGGTGCCGGGTAATAATGGCCACCATGATGGGAAGCTGAAGCTTCTGATATTCGTGAACCGCGATATTCCGGAAGCCGACCATGTTTTTCATGGAAGGCGCTAACTCGGCGCTTATCCACCCACCACGGGCCAAGAGGTCGAACACGTCCCGTGCGCTCTGGGGCACGCCGAGGCGTTCGCGGCGAATCAGGTAATGGCCAATGCTGAGCGCTGCTTCGCAGGCGCGAATAATGTTCAGCGCAGCCGCATCCTGCCGGGTCACGTCACCGGCAAAGCTATCAGGCCCTTTGGTGTATTCCTCAAGAGCCCTGGCCACGCACCGCTCGATTGAGGCTGTTTTCATCAGAAAGAAGCGACCAGCCGCGTGATCGCTCGAAAGTGATTCAGAAGCCAAAGCTTCCGCTCCGCATGAAGAAGTGAACTGGCAGGATGACCATCACTGCAATCGGCTGGATCTTCGACCATTTATAAAGAGCCAAAAACAAAAAAACGCCCCAAAGGACGGCTTTTTTGTTACATGGTGCGGACGAAGAGACTCGAACTCTTACAGATTGCGCCGCTGGAACCTAAATCCAGCGCGCCTGGCGGAGGTTTACGCCCGTGCCCTTATGAAATACTCATGCCACGCCTGCGAGAAGCGATTCATAAGGGATTTTCAAGCCATCATGCAGACGCTTGATCATACCAAGGCTAAGCCGGCGTTTTTTACCTAGGATTTCGGATACTCGCCCACTTGGGCCTATAAAACGTTCCAGATCACGCGGCGTCAGCCCTTGCTGATCCATATGAAATTTGATCGCCTCGACCGGATCGGTCACATGAATGGGGTAATGCTTGTTTTCGTAGGCCTCCACGAGCGTAACCAACACTTCCATCTCATCGGCCTCAGCGGATCCAGGTTGGGCTTGGAAGATATGCTCGAGCCGGGCGAAAGCCGCCTGGAGGTCTTCATCGCTGCGGATTGGCTTAATATTCATTGATCGTCTCCACGTCTATCTCGTCGTATCGCTGATGGGTGCCCACGAATTTGACCCAGACGATGCCAGCTCTGTATTGGAGCTCAGCCACAAGCCGATACTTGTTGCCTCCGATATTGAATACCACGCGATTGTTCGCGCAGATACTGGCAGTTCCAACCTGATCCTTCACGCTCTGGGGCGTTGGCCACTCTGCCTTGAGGACCAGCTCGTGCCAGCTTTCCAATGGCGCCCTGGCATCTCCATGCCCTGGTTGTTCCCAGAACCTCACCAGGGATCTTTTGGCGATCACCCGCATGCCACATCTCCCGTTTTGGGAGATTGTAGGCCCGTAAATTATGGGTGGCAAGCAGGAAGGAAGACGCTGGGCAAGGGAGTACAGCACCTCAGCCAGACAAGCCAGCCCTGGAGCATAACGGCCTCACAAACCCCAAAAACAAAAAAACCGCCCCAAAGGACGGCTTTTTTGTTACATGGTGCGGACGAAGAGACTCGAACTCTTACAGCTTGCGCCGCTGGAACCTAAATCCAGTGTGTCTACCAATTTCACCACGTCCGCATGAAACGCTTAAAACAAAGGCGCCAGACTTGCGTAAGGCGCCTTTGTGAATATGGGGTGGACGATGGGAATCGAACCCACGACAACTGGAATCACAATCCAGCGCTCTACCAACTGAGCTACGCCCACCATATTGCATTACTTGTTCAGGGCTGAGTGCCAAAGCTGCCAAATGGCGCGCCCGGCAGGACTCGAACCTGCGACCATCCGCTTAGAAGGCGGATGCTCTATCCAGCTGAGCTACGGGCGCTCTGTATTTCAACTTCAGGGCTGAAGTGAAAAAGCCGCACCGCGTAAATGCCTGATAACCAATTGAAGGACAAGAGGTTTTCAGCGGTCACTTGCGCCAGCGTTAGGCCCTGCCCGACAAGTGCGACGAATCTTATAGAGGGCCCCGGGGGCCGTCAACTGTTTTGTAGAAAAAAATGCATTGAATTAAAGGGCTTAGCGGATTCGCTCGTCTCGGCGCCTTTGACCTGACCGCCCGGCGTGCGAGAATAGCCGCACATTTTCTTCCCCTTCGATGGTTTATCACGCGTCATGACAGCACAACTTATCGACGGCAAGGCCATTGCCGCCAGCCTGCGCCAGCGGATTGCCCAGCGAGTGGCCCAACGGCGGGAACAAGGGCTGCGGGTTCCCGGGCTGGCCGTCATCCTGGTGGGCACCGATCCTGCGTCGCAGGTGTATGTGTCCCACAAGCGCAAGGACTGCGAAGAAGTCGGCTTCCTGTCTCAGGCGTACGACCTTCCTGCCACCACGCACCAGGACGAACTCGAAAGTTTGATCGACCGGCTCAATGCAGACCCGGCCATCGACGGCATCCTGCTGCAACTGCCGTTGCCCGAAGGGCTGGACGCATCCGGGCTGCTGGAGCGGATTCGCCCCGACAAGGACGTAGACGGCTTCCACCCCTATAACATCGGCCGCCTGGCGCAGCGCATTCCATTGCTGCGGCCCTGCACGCCGAAGGGGATCATGACGCTGCTGGAAAGCACCGGCCAGGACCTCTACGGCATGAACGCTGTGGTAGTGGGTGCCTCCAACATCGTGGGCCGCCCCATGGCCATGGAGCTATTGCTTGGTGGCTGTACGGTCACCGTTACCCATCGCTTCACCCGCGACCTGGCCGAGCATGTCAGCCGTGCCGACCTGGTGGTCGTGGCCGCTGGCAAGCCGGGGCTGGTGAAAGGCGAGTGGATCAAGCCAGGCGCCATCGTGATCGACGTGGGCATCAACCGTCAGGAAGACGGCAAGCTGGTGGGCGATGTGGTGTACGAAACCGCCCTGCCCCGCGCGGGCTGGATCACGCCCGTACCCGGCGGCGTGGGCCCCATGACCCGCGCCTGCCTGCTGGAAAACACCCTGTACGCCGCCGAGGCACTGCACGGCTGACCTGCGAACCGCGCCCCGGAGCCGGTAGTGCCGGTACTGGGGCCCGGCCGGCAGTGTCCATTGTCGGTCCTTCCCTGGCTCCGCCAGGTCCTACACAGCTGAATCCAGCCCACGCCCTCCTGGGCAAAGCTCCAATCCGTGTGGGACCGGGCGTTAGCCCGGGAACAGGCGGCATTTTTACTTCTTCGCCGCCTCCCACGACTTCAGCAGCTCGTTGTAGTTGACGGTCTGGCCCTGAGGCTTCTCGTTGGCGAGCTTGGGCTTGGGCGCGCCGGGCTGGTCGAACCAGTACTGCGCGGTTTTCTCTTCGTTCAACTTAGGCCCGCACGCGGAGTTGGCCTGCGCGCGCTCCAGCCGTTTCAGCACCGCATCCTGATCCGCCGCCAGCCCGTCGAGGGCTTCCTGGGCCGATTTCTCGCCGCTGACCGCGTCAGACACGTGCTTCCACCACAGCTGCGCCAGTTTCGGATAGTCCGGCACGTTGGTCCCCGTCGGCGTCCACTGCACCCGCGCCGGGCTGCGGTAGAACTCCACCAGCCCACCCAGCTTGGGCGCCAGGTCGGTCATGGCCTGCGAGTTGATGTCCGATTCACGAATCGGGGTCAGCCCTACGATGGTCTTCTTCAGCGACACGGTCTTGGCGGTCACGAACTGCGCGTACAGCCAGGCGGCCAGCCGCTGCTTCTCGGGGGTGGACTTGAAGAAGGTCCAGGAACCGGTGTCCTGATAGCCCAGCTTCATGCCTTCTTCCCAATACGGGCCCTTGGGTGATGGCGCCATCCGCCACTTCGGCGTGCCGTCGCTGTTCACCACCGGCAAGCCCGGCTTGGTCATGTCAGCAGTAAAGGCGGTGTACCAGAATATCTGCTGTGCCACCGCGCCCTGAGCTGGCACAGGCCCTGCTTCGGAGAAGGTCATGCCGGCCGCTTGCGGCGGTGCATAGGCCTTGAGCCAGTCGATGTATTTTTGCGTGGCAAAAACCGCAGCAGGGCCGTTGGTATCGCCGCCGCGGGTCACGCTGGAGCCCACCGGCCGGCAGTTCTCCACGCGGATGCCCCACTCGTCCACAGGCAGGCCGTTGGGCAGCCCCTTGTCGCCACCACCGGCCATGGAGAACCAGGCGTCGGTGAAGCGCCAGCCAAGGGACGGATCTTTTTTGCCGTAATCCATGTGGCCGTACACGCGCTTGCCGTCGATCTCCTTCACGTCCTCGCTGAAGAACTTGGCGATGTCCTCGTAGGCGGACCAGTTCACCGGTACGCCCAGGTCGTAGCCATACTTGGCCTTGAACTTCGCTTTAAGGTCCGGGCGCTCGAACCAGTCGGCGCGGAACCAGTACAGGTTGGCGAACTGCTGGTCGGGCAGTTGGTAGATCTTCTTGTCGGGCGCGGTGGTGAAGGAAATGCCAATGAAGTCGTTGATGTCCAGGGTTGGCGAGGTGTAATCCTTGCCTTCATTGGCCATCAGGTCGGTGAGGGATTCCACCTTGCCGTAGCGGAAGTGGGTACCGATCAGGTCGGAGTCGTTCACCCAACCATCGTAGATGTTCTGGTCGGACTGCATCTGGGTCTGCAGTTTCTCGACCACGTCGCCCTCTTGCACCAGGTCGTGGGTCAGCTTGATGCCGGTGATCTCGGTGAACGCCTTGGCCAGTACCTTCGATTCATATTCATGGGTGGTGAGCGTTTCGGACACCACCTTGATGCTCATGCCGCGGAACGGCTTGGCCGCTTCGATGAACCACTTGAGCTCGGCCATCTGTTGGTCTGGGGTCAGGGTGGAAGGCGTGAATTCACTGCCGATCCACTTCTTCGCCGCGTCTTCATACTGATCGGCGAAGGCGTGCGAGCCATAGGCAGTGAACACCAGCAGGGCGGCCAGTGTGATGCCCTGTCGCCTGTTGTTTTTATTCTCGAACATGGGGAATCTCCCGAATGGATGTACGCGCCTGGCCAACGGCCCGCGCTGTTCTAGCAAAGGGCGTTCAGCCCCAGCGCATCACTACTGCCAACCACACCAGGGCCAGCGCCGAGGCCACCCAGATGCTCCAGTCGGTAGCGCCCACGATCACCAGGTGAAGGTAGGCGCTACCAAGAAGGCCGATAAACAGCCGATCGCCGCGGGTAGTGGCAATGGGCAAAAAGCCCCGCCGCTCGGCACCCGGCCAACGTAATTCGATGGTGGTCATGGCCACCAGCAACAGGCCCACGGCAATGAAGAACACCGCGGTGGGAAGGGTCCAGGCCATCCAGCTCATGCTACGGCTCCCTTAAACACGGCCCAGGGCAAAGCCCTTGGCCACATGGTTGCGAACGAACCAGATCACCAGCAGGCCTGGCAGGATGGTGAGCACACCGGCTGCCGCCAGCACCCCCCAGTCAATCCCGGCCGCCGACACTGTGCGGGTCATGACCGCGGCGATGGGCTTGGCGTTGACGCTGGTCAGCGTGCGCGCCAGCAGCAGCTCCACCCACGAGAACATGAAGCAGAAGAACGCCGTTACGCCGATGCCGGAGCCAATCAACGGGATGAAGATCCGCAGGAAAAACTTCCAGAAACCGTAGCCATCAATGTAGGCCGTTTCGTCGATCTCCTTGGGCACGCCCGACATGAAGCCCTCGAGAATCCACACCGCCAGCGGCACGTTGAACAAACAGTGGGCGAGCGCCACGGCATAAGGCGTGTCGAACAAGCCGATGGAGGAATAAAGCTGGAAGAACGGCAACAGGAACACCGCCGGCGGCGCCATGCGGTTGGTGAGCAGCCAGAAGAACAGGTGCTTGTCGCCGAGGAACCGATACCGGGAAAATGCATAAGCCGCCGGCAGCGCCACCAACAGCGATATCAAAGTGTTGAGGGTCACGTAGGACAACGAGTTGAGGTAGCCCTCATACCAGCTGGGGTCGGTGAAAATCACCTGATAGTTCTGCAGCGTGAAGTCTTTGGGCCACAGCGTGAGCCCGCCGAGGATCTCCGTATTGGTTTTGAACGACATGTTGATCAGCCAGTAAATGGGGATCAGCAAAAACGCCAGAAACATCGTCAGGGCAATGGGTTTGCGCATGGTCGCTGCTCCTCAGTCCCGGTCGCCGTGGGTCATGGCGGTATAGAACAGCCAGGACACCAGCAAAATGATCAGGAAGTACACCAGCGAGAACGCCGCCGCTGGCCCCAGGTCGAACTGCCCCACCGCCATCTGGGTGAGGGTCTGGCTCAGGAAGGTGGTGGCATTGCCGGGGCCGCCGCCGGTGAGCACGAAGGGCTCGGTATAAATCATGAAGCTGTCCATGAAGCGCAGCATCACGGCGATCAGCAGCACGCTTTTCAGCTTGGGCAGCTGTATGTACCGGAACACTGCCCAGGGCGAGGCCCGGTCGATGCGCGCGGCCTGGTAATACACGTCAGGGATCGCCCGCAGGCCGGAGTAGCACAGCAAGGCCACCAGCGAGGTCCAGTGCCATACGTCCATCACCAGCACCGTGCCCCAGGCGTCGCGGGTGTGCGCAGCGTAGTTATAGTCCACGCCCATGGCATTCAGCGCCCAACCCATCAGGCCGATGTCGCCGCGGCCGAAGATCTGCCAGATGGTGCCTACCACGTTCCAAGGAATGAGCAGCGGAATGGCCATCACGATCAGCACCAACGACGCACGCCGCCCCTTGGCCGGCATGGTGAGGGCAATGCCGATCCCCAGCGGGATCTCGATCGCCAGCACGCACGCCGAATATACGAACTGGCGCAACAGCGAATCATGCAAGCGCGGGTCCTGCAGCACTTGCCGATACCAGTCGGCGCCCACGAAGAAGCGGCTGGAGGTATCGAAGATATCCTGCACCGAGTAGTTCACCACGGTCATCATCGGCACGATGGCACTGAAGGCCACCAGGATGAACACGGGCAGTACCAGCCACCATGCCTTGTTGTTGGGCACCTTGTTCATTGGTCGGCCTCCACCAGCACATCGTTGGCATAGAGCATCAACCAGGGTGCCGGGAAGCTCACCGGCACGTCACCTTCCGGCAGTTGCCGATCCTCGGGCAACCGGGCCATTATCCGTTGCCCGCCCAGTTCCAGCGTGACGATGCGGTAGGTGCCCAGGTCTTCTACATGGCGCAGCCGCGCGGATAAGGTGTGCTCCGAATGCGCATCCCAGATCCGTACGAATTCGGGGCGGATGCCCAATTGCAAACGCTGCCCGGCCAGCGCCGGCAGTTGCCCCGAGAGCCCGGCGGGCACCGGCAAGGTCACGTCACCGAAGGTCAGCTCACCGTTCTGCTCGGTTACCTCGATCAGGTTCATGCCCGGGCTTCCGATGAAGTAGCCGACAAAGCTGTGCCGGGGCCGTTCGAACAGTTCTCGCGGGGTGCCGAACTGCACGATCTGGCCGCCGTACATCACCGCGATCTTGTCGGCGAAGGTGGAGGCCTCCAGCTGATCGTGAGTCACGTAGACCATGGTGATGTTGAACTGCTCGTGGATTTGCTTGAGCTTGCGCCGCAGCTTCCATTTGAGGTGCGGGTCGATCACCGTCAGGGGCTCATCGAAGAGGATCGCCGACACGTCATCGCGCACCAGCCCCCGCCCCATGGACACCTTCTGCTTTTCATCGGCGCTGAGGTTTCGGGCCTTTTTACTCAGCACCGGCGTGAGCTCCAGCACCTCGGCGATTTCCTGCACCTTCTGGCGTACGCGGTCCGCCGCCATGCCCTGGTTGCGCAGCGGGAACGCCAGGTTGTCGAACACCGTCATGGTGTCGTACACCACCGGGAACTGGAACACCTGGGCAATGTTGCGCTGTTCGGGGGTGAGCTCGTTCACCCGTTTGCCGTCGAACAGCACCTGGCCTTCGGAGGGTGTGAGCAGGCCGGAAATGATATTGAGCAACGTAGACTTGCCGCAGCCAGACGGCCCCAGCAGCGCATAGGCACCGCCCTGGGCCCAGATGTGGTCAAGCTGGCGCAAGGCGTAGTCTTCCGGCGCGCCAGGCTGCCGGGCGTAGCTGTGGGCCAGTTGCTGCAAACGGATTTCGGCCATCAGGCAACCCTCGCCGCGCGCCGGCCGGGGGCTTGCACCAAACGCCCCTGCGGCTCGAACACGAACAGTTTGTGAGTGGGGATGTACACCTTGATTGGAGCGTCCACGGCGAACTCATGCACGCCAGGCAGATGCGCCACCAGGCGCCATTGATCATTGCGAACGTGGAGGAAGGTTTCCGAACCGCTGATTTCGGCCAGCTCCACCGTGACGGCCAGTTCCAGGTCGTCATCGTTGGACGGCACCAGGCTGATATGGCTGGGCCGCACACCGAAGCGGAAGTCACCCTCGCCGATCCCTTGAAGGTCGGCATTGAGCGGAAAATGCGCGAAATCGGCGAAGCTGGTTTCTCCGCCGCTGATCCGCCCGGGCAACAGGTTCAGCGGGGGCTCGGAGAACAACTCTGCTGCCAGCACCTCGCTCGGGCGTTGGTACACCTGCGCAGTATCACCGCTCTGGATGATCCGCCCCTCGTGCACAATGGTCGTGGTACCGCCCAGGGCCAGGGCTTCATTCGGCTCGGTGGTCGCATAGATGGCGATGGTATGGCGGGCGGCGAACAGCTCGCGCATTTCCAGTCGCAGCTCTTCGCGCAGCTTGTAGTCCAGGTTAACCAGGGGTTCGTCGAAGAGGATGAGCTCGGCGTCTTTTACCAGCGCCCGGGCCATGGCCGTACGCTGCTGCTGCCCACCGGAGAGCTCCAGCGGATACCGCGAGAGGAAGGGCTCTATCCGCAGCATCTTGGCGGTAGTTCGGACGCGTTGGTCGATTTCATCGTTCGCCAAGCGTGCCTGGCGCAGCGGCGAGGCAATGTTTTCGTAAACGGTAAGGTTCGGGTAATTGATGAACTGCTGGTAAACCATCGACACCTTGCGAGCACGCACCGGCACACCGGTCACGTCCTTGCCGTGCATCAGCACTTGGCCGCTGTCGGGGCGGTCCAGGCCGGCCATCAGGCGCATGAGGCTGGTTTTGCCGGACAGAGTACGCCCGAGCAGTACATTAAAGGAGCCGGCTTCGAAGCGCAGGTCGGCGTTGTCGATCCAGCGCTGCCCGTCCACGATGCGACACACGTTGCGCAGTTCCAGTGCCATGGCGGCAACCTTGTTGTTGTAGTGCCATGGCTATAGCCACATCCGTGCCATTTTCCAGAAAGACCCGATCCAGGGCCCGCCGCTGCGCCTGAAGGTTCGCAACTGAACAAAAATGAACAGCTACGGCTGAACAATTGAACACCCGAAGTGTTGACAAGGTTCAGGTTTGAACAACACTGGGTGAACAAAAATAACCATAAAGGGCAGCGCAATGTCCGCAAGCACCCACGGCATCGTTCACGAACAAGCCATCCGCGAAGCCTGGGCGCGCTCTGTCGCCGCTGGGCTTCACGCGCACGATGCCCCTGACCACGGCACGCCGCCGCCCGCTACCGTTGAGCAATGGCGGGTGCGCCGGAACGAACTGCTGGGTATCGCCGATACCCAACTGCTACCGATGTATGGCCAGGTACTGGCGCCCATTCAGGCGTTGCTGGTGCTGGCCGATGAGCATGGCCGGCTGTTGCGCAGCTGGGGCACGCCGCGCTTCGAGCCAGCACAGGCCCGGGCCTTCATGGAGGGCGCCGATTGG
This sequence comes from Pseudomonas sp. 3MAES_34.3B, assembly GCF_058145875.1. NCBI lineage: Bacteria > Pseudomonadati > Pseudomonadota > Gammaproteobacteria > Pseudomonadales > Pseudomonadaceae > Pseudomonas > Pseudomonas sp. 3MAES_34.3B. Next base: position 1,477,282 of record NZ_CM176960.1, on the reverse strand, counting down.
AGCGAGGCCCGCGTGGGCTGCAACGCCCTTGGCACGGCGCTCGCTTGCGGCCAGGCGGTGCATGTTGAACACGACGAGCACTTCCTGGCGGCCAACCGGTTCATGAGCGGTTCCGCCGCACCGGTGTACGATGCGGATCGGCGGCTGGTGGGCGTACTGGGATTGTCCAGCGATAGCTTTCTGCCCCCTTCGCATACCCTGGGCACCGTGAAGATGATGGCGCAGGCGCTGGAAAACGCCTTGCTGGAGGCCCGCTTCGCCGGGAGCTATCACCGGCTGGTGTTCAATACGGCGCGCAACAACCTGGACAGCCCCTGGGCAGGCGTGGTGGTGGTAAACCCTCGGGGCCAGGTGATTGCCGCCAACCGGCGGGCAGACACGCTGCTGGGCAAGGATCCGCGAAACCTGCCGATCGAGACTTTGTTCCGAGCCAGCCTGGCAGACCTGGCAGACCTGGCGGCCCGGCCTGCCCAGCTTCCGTTTCCCCTGCTTGCCGCCGGCCGCAGCCGCCTCCAGTGCTTGCTGAGCCCACCTACAAACCCTGTGCCTCATGCACCCGCCTCGCCCAGCGAACAACACGCACTGGTGAATAAAGGCCTGCGCATGCTCGAACGGGATATTCCGCTGCTGATCAGCGGAGAAACCGGCGCCGGGAAGGAGGTGTTGGTGAAGGCGCTGCACGCCGCCAGTTCCCGCGCCAGCCAACCGCTGATAGCGGTGAATTGCGCGGCGATCCCGATGGAGCTGGTGGAGTCCGAACTGTTCGGCTACGAAAAAGGCGCGTTCACGGGTGCGAACCAGAAAGGTAATGCCGGGCTGATCCGCAAGGCGGACAAAGGCGTGCTGTTTTTCGACGAGATCGGCGACATGCCGCTGCCCACCCAGGCGCGGCTACTGCGCGTGCTACAGGAGCGCTGCATTCAACCCCTGGGCAGCGGCGATCCGGTGGCGGTGGATGTGCGGGTGATTTGCGCCACCCACCGGGACCTGACGCAAGCCGTGGCCGAGGGCACCTTCCGTGAAGATTTGTACTACCGCATTGCGGGCTGCACGTTGAAGCTGCCCCCACTGCGCGAGCGCAGCGACCGCCTTGAACTGATTCAGGCCATCTGGGAACAGCACCGGCAGCCCGAGCAACGCGCCGGTTTCAGTGACGCGGCGCTGCAGGCGCTGATGAACCACCCTTGGCCCGGCAACCTGCGCCAGTTGAGCAGCGTGATTCAAGTGGCGCTGGCCTTGGCAGACGACGCCAGGATCGAACCGGAGCATTTGCCCGACACCCTCCTAACCCCCTTTGCCTCTGCGCCGCCACCTCGGGTAGTGGAAGTGCCGGCGCAGGACATCAACGCCCTGCTGCGGGCCACCGACGGCAATATTTCACAGGTAGCGCGCCGGCTGGGCGTAAGCCGCAACACCGTGTACAAGCGCCTGCGCGAGATAAACGCAGGCGCCTGGCCCGCGGAAAGTGCAGGACCGTAGGAGCTGGCGCCAGCCTGCGAACAGGGCCATTTCAAGCCCTGATCGAGGCCATTCCCTGGCTCCGCCAGGTTCTACATGCAGCCGACCTTAGTCCGCCAAGCGCCAGGTGGTACCGCCTTTACCATCCTCCAGCACCACGCCCATGGCAGTGAGCTGGTCGCGAATGCGGTCGGATTCGGCCCAGTTCTTGTCGGTTCGGGCCTGTAGTCGCGCCTGAATCAGCGCTTCCACCTCAGCGGCATCTACACGGCCTTCGGCATCGGCGCGCAGGAAGGCTTCGGCATCCAGCTGCAATACGCCCAGCAGATCACCCAGTTCCCGCAAACGCCCAGCCAGGCCAGCGGCGGCCTGGGCGTCGGTGTCACGCAGGCGGTTGATTTCCCGCACGAGGTCGAACAATACCGCGCAGGCTTCGGCGGTGTTGAAATCGTCGTTCATGGCCGCGGCGAACCGCTCCACGTATGCCTCCCCACCCACCGCTGCGCTGGCCGGCAAGCCCTTGAGCGCGTGGTAGAAGCGGTCCAGCGCGCTTTTGGCGTCGCGCAGGCTGTCTTCGGAATAGTTGATGGCGCTGCGATAATGGCTGGCCACCAACAGGTAACGCACCACCTCCGGGTGGTACTTTTCGAGCACATCGCGAATGGTGAAGAAGTTGTTCAACGACTTGGACATCTTCTCGCCGTTGATACGGATCATGCCGCAGTGCATCCAGGCATTGGCGTAGGGCTTGCCGGTCGCGGCCTCGCTCTGGGCGATCTCGTTCTCGTGGTGCGGGAACTCCAGGTCGCTGCCACCGCCGTGGATGTCGAAGGTTTCACCCAGGCAGCAGGTGGACATCACCGAGCACTCGATGTGCCAGCCCGGCCGGCCAGGGCCCCACGGGGACTCCCAGCTTGGCTCGCCCGGCTTGGCGGCTTTCCACAGTACGAAGTCGAGCGGGTCCTGCTTGGCCTCCTCCACTTCGATGCGAGCGCCGATGCGCAGATCTTCGATGCGCTTGCGCGACAGCTTTCCGTAGCCCTGGAACTTGCCTACGCGGTAGTACACGTCGCCGTTGCCGGGCGCGTAGGCGTAGCCCTTGTCGATCAGGGTCTGGATCATCGCCTGCATGCCGGGGATGTGGTCGGTAGCGCGGGGCTCCTGATCCGGCGGCAGAATGTTCAGCCGGCGCTCGTCCTCGTGCATCGCGTCGATCATGCGCGCGGTAAGGGCATCATAGGGCTCGCCGTTCTGGTTGGCCCGGTTGATGATCTTGTCTTCGATGTCGGTGATATTGCGCACATAAGTAAGGTCGTACCCGCTGTAGCGCAGCCAACGGGTGATCAGGTCGAACGCCACCATGCTGCGGCCGTGCCCTAGGTGGCAGTAGTCGTAAACGGTCATCCCGCACACGTACATCCGCACCTTGTTGCCGTCCAGTGGCTTGAACGGCTCCTTGGCCTTGGTCAGCGTGTTATAGATGTTCAGCACGGCGGCATCAGCTCCAGGAGTCACGCAGGGTCACGGTACGGTTGAATACAGGCTTGCCCGGTTGGGTGTCTTTCAGGTCGGCGCAGAAGTACCCTTCGCGCTCGAACTGGAAACGGTCCTCGGGCTGTGCCTGGGCCAGCGACGGCTCGGCGCGGCAACCGGTGAGGATCTGCAGCGAATCCGGGTTGATGTTGTCCAGGAAGCTGCCGCCTTCTTCGGATTTTTCCGGGTTGGCCGAACGGAACAGGCGGTCGTACAGCCGTACTTCACATTCCACGCTGGCCTCGGCCGGTACCCAGTGGATCACGCCCTTCACCTTGCGGCCTTCGGGGTTCTTGCCCAGGGTATCGGGATCGTACGAGCACAGCAGCTCGACGATGTTGCCGTCGGCATCCTTCACCGTTTCGTCGGCGCGGATCACGTAGGCGCCACGCAGGCGCACTTCACCACCCGGCTCCAGGCGCTTGTAGCCCTTGGGCGGGGTTTCCATGAAATCGTCACGGTCAATGTACAGCTCCCGCGCGAACGGCAACTGGCGCACGCCCATGTCTTCCTTGGGATGGCGCGCCAGCTCCAGCATCTGCTGCTGGCCTTCCGGGTAGTTGGTGATGGTCACCTTCAGCGGGCGCAGCACGCACATGGCGCGCGGCGCGGTGCGGTCCAGGTCCTCGCGGATGCTGAATTCCAGCATGGCCATGTCCACTACGCCGTCGGAACGGTTGGTACCGATCATCTCGCAGAAGTTGCGAATCGCCTGCGGGGTGTAGCCACGGCGGCGGTAGCCCTGCAGTGTGGACATGCGGGGATCGTCCCAGCCGCGCACGTGCTGTTCGTCTACCAACTGCTTGAGCTTGCGCTTGCTGGTGATGGTGTAGTTCAGGTTCAGCCGGGAGAATTCGTACTGGCGCGGCTTGCTCGGCACCGGCAGGTTGTCCAGGAACCACTCGTACAGTGGCCGATGGCCTTCGAACTCCAGGGTGCAGATCGAATGGGTGATGCCTTCGATCGCGTCGGACTGCCCGTGAGTGAAGTCGTAGTTGGGGTAGATGCACCAGGCGTCGCCGGTCTGGTGGTGATGCGCATGGCGGATGCGGTAAAGAATGGGGTCGCGCAGGTTCATGTTGGGCGAGGCCATGTCGATCTTCGCCCGCAGCACACGCTCGCCGTCCTTGAATTCGCCAGCCTTCATGCGGGCGAACAGGTCGAGGTTTTCTTGTACCGAACGCTCACGGAAGGGGCTGTTCTTGCCCGGCTCGGTGAGGCTGCCGCGGTATTCCCGCGCCTGCTCGGGGGTGAGGTCGTCCACATAAGCCTTGCCGGCCTTGATCAGTTCCACCGCCCAGGCGTGCAGCTGGTCGAAATAGCTGGAGGCGTAACGCACCTCGCCCGCCCACTGGAAGCCCAGCCATTTCACGTCCGCCATGATGGCATCGATGTATTCCTGGTCTTCCTTGGCCGGGTTGGTGTCATCGAAACGCAGGTGGCAGCTGCCACCGAATTCCTGGGCCAGGCCGAAGTTCACGCAGATGGACTTGGCATGGCCAATGTGCAGGTAACCGTTGGGCTCCGGCGGGAAGCGCGTGACGATGGCGGTGTGCTTGCCGGCCTCGAGATCGGCCTGCATGATCGGGCGCAGGAAGTTGGCCGGAACTACAGGCTCAGCCTTGGCGGCGGCGGTCGAAGCGTTGTCGGCGGTAGGCTTGGTCATGGAATCCTTCAAATACGGTGTAAGCCAGTTAGGGTTTGCATGAAAAGTCGGCGAGCGAAGGTCAGGCAAGGAAAAAGCCGGCGAGGATGCGGAGTTTACTGGTTGTAAATGAGCATTCCGAGCCGGTTTTTGACGCGGCATGAACGAGCGCAGCCACTTTTCGTGTAAAGCCTAAAACAAAGCCCGTATCATAGCTGATGCTTTCAAGGCACTAACAGGCCGCTACCCTAAAACCGTGGCGCCACTTGAATATCTGACAAGAGTGAATTTGTATGTCCAAGGTCAAACTGTCCACCAACCACGGCGACATCGTTCTGCAGCTCAACGCAGACAAGGCCCCTGGCACCGTTGCCAACTTCATCGAATACGTAAAGGCCGGCCATTACGAGAACACTGTGTTCCACCGTGTGATCGGCAATTTCATGATCCAGGGCGGCGGCTTCGAGCCTGGCATGAAGGAAAAGACCGACAAGCGCGCGCCCATCAAGAACGAAGCCAACAACGGCCTGCCGAACAAGAAGTACAGCGTTGCCATGGCCCGCACCATGGAGCCGCACTCGGCCTCGGCGCAGTTCTTCATCAACGTGGCTGACAACAGCTTCCTCAACCACACCGCGCCCACCACCCAGGGCTGGGGCTACGCCGTGTTCGGTGAAGTGGTCGAAGGTCAGGACGTGGTCGATGCTATCAAAGGCGTTGCCACCGGCTCCAAGGCTGGCCATCAGGACGTGCCGAAAGACGACGTGATCATCGAGAAAGCCGAGATCATCGAGTGATACTGCTGATCTCTGATCTGCACCTGCAAGAAGAACGCCCGGATATCACCCGGGCGTTTTTGCACTTCCTCGAGGGCCGTGCTCGCGCTGCTCGCGCGCTCTACATCCTCGGGGACTTTTTCGAGGCCTGGATCGGCGACGACGCCATGTCGCCCTACCAGGCCAGCATCTGCCGCGCCCTGCGGGAGCTGACCGACAGCGGCACCCAGGTGTACCTGATGCACGGCAACCGGGATTTCCTGATTGGCGAAGCATTCTGCCAGGCCGCCGGCTGCACCCTGCTCAGCGATCCCTGCGTGATCGACCTGGACGGCGAAGAGGTGTTGCTGATGCACGGCGACCTGTTGTGTACCCGCGACGAAGGCTACCTCAAGCTGCGCCGTGTGTTGCGTAACCCGCTCACGCTGTGGGCGCTGCGACACTTGCCGGTGGGCTGGCGGCAGCGGCTCGCCCGCCGCTTGCGCAACGAAAGCAAGGCGCATACCCGCATGAAAGCCCGCGACATCGTCGACGTTACACCCGACGAAGTGCCGCGCGTCATGGGCCAGGCCGGCGTGACCACCCTGATCCACGGCCATACTCACCGCCCGGCGGTGCACAAGCTTCAGGTCGGCGAGGCGCCCGCGCGGAGAATCGTGCTGGGCGACTGGGACCGCCAGGGCTGGGTGCTGGAGTGGGACCGCGAAGGCGCGCGGCTCGAAGCCTTCGAGCTGGGCTGAGCGCCGCTACGGCACCCGGTGTTCGATTACCGCGGTGCCGTCTACCCGAGGCAGCACGTCCACGTTGTACGGGGCGAACAGCCGCTTCATTTCGCCACTGGCATGCAACTGCTCCAGATAGCCCGCCAGCTCGTCGCCGGTGATCGGGCCGTTCGGCCTCAACAGCGCATAGTGATGGTAGATCTGGTCCGTGCGCTGGGACACCAGCAGCGAAGCCTTGAGCTCAGGGTATTTGTCGAAGAAGCCGGTGAGGTAGGAGCGGGTCACCAGTGCGATATCGGCACGGTTGCGCGCGACCATCAACAGATTGCTGTCGTGGGAGTACGTCAGGGTCGCCCGATAATGGCTGACCAGGTACTCCGGCTCGGCATTGAAACCGGCGAACGCATAGTGATAGCCGCTGTACAGGGCCATCCGCTTGTTGGCCAGGCTCGCGAAATACCGATCGTCGCGGCCGTCCATACGTCGGCCCACGAACACTTCGGCGTCCTCCAGGCCCATGTCCACGGCAACATGGGGCGTACCCTCCCAACCCCATCGAGGGTTCTCGAAAATGGCCATGTCCACGCGCCCCTGGCGCAGGTCCTGAAACCTGCGCGGCAGCGATGTAGGCACCAATGTGAACAGGTAGCGGCCTTGCACACGGTTCAGGGCCGCCACCAGGTCGGGCAGCAAGCCCGTGTCGGCCCCGCTTTCGGGATGGACGGTGTAGGGCGGAAAGTGCGCGGCGGCGACTTTCACAACGTCCTGTGCCTGGGCTGCCGAGCCTGCGCAAAAAGCGGCGAACCAAGTCGCGAACGCGAGTGCGGCCCGCGAGGGCGTGAAGAACAAGGCGGGCGCTCCAACTGGATAATCGACATAAGCTAGGCGTTTTCACCCGCACAAACAACTTCGGGCCTCGTTCATCGCCTGGATTGTGGCTTATCACTGCGTGGGCCACCATTGAGCGCGGGTATCGGAACCTTCCCGGCTTGGCTAGGCTCTAGCCTTGGACGCTATTCAAGGGGCCACATATGCCGCATTGGCTGGTCATTGACCTGGAAGCCACCACCGACGAGGGTGGCTGGCCGGTCGAGGAAATGGAAATCATCGAGATCGGCGCCTGCCTGGTCGACCGCGACGGCCGCGAACTGGACCACTTCCAGCGGTTCGTTCGCCCACAACGCAGGCCCTTGCTCACGTCCTTTTGCCGGGAACTGACGCATATCAGCCAGGCCGATATCGACGGGGCCCAACCCCTGCCGCAGGTATGGGCACAATTCGAGCGCTGGTTGGGCCACGTGCCCGCACCGTTGGCAGGCTGGGCGAGTTGGGGAGACTACGACCGGCAGCAATTTGTGCTGGCCTGGCGCGAATACAACCTGGCCAGCCTGCTTGCCAACGTGCCCCATGTGAACCTCAAGCAGCGCTTTGCCAAGGCCCGCCAGCTTCCCCGCCCTACCGGGCTTAACGGCGCGCTGCAGTTGGCCGGCCTGCAGTTCCAGGGCAGCCAGCATCGCGCGCTCGAAGATGCACGCAATACGGCTCGCCTGCTGCCTCTGGCGTTACCCGAACAGTACAAAAGCGGATGACGCCCCCGGCTCGCTTGGGCATACTGGCACACCGTTTTCAGACCCAAGCGAGAGGATCGCCCCATGTTCAAGGTCAACGAGTACTTCGACGGCACCGTGAAATCCATTGCCTTCGAAACCGCTGAAGGTCCGGCCACCATCGGCGTGATGGCAACGGGCGAATATGAATTTGGCACGGCGCAACGGGAAATCATGCATGTGGTGTCCGGCGCGCTTACCGTAAAGCTGCCTGACCGCGACGAATGGGAAACCTTCGAGGCAGGCAGCCAGTTCAATGTGCCGGCCAATAGCAAATTCCAGCTCAAGGTCGCCAGCGAAACCGCCTATCTTTGCGAATATCGCTGATTCCCCTTAGGGGAACTCACGCGCAGGGTAAAAGTCTGCTGCCTGGGCTGGCGTGTAACCGGAGGGTCACGCAGCCGGCCCAGTGTATTCAGACCGCCTACGCCTATGAGGACCTGCGCATGAACCCACAACACGCCGCCGAAATTTCTCCCGTTCAACAACCGCTGCCTGAACATCACCGGGTAGGTGGCGCCATCATCGATGAGGCCGGTCGGGAAATCCCGATCACCGAGGGTATGGTGCGCGAAGCGTGCCAGGCGCTGGAAAGTGAGCGCAGGCAGGAAGCTCAGGCGGCGGGCTGAGGCTCCATTCAGCCCTGCAGTCCATTCCCGGGCTGCGCGCCCGGTGCCACAGAACAATCACAGCCCTCCAGCTTTGCGCCCAGGGCCTCTACATACTGGCGCAGCAGCGGCGCCTCGCCGTCGATCCGTACGCTTAGCCCGTTGATTTCCCGCCGCGGTGGGTAGGCCTTGCGCAAGGCATCGAACCCAGCACGCTGGCGTGCCGGGTCGTCGCTGAGGCTACGCCGGAAAGCCGCATCGTCGCTGCGGGGGTCGTACACCGCTCGGCACAGCATCGCCAGCGTCCAGGCCGGGTCCGCGAGACCATCAAGCGTAACGCTCGCCAGCGCTGGTGGAGGCAGCAATGCCTCCAGAGACACCTCTGCTACCACGCCTTGCCACACACATAGCGCCTGATAGATGGCCGCCGTACCGCGCTGGCGCCCTTCCAGGCTGTAACCGGCAATGTGAGGCGTAGCCAGTACACACAGGTCTGCCAGGGCCAGATCCACGGCGGGCTCCTGTTCCCATACATCCAGCACGGCCTGAAGGTCGTCACGGGCCAGCAATACGTTTTTCAGCGCTTCGTTGCCGACCACGGGGCCCCGCGCCGCATTGATCAGCCACGTGCCCGGGCGCAGTCGCTCAAGGCGTTCACGATCGAACAGGTGCCAGGTGGGGTATGGCCCGGTTCGCGTCAACGGGGTGTGCAGGCTGATCACGTCGCATTGCTCGATGATTTCTTCCAGGCTGCAATAATCGCCGCCTTCCGCGGCTTGCCGGGGCGGATCACACACCCGCACATCCCAGCCCAGCCCCCGCAACACCGCGGCCAGCCGGCCGCCCACCTGCCCGGCACCAACGATACCGTAGCGCCGCTCGGGCAGTGCCACGCCGTCCAGCTCGGCCAGGGTAAACAGGCTGCCAAGCACGTAGTCCACCACGCCACGGGCGTTGCAGCCTGGCGCGCTGGCCCAGTGGATGCCTGCGGCTTCGAGCCATGGAAGGTCCAGGTGGTCGGTACCGATGGTGCAGGTGCCCACAAAGCGGACCTTGCTGCCTTCGAGTAACGCCTGATTGACCTGCGTAACCGAGCGCACCAGCAGCACATCGGCATCGCGAACGGCCTCGGCGCTGAGCGTGCGCCCAGGCAACCGGCGGATTTCACCAAAGCCCTGGAAGAAGGCATCGACCAGGGGAATGTTTTCGTCTGCCACGATCAGCATGGGGGGCCTATGGGCGCTTACTGCGCCTTCTTGCGAATCCAGTAGAGGTAGGTGCCGGCCGATTCTTCTTGGCCAACCAGTTCGTGTTCGAGAAAAGCACAGAATTTGGGAATGTCACGGCGGGTAGACGGGTCCGTGGCAATGACTTTGAGCAGCCCGCCCGCAGGCAGGTCGCGCACGTGCTGGTGCAGCATCATTACAGGTTCCGGGCAATTGAGGCCGGTGGCGTCCAGCACAGCGTCCACGTTCAGATGTTCAAGGGCTTCGGGCATGGGCTACTTCTCCAGACAAGCCAGGTAGTGAGAAAGGCGTATCAGCGATCGAGCCGGCGCAGGTGGCAGGTGACTTCCTCGCGGTCGTGGTACAGCTGCTTGCAGCCGATGGCCACATTTATACGCCGGGCCTTGAAGCCTTCCCTGATCCGCTCCAGCAACCGGCGCACTTCGGCGTACCGTTGCTTCATCGGCAGTTTGAGGTTCACCACCGCCTCGCGGCAATGCCCCTCTCCCAGCCAGGTTTCCAGCAATGCCGCGTTGCGGGCAGGCTTCTCTACGATGTCGCACACCATCCAGTCCACGGGTGGCCGCGGTGCGTAAGTAAAGCCGTCTGCCATCAGATGACGCACCAGCCCGGTGTCCATCAGGCTCTGTGCCATGGGGCCGTTGTCTACGGCCGTAACGAGCATCCCGCGGTTCACCAACTGCCAGGTCCAGCCGCCTGGGGCCGCGCCCAGGTCAACGGCAGTCATGTCGCTGTGCAAACGCTCGTCCCATTGGTCGCGGGGAATGAAATGGTGCCAGGCCTCTTCGAGCTTGAGCGTAGAGCGGCTGGGCGCCTCGCGCGGGAACTTCAGGCGCGGGATGCCCATGGGCCACATCGCGCTGTTCTGCTCGTCGGCCACGCCTACGAACACCTGGCGCCCGCTAATGAAAGTGAGCAGCAACCGGGCGCCTGGCGGGCCAGACCGCAGCTTTCCGGCCTTCTCCAGCGCCTTGCGCAGCGGCGCTTCGAACTTGCGGCAGAACGTGGACAGCTCCTTGCCGTCGTTGGTGTCCAGCACTTCGAGCCACAGGCTGCTGAAAGCGGGGTAATCCTTCAGTGCCTCGAGCAATACGCTGATACGGTCGGTTTCCGGCAGTGCCACGTACTGGCCGCGCGCCCATTGGCGAGGGAAGATCAGCTCGCTGAAGCGCAACTGCGCCATGAAGCGCGCCGGGCCGTCGGCATCGGTACAGATGAATTCGGCGCAGGCACTGGCCGGCTTCGCGCGGGCGTAGCCGGGTACATTCAGGGTGGCCGCGTGTTCGCTGACTTCGGCACACACCTCGCCCTCGAAACCGGGGCGGCAGTGGAACAGCAAGGTATTCATCTACACTCCGCAGGTCACGCCGTTCGGGTAGCCCCTGCATTGATCGAGGGGTGGCGTAACAAACCGCGGATGATAGCGCAGCCGCGCCCGCCGTGGGCCGTTGGGTTGCTACCGTTCGAGCGCTGCGCAATTCCCATGGCAAACGCATGGGAACCCCCGAGCCGCCGGGAAAGTCCAGTGCAAAGAAGCTCAGCCAATGGCCCGTGCCGTGCGGGCCGTCAGGAGACCCTTTACATGCCCTCCCTCGATAGCCTGAAAACCCTGCAGACCCTCAAGGTCGGCGACCGTGAATATCACTATTTCAGCTTGCCCGCCGCCGCCGCGCAGCTGGGCGACCTTCAAAAGCTGCCCATGTCCCTCAAGGTGCTGCTCGAAAACCTGTTGCGCTGGGAGGATGGCGCCACTGTCACCTCGGCCGACCTGCACGCGCTGGCCGACTGGCTTAAAGAACGCCGCTCGGACCGCGAAATCCAGTATCGCCCGGCGCGGGTACTGATGCAGGACTTCACCGGCGTGCCCGCCGTGGTGGACCTGGCTGCCATGCGGGCGGCCGTGGCCAAGGCCGGCGCCGACCCGCAGCGCATCAACCCGCTGTCTCCGGTAGACCTGGTAATCGACCATTCGGTGATGGTAGACCGCTACGGCAACGCCGAGGCGTTCGGCGAAAACGTCGACATCGAAATGGAGCGCAACGGCGAGCGTTACGCCTTCCTGCGCTGGGGCCAGAGCGCGTTCCACAACTTCAGCGTGGTACCGCCGGGCACCGGGATATGCCACCAGGTGAACCTGGAGTACCTCGGGCGCACCGTGTGGACCCGCGAAGAAGACGGCCGCACCTATGCCTTCCCGGACACGCTGGTGGGCACCGACTCCCACACCACTATGATCAACGGCCTGGGCGTGCTCGGTTGGGGCGTGGGCGGTATCGAGGCCGAAGCCGCCATGCTGGGCCAACCGGTGTCCATGCTGATCCCCGAGGTGGTGGGCTTCAAGCTTACCGGCAAGCTGCGCGAGGGCATCACCGCCACCGACCTGGTGCTGACCGTGACCCAGATGCTGCGCAAGAAAGGCGTGGTGGGCAAGTTCGTGGAATTCTACGGTGACGGGCTGGCCGATCTGCCGCTGGCAGACCGCGCCACCATCGCCAACATGGCGCCCGAGTACGGCGCTACCTGCGGGTTCTTCCCGGTGGACGACATTACCCTGGGCTACCTGCGTTTGTCCGGTCGCCCCGAGGAAACTGTGCAACTGGTGGAGGCTTACTGCAAGGCGCAAGGCCTGTGGCGCCTGCCGGGCGAGGAACCGGTGTTCAGCGCTCAGCTTGAGTTAGACATGAATGAAGTGGAATCCAGCCTCGCCGGGCCCAAACGGCCTCAGGACCGGGTGCCGCTGGGCAAGGTGAGCCAAGCCTTCAATGACTTCATCGGGCTGCAGCTCAAGCCCGCCGACAAGGAGGAAGGCCGGCTGGAAAGCGAGGGCGGTGGCGGCGTGGCCGTGGGCAATGCCGACCAGGCAGGCGAAGCTGAATACAGCGACGGCACGAACACCTATGCCCTGAAGCACGGCGCGGTGGTGATCGCGGCCATTACCTCCTGCACCAACACTTCGAACCCCAGCGTGATGATGGCGGCCGGTTTGCTGGCCAAAAAGGCCGTGGAAAAAGGCCTGAACCGCAAGCCCTGGGTGAAAACCTCACTGGCGCCCGGTTCCAAGGTAGTGACCGATTACTACAAGGCCGCTGGCTTGCTGACCTACCTGGAACAGTTGGGCTTCGATCTGGTGGGCTACGGCTGCACAACCTGCATCGGCAACTCCGGCCCGCTGGACGCGCCCATCGAGAAGGCCATTCAGCAGGCTGACCTTACCGTGGCCTCGGTACTGTCCGGCAATCGCAACTTCGAAGGCCGGGTACACCCGCTGGTGAAAACCAACTGGCTGGCCTCCCCTCCCCTGGTGGTTGCCTATGCCTTGGCAGGCAATGTGCGGATCGACATTGCCAGCGAGCCCTTGGGCACCACCCCAGACGGCAAACCGGTGTACCTGCGCGACATCTGGCCCAGCCAGAAGGAAATCGCCGAGGCCGTGGCCAAGGTAAACACTGCCATGTTCCACAAGGAATACGCCGAAGTGTTCGCCGGTGACGCCCAGTGGCAAGCCATCGAAGTGCCGCAAGCGGCGACCTACGTGTGGCAGGAGGATTCCACCTATATCCAGCACCCGCCTTTCTTCGAAGACATCGCCGGCCCGCTGCCAGTGATCGCGGACGTGAACGGCGCCTACGCCCTGGCGGTGCTGGGCGACTCGGTGACCACCGACCACATTTCCCCTGCCGGCAACATCAAGGCCGACAGCCCCGCTGGGCGTTACCTGCGGGAAAAAGGCGTGGAGCCCAAGGACTTCAACTCTTATGGTTCCCGGCGCGGCAACCACGAAGTGATGATGCGCGGCACCTTCGCCAATATCCGCATCCGCAACGAAATGCTGGGTGGCGAGGAAGGCGGCAATACCATTCACATCCCGACCGGCGAGAAGTTGGCCATCTACGACGCGGCCATGCGCTACCAGGCCGCTGGTAATCCCTTGGTGATTCTCGCCGGCCAGGAGTATGGCACTGGCTCCAGCCGCGACTGGGCCGCAAAAGGCACCAACCTGCTGGGCGTGAAGGCGGTGATTGCCGAGAGCTTCGAACGCATTCACCGCTCCAACCTGGTGGGCATGGGCGTGCTGCCGCTGCAGTTCCTGTCGGAGCAAAGCCGCAAGACGCTGGGCCTTACTGGCCGCGAACGCTTCGACATCCTCGGCCTCACCGGCGCCACCCTCGCCCCGCGCATGCACCTTACCCTGCGCATCACCCGCACCACGGGTGAGCAAGCCGATGTGGAAGTGCTGTGCCGGATCGATACCCTCAACGAGGTGGAATACTTCAAGGCCGGAGGGATTCTGCACTATGTGCTGCGGCAGTTGATTGCCTGACCTATCCCGGGCCGCCGCCGGGTAGTCGGCGAAAGCCCGGGAATGGACTGCTACCAGGGTGCCTTTTGCGCTCTACCTGGCTGTTTGTCAGCTGTTGCGGGTACGTATTGTTTGCTGGGATAGAACATCTTCCGGAGAGATGCCATGACCTGCATAACACTGACTATCACCGACTTGCCTGGCTCTGTGCTTGCGCGGCACGGGTACCCGCAACGTTTCGCCTATACCCCCTTCGGCGGGCTGCCCGCCCGAATCGTTGGCGCCTCGGCTTATCACGGCTTGTGGCTGGAGAATGGTTATTACCTGCCAGGTAACGGCTACAGAGCCTATTCGCCGCAACTGCTGCGGTTTTACGCACCGGACAGTTGGAGCCCGTTCAGAGAGGGAGGGATGAATGCCTATGCTTATTGCCGAGGAGAACCTATTAATCATGCAGATCATACGGGGCATGCGCCCTTTAACATCTGGCGCAAACTGCTAGGCATTCTCCGGGGCAAGCATAAACAGAGACTGACCAGTTCAAGCAGCCAGGAATCAATTATTTCCGGGATCGCCAATCCTAACCTTGTCGATTCTCAATTAGTGGCCACAGCGCCTTCACCTAAGCGGCCTGCTAACCCTCTGCCACTGCCAAGCCGGGAGCCACTCGGGCACCTCCGTAAAAAACGCGATGTAGTTGCGCCACCAGTACTACCCAAAGAGCCGATCAACCACCTCAGCCAAAAACAAGCGCAGTCGTCTGAAACAACCACTCATATTCGAATGCGCAGGCGTTCAGACGACACCGTCGAATGGGAATTCGAGCCGGGGGTATGGACACCCGTTAAACGCTAAGGTTTTAGCGCCAGCCGCCGACACCCTGCCAAAGCACTCAGCGGAACCCGCCACCCATGCGCAATAATCAGCCCATCACCCAGCGTGAACGTACCTTCCCGGCCCATCAGCGGTTGATCTCCACTACTGATACCAAGGGGATGATCAACTATTGCAACGATGCGTTCGTCGAGATCAGCGGGTACGGGCGCGAGGAGTTGATCCGCGCGCCGCATAACCTGGTGCGTCACCCCGACGTGCCGTCGGCGGTGTTCGAGCACATGTGGCAAACCCTCAAGAGCGGGCGGCCATGGATGGGCATCGTGAAGAACCGCTGCAAGAACGGCGACTTCTACTGGGTTAACGCTTATGTCACGCCAGTACTCGAGAACAGCCAGGTGGTGGGCTATGAATCCGTGCGGGTGAAGCCGACGGCCGAGCAGATCCGCCGCGCCCAGGCACTGTATGCGCGCCTGAACGCGGGCAAGCCGGCAGTGGCTGCCGTTGACCGCTGGGCGCCGGTGGTGCGGGACTGGCTGCCCTTCATTCTGGTGAGCCAGATCGGCTTTTTGATTGGTTTGTGGCTGAACACTGGCTGGGGCTTCGCATTGGCTGCTGCGCTGTCGGTCCCGCTTGGGTTGCTGGGCTTGAGCTGGCAGCAGCGTGGCCTCAAGCGCCTGTTGCAACTGGCCGAGCAAACCACGTCCGACCCGCTGATCGCGCAGATGTACACCGACAGCCGTGGCGTTCAGGGGCAGCTGGAGATGTCCATGCTGAGCCAGGAAGCTCGCCTTAAAACCTGCCTCACCCGCTTGCAGGACACCGCCGAGCACCTCAAAGGCCAGGCTCGGGAAGCCGATAGCCTGGCGCACGAAAGCTCCGAAGGCCTTGACCGGCAGAAGGCCGAAACCGAGCAAGTGGCCGCCGCCGTCAACCAGATGGCCGCCACCACCCAGGAAGTGGCCAACCATGTGCAACGTACCGCCGACGCGACCCAGCAGGCCAACCAGCTCACCAGCCGTGGCCGTGACATAGCCGGGGAAACCCGCGAAGCCATCGAGCGCCTGTCGGCCTCGGTGGGTGAAACCGGGCAGACCGTGACCCGCCTGGCCAAGGACAGTGACGAGATCGGTGGCGTGGTGGACGTGATCAAGGGCATCGCCGACCAGACCAACCTGCTGGCCCTCAACGCCGCCATCGAAGCCGCCCGCGCGGGCGAAATGGGCCGCGGGTTCGCCGTAGTAGCTGACGAAGTGCGCCAGCTCGCGCAGCGCACCACCGAATCCACCGGGCAGATCCACAGCCTGATCGCCAAGCTGCAACACACCGCCACGGCCGCCGTGCAAACCATGGAAGCCGGCCATCGCCAGGCACAGGAAGGCGTGGCGCGAGTAATGGAAGCCGACCAGGCCTTGGTGGGCATCAGCGAAGCGGTGGCCAACATCACCGACATGGCCACGCAGATCGCCGCCGCGACCGAGGAGCAGAGCTCTGTGGCCGAGGAAGTGAGCCGCAACATCACCACCATCGCCGAGCTGGCCGACCAGACCTCCGGCAAGGCCCAGAGCACCGCGCTGCTGAGCGAAGCCCTGACCCAGACTGCGGCAAGCCAGTACTCGCTGGTGGAGCGGTTCAACCGGTAACTGGCACTACAAAAACGCGTAAATCCGGTCCGCTGCGGCCTCCAGGTGTTGCTCATGGGTAAACCCGGAGCTTTTCAGCGGCTTGAGGTCGTGGTCCGCAGCGGGTAGCCAGTACAGTTCGATGGCGGGCGAAAGCGTATAGCCCTCTACCGTAGCGCGGTTACCCAAAGCGTCGCGTTCGCCCTGGAGAATCAGCGTGGGTACCTGCAACTCTGCCAGGTGCTCGGTACGCGGCTTTTCCGGCTTGCCTGCCGCATAGAACGGATAACCCAGGCACACCAGAGCGTCGGCGCCCAACTCGTTGGCCAGCAAACTGGCCATGCGCCCGCCCATGGATTTCCCGCCAATGGCCAGCCGCCCGGGCACTTGGGTGCGCGCCAGTGCGTACACTTCGCGCCACTTTTCGAGCAAGCGTACCTGCGGGTTGGGTGGCCGCTTGCCGCCGTCCGCGCGGCGCTGGGCCATATAGGGAAACTCGAACCGCAACACATCGATGCCGCCCTTGGCCAGCAAGCTCGCCATGGTATTCATGAACGCGCTGTCCATGGGCGCCCCCGCGCCGTGAGCCAGGATCAGGCACGTGCGCTCGTCCTCGCTGGCCGCCCCCGTAGCGCCGTCCCACAACCAACCGTTATCGCGGACCCGCTCCGCCCATTCATCGCTCACGCTTGGTTCCTCCCCAGGCAAAGCCCGACTGTGCCCGAAGCGGGCAGAAAGTGCCATGTGACCGTCCCCGGCTGCGCCGGTCGCACAGGGTTGGAAACCCATGGTGATGGCTTGACCGAGACCGCCGGTCGCATTGCACAGCGAAGCGGCTTCCCCCACACTGCGGCCCGCTGCCCGAGACCGACAGTGGACCTGACATGAGCACAGCACCGCCCAGCGCGGCCTATAACTACCGGGTGGTACGCCAGTTCACCGTGGCGACCGTGGCCTGGGGCATTCTCGGCATGGCAGTGGGCGTGCTGATCGCCGCCCAGTTGGTGTGGCCCGCGCTGAACCTCGACCTCCCCTGGACCACGTTCGGCCGCTTGCGCCCGTTGCACACCAACCTGGTGATTTTCGCCTTCGGTGGCTGCGCGCTGTTCGGCACCTCGTTGTACGTGGTGCAACGCACCTGCCAGGCCAGGCTGATTTCCGACGGCCTCGCCCAGTTCGTATTCTGGGGATGGCAGGCGGTACTGATCGCTGCGGCGGTAACCTTGCCGCTGGGGTACACCACCAGCAAGGAATACGCCGAACTCGAATGGCCCGTCGCCCTCTTGCTGGCGGTGGTATGGGCCGCCTACGCCTGGCTGTTTTTCGGCACCCTCCGGGCGCGCAAGGTCCGGCATATCTATGTGGCCAACTGGTTCTATGGCGCGTTCATCGTGGTGATGCTCATCCTCCATGTGATCAACCACCTGTCGTTGCCCGTGAGCCTGTTCAAGTCTTACCCGGTGTATGCCGGCGCGACCGATGCCATGGTGCAGTGGTGGTACGGCCACAACGCCGTGGGCTTTTTTCTCACCACGGGCTTTCTGGGGATGATGTATTACTTCGTGCCCAAGCAGGCCAATCGGCCGGTGTATTCGTATCGGCTGTCCATCGTGCACTTCTGGGCGCTGATCACCTTGTACATCTGGGCGGGGCCGCACCACCTGCACTACACCGCCCTGCCCGATTGGGCGCAAGCCTGGGCATGGTGATGTCGGTGATCCTGCTGGTGCCCAGCTGGGGCGGCATGATCAACGGCATGATGACCCTCGCGGGAGCCTGGGACAGGCTGCGCACCGATCCGATCTTGCGGTTTCTGGTGGTGGCGCTGGCCTTTTACGGGATGTCCACCTTCGAAGGGCCGATGATGGCCATCAAGACGGTGAACGCGTTCACTCACTACACCGACTGGACCATCGGCCATGTGCACGCCGGCGCGCTGGGCTGGGTGGCGATGATTACCATTGGCGCCACCTACCATATGGCGCCTCGGGTATTCGGCCGCCCCGCCATGCACAGCATCACGGCCATCCATGCACACTTCTGGCTGGCCACCGTGGGCACGGTGCTTTATGTGACAGCGATGTGGACCAACGGCCTGGCCCAGGGCCTGATGTGGCGAGCGGTGCTGGACGACGGCACCCTGGCCTACAGCTTCGTGCAGACGGTGGTGGCAAGCCGAAGCGGGTATGTGGTGCGCCTGCTCGGCGGAGCGTGCTTCGCCAGCGGCATGCTGGTAATGGCCTGGAACCTCTGGCGAACCGTTCGCGCCGGCGACCCGGCGCAGGCCGAGCACGCAGCGGCCCTGCCCGAAGGGGCCACGCGTTGAACCACGCCCGCCTCGAAAAAAATATAGGCCTGATGGCGCTGATGATGGTGCTGGCGATCAGTGTGGGCGGCCTTACGCAAATTGTGCCGCTGTTTTTCCAGGACGTGACCACCAAGCCTTTGGCGGATATGCGCCCGCGCAGTGCGCTGGAGGTGGAAGGCCGCGACGTGTTCATCGCCAACGGCTGCGTGGGCTGCCATTCCCAGATGATCCGCCCCTTGCGCGCGGAAACCGAACGCTACGGCCATTATTCCCTCGCCGGTGAAAGCGCCTGGGACCACCCCTTCCTGTGGGGTTCCAAGCGCACCGGGCCGGACCTTGCCCGCGTGGGCAAGCGTTATTCCGATGCCTGGCACGTGGCCCACCTCATGGACCCGCGCAGCCTGGTGCCCGAATCCGTAATGCCGGCCTACCCCTTCCTGGCGCAAACGCCAGTGGATGCCAGCCATACCGCGCGCAAGCTGCAAACCCTGCGCGCCCTTGGCGTGCCCTATACCGATGCGGAAATTGCCGGGGCCGAGGCAGCGGTGCGGGGCAAGACCGAAATGGACGCCCTGGTGGCCTACCTGCAGGGCTTGGGCACGGCCATCAAGGCGGGGCAGTGACTCCATGGATATTGGCACCCTGCGTGGCCTCGGCACCCTGATCGTACTGCTCGGCTTTGTGGCGCTGTTCAGCTGGGCGTATAGCGGCAAGCGCCGAGCGGCTTTCGACGAAGCCGCTGCGCTGCCCTTCGCGGACGAACCCCACGGCCACGGCGAGCAACGCGATGAGTAGCTTCTGGACCCTGTACATCAGCGTTTTCACCTTGGGCACCCTTGCCGCCCTGGGCCTGCTGTTATGGGCGACGCGCCAAGGCCGGGGTTCGGTGGAGCACGAACGCTTCGATGGCATAGAGGAACAGGACAACCCCCTTCCGCGCTGGTGGCGTTGGCTGTTCATCGCCACTCTGGTGTTCGCCGCCGTGTACCTGGCGCTCTATCCCGGGCTGGGCAGCTGGCGTGGGCTGCTGGGCTGGACAAGTGCCGGGCAGTGGGAAGCGGAACAGGCGCAGGCACGCCAGGCCTATGGCCCGCTGTACGCACGCTTCAAGGCGATGCCAATTGAAGGAATAGCCAAGGACGCAAAGGCAGTGGCCATGGGCGCTCGCCTGTTTGCCAGCAATTGCGCGCTTTGCCATGGCGCCGATGGCAAGGGGGCTTCTGGCTATCCTGACCTCACCGATCGCCTTTGGCGCTGGGGCGCGGACCCTGCGGCCCTCGTTGCCAGCATTGGCCAGGGCCGGATAGGTGTGATGCCGGCGTGGGGCGCCGTGTTGGGTGACCAAGGCACGCGAGACATCGCCGCCTATGTGCTGCAGCTCAATGGCCGCCCAGTGCCCGACGGCGAAGCGGCAAACGCAGCCAATGGCGCAGCACGCTATGCCCAGGCTTGCGTCGCTTGCCATGGCCCCGCCGGCCGCGGCAATCCCGTTGTGGGCGCGCCCGATCTCACCCAGGCTCAGGGGTTTATTTACGGATCGGGCTTCGAAGACGTGCGGCGCAGCATTCACGACGGGCGCCAAGGGCAGATGCCCGCTCAGGCGCAGTTGCTCGGTGATGATCGGGTAAGGGTGCTGGCAGCCTATGTATACAGCCTGGCCCAGCCAGCTCCGCCCCCCTCCAATACCGAGCCCGCGCCATGAACCGCCTGCCGCTGCGGGACATCACGCAAGCTGTGCCCGTGTCGCGCCCGCACAATCGCCTGCCGCGCAGGGTAAATGGCCGTTACACACGCCTGCGCAAGGTAATCGGTGCCTGCCTGACAGCGGTGTTCTTCACCCTCCCCTGGTGGCGCTGGAACGGGGAGCAGGCGGTGTGGCTGAGCCTGGCGGAAGGCCGTTTTAACCTGTTCGGCGCCAGCTTCTGGCCAGAAGACCTGAACCTGCTGGCGGGCACCCTGATCGTGGCTGCGTTCGCGCTGTTCTTCGTCACGGTGATCGCTGGCCGGGTGTGGTGCGGCTATGCGTGCCCGCAAACCGTATGGGCCGCGATATTCACGTGGTGCGAGCGCCTGACCGAGCGCGGCCGCCGCTATGGCCGGCACAAGGCCGCGCGCCGAGTGGCCAAACACGTGCTGTGGCTTGGCGTCAGCATCTGGACCGCAGTTACGCTGGTGGCACTGTTCGTGCCCTTGCACACCTTGCTGCCAGGTTTGCTCACCGCAAATCTCGGTGCGCCCACCTTGGGCTGGCTCGGCGGCATTACCCTGGCGACCTACGGCAATGCCGGCTGGCTTCGGGAACATCTGTGCGTTTACCTGTGCCCCTATGCACGCTTCCAGGCCGTGATGTTCGACACCCATACGCCGGTGGTGGCCTACCACCCTGATCGCGTCGATTGTGTGGAATGCACGCTGTGCGTGCAGGTGTGCCCCACCGGCATCGACATTCGCGACGGCTTGCAGATCGCCTGCATCGCCTGCGGCGCGTGCGTGGACGCCTGCGATGGGGTGATGACCAGGATGAATCTTGCGAAAGGTCTGGTGGCTTATCGTGGCGCCGCGCCCCCCGTGTACCCCAAAGGCCCTACACTGGGCCCGCTACGGCGCCCGCTGCTGCGCACGCGGTTGGTGGGCTACGGCCTTGCGCTGATGGCAAGCCTGGCCGTTCTGGCTCAAGGGCTGGCCAGCCGACCGCTGGTGTCGCTCACCGTGAGCAAAGACCGCCTGCTGTACCGGGACCGTGGAGACGGGAACATTGAAAACCTATACAGCCTCGCCCTGATGAACAAGAGCCAGCACGCCCGCGTGTATCGCCTTCGGGCCACGGGCCTCACCGAGTTCGCCTGGCACGGCGTGGCGCAGATGAGCCTGGCACCTGGCGAGCAGCGTACGGCAGCCATCAGCCTGGCCCTGCCCTGCGCCCAGGCCATCGACCAACCGGTAAGCTTCGAAGTCAGCGAGGTGGGCTCCTCAGCGCTCACTGGGGCGCGGGCTGCGAGCCGGTTCACAGGGGCGGTTCGATGAAAAACGCTACCAGCCGCTGGTATCGCCACCGCTGGCCCTGGTTCATCGCAGCCCTGCTGGGTGGCTCGGTAGCCGGAAGCATTGGCCTACTGGTGCTTGCCATCAACACGCAAGATGCGGTGGTGCATGACCATTACCGCGACGCCGGCAAAGGCGTCGACCGCGAGCTTACCGCAGACCTGCTGGCCCGCAAGCTGGGGCAACGCGCAGAGCTTGAGCTGGACAGCCTGACCGGCGAAGTGCGCCTGCGGCTGCGTGGCGCGAGCAAGCCCGAGCGGCTGGCACTCAACCTTGTTGCGCCTGCGCAGGCAGAGCGGGACCTGCACCTGGGATTGCTGCGTGGCCCGTCCGCCGTCCGAGGTATCACTGAATACCGTGGGCAGTTCGAAGGCCAGGTGACGGGCCGCCGCCTGGTGGAATTGCTGGGCGAGAGCCCCGAAGGCACCTGGCGCATCTATGAACAGGAATGGCTGGTGCCCGACCACCCGGTAACCCTGGGCGATGATGCATTGAGCGGGGCCCTTGCGCCGTGACAGCCGCTGCCCGCCTCGGCGACGCCGCGCCGGTTAGCTGCTTTCATTGCCAGGCGCCAGTGCCAGCGGCCCTACTGGATCGCCACGCCAACGAGCTGCTGGGCAAGCGCCAGGCGTTCTGTTGCCAGGCCTGCCGCTGCGTGGCCGAAAGCATTGTGGAGGCCGGGCTTACGCGATATTACGAGCATCGTGACAAGCCGCCTTCGCCACGCCTCATGCCCTCACCTCACACAGACGAACAGGCCGAGGCGCTTGACGCTGCTGGCGCCATTGAGGGATTCGTCAGCGAGGCGGGTGGCACTGCTCGTATCACCTTGGCGCTCGAAGGGGTGCATTGCGCCGCCTGTGGCTGGCTGATCGAACACTGCCTGCGCCGCATGCCCGGCGTCGAAGCGGCAGAAGTCAATGTGAGTAGCCGGCGCCTGAGCCTTGTATGGCACCCTCACACGTTGCCGCTGAGCCGTGTTTTTAGCCAGCTGCAGCGCATCGGTTACCGCGCCAAGCCGTGGCGTGCCGATGAGGCAGCTGTCACTCATGCCGAGGAAGCGCGGGCTGCCCTCAAACGCTTGGGTGTGGCGGGCATACTCTGGTTTCAGGTGATGATGGCCACGATGGCGACGTGGCCAGAGTTCAACCTGGGGCTCAGCCCGCAATTGCACACCATCTTGCGCTGGGTCGGGCTGTTCCTCACCACACCCATCGTGTTCTACAGCTGCGCGCCCTTCTTCCGCGGCGCTTGCCGCGCGTTGCGGGCCCGGCAAGCAAGCATGGACCTTTCCGTCGCGCTGGCCATCGGCGGGGCCTACTGCGGGGGCATTTACACGGCCGTGACAGGCAAGGGCGAGCTGTATTTCGATACGGTCGGGATGTTCGCGTTCTTTCTACTGGCAGGGCGCTACCTGGAACATCGTGTGCGGGCCCGCGCCGCGCAGGCGGCCGTGGGTTGGGAACAGCAGTTGCCCTCCAGCTGCCTGCGCCTGGCAGCCGAAGGGGTGAGTGAGCGCGTGCTGACGAGCGCGCTTAAGATGGGCGACGAAATCCTGGTACCGCCGGGCGCTACCGTGGCCGCCGATGGCGTCATCGTCGCGGGCCACTCGCGCCTGGACGAAGCCCTGCTCACCGGCGAGTTCAAGCCCTGCGCCCGCGCCCCTGGGGATCCCGTGAACGCCGGGACGGTGAACCTGGATCAGCGGCTACGTGTACGGGTCACGGCAGTGGGCGATCACAGCCAGCTGTCCACGATGGGCAGGCTGCTGGAGCGTGCCCAGGCTCAAAAGCCGGCCCTCGTGCGCCTGGCCGACCGGGCGGCGCGGTGGTTTTTGCTCGCCTCGCTCGGCGCGGCTGCGTTGTTTGGCGGCCTATGGTGGTGGCTGGACCCCGCCCAGGCACCTTGGGTCGTCCTGGCGATGCTGGTGGCTACCTGCCCCTGCGCGCTGTCCCTTGCCACGCCCACCGCGCTCGCCGCCGCACTCGGCACGCTGCAACAACAGGGCGTGCTTGTTACTCGGGGCCATGTGCTGGAAACCCTGAACCGGGTCGATACCCTGCTGCTGGACAAAACCGGCACCCTCACCGAGGGCCGGCCCTGGCTGGTGAGCATTCAGCCGTTGGGGGCTTGCCAGCACAATGAATGCCTGGCCCTGGCCAGTGCGCTGCAGCAGGATTCGGGCCATCTGCTGGCCCGGGCATTTCCACCTACTGCCCTGCTGGCCACTTCCGTGCAGGCGGTGCCGGGCCTGGGGCTTGAAGGTTTGGTCGAGGGCCGGCGGCTGCGCCTGGGCGCGGCGCACTGGGGGAGCGCGCTTTCAGGCAGCACGCAACCCACGCTTCCAGACAGCGAGCGGCAATGGCTTTTGCTGGCCGACACCGAAGGCCCATTGGCCTGGTTCGGCCTCGATGACCACCTTCGCGACGACGCGCCGACGCTGGTGGAATTTGCCCGCCACCGAGGCTGGCACGTGCTGGTGGCCTCCGGCGACAGCTCAGGCGCTGTGGCATCGTTGGGGAAGGCCCTGAACATCGAGACGCATGGAGGGTTGTTACCTGCTCAAAAGCTGCAACTGCTGGAGCGGCTGCACAGCGAAGGAAAAACCGTGCTGGCGCTGGGTGATGGCAGCAATGACGCCCCCTTGCTCGCACAAGCGGACGTTGGGGTTGCGATGGGCCAAGGCACCGACCTGGCTCGGACCAAGGCAGACGCGGTAGTGCTGACCAACCGGCTTGCCGCAGTGGTGAGCACCCTGCACACGGCACGCCGCTGTCGCCGTGTGATCGTGCAAAACCTCGCGTGGGCCGGCGTCTATAACGGGCTGGTGCTGCCGTTCGCGGCCATGGCGCTGGTCACGCCGGCCTGGGCAGCAGCAGGCATGTCGCTGAGTTCGCTGCTGGTGACCCTCAATGCCCTGCGCTTGAGCACGCCCATGAGCCACACCGAATGAGCGCGCTTTACTACCTGATCCCCACCGCACTGTTGATCGTCAGTGCGATCCTGTGGCTGTTCGTGTGGGCAGTGAACAGCGGGCAGTATGACGACCTGGACTCGCCGGCGCGGCGGCTGTTGATGGACGAAGACCCCGCCGATGACTGACCTTGCTTCCATTGTGGCCACGGCCTTCATGCTGGGCTTGCTGGGCAGCGGCCACTGCCTGGGCATGTGCGGCGGGCTGATGGGCGCGCTTGCCACGGCCGCTACGCCTGGCCGGCCGCCCCGGCTCGCCTTGCTGCTGGGCTACAACCTGGGCCGAGTCAGCAGTTATGGCCTGGCCGGGCTGGCCTTTGGTGGCTTTGGCATGGCCGTGGCGCACAGCCCTGCGTTCACCCTGTTGCGCACGCTGGCGGCGCTGCTGTTGATCGCCCTGGGCGCGTACCTCGCTGGTTGGTGGCACGGCGTTACCCGGATAGAAGCGCTGGGCCGTGGGGTATGGCGGTACTTGCGGCCTTTGAGCCAGCGATTATTGCCACCGCGCAGCGTGCCCCAGGCCGTGGCACTGGGTGCGGTGTGGGGCTGGCTACCGTGCGGGCTGGTGTACAGCGCCCTGCTGTGGAGCGCCGCACAGGGAAATCTGCTCAAGAGCGCCTTGGCCATGCTGGCGTTCGGCTTGGGCACCTGCCCGATGATGTTCGTCACGGGCATGGCCAGCCGTACGCTGCTCGCCTGGCTACGGCGCAGGGGCGTGCGCATGGCCGCTGGCGTGCTGGTGATTGCCTTTGGGCTATGGAGCGTGCCGGGGCCGCATCAACACTGGGTGATGGAGCGGGTGAGCCTCGGGTAGGCGTTGCTCCTTGGCGTGCGCTGCACTGTTAGCGCGGATCCTCTAACAGCGGCCGCGCCCGCCCGCCCTGCCCCTGCGCTGGAAAAAATCGGTTACCCTTGCGTTTTACAAGTGATTCAAGGAATTTCAAAGATGTCCGAGCCACTTAAACAAGGGGCAGGCCATCAGGCGCACTGCAAGGATTGCAGCCTGGCCCCCTTGTGCCTGCCATTGTCCCTGAACCTGCAGGACATGGACGCGCTGGACGCTATCGTCAAGCGCGGCCGCCCGTTGAAAAAGGGTGAGTTTCTCTTCCGCCAGGGCCACCCCTTTGGCGCCCTCTACGCAGTGCGCTCCGGTGCCTTGCGCACGTTCAACCTCAGCGATGGCGGCCAGGAGCAGATCACCGGCTTCCACTTACCCAGCGAGCTGGTCGGGCTGTGCGCCGTGGACACCAATTATTACCCGGTGTCGGCGGTCGCGCTGGAAACGACCTCCGTGTGCGAAATCCCCTTCGATCGGCTGGAAGACCTGGCCGCGCAACTGCCGCAATTGCGACGCCAGTTGCTACGGCTGATGAGCCGCGAGATCCGCGACGATCAGCAAATGATGCTATTGCTGTCGAAGAAGAGCGCCGACGAGCGTATCGCCACGTTCCTCATCAACCTGTCGGCGCGCTTTCGCGCCCGGGGCTACTCGCCCAATCAGTTCCGCTTGAGCATGTCGCGCAACGACATCGGCAATTTCCTCGGGCTGGCGGTGGAAACCGTGTCGCGGGTATTCACCCGTTTCCAGCAGAGCGGGCTGATCGCCGCCGAAGGCAAGGAAGTACGCATTCTGCAGCCAGTGGAACTGTGCGCGCTGGGCGGCGGGGCGATGCAGGGCTGACCATGACCGGCACCAGGCGGGTATAATCTCCGTTTTTGCACCTGCCGAGACGTACCATGTCCTTCGACGATTCGACCATCAAGTCCCTGATACGCCCCGTTGTGGACTTCCCCAAGCCCGGCGTGGTGTTTCGCGACATCACCCCGCTGTTTCAATCGCCACGGGCGATGCGCACGGTGATTGATCATTTCGTGGAGCGGTATGTGGAGCAGAACGTTACCCACATTGGCGCCATGGATGCCCGCGGCTTCCTGATCGGCGCCGTGGTGGCCCACGAACTGAACAAGCCGCTGATCCTGTTCCGCAAGCAGGGCAAGCTCCCGGCCGATGTGATTTCCGAGGGCTACCAGACCGAATACGGCGAAGCCTTCCTGGAAGTGCACACCGACAGCCTGTGTGAAGGCGACTCGCTGGTGTTGTTCGATGACTTGATCGCGACGGGTGGCACCCTGCTGGCTGCGGTGAACCTCACTCGCCGCATGGGTGCCCATGTGCACGAAGCCGCTGCCATCATCGACCTGCCCGAACTGGGCGGCGGGCAACGCCTGATCGAAGCCGGCGTGCCGGTGTTCAGCCTTACCGCGTTCGCTTTGGATGAGATGTAAGCGTTATTTGAAGGTTCGGGGGCTTTGCCCCCTCCTACACGGGCGATAGGGAATCCAGGGTTCGGCGATCAAAGCGCCATCGGCTTGCGCCCGGCAAATGAGTGCGCAAGGGTGCCGCCGTCGACCATTTCCAGCTCGCCGCCCAGGGGCACACCGTGGGCGATGCGCGATACCACCAGGCCTTTATCACTGAGCAGTTGGGCGATGTAGTGGGCGGTGGCTTCGCCTTCCACGGTGGGGTTGGTGGCCAGGATCACTTCCGCCAGGCCGGGCTCCGCTTCCACACGCTGGATCAGCTCTGGAATGCCAATGGCTTCCGGGCCCAGGCCATCGAGCGGTGACAGATGCCCCTTGAGCACGAAATAGCGGCCTCTATAGCCCGTCTGTTCTACCGCATACACGTCCATTGGCCCTTCGACCACGCACAGCAGGGTGTCATCCCGGCGTGGGTCGGCGCACTGCGGGCACAGTTGCTCCTCGGTAAGGGTACGACACCGTTGGCAGTGCCCTACCCCGTCCATGGCCCGGGCCAGCGCCTGGGACAGCCGGGCCCCGCCCGTACGGTCGCGCTCCAGCAATTGCAGCGCCATGCGCTGGGCGGTTTTCTGGCCAACACCGGGCAAAATGCGAAAGGCATCGATCAGTTGACGGATCAGTGGGCTGAAGCTCATTCAGAAACAACCTGACAAAAAACGGCGGAGACGCGGGTTATACCCGCGCCCCTGCAACGGGTCAATGCTCCCCGATCAATCGCTGACCTTGACCACGAGCTTGCCGAAGTTCTTGCCTTCCAGCAGGCCGAAGAACGCCTCTGGGGCATTCTCCAGGCCCTCGACCACGTCCTCGCGGAACTTGATCTTGCCGTCACGGACCCACGGCACCATGGCCGAGAAGAACTCGGCCTGACGGTCCTTGAAATCGTCCATTACGATAAAGCCCTGCATGCGCACACGCTTGGTGAGCAATACCCGCGGCAGCAGGCTGAAGCGATCCTTGCCCTCGGGCAATTCGTCCGCGTTGTAGTGAGCGATCAGGCCGCACAGCGGGATGCGCGCATGGGCATTGAGCAACGGCAGCACGGCCTCGAACACCTTGCCGCCCACGTTCTCGAAGTACACGTCGATGCCCTTGTCGCAGGCTGCCGCCAGGTCTTGGGCGAAGCTGTCGCTGCGGTGGTCGATACAGGCATCAAAGCCCAGCTCATCCACCACATAGCGGCATTTGTCCGGGCCACCGGCCACGCCTACCACCTTCAAGCCCTTGAGCTTGGCCACCTGGCCCACCACCGAGCCCACCGCTCCGGAAGCGGCGGCTACGACCAGTGTTTCACCTTCCTTGGGCTGGCCGATATGGGTCAAGCCCATGAACGCGGTCATGCCCGGCATGCCTAGCACACCCAGCGCCATGGAAGGCTGTGGAATGCCTGCCGGCAATGGCAGCAACCCGGTACCGTCGGAAATGGAGTGGGTTTGCCAGCCCGTGATACCGACCACAAGGTCGCCTTCCTGGAATTTCGGGTGACGCGACGCTTCAACCCGGCTCACAGCCCCGCCGGTCATCACCTCGCCGATTTCCACGGGTGGTGCATAAGACGGCGCGTCGCTCATACGGCCACGCATGTAGGGGTCCAGCGATAGCCAGAGCGTGCGCAGCAGCACCTGACCGTCCTCCAAAGGAGGCAGGGTTTGGGTTTCGCTGCGGAAGTTTTCAGCTACAGGTTTGCCCTTCGGCCGGGAGGCGAGGACGAAACGGTGATTCTGGATGGCGTCGGCGGCCATAAGCGCGGCTCCTTCAAAGGGGGGTTGAAGGAAGACCGCGCTGGCGGGAAGGTGTTTCTTTTTCTGCGGTCAGAACGGCATCTTGAAGCCAGGGGGCAACTGCATACCCGCCGTCATGCCCGACATCTTGTCCTGGCTGTTCTGCTCGATCTTGCGCACGGCGTCGTTCACGGCGGCGGCGATCAGGTCTTCCAGCACTTCCTTGTCTTCCTGCATCAGGCTGTCGTCCAGGGTGATGCGCTTGACGTCATGACGGCCGGTCATCACCACGCTCACCAGGCCTGCACCCGATTGGCCGGTGACTTCGGCATTGGCCAGTTCTTCCTGCATCTTGGCCATTTTTTCCTGCATCTGCTGGGCCTGCTTCATCAGGCCTGCCATGCCACCTTTCATCATGGGACGGTTCTCCACTCTCGTTCGGTTTCATTCGCCCTGGTTGGCCAGGGCGTCCAGGGGTTCAATGGTATCGTTGCGCACGGTGGCGCCAAACCGTTCCATCAGTTGGCGGATGAACGGGTCGGCGGCAATCGCCTCCTCGGCCTCGTGCTGGCGCTCGGCGCGCCGACGGGCTGCGGCCTGGGCGGGGGTTTCCTGTTGGGGCCGCACCAGTTCTATCTTCACTGTGAGCGTGCGGCCCAGGTGCTGGTTCAAGGCGTCGTTCAAGCGCCGCTGCTGGGTGGCGTTGAACAGCGCGCCCTGAGCCGGGTCCAGGTGCAGCAGCCAGGTATCGCCATCCACTGCAACCAGGCTGCAGTTGGCGGCAATGCTACCGGTAAGGCCAGACACCGGCAGCTTCGGGAACAGCTCCAGCCATTGCAGCGCAAGCCCACTGGCGGGCGCGGCGGCCGGGGCAGGCTCGGGCGTTGTTACCGGCTCGGCGGCGTGGCTGGCAAGGTCGTCCAGGTAACCATAGCTGGCAGGGTCGGCATCGCCCGGGTAATAGTCATCGTCGGCCGGCGGCTCGTCGTCGCGCAGCATGCCCGCCGGCTGGTATTCGATAGGCGCGCCGGCGTTGTCGTCCAGTTCGGCGTCGTTTTCCGGCGCCGGGGGCACCACGCTCGCGGGGGTGGGCACGGGCATGGGTGGCAGTTCCGGCGGTTCGGCGCGGGTATCCAGGATAGCCTCGGGCGCCGGTGCCGGTGCCAGCATGGGCACTTCGGCATCGCTGGCAGCGGGCTCGTTCCAGGGCAGGCTGGGGTCGTCGGAGGCGATGGCTGGCGCCGCTGGCGCTGTCATCGGCCGGGGTTCGGGCGTTGGCTTGGGTTTTATCGGCTCGGGCGGCGCAAGTGCTTTTACAGGCGACGCGACCGGGGCCACCGCCTCAGGGGAATCAGCCGTGGCCTGGCTGATCCCCGCCGGCTTTAGCTGCGCTGGCGGCGCCTGCTCGCCTGCTGGCCGGAACGCCAGCATGCGCAGCAGTACCATTTCAAAGCCGCCGCGTGGCTCGGGTGCCAGCGGCAGGTCTCGGCGCCCGATCAAGCCCATCTGGTAGTAAAACTGCACGTCTTCGGCCGGCAGCGCCTGTGCCAGTGCCAACACCTGCTCGCGATCACCATGGCCGTTGTCCACGGCCTCCGGCAGCGCCTGGGCGATAGCGATACGGTGCAAGACGTTGAGGATTTCGGCCAGCACACCGGCCCAGTCCGGCCCCTGCTCTGCCAGGTGGCCGATCGCCTCTAGCAACGCCTTGGCATTACCGTCCAGCAGCGCCTGTAATACGCCGAATACCTGCCCGTGGTCGAGGGTGCCCAGCATTGCGCGTACGTCCGCGGCCTGCACCTTGCCCTCGCCGAAGGCAATGGCCTGGTCGGTGAGGCTCATGGCGTCGCGCATGGAGCCATCGGCAGCGCGGCCCAGCAACCACAGCGCATCGTCTTCGAACGGGATGTTCTCCGCGCCCAGCACGTGGGCCAGGTGCTCGACCACCCGCTCGGGGGTCATGTTCTTCAGCGAGAACTGCAGGCAGCGGGACAGAATGGTCGCCGGCAGCTTCTGCGGGTCTGTGGTGGCGAGGATGAACTTGACGTAGGGCGGCGGTTCTTCAAGCGTTTTGAGCAAGGCATTGAACGAGTGCGACGAGAGCATGTGCACTTCGTCGATCAGGTACACCTTGAAGCGGCCACGGCTGGGTGCGTACTGCACGTTGTCCAGCAGTTCGCGGGTGTCTTCGACCTTGGTGCGGCTGGCGGCGTCGATCTCGATCAGGTCGACGAAGCGACCTTCGTCCACTTCCCGGCATACCGAGCAGGTGCCACAAGGGGTGGAGGTGATGCCGGTTTCGCAGTTCACGCACTTGGCGATGATGCGCGCGATGGTGGTTTTGCCCACGCCACGCGTCCCGGTAAACAGGTAGGCGTGGTGCAGCCGCTGGTTGTCCAGCGCGTTGATCAGGGCCTTGAGCACATGGCCCTGCCCGACCATTTCGCGGAACGAACGCGGCCGCCATTTACGTGCAAGAACCTGATAACTCATGGAAAACCGTCACGACCTGAAGCTTTGGACCGCCAATCGTAGCCGAGCGGGCGGGAAAAAGCATCCGCCCCGGCGTAGCCGGTAGCCTTTCCCGGTTGGCTCCGGCGCCCGGCCACGCTTTGCTGTGCGCCGTTTTCACTGCAAAGGACGCAGCCCATGACCACCATTACCCTCAAGCAACGCTCGCGCACGGACTGGCTGGTGGTGCATTGCTCCGCCACCCGAGCGACGGCCCCGGTACGCGCTTCGGACATCCGCGCCTGGCACCTGTCCCAAGGCTGGGCCGATATCGGCTATCACTACGTGATCTGCCGGGATGGCAGCGTGGACCCGGGCCGTGATGAAAGCACCGTGGGTTCCCACGTGAAAGGCTTCAACCAGGCATCGGTGGGCATCTGCCTGGTGGGCGGCCTGGATGCGGCGGGCAAGCCGGAAAACAACTTCACTCCGGCGCAATTCGCCAGCCTTCACCGCTTGCTGGCCGAACTCAAGGGCCGCTATCCCGGGGCAACGGTCCGCGGGCACCGGGACTTCTCGCCGGACCTGGATGGCAACGGCCGGATTACCCTGAACGAATTCAGCAAGGCCTGCCCATGCTTCGACGTGGCGCAATGGCTGGCAGCCCATCCGCTGCGGTGTTGACCGTCACTCCGGCCGCAAGCGCACCGTGTAGTGAGCTTCTATGCCTTTCATCTTCGGCTGGAAGTGCGTGTTGGTAATCAGGTAACTGGCCACTTCACCGCCAGGCTGGTGATGCTCCAGGGTGTCGCCAGCGCCGGCGTTGAGGGTTTCTTCCCAGATCAGCACCTTGTGGGGCTCCAGCCGCGTTTCGAAGGGGCCGAAGCGGGTGCCGTCGATACGCAGGATATACACCGTATCCAAGGGCTGGCTGAGCGACTGTTCCACGTGCGCATACTCCGTAACGTTTTCGTGTTCACCAAAGCGGTGAAATATGAAGCAGCGACGGAGCGATGTAAATGCGAGCTATCGGCTGGCGCCTTGGTCAGTCGACAAGGTTCAACTGTCGAACCGGGAAATTGGGCACGCCGGCCGGTGGCCAGGTGGCGCCACGGTCCCAGCTTACATAGGCACGCAGCCGAAGCGGATTGTTGCGCAGAAAGAGCGCGATATCCGCTTTAGGTACGATCTGGGTAATACCGGTGGCCAGCTCCGCCTGGGTCACCGCACGCCGATCCACCACCACCTTCTCGTACACGCCGCCGCTTTGCAGGGTTCCGTAAAGGGTCAGCCTCACGCGCTGATCGGTACTGATCAATGCCCATTTCTCAAGAATCAACGTTGCGCCGTTTGCCGGTATCCGCGCAAGGCTAAGGTAGGTGAAGCCTTCCGCTTCCCGGCATCGCACCATGGGGAACTGATCGCTGCGCATGGCCGAAACCGCCAGAGTAGTCACTGCCGAAGGTTCGGCCCCGCTGTGGGTGTACACCGTATAACCGACCGCCAGCGTGCGGCTCAGGTGCGCGCCGATGGCGGTGGGAGGGACTGTAAATACCCAGGGACGGTGCGCTGCGGCAAGCCGGGCGGACGTCCAGCCTCCGGCCTGATCGGCCTCGCCCCACTGCAGCACGATGGCTTCGTCCTCATATATCACCGCGTCGGGCGGTACTTCGACCGTGACACCTTGCAGCGCCCGAGACGGGTCGAGGCTTTGCCGAGGAGGCGTGCCGGCTCCTTGCGTTACCGACGGTGGTGGCAGGTCACGGGGAACCGGAGCGGCGGCAACGGTGATCGAAGAAGGCCACGATGGGCTGCCTTCGTTGCCCGCACGGTCTACCGCCCGATAATAAGCGTAACGCGTACCGTCACCCCGGTCGCGCAACGCCTGCCCTGGGTACGCGTAAACCACTTGGGGCGCTTGAAGGTCTTCCTGCGACAACACCCAGTCGCCTACCCAGCTTTCATCGCTTGGCAACGCCTTGGCCAGGCTCTGGCTCCAGTAGAATTGCAGTACATCCCCTGGCTTCAAGTCGCCGAGCGGGGCCACCTCCACTTCTATTTCGTCGCCATGGGTTTCGAGGTAATGGGCAGTAACGGTGCCTGTCGGGGCAAGGTCGTCCGGGAAGACGAGCGACTGCCCCCCGGCCGGTGCAGTAAGGTCGATCCACAGCGATATTTTCCGCGACCGACCGTATTCGCCATTGGCAAGCTGAACACGGTAATCCAGTGCATGTTCGCCTTCTTCCCAGTGGCTCATATCCACGTCGACGAACAGGTCGTCGTCGGGGATAGGCGCTATCCACTGCTTGTGGCCCAGCTCTTCACTCCCTCGGTATATCCAGAGCGCCTCCGGATGCTCCGGCGTAGGGCGCGAGTTCAGCCATGGAACAACCTGAACTCGCACGGGGGCAGAGCGTGCTGCGGTCGGCAGGAGGTGCGCCCGGGGGTCGCCTGGTACCGGGGGAAGCGCCGCTTCTATCAGCAGCTCTTGGTCGATTACATCGTCATCCAACGCTTCACCCCTCATACCGCCTCCTTTTACCAGTGATAACGCAGCCCGACATTGACACCCCAGGGCTGCTCGATGGCCTCGCCGTGGCTGTAATCAAAGTCGGCGTGCAATTGCAGACGATCAGCGACCGAGACCGCGATGCCGGCGCCCAATTCGCCGCGAGAACCCGCCAGGTCGTTGTCGAACCGGTTACCGTTCACCGATACGGCATTATTGCGAGCGAACTCTCTGGCCACCGCCGCACGTACGTAGGGCTGTACTTTCTGGCCGCTCGGCAGATCGAAGGTCCGCCCGGCTGTCACTCCTGCCTTGCCCAGCAGCGAGCGCGCGCGGTCGCCATCTGCCTGCATGCCATTGTTCAGGTCGTAGTCGCGGCCTTGTACCGCCAAGGCGGTCCATTGGGTGTAGGGTTCCAGGAAGTAACCATCGTCCAATTCGATATGGCGCCCGAACTCGGCGCTGACACCGGCGCCGACAGTGTCGTAGTTCCCCTTGGCGCGAGACTCGTCGCTCAGGGTCACGTCGGCCTTGTTGCGGAAGCGGTTCGCCTTGATCGTGCCGTCGAAGTAGTAGCCGCTTGCCTTGTCGAACCACGTGGTGTACAGGCCCGCATAGTAGCTGTTCACCTCACCGGTGGTGCCGCGGGTGAGGTCCAGGTTGGATTCGCTGTAGCCTGCCATCACGCCTACCAACCACTGCCCGTCCCCCCAAGGGGCGGCAGCGTCGGCCCCCAGGGAAAGACCATGCTGATACTGGCTGTAACCCACACCATTACCCGTGGCCACGTTGAACTTGTTGCCGTAGGAGCGCAGCCAACCGCCGGATTTGCCTTCCGTCAGGCGCAACTCACCCATGCGGCTGCGCAAGGTGCTCATTTCGCCATACCACACAGTGGGCGTAGCGTTGAACAGCGCCAGCACCGAGGCCGTACCCGGCGTGATCTCGTCAGTGGGGGTGAGGTACCAGTCATTGCCGTTCTGCACCAGGTCGTACTGGTAGGCACCTACGTCCACGCGCCCGTTGAGCAGCGAGAACCGGGCAACACCATCGGCCGTTTCAACCACCTGGATATCATTGCCGGTGGCAGCGTCCTGGCCACTGGCGGCGATCTGCAAGGTGTGGTCTCCGGCTGAACTGCCGGTGATTTGCACGAGGTCGGAAGTGTCCGTAGAGAAGTCGGTATGCAGGGCAAAGTTGCCGGCCCCGGACAGCTCGCCCACTTGCAAGGTAAAGAAGTCACTGCCCTCGCCCAGTTTCACGGTGCCGCCGTTCATGCTCAGGGCCGCGAGGCTGGCGCTTTCAACCATGTTCCACTGGGCATTGCTGTCTACGGCAAGGCTGCTCAGGTTCTCCAGGCGGCCGGTCCAGCTGGCGCCGTTGCGCAACAGCAGGTCCCCGGTGCCGCCGTTGTCGACTACGTAGTCGCCCACGATGGCGCTGTTGTCTACGGTCACATGCCCGGTGGAACCATCGTTCACATGGACCGCCACGCCGCCGTTGCCCGTCAGGGTGGTGCCATCTTGCAACAGGATGTCCGCTTCGACTGGGTAATAGGCCTTATAACCTACTTCGATCGCCGCCTTGCTGGTTCCGACGACCTGACTCCCAATCAGTGTGAGTGCCGAAGATCCCGTGCCTGGGACGTATTCACCAAGCATGACGCCACTCTCCCCGGTGATGGTGCTTTGGCTCACCGTGGCGTTTGCGGACCACAGCTCCATGCCTGCAGACGTTCCTCCAGTCACAGTGCTGTTGCTCATATCAAGCGAGCCCTCGTTCACTTGTACACCGCCGCCGGCGCCGCTGATGGCGCTGTTGATTATTTGCAGGTCCCCACCTGTGCCAACGTGCACCCCGTAACTGTTACCGGGCCTTGTATCGAGGTTGGTTACCTGGCTATTGCTGAGCACCCCGCTACCTGTGAAAGCGGCTTGATGATTAGGCCCACTGGCTACTGCGGTTTTTGTGACGACTACGTTATCAAATAAAAGACGCCCACCCGTTTGCGCACTTACTGTCTGGATTGAGGCATTTGTGGCAGTAAGCGTGGCGCCGTTTCGAACATCATAGTACTGGCCGGTGTTGCCAGTTATTTGCGTATCCGTACTGATAACAACTGCATGGGCCGAAAGCGGAAGAAAGACGATCGGCACAACAGCACGATAAATATTTTTTTTCAAAGCGTGGTGAATGGAAAGCGCAAGCACACTATTCGACTGATGCATTTTTCCCTCGCTACAGGCATGAAGACATTATCGCGGCCCAAGCATGGCCGGGCCGCGAGTGTAACGACGAGTATCAGAATACGAATTAAGAATAGTCCTAATCTTCCAGGCGGCTCTGCGGCTCGCTATTCAGTCAACCTTACACGACGACTCGGCCGTATACATCCCAACCCGTTGTTCCGTGACCGGCGTGGTCCATCCAGAAGACATGGCGTCGAAGGTAGCCTGGACCCGGCCTATCCCAATATGGCCATCGGCAGTCGGCACATCTTCATAAATGCACAACAGATAGGGATCATACGGTACCTCCCATATGAACCCCTTGGCAGGATACGTCGTGCCCACTTGAACTGTACGCTGGTACTGCCCCCGGGTTATAGGTTCGGGGTTGTCGCCGCCCGAAGAGGGAGCCCAGGACAGCGTCAAGGTGGCTCCGGCCGTCAGGTAATGCGACAGGTCCGGCACTGCCACGTGAACCACCATGCCAGTTAAAGGATCGCCGTTTTCATCCTCGCCCGCAGCGGGGCGTAATGCGCTGCAAGTGAGGTACCCGTAATCGTTTACGTGAGGAAAACTCAACTCGGGCAAAGGTAGCGCGGCGATGGTGACTGGCTGGCCCGGGCTTTGCCAATAATTACTGGATGAGGCCGTAACAAGATGATAGTAAAGCGACCATGTACCATTATTGCGGGCTACGATATCGGCCCAGGGCACTGTTATTTCAATCAACTGAGGCGCGCCGTCATCTCCGGGCGGCGCCGCCGGGACTTCCCCCTCCGCAATGAGCTGATCATCCAGATAGAGCCTTAACTTCTGGCCCTCGATCATACCTTCAATGCGCTCTACCCTGACTATTGCATCCTTACCGAAGTCAGCAGGAGTCAAAGCGTTGTTTGCGCCACCACTGTCCGGTATAAGCACGGGGAGTGGGAGAGCCTCGTTGATCGGGTCCGGCCAGCCAGGAATGGGATCCGTTGGGCCATCCACGAAGAAGTTAACTTTGATCGTAGTGCTTTGGCGCGAGCCCATGACCAACCCACCGCGCACTACTTCATACGCCACCTCTGTATCCACGTCGCCGGTAGCCTCTCCATAGTTTTTCTTAAGTAAGTCGTTATTAACGGGTACTTCCAATGGCTGGTTGGGAAATGGCCAATCCGATGGTACAAATTCATACACCTCCTGACCCCAGTACAACCTGATTGCATCGCCCTGGGCGGCATTTTGAAAAGGTGGAATTTCGACGATTACGCCCTTGATCGCATCGGCAATGACCAGCACATCGTTATCGGATTCCTGTGCAAGGGGCACCTTGGGCGCAGAGAGGCCAGTAGCAAGATCGCCCAGGGCCACGCTGACCTGCCGGGGCTGAGCAAAGCCACTGAAATTGCCGGCTTTGTCGGCAAGCACATAAGACACGACGTATGAGCCGGAGCCCGTTGCGATGATGCTCTCGACTGGCACTGTGAAGGTGATATCGCCCGTTTCCGGAACGGGCTGATCACGAAGGACCGGCTCTGCACCAGGCGGAGGCCAGGAGCCCCCGAAGCGTACCCAGTACAAGCTGCACACGTCACCTTTTGCGCGCGCCGGATACGGCTGTACAGTAATCTCAATGTCACCGTCTTCCAACTTTTCGTCCGTGATAGGCGATGGGGTCACGTCGGCCAGGGGTGGGGTCGCCTGTTCGTAAGGCGGGGTACGGTCGGTGATGAAACTCACGAAATCGGTGTGCTCAAACTCGCCGGTGAAGTGTGTGATCTGTACCCTTAACGCCATTGGCCCTTCGCGAGCGAGTAGATCCGGCGGCACCTCCATCTCCAGCGGGAATTGGGTTTCGACCGATACCATATAGGGCGCCCCCACCGGAGCCCAGCCGTCCGTCTTGTCAGGGTCGGGGTTCGCGCCCACCCAGAGCTGAGCCTGTGCCGGCCGCTCGTCTCCCACCGGCGGCCGGTTCATCCACTCCGACTGAAGCACTGTCAGACCGTTCTGCCATGCCGCATGCTTCAGCGTATTGTCACTGGGGTCTGCGATGGCGTCTTCGGGGATTACGGGCGCTGCGACGGCACGGTTGCTAAACCTTTTCATGGCTGTTCTCCTGCTGCGTGCTGGGTTGCGGAAAAATCGCGAAGGGTTGGCTCGCTGTTACGCTCGGCGACAAGATGGTCGGCGGCACGTACGATGCCGATGTGCTTGTCCCCCTCCACCAGCGTGACCAACTGCCCAGCCTGATAAAAGCGGTGCTCGGTAATGCCCTCGGCCTTGCGCCCTGAAATGATGTCCGACGGGTCGTACTGGTAGGTGGCCGAGGGTTCGCCATCCAGGCCACCTACGTTCACCAATCGCCCTAACAGGTCGTATTCGAGGGTACGGCCGGCATCATCGAATATGAGGTTACCGTCCGCGTCGTATTGCAGGTCTATCCGGGCGGGATAATCGGGCTGGTGATCGTTCAAGATGGCGCTGAGCTGGACCGGATCAGCGTTTTCATACAGGTACTCTGCGAAATTGCTGCCGGGCGCTGTCACCTGCTCACGCAAATTCGAGATGTTCGCCGTGCCCGCGCGGAGCTGGCGATGGAACTCGCGCAGCTGCTCAGTGGCCTCGTCGCTCCAGCTGGTTGTGACGTAGGTATGGTTATCCAGTGCATCCAGTTCAAACAACTGGCTGCTGATGCGCTTGCCGTACGGATCTATAGGGCATTCCGGGCCACTGCACTCGTACCAGGTCAAGTGGCCCCTGGGGTCGTACTCGAACAACTCATCGCGCAGGGTTTCATCGCCTTCGCGCAGGGTACGTTGAACGATGCAATCGGCGCTGTCATAGCGCTGCAACAACACACTCACGGAGCCATCGATATCGAACCGGCGCTCCACTTCCCGGCCAACGCTGTCGTAGGTCAACGAAGTGGCGAGGTAGGCGCCTGCGTTCGGATGGTCCACCGTGCGCACCGTATGCGGGCGGCCCAATGGGTCATAGGTGAGGGTGCAGGTGAGCTCCGGTTCAAGCCCGGCGCCGACTTCGCTTTTGCTCAGGCGACCGGCGCTGTCATAGGTGTAGCGCTGGGTAGCCTGTGCCACATCGGTGTACCGAAGCAGGCGTTCACCCACGCTGTAACGGTATTGCATGGCGTAGGTGGTGCCATCGAGGCTGCGTTGCTCGGTTTTCAGCTGGCCGTTGGTGAAATAAGTGCGGTTCATGACCTCCACCGCGTCCTTCTCACAGGCCATCAACCGCGCGGTGCGTTTGTCGTAATGGTAGATTTCCTCCGTATTGCTACGCCTGCGAATGGGCTCCTCCCCCAGCCGCGGCTGATATTCGTACTCAATGGTGTGCTGCCGGGGCGTAATCACCGTACGCGGGCGGGTCTCGCTTGCCTCATAAGTCATGGTGCGCTCACGGCCACCGGTATTGCCGGCGATCATCCGCCCCAGGCCGTCGAAGGTCTGGGTGCCCAGCACAACACCATCTACCGCTATCTCCACCGGCAGATCGTCATCGCTATGGATTGCGTATTGCCGTTCCACCCTGGCGCCATCTGGCAGCACCCGGGCCGTTTCGCGGTCGTACACATCCAGTTCGATCAGGGTTTTCCGTTGGCTGCGCCCCCACGGGGTGGTTTCTCTCACCTTGCGGCCCAATCCATCGTAGCCGTAGGTAGTGGTGTCGTTTACCCCATCGTCGCCCTCCCGATGAACGCTCACCGGGTCGCCGAACAGGTTTTTCACTGTCGTGATCAACGCGCTGGCCCTGTCACCCTCTTCGACTTCCTGCCACTCCTTGACGGTAGGCGCGGTGCCGTCGCCCACTGGGCACGCTTCGGACACACGCCGAACATTGTCCGGCCCGATCTGCACCCGCTCCTGGCCCCAATCGTCATACTCAAAGCGTGTGGTCAGCGCCAGGGGTTGCCAGCCTTCTTCGACGTCCTCGGGTTGGCAATCGTCATAAACCGTTTCCTGCTCTTTCTGCCCCAGAGCGTCGTAGCGGGCTGTGTAGATTTGCAGGCCATCGGCGTGAGGGCGCTGCCCGGCCCGGGGAGCCTGCGCGGTTCCCGGCTCGGCCCGTCGCTCTTCGACAGCCCGGCCTATCCCGTCGGTGTACGTGATGAACTGAACCCCCTGAACATCCTCTTCAATCTGCCAGGTCGGTCCACCCTCCGCAGCCAGGCCGTAGGTATAGCGACGGAGCGCCTCATCCTCTGTTTCGGGGGCGAGGATCTCCTCGGTAAGCCGCTGCAAGGCATCGTAGCGGTAGCGCACCTCCACATCGTTGTCGTCGCGCTGGAGCAACACCTGGCCGGTGAGCACTGAATGCTCTTCGTTCACGGCACGCGAGGTCTCATCAAAGCCAATGAAGGTACTGGTGGTCTTGAGCACGCTCTGGGCAAGCCAGGCGCTATCCTCCAACACATAATCGAAGCGGGTCGTGGTGGTCGGCGCTTCGTCGACACGCAGACTGGCAGAGGCGAGGCCCGTCGCGGTTTTCAAGTCATGGAAGGTGGCGATCTGCTTCTCCAGGCGGCCAAGCGTGAGTGGCTCCTGAGCATCCTGATACCAGTGGTTTTCAATGACCTGATAGGGCGTGGTTTCATGCCCTTCAAGGCTTTTTTCCTCGCGGGCCTGCACCGGCCAGGCGGGCTCGGCGCTATCGGCCAGCGCTGGCAGCGCCTGATAGAAGAACCGCTGCACCCTTACCGGCGCCTTGCCTTCGCCGCCATCGGCAGGTGTTACGGTGGTTTGCTTGCGTTGGCGAGTGAACCCATGTGGGTCTGCGGGGCAATCCTCGCCATCGCCTTCGGCAGGATAGTACTGATGCCGTGTGATCACCCCGGTGGCCGCGGTTTCCACTAGCAGGTTGCCGTGGTGGTCGTAATCGGTCAGCACGCGCTCTGTACGCGTCCCTGCCGTGCTGGTC
Source organism: Pseudomonas sp. 3MAES_34.3B (assembly GCF_058145875.1). NCBI lineage: Bacteria > Pseudomonadati > Pseudomonadota > Gammaproteobacteria > Pseudomonadales > Pseudomonadaceae > Pseudomonas > Pseudomonas sp. 3MAES_34.3B. The sequence continues at coordinate 1,436,456 of NZ_CM176960.1, read as the reverse complement.
CACCGCGTGGTGGCTTGCTTGACCAGCTGGCAGTTCGCCGGTTGGTCGCGGAAATCCTTACCTTCCTCAAGGTGGTACTGGGTTTCGGAGCGCTGGGTGTGGCCGTTCTGCGTGGTTTCCTCCAGCGTGAGCAAATGGAAAGCGTTGAACACGCGCTTTGTGGTGCGCACCGCCTGGTCGTCCACCATCAGGGCTTGCTCGGTGCCGTACTGATACGCCGTGTCGGCCCTGTACAGATTGTCCAGGCCATCGTCGGTCCACGGGATACTGTCCTGCCCACCCCCAAGGAAGTTGTTGTCCCGAAGCTGGCCCTCAACCTCTATCTGGTAGCTATAACGGGTAGTGATCGCGGGCTGCCCCTGACCGGGCTCCAGCAAATGCTGCGTCACCCGGGGCAGATTCGCCCTGCCCGCGGCAGTGGGGAAGCGGTGCCCACTATCCTCATAGGACATACGCTCGCGCGCCCCCGCGGGCGTGGTCACCTGCTCGATGTAGCGATAGCCGTTGCGGCTTGCGTAAGTGAACTCCCAGGCCGCCTTCTCGGGTACAGGCAAGGCCAGGCGCGATACTTGCTCATTAGCGTCAAGGGTGAGGTCGAAGGTCGCCACTTCCTGATCGCCGCTTGGGTAGAACCGCACGCTGATCAGATCGTTGGACCGCTCGATGCGCAGCAGCTCGCGGCTGTCATCGGCAACGGAGATGAGCGCTGGATATCCGCGAAACGGCTCGTACTCAAGGCTTACGCTGTGCCCCGAAGGCGCAACCAGCCGTACCGGCAACGCTACCCGGCCGTCGGCGCTGTCCATGAGCTGAAGGTATTCCACCAGGCCATCAAGATGCACAACGCGCCAGTGTTGGCTGTCATCCTCATGGAAATGGAAGGTCTCCAGCTTGCGCTCTTCCAGGGCCGGCGTGCCACCGCTACCGGTGACCTTGAACTGCTGGCCGGTATAGAGCGTAAGCATGCGATTGCCGTCAGGCTCGAACCGGGTAAGGCTCAAGTCCCAGCCCAGGCCGAAGCCTCGGTTGCGGGTATCGATGGGGTTGTAGGAGAGCTTCAAGGGCACCACCGGCCCCGCGAGCGCGTTGGCCTTGAGCTCTGGTAGCGCTGTGCTCACCGTGTACAAGCCCGTGCGTGGGTCCACCCCGGTGTCCAGGAAGCTGAGGAAATTGAATGCATTGGAATGCAGCCGAGTCGTAGCCTGACGCATGGGAGATTCGCCTCGCGTGGTGACTTTCAGCGTATTGCGGGTATCGGTCTGGAACCCGATTTCCAACCGATGACGGTTGCCGGACTGGTCGATGAGCGACACCCGCAATGGTCGGGGGGTGGACGTCCATGTGTCCCAGTCAATCGTGCCGAAACGGGCGGTAAAGGCTTTCAGAGGGTGCGGATCGCTGGTGAATTCCGCTTCGTTGTCAAACCAGAAGGGGAATTTATTTACCCGGTACAAGGCCAGCCACAGATGGCCCGGGGCGGGTTCCTGGTTCGGCTCGAGGCTGGGCGACAAAGGGTGGCCGCGCAGCCTCGACAACCACTGCAACCAGGGATCGTAGGTCAGCGTTTTCCACTGCTGATCATCGGTTTCGCCAGGAAGAAGCCTTGGCCGGAACGTATAGCCGGTATAAGTGCAATACGTCTCCTCCATCAGCTCGCTCTCCCAGCGCAAGAGCGAGAGCTGTGCAGTACGCAAGTGCTCTTCAACCTCGAATGTGCAATTCAGAAAAAGCACTTCCGAAGCGTCCGACCGAGGCCGGTAGGAAAGCTGCCAGTAGTCCAGCGAGGTGAGGCATTGCCGGAAGGGGTCCTCCATATCCCCTTCGTATACCGTGCAGTTGGACGGGAATTCCGACCCCGGGGGCCGTAGCCGGCTTAAGGTATAAACCCCGCTCGTTTCCTTCGCAGGCTCGACGGTAGTAATGCTTACCTGCCCGTCGGTGTCCGGTGAGGATGTATGCACCCGGAAGATAGAATCGGTAAAGGTCGCCTGGAAATCCACAGCGCCGACACCGCCGCCAGCCGGATCAAGTTGAGCCAGCAGGTACAGGGTTCGGACCGTAGTGCCGTCTTCCGGATCATTCCTGGGAACCGGTGCCGTGGCGGCAAAGGCGCTACCGCTCATGAAATCGTAACGGTTACGCAGATAGGTCGTGGCAAACATCTGGGGCGCTCCGTCGCGAATGACGCTCTCCCCAGGCTCCAGAAACTCAACCTGCGAACCACCCTTGACCTTCAGTCGCAGGGTAGAAAGTTCCGCTTCTGACAACGGGTAGTAAATGATATCGCTACCGATGCTCACCCCGGCGGTCTGGATAGTGATGCGGATCTCCACCTGCTGGCGGCCATTGGCAAAGTGTCTGTCATGGAACCGATCACCGGATGGACCACTTTGCGTACACTCGACGGTGAACTTCTGCAGGTTCACCCATCGAGGTGTATTGAGCGCCGGCGGCGTCAGATCAACGAGCGCGAAGCCATCGCTTTTGAAGCCGCGGGCAACCACCAGCGCCTGGGTTTGATCGCCCCCGGCGGGCGCCTGGTAATCCAGGCGATAATCATCGTTGATCGTTACCTGGCCAACATCGTTGACTACATAGGCATCGTCCAAGGCACGTTCGGCAGTGAAGCTGGCCCTGCCGGCCATGCCGGCCCTGTCGATCCTCGCCACCGCAGGTGTAAGCGCAACGGTATAGCCGGCAGGGGTCAGCACGATCATCGCGAAGGCCAGGCGCCCTTCGCTGTCACTCGCCGTGACCCGGACCTGGTAATAGCCCGGCGTGAGCTCATCGGGTATCAGGTATTGCGCCGCCGCCCCCTGGGAGGTCAATTGCCCCGGAGCCTCGGCCGATAGCGACCACTTGATTCCGCTCCCCAGCCCGTGTGCCGTAAGTGACACAGAGCCTGTGCCCAACAGGGCCGCGTGAGGTTCGGCAGGGTCGTTGGTCGCCGCCCCGATGCGCCGCAACGCCCATTGCGGTGCCACTACCGGTACCAGCACGGCCGGCTGCGGAACATTGGCTGATCGAGGTTGCCCGAACGCAGCCACATTCTCGGTTTCGCCCGGCTTCAACCAGTGGTCGACTTTCATGCAGGGTTCGGTGCCGAGTACCGAGAGCAGCGCCGCAAGCTCCTGCTCCCGATAAGGGGGCTCAAGATCCTCGCCCGGGCTTTGCAGCAGCTCGCCCAGAACCGGCGCAATGAACACCGCAGCATCATAAGCGCCGCTGCCATCCGGATCGGCGTCGGGCAAAAGGAAGGGTGGGCTTAACGTGCCGATGCCACTGTCGGAAAGCTCTGCGGACGAACCGAAGAGGTTGACCGCATGGCGACCCGTACCGTCGTCCGGAGAGCTGATTGATAAGTAGAATCGCCTGGGCGTTAGTACGCCCTGCGCAGGCAAACTGAGGGTATGGGTATGCAGTACGCCTGGGCCTGCCTGCCCAGGGAGCAGGTACGCTTCCAGGGCGGCAGCGATCTTTTCACGGGTAGCCGCCACGGTGCCCAGCTGGGTATAGGCCTGATAGCTCGAAGGCCAATGCCATAGAACCCTGCCCTGAAGGTCTACCTCCAGGCGAAGCGCGGCCAAGGACGCACGCAGCTCCAGATCATAGCCCTGGCCTTCGGCGAACTGGACCTGCTCGATGAGGTATTCGATCCCGTTCGCTCTGCCAGTGACCCGATAGGTGCCAGCCACCAGTGAGAAACGCAATACCGCATCGCCGCCACCCTGCCCTGCCGCTTCTACCGAAAGCGACGGCGGGCTGAAGCGTACGTCCTGGAAAACCACAGTTTCGTTATCACTGGTGGCGAGCGTTTCCGAGTATTCGGGCGCGACCTTGTGAGTTCGCGGCCGGGCGGCAAACATCTCCTTCAACAGCCCATTGAACGCGCCCTGTTCAAGTACCAGAAGCATCGCCCAATCCTGGGTGACTTCCTGAAGACTCAAGTATGCTTTCAACTCACTGTAAGTCATGGACATTATCTGCTCCCTGAAAAAGGCACGGCTTGTTGCTCGCCCGCCGCTGCTTTGCGCGGATTTTCCGTAAGCTTGAAAAATGGTTCTGCAGCGCTGTCACTTGCCCCCGGGGCAGGAATGTCTACCCACGGCAATGGAACAAGCACCGCACCGTAATAATCAGGTTCGGGGCCATTATCGCCGGGGCCACGCGCAGACATGCCTTCAAACTTCGCCCGAGCACCTTTTAGAACCTCGCTGTGTCGAATCCTCATCACTATCACAACAAACTTTTGCGGTATGTCCGGCCGATACAGATATTCGGCCGAACCGTCGCTCAAGACATTTAAATTGCCTTCTCCCTCCAGGAAGGTCCAGTGCGGTATGTATTTCGGCGCGAGCATTTCCTCGCCGTCCTGTTTCCAGTAGGAACGTATACTCAGCGCGCGCAGGCCACCGACATCCTCCTTTGGCGTGACTACAAGCGCCATGTCAGGTGGCAAATACCGAACCAGAAAATAGGCGTAACTGCTGTTACCGCCGCTATCTATAAAGTTGGCTTGGCGGAGGTCTACCCCCTTCGGCTTATTGGCCACGCCCGGCTCATCTTCGTCAAACACCTTACTACTGGTGGGCGCGGTGTAGCGCCATGGAAATTCGCGATCGCCAGTTTTTTCCAGAAACTCCCCTACCACTTCCTCTTCGCCCATCATCCTCCCATCGAGGGAATCGGCATCACTGACCGATGTTACCGAGAGTTGCCGTACCTGGGCTTTCTCCATGACCTGAACCAGAGGGCCAAGCATGATGCCGTAGCCGTACACGTTGACCAGTGTGAGGCTTGTATAAACACGTTCGTCGTCTTTAAAAGTAACCGCCGCCTTTATCCTTACTATAATGAAGTTTCTGGCGACCAACGTTTCGGGCGCTTTATAAACAGCACTAAGCGCAGCAGGGTCATCAAACCCTCCCACATCTGCCTCATAGAGAACGCCTTCCACCGACCAACTGACTGTAGCCACCTCATTTATATCAGTCAGCGCTATTTCAACCGAAACCTTGCCTTTAACCTGCATATGCTCGGCTGATTCGCCGGCATCGTTCAAGACATTGATATAAAATCGCGTTTTCGCCGGAGAAACATGACCAAAAAGCACCACTCCGCGAGGCAGGTGCATACGTTCAAGCTCTACCGGCTTCTCACTGCGAAACAGCAGCTGATTCAGGCGCATGGCGTTCAGGTAGCCCACGGGGGCTGCAAGCGCCGCATCGACCATCGGCAGCACTGTCCCAATAAAAAGCTCATTCTCGATGGCGGAGACGATCTCGTTAAGCAAGGGGTGCGAGGCAAGGCCCACCACCGCTCGTTGCAGAGGCTTGACCACGGCGCGGTCGTTGACCAGCTCCAGCTTGATATCATTGTTCTCGAACGTAAGCCGGTACGACCATTGGTAGGACCATTGATAACTGACTTCAGTGTCCGTGCCATTGATGGCGCAGTTGAAGGTTTGCTGATTCGACCAGCTCAAATCGGCGAATATATCGCCTTCCCGCGTGGCAAATTGGATCGTCAATGGCGCACGAAGGCTGTCATCGTCCGCGCTTGTACCAAGTTCCAACGCAGGGGTGACGCCACTGAGGTTGGCCGTCACGCCATCCTTGACCACTTGAAAGCTGAAACGCTCGGATTTCAGCCGGCCTTCACGAAATTTCATCCCGACGAATTGGTTATCGGCGTCGAGAAGTTGAATAATCGAATAGCCCGGCTCTGCCAAGGTTGCGAGGCCACGCTGAAGAATCCGCCGTAACATGAAGGCACGCCCCAGCGCCATGGTTGCGCTGTAACCGCCAGGCAGAAGATAAGCGCCGGGAGCGTCGGCCGGAAAACTCGCGGTGTCCCCGTCATCGGCCTTGATGAACAACACTACGGCACCGTCCTCGCTGACAGGCGACGTGCCGGTATCTGTTTCACTCAATGCATGAATGCGAATATTAAAGTCCGTGGGTGTAAAAAAGGCGTTGGGGTCGCTTTGCAACGTATTGAGTTCGAATGTCGTAAGCTCTGGCCCCATGGCTTTGAAGACCTGATCCATAAGTGTGGCGGCACGCTTTTGAACACTTTCCGCCGGGCTGATGGTGAATCGGCTGCTCTCGAGCTCACGCGTATTCTGCAATGAAATAGTGACTTTACCTTCATCAACCGCACCAACCGACTTATCCAGAGGAACGTACGTCGTGTGTTTGATGCCGTCCAGCGGGGACATATAGCGAATTTTTACTGCAGGATAGTAAAACTGTGGCTGATTGTTGTCGTTATAGCTATCCTTCGCAATATTTATTTGTAACCCCTGGGCGCTTTTCATCGTAAGCTTCGCGCTACTGGAGGTCCAGACACTTTGATCGAAGCTCAATATTGGCGCATAAAACTCTACGCCTCCGAGCCAGGTATATTCGTCCTGATCGGATGGAAAGTCCCCACTGGTGTCCGGCATCGGGTTACCGTCGAAGCGCTCGATGTATTCCTGGAACAACAGTTGATTTGTTCTCAACCTGTCGTAAGCTACAACTGCACTGCACCCCCAGGTATGGTCATTCGCCTTCATCCATTCCAGGAGCTTTTCCGGATCTTGCTGTTCTCGCTTGCTCATAAGAGCATCCTCCGAAAATCAATTTATAAGTTGCAAATCCAACCGGGGGAATTCAATGCGTGAGGTGCCATTGTCGAAACTCAACTGCACGGTAAAGCGCAGCGAAGTGTTAATTGTGAATGCGTTGAAGGTGGTGGCGGGCACGCGCAGGCTCACGTAACCGGCAAGCAGTTCAGCGGGGGTGATAGTTTGGCCGCTTGCCTGGTTCGCGGTCGCCCAGAAGCGCTGTTCCCCTGCAGGTGTATTGCCTACACCTTCTATCCATAGCCGCTGGTCCCTTTGCATCAGCAGCCAACGATCAAGTCTCAGCGTTACGCCTGTGGCCCTGGCTTGGCCAAGCGACAACCTGTTATCGGATATGGCTTCGCTGCAGGCAAGGTGCGGCAGATACTCCGTGTCTGGAGCGCGGATAAGCAGGCGAAACGGTTCAGAATCCACGTACCCGCCTACATCGAGTACCGCGCGATAGAACACGTTGAACCGTTTCGCTTCGCTATCGCCCATATTCGGAGCGGCGTACTGGGCTGGGATAAGAAATGCGGGTGGCGACTCGTCAGGCAATGGGCGATGCTGCTCCAGCTGGCCTCCGTTGATATCCCCTTCCCAATGCATGTGTAAGGTTGCGCCGCCAAACTCGGCCCCTTCCGGCACTCGAACCGTGACACCCCCGTTGCGTGCGATATCATCAGGGCGCAGGTAGCCTTGGTTGTCCACCTCACCGGGATCCTGATTGATGCCATCGATCAGAGGCGGCGGCATGCGCAGCGCCGGCCGCACGGGCAGTGCCAGTACCTCGCTCCTCAGCTGGCTACCCAGCCGGGCGAAATGCCAATACACCTCGCTGTTACCGAGCCCCAGCGAAGCAAGCGCAGGAGGGTCGATCAGGAATTCGAGCTTCTGGCTGTCCATCACCGATGGGTCAACTTGAAGGCTGCGGATGACCTTCCCTGCGGTTCCGATCCATTGAAGGAACACGGCGTCGGCTATCAGCATTCGGGGATAGATCGGGCAGCGCACCCGCAGCCCCTCTGGATAGGCTGCAGGATCCAGCGCCCCACCTGGGAAATCGGGGAGCTCGGGCGCCTCCAGATAGGGAGGAACCGCGGTTTGCGTCGGCCTGCAGTCGGCCGAGCGAGGCATCGAGCCGAAGGTGAATTGTTGCTCGATCGACACACTGGCAACTTGAGGCGCGGCGTAATCGACCTGATAGAACAGCGTGCCGTGGTAGCCGTCGCTTTTACGTAATTCGGTTTTCGGCAGTGCCCATAGCATCGGTGCCCCAAGGTCAGCAGCGGTGAGCGTAAGGGGGTCCCTCCAAGGCGGAACGGGCTGGCTATCGTCTGCGCTTCGGTAGCCTTGCCAGGTCACAGTCACCTCATCGCCAATCGCCATTGCCTGGTAGGGCGGCGCGCACACCAACGCTACCTCGGTGATCTGGGTGAGGTCGATGATCAAACCGTGACTTTCACGGATTTGCGCTACCGGCAGTTGCATATCCACCGCGGCGGGGCGATCAATGAAGCAGATCAGCCGCAACGATTCACCTTCATGCACACTCGAGGAGGTAAGCACTTCATAGGAATAAAAAGCTTCGCCGCCTCGCAAGGCCTCCAAGTGGATATTACCTATGCGCACCTGCACGCGACCGTCTTCGAAGTTGAACTCTGTAACATCCACCGGGACGTTCTCATCCACAGCCCTTCCTGATACGTCGCGCCCGCGCCAATGTGCAACGATCTTGTCACCGAGTTTGATGTCGGAATACTGGACATACGTCAGCAAATCCCCACCTTCGAGGTCGTCAACGAAAATGACCTGTCCACGCATGATGGGAATTTGAGGATAAGCCCCTGGTTCGACGGCTTCATCAGGTTCGAGAGTTTCATAGTGCTGCATCAGGAACATCTCTGCAGGTGGGTTATGCGGTAAGTTGTAACGCGCAATACCCGGCAGGTGTACTGGCAGAACTGCTAGGTTTTCCATTTTAACTGCAGCTTTTCCGCGCAGTGCGACTATGAAAATATCTGCACAAACCTGACAGATCTGCCAGGTAGTCAGCCGACCTGAGCGGTGTTTACATAGCAAAAAGTGAACACCACTTCATGCGTTGGAGAGCTTTGATGAACTGTTTAAAAAAGCACCTTGGCCGTTTTTTAATTATCGGCATTGGTATCCTGACGATGGTAGCGGGCGTGCAAACTGCGCAGGCTGCGCGGGCCGAGCCTGGGGGATGGATGCCGACCGGGGCCGGAGCCAAAATAACTCTTGATTGCAACCCGGATAACGCTCACACCAATTACATTGTGAACGGCCGGGCAGGCCTGCGCGATCAAGGCGGTAACGACATATCCAATGCGCAGATTGCAGGTTGCAGCAGGTTCACAGTAAACGGAAAGCTTGTCGAATTCACGTCCGCGCCTAGAGAACAACGTGTAGCCGCCGGAAGAGACTTCACGTGTAATACAGGCGAAGCGTTGACTGCGCTTACCTATGAAAGAAACGATGACGTAGTTACCGCGACCTACACCTGCCGGGCCTTGAGCGTGGCGACGGGAAAGGCCGCTCCCGCCTCAGTCAGAAGCACGGCAAATCCAACATCGAAGCTGGACAGTGTCGATTTTCGCGATGGTGCACAGATATGCAAATCGAATGAGGTTGCTGTTGGCGGTAATTTTGGTTCAATTACCAGTAATACTGGGCTTTTCTGTGCAGCCTTGGGTTCAAACGGGCAGGCGCCGGAAGCAGCGGCCGTATTACAGTATTTTCATGAGGAATCCAACGGTACATTGGGCGAATGTTCGAGTTATCTACTTGACTCTGCCATCGTCGCCAGAGCACACAGGGGCGACGAGAACGGTGCTACTGCTTACGTATGCGCACGGTATTTCCAGAATGGCAAGCCCTTGAAACTCGTGGGACGGGCTGTGGAACAATCCGTTGAAAAAGAGAGCGATACTCAGAATTTCAGATGTTCTATCGCTGACAATGAGGTATTGGTAGGGCGTAGTCACAGTGGCGATGAGAATGAAAAAACCACCTACTGGTGCCAGTCATTTTCAGAGCCCACCTTCAATACGCCTGTTCGTGTACAGAACGAAACCAGAAAGCCACAAAGCCCGATAAGTGAGTCCGGCGCAATGCTGGATTGCTCCCCAGGTGTCTATATGGGTCGATATCACAGTGGCGACGAACAAGGTAACTCCCTTGCCTTCTGTGCTGAATTGTACTGACACCTCATCGATTCACAGAAGGAGTCGCCGAATGAATTTTCGACAGATCCGCGCCGCAATTCTGCTGCCCTTGGCAAGCCTGTGCTGCTTTATGGCTCAACCCATCTGGGCAGCGGCGCCCCTGGGCTCAGTGACCTTATTAAGCGCGACGAATACAGAGCATGTGCTTGACGATGGGGAGCAATGGGGGCGCCCCATGGAGTACGACCTACGCGCGAACGGGGCGCCTATCAAGCCCAATCAAGCACGTGCCCTTTCATTCCTGAACATTCCTTCCGCCACCCGGATATTTCTAAGCAGTGATGGAAACTGTGCACGTAACAGCGAGGTGGACTTCTGGATCGAGCTCGTTGCGACACGGGAGGCAACTTATCCTCCACCGTCTTCGCAAGCGAAGTATATGACGCTGACCGAGCTTGCAGCTATTGGTGAAACCGAGTCGCTCGGCGGCCTGGCGTTGGTGGAAAAACACATCAAGATCCCCACCGGGGTCGACCGGGTCGCGTGTGTGCGTATTACAACGTCACGGCGGCCAGGTGACGTCGTACCAAACACTCCATTGATCTTCTCGGACCAGGACTTTTCTTTCCCCCCAGGCGGAGACCAGACATGCCCAAGCCCAAGTGTACTACGCGGCCGTCGAAGTGCAGTTCACCCAGACGGTATGCTCCGCCAGAACATTTGCGGGGTTTCTCCATCCATGCAGCTATCCAATATCCAGAATACTTCTCCCCTGCCGTGGATAAACACTATAAACGAGTGCCCTATCAATACCATATTAACTGGAACAGATAATCATTCTGATGGGCCAAACCAAGTGAACCTAAGATGTGCCACGCTGTTGGACGCCAAGGGCCGGCCCTTATGGATCAAACCAGACGATCACTTCGACATAGTTGGTAAATACTCAGACCACGATTTCTCATGCCCTGATGGAAAAGTAATAACCGGAATACGCACAGGCAAGCTGGAAAACGAAAACTTCGATATCGGTTTCCGTTGTGCCATCGTGTTGGGCTACCCCTCCGCTGATGGCCCGCGTTCGACAGTCGCCGGAACTGCCGACACCGGAAAGATCACCTTCATTGACGACAATTTTGACGCAAACGATAAACCCTACATATATAACTTTCCCGACTACGGCGTTTCACGTCAGCTCGAACTTCGGAACTACCTCTCAGCGTTTCCCTTTTATAGTGGTGAGGCCGGAGCTGGCAAGCACAACATCAATCTCTTCCGGATCGATAACATGGCGCCGGCTACGACCGTCACCCTCAGCTCGGATCCCATGTGCGCAACTACCGGCGATTTTCATGTAACGCTCAAGAGTGTCCGCGCTAACGCCAGTACACAGGTTATTTCACTGGAGGCGGCATTCAAGACCGAGATCGGCTCAATGTTGGAGAACGGCCTGGAGTTAACCAGCAAACACGGCAGCCCTTTGAACAAGGCGCTGCAGTGCGTGGCAGTGAATGTGTCGCGCAAGCCGGGCCAGCCTCAACCTGCGCTGGTACCGGTGGTACAAGGCGAATGGCAAGCGGTGAATGAAAACGACCATGACTTTACCTGTGCGAACGGCGTGCTGACCGGCCGTGGCCACCAAGGGGATGAAACGGGCGGCACTCAATACGCCTGTTCCACGTTGCCAAACCTTATCAAGGGGCCCGTACAAACTTACGCGGGCATCCGGGAAAGCAGCAATACGTGGTTTGTATGCCCCTTCGATCAGGCATTGGTCGGGCGTGCCCACCACGGCGATGAAAACGACGACACCAGCTACCGCTGCGCCACTGTGACCTACAACGGCAAGCCGGTCAGCATAGCCCCGAGCGATGCCTGGGTACCTGTGGCTGAAGACGATCACCAGTTCCGCTGCCCGGCGAATGAAGCGCTGATCGGGCGCTGGCATACGGGAGATACCGAGAGCGGCAACGGCGAGCAGAAAAACTCGGCTTATCGCTGCGGCAAACTTCAGTACTAGTTCACAAGAGGAAGCCATTCATGAGCGCGTCAACCGAAGTTCAATCCAACGCTTCCAATTTCGGTGATTTTCTTAGTGCGGGCGTGGACCCTCGCACCGGGCACTTCATGTTGAACATCAACTTGCCTACCTTCGGCAGCAATGACCTGATGGGCCCTACCCTCGCGCTTGCGTTGAGCTACAACTTGCTCAACCGGCAAAATCATGGCTTTGGTAAAGGCTGGAGTTTGAATCTCAGCCGCTATAGCCCTGACAACAATCGGGTGCTTAGCCTGAGAACCGGTGAGACATTCTCGGTGACCGCGCCCAGTACGGGCGATCAGCCTGCACCTATCGAAGAACAGAAAATTCCTGGTTTTCATTTACACGCGGCGGATCTTTCCAATGGGCCTTACCGTGTCGTTCACCGGTCGGGCGAAGTGGAACATCTGACCCAGTTCGAACCGCTCGATGGCAGGGTAGCCTTGCCTACCCGCCTGACAGGGCCGCTCGGCCATGGCTTGACCCTTCAGCACAACCTGAGCGCAGATTCCCGGGGGGCGCGCCTTGAAACCGTACTGGACGATAACGGTAACGTATTACTGAACTTGGAATATTACGTGGATCGGGTGATCGCTCGTCTGGCGCCCGAAGGGAACGAGGCACAACTGCGGCTGGATTTCATACTCACCAGTGACCGCCTCACACGTGTGGAGGTTCAGGGCATCCCCAACGCTGCCTGGACGCTACGTTACCAGGCGATCCGCGGCTACGATTGCATTGTGGAAGCGCGAACCCCACAGGGCACGATCGAGCTGCTGGACTACGCCGACGGTGGCCATACGTTCCCGGGGCACGTAGGGCTGGCGCTGCCGCGGGTGACTTCGCACCGGCTGTACCCCGGCGCTGGCATGCCTATGGTCGAGACCGCATGGGCGTATTCTCCCAACAACTACCTGGGCTATGGCGGCACGCAGAGGCCCTGGCAGAATGACGGCACTGATCAGTTGTACGAAGTCACCGAGCCCGACTTCCGCTACTACACCGTGGAACGTTTGCTTGCGCCGGAATCAGGCGAGCAACCCGCCGCAACATCGCTGCGTGAAATCCGCCGTACTTACAACCGCTTCCACCAAATGGTGGAGCAACGCACCGAGCGCAATGGCCATGTACTGACCGAGGCAATTGCGTACTACACCGACGACAACAAGCAATTTCGCGACCAACCCGCGTACTTTCAGCTGCCCCGCGTGCGCCAGGTGCGCTGGGAAAAGGCAGGAGGGGCCCGCGGCGAGAAAACCGAGCACCGCTATGACACCCACGGCAACCTTGTATGGCAGCAGGGTGCGGATGGCACTGTGGAGGAGTACGAATACTATCCGCCCGAAGGCGACGGTGACGCCTGCCCGCCGGAGCCCAACGGCTTCTCGAACCTGCTCAAGTGCAAGCGCATCGTGCCAAGCGAAGGCAGGCCCGGCGAGGCTCCAGTACGTCAAACGGTATACCGCTATGTTCGCCTGCCCGCACTTTCCGGCATCGACACACCGGGGCTGAATGTGCTTGCCGAAGCGTGCCTCCAATGGGTCGACGGTGAGCACGTAGAGGAGCTGTCGCGGGAAACAACCGAATACCACAACGTGCCCAGCGACCGTTTGCTGCATGGGCGCGTTGCGCGGCAGCGCTCACAGGTCAACGGTTACACCGCTGTTACCGAGTTCACCTATAGCGCCAGCGGCAATGGACTGCGGGACCGGGCCATCACTATCCAAACCATCAGCCTGGGCCATGACAGGCAGGGGAAGGGTCACCGCAGCGCAGACGCCATTATCAGCGAGCGGACCGTCAACTGCCTGACTGGGACCGAACGAGCAACCCGTGACAACGAAGGCGTGGTACAGCGCACGGAGTACGACGCGCTAGGCCGCGCTGTGAGCGAAACCATCGAGGGGCCTGGGGCCGCCAGCCGAACCTACCGCTATGCCTTTGCCGGGGTGGACGGCAATAGTGAAGGCAACCAAACCGTGGCTATCGACGTAAATGGCGTAGAAGTGACGACCGTGGCGGATGGGCTGGCGCGCCCTGTGAGGGTATTTCGCAGCCTGGTCAGCGGCGTGCAGGGAGACGCTATCTCCCGCTTTGCCTACGACGAACTGGGCCATTGCACCGAACAGGTGGAATTTGACGACTACCCCGGCGCGCCCAGTGAGCTGATCACGCGCCGCAGCTTCGACGACTGGGGCAATCTGAGCCGTGTCACCGGCCCGGATGGCGTGATTACGGTGACCCAAACCTCGCTCACGCCGCTGGCGCCCGCTGCAAGCACCCTGCTGCGGTGGCAGGAGCATTCGGCCTTGCCCGGCGAGCGCCTGAGCGAAACCTTCACCCAATACAACACGTTCGGCAAGCCCGATTACGAAGAACGCCGTATGAATGAAGGTACAACGCGGCGGTCGGCTGACCGTATGGAATACCTTTACGACGGCCTGGGCCGATGCATTCGGCAAACCGAAACCTTGCCGATGAAACCGGGCAGAGGCCTGAACGCCCATACCCGCACCACAGCTTTTGCCTATGACGCGTGGGATCGCGTCTGTACTACCACTCGCCCGGACAAGAGCGAGCTCAGAACAACCTTTGCCCCGTTCAGCTCGCAAGCGCTGGCTACAAAACTGACCCTGGACGGAAACGGGCAACAGTTCGATGTTGGCGAGCAAACGTTCGACCACCTTGGGCGATTGCTCGAGCGAGGCCACGGCACGTTGCACGAAACGCTGGAATACACACCGGGCTCCCTGCTAGTGAACGCCCGCACCTTGGCAAATGGGCAACGCCTCGCCTACCAATATGAACCTTCCTTGACCACTACACCCACCCAGGTGAGCGGCGGCGGGGAGGCGCAGCTGTTCGAATACGACGCGCGCACCGGCCTGGTCACCGGCGGCGAAGCCAACCAGGCTTCCACCTCGTTCCTCTACAACCGGCTGGGGGAAGTGGAGCAGAGCACTCTAAAAGACCAGCAGTACCCCGACCATGTCACTACCTTCACCCATTCGCGGCAGGGGCGAAGGCTTGGCCGCGCGGCCACCGAAACAACACCTGGCACCCACGAGTATGACTCAGCCGGGCGGTTGGCCCGCACGACGCAGGGGCTGGTTGACACCGTGCACACCTACAACCCGCTGGGGTTGCTGGCTGAAACCACCACTACCGCGCCCGACGGTGAATGCCGCACACGCCGTTACTATGACAGTTTGGGGCGCGAGGTAGAGCGCCGGGTAAACCTCACTGGGATGGCCGAGTGGGTGATACGCCAGACCTGGAGCGACGACGACCTGCTCCTGCGCCGCCAATTCGAAAGCAATGGGCAGCCTTGCCTGGAGGAGGCCTTTGAATACGACTTGCTTGGCCGGCTTAACTATTGCACATACAAGGGAGACGAAGGTTGGCTGCCTACGGACCGGTTCGGCCAGCGGATCGCCTCAGAGACGGTGGAGTTCGACGCCTTGGGTAATATCGAGCGGGTAATCACCACGTTTACTGGCGGAGGCGCCCGGGTCCAAGCCGTACACGAGTACGATCCACGTAATCGCTCGCAATTGGTCGCTATCAATTACCTGTCCGATGACGCTCGTTACCCTGCCAGGGAAAGCTTCACGTATGACAGCCTGGGTTGCCTGACCCAGGCTGGGGAGGGGCGGACGTTCGGGTACGACTTGCGCGGCCGGCTGACCGAAGCGGCCATCAAGGGCGGGGCCGTGCGGACCTACCGCTACGACCCCCATGATGAACTGTTGGGCACCACAGACGCAGGCCTTGAGGAAACACGGTATTTCTATGACGGCTTGAGCGTGAGCCACACCACCTCGCCCACTGGCAAAGTGCAGTACCAGTACGACGGCGACGGCCACGCTGTGGCGGAACACGCCCCCTCGCAAGCAACGCGGTTGCTGGCTACGGATGCCAACGGCAGTATCCGCGCCAGCCACCAGGACGGCACGGTTGCAATGACCGGGTACGACGCATGGGGCAACCCTAATGCCTCATTGGCCAGCACCTTGGGCTACAACGGCGAACGGCATGACAGCCTGCTCGATGGCTACCTGTTGGGCCAGGGTTACCGGGCATATCTGCCGCGCCTGCGCCGGTTCAACGCACCCGACTCCGCCAGCCCCTTCGACGGAGGCGGTCTTAACCCCTACGCCTATGCCGGGGGCAACCCCGTCACCTTCCACGACCCTACCGGCCATTTCACCAGCGAGGTCGCGGGACCACGGCGGATTCCCGAGCCCCAGCCTGTGCCTGAACCGAGTTGGTGGCAAAAGTGGATGCCTGTGGCGATAGGCGTTGTTACCACGGTAGTGTTTACGATGGTCTTCCCTCCAGCGAGTGCAGCGGCATGGGCGCTGGTGCTGGGCACGGCCGCAGCTTCCACGACCTGGAACGCCTTGGTCGCAGCGGAGGTGGTCGAAGACAGCCCGGTAGCGTTCTTCGCGTTTCTGGCCTTCGACCTGGCTGCGGAGCCGCTGGCGGCAAGGCTGGCAGGTAGCGCTGGGCGGGCAGCCTCAAAAGCCCCCTCAAGATCGTCAAGCATTGCTTCGCTGGGCGAGCCTTGGATCATGATACCTCGCAGGAAGCGTCTGAATCGTTTCGAGAGGGCACGCACTCTTTCTCACTGGCCTCTTAACTCTGGTAGCAGTCGCCCAAATTTACTGTCCGCCGACTTTACCCTTCCTGGTCCGAGAGCACCTAGAAATTCCACAGATAGCGAAATTCCAATTCCGAGCTATCTCTCTGAGTCAAACGAGCCTGTTTTGGCTAATACCGCAGTCCAGATAAGCACGCCCACCATGAAGCCCGTCCGTCCAGCTGAAGTACCCTCCTTTGCTGCTCAGAAAGCACTACCAAAGGGCCCGCAGAGGCTATCAGCCTCTAGGAGGCTGGTTACAACCGCCAGCCATCTCAACAGGGATGGGGTTCCATCGGTAAGAAGTACGGCAATGGAGTTGGCCAATGCTGTTATTTATTAAAATATAAGAATCTACCTAATACCTCCTGTCCTCCGCTCCCCCTAAAGTGCGGCGCGCGCCTGCCCCATCAGGCGCCGTCACACTTCAAGGAGCTCTACATGAAACGTATTTCACTCGCCGTCGCCTTCATGGCTGCGAGCACCGCCGCAATGGCGAACACCGGCACTATCCAGTTCAAGGGAAAGATTACCGACGCAACCTGCGCGATCGAAGTCATCGATCCGATTTCCGGCTCGAACAACAACATGATCCAGCTGGGCACATACAACAAAGCGTATTTCACCGCTGCCAATGTTCGCACCCCTGCCCGCCCGTTCCAACTGTGGATCAAGGATGCGAGCAAATGCGGCCTCAGCGATGGCGACACGGTCAGCGTGACCTACACCGGCCTGGACGGTGCGGTCGGTGATTATTTCCAGATCAAGCAGGGCACTGGCGCGGCGGGCAGCGTTGCTGTTGCGCTGAAGGACCGCAACAGCGGCGACATCAAGCCCAATACCCCCACCATCACCTATCCCATCACCAGTGGCGAAAATCGCCTGAACTTCTCCGCTTCCATGATCGCCACCGCTGCCACGGTGACTGCCGGTTACGTGGATTCCGATATCCAGTTCGTCGTCAACCTGCCTTGACTGTCAGCCAGCCCCAGCGTTGCGACGCTGGGGCTGGCCCCGCCGGAGTGTTCCATGTTCATGCCTTTTTCTCGGGGCCGCCCTTCGCGCGCCCTGGCGTCGGCGCTCGCCTTGTGGCTGGCGTTCGCCGCCGCGCCTTCCCACGGCGCCTTGACCATCGGTGCCACACGCGTGGTATTCGAGGGCGCTCAACGCAACACTACAGTAATGGTGCGCAACCCTTCCAGCCAGGTATTCGCCGCGCAGGTGTGGGTGAACACCGAGGCGGACGATACCACCACGGCGGTGCCCTTCATGCCATCCCCCGGGTTGTTCCGGCTGGACCCCGGCAAGGAGCAACTGGTACGCATCAACGGCCTGCCCAACGAGTTGCCGCAGGACCGCGAATCGCTGTTCTTCTTCAATCTGCAAGAAATCCCTCAAGCCCGGCCAGGGGCTGACACCGCCAACGTACTGACCATTGCCTTGCGTACCCGGATCAAGGTGTTTTACCGCCCGACTGCCATCAAGGGCGACCCTCACAAGCATCTGGGCGAACTCGCATGGCATTGGGATGCCACTGCACGCCAACTGGTCGTGCGTAACCCTACGCCGTACCACATCACCTTCAAGCGCCTCACCGTTGCCGAAGGTGATGCAGGGCGAGTGGAGCCCGGCATGGTCGCACCCTTCGCCGACCAACGCTTCGACCTCCCCGAGGGCCAAGGGCAGCCAAAACAGGTGCGGTTCAGTGCCATCAACGATTACGGCGGCATCAGCGAACCCCTGAGCGTCACCGTACAGCCACTTCCCTGAGCGTCGGAGCGTAGTGCAATGATTCGATCCGATAAGCGCCCAGGCGTCAGCATTCGCCGAGGGCAGGCGCTGGCATTCACCGTGCCTGGCTTGTTGGCAGCCAGCATCCAGGCCAGTGCCGACCCCGTCCGCTTCAACCCAGGTTTTCTTTACCCCGGCACCGCCGGCACCGCCGCGCTCGCTGCCCTGGAGCAAGGCAGCACCCTCAGCCCCGGCCGTCACACCGTGCGGTTGCTGGTCAACCGCGAAGACCTTGGGCAACACGTGGTGTCGTTCGAGGCTGATGCCAAGGGGGACGTGCAGCCTTGCCTTTCCACCGCCTGGCTGGAAGCCCTTGGCTTACGGTTGGACACCGTGCAAGACCCTGCACTGCTTGACCCTGCGTGCGTCGATTTACCCGCCGCCGTCCCGGCCGCCACTGCTGTAATGGATGTTCAGGACATGACCCTGAGCCTGTCGCTGCCACAGGCCTTCATGCGCCGCGTAGCCACCGGCTACGTGGACCCCGCCCGCTGGGACGATGGCATCAATGCCGGATTCATCAACTATCAGGTGTCCGCTCAGCGCAGCAGTGGCCGTGCCAGCCGCCGGGCCGGCGAAGACGTGCTATTGACCACCGGGGTCAACCTGGGCCCCTGGCAACTGCGCGGCGGCTTCAACCTGCGCAGCGATGAACACGAACGTCACTGGCTGCGAAACTACACCTACCTGCGCCGGGACGTGCCGGGCCTGAACGCCAACATCACTGTGGGTGAAGCCAGCACCGGCGGGGACGTGTTTTCCTCGCAGCCTATCCTGGGTGCGGTATTGGCCAGCGACCTGGGCATGTTGCCCGACAGTTTGCAGGCCTACGCCCCAGTCATAAGGGGCGTTGCCCTCAGCCGAGCCAAGGTAGAGGTGCGCCAGAACGGCTATACCGTGTACAACAGTTATGTGAGCGCGGGGCCGTTCACGTTGGATGATCTGGCAATATCGGGCAATGGTGAACTGGAAATCATCGTTACCGAGGCCGACGGCCAAGTCCGGCGCTTCACTCAACCTTATGCCACGCTCGGCAACCTGTTGCGCCAAGGCACATGGCGTTACGAAGGATCGGTTGGTCGCTATAACCCCTCCTACACCGCGCTGGGCCAACCGCTGCTGGCACAAGCCAGCCTCGCCCGGGGGCTGGCCTGGAACACAACACTCTATGGGGGCGTGCGCCACGCCGATTTCTACCAGGCAGGCACCCTTGGCGCAGCGCGAGACCTGGGCCGATGGGGGGCGTTGGCGGCAGACGTTACCCTGTCGCGCAGCCAAAGCGCCACGGGCGATGGGCTCCATGGCCAAAGCTATGCGGTGCGCTACGGCAAGGCGTTCCCCACCCGCACCTACCTGCGCTTCGCCGGCTATCGCTATTCCACGGAAAACTATCGGGACTTCAACGAAGCCGTGTACGAACACAGCCGCTACGCGGGATTCAGCGGCAACCGACGCAGCCGCTTCGAGGCCTCGCTCAATCAGCCGCTGGGCCGCAGCACTTCCACTGCACTCACCCTCTCCCAAGAGGACTATTGGGGCGATCGCCCGAGCCGGCGGCAGTTCCACTTCAGTGTGAGTACCTCGCACCGCTCGGTTCAATACAGCGCCTACGCGACTCAGTCCCTCACCCATTACAGCGGCCAAGCCCATAATGACCGCCAGTTTGGCGTGGCGGTGTCTATCCCCTTGGACTTCGGCAACTGGTCCACGGTGTCTCTCGATGGGTTACGCAGCCAGAACCAATGGTCCCGGCGCGCAACCTTCAGCACGCTCGACCAGGAACGTGGCTTGAACTACAGCGCCTCGCTCGCTCAATCCGGTCAGGCGCCCACCAACGCCGCAGCCACTGTTGGCTACCAAGGCCAATGGGGCAGTTACAGCCTGGGCTACAGCGCAGGCCAGGATTACCGCAGCCTTTCGGCCAGTGCTTCGGGTTCGCTGGTGGCCCATCGGGACGGCATCGTGCTGGGCTCCATGGCCGGAGACACCATGGCGCTGGTACACGTACCCGGCATCGAGGGCGTTGGCGTGGCGAACAGCGGGCGCACCCTCACCAACGCCGACGGTTATAGCGTAGTGCCGTACCTGCGGCCGTATCGAGTTAACACGGTCACCCTGGATACCGGCCAATTGGGCCCGGATGTGGAGATCGAGAACGGTGCTCAACAGGTGGTCCCGCGCCGGGGCGCTATCGTCCGCGCGGCTTTCGAGGCGCGTAAGGTCAACCGCCTCATTCTGCAGGTAGTGGACCGGGCTGGCGCCCCACTGCCCTTCGGAACCGAAGCCGTAGCAGCGAACGGAGACGTGCTTGGCATGGTGGGCCAAGGGGGCCAATTGCTACTGGCCACCTCCCTCGATCGGCAAACCCTGACGCTGGCCCGGGAAAGCGGAGAACGCCCCTGCACCTTGGCCCTTACCCCCGCAGCTTGGCCAGAACGCGACGGCTTCCGGCAGCAGCGCGTGACCTGCGACTTACCCTTGTGACCCTGCCACTTCAGGTTTCAACACCGACGATGAAAAACACATGCTTGATACTATTGGGCGCAGCGCTGGCGACAGCGGCTGCGCCCAGCCATGCCCGTTCGCCTGTTACCCGCTTGCCCGATCACGGCTGCTATTGGAGCAACGGCAGCGGGCCCATGCCGTTCGTTCGAGACTTCGGCGTTGCCTTCGTCGCCCGCGATGCTCCGCCCGGAGCGGTAATCGGCCAGGCCCGCGCCGAAAAAGGCGATTATCAAACCAATGGCGAAGTGGAGTGTGCGAACAGGCACGGCAGTTCTCCCCCCATAACCTTCGAAACCACCACCACGGCCGCGCTGGTGCCGCCCCCTCCGGTGAATGCCCCGCCCTATCTGCCGCAGCGGCTACTGGCCACGAACGTTCCAGGCATCGCCGTACAGATCGAATATGGGCTGCCGTTCAACGGCCCGGCGCAGTACAGCGTTTTCACCCCCGTGGACGGCTTGCCGCCGATCCCACCCTTCGCCGCAGTCATGCATTGGTCCAGCGATGCGTTCAGATGGGCATATTCCGGCGGCCATGCATACCTCACACTGGTAAAGACCGGCCCGATCGCGCCGGGCGTGCATCAAGTGCTCCCACACGTGCTGTATACGGGTTCGTTCTCCGATATCGGCCTGACGCTCACGTATGCCGTCACCGGGACGGTGATCCAGGCTCAATGTGACGTAGGCGCCAGCACCCCCTCTTATGTGGAATTGGGGAACTGGAACCGCAGCCACTTTACCGCACCGGGCACCACGACCACGGAAGTGCCATTCGTACTGGAACTGGAGAACTGCGCGGACGACCCCACTAACGGGAGCACGGATATCTACCTGCAGTTCGACCCCCAACGGGGCTCTTACCCGGTGGATGGGGCTAATGGAATATTCTCGCTCACACCCGCATCGACTGCCGCAGGCATAGGTGTGCAGGTGTTGCGCGGCGACGGCACACCGATGCCGCTCAACCGTATAGTACAGATGCAGCGCCTTCCGGGGGGCGGCTCGACGCAATTACCCTTCCTGGTGAGGTTCTACCAGACCGGGACACCGGGCGAAGTTACGCCGGGCAACGCCGATGCCTACCTGGGGTTCACGCTCAGTTATCTGTAGCCACGAGAGGTCCGGCCGAAAGGTCGGGCTTGGCTGCCGAAGCGCAAGTCAGGAATAAACAGGGAGGGGAACGATAAGTAAGGTGGCAACCCCACCAGCCACACCCCGGCACACAATGTTCCCGCTGTGGCTGCTCCCTTCCGGGCCTGACCAGGTTAACGGGTAATCGTTGCGGGGGGACCGATGGGGTCGCCATAACGCACGCTTGCCGGGTTGCCCGGTAAGCGGGGGCCATTGTACCGATGTGGCGGTGAGATACAACCGCCACGGCAAAAAAAGCCGTCAACTCAAGCCGTTGGCGTTGCCTCCACCTGCAGCACGTCGTCGGCCCGGCCACCGGCGTCCTGTATCACCAGATGAATGAAATGCAGTTTGGCGATTACCGCCGGTGGCAACACGAACGGGTAGAAGTCCGGCTGGCCCATGGCACGGGACAGCTCGTTGAGCATGCCCGCCAATTCGATCCAGTTGTTCACGAATGCGAGAAACGCCGCACCGCTCTCGTGAGTAGGGTCGTACAGGGTTTGCAGTGGGAAGCGCGGGTAGGTCAGCTCCATGCGCCGCGCGCTCATGCCAAAGCCCAGCGCCGTATCCACCGCATCCATCATGTGCAGGTAGTGCGCCCAGGTTTCGGCCCAGTCCTCCCAAGGGTGCATGGTGGCGTAGCTGCTCACATGCCGCTCTTCCCAGCCGGCGGGCGGGCCTTGCTCGTAGTGGCGGCTCAAGGCCTGGCCGTAGTCGGCCTGCTCATCGCCGAACACCGCTCGAAACTTCTCCAGCCACGGCGTTCCAGCGATCAGCCTGTCCCAGTAGTAATGGCCCACTTCGTGGCGGAAATGGCCGAGCAACGTGCGATAGGGCTCGTGCATCTGCTGACGTACCTGCTCACGGTGGGCGTCATCCGCTTCGCTGATATCCAACGTGATCAGCCCGTTCGCATGCCCGGTGGTAGGTGCGGTGCCATCTATCGCTGTGCCCACGAAGTCAAAGCACAGCCCGCGGGCGTCGTCTTCGGTCTTGGGAATCACCTTCAGGCCCAGGTTGATCAGCTGTGCCACCAGCCGGCGCTTGGCCGCCTCGACCTTGCGCCAGTGCTCGTGGTTTTCCGGGATGGACAGGTCGGGAATGGTGCGGTTGAGCCGGCAGGCGGCGCACAGCGGGTTGGGGTCGCTGGCCGGGATCAGCCAGTTGCACGCCGCTGGGGTATCAAGGTTGGCGCAGCGGCGCACCGGGCCTGCTTCAGGCGCGGCGTCCAGGTACCAGGTACCGGTTTGTTCGGCTTCGCCAAGCGAGGAAACGACATTGAACCCTGGCAGGTAGCCCAGCGCGTGCTCGCACGCCAGGCACAGGCTGTTGTTGAAAAAGATTGACTGCCCGCATTGGCAATCCCAAACGCTGCTGTGACGCGCGCCCTGCTCGGAGGGGGTGGCGATGCGGGATGAAATGTTTTCGAAATAACGGTACATGGCGCGCTTCCAGTGGGCTACGCCAGAGTGGATACGAAACCGCGGGCAGGGTTCCGCTGGGGTTACCGTTGGTTGCCCAGCGCCCAGCCCGTTTCGCCGTACTAACCGGCCAGGAAGGCCAACAGCTGGGCTTCGTCCATCACGGCCACCCCCAACTGCTGCGCCTTGGCCAGTTTGCTCCCCGCCCCCGGCCCTGCCACCACGGTGTGGGTTTTCGCAGACACCGAACCCGCCACTTTGGCGCCCAATGCTTCGAGCTTTTCCTTGGCTTCGTCGCGGCTCATGCTTTCCAGCGTGCCGGTGAGCACCCAGGTTTGCCCCGCCAGGGGCAGCCCTTCCACGGTGCGTTTGGCGCTGCTCCAATGCATGCCGAAATCTCGTAGTTGCGCCTCCACTGCCAAGGCAGCCTCACGCCGGGCGGGGTCGGCGAAGTAGGTGCGCAGGGCTTCGGCGGCGCGTTCGTTCACGGTTTGCCGCAAGTCGAGCCAGTCTGCCTCAGCCAGGGCCTGCAGCGAACCGAAGCGCTCGGCCAGCTTCTGCGCCGCCCCTGGGCCTACGTAGGGGATCTCCAGCTTGGCCACCAGGCCATCGAAAGTCGTAGCCGCCGCATACTCGGCATGCAGCTCGCCTTCGTCCTGCAGCGCCACGCCGCGCTCCAGCAGTTGGGCGATGACGGTGCGGTTGTGTTCCTCTTCGAAGAAGTGGCCGATTTCGTAGGCAACTTCGCTGCCGATGTCTGGCAGATAGGTGAGCACGAGGGGAAGCGCGGCCATGATCCGCTCAAGGCTGCCCAGCGAACGGGCCAGCACCTTGGCGGTTTCCTCGCCTACATCGGGGATGCCCAAGGCGAAGATAAACCGTGCCAGCGAGGGCTTGCGGCTGGCGTCGATGGCGGCGATCAGGTTGCGGCTGGAGATTTCAGCGAAGCCTTCCAGGCCAAGTACCTGTTCCTGGGTGAGCTGGTACAGGTCGGCCGGCGAGCGCACCAGGCCGGTATCCACCAACTGCTCGACGATCTTGTCGCCCAGGCCGTCGATGTCCATGGCACGCCGGGACACAAAGTGGATGATCGCCTGCTTGAGCTGCGCGGCACAGGCCAGCCGGCCCACACAGCGGTACACCGCGCCTTCGGTCACTACCTGCTTGCCCTTGCTGCGTTTGATCAGCTGAGTGCGCTCCACCTCCGAGCCGCATACCGGGCAGTGAGTGGGCACGGCCACGGGCTGCGCATCGGCCGGGCGGCGCTCCAGTACCACTTGCATCACCTGCGGGATCACGTCCCCGGCGCGACGGATGATCACTGTGTCGCCGATCATCACACCCAGCCGGGCCACTTCGTCCATGTTATGCAGAGTAGCGTTGGCCACGGTCACGCCCGCGACCTTCACCGGCTTGAGCCGGGCAACCGGCGTGACCGCACCCGTGCGCCCCACCTGAAATTCCACGCCCAGCAGTTCGGTGAGCTCTTCCATGGCGGGGAATTTATGCGCAATGGCCCAGCGCGGTTCACGGGAACGGAAGCCCAGCTCGCGCTGCGCCGCAAGGCTGTTGACCTTGAACACTACACCGTCGATTTCGTAGGCGAGCGCGTTACGGCGCTCACCGATGCTGTGGTAGTACGCCAGGCATTCCTGCGGCCCCTTGGCCAGCTTCAGCTCGTGGCTGATGGGCAGGCCCCATTGCTGCAACTGCTTGAGGTTGCCGATGTGGGTATCGGCAATGTCATGGCTGACCTGGCCGATACCGTAGCAGCAGAACTCCAGCGGGCGGCTGGCGGTGATGCGCGAATCCAGCTGGCGCAGGCTGCCGGCGGCGGCGTTTCGCGGGTTGGCGAAGGTCTTGCCGCCCGCCTCGGCCTGGGCAGCGTTCAAGCGCTCGAAGCCCGCCTTGGTCATGTACACCTCGCCGCGCACTTCCAGCGTGGCCGGCCAGCCGCTGCCCTTGAGTTTGAGCGGGATGTTGCGCACGGTGCGCACGTTGGCGCTGATGTCCTCGCCGGTGGTGCCATCGCCGCGGGTGGCGCCTCGCTGCAACTGCCCGTCCACGTACAGCAGGCTCACTGCCAAGCCGTCCAGCTTGGGCTCGCAGCTGTACTCGATCACTTGCCCCTTGCCGGCATCCAGGCCTTCGGCCACGCGCCGGTCGAAGTCCAGCAGGTCCGTTTCAGCGAAGGCGTTGCCCAGGCTGAGCATGGGGATTTCGTGGCGGATCTGGCTGAAGGCCGTTTGCGCGCTGCCGCCTACCCGCTGGGTGGGTGAATCTGGCGTGATCAGCGTGGGGTTGTCTGCCTCCAGCGCCTGAAGCTCCCGGAACAGCCGGTCGTACTCAGCGTCGGGCACGCTCGGCTCGTCCAGCACATAGTAGCGGTAGTTGTGCTCGTCCAGTTCGGCGCGCAGTTCAAGGATTCGAGTCTGGGCAGTGGTCATGGGCAAAGGGTCCGGCCTGCGCGAGCGGCACAAGTGCGCTCGCGGTTAAACGAAAGGGGTAAAAACCAAAAAAGCCAGCCCGCCGCAGGGCGAGTCTGGCTTTTCAACCATAGCGCGGGTCAGCGCTTCTGGGTGAGCGCGCGGCGCTCGAACTCCACGATGCGCTGGCGGTAGTGCTCGATGGTTTGCGCGGTGAGTACGCTGCGCTGGTCATCCTTGAGCTCGCCGTCCAGTTCGTGGGCCAGCTTGCGCGCGGCAGCCACCATCACCTCGAAGGCAGGCTTGGGATGGCGCGGGCCCGGCAGCCCCAGGAAGAAGCTCACGGCGCGGGTGGTGAAGTGGTCGATGTCGTCCAGGTCGAACACGCCAGGCTTCACCGCGTTGGCCATGGAGAACAGCACCTCACCGTTGCCGGCCATGCTTTCGTGGCGGTGGAAGATGTCCATGTCACCAAAGCGCAGGCCGCTTTCAAGGATGTTCTGCAACAGCGCAGGGCCCTTGAAGCCGTTCGGGTCGCGGGAAATCACGTTGATCACCAGCACTTCTTCCACGGGCGCCGGCTCTTCGCCGAAGCCCTCGGCGTCATCGAGGCCGAAGTCTTCGCGGGCGTTCATCCGCGGTTCGTCTACCGCCAGCTCGGTTACCCGCGGCGCTTCCTGCGGCTTGCGTCGGCGCGATTCGCGGCTGGGCGCGGTCATCGACGGCAGGTCGGTTTCGTCCAGTTGCGGTTCCTGGTGGGTATCAAGTACCCGAGGCGGGCCCAGTACTTCAGTTGGCCCCTCTTCATCCGGCAGGTTGGAGAAACTACGATCCAGCCTGAACTTAAGCTTGCCCTTGCCGCCGCGCATGCGGCGCCAGCCGTCGAAAAGAATGCCGGCAATCACGATGATGCCGATGACGATCAGCCACTCGCGCAGACCGATTTCCATGAAGTCCTGTGCCTCAAAAAAGATGTCAAAAATGGGTTAGGTAAAAAACCCTTTAAAACGTAGCCCCAAGCCTATGTTCTGGTTGGTGTTTTTGCCACGTGTACAAAAATATGAACAATAAACTAGCACGACCAAAGGCAACTTTACACCGTCCGCGTCATGTGTTTTAGCTCCAACGCTCGCCGCTTGCCTCAGGCATCGACCATTGCCAATGCCTCTTCCACGTCTACCGCCACCAGCCTTGAGCAGCCCGGCTCATGCATGGTTACGCCCATCAGCTGATCGGCCATCTCCATGGCGATCTTGTTGTGGGTGATGTAAATGAACTGCACGGTCTGCGACATTTCCTTCACCAGGCGGGCGTAACGTCCTACGTTGGCGTCATCCAGCGGCGCATCCACTTCATCCAGCATGCAAAACGGCGCCGGATTGAGCTGGAAGATCGAAAACACAAGCGCCAACGCCGTCAGGGCTTTTTCCCCGCCGGACAGCAAGTGAATGGTGCTGTTCTTCTTGCCGGGCGGCCGGGCCATGATTGTGACCCCTGTATCGAGTAAATCTTCGCCGGTCAGTTCCAAATAAGCGCTACCGCCGCCAAATACCTTTGGAAACAACGCCTGCAGGCCGTTATTGATCTGGTCGAAAGTGTCTTTGAAGCGGTTACGGGTTTCGCGGTCGATCTTGCCGATCACACTTTCCAGCGTGGCCAGGGCTTCGACCAGGTCTGCGTCCTGAGCGTCCAGGTAACGCTTGCGCTCGGACTGCTGGCGATACTCCTCGATGGCCGCCAGGTTGATCGCGCCCAGGCGATTGATACGCGCATCCAGCAGTTGCAGCGCTTCTTCGGCGGCAGCCTCGGTGGCGTCGGCCGCCAGGGTTTGCAACACACCGTGCAGGTCGTAGCCGTCCGCATGAAGCTGTTCCTGCAAGGCCTTGCGGCGCACGCTCAGGCCTTGCCACTCAAGCCGGTGCTGCTCCATTTGCCCACGCAGCAATTGGGACTGTTGCTCGGCCTGGGTGCGGCGTTTTTCCGCGTCGCGCAGCTCGCGGTCGGCGTCGTCAAGCGCGGCGCGAGCGGTGCGCATGTCCTCGTCTGCAGCCAGGCGTTGCTCCAGCAAGCCTTCAAGGGTAAGGCGAAACTCTTCGAGCGGTGCCTCGCCCTCCTCCAGGTTGAGGCTCAGTTGTTCCTGCCGCTCGACCAGCCTGGCCGATTGCAGCTCCAACCGTTCCAATGCCTGCCGCGTAGAGTTGTGCTGCGCTCGCAGTGAGCCCAGCCGCAGCGCCAATTGATGTGCGCTGTCTTTGTGCTGGCGGGCTTCGTGGCGCACCTGATCGAGGCGTTCGCGCAGGCTTTCCCGCGCGGCTGCCAAGGTGTCGCGCTGGCCAGTGTCTTCGGCCATGGCATCCAGCGCTTCCTGCAACAGCAGGCGGCATTCGCCGATGGCTTCGGTTTCCATGGCGCGCTGCTCGGCCAGCTCGGTGGTTTCCTCGTCGAGCCGGCGGCGGCGCAAGGCCAGTTGCTCGGCGCGCGCCTGGCTGGCAGAGCGCCGCGCCTTGAGTTCACCCAGTTGCCGGGCTTCCTCCTGGAGCCTGCGGCGCACTTGCTCCCGGGCCTGCTCGGCATCCTGCTGCGCCTGGCGCGCCTCGCTCAGCCGGTGTTCCAGCTCGGCTTGCACCGCTTCAGCAGCTTCGCGGGTGGCGTGCAGCGTTTCCAGTTCATGAGCACGGGCCAGCACACCGCCCTGAGCATCATTGCCGCGGCTGACGCGAAGGAAATGCCGGCCTACCCAATAACCGTCACGGGTGGCCAGGCTTTCACCCGGCGCCAGGCTGCCACGCAGTGCAAGCGCGGCGTCGAGGCTATCCACCGGGCGTACCTGGCCCAGCCAGGCGGAGAGGTCCACCGGGCCGCTTACTTTTTCCAGCAGGCTGCCGGCCAAGGCGGGCGTGGGTACCGCCTGGGCAAGCCGCAGCTCGCCGCCATCGAACGTGGGCAAGCCATCGGACGCCAGGTCGTCGAGCAATACGGCCTGCAAGTCGGCGCCCAGCACCGCTTCCACGGCCTGCTCCCAGCCTGCCTCCACCCGTAAGCCTTCAGCCAGGCGCGGTTGCGTTTGCAGGCCCTGGTCGCGCAGCCAGTCGCTCACGCCGCCGGCCGGGTTCAGTGCGGCCTGTTGCAGTGCTTCCAGCGAGGCCAGCCGGCCGCCCAGGCGTTGCAGCTCGCCCTGCCCGGCCTGTTGCTGCTGGCCGAGGGTGTGCAGTTCTTCACGCAAGGCTTCCAACTGTTCGGCTTGCTGTTGCTCCTCGGCCTGCAACTCCTCCATGAGCATTTCGGCGGCGGCCAGTTGCTCGTTCAGCTCCACGATGGCCGCGTCTTCAGGGTTGGCCGCCAGGCTTGCAAGTTCCTCGGCCAACCGGCGCTGGCGCTCGGCCAGGCGCTCGAGGCTTTGCTCCAGTTGTTGCAAACGCGCCTGTTGCACTTCGGCCTGGCGGCGTGGCTCGGCGGAGCGGGTGTTGAAAGCGTCCCATTGTTCCTGCCAGGCTTGCATGGCGGCTTCTGCGGCCTCCAGCGCCGCAGCGCTTTCTTCGGCGGCAGCGGCGGCAATGGCTTGTTCGGGCTCCAGCATGTCCAGTTCTTCGCCCAGGGTGGCGAGCAGCGTCTGGTCGTGGCCCAGATGGGAGTCGGTCTCCTGGCGGGCACGCTCGGCTTCGCGCAGGTCATCGTGCAACTGGCGCAGCCGTTGCTGGCCATGCTGGATGCTCTGCTCTACCCGTGCGATATCGCCGCCCACGGAATAGAAGCGTGCCTGCACCTGATTGAAGCGCTCGGAGAGCTCGTGGTGGCCGTCCCGCAGCCGTTCGATGCTGGCGTCGGCGCTGCGCTGGTCGGCCACCAACGCCTCGAAGCCCACTTCCTGCTCACCGATAATGCTCTCGCGCTGGGCTACCAGTTCGTCCAGGGCACGCCAGCGCAGGGCCGACAGCTGGGCTTTTAGCTGGCGCTCCTCGGCCTTGTATTCCTGGTACTTCTCTGCGGCCTGGGCCTGGCGGTGCAAGCGCTCCAACTGGCGGTCCAGCTCCTCGCGAAGGTCGGTGAGGCGCTCGAGGTTTTCCTGGGTACGGCGGATGCGGCTTTCGGTTTCGCGCCGGCGCTCCTTGTACTTGGAAATGCCAGCGGCTTCCTCGATGAAGTTACGCAGCTCCTCGGGCCGCGCCTCGATCAGCCGCGAAATCATGCCCTGTTCGATGATCGAATAGCTGCGTGCACCAAGGCCCGTGCCCAGGAAGATGTCGGTAATGTCCCGCCGGCGGCATTTGGTGCCGTTCAGGTAATAGGTGTTCTGGCCGTCGCGGGTGACCTTGCGGCGGATGGAAATCTCGGCATAGGCGGCGTATTCGCCGATCAACGTGGTTTCGGCGTTATCGAACACCAGCTCGATGCTGGCCTGGCTGACAGGCTTGCGGCTGGTGGAGCCGTTGAAGATCACGTCCGTCATGGACTCGCCACGCAGGTTTTTCGCAGAGCTTTCGCCCATTACCCAGCGCACCGCGTCGATGATGTTGGACTTTCCGCAGCCATTGGGGCCTACCACTGCCGCCATGTTGCTGGGGAAGTTGACCGTGGTGGGGTCTACGAAGGACTTGAACCCCGCCAGGCGGATGCACTTGAGGCGCATGTCAGGCCGGGCCCAGGGCGGCCAGCACCAATTGGCAGCTCAGCTCGCAGTACGCCTGCAGCTGGCGCCGAATGCTCGCCTGGTCACGGGCACGCACTGCGGTCAGCAGGCCATCGAACAGCTCCAGGTAATCGGCCATCACGGCCTTGCGCTGTTCCAGGGCCAGGTAGTAGTTGCGGTTCATGGCCGGTTGGAGGTTCTCGACCGTTTCGCGCAAGTAAGGGTTGTTGGCGAACGGATACGCCGCGCGCATCACATTGAAGCTATCGTCAACAAAGGCCTGGATGGCATTGGCCTCGGCGCTGGCCCGCAACCGCTGTTGCAGCGCCAGGAAGGGTGCGAGGTCGGCTTCGGTGCGCCAATGCTCGGCCACCGCATAGCCCAGCAGGATGTACAGCTCACCCATGAGGGTGCACAGGCTGCGTACATGGTGAGCGTTGAGCTCGCTCACGTGGGCGCCGCGCCGCGCCAGGATCACCACCAGGTGCCGCCGCTCGAGGATCAGCAACGCTTCGCGCACCGAGCCACGGCTCACGTCCAGCGCCTGTGTCACTTTCTGCTCCTGAATGCGTTCGCCGGGGCGCAGCTCGCCGCGCACGATGCGGTCGGCCAGGTGGCGGGCAATCTGCTCGGCGAGGCTGTCCGAGGCCTTGAACGTCATGATGGTCTCTGCGGGTCCGGGAAATGCGCAAGTCGGCGATTGTATAGCAAATAATGGTCGGCTGAAGCGGGCGAACTGGCACGAAATACGCTTGATCTCCTTCAGGCCGTCGAACCTGACTTAAAGGTCAGAAAATTATTGACCTTCCGGTCAACCCGCTACTACATTCGCCGAGCCCTTACGAATACCGCCACAGCTTGCGAGGTCGCCCGTGATCCAGTTCCTGCTTGACCACCAGCTGTGTTCCGAAGAGCACCTGGACCCCAACCTCACCGTGCTGCAATACCTGCGCGAACGGCGCAACCGGCGCGGCACCAAGGAAGGCTGTGGCAGTGGTGATTGCGGCGCCTGCACCGTGGTGCTGGGCGAACTGGCGGCCCAGGCAGACGGCACGCAGGCCCTGCGCTACCGCAGCGTGAATGCCTGCCTCACGTTCATTGCTACCCTGCATGGCAAACAGCTGATCACCGTGGAAGACCTCAAGCAGCAAGGGCAACTGCACAGCGTTCAGCAGGCCATGGTGGACTGCCACGGCTCCCAATGCGGCTTCTGCACGCCGGGCTTTGTGATGAGCCTCTTCGCCCTTCAGAAAAACTCCCCCAACGCCGACACGCCGGCCATTCATGAAGCACTGGGCGGTAACCTGTGTCGGTGCACGGGCTACCGCCCTATCGTGGAAGCCGCCGCCCAGGCGTGCGCAGCACCCGTCGAAGACAGCTTCGATACCCGTGAAGCCGCCACTATTGCCCAGC
Organism: Pseudomonas sp. 3MAES_34.3B; assembly: GCF_058145875.1. Taxonomy (NCBI): domain Bacteria; kingdom Pseudomonadati; phylum Pseudomonadota; class Gammaproteobacteria; order Pseudomonadales; family Pseudomonadaceae; genus Pseudomonas; species Pseudomonas sp. 3MAES_34.3B. The sequence continues at coordinate 1,404,659 of NZ_CM176960.1, read as the reverse complement.
TACAGGCGATTGCTGCCAAAGGGCCGGGGGCGTTGACGAGCCCCGCTGGCCACTGCCGGATCCCTACCAGCCTGGCCAGCCTCGCCCAAACTTACGCCGCCGAGCCGCAAGCCCGGCTATTGGCCGGTGGTACCGACCTGGCGCTGGAGGTGACCCAGCAACACCGCCCGTTGACCTCGATGATCTACCTGGGCCAGGTGCCTGAGCTGCGGCAGATTGCTGCGACCGAACACGCGCTGACACTTGGCGCCGCTACACCGCTTACCGACTGTTACGCTGCCCTGGCCGAGGATTACCCGGACTTCGGCGCGCTGTTGCACCGTTTTGCCTCATTGCAGGTACGCAACCAGGGCACGCTGGGGGGCAACATTGGCAACGCCTCCCCCATCGGGGACGCACCGCCGCTGCTGCTGGCGCTGGGCGCTTCGCTACTGTTGCGCCATGGCGACGCGCAACGGGAGTTGCCGCTGGAGGACTTTTATCTGGACTATCGCATCACGGCCCGCCAGCCCGGCGAGTTTATCGAGGCGGTGAAGGTGCCGCGCCCGGCTACGGGCGCCTGGTTCCGCGCCTACAAAGTGTCCAAGCGCCTGGACGACGACATCTCGGCCGTGTGCGCGGCCTTCAATCTCACTGTGGAGCACGGCCAGGTGACCGGCGCCCGTATCGCTTACGGCGGGATGGCCGCTATTCCAAAACGTGCATACGCGTGCGAAGCCGCCCTACAGGGCCAGCCGTGGACCACTGCCAGCGTCGAAGCAGCCTGCCAGGCCCTCGCCGAAGACTTCACCCCCCTCAGCGACCTGCGCGCCAGCAGCGAGTACCGCTTGCTGGTGGCCCAGAACCTTCTTCGTAAATGCCTGATCGAAACCCATACACCTGACCTTCCGACCCGGGTGGCCGCTCATGTCTGATTCCCACACTCACGCATTGACCGAGCAACAGCTGGCCGAGGCGTTCCGCCAGGGCATCGCTACCGGCGTTGGCCGCAGCGTGCGCCATGAAAGCGCTGAAAAGCACGTGAGCGGCGAAGCCCAGTACATCGACGACCGCCTGGAATTTCCCAACCAGCTGCATGTGTATGCACGGCTGTCGGAGCGCGCCCATGCCCGATTGGTGAAGGTGGATACCTCGCCCTGCCTGGCGATCCCCGGCGTGCGGCTGGTCATCACCCATGAAGACCTGCCGGCCCTCAAGGACATCGGCCCGCTGGTACCAGGCGACCCGCTGCTGGCCATCGACAAGGTGGAATACGTGGGCCAGCCAGTGCTGGCAGTGGCCGCCTGCGACCTGGAAACCGCCCGCCGCGCGGCCATGGCTGCCATCATCGAATATGAGGAGCTTGAGCCGGTACTGGACGTCGTGGAGGCCCTGCGCAAGCGACACTTTGTGCTAGACAGCCACACTCACCAACGCGGCGACAGCGCCACGGCGCTAGCCACCGCGCCCCATCGCCTGCAAGGCACGCTGCACATTGGTGGCCAGGAACACTTTTACCTGGAAACCCAGGTGGCCTCGGTGATGCCGGGCGAAGACGGCAGCATGCTGGTGTATTCGTCCACGCAAAACCCTACCGAGGTGCAGAAACTGGTGGCCGAAGTGTTGGGCGTGCCGATGGCCAAGGTGGTGGTGGACATGCGCCGCATGGGTGGTGGCTTTGGCGGCAAGGAAACCCAGGCTGCCGGCCCGGCCTGCTTGTGCGCGATCATTGCGCGCCTTACCGGCCAACCCACCAAGATGCGGCTGCTGCGCGGCGATGACATGGCCATGACGGGCAAGCGCCACCCCTTCTATGTGGAATACGACGTCGGCTTCGACGATACCGGCCGCCTGCGCGGTATCGCCATGGACCTGGCCGGCAACTGCGGCTATTCCCCGGACCTTTCCGCTTCTATCGTCGACCGGGCCATGTTCCATGCCGACAACGCCTATTACCTGGGCGACGCCACCATCAACGGCCATCGGTGCAAGACCCATACGGCGTCCAATACGGCCTACCGTGGTTTTGGCGGCCCTCAGGGCATGGTGGCCATCGAGGAAGTGATGGACCGCATCGCCCGGCATTTGCAGCTGGACCCACTGGCCGTGCGCAAGGCTAACTACTATGGCAAGCACGACCGCAACGTGACCCACTATTACCAGACGGTGGAGCACAACCTGATCGAGGAAATGACCGCCGACCTCGAAGCCCGAGCCGATTACGCCAACCGCCGCGAGGCCATCACCGCATTCAATGCCCACAGCCCGGTACTGAAGAAAGGCCTGGCGCTCACACCCGTGAAATTCGGTATATCGTTCACCGCCAGCTTCCTCAACCAGGCCGGCGCGCTGTTGCATATCTACACCGACGGCAGCCTCCAACTGAATCACGGCGGCACCGAAATGGGCCAGGGCCTCAATACCAAGGTCGCCCAGGTGGTCGCCGAGGTGTTCCAGGTGGACATCAGCCGTATAGAAATCACGGCTACCCATACCGGCAAGGTGCCGAATACCTCGCCCACGGCAGCGTCCAGCGGCGCCGACCTCAATGGCAAGGCGGCACAGAATGCCGCGCTTATCCTGCGCCAACGGTTGGTGGATTTTGCCGCCGCCCATTGGCGAGTGAGCGCCGAGGATGTGGTGTTCAGCAATGGCATGGTGCAGGTGCGCGAACAGCTGATGACCTTCGAGGCCTTGGTGCAACTGGCGTATTTCAACCAGGTGTCGCTGTCGAGCACCGGCTTCTACAAAACCCCGAAAATCTTCTATGACCGTTCCTTGGCCAAAGGCCGGCCGTTCTACTACTTCGCCTTTGGGGTAGCGTGCAGTGAAGTGCTGGTGGATGTATTGACTGGCGAATACAAGCTCTCGCGGGTGGACATCCTTCACGACGTAGGGGCCTCGCTGAACCCGGCCATCGACATTGGCCAGGTGGAAGGCGGCTTTATCCAGGGCCTGGGCTGGCTGACCTGCGAAGAGCTGGTATGGAGCGACAAAGGCCGCCTGCTCACCAACGGGCCGGCCAGTTACAAGATTCCTACCGTGGCCGACGCACCAGAAGCCTTCAACGTGCACCTGGTAGAAAACCGCAAGAACCCCGAAGACACGGTATTCCACTCCAAGGCCGTGGGCGAGCCGCCGTTCATGCTGAGTATCAGCGCCTGGTGCGCGATCAAGGACGCGGTGGCCAGCCTGGCGAACTATCAGGTGCAGCCGGCGCTGGACGCCCCTGCCACGCCTGAACGGGTACTGTTGGCCTGCCAGGCACTGCGCGAGGCCCAGCCCTCCCCCGTTCCAGCCAGACAACCGGCGGAGGCCTGAACCATGACCGACTGGATCAGTGCCCTGGCCGAGCTGCATGCCGCTGGTGAACCCTGCGTATTGGTCACTTTGATCGAAGAACGGGGTTCTACACCGCGCAACGCCGGGGCGAAAATGGTGGTCACCGCCACCACGGCCTACGACACCATCGGCGGCGGCAATCTGGAGTTCAAAACCTTGGCCATGGCCAGGGAGCTGCTTGCCGAGGGTTCGAGGCAGTCCCGCCTGGAGCGTTTCAGCCTCGGCGCCAGCCTGGGCCAATGCTGTGGCGGCGCGGCCGTGGTATTGCTCGAACCGCTGGGCCAGCCCCAGGCCCATATCACCGTATTCGGTGCCGGCCATGTAGGCCGTGCGCTGGTGCCGCTGCTGGCCAGCCTGCCGTGCCGGGTGCGCTGGGTAGACGCCCGTGCCCAGGAGTTCCCGCCCGTGCTGCCCGCGGGGGTGGAAGCGATCGTCAATGATGACCCGCTAGAAGAAGTAGACCGCATGCGCCCGGGCAGTTACTGCCTGGTGATGACCCACGATCACCAACTGGACCTTGCCCTGAGCGAGGCCATCCTGCGCCGCAACGACACCCACTGGTTCGGCCTGATCGGTTCGAAAACCAAGCGTGCACGTTTCGAACACCGGCTACGGGAGCGCGGCATTCCCGCCGAAGCGCTGGCGCGCATGCGCTGCCCGGTGGGATTGGCGCCGGTCAAGGGCAAGCTGCCGATGGAGATTGCAGTCTCTGTCGCCGCCGAGATCATTTCCCTTTATAACGCACGCTTCGGCGAAGGCATCCAGGGCGGGGAAACCCTTGCCAGGTTGCTGCCGCAGTCGCGGCGTACTTCCACTGCAGGACAGCACCCTTCATGACATCAACCCGTAAAGCTTACCGTGCCGGCCTGTTGCACAGCCTGGGCGACCCTGTCGAAATCGGCGTCGACGCCTCGTACCAATACATCAGCGATGGCCTGCTGGTCGTGGAAAACGGAAAAATCACCGCCATGGGCGAGGCCGCCGACCTGTTGCCCACCCTGGGCGGCGACACTCCGGTGGAGCACTTTGAAAATGCGTTGATCACGCCAGGCTTCGTCGACACCCATATCCACCTGCCGCAAACCGGCATGATCGGCGCCTACGGCGAGCAACTGCTGGACTGGCTCAATACCTATACCTTCCCCTGCGAGCGCCAATTCGAGGACAAGGCCCACGCCGACGATGTGGCGGCGCGCTTCCTCGCCGAGCTGCTACGCAACGGCACCACCACCGCGCTGGTGTTTGGCAGCGTGCACCCTGAGTCTGTGGATGCGTTGTTCGAAGCATCGCAGCGGCTGAACCTGCGGATGATCGCCGGCAAGGTGATGATGGACCGCAACGCCCCGAGCTACCTCACCGACACTGCCGAGACCAGCTACACCCAAAGCAAGGCCTTGATCGAACGCTGGCATGGCAAAGGCCGTTTGCACTATGCAGTGACGCCGCGCTTCGCGCCCACCAGCACGCCCGAACAACTTTCCATGGCCGGCCGCTTGCTGCGCGAGCACGACGGCCTGTACCTGCAAACGCATTTGAGCGAAAACCACAAAGAAATCGAATGGGTGAAGGCGCTGTTCCCCGAGCGCGCCGGCTACCTGGACGTGTATGACCATTACCAGTTGCTGGGCGAGCGCTCGGTGTTTGCCCATGGGGTTCACCTGTGCGACGCCGAGTGCGCGCGCCTGGCCGAAACCGGCTCGGCCATTGCATTCTGCCCTACCTCCAACCTGTTCCTGGGCAGCGGGCTGTTCAACCTGCCCATGGCCGAGCAGCACAAGGTAAAAGTGGGCCTTGGCACTGATGTGGGCGGCGGTACCAGCTTCTCCATCCTGCAAACCCTGAACGAAGCCTACAAGGTGATGCAGATGCAGGGCGCGCGGCTAAGCCCGTTCAAATCCTTGTACCTGGCTACCCTGGGCGGCGCGCGGGCGCTGTCGCTGGGTGACCGGATCGGCAGCCTGAGCCCTGGCTACGAAGCGGATTTCCTGGTGCTGGACCTGAAAGCGACGCCGCTGTTGTCGTATCGGCTGGCGCAGGCGCGAGATATCGCCGAAACCCTCTTTGTGCTGATGACGCTGGGGGATGACCGCGTGGTCAAGCAAACCTTCTCCATGGGCGAAGTGGTGCATCGTCGATAGTGGCTGCCGCCTTGTTCCAGAGCGGGCGCCGCAGCTTGCCAAAGTTCGCGGCAAGGCGATAATTCCTTCCCGCTCTGGAGCCCTCCATGAACCTTGATACCTGGCTACTCTTCGCCGCCGCCGCCTTCGTGGTAATCGTCATTCCCGGGCCGCTGTCCCTGCTGATGGTCAGCAACAGCCTGAACCTCGGTATTGCCCGTGCGTGGCCGGCGTTTGTCGGCGGGGTGAGCGCTTCGTTGTGCCTGCTCAGTGCTTCGGCGCTGGGGCTGGGCGCGCTGCTGGCGGCGTCGGCCACCGTATTTGGAGCGTTGAAGCTGGCCGGCGCGCTTTATCTGTTCTACCTGGCGTGGGCGAGCTGGCGCCAGGCACGTGCACCGGCGTCAGGAATGGCGTCGAGCACCTCAGCGCAAGCGGGCTTCGCCTCGCTGTTTGGCCGGGCATTCACCCTGGGCGCAAGCAACCCCAAGGACATCCTGTTCTTCGCCGCATTTTTGCCACAGTTCATCAGTACCCAGGTGCCGATGGGGGTGCAGTTGGCGGTAATGATCGTGACTTGGGCGGTGCTGGACCTGTGCTGCAAACTGGGCTACGGGTTGCTGGCGCGCAGCGCCGGCAGTTACCTGCGCAGCGGCCGCGGCCAGAGGTGGTTCAACCGTGCCAGTGCGGCGTTGTTCGCCACGGCTGGCACGGCGGCCTTGCTCAGCCAGCGCTGATCAGAAATCAGCCAGGCGCTGTATCGCTACCTGCCCGTTCATGTCTGCGCCCAGGCGCAGGGTCGCTACCACCCTTACCAGCCGGCGTTGCGCAATGGCCTGTTGCAGCACCTCGGCCGCAGTGCCCTCCAGGCGTGAATACCATTGGGCGATCCAGGCGTCGGACAACACCCGCGTGCCCCCGTCCAGCGCTACCTCGGTCACGGCGCCCTCGCTCACCTGCAAGGCAACCAGATACACATGGCCGGTGGACACTTGCCGGTATTGAGCGAATCCGCCAAAACGGTGATCGAGCACCAGGCCATAACGCGTGAGCATGTCATCGATCACGTTCGGCGCATGATGCCGCATCCGCGGCCGGGCCAGCGCGGCCACCAGGTTCCGGGTGTGGGCTTCCAGCGGCTGAAGATACACAACCTCCACTGCAGTGCCCGTGCCGGGTACATCTGCCGGCAGTGGGAGCTGCCAGCCGCCGAGCCCTTGTAGCCCCGCGGGTTGCTGGCGGGTCAACATCAGGAAGGGATCGGCGAGCTCGTTGAACATACTGCTATCGGCTACCCAGCTGGCCACTATGTGTTCAAGCCGCAACAGGCGGGCATGGTCGAGGCCTGGCGCCCGCTCGAAGATCGCCCGGGCGGCATTGAGGGCACTATGCCGAGTGATGCCCGGCCGTGCGCGGCTCACCTGCCGGTCCAGTGCCCCGAGGAACAGTGGCCGGCGAACCGTCCATTCGAGTGCACTTTTGGAAACCAGCCAGGGTTGCTCCCCGAAACGCTCTCGCAGGCAGGCCTCCAGCGCCTCGAATGTCAAGGGTGAGGGGAGCCCCGAGGGGCGCGTAAGCATGATGCCGTTGCTGTCTTGCGCCGGGAACAGCGGTAGCCAGCGCCCCTCCACTCTGGCGCCTTGAACCAGAGGCTCGCCTTCGCGACGATACAGGCCAGACCCCGGGGCTGTTTCCAGATCCCCAGGCTGCAACGCCCGAGCGGTGTCCCGCCAACTGCGCGCGTTCAGGGGGCCACCCTGGACCGCAGAGGGCATACGGATGTGCTCCCACACCAGCTCAGGCCCCGGCCCGTCAAGCAGTACGCCGCCCAACAAGGGGTGCAGTCGATTTTCAGCCCTGGCATTGCGCAACAGCCCGGCAAGCTCGGGGCTTTTGACGCCTGAGATGAACAGGTCCATCCAGGCGGGGCTCAGCAGGTTGACGCCATTGTTGCCTTGCATTTGCAGCGGCCCAGTGGCGGTATGCTGAACCAGAATATAGATTCGTGTGGTCCGAGGGTTTCGTACCACCATGAGGTAGCGTAGGGAGGTGGCGTGGCCGAGCAGCACCTGATAGCCCCGTCGACTGATCATGTGGCCGATTGCCGCCTGTGCTGCGGGAACGCTGTCGAACGCCAGGGCCCGGCGCATCGCCTGCTCTTCGGCAGGGTTCAGCGCCCAGCGCAGTTGATCGAAACGGTTGGGCACATCGCGCCGCACCAGGGGTACTTCCAACTGATCAATACGTCGTACCGCGAGCGACTGCAACGGGTCGGACACAGCGTCCTCGATCAATCCCTCAAGCGCGAGCAGGCGACGCTGCGTAAGGCTCTGAGCCTGCGGGTCGGCGTGGTGATAAATGGCCTGGGCCCATGATTCCCGGCTACCGGGGACCATGTCCGGGAAGCGCCGGGCAAGCCGGTCGGTGAAGGTTTCGGTATAGCCTCCCAATACCTGCGGCGGCTGCGAGCGGTTCTGGCCCAGCAGTACCCGCACCGGGCCCCGGCCTTCCCGGATCAGGTCGTCCAGATCCTGCAGGTTCGCGGGGGGCCGGCCGGAGGGTGCGATGAATCGCGCGGTGCCGACACTGCCCTCGCTCGGCAGAAGAGGATAATAGTGCCCATCCCAACGCACGCTTCTGTGCAGCCGGGCGCTCTGGAAGAAGCGTACGCTTACCTCTCCGCCCAGTACGCCGGGGATTACTTCGTCCCCTTCGCTCAGCGTCCAGCGAACCGTTTGCCACCCCTGCCCCGGGCTGGACGGCGCGGGCGCGGCGCCCGCGCCGGTGCGATAACGCAGCGCCCAGGCCGGGGCCGTACCGTCTGCGAGGTAGGCACAGGCGAACTCAGTGGCATGGCGCTCAGTGGGAAACTGGTACTGCTCGAGCAATTCGCGCCCGCGCTGCAATGCGCGTTGTCGAGTGGTGCGGGCGAACCTCGGATAGAGGCTACCCGGCCCCCAGGTCGCGAATACCTGCTCAGCATCAGTCAGCTTGCCGCCACCGCCTCGCAGGCCAACGTCGGCATGGATGACCCAGCGCTCACCGTCGCGGCGCACCGGGGCTTCGTATCGGCGTGTAGCCGTAGCGCGCAGGCGCAGGGTGTGTTCTTCAGGGCGCCGGTACACAGCATAGGCACGGCCGTCCTGCCAGATATACTGCTGGCCGCCAACGCGCCAGCTACCCGCATCGCGCCCCGTCAACGGCACGCCATCACGCAGGCGAAGCGGCGCTTCGTAGCCGGCGAACGCCGATCGGCCTGCCTGCAAACTACCCCGCAGCCGCACGTGAGCGCGTATCGCCCGGCGCAGGCCGACCATGGTGCTGGCTGCCGGTATCGCGCTCAGCAGCACGTCCAGCACACCGCCGGCCACCCCCAGCACCGCCGCGCCCAGCGCGTCCGGGTCCTGCTGGTGCCAGGCGGCGGCCGCGACACGGCTGCTGTCATAGATATCTTCAAGGCCCAGAAGCGTGCCCACGCCAGGCAACACGGCCAGGCCGGCACGCAGGTACCCCAGATGGCGCTGATGGGCGGCCAGGTTACGCGCTTCGAGCACCTGGCGCTGGCTGCGCCCCAGGTTGGCCGCGCGGGCTTGAAGCCACGCGCGGCGATCGTGCAACTGCACGGCCACCAGGGTTTGGTCCAGGCTTGCCGGCGCACTCAGGTAGCCCTCATATCCCCTTTGCGCGGCCTGGCGCAAATAGGACAACACGCGTAGCGGCTCGCTGCCCAGCCGATGCGCCACATAATCAGCGACTTCGGGGTTTATCCGAATGCCGTCGCACAACGCGCGCATCGCGGCTTCCAGGGAATCACGCTCCAACAGCGCATACCCGGCGGGCGCCCCCGGCAGGCACAGCACTGTGCGCCCGCCATTATCGGCAACCAGCGCGCAGCCCCCTTCGAGCGTGCGGCCGAGCGCTTCGCCCGTGTTGATCACCAGCCAATGCACGCGCAAGCCTTGCGCGCCAAGGTCGCTTGCGTGGTGAATGGCCACAGCGGTGTGCACCATGGCCATGCCTGCCCCGCTCAAGCGGTGTTGCCAGTGCGCCATCCGGGCCTGGCATACCAGTTCTCGCTCGTAAGGCAGGCGCAACCGGTCCGCGCGCTCGGCCAGGGCGGGATCAAGCAGCTCCTGTAACAGTTGTTCGTACTGCTTGAGCGGGTCCAGCGCCGGCAGCACACGCAGCAAGTAAGCTGCCGAAAGGCCCTCCACGTTCCAGCGGGCCATGTTCAGCCGTTCGGTTTCGGCTTCGTCGGAGGCGTCCAGGCTTTCGGTGGCCAGTTGGGTCAAGGTCATGGTTTCCCAGGCATCGCTGGGGATCCATCGAAGGCCGCCTTCGGCGGGTTCGGGGTCGAGCGGCAGCAGGAACGTCCCTTCTGGTGGGGGCTCCACAACAGCACCCGGACCGAACCAGTGAAAGGTCACGCTGACCGGCCGGGTAAGCACCGCATCGTCGAGGTTTATGACGATACCCAGGTCGCGTTCGATGCGCTCGGCCAGCAAGCGCCCGGCGAAGGCAGGGAATTCGGGCAACTGTTCGCTGAGCCAGTATTCCAGCTCCGACGCCGCTTGATGATAAGCCTCAAGCTCATGGCTGGCCGCCTCACGCTCCTGGGCGCTGCGAGACAGTAGCCAGGCTGGCAGGTGGTGCGCCAGGGCGTCCGCCTGCCATTGCCGCTCGACTGCGCCCAACGCCAGTTGGCGTGTGGTATCCACAGGCACCGCCAGCGCGCTACGGGCTTCGTCCAATACCTGTTCGACCTGCGCCGGCTCGGCAGCCTCCAGCCGCAGCGCCCAGTGCTCGATGAGCGCATCGACTGCTGCGGTCAACCCACCCGTCACTGGCGTCAGCACCAGGTCAGCGGGGTCGCTTTCCCGCTCGCTCGCAACAGGGCCGAACACCGTGGCAAACGGCGCTGCCAAGGTGAACGCCAGCCGCTCTCGAAGCGCCTCCCGTGCCTCGGTATAGAACAAACCCCCGCCCTCCCCTTGCACCCACAACAGCAGAGGCAAGGTGCTCAGGTTGGCTGCCCACTCGGTCTGCGAGGTGAGAATCCAGGCCCGGTGGATGTCGGCGCCTTGCCATTGCACGGCAAGTACGGGGGCGCTGCCCGTGGCCAGCAGGGGTTCGAACCTGGCCAGTACCTGCGTGGGCAATTGCCCTTCTTCACACTGTAACTGCACTTCCGCGAGCATCGCCTGGCGGATGATGCCTTGAATCGCCTCGCCCTGTTCGCGTAGGGCGGCTGCATCGTCGATACCGGCCAGCACCCCGTGCGCTTGCCGCCACGCTGACTGGCGCTGCGACTGAGCCGATTTAAAGGGGGCAAGCCGGACATCACCGGGGGCCTCTTCGCCGAAGCGAGCAACGAGGCGATCAACCTGGGCCTGGCATTGGTCCAGCAGCCACTGCCGTGGGTAGCTGTCCGGCTGGCTGCCCAGCGGCAGCAGTTCGGCGTACGCCTGGGCCTGTTGCCGCTGGGCCGCCGTTAGCGCTGCCCGCCATGCCTCGGGATAAGCACGGATAAAAGGGGAAATTTGGTCGAATTCGTCGGATTGTTCGGTGCCCAACCCCAGCGTTTCCAGCGTATCGGCCAGCCGGTTCAGCCAATCCACCGGCGCCTCGGCGTCCAGGAGCGACGCGGCGATGAACGCGGCGGCATGCGCTTGGGGTTCGTTGGCTATCGGATGCTGGGTTTCAGGAAGGGGGATGACGTCAAGCAGGCTATCGAGTTCGTTCATGGCTGCGGCTCCGGGGTGAAAGGAGCCGCAGTGTGCGAGGGCCTGAGCCGCCGCGGTGGTAGATACCGCTGCGCTCAGCTGCCGCGATAGGTGGAATAGCTGTAGGGCGACAGCAACAACGGTACGTGATAGTGGGCCTGCTCGGCGTTTATGCCAAAGCGCAGCACTACTTCATCGAGGAAAGGCTGGCCCGGTGACTCAACACCATGGGCTCGATGGTAGGCACCGGCTTCGAAATGAAGTTGGTACACCCCGGTGACATAGGTGGGGCCGTCCAGCAGCGGCTGGTCGCAGCGGCCGTCGTCGTTGGTGACGGTCCGGGCCAGCAGCTCCAGCCGCTCGCCTTCCACCCGGTACAGTTTTACCGGTATGCCAACGGCCGGGCAGCCTCTGCTGGCGTCCAGTACATGTGTGGTCAAACGCCCCATAAGGGCCTCCTTCGGTTAGGTAGCGCACCGCTTCAGGGCAGCGGCCTTGCCTTGCGTGAGCCAAACTCGGCGTAAAGGCAAGGGTTGCAAAAAACTGACCACATGGGCAAGTTTCTTGCAACCACAGGGCTGCCAAGGCAGGATACCCGAGCTGGAAAAACCCTGGCAATTGACCCCTATCGCCCCCTCCAGAGGAACCCGTCGTGAGCGCCCACTACCCTCGAAATCTCGTCGGCTACGGGGAACATCCTCCCCACCCTCAATGGCCGGGGCAGGCACGCATTGCGCTGTCCTTCGTACTTAACTACGAAGAAGGCGGCGAGCGAAACGTGTTGCATGGCGACAAGGAGTCCGAAGCGTTCCTCTCGGAAATGGTCGCCGCGCAGCCCTTGCAGGGCGCGCGCAACATGAGCATGGAGTCGTTGTACGAATACGGCAGCCGCGCGGGGGTATGGCGCATCCTCCGCCTGTTCGAGCAACAAGGCATCCCGCTTACCGTATTTGCCGTGGCCATGGCCGCGCAACGCCACCCTGACGTCATTCGGGCAATGGTCGCCGCAGGGCACGAGATCTGCAGCCACGGCTACCGCTGGATCGACTACCAGTACATGGACGAGGCCCAGGAGCGCGAGCACCTGCTCAAGGCTATCGACATTCTCACCGAACTCACCGGCGAACGCCCGCTGGGCTGGTACACCGGGCGCACAGGGCCCAACACTCGCCGGTTGGTGATGGAGGAAGGTGGCTTTTTGTATGATTCGGACACCTACGATGACGACCTTCCCTACTGGGAGCCAACCTCTCCCGCTGACAAGCCGCACCTGGTGATCCCCTATACCCTGGACACCAACGACATGCGCTTCACCCAGGTACAGGGCTTCAATAATGGCGATCAGTTCTACCAGTATTTGAAGGATGCCTTCGACGTGCTGTACGAGGAAGGCGCCGAGGCGCCAAAAATGCTCTCCATCGGCTTGCATTGCCGGCTGATCGGCCGACCGGCACGTTTGGCCGCCCTGCGTCGCTTCATCGACTATGCCAAAAGCCACGAGCGGGTGTGGTTCGCCCGGCGCGTGGACATCGCCCGCCACTGGCACGCCACGCACCCCTTCCAGCCGCAGGTGGCTCCATGACTGCTTTTACTACGCTCCCCTGCGGGGATCTGGACCGGGACGCCTTCATCACGGCGTTCGGCGACCTCTATGAGCATTCCCCATGGGTAGCGGCGGATACCTGGGACCGCCTGCAAGGCCAAGGGCTGAACAGCATCGAAGCCGTGCATGCGGCAATGAGCGAAACGCTGCTGGCTGCCGACAGCGCTCGCCAGCTGGCCCTGATCAACGCCCACCCGGACCTCGCCGGCAAGGCGGCCGTGGCCGGCGAACTTACCGCCGCCAGCACCAGCGAACAGGCTGGCGCGGGCATTCATTTGTGCACGCCGGCGGAGTTTGCCCGCTTCACGGAGCTGAACGATGCCTACAAGGCCCGCTTCGGATTCCCCTTTATCATGGCGGTGAAGGGCAGCGACCGGCATCAGATTCTTGCCGCTTTCGAAACACGCATTCATCACACCCGCGAAGTAGAGTTCGGCTGCGCCCTGGCCGAGATCAACAAGATCGCCCTGTTCCGCCTTCTCGCCCTCTAACTGTTCAAGGCCCAACCGCATGAAAGCCTACGCCGCACCCTTCGAAAAATACCTGAACCTGGCCGATGCCCGCCTCGGCACCCGTGCGCTTTCGGTAAGCGATGACTGGTTTGCCGACGTGAACCGCTTGTTCCAGCCGCACCCGGCGGTGTGGAAAGAAGGCGTGTTCGATGACAACGGCAAATGGATGGACGGCTGGGAATCGCGTCGCAAGCGCTTCGAAGGGTACGACCATGCGGTGATCCGCCTCGGCGTGCCGGGCACCCTCAAGGGCGTGGATATCGATACCTCGTGGTTCACCGGCAACTTCCCGCCCTCGGCTTCGCTGGAGGCTTGCTACCTGGCCAGCGGCGACCCGGATGAGCACACCGTCTGGGCGGAAGTGCTACCAGCGGTAGAACTGCAAGGCAACAGCCACCACTATCACGCTATCAGCCATGAACAACCGGTGAGCCACCTGCGCTTCAACATTTACCCGGACGGTGGAGTGGCACGGCTGCGCGTGCATGGCATACCGGCCGTGGATTGGTCAGGCGCCGGCGACGAGCCACTGGATCTGGCCGCGGCGCTGAACGGCGGCCGCGCATTGGCGTGTTCCGACCAGCATTACGGCCACATGAGCAACCTGCTCAACCCCGGCCGCGGCGTGAACATGGGCGATGGCTGGGAAACCGCGCGGCGCCGTACGCCGGGCAACGATTGGGTAATCATCGCCTTGGGCCACCCCGGCACGGTGGAGCAGATCGTGGTCGACACCCTGCACTTCAAGGGCAATTACCCGGACAGCTGCTCGATCCAGGCCGCTTTCGTGAAAGGCGGCACCGACAGCCAGATCGAAACCCAGAGCCTGTTCTGGCGCGAGCTGCTGCCCAGCCAGAAGCTGCAGATGCACCAGGAGCACCACTTTGCCGAGCAGATCCGCGACCTGGGCCCGATCACCCATTTGCGCCTGAACGTGTTCCCTGATGGCGGCGTAAGCCGGCTGCGGGTGATCGGCCGCCCCGCGCGCTGAGCCGCGCTTTTATATCCGGAGACCCTCTGCATGCGCCAGCTGACCATCGAGCCCCTGAGCCGCGAAGCCTTTGCACCTTTCGGTGATGTGATCGCCACCGAAGGGCGCGATCACTTTTTGATCAACAACGGTTCCACCGAGCGCTACCACCGGCTGGCCGATGTACAGCTGAGCGGCCCTGAAGACACCGCAATCATCAGCATCTTCCGGGCGCAGGCCTTGAGCATGCCGATGCCTGTCACCATGTTGGAACGCCACCCTCATGGCAGCCAGGCGTTCGTGCCGCTGCTGGGCCACCCATTTCTGATCGTAGTGGCGCCAGTTGCGCAACAGCCTGACCCTGAGGCCATTCGCGCGTTTCTCAGCGATGGCCGCCAGGGCGTGAATTACCACCGAGGGGTGTGGCACCACCCGGTGCTGGCGCTGCATCCGCTCGACGATTTTCTGGTGGTGGACCGCAGCGGCCCGGGCAATAACTGTGACGAGCATTTCTTCCCGCTGGCCGAGCAGTGGCTGCTGGATCCTTCGCACATCAATGCCTGACTCGGGCCTGAGGCGCATCCGGGTGCCTGGGCCTGGATCGCAACGGGCGCAAACGCGAATCGAGGCGCGCCTGTACCCAGGCGCCTAAGCCGCTGAAACCCCTCTTGCATACGCCCCGTCATAGGGCGATTGCCTTTCAGAATGCTCCTAATTATGCTGCGCGCCCTTTGCTCGCTGCCTGGCGATGCCTGCTCGGGGCCCGCGCTGCCTGACTCATGTCGCGAAATGGCGGCTTTCCTGACCTGTCGGACAGCTGCGCAGGGCTCAGGCCAGAAGCTGGCGCAGCAATTGCTATAGGGTTCTGGCGGCCAGCGAACCTGACCGATCGGACAGCACATTTATCCAGGCGGCGCCAATGCAGCGCCGCTGTAATCACCAGGGAGCTTTCAATGAACCGTACCCTTTCCAGCCTTCTGGTCGCCGGCACTGTGCTGGCGGCAGGCAATGCCCAGGCGGCGGGCGATTGGCTGCAATGGCAAAGCAACAGCCTGACCTACTTGAACGGGCGGGATTTTACGGTAGACCCGGAAATACAGCAGACCTTCACCTTCGAGCACGCGGACTCGTGGAAGTACGGGGACAACTTCCTGTTCGTGGACAAGATCTTCTTCAACGGCAAGGCTTCCTCCAGTTCGGGTAACAGCACCCTGTACGGCGAGTTCAGCCCGCGTCTTTCGGCCGGCAAGATCCTCGACCGCCCGATCAAGTTCGGCCCGGTGAAAGACGTGTTGCTGGCGCTGACCTACGAGTTCGGCGAGGGCGACAACGAGTCCTACCTGTTCGGCCCCGGCTTCGACCTGGACGTGCCAGGCTTCGACTACTTCCAGCTGAACTTCTACAAGCGCATAACCGACGGCCCGCGCGCCGGCGACAACGTATGGCAGATCACCCCGGTATGGTCCTACACCATTCCCGTGGGCAAGTCCGACGTGCTGATCGACGGCTTCATGGACTGGGTAGTGGGCAACGACAGCAACAACCGTGGCGACTACCACGCCAACCTGCACTTCAACCCGCAGATCAAGTACGACCTGGGCAAGGTGCTGAACATGGCCGACCGCCAGTTGTACGTGGGCATCGAATACGACTACTGGAAAGACAAGTACGGGATCAAAGACACCCCGTACTTTGACACCGACCAGAACACCGCCAGCCTGCTGGTCAAGGTGTTCTTCTAAGCGGCGGTGCGAGCCATCCGGCGATAGCACTCGCCTACAGGGCCCATGCGGGCCTTGGCAGGAGGCCTCCAACCCTGTGGGAAGCAACTGTCTTCAGCGGTTTTCTTAAGCCCTTATTCGCGAGCTCCGCCTATGGCTCCGCCGGATGGCCGGCCCCCCGTCTCCTACAGGATTCAGTTCAGTCTGTGGGAAGCGGGCGCCAGCTCGCGAATAGTAAATTTTCGCGAGCTGGCGCCGGATGGCCGGCCCCCCGCTCCCACTCAGCTGGGAATCCGGCTCGCGAAGCTTCCTATAGGCCAGGCGTGGCGGCACAATACCCGCCATGACCGATATGCCTTTCCACCCCGCCTGCTGCACACCATTGGCCGACCACTGCCCGCTGCCCTTGCCGGTTGCAGGCAGTGCGTTCGCCAGTTGTGGCTTCGAACCGTCACGGCTGTTGACCGACGACTTCCAGCGCAGCGGCATACTCAAGCCCCCCAGCATCGAGCGTTCGGTGGCCAAGCGTCAGGCCGAATTTCTGGCCGGCCGCCTGTGCGCAGGGGCCGCGCTGGCGCAGCTTGGGTTGCCCCAACTGGATATTCCCATTGGCGAGGATCGCGCCCCGGTATGGCCCCAGGGCGTTACCGGTGCGATCACCCATGGCCAGGGCTGGGCCGCCGCTATCGTTGCGCCCGCAGGCTACCAGCGTGGGCTGGGGCTGGATGTGGAAACGCTGCTCGAACCCGACCGCGCCCAACGCCTGGCCGGGGAAATACTCACCCCCGCCGAGCTGGCGCGCTTGCCCACGGATCCGGCGCAGGCCGCACTGGCGATCACGCTCACGTTTTCACTGAAGGAAAGCCTGTTCAAGGCCCTCTACCCCCTCGTGCGCCAGCGTTTTTATTTCGAAGCGGCAGAAGTGCTGGGCTGGTCCCATGACGGCAAGGCGCGGCTTCGGCTGCTCACCGACCTGGGCGCTGGCTGGACGTACGGCACGGAACTGCCAGGGCAGTTTTGCGTCTTGGGCAGCCGATTGCTGAGCCTGGTTTGTATCTCCGCCCTAGATGACGAGCGGCGATTTTCCTGAGTAACGCCTACAACCCGCAGCCGGCGCGGCCCGCAGCCGGGCGCAGAATTTCCCCCACATTTTGCCCACACCTTATCCACATTTCTTCATGTTGCAATGACCGGCCAACCGCATTATCGTGTAGCCCGTTGGCGCTAAACCCACTACATGTAGTGGTTCGCCGCTTCGCTTGAACACAACTCTCATAGAAATTTCAAGCCCTTTTCGCGGTCATTCCCTGGTCGTTGAAGACGGGCCGCCAGGCGCCCCTGCGCGCGCTGGCTACCAACCTGTTTTGCCACGGAGGCGCCCTGTCGCACCTCCTTATTTTTTGAAGTCGCTGTATACCGGCCAAGCCGGCTGATGGCCTTTTACGGCCAGGTCGCTTTCGTCGGTTGTCGTGCTTCGCATGGAACGGCAGCCACCCTGCCGCGCCTAAATTTACATCAAGATCGTGGAGAACCTATGCACACCGACACCACTCGCGAGAACCCGCAAGGCCAGGCGCCTCAGGGCGTGGGCTCCGCTCAGGAGCTGAGCGCCACCGCGCCCGGCCAACTGCGCGTGATCAAGCGTAACGGTACGGTCGTCCCCTACACCGACGACAAGATCACCGTGGCCATCACCAAGGCGTTCCTCGCAGTGGAAGGCGGTAACGCCGCGGCTTCCTCGCGCATTCATGACACCGTGGCACGGCTGACCGAGCAGGTCACCGCGACCTTCCGCCGTCGCATGCCGTCGGGCGGCACCATTCATATCGAGGAAATCCAGGACCAGGTAGAGCTGGCCCTGATGCGCGCCGGTGAGCAGAAAGTCGCCCGCGACTACGTGATCTACCGCGACCAGCGCGCCAAGGAACGTGCCAGCCGCAGCAACGCCGGCCAACCTGCGCAGCCGCACCCGAGCATCCGCGTGACCCGCGCCGACGGCGCCCTCGAGCCTCTGGACATGGGCCGCCTGAACACCATCATCACCGAAGCCTGCGAAGGCCTGGCGGAAGTGGACGGCGAGCTGATCCAGCGCGAAACCCTGAAAAACCTCTACGACGGCGTGGCCCTCAAGGACGTCAACACCGCCCTGGTGATGACCGCCCGCACCCTGGTGGAGCGTGAGCCGAACTACTCCTTCGTCACCGCCCGCCTGCTGATGGACACCCTGCGCGCCGAAGGCCTGAGCTTCCTGGAGGTTGCCGAAAGCGCTACTCACCACGAAATGGTCGACCTGTACGCCAAGGCACTACCGGCCTATGTGGCCAAGGGTGTGGAGTACGAGCTGCTGAACCCTGAGCTGGCCAACTATGACCTGGCCAAGCTGGGCGCGGCCATCGATCACGAGCGCGACCAGCAGTTCACCTACCTGGGCTTGCAAACCCTGTACGACCGCTACTTCATCCACAAGGATGGCGTGCGCTTCGAGCTGCCCCAGGTGTTCTTCATGCGCGTGGCCATGGGCCTTGCCATCGAAGAGAAGAACCGCGACGAGCGTGCGATCGAGTTCTACCGCCTGCTGTCGTCGTTCGACTACATGGCCTCCACGCCTACGCTGTTCAACGCTGGCACCCTGCGCCCGCAGCTGTCGTCGTGCTACCTCACCACCGTGCCGGACGACCTCTCGGGCATCTACGGTGCCATCCACGATAACGCCATGCTGTCCAAGTTCGCTGGCGGCCTGGGTAACGACTGGACGCCGGTTCGCGCGCTGGGTTCGTACATCAAGGGCACCAACGGCAAGTCCCAGGGCGTTGTGCCGTTCCTCAAGGTAGTGAACGACACCGCCGTGGCAGTGAACCAGGGCGGCAAGCGCAAGGGCGCGGTGTGCGCGTACCTGGAAACCTGGCACCTGGACATCGAGGAATTCCTCGAGCTGCGCAAGAACACCGGTGACGACCGTCGCCGCACCCACGACATGAACACCGCGAACTGGATTCCCGACCTGTTCATGAAGCGTGTGTTCGAAGACGGCAAGTGGACCCTCTTCTCCCCTTCGGAAACCCCGGACCTGCACGACCTGACCGGCAAGGCCTTCGAAGAGCGCTACGAGTACTACGAAGCCCTGATCGAATACGGCAAGATCAAGGTCTACAAAACCCTGCAAGCCAAGGACCTGTGGCGCAAGATGCTCTCGATGCTGTTCGAGACCGGCCACCCATGGTTGACCTTCAAGGACCCGTGCAACCTGCGCAGCCCGCAGCAGCACGTGGGCGTGGTCCACAGCTCCAACCTGTGCACCGAAATCACCTTGAACACCAACAAGGACGAGATCGCGGTCTGCAACCTGGGCTCGATCAACCTGCCGAACCATATCGTCGACGGCAAGCTGGACACCGCCAAGCTCGAGCGCACCATCAAGACCGCGGTGCGCATGCTCGACAACGTGATCGACATCAACTACTACTCGGTACCGCAGGCACGCAACTCCAACCTGCGCCACCGCCCTGTGGGCCTGGGCATCATGGGCTTCCAGGACGCGCTGTACCTGCAGCACATCCCGTACGGTTCCGAAGCGGCCATCACCTTCGCCGACCGTTCGATGGAAGCGGTGAGCTACTACGCGATCCAGGCCTCCTGTGACCTGGCCGACGAACGTGGTGCCTACGAGACGTTCCAGGGCTCGCTGTGGTCCAAGGGCGTATTGCCACTGGACTCGCTGGAAACCCTGATCGAACAGCGCGGCGCCAAGTACATCGAAGTCGACCGCAGCGAAACCCTGGACTGGGCACCGGTGCGCGAGCGTGTGCAGAAAGGCGTGCGCAACTCGAACATCATGGCCATCGCACCCACCGCGACCATCGCCAACATCACCGGCGTGTCGCAGTCGATCGAGCCGACCTACCAGAACCTCTACGTGAAATCGAACCTGTCGGGCGAGTTCACCGTGATCAACCCTTACCTGGTACGCGACCTCAAGGCGCGCGGCCTGTGGGACTCGGTCATGATCAACGACCTGAAGTACTACGACGGTTCGGTGCAGCAGATCGAGCGTATCCCGCAAGAGCTGAAAGACCTCTACGCCACCGCGTTCGAAGTGGACACCAAGTGGATCGTGGAAGCGGCCAGCCGTCGCCAGAAGTGGATCGACCAGGCCCAGTCGCTGAACCTGTACATCGCCGGCGCTTCGGGCAAGAAGCTGGACGTGACCTACCGCATGGCGTGGTTCCGTGGCCTGAAAACCACCTACTACCTCCGTGCCCTGGCTGCCACCAGCACCGAGAAGTCCACCATCAGCACTGGCAAGCTGAACGCGGTATCCAGCGGCAACGACGGCGCGCTGCACGCAGCCCCCGAGGTTGCAGCACCCGCCGGCCCCGCCCCGGTGCCGAAGGCCTGCGCTATCGACGAGCCGGATTGCGAGGCGTGTCAGTAAGCGTGGTTGATTGACTGCAGGGCGCCTTCGGGCGCCCTGTTCGTTCATGGCCATGCAAGCCACCCTGTCATATAATCAGGACGTCACTCTGGAGACTAGGTCATGCCCCTTTCGCTAGAAGCAAAACGTGCCTATTACGCCCGCATCCGTCAGGCAAATTACGCTGCCAGCCTGCGTCTCGAAGGCTTCGACGTACCTGACGACACCGCGACGAAGGCGTTACCTTCCCGCGAAGAAGTACTCAAGCGGTACCGCTCGAACGCCCGTGCGGAATAATGGATAAATACGGGGTTGGCCAGGACACCTATTGCTATCCCGGCACCGGCATCTTGCGCAATCGCCTGGATATCGTCGATGCCGCTTGGTTGAGCGACGCCGAGCGTGATCTCTCCGCAATCGCTGCAGGCCGAATTGAATTTCAACCTGCTCCCTATGATTTGGCTTATTGGCAGGGTCTGCACAGGCAGCTGTTTGAAGACGTGTATGCATGGGCTGGAATGCTGCGCAGCGTGGACATTGCCAAGGAGCAAACCCGATTCTGTACAGCTACTCGGATCGTCGCCGAAGCAGACAGGCTTTTTGCGCAAGCGGCCCGAGACGACTGGTTCGAAAACCTGCCCAGGTTGGAACTCATACCAGCTGTTGCGGAGTTGTTCGGTGAGCTGAACATGATCCACCCCTTCCGTGAAGGAAATGGCCGGGCACAACGCGTGTTATTCGATCACCTGATCATTCACACGGGTCATACGGTGGACTGGACATCTGTGCTTCCAGACGAATGGAAAGCCGCAAATATCTCAGCAGTGCACTGCGATTATCAGCCGCTGGAAGCGATATTTCGCCGATGCATCCAAGGCCTCATCGAGCCCGACTGACGGCTCTATCGTGATCGGTACCAACCACAGCATCCTGTGCCTGAGATAAGCGCAAGCCACCACATATAGATTTTTTCGGCCATAGGCGATTGGCTTATGCCATCAAAATCTCATGTCAATACGCGCAATTGGCCGTACTTTTCCGTATACTGCACGTCCTACAAAGGGACCCAACCATGCGCCTCGAAACAGCGGTTATTTAAACCGACTGGCGGTTTTATTCGCCTTGGCTAAAGGGGTTCACGTTATTCGGTGCGCCTTGCGGTTTTGCACAGGCATAACAGCAATATCCAGATTCCTTGCGCCGACGCCGTAGCTCAACAGAGCGGCGCGGCAGTCTTCCAAATTAACCTGGCCGTTTCGGCGGCCACGAGCAGGAGCGAACCCCGATGCTGAGCTGGGACGAATTCGATAAAGACGACGGCGATGCCGCACAGGCCAATGGCAGCCAGGCACCAGCCGGCGCCATGGACAAACTCGACAGCGCTGGCGACGCCGCCGCGCATGAAGCCCGCGAAGTGAGCGCTAACGACAGCGCGGCGGTCGCTCGTGCCAAGGCCGCGTTGAACAGCCTGGACATCGCCGAGGGCCTGGCCGAGCTGGAAGGCTCCGCCGCCCGTGTGAAGGTCGATGAAAAGCGCATGATCAACTGCCGCGCCGACCTCAACCAGCTGGTGCCCTTCAAGTACGACTGGGCCTGGCAGAAGTACCTCGACGGCTGCGCCAACCACTGGATGCCGCAAGAGGTCAACATGACCGCCGACATCGCGCTGTGGAAGAGCCCCGAAGGCCTGACCGACGACGAGCGCCGCATCGTGATGCGCAATCTGGGCTTCTTCTCCACCGCTGACTCGCTGGTGGCGAACAACCTGGCGCTGGCTGTATACCGCCTGATCACCAACCCCGAATGCCGCCAGTACATCCTGCGCCAGGCCTTCGAAGAGGCGATTCATACCCACGCCTACCAGTACTGCATCGAGTCGCTGGGCATGGATGAAGGCGAGATCTTCAACATGTACCACGAGATCCCTTCGGTCGCTAAAAAAGCGGCCTGGGGCCTGAAGTACACCCGCGCCATCTCCGATCCGAAGTTCGACACCGGCACCCCGGAAACAGACAAGGAACTACTGCGCAACCTGATCGCCTACTACTGCGTGCTCGAAGGCATCTTCTTCTACTGCGGCTTTACCCAGATCCTTTCCATGGGCCGCCGCAACAAGATGACCGGCGTGGCCGAGCAGTTCCAGTACATCCTGCGCGACGAATCCATGCACCTGAACTTCGGCATCGACGTGATCAACCAGATCAAGATCGAAAACCCGCACCTGTGGGATGCCGAGCTCAAGGAAGAAGCCACCCAGATGATCCTGCAGGGCACCCAGCTGGAAATCGAATACGCGCGCGACACCATGCCACGCGGCGTACTGGGCATGAACGCGGCCATGATGGAGGACTACCTCAAGTTCATCGCCAACCGTCGCCTGTCGCAGATCGGCCTGAAGGAAGAATACCCGGGCACCAGCAACCCGTTCCCGTGGATGAGCGAGATCATGGACCTGAAGAAGGAAAAGAACTTCTTCGAAACCCGCGTGATCGAGTACCAGACCGGCGGTGCGTTGAGCTGGGATTGATCAGGGTTGACGTAGGTTTTCATCCTGGAGTGAACTTTTTTCACGTCAAACTGAAATGGTGCGTGTCATAAAGCCATGAGTCGTTGTGGAATTAATACAACGACCCACCTTCAGTTTTCACGATGACCCAGACCTTTTTCGGAGATCCGCGACTGATCGCACAAAAATGGAGCCTAGGGTCCTTCGAATGAGCAGGATGCCAATTTCAATAGCGCCCTCTTTCACCTAGAGGGGCGCCTTATCATTGAGCAATCTGAAGTACTAAGACGTCCACAGGGCGGCTTCCGCCGTGGGTCCCACGCGGAAAATGAACGGTTTTAGATACGTGAGCAGGGCGCTCTCTATAATTACCTAACGCACCATTTGAGGACCGCTTTGAGACGGCGAAGAACGCCAATTTCTTCCCTTCTCGTTCGCCGCCAGCAAGAACCCGCAGTTGTGAATAGCCCGGCTTCATCCTCACATAGATAAACGCGCCTTCCTTGCCTTGCGCAATACCTATCAGCTCTGGGAGTAAACCAGTTGTGAATGCGCTATCTCGGATGGCTCACTGACAACAGTTGAGTAAATCGTTCCTCCGCGCACCTCATACGTATGTCCCAAAGGACGGCCCTGACGGTCATGGAATTCTGTTAGCCTAACCAGAACGTCCATCTTCCAAGATCCCGATTCATTTAAATCGGCCGGCGTAATTACCTGCACTTTTTCAATCCACGCATTTTTGCAGTCGTGTTGTAACAATTGCTGTAGCCGACAAACCGTTGCCGCTAGGATTACGCCCTTATTGACTACGCCGCCTAGGTCCTCGACGGTTTCGATGTGAAACCAGGGGATAAACGTCTGAATCTCCACAAACGCCCAAAATTGCGATTCGCTTGCCACACGCGTAAGCCCGGCCAGAAGCTCAGCCTCCCGCATTGTTTTGAACATATCAACCACCCTGTAGGCACACATGAAATATGTAAGTGTCGCTATTTACACAATCGAAACGACCGTGCCACCACGCTTGTAACGAATTACTTCATTATACGTACATTCATACATTTATTGAAGCAGCACCGCTATGGCCTCATCTCCACTTTTGAGGGTGAAGCTGTGTTGACGAAAGAGGTGGCCGCTACAGTGAGGGCTGTTCGTGCAAAGCGAGGTGTGACCCAAGAGAGCCTTGCCGAGGTAAGCGTACAGAAAGCAATCAGCCAACTGGAACAGGCGAGAGTGAAAATCTCGCTGGAAAAACTCCAACTGATCGCGGAACTGCTCGATTTCGACTTGGTTACGCTCGTAGCGCTTTGTGTGTCTCTAAAGCGAGGCGAAAGTCCGGAGCAGTCTCTGGAAGAGGCGGCTCGAGTGCTGATGACATTCAGAGATCAAGGGGGAATGGAATTACTTGCGCTACAATATCAAAGTGGAAATCTGACAAAACGCACCCGTGGCAAACCTGCAAACCTGGAAAACATGAGAAAGGTTTTAGATCTGAAAGGTCAGGGCTGTACGCAAGCGGAAACAGCGCGACGCTTGGGACTGACTTCCGCAGCCGTGAGCAGGTACTGGCGCAAGAGTTGAACGTTGAGACTGGATATACCCTACCGCAAATAATGTCCTAGGAATTAGACGAGCAAACAGGTAATTTACCGCTCATTCTTACCAGCGAGCCAGCCACTCGGCTCAAGGCAGCGACCGACCTTCACAGCGGCAGCCAGCAAGCTGGAGCTATTTTTTCTTCTCTCCAAAATACTCTTGGCTTCCCTAGAATAGCGACAGCAGTCAAACCATTTTGAAGTTTGAAGCTTTCTCCGTCCTTTCATAGCGCTCTCCAAAAAAGCCGTACCATCACTATAACAGCGACGTCCCTAGCATTTTTCTCTTGTATCAGTGGCCTTATACCATCCTTGCCTGCGCTAGCCAATAAAGTAGCGACTCATGGTATACGTATTGGCAGGCATGAATACCCTGCGGCTGGAGGAACCCGCGCATGCGCGGAAATAGCTCGATTTTTTTGATCTCTGCCGTGCAAGTGGCTATCAGGACGAACATTTTAGACCACATCTGATCGGTGTAGACGCTGGAAAGTCCAGTAGCAAAAATCGCGAAAACCGGAAAATTCTGCCTCTAGGCAGCGATCAGCACCTTGGAATGAGATGTCTCTACACCAGCTAGGCCTGATGAATTACTCACCCAATCTTAAATATTGTGCTGATCGACCCCTGCTGGAATGAGTCAAATATCTATTGCGGAAAATCATAAGTTGTCCAATCTCTCCCGCTATAATAGTATGCATATGTCGTTTTTCCCTGGACAGGGCTAGGCATCAACGTCCCAGACTCCAAGAGGGCCCTGATAAGCATTTGGCTCCGAATCAGTGAACAATGACGCATGCCGCCGCCTCTACTGAACAGCGTGCCCGATGACTACTCAGCTGTAGATTTCCATACTATATTCATGAAGGAGAGCAGCATGGTGTCTAACGGTACGACAAGACCGCCAGCGGGCTGCATGACTGAATATCTTCTGAAAACCCGTGCAGAATCCGTTAGTAAGATTGAACTCACATTAATGATATGCAGAGGGTTTGAATTAAGCGACGTTCAAGCTATGCTTTCGTGTTCTAAGCTTTACGAATCGACTAACGTCTTGCGCCGGATAAGAGGCGTATCACCACCGCGAAAACGAAGACGCGCTGCGATGGACATAGGCTCGGAAAGACTGAGCAGTCGAGAGAGCGCGCTGGCATTTCAGTTCGCCAAGATTTTAGAGGATGCGTGTTTGGCTTTTGGCAACCAGCAAAGTGCCGAAGAGTGGCTGAACCGCCCCTGCAAACACCTGTCTGACGTAATCCCCTTAGATATCATTGAAAACGCAATAGGGTTTCAACTGCTCGAAGATTATCTGGAACGGATAGTAACAGGAGTATATCAGTAGGCTATAATCCTCGTTAAGCTTGCAAATTAGTCATAGAGATTCGCGAGCATAAAAACGCCCGTACTGGCTTCGAGCAGGCATCTATATATTGACTCCAGTGAAAGGTAGATCGGCTACCTAGCCGGCGTACGACGAACACAAGCTGGTTGATTTTGCCCCGAAAATTTTTGAAGCTCATCCCACAGTGCCTGCCATGAGTTATTCATGACCATTGAGCATGCCTGCATCTTGGCATCTGGTATCGTCGTCGTTTTGCTTGGCGTGATTCTCTGCATCGTGCATAGACTTCAACTCACCGGCCAGACATATTTCAATAGTGAGTGGAGCTGCTTCTGTAGAACGTCTCCTTAAGGTCGATCACGTCTGCCATCACTTCAAAAATCGGTTACGGCGGTCCGCCCCGTGGGTGCTGAGTCAGCATGCCCAGGTCATGCCAGTGTCGCGAAATCCGATCCCTGCCATCGGCGACGGCCTGTTGCACTGCGCGTGGCTCAGCGTGACCTTTTCCTGGCAAATAACCTGCGGGAACAGGGCTATCACACCCTCAGCTCTGGAAAATGACTTCGGGGAACTCGTCCACAGTGTCGGGCTGGATCTGTGAGTTGCATGGGGATACAGATGTTGCGGCCGCCAACTCAACCAGCGCAAACTTCTTGGTGTATCGCTCCGATCTAGAACCTGCGGCTTGTAGTAAACGTGCAGTTTTCTTCCTGCTAGCTGATCGCGACGCCGCAAGCTTCCTGTCCCGCGACGGCCTTCAATTGAGCTTCGAGATATAGTCGTAGGGTTTCGTGGCCGTACACTGCAAATTCTCTTTTTAGCGCCTCATCCAACCGCTTACGCTCCTCGGACAGGTTCTTGAGCCCAGAATGGGGATATGGAAACCTAGCTCCAGGTAATCAGTCGTGACGTTTACTTCCTCTGAGAACCGCTGGATGACTAAGTGGATCTTGGACAGGCTCGTTCCGCCTTTGAAGGCCGAAGCCTTCCTCCCGACATTGTGAAAAGAGACTGGAGCATAACGAAAGCTAAATATCTTCGTCAATCACGCCGGAGGTCCGCCCAGTACGAAATGCAGCAGTATTTAGAGGCTCAGCCTTCGCTTTGGTGGAGTCGGAAGAACAGGCTGACACTCATGTTTCTTTGCGGTTTGACCTAGGACCGAACGCATCCATTCCGGCATTCTGCACGCCAGAAACTGTTTAAATTCAGTTTCGTTCAGGGTTTTGGTCATTCGCCCAACCAGTTCAGGCGTAAGCTGTTCATTTCCGAGGTAGTGCATAGCAGTCAACACAGTCCCAACTTTCGTTCCGGCGTGCTGCAAACGGTGCCTGGCCACATGCTGTAAGCGGACTATGGCGTTCCCCACTTTGATTTCGCGCGTGGTGCCGCTGGTGTAGAAGGTTGGAAGTACCTGCATCTGTGTGCTGAGCCCCAAACGTCTAACAGCCTCCGCCCCGTGGATCTGGATCGTTTCGCCTTTGGCCCCCGCAATGACATACATCACTTCGACTGGACTTGGGCTTACACGGCCGACGTACTTGACCACCTTCGGTCGCATGTAGACGCCTCGCATGACACGCTCAAGCGAGCCGGCTCGTACTAGCTTGGACAGGGCCTTATCGACGGTTGACCTCGGGCCGGCCGCTGCGAACACAGCCCTAGCAAAAGGTCTTCCCTTCGGCATGTGCTTGATCCGGTTTGAGATGGCTTGGATGACGGACATTTGGCCTCCTATGGTCAGAAAAAACCAATAATCTTTCTATAGGCAAAATAAAAAGCCGCTTATGCCATCTCCCCCAAGGTACATTTTGGGCGCCAAGCGACGACGGCGCCATCGGCAAGCACTAAAATAGTAGCAATGATGGAACATAGAAAACATGGACTCGACGTTGCATGCTTTTCCATGCATGCAGTGTAACGGAAACTTTCGCAGGACGTAGAGATGGAGTTACTCGAGGTCTCAGCCCTCCACCCGTGCAGGCCGAATTCGCGGCGCTTTCGCAATATACGCGTCCAGTCCGCCCGTTCATGTGGGTGGGAGATACCGCCAGCGATGGTCGTCGGGTTTGAGCTTCAAAGCTTACGCTAGGCTCATAGGACACGAATCTTAGCCGATGTAGAGTTGGGCTCTAAGGTACGTACAAACTCGGGCAGCCGACATTGAAGCCGTTTTGAAACTAGCAAGATTCCCAGCTCGGTGCTCCCCTCTCGCATGAACGCCAGCTGCCCGCCCATCAGCAGTCAGCCATAACATCCCGCTGTCGCCTGGATATGTACCCGGCGGGTCCACCAGTAGTGCTAGATCGCTGCGTTCACCCAAGGCAAACGACTCGACACCGAGGACTTTGCATTCCCTGCGCATGTCATATCCCGGAATGTTCAACGTACTAGCACCAATCAGTTTGGTGTGGATTAACGAGTGCAAATCCGTGACAACATCAACGCGGCGACCATTGAGCGCTCTGGCTCTCAAGTATTCGTTCTGAAGGTCAAACAACCCGCAGTCTAAAAATCCATAGTCACCGAACCGGCCACTGCCTGACGAATAAGCCAGAGATAAGCTCTCCCCCGCCTGGTTCCAACCTGGGTTGCTGTTGGAGTAGAAACCCACATTGGCTGGCGTCGCTGGTCGGCCATCTGTACCAACGAGGCAGTGTGCACACGAAACTCCAAAGGCTCCAGCCTCGGTATGGGCAAAACACGTCACGGAACCTTGGCTACGTCCATCGTCGATTATTATTGGCCCGGCCCAGGACTGCTCCCTCATTTGAGGCCACTCAAGGACGTCAGTAGCAACAGACAGGTTACCGATGCGGACGCGAGCGGGGACCCTTTCTGTCGGGCTTAAGTCGGTTTTCGAAGCTTTTTCGCGAACAAAGAATGTGAGCCCCACACTCGGTTGAATGACCCCCCCTCTGATCTTGACCCCTATCATGGAGCCAATAACCCCGGGTTTGCTGTACATGCGTTCATCGACCTGACTTCTGACTTCAGCGATGGCTTTTACGCGAGTCAACGGAGGGGTGCCGGCTCTGCTCATGGTGCTTCTACCCGACGAAGCTCAGTAGTCCCGTTAGCTTGCTGGATTATTTCGTAAAGCTCGAATGCTGGCAGCGTAGGTTTTTCCGGCTGAGTGACTGTGTAGGTTTTGCTTAGCTCCGTTGCCCATGCTTGAACTACTTGCAATGAGTTGGCACGTGGAGTGCTGGCTGTAGGGGCAGGAAATTTGCTGAGCGCATCAGCCTGTGCTCTAATATTTTCATATTGGCCGTTTGCCATTGCCGCGTTAGCCGGATCGGCTAAAATTGCGCCCGCAGACGCAAGTGCTTGAGCTATCGACTTTAGCTTCCTGAGTTCGACTTCTGATAGTCCCGGCAATCCGCTGGGAGTGGCCTTCTGCAAAATCTCTTTTGAAAGGTCTAACACTACCTTCGAAGACTCTTTTGCCGACGGTGCGGCTTCTTCTCTGAACCCATCCTTGGCAGCAGCTGCTTCTGCTAGCAATTTTTCAGCTCCGGCTCTGGCGGTGATCATCCCTGCGAAAGAGTTGATGAGTTCTGGTATTTTCATATCGGTCTGCTGTCCGAAAGAGGTCATTTGCCCCCCCGCCAAGGCCATGGTGAGGTTTGCAGAGCCAAAGCCCGACCGTGGCTTCGCATAGATGACTTTTGTTCTGTCTGGCAGGTAGACAATTGACGTTTCGACCGGCTTATCCGTCGCACCAGTGCGTGACACCAGCAGATACGGCTTCGAGGGATATACCGGTATTCCAGTTTGGTTTTTAAGATCGGGAGCACTATAAAAGCTGATCCCTGCGCACCCGCCCAAGACCGATGTTAAAGACAAAACCAGGGCCAGCTTCAGTATTTGAGCTTCCATCCCAGCCGTCCTATGGGATCTATCCCAATCAAGATTTCCGAAAGCATAGGTAGACAATGGCGTAGGCGCTAGTCGTCACGGCATTTTTTGAATCGAAAGCGGATTAAAGCGGGCTGTGCGTAGTGTTCACCCTAGGGGGTACCCCTTGCTATTCAGCTTGTCTTTCGCCGCTTGTAATTGCGTGTTCGACATTAGCTGGTACTAGGCCAACGCAAGGCTTAGCACTTCCCGGGAGCAGTTGGACACTACACGTTTGCTTCTGTGCTCGCCTTAACGCCGCTTTTACCGGAACGAAAGCCGGCAAGGTTGCAGGCGATTGATCCCGGTAAGTCGGTAACCTCTTGCGGATCACGTCGGCATTGATGCCGTGATGGATGGCTACGCTGGTAATCGTCGCGCCGGGTTGCAGGTATTCCTGCACGACCTAAGCTTTGAATGGTTTGGATTAAGAGCTTCGTTGGCGCATGAAAATCCTGGCGATAAGGACAATCGCGTCCGCTTGAAAATACGCCGAGACCATCGCCCTTAATGCAGGGATTTTGAAGGTGTGTTCGCCAGCCGCTTACGTCGGGTTTGCTCATGCAGGGAGACCGCCAGATTACTTACCTGTCAGAACCGCACATCCGACCGCGCAGCGTTCCTTACTATGGCTAGTGGATTCCAACACGAAGTGTCAGCAAGCTGCTGAGCACCTGCATGCGCTTCGCCCGCGGGGATGGCCTGACTACTACACTCCTATGCCGTTGGCACACAAGGACGCCTAAGCATATCAAGCAAGCCGCAGTTTGGACCTCGTAGGGCCGCCGAGGCCGAAGCATGAGGCGACTAGGGCTGCGGAAGCCTAAGCGGGCCGCTCAAAGGCTTGCCAGCAAATGCAGTTGCCTCAACGCAGCTGAAGGCCTCGATTGCAGACTCATTAAAGAAGCTCTTATAGCCCGGCGATTGCTGGATCTTTTTGAGCTTTGCAAGCGCCGCTTCCCTTACGCTGTCGCGTTTATCGGTAGTCATCCATTTGTCCAAGGTCAGTTGCTGTAGCTAACTCTAGCCTCGGCGATTGCTATGTCAACGCATTTTGATATCCAGCGATATCGGGTCTCCGCTCGCTCGGGGTGAGGGCTTTTACCTGCATCACGAAGCCGCTTGAGGACTAGGTAGGCGTCACTCACTTGATCCTTAGCCATCCGGCAGCATTGAGGTCCATTTTTCGAGAAGGTCGGAAGAGATATCGATGATGAAATTCCCACTGCCATCCCCGAGGTCCTCGCTTTCCACAGTCATCGACAAGAATCACTCATCAAGAGGTTCGCCTCCCTGGCATGGTGCCTCATTTCATACTCTAGATCCCATACGCCCCAACAGCCAGAACCGACTCTGTTAGAAAAAATCAGATCCTCGGCTGATGTGAACTCAACCACGACCATCGCCTAAGAACCGCCCTCCAGACTGAATGGTTTCTCAGCCCTCGTTGACCGTTGCTGCTCAGTTGGTGGGTTGTTTGAGGTCTTGTGCTGAGGGCATCCGCATGAAAAGTATTCGTTCATCTCCCCTGCGATCGCCGAGGCACTGGCGACTGCCGCGCGTTCAAGCATCGACGTAATGTTGGTGATCGACAACCACGGAACAGGGTAAGGCCTCCCGTGCCGCAGGGAGTCGCTAACCATGCGATGGGGTGACATCGCAATGCCGATTCCATGCGTCTATAAGGCAGCTGGTGTTGTACCTTTTATCGACCATGGCGGACTGGACCTGAGTAAAAATGCCCGCTGGGGCACGATTCGAACGGTACCACCTCACTTCGGCATGACTCACACCACGTCCACATACCTGTATTTTTCCGCGCTGCCTTCACCGCTTCCTGCTCAGCCAGCAGGGTGCTTAGCGTACCTGCTTCATGCAAGGCTCCTCGATCTCGCCTTCAAGGACATTCCCGACTCTGAGCAAGACCCTGAGCCGGCGCGTAAACGCGTTCCCCACCTTCTGCTTCTTCGCCACGGCCGCCGGCGGCAGGATGGTCACGCCAGGAATGGCTTCCATCGGATCAGGGATGTGTCGGTGCTTGGGCGCCGGCGCTTACGCGGCGCCAAACAACGCGCTACGCATTTCTTCTTCAGTCAGGTTTATCATAGGGAACGTCCAGGGTAGTTTCCTCGGCAATCGTTAACGGGTCCGGCACGCAGTTGCTTTCGACTTCGTATTGGGGCCCCTAGCTTCAACCCATCTCAGTAGTTGACGGCTCTGTCAACCACCCCCAGAATTAGCAGCAACACGGCCCCTCTCGGCTCACCCGCTTAGGCGGCGAAGCTGCTGAGGGGTTTTTTATTAGCGTTTTGCACGTTACCACTGAATTCCCCATCCAGGCGGTGCGCTCCTTCCCGCACCTTTTTTCCGTTTTGGTGACCAGTTAAAACTCCTTATAACTACAAAAAGCTGAAGCATGGCCTGGTTTTAATACACCTCTATCCAGGAGGTTTAGAGTACGTAGCGGGGCCGATAATTTCAAGCCTCCATCGAATACAACAGTCCAAGTTGAGATCAGCCTTTAAACTCACATTTCGTTGCAGCCACTATCTGTATGATTTTCAAGACAGAGGCTAGGTACTGAAAGAAGCTATCTGTTATCCTTAGCCTGAAAATCCTATCCGCTATAATACGCCTTAGTCCTGAAGGATGTAGCGCCATTATTACCTGAACATATCCGACCGAAGCTCTGCTTCCACGCTAATCTTATAGACCTTATATAGTGGATGACCGCCCGAATGCTCAACGATGGTTATCCGCCGAATCTTCATGAGCCTTAGGACTCCGCAACGGACCAACCTCGGGATCATAATCCCGAAAGTAGTCGAAATTTAGCTGGCTCGCCCCGTCACACACCTAACCGACAAACCGCAGCGCAACGCTAGCCGTTTTGCCATCACTGTCGACTTCTTCATTTGGCGCGCCGACAGTGGCAGTTTTCTTATTCTGCTACTTTGTCTTGTGAGACATTTAAAAGGATATCCCTCGAGAATGCCGTACCGGCTTTATGCTGTGCAATGGATGCTTGAAGCCTTGAGGCATTCGAGGCAGTACTGAGCAGGTACATGGTTTCATTCATTGAATTGAAATCCTCCAACGACAGAAGCACTACGTGCTCACCACGCTGACGGGTAATGACGGTGGGCTCATGGTCTCTGCAGACGTCATCCATTGCTTGCTTCAAACGGGCCCGGGCTTCGCTAAATGTCAGTACTTGCATGATCTTATCCTTCCTCTGGCATCGGAGGATGGCAGTCCCCTCACCAATGCATGACAGTGCTGCGAGTGCGTTGGCTTTGAAATGATCAGCTTTCAAAGCATCCAGATTGCGTGGCTATGCCTCTCAGAAAGCCTTTGCCACATTTATTTACGATGCTTCGCACTAACTTCAATGCGAGATAAAGATACTTTGCGAAGCCATAAAGCTGCGTCGCTGATCGCTTGGTCAATCAAGGTCCATCTAAAACGTCAGTCAGGCACCTGCATCAGCACGCCGAAGCGGCTTGGGGGATAAACCAGTCATGGTCCCGCTTGCCAACGGTCGCGGCATGCCGACGGAGGTGCGCAGCGCGATGCCGTAGGCGCCGTACAGCTCATGCTCAGTGGACACTGCCTCCCTAATGTGGAGTTTTCCTTGGGTCCATCGTTCCCCTCCCTGAAGGGCTAAGGCCTACATGCCGGTGTTAAGACTTTCCTCGACAATCGACACGGCGATGAAGGCCCCATTTGAGCAGCGATCCATTTTTTCCTATTGTTTGTGCTGAGTTCACCGCCCTGTGCGGTGGCTGATGCCAGCAAACTACACTATCCATAAAGCCCATGCATTTCGTGCCGATGCCACGGCGTGGACAGTGAACTTCAGACCCCACGAAGGTCTGTCTAAGCGGCCAAGGGAGGTTCCCGCCCTGCCCTGGGTTACTAACCCGCCCCAGCCAGGCCGCTTCAACCGGGCGCGCGTGCTTTCAAAGCAGGCAGCGCTTAAATGTCCGCACGGTGCCTGCGGTGAAGACATGAGTTTCGAGCCTTCGGCTCGACCGGGCAATGATACTGGCGCGGCAATCGCTACGGCGGCGGTACGCCGGCTTGTCAACGTGACAAGGCGTGTGGCCCTAGCTACAGAAGGCGCATTAAACGCACCCATGGCCTGTGATGCCCGTTATTGCGACCTACCCTAAAGGCAACTTGCTCCGCCTGCTCGCGGTCCTCGCCGCCATCAAGGGAATGCCCGACGCAACCCTGGTCAAGGTCGCGGCCAGGACCGGCCTTGATAAAAAGACCGTGTCGCACCTGGTCGCCCAAGCAAGCGAACAGGCCGGCGTAACCCTCATCAAAACCGGACCGGTCTAGACCTTGGACGACTGGGGACCGGTATTCAACCCGGCCGGCGCGCACCAGGCGGAGGCCGGCACGCTGAACGCCGTGAATACCCGGGCGTCTGCCTGTGTCCCCCGACCCTGCTACGCCGGCCATGGGCTGGAAAAAGCCCGGAAATGATCTGTGGTTAGCAGTATGGCCGTGTAAATTGATCCTGCCACTGGGGCATGGCTGGGTGGCCTGTACCGATGCCCTGCCCCGGAATGACTATCAGGGGGAGCTCGAATACATCGTCTACAGTCCCGCGTATAGCGGTAATTTGCACTGGTGCCAGTTCAGCCTGAACGGAGCGCGCTGTTATGACGAACATCGAGAAGTGGGCCTCAGCGGGGCGACCCACTGGCGCCTGGCCTGCCGTGATGAACCTCGCGACAGCACCTGGGATGGCCCGCCCCCGACGGTGACCTAAGTGGATGGCCGGCGCCTAGCCCCGCTGCACCGCTGGTGGGATCGGTATCGCAACGCCACCGGCATCGAGCAGGCATCACGTCTAGATAGCCTCCGGCGGTAGCTTCTGCAAGATGTGTTCGTTGGACGGTTACTTTCAATACTTGCTCACACACATTTTCTCGGCGAACCCTATCAACAATCCCTATCCACTCTGCCATCTTACAAACACGCATTGGGATTAGCGCTTAGGGGCTAGAGGTACCTGTATTACAGGGCGCCTCCGCATAAATAAACCGACCGTAAGAACAACCATGACGTAGGCGCCGCAGATTTTGGAGAGGCGGAACGGCAACGCCGGAGCTGAAACGTACGGGCTGATCAAGACACTCCACCAGAGCAGAGAATAGTCGTGGTCCGCTTGCTCCTAGCAAACCCATATTTATCAAGGTCGCTGCGACTAACGATTGGGGCCGCTATGCGGCCCGAACGGCAGCCCTAAAAAGTTACATCGAAGAGCCTACGATAACTTATTCAGGAACTTATAAACTATCGATAAGAAAGAGGCTCAGCCAGCTATAAGTACGGAATATAATTAAGTAAAACTAGCGGAACCTAGGGTGACAGAGGCTCCGTCATATAGCTGTCTGATCGCATAGCTTGCCCTTCCTAACAATAAATCCCCACCGAAGCCTATAGGTTAGAAACTGCCTCATCAAGAGAACTTCGGGTGAGTTCATTTAGCTCAATACGCAAAGCAACCGCACGCTCCACACCAATCGTTATAGCTGGACCGAATCGACTGATATCAAGCCCCAGCCTAATTAGCATCTTTTCCACACCGACAGTGGTTACAGTAACAAACCTGTAAATACCTCGCCTCATGGCAAAATCTACGATAGCTTGGATTGCCCGAACCGTGCCGTGTGAAAAACCGAAACGGCTTGTATCAGGCGATTCTATAGCGAATCTACTGAGCTCCCAAATGGTTTCAGAGCATGGCGCGGGCAGGCCATGGAGTAACTCCGGAAACGTATGGGCTAACATGTTCGGCCCAGTGGTAGGCAAAATCCGCCAGCATCCGGAGACATATGACTCGTTTTCGCCCCTGCTAATAATCATATAATAAGGATCAAGAGCATCATATCCGTCAATTTCCATACCATCAATAAGCTGAACATCCCAAGATTTCTTTTCTTTAAAGATCCTAGCACGCAATTGGTGCATGGACTCCAGCGACTGTGTATCAAATTTATTACGACGCTGTATTGAGATTAACATAGCACACACCGGAGATTAAGAATGTGCGAATAATGTATATCCGGTATGAATAAATGTGACCCTCCCAAATTTGGGAGGTAGAAGAGATTTTGACGTTTTGATAAGTTGCCAATTTGAGAGGTGGAGACAGCAATGAAG
This sequence comes from Pseudomonas sp. 3MAES_34.3B, assembly GCF_058145875.1. Classification (NCBI taxonomy): domain Bacteria; kingdom Pseudomonadati; phylum Pseudomonadota; class Gammaproteobacteria; order Pseudomonadales; family Pseudomonadaceae; genus Pseudomonas; species Pseudomonas sp. 3MAES_34.3B. The sequence goes on along the minus strand of NZ_CM176960.1, from coordinate 1,368,758 downwards.
CTACTCAGCACGTTAGCTGCTAAGGATACTGCGAGACAGGCAGTGAGAATGCGTGTGCTGCGCAAGCAAAGCCAAACGGAATTTTGGTGCAAATTTGGGATAAGCCAAGCTTGCGCAAGTAGAATTGAGTGCACGAGCCAATTACCCGCCCCAATATATATCTTGCTTAAACTTTATCTAAACGGTCGCCTCACTGAAAAAGACCTAATACAGTCCTGCGGAAGCGACCTAAGGGTTAATTAATCTGTACTTAATGGCCATGATTACGGCCATTCTGCGAGAGCTCACCTGAAACTTTTTCCGGATATTTTTGAAATGGAACTCTACCCCATCAGTCGTACAGGAAAGGATCATTGCGATCTCCCAGGTGGTTTTCCCTGCTGCGCTCCAATTCAATACCTCAATCTCCCTAGGTGTCAGATACACAGGAGATTGCGTAATATTTAGCTTAGCTGCGCGGATTCCTTCCATTGCGTAATCGCGTAGGAGAGAAGCTGATGGCACGGTCTGAAGAATCAAACGCTTACCTTTGTTCCCCTGCTCGCTTGGCTTAAGACATAACATCCCGGTTTCACCATTTGGGGAATGGAGCGGGAGCGCAAGCCCCTGGCCTAATCCATAAAGTTCTGCCTCTTCAAAAAAAGCAGACTCCTGGGGGAGGCTAAAATCATGCCTATCCCAAATAAGCGGGCGGTTAGACGTAAAGCAGTGCTGGACGACGGGGTCTATGGTCGCATAAGAGTATGCGTCATATCTCTGACGCCACTCGTCAGGATAGTCTGCGAAAATTTTTGCATTTTGAGTATCAGCATCACTTGCCGGCTTAAGGCCTATCAGAAAATTTGTGTATCCTAGCTTAAGCGTGAGCGCTTTAAGCATCGCTACCCAATCTTCAACGCTAGCCGCTTGAGCAAGCCGCCACAATTCTTCTATCTCAACGTACATCCGCGACCCCATGCGACGGCCATCAAGAGTAGCGTCGACCAGCCACAGCGACGTCGATCGGTACCCAAGGTCGGAAAAGGCCGACCGAAGGCCTTAAGCTAATAAATAGCTAGGAAAAAATCAAATGCGATCTGGACGAGTCGTATCTAAGGGGTCTGCATGACAACCGTGCCCATCGCACCGTAGCCACCTAAAGGTCCAAAAAAAATCACCCAGGTACGAAAATCATCGCTAAAGTCTAAAAAGCGATGGTCCATTCCCGCCGGAACAAACAAAAGATCGCCCGGGCCGACAGACGTGAGCTCGGAATCAGCTCTGTAAAAATGCGCTTGGCCGCTACTTATAATATAAATCTCATCCTGCTCATGAGGCGACTGTGTATCTTTGCCACGCGGAGAAAAGAGCTCAATAGAAAAATCTCCGCGCTGAAAGAGAATATGAAAAATACCGCCTGACTGGGTAAGTCGCTCTGCTTCTATGGCTTCTGTTAACTTTAGTATCTCGTTGGCAAGCATACGGAGTAGCCTTATCGTCCTAAATCTAAAGGAAATTATTCTCTAGCACGACCTTGGTTAGGCTCTGGGCACATTTTGCAATCCCGCCGTTACATCCAAAAAATTGGAGATGGCCGTCTAGGTTCGTGATTTGCGGACGCCCGTCCAATGTACGTGTAAACGCGCAAGGGGACAGCTTCAGTTTACTTATCTTATAGCCCATACGCGTGATCTCGTCCAGTGCCCACTGCAGTTTGGGATGGCGCTTGTAGCCGCTGTCATACCATGAATGAAGCCGGTCAATATCCGTTAGTAAAATAGATTGTGTATCGGCCACGACGAACTTACTACTTTGCAGTGACTCGTCAAAACCCAAATGTGAGCAGCCGAAAAACTCTGCAACACCGGGATAATCCATTTTGCTTCTTATAAAGCAGTGGGGCTCAGATATAGGGCGATGAGCTACATGTATTGATGTCCGAGCAATGACCGATCCACATGCTCCCCCAGCAGAGTACAGCCCACGGAAGTCAGCGATTTTCGTACATTCAATAACACTTCCAGTATCAGTAATAACGCTATGATAACAATCGTGCGATGTAGTTGATGCTGCTACCGCGACCTGCATTTGTACGCCAAGATTGCGAGCTCGACAGTTCATCGCACTAATATATGCCAGGGGGTCAATTATGCCGCCGGAAGGATCGCGATAAATTAGCTTATTATGGGACAAAAAACCGATCCCGGTAGGGCAGGCTGTAGCGCCCTGGTGGGCTTCGTCATAGTAGACCGGTACCGGCTTGAAAAAATTAATCCCGGTGGATCTTTCCAGATTTGTCATTAGGCAAAGGTTTTCTTTGGCTAACGCGTTCCAATAAGGATCTGAGCCACAACTACGATAGATTCTCGAGTGATCATTGTGGGAGGATACACGCGCACTCCTATCTGATCCTATCAGACAAACGGAAGCCCCGATTTCGGCAAGGTAGAGTGCGGCAGCTGCACCGAGTAGGCCATTGCCGAGCACGCAAACATCAAAGCGCGGCTGCACCCCTGCCTCCTTCCGTGGCTATTGAACAATCAGATTCCCCGGGGGACATAAGAATCCATCGGTGTCCTTTAAGCGCTCCAGTTTCCGTAAAACTTAATAAACCATAAGGGGAGGATATCTTCTGAAGAAGGATGTTCTTGCGCAGAATATCCGGAGTCGCGTTGGGTGAGTCCTGCAGCGCTCTACATAGCGCTTGGCACGCTAAGTAGGATGTTAGGAAATAAGGACCTGGCTGCCGCCCCCCTATTAGCGCAGCACGTTGTACAATCCCGACATAGGGGGCTGTTATAGCCGAATCAAAACGGCATTCGAGTCCAGCAACAAATACTCCGGATGGGCCTTTGAACCCAGCAGCGATATCAAGCCGGGTGTCATCAGACAAAAGAAGAGTCTGACTCTTATCGAAAATAATCTGACTACCAACATGTTTCGCGAACTCACAAGATCCTGCGATAACTATACAGTCGCTATCGATGATCCTCGGGCGCCGACTAGCTGAAATATAGGAGTATTCGATGGAAGCAGAAGCAGCGTGCTCACTCAAGCGTTGATGTAGAGCTCTACCTAGACGATATCCATAGTTCCCGCGTTGGGCAAAAATGTGAGTGCTGCTAGCAGGTGGAATTGCAGATAGTAGACATTCTAGCTGTTCCTCATCAGTACCAAAAAGCCTTACCGCATGCGTACCAGGGCCTCCTCTGGAGCACAAGTCCGGATCTGAACACCCAGGCGCTAGGAAAAGTATTTCATATTCATCATATGTGCGGACGGCGCTCATTGCCGCCGTTGCGGCAAAGTGTCCGACGACAACCTGGACATTTTTCTGAGCTAATCGCTTTGCTAAAGTAGCTGCTTCATGAAGGTCGCGCCTATCATCACAAACCTCGACATTCAGCGATACGCCATAATCTAGCGTGGCAAGGTAGACCGCAAGCATCAAATCCACAGCGTTTTGACCTGTGCTCTCACACACCGCTACCTTTAGCCCTTCTGAATGATGCAACCAGGTCGCAGCGTTGAACCACACCGGAGTGTCTAGTTTTATCCCTTCACGCCGTTCACATAAGTCAGCAGACTTCATAAGCTGTTCATCTGCAGAGGGTGGCCAGCGACGTCATATGGTTTCCGAAACGTAAAAGCGTATGGCGTCGATCCGTGATCATGCAAATATTCTAACCGAGCACAGGCCTCGCGCCACGTAGGTTGATGGTTGTCGGCAATCCACCATACGACGTAGATCGGCCAGTTTTGCTCAAGGAACCAATCCTTCCGCATCTGTAATGCTTGCCGATGTAGAGGCCCATGGTAAGCGAAATTGAAGACTGATTTAAGATCCTGCCAGACCGAGACAGTCTGGGCTTGGGTCGAATGTCCCCCTGTGACGCCGTCATTATAGAAGCGCGGCACTGCAAATGGCCCCCATTTACCCCACTCGCGCTGATGGTTAGTGAGCCATTCCTTATTGTCCTGCTGTATAGCCCGAGCGATGAAACCTGGCGAATTTTCCGCTTCCGAAAAAACGTCTGGTGTACGGTCATCGAAGCCTTGGACAAGTACATCTCCATACGGAGCTCGAAGTACGGAATAGGTCATCAGACACACCTTAGGCATTGCTGAGCTCCCTGCTCATCTGATGCGCGCGAAACAGAGCGGCGGGCAAGGCCTCGCCTAAAAACGCTCCACTAGTCCTATTGGCCTCAACCGAGCAACCGCGTAGGTGATAGTGGAGCTTATTGCAACCAGATGGCATTAACGGATAGCACGCCCTGGCGAACGTAGCGAGTAAATGTACAACGTCCGCAGCCGTTGCGCCGCCTGAAAGAGTATGATCAATCCATCCTAAGAGGTGCAGACAATCCTCTGCCGCTTGCCGTACATGGAAGCGGTCGACAGACATACTCCTCAATATCGTCTGCTCTGCAGTAGAGGCAATCTTCCGCGTTTCGTTACTACAAGGCAAATTAAAGTCTTCTAGAGAAGATGATGACAACATCAAGTTGAATTTGTCAGATACGCTACTCCAAAGTTTGTGTAGCGATTTATCTAGAGCTGAAACCATACCAGACTCGGTGTAGTTCGCCTTCTCGAAACCGGGGCAATTCAGCGCAGCGTAGAATCGGATTTCATCAGAACTGTACTTATCGATACAGTCATCCGCCCAGACCACGTGGCCGTTACTGGTTGAAAACTTAGAATGCTCTAGGTTATAAAACTCATTGATAATGGTTACTTTCGGTAGCCATCTGCCGTTATCAATTTGCGTCAGAAGTGCAACGTGAAGGATCGCGTAAAAATACGAATTATCGAACCCGAAGAAGTTAATTGGTTGTGTTTCGTACTGTACGTCCGCGAGCCGTTCCGCACGGCGATAAGAATGAACTAATTGGGCCATAATCTCAGGCCATGGGTTGAATCTTTGCCCGTCGAACCCCGGCAGATCAACAGCAATGCCCCAGCTTGACGGCACGCTAACAGGGAAATCGGGAAGAGTGCCCGATACCGCGTCCTCCACCAACCACCTATATCGCTGGCGAAAAGAGGTCGCTCCACGGTAGAAATCCATTATTTGTTGTCTGAAACGCTCAAGTTCTATTACCATAACATCTAGCCAGGAAACGACTAAGTCTCTTGATCCCGTTACGGTATTTCGCGCATCGACCAAATTCAAAGCATTCGTCAGATGTCCACACGCTTCGCAGATCCCGCACTTACAGGAGGCCAAGCAATGGCAACAATATCCGGACACACCGGCTTCATCGAGAAGTTCTCCCGTCGTATTGTCTTTAAAGAAAGGATAAGGCTTCTTTACAAGAACGTTCTTACGGAACAAGTCTTGGAATAGATGTTTAACAAAGTTATTGGCTTCTTCATCCGGGGCGTAATAATCGTCCACGCTAATGTCAAAATTTTTTAAAGTTTTCCGGATACTACGGGTCCAGTAGTCAGCTAGCTCTACCGGTTCTACATTTTGTCGCTGTGCTGTGACACGCACATAAGACTGATTCACATCGCTATAGCATGTGACAAATGCTGCACCGCCGGTTAACTTGGTGGCTTTAGCTAGGATATCGCCTGCAAGAAATGGCCCGCTTAAATGTCCCAGATGTAGCCCTCCATTGGGAGTTGGGGGCGGCAGCGTAATAACGAATCGTGTTGATTCATTCATAGTAGAGTCTCTATTAGTAAGTGAAGAGTCTTCAAAGGGCACTATCGGATGCTCCGCCCCAATCCCAGTAGATATCAATCATCAGGAACGGCAGGGAGGAAATATTGCGCAATTGATGCTGGGAATTTCTGGGTATATAGACAACGTCGCCAAACCCAATAGATGTAGTCTGCTCTTCAATAGATAATTCAGCCTGCCCGGAAATAACAATAAAGGTTTCCTCTTCATCGTGCCCGTGGCGGTCGACGTCATGCCCTGGTTCGACACATACCCAGATACAACCAAACTCCGTAATTGTGCGCTTGGTATTTACTTTCTCGGCCCAAGGAAACAACCTGCGGAGCTTGCAATTGTATTCGTCAGTATACGATACATCCGAATATCGGCGTATATACTGGTTGATGGATTTCTCGGGCGCAACTTTCACTGTACTCATGAATAGACCGTTTTTGATTGTGTGTCCGCTGAGCCCAATCCGCGGCTGAATATAATTTCTTGGATTTTTTCTGCAATCATCCAAGACCGCAAAGATAATAGGCTAAACGAACCCGCGTCCCCAAACCCATGGGTAGCCTCACATAAACCGTTGAGGAAAATTGGTGGGAAATCCGGATCGGAGGAGGCAATTAGATAATCCCGCTCCACTGATACCGACCCATCGGTCCGTTGGATTACACTGTCTGCAAGCCCTTGGAGAATATGAGGGAGAAACTCATCGTTTCGTCCGCTTCCTAAATTCTTAAAACCTGTAGCTAGCACGACCGCATCTACATTTAGCTTCGAATCTTTATTCTTTAAGGTATTATGCAGATCGAGTTTAACTTTAGAACCATCTAGTTCCGCGAATTGGATTTGAGTCATGTTATGCAACTGGATTCTTTCACGGCCGCTGATTTTCTGATGATATACTTTATGATATAGCGCCTTAATAACATCCATGTCCGCCGAGCTATAGTTACTTCGCAGGAGTTGATTGGTCAATTGCTTCTGAAGCGAAATTGGGGCGTTATAGTAATCGTCAACAAACCCAGGAAGATATACATCCTCTGTAAACGGGCTAGTATCTTTAAGCTGATAAGAGAAGCTTCTAAATATATTATATATCTTAGCGTCAGGATAGCGAGTGTTTAAGTCCAGGGTGAGCTCGACCGCACTTTGGCTACTACCAACTACTGCTATTGAACGAAGCTCGCCCTTCGTTGCCCAGCTAGCGAGGGACGTCGTGTATTTTGTGAAGTGGCATACCCTCCCCTTAAAGTTTTTTTGAAACGCTTCAGGGATAAAAGGAGTTCGACCAGGAGCAAACGACAAAGTCCGCGCGAGAACAGTGCGTCCGAGGCTTGTATCTAACCGCACCAGCTCCCCATTTGTACCAGCTCTGGAGACTGAGGTAACACGTTCTCCGTAGCTAACCCAACGATCAAATTGCCTAGCAACCCAGCGGACATAGCGTGCATATTCAAGCCGATATGGATATTCCAGGCCCAAGTTTAAATACTCAAATAGCCTGTTTTTAGATTTCAGGTAGCTTAAGAATCCATAAGGGCTTATCGGATTCCTAGGTGTCACGAAGTCTCTTAGGGGATTATGTTGTGTGTCGGATCCGTCAATTAACATCTCTGCCTGCCAGTCCGGAGCAGTATTACCTTCGAGGAATAGGTATTTTCCTCCCAGAGATTTTTCCTCCAGAGCGATAGCGAGCGCAATATTAGCCGGACCGAAGCCCACGCCGATTACGTCGTAAATGGTGTCCATACTTAGGTCCTTATAGCGCTAAACCGCGTATTGCTTTAATGATTCGCTCGCCGCCTTCTTGCAAGTCGTCAGTGGAAATCGTAAGCGCAGGCATACACTTTAATACTTCGCTCAAGGGACCGCAGGTTTCTGCGATCATATGCTCCTCAAATAGCGTCCTCGACAGCCGCTTGGCAATAGTAGGATCTTTAAAAGCTATACCAAGCATAAGACCCCGCCCTCGGATCTGAAAATCTAGCTTAGTATTGGATAGACCTTCAGTGATATGCTGGAAGAGCTGATCACCCTTCTTGACGACTTCGTTAGCTAGTTTAGCATCTGACCAAAATTTCTTTAACGCAACACTGGCTGTTATCATCGCCAAATTATTACCCCGAAATGTACCGTTATGCTCGCTAGGCTCCCATATGTCGATTTCCGGCCTCACTAAACTTACTGCAAAGGGCAGGCCGAGCCCGCTAAGCGATTTTGACAAGCAAATAATGTCAGGTACTATCCCCGCATGTTCAAAGCTGAAATAGCTTCCGGCACGACCGTTACCCGCCTGGATGTCATCGACGATGAGCAAAGCCCCTAATTTTTTGGCCAACATTGCTACACCTCTGAGCCACTCACTATTTGCGCAGTTTATTCCCCCTTCACCTTGAATCGGCTCTAGAATAAAAGCTGCTGGAGTTTCGTTCCCATATCCAGGACGACAAAACATGTCTTCTAATATCTGGAGTTGAGCAGGAATGTCTGGAATGTGTACGCCGTCGAATGGGAGCCTAATCACTCCTGGCACTTGGACCCCGATTGATTGTTTCTTTGCTGGATTTGCAGTGATGGCTAAGGCGCCTAGGGACATGCCATGATAGCCGCCGGTAAAACAAGCGACAGCGTGTCTACCTGTAACCTTCCGGGCGAGCTTGATGGCAGACTCGATGCAATTTGTACCGGTCGGGCCAGTAAATTGTAGTTTATGATCGAACCCTCGTGGTTCAAGGATAAGCCGCTTAAATGTCAGCAGGAAATTTTGCTTTGTTTCGGAATACATGTCCAAAGAATGCAGAATACCTTTGTTACGCATATATTCAATGCATGCTTCTATCATGTCTGGATCGTTATGCCCATAATTAAGTGTGCCTGCTCCAGAAAAGAAATCTAGATATTTCACGCCTGACACGTCCGTGATATAGCTACCGCTAGCGGTAGCAAACACCGCAGGAAACGAGCGGCAATATCCACGAACTGCCGATTCAAGCTGCTCAAACACTTCCATATAGACTCCTGAAAACTGCTGTTAACTATTATGATTCTGCGTATCTATTGCTTGAGAGTTTGCGCGGTTACTCCTAGAGGCTAGCGTCGATTGCTCCATTCGAAGGCCTATTAATGCGCACAAGCAGACTATAATAATGGCTATGATTGAGTCAGCTGAAAGTGATAAGCGCGAATCAAAGAGCTGGAAAATGAATACGAGGATAGGCGTGACAAGCAATACGTATGAGACTTGGCCAGGCTCCGTTAGGCCTATCCCTTTTTGCAGACAATACAATGGTATGACATTGCCTAATAACGCAATTGTTATAAAAGCCAATCCGTACTGTGAGATCGAAGTCTGCAACCCATCCGCGAAAAATGCACAAGCCCCGATTAAAAGGAAGAAACGTGTCGACATGAGTTGGTTCAGCTTATATCCCTGATCATATATATGTTTTGAGATAACATTTACTAGCGCCAACGAAAATCCAGTCAACACAGCGAAAATTAATCCGTATAGGCTGCTGTCTGCCTCCTGTTTGCCCAGACTTGAATTCCCCTGAAGAACTGTATGCGCTACGAACCACATGCTCGCAATCGTTGCGACGCTAACAATGACACGCTTTACGGTGAAGTCGCGAAGGCTGCCCGTTAGAAGCAATGACAATATTAAAGTTGCTAGTGGGTTCACTCCGTATAATACCGCCGCGGTCATGGCCGGTTCTATGGACCTTAGAGAGTAATATAGAAACACCCAGGTCCCAAGCGTTCCGATATTAAGGCAAGCGAAGAGCGCCGCACGGCGGCTTGTCAATGCTGGCCACGTATCGCGCGCGTATACAGTTGCGATGATGAAAAAAAGCGCCACTACTGAAAATATGATAAGTAATGAATGCTGGGTTGGAACGCCTTGTAGCAGACGGCCCAACCATACTGATTGCGCCGCTGAAAGCGTATCAAATGCCAATACGAACAGTAGACCTGGGTTCATGCCACTATCCACATTTGGCCATCGGCTTCCATCTTTCTAATAAGCCGGGTATCGGATTCCAACGCAGATTTACTTTCGTTTGCTAGGAAAATCCCGCCTGGGCTATCGAACAAGCTTCGCGTTGGTTCTATTCTATCTCCCACTGCTATATTCCAAAATGCCGTCGTGAAGCTCGAAAGGGTGTGCGCCCATTCTTTTCCAGGGACGTCTACTACTGTTCCTGTTTGGCTGTTTAGTAGCGAAACAGCCTTTGAATATTTGTGTATCTTCGGCAACTCCGCGGTACGTAGGTGAAAACGCTCAGGGTCGACTGCGGCGTCGACGAGTAGGTCTATTTGAGATACATTTGAGAAGTATTGAGCAGCACGAGGTGCCTTAGCGCCGTGTAAACGAGCACCAACCTCTATTAACACTGGGCCATTCTCATCAACCATAATCTCCATATGGCCTGCACCAAAATTAATACCTAGGCTGTCTAAGACTTTGGTGGCATATTCAGTTATTTCTGCCATCTCCGGATCCGTAGGATTGATGAAGTTTTCTTCGACGTATACTATTGCGCTGTTAAAATTAGCTTTTTCGTATCGCGAGGTACTTACAACGTAATGTTTTCCACCGAGGGATACCGTATCCACCACGTATTCCGTTCCATTTATATACTCCTGCACGAGTATCGACTCGTTTCTCGACCCGAAACAGTTGATCTTATCCAGAATAAGCTCGGCGGCTATAATGATTTCTTCGTGGGAGTTGCAGAAAGATACCCCATCCGTCCCGCATGAGCTAACAGGTTTGACGACCGTTTTTCCTGTACTGCATTCCAGCAGCTTCCTTTTAACGTCGAAAATAGAAGACGCTTGAAACTGTCGAATAGAACGTAGGCCATATTTTCTAATTTGCTCTTGCATCAAGAACTTATCGCGGAGCGCGTCGGTTTTATCCGGAGCACAGCAGGCTAGACCTAAACCATCCGCTAGCTGGTTGGCTAATAGAACTCCGCTTTCTGCGCCTGGTACTACCGCGGTGCATTTGTAGCTTTGAAGCACTGAAATTAGCGCCTCAAAATTATCGCCATTGAAGCTGAACTGCTTCTCAAAATTATTTGGGTAAAACGACCTGATATATACGCTCGGTATTGTGGCACAGCTGTGTATCGCTATACATGTATACCCTCGCGAAATGAATTCTGCCGCCAAAAATTGGCCGCTTGAGTACGCGTCTACAATAGCTACAAATTTCATAGGGTGTCCTCGGGTCACGGATTTATGGGTTGGCGACCTCAGGGCTGGGCCCTAAGCGGAATATCAACGGGTCAATGGTTTGGCCTAATGGGGCTTGATTACCTATTGTTATTACACCCCGGCGTATCACTCCAGTGGGTCTAAGGCGTTCAGTAACCGTTATGGATCCCTAAATTATGATCGGAGGGACCGTTAGGCAACCTACCTTATTTGGTAGGTTTGCAGTCACGTTCCGATATGTAGTGGTCGAATAACCCCGGACACTTTTGTTAGGCTAATATGGTCGCCCCAGAGGTGTTTGATCAGCAGCCAGCAACGTACCTTCACCACCGAATTCAAGCGCGAAGCTACTAGCCAGTTGCTTGACTAGAGCTACGACCACACTGACGCAGCGCGGTCGCTTGGATTGGTTGAGTTGACCCTGCGCCGGTGGATCAACCAGTTCCCGCAGGAACGAGGTGGTGTCTCGCCGACCAGCAACGCCGCTGACACCCGAGCAGCAGACAACCACGACCCGGAAGTTCGAATTAACCCCTGAACGGAAAAAAAAAACGATTTCAAAAAAGGCTACCACTTATGGGTAAAGACCGACCCTCGTCCGGCATTGAAAAGCGGGCAATCCCCGAGTCCTACCGTGGCGGCAACCACAGCGTCAGGCTATTGCCACCTTGCTGTAAGATAAAGTTACCGGCTAACAAGGACTCTTCAAGCGCGATCCGGTATTGCTGCTCTTGCTCGTGGGTCACAGGCTTCACCCTGGCTAGCCAACGGAACAGCTGGCTTCCTTGGCACCTGGGCTTATAGACCCCGCGGCCATCCCAGCCGGGGATCAACTGGATTCCCATCCGATGCGGTGTGCCCGACGCTCATCCACAGAGAGTTCCGCACGCTCGGCCCGGTACTGTTCCAAATACGCGGCCGACACCAGGCCCTGACACGGTTGGGCCTCCCGCTCGGATGAGGCGCCGTTACGAATCGGCGCCGCAGTACCTCATCGGTAAGCGTCTCGGCATCACACGTTGTCAATGCTTTCGGTATCTGCCATAACCGTGCAATCAGAGTGCGAGCCGCATTTCGATTGGCTGTTCAGCTGTACCGCATGGAAGCTAGCAAGGCGGGAGATCCTCGACCCACGTGAAACCGAGCTTTTTATAAAGTGATCTAGCTGCCGTATTGACTTGAAAACACTGAGGTCGATGTATGTCAGCGCTGATGCGATTTTGATCCAAGGGGGGCAGTTCATCGTCGGCGCCAACAGTCTTGGACGTACGTTTGGCTTCGGCAGCTCGCTGCATTCCCATTTGATAAGGTCGTCGCCAGCTGTCGCCGAATGCATTCCAATCTAACCCTTGATGTCTCGTCACGCTGCTGCGACTGGGCGGTTCTATAGGTATCGACCGATGGCAAAGCGGGCAAGCCTGGAGCCTTTAAACTTGGTATGTGTATTGACAGAGGGTTGGTTCGAATGAAAATCACTGGCCGCGTAGAAGTTGAAACACTGACTGACGTGCGTTGCGACGTATGCGATTGCTCCACCTGTCGGGGAAGCGGCAATTTGGTGTATGGGATGCTCCATGCGCAGTGGGGCTACGGTGCGTTGCACGATGGCGAACGCTATGAGGTGCACCTCTGCGAAGCCTGCTTTTTCGCTACCCTCGCATACCTCAAGCAGGAGCGACGTACGGCAAACATGTTTGAGGATGACCCTCAACTGTGGGATGGCGATTCTGGTCTGGCCACCATGGATGACTTTTTTCGCGATGGTCGCTAACTCGGAGGCCTTAATCGGGGCTTCACTTCGGCTGCTTAGGCCTAGGCATCGTCGGGTCGCAGCGATCCAAGACAAATACGCTGAGCTTGAAATCCTGACGATATTCTTTGCTGGTCATGGTGGTGAATCCAACGGCAGCTATTACCTGTACATGACAGAAACTAGGAGTAACCGTCTCTCAACCACCGGCTACCCTTTAAGCCGCCTCTTCGAGTTCCTGAACGAGCTCAATGCCGCTCCGTGCAAGATCATCAGTAAGCGTACGGGGAATATGCCCTGCGCAAGCTAGCCCGGCATCCACCGATGCGGCAGCAGTTGCTCGATCTCTCTGGCCTTCTGTGTCGGCAACCGCATCAGTACATCCTTGAGATACGCATACGGATCATGCCCGTTCATGCGTGCCGACTGGATCAAGCTCATGATCGCCGCCGCTCGCTTACCACTTCGCAGCGACCTAGCGAACAGCCAGTTGGGACGGCCAAGCGCCCACGGCCTGATCGTATTTTCGACCGGGTTATTGTCAATGGGCACGGCACCATCATCCAGGTAGAGCGCCACCGACATATAAATTTGGCGGCCCGCGTCGATGCATAGTCACCCGCGCGCAACCTTAAACAGCACTTTCCGCATAGCCCCCGCCACTCCCTCGGTCCCCATCAGCGTGGCTACCACGCTACTCACCACCTGATCGAACTTGGGGTGCTCCAAAATCTCATCACCAAATTCCCACCTAAGCATCTCTTGCACCGCAATAATGGGCCCGGCGTTGGCAAAATCTTCGCTGTCTGGATCTAGCGCTTGCAGCCGTTGGCGCAGCCGAGTACGTAGCACGGCGGTGCTGCGCTCTTTTTTGCCGCTGGGGCTGGGCTGTTTCGAAGCGCTGCTGGCTTGGGTTGCCTTGCCAGGACCTTGCAGCTCATGCAAGGCAGCGAGCGCGCGGCCCAGGCGCGCGGGGTCGATGGGTTCCATCAGTTGGGCTCGAGGGACTGTCGATAAGCGCCAAGGTAGACCGGCCCGGAGGCGTCAAGTGGCGACTGCGCGGCGGGGGCGACGTCATTCAGCCCGGCGAGTACCTTGCGCATGTCGGCGGCTAGCGCCGCATTACTGCACTCGCGCAGACCATGTTCAAAATGGCTCGCAGCCTCCTGAGTGCCACCGTTGAGCATGGCTAGGTAGCCATCGGCGAATTTCCGCAGGCTCGCCTCGGTGCTGTGCTCGTGCAGGTGAGTGAAGGCGGTGACAGCGGCCACTGGCTGGTCCAGTTGTAGTCCCAGCAAGCCCAACTGGAACCAAGCGATGTCCATGCCCGGGGCCAGCGTCACTGCCTGCTCGATGGAGGCAAAAGCACGCTCGTACAATTCCAGCTCGGCATACTCGGCACCGAGGAAGTACAGAGCACTAGCGTTGTTCGGGTCCACGGCCAAAGCTTCTTTCAGGTAGTTCAAAGCGGCGTGGTGATCGTTGCCTTTACTGGCATGAATAGCCAGATGCAGGTATTCCGAGGCGTCCAGCATGTGTTGTCTCCTAAGGTTGGATCGGAGCGAGGCCGGGGCGGGCTTGCACCCAGCGTTCTAGCAGTATCCGGCCGCTGCCACCGTCCGGCAGTGGTCGGCTCAGGACCTGCTCCACCAACTGCTGCGCCTGCTCGTGCTGGCCGACCTGTTTAAGCAGCAGCAGCTCGGCGTATTGCGCGGACAGGCATTGCGGGCTGAGTTTCAACGCACGGCGAATGCCAGTTCGCGCCTTGGCCACATCGCCTTCCAGGGCATCCACCACCGCGAAGCCACCGTGGGTGTCGGCAAAACGCCGGTCTAGTTCGTAAGACACCTCCAGCGCCTGGCGCGCCTGAACGCTGTCTTCACGCAGGATGTACACCCATGCCAATAAGTGCCAACTGCCGATGTGGTCGGGCATGAAGCGCACGGCATGCTTGAGGAAGGATTCGGCCAAGTCGAACTTCAGTTCGTTGAACTCCAGTTCCCCCAGACCGAACCAGGCACGGCCGTACTCTGGATAAGCCTCGGTCGCCTGTTGCCATGCGCTGCGGGCTGGCGCTACCTGGCCTAGCTCGAAATAAGCAGAGGCCGCGGCCACCAGTGCATCGAGCTGTATGGGTGCTTGGTCGAGCACGGTTTTTGCCAGTGCCAGCGCGCCAGAGTTGTCACCGTTCTCGTACGTCAGCACCGCTAGCAGCCCCTGCGCTTCTACGTTGCCAGGTTCGGCCTGCAGGGCGCGCGCCACCAGAGGCTGCGCCTCTTCGGTCAACTCTTCTTGGTACAACGAGCGTGCGTAAGCCAATAGCAACACCGCCGGGCACTCGGGATCGCTCGTCAGGCCCGCCAGCAGTGGCGCGGCCTGATTGAAATTCCGATTGTAGAAATGCGCCAGGGCGGTGTTGTGCAGCAGCGAAGGATGATTCAGGCCACCCACCATAGCGGCCTCGCCGTAGCCGGCGGCGCGGCCGTATTGCCCGTGCATCAAGCCAAGATGGCACCCCAGTGCGTAAACCATGGGGTCGGGAATGGCGTGAGCATCCAGGTGATCCAGCAGTACATTGGCGCTCGCGGCCTCCCCCAGATCCAGCGCAAGCGCGAACGCGTCATACAGCAGCGGCTGATTGAGTGGGTCTGCCGCGAGGAAACCTAGCAAGCGGGCCAAGCGAGCGAATGCAGGTGAGGCGGTATCGGTTGACATAGAGAAAGTCGGCGTTGGCAACGAGCCCAGTGCTCGAACAGGCGGCCATTATTACGAGCTGTTGGCGTAACTGTCATGCGCGAACTCCCGATTTTCGTCCTTTTCAAAAATATTTATCCCACCCCCTAAACTTCCTTCCCGATCCCGGCATACAGCGCTTAGACAGGCTGTTCCGCGTGCGCGATGCAATAGCCAAAATTTCTCAAGGACCGCCAGGCCCTCTTGGCTTGGCACAGGACATCAAGCACATGGTCGCGATCATTGCAGGCAATGGATTAGGGCTGTTCAACGCATCGCTCAACTCGCTCGGCGGTGGTGGTGCCGCCACCCTCGGCCAGGCCGGTGGCCAGGCGCTCGTCAACGCCAGCAACGGCAACCTCGTGCTGCAGTTCACCGACGAACAGCTCTCCGGCCTGGGCCAAGACCTGCTGCAGACCCGCACCTACAACTCACAGGGCTTGCTCAACGACGCTGATGCCGATGGCTGGCGCGTGACTGGTGAGCGCAAGGTGGCACTCAGCGGCACCCGAAACGCCGTGGGCAGCACCCTCACCCGCACCGGCGCCGATGGCCATGACACCCTCTACACCTGGAACGGCAGCGCCTACCAAGCCAGTGAAGGCGCTGGAGCTCATGATTCGTTAAGTTGGGACGACAGCGCGTCGCAATGGGTTTGGACCGAGGGCTCCAGTCTCAGTACCGAAACCTACGACAGCACCACCGGCCGGTTGATGACCCAAGTGGACGCCCATGGCACCAAGCTGACCTTCAGCTACGACACTAGCGGCCGGTTAAGCTCAGTCAGCGACAGCTCCAAGCAGTCCCTGGTGTTCACCTATTCCGGGGGCCACCTGGCGCGCATCGACACCCGTACAGTGTCCGGCGGCCCGCGCACCCAGCAGGTGTACTACGGCTACGACAGCGCAGGCCGGCTGACCTCGGTGACGACCGACCTATCCCCGGACGACAACAGTGTCGTCGACGGCAATGTCTACACCACCACCTACACTTACGATGGCAGCAGCTTCCGGGTGGCCAGCGTGGCCCAAAGCGACGGCACCCGCGCTGCCTACACCTACCAATTGGTGGGCGGTAGCTATCGAGTGGCTACGGTTACCGATGCTTCCGGGACCACCACCTTCAGCTACGACCTAGCCAACAAACGCACCGACGTCACCAACGGTGTCGGCCAGCAGTGGAGCTATGTATACGACGCCCAGTCCCGCCTGGTGCAGTTGATCACCCCGGCGGTCAACGGTCAGTGCCTGACCACCCGTTACAGCTACGACAGTGCCGGCAACATCATTCAGGTGACCGACGCGCGTGGCGCCACCCTGACCTATGGCTACGACGCCAACGGCAACCGCATCCTTGAACGCGACGCGCTGGGCAATACCATCACCCGCACCTTCAGTGCCACCAACCAATTACTGACCGAGGCGCGTTATGCGGTCCCGGCCACGCTGGATGGGAGCACCGGAACCTGGACCAACCCGCCAGCCTCCAGCGCTCAGGTCACCCGTTACACCTACGACAGCAGTGACCGCCTGCGCTTCGTGATCACCGCCACTGGCCAAGTAAGCGAGTACCGGTACACCAGCAATGGGTTGCTTAGCCAACAGGTAAGTTATACCGATGCCGCTTACAACTTGGCGACCCTTGCCCCGACTGGCACCCTGAGCGAAAGCCAGCTCAAGACCTGGGCCAGCGCCAGGGATAAAGCCCTGTCCACGCTAACCGAAAACACCTACGACTACCGGGGCAACCTGAGCCAGCGGGTGACCTATGCCACGGTCAATGCTTCCGGCGTTGGGGTGCTGGATGCCGCAGCCGAGGTGAGCGAATTTGTCTACGACGCGGCGGGTAACCTGCTGCAGACGATCGCGGTACGCGGCACCAACCGGGATAGCCGCACGGTGCTCAGTTCCACGGCCTATGACGGCCTGGGCCGGGTGGTCAGCCAGTTGGACAGTAGCGGGACGCGCACCACCAGCTATAGCGGCAGCGCGCATACGGTGGCGGTGACCAATACCGCCGGGCAAACGTTGACCCAAACCTACGACGGCCAGGGCCGGTTGGTCAGCATGACCCAAACCGCTGCCGCTCTCCCTAGCCGCACCACCAGTTATGTGTACGACGCCGTTGGCCGCCTGGTGATGACCCAGGATCCTACCGGTGTGCGCGAATACATCTTCTACGACGAAGCCGGACGGGTCAGTGCCAAGGTCGACGGCGTGGGTGCAGTCACCGAGTTTACCTACAGCGAAACTGGCCAGCTCACTCAGGAAAAACACTACGCAACCTTAGTCGACACCGGTGCCTGGTTCGATGGCACGAACACCACTAAAACCTTGATCAGCCAGGTGCGGCCCACTGCGTCGGGAGCGGATCGCTTCACGACCAACACCTACGACACCGCCGGCCGCCTGCTGACCAGCGCGGCCGCCAGCGGCGCAACCACCACCTACAGCTACGACGGCCGCAACCAACTGATCGCCCAGCAGACTGGCGACCGCCTTACCCGTTACTTCTACGACAATGGCGGCTTGCAGACCGGCGTGCTCGACCCAGAGGGCTACCTCAAGACCAACACCTACGACGCCGCAGGGCAACTAGTGCGGACAATCCGCTACAGCCTGCAGATTACCGACCCCAGCCGCGCCACCGCTACGTTGGAGCAACTGCGCCCTACCACCGGCAGCTCGCTGCAAGCTTGGTTCTTCTACGACGATGCCGGCCGCCAGATCGCCAGCGTCGACGAAAAAGGTTTCTTCAGCGAAGGAGTTTATGACCAGGCCGCCAATACCCAAAAAAGCATCCGTTACGCCAGCGCCTACACCGGCACCGTCAACGCCAGCAGCGACCTGACTGCCCTCCGGAACGCCGTGGCCGGTGCCAGCCAAAGTGCCCTTACCGCTTACGATGTCTTCGGCCGCATCGGTCAGGTCACCGGCACCGACGGCACTGTCACCGCCTACGAGTACGATACCGCCGGCCGTCTTGTGCGCCAGACCAGCGCCCTGAGCAGCAGCGAAGAACGCAGCGCCCTCACCCGCTACGACGCCTACGGCCAAATCACCGGCCGCCTCTCTGGCGAAGGCGCGGCGCTGATCAGCCCCGGCATGAGCGACGCCCAGGTCAACGCGATCTACAAGCAATACAGCCTGACCTACACCTACGACGCCAACGGCCGCATTACCAGCGCCACCGACCCCGCCGGCAACCGTACCGTCACCTACTACGACGCCGAGGGCCGTGTAACTGAGGTGATCAATGGGCTGGGGGAAGTCAGCGAGACGCTGTACAACGCCTTCGGCGAAGTGACCGATCAGACCGGCTTCAGCAACCGCTTGGCCGCTGCGGATAACGCCGCTTTGACCGGCGGCTTGCTGACCGCTCCGGTCAAGGCTCTGGTGCAAGCCATCCGCGATGCCAACCAGGACAACCACAGCCGCTACACCTATGACGTGCGTGGCCTGCTGGCGAGCACCACCGATGCGCTGGGCTTCACCACCAGCTATGGCTACAGCGACTACGGGCAGCAGACGTCCGTCACCAAAACCCTGGCCGCGGGCAGCACCGTCACCAGCACAGCCAGCTACGACAAGCGCGGCCTGCAAACCGGTACTGTGGACGACAGCCTGGGCCTGGCCAGGGGCGTCAGTACCGTGTATGACGCCTTCGGACGCATCGTCAAGCAGGTGGATGGACGCGGGATTACTCGTAGTACGGCATACGCGGACAGCGGCCGCACCATTACCCAAACTGATCCGCTGAGCCACACCACCAGTAGCACCTACGACGCCTTCAACCGTGTGCTCACCCAGACCGACGCGTTGGGCAAGATCACCACCTTCAGCTACGACGACATCAACCGGACAACCACCCTCACTCGACCGGATGGCGTGGCCTTCACCACAACAAATAACCGTAACGGCGAGACGCTTACCACCACCGACGGCAGCGGTAAGCTCACGACCTACAGCTACAACAAGGACGGACAGCTAATCTCAGTGACCGACCCCTTGAAGCGCACAACCTACAGCGGCTACGACAAGCTCGGGCGCAAGGTTAGCAGCACCGACGCCTTGGGCCGCGTCACCACCTACGCCTATGACGCCGCCAATCGCGTGGTCACCCAGACCGACGACAGCGGCGTACAAACCAAATACAGCTTCGACGGCCAAGGCCGGCAGATTCGAGTCACTCAGGCCGCAAACCGGCCCGAAGCGCGTATCACCAACTATGCCTACGACCTCGACGGCCAAGTGCTGCGCGTCACCCAAGATCCGAACGGCCTGGCCCTAACCACCACCTATACCTATGACGGTGTCGGTGAGCAGGTGAAGGTCACCCGCGGCACCGCCGCCAGCCCTAACCAGCAGGTCACCGTCTATACCTACGACACCCTTGGCCGGCGCACCTCAGAGCGCCTGGACCCGTACGGGTTGAACGCCACCACCCAGTACAAGTACAACGGCAACGATCAGGTCACTCGCAAGATCGACGCCAACGGCAACAGCACCTGGTACGTCTACGACCGCAACGGCCAGGTCACCGACATCGTCGATGCCCTCGGTGGGGTGACCCACACGACCTACGACAACAACGGCAGGGTCACCAGCACCACGCGCTATGCCACTGCGTTGGATGCCGCGACCCTGGCTGGACTGGGTAATGCGGTGTCCAGCGTCAGTCCCGTGGCCAGTGCCAATGATCAGACCACGATCAATATCTACGATGCGATTGGCCGGTTGCGGTATACACGCAACGCCTTGAACCAAGTGACCGAGTACGCTTACAACCACAATGGTAATGTCGTCGACACCCGCCAATACGACAAGGCCATACCTGCTGGCACGGCAACCAGCATCACCGCCACGACCGCAGCCCTCAGCGCCGCAGGTGCGAGTTCACTCAATACCCACTACGTCTACGACGCCGCCGGCCAACTGCGCAGTGTCACCGACGCCGCCGGCAAAACCGAGGCTTACACCTATGACGCTGTAGGCAACCGCAAGACGCTGACCAACAAGAACGGCGATACCTGGAACTACACCTACGACAACCTCAACCGCTTGGTGGAGGAAATCTCGCCCGCCGTAGCGGTGTCGAGCTTTATCACCACCTCGCAACTGAGCACGGCCACTCGGCTCGTGGTCACGAGCATTACCTACGATGCCTTGGGCCAAGTACTCAGCCGCACCCAAGGCCGCTTGCGGGCCAACCTCACCGACGCTGCTACCAGCGATGACCTGAGCCAGGCACGCACCACCACCTATGGCTACGACGCTGTCGGGCATCAGGTGCAGATCGTTTCGCCGGGTTGGTACAACAAGGCCAGTCGTCAATTCCAGTCGTATTCGGACGGCACCGCCAGCACCTTCCAAGTGGTCACAAACGTGACATACGACGCCCTGGGCAACGCCGTGCGTAACCGGGTAACCACGGACAACAGCGGCAACGCGGCAGACTACACCGACAGCTACAAAGCCTACGACGCACTGGGCCGGCTGACATACGACGTAGACGCGCTCAAGGGAGTGACGGCCTATACCTACGATGCCCTCGGCAACCAGATCAGCACACGGCGCTATGTGAATGCCCTGGCCACCGCAGTACCGGCCACGGGGTATTACAGCGGCGCAGACATTGCGTCCGGAACTGCCGCAGACGCCAACCAAGACCGCACCCTCAAAACCACGTACGACGCCTTAGGCCGAAAAGTGGCGGTTCAGCAAGGCTGGGTAACGCTCTACAGCGCCTCGACACAATCACAATCCGGCGGTTACTCTGCCAAGGTTTACAGCTACAACACATTCGGCCAAGTGGTTCGCGAAACGCAACTGCTGCGCGACGGTAACGGCACTACCTTATTGACCGGCGCCAGCACCGTTTATTACTACGACCGCAATGGTAACCGCATTGGCAGCGTGGATGCCTTGGGCTACTACACGGCCATGCAGTACAACGACCTGGGCCAACTGACCCGGCAGATCGAGTACGCCACCGCGCTGGGCAGTTGGAACGAAAAAGCCCTGCCAAGCGCGACTACCAGCACCAAGGACCGCAGCACGCGCTTCGTGTATGACGCCATGGGCCGCATCACCCAGGTGGTTCAGGAGCAGGTATCGTACTGGTACCAGACCGTCAGCGCGGCCGACACGGTGAGCGTCGATCAATACCAGGCAGACGTATACCTGAGCCGCACAAGCTATGACGGTGTCGGTAACAAATTGACGGTAACCGATGCCCTAGGCAACGTGACCACGACCCAATATAACGCCTTGGGCCAAGCCACCCGATTGATCGAACCGGCCCGTACCACCGCCGCAGCGGGCCCCAGCAACCCCTTCGCCGCCAATACGGTGCTGGCTTCTCCAATCACTACCTATGCCGTAAACGCCTTCGGCCAAGTGATCAGCGAAACCCGATCGGCCGGCTCGGATGCTTCCGGCAACCTGCAAGCGGGCCTTACCCAGACCGACCTCACCGTGTATGACGCGGCCGGCTATGCCGCCATGACCGTCGATGCCAGCGGCTCGCCACTGTATTTTGGTCGTGACACGGCAGGCCGGACCTTATCCGAGGTCCGGTATATCGACGTGACCTTGAACGCCTGGACGCAGGGGGGCGTGGCCAAGTCCGTCAAGCAAACCATCAGGCGCACTTACACTTATGATGTGCTAGGCCAACAAACGGCGACCATCGATTGGTACACCGACAACAACAATGTCGTCCAGAACACCACCAACTCTGTGGCGTACAATCGGTTCGGCGAGGTGACCAGCCAAGCGTTGAATTACAGTACCCAAGTCGCTTATGGCTACGATCCGCTTGGCAGGATCGTGCAGAAGTCCGACGTGCAGGGTCTGACAGATTATCGCTATGACATGGTTGGCAATGTCGCCCTCATCAGCCAGGAAGGTGATACCACCACCACCGACGACGACCGCAACACCTACATGGTCTACGACCTGCTTGGGCGTGTTATTGAGCAGCGTCTGCCAGGCTTCGACGCCAACACCAACTTCAACCCCGTCACGGATGTCAACACGGCCTACGCCGTGCCGATCGTGCGGCAGACTTACGATCGCTGGGGCAATGTGCTGACCCATACCGACGCCCGTGGCGCGGTGACGACCTACACCTACGACTACAATAACAAGGTGCTGACCACTAGCACCAATGCCACGACAGTGCTCAACGAGGATGGCAGCACTGTTGGCGCTGTTGCCATGCACGAAACGCGTTACGACGCCGTCGGCAATCTGATTCAGGAGGCCGACTGGAGCAATTACACGCTGCTGCGCACGCGCGAGCATGTCTATAACCAGGCCGGCCAACTAATCCGCGATGTGGACGCGCTGGGCTATGCGCGAAAGTACGCTGTGGACAGCAATGGCAACCGCATCGCCACTCGCGATGCTCTGAGCAACGTACTAGTCGATACCTACGATGTGATGGACCGCCAAGTCAGCCATGGGGTCATGACCAATGGCTCGCTTGTCACCTTGCTCACGAACCAATATGACCAGGCCGGCCGACTGGTGGGTGAAACCAAAGGCACAGCGGCGGTCGAGGAAGCCTTGGTTAATAGCACAAACGGGGACTGGAGCAACGTCGCCTATGGTAATACAGGCAACACCAAATACACGATTTTCGACGAACGCGGAAACATCGTTCAGACTCGGAATGAATCCAATGTAGTGAAGAGCTATACGTTTGACACCCAAAACAAAAAGGTGGCAGAAACTGACGGATTGGGCAGCACGCTTACATGGACTTACGACTATTCGACCTTTGGCCGCCTAGTCAGCCACAATGATCTCGGCAATCGCACCTATAATTATACCTATAATCACTTCGGGCAGATTTCTAACGAAAACCTGACCTTTGCCGGGCAAGTAATCCAACAAAATTTATCTACATATTTTAATGCAGACGGAAAAGTCAAGTCTCAGACATTGACACGAAGCACCATCAAAAAAACTGGGAGCGTGACACCCGATGATTTGTATATAAAAAACGTAGTCTATTCTTACGACCTCAATGGCAACCAAGTCAGAACAAATCAAAGCGAAAGTTATACAGTTAAGGCGAGCAGTACATTCTTTGCTGTGTCTCAAACGGCCGCACGGGAAACAAGGAGCCAATACGATGCATTAAATAGACTTATCCAAGTCAGCGCTCCCCTTGGCAGCGAAGTAGTGGGAGACGTTTCTAATCGGCTTATGCGAGATCAGACCGGGCGCCCCCTGGGGACTGTAAAATCGGTTTCTATCGCGAACACCGCTAACTCCAACGAACAAATCTCCTACGACGCGTTCGGCAATCGCCGCCGTGTAATCTTGACAACCACCAACCAGTCCAATGTTACCCAACAGATCGACAACTGGTACACTTATGACTCCGAAAGCCGTGCATTGATTGTAGACGGGTTATTCAGCAACGGCCAGATTGTGGCCGGTAAACTCGGTACGATCGCTAAAGGCTATTCCCTCGCCTATGACGCCGCCGGCCAGCGCATTTCCTCCGAGCAATGGAGCGCTACCAGTGGTAGCAACGAGCTTTTCAAGAAGAGTGAGTACTACTACAACAACCTTGGCCAACTGACCTACACCACCAACCGCACCCTCTACCGCGCCGCTGGCGCCAACAACCGGGACGTGGTGATCGCCGATGGCGGCGCGCCGTATCTGTTCAGCGAAACCTACGATGCCGTCGGCAACCGCACTCAGGAAATCGACTACGACGCCAATGGCAACGCTAGCACCGTCAGTAAGTTCACCTACCGGGGCGATGGAACTCAGCTCAGCCAGCTCGATTACAAGATCACAAACGGTGTGCAGTCGCTGTCCCAAGCCACCTATTTCGGGGAGGCCGGCATGATCGATGCCGCAGGCCGACAGTTGGCTTATCGCTATGTTCTTTATAACGCCAACGGCAGTATCAACTATCGGGGCAACTACAGCAAAACTTACGTCGCTTTCGAGACCTATAGAGACCTGACCATCACCGCTACCTGGACCCTGCCAGGCACTCCAGGCGTGACCACCTCGACCTACACCGACCGCGGCGAACTGTTGCAAACCGTGGCCACCGGCGGCAGCGGCTTCACCCGCCGCTTTGCCTCTACCATCGACGGCCAGTTGCAGGCCCGCCAAGAAACCAACGGCACCGTGCAGAACTACCTGTACAACCAAGGGCAACAACTCGCCAGTGTCGGCAACGCCGCGGCGCCGCAGATCATCGACACGATCGACCCGATCTCCACGTCCTACCCCGGACGTACCCCCACTAGTTACGTGATTAACAGTGGGGACACCCTTCAAAGCATTGCGCAAAGCCTATGGGGCGATGCCAGCATGTGGTACGTGATTGCCGATGCCAACGGCCTGGACACCAGTTCCACCCTGACTATTGGGGACAGCCTGACCATCCCCAACGTAGTTACCAGCAATCGCAATAACTCCACTACCTTCAAACCCTACGACCCCACTGACATCATCGGCGACACCACCCCCAGCCCGGCCTCGCCACCTCCGCCCAAGCCGAAGAAAAAGAAATGCGGCGGGGTAGCCTCGGTGGTCATGGTAGTCGTCGCGGTGGTGGCGACAATTTATACCGCAGGGGCGGCGTCGGCGCTGTTTGCCGGGGCCGGATTCACCGGCTCGGCGGGGGCGTTTGCCGCAGGCAGTGCGGCATTGAGCGCTGCCGCCTCAGGTACGACCTTGGCGGTTGGTACGCTAGGTTACGCCACCGCCCTGGGTACTGTGGCGGGCGCTGCGATTGGGAGCACTGCTTCGCAGCTGACAGGCATGGCCCTCGGCGTGCAGGATAAATTTTCCTGGGGACAGGTAGCGGTAGCAGGCATCACAGCTGGCGCTGCTTCGGCGTTCAGCGGTACCTTGAGCGGAATAGGCAGCAATAGCCCTGGTATCGTCGGCACGACCCAACGCTTTGCCGCCCTAGGGGTATTCGACTACTCGGTAAGCTACGCCGCTAGCAAGGTCGTCGGCCTGGATACATCCTTCTCCTGGAAAAATGTAGCGGCTTCGGCCATTAGCAGCGTAATTGCCGGTAATCTGAATACCAAGACCGACCTTTCCGGTTCAATCATCCGTGGCCTTACCAGCGGTGCCAGCTCGGCTTATATTCGCGATAAATGGTTCGGCGGGAGCAAACCTAACTATGCGCAAGTAGCGGCGGATGCGTTTGGAAATGTGTTAGCAGATTATATAGTCTCCAAGATGATCACCCCGGCGGATTCGCCTTTACAAGGGATGGACGAAAGATCAGCGGTTGATTCGGAAGGGCCAAGTCCTGCCGGGTCGGTTTCGACTGATGCCTTTAATCTTCAAGTGCCGGGCTCAGACTCTGCCCCTAAAATCATTGCTATTGCTGACTTTGAGGATGGCGGTAGAGGCGATATTTACGACGATGATACCGTAGTGGTCGTTCCACCTCCTGAAGCAGAACCGATCACATACTCAGAGGGCGATGTAATCCCTCATGGCGCAACCAAGCTTGTCGAGAACTCGTGGCTGGATAACGCCCTCTCTAATCTCGAGTCCTCAAGGATCGATGCCGAGAACTTCTACA
This sequence comes from Pseudomonas sp. 3MAES_34.3B, assembly GCF_058145875.1. Lineage (NCBI taxonomy): Bacteria > Pseudomonadati > Pseudomonadota > Gammaproteobacteria > Pseudomonadales > Pseudomonadaceae > Pseudomonas > Pseudomonas sp. 3MAES_34.3B. The sequence continues at coordinate 1,342,803 of NZ_CM176960.1, read as the reverse complement.
AGGCTTCAGAGGCCAATGCGAGCAATGGACTAGAAGCAGTGTTTTTAGCCCTTGGCCGTCCCTTCAGCAATTCCGGTTATGAGCTAGCGATGACGCCGCTCAATCTCGCCAAAACGATCGCCAATCCAAGCAAGCTCTTCAACGGTATCGCGGCTGTAGCTAGCCAGGCCGTAGAAAATCCGGAACAGTTCGTAGCATCTATCGAGTCGAGTGCGAAGCTTTACTATTCCAGCCACACAGGCCGAGAAATAGCAGAGGACGCGCTCCAGGAGGTAGTGGCCACCCTCGCCGGTGGAGGCGTAGGCCGGGCTGTAGCAATAGCGTCAGGCAAGATCGCGCTTAAGGTAGCTGGAAACGCTGCAGAATTTGCGAGAAATAATACGACTGTTATCCAGCCAAAATCCATCGGTAATAGCACGGCCTTCTATACCTCTACACTCGTCGATATGCCTCTCAGGGCGTTAGGAGATCTCGCAAAGAGGACTATACGGGTGACAACTGTTACTCAAGAAACGCAAGCAAGATTCCGCGCCATGGACTATATAGATCCATTCAGTAATGAGCTGGTAAAATTTCCTCACGGCGAAAGAATAGAAGTCGACCACAGGGTACCGGTTAAAATCATAAAAGAATTGGACGGCTTCAAATTGTTGACAAAAGAACATATGGAGAACATACTGCAGGACAAAATAAACATTGGAAACCTGCAACCTTTGCCCTTAAAATTCAACAAGTCAAAAGGCGCAAGCATGAACTGGACAAAATACAAAGAACAAGCGCTTCACGTCGACTACATACAATCTCAAACAAAAGCTCAAAGAGAAAATTTAATAAAAATACAAAACCAAATAAACGAATACCTAAACTCTTACTAGGCACATCTACAGCATGTCTAATATAAATGAAAATATCTTGGTATGTCGAGAGCGAGCCGATCTGGTACCTGAGCTGATTTCAGAAGTGCGGAGCGAAATAATCGAAAACATTGGTGGAAAGGTAAGCGATATTATTCCTAAATTTTCAGACCATTTTAAAAACACAACCGAAGTTTTGGAGAAACAATGGAGTAAACCATTTCTTTTATTCCATAAAGGAGCTACACTTTGGTTACCAAGCCTTATTTGTGAAAAAGATGATTTTAATTTAATATTTGAGTTGACCACACCATCCACTCCTATGGCAGGCACTCGATATGACTATGGGCGACGCATGCTTCCAGAGTCCTGGATAGGGCTTTATACGGTAATTGATTCATTCCAAAAAACCATCGCCAACATCTCCCCAATATTCTGGAAGAACGCCCCAGTCCGCTATGCAGCGCGCTTTAGCGTTTCAGATTATTGCCGAGAAATAAAATCCGATAGAGGCGCTGGAAAGCTATTTGAAAAAAACCATCCCAATTCAATTTTCAAGGGCTGGATGCTAACCGATGCGGGGGACGCCCTATTCATTGACGAGAACTTGTGTGACAAAAAAGTTCTTCACGTACAGGATGGAAATTTCGAAAGCGCCCGCTATTTAGCGGACCCGGGAGAAGCGCTCGACAGATATTTAGCCCAATATCTATCTGGTCAACCGATGGATGATTTTGATTTCCATGGGACCGAATGATTGAGCTACTTTAAGCCATTTCTTCGAAACGAACTTATAAATCATCCCGCCGGCAGACGAAGCACGCGGGATTATTCTTGAATTAATCCTGCTCTGTAAGCCTCTCCCAGCCGCCTGATCGCCCTCCCATGAATTTGCGATACCCTCCCCTTGGTCACCCCCATCACGTCGGCAACCTCTACAAAGCTCAGATGCTGGAAGTAATGACTTCGAATCACCTGCTGCTCGTTCTCCGGTAGCAGCCCCACGAATACCGACAAGTCCTCCACTTCCCGCTGGGCTTCGTAGATATTCAGCGGGTCGGTTTCTTCCCCTGCCCCTTCGATGCCTGATTCCAAAAAGCAGCCGAAGGCCAAACCAATTGCGAGACTGGCAAGGCGCTCGAGCTCGTCGCCGCTGTCGTCTTCTGTTTCTCGCAGGCTGTCGAGACGCTCTTGCAGCGGTGAGGGTTTGTCTTGGATATAGCAGGCCAGGCCTTTAAGGATATTGCCCTTGATATACGGCTCGGCGTAGGCCTTGAAGCTGGTGCCGAGGGTCGGGTTGAAGCGGTCGATGGCTTGTAGCAAGCCGATGGAGGCAAGGTTTATGTAATCGCCCCATTCGGCCAGCGGGTGGGGGTATTTGCGGTAGAAGTGGCCGGTGAGTACCCGTAGCCAAGCACTGTAGAAGAAGAATAGTTGGTTGCGCAGGCTCTCAGCGCGGTCTCCCAGCCAGCGTTGCCATAGACGCTGTTCGCTTTCGGCTGACAGAGGGTTCATGGACGAGTCAGGCCACGCTGCGGATGAGGGTTTGCGCGATCAGGCCCCAGCCGTCGATCAGCAGGAACAGCATGATCTTCAATGGCAGTGAAATGCTGATCGGCGGAACCATGATCATGCCCAGGGCCATCAGGATCGACGCCACAATCAGATCGATGATCAAGAACGGCAGAAAGATCAAAAAGCCGATCTGGAAGCCGGTTTTTAACTCGCTGAGCATGAAGGCTGGAATCAGCCGCACTGGAGTGACCCCTTCGACAGTGGTGGGCAGCGGCTCGCTGGACAGCTGATAGATGAGCTTGAGGTCCGCCTCACTGGTTTGGCGCACCATAAACCCACTGATGGGCGCCCAGCCCAAAGTGGCGGCATCGGCCAGGTCGACATGGTTGGCCATGAAGGGCTTAAGGCCGGCGTCGTAGCTTTTCTCCAGGGTCGGTGCCATGGCGAACAGGGTCAGAAAAAGCGCCAGCACGATCAATACGATGTTCGGCGGGGTTTGTTGCAGGCCCAAGGCTTGTCGCACCAAAGACAACACAACGATGTTGCGCGTGAAGGTGGTGAGGGCGATGACGATAAACGGGATGAACGACAGCACGGTCAGCAGCGTAAACAGGCTGAGCGGTGAGCCGGTGGCTGGCGTGCCGGCCAGGCCCAGCTGCGCAGCCTTGATGCTGGCCAAGCCGCCCAAGGTGTCGTCGGCGAAGCACGGGCCGGCGAGCGCCGCGAATACGGCCCCGGTGAGAGCGATGGATTTCATAGAGGCGTCGTCGCGGTTGAATCGGAAAATGGCGCAATGGTGCTGGCAGGTAAAAGCGTGACCGAGGCGCCATGGGCGGACTCGGTCACCACTAGTTGGCTGCCCCCTGCTTGTACCAAGTACAACCGGGTTTTGCCGGACAGGCGCAAGGCGCGGGTGCACGCCAGCGCCGCCGGGTATGCCTGCATTGGGGCGCTAGGCCGCCGTTGCGCTACCCACTTCAACACCACATAGACCATAGCCAATAGCGCGGCGGTGATCAGCAGCGCCTTGAGGCCGAGGGCAAAGGATACCGGGTCGTCCTGGCGCAGCGGCAGCGCCGCAGATGAAGAGAGGCTGGCGTCGGTCATGCGATGTCCGTGAGTTGCAGGCCAAAGTTATCGTCCACCGCCACCAGGTTGCCACGCGCGACCACCTTGCCATCCAGGCAAAGCGCGGCCGGCTCGTTCACCTGTTGCATCAGGCGCACCACATCGCCCGCCTTGAGGTTGAACAAGTCGCCCACGGTCATTTCAGCGCTCCCCAGCTCCACAGTCAGTTGTACCACCACATGCTTGATCAGGCCCATGTCGCGGTTGTTGAGGGGGCTGAGCTTGCGAGTGTCTAGCGCTTCGGCTTCGTCCAGTTCGATCTGATCTACGGCGATGGTCATGCTGGGGTTCCTGTGGAGTGGTCTGTAGCCGGTTGAATGAGTTGCAGCGCCCGTCGATGGCCTTGGCGTGCCAGGTAGCCTTCGGCGATGGGAGCGTCCCCGGCGACCAGTTGCACCGGGTCCATCAGCATGACGTTGGCCTTGAGCACGTCGCCTGCGGACAATCCCTGCAGGTCACCGATGGCCAATCCGGCCAGAGGCATGCGCACCTGCAGTCGTACCTTCGCGCCGCCTACCGCTTGCGTGCGGCTGACCAGCGCAGGCTTGGTCGGCTTCGACGGCAACTGCCCATCGAGCAGGGACGCGTCTAGCAGAGCGAACACTTCCGCGCCGTTGGCGTACGCCACTATCAGCACGCGGTTACCGAGGGGGGCACCAATGTCCGTCGGCTGCGCGGATTCCAGGCTGGTGCAAGGTGGCAACGCTAAGGCCGCCATTAATTCGTTGGCCAAGGCCAGTTGTGCGCAGGCGAGCAGGTGCTGGGCGATGGCATCGTCCGGCGCACTGCGGGCATGCGGCCCGAACACAGTCTGATGCCAGGCTCCTGCCAGGTAGAGTTCACTCCCCTTCTGACGAATCCGTACCCAGTCCAGCCCTTCCAGGCCGTGCGGGGGCGCGGCGGTTTCGGCTTGGCAGCTCACGCTTGATTGCGACTTGGGGTCGCTGAAGCACCACTGTTCGCGCCAGCGCACTACACCTGCAGGCAATAGCGCAGTGGCCGCATTCAACCGAGTTGCGCCGGTCACGCCTATGGGTCTCATGGCTCAGCCTCCCTTGGTGCCGTTGTAGAGTTGTTCGAGCAGCTCGTTGGAAACGGTCATCACCCGCGAACTGGCCTGATAGCCGCGCTGGATGATGAGGATGTCGCCGAACTCCTGGGATAAGTCCACGTTGGAGCCCTCCAAGTAGCCGCCCTGGATGCTGCCGAACTGATCCTCGCCGGCTACCCCATAGTCGGCGTGCATGCCTGGGGGAGCCCGGTACAGGGAATCGCTGGCGATCAACTGCGTGGGGTCGTTGAAGGACGCCAAGGCCAATTGTTCGCCATCACGGGTTTCGCCATTGGCGTAATGCAACTGGATGATGCCGTTTTCGTCGTAGCCGAAGCTGGACAAGCTGGAGCTGGGCGAGCCATCCACCACCTTGGCCGTCAGCGTATGGCTGGAGGCGCTGGCCACTTGTGAAGCGAGGTTGAAACTGCCCGGGGTACCGAAGTCCAGAGTGATCTGTTGCTTGCCGTCGCGCATCACCAAGGTCAAGGTGTTGAACCCGGCCATAGGCGTGCCATCGGTACCGAAGGCAATGGTGCCGGTCTGCAGCAGGCCTTGTTCGTCCGAGACACTGACCGACCAGTTGTTGCTGGGGCTGGGCTGGGGGGTCAGGTCCAGGCTGAGGGTGTGCTTGGTGCCGGCGGCGTCGTATACCGCAATGGAGCTGATGGTGTCATTGCTGTTGGTGGTCCCGGACCGGGCCAGCGTGCCAATCATCTGCAAGCTGGTGGTGGCGATCGGGGGCAGAGTCTGGCGGTCGGTGATGCGCACGTCGGTGAGCTTGCCGCTGGCGCTCATCTGTTGCACGCGCTGCTTGCTCACCGATTCGATCAAGTAGCCGTCCTTGCTGACCGCGAACTGCCCCGCGCGGGTGTAGGCGTAGCCGCCTTTGTCATCCTTGAGCACGAAGTAGCCGTTGCCGCTGATGGCCGCGTTGTTAGCATTGGTGGTCTGGCGGTTGTCGCCCGCCTTGGTCCTCACCTGGGTGCCGGCGACTTCCGAGCCGAGGCCCTCCTCGCCCTCGCCACTGACACTGCGATAGAAGGTGTCGCTGCCACGAAACCCCGGTGTGTTCATGTTCGAGACGTTGTCCGAAACGTTATTCAGCCCGCGCGAGAAAGTGAACAGTCCGGCCAAACCATTAAAAAAGGCCTGCAGCATCAGCTGGTCCTCACCAGTTTGATCTGGGACAAACGCACGCCTACCACCACGCTACCGTCGGCTTTCTTCAGCGACATCACTGGCCCGCTGGCGGAAAAGTCGATGGCCGAGACGGTACCTACCACGCTGGCTTGGGTGTCGGTAGTGGCTTCTACCTGGCGGCCGAGGAGGCCCAAAGACTGTGCCGTGGCATTCATGTTCACCAGGTTCGAGGTGTTTTCGTTGGTAACACGGGTTTGCTCTAGGTTGGAGAACTGCGCCATCTGCGCCAGGAATTCGCGGTTATTGATCGGCTCCAGCGGGTCTTGGAAATTCAGCTCGGTCAGGAACAACTTGATGAAGTCGTCCTGGTTCAGGGTGCTTTGGCTGATTTCCGAACTGGTAGAGTTCAGTTCACTGCCGATTGCTTCAACTGCCATGTACGTTGCGCCTCGCCTTTATCAATGGGCCTGCCGGCTCCAGACCCTTTGGCCGTTGAGCAGGAGGTATTGCGGTTGATCCGGGTGGCCGAGCAAGTGAGTGCTCAACTCAGCCACTAGTTGCTGTCGTTCTTGGGGGGCCAAGCGATAGTCGCGAACCACTAGTTGCAAGCCGTCCTCATGGGTCAGCCATTGCTGGTTGCGCTCGGGCCACCAACGCCTGAGCACCGCATTCAGCGCAGGCGAACTGGACGGAGCGGCCTCGCTCGCGCTGACCGCCGGGCGGGCTGCGTCCGCGCTCGGCGCCGGGTTCGCGCGCACGGCAGAGACAGACCTTATGGTCTGGCCTTCGGTAAAGGCGATCGAGGCCGAGCAGAGTGTCACCGCCAACGCTGGCGCTTCGGCGATGGCGTCGCCCGCGGCGACTGCCCTCAAAGCAGCGCCTTCGGGCACGTAGGAAAGGTGCCCACTAGACAGGGCGCCCAGCTCGAACATCCGCACCGTACCTTTGGCCGAGGGGTCGACGGTGCAGTGCTCAGCGCCGGGCTGGCGTAGCAAGCCGTTCATCAATGCCCAGCCGTGCGCTGGCTCCTCAAAGGATTCACGTCGCGGCTCGTCCACGCGTTCAGGTGCCACTGTCGGCTCCGCCTGCGGCTCCAGCCCTAACTTGTGCCGAAAGTCCCCTTCGGCCCGGGCGCGGGGACCCTCTAGCTGGGCGCCGCCAGGCTGGGTCCAGAGGGATGCGCCCAATTTAATCTCCACGTTGCCTCCTGTTGGCCTGTTGCGCGTCTAGCACCTCATTGCCCGCCCGTGCCGCGCGCAGGGTCATCAATGCCTCCAATGCCCTGTCCCGCGCTTCGCTGGCCACTGCCTCCCGCACTTGGCTGGCGTGTACCGCCTGAGCGGCTTCGGCGCGGGCGGCGCGGGCGTCCAGCACCGCTTCGCGCAGGGCGACGTAGTGCTGTTGCCCGCTGATTCGCGCGTAGAGGTGTTCTTCATGCAGCGCCGGGTCGAGCAGCCTGCCGGGCTCGGCGAGGCGAGCCCGAAGAGCTGTCTCCTGCTCCAACGCTTCGCGTGCCGACGCCAGTCCCGACTCGGCCCGTTGTGTGCTCACCTGGGCCTGGGCATGGCGGAGTTGGGCTTGTTGGCGCTGCAATGCGCGCAGGCGGGTGGCGGCTTGTACCTGCCGCAAGCGTGCAACAGCATCAGTCACGTGGCGCCTCCGGGGCTAGCCGCTGGGCTAGGCTATAGGCCGCGCGCCACGCCACTTCGGCGGGCACATGTTCTTCCGGCGCTTGGCGTAGCAGGCTGTCGAGGGCCGGCTTAAGTGCGATGACGCGGTCCAGCGCGGGCTGCGAGCCGCTTTCGTAAGCGCCGAGCTCGATCAGGTCCGCGCTGGAGGCGTAGGTTCCCAAGCTCGCGTGCAGGCGCTCGATGCAGCGCTTTTGCTCTGCGCCGCGCAGCGCCCCGGCCAAGCGGCTGAGGCTGCCCAGTACATTGATTGCCGGCCACTGGCCGCGGGCGGCGATGGCGCGGCTGAGCTCGATATGCCCATCCAAAATGGCGCGCATGTGGTCGGCCACGGGTTCGTTCATGTCGTCGCCTTCGACCAGAACCGTATACACCGCGGTGATCGAGCCCTGACCGCGCAGGGCGCCGGCCCGTTCCAGCAAAGGCGGCAGTAGCGCGAATACCGAGGGCGGGTAGCCGCGGCTGCCCATGGGTTCGCCCGTGGCCAGGCCGATCTCTCGCTGAGCCAAGGCGAAGCGGGTGATCGAATCCATAATCAGCAATACGTGCTTGCCCTGGGCACGGAACCATTCGGCGATGGTGGTCGCTGCGTAGGCGGCCTGGCGGCGCAGTACCGCCGGCTGCTCGGCGGCTGCGGCGATGACCACGGCTTTTTTCAAGCCTTCAGGTCCCAGGGTGTTGCGAATGAAATCCCCCACCTCCCGGCCGCGTTCACCGATCAAGGCGATGACGATCACCTCGGCATCGGCGTGCCGACTGAGCATGCCCAACAGCGTGCTTTTGCCGACGCCACTGCCGGCGAACACGCCCATGCGTTGGCCTCGTCCCAATGGCGTGAACAGGTCCACGGCCTTGACCCCGGTGTCCAGCGCGTGATCGATAGGTAGCCGGTGCAACGGATTGATTGCCGTCGCGAAACGCGGCACCGCGATCAACCCCGCTGGAGCAGGCAGTTCATCCAGCGGGGCGCCAGCGGCGTCCAATACCCGGCCCAGCAAACTGGCACCCACCGCCACGGTGGCTGGCTCACCACGGGCAGTCACTTCGCTGGCCAGGGAAACGCCTTCCACCGAGGCGTAAGGCATCAACAGGCTATGGTCGGCGCGCATTCCCACCACTTCGGCGGTGATAGCGGGGCCACCGTGGCACGGCTGGATGTTGCACAGCTCGCCCAAGGTGACCTCTAAACCACTGGCTTCGAGCAACAGCCCATGAACTGCCGTCAGCCGCCCGATGCGCTGGCACAGGCTGGCTCGGCTCACCCGCGCCAGCAGGTCGGCCTCAAGCGCGGACAGCATGGGGCCGGTCCTGAGCTGCGGCCAATCCCAACGCCTGCCGCAGCGCGGCCAGTTGCGTCTCCACCCCGGCATCGAGCAGCCCGGTGCTGTGTTCGATGCGGCAGTCGCCAGCCGACAACGCCGAGTCTGTCTGCACTTGGGCATCGATGCCGCCGGCCAGCAAGGCGGCGTGATCCACGCTGGCGACGGTGATACACAGCGGCGCCGCCAGGCGATACGCTTCTACAGCCTGGGCGGCCAGCTCCGCGATCAGCGTCCCGTGCAGGTGCCGCTCACCCAACAGCTTTACCACCACAGCATAGGCCAGCCGAGCGACCGCACCGTCGAGGCCGCTCGACAACTGCTGATGGGCTTCCGCCAGCACCTTCGACGCCTGCTTCAGTTGCTCGCGCTGTTCATCCGCCGTCGCGGCCAGGGTTCGTTGTTGCTCGACAATCCAGGCGGCCTGCTGCGCTTGCTGCTCGGCCAGCGCGCTGGCGAGTTCCTTTGCTGCCAGCACGCGGCCCTCTTGCAGACCTTGCTCACAGGCGTTCTCGTGCAGCGCTTGTAACTCTTGCGCGAATGCCAGGCGCAGCGCTTGCTCTGGCGCCGCGTCAGGTGCTGGCACCGTGGCCCGGGCTGGCAGGCGGCGGGTTCCCGCACTGAAGAGCGGTTGGCGCAGCACGTTGCGGGTGTCCTCGGCATCACGCATTGCGCGTGTCCTCCTCATTCAGATGTGTTTGCAGCGCCAGCCCCAATGACGGCGGTACGGCCTGACGGGCGAAGGTCGCATCCCACTGGCGTACCCGCTCGGCTTGCCGCGCGCCGCGTATTACTGCAGCGCGGCTGCCCCCGGGAAGCTGCTGTAATGCCAGGGCTTCCCAGAACGGATGGCCGCTCACGGCCGCCAAGCGGGCGATACCCTCGTGCTCGGCGAGTGGGGCCGGCTCAGGCGTGAGGGCTGTTTCGGCAAGGACCGCAGCAACCACCGACGGGTCGCTGGCCAGCCCTAGCACCTGAATCTCTTCAAGCAAGGTCTCCAAGCGCTGACGCTCTTCGGCGCTCAGCTGGGCCAAGACCCAGTCTCGATCTTCGTGAAGGCTACAGGCCAGGCGTATGGCCAGCTTACGTAGGGGTTCGGCGATCATTAGTCAGGCCTCCCGCTGTAGCCAGGCACGCAGGTCCAGCAGCAGTTGCTCGCGCTCGACCGAGGTCATGCGTGGCAGAGCTGCAGGCGCATGAGCTTTGTGACGGCCGCGTAGGGCTAGGGCGACCAGCAGCAACGCCAATACGCCGATCAGTCCCGCCAGCATGTAGCGCCATACATTGCCAGGCGCCACCGGCTGAGGCTCAGCGGGCGCCGGGTCGAGGCTGGGGGCTGTGGGGGGAACGGTCACGGGCGCGCTGATAGCCGCGCCGGGCGCTTGAGCATGGGCGGGAATGTAGGCGATCACCAGTTGGTCGCCCCGCTTGGCATCCAGCCCCACCGAGGCATCCACCAGGGTACGCAGGCTGGCCAGTTCCTCTTTGCTCAAGGGGCTGGCCAGTACGATGCCGACGTTGACCTGCTCCACTGTGCCGGTGGCGTGCTCGACCTCTGCGCGCTCTTGCCCAAAGGCGTAGTCCACTTCATTGGTGGCCTGGGAGCGTTCGCTACGGGTATCACCCGAGCTGCTATCACTGGACTTGAGACGCTTTTCATGGCGAACGAAGCCCTTGCCGTCCGCTGATAAGGGCTGCTCGGTCACCGATTTGACCCGGTCGAAATTCATGCGGACCCGCACCGATACCTGTGCACCTTGCTGGCCCAAAGGCTGGCGAATCAGCTGTTCGATCTTCTGCTGGATGCTCTGCTCCACCTGCGCAGCCATCTGCAAATGCTCAGGTACGGAGGCGGTGCTACCCGTGGCTGTCAATACCTGGCCACTTTCGTTGAGGATCACCACATGGTCCTGGGTCATGCCTTCCACTGCCGAGGCCACCAGTTGTTGCATGCCGCGTACGCGTTGGGCATCGAGCGTGGCCTGGTCTCGCAAGCGCACGATGACCGACGCCTTTGGCGGCTCCTCGCTGCCCTGGAACAGCCCAGCCTTGCGCAGCGTCAGATGCACACGGGCGTACTGCACTTCGGACATGCTCATCAAGGTACGGGCCAGCTCGCCTTCGATGGCACGCTGATAGTTGATCTTCTGGCTGAACTCCGACATTCCGTACTCGGCATGGTCGAACAACTCGAAGCCTACGCCGGCGCGAGTCGGCATGCCGGCTTCGGCCAGCACCATCCGGGCCGCGCCGACAGTTTCGCTGGGCACCTCGATGGTGCCCTCTTGGGTGTTGATCCGGTACGGCACACCGTGCTGGCTAAGGGTGGCAAGGATCTCTGCCTGAGAGGCGTCACTCGCCTCCTTGAACAACGCCACATAGGTGGGTCGCAATACCCACCAGGCCGCGACGGCAAAGGCCGCGACTATTACGAGCGAGCCCAGCAGCACGAAGCGGGAACGGCCCGCCAGCGGATTCGAAGAAGTCATGGACATAGGTCAGATCTGCAGTCGGGTCAGTTCTTGGTAGGCATCGACAACACGGTTGCGCACCTCTACGGCAAGTTGCATGGACAACCGTGCCTGCTCCAGGGCCATCACCAGCTCATGCGGGGCGATAGCATCCCCCGCGGCATAGGCCGCCAGCAGGTCATTGGCTTGCCCAGACTGTTCGGCGAGGGCGCTGGCGCCAGTCTTCACCAAGCCGAGGAAATCCGTGCCGGCCGTGGTCTCGGCGGTACCGGCGGGTACCATGCTGGCCATGGAGGCAAGCTCACCGGGTGGGGCGATGGGAGCGATAGGTAGGGTCATGTCATTTACCGATTTCGAACGCTTTGAGGGTCATGCCGCGCAGGGTGTTGTAGGCCCGGATGTTCGCCTCGTAGGCGCGGGTGGCGGAGACCAGCGTCGCCATTTCCCGCGCCATCTCGACCTTCGGGTAATGAACCATGCCGTCTTTGTCCGCCAATGGATGATGAGGGTCGAGCTCAAGCCGAGTGTCATCTCCACCGGCCGCGCTCACACGTGCCTGGTGGGCGTCCAGGCGCTCGGCAAAGCTGGGGTCGCCGGCCGTGCGCAGCGGCGAGGCCTGGCCAGGGGCCAAGGCCACGTTGGCGAGGGCAATGTTCTGACTGGCAGCTTCCGCGCGCGCGCGCTCATAGTTCATGGCCGACCGGACTACATCGGAGACATTATCTAAGGGCATCAGCGGTTGCCCTTGATTGCCAGGGTCATGAGCGCGTACTGCCGGCTTACCCCGTCGGCCAGTGCCTGGTAACGGGCGCTAGCGTCCGCTAGTTCGGACACTTCGGCGTCGAGCGCCACCGGTGCCAGAGCACCGTGCTCGTGCATATAAAGGGCGGCGGGGGCGCCTTCGAGGTCGCCCAGCGCCTGGGCGAACAGCTGCGGGTCTCCCAAAGTGGCGCGCAGCCCGGAAAGGACGCCGCTGGCGTCCAGCCGCAACGCGCGGCCCCCTGGCACATCGGCCATAGCGATGTTGTGCGCCGCCACCTTAGCGCGCAGGTCCTCGACCCCCATAGCCAGGCGCACTGCCTGCAGGCTTGCCGCTACTTCAAGTGACATTGGCCCTTCCCCTTATTGAATGATGAGTTCGGCATGCAATGCGCCCGCTTGCTTGATCGCCTGGAGCACCGTGATCATTTCGCGGGTGCTGAGCTTGATGCGGTTCAAGGCCTGGATCAGGTCGCCCACGGTGGCGCCTTCGGCCAATTGCACTGGCCCGCGTGACTCCTCCGTGACCGAGACGTCGGTATCAGGGACCACCGCTGTGCCGATGCTCGGCCCAGGGCGAATTGCCCAGTTGGGTTGCGAGACCTCGTAGCGGGTGCTGATGACCACGTTGAGCGCACCCTGGGAAATGTTCACTTCACCGATGCGTACATTGCTGCCGGCCACCACCGTGCCGGTGCGCTCGTTCACCACCACCCGGGCGGCGTAATCCGGCGCGACGCTGACTCGCTCTACCTGGGAGATCAGCCGGGGCAGGCTCATCCCGGGCGGCAGTGGCACCTCCACTTTCGCCGCGTGCACCACCCGCACCCCCGGCAGCGCCAGGCTGCGCGACAGTGCATCGGCAATCCGCTGGGCCGTGGTGTAGTCCGGGTCGTTGAGGATCAGTACCAAAGTGCGCGCGCTTTCATCCGCTTGGGAGAACACCGAGCGCTCGACACTGGCGCCGTGAGGGATGCGGCCGACTGTGGGGTGATTCTTCTGCACCGAGTTGCCGTTGGCCTCGAAGACATACCCGCCCACCGAAATGGGCCCCTGGGCCAGCGCATAGAGGCGTTCGTCCGGGCCATTGAGCGAGGTCATCAACAAGGTGCCGCCCAACAGGCTGCGCGCGTCGCCCAAGGAAGATACCTCGACATCAAGGCGGTCGCCGGACTCACTGAACGAGCCCATGTTGGCGGTGATCATCACGGCCGCAGTGTTCCGCGCGCTCAGGTCACGGTCCGACACGTTGACGTTGAAGGTCTTCAAGGTGTTGACCAGCGATTGCCGGGTCGCTCGATTGCGGTCGCTATCGCCGGTGCCGGCCAACCCCACGACCAAGCCATAACCGATCAGGGGGTAATCGCGGACCCCCTGGATGCGCGCGAGCTCTTTGATGCGCACATCGGACTCGGCCGCTTGAGCGTTTAGCGCGAACACCGCCGCTAGCAGCGCCCAGCACAGGTTCAGGACGCGGATGCTCATAGAATTCTTAACCACTTCAAGGCCCGATAAACGATGTTTTGCCGCTGTGCATCGGTCACCACGCCATCACCGATGATGTCGATGCGAGCATCGGCCAGGCGGTACGACAGCACGGTGTTGTCGTAGCTGATGTCGTCGGGACGAACCAGGCCCTCGATGCGGATCTGCTGCACTTCGTCGTTGATGGTCACGGCCTGCTCGCCGCTGACTTTCAACAACCCTTCGGGCAACACGCCGATGATGCGTACCGACACGTTGGTGCGGATCTGACCGTGCCGATTGGTTTTACCGCCCCCAGAAGTGTCGCCGCCAAGCGAGAGACCGAAGTCATGCGAATGGCTGTCGCCGGTCACGCTGGCGCTGATGCCGGTCTTGCTGTTCGCGCCGGTTCCGGAGTCGGTTTCAGCACTGGTGGACTCGACCACCAGCACGGTAAGGGTCTGGCCCACGTAGTGGCCCCGACGGTCGCCAGTCAACGTGCGATAGCCATCTGGGTTGATCAGGGTCTGTCCAGCGAACACCGGCAGGCACGCCAAGCCTAGCGCCAGCGCAGCACACCTGAAGTTACGGCCCAACATGCACTTCCCCTTTTCCCGCCACTTCGGCGAGCAAGCTTGAATTCGCTCCTTCGAGCATGACCGGTACCTGGTCGCCCTTGGCCCCTGGGCGCATCGCGGTGCCTGGCAAGGTCAAGCGCAAGCCATTGCCATACACCACTACCGTGACCGGCGCAGAGCGCTGTACCAATGGTTCCGCCTGCAATTGTCGCTTGAGCACCGGCGTGCCCGCCCTGACAGCCTGCCGCAGCCAGGCCCCTTCCAGATCACTGGCTAATGCCTGGGCCGGCAACTGCAAGGCGGCGACGTCCACGCTCTGGCGATGAGGCTCGGCATCGTTAAGCGGGCGGTCACCCTTGGCATCCCGGCCGTACACCCATGCATCGCGCAGGGCTTTCAGGCTGAACCACACCGTCGCTACCCGTGCCTGGCCACAAGCCTGGCCACTCAACTCCACCGCCACCCGGCTGGGCAGCCCCGGGGTGATCACCCGCACGCTTGGCCTCGCAAAGGCCGGCAGCGCGCTGACCAGACTAAGACGCAGCTCGGCGCCGTCGGCCGGAATCAAGGCGGCCACCTGCCGCTGCAGGGCCTGGGCCTCGGCACTCTCTGGGTCCAGGTCCGGGCACGCCGCCAGAGCATTTGCCGCGAGGGCGAGCGCCCCGAGGCTGAGCCAACGCGCCGCGGAAGAACACATCCAGCTCACCTGATCAACGCCGCAGGTTATTGATGGTTTCCAGCACTTGGTCACTGGCTTGCAGAATGCGGGCGTTCATCTGGTAGGCACGTTGCGCCAGTACCAACCCGCTCATTTCGTCGATCATGTTGACGTTGGACATCTCCACGTAACCCTGCTGGAGGCTGCCCTGGCCATCGCTGCCGGGCTGGGCATAGCTGGCTTCGCCGCTCATGGTCGTCGGCCGGTACAAACCATCACCCAACTGCTTGAGGTTCTCCGCGCTTACGAACTTGGCCAGCTGGATCTGCCCAAGATCAAGAACTTCCCCGGTGTCGATGACTGTTCCCTGCACGCTGCCATCCGCCTTGATCACCACCTGCTTCACATCCGGCGGAATCCGCACGTTAGAGGTCAAGGTCTGGCCGCTGACGACAGCCAATTGGCCGTCTGCGTCCACATGGAAGCGACCCGCGCGCGTATAGGCCGAATCACCGTTGGGCAGGGCCACCTCGAAGAAACCATCGCCCTGGATGGCCAGGTCGAGCGTGTTATCGGTCTGCCGCATGGTGCCTGGCGTGAACACTTGGGTAGGGCTGGAGGCCAGGATGCCGGCGCCGGTCAGAGTGTCATCGACCTGAGCGCCGGTTTCGTCACGCGTGGCAACCGTGCGCACCTGATCGTGGAAGTCCACCTGGCTGCGCTTGTAACCGATGGTTTGCATGTTGGCGACGTTGTTGGAGATGCTGTCGATCCAGGCTTGGTTGGCGGCAAGGCCGGAGCTGGCGATACTCAGTGCGTCAATCATGTGTTGCCCTCAATCCTTACCTAATTGGTTGATGCCTTTGTCCAGCAGGCCGTCGTAAGCCGACAGCGCGCGCTGCACGCTTTCCACGTGGCGGGTGACCTGCATCATCCTGACCATGTCGCTACTCAAGGCGACGTTGGAACGTTCCTGCATGTTTTGCCGCACCCTGTAGTCAGCGGCGACTTGCAAAGGCGTCGTGCTGGAATACAGCCCCGCGCCCTCACTGCGCAGGGCACGCAGGTCGGCGACCCGAACGATGCTCAATTGCCCAGTCTCGTTGTCGTCCACCGATACAACGCCGGCCGCGTCCACCTTGAAAACACCGCCGTCCACAGCAATTGGGCCGTCGCGCCCCATGACTGGATAGCTCGATGAAGTGACCAGCCCACCGGCGGCATCCACATGAAAGCGGCCATCCCGTGTGAGCAGGATGCCTCGCGGTCCTTTAACCGCGAACCATGCATCTCCTTCCAGGGCCAGGTCGGTGGGTCGGCCGCTGACCTGTAGCGCACCACCCTGATTATCCAAGGCGGCCTGCGTAGCCACGCCTTCCAGACCCAGAGCGGGTTGGTTTACGCCAGGCGTTGACGCGAGCGCGCTGAACGCCCGGTTGGCGCGGTAACCCGGAGTATTGGCATTGGCTACGTTCATGGAAATCGCCGACAGGCTGTCGAGGTCGCGCTGAAGCACCCCGCCCATTTGCATCACCAAATCGCTCACGAAGCCTCCAACTCAGGAAAACCGGGCAAGTCGATCATGCCTGCGGACGTGATCCTCGCGTGCTGGCCAACCTCGTTGACCGAGAGCACCGCCATATGCGGCACGGCACGCCAGAGGAACAGGCTGAGGGGCCGCCGCAGAGGCGCCGCGCAAAGTAAAACGGGTTGTCGATTCGCGCCGAGCTGACGCTCGGCTTCCTTGGCCACCGTACTGACGAAGCGGTCCAGTTCGCGGGCCGGCAGCAAGCCACCCAGCGCGCCCTCGCGGTGCCGTGCGGCGTTGAGCATGTAGCTCTCGACGCCTGGAGCGATGGTCAACACATTGAGCTCGCCATTGCCATCAGTCAGGCGCTCGTACAATGCTGCACCGAGCTTGGCCCGCGTGCGTTCTACCAGTTCTTCGGCATGCTTGGTGGTACGCCCAGCATCGACCAGAACCTCAAGAATGGTTTCCAGGTTACGGATCGGTACCTGTTCGCGCAGCAGCAACTGAAGTACACGCTGAATGTCCGAGAGGGTAAGCACCGTCGGCACCAGCTCATCGATTAGGCTGCCAAGCACGGCGCGTTTGTGCTCGACCATGCGTTCGGTCTCGGCGCGCGTTAGAAAATCTGGCGCATAGCGCCGGGCTAGCTCCGACAGGTGCGTCAGCAGCACGGTTTCTGGTTCCACCAAGGTGAAGCCACCTGCCCGGGCCTGGGCCCGCTGGCCGGGCAAGATCCATTGCGCGGCCAGCCCATAGGTCGGCTCGCGGGTGACCCGGCCCTCAAGGGTGACAGTGGTCTTGCCGGAATCAATGGCCAGGACCTTATCCAGCTCCAGTTCGCCAGCAGCGACGACCGCGCCCTGTACAGCCACCTGGTACGTCTCGGGAGCAAGCCGCTTGTCGGCATCCAAGTGCAATGCCGGCAAGGCAAACCCGTAATCCTTGGCAAACTGCTTGCGCAAGTTATCCAGGCGCAGACGCATGGTGCTGGTGGCAGCGAGGACTTGGACAGCCAGGTCCGAGCTCAGGCGCAGCTCAAAGGCATGGGTGTGCATCAGCGCATACAGGTCGCTTTCGCCTTCGGTTTTCGCAGCGCTGTCCGAAGCGGGCTCGGTGGCAGGTGAGCCTTGGCGCTGGGCTTTGCGATAGGCATACCAAGCGGCTGTAGAGAAACCAATGAAGAGCGCAGCCAAGGGCAGTATTGGCAGACCCGGAAGCGTCATCAACAACAAGGTTACCGCGGCAATCACTACCAGGGTTCTCGGGTAAGCTGATACTTGCTTGCCCAGCTCTTGGCCCAGCTTCGCATCCGTGGCGGCACGGGTGATGATGATGCCCGCAGCGACGGCGATCACCAACGAAGGGATCTGGGTGACGATGCCGTCGCCTACCGTGAGCAGCGTGTAGTGATGCAGCGCTTCGGCCCAACCAAGGCCCTTTTGCAACATGCCGACCGACAAGCCACCGATGATGTTGATGGCAATGATCACGATGCCGGCAATGGCATCGCCCTTCACGAATTTCGAAGCGCCGTCCATCGCTCCGTAGAAGTTCGACTCGCGCTCCAACTGGCTGCGCCGCCGCTTGGCTTCATCCTGGTCGATGATGCCCATGTTGAGGTCGGCGTCGATGCTCATCTGCTTACCCGGCAGGGAGTCCAGGGTGAAGCGCGCCGCCACTTCTGCCACCCGCTGCGCGCCGCTGGTGACCACCACGTATTGCACGACTACCAGAATCAGGAATACCACGAAACCGACCACGTAATTACCGGCCACCACATGGCTGCCGACCGCGCCTATAACTTTGCCAGCGTCTCCATCCGACAGGATCAAACGGGTGGCGGCAATGTTCAGGGAAAGCCGGAACAACGTGGTCATCAGTAGAAGTGATGGGAAGGTGGAGAAACTCAGCGGTTTGTCGGTATCGAAGGTGACCAGTAATACCAGCAAGGCCACTACGAAGTTGGTCAACAGCAGCAAATCCAGCAAGGCCGACGGTATAGGCGTGAACAGCACCATCAGGATGCCGATGACCGCGGCAGTCAGCAGTAGGTTGCCGCCTTCGGCCCTGACTAGCGTAAGCATGGCTTTCATGAGGCCAGCACCTTGTTGCCTGGCAAGGCGATTACCCAGCGGTAGACATTGGCCACTTCATCCTGAGTGCTCTCCGGTACCGGCGCACCGATACGTGCCAAGGCATGGAGCGCACGAGCCAGGGGTGGCCGGCGCAGGATTGGCACTCGGTGCTTGCGCGCCATTTGGTTGATGCGCCAAGCCTGTACCCCGCGGCCGAGCGCCAACACGATGGGCGCGCGCATGGTCGAAGGTCTGTATTGCAAGGCCACTGAATAGTGGGTGGGGTTGACGACGATCACGTCTGCATCCCGTACCTTACCGACGGCGCGGGCCTTTTTCAGCAGTTCTTGCTGGATACCCTTGCGCCGTGAACGGATCTCGGGATCGCCTTCACGTCGGCGATGTTCATCCTTGAGTTCACGCTTACTCATGCGTAATTGGCGGGCATAGTCCCGGCGCGAGAACCACATGTCGAACAACGCAAAGACCGCGAGCACCGCGAGTAATGAAAAGGAGACGCGCATCAGCAGGCGTCGGGCAGCGTCTGCCAGGGCTGCGGGTGAGGCGTTGGCCAATTCGATCAGCGCCGGCAGTTGCGCCTTGCCCACCACATACAGCACGGCCGCGAACAGTATCCCTTTGAGCAACACTTTCCCCAGCTCGACCAGCATTTTCCGGGAAAAAATCTTGCGCAAGCCGGCCACGGGATGGAGGCGCTTGAAGTCTGGCTTGATTGGCGTCAGCGAGAACACAGGACCACTGAACAGGACATTGGCCAGGATCGCCATCAACACCAGCGCTCCTACCAGCGGCATGACCGCAGAAGCGATCTGTTTCACGCTGAAGATGGCCTGCGCTGCTAGCGCGCCCCATTGGCCGTGTAATTCAGCGGCGTGCCCCAGCCACCAGCGGCCATGCACACCGATGGCGCTGGCGATGGGCTGGATGGTTGCCGAGAACCCCGCCAAGAACGCCAATACCATAGCGAACGATAGGAGGTCCTGACTGCGCGGTACCTGGCCCCTGCGGCGGGCCTGCTCACGTTTGAACGGGCTGGCTGCTTCGGATTTGTCGTCTTGGTCGCTCACAACGCTCCCTCCCACTGCCCGCCGAGGGTCAGAGCAGTGTCAAAGAGCGATGGCAACCGCTGGGTGATCAGCGGAAGGCTAAGCAGCAGCACGGCTACACCAACGCCCAATTTCACTGGAAGCGCAAGAAAGTAGATGTTCGCCTGAGGCATGGAACGGGACATCAAGGCGAAGGCGATATCGGTCAACCACAATGCCAGCAACACGGGCAACAATGTGATGAAAGCCAGCAGGGCCGTGCGGGTGAGTACCGGGGCCATTGGCATGGACAGGAGGGCAAGCGAGACATGACCGGGCGGCACAAGGCTCAGAAATCGGCAAAACAGGCGCAGCAATGCATGATGGACATTCATGCCTACGAACAGCAGCAAGAAGCCAATGCTCAAAACCTGACCTAACAACCCAGATACCAGGGCCGTCGCTGGATCGAACACCCCAGCCGCATTGAGGCCGATTTGAGTATCGAGCAACTTGCCAACGAGGTCGACTGCAGCCTGGGCGGCGTGAAAGCCGAAGCTGATCATTACGCCTAGCAAGAACTCTGCCGCTAGCGCACCGGGGGTAATCGACGGCGCAGACTCGGGCAATGCGGTAGCCATGAGCAGTGCTAGCGCCAGCCCGAGCACGAGCCGTACCACAACCGGCACATGGGCGAAGGGCATTACAGGCGCCACTACCATCACTGGCAAGAGGCGCACGAAGATCATCGCTGCATTGAGGAACATGGCGGTGGACACAATCGACTTTCCTGGCGAAACGCGGATTACAAAAACGCCGCTTGTGTGATGATGTCGATTGCAAAGCGTTGCAGTGACGCAAGCATCCAACTGCCGAATAGAAGCAGCATGGCGATCGTCACCATTAATTTGGGGATGAAGGTCAGGGTCATTTCTTGGATCTGGGTGGCGACCTGAACAATGCTGATCACCAGCCCCACAATCAAAATCGCCAGCAGGACAGGAGCGGCCACCGTTGCGGTAGTCAGCAAGCCCTCCTTAAGCACGTGCAAAACGTAATCCTGATTCATGGAGTGCCCATCCCTGGAGTGCTCGATATAGCGGAGCGATATTCTGGGTATGGCGTTAGGCCATACCTGCTGAAGCGGCGGCGATGCTATCAGTAGGCTATTAGGGTGGCAATATGCTCGTAAGTAAAAAGATACAAAATGCTACGAGCAGCTAGAATGCCGTTTCACAGGCGGAGGAGTTTCCTCTCAAGTCCCGAGATTGGCGGCGCCGTATTCCAGATCAACGACGCGCCGCGCCAGCACGGCATCGTCGCCTTCAGCAGCAATTAGGCGCTGTACGGTGACGTGTCCGAGCACGTGCGGACGATCATTGAAAGCAGGCCGGCGCGCACCAGGCGCTGGCCGGCACGCTGAACGCCCCGGATACCCGGGCGTCTGCCGGTGTCCCCGACCCTGCTACGCCGGCCATGGGCCGGCAAAAGGGCGAAAATGCCCTGTGGTCGGCGGTATGGCCGTGTGAATTGATCCCGCCGCTGGGGCATGGCTGGGTGGTCAGTGCCGACGCGCTGCCTTGGAACGATCTTCAGGCACAGCTGCGGTATGTTGTCTACAGCCCACCCTATGGGGGCAACCTGCATGTGTGCACGTTCAATCACAGCGGTGCCCGGTGGTGGTCTGAAGCAGGCGCAACCGGTCTCAGCGATGTGACCCATTGGCGCGTGGCCTGTGCTGATGAGCCCGAGCACAGCGTACTGGCAGGGCCAGCACCGAAGACTACCCAGGTTGACGCGCAAGACCTGGCCAGCTCCAGCGCTGGTGGGCGTGGTATCGCACTTATAAGGGCATAGAGGAGGCTTAAGGCCAAGCCTACAGCGTACGGGAAGCGGCTTGTGCTCAACTTCAGTGCTAGCTCAAAATGTCAGGACTGGCGTAAATACGGCGCAATTCGAGTCTTCTAGCGCAGATCAAAAGCGAGTGGGTATGAATAGAGTGGGAGCGTTTAAGCGAAGCATCTTTGCCGGTGCGATCCTGTTTAGCCTTCAGGGTCTAGCATTTGCTGATATGAGGTGCGGAACGGGGATAGTGGCTGAAGGCGACTCTACCTATGACGTGCAACGAAAATGCGGCCCTCCGGCCCACCGGGAGGTAATACCGGCGGCGCCGGGCTTTACCAGGTCAGAAAAGAATCATGCTGTGACCGTGGAAAACTGGGTGTATGGACCTCAAAACGGTGCTATTTATCAGCTCAAATTCCTTGACGGTAAGCTGGTTAGCATTGGTTTTTCTCGATGATAGGGCTCACTGAGCATTCCAGCGTTTTCAATCATTGGCGGAGCCATCAGATAGCGCCTGAGCCATTGTTCTAATAGCCGGGTGATCTAACGCTAAAGCTACGCCCCGTTGTATGCGTGCTCGTAAATGGCGGCGCTGTTGCCGGCGGCCTCACGGGCCGTAGCGGCAACAAGCCGGTCCTTTAGCCGCTTCACTTCGGTTTCAAGCTCGCCAATCCTGGTCTGCTGCTGCTTGATCCGTTGCTGGTCATTGTCGTGCTGGGTCACCAGCTGGGCGCTCCGACGCCGGCCATTGGCGAGTTCGCGGCACGCCTCGTCCAGTTCATGATTGAGCATGGTGCAGTGGTGTTTCCAGGCCGAGCATGGACGGCATACCCAGCGAGAACGTTTGAAGCTACAGGCCAGCGGCCGGAGGCAAGCACAGCGCGCAGCCCGGGACGGGCGAAGGCGTGAGGGATTGAAGGCCCGAAGGGGGCAAGACCAACGACCGGCCACCCCACTGGAAAGAAAATGGCTCTTGCCACGGGTTCGAGAACGCAATCTAACAGGATGTCCAGCATTCCACCCCGCGAGCTCAGCAAGGCTCTGTCGAATTTGTTGCTCGGTGCGCTGCGACTCGCGATACTCACAAACGCACGATGTCTTTGTTGCGTCGCGCTGAGGTCGAGCACGACTTGAGCCTCGCTGTGAAGCCCGATACGTAGGCAGGTGGATTTAAAAACCGTGCCGCTTTCTTGGATTTGAAGGAAGTGTGAACCAATTTGGAAAAAACAACTAAAGTCATCGTCTGTTGGAGCTTGCTGCTATGTTGCCTGGGGGTGGCGGCGGTTGTTTTCAAACAAACAATAGCGGTGCGTCATCAGCCCACCAAACCTAGCCCCCTCAGCGATCTGATAGCGGTTTCCACATACTCTATTCCTAAGAATCGCATGATCGATGAGGGTACGATATTCCTCCGTGCAGAAGCCTATAATAGTCACACATTAGCGCTTTATTATGAGGCGGTTGATTACGAAGCCAACCCAGCTGGCTTTGACTTGGCTGCGACAAGGCTTGAAGCAATAAAGGTTGCATGCGACCCTAAAAAGCTTAAAGCGAATTCGATATTAACCATGGGCGGCACCTATGTTTTTATCTATGGGAGTAAAACTATAAAGGAGATTGGCCGGTTCGAAATCGATAAACAGGTCTGTGACGTCTCGTCGTAAATCCTATTGCAGGCGCCAGCTGTGAACGTTTCCTGGTGTGGGTCAGGCAGTAGCGTCGAAGGCTGTTCGTCCATGCCGGTTGTCTGTTTTTAGTGTATGTATGTACAGTATAACCTTAAGCGCAGGTCTTGGAACGGCCTCCTGGTCGCCATCCAGAACCGAAGGATGCGCGCTCAATCGCGGTTGCAGCGCCGGCACGGATCTGGTTCTACAGTAAGGGCGACGCACAGGAGGACACTGGATATGACAGTCGCAGACGATGCTCACGCTGTACTGGAACAGCCCTTGCGGGCCTTTTGGGTGGGTCTGGAAGAAATCTACGCCGCCTACAGCCCGGAAGGCGCGTTGCAATTGGCCAACCAGGAATACGGCCAGGTGTTTTTCCGGATCGAGGACGTGCAGCGGTGCGAAGCGTCCACGCTTGAAGCGCCGGCCTATTCAGCCCTGGGCTCACGCATGGGCCCACCGTGGCAACACGTCGCCCTCATGCGAGCACCTGGCTACGTTTGCATAGGTGAGCCCTAACCCGATGACTGGAAAGAAAAAATCTTGCTGAGCTGGTTTTGGCTGTAATACTGTAAATACATACAGTTAAGAGTCATCGTTATGGCCAAGCAACCTTCCGCGCCCGTACAACCCCAGCCCTATGACCTTTTGGCGATGCGCCTGCAGCGCGCCATTAACCATCCCGCCGCGCAACAGGCCAAAACGGCCTTGCTTGAACGGCTGGACGGCGACTCGGAAGAAGCTTGGGAGCGGATCATGGAGGAGCTGGGCGAAAACGATAACGTAACCCTGGCCTACCGGGACGATGGCCATATCCAGATTTTCTGGACCGTGCTGCAGGACGATTGACCATGGCGTTTTCTGTCCTGGGGCCGCTGGCACCGTCCGTGTATCCCCTGCCCTTTTTCGCCTGCCGCGTGCCGGCCGGGTTTCCCTCGCCAGCGGCGGACCATCTGGAAAAGCACATCTCCCTGGATGAGCTGTTCGACCTGCGCGCCCCGCATATCTACCTGGTGAAGATCGAGGGCGACAGCATGACCGGTGCCGGCTTGTTCTCCGGCGACCTGGTGATCGTGGATCGCGGCCGCGAAGCGCGCCATGGCGACATCGTGATTGCCGCGCTCAACGGCGAGCCGGTGTGCAAGCGGCTACACCGCAAGGGCAGCGAAGTCATTCTCCAGTCCGAAAACCCGGCTTACCCTCAACGCTACGTGCTGGAAAGCGATGACATGACCATCTGGGGTGTAGTGCGCTACAGCGTGCGCGATCATGCCTACGCCTGAGCCGGTATTCGCCTTGGTGGACTGCAACAGCTTCTATGCCTCGTGCGAGCGGGTGTTTCGGCCGGACCTGGCCAAGACGCCGATTGTGGTGCTGTCGAACAACGACGGTTGCGTGATCGCCCGCAGCTATGACGCCAAGCCCTTCGTGAAAATGGGCGCGCCGTACTTCCAGATCAAGGACACGCTGCGCCGGCACGGGATCGTCGCGTTCAGCAGCAATTACGCGCTGTATGGGGAGATGTCCGAGCGGGTGATGACGATCATCGAAAGCATGGTGGCCGGCGCCGAAGTCTATTCAATTGACGAGATGTTCTGTGACCTGACCGGCCAGCCGGGCGACCTGAGCGCCCTGGGCCGGTCGATCCGGGAGAAGGTGCTGCGCTGTACCGGCATTCCGGTCGGCGTGGGCATTGCCCGCACCAAGACCCTCGCCAAGCTGGCTAACCACACCGCCAAGCGCTTGCAGCAACAAACCGGCGGCGTGGTGGACATCTGCGACCCGTTCAAGCGCGACTGGGTGCTGCGCAACACCGCCGTAGCCGAGGTATGGGGAGTGGGCCGACGCCTGAATACGCACTTGCAGGCCATGGGCATCCACTCGGCCATGGACCTGGCCCATGCCGACCCCGTGACCCTGCGGGCCAAGTTCAGCGTGGTGCTGGAGCGCACGGCCCGCGAACTGGCCGGCGTGCCCTGCCTGGAACTTGAAGACCAGGACCCACCCAAGCAGGAAATTTGCTGTAGCCGCATGTTCGGCAAGCGGCTGACCGACCTGGCCCCGATCAAGGAAGCGGTGGCCAGCTACACCGCGCGAGCCGCCGAGAAGCTGCGCGCCCAGGGATCGATGTGCAAGCAGATGCGCATCAGCGTGCGTACCGGCATGTTCAACCCGGACGAGCCAAATACGCGAACGGCGTCCTGGTCGAGCTGCCCTACCCGACCCACGAACCTGTTTCATTATCCCGCCGAAGCGGTGAAAGAGATTGTAGTTGGGATTAACAGCGAAGTCCGCGCTATCAATGCTTGCAAAAGGTTTTCTGAAGCTTATGGGGGAGGTATCTGCGTTAAAAAAATTGAAAAAAAAGAAGGGAAACTGCATATTACTACACTGTAACAGCTATTTTAAAAAGTTATCTGGCGAGGCTGCTTTGGATATATCAGAATTTATTTCGCGTTGCGATGAGCTATTTCAAGAGAGTGAAGAAAAGAATTTCGTCAGAACGCCTAAAGGCTATGAAAGAATATATTCTTTAGCGAGGCGGGAAATTTCTGAGCCAGATAACGTTTTTCGAGCCTGCGTTTATCTGCGTCAAAAGATTGTAATTATGCATCATCAACAAGGGCTAAATTATTTAAAATACGTCCCGGTTATAGATGCCATCCGAGATTCTGCTAGAAAACCTCTTCCGAAGGGTGTAGCTGATCCTCATAAAACGAATTGGGTAGAGATTTTAAATATTATAATAAGAAATCGTAGGGAAATCTCTTTTTTTGATAGCTCACATTCATCATTTGTAGACTACAAGCATGATAATTTTTCCTTTGCATATCAAAGGCTTAGCTCAGCAGGAATAGTGATTGCTGAACAGGACTACAATTTTTTTATTTCGGAAGAAAGCTACTCTCTAATAGATGAAAAAATAGATAGCCTTTGCTCGAGATACGGAGGGAAGAATATACTAAAGACCTTAACTGACCGTATCGGTAAGGCGTTTAATTCGATATCTGGCCGATTCATGGAATATCGGTATGTCAGCCAAGGATTAACAACGGTACAAACTGCTTTACCAATTGGGTACCTTTACGCGCTTGGTGTAAAGTATGCAGAAAAAAAGGGAACTGCAGAGAAATCCTATTACGAGGCGCTACTAAATCTAGTGTCCGATATAATAATTATTTTTGAAATCCAACCGTATTCACAATTTGAAGCGATGCATGTTAATGCCAGCGGGGTAATTCCATTTATAAAAAGAAACATGCTTTATGATAGCCTCGTTGGACTACCCCAAACTAAATCGAGTTATGCTTCAGATTTGGTAAAATACATAAATACCGCAATTGACCCAAGAGGGTTTGAATCGTTCGGCATAAAAATACGGGATATAGCCCGGGTAGCGCTGGCACTAATTTCACTAGCAAATACCAAGCGTCTGACCGACATTACCCCAAGAGAAGTATCACTAAAATCCAGAGTTTCTGAATTTAAATCAAAAGAAGTTTTAGATAGGTTCTTCTGTAGTGTTTCTGGAGCAGTAAACTCTAAGCTTAAGTTTCCTCCATCAAGCTTGGACATAAACTATTACTTTAAACCCTGCGTAAAAACAGGCGAGAAGTATTTCTTGTTGCCGAAGAGCATTGCTGCCATTGGTTCTTTAAATTCATTTAATGACTGTATATCAAGGCCTAATGGAAAATGGTCGAACCCTAAAGATAGCGCGTTAGGATATGCAATAGAAGATTTCCTACGGAACAAATTTTCAGAAAAAGGCATATATTTTATCAATGGCCTTCAGATGGAGAGTGACGCAGATATCGAATGCGATCTGATCTGTGAAGCTGACGACGAAGTCTACATTTTTGAAATTAAAAAGAAGGCACTAACTAGGCAAGCGTTGTCTGGAGATGAGCCCAAAATTATTTCTGACCTAGCTGATAGTGTTTTGGCTACGCATTTACAAGCAATGAGAATCGAAAAAGCTTTAAAAAGCGTAGAGGTGTTTGCTGTAAGTTATAAAGGTATCGAAAAATCCCTATCGCTAAAAGGGAAGCCTGTAATCAGAATTTCTGTAAGTCTTAATGACTTCGGTGCCTTGCAGGATAAGACAGTGATGCAGCGTATACTGACTGTCGCTATATCTACCCAGGTGGAGCATCCGGATCCAGCTTTAGATAAAGATTTAAAAACCTGGAAAGAGCATTCAGTACAATTAAAGAAGCTTGCTGTTGAAAACGGAGAGATTGGAACCCCAGGCAATATGCCATTTCATAACTCTTTATTTATGAGTTTTCCTCAAATAATGATGGTTTTGGAAAACTCTAGTAACCCTAAAGAGTTTTTCCGCAACATTAAAAGCTTTATTTACATGACGACCGGTACTCGCGACACCTATACGGAATTTCTTAATAGATTAATATTTTCAGAACAATGCAAAGCTGAAGGAATTCCCGGCTACAATGATGATTGATACATATAATTAATATATAGACCGGTAATATTTTACCTTATATGTCGAAGAATCCTCGGGCCGGTTCTGCCGCCGATCATAAATTCGCGTGGTACTGATGTTGGCATGGCCGAGCCAAGCCTGGACCTTGGCAATGTCCACCTCATGCTACAGGGCATTGGTGGCTGCGGTTGCACGCAGCCCATGCACCCCCAAACCAGCGACCTCGATGCCGGCTTTCTTCACATAGGCTTCCACGAAGGGATAGATGCCGATGGCCGTGACGCCGCCGCCGGTCTGCGGACCGCGTAGGGGCATGAAACATGCGGAGCTTTGGGGTTCGCTAGGTGATGCGCTGAGCGCTCTAGGTAGGCATGAATGCGCTCGGCCGCCACCACGTGCAACGGCAAATAACGCACCTTGCCACCCTTCCCTTGCACCAACAGATGTTTCACCCCGCGCCGCTCGAGCATGTCGCTCACCCGCAGCTGCGCGGCTTCCTCTTGGCGCAGACCGTGGTACAGCAACATCGCCAGAATGGCCCGATCGCGCAGCCCTTTGAGCGTGGTGTGATCGGGGGCTTCGAGCAGGGCTTTGGCCTGGTGGTTGCCCAGCGCCGGGGTCTTGCCCTCGTTGGTTTCGATTCGGGGCCGTTTGACCCACGCACCGGGTTGCTGTCGGCGACCGCATTGTTTTCCAAGAGGTGAGCGAACAGGCTTGCCAGTGCCGCCAGTTTGCGGCGGATCGTGGCGCCGGCCAATCCGCGTCGTTACAGGTCCGCCCGCCAGGCCAGGAGGGCGCCCGCGTGACCAGGCGACGATCAGCCGCACCGGCAAGCCCTATAAAGGAAGAGAAATCTCTCAGATCATTCTGGTACGCACGGCGCGTGCGCGGGTTGTCGATGTTGGCAAACCATTCCACCGGGCGGGTACCCGGGCTAGGTGCTGAAATTCCACCGCCGTGAGCCGTCGCTCCCCTCCCCGCTATTGGCTGACCAGTTCTTGGACGCCTGTCGGTTCTCAGGCCAGTTCGTAAAGCTCCCTAAGATTCTCAGTCCGGCGATAGATGAGGGATGCCCTCTACGGCCCATTTCGTGAGCGCCACACAAAAACTGGGCCAAGGCCGATAAGGGTCGACAGCAGTCTCTCCGCCGAGCCCTCGGTAAAAGTCTGATCTAGTTGAGCGTATACATGTTAGCACCTGTTCGTATCGCTAATCTATTGAATAAATATTTGGGGATTAATTTTTTGGTCCTCCCGAGCTTGTGGGCGACTTTTTTATAGCGTTGCTGGCCAGATCCTGTGCAGTGATGTCATCTATCAGCTTTTTAGTCTCTTCGTCGCTTTTAGCAGTAGGCTTGCAACTTATAGGCACGAATCTATATGCCCCTTTGCTATCGGGTATTGCCAACGCAGCGCGATCATCTGACATAGGCGCGACGTACACGTTTTTTACCGCCCTTAGTCCGCAAAACGTTGTAGGCAAATGGAAGGAAGAAAAGGCAATTGCCTGTCTCAGCCGCGGCTCGTAGATGCCCTTGCTAACAACCTTTTCCATAATTGTCAAAGAAAGAATAGCAGATAGGGCGATGGCCACTATAGCGGTGATATCCAAAGTTTTATTATCGCTCCGGGCAGACGCTTTCTTATTTTGTTCACGAAAGTCGAGGATTAGACTCCTAATTAACAGGATTGGCATCAGTGGGAGGCTGACATAGCCCAAAGTAAGGGAGAATGCGATGAGCCAGATGACAGGCGTTAAGATAAGCGTGAGGAACAGCTGGGCACTAGGCAAATCCTGCGGGTCAAGACCGCTTAATTCAGCAATGGTGGAATCAGAATAAATCTTCGAAAGCGTCGCTACGGTAATAGTTAACGGCACAAAAAGAGCTTTCAATATTCCGCCGTATTCCCCCCAGAGCTTCGATACATTCCAGTAAAAGTAAAGGAAAATAAGCGCCCCAATACAATCTGCGGCCAATACCGAAACTAGAAGCTTACTGCTAAACTTGACACCATAAACTGAGGAAAATCCCACAAGAAAAAACACCGCAGTGGTAATCCCGAATAAGGTAGTCGCATATGCGATGGGTTTCCAGCGCCGTATCTCTTCGGTGCGCTCCCTGTACCACGCCCGTTTTCGAGCGGAGCATTCCACGTTTTTGACGTAACCGACGAGCGCTGGACCTATAAGGTAAAGCGATATCAATGTCGTGATAGCTAGCACTTGGGCTCCTTTAAGCTAGAATTAGCATGAGCATAGTTAAACACATAATCAATAATAGGAGCGAAGGCTCAAATAAGGAAGGAGACGAAAAACTACCTGAGGCAGCAGAAAACCTTTTATCTCATTAAACCAATTGACATTATCAAGACTAAAAATAGATACGCAGCTTCCTTTTTTAAAATTAGCACCTAAAAGCTTAATGGGGACAAAGAAAATAATGTAAATTTATTTATGTGCACCTCGATAAAGCAACCGAGATTTAGCTCTTTCCTTTTTGACTTAAATCTTAAATAGCGTCTCGCGCTTTTTAAGTCGTTCAGCGCGTAATTTAAAATCATCTCAATTGAATACCAATCATGGTTAATCTTAGCATATCGGAGTGCACGATAAAGTGTTTAGAAAAATATGTTACCGTCAGTAAAATAGGTGTAAACAGCAATCTAAGCGAAGCTATAAGCTGAGAGGCAAAGGCACTCCAAAACATTGCTGTTACTAAAGCAAGAAAAAAATAAGATAACTAGGCACCTAATAGCAAGCTACACAGCAAAAAATGGCGCTAGCGCAGGAATTATCCCGTATTCCCAATACCTGATTTACTATTTTTGGTTATGACTGACTCCTCGCCGCCGGTATAGATTAATTTTTTCCAAATCATTTAGCAGGCCCTTTATATTTCCCATAGCTATCCAGTTATGATATGCGTTATTTATTGTATGGAATAGATGCGCCATCGAGGCCGGCTGCTGCGAAAACTCGCAGAGGCCGGCTCACTTAGAAAAACCTCCGCCTTGTCGATAATTTATGTTGATAATCTAAGGTGGATGGCAACAGAACATATGCGCCTGCCGGCCTATGGAGAATAGAAATTGATCATCCATTGCGATCTTAAGGACTATAGTTCGACGTATTACTCGTATCCGACGCGAAATGGGGAGCGGGCAATGCTAGAGATATTGCATAATCTTGAAGCGATGAGACCCCTGTGATCTTGCCATCCATAGAAACACCCACAACTAACCCCATCGTTGATGGCGACACGTGGCTACCGCTCCCTCCACCTCGGCGGTCCGGTATTTTGAATTTCGAAAGGCGTCGGAGATAGTGGTCGAATGTCTTCTTATCAGTACCATGTGTCAGAATATCCAAAGCTGCGCAGGTGTATTCTGGGTCAAAATACCGCTGCGCCAGCAGCTCCAGCGATAGTGGTTGCTGCTCAGAGGTCTGCTTCGCGTAAACAACGAAATGGTGCTTGTAGCCACGCAGCGCTTGTCGCGCATTGACGAATTTTTTAAAGAGCGAGATTTCCGTGCTTAAGTCGGATTTTGTCGCCTTGAATTCCACCAAGACCAATCGTGAAGCTTGGCCAAGGATGGCGTCGCCGGCCGTTCGTTCATGCTTACCTGATAAAGGCGCAGCAAAATCAACCTTTCCAGCGATGGCACCTTCCGCGATAAATCGCCACTCCACCGTTTTTTCCCACCACTGGTGCTTGCTCATTGAATACCGATCGGTTTCCTGTACTTAGCTGGATTCACACATACATATCCAAGGTTTCCCTTGAGCGCCGCCGCAATCCGCTCACCCTGCAGCGCGCAGTCATACACTATCATAAATGTGCTGATCGGTTTTAATCGGAACCACAGTCCGCCATAAAGCTTTTAGGACGTGAGTGCAAATCCTGCTCGGGGCTCGCCAAAACCACCTGATCTAAGAAGCTGAGTACGTTAGCCAGCAGCGTGGACAAAGCTTCGCGACTGACACGAACGAGGCGCATACCGATCTATGCCGCTTAAGCGGTCACTTAATGGAACCTGACGTCGTAGCCCAATCCCGCAGTTGATCGGCAAGGGTATAGATGAAGACGCGTTGAGGCTGATGGTGCACAGCAACGCGGTGCGCAAAGTGGTGGTGGCCCGGGCCGAAGCCGACCGGGCCAAATGGACCGTGGCCGTTCGCCTGGGTGGCCCAGGCTCGCGGCTGATCCCGCTGCGTTCGCGGCGTGAGCCCGTGCGCACCTGGGCGAGCCTCACGACCGTAGAGCGGTTCGCGGAGAAAGTGGGCACCCTGGGTTTGGCGTGGAGCTGTAGCGCGACAATTGCAACGACAAATACGGGATCAAGGACACCCCCGCCTACTCCCAACGCTACGTCCTGGAAAGCGATGACATGACCATCTAGGGTGTGGTTCGCTATAGCGTGCGCGCTCATGCCTACGCCTGAGCCGGTATTCGCCCTAGTGGACTGCAACAGCTTCTATCCCTCCTGCGAGCGGGTATTTCGGCCGGACCTGGCCAAAACGCCGATCGCGGTGCTGTCGAAAAACGATCTGAGCGATACGGATTATTAGCAACACCGGGCTTAGCTCTCAGATCCGTGGAAGCGACAGGCAGCTCTCGACAAATGTGTTGAAGAATTCCAAGCTACCCTCGCAATAACTGCTGAAAATCCTATTTTTGCTCAGAGCTACGTGAAATTTGAGCCCGGAATCCTCTCCTGGAAACAAGGATTCAATCTCAAGCGCGTACTTTTCTACGGCAAAAACCATGACTGACCTTTTCACCGCAGTCGCTCCAAAGTAGCTGTTCAACTTTGGCTATAGACCGCCAATCATAGGAATTTCAATAGTTTATTTTTAAAAACCACCGCAATGGCTTTGAGATAGATATAGCTTGGTAAGCTGTATACTGGCATCAGGGGGGGGTAGAGGCAGAGCGCCAGTCACAAGGTAGCCAAGGGAAAGGTGCATCATGAATTTAGTCGAATTCCATCGTTTTGACGCCTTTGAGCTATTATAAAAACGACCTAGCCTTCAGCGCAGCTTAGGAGCATAGCAAAGATGAAAGGTCTGATCACTTTGCTAGCACTGGATAAGTCTCTTGCTCAATCAATAGTTCAGGAAGGTGCGCCAAGTGGACTAGGGCTATGCAAGCTCATCGACATTTTGGTAATGCTCGTGTTGTTTACTGTCTTTTCTGATACCACTCAAGGTGAACTACTTAAGAATGTTGTCCAAGTTTTTGCGCCGCAACCGCAGTTTACGTTCCGCAATTTTCAGCCCACATACAGAAATACTGCCGTAACGAAAAGCGGGCGCGTATTGGCGGTCGGGGATGGGGGCCCTTTAGCGATCGGTGACGACCATGGAACGAAATGGAGGACACAATGGATCGCTCGTGACCGGAACTTCACTGACATCGCTCTGAGTGAAGACAAAAGGACAGTTTGGATTACCGCATCAACGGGATCGAGCAGCTCAGGAGAGCTGTATGTGAGTCGTGATGAAGGGGATACGTGGAACCTCTTTCCAATCAAGCTTGCATTCGAGCCGTACGGTGTGGCGACTACAGGTGATGGAACGCAGGTGTGGGTCGGTGGGCGCACCGGAAAAGTCGTTCATGCCAAAACCGGCGATACGTCCTTCAAAACGGTGATGGATCTCGGCGCGACGTCGATCATTACACTTGTACGAGTCCTCCCAGATAGCGGCCACCTGCTTGCCGCAGGTAACAATGGTCTAATCGCTATTTTGCGCGGACAGAACGTTTCGGTTGAACGGCCAACGTGCGGCTCTGGCTCCTCCCTCATGACTTTCGCACAAAATCAAAAAGGTGGAACTATCTGGCTGGCCGGCTCAGGCGGAACGGTTTGCAAGAGCATCGACCAAGGCCGGAATTGGAAAGTCACCCATATCCCATATTTTATTGATTCCATCTTCGCACTCGCTTACGAAGCTAAAACTGAT
This sequence comes from Pseudomonas sp. 3MAES_34.3B, assembly GCF_058145875.1. Taxonomy (NCBI): domain Bacteria; kingdom Pseudomonadati; phylum Pseudomonadota; class Gammaproteobacteria; order Pseudomonadales; family Pseudomonadaceae; genus Pseudomonas; species Pseudomonas sp. 3MAES_34.3B. The sequence continues at coordinate 1,309,594 of NZ_CM176960.1, read as the reverse complement.
CGTCTTTTTGCTGCAGGCAGTGGCTCATGGGTTGGCGTACAAAATGGGGCGACCGGCGTCTGGCAGGACCTGCCCACTCCGGAAGTTCAAACTACTATCCATTACTTCGCTGTCGATGAGACGAGTAATACCATATGGGCCGCAGGCGCGAACGCGATGGTTTTCCGCAAGACTATCGGAGATGACATTTGGACGGCGGCGACACCCCCTGAGGCCCAGATATCGTTGAATGCAATTGCGAACTCAAGGGACGGGCGTCGCATATTTACTGTGGGCAATCAAGGCTCACTTCGGGTATCGCTGGACGCCGGCGAAACATGGCAGTATTCAACGAGGGATAAAGACAGCAGCTTCTTTGGCGTGGCCACGGACGAGAGTGGCAAAGTCGCATATGCGGTGGGGAGCGCTGGTGCATTATATCGATGGGACGAAACAATAGGCCAATGGGAGAGCTTACATAACTCGCCGACGAAAGAAGAGACTCATGCTATCTGGATGAGCAAAGACGGCGCCACGATTGTCCTTGCTGATAGAGCCGGGAAAATGTTTAGAAGCACCGATCATGGTCGACTCTGGAATGCTATATCGTTGGCGCCGCAGGGACGTGGCTTTCTCCGCATCGCAAGTAGTAACGACGAAAAAGTACTTGGTGCGATCGGTGATAAAAGCCTGGTGTTAATCAGTCGTGACGCCGGTGCAAACTGGGTGGCGTACAAAGGCCCGGAGGAAACCTCGCTTTCGTCGATTGCATTCTCAGAAGGACGCATCTGGGTGGCCGCAGCCAATCCTCGCATCAACTATTCGGAGGACGGCGCCCAGACGTGGCACACCCTCACCGCTCCATATGATGTAACAGCCATCGTAGGTCAGGCCCAGGCAGCGGATTCATTGTGGATAGTGTCTAGAGAGCGCGCGCTTTTCTCGGGCGATGAGGGAAACTCATTCAGTCGCTTCCTGACCGAACGCAGTAGTTATGAGCTCACCGATGTTTCGGTGACTGCGAGCGGAGAAGCGTTCATTGCGACACAGGGAGGCGAAGTGCTGTCGGCAACCAAAACCGGCGCTATGTTCCCTATTCTCAAGAAATATAAATTACCCAACGTCCTTAGCACTGGCGAGAATGCGGGAACCCTCGTATTTTCTGATAAATCTACATGTGCTTCGGAGGAGCTTAAGGTCAAAAGCTGGCTCGTGACGCTGGATGGAAAGCTTTCGCTTGATCTGCCTTCCGAGCTCACTTGGCGGGACATGACCACCGCACATCTCTCGATGAATGTTCCTGAGGATCTACCGGCTAGCAGTCTCAAATTGAATTTGATGATCAGTTGTGGCCCTGACTATGCACGAATGTACTCGTTCGAGGGATTGAGTCTCAAGCCTTGGTACGAAGTAATTCCCGGCGGCTTCGATAGCATTGCGATTTGCATATTTATTCTCCTATTTCCCGCACTGATCTTTTTGCTTTACCTCGTTAAACCAGTATGGCTTTTGCGTCTGCATAAAGGCCTAGATACGCTCTCACTGCCTCCACCATTTAATTTTATCGCCCGCGTGTTCCAGCACTATCTTCTTGTCGATGTTTTGATCAAAAAACGCCGGGTACTGGATGCGTGGATTGCTGAAGTCATACCTACCTTCGAGCGGCGATGGCGCACGCTCAGTTTCGCGAAGATCAATGAGGTGTATTTCCCACTGAATTTTCAGTTTGAGGGCTCTGACGGAACAGCGAATAGCTTCTCAGAACCGAATCCGCGAGAGCTAGGAAGCCTCATGTGGCAGTCACCGATAGCAGCACAGATTATCGGCATCGGCGGCATTGGAAAAACCACGCTTGCCGCAGCGCTTGCACGATGGCTTTTGAGTGGTGAGATGCTTGGTCATCGTGTACTACCTTTGATATTTGAAGGAAAAATCACTGATCTCGATGATGCGGTGTCTGACACCATGAAGTTAATGCTGGATGATATTACGCCAGACGCTGCCTTCATAGCGGCACTACTTCGGCAAAAGAGACTAGTGCTTATCTTCGATAGATTCTCTGAACAGGATGAAGGGACTCGAGTCGAAATGAGATCAGCCTTTGCGCGACTGCCTTCTCTAAAATTATGCATTTTCACATCAAGATCTCTCATTGCAGTCGATGCAAATGTCTGTCAGCTTCGACCATCGTCCATAAATAGCGCAACGAATCTGGCCAGCTATATGGAGCGGGAACTCAAGCGCCTCGACAAGCTTGGGGTCTATGCGAGCGTTTCGGAAAGAGCATCGCTTGTTGCGGAACTGGCAAAAACGCTTGAAGCCGATTCCGCGCAGGTGATCACGCCCTTGCTAGCGAGCATGTTCGTCGAGTTAGTGCTTCAATCTAAAGTTTCGGCGACGGGGCTAAAAAAGTTGTTGCCGCAGACGACCACAGAATTATACTTGAAGTACTTCTATGTCATGATTGCTAGCAAGGGTAAGGGCCCAGCGGCATTTAGATACGATATCGTCGTAGATGCCGGCGGCCGCCTTGCAGAACTCTCTGTAATGGGCCGCTACGCGCCTCTGCCGTTCCGGTTTGCTGACGGGGTCAAGGCGGTCGAACCAATAGTGGGCGCCCAATCCGAACCTCTCATTGATGCAATCCTCGCCTCAGGCCTTCTGGATCGCGATGAGTCGCTGGGACAAACCTCCTTGAGTTTTACAATTGACATGCTTGCGCAGGTGCTTGCCTCATACCGGCTACTTGCAGTCAATGGCCTCTCTGATGATTGGTGGGCAGCGTTCCAATCGAGCGTGCCCGGGGGATCTGAAATCGCCGCGGATTTCTTGCGCATCGTGTCGATGGTTAGGACTACTCTTCTGCAATCCGAACAGCGGGCTCCTGCAAGAAAATAGACGGTTTAAGATCAAACCCTTCTGCGATCCCGCTGAAGGTCTTTCGACTATTTCAACCGCAATCAATCGAGTCGGCGACTTGAACGAAAAACCCAGTGCAACGTCTAGCCGATGTGACGGCCCGAAAAAAATATTTGATGGTTCATTTCATAAACATCGTCAGCTTCCGAATGGACAACAGGAAGCCTTTCGGATGGTGCAATACTCTCTCGTCAGCTTCACCTCGCAGCGTCTAACTCGTAAGGTGAGGCGTCCCGGTTTCTATACACACCTTAACGACGGCTTCTGACCGATCCTGTTGAAAAGTAACCCTAAATTCGCCAACTGTGTGCTAGTGGAGCTGCCCTATCCCACCAACGGCACCTTGCTGATGACCAATGCCGCCACCGTCCCTAGAGCGGATCTTCAGGCCAAGCTATCGCTACAGCGAGGCCAAGGTGCTTTCGCCGGACCTGCCCCAACGGTGAATACACCGATGACCTGTTTGCTCAGACGCAGCCGAAAAGTGCGAGCTGCAGGTGCTGGCTACGATCAACACCCGCTGGGGCCGCGGTACGCTGCGCTCAGTCACCCTGCCCATAGCGCCGGACTTTGGCATGCGCCGTGATCTGATGAGTCAGAGTTACACCACACGCATCGACCAGCTGAGATCATGAAGGCGCAGTAGCGCCACGGCAGATCAGCCTGAGGTAGGTGAACCATGCGTGGACCTCGTCAGCACGCACCCAGCACGCTTCCCGGGAGCGGGCGGCCGGCATGGTCAGCATTAACCACACCGGCCTGGCACTGCCGGAAACACCATTCGGTGGAATTAATGACAGCGCCTATGGCAGTGGAGGCGGTAGCGAAACATTCGCTGGTTACGTGAACATCAAATTTATCACCCAGTACGAACAGCTGCCCCACTGCCCCAATGGTATTATAAGGATAAATCATGCTTGAAGTCATCGAGACCGGTATCGCCCGCTCCAAGGCACCGTTGAAAGGCGCCGTGCGGACGGGGATCTGGTGTATTCTGCGCACATCGGCAAAACCCCGAAACAGGCATCATCGTTGAAGGCAATATCGAGGTGCAGATCCCCAGGCCTTGAGCAACCTGCGCCAGGCGCTGCAAGCAGCGGGCCGCAGCTTGGCTAACGTTTTCCATGTCCAGGCTTTTCTCACGGAGCGTGAAGATGCGCCAGGCATGAACAAGGTCTGTGCAGAGTTTTTTTCCTGAGCCGTTTCCTTGCCGGGCTACGGTGGTGGTGAAGGAATTATTGTCCGCGGGCGCTCGCATAGAACTGGCTGCCCACGCCATGTTCATCAGTACCCAGCAGGGTCCGATCTAGCGGGGGGCTGCATCCGCCCCATTGCAGGCATCAGATCTTGCAAAGATCGACCTAGCTCGATGCAATAATGAGAAACGTGTTGGCTGATGCCAGCGTTGTGCAGACACTCTTGCCCTTGCGCTGCGAACGACGCCCAGCGCCTTGATGATGTAATCGGCATCGTCGGCTTCAATGGCGTCGGCCAGAAATACCTCAATGGACTCAGGGTCTGTTAGCCCTTCCGCCGGGTCGTAGTCGTGCAATTTTCTCTTTCATGCATCACTCCAAGGGCCCGCTGGTTGCTTCGCATTTTCAATGTCGCGTGGTTGGGTAGCCGTGTTGCTCACAGCAGGATCGCCACCAGCGCCCAGTCGCGCTCGAGTCGGCAAAGCGATGCTGCAGCTAACTGGTGTTATGTTGAATCACCACCGACCAGTGCCAGGCAAGGTTTTGTAATACCGAAGGCTCCATCAGACCAGATGCTGGCCTTCGCCAGACTCGTAGCCTAAAATTGAACGCTTGCCGCTTCCGCATAAACATCGCCGTCTTGGATTTCCGATGCAGCCTCTGCCAGCAGCTTACGGCCTTTTTTGGTTGGCAATAATCGAGAGTAGCTGAGTGGGGACCATTGATTTTTTACGTACGCAGCCGCGATGGTTAAACGAAACCGTAACGCCATGTCCCAGGCTTTAAGCCATCCTGGATCAGCCAATATATCCCAGAGCACTTCTTTGGCAGAGTCCGCCAACTGAGAATTCATCAATTGATCATGGATGCGGCTATATATCTGTTCAACCAATGCCATGCCGCCCAAACCACCGCCAGCAATTGCAATTTTGATTGAAAGACATTGCAATTTATCTGTGCGCTCTACAGACAGGTCATTGGTCACATTAGTGAATGCTATACTCCACAATTTAACCATATGGACGGCATTGTGTGGTATTCGCCAGTCTAAAATTTCGGCAATCGCGTAGAGCTGGCTGCCATAAGAGATGCAGCCTATTACATCTGGTTGCAACAGTATTTCAGGAGCTCTCCTGAGAGCGTGCCACCATACAGTGGCAGTTACATGCCTCTCCTGCTTCATTGACAGCAAAACCTGTCGAGTAGTCTCAACCGGGAAGAGCTCAAAGAAAACATCTACTATTAGCGCGTCATCGCGCACCAAAAAGTGTGGAATCATACTCTCGAAACTGGGTATTTGATCATGCACCAATGTCACCAGGCGCGCTAAAGAGGAAGACTTGATATCCAATACCCAGTTTTCAAGCAATAGATTAGGCTTCGCCTGGATCAATCTCATCTGTAATTTCAAGGAACCCGTTGTGATCAACCAGATCAAGGCATCATTAGGGCTATCGAGCAGACACTTAACCAGCACTTCGCCCAAATAATCATCAGTACTAATCGCTGCTTCCAGCAGCGGGAGCATCTCGTTAGATCGCTCCGGCCAAAGCTCACGTAACCGCTCAAGGTTGGTGGCATTCGGAGCTGGAAAGACCGCGCGTTTGCCGTCTTCAGAAAGCAGCCATTCCAATATCCGTGGTTGCGTTGCCGGCACCAATACGCCATCCACAAGATCCTGCTTCAGACGCTGCGCATCATGTGGAGTCGGGAACGATTGGGTGACGAGTTCAATCAGTTCAGTTGCAGCGTCTCTATCATTCTTTTGTGCAATCAGGTTGATGCGCGTCAGGGGAAGGAACGATCCCCGCTGGCGCTTCACGTCTTTTCCGTAAAGCCATAGGAACGGCCTGAGAATACCTTTTGGCCCCGCCGCCACATCTGCTGATGCCGCCACAAGCCAGGGAGCGGTCTGCCGAGAATTAGATAGCACTACCACCGAGGACGGCGACAGCTCGGCAGTGACATCAAACCGCGTACCGCTGAAAGAGCTGGATCCTCTTGAAACAGCGGTACGAAAGCGAAGATTGCGGCGCAATCTTGGCCACTGCTGAGACCAAACAGCGAACAAAGGAGCATCCAACTGACCAGGGATCTCGATCTCAACTGACTTAGTCGCTGACGCATCATAGAGTGACAACAGAATCTGATTAACCACTCCGGGGTCGAAGGGAGCTGAATCGCCTTTGAGCTCGAGCAAATTCAGGCTCAACGCTTCTCGATATCGCTCCTTGTCGGCCAGTCCTGTCGGTTTGACCGCGAAGCTGCGCAACGCAGAAAGATCATCAAGCGATTCGAAAAGAGCCGGGGGAATCAGCAGCGCATGGGTCCACACGCACCCAGGGCGAGACATTTCAGGAGCAGGCCAAGTGCGCATTAGTACGTAGCAGCCAAGTGCAGGCACAGGCAAACCAGTCCAATAGCCGTGGGTTCGAGTGAAAACGGTGTCCGGCGCCAAGTCGCTCAGCTCCGTAAGGAGTGAAGTCTCAGCGCCCAAAGGGATGGAGGACGCCAACAATCGATGGCCGTCATCGTATCCGAATAAACATTGATCGAATTTCATTCTTCAGCCGACATCAACCAGACCAGCGGAGCAGTCAGATCGTGCTCTGCGTCATCATGCCCCACAATCTGGACTCGTCGACTCGCAGGAAGCTTTCCAATCGCTTCCACTCCGCGGCTGTCATCTAGGCTTACACCCTGAGCCGAGACCCCGTACACGCGATGAACATACGATTGGCCATTGGTTCGAAGAAACTGGTGAACTAGTGGCATGTTTCTCGCCAACCATTGATCCGGAGTAAGGCCCTGATCACGGATAAGATCCCACGCAGAGATCATCACAGCCAACTTGCGGATGCGTGGAGTAAAAGGCGCTCGAATAAGATCACTGAGCAGTTGCACGATTCTGACTTGCGCCGGTAAAAATTTTGGCTCCCACTCTATCGGCGTCGCAGGTTGGCCATCCAAATCTAAGGATTCAGCGTCGCCCGCCTCGTTTCTAAACTCAGGTGGCAATCGATTATTATATTCAGTGATGGAAAGCGTATCCTCCTTAACATTGGAACTAATAAAAAACAAAATTCCGTCTTCCGCGTCCGCCTGCATAACAAAGTCAGATTTGCACCGGCGTTCTTCAACTTGCAGGTCAAAAACCTCCCCCGCCAGATCGGGAAACAGCGCCGTACCGCGAGCCCCGGTAACTTGATCATGGAGGTTGATTTCCACCTCGGTATCACCCGTCTGCGTGGTCCGAGAGAGCTTGCCAAATTCTCGCCAGGCGTCAGCGATGCTATTCAGATAGCGGTAGTTGCCCCGGTAGCCGTCTATCGTCAAACGGCAGTCCGTTTCTCCCGATTCGACTAAATGCCATAGCGCTGCCAGGAAGGTGGTTTTCCCGGATGCAGGCAGACCCATTATGACAAAGCTGGGATTCATCTACTTCCTCCCTCTCACGAAGAACAGATCGAATTCGCTCTTTAACACAGGAATAGCAGGCTCATCCACGGTCAGGCTGGGCTGAGGTGCAATCCAGCTTCGCAGCAGTTCATCCATTCCGCTTCCAGGCGCAAGCTCACCAGATGGATCGCGTGCAGAAATGCGAAATGATGTGAGCTCAAATTTGTCGCGAAACAATGCCGTCAGCGTCGCTTCAAACTCGCTCAGTGCGGCTAAGGCTTCAGCAGCCTCTCGAGAAAAAAGATCAATCTTGGTAGTCACCAATTGTACGCGTGCTTCTTTACTGATACTGCCGGAATCAAGCAGAGCGCGGGCCATGCTTCGGACCGAGCCAAACACAGCATGACGAGTGCGTACCTGCGACACCCGCTCGCCATCCAGGATCAACACGATGACCGAGGCCTTGCGTATTTCGACCAGCGTCGTCGCGCGCTCTGGCTCATCCCGCATATCTCGATAGGTTTCCCCTGCTCGCTCCGATATCAAAAGATCTGTGCGCAGCAGACTGGCTTCGTCTGAGACAGCCAGATGGAAGAAGCCAAGCCCCTCTTGAACGGACGTCCGAGTGGTCTCCGGGTGACTGCCGCCGGACTGGACGCGAGATTGAAAATTTTTCTTTTCAAAACCTTGCAAGCTCCAGCTGTGAGAGAAAAGTGTCTGCGCGAATGGACCCCGCAAGAACTGCTCGTACAATTGAGAGACAAGCGTAGTTTTTCCTCCATTGCGCTCTCCTACCACAGTGATGATCGAGGCCTTTCTCCAGCGAAGCAGCGCATCCGCCTCATCGGTCGAAAGCATCGTTGACGCTGGCAGCGGTGCCCACCGTGTATCGGGGCTGACGAGTTGATCTGCCTGCGGCTGCTCGAAGACATCGATGTCAACGTCACTTTCATCGTGCTCTTCCATCACAGGAACCGACCCAGCAGATGTTCACGATAGAGTTGATTGGCAAGCGCAAGCGGATCTATGCTGCTGGAGGCGTCCAAACCGGTTTGAATCGTGTACCGCGTATGCCACCCTCCCGTTTCCATAGTTTTAGCTAACTTGAGAGCAGTCGAGATTGGCGCAAGCCAAGGCGGCAGATCCTTCACGCTTGCAGACAAGGCTTCCAGATCCGCAGCAGCAAACCCATCGACAATTGCAGCAAGCGACGTCGGTTGGGACGTCTTCGCTTTTTTGGTCCCACTGAGCAAGCGCTCAAGCATCCCAGGCACAGCAACCGGCCCAAGATCGGAGAATGAGGTTAGGACGCCCAGATCAATAGCACCTGCCACAGCCGCATGCGGGGCACTTAGAGAACTGAAGCTGCGAGCCAGCGTTTTACTGTGCCCGCTGAACAGCCACCAGAGCATCTGGCTCTCTTCCTTGACCAACGCGATTTCGCGCTTTAAAGCATTTAAGCCCTTCTTCGCTTGGTTGCTTATGGTTCGTTCGGAGGACAAATTTTCAGCTCGCATTTTGGCCAGCATGGCCAAGAGCGTCTCCCAGTCACCATTCGTGACTCCAGCGATTTCCGCCTCCAACTTCGGATTGACAGTTGAAGTCACCTCAGTTGGCACAGCTTTAGGCTCACGATTGGCGATAGAAAGTTGCAAAAGCGCATCTCTCGCGCTATAGAGCAGCCACGACGCATCCTCCGGTGGACGCTGCGTGGCGGCGTTACCAGTCACGATTGCAAGGATCGTCTCTGGGTCCTCTTCGAAGATGAGCTGTTCTAGGATTAAAGCCGCGAGCACCTTCATCTCGCGTTCGTTGTTGACGAGGCTGAAGCTTGCGTCCTCTTTGGCAAATTCGTCCCGGAACCAGATCAGGCTGGCGTGAGGGCTACCGTAGTATGCACCAACCAGATCGAATACTTGGGACTGGGTGACATTTTTGACAATCCGATTCGCAGTCGCTTGTCTCGAGGTGATGATTTGTGCACTGGGGGTTAGTGCCGACTGAGCGTATCGATCTGCAAATGTGAATTCTGACATGACTGCTCCCTTCATTCTTTTTCAGCAGCTAGGACGGCTTGTGCCAAGTCTTCCAATTGCCCACGCTCATGGGCCCGAATCAATACGCGGCGAAAGCGCTCGTGGTCCGGCTGCCCCATATCTTCCTCTTCCAGCAAATTCAGCCGCCCTGCAATTTCCGATTTCTTGCTGAACGAGAGCTGGTAGAAACGCAAACCTAAGGCTCTGACATTATTCATGCTTTGGCCTTGCCCATTTTTCGACCCATTCGAGCCGCTACCCAAGATTGGAGCATCAATCGGAGAAACAGGAGCTGTGGACATCAGGGGAGCTCGCCACGACTGCAGAGGGATAAAATGCTCAAACACAGAAGCGTCGCGATCTCTCTTCGACTGAAAACCGCTCGGGGCGGTCTGCCAGACCCTGACATGGGCTTTCAGGTGCAGTTTACGCTGATCAGGCTCGCCTACGACGCACAACTCTAGAAAGTTGTACCCAGGTTCCCAACCGGCTTCTTCGCGATCCGGGTGGGTCGCACTCGCGGTAAGTCGCATGTAGTCTCGGTTCAGGTCGATCCGATTGGTGTGGATATGACCAAACACCTGCACCGGGGCAACATGATTCAAGTGATCGGCGAGCTCGGCCCCTTGGTGGAGCCAGGATAGATGATGATGGGCAATCACCATGTTCACGACGCCATTTTCGCGTGTGATCTGAAAGCTGGCGCGATCCACAACGAGCAAGCCTTTATCATCCCGGCTGCTAGACAGCACTGAGGTATTTATTCCCCAAAGCCGCAGAATCGAACCATCGTTGAGCACCAGGTCTCGAGAAGCTCTGGTCCGATCAGGCGGCAATAGGTCACAAAAAAATTGTCCGGCGAATTGGTTGAAGTTATCCAGACTCTGATAGAGCAAGCGGCTCGAAGTAGTATGTGCCAAATGTTTAGATAGCTCAGCGGCAGGGTTCGCTGCACCCTGAATCTGCTTATGAATCAGTTGTACCAGAGGGTCATCCGCCAGCTTGCGCACCGCATCATGATTTCCAGGGACGACAAAAACCGACTGCATCGAGCAGCCGCAAGCATCACATACGGATTGGAGCCACTGAGTAGCAAACTCAAACTCGGCAGGATCACCAGCAAAGGCAATGTCGCCCGAGATGATGATCGCATCCGGGGCGCCTAGCTTCTGACATTGATCGACCACATCGCGAAACAACTCGGATCGCAGATGAAAGTTCGGGTCTTGGGTCGTGCTGATTTCGGTTTTGCGGAAATGGATGTCCGAAAAGTGAAGGATTCGCAAAAAGCCACTCCTTGAGCTGTTGCCGTCCTAAGCGATCCTTTGGGCTCGGGCCACTTGAGGCAGTGTCGATTTGATATTCTAGTCATGATGCTTCGATAGCCATTCTGATGGCAATCAGATTTCTGGAGACTTATCAGAATTGAACGCCTTCGTCGTCACCCTATCGGGCTAAATGAGGCCGCCGCCGCGCAATACCGCTCCCTGGCCGCGTCGTCACCCTTTCCCCTGCTCTGAGCCGCCCGGCACTGTTCCTTAAAGCACTGTTTGGTCCCCTTACGCCATTCCCGGTAATCGATCGAGTCCTGACGGTGGTTGCGACACACGCTTGAGGCATCGACGGCATTATCCACTACCTGCCAGGTCGCCAGGTAGCTGCCGTGGCCATTCCAACCAAGGATCACTTGGGCTTCTGCTCCGGTAACGTGTTCCCTACGGTCACTTACTGAGCGTTCCGCACGCTCAGCTCGGTAGTTTGCCAGATAGGCCGCCGGCACTAGGCCCTGACGCGGTTGCGCCTCCACGCGGTAAGGCGACACGTCGCCGAAGCGGCAGCGCCGTACCTCCTCATTGATCATGGTACCGCCCGACAAGCAGTCCGCCAGTGGCCGGGCCTTGGCGCGCGGCGCTGCCGAAGCGACCGCCGTCAGAGACGCGCTAACCGGGAGCGCGGGGCGAGCGACCGGTTGGGTGGGCAAGGCCAGCGGCGTGGGCTCCGAGACGTCAGATTGCCAATAAGCCTCGATGTTGGCCCAGGTCAGCCCGAGACCCGCTGCCAATGTCAGGCCTCCGATCAGCAGCGCCGGATTCAAGTGCGACCGTGACCGCCTACGGGGTGAGAGCGGCTCGAGCGCAGTCAGTGGTGACTCGAGCCGATCCCCTTCGAAAACTTCAGGGCGGTCCCGCCGTGGCATCACCCTCTCCTGTCTGTGGTTCTATGCTTATAGGCCGAGCCGACGCCGCGCCGCAGTGAGTCGCTAACGAGGCGATTGAGAAGATATCGACAATGCCGCTGCCAGGCGTCTATAAGGCAGTCGGTGTTGCACCTTTATCGGCCGGAGCGGTCTGGACGTGAGTGAAATACCCACTGGAGGCAGACTCCAAACGGTTCCATCTTCACTTGGGCATGACCGACACCTCCACGTACCGAAATTTCTTCCGCGCCGCCCTCACCGCTTCCTGCTCTGCCAGGAGGGTGCTCAGCGTGTCGGCCTCATGTACGAGTTCTTCCGTTTCGCCCTCAAAGACGTTACCGATCCTGAGCGTGACCCTGAGCCGTGGCGTAAACGCTTTCTCGACCTCCCGCTTCCTTGCCACGGCCGCAGGGGGCACTATGACTACGTCCGAGATAGCCTCCATGGGATCGGGGATGTGTACGTGCGTGGGCGCAGGCGCCTCCGCTGCGCCAAACAGGGCGCGGCGCATTTCTTCTTCAGTCAGGTCGGGCATGGCTGTCTCAATGTGTTAAATCTTCAGCGGGGCGCAGCGTCGGCGCACATGCAGCTGCGGATCATAGACCACTTGCTCCAGGTTCGGTTGAATGTTCCTTCAGCGAGCTGCTTCCTTATTTCGCCGATATCCAGCGTCACGCCGAACCCTCAGTTCACCTCTGCCCTTCCGCTTTTGCATCTAGTCCATTTAACCAAAGGGCGTAGCATGCAAGGTAAACCCTAAGCCGTTGACTGCAGGACTTTGCAAGCCAGCTTGCCTGACAACATCGCTCAGGCGCTGGTAAGCTTCTCTGTCCCGACCGCAAATAACCTAGCGCTTGAGTTCCCCAAAAGGGGCCGCGGCATCGACATAGCGCGATGCAGACTGAACGTCCCGCCATCCTACATACTCCATCAGGTCTCGCTGGCTCCATTGATTGCGGGTGGCCCAAGTTGCGAAGCCACGGCGCAGCGAGTGTGCCGAATATCCCCCCCCTTCAAGCCCACTGCGGGCAAACGCCATCCGTATCAGCCTGGACACGCTGTTAGGGTTCAACCCTGTCTTTCCCACATGCCCCCAGCGATCAATTGAGCGAAATGCGGGGCCTCGGTTAAGGCCTGAAGCGCGCAGCCACTCAGCATAAGCCTGCACGGGACACAGTCGCTTTAGCGCTGGAACCGCAACGTTGATGCCGCGGTTATCTCGATCCGTTTTTCCGCTGGCGAGGAACACCTCCAAGGCCTCATCTGGGATCAACGTGATGTGTTCAACCCGCAGTCGACACAGATCATCGGCTCTGAACGCTTTCCAGAATCCGAGCAACAGCAGGGACCGGTCCCGGGTCGCTCGCAGAGCGACTCCTGGCTCAGGCGATGACAGGACTTCATCGAGTCTGGCGATGCAGGCCCCCAAAGCGTCTAAGCGCAGCGCTTGCGCTTGCTTGGTCGGCCTTGGATGCTCCGCCTGAATACCCCGCAGAACGTCCCGCACCTTGGCGGACTTGGTAGGGTCCATGAACCCGTGCTGAATGTGCCATTGCGCGAGCCCTGCCAAATGCGCGCGCAAGGTGGGGATCGCAAGCTTTTCGGCATACGCGGCAAGGTACCGTGCCACCGTTTCGCTGGAAGCGGGCAATAGTCCAACCCAGACGGTTTCGAAGTGCTCTACCGCTTGTTGGTAGCGACGTTGCGTACTGGCTCGTCGTGCTGCCTTTAGGTAGCGATCCGTAGGCTCACTCACTTCCACGGCCTCCTTTCGTACCGCTTTTTGAGCTTTAATACGCTCAAAACGGTGATCGCGTTTGAGAATTCAGGATTCTCACACCTAAGAATGAACACCAATAAAGCGATCTTAAGGTGCGGGTACACGTGTAATTTCGTACCGGTCAAACGGTACGAAATAATCCGGTGTAACAGCTCGCGACGTGTTACAACTAAGGCTGCCGAGACGGCTCACATCGGGGCTACACGCCGCAGCAGCTTAGTCGCTCCCCCTCAGTGTAGGCCCGCCTAAACACGATCGGGGCTCTAGCGCGGCATCATCGATTGACCCTGATCAGCGGATAATGCGGAGCGGTTCGAGGCTCACGGACACCGTCAATCCAGCCAAGATCTTAAACCTGGCAACCACCTCCCAGCCGAACACGTGTATCTCGAGACGCTAGCTGCGAGATTTGCTGGCAATTTGCCTCCCCTGAACACGCTTGATAGCCCGCCTAATCACCTAGTCTTTTTCGTTTGTTCGCTAGTAATGTCAGCAACCCGCCGGCCATTGCTTGTTTAGTATCCCGGCGGGCCTTACGCTGGTGCGTAAGACCTTTCGTTTGTAGGAGAGGACCGCTGCTCGGGCCAAATTAAGCTGGACGTAATCAGCAAAACGATTTGTTTAGCGAAGCTCGCTAATATCTGGCTGCGTGCCCCCATGGCGCTTCCTCCACCCATGAGCGTGGCCGATAGCGATCCATCTATTACTAGAGGCCTCGTCTTAAATGGCCTGTCAATGGACACACTATCAAACGCCGCGAACGCGCTACATCTGCCGCTGCATCTTGGGGTTTACCCCTGCCAGGAGGATCGCAGCCGAAAATGGGCTCTGGATTCTCGCGATCCGCTGACGGGCTTTTGTGCGTACAACGACCCGTAACGCTTAGAGACCGAACCTCGCAATGTGTTGTTGTCGATAGGCATATCCGACTTGATCGTTCTTGGTGATTCAGCCCGACTTAGCTTGGCGACAGACGCTAAGATCAGTCATATCACCCCTATCGACGTCTGAATGCAGCCGCTCAGAGTCCAATGTAGAACGGACCGGCTCGCTTTAGGTGAGAGCGGACTTGGCGTTGTGCTTCTAACCAGCGATCATCGCCCAAGGCACCGCAGCCAGTTAGCCTCCATACTGTGTAAACACACCTTCGGATTGACGCCATGGCCCGCAGCGGAATCAACAAAGCTCTGGTGCAAACGGCGCGCGATGCACTTTTGGCCCGGGGCGAGGCGCCAAGCATCGACGCGGTCCGGGCTGAACTAGGCCACACGGGTTCGAAAACCACGATCAACCGCTATTTGCGCGAACTGGCGGCAGAAGAACCCCGACCGCCCGCTGTCAGCTTAAACGCAGAAGTGCAAACCTACATGGAAGGCCTAGTCCAGCGTCTGGCAGCTGATGCCCAAACGGCAGTGAGCGCCGACAGAGCTCGCCTTGAGCGACAAAGACAGGCTTACGACCACCAACGCCAGGTCGATAGCGCTCGTCATGAGGAGCTGAGGAAAACCCATGAATTGCTGCTGGAGGAACGTCGCGACGCTCGCGAGCGGGACCATATTTTGACTGCGCGTGTCGAACAACTTGAAGGAGAACGGCAGGGCTTGCTCGCCGCGGAACGTCATCTAAAAGATGCACTGCAGGATAGGGGAGAGCAGGTTCAGTCATTGGAAGAAAAATACCAGCAGGCACGCGACTCCTTAGCGCACTATCGTGAACAGGCACGCCAGCAGCGAGACAGCGATATACAGCGCCACGAAGCGCAGGTTCAGCAGCTTCAGCATGAACAGCGCCGGCTTCAGGAGCTGCTGCTGAACAAGCAGGAGGAACTTACCTTGCTATACCGGGACCTAGAGCGTCAGACCGCCAAGCACCAAGCGCAACGGCTTGCTCTAGAAAACGAACAAAGAATGGCCCGGCAATTGAACGCCAGTCACGTGCAGCTCAACACTGCATTCGACCAGATGCAACAGCGGGAGCAAAACCTGCAAATTGAAGCGACGAGCTTACGTGAACGTGCTCACCGTTATTTGCTGGATCGTCGCCAGGATCGAAGAAATCTCCGCGACCTCGCGCAACAGCTCAACCAAGTTCACCAATTGTTGGCCCGTCTGCCCAGCACAGTAATTGGAGTTCCACAAACGTCTAACGCTGAAAGTTCTGTTCCGTAGCTGCTCAGGTACGAGGGCTCAAGCCGCTAGGGATAACACAGGCGAATGCTTGGGATCGCTGACCAATCCTAATGAGAAAGCTCGCAGCTGAGGCCGTTCAAATGTAGGGGGCTATCTTGCCATTGCGCCTGCTTTCTGCACCATTTCTTTCGCAATGACAGAGGCAACCCAAAGCCCGTTTTTCCCAAAAAATGTAATGGGCCAACGTCCAACCCGTGCTGCACCTCATGGGGAAAATTCCAGATGAGTAGCGCTAGGTGCCGGTCATCCCCACTAAGCCAACCTCGCTGTTGCAGCAGCTGTAGTAACACTGCATTAGCCCCCCAGTGCGCGGTACCGAATTCTCTGCTGCGGCAAAGCACAGACTGAAGGCCAGGCATCGCAGGTCGGAGTAGGGCCATAAGCTCGGCGCGAATGTAAATAATCGGCCGTTGAAGACTGCTTAGGCCCAACAAAGCCGTGAAATTTTTATTCAGCCATAAACGATGAACTGCAAAGCGGGTCGCGTGCGTATTCAATAGCACCCAATGAACGGGCAGGCAGGGCCAATCGGCCCGGTCGAACAACAGCCGGCTCGATTTTCCACCATATCCGTCCAGCGGCTTAGAGCCAATCCGAATGCTATCAGCCAGCTCATCCCAGTCGTGCGCCCTCTTCGGATGACCCGTGACTTGCCACAGCGGATGTTCAAACAGGGACCGCAGATGCGGAAAGTGCTCAAATAACTGACTTTTGGTGGACGCTGAAGGCGCTGCACCGTCCCGCATACGTTTCCAAAGCGACAAGCTATCCTGCCAGGGTCGGACCCTTTGCCAGTATTTCGCCATGCTGTATGGAGTGTGAGGGCATTCCATGGATTGAGCCGTAGCGTGAAACAATGCAGCGCTGCGTAGAACGCACGCCTTCGTATCGACACTGAATGCGTACATTTCGTACTCCTCTGCTCCATCGGCCTGTTGTCCACATTGCGCGGAAATGTGACTGAAGAGAAAGTGCTCGAAAGCTGCACGATAGAGCCTTGCGCGGAAAATAGATAACCATCTTCAAAGCTAAATATCGACCTGTAGTATAAAACGTAATTACAGGCAATAATAAAACCTGTACACGACCCGTTCAATAATATTTACACCAAAGCTTCCGACCAAAAACCTTGAAATAGGAAATACCTATAGAGATGGAGGCGTAGATGTCTTTCATCAATCCGCTATTGCTACAAGATCGATTGGCGAAGATTGCCACCATTGAGCCATATCGAGTGCCTCAGCATGGTCGTTATGGTAGCCGGGTCACCATTTTTCCTTCGAAGAAAAACAATGCTCCGTTGATTTGTGAATCAATGCTAGAAGCAGCGTTTTGCTTGGAGCTGGAACGCAGGGCAGACGTTGCCTGCTACCGAATCCATCCATACACATTGACGTTTGCACATGCCAAGACTCGCTACACACCTGACTTTGAGGTGACTTTCTGCAGTGGTGTGCAACAACTGATTGAGGTCAAAAATGATCAGAGTTTTGAATGTCAAAAAACCAAAGCAAGGCTGTTGCGGATCCTCGAGTTGCTGGCGGAGCAAGATTGCCTACTCGAATGTCTACCGATGCACCATTTCTACAATGCAGCCCGCGCGGCAAACCTAAACTACTTATATAACCGTGGATACGACAGTAACGGACGGGCAGCCACAGCGCTTTGTCACCATATAGCTCAGCAGGAGAAACCAATCTTTCTAAAGCAAATAATGAATACTTCATTTGCTCCAGCAGATATAGCTCACGCATTATTCTACAAGACCATTGAATGCAACATGCGAAAACCCATTACAGACAACACAATAATTTGGCTTAGCCCACAAAAGACAGTTTTTCATTGTTCCACATAACGCAATGGGGCGCCCAATTTCGAAATCATCCATTGGCAACCCCCTACGCCCACAATTTGCTGAAAACGTTGAGCAAATTTTGTGAAATAGCGAGGATGTGAACGCGACCAGACTTAAGTCCGCCAAAGGCGTAGGCGAAAGTTCATAAATTGTTCTACCTGCCTAGCGAGGCACAATCATGTCGATAGTTAACGCTTTAACCATGCAGGTTGGCGAGAAATGGCGGCCTTATACCGGGGTCTATATAATAGATAATGGAAGTGAATTTGATAGAAAAAAAATGGGATCCATCATGGAGTCCCTAAGTTCGAAGATCGTTTACTGCGAAACGTATACTCCCAACCAGAAGTCCAGCGTCGAGCGCTGTTTCCAATATTTATCACACCCGCTTAGCCCATCAATTCACGTGGGCGCGACCAGACTTAAGTCGCCAAAGGCGTAAGGGCAAATTCGTAAGTTGACCTATCTGCCCAGCGAGGAACAATCATGCCGATAGTTAACGTTTTCACCATGCAGGTTGGCGAGCAATGGCGGCTTTACACTGACGTGTATCTGGTTATCGCAGTGGATGACAAACGGGTTCAATTGCGCAGTATGGCGAGGCGAACTCATATTACGATTCACACGTTGGACCGCCTACGTCAGGCTTTCGAGCGCGGCAACCTCTTCCGCATGCAGGATGCGCCATTGGAGCATAATGTACAGCGTATCGTCTCAGACCTACGCGACGACCAGCGACGCGAGTTAGACAAACGACTTCTGTATGTTCGCACGGCGGAAGATAAGCTGGGAGGGAGGCTGCCGCGCTCAGCGACCGTGTCATTAATCCGTAAAATCGCCGAACAAATCGGTGACCTTCATCCCCCCTGCTACGGCAGCATGTACGGCTGGATGAGAATCTATCGAGAAGCTGGAGGCAGCCCGCTGGCATTGATCCGTTCGCCCCTCCAACGCCGGCGGCGACTCCTTGACCGTCAGCCTGCAGTAGTGGCTGACGTCATTGATTATTGGGTTCGGGAATTGTACTTCATTGAGCTACCGCACAGCATTGTCGAAATCACCGATGTGATCCAATGCAGTCTCGAGGACCTCAACAGCAAACGGCCCATTACCGACCAACTGAATGTTCCTAGCAATTCGACCATCTGGCGCATTATTCAGCAATACGACACCTATGAAAAAGATGTAGCACAATTGGGGCGACAGCGCGCCCTCAAAAAACAGAAATTCAGCAAGAGAAGCCAGCAACCTATGCAGTTACTGGAACGGGTTGAATGTGACACCCAGGTGATTGACGTCATGGCCGTCAATGACCGAGGGACCGTTATAGGACGTGCTTGGCTCACGGTACTGATAGATGTCCGTTCGCGCATGATTATCGGCTGGGACATTTCCATCAATCCTCCCTGCATTGAAAAGACGCTGCGGGCACTGAAAAACTCGCTCAGCTCCGACGGCCCGACTACCGGACTCGCGTCTACCTACGTGATGGATAATGGTAGTGAATTTGCTGGCAAAAAAATCGGCTACATCATGCATTTGCTAGGCTCGAAGGTCGTTTACTGCGAACCGTATACCCCCGACCAGAAACCCTTCGTCGAGCGCTGGTTCAAAACTCATAACACCCGCTTTGCCCATCAACTCAGCGGTACGACCTTCTCGGATCCCGACGAAAGGGGAGACTACAACTCAGAAAAAAATGCCACGTATACCATTGCTGAACTCAAAGAGAGTTTCGGGAAATTCCTCGATACCTATCACCAAGACTTCCATCGATCACTCAACGACTCACCACTGAATACCTGGAACAAACTTCTTGATCCTAATTTTCCGCCCAAGCGGTACAGTACAGAGGATATTCAGCGCTTGTTCTGGAGCAAAATAACGGCGCTACCATGCAACGGCCGGATTGGATTCTCTAACCTTCAATGGACAGGGCCGGCCGTACCAGCGCTGGCTACACGTGCCCCCAAGAAAGTCAAACTCACATTGTTCTATGACATCAGTGACTTGGGCACCGTCTGGATTTGCCATCCAGACCGGCCTGAAGACCTTTTCCCACTTGAAGCCGTCGACCCGGATTATCAAAACGGATTGACGATGCAGTTGCACCGACTGGTGGTCAAGCAACTCCGCAGTGAAAGGGAAAAGTTCGATTTCAAGTCGGCGCGCGAACGCCGTGTCAAATATATCCTCGCGCTGCGCGATGACAAAGGCAAAGCCGCACAAAAGCGCTTGGCACGCTTAGCTGAGAATCAGAAATCGTGCGCTGAGGGACCTGTCGAAATTTCTCCCACTCTCTCTGTTCAAGATCAGTCCCAGCCGCCACGTCACGCTCCACTTCCACCTATTACGCTGCTTGAAGGCATCCTGCTCACCCCTATTTCAACAGTACAGGTGCGCCATGAATAACTTTGACACACAATGGCTTCGCGACTTCTCGCAACAGTTAGTCTTGTTTCCCTCGTATCTACATGCCTACACCATGTTGCAAAAAAGTGTAGAGACCGCTCGACAACGAGGTGTTCCTACGTCCGCCATGGTAGTAGGGCCATCAGGCAGTGGGAAATCGACACTACTTAAACTGTTCAGGGATTCGTTTGGAGCTCCCTATGAAATGATCGACGCAAGGGGCATCACTACCGTTCGGCCAGCTTTTTATTGTAGCGTGCCATCGCCCGTAACCGTTAAATCCTTTGCAAAGACGCTGGTTCGCGAATTGGGTTGTGCTGACACAGGAGGCGATACTGTGGAGTTGAGCTATCGTGCCATGGCACTGCTCAAGACCTGCAGAGTGGCAGTATGTGAATTGGATGAATTTCATCACTTGGCTAGGCCTGAAGCAGACAAAGCACGAGGTACCGTCATCGATTGGCTCATCACTATGATGAACGAGACCATGACCCCCTTTGTAATCGCGGGCACACCTGAATGTAAGTTTCTGTTGAACCAGCGCCCTGCCCTCGCTCGACGTTTCCCTTTCCTGATTGAGCTGCAATATCCCAATTTCAGCGAGGATCGCGCCTCGGATTATATGGTCTTGCTCAGCAGCCTCGATGATCAAATTTATACTCGCGGATTGCTCCGCCCGGGAGCCCATCTCACTGATTCTGACATAGCCGTCCGCTTGTATGTCGCTACCTCAGGGAGCTTAGAGTACATCAGGATTATTATTCACATCGCGATTCAAAATATGCTTGCCAAAAAGCGAATTACGTTGGAGTTCAATGATTTCAGTCAAGCCAGTCGTTTAATCGACCTTAAGCTCCGCATGAGCTCGGACCCGTTTGACCTGAGCTTGGCATCTGCCTATGATAAAATATGCCGCAAACAATGAAATCGCTTCACTTCATACCATTACCTCAGGCATGCGAAAGCCCCCGAAGCATCATTCGTCGGCTTGCAGTCATGAATGGTTACAGTACCGTCTCTAAATTTACGGGACGTTTTTTTGGTTATGGAATTTCAGCACGTGGAAGTTCGCTCATCCAAGGCAACCGATACGAATTGTTAATGCTTTCACAGGTGAGCTCGATTCTACAAGACCGTATCCGTAGAGGATTCTACCCCTTAGCAGACCCGGATAAACCTAGGGGTGCATTTCTATTGGGAAAGGTGAAGCTCGGCAAACGGCTACTATGTACTCGATATTTCCCAGCATGTAGCGAGTGCTATGTTTCTGACCATATTCACTATATAACCGACTTTTGCTTATGCAAGCATTGCCCACTACATTTTCGTAAGTTGCTCTTCACTTGTCCAAGCTGCAATCGCCCTTTTCAACTAAGACATCACGGTCAACAAAAGTGTAGCTGCAATACTGATTGGGAATCTCCCGTATGCACAGAAGACGAATGCCTTCCGGAAAAACGTTTGCTTGAGATACTAGAGCACCAAGACCAGAAAAAACTTGACACACTTCTCTCAGCGATCAGTACATTTGGCATCGCAGGGAATAAAATTCAAGAGACAAGCCATATGATATTCGATGCCGCCTCATCTATCGCGTTTAATGACATCTCAAGACTGGAGAAAATTCTCGGTACCATCTGGAGTTCACTTGACCTCACGCAAGCCGAAATCCTGACGGTTAAATTCAGAAGGTACTATCCCAAGCTTGCTTACCTTATTGAGGCGCTACCCAAAAAATGCCTAGCCGATTGCAACGAATATCCGCCACGGCCTCTCCGCTCCAACGGATTGAGGGCCTTGCTAGGAGTTTCCACAAGGATATGGGATCGGTATCTTGCGACTCATCCAGAGGATAAAAAACACAACTATGATGGACAGGATGTCATACGCTTAAATAAAGCAATTAAAGAATTCAAATCGAAATCCAGCGAACTTAGAAGAAAACTTGAAGTCAATGTTATTTCAACTTGTTACTCATTGAACGAAACCTCCAAACTGCTCGGCTTATCCCTCGTAGAATGCAAAATCTTATCCGACCAAAATATACTGAAGCCCATCACTAGTATCCGGACACGTCCCTACTATCGAAAAGAGGACGTCCTATCCATCCACGACTCATTCGTACCCATGCGAAAGCTGGCATCTTGCTTGGGAAAAAGCTCTATAGAAATGATGGCTGCACTCAACCGCTGCGGCGTGGTCAAGCCGATAGTTAACCGCTCTGGCTACCCATTCCTCATACGCACCGAGGACATACCTAGGATATCCAGCTCAATCCATACCATCCCCAAAAAATCAAACTCATTAAAGGAGCATAGGAAGCTCCGTCGCTGTAATACCACAGATCTAAAAACCTGCTCCCTAGACCAAGCCGCTGCGATCCTCAAAACGCACAGAAATACAGTTATCTATTATCGCGATATCGGTTTGATTCGATGCTCAACCCAAGACACCCGACTGTTCGTATTGAACGACGTCGGAAATTTCTACAGCCATTTCACCACGCCGCGAATTCTATGCAAAGAATTGAATTTACCTAAGAACAAATTAAGCGGTATACTTGAAACCCATAATATACGCGCCGTTTCCGGAAAATTTGTCAACGGTCATTCGATAACGGTATATGACCGAAGTACTTTCCCCATTGATCTGCAGGCACAGCTGAACCCAACACAAGATCCATTCGGCATTTACCTCTCTCGCGGCCAAGTTGTGAGTTTGAGAGATGCCGCACGATTACTGGAAATCAAGTACAGTGAGATGTGGCGTCTGGCCAAGGACAAAATCCGGCCTGCCCGGTCGCTGCAGTATAAGTCATATTTGACAGTCTCTCACGGCGAGATTGATTCTGTACGGAAACTCCTAGACAGCCTAACCCCTTTATCCCAAATCCTCCAGACCTACAAGATTACACATCAAGCATTTTCCAGGCGCTTCATCGCGGGGGGGTTCGTTTCCCCATTGAAATTTAATGACCAAGAACTTCTCACGCAATACGATGTAGGCAAACTTAGTCTATTCAACAAGCGATACTGCACTTTGGAAGACGCATCCAAGATACTTGGGTTTTCCAGTGGCTATATCAGCAACCTAGTGAAACACAAAAAAATTGCAACTCACTGGATTCCCGATTATTTCTACAAACACCCACTTCTGAAGAGAAAAGATGTTCAAACCATGCTAAATCTGAAAAAGCTGAAGTCTAAGCCACATCAAAATAAGCTCTGAGCCCGGCGAATAAAGCGAGTTCAAACGGGCCATTTGCACAATACTTATTTTGCTTTGCTTCTAACGGACAGCGGCCTCCTATATACCATCGCCTCAGCTGTAGTAGTCATGGCCTCCCGTAGATAACACACTCGAAACTGCATGAGCGGCGCCCTGAGCTGGCCGGTATTTACCTGCATCTGCAAAAACGCTGGGGTAGCAGGAGCGATCGATCCCTCTCCACCGATAGATTCCGCTTCGGCAGACCACTCCTATACGGCACCTTCCACAGTGGCCATGCCACCCTTGAGCAATCACGTTGGTGCCGTCAGCATTTGAGTGTTGACTGGCGCTTTGTTGAGCACAAAATGAATACATAACCCAGTTTTTCAAATTTCTAGAAAAATTAGTTCATGCCCTATGAAATGATTCAGTCAGCCGACGCTCTGGGGCATCGTTTCGTTTCAAGGCACCGTGAAAACTCACGGTTGAGGTTGGTTTTGCCGATTTGGCCGAACGCGGATTAGCTCAAACCCCAACCGCCTGAAATACTGAAGCCGCCTCAGCCCGAGGCGGCTTTTTTTTGCACCAAGGCTTCCAGTTGGCTAGTGCTTCGTATGCACCGGCCAGCCAGCGATAGCTTCATTTACCCGCTGGCGAATCCTTGTTTTTCTTTTTGAGGATCGCCTTCATGCGCGCGGACGCCTTTTGCACGGCCGCCATTTTTTCCGGCCGTTTCATGCTGCGCCATTTGCGGATCTCCTCTCGGGTGCGGCCGCAGCTCACGCACATTTCGCTGTTGAGCTGACACAGCGATACGCAAGGGTTTTCGATGTCCTTAGCCATGCTTGTCACCAGAACGCGCCCGGGCATTCAGGCGCGCGGCCCAGTCACCTCGATGCTGGGTTGCACAGCGCTCCTCGGAGTCGAGCGCAACACTCAATGTGATATCCGAACGGGCAATACCCGCCTGCCCGATTGCTGCCATGGTGAGGTTTTGAATCATCGCATTGGTGCCGCCAACACTTGCGGCCAGCCTGTTCGCGTCGCTATCGAATATCCACGTCACCACCAGCCTATAAGGTAAGCGGCTGTAATCCGCCTGATGGGTAAGCCATTCAAAACCGCCGATTTCACTCTTGGCCTGTTCGCAGGCCCAGGTCAGCTCTCGCGTCAGCTCGCGGTCGATGCGCGAGTGATTTCGACTCAGTGAGCCCATTCGCCCTCTCCGTACGTGATTGGTACAACTGTGATGCGCCCGGGGGGTGAAGAGCCACTTGCCAGCTCTTCACCTGCCCATTCGGGCATGCCCTCTCGCTAGAAGTGCGCCTTCACCAACAGGCTCGCGGTGTTCTGGTCGGTGGGAAACCCATGGCTGTCCTCGATACCGTATTTATCTGACCAGTAGTCATACTCGATCCCCACATAAAGCTGCCGCGGCCCCACCTTCAGTGCCTTGCCCAGGTCGTACTTGAGTTGGGGGTTGAAGTGAAAGCTGCTGGCGACGTAATTGGACGAGCCCTTATTGCCCACGTCATTGACGTACCACTCGGCGTAGCCGTCAAAGCGGATGTCCGAGGCGCCGAATGGGAAAGTCATCGACCATACCGGGTTGATTTGCCACTGCCCGGACGCCTTGCCGGAAATACCGTCTGGCCGGCGGTAGTAGGTATTGAGCTGCACCCAGTCAAACCCGGGGATCTTCAGATCGAAGCCTGGGCCCAGCAGGTATCGTCGGCTGGTGCCTTCGCCGCGCTCGTAGGTGGCGGCAACCAACACATCGGTGATCGGCCCCCACGCCATGCTGTGCCCACTGACCTTGCCCAACGACAGCCGCGGGGAAAATTCCCCGTAATAGCTGTGGCCGGCATTGCCGTGCAGGCCGGCGGACCACTTGTTGTCCACGAACAGGAACATGTCGCCCCACCGCCAGCCGCTGGCGTGCTCGAAGGTGATGGTGTTCTCGATGTCGTTGCCGGTGCCGTCCACCTTGTAGTTATGGCCGTACAGGTAGCTGAGGCTGTTGTCCTGCCAGATTAACGGGCTGGCCTGGCTGGCCTCGCTGAACAAGGCAAACGCCAGCAGTGGCAGCGACAGGCGAAGGGAGGCGGAGCGCGAAGCGGGCGCAGCGAAGGTACAGGTCATGGATGATCCCTCAAGCAACGGTGCCGGCCGCCTTCATAAGCGGCCAACGGGCATCGGCAAGGGGATACCTGGGCAAATAGAAGCAGCTCCCTGGCCTACCGCGCCAGGCACCCTTGCCGGGTGTGCGGCACAGGCCGCAGAGCAATGTCCCGTGGTGGGCTGATCGAATACCGAGCCCCACTGACCGCTTCTACTCAAGCGGTGCTATAGCAGCCAGCGTGCCAACCGGGCGAAGCAGGCCTGGAGACGATCCTGGGCGAAGATCGGTACAGCGGCGCAGCCCTTCCCGCGCACCATTCTCTACCGCTCGGATGAAACACTCGCACCATTGCTGCCCATATACCCTGCCATGTAGAGGAGATAACCCCGCACCTGTTGGGTTTGGCGATGTGGCACGCTTTTGGCTAAAACCCCTTTGAGTAGAAGCGGTCAGCGTGGGGCTTACCCACGCAGGGCATTGCTCTTGCGGCGCATGGCGCCGTACATCCGGTGTGGATGCTTGAACGTGGCCAGCCCTGGCCATGGCAAGAGAGACGATAGCCCCAGGCACCGCTGTGCCCTGCTCCACTCTCCTTGCCTTCGTTCTGCTCCTGCCGGCCACTCGGAAAGGGATGCGGAGACGATGGCCATGAATAAACGGTTTGCTGCCTTCAACCTGCTGGGCGCCGGCGTGCTTGCCGGGTTCACGGGGCCGCTGGCGTATGCCGGTGAAAAAGTGACGCTGTTGACGTCCTGGTACGCGCAGGCCGAACATGGTGGCTTCTACCAGGCGCTGGCCGAAGGGCTTTACGCCAAGGAAGGCCTGGAGGTGACCATCCGCATGGGTGGGCCGCAGGTCAACGGCATGCAACTGCTGGTGAGCGGCCAGGCGGATTTCATCCTCAACTATGACCTTCAGGTGCTCAAAAGCGTTGAGCAAGGCCTGCCGGTGGTGGCAGTGGCGGCCGCATTCCAAGGCGACCCTCAAGGCTTGCTCACCCACGAGAACGTCGATGGCTTGAAGTCGCTCAAGGGCAAAAGCGTGCTGGTGTCCACCTCGGGGCAGCAAACCTGGTGGCCATGGCTCAAGCAGAAATACGGCCTGGATGAGGCGCAGGCGCGGCCCTACACCTTCAACCTGCAACCCTTTTTGGCCAACCCCGACGCCACGCAACAAGCTTATGCCAGCTCGGAGCTGTTCCAGGCGATCAAGGCCGGCCAGAAGCCCAACTTCTACCTCTTCGCCGACGACGGCTACCCACCGTACGGCTCCACGGTGGTTACCCGCCGGGACGTTATCGAGCAGCACCCTGAGCGGGTCGCAGGCTTTGTGCGCGCCAGCATGGAGGGCTGGAAGCACTACCTGAACGACCCCACCCGCGGCAACGCGCTGATCCAGCAAGACAACCCCAACATGAGCAATGAGCTATTGGCCTGGGGCGTAACCACCTTGCGCAAATACCGCCTGGTGACCGGCGGCGACGCTGCCACCCAAGGCATTGGCGTGATGACCGACGCCCGCTGGCAGGCCACCCGCGACTTCATGGTGCAAGCCGGGCTGCTCGGCGCCGCAGCGCCGTGGCAAAGCGCCTACAGCACGCAATTCGTGAAAGCCCTGAACGTGCTGCCCGACGCCGCCGACCTTGCCGCTAGCCACTGATTTTTCTGGAGTACACCCATGCTGGTAACCCAACAACCTGTATTGCGCCGTTTCTGGTACGCACTGCTACCCATGACTGCCCTGGACAACGGCCCGCAGCCGTTTACCCTACTCGGCGAACCCTTGGTGCTGTGGAAGCGCCCCACTGGCGAGCCAGTGGCCATGCGCGACCGCTGCTGCCACCGCACCGCGAAACTCTCCAAAGGCTTTGTGAGCGAGGACGGCAACATCGCCTGCGGCTACCACGGCTGGGAATACGATTGCAGCGGCACGTGCGTGAAAATCCCACAAAACCCGAGCGGCGCCATCCCCCGCGGGGCCAGCGTGAAGGCGTTCCATTGCCAGGAAAAATACGGCTACGCCTGGGTGGCCCTGGACGACCCGTTACGTGACATCCCGGATTTCCCTGAAGACGGCGCACCCGGCTACCGGCGGATTTTCCAGTTCTATGAACAATGGAACACCAGCCCATTGAGGGTGATGGAGAACTCGTTCGACAACTCGCACTTCTCCTTCGTGCACAAAGCTAACTTCGGCCTGTTCGATCAGCCGGAACCTGCCACCTACGAATTCCGCGAAACCGACTACGGCTTCGAGGCCGAAACCCTGGTGCCCATTCGTAACCCGGAAGCGAGCTATCGCATCACCGGCAGCCAGCAGCCCATCACCCGCCGCCATCTGGTCAACCGCTATTACTTGCCGTTCTCCCGCCGCTTCGGCTGCATGTACCCAGACAGCGGCATCCATCACATCATCTACAACTGCGCCACGCCCATCGACGACGGCCGCCTGATGCTAGTGCAGTGGCTGTACCGAAATGACAGCGAAGAACAGTGCGGCACCCAGGAACTGATCGACTGGGACGCGGCCATCACCGCCGAAGACCGCGACATCCTCGAAGCCACGGACTACGACGCCTGTGTCGATACCCGCCGCCAGGTGGAGATGCACATGCCGTCCGACAAACCCGGCCTGATGATCCGCCGGCAACTGTTGGGCCTGCTCGAGGCCCACGGCGAACATGAAGTGTTCCTGCGTTCCTGACCCCGGGGTGCCCCTTATGATGCTGCACAGCCTTGCGATGCCTGCCGCGCCCGTGCCTGACCAGCCCGGCCCGAACACGCCGTTGTTCGCCAACCAGGTCGAGAAAACCTACCCCAACGGCACCCAGGCGCTGCAACGGGTGAAGTTGCTGATCCAGCAAGGGGAGTTTGTGTCGCTGCTGGGCCCCTCCGGCTGCGGCAAAAGCACCTTGCTGAAGATGTTCGCCGGGCTTGAACAGCCGTCTGCCGGGCACGTGCGTTGGTGGGGCAAGGCCGCGCCGGGCGACGGCGAGGCCGGTCAGAGCCTGGGCATGGTGTTCCAGGAAGCGACGCTGATGCCCTGGGCGCGGGTGCGCGATAACGTGCGCCTGCCGCTGGACCTCGCCGGCGTACCGCGCGCCGAGAGCGAGCCCAAGGTGGCCGCCGCGCTGGAGCTGGTGGGCCTTGGCCGGTTCGGCGCGGCCTACCCCCGCGAGCTGTCCGGCGGCATGCAGATGCGTGCTTCCATCGCCCGCGCGCTGGCTACCACGCCGAACCTGCTGCTGATGGACGAGCCCTTCGGCGCCCTCGACGAATTCACCCGCAACAAGCTCGACAGTGACTTGCGCGACCTTTATGCCCGGCAAGACCTCACCGTGGTGTTCGTCACGCACAGCATTTATGAGGCTGTGTTCCTGTCCTCCCGGGTGCTGGTGATGGGCGCGCGGCCAGGGCGGGTGATCGCCGATGTGCCCATCGACGGGCCCACGCTGCGTGACGAGGCCTTTCGCGCTTCGCCTGGATTTATCGCGCAATGCGCGCACCTTTCGCGGCTGCTGGTTGAAGCCAACCATGGCCATCACTGATCTCGCCAGGAGGCTTTCCATGTCTACATCCCCTACCCCCTGGCTTGCGCGGCCACGCCTGCTGGGCGTCGTTTCGCCCATGATCGTGGGCGCCCTGTTGCTCGGCGTGTGGCAACTCGTCTGCATCGCCTGGCATGTTCCGGTGTATCTGGTGCCCGCGCCGCTGGATATCCTGCGCACGCTGATCACCGATGGGCCCATGCTGGCGGGCGCGCTATGGGTCACGGTGAAAATCACCTGCCTGGCCTTTGCGCTGGCGGTGCTCATCGGCACCCTGGCGGCCTTTGTGTTCGTGCAAAGCCGGCTGATCGAAGCCAGCCTGTTTCCCTATGCAATCCTGCTGCAGGTAACCCCCGTGGTCGCCATCGCGCCGCTGATCATCATCTGGTGCAGCAACACCACGTTGGCGCTGGTGATCTGCGCCACCCTGGTGGCGATCTTCCCGGTAATCGCCAATACCGTACTGGGGCTGCGCAGCGTCAGCCCGGGCCTGCTCAACCTGTTCCGGCTCAACGGCGCCAGCCGCTGGCAAACCCTGCTGCGGCTGCGCATTCCCAGTGCCCTGCCGTGCTTTTTTGCCGGTTTACGTATTGCCAGCGGGCTGGCGCTGATCGGCGCGGTGGTGGCCGAGTTCGTTGCGGGCACCGGCGGCACGGGCGCGGGGCTGGCTTACCAGATCTTGCAAGCAGGTTTTCAACTCAACATCCCCCGGTTGTTCGCCGCCCTGGTGCTGATTGCGCTGACCGGCGTTGCACTGTTCAGCCTGATGGCGCTGCTGGCAAGGCTCAGCCTGCGGCACTGGCACGAGAGTGAATTGCAATGAGAGGCGCGACCCAAATGACTCAAAACAACAGTTGGCTGGTGCGCAATGCCAGCGCGATCCTGACCGGCCTGAAGGGCTCTGCGGCGCGGCACGCAGGCCCGGATATCCGGATTACCGCCGGCACCATCAGCGCAATTGGCGCCCTTTCCCCGATGCCCGGCGAGCGCGTGCTGGATGCCAGCGGCTGCGTGGTCTACCCGGCCTGGGTAAATACTCACCATCACCTGTTCCAGTCGCTGCTCAAAGGCATACCTGAAGGCATCGACCACAGCCTCGGGGCCTGGTTGGCCGCAGTGCCTTACCGGTACCGAGGGTTGTTCGACGAAGGCAGCTTTCGCCTCGCCGCCCGAATCGGCCTGGTAGAGCTGGCGCGCTCCGGGTGCGTCACGGTTGCCGACCATCACTACCTGTACCTGCCCGGCATGGGCTTCGACAGCGCGGCAGTGCTGTTCGAAGAGGCCGAGCGGCTGGGTTTGCGCTTTGTGCTGTGCCGTGGGGGTGCTACCCAAGCGCGGCAGGCTGAAGGTGCGGTGACCGGGGCGGGAGCGGAAACCCTCGACCAGTATCTGCAGGACGTCGAGCGGCTGGTACAGCGCTACCATGACCCGGCGGCCGACAGCTGGCGGCGGATCGTGATGGCACCGACCAGCCCACCGTATTCGATGCCACCGGAGCACCTGCGCGAAGCAGCCCGCGCGGCTCGCAGGCTTGGCATAAGGCTGCATAGCCACCTCAGCGAAACCGTGGAATACACCAATGAAACCCAGCGCCGCTGGGGCATGTCGCCGGTGGCCTTCTGCGCCGAGCACGAGTGGCTGGGCGACGATGTGTGGTTTGCCCACCTGGTGAAGCTGGCACCCGAAGAAATTCGACTGTTAGGGCAGACCCGTACCGGCATCGCCCATTGCCCACAAAGTAACGGCCGGCTCGGCAGCGGCATCGCCGACGTGGTGGCGCTCGAAGCCGCAGGCATGCAGGTGTCGATCGGGGTCGATGGCGC
The DNA here is from genome assembly GCF_058145875.1 of Pseudomonas sp. 3MAES_34.3B. Classification (NCBI taxonomy): domain Bacteria; kingdom Pseudomonadati; phylum Pseudomonadota; class Gammaproteobacteria; order Pseudomonadales; family Pseudomonadaceae; genus Pseudomonas; species Pseudomonas sp. 3MAES_34.3B. The sequence continues at coordinate 1,278,930 of NZ_CM176960.1, read as the reverse complement.
GGCCTCGAACGAGGCATGCGACATGATCAGTGAAACCCACGCCGCCTGGCTGCTGCAGCGGGCGAAGGCAGGCGAACGCGCCCTGCCAGCCTCGGCCGGAGGCCGACAGGAAGGCGGCGCGCACGCGGCAACCGTCGAGGACGTGGTGCGTTGGGGTACGGCGGGCGGCGCGAGCGTGCTCGGGCTGGGGAAAGTGGGCAGCCTGGCGGTTGGCATGGCGGCGGACCTTGCCATCTATCGCCTGGACGAACCGCGCTATTTCGGCCTTCACGACCTGGCCATCGGCCCCGTGGTCGGTGGCGGCAGGCCTACGCTGCGAGCGTTGCTGGCAGGCGGCCAACTAACGGTTGATAACGACCGGATCCCTGGCCTGGATCTTGCCGAACTGGGCGAACAGGCGCGCCAGGCCGTTCACCGGTTGCAACGCGCGGCGGGGGTACGCTCATGACCTGGAGCACCATGCGGGTGACCGGGCTACGCCTGGAACAGCCCGACATCCTGGGCCTGGAGCTCAGCCCCGCAGACGGGCAACCCTTGGCTGCCACCTGGGAGGCCGGCGCCCACGTAGACCTGCGCCTGCCCGGCGGGCTGGTCCGCCAATATTCGCTGGCCGGCCTGCCGACCGACCGGCGAATGTTGCTCGCCGTCAAGCGCGAAGCGCAGTCGCGTGGCGGCTCACAATGGCTGCACGAACAGCTGCGGATCGACACCCTGCTGGACGTGGGCCCACCCCGCAACCTGTTCAAACTCACCGGCGGAAACGGCCCCGTGGTGCTGATAGCCGCAGGCATTGGCCTTACGCCCTTGCTGGCCATGTACCGCCAATGCCTGGCGGAGGATCGCCCAGTAAGGCTACTGGGTTTTTCTCGCGCGCCCCGGGCCCCTCGTTTGCTGGAACAGCTGACAGGCGACGTGCAGTGGCATGGCGGGCTGGATGCGGCTCGGATCGCCGCCTTGCTACCGCGCCAGCTGGGGCGCTGGCAAGCCGGGAGCACGCTGTATACGTGCGGCCCGGCCGGGTTCATGGAGCGGGTGCAAACCACGGCTGTCGAACTGGGCTGGCCCACGACAGCGCTGCACCGCGAGCATTTCCAGCCGGCTGCCGAACCCGGCCCCTCTGCTGCTTTGGAGGATAACTGTGAGCTGGTGCTCGCCCGCAGCGGCACTCGGGTGTCGGTCCAGCCAGGGGAAAGCCTGGCGAACGCCGCTGCCCGGGCTGGAACACTGCTGCCGTTGTCCTGCGGTATGGGCATCTGCGGGGCCTGTGTAACACGGGTGATCGAAGGCGAAGCGGACCACAGGGATGACTGCCTGACGCCCGCGCAGCGGGCCAGTGGTCAATGGATAGCCCCGTGCGTCTCCGGGTGCCGTGGTGAGCGCCTGGTGCTGGATGCCTAGAGGGATCGGCCTGACACATCCCACCACCCGGGCGGGTTGAACTATTGACGGTACGCTTACTCTCCTGTTGGCAGTGTCCCTAAAATCCAGCCTGCTCCCCGCCGGTCGCCTTTGCCTTTTCTGACTCTGTTTACTCATCAACGGAGACAGACGATGAAAATTGCGCAAATAGCCCCTCTTTACGAGGCAGTACCGCCACGCCTCTATGGCGGCACTGAACGGGTGGTCGCTCATTTGACCGATGCACTCGTAGACCTCGGCCATCAGGTCACACTATTTGCCGCCGGCAGCGAAGGGACGAAAGCAACACGGGTAGTGGGGCGAGCCAACCCGCTCAGGCTCGACCCGGAACCGTTCAAATCCGACCTGGCCAGCCACCTCAGCATGCTGCACGACGTCAAGCGCCGGGCCGATGAATTCGACATCGTGCATTTCCATATCGACCTGCTGCACTTTCCATTTTTCGAAACCATGGCCGATCGCACGCTCACTACATTGCACGGCCGCCTCGATATGAACGACCTGAGCGGGGCGTACCAGCGCTGGAGTGACTTTCCGTTGGTGTCTATTTCCGACCATCAGCGCATTGCCCTGCCGCGGGCCAACTGGCACGAAACCATTTCCCATGGCCTCGCCCTTGACGCTTATACGCCCCACTACCAGGCCGGCGGCTACCTGGCGTTTCTGGGGCGTATTTCACCGGAAAAACGCCCGGACCGTGCCATCGCCATTGCCATTGCCGCCGGCATGCCGCTCAAGCTCGCGGCCAAGGTGGATAACGCCGACAAGGACTATTTCGATGCTGTCATCAAGCCGATGCTGGATCACCCGCTGATCGAGTTTCTTGGCGAGATCGACGATGCCCAGAAAGGCGAATTCCTCGGCAATGCCCAGGCGTTGCTGTTCCCTATCGACTGGCCAGAGCCCTTCGGCCTGGTGATGATCGAGGCCATGGCGTGCGGCACGCCCGTGATCGCCTGGCGTTGCGGGTCGGTACCGGAAATCATCGACGAAGGCGTAACGGGTTTTATCGTCGACAGCGAGCACCAGGCCGTTCGTGCCATAAGCCATGCCTTGGAACTGGACCGCCGCCAGGTTCGCCGCACGTTCGAAGCGCGGTTCTCGGCGCAGGTAATGGCCAGGCAGTACGTTGCCGCTTACGAAAAAATCCTGGCCTCGCACCCGGTGATCCCTCTCAAGCGGACGGCCTGAGCCCATGCCCACGCGCCTGACCTATGGCGAGGACGCGCAGCACCCACCTGAGCCGGGCACCGCCGTGCCCGAGGGTTTGTTCGTGCTGCTCAGTGACGACACCTTGCATGTGGCAGATGCCTATGGCGACGTCTACGGCGGTGAAGACGGCCTGTTCCGGGACGACACCCGAATACTGTCCCGCTACCGCCTCACCCTGGCCGGGCAGCGCCCTTCCCTCCTATCGGCGAAGGTCAGCCAGGACAATGTTTATTTCATTTCGCACCTGACCAACCATGCGCTCCCGGCGCTGGGAGAGGATAAGTTGCCCCAGGGCGTGTTGCACATTGAACGCAAACGGTTGATCTGGGACGGGCGCCTGTTCGAATGCATCAGCCTGGTCAACTACAGCGACCGCTCTTCGGTGGTACCCCTGGGGCTGGAGTTCTCGGCCGATTTCAGGGACATGTTCGAAGTTCGGGGTGCGCGCCGGGCTAGCCGAGGTACCCAGGCAAGGCCTGTCGTCGGCGCTCAGCGCGTGGAGTTCGGCTATGTAGGGCTGGACCGCAAGAAGCGAAACATGGCCATCAGCTTTTCGGCGCCGCCTGCTCACCTCGGTGAGCGCAGCGCCCTGTTCGCAATCAAGGTGCAGGCGCGTGCCCGGGAGGCGTTGTACATTGAAATCGGCGCAAGCCCCGAGCCCCCTTCCCGGCTGCGGTTTCGCGCCGCCGCGGCGCGGGCCCGTAGTGCGATGAAGGCCAAGCAGCGCCGTGGCGCAACCTTCAAGGTGTCCGGCAGGCTGTTTCAGGGCTGGCTGGACAAATCCCGCGCCGACTTGGCGCTGCTGACGTCCGACCTTCCCACCGGCCCCTATCCCTACGCCGGCACCCCGTGGTTTTCGACGCCGTTCGGGCGCGATGCGGTCATCACGGCGTATCAGCTGTTGTGGATCAATCCAGCGATGGCCAAAGGTGTGCTGGGCTATCTTGGCCTGCATCAGGCCCGGGAAGTGTCCACGTTTCGGGATGCCGAGCCAGGCAAGATCATGCACGAGACCCGCAAGGGCGAAATGTCTTCACTCAACGAATTGCCCTTTGGGCGCTACTACGGCGGGGTCGATACCACGCCACTGTTCGTGATGCTCGCGGGGGCCTACGCACGGCGCACCCTGGACCATGCCTTTATCGAAACACTGTGGCCAGCACTCGAACTGGCGGCGCAGTGGATTGAAAACAACGCCGCAAACAACAAGGATGGCTTTGTCAGCTATGCCCGAGGTGAGGCCAGTGGGCTCGCCAACCAGGGCTGGAAAGACAGCCACGATTCGGTATCCCTCGCCAACGGCGGTTCACCTGAAGGGCCGATTGCGCTGGTTGAGGTCCAAGGCTACGCCTACGGTGCGTACCTGAGCATGGCGCAGCTATCTGAAGCACGCGGGCAACCCGAGCGTGCGCAGCACTGGGCCGCCCGCGCCGAAGCCATGCGTGAAGCCGTGGAGCGCTGCTTCTGGATGGAAGAGAAGCAGTTCTATGCCTTGGCCCTCGATGGCCGGGGCAAGCAGTGCCAGGTGTGCGGCTCCAACCCCGGGCACCTGTTGTTCACCGGGCTACCGCGCCCGGAACGGGGGCGGCTGGTGGCCCGCAAACTGCTCAGCCAGCCCCTTCACAGTGGCTGGGGTGTGCGCACGCTCGGGATGGAAGAAGCACGGTACAACCCGATGTCGTACCACAACGGCTCGGTCTGGCCACACGACGTGGCCCTCTGCGCCGCAGGCATCGCCAGATATGGCGGGCAGGCCGGGGCGGAACAGCTGTTGTCCGGGATCTTCGAGGCGGCAGTGCACTTCGACATGCGCCTGCCTGAGCTGTTTTGTGGCTTTGCCCGAACCGCCCCATGCGAAGCACCCACGCCGTATCCGGTGGCCTGCCTGCCACAGGCATGGGCAGCAGGGTCGGCGTTCATGTTGCTGCAAGCGTGCCTGGGCATTCAGATCGATGCCCGCCAGGCCCGGGTAATCGTCACCGACCCGCAACTGCCGGCCGGCATCGACTGGCTCAAGATGCGCCACCTTCAGTTCGGGGACTACAGCGTGGACATTACCTTCCAACGGGTCGGGGATCGGGTAAGTGCCTATATCGAACACCAGAGCGGGCCGACACGAGTGTTGATGGATATCCGGATTTGATGGCCATGGAACTAGCAACTTCGGGTGAAGTACAAGCCCTGCCGAAACTTCCACGACAGCGCATCAATCGAATAACCATACAAATAAATAGACCCGGGCAATTACTTAAAAACCCCTACTGCAGAACATACTCGTGAAATACCCTGGGGCCATGTTGCTCGTCGTTTCGGCTGGTGAATCCCATACTGTCGGCAAGAAATTGCATTTCCTGGTTCCCGGAAGCGTCCATGGAGGAAATTTTCCGAAAGCCCTGGCGCGTGGCAGTGTCCATCAAATGTTGCATCAAGGCAGTCGCAACACCTCGGCGCTGCCAGGCCTCGGACACCGCTATCGCAAACTCGCAGTGTGCATCGCCTTCAAAGGCCCCGTAGCGGGCTGTTCCGATCTGTGCCAGCTTGTTCCCCTCGTAGGCAAGCGCGATGTAGGCCCTGCGATTAGGCGAGCCCACATCCATAAGCTGATTGTGTGTTCCGTGGAGGTCGCTGAACGAAGCGAGGAACCGAAAATGCGGAGTATCCTTGCCAAGGGCCTCGAAAAAAAGAAGGTCCCGTTCCCGATCCGACGAAGCAAGCTCACGGATAAGTATCGGAGAGTCGTCCTTCAAGGACTCCAGCCAATAATCCCCTTCCAGGCCGTTAGTCTCGTCATCGAATCGCTTTATAATACCGGCATTATAACTCATGCAAATTCCTCCTGAATTTAGTTCAACTTCCATTGCAGCATAGGCTTACACAAACTTTAAATACGGTTTATTTATCGAAGCAGGGGCATTTCAGACAGCCGGTAGCTGCTGTACATGCATGAATGCCGGAATACCTTATTAAAATAAATATGATGGAATAAATTTCGAGACTTGGTGAAATAACACGCCCTTGAATTTAATGACGATCCACCACGCCAAACCCCGCTGCTACAGAAGCTATTACGCTGCTCTGCGGCAGCGGGGCCGACGTAACCGCGCTACTGCGCCGCCACCGGTGCAGCCGTGGCCTTGGCATTATGCTCGGCCACCAGTTTGTAGAAGGTCACCTGCCCGCCTTCGGTCGCATAGCCGGTGTTGTCCTGGGTGTATACACCGGCCTTGAAGTACAGGTCCTTGGTTTTCCAGCCGGGGTCGAGCTTGTAGCTCCATTGCGCGCCAGCGGCGTTCACCAGCAACTGGCCGCCCGGCGTGAGGTGAATGGTGTAGGTGATACGCGTGGCCAAGGGCACGTTGGAGGCGATGTTGATTACCGTGGGTTCATCCTGATCGGGTGTGGGCCGTAGCTTGGCCACAATGTTGCCTTGGCGCGCGGCGTCCTTGTACTGGTATTCCACCTTCAGCAGCGGCTCGTTGCTGCCGTACTGGTGGATCTGCCCGATCACTACTTTGCCACTGGAAGGCACCTGGTTCACGCTCAGGCTGGCGCGTAGCAAGTTATCAGCGTCGGGGTATTTCCAGTTATGCACCCGGCCGTCCGGGAAGGTCTCTCGCAATTCCGAACGCGGAAACTTCGCGCTTTTCGTCACGGAACCGGTTACTGGCGCCCAGAAGAACAACGTACCGGAGTCGCTATGGAAGTAGCTGTCCCGGTAGCCAGCGGCCAGTGCTGGCGTATCGACTGTCATCGCCGGGCTTCCAACCGGCACACTCAGGTTCCAAACAGTTAGGTCGATCATGGAAATTCACCTTCAAAGCAGGTATCCATCGAAAGAAGCCGAGGCGCATCTGCGGGCGGAAATGCCCGTCCCAGGTGCGTTACTGTTTAGAGAATGAGCAAAAGATGAATGACTGCACGGGCGCATGCCCCGCCTGTCCGGTGCCTGCCAAGTGCTTGATTTATTGGATCCTCAAAATATGCCGTTAGTCGGCTCATGGTTTCGGCTGTGGGAACTGCCTTTTCCCCCGGTGCTTTTAATACACGTCCCGCAGATATCGCTTCTGTTGTGCCAACGTTCGGATATAAGCCTGGGCCGTTTCGCTGGTGTGGCCACCATGGCTTCGAGCGATGTCGCAGAGGGCTGTTTCCACATCCTGCGCCATGCGGCTGGCGTCACCACACACATAAAGTGAAGCGCCCTCCTCCAGCCACCGCCATAACTGCGCGCCCTGCTCACGCATGCGCTCCTGCACGTACACCTTGGCGGCCTGATCACGCGAAAACGCCAGGCTGAGAGAGGTCAGCAAGCCATCGCTGTGCATCCCTTCCAGTTCCTCGCGGTAGTAGTAATCCGACGCGGCATGCTGCTCGCCGAAGAACAACCAGTTGCGCCCGGTGTGGCCCAGCGCGCGCCGTTCATGCAAGAACCCACGAAACGGCGCAATGCCGGTGCCGGGGCCGATCATGATCATCGGCGTGTCGCCTTGTTGGGGTACGCGGAAGTGGCGGGACGCTTGAACGAAAGCTTGCACATCACGGCCCACGGCGCGGTCGGCGAGATAGGTCGAGGCCACCCCCTTGCGCTGGCCGTAACGCACGGTACCTACCGTAAGGTGCACCTCGCCGATGTGCGCGAGAGGGCTTGAGGCGATGGAATACAACCGGGGCTGCAGGCGTTTCAAGCTTGCCAGCAGCTCGGAGGCCGCATGGCTGGCGGGAAACTCCCGAAGCACGTCGGCCAGCTGCCGGCCCCATAGCCAGTCCTTGAGCGCGGAACGGTTCGGCCCAAGCAGTTCGCCCAGCGCCGTATGGCCGCCGCGCTGCGCCACAAGCGCCAACGCTTCAGGGGTTGGCCTGGCAATTTCATAGTGGTCCATGAGGGCCGTGCGCAAGGGCATTTCGCCTGCCCCGGAAACAGCAACGGGCTGCGCGCCATCGAGCCCGCTGTGATCGAGGACTTCTTCGACCAACTCGGGGCAGTTGCGTGGCCATACGCCAAGGGCGTCGCCGGCTTCATAGCGCAGGCCGGAGTCGCCCAGCGAGAAAATCAGTTGCCGGGTGTCTTTGCTGGAACCTTCCTTATTGAGCTTGACGCTCTGAGTCAGGCGCAACACGGCGGGGCATGCCTTGCTAATGGCTGGCGGGGCCACCACTGGGGATGTATCTGGCTTTTCGCCACGGCCTTGCCCCAGCCCGTCCAGTAACGCGTCGAGCCACTGGTGCGCAGTGTCATCGGCGTCGGCCTCGCAATCGAGCCGCGCGGCCAGGCGCTGCGCACCCAACTCTGCAAGGCGCTGGTCCAGGTTCTTGCCGTGCTGGCAGAACCGGTCATAACTGGTATCGCCCAACGCCAGCACGGCATAGCGCACCTTGGCCAGGTTCGGCGCACCTGTGTTCAGGGTCTCCCAGAACACCTGTCCGTTATCAGGTGGGTCGCCGTCACCGAAGGTGCTGCTGAGCAACAACAGGTTGCCTGCCTTTTCCAGTTGGTGTGCCGGGTAGCTGTCCATGGGCGCCAGTTCCACGCTGCAACCCGCCGCAGTCAGGCGCTGTGCGAAGCGTGCGGCGAGGGCTTCGGCATTACCCGTTTGCGAGGCCCATAACAGGGTGACCGGCAATGCTTCGGGGTTGGCCGCAGGCACCGCCAGGGGCTCGATTGCCAACCCGGCCGTGCGGCTGAACAGTCCGGCGAGCATCCCATCCAGCCACAGCCGCACAGGGGCGGCCAACGGGGCGCTTACGGGCAGGCTCGGTATGCCGGCGTTCGGGTTGGCCCGCAGCCCTCCAATGAAGCCGCCCATATAGGTACGCTCGGCATCGCTCAGCGGCGGAGGGGCACACTGCTGTACCCCGATCAGGTTGGCAAAGGCGTCGATAGCAGCCATGTCAGTTTCCCTGGACGAAAGCGGAAGGTGGGCTTTTGCCTCTTCATGAACCGAGGTTTCCAGAAACTGGTGGTCAAGCAGGTCCACACGGCTGAGGCTGACGGCACAGAACTTGAATTCGGGCTGTTGGGAAATCGGGTCGATCGCATCGTTGGTGACCGCATTGATCGCCAGGTTCTCGCCATAGAGGTCATTCCAGTGAAACGGCGCGAAACAGGCACCAGGGCGCACGCGGTCACTCACCAGCACCGGCAACACGGCGCGGCCACGGCGCGAGCGCACTTCAAGGTGATCCTTGCCCTTCACCCGAAGGCGATCAGCGTCTTCGGGGTGCACTTCTATGAACGGCCCCGGGTTGAGCTTGTTGAGGGTCGCGATCTTCCCGGTCTTGGTCAGCGTGTGCCATTGGTGCTGCACCCGGCCGGTGTTCAGTACAAACGGATACGCCACGTCAGGCAGCTCGGCCGGCGCCATATGCGGCCGGGCAAAAAACCGGGCCTTACCGTTTGCCGTAGGAAACGCCAGCCGCGGTCGACTGCCATCTTCGCGCACGGCCAGCGCCTGGCTGATGCCGTTGTTAACGTAGCGGATCGGCGAACGGCTGCCGTCGGCCTCGGATGCGCTGGGCCACTGTACGGGGCCTTGGCGCAACCGTTGATGGCTAACGCCCCGGATGTCATAACCGGTGCCCGGGTTGTGAAAGCGTTTGATTTCCTCGAACACGTCTGCCGCGCAGCTGTAGGAAAAGCCCTCGGCATAGCCCATGGCACAGGCGACTTCGGCGATGATGCGCCAGTCGGCCATCGCTTCCCCGGGCGGCTCTACGGCCTGTTGCATGAGCGTGAGGTTGCGTTCGGAGTTGATCATCACGCCCTCGGCCTCGGCCCATAGCGCGCCAGGTAGCAGTACGTCCGCGTAGCGGTTGGTTTCGGTGTCGAGGTAGGCATCCTGGGTGATCACCAGCTCCGCCGTTTGCAGCCCCTCGATCACCTTGCTGCGGTTAGCCACACTCGCGACCGGGTTGGTGCAGATGATCCAGCAGGCCTTGACGCTGCCGGTGGCCATGCTTTCGAACAATGCAACGGTGCCCGCCCCCAGCTGGGTGTGCAGCGTGCCCTCCGGGATGCCCCAGGCGCGCTCTACAAATGCACGGTCCTCGTCCACCAGCACCGAGCGCTGGCCAGGCAGGCCGGGGCCCATGTAGCCCATCTCGCGCCCGCCCATGGCATTAGGCTGGCCAGTGAGTGAAAACGGCCCGCTGCCGGGCTGGCAGATCTTGCCGGTGGCCAGGTGCAGGTTGCACAGCGCGTTGGTGTTCCAGGTGCCGTGGGTGGACTGGTTCAGGCCCATGGTCCAGCAACTCATCCAGGCCCCGGCCTCGCCGATCCACTGCGCCGCCTGCGCAATCGCTTCGGGCGCCAAGCCGGTGATCTGCGCTACCGCTTGCGGGGTGTACTGGGACAGGAATTCCGGCAGCTCGCCCCACCCTTCGGTGAATTCGGCGATAAACGCCGCGTCGGTGTGGCCGTTGCAGTGCAACAGGTACAGCAGCCCGTTGAGCAGGGCCAGGTCGGTGCCCGGGTTGATCTGCAGGAACAGGTCGGCTTTTTCCGCCGTGGCGTTGCGGCGGGGGTCCACCACGATCAGTTTCGCGCCAGCCTTCACCCGATCCATCATGCGAAGGAAAAGAATCGGGTGACAGTCGGCCATGTTCGCGCCGATCACAAAGAACAGGTCGGCCCTGTCCAGATCATCATAGGCACCGGGCGGGCCGTCGGCGCCCAGCGACAGCTTGTAGCCGCTGCTTGCGCTGGCCATGCACAGGCGCGAGTTGGATTCGATCTGGTTGGTACCGATGTAACCCTTGGCCAGCTTGTTCACCAGGTACTGAGCTTCCAGAGACATTTGCCCGGACACATAAAAGGCTATTGCGTCTGGCCCATGGGTGTCGAGGATGGCACGCAGGCGCTCGGCCGTATTTTGCACTGCCTCGGCCATGGGCGTGCGTACCGGCTCCAGCGCCCTGCCTCCACGCAGGTAGGCGTGAGCCATGCGGCCAGAGCCCTCCAACGCCTGGTGGCAGGTAGTCCCCTTGGTGCACAGGCGGCCGGTATTGGTGGGGTGCTGCTTGTCGCCCACCACTTTGCTCACCCGCCCCTCCTGCACCTGCATGACAATGCCGCAGCCAACGCCGCAGTAGGGGCACACACTTCGAATGGTTTGTTCCGTCACGGCCTTTTCTCGCCCCTTTAAAAACGAAAACGCCATGCGGCCCTTCTGAACGTTTCAGAGAGCAGCACGGCGACGTTGTCGTGTTGGGGTGATCGACGTTGACCACGGGCAGGTTGTAGCAATGGCTATGCCATGCGCAGCAACTGCCCGTGGTACGGGCCTTGAACAGGAAACGTAAGAGGCGTGTTGCTGTTCAGGTGCACCATCAGGCAGCGCGGTGCTAGCCTGCGGTGCAGAAAAGGCCCTCGTTATTGACCGTCTACGCGATAAACGCTGATCAGCACCTCATGCTCGCTCAACCCATCGATGGTGCCGGTGAAGATGTAGTCGTTCATCCAGGCATGCGTGCCGGGCTGGGTCTTGAAGGACGGCGTGGTGCGGCAATAGAAGTCGGTCTCCTTCATGTCCCGCAGCCCCAGCCCCTTGGCTTTCTTGGCCTGCCCCGACGCATTGAGGCGCCAGATGCCGGCGTTGTCGATGAGAATGATCTGGCCATCCGAGGTTTTCAGCCGGTACAAGGCGTTGATCAGCGTGACCCCATCGGCGCGGGTCACCGACATGTCGGCGCCGCCGGGTACCACGGTACCTTCGATGGGCTTGCCATCCAGGTCCTTGCCCACGAAGGTGCCACCGATGATCGGGTAGTTGATGCGATGCCCGTCCGGGCTGTTACCCATATCCTCCTGCGGGCCGAGGTTCACATCGATCTGCAATGCCAGGTCATGGCTCAGGCGGTTCGGGATCTTTTCCTTCAATTCCAAAGCCTGCGCTGGCGCGCTGAGGGCGGCCAACGAGGCGGCGGCCAGGCCAAGGCTGGCCAGGGTATTGATCAAGCGTGAAGCGGATGCGTACGTGTGCATGTGCAAATCCTGTGGTCAGGGAATTGATGGTTATTTCAATGGGTCTGGCCGGCACGGTTGCTTGAGCAGCGAGCCGCACGCTGGAAGCGCTGGTGGCACGGCTACGTCAGTCAGCTCGCCCAGCACCAGTTGCGAAGGGTGCGCGTCGTCATGCAAAACGGTGTTGCGGCTGGGGATAGAGAAGTAATCGAAGCCATACCCGCCAGTGCCCGAGGGCGTGTCGATCCACAGGCGCAGCCGCGAACCCTTGCGGAAGGGGTGGGAAAACGGCGGGATCTCTACCCGGCCGAGCGCCGGCACATTGGGCAGCATCGGCTCGATGCCATCCGGATCGTCCAGCAGCCAGGGGCGCAGTGCGGTGGAGCGTGCAGCGTCCAGCTTACGCAACGACATACGCAGCCAGCCACGCTGCACATACACCTCCTGGCCATCCGGGCGAACTTCAGTGACCGTCACCTGCACGTCGGTGTCTGGCGCGAGGAAGGTGGTCAGCCACAAGTCGGAGCTGCCCGTGCCATAGCTGAGGAAATCCCGCTCGAAGGGCGCGCTGGTGTAGGCCAGGCTGCCTTGCTTCCAGGCCGGATGCTGTGGCCCCCAGGCGTTGTCGTTAAGGTAGGTATTCACGTCCGGCCCGGGGATAGGGTAGCCATAGCTATCGCCTGCTCCGCTGCCCTTCCCGTCCCTTACCAGCACACCGTGTTCACCTAGCGCGAAGGTGGCCGGTTTCACGCGTAGCGGGTAACTGTCGCGTTCCACCGTCCAGCTCGGGGCCGCGGTTTCATTAGGCTCATGACGGCCGCCGTCGCGTTGGGCGGCTACGGTTTCCTGCCACAGTTCTACCCTGGGGCTGTGCTCGAAGCCGTTCTGTTCACCCTTTACAAAGTGATCGAGAAACGCGACCAGTTTCTGCCGGAACCGCTCGGACTCATACAGGTTATGGCCGCCGCTGGATTCCACCTGCCACAGCTGTTTCGGGGCCAGGCGCTCTTGGTAATAGCCCTCGCGTGCCAGCACCGCCTCGTCCTGCCAGGTGTGCATGGCCAGCACTGGCACCTTGATCCGATCGGCATGGTCGCGCGGGCTACGCTGCTGCGCCCAGTCGTCGCGCAGGGGGTGGCGCAACAGGTTGTACATCAGCGACGTGCTCACCACCTTCGCCTGGTTCTCGCTCACCCGCGCCAGGCAGCGGCTGTCGTTCTCGGCCTTGGCACTGGCCTTCACCGCTTCCCAGCGCATGTCCACGAACCAGTGCCAAGAGGTGGTAAATGCCTGGTTCGGTACCCCGCCCGGCGCCCAGCTGTCGCTTCGTGCATCGCCTATGACCATGCCAGGGGCAATGGCCTTGAGGTGCGCAGGCTGGGCTTCAGCCGTCATCAGCTGAGACATGCCTGCCCACGACCAGCCAAACATGCCGATGTCCCCGGACGACCAGGTTTGAGCCGCAGCAAACTCGATCGCATCGCGGCCATCGGTGCCATAGGCCGGGCCGAGGAAATCGAAGGTACCTTCCGAGCAACCCGTGCCGCGGGCCTGCACCCCCATCACCGCATAACCTCGCTCGACCAGCGCCTTGTCGGTCGCCACGGAGAAGGTCTCGTCATCATGCAGATAAGCCGGCCCGCCGATGCTGCCCGAATCGTACCCGCTGTAGCGCACCACCACCGGGAAGCGGCCCTCCCCTTTGGGTAGCAATACCGAGTAGCGCAGCGCTGTGCCGTCGGCTGCCTTCAGGTAACCGGTTACCCGCTTGCCCCAGAACGGCTGCCAGCTACGCTGTGGTCCCGCTTCCGCGCCCGGCTCCTGAGCATGCGCCGGCAGGCTGGCCACAGCGGACAGTGCGAGTGCGCAGGCGCTCAGGCGCAGCGTGTGTTTGAGTGTTCTAACGACCATGTGAAGCCTCGACTAGACAGCGCGATCAGAAGGATTTGATGACGGAAGCCACTACTGTGGCAGAACAGTCGCCTGCAGCGCCGAAGGCTGAATAGCACTCGGCCTTGGAAAGGTCGGTGTCGATGTAGGCAGCCTTCCAGGTAAGCCCCAGGAAAGGCTTGCTGATCGCCACTTGCCAGTCGCGGTATGTGCTGCGGAACGAGCCATTGCCCGATTGGTAAGCCAGGTCATCGTGGGTATCGGTGTAGCCGTAGCGGGCGTTCAACAACACCTGATAAGGCAACGGCATGGTGTATTCCAGCCACGTCACCACGCGCTCCTTGTCCCTGGGCTTTATGGTGATGCCATAGGGCGCAAGGTCGGCTGCCAGCGCTGCGCGGGCGGGTGGGTTCTGCAGGTCATTGGTGTACTTCATTCCGAGGGTGGCGCCATAGAACCCGACCGTGCCGATCCATTCGTGGAAGTTCACCCAGCTGTCTTTGGGGTAGTCGTATGCCACGTACTCCAGCGAGAACCGGGTATGTTCCGTCAAGGGCCGGGCAATACCGGCGTAGTAGTCGAATTCGCGCCGGGTATCGGTGCCGAAATCCACATTGCTGGTAAATACGCCGGCGAACAAGCCGCTGGGTTTATGTACCAGCGTTGCGGCACTCATCAGTGCCGGGTTGCCTTGAGTCAATGAAAACCCGCCCACGCGATAATCGCTGGCGGCGATCACATCGACGCTGAGCATGGTCTCGGGGGTGATATCAAAGGCGTAGCCGGGGGCTGACAGGCCGATGGACGCCATGCCCAGGGCCAGAGAAACCAACTTGTTCATGTACTTCTGCTCCGATTGTTTTCGTTTTGAATGGCAGAGGAAACGCGGACAGCGGTGTTGTTGTTATGGGTGTTTCGTTCTGGCTAGTGCCAGTTGCCGAATCGCAGGCAACGGCTAGCCTTCCGAGGCCTCGTGCGATGGGCCTCGTGTGGCATTGCAACTGGGGTGGATCGGTGGGCGGGCGGCGTCACTCACACATCAGAGCGAATCCTGTTCCACAAGCGCGTCATCAATCGCTGCACCTTTAATCCTGGCGGGTCGATCTGGAACAACTTGCTGCGGTCTTTCTCCGGCACGAAGAGGTTTTCTTCGGCGCGAAGCGCAGGGTCAATAAGTGAAGTACTCGCCGGGTTAGGGTTGGGGTACCCGATCTCGTTGCTCACCTTGGCGATCACTTCGGGCTGCAAGAGGTAATCGATGAAGGCATGGGCCTGGGCAAGGTTTTTCGCGCCCTTGGGAATTACCATGTCGTCCGACCACATCAAGGTGCCTTGGCCGGGTAAAGCCAGCCTGATGTCATTGCCGTTGTGCGCCGCCAGCGCGAGATTACGCGCCGCCAGCACGGCGCCCGACCATCCCAGCGCCACGCAGATATCACCGTTGGCAAGGTCTTGCGGGTACTTCGCCGAATTGAAGTAGCGCACATAGGGCCGGATCGACTGCAACAGCGCGGCGGCCTTGTCGTAATCGGCCGGGTTGGTGCTGTTGGGGTCCAGGCCCAGGTAGTTGAGCGCGATAGGGAAGACTTCGCTGGGGCTATCCAGGATGGCAACCCCGCATTGGCTGAGCTTGGTGATGTTTTCCGGCTTGAACAGCCAGTCATAGTTACGCATGTCCACGCCTTGGCCCAGCACCGCCTCCACCTTGGCCTGGTTGTAGCCCAACAGTGTGCTGCCCCACAGATACGGCACGGCATAGCGGTTACCCGGGTCGAGCGGCTCACGCTGGTGCATCAGCGTGGTGTCCAGTTCATGCCAATGGGGCAACTGCTGGCGTTCGAGCGGCTGGACCGCGCCTGCCTTGATCAGCGCAGGCAGCTGGCTACTGCTGGGGAACGCCACGTCGTAGCCCGAATTACCCGTGAGCAGGCGCGCCTCCAGGGTTTGCGGGCTGTCGAAGATGTCGTACACCACTTCGATGCCGGTTTGTTGCGTGAAGCCCGCCAACACATCCTTGGGCAGGTACTCGATCCAGTTGTAGATACGCAACTGGCCCCCGGTGGGTTCGGCCTGCGCCGCCAGCGCGGTACCAGTGAGCAACAGCGCGGCAAGGTGAAGCTGCAGCAAACGTTTCATGAATACCTCCCTGAATCGAGTCACGCCGGTGCGCCGGCTACGTCAAAGGGCTACAGCCAACGCTCTGATCAGGCGCAGCGTATCGATGTCCAGTACGCTTTCGGCTACGGGCAACGACGACTGCTTCACGATCACTACCTCGCGCTGGAAATCGACATACAGGTACTGCCCATGAATGCCCACGGCCAGCAATGCCTCGCCGGGGTATACGTACCACTGGCTGCGGTACGTCGCGCCGGGGCTCCAGGACGAAAACACCTCGTTGCTCGCATACACGGCGGGGTCGCCGCCTGCCAGCACCGAATCGATCACAGCCTCGGGCACCAACTGCCTGCCGTTGGCTGCGCCTCGCTTGAGCAACATCGACCCATACCGCGCCATGTCGCGCAGGGTGGCGTTGAAGCCTGCACCGGCGACATTTCGCCCCCAGGGGTCGGCCACGAAAAAGCCGTCGCGCTCACAGCCCAGCCCCTGCCACGTATCCGCCAGCTGCTGGGCGCAGCTGCGACCGCTTGCGCGCTCCATCACCCAGGCCAGGGCTTCGGTGGTGGCCGTCACGTAGTGGAAGAAACCACCGTGTTCACCCTTCTTGCGCGTGGCGGGAAGGTATTCATAGAGCGAGGCGTAGGTCGCCGTGACCTGCGCGGGTGGCAAGGTAAGCCCGCAGGCGTAGCCGAACTGCGAGCTACCGCTGGTGGGGTCGTCGTAGATTTCCTCGTAGTCGATGGCCACTGCCATATCGAGCAACTGCCGTACCGTGGCATCACCGAAGGCGCTGCCAGCCAGTTCTTCCACGTAGTGTGCGGCCAAGGCTTGCTCATCGAGTTCGCCGGCAAGCACCATCCCTTGCGCCAGCATGCCCACCAGGGATTTGGTCACCGAAAACATGATGTGCCGCTTGAGTGGCTGGTGGCCGTTGAAGTAGCGCTCCTGAACCACCGCGCCGTCTTTCATCACCAGCCAACCATCCGTGGCACTTGCTTGCAGGTGCGCATCAAGGCTGACGGGCTCACCGTGTGCGCCGAGGAATTCGAAGCGTTCCAGGCGCGGCGTGGTGGCATCCAGTGGCGCGGGAATACCCGTGCCTCGCTCCACGCTGACGGTTGGCCGCAGGCGCCCCAGGTTGTGGAACGCCCAACGGTTGTAGGGCGGGCGCATGAAGTTGCCCCAAGTGACCAGGTCCGCCGGCGCGGGGGGAAAGCCTTGCATCAAGGAAAGGTGTGGCTCGCTGCCAGCGGCGGCATAGGCGCCGCGCAAGGCCTGGTTGAGATCAGAAGTCATGAAAGCTTCTCTGGGTTGGCGTGCATACTTTTTATCGTCATAAAACTTTATAGTCAAATAAAAAGTTTGATCGAGCTATGACTTGTTTTAGAATCGCCACTCGGCCATCAGCAGAGCCAATGGGAATGAGTGGGTTACGGGAACGACAGAAGGAACAACGCCGGCAGGCCATCCTTGCCGCCGCGCTGGCACTGTTCGAGGATCAAGGCTTCGCGGCCACCACCGTGGAACAGATAGCCACCCGCACGGGGGTTTCTACTCCCACCGTGTTCAATTACTTCGGGAGCAAGCAGGAGATCCTGCTGGCCGTGGTAGAGCAGGCCAACCAGGTGGCGGTAAGCGATGCCCGGTTGAGCCTGCCCGCCTTTGATAACGCCGTGGACGCCATGTGCCATCTCGAGGCCTTGATCGTGCGACACGAACTCAAGGTCCTTCCTCCCACCATTTGGCGCGAGTTGTTGCCCCTCGGCCTGTTGGCCGCCCGCCCCGAAACCGTATTGCCACTGAACGCGAGGCTGGTGGAAGAAATAGGCCGGCTGCTGCGTGATCTGCAGGCCCGCCAGCTGCTCAACGCTCGGCTGGATGCAAACTACCTGGCGTGGTTTCTCAATGACTACAGCACCCTGCTGTTCATGCGCCTGGTTCAGGAAGACACCCCTGACCTCACCGCCCATGCCCAGCGCGTAAGGCAGATGACGCAGATGCTGTTTGACGGGCTCGCTCCCTGAGCCCGGCGGCCGGCGCGGCTTTGGCGTAGCTATCGGCCCTCTGTGCAGTGATTGCGAGCATCGGCCGCAATGATGGCCGATGCTTTCGGTATCTTGCTAAAATCACACCCGGTTGTAGGCACTTACACAGCGCTTACCACCGCGTACCAGCAACCGCCAGGAGAATGCCCAATGGCAAGCCGCAAGAAACGCCCCAACAAGGCCAAGAGCATTGTTGCCCAACCACTGTTTCGGTCCAGGCAAGAACGCCCAGGCAAAGGAAAAGGCAGTTATAAAAGAAACGGCTCCCCTCAGTGGGAGCCGTCTTCGTTTCCGGGGTTGGTAAATATCACTGAAGCCGCCTGAAGGCCTGGCTTACAGGCCGGTGCCAGTCAGCCGTGCACGCTATAGCACACAGCATCCGCTGGCATGGGCAATTCGTCGACTGCGTGAACCACGCCGGCACCCAAGGCTTCCTCGGCATTGAGAATGCGGGGAGCGGCGATCAGACAACTCGAAACATCAAGCGGGACGCTGGCGCCGTAGGTGCGCTCGTCAACGATGCGCGAATAAAGCTCAAGGTCATAATCCAGGCTCATGGCGTACTCGGACATCCGCGCATGGTCCACCGAGCCGTGCAGGTTCCAGTGGAACGGGTGGAACAGGAACTTGCTGTGCTTGCAGGCCGTGCGCCGCTCGCCTGCGAGGAAAATGATATTGCCCATGGACTCCACCGTGCCCAGGTTATGGGTGTGCACAGGGATGGGTAACGCGATGAGAAAGTTGTACAGCGAAAAGCCATAGCTGCACTCGCCGCCCATGGTTGCGATCTTGATCACGATGTCGGAAGCGCCTTTCTGCACTGCCAGCGAACACTTTTCGATCAGCTCGCCTGTGGAGGTGGAATTGATCGATGAAGTGAAATGCACAATGTGTGTGGTCATGGGTGACTGCTCTCCATGCGGCAAAGTAAAGCGAACTGATCACGCCCGTACGTCTTGGGCGACAGCCCTTGGCCTGCCGCCTAGGCTGGGCCTCGGCCGCGGGTTGAGTGGTGTGAGGTGACGGCACATACCCCTCAAGGGACCGGCGGCGGCTATAAATGTGGAACCAGCCAGCGCCCAGCCAGTTCAAGAGCGCCGGTGCCGAAGGACGAACGGCCCAAAATAACAGCGCGCTGATTATTGGAGCGCGATGGGGTTTTGGTGGCTTGAAATAGTCCGCCGCGGGTGGCGAAGTTATAGGAGAATTGCCCGCCTGAAATCCTACGGAGGCTGTAATGTCCCTACCCCGCTCCCTCGCCTTGTCCCTCGGCCTGATTGCGCTATGTGCCCTCAATGCCCCTGCCTGGTCGGCACAGCACGCCTCGAAAGCCGCCACCGCGCCGCCTGCTGCCAGCGCTGCAACCTCCATCTCCCTGCTGGCGGGCAAACTGCGTTTCAGCCTGCCTTCGGGCTATGAAAGCGCCGCGTTGCCTCCGGGGGAAGCCAGCAATGGGACGGCTGGCGCTGAGGGCACGCTCTATATGAACGAAGCGCAGAAACGGATCGTGGTGGTAACCGAAATGCCGCTTCAGAACGCCCTTGATGCCAGTAAAGCGGAGAACGATGCCTTTCTGGCCAGCGCCAGCCAAGGCTTTATCAGCCGTCAAGCCCAGGGCCTGCCCGACTTCCATCAAACCGGCGACAAGCGTGTGAGCCTGAACGGCCTCGCCGCCCAGCAAATCGACGCCACGGCCACGATTGGCGGCGGTAAAACCCTCACCACCTACTTCATGGCGGGTGCTGGGCCACGCATGGCGATCGTGCAGGTCATTTCACGAGAAGCGGACCGCGCTGGGCATGACGCGGTACTGCAACGCATCACCTCAGGCGCTGCTCGCTGACCCGGGCGCCCTGGTACCAAAAACGTTACCAAGGCGTACAAACCGACACTCGCTGTAAAATATGTAAATAAGATTTAACTCCGAATACGAGGAATTATCATCACCGCCCAACCGGCGCTGTAGAGCGCCCGGGCGCGCCGACGCACTCGGCGATATCAGTATTCGGGAACCCCATCGTGCCTCTGCTTCCACCCAAGCGCCATGTCGCTTTGGCTGTTATCGCAGCCTCTTTCTCCACTGCCGTGATAGCCGCAGACTCCTCTACCCCATCACCTGCGCAATCTGCGCCTGCTGTGGTGTTGGACGAAACCCTCGTTACCGCCGAGCAGGAACTGAAGCAAGCACCAGGTGTGTCGGTCATTACCGCCGAGGACATCCGCAAAGCACCGCCGGTCAATGACCTTTCCGACATCATCCGCAAAATGCCAGGCGTCAACCTCACAGGTAACAGTGCCAGCGGCGTGCGCGGCAATAATCGCCAGATCGACATTCGCGGCATGGGCCCGGAGAACACGCTGATCCTGGTGGACGGCTTGCCGGTCACGTCTCGCAACTCGATTCGTTATGGCCGGACAGGCGACCGGGATACCCGTGGCGATACCAACTGGGTGCCCGCAGAACAGGTAGAACGTATCGAAGTGATCCGTGGCCCTGCCGCCGCCCGCTACGGCAATGGCGCCGCAGGCGGTGTGGTCAACATCATTACCCGCCAGCCTACGAAGGAAACCCACGGGACCTTCACGGTGTATACCGACATTCCCAAGGACAGCGACGAAGGCGCGACCAAGCGCGCAAACTTCGGGTTGAGCGGGCCGCTTACACAAAACCTCACGTACCGCGTGTACGGCAACATGAGCAAGACGGACCGCGACAGCAGCGACATCAACAAAGGCCACGCGGCCGAAGGGGAAGCCGCGGCCGCAGGTGCCGAAGGCGTTCGCAATGCTGACTTCAACGGCCGCCTGAGCTGGAAACTGGACGACCGACAAAGCCTCGACTTCGACGCTGGCTTCAGCCGCCAGGGCAACATCTACGCCGGCGACACCCAGTACAACTACGACTTGCAAACCAACCCCAAGGCTTCCAGTGCAAGCCCGTGGGTTGGCCGGGAAACCAACAAGCTGTACAGGCAGAATTTCGCGGTCACCCATAACGGTGACTGGGACTTCGGCACCAGCAAGTTCTTCCTTCAATACGAACATACCCGTAACCGCCGCCTCGACGAGGGCCTCACCGGTGGTGTGGAAGGCACGATCGATTCGACCGACTTCTCCACCAGCGACCTGAAGAGCTACCTGGCGCATGGCGAATTCAACCTGCCACTCGCCACGCGCGTCGACCAGACGCTGACGGTAGGCGGCGAGTGGAACCGCCAGGAGCTGGACGACCCCGCCTCCACCAGCCAGGCGATGTCTTCGGGCAGCTACTGGAGCGGTTCCACCGCTGCGGATTCTATCGCGGGGGTTGCATCCGGCACCCGCAGCAGCGCAACAGGGGCAACCATTGGTTCGCTGTTCACCGAGGACAACATCGAACCCTGGGCGGGTACCGTGCTCACCCCCGGGCTGCGCATGGACCAGCACAGCGATTTCGGCGTGAACTGGTCACCCAGCTTCAACCTGTCCCAGCGCCTCAACGATGACTTCACCGTCAAAGCCGGCATTGCTCGGGCGTTCAAGGCACCCAACCTCTATCAGTTGAACCCCAATTACCTCTTGCTGAGCTCGGGCAACGGTTGCCCCATCGGCAGTACCGGCAGTTGCTACATCCTGGGCAACGCCGATTTGAAGGCCGAGACCAGCGTAAACAAGGAGCTGGGGATCGAGTTCAAGCGTGACGGTTACATCGCGGGGCTGACGTTCTTCCGCAACGACTACCGGAACAAAGTGGTAGCAGGCACCGACGTGGTCGGCTACTCCTCCGGGGGCAACATGATCCTCAAATGGGAAAATGCCAAAAAGGCGGTGACCCAAGGCCTGGAAGCCAACCTCACGGTACCGGTATCGGACAGCGTGACCTGGACCACCAACGCCACCTATATGCTGGAAAACAAAGACCTGGATACCGGCAACGTGCTGTCGATGATCCCGCGCTATACCGTTAACTCGATGCTGGACTGGCAGGCAACCGAGAAGCTGTCGACACAACTGAGCGTGACCAGCTTCGGTCGCCAGAAGCCGCCCACCAGTGGCACCACCAAGGTAGACGCCGCCGGCGTAGTCACGGACGAAGTGGGCGCTTATAGCCTGGTGAACGTCAACCTCAGCTACCAGCTCACCAAGAACGTGCGGCTGGGCGGCGGCGTGAACAACCTGCTGGACAAGAAGCTGTACCGCGAAGGGAACTCTAACTCCGCAGGTGCGGCCACTTACAACCAGCATGGCCAGGCGGTATACGCCAGTGTGACCACGTCGTTCTGATGATGTGATGCAAGCCGGAAGCGATGGCGCCTGCGGGGCCTGGCGCCCGCTTCCGGCGGTTTATCTTAATCGCGCCCCAGGGCAAACTTCTCCAACCCTTCCCCTTCCAGCCGATAACGCACCCACTCTTCATGGGCCTTCGCGCCGATAGAGGTGTAGAAGTCGATCGCCGGCTGGTTCCAATCCAGCACGCTCCAGTCCATGCGGCCGCAGCCGGTGTCATGGGCGATCTTCGCCAGGTGGCGTAGCAGCGCCTTGCCTGCCCCGATACCACGGTGCTGTGACGACACGAACAGGTCTTCCAGGTAGAGGCCCTTGCGGCCCTGCCAGGTGGAATAACTGAGGAAATACACGGCAAAGCCCACCGGCTGGCCATCCACTTCGCAGATCAAAGCCTTGGCGGGCGAGGGTTCGTCGAACAGGCTGCGCTCGATGTCAGCCAGCTTCGCCTGAACCTCGTGTTCGGCGTTTTCGTAGATCGCAAGCTCGGTGATATACCCGAGGATCGCAGCGGCGTCGCTTCGTGTGGCATCACGAATATGAAGGGTCACGGCAAAACATCCTTAAGCGGTAGACGGTATCCAAGGATACTGGCTCAGGCCGCTTGGGTTATCACGACATTTCGAATATGACCGATCGCTCGTGGCCGTTCTCGTTTCCAGCGGTGGAATGAGTGTTCCCCCACTTTGATCGATTGAGAGGTTACGATTATCGATTAGAGGGTATAGCCGCCTACCATCGTAATCACGAGGGCATGACATGGCACACACGATCAAAACGCTGGAGATTGGCGAGGCGGGAAGCGGCAATATCAGCACTTACTCTCATTCCCATGACGAGAGTAGCATCCTGATCCCGGTGGACAACGCTTCACCAGAGGCTGTGGAAGGGCTCTTACAGTCTTGCCAAGAGGGTGGCAGAACCAAGCGGAGCGTTCTGCAAAGCGGCGACTGGATGACTGCCAACGATATTGCTGAGTTAGCGAAATTCAGCTCGGCAAACCCAAGCACTCAACCAAGCAAATGGAAGCGCGAGAAACGTATCTTCGCAATCCGTCATAACGGCATCGACTACTTCCCGATCTATGCCTTGGATGAAAATACCGGGTACCGTCCCTATGCGGGTTTGAAAGACATCATCCAGGTACTGGAGTCACGTAAAGACGGTTGGGGCATGGCCTACTGGTTTGCCTCTCTCAACGGCCGTTTGGGCTCCAAAGCACCCAGGGATCTGCTAAAGACCGACCCAGGCCGCGTGTTAGCCGCCGCTAAAATCGAGGTGGCTGGTATTACCCATGGTTAGAAGCCGAATGACATAGTGGTAGAAAAGCAATGCGCACTGTCGCGAGCGCAACAAAAAAGGGCGACCCTTTCGGATCGCCCTTCGTGTGCCCCGATAACCGGAGCTGGAAGCTGGTAGGCACAATTGGACTCGAACCAACGACCCCCACCATGTCAAGGTGGTGCTCTAACCAACTGAGCTATGTGCCTGCTGTGGCGCGGCATTCTACGGATATTCGCCCGGCTGTCAACCCGCAAAGGCCAGCTGGCGATCGCTGTCATAAAGCCATCATCTTGGGCTGTTACAAGGCGTAGTCTTTTCGAGTTCAAGGCCCTGCCGTGTTCAGATCCCGTCGTAACGCTCCTGCTCATCACCGCCTGTTTCTTCGCAAGGTCGGCATCGGGCTGCGTCTGTTTGGCGGCTTTGCCGTCTGCGCGCTGTTGTTAGCCAGCCTGGGGGTGTTTTGCCTGAGTGAAATTCACGCCATCCGCGCCCAGGCAGAGCTTATAGAACAAGGGCCGCTATCGAGCATCGCCCGGGCAGACGCCATCGCCCTGGACCTCGGCAAACTTCGCACCGAAGCGGCGCTGCTGCTCAGCTCGGCTAGCGACCCGGGCGAGATGGTCAATCGGCGTATCGCGGTGGAGCAGCTCGCCACCACCCTGGAACCCGCCATTAACGATTACCTGGATAGCCTGCACGTCGGTGCCGAGCGCGATTCGGTGCTATTGCTGCGTGACGCTTACGTGCCTTTTCTCGCCACGGTGAAGGACGCCATTGCGCTTATCGACCAAGGGCAAGCGCAGGCAGGTATCAACAAGGCCAGCGAGGCATTGAGCCTTCAGGGTGGCCTCATGGACATGCAAGTGCAGCTGTTGCGTGAACTCAACAAGCAAGCGTCCGCCGAAGCGGTGCAGCACGCGGCGAAGCAAGCTGAACGCAGCACGTTGATCGTGCCGGTGGCCACGGCAGCGGCGTTGCTGCTGATGCTGTTGCTGGCCTGGCGGCTCACGCTCAGTATCACCACTCCGCTACGCCAGGCCGTTCAAGTTGCCCGGGGTGTAGCGGCGGGCGACCTGCGAGTGTCAGCAACAACTGGCACCATACAGGGCAACGACGAACCTGCTCAGCTGCTGGCGACCCTGGGGCATATGCGGGAACAGTTGCACGAGCTGCTCAGCCAGCTAGGCCAGAGCGTGGACCGCCTCAACGGCGCGGCGCGGGATATGGGCGAAGTAATGCAAGGCAGCGCAAGCGACCTGCAGCTCCAATACACCGAGATCGAGCAGGCGGCCACGGCTGTGAACCAGATGAGCAGCGCCGTGGAAGCGGTGGCGGCGAACGCGTTATCCACGTCGGACGCTTCCCGCGATTCAGCGAGCGCGGCACACGATGGGCAGGCGCAACTGGATGCGGCCATGGGTGACATTGATCAACTCGCAGGGCAAGTGGAAAGCGCGGCCATCCAGGCAAGGCAGCTTGCCAGCCAGACGCAAAGCATTCACAAGGTGCTGGATGTGATTCGCAACGTGGCAGAGCAGACCAACCTGCTGGCCCTCAATGCGGCCATCGAGGCGGCCCGCGCGGGCGAGGTGGGCCGGGGCTTTGCAGTGGTGGCCGACGAGGTGCGTGGGTTGGCCCACCGCACCGGCGCCTCCACCCGGGAAATCGAGCAAATGATGAGCGAAATCCGAGGCGGTACGGAGCTGGCTGTGAAGGCGTTGAGCGACAGCGCCAGCCAGGCCGGCCGTACACGCGCCCGCGCGCAAACAGCCCGCAATACCTTGGGTACCATCTACGAGTCGGTGGCGGGTATCGACAGCCGCAACCAGTTCATCGCCAGTGCCGCCGCGCAGCAGGCGCAGGTATCGCGAGACGTCGACACTACGCTGTCGAAAATACGCGACTTGTCGCTGCAAACCGCCAGCGGCGCCAGCGACACACGCGCTGCCACGCAAGCCCTCGGGCGCCTGGCCAATGAACTGAAACAGATGATGGGAAGGTTTTCGCTATAAGCGCCATTCCTGCAGCACTTCGCTGTGGAATGGCGCTCGACAGTTTCTCAAGCAGCCGCCGTACCCGCAGCAAGGCGAGCCGGCAGGCTTTCGCCGGCCCCTGCCCCGACCAGGGCCCATAGCAACAAGCGGCACTTGCGCGGGCACAACTCGCCCGCCATATGAATGCCGTGCCGCTGCAGGTCGATCTCCCCGCCGGCGAACCCATAGGTATGGAACGCCGTGGTGCCAGCACCGGTGCGGCTGGCGACGATAACCGGCATGTGCCGCGCCGCCAAGGCCAGTGTGGATACCCACCCGGCTGGCACATGCCCGGCGCCGAAGCCTGCGATGACCACGCCGGCGTAACCTGCGCGCAATGCACCTTGCAGCAGCTCCGGCCCCTCCCCCAGCGTGGCTTCGATCAAGGCGACGCGTTGATCGAAGCGCTCCACCACGAGCGGCTTCGGCAATGGCGCAGGCGGGAGGCGGTAGCGGACTCTCCCCTCGATCACATGGCCGATCGGCCCGGTGTTGGGCGAGGCGAAAGCCTCCAGTGCCAGTGCGTTGACCTTGCGCACGTCCCCTGCCTGGTGCACCTGCCGGTTCATTACCACCAGTGCGCCGCGGCCGATGCTGGCGACGTCGAGCGCTACGCGGGCGGCGTCCAACAGGTTGGCCGGGCCATCAGTGCCCACGTCATCCGCGCCGCGCATGGCCCCGGTCAGCACCAGCGGAACCGGCTCGGCCCATTGCAAGCCGAGCAGGTACGCGGTTTCTTCCAGGTTATCGGTGCCCTGGCTAAGCACTACCCCTGCGGCACCGGCGCGAACCTGCTGACGGGCCCAGGCCAGCGCCGCCTGAACCTGCTCGAAATCCAGCGAGGGGCTGGGAACCAGGCACAGGGTGTGAGCCTGCACCTGGGCCAGGCTGGCCAGTGCCGGCAAGCGCTCGGCCCAAGCCTGGGCACCTACCGCTGGCACGATCCCCTCCCCGCCCTCACGGGCCGCCATGCTCAACGTGCCGCCCAAAGCCCCGAGCGCGAGGCGTGGCAAGCCACTCATGAATTCACCAGCCAGCCCACCAAGGGCACCAGTGACACAACACCGATGGCCATGCTCAGTACATTACCTACATAAGGGTGCACATGCGCTGGCAGCCGGCCGCTGATTGCCACAGCCAATGGCGGCATCAATAGCGCGCCCAAGAGGGCGCTCAGGGCAATCACCGCAGGCGCAGGGCCGAGCACAAGGATGCAAGCCGGGACCAGCGATACCAGAGGGATATAGGTGGGATACCAGCCCCGCTCTGCCCATTGGTGGCGCCATATCCATACCCCAGCCGCTGATGCCAAGGCTTGGCCCAGCACGAGTTGAGGCAGCCAGCCTGCACCGTAGAAAGGGCTGGCCGGGTTGAACCACCAAGCCAGCAGTGCCCCGCCAATCAGGCCAGCGCTTGCCCATTCATTTCCGTAAAAAGGTGCTTCGGAAAAGTCCGCGAGCACGCGTCGCACACCCCAGCGCAGCCCTTGAGGGTGCGGTTTCGGTGCCTCGGGAGTAGCAGCCGGCGTGGCAGGTGCAGATACCAGTACCGGCCAGCGCCGGCAAAGCTCGAACGCCACCAGGCTTGCCACGGCCATACCCGCCACGTTACCTACTACTACCGGCAACCCGAGCGGCACGCACACGTAGGCCACCAGCAACAGGCTGGCCGGGGTAACCAGCCACGCCCCCATCACGGCTCCGCTGAGCGCCACGCGCCAGCCTGCGCCGTATAGCAGCACAATCGCCGCCGGCAGGGAAACGAAGGCAACGAACGTGGGCTGCCACACGCCTTCATTCAGCGCCCAGCCCCAGGTCAGGTTGCCCAACAGCAGCCCCAGCGTGGAACTGAGCAGCACCCAGGGCCAGCGGCCACTGCCATACGCGATCGGGAAGCCCTGCCAGCGATCTCCCCTCTGCCCCATCCACGAGGCGAGAAAGCCACCCGCTACCAAGCCCAGCGACGCGAACTCGTGTTTATAGAAGGTCACCTCGCTCATATCCCCAAGCACCCAGCGCCACCGAGCCGCTGGATGATCGAGATGAGACATCATCTCTGCGTAACCCGGCCAAGCCAGGGACGCACCTGCTGTGTTCAGCAAGGCCAGGCCTGCAAGTACGCTGATCGCCGAAGCAGTGATCAGGGCGACCATGAATAGAGAAATGCCGAAAGTCCCGATTTTCCTATCAGAAATGTGCATGACCACCCTCCTCAGCGCGGCATCATCGGATGGTGCCGATAGCCCAGCATCGGATCGTAAAGGTCGCTACGCCGATCCCGTGGCAGGTCGTTCAGGCTGTTCCAGATCGGAGCGCTGCGGGCGGAAACGAGGTCGATGTCGGCGTACAGGATCGTCTCCTCTTGCGCACCGGCCACTCGCCCAAGGGGCCATCCGTTGGTGCCTGCAATCAGCGAACATCCAAGAAAACGATCTTCCCGGTCGCAGCCAACGCGGTTAGCCGCCGCAATGAATACGTTGTTGGTGTGCGCCGCAGTGATGGTGAGGTAGCTGGCCATGCACTTGCCGGCTTCATCGAACAACGGCGGCGGCGTCCACACCCAGTTGTTCAGGCTGCAAATAATGTCGGCGCCCTGTAATGCCAACAGCCGGGGTACTTCTGGAAACCAGACGTCCCAGCAAATCATCAGGCCGATTCGGCCGATGGGCGTTTCGAATACCGGGAAGCCCAGGTCCCCCGGGCGGAACCAAAGCTTTTCAGCATTCCAGAGGTGCGCCTTGCGGTATTTCCCTATGTACCCCTCGGGGCCGATAAGCACCGCCGTGTCGTAAAGCCGAGCACCCTCACGTTCTGCCACCCCAGCGGCCAGATAAACGCGGTGCTTGCTCGCGAAGGCCTCCCAGCACTGCACGGTCGGCCCCTCGGGCACCGGCTCGGCGAGGGCATAGGCCTCGGTTCGGCCACGGAAGGCATAGCCCGTATTGCAAAGCTCGGGTAGCACGATCAGGTTCGCACCGTTCGCTACTGCGCTTTCGGCGAGCGCCAAGCCTTGAGCCAGGTTGGAAGGGCCGTTGTCGACCCCGCATTGGGGGTCGAATTGCACTACTGCGACGCGTACGGGGCTGATGGCAGGGTCAGAAGGCGGGTTCATGAGACGAACTCTTATTCGAATGGATGGATCACCATTTGATACGCATCCATAAGGATTTTAAACCCGCCGGTTTCTGAAGGGCTTGTGCGAAATGTCTTGGAAGAAGAGCGCTTCCTTTAATCCTGGGGTGCGTAGTACCGGGGATACCTTTCTAAGGAGAAGCCCCCCTCAAAAGCGGCACCGGTATTACTGGCCAGATGAATCACTGCATCAATAGCCCCGCGAAGCGCAGGTTCGGTCCAGCCGGCATCCGCACTGTAACCCTCCCCTGCGAAATAAAGATGCGCCTGGCCGGAATGGTTGCGGTTGAAGGCCATTAGCCGTACGACATCGCCATAGGTTCCGGCGCGGTACAGTCTTGCGCACCCATGTGAACTAGGATCGTTCAGCCATCGCTGCACGCGCGCTTTCGATACATTCACATATGGGGACACTGGTTTTCCGATGTTTGTGCACCTAAGAAGGATTCGGTCCAGCTCGGCTAAACATCGCTCGACCAGATCCACATCACTGAATGCCATCAGCTTATTAGCGTCGTCTTCCCATGTGTAACTCAGCAAAAGACAATCGCTTTCATACCCAGGCCCATACTGGTAGGCGTAAACATCATGAATAAAGCTGTCCGTCACCATGATCTGTGGAATGGCCTGCCCCTCTGTCAAGAAGGATTTGTCGAGCGGCAAATACACTTTACAACTGCTTTCCCAATGCGCTTGCTTGCAAGCGTCGATAAATTCGAACGGAAGAACGTCGGCGTCGAAACCTTCCACTCGCACCTGAGTTTCTAGAATCCATGACGGAATGGTTATAACGACTTCGTCGAACTCTAGGGAGGTCTTGCCGTCCGGCATCTCCATTGTCAACTCGACCGAGCCTTCGAGATGGCGACGGATGCCGGTTACGCTCGTACCCGTATAAAGGCCGTCGGGCCTGGTTTTGAGATGCTGGTAAAGCGATTCTTTTTTTTCAGGAATGGGCAGGTACATCATGGCGTCATCGAGCGCCGCTATACCCAGCCATGCTGGAGGATCAAAAGCCATTCCTCGCGAGTCGGTTGGATGTACTGAATCAGGTGGAGCAGGTAGCGGGTGTTCCCTTGAATCCACGCGGCCGTGTACCAACTGCAGATTGCTGCTGAACCCAAAAATCGCCGTACGGATTGGGTACAGACAACACACGTCGTAGAAAGCCCCCCAGCTACCGTCCCCGATACCGATCGAATAAAAGATTCTGGACTCTTCTCGACTCATGCCTAAACCACCAAAATCAGCCGAGACAGTCCCCTCTTCAAGCGTCGGCTCAAGTAGCACCAGCTCCCGGAAAGAAAGGCGAGCGTAACGATCAACCATCGCTGCCCAAAAGCTCTCCCAATTCGAAGTTCCGTAGTGCTGAGCCACGACATTGCAGATCCGCTTGGCAAAGCGAAGCCACTTTTCATGGACCCTATACAAGGTATCCGTAGGCGGCGGTACATCTCCGGTCGGGTTGTCCCAGAGCAGCATCTTCGGAACAGATCCCTCAAGGCAGCCATCACGC
The DNA here is from genome assembly GCF_058145875.1 of Pseudomonas sp. 3MAES_34.3B. Classification (NCBI taxonomy): domain Bacteria; kingdom Pseudomonadati; phylum Pseudomonadota; class Gammaproteobacteria; order Pseudomonadales; family Pseudomonadaceae; genus Pseudomonas; species Pseudomonas sp. 3MAES_34.3B. The sequence goes on along the minus strand of NZ_CM176960.1, from coordinate 1,249,057 downwards.
AGATATATTCCGGTCTGTGTTACCCATGGTGTCCCAGGGTTAGGGAAGTTTGAAGACTTGAGGTCAAAAAGTCCGGCGTAATAAGCCATGAGCGATCGCCCGTCCTTCACCGGTTCACCAGTTAAATTAAAGAACGGCATACGCATGGCCCCCATCTCGAATGGCGAGCCACCGTCTTTATCAACGAGGGTCAAATGGCGCCCCCCCAGGCGAGTGGATCGTTCAATCAGGGTGACACGTTCGAAGCCCATCCGAACCAACTCACGCGCTGCACAAAGTCCTGCTATACCGCCGCCAATAATTGCTATGCGGCGCTGAGGGTCGGCAGCCGCCCCGATCCCCCCGGGCTGCTCCAATAATCTACGGTAGTCGAAACAAAGGTCCGGGGGATTTGGATAGCGGGCGGCCCATGAGTCCGGCTCGGGGGCGTGGCCTCCAAGATGTGCGGGGTGATCAAAGCTTGAACCAATAGTCATGCATGCTCTCCTTGCAATCAGCGTGTCAGGAGCGCGTTTGTACGGCTTATTGGTCCAGCGCAAACCGTATATAGATACACCGTCTCACCGATGATCATTTTCTCGCGAGCTTTGCCGAGTGGCCGGCCCTGCCGCTTTCCAAGGGATAAAACGACCCTAAAGGTCGCAGATCTTCGCCGAACCGGTGCGGACAGGAAAACCCCTGTAGGACGTTTCCCAAACACCTCTGGCGCCCTGTCCGCTTCCCGGCGCCGATGGTAAAAAAACGTTCCTTCCCTCAGTAGGCATTCGCCCATGTTGTTACCGCAGGTCAGAGCGATCCTTGGCTTTCTCAATACGTGCAGGGCTCACCGCCCCTATCCTCAACGGCCGTTCGTGGCCTTGCTCGAACGCATCGCGAAAGGGTGCCTGCGGGCGGGCATCGGGATATTCCTGATCACTCTGGCCATCGCCGCATGGGCCTGGCTGGGGCAGCCGTTGGGCGCAGTACTGCGGTTCATTGGCGTATTCACCGGGCTGACCAGCATGGTGCTCATACTGTTGGCGTTGTGCTTCCCCATAGTGGCTGCGGCCGTATCACTACGGTCCTGGCGTAGCGATACGCTGGTCCAGATGCTCGGCGACTTCGACATCCAGGCCAAATACGTTCAAGCATTGCTGGGCCACACCACCCCCCACCTGGAGCAGGCGCAGCTGCTGTTGGCCCAGAAGGTCGTTCGGCTCGAACGCCGCGCGGCCATCGTCGTAGGCGAAAAGGTAGCGGTGTTTACCCTCATCGCCACAGGCTTCGCCGCCCTGCAGGCGTTGGGCGGGTTCGACTTCATACGCACGGCGCTGATCCAGGGGCTGACGCAGCCCCCGCTCATGCTCGGGCTCACGATCGGGTCGGCGCTACTGGTAGGGCTGGCTGCGGGAAGCCTTGCGCTGCGGCTGCTCACCGACCGTTATCGCTACGAGCTCGAGCTGCTCGAGCTGGCACTACAAGCGCGTAAAGTGAGCGAAGCACGCCCATGACGCCGCCCGCCTGCAGGGTGCAACCCAGGGCGTCTGGAACAGTCCTAACGCCAGCACCTTTGGCTTTTCAAGGCACAGGCACATGGCATCGACCCCTGCTGGAAAGCGCCGCCGCTGGCTGGCCCTATCGTTCCTTGCCCTGTGCATCGCGGTAGGCACGCCCTACGGATGCTCACGCCTGGCCTACAAGGAGCGCGAGCTCATCTTCAACATCGAGCCTGGGCCGGCCAGCTGGTTCAGCGGCGTGCCCAAGGGCATGGTGGAGATGAACATTCCGGTAGCGGCTAACCTGGCAAGCGACCGCCAATACCTGCACGCGTGGTGGTGGCCGGCGGCAACGCCGGGTGCGCCTGCCGCGCTCTACCTGCACGGCACGCGCTGGAACCTCACCGCGCAGTTGCGCCGCATCGGCCAGCTTCGGGAGATGGGTTTCTCGGTGCTCGCCATAGACTATCGCGGCTTCGGCGAAAGCCCTGGCACCCTGCCCTCCGAGCGCAGCGTGTATGAAGACGCCCAGGCCGCTTGGAGCCGCCTCGTGGCCCTTCAGCCCGACCCGGGCAAACGCTTCATTTATGGCCATTCACTCGGTGGTGCGATTGCCGTGGAGCTGGCAGAGCGGATCGGCGAGGGGGAGGCGCCGGCGGCCTCCGGGCTGATCGTGGAATCCACCTTCACCAACATGGCGGACGCGGCGAAGGCTGTGATCGACACCTCGCTGCCGATTCGCTGGATACTTTCGGAGAAATTCGATTCGGTCGACAAGATTGCCAACATCGGCATGCCGGTGCTGATCGTTCACGGCACCGACGACAAATACGTACCGGATCGCTTCAGCCAGGCCCTGTTCGCCGCTGCCGTGGCGCCCAAGCGATTGCTGCTGGTTCCAGGCGGCACGCACAACAACAGCATGGGCGTGGGCAGCCGCGAATATGCACTGGCCGTGCGAGAGCTGTTCGGCGTAAGCGCGGCGCGCAACTAACGCAACGGGCGGCAGTCAGTAGCTCAACGCCCGGAGCGAACGAATCATGAACGAACCAGACCGCGACGAAAACCACCCACACCACTCAGAGCATCACAAGAAAACCCCCGGCCTCTCGCAGGACGAAAAACAGGAAGTCGACGAAAGCACCCCGCCTCGCCCAGCGGTACTTCACGAGATCATCCGCAGCCAGGGCGACCATGAACTGGAGCGCAGCGTAGCGGCACTGTTCTGGTCGGCCTTGGCGGCAGGGCTCACCATGGGCCTGTCACTGATGGCCATGGGGCTGCTCAACGCCCGGTTGCCTGACGGCGACCCCAGCCATGTGATCGCCAGCTTCGGCTATTCGGCGGGGTTCCTGGCGGTGATTCTGGCGCGGCAACAGCTGTTCACCGAAAACACCCTTACCGCCGTACTCCCGGTAATGACCCACCCCACCCTGGCCAACGCCGGCCGGCTGTTACGGCTGTGGGGGGTGGTACTGGGCGGCAACCTTATCGGCACTTTGCTGGTGTCGTGGGTGATGCTGCGGCTGCCGATTTTCGATGCAAGCACCGATGCGGCTTTCCTCGACATCGGCCGCAAGGTCATGGAAAACGCGCCCGGGCAGATGTTCTCCAAAGGGATCATCTCAGGCTGGATGATCGCTACCATGGTGTGGATGATCGCCGCGCTCGACAACGCGCGGATCTGGATCATCGTGATGATCACCTACCTCATGGCGCTCGGCGATTTCACCCACATCGTGGTAGGCGCCGCCGAGGTGTCTTACCTGGTGTGGGCCGGCGAACTGCCCTGGAGCGAGTTCTGGCTGGGCTTCGCCGGCCCGACCCTGGCCGGCAATATTATCGGTGGCAGCTTCATCTTCGCGTTGATCAGCCACGCTCAGATCCGTAGCGACGCCTCCAGCTCGCCAGGGAAGTGATCACGGGTGCTGGGCGGCGTTCACTCCGGCCTCCGGCGAGTTCACCGGCTCGGCTTCACGCCACCATGGGGTGCCACGTTGAGGGCGGAGCATGTCGAGACGCTCGCCCAACCGGGGGGTCGCCAATGGCACCCCCGCAGCATCGGCCAGGCGAGTGATGCGCTCGAAAGGCTCCTGCCATGGATGGATCGACAGGTCGAAGGTCCCGTTGTGAATCGGCACCATCCAGCGCCCCCCAACGTCCTGGCACGCCTTGAGGCTTTCTTCTGGCTGCATGTGCACGTTTGGCCAGGCGACGTTATAGGCACCGGTTTCCACCAGTGCCACATCGAAAGGCCCATAGCGCTCGCCGATCCGCTTGAAGCCATCGAAATAGCCTGAGTCTCCACTGAAGAACAGCCGCCACTGCGGGGCTATCACCACCCATGACGCCCACAGCGTCTGGTTGCTGTCGAACAGCCCGCGACCGGAAAAGTGCTGGGCTGGCGTGGCGGCAAAACGAACCCCCGCCACTTCGGTTTCTTCCCACCAGTCCAGCTGCCGCACCTTGGCCTTTGGCACGCCCCACTCCACCAGCGTGTCACCTACGCCCAAAGGCGCCAGAAACTGCTCGGTCGTAGCTGCCAACGCCATCACGCTGGCGTGGTCCAGATGGTCGTAGTGGTTATGGGACAGGATCACTGCCTTGAGCGGCGGCAACTCGGCCAATGCGATCGGCGGTTCGTGAAAGCGCTTCGGCCCGGCCCACTGTACCGGCGAGGCCCGCTCGGAAAACACCGGGTCGGTGAGGAAGAAATCACCGTGGCTCTTGAACAGCATCGTCGAATGGCCCAGGCGCCACAGGCTGTTGTCCGGCGCGTCGAGCAGTGCCTGGCGAGACAACGCCTGCACGGGCAGTGGCGCAGTCGGGCGGGTTTCGGGGGGCTTGCGTAACAGCAGGTACTTGAACCCGATCCGCACTTTTTTCCATACGCCGTCCCGCGGGAGCACGGTCAGGTTCTGGTACCGGCCGTCCTCCCAGCGTGAACGCGGCAGTAGTCGGTCGTCTTCACTGGCATTCAGGGGGGGCAGTGCCATCAGTAATAGCGCTCCGGTCACAAGGATTGACTTCATTTGGCCTCCGTACGGGGCTGGGCCAGCTTGACCCGAGCATACAGACCCCGCCTGGCCAGCGCACCCATGCACCCCGTAGCCAAAGCCGGGCGGCCGGACAGTCGGTCGGTTTTACCGGGAACCTCTATGCGCAACGCTGCGTCGAGATAACTACGAACCTTGCGCGCGCAGGCTCACCTCGCCTTCTATACCAAAGGAAGAACGGTCGCTCACATCGGCCAGCCGGTGAGCGCCCACGGCTCTGTAAAAGGAAACGGCCGAAAAATGGAAACCAACGCGTCCGTGGTCAGCCCTCAGCCCCAGTTCATGCGTACCCGGCGATTTTTGCTGATCGTGGGTGCGATCTTCGCGGTGATCTTCGCCGCTGCGTTGATAACCCTGTTCACCCTGGCCCGGCGGCTGGATGCCGCCGATGTTCAGGAGAGCCAGTTCTTCACCGAAAAAGCCCTGGAATCCCGCCTTGCCACCAACATGGCCATGGTGCTGACCAATGCGATCTGGGATACCGCCTACGAACAACTCGCGGCCGGCCCATTGAACCGCGCCTGGGCATTCGATGAGCGCAACATGGGCAGCGCGCTGTACAGCACCTCCGGTTATGAAGGGGTGTTCGTGATCGACCGGCGCGCCACGCGCTATGCGCTGTACAAAGGCCAGCCGAGCGAAGCCCCGTTCGCGTCGTTCATTGATACACGCCAGGCCGACATCGTGGACGCCGCTCTGGATGCGGCGCCTCGCCGGGAAGGCATCAGCCGATATGTGCTACTCAATGGCTGGCCGGCATTATTGGTGGCCGCGGCGATCCAACCTGACAGCCCTAAAGCGGGCCTGGATCTGCGGCAGCTGCCTGTACTGGTGCTCGTTGACCAACTGACGCCTGAAAAGCTTGCCTTGCTGGGCGAAAGCTTTGGCCTGAAAAACCTGACCGTCGATCGCCAGCCCGGCAAGCGCGCGAGCATGCAACTGGACCACACCGGCTTCTACCTGACCTGGGCCCAGGCCGAACCTGGCCGAGAGCTGTTATGGAGTGTGCTGCCGGCGCTGTTGACCATTGGCGTCATCCTCACGCTGCTGTTGGCGTACTTCTTTTACTTCGCGATTCGTGCGTCCCGGCACATTGACGAGCACGTTCGGGGCCTGCGTGCCAGTCACCGGGCGCTGGCCGCCAGCGAGGAACGCTTCCGCGCGGTGGCCGAGGCCGCTTCGGACTGGATCTGGGAGGCCGACAGCCGGGGCCGGCTGACGTACTTGTCTGGCCGCTTTGCCGAGGTGACCGGCTACAGTGTAGAGGCCTGGATGGGGGTGCCGATCGACCAGTTGCTCAGCTGCGACACCACGCCCATCGGGCCATGGCTGGCCTCCCTGCCTGAACACCCGCACAACCCGCCCAACCTGCGCTGTGCCTATCGGGACAACAACAACGACCGCCGCCATTGCCGCGTATCGGCGCGGCCGATCCTCGAAGGCGGCCAGGTGCTCGGCTTTCGCGGTACAGCCAACGACATCACGGAGGAAGTGGCCGCACACGCGCAGATTCAGCACCTCTCCATGCATGATGCGCTTACCGGGTTACCCAATCGCAACCTGCTGGGAGGTTACCTTGAAGAGGCCCTGGGCACACGCCATGAGGGCCCTCCCCTGACCCTCATCCTGATTGATCTGGACAACTTCAAACCCATCAACGACAGCCTTGGGCACCCTGCCGGCGACGTGGTACTCAGGGAAATTGCCAAGCGGCTCAAGGCCTGTACCCGGGACCTGGACCTGGTGGCACGCCTGGGCGGGGACGAGTTTGTGCTGATCCTTTGCGGCCCGGAAAACCGCTTCGAGATCGACCGCTTCTGCCAGCGCTTGGTGGAAAGCCTTCAACAACCTGTGAGCTATGGCGAACACAGCCTGCACGTAGGGGCCAGCCTGGGTATCGCACAAAGCCGCCTGCAGGGCTACGACAGCCAGGAGCTGATTCGCTGCGCCGACATCGCCCTCTACGAAGCCAAGGCCGAGGGCAAAAGCACCTGGCGTTACTATTCCGAGCAAATGAGCGAGCAGATCCAGCACCGCCGCCGCCTGGAAAGTGAGCTTCGCCTGGCGATACGTAACAAGGAGTTCGTACTGCATTATCAGCCGCGCTATCAGGTCAACGGCCTGGCGATTGTTTCAGTAGAAGCCCTGGTGCGCTGGGACCATCCCATCGATGGGCTGATCGGCCCCGATACGTTCATTCCCCTGGCGGAGCAGTCCGAGCTGATCGTGCCCCTGGGCCGCTGGGTGCTGCTCGAAGCCTGCCAGACGGCCTGCAAATGGCCGCAGCCCTTGATTGTGTCGGTCAACCTGTCGCCGGCGCAGTTTGCCCGCAGCGATGTGGTCAAGGATGTTCGGGAAACCTTGATCGCCACGGGCTTGCCGGCACAGCGGCTGGAGCTGGAGATCACCGAGAACGTGATGCTCACGGCCGTCGACAATGCCCTGGCCACCATGATGGCCCTCAAGGAGCTTGGAGTGAAACTGAACATGGACGATTTCGGCACCGGCTATTCGTCACTGGGCTACCTGCGGGCTTATCCATTCGACAGCATCAAGATCGATCGCCGGTTCATTGCCGCGCTCAATGGCAGCAACGCGGCAGAAGGCGACCGCGCCGTGGTGCGCGCGATCATCAGCCTGGGCAAGGCCATGGGCATGACCGTGACCGCCGAGGGCGTGGAAACCGAGCAGCAGCTCGACGTACTGACCTCCGACAAATGCCACGAAGTGCAGGGGTATTTCCTCAGCCGCCCCATCGACAAGGCGGCACTGGAAGCGCTGCTCCGGCAGCAGAGCGAAGCTGCCCTGCCCGGCCGCGCCAATGCCCGCTAGGCGCCGTTGAACCGGTGCTGCTTACAAACCCTGGCGGCATGGTTACACTGTGCCATCGAACGTTTTTGAGCAGTGGCCCATGGCGACCAGCATCAATGAAGATGTCGCCCTGATCGGGCGCATACAGGCAGTACCGGCAATGCTGCGCGTGGTATGCGAGACCACCGGCCTGCGTTTTGCCGCCGTGGCGCGGGTAACTGACACCCATTGGACCGCATGTGCGGTGGATGACCGGCTTGGCTTCGGGCTGGCCCCGGGCGACGAGTTGCCGCTCAATACCACGCTGTGCGATGAGATCCGCAGCAGCCACCGCACCATCGTGATCGACCATGCCAGTACCGATCCCGATTTCTGTGACCACCACACGCCCCGCCTGTATCGCTTCGAAAGCTATGTATCCGTGCCCATGTTCCTTGCGAACGGCACGCTGTTCGGCACTATCTGCGCCTTCGATCCCTTGCCGGTTGCGCTTCGCCATAGCACCGCCCCGGCCATGATCGAATCCTTCGCCAGGCTGCTGACGGTGATGATCGAGGCCGAGGGGCATCAACGGCGCACCGAGCGAGCCCTCTCGGACGAACAGGAAACCGCCGAACTGCGGGAGCAGTTCATCGCGGTGCTGGGGCACGACTTGCGCAACCCTCTGTTCGCGATCAACGCCGGTACCGAGCTGTTGCTGCGGCGGGCACCGGATGACCGCGCCCGTAATATCATCGAACACATCAAGTCCAGCGGGCAGCGGGCTGCGCGCCTTGTGGAGGACGTTCTGGACTTCGCCCGGGCACGCCTGGGCGGCGGGATTACCGTGAAGCTTGAGCCGTGCCCGGACCTGGCCGATGCGCTCCGCCAGGTAGTGGCCGAACTTCAAGGCATTCATCCTCAGCGCGTGGTGCAGCTGGAAATCGATGCGGTAGATGGCGTTTATTGTGACCGTGAGCGCGTTACCCAGCTGGTCTCCAACCTGGTGAGCAATGCATTGCTGCACGGCGCACAGGACACGCCGGTGACGGTCACCGCCACCCGCGACGCTCAAGGCCTGCGCATCAGCGTGAACAATAGGGGCGTGCCGTTGGACAGCCAGGTGCTGGCGCAGCTGTTCCGGCCGTTTTCCCGCCGGGGCAGCAACCGCCCCGGCAATGGCCTGGGCCTGGGCCTGTACATCGCTTACCAGATCGCTGTTGCCCATGGCGGTACGCTTCAGGCCACCTCCAGCGCCGAGCAGGGCACCTTGTTCACCTTCAACCTGCCCACCCCCGCGTAATCCGGCCGGCCCTTCGGTCGGCCCATGCGAAAAAATCTAAAGCACGTGGATCCCGTGCCGATGCCCTGACATCTTTCTTCCAGCTACGGTCAGGTGCGCCCAATGTTCAATAAAGGACTGAAAACAGAATTGGCAGCCTTGCGCGAGGAAGTCGCGTCGGTTCAGCAGATCAGAGACGGCCTGGATGCCGACATGATCATTATCCGCATTGACCCACACGGCCGCATCGAGCACGTGAATGCGAACTTCGAAGCGGAGATGCTCTACCGTCGCCAGGACCTTATCGGCAAGGCGCTGGAAGAGATCGTGCCCGACCATGTGAAGCGCGATGATTTCCACCTGCGCGCTCGGCAGGCACTGCAACGTGGCGAGCACTTCAGCGGCGCGTTGCGCCTGCTGCGCCGTGATGGAAGGGAAGCCTGGCTGCGCGCGCTGATGATTCCGTTCAGGACGGGCGAAGGCGTACTCACCGGTTTCAAGCTCTACGCCAACGACCTCACCCGCACCATCGAAACCTCCCGTGAACAGGAAGGCGTGATCAAAGCGCTGCTGCGGTCCACCGCAGTGATCGAATTCGACCTCCAAGGGAACGTCCTCACCGCCAATGACCGCTTTCTCCAAGGCATGGGCTACCGCCTGGAGCAGATCAAGGGCAAACACCACCGGCTGTTCTGTACCGCTGAAGAAGTGAACTCACCCCGCTATCACGCGTTCTGGGAACAGCTGCGCCGGGGCGAGTATGTAGCCAGCCGTTTCGAGCGAGTCGATAGCCATGGGCGGCCCGTGTGGCTGGAAGCGTCCTATAACCCGGTACTCGATGCCAACGACCGGCTGGTTAAAGTGGTGAAGTTCGCCACCGTGATCACCGATCAGGTGAACCGTGAGAAAGCCGTGGCGGATGCCGCCAATATCGCCTACAGCACGTCGGTGCAGACCGACACCAGCGCTCATCGCGGCGCCGATGTGGTTCAGCAGACCGTTGCGGTGATGCGTGACCTTGCCCGGCACATGCAAGAGGCGGCAGAAGGCATCGAGGCGCTCGACCAGCAGAGTCAGATCATCAGCACCATCATCAAGACAATCAGCGGCATTGCCGAGCAAACCAACCTGCTGGCGCTGAACGCCGCGATCGAAGCCGCCCGGGCCGGCGAGCAGGGCCGTGGTTTTGCCGTAGTGGCCGATGAGGTTCGCCAATTGGCCTCACGCACTACCCAGGCCACCGCAGAAATCGCCAGCGTGGTGCAAAAGAACCAGAAGCTGGCCTCGGACGCGGTGACCGTGATCGCGACAGGCAAGCAACAGGCACAGGACGGGCTCGCGCTGGCCGGCCAGGCAGGTAACGTGATTGTGGAGATTCAGGACGGGGCGCAGAAAGTGGTGAGTGCGGTCTCGCAGTTCGCCACCCAGCTGGGCAAATGATTTCAGCCTTGCCGATACGGCAGGGCTTCACGCGCCTCTATTGCGTATTGCGCGACCCCTTCGCGCTCCCGCTCGAGGAACTCACCGACCGCCGCCCGTAAACCCGGGTGCAACAGGTAATGCCAGGAGCGGGTGATCACCGGCTCGAACCCCCGGATCAGCTTGTGCTCGCCCTGCGCCCCGGCATCGAAACGCGCCAGCCCCATGGCGATGGCCTGGTCCATGCCTTGATAGAAACAGGTTTCGAAATGCAGCCGATCAAACTCGGCCAGGCAACCCCAATAGCGCCCATACAAGGTGTGTTCATCGACCAGACAGAACGCCATGGCCACCGGGCGCCCACCCTGATGCGCGAACACCACACGGATGGCCTGCGGCATACGCTCGGCCAACAGGCTGAAGAAGGCCCGTTCCAGATAGGGCGCCTGGCCCCTTACCTCGTAGGTATTGGCGTAGCAGGCATAGACAAAGTCCCAGTGCGCCTCGCTTAGCTGGCCACCCTCCAGCCATTCGAATTCGAAGCCCTGGGCCGCTACCTGCTCGCGCTCCTTGCGCATCTGCTTGCGCTTGCGGGAGCTGAGGGTATCGAGAAAATCCTGAAAGTCCCGATAGCCACGGTTATGCCAGTGATATTGGCAGCCTAGCCGCTCCAGCCAGCCCGGCTCTTGGGCGATGCAGGCATCCAGGCCAGGCTCGGTGAAGTTCACATGCGCGCCGGAATAGCCGCTGGTAGCCAGATACTCGGGCAGGGCCTGCAGCAGCTCCACGCCATGTTCAAGGTGTCGAGCCAGCAGGCGGGGGCCGGTCACCGGGCTGAACGGCACCGCGCAGAGCAGCTTGGGATAGTACGCAAGCCCGGCGCGGCGACAGGCGTCGGCCCAGCCGTGATCGAATACGTATTCACCATAGGAGTGGCTTTTGCGGTAAGCGGGTAACGCGGCGCGCAAGTGCTCCCCTTCCCACAGCAGCAAATGCTCGGCTCGCCAGCCGGTTCCCGGGCCTACACTGCCGCTCGCTTCCAGGCTGCTGAGAAAGGCGTGCCGCAAGAACGGCTGGGCGCCTGTCAGCAAGCCATCCCACGCCGCAGCCGAGACTTGTTCCAGGCTGCTAGCGATCTGTACTGTCATAACCCTCTCCCCCACGGCCTGTTGCGCCGAGTATTGCGTAAAAGCCCTGCGCATTCCCAGTGAAGCCCTACCGGCGGCAAGCCGCGCAATAGCGGCACTTTGCCCTTGCCTGACGCACAACCCTTGTGCTAGAGCCTTCGGCGCCGCTGCGCTTGTCATCATTCTGCCATGTTGGCGCCACTCGCCTGTCACATTCGGCCGCAATACTTGCGCCAATTTTCAAAGACGGGGAGCCCAGTGCGTAACCCCGCGGTGCAGTCCTTCCGGACCTGAATTGGGGTGAACCGCATCCCGCCTTTAACCAGGGAGAAACCTATGCGTCTTGTTTCAACACGAACCGGAGCCGGCGTTTGCGCGGCCATGTTGCTGGCCACCAGCCTGCCCGCAAGTGCTGCCGTTGATGAGAAGCTGCTGGAGATACTTCGCGCCAACGGTTCGATCAACGCTGCCCAGTATGCCGACCTTCAGGGCGAACTGGCGCGCGACAAGCAGGCGCAAGCCCAGCAGGTGGCTGCGGCGCAGGAATCCAAGAAACAGGAATTGTCAGCCTTCGAACAAAAAGTGGCCTGGGCGGCGAAAACCCAGATCAAAGGTGATGTTCGCCTGCGCTACGAAGACCAGAACACCGACGGCGCTGCCAGCAACAGCGGCAAGGACACCGACCGCCAGCGCGTGCGCGCCCGCTTTGGTGTGTACAGCGAAATCAACCCGCAAGTGGACGCTGGCATCCGCCTGGCCACCGGCAGCAGCAACGATGCCCGCTCTACCAACGAAAACCTGGACAACTACTTTGTGAAGAAGAGCTCCTGGGTTGACCTGGCCTACCTGGATTATCACCCCACTGCCCTGCCCAACCTGCACCTGATCGGCGGCAAGATGGCCCAGCCATGGGTGAACATGGGCGACGTGATCTGGGACGGCGACATCAACCCCGAAGGCGTTACCGCTACGTACAAACACGCCATTGGCAGCAAGTCCGAGCTGTTCGGCAGCGCGGGCTATTACAACCTGAAGGACAACGTTGACGGCGAAGGCGTGCAATTCCGCCACGACCTGAAGATGTACGCCGGTCAGCTGGGTGGCCGCTTCGGTGTGACCGACAACCTCAAGCTCACCGTGGGCGGCAGCGTATACGGCTTTGACGGTGACGAAGACACCACCACCCTGTCCGTGAACGGTAACACCGCTGGCCAACAACAGCAGTTCAAGCTGTATGAAGGCTTCGCTCAGATGGACATCTCGGGCTTGCCGATCCCGCTGGCGGTGTATGGCCAGTACGTGAAGAACGCGGACGCCGTGAACGACCAGGACACCGCCTGGCTGGCCGGTGCCAAGACGAAACTGTTCGACAAATGGGGCCTGGACTACAACTACCGCGACGTTCAGCGTAACGCCGTTGTGGGTGCGTTCACCGACTCGGACTTCGGCGGCGGCTACACAGGCGCTCGTGGTCACAAGCTGAAAGTGTCGTATGACATCGACAAAAACTTTGCCCTAGGTGCAACGTACTTCATGGCAGAGTCTGACACCTACGTGGCGAACAAGACCAACGCCGATGTAGACACCCTGCAAGTGGACCTCGAAGCGAAGTTCTGATGCGGTTGTAACAAGTTCGTGGGCCCAGCCCGCTCCTACACCCCCAGTAGGAGCGGGCTGGGCCCGCGAACCGTTCCATCACCGCTTGCGCAGAATCACGCTACCGATCGAATACCCTGCCCCGAACGAGCTCAGTACGCCGAGGGCGCCGCTGGGCAGATCATCCTGGTGCTTGTGCAAGGCAATCACCGAACCGGCCGAGCTGGTGTTGGCGTAGGTATCGAGAATCACCGGTGCTTCTTCCGGGCTGGCGTCACGGCCCAGCAGCTTCTTCACGATCAGGTGGTTCATGCTCAGGTTGGCCTGGTGCAGCCAGAAGCGCGACACCTTGCTTACCTCGATGTCGTTCTCTTCCAGGTGCTTGCCGATCAGTTCGGCCACCATCGGGCACACTTCGCGGAATACCTTGCGACCTTCCTGCACGAACAGCTTGTCGTCCGCGCCCACGCCTTCCGCCTCGGCGCGGTTGAGGAAGCCGAAGTTGTTGCGGATGTTGTTGGAGAACTGGGTCAGCAGCTTGGTGCTGAGCACTTCGAACTGATACGGCGAGGTGGCCAGGTCGGCACGCTCCACCAGCACTGCCGTGGCGGCGTCACCAAAAATGAAGTGGCTGTCGCGGTCGCGGAAGTTCAGGTGGCCGGTACAGATTTCCGGGTCCACCACCAGCACCGCGCGGGCCTGGCCAAGTTGCACGGCGTTGCAGGCTGTTTGAATACCGAAGGTGGCCGAAGAGCACGCCACGTTCATGTCGAAGCCGAAGCCCTGAATGCCCAAGGCCTGCTGCACCTCGATAGCCACGGCTGGATAAGGGCGCTGCAGGTTGGAACACGCCACGATCACCGCGTCCACGTCCGCCGCGGTGCGCCCTGCGCGTTCGAGGGCCTGGCGCGCGGCGGCCACCGCCATTTCACAGAGGATCGACGGCTCGTCGTTGCTGCGTTCAGGCAACCGGGGCACCATTCGCTGCGGATCGAGGATACCGGCCTTGTCCATCACATAGCGGCTTTTGATGCCCGAAGCCTTCTCGATGAACGCGGCGTTGGATTCAGCCAGCGCTTCCTGCTCGCCCCGGGCGATCGCCTCGGCATGGGCGGCATTGTGCTGGTGTACCCAGGTATTGAAGGACTCCACCAATTCTTCGTTGGTGATGCTCTGGGGCGGCGTGAACAACCCGGTGCCACTGATAACGACGTTATGCACGTTCGTTCCTCTGAATAATGGGCGCCTGATCAGGCAATGACCGGCAATTTTGCCATATCTGGAACGAACGTGCCCGCTTGCCTCAGGCCTCCACCATTGCCCATTGCTTGGCCAGGCGCTTGTCGGATACAGGTACCTTCGTTCCCAACTGTTGAGCGAAGAGCGACACTCGGTACTCCTCAAGCCACCAGCGGTACGTCACCAGTTCAGGGTCGCGCTTGCCTTCCTGGGCATGCTTGGCGGCGCGGGCCTGATACTGCGCCCACAGCGTGCTCAGCTCCCCGCTCCATACCCGATCGCGTTGCACCTGGGCACCGATCTTGTCCAAGCGCAGCTCGATCGCCCTGAGGTAGCGCGGCAACTCCCTGAGCCACTGCGCTGGCGTTTCCCTCACAAAACCAGCATAGACCAGCCCCGCCAGCTGTTGCTTGATGTCGTTCAGCGCCACGGCCTGGGCGAGGTCTATCCGGCCCTTGAAGCGCTTCTGCAGCCCGTGCCAGAGGGTAAGGATTTCCAGCACCAGCCGGGACAGCCGTTCGGCATGCTCCGTCCAACCGCCGCGTTTGCGTTCGGCCAGGCTGGCCAGCCCGGCGCCGTCGCGTGGCAAGGTCGCCTCGCCTTCCAGCACACAGCTGTCCAGGCTGGCTAACAGGATGTCTTCCACCAGCGCTTCGATACGGCCCAGGTCACGGTACAGCAGGCCCATCTGGGTTTGCCCGGGCAGCTTGGAACGCAGGAACCGCGCAGGCTCCGACAACTGCTGCAACAGCAAGCGCTGCAAGGCCCGGCGGTGTTGGTAATCGGCTTCGGCGGCGGTGGAGAAGCGCCCTTCGCGCACTTCACCCTGCTCTTCCACCAGCGCGGGGTACACAGTCAATTGCAGGCCTGCCACGCTGTGCCGCGCGGTTTCGGCTACCGTGGCGAAGGCCTTGGGTTGCACCGGGCCAGGCTCACGGGCGGCGGCCGGCATGGCCAGCGCCGCTTGCCCGGCTTCGGCGAAGCGTGCCATGAGCGCATCGAGGTCGCGCCCCTCACCGAGGAACTTGCCGTTGGCGTCCACCACCTCCAGGTTCATCCGTAGGTGCCCTTCGAGCTGGCGCTCGGCCTCGGCCCAATCGTCTTCATTCACCCTTGCGCCGGTCATGCGGGTGAGTTCGGCGCCCAGCGCCTGGTGCAGCGCACCCTGGCCGAACACCATACGGGCCAGCGCCGCCTTGACGAAGTCCGGCACCGGCACGAAGTTCTTGCGCACTGCCTTGGGCAGGTTTCGCACCAACGCCACGCAACGAGCCTCGATCAAGCCAGGCACCAGCCAGGCCAGCCGCTCGGCGGGCAAGGTGGAGAGCAAGGGCGCGGGCACCCGCAGCGTTACGCCGTCGCGAGGGTTGCCGGGCTCGAAGTGATAGCTGAGCGGCAGCGCCAGGTCGCCCACCTTGAGCGTATCGGGGTACAGCGCCGCGGTGACCTCACTGGCCTCCCGCGCCAGCACGTCTTCCTCACGCATGATCAGTAGGTCGGGGTTTTTCTGGCTTTCGGTGCGGTACCAGCTGTCGAACGTGGCGGTCTGATGAATGTTTTCCGGCAGCCGCGCCTCGTAGAAGCCGTAGAGGGTTTCTTCATCGGCGAGGATGTCTCGCCGCCGCGCCTTGGCCTCCAGCTCATCGAGCCGTTCGAGCAAGGCCCGGTTGGCGCTCAGGCAGCGGGCACGGGACTGAATCTCCCCACGCACCAGCCCTTCGCGGATAAACAGCTCGCGGGACGCCACCGGGTCGATAGGCCCGAAGTGCACCGGGCGGCGGCCGACGATGATCAACCCGTACAGGGTCAGTTGCTCGAAGGCCACCACCTGGCCGCGCTTCTTCTCCCAATGGGGCTCGAAATGGTTGCGCTTGATCAGGTGTTCGGCCAGCGGCTCCAGCCACTGGTTGTCGATCTTGGCCACCACGCGGGCATACAACTTGGTGGTTTCTACCAATTCGGCGGCCATCAGCCATTGCGGGCGCTTGCGGCCTATGCCGCTGGAGGGGTGAACCCAGAACCGCCGCTGCCGTGCGCCGAGGTAGTCGCCCTCTTCCGTTTTCTGCCCCACCTGGCTCAACAGGCCCGAAAGGATGGCCCGGTGCAGCTTGGCGTAATCTGCGGGCTCCGGGTTGACTGGCAGTTGCAGCTCGCGGCAGATAAGCGACAGCTGGCGGTGCGCATCTCGCCATTCGCGAAGGCGCAGGTAATTGAGGAAGTTTTTGCGACACCAGTTGCGCAGCGGGTTGGAGCCCAACGCCTGGCGTTGTTCCTCGAAACCGTTCCACAGGTTGACCAGCCCGGCGAAATCCGAGTCCACGTCTTTCCACTGCGCGTGCGCCTGGTCGGCCGCCTGCTGGCGCTCCGGCGGCCGCTCGCGGGGGTCTTGCACCGAGAGCGCGCTGGCCACGATCAGCACTTCAGCCAGGCTACCCTGCTGCGCGCCTTCAAGCAGCATGCGCCCCAGGCGCGGGTCCACCGGCAGCCGCGCCAGTTGCCGGCCCAGCGGGGTGAGCTGGTTTTCGCGGCTTACTGCGCGTAGCTCCTGCAGCAGGTTGAAGCCATCGCTCACCGCCTTGCCATCTGGCGGCTCGATGAACGGGAAGGCATCGATCGCGCCAAGGCGCAGGTGCAGCATCTGCAGGATCACCGCGGCCAGGTTGGTACGCAGGATTTCCGGGTCGGTAAACGCCGGCCGGGCGTTGAAGTCTTCTTCGCTGTACAACCGCACGCACAGGCCTGGCTCTACCCGGCCGCAACGGCCCTTGCGCTGGTTGGCGCTGGCCTGGGACACCGCTTCGATGGGCAGGCGCTGCACCTTGGCGCGGTAGCTGTAGCGGCTGATCCGCGCGGTGCCGCTGTCGATCACGTAGCGAATGCCGGGGACGGTGAGCGAGGTTTCCGCCACGTTGGTGGCTAACACCACGCGCCTGCCCGGGTGCGACTGGAAAATGCGCTGCTGCTCGGCCGGCGATAGCCGCGCGTACAGGGGCAGAATCTCGGTATGTCGCAGCTGTGCCCTGCGCAGGTATTCGGCCGCGTCGCGAATCTCGCGCTCGCCAGGCAGGAACACCAGCACATCGCCTGGGCTCTTGCGCTCCTGTCGCTCAAGCTCGGCGAATTCTTCCAGCGTGGCCAGGATGCCCTGGTCAATGCTGAGGTCTTCCTCCACCGCGTTGCCGTCTTCGTCCTGCTCGCCTACCAAAGGCCGATACCACACGTCCACCGGGAAGGTCCGCCCGGACACCTCGATTACCGGAGCGCCGTCGAAGTGTTGCGAGAACCGCTCCAGGTCGATGGTCGCCGAGGTGATGATCACCTTCAGGTCCGGGCGCCGGGGCAGCAGGGTTTTCAGGTAACCGAGCAGGAAGTCGATGTTCAGGCTGCGCTCGTGGGCCTCGTCCACGATGATGGTGTCGTAGCGTTCCAGATAGCGATCGTGCTGGGTTTCGGCCAGCAGGATGCCGTCGGTCATCAGCTTGATCAGGCTGCTGGCGCTTGTCTGGTCCTCGAAGCGCACCTGATAGCCCACCAGCGCGCCGAGGGGCGTGCCCAATTCCTCGGCCACCCGCGTGGCCACGCTGCGCGCGGCGATCCGGCGCGGCTGGGTGTGAGCGATGAGGCCCGCCTGGCCGCGGCCCAGCTCCAGGCAGATCTTGGGTAACTGCGTGGTTTTACCCGAGCCGGTTTCGCCCGCGATCACCACAACCTGATGCTCGGCGATCAGCTTCTTGATGTCGTCGCGCTTGGCGGCGATCGGCAGCTGATCGTCGTAGCGGATGCTCGGCACGCTGGCCCGCCGCGCTTCCACGGCCGCGCAGGACGCCTGGTAGCGCTCCAGCCAGCGGGCCATTTTGGTTTCGTCGGGCGTTTTGCGCAGTTCGTGCAGCTGGCGCCGCAACCGGTGGCGGTCGGCGGTCTGGGCGTGGTCGAGGTTACGTAGCAGCGTATCGATAGAAGGCGTGGGTTCGGTCATCAGTGTGGCCCGGGCGGGCACGGCAATAAATGTGCGAAGGATTGTCGCAGATTTGCCCCGGTTTCGCGCCTGTTCGAAATGTTTAGCCAGCGTGCAACCAAAGATCGCCGAATACCCGTTTAAGGCACCGAAGCGGCCATGGGAGTATCCGTGCATGATTTCGCCCGCGCCCTGCCCCCGCTCTACCACTGGCCCTTCGGTATCGAAGCGTGGCGGCCATCCCGGCGAAAACCCCCTGTTCAACGTGATCCTCGCCTTCTGGGCGTTGTGGCATTGCCGCCACGCCCGCCCGCCAGACGCGCTCGCCCTTCAGAACTGATAACCCCGCGCTGCCTGGCGCGGCTTTCTGAACGTGCGCCCATGAGGCGCGAGCGAGCGAGCCATGTTTGCAACCGAGCAAGAGGCCCGGGTGTTCCTTGAACACAACCCGGATATCGAGCTGTTCGAGCTGTTTATCCTTGATGCCAACGGCGTGCCCCGCGGCAAGCTGCTGCACCGCGAGGAGCTGCTGGCGACCTATGCCAGCGGCCGCCCCCTGCCTAGCACCATGCTGGGCCTGACCCTCAATGGCGACGACGTGGAAAACTCCGGCCTGGTGTGGGAGGTCGGCGACATCGACTGCCGCGCCTATCCCCTGCCCGGTAGCCTGGTGCGGCTGCCCTGGCGCCAGGTGCCCACCGCAGCGGTACAAGTAAGCCTGCACCCGGTAGACGGCATGCCGGCCACGGTTGCCGACCCGCGTCATGTGCTGGCGCAGGTGATCGAGGGCTTGCAGAACGACGGCTATTACCCGGTGATGGCCTGCGAACTGGAGTTCTACCTGCTTGACCAGCGCCGGGACGCGCAAGGCCGGCCACAGCCTGCACTGGACGCCGATGGTGGCCGGCCACGCAGCACTCAGGTATATGGCCTGCGCGAGTTGGAGCAGATCGAGCCGTTCCTGGCCGACCTTTATGCCGCGTGCAAGCTGCAAGGCATCCCGGCACGTACCGCCATTTCCGAATACGCTCCTGGCCAGGTGGAAATCACTCTGGAGCATGGGCCGGCGCTGGCCGCCATGGACCAGGCCGTGCGCTACAAGCGCCTGGTAAAAGGGATCGCTCACCGCCACGGCATGCAAGCCTGCTTCATGGCCAAACCGTTCGACCACCTGGCGGGCACCGGCATGCACATGCACGTGAGCCTCACCGATGCCCAGGGCCACAACCTGTATGCCAGCGAAGATAAAGCAGGTACGCCCTTGCTGCGCCATTCGCTGGGCGGAATGCTGGAACACCTGCTCGACAGCCTGTTGCTGTTCTGCCCCAATGCCAACTCCTACCGCCGCTTCCAGGCCAACAGCTATGCGCCGCTGGCCCCCACGTGGGGCGTGGACAACCGTACGGTGAGCCTGCGGGTACCCGGCGGCCCTGCGCCCACTCGACATATCGAGCACCGGATCTGCGGCGCGGATGCCAACCCCTACCTGGCCGCCGCGGCGATCCTGGCGGCGATCCATGACGGTGTAACCCGGGAACTGGACCCCGGCGCGCCCGTACAGGGCAATGGCTATGCACAGGCAACCACCTTGCTGCCTACCGACTGGTTGAGCGCCCTGGATGCCATGGGTGGTTCAGCCTGGGCGCGGGAGGCCTTCGGCGCTGGCTTCATGCAGGTGTATATGGCTGTGAAGCGCGCCGAATATCGGCAGTTCATGGCTGAAGTCAGCGAACAAGACTGGCGCTGGTATCTGACCCAGGCCTGAGCCTGTATCCGGAGAAATGGAAATGACAGCTCGAAGCCCTTCGTATTACACGGCCACTATTGCCCAGGAAAGCGATTACCCCGTTTGCCAGGGCAGCCATGAGGTAGACATCGCAATCATCGGCGGCGGCTTCACCGGCGTGGCCACGGCAGTGGAGCTGGCCGAGCGCGGTTTTCGCGTGGCCATCGTGGAGCAGAACAAGATCGGCTGGGGCGCCAGCGGCCGCAACGGTGGGCAGGTCACGGGAAGCCTGTCCGGTGATGAAGCCATGCGCAAGCAGATGCGTGTGCACTTGGGCGATGACGTGGACGATTTCATCTGGGCGTTGCGCTGGCGCGGCCATGCCATCATCGAAGAACGCGTGCGCCGCTACGCCATCGCGTGCGACCTCAAGCATGGGCACCTGCATGCCGCCATGAAGCCCGCCCATATGGACGAATTGCGGGCGAGCTTCGATGAAGCCCGCGCCCGCGGCATGGGGGATGACGTGACCCTGCTGGACCAGGCCGGGGTGCGCGACCACCTGCAAAGCGACGTGTACGTCGGCGCGCTGAAAAACACCCGCAACCTGCACCTGCACCCGCTCAACCTGTGCCTGGGTGAAGCCCGCGCGGCCCATGGCCTGGGTGCGCTGGTGTTCGAGCACAGCGAGGTGCTGGAGATCGTACACGGGGATCGGCCGGCGGTGATTACCCGTAACGGCCGTATCAATGCCGCGCAGGTGGTATTGGCCGGGGACGTGTATCACAAACTGGAGCCGGCGAAGCTTGCCGGCAAGATCTTCCCCGCCATGGGCGGCATTGTGACCACCGCGCCACTCGGGGAGCTGGCACGTACACTCAACCCCCAAGACCTGGCGGTGTATGACTGCCGCTTTGTGCTGGATTACTACCGCTTCACCGCCGATGGCCGCCTGCTGTTCGGCGGTGGCGCCAACTATTCCGGGCGGGATTCGCGGGATATCGCCGGCGAGCTGCGCCCATGCATCGAGCGCACCTTCCCGCAGCTCAAAGGCGTACAGATCGACTTCCAGTGGAGCTGCGCCATGGGCATCGTGATCAATCGCATTCCGCAGTTGGGCAAGCTGTCCAGCAATGTGTGGTATTGCCAAGGGTACTCAGGCCATGGCATCGCCACCAGCCATATCATGGGCGAGATCATGGCCGAAGCCGTGAGCGGCACTCTCGAGCGCTTCGACACCTTTGCCCAGTGCCGGCACGTGCGCGTGCCCGCCGGCAGGTTGCTGGGCAACCCGTTGCTGGCGGCGGGGATGTGGTATTACCAGATGCTGGAGAAGTTGCGATAGAGAAGGTGTGGGGCCACAGGCCCCACAGGCCCAGCGTGAGCTCAAGCAGTTTTCTTGAGGCCCAGTTTCTTCAGCTCGGCGTCTCGCAGTTCCCGGCGCAGGATTTTGCCCACGTTGGTGGTAGGCAAGGTGTCGCGGAATTCCACAGCCTTGGGCACCTTGTAGCCGGTTATGTTGGCGCGCATGTGGTCCAGCACCTGATCGCGGGTGAGGGTCATGCCGGGCTTGACCACCACGAACACCTTGATCGCCTCGCCGGACTTCTCATCCGGGATGCCGATAGCCGCGCATTGCAGCACGCCCGGCAAGGTCACGAGCACATCTTCCAGTTCGTTGGGGTACACGTTGAAGCCTGATACCAGAATCATGTCCTTCTTGCGATCGACGATGCGCAGGTAGCCGTCCGGCTGGATCACGGCGATGTCGCCGGTTTTGAGCCAACCGTCGGCGTCGAGGATTTCCGCGGTTGCGTCAGGTCGCTCCCAGTAACCCTTCATCACCTGAGGGCCCTTCACGCAGAGCTCGCCCGTTTCGCCGAAGCCCAGTTCGCGGCCTTCGTCGTCGGTTACCCGGCACAACGTGGACGGCACCGGGATGCCGATCGTACCGATCTGCACGGCCTGCTTGGGGTTCACCGTGGCCACGGGGCTGGTTTCGGTCATGCCATAGCCTTCGCAGATGGAACAGCCCGTCACTTCACTCCAGCGTTCGGCTACAGCGGCTTGCAGGGCCATGCCGCCAGAAAGGGTGAGCTTGAGCGTGGAAAAATCGAGCCGGCGGAAATCCGCGTTATTGCACAGGGCAACGAAGAGGGTGTTGAGCCCTACGAAACCGCTGAACTTCCACTTGCCCAGCTCCTTGACCATGGCCGACAGGTCGCGAGGGTTGCTGATCAGGATGTTGTGGTTGCCCATCAGCATCATGGCCATGCAATGGAAGGTAAAGGCATAGATGTGGTAGAGCGGCAGCGGCGTGATCAACACCTCGCTGCCCTCGGCCAGGTTCGAACCCATCAATGCCTTGCACTGCAGCATGTTGGCCACCAAGTTGCGGTGGGTGAGCATCGCGCCCTTGGCCACGCCCGTGGTACCGCCGGTGTACTGCAGCACGGCCACGTCTTCACTGGCCGGGGACGCCTCGCGTACCGCCACACCCCGGCCCAGCGCCAGGGCTTGATTGAAGCGTGTGGCGCCAGGAATGTGATACGCCGGCACCATTTTCTTCACATACCGCACCACACTGTTCACCAGCAGGCGCTTGAGCGGCGGCAGCAGGTCGGCGACCTCGGTGACGATCACATGGCGCACGGACGTTTTTGGCACAACGGCCTGCGCCAGATGCGCCATGTTGGCCAGGCACACAAGCGCCTTGGCACCGGAGTCCTTGAACTGATGTTCCATCTCGCGGGTGGTATACAGCGGGTTGGTGTTCACCACGATCAACCCGGCGCGGATGGCGCCGAATACCGCTACGGGATACTGCAGCACGTTGGGCAGCTGCACGGCGATACGGTCACCGGGCACCAGGTCGGTATGCTGCTGCAACCAGGCCGCGAAGGCACCGGACAGCTCATACAACTCGCCATAGGTAAGGGTTTTGCCCAGGTTGCTGAACGCCGGCTTGTCGGCGAACCGCCGGCACGACTGCTGGAGCACCGCCTGAATGTTCGGGTATGCGTCTGGATCGATCTCGGCGGGGATCCCCGGCGGGTACTTGTCTGTCCAGAAATTGTCGGCCATGGGAACCCTGCTCCTCGTGCAGCGAGATCACCGCATTCGATGCGGTTTTTATAGATATGGTGAAAAGCGGGCCGAGATTATCAGCTTTGCTAAAGACCGCCTAGAGCCCGACCGGGCTCCAAGGTCATATTCAAAACCGAATATGAAATTTCGGTCACGTTTAGAGTAATTACCCTAAACGTTCTGGGCTGCGGTGGCTTCAGGCGCCGCTGCGGGGGCTTCGTCGCGGAGGGCACGGCGCAGGATTTTCCCGACGGGCGTCATCGGCAGGCTGTCGCGTACCACGATCTGGCGGGGCACTTTATATGCGGCGAGGTTCTCCCGGCACCATGCGCTGAGCGCAGGCACATCCAGCGCCCCCTCGCGAGAAACCACGAACAGCCGCACAGCTTCGCCGGTACGGTCGTCCGGCACGCCAATGGCCGCGCAATTAAGCACCTGCGGATGGGCCATCACCACATCTTCAACTTCATTGGGGTACACATTGAAGCCCGACACGATGATCATGTCCTTCTTGCGGTCGACGATGCGCACGAAGCCGCTGGGCTCGATCACGGCAATATCACCGGTTTTCAACCAGCCCTCGCTATCAAGCGTTTCGGCGGTTGCGTCAGGCCGTTGCCAGTAGCCCTTCATCACTTGCGGGCCTTTAACGCACAACTCCCCGGCCTCACCGAGGCCAAGTTCATCGCCCTGCTCGTTCACTACCCGTAGCGCGGTACCCACGGCCGGTATACCCACAGTGCCCAGGCGGGCGGCCTCGCCATACGGGTTGGTGCAGACCACCGGCGAGGTTTCGGTCAGGCCATAGCCTTCCGAAATGCGGCAGCCGGTGAGCGTTTCCCAGCGGTCCGCCGTGGCCTTCACCAACGCGGTGCCGCCAGAGTTGGTGACCTTCAGGCCGGAGAAGTCCAGGCCGGCGAAACCGGGGTGGTCCATCAATGCAACGAACAAGGTGTTGAGCCCCACCAGCGAGGTGAAGCGCCAGCGGCTCAGCTCTTTGATGAATGCAGGAATGTCCCGCGGGTTGGTGATGAGCACGTTATGGTTGCCTGTAACCATCATGCACATGCAGTTCGCCGTGAAGGCATAGATGTGGTACAGCGGCAGCGGCGCGATGGCGGTCTCTTCGCCTTCGTGCATCAGGCGCTGGCCATCCGGGCCCAACTGCGCGAACCATGCCTGCATCTGCTGCATGTTGGCGAGCAGGTTGCCATGGGTGAGCATCGCCCCCTTGGCCTGGCCAGTGGTGCCACCGGTATATTGCAATACCGCGATGTCCTCCCGGTGCAACGGTACCGGCGTTACCCCACCCTTGCGGCCGATACGCAGCGCTTCGTTGAAGCGGATCGCGTTGGGCAAGTGATACTGGGGGACCATTTTCTTGAAGCGGGCTACGGCCAGGTTCACCAGCCATCCCTTGGCAGGAGGCAACATATCCCCCATCCGGGCCTCGATGAGATACTCCAGCGAGGTATCGGCGGCGACCTCCTGGACCCGGTCACCGAACAGGTTGAGGTACACCAGCGCCCGGGCGCCGGAATCGTTGAACTGGTGGCGCATTTCCCGGGCGGTATACAGCGGGTTGGTGTTGACCACGATCAACCCCGCGATCATGGCGCCGAACACCGCAATCGGGTATTGCAGCACGTTGGGCAATTGCACCGCGATGCGGTCCCCCGGGACGAGGCTGGTGTGCTGTTGCAGCCAGGAGGCAAAGGCAAACGCCTCGCGCTCCAGCTCCCCGTAGCTCACGGTGCGGCCCATGTTGCTGAAGGCGGGTTTATGAGCGAAGGCACGGCACGAATGCCTGAACACCTCGGGCACCGATTGCCACGCGGTGAAGTCGATTTCGGCGGGTACCCCGGCGGGGCGCTTGTCGTTCCAGAAGTCAGGTTGCATTGTTGTTTTCCCCTGCTTGGGTGCGGGCTTCATGCCAGCGCAGCCTTGAGGCGAAAGTAGCAGCTGAGGCGTTGATGGCAATCCCGGAGCAGGCGTTATTTACATCCTGAATTGATTAGCCGAAGCCACAAGGCGATACACTAGGCATTTACGCGAACAGGACCGTTTCTGCATGACCGCCAGCACCAATACCCCTTATGACGCCCTCGAAGTCGGCCAGACCGCCAGCTACAGCGAAACGATCACAGAGCGCCATATCCAGCTGTTCGCCGAGCTTTCGGGTGACCGCAACCCGGTGCACCTGGACGCCGAATACGCGGCCAAAACCATCTTCAAGGAGCGCATTGCCCACGGCATGATCAGCGGCGCCCTCATCAGCGCGGCTGTGGCGTGCGAACTGCCAGGCCCGGGGACCATCTACCTGGGCCAGCAGATGTCTTTCCAGAAACCCGTAAAGCTGGGCGACACCCTCACCGTGCGCCTGGAAATCCTCGAGAAGCTGCCCAAGTTCAAGGTGCGCATTGCCACGCGCGTGTTCAACCAGCGGGACGAACTGGTGGTAGATGGCGAGGCGGAGATCCTGGCGCCCCGCAAGCAGCAGAGCGTGACCCTCACCGAATTGCCGCCGATCACGGTAGGCTGAGCGTTTCACCGAGGGCAGGTGAAAAAAAAGGCGGCCGAAGCCGCCCAATATGCCTTGCGTGCCCGAGGTCAGCGGGGAGCCGCCTCGAGGTACGAACCTTACCGCCCCGGGCCGCAGCGCGAGCTGATCGGGATCAATGCTTTTTCGGTTTTTTCCGGGCTTTCTTCTTCGCCGTCATCGGCATGGCCTGCTCGAAGGCGCGGCGCACTTCAGCCAGGCGCTTGTCGTTGAGATCATGCTGGCGACGGGCGCGCTCGGTGGCGAAATCCAGAAGGTTGTCGTCTTGGCTCATGGTCGTGGCACGTAAAAAAGGAGTGCGCCTATCATGGCGCGTCCCTGCCACGATGGCCAGTCACACTTCGAGGTCCACCCACAGGCCCTGCCGGGGCGGCGCGTCCATCAGCGGCACGGCAGGCACGGTGTTATCGGCGTTCAACACGTCGCCAGGCACCACCAGGGCCGCCTCGGGCTCACCCTCACGTTGCCTGCGGCGACGGCGCTCCTCGTGCTCGCGCAGCAATAGCGCCGCGTCTTCGCGCTCACGGTTGCGCAGGTCAATATCGGTGTCGGCCGAAGGCGGCTGCGCCGGGGCAACCGGCGGGATTTCCGGGTTGGGCTTGACCGGGTCCAGCTGAGGGTTCACTGGCACGAAGGGCTGTAATGTCACGGGTGGAATCATCTCGCCTCCAGGCGCCTGCCAGGTCGGCTACCGGTCATCTGGATTGAATAACGGAGGGCTGGCTGACCAGCGTATCGGCCGACCGCTTGTAAAGTTGAGCCCGGATGGACACCAGCCGTCGGCGAAGCTGGCCTACAATTGCGCGAGGCGACTTTGGTTCCAGCGGGGTGTTCCGTTAGAATCCTCGGCTTTTGCAGGCGGAGTAAGGCATGGCGCAGCAGTATCAACCGGGACAACGCTGGATCAGCGACAGCGAAGCCGAGCTCGGCCTGGGCACGGTGATCGCCCAGGACGGCCGCTTGCTGACGGTGCTCTACCCTTCGACCGGGGACACGCGCCAGTACGCCTTGCGCAACGCGCCCCTCACCCGCGTACGGTTTTCACCCGGCGACCTGATCACGCACTTCGAAGGCTGGAAGCTCACGGTTCGCGAAGTGGAGGACGTGGACGGCCTGCTCGTCTACCACGGCTTCAACGCCCAGCACGAACCGCGCACCCTGCCAGAAACCCAGCTGTCCAACTTCATTCAGTTCCGCCTGCCCAGCGACCGCCTGTTCGCCGGGCAGATCGACCCGCTGCAATGGTTCTCCCTGCGCTACAACACGCTGCAACACAGCAGCCGCCTGATCCAGTCCTCCCTGTGGGGCCTTGGCGGTGTGCGTGCGCAACCCATCGCGCACCAGTTGCACATCGCTCGCGAGGTAGCCGACCGTATCGCGCCACGGGTATTGCTGGCGGACGAAGTAGGCTTGGGTAAAACCATCGAGGCCGGCCTGGTGATCCACCGCCAATTGCTCAGTGGGCGCGCCAGCCGGGTACTGATCCTGGTGCCAGAAAACCTCCAGCACCAGTGGCTGGTGGAAATGCGCCGGCGCTTCAACCTTGAAGTGTCGCTGTTCGATGCCGAGCGCTTCCTCGAAAGCGATGCCAGCAACCCGTTCGATGACGCGCAGTTGGCGCTGGTGTCGCTGGAGTGGCTCACCCACTCCGAGAAAGCCCAGGACGCGTTGTTCGCCGCTGGCTGGGATGTGCTGGTGGTGGACGAAGCACACCACCTGGTATGGCACCCCGATCACGTCAGCCCCGAATACGGCCTGGTGGAACAGCTGGCCCAGGTCATTCCTTCGGTGCTGCTGCTCACCGCCACACCGGAACAGCTCGGCCTGGACAGCCACTTTGCGCGCCTGCGCCTGCTAGACCCGAACCGTTTCCATGACCTCGAGGCTTTCCGCCACGAGAGCGAACACTACAAGCCTGTGGCCGAGGCTGTGCAGGAGCTTCTGGAACAGGGCCGCCTGTCCGAAGCCGCGCACAAGACCATCCACGACTTCCTCGGCGCCGAAGGCGAGGCCCTGCTGGGCGCCGTGCAGGATGGCGACGTGGAAGCCAGCGCCCGCCTGATCCGCGAACTGCTGGACCGCCATGGCACCGGCCGCGTGCTGTTCCGCAACACCCGGGCCGCCATTCAGGGCTTCCCGGAGCGCGAACTGCACGCCAGCCCGCTGGAAGCCCCCGCCGAATACGCCGAGCTCACCGGGCACGATGCGTTGCACCCCGAGCTTGCGCTGCAAGGCTCGCTGGGTGATACCGACGAACACCGCTGGTGGCGCTTCGACCCGCGGGTCACCTGGCTGATCGACACGCTCAAAGCCTTGAAGAAAATGAAGGTGCTGGTGATCTGCGCCAAGGCCGAAACCGCCATGGACCTGGAAGACGCCCTGCGGGTGCGCTCCGGCATTCCGGCCACTACCTTCCACGAAGGCATGAGCATCCTGGAGCGGGACCGCGCGGCGGCCTACTTCGCTGACGAAGAATACGGCGCGCAGGTGTTGATCTGCTCCGAGATTGGCTCTGAAGGCCGCAACTTCCAGTTCGCTCACCACCTGGTGCTGTTCGACCTGCCAGCGCACCCCGACCTGCTCGAACAGCGCATCGGCCGCCTGGACCGTATCGGCCAGAAGCACGTGATCCAGCTGCATGTGCCTTACCTCGCCGCCACGCCGCAAGCGCGGCAGTTCCGCTGGTACCACGAAGCGCTGAATGCCTTCCTCAACACCTGCCCCACCGGCAATACGCTGCAGCATCGCTTTGGCGAGCGGCTGCAAGCGCAACTGGACGGTGGCAGCGAAGCCGAATTCGAAGCGCTGATCGCCGAGGCACGCGCCGAGCGCGAGCAGCTCGAAGCCGAACTGCACAGCGGCCGCGACCGCCTGCTGGAACTCAACTCCGGCGGCGCTGGCGAAGGCCAGGCGCTGGTGGAGGCGATCGAGGAGCAGGACGACCAGTTCGCTCTGCCGATCTATATGGAAACCTTGTTCGATGCCTTCGGTATCGACAGCGAGGACCACTCGGAAAACGCGCTGGTACTCAAGCCCAGCGAAAAGATGCTCGATGCCAGCTTCCCGCTGGGGGACGACGAAGGTGTGACCATCACCTACGACCGCCAACAGGCGCTATCGCGCGAGGACATGCAATTTCTCACCTGGGAACACCCCATGGTTCAAGGCGGCATGGACCTGGTGCTGTCCGGCTCGATGGGCAACACCGCCGTGGCGCTTATCAAGAACAAGGCCCTGAAGCCTGGCACGGTACTGCTTGAGTTGCTGTACGTGAGTGAGGCAGTCGCGCCGCGGGCGCTGCAGCTGGGTCGCTTCCTGCCCCCCATGGCACTGCGCTGCCTGCTGGACGGTAACGGCAATGACCTGGCACCGCGGGTAGCGTTCGAAACGCTCAACGATCAGCTTGAAAGCGTGCCCAAGGGCAGCGCCAACAAGTTTATCCAGGCCCAGCGTGACGCCCTGGCGCCGCGCATCAATGGCGCCGAGGCGAAAGTGGCGCCACGCCATGCCGAGCGGGTTGCTGAGGCGCAACGCCGCCTGGGTGCCGAACTGGACGAGGAAATCGCCCGCCTGACCGCGCTGCGTGCCATCAACCCCAGCGTACGCGAGAGCGAAATCCAGGCGCTGCGCGATCAACGCGAACAGGGCCTGGCGATGCTGGCCAAGGCCGCCCTGCGCCTTGAAGCCATTCGTGTACTGGTTGCTGGTTAACGTTGAGTAACCGGCCGGTGGCGCCCGCAACGGGTCGCTACCGGCCGCAATGCACTGCCATAGGGCACCGCTCTAGCTGCTTGCCCCTTCCTGGAACACAACCCACGGCGACACCACGACGGCCCATAGTTGGGGATCGCGCTCTACCAAGTCCGCCGCGCGACGCTCTCCCAGCTTTTCCAGCGTGCCCGCATCAAGCCAGGTGCTTACCCGCCCTTTGTCGTTCTCTGCCATTGCTTCGGCGACGGCCACCAGATCCAGCTCAGGGGCGACCCACAAGAGTGCGCCTTTGGCAAAGAACGGTTGTAGCTCTTGCCAGGTAATCTTCGCGGTCTCGCCGAGCAATTTGGCATAGAGGGTGCTTGTGTGTTGTGTCATTGGCCGGGCCTGGGAAACTAAGGTGGCGGCTATGATAGCGAGTGCGTCAATTCTGAAAAACCCGGTTTCAAATCCGCGTCACACAGGAAACACCCGCAATTTCGGGGCTTGAGCGCGATGAACGGCACAGCCCTGCACTCAATATATAAAAAACTTTCACAGAAGCGACATAATGCCAAGGTACGGCAACTGGCCAGCTTTCCAAGGGCTCAAGGTGCAATCTACACTGCGCCGGTGATACCACGGGGCGGGCCGGGTTTGGTCGATTCTGGTGCACCTGCGAAAGCAGGTTCGCGATACCGGTCCCGAGGCCCCCGCCGCACGGACTATAAGAACTAAAAACACGAGAGTGGAGCCCTATGCACAACACTACCAAGATGTCCAAGCTGTTCGCCGCCATGGTACTTGCGGGCGCCGCGAGCTACTCCTACGCCGCCGACACCATCAAGGTCGGCATCGCTGGCCCGAAAACCGGCCCGGTCGCTGAGTACGGCAACATGCAGTTCCGCGGCGCCAAGATGGCGGTCGAGCAGATCAACGCCAAAGGTGGCGTGGATGGCAAGAAGCTCGAAGCTGTGGAATACGACGATGCCTGCGATCCGAAGCAGGCCGTGGCCGTGGCCAACAAGGTGGTCAACGACGGCGTGAAGTTCGTGGTAGGCCACCTGTGCTCCAGCTCCACTCAGCCGGCTTCCGACATTTATGAAGATGAAGGCGTGCTGATGATCACCCCGGCCGCTACCAGCCCGGACATCACCAACCGTGGCTACAAGCTGGTGTTCCGCACCATCGGCCTGG
Source organism: Pseudomonas sp. 3MAES_34.3B (assembly GCF_058145875.1). Taxonomy (NCBI): domain Bacteria; kingdom Pseudomonadati; phylum Pseudomonadota; class Gammaproteobacteria; order Pseudomonadales; family Pseudomonadaceae; genus Pseudomonas; species Pseudomonas sp. 3MAES_34.3B. The sequence continues at coordinate 1,218,858 of NZ_CM176960.1, read as the reverse complement.
ACAGCGCCCAGGGCCCGGCAGCCGGCAATTACATCGCCGATCACGTGAAGCCCAAGATCGTGGCGGTTGTCCATGACAAGCAGCAGTACGGTGAAGGCATCGCCACCGCCGTCAAGCAAACCCTCGAAGGCAAAGGCGTGAAAGTTGCCGTGTTCGAAGGCATCAATGCCGGCGACAAGGACTTCTCCTCCCTCATCGCCAAGCTCAAGCAAGCGAACGTGGACTTCGTCTACTACGGCGGCTACCACCCCGAGCTGGGCCAGATCCTGCGCCAGTCCAAGGAAAAAGGCCTGAACGCGAAGTTCATGGGCCCGGAAGGCGTGGGCAACGACTCGATCTCGCAGATCGCTGGCGAAGCGTCCGAAGGTTTGCTGGTCACCCTGCCAAAGTCCTTTGATCAGGACCCGGCCAACCAGGCGCTGACCCAGGCATTCAAGGACAAGAAGGAAGACCCGAGCGGCCCGTTCGTATTCCCGTCCTACACCGCTGTGCAAATCATTGCCGATGGCATCAAGGCTGCGAAAAGCGAAGACAGCGAGAAAGTGGCCCAGGCTATCCACGCTGGTTCCTTCAAGACCCCGATGGGCGACCTGAGCTACGACGACAAGGGCGACCTGAAAAACTTCCAGTTCGTGGTTTACGAATGGCACTTTGGCAAGCCGAAGACCGAAGCGAAGTAATCCGCCCATCAAGGCCCCTCAAAGCCCACTGCCCTCGCGCAGTGGGCTTTGTTTTACGAGTACCGAAGCCTGCGCCGTGATCCGGCGGGGGCTTCCCCTGAAAATCTTAAAACCGTTACACGCGGTTCGCCGGACCAGCCGAGGCTGAAGGCTCCTTGAGAGTGCCTACCCCGCCCAGCTCGCCGGAGAAATGCAGACAGGTTTTTAGGAGCGCGGCAAATGCCCGATATTTTTCACTACCTGCAACAGCTGGTTAACGGCTTGACCATTGGCAGCACCTACGCCCTGATCGCCATTGGCTACACCATGGTCTACGGCATTATCGGCATGATCAACTTCGCCCACGGCGAGGTGTACATGATCGGCTCCTACGTGGCCTTCATGGTGCTCGCAGGGCTGGCAATGATGGGTATCCACAGCTTGCCTGTGCTGATGATCGCCGGCTTTGCCGCGGCCATCCTCGTCACCAGCGCCTATGGCTACAGCATCGAGCGCGTGGCGTATCGCCCGTTGCGCAACAGTAACCGCCTGATCCCGCTGATTTCCGCGATCGGCATGTCCATCTTTCTCCAGAACGCTGTTCAGCTGTCACAGGGGTCGGGCAACTTCGCGATCCCCAACCTGCTGCCGGGCAGCGTCAGCTTTGGCCCCGGTGGCGCCCAGGAAGTACTGATCTCCTACATGCAGATCCTGGTGTTCGTGGTCACCCTGGCAGCCATGTATGGCCTCACCCTGTTCATTTCCCGTTCACGCATGGGCCGCGCCTGCCGCGCCTGCGCCGAAGACATGAAAATGGCCAACCTGCTGGGGATCAACACCAACAGCGTGATTGCCCTTACCTTCGTGATCGGCGCCGCGCTGGCAGCGGTAGCGGCAATGCTGCTGAGCATGCAGTACGGCGTGATCAACCCCAGCGCCGGCTTCCTGGTGGGCCTGAAAGCCTTCACCGCGGCGGTGCTGGGCGGTATCGGCAGCATCCCGGGGGCCATGCTTGGCGGCCTGGTGCTAGGCGTTGCCGAAGCGTTCGGCGCCGATGTATTCGGCGATCAATACAAGGACGTGGTGGCTTTCGGGCTGCTCGTGCTGGTGTTGCTGTTCCGCCCGACCGGCATTCTCGGTCGCCCGGAGGTTGAAAAGGTATGAGCAAGTCAATCAAGTCTGCGCTGTTCAGCGCGCTGCTGGTATGGGCGGTGGCCTACCCGGTATTCGGGCTCAAGCTGGTGTTCTCTGGCGTAACCTTGCAGGTGCAGGGCGCCGACCCTACTACTGTGATCGTCATCGCCCTGTGCTCGGTGGCCCTGTTCGTACGCGTGTTGCTGGCCAGCCGTAACAGCGGTGCTAGCAAGCCAACCCGGGCGCCGCTGCTGCCGGCCAACGTCTCCAACTGGCTCACCCTGCCGCGCACCCAGCGCTGGGGCCTCGCCGCCCTGATCGTGCTGGCGTTCATCTGGCCGTTCTTCGGCTCCCGGGGCGCTGTGGACATCGCCACGCTGGTGCTGATCTACGTGATGCTCGGCCTGGGCCTCAATATCGTGGTCGGTCTGGCCGGCCTGCTGGACCTCGGCTACGTAGGCTTCTATGCCGTGGGCGCCTACAGCTATGCCCTGCTCTCCCATTACCTGGGGCTGAGCTTCTGGGAATGCCTGCCACTGGCGGGCCTGCTGGCGGCACTGTTCGGCTTTGTGCTGGGCTTCCCCGTGCTGCGCCTGCGTGGCGATTACCTGGCCATCGTAACGCTGGGCTTCGGTGAGATCATCCGCATCTTCCTGCGTAACCTCACCAGCATCACTGGCGGCCCGAACGGTATCGGCAACATCGAAAAGCCCACCTTCTTCGGCCTCAGCTTCGAGCGCAAGGCAGCGGAAGGGGCGCAGACGTTCCACCAGTTCTTCGGGCTGGACTACAACGCGGCGGACAAGGTGGTGTACCTGTACCTGATTGCCCTGCTGCTGGCCCTGGCGGCGCTGTTCGTGATCAATCGCCTGCTGCGCATGCCGATCGGCCGTGCGTGGGAAGCGCTGCGTGAAGACGAAATCGCCTGCCGCGCGCTGGGGCTCAACCCCACCGTGATCAAGCTCTCGGCCTTTACCCTTGGCGCCGCCTTCGCGGGCTTTGCCGGCAGCTTCTTCGCCGCGCGGCAGGGGCTGGTCACGCCCGAATCCTTCACCTTCATCGAGTCGGCGATCATTCTCGCCATCGTGGTGCTGGGCGGGATGGGCTCGCAGCTTGGGGTGATTCTCGCGGCGATCGTGATGATCCTGCTGCCAGAATTGATGCGTGAGTTCAGCGACTACCGCATGTTGATGTTCGGCGCCTTGATGGTGCTGATGATGGTGTGGCGCCCGCAGGGCCTGCTGCCCATGCAACGTCCCCACATGGAGCTGCGTCGATGAGCCGTGAAATTCTGCAAGTCAGCGGCCTGTCCATGCGCTTTGGCGGGCTGCTGGCGGTCAACGGCGTGGCCTTGACCGTCAAAGAGAAACAGGTGGTGTCACTGATCGGCCCCAACGGCGCCGGCAAAACCACAGTGTTCAACTGCCTTACCGGTTTCTACAAACCTACCGGCGGCACCATCCTGCTGGACGGTGAACCGGTGCAAGGGTTGCCCGGCCATGTGATCGCCCGCAAGGGCGTGGTGCGCACGTTCCAGAACGTTCGCCTGTTCAAGGACATGACCGCGGTTGAAAACCTGCTGATCGCCCAGCATCGGCACTTGAACACCAACTTCCTCGCCGGGCTGTTCAAAACCCCCGGTTTCCGGCGCAGCGAGCGCGAGGCCATGGAATACGCCGAGCATTGGCTTGAGCGGGTGAACCTCAAGGACGTGGCCAACCGCCCTGCCGGTACGCTGGCGTACGGTCAGCAGCGCCGGCTGGAAATCGCCCGCTGCATGATGACGCGACCGCGCATCCTGATGCTCGACGAGCCCGCCGCGGGCCTCAACCCTCGTGAAACCGACGAGCTGAAGGCATTGATCGGCGTTCTGCGCGAGGAATACAACGCAACCGTGCTGCTGATCGAGCATGACATGAAGCTGGTAATGACCATCTCCGACCACATTGTAGTGATCAACCAGGGCACGCCCCTGGCCGATGGCACACCCGAACAGATCCGGGACAACCCCGACGTGATCAAAGCCTACCTGGGGGAAGCCTGAGATGCTGCGTTTCGAGAACGTATCGACCTTCTACGGCAAGATCCAGGCCCTGCATTCGGTCAACGTGGAGATCAATCAAGGCGAGATCGTCACGCTCATCGGTGCCAACGGCGCGGGCAAGTCGACGTTGCTGATGACCCTGTGCGGCTCGCCACGGGCGCAGTCGGGTAGCATTCGCTATCTGGGCGAGGAGCTGGTTGGGCTGGATTCGGCGCAGATCATGCGCAAGAGCATTGCGGTGGTGCCTGAAGGGCGCCGGGTATTCGCCAGGCTTACCGTCGAAGAAAACCTTGCCATGGGCGGGTTCTTCACCGAGAAAGGCGACTACCAGGCCCAGCTCGACAAAGTGCTGCAGTTGTTCCCTCGGCTCAAGGAGCGCTACAGCCAGCGGGGCGGGACCATGTCCGGCGGCGAGCAGCAAATGCTCGCCATCGGCCGCGCCCTGATGAGCAAGCCCAAACTGCTGTTGCTCGACGAACCTTCACTGGGGCTGGCACCGATCATCATTCAGCAGATCTTCGACATCATCGAGCAGTTACGGCGTGATGGCGTGACGGTGTTCCTGGTGGAGCAGAATGCCAACCAGGCGCTGAAAGTGGCTGACCGTGCCTACGTGCTGGAAAACGGCCGGGTGGTCATGACCGGCACCGGCGAGGCACTGCTTACCGACCCGAAAGTGCGCGACGCCTACCTCGGCGGCTGACAGCCAGCCGGCCTGCGATTATTGCTCGGCGCCTGCCCCCCAGGCGCCGAGCCAATCGGCGACTACCTTTACCCGACGGGGCAAGCCCGCGGTATAGCCATGCACAAGATACAACGGCAGGCGCCGCGCCTTGTAGCCGCTCAACAACCGCACCAGGCGACCTTCGGCCAGGTCCTCCGCGATCAGGTACGCAGGCAGGCGCGCGATGCCCGCACCGGCCAGCGCGGCGTGGCGCAGCAACGTGTAATGGTTGGTCCGCACCGGGCCATTCACTTGCACCTCACAGGGTTGGTGAGCCACATGAAAGCCCCAGCGTTCAGGATGGCTTGCATGGCTATGCAACAGGCAGGCGTGGCCCTGCAAGGCCTGGGGCGAGGCAGGGCTGCCATGGGCTGCTACATAGCCAGGCGCGGCACAGGTCACTTCTTCCATATGCAGAAACGGCAGTGCTACCAGCCGCTCTTCCGTGCCCACATGGTCGCGGACGGCGAGGTCAAAGCCCTCACGCAGCAAGTCTCGGTAGCTGTTGGAAAGGTCAACCTCGACCTGGAGGTTGGGGTAGTCCCGCTGCAGGAAACCGAACAAGGGCTGGAACACCGCCTCCCCTACCGACACTGGCAACGTGAGCCGAACCAGCCCGGCGGTGTCATCCCGCAGCCCAGCCAGTGTTTGCCGGGCACGCTCGCTTTGCTCAAGCAACGCCTGGGCCTGTGGCAATAGCGCCGCGCCGGCTGCGGTGAGCCCCAGCCGGCGGGTAGTGCGGTGAATCAACTGCACCCCGCAGGTCCGTTCCATTTCGCTGATGCGTTTCGACAGCTGCCCTTTGCTCCAGCCCAACCGTTGGGCGGCGCGCGTGAAGGAACCTTCGCGCATCAATACAGCAAACGCACACAGGTCTTCCGTAGTGCTCATTGTTTCCTCACAGAAACAGTAGATGGCTCAACAGGTAGGTTATCCCACCCAACGCCGGGCGTAGAGTGTGGCTTCATCCAAAGAGGAGCCACTTATGAAAATCCTGTTGATCGGTGCAAGCGGGACCGTAGGCAGTGCTGTCGAGCAGGAACTGGGGCCGCGCCATGAGCTGATTCGCGCTGGCCGAAGCCACGGCGACGTTCGCGTGGATATCACTGACCCTGTATCCATTGGCGCGCTGTACCGGAAGGTAGGAACGGTAGACGCCGTGATCTGCGCGGCTGGCCAGGTGGTATTCAAGGCCCTGACGGAGATGACACCCGAAGACTTCGAACTGGGCCTTCGTAACAAGCTCATGGGCCAGGTGAACCTGGTGATGCTGGGCCAGGCCGTGCTCAACGACGGCGGCTCATTCACCCTCACCAGCGGGATTCTCAGCGAAGCGCCGATTGCCAGCGGTGCCAGTGCGGCCCTGGTAAACGGCGCATTGGACGCGTTCGTACGCGGCGCCGCCATCGAGCTGCCTCGCGGCCTGCGCATCAATTCGGTAAGCCCGACCGTGCTGGTCGAAGCCTTGCCGTCTTACGGGCCCTACTTCCGGGGGTTCAAACCCGCAACGGGCGCCGACGTCGCGCTAGCCTACGCGCGCAGTGTCGAGGGCCGGCAGACCGGGCAAACGTACCGCGTCGGTTACTAAGCGCGGCGGAATTACGTGGTAACGTGGCCGACCGATTGATGGAGGCCACCTGATGCACGTTGTTCGCCCCTTGCTGCTCGCCACCCTGCTCCCCCTGTTCGCCGGTTGCCAACTGTTCGACTTCATGGGGCATGACGCGCCAGCCGAGCTGTCGGGGCAAACCCGCATGCAGGGCACCTTGACCGCAGCAGAGGGCGGATTATTGTTCACCCCGTGCGACTCGTCGCGAACGTTCAAGGTGACCGATAACGGCACTACTGGCCTCGCCGAAGAAGCCGCCGCGATGGGCGACGGTTCGGCGGCGTTGTTCGCCGATGTCCGCGGCCGCTTCGATGGCAATACCGTGGAAGGCAGCGCAGGCGATTTGAACCTGCAAACCCTGTATCGCGTGGAGCGCGCCAGTGGCGGCTGCAAGGACCCGAACTTCAAGCTCAGCGGTTATTACGCGCAGGGTCATGTCCCCGAATGGACGGTGCGGGTGAGCCCCAACGGAATGAAAGTGCAACGTGAAGGTCAGCCCGACCTCGCCGTGCCGTACATGCAGGAACAGATACCCGGTGGTGGCACCAGCTTGAGCAGCGAAGCGAACCATCAACGGATCGAGCTATGGATCGCGCCCCAGCGCTGCGTAGACAGCACCCGGGTGACCTTCCTCAGCGCCGAGCTGCGGCTGGGGGACCAGGTGCAGCGCGGCTGCGCCTACCCCGGCGGTGCTCAAGCCCAGTAAGGCCGCGCGGCGGGTGCACCTGTGGCCGCGGCGCCGTGAGCGGGTATAATCGCCGGCTTGCATTAGCGCCGCGACAGCGCGGCCGGCCACTGGACCCACCATGTTACGAATTACCGAACTCAAACTCCCCCTGGATCACACTGACGACGCCTTGCGCCAGGCCATTGTCCAGCGGCTGAGCACTGCCAACGAAGACCTGTTGGCGTTCAGCATCTTCAAGCGCAGCTACGACGCCCGTAAAAAGAACTCCGAGCTGCTGTTCATCTATGCGGTGGACGTGGCCGTTGCCAACGAAGCCGCCCTGCTCGAGCGCTTCGCTGGCGACCATAACGTTGTGATCGCCCCGGACATGGCCTACCGCTTCGTGGGCCAGGCCTCCGCAGCGCTGGAACAGCGCCCCTTGGTAGTGGGCTTCGGCCCTTGCGGCATCTTCGCCGCGCTGCTGCTGGCACAAATGGGCTTCCGGCCGATCGTGCTGGAGCGTGGCAAGGAAGTGCGCCAGCGCACCAAGGACACCTGGGGCCTGTGGCGCAAGGCCGAGCTGAACCCGGAGTCCAACGTGCAATTCGGCGAAGGCGGCGCGGGTACCTTTTCCGATGGCAAGCTGTACAGCCAGATCCGCGACCCCCAGCACCATGGCCGCAAGGTGCTGGAAGAGTTCGTGAAGGCCGGCGCGCCGGAAGAAATCCTCTACGTGAACAAGCCCCATATCGGCACCTTCCGGCTTACCGGCATGGTGGAAAACATGCGTCAGGACATCATCGCGCTCGGCGGTGAGATCCGTTTCGAATCCAAGGTCAGCGACCTGCTGATCGAAGACGGGCAGGTGCAAGGTGTGGAGCTGGCGAACGGCGAGCAATTGCTGGCCCGCCATGTGGTGCTCGCACTGGGCCACAGCGCCCGTGACACCTTCCGCATGCTTCATGCCCGTGGTGTGTACATGGAAGCCAAGCCGTTCTCGGTCGGCTTCCGGATCGAGCACCCGCAGTCGGTCATCGACAAGGCGCGCCTTGGCAAATATGCAGGGCACCCCAAGCTGGGCGCGGCCGATTACAAGCTGGTGTATCACGCCAGCAACGGCCGCTCGGTGTACAGCTTCTGCATGTGCCCGGGCGGCACCGTGGTCGCGGCCACCTCCGAGCCAGGCCGTGTGGTCACCAACGGCATGAGCCAGTATTCGCGCAACGAGCGCAACGCCAACTCCGGCCTGGTGGTAGGTATCTCGCCCGAGCAGGACTACCCCGGTGGCCCGCTGGCCGGCATCGAGCTGCAGGAACAGCTCGAAGCTGCGGCTTACGTGATGGGAGGCAGCAGCTACCACGCCCCCGGGCAACTGGTGGGGGATTTCATCGCGGGCCGTGCTTCGACCGCCCTGGGCAGCGTCGAGCCATCCTACAAGCCCGGCGTGGCGCTGGTGGACCTTGCGGCTTCCCTGCCGGCTTTCGCCATCGAAGCCATCCGTGAAGCGCTGCCGGCCTTCGACCGCCAGATCAAGGGCTACAGCATGCACGACGCGGTGCTGACCGGGATCGAAACCCGCACCTCTTCTCCCCTGCGCATCACCCGGGACGAAAGCTTCCAGAGCCTGAACCTCAAGGGCCTGTTCCCGGCCGGGGAAGGTGCCGGCTACGCGGGGGGCATCCTGTCCGCGGGGGTAGACGGCATTCGAATCGCCGAAGCCGTGGCGCGAGACGTGTTGGGCGTCTGACGCCCTTCACCCATGGTGAGCCAGCACGGACGCTGGCAGCGGCGCACCCTGCTCTACCACCTCCCTGATGGCTGCCAGCGACTCGGCGAGGTCCAGGCCCTGGCTCGCCAGCCATCCCGCGTTGTAATACGTGCTCACGTAACGCTCGCCGCTGTCGCATAGCAGGGTGACGATAGAGCCATGGCGCCCTTCGTCCCGCATCAGCGCGGCGGCGGCCAGCGCGCCCACCAGGTTGGTGCCACTGGACGCTCCTACCCGCCGCCCCAGGTGCTCACTGAGGTAATGCATGGCCGCCAGCGACAATACGTCAGGCACCTTCACCATGCTGTCGATTACGCCCGGCATGAACGAAGGCTCAACACGTGGCCGCCCGATCCCTTCGATACGGGAGCCATGGGGCAATGTGAGTTCATGGTTACCGCTGCGGTAAGCCTCGAAGAATACCGACCGCTCGGCGTCGGCGCACAGCACGCGGCTGCGGTGCTGGCGATAGCGCACATAGCGGCCAAGGGTGGCAACTGTGCCCCCGGTGCCGGGGCTGGACACCAGCCAGTCCGGCTCGGGGTGCCGCTCAAGGCGCATCTGCTGGAAGATCGACTCGGCGATGTTGTTGTTGGCGCGCCAGTCCGTGGCCCGCTCGGCATACAGGAACTGATCCATGAAATGCCCACCAGTCTCGGCCGCCAGCTCCAGCGAGGCCTGATGGATTTGCGTAGGGTCGTCTACCAGATGGCTCTTGCCGCCATAGAAGGCGATTTGATCGATCTTCACTTGGGAAGTCGACGCCGGCATCACCGCGATAAAAGGCAACCCCAGCAAGCGCGCGAAGTACGCCTCTGAAATCGCCGTCGACCCGCTTGACGCTTCGATTACGGGCTTGCCGGGCTTGAGCCAGCCGTTACACAGGGCGTACAGGAACAACGAGCGGGCGAGCCGGTGCTTGAGGCTCCCGGTCGGGTGGCTGGACTCGTCCTTGAAATAAAGGTCGATGCCCGGGAACCCAGGTAGCGCGAAGGGAATCAGGTGAGTGTCGGCGCTGCGCTGGAAATCGGCCTCGATCAAGCGGATGGCGTCCAGGCCCCAGTTACGGTCGGTCATGTATAGAACCCTTTGGCGTGCCAGCGCTGATGCAAGTCAGCCGACACAAACGGAAACTCATTATTGGAATAGTCCGGAAAGCCACGGAGTGCGGGGGCCGCAGCTATTTTCAAACGGTTATAAGCTTATACTTTTTGTTTGCCGGGCGGCCACTGCAGGTTAGGGTACGCCTCCTTTCCACCCACGACCAAGGAGGGAGCCCTTGTCCGTACGCCTCTCGTTGCGCAAATTCTTCGCCATGGAAGCCACCGGTGGCCTGCTGCTGATCATCGCTGCCATCGTGGCCCTGGTGGCTAACAATTCGGCTGCTTCAGCGGGCTACCAGGCCTTTCTGGACATACCGGTTTGGCTGAAGATCGGCCCGCTGGAACTCTTCAAGCCCCTGCTGCTGTGGATCAACGACGCCTTGATGGCGCTGTTTTTCCTGCTGATCGGCCTCGAGGTAAAACGCGAAATGTTGCAGGGCCACCTGGCCAAGCCTTCCCAGGTGGTCCTGCCCGGTGCCGCCGCCATCGGTGGGATGGCAGTCCCCGCGCTCATCTACTGGGCATTGAACTATCAAGAGCCGGCCGCCGCGGCGGGCTGGGCAATCCCGACTGCCACGGATATCGCCTTCGCCCTGGGCGTACTGGCGTTGCTGGGCAAACGTGTACCGCCGTCGCTCAAGCTGTTCCTGATGACCCTCGCCATCATTGATGACCTGGGCGCGATCGTGATCATCGCGTTGTTTTACTCGGGCGCGCTCTCCAGCACGGCGCTGATGCTCGCCGCAGGCTGCCTGTTGGCACTCTTGGGTTTGAACCGCGCCAACGTGCGCCATCTGGCGCCTTACCTGCTGATCGGGATCGTGTTGTGGGTGTGCGTGCTTAAAAGCGGTGTGCACGCCACATTGGCCGGGGTCGCGCTGGCAATGTTCATCCCCTTGCGGGGAGAGGCGGAACACTCGGAGCCACCGCTGCTTCGGCTGGAGCATGCGCTCCACCCTTGGGTGGCCTATGCCATTCTTCCGCTGTTCGCCTTCGCCAATGCAGGGATTTCGCTGGCCGGCATGAGCCTGGAAAGCTTCACCCATCCGGTACCGCTGGGCATCACGCTGGGGCTGCTCGCGGGCAAGACCATCGGCGTGTTCGGGCTTACCTGGCTGGCGGTCAAGCTACGCCTGGCAGCGCTGCCAGCCGGGGCCAACTGGGGCCAACTGCTCGGTGTGGCCGTGCTGTGCGGCATCGGCTTTACCATGAGCATTTTCGTTGGCTCACTGGCCTTCGACGCTTCTACCAGTGTGTATGCCGGCCAGGATCGAATGGGCATTCTTACCGGTTCGTTCCTGGCGGCGGTAGGTGGTTACCTGATCATGGCAATTACCAGCCGAAAATCGCCGGCAGCTGCTTGAGCCGAGGGGCCTGAATGGGCCCCCAAGCTTGCAACGGTATCAGTGGCTGACGCGGCTGGTACCGTCCACAGTCATGATGCGCACGCGCTCGCCTACGCGGAACACTTCATTCTCCTGAACCTGCTGCACATAGGCGCGAGTGCTGCCGTCGTCTTCACGAACGGTGATTTCAACGCCTTGGGTACGGGTCAGGCCTTCTTCGGTCGCCGAACCGAGCAACCCACCCGCCACAGCGCCGATTACCGCCGCAACGATGCTGCCGCGGCCACCGCCAACGGTGCTGCCGGCCACGCCGCCCACGATGGCGCCAGCGCCGGTGCCGATGGGGGTTTTGGTCCCTTCGATCTTCACGGGCCGCAGGGATTCGATGGTGCCCATGCGCACGGTTTGCACGCGGCGGGCCTCATCGCGGGAATACGTGTCGCCGGTGAGGCTGGATGCACAGCCGCTCAGCAGAACGGTCATGGCGGTGAAGCAGCTGGCGAGAACAACAGAATTACGCATGGATCACACTCCGTAGGACAGACGGCTATTAGACGCCGTCCTACGAAGCGTGTCACGAAACCGAAGGGTTTTGAAGGGGTCAGGGCGCCAGGCGCTGACGATTCCAGGCACCTTGGTGCAAGCGGTAATCCAGGCGATCATGCAGCCGGCTGGGGCGCCCCTGCCAGAACTCGATCCGGTCGGGAACCAGACGGTAGCCGCCCCAGTGCTCAGGGCAGCTGGGCGGGGTATCTCCAAAGCGCTGGCGGGTGACTTCCAGAAGGTTTTCCAGCTCCGCCCGGCCTGTGATGGGCCGGCTTTGCGGCGACGCCCAGGCCCCAATGCGGCTTCCCAGCGGGCGCACCCGGTAGTACGCCTCAGACTCGGCCGGCGCCACTTTCAACGCCCTGCCCTCGATACGCACCTGGCGCTCGAGGGTAGGCCAGAAAAACGTCATCGCGGCGAAAGCGTTCAACGCCAGGTGCTGGCCCTTGGCGCTTTCGTAGTTGGTGAAGAACGTAAACCCCTGGTCATCCATGCCCTTGAGCAATAACACGCGGCAATGCGGGCGATTATCGCTGTCCACCGTCGCCAGGGTCATCGCGTTGGCTTCGACCGGTAGCTGCTCGGTTCGCACTGCCTCGTCAAACCACTTGCGAAACAGTACCAGCGGGTCGGCGGGAGCTTCGCTCTCGGTCAACCCATCCCGGGTATAGTCACGGCGCATGTCCGCCAGGGATTTACTCATCGTCGCGGCCCGCTCAGTTCTTGGCTTGCTGGTCTGCAACAGGTTTCTTCACCACGGCGGCCTTCTTCACCGCTGGCTTTTTCTTTGCCGTCACGGCAGCTGGCTTGCTCGCCTTCTTGCTTGTGACCGCTTTCTTCGCAGGGGCCGCGGGGGCGGCTGCCGGTGCGTCCGGAACGGCCTTCACGTCCTGCAGGGCGACGATAGCGGCAGCTACCGGGGTAGGCTGATCATACTTGGCCATCAGTGTGGCCATTCCGCTTTCCGGGGTTACCAGCATCTCAACGCGACGGTTCAGCGCACGCCCCGCCGGGCTGTCGTTGGCGGCACGGGGCACTACCGAACCCATGCCGCGCAGGCTCAGGCGGTTACGTTGCAGGCCGCTGAGGCGGAAGATCGCCGCCACCGACTGCGCCCGCTCGAGGCTGACCTTTTTGTTGGCATCGGCCGCGCCAGTGCCATCGGCATGGCCAAGGATCAGCACCGAGGTCTTGCTGTCACCTTCCAGCGCCTTGGCCACATTGGTAATGGGCGCAAGGGAAACCGGCAGCAGCATGGCCGGGCGGTCTGGGTTGAACGAACCGTCCACTGGCGCGGTGACTACCAGCATGTCGTCATGGCGCTCGAGTTGGAACTTGCTGCCCTTGATCGCTTCACGCAGTTTGGGCTCGTACGCATCCAGCCAGGCCTTGGTGACCGCTGGATCAACTTTCGCGGCAGCAGCGATGGCCGCCGCCGGGGCGCCCTTGGGATTGACCGCCGCAGCCGGGGCCTTCGCTTCGCCGCCGAACGGCCACCACCAGTGACCCTCGCTGGCTGCCTTGGCATCGGAGGCCGCCTCGGCCTTTGCCACCCGATCCTGCACGGCCTGTTCTACGCCATTGTCCTTGGCCACTTCCTTGGCAGCCTCCTCCCGGCCGAAGGGCCACCAGCCCGCATCCGCTTTGGAGGGAGCTTCCTGCGAGGTGTGAGCACAGCCTGTAATGGCCAGGCACAAGGCGAAAGCGAGAGTCTTCTTGGCGTACATGGTAGATCCGGAAAGTGGAGTCAATAAATCGGGTTAGAAAACCCACATAAATCGTTGATTGGATGGTAGAACATTCCAGCGCCAGTGAGCTACCGTCGGTCGTGTCGCGCTACAGGCACTGCGCAACCGCGCGGGCAAGTTTTTGCGCGCGCGGGTCCATCAATATGTAAGGGCCAAGCGTGTTGGTGACGAAGCCGAACGCCACGCCACTGTGCGGGTCTGCGAAACCCACCGAGCCGCCAGCGCCGGGATGGCCGAATGCACCTGGCCCCATTCCGAAGGTAGCGTTGGCGAGCGTTGGCTGGTCGAGCATACACCCAAGCCCGAAGCGCGTTGGTGTGAGCAAGGTCAGGTCGTCGCCCTGGCTATGTTCACGCGTGAGTTCATCGAGCCACTCGCCGTCCAGCAGTTGGCCTTCAAGCAGGCCCTGATAAAAGCCCGCAAGGCTTCGAGCGTTGCCATGGCCGTTCGCGGCGGGTTGCTCCATGCGCCGCCATTCCGGCTTGTTGGTGCTGGTGAGAATGGAAGGCGGGTTGGTAAAGGCTCGCGTACTCAGCGCTTCCGGCTCGCGCAGTGTCACCTGAAGCAAACGCTGGGCGGCGGCGTCTCCCGGGTTGCCTTTGCCGCGAGCCACGTGGGCGACGCGATGGAATTCGCTGTCGCTCAGGCCGATATGAAAGTCCAGATCCAGCGGTGCCACTACCCGCTCCACGATCGCGCGGCCGGGCGAACGCCCGTCCACTCGCCGAATTACCTCTCCAAGCAGCCAGCCGTAGGTGATCGCCGCATAGCCGTGGGCAGTCCCAGGCTCGAACCAGGGGCGCTCCGCCGCCAACGCCGCGGTCATCACGTGCCAGTCATACAACGCCTCGGCTGGCAGAAGCTCACGCAGCGCCGGCAGGCCGGCCCGGTGGCACAGCAGCTGACGCACGGTGATCGACGCCTTGCCGTTCACGGCAAATTCGGGCCAGTACCGCGCCACTGGGGCGTCCAGAGCGAGCTTGCCCTCGGCGGCCAGCTGCAGTGCTGCCACTGCGGTGAAGGTTTTGGTGCATGAGAACAGGTTCACCAGCGTATCGCTGTGCCAGGCCTCGGTGCCGTCCTTGTCGCTGCTGCCGCCCCACAGATCGACCACCGTTTCGCCGTTTACCTGCACGCACAAGGCCGCTCCACGCTCCTGGCGATCCTCGAACAGCGCAGCGAACGTATCGCGCACCGTTTCGAATTCCAGCGAATAATGGCCTTTGATTAGCACAGAAGCTCCCGGCGGGTTTGGCAAAAAATGGTCTGGCATTGTTTCAGCCATTCATGGCTTTGTGAAGGGAATCGGCAGGGCGCTCGGCGGGCGCCTGCTAGCCGATTTCCCGGCGAAACGGTGGCAAGGCATCGAGAATGGCCTTGCCATAGCGTTGGGTAACCACGCGGCGGTCCAGCAAGGTGATCATTCCCCGGTCCTGTTCGGTGCGCAGCAAGCGGCCGCAGGCCTGGATCAGGCGCAGGGACGCATCCGGCACGGCGATTTCCATGAAGGGGTTCCCCCCGCGCGCCTCGATCCATTCGGCCAACGCTGCTTCCACGGGGTCGTCGGGCACCGCGAAGGGTATTTTCGCGATCACCACGTGCTCGCAATAGGCCCCGGGAAGGTCGACGCCCTCGGCAAAGCTGGCGAGGCCGAACAATACGCTGCTTTCCCCGTCGTCGACCCGCGCCTTGTGCTTGTTCAACGTCTCCTGCTTGGACAGGTTGCCCTGAATGAACACCTGGCGGCGCCATTCACGGTCCAGCCCGTCGAATACGTCCTGCATCTGCCGGCGGGACGAGAACAAGACGAGCGAGCCACGGGAGCCTTCGACCAGCCCGGGGAGCTCACGGATGATCGCGGCAGTATGGGCAGCGGCATCACGTGGGTCGGCCCGTAGGTCCGGCACCCGCAGCACCCCGGCGTCGGCATGATGGAACGGGCTGGGGACCACGGCCGTGACGGCATCCCTGGGTAGCCCGGCGCGCATGCGGAAACGGTCGAAGCGGCCCAGCGCGGTCAGCGTGGCGGAGGTTACCACTGCGCCGAAGGCCACATTCCAGAGGTTGCGACGCAGCATTTCCGCTGCCAGGATGGGGCTGGCGTTCACTTCGAGGTCGTACAGCGAACCGGCTTCCACCAGGGTGAGCCAGCGCGCCATGGGCGGGCTGCCTTCCGGATCCTCCGCGGTGAAGGCGACCCACAGCTCCCAACTGCCCTGCGCGCGGGCGAGCAGGGTGCCGAACAGCGGGTACCATTCCTCTGCCTGGTGGCTGGCGATCCCGATATTCACCTCGCCTTCCATCCCTTCCTTGAGCAACTCGGCCAGGCGGGTGTAAAGGTCAGTGAGCCGGGCGAAGCCTTTTTTCAGCTCCAGGCCCATCTCGCGGATATGTTCGGGCACCAGCCCGCCCACGAACCGATGCCGTGGCCGTTCGCGGCCTTCCATGTCTTCGCCGGGCCGGAAGTCGGCCAGTTGTTCGCAGGCGCCGTACATGAACTGCATTTGTGCCTTGAGCTCGCGAGCCAGCTCCGGCACCTGCTCGATCAGCTTGCCGAGGTCACCCGGCAACGGATGCTGGGCAAGCAGCTTGGTAAGGTTGCGAGCCGTTTGTTCAAGCCAGTCGGCCGTTGAGCGCAGCCGCGTGAAATGGGCGAAGTGGCCGATGGCTTTGTCCGGCAGGTGATGCCCCTCGTCGAACACATAGAGTGTGTCTTTCGGGTCTGGCAGTACGGCGCCGCCGCCGAGGGCAAGGTCGGCCAGGACCATGTCATGGTTGGTGACGATCACGTCTACCTTGCCCATGCCTTCGCGCGCCTTGAAGAAGGTGCACTGTTGGAAGTTCGGGCAATGGCGGTTGGTGCACTGGCTATGGTCGGTGGTAAGGCGCGCCCAGACAGGATCTTCCAACGCCTCGGGCCAGCTGTCACGGTCGCCGTCCCAACGGTTGCCGGCCAGCTTCTCGATCATTTTGGTGAACAGTTTGAGGCTGGCCTCGTCCACGTCGATGGAAAAGCCTTCGTCCTCGAACAACTGGGCGGTGGCGTTCTGCGCTTGCCCTTCTTGCAGCAAGCCATCGAGCTTGGACAGGCACAGATAGCGCCCACGCCCCTTGGCCAGCGCGAAGGTGAAGTTGAGCCCGGCGTTGCGCATGATGTCCGGGAGGTCCTTGTGGACGATCTGTTCCTGCAGCGCCACGGTAGCGGTAGCGATCACCAGCCGCTTGCCAGCAGCCTTGGCGGCAGGAATGGCCGCCAGGCTGTACGCAACGGTTTTACCGGTACCCGTGCCTGCCTCGACCGCAACCACGGCCGGTTCGCTCACGCGCCGCCCCTCCTCGTCGCACGGGACGGCGCCCAGCGCCTTGGCCACCTCGGCGATCATCAGGCGTTGGCCATAACGGGCCTTGAGCCCCTTGGCCTCGAGAAAACGGCTATAGGCGCCCTGGATGGTTGATTTGAGTTCAGTGCTGAGCATGGAGTCCGAGCGGCCCAAAGGGCTGGATGGATTATCAGTAGTTCGGGAAGGTCGCTATCATACCCGCTATTGCCTGAGGCGCCGACCGAAAGTCCGATGAACTCCACAACTTTTCATTTCAACGCCTCGCTCGCGCTTGGCGCGGCGGCCGCTGCGTGCTGCCTTACGCTGGCATACAGCGCCATTCATGCGCGTAAACCGCAACGGCTGCGCCTGGGTTGTGGGCTTGCCTGGGCCTGCCTGGCAGTGCTGGGAGGTTGCCTGATCGCCTGGTTCAGAAGCCGTTTTCCCAGCCTGGAGACAGCGCCTCGGCCGGTGCAGTGGCAACTGGGCGCTACCCTGGCGGCGGGCGCATTGCTGGCCCGGGTAAGCCTGTTGCGCGCTGGAGAACTGGCCGCCGCTGATGGCTATGGCGCTGTTCGCCTGGCGCGTATCGTGCGCTGGCAGTTGGTCGCGGCTGCGGTGCTGCTGGGGGTGGGTACGGTGGTGGGAGTGGCAGGGTAGCGATCAAAGCAGCCCTGCCGGGCTGGTCGCCGCCAAGGCGGGCTGCTACAGAGCCGTATTGGCGGGGATGCAAGAAGGCCGTATTGGCGGATGCAAGAGAGCGAGCGCCGTTCAGGCTGGCCCGTCGCCGTCGCGCTTGCGCTTGTTGCCCATCCGTACGCCGATGTCCATGAGGAACTGGAAAAACCCTTCCTGGTCCTCCAGCACATTGCTCCAGAACGGCGAGTGATAGAGCGCTACGGCGCCATGTACCAATGCCCATGAGGCGCAGTAATGGAAATACGGCGGCACATCTTCGAGCTTGCCTTCATCGATGCGGCCTTTGATCAGCTGCGTAAGCCGATCGAAGTTCGATGCCCGAATGCTGTGCAGCTCGGTGACCATTTCGGGTACCTGGTTGCCCTTCACCACTTTCTCTTCCAGACGGTCGAACAGCCGGTAGCGCTGTGGGTCGCGCATGCGGAACTCGAAATACGCGCGCGACAGTGCTTCCTTGTCGCGGTCCACGTCAGCGGAGTGCAACAGGCCGTTGAGGTCGCGCTCATAATCGAGCATCAGCCGCAGGTAGATTTCGGCCTTGGATTTGAAATGCTTGTAGATGGTCCCTTTGCCGATACCCACCGCATCGGCGATCATCTCCACGGTCACGCTGTCCTCACCCTGTTCCAGGAACAGTTTGAGCGCCGTGTCGAGGATTTCCTGTTCCCTACGGCGGAATTCGCGGACCTTTCTAGGTTCTTTTTGCATACACGGACCGGGGCTGAATCGAAGCCGGTATTATGCCTAATTTGCGTCAAATTGCACGGATCATCCGAATATGTCCACGTTTGTAGACGAGTTCCCCCAAGCCTCAGGGCTGCTGTATCTCAACCATGCGGCGGTCTCGCCCTGGCCGCGCCGCAGCGCCGAGGCGGTCACCCGCTTCGCTCAAGAGAACGTGCTGATCGGCGCCCGCGATTACCCGGCCTGGCTGGACGTGGAGCAGCGCCTGCGTGATCGCTTGCAACGCTTGCTGAACGCCCCGTCGGCCGCCGACATCGCGCTGGTGAAAAACACTTCCGAAGCCCTTTCATTCGTGGCATTCGGCCTGGACTGGGCGCCAGGCGACCAGGTTGTGATCAGCGACGAGGAATTTCCTTCCAACCGTATCGTCTGGGAAGCCCTCGCGCCCAAGGGCGTGGAAGTCATCAAGGTCAACCTGGCAGGCCCGGACCCGGAAGCCGCGCTGTTGAACGCCTGCGGCCCACGCACCCGCTTGATGGCTATCAGTGCGGTGCAATACGCCAGCGGCCTTAAGATGGACCTCGTGCGCCTCGGCCAGGGGTGCAAATCACAAGGTGTGCTGTTCTGCATCGATGCGATCCAACAGCTGGGCGCCGCACCGTTCGATGTACAGGCCTATGAATGCGATTTCGCCATGGCGGACGGGCACAAATGGATGATGGGGCCCGAGGGCCTTGGTGTGTTCTATTGCCGTGCCGAACTGCGTTCAACCCTGCGGCTGCAGGAATATGGCTGGCATATGCTGGAGCACATGGGCGACTACACCCGTGATACCTGGGAGCCGGCCAACAGTGCCCGGCGCTTTGAATGCGGCAGCCCGAATATCCTCGGCACCATGGCGCTCGAAGCTAGCCTGGGCCTGCTCGAAGAAGCAGGTATGGCGAACGTAGCCCAGGCAATCGAAGACCGCATCGTGGCGCTGATTGCCGGCATCGAGCGTATCCCGGGCGCCCGGATTCACTCTCCGCTCGCAACCGAACGCCGGTCGGGCATTCTTTCCTTTAGCGTGGATGGCAAGGACAGCCTCGCCTTGCACAAGCAATTGATGGCCGAAGGGGTAGTGTGTATCCCGCGCGGGAAGGGCGTGCGCTTCTCGCCTCACTTCTATACCCGCGAGAGTGTGATCGCTGAAGCCTTGGCGATCTTGACCCGACTGTGCAGCTGAGTTGTCAGCAAGCGGCGGTTGATTCCAAAACTGTTTAAAAAACGACCATTTTCAGCTGGACGAATAGGCAAGCTAGCCAATACTGAAACTGTTGGTACGCCCTACCCCCCATAGGGTGAACCGATAAAGGTGTCGACGGACCGCGCACCTTTGTTTTACTCCTAATGGTCTTAACCCGGATTCCCCCCCAGAACCCGGGTTTTTTTTGCCTGCTTCAAGCCACCCGCGCCTGCGGAAACAGCTGCCGGAAGTTCGCGGTGGTTTGCGCGGCAAACTGTTCATAAGGTTCGCCACGAAGGTCGGCAAGAAAAGCCGCCACTTCATACACGTATTGGGGCAGGTTCGGCTTGCCTCGGTAGGGGATCGGCGCGAGATATGGCGAGTCCGTTTCGACCAGCAGGCGATCGGCCGGGACCTGCCGGGCCACTTCACGCAAGGCTTCGGCATTACGGAAGGTGACAATGCCGGAAAGGGAGATATAAAAGCCCAGGTCCAGCGCAGCCTTGGCCATGGCCCAGTCTTCGGTAAAGCAATGCAGCACGCCGCCCTGGGGCAAGGCCGCTTCGCGCAGCAGGTCCAACGTGTCGGCCTGGGCGGCGCGGGTATGCACGATCACCGGTTTGCCAGTGATGGCGGCTGCCTCCAGGTGCAAGCGAAACGAGGCTTTCTGAACCTCGGCCGATTCAGGTTCGTAGTGATAATCCAGCCCCGTCTCGCCAATGGCCACCACGCGCGGGTGGTCCAGCTCGTTCAACAGCCACGGCAGGGTAGGCGCGCCTTCCGGGGCCACATCCAGCGGGTGAATGCCCACCGAACAATCCACGTCCTCATACCGGTCCGCCAGGTCTCGGACCGCCTGAGCGTTATCCGCGCTCACGCCGATGCATAGAAAATGGCCCACGCCCCTCGCCCGGGCCGCATCCAGCGCGGCGTCGAGGGACCCGCCGTGGAGGGAGAGGTCGAGACGGTCGAGGTGGCAGTGGGAATCGACAAGCAGCGGCGAGGAAGAAGTCATTGGGCTCTACATGGTGTGGGTCGGCCGGTCCGACTTCAGCGCACCGGCGAGGTAGGTTTCGATTTTGTTGCGGGCGGTATCGTCGCCATCATTGAACTGTACGCCCACGCCGGCGGCCCGGTTGCCCTGCGCACCGCGCGGGGTGATCCAGGCGACCTTGCCCGCCACCGGGATCTTCTCAGGCTCATCCATCAGGTTGAGCAACATGAAAAGTTCGTCGCCGAGCCGGTAGCTCCTGGCGGTGGGGATGAACAGCCCGCCGTTCTTGATAAATGGCATATAGGCGGCGTACAGCACTGCCTTGTCCTTGATGGTCAGCGACAGGATACCGCTACGCGGACCCGGAGCGATCGGCTGGTTCATTGATCATCCTTACTACTGAAGAAGTGCCCGCCTAGCGCTGATCTGGCAAAGCCAGCCAGGACACCAGCAAGGTTTCGAGTAGCAATACACGGTTGAGGTTCGCTTTTGAAAGCACCTTCTGGCGATGCTGAAGCACCCAGTCCTGGATAGCCATCACTTTGCCAGTTGTTGTTTTCTGGGCGAGATATTGCAGCACTTTGCGCATATCACTCAAGCCTAAACCGTCTTCGTCTTGCGTCAACCGGTACCGCAGCAACCGCTGGGCCCAGTCGCAGAACCAATCGAACAGCCAGATCAGCGGCACATCTTTCCAGCTTTCGGCCAACTGCGTGGGGCTTTGCTGTTGCTTGAGCAGGCGTTTGACACCCTCCACCACTGTGGCGCGCTGGCCGAGCACGTCCTGAGCGTGCAATTGCCTGGCCGCCAAAGGCGACTCATTGGCCAGGGCGAGCAGTTCTTTCCTCGCCTCGGCTGGTACATCCGGCAATGCGGCAGCGAGCCATTGCGCAGCCTGTTCGGGCGTGGGCAGCGGGCAAGGTTGCTGCACGCATCGGCTACGAAGGGTAGGCAACAACCGGCTGGGTTGATGACTTACCAGCAACATCACCGTATTGCCCGAAGGCTCTTCCAGGCTTTTGAGCAACGCATTGGCGGCGTTGAGGTTCATCGCCTCCACCGGCTCGATCAGCACCACTTTGCGCCCGCCCAGTTGAGCGGTCTGGCTCACGAAATCCACCAGCCGGCGCACCTGGTCCACCACGATCGCCTTGTCTACTTCCTCGGGCTGCAGCAGGAAGTTATCCGGGTGGCTGCCTGCGGCTAACAGCAGGCAACTCTTGCATTGGCCGCAGGGCTTGCCTGCGCTGGCGCTGCACAGCAACAACCGCATGAACTGCTCGGCCAATACCCGCTTGCCGATCCCGGCGGGGCCTTGCAACAGGTACGCATGGGCGTGCTCGGTTCGGCTGCTCAGTTGCTGCCACAGCCCGGCCTGCCACGGGTAGGGCTCACCCACGGGCGCGCTCCAGCCAATGGGGCAAGCTATCGTGCAACCGCGCCTGAACCTCTGCCAGGGGCAGGCTGGCGTCGATCACCTGGTAGCGCAGTGGGTCGGCCGCGGCGCGTGCCAGATACGCCTGGCGCACGGCGTCGAAGAAGCTTCGCGCTTCCTGTTCGAAGCGGTCCAGCCGGCCACGTGCCGCCGCGCGCGCCAGCCCCACTTCGACAGGAAGATCGAATACCAGGGTGAGATCTGGGCGCAGGCCACCCTGCACGAAGGCTTCAAGCTGGGCGATGCGCTCTGTTGGTACGCCGCGCCCACCCCCTTGATACGCATAGGTGGCATCGGTGAAGCGATCACACAGCACCACCGCGCCCCGCGCCAATGCCGGGCGTATGACCTGGTCGATATGCTGGGCCCGGGCGGCGAACATCAGCAGCAGCTCGGTATCCACAGCCATGGGTTCTTCGCTGGGCGCCAGCAATAGCTCACGAATGCGTTCGGCAAGCGGGGTGCCACCGGGCTCGCGGGTAAGCTGCACGTCTTTTCCGGCGTCACGCAGGCGGGCGGCAATATAATCGCGGTTGGTGCTTTTGCCGGCACCTTCCGGCCCTTCCAGGGTGATGAACAGACCGCTCACTCAGGCTTCCTCATGGTTGTTGCGTTTCTTCGGCGGGGGCAGCCATCGCTGGGGCGGCCGGGGCGTCGACGCCCGTACCCCCCTCCCCCACGCCCGCAGGCACAGGCGTGGGACCGGGGCTGGAGCGATAGTCTGCGCGCCGCTTGAGCTGGTATTGGCGCACAGCCTGGTTGTGCGCTTCGATATCATCGGAGAACACATGGCTACCGTCGCCCTTGGCGACGAAATACAGGCTGCTTCCGGCCGTGGGGTTCAGCGCGGCACGAATGGCTTCGCGGCCTACCATCGAAATAGGCGTTGGCGGTAGCCCGGGGTTCAGGTACGTGTTGTAGGGGCTGGGTTCGCGCAGATCGGCGCGGGTGATCCGCCCGGTGTAACGCTCGCCCATGCCGTAGATGACCGTGGGGTCGGTTTGCAAAAGCATGCCAGCGGCCAGCCTGCGCACAAACACGCCGGCTATTTCCCCGCGCTCTTGAGGTACGCCTGTTTCCTTCTCGATCAGCGACGCCATGACAAGCGCCTGGTAAGGCTCGGTGTAGGGCAGGTCGCCTGCGCGGGCCTGCCACTCCTGAGCCAGCACCGTATCGAGGCGATCGAACGCCTGCTCCAGCAGTTGCGCGTCGCTCATCCCCTTCACGTATTTGTAGGTATCCGGGAAGAACCGCCCTTCGGGAAACACGCCGGGGTGGCCGAGCTTGGCCATCACCTGCTCATCGGTAAGCCCTGCCAGCGTTTGCTTGAGCTTTTCCTGGCGGTCGAGGGCGGCCCGCACCTGGCGGAAGGTCCAGCCTTCGACAAGGGTAAGGCTGTACTGCACTACCTCACCACGTTGCCATAGGCTGAACATTTCCCGCACCGTGGTGGTGGGCCCCAGGCGGTACTCACCAGTGTGCAGCGGCTGGCTGTCCAGGTTGAACCGCCAGTAGAGGCGAGCCCAAAACGCGCCCTTGAGTGCGCCCTGGTCTTCGAGGCGGTTGAGCATGCCGCCTGGCGATGCGCCAAGGGGTACGTCGATCAGCTGTTCCGCCGGCAATGACAGCGGTTGGTCCAGCACGGCCTGGACACGCCAGACGGCCAGCCCCATGGCGATGCCAGCGAGGATGACCAGGGTTTCGATCAGCAGCAGGAGTTTGCGTAGCACTGTCAGATATCCAGAAGTTCGCAGGCCATCTGCTGAAGTTTACGGGTGTGCGGCCCTGCCGGCCAAGCAAGCTGTGCATAGCGGCGGACCGGCCAGATGCCATAGACGCTGTTACACATGAACACTTCGGTAGCACTTGCCAGTTGCTCGAGGGCAATGTCGTCGACAAGCACTGGGCGGTCGCCCGACATGGCCTGGGCAATCAGCTCCGCGCGCAGGGTGCCGGCAACGCCGCAACGGGTAAGCCCTGGAGTAACCAGCCGCCCCTCGCACACCATGAACAGGTTGCTGAACACACCTTCGATCACCCGGCCACTGGTATCACACATCAACCCCTCGGCGTACTCGGTTCCTTGCCATTCGGCACGGGCCAGTACCTGTTCCAGGCGGTTGAGGTGCTTGAGGCCAGCCAGCAAGGGCTGTTCGGCCAGCCGAGTGTTGCACGGGTACAGCGCGATACCCTCGGCTTGCCGTTGCACGGGGTACTCCGGGAGCGGGCTGCTCTGGAGAATACGCCGCGCTGGCGCATCAGGGTCGCCCGCATAGCCGCGTGCGCTATCGCCTCGGGTAACGATGAGCTTGAGTACGCCATCGCCCAGTTGGCCGCCATAGGCGTGCAGCTCAGCGCGCAGCGTTGGCTCATCAAAAGGTAGCCCCAGGCGCGCGCAGCCATGGGCCAGGCGCTCCAGGTGCCGCTCCAGCAGTTTCGGCCGGCCAGCCCGCACCCGAAGGGTTTCGAACAGGCCGTCGCCGTATGCCAGGCCACGGTTGGCCAGGCCGATCGCACTGGCTGGCCAGCCATCGACCCAGGCTTCCATTACTCGCTGAACCGGCGGAACACCAGAGAGCCGTTGGTACCGCCAAAGCCGAAGGAGTTCGACAGCACGACATCGATCGGCATTTCCCGCGCTTCGTGCGGCACGAAGTCCAGGTCGCAATCGTCGTCCGGCTCATCGAGGTTGATGGTGGGCGGCGCCACCTGGTCCCGAATCGCGAGCACGCTGAAGATGGCCTCGACCGCACCCGCCGCGCCCAGCAAATGGCCGGTCATGGACTTGGTGGAACTGACCGCCAGCTTGTAGGCGTGCCCGCCGAACACCGACTTGATCGCCCGTACTTCGGCGAGGTCGCCGGCGGAGGTAGAGGTGCCGTGGGCATTGATGTATTGCACCGCGTCGGGCGCCAGGCCGGCGTCTTTGAGGGCATTGACCATGCAACGGGCCGCGCCGGCGCCGTCCTCGGGCGGAGAGGTCATGTGGAAGGCATCGCCACTGGTGCCGAAGCCAACCAGTTCGGCATAGATCCGCGCCCCGCGCGCCCGCGCATGCTCAAGCTCTTCGAGCACGAGCGCACCGGCACCGTCGGACAGCACGAAACCATCACGGCCCTTGTCCCACGGCCGGCTGGCGCGCGTAGGCTCATCGTTGCGCGTGGACAGGGCCCGCGCCGCGCCGAAGCCACCCATGCCCAGGCCGCAGGCGGCCATTTCGGCGCCGCCGGCGATCATCACGTCCGCTTCGCCATAGGCGATGTTGCGGGCCGCCATGCCAATGCAGTGGGTACCGGTGGTGCACGCCGTGGACACGGCGTAGTTTGGCCCCTGAATACCCAAGTGGATCGACAGGAAGCCTGAAATCATGTTGATGATCGAGCCAGGCACGAAGAACGGGGAAATCCGCCGCGGCCCCTGCTCATGAAGCGTACGGCTGGTGTCCTCGATATTGGTGAGGCCACCGATACCCGAGCCCATGGCCACGCCAATGCGCTCACGGTTGCTGTCGTCGATGTTCAGCCCGGCATCGCGCACAGCTTGAAAGCCAGCCGCCAGACCGTACTGAATGAACAGGTCAAGCTTGCGGGCCTCTTTGGGCGAGAGGTACTGCGCCACATCGAATGCCTTGACCGAGCCGCCAAACCGAGTGGAAAACGCTGACAGGTCGGTATGCTCGATCGGACCGATGCCGCTTTGGCCGGCCAGAATGCCTTGCCAGGTGCTCGGCACGTCTACGCCCAATGGCGACAACATGCCCATTCCAGTGACCACGACGCGTCTACGCGACACAGTGTTCTCCTTAATACTTTGTTTCAACCTCTTGCCCTAATTAAAGAAAAAACCGCACGCCCATTGAAGGCAGTGCGGTTTTCTCTGACAAGAAGCGTCGAATACGGCAATCAGGCCTGGTGGCTGTTGACGTAGTCGATGGCTGCTTGAACGGTGGTGATCTTCTCGGCTTCTTCGTCTGGAATCTCGGTTTCGAATTCTTCTTCCAGTGCCATTACCAGCTCAACGGTGTCAAGAGAATCAGCGCCCAGGTCTTCAACGAAGCTGGCGGTGTTAACGACTTCTTCTTCTTTGACGCCCAGCTGCTCGGCAACGATTTTCTTGACGCGTTCTTCGATGGTGCTCATACCTGGTTTTCACTCCTAGTGGATAGTCTGGCAACTGGCCGGTGTGTAAGTTTATAGGAAGGCACTCGCATTTCAAGTTGAATGCGACCCCACCAAACGCCGGCCGGCGACCTCTATAATCTGGATGCAGCTTTATAACGGATTTTGGGGCATTACGTATGACATTTTTTCCGCGGTGCCCCATTGAGCTGGATCACATATACATGCCGCCGTTGACCGGAACGGTCGCGCCGGTGACATAAGCAGCGCCATCGGAAGCCAGGAAGCTGACCACCTTGGCGATTTCCTCAGCCTGGCCCAAACGGCCCAGGGGGATCTGAGTCAACAGGCCTTCACGCTGCGCCTCTGGAAGCTCGCGGGTCATGTCGGTATCGATGAAGCCCGGGGTAACCGAGTTCACAGTGATGCCCCGAGAGCCCACTTCACGCGCCAGCGCACGGCTGAAGCCTTCGAGGCCAGCCTTGGCTGCGGCATAGTTTACTTGCCCGGCGTTGCCCATGGCACCCACCACCGAGCCGATGCTGATGATGCGGCCCCAGCGAGCCTTGGTCATGCCACGCAGCACGGCCTTGGACAGGCGGAACAGACTGTTCAGGTTGGTATCGACCACGTCGAACCATTCGTCGTCTTTCATGCGCAACATCAGGTTGTCGCGAGTGATCCCGGCATTATTGACCAGGATAGCCGGCGCGCCAAAACGCTCCGAAATGGTGGCCAGCGCAGCAGCGACCGATTCGTCGCTGCACACATTGAGCTCCAGGCCCAAGCCTTCGATGTTGTGTTCCTTGAGGGTGGCGCTGATGCGCTCGGCCCCCGAAGCACTGGTTGCGGTGCCGATCACCACGGCGCCCTGGCGGCCCAGTTCGAGGGCGATCGCCTGGCCAATGCCACGACTCGCACCGGTCACCAGTGCCACTTTACCTTGCAGGCTCATGCCAGCTTCTCCTGTTTCAAGCCAAGGCCGCGCGAGCGGCGGCGAAGGCATCGGGGGTATCCAGATTGTGGGTTTCTATGCCGTCGGCGCAGCGCTTGTTCAGGCCTGACAACACCTTGCCCGGGCCGCACTCAACCAGTTGCCTGGCACCTTGCTGAGCCAGCAGCGCCACGGACTCCACCCAGCGAACCGGCATGTACAGCTGAGCCAGGAGGTTGTGCTTCATATCCTCCAGCGTAGCCGGAACGGTAGCCGTCACGTTTTGTACCAGCAAAATCTTTGGTGCCTGCCAGTTGATGGCGGCCACGGAATCGGCGAAGCGCTCGGCTGCAGGCTTCATCAACGCGCAGTGCGATGGCACGCTGACGGGCAGCGGCAGGGCGCGCTTGGCCCCGCGCGCCTTGCAGGCTTCGATGGCGCGGGCAACGGCGGCCGCGCTACCGGCAATGACGACCTGGCCCGGCGAGTTGAAATTCACCGCGCTCACCACGTCACCGTTCGCCGCTTCGGCGCAGGCGGCGATAACGTCTTCGTCTTTAAGGCCCAGCACAGCGGCCATACCGCCCTGCCCGGCCGGCACGGCTTCCTGCATGAGTTGGCCGCGACGCTCGACCAGGCGAACGGCATCGGCCAGGCTCACGCTACCGGCCGCAACCAATGCGCTGTACTCGCCCAGGCTATGGCCTGCCACGTACGCTGGAACACTGCCGCCTTCAGCCTGCCATACGCGCCACAGCGCGATGGATGCGGTGAGGATCGCCGGCTGGGTTTTATCGGTCTGGTTCAGTTGCTCGGCAGGGCCTTGCTGGGTCAACGCCCAAAGGTCATAGCCAAGGGCCTCGGACGCCTCCTTGAAGGTTTCGCCAATCAACGGGTGCTGCCCGGCCTGGTCGGCAAGCATGCCGAGCGACTGGGAGCCCTGCCCAGGAAAGACGAATGCGAGGGTTGCAGACATTGAACGCGCCCTTATCGATGCAGTGGTCGAAAATGCTCCCGGCCATGGCCGGAAACGAAAATCCAGTGTTGGATGATAACCGGAACCGCCCGGTCACATTCTATCGCCGTCTTCCTGCTTCGGCGAAAGTACAGCGGCCAGCCCTTGGCCGAGCTGACGTGGCAGGTTGCTGTCCACTTGTTGCAGGGCGCGCTCGATCGCGGCTTTCAAGCCCTGTACCCCGGCCGCGCCGTGGCTTTTTACGACAATGCCTTGCAAACCCAGGAAACTGGCGCCGTTGTGCCGCGCTGGAACCAGCTCTTCGCGTAACCGCCGCAGTGCCGGGAGGGCGACCGCACCCGCCAACCTGGCGAACAGCCCGCCACTGAACTGCGCCTCGATACGCTCGCCGATCATGCTGGCCAGCCCCTCGCTGGCCTTGAGCAATACATTGCCCACGAAGCCGTCGCACACCACCACATCGGCCTCACCGCGATAGACGCCGTCACCTTCAATGTAACCAATGTAGTTGAGCCCGGCCTTTTGCAATAGCCGGGCTGCTGCCTTGACCTGTTGATTGCCTTTGATGTCCTCGGTGCCCACATTGAGCAATGCCACCCGAGGACGTATCACGCCCTGGGCCTGGGCAGCCAATGCCCCCATATGAGCGAACTGATACAGGTGCTCGGCGTCGCAATCCACGTTGGCGCCCAGGTCCAGCACCTGGCAATGGCCCGTACGCGTGGGGATGGCCGCAACCATGGCGGGGCGGGTCACGCCGGGCAGTGTTTTAAGCACATGGCAGGACAGCGCCATGAGCGCACCGGTATTGCCGGCGCTTACTACTGCGTGCACACGATCGTCCCGCAGCGCTTGCAGCGCAATGCGCATGGAAGCGTCCGGCTTGCCGCGCAACGCCTGGGACGGCTTGTCGCTCATGCCGATCACTTCGGTGGCAGGCAGAATCTGAAGGCGAGAATGATCGACACCCTGATGGGTGCTGAGGATTTCTTCAAGGAGCTTGGGTTGACCAACGAGGGTCAGGTACAACGAGGGGTGTTCGGACAGGCAGGCGACACAGGCCTGAACAATGCTGCGGGGACCGAAGTCCCCGCCCATTGCGTCGATCGCGATGATCTGAGCGGACAAGGATTACTCGTCAGCGCCCTTGTCGATCACCTTGCGGCCACGGTAAACGCCTTCAGGCGAAACGTGGTGGCGCAGGTGAACTTCACCGGTGGTTTTTTCTACGGACAGTGCGTTCGGCTCGAGAGCGTCGTGCGAACGGCGCATGTCGCGGGCAGAGCGGGATTTTTTGTTCTGCTGAACAGCCATAATTGATTAACTCCTAAACGTTTGGGTCACGCTTTAACTGCGCCAATACACTGAACGGGTTGGACCGCGTTACCTCGTCCTCGCTCGGCTCGGGCTCTTCGAGACCCGCCGGCTGCTGGCATTCTTCCGGATGATGAGCGGGAATGATCGGCAGCGCGAGAAGAAGCTCCTCTTCGATCACATCCCGCAGGTCCAGAGGACCTTCGCCCAGTTCCAGCACGTCATAACCTTTCGGTAACGATTGGGTATTCGCACCCTCCTTCACCACGGCGTATGTACATTCGCTGTGAATCGGGAGGGTGACCAGCTCAAGACAGCGCTGGCAAACCATCTTGACCTCGACACTCAGATCACTGCGCATGAGCACGGTGTGATCTTCGTCTCGCTCGAAGATGAATTTACCCTGGACCGTACCGACATCATCGGAAAGCAGGTCGCAAAGTCTCTCCAAACTGGCAAGAGGCAGGCTACCGTTTAAGGCAGCGCCGCGATCGGCCAATTTGCGCGGGTCAACGTGAGGTGGAATCGGGTCATTCAACATAGGCGCGACATTCTAGGGATGCCCCCTTGCTGTGTCAAAGGAAATTAGGCCATCGGCAGCGCAGCGGCGCAGGCGTAGAATCACGGCCTTTATTATGGAGAGACCACCCGTGCGGCCATTGATTCTGGCGTCCAGCTCCACCTACCGACACGCCCTGCTGAGCCGCCTGGGCCTGCCTTTCGAGAGCGAGGCACCCAACCTCGACGAACGGCGCCTGGATGGCGAACCTGCCCGTGAGCTGGTGCTGCGCCTGGCGGAGGCCAAGGCCAGGGCGCTGGCCACGCGGTACGCCGCACACCTGATCATCGGCTCCGATCAAGTGGCTGTGCTGGGCGACAGGATACTAGGCAAGCCAGGCGATTTTGAACAGGCCATGGAACAACTGACCGCCGCCAGCGGCCAGCGGGTGACCTTCCTGACCGGCCTGGCCTTGTTCGATAGCCATACCGGCCATTGCCAGGTAGACGTAGTGCCGTTCTCGGTCAACATGCGCCAGCTGGACCAAAACGCCCTCACCCGCTACCTCCAGGCCGAGCAACCCTACGATTGCGCCGGCAGCTTCAAGGCAGAGGGCCTGGGCGTGAGCCTGTTCGAAAGCACCGAGGGGCCGGATGCCACCAGCCTGGTCGGCCTGCCGCTGATCCGCCTGGTGGCGATGCTGGCGCAGGCTGGGGTGGTGGTGCCTTAGCCAAGCTGCAAGCATGCTGCGTTCAGCTTGCGGCTTGCCGCTTACGGCTAGCGAAGCGTCGGCCCGGCGAAGCCCATCCAGAGGGCCATTTCACTGGCCACGCTGGCGCCGAGCTTCTTCGAGAATCGGTCCAGCGGGGATTCTTCCACGGTGAAGTCCACCAGGTCCTTGGCGTGTACGATTTCCCGCGCCACGTAGCTGCTGCTGGCCAGGCCGTCGATCAGCCCCAGTTCGAGTGCCTGCTCGCCAGACCAGATCAGCCCCGAGAACAGCTCCGGGTGGTCCTTGTCTTTCAGGCGATCGCCACGCCCGGCCTTCACTTGAGCGATGAACTGCCGATGGGTGGTGTCCAGCACGCCCTGCCAGAAGCGGGTTTCAGACTCCTTGGCCGGCTGGAAGGGATCGAGGAAGGCTTTATGCTCGCCGGAGCTGTACGGGCGGCGCTCCACGCCAAGCTTCTCCATGGTGCCGACGAAACCATACCCAGCCGCCGTAACGCCGATGGAACCCACCAGGCTTGCCTTGTCGGCATAGATTTCGTCTGCCGCGCTGGCAATGTAATAGGCCCCGGATGCACCGAGGTCGGCGATTACCGCGTACACCTTGATATCAGGGTGCAAGCCACGCAACCGGCGGATTTCGTCGTACACGTAGCCGCTTTGAACAGGGCTGCCGCCCGGGCTGTTGATGCGCAGCACCACGCCTTTCACCTTCGGGTCTTCAAAGGCAGCGCGCAGGCTGGTCACGATGTTGTCAGCGCTGGCGTCTTCCTTGTCGGCGATCATGCCTTTGATGTCGATCAGCGCGGTGTAACTGCTCGCGGTGCCGCCGCTTTTTTCCAGCTTGGCGAACGGCGAGAACAGAAACAGCATGCCCAGCAAATAAAGGAAGGTCAGGCTTTTGAAGAAGATGCCCCAGCGCCTGGCGCGCCGCTGTTCCTGCACA
The DNA here is from genome assembly GCF_058145875.1 of Pseudomonas sp. 3MAES_34.3B. Classification (NCBI taxonomy): domain Bacteria; kingdom Pseudomonadati; phylum Pseudomonadota; class Gammaproteobacteria; order Pseudomonadales; family Pseudomonadaceae; genus Pseudomonas; species Pseudomonas sp. 3MAES_34.3B. The sequence continues at coordinate 1,187,637 of NZ_CM176960.1, read as the reverse complement.
CTGGCCAGCAGGGTTTTCTCCAGCAGCTTCCAGCTACGGTCATCGGAACTGCGAGGGCCCGGCTCTTCTTCGGCGGAGGGCGCTTTCCATTGGTCTGACATCCGTTCATTCACCTTTCGAGGACAAGGGTTCGCCAGGGCTCAGCCAGGCGGTCAATTGAGCAAAGCGTTCGATGGCCAGCACCGGCTCGTACGCCATCAGCGCATCGAGCTCGATGGCCCCGTAGCCCACCGCGACACACGGCATGCCTGCGTTGCGAGCCATCTGCAGGTCGAATGCCGAGTCGCCGATCATCAACGCACGCTCAGGGCGCACGCCGCAGTAAGCGAGGATTTCTTCGAGCATCAGCGGGTGGGGCTTGCTTCGGGTTTCGTCGGCGGCCCGGGTAATGTCGAAGAAGCGCTCCAGCGAATGCCCCTTCAATACCCGGTCCAGGCCGCGGCGCGCCTTGCCCGTGGCCACGGCCAGCCGGTACCCCGCCTGCCGGAACAGTTCCAACCCCTCTGCTACCCCGGGAAAGAGGGGCGATGGGGAGGCTTCGAGGGCAATGTAACGCTGGGCATATTGATCGCGAAACGCGAGCACTTCAGCCTCGCTCAGGCGTGGATACAGGGCCTGGATCGCCTCCGGCAGCCCCAGCCCGATGATCCCTTTGACCTGCGTGGCGTCTCGCGGCAAGAGCCCGCAGGCAACGGCCGCGTGCTGCATGGCATCGACGATGCGGCCAATGGAATCGGCCAGCGTGCCGTCCCAATCGAAAATCAGCAGATCGTAATCAGGCACTGGCCAGGCGCTCCACCGCGGCGGCCCACAGTTCGTCAACGGGCGCCTGCACGTCCAGGCGGCTACCGTCGGGAAGGGTCAGAGACAGCGCATAGGCATGCAGAAACAGGCGCTTGCCGCCCAGGTCGCGCAGCTCACGGGTGAAATCCTCGTCACCGTATTTGGCGTCCCCGGCGATGCAGTGGCCGGCATGCAGCGCGTGCACGCGAATCTGATGAGTGCGCCCGGTGACTGGCCGCGCCTCAACCAGCGTGGCGAAATCGCCGAAGCGGCGCAGCACCTTGAACAGCGTCAAGGCCTCCTTGCCCTCCGGATTGACCTCGACCATGCGCTCGCCGGAGCGCAGGTTGCTTTTGAGCAGCGGCGCGTTCACTTGCTTCTTGCTGGTGGGCCAGTGGCCACGCACCAGCGCCATGTAGCGCTTGTCCACGCCATCGCCGCGCAGCGCCTCGTGCAGATGGCGCAGCATGCTGCGCTTCTTGGCGATCATCAGCAGCCCGGAGGTGTCCCGGTCCAGCCGGTGCACCAGCTCGAGCTCCTTGGCGTCGGGGCGCAGTTGGCGGAAGGCCTCGATCACCCCGAAGCTGAGCCCGCTGCCACCATGCACGGCAATGCCGGCAGGCTTGTTGAGGATGATCAGGCCCTTGTCTTCGTGCACGATGGCGGCCTCGAGCCGCTGCAGCAGCCCCTGGGCAACCGGCACTGGCGCGTCACGCTCCGGCAGCCGGAGCGGCGGCACCCGCACGATATCGCCGGCCTGCAACTTGTATTCGGGCTTGATACGGCCTTTATTGACGCGTACTTCGCCCTTGCGCAGGATGCGATAAACCAGCGTGCGAGGTACACCCTTGAGCGCCGTGATAAGAAAATTGTCGATGCGTTGGCCGGCAAGTTCCGGCGCAACTTCAAGCAACTGAACGCCCGAAGTTGGAGGAGAGGTCGTGGTCATGGCGCGGATAATATCAATTTTTCAGCCATTTGAAGCACTTAATGTTTGCTGCTATAGTCCCGAACGCCGCCATAAGCGGCCGGGGAGTGACAGACGGTAAACGACCGCCGCTTACCCAGATGTTCACCGAGGACGCGAGGCCGTCCGACGGGGCTTACACCGCGCGACGAACCCATGGTTCGCACAAGGCGCAGCCTGGCAAGAACGAGTTGAATCCAACAGGGCGGTCTTATCGTGCCCTGGGTGTTCGAATCCTGCGGCTGATACACGAGCGCAGCCGTTTTATCGGGCAATGGTGCAGGCTTCGGAAATACAAGCCTTGATTTTTTTAGCGTGCGACAGCCAACCGGCGTCGTGATAAATGCCAACCCGTTGCGGATTCAGCGCGCGGCAGCACCCGAATTATCAGGGATACGTGTAGGGTGGAGATGCACAGGTAGCGTGCCGTGTGGCACCGAGCCCGCCAGTGGCAGCCAGAGTGTCAGCGTTCATACGGGTACTTTCCGTACGGGCCTGGCCAGAACTGGCCCGCGGCACGGCCGGCCCAGATGCCCTAGAGGGCGTCCACGACGCACTACCCGATTCCTCCTCCTGACTGAGTGCTTTTGACACCACACAAAGGCAGGACGCGGCGCCATGACACAGGCAAAAAGCCTGAGCGCTGGCAGGGAAGCCCCCTCAGGCCTCTCTCGCACCTGAACACCGACCGTGAGAAGTCGTGTGTGCCGAACGCCGTTTCCGGCAGCCCGGAAACCGACGGTACTACATGAAAAGAATGCTGATTAACGCAACTCAACCCGAAGAGTTGCGTGTAGCCCTGGTAGATGGCCAGCGCCTCTATGACCTGGATATCGAATCCGGCGCGCGCGAGCAGAAAAAGGCCAACATCTACAAAGGCCGCATCACCCGTATCGAGCCCAGCCTCGAAGCCGCCTTCGTGGACTTCGGCTCCGAGCGCCACGGCTTCCTGCCCCTCAAGGAAATCTCCCGCGAATACTTCAAGAAGGCTCCCGAAGGCCGAGTCAATATCAAGGAAGTATTGAGCGAAGGCCAGGAAGTCATCGTCCAGGTCGAAAAGGAAGAACGCGGCAACAAGGGCGCTGCCCTCACCACGTTCATCAGCCTGGCCGGTCGCTATCTGGTGCTGATGCCCAATAACCCCCGCGCCGGTGGCATCTCGCGCCGCATCGAGGGTGAAGAACGCAACGAACTGCGCGAGGCCCTGAACGGCCTGGTCGCCCCCGCCGACATGGGCCTGATCGTTCGCACCGCAGGCCTTGGCCGCAGCAGCGAAGAGATGCAGTGGGACCTCGACTACCTGCTGCAACTGTGGACCGCGATCAAGGAAGCCTCCCTGGACCGCTCCGCGCCTTTCCTGATCTACCAGGAAAGCAACGTGATCATCCGCGCCATCCGCGATTACCTGCGCCAGGACATCGGCGAAGTGCTGATCGACAGCGTTGAAGCCCAGGAAGAAGCCCTGACCTTCATCCGCCAGGTGATGCCGCAGTACGCCAGCAAGATCAAGCTCTACGAAGACAGCGTGCCGCTGTTCAACCGTTTCCAGATCGAAAGCCAGATCGAAACCGCCTTCCAGCGCGTGGTCGACCTGCCTTCCGGCGGCTCCATCGTGATCGACCCGACCGAAGCCCTGGTGTCCATTGACATCAACTCCGCTCGCGCGACCAAAGGCAGCGACATCGAAGAAACCGCGCTGCAGACCAACCTGGAAGCGGCCGAAGAAATCGCCCGCCAACTGCGCCTGCGTGATATCGGCGGCCTGATCGTCATCGACTTCATCGACATGACCCCGGCCAAGAACCAGCGCGCCGTTGAAGAGCGTGTACGCGAATGCCTCGAAGCCGACCGCGCACGCGTTCAGGTAGGCCGCATCTCCCGTTTCGGCCTGCTCGAAATGTCCCGCCAGCGCCTGCGCCCTTCCTTGGGTGAAAGCAGCGGCATCGTTTGCCCACGCTGCAGCGGCACCGGCATCATCCGCGACGTGGAGTCGCTGTCCCTGGCCATCCTGCGCCTGATCGAGGAAGAAGCCCTCAAGGACCGTACCGCCGAAGTACGTGCCCAGGTGCCGATCCCGGTAGCGGCCTTCCTGCTCAACGAAAAACGCAACTCGATCACCAAGATCGAACTGCGCACCCGTGCGCGGATCATCATCCTGCCGAACGATCACCTCGAAACGCCGCACTTCGAAGTGCAGCGCCTGCGTGACGACAACCCGGAAGTGTTGAACGCGCAGTCGAGCTACGAGATTGCCGCCGCCGAAACTGAAGAAGTGCAACCGGTTGCCGCTACCCGCACCCTCGTTCGCCAGGAAGCTGCGGTCAAAACCGCCCCTGCCCGTGCCAACGCGCCGATGCCCGCCAGCGAAGAGCCCGCCCCCGCTGCGGCGGCACCGCAGCCAAGCACTGCGCCGGCTACCGCCGAACCGAGCCTGTTCAAGGGCCTGGTGAAGTCACTGGTAAGCCTGTTCGCTGGCAAGGAAGAGCCTGCTGCCCCGGTAGCCGCCGTCGCCGCGCCCAAGCCTGCTACCGAACGTGGCGGGCGCAACGAAGAGCGGCGCAACGGCCGCCAGCAGAGCCGCAACCGCAACGGCCGCCGCGACGAAGAGCGCAAGCCACGCGAGGAGCGCGCGCCACGTGAAGAGCGCGCCCCACGTGAGGAACGCGCACCGCGCGAACTGCGTGAAGATACCCCGGCTGTAGCACGCGAAGAGCGCCCGGCCCGTCCGCCACGCGAAGCACGCGCCCCGCGTGAAGATCGCCGCCCGCGCGAAGATCGCCCGGTACGTGAGCTGCGCGAACCCCTGGACGCGCCAGCTGCACCTCGTGAAGAGCGCCCGGCCCGTGAAGAGCGCGCCGAACGCCCTGCTCGCGAAGAACGCGCCCCACGTGAACTGCGTGAGGAACGCGCGCCTCGCGAAGAACGCGCACCGCGTGAAGAACGTGCGCCGCGCGAAGAGCGTGCCCCGCGTGAGGAACGCGCCCCACGTGAAGAGCGCCAACCGCGCCCTGCCCGTGAGGAACAAGCTGCTCAGGAGCCAACCACGGCCGAAGACGCGGTATTGAACGAAGAACTGCACGATGACAACCAGGAAGGCAACGACGGTGAGCGTCCGCGCCGCCGTTCGCGTGGCCAGCGCCGCCGTAGCAACCGCCGTGAGCGTCAGCGTGACGCCAACGGCGAACTGATCGGCGGTGAAGGTGACGACGCCGAAGGCAATGAAACGTCGGAATCGACCGAAACCAACGAAGCCACCGGCGCTACCGCTGCGGTCGCTGCAGCTGTGGTTGTCGAGGGCGTGATCAGCCAGGCGGCCGAGGCCCAGGCCCACCACCAGGCCGAACAAGCCACCGCCAGCGTTGCACCGGACGCCGCAACAGCTGCCCCGGAAATCGTTGCCACCCCGACCGAACAGGCAGCGTCCATCGTGCCTGAGCCGTTGGAGCGCCTGGTAGAAGCACCTGCGGTTGAAGCCGCTGTTGAAACGGCACCCGAGCCGCTTCCTGAAACAGAGGCAGCACCGATTGTGGAGCAACCGGTTCAACACGTAGAGGTGCCAACGGCTACCGAAGCGGCTGAACTGCCCGTGCCGCCGGTCGCTGACGAACCCGTGCAAGTGGCTCACGTCGAGGCCCCGGCTGCGCCAGAAGCGTTCACTGAGGCGACCCCTGCCGCCGAAGCGCCTGTAGTCGAAGCGCCTGCCCCGGCTCCGGTGGTGCTGTCCAATGGCCGCGCGCCGAACGACCCGCGTGAAGTGCGCCGTCGCAAGCGTGAAGCTGAACTGGCCGCCGCAGCTGCTCGTGAAGCCGAAGAAGCCGCGCAGCTGGCCAACGCCAATGCCTTGGCCCAGGCCGAAGCACCGGTCGAAGTTGAAGTATCGGCACCGGTAGTGGTTGAGCCTGCGCCAGCAGCGGAAACCGAAACCGCGACCGCTGCTGAAGCAACGCCGGCAGCAGAGCCCGCTACGGTGCCCGCAACAGCGCCTCAGGCCGAGCCTGAAGCCGCCAGCGAGCCAGTGCCGGCTCCGGTGATCGACGAAAACGTGCAAAGCGCTGAAGAAGTGGCTGGCACGGTCGAGGAAACCGAAGCGCAGAACAAGGAGCCCAAGCCTCTGGCCTGAGCCCCTTGACTGAAAAAGCCCCTGTCATCGAAAGGTGACAGGGGCTTTTTTATGACGTAGGGACCGATACAACCGAGCATTTGCGCCGACTACGGTTTGGGGGCTGTCGCCGCCCGCCTACCCGGCCAGATCCTCCGGAAGGTCCACATCCCGCAGCACGCCGGGATCATCGACCTCTATCAGCGTCACCCTGCCCTGCTCCAGCAAATTTCGCCCGCCCTGGTCTCCGCTCAGGCTCATCAAGCCTTGGGCATATGCCGCGTCGAAACCCACGGGGTGCCCCCACTTGCCTTGGTACACCGGAACGCAGGCGTGGCCGGTAGTCATTGCGCTGCCGATGAGGGAATAGGTTTGCGCGTGTATCCACGGCATGTCACCCAGGGCTACCAGCCAGCCGGCAGCATCGGCGCGGGCACGCACAGCGGCGCTGAGGCTGTCCCCCATGCCTGCGGAGGGCACCACAAGGGTATCAAAGCCATAGCAGGCGGCCAGCGCCGTCATCTCGCCGAGGCGTTCACTGCCTTCACGTAGCACCAGCAATCGCTCACCGGCCCATTGGCTGAACGCCGACAAGCTGTGTGCCAATACCGCCCGCTTACTACCGTCCAACCCGATGCAGGGGACCAACAGCTTGTTGGCTTCACGCCCTGCTTGCTCGGCGAAGCGGCGACCATAGCCTGCGGCAAGCACCACGGCACAAGCCCCGCTCATGCGGCCTGGTTCTTGATGGCGACAACTTGGGCCATCAGCGACAGTGCGATTTCCGCCGGCGTGTGGCTACCTATGGGCAAACCGATCGGGCCATGCAGGCGGGCCAGGGAAGCGCTGCTTACGCCAAGGCAGGCAAGGTTCTGCTTGCGCTTTTCACTGTTCACCCGCGAGCCCAGCGCGCCCACATAGAAGGCTTTGGAATCCAATGCCGTCAGCAACGCCATGTCATCCAGGCGCGGGTCATGGGTCAGCGCCACGATCGCGGTACGTTCGTCGGGCTGGATCGCCAGTACCGCGTCGTCAGGCATGCCCGGAACGAAACGCGCCTGTTGCGCTTCCCATCCCTGGCTAAATTCGGTACGGGGGTCGCAGATGAGTACTTCGAAATCCAGCAGGCCCGCGATGTCTGCAACGCAGCGGGAAAGCTGGCCAGCCCCGATCAGCAGCATGCGCCAGCGTGGCCCGTAAACGGCGCGTAGCCGTTGGCCGTCGAAGTGTTGGGAGGTTTCGCGGTCGGCCGTTTCAAGGCGAACAGCACCGCTGGTGAGGTCCAGTTCGCGGGCGACTATCTCATGGTTGGCACAGCGCGCCAGCAGTTCGTCGACCCACCCCGCATCCCGCACCCATTCCTCGGTAAGGCGCAGCGTCCCGCCGCAAGGCAGCCCAAAGCGCGCTGCTTCCTCTTTGGTGACGCCATAGGTAATCAGCTGCACCTCGGGCCCTTTGCCCTGTAGGCGCCCGTCATGCAGGCGGCCAATCAGGTCGTCCTCGATACAGCCACCGGACACCGAACCGGTGACCACGCCATCATCGCGCAGGGCAAGCATGGCGCCCGGGGGGCGGGGGGCGCTGCCCCAGGTTTGTACTACGGTGTAGAGCACCACGGCACGGCCTTCTGCAAGCCAGCTTTGCATGTCCCGCAACACGCCAAGATCGACGCTGTTCATTCCTTACCCCTTCACCGCTACCGTTACCTGTGCGCTCGCGAACGAGTACAGGTATCGGACGGCAACGCAGCGGCGTGGTTCAGGCGGCCGGGAGCAGATTAGGCTCCATTTCCAACGTAACGCCAAAGCGTTCGTGAATGTCGGCCTGAATATCCCGGGCCAGGGCCAATAGCTCACGGCCTGTCGCGGCGCCATGATTGACCAGCACCAGGGCTTGATCCTTGTGCACCGCGGCGTCGCCACGCCGGTAGCCCTTCCAGCCAGCCTGCTCGATCAGCCATCCCGCCGCCAGTTTCACCTGGCCATCGAGCTGAGGGTAACCGACCATCGCGGGCCAGCGTTGCTGCAAGGCTGCTGCCTGCGCTTGGGCCACTACGGGGTTCTTGAAAAAGCTGCCGGCATTGCCCAGCACAGCCGGGTCCGGGAGTTTTTCCCGGCGGATGGCGCAGATCGCGTCACTGACGGCTTGCGGGCCGGGCGTTGTGATGCCCTGCTCGGCCAAGCGCTTGCGAACCGGCCCGTATTCAAGATGCAACGGTGCCTCGCGATCCAGCCAAAAGCGTACCCGCAAGATCACCCAACGCCCGGGTTGCTGCTTGAACACGCTGTCGCGGTAGCCGAAACGGCAGGCTTCCACGCTGAAATCCTGCAGCTGGCCAGTATGGCGATCCAACGCAGTGAGCCCGGCGAAGACGTCTTTCACTTCCACGCCGTAGGCGCCCACGTTCTGCATCGGCGCGGCGCCTACTGTGCCGGGGATAAGGCTGAGGTTTTCCATCCCGCCCAGGCCCTGCTGGAGGGTCCAGCACACGAAGTCATGCCAGGGTTCACCTGCCTCGGCCTCGACCATCACCCGGCTGCCGTGCGTTTCGAGCAACCGCCGGCCGCGGCTGGCCATGCGCACTACCAGCCCGGGTACGTCCTGGAGCAGCAGTACATTACTGCCGCCCCCCAGCAGGTGAACGGGCAGGTGGTGTTGCTCGGCGTATGCCAGCGCGGCGATCAAGCCAGCGTCGTTGGCCACCTCCACAAACTGTGCCGCGCACACGTCCACACCGAAGGTGTTGTAAGGCTTGAGCGATACGGCGTCGCGAATCGCCGGGGTCATCCGGCCTCCAGCAGGCGTCGCACCCGCTCCAGGTCCTCGGGGGTGTCCACGCCAGGTGGCGGCGCGATGGACGCCTCCTCCACGTGGATACGCACGCCATGCCAAAGCGCCCGGAGCTGCTCCAGGGATTCGGTCTGCTCCAGCCAGCATGGGCCCCACTGGACGAAATCCTGGAGGAAGCCGGCACGGTACGCATAGATGCCGATGTGCCGCTGATACGGTACGCCTTCGGGCAATTCGTTCGGCCGCTGGGCCAGCGCATCCCGCGCCCAGGGCAAGGGTGCGCGGCTGAAAGTAAGGGCCAGGCCAGTAATGTCGGCCACCACTTTCACCACGTTGGGGTTGAACAGCTGCGCAGCATCGAGCAATGGCTCGCTGAGCGTGGCCATGCGCGCCTGAGTGTTAGCCGCCAGGTTGCCAGCCACCTGATCGATCACTACCGGAGGGATCAGCGGTTCGTCACCTTGCACGTTCACCACGATAGCATCGTCAGCCAGCCCCAGATGGGCAGCCACTTCGGCCAGGCGATCGGTGCCCGACTCATGGTCGGCACGGGTCATGACCACTTCTGCGCCGAAGGCTTCACAGGCCGCGAGGATACGCGCGTCGTCGGTAGCGACCACCACCCGCGCAGCCTTGCTTTGCCTGGCCTGTTCCCATACATGCCGGATCATCGGCTTGCCGGCGATCTCTTGCAACGGCTTGCCTGGGAAACGGGTGGAGGCGTAACGGGCAGGAATGACAACCGTGAACGCCGTAGTCATTTCTCGAGGCGCTCGTCGTCGGTAAGGGTGCGGGCCTCGCTTTCGAGCATCACGGGGATGCCGTCGCGAATGGGATACGCCAGGCCAGCGCCCTTGCTGATCAGTTCGGTCTTGTCCTCGCTCAGCTTGAGCGGGCCCTTGCAGATAGGGCAGGCGAGAATGTCGAGCAGTTTGGTGTCCATAAGGGTCCTTGCATCAAGGGGCAGGCTTCAGGTACCTGGCTGGCCGACCAGGCGAGCCAGGCGGGCATCGAACCAGGCCACGAAGGCTGGAGAAGGTTGCGCATCCACTGCCAGGTACCACCAGTTGCTGCGGGCGAAACCGTGGCATTTTACCGCGTCCTTTTCGGTCATCAGTACCGGCAGGGAGGGTTCGAATGTCAGTTGCTCGGCACTGTAGGTGGCATGGTCGGCGAAGGCATGCTCGGTCGGGCGCCAGTTTAGCGCTTCGAGGGTAGAGAAGAAACGCCGCGGGTTACCGATGCCAGCGACGGCGTGCACGGCCTGCCCCGGCGGGAAATGATCGAGGCCGACGCGCTCGCCGGACGCCACGTTGACCAGCGCGGTGGGCCGCAAGGCCATGCCATAGCCAAGGCCCGAATCCCCTTGTTGGCCGTTACACAGCACCGCGTCTACCTCGGCGAGCCGCTCGGGTGGCTCGCGCAGGGGCCCCGCCGGAAGGCAGCGACGATTGCCCAGGCCGCGAGCGGCGTCGATCAATACCAGTTCAAGGTCGCGCGCCAGGCGGTAGTGCTGCAACCCGTCGTCACACAGGATCAGGTCCAGCGGATGCTCGGCGAGCAGGGCCCGGGCCGCTTGGGCGCGGTCTGGATCGATGGTCAGCGGTACGCCGCTGCGCTGCACGATAAGCAGCGGTTCATCCCCTGCCACGGTTGCTGCATCGGTAGCCGTTACCTGCCAGGGAAACTGTGGCGGGCGCGCGCCGTACCCGCGGCTGATCACCCCCACGCGCAGGCCTGCCTGGCGGCAATGGTCGATCAGCCAAAGGATCATCGGCGTTTTACCAGTACCCCCTACGGTGATATTGCCCACTACTACCACGGGAACGGGGGCTTTCCAGCCGGGGCGGGTACCGTCCTTGAACGCTTGGCGGCGGCGGCCGGCCACTCGCCGGTAGAGGGCTTCCAGCGGCGCGAGCAGCGACAGCCCGGGATGGCCCTCGTACCAGGCCGCAAGCAGGCGATCAGAAAATGCCATCAGTGAGCCGCCTGTGCCTCGACCGTGGTCATGCTAAGGCGGCTGAAGCCAAGCTTGCCCGCGGCGTCCATCGCCGTGATAACCGCCTGATGCGGGGTTTTGCCGTCGGCGCTGATGGACAGCGGCAGGCTGGTATCGCCTCCGGATTCGGCCTGCAGCGCCGTCAGCAACGTGTCCAGGTCACTTTTTGGCAGCGCATGGTTATTGATGGCGTAGTTGCCATCGGCACTGATCGCGATGTCCAGCCGTTTGGGTGGGTTCTCTTCCGGCGCCCCGTTCACGGCTTGGGGAAGCTCCACATGCAGGGCTGTCTCGCGGGTGAAGGTGGTGGTCACCACGAAGAACAGCAGCAGGATGAACACCACGTCGATCAGTGACGTGAGGTTGATTTCGATGTCTTCGCGGCGCCGGCGGCTGCGGCGGAACTTCACGCCCTGCCCCCTTCGATGTCTACTTCGCGGTCACCGTGCAGCACCTCTACCAGCTTGATGGCGTCCTGCTCCATGCGTACCACCAACTCGTCGATCCGCCGTTGCAACAGCCGATGGAAAAACACCGCAGGGATTGCAACGAACAGCCCCGAAGCGGTGGTGATCAAAGCCTTGGAAATACCGCCCGCCAGCACCGTGGCGTTAGTGGCGTTACCGCTGGCATTGAACGCGCTGAAAATATCGATCATCCCCAGCACCGTGCCCAGCAAACCGAGCAGCGGCGCCATGGCGGCGATGGTACCGAGCGCGCCGACATACCGTTCCAGCTCGTGGATTACGCTATTGGCGGCTTCCTCGATGCATTCTTTCATGATGTTCCGGCCGTGGCGGGAATTGGCCAGGCCGGCAGCAAGCACTTCGCCCAGGGGAGAGTTGGCGCGCAACTCCTTGAGCTTCTCGCTGTTGAGTTGCTTGTCCTTGATCCACTTCCATACCTGCGCCACCAGATTTGGCGGGGTGACCCTGCTGGCCCGTAGTGTCCACAGGCGCTCGGCAACAATCGCAAGCGCCGCGACGGAGCTCAGAATAATCGGCAACATCATCCAGCCACCGGCTTTTACCAATTCCCACACAGTGCGGCACCTCTCGAACAAATTCGGCCACTCTATCACAACCGCCCGCGCACAGGCCGGCAGCCTATCGCCCGTCCTCAAGCGCATCACTGCGCCACAAACGCGGCCGCGCACGCCACGCTCTGGGCATGCTATCCCTGCCCAGTACCCACTCGACCGCCCCTGCCCGGGCACTGTCGAATGGTACGATGCCCCGCTGCTCCAACCGCTCGGACACTTCCGGATGGGGATGACCGAAGCGGTTGTTCCAGCCGCGGGAGATCAACACGCCCGCCGGTGCCAGCGCATCCAGGAGTGCGGCGGAGCTTGACGTGCGGCTACCGTGATGGGGCGCTTGCAGCCACTTCACGGCAAGCCCGGGCCAGGCCGCAAGCAGCGCCCGCTCGGCCTGGCTGTCAATATCGCCGGTGAGCAGCAGCCGCTCGCCGTTGGCTTCGATCAACAACACACAGGACGCCGGGTTGGGGCTTTGGGCACGAGGCCAGCGCCAGGGTTCGAAACGCACCCCATCCCACTCCCATGGCTGCGCGCCTTCGCAGGGTTGGCCTTGCCAGCGCAGGGGGGCAGCGGCGGGCTCGCCCACCAGTATGCGTGTGGGCAGCAGTTCACGGATCACAGACTCTGCGCCGCCGCTGTGGTCGGCATGGTCGTGGCTGATGATTAACGTATCCAACTGGCGCACCCCAAGGCGACGCATGCTCGGGACCACGATGCGCTCACCGGCATCCCCCGCGCGGTACCCCGGCCCGGCATCGAACAGCAGGGCGTGGTGGCGGGTGCGCACCAGGATGGACAAGCCCTGCCCCACATCGAGTTGCACTACCTGCGCCTGCCCCCAGGAGGGCCTTTGCAGCGGTGCGAAAGCCAATTGCAGAATGAGCGGCAACCCGAGCCAGCGCAGGGGAAGCCCGGCCGGCAACAAAAGCAGCACCGCACCGAATGCTGCCAGCAGCCAGGCCCATGGCGGCACGCGAGGCGCAAGCCAGGGCGGCGACACTTCGGCCGTCACGGCCAGAACGCCGAGCAGCCCCTCCAGCGCGCCAGCGGCGCACCACAACAGAAATTCACCCACCCCTGGCAACCACACCCCGAGGGTGCCAGCCAGCGCCAACGGCAAGACGATAAAGCTGATCCACGGCACGGCGAGCAGGTTGACCAGCGGGCCGCTGAAGCTGATGCCCAGGCCCAGCGCGCTCATGACCACAGCCAGCCCCAGCGCTACCAGCCACTGCGCGCGCCACCATGCTCGCCACCAGGGCCAGGCCCCCAGCCGGCCGGAGAACCCGAGCAGCAACACCGCCACCGCGGCGAACGATAACCAGAAACCGGGCGTGAGGCTGGCCATGGGATTGAGCAGAAGGACTGCCACCAGCGCGAACGACAGCGGCGTGAATACCCCTAAGTGGCGAAACCGCCAGCGCCAGAGCAACGTGATGCCGATCATTACGCAAGCGCGCTGCACCGGGACCTCGAACCCGGCAAGCAAGCCGTAGCACAGGCCGGCGCCCGCCGCGCCAACGCATGCACAGGGCAACCAGGGCAACCGATGCGGCCAGGCACCCAGCCGAGCCAGCCCCGCTACCAGCCCATATACCAGCCCGGCGAGCAAACCTACGTGTTGCCCGGAAATAACGAACAGGTGAACCGTACCGGTAGCTTGCAGCACCCGCCATTGCCGTGGGCTCAACCCGGAATCATCTCCGAGCACCAACGCTACCAGCAAAGGCGCCAGCGTATGCCCAGACGACGTTAGCACTTTCTCCCGGACCACTTCGCGCCTGCCTGGGGTACCGGCCTGCACAAGGTGCCCATCCTTCGCATGGGCAGTGGCGCCAATGCCTTGCGCGAACAGCCAGGCTTCGTAATCGAACCCGCCCGGGTTGACTACCCCTCGAGGGCGAGCCAGCGACAACGCCAGCCGCCAGCGATCCCCGCTGCGCACGGCCGCGCCGCCGGGCCAGTTCACCCGAATAAGCCTGGGCAGCTCACCACGGCGCGAAACCGCATCGCGCAGCTCGAAGCGAACGCCTGTTGAGGTAGATACCGGCAGGCCCACGACCCGCCCCTCGACCCAGACTGTTCGGTCGTCCAGACGTGGGTCGAGTTGATCGGCGTTGATGCGCAAGGCACAGAACAGTGCCCACGCCAGCCCGGCGAGCGCTGATCCAACACATCGGCTGGCCCGCCCGGGTTGGAACGCGAACATCAAGCCTGCCACGGCCAGGCTTGCCACCAGCCACCCCGGCGGCAAACCAGGCCACCAGCGAGCCCCTAGCACACCTGTTACAAAAGCCAGCAGCGCTGCTCGCATACCCCCCTCCTTGGCGGCCCGGCGCAGTATGGCTGGGCAAGGCTACCAGGGGGGGAAATGGACCGTTACCGGGTGTTTGGCATCAGGTGCGCATGCCCCGGCCGCTGACCAGCAACCGGGCGCAGCAGAGGTACAGCACAACGGTGGCCACGCACATAAAGCTAAGCGCAGTGCCAATCTGGATGTCCGACACGCCCAATATGCCGTAGCGGAACGAGTTCACCATGTGCAGCACGGGGTTGGCCAGCGACAGGGTCTGCCAGATCGGCGGCAGCAGGTTGATGGAGTAGAACACCCCGCCCAGGTAGGTCAGGGGCGTAAGTACAAAGGTGGGAATGATCGAGATATCGTCGAAGTTGCGCGCGAACACTGCGTTGACGAAGCCCAGCAAGGAGAAGATCGTCGCGGTCAGCACCACCACTACGATGGTCACGCCAAGGTGATGCACGTGCAGGTCGGTGAAGAACAGCGACAGCAGGGTGACGATCAACCCTACCGCCAGCCCCCGCAGCACGCCGCCGAGGGTATAGCCCACGAGGATGGTGTGAGGCGACACCGGCGACACCATCAGCTCTTCGATCGAGCGCTGGAACTTGGCGCCGAAGAAACTCGATACCACGTTCCCATAGGAGTTAGTGATCACCGACATCATGATCAACCCGGGAACGATGTATTGCATGTAGGTAAACCCGCCCATCCCACCGATCTGGCGGCCGATCAGGTTTCCGAAGATCACAAAGTACAGCACCATCGTAATGGCCGGGGGCAGCAGCGTTTGTGGCCAGATCCGCATGAAGCGGCGAACTTCCCGGTACACGATGGTATTGAGGGCGACCAGGTTGGGCGACAGTTCGGTGCTCATACGGCCACCTTCGCCAGGTTCTTTTCAACCAGGGACACAAACAACTCCTCTAGCCGGTTGGTTTTATTACGCAGGCTCAGCACTTCGATCTGGCGCAGGGCAAGTTGGCCGAACAGCGCAGTGATACCCGCTTTTTTATCGACCTGCACTTCCAGTGTATGGGGGTCGAGCAGGCGGCACGGGTAGCCGACGAGTTCCGGCGCTTTATCCAGGTTCTGCCCCAGGTCCAGCACGAAGGTTTCGACGGTGAGCTTGCCCAGCAACTTACGCATGCTGGTGTTCTCGGCAATGGTCCCGTGATCGATGATGCCGATGTGGCGGCAGAGCTGCTCGGCCTCTTCAAGGTAGTGGGTGGTAAGAATGATGGTGATGCCCTTGCGGTTGAGTTCGGTGAGGAACGTCCACATGGACCGGCGCAGCTCGATGTCCACACCCGCGGTGGGCTCATCGAGGATCAACAGGCGAGGTTCATGAATCAACGCCCGGGCAATCATCAGCCGGCGCTTCATGCCGCCCGACAGTGAACGCGACGGCGCGTCCCGCTTCTCCCACAACCCCAGCTGGGTCAGGTACTGCTCGGCGCGCTCCTTGGCGACCTTCGGCGCAATGCCGTAATAGCCGGCCTGGGTCACCACGATGTCGAAGGTTTTCTCGAACTGATTGAAGTTGAATTCCTGTGGCACCACGCCAATAGAGCGCTTCAGCCGTGCCGGATCACGGTCCAGGTCGTGACCGAACACATTTACCGTGCCGCTGGTTTTGTTCACCAGGGTGGACAGGATGCCGATGGTGGTGGATTTACCCGCGCCGTTGGGCCCGAGCAATGCGAAAAAGTCGCCTTCGGCAACATCCAGGTCGATCCCCTTGAGGGCCTGGAAGCCGTTGCCATAGGTCTTGGTTAGCTGCCGGATGGACAGTGCGGAACTCATGACAGATCAATACCGATAATAAGGTGGCCGGAAAGTTAAGGGCCACCGAGGTGAATTACAATGTCTGGCGCTCGCTTTCATGCTGCCGACGTGCGGTGCATGCGTACAGTGAAGCGCGTCGATAGTCATTATCAGGGGCAGGTCATTGCCCTGCCCTTCTGCTTCAACCGACCGGCCACACCCCCGTTAAGTTTCGCCGGGGCGCCGGGCGCCTGCTACGAACTCAGCGTTCACAGCAGGGTCACTACAGGCACAGCCCGGCAGCGAAGCGGCCCGGCAAGATCGAGGCCGTGCCTGCCTCATCGCGCGGATCGCGCGATGCGCTCAAGCCCGGCCCCACCATCCGGAGAGAAACGTATGTGGGTGTTCGGTGTGTTGGTTCTGCTGTGCGGCGTTATCTGGCTGTGCCATAGGCGAGTGTCGCCCTTGCCCGTCCTGGGCATCGCCGCCGTTTATGTGCTGGGGCTTGGCCTGTTTACCGATACGCCTGGTGTGGTACTGGCTGTTCTCTGGCTGCTGCTGGCGGCGGTCACCGCCTTTGTGACCTTGCATGGCCTGCGCCGCCAATGGTTCACCAAGCCCATGTTCACCTGGGTGAAGCGCACCCTGCCGCCCATGTCCAGCACCGAGCGCGAGGCCATCGAAGCCGGCACCGTATGGTGGGACGGGGAGTTGTTCAGCGGTCGGCCCGACTGGCATACCTTGCTCAACTACCCGCCTTCCGTGCTCACCGCCGAGGAACAGGCTTTTATTGACGGGCCGGCCGATGCCCTGTGTGCCATGGTCAGCGACTGGCAGGTCGGCCAGGACATGGACCTTCCCCCCGAAGCATGGGCCTACATCAAGCAGAACGGGTTCTTTGCGCTGATTATCCCCAAGGAATACGGCGGCAAGGGCTTCTCGGCCTATGCGCATTCGCAGGTGGCGATGAAGTTGGCGACCCGAAGTGGCGACCTCGCCTCCACCGTGATGGTGCCTAACTCGCTTGGGCCGGCAGAGTTGCTGCTGCATTACGGCACCGAAGAGCAGCGCAACCATTACTTGCCGCGCCTGGCCAAGGGTGAGGAGATCCCCTGCTTCGCCCTCACTGGCCCCCTTGCCGGCTCGGACGCTGGCGCCATGCCCGACGTTGGCATCGTTTGCCGGGGGCAATGGCGAGGCGAGGAAGTGCTGGGCCTGCGCCTGACGTGGGAAAAGCGCTACATCACCCTCGGCCCCGTCGCTACGTTGCTGGGCCTGGCGTTCAAGGCCTACGACCCGGACCATTTGCTAGGCGACAAGGAGGAACTGGGCATCAGCCTGGCGCTGATCCCTACCGACACGCCCGGCGTGAATATCGGCCGGCGCCATGTGCCGCTGGGCGCTGCCTTCATGAATGGCCCCAACAGCGGCAAGGACGTGTTTGTACCTCTTAGCGCGCTGATCGGCGGCCCGGCCATGCTGGGCAAGGGCTGGATGATGCTGATGAACTGCCTGTCGGTAGGGCGCTCCATTTCGCTGCCTGCCGTGGGCACGGGGGTGGCGAAATACAGCAGCCTGGTCACGGGCCGCTATGCGAGCATTCGCGAGCAATTCAATGTGCCACTGGCGGCGTTCGAAGGTATTCAGGAATCGCTCGCGCGCATTGGTGGCAACGCTTGGCTGATGGACAGTGCCCGCATCCTCACCGCCCGCGCGGTAGACCTGGGCGAAAAGCCCTCGGTGCTCTCGGCGATTCTCAAGTACCACCTCACCGAGCGCGGCCGCGAATCCCTCACCCACGCCATGGACGTGCACGGCGGCAAAGGCATCATTGCCGGCCCGAACAATTACCTGGCGCGTAACTGGGCTGGCGCGCCTATCTATATCACCGTGGAAGGGGCCAACATCCTCTCCCGTAACCTGATGATCTTCGGCCAGGGTGCCATCCGCTGCCATCCGTTCGTGCTCAAGGAAATGGCGCTGGCCAGCCAGGGCGACAGCCATCAGACACTCGAAGCGTTCGACCGTGTCTTGCTTGATCACCTGGGCTTTGCGGTGGGCAATGCCGCCAGCACACTCATGCTAGGCCTGGGTGTTGGGCACTTGGAACGCCGCCCTGGCGATCGCCTGAGCCAAGGCTACTTCCGCGCGCTGGATCGGCTGGCCGCTGCCTTCGCCATGTTGGCAGACCTGAGCATGATGCTGCTGGGCGGCAGCCTCAAGCGCAAAGAGCGCCTATCTGCCCGGTTGGGGGACGTGGTGAGCTACCTCTACCTCGGTTCGGCCGCGCTCAAGCGCTACCACGACGAGCAATCCCCCGAGCACCTGCAGCCACTACTGCGTTGGGCCATGGAAGAAAGCCTGGGCAAGGCCGAAGCCGCGCTCGCCGGCGTGCTGGCGAATTTCCCCAACCGCGTGCTGGGTAACCTGCTTACGCTGGTGATATTCCCGCTCGGCCGCCGCCACCCCGGCCCGGACGATCGACTGGAAGCCGAAGTGGCCGGCATTCTCGGGCGCAGCGAGGAGGACCCGGCCCTGGCCGCCCTGCTCGAGGGCTGCTACCGCCCCGAAAACCCCAGCGACCCCGTGGGCGGCTTGCGCACCACGTGGCAACTGCTGGCCAAGGCAGCACCTGTGCAGCGCAAACTGCATGCGGCGCTAAAAGGTGGGCAAGTGTCGGCGGCGCCGGGCCAGGCCGCCGTGGACGCTGCGGTGGAACAGGGCGTGCTCCAGCTGGCCGAAGGCGAGCTGTTGCGCCAGGCCGAAGCCGCTCGCCGGAAGGTGATCGACGTGGATGACTTCGCCCCCGAAGCCCTTCAGCGCACCGACGGGCAGGTGCGCTGAACCGCCCCGGGACAACAGGCGCGGCGGCGCTTATACTGCCGCGCCTTTTCAGACAGGAGACCTCCCGTGGCCAATCCGATCATCGAGCATCATCTGGCACTGCTGCGCCACCTGCGTGGGATCCTCGTGGCCCTGGGCGAAGCCGAGCAAGTGCCGGAAGAAAGCCATGCCCTCTTCGTGGAGCGGTTCGATGAACTGATCGAAGCCCTCATCGACGAAGCACCGGAGAATTTCTACCTGGGCCAGGACCTGCTCTGCCAGGTGTTCACCCGCTACCCGCAGATTGCCCACTTGGTGCCACGTGACTTGCTGTGGTTTTTCGGCGGGGACTGCCTGCACTACATGCCTGATGACGAGATCGACTTGTATCAGCAGTTGGAAGATCGCCGCCACGACGCTGAAGCGAACGATGAGCCGTTCGATTGGAATCAGGAAAAGCAGTTGCTGGCAATGTCGGAGAGCGGTCCGAAGCATTGACAGCCGCCAGAACGCAGGTACTCGGGGCGAGCCTCTGACTGCCCCAGTCCTGGCCTGGTAATGCCATAGTTATGGGTAAACATACTTCATCACATACAAACTCAACTCGCGGAAGACATCACGGGGGACCTTGGGTATCAGCGCCTGCGCCCGCTCTAGTGTCTTGCAACTGAACCTGACCATTTCCTCACGCACCCTCGCGTCAATCATTCCCGCGTTCACCACTTGGGCGTACTGAAGGTACGAGCAAGGGAAGTTCGCTTCGGCACTCCGGCGAATTTCAAAGGAAGGATTAAGGTTGGGCAGGCTGAAAAAGGGCTGGCCCTGGTACTCCGCTTGCGGGGTAAGTTCTGATGGGGAGGTACACTCGCTATGGCAAAGCGGTTTGCTATCCATCCCCGTCTCGATACCGCGGTGGTATAGCGTGATCTGGGAGCCAGGCACCTGTGTGCAAGCATTTTCGAAGGCGTCGAGAATCGCCCTGGCATTGAGCTGTGACGCTTCAATGGCCGACAGGGGCAGGAAGCGCTCAAGCTCATCGTTTGCGATACTTTTCACCCCACGATCCAAGGTCGCCCAGTGGCTGAACTCCTTCTGGCAGGCAATCATATGGACTTCAAATTGATAGCCCGCTTGAACGGCCGCAGGCGGAAACGCAGCGAACTCAGCGCTATCCAGGGCCGTTTCCATAATGATGTTGTACCGGTTCGCGAAGGCATGCGCGAAAACCTTTCCGCCCAGTTCCCAGACAAAGCGCTCGGTATGCTCATACACATGAAGGATGCCCTGCCCCTTCATTTGATCGTATTGGGGGTGTAATTCTCGAAAAGCAGGCACATAAAGGCGCACGTAGTTTTTGTAGCGCTTGGTTCGCAGGAGCTGGTGTTTCAGCAAATACGTTTTACCCGAGCCTTGAGCACCTGCCACGATCAAAATCTTCGGGCTAGGCTCACAATCGTGACAATCAGCATCGCGCGCGCGATCGAAGAGGGATGCGCTCAGCGTGGAGAAGGCTTCATCCACGTCGGCGCGGGTATAGGAGTAAAGAGAGGTCATTGCTGCCGATCCTTGATAACTGCCGAAAATGGCTGACCGACAATTTAAGGAAGGCGCCAGTGACGCGGCGGTAGTTAATTACGCCACCGCGTTAACACAGACAGGGAATCGCAGGCATGAAAAAAGGGCCCGAAGGCCCTTTTCTCTGTAGGTTAGCCAATGAACATGGCCAACCTGAATTTGGAGCGGGAAACGAGACTCGAACTCGCGACCCCGACCTTGGCAAGGTCGTGCTCTACCAACTGAGCTATTCCCGCAAATGGCGTCCCCTAGGGGACTCGAACCCCTGTTACCGCCGTGAAAGGGCGGTGTCCTAGGCCACTAGACGAAGGGGACAACTGCCCGAAACAACCTTCGGTCATTTCAGCAACCGCGACCACAAGGGCCTCGGATTTTACTGATACCGCCTGAGCCGTATCAAAGTAAACTGGAGCGGGAAACGAGACTCGAACTCGCGACCCCGACCTTGGCAAGGTCGTGCTCTACCAACTGAGCTATTCCCGCAATGGCGTCCCCTAGGGGACTCGAACCCCTGTTACCGCCGTGAAAGGGCGGTGTCCTAGGCCACTAGACGAAGGGGACACACTACAACATTCACTCCCTGCTGCGGTTGGCTAAGTGCTTTACGCTGCAAGTGGCGCGCATTCTAGGGGCGGTTTTGATACCCGTCAACCCCTCCAGAAAAAATTATTCAAATCAATGGGTTCGCCTCGCTTGCCGGGCCCACCTTGCTCCTTGTACGGCGCTTTCACCCTCTTGGCAGGGCTATGCCGGGCAATGCGCCACGCGCATAATCGACGCCTCGGCACGCGCTGGTGGAGGGGCAGCCCTGTCACCCCTCCCAGGCAGCCACTACACTCAAGCCATTGCTTTAGACGAGGTTAGCCCCGTGACACACATGATGATCGCCGCGATTGTGATTGCGGGCATTGCGATACTCATTGCCATTGGCTTCCTTAACAATATGGTAGAAGCCAACAAGGCGGAGAAGGTGCGCCTGGGCCATGAGTTCAAGGACCGCCTGCGGCGCTGCGCGGAAATCAACGAACGCTTCCCCGGCCAGCTCACCACGCCAGAGCTGAAGATGCTGATGCTCCGGCTCGAACACAACGTGGTCAAGCGGGCGCTGGCACTGAACAAAGGCAACCTTGATTTGAAGGAACGGCTTGCCGAGCTTGAGCTCGATATGGGCAAGGAAGAACTCGAGATCAAGAACCCTGTGGTCTCGATCACCACCGAATCCCAGGCCAAGGATGTGAGCTTCCTGATCGAAGCGTTGCACCATCAAATCCTGCGCGCAGCCCAGGAAGGCATTTTCAAACCGGGCGAATCCCGTCACTGGGCCGGGGTGATCCGGGGGTTGCTGGTGAAGTTGCACCTGGAGTTCTTCAACAACCTGGGCCAGCAAGCCTTTCAGGACGGCGACCCGGGCCATGCCCGCCTGGCCTACGAGCGCGCCGTGCAGTATCTGAAAAAACAGCCCGACCCTTCCCTGTACAGCGAAGAAATGGCCTATGCGCAAAAGATGGTAGCGCGTGCCGATGCACTGGTATTGAACAAGATCCAGGCCCACGACGGCGACGTGAACGAGCTCACCGCCGGGCTGAAGGAAACCGAAGAACAAACCGAGTGGAAGAAAAAGGCCCTCTACGACTGAGAGGGCCCAATGCGCGCCGCTGACCTGAATATTACAGGTCAGTGGCCTGCAGGAAGATTTCCGCCAGGCGCTCGATACCCGCTTGATCCTCCTCTGTGAAACGCCCCACCAAGGGGCTGTCCAGGTCCAGCACCCCAATCAGCCTCCCCTCCTTCACCAGCGGAACCACCAGCTCGCTATTCGACGCGCTGTCGCAGGCAATATGGCCCGCAAACGCATGCACATCCTCCACGCGCTGGGTGATACGCGTGGTCGCAGCGGCGCCGCACACACCTTTGCCGAAGGGTATACGCACGCAGGCGACCTTGCCTTGGAAGGGGCCAAGTACGAGTTCTTCGTTACGGTTGAGGTAGAACCCTGCCCAGTTCAGGTCGCCCAGCTCGCTGTACAGGAATGCCGACATCTGCGCGGCGTTGGCGATGAAGTCCCGTTCCCCGGCCAACAGCGCCTCCAGTTGCGCGCATAACAAGGCGTAGCCCTGAAGGCCATCTCCGGTGGATTGCAGATCGATCATTGCTCAGGCTCCAGCATTTGCAGGCCCACCCACTGGCGGGCAAATTGATAGGCGCAACGCCCGTTTCGGTTGCCTCGCGAGGTGGCAAAGCGGATCGCGAGCACGTCAAACGCCGCATCCCGCTGCCAGCTCAGCCCCGCGCGAGCGGCCAATTGGTTGACCCAGTGCTCTACCACGTTCAGGTAGTGCTGCTGGGTGAAGGGGTAGAACGACAGCCACAGGCCGAAACGGTCGGACAGTGCAATCTTGTCCTCCACAGCTTCGCTCGGATGCAGCTCGCCTTCCACCCGTGTCCAGTTATCGTTGTCGCTTTGTTTTTCCGGCACCAAATGCCGCCGGTTCGACGTGGCGTACAGCAGCACGTTTTCAGGCGCCTGTTCGAGCGACCCATCCAGCACGCTCTTGAGCACACGGTAATCACCTTCGCCTGCTTCGAACGACAAGTCGTCGCAAAACAATACGAACCGCTGCGGCTGTTTACGCAGCTGCTCGACCACTCGGGGCAGGTCTGCCAGATGGTCGCGCTCGATCTCGATCAGGCGCAGGCCCTGGCTGGCGAATTCGGCCAGCAAGGCCCTTACCAATGAAGACTTGCCGGTGCCGCGCGAGCCCCACAGCAGCGCATGGTTGGCAGGCAACCCTTCAAGCAACTGGCGCGTGTTGCGTTCGAGCTGGGCGCGCTGGTTGTCCACCCCTTGCAGGTCGCTCAAGCGGATATCCAGGCTCACTTCAAGCGGCAGCAGATAGCCTTCGCGGCCGTCCCGTTGCCACCGCGCCGCGAGCGTGTTCGCCCAGTCGATGTGCGGCCGCGGGGCGGGCAGCAAGGGCTCCAGGCGGGCCAGTACCCCTTCGGCGCGTTCAAGGAACGCAGATAAACGTGAGTCCACAACTTCACCTCGGCGCTTACAAGCGCTATACAGGATGCAGGATGCGCCCGTGTGCCACAGGGCCGGGGACCGACCCATTGACTATGCTGGGGGATGCATCATCAAGGAAAACAGCCCGATGCCCATGAGCATCAAGTTCAACCAGCGACTGTCCTATAAACAAGCCCGGCTTACGGTGTTGCTGGGCCTGATACTGGGCACGCTCTTGAGCGTGGTGCAAATTTCCCTCGATTATGCCAGCAGCCGCGACCTGCTCAAACGCCAGATCGCCTCCCTGCTGGAGGTGAGCCAGAACCCCGCCTCGCGAATTGCCTACAACATCGACCGGGAACTGGCCCTGGAGCTGACCCGCGGGCTATTGCGATCCGAGTCGATCGTCGGTGCCCGCATTACAGATAACGAAGGCACGCTGCTGGCGGCCGTCGACCGTCCGAAGGCCCAAACCCCCCACCGGTTCATCACGGACGCTTTGTTCGGGCGAAGCCTGGAGATCGACACCACCCTGTTTCTCGAGCACCTGCCCGAAGAAAAGTTGGGCACCCTGAGCGTAGCCATCGACACCGCCGCATTGGGCAGTCGATTCATCGACCGGGCCGAGGTCACGCTCATCAGTGGCTTTTTGCGGACCATGCTGTTCACCGCCATTTTGTTGGTGGTGTTTTATTTCATGCTCACCAAGCCGCTGGTCACGGTAGTGGGGCACCTCAGCCGCGCCAGCCCGGGGGCGGCCGATCCGCAACACCTGCCCTGCCCTCCCGGCCACGAGCACGACGAAATTGGCGTGCTGGTCAGGGTAGCCAACCAACGGCTTGACCGTACTGCAGTGGAAATCCGCCAGCGGCGGGCGGCCGAGGATCGGCTTACGGCCTACCTGGATGAGCTGGAGAGCATTGTGGCGGCCCGCACCACGGAACTTGAAGCCAGCAATCAACGCCTCAGCCAATCGAACCGTGAACTGGACGAGGCCCGCCGTACCGCATTGGAAATGGCCCAGGCTCGCTCGGCATTCCTGGCCAACATGAGCCATGAAATCCGCACCCCGCTCAATGGCCTCCTGGGCATGATCGCGCTTACCCTGGACAGCCCGCTCACGGCCGAACAACGCCAGCAGCTGGCTATCGCCCATGATTCGGGGAAAGTACTGGTAGAGCTGCTCAACGATATTCTCGACCTGTCGAAGTTCGATGCAGGTCAGCTGGAGCTGGAGGCATTACCGTTCGACCTATCGGTGCTGGCCGAAGACACCGCCAACCTGTTCAGCCAGAACGCCGCGCCCGAGGTGGAGCTTACCTGCCTGGTGCAGCCGGGCTTTCCCGCCATGGTGCTGGGCGACCCGATGCGCATTCGTCAGATCATCAGCAACCTGCTCTCGAATGCACTCAAGTTCACCCGCCACGGGCGGGTCGACGTACGCTTGCAGACGGTGGGCGAGTATGTACGTATCGAGGTTCGGGACACCGGGATCGGTATTCCGCCGGAAGCTCAGCACAAGATTTTCAAGCCGTTCACCCAGGCGGGCGCCGCGATCACCCGGCAGTTCGGCGGGACCGGCCTGGGCCTGGCGCTTACCAGCAACCTGTGCACCGCCATGCACGGCCGGCTGAGCATCAGCTCCAGAGCAGGCGTGGGCAGCCGCTTTTACGCCGACCTCCCACTGACTGTACACACTCCTGCCTACCCCGCTCCGCAGTTGCGGGGGAAAGTATGGGCGGTATGTGATGCCGGCACCGGGCTGGCTGAGTTGCTGGACGAATATCTTCCCCGCTGGGGGCTGGAGTATCAGCGCTTCAACAGCCATGAAAGCCTGGAGGACATCCAGCCGGACCTGCTGATCACCGATTGCCTGGAATGCCTGGCCAGGCTTCGCCCTACCGTGGCGGCGCCTTTGCTGCTGGTAACGGCTTATGGGAATTTCCTGCCGATGGAGCAGGCTGCGGCCCTTATGCCCATACAACAGCTGGCCCGCCCGCTGGCACGCCAGGGGCTGCTGGAGATCATGCGCAGCCATCTGGACGAGCAACCCCCGGGCTTGCCGGGCCCCGTCCCCCCTGAGGGGAACATACCGCGTCAGGCCCGGATACTGCTGGTGGAGGACAACCCCGTCAATCAACTGGTCGCCAAGGGGATGTTGAGCAAGCTGGGCTGCGAAGTGGAAGTCGCGATCAATGGCGCTGAAGGGTTGAGCGCACTGGAGCGGCAACCGTTCGACCTGGTGTTGATGGACTGCAATATGCCGGTGATGGACGGCTATGAGGCGAGCCGGCGCATCCGTGAAAGCGGCCGGTGGCCGGGCCTGCCGATCATTGCACTTACCGCCAACGCCATGCCCGAAGAACGGGAACGCTGCAAGGCGGCCGGCATGTCCGACTACCTGTCCAAGCCTTTCCGCCGGGAAGAGCTGATCGGCCTGATCGACCACTGGGTCTCGGCGCCGCACGCTCCTACGAACGGCTGAGCAATGCCTGGATATCTGCCTCGAGCTTCTCCGGCCGCGTGGCCGGGGCGTAGCGTTTTACCTGCTGGCCAGAGGCATCTACCAGGAACTTGGTGAAATTCCACTTGATCGCCTTGCTGCCCAGAACACCAGGGGCCTGTTGCTTCAGCGCGAGGAACAGCGGATGAGCCTGCGGGCCATTCACGTCAACCTTGCGGAACAACGGAAAGGTCACGCCGAAGTTAAGCTCGCAGAACTGGGAAATCTCCGCTTCGGCGCCCGGTTCCTGGCCGCCAAACTGGTTGCAAGGGAATCCCAGCACCATCAGCCCCTGATCCCTGTAGCGCTGCCAAAGCTGCTCCAGCCCTTGATACTGCGGAGTGAAGCCGCACTTGCTGGCGGTATTGACCACCAGCCAGGCCCGCGCCGGAAGGTCCGCGAGGGTTTTCGAACCTCCGGCAATCAGGTCGCAGGGCACGTTCAGCAGCGGCAAGGCCATTACACCCGCTCCCCTTCAGTGGTCACCAGCTGCAGGCACACGGAGTTGATGCAGTAGCGCAGGCCCGTAGGTGGTGGGCCATCGGGAAACACATGGCCCAGGTGGGCATCACAGGTGGAGCAACGCACTTCGGTGCGGATCATCCCGTGGGTGGTGTCGCGCAATTCGACCATCGCCTGCTCGCCAATGGGCTGATAGAAGCTGGGCCAGCCGCACCCGGAGTCGAACTTGGTGTTTGAATCGAACAGCGAAGCGTCACAGCAGATGCAGTGGTAGATGCCGGCCGTTTTAGTGGCGTTGTACTTACCAGTGAACGGGCGCTCGGTACCCGCCAGGCGGCACACACGGTATTGCTCTGGATCGAGCATGTCGCGCCATTCTTCCAGGGTTTTATCAAACTTTTGCATGGCTTTACCTCGGCTACGGAAAATCCGCCGGAGGTGGCTTTTCCGTGATGGGGACGGCACGTATCATTGCGCCTTCAATCGTTGCCAGTCTGTCACCGGCGCTTCGCGCATTCAAACTCATTTCGGCGCCGCCCGGCCACTCTTCGGGATCTCATCATGCAGTTCAGCAAATCGAACAAACTCGCCAATGTCTGCTATGACATCCGTGGGCCGGTACTCAAGCACGCCAAGCGGCTGGAAGAAGAAGGCCATCGCATCCTCAAGCTGAATATCGGCAACCCGGCGCCGTTCGGCTTCGAAGCGCCCGAGGAAATTCTCCAGGACGTGATCCGCAACCTGCCTACCGCCCAAGGGTACAGCGACTCCAAGGGCCTGTTCAGCGCACGCAAGGCGGTGATGCAGTACTACCAGCAAAAGCAGGTGGAAGGCGTTGGCATCGAGGACATCTACCTGGGCAACGGCGTGTCCGAGCTGATCGTGATGTCCATGCAGGCCCTGCTGAACAATGGCGATGAGGTGCTGATACCGGCGCCGGATTACCCGTTGTGGACCGCCGCCGTGAGCCTGGCCGGTGGCCACGCCGTGCATTACCTGTGCGACGAACAGGCCAACTGGTGGCCAGACCTGGAAGACATCAAGGCCAAAATCACCCCCAACACCAAGGCCATGGTGATCATTAACCCGAACAACCCCACCGGCGCCGTATATTCGAAAGAAGTGTTGCTCGGCATGCTGGAACTGGCTCGCCAGCACAACCTGGTGGTGTTCTCCGATGAGATCTACGACAAAATCCTCTACGACGAAGCCGTGCATATCAGCAGCGCTTCGCTGGCCCCGGACCTGCTGTGCCTGACCTTCAACGGCCTGTCCAAATCCTACCGGGTAGCAGGCTTCCGCTCGGGCTGGATGGCCATTTCCGGGCCCAAACATCACGCCCAGAGCTACATCGAGGGGTTGGACATACTCGCCAACATGCGCCTGTGCGCCAACGTGCCCAGCCAGCATGCCATCCAGACCGCGCTGGGGGGTTACCAGAGCATCAACGACCTGGTGCTGCCGCCGGGCCGCCTGCTCGAACAACGCAACCGCACCTGGGAGTTGCTCAATGACATCCCCGGCGTGAGCTGCGTAAAGCCCATGGGCGCGCTTTACGCCTTCCCCCGGATCGACCCCAAGGTATGCCCGATCCTCAACGATGAAAAGTTTGTGCTGGACCTGCTGCTGTCAGAGAAATTGCTCGTTGTTCAGGGCACGGCGTTCAACTGGCCGTGGCCTGATCACTTCCGTGTGGTCACCCTGCCAAGGGTGGACGATCTCGAACAAGCGATCGGCCGCATCGGCAGCTTCCTGCGCACCTATCGTCAGTGACCGACGCGGGGGTGGGCGACCGCTCACCCCCATTCCAGAGCCCGCGCCCTCCCCCGCTTCGCTGCGCCCACCGAGTGTCGAAGAAGTCGACACAGCGTGTAGGAAACTTCTGAAGACACAGTTTGAAATAGTCGATCTGTTGAATCGCCGGAGGGGGCGCCTTATATAGCCGACTACGCTTCACTTCAATCCGTCAGGAGTAACTCGACACCATGATGCGCATTCTGCTGTTTGTGGCCACCAACCTTGCGGTGGTGCTGATTGCCAGCATCACCCTGAGCCTTTTCGGCTTCAACGGCTTCATGGCGGCAAACGGGGTAGACCTCAACCTCAGCCAGCTGCTGATTTTCTGCGCGGTCTTCGGCTTTGCCGGCTCGCTGTTCTCGCTGTTCATTTCCAAATGGATGGCGCGCACGAGCACTGGCACCCAGGTAATTACCCAACCGCGCACTCGCCACGAACAGTGGCTGTTGCAAACCGTGGAGCAGCTTTCCCGCGAAGCCGGCATCAAAATGCCCGAAGTGGGGATTTTCCCTGCCTACGAGGCCAACGCCTTCGCTACCGGCTGGAACCGCAACGACGCCCTGGTCGCGGTAAGCCAAGGCCTGCTCGAGCGGTTTTCCCCGGACGAAGTGCGCGCGGTACTGGCGCACGAGATCGGCCATGTGGCGAACGGCGACATGGTCACGCTGGCGCTGGTACAGGGCGTGGTGAACACCTTTGTGATGTTCTTCGCGCGGATCATTGGCAACTTCGTCGACAAGGTCATCTTCAAGAACGAAGAAGGCCAGGGCATGGCGTACTACATCGCAACCATCTTCGCCGAGCTGGTGCTGGGTATCCTGGCCAGCATCATCGTGATGTGGTTCTCGCGCCGCCGGGAGTTCCGCGCCGACGACGCCGGTGCCCGCCTCGCCGGCACCGGTGCGATGATCAATGCGCTGCACCGCCTGCGGGCCGAGCAGGGCGTGGCGGTCACCATGCCAAGCACCCTCACCGCCTTTGGCATCAATGGCGGCCTCAAGCATGGCTTGGCCGGCCTGTTCATGAGCCACCCGCCTCTCGAGGAACGGATCGACGCCTTGCGTCGGCGCGGCTAACCCAGCGGAGGGCGACGAAAGTCGCCCTCTTCGTTTGTGCCGGGCGCCTTGAGCACCTGCCTATGAATTCGATTGATTCATGCGAAAAAACCCGTTGGATTTCTGCCCCTGGGCTCGATGAAGATAGCGCATTACTGATTATCCACGAGGCCGCCATGCTGCCCAGTCTGTTCATCTCCCACGGTTCCCCCATGCTGGCGCTCGAGCCTGGCGCCAGCGGGCCAGCCTTGCGCAAGCTGGCTGCCGCGCTGCCCAGGCCCAAGGCCATAGTGGTGGTATCCGCCCACTGGGAAAGCCCTACCCTGCAGGTAAGCAGCCACCCTGCCCCGCCTACCTGGCACGACTTCGGAGGCTTTCCCCGCCCACTCTACGAGCTGCAATACCCCGCTGCCGGGGAACCCGAGCTTGCAACCAGGATCATGGCCCAACTGATCGAGAAAGGGCTACCTGCTACCCTGGACCCACAACGGCCGTTCGACCACGGGGTATGGGTGCCGCTGCGGCTGATGTACCCGGGCGCGGATATCCCCGTGGTGCAGGTTTCACTCCCCAGCCAGTACGGGCCGGCGCTGCAGGTCGCGGTAGGCAAGGCGTTGGCCCCGCTTCGGGAGCAGGGCCTGCTGCTGATCGGTTCGGGCAGCATTACCCACAACCTGCGAGAGCTGGACCGTCAGGCAGAGGACGAAGCCGCTACGCCTTGGGCATTGGCGTTCAGGGACTGGATTGCGGGCAAGCTCGGCAGTGGAGATATAGAGGCACTGCTGGATTACCGCCGCCAGGCACCACATGCCGTGCGCAACCACCCGAGCGAGGAGCACCTGTTACCACTGTACTTCGCGCTGGGCGCGGGAGAGCGCTTCAGCATCGTGCATCAGGGCTTTACCCTTGGGGCGCTGGGGATGGATGTGTATCGGTTTGATTGAAGCGTCGCCTGCCCCTTCGCGAGCTTCGCCTATCGGCTCCGCCCGTCTCCTAAGGCCGGGCTTTGAAAACAAAAACCCCCGCACTCAGGCGGGGGTTTTTGTTACAGCAGGCGCGGCTCAGTCTTCGCGATAACGGCGCAGCTTCAGCTGCTTGCCGGCAACGCGGGTGTCCTTGAGCTTGGCCAGCAGGCGGTCGAGGCCGTCTTCCGGCAATTCAACCAGGCTGAAGCTGTCACGCACCTGAATGCGACCGATGGTTTCGCGTACCAGGCCACCCTCGTTGAGGATGGCGCCCAGCAGGTTTTTCGCGGCGATACCGTCGCGAGCACCCAGTGCGGTACGGCAGCGAACGCGGCCTTCGCCCAATGGCATCGGGGCACGGCGCTCGTGGCGCTCACCGCTACGCTCACCGGTGCGCTCGCGCTGTGCGGCCGCGGTCGGGACCAGCGGCTGGTCACGCTCAACGGTCGCCAGGTCCAGCGCCTGGCCATTGGTGGCCTTGCTCAGGAGTGCGGCGGCCAGGGCGCGCGGGCTGCAACCGATGTCCGCGGTCAGGCGGTCGAGCAGGTCGCCATGGCTGGCTTCGGCGTCGGCCACCAGCGGCGCGATGCTGTTGGTCAGCTTCTTGATGCGGGCATCCAGTACCGCCTGGGCGCCTGGCAGGCGCACTTCGGTAACCTTCTGGCCGGTCACACGCTCGATCACCTGCAGCATGCGGCGCTCGCGTGGGGTAACCAGCAGCAGCGCGCGGCCTTCGCGACCGGCACGGCCAGTACGGCCGATACGGTGAACGTAGGACTCCGGGTCGTACGGCATGTCCACGTTGAACACGTGGGTGATGCGCGGTACGTCCAGGCCACGGGCAGCGACGTCGGTGGCGACAACGATGTCCAGGCGGCCATCCTTGAGCGAGTCGATCACGCGCTCACGCTGGTTCTGGGCGATGTCACCGTTGAGCGCAGCGGCCTTGTAGCCCTTGGCTTCCAGCGCGCTGGCCAGGTCCAGAGTGGCCTGCTTGGTGCGCACGAAGGCGATCAGCGCATCGAACTCTTCCACTTCCAGCAGGCGCAGCACGGCGGCTGCCTTCTGATCGGCGTGAACCAGCAGGTAAGCCTGCTCGATCGCCGAAACGGTCTGGGTCTTGGTCTGGATCTTGACGTGCTTGGGGTCTTTGAGGTGACGCTCGGCGATGGCCCGGATGGAGGCCGGCAGCGTAGCCGAGAACAGCACGGTCTGGCGGGTTTCCGGCATGGCATCGAAGATCACTTCGAGGTCATCCATGAAGCCCAGCTTGAGCATTTCGTCAGCTTCGTCGAGCACCAGGTGATTGACGGTGGCCAATACCTTTTCGTCGCGGCGCAGGTGGTCGCAGAGGCGGCCGGGCGTTGCTACAACGATTTGAGCGCCGTTACGAATGGCTTTGAGTTGCGGGCCCATCGGGGCACCGCCATATACAGCTACAACGTTCACGCCAGGCATTTGCTTGGCATAGGTTTCGAACGCGGTAGCCACTTGCAGCGCCAACTCACGGGTTGGCGCCAGGATCAGGGCTTGCGGCTCGCGCTTGCTCGGGTCGATACGGTGCAGGATCGGCAGAGCGAACGCGGCGGTTTTGCCGGTGCCGGTCTGCGCCTGGCCGATCATGTCATGACCGGCGAGGATGATCGGAATCGATTGCTGCTGGATCGCGGAGGGTTCTTCGTACCCTGTGGCGATAACGGCTGCAACGATGCTTGGATGGAGTTCGAGCGCGGCGAAGCCGCCGGATTCCTGGGTCATGGGTCTGCCTCTAAGTGCATCCGCAAAGACCCATGCTCCAAAGTTGCGCATGCCGTAAGACTTCGAGAGTCACCCTGGCAACTTTGGCGGCGGGGATTTGCGAAAACGATTGATGAATGAATCGTCAGGAGAGCCCGCTAGCGCGGACGTCAGCCGAAGCTGTCTTCGGAGAATGCTACCTAAACGTGGCCCGTTAAAAGGCCGGCGCGCATCATACCTGAAAAGCGCCCTTGCGGGGGAGTTTTTTCTCAGGCAAGACAGCGCTGCCTCGCCTGTAGCCATTGGCTTTGCTCAAGAGGCCGGCCGTAGCGCCTTCAAGAGGCTTTCCAGCGAGTAACCCAGGCGCGGCGCCAGCGCTGCGCAACGTTGATGCAGGGCGTCGAAATCCAGTTGCTGGTCCAGGTCGGCGGGTACCAACAGGATCACGTTCCCCTCCTTTACCGGCAGTTCCCAATAGTGGCGGTGGTACAGGCCCCGCAACAAGGCGGCGCCTAGCGGCTTGCCGTCATCGCTGGCCCATTGGTTGATCACCAGCCAGCCGCCCGGGTTGAGCCGTTGCTGGCACTGCTCGAGAAAACGCCAGGCGAGGTGGGCCACACCCGGGCCCTGATCCGTATAAAGGTCGACGAACACAAGGTCGGCCGACTCGGCGGTAGGCAGCAGTTCGAGGGCATCGCCGATCCGGATGTACAGCCGGGGGTCGTCTGCCAGGCCCATGTATTCCATGGCCAGGCGCGGCACATCCGGGCGCAGCTCGATGCATTCCACGTCCTCCAGCGGCAGGTGCGCCAGGCAGGCCTGAGTGAGGTTGCCGGCACCGAGGCCCAGGAACAACGCGGTTTCCGGCGCGTCATGACACAACGCGCCAATCAGCATGGCGCGGGTGTAGTCATACTCGAGCCAGGCGGGGTCGGGCATGAACACGCAGCTTTGTTCGATGGCCGCGCCGAACTCCAGGAAGCGGTAGTCACCCACCTCCCACACGCGGACCACGCCGAAGGCGTCTTCCACTTCGGCAAGCAGGCGCTCCTCGGAAGGAGGCGGCGCGGGTTGGATCGGTTCGTCCACGGCGAGGCGTTCTTCAGGCGGAAACCGGCCATTCTCCCTGACTCACGGGCAATTCGCCAGCGCAGCGAACCCGGGCGCTTGTGCGGTAATATCCAGCCCCCCTGCCCTTCAACCCGCGAGGTCATCATGTCCGCCCCCTGGAGCCCAGACAGCTGGCGCTCACTGCCGATCAAGCAGCAGCCGAGTTACCCTGACGCCGATCACCTTGCCAAGGTGGAACGCACTCTCGCCGGCTTCCCGCCCCTGGTGTTCGCCGGCGAGGCGCGTGAATTGCGCCGACAGTTCGCCGAAGTCACCCAGGGCCGCGCCTTCCTGTTGCAAGGCGGCGATTGCGCCGAGAGTTTCGCGGAGTTCTCCGCCGCCAAGATCCGCGACACCTTCAAGGTATTGCTGCAAATGGCGATCGTGATGACCTTCGCCGCTGGCTGCCCGGTGGTGAAGGTAGGGCGCATGGCCGGTCAGTTCGCCAAGCCTCGCTCGGGCAACGACGAAACCCAGGGGTTGGTGACGCTACCGGCATACCGCGGGGACATCGTCAACGGCATCGGCTTCGACGAGCAAAGCCGCACCCCAGACCCCGAGCGGCTGATGCAGGCGTATCACCAGTCCACCGCCAGCCTGAACCTGTTGCGGGCCTTCGCCCAGGGTGGCTTTGCCGACCTGCATCAGGTGCACAAGTGGAACCTGGATTTCATTGCCAACTCCGCCTTGGCAGACAAGTACCACCGCCTGGCGGACCGCATCGACGAAACCCTGGGGTTCATGCGCGCCTGCGGCCTGCATGAGTTGCCCCAGCTGAGGGAAACCAGCTTCTTCACCGCCCACGAAGCGCTGCTGCTCAACTATGAACAAGCCTTCGTGCGCCGCGACAGCCTCACCAACGACTGGTACGACTGTTCGGCCCACATGCTGTGGATTGGCGACCGCACCCGCCAACTGGACGGCGCCCATGTTGAGTTCCTGCGAGGGGTGAACAACCCCATCGGCGTCAAGGTGGGCCCTACCATGGACCCGGACGAGCTGGTGCGGCTGATCGACGTGCTCAACCCCGACAACGACCCCGGCCGCCTGAACCTGATCGTGCGCATGGGTGCCGGCAAGGTGGGCGATCACTTGCCTCGCCTGCTGCGGGCTGTGCAGCGCGAGGGGCGGCAGGTGCTGTGGAGCAGCGACCCGATGCACGGCAACACTATCAAGGCAAGCACCGGCTACAAGACCCGGGATTTTGCGCAAATCCTCGGCGAGGTGAAGGATTTCTTCCAGGTGCACCAGGCCGAAGGTACTTACGCGGGGGGCATCCATATCGAGATGACCGGGCAGAACGTCACCGAATGCATTGGCGGGTCACGGCCGATCACCGAAGACGCCTTGTCCGATCGCTATCACACCCACTGCGACCCCCGCTTGAACGCCGACCAGTCGCTGGAACTGGCCTTCATGATCGCCGAAACGCTCAAAGGGGTTCGCCGCTGAGTTCAAGCGCAGCCAGCAGCGCAAGCCCTTCGGGGCGCGGGCATTGGATATCCAGCGCCGCCAGGCCCAGCCAGGCGGCCAGGGCTTTCAAGGCAGCCGCCAGTGCCTGCATGGCGTCATCGCGCAGCGCCGGGCCTTCCTGATGCAGAGCATGTACCCGCAAGCATCCATTGGCACGGTCGGCGCGAACGTCCACCCGCGCCACCAGGGCTTCCCGGTGTAAAAACGGCATCACGTAGTAGCCGTATACCCGGCGGGCCGGCGGCGTGTAGAACTCCAGCCGGTAGCGGAAGGCAAACAGCCGCTCGGCGCGGTCGCGCTCCCATATCAGCGAATCGAACGGGGATAACAGCGCGCTAACGTCGACCTTGCGAGGTACGCGCGAAACCGGCAGGCACCAGGCCGGCTGCGCCCAACCTTCTACGTCGCAGCGTAACAGGCCGCCCTCTTCCTCCAGCTCCAGCAGCCGGGCCCGAGCATCGTCGGGGCCGACCCTGAAATAGGCGCGAAGGTCCCGCTCGGTAGCAACACCGAGCGCCCGCGCGGCATGCAACAGCAGCGCGCGCTGGGCATCGGCTTCATCAGGCGTGGGTTGGGCCAGGAGCGCGGCTGGGAATACACGCTCCGGCAGGTCGTACAGCCGCTCGAACCCCCGCCGCGATGCGACCGTTACTTCACCTGCCGCAAACAGCCACTCCAGGGCCATTTTCTCTTCGCTCCAGTCCCACCAAGGCCCCGCTCGCTCCTTGCGCGTGGACAGGCTGCCTGCGCCCAGCGCACCGTTACGTCGAACGTGATCCAGAACTTCGGCCACCCGCCGGGGCTGTTCGGTGCCGAAGCGCGCCAGCTCCCGGTAGATGCCCTCGCCGCGCCGGGCACGCGCCATGCGCCAGCGCAGAAGGGGCTCCAGGCCCAGCGGCAACAGCGAAGCTTCGTGCCCCCAATACTCAAACAGCCGCCGGTGCCTGCCCTTGCCCCAGGCAAGGCGGTCCAGCGTTTCACGCGAATAACCGCCCAGGCGTGAATACAGCGGCAGGTAGTGAGAGCGTGCCAGTGCATTGACCGAATCCAACTGCAAAGCGCCGAGGCGCTCGGCCATTGCCAGCAGGTGCCGGGGTTCGTGCCGGCCTTGGCGCGCGCCAAAGCCCTGGGCATGCAGTGCCAGCCGACGGGCTTGTGGCTGGCTGAACGATTCACGCGGGGGCATAGGCAATCCGAACATGCAAACTCATACCTTAGCCCAGGAACCCCTCAGCAGCGGTTTCAGCCCTGTGGGACCCGGCGCAGCCGGGGAATGTTCGCAAGCTGCGCCAGCCCCAGGCTCAGTGCTTGAGCGGGTCATCCCAGAACGGCCGGTCGGCTTCTGACACGATATCAGCGCGGCTCAGCCCCAGGTCATGCAGCGCGTTGTCGCTCAAGGAAGCCAATTGCCGCCGCTGCTGCCCTAGTTCATGCCAGCGACCAAGGCGACCGAAAACGCCCTTTAACCAAGCCGTAACCGGAAAGAAATGAAACGGCGCCGGGTGAGCCCGTACAAAACCTTTTTGACCTTTCATCTTGTCGCCCTCCGTGAGTGATGGGCAAAGTGTCTGCCTGGCGATAAGATCAATCCAACGAATGTTTCTTATCCTTACCATCTCAGAGTTTGATGAATGGCCACGTACCCCAGCATTGATTCGGATGTACTGCGCACCTTTGTGGCCATTGCCGACCACGGTGGATTTACCCGTGCAGGCGAGCTGGTCAATCGCACTCAGTCTGCCGTTAGCATGCAGATGAAGCGGCTGGAAGAAGACGTGGTGCAGCGACAGCTGTTCGAACGCGACGGCAGGCAGGTTCGCTTGACCGCCGAGGGGCAGGTGCTACTAGGTTATGCCCGACGCATCCTCAAGCTTCATAGCGAAGTGTTCAACACCTTGCGCGCACCTCACATGGTCGGCACCGTGCGCATCGGTACGCCGGATGATTACGCCATGCGGTTCTTGCCGGGCATCCTGTCGCGATTTGCCGAGGCTTACCCACTGGTGCAGGTGGAAGTGCATTGCGAAAGCTCCAAGGCGCTGATGAACAGGCAAGACCTGGACCTCACCATCGTGACCCGCGAGCCGGGCCACGAGATCGGCCAGTTGCTGCGCCAGGAGCGGTTTGTGTGGGCAGAGGCGAGCGGTTTCTCACCCCACGAACGGGACCCGATCCCGCTGGCCATGTTCAACACCGACTGTTTCTGCCGGGCCTGGGCCTGCAATGCGCTGGATACGCGCGGCAAGGCTTATCGCATTGCCTACACCAGCCCGAGCCTGGCGGCGATCATGGCCGTGGTGACCGCTGGCCTGGCGGTCACCGCCCAATTGCGCAGCCTGATCCCGGCGGACATGCGCATCCTCGGCCCGGCCGAGCAGTTGCCCGAGCTGCCGCTGGCGAACGTGATGCTGCTGCGCAATGCGAGCACCCAATCGACGGTGACCGAATCCCTGGCTGAGTTCATCGCCGAAGGTTTCCGCCTGTGATCACAGCTTCATCGCCAGCATCAAGGCGCACAACAGCAAGAACCCGCAGAAGGCCGCGCGCAACACACGCTCGGGCAGGGCA
This sequence comes from Pseudomonas sp. 3MAES_34.3B, assembly GCF_058145875.1. Lineage (NCBI taxonomy): Bacteria > Pseudomonadati > Pseudomonadota > Gammaproteobacteria > Pseudomonadales > Pseudomonadaceae > Pseudomonas > Pseudomonas sp. 3MAES_34.3B. The sequence continues at coordinate 1,150,819 of NZ_CM176960.1, read as the reverse complement.
TAAGCCAGTTTCACGCCCCAGCTGATGCTCAACAGCCCACCTACCGCCATCGCCAGGCCCATGGGCCAGTTCACGTGGCCGTGCAACGCATAGGTCACCAGAGTGATGCCGGTGCTGGGCGCCGCAAGGGCCAGCGATAGCCCTTGGGCCACCACCTGGGAAGCACCGAACACTGCCGTAAGTACCGGGGTGGCGACCACCGCCCCGCCTACTCCGAACAGCCCGCCCGCCAGCCCCGCCAGCCCACCGAGCGCTGCCAGCGATGGCCAGCCATGCTTGAGCGCCTGGCTGGGGGGCGTCTGGCGCCCGAACATACGCAGTAGATTCGTGAGCACCAGAAACAGCAGAAAACCGATGAAGCCCTTGCGCATGGCCGCCCCATCCAGGCCAACCGCCCACAGCGACCCGAGCCAGGCGCACACCAGCCCGGCGACGCCCAGGGCGACGGCGTGTCGGTGGTCGATTCGATTACGTTGGTGATAACGCCACAGCGCTAGCAACACATTGGGTACCACCATCACCAGCGCAGTGCCCTGCGCCAGTTGCTGGTCCAGCCCGAACAACAGGCCCAACGCGGGAATGGCGATCAGCCCTCCGCCGATGCCGAACAAGCCGCCGAGCGTTCCCAATGCCGCGCCAAAGGCTACATAGCCTACCCAGTCCAACATGCCGAGCCTCCGTAAAAACGCGCCATCGTACGGGAAATGAACATTTAACGAACTTCTGAATGCGTTCACGGTTCGAAATTTCAGGCTGCTCACGCAGTACCGATAGAGCCGACATGGATTGAATGGCACACTAAATACAAGCGCACTACTTTTAACGTCATTCGACATCAAGGATCAGCATGAAAGCCGAACATTCAACAAAACAGGCGGCCGACTCCGGCGATCACTTGCTGCTGGATAACCAGCTTTGCTTTGCCCTTTATTCCACTTCCCTGCTGATGACCAAGGTTTACAAGCCTCTACTCAGCAAGCTGGGGCTTACCTACCCTCAATACCTGGCCATGTTGGTGCTGTGGGAGCGCGACGGCATGACCGTGGGCGAGATCAGCACGCGCCTGCTCACCGACCCCGGCTCTCTTACACCCTTGCTCAAACGGCTGGAAAGCCTTGGCCTGCTCAGCCGAACCCGCAGCAAGGAAGATGAGCGCGTGGTTATCGTGAACCTGACCGAGGCCGGCCGGAGCCTGCGCGACGATGCACTGGAGATACCGGCCTGTGTCTTCGGCGCGGTGGCCATGGACCCACCCGACCTGCGCAAGCTGCAGGACCGCCTGCTGGAACTGCGCGGCCGGCTTCAGGACAACGTCTGAGCCCCACCCGGGCGCATCGCGCAGGCACAAAAAACCCGGCGCATGGCCGGGTTTTTCATCGCGGCGAAGCTTACTTCGCGCGGCCTTTGTAGGAGCCGCCTTCGCGCGTATCGATCTCGATCATGTCGCCGATTTCGATGAAGTCGGCCACCGACAGTTCGGTACCGTTTTTCAGTTTGGCAGGCTTCATGACCTTGCCGGAGGTATCGCCACGGGCGGAACCTTCGGTGTAGTCGACCTGACGCACGATGGTGGTCGGCAGCTCTACGGATACCAGGCGGCCTTCGAAGAACACGGCTTCGCAGACGTCGGTCATGCCTTCTTCGATGAACGGCAGAACGGCTTCGATATCTTCGGCGTTCAGCTCGTACATGGTGTAGTCGGTGGTGTCCATGAAGGTGTAGCTGTCACCGCTGATGAAGGACAGGGTGGCTTCCTTGCGATCCAGGATCACGTCGTCCAGCTTGTCGTCAGCCGAGTACACGGTTTCGGTCTTGTAGCCGGTCAGCAGGTTTTTCAGCTTGGTCTTCATGATCGCGCTGTTACGGCCGGACTTGGTGAATTCGGCCTTCTGCACCAGCCAAGGATCGTTGTCGATCCGCAGGACGGTACCGGGTTTGAGCTCTTTACCAGTTTTCATTACGCAATTCCGAATAGGGGTGGTGACGGTCTAGCCGCGTATCATAGCGAATTTCGGCAAAACTGTACCAGCGCCGTGGCAAGGTCCGGGCGAGCGGCCAGTTGCTTGCACCATGCGCGGGCGTGGGCTTGCAGCACCTCACGGTGGGCCTCGAAGCCCACCCAGGCGGTAGCCATGTCCCCGTCCATGTTCCAGGCGCGCCACAGCCCGGACAACGCTTCGGCGGCTGCCGCGGGCAGTGCCTCGGTGTACAGGTCGAGGAAGGCCTCGAGCTTTTCCCAGTGCGCGTATTCATCCTGACGGTAGATGTGCCAGAGCATCGGCCGCGCGGCCCATTGGGCCCGTACGAAAGAGTCTTCCCCGCGCACGGCGTTGAAGTCGCACGCCCATAGCAAATGGTCGTAATCGCGCTGAGAAACGAACGGCAACACCTGGACCGTGAGCGCATCACGCACGCAAATCCCGCCCGGCTGCAGCCGCGCTCCTGCCCAGGGCTCCAGGCTGGCCAGCACCCGGCCCTCCGGCACTAACAGATGAATGGGATGCGCGGCCTTCGACAGTTGCGTCAACCAGCCCGGCAGGCCGTCGTTCTCGTAGGCGAACAGCGAGATCAGCCCAGCGCCGGGCGCCGGGGTTACACCAAGGCTGCGCAAAAAATCGGCGCGCATGAACGCGTCACGCTCGAACGCCGCCCGGCGAGTGAGCAGGTCCGCTTCACGCAGCAAGCCGCCAGTGTCCTGGCGAAACCCTGGGAAGAAGAAAAACTTTCTCAGCCCGCCCGATTTCATCGAGGGCAGGCCGTGGCACCCGCCCACCCAAGGCTCGGCGCTCAGATAATCGAGGTTGACCCATAAGGTGGGGCCGGGCCGGGCCGCCAGAGCGGCTTCGTACTCCGCTGGCAACGTGCAGCCGAAGGCTTCTATCACCACCTGCGCGGGAGAGGCGCCTGGCCATGGATCGCGCCATGCACACACTTCCACGCCTTGCACCTGCTGGGCCTGGGCATGGGGATCGGCGGCCGGGCACAGGCGCGCGAACGCGCCAAGGTCGTCGATCCACAGACGAACCTTAAGGCCGTGTTCACCCGCCAACTGGCGAGCCAGGCGCCAGGTCACCCCGGCGTCGCCGAAGTTGTCTACCACCTTGCAGAAAATATCCCAGCTGTTGTCCATTGCGCTCCTGCCAAGCAAGGCAAACCGCGAATTGTGCGGGCTGGCCTCAGGGCCGTCCACTGTAGGCAGCACGGACTGTGCCACACTATCGGCAGGTGCTTGTGCCATCGGCAATGTTTTCGGAGACCTGAAATGCCCGTCCACCCTCCCCGCCGCACGCTTGCGGTGCGTATTCCCAGCCTTACGCTGGTGCTGTCCATTGCACTGGGTATGTGGCTGGGCTTCCTCCTTATACTCGTGACCGGCTGGGCCGCCTGGCATTACGGCTATGCACCGCCCCTGGCCCCAAGCCCTGCCGCGAGTACAGGCGCTGCTGCCGCCCCGCCGCGCCCGATCGACCGCCTGCCCCCGCAGGCGCCAAACCCCGTGCCTGCACAGCCGGGCATGCAGTCGCCTTCGGAGCCGTCCACGGAGCCAGGGCCTGGCGCCGATGAGATGTTCCAGCACTATCAACAGAACTTGCACTCCCAGGCACTGCGTGACGCTGAGGCGGCCGCCCGCGCCAACCCCGCAAACCAGGCCAACCCCAAATGCCAGTTCTGGCTGGAGCAGGCACAAACGGCCGCTACCGATGACAGCCGCGAACAGGTGGCGAGGTTCTGCAACTGATGAACAAGGCTAACCTGCACGCCGTGATTCTCAGTGCACTCGAACGCGACCTCGCGGTTGCCCAGCGCGCGGCGCAAACCGCCTATGAAGCGGCAACCCATGAAGAAAACGTCGCCGAAAACAAATACGACACCCTAGGCCTGGAGGCGTCTTATCTGGCCACCGGCCAGGCGCGGCGCATGGCCGAAATCGCTCAGGCCCTCAGCCGGGTTCGGGAGCTGCGCATCGCCGAGCACGCCCCAGAGCATGGCCTGCGGATCGGTGACTACGTGGAGCTGGAAAACGCCGAAGGCGAACTGCGCGCGCTGTTCATCGGGCCTGACGCCGCCGGCCTGGTAGTGCAGGTTGACGGCCGCACCGTGACCGTGATCACCCCCAACGCCCCGCTGGGCCAGGCTTTGCTACATCACCACGAAGGCGATGAAGTGCACCTTCAAGTGGCGGGCAAGCCCCAGCACTACGTGATCACCCAGGCTTGGTGAGCACTGCCCTGCCCCTCCGTCGCCCCGGTATTGACGAAGCGCCCTCATGAGCTATCACCAGAGGAACCTTTCTTGAACGACGGGGCAGGAGCTCAGCATGGCCAAGATCACTATCCAGGCCGGCGACTTTCTTCAAGGCGACGGCCACTTTGAAGACGACGCCTTCACCTTGAAAACCATACGCCACCCTTCGCATGGGGAAAGGATTCCGCTCAGCCGGGTGGCCAGGCTTACCATTGCCAATGAGGAAACCGCACGCCACCTGGTGCCGGCGCTGGGCTGGGGCATGGCCGGCGCACTGGTGGCGGGGCCGGTAGGCTTCATGGCGGGGCTGTGGTTCGGCGGCAAGGAGCATGAGGTGACGTTCGTAGCCACGCTAAAGGATGGCCGCATGCTCACCGCGATTGCCAACCGGGAAACGTTCGGGCAGATCAACGATACGCTGGCCCCGAAAACGCCCCGCGATCGGCTGGCCTGAGGCACCCCAAAAAGCAAAAAGCCCCGCAAGCGTTGGCCTGCGGGGCTTTCTTCATGTGGCGGTGAGGAAGGGATTCGAACCCTTGATACAGTTTCCTGTATACACACTTTCCAGGCGTGCTCCTTCAACCACTCGGACACCTCACCGTAGCTCTTCACACCGTCAGTGTGTCGAGGCGCGCTAATGTAGTCGAAACAGAATCGGATGGCAAAGCTTTTTTTATGCTTTTCATGCGCTTACCCAAACGGCACGCCGCGGCCGTGACTGCCAGGTCACCCGCCGCGCTTTACCGGAACGAAGGTGCCAGTTAACGTTTGCCTCCTCTCATACAAGGAACCGCTCCATGTCCGACCTGATCGACTACCGCCTCGACGAAGGCGTGGCGACGCTTACCCTCAACAACGGCAAGGTGAACGCTATTTCTCCGGCAATGATCGAGGCGTTCAATCAGGCGCTGGACAGGGCCGAAACCGACCGCGCGGTGGTAGTGATCACCGGCCAGCCCGGCATTCTTTCCGGCGGCTACGACCTCAAGGTAATGACGGCCGGCCCGCAACAGGCGGTGGAACTGGTCACGGCGGGCTCTACACTGGCACGGCGGCTGCTGGCCCACCCGCACCCCGTGGTAGTGGCATGCACCGGCCATGCCGTGGCCAAGGGCGCCTTCCTGCTGCTGGCAGCGGACTACCGCATCGGCGTTGAAGGCCCGTTCCATATCGGCCTGAACGAAGTGATGATCGGCATGACCATGCATCACGCCGGGATCGAACTGGCGCGTGATCGCCTGCGCCGTTCGGCGTTCCACCGCTCGGTCATCTGCGCGGAGATGTTCGACCCTCAAGGCGCCTTGAGCGCGGGCTTCCTCGATGAGGTGGTAGCGCCAGAGGCCCTGGCCGCAGCCGCGACCAAGGCTGCCCAGCGGCTGAAGAGCATCAACCAGCTCGCCCACCGCAATACCAAGCTCAAGGTACGCAAGGCCCTGCTCGACACCCTGGACGAAGCCATCGCGCTGGACCGTGAACAATTCAAGGTAGGCTGAGGCCAGCAACGCGAACGATGTCATTTGCTGCTCGCAGGTCACGACCGTACACTGCGTGGCCTTCGCATCGAGAGTAGTTGGCATGCTCTACGTCGTTCGCATGGCCTTGCTGGGCCTGAATTTTCTGCTGGTGGGCGTGCTTGGCCTGCTGGTCGGGCTGGCCCGGCCGTTCAATCCGGACAACAACCGGATCTTCGCGCGGCTCTACAGCCGCCCTTCGCTGGCCCTACTCGGGCTACGCCTGGAGGCGGACGTCGCCACACTGCAGGCGCAGCCGCCAGGCTTCGTGATCATCGCCAACCATCAGTCCAACTTCGACGTGTTTTTCCTGGGCTCGATCGTGCCACGCCGCATGGCGTGCATCGGAAAGAAAAGCCTGGGCTGGGTACCTCTTTTCGGCCAGCTGTTCTGGCTGGGCGGCAACGTGCTGCTCAACCGGGACAACGCCTATCAGGCCCGCCGCGCGCTGCAAACCACCAGCCGCGTATTGCGCGATCAGCACACGTCCATCTGGATTTTCCCCGAGGGTACGCGTAACCCGGGTAATCGCCTGCTGCCCTTCAAGAAGGGTGCGTTCATGATGGCGATCGACGCGGGCGTGCCGATCATTCCGGTGTGTGCCAGCCGTTATGTGCGAGCGCTGGACTTCAACCGCCGGCACAGCGGTGACATTCGCGTTCGCTCCCTGGCGCCCATCCCTACCCAGGGCCTGACCGCCAAGGATATTCCCGAACTGATAGCGCGCTGCGAGCACGCCATGCAGGCGTGCATCGACGAGCTGTCCGCGGTCACTGAACTGCAAGTGCACGCGCTACTCTGATCTGGCGACACCATTGGAGATCCACCGATCATGGGCCGAGTCGTTGCCGCGGCGGTGTACAGCGCCGGCAAGAAAGTTGCTGACATCAAGCTGGAGGATGGCCGCCAGTGGGCCTGCCAGCCGCGTCATTTCGTGTGGATCGGCCTTGAAGAGCCAGACGGCGCCACGCTGTCGTTGTTGCAGAAGCAATTCGGCCTTCACGAGCTGGCCATAGAGGATGCGCTGGAGCGTCACAGCCGGCCCAAGCTGGAAACCTTCGGCGACGCGCTGTTCATCGTGACCTACTCGCCCGTGCGGCGCGAGGGCAAGCTGGAATTCATCGAAACCCATATCTTCGCTGGCAAGGGCTACGTGATCACCTGCCGCAACGGCCACTCTGCCTCGTACGCGCTGGTACGCCAGCGCTGCGAGGCGCGCCCGATCCTGCTGGAGCATGGCGAGGACTTCGTGCTGTACGCCATCCTCGACTTTGTGAGCGAGAACTATCAGCCCGTTACCGAAAGCATCCATCAGGAAATCGAAACGCTGGAGCAGAATGTGCTGAGCCAGGCGCTCAACGAGCGGGATATCCATTGCCTGCACAACCTGCGCCGGGACCTGCTGCGCATGCGCCGCTACCTGGCACCGATGGTGGAAATCAGCGAGGAACTGCAGCGGCTGGATTTCCCTTTCATCGACAAGAACATGCGACCGTACTTCCGCGATGTGCAGATCCACGTCACGCGGCAGATGGAAGATTTGACCGGCATCCGTGACATCGCCAGCCAAACCATCGAAATCGGCATGCTGCTCGAATCCGCGCGGCAGAGCGTTACCCAACGCAAGTTTGCCGCCTGGGCCGCGATCCTGGCCTTCCCCACCGCCATTGCCGGCATCTACGGGATGAACTTCCAATACATGCCAGAGCTGAACTGGCACTACGGCTACTTCACGGTGCTGGGTGTGATCGTGGTGGGCTGCACCGGGCTGTTCGCCAGCTTCAAGCGGTCGGGGTGGTTGTAAGCGCGTTATTCGCAGGCTATCGCCTGGTCCCACAGGGTGAGCGCCATGGTGAACGCCATCCGCTGTGGGACCAGGTAGCCGGATTGCTACCGAATCAACCCGCCTTCTGTGCCTGCTCACGCGGGGTGGCCACGAAGCGCATCATCCATTCGGCCACGGTGGCGCCGTCGTGGTCATGGGCCAGGCTGTCCATGGCCGCCTGATACACGTGTTCCCCCAGGTTCTGCTGGCGAAGGTCGAGCAGCGCGCGGGAGTAGTCGTGGACAAACTCCGGGTGGCCCTGGAAGCACAGCACCTGGTCGTTGAGCTGGTAGGCGGCGTAGCGGCAGAATTCGCTGGAGGCGACCACGGTGGCCCCTTCCGGTAGCTCCGTCACCTGGTCCTGATGGCTGATGAGCAGTGTCAGGTCACCGCTGTGTGGGGTCATCCAGGGCGCCTCAGCGTGCAGCTGGTAGCGGTGGCTACCTACCCCCCACCCTTGCTCGGCCCGTTGCGCGCGGCCACCCAGCAGCAACGCCAGCAGTTGGTGGCCGAAGCAGATCCCCAGCAGTTTGTCGCCCCGCTGGTAGCGGTCGAGCAAAAAGGCCTTGAGGGTTTCGATCCAGGGATCGTTGCCGAACGAGTCGGCCTTGCTGCCCGTGACCAGGTACGCATCATAGCGCGCGCTCTCGGGCGGATACTGCCCATCCACCACATTGAACACGTCGAAATCTGCGGCCACCGGCTGGCGTTTGAACAGCGCCTGGAACATCGCGCCATAGCCGGTGTACTGCTCTACCAGCTCGGGGCGAATGTGGTCGGTTTCGAGGATGCAGATGCGCAACGACATGGGTATCGGTCTCGGGTCGAAACAAGCGGGATTGCTTGCCGCAAGCCTGCATGGGAACGGCAGGTAAATGCAATACCACGGACAGACGAACGGTCAGGCGGTGAAGTGACTCTGCGCAGGCTGTCTAGGTCAACGTACTGAAACGATACGGCGAGGAGTTCCCCGGGATTTTGCGCCGAAATAAGCCTAATTCCTGCTAGATCGTGCTGGACAGCACAGTGAGTGCTTCTACATTGAAAAGTGTTCCGGTCGCGCGGGCCGCTCGCCTGCGCACCGCGACCAGCCAATACGCAGTGAAGCCGCCCCAGGCAGCGGGCCGGCGCTGGTCAACAAAAAGAAAGGCTAGATGTCATGTTCAAACATCCCAAATTTCGCCAGGCGGGGCTCATTGTCTTTGCCACGACCTTACTATTGATTGTGCCCAACCTGGGCCGCTTCTTCGGCTAGCAGGCGCAGGCAGCCCTGCCCCCATGGGGCAGCGGCCTGGCGTATCGTTCACTGTTGCTGAGTGAGTACTGCCGTCGCACGCGCGGGTGCGGGCCCGGCGGTGACCTCTACATGCCCGCTGCTGGCTTTCACACCGCCCGCGCGGCGCATGGCGCGTACAGGGCAGGCGTCCAGATGGTCCAGGCCTACCGCCAGCTTGAGATGGCGCTCGGGCCGTGCCAGCCCCTCGGCTATGTCGAAGCTGTACCAGGCGCCGTCAAGCCAGGCCTCGGCCCAGGCATGGTCGGCAAGCTCATGGCTGCCCGGCGTGTACAAGTAGCCCGACACATAGCGCGCGGCGATGCCCAGCGTGCGGGCACCGGCGAGGAAAGCGTGCGCTTTGTCGTGACAGGCGCTGCTGCGCTGCGTAAAGGCCTGGGTTGCGGTCAGCGGATGAGCATCGTTCCCTGCTGCAGCGGCCATGTGTGCACCAAGGCCATGCATCAGCTCGATCAAGGCGCTACGGTCGCGGCGATTGCCACAGGTAGCGTGAGCGAATTCCCGAAGCCCGAGGTCGGCCTCGGTCAGGCTGGTGGTTCGCAGGTAGGGCAAAGGCGAAGGCCGCTCGTGTTCGGCCTCCAGCGTTTCGTTGATTTCAACCTGCCCTCGGGCGCGGATGACGATTTCCCCGTGGGGGTCCTCCAGGCTCAGCACGTGCAGCACATTGCCGAAAGGGTCGAGCTGCGGGCGTACGGCCCGTGGCAGGTCGAGTTGCCAGCTGAGCACCTGCTGGCGCTCGGTATCGTGCGGGGTGAGGCGCAGATACTGAATGCTGCTGCGCACTTCATCCTCGAACCGGTAGGTGGTTTCGTGACTGATCGTAAGCCTCATACAACCTCCAGGTAGCAGCGGTGAATGACGTTGCCCAGCTCGCGTATTTCATCGATGAACTGGTTTAGCCACTCGTGCAGGCCTTCCTGCAAAATGTCGTCGATCCCGGTATAGCGCAAGCGTGCGTCCATCTCTGCAGCCGCACGTTGCGCGGGGCGGCCATTGAGCCCTGGCAGCACCGAGAGGATCTGGTCGATTTCCTCGGTGCATGCGCGTAGCGAGCGCGGTACGTCAGCCCTGAGCAGCAGCAATTCGGCCACCGGGCGCGCCGCCGGGGCATCCCGGTAAATCTCCGTGTAGGCCTCGAACGACGATAGCGCTCGCAGCAGCGCGCTCCACTGGTAGTAGCTCCACGCCGAATCGTCCGCCACGGTGTTGAGCGCTTTGATGCTCATCATTTCATAGCGGGCATCAAGCAGGCGCAGGGTGTTGTCGGCCCGCTCGAGGAAGGTGCCCAGCCGAATGAAGCGGAAGGCATCGTTGCGCATGATGGTGCCGTAGGTGGCGCCGCGGAACAGGTGCGAGCGTTCCTTGAGCCACTCGCAGAAGCGGCTCATGCCATATTGCGCCAGGCCCTGGGCCGCGATACCGCGGATTTCGAGCCAGGTGGCGTTGATGTTTTCCCACATATCTGCGGTGATTCGCCCACGCACCGCATGGGCCGATGCCCGTGCCGCGCCCAGGCAGCTATAGATGCTGCCGTGGTTGGTGGCATCGAGGGCAAAGAAATGCAGCAGGCGTTCGTGGTCCAGTTCACCGTGGCGCGCGATGTAATCGTCGAGCGTGCCAGTGATCAGTAACGGCATGGTCATTTCATCGAGGCCGGTGCGGCCATCCTGGGGCATCAATGACAGCGAATAACTCACATCGAGCATGCGTGCCATGTTTTCCGCGCGCTCCAGGTAGCGCGACATCCAGTAAAGGTCTGAGGCGGTTCTACTGAGCATTGGGCAGGCTTCCTTGATCCTCGACGACCCAGGTGTCTTTGGTACCGCCGCCCTGGGACGAATTGACCACCAGCGACCCCTCGCGCAAGGCAACCCGGGTCAGGCCGCCAGGGACCACCCGGGTTTCTTTGCCGGACAGCACGAACGGGCGCAGGTCGATATGGCGAGGGGCGATACCGTTTTCCACGAACGTGGGACAGGTTGAAAGGCTGAGGGTGGGTTGGGCGATATACGCCGCTGGCCGCGCCTTGATGCGCGCGCGGAACGCTTCAATCTCGGCAGCGGTGGACGCCGGCCCCACCAGCATGCCGTAGCCCCCGGAGCCTTGGGTTTCCTTGACCACCAGTTCGGGCAGATGCGCCAGCACATGGGATAGCTCATCGGGCTTGCGGCACTGCCAGGTCGGCACATTCTTGAGAATCGGTTCTTCATCCAGATAAAACCGGATCATGTCCGTCACGAAGGGGTACACCGACTTGTCATCCGCTACGCCGGTGCCGATGGCATTGGCCAGCACCACGTTGCCGGAGCGATAGGCCACCAGCAGCCCGGGCACGCCCAGCATCGAGTCCGGGTTGAACGCGAGCGGGTCCAGAAACGCATCGTCCAGCCGGCGATAGATCACATCCACCTGCTGCGGGCCGTGGGTGGTGCGCATGTACACCTTTTCGTCGCGAACGAAGAGGTCTGCGCCCTCCACCAGTTCCACCCCCATTTCCCGCGCCAGAAACGCGTGTTCGAAGAAGGCACTGTTGAAGCGGCCCGGCGTGAGCACCACTACGCTGGGGTCGTCCAGGGGGCTGGAGCTTTTAAGCGTGTCCAGTAACAGGCTGGGGTAGTGGTCGACCGGTGCGATCCGCTGCGCCGCGAACAATTCCGGGAAAAGGCGCATCATCATCTTGCGGTCTTCGAGCATATAGCTCACGCCGCTGGGGGTACGCAGGTTGTCTTCCAGTACGTAATAGCTGCCGTCGCCATCGCGCACCAAATCCACACCTGAAATGTGCGAATACACGTCCCGGTGCAGATCCAGCCCTTGCATCGCCAGCTGATATTGCTCGTTGGCCAGTACCTGCTCCGCTGGTATCACGCCAGCCTTGATGATGCGCTGGTCGTGGTAAAGGTCAGCGAGGAACATGTTCAGCGCCTTCACGCGCTGGATGCAGCCGCGCTCCACCACTCGCCATTCACTGGCCGGAATGCTGCGCGGGATGATATCGAACGGGATCAGCCGCTCGGTGCCTTGTTCGTCACCATAGAGGGTAAACGTGATACCGGCACGGTGAAACAGCAGGTCGGCTTCACGGCGCCGTTGCGACAGGAGCTCTTCAGGGGTGCGGGCAAGCCATTGGGCAAAAGCCTGATAGTGCGGGCGAACATGGCCGTCCGCGTCGTACATCTCGTCATAAAAGGTGCGGCTCATGCCGTGCTCCTTGTCACCTGGACATACCTTTGTCGCAAGCCCCGTGCCAGCACTCTCAACCTCAAGCACCACGGTACCCGCTGCGGTTACCACTTACCGCAGGGGCAAGAACCGCACTAAAACCGTGCAAGCGCAAGCAGGGGAACAAAGGCCACGCCTCACAGGGACGCAATCCCCGTTAAAGGCTTATGGCTATGACCTATATAGTCGCGGTTGATTTCACACATCTGGCCCATCAAGAGCAAACTTGGCGCCTGTTCGTACCTGCCACCGACCCCCTTCACTTTCCCGTTCGGCCACCCTTGAGGTGGCCTTTTTTTTTGGGAAACAGATTTACACGCGATGCCCGGGCAACCTGTGTTTGACGCCCCAGCCTTCTATCTCGCCGCCAAGCGGCTCTACCACGCATCCGAAGTCGTGTTCGAACTCGCCGATTCCGAATCGAGTGGCATACATCAACTTTGACAATTCAAGGTGCCAGGCGCCATCCGGGCGCTCCATCACCTGGGCGTTGAGGGACTCGCCCCTGAACTGACCAGCGGCGGCGCGGGCGCCGTCTTCGTCAGGGAACACCGCATAAAATTCGATGGGATGGATGGCGGCGAAGTCAAAGCCACCTTCTTTCATTTTCCGGAGCAACACCGTACTGATGTCTTCCTGGTAAACAGTGCTCATGTCTCGTCCTCCTGAAAGCGATGGATAGACTTTCCGTGTTACCGGCCACGCCGGTCACTTGCATGAAGCGTTTGAAGGTAAAGGGAGGCGCTTGCGGCTCAGGCCTTTTCAGTGATGTCGGTGATTTTCACCCCATTCTGTTCTTCCAGCCATTTGACCGCGGGAGCCTCCACGCGGCCTTCGAAATCGTTGAGATCCGCCTTTGCGGTAACTGGGAACAGTTTTGTACGCACCGCCACAGCCGCTTCTTCAGCAGTAGGCTGGCTATCAGAAGCAAGCTCCAGGCGGTCGATGATGCCCTTGTGGTCTAGGAAGGTGATCTCCCACTTTCTCATTGGTATCTCCTTCGGGCCGTGATTGTAAGGATAAGAGGCCTCGTGCCTGCCCATAGTGGACCGGGCGGCTGGCAGGGTTGTTCCGCCGGTGTTGCCCTGAAATAAAGCCGATGGGCTGGCTTGCGAACCGCCGACAGGCTAACTACCTTAAGCGCCTTTCCGATGCTTGCCCCAGGAGCCCTCCATGGCGTTGTCTGCTTTCCGCCACTTCGTACCCCGTTTCGGCCTGGCCGCAGCTATTTCCGGCGCGCTCGGGCTTGCGGGGTGCCAGACCTGGGTCGACGACCACAACAGCGAAAGCCTGCCGCCGACCATGGGGGTACAGCCACTCAAGGGGCTGGGCCAAAACGTCTCGGTACGGCGCAACACCCTGGGCATGCCGCTGATCGAAAGCAGCAACTTCCATGATGCGCTGTTCGCGCTTGGCTATGTACACGCCACCGACCGGATCAGCCAGATGGTCGGCATGCGCCTGCTGGCGCAAGGGCGCCTGGCCGAAATGGTCGGGCCAGGCGCGCTGGAGGCCGACCGCTTCATGCGCACCGTGGACCTCAAGCGCCGTGCCGCCGAACTGTACGCCGCCGCCTCGCCGCGCTTGCGTAACTTCTTCGAGATCTACGCACGTGGCGTGAACGCCTGGCTCTTCCGTTACAAAGACAAGCTGCCGATGGATCTCGCACAGTCGGGCTACAAGCCTGAGTACTGGAAAGGCGAGGATTCGGCACTGGTGTTCTGCCTGATGAATTTCAGCCTGCAGATGAACCTTCAGGAAGAAATCAACAGCCTGGTGCTGGCACAGAAAGTTGGTGCCGACAACCTGGCCTGGTTGCTGCCCACCTACCCCGACGAGCCATTACCGTTCGATGAAGCCGCCAAGCTCAAGGGGCTGGCCCTGGGTGGCCAGTTCGCCAGCCTGAGTGCCGTGAGCGAACAACTCGCCGGCCTCGGCCAGCTCGGCGTAGCGGCTTCCAACAACTGGGCACTGGCACCGTCGCGTAGCCGCAGCGGCAAGAGCCTGTTCGCCAACGACACTCACCTGCCGATCGGCCTGCCCAGCGCGTGGAATTTCGTGCAGGTGCGCGCACCGAAATTCCAGGCCGCCGGGGTGTCGCTCGCTGGGGTGCCCGCAGTAGTGGCCGGCTTCAACGGCAAGCTGGCCTGGGGCATGACCATGGTCATGGGCGATAACCAGGACGTGTTCCTGGAACGGGTGAAGCGGGAGAACGGCGTATTGATGTACCAGGCCGACGGCAAATGGGTACGCGCGGCCGCCCGCAACGAAACCTTCTTCATCAAGGGCCAGAGCCCGGTGCGCGAGGTGATCTACGAAACCCGCCACGGCCCGTTGCTCAATACCGCGCTGGGCGAGCGCAAAGTGGGCGTGCAGCCCGCGCCGTTTGCCAGCGGCTACGGGCTGGCCCTGGAGACGCCAGACCTGAAGGACGACCAGTCGCTGGACGCCTTCTTCAACCTGTCCCGCGCCCAATCGGTGGAAAAGGCCTTTGATAGTGCCCGCGACATCCGCGCCATCGCCTTGAACATGGTGTTCGCCGATGCCAACGACATCGGCTGGCAGGTGACTGGCCGCTACCCGAACCGCAAGGATGGCAAAGGGTTGGTGCCTTCGCCCGGTTGGGACAGCCGCTACGATTGGGACGGCTATGCCGACCCTATGCTGCACCCCTATGATCAAACGCCCGCCAGCGGCTGGCTGGGTACCGCCAACCAGCGTACCGCCCAGCCGGGCTATGGCATGCAGCTGTCCAGTTCCTGGTATTACCCAGAACGCAGTGAGCGCATTGCCCAGCTGGCCGCCAACGGCAAGCAGGACGCCCGGAGCATGATCGCCTGGCAATACGACCAGACAACGCCTTTCGCCGCCAAGCTCAAGCGTATGTTCGAAACCCCGGGCATGGCTCAGCCTCTACAAAAAGCCATCGACGCCCTTCCCGTTGGCGATCGCGCCAAGGCACGGGAAGCGCTCAGCCGACTGATGGCCTTCGATGGTCGGCTGTCGGCGGATTCCGCCGATGCCGCCCTGTACGAGTTGTTCCTCCAGGAAAGCGCGCGGCAAACCTTCCTCGATGAACTCGGCCCGGAGGATAGCCCCGCATGGAAAGCATTCGTGGCTGACGCCGACCAATCCTACTCGGCTCAGGCAGACCACTTGCTCGGCCGTGACGACAGCCCGTTCTGGGACGACACGCGCACACTTGGCAAGGAAGACAAGCCAACGATCCTGGCGCGCAGCCTGGCAGCGGCGGTAACCAGCGGCGACAGCCTGATGGGCACGGACCACAAGGCCTGGCAGTGGGGCAAGCTGCATCAATACCGGTGGACCACCGAAGGCACCAAGATGGCCCCCTGGCTGGATGCTACCCAGCGCGCCGGCCTGGCTGCCCTCGATGGCTACCTCAACCGGGGCCCGGTACCGGCCGGCGGCGATCACACCACCCTCAACGCGGCGGCCTACCACTGGGGCAGCAACTTCGACGCCTGGCTGGTGCCGGCCATGCGCATCGTGGTGGACTTCGGCCAGCCCGAACCCATGATGGGGGTGAACAGCACGGGCCAATCAGGCAACCCGGCCAGCCCGCATTATGCGGACGGCATCCAGAACTGGCTCAAGGGCCAGTACATGACCTTCCCCATGCAGCCGCAAAACCTGGACAAAGCCTACGGCACACAGCGGTTGACCTTGGTGCCTGTGAAGTAAGCCCTACCATGACAGGGGGCGGCCCAGATGGCCGGCCCCGCCGCTCCCGACACGCATAAAACCTGCCCTGCATCAATACCAACGTATTGCGAGATGTAACATCGCCGCACGCATCTGCTACCATGGATCCCAACAGCGTAGCTCCCTATCGTTTTTACGATCCTGTCCGCTCCCCGGGCGCCCCGTTTTATAAAAGCAAAAACAACGTCTCCTCGCTGATCCCCGCAATCGCTTCACCGCACCTAACCGTGATTCACTCTCGAGGGAGATGCCATGATGGCAACCGATAATAAAACCGACCACTCCGACGCCAGGCGCGATTTCCTGCGCAAGTCGCTGACCCTGATTCCCGTGGTAACCCTGGCCAGCGCCGGTGTTGCCGCTCCAGTGCTGGCCCAAACCCCAGCGCCGGTCCCAGCGCCGCCCAAACCGTCAACCGATGTGAACGACTACCACCCTGCCTTCTTCACCCAGGAAGAATGGGCGTTCCTGAACTCGGCCGTGGCTCACCTGATTCCCAATGACGATCGAGGCCCAGGCGCTGCCGAAGCGGGGGTGCCGGAATTTATCGACCGCCAGATGAACACCCCTTACGGCACGGGCGCGTTGTGGTTCATGCAGGGCCCTTTCCACCCGGACGCACCCGCGGAGCTGGGCTACCAGCTCAAGCTCTCGCCGCAGCAGATCTACCGCCTGGGCATCCAGGAAACTGACACCTATTGCCGTAACACCTTCGGCAAGGTGTTCGCTGAACTGAACGCCGACCAACGCGAACAAGCACTGCAGGCGCTGGACACCAACAAGGCGCCGTTCGAGGCCCTGCCCGCCAGCACGTTCTTCAACATGCTGTGGAGCAACACCAAGGAAGGCTTTTTCTGTGACCCCATCCATGGCGGCAACAAGCACCTGGTGGGTTGGAAGCTGATCAATTTCCCGGGCGCTCGCGCCGATTTCATGGATTGGGTGGAACGCGATGAACGCTACGCCTTCCCGCCTGTTTCCATCAACGGCGCGCGGGGTTGAGCATGGCCAAGGTACTCGAGAAGAAAAACGTGGTGATCGTGGGCTTCGGCTGGACCGGCGCGATCATGGCCAAGGAACTCACCGAAGCGGGCCTCGAGGTGGTGGCGCTGGAGCGTGGCCCCATGCGCGACACTTACCCGGACGGGGTGTACCCGCAGACCATGGACGAGCTGACCTACACGTCGCGCAAAAAACTGTTCATGGACATTTCCAAGGAAACCGTAACCCTGCGCCACAGCGTGAACGACGTGGCCGTACCCTATCGGCAGTTCGGCGCCTTCTTGCCTGGCACCGGCGTGGGCGGCGCGGGGCTGCACTGGTCCGGCGTGCATTTTCGCGTAGACCCGATGGAGCTGCGGATGCGCAGCCACTATGAAGAGCGCTACGGCAAGAAATTCATTCCCGAAGGCATGACCATCCAGGACTTTGGCGTGAGCTACGAAGAGCTGGAGCCGTTCTTCGATTTTGCCGAAAAAGTATTCGGCACCTCCGGCACGGCCTGGTCGGTGAAAGGTGAGGTGGTAGGTGAAGGCAAGGGCGGCAACCGCTTCGCCCCCGATCGCTCCAACCCCTTCCCCTTGCCTGCCCAGAAGAATACCGTGTCGGCGCAGCTATTCGGCCAGGCGGCAGCATCCCTGGGCTACCACCCCTATAACCTGCCCTCGGCCAACACCTCGGGGCCGTACACCAACCCCTACGGCGCGCAGATGGGACCGTGCAACTTCTGCGGCTATTGCAGCGGGTATGCCTGCTACATGTATTCCAAGGCCTCGCCCAACGTGAACGTGCTGCCGGCGTTGCGCCAGGCGCCGAAATTCGAGTTGCGCACCGAAGCGCACGTGTTGCGGGTGAACCTTACCGCCGACAAAAAGCTCGCCACCGGCGTGACCTACGTCGACGCCCAGGGCCGCGAGTTCGAGCAACCGGCCGACATCGTGATCCTGGGGGCTTTCCAGTTCAATAATGTGCGCCTGATGCTGCTCTCAGGCATTGGCAAGCCCTATGACCCGAAAACCGGTGAAGGGGTGGTGGGGCGCAACTTTGCCTATCAGAACATGGGCACCGTGAAAGCGTTCTTCGCCAAGGACCAGCACCACACCAACCCCTTTATCGGGGCAGGCGGCAACGGCGTGGCCATCGACGACTTCAACGCCGACAACTTCGATCACGGCCCACATGGCTTCGTGGGTGGGTCACCCTTCTGGCTCAATCAGGCGGGCACCAAGCCAATCTCCGGGGTGATTACCCCGCCGGGTACGGCCAAATGGGGCAGCCAATGGAAAGCGGCGACCGCGGACTATTACACCCATCACCTGTCGATGGACGCCCATGGCGCGCACCAGTCCTACCGGGACAACTACCTGGACCTGGACCCGGTGTACACCGATGCCTATGGCCAGCCGCTGCTGCGCATGACGTTCGACTGGAAAGAGAACGACATCAAGATGACCCGCTTCATGGTGGACAAGCTCAGCGAGATCGCCAAGGCCATGAACCCTACCGCCATCTTCGCCCACAAGCGCGAGTTCAACAGCCACTTCGACGCCGCCACCTACCAGACCACCCACCTCAACGGCGGCGCAATCATGGGCACCGACCCCAATACCAGCGCGCTCAACCGCTACCTGCAGAGCTGGGACGTGCACAACGTGTTCGTGCCGGGCGCCTCGGCGTTCCCGCAAGGCCTGGGCTACAACCCCACCGGCCTGGTGGCTGCGCTGACGTACTGGAGCGCCCGCGCCATTCGCGAGCAGTACCTGAAAAACCCCGGCCCGTTGGTGCAGGCATAAGGAGCGATGACCATGAAAACCTTGTTCATCGCCTCCCTGGCATTGGCCAGCCTGCCCGTGTGGGCGGCTGACAATGTAGACCCGCCCCTGGTGCAGAAGGGCGAGTACCTGGCCCGCGCCGGGGACTGCGTGGCCTGCCACACCGCCAAGGGCGGCAAACCCTTCGCCGGCGGCCTGCCCATGGAAACGCCCATCGGTACGATCTATTCCACCAACATCACCCCGGACAGCAGTGGCATCGGCGGGTACTCGTTCGAAGACTTCGACCAGGCGGTTCGCCATGGCATTGGCAAGAGCGGCAGCACCTTGTACCCGGCCATGCCCTACCCGTCCTACGCTCGCGTAAGCGACCGCGACATGCAGGCGCTGTACGCCTACTTCATGCATGGTGTGCAGCCCGTAGCCCAGGCGAACAAGCCGGTGGATATTCCCTGGCCGCTGAGCATGCGCTGGCCACTGTCGATCTGGCGCGCCATGTTCGCGCCCAAGGTGGAGCCGTTCACCGTAGCGGGCGCGGCCGCCGGAACAGACGAGATCGTCAACCGGGGTGCCTACCTGGTCGAAGGGCTGGGGCACTGTGGCGCATGCCATACGCCGCGGGCGATCACCATGCAGGAGAAAGCGCTCAGCCCCGCCGACGGCTCGGCGTTCCTCTCCGGCTCCGCGCCGCTGGAAGGGTGGATCGCCAAGAACCTGCGCGGCGATCACAAGGATGGCCTGGGCAGCTGGAGCGAAGCCGAGCTGGTAGCCTTTCTCAAGACTGGCCGCAGCGACCGCACGGCGGTGTTCGGCGGCATGAGCGATGTGGTCGAGCACAGCATGCAGTACATGAACGACGCCGACCTCACCGCCATCGCCCGGTACCTGAAAACCCTGCCGCCCGTGAACCCCGACGACACGCCGCAGGTGTACGACCGCGCCGTGGGTGACGCGCTATGGAAAGGTGACGACAGCAAGCCGGGCGCGTCGGTGTACGTGGACAACTGCAGCGCCTGCCACCGCACCGATGGCAAAGGCTACACCCGCGTATTCCCCGCCCTGGCCGGCAACCCGGTGGTGCAAACCGCCGACGCCACCTCGCTGATCCATATCGTGCTGCGCGGCGGCACACTCATCCCCACGCACACCGCGCCGTCCAGCTTCACCATGCCCGGCTACGCCTGGCGGCTGTCGGACCAGCAAGTGGCGGACGTGGTGAACTTCATCCGCACCAGTTGGGGCAACCAAGGCTCGCAGGTGTCGGCCAAGGCGGTTAAAGACCTGCGCGAGAACGACCTGGACACCACCTCCGGCGATGATCTGGGGCAGGTATCTTCGAAATAACATGACCACGGGCCGCCATCCGGCGATCCCGCACAGCCCTGCTAGAGTCATGGACGACTCCATCAGGCAGGGCACCCTCCATGACCACCCGCTTCAATGTGATGGACTTCGGCGCCAAGGGCGACGGCGTCAGCGACGATACCCACGCCATCCAGCTGGCGATCAACGCCGCGTTCAAGGCCGGGGGCGGCGAAGTTTATGTACCCAAAGGCACCTTCATTATCAGCGGCGCTAATGCTGACGGTGGCTGCCTCACCTTGGAGAGCAATGTCACCCTTGCCGGCGAAGGCCAGAACCTCACCACCTTGAAACTCAAGGACGGCAGTACTGGCGATATCGACGCGATGGTGCGTACTTCTAGCGTTCACAACACCGCGGACGCTGCCCTTACACGCCTTACCCTGGACGGCAACCAGGCCCAAACGGAAGGTACTGTGAACGGTTTAATCACCGGTGCCGAGAATGGCTCGGCATTCCATACCAGCGCCATCACAGTGAGCCAGGTGACCTTTACCGAGCTGAGCGGCGACGGTTTGCATGCCTTGGCAAAAACCACCGGCCTGATCGTTGAAGACAGCCTCGCTACCGACAACCTTGGCGCCGGCTTCGCCACCCTCTTCGATGGCACAGGCAAAGCAGGCTTCTACGACAACGAAGCGGCCAATAACGGCGGGGACGGCTTCGACCTCCAGTACTCGGGCTACCGTATCGCCGCGAATTCCAATGTGGCCCACGGCAACGCTGGCAACGGCATGGTGCTCGAAGAGATAGTCAGCATACCGAGTGGTGGCTTCTACGGCGGCTACATAAACAGCGGCACCTTTTACGAGAACGGCGGCGCGGGCCTGGTGAGACGTGGGTTTTCGTTGGGATTCATCGATAACATGGACATCCACGACAATACCGGTGCCGGCGTGCGCCTCGAAGGCACTCGCCACGCAACGGTTACCTACTCATCGATTTACAATAATGGCCAGAATGGCGACGCGCAAATCGTGGTTACAGGTAACACCCTCGCGAGCGGAGAAGTGGTGAACGCCGATAACCACCTCACCATCACCTACAACAACCTGGCAGGCGACGGCAGCAGCGCCGCCGCGGTAGTGGACAATGACACTCAGAGCTCTCAATACCATCACATCTACAGCAACGTGTTACAGAACCTGGCGGGGGGAATCGATGTAGCAGGCAACACGCACTCTTGGTCCGGCGGGACAAACCGTGTCTACGGTACTTCGAGCGATGACGCACTGAGTGGCAGCTCCGCCGTTGACACCCTCTACGGCTATGCGGGCGACGATGTTCTGGAAGGAGGCCGCCGTGTGGATCGGCTGGACGGCGGCCTTGGTGCAGATACCCTTAGCGGCGGCACTGGCAAGGACACCTTTGTGTTCAACCAACTGGCCGACAGTACCCGCGAGCAACTGGATGTGATCACCGACTTTTCGGTGACCGGGGACAGGCTCGACCTGAGCGCCTTGGGCATCGACCATTTGGGGGATGGGCGCGACGGCTCGGTCGCGCTGAGCTACGTGGCCGGCGAACACCGCACCTACCTCACGCATTTTGCAGCCGATGGCAGCGAGGATTTTCGCCTGGCGCTGCACGGGGATTTCCGCACGCGCCTTACCGACAGCAAGTTCATACCGCTGCATGAAGGCACGGCTGGCGATGACACCCTGAGTTGGCTCGGCACCTTGGATGGTGGACTCATCCGGGGCGGGGCTGGCGATGACGTACTCGAAGGCGGCCGTGGCAATGGGCAACTGGACGGCGGTGCGGGCGCGGACACCCTCACCGGCGGCGGTGGCGCGGACGTGTTCGTTTACCATCAGGTGAGCGACAGCTTCGTCAATGACGGAACAGGGATCGCTTCCGAGGACCGCATCACGGATTACAAGTCTGGTTTATCTAACGACCGCATCGACGTATCGGAACTGGGGTTCATCGGCATGGGCAATGGCCACGACGGCACCCTTACCCTAGACATCCAGGACGACGTATGGCGCGTGCAGTCACTGGACGCCGACGCCGACGGCAATCGGTTTTCCTTCACACTCATTGACCCCGTTCTGGGCACGGCCGAACTCATGGAGGCCATTATCTTCGCCCCCACGGTTGCGCCGTTGCCGAGTTACCAAAATTGGTATACCGCCACCGACGACAAGGATGTACTTACGCTATCGAGTTATTACAGCGGTGGTGACTTCGACGGCCTGGGGGGCAACGACATTCTTACCCTGTCTACCGGCGATAGCATTATCACCGGCGGCTTGGGGCGCGACACACTGACCGGCGGAACCGGGGCAGACACCTTCCGCTATACACAGCTGGAGGATAGCTACCACGGCGCCAACGACCTGATCACCGACTTCAACCCCACCAAGGACCTTATCGACGTCGCGGCACCGGGCTACACCGGGCTAGGTGACGGGCACAACGGCACCCTGCTGCTGGCCTACAGTGCTGATACCGATCGCACTTACGTGAAGGATCTGGACCTGAACGCCAGCGGACACCGCTTCGAAGTCGGCCTGAGCGGTAACCTGGTCAATGCCATGGACGCGGGTAGTTTCGTATTCGCCGATGCGGCCGCGCCGCAAGTCACGCTCCTGGGTGAAGCGCATGGTGAGCACTTGGCTGCGGTATAGGCGGCGCCTTATTCGCGAGCTAACGCCCGCTTCCTACCGAATCCGGCCGGTAGGTAGCGGCGGGGCCGGCCATCCGGCGAAGCTCGCGAATAGACCTCCGCCTCCTGGTCACAAGACACCACTCAGTGCAACTTCCCCCAACCCCCACCGCTCTGAACAAACAAGCCCCTGTCAGCGAAGCCGCCCATGGACCTTGTTATCGCACGCCCCGAAGGCTTGTATTGCACGGCCGGTGATTTTTACATCGACCCGTGGCGGCCGGTGCCTCGCTCGGTGATAACCCACGGCCATGGTGACCATGCTCGCACGGGCAATGGGCATTACCTGGCGACCGAAATTGGCGCTGGCATTCTCCGCTCCCGGCTGGGTGCGGACATCAACCTGCAAACCCTGGCCTACGGCGAGCAGTTGGTGCACAACGGGGTGACGATCAGCCTTCATCCTGCCGGGCACGTGTTGGGCTCAGCCCAGGTGAGGCTGGAATACAAAGGCGAGGTGTGGGTCGCTTCCGGGGACTACAAGGTGGAACCGGACGGTACCTGTGCGCCCTTCGAGCCGGTGCGCTGCCATACCTTCATTACCGAATCCACCTTCGGCTTGCCGATCTACCGCTGGCAGCCGCAGGCAGAGATTTTCGAGGAGGTGAACCAGTGGTGGCGAGGGAACGCGGCGTCGGGCAAGGCCAGCGTGCTGTTCTGTTATGCCTTCGGCAAGGCCCAGCGCCTGCTGCATGGCATTGATGCCAGCATCGGGCCGATCCTCACCCATGGCTCAGTCGAGCCCTTGAACCGGGTGTACCGCGATGCCGGGGTGCACATTCCTCCCACCCACTACGCCGGTGACTTCAAGAAAACCGACGAGGCCCTGCGTTCGGCGTTGATCGTGGCGCCGCCCTCCGCGGGTGGCAGCACGTGGATGCGCCGCTTTGGCGACTACAGCGATGCTTTCGCCAGCGGCTGGATGCGCTTGCGTGGCACCCGTCGCCGGCGCGGAGTGGACCGGGGCTTCGTGCTGTCGGACCACGCCGACTGGCCAGGCCTGTTGTGGGCCATCGAACAAACCGGCGCGCAACGGGTGATGGTGACCCATGGTTCGGTGAACGTACTGGTGCGCTACCTGTGCGACCAAGGGCTGGATGCTCAAGGCTTTACCACCGAATACGGTGACGAGGACGAAGCCGCCACGGAGCCCCAGCCAGAATGAAAGCCTTCGCCAGCCTTTATGCCGAGCTCGATGCAACTACCTCCAGCAACGCCAAGCTGGCCGCCCTGCAAGCCTACTTTGCCGAAGCCGCGCCCGAGGATGCCGCCTGGGCTGTGTATTTCCTGTCCGGCGGCCGACCACGCCAACTGGTGCCCACTCGCCTGTTGAGGGAGCTGGCCATCGGCTTGTCAGGCCTGCCGGAATGGCTGTTCGAAGAAAGTTACCAGGCCGTAGGCGACCTCGCCGAAACCGTGTCGCTGGTGTTACCGGATTCCCCCCATAGCAGCGAAGCGGGCCTGGCGTGGTGGATGGAGCATGAGCTGCTGCCCTTGCGCGGGCTGCCACCCGAAGAACTGACCCAACGCCTGCCGCCCTTGTGGCTGCAACTGGACCGGCAAAGCCTGATGGTGTGCCTCAAGCTGATCACCGGCAGCTTCCGGGTCGGGGTGTCCAAGCTGCTGGTCACCCGGGCGCTGGCTCAACTGGCCGGGCTGGACAGCAAGCGCGTGGCGCAACGCCTGGTGGGCTACACCGACCTCTCCCACCGCCCTACTGCCGAGGGCTACCTCAAGCTGATCGCCGCCGAGAGCGATGACGAACATGCCCAACGCGGCGGGCAGCCCTACCCCTTCTTTCTCGCCCACGCCCTGCAGCAACCGGTGGAGCAGTTCGATACCCTTCTAGGGCCATGTGACCAATGGCAAGTGGAATGGAAGTGGGACGGTATTCGCGCTCAAATCGTAAAGCGTGACGGCCACCTCTGGGTATGGTCCCGGGGCGAAGAACTCGTCACGGATCGCTTCCCGGAGTTTCAAGCACTCACCTGCCTTCCCGACGGCACCGTGATCGACGGAGAGATCGTGGTGTGGAAAGCCTCTGAGGGCACCGAGGACGAACCGCCGTCGGTGCAACCGTTCGCGTTGCTGCAACAGCGCATCGGCCGAAAGACCTTGAGCCGTAAATTGCTGGACGATATTCCGGTGGCGTTGCTGGCGTATGACCTGCTCGAACACGAGGGCAAGGATTGGCGCAGCCAGCCACAGGCGAACCGTCGTGACATGCTCGAGCAAGTGTGTGGGCACGCAACCAGCCCTGTGCTGCATCTGTCGCCGGTACTGCAGGGCGACAGCTGGGCCCACCTTGCCCAACAGCGCGAAGCCTCCCGGCGGCTGGGTGTGGAAGGCATGATGCTCAAGGCACGCGATGCGCTTTATGGCGTGGGCCGTACCAAAGACATGGGCGTGTGGTGGAAATGGAAGGTCGACCCCTTCACCGTGGACGCGGTGCTCATTTATGCCCAGGCCGGGCATGGTCGCCGCGCCAGCCTGTATACCGACTACACCTTTGCGGTGTGGGACGGCCCACCGGGAACCGAGCGCACCCTGGTGCCCTTCGCCAAGGCGTATTCGGGGCTGACCGATGCCGAAATGCGCCAGGTGGATGCGATCATTCGTCGCACCACTGTGGAGAAGTTCGGCCCGGTGCGAAGTGTTACCCCTACATTGGTGTTCGAGCTTGGATTTGAAGGCATTGCCCTGTCAAAACGCCATAAAAGCGGGATCGCCGTGCGTTTTCCGCGCATGCTCCGCTGGCGTCACGATAAGCCCGTGGATGAGGCCGATAGTCTCGCAACGTTACAAGACCTGTTGAGTTGAGCCCCGCCTCGCACCACAATAGCGCCGCCGAAACCCTCTGCCTCGTAATGGCGCAAGGCGGTTGACCCCTTCGGGGCACCGGTTCGGTCAGAACTGCGACGCAAAGGGATTGCCATGCGCCTCGGCGGCCTGCCCCTCAGGGACCATGGTGCGAATATTGCTATCACAATGATGTCTGGCACCCGCCGGTAACGCTGTACCTTCTGGCAAAAACCTTCGTCTTTAAGGACCGCAAATGAAAAAAACATGGCTGACCCTTTCCGCTCTGGCGCTTTGTCTGTCTGCTGGCGGCGCAATGGCCAAGGACTATAAAGAGCTGCGTTTCGGCGTTGATCCTTCCTATGCACCGTTCGAGTCCAAGGCCGCCGACGGCAGCCTGGTCGGTTTCGATGTCGACCTGGGCAATGCCATCTGTAAAGAACTGAAGGTCACCTGCAAGTGGGTTGAAAGCGACTTCGACGGGATGATCCCCGGCCTGAAGGCGAACAAGTTCGACGGCGTGATTTCTTCGATGACCGTAACCCAGGCGCGTGCCAAGGCCATCGATTTCTCGGACGAGTTGTTCTCTGGCCCAACCGCTTATGTTGGCAAGAAAGGCACCACGCTCACCCTCGAAGCACTCAAGGGTAAAACCGTGGGCTACGAGCAAGGCACCATTCAGGAAGCCTATGCCAAGGCCGTGCTGGACAAGGCGGGCGTGAAAACCCAGGCCTACCAGAACCAGGATCAGGTATACGCCGACCTGGTATCGGGCCGCCTCGATGCCTCCATCCAGGACATGCTGCAAGCCGAACTCGGCTTCCTCAAGTCCCCACAGGGCGCCGACTACGCGGTGAGCGAGCCGATCGTCAACGAAGAGCACCTGCCGGCCAAGACCGCGGTAGGCATCAAGAAAGGCAACAAGGAACTTCAGGCCCTGCTGAACAAGGGCATCGAGGCGCTGCACAAGGACGGCACCTACGAAGACATCCAGAAGAAACACTTCGGCGACCTGAACCTGTACAGCGGTAAGTAAGCCTTCCCAAACGGCGCCCGCTCGCGCCCGCACGCTGGTTTCGGCCAGGCGTTCGCGGCGCGGGCGGGCGCCTTTATCGACTGTAAAGGGTTGATACATGCTTGATCATTTGTTGCAGAGCCTGGGGCTCTCGGCATTCAGTCTGAAAGGCTTCGGCCCCCTCCTCCTCGAGGGCACCTGGATGACTGTAAAACTCTCGTTGCTGTCGCTGCTGGTGGCCGTCTCCCTCGGCCTGATCGGCGCGAGCGCGAAGCTTTCCAGCGTGGCCGCCTTTCGCGTGTGCGCGCAGATCTACACCACCCTGATTCGCGGTGTGCCCGACCTGGTACTGATGCTGCTGATTTTCTACAGCCTGCAGATCTGGCTCACCCTGTTCACCGACGCCATGGAATGGGAGTACATCGAGATCAACCCCTTCGCCGCCGGGGTCATCACTCTGGGTTTCATCTATGGGGCGTATTTCACCGAAACCTTCCGTGGCGCCATTCTCGCGGTACCTCGTGGCCAGCAGGAAGCCGCCACCGCTTACGGCCTGTCCCGTGGGCAGCGTTTTCGCTATGTGATCTTCCCGCAGATGATGCGTTACGCCCTGCCGGGCATCGGTAACAACTGGATGGTCATGCTCAAAGCCACCGCGCTGGTATCGATCATTGGCCTGGCAGACCTGGTAAAAGCTGCGCAGGACGCCGGCAAGAGCACCTATCAGCTGTTCTACTTCCTCGTGCTCGCCGGGCTTATCTACCTGCTGATCACCAGCGCCTCGAACTTCGTGCTGCGCCGGCTGGAGCGCCGGTTCAACGCAGGCACCCGGGAGGCCGTCCGATGATCGAGGCACTGCAGAACTACTGGGGCCCGCTGAGCGAGCTGATTGGCGACTACTGGCGCCCCTTCCTTTACACCGATGGCGTGAACGTGACCGGGCTGGCGATGACCCTGTGGCTGCTCAGCGCCTCCATCGCCATTGGCTTTGTGGTATCGATCCCCTTGTCCATCGCCCGCGTGTCGAACAAGTGCTGGATTCGCTGGCCGGTGCAGTTCTACACGTATGTGTTCCGCGGTACGCCGCTCTACATCCAGTTGCTGATCTGCTACACCGGCATCTACAGCCTGGAGGGCGTGCGCGATCAACCGCTGCTCAATGAGTTCTTCCGCAACGCCATGAACTGCACCATCCTGGCGTTTGCCCTGAACACTTGCGCCTACACCACGGAAATCTTCGCCGGCGCCATCCGCAGCATGGCCCACGGTGAAATCGAAGCAGCCAAGGCGTATGGCCTCAGCGGCTTCAAGCTGTATGCCCATGTGATCATGCCGTCGGTGTTGCGCCGTTCGCTGCCTTTCTACAGCAACGAAGTGATCCTGATGCTTCACTCCACCACGGTCGCCTTCACCGCCACCGTGCCGGACATCCTCAAGGTTGCGCGGGACGCCAACTCGGCCACCTACATGACCTTCGAGTCGTTCGGGATCGCCGCACTGCTGTACCTGGTTGTCACCTTTACCCTGGTTGGGCTGTTCCGCCTCGCCGAACGCCGCTGGCTGGCCTTCCTTGGCCCGGCCCGATAAGGAGATCCGATGAAACAGCAACGCCACGAATTGCTCGCGCCGCTGCCCGGCACCGCGCGGGCCATCGAGAGCTTCCATTTCGGCCCCGAAGGCCAGGGCAAGATCTACATCCAGGCGTCCCTGCACGCCGATGAGATCCCCGGCATGCTGGTGGCCTGGTACCTCAAGCAGCGCTTCAACGAACTGGAGCAGGCCGGCCGCCTGCGCCGTGAGATCGTGCTGGTACCGGTCGCCAACCCGGTGGGCCTGGAGCAGATCCTCATGGACACGCCCCTGGGCCGCTACGAGCTGGAAAGCGGCGAGAACTTCAACCGCTGGTTCGTGGACCTCAGCGAGCAGGTGGGCGACGAGATCGAAGCCTCGTTGAGCGCCGACGCGGAGCAGAACGTACAGCTGATCCGTGATGCGCTGCGGCGTGGCCTGTACGCTCAATCCGCGACCACCCAGTTGCAATCCCAGCGCCTTACCTTGCAGCGGCTGGCTTGCGATGCCGAAATGGTACTCGACCTTCACTGCGACTTCGAAGCGGTCGAACACCTCTACACCACGCCCGACGCGTGGCCCAAGGTCGAGCCGCTGGCCCGTTACCTGGGCTCACAGGCCAACTTGCTGGCCACCGATTCGGGCGGGCAATCGTTCGATGAATGCTTCAGCCTGGTATGGCACAAGCTAGGGATGCGCTTCGCCGAGCGCTTCCCGATCCCGCAGGGCAGCTTCTCGGTAACCATCGAGCTGCGCGGTCAGGTGGATGTGAACCATGCCCTTGCCAGCCGCGACGCTCAGGCCATCATCAGCTACCTGGAGCAGTACGGCGCTATCGACAGCACGCCGATGGACCAGCCCGAGCTGCTTTACCCCGCGACCCCGCTGGCCGGTGTGGAGCCGGTGAGCACGCCAGTGGGTGGCATCCTGGTGTTCTGCTGCATGCCCGGTGAATACCTTGAGGCGGGCCAGCTGATCGCCGAGATCATCGACCCACTGACCGATCGCGTTACCCAGGTGCACAACGAAAAGCCCGGGTTGCTCTACGCCCGTTCGCTGCGGCGCATGGCCACCGCCGGCATGGTGGTCGCTCGGATCGCCGGGCCCGAAGCCTACCGCAGCGGTTATCTCCTTTCTCCTTGAGGGCGCCACGCGCATGTACAAACTGACCATCGACGACCTGCACAAGCGCTACGGCGACAACGAAGTGCTCAAGGGCGTCTCGTTGAAAGCCCGCACGGGTGATGTGATCTGCCTGATCGGCGCGAGCGGCTCGGGCAAGAGCACGTTCCTGCGCTGCATCAATTTTCTGGAAACGCCCAACGCCGGCGCCATGAGCCTGGACGGCAACGTGATCGGTATGCGGGAAACCACCCACGGCCTGCACGTGGCCGACCCTGCCGAACTGCAGCGGCTGCGGACTCGCCTGGCCATGGTGTTCCAGCACTTCAACCTGTGGAGCCACATGACGGTGCTGGAAAACGTCACCATGGCGCCACGGCGGGTGTTGGGCGTGAGCAAGCAAGAGGCTGAAACCCGCGCCCGCGCCTATCTGGACAAGGTTGGCCTGCCTGCCCGCGTGGCCGATCAGTACCCGGCGTTCCTCTCCGGTGGCCAGCAGCAGCGCGTGGCCATTGCCCGGGCGCTGGCCATGGAGCCGGAGGTGATGCTGTTCGACGAGCCCACCTCCGCGCTGGACCCGGAACTGGTGGGTGAAGTGCTGAAGGTGATTCAGGGCCTGGCCGAGGAAGGCCGCACCATGATCATGGTGACCCACGAAATGGCGTTCGCCCGCCAGGTATCGAGCCAGGTGCTGTTCCTGCACCAGGGCCGCGTGGAAGAACAAGGCGTCCCTGCAGACGTGCTGGGCAACCCGAAAAGCGAGCGCCTGCGCCAGTTCCTCAGTGGCAACCTGAAGTAACGGTTAAACGAATCCGTTGCTGGCGTGGTCACTGAAGAAAGCCTTCGGAGCCACGCCGCCCCTCATGCCACGCCCCCCCGATTACGCCAAAGCCTGGTTCGCTGCCTGCGGCTGGAAACCCTTTCCCTTTCAGAAGGCCCTTTGGGCAGCCAGTGCCCGTGGCGAGTCCGGGCTGCTGCACGCCAGCACGGGCTCAGGCAAAACCTACGCCGTGTGGTTCGCGGCGCTGCAAGCCTTCGCCCCGGAGGCACCGCCGATCACTGCCAGGCGCAAGGTGGCTGCCCCGTTGCGGGTGCTGTGGATTACCCCCATGCGAGCGCTGGCGGCAGATACGCACCGGGCTTTGATCGCGCCTGTGGAAGCGCTGGAGATCAACTGGACCGTTGGGCTGCGTACGGGCGATACCAGCAGCGCCGAGCGGGCGCGCCAAGGCCGACGCCTGCCGAGCGCGCTGGTGACCACGCCCGAAAGCCTGACGCTGATGCTCGCCCGCGAGCACGCCCGCGACGAGCTGGCCACCCTGGGCATGGTGGTGGTGGACGAATGGCACGAACTGCTTGGCAACAAGCGGGGCGTGCAGCTGCAACTGGCCCTGGCGCGGCTACGCCAGTGGAACCCGGCCCTGCGCGTGTGGGGCATCTCCGCCACCCTGGGCAACCTTGAGCATGCCCAACAGGTGTTGCTGCCCCAAGGCGGTGGCACGCGCATCGAAGGCGGCACCGCCAAAGTCATCCAGGTGGACACCTTGCTCCCTGCCGCGATCGAACGCTTTCCTTGGGCAGGGCACATGGGCCTGCGCATGCTTGATCAAGTGGTGGAGCAGTTGGCCGCAAGCCAGAGCAGCCTGGTGTTCACCAATACCCGGGCGCAATCGGAGGTGTGGTATCAGGCCATTCTCGAAGCGCGGCCCGAATGGGCCGGGCTGATCGCGCTGCACCATGGGTCGCTGTCGCGGGAGGTGCGCGAGTGGGTGGAGATGGCTCTGAAAGAAGGGCATTTGAAGGCCGTGGTGTGTACCTCAAGCCTGGACCTGGGCGTGGACTTTCTGCCCGTGGAGCGGGTGCTGCAAATTGGCTCGGCCAAAGGCGTGGCCCGGTTGATCCAGCGTGCCGGCCGGTCCGGGCACGCCCCCGGGCGGCCCTCGCGGGTTACGCTGGTGCCTACTCACAGCCTGGAGCTGGTGGAAGCCGCCGCGGCCCATGACGCCCTCGAAGCGCGCCGGGTCGAACCTCGCGAATCCCCCGAGAAGCCGCTGGATGTGCTGGTGCAGCACTTGGTAACCATCGCACTGGGCGGCGGCTTCGTTCCGGAAACGCTGCTGGCAGAGGTGCGCAGCGCCTGGGCTTATCGCCACCTTACCAATGACGAATGGGCCTGGGCGCTGGCCTTCGTTCGCCATGGCGGCGCCAGCCTCACTGCCTACCCGGATTACCGCCGGGTGGAGCCTGATGCCGACGGTATCTGGCGGGTACCCGACGCGCGCATTGGCCGTCGTCACCGCATGGGCATCGGCACCATCGTCAGTGATGCAAGCCTGCATTTGAAATACTGGAGCAAAGGCGGCGGGGGCCGATCATTGGGCAGCGTGGAAGAGGGTTTTATCGCGCGGCTACGCCCCGGCGAGGCATTTCTCTTCGCTGGCAAGGTGCTGGAGTTGGTGCGGGTCGAAAACATGACTGCCTATGTGAAGCGTGGCAGCGGCAAGAAGCCGTCCGTGCCGCGCTGGAATGGCGGGCGCATGCCGCTGTCCAGCGAACTTGCCGATGCCTTGGTCGCCAAACTGGACGATGCCAGCCAGGGTATTTACGCCAGCGCGCCGATGCGCGCGGTACGCCCGTTGCTGGAGGTGCAGCAACAATGGTCCGCCCTCCCCACCCGTCATACCCTGTTGGCCGAAAGCCTCAAGTCCCGCGAGGGCTGGCACTTGTTCCTGTACCCCTTCGCCGGGCGCCTGGTGCATCTGGGCCTGGCCAGCCTGCTCGCCTGGCGTCTTGGGCAACAGCGACCCACCAGCTTCTCTATCGCGGTGAACGACTATGGCCTGGAATTGCTCAGCCCCAGCGAAGTGGACTGGGCGCAGGCGCTGAGCAGCGAAGTGTTATCGCCCGTGGGGTTACTGGAAGATGCCTTGGCCAGCCTGAATGCCGGTGAGTTGGCTTTGCGACGCTTCCGTGAGATCGCGCGTATTTCCGGGCTGGTGTTCGGTGGCTACCCCGGTGCCCAGAAAAGCACTCGGCAGGTGCAGGCCTCCAGCGGGTTGTTCTTCGAAGTGTTCAAGCAATATGACTCAGGCAACCTGCTGCTGACCCAGGCGCAGGAGGAGGTGCTGCGTCAGGAGCTGGATGTGGTGCGCCTGGAGCACACCCTTGAGCGGATCGCCGAGCGGCAGCTGGACTTGCGTACGGTGAAGCGCCCTACCCCACTGAGTTTTCCGCTGTTGGTGGAGCGGATGCGCGAAAGCATGAGCTCCGAAAAGCTGGCAGACCGTATTGCACGCATGGTAAACGACCTTGAAAAAGCCGCCGGGCCAGAGGTACGACCATGAGCGGTGACCGCGAGTTGATAGTAGCCGGGGAGCAGCTATGGTTGCTGGGCGAGAAAGCCATCTGGTGGCCCGGCCAACGGGCGCTACTGATCGCCGACGCCCACTTTGGCAAGGCAGCTGCCTATCGAAGCCTGGGCCAACCCGTGCCCCACGGCACCACAGGTACCAACCTGGCGGTACTGCAACAGGTAATCGACCGCCACCCCGTGGAACAGCTGATTTTCCTTGGCGACTTTCTGCACGGCCCCGGTTCCCACGCGGCCGGTACGTTGAACCAGCTGCGGGAATGGCGGGCGGCGAATCGGGCATTGCGGATTGTGCTGATACGGGGCAACCACGACCACCGCGCCGGAGACCCACCGCCCGACCTGGGCTTCGAAGTGGTTGCCGAGCCACTGCTGCTGGGCAACCTGGCCCTGCAGCATGAGCCGCACCCTCACCCGGAACGTCATGTACTGGCCGGGCACGTGCACCCGGTGTTTTTCCTCACCGGCACGGGCCGCCAGCGCCTGCGGCTACCCTGTTTTCATGTGGGCCAACAGGTCACCCTGTTGCCCGCGTTTGGCGCGTTTACTGGCGGGTTCGCCGTGGATCGCAAGCCTGGGGTGAAGTTGTTTGTGGTGGGCGATGGGCAAGTGTGGCCGGTGGCGGGGTAAGGCGCAGCCTGCGACCATTCCCGTGCTCCGCACGGTCCTTCAACGGGCGGCGAAGCATGGGAACGCGATGGTTACTGTCGCGCCGGCTGCCAGGGGTAGTCGAGCCAGTGCTGCATGCGCTGGTCGAAACGGCCGCTGGAAATTTCCAGGTGCAACCATTGATCCACGTAAGCCTTCAGGGCAACGTCCTGAGGCAGCAAGGCTGCTTTCTCGGAGAAATCAAACGGCGCATCGGGGTGAACCGCGCATAGCTCGGGATGCAGCTTCTGTTGAAGGCGCGTCTCTACTGCGTCGGTCATCATCAGGTCGGCCTTGCCCTCTACAATCTGCTCGAAGATGGTGACGTTGTCCGGATGCACCAGGATTTGCGCCTGCTTAAGGTTGGCTCGGGCGAATTTCTCGTTGGTGCCGCCCGGGTTAACCACCGCCTTTACCTGCGGCTGGTCGATCTGGGCCAGCGTCTGATAGCGATCCTTGTTGGCACACAGGGTGATTGGCGTCTTGCCGTCGCGCTGATAGGGCAGCGAGAAAAATGCCTTTTTCTGCCGTTCCAGGTTTACCGATACGCCGGACAGCGCCAAGTCGTACTTGTCTGCAGCGAGGTCCGTCATCAGTGATGGCCAGCTGGTAGGCACCACTTCCAGCTTTACCCCGAGGGAGTCGGCCAGGCCCTTCGCGATGTCCAGGTCCAGCCCGATGTACTGGCCGTTGTCGGGTGTCTTGTAACTGAAGGGTTTGTAATCGCCAGTGGTACCTACGCGCAGCACGCCTCTATCCAGCACGGCTTGCAGGTGATTGGGCGGCGGCTCGGCGGCCTGGGCGAAGGGGATGAGGGAAATGGCGAACAGGCAGGAAGCGAGGAACCGCTTGGGCAGGATCTGAGCACGCATGGCAGGCCTTGATTGTGAGAATTGTAAAAGGGCTTCATCGCGAAGCCCTTTTACCTCAACTGGCTAGCCTGCGTAAATCACGCTACGGGCGTAGGGGGCGGTTGGTCGGGGATGGTAGGTTCACCGGGTTCGCTTGGCTGTTGGTAGGGTGTGTCAGGATCTGGTTGCCCCGGCACGCCTCCCGCCTGCAGGACGGAGGGGTTGGCAAGCAGCGACCAAGCGAGCATGCCGACATGGTTCGGCCGCAGCGAGGCGAGCTTTGCACTGATGGTCGGGTCGATTTTCATAGGCACTCCTGAGCGTGGGCCCGTTTCGAAATACAAAATCGGGGAGTTCACACGGTAGAGTGGCAGAACCGGGGCAAATTCCCCCGGTTCGTCGGCCCGGCGCAAGTTTTCATGTACGCGGAAGCGTAACCCCGCGCTGGCCCTGGTATTTTCCGCCCCGGTCCTTGTACGAGACTTCACATTCTTCATCCGACTCAAGGAACAGCATCTGCGCCACGCCCTCGTTGGCGTAGATCTTCGCCGGCAACGTTGTAGTGTTGGAGAACTCCAGGGTGACGTGGCCTTCCCACTCCGGTTCCAGCGGGGTCACGTTCACGATGATCCCGCAAC
The DNA here is from genome assembly GCF_058145875.1 of Pseudomonas sp. 3MAES_34.3B. NCBI lineage: Bacteria > Pseudomonadati > Pseudomonadota > Gammaproteobacteria > Pseudomonadales > Pseudomonadaceae > Pseudomonas > Pseudomonas sp. 3MAES_34.3B. Next base: position 1,116,180 of record NZ_CM176960.1, on the reverse strand, counting down.
GGGCATAGGTGCTCTTGCCCAGGCAGATGGTCAGCACATTGCGGGGGATGCGGAAATACTCGACAGTGCGGGCCAAAGCGAACGAGTTCGGCGGGATGATGCACACGTCGCTCTTGATATCCACGAAGCTTTTCTCGTCGAAATTCTTCGGGTCCACCGTGGCGGAGTTGATGTTGGTGAATACCTTGAATTCGTCAGCGCAACGCACATCGTAGCCGTAGCTGGACACCCCGAAGGAAATCACCCGGTCGGCCCCTTCGCCACGCACCTGGCGCTCGACGAAAGGTTCGATCATGCCGTGGTCCTGCGCCATGCGGCGGATCCACTTGTCTGATTTGATGCTCATGGGGGGCGTCCTGAAAGGGTAGAAATACACGTACCGTGCATCTTACCGGGCCTGAGGCATGGGTTCAAAGCGCACCGGGGCCCGATGGCACTGTCATGGCTCATTCCACTGCACACTGCGCCCGATGAAAAGTACATTGGCAGGCCGATGAAAAAGGTTTAAGGTGGCGCCACTGTGCTGCTTTTGTCACCGAGAATTACTGCAGGATGTTCATCATCAACAAGAATTTTCATGCTCTTTGCACTCAGTTCCGGCCTGGGCTGTTCCAGCGCCGCAGTTAACTTTGTCCAAGGAGACATACCATGTCCAATCGCCAAAACGGCACCGTCAAGTGGTTCAACGACGAGAAAGGCTACGGCTTCATCACCCCTGAGTCGGGTGACGACCTCTTCGTACACTTCAAAGCCATCCAGTCCGACGGCTTCAAGTCCTTGAAAGAAGGCCAGGCAGTGACTTTCGTCGCTACCCGCGGCCAGAAGGGCATGCAAGCTGAAGAAGTCAAGGTTTCCTGAATCCTGACTTGAGCAATACCTCGCTTCGGTGAGGTAGCGCTAAAAAAACCCCGCCTCGGCGGGGTTTTTTATTGCCTGCGTTATCAGTCGTCGGACACGCTGATGGTCGGCAACGGCTCAGCCTGCGCGGCCTCGCGGGCGATGCGAGCGCCCACCCGGCGGGCCAGGTCCTGGTAAACCATGGCGATCTGGCTGTCGGGTTCGGCGATCGCCGTAGGCTTGCCGCTGTCGGCCTGTTCGCGGATGGTCATCGACAGGGGCAGCGAAGCGAGCAGTTCCACACCGTATTCTGCCGCCAGGCGCGAACCGCCGCCTTCACCGAAAAGGTGCTCGGCATGGCCGCAGTTCGAGCAAATGTGCACAGCCATGTTCTCGACCACGCCCAATACCGGGATCTGCACCTTGCGGAACATTTCGACACCCTTGCGGGCGTCCAGCAGGGCCAGGTCCTGCGGCGTGGTCACGATCACCGAACCGGCCACCGGGACCTTCTGCGCCAGGGTGAGCTGGATGTCACCCGTGCCGGGGGGCATGTCGATCACCAGGTAATCCAGGTCATTCCAGGCGGTCTGGGTGATCAGCTGCAGCAAGGCACCGGACACCATCGGCCCCCGCCACACCACCGGCGTGTTGTCATCAGTCAGAAAGGCCATGGACATGACCTCTACCCCATGGGCCATCAGCGGGACGAACCACTTCTGCTCGCGTACCTGGGGCCGCGTACCCTCGGGGATACCAAACATCACGCCCTGGCTCGGGCCGTAGATATCCGCATCGAGAATGCCCACCCTGGCCCCCTCGCGGGCAAGCGCCAGTGCCAGGTTGGCTGCGGTGGTGGATTTACCCACCCCGCCTTTGCCGGACGCGACCGCGATGATGTTCTTCACGGTTGCCATTGCCGGCACCTGAGCCTGGGCCTTGTGCGGCTGGATGCTGGAGCGCACGTGAACCTTGGCCTGGCTCACCCCTTCCAGGCCTTCGATAGCGATCTGAAGCGTTTGCGCCCAACCCGCCTGGAACAGCCCGGCGGCGTAACCCAGGCACAGATCGACCTCTACGTGCGGGCCATCGATACGAACCGCTTCAACGCAGCCGGCGCTGACCGGGTCCTGCTCGAGGTAAGGGTCGGTGTACTGACGCAGCACGTTTTCAATCGCTGCGCGGGTGACGATGCTCATGGCAACTCCCTGGGGGCAAGGCTTTCGGATAGCCGCCTATGCTACCTCTTCAGCCCTGCTGATGAAAAAAAAACCGCGGCGCTTTATAGTGGTCGGTCTTCGTTCCAGTTCAAGTAGCCGAGCCTTATGTCCGAGCCACGCCAGATTCTCGTTACCAGCGCCCTGCCCTATGCCAATGGTTCCATCCACCTGGGCCATATGGTCGAGTACATCCAGACCGACGTCTGGGTGCGCTATCAGAAGCTGCGCGGCAACCAGTGCATCTATGTGTGCGCCGACGACGCCCACGGCTCGGCGATCATGCTGCGCGCGGAAAAGGAAGGCATCACCAACGAACAGCTGATCGACGCGGTCAAGGCCGAGCATAGCGCTGACTTCGCCGACTTCCTGGTGGAGTTCGATAACTTCCACTCTACGCATTCGGAAGAAAACCGCGAGCTGTCCAGCGAGATCTACCTGCGCCTTCGCGACGCGGGCCATATCGCCACCCGTTCGGTGACCCAGTATTTCGACCCGGAAAAAAACATGTTCCTGGCCGACCGCTTCATCAAGGGCACCTGCCCCAAGTGCGGCACGCCGGACCAGTACGGTGACAACTGCGAGAAATGTGGCGCCACTTACGAGCCCACCGACCTGAAAGATCCGAAGTCGGCTATCTCCGGGGCTACCCCGGTACTGCGAGACTCCAAGCACTTCTTCTTCAAGCTGCCGGATTTCCAGGCCATGCTCCAGGCCTGGACCCGCAGCGGCACACTGCAGGAGGCGGTCGCCAACAAACTGGCCGAGTGGCTGGATTCGGGCCTGCAGGAGTGGGATATTTCCCGTGACGCGCCCTACTTCGGGTTCGAGATCCCGGGGGAGCCCGGCAAGTACTTCTATGTATGGCTGGACGCGCCGATCGGCTACATGGCCAGCTTCAAAAACCTTTGCGCGCGGCGCCCGGAACTGGACTTCGACGCGTTCTGGGGCAAGGATTCCACCGCCGAGCTGTATCACTTCATCGGCAAGGACATCGTGAACTTCCACGCGCTGTTCTGGCCCGCCATGCTCGAAGGCGCCGGCTTCCGCAAGCCCACTGCGGTTAGCGTGCATGGCTACCTGACCGTGAATGGGCAGAAAATGTCCAAGTCGCGCGGCACCTTCATCAAGGCCCGCACCTACCTGGAACATTTGTCGCCCGAATACCTGCGCTACTACTACGCGTCCAAGCTGGGCCGCGGCGTCGACGACCTCGACATGAACCTTGAGGACTTCGTGCAGAAGGTCAATTCCGACCTGATCGGCAAGGTCGTGAACATCGCCAGCCGCTGCGCCGGCTTCATTCACAAGGGCAATGCTGGCCGCCTGGTGGCCGGCAATGCCGAACCGGAACTGACTGCCGCGTTCGTGGCAGCCGCCCCAGCCATCGCGGACGCCTATGAAAACCGAGACTTCGCGCGGGCCATGCGTGAAATCATGGCGCTTGCCGACCGCGCCAATGCCTGGATCGCTGACAAGGCGCCCTGGGCCTTGGCCAAGCAGGACGGCAAACAGGCCGAGGTGCAGGCAATCTGTGCGGTTGGCGTCAATCTGTTCCGCTTGCTGACGATCTACCTCAAGCCGGTGCTGCCTACCCTGGCCGCCGATGCCGAAGCGTTCCTTAATGTGGAGCCGCTTCGTTGGGACGATCACCAGACCCTGCTGGCCGACCACCCGCTCAATGCTTTCAAGCCGCTGATGACGCGTATCGATCCGGCGCGCGTAGAAGCCATGGTGGAAGCCTCGCGGGAGAACCTTGCACCTACCGCACCAGCCGCACCAACAGGCAACGGTGAATTGGTGGCCGACCCGTTGGCTTCCGAGATCGACTTCGACGCCTTCGCTGCAGTCGATCTGCGCGTAGCCCGCATCCTCAAGGCCGAAGCGGTCGAAGGCGCGGACAAGCTGCTACGCCTTACGCTGGACCTGGGCGACGAGCAGCGCAACGTGTTTTCCGGGATCAAGAGCGCCTATCCGGATCCGGCGGCCCTCGAGGGCCGACTGACCATGATGATCGCCAACCTCAAACCACGCAAAATGCGTTTTGGGGTATCCGAAGGTATGGTGCTGGCGGCCGGCCCTGGCGGCTCGGAGATCTACCTGCTGAGCCCGGACAGCGGCGCGAAGCCTGGGCAGCGGATCAAATAAGCACCAGCAAGGACCCAACAGATGAATGCTGCCAAGCGGCTGGAGATTTTCCGCCGCTTTCACGAAGACAATCCCGAACCTCGGACAGAGCTGGCGTATACCACCGCGTTCGAGCTGTTGATCGCGGTCATTCTGTCGGCGCAGTCCACGGATGTAGGCGTGAACAAAGCCACCGCCCGCTTGTTTCCTGTCGCTAACACCCCCGAAGCCGTTCTGGCCCTGGGGGTGGAAGGGCTTTCGGAATACATCAAGACCATCGGCCTTTACAACAGCAAGGCGAAAAACGTCATAGCGACCTGTCGCATGCTGGTCGAACAGCATGGTGGTGTAGTGCCGCAAAGCCGTGAAGCGCTGGAAGCCTTGCCAGGCGTAGGCCGAAAAACGGCGAACGTGGTACTCAACACGGCGTTCCGGCAGCTCACGATGGCTGTGGACACTCATATATTTCGAGTGAGCAACCGCACGCGAATAGCCCCTGGCAAGAACGTGGTCGAAGTAGAAATGGCACTGCTCAGGCATGTGCCCAAGCCCTACCTCCTTGACGCTCATCACTGGCTTATCCTGCACGGGCGCTACGTTTGTCAGGCTCGCAAGCCTCGTTGCGGCAGTTGTCGTATCGAGGACCTGTGTGAGTACAAGGAAAAAACGTCCGACGATTGAAAAAATCGTAGCGGTGCTATCCAGCTGATTGAAAAAATCTCTTTTACCCACTCCGAATTTGCCGATATAAGGTGCGCGAAGAGCGCCCCGTGGATGCCTGCCTGGCTGGAGTGGACGAATGACGACAGAGAAAGAAGAGCTGGAAGTGGTGGACGAAGATTTCGTTGTGATTGACGCCGATGAAGTCGAGCCGGTGGTAGAGGTAAGCAAGACGAACCTGAGCAAGCGCCGGACCATCGACAACCTGCTGGAAGAGCGACGCCTGCAGAAACAATTGGACGACTACAACTTCGATTTCTAGCCTGCTGCGAAGGCCACTGCTCTGGGAGCCATCGCTCTGGCGGCCCCTGTAACGGGGCCTTACCCACCGGCTGCCTAGCCGACGATCCCGTTGCGTTGGGCAACCTCAACCAGGTCTACGAGAGATTTGGCGTTGAGTTTCATGAGCAGCCGCGTTTTGTAGGTGCTTACAGTCTTGTTGCTGAGCAGCATCGCATCGGCAATCTGTTTGTTGGTACGCCCCCGCGCCAGTTGTTGCAAGACCATCATTTCCCGGCTGGATAGCCGCTGCACTAATTCCTTCTCGCTCACGTTCCCCATATGGCTGCGAACCGGGTGCAAGGCCTGGTTGGGAAAATAGCTGTAACCGGACAATACCGCCTTGATCGCGCTCAACAACTCCGTAAGATCCTGCTGTTTGCACACATAGCCCGCCGCTCCCGCCTGCATGCACCGCATCGAAAAGTGACCGGGTGCCTGGGAAGTGAGGACCAGCACACGCATGTGCGAAATCGAGCCAGCGGTGAGGCGGCTAATGACTTCCAATCCATCCAGCCTGGGGATGCCAATATCCAGGATAACGATATCAGGCTGCGCTTCGCGAGCCAGCTGCAGCGCATCCGCGCCGTTGTCGGTTTCGCCGACGACATCGTAACCGTGGCGTTCCATCAACATACGTACCGCCAGGCGTATCACGGGATGGTCATCCACGATGAGTACTTTGTTCATGAGCTAATCCGATTGTTACTGTTTATTGTGGAGCAAGGAAACATAGCCCAGTTTTCAGTGGCAGGTGTTACCGGAATTGCAGGTTAGTGGAGTCTAAGATTCTCCTTACATGCGTGATCGAAATATCCTACAACTAACCTCGAGCGTTCGATTCCTGGATGTGGCGTGCATGACAATGAGCCGGGAACGTTACACGCCCCTTCCCCGGACATCAATTGCGGCGCTCGCATTTAAGCTGTCAACCTGTTACAGGCTACAGGCGTTACACATAACTTCGGTTAAAAGGGCTCCACTTCGCTCTAGCGTTATCTAGTGCGGAACCTGCTGGGCAAGCCCTATTCTTGGTATCGAGACCGCAACGGTCGCCTTCCAAGGATGAGGAATGACCATGAATATTTCGGCCCACTCCATCAATAACCCCCTCGCGCTTATCGCGGTGCTTGCAACCACCACTGAAGCCTCTGCCCTGGCCTGCCTCCCCCTGCTCGACGTACGCAACCAGCAGGTATTTGTGTGGTTCCTTGTGGGCTTCCCCCCGTTTCTGACCGCTCTGTTTTTCATAACCCTGAATTTCAACCGGCAGGCTTTCACATCCGCAAACGCTGCCCCGCAAGCCCCATACCAGGAAGAATCCAGCCCCCCAGAAGCAGCACCTGTCGAGCGCCCCGAGACAACCGCCAAGCCCGCTCTTTGCGCCAGCCCCGCCTCGCCTTCGCCACCGTCCACCACTGCAGAGGTTGGCCTGAAACCCTTGCCGGCCCAATTGCAGATCGTGGACTGCGTAGACGAACTGGAGCGCGAGGCGTTGTTTTCTCTGGTACAGGAGTGGGCTCGAGGCACCCTTGAACCGGGGACGCCAGCAAAGCCGTGTGGCCTGATGCTGCTGAAACGAACATAAAAAAAACCGCGGCCCAGGCCGCGGTTCTCTTGTAGCGGGTACGCACCTCAACCGAGGTGGCGGCCCTTGTTTGCGGCAATCCTCATGCGCAAGGCATTGAGCTTGATGAAGCCCGCGGCGTCTGCCTGGTTGTAGGCGCCGCCGTCTTCCTCGAAGGTCGCGATGGTGGCATCGAACAACGAATCATCGGACTTGCGGCCCACAACGATGACGTTGCCCTTGTAAAGTTTCAGGCGCACTACCCCATTCACATGAGCCTGGGAGGCATCGATCATCTGCTGCAGCATCAGCCGCTCGGGGCTCCACCAGTAACCGGTGTAGATCAGGCTGGCATAACGCGGCATCAGCTCATCCTTGAGGTGAGCAACCTCGCGGTCCAGGGTGATCGACTCGATCGCCCGGTGTGCCTTGAGCATGATGGTGCCGCCGGGGGTTTCGTAGCAGCCGCGGGATTTCATGCCCACATAACGGTTTTCGACGATATCGAGGCGGCCGATACCGTTCTCGCCACCGATGCGGTTGAGGTCAGCCAGCACGGTCGCCGGGCTTTTCTCAACGCCGTCGATAGCGACGATATCGCCATTGCGATAGGTGAGCTCGAGGTAGGTCGGCGTGTTTGGCGCAGCCTCGGGCGAGACGGTCCAGCGCCACATATCCTCTTCGTGCTCGGTCCAGGTGTCTTCCAGCACACCGCCTTCGTAGGAGATGTGCAGCAGGTTGGCATCCATGGAGTACGGGGATTTCTTCTTGCCGTGACGCTCGATCGGAATGGCGTGCTTTTCGGCGTAGTCCATCAGCTTCTCGCGGGACAGCAAGTCCCATTCACGCCACGGAGCGATAACCTTCACGCCTGGCTTGAGCGCGTAGGCGCCCAACTCGAAGCGCACCTGGTCGTTGCCCTTGCCAGTAGCACCATGGCTGATGGCGTCGGCGCCGGTTTCGTTGGCGATCTCGATCAAGCGCTTGGCGATCAGCGGACGAGCGATAGACGTACCCAGCAGGTACTCGCCCTCATATACGGTATTGGCGCGGAACATCGGGAACACGAAATCGCGCACGAACTCTTCGCGCAGGTCGTCGATGTACACCTCTTTCACGCCCATTGCCTGGGCCTTGGCACGCGCGGGCTCGACTTCCTCGCCCTGGCCCAGGTCAGCGGTGAAGGTCACCACTTCGCAGTTGTAGGTATCCTGCAGCCATTTGAGGATCACCGAGGTGTCCAGGCCGCCGGAATATGCCAGAACGACCTTTTTTACGTCCGCCATGCCATCACTCCACGGGGTTTAGCTGAAAGCCGCCGATTCTACCGCCGACTGCCGTGGATTTACAGTAGCGCGACAGGCACTGTTGGGGAAGCGACAACAATCGGAGCCATTCGCGCAGGTTTCAACCCTTCACTGGGGGTTTGCCAGCGGCCGGTGGGGAGCTGGGCGCAGCTGCCGGAGCGCTCGCCGGAGCGCTTCCCGACGCAGGCGCGGCGGCCGGCGCCGGAGCAGGCTGGGACGGCGCAGCCACAGGGGCCGGCGCAACATCCGTCACAGGTTTCTTGTCGAGCTGAATGTTCACACGCCGGTTACGGGCGCGGTTCGCGGCAGAGTTATTGGGTACAAGCGGGTACTGTTCGCCATGGAAGCGCACGTCGATGCGCTCTTCAGGCACGCCATGGGCTTTGAGGTAGTCGGCCACGGCCAGCGCTCGTCGACGCGAAAGCTCGCGGTTGGTCAGGCGATTGCCGCTGTTGTCTGAATGCCCGTCCAGTTCGATATGGTTGACCGCAGGCTCTGCCTTCATGAACGCCAGGATAGTGTCCAGGCGCGCCTTGGCCCCCGCACTCAGGTCCACGCCGGTGCCCGGGAAGGGAATCTGGCTCATGCGTACCTGATCGAAGTTCATCGGCAACAGCTTTGCCGTGCACGCCTGATAGTCATTCCATGCCTTGCTGAACTTCACCGGCAACAGGCGTACTTCCATTGGCTGCCCCGTCTCGCTGGAGACCGTGCGAACCACCGTGCTGCGGCCTTCCATCAGCCCGCTGATCAGGCCGCTGGCCTGTCCCTGGCTGGACGTCAGCACAACAGGCCCACCGCCCAGACGCGCCGCGCCCAGGTTGATGTCACCCCTGCCCGGCTGCCAGGGCGCTGCGGCGGCCATCAGCGTAGCGCTGCCGGTACCCAGTGCGGCAATGCTGGTATCGAGGCGGAACACCACCTTTTCCCCCGCACGGCGAACGAACTGGCCTTCGCCAAAATCAGCGACTGGCTGGCTCAAGCGGCATTCGAAGGCATCGCCCTCGACCTTCCACTCTACGTTTTCCAGCCTTGTCTGGAAGGTGAACGCCATCGCCGGCGCTGTAGCGAGGCCACAGGCGATCAAGGATAAACAGGCAAGGAAACGATGGCCCACGGTGGACTCCGGTGCAGATGACTACGTACCTACTGCGTATCGGTCGCCTTGCGTCAAACTTGATAGCGGATGCCGCCACGAGGCTTTTCCGGTAGGATTCGCCCAAGCCCGTCATACTGGCAGCCCGCAGCGGCACTTCGGCGATGGCAGCGCCTGGCCGGGCCGCGCTCCGCCGGGGCCGCGGTTTTTACCGTACCCGCTTCGCTGCCGGCGCCCCCATGAGTTCGACCCGCCTGGTACCTTTCATGTCCGACCGCATTACCCTGCTACGTCCAGACGACTGGCACATTCACCTACGCGACGGCGCCGCCCTGGCCCAAACCGTCGCCGACGTCGCGCGCAACTTCGGCCGCGCGATCATCATGCCCAACCTTGTGCCGCCGGTGCGTAATGCCGAGCAGGCGGGCGAGTATCGCCAGCGCATCCTGGCCGCTCGCCCGGCCGGCAGCGCTTTCGAACCCCTGATGGTGCTTTACCTTACCGACCGTACCCAGCCCGATGACATCCGTTTGGCCAAGGCCAGTGGGTATGTGCATGCCGCCAAGCTCTACCCGGCCGGTGCGACTACCAACTCCGATTCCGGTGTAACGTCCATCGATCGGCTGTTCCCGGTGCTTGAAGCCATGGCCGAGGAAGGCATGCCGCTGCTGGTGCACGGTGAAGTGACCCATGCGGACATCGACGTCTTCGATCGCGAAAAAGCCTTCATCGACGAACACATGAGCCGGATTGTCGAACGCTTTCCTACGCTCAAGGTGGTGTTCGAGCACATCACCACCGCTGACGCCGTCGCTTTTGTCAAGGCCACCAATGCCAATGTTGGGGCCACCATCACGGCTCATCACCTGCTCTACAACCGTAACCACATGCTGGTGGGGGGTATCCGCCCTCACTTCTATTGCCTCCCGATTCTCAAGCGCAACACTCATCAGGCCGCGTTGATCGAAGCTGCCACCAGTGGTGATGCGAAATTCTTCCTGGGTACCGATTCGGCGCCACATGCACGGCACGCCAAGGAGGCGGCCTGCGGCTGCGCGGGGTGCTACACCGCATACGCCGCCATCGAGCTGTATGCCGAGGCCTTCGATCAGGCGGGCAAGCTTGATCAGCTGGAAGGTTTTGCCAGCATGCACGGGCCCCGGTTCTATGGCCTGCCGGTCAATACCTCGCGGATCACCCTGGCCCGCGAAAGCTGGGTAGCGCCTTCGGCCCTGGCCTTTGGCGAACATGAAGTCGTGCCCCTGCGTGCGAGCGAAACCCTGCAGTGGCGAGTAGTGGAGACACAAGCGTGAGCGAAGACCAATTCGACGAAGACCTCGACGGCCCGTCCTCATCCGCCAGCCGCCACCCCATGGCGGCTCGCTTCCGGGGCTATCTGCCGGTAGTAGTGGATGTGGAAACCGGTGGTTTCAACAGCGCCACCGACGCGTTGCTGGAAATTGCAGCGACCACGATCGGGATGGACGAAAAGGGCTTTGTGTTTCCGGACCATACCTGGTTCTTTCGTGTGGAACCGTTCGCCGGCGCGAACATCGAGCCGGCCGCGCTTGAGTTCACCGGTATCAAGCTGGACCACCCGCTGCGCATGGCGGTGAGCGAGGAAAGCGCGCTCACGGACATTTTCCGCGGCGTGCGCAAGGCGCTCAAGGCCAATGGCTGCAAGCGCGCGATCCTGGTAGGCCATAACAGCAGTTTCGACCTGGGCTTCCTCAACGCAGCGGTCGCCCGCAACGACCTCAAGCGCAACCCGTTCCACCCGTTCTCCAGCTTCGACACCGCTACGCTTGCCGGGCTGGCGTATGGGCAGACAGTTCTGGCCAAGGCGTGCCAGAGCGCGGACATCGACTTCGACGGGCGCGAAGCCCACTCGGCCCGATACGACACCGAAAAAACCGCCGAGCTGTTCTGCGGCATCGTGAACCGCTGGAAGGACATGGGTGGCTGGCGCGACTTCGACGCCTGATTTCCAACGACCGCCGGGTACCTTTCATCGCCCGGCGCGTCAATCTCCTCTTCGCGTTTTGACACGCATTCTCATTAACATTAAGATCCGGGGCATTCGAGCCATCCAGCGACGGTGCCAGCGATATGTATGTTTGCCTCTGCACAGGTGTTACCGACGGTCAGATCCGTGAAGCCATCTACGAAGGCTGCTGCAGTTATCGGGAAGTCCGCCAGGCCACAGGTGTAGCCAGCCAGTGTGGGAAGTGCGCCTGCCTCGCCAAGGAAGTGGTTCGTGACACCCTCGCGGAAGTCCGCACCGCTCAAGCCGTTTCAACCTTTCCAGTAGAATTCACAGCTGCCTGATCAAACCGCCTGCTTTTCATTCGCTTTCCCATTGGCGGTTCAACGCAAATTCCTTCCATTGTCGTTCACATTCGCGATGGTTTGTGCTGCAAATGCCTGTTTGACACCGCCTTTTCCGGCGCGCAAACTTTCGGGCATCTGCACCTGCACAGGCAAAAATCATGAAAGGTGACGTCAGCGTCATACAGCATCTCAACCGCGTTCTCGGCAACGAGCTGATCGCCATCAACCAGTATTTCCTGCATGCGCGCATGTACGAAGACTGGGGCCTCAACAAGCTTGGCAAGCATGAGTACGACGAGTCCATCGATGAGATGAAACACGCCGACAAGCTCATCAAGCGCATTCTCTTCCTGGAAGGTATTCCCAACGTTCAGGAACTGGGCAAGCTGTTGATCGGTGAGCATACCCGCGAGATGCTCGAATGCGACCTGAAGCTTGAGCAGAAAGGCGTGATGGACCTGCGCGCGGCCATTGCCCACTGCGAAACCGTAGGGGACTACGGGAGCCGTGACCTGCTCGAGGATATCCTCGAATCCGAGGAAGAGCACATCGACTGGCTGGAAACCCAGCTGGGCCTGATCGACAAGATCGGTATCGAAAACTACCTGCAGTCCGGGATGGGCGAAGAAGACGCCTGACGTTCCCGAAGGCAATAAAAAAGCCCCGCAAGTGCGGGGCTTTTTTTATTCCAGTGTCCCGTCCTGAATAAGGTTTACACCTTCTGACCTATCTTCAGGAGGAGCCAATGGATTCGGGCAAAAGGCGGAGCCAGCGTGACTACACGCTAGCCTTTAAATTATCGGTCGTAGACCAGGTCGAAAAGGGCGAGTTGAGTTATAAAGAGGCTCAACGGCGCTACGGCATTCAGGGCCGGTCCACGGTACTGGTCTGGCTACGCAAGCATGGCCGGCAGGACTGGAGCCAAGGCGCCTCAATTCGAGAGCCGAGGAGCAGGTCCGTGACCGAGCCAACTCTCCCGCTGACACCCGAGCAGCGGATCAAAGAGCTCGAAGAGCAGCTGGCGCTAAGCAATCAGAAGGCGCAATTCTTCGAAGCCGTCGTGAATGTTCTGAAGAATGACTATGGTGTTTCCGTCGTAAAAAAGCGACCCGGCAAGTCCTCTCGCAAGGGCAAATCCAAGGCCTGAGCATCACCAGGGCTTGCCTGTTCATGGGCATTTCGCGCCAAGCGTATTACCAACGTAATCGAGCTTTTGACGCGAGGGCTCGTCAAGATCAAGAGGTCATGGACTTTGTTCTTGAAAAGCGCCGCCGCCAGCCCAGGATAGGCACGCGTAAGCTGCATTACCTGATGAGCGTCGAAGTCGGCGCGCCAGTGCAGGTCGGTAGAGACCGCCTATTTAGCATCTTGCGCAACGCTCGAGAACTGGTGGTGCGCAAACGGGCTTACCATAAAACGACGGACAGCCATCACCGCTTTCGCCGCCATCCGAACTTGCTCAAAGCGGGCCTAGGGCAAATCGTTGCCAGCAGGCCCGAGCAGGTCTGGGTCGCAGATATAACCTACCTACCGACACAGGAAAGCGTCGCCTACGTGAGCCTCGTGACAGACGCTTACTCGCGCAAGATCGTGGGACATCATGTGCATGAGAGCTTGCATACCGAGTCGGTGATCAAAGCGATGGAAAAAGCAGTTAGCGAACGCCGAAGCAGGCTGCCACTGATCCATCACTCAGACCGTGGAGCCCAATACTGCTCTGAGCTTTACCAGGGCTTACACGCTAGCCATGACGTCAGATGCTCAATGACCGACGGCTATGACTGCTACCAGAATGCTCTGGCAGAGAGGGTAAACGGGATCTTGAAGACCGAGCTTTTGCTATGGCGGCCTAAAAATCTGGCGGAAGCAGTGAAAATGGTGGATGAATCGGTGCTGATCTACAATGCGGAACGGCCACACCTGTCCCTGAAATACAAAACGCCCGATGCGGTGCATCGGGCGTTTTGAGACTGAAACAGGTGTAAACCTATTTCAGGACTAGACACAGGCCGTCAGGCGTTCACGCGCCAGCTTGAGGCTCTGCCGTTTTGGCGACCGCGCCCTTGATCAGGGTTTGCAGCTCGCCGTTGGCGGCCATCTCGGCAACGATATCGCTACCGCCTACCAGTTCGCCCGCTACCCACAGCTGGGGGAAGGTAGGCCAGTTGGCGTACTTGGGCAGGTTGGCGCGAATTTCGGGATTCTGAAGAATATCCACGTAAGCGAATTTCTCGCCGCAACCCATCACCGCTTGCACCGCACGCGCGGAGAAGCCGCATTGCGGGGCGTTGGGCGAGCCCTTCATGTAAAGCAGGATGGTGTTGCTGGCGATCTGGTCTTTGATGGTTTCAATGATATCCATGGGCACCTCAGGCTTGGCTACTCGACACCTGCGCGTCGACACGTGCCGCCATTGTAACGGAAAGCCGAGTGCAACGCTCGGTCTTCACCCGGCTGGCCTGTGCTCGCACCCGCTCCAGACAGCAGTGCCTATTGCATTGCATTGCCGGAAGGCGGGCTGAGCATTTCGATCTCGGTAATGGTTTCGACTTCATCCTGCGGGACATGTACGCCGGTCATCTCGCCGATGATTTGCCAGTGGGCGTCCAGCTCCGAGCTGATAGTCGCCATTCGATCGATCATATGCCGACCCGCCTCGCGGGCTACCTTGTCTTCGCTTCGCAGCAACTCGAACGACATGGTGGTGATCGATGCGGTCAGATGGGTCAGCGTGCGGGCCGTTAACCCAAGCAACTCCATCAACTGTTTTTCCTTCGCTTCCATTCGGGACTCCCTGTGTCGCGTGGGGCGCATTATCACCCACGGCAGAGCGTTGTGGAATGCTGTCATGTCAAAGCAGCCTTTGATGTGACACCCTTCATGAAACGGACTCCACCTTGCGGCCGGCGTTCACCCCGACAGCGACGAATGGCGCGCTGACATGCTCGGCAATGGTATGGCGTTGAAAATCTGTGACAGCCGTTGGTAATAGGCGACATTTTTTTATACCATCGCGTCCTCCTTAACGATTCGCCGCCCTGTGCGGCCTTCGCCGACAGGTGCTCGCCTCCCCAGGGTCAGCGCGGCCCTGTGTCCGGCATGTTGCAAAAAGGTAGTCAAAATGAGCGCCAGGCACTTTCTTTCCCTTATGGATCTCAGCCCCGACGAACTCTCGCGGGTGATTCGCCGAGGAATCGAGCTCAAAGGCCTGCGCGACCGAGGCGTGCTGCACGAGCCGCTGAAAAACCGCGTACTCGGGATGATTTTCGAAAAATCCTCAACGCGCACGCGCGTGTCATTCGAGGCGGGAATGATTCAGCTCGGTGGCCAGGCAATCTTCCTGTCATCGCGAGACACGCAGCTGGGCCGTGGCGAACCGGTCGAAGATTCCGCCATCGTGATGTCGAGCATGCTCGACGCCGTAATGATCCGCACCTTCGCTCATTCCACTGTTACGACATTCGCGGCACATTCCCGCGTACCGGTGATCAACGGGCTGTCGGACGATTCGCACCCCTGCCAATTGCTGGCGGACATGCAAACCTACCTCGAGCATCGCGGCGCCATTCAGGGCAAGACCGTGGCGTGGATCGGCGACGGCAACAATATGTGTAACAGCTACATTGAAGCTGCCGTGCAATTCGATTTTCACCTGAACGTGGCATGCCCCGAGGGGTATGAACCCGATGCACGCTTCCTGGCACAGGCTGGCGATCGCGTGACGCTACTGCGTGACCCCCGCGAGGCAGTCCGCGGCGCACACCTCATCAGTACGGATGTGTGGACCTCCATGGGCCAGGAGGATGAAGCCGAACAGCGGCTGGCGCGGTTCAAGCCTTACCAGGTCACCAAGGAACTGCTCGATCTGGCCGCTCCGGACGTGGTATTCATGCACTGCCTGCCTGCCCACCGCGGCGAAGAGATCAGCCACGATCTGCTCGACGACCCGCGATCGGTCGCATGGGATCAGGCAGAAAACCGCCTGCACGCCCAGAAAGCGCTGCTTGAATACCTCGTCAAACCTGCCATCCGAGCCGAATGAACGCCTCCGCATTATTGAGCTTGAACGCCCTGGCCTGCGGTTATGCCGGCCAGCGCGTTGTCCAGAACCTCGACCTGCACCTTGCCCCGGGCGAAATTGGCTGCCTACTGGGCGCCTCCGGCTGCGGCAAAACCACCACGCTGCGAGCCATTGCCGGCTTCGAGCCTGTGCACGAAGGAGAGATTCGCCTTGCCGGCGAAGTGATCTCCAGTCACGGCTACACGCTGGCCCCGGAAAAACGTCGTATCGGGATGGTGTTCCAGGACTACGCCCTGTTCCCCCACCTTACAGTTGCCCGGAATATAGCGTTCGGCCTGGGCAAGCGCGCCGACGCCACACAGGTGATCGGCGAGATGCTGGAGCTGGTCAAGTTGGAAGGGCTGGGAGAACGCTTTCCCCATGAGCTGTCCGGTGGGCAGCAGCAACGCGTCGCGCTCGCTCGGGCGTTGGCACCCCAGCCCCAGCTGCTATTGCTGGATGAGCCCTTCTCCAACCTTGATGTGGAACTGCGCCGCCGCCTGAGCCGTGAGGTGCGCGATATCCTGAAGGGCCGTGGCATCAGTGCGATTCTGGTGACCCACGACCAGGAGGAAGCCTTCGCGGTAAGCGACAAGGTCGGGGTTTTCCGCCGCGGAAACCTCGAGCAATGGGATACGCCTTACAACCTGTACCATCAGCCGCAAACGCCTTTCGTGGCCAGTTTCATCGGCCAGGGATATTTCATACGCGGTGAGCTCACCAGCCCTACCACGGTTCATACCGAACTGGGCGAGCTGCGCGGTCACCGGTCTTATGATTGGCCCACCAACGCTGCGGTAGATGTGCTCCTGCGCCCCGACGACATCGTGCTGGCACCCGACAGCGGCCTGCGAGGGCAGATCACCGGAAAGAGTTTCCTGGGGGCGTCCACGCTCTATCAGTTGCGCTTACCCACCGGAAGCCAGGTCGAAGCATTGTTCCCCAGCCACGCCGATTACCCTGTTGGCGAAGCTGTAGGCATTGCTGTCGCGGCCGAGCACCTTGTGCTGTTCGAAGCGCCTGGCAGCGTTCCGGTTCACCTGTAGCCCGCCGTGGCATCGCCGCTCAGGCGGCTCCATGCTCGACACCCACCCCCGCGAGCAAACGCCCGGAAGCCATCAGCGTCACCTGGCCCCCAATGTGCACCCGCTCGCCCGCCAACCGGCAGGCCAGTTGGCCACCGCGGCGGGAGCATTGGTAGGCGCTGAGCGTGTTCTTGCGAAGCCGCCCGGCCCAGTAGGGGACCAGGCTACAGTGAGTTGTGCCGGTTACGGCATCTTCCGGAATGCCCAGGCGGGGCGCAAAGAACCGCGACACGAAATCGTGCTGCTCACCCCGCGCGGTAATCACTACCCCGATCCACATCAGCCGCTCCAAAGCCGCGAAGTCGGGCTGGCAGGCGCGCACCGCCGCCTCGGACTCCAGCACCACGAACAACTCATTGGCGCCTAGCACGTCGATGATATCCACGCCCAATGCACGCTGGACGTCAAGGCTTACACCCTCCTCGTCGGGGTACTGGGCAGGCAGGTCCAGCCACAAGCGCTCGCTGTCACGGCTCACGATGAGCGGGCCGCTGCGGCTGATGAACTCCAGCGTGTCCGACGCTTCAGCGTAGATCAGCTGCAGTACATGGGCTGCGGCCAACGTGGCGTGACCGCACAGTGGCACCTCCACCCGCGGGGTAAACCAGCGAATGCGCCACCCTCCACCTTCACGAACCACAAAGGCGGTTTGTGAAAGGTTATGTTCAGTGGCTATCCGCTGCAGCAGCTCATCGGGCAGCCAGCGGTCCAGCCGATACACAATGGTCGGATTGCCGCCAAAGGGGCCGCTCGAAAACACATCAACCTGGTGATACTCCAGATGCATACACCCCCCTGATGCACTCCACCATCTACCCGTTCAGCCTTTCCCGATAGCCGCGAACGCAGCTGTAGTGAGAGTGGCCAATGCGCTGGCGGGCAGTTCAACTTCCAGGCCACGTCGCCCGGCACTGACGAATATAGTTTCGAAGCCGCTTGCGCGCGCGTCGATGAACGTTCGCAGGCGTTTCTTTTGTCCCAGGGGGCTGATACCCCCGAGCAGATAACCCGTGGCCCGCTGAGCGGCCAGGGGATCGGCCATGTCGCACTTCTTCACCCCCGCAGCCTGGGCCAGTGCCTTGAGGTCCAGGCTCCCCACTACGGGCACTACCGCGACCAGCAGCTCATGGCGTTCGCTGGCGGCAAGCAATGTCTTGAATACCCGCTCCGGCTCCAGCCCAAGCTTCTCGGCAGCTTCAAGCCCATAGGAAGGCGCTTTGGGATCATGCTCATAAGCATGGACCTGATAGGTAACGCGGTGTTTCTTCAACAGGTCAATGGCGGGGGTCATGGTTTCGACGGCAACCGAAGCAACGATTTGAAACCCAAGCTTATATGCAAAGACGAGGATTGGCGTGGCTCGCGCGCTCGGGCAAGGTTTTGACTCAAAAAGGTTCGAATCCGATCTTTACATACGCATTTACTGGTTATATTTTTTCGTTTACGAATGCACGGCAGAACCTTTTTGCCGTAAGTCCGTCTATTCCGTCCGAGAACGTCCCCCGGCTGATTCTGTGGCCACGCCGCGTGACGGTACGCTGAACAACAACAAAAATGAGGTACTGGATGTCCAACGATGCAAGCAAGCCCCTGCTGTCCGGCCAGTGCACGGCCGAGTTCCTGGGCACTGCCCTGCTGATCTTCTTCGGAACCGGCTGCGTCGCGGCTCTCAAGGTTGCCGGCGCCAGTTTCGGGTTATGGGAAATCAGCGTGATCTGGGGCCTAGGCGTAAGCATGGCGATCTATCTCACGGCTGGAGTGTCCGGTGCGCACCTCAACCCGGCTGTCAGTATCGCCCTGTGCCTGTTCGGTGATTTTGAACGGCGCAAGTTGCCGTTTTATATCGTCGCGCAAGTGGCGGGTGCGTTCTGCGGAGCGGCCTTGGTGTACACCCTGTACAGTGCGCTTTTTTTCGAATATGAACACGCCCACCAGTTGGTAAGGGGCACCGAGGCGAGCCTGGAGTTGGCAAGTGTCTTCTCTACCTACCCCAACGCCGCGCTGAGCGATGGCCAGGCGTTCCTTGTTGAAGCGGTGATCACTGCCATCCTGATGGCCGTTATCATGGCGCTTACCGATGACAATAACGGCCTGCCGCGCGGGCCTTTGGCCCCCTTGCTGATCGGGCTGCTGATTGCCGTGATCGGTAGCGCCATGGGGCCGCTGACCGGCTTCGCCATGAACCCGGCACGGGATTTCGGCCCGAAACTGATGACCTTCCTCGCGGGTTGGGGCGACATTGCCTTCACCGGTGGCCGCGAGCTTCCCTACTTTGTGATCCCCATCGCCGCTCCCATTCTGGGCGCATGCTTCGGGGCAGTAAGCTATCGCCTGCTGCTGGCGCGCCATCTCCCGGCCGCCTCCCCCGCGAGCCATACTTCCAGCACGGCCGAAGATCCAACAAAAGAGGCCGATGCGCGCGTGTCCTGACCTGCGTGACAGTCGACCCAACCAACAACAATCAAGGCAACCGCCATGACCGACAAGAATTACATCATCGCCCTTGACCAAGGCACTACCAGTTCCCGCGCGATCATCTTCGACCGGGATGCCAACGTTGTCTGCTCTGCCCAGCGAGAGTTCGCTCAGCACTATCCGCAACCGGGCTGGGTAGAGCATGACCCGATGGAAATCTTCGCCACACAAAGCGCGACCATGGTAGAGGCGCTCGCCCAGGCCGGCCTCAGCCATGCTCAGGTGGCGGCACTGGGCATCACCAACCAGCGGGAAACGGTCGTGGTATGGGACAAGGCCTCCGGCCGCCCGATCCACAACGCTGTCGTGTGGCAGTGCAGGCGCAGCACCGAAATCTGCGAACAGCTCAAGCGTGACGGCTTCGAGGATTACATTCGAGAAACCACCGGGCTGGTCATCGACCCCTACTTCTCAGGCACCAAGGTCAAGTGGATTCTCGACCATGTGGAAGGCAGCCGGGAACGCGCCCGCCGCGGTGAATTGCTGTTCGGCACGGTGGATACCTGGCTGATCTGGAAATTCACCGGTGGCAAGGTGCACGTCACCGACTACACCAACGCTTCCCGCACCCTGATGTTCAACATCCATACGCTGCAGTGGGATAAACGGATGCTGGAGGTGCTGGACATCCCTGAGCAAATGCTCCCGCAGGTGCGTTCGTCGTCTGAAGTGTATGGCCAGACCAAAAGCGGCATCGACATCGCAGGTATTGCCGGCGACCAGCAGGCTGCACTGTTCGGCCAGATGTGTGTCAACCCGGGCGAGGCCAAGAACACCTACGGCACGGGTTGCTTCCTGCTGATGAACACCGGCAGCAAGGCGGTATCGTCCCGCCATGGCCTGCTCACGACCCTCGCTTGCGGCCCGCGTGGCGAAGTGGCCTACGCGCTGGAAGGCGCGGTGTTCAATGGCGGTTCCACCGTGCAATGGCTGCGCGATGAACTGAAGGTGGTCAATGACGCCCTGGACACCGAGTACTTCGCCACCAAGGTGAAGGACAGCAATGGCGTTTACCTGGTGCCCGCCTTTACCGGCCTGGGCGCGCCCTACTGGGACCCGTACGCTCGCGGCGCGTTGTTTGGCCTCACCCGTGGCGTGAAGGTGGACCACATCATCCGGGCTGCCTTGGAATCCATCGCCTATCAAACCCGCGATGTACTCGATGCCATGCAACAGGATGCCGGTGCGCGTCTGAGTGCGCTGCGCGTGGATGGCGGCGCGGTAGCCAACAACTTCCTGATGCAATTCCAGGCCGACATCCTTGGCACACCGGTAGAGCGGCCGCAAATGCGCGAGACCACGGCCCTGGGTGCAGCGTATCTGGCTGGCCTGGCCTCTGGCTTCTGGGGTAGCCTCGACGAGCTGCGCAACAAGGCGGTGATCGAGCGCACGTTCACGCCACAGATAGACGAAGCTAAGCGGCAAGCCAGTTACGCGGGCTGGCAACGCGCGGTCGAGCGCACCCGCGGCTGGGCCGAATGACCGCCCTGCCCGCACCGGGCTAGCGAAACCGGGGGGCGCTGCGGCATCATGGGAAAATTTTGTTACTGCGACAAGGACTTCCCATGAACCTGCCCCCCCGTCAGCAGCAGATCCTCGAACTGGTGCGAGAGCGCGGCTACGTGAGCATCGAAGAGATGGCTCAACTGTTCGTGGTCACGCCGCAAACCATCCGCCGGGATATCAACCAGCTCGCCGAAGGCGGGCTGTTGCGCCGCTATCACGGTGGCGCCGCCTACGACTCCAGCATCGAAAACACCGCATACGCCATGCGTGCCGACCAGATGCGCGATGAAAAACAACGGATCGCCGAAGCCATCGCGGCTCAGATCCCGGACCACGCCTCGCTGTTCATCAATATCGGCACCACCACCGAATCCATCGCCCGCGCCTTGCTCAACCACAACCAGCTGAAGATCATCACCAACAACATCCATGTGGCGTCCATCCTCAGTGGCAAGGAAGACTTCGAGGTGCTGCTGGCCGGCGGCACCGTGAGGCGTGACGGCGGCGTGGTGGGCCAGGCCTGCGTAGACTTCATCAGCCAGTTCAAGGTGGACTACGCGCTGGTCGGCATCAGCGGCATCGACGAAGAAGACGGCAGCCTGCTGGATTTCGACTACCAGGAAGTGCGGGTCTCCCAAGCCATTATCGCCAATGCGCGGCAGGTCATCCTTGCTGCCGACTCGAGCAAGTTCGGGCGCAACGCCATGGTACGGCTGGGCTCGATTGCCTTGATTGACTGCCTGGTAACGGACAGCCCGCCCACCCCGGCCCTCGTCCAGCAGCTCAACCAGCACAAGGTGCGGCTAGACGTGGTGTGAAGTTCAGCCCCGGCCAAAGGTTCCGCGGATTTTCATAATTGTTGTTTTTCGCTCACCCGATGAAGATTTTCAATCATCAGCGGGTAGCGGCTGCGCGAATGATGGGCTACCATTTTCGAAAATGAACATTTGATGTTCGGATAAATTTCGAATCCGCCTGGAGGCCCACATGCCCGATACCTCAGCTTCGACCGAAACCCTTTACGACGTTGCGGTGATCGGCGGCGGTATCAATGGCGTGGGCATCGCTGCCGATGCTGCTGGCCGAGGGTTGTCGGTGTTCCTTTGCGAAAAGGACGATCTGGCCAGCCATACGTCGTCCGCCAGCAGCAAGCTGATCCATGGTGGGCTGCGTTATCTGGAGCATTACGAATTCCGCCTGGTGCGCGAAGCCTTGGCTGAACGTGAAGTGCTGCTGGCCAAGGCGCCGCACATCGTCAAGCCCATGCGTTTTGTGCTCCCCCACCAGCCGCACCTGCGGCCGGCCTGGATGATCCGCGCAGGCCTGTTCCTTTACGATCACCTGGGCAAGCGTGAGAAACTTCCGGCCTCTCGAAGCTTGCGCTTCGGCCCCCGAAACCCGCTCAAGGCCGACCTCAAGCGCGGGTTCGAATACTCAGACTGCTGGGTAGACGATGCTCGGCTGGTGGCCCTCAACGCCATGGCCGCGCGAGAGCACGGTGCTCACGTACGCACTCGCACGCGGTGCCTGCAGGCCCAGCGCAACAATGGTGTGTGGGAAGTGCAGCTCGAAGGCGCCGCCGGCGAGCGTTATACAATTCGCGCCAAGGCATTGGTGAATGCTGCCGGGCCATGGGTCGCGCGTTTCATACGCGAAGACCTGAAGCTGACCTCGCCTTACGGCATTCGCCTCATCCAGGGCAGCCATTTGATCGTTCCGCGCCTCTATGAAGGCGAGCACGCCTACATTCTGCAAAACACTGACCAGCGCATCGTATTCGCGATTCCTTACCTTGATCGCTTCACCATCATCGGGACCACCGATCGCGAGTACACCGGTGACCCGTCCAAGGTTGCGATCACGCGCGAGGAAACGGACTACATCCTCAAGGTGGTCAACGACCACTTCAAGCATCAGCTTACCCCCGAGGACGTAGTGCGTACGTATTCCGGGGTGCGCCCATTGTGCAACGACGAGTCTGATAACCCATCGGCCATCACCCGCGACTACACCCTTGCCCTAAGCCACGAGCCCGGCCAGGCGCCGTTGCTGTCGGTGTTCGGCGGCAAGCTCACCACTTATCGCAAGCTGGCGGAGTCGGCCATGGCACAGCTCAAGCCCTTCTTCCCTGAAATGGGCGCGGGCTGGACCGTCAGCGCGCCCCTGCCCGGTGGCGAAGGCATGACCACGCCAAAGGCACTGGCCGGGGAATTCCAGGCATGCGCCCCCTGGTTGCCTGCCGCCCTGGCTGCGCGGTGGTCCGTCACTTATGGCGCACGTGGCTGGAAGCTCCTGGAAGGCTGCGAACGTTTGTCCGACCTGGGCCAGCTGTTTGGTGAAGGCCTCTACAGCCGTGAGGTCGATTACCTCGTTCAAGAGGAGTGGGCTCGCTCGGCCGAGGACATTCTCTGGCGGCGGACCAAGCTGGGGCTGTTCCTCGACGATGCCGCGCAGCAGGGGCTCGAGAACTACCTTTCCCGGGCGGTTATCGGCAACGGCAACCACCGCGCCGCCTGAGCCATTGAGCTCCGCCAGCATTGGCGAGCGGGTGTGCCTGTGTTGAAATGGCGCCCCGCTTGCCAATACCACTCTCGCTGCCGTGATTACCCCATTCATTCGTCGGTGGCTGCTGCTGCCACTGGCTGCCCTGGCCATTCCCGGGATAGGCCTGGCCGGCTACCTGTTGAGCGAAGCCATCGGTTTGCGCAACCAGGCAGACAGCGGCGCTCGCCAGTTGGAGCTTCACGCCCGCGCGGTCGAAAGCGAGCTCGATAAATACACCTACCTTCCCAGCGTGCTCGAGCTTGAGCGTAGCGTGCGTGACCTGCTCACCAACTCCACGCCTGAGGGACGGGAAACCGTCAATGTCTACCTGGACGGGTTGCAGGTGCGCAGCGCTAGCCGCGCCATCTTCCTGATGAACCTTCAGGGCCACGTCGTTGCCAGCAGCAACTGGCGTGAGCAAGACAGTTTCGTAGGGGAGGACCTGTCGTTCCGCCCGTACTTCAAGGATGCGATCGAGGGGCGGCCAGGGCGCTATTACGGAGTGGGCAGCACCACGGGCGAGGCGGGTTATTTTCTGGCCCATGGGTTACGCGACCACGGCACATTGATTGGCGTGGCGGTGGTCAAGGTTCGCCTTGACGCGCTCGAAGCACGCTGGCAAAAGGCCCGGCTGGAAGCCTTCGTCAGTGACGAAAACGGCATCATCATCCTGTCCAGCGACGCCACTCGCCGGCTGAAGTCGGTCGAACCACTGGACGCCGAGCATCGTGAACGCCTGGCGCGCAGCCTGCAGTACTACTGGGCACCGTTGAGCGAGTTGCAACCCCTTGAGCGCGAGCCGCTGGGCGCTGGAGTCGAGCGGCTTACGCTCAACCGAGAGGATGGTGGCGGCCATCTGCGCCCCGCCCGCTACCTGGCTCAAAGCCTGTCAATTACCGATACGCGTTGGCGTATGACCCTGCTCACGCCGCTCAAGGACCAGCGTCGAGAGGCCATCATCCACGGCATTCTGGCAGCGATCGCCTTTGCATTGATGGCGATCGTATTGATCGCTCGCAACGAGCGCCGCAAAGTGATCGCTACCCGCCTGGCGGCGCGCGAGGCATTGGAGGCAGCGAACAGCCTGCTGGAAAAGCGAATCGCCGATCGCACCCAGGACCTGCGCAACAGCAACGAACGCCTCAAGGAGCAGATCCGCGAGCGCCGCCAGGCCGAACAGACCCTGCGCCGTGCCCAGGATGATCTGGTGCGGGCCGGAAAACTGGCCGCAATCGGCCAGATGTCCACCAGCATTGCCCACGAACTGAACCAGCCACTGGCCGCATTGCGAACGCTGTCGGGGAATACAGTGCGGTTTCTGGAGCGCGGCCGCCTCGACGTTGCCAGTACCAACCTGCGCACCATCAATGACCTGGTTGATCGCCTTGGGCGGATCATTGCCAGCCTGCGAGCATTCGCCAGGGGCAGTGAACACAGCGGCCGCGCCCAGGTTGGCGTCGCGGTGGACACCGCTCGCGGCGTGCTGGATCAGCGCCTGCAAGCGCGGCCGCTGACGCTGGCCTGCACGCTGGAACCAGCACAAGTAAGCATCGACCAGACGCGACTTGAACTGATTCTTATCAACCTGATCGGTAATGCGCTCGATGCGCTGGATGGCGAAACGGCTCCCCGAATAGACATAACAGGGCAGAGCATGGGAACGCAGTATCAGCTCACCGTCAGCGACAATGGCCCGGGTATTGATGCCGAGAGCCGCGCGCACCTGTTTGAGCCGTTTTTCACCACCAAGCCTGGCGAGCAAGGGCTTGGCCTGGGGCTCACGCTTTCAGCGCAGCTCGCTGCGGCGGCAGGTGGCCAACTGCGCCTTGACACCGGGGCAGCCCCTGGTGCCAGCTTTACCCTCATTCTGCCGTTGTATAACGCACAGCCCGGGAACGCCCAGCCATGAAAGCACCCTTGAGCGTATTGATCGTCGAGGATGACCCTCATGTATTGCTGGGTTGCCAGCAGGCCTTGGGGCTTGAAGACATTCCTAGCGAAGGCGTGGCCAGCGCGGAGCTCGCGCTTGAACGGGTGGGTGCGGATTTCCAGGGCGTGGTCGTGAGTGACATCCGCCTACCGGGCATGGACGGCCTTCAATTACTGGCCAGGCTGAAGGCCATCGACGCCAGCCTTCCTGTGGTATTGATCACCGGGCACGGCGATGTCGCCCTTGCGGTTAGCGCCATGCGCCAGGGCGCTTACGATTTCATGGAAAAGCCTTTCTCCCCGGAGCGGCTGGTGGAGGTGGTAGGGCGGGCATTGGAGCAGCGTGCCTTGGCGCTTGAGGTGTCGTTACTGCGCCGCCGGCTCGCCAGCCGTGAAGCACTGGACCAACGCTTGATCGGCGGTTCCGCAGCCATGAGAAGCCTGCGTGAAACCATCAACAATGTGGCCGACACCCCGGCCAATGTGCTCATCACGGGTGAGACGGGCACCGGGAAGGAGCTTGTTGCCCGCTGCCTGCATGATTTCAGCCGACGCGCTTCCCAGCCTTTCGTTGCCTTGAATTGCGGAGCGTTGCCCGAGCCGATGTTCGAAAGCGAAATATTCGGCCATGAACCTCACGCGTTCAGTGGTGCCGCCACATCACGCATCGGAAAGGTCGAGCATGCTCACGGGGGTACGCTGTTCCTGGACGAAGTTGAAAGCATGCCCGGCCCGCTTCAATTGAAGATGCTTCGTGTATTGCAGGAGCGGACGCTCGAGCGGCTCGGTTCCAACCAGCCAGTGAACGTGGACATTCGCGTACTGGCGGCTACCAAGGCCGACCTGGCCCAGGGCAACCACGAAGGTTACTTACGCAGCGATTTCTACTATCGGCTGAACGTGGTCACCCTCGCCATCGCTCCGCTGCGGGAGCGACGGGAAGACATACCCGAATTGTTCGACCACTTTGTGCGTCAGGCCGCGCTGCGGTTCGACCGTGAGGTGCCGCTACCGACGCCCGCCACGCTCTCGGCGCTGGCCAGTCACAGCTGGCCAGGCAATGTACGCGAGCTGCGCAATGTGGCCGAGCGCTACGCCCTCGGGCTGCCGCTGTTCAAACAGGGGCATGCCCAGGCGCCACGGCTGAGCTTCGCCGATGCCGTGGAGGCATTGGAGCGCAACCTGCTGGAGGAAGCCCTGAGTGCGAGTGGGGGTAACCTGACCCAGGCCAGCCAGGTACTGGGCATGGCCAAGACCACCTTGTTCGACAAGGTGAAGAAATATCGCCTCACTGAAACAGCCCGCGAGCCCAGCACTAAATAACACCGGCACCTGCCGCGCGCTCGCTTGAATGTCGGCTTCCCTGTTTAGCGGAGCCCGCTCATGCCTTCAACGATCGAACCCGCCTCGCTGGTCGAGGCCTTTTCCCTTTCTCGCCCGTCTGATCCTGCCTTGCTGCCTGCCTCCCTATGGTCAGCGGTAGACAATTGGCAGCCGCTGATCGAGGAGCAGCTCGAGCGCCAGCTCAGCGGTAACGCGCCGGGCGCCTGGGATGCTCTCCTTTGCGCTTGCGATGCCGTGCAAACGCTGCACGAGCACAGCCGTGAGCACATTGAGCGCCTACTGGCCCCCAACTATCCCAACCCGGCCCGCGAGCGTGCGGCCTACCGCGATACCCACTTGCAAGGCGCCATGGCCGATGCCTCGGCAAGCCTGTGCCTGGGCACCTTGACCCCAAGCGAATACAGCGCCATCACGCAGTGTATGCAGCCGCTGGTGCAAGGCGAGGAACCTCCCCAGGCCTACCTGCTGGGCAAGATTGAACTCGACGATGGCGAACAGCAGGCTACCTGGCCCGGCGCCGTGACCCTGACGACCCTCACCGCCTTGACCGATTTCCCCCAGCCGCCCCGCGTGCTGTTGTATCGGTTCGGTATTCATGGCGGTTGGTCCGCGCATGCCAGCAGCCGGGACCTCTTGAACCAACTCTCAAGCGCGCTGGGCGCCAGCGAGACGCGACGGGTAAAGCTACGACCAGCCAACTGGTCGGCTTTCGATGATGTGCTCAATGATCACCTCGCCGCTCTGGCCACCCTGCGAAACGCTGCCGAGGCCGCGCGAGACTCGGAG
This sequence comes from Pseudomonas sp. 3MAES_34.3B, assembly GCF_058145875.1. NCBI lineage: Bacteria > Pseudomonadati > Pseudomonadota > Gammaproteobacteria > Pseudomonadales > Pseudomonadaceae > Pseudomonas > Pseudomonas sp. 3MAES_34.3B. The sequence continues at coordinate 1,088,970 of NZ_CM176960.1, read as the reverse complement.
GCGCAGGAACGCTCAGTGATCGAAGCAGTGGAAACCCTCTGCGTTGCGCTGAACCCACCTCGCCTGTTGGCATTGGCCCGTGTCGAGGAAACTCGCCGTTCGCTGCGCCTGGGCGAGGACGCTCGGGGGTGGCTGGCCCGCACGCCCGCCGCCGTACGCACCGAACTGGCCGGGCTTATCACCGAATATGCTTCTGCTGTTGTCGACAGTGAGCGTTTGCTACGTCGCAACCTGCCGACCCGCCAGGCTTACGTGGCGCGCAAAGTCAGCGAACGGCTGGTGACAGAGTTTGCCTTGACCGCACCATGCCGCATCCGAGTACGTGTGCCACTACGCGTGCAAAAGGTCGCGGAGCTTATCGGTGGCGCCGCTGGCCCGGGCACGCCGCTTCGCCAAGTGTCGCGGCCCTCCGCTGACACCGAGGCGGTGCTGCTGGAGGACCTCGCACTTTGGCAGATCGATGAGGTAATGGCTGAGCGGCTCGAATTCCTGGAGGTGGAGGTCAGCCCCGAGAACCACCCGCAATCCTCGGCCCTCACGCAAGGCATAACGCCGGCGTGGCTGCGGGCCACCCTCCCCGACCTTGACGTTGCTGGGCATTATGAACGCCTGTTGGCCGATACGTATCTGGCCGCAGGAACGCCAGATGAATTCGGAACCGAACGTTCCGCATTGCAGCGTCCCTTTGCGTTGATGCTGCAGATGCACGAGGTGGTCGCCCACCACCGCAGCCGCCTCGATGCGCGCGGGCGAAGCCTGGTCCAGGCGGCGTGCAGTGCGACTACCGCACAGGCCTGGGCCACCGGAGGGCTCGACCTGACCTTGCGCCCAGCGGCAATGAGGCTCTTCGATGAACGCAGCGAAAGCCGCGGCAGCACGCTGGCAGGTGTGGTTTTCATTCATGACCGTGCAAGCGACACCACCGTGCTTTACCTTCCTCAAGCCCCGGACGGCCAGGGCTTCAGCCAGTATCCAAGCCTCGACGCCGCCGTCGAGGCGCTGGAAGACCTGTTCAATGACCAGCGCTTGCGCCGCTACCTGTGCGGCCGTGCGTTGGAGGGCAACGGCGAGGTGCTCGAGAGCCTCGTCAATCAAGCGTTAGCGCGGGGTTATCGCAACCTGATTGAAGCAAGGGCGCCGTGGCCGGTGCACCAGTCCCTCACACTCAACCAGTTCATGGCCGAACTGGGCATGATGATCGTGGCCCATCGACGCAGTTCGGTTTCCAATGCCGATCAGGTATTCGACAGCGCGGTGCAAAGCCGAGGCATGGCCGTTAACTACATCCGGATGGCCCTGGGTTTCGTGCCATTCGTGGGTAGCGTGATCGCATTGGCCGACGCGGTGGAAGCCGGTATCGAGGCGGGCCATGCCTTTGCCGCCGGTGATGGTGTGCAAGGGCTGGAAGCAACCCGGTCAGTGTTGATGTCCATCACCGATGCCTTGTTCGACTTCTCGCCTGCAGGCATGGCTACCAGCACTGGATCGGGCAGCTTGATCGCAACCGCCAAGGCACGCCAGTTGCGTCAGGGCCTGCAGGGCGCAGGTCGCTTGCGGCAGTTATCGAGCTGGACTGCCCGGCGAGCGGACGAAGCCTTCGCGGGCTATGAACGGCCGGTGACTCTGACATCGCAGCCAGGCACTGAAGGCCGGTGGCAAGCGATCTACAGCGAACCCGAGGGGGATTTCATCCTCCGCGGCAACGCTACGTACGCGGTAGAGTGGGACGCCTCCCACCATACCTGGCGGCTAGCCCAAACCCGAACCCGTAGCTACCGCCAGCCCGTGGCGCTGGATGAAAGCGGCTATTGGCAAACCCATGGCCATTTGTATGGAAGCTTGGTCGAAGGAGGCTTGCAGGGCGGCGGCGGCGTCCAGGGTTACCTGGCCGATCGGCTGGACCCATTGTGGCCGGATGCGCTGCGGCGCCTGCTGCCGCGCTGGTGGACGGACGCACATTTCCGGCGGCAACAGCAACTGATCGGCGAATGCCAGGCTCGGCGCAGGACGGTCCAATACAGCGATCAGCGACTGAAACAGGCCGCCACAGCCTACCAGGCCGTGCTTGACTCGCCTGAGGCAGTGGCCGGTGCACGCGCAATGCAGGAAGCGACGGATCAGTTCATCGAAGCGGCCAAGCCCTATTACGAAACCCTCGAAGCGCTACGGCCACTCACTTATGGGCGACGGCGGACCGAGATCGAACATGACCAAAGCCAGGTGGCGGCCACCCTGTCATCAAGGTACCGGTCGTCCGTCTGGGCGGCCCTCACGGAAGCGGAAAGGCTTTCCCGGTTAGCTCTGGAGCAACGGGCAGCAGTAGGCCGCCTGTTCGATGAGGCGGGTGCCCACCCCTTGAGCGTTGGCGTGGTGATCGATCACTCACAACGCATTCAGGCTACCTTGGGCCAGATTTGGGAGCATACCCAGCAGATCGACCAACGGATCGAAGCTGCAACCCTTTGGCAGCGGCGTGTCACCAATCCTGATCATCGGAGTTCGTTGCACAACGAACACGAACGGCTTCGGCAAGCCCTCACTGGCCGTCATGGGCCCCTCGTACGCCTGGGGCTGTTACTGGACCTCTCACCCAAAGACAACCCTTCCTTGGCTTCATGGCTGTATATGCGCAGGGCTTATCGTCCCGCCAGGGCCCGATTCGACCGTATTGCGCGCTCAGCCTACAGCGCGGATCTGCTTAATGTGCGCCCACCGGAGCGGCAAAGGCTGCAGGCGCAGTTACGCGAAAGCAGCCAAGCGCTGATCCGTGCAGTCCGCCGCCTCACAGTCAGCTATCCAGAGCAGTTCAACCTGGCGTACTCAGAGCTGCTTCTGGAAGAGCTTCAAAAGATTCGCGACAGCGCGCCGCTTAATACCGTGCAGCCGGCCAGGGCGCCGGGGCAGAATCCGCGACGCCTCTTCGAGGCGGAGGGTCTGTTGCTGGTAGGCGAGCCCGTTCTCGGTGAACCGGACGTATTGATTGTACGGCAACTCGATGACAACCCCGAGCGCTGGGTTCGCCAGCCCGATCAGCAATGGGCGCGCGCCGAGCAGCCTGCGTTTTGGCAGAACGTGCCGGCGGAAACCAACGCCAGCGCCCTGGCTCAACAGGCCCAGGCGCGCCTTGGAGAGTTGTCGGCATTGCGTCAGCGGCTGCAGCGTTATAACCGGCCGCACACCCTTGCAGCGGACCTTGAAGATCTTTATATCGGGGAGGGCCAGGACTTGGAGTATCGCTTGCGGCTACTGCGGGAGGCCGGCAGCGGCGATCATGAACTGATGCAGCAGCTACAGTACGAGGCCGACGCGCTCCGCACTGACGGTCGCCAGGCGCGCATCGCGCATTGCAAGGCCTCAGCGACACCCACAGGCGGGATACTCGAATACCTGGTGGATGCCAACGAGGTGACCCTTCGCAAGGTCAATGGCCTGCAGCTTTCAGGCACCACTGCGCGCACCCGTAACTGGCTGCAGGAGTACGAAGTGCTGGACCGTACCGATGACAACCCGTTGTTCTACGCGCACTTCCACTACCGTAAGCCCGACCCGCGCTTTGGCGACTTTGAAGTTGCCCACCTGAAAACCTCTCCGCAGCGGTACCTCACAGCGACGGCGCCGAACGAACCTGCGATCTGGCGCGGGGATATCAGCAGGCGCCTTGCCGCCCGGGTGTTCGAGCCACTGTTCACCTAACCGATACGCGCGCCCTGTTTCGGCGGGGCGCGTTGCGTTCAGCAGCGCAGCCGTGACAATCAGTGGCGCATGACACAAACTCATGTGAAATTTGCCCAACCGGAAAACGACTCATGGTGCGCCGTGCTTGAAATTCGCCACCTCAAAACCCTCCAGGCGCTGAGAGAAGCCGACAGCCTCGTGGAGGCCGCCGAACGCCTGCACCTCACTCAGTCGGCGCTTTCGCATCAGTTCAAGGAACTGGAAGACCGCCTTGGAATGACCCTGTTCGTGCGCAAGACCAAACCTGTTCGGTTTACCAGCGCCGGGCTGCGTTTGCTGCAACTGGCCGATGCCACCCTCCCCCTGATGCGCGCCGCCGAGCGGGATATGGCCCGGCTGGCGGGGGGCACCGCAGGGCGCCTGCACATGGCCATCGAATGCCACAGCTGCTTCCAATGGCTGATGCCGACCATCGATCAGTTCCGAGATGCCTGGCCGGAAGTGGAGCTGGACCTCGCCTCCGGTTTCGCCTTTGCGCCGCTTCCGGCGTTGGCCAGGGGTGACCTTGATCTGGTAGTTACCTCAGACCCGGTCGACCTGGCGGGCATCACCTATGTGCCCCTGTTTACCTACGAAGCCATGCTGGCCGTGGCCAACCAGCACGCGCTGGCTAGCAAGCCCTGGATCGAACCTGAAGACCTGCTCGATCAAACGCTCATAACCTACCCTGTGGAACGCGAGCGGCTGGACATCTTCACGCGCTTCCTGGAGCCTGCCGACATTGAGCCGGCCGCCGTGCGCACTGCCGAACTGTCGGTGATGATGATGCAACTGGTTGCCAGTGGCCGCGGTGTGTGCGGAATGCCCCACTGGGCGTTGCACGAATACAGCTCGCGCGGCTACGTGAAAGCGCGCCGCCTTGGTGAAAAAGGCCTGTACGCCACGCTCTACGCCGCCATTCGTACCGACATGCTGGATGCGCCGTTCATGCGCGACTTCCTGCTTACCGCCAAGGACACGTCCTTCGCCACGCTCGACGGCGTCAGCGCGGTACGCTGAGTGCACGCTGGTCGGCGCCCCGGTGCCGACGCTTGCAAGCACAGGGCGCCAGCCCCATAAATGAAACATGAACCTGCCTCCCTCAGACTTCGTCCCGGACAACATCCTCGACGCCTTCCACCCAGCCGTTCAGCGCTGGTTCCGCCAGAGCTTCCCGGCCATGACACCGGCTCAGGCCGCAGCCTGGCCATTGATTCGCGCAGGGCGATCCACGCTAGTCGCCGCCCCTACCGGCTCGGGCAAAACCCTTACAGCCTTCCTGGCGGTGCTCGACGAACTGGTACGCCAGGCGCTCACGCCTGAAGGCCTGCCGGAACACACCCTGGTGGTTTATGTGTCGCCGCTCAAGGCACTGTCCAACGACATCCAGATCAACCTTCAGTGCCCGCTCGCCGGCATCAGCGAACAACTGGAGGCGATGGGCCTGCCACCCTTGCGGCTGCGCACGGCGGTGCGAACCGGCGACACCCCTCAGAAGGAACGGGCGGCCATGCGGCGACAGGCACCGCATATCCTGGTGACCACGCCCGAGTCCTTGTACGTACTGCTGGGCTCGGACGGGGGCCGGCAATTGCTGGGCGGTGTGAACACCGTGATCGTGGACGAGATTCACGCCGTAGCGGACAGCAAGCGCGGCAGCCACCTCGCCCTGAGCCTGGAACGCTTGCAGGCACTGGGCGACACGCCATTGCGCCGCATTGGGCTATCGGCCACCCAGAAACCTATCGAACGGGTGGCGGCGTTTCTGGTGGGCCAGGAGCGCACCTGTGAAATCGTTGACGTGGGCCACGCCCGCCCTCGCGACCTTGCGCTGGAAGTACCGCCCGTGCCGCTCGGCGCTGTCATGGCCAACGATGTGTGGGAGCTGGTTTACGACCGCCTCGCCGCTCTGGCGCGCGAGCACCGCACCACGCTGATTTTCGTCAACACCCGGCGCCTGGCAGAACGGCTGACCCGGCACCTGAGCGAGCGCCTCAGCCGCGAAGAGGTCGCAGCGCACCATGGCAGCCTGGCGCGCGAGCAACGCCTGAGCGCCGAGCAGCGGCTGAAGAATGGGGAGCTCCGGGTATTGGTGGCCACAGCCTCGCTGGAGCTGGGGATCGACATCGGCGAGGTGGAGCTGGTGTGCCAGATTGGCTCGCCGCGCTCCATCGCCGCGTTTCTGCAACGTGTGGGCCGTTCCGGGCACCAAGTGGGCGGCACGCCCAAGGGGCGGTTGTTTGCAACCTCTCGTGATGACCTGATCGAATGCGCAGCCTTGCTGGACTGCGTACGAAGAGGCGAGCTGGATGAACTGAAAATGCCCAGGGCGCCGCTCGACGTGTTGGCGCAGCAGATCGTGGCCGAGGTGAGTTGCAGGGAGTGGGACGAAAATGCCCTGCTGGCGTTATTCCGCCGAGCGCAGCCCTATGCCGAACTGGCCGAAGCCGATTACCGTGAACTGCTGGCCACCCTCGCCGAGGGCTATAACACGCGGCAAGGGCTGCGCAGCGCCTACCTACACCGGGACGCCGTCAGCGGAACGCTACGCGGCCGCCGTGGCAGCAAGCTGACCGCCGTTACCAGCGGCGGCACCATCCCCGATAACGCCGACTACAGCGTGGTGCTTGAACCCCAGGGCCTGAACATCGGCAGCGTGAACGAAGACTTCGCGATCGAGAGCCTGGCCGGGGATGTGTTCCAGCTCGGTAATGCCTCGTACAGGATCATTCGGGTCGAGGGCGGCCGGGTGCGGGTGGAAGACGCCAAAGGCATGCCGCCCAACATCCCCTTCTGGCTGGGCGAAGCGCCAGGGCGAAGCGACGAGCTTTCGCATTCTGTTGCCCGGTTGCAGGGTGCGATCAACGAGCGCCTGGCCGCCAGCGGTGAACAGCACGCACCTTTGATAGCCTGGCTTACCGCGGAGCTGGGGCTGGACATCGCCAGCGTCGAGCAACTGCTGGATTACCTGGGGCGCACCCGCCAGGCGCTGGGGGCGCTGCCGTCCCAGGATACCCTGGTGATGGAGCGCTTTTTCGACGAATCCGGCGGCACTCAGCTGGTGATTCATTCGCCCTTCGGCAGCCGGCTCAACCGCGCCTGGGGGCTCGCCCTGCGCAAGCGGTTCTGCCGCACCTTCAATTTCGAACTGCAAGCAGCCGCCAGCGAGGACGCCATCGTGCTGTCGCTGTCCACCAGCCATAGCTTCGCCCTCGAAGAGGTGTGGCATTACCTGCGTAGCGCCAGCGCCGAAGCGATCCTCATACAAGCCCTGCTCGACGCCCCGCTGTTCGGCGTACGCTGGCGCTGGAACGCGGCCACAGCCTTGGCGCTGCCGCGCTACACCGGTGGCCGCAAGGTCGCGCCGCAGCTGCAGCGAATGAAAAGCGAGGATTTGATCGCCAACGTATTTCCGGACCAGATCGCCTGCCTGGAAAACATCGTGGGCGAGCGGGAAATCCCAGACCACCCACTGGTTCGCCAAACCCTGGACGACTGCCTTCACGAAGCCCTCGACAGCGAGGCCTGGCTGCACCTGTTACAGCGAATCGAGACGGGTGATGTGCAACTGATCAGCCGCGACCTGCCATCGCCCTCCCCGCTTGCCGCAGCCATCCTCAATGCGCGGCCCTATGCCTTTCTGGACGATGCTCCACTGGAAGAGCGCCGGACCCAGGCGGTACTCAGCCGCCGGTGGACCGACCCCGAGTCGGCCGACGACCTTGGCGCCCTGGACCCTGATGCAATCCGCGCGGTAAGCGAAGAAGCCTGGCCGCAACCGCGCAACCCGGACGAAATGCACGAGGCATTGATGACCCTGGGCGTGGTGGCCACTGCCGAAGCGCGGCTGAGTACCGATTGGCCTGCCTGGTTGAACACACTGGCCAGCACCGGCCGAGCAGGTGAACTGCTGACTGACGGGGGGCTGCACCTATGGTTCGCCCGTGAGCGGCTGGCGTGCGTGCGCGCTGCCTACCCGGACGGCTCGATAGCAGGCGGGCTGAAAGACCTCCCCGGCTTCGAACACACTTGGGCGGTGGAAGACGCGCAACTGGAGCTGGTGCGCAGCCGCTTGAGCGGATTCGGCCCCTTGCGCGGCAGCGACCTGGCGGGCGCCATGGGGCTGCCCCTGAATGCAACCGAGCAGGCACTGGCGCGGCTGGAGGGTGAAGGCTATGTACTCCGTGGCCAGTTCCGCCCAGGCCTGGAGGGCGAACAATGGTGCGAGCGACACCTGCTGGCGCGCATCCATCGCTATACCGTAAAGCGCTTGCGCCGGGAAATCGAACCAGTTTCACTGCAAGACTTCGTTCGGTTTCTGTTCGATTGGCAACACCTCTCCACCGCTACGCGCATGGACGGCAGCGCGGCGCTCGCGCAGGTGCTGGCTCAATTCGAGGGGTACAGCGCGCCTGTAAGCGCTTGGGAAAGCGACCTGCTACCGGCGCGGGTGAAAGGCTATAGCTTTACCTGGCTGGACGAAGCCTGCCGGTCGGGTAAAACGCTGTGGTTGCGGCGTGCCAACGGCGCCAAGAGCGCCAGTACCACGCTGCGGGGCACGCCCATCATGCTGCTGCCAAGGGCTAGACTGGGGTTGTGGCAAGCGCTGGCCCACGACGACGCCGGCCCCACCGAACCCAGCCCCAGGGCACAGAGGGTACTCGATGCGCTGCGTGAGCACGGCGCGCTGTTTTTCGATGAATTGCAGGATGAAGCCCGGCTGCTACGTACCGAACTGGAAAACGCGCTGGCCGAGCTGGTCGCCGCCGGGCTGGTGAATGCCGACAGTTTCGCGGGTTTGCGGGCACTGGTCACGCCAGCCAGCAGCCGTCAGCAGCGCAGCAGCCGCCGCGGCATGGGCGCTTTCATTGGCGGAATGCAAGACGCCGGGCGCTGGGCCCTGCTCCGCCGCCCAGCCACCCCGCCACCGCGCAATGAACAGCTGGAGCAACTGGCGATGACCTTGCTGCGCCGTTATGGCGTGGTGTTCTGGCGGTTGTTGGAGCGTGAAGCGGACTGGCTGCCCAGCTGGCGGGAACTGCTGCGCACCTTGCATCGGCTTGAGGCGCGGGGTGAAGTGCGCGGCGGGCGCTTTGTGGCCGGGCTTTCGGGGGAACAGTTCGCGCTGCCCGAAGCCATTCCGTTGCTACGCGAAGTGCGTCGCCGGCCCCTCGACGGCAGCGTGATAGCCGTCAGTGCCGTAGACCCGCTCAACCTGGTCGGCACCTTGCTCCCCGGTACCCGCGTTCCCGCATTGGCAGGCAACCGGCTGGCGTATCAGGACGGCATCCCGGCCGCCGCGCTTATAGGCGGCAAGCCGGTGTATTGGATTGAGCAAGCCCCCGCCCTGCGCGATGCGCTGGTGAAGAAAGCCGGGTGGTAGTTTTTTCCCCTACGCGTTCCCCGCCAGCCGCATGCGAGCGGCCTGGGTGAAGTCGAGCATGCGCTTGAGCGGGCGGATGGCCTGAGGGACGAGTGCCGGGTCGACGAAGATTTCGTTGGTGCCTTCGCGCAGGCACTCCAGTGTGCGCTGCAGCGTGTTCATGGCCATCCACGGGCAATGAGCGCAACTGCGGCACGCGGCGCCATTACCTGCGGTGGGCGCTTCGATGAAGGTTTTGTCCGGGCACAGCTGCTGCATCTTGTAGAAGATGCCCCGGTCCGTGGCCACGATGAACGTAGGGTTGGGCATGCGCTGGGCAGCAGCGATCAACTGGCTGGTGGAACCTACTGCGTCGGCCAGGGCGATCACGGCCTCCGGCGACTCGGGATGTACCAGCACCGCGGCCTCCGGATACAACGCCTTGAGGTCTTCGAGCTGCCGGGACTTGAACTCTTCGTGAACGATGCACGCGCCGTCCCACAACAGCATGTCGGCACCTGTGTGCTTCTGGATGTAGCTGCCGAGGTGACGATCCGGCGCCCAGAGGATTTTCTCCCCGTTATCCATCAGGCTTTCGACGATTTCCACGGCGCAGCTGGAGGTCACCACCCAGTCCGCGCGCGCTTTGACCGCTGCGGACGTGTTGGCGTACACCACCACCGTGCGGTCCGGGTGCTGGTCACAGAACGCGCTGAACGCCTCCACCGGGCAGCCCAGGTCCAGCGAACAGGTAGCCTCAAGGGTCGGCATCAGTATGCGCTTTTCCGGGTTGAGGATTTTGGCGGTTTCACCCATGAAGCGCACGCCCGCCACCAGAACGGTGCTGGCGCTGTGCTGGTTACCGAAGCGCGCCATTTCGAGCGAGTCGGATACACACCCCCCGGTCTCCTCCGCCAACGCCTGGATCACCGGATCACAGTAATAGTGCGCGACCAGCACTGCGTCTCGCGCCTTCAGTTCTGCCGCGATGGCGCGCCGGTATTCGGCCTCTTCGACAGGCGTAAGGGCCACGGGCTGGCGGGCATCCAGGTGGGCCTGGACCAGCAAGCGTTCGGAAATGTGAGACATGGACAAGACCTGCAAGCGCTGATGTGTACAGGACGCAACTATACACTGGCAGACCTTGCAGGGCTCGCGGCACTTGCCTGCGATGGAGGGCCGGGCTCAGGGAGCCTTCGGGTCGGACAACTCCGGCAGGCGCGGCACTTGCCAAAGGGTTGCCAAGGCCAACGGCATGGGCCGCCCGGTGAGATAGCCTTGGACCTTGTCGGCCCCGAGGCGGCGCAGGGTCAGCAGGTCTGGCAGGGTTTCAACGCCCTCCGCCACCACGCTGCAGTTCGTTTCCCGTGCGAAGGCAATCAGCGCCGATGCCATGGCACGCTGCTGGGAATCTCCGTGTATGCCTTGGGTAAGCGCCATGTCCAGTTTGATGATGTCGGGCCGTAACTGAAGGATATGGCGCATGCTCGCATAGCCGGCACCTGCGTCATCGATTGCCAGGCGCAAGCCTCTCGAACGCAACGGCTCGATGGCCTCGACCAGTGCGCCATAGTCGGAAACGATCGAATGCTCCGTGAGTTCAAGCACAAGCCGCGATGAATCGCAGCTTGCCAATACCCGCGCCAGTCGCCCGGAAAGGAACAGCTGCGGCGAACAATTGAGCGAAAGGTATTGGCCAGCTGGCAACTGGCTCAGCCCCGCCAGGCCTTTCTCGACGGCACGCAGTTCCATCTCCAATCCCAGCCCGGCTTCGGCCGCGTCCCTGAACCATAGGTCCGGGCTGCGCATGGGTTCGTCGGTAAAGCGGGCCAGGGATTCCCAGCCGCAGATCTGCCCGTGGGCAAGGTCAACGATGGGCTGATACACCACATTGGGCTGAGCCTTGGCCAGCGCGGCGCAGATGACGCGATGCTTGCGCAAGCGCTCGTCTTTCGCCTGCTGGTCCACTTCGAGGCGGTCGGCTATCAATTCGGCAAACACCTTGAGCATGCTCAGGTCGCGCTCGCCGAGGCTGGTGTCCGCATAGCCCGAAAAGCAGCACAGGGTGCCATACAACCGTCCATTGCTGAGGCGTACCGGAACGCTGATGTGCGCGCCAATCGGCAAAGCGCGTGTTTCGGGAATGGCCATGGCCAAGGGCAACGCCGCCGTATTGGGAATAAGCTGAGGCAACCGGCCTTCAACCACCTTCTTGCAATAACCCGCTTCAAGGGAAAGCACGTCACCGGCCTTCAGCGGTGAAACGCCCCGGGCGTCTACGTGGGTAAATACGCGGTCTTTTTCGCGAAAGCGGGAAACGAAGGCCACGTCCATGTCCAGATGCGTACGAAGGGCCCGCAATACTTTATCAATTCCTTCTTCCCCCACCGCAGGTGGAGGTTTCAGGGCCACAACACTGGTCAAACTCATTGACCGACCTCCCTGTTACAACGGCAATACAGAAAGGGTAGATGTTTTGAGGTTGGATCCGCCATCCTGCAATGCGACGAAGCTCACCGTTGCGCGTGCCATTCGTCGCCTGAGGCCTTCGTTGAACGAAGGCCCGGCAAACTTTGATGATTCAAGGCCTTCAACCTTCACCGCGCCGGCGGGTACCCCCGTTGCTGTGCTGGCCGCCAATGCGCGCTTTTTCGGCACGGTCGGTCTTGATATCGGCCGGAGCGGGCGCACCTTTGCCGCCATGGCTGGAATTATGTGGATCGGTGGAACCATAGGAAGGTTTGTGATGGTTGGTCATCGCTGATACCTCTATGTTAACGCCAGAAGTGCTTGAGCCACATCAGGCTATTTGCATATTAAATAACGTCGTATAAGTAAAGCGCCCCGCTACCGGGACTATTGTTTGGCATTGAATAAAATGCCACTCTCCCTCGCTGCCCGGCCGTACAACTTGTGGTCACACCGGCAACCGGCATCAAGTTCAAGTGGCGCCTGAATCAGAAGCAGTGTTCAGCGCTCCCTTTCAGCTTTGTGTCGTGCTACCGCTCTTGGCAGCACCCCGATGGCTACGTCTCCCGCCCTTGCGACCGGCTTCCGCCGCCCTGGCTGGGTCGTTGGCAAAATTACCACCTGAAACACTTCCGCCCTTTCGCCCGGCTTCAGCGGCGCGGGTCGGGTTGTTTGCAAAGTTACCAGCGTTCTTACTCTTTACTGCCATGGCGATATCCTCCTGGATGTGGGTCGCTACATAGTTATGGAAGCAGGCAGCAGGAATAAGTTTTTCAAAAACCGAAACGAAGCTGACAAACGGTCCGGCGAGGCAAGGCTGCTATTTCTGCCGATAAGCGAAAGTTGCATATGGATTAAGCATTTACTTGGCCCGATTGCGACCTTTGCCAATAGTGACGGACTTTTGAGCGGACCGACGGTGCCTTGGCGTATGCCGCAAGCGGCTTGCGGCGCAACGCGCCGTACACCATCGCTTGAGGTACAGTGGTAGCGGGCGTGAACGCTCAGCGTTCGCAGGGTTCATACCCTAGTGCTTTTATATCTCGTTGGAGCTGAACCGTGGCGGAGCCCGAAGACCGACCGAATTTCCGTGCCAATGATGGCGAGCCGGCATTATTGAGCCGTTTCGGCGTAGGGGCGCAACCCAGCATGGGAGATCTGAACGCCAGTATCCGCATTCCACAGAATGGCAGCTGGCTTCGCAGGCTGCTGGCCTTCGCCGGCCCCGGTTATATGGTAGCCGTGGGGTACATGGACCCAGGCAACTGGGCTACCGACCTGGCGGGCGGTTCCCAGTTTGGCTACATGCTGTTGTCCGTCATCCTGCTGTCCAACCTGATGGCCATCGTGCTTCAAGCCTTGGCCGCACGCCTGGGTATCGCAACGGGCATGGACCTGGCTCAGGCCTGCCGGGCACATTACAGCAAGCCGGTACGCATTGCCCTGTGGCTGGCGTGTGAGCTGGCAATCATTGCCTGCGACCTGGCGGAGGTGATTGGCACGGCCATTGCGCTCAAGCTGCTGTTCGATATCCCGCTGATATGGGGCGCGATCCTGTGTGCCCTGGACGTGTTCCTCATTCTATTGCTGATGCAGCGCGGCTTCCGCTGGCTCGAGGCATTCGTGGTGGCGCTGCTTACGCTGATATTCGTGTGCTTTGCCGCGCAGATGGTGATGTCTCACCCCCCGATCGGTGCGGTGCTGCAGGGCTTTATCCCGCAAAGGGAGATTGTCACTAACCCCGCCGCGTTGTACCTGGCTATCGGGATCATCGGCGCGACGGTAATGCCCCATAACCTTTACCTGCATTCGTCCATCGTGCAAACCCGAGCATATGAGCGCACCGATGCCGGCAAGCGGCTAGGCCTGCGCTGGGCCGTAACGGACAGTACCATTGCCCTGAGCCTGGCGCTGTTCGTGAATGCCGCCATCCTGATCACTGCCGCTGCGGTGTTTCACTCGGCCGGGCGGACGGATGTGGTAGACATCGAAAAAGCCCACGAACTGCTCTCGCCGATGCTGGGTATCGGCATTGCTTCCACCTTGTTCGCGATCGCGCTGCTGGCCTCGGGTGTGAACTCTACGGTAACCGCTACCCTGGCGGGCCAGATCGTGATGGAGGGCTTCCTTCACCTGCGCATTCCGGATTGGGCCCGGCGGCTACTCACTCGCGGCCTGGCGGTGATTCCCGTGGTCATTGTCACGGCATTGTATGGTGAGCGCGGCACCTCCCAATTGCTGGTGTTCAGCCAAGTGATTCTGTCCATGCAGTTGCCCATGGCTGTGATTCCTCTGGTGCGCTTTGTCACCGACCGCTCAAAGATGGGCGCACTGGTGGCAGGCCGGGGCCTGGCGGTAGTGGCATGGGTAATCTCGGGGATTATCGTGGTGCTGAACGTGAAGCTGCTGGTGGGTGCTGTGCAGGAATGGCTGTAGAGCAGTCTGGGGAAGTGGGCGAAGCCCGCGAATGATCCTTCGCGAACTTCGCCCTGACTGACGCGCTCAGTGCTTAGTGAGCATCGCCACCATGCTTGGCGGCCAGTTCCTTGGCGGCTTTGAGATGCGCTTCGAGTTTGGGCAGGGTTTCCTTGGCGAAGGCCTTCAGTTCCGGGTCCTTGCCTTCGTTGGCTTCCTTCTGGAAGATCTCGATGGTTTGTTCGTGTGCCTTCACCTGGTTGTTGGCGTAGGACTTGTCGAACGACTCCTCGCGGATGTCCAGGATCATCTTCTTGGCTTTGTCCATCAACTCAGCGTCCGAGGCCACTTCAAGCTTCTTGGCCGTGGCGATGCCCTTGAGCTTCTCGTTGGCTGCCGTATGGTCCTTGATCATCATCTGGGCGAAGGTCTTCACGTCAGCGGATTTGCTTTTCTGCTCCGCCAGCTTGCCCGCCTCGATTTCCGCGATGCCTTTTGCCGATGCGTCGTCGACGAAGTCCTCGGCATCCGCCGCGAAGGCCGTGTGAGCCCCCAGCAACAGGAACGCGCCACAAATGCCGGCTTTAAGCTTCTTGTTCATACGGATCGTCCTTTCATGAGTGACAGACAGGTGCGCGCAAAGCGCCTCACTCTTTCTCAGACGGAACGATCGCCGTACGGTTCAGGTTTTTTACCTGGCTGCGCTGCCGCTATTTGACGTTGAAGGTGTACTGGCCCTCACTGCGGTGAGTGTCCACGGACACGACCTTCCAGTGCACCGTCCAGCTGCCGGGATGAAGCGGGGCGGCAGGGGTTGCCACCAATACTGCGGTATCGTTGTCCGCCCGGTGCAGCTGTGCCTTGGCGCTGTTGCCGGTGCTGTCGGTCAAGGTCACTTCGCTGAAGGCCGGCTCCACGCCTTCGGTAAACGCGAGCCGCAGTTCAGCAGGCGCGGCAACGGTAGAGCCCTCGGCAGGGCTCGGTGCTTGCAGGTGGGCATGGGCCCAGGTGAGGGACGAGACGGTGCTGGCAAACACGAAACAAAGCGCGGCGGAAAGCTTCATGGCTGAACTCTTATGGAAAGGCGACCGGCTGGCATCATAGCGGTGCAAAGCCGGTCACGCGACCATGGCCCGCTTGCGGCCAGGGTGGGATGTGGGATCATGCGGTTACAGCCATTGCCGGAGTACCGGGCCCCCATGAGCAAAAAGGCCTCCACGACCATCACGGATGTTGCTCGACGGGTCAACGTAACCACCATTACCGTCTCCCGGGCTTTCAACAAGCCACACCTGGTAAAACCCGACACGCTGGAGCGTATCCTCGCAGCCGCGCGCGACCTGGACTACGTCCCCAATGCGTTCGCTCGCAGCCTCAAGCGCAGCGAAAGCCTGATCGTAGGCGTGGTCACCGCGTCGGTGGACAACCCCTTCTACAGTGAGATGATCAAGGCCATCTCTCGAGAGGCCAAGCAGCATGGCTACACCATCATGCTGATCGACACCGACGGGCTTGCCGATGTGGAAGAAAAGGCCATTGAAACCCTGCTCGGCTACCGGGTAGCGGGCATCATCCTGTCGCCGGTGTCAGATGAACCGGGCTACAAGCCTGCCTACCTCAGCCGCCTGAGCAATGGTGACGTCCCTGTGGTACAGCTCGATCGCGCGCTGGCGGACGCACCCTTCAGCCAGGTGGTGCTCGACAACTACCACAGCGGCATGAAAGGGGCGCGCTACCTGTTGGCCAGGGCGCCACAGCTCGAACGCCTGCTGGTATTGACAGGGCCGGTGGGCTCGCGCATCAGTCACGACCGGTTGGAAGGCGTGAAAGCCGCCATCGCCGATAGCCATCGGCCCATTCAACTGGATGTACTGGCAGGCGATTACACCCTGGAACCTGCGTACACCGCCACGTTGGGCTACCTGAGCAATCATCCCCGCCCTGACGCGCTGTTCGGCTTCAACCAATTGATCACACTGGGCGCGCTCAAGGCGCTGCGCGATCGAGGCATCCACCGTAGCGACATGGCCATCTGCGGGATCGACCGCCTGCCGTTCGCCGATATCTTCGAGTTCCCGGTGGCGTGCGTCGCGCATGACGGCACCCAGGCTGGCACCAGTGCCATGCGCCTGCTGCTCGAGCGTATCCGGAACCCCCTGCGCCCCCAGGCACGGGAGGTGGTGGTGGGCGAACTGGTGAATGCCTAGGCCTAGCGGCTGGTGTATCCGCCATCGACAGGCAAGCACACGCCGCTGATCATCGATGCTGCGCTACTGAGCAGGAACAGCACCGGCTCTGCGACTTCCGCGGGCGTGGCGAACCGCCCCAGCGGAATTGCCGCAAGCATGGGCGCGCTCTTGGCCGGGTCGCCCCAGGCATGGGTAGCCATGGGGGTAAGCGTAACGGTTGGGTTCACTGCGTTCACCCGTATGCCGTACTGGCCCCATTCGCCGCACTGTACCCGGGTCATCGCATCCATGGCCGCTTTCGAAGCGCAGTAACTCAAGTGATCGTCCAGGCCAACCATGGACGCCTGGCTGGAAACGTTGACGATGCTGCCGGCAATACCGGCGGCGATCATGTCCTTGGCCACGCGGCCGGCAATGATCGCCGCGGCGCGCACGTTCACGGCCATCACTTGATCAAAGGTGGCCGGCTCCACGGTGACCGCCGGATGCAACAAGGCGATGCCCGCGCAATTGACCAGCCCGTCCAGGGGCGGAAGTTCGGCGCAGGCCTTTAGCACCGCGCCAGGGTCGGCGATGTCTACCTGCAGCGCCATCGCGCCTTCCCCGGCCAGTTGTTCGAGGGCGTCGGCAGCACGACCCATGGCGTATACGGTGGCGCCGGCCCGCAACAGCTGGTGGGCTACCTCCAGCCCTATGCCGCTGGTAGCGCCCGTGACCAGCACGCGCTGGTCGGTGAAGTCGAAGCGCAGGTTATTCATCGCGGGCACTCCGTAGCTGGTGGAAGATTGATTTCAGGGCCGGGTAGCATTGCCGGTAAGCATCGAACAACGTGTCGTAACGCTGGCGAACCGCCGGGTTCGGTACGGCGCGCTGGCGCAGCTGTACCCAGCCGTGCTCCGACTGCCCCGGGCCCAACAACCCCGCCGTGTGAGCGGCCAGCAAGGCGGCGCCGTAAGCGGCTTCCACGTCCTGCGCGATGGTCACCACGTCAAAGCCGGTGACATCGGCGATGATCTGCATCCACACGTCGGAGTGGCTGGCACCGCCCACCACGATCAGTTGCCGGTCCAGCTCACCTACCGCCTCGCGACCGGCTTCGATATTGTGCCGAAGCGCATAGGTGACGCCTTCGAGTACGGCGCGGTACAGATGCGCCTTGCCGTGGTGCAGGCCCAGGCCGATAAAGCTGGCGCTGGCCCTGGCATCCCACACCGGGCTGCGCTCGCCCATCAGGTACGGCAGGAACAGCAACCCTTCGCTACCGGCTGGCACTGTTGCGGCCAGCCGCTCCAGCGCAGCGTGAGGGTCTTGGCCCTCGATCAGCGGCAGTTCGCCTTCAGCCTGCCCGAACTGCTCCCGGAACCAGCTCACCGACGCGCCTGCGGTCAGTGCCCCCCCAAAGCTGTAGAGCTGGCGCTGGCCGTCGTAGACATGCGGAAAGCTCACCAGCCCATGACGGGCGTCGGCCTGGTGGTCCAGGTAGCCCCAGCACATGCTGGTCCCGATCATCGCCACATGTTTGCCTGGGCGGGATACGCCGGCGGCGAGGGTTGCCATGGCGGCATCCACACCGCCGGCGAGCACTGCCGTTCCAGGCGCCAGGCCGAGTTTTTCCGCGGGCCCCGGTAGCAGCCCGCCTACCACTTCATCGGAGTGCAACAGCCGTGGCGGCATCAGGCCTGCGTCGATGCCCAGGGCGCTCAGCATCGGTTCGGACCAGGCACGGGCATTGATGTCGTACACCCCGCCGATGTTGCCGGCGCTGCTATGGTCGATGGCCAGTTCACCGGTGAGGGCATGGTTCACGTAGCTGTTGGGAGGTAGCAACCAGCGCGTTTGTTGCCAGATGTCCGGGCGCTCCTGCTTGAGCCACAGCATCTTGGTGAAACCGTAGTAACTGTCCACGCCATTGCCGGTGATCGCCTGCAGCTGCTCGAGGTTCTGCTGCGCCTTCACCTGGGCCACCTGCGCCTCGGCGCGGCGGTCCATCCAGATCAGGCACGGGTACAGCGGCTCCATCGCGCTGTTAACCGCGATACCCGAGCCGCCGTACAAGCTGCTGATGCACAGTGCCTTGATCTGCTCAGGCGCTACGTTTGCGGCGGCCGTGCAGGCGGCAACGCAGGCATACACGGCGTCGAGCCATACCTGCGGCCATTGTTCGGCCCAGCCCGGCCTGGGGGTATCCACCCGATAGGCCTGGCTGTGCCGCGCAATCAACTGGCCGTCGGGGGCCACCAGCACAGCCTTGGTGCTTTGGGTGCCGATGTCTACACCGATCACATACGCCATGACCATGGCCTCAGCCCTGCCCCACGGGTTTGAGCAGCACTTTGATCGAGCGGGTAGAGTCAGCAAGCGCGAAGGCTTCGGCGTAATCGTCCAGGCCGAAGCTGTGGGTCACGATACCTTTGGAGGTAATCAGGCCTCGCTCGAACAGGTCAATGGCAATGGGGTAGCAGTATGGCCCCAGGTGCGCGCCGCGAACGTCGAGCTCCTTGCGGTCGCCAATGATCGACCAGTCGGCACTGGTTTCGGCGCCGAACACACTGAACTCCACGAAGCGGCCGAGTTTGCGGATCAGCTCCAGGCCTTGGGTCACGCCCACCGGCACGCCGGTGGTTTCAATGTATACGTCGCAGCCGTAGCCGTCGGTGAGGTCGGCGATGATTGTCTTGGCGTCGTCACGGGAGGGGTTGATTACCACGTCTGCGCCGAACTGGCGCGCCAGCTCCAGGCGTTCGTCCACCATGTCGATCACCACCAGCTTGCGCGGGGTTTTCAGGTGCGCCACCTGTACCATGCACAGCCCCAGTGTGCCCGCCCCGGCGATCACCAGCACGTCGTCCAGCTGCACGTCGCCACGGTTCACGGTATGGATCGCGCAGGACATGGGCTCGATCAGCGCACAGTCTTCGAGAGAAATGGCCTCCGGAATCTTGTGAACGATGGCCGTGCGGGGAATGCGCATGTACTGCGCCATGCCGCCTTCGGCCACTTCGCGCTGGAAGCCGAAGATGTTGTGCACCTCGCACATCCAGTACTGGCCGCTCTTGCAGAAGCGGCACTTTTCACAGGGTACTATCTGTTCTGCGATCACCTTGTCGCCCACCTTCACGCCGAAATGTTCCTCGGCGCCCTCCCCGGCCTGCTCCACGTAACCGAAGAACTCATGGCCCGGCACTACGGGTGCCTTCACCCACGGATTTTCCCCGCCCCAGAACATCGCGGCGCCCGAATGGCATTTGCAGTCGCTGGCGCAGATGCCGCACGCGCCGATGCGCAGCACCAGCTCCAGCGGCCGCGCCTGAGGCTTGCCGATACGCTCCAGCCGATAGTCCTTGGGTGCGTGACACACAACGGCTTGCATGGTGTTCTCTGTGTTGTTTTCCATGACGATGTTCCTTTCTTGAAGGCGAAGTGACCCAGGCAGCCGTGCGAACTGCCCTTGGGTATATGGAACGTGCGCCTAGCGGCGGCGCTGGCGGCTGATGAAGATAGCGAGCAGGATGATCCCGCCCTTGATCACACTTTGGACGTACGGCGAAACGCCGAGCATGTTCAAACCGTTATTGAGTACGCCCAGCAGCATGGCGCCTACCAGGGTGCCGAGGATCACCCCGCGGCCACCGGCGATGGACGCACCGCCCAGCACCACGGCTGCAATGGCGTCCAGCTCGAAGGAGGCACCGGCGTTGGGCTGGCCGCTCATCAGCCGCGACGACAACACCAGCCCCGCCACCGCAGCGGTGAACCCGCTGATTACATACACCAGCAGTTTGAACCGCCCCGCGCGCACCCCGGACAGGCGTACAGCCTCCTCGTTGCCACCAATGGCATACACGTAGCGCCCCATGCGGGTGTGTTGCAGCATCACCCAGGCCAACAGGTAGGTGAGCAGCATGATCAGGATCGGCACCTGCACGCCGAGCAGCTTGCCCCGGCCGAACCAGGCGAACCATTCGGGCAAGCCGGAGATGGGGTAACCGTCGGTGTACAGCAGCCCAAGGCCGCGCGCGATACCCATGGTGGCGAGCGTTACGATAATCGGCGGCATCTGGAGATAGGCCACCAGCAGGCCATTCCCCACCCCGAAGCC
This sequence comes from Pseudomonas sp. 3MAES_34.3B, assembly GCF_058145875.1. NCBI lineage: Bacteria > Pseudomonadati > Pseudomonadota > Gammaproteobacteria > Pseudomonadales > Pseudomonadaceae > Pseudomonas > Pseudomonas sp. 3MAES_34.3B. The sequence continues at coordinate 1,068,722 of NZ_CM176960.1, read as the reverse complement.
GGCGCCAATCGCCAGCCCCGCTCCAATGGCCAGGGGCGGCGATACGCCTGCCACGAGCAAACCGGCGCTGACGGTACCGCTCAACGCCATCACCGGGCCTACGGACAGGTCGATGCCACCGGTGAGAATCACGCACGTCATGCCTACGGCAATGATCGCGTTGATGGACACCTGCCGAACGATATTCTCCAGGTTGGCGCCGGTGAGGAAGTTATCACTGGCGAAGATCATGAAGGTTGTTACCAGCAACAGGCCCACGAACGGATAGAACGCCGGGGAGCGGATCAGTTGCCGGGCAAGGTCGCCGCCTGGTCGGTGGCGCGGGCGTGCAGCCGCTTCAATGGACGCGTTCAGATCGCTGGCTTGCGGTCGCATGGCGCATGACCTCCTGAGGATTGATGGCGCTGCCCTGCAGGGTGGCAACAATGGCGCCCTTGTTGAATACCGCCACGCGGTCGCTCATGCCGATGATCTCAGGCAGCTCGCTGGAAATCAGGATGATGGCGTAGCCCTGTTCGGTGAGTTTGCGCATCAGGCCGTAGATTTCGGCCTTGGCGCCCACGTCGATGCCGCGCGTGGGCTCATCGAAGATCAGCACCGTGCAGTGATGGTTTATCCAGCGGGCGATCACCACTTTCTGCTGATTGCCGCCGCTGAGGTTGATCACCAGGCTTTCCGGGCCCGGGGCTTTTATTGCCAGGGCTTTCATCAGCCCGGCCACACTGTCGCGCTCCTGCCCACGGTCTATCAGCCCGGTGGCGCGCTCGTACTTGCCGAGGTTGTTCAGTGAAATGTTTTCGCGAATGCTGAAGTCCAGCACCAAACCTTCGGTCTTGCGGCTTTCCGGCAACAATCCGATACCGTTGGCCAAGGCGGCGGCCGGGTCCTTCAGGTTCACCGGCGAGCCGTTCAGGGTCACTTCCCGGCTCACGCTGGGCAAGGCGCCGATCACTGCCAAGGCCAGTTCCGTGCGGCCTGAGCCGACCAGCCCGGCAAAACCGAGGATTTCACCGCGGTGTAGCGTGAAGCTGTTTTCCGGCCCCTTGCGGGCGAGCCGAAGGCGCTTGACGTCCAACACGATTTCCTGGCCCTGCGCGTACTCAGGCTTTGGTGGAAAGCTGTTGGCGAGCTTGCGGCCTACCATCATCTCCACCAGCTGATCCAGATCGCTGTGGGCAGTCGCCATGCCGCCCACGTTGGCACCATCGCGCAGCACTGTGATGCGGTCGCAGACTTCAAAGATTTCCTCGAGGTGGTGGGAGATGAAAATCATCGCCACCCCTTGGCGCTTGAGTTCGCGCATTACATCGAACAGTAACTCGGCCTCGCCAGGCGTAAGCGTGGCGGTGGGCTCATCAAGGATCAGCAGGCGCGCTTCAAGCGCCAACGCCTTGGCTATTTCCACAAATTGCTGCTGGGCTACGCTCAAATGTTGCACCGGGCAACTCAGATCGATGTCCACCCCAAGCCGATCGCACAACGCCGCGGCCCGCTCACGCATGTGCCGCTTGCGCAGCAGGCCGAAACGGCCGACCTGCTCATGGCCCAGGAAAATGTTCTCCACCGCGTTGAGGTAGGGGATCAGGCTGAATTCCTGGAACACGATGCCGATGCCCACGGCGATCGCGTCGTGGTAGGTAGCGAAGCGCCGGGCCTGGCCATCGAACTCGATCGTACCGGTGTCAGGATGCTCCACCCCTACGAGTATCTTCATCAGGGTGGATTTGCCGGCGCCGTTCTCACCCAGCAGCGCATGGATCTCCCCATGCTCCACACTCAGGTCGATCCCCTTGAGGGCGTGCACCCCGCGGTATCGCTTGGAAATATCCGTCAGCTGCAAAAGGCTGCCCATCACTCACCTCGGCTGTCACTCGTTCAGCGTTCGCGGTTACCAGGTGAAGGTCTTGGCCTTGTCGCGGTCCACCAGCAGGATGTCTACCGGTACCGCCTTGGGTACCTGCGCACCCCATTTGCGCGCAAGCGCCAGCCCCAGGGCAATACGCACCTGGTCTCGCGGGTACTGTGCAGAGGTGGCGATGAACTTGCTGTCTGGTTTCTGGATTTCCTTGATGGCATCGGGCGCGCCGTCCACGCTCACCAGTTTTACGTCCATGCCACTGGCCTCGATGGCCGCCAAGGCGCCCAGCGAACCGTTGTCGTTCACGCTGAACAGGCCCTTGAGATTGGGCTGTGCCTGCAGCATGTTCTCGGTCACGCTCAGGGCCTGGTCCCGCTCCTGCTTGCCGTTCTGAGTGCTGACGATCTTGATGCCCGGGAACTTGCCCAGGGCTTCCTTGCAACCTCGAACACGCTCCAGGATTGGCACCACAGCGATGCCGTCGAGGATGGCGACGTCGCCCTTGCCCCCTAGCTTCTCGCCCAGGTATTGGCACGCCTGCACCCCTGCGTCGAAGTTCTTCGAACCTACAAAGGCATCCAGCGGCCCCTCGGCCTGGGCGTCCACGGCCACAACGACCACACCTTTGTCATGGGCCATTTTTACCGCCGACTGCACGCCGACCGAATCCGTAGGGTTGATCACCAGGATATCGATGCCCTTCTGCAGCATGTCTTCGATGTCGCTGAGCTGCTTGGACACGTCGTGACGGGCATCAGTGACCAGCAAGGTCGCGCCGATGCTGCCGGCCGCGTCCTCGAGGGCGCCTTTCATGGTCACGAAGTAAGGATTATTGATTTCCTGGAACGAGGCGCCGATCTTCAGCGGAGCGGGCGCGGCGCTGGCGGCCAAAGGAAGCGTGACAAAAAGCGCAGCGGACAGGAACGTGCGGGCGAAGCGAAGCCGAGGATGCTTGTTCATGCGAGGGACCCTGTGGTTTTCTTGTTTTTGTACAGAATGTCATCGTTAACATTTTGAAACCTAGCAGAGGGATCAGGCCCTGGCAAGGTGACTGCCGCTTAAATATTCGGTAACAGTGTAGCCGAGGCGCCGGGAAGGCTCTGTCGGTAGGATTGCCGGCTTGAATCTAGAGAAACGCTCATGAACCCTGTCCGCCTGTCCGCCCTATTCATTGCCCTTCCCCTTCTGTTCGCGACCGCCGCCCAGGCGCATGGCCTGTGGACGGAACAACGCCGCGGCCATACCGAGGTGGTCTTTGGCGAAGGCGCCGAAGACGATGCCTTCGAGCCGGCTGCGGTAAAAGCGGGCTGGGCGTGGGCGGCGGACGCAAAGCCGGTTCCTCTCACCATCGAACGGCTCACCGACCATGCTCGCCTGGCGCCTGCCAGCCCAGCCACGATAACCGCTGTGGAATTCGACGCCGGCGTATGGAGCGAAACCAAAGACGGCCGCTGGGAAAACAAGGGGCGCAAGGAGATAAAAGACGCCAAGCAGTCGATGCAGGCCACCAAATACACCGTCGCCGTGAATGGCCCTTACCAGCAACTGCCAAAACTGGACCAGCTTGGCCTGGTCATTGTGCCCGAGGTAGACCCAGCCACGCTCAAGCCCGGCCAGGCGCTACCGGTAAAGGTACTGTCCGCCGGCAAGCCAATGGCTGATGTGGACGTGTTCGCGGATTACCGTGGCGCGCCTGGCACGGTAAGCGGTAAAACCGACGCGAACGGCCGGGTCAGTATCACCATCCGCAATGAAGGGCTGAACGTTCTGGCGGCCGAAGCCCTGGTTCCAGTAAAGGGTGACAGCAATATTGATAGCTATGCGTACTTCGCATCGCTCACGTTCGTTGGCGCCAGGCACGCCGAATAGCCCCAAAGCCGCCTGATTGAAGCCTTGCGCGGCTTCAGCGCTTCGATTGAAGGAAACGGAACGCGCAATGCCATGGTCTATCTCCTACACATCGGATAAGGAGCAAGACCATGCTGAAGTTCCTGGGCGGTACCGTCGGTATCATTTTCCTGATCGGCTTGATCGTGGTGATCGCGCTCTTCAAGTTCATCTTCTAGGTCACGTTGCTACCGGTAGCCGAGCATCACCGCTGGCTACCCGGTAGCCATTGCGCCCACGCCGCTTTGCCTCATACATGGCGGCATCTGCCAAGTTAAGAATGTTGTCCAGCTCGTCCAGCGGATGGCATGAACGCAGCGCCACACCTACGCTGGCACTGATGTCCGCGGTACCGGCACTGAGCAGGAACGGCTGGGCCAGGGCCGAGCACACCTTTTCGGCAATCTGCCCGGCAATGGCCTCGCTCCCTACGCCTTCAGCCACCACAACGAACTCATCCCCCGCCAGGCGGCACACAAAATCGGCCTTGCGAACCGTGTGCTGCAACCGTAGCGCCACTTCCTTTAGCAGCTCATCACCCACGTCGTGGCCAAACGCATCGTTCACGGCCTTGAACCCATCAAGGTCAAGGAACAGCATGGCAAACGACGGCGCAGGCTGCTGCCCCAGCTGCGCCAACAACTCCGTGAGCGCCCGGCGGTTCGGCAGGCCGGTGAGTGGATCGCGCATGGCCTTGTCGCGCAGCGATCGCTCTACCTGCTTGCGCTCGGTCACGTCCTGGGACATCACGAAGAAGCCGTGAACCTCGCCGTCGCGTATGTCAGGGATGTAGGTGGCGGCCCATACACGCGTGCGGTCAGCCACATAGTGCACATGATCATTCACCACGCGCTCGCCAGCCAGTGCCCGCTTGAACCAGGGCAGCAGTTCCTCATAAAGTGCCGGAGCGAGCACGTCCTGGATACGCCGCCCTACCAGGGCCTGAGGGGCCACACCGAACACCTGGCGGTACACGTCATTGTTGAAGAGGTAGCGCAAGTCCTTGTCCACGTGAGAGATAAGGATCGGCAGGTTGTCTGTGATCGTCTGTAACGTACTGCGGCTTCTCACGAGTTCTGCCGTACGAACCTGCACCCGCCGCTCCAGCTCGGCCTGGTAATCCTTGAGCAGGGCTTCATCCTGCTTGCGCAGCGAAATATCCAGGATGTCCGCGATAAGATGCTCGGGCTCCCCCCGGGCATCGCGTACCAATGCAACGCTAAGCTCGACCCAAACGGCGGTACCGTCCTTGCGGATGTAGCGCTTTTCCAGAGAATAGGTGTTTCGGCGACCTTCCAGAAGCTCGGCGTGCAGCGACAAATCAGCCTGAAGGTCGTCCGCATGGGTAATAGCGACGAACGTCTGGCTCATCAGCTCAGCGCGGCTATAGCCTGTGAGTTCGCAAAGCTTGGCATTCACCTCAGTAAAGCGGCCGCTGAGGTCTACCAGCGCCTTGCCGGTTGGCGCCTGTTGAAAGACGGTCGCAAACCGAGCTTCCACCACCGCCCTGGCTTGCCGCTCGTCTTCATTTACACGCCGAACGTCCCGGGCAACAGAGCGCTGCAAGAGGTCCCGTTCAACCATGCGGGCAAGGTCTGTCATTCCCGCCTTCTCGGCATCTGAAAGCTGGCGCGGCACTGTGTCTATGGCGCACAGCGTGCCCAGCACCAACCCATCGGTCGTACTCAGGGGCACCCCGGCATAAAACCGTACGTGCGGGGCGCCAGTCACCAGCGGGTTATCCGCAAAGCGGTCATCTGCCAAGGCGTCTTCCACCAGCAGCATGTGCCGGGAAGCCAGGGCATGTGCGCAGAATGCGATGTCACGCGAAGTTTCGCAGACATCCAGCCCAACCTTGGACTTGAACCACTGCCGGTTGGCATCTACCAACGACACCAGCGCAATAGGCACCCGCAGCAGTTGCGCCAATAGGCGGGTCGCACGGTCAAAGCATTCTTCCGCCGGGGTATCCAGCAGGTCGAGGCTGTGCAGCATGCGCAAGCGTGCTGTTTCATTCAACGGAGGGGTGGCAATTTGCATAACGTTCGACCGCAACCAATCAGACCATTTGACGTTCCGGCGCCTCGGTGCACGAGGGAACGGCAATTCCTTTATCGGATGCAGGTATAGCAAACTGAAGGGCCGGAAACGAAAAAGGCACCGCCTTGGCGGTGCCTCTTGAATATGGTGGGTCGTGTAGGATTCGAACCTACGACCAATTGGTTAAAAGCCAACTGCTCTACCAACTGAGCTAACGACCCTCTTGGTGGTGCGCATCATACTGATTTCTAAGCAGTAATCAACCCCAGTCAGGCAAAAAAGTCACTGGTAACGGGTGGGATCCGCCACGCCAGCCGCCACGAAGCCTTCAGCCCGCAGCCGGCAACTGTCGCACTTGCCGCAAGCGCGACCGTCGTTATCAGCCTGGTAGCAGGAAACCGTCAGGCTGTAATCCACCCCGTGGCGCAGGCCTGCCCGCACGATGTCGGCTTTGCTAAGGTTCTGCAGCGGCGCGCGAATGGTAAAGCCCTGCCCTTCAACGCCGGCCTTGGTGGCCAGGTTGGCCATGCGCTCGAACGCCTCGACGAACTCGGGGCGGCAATCGGGATACCCGGAATAGTCCACGGCATTCACACCAATGAAGATATCCCTCGCACCCAGCACTTCCGCCCAGCCGAGCGCGAGTGACAGGAAAACGGTATTGCGGGCAGGGACGTAGGTGACAGGGATCCCCTCGGTTGGCGCTTCCGGGACAGCGATGCTGCTGTCGGTCAACGCCGAGCCGCCGATACCGTTGAGGTTGAGACCAATTACCTTGTGCTCGACCGCACCGAGGTCCCGGGCCACCCGGGCGGCGGCGTCGAGCTCGGCGCGGTGGCGCTGGCCGTAGTCGAAGCTCATGGTGTAGCAGGCGTACCCGTCGGCGCGGGCCATGGCAACCACGGTGGCAGAATCCAGCCCACCGGACAGCAGGATAACGGCTTTCTTGTCAGACACAGGAAGTTCCTCGTTCAGCGGGGTTCAACGGCCGGGCTCATCGTTCCAGAGCAATTTGTGCAGCTGGAACTGGAAGCGAACCGGCAGGTTGTCCGCGACGATCCAGTCTGCCAGCTCGCTGGCTTTCAAATCGTGATGGCTGGGAGAAAAGAGCACTTCACCGGCTCGTTCGCTCAGGTTGTACTCGATGACCTTGGACACTGCCCAGTCGTAGTCCTCGCGCGAGCAGATCACGAACTTCACCTGGTCGTTGCGGGTAAGCAAGGCGACGTTTTCATAGCGATTGCGGTGGCATTCACGGGAGCCTGGTGTTTTCAGGTCCACTACCCGGCTTACTCGAATGTCGGTTGCACTGATATCCAATGCCCCGCTGGTTTCGAGCGATACCTCATAGCCGGCGTCGCACAACCGCTGCAACAGCGGGATGGCATTAGGCTGGGCCAGCGGTTCGCCGCCGGTCACACAGACATAGCGTGGCCGCAGGGCAGCGACCTGCTCCATGATGCTGTCCAGGCTGAACAGTGTGCCGCCGCTGAATGCGTAAGCGCTGTCGCAATACTGGCAGCGCAACGGGCAACCCGTGAGGCGCACGAACACCGTGGGCAGGCCAGAAGTACGGGTCTCGCCCTGAAGCGAGTGGAATATTTCGGTAATGCGTAGAGTGTCAGACATGGTCGCCACGGGCGTAGCAGCTAAACAGGCCACCCGCCTCCGCAAGCACCCCCACCCTTTGGCATGGCCAGAAAGGTAAGGGTTGTTGATAAGGGGCGAAGATTCTAACGAAAAAACCCGCGCCATGCGCGGGTTCGTTCATGAAGCTTCATCGGTACGATCAAAGCCGCTGAAGGTCTCGCTGGGCGAGCTGTGCTGCGGCGGTGCCCGGAAACTGGCTGATAACCTGTTGCAGGATGGGCTTCACCCGGTCGGTGTGGCCCAAGCGGCGCTCGACATCGGCCAGCTTGTACATGGCATCAGGCACCTTGGGGTGCTTGGGATATAGCTGACTTACCTTGGCGAACGCCTGGCCGGCACCCTGGAGGTCCCCCTTGGCCAGGTTCACTTCGCCAAGCCAGTACTGGGCATTACCCGCGTACTGGCTATTGGGGTACTTGCGCAGGAACGCAGCGAACGCCTGGCTCGCCTTGTCGAAGTCCTTGGCCTTGATCAGGTCGAAGGCTGCGTCGTAATAGAGTTTCTCTTTGGCGGGGTCTGCCGGCTCGGAGCTGGCAGCAGCCTGGTCGACGGGCGCGCCCGCCGCAGCCATGTCGGCGCCTGGGGCACCGCCAGTGGCGGAATTCTGGGAAGCATCGGCAGGAGCTGCCGGCTGTTGCACAGGTGCACCCGCGCCGATACGGCGATCGAGGTCCTGATAGCGATCCAGTGCTTCTTGCTTCATTTGCTGGATCTGGTTTTGCTGGACTTCCAGTTGACCGCGCAAGCGGGCAATGTCTTCCTGCATTTGTTGCAGCTGCATGAACAGCTCGCCCTGCGCCGAGACCGGGGCCGATGAGACCCCCGTCCCGGCGTAGGCGCCGCTCGTGCCATAACCTGAGGGCGGATAGCTGCTGCCGTTTCCGGCACCACTTCCATCAACCACGGGAACCGCTGCCCATACCGAAAACGGCAGGGCAAGCGCGATAGCAGTTAAAGCACGACGGCACGCTCGCATGACGAATTACTTACGCAGTTCGACGCGACGGTTTTGAGCCCAGGACTGCTCGTCGTTGCCGGTAGCGACTGGACGCTCTTCGCCGTAGGAAACAACTTCCAGTTGAGCTGGGGAAACGCCCTGCAGAACCAGGTAACGCTGAACAGCCTTGGCACGACGCTCACCCAGCGCCATGTTGTATTCGCGGGTACCGCGCTCGTCGGTGTTACCTTCCAGAACGACGCGAGCACCGCTGGCTTTCAGGTCCTTGGCATGGACGTCCAGGGCACGCATGGCTTCCGGCTTCAGGTCGGAGCTGTCGTATTCGAAGTAGAAGGTAGTGATAGCGCGCAGAGCGGCTTCGTCGCTCAGGCTGCCATCGACGGCGCCGGTGTTTGCACCGTAGCCAGCGTTTGGATCGACAGCACCAGCACCAGCGCCTTCACCAGCGTTGTCACCGCCCTTGGAGGAGCAACCTACAGCTACAGCCATGGCCAGGGCCAGCGCAGCGAATTTACCAAACTTCAGCATTTCCATCGTGAAACTCCTAATGAACCCCAGTGTGTTAAGTATAACGTTGTGCGCCGCATCAGTTCAGGTAAGGGGACCAGGAAGGTTCTCTGACTTCGCCTTGAGCGGTAGGAAGCGGGAGCCTTACGCGTCCATTGAGGGACACGAGCATCAAGACTCCCCGGCCCTGCGAGCGGGTGGCGTAGATTACCATGGTGCCGTTGGGCGCAACAGTAGGCGACTCATCAAGACTCGAGTCCGTGAGGATCTTCACGTTACCGCGCTCGAGGTCTTGCGAAGCCACCTTGAAATTGGTGAAGCCATCTTGACGATGAATCATCACCAAAGTCTTTTCGTCGGCAGACAGTTTAGGGTTTGCGTTGTAGTTGCCGACGAAAGTCACCCGTTCAGCGTTGCCGCTGCCAACCGTGGTTTTGTAGATCTGCGGCTTGCCGCCACGGTCAGAGGTGAAGTACAGAGTGGAACCGTCCTTGCCCCAGAAGGGTTCGGTATCGATTGCCGGGCTGTTGGTTACTCGGGTCAGCCCGCGGCTGCCCAGGTCCATTACGTAGATTTCCGGGTTGCCATCTTTCGACAGCACGAATGCCAGGCGATTGCCATCAGGCGAGAACGCCGGTGCGCCATTGAGGCCTTCGAAGTTGGTCAGCTGCTCGCGGCGGCCGGTATCCACGTACTGGATGAAAATACGCGGGCGCTTCTGCTCGAAGGAGACGTAAGCGATGCGCTTGCCGTCCGGCGCGTAACGCGGCGAGAGAATAGGCTCGCGCGATTGCAGCAGGGTCACGGCACGTGCACCGTCGTAGTCCGAACGCTGCAGGGTGTAGCGGGTGTTGGTACCACCGAAGCGCTCGGCGGTGACATACAGCATGCGGGTAGAGAACGCGCCCTTGATGCCGGTGAGCTTCTCGAACGACTGGTCCGCGATGTAGTGGGCCATGTCGCGCAACTGGTCGATACCGCCGCTTACGCTGCCGGTGCTGACCTGTTGCTCGGTGGCCACGTTGAACAGTGTGTACTGAACCTGAAGCCGGCCGCCGGCTGGCACGATATTACCCACCATCAGGTACTGCGCGCCCAGGGCTTTCCAATCCCGGAAGATCACTTCGCTGGCCTGGGAGGGCAGGCTGATCATGTTCTGCCGCGGAATCGGTGCGTAGTAGCCCGAGTTGCGCAGGTCGTCGCCGATGATCTGCGCCATGTCGTCAGGCAGCGCACCACCCTGATAGCCGAACGGCACGACCGCGATGGGGGTGGCACGGTCGGAACCGCTGGTGACCATAATGTTTTTTTCATCGGCGCTGGCGAACCCCGCCGCGCAACACAGCACGACAAGCAGGCCTCGGAGAAGATTAATCACAACGCAAGATCCTCAGGTGTGAATGTCATTTTGAATGAACGGTAAGGGTTGAAATCCGCAGGCTTGAGGCCTTGCATCTCGGTCAACCGGCCAATGTTCTTCACTGCCGCCACCGCGGAACTGTCGTACGGGCCATCGCCGCTGGATTTGGCGACGCTGACATTAGTGACGGTACCGTCCGGCAACATGTTGATCTGCAGCACTACGGTCATCCCCTTGCGCGCCGACGGTGGGCGAGCCCAGCCTTCGGCAGCCCGTGAGCGGATGAGGTCATCGAAGTTGCCCGCGACTTCATCGCCCTGCTCGTCCGCCAGTGCCTGTTGACGCTGCGGCGTATCGGACAACAGGTCCGCTAGCGCCTGGGCTTTCTTGTCTTCGGCAGCCTTGCGTGCAGCATCCTGCGCTTTCTTCTTGGCCGCATCGGCAGCCGCTTTCTTCTTGGCCTCCTCCGCCGCCTTGGCTTTCGCCTCGTCGGCCGCCTTGGCCTTGGCGTCGTCAGCTGCTTTTTTCTTCGCGTCTTCGGCTGCCTTGGCAGCATCCGCCGCAGCTTTCTTCTTCGCGTCTTCAGCCGCTTGTTTCTTCGCGTCTTCCTCGGCCTGTTTCTTCGCCTCGTCTTCGGCCTTCTTCTTGGCGATATCGGCCTGCTCGGCTTTTTTCGCTTCGGCGGCCTTGGCGGCATCGGCGGCCTTGGCAGCGTCCGCAGCCTTCGCAGCGGCCTCGGCTTTCTTGGCTTCGTCGGCCTTGGCGGCAGCCTCGGCCTTTTGAGCGGCCTCGGCTTTCTTTTGTTCCGCCGCCTTTATTTCCTCCTGCTCGACCTTTTTGGTTTCCATCTGCTCGACTTCCGTTTGGCGCGCGGCGGATTTCTTCGCCTCGCCAGCGAGCTTCTGGTTGGTCTGTGTGGTGGCCTGGCTCTTGGACTTGAGCTGGTAAAGCGTGGCCTGAACGATAGGCTTGGCGGGTGGAAGCTCCGGCGTCATGGCAAAGCTTGCGAACAGCATGCCGAAAATGAGCACATGCAACGCGACGGCCCACACACTGGGCCAGAAGTAGTTTTCCGAGGCGGAAGGCTCTCGATGTCGCATCACGGGGCCTCGGTGATCAAGCCGACATTACCCACGCCAGCTTTCTGCAGGCCGCCCATGGCACCCATCACGGCACCGTAGTCGACGGCCTTGTCGCCGCGGATGAACACCTGGGTCTTTTTGCCGTTATCGTTGCCCTGATTGATGATCGCAGTCACCGCCTGGGTCATTTGTGGCAAGGTACTGGCGCGTGCCTGCTGCTTGTCGGTGTCGACTTCGCTGCCCACGTTCCAGTAGTACGTTTTATCCGCCTTGATGGAAATGGTCAGCACCTGGGTGTTGTTGTCTTGCGGCAAGGCCTCGCTGGACACCTTGGGCAAGTCCACTTTCACGCCCTGATTGAGCATGGGTGCGGTAACCATGAAGATGACCAGCAGTACCAACATCACGTCGATGTAAGGCACCACGTTCATCTCGGCCACCGGCTTGCGTTTTTGCCGAACTCGAGCCATTGGAAGTACCTGCTTACTCTTCGCTGGTGTGCACTTTGCGGTGCAGGATCGCCTGGAACTCGTCGGCGAAGGTGTAGTAGCGGCTGATCAGGGTTTCGCTGCGCGCGGCGAAGCGGTTGTACGCGATCACCGCAGGGATGGCCGCGAACAGGCCGATCGCGGTGGCAACCAGTGCCTCGGCGATACCCGGCGCCACGGTAGCGAGGGTGGCCTGCTGCACGGCGGCCAGGCCACGGAAGGAGTTCATGATCCCCCATACGGTACCGAACAGGCCGATGTACGGACTGGTGGAACCTACGGTCGCCAGGAACGGAAGCGTCTGCTCGAGCTTTTCTTCCTCGCGGGAGATGGCTACGCGCATGGCTCGGCCCACGCCTTCCATGACGGCATCCGGGTCTACCCCTGGCTGCTGACGCAGGCGGGAGAACTCCTTGAAGCCGGCGCGGAAGACCTGCTCCACTCCCGAATCCGGGTCAGGGTTGCTGCCGGCCTGCCGATACAGCTTCGACAGGTCGATCCCGGACCAGAAGCGTTCTTCGAAGGAATCGAGGGCACGACGGCCCGCGCGAATCAGGTTGCTGCGCTGAAAGATGATGACCCACGAGGTGACCGAGGCGGCCACCAGGATCAGCATCACCAGCTGCACCACGATACTGGCGTTACTGACCAGGCTCCACATGGAGGTATGGTCGACGGCGTTAGCTTCCACGCTGGTTCTCCTGCTCTTTAGTTGTACCCAAGCCATCATCGGCGGCAAATGCCGCATGCATGGCGGGTGGAATGGCTCGGGGTTTGAAATTGTCGGCACGCACGCAAGCCACCAGGAACTGGCCCTCGCATAACAGCCGTTGATCCGATGCTCGCCGTACCTGCTGCACAAACCGCAGGCTGACGCGATTCAACTCACTTACCTCGACGCTCACCAGTAGTTCGTCGTCCAGCCGCGCCGGCACGTGATAGCGCGCCTCGCTGGAATGAACGACGAACAGGAGGTTTTCCGCCGCGAGCACGGACTGGACATAGCCCAGCTCGCGCAGACGCTCGGTGCGTGCCCGTTCCATGAACTTGAGGTAATTGACGTAGTAAACGATGCCGCCGGCATCGGTGTCTTCGTAGTACACGCGACAACGATGAACGAACGGCGCAAGCCCGTTTTGCGCGCGCATACTCTAGTGCGAACTCCCTGGGTTGCCAATCCGGCCGAGCAATTGTTTTTTCAATGACTTGGAGGCTCCAGACGACCCAACCGTCACAACAGCCCCTATGACCATCGAAACGCGCATTCGATCAGCCCGCCCGCACCCTTTCATTGCAACTCCTCGGAGGGCCCTGGCTCGAAACGTTCGGGCCGGTTCAGGCCAAAATGCAGGTAGGCGTGCCGTGTGACCACCCTCCCCCGCGGCGTGCGCATGATGTAGCCCTGCTGGATGAGGTAAGGCTCCAGCACGTCCTCGATGGTGTGCCGTTCCTCGCTGATCGCCGCGGCCAGGTTATCCACGCCAACCGGGCCGCCATCGAACTTCTCGATCATGGTCAGCAGCAGCCGGCGGTCCTGGTGGTCGAAGCCACGCTCGTCCACATCCAGCAGGTTGAGCGCCAGGTCTGCCACGGGCTTGGTGATGTCACCCTTGCCACGCACCTGGGCATAATCGCGCACACGCCGCAGCAGGCGGTTGGCGATACGCGGCGTACCCCGGGCCCGACGGGCGATTTCGTAGGCACCTTCAGCGTCGATGGCCAGGCCGAGGATGCGCCCGGACCGGGCAACGATGGTGGCCAGGTCTGCGTCGCTGTAAAACTCCAGCCGCTGAACGATGCCAAAGCGGTCGCGCAACGGGTTGGTGAGCATGCCGGCGCGGGTGGTCGCGCCCACCAGGGTAAACGGCGGCAGGTCCAGCTTGATGGAGCGGGCGGCAGGCCCTTCGCCAATCATGATGTCCAGCTGGAAGTCTTCCATGGCTGGATACAGCACTTCCTCGACAATCGGCGACAGCCGGTGAATCTCATCGATGAACAGGACGTCGTGAGGCTCGAGGTTGGTGAGCATCGCAGCCAGGTCACCAGGGCGCTCCAGCACTGGCCCGGAAGTACTCTTGATCGAGACGCCCATTTCTTCGGCGATGATATTGGCCAGGGTGGTTTTGCCCAGCCCGGGCGGCCCGAAGATCAGGGTATGGTCGAGGGACTCGGAGCGCCCGCGAGCCGCCTGGATGAACAGCTCCATCTGCTCGCGCACCACGGGCTGGCCGATGTACTCGGCCAGCTTGAGCGGCCGGATGGCGCGATCCTGTTGATCTTCGCGGTCTCGCCCGGCGGCGGATATGAGACGGTCGGCTTCGATCACGTCAGATCATCCCCTTGAGCGCCCGGCGGATAAGGTCCTCGCTGGACAGCCCTTTTTCATTCACGGCAGACACAGCCTTGCTGGCCTCCTGCGGCTTGTAGCCCAGCGAAACGAGCGCGCTGACCGCGTCGGTTTCGGCGGTGGCCACCGGCGCGCGCGGTATTACGCCGTCATCGGGTACCAGCTCGAACATCGCCGGTGAGGTTTGCCAGGCCTTGAAGCGATCCTTGAGCTCCACCAGCAAGCGCTCGGCGGTCTTCTTGCCCACACCCGGCACCTTGACCAGGGCACTGGTGTCCTGCGCCTGCACGCAGCGCACCAGCTCATCCACCTCCAGGCTGGACATCAAGGCCAGAGCCAGCTTGGGGCCTACCCCGTTGAGCCGGATGAGCTCGCGGAACAGCTCTCGCTCGCGGCGCTCGTAGAAGCCATACAGCAGCTGCGCATCCTCACGCACAACCAGGTGCGTGTGCAGGGTAAGCGGCTGGCCCACCGGCGGCAGGCGATAAAGCGTGGTCATGGGCACCTCCAGCTCGTAGCCAAGCCCATTCACATCGAGAATCAGGTGAGGCGGTTGTTTTTCCGCCAGGGTGCCGCGCAAGCGTCCGATCACGTAAAAGTCCTGAAATGCCGACACCCATGAGGGAACCGGGGCCCTTCACGAGCCAGTGCGCATGATCGCAGCATGAGCAGCGTCGGCAAATAAAAATGTTGTAAGGGATGATGCGCTCAGAGCCGTAGGCGACCGCCGCGGCTACGGGCAGTGCTCAAGCCATGCGGAACTAGGCTGGAGCGCGTGTGAGCGTGACAGAGCGCGATCGCCAAGGCATCGGACGCATCGATCTGCGGTTTGGTGGTGAGCTTGAGCAGGTGCATGACCATCAGCTGGACCTGCTCCTTGCTCGCGCCACCGGTACCGGTGATCGCCTGCTTGACCTGAGTGGCCGAGTACTCGGCGATTTCCAGGCCCTCTTCCGCTGCCGCAACGATCGCCGCACCCCGCGCCTGCCCCAGTTTCAGGGCAGAGTCGGCATTGCGCGCCATGAACACCCGCTCGATGCCCATGGTTACCGGGCCATGAGCGGCAATCACTTCGCGCACGCTGCGATAGACCACTTGCAGGCGCTCGTGCAGCTCGCCGCTACCGGTGCGGATACAGCCTGAGGCGATGTATTCGCACCCTCGCCCCAGGCCACGATCAAGCACCACGCCATAGCCTGTGATACGCGAACCGGGGTCAATCCCGAGAATAAGGCTCAACCGAGCTGTTCCATGACGTCATCGGCGATGGCCGCGTTGGAATAAACGTTTTGCACGTCGTCCAGGTCCTCGAGCATATCGATCAGTTTCAACACTTTTTCAGCGCCCTCGCGGTCCAGGTCAACCTGGGTACTGGGTTCCAGGATGATCTCGGCATCAACCGCCTTGAAACCCTGGGCTTCCAGCGCCGTGCGCACACCGTAGAAACTGGCGAACGAGGTGAATACGTCCACCGAACCGTCTTCGTGGCTGACTACATCGTCGGCTTCGGCCTCGATGGCCGCTTCGGTCAGGGCGTCTTCGTCCACGCCGGCGGCGAAGCTGAGGTGGCCCTTGCGCTCGAACAGGTACGCCACCGAACCATCGGTCCCCAGGTTGCCGCCGCACTTGCTGAAAGCATGGCGCACTGCGGCTGCGGTCCGGTTACGGTTATCAGTCATGGCTTCGACCATGATGGCCACGCCACCCGGGCCGTAACCTTCATAGCCCAGTTCCTCGACGTTCTCGCCTTCGGTAGAGCCCACGCCGCGAGCGATGGCGCGATCGATGATGTCGCGGCTCATGTTGGCGCCCAGGGCCTTGTCCAGTGCCAGGCGCAGGCGCGGGTTGGAACCAGGATCGCCCCCACCCTGCTTGGCCGCGACTGTAAGCTCGCGAATCCACTTAGTGAAGATCTTGCCCCTTTTGGCATCCTGGCGTTCTTTGCGGTGCTTGATATTCGCCCACTTGGAATGACCGGCCATACAGACTCCGAAACGATTTCATAACAAACCGCCCCCGCGCGTGAAACGCGGCGGGGGCGCGGGGAATTACCGGGCTACGCGCGGGCGCGCCCGTTTATTCGGCCTTGGGCTGTTCGCGCAGGCGAATATGCAGCTCGCGCAGCGCCTTGGCGTCCACTGCCCCTGGTGCCTGGGTCATGACGTCCGCAGCGCTTTGGGTTTTCGGGAACGCAATGACTTCACGGATTGACTGCGCGCCAGTCATCAGCATCACCAGGCGATCGAGGCCGAAGGCCAGGCCGCCGTGGGGCGGAGCACCGAACTTGAGCGCGTCGAGCAGGAAGCCGAACTTCTCTTCCTGTTCCTCCGCCTGAATGCCGAGCAGGCGGAATACGGCCTGTTGCATTTCCTTGCGATGGATACGAATCGAACCACCACCCAGCTCAGTGCCGTTGAGCACCATGTCGTACGCGCGGGACAGCGCGCCAGCCGGGTTGGCTTCCAACTCTGCCGGGCTGCACTTGGGTGCGGTGAACGGGTGGTGCAAGGCACTGAAGCTGCCGTCGTCGTTCTCTTCGAACATCGGGAAGTCCACGACCCACATCGGCGCCCACTCGCAAGTAAGCAGGCTGAGGTCGTGACCGAGCTTGATACGCAGCGCGCCCAGGGCTTCGCTGACGATCTTAGCCTTGTCGGCGCCGAAGAAGACGATATCGCCGTCCACTGCGCCCACGCGATCCAGGATCACGTTGAGGTTGGCCTCAGGGATGTTCTTCACGATGGGCGATTGCAGGCCTTCCACGCCCTTGGCGCGCTCGTTGACCTTGATGTACGCCAGGCCCTTGGCACCGTAGATGCCTACGAACTTGGTGTAATCGTCGATCTGCTTGCGCGGCATGCTCGCGCCGCCTGGCACGCGCAGGGCGGCTACGCGGCATTTCGGATCGTTGGCCGGGCCGCTGAACACCTTGAATTCCACGTCCTTGAGCTGGTCGGCAACGTCAACCAATTCCAGCGGGTTACGCAGGTCTGGCTTGTCCGAACCGTAGCGGCGCATGGCTTCTTCGAAGGTCATGTGCGGGAATTCGCCGAATTCCAGGTCCAGCACTTCCTTGAACAGCTTGCGGATCATGCCTTCGGTGAGGCCGATGATCTCGCTTTCGTCGAGGAAGCTGGTCTCGATGTCGATCTGGGTGAATTCCGGCTGGCGGTCGGCACGCAGGTCTTCGTCGCGGAAGCACTTGGCGATCTGGTAGTAGCGGTCGAACCCGGCGACCATCAGCAGCTGCTTGAACAGCTGGGGCGACTGCGGCAGGGCGAAGAAGCTGCCGGGGTGGGTGCGGCTCGGTACCAGGTAGTCACGGGCGCCTTCGGGAGTGGCACGCGTGAGGATGGGGGTTTCGACGTCCAGGAAGCCGTTTTCGTCGAGGTAGCGACGGATGCTGCTGGTAATGCGCGAACGCAGGCGCAGCTTGTCGGCCATTTCCGGGCGACGCAGGTCGATGAAACGATAGCGCAGGCGGGTTTCTTCACCCACGTCGGAGTATTCGTTCAGCGGGAACGGCGGGGTTTCGGCTTCGTTGAGCACTTCGAGCTCGTAGCCCAGCACTTCGATGGCGCCGGAGGCCATGTTCGGGTTTACCGCGCCCGCCGGGCGAAGGCGCACCTTGCCGGAAATACGCACCACGTATTCGCTGCGTACGCGGTCGGCGGCGGCGAAGGACTCGGCGCGATCAGGGTCGAAGACCACCTGGGCCATGCCTTCACGGTCGCGGATGTCCAGGAAGATTACCCCGCCATGGTCACGACGGCGGTGGACCCAGCCGCAAAGGGTGATTTCCTGGCCGTCCAGGCTCTCGTTCAATTGGCCGCAATAGTGGCTGCGCATCATGATGGTTGGTTCACTTATAGTCAGTCGTGTTCGGGCAGGCCCGCATTACCGGGGAGTGTGCAGCACCCGGCGAAGGGGGGCAACTCAGTCGGCCTTGTCGGCGCCAGCGAGGTTTTTCTTGGCACCGGTCTTGAAATCGGTTTCGTACCAGCCAGTGCCGCCAAGGCGGAAACCCGCGCGCGATACGGTTTTCTTCAACTGTGCCGCCGCGCAGGCCGGGCAGTCGGTCAAGGGGGCGTCACTGATTTTCTGGATGGCTTCCAGTTGGTGACCACAGCTTTCGCATTGGTAATTGTACAGGGGCATATTACAGGCGCTCGGCTACAAACGTGGCCCTGAAGGGCGCTGGTTGACGTAAGCGCGGAATTATATCTGGTTAACCGCGCCCACCTGCAAGCGCCCCGCTATGCGTTCATCGCCTTAAAGCAGTCAATGACCACCTGATGCACCGCCCTGGCGGTCCTGTTCCAGCAGATACGCCACGCACACCACGCGTACCAGCCCGCTGAAATTCTTCACGCCGCCGTGGCGCAAATGCACTTCCCGATCCAGATACGACAACAACTGGCTCACCGAGCACCCGTTTCGCCCAGCCAGGGCCTCGAGAATGTTCCAGTACACCTGCTCGAGGCGCAGGCAGGTAGCGAAACCGTTAAGCCTCACCGAGCGGGCAGTGGGCTGCGCCAGCGCCATGTCGAAATCTTTCTGGAATGGATCAAGCAGCAGCTTCGCGGCGCCGCAGCCGCGAACGGGATTAGGGCAATCGGTAAACATCACAGCACCTTCCTTGGCAGTGTCCGCGCACGCAACGGCGCAGCCCAGGCTTATCTAAACCCTGGAACGTGGAAGGCGGGAGGGAGCGAATCGATAAGGAAGGTAGGAAAACGGCCTTCAGGCCGCAGGCCTGGAGCTGCAAGCCATAAGCTGCAAGCTACAAGTTGATCACGGTGCCGAACCCACCTCATCTCGTCTTGAAGCTTGCGGCTGACAACTTGCAGCTCGCGGCTACGCCGCTATTGGTTTTCGAGCATGGCGCGGAGCATCCACGCGGTTTTCTCGTGGGTTTGCATGCGCTGGGTCAGCAGGTCGGCAGTAGGCTCATCGCTCACCTTTTCCAGCAGCGGGAACAGGCTGCGCGCGGTGCGAACCACGGTTTCCTGGCCGGTGACCAACTGCTTGATCATTTCCTCGGCCGCAGGCACGCCCTCTTCAACCTTGATGTTCGACAAGCGCTCGTAGGTGGCATACGTACCAGGAGCCGGGAAGCCCAGCGCACGGATACGCTCGGCAATCGAGTCGACCGCCAGGGCCAGTTCGTTGTATTGCTCTTCGAACATCAAATGCAGGGTGCGGAACATCGGGCCGCTGACGTTCCAGTGGAAATTGTGCGTCTGAAGGTACAGCACGTACGTGTCCGCCAGCAGGCGCGACAAGCCGTCAACGATAGACTTGCGGTCTTCTTCATTGATACCGATATCAATTGCCATGGAGTTCCCCTTGTTGGTTTAAACGTTTCAAAAGGTGCGCCGGCTACTGTAACAAGAGCGCCAGAATGGCGCAGCTTTCCCTTTGCGACAGTGCCGCGCGCCGGACGTCGGCAAATAGTGTGCAAAGTGCCACGCCAGCCGGATGGAATTGAGTCCGGGGGGTGGTTTCCTGTTAAATAGTCAGGGTGTCGCTCGCGCATTTCCAATTCCCTTCGAGTCACCGCTTCCTTTTCTGTTCCATGCGGTTGTCGTGCAGGGCCGGTGCGCTGGCGCATAGGCCTATCCCTCCGGTCGTCCGTTCACATCACACACGTGTGCCACGAGGGATCAGCGCTTCTTGATCCTCTGAAAAAATGTGAGTCATAAACATGTTGAAAAACGTTCATCTCCTAACGGGCGCGGGCGCATTGCTCCTGGCAGCCCTGCCCGGCCTTGCGCCGGGCGCCCTGCCGTACCTGTCGCAGACCGATGCCTTTCATCTGGCCTTCATCGGGTTGGGCAACCTGCTGTTCGCTCCGCTGATCCCGCAGTGGAAACACAACCCGCGGCAAACGCTGCAAGGCTTTGTCAGTGCCTTGCTGGTGCTGGCCGCGGTGCTCCAGGCATTGGTGCTCTACGCCCCCTTGCCGTTGGTAGCAGGCGAACCCGCAGTATGGCTTGGCCTGCTGTCCATGCTGGCTGCGGTGATCCTGCAGCTTGCAGCCAGCCGCCCGAAGAAATACGTAGCCCCCGCGCCGGCGAACTTCAACGCGGCCAACCGCGATACCGGGACCGTGAAGTGGTTCAACACCTCGAAGGGCTTCGGGTTCATTTCCCGGGATTCGGGTGATGACATCTTCGTTCACTTCCGCGCCATCCGTGGCGAAGGCCACCGCGTACTGGTCGAAGGCCAGCGCGTAGAGTTCTCTGTAATGAACCGTGACAAAGGCCTGCAAGCCGAAGACGTGGTGGCGGCCGCTCCGGGCCGGTAATCGCGTATCAGTAATGGGGCGGTGGGGGTTCCTCCCCGCCCTCTTCAAACTGGCCGCCGGCCATTTCCCGATAACGCTCTATCAACTGCCCCAGTTGCGCCTGCATATGGGTCAACTGGCGTTGCTGCTCCACCAGCACCTCGTTCAAAGCCTGGATGGTGTCATCCTGGAACGCCAGGCGGGTTTCGAGCTCGGTGACTCGGTCGTCAGTGTTCATCAATTCTCTACCCACGTGAACGTGGCGGGCAGCACGGCCCGCAGCGTGTCTTTCAGCGCATCGAGCTGTTCAGGGCGATATTCAACCGCCGACACCTTTCCCCATACCGGAGCTGGCCATGCCGGGTCTGCCGTGTACCGGGCAATCACGTGAATATGTAGCTGCGCCACGACATTACCCAGGGCGGCGACATTTATCTTGTCGGCCTGCAGTGCCGTTTTCATGCCTTCGGCGAGCTGGGCGGTTTCTACCGCAAGCTGGGCTTGCTCGGCCTCGGTGAGCTCGAATATTTCAGTGGTAGCCGCACGACGCGGCACAAGGATCAGCCAGGGATAATTGGCATCTTTGCTGAGCAGCATTCGGCAAAGGGGAAAATCCCCCAGCACCCAGGTATCAGCCTGCAGGCGTGGATCGAGGTCGAACATGGCGAGCTCCTGTGGAACGAAAGCGGCAATTGTGCCATGGGACGCCAAGGTTCACCTGGCGCCGCTCCGCTTTGGATCATTAAAGTGAGCAGCCGCACCAATACAAGGCTTGCGCGCTGCTGTTTCGGGTACAAATGGCTGAGTCGGCGCCGTATCTGGCACCAAAAGCCTTTACCCTAACGATCGCGATCGGACAGGGGCTTGCCAAGCGGCAGGTTTGGGCTAGCCTCTGTCAGCGCCAGTGCTACTTTTCGCACCATTTAGGAACATGGCGGCTACTATCAGTGCACCGGAACCGTTGATCATCAATAAGTAACGTGACATTGGTAACACTCTGCCGAGGTTTTGCGGAGCACCATATTAAAGCGTGAAGGGTGTCAAGCCCGAGCCAAGGGGCCTTTGACCCCAGTGGCAGCGGGGTTTTCCGTTGCCTCGCGAAAAAAAGTGAAAAAAATGTGAGCTGGCGGAAGAGTTGAGCACAGTTGTTGCAATTGCTTCGATACGTCGGTTACTCGGCAGGGACGTCGGCCCCGACCTTACCTCGCGAATGAACGAGGCAGGCAAACACGACGTAACAGATTTACGGCGCATGCGGACTGGGTTTTGAAAACCTTCGCAGTGCCACTCAGAACAGAACAAGGTGGGCGCAACCCCGGTTACGCCATCCAGAAAAGAAAGAGCCGACCTGATAAAAAACCAAGCGGCCGGCAGTACTCTTCCTAAAAACCAAAGGAGCAAGTCACGATGAGAGTGATGAAGTGGAGCGCAATCGCACTGGCAGTAACCGCGGCGGCGACCTCGCAACTGGCAATGGCTGAAGCCTTCGTCAGCGATCAGGCCGAAGCCAAGGGTTTTGTTGAAGACAGCACGCTGAACCTGCTGCTTCGCAACTACTACTTCAACCGCGGTCACAATGCCGGCCAGGATCAACGTGACTGGACCCAAGGCGTTCAAGGTGTCTTCAGCTCTGGCTTCACCACCGGCACCATCGGCGTGGGTGTGGATGCTTTCGCCTACGGTGGTTTGAAGCTGTGGGGTCCTGACCGCTACGCAGGTTCGGGTAACCTGACCGTCTCCGACGATGGCGATAACCAGAGCAACTACAGCAAGGCTGGCGTCGCTGCCAAGTTCCGCATCTCCAAAACCCTGCTGAAAATCGGCGACCAGCAGCCAAGCACCAGCCCGGTATTTGCCGTGGGTGGCAGCCGCCTGACGCCGCAGACCGCTAGCGGCATCATGCTGATGAGCAGCGAAGTCGCTGGCCTGGACCTCGAAGCCGGGCACTTCTACTCCGGTACCAGCCAGAACACTACCAATCGTGACGGCGAGATCTGGTCGCAGTACGGCGGCGTCAGTGCTAACACCGCTGACTACATCGGTGGCCGTTATGCCCTGAACGATCAACTGTCCTTCGGCCTGTATGGCAGCAAGCTCGAGGACCTGTGGGACCAGTACTACGGTAACGTGAACTACGTTCTGCCGCTGACCGGCGACCAGTCGTTGACCTTCGACCTCAACTACTACCGCACCACCGATGAAGGCAGCTCCAAGCTGGGCGACATCGACAACAACACCTACTCGCTGTCGGCTGCTTATGCCTTCATGCCTGGCCAAACCCTGACGCTGTCGTTCCAGAAGGTCAATGGCGACACGCCCTTTGACTACATCGGTATCGGCGACAACAACAAGGGTGGCGATTCGATCTTCCTGGCCAACTCCATCCAGTACTCCGACTTCAACGGCCCTGGCGAGAAGTCCTGGAAGCTGCAGTACAATCTGGACATGGCCACCTTCGGTGTTCCAGGCCTGAGCTTCATGGCCCGTTACGCCTACGGCGATGACATCGACGGCACCAAGATCGCTGCCGACAGCCCGTATGCCGCTTACGGCTATGGCGACGACGGCAAGCATCACGAAACCAACGTCGAAGCGAAATACGTTGTACAGGAAGGCGCTGCCAAGGACCTGTCGTTCCGTATTCGCCAAGCCTGGCATCGTGGTAACGACGCCGAGGCAGATGGCGACGTCAACGAGTTCCGCCTGATCGTCGACTACCCGATCTCGATCCTGTAATCGAATCACGGGTAACTGCTCCATCGAAAAGCCCGGCCCAGCGCCGGGCTTTTCATTGGCGGCGCTTGCTCCGTACAATGCCCAGCTCTATCTGAATTCAGCAACCGACACGGCCTACCATGCGCACCAGTCAATTCCTGCTCGCCACACTGAAAGAAACCCCGTCCGACGCGGTGGTCATCAGCCATCAGCTGATGCTGCGCGCGGGGATGATTCGCAAGCTCGCCTCCGGCCTGTACACCTGGCTGCCGATGGGCCTGCGGGTGATGCGCAAGGTGGAAGCCATCGTGCGCGAGGAAATGAACGCCGCCGGCGCCCTGGAAGTGCTGATGCCGGGTATCCAGCCTGCCGAACTGTGGCAGGAATCCGGCCGCTGGGAGCAATACGGCCCTGAACTGCTGCGCCTCAAGGACCGGCACGGCCGGGATTTCTGCGCGGGCCCTACCCACGAAGAAGTGATTACCGACATCGCGCGCAACGAGCTGAACAGCTATAAACAGTTGCCGATCAACCTGTACCAGATCCAGACCAAATTCCGCGATGAGATCCGCCCGCGCTTCGGCCTGATGCGCGGCCGCGAATTCATCATGAAGGACGCTTACTCCTTCCATGCCGATCAGGCTTCCCTGCAGGAAACCTATGACCGCATGCACCAGGCGTACTGCAACATCTTCTCCCGCCTGGGCCTGAACTTCCGCCCTGTCGAAGCCGACAACGGCTCGATCGGTGGCGCCGGCTCCCACGAGTTCCATGTGCTGGCATCGTCGGGTGAAGACGACATCGTGTTCAGCAACGGCTCGGACTACGCCGCCAACATCGAGAAGGCCGAAGCGCTGCCACGGGAAACCGCCCGCGCTGCCGCCGCCGAGGCGCTGCGCCTGGTGGACACGCCGAACACCAAAACGATCGCTGCACTGGTGGAAGGCTTCAACCTGCCCATCGAAAAAACCGTCAAAACCCTGGTGGTGCAGGCTGCCGAAGCCGGCAAGCTCATCGCTTTGGTCGTTCGCGGCGATCACGAGTTGAACGAAATCAAGGCCGCCAACCATCCGCTGGTGGCCAGCCCACTGGCAATGGCCGGTGAGGCCGAGCTGCGCGAGGCCATCGGCGCCGGTGCAGGCTCGCTGGGCCCGCTGAACATGCCGCTGCCCTGCATCATTGACCGCTCCGTGGCCATGATGAGCGACTTTGCCGTGGGCGCGAACATCGACGACAAGCACTACTTTGGCGTGAACTGGGAGCGTGACCTGCCGCTGCCGGAAATCGCCGACCTGCGCAATGTGGTCGAGGGCGACCCTAGCCCGGATGGCAAGGGCACCCTGGAGATCAAACGCGGTATCGAAGTGGGCCATATCTTCCAGCTGGGCACAAAGTACAGCGAAGCGATGAAAGCCCAGGTACTAGGCGAGAACGGCAAGCCGGTGACCATGACCATGGGCTGCTACGGCATTGGCGTGTCCCGCGTGGTGGCCGCTGCGATCGAGCAGAATCACGACGCCAACGGGATCATCTGGAGCGATACCCTGGCCCCCTTCCAGGTGGCCCTGGTACCACTGCGCTACGAGACCGAGCAGGTGCGCGAAGCCACCGATACCCTCTACCGCGAGCTCACCGCCGCTGGTATCGAGGTATTGCTGGATGATCGCGACAAGAAAACCAGCCCGGGGATCAAGTTTGCCGACATGGAACTCATCGGCATCCCTCACCGCATCGTTATCAGCGATCGCTCGCTGGCCGAAGGTAAGCTGGAGTACAAGCAGCGGACCGAAAGCGACGTCCAGAGCCTCGATGTGACCGAAGTACTGCCGTTCCTGCGGGCACGCCTAGGCCGTTGATCACCGAGTAAGCGTTCATGTCTACACGAAGTTTTTCCTGGCCCGGTGTCGCCGCCCTGTGCGGCGCCTGCTTCCTGGCCGGCTGTGCGAACCAGATGTCCCAGCGCAGCGAGCATGAGGCACGTACCGAGCGCAAACCCATCGAGCATCACCTTTCGGTGGACATTGGCGAGCCGTTGATGGACCAGCCCCAACGTCGGGTTCGGGTAATGGAACAGGCTACGTTCGAGGCAACGGATTTCGACGTAACCCGCCGTTATGACCGTTACACGCCGTATCAAGCCTGGCGGGAGCTCTATGAGGTTCCGTTGGGCGCGGTGGCGATCGTTGGCGGCGTGGCAGCCAATGCGCTCAACGTGGTGCTGTTTGGCCGGCTGCCAGAAAACATCACGCACGGCTGGATCAACTACGGCTTTGCCGGGATCAACCCGTTCATGAACGCGCAGTCCAATGGCCGTGCGGAGCAGAACCTGGCCGCAATTGACGAAGTGCAAGGTGACAAGCGGCAGGAAGTGACCTCGGAGCCTTGGGCTGAAAAGCCCGTTGAAGTCACCGCAGGCCCGGAAGTCTATGCCCTGAACACGGACCGCAAGGGCTACTTGCGCCTGAACCTGCTGGATGCGCCGTTCGCCGATCAGGAGTTGCAACATGTGGATCGGCTGGTGCTGACGGCCAGGGATGATGACGGCACCTCACGTGCCACGGCCACGCTGCAACTGGCCCCTACCCTGCGGACTCGGGTCACCGAGGCTCATAAGCTTATCTATGACGACCTCGAGGACGACGAGGTAAGCCAATGGGTGTACCGGGTAAAGCGGCTGTCGCAACTGGGCTTCGAAGATGAAGCCAATGAACTGCAACAGAGCTTGCTCGAGCTCACCCACAACGATCCGGAGTTGCAGCGTGACTTCATCAAGGCCTTGGCCAAGGATGCGGGCCGCAAGGTAGACCCGTAACCCACCCCGGCCTCCTATGGAACAACGTTGTTTCCAGTGCAATAGCGGACCCTGTGGGAAGCCTCCTACAGGGGTGTGGGCGCCGCCTCTATTCTCCAAACAATTCCAGCTGGGTAAGCGCACCGCGCAGGTCGTGCAAACGCACCCCTATGCCTAGCAAACGCACGGGCTTGTTTCCGCGGGCATAGGCTTGGGTCAGCAAGCTGCGGTAGCTGTTCAGGTCCCTCGCGGCGTTGGCCTGCTCGAGGGTAGTCTGGGTGAAGTCGTGAAACTTTACCTTTACGAAGGGCTTTCCCACCCGGTAGCTGTCATCGATCCGTTGCAAGCGGCCGGCAAGGGTTTCCATCAGCTCGGGCAGTTTATCCAGGCAGGCATCCAGCCCCGGAAGGTCTTGGTCGTAAGTGTTTTCTACACTCACCGACTGCCGCCGGTTATCCACATGCACGGGGCGCTCGTCGATACCCCGCGCCAGTTGATACAACCGCTCCCCAAAACCTCCAAACTCCCGGATCAGGTTCAACCGTGACCACTCCAGGAGGTCGGTGCAGCGTTCTATGCCCAGGCGAACAAGCTTTTCGGCCGTGACCTTGCCTACCCCATGCAGCTTGGCAACAGGCAGGTCGGCAATGAAGGCGTCCACTTCGGCAGGCGTGATGACGAACAGCCCATTGGGCTTGCGCCAGTCGCTGGCGATCTTGGCAAGAAACTTGTTGGGCGCCACCCCCGCTGACACAGTGATATGCAAGCGCCGGGCAACATCCTGGCGGATGGCTTGGGCAATGCGCGTTGCGCTGCCACTGAAATGTGGCGATTCGGTAACGTCGAGGTAGGCCTCATCCAGCGACAGCGGCTCGATCAGGTCGGTGTACTGCTGGAAAATCGCGTGGATTTCCCGGGAGGCTTCTTTATAGGCATCGAAGCGGGGCCTTACGATGGTGAGGTCTGGGCACAGTTTCAGCGCATGCCGCGAGGACATGGCCGAACGCACCCCATAGGCACGCGCTTCATAGTTACAGGTGGCGATCACGCCCCTCCGATCGGCGGAACCGCCCACGGCCAGAGGCTTGCCCGCAAGCCGGGGATCGTCGCGCATCTCGATGGCGGCATAAAAGCAGTCGCAGTCGATATGAAGTATTTTCCGCTGTGCCATCACTGATCGAAATCGTTTGATACAGGTGAATGAATATACAGTGTTTTCGAGCGCCTCGCCCGCTCCGCTGTGTCGTAGCGCTTCGGGCGAGCGCTAAACATTTGACCCAAAAGCAGTTTTTCTCAGATAACGGTTGACATGCGCAGCGGCAAGCGTAGAATCCACCCCACAGACGCGGGATGGAGCAGTCTGGTAGCTCGTCGGGCTCATAACCCGAAGGTCGTCGGTTCAAATCCGGCTCCCGCAACCAAATACGAAAGGCCACTTGAAAAAGTGGCCTTTTTTATTGCGCTTGAATCACCGCTGAACCTCACCCGAGCCCCCCCCCGGGCAGCGTGAACTGATGGGCAGAGGTCGTGAAGCAGATTCATGTTGACTTCCTGCCAAACGCCCCTATAATGCGCAACCACAGACGCGGGATGGAGCAGTCTGGTAGCTCGTCGGGCTCATAACCCGAAGGTCGTCGGTTCAAATCCGGCTCCCGCAACCAATTGAAGAAAGGCCACTTGAAAAAGTGGCCTTTTTTTTTGCCTGTGCCAACCTTGGTCCTGTCTGGTCCAACTACTGTGAGCATGAACTTCCCTCCCGCCGGAGGGGTCTGGTCGAAGAGCGGGCAGGCGCAGAATTTCGCAAAAATTTCATTTTGTAGGGATTGGTAAGTTGTTCAGATACCTCCATCCTGTCGCGCTCAATAGGCGAGGTCATTGATGCGCCCCGAAATGCCTGAAGTAAACGACACCCCAACTTCTCCAGAACCTCTACCCCGCGGCCGGCTACGGTGGCTGGACCTGCTGAGCCGGTACCGCCAGCCTTTGGGGATAGGGCTTACCCTGGTCATGTTCGCCATCGCGCTGATCGCCTGCCGGCGGATGCTTCGCGACCTGGACATCTATGCACTCCACGATTCGGTAGCGGCAACGCCGAGTTCCGCGCTGCTGGCCGCGCTAGGGTTCACCGTCGCCGGGTTTGTAGTGCTGCTGGGCTATGAATGGTCTGCATCGCGGTACGCTGGCGCCAGCCTTGGCCCGCGCACGCTGGCAATGGGCGGCTTCACTGCGTTTGCCATCGGCAATGCGGTCGGGCTATCGCTGCTGTCTGGCGGATCCGTCCGGTACCGCTTGTACTCGCGCGAGGGCGCGGGCCCTGCCGAAGTGGCGCGGATGACGCTTTTCGCCAGCCTCTCGCTGGGCTGCGCGCTGCCCCCCCTGGCGGCGCTCGCTTGCCTTAGTGACCTATCAGCTGCGTCCACTGCCCTGCGCCTGTCACCAGCGCTGCTCGGGGTAATCGCCGCAGCGGTGTTGCTACTCACGGCGGGGCTGGCGGTAGGTGTGTACCGTCGACGTGCGCCTGTGCAGCCGTTCCCGCACAATCTCATCGTTCGTGCCGGGCGCAGCACCCTGCGGCTGCCATCACTGCGGCTGTGCCTGCTGCAGCTGGTGATCACGGCGCTGGATGTCGCGATCGCAGCGGCCGTGCTCTATAGCCTGCTGCCCGAGGCGCCGCCCTTCGGCGCTTTCCTGCTGGTCTACCTGCTGGCACTGGCTGCCGGGGTGCTCAGCCATGTACCCGGCGGTGTAGGCGTTTTCGAAGCCATCCTGCTGGCCGCCTTTGCCGATCAACTGGGCGCCGCTCCGTTGGCCGCTGCCCTGCTCCTCTATCGGCTCATTTATGTAATGCTGCCGTTCCTGGTTGCCTGCCTGTGGCTGCTAGCCACGGAGGCCCGCCGCCTGCTGTTCGCGCGCAATGCCATCCGGGCGGCTTCGGGGCTGGCCGCGCCCATTCTGGCAGTGCTGGTGTTCCTGTCAGGCATGGTGCTGCTGTTTTCGGGCGCCACTCCGGAAATCGACACCCGGCTGCGGCACATGGGCTTCTTGATCCCGCACCGGCTGATCGACGCCTCGCACTTCGCGGCAAGCTTGATCGGCGTGCTTTGCCTGCTGCTGGCGCAAGGCTTGCGCCGTCGTCTCTCTGCGGCCTGGATGCTGACCGTGATCCTGTTGCTGGTGGGCGCCCTGTTATCGCTGCTCAAAGGCTTCGACTGGGAAGAGGCCAGCGTGCTCACGCTCACCGCTTGCCTGCTGGCAGTGTTCCGTCGTTCGTTCTACCGGCCCAGCCGCTTGATGGAGCTGCCGCTGTCCCCGTTCTACCTTATGGCCGCTGCCTGTGTGGTTGGCGCATCGATCTGGCTGCTGTTCTTCGCCTATCAGGATGTGCCCTATAACAACCGCCTGTGGTGGCAGTTCACCCTGGATGCCGATGCCCCCCGCGGCTTGCGCTCGGCACTGGGCAGCGCGGTGCTGCTGGTGGTGGTGGTTCTGACCTGGCTGCTGCGCACTGCGCGGCCGGTGATTCACCTGCCCGGCCGAGACGAACTGGAGCGGGCGCACAAGATCCTCATGGCCTCGCATCAACCCGATGGTGGCCTGGCGCTTACCGGCGACAAGGCGTTGCTGTTCCACCCCAACGACAAGGCATTCCTGATGTATGCCCGTCGTGGCCGCAGCCTGGTGGCGTTGTATGACCCCATCGGGCCTACCCAGCCCCGGGCAGAGATGATCTGGCAGTTCCGCGACCTGTGCGATTTCCACCATGCGCGCCCGGTGTTCTATCAGGTGCGGGCCGAGAACCTGCCCTTCTATATGGACATCGGCCTCACCGCCATCAAGCTGGGCGAGGAAGCCCGCGTGGACCTGCGCCGGTTCGATCTCGAGGCCAAGGGCAAGGAGATGAAAGACCTGCGCTACACCTGGAACCGGGGCACGCGCGACGGCTTGAGCATGGAAATCTACGAGCCCGGCACCGCGCCGCTCGATGAACTGAAAGTTATCTCCGACGCCTGGTTATCAGGTAAGAATGTACGCGAGAAGGGGTTTTCCCTTGGCCGCTTCAGCCCGGACTACCTCAAGCATTTCCGTATCGTGATCATTCACTTCCAGGGCCGGCCGGTGGCATTCGCCAACCTGCTGGAAACCAACAGCCATGAACTGGCCAGCCTGGACCTGATGCGCTCACATCCGGAAGCGCCAAAGCTGACCATGGAGTTCATGATGGTGGGGCTGATCCAGCATTACAAACAGCTGGGTTACGGCCGTTTCAGCCTGGGCATGGTGCCGCTGTCTGGCCTGCAACCGCGGCGCGGAGCGCCCCTCACGCAGCGGCTGGGCTCGATGGTGTTCCGCCGGGGGGAGCAGTTGTACAACTTCCAGGGGCTTCGCCGGTTCAAGGACAAGTTTCAGCCTGACTGGGAACCTCGTTACATGGCCGTGCCCGCGGGGCTGGATCCGCTCGTGGCGCTGGCTGACACCGCCGCCCTTATCGCGGGCGGCCTGACTGGATTGGTGAAACGCTGATGATTCGACGTTACTGGCGCCCCGCGCTGTTTGCGCTGTTGATCGTGATCGTAGTGGCAGCCGTGGTTTTCTGGTGGGTAAACCGTCCAGTGCCACCTGCAACGGCAGAGCCTGTAAAACTCAGTGACGGCAGCGAAGCGACCCTGGTAACCCCAGGCCAGCGCGCGAAAAGCGTAATGGCGGTGGCGGTGCCGGCCGACCAGGCACTCACAGAGCGGCAGCTGACCGACCTTAGCCGCACAGGCGCGGCGCGCATCATTCAGGTGGTTCTGCCCAAGGAAGACTGCGCTGCCCAGCAGGCCGCCTTCGATGCGGCGCTCAAGCAGTTGAAAGCCGCTCCCGACGTTGTCGGTGGCATTGGCCCGGGCGCCTCGCTTGCCTGGCACTGGCTTGCCACCCAAGCCAACGACAAGGCCCGGGCAGTGTCGGTGGACTTCACCGTCGAGCAGCCCAACTGCAAGGCCGAGGTACCGAAAAAAGCCGACCACGGCAGCTGGTCAGTTGCCTGGAATGACTGGCCGGACGACGTCAGCGCTACCTTCGTACGCGGCCAGGCGAACGCCCAGAACAGCATCAGCGACTACGACGTGAAGCTCCCGCAACTGCTCAAGACGCAGTTGACCCAAGCGGTGATGGGAGAAAACGACAAAGGCCTGAAAATGCCCGTGGTCGAAGTGCCGTCGAGCAAACCTAATGACACCGTAACCCTCTTCCTCTCCGGTGACGGCGGCTGGCGTGACCTGGACAAGGACGTGGCCGAAGACATGGCCAAATCCGGCTACCCCGTGGTGGGCATCGACACGCTCCGCTACTACTGGCAACACAAGTCGCCGGAAGAAAGCGCCGAAGACCTGGTAGAGCTGATGCAGTACTACCGGCAGAAATGGGGCGCCAAGCACTTCGTGCTGGCGGGCTACTCCTTCGGCGCGGACGTACTGCCAGCTATCTACAACCGCTTGCCCGCCGAGGAGCAGGCCCGGGTCAGCAGCATGATCCTGCTGGCGTTTGCCCGCAGCGGCAGCTTCGAGATCCAGGTGGAAGGCTGGCTTGGCCAGGAAGGCAAGGAAGCACCCACCGGCGTGGAGCTGGCCAAGGTGCCCGGGGCGAAGGTGCTGTGCGTCTATGGCGCCGAGGAAGCCGACGAAAGCGGCTGTACCGAAGCCACCGACACCGGCGAGAAGCTCCAGCTGCCAGGTGGCCATCACTTCGATGAGAACTACCCGGCCCTGGCGCAGCGCTTGATTCAAGCGATCGACAAGCGCAACGCTCAATAACGGAGGGCGCGCTCCCGGGTTTTACCCCCCGGGAACCGCGCCCTGATCGATACCCGGCTTGCTACATCTCCACCTGCGTACCCAGCTCGATCACCCGGTTCAACGGCAGCCTGAAGAAGCGAAGGTTGCCGTTGGCGTTCTTGAGCATGAAGGCGAACAGCCCTTCCCGCCAGCGGGCCATGCCGGGCAGGCGAGATGGGATGACGGTTTCCCGGCTGAGGAAGAAGGTGGTGCGCATCGGGCTGAAATCCAGGTCCTCGAGATGGCACAGCGCGAGCGCCGCCGGCACGTCTGGCTCATCCATGAAGCCGTAATGCAGGATCACCCGGTAGAAACCTTCCCCAAATGCCTCGACCTCGACCCGTTCCTGCGCAGGTACGCGCGGCTGATCCTCGCTGAGCACCGTCAGCAGCACGATCTGTTCGTGCAGTACCTGGTTATGCAGCATGTTGTGCAGCAAGGCGTGGGGTACGGCGTCCTGCCGGGCAGTAAGGAACACCGCCGTGCCTTGAACGCGGTGCGGCGGCTGTACCCGAATGCTGCCAATGAAGATAGGCAGCGGCAGGCTGCCCTCGTCGAGGCGCTCTACCAGCAGCTGTTTTCCGCGCTTCCAGGTGGTCATCAGAATGAACAGCGCGCTCCCCGCCAGCACCGGGAAGGCGCCGCCTTGAACGATCTTCGGCACGTTGGCCGTGAAGAACAGCAGGTCCACCAGCAGGAAGCTGCACAGCAAGGGCGCCGCAACCACCACGGGCCACTTCCACAGCCGCAGCACCACCGCCGACAGCAACACGGTAGTGCACAGCATGGTGCCGGTTACCGCTACCCCGTAGGCAGAAGCCAGCGCACTCGACGACTCGAAGCCCAGCACCAGAAGAATCACGCCCACCATCAGCAGCCAGTTCACCGCGCTGATGTAGATCTGGCCCTGCTCGCTGCTGGAGGTGTGCTGGATGTGCATGCGCGGGATATAGCCCAGCTGGATTGCCTGATGCGTGAGCGAGAATGCACCGGAAATCACCGCCTGGGACGCAATCACCGTGGCCATGGTCGAGAGCACTACCAGCGGAATCAGGGCCCAGCCGGGTGCCAGCAGGAAGAACGGGTTACGCGCCGCTTCAGGGTTCTCCAGCAGCAGGCCACCCTGGCCGAAGTAGTTGAGCACCAGCGCCGGCAGGATGAGGGCAAACCAGGCCCGGGCAATCGGCTTGCGGCCGAAGTGGCCCATGTCGGCATACAGCGCCTCGGCACCGGTCAAGGCCAGCACTACGGCACCCAGCACCGCGATGCTGATGCCCGGGTGGCTGGCGAAGAAACGCACCATCCAGATCGGGTTGATGGCGTGCAGTACTTCAGGATGATGGGAAATACCCAGCACGCCGAGCGCGGCCAGAACCACGAACCAGCACACCATGATGGGCCCGAACAACTTGCCGATACGGGCCGTGCCGTGTTTCTGCAGGATAAACAGGCCTATCAAGATGACCAGCGCCACCGGGATCACCCAGTGCTCCACCCCGTCGAACGCCAGCTCCAGGCCCTCGACCGCAGACAATACCGACACCGCCGGGGTAATCATGCTGTCGCCGTAGAACAGTGCAGCCCCCACCAGGCCGAACGCCACCATTACGGAGCTTACCCGGGGGTGGCCGGCCACCGCACGGCGTGCCAGCGACAGCAACGCCATGGTGCCCCCTTCACCCTGGTTGTCAGCGCGCAGCACGAACAGTACGTACTTGATCGACACTACCCAGATGAGCGCCCAGAAAATAAGCGACAGCACGCCAAGCACCCCCTCATGGGTGACGGTGACCCCATATCCGCCCATGAACACTTCCTTGAGGGTGTACAACGGGCTGGTACCGATGTCGCCATAGACCACGCCCACCGCCGCGACCAGCATGCTCAGCGGCTTCGCCGCGGCATGGCCGCCCTCTGCCTCATTGCTTGCCTGAACCATCCACTTCTCCTGCTACCCTTGATCCCGGCTTCGAGCGCCGAGCGGTGTTTTTGTTTCGTGCCCGTTGCAGCGCGCAACCGGTGCTTCACGAGGGGGCGAAGCATAGCGCAGCGCTGGTCGCATTTCCCCCGTTTAACGCTGGCAATGAAGCGCGCGCATCGCTAGAATTGCGCACTTTTTGATCAGACGCGCCCAGCGCGCAACCGGGTGAACCCACGGCTTCGCCCCACACCGAGGTTAGTCATGTCTACTGTCACTCCGCCCGCCGCCAATCCAAAGGTCGGCTTCGTTTCTCTGGGCTGCCCCAAGGCCCTGGTCGATTCGGAGCGGATCCTGACCCAGCTGCGCATGGAAGGCTACGAGGTCGTCCCTACCTACCAGGATGCCGACGTGGTGGTGGTCAACACCTGTGGCTTTATTGACAGTGCCAAGGCCGAATCGCTCGAAGTGATCGGCGAAGCCATCGCCGAGAACGGCCGCGTGATCGTGACCGGCTGCATGGGCGTGGACGAAAGCGTTATCCGTGACGTGCATCCTAGCGTGCTCGCCGTGAGCGGCCCCCAGCAATACGAGCAGGTAGTGAACGCCGTACACCAGGTTGTGCCGCCACGCCAGGACCACAACCCGCTGATCGACCTGGTACCGCCGCAGGGCATCAAGCTCACGCCGCGCCACTACGCCTACCTGAAGATTTCCGAAGGCTGCAATCATAGCTGCAGTTTCTGCATCATTCCGTCCATGCGCGGCAAGCTGGTCAGCCGCCCGGTGGGCGATGTGCTGGATGAAGCCCAGCGGCTGGTGAAGGCCGGCGTGAAGGAACTGTTGATCATTTCGCAAGACACCAGCGCCTATGGCGTAGACGTGAAATACCGCACGGGGTTCTGGAATGGTCAGCCGGTGAAAACCCGCATGACCGAACTCTGCCAGGCGCTCAGCACCCTGGGCGTGTGGGTGCGCCTGCACTACGTATACCCCTACCCTCATGTGGACGAGCTGATCCCACTGATGGCGGCCGGCAAAATTCTGCCGTACCTGGACATCCCGTTCCAGCACGCCAGCCCCAAAGTGCTGAAGCTGATGAAACGCCCGGCCTTTGAAGACAAGACCCTGGCGCGCATCAAGAACTGGCGCGAGCTGTGCCCGGAGCTGGTCATCCGTTCCACGTTCATCGTCGGCTTCCCGGGCGAAACCGAAGAAGACTTCCAATACCTGCTGGAGTGGCTCACCGAGGCGCAGCTGGACCGCGTCGGTTGCTTCCAGTACTCCCCCGTGGAAGGCGCGCCAGCCAACGAACTGGCCGACGCCGTGCCGGATGACGTGAAGCAGGACCGCTGGGATCGCTTCATGGCGCATCAGCAAGCAATCAGCGCAGCACGCCTGCAGACCCGCGTGGGCCGCGAAATCGAAGTACTGATCGACGAAGTGGACGAGCAAGGCGCCATTGGCCGCTGCTTCTACGACGCGCCGGAAATCGACGGCAATGTGTATGTGGAAGCCGATCGGCCGCTCAGCCCGGGTGACAAGGTGATGTGCCGAGTGACCGAGGCAGACGAATACGACCTGTGGGCAACCGCCCTCTGAGGTTGCAAGAAAACTACGCCCAGCCGGGCTATAGTGGTGCTGGCAAGTGTCTAGGAGACCTTAGCCATGCCAGCGCCCTTTTCCATCGGTACCCCGGGCCCCGGGGACTATCCCGAACTGCTCCGCGTGTGGGAAGCCTCAGTGCGGGCTACCCATAGCTTCCTTCCAGACGACTATATCAACGAGTTGAAAGCGCTCATGCTCGAGCGCTACCTCGACCTGGTGATGTTGATCTGCATCCGTGATGGCAACAAACGAATAGCAGGGTTTGCCGGCGTAGCCGCGGGAAGGGTAGAAATGCTCTTCATCGACCCGCCCTATCGCGGGCGCGGGCTGGGCAAACGGCTGTTGTGGTACGCCATCGACCACCTCAATGCCGAGGCCCTGGATGTGAACGAGCAGAACGCGCAAGCCGTGGGGTTTTATTTCAGGCAGGGGTTTGAAGTGGTCGGCCGCAGCGAAGTCGATGGCATGGGCCAGCCGTATCCCCTGTTGCACCTGCGCCTGGTTGCGCGCCCTGCCCGCTCGGCCTGAGCAGCAGCCGGCGGCGGCAGGTACACTATGCGTTTTTACGCTCAAGGGCTTTTGACTACCCATGATTCACAACGATGTGCTGCGCGGCCTGCGCTACATGCTCAATATCAGCGACGGCAAGCTGATCGACATCATCGCGCTGGGCGGCCTGGCCGTGCCAATCGAAGCGGTGCGCACCTACCTGAAGAAGGAAGACGAAGCGGGTTTCGTTCGCTGCCCGGACGCGGTGTTGGGCCACTTCCTGGACGGCCTGGTGGTTCATCGGCGCGGCAAGGACGACAGCCGCCCGCCGCAACCTGTGCAACTGCCGGTGACCAACAACGATATTCTGAAAAAGCTTCGCGTGGCCTTCGAACTGCGCGAAGACGACATCCGCCAGATTCTCGAACGGGTCGATTTTCCCATTTCCAAGCCGGAGCTCAGTGCACTGTTCCGCAAGGCCGGCCACGACAACTATCGCCCTTGTGGCGACCAGTTGCTGCGTAACTTCCTCAAGGGCCTGACGCTCCGGCTGCGCCCCTGACATGTCCTACACAATGAGCCCCGTGGGTCATGTGCGGTCATGCTTCAAGGAAAAATTCGCTATTCCCCGGCAACCGGCACTGGCCAGCGCTGCCCGGGGCTGCCTGGAACTGCTGGCGCCCTACGACCGCGCAGAAGCAGTGCAGGGCCTGGAAGGTGTGAGCCACGTGTGGCTGCTGTTCGTGTTTCACCAGGCGCTCGAAGCACAGCCACGGTTGAAGGTTCGCCCGCCGCGCCTGGGCGGCAACCGCAGCATCGGTGTGTTCGCCACCCGCGCGACGCATCGCCCCAACGGGATAGGCCAGTCTGTGGTGAAGCTGGACCGGGTAGAGCCGGGAAAGCTGTGGCTATCCGGCATCGACCTGCTCGATGGCACGCCTGTTCTGGACATCAAGCCCTACGTACCCTATGCCGACCAGGTGGCAGGCGCGGTGAATACCCTGGCTGACGCGGCGCCCCCAGGGGTGGCGGTGGAATGGAACGAGCACGCGCTTGAGCAGGCGAACGCGCATGGCCAGCGACTGGGCGAGCCCCTGGTGGCACTGATCGAACAATGCCTGGGGCAGGATCCCCGCCCCGCGTATCAGGTACCCGAGCCAAGCCGCCAATACGGAGTAAAGCTGTGGGACGTGGAAGTGCGCTGGCATTACCCTGACCTTCACACCATCAAGGTGCTGGAAGTCGTAGCCCAGGCATGAAAAAGCCGCTCGGCCTACACAGCGGAGCGGCTTTTTTACGACGCGGGCTTATTTCTCCACGAAGGCTCGCTCGATCAGGTAGTCGCCCGGCTCGCGCATGCGCGGCGAAACGGCCAGGCCGAAGCTGTCGAGCACCGCGCTGGTCTCGTCCAGCATGCTCGGGCTACCGCAGATCATCGCGCGGTCATCCTGCGGGTTGATCGGCGGAAGGCCGATGTCGGCGAACAGCTTGCCGCTGCGCATCAGGTCGGTCAGGCGGCCCTGGTTGCGGAACGGCTCACGGGTGACGGTGGGGTAGTAGATCAGCTTGTCACGCACGCCCTCGCCGAAGAATTCGTTCTGCGGCAGGTGCTCGGTGATGAACTCGTGGTAAGCCACTTCGTTGGTGTAGCGCACGCCATGTACCAGGATCACCTTCTCGAAGCGCTCGTAGGTTTCCGGGTCCTGGATGACACTCATGAACGGCGCCAGGCCAGTGCCTGTGCTCAGCAGGTACAGGTGCTTGCCGGGCTTGAGGTCGTCGAGCACCAGGGTACCGGTAGGCTTCTTGCTGATGATGACCTCGTCGCCTTCCTTCAGGTGCTGCAGCTGCGAGGTGAGCGGGCCATCGGGCACCTTGATGCTGAAGAACTCCAGATGCTCTTCCCAGTTCGGGCTGGCGATGGAATACGCGCGCATCAGGGGACGGCCGTTGGGCTGCTGCAGGCCGATCATCACGAACTGGCCGTTTTCGAAACGAAGGCCGGGATCGCGAGTGCACTTGAAGCTGAACAGGGTATCGTTCCAGTGATGAACACTGAGCACGCGCTCGTGGTTGAAGTTGCTCATTGAAGAAAGGCTCCTGAAAACTCGGTACCCTGACTGGCAGGTGCATGCCTGGCAGGTGCCGACACTGCGGCATGATTGCGCGGTATTCTAGAGCCCGCCACAATATCTGTTAAATGAATTATCAAGATATACCTAATCGGTTATATAGATATGCGATTCACACTTCGACAGTTACAGGTTTTCGTTGCCGTTGCCCAACAGGAGAGCGTGTCTCGCGCTGCGTCGTTGCTGGCCCTTTCGCAATCCGCAGCCAGCACCTCTATCACCGAGCTGGAGCGGCAATCGAGCTGCCAGCTGTTCGACCGTGCCGGCAAACGCCTGAGCTTGAACGCGCTCGGCCATCAGCTTCTGCCCAAGGCGGTTGCGCTGCTCGACCAAGCCAAGGAGATCGAAGACCTGCTTAACGGCAAGTCTGGCTTCGGCTCGCTGGCAGTGGGTGCCACGCTCACCATCGGTAACTACCTGGCCACACTGCTGATCGGCAGCTTCATGCAGCGTCACCCGGAAAGCCAGGTGAAACTGCACGTACACAATACCGCGCATATCGTGCAACAGGTGGCCCAGCATGAGCTGGACCTGGGCTTGATCGAAGGCGACTGCCACCATGGCGACATAGCGGTCCACCCGTGGGTAGAAGACGAGCTCGCGGTGTTCTGTTCACCCTCTCATCCACTGGCGGCCAAGGGCGAAGCGAGCCTGGAGGAATTGGTGCAAGAAGCCTGGATTTTGCGCGAACAGGGGTCTGGCACCCGCCTCACCTTCGACCAGGCCATGCGACACCACCGCTCGCTGCTCAACGTGCGTCTGGAGCTGGAGCACACCGAAGCCATCAAACGTGCGGTGGAGTCCGGGCTGGGTATTG
Source organism: Pseudomonas sp. 3MAES_34.3B (assembly GCF_058145875.1). Lineage (NCBI taxonomy): Bacteria > Pseudomonadati > Pseudomonadota > Gammaproteobacteria > Pseudomonadales > Pseudomonadaceae > Pseudomonas > Pseudomonas sp. 3MAES_34.3B. Next base: position 1,029,970 of record NZ_CM176960.1, on the reverse strand, counting down.
GCTGCGTGTCCCGCCTGGCCCTTCGCGATGCGGTGCGGCGCGGCAGCCTGGTGTACATCGCCACGCCGGAACTGGACCTGTCCCGGCAGTTCTTCTTTATCTGGCATAAACAGAAGTACCAGACCTGCGCGATGCGGGAATTCCTTGAGCTGTGCCGCACGTTTACCGCTGGCGTGCGCCGCAGTGACGAGATTGTGCTGCGCCCGGTGGCTTAAAGCAGAATGATGCCCCACACCAGGGCAATAAGCGTGAGCGCCACGAATTGCGCGGCGCTGCCCATGTCCTTGGCGTTTTTGGACAGCGGATGGCGCTCCAGCGATATACGGTCAACGGTGGCTTCGATCGCCGAGTTTACCAACTCCACGATCAGTGCCAGCAGGCACGCAAGCACCAGCACAGCATGCTCTACCCGGCTTACCGGTAGAAAAAAGCTCAATGGAACGAGCACTGCGTTGAGCAAGACAAGCTGGCGGAACGCGGCCTCGCCGACGAAGGCGGCTTTCAGCCCGGCCATCGAATAACCGGCTGCGTTAACCATGCGTTTGAAGCCACTGTGGCCTTTGAAAGGTGACATGAACGGGCCCTACGGTTGCGGTGCTGCACCTTACCCGATCAGCCTCGCAGTTGCAGCTACCCGACGCCTCAGTTGCCGCTGACCGACGCCAGTTGCTGAAGCAGGAGCGCCGCCTGGGTTCGCGTACGTACGCCAAGCTTACGGAAGATCGCCGTGACATGGGCCTTGACGGTGGCTTCCGAAACGCTCAGCTCGAAGGCGATCTGCTTATTCAGCAGCCCCTCGCACACCATAGTCAACACTCGGAACTGTTGCGGCGTGAGGCTGGCCAGCCCCTCCCCTGCTTCCCGCGCCTGAGCGCTGACTTCCACGGGCTCGAAGGCTTGCGGTGGCCACCAGTCATCCCCCTCCAATACGGCGCGGACCGCGGCCTGGATCGTTTCCAGCGGGCTGGACTTGGGAATGAAGCCGCTGGCGCCGAACTCCCTGGCGCGGACCACCACGGCGGGCTCGTCCTGGGCAGAAATCATCACCACGGGCACCTGCGGGTATTGCCCTCGCAGCAACACCAGGCCGGAAAATCCATAGGCCCCGGGCATGTTCAGGTCAAGCAGTACCAGGTCCCAGTCATCCTTCTGGGCAAGCCGGGCCTCGAGCTCAGCGATACTTTCGGCTTCAGAAACCTTCGTCTCGGCCCCCGGGCCCAAGGTCAATGCCTGGCGCAAGGCACTGCGAAAGAGCGGATGGTCATCGGCGATGAGAATGTCGTGGCTGGCCATCAGCTAAATCCTGTGTGAACGAGCAAGGTACGGCCAGGCGGCCATCACAGGCGTGACGATCTGCCGCAACCAAACCGGCGCCAAGCATGCCCAGACCGGCAGGGGTGGTCAAGTTGCCTGCATTGGGGCACAGTTTCGCCCCCAGAATATTCATGGAGTGAATGAATGCACCGCCAAGCCCTGCGCGCCGACCTGTTGATGCTGCTTACCGCGATGATCTGGGGGTCTGGCTTCGTTGCGCAAACCGCCGGCATGGAGCATGTCGGGCCGTTCCTGTACACCGGGCTGCGCTTCGCCCTGGGTTCGCTGTGCCTGCTTCCGCTGCTGTATTGGCGCACCCGCCGCGCGCCTCAAGCGGCAACCCGAGGTCAGTGGGCTGCGGGCATCGCCATGGGCCTGGCGCTTGCGCTGGGCATCAACCTGCAGCAATTCGGCCTGCAGTTCACCACCGTGACCAACGCCGGATTCATCACTGGCTTGTATGTGATTGTAGTACCGGTAGTGGGCCTGTTTCTCGGCCACGCTACCGGCGCCGGCACTTGGCTGGGCGCTTGCCTGGCGGTGATCGGGATGTACCTGCTGAGCGTGAACGAGCATTTCGAAGTCGCGCCCGGCGACTGGCTGCAGCTGGCAGGCGCCTTTGTATGGGCGGGGCATGTATTGCTGGTGGGGCATTTTGCCAGCCGGCACGACGTGATCCGCCTGGCGTTCATCCAGTTCGTGGTCTGCGCCCTGGTCAGCCTTGCGCTGGCCGTGGTCTTCGAGCCCTTCCACGCTCAGGCCATGGTAGATGCCATCCCCGCCGTTGCGTACGGAGGTATGGTCGCGGCCGCACTCGGCTACACCTTGCAAGTGATTGCCCAGCGGCACGCCATCACTTCTCATGCCGCGATCATTTTCTCGCTCGAAGCCGTGTTTGCAGCAATCGCCGCCACGCTGTTCCTGGGCGAGGTGCTGACGCCGAGAGGTTATCTCGGCTGCGCGGTAATGCTTGCCGGCATGCTGGTGGCGCAGCTGTGGCCTTCAAGGGCCAAGGCTGCGCTGGCCTGAGGGTCGGCGAGCTGCGGCCGCGGCAGGCCGCGCTTGGCCGCCAGGTAGTGGCTGCTGAACAGGTCGAGCCAAGTGTCCAGGGCCTGCGCCGCAGCGGTTTCTCCGGCCAGCCCCAGGCACATGGCGGCGACCTCCGCGGTACAGAAATGATCGTCCCTTCGGGAACGGCGCAGTCGATAGCGAGAGATTTCCTCGGGCGCCAGGCTCAGCACCGGAAACCGGTCCAGGTACGGGCTTTTGCGGAACATCTTGCGGGCTTCGGTCCAGGTCGCATCCAACAGAATGAACAGGGGCCGCTTGCCGGACGACGTTGCTACGGTGTTCACCACCCGGCCCGGTGGCTGTACGAACTCGCCTGGAAACACCAGGTAGGGCTCGAAGCGGGGGTCTTCGAGCAGGGCCAATAGTGCCGGCGCCACATGGGTTCGCTGCCAACCAAAGGCAAAGGTATCCGGGATCACGTCTGCGATCAGCCAGCCGGTATTGGTGGGCTTCAACGCCTCCACGTCGTGCATCAGCAGGCATACCGCCGCGTTACTGGACGCTTGAGGCTGTAACGCGCAGAGGCAATGGCTGGGTAGCACCCGGCACCGCGGGCAACGGGGGCTTTTCGAGCCTCTGGCAATGAAGGGCCGGGTACTGCGCGCCAGGCGCTCGGCGCGCAGGCGAAAAACGGCATGGGACATGAGACGGCCAGGCAGGATAAAGCACGCATTCTACCACCCGGCCCAAGGGTACGGCGCTACCCGCAGCGGTTATACTCCCCACCGCCTGCCGTCCGGAACACGGGCGGGCGCAGCCGGTCCAACAGGCTCGCGCCGAGGGCGCCATCAGATCGAGGAGGTTTCATGCCACGCTTCACCATCGCTGTTTCCCTGCTTCTTGCGCTGCCCCTGGGCATCGCTCAGGCAGCTTCGCTACAAGACTATGAGCTGACCAAAACGCTCGAGAAAGTAGCCAAGGAAAGCAGTGTGGGCACACCGCGGGCAATCAACGAGGACATCCTCGACCAGGGCTATACCGTCAAGGGTAATGAGCTGATTGACCACCTGGCCGTGCGCCCCAGCCATGCGGCGAAAATGCGCGATAACCCTCAAGAGGTTTACCTGCAACTGGGCGCCAGCGTGTGCCGCAACGAGGGTTATCGGCAACTGATGGCGCGTGGGGCCGTGATGCGCTATGAATTTACTGAAAACAAGACGAAGAAACCTGTAGCGACGCACCGCTACACCGCCGCCGACTGCGGCATGAAACCCTGACCTGCTTTCCTGGCCAGGTGCGGGCACTACAGCCGCGCCTACCCTGCTGTGACGGAGAGGTTGCATGCCATATCACCCCAACCAGAACCTGACCGAGCATTTTTCCGTGCATGGCCGTGACCTGCTTGATCAGGTGGAAGCGCAGCTCTCGCAGCTGGCTCCCAACAGCCGCAACTTGCCGCTGTACCGCGATATGCTGCTCACCGTGTTACGTATGGCCCACGAAGATCGCAACCGCTGGGACGCCAAGATCACCCTGCAGACCCTCAGGGAGCTGGATCATGCGTTTCGCGCCCTGCATACCCACAAAGGTCGGCGCAAGGTCACCGTGTTCGGCTCGGCGCGCACGCCCAGGGAACATCCTGTTTACGCCCTCACCCGCGCGCTCGGCGAAGCGTTGGCCCGCGAAAACCTGATGGTTATCACCGGTGGTGGCGGCGGCATCATGGCTGCCGCGCATGAAGGTGCCGGACGGGAACACAGCCTGGGCTTCAATATCACGCTGCCTTTCGAGCAGCACGCCAACGCGACGATCGAGGGCTCGGATCGCCTGTTGTCGTTTCATTTCTTCTTCGTGCGCAAGCTGTTTTTCGTGAAGGAAGCCGATGCCATCGTGCTCTGCCCTGGCGGTTTCGGTACGCTGGACGAGGCATTGGAGGTGCTCACGCTGGTACAAACCGGCAAAAGCCCGCTGGTGCCCGTGGTATTGCTGGACGCACCGGGCGGCACCTTCTGGGAGGGTGCCCTTCGCTTCATGAAAGAAGAGCTGGAAGCCAACCACTACATTCTGCCAAGCGACCTGAAGCTGATGCGGTTGGTGTACAACCCTCAGGACGCGGTGGATGAAATACGCCGGTTCTACGCCAATTTCCACTCCACCCGCTGGCTGGGCACTACCTTCATCGTACGCATGCGGCACCCGCTAAGCAGTGCTGCACTGGCAAAAATGGAGGAAGCATTCCCGGATCTGAAACTGGGCGGCACGTTCGAGCAACACACTGTCGCACCTGAAAGCGCTGATGAGCCGGAACTGGCTCACCTGGCTCGGCTGGCCTTTGCGTTTACAGGGAGAAACCAGGGGCGTTTGCGGGAACTGGTGGACTTCATCAACCAGCCCGAGCACTGGGCCGGACCACCGAAAGAGTAGGAGCGGGCACAGCCCGCGAATGCCATAGAGCAGAATCGACGGGCAGGTGCGGTAGGGCTAATCCCTTCCGCTAAGCAGCCGCCCCACCATATCCATCGGGTAACCCCGGTAGAGCAAAAAGCGCGTCTGGCGGGCGCGTTCCTTTGGGTCGGTTGGCAATTGTGCAGCAAACTTGCGCTCCCACACGTCGCGAAGCAGTGACCCCCAGTCCATCCCGCAAACACGCAGTGCCTGATCTACATCAGCGCGCTGCAACCCTCGCTGGGTCAGATCCTCGCGAATACGCGCCGGCCCGTAGCCTGAACGTGCCCGGTAATTGATAAAGCTCTCAAGATACCGGGCCTCGGACAACAACCCTTCCTCGGCCAAGCGGTCCAGTTCCGACGCGATCAACTCGGGAGGCGCGCCCCGCTGGCGGAGTTTGCGTTCCAGCTCTACTCGCCCGTGCTCCCGCCTGGCCAGCAAATCCATTGCAGAGCGGCGAACGGCGACGGGGGTATCAAGCACTACGGCCGGCATGGGGAATGCCGGCCGTTGACCATGACCAGGTGAAGGTAAACGTCCAATTACAGGTCGCTGTCGGCGTCTACAACTTCGTCAGGGGCCAAGGCGCCTTTTTTCACATCCTTGGCATCCTTGGCGTCTTTCGTGTCTTTCGCGTCTTTCGCATCCGCGGCTGCGCCGCTGTTGAGCAACTTGTCGCGGATCTGCTTCTCCAGCGCGGCCTTGACCTCTGGGTTCTCTTCCAGGTACTTGGCGGCGTTTGCCTTGCCCTGGCCGATCTTGTTGCCCTGATAGGCGTACCATGCACCGGATTTGTCGACGAAGCCATTGGCTACGCCGAGGTCGATGATTTCGCCGTTCAGGTAAATACCTTTGCCATAAAGGATCTGGAATTCAGCTTGACGGAACGGAGGCGAAACCTTGTTCTTGACGACCTTCACCCGGGTTTCGCTACCCACGATGTCGTCACCTTCCTTCACCGAACCGGTACGACGGATATCCAGGCGAACCGAGGCGTAGAACTTGAGCGCGTTACCGCCGGTGGTGGTTTCCGGGCTACCGAACATCACACCGATTTTCATCCGGATCTGGTTGATGAAGATCACCAGGCAATTGGCGGTCTTGATGTTACCGGTGATCTTGCGCAGGGCCTGGGACATCAAGCGGGCTTGAAGGCCTACGTGCATGTCGCCCATTTCGCCTTCGATCTCGGCCTTCGGCACCAGTGCCGCCACGGAGTCGACGATGATCACGTCCACCGCGTTGGAGCGCACCAGCATGTCGGTGATTTCCAGCGCCTGCTCACCGGTGTCCGGCTGGGAAACCAGCAGGTCATCGACATTCACGCCCAGCTTGCCGGCGTATTCAGGGTCCAGCGCGTGCTCGGCGTCAACGAACGCACAGGTTGCCCCGCTGCGTTGAGCCTGGGCGATCACAGACAGGGTAAGCGTGGTTTTACCCGAGGATTCCGGGCCATAGATTTCAACGATACGGCCTTTTGGGAGACCGCCGATGCCCAGCGCGATGTCGAGCCCCAGCGAGCCGGTCGAGATGGCAGGAATGGCCGAACGCTCATGGTCACCCATGCGCATGACGGCACCCTTACCGAATTGACGCTCGATTTGACCCAGGGCCGCAGCCAAGGCACGCTTCTTGTTGTCGTCCATTGATGTCCTCACGATTTCGATTTCGATAGGGCCGACAGCGCGCGGTGCGCGACCTGAGCGGGCCAATAACTGTATAAGTAGACAGTATTATTCCATACCTTCGGCGGATCGCCTACCCCTGCCCGGGTTTTTCTCCAGCGGCCAATGCGGCCAGCCCCTGCAGCGCGGCCACCACCGTTTGTTGCCTCACACTATGTCGATCACCATCGAACTGCTTGCGTTCGGTAAAGGTGCGATCGCCATCCGCCCACGCCAGCCACACAGTGCCTACCGGCTTGTCCGCCGAGCCGCCTCCAGGGCCCGCCACGCCGCTTACCGCCACGGAAAACCGCGCTTGGGCCTGGCGCGCCGCGCCGAGGGCCATGGCCACCACAACCTCCTCGCTCACTGCACCTACATCGGCGAACAACGCTTCAGGTACCTGGAGTTGCAAATGCTTCTGACGGTTGGAGTAGGTCACGTAGCCGGCCTCGAACCAGCCAGAGCTGCCGGCGACGCGAGTGATCGCCTCGGCAATGCCACCACCGGTACAGGACTCTGCCGTGGTAACGGTCGCGCCCAACGCTTGAAGCCGGCTCCCCAGGGCAGTGGCGAGATGAGTGATGTCATCCATGGAAACTCCTCGTTCATCTGGTTTGACTGGCCGCGCAACGTTCGGCCGGGGGTAGACTTTCCGACGGAACCGCCCTGCTGTCCATCGTCGATAGGCAACGGGGGATTTCAGGCCACTCGTTCTGCCACGATCACATGCACTTGAACGATGAATCACTGTTCAACCGCAGGCGCAGCACGTTTGGCAGCACGGAAAATCCCTGTACCATTGCCGGCTTTCGTCCTCTGTTACACGACAGCCGAGCAAAGCCCCTGAATGTCTGAACTGTCCAATCACACCCCGATGATGCAGCAATACTGGAAGCTGAAAAACCAGCATCCGGACCAGCTCATGTTCTACCGCATGGGTGATTTCTACGAAATCTTCTACGAAGATGCGAAGAAAGCGGCCAGGCTGCTGGATATCACGCTCACCGCCCGGGGCCAGTCGGCTGGGCAGTCCATCCCCATGTGTGGCATCCCTTATCACGCCGCCGAAGGGTACCTGGCCAAGCTGGTGAAGTTAGGCGAATCAGTAGTGATCTGCGAACAGATCGGCGACCCCGCCACCAGCAAGGGCCCGGTGGAACGCCAGGTCGTGCGCATCATTACCCCCGGAACGGTCAGCGATGAAGCCCTGCTCGATGAGCGCCGTGACAACCTGATCGCGGCCTTGCTCGGTGATGAGCGGCTGTTTGGCCTGGCGGTGCTGGACATCACCAGCGGGCAGTTCATCGTCCAGGAGCTCAAAGGCTGGGAGCACCTGCTCGCCGAGCTCGAGCGCATCAACCCGGTAGAACTCTTGATTCCGGACGACTGGCCGCAGGGCTTGCCGGCCGAAAAGCGCCGAGGCTCGCGCCGCAGGCCGCCCTGGGAATTCGAACGCGACACCGCGCGCAAGCTGTTGTGTCAGCAGTTCGGCACGCAGGACCTCAAAGGCTTCGGCTGCGAACAGCTTACCCTCGCGATCAGTGCGGCCGGTTGCCTGCTGGCCTACGCCCGGGAAACCCAGCGCACCGCCCTGCCCCATTTGCGCAGCCTGCGCCACGAGCGGTTGGATGACACCGTGGTGCTGGACGCCGCCACCCGTCGCAACCTCGAGCTGGACGTGAACCTCAGTGGTGGGCGCGACAACACCTTGCAATCCGTGCTGGACCGTTGCCAGACCGCCATGGGCAGCCGCCTGCTGGCGCGCTGGCTCAACCGTCCGCTGCGGGACCTGAAGATTCTCAATGCCCGCCAGGCGTCCATTCGGTGCTTGCTGGAAGGCTATCGCTTCGAAGGGCTGCAGCCCCAGCTGAAGGCCATTGGAGACCTGGAGCGCATTCTGGCCCGTATCGGCCTGCGCAACGCGCGCCCTCGCGACCTGGCACGCCTGCGGGATGCCTTGGCGGCGCTCCCTGAACTACAGAACCACCTGGCCGACCTCGAGGCTCCGCATCTGGCCCAACTGGCGACCATCGCCGGTACTTATCCAGAGCTGGCTTCGCTGCTGGAGCGGGCGATCATTGATACACCTCCCGCGGTCATTCGCGACGGCGGCGTACTGAAGGTCGGCTATGACGCCGAACTCGACGAGCTGCTGTCGCTCAGCGAAAACGCCGGGCAGTTCCTTATCGACCTCGAAGCCCGTGAAAAGGCCCGCACCGGCCTTGCCAACCTCAAGGTCGGCTACAACCGTGTGCATGGCTATTTCATCGAACTGCCCAGCAAGCAGGCTGAACAGGCGCCTGGCGACTACATCCGGCGGCAAACCCTCAAAGGCGCCGAGCGCTTCATTACTCCTGAACTCAAGGCGTTCGAAGACAAGGCCCTGTCAGCGAAAACCCGTGCCCTGGCGCGGGAGAAAATGCTCTATGAAGCGTTGCTGGAAACACTCATCAGCCACCTTGCGCCGCTGCAGGACACCGCCGCCGCGCTCGCGGAGCTGGATGTGTTGAGCAACCTGGGCGAGCGCGCGCTGACCCTGGACCTGAACTGCCCCACTTTCGTGGACGAGCCTTCTATCCGGATCGAGCAAGGCCGCCACCCTGTGGTGGAGCAGGTGCTTACCACGCCGTTCGTGGCCAATGACCTGAGCCTGAACGACCATACGCGCATGTTGGTGATCACCGGGCCAAACATGGGCGGCAAGTCGACCTACATGCGCCAGACCGCGCTGATCGTGCTGCTGGCGCATATCGGCGCATTCGTCCCCGCCGCTCGCTGTGAGCTGTCCCTGGTGGACCGCATTTTCACCCGCATCGGGTCCAGCGATGACTTGGCGGGCGGACGGTCCACCTTCATGGTGGAAATGAGCGAAACCGCGAACATTCTGCATAACGCTACCCACGCAAGCCTGGTGCTGATGGACGAAGTGGGACGGGGCACCAGCACGTTCGACGGGCTTTCCCTGGCATGGGCTGCGGCCGAACGGCTGGCACACCTCAAGGCGTTCACCCTGTTCGCGACGCATTACTTCGAGCTCACGGTGTTGCCAGAGAGCGAGCCGGTGGTCGCGAACGTTCATTTGAACGCTACCGAGCACAACGAGCGCATCGTGTTCCTTCACCATGTGCTGCCGGGGCCGGCGAGCCAAAGCTATGGCCTGGCCGTGGCGCAGCTGGCAGGCGTGCCGGGGCCGGTCATCGAGCGGGCGAAGGAACATCTCGGCCGCCTTGAAACCGCCAGCCTGCCCCGCGAAGTGAACCCCGTTCGACCGGGCACGCCGCAGGTGCCGCACCAGAGCGACCTCTTTGCCCAGCTGCCCCACCCGGTGCTGGATGACCTGGCCAAGGCCGACCTCGATAACATGACGCCCCGTGCGGCGCTCGAACTGCTCTACACATTGAAACAGCGGGTCTAACGCCAAGGCCCGCAAGCTGATAGAATCCCGCGCGGTTTGGGAAGTCCACCCTAGAGACTGGGGCCTTCAAGGTCCCGCAGGGTCCGCGAGGCACACCTGTGACCATCAGCCTGGAACACCAGGCCAGCCCCGAACCTGCCGGGCCCTTCCCGTGGGGCCCGCGCCAGCCGCCTGAGGAGAGAATTTGAAATGACCTTCGTCGTCACCGACAACTGCATCAAGTGCAAGTACACCGACTGCGTAGAAGTGTGTCCGGTGGACTGCTTTTACGAAGGCCCGAACTTCCTGGTCATTCATCCCGATGAATGCATCGACTGCGCGCTCTGTGAGCCTGAATGCCCGGCCCAGGCGATCTTCTCCGAAGACGAGGTCCCGGATGACATGCAGGAATTCATTGCGTTGAACGCCGAGCTGGCGGAGGTGTGGCCGAACATCACCGAGCGTAAGGATGCCCTGCCGGAAGCGGAAGAGTTCGATGGCGTAAAAGGCAAGATCAAGGATCTGGAGCGCTGAGAGGCGTAGCCTGACAGCCGGCCCGCTTTTTTCGCGGCAATAAAAAAGGGGGGTATAAGCCCCCCCGTATTGTCTTCCTTGGTCCCTGTATTTCCTTTTCATCATCCTGATGAATCGCGTCATGCGATGTCCTGGCGACCGTCCCTGGAAGCCTGTGTCTGTCCGTGGACACAGTTCAAATAATAGGCTTTTCGAAACGGCGAACAACCCAAGGGTTTTTTCAAGAAAAGTCGTTTCTGACCTATTACATCTAAAAAACCTCGAAAATTCAGTGGCTTAGCATTTTTACTGGCGTGCCAAGGAATTTTTTCACACAGCCAAACGCTATTTTCTCACGCAACGCGTAAGCTTTTTCCTACGCTTTGTTGAGACATCCAAGGCTCAAGAAATGCGGTCAAAGAAAAGCCCCGCAGGGCGGGGCTCTCTTGGCGGTGTTGGGGTCACTGGAACAGTGATTCACTCGACAGGCCATTGCGTTCGAGAATCTCGCGCAAACGCTTGAGGCCCTCTACCTGGATCTGCCGCACACGCTCGCGGGTAAGCCCGATTTCGAGCCCTACGTCTTCCAGCGTGCTGCTTTCATGGCCACGCAAGCCGAAGCGGCGCACAACTACCTCACGTTGCTTGTCGGTCAGCTCGGACAGCCACTGATCGATGCTCTGTGACAGGTCATCGTCTTGCAACAGTTCGCAAGGGTCGGTGGGCCGATCATCGGTCAGGGTATCAAGCAGTGTTTTGTCGGAATCCGGCCCGAGGGAAACATCGACCGAAGACACTCGCTCGTTCAGCCCCAGCATGCGTTTCACCTCGCATACAGGCTTCTCGAGCAGTGCGGCTATCTCTTCAGGGGACGGCTCATGATCGAGCTTCTGAGTGAGCTCGCGGGCGGCCCGCAGGTAGACGTTGAGTTCCTTGACCACATGGATCGGCAAGCGGATCGTGCGGGTCTGGTTCATGATCGCGCGTTCGATGGTTTGCCGAATCCACCAGGTGGCGTAAGTGGAGAAGCGGAAGCCACGTTCGGGATCGAATTTCTCGACAGCCCGGATAAGCCCCAGGTTGCCTTCCTCGATAAGGTCGAGCAGCGACAGGCCGCGATTCACGTAACGGCGGGCGATTTTCACGACCAGGCGCAGGTTGCTTTCGATCATCCGCTTGCGGCCGGCGGGGTCGCCCTTCTGGGACAAGCGCGCGAAGTGAACTTCTTCCTCGGGAGAGAGCAGCGGGGAAAAGCCGATTTCGTTCAGATAAAGCTGAGTGGCATCAAGCGCACGGGTGTAGTCGATGTACTTGTGCTGCTTGAGCGCAGAAGATTGCCTGGCCTTGGAGCGTACCGCTGCCAGCGGGGCGTCCTCATCGACCGCCGAATCAAGGACGATGCCGGTTTCTACCAAAAGCACCTCATCGTCGATGTCAAACTCCGGCGCTTCTCTGTTAAGAGCCATTGTTATAGTCCCTTTGCGAGTTCGACCTCAAGCCCAAGCGCGCCTGGTTTCCATGGCTGCGCAGGAGCCTGTCCCCACTACGTGGTCAGTGACAGGCTGCAGCGTTGTTCAACGTCGTGGCAGAAACTGCATGGGGTCTACCGGCTTGCCCTGACGGCGAATTTCGAAGTGAAGTTTCACCCGGTCGGTACCCGTGGAGCCCATTTCGGCAATCGTCTGCCCGGCCTTGACTTGCTGCCCCTCCCGAACCAGTAGCCTACGGTTATGACCGTAAGCACTCACGTAGGTGTCACTGTGTTTGATGATCACCAACTCGCCGTAGCCCCGTAATCCACTTCCGGCGTACACCACGGATCCATCAGACGCAGCGAAAACAGGCTGTCCCAAATCCCCTGCGATATCAATTCCTTTATTCAAACTACCGTTTGAAGCGAATTTGCCTATCAAAACGCCATTCGCCGGCCAGGTCCAACCTCCCGCCACTACTTCGCCAGCAGGCACTGGCGTGCTCACAGGCGCGGTGGCAGAGGCGCTGTCTGGGCTCGAAACACCCGGAGTAACCGCTGCGGGTGCCACAACCGGGCGTCGTATGATCGTAGTTGTGCTGGAGGATGACGTGGAGTTGCTTCGTGTCACGATGGTGGGCGCAGGCGCGCTTGCCACCGCTGGGCTACCGGCCTGGCCATCGAAGCGCAGCACCTGGCCCGGACGAATGGTATAGGGGGCCGGGATATTATTGCGCGCTCCCAAGGCCTTGTAGTCCCAGCCGTAGCGAAATGCTATGGAGTACAAGGTGTCGCCGCGCTTGACCACATATTGACCGGTGGTTGTCTGAGGGCGCTGGGGCGTGGCTGCCGCGCGGTCGACCACTCGCACGCCGCTGCTCGGCGTGCTCGAACAACCGGCCAGCAAAGCCGCGATAGCCAGTGCGGGGAGCAGGCGCTTGGCGCGCAGCACACTCACACACTGACCAGAAACTGTCGAACTCACCCGCTACTCCCTTTGGATGATGGATTTACAAGGCCGGCAGTATAACCGAGCCTGATAACCGGCCATGCCCATAAAGGCGTTGATAAACAAAAAGATGGGCGAAGAACCTCAAGCCCCTCTATGACCGGCCAAGGACGAGGGAATTCCGGAACACATGTTGCGGCCCGGCCGCTCAGGCCAGCGGGCCGGTCAGCAGCGGAACAAAGCGAACCGCGCCCAGCACGTGACGGGCGAAGCCATGCTCCTCGCGGACAATCAACATCAGTTGCTGTACCTCGCCAGCGCCCACGGGAATGACCATGCGGCCGCCAGGCGCCAGCTGGTCCAGCAGGGCCTGGGGCACATCGGTGGCTACCGCAGTAACGATAATCCCGTTATACGGCGCCAGCGCCGGCCATCCCTCCCAGCCATCGCCCCAGCGGAACACCACATTACGCACGTTCAGGGCCTGCAAACGCTCCTTGGCGCGATCCTGAAGGCCTTTGATACGCTCCACCGAGAAGACCCGTTCAACCAGCTGGGCAAGGACGGCGGTCTGATACCCCGAACCCGTGCCGATTTCCAGCACTTTGTCCAATGGCCCGGCGGCCAACAGTAGCTCGCTCATGCGGGCAACCATATAAGGCTGGGAAATCGTCTGGTTGTTGCCGATAGGCAGCGCGGTGTCTTCATAGGCGCGGTGCGCGAGTGCCTCATCCACAAACAGATGACGTGGCGTCTTGCGCAGCACATCCAGCACTTGCCGGTTGCAGATGCCCTCCTCGGACAGCCGCTGGATCAGCCGCTCACGGGTACGCTGGGAAGTCATGCCAATGCCGCGGTGCAGCAAGTCGTCTTGCCCTCGCATCAGCGCAGCTCCTCCAGCCAGGCCCCAAGCGCTTCGAAGGCTGGATGAAACGTGCGATCGAGTTGCAAAGGCGTTACCGACACATAGCCCTGCATCAGGGCGTGGAAATCAGTGCCAGCACCACCGTCCTCCGCGTCCCCGGCCGCCGCGATCCAGTAGCCGGGCTTCCCTCGCGGGTCTACCACCAGGCTTGGGCGCGCCGCGCGTGCCCTGTGCCCAAGGCGGGTGAGCCGAATCCCACGGATGGCCTCGAGTGGAAGGTTGGGCACGTTAACGTTTATCACAGTGCGCGGCGGCAGCTTCAGCTCGCCCTGTGCTTCGACCAGCTTGCGCGCGTACCAGGCCGCAGCAGGCAGATTATCGAGCTGGCGCGAGGCCAGCGAAAAGGCAAACGATGTGTGCCCTGAGAAACGCCCTTCAAGGGCAGCCGCCACAGTGCCGGAATAGATCACGTCATCACCCAGGTTTGCCCCCAGGTTGATGCCGGATACCACCAGGTCGGGATCCTCCTCGAGCAGCGCATTCAGGCCCAGGTGAACGCAATCCACGGGGGTACCATCGAGGCTGATGAAGCCATTGTCGAGTGTGATCGGATGCAGCGGCCGATCGATCGTCAGGGCGCTACTGCACCCGCTGCGGTCCTGGTCTGGCGCAATCACCGTGCAGTGGGCGAAATCCGCCAGCGCAGCATGGAGCGCGGCGATGCCTGGGGCGGTGACCCCGTCGTCATTGGAGATCAAGATACGCATGGGCTTTCCGTCTACCCCGCTTGCACCAGATCGAACAGCTCACGAACCACCACGGTGGCGAAGCATCCGGTGGGCAGGATGAAATCCAGTTGCAGAATGTCAGGCTCGGGATAATGCCACGACAGCTCCCGTATGGGCAGTCGAAGAATGCGACGTTCGTGATCCAGCCCTGCTTCGGCCAGCCAATCGCATAAGGTAGCCTCGGTGGCATGAACGGCCTGCTCCAGCGCTAGCGTATTGCCACCGGCCGGGGAAACGCCCCTGCCGTACAGCGCACCGGTGGGATGCAGGTCCAGGGCATCCAGCCGCGGGTCGAGGCACTCGGCCTCGCCCGCAATGAAGAAACTTCGGCTGTCAGTGAAGGCGAGTACGTCGCCCGGCCGCGCCTGGTTCCAGTTACCCTGCTCTACCCGCCTGGCCAATATCTGGTTGAACAGGTAACTGCGTGCGGCTGAAAGGATGCGCGAGCGCACGTTACGCTGCTCAGGCAGGCGAGCGTTTTCGGCATAGTGCCGGGCGTGCGCAAGGTTACCGCCGTCATGGCCAAAGCGCTGGGTGCCGAAATAATTGGGTACCCCGCACTGTTTGATCTGGTTCAGCCGCTGCTCTATCGCCTCGCGGTCTGCAATCAGGGCCGTGAGGCGCAGCGAAAAGCCGTTGGCCGAATGAGCGCCGCGCTGGAGCTTGCGGCGATGCCGTGTCGCCTGAAGGATACGCAAGCTGGCGTCTTCGGCCTTGGTGAGGTCTGGCTCACCCTTGCCTGGCAGGTGCAGGCTGAACCATTGCCGGGTAAGCGCCTGGCGGTCCTTGAGGCCCGCGTAGCTGATCATCTTTACCGGCACGCCAGCCGCGCGAGCCAGCCGACGGGCCGCCTCTTCGGTATTGAGCTCGCGCTTTTCTACCCACAGCCACAAGTGCTCACCATCCCCGGCCAAGGGAATGTCGAGCACCTCGTTGACTTGGAAATCTTCGGCCGTAGCCTTGAGCACAGCGGTGCCCAAGGCATCGCCTGAAGCGCGAGGGCCCAGCAGTTCCCATTCGTTCATGAGGCGAGCAACAGGGCAACAGCGTGAACCGCAATCCCCTCCTCGCGGCCGGTGAAGCCCAGCTTCTCGGTGGTTGTGGCCTTCACGTTCACCTGATCGAGCGCAACCTGAAGGTCTGCCGCAATGGCCTCGCGCATGGCTTCGATATGCGGCGCCATTTTTGGCGCTTGGGCAACGATGGTGGCATCCACGTTACCGACCACCCAACCCTTTGTCTGGACCAGTTCGACCACATGACGCAGCAGCGCCCGGCTGTCGGCGCCCTTGAAGCGCGGGTCTGTGTCGGGAAAATGCTTGCCGATATCGCCCAGCGCGGCGGCGCCCAACAGCGCGTCGCTGAGGGCATGCAGCAGCACATCGCCGTCGGAATGGGCAATCAGCCCGGCGGTATGGGGGATACGTACCCCGCCCAGCGTGATGAAATCGCCGTCACCAAAACGGTGAACGTCATAGCCGTGCCCGATACGCATAGAAAAACGCCCTGTATAAGTCAGGGCGCGATTCTACCTTGCCGAGGCGGGCTTGGGCATCGTTGCCGCCGGTTCACGCCAACCCGAGGGCCGCGGCGTGGTGGCGCAGGTGGTCATCGATGAAGCTGGCGATGAAATAATAGCTGTGGTCGTAACCCGGCTGCAGCCGCAGGGTGAGCGGATAGCCGGCGTCGTCGGCCGCTTTTTGCAACGCTTCGGGTTTCAGCTGCGTTGCGAGGAAATCATCGCGATCGCCCTGGTCGACCAACAGCGGCAATTGTTCCTTCGCCTGGCTCAGCAGCACACTGCTGTCCCATTCGCGCCAGCGGTTGCGCTCCTGGCCCAGGTATCGCCCAAATGCCTTCTCTCCCCACGGGCAATCCATCGGATTGCTGATGGGCGAAAACGCCGAGATCGAACGGTACTTGCCGGGGTTTCTCAAGGCACACACCAGCGCGCCATGTCCGCCCATGGAGTGGCCCGCGATCGACCGGGCATCGCTGGCGGGGAAGTTCGCTTCGATCAGCGCAGGCAATTCACTCACCACGTAGTCATGCATACGGTAGTGCTGCGCGTACGGCGGCTGGGTTGCATTGAGGTAAAAACCCGCACCCAGTCCGAAATCCCAGGCGCCGTCCGGGTCGCCGGGCACATCCTGGCCGCGCGGGCTGGTATCTGGCGCCACGATGATCAGCCCCAGCTCGGCGGCCAGGCGCTGGGCGCCGGCCTTCTGCATGAAGTTTTCATCGGTGCAGGTCAGGCCGGAAAGCCAGTAAAGCACTGGCAGGGCTTTACCCGATTCCGCCTGGGGTGGCAGGTATACCGCAAATACCATGTCGCACCCCAGGGTACTGGAGCGGTGTTTGTAGCGCTTGTGCCAGCCGCCGAAGCTTTTCTGGCACGAGAGGTTTTCAAGGCTCATGGCGCCACCTTCAGAAATGAATCACGCTGCGGATGCTCTTGCCTTCGTGCATCAGGTCGAAGGCCTTGTTGATGTCTTCCAACGGCATGGTATGGGTGATGAAGGTGTCCAGCGGAATTTCGCCCTGCTCGGCCATTTCCACATAGCTGGGCAGTTCGGTACGGCCGCGCACGCCACCGAAAGCACTGCCGCGCCATACGCGCCCGGTCACCAGCTGGAACGGCCGCGTGGCGATCTCCTGCCCGGCCCCGGCCACGCCGATGATCACCGATTCGCCCCAACCTTTGTGACAGCATTCGAGCGCGGCACGCATCAGCTGCACATTGCCGATGCATTCGAAGGAGAAGTCCACGCCGCCATCGGTCATGTCGACCACCACTTCCTGGATCGGCTTATCGAAGTCCTTCGGGTTGATGCAGTCTGTGGCGCCCAGTTGGCGGGCGATCTCGAACTTGGCCGGGTTGATGTCGATGGCAATGATGCGGCTGGCCTTGGCCTTCACCGCGCCCAGAATGGCCGAGAGGCCGATGCCACCCAGGCCGAAGATGGCGACTGTATCCCCTGGCTTGACCTTGGCGGTGTTAAGCACAGCGCCGATACCGGTAGTTACGCCGCAGCCCAGCAGGCATACCTTCTCCAGCGGCGCTTCCTTGGGAATGCGCGCCACGGAAATTTCCGGCAATACGGTGTATTCGGAGAAGGTGGACGTACCCATGTAGTGGAACAATGGCTTGCCCTGATAGGCGAAGCGGGTAGTGCCGTCTGGCATCAGGCCCTTGCCTTGGGTGGCGCGTATCGCTTGGCACAGGTTGGTCTTGCCGGACAGGCAGAACTTGCACTGGCGACATTCGGGGGTATACAGCGGGATCACATGATCGCCCACGGCGACGGATGTGACGCCTTCGCCAACCGCTTCCACGATAGCACCGCCTTCATGGCCCAGGATGCTTGGGAAGATGCCTTCCGGGTCCGCGCCAGACAGGGTGTAGGCATCAGTGTGGCAAACGCCGGTGGCTACTACGCGCAGCAGCACTTCACCGGCCTTGGGCATGGCCACATCCACTTCAACGATCTCCAGCGGCTTCTTCGCTTCGAAGGCGACCGCGGCACGGGACTTGATCATGAGAACTCCAGGGGGCATAGGTAAAACCAAAGTGTACGCTACGCCTCGGCTGTGGATAATTGGCTCATTCGGGAAACATTATTGCTGCTCAGGGATAATCATGGGTCTTTTGCGGTGGGAAGGGCTGGATGAATTCGTCGCGGTGGCTGAGCACGGGCAATTCAGCGCGGCAGCGGTTGCATTGGGCGTGTCTTCGTCCCATGTGAGCCGGCAAGTGGCCCAGTTGGAAGAACGCTTGCAAGCGCGGTTGTTCTACCGCAGTACCCGGAGGGTGAGCCTGACCGAGGCCGGCCATACGTTTCTCCAGCACTGCCGTCGGCTACAGGACGGTCGCGAGGAGGCCATGCGCGCGGTACACGACCTGGCCAGCGCTCCGAAAGGCCTGCTGCGCATGACCTGCGCGGTTGCCTATGGCGAGCGCTTTATTGTGCCGCTGGTCACCGATTATCAAGCCCGCTACCCGCAGCTGCAGGTAGACATCGAATTGACCAATCGAACATTGGACCTGGTGGACGAAGGGCTGGACCTGGCGATTCGGCTGGGCCGCCTGCAGGATTCAAGGCTAGTGGCCAGCCGCCTTGCCCCTCGCCGCATGTATCTCTGCGCGTCGCCTGGCTATCTGGAACGTTATGGCCGGCCCCACAGCCTGTCCGAGCTCTCCCGACATAATTGCCTCATCGGCAGCAGCGATCAGTGGCTGATGCAAGAACACAACCGCGAGGCCGTTGTACGGGTGCAGGGCACCTGGCGGTGCAACAGCGGGCAGGCCGTGCTCGACGCCGCGCTCAAGGGTATGGGCTTGTGCCAGTTGCCGGACTATTACGTGCTGGAGCACCTGCGTACCGGCGCGCTGGTTTCACTGCTCGAAGCCAACCAGCCACCGAACACTGCGGTGTGGGCACTCTACCCCCAGCAGCGTCACCTCTCGCCCAAAGTGCGCGGGTTGATCGAGCATTTGCGGGAAGGATTGGCGGGGCGGGAGGAATATTCCCGGGCTACGCCTGCGGCTTGCCCGGTCCCAGAATGATCGGGTGGTCCTTGGTCAGCGGCGCAGCCAGGCCAGGTCTTCGGGGCGGGTGACCTTGATGTTGTCGGCCCGGCCTTCAATCAGACGCGGGGCATGGCCCGCCCATTCCATGGCAGACGCTTCGTCGGTCACGGCAACGCCGGCCACCAGCGCATCGGCCAGCGCCCTCTGCAGGGGGCCCAGGCGGAACATCTGCGGTGTGAACGCATGCCAGACCACGCTTCGGTCGAGGGTATCGGCGACCCGGCCGTCCGCGCCCGCGCGTTTGAGGGTGTCCTTGGCAGGCACGGCCAGCAAGCCACCCACGTCGTCATGGGCCAGTTCGGCCAGCAGGCGCTCCAGATCACTGGCCGCCAGGTTAGGCCGGGCGGCGTCGTGAACCAGCACCCAGTCACGGCTGCCAGCGCCCAGTTCGTTGAGCTTGAGCAAGGCATTGAGCACCGAGTCGCAGCGCTCACGCCCGCCCGCAGCGCGGTGAACAGCGGGGTTTGCAGCGCAGCCCAGTTGCGGCCACCAGGCGTCGTCCACCGCAAGGCTTACCACCATCCCGCGTAGCTCCGGGTGGCCGAGGAAGCAGTCCAAGGTGTGTTCGAGCAGGGTTTTGCCAGCGAATGAAAGGTATTGCTTGGGGCGGTCGGCCCCCATGCGCGAGCCAACGCCGGCGGCGGGGATGACCACCCAGAAAGAGACAGGCGGGGTCATTGGGTAATCTGGTAGAGGGTTTCGCCATCCTTGACCATGCCCAGCTCATGGCGGGCACGCTCTTCGACGGTTTCCATGCCTTTTTTAAGCTCGAGCACTTCGGCGTCCAGCACGCGGTTGCGTTCGAACAGGCGCTCGTTTTCGGTTTTTTGATCGGCGATCTGCTGCTTCAGGTCAGCGGCCTGGGCAAAACTGCCCGTGCCCACCCATAGCCGATGCTGCAAGCCAGCCAGCAACAGAATGAGTACCAGAAACAACCAATAGGGACTGCGCATCGAAGAATCCAGTGAAAAGTCAGTCCAGATAGCACAAAGCCTGGCATCCGCCAGGCCCTATGCAGTCCGTATCGCCGTGAACGGTCGCCGTGAAACGGTCGCCGTGAAACGATCATCGGGAAGCCATCAAGGCGACAGGGCCGAGTATTACCTTGCCCGCCGCCTTTTTACCACTTCCTGATCAACCGCGAAACTCGGCGCGACCACGGTACGGTGCGCGCTCGCCCAATTGCTCTTCGATACGCAGCAGTTGGTTGTACTTGGACACGCGATCCGAACGGCACAGCGAACCGGTCTTGATCTGGCCGGCGGCAGTGCCTACGGCCAGGTCGGCGATGGTCGAATCTTCGGTTTCGCCCGAGCGGTGCGAGATGACCGCGGTGTAGCCGGCGGCCTTGGCCATCTGGATGGCTTCGAGCGTTTCGGTCAGGCTGCCGATCTGGTTGAACTTGATCAGGATGGAGTTACCGATCTTCTTGTCGATGCCTTCCTTGAGGATCTTGGTGTTGGTCACGAACAGGTCGTCACCGACCAGTTGCACCTTTTCGCCGATCTTGTCGGTGAGAATTTTCCAGCCAGCCCAGTCGGACTCATCCAGGCCGTCTTCGATCGAAATGATCGGGTAGCGCTCGGTCAGGCCCTTCAGGTATTCGGCAAAACCTTCGGCATCGAACTTGTGACCTTCGCCAGCCAGGTCATAGGTGCCGTCTTCATAGAACTCGCTCGCGGCGCAGTCCAGTGCCAGGGTCACATCGGTGCCGAGGGTGTAACCGGCATTTTTGACGGCTTCGGCGATAGCGCCCAGCGCGTCTTCGTTGGACGCAAGGTTAGGTGCGAAACCTCCCTCATCACCCACCGAAGTGCTGAGGCCGCGAGCCTTGAGCACGGCCTTGAGGCTGTGGAAGATTTCAGCGCCCATGCGCAGCGCGTCGGCGAAGTTTTTCGCGCCAACCGGCTGCACCATGAATTCCTGGATGTCGACGTTATTGTCGGCATGCTCGCCGCCGTTGATGATGTTCATCATCGGCACCGGCATGGAGTACACGCCCGGTGTGCCATTGAGGTTGGCGATGTGCGCGTACAGCGGCAGGTCCAGGTCCTCGGCCGCGGCCTTGGCGGCAGCCAGGGACACCGCGAGGATGGCGTTGGCGCCCAGGCTGGCTTTGTTCTCGGTACCGTCCAGCTCGATCATGGTGTGGTCGAGGGCTTTCTGGTCAGCCGGGTCCTTGCCCAGCAGCGCATCGCGGATCGGGCCGTTGATGTTGGCCACGGCCTTGAGTACGCCCTTGCCCAGGTAACGGCTCTTGTCGCCATCACGCAGCTCCAATGCTTCGCGTGAACCGGTGGATGCGCCGGACGGCGCGCAGGCGCGACCGATGATGCCGTTGTCCAGAAGCACGTCAGCTTCTACGGTCGGGTTACCACGGGAGTCCAGAACCTCACGACCTTTGATGTCGACGATTTTTGCCATTGTTGTAAACACTCCAGATTGGACGAGAACGACGCAGCTGAGGGATGGAACACGCCCCGCGACTCCTGTCATCAGTGCGGGGCGTTGAAAGGCGTTGCTGACCGGCGAAACCGCGATCAGGCGGTCTCTATGATCGGAAAACTCTTCACCAGTTCATCAAGTGCCTTGAGCTGGCTCAGGAACGGCTCCAGCTTGTCCAGGCGCAGGGCGCAAGGACCGTCGCAGCGGGCGTTGTCCGGGTCGGGATGCGCCTCGAGGAACAGCCCGGCCAGGCCCTGGCTGATACCGGCCTTGGCCAGGTCGGTGACCTGGGCGCGGCGCCCACCGGCCGAATCGGCGCGGCCACCGGGCATCTGCAGGGCGTGGGTCACGTCGAAGAACACCGGGTACTCGAACTGCTTCATGATGCCGAAGCCCAGCATGTCGACCACCAGGTTGTTGTACCCGAAGCTCGAGCCACGCTCGCACAGCACCAACTGGTCGTTACCGGCTTCCTCGCACTTGGTCAGGATGTGTTTCATTTCCTGTGGCGCGAGGAACTGCGCCTTCTTGATGTTGATCACGGCATTGGTTTTGGCCATCGCCACCACCAGGTCGGTTTGCCGCGACAGAAAGGCCGGCAGCTGGATGATGTCACATACCTCTGCAACTGGCGCGGCCTGATGCGGCTCGTGCACGTCGGTGATCACCGGCACGTTGAAGGTGCGCTTGATCTCTTCGAAGATCTTCAGCCCCTCCTCCATGCCCGGGCCACGGTACGAGTTGACCGAGGAGCGGTTGGCCTTGTCGAAGCTGGCCTTGAACACATACGGGATGCCGAGCTTGTCGGTCACCCGTACGTACTCTTCGCACACTTTCATGGCCAGGTCGCGGGACTCCAGCACGTTCATGCCGCCGAACAGGGCCATGGGCTTGTCGTTGGCCAGCTCGATGTTGCCAACGCGGATCGTTTTCTGTGCCATGGGTCAGCCCTTGTTCCTTTGCGTCAGGCTCCGTTGAGCGAGCGCGGCTTTTACAAAACCGCTGAACAGCGGGTGGCCATCGCGCGGGGTAGAGGTGAATTCAGGGTGGAACTGGCAGGCGACGAACCACGGATGGTCCTTGCCTTCCACAACTTCGACCAGCGCGCCGTCGCCGGAGCGGCCGGAAATCACCAGGCCCGCCTCTACCAGCTGCGGCAGCAGGTTGTTGTTCACTTCGTAGCGATGGCGATGCCGCTCGACGATCACGTCCTTCTGGTAGCAGGCATGTACTTTGGAGTGGGGCTCCAGCAGGCATTCCTGTGCGCCAAGGCGCATGGTGCCGCCCAGGTCCGACGTTTCGGTGCGGGTTTCGACCGCGCCGGTGGAATCCGCCCATTCGGTGATCAGGCCCACCACGGGGTGGCCGCTGTTGCGCTCGAACTCGGTGGAGTTGGCATCGGTCCAGCCCAGTACGTTACGGGCGAACTCGATCACCGCTACCTGCATGCCCAGGCAGATGCCCAGGTACGGAACCTTGTTTTCACGAGCGAATTGCACCGCGCGGATCTTGCCCTCGACACCGCGCAGGCCGAAGCCGCCCGGTACCAGGATGGCATCCACACCTTCGAGCAGGCCGGTGCCCTGGTTCTCGATGTCTTCGGAGTCGATGTAGCGCAGGTTCACCCGGGTGCGGTTCTGGATGCCGGCATGGCTCATCGCTTCGATCAGCGACTTGTACGCGTCCAGCAGCTCCATGTACTTGCCGACCATGGCGATGGTCACTTCGTGCTCGGGGTTGAGCTTGGCGTCGATGACCTTGTCCCACTCGGCCAGGTCCGCGCTGCCGCATTGCAGGCCGAAGCGTTCTACCACGAAATCATCCAGGCCCTGGGCATGCAGCACGCCCGGAATCTTGTAGATGGTGTCGACGTCTTCGAGGGAGATGACCGCACGCTCTTCAACGTTGGTGAACAGCGCAATCTTGCGACGCGAGGATGCATCCACAGGATGGTCGGAGCGGCAGATCAGTACGTCCGGTTGCAGGCCGATGGAGCGCAGCTCCTTGACCGAATGCTGGGTAGGCTTGGTCTTGGTTTCGCCAGCAGTAGCGATGTAGGGCACCAGGGTGAGGTGCATCAGCATGGCGCGGCGAGCGCCGACCTCGACCCGCAGCTGGCGGATGGCTTCGAGGAACGGTTGGGATTCGATGTCACCGACGGTGCCGCCGATTTCCACCAAGGCCACGTCGGCATCGCCGGCGCCCTTGATGATGCGGCGCTTGATTTCGTCAGTAATGTGGGGGATCACCTGAATGGTCGCCCCCAGGTAATCACCACGGCGCTCCTTGCGCAGCACGTGCTCGTACACACGGCCGGTGGTGAAGTTGTTGTTCTGGGTCATGGTCGTGCGGATGAACCGCTCGTAGTGACCCAGGTCCAGGTCGGTTTCGGCGCCGTCATGGGTGACGAACACTTCGCCATGCTGGAAGGGGCTCATGGTGCCTGGATCGACGTTGATGTACGGATCCAGCTTGAGCATGGTGACCTTCAGCCCCCGCGCCTCCAGGATGGCCGCCAGTGAAGCCGAGGCGATGCCTTTCCCCAATGAAGAAACAACACCGCCCGTGACGAAGATGTAACGCGTCATGAAAAACCCTAGAAGTCTGCGTTAAAGCGGTCGGAGCCGCCGGGGAAAGCGAAGGAAGGCCCGACGCGCGGAACAGCGTCCCGCCTGCGAGGGCCCCGACAACCAGCGACATTTGCCGCGCACGGTACGAAAAACTGACGCATACATACGAACCGGCGCATGTCGCCGGCAAGTGAGCTGCTACACATTTCAACCATCGCCCAGCAAAGACTGCTCGGTAATCGGCAGCTCCGGCGGTTACAAGCACGCGCAGAAGCTGTATCAAGAAGGGAGGGTAGTCTACCGGAAAGCGGCTTTCATCTCAAACACCGGTCAATCGTCGGTGGTTGCCAACGCAGTTCGCCCGGGATGACAGACAGCCACGGCAGGTTCGCCACGGCAACCAGCTGCCCCTCCAGAAACAGCAAAGGCAAGCGCCCTCGAACGAAGCCGGGCACACCCGCTTCGTTCAGCAAGCGCTTCAAATCGCGGCTGCCGCGGCCGGGTACCGTCAAACGTTCACCTCCCTGGCGATAGCGTATCTGGAGCTGCCCCACCGGTAGCGGGCCGTGCCAATATGCCGCGCCATTGCCTGGCAAGCTCAGGGCCTGGCCGGGCTTTTCCCAGGCGGGAGGCAAGGTCGGCGCCGCTCGCCAGGGGCCGGCCACCCACCACACGCGATCCACCGCCCTGTATATCGCGCCGTCAGCCAATGCCCATATTGGCGCCGCATCGGGCGCGGCATCCCTGAGCACCGCCCAGCCCGCCCAATGATTCGTATCCGGCTGCCGGCTCAGCGGCGCCAGCCAAGCGCGGATAGCGTTGCGCTGACGGGCTTCACTCAGCTTGCACAGCGGCGCCAGCGCCAGCGAGGGCACCGGCAGCCAGGGGAACGGCTTGCCTTGCTGCGCCAGCCGCAGGTCCTCCTCGGCAACCTCGTCGAGCAGGCTCAGCGCCTCGGCAAAATGCCCTGCGCTTCGCGCCAGGTTCACGGAGGCAGCCGGCCAACGGGCTCGCAGCGCCCCCATCACATGGTGACGAAGGTAGTTACGGCTGTACCGAGGGTCGGCGTTGGACGGGTCTTCTATCCACTCCAGGCTGGCGGCCTGGGCGTAGGCCAGCAGCGTATCGCGCCCCACGTCCAGCAAAGGCCGTATCAGCGTTCCGCTGCCCAGCGCGCGTTGCGCAGGCATGGCTGCGGCGCCACGTACGCCTGCGCCGCGCAGCAAGCGCAACAGCAAGGTTTCGGCCTGGTCATCACAGTGCTGCCCGGTGAGCAGCACCTCGCGATCGCCAAGGGCGGTGCCCAGTGCGGCATAACGGGCATGGCGAGCGGCCTGCTCCACGCTTGAGCCCGGCGCTACTTGAACATGCACGTCCTCGAACGGCACACCGAGGCGTTCGCACAGCTGTTGGCAATGGGCAGGCCAGGTATCGGCCACGGCTTGCAGGCCGTGGTGAACGTGGATTGCCCGCAGCGGCGGCAGTGCATGCGCGCCGGCCAGTGCGGCCAAGGCATGCAGGAGAACGGAAGAGTCGAGCCCGCCGGACAGCGCGACAACCCACCCGGGGGCGTCACGCCAGGGGCCAAGCCGGGTGAGCAAGTGCTCGGCGAGGTTCACGCGGCAGCTCCCGAAGGGTGCCGTGCCAAGGGCTGGCACGGCAACAGGGCTTACAGGCCGTAGCTCATCAGCCGCTCATAGCGGCGGTCGAGCAGTGCCGGAAGGTCGAAACCACTGAGCATGTCCAGCTGTTCGATCAGCGAGGCACGCAGGGTTTGCGACACCAGCGCTACATCACGGTGTGCGCCCCCCAGCGGCTCGTCGATCACCTTGTCGACGATGCCCAGGCCCTTGAGGCGCTCGGCGGTGATGCCCATGGCCTCGGCGGCGTCGGGCGCCTTGTCGGCGGTTTTCCAGAGAATGGAGGCACAGCCTTCAGGGGAGATGACCGAGTAGGTCGAGTACTGCAGCATGTTGAGCTGGTCGCACACGCCGATCGCCAGCGCGCCACCGGAACCCCCTTCGCCGATCACCGTGGCGATGATAGGGGTTTTAAGCCGGGCCATTACCCGAAGGTTCCAGGCGATGGCTTCACTCTGGTTACGCTCCTCGGCGTCGATACCCGGGTACGCGCCCGGTGTGTCGATGAAGGTGAGGATCGGCATCTTGAAACGCTCGGCCATTTCCATCAGGCGGCACGCCTTGCGGTAGCCCTCGGGGCGCGGCATGCCGAAGTTGCGGCGAACCTTCTCGCGAACTTCGCGGCCTTTCTGATGGCCGATCACCATGACCGGCCGGCCTTCGAGGCGGGCGGTACCGCCAACGATAGCGGCGTCATCGGAGAAATGGCGGTCGCCGTGCAGCTCTTCGAATTCGGTGAAGATCTGCGGGATGTAATCCAGCGTGTAAGGGCGGCGCGGGTGACGTGCCAGGCGCGCGATCTGCCAGCTGGTCAGGTTGCCGAAGATGCTCTCGGTCAGCGTGCTGCTCTTTTCCTGAAGGCGAGAGATCTCATCGCTGATGTTGAGTGAGTTGTCGTTGCCGACAAGGCGCAGCTCTTCGATCTTGGCTTGCAGGTCAGCGATTGGCTGTTCGAAATCCAGGAAATTCGGGTTCATAGGCTTCCGTCTTGGGTCGACGGCCAGGCGGCCGGTTGATCCGTTTGGCGCCATACCATACGTAAGTGGCGCCTTGAGGTCGAGATGTAAAAACAATGCGCTCGCAGCCCTTGGGCCCGAGCGCGTGCCGGAGCGGGATCGGTGGCCCCGGCTCAGCGATAATTCAGGAAGACGTTCTCCCGTCCGAACTGGTCACGCAAGGCCTGGATGAGGCTGTCGGCCGGGTCAATGCGCCAGGCTTCGCCGAACTGCAACAAGGCCCGCGCCTCGCTTGAACTGTAGTCCAGGGTAATCGGGCAAGCGCCCCGGTGCTTGTTCAGCAGGTTACCGAGCCAGTTGATGCGGTCACCGCCCAGCGCCTTGATATCCACCTTGATCCGCAGGCTTTCGGCCAACTGGGTACGGGCATCTTCCATGCTCAGTACACGCTTGACCCGCAGCCGCAAGCCGCCGGAGAAGTCGTCGTTACTCACCTCCCCTTCCACTACCACTACAGTGTCGGTCTGCAGCAAGGCCTGGGCACCGTGGAAGGCATCGGCGAACAGCGACGCCTCGATTCGCCCGGAGCGGTCATCCAGAGTAATGAAGCCCATCTTGTCGCCCTTCTTGTTCTTCATCACACGCAGCGCCACCACCATGCCGGCGATGGTCTGGGTATCCCGGGCAGGCTTGAGGTCGATGATGCGCTGGCGGGCGAAACGGCGGATTTCCGTTTCGTACTCGTCGATAGGGTGACCCGTGAGGTACAGGCCCAGCGTGTCTTTCTCCCCCTTGAGCCGCTCCTTGAGCGACAGCGGCCGGGCCTTGTCGTGATTGGCATAGACGTCCGCCTCGGCATCGGCGAACACACCACCGAACAGGTCCACGTGGCCACTGTCCTGGGTGCGCGCCGTCTGCTCCGCCGACTTGATCGCCTCTTCCATGGCCGCCAGCAGCACGGCCCGGTTGCGGTCGATGTTTGCCTGATACGCCTTGGGTTCGTCCTGGAAATACGGGCCGAGGCGGTCCAGCGCACCGCTGCGCACCAGGGCGTCAAGGGTGCGCTTATTGATGCGTTTGAGGTCTACCCGGGCGCAGAAGTCGAACAGGTCCTTGAAGGGCCCTGCCGCGCGGGATTCGACAATCGCTTCCACAGGGCCTTCGCCTACCCCCTTGATCGCGCCCAGGCCATAAACGATACGGCCATCGTCGTTCACGGTGAACTTGAACTCAGAGGTGTTCACGTCCGGCGCGTCAAGGCGCAGCTTCATGCTGCGTACCTCTTCGATCAGCGTGACCACCTTGTCGGTGTTGTGCATATCCGCCGACAGCACGGCCGCCATGAACGGCGCCGGGTAGTGGGTTTTCAGCCACGCGGTCTGGTAGGACACAAGCCCGTAGGCCGCGGAGTGAGACTTGTTGAAGCCATAGCCCGCGAACTTTTCCACCAGGTCGAAAATGTTACCGGCCAGGTCCGCGTCGATACCGTTGCTTGCGCACCCTTCGATGAACCCCCCGCGCTGTTTGGCCATTTCCTCGGGCTTTTTCTTGCCCATGGCGCGGCGCAGCATGTCGGCGCCACCCAGTGTGTAACCCGCCATCACCTGGGCGATCTGCATTACCTGTTCCTGATACAGGATGATGCCGTAGGTGGGGGCTAGCACGGGCTTGAGCCCTTCGTACTGGTAGTCCGGGTGGGGGTAAGCCAGCTCGGCACGGCCGTGCTTGCGGTTGATGAAGTCGTCCACCATGCCCGACTGCAACGGGCCGGGGCGGAACAGCGCTACCAGTGCGATCAGGTCTTCGAGGCAGTCGGGCTTGAGCTTCTTGATCAGCTCTTTCATGCCGCGCGATTCAAGCTGGAACACCGCCGTGGTTTCGGCTTTCTGCAGCAGGCTGTAGGTCGGCTTGTCGTCCAGTGGAATGAACGCGATGTCCAGCGGTTCCTCGTCCACCTTGGCGCGATCACGGTTGATGGTGCGCAGCGCCCAGTCGATGATCGTGAGGGTCCGCAGGCCCAGGAAGTCGAACTTCACCAGGCCGGCGGCTTCCACGTCGTCCTTGTCGAACTGGGTCACCAGGCCGTCGCCGGCTTCGTCGCAATAGATGGGCGAGAAGTCCGTAAGCTTGGTAGGCGCGATTACCACGCCCCCGGCATGCTTGCCCACGTTCCGGGTAATGCCCTCGAGCTTGAGTGCCATGGCCCAGATTTCCGCGGCTTCCTCATCGCTGGCAAGGAAATCGCGGAGCATTTCCTCCTGTTCGAAGGCCTTTTCCAGGGTCATGCCCACTTCGAAAGGGATCATCTTGGACAGGCGATCGGCCAGGCCGTAGGACTTGCCCTGCACGCGGGCTACGTCACGCACCACCGCCTTGGCCGCCATCGAACCGAAGGTGATGATCTGGCTGACCGCGTTGCGCCCGTACTTGTCCGCCACATAGTCGATGACCCGGTCGCGGCCATCCATGCAGAAGTCGACGTCGAAGTCAGGCATCGACACCCGCTCGGGGTTGAGGAAGCGCTCGAACAGCAGGTCGTATTCCAGCGGGTCCAGGTCGGTGATCTTCTGCACGTACGCCACCAGCGAGCCGGCACCCGACCCTCGGCCCGGGCCCACCGGCACGCCGTTGCTCTTGGCCCACTGGATGAAGTCCATCACGATCAGGAAGTAACCGGGGAACCCCATCTGGATGATGATATCCAGTTCGAAATTCAGCCGGTCCACGTACACCTGGCGGCGCGCTTCGTAATTCTCGGTGGTTTCACGGGGCAGCAGTACGGCCAACCGTTCCTCGAGGCCGTCGAAGGAGACCTTGCGGAAATATTCGTCGATGGTCATACCATCGGGGATGGGGTAATCCGGCAGGAAGTGCTTGCCGAGCTTGACCTCGATATTGCAGCGGCGGGCGATTTCCACGGAGTTGCTCAGCGCATCGGGCAAGTCACTGAACAGCTCGGCCATTTCTTCCGGGCTTTTCAGGTATTGCTGGTCGCTGTAGTTGCGTGAACGCCGCGGGTCGTCCAGCGCCCGCCCCTCACCGATGCATACGCGGGTTTCGTGTGCGTCGAAATCCTCGGCCTTGATAAAGCGTACGTCGTTGGTCGCTACCAACGGCGCGCCCAGGCGGTCAGCCAGGGCGACCGCCGCGTGAAGGTAATCTTCATCCCCCGCCCGATTGGTGCGTTGAAGCTCCACATAGAAACGGTCCGGGAACACGCCCATCCAGTAGCGCAGCAACGCCTCGGCCTGGCCGGGATCGTTGCCCAGCAGGGACTGGCCGATTTCGCCTTCCTTCGCGCCGCTCAGCGCGATGACGCCGGCACTGGCCTCGGCTACCCATTCCCGCTCGATGATGATCAGGCCGTTGCGCTGGCCTTCGATATAGCCCCGGGAAATCAACTCGGTAATGTTGCGGTAGCCTTGGGCGTCCATGGCCAGCAAGGTGATGCGGCTCAGCGGAGAATCCGCGCCTGAACCTGCCAGCCATAGGTCCGTGCCGCAGATCGGCTTGATGCCGGCGCCCATGGCGGCCTTGTAGAACTTCACCAGCGCACACATGTTGCTCTGGTCGGTGACCGCAACCGCCGGCATGTTCATCGCCGTGAGCGACTTGACCAGCGGCTTGATCCGTACCAGCCCGTCTACCAGGGAATATTCGGTGTGCAGGCGAAGGTGTACGAATGAAACCGACATGGAAGGTCCGTTGGCGAGAAAAACGATAGCGGGGAATTGTAGCGGCGGCTGGCTGTTAATGCAGCCGCCGGACAGCGCGTCAGGCTTCGGCGAAATCCGCGTCGCGCGCTTCGAAGGCGGCACGCACGGGTGCGAAGGAACGCCGGTGGATCGGCGTGGGGCCAAGCCGGGCCAGGGCCTCCAAGTGTGCCGGTGTACCGTAACCCTTGTGGCTGCCCAGGCCATAGCCAGGATAAATGAGCTCGAAAGCGGTCATTTCACGGTCACGGCTTACCTTGGCCAGGATGGACGCCGCGGCGATGGCCGGCACCTTCGCATCCCCTTGGACCACTGCGGCGCTGGGTACCGCCAGCGTGGGGCAGCGGTTGCCGTCGATCAATGCCAGCCGAGGGGTGATATGCAGGCCCGCGACCGCCCGCTGCATGGCCAACATGGTAGCGTGCAGAATGTTGAGGCTGTCGATCTCGTCCACTTCTGCGCGGGCGATGCTCCAGCTCAGGGCTTTTTCGCAGATCTCTTCATACAAGGCTTCGCGGCGGGCCTCGGTGAGTTTCTTCGAATCGTTGAGGCCAAGGATGGGGCGGGTGGGGTCGAGAATGACCGCAGCCGTGACCACTGCACCACACAGCGGGCCTCGACCCACTTCGTCAACGCCGCAGACCAGTTCTTCGACCAGGGTGTAATCCAGGCCCATTTGCAGTTGTGTAGGTTCCATCACGGGGTTCCTGGTCAGCGTGCCAACAGTTGCAGCACAGCGTCCGCCGCCTGATTGGAGGCGTCCTGACGAAGCGTACGGTGAATCGCATCGAAGCCTGCGGTCTGCTCGCCCGGGTTATCCAGCAGCGGCAGCAAGGCTTGGGCCAATGCCTCGGGCGTGGCGGCGTCCTGCAGGATTTCCGGGACCAGCGCACGCTGGGCAAGGAGGTTGGGCAGGGACACGTATGGGCTTGTGACCATACGTTTGAGTAACCACCAGGTCAACGGGGCAAGGCGATAAGCCACCACCATTGGTCGTTTGTACAAGAGTGCTTCCAGGGTAGCTGTCCCGGAAGCGATCAGTACCGCGTCGCAGGCGGCAAGCGCTTCGTGGGACTGCCCGTCGAGCAAGGTGATGGGCAGCGAACGCCCGGCAAGCAAGGCCTCCAGCTGGGCCCGGCGCTCCGGGCTGGCGCATGGCATCACGAAGCGAAGGCCCGGGCGGGCCGCAAGCAAACGCTGCGCCGTATCGAAGAACAGTGCCCCCAGGCGACGGACTTCGCCGCCGCGGCTGCCTGGCATCAGCGCCACCACCGGCCCTTCGAGCGCAAGCCCCAGTGATTGGCGGGCCTGGGCCCGATCGGCCTGCAACGGGATCTGATCGGCCAGCGAATGGCCCACGAAACGTACCGGCACGCCCTTCTCTTCGTAGAACCTGGCCTCGAAGGGGAAAAGCGTAAGCATCAGGTCACAGCCTTCGCGAATCTTCAGCACCCGCTTTTGCCGCCACGCCCATACCGACGGGCTCACGTAATGCACGGCCTTGATGCCTTCGCTGTGCATCCGAGCCTCGATGGCCAGGGTGAAATCCGGCGCGTCTATACCAATGAACACATCCGGCCGGGCTTCGAGCAGGGTCTGTACCAGCTGCTTGCGGCGTGCCAGCAGTTCCCGCAGCCGGCCGAGCACCTCTACCAGCCCCATCACGGCCAGCCGCTCCATGGGGAAGTAGGAGTGCAAACCCTCGGCTTCCATCCGGGGGCCGCCCACGCCGATGAAACGCACCTGCGGGTGGCGAGCCTTGAGCGCACGCATCAGGCCTGCCCCCAGGATGTCGCCGCTGGCTTCGCCCGCTACCAGCGCCACGCACAGTTCGGCTGGCATCAGCGGGTGATGCCGCGGGTAGCTTCCCGGATGGTCGAAACAAACAGTGCCACTTCCGCGCAACCTTGCGCGGGCTCCTCAAGCCGGGCCAGTGCCTGGTCGATGGTCAGCCCCTGGCGGTAAACCACCTTGTAGGCGTTGCGTAACGTGTGAATGGTCGTGTCGCTGAAATTGCGACGACGCATGCCTTCGAAATTCATGCCCCGCGCTTCGGCAGGGTTGCCGAATACGGTCACGAAGGCCGGGACGTCCTTGCCGATGGCCGTGCCCATGCCCGAGAAGCTGTGCGGGCCGATGTGGCAATACTGGTGCACGAGGGTATAGCCGGAAAGGATGGCCCAATCGCCCACGTGCACGTGGCCGGCCAGCGCGGTGTTGTTGACCAGGATGCAGTGGTTGCCGATCACGCTGTCATGCCCCACATGGGCATAGGCCATGATCAGGTTATGGTCCCCGATGGTCGTTTCGGAGCGGTCCTGCACCGTACCGCGATGGATGGTTACACCCTCGCGGATCACGTTGTGATCACCAATGACCAGGCGCGTGGCTTCGCCTTTGTATTTCAGGTCAGGCGTGTCCTCGCCAATGGACGAGAACTGATAGATCTTGTTGTGCCGGCCGATGCGGGTGGGCCCGCGCAGCACCACGTGAGGCCCGATGACCGTGCCTTCACCGATTTCTACCCCTGCGCCGATGATCGACCACGGGCCTACCTCGACACCTTCGGCCAGTACGGCCAAGGGGTCGATGATTGCACGAGGGTCGATCAAGCTCATAGTTTGCGTTCCGCGCAGATGATTTCGGCGGAGCACACAGGCTTGCCATCGACGGAGGCCTGGCAGTCGAACTTCCAGATCTGGCGTTTGCAGCTGATGAAGCGTGCTTCGAGGATCAGCTGGTCGCCCGGGGTAACCGGCTGGCGGAAGCGCAGCTTGTCCGAACCTACGAAGTAGTACAGGGTCCCGTCCGCAGGCTTTACGTCCAGCATCTTGAAGCCGAGGATGCCGGCAGCCTGGGCCATTGCTTCGATGATGAGCACCCCAGGCATGATCGGATGCGCTGGGAAATGACCGTTGAAGAACGGTTCATTGATGCTGACATTCTTGTAGGCGCGAATGCGCTGGCTCTCGACATCCAATTCCACCACCCGGTCCACCAGCAGGAAAGGGTAGCGATGAGGCAAGTATTCGCGAATCTCGTTGATGTCCATCATGTCGGGGGAAAGCCTGTATAGAAGAGAGGGAGCGCGCAAGCCTGCGGGGCCGCCTAGGTGGGCCGCGGGTACGGCACTCCTTGCCTCAGCAGCGCAGTCTAGCGGTAGTGCGCTGCTGATAGTGAAAAGGGATCAGCCATCTGATGACCCATCGTCGGCCCGGGTCACCGCTTCAATCCGCTTTTCTGCCTGAGCCAGCCGGCGATACATGTCGTCGAGCTGGCGAATGCGCGCCGCGCTCTTGCGCCATTCCGCGGCCGGCTGCATTGCGGTGCCGGAGGAGTATGCACCCGGCTCGGTGATGGAGCGCGTGACCATGGTCATTCCGGTAACGAATACGTGGTCGCACAGTTCGATATGGCCAACCAGCCCCACGCCGCCCGCAAGCATGCAGTGCTTGCCGATCTTGCTGCTTCCCGAAATGCCCACGCACGCGGCCATGGCCGTGTGATCGCCAATCTGGACGTTGTGGGCAATCTGGATCTGGTTGTCGAGTTTTACGCCGTTGCCGATCACGGTGTCTGCAAGGGCGCCGCGGTCTACCGCAGTGTTCACGCCGATTTCAACGTCATCGCCGACCGTTACGCCGCCGATCTGGGCAATTTTCTGCCACACGCCTTTTTCATTGGCAAAGCCAAAACCTTCGCCGCCGATGACCGCGCCTGACTGAATCACCACACGCTTGCCGATGCGCACGTCGTGGTACAGGGTCACCCGTGGCGCCAGCCAGCCGCCCTCTCCGACCACGCTGCGGGCGCCAATGAAGCAGTGCGCCCCCAGGGTAACGCCGGCACCGATAACGGCACCGCTTTCGATGACCACGAACGGGCCGACGCTTGCCGAAGGGTCGACATCGGCGTCTGCGGCGACGACTGCGCTGGGATGCACGCCTGCGGGCGCACGAGGCTTGGGATCGAAGCGGTGGGAAATATGCGCGTAGGCCAGGTAAGGATCCGGCACTACGAGAGCATTGCCCGCGTAGCCTTGCGCATCCTCACGCTTGAGCAGCACCGCCCCGGCGCAAGTGGTCGCCAGGTGCTTGCGGTATTGAGGGTTGGCCAGGAAGCTCAGCTGAGAAGGGCCGGCCTCCTGCAAGGTGGCCAGCCCATCTATCAAGTGCTCCCGGGCGCCGATGACTTCGGCCCCCAGGGTATCGGCAATGTCGCCGAGGGTAAGGCTCGATGTCATCATCACTTGGTCTGGTTCATGCGCTCGATGACCTGACGGGTGATGTCGTACTGAGGTTTGACATCGATTACTGCGCCGCGCTCGAGCACGAGGTCGAAGCCACCGGCCTTGATCACGCCTTCGACAGCGCTGTCGAGCTTGGGCTTGAGTACCTTGAGCATGTCGCGGTCGGCCGAGGCCTTGGCTTCGTTCAGCTCCTTGGACTGGAACTGGAAGTCCCGGGCCTTTTGCTTGAAGTCCAGCTCCAGGCGCTCACGCTCAGGCTGCTGCATTTTGTCGCCGCCTTTCACCAGGCGGTCCTGAATGTCCTTGGCGCTGCTTTCCAGGCCCTTGAGCTTGGTCAGCTGCGGGCCGAATTTCTTCTCGGCATCCACGGCGTACTTCTTCGCGGCGTCGGATTCGAGCAGCGCCATTTGATAGTTGAGCACCGCGATCTTCATTTCGGCGAAGGCGGGGGTCGCGAACATGGCCGCGGCCACGATAACCAGTTGAGTCAGCTTGCGCACGATAAACTCCTGCGAATTCGTTGTATGTGGGCCGGGGAGACGCTTAGAACGTCTGCCCCAACGAGAATTGGAAGATCTGGGTTTCGGCTTCGTCGGGCTTCTTGATCGGCATGGCGAGGCTGAAGCTCAACGGGCCCAGCGCGGTGATCCAGGTAACCCCCAGGCCAACCGAGGCGGCCATGTTGGAGAAGTCGATGGAACCGCAGTCCTTGGTGCTCACCGGGTAGGTAGAGCTTGCCGAGGAGTACTGGCACTTAGAGTCGAAGACGTTACCCACATCGGCGAACAAGGAGGTGCGCAAGGACTTCTGGTCCTTCACGAACGGCATCGGGAAGAGAATCTCCGCGCCGCCGGTGATCATCACGTTGCCACCGAAGGCCAACGGATCCTGATCGGGGTCGTTGGTGGCCGGGGTACTGCGCGGGCCCAGGGTGCTGTCCTTGAAGCCGCGCACGGAGTTGAAGCCGCCCGCGTAGTAGTTCTCGTAGAACGGCAGGCCGTCGGTAGAACCGTAGCCGTCGCCATAGCCCAGTTCGGTATGGAAACGCATGGTGTAGTTTTCGGTGATCGGCGTGAACAGCTGGCCGCGGTAGTCCAGCTTGTAGAATGACAGGTCGCTGCCCGGTGTGGTGGTTTCCAGGGTAAGGCTCTGGGAATGCCCACGGGTTGGCAGGGTGCCACGGTTCAGGGTGGAATCCGACCAGCCCACCGACGCCTTGAAGTTGGTGAAGCTGTCGCCTTCCCGATCGATGAAGTCGTAGATCTCGCCAACGGTATAGGTACCGGTGTTGATCTCGTCCTTCTGGACGGTAAGGCCGAAAGTGAGACGCGAGGTTTCGCTGATCGGGTAACCGAAGTTCAGGCCGGCACCCAGGCTGTCCACCGCGTAGCTGGCCACGTCGACGTCAAGGTCGTCATAGTCGGTTTTACGGTAGAAGGCGTTGTAACCGAGGCTCACGCCATCCGGGGTGTAGTACGGATCGACGAAGCTGAAGTTGTAGCGGGTCTGGTACTCGGAACGGGTGAGGCCAATGCTGACCTTGTTACCGGTACCCAGGAAGTTGCTCTGGCTGATCGAACCACCCAGGATCAGGCCCGCGCTCTGGGCGAAGCCCACGCTGGCGGTGATCGAGCCGGACGGTTGTTCTTCCACGGTGTAGTTCACGTCCACCTGGTCGTCGGTGCCAGGCACCGCCGGGGTTTCGACGTTCACTTCCTTGAAGTAGCCCAGGCGCTCCAGGCGGGTCTTGGACTGGTCGATCAGGTAGGTCGAAGCCCAGCCGCCTTCCATCTGGCGCATTTCACGGCGCAGCACTTCGTCTTCGGTCTTGGTGTTGCCGCGGAAGTTCACGCGGTTCACATAGGCGCGCTTGCCCGGGTCCACCATGAAGGTGATGTCCACGGTGTGGTCGTCGTCGTGGGGCTGCGGCACGCCGTTGACGTTGGCGAAGGTGTAGCCCTCGTTGCCCAGGCGGCGGGTGATCAGGTCGGAGGTGGAGGTCATCACCTTGCGCGAGAACACCTGGCCGGGCTTGACCAGCAGCAGGTTCTGGATCTGGTCCTCGGGCACCTTGAGGTCGCCGCTGAGCTTGACGTCGCGAACCTTGTACTTCTCGCCTTCGTTCACGTTCACGGTGATGTAGACGTGCTTCTTGTCCGGGGTGATCGACACCTGGGTGGAGGCGATGTCCATGTTGATGTAGCCGCGGTCCAGGTAGTACGAGCGCAGGCGCTCAAGGTCACCGGATAGTTTTTCGCGGGCATACTTGTCGTCGTTCTTGAAGAACGACAGCCAGTTGGTGGTCTTGAGCTCGAACAGGTCGACCAGGTCTTCCTCGGAGAAGACGGTATTGCCCACCACGTTGATGTGCTGGATGGCCGCGACCGTGCCTTCGTTGATCTTGATCTTCAGGCCCACGCGGTTGCGCGGCTGGGTCACCACTTCGGTGTCCACGGTGGCCGAGTAGCGGCCCTGGGCCACGTACTGGCGCTGCAGCTCGTTGCGCACGCCTTCGAGCGTGGCGCGCTGGAAGATCTCGCCTTCGGCCAGGCCGGACTGTTTCAGGCCCTTGAGCAGGTCTTCGGTGGAGATGGCCTTGTTGCCTTCGATCTCGATGCTGGCGACCGACGGCCGCTCCACCACGTTGATCACCAGGACGTTGCCGTCTCGGCCCAGCTGAATGTCCTGGAAGAAACCGGTCTTGAACAGCGCGCGCGTGGAATCCACCAGCTTGCGGTCATCGGCCTGCTCGCCCACGTTCAGGGGCAGGGCGCCAAAGACGCTGCCGGCGGATACCCGCTGCAGGCCGTTGACGCGAATATCGGAGATGGTGAAGGACTCGGCGTGAACTTCGGTGATCATCAGTGCGGACAGCACCGCAGTAAGCAGCAGACGTTTCATGAAGTCCTTTCTTATTCCAACGGGCAATAAACAAACTGCCGCATAGGCGGCAGGTTCGCAATTGTGCGACTCATTACAACCGACCCAGGTCGTTTATCAGGGCGAGCAGCATAACGCCGACTACCAGACTGATACCGATCTGAACCCCCCAGCCCTGTACCCGATCGGAGACCGGACGACCCCTGACCCATTCGATCAGGTAAAACAGCAGATGCCCCCCATCCAGGACGGGAATGGGTAGCAGATTGAGAACCCCGAGGCTGATGCTGAGATAAGCCAGGAAATTCAGGAAATCCCCAAGGCCCGACTGGGCCGAAGCGCCCGCCACTTTAGCAATGGTTATCGGTCCACTCAAGTTTTTTACCGAGAGCTCGCCAAAGAGCATTTTCTTCAGCGAATCAAGGGTCAACACGCTCATCTCCCAGGTTCGCCGAGCGCCCTCGACCAGCCCGTCGAGCGGCCCGAAGCTGATCTCGCGCAGCATTTCCGGGGGCCACGCTACCGGCGCTACCCCCGCGCCCAGGTAACCCGCAGCGGCTTCACCCTTGCCCTTGCGGGCCAGCGTGACTGGAATATCCAGCTGCTGGCCGTCGCGCTGCACCTGCAAGGTCACCTGGCGGTTGGCGCGCTGACGCACGGCGTCTACCACTTGCTGCCAGTCCGCCAGCGCTACCCCATCCAACGCCAGCAGGCGATCGCCAGACTTCAGACCGGCGGCGCCGGCCGGCCCTTCCGGGTCGATTTCGGCCAGCACCGGCTCCAGCACCGGCCGCCATGGCCGAATGCCCAACGACCTTACGGGATCTGGCTCGTCGCTACCCTTGAGCCAGGCTACCAGGTCAACGGTGTGGGCACTGGTACCGCCCTCCCCCGTGACCCGAATGTTCAGGCTGCCGGTTTCGCCCAGGCGGCGGACCAGTTCCATGTTCACACCTGACCAGCCAGAGACCGGCTCACCGTCGATCTCCACGATTTCCTGCCCCGGCTGCAAACCGGCGCTTGCCGCCAGGCTGCCGCTTTCGACCGCACCGATCACCGGCCGAACCTGTTCGCTGCCAAGCATGGCCAGCACCCAGAAAAAAGCGATGGCAAGGAGGAAATTGGCCACAGGGCCGGCTGCAACGATAGCAATGCGCTGACGAACGGGCTTGCGGTTGAAGGCCTGGTCAAGCTGCTCGACGGGCACCTCGGCTTCCCGCTCGTCGAGCATCTTCACGTAACCGCCCAGCGGAATTGCCGCCACGACGTATTCCGTGCCCTGTTTATCGCTCCAGCGCAGCAAGGGTGTACCGAAACCCACCGAGAAACGCAGCACCTTTACCCCGCACCGGCGGGCAACCCAGAAGTGGCCGAATTCGTGGAAGGTCACCAGCACCCCGAGTGCTACGAGGGTGCCAACCAGCATATAAAGTGCACTCATAGGTATCTCCGCAGCGCCCGGGAGCGATTATCCAGACCCGGGGCGCACCAATCGGAACTCATCGGCCCCACCGAGTCAACCACTGCCCGGCAAGGCGACGGGCGCTGGTATCAGCGGCGAAGACCGCATCGAGGTTTTCCAGCGGGCCGGCCGGGGACTCGCCCAGCACGGCTTCGATCATACTCGCGATCTCGGTGTAGCGGATGCGCCGCTCGAGAAACGCCGCGACCGCTACTTCGTTCGCCGCATTGAGCGTGGCCGGGGCGCTGCCACCGGCTTCGGCAGCCTGGCGCGCCAGCCTCAGGCAAGGGAAGCGCTGCTCATCCGGCGCCTGGAAATCCAGCCGTGCTATGGCGAACAGGTCAAGAGGTGCCACCCCGGAGTCGATCCGTTCGGGCCATGCCAGCGCATTGGCGATGGGCGTGCGCATGTCGGGATTTCCTAGCTGCGCCAGCACCGAGCCGTCAACGTAGTCGACCAGCGAATGGATGACACTCTGAGGGTGAACCACGACCTGAACCTGGGACGGGCGCGCATCGAACAGCCAGCAGGCTTCGATCAGCTCCAGCCCTTTGTTGGCCATTGTGGCCGAATCCACGGAAATCTTGCGCCCCATGGACCAGTTGGGATGGGCACAGGCCTGCTCTGGCGTGACGCCTGCCAGCGCCTCCAAGGGTGTTTCCCGGAAGGGCCCACCGGAAGCGGTGAGCAGGATACGCCGTACGCCCACCTGAGCGAGCCCCTGCGCATAGTTGCCAGGCAAGCACTGAAAAATGGCGTTGTGCTCGCTGTCGATGGGCAACAGCACCGCGCCACTGTCGCGTACTGCCTGCATGAACAGGCCTCCGGACATGACCAGGGCTTCCTTGTTGGCAAGCAGTACCTTTTTGCCGGCACGTACCGCTGCCAGTGTAGGGGGCAGGCCAGCCGCGCCTACAATGGCCGCCATCACGGCGTCCACCTCGCTCGCCCGGGAGACCTCGCACAGCCCCTCTTCCCCATACAGCACATCGGTCGCCAGCCCCGCGTCGCGTAAACGCCGGGCGAATTCACCCGCCTCGGCTGCGGTGGCGACCACGGCCAGCTTCGGGCGGTGCTGCTCGCAAAGGGCGAGCAGATCATCCAGGCGCGAGTACCCGGTAAGGGCATGTACTTCGTAGCGTTCAGGGTGGCGCGCCACCACATCCAGGGTGCTACGCCCTATGGACCCGGTGGCGCCCAGTACGGTTATACGCTGCCGCCCGCTCACATCAGGCTCCAGTTGGCGAGCCACAGCAGCACCGCAAACACGGGAATGGCCGCAGTGAGGCTGTCGATGCGATCGAGCACGCCGCCATGGCCCGGCAACAGCTGGCTGCTGTCCTTGATCCCGGCCTGGCGCTTGAACATGCTTTCGGTAAGGTCACCCACCACCGACACCAGCACCACGATTGCCGCGATCAGCAGCGCACCGATCAGTTGCCCGGCAGCCCAGCCGCGAGCCAGCCCGGTGATCAACGTGACCAGCAAGGCGATACCCAGGCCACCGTATAGGCCCGCCCAGCTTTTGCCCGGGCTGACCGCAGGCGCCAGCTTGCGCTTGCCAAAGGCCCGGCCCGAGAAATAAGCGCCGATATCGGCCACCCAAACCAGCACCATGACCGAGAGGATCAGCCAGTTGCCCAGGCCCGATGGCCATTGCTTGAGCACCAGCAAGCCCTCCCAAGCGGGAAGCAATACCACCCAACCGATGACCAGTTTACGGGGAGCGCTGGACCAATGCAGCGTGGAGCCTGGGTAGGTCATTACCAGCCAGGTCGCCACGCCCCACCATGCGACCGCGAGGGCAAGCAACCAGGGCGCCAGGCCCGGCAAGGCATACAACACCAGTAGCGCCAGGGCCACTACTGCCGCGTATCCAACCCGCGGCGCCTGGGTTTCCCAGCCGGCCAGGCGGGCCCACTCCCATGCGCCCAACGTAACGACTGCACCGATGAACAGTGCGAACCATCCGCCGTCCAGGAGGAAAAACCCGATCAGGGCTACAGGCAACAGGACCAGCGCGGTCAAAATGCGTTGTTTAAGCATCAGGCACGGGCTCCGGCCTCGACCTGCTCGCTGGTTTTACCGAAGCGACGCTGGCGGGAGGCGAAATCGGCCAGCGCCGTGCGCATGGCCTCGTGTTTGAAGTCCGGCCAGTACAGGTCGGAGAAGTACAGCTCGGCGTAGGCCAGCTGCCACAGCAGGAAATTGCTGATCCTGTGCTCGCCACCGGTGCGGATGCACAGGTCTGGCAAGGGCAGATCACCTGTCGCGAGGCACCCCTGAAGCAGCGCCGGGGTAATGTCCTCGGGGCGCAACTTGCCGGCCTGCACCTGGTAAGCCAGCTGTTGCGCGGCCTGGGCAATATCCCACTGCCCGCCATAATTGGCGGCGATCTGTAGCACGAAGCGACCAGGCCCTGCGGTGAGGGCTTCAGCTTCACGCATGGCAGCCTGCAGGTCGGGGTGAAAACGGCTGCGGTCGCCGATGATGCGAAGGCTGATGTTGTTGTCGTTCAAGCGGCGGGCTTCCCGCCGCAGCATCGTGAAAAACAGCTCCATCAGCGCACCGACCTCTTCGGCAGGCCGCTGCCAGTTCTCGCTGGAAAAGGCAAACAGGGTCAGCACCTCGACGCGCGCCTCGGCGCACACCTCGATCACCGCGCGCACAGCATCCACGCCAGCCTTGTGCCCGGCGACGCCAGGCAGCAGGCGCTTCTTCGCCCAGCGGTTATTGCCGTCCATGATGATCGCCACGTGTCGCGGGACGGACACGGACGCTGCCGGCTTGATCTTTTCCATGAGCACGACGGTGTCCTTAAACGGCCATCAGGTCCTTTTCTTTTTCTTCCAGCTTCTTGTCGACTTCGGCCACGTACTTGTCGGTCATTTTCTGGATATCGTCAGCGCCGCGGCGTTCTTCGTCTTCGCTGATTTCCTTGTCCTTGACCAGCTTCTTGAGCTGGGCCAGGGCATCGCGACGCACGTTGCGCACGGCAACCCGCGCGTCCTCGGCCACGCCACGGGCCTGCTTGGTGTAACCCTTGCGGGTTTCTTCGGTCAGGGCGGGCATCGGCACACGAATGGTGGTGCCGGCACTGCTCGGGTTCAGGCCCAGGTCTGAGTTGAGGATGGCCTTTTCGATCGCCTTGCCCAGGTCTTTGTCGTGCGCAACGATCTTGAGGGTTCGAGCGTCTTCAACGGTAACCGAAGCCACCTGGTTGAGCGGCATTTCGCTGCCCCAGGCCGGTACTTTCACGCTCTCCAGGATGCTGGGGTGAGCACGGCCGGTACGGATGCCGCCCAGGTTATGGGACAGCGAGTTGATAGCGCCGTCCATGCGGGCCTTGGTGTCTTTCTTGATATCTTCGATCATTACATGCCTTCCTCGATCAGGGTGCCTTCGCCGCCGCCAACCACGATGTTGAGCAGGGCGCCAGGCTTGTTCATGTTGAAGACCCGCAGCGGCATCTTGTGATCGCGGCACAGGCAGATGGCGGTAAGGTCCATCACGCCGAGCTTGCGGTCCAGCACTTCGTCGTAGGTCAGCCGCTCGAACTTCTCGGCATGCGGGTCCTTGAACGGGTCTGCGGTGTACACACCGTCCACCTTGGTGGCCTTGAGCACGATATCAGCGTCGATTTCGATACCGCGCAGGCAGGCAGCCGAATCGGTGGTGAAGAACGGATTCCCGGTGCCAGCGGAGAAAATTACCACATCGCCGCTGTTGAGGTGGCGCACGGCCTTGCGGCGGTCGTAGTGGTCGGTCACGCCCACCATGGAAATGGCGGACATCACGATGGCCGAGATATTGGAGCGCTCAAGCGCGTCGCGCATCGCCAGGCCGTTCATTACCGTGGCCAGCATGCCCATGTGGTCGCCCGTCACGCGGTCCATGCCGGCCGCGCTGAGCGCCGCGCCGCGGAACAGGTTGCCCCCGCCGATGACCAGGCCTACCTGTACACCGATACCCACCAACTGGCCCACTTCCAGCGCCATCCGGTCCAGCACCTTGGGATCGATACCGAACTCTTCGGAGCCCATCAGGGCCTCGCCGCTGAGTTTGAGCAGAATGCGTTTATAGCGAGGTTGACGACCACTCACCTGCTGGGCCATTGCGTATCTCTCCTGCGGCGTTCTTGAATATTTCAGGCCTTTCGCCTGTTGCAACCCGGGCGCTTCTGGCGCCCGCCGGGGCGCCTGAGGCAACCCACGGGGTATCACTTTGACAAAGAGGCTGCGCGCGTGAGCGGGCAGCCTCTTTGGGAGACAGCAGTAACCTGTCTTATTGCTTGCTGGCGGCAGCCACTTGTGCGGCAACTTCGTCAGCGAAGTTGTCGACCGGCTTCTCGATGCCCTCGCCTACCTTGAAGTAGGTGAAGGAAACGATTTCGGCGCCTGCTTTCTGAGCCAGAGCACCCACGGTGAGCTCAGGGTTCTTCACGAACGCCTGCTCTACCAGGCTTGCTTCAGCCAGGAACTTCTTGATGCGACCAGCCACCATGTTTTCCACGATGTTGTCGGGCTTGCCCTTGATCTTCTCTTCGTTCAGCTGCAGGAATACGCCCTTCTCACGCTCGATGGCTTCGGCGGAGACTTGCGAAGGCAGCAGGAACTCAGGGTTGGTGGCTGCCACGTGCATGGCGATGTCTTTCGCCAGCTCGGTATCGCCGCCCTTGAGAACAACAACTACACCGATCTTGTTGCCGTGCAGGTAAGTACCGATCACGTCACCTTCCACGCGCGCCAGGCGGCGGATGTTGACGTTTTCGCCAGTTTTGCCAACCAGAACCAGACGGTCGGCTTCCATGGCTTCGATCAGCGGCTCGACGGTGGTCAGCTTGTCGGCGAATGCTTTCTGGACGCTGGCGGCAACGAATGCCTTGAAGTCGTCCTGCAGAGCCAGGAAGTCGGTCTGGGAGTTGACTTCGAGCAGCACGGCGGCTTTGCCGTCGTCCTGGATTGCGACCGCGCCTTCAGCGGCGACGTTGCCTGCCTTCTTGGCAGCCTTGATCGCGCCCGAGGCACGCATGTCGTCGATGGCTTTTTCGATGTCGCCGCCGGCCTTGGTCAGGGCCTTCTTGCAATCCATCATGCCTTCGCCGGTACGCTCGCGCAGTTCTTTGACCAGCGCCGCAGTAATCTCTGCCATTTCAAAATCCTCTCGAACAGGTTTTCGGCCATACCGCCCGCGTATGAACGGGCATTGAAATTCTGACCCGCGGGGCCGCTTCGGCCTCGGCGGGTGGCAAAAAGGGGGCCTAGCCCCCTTTTCGCTTACCGTGCCATTGTCAGGCGCGGTCGACTCAGCCTTCTACTGCCTCGCTGGTAGCGTCCTGGGCGAATTCGCCAGTACCGCCAGCAACGTTGTTGCGGCCACGGATAACAGCGTCGGCCATCGAACCCATGTACAGCTGGATTGCGCGGATGGCGTCGTCGTTGCCCGGGATCACGTAGTCAACACCTTCAGGGCTGCTGTTGGTATCGACAACGCCGATGACCGGAATGCCCAGTTTGTTTGCTTCGGTGATCGCGATGCGCTCGTGCTCGACGTCGATGACGAACAGTGCGTCAGGCAGGCCGCCCATGTCCTTGATACCACCCAGGCTGCGATCCAGTTTTTCCAGGTCGCGGGTGCGCATCAGGGCTTCTTTCTTGGTCAGCTTGGCGAACGTACCGTCTTCGGCCTGGGTTTCCAGGTCACGCAGGCGCTTGATCGACTGACGAATGGTCTTGTAGTTGGTGAGCATGCCGCCCAACCAGCGGTGATCCACGAACGGCGAGCCGCAACGTGCCGCTTCTTCAGCAACGATCTTGCCGGCGGAACGCTTGGTGCCAACGAACAGGATCTTGTTCTTGCCCTGGGCCAGTTTCTCGACGAAGCTCAGCGCTTCGTTGAACATCGGCAGGGTTTTTTCCAGGTTGATGATGTGAATCTTGTTACGCGCGCCGAAAATGAACTTGCCCATTTTCGGGTTCCAGTAACGGGTCTGGTGGCCGAAGTGCACACCGGCCTTCAGCATATCG
Organism: Pseudomonas sp. 3MAES_34.3B; assembly: GCF_058145875.1. NCBI lineage: Bacteria > Pseudomonadati > Pseudomonadota > Gammaproteobacteria > Pseudomonadales > Pseudomonadaceae > Pseudomonas > Pseudomonas sp. 3MAES_34.3B. Next base: position 985,018 of record NZ_CM176960.1, on the reverse strand, counting down.
CGCATATTGACTTGGGACATGATAGTTCCTTGATAAGTCGGGTTAGGCCTCCACGCATCCCAATGATCCAACCCATGGCCTTGCGGCCCGGGCACCCAGGTCATCGTGTCGATACGTGTGTGGGTTAAAGCCAAGCGGAGAAGCCCCCCGCAAAGCGGCGCACTTTATATCACACAACGCGGCAAAGAGAAACCGTGGCGCACCCCTGCCCCGGCGCGCCTGCGTCCGCGTCGGCAAGGCCTTCCCGGGCACGGCTATGGTAGAATCGCCACTTTGTACATTTATACCCGCACCGATGGTGCCGAGAGAGCCTGTATGACCGTAACCATCAAAACCCCCGAGGACATCGAGAAGATGCGCGTCGCCGGCCGCCTGGCCGCCGAGGTGCTGGAGATGATCGAGCCGTATGTGAAGCCCGGGGTCACCACCGATGAACTGGACCGCCTGTGCCACGACTATATCGTGAATGAACAGAAGGCCATCCCCGCCCCGCTCAACTACAAGGGCTTCCCCAAGTCCATCTGCACCTCGATCAACCACGTGGTGTGCCACGGCATTCCCAACGAGAAGCCGCTCAAGGATGGCGACGTCCTGAACATCGACATCACGGTAATCAAGGATGGCTACCACGGCGATACCAGCCGCATGTTCCATGTAGGCACGGTACCCGAGTGGGCCACCCGGCTTTCCCGCGTAACGCAGGAATGCATGTACAAGGGCATCGAGGTGGTTCGGCCCGGCGCGCGGCTGGGGGACATCGGTGAAGTCATCCAGAAACACGCCGAGAAGAACGGCTTCTCCGTGGTGCGCGAATACTGCGGCCATGGCATCGGCAAGGTCTTCCACGAGGAGCCGCAGGTGTTGCATTACGGCCGCGCCGGTACTGGGATCGAGCTCAAGGAAGGCATGATCTTCACCATCGAGCCGATGATCAACCAGGGCAAGGCCGATACCCGCCTGCTGGGCGATGGCTGGACCGCGATCACCAAGGACCGCAAGCTGTCGGCCCAGTGGGAACATACCGTGCTGGTCACTGCCAACGGCTACGAGATCCTCACGCTGCGGCGCGACGACACCCTGCCGCGCACTTCAGCGAACTGACGGTTCAGTACGGCCCTATAGAAGGAAGGCGATCCGATGCCGCAGGTAGATCCGGAGTTGTTCGATCGCGGCCAGTTCCAGGCGGAACTGGCCCTCAAGGCCAGCCCCGTGGCTGCGTTCAAGAAGGCCATCCGCCAGGCCCGCGATGTGCTCAACGAGCGCTTTGCCTCAGGCCGTAACGTTCGCCGCCTGGTGGAAGACCGGGCCTGGTTCGTGGATAATATCCTGCAACAGGCCTGGGCGCAGTTCGACTGGAGCGAGGAAGCCGACATCGCCCTGGTAGCCGTTGGCGGCTATGGTCGCGGCGAGCTGCACCCCTACTCCGACATCGACCTGCTGATCCTCCTTGAGGACGCCGACCACGAAGTGTTCCGCGACTCCATCGAGCGTTTCCTCACCCTGCTCTGGGACATCGGCCTGGAGGTAGGGCAAAGCGTGCGCTCGGTCGAAGAGTGCGCCGAGGAAGCCCGCGCGGACCTCACCGTTATCACCAACCTGATGGAATGCCGCACCATCGCCGGCCCGGAGCGGTTGCGCAAGCGCATGCTGGAAGTGACAGCGCCGGACCGCATGTGGCCGAGCAAGGAGTTCTTCCTGGCCAAACGGGCGGAACAGAAGGCCCGGCACCACAAGTACAACGACACCGAGTACAACCTGGAACCCAACGTGAAGGGATCGCCCGGTGGCCTGCGGGACATCCAGACCATCCTTTGGGTGGCCCGCCGCCAATATGGCACGCTCAACCTTCAGGCACTGGCCGGCCAGGGCTTTTTGCTGGAGAACGAAGGCGACCTGCTTGCCGCTTCCCAGGAATTCCTCTGGAAGGTGCGCTATGCGCTTCACATGCTGGCCGGGCGCTCCGAGGATCGCCTGCTGTTCGACTACCAGCGGCGCATCGCCGAGCTGCTGGGCTACAAGGACAGCGATGCCAAGCTGGCCATCGAAGCCCTGATGCAGAAGTATTACCGGGTAGTGATGCGCATCGCCGAGCTGAGCGACCTGATCATCCAGCATTTCGAAGAAGAGCTGCTGGCCGATGAGACCGGCACCTGCGTAACGCCGATCAATGCGCGCTTCCAGCTGCACGATGGCTACATCGAAGCCACGGCGCCCAATGTGTTCCGCCGGTTCCCGTTCGCCATCCTCGAAATTTTCGTGCTCATGGCGCAAAGCCCGGAGATCAAAGGCGTTCGGGCAGATACCATTCGCCTGCTGCGCGAACACCGTCACCTGATCGACGACAACTTCCGCCACGACATTCGCAACACCAGCCTGTTCATCGAGCTGTTCAAGTGCGAAATCGGCATCCACCGCAACCTGCGGCGAATGAACCGCTACGGCATTCTGGGCCGCTACCTGCCCGAGTTCGGCCATATCGTGGGCCAGATGCAACACGACCTTTTCCACATCTACACCGTGGATGCGCACACGCTGAACCTCATCAAGCACCTGCGCAAGCTGCAGTACACGCCGGTGTCGGAGATGTTCCCGCTGGCCAGCAAGGTTATGGGCAAGCTGCCCAAGCCGGAACTCATCTATATCGCCGGCCTGTACCACGATATCGGCAAAGGGCGTAATGGCGACCATTCCGAGCTCGGCGCCGTGGATGCCCAGGCCTTCTGCGAGCGGCACCAGCTGCCACCGTGGGACAGCCGCCTGATCGTGTGGCTGGTGCAGAACCACCTGGTGATGTCCACCACGGCGCAGCGCAAGGACTTGTCCGACCCGCAGGTAATCCATGACTTTGCCCAACTGGTGAGGGATGAAGTACACCTGGACTACTTGTACGTGCTGACGGTAGCGGACATCAACGCCACCAACCCAAGCCTGTGGAATTCCTGGCGGGCCAGCCTGTTGCGCCAGCTGTACACGGAAACCAAGCGCGCGCTGCGCCGTGGCCTGGAAAACCCGCTGGACCGCGAAGAGCAGATTCGCCAGACCCAGGCGGCCGCGCTGGACATCCTCGTGCGCAGTGGCACCGACCCCGACGACGTCGAGCAACTCTGGAGCCAGCTGGGCGACGACTACTTCCTGCGGCATACCGCCGGGGACGTGGTATGGCACACCGATGCGATCCTTCAGCAGCCGGCAGACGGCGGCCCACTGGTGCTGATACGCGAAACCACCCAGCGCGATTTTGAAGGGGCGAGCCAGATCTTCATCTATGCGCCGGACCAGCACGACTTCTTCGCCGTGACCGTGGCCGCCATGGACCAGCTCAACCTGAACATCCATGACGCGCGCATCATCACCTCGAGCAGCCAGTTCACCCTCGATACATACATCGTGCTGGACAACGACGGCGGCTCGATCGGCAATAACCCGCAGCGTATCCAGCAGATCCGAGACGGCCTTACCGAAGCCCTGCGCAACCCTGATGACTACCCGACCATCATCCAGCGCCGCGTGCCGCGCCAGCTGAAGCATTTTGCCTTCGCCCCGCAGGTGACCATTCTCACCGACGCCCAGCGGCCGGTGACCATTCTCGAGCTCAGCGCGCCGGACCGCCCCGGCCTGCTGGCACGCCTGGGAAAGATTTTCCTGGAATTCGACCTGTCGCTGCAGAACGCGAAAATCGCCACCCTTGGCGAGCGCGTGGAAGACGTGTTCTTCCTCACCGACGCCCACAACCAGCCACTGGCCGACCCGCAACTGTGCGCGCGCCTGCAAGACGCGATCGTCGAGCAGCTGAGCGTGCCCCAGGCGGGTGGCATTGAACTGTCTCGCCTTAGTATCTGAATTCGAGCTACCGATGAACCAAGCCCTGAGCCACTTGCAGCCCTACCCGTTCGAAAAGCTCCGCGCCCTGCTGGCCGGCGCCCAACCGCCGGAGGGCAAGGCACACATCGCGCTGTCCATCGGCGAACCCAAGCACGCGTCGCCGGCCTTCGTCGCCAAGGCGCTGGCCGACAATCTCGATCAGCTCGCGGTATACCCCACCACCGCCGGCCTGCCGGCCCTGCGTGAGGCCATCGGCCAATGGTGCGCGCACCGTTTCGGCGTGCCGGCCAACTGGATCGACCCCGCCCGCCATGTGCTGCCGGTGAACGGCACCCGCGAGGCGCTGTTCGCCTTTGTGCAGACGGTGGCGGAACGGGACCGCGACGGCCTGATCGTGAGCCCCAACCCTTTCTATCAAATCTACGAAGGGGCGGCGATCCTTGCTGGCACACAGCCGCATTACCTGCCTTGCCTGGAAGAACACGGCTTCAATCCGGACTTCGACGCAGTGCCGGCGCAGATCTGGGACCGCTGCCAGGTGCTGTTCCTCTGCTCCCCGGGCAACCCGACCGGCGCATTGATCCCGCTGGACACGCTCAAGTCGCTGATTGCGCTGGCGGACAAGCACAACTTCATCATTGCCGCAGACGAATGCTACAGCGAGCTGTATTTCGACGAAGGCGCCCCGCCGCCGGGCCTCCTCAGCGCGTGCGCAGCACTGGGCCGGTCGGACTTCAAGCGCTGCGTGGTGTTCCACAGCCTGTCCAAGCGTTCCAATCTCCCGGGGCTGCGTTCGGGGTTCGTGGCCGGCGACGCCGATGTGCTCAAGGCGTTCCTGCTGTATCGCACCTACCACGGCTGCGCCATGTCCATCCCCACCCAGCTGGCGAGCATCGCGGCCTGGAACGACGAAGAGCATGTGCGCGCCAACCGCGACCTGTACCGGGAGAAGTTCGACGCCGTGCTGGAGATTCTCGGCCCGGTACTGGATGTGCAGCGGCCCGATGGTGGGTTTTACCTGTGGGCAGGCGTGCCCATGAGCGATGAAACCTTCTGCCGCGAACTCTTCTGCGAACAGCACGTAACCGTGGTGCCGGGCTCTTACCTGTCCCGTGAGGTAAACGGGGTGAACCCGGGCGCCAATCGCGTTCGCCTGGCCCTGGTTGCGCCGTTGGCCGAATGCATCGAAGCGGCCAATCGTATCCGCGCGTTCCTCGAGGCGCGGTAACCCCCTGCCTTACGGCAGCGGCTGAAACTCGCCTTTGGCCAGCGAATGGACGTCGTTGCCCAACGCGTCCTTCGCGTCCAGGTTTGCGCCCCTTGCCGCCAGCGCCGCAAGAATGTCCTGGCGCTGGAACAGCGCCGCGTACATGGCGGCGGTTTGCCCGCTGCGGTTACGTTGGTCAGGGGAGCAGTCCGCCGCAATTAGCCGTTGCGCAATGGTCAACTCCCCTTTGAAGATCGCGCCCATCAGGGCGGTATTGCCTCGCGCATCCTGAGCGCAAGGGTCGGCACCCGCCGCCAACAGTTGCTCCACGGCGCCTTGGTGGCCGTGGTAGGCCGCCAGGATCAGCCCGGTGTAGCCCTTCTCATCATGGATATTCAGATCGAAGTGCGCGTCGATGAACGCACCCAGCATATCGCCATTGCCTTCCCGCGCCGCTTCGAAGAACAAGGTTCGTAACTGAGCCTGGGTATCGGGTACGGCTGGGGCAGCCACCGCTGGGCCTATGAGGCCTGTAAGCAGCAGCATCAAAAAAAATCTTCTCATGTCATTTCCACTGCGCAAAGGCCCATGCCGCGAACGACATGGGCCTGAACGGGATCAGTCCTGCAGCTGGGCGGCGAGCGCCTTCACTTTGGCCAGGTCACCCTTGGCCACCTTGGTCACGCCGGTGCCGTACTCAGGGTCTGCCTTGTAGAGGAAGGAAAGCATGATGTTCTTGCTTTCCGCATCGGTGGTCGCGAGCGATTCACCGAAGCTCTGGATCAGGTCCTGGCGGTCCTTTTGGCTATACGAGCGGTACAGGTCACCCGCTTGTTTGAAGTTCTGCTCGCGCTGGATCTTCGCCTGCTGGGTGGTGCCGGTAAGCGGCAGTTGGCTGTAGCGGGCGCCTTCATCCGATTCCCGGGGGTTCAAGCGGCTTGGCTCGTAGTTCACGCCAGTGGTGGTATGGCCACCGTTCATGGCGCCGTCCTGGTTGCCATTGTTTACTTCAACACGTGGGCGGTTTACCGGCAGGCTCAAGCCATTGGTGCCAACGCGATACAGCTGAGTATCGGCATAGGCAAAGACCCGGCCCTGCAGCAGGCGGTCCTCGGACGGTTCGATGCCCGGCACCACGTTGGCCGGCGCCATGGCCACCTGCTCGGTTTCCTGGAAGAAGTTATCCACGTTCTTGTTCAGTACCATCTGGCCGATCTTGCGCTCGGGCACGTCAGGCCAGATCTTCGTCGCGTCAAGCGGGTCGAAGGCAAACTTCGCCAAGTCTTCCGGTTTAAGCACCTGGATATACAGGTCCCACTTCGGGAAGTCGCCCTTGCCAATGGCTTGTACCAGGTCGTGGGTCATGTGGCTGTAGTCTTTGGCCTGCACTTTCGCCACTTCGGCCGGGTCCAGGTTCTTCAAGCCTTGAAGGCTTTTCCAGTGGAACTTTACGTAGTGAACTTCACCCTTGGCATTGACCAACTTGTAGGCGTGTACGCTATTGCCGTCCATGAAGCGATAGCCCGCAGGCGTGCCTTCATTGGAGTACAACAGGGTAAGCGTACGCGTAGCCTCCGGCACATGAGGGAAGAAATCAAAGCGGCGGGAATCGTCGTCCAGGTTGGTGCGCGGGTCAGGCTTGAACGCATGCACCATGTCCGGGAACTTGATCGCGTCACGGATGAAGAACGTAGGGAAATTGTTGCCTACCAAGTCCCAGTTGCCGTCGGCGGTATAAAACTTGGTAGCGAACCCGCGCGGATCGCGCAGGGTTTCGGGTGAGTGATTGCCGTGTACCACCGCGGAGAACCGCACGAACACCGGCGTATGCTCCCCGGCCTTGAATACCTTGGCGCGAGTGAGGTCGCTGAGGTCTTCGGTGGCGGTGAACTCGCCCTTGGCACCCGTGCCACGAGCATGAACCACTCGCTCCGGAATGCGTTCGCGGTCAAACCGCTGCAGCTTCTGGATCAGTTGAACGTCCTGCAACACAGCGGGGCCATTGGGGCCGGCCGTCTGGGAGTTCTGGTTATCACCCACCGCCGCGCCGTTGTCGCGGGTCAAGGTGCTGGCAAATGCCGAAGTCATGGTCAGCGCGCCAAAGGCAACAACGCCCAGCGCCTGGCCACTCAGGCTGGTAAGTTTCATGCTATCCCTCTCGGATTTATTATGCTGAACAGCCACTGCGGTGGCTGGGGTGCAATCCTAGAGATCGAAACTTGTTAACCTGTAATTGAAAGACCCTATCGCACTAATAAATTAAAATTCAGCAACTAAACACAGCAAAGTTACTACATGGCGCGCGCGAACATAGAATCACGCGCGAATACCATGCAGGCTTCTACAACATCAACTTCAAAGTGTAACCAATTCGAAATCATTTCCCGGCATCGCCGTTGTTACTTGAAGTGGGCGCTCCCCTGCGACCACACAGTCATGGCGCGGACGGTAGCGATGCCGCATAATTCACGACCTTTCATTTCCGGAGCACAGGCAGGGGCCCGCCGGGCCGCCGCTTCACGCACATGGCTTACACACTTTTCGGCATCAAGGCGTGCGACACCATGAAAAAGGCCCGCGGCTGGCTGGATGAACATGGCATCGCCTACAGCTTCCATGACTACAAGGCCCAAGGCATCGACCGCGAGCACCTGCAGCGCTGGTGCGAAGCCCATGGCTGGGAAACCGTGCTCAACCGCGCGGGTACCACCTTCCGCAAATTACCGGACACCGACAAGGCGGGCCTGGATCAGGCCAAAGCCATCGAGTTGATGCTGGCCCAGCCCTCGATGATCAAGCGTCCGGTACTCGACCTCGGCGACCGAACCCTCGTGGGTTTCAAGCCAGACCACTACGCAGCGGCCCTGAGCTGATCAGCCGGCCCTGCCCTTCAAGAGGAACACCGCATGTCTAGCACACTGTTCAGCCTGGCCTTTGGCGTTGGCACCCAGAACCGCCAGGGCACCTGGCTGGAAGTTTTCTACGCCCAGCCACTGGTTTCCCCATCCGAAGCGCTGGTCAATGCCATCAGTGGGCCGCTGGGCTACACCGGCGGCAACCAGGCAATCACTTTCAACAGCACCCAGGCTTCGCAACTGGCCGAAGCGCTGAAAGCGATCGACCCGGCCCAAGCTGCCCTGCTGACCCGCCTGGCCGAAAGCCAGAAGCCGCTGGTTGCCACGCTGCTGGCCGAGGACGCGGCGCTCACTTCCACGCCCGAGGCGTACCTCAAGCTGCACCTGCTGTCCCACCGCCTCGCACGGCCCCATGGCCTGAACCTGGCGGGTATCTTCCCGCTGCTGCCGAACGTCGCCTGGACCAGCCAGGGCGCTGTCGACCTCGCCGAACTCTCCGAGCGCCAGCTTGAAGCACGCCTGAAGGGCAAGCTGCTGGAAGTGTTCTCGGTGGACAAGTTCCCGAAGATGACCGACTACGTGGTGCCGGCCGGTGTACGCATCGCGGACTCGGCACGGGTACGCCTGGGCGCCTACATCGGCGAAGGCACCACCATCATGCACGAAGGCTTCGTGAACTTTAACGCTGGCACCGAAGGCCCGGGCATGATCGAAGGCCGTGTATCGGCCGGCGTATTCGTGGCCAAGGGTTCGGACCTGGGCGGCGGCTGCTCCACCATGGGTACCCTCTCCGGTGGCGGCAACATCGTGATCAAGGTAGGCGAAGGTTGCCTGATCGGCGCCAATGCCGGTATCGGCATTCCCTTGGGCGACCGCAACACCGTGGAAGCTGGCCTGTACATCACCGCCGGCACCAAGGTTGCGCTGCTCGATGAAGCCAACCAGTTGGTGAAAGTGGTGAAGGCACGCGAACTGGCGGGCCAGAACGACCTGTTGTTCCGCCGCAATTCCGAAACCGGCGCGGTCGAATGCAAGACGCACAAGTCGGCCATCGAGCTTAACGAAGCGTTGCACGCCCACAACTGATGACTGCGACCGGGGCGGCCAGATCCGCCGCCCCGGCGCCAGGGTCCCGAGCATGTCCGAGCCTTCTCCCTGGCGGGGGGATTTTCCCGCGGTCGCCGCGCTCGAGCGGCAACAGCAAACCTACCTGGACAGCGCCGCCACTTCGCAGAAGCCGCAGGCGATGCTGGATGCGCTGACCCACTATTACGCGCACGGTGCCGCCAACGTGCATCGCGCGCAACATTTGCCAGGCGCGCTCGCCACCCAGGCGTTCGAGGAGTGCCGCGAGAAGGTTGCGCAGTGGCTGCATGCCGGCGCGCCTGCCCAGGTGATCTTCACCCACGGCGCTACGTCGGCACTGAACCTGCTGGCCTACGGCCTGGAACACCTGATCGGCAGCGGTGACGAGATCGCCGTAAGCGCCTTGGAGCACCACGCGAACCTGCTGCCCTGGCAACAACTGGCCCTGCGCCGCAATGCCCGGCTGGTGGTGCTGCCCGCCGATGCCCAGGGGCGAATTGACCTCAACGAGGCCGGCGCGCTGATCGGGCCGCGCACGCGCATTCTGGCCGTTACTCAGCTGTCCAATGTACTGGGCACCCAGCAGCCGCTGGCTCCGTTGCTCGCCCTGGCGCGGCAGCATGGCGCGCTTTCGGTGGTCGATGGCGCGCAGGGCGTTGTGCATGGCCGCCAGAACGTCGCCACGCTGGGGTGCGACTTTTATGTATTTTCCAGCCACAAGCTTTACGGGCCCGACGGCGTGGGCGTGCTTTACGGTCGCAGTGAAGCGCTGGGCAGGCTGCAGCACTGGCAGTTCGGCGGGGAAATGGTGCACTTGGCCGATTACGACCAGGCCAGTTTTCACCCGGCGCCCCTGGGTTTTGAAGCAGGCACCCCACCCATTGCAGGCGTGATTGGCCTGGGGGCTACCTTGGACTGGCTCGCCTCACTGGACACAGAAGCCGTACTGGCCCACGAGCGAACGCTGCATCAGCAGTTGCTGCGTGGCCTGGGAGACCGTGAAGGCATTCGCGTGCTTGGCGCACCCGACACGGCCCTGGCCAGCTTTGTGGTGAGCGATGTGCACAACGGTGACCTTGCTCATCTGCTCACTGACCAGGGCATCGCGGTACGGGTGGGACACCATTGCGCAATGCCGCTGTTCAAGCGCCTTGGGCTCAATGGCGCGATCCGGGTGTCGCTGGCGATGTATAACAACTCAACCGACCTGCAGCGCTTTTTTGAAGCGCTGGACCGCGCCCTGGAGTTGCTGCGATGAACCTTTCTCCCGAAGCCGTCGAGGTGGCGGAGCGCTTTGCCGCCTGTGCCTCCTGGGAAGCCCGGGCGCGCTTGCTGATGCAGGAAGGCGACCGCCTGGCACCGCTGGCCCCGGAGGAGCGTAACGACGCCAACCGGGTTCACGGCTGCGAAAGCCAGGTATGGCTGGTGGGCGAACGGCAGGAAGGCACCTGGCAGTTCCGGGCCGCCACCGATGCACGATTGCTGCGCGGCTTGCTGGTACTTTTGCTGGTGCGGGCCAACGGCCTGGAGTCGCAAGCGTTGGCCGAGCTGGACCTCAGCCAGTGGTTTGCGAGCCTGGGGCTGCAACGCCAACTCACCCCGTCGCGCAGCAATGGGTTGAACGCGGTGCTGCAGCGCATCAAGGCGTTGGCTGTTTGATACCTGTTTCTGCCTTGGCCACCAGCTTGTCCACCACTCGGCTGGCGGCGACCATGCCGAAGGTAGCAGTCACCATCATTACCGCGCCAAAGCCACCGGCGCAGTCCAGCTTCACGCCCTCCCCCACGAACGCTTTGGTAGTGCACACGCTGCCGTCCGCGCCCGGATAGCGCAACTGCTCCGTGGAGAACACACAGGGCACGGCATAATTGCGTGAGGTATTGCGCGAGAAGCCGTAATCCTTGCGCAGCAACGAACGCACTTTCGAGGCAAGTGGGTCGTTCCAGGTACGGTTGAGGTCCACAATGCCAATCTGTGTAGGGTCTACCTGCCCACCGGCCCCACCCGTGGTCACGATTGGCAGCTTGCGCCGCTTGCACCAGGCAATCACCGCCGCCTTGGCGTTCACGCTGTCGATACAGTCCACGACGTAATCAAGCCGGTCGTTCAGGTATTCGGCCAGGTTTTCCTTCGTCACGAAATCCACCACCGCATGCACCGTGCACGCCGGGTTGATCGCCCGCAGCCGCTGCGCCAGCACTTCCACCTTGGGCTGGCCTACGTTGCCCTCCAGCGCATGGGATTGCCGGTTAGTGTTGCTCACGCACACGTCGTCCATGTCGAACAGGGATATCTCGCCTATCCCCGTGCGCGCCAGTGCTTCCGCCACCCACGACCCTACCCCACCCACGCCTACCACCGCCACGTGCGCTGCCTGCAACCGGGCCAGGCCCGCCGCGCCATACAGGCGGGCTACCCCGCCAAACCTTGGATCATCACTGCTCATTGCCATACCTCGTCAAGCGAGCGGCAATTATACGGCCAGTCGCGGCCGGGCGAAGCCAAAGCCGATATTCATCACCGTAGGGCAACTTTCGGCGCCGTCTGGTTTCAGCTGTTGAAGAACTGCAAGGACGTTGTCATCAAATGCCTACCCGCAAGTTGGGCCTGAACCTGGTCACGGTGATGGCGATTGCCGCACTGTTCATCGGGTGCTGGGCACTGATCAATCGGCCCGTATCAGCGCCAGACTGGCCAGACCGGATTTCGGGCTTCTCGTATTCCCCGTTTCGCCTGGGTCAGAACCCGCAGGCGGACAGTTACCCCAGCGATGAAGAGATCCGCCAGGACCTGGAGCAGCTCAGCCATTACACCGAAAGCGTGCGCACGTATTCGGTGGCCGGCAGCCAGGCGGACGTACCTCGCCTGGCCGACGAAGCAGGAATGCAGGTCACCCTGGGGATCTGGATCGGTAACGACCTGGCGCGCAACGAACAGGAGATCGCCACTGGCATCGAGCTCGCCACCCGGTACCGCAGCGTAGTGCGGGTGGTGGTGGGCAACGAGGCGCTGTTTCGTCAGGAGGTCACGCCCGAACAATTGATCGGCTATCTGGACCGGGTGCGTGCTGCTGTGAAGGTGCCAGTCACCACCTCGGAACAATGGCATATCTGGAATCACCACCCCGAGCTTGCCGCGCATGTGGACCTGATCGCCGCGCATATTCTGCCGTACTGGGAATTCGTGAAGATGGAAGATGCCGGCCGGTTTGTGCTGGAGCGCGCCCAGGAGTTACGCCAGCAATTCCCGAAAAAGCAGCTGTTGCTGTCCGAGGTCGGCTGGCCGAGCAACGGCCGCATGCGGGGCGGGGCAGATGCCAGCCAGGCAGATCAGGCGATCTACCTGCGCAAGTTGGTGAACACCCTCAACCGCCGCGGCTATGACTACTTCGTGATCGAAGCCTACGACCAGCCCTGGAAAGCCAGCGATGAAGGCGCGGTTGGCGCGTACTGGGGTGTGTTCAACGCGGCGCGGCAACCCAAGTTCAATTTTACCGGGCCGGTGGTGGCCATTCCCCAATGGCGCCTGCTGGCCACCGCTTCTGCCGTGCTGGCCCTGGTGGCCCTGGCTTTGCTGCTTATCGACGGCTCTGCCCTACGCAACCGCGGCCGTGCCTTCCTGACGTTCATCGCGTTCTTGTGCGGTTCGGTGCTGGTATGGATCGCCTACGACTACAGCCAGCAGTACAGCACCTGGTTCAGCCTGACCGTTGGCTGCCTGCTGGCGCTGGGCGTAATGGGCGTGGCGACCGTGTTGCTGACTGAAGCCCATGAGCTGGCCGAAGCGGTATGGACACGCAAGCGGCGGCGCTCGTTCGAGCCGGTGACCGGCAATGAGGCCTATCGCCCCAAGGTGTCGATCCACGTGCCGTGCTACAACGAGCCGCCAGCCATGGTGAACGCCACCCTCGACGCGCTGGCCGCCCTGGATTACCCCGACTTCGAAGTGCTGGTGATCGATAACAACACCGAAGACCCTGCCGTGTGGCAGCCAGTGGCCGCCCGTTGCGCCGCGCTCGGGCCGCGGTTCCGGTTCTTCCATGTGGCCCCGCTGGGGGGCTTCAAGGGCGGCGCGCTGAACTACCTGCTGGCCCAGACCGCGAGCGACGCCGAAGTGGTGGCGGTGATCGACTCGGACTACTGCGTGGACAGCAGCTGGCTCAAACACATGGTGCCGCACTTCGCAGACCCGCGAATCGCGATCGTGCAAAGCCCGCAGGATTACCGTGACCACCACGACAGCCTGTTCAAGCAGCTGTGCCATCTGGAGTATCAAGGGTTTTTCCAGATCGGCATGATTACCCGCAACGATCGGGACGCGATCATCCAGCACGGCACCATGACCCTCACCAGGCGCAGCGTGCTGGAGCGCCTGGGCTGGGCCAAATGGTGCATCTGCGAGGATGCCGAGCTGGGCCTGCGGGTGTTCGAGGAGGGGTTGTCCGCCGCGTACCATCCCCACAGCTATGGCAAGGGCCTGATGCCCGACACCTTCAGCGCCTTCAAGAAACAGCGCGTACGCTGGGCCTACGGCGCCGTGCAGATCCTCAAGCGTCATGCGCGGGCGCTGTTGCTGGGCCGTGAAGGCCATCTGAGCCGGGGCCAGCGCTATCACTTCGTGGCCGGTTGGCTGCCGTGGATCGCCGACGGCATGAACATCTTCTTCACCTTCGGCGCCTTGCTGTGGTCCGGTGCGATGATCATCGTGCCCAACCGTGTGGAACCACCACTGCTGGTGTTCGCCATTCCGCCGCTGGCGCTGTTCGCCTTCAAGGTGGGTAAGCTACTGTTCCTGTACCGCCGCGCAATGGGCTTGCCGCTGCGCCGCGGGCTGTGCGCGGCGGTGGCCGGGCTGGCGCTGTCGCACACCATCGGCAAGGCGGTGCTGTATGGGCTGTTCACCAAAAGCATGCCGTTCGTGCGCACCCCCAAGCTCGCCCAGGTGCATGGCGTGAGCATGGCCCTGAGTGAGGCCCGTGAAGAACTTTACGTGCTGGTACTGCTGTGGGGCGCGGCCATTGGCATTTGCCTGGCCCAGGGGTTGCCCAATTCAGATGCCCGCTGGTGGCTGGTGATGTTGCTGGTGCAATCGCTGCCGTACCTGTCTGCGGTGGGAATGGCGGTGATCTCGGCCGCGCCACGGCTGCGGCGGGCAGCGAAGGTGGCGATGGGCGACGCCTGAGCGGGCGCGCCCCGCAGGCATTTTTGCTTTACCATACGCAGCCTTTTTACCGCCTTGCCCGGAGTGACCCATGACGGCCGCCGCTGATCTTTCGCCCACCCTTGCCCTGGCCTGCGAGCTGATCCGGCGCCCTTCGATCACCCCGCTGGACGCCGACTGCCAAGGCATGATGATGCAGCGGCTGGCGGCTGCCGGCTTTGCGCTCGAGCCCATGCGTATCGAAGACGTGGATAACTTCTGGGCGCGCCACGGCCAGCAGGACGGCCCGGTACTGTGCTTCGCCGGCCATACCGACGTGGTGCCCACCGGCCCCGCCGAAGACTGGCAGCACAAACCGTTCGATGCCCTGATCGACGCCGATGGCATGCTGTGTGGCCGCGGCGCCGCCGACATGAAGGGCAGCCTGGCCGCGATGGTGGTGGCTGCGGAGCGGTTCGTGAAGGATTACCCCGATCACCGCGGCGCGCTCACGTTCCTGATCACCAGCGATGAGGAAGGCCCTGCGCACCATGGTACCAAGGCTGTGGTAGAGCGGTTGCGCGCCCGCAATGAACGGTTGGACTGGTGCATTGTGGGTGAGCCATCCAGCACCACGCTGGTAGGCGACGTCGTGAAGAACGGCCGCCGCGGTTCGCTCGGGGCCACCCTGAAGGTACGCGGCAAGCAGGGCCACGTGGCCTACCCGCACCTGGCGCGCAACCCCATCCACCTGGCGGCGCCGGCATTGGCCGAACTTACCAGCGAGCACTGGGACAACGGCAACGCGTTCTTCCCGCCCACCAGCTTCCAGATCTCCAACATCAACGGCGGCACCGGGGCCACCAACGTTATCCCGGGTGAGCTGACCGTAGTGTTCAACTTCCGCTTCTCCACCGAGAGCACGGTTGAAGACCTGCAGCAGCGCGTAAGCGCCATCCTCGACAAGCATGGGCTGGACTGGCACATCGACTGGGCGTTGTCCGGCTTGCCGTTCCTCACCCAGCCCGGCGACTTGCTGAGCGCGGTGGCAAGCGCAATCAAGGACGTCACTGGCCGCGATACCCAGCCGTCCACCAGCGGCGGCACCAGTGATGGCCGCTTCATCGCCACACTGGGCACTCAGGTGGTAGAGCTCGGGCCTGTGAACGCCACTATTCACCAGGTGGACGAGCGCGTGCTGGCCAGCGACCTGGACCTGCTCACCGACATCTACTACCACACCCTCGTGAAGCTGCTCGCCTGATGCTGACCTGCCCGCTGTGCTCCGCCCCGCTTTCGGCCGCCGACAACGGTGTGGCCTGCCCTGCCGGCCACCGGTTCGACCGCGCGCGCCAGGGTTACTTGAACCTGCTGCCCGTGCAGCACAAGAACAGCCGGGCGCCAGGTGATAACCAGGCCATGGTCGATGCCCGCCGGAGCTTTCTTGATGAGGGCCACTATGCGCCCGTTGCCGCGCGGCTGGCTGAACTAGCCCGCGAGCGACAGCCGAAGCATTGGCTGGATATCGGCTGTGGCGAGGGCTACTACACCGCTCAGTTGGCCGAGGCCCTTGCGCGTGCCGGAGGCTATGCGCTGGATATTTCCCGCGAGGCCGTCAAGCGTGCCTGCCGCCGCGCCCCGCAGGTAACGTGGCTGGTGGCGAGCATGGCCCGCGTGCCACTCGCTTCGGCCTCCTGTGATTTCATTGCCAGTGTGTTCAGCCCGCTGGACTGGCAGGAAGCCCACCGCCTGCTGCGCCCGGGCGGCGGGCTGATGAAAGTGGGGCCCACCCGCGACCACCTGATGGAATTGCGCGAGCAACTGTACGATGAAGTGCGCGAATACGTGGACGACAAGCACCTGGCCCTGGCACCAGAAGGCATGGTGCTCGCCCACTCCGAGGTATTGACCTACCGGTTGCGCTTGATCGCCGGTGACAGCCGCGCCAACCTGCTGGCGATGACGCCCCATGGCTGGCGGGCGAGCGCCGAGCGTCGCACCGCCTTGATCGAGCGCCCCGGCCCGTTCGTGGTAACGGTCGCCATGCGATACGATTATTTTGTCAATGAGCGCGGCGCTGCCCCGGCAGCCCCATGAGCCTTCACACCAGCGAGCCGAGCATGCAGCAACCGGATATCGAGATTTACCTCAAGGACGCCGACGTGAACCACAAGGCGATCACCGCCTGGCTGACCGAAGCGCTGGGCCCTTGCACCGCCTGGGCGCAGAAGGGCCAGGTGTGGAAATGCCAGGCCGGTAACATCCCAGTGACTTGGGTGCCCATGGCCGTGGGCAAATGGAACAGCCTCTTCCTGGAAAGCGACCGCACCCCCTGGGCCGACGACCTGGCCTGCGCCCGCGCCGCCCATGCCGCCCTTGGCGTGGAAGTGCGCTGCGCTCCGGGTGGCTGGGTGGAAGAGGAAGGCGAGGAAGACGCCGACCGCTGGATTCGGGTGAGTGCCGAGGGCGAGCAGGAAATTACCTGGCGGACCTGATTGCGTATCCCATCGGGATACGGGGCGCATGAGGCATTCCTGCCGTGATCTGTCACACTAGGCGCTCGTTAACCTGAGCCTGCCCGAATGTCCTCCTCTGTATTGCACCGCGTCGTATCCAGTGCACTGCGTCGGATCCTTTACCTGTGGGTCCGTTCGGAAACCATCAATACCAATGTGGGCGCCGGCCTGGACCGCAGCCGCCCTATTGTGTATGTGCTGGAAAGCCCTGCCGCGACAGACCTTGCCGTAGTCGACCACGAATGCAAACGCCTCGGGTTGCCGCGGCCGGTATTGCCCGTTGCGCTTGGCACAACGGTGGAGTCCAAGGCGCATTTCTACCTTACGCCGGCCGCCGACTGGCTGGGCCGACAGGATAAGCGCGGAGCCCCACCTACGCTGCAGCGGCTAGTCACCGCCGGCGCCGGCAACCCGGGCGAAGACGCCTTGATCGTTCCGGTAAGCGTGTTCTGGGGGCTGTCGCCGGACAGCGAATCCAGCCCCTGGAAGCTGTTGTTCGCTGACAGCTGGGCGGTTACAGGGCGCCTGCGCCGGCTGGTCACGGTACTGATCCTGGGCCGTAAAACCCGCGTGCAATTCGCCCCGGCCGTCTCCCTGCGTACCCTGGTAGATGCGGGAAAAGGCCCGGAGCGGACGGTGCGCATGGCCCAGCGCCTGCTGCGGGTTCACTTCCGCCAGCAAAAAGCCGCGGTGATCGGCCCGGATATCTCCCACCGCCGCCACCTGGTCAAGGGCTTGATCCACGCCCCGCTGGTGCGCGAGGCCATTGCCGAAGAGGCCGCCCGGGAGAAGATGACCCTGGAACGCGCCGAAGCCCAGGCACTGCGCTACGGCAACGAAATCGCTTCGGATTACACCTACACCGCTATCCGCTTCCTGGAAGTGGTGCTCAGCTGGTTCTGGAACAAGATCTACGACGGCATCAAGGTCAGCCAGATCCAGCAGGTGCAGGAAGTGGCGCCCGGGCACGAAGTGATCTATGTGCCGTGCCATCGCAGCCACATCGACTACCTGTTGCTTTCGTACCTGTTGTTCCGCAACGGCCTCACCCCGCCGCATATCGCCGCGGGCATCAACCTGAACATGCCGGTCATCGGCAGCCTGCTGCGCCGCGGTGGTGCGTTCTTCATGCGCCGCACGTTCAAGGGCAACCCCCTTTATACCGCCGTGTTCAACGAATACCTCCACACCCTGTTCACCAAAGGGTTCCCGGTCGAGTACTTCGTGGAAGGCGGGCGTTCGCGCACCGGCCGGATGCTGCGGCCTAAAACGGGCATGCTGGCGATCACCCTGCGCAGCTACCTGCGCTCATCGCGCACGCCCATTGTGTTCGTGCCGGTGTATATCGGCTATGAGCGTGTTCTGGAGGGCAGGACCTACCTGGGCGAGCTTCGCGGGGCCAGCAAGAAGAAAGAGTCGCTGTTCGACATCTTCAAAGTGCTGGGCGCGCTCAAGCAGCGCTTTGGCCAGGTGTCGGTGAACTTCGGGCCACCGATCAAACTCACCGAATTCCTCGACGCTCAACAGCCCGGTTGGCGGGCGGAACCCGCAGCCGCCGACTTCAAGCCCGACTGGCTCAACCCCGTCACTAATCGCCTGGGCGAGCGAGTAGCGTGCAGCATCAACGAAGCCGCCGCCATCAACCCGGCAAACCTGGTGGCACTGGCGCTGCTGTCCACCACCCGGCAGGCGCTGGACGAAACCGCGCTGGTGCGCGTGCTGAACCTGTTCCTCGGCTTGCTGCGCTCGGTGCCCTACTCGCCTTACACCACCTTGCCGGAGGGCGATGGCCAAGCGCTGATCGACCACGTTAAGGGCATGGGGCTAGTGGCCGAGCAAACCGACGCTTTGGGCCGCATTTTGTACCTCAACGAGCAGAACGCCGTGCTCATGACGTACTACCGCAACAACGTGCTGCATGTGTTCGCGCTGCCGGCACTGCTCGCCAGCCTGTTCCACAGTTCGGCGCGGATCAGCCGCGAACAGGTGCTGCGCTTCGCCAGGGCCCTCTACCCCTACCTGCGCGCCGAGCTGTTCATTCGCTGGTCGGTAGAGGAGTTGGATGCAGTGATGGACCAGTGGCTGGAAGCCTTCGTCAGCCACGGCCTGCTGCGTCACGAAGCTGGCACGTACCTGCGCCCGGCACCGAGTTCGCGGCAGTTCGTGTTGCTAACCCTGCTGGCGCGTGGCATCACTCAAACCCTGCAGCGCTTCTACATGGCTATCGCACTGTTGCTCAACCACGGCCAGTACGGGCTTACCGCCGAAGCACTGGAAGACCTGGCCACGGTGATGGCGCAGCGGCTGTCTATCCTGCATGGCCTGAACGCGCCCGAGTTCTTCGATAAAACGCTGTTCCGCCACTTCATCCAGGCGTTGGTGGACACCGGCGTGGTTCATCGCAATGAAGAAGGCAAGCTGGGCTATCAGGAAGGCCTGGGCGAGCTGGCCGAAGGCGCGGCCAAGCGCGTGTTGTCGGCAGAGGTGCGCTTGTCCATTCGCCAAGTGACCTTGCATCGCAACGAAGATCTGGCAGTGGAAGGCACGGGCGCCGTGCCCGAAGCGCTGCTGGCAGATGCCCCTGAGGAGATTGCGCCCGATCAACTCCACGCCAGCGACGAGAAACGCAACGACACGTAAGCGTGCAGCGGGCGGTGCAATGCCGCCCGCTTCGGACCCGCTTCGGACCCGCTTCGGACGTTCCCTCGCTGCGCCCCTGGGCGGGATCCGTTACAGTGCCCCGATACTTTTTTGGAGCTGCCTGTGAAAACCCTCGCCGCCTTGTTCGTTTCCCTGTTACTCGCCGGTTGCCATCACTGGCCAGCCGCCTCTGTGCTCAAGGGCGAAGCCTTTTACCTTCAGCGCATCGCCTTGCCGCCCACGGCTGTATTGAGCGTTACCCTGGCTGACGTGTCGCTGGCTGACGCGCCGGCCCGGCCATTGGCCCGGTATACCGGCGCCGCGGGGGCGCAGGTGCCCATCTCCTTTGAATTGAGCTACGATCGTGGCCTTGTTGCCCCCGGGCACCGCTATGCTTTGACTGCACGCATCGAGGCGGCCGGAGAGCTGCTATGGATCAATACCCAGGCGTACCCCGTGGCACTCGATGGCAGCGACGCGCAGCCGCTGCGCATCAAGCTCGATCCGGTCCGTTGACCCTTCCACCGCCCATAAGGTGCCGCCATGTTCCGTAGATCCGCCTCTCTCGTTACCCTCTTCGCCGGCGCGCTGCTGGCTGTTCAGGCGTCGGCGCTGTCCCTCAGCGACCTGTCCCAGGCCGATGCCAGTGGTGGCTTGAAAGACGCCCTCAGCCAGGGCGCCCAGATCGCCGTGAAGCAATTGGGCACGCCCGGTGGTTTCAGCAGCAACCCGCAGGTGCGCATCGAGCTGCCGGGCAAGCTGGGCAAAGCCAGCAAAATGCTCAAGCAGTTTGGCCTGGGCCCGCAGGTGGAGGCGCTGGAAACCGGCATGAACACCGCCGCCGAAGCCGCAGTGCCCCAGGCGCAGGCGATTCTGGTGGATGCGGTGAAGCAAATGACCGTCGCCGATGCCAAGGGCATTCTTGCCGGTGGCAACAATTCGGCCACCCAATACCTGGACAAAACCAGCCGGGAGCAGATCCGCGCCAAGTTCCTGCCCATCGTGAAGCAGAACACCGACCGCATCGGCCTGGCGCAGAAATTCAACGCGGTCGCCGGCCAGGCCGCAACCCTGGGCGCGGACCCCAAGGTGAGCAGCATCGAAGGCTACGTCACCGACAAGGCGCTGGATGGCCTGTTCGAGGTGATTGCCAGCCAGGAACAGAACCTGCGCAAGAACCCTGCCGGCGCGGCTACCAGCCTGGCGAAGAAGGTGTTCGGCAGCCTCTAGGGGCTGTCAGGGCTTGAGGGATTTGCGGGCATAAATGTCGTAACGGCTCGACTTGCCTTCGAGAGTAAACGAAGGCGCAGGGCCTTCGATCGGCGGCGCCTTGCGCGGGCGCTTCACCGTCACCCGGTGGGTAGCCAGCGCCAGGGCCGCTTCGAGCAAGGCCGGCGCGTCCAGGTCGTCGCCCACCAAGGGGCGGAACAGGCGCATTTCCTTCTTCACCAGCGCGCTCTTCTCCCGATGGGGGAACATCGGGTCCAGATACACCACCTGGGGCGTATCACCTTGCCAGCTTCGCATCAGCTCGATCGCATTGCCGTGGTGCAGGGTCATGCGGGCAACGATCGCAGCCACCTCGGCGTCACTACGGGCGCGCTCCAGGCCATCGCGCAGTAGCTGGGCGATGATGGGCTGGCGCTCGATCAGGTCCATGCGGCAGCCCAGGGTCGCCAGCACGAAGGCATCCTGGCCCAGCCCTGCCGTGGCATCGAGCACATGGGGGCGCACCCCTGGCTGCAAGCCCGCAGCCTTGGCGATCATTTGCCCGCTGCCGCCGCCGAACTGCCGCCGGTGCGCCGCGCCGCCCTGTAGAAAATCGACCCACACCGGCCCGGGAGCATCGGCGCCCAACTGTTGCAGCTGCACGCCGGCGGGCCCTACCTGCAAGGCAAATTCCGGATCATCCAGGGCCAGCGGCAGCCCGAGGGTGGCGGCCAGGGCCTTTGCAGCGGAAACGTAGGCCTCGCCCAACGCGGTAACCTGGATGCGGCATGCCGCCTGTCGCTCTTGCATGGGGTGTACTCGAAAGGGTTAAATCTTTGCCGCTGGCGGCCGATAGTCACTGTGTCCGGTATTTTGCCAGAGCCACGCAGCCCACTGAACGCCATGACCGATCTGATTTCCCCACCTGTTGGTTATTTGTCTCCGGTTGGCAACTACAGCCGGCGCAATACCCAGACCCTGGGCGGGGTGAGTCACCTGTGGCAGGATTTTTTCGCCAGCGCGTTGAAGGCTGAAGGCGAAGCCGCAGAAGCCGTGGACGGCGAAGGCGCTCCCCTACCGCTTCCCGTGCCTGCCTCCGCCGAGAGTCAGGGAGCAGCGGCCACCGAATGGCTGGGCCAGGTACACGAACAACGCGAGTGCGAAATCGCCGATACGGTGGTCGAGCCGCCCAAGCCGCTGTTCCTGCCGATCGCCGAATTCGATACCGACCTGCTGCCGCCAGCCAACGTGCCGTACCCGCTCGAAGAAGTTCAGGCCATGCAGTACGAGCTGGACCTGGACATGGGTTGGCGGCGCCCGTTGGTCATGGCCAATGGCAAGCCGGCGCCCGAACCCGGCCCGGCACCAAAACCGCGCGCGCTGTACTTGCCCATCGCGGAATTCGACGCCGACCTGCTGCCGCCGCCGAACGTACCGTTCGACGAACAGACCGTCATTCATCAGCAGCGCGAGTTCGACTTCGATACCGGCTGGGCGCGGCCGATCGTGTTGCAAAACCTGCGCGTCACCGCCTGAGCCCCAGCCGTTCCGTAAAAGGCCGGCTGTGCGACAATAGCGTTATTGCTCCACGTCGCTACCTCTCGAGACTGCCATGACGGACCCTTCCACCTGCCCCGCCTGCGGCGCGGCCAATGCCTGTGCAATGGCAACCGGCAATGCCACGGATTGCTGGTGCTTCGGCGTTACGGTCAACCCAGGCGCCGTAGCGGCGCTGCCTGAAGCGGCGCGTGGCACGGTATGCCTGTGCAAGCGGTGCGCCACGGCCTCGCTGGAAAACCGCGCAGTACCGCCCGAGGCTGGCGATGCGGATTGACCGCTTTGTCACCAACCTGCCAGGGTTCACTCGCCAGCAGGCGCGCCTTGCCCTGGCCCTTGGCGAAGTGTTGGTCGACGGCCAGCCCGTACTGGACCCTTGCCTGGATATTCGCCCGTTCAATAGCGTCACGGTGCGCGGCGAGCGGGTGCAGCCGGGCTACCCCGCGCGGTACCTGATGCTGCACAAGCCGGCCGGTTGTGTGAGCGCCACCTCCGACCCTGAACACCGAACCGTGCTTGATCTGTTGCCTGATGATGAGCGCGCCGACCTGCACCTTGCCGGCCGCCTGGACTACAACACCACAGGCTTGATGCTGCTCACCAATGATGGGCAATGGTCGCGGCGGCTTACCCAGCCCGACAGCAAGCTGCCAAAGCTCTATTACGTGGAAACCGAACAGCCGATCGAAGCGCACTACGCCGAGGTGTTTGCCGCAGGCCTGTATTTCGCGTACGAAAACCTCACCACCCGCCCGGCGCAATTGACAGTGCTGGGCTCGCGCCAGGCACACCTGACGTTGGTGGAGGGGCGCTATCACCAGGTGAAGCGCATGTTCGGGCATTTCCAGAACAAAGTGACGCGCCTGCATCGCCTGGCCGTGGGCCCACTGGCCCTGGACCCTACCCTCCAACCCGGCGAATCCCGGCCCTTGACGCCCGCAGAGCTCGAAAGCCTGTCCGCGTCGCCCGCCTGAAGTCACATTTGCACGCTACCGCTCGGCTGAAAACTTCACCGCCGGGCCCGAATCGCTTTGCGGCACAGGGCAATGCCTGCTTGACTGCACCTCAGGCGGTCACCGGCTGACCGGCCAGTATTGGTTGTCTCTCCTAGAAATACCCACCGATTGCCATGCGCCGGCACTTCTCGCGCTATCGGTCCTGCCCTCCATAACAACAGCCGTCGGCTACTTGACCGACCTGGGCCCCTTTCAAAGGCAATTGCCTACCTGTCATGAACCCCGTGCAAAGTCGATTGCGCGAGTACCCGTTTCTTTGCCAGGAGTCGACGACTATGAGGCCAGAAATCGCTGTATTGGATATCCAAGGACAGTACCGGGTTTACACGGAATTTTATCGCGCGGATGCCGACGCGCCGACGATTATCCTTATCAACGGTTCGTTGGCCACTACCGCCTCCTTCGCCCAGACCGTGCGCAGTTTGCAGCCCTACATGAACGTGGTGCTGTATGACCAACCGTATGCAGGGCGCTCACAACCCCACAATACGTTTGATCGGCTGATCAGCAAGGAAGATGAAAGCCATATATTGCTCGAGCTTATCTACCATTTTCATGCCGAACACCTCATGTCGTTTTCCTGGGGTGGTGCCTGCGCCTTGTTGGCGCTGGCGCACAGGCCTGCGTCCATCGAGCGCGCGGTTATCAGTTCGTTCTCGCCCAGGGTGAACGGTGCGATGCGTGATTATCTCGAGCGCGGTACGCAGCATCTTCAAAGTTGCGCACGCAGCGAACTGGGCATGCTCATCAACGAAACCATCGGTAAGCACTTGCCTTCACTGTTCAAGCGCTTCAACCACAAATACGTGTGCGGCCTGGCCGAGCATGAATACCTTCAAATGGACCGGCATGTTACGGAAGTGCTGGCGCATAACCTGGGGGACGCGCTGTATCGCGCACGCGAAATCAAGGCACCGGTGATGTTCCTCAACGGCGAGCTGGATGAATACACCACGGTGGAAGATGCCAGACTGTTCGCTGACCATGTACCGCGCTGCAGCTTCCGCGCGATCGCCGATGCGGGGCACTTCCTTGATATGGAACACAAGCATGCCTGCGAAGCGACCCGCACCGCGCTACTGGATTTCCTGTGCGCCAGGCCGCAACGCCAGAGCATGTTCGCCCAACCGGAAGGCCGAGTGCTGGCGCTTTAGCCAGCCTCACCGCCTTTGAAACACGCCCAAGTGCCCGCCCCGGGAGGGGCCGCGCGGGCCGTTTCGCTGCGCGGGTAAAAAAGAAGTTCTTTTTTCGAAGGCTTTCTGGTAAAAAGTACAGCCTCAAGCGGGTGTAGTTTAGTGGTAGAACGGTAGCTTCCCAAGCTCTAGGTGAGGGTTCGATTCCCTCCACCCGCTCCAGATTTTCCCTTCCTTATTTTTCCTTTCGATTGTTGTGGCCATTTCGACCCATGACATTTGTTCCAAGCTAACTGCATCCCAAGAATCGTTCTCTTGGAACATGCTGTGCTGGTTGCGACAGCGACGCTGTGGGGCGGGCGAAGCACGCGTATTATCTACTATCGCCATTCGCGAGCTCACGCCCGCTTCCTACAGATGGCCGCTGTCGCTCATCGCAATACCGCGGTTACTCCTTCCCAGCCGCCTCAAGCTTGGCCAGGAATTCATCTTCCAGCATCGCGTCCACTTCCGCCGAGGAATCTTCCTGCACTTCGGGTGCGGTGATTTGGCCGGTGGACAGCACGGGCTCGTCCAGGCGCCCCATCAGGTGTTCCAGGGCGTGGCACATCTTGTCGGCGGCACCTTGCACTGCCAAGTCCAGGGCTTCGGCCTTGTGGGTAACGGAGATAGGCGAGTGCCCCTTGGGCCGTGCTTCAATCTGGCAGCGCTTGTCCTGCGCGCCCGCCTTGTCGGCGTTTTCGTCGCTGACGTGGATTTCCACTCGGGTCAGGAAATCGTCGAACCGTTCCAGGGCGTCTTCAACCGTACTGCCTACCCAATCGTGCAGACCTACGCCGGCGGTGACCTGGTTGCTGTTGACCTGTACCTGCATGGGTGTTCTCCAGTGTTATTGCAAAGGCTTGTTACCCTTAGAGGTACACCACAGGGCGATCGGTTCCCTTGGGGTGGCAGGCGTACTGCTGGAGGCCGACGGCACCAACCTGCGCGCAGGGAGTCTGTACTTCGAGGCCGAAGGAGTAATGACAATGCCGGATTCGCTGCATCACGCACTGGAGAAGATCTACGAGAATCAGGTCGCGCTGACTGCGGCCATCGAGGAACTGGCGCTGTGGATCGAGGTACGCGGTGACGATGCCGCCACCGCGGGAAGCGTGCGAGATGCCCTCGATACCCTCGAACGCAATGCCGAGCCGCTCGGCCGCTGGATCGCCGAACTGCACGGCATTTCGGGTCAGTAACCTTCGGCGGAGAGGATGTCCTGCACCGAGCGGTCAGCAGGGCGGCCATCGAACTTCAACAGCTCAGCGGCTCGGTTGGTGAACACGCCGTCCACGCCCGCTTTTTTCACCTTTTCGAAGTCCACTGGGTCGTCCACGGTGTACACGTGTACCAGCAGCCCCTTGGCATGGGTGAGCTTGTTCATCCACGGCTGCACCAAGTCCATGTAGCTTTGGTCGCCACCATGGGTAAGGGCTGCGGAAGGGCCGGTCGCCACCGCACCCTGCGCCTTGGCAAAGTCCACCCACTTGGCGAACTCTTCCTTGCTCGCCGGGCGCTGGCTGGCGTAGTACGCCGCTTTATCCTTCATCCCGGAGTCGGCGAAGGCCACCTTGGATTCCGGTTCGATGCTCCCCTCGCCTACCCACAGCAACAGCACCTTGGGCACCTTTGGCATTTCCTTGGCCAGCAGTTCCAGGCTGGCTTTCTCGAAGGTTTGCAGCACTACGCGATGGCCGGGCGCGACTTCTCCGGCAGGCGTAAGCCAGCCACGCGAGATGAGTTTGGCCTTGAGGTCTGCCTCGATCCCCGGGTAAAGATTGGGCACCTTGGTTTCGATATACAGGCCGGTGCGGTGGTTGGGGTCGGCGTCGGCGATGTCGATGATTTCATCGAGGGTCATCACCTTGGCCCCTGCAAACCCCGCTCGCCCCCGCTCGGGGTAGGCCACATTGAACCAGCTGCCGGCATCCAGCTCGCGTAATTCGGAAAGGGTGAAGGCGCTGATGGGCCGCTCGCGGCGCTCCGGAAAACGCGCCGCCACGTCGGTGGTGCGCAGCAAGGTATCGTCGTGGAACGCCACAAGCTGGCCATCGCTGGTGCGTTGCAGGTCCATCTCCAGGTAATCCGCGCCCAGGTCCCTCGCAGCCAGATAAGCCGGCCGAGTGGATTCTGGCGCGTCATAGCTGGCGCCGCGATGGGCGATTACGGCAGGCCAGGCAATACCCGCCTTTTTAGCCAACGCCTCGGGCGATGGCGCTGCGGCAAACGCCGACGGCGCGGCGAGCGCCAGGCATAACACTGCAGTGGTCCACTGGTGCATTGCGACCCTCTTCACAGGCTTCCCCTTTTCCACAGTTGAAGGTTGAACGCAGCATAGCGCAGCGGCCCTGCAGGCAAGATGACAGTCGCGACAGCGAACCGCACGCCCACGACATGGCCAAAACCGTGAACGCAGACACCAACGTGATACAGTCGCGCCAGCCTTGGTAACCGAATTGCTGCACCTATGGAACGAAACGACATCACCGCCGCCCTCCCCGCCTGGAAAGACACCCGCCTGGCTTCGCACTGCACCGGCTTGCTGCTGGGCAACGGTGCCAGCCGGGCAATCTGGCGAGGCTTTGCCTACGATTCACTGTTCGAACTGGCGCAGAAAGTGCGCAACCGCCCGTTGGGCCAGACTGATCAGGCCTTGTTCAAGGCCATGGGCAGCGAAAGCTTCGAGCAAGCGCTCAGTGCGCTGAACACCACCACCCGGGTGAACGCGGCGCTGGCGATCGGCGCCTCCGGGCCGCTGAACCGTTATTACGCGATCAAGGAAGCGCTTATCCACGCGATGCGCAGCGTGCACCTGCCCTGGCGGCTGTTGCCGGCGGCCACGCGTGTTGCGCTCAATGAGGCGTTGCGGGGGTACAGCCGTATCTACTCCAGCAACTACGACCTGTTGTGCCACTGGGCTGTATGGGAAGCGCCAGAAGGCTTCGACGACGGATTGGACGTAGACGCAGGGTTCGATCCGCGCAGGCCCGCTACTGGAGAGCACCAGCTGTTCTACCTGCACGGTGGCCTGCACCTGCTCAAGGACCGTGACGGTGCCACTCGCCGGCGTGTGGCTGCGGGCAGTGAGTTGCTCGATGGCTTCGCGATCAATACGCCCGGCGACGTGCCGTTGTTCGTCAACGAGGGCACCAGTGCGGACAAACTGCGCGGCATTCGGGGTTCGGATTACCTCACCCATTGCCTGGCGTCGCTGGCGAGCCATCAAGGCCCGATGTGCCTGTTCGGCCACCAGCTCAGCCGGCAGGACGCTCACTTGCTGGCCGCCCTGCGCGCAGCGCCTGTCGAGCAAATGGCCGTAGCGATCTTCCCGCTTAGTGAACCGTGGATTCTGAGCCAGAAGCAGCACTACCAGCAGCTGTTCGGTGACCGCATGGCACTGGAGTTTTTCGACGCCACCAGCCACCCGCTGGGTGCCCCTTCGCTGAACATCCCCCAGGAAAAGCCCCGGGCGCGGCGTTAGTTCGAAGGCAGCAAGCCATCGGCCTGCAGCAGGCGTTCCAGGCAGTGCTCGTTCACGCCGTAGAACGCCTTGAGGGCCTGAATGCGTGCCAGGCGTGGCGCCGCGTCCCCGGGCGCCGAGCGCTTGACTGCCAGGATCATCTTGTTCTTGCTGGTGTGTTCCAGCGACACGAACTCGAACACCTTGGTCTCATAGCCGCAGGCTTCCAGGTACAGGGCGCGCAGCCCGTCGGTCAGCATTTCGGCCTGTTGGCCCATGTGCAAGCCGAACTGCAGCATCGGGCCCAAGGGCTCTGGGCTGTGCATTTGCGGCCGCAGTTCCTTGTGGCAGCACGGCGAACACATGATGATCGCCGCCTGGCTGCGAATGCCCGTGTGAATGGCATAGTCGGTGGCCACATCGCAGGCATGCAGGGCAATCATCGCATCGATGCGGGCCGGTACCACCGTGCGCACATCGCCATGTTCGAACGTCAGCCCAGGGTGATCCAGCTCGGCAGCCGCCTGGTTGCACAGGTCGACCATGTCCTGGCGAAGCTCCACTCCGGTAACCGAGGCCTCCCGGCCTAGCCCATGGCGCAGGTAATCGTGGATAGCGAAGGTAAGGTAACCCTTGCCCGAACCGAAGTCCGCCACCCGCACGGCCGCATCCGTTGCCAGCCCTGCCTGGGTGAACGCGTGGGCGAACACCTCGATGAACTTGTTGATCTGCTTCCACTTGCGCGACATCGCCGGCACCAACGCGCCGTGGCGGTCAGTTACGCCCAACGCGGCCAGGAAAGGCCGGTCGAGCTCCAACCAGCGTTGCTTGGCGCGGTCATGCTCGGCGCTGGCCGCTGGCTGCGGTTGCTGGGCCTTGGCGCGGTGCAGGCGAGCCTTGCCCTTCTTGCCGAATTCCAGCTGCACGGTTTCATCCGTGGTTTGCAGGTGCGCGTTGCGGAACTGCTCGGGCAATGACGATGCGATCTCGGCCAAGCCCTCTTCCACCGCATGATGGCGGGTGATATCGCGGGTACGGTAGCGCAGCACGAAACCCAGCCGTGGCTGCCCCTTTACCGTAAGCGGCTTGACCGTAACGCGCTCCAGCTCCGCTTCCGCTCCCACATGACGCGCCAATACCAACTTCACCCAGCGGCCTTCATTCAGCGCCAGGCGCAACTGGTCAAGGAAAGCCGCCCGTGGGTCGTCGGTGGGCAGGGGCGAAGCAGGCGCGGCAGGCATCAAGCAAATCTCGAGAAAACGGCGGGCGGCCATTCTAAGGCATGCAGGCAAAAAGCGGAAAAACGCTCGCCAGCCGGTGCGCTGACTGGATCGCCCGGCAACGATGAGTTACAACGGTGCTCAAACAACAGTCACGGTTTTACCCCCTACCTTTGGCGACGCGTGTTCGCCGACCCTGCAGGGCCCCGCCCAGGAATGATTTCATGAAGAAGCTGTATCTGCTTGGCCTGGCCGCTGCCTTGGCCTGCCCTCCGATCCTTGCCGCCAGCACCAGCACGGATAGCGCCACCAAGGACGCATTCATCACAGACCTGATCAAGCGCATGACACTGGACGAAAAGATCGGCCAGTTGCGCTTGATCAGCATCGGCCCGGAAATGACCCACGAGCAGATCCGCAAGGAGATCGCCGCGGGCCGCATCGGCGGCACCTTCAATTCGGTGACCCGCCCCGAAAACCGCCCCATGCAGGACGCGGCCATGAACAGCCGGCTGAAGATCCCGATGTTCTTCGCCTACGACGTGATCCACGGGCAGCGCACCATCTTTCCGATCAGCCTGGGCCTGGCTTCCAGCTGGGATATGGACGCCATTGGCGTGAGCGCGCGCACCTCGGCACGGGAAGCGGCGGCGGACAGCCTGGACATGACCTTCGGGCCGATGGTGGACATTTCCCGCGACCCCCGCTGGGGCCGCAGCAGCGAGGGCTTTGGCGAGGATACCTACCTGGTGTCGCGCATCGCCAAGGTGATGGTGGAGGGTTACCAAGGCAAGGACGTCAGCGCCCCGGACAGCATCATGGCGGCAGTGAAGCATTTCGCTCTGTACGGCGGTGTGGAAGGCGGCCGCGATTACAACACCGTGGACATGAGCCCTACCCGCATGTACCAGGATTACCTGCCGCCCTACCGCGCCGCGCTGGATGCCGGAGCAGGCGGGGTGATGGTCGCGCTCAACTCCATCAATGGCGTACCGGCCACGTCCAATACCTGGCTGATGCAAGACCTGCTGCGCAAGGACTGGGGCTTCAAAGGCCTGACGGTGAGTGACCATGGCGCGATCATCGAACTGGTCAAGCATGGCGTGGCACGGGACGGCCGCGAGGCGGCGAAGTTGGCGATCCGCGCCGGCATCGACCTGAGCATGAACGACATGGTGTACGGCCAGGAATTGCCCGGCCTGGTGAAAACCGGCGAGGTGCCGGAAGCCGAGATTGATAATGCGGTGCGCGAAGTGCTGTCGGCCAAGTACGACATGGGCCTGTTCGCCGACCCGTACCGCCGCCTCGGCAAGGCGGAAGACGACCCGGCCGATACCAACGCCGAAAGCCGCCTGCACCGCGAAGAAGCCCGTTCGGTGGCCCGCCGCTCCATGGTGCTGCTCAAGAATGCTCGCGACACGCTGCCGCTGAAGAAGGGCGGCACCATCGCCGTGGTCGGCCCACTGGCCGATGCGCCGATCGACATGATGGGCAGCTGGTCGGCTGCGGGCCAGCCCAAGCAATCCATTACCCTGCTGCAGGGCATCCGTGACGCCGTGGGCAATCAGGCGCAAGTGGTGTACGCCAAGGGCGCTAACGTCACCAACGACCGCAACAGCCTGGCGTTCCTCAACCGCATCATCTTCGACCGTACCGAAGTGGACGTAGACCCGCGCTCGGCTCAAACGATGATCGACGAAGCCCTGAAGGCGGCCGCTGGTGCCGATGTGATCGTAGCGGCGGTGGGAGAATCCCGCGGCATGTCCCACGAATCCGCCAGCCGCACTACGCTGGAAATTCCGGCACCACAACGGGCCCTGCTCACCGCACTGCGCGCGACGGGCAAGCCGCTGGTGCTGGTATTGATGAACGGCCGTCCGCTGTCCCTTGTGCAGGAAACCCAGCAAGCCGACGCCATGCTCGAAACCTGGTTCAGCGGCACCGAAGGCGGCCATGCCATCGCCGACGTGCTGTTCGGCGACTACAACCCATCGGGCAAGCTGCCGGTCACCTTCCCGCGCTCGGTGGGCCAGGTGCCGATGTACTACAGCCACCTGACCATTGGCCGGCCGTTCATTCCCGGCAAGGCGGGCAACTACACCTCGCAGTACTTCGATGAAGACACCAGCCCGCTGTTCCCCTTCGGCTACGGCCTGAGCTACACCACCTTCGATGTGTCTGACGTTCACCTTTCCGCCAACCGGCTCAAGCGTGGCGAAACCCTCAAGGCCAGCGTAACCGTGCGCAACACCGGCAAGCGCGACGGCGAAACGGTGGTGCAGCTGTACCTCCATGACGTTGTGGCCTCCATGGCACGGCCGATCAAGGAGTTGAAGAACTTCGAGAAGGTGTTCCTCAAGGCCGGCGAGCGCAAGGAAGTCACCTTCGAGCTCAGCGAAGACGACCTGAAGTTCTACAACACTCAGCTTCAGTACGCCGCCGAGCCAGGTGACTTCGATGTGCAGATCGGGCTGGACTCGCAGGACGTGAAGCAGGCGCGGTTCGAGTTGTTCTAAGGCGGGATCTAATCGGCCGCTACGGAGGCGCCAGGCAGTCCGTAGCAGCCGGCCTTGGCCGCGACCCGTGTTCGGCGGGCTGTTCGCCCAACCCGGACGCCGCCATCAGCTCCCGGGTATAGGGATGTTCCGGCGCAGCGAAGATCCGCCGCGCCGGGCCCTGCTCTACCACCTTGCCCTCCCGGATCACGATCAGGTCATGGGCCAGGGCACGTACCACCGCCAGGTCATGGCTGATGAACAGGTACGTCAGCCCATGCCGCAGCTGCAATGAGCGCAACAGCTCGACGATCTGCTTCTGCACCGTGCGGTCCAGGGCGGAGGTGGGCTCGTCGAGCAGGATCAGGCCGGGCTCGAGCACCAATGCCCGGGCAATCGCGATGCGCTGGCGCTGGCCCCCGGAAAACTCATGGGGGTAGCGATGGCGAGTGTCAGGGTCCAGCCCCACCTCGCCCAGCACCCGGATCACCGCGGCCTCCTGCTCGGCGGGGGTGCCAATACTGTGGGTAAGCAGGCCTTCGGCAATGATTTGCGCCACCGACATGCGCGGGCTGAGGCTACCGAACGGGTCTTGAAACACTACCTGCATCTGCCGCCTGAATCGGCGCATGGCAGCCGGGTTTTGCAGCGTGAGCTGAACGTTGCCGAAGCGCACGCTGCCCTCACATTCCACCAGTTGCAGGATCGCCTGGCCAAGCGTGGACTTGCCCGAACCAGACTCGCCCACAATGCCCAGGGTTTTACCCTTGAGCAGGGAAAAGCTCACACCGTCCACCGCCTTGATGTATGAGCGCTCTGGGCTGAACAACGGCTTTGGCGACGGGAACCATACCCGTAGCTCGTCGACGGTGAGCAGGAAGTGGTCGAACAGCACCGGCACCGGCCGGCCGCTGGGCTCGGCCTCGATCAGCAGGCGGCTGTAGGGGTGCCGGGGCTGAGCGAACAGATCGTCGGTAGCGGCCTGTTCCACAACCTCTCCAGCACGCATCACGCACACTCGCTGGGCCACTCGTCGTACCAGGTTCAAATCGTGACTGATCAATAGCAAAGACATGCCCAGGCGCGCCTGCAGATCGCGCAGCAGTTCGAGAATGCGCTGTTGCACAGTCACGTCCAGCGCAGTGGTGGGCTCATCGGCAATCAACAGGTCCGGCTCGTTGGCCAGGGCCATGGCGATCATCACCCGCTGCCGTTGGCCACCGGACAGCTGATGCGGATACGCCTTCAAGCGCTTGGCGGAATCGCGGATACCCACCAGTTCCAGCAGCTCAAGGACCCTATTTCGCGCCGCGGTGCCACCCAGGCCTTTATGCACAGCCAGCACTTCACCAATCTGCTTTTCCACCGTATGCAACGGATTCAAAGATGTCATCGGCTCCTGGAAGATCATTGCGATACGGTTGCCGCGCAATTCGCGCAAGCGCCCCTCACTCGCGCCCACCAGGTCCTCACCGTTGAAATGAATACAACCCTGAGTACGCACCTTCGCCGCCGGCAGCAGCCGCAGGATCGAGTGAGCCGTTACCGATTTGCCTGAGCCGGACTCGCCCACCAGCGCCAGGCACTCCCCCCGGCGAATGTCGAGGCTTACGCCGTGCACCACTTCGCGCTCGCCGAATGCGACGCGCAGATCCCGGATTTCGATCAGGTTGTCGTGCATGTCAGCTCCTTGGGTCGAACGCATCGCGGCAGGCTTCGCCAATGAACACCAGCAGGGACAAAATCAGCGCCAATACGCAAAACGCGGTAAGGCCCAGCCAGGGTGCCTGCAGGTTTTGCTTGGCTTCGCCCACCAGCTCCCCCAGCGACGCTGTGCCTGCGGGCATGCCGAAGCCGAGAAAATCCAGTGCGGTGAGGGTGGAGATGGCGCCAGTCACAATAAACGGCAGGTAAGTGAGGGTGCTGGTCATGGCGTTTGGCAGGATGTGCCGGCGCATCAATGCGCCATCCGTCAGGCCCAGCGCCCGGGCGGCTTTCACATACTCCAGGTTGCGCCCCCGCAGGAACTCCGCCCGTACCACATCCACCAGGCCAAGCCAGGAGAACAGCGCCATGATCCCCAGCAGCCACCAGAAACTGGGGACCACAAACCCGGACAGGATGATCAACAGGTACAACACCGGCAGGCCGGCCCAGATTTCCTGCAGCCGCTGCCCGACAAGGTCAACCACCCCGCCGTAGTACCCCTGGATCGCACCGGCGAATACACCGATTACCGTGCTGATAAAGGTCAACAACAATGCAAAGAGGATCGACACCCGCGCGCCATACAAGGCGCGGGCCAGCACATCCCGGGCCTGGTCGTCGGTGCCCAGCCAGTTCTGTGCGCTGGGCGGGCTGGGCGAAGGCGCGGTGAGGTCCCAGTTCACCGATTCGGGCCCGAACGGGATAGGCGGAAACAGCATCCAGCCGTGTTTGCTGGCAATCAGTTGGCGCACGTACTGGCTGGTGTAATCCGGCTCGAAAGGCAGTTCGCCGCCAAAATCGGTCTCTTGGTAGGTGTGGAGAAAGGGCATATACCATTGCCCCTCGTAGCTCACCAGCAACGGCCTGTCGTTGGCCAGCAACTCCGCGCACAGGCACAGCAGCAACAGGCCCAGGAATAGCCAAAGCGACCACCAGCCCCGGCGGTTGGCCTTGAACGCCTGAAGGCGCCGTTTACCCAAGGGGGAAAGCGAGAACATCAGGCGGCCCTCCGGGAAAAGTCGATACGGGGGTCTACCAGCGTGTAGCACAGGTCACCCACCAGCTTGATCAGCAGCCCGAACAAGGTGAACAGGAACAGCGTGCCGAACACCACGGGGTAGTCCCGGGACACGGCCGCGTCGTAGCTCATGCGCCCCAGGCCATCGAGGTTGAACAGGGTTTCGATCAGCAGCGAGCCCGCAAAAAACACGTCGATCAGCGCCTGCGGAACCCCCGCCAGCACCAGCAACATGGCATTGCGAAACACGTGGCCATAGAGCGTGCGCCGTTCAGTGAGCCCCTTGGCCCTGGCGGTGGTCACGTACTGCCGGCTGATCTCGTTGAGGAAGCTGTTTTTGGTCATGATGGTGAGCGTGGCGAAACCACCGATCACCAATGCGCCTACCGGCAGCACCAGGTGCCAGAGGTAATCCAGCACCTTGCCGGTGAAGGGCAACTGATCGAAGCCCTCCGACACCAGCCCCTGCACGGGAAACCAGCTCAGGTAACTGCCACCGGCAAACACCACGATCAGCAGGATGGCGAACAGAAACGCCGGCATGGCATAGCCGATGACGATCGCTGTGCTGGTCCATACGTCGAACCGGCTGCCGTGATGCACCGCCTTGCGAATGCCCAGCGGGATCGACACCAGGTAGGTGATCAATGTGGCCCATAAGCCCAGCGAGATCGTGGTGGGGAGCTTTTGCGCGATCAGCTCGGTCACCGGCGCCCCGCGAAAGAAGCTGTTGCCAAAATCCAGCCGGGCGTAGTGCTCGATCATCAACCACAGGCGCTCGTGCATAGGCTTGTCGAAGCCGTAGTGCCGTTTGATTTCTTCGATCAGGGCGGGGTCTAGGCCCTGGCTGGAGCGGCTGCCCCCTCCCCCGGCCATTTCGCCGCCACCGCCGCCCACGCCTTGCTTGCTGGCGCCCTGCAGGCGAGCGATGGCTTGATCCACCGGCCCGCCCGGCGCGGCCTGGACGATCACGAAGTTCACGACCAGGATGCACAGCAACGTAGGAATGATGAGCAACAGGCGACGCAAGATGTAGCGCGGCATATCAGTGCCCCTCCGTGTTGTGCGCCAGGGCGCTCATTTGCAAGGTGGTAAGCGGCGTTGCGCTCACTTGCCACCAGGTGTCCAGGCCCACGTCGTAGGCAGGCGGCGTGGCCGGCATGCCGAACCGGTTGAGGAACGCCACCGGGGTGCCTTCGCTGTAGTAGTTCTGGATCGCGTAATAGCCCCACTGCAGCACGCGATCGAGCGCGCGGGCGTGATGCACCATGTCACTGCGGCTGCTGGCACTGACCAGGCCGTCGATCAGCGCGTCCACGGCGGGGTCTTTCAACACCATGAAATTGGAGCTTCCGGGTTGGGTTGCGCTGGCCGAGCCGTAAAGGCTGTAGAGCTCGCGACCGGGAGAAACGATCGGGTCGCCACTGCGCGGGAAAGTCACCACGATCATGTCGTAGTTACGGGCATTCATCAGGTTGTTGTACTGCGCACCGTCGATGCGGCGCATTTCCAGCTCGATTCCGATCTGCGCCAAGGTGCGCTTCATGGGCAACACCAGCCGGTCGAAGCCGCCCTGCCCGTCCAGGAAGGTGAACTTCAGTTGTTCGCCCTGGGCGTTCACCAGGCGATTGTGATCCGGGTGCCAGCCCGCCTCGGCGAGCAATTTGAGCGCTTGCAGCTGCTTGTCGCGGATATAGCCGCTGCCATCGGTGGCAGGCGACTGGTACACCTGGGTGAACACCTCCTCGGGGATCCTCCCCCGCAGGGGTTCAAGGATTGCCAGCTCCTGGGCATCGGGCACTTGCGTGGCCGCCATTTCACTCTTGGGGAAGTAGCTGCTCTGGCGCCGGTAGAAGCCGCGCATCATGTGCTGGTTCGCCCAGTCGAAATCCCACAGTAGCGTCAGGGCTTCGCGCACCCGCCTGTCCTGGAAGATCGGCCGTTGCAGGTTGAACACAAAGCCCTGGGCCGCCACCGGCCGGGGCTTGGCCAGGATAGCCCGTTGCAGGCGGCCATCTGCGAGCGCAGGGCTTTGATAGCCCACCACATAGCCACTGGAAGAAAACTCGCGGTTGTAATCGAACGCCTGGGCTTGAAGCAGTTGGCGCGCGACTTCGGTGTCAGCGTAAAAATTCACCGTCAGGGTGTCGAAGTTGTACATCCCTCGACTCACGGGCAGGTCTTTGGCCCACCAATCCTTGACCCGCTCGAAGGTAATGCTGCGGCCCGGGTCCACCCGGCTGATGCGATAGGGGCCGCTGCCCAGCGGCGGTGTGAAGCCGCCACCGCCGGCAAAATCGTGGTCTTTCCAGTAGTGCTCCGGCAAAACTCGCATGGAAGCCAGGTCCAGCGGCAAGGTGCGGTTGAGGTTGCTTTTGAAGTTGAAGCGCACCTGCTGCGGCCCCTCTACCACCACGTCGGCCACATCGCCATAGAGCAGGCGGTAGCTGAGGCTGGCCTTGGTTATCAGCTGATTGAAGGTGTAAGCCACATCCTGTGCGGTAATGGGCGTGCCGTCATGGAAGCGCGCACGCGGGTCCAGATAGAACCGCACCCACATACCCCCAGGATCCTGCTCCATCTTTTCGGCCACCAACCCATACACCGTGTAGGGCTCGTCCAGGGAGCGATAGGCCAGGGGCGAATACAGCCAGGTGTCCACTTGGCTGACTGCGGTGCCCTGGTCGTTCGTTGGCATGATGTAGTTGAATTGGGCAATTTCCTCGGAGGAGCGGCTCAGCGAGCCGCCCTTGGGGGCCTCGGGGTTCACGTAGTCAAAGTGCTGAAAACCCACCGGGTACCTGGCCGGCTCGCCATACACCGTCATGGAAGTCACGGGCATCGCTTGGGCGCCCGACACGTATAGGTACAGCGCGGCTGCCATCGATAGCCAGCGCGGCAAAACAGAGTGCAGTTGCATAACCGGACGTCCTCGAACGCACACACATAGCGCCTGAAAAAAACCCTGACCGGCTGGCCAGGGGTGCCGATCACAGGCAATCGAGCGGGCCGGAGCGCAGCCCGCCGAAGGTCCCTTAGAAGTGGTAGGTGGCCCGGGCGAACAGCGTGCGGCCCAGCGGGTCGGTGTAGCGTGGGTCGTAGCCGCTCTGGAACGTGTAGTTCTGGTTGGAGAACGGCGGGTCGCGGTCGAGGATGTTCTTCACCCCTACGTCCACGTCCAGGGTTTTGGCGAAGGTGTAGCCTGCGGCCAGGTCCCAGAGCATGTATGAGGCCACATGGTCATTGGTGGTGCGGTCGTAGTCGTTGTAGCCCGAGGTGTAGCGGTTGGTGACCGAAGCGCGCGCCGGCCCGTAGGTCCAGGAGCCAGTGATGTTGTGTTTCCAGCGGGCCGCCACGCCGTAGCCCTGGAAGTCGCCCACCCGGTCGATGTAGGCGCCATCGATGGTTTGCTGGTAGTCGTAGCGGCTGACGTAGGTGCCTTGCAGGTCCACGCCAAACTGGCCGAACGGGGTGGCCGGGAAGCGGTAATTCAGGCTCACGTCCACACCGCTGGTTTTCACGTTACCCAGGTTGGCCAGGCCCGTGATGATGTGGTCGATAGAGCCATCCGCCGCCCGTACGATGCGATCGCTGTAGAGCTCGGGGTGAGCGAACACTTCGGACTCGGGAAACTCTTCGATCTGCCCGGCGATCTTGATCCACCAGAAGT
The DNA here is from genome assembly GCF_058145875.1 of Pseudomonas sp. 3MAES_34.3B. Lineage (NCBI taxonomy): Bacteria > Pseudomonadati > Pseudomonadota > Gammaproteobacteria > Pseudomonadales > Pseudomonadaceae > Pseudomonas > Pseudomonas sp. 3MAES_34.3B. The sequence goes on along the minus strand of NZ_CM176960.1, from coordinate 947,226 downwards.
CCAGGCCCATCGAGAGATTGCGCACCGGTTGATACACGAAGCCTGCGGTGACGTTACGGGCGGTTTCCGGTTTCAGGTCCTGGTTGCCGCCCGTGTTGTTGAGGAACTGCTGGTTGCAGTCGCGGCCGCCGTTACCACCTGGCTGCAGCGTACCGCCCGTGCACAGGCGAGGATCGTTGTAGTTGCCTTGGGTGAACGTGGTGTAGGTAGGGTTGTTCAGCTCATACAACGAAGGCGCGCGGAAGCCCTCGCTGTAGGCACCGCGCATTACCAGTTCCTTGAAGGGCTGGAAGCGGAACGAGTACTTGGGGTTGGTGGTACTGCCGAAGTCGCTGTACTTGTCGTGCCGCACCGCTGCGGACAATTCCAGGCTGTCGAACACCGGTACGTTGATCTCGGCATATTCGGCGCTGATGCTGCGATCGCCCGACACCGAGCTGTTCGGGTCTACGCCAAGGCTGGAAAGGTCGCCCGCGAAGTCTTCCACCGTTTCGTGGAATTTCTCCTTGCGGTATTCACCGCCTAGCGCCAGCCCTACCGGGCCCGCGCCGAACCAGTCGCCGATTTCCCGGGTGAGCTTGCCGTCCATGGAGGACACGCGCCCCGTGGAAACCGCATAGGTCCCGTGGTAGGTATTGGCGTCGATGTACGCCTGGCCGGCTTCGCTTTGAGGGCCGAAGGGGTTGAGCAGCCCGCTGTCCAGGCCGGCAATCATGGCTGAGTCGCTGACGTAGCCGTTGGTGACCTTGTTGTACACCTGGTTCTGGTTGTACCCGGCGCCAACGTTATAGTCCCAACCCGCCACCGTGCCGTCGAAGGTCAGCTGGAAGCGCTGGCTGGTGTTCTGGTCCTTCGATTCGCGGTCCCCCGCTGCGGTCTCGCGCCAGTTCACATCCACCGGCTGGGTGGGGTCCAGGGCGAAGTCCGTTGGCGCTGGCGTGATGCCGTTGCCCGGGTAATACGGCGAACTTGGTGACAAGCTGAGGCCGGTCAAAGGCGCGGGCGCCACGCTGGTACTGTTGTTATTGCGTGACCAGAAGTAATCCAGGCTTACGTTATGGTCGTCTGCCAGTTTGCCTGTGGCCTTGCCAAAGAAGGACGTGGCTTCGGTCTGCGGCAGCAGGTCGATGGAATTGCGCGTGCTGTAGCGGCACACGCCGTCGCTGGCGATCTGGTTGGCACCACTGCACGCTGGCGCCAGGGGGTTGGTGGCATTGCCGTTCTGGCTGTAGTTGGCGGGGAAAGAGGTGCCGGAGGTGTTGTCCAGGCCACGGCCCGGCACGTAGTCCTTGTCGAAGCTTCGGTCATTGGCGTCCAGGTTTTGCTGAGTGCGGTAGTTGAACACGCCCATCACATTGAACCTGTCCTGCTCCAGGTCACCGTAGCCCCAACTGCCGCTGATGTCCTTGCTGCCACCGCCGCCATCTTGGGTGGGGGTTTCGCCGCCGAGAGTGAGCGTGCCGTCGGTGAGGGATTTCTTGGTGATGAAGTTGATCACGCCGCCGATCGCGTCGGTGCCGTACAACGCCGAGGCGCCGTCGCGCAGGATTTCTACCCGGTCGATAGCCGCGAACGGGATCATGTTGAGGTCGACCGCGCCGCCTTGTGAGGTGGTGCCGGACATGGCGTTGTTGGCCAGGCGGCGCCCGTTGAGCAATACCAGGGTTTTGTTGGCACCAATACCGCGCATGTCGGCGAAGCTAGCCCCGCCGGTGGCAGCGCCTACGGAGCCGGCGGAGTTGCTGATCGAGTTGCTGCCGGTTACTCGCTGCATCAATTCGGCGGTGGTGGTCACGCCCTGCTTTTCCAGGTCGGCGGTACGCAAAATGGTAATCGGCACAGCGGTTTCGGCGTCCACGCGGCGAATGGCCGAGCCGGTTACTTCAACCTTTTGCAGCTGGGTGGTCACCGGCGCCGGCACTATCACCGCTGCTTGCGCGCTGTTGGTTTCTTCGGTGCTGTCAGCGGCATACACGCCGCCCATGCCCATGGCCATTACGTAAACCGGCACCATGCGATGCCGTTGCAGGGTGGTAACCAGAGGCTTGAGGGTAAACCCGGGAAAGCTCATCAACATGTTAACTTCCGATTGTTCTCAGACGTTGATTGAAATGGCCTTGTGAGCCCTGTTTGCTCCGGGTAGGTTTTGCCGGCCCCGGAAATTTCCTTTCTTCAAACAAGCCGCTCCCCTGCAAGGCCCGGAAGGCTCGCACAGGGTTGCTGCTGGGTTACGGTTGCCCGAAGGCTTAACGCGTGGTCATCACAGAGATGCGGGTGATGCCGGAGCGCTCAATCGAAGCCATGGCCTTGGCGACCTGGCCGTAGTTCACGCTGGTGTCGGCCTGCAGTTGCACCCGCACCTCAGGGTCCTTGGCTTTTACGTCCTGCAGGCTCTTTTCCAGCAACTCGGGCGCAACCTCGGCCTTGGCGAGGAAGAACTTGCCGTCCTGGTTCACGCTCACCACCACCGGGTCCTTCTTCTCGGCGGGCGCCACGGCGTCGGTTTTGGGCAGGTTCACCTTGATCGCGTTGGTCATCAGCGGCGCGGTAACGATGAAGACCACCAGCAATACCAGCATCACGTCCACCAGCGGCGTGACGTTCATCTCGCTGAGTACTTCATCGCTGTCCTGGGTAGAGAAAGCCATGTCAGCTTGCCTCCCGCACGCCGTGGGCATGCTTGTGGGCGATGGGCTCGCGGGTTACGGCAAAGGCGCTGCGCTGGGCAAGGCTGTCGAAGTCATGGGCGAAGTCGTCCATGTCTGCCAGGGCAAGCTTCAAACGCCGAAGGAAGAAGTTGTAAATGAGCACCGCTGGCACGGCGACCGCGATCCCTACCCCGGTGGCGATCAGCGCATGGCCGATAGGGCCGGCGACGGTTTCCAGGCTGGCCGAGCCGCTGGCCCCGATGCTTTGCAGGGCTTCCATGATGCCCCAGACCGTTCCGAACAACCCAATGAACGGGGAGGTGCTGCCGATACTGGCCAGCACGGCCTGGCCGGCTTCCAGCGCTCGGCGTTCCCGCTGGATCTGCTGTCGCAGGTTACGTTCGAGCCGGTCCTGCCGGTTGATCGTGTGAGCCAGTTGCTGAGCGGTGCGCGGGCTGTCATCCACCGCCATGGCCTCGAAGCCGCTGTTGGCGATGCGCGCCAGCGAGCCGGGGTATTGGCTGGAGTGCTCCGCGGCGGTGAGCAGGTCGGGCGCCGTCCAGAATGCTTTGGTGAACTGACGGTTCTGCGACTTGAGGCGCAGATATTGGGCGGACTTCACCAACAACAGCCCCCAGCTGAGCACGGAGAATAGAATCAAGGCCCAAAGCACGCCCGGGACAATCATTGCAGACAGTGATGCGTTCATGGCTTACCTCGTAGCAGCTGAAATGTGTGAGTTATTGCGGCAATTTGAAGTCGATGGTCTGGGTGGCGAACCCGTCGATGGGTGTATCCCCGCGCTTGGCTGGAATGAACTTCCAGTTGCGTACCGCAGCGACCGCTGCTTCGTCCAACTGAGGCTTGCCACTGGAGCGGGTCACCTCCACCGTCCCGGCACGCCCGTTGGCCAGCACCTGAATGCGCAGCACCACGGTGCCTTCCCAATTGCGCCGTAGCGCCAACGAGGGGTACTCGGGCGGCGGGTTGCCGAGGCTTGCCAAGCCAGACACCGCGGCGGTTTCCTTCACAGGCGCAGGCACTGGCGCGGCGGGAGCAGCGGGGGCCGCTGGCGCCGGTGTGGGTGCCGGTGGCGCGGGCGGCGTGGCTGAGGGTGGCGTTGGCGCGGGCGGCGTCGGCGGCGCGGGCTTTTTCACCGGCAGCGGCTTGGGCACTGGTTTGGGCTTTTCCACCTTCTTCTCCACCGGTTTGGGTGGTGGTTTCAGGGCGTCCGGGTCCTCCTCTGGCGCTGGCGGCGGAGGGGGTGGAGGCGGAGGCGGCGGTGGAGGCGGCTCGGGCGGCGGTGGCTCAGGTGTAGGCGGTGTGGGGCTGGTCAGCTCCACGGTCATTTCCGGCACCTGCGGCGCAATCTCGGGCAGTGGCGCTGGCTGATGCTGTATCAACCACCAGGCGCCGCCATGTACCAGCAGGGAAATGGCCAACAACAGCAGCACCTGGGGCTTCTTTAAAGTACCGGGCGTTGAAGTGTTAGCCCTGAACGGAACCGCGTCCCAGGCCGACGTCCGTTCTTTAGCCAACGTAAAGTTTGGGGGCTTCTTTCTTACCGCGTCACTCATTAACGCTCCCTCTACTGGATGAAGGGCAAAAGGAATCCTTTAAAACATCCGTAGATGTTTGAATATGCTTGGCACTTTTCAAACGGCGACATGTACCCGCACTGCCGCAAAGATAGTTGCGAAAGTTTATTCGACGCAGAAACAGCATCAGCTCGAACGTTTCACAGAATGCCTCCTTAAACAGCTTTGTACAGGTAGCTATCGCTCCATTTACACCTTGTTACAGAGCAACCGCTGTGCCAGAAACCCTACCGTAGAGCCGTTACTTGGCAACCGCTACATTCATGTCGCATTTCTGTAACTTTCACTTTTCATGAGGGAAAACCTGCCCTTCCCACGGCAGCGGGCGTTGAAAAACATTTAAGTAGGCGGCACGCCGGCGTGACCAGTCAGTCAATAAATAACCGGGGCCGCACGCTCCCTAGTACTTTGAAAAAATGCACCAAACACCAAAGGCGCGGGCGCAAATGGTGCGCCTTGTTTTTATCCACCCATCCACTACTTCCCTGACCACAACAAAAGGTATGGGCACAGGTTCGTCATGCCCTCTGAATAAAAATGCATACCGTTTTATAAGCGAAATAAAGTACGCGCCGGGAGAAGTTCTCCGTTCCAGCCTTATATGATCGCGGCGCGTTTTGCCGAAGGGGGCTTAGCGCCCGGGCGGTATTCCGGGTGGATAGTTGTGGTTGGGAGCGAGGGTGGCCGAGGTGCGCGCCCGTTCTGGCATGGGCAGCCAGGCGCAGGTGGCAGGTTGGGCATGGGAAGAGGTGGGACAGCGAAGCGAGAACGGTACGAACGATGAGCAGACTTCAAACATTGGCCAATTTCCATATCCTGCAAAACGACCGCTTTTGACGGCATTTTGCACCGCGAATGAACAGGATGACTGTCCGTTGATGGCAAGTGGTGCACCCGGGTGCCCCTTTGGCCCCGGATTTCGGGATCCATGGCTTGCGCTTCGTTTGCGGTAGGAAAATGTGTGCCAAAGTTGGCATGTTCGTACCAGATCAGATGCATTGGCCGGGTGCAAGGCGCCAGATTGGCAACTCAGCTTGAATATGCGGTCCAATATGGCAGCTCACCTCGCCCTCCTTTATCAAGGTAAAGCCGATGCAAGACGATTTTCATTACTACGAACCCGCCAACGGCCACGGGCTGCCTCACGACCCGTTCAACGCCATCGTAGGGCCCCGCCCCATTGGCTGGGTGTCCACACGCAGCGCGAGCGGTGTGCTGAACCTGGCGCCGTACAGCTTTTTCAACGGCTTCAACTACATCCCGCCAATCATTGGCTTTAGCAGCGTTGGCCGCAAGGACAGCCTCAACAACATCGAGGCTACGGGAGAGTTCGCCTGGAACCTGGCAACCTTCGAGCTGGCCGAGCCGATGAACCAGAGCTGCGCGGCCGTGGCGCCGGACATCGACGAGTTCGCCCTGAGCGGGCTGACGCCAGTGCCGTCCCGAGTGATCAGTGTGCCGCGGGTAGCGGAAACGCCGGTGTCCTTCGAATGCAAGCTCACCCAGATCGTGCAGTTGCAACGTGCCAACGGGGAGACCGTGCCGAGCTGGCTGATCCTTGGGGAAGTGGTCGCTGTGCACATTCGCCGCGACCTGCTCAAGGACGGCGTGTATGACACTGCGGCAGCCCGTCCGATCCTGCGTGGAGGTGGGCCGGCGGATTACTTCGAGCTGGGCAACCTGTTCAAGATGCGCCGCCCACAGGTGTGATCAACCGGCGCGACGCAGCTCGGCTTGCGCCGCGGGCTCGCCGGGCTGGATATCGATCTGCTGGATGAGCCGCTGGTTCAGCAGGTCGGTGAACACTGCGGCGGCTGGCTCGCCAAGCCAGGTGGCGAAGGCCTGATGGTCCTCCCAGCACATGCTCAAATGCCATGTATGCAAGCTGCTCGGCTCGCGGCGTGCGGCAATGGACAGGCATCCAGGCAAAGGCCGGGTAGTTTCCACCAACCGGGCCAATTGCTCGCCTACAGCAGAGGAGCGGCCTGGCCAGGTACGGATAGCTGCGCGGTGGCTGATCAAAGGCTGTTGAGTCATGGTGAGGCTCCCTGAGTCCGGCCCAGCCATTTGATGGCCGGGGGAATTGCTGACAGGTTCACCTTAGCCCCCACTGCGCAATGGTCGGTAGACCGATCCTGCGGGCAGATTGCCTGATCCTGCGAACCCGCCCCTGCCGCATGCGCCTGGCCGGGTAACTGGCAACCGAGGCCGCCTGGGATTCTGTGCAATCCACCACGCGGCAAACAGGCCGGTATCCAACCGGCCAGCCGGCGCTCCGGCAGGATCAGGCAAGCAGCAGGCAGTATTGGCCTACCCTCATCATTTGCTTGTTTATAGGCTATACCCCGTAACTTACACGGAGCCCCCGCCATGAACGACTCCCAGCCCCGGCTTGCCGCCGATGCGGCACTGGAACGCCAACGCGCTGAACTGGCCGATGTGATTCGCCGCCACACCAATGGCCAGGCCCTCTGCCAGACCGACGTGCCTGGCCTGGTGCTTGTACGCTATGAGCATTCCACCTCTTCGCTACCGGCGTTGGCTCAGCCTGCGCTCTGTGTGCTGGCCCATGGCAGCAAGGAAGTGACGCTGGGAGACGAGCGCTACATCTACGACCCCCTCAACTATATGGTGGTCTCGGTAGCGATGCCGATCAGCGGGCGCATCCTGGAAGCCGCGCCGGATAATCCCAGCCTGTCACTGCGGCTGGATATCGACCCGGCCGAAATCACTGCATTGATTGCCGATGCCGGCCCCTTGAGCGTTCCCGCCCGGCCCACCGGGCGTGGTTTGTACGTGGACCGGCTGTGCCCCGATCTGCTCGATGCCCTCCTGCGGCTGGCGCGGTTGATGGACACCCCGCGGGACCTTGCGGTGCTGGCGCCCCTTATTCGCCGCGAAGTGTTGTATCGACTGTTGCGCAGCCCTCAGGGGCACAGGCTATATGAAATCGCCCAAGCCAACAGCCAGACCCACCGCGTAACCCAGGCCATCGAGTGGCTGAACGGCAACTTCAGCGAACCGCTGCGGATCGACGCACTGGCTCGCCGGGCGAACCTGAGCGTGTCTACCCTTCACCACCGCTTCAAGGCAGTGACTTCGATGAGCCCGCTGCAGTATCAGAAACAGCTGCGCCTTCAAGAGGCGCGCCGGCTGATGCTTATCGAAGGCATGGATGTGTCGGTGGCCAGCTACCGCGTGGGCTATGAAAGCCCCTCCCAGTTCAGCCGGGAATACAGCCGGCTGTTCGGCGCGCCACCCAGCCGGGACATGGCGCGGCTGAAAACCGCAACCTTGAGCAGTACCGGCTGAGCTGCCGCTTGCGCTTGCACTCCCTGCAGGCCGACCTACGCTTGAATCATGGCAAGCAGTGGAGGAACGGCCATGAACACAAAAATAAAAACGGCTCTGGTTTACGGTACGGCAGGTGCGTTGGTGGTCACACTGTACGGCGCCTCCGTGTATCGCGTTGAGCAATTGCGCACCGCTCAACGAAGCCACACCGGGTGCAGCTACGCGCTGTGTATTTCCCAGAACCCTTCGTTCAGCTCGCTCCGATGAGGTTGGTGCTGGTTGGCCAGAGGTATGGGCTGTCACAAAGTTCATAGAAGCGCCGCATCGGCTTTAGTAGACTCCGGGGTCAGCCCAGGCCGGCCCGGCCGGGACGTGACTGCGAATCCGCTAGCCAGTGAAACACTCCAGCCCTTCCACGCCCGCGCTGCGGGATGTCCTTATTGCGCTGATGAGCGCGATCTTTCTCGGCGCGCTCGATCAAACCATCGTTGCCGTCTCCATGCCGGCGATCTCTGCGCAGTTCTCCGATGTGGAGCTGCTGGCGTGGGTGATCTCCGGCTATATGGTGGCCATGACCATCGCTACGCCGATCTACGGCAAGCTGGGTGACTTGTACGGCCGTCGGCGGATGATTCTGATCGGCATGGGGGTGTTCACCGGGGCATCCGTGCTGTGTGGCCTTGCACAGAGCATGGAGCAACTCGTATTCGCCCGCATTGTGCAGGGGCTGGGCGCTGGCGGCATGGTCTCGGTGAGCCAGGCAATCATTGGCGACGTGGTTCCGCCGCGCGAGCGTGGCCGTTACCAAGGCTACTTCAGCAGCATGTATGCTGCCGCGAGCGTTGCAGGCCCGGTGGTCGGAGGGCTGATGACCGAGCATTTGTCGTGGCGCTGGGTGTTCTGGCTGAATCTGCCGCTGGGCCTGGGCGCCTGGTTGTTTATGCGCAAGACCCTGGCCGGCTTGCATACCCCGCAGCGCAGGGCCCGTATCGACTACCTTGGCACCCTGTTGATGATAGTGGGGCTGGGTAGCCTGCTGTTGGGCATCACTGAAGTAGGCCAAGGCTACGCCTGGACCAGCATCCCGGTACTGTCCCTGCTGGCGACCGGCGCCCTGGCGGCGCTCATATTTATCTGGCACGAGCGGCGCTTCATCGAGCCCCTGCTGCCCATGCGGCTATTTGCCGACCGCTCGGCCGTGCTGTGTTGGTGCACGGTTTTTTTCACCAGCTTCCAGGCCATCTCTTTATCTACGCTGGCCCCGCTGCGCTTCCAGGCAGTCACTGGGCACGGCGCCGACACCGCTGCGCTATTTTTATTGCCGTTGGCCATAGGCTTGCCGATCGGGGCGTTCTTCGGTGGGCGGCATACCGCGCGCAGCGGTCGCTTCAAGCCAGTGATCCTGACGGGTGCGGCGCTTATGCCCGTGACGGTGCTGGGCATGGCTTACACGCCCGTGTCCACATTGTGGTTGAGCTGCCTGTTCATGCTGTTGACCGGCATCGCGTCGGGGCTGCAATTCCCAACGTCTCTGGTAGGGGCGCAGAATGCCGCGGCATCGGGTGATATCGGGGTAAGCACCAGCACCACCAACCTCTTCCGCTCGCTGGGCGGCGCGGTGGGGATCGCCTTGATGTCTGCGCTTTTATTGGCTTTACTCGGCCCCGCGGGCGATAGCGCCAACAGCCCCCATGGCAACGTGCTGCTCGACAGCCTGGCCGCGGCCCATGCCCAGGCCGATGGCGGCCGCAATCAGGTAGCCGATGCCTTTACCCTGCTGTTCTGTATCAGCGCGGCGATAGCCCTGCTGGGCCTGGCCGCGGCGCTGGCAATGCCGAACCGCTTACTGCGCGGGCGCAACTGATGGCCATTCGTCCTTTCGCAAGGCAGGGCTGAAGCGAAGCATGTCCAGCAGCGAGGCCACCAGCCGCGGCGCTTCTTCATCCAGGCGCTGGCTGTCGGGTAGCAGCAACCAGAGGCTGATATGGCCGTCAATAAAAGCATGAAGCGCCAGGGCGGCCCGGCGAGTGTCAAGCGTGGGCGGCAACTGCCCGCGGTTCACAGCGTTACGCAACGTGCATTCGATGCGCTCGTTGCATTCGGCGGTCACGGCCTGGCGCTGCTGGCGCAGGTCGCACATCTCATTGGTGAACTCGCATTTGTGAAAGAGGATTTCGTTGATGCGCCGGGTCTTGGGGTCGAGGGAAACGCCTTGAAACAGTTTTACAAGCAATGCTTGCATGCAGCCCAATGGGTCCGGCTCGTCCACACTCTCGCTGGCACGGGCCAGGTCTTCCAGTGGCTCGCTGAGGTTGTCCAGCAACGCCTGAAGCACGTCCGCCTTGTTGCTGAAATGCCAGTAGATCGCGCCCCGGGTCACCCCGGCTCGGGCAGCGATATCGGCGAGCGTCGTATTGGCCACGCCGCGCTCATAAAAGGCATGCTCGGCGGCTTCTACGATCTGCTTGCGGGTTTCAAGCGCTTCTTCTTTGGTACGGCGAACCATGGCAGTGACCTCATGGGGCGCTCCGCCAAGGGCGAAGCGGGCCAGCGCTTTTTATTATGGTGAGGCGCGGGCAGGTGATCGGTATGTGGCAATTTGTCGGCGTAACGCCTATTTACAAACAGCCGCGAACGTAAGTATATTCGTTAGTAAGCTACTTATCTAGATGTTACAAATCCTTCGTTCCATTACTCTTGAGCGTCTTCCGCGTTCCGCCCCGAGGATCTTCATGCAATTCAAGCCAGCTGTTACCGCATTGGTATCCGCCGTCGCCCTGGCCACACTGCTCAGTGGCTGCGAGAAGCAACAAACGGCACCGCCCGCTGCCCAGGCTCCTCAGGTTGGCGTGGTCACCCTTCAGCCGCAGACCGTTACCCTCACCAACGAGCTTCCCGGCCGCACCAGCGCGTTCCGTATGGCTGAAGTTCGCCCGCAGGTGGATGGCATCATTCTCAAGCGCCTGTTCCAGGAAGGCGCGGACGTGAAGGTCGGCCAGCAGCTGTACCAGATCGACCCCTCGGTGTACGAAGCGACCCTGGCCAATGCCCAGGCGAGCGTGGAGCAATACCGCACCCTCACCAACCGCTACAAGCAGCTGATCGACGAGCAGGCTGTAAGCCGGCAGGAATACGACACGGCGCGTGCGCAGCAGCTGCAAGCGGAAGCCACCCTCAAGAGCGCCCAGATCAACCTGCGCTATACCAAGGTGCTGGCGCCGATCTCCGGCCGCATAGGCCGCTCGGCCGTCACCGAAGGCGCGTTGGTCACCAATGGCCAAACCACCGCCATGGCGACCATCCAGCAGCTGGACCCGATGTATGTGGACGTGACCCAGTCCACCGCAGACATGCTCAAGCTGCGTCGCGCGCTGGAAAACGGCCAACTGCAGAAAGCCGGCAATAACGCGGCCAAGGTGCAGCTCAAGCTTGAAGACGGCACGCTCTACGGGCAGGAAGGCAAGCTGGAGTTCTCGGAAGTGTCGGTGGACGAAACCACAGGCTCCGTGACCCTGCGCGCGGTGTTCCCTAACCCCGAGCACACCCTGCTGCCCGGCATGTTCGTGCATGCCGAGCTGATGGCCGGGGTAGCCCAGGCCGCGATTCTGGCCCCGCAGCGCGGCGTGACCCGCGACCTCAAAGGCACCCCCACTGCACTGGTAGTAGGCGCCGATAACAAGGTCGAGCAACGCCAGCTGAAAACCAGCCGCACCGTGGGCGATGCCTGGCTGATCGAGGACGGCCTCAAGGCTGGCGATCGCCTCATCGTCGAAGGGCTGCAGTACGTCAAGCCAGGTGCTGAAGTGAAGGCGCATGAAGCGAAAGCGGATGCTCCCGCCAGCGCGCCGGCCGCCTCCGGTGGCCAGAAGGAGTAAACCATGTCGAAGTTCTTTATTGATCGGCCGATCTTCGCCTGGGTGATCGCGCTGGTGATCATGCTGGTGGGGGGACTGTCGATCCTCAAGCTGCCGATCAACCAGTACCCCGCCATCGCGCCGCCCGCCATCGCCATTGCCGTGAACTACCCGGGCGCCTCGGCGCAAACCGTGCAGGACACGGTGGTGCAGGTGATCGAGCAGCAGATGAACGGCATCGATAACCTGCGCTATATCTCGTCGGAGAGTAACTCCGACGGCAGCATGACCATCACGGTGACCTTCAACCAGGGCACCAACCCGGACATCGCCCAGGTACAGGTGCAGAACAAGCTGAACCTGGCCACGCCTTTGCTCCCGCAGGAAGTGCAACAGCAGGGCCTGCGCGTGACCAAGGCGGTGAAAAACTTCCTGCTGGTGATCGGCCTGGTGTCCAACGATGGCTCGATGACCAAGGACGACCTGGCCAACTACATCGTGTCCAACCTGCAAGACCCGATTTCCCGTACCTCGGGGGTGGGTGACTTCCAGGTGTTCGGCGCCCAGTACGCCATGCGTATCTGGCTCGACCCGGCCAAGCTGAACAACTTCCAGCTCACGCCGCTGGACGTGACCACCGCGATCACCGCGCAGAACGTGCAGGTATCGTCCGGCCAGTTGGGCGGCTTGCCTGCCCTGCCCGGCACCCAGCTGAACGCGACCATCATCGGCAAAACCCGCTTGCAGACCGCCGAGCAGTTTGGCGACATCCTGCTGAAGGTGAACACCGACGGTTCTCAGGTACGCCTGCGTGACGTCGCCAACATCGGCCTGGGCGGCGAGAACTACAGCATCAACGCTCAGTTCAACGGCAAGCCGGCTTCGGGCATGGCGATCAAGCTGGCCACTGGCGCCAACGCGCTGGACACCGCCAAGGCAATCCGCGCCACCATCGACAACCTCAAGCCGTTCTTCCCTCAAGGCGTAGAAGCAGTATTCCCGTACGACACTACCCCGGTAGTAACGGAGTCGATCTCCGGCGTGGTGCACACGCTGATCGAAGCCATCGTGCTGGTGTTCCTGGTGATGTACCTGTTCCTGCAGAACTTCCGCGCCACCATCATCACCACGATGACCGTGCCGGTGGTACTGCTGGGCACCTTCGGTATCCTTGCCGCCGCCGGTTTCACCATCAACACGCTGACCATGTTCGGGATGATCCTGGCCATCGGCTTGCTGGTGGACGACGCCATCGTGGTGGTGGAAAACGTGGAGCGGGTGATGGGCGAGGAACACCTGTCGCCCAAGGAAGCTACCCGCAAATCCATGGGGCAGATCCAGGGCGCGCTGGTAGGTATCGCCTTGGTACTGTCCGCCGTATTGCTGCCCATGGCCTTCTTCGGCGGCTCTACCGGTGTGATCTATCGGCAGTTCTCCATCACCATCGTATCGGCGATGGCCCTGTCGGTGTTCGTGGCGCTGGTGTTCACCCCGGCCCTGTGCGCGACCATGCTCAAGCAGGCTGACGTGGATACCCACGGCCAACCCAAGCGTGGGTTCTTCGGCTGGTTCAACCGCACCTTCGACCGTGGCGTGGTGCGTTACGAGCGTGGCGTGGGCAGCATGATCCGCCACCGCTTGCCAGCGTTCCTGGTGTACATCGTGATCGTGGCTGCGATGGCTTGGCTGTTCACCCGCATTCCCGCAGCCTTCCTGCCTGAGGAAGACCAGGGCGTGATCTTCACCCAGGTGCAGACCCCGCCCAACACCTCGGCCGAAAACACTCAGAAGGTGCTGGACCGCGCCCGTGAATACCTGCTCGATGCCGATAATGGCGAAGGCAAGGCGGTCAAATCCGTGTTCACCGTGAGCGGCTTCAACTTCGCCGGCCGTGGCCAAAGCTCGGGCCTGGCTTTCGTGATGCTCAAGCCGTGGGACGAACGTGACTCGAGCATGAGCGTGTTCGAAGTGGCCAAGCGTGCCCAGCAGCACTTCTTCGGCTACAGCGACGCCATGACCTTCGCGGTAGTACCGCCTTCGGTACTGGAACTGGGTAACGCCACCGGTTTCGACTTCTACCTGCAGGATCAGGGCGGGGTTGGCCACGCCAAGCTGATGGAAGCGCGTAACCAGTTCCTGGGCATGGCCGCGCAGAGCAAGATCCTGGCGGGCGTTCGCCCCAACGGGTTGAGCGATGAACCGCAATACCAGCTGACTATCGATGACGAACGCGCCCGCGCCCTCGGCCTGAGCCTGTCGGACATCAACAGCACCTTGTCCGTGGCATTGGGGGGCAGCTACGTCAACGACTTCATCGACCGCGGTCGGGTGAAGAAAGTGTACGTGCAAGGCGACGCCAGCGGCCGCATGCGCCCTGAAGACCTCGAGAAGTGGTACGTGCGCAATACGGCCGGGAAAATGGTGCCATTCTCCGCGTTCGCCACAGGTGAATGGAGCTACGGTTCGCCCAAGCTGTCCCGTTACAACGGCGTAGCGGCGGAAGAAATCCTCGGTACCCCGGCACCTGGCTACAGTACCGGCCAGGCCATGGACGAAGTGGAGCGGCTGGCCAAGCAACTGCCAACGGGTATCGGCTACAGCTTCACCGGCCTGTCGTTCGAAGAGCGGCTGTCTGGCTCCCAGGCCCCTGCGCTTTACGCCCTGTCGGTACTGGTGGTGTTCCTCTGCCTGGCCGCACTGTATGAAAGCTGGTCCATCCCGATCGCGGTCATTCTGGTGGTTCCGCTGGGTGTGATCGGTGCATTGATCGCTACCAGCCTGCGCGGGCTGTCCAACGACGTGTTCTTCCAGGTGGGCCTGTTGGTCACCGTGGGCCTGGCGGCGAAAAACGCCATCCTGATCGTGGAGTTCGCCAAGGAACTGCACGAGCAAGGCAAGAGCCTGCTGGACGCAGCCGTAGAGGCCTGCCGGATGCGTTTGCGGCCGATCGTGATGACGTCCATGGCGTTCATCCTCGGCGTGGTGCCTCTGGCGATTTCCAGCGGTGCCGGCTCGGGCAGCCAGCACGCCATCGGTACGGGCGTGATCGGCGGTATGATCACAGCCACTATCCTGGCGATCTTCTGGGTACCGATGTTCTTCGTTGCCGTATCGTCTGTATTCCATGGTCGCAAGAAACCAAGCGACCCTACACCTGATGAGGCTCGCCAATGAGCAAGTCACTGATGTCCCTGGCGATCGCCGCTGCGCTGATGAGCGGCTGTTCGCTGATCCCGGACTACCAGCAGCCGGCGGCCCCGGTTGCTGCGCAATACCCCCAGGGCCCGGCCTATGCGCCGGCCGACGCGGCCAAGGTTGCCGCGGCCGAGCAAGGCTGGCGCGAGTTCTTCCGCGACCCGGCCCTGCAACAGCTGATCGCAGCCTCGCTTCAGAACAACCGCGACCTTCGGGTTGCGGCGCTGAACGTCGACGCCTATGCCGCGCAGTTCCGTATTCAGCGGGCCGACCTGCTGCCTGCGGTCACTGCCGACGCCGCCGGCACCCGGCAGCGCAACCCGGCCGACCTGTCCACCACGGGCCGGGCGGGTATTTCCAGCAGCTACGCAGCCACACTGGGCATCTCGGCCTATGAACTGGACCTGTTCGGGCGCATCCGCAGCCTCAGCCAGCAAGCCCTGGAAAGCTACTTCGCCACAGAAGAAGCGCGGCGCTCCACACAAATCAGCCTGGTGGCGAGCGTGGCCAACGCCTACCTCACCTGGCAGGCCGACCAGGAGCTGTACCAGCTCACCCAGGACACCCTCAAGGCGTATGAGGAAAGCTTGCGGCTGACCAGCCGCAGCGCGGAAGTGGGTGTATCGTCGGCGCTGGACCTGAGCCAGGCGCGCACCGCCGTGGAAGGCGCCCGCGCCAACCTGGCGCAGTACCAGCGCCAGGTAGCCCAGGACCTGAACAACCTCACCGTACTGGTTGGCGGCCCATTGCCGGCCGACCTGCCAGCGCCGCAACGGCTGGACGAAGACCTGCTCAGCGAAGTGCCGGCTGGCCTGCCATCGGATCTGCTGACCCGCCGGCCGGACATCCTTCAGGCCGAGCACAACCTGCTGGCAGCTAACGCCAACATTGGCGCCGCCCGCGCCGCGTTCTTCCCCAGCATCAGCCTTACCGCCAGCGCCGGCACCGCCAGCGCCGACCTGGATGGGCTATTCAAGGGAGGCTCGGGCCGCTGGATCTTCAGCCCTGCGATCAGCTTGCCGATCTTCAACGCCGGCGCGCTGCAAGCGAGCCTGGATTACTCCAAAATCCAGAAAGACATCAACGTTGCCAACTACGAGAAGGCGATTCAAACCGCATTCCAGGAAGTGTCCGACGGGCTGACGGCGCGCAAGACCTACACCGATCAGTTGCAGGCACAGCGCGACCTGGTGAAATCCAGCGAGGATTACTACCGGCTGGCCGACCGCCGCTACCGCATTGGCGTGGACAGCCACCTGACCTTGCTCGATGCACAGCGTTCGCTGTTCAGTGCCCAGCAGTCGCTGATCAGCGATCGCCTGTCGCAGCTCACCGCTGAGGTGAACCTGTACAAGGCACTGGGTGGCGGCTGGTATGAGCGTACCGGTCAGGCAAACAACGCCCCGCTTGAAACGCCGAAGGGTTAACCATCAGTTGCCCCCGCGCCGCTAGCTGCGCTCACAGTTAGCGGCGCCGCTTTGCCCTCCCCTCTCGCCACCTCTCACACAGCCTTGTCAGCGCCCTTTGCTGTCATAGACCTGTCATAGAGCTGTCATGAAAGCCCGACACACTAGCGGCCATCGGCCAGCTCTACGACGAGTGATCCTAGCCGCCGCCAGTTAAACGAAACGCATGGCCCGTTTTCCAAAAGCGATAAGCGCACGCGCTTTCTAGCGTCCTTGAGCGGTTCAGGGCTTGACGGCGGGATTTATTTAGACAAAAGTCATAGCGCGTTAACGAAAAATTTACTTACAATGAAATCGGACGTCTGAGGACTGATGTCCTAAAGTAACCGGGCAGTTAGTGTTCGGCTATCGCCCGCATTACCTGTCATGGAATTGACCCAAAGGATCGGGAATTTGCACCATCCGCTAGGCAAGGCCACCCGCGCACACGGGTAGCTCTGACCACACTAATAACAACAGGTTGGCCACTATGCATATCACCAGCGCCCATTCCAGCTGAAGCACCCAACGCTTGATATCCGCGATGACTGTCGGAGTACCGTTCCACCGGTATACCCCGTCTAGTGGCCCGCTATTGCCAATGATCAGCAGAGAACACAACAAGAATGAACGCCATCCCTTCGAGCTTTGCCCGCAAGAAAAGTTTCGGCCTCGCCCTCCTCGGCCTGGCTGTCTCGGCTGCCGCGCTGCCCGCGGCGGCTGCTGAATCGGGGTTTATTGAAGACACCAAGGCCACGCTCAACTTCCGCAACTACTACTTCGACCGTAACTTCGTCGATAACGGCGCCTCTATCGCCCAACCCGGCACAACCAACCGCGGCGCCGCGCAGGAATGGACCCAGGCGTTCATCCTGGACGCCAAATCGGGCTTCACCCAGGGTACGGTCGGCTTTGGCGTAGACGTATTGGGTATGTTCGCGGTCAAGCTGGACGGCGGCCGTGGTACCTATGGCACCCAATTGCTGCCCGTGCATGACGGCAACAACCCAGCCGACAACTTCGGGCGCCTGGGCGTGGCGGGCAAGGTCAAAATGTCCAAGACCGAGCTGAAAGTGGGCGAATGGATGCCGGTACTGCCGATCCTGCGCTCCGACGACGGCCGTTCGTTGCCGCAAACCTTCCAGGGTGCCCAGATCACCTCGAAGGACATCGACAACACCACGCTGTACGCCGGTTCGTTCAACCGCAACAGCCAGCGTAACGACGCCAGCATGGAGCGTATGTCGCTCAACAACGCCGACAAGGTTGTGCATGGCAGCCCTACGGTAAGCGGCGACCGCTTCGACTTCGCAGGTGCCGAATACACCTTCAACGAAAAACGCACCCTGGTCGGCGCATGGTATGGCCAGCTCGAAGACGTATACGACCAAACGTACTTCCAGGTGCTGCATTCGCAACCCATTGCTGAAGGCCTTACCGCCGGTGCCAACCTGGGTTACTTCATCGGCTCGTCCAATGGCGACGGCCTGGCAGACAACCTGGCTGGCAGCGGCGTGAAGAACCAGCAGAACCGCACCATGTCCGGGCTGTTCTCGCTCAAAGCCGGTTTCAACACCTTCTACGTTGGCCTGCAGCGCGTCACCGGCAATGCCGGCTGGCAGCGTATCAGCGGCACCAGCGGCGGCACCTTGGCGAACGACAGCTACGGCTGGAGCTACGACATGGAAGGCGAGAAGTCCTGGCAAGTACGTCACGACTATGACTTCGCCGGCTGGGGCGTACCCGGCTTGACCGTGATGAACCGCTTCATCGAAGGTAGCAACGTTCACTCCGGTACCACCATCACCAACGGTGAAGACCGTGGCCGTGAAACCGAACTGGCCTACGTGATCCAGAGCGGTACCTTCAAGTCGCTGAGCGTGCGGTGGCGTAACTCGACCTTGCGTCGCAACTACGGCAACACCAACAGCTTCAACGAGAACCGCCTGATCTTCAACTACCCGCTGAGCCTGCTGTAATCGGTTCGAAGGTAGCGTAATAAAAAACGGGGCTCGCGATGAGCCCCGTTTTTTTATGCCCGCCCAAATGTTGCCGGCGACGCATTGACCCTGTAGCAGCGAGGCTTGCCCGCGACGGGGCCGTACATTGGTGATACGCCGGTCGCAACCAGGGTTTGCTGCTACAGGTCAGTCGAGCGTGACTGAGCTTCAACTAATGCTGCCCGCGACCGGGCCGTACATCGGTGATACGCCGGTCGCAACCAAGGTTTGCTGCTACAGGTCAGTCGAGTGGGACTGATCTTCAACTCGGCTACGCATTGACCCTGTAGCAGCGTGGCTTGCCCGCGACGGGGCCGTACATTGGTGGTACGCCGGTCGCAACCAAGGTTTGCTGCTACAGCTCAGCCAGGCTGACCTGGCGAGCGACATTACTCCCGCGATTCCACGCCCAGCTCGTCCCACACCGATTCGGCCAGGTGGAAGGTGGCATTGGCGGCGGGGATGCCGCAATAGATCGCGCTCTGCATGATCACTTCCTTGATCTCGTCCCGCGTAACACCGTTGTTGGCGGCGGCGCGCAGGTGCAGCTTGAGCTCCTCGTTGCGGTTCATGCCGATCAGCATCGAAATGGTGATCAGGCTGCGGGTATGCCGTGGCAGGCCCGGGCGGGTCCAGATGTCGCCCCAGGCGTGGCGGGTGATCATTTCCTGGAACTCACCATTGAATTCGGTGATGTTTTTCAGGCTGCGATCCACATGCGCATCGCCCAGTACCGCACGGCGCACTTTCATGCCTTCGTCGTAACGCTGTTGTTCGTCCACGGTGGTTCCTCTGTTTATGCGCGCAGGAAGTCGAGCACGCGCTGGCTGAACGGCTCGCCCACTTCCACGTTGGACAGGTGAGCGGCGTGGAACACTTCGTGGTCGGCGCCCTTTACCTGTCGCTGAATGAATTCGCCGCCGCTGGGCGGCGTAACGGCGTCCTGGCTACCGGAGATGATCAGCAGTGGCACCTGGATGCTCGCCACCTTCTCACGGAAGTCGGCATCGCGTACGGCACCACAGTTGGCGGCGTAGCCGTTAGGGGACGTGGCGGCCAGCATGTCGGTGATGCGCTTGGCCTGTGCCGGCTCGCGTTCGGCGAACTCAGGGGTGAACCAGCGAGCGATGGACGCATCGCGCAAGCCCACCATGGCCGCTTCACGATCGCGCAGCACGGTTTCGATACGGGTGTTCCACACCTCGTCGTTGGCGATCTTCGCCGCTGTATTGCAGATCACCAGGCGGTTCAGCCGGTCGCCTGCATTGATCCCCAGCCATTGCCCGATCAGCCCGCCCATGGACAGGCCGCAGAACGAAACCTTGCCCAGGTTCAAGGCATCGAGCAAAGCGATTACATCTTGGCCCAACTGCTCGATGCTGTAGGGGCCTTCGGTTACCAGTGACTGGCCATGCCCGCGAGTGTCGTAACGCAACACACGAAAATGCTCGGTAAAGGCCGGGATTTGCGTGTCCCACATGCCCAGGTCGGTGCCCAGGGAGTTGGACAGCACCAGCACAGGTGCGCCTTGCGGGCCGTCGAGCTGATAGTTGAGTTCGCCATCGGCGAGTTTGACGCGTGCCACGTAAACCTCCTTTCAAGCATTCAGACGATTGTGTTCAGCCACTGCGCGCTGAACCCAGCGCTGTGCCTGACCAAGGTAATGAGCGGGGTCCAGCAGTTGGTCGAGTTCGGCCGAGGAGAGCTCGGCAGTGACCTCAGGGGTATCACCCAGGACGTCGCGCAAGTGCCGGTGTTCGGCCACTGCCCGTTTGCAGCATTGTTCGATCAGATGGTGCGCGGTATCGCGGCCAAGCCGCTGCGCCAGCACGATGCTGACCGCTTCGGCCAGCACCAGCCCGTGGGTAAGCTGCAGGTTGCGGCCCATGCGCTCGGCGTCCACCTCCATGCCATTGGCGAACCCGATGGCTTGCTCCAGCGCACCGGACACCAGGCAGCACAGCTCGGGCAGGGTGTCCCATTCCGCATGCCACAGCCCAAGGCTGCGCTCATGCTCCTGGGGCATTGCGCTCAGCAAGGTGGACACCAGCCCTGGCGCGCGGGTAGCCGTGGCGATCAACACCGCGGCGCCCACCGGGTTACGTTTGTGCGGCATGGTGGAAGAACCGCCCTTGCCCGGCGCGGAAGGCTCGAACAGTTCGGCCGCCTCGGTTTGCATCAGCAGGCTGATATCGCGGCCCATCTTGCCCAAGGTACCGGCCAGCAGGCCAAGCACGCTGCCGAATTCCACCAGGCGATCGCGATGCGTGTGCCAGGGCTGCTCCGCAAGGTTTAGCTTCAAGGTATCGGCCAGCGCCTCGGCCACCGGCCAGGCCTGATCGCCCAGTGCGGCCAAGGTGCCGGAGGCACCACCGAACTGCACCACCAACAGGCGCGGCTTGAGCTCACGCAGCCGTTGGCGGTGGCGATCCAGCGCGCCCAGCCAGCCGGCAAGTTTCATCCCGAGGGTGACCGGCGTGGCATGCTGCAGCCAGGTTCGGCCTGGCATCGGCAATGCTTCGTAGCGCTGGGCTTGCTCGGCCAGGCGGTCGGTCAGCTGTTGCAGTGCGTTTTCCAGCCAGGCCAGCGCATCGCGCATCTGTAACACAAGGCCGCTGTCCATCACGTCCTGGCTGGTCGCGCCCAGGTGTACATAACGTTCGGCGCGCGGGTCGGCGCTGGCCACCTGTTTACCCAGCATTTTCACCAAGGGGATTGCCGAATTGCCGCCGCCGCCCACTGCCTGGGCCAGGGCGCCGGCGTCGTAGAGGCTGGCCTTGCAAGCCGCTTCGATCACGCCCGGCACGTCGTCGGGAATCAACCCGGTACGCGCCTGGGCGCGGGCGAGCGCCGCCTCGAAGTCCAGCATGCCCTGGATACGCCCCTCGTCGGAGAAAATCCGGCGCATGTCCGCTGCGCTGAAATAGGCGTCGAACAGGCTGTTGGTCGGTCTTTCGCTCATGGTGTCCTCACACAAGGGCGCGCCACACCTGCGGCGCGCCTGCCCAAATCAATGATCGTGGTGCAGATAGGCGGCTTGCCGCGGCAACCGGAAGCTGAACAGGAACGCGATCACCATCATTACCGTGACATACCAGTAGAAGGCGTTTTCGTTACCCGCGCTTTTCAGGCTGAGCGCGACAAACTCCGCAGAGCCGCCAAAGATGGCGTTGGCCACGGCATAGGAAAGCCCTACACCCAGCGCACGCACTTGCGGCGGGAACATCTCGGCCTTCACCAGGCCGCTGATGGAGGTGTAGAAACTTACGATCGCCAGGGCCAGGGTGATCAGCGCGAAGGCAATGATCGGGTTGGTGACGGTTTTGAGCGCCATCAGGATCGGCACCGTGCACAGGGTGCCGAGGGCACCGAACCAGAGCATCGAGTTGCGCCGGCCAATGCGGTCCGACAGCGCGCCGAACAGCGGCTGCATGCACATGTAAACGAACAGCGCGCCGGTCATGATGAAGCTCGCGGTTTCGGGGCTCATCTTGGCGGTGTTCACCAGGTACTTCTGCATGTAGGTGGTGAAGGTGTAGAAAATCAGCGACCCGCCAGCGGTGTACCCAAGCACGGTGATGAAGGCCAGGCGATGGTGCTTGAACAGGCTTTTCAGGCTGCCCGCGTCCTTGTCGTTGCGCGTTTCGGCGGTAAGGGTTTCTTTCAGCGAACGACGCAACAGCAGGGAAACGAACGCAGCCAGGGCGCCGATCACGAACGGGATGCGCCAGCCCCAGGCCGTCAACTCGGCCTTATCGAACATCTGCTGCAGGATCACCACCACCAGTACCGCCAGCAGTTGCCCACCAATCAACGTCACATACTGGAAGGAGGCAAAGAACCCGCGCTGGCCGCGCAGGGCCACTTCGCTCATGTACGTTGCCGTGGTGCCGTATTCGCCACCCACCGACAGGCCCTGCAGCAGGCGCGCCACCAGCAACAGTACCGGGGCTGCCACGCCAATGCTCTGGTAGGTGGGCAAGAACGCGATCATCAGCGAGCCGGCGCACATCATCAGCACGGCGATCATCATCGAGGTTCGCCGGCCGTAGCGGTCCGCTACCCGGCCGAACAGCCAGCCGCCGATGGGGCGCATGAGAAAGCCTGCCGCGAACACACCGGCGCTTTGCACCAGTTGCACGGTAGGGTCATCGGAAGGAAAAAAGGAGGGTGCAAAATACAGCGCGAAAAACGCGTAGACGTAGAAGTCGAACCATTCGACCAGGTTGCCGGAAGACGCGCCGACAATAGCGAAAATCCGCTTGCGCCGTTCTTCGCCCGTGTAATGAGTTGTTGTCATCTGTTGTTCTCGTCAGGGGGTTACGGAAGCGCTACCGTACCACCGCAGACAATCGCCCGAAACGCTCCAGGCCTTGCGTGGAGGCCCGGAATGTTTCGAGGGATTGAATGAAAGCGCCGGGTTAAATCCGCTCCAGCGCCAAAGCCACGCCCTGCCCTACGCCCACGCACATGGTGGCCAAGGCTTTTTTACCGCCGCTGCGCTCCAGTTGGTGAACCGCGGTTACAACCATCCGCGCGCCACTCATGCCCAGCGGGTGGCCCAAAGCAATGCCGCCGCCGTTAGGGTTGACCTGCGGGGCGTCGTCCGCCACGCCCAGGTCGCGCAATACCGCCAGGCCCTGCGAGGCGAAGGCTTCGTTGAGCTCGATCACGTCGAAATCGGACATGGCCAGCCCAAGGCGCTCGGTGAGCTTGCGCACCGCCGGCACCGGGCCGATGCCCATCACGCGTGGCGCGACGCCAGCGCTGGCCAGGCCAAGGATCCGCGCGCGGGGCTTCAAGCCATGCTTCTTCACCGCTTCGGCCGAGGCAATGATCAGCGCCGCGGCCCCGTCGTTCACACCGGAGGCATTGCCTGCGGTCACGGTTTTATCCGGGCCGTTCACCGGCTTGAGCCGGGCCAGGGCTTCGAGCGTGGTGTCGGCACGCGGATGTTCATCGGTGTCGACCACGGTTTCGCCTTTCTTGCCGGGAATACGCACCGGCACGATTTCTTCAGCGAAGAAGCCCGACGCTTGCGCCGCCGCGGCACGTTGCTGGCTGCGCAGGGCAAAGGCATCCTGATCGGCGCGGGACACGTTGTAGTCGTCGGCCACGTTATCCGCGGTCTGGGGCATTGAATCCACGCCGTACTCGGCTTTCATCAATGGGTTCACAAAGCGCCAGCCGATGGTGGTGTCTTCGATCTTCATGTTGCGCGAGTAGGCGGATTCCGCCTTGCCCATCACGAAGGGCGCGCGGGACATGGACTCGACACCACCAGCGATGGCCAGCTCGATCTCGCCGGCGGCGATGGCGCGGAACGCCGTACCGATGGCATCCAGGCCCGACGCGCACAGGCGGTTCAGGGTGATGCCAGGCACGCTCGGCGGCAGGCCGGCCAGCAGCAGGGCCATGCGCGCCACGTTACGGTTGTCTTCACCGGCCTGGTTGGCGCAGCCGAGGAACACCTCGTCTACCGCGCTCCAGTCCACTTGGGGGTTGCGCTCCATCAGTGCCTTGATCGGAATGGCGGCCAGGTCGTCGGCGCGAACCGAGGCCAGCGCGCCGCCAAAGCGGCCCACCGGTGTACGAATGGCATCACAGATAAAAACGTCGCGCATCACGCTTCTCCCGGGGCTTGGCCATGGGCCTTGGCAGTTCGGGCTTCCAGGTCACGCAAGGCGGTCAGTTCCACCTCGGTAGGCTCGCCGGTAGTCACCACGTCATCAGCGAAGCGGATCGGCCAGCCGGTGGCGGCAGTGATCTGTTCGCGGGTAACGCCTGGGTGAATAGAGGTGACCACGAACTCGTTGCTGACCGCTTCGGGCTCCATGATGCACAGGTCGGTGATGATTCCGACCGGGCCTGCGCCGGGCAGGCCGAGGCGCTTGCGCGAATCCCCGCCTTCGCCATGGCCAACCGAGGTGATGAAATCCAGTTTCTCGACGAAGCTGCGATGAGACTGCTTGAGGATGATCAGCACGCTCTTGGCGGAACCGGCAATCTCTGGCGCGCCACCGGCACCCGGCAGGCGAACCTTGGGCGAATGGTAGTCACCGACCACGGTGGTGTTGATGTTGCCGAAGCGATCCACTTGCGCCGCGCCGAGGAAGCCGACGTCGATCCGCCCGCCCTGCAGCCAGTAACGGAAAATCTCGCCGGTGGGCACCACGGTGTCCGCGGTTTCAGCCAGCTCACCGTCGCCGATGGACAGCGGCAGCACGGTAGGCTTGGCGCCGATCGGGCCGGACTCGTAAATCAGCACCACGTCCGGGGACGAGGTGAGGCGTGCGAGGTTGGCGGCCTTGGACGGCAGGCCGATCCCCACAAAGCACACCGAGCCGTTCTTCAGGCGCCGGGCGGCGGCCACGGTCATCATTTCAGAAGTGGAGTAGGTCATCAGGCGTTCTCCCCGGCTTGGCTGAGTTTGGCGCGGTATTCATCGAAATCGCGGGTGCCGCGCACGTACTCGTCGATCCAGGCAGTAAAGGTGTCACGGCTGCGCGCGATCGGGTCCCAGTCCTGGTAGAAGCGGTTGTCGCGTTCGGTATAACCATGGGCATAGGACGGGTGCGAGCCACCGGGCACCAGGCACACGGCGCTCAGCGCCCAGGTAGGCAGCACGCAAGCGTTCATCGGTGCCTGCAGGTCGTCGACGATTTCTTCCACCGTAACGATGCAGCGCTTGGCGGCCAGGGCGGCTTCTTTCTGCACACCCAGGATGCCCCACAGCAATACGTTGCCTTTGCGGTCGGCCTTCTGCGCATGAATCACGGTCACGTCCGGGCGTACCGACGGCACCGCCGCCAGCACTTCGCCAGTGAACGGGCAGGTCACGGTCTTGATCAGCGGGTTGACCTTCGGCAGGTCGGAGCCGGCATAGGCACGCAACACTGCAAACGGCAGGCCCGAGGCGCCAGCGACATAGGCGTTGGCCAGGTCAGCATGGCTGTGCTCTTCGATTTCCATCGCGTGCGGCCATTGCTTTTCCACCGCGTCGCGCAGGCGATGCAGCGAACCGACGCCCGGGTTACCGCCCCAGGAGAAGATCAGCTTGCGCACACAACCAGCGCCGATCAGTTGGTCGTAGATAAGGTCGGGGGTCATGCGCACCAGGGTCAGGTCTTTCTTGCCCTGGCGGATGATCTCGTGGCCGGCAGCTGTCGGAATAAGGTGGGTAAAGCCTTCGAGGGCGACGGTATCGCCATCGTTCACGAACTGCTTCACGGCTTCGTGGAGCGAGAGAAGTTCAGCCATGTCGCGTGGACTCCTTCTTGGATGAGCCTGTATCGATAAGGGCCGCAGAGTGCGGCCCGTTGCAAATGCGTGGCCGGAGATTAAGTCTGGCCACGCTGCCAAACAATCCGATTATCGAGTATGCGTTCGATTATCGAACGCATACTCCGGCAGTCAGGTCGCGTCGGCGTGGCTGACCTTGCCCTTGATGAACACGGCAATCGTGGCGAGCGCGGCGGGCACCAGCAAGGCCGTAAGCACTTGGGCGAACGTCCAGCCCGCCCCCAGCAGCATCGCGCCGCTGGACGCCCCGACAATGGCGCCGAAGCGACCAATGCCCAACATCCACGACACACCGGTGGCCCGGGATTGGGTGGGGTAGTAGCGCGCCGCCAGCGACGGCATGGCCGATTGCGCACCGTTCACACACATGCCTGCTACCAGTACAAGGGTAGCCAAGAGTGCGAAGTTGCCCAGGCTTTGCCCTACGAAGTAGGCGAATACGCCAGCCAGCAGATAGAAGGTGGCAATCACCTTATGCGGGTTGAAGCGGTCCATGGCCCAGCCTACGGCGACCGCACTGAGTACACCGCCGAACTGGAACAGCCCGCCAATGAACGCGGCTTGCTCCATGCTGGCGCCGCTGTCTTTGATCAGCGTCGGCAGCCAACTGGTAAGCAGGTACACGATCACCAGGCCCATGAAGTAGGTGAGCCACAGCAGCAAGGTGCCGGCCTTGTAGGTGCTGGAGAAGATTACCGAAAATACGTTGCGGGCTTTTACCGTGGTGAGCTCCGGCACGCTGAAGCTGCCAGCCTGCGCTACCGTTGCCGGATCTATCGGAGCCAGCACCTTGCGCACCTGATCGTTGCCGCGGTTGCGCACAATCAGGAAGCGCGCCGATTCAGGCAGCCAGATCATCAGCACCACCAGCAAGATCATCGGCAGGATGCCACCGAGCAACAACAGGCTGTGCCAGCCGTAGGCCGGAATCAGCTTGGCGGAGATGAAGCCACCGCCCGCCATGCCCAGGTTGAAGCCACAGAACATGCTCGTCACCAACAGCGACTTCAAGCGCTCCGGGGTGTACTCGGAGAGCAGCGTTGTGGCGTTCGGCATGCCGGCGCCCAGGCCGATGCCAGTGAGCAAGCGCAGCAGCATCAACTGGTCGAGGTTCGTGCTGTAGGCCGAGGCCAGGCTGAACACGCCGAACACCGCAACGGCAGCGACCAGCACCACCTTACGACCGAAGCGGTCGGCCAGTGGGCCCGAGCCCAGCGCACCGATGACCATCCCTGCCAGCGCGGCACTCATTACCGGGCCCAGGCTACCTTTGGCCAGGCCCCAGTCCTGCGACAGCGCCGGGGCAATAAAGCCCATGGCGGCAGTATCCAGGCCATCGAGGAAAACAATCAGGAAACACAGAATAACGACTCGCCATTGAAAGCGCGAAAGCGGCTGGCTATTGATGAACGACTGTACGTCGAGGCAATTGCCGATTGTATCTTGAGGACGGTTCATTGTTTTTATCCACCGTAAGCACGCACTTAAGCACCGCACGCGCTCATTCGAACGTGTGGCTGCTCTACAGTTGCGTAATAGTGTTGTTCAGGCCCGAAGTCGGCCGTATTGACAGAAGCGCGGAGGTTGCTGAAGGAGAGTGACGTTCATGGCAAAGCCTCTCGCTTTATTATGGCCGGCCGGGGGTCCCCGGCCAGTCAAGCGACATTAGAAGTGACTCGGGAAACCGTCAATTCGATAAACGCATATTGGTGCGTTTATCGAACGGATCTCAGCAGCGCGGCTCAGCTGAACAGCTGGCTACTGAGGTCGCGGCTGGCAGCGAGCATGATCGGCAAAAAGCGCTGCTCCAGTTCGCCCCGGCTTACGCGGCCAGCATGGGTGCTCACGTTAAGGGCGGCCAGTACTTGCCCGGAGGCGTCGTACACCGGCACGGCAATCGAACGAAGGCCCTGCTCCAGTTCCTGGTCGACAATGCACCAGCCTTGCTGGCGCACCTGCTGCAGGCAACGCGCGAGCTCGTCGCGGTCGGTAAGGGTCTTGCTCGTCTTGGGCTGCAGTTCCACATGCTCCAGGTATTCGCGCAGCGTGGCGTCATCCAGGGCCGACAGCAGGATCCGCCCCATCGACGTGCAATAGGCCGGTAGCCGGCCACCCACCGACAGGTCCACTGAAATGAGCCGCTGCGTAGTGGCGCTGCGGGCGATATACAAGATGTCGTCGCCTTCGAGGGTTGCCATGTTGCAGGCCTCGTGAAGCTGTTCACTCATGCGGTCGAGGTAGGGCTGAGCAGACACCGCCAGGGGCGTGGACGACAGGTAAGCGTGGCCGAGCGTGAGCACCTTGGGCAGCAGCGAGTAGGTACGGCCGTCGGTTGTGGCGTACCCCAGCTTGATCAACGTATGCAGGCAGCGCCGCACGGCGGCACGAGGGATCTCGGTTCGGTGGCTGATCTGCGCGATGGTCAAATGGCGCTTGCGCTCCTGGAAGGCTTGCACCACAGCCAGCCCCCGGGCCAGAGACGTCATGAAGTCGGGGTCGCCCGCGAACGCCTGTATGCGCTTGGCCGGCGAGGCAATGATAGGCGGGGCCAGTGAACTGAAGGCGTTGCGCAGTTGATCGTTCATAGAAGGTCCTCTGAACCGCGAAGGTCATACCAGCGTAGGGCGATTATCGAACGAACGGCCGATAATCGCAATTGACCCCGTATCCCTGCCACTATACCTTTAGCGAGCCCTATTCGACTTCCCGGAGAGACTGGTCAGGTACCCACCAGGGGAGTCGGGCGCAGCCTCGCTCAAGCGGGGCTTTTTTTATTCTCTCCGATCAATTACCCGCCTCGTTCAAGTGTTTTTAAACTTTCTTGTACATATACGGATCCAACAGTGGTGCTGTATCTGTTAGCCGCGCCACGGAACTACACCTGTATGTATATTTAGAAACCAACGGAAAGTTGACTACGCTTGACCCATGGCGCTACCGTTGCGCAGCCGTCGTTGCACGGTGTTTCACCCGGACGCAACCGGCCTCCCACTCTCCATTCGGCAGCGCTTGCAATCCGGATATTCCATCTCGGTACACATAAAAAAAGGTAACCATGTGACTAAAGACGAACTGCGCGCGGAACTTGAGCGCCAGGAGAAACGTTTCAAGGATGTTTACGGTGGCGAAGTTACCACCTATGCCGCTCAGCCCGAGCCAGAACGAAAGCCGTGGCGTAAACGTGCCAGCCTGCTGGACCAGGCGTTCCAGCAAGAGATCGAAAAGATCGAAAAGGAACTGAAAAGCCCTGAAGCGAGCTGAGTACCTTTCAACCGCCGTGCGGAGCGCCTGTGGCAAGTGTGCTGCGCAAGCCGATCAGCAGGCGGGGCATCGACTTTCGGGATTTTCTGTCATAATCCCGCCCCCTTAACGGCTGGTCACAAAATCTTCATGATCGATCTATTCAGCGGACTGGACGCCTGGGTCCTTATAAGCCTGTTCGTGGCTTTGGCCTTCGTCCTCGCCTTTGAGTTCATCAATGGCTTTCATGACACCGCCAACGCGGTGGCGACCGTCATCTACACCAAAGCAATGCCGCCGCATCTGGCCGTCCTGCTTTCCGGCTTCTTCAATTTCCTCGGTGTGTTGCTCGGCGGCGTGGGCGTGGCGTATGCCATCGTTCACTTGCTCCCGGTCGAGCTGCTGATCAACGTCAATACCGGCCACGGCCTGGTGATGGTGTTCTCGCTGCTGGCCGCCGCCATCGCCTGGAACCTGGGCACTTGGTACTTCGGCATCCCGGCGTCCAGTTCTCACACGCTGATCGGCTCTATCCTCGGGGTAGGCCTGGCCAACGCCATGATCAACGACATCCCGCTGGGCGAAGGTGTGAACTGGCAGAAAGCTATCGACATCGGCGCGTCGCTGGTCGTATCGCCCATGGTCGGTTTCGGCGTTGCCGCGCTCATGCTGATCGCGCTCAAGCGCTGGCGCCCGCTGTCCAAGATGCATAAAACGCCCGAACAGCGTCGGCGCCTGGATGACAAAAAGCACCCTCCTTTCTGGAACCGCCTGGTGCTGGTGCTCTCCGCCCTGGGCGTGAGCTTCGTCCACGGCTCCAACGACGGCCAGAAAGGCATCGGCCTGATCATGCTGGTACTGATCGGCATCGTTCCCAGCCAGTTCGTGCTCAACCTCACCAGCAGCACCTACGAGATCGAACGCACCCGCGACGCCACCCTGCACCTGGCGCAGTTCTACCAGCGCAACAGTGCCAGCCTCGGCGAGTACCTGGCCCTGGGCAAGTCGAGCGCGGGGGACCTGCCGGAGCAGTTCGAATGCAACCCGCAGCAGACCGAACCGACCATCAATGCGCTGCAGGAAAACCTGCGTGGGGTTTCCGACTACCACACCCTGCCTGCCGACAAGCGTATCGAAACCCGCCGCTTCCTGCTTTGCCTGGACGACACCGCGCGCAAGGTAGGCAAGCTGCCCGGCCTGGATGCGCGTGAAAAAGCCGACCTGGACAAACTGCGCAAGGACCTCACCAGCACCACCGAGTACGCACCGTTCTGGGTAATCTTCGCCGTGGCGCTGGCGCTTGGCGTGGGCACCATGGTGGGCTGGAAGCGCGTGGTGCTGACCATCGGCGAGAAGATCGGCAAGCAGGGCATGACCTACGCACAGGGCATGTCCGCGCAAATCACCGCCGCCTTCGCCATCGGCCTGGCCAACGTGTTCAGCCTGCCGGTCTCCACTACCCACGTGTTGTCGTCGGGGGTTGCAGGCACCATGGTTGCGAACCGTAGCGGCCTGCAAGGCAGCACCGTCAAGAATATCCTGCTGGCCTGGGTGCTCACCCTGCCTGTATCCATGGCTCTGGCCGCTGGCCTGTTCTGGCTGGCTTCCAAGCTCATCGCCTGATGCGTCAAGGCCGCTCCTGCCGGGGCGGCCTCTCTTCCCTTCCCCTCCTGTGTCACGCCAGCACTAAACGAAGCGCCGGGATCGAACATCTAATGTTCATGAAGGTCCATGCTAGGACCACGGCCCGAAGGAAAGCTGATCGTGCACATTGCTGACATCACCATGTTCTATGCCCCAGCCAGTGGGGGGGTTAGAACTTACCTTGATGCCAAACACCGTCGCCTTGCCGGCAAAGCCGGCATCCGTCACAGCCTGTTGATCCCTGGCCCCAGCCTCAGTGAAGAAAATGGCGTGTACCGGGTGCCGGCGCCCGCCCTCCCCTTTGGCAACGGCTACCGGTTCCCTTTACGCCTGGCCCCTTGGCGAAATGTGCTCAAAGACCTGCAACCTGATCTCATTGAAGTCGGCGACCCCTATCTTACGGCGTGGGCGGCACTCGATGCCCGCCGCCAACTGGATGTTCCGGTGATAGGTTTTTATCACTCTGACCTGCCCTTGCTGGTGAGCAACCGTATGGGTAACTGGTTCACTCCGAATGTGGAGGCCTACGTCAGCAAGTTGTATGGCAACTTCGACCGGGTGCTGGCCCCCAGCAAGGTGATGGCCGATAAACTTCGGCGCCTGGGCATTCGGGACGTTCATGTACAGCGTCTGGGTGTAGACCTGGAGACATTCAACCCCGCGCGCCGGGATCCCGAACTACGCAAGCAACTGGGCATTGCCGAAGACACCCGCCTACTGATCTTCGCCGGGCGCGGCTCGAAAGAAAAAAACATTCCTGTATTGCTTGAATGCATGAAGTATCTCGGCCCCGGCTATCACTTGCTGTTAGTGGGCTCGAATATGCCAGCGAATGTTCCCGAGAACGTATCGGTGATCAACCACTTCTGCCCTATCCCCGAAGTGGCGCGCCTGATGGCCAGCGCCGATGCCCTGTTGCATGCCGGCAACCAGGAAACTTTCGGCCTGGTGATCATCGAAGCCATGGCCAGCGGCATTCCGGTGGTGGCGGTCGATGCCGGTGCGTTCAAGGAACTGATCACCGACGAAGGCGGGCTGCGTTGCCCGCCCAACGACCCAGGCGCCATGGGCGAATGCGTGCGGCAATTGTTCAATGCCGACCCGGCCGCCTGGGGGAAGCGCGCCCGTGCCTACACTGAGCGAGAGTTTGCCTGGGATGCCGTGGTCAGTGGCCTGTTGGGCCATTACCGCGCGGTGCAGACCCGCTACGGCATGCCGGTGGTGGCCCATGGCTGATACTGCGAACACCGGGGAGCGCAGCGTACTGCTGGTACTGCATGATGTTGCACCGCAAACCTGGCCGGACTACCAACCCTTCGTAGAGGCAGTGGATGCCCTCGGCGGCGTAACCATGACCCACCTTGTGGTACCCGACTTCCACCATCGTAACCGCCTCGACCAACACCCGGAATTCTGCCGTGTGCTGGAGCAACGCCTGAGCAAAGGGGATGAACTGGCGTTGCATGGCTACTTCCATGCCGACGATGCGCCCCCGCCACGAACGCCCAGGCAGTGGTTCATGCGGCGCGTATACACCTGGGAGGGCGAGTTTTACACGTTGGCCGAACAGCAGGCACTGGAGCGCATCGGCAACGGCATCGAGATGTTCCAACGTCAGCAGTGGCCATTGGAAGGTTTTGTGGCACCGGCCTGGCTGATGAGCGAAGGCACCCGCAAGGCCCTTCGTAAGCTCCCACTTTCCTATACCAGCGACCCACAGCACTTCTACCGGCTGCCCAGCTTCGAGAAAATCCCGGCCCCGGGGCTGGTGTGGAGCGCTGGAAGTGCCTGGCGGCGCAGCCTCTCCCGGGTAGTGAGCGACTGGCAGCTCAAGCAATGGCGGGCTGCGCCGTCGCTACGCCTGGGCCTTCACCCGGTGGACATGCGATATCCCGAGTCACGCGAGTATTGGCTGAACACGCTGCGCCGCCTGCTCGAAGAGGGACGTATCGCGCAGACCAAGCGCAGTTGGCTGGCGCAGCAGGGCCACTTGGCCCAGGCCGCATGAAACGCCTGGGCTGGCTGGCGCTGGCGTTGGCAGTTGCAATTGCACTGCCATGGGCGCTTGGCGGCGGCGAGTTGCTTGGCCGCTTGCGCGGTTTCCCGCTGCCGTTGCTGCTGGGATTGTTCGCGATGATCGGCCTGTGCTGGACACTCAATGCCATACGCCTTCGGGTGTTGCTCCAGGCACAGGGCAAACGGCTGAGCCTGCCTCGCACCATCGGCATGGTGATGGCCACTGAATTCGCCATTTGCGCGACCCCGGGCGGCAGCGGTGGCCCCCTTACGTTGGTAGCGTTACTGGACCGCCAGGGTGTACCGCCGGCGCGCAGCGGGGCGGTGTTCGCCATGGATCAGCTGAGCGACCTGCTGTTCTTCTGCCTGGCCATTGCCGGTGTGTTGCTGTACGCGCTGTTCCATCAACTCAACAGCCGCATGGAATGGCTGCTCGGCAGCAGTGCGCTACTGATGACGCTGGCGCTTTTCGCGTGCTGGGGGGTGGCCCGCCATCAGCGCTACTTCGTGTCGCTCACGGCTTTCATCCTCAAACGCCTTCGCATGTCCAGGCCGCGCCGTTGGCGCTGGGCCAGGCGCTGGCTGCATTTCGTGCATGCGTTCAAGGATACGCTGGGAATGCCCAAGGGCTCACTGGCCCTGGCTTTCCTGCTTACATGCTCACACTGGGCCTTGAGGTTCAGCGTGCTCTGGCTCGCGCTGCGCGGGCTAGGCTCCGACCTGGACTGGGCCTGGGCATTTCTCGTGCAGATTCTTTCATTGAGCGCGGGGCAGTTCAGCCTGCTGCCAGGTGGCGCTGGCGCAGCCGAGCTCACCAGCGCGACCCTGCTGGCGCCCATGGTTGGCAAGCCTACCGCGGCGGCCGCCATTCTGATCTGGCGCGTTGTGACGTACTACTTCTACCTGCTGGCTGGCGCGCCCATTTTCGTGTTGATGGTGGGCAAGCCGCTGTTGCGCCGGCTTATGGCGTTTCGTCAGGCGTAACAGGGCCAGGCTCAGAGTGCTCGTCGCCGGCCACCGCTTGCCACAACGCTTGGGCATCGGGAAATTCCGTGCCGTGCGCAGGTGTAAGGGCTTGCGGATCGTAGCGGGCCGTACAACCCTCGCCAAGGGTGGGCGGTGCTGTGGAGGTGGCACGGTCCAACGGGTTGTTGCTCATGCTCACCTCCAGGCAGGTCAGTCGAACACGACCGTCTTGTTGCCGTGCACCAGCACACGGTCTTCCAGATGGTAGCGCAGGCCCCGGGCAAGGACCATTTTCTCTACGTCCCGGCCCAGGCGGACCATGTCTTCGGTGCTGTGGCTATGACTGATGCGAACCACGTCCTGTTCGATGATAGGCCCGGCGTCGAGTTCTTCGGTCACATAGTGGCAGGTGGCGCCGATCAGCTTCACACCGCGCGCGGCAGCCTGATGGTACGGCTTGGCCCCGACGAACGAGGGCAAGAAGCTGTGGTGAATGTTGATGACGCGCTGCGCATAGGCACGGCACAGTTGCGGTGGCAGGATTTGCATATAGCGGGCAAGCACCACCACATCGGCGGCGTGCTCGCTTACCAGGCGCGACACTTCGGCAAATGCCGGCTGCTTGTCCGCTGGATTGACCGGAACATGGTAATAAGGAATGCCATGCCATTCGACCATGCTGCGCAGGTCGTCATGGTTGGAGATCACGCACGCGATATCGCAATCGAGTTCCTGGCTATGCCACCGATGCAACAGGTCGGCAAGGCAATGGGATTCCCGGCTGGCCATCAGCGCCACGCGCTTCTTGCAAGCCGAGTCGGTGATCTGCCACACCATGGAAAATGCTTCGGCGATAGGCGCAAAGGCAGTGCGGAACTCTTCCAGGCCAAAAGGAAGGCTATCGGCGCGGATTTCGTGGCGCATGAAGAACCAGCCACTCTGCTCATCGGAGTGGTGGCTGGCTTCGGTAATCCAGCCATTGTGTGAAGCCAGGAAATGGCTGACCTTGGCAACAATGCCAACGCCGTCGGGGCAGGCGATCACCAGCCGGAAAGTGCGCATCGGTAAAGCTCCAGTACATCGAGAAAAGAACCGCATTCTAGCGACTACCGCGAGAATCTGCAGTATCCACAACGTCGCAACCGGCTTTTGCCGATACCGGCATTGGCACACGGCGTGCCCCGCCCATCGCGAAAACATGCGGAAATAAAAATGTTGAAGGAGTGTTATCCACTAATTGAAAACACCGAAGGTTAATCTTTACTCCAATTACTTCAGTGTTTATTATCGTCGCGGATCGTCAACCCATTCATAGGTAGTGTCATGTCGCTTATCAACGAATACCGCACCACGGAAGAAACCATCAAGGAACTGCAGGCCCGCCTGCAAAGCCTGTCCCAAGACAAGAACCTGCAAACCGAGCTGGAATTCGAAGGCAAATTGCGCGACCTGATGGGCGAATACCAGAAGTCCCTTCGCGACATTATCGCCCTGCTGGACCCTGAAGCTCGCAACTCCAAGCCAGGCCGTAGCGCACCTGTTAAAACCACCGGTACCAAGCGTGCTCGCAAGGTGAAGCAGTACAAAAACCCGCACAACGGCGAGATCGTCGAAACCAAAGGCGGCAACCACAAAACTCTGAAAGAGTGGAAAGCCAAGTGGGGCGGTGACGAAGTCGAAAGCTGGGCAACTCTGCTGGGTTAATCCCTGTCGAGCTTCTCACCCAACGCCAGCACTGCTGGCGTTTTTTATAGCTGTAGTTTCAATCGCAATCCGTCTACGTAGTGTTGCCACCGCCCCAGCAATGCACGCTGGGTATCCGACGCGTTGGCCAACGCTTGCGCCATGGCCTGCTCGAAACTGCCAAGGGTATGCGGTGCGCCGAACGCCGGATCGCTCAGCCGGCCACGGCAGAATGTTTCCCACAGGGCGCGTTCCCCGGCGTCGAGGGTGTGCGGGAAATTCCGGGCACGATAACGGAACAGCAACTCGGGCAACCGTGGGTCATCGAACATCCAGGTTTCACGGGCAAGCGCTTCGGGCCTGCTGTCTCGAACTTTCTGACAGAGCCGCCGGTCCCGCTCCCCGATAAAGCCTGCATACAGCTGCTGTTCCGGGTCGTCACTGGGTGCGAAATCATCGCTGGAATAAATGTGTTCGAGTTTGCTCGACCATAAATGCTGGGCCTCGCGCAAGCCCTTGACGCGAGTTTCATAAATGCCAAAGTCGATCTGCAATCGTTCATGGTCTTTTTTGGCGATCACACCCAAAGGCGCAATCGCCGGGCACCGATTAACATGGATCAACTTCAACGGTACCGGTAATTCGCCGTCAAGCAGTTGATCGCGACGCGTATACAGCCGGCGGGCCAATATGTGTGCCTCTTCTTCCCACAATACACAGGGCTCGTGGCTGAGGTCGCAAACGATGAGTGCGTTGCGATTACGTGGATGCCAGGCCAATGGCAGCACAACACCCAGATAATTGCGTGCGGCCCCGAAGCGACCGGAAATATGCACCATCGGGCGCATCAGTTGAACCTGCTCGATAACCTTGTGTTTGCTGCGCAGTGCAAAGAACCATTCGTAGAGTTTAGGCTGACGTTCACGAATCAGCCGAGCCAGGCCAATGGTCGCCCTTACGTCCGACAGCGCGTCGTGCGCCTGGCCATGGTCGATACCGTTGGCGGCGGTAAGCAATTCGAGCCTGAGCGACACCTGGCCGTCGGCGCAAGGCCACTCGATGCCTTCGGGGCGCAACGCATAGGCAGCGCGTACCAGGTCGATCAGGTCCCAGCGGCTGTTCCCTCCTTGCCATTCCCTGGCGTAGGGATCGTAAAAGTTGCGGTAAAGGCTGTAGCGCGTGACCTCGTCGTCGAAGCGCAGCGTGTTGTAACCCGCCCCACAGGTGCCGGGCTGGCTCAATTCGGCATGCACCCTGGCCATGAATTCGGCCTCTGGCAGGCCGCGTTCGCGCAAGCGTGCGGGATCAATCCCCGTGACCAGGCATGCCGCCGGATGCGGGAGAATGTCATCAGCCAGGCGGCAATAAAGGTTGACCGGTGTGTCGATCTCGTTCAGTTGCAGATCGGTACGGATACCCGCCACCTGCACTGGCCGGTCTCGGCTGGGGACAATACCGGTGGTTTCGTAGTCATACCAGAACAGGCTTGTGGTCACAGCAGCTTCCTGAAGCGAGAAGGCTTACAGTTTAAGGGCCCAATGGGGCGCTAGCCAGTTTCAAGCCGTTACGTGCGAATACTCACAGGCCGGTTGCCTGAACGCACGGCCATGGCTAGCATCGGGTGCCTATCCCTTGCCATGAACGGCCATGCCGCTGAACGGACTCCCTCCCCCTCCTCGCCTGGCTGCGGCAATGCTCCTCTTACTGCCGCTTGCAAGCCATGCCGAGCCTTCCGCTCCATCTTTGAGTGCAGAGGCCGCGAGGGCCACCATCGGCCGCCTTTTGAACGCACCCGCCTACACTGGCCAGATATTCTCCGCGGGCGAATTGGCTGCGGGGGCAGCGGTCGCTTTTCTGGTGGCACTGGCGCTGGTCATGAGCGAGCGGGCAACACGCAGGAAAGCCGCGCCGGTGTGGCCAGGCGCCTACAGCGCCATCATGGCGCCAACCAATCTTGCGCCGGTGATCGAGACCGCCGAGCATGAATGGTCAGCCTCTCCACAGGCGGCGCTGGACCTTCTCTATCAAGGGCTGCTTGCGCGCCTTGCCACGGATTACCACCTTCACATCCCGCCCAGCGCGACGGAGCCGGAGGTGCTCGCACGGGTCGTGAGCCTAAGGCTGAGTGCACTCGAAGATTTCACTCGCCGGTTGATTCAGCAGCGGCAACGCGCTGTCTATGCCGGCATGCCGCCCGATGACGCCGCATGGGCCGCCCTTGTCGCCTCCTGGCATCGGCTGTTCCCGACCGATGTGAACGCATGAAACGGCTAGCCGTCGCGGCGCTGTTGATCATTGCGGGGCTGTTATCCCTCGCCGCGCTCCGGGTGCACCGCGACGCAGACCCGTACCTGGCCGCTGAACAGTTTTTGCGCGAGCAAGGGCTGCAGGTGACCCGAACCCAGGACCTGGCGCCCCTGAGCCGAGTGCCCCCGGTGGATTTAAGCGTAATGTTGCTCGGGGACCGTGAATACATGAGCCCAAGCCAAGCCCAGACATTGCTGGCGTGGGTGTATGCCGGGGGGCGCTTGCTGGTAACAGTGCAAGGGTATTGGGCGCCAGGCCGTGGCGCGGCCGACCCGCTGCTGGACCCGCTCAACATCCGCTTGCTCGATGCCTATGCAAGCGCTGGCGGCGCCCCGGTGTCCGCGCGCACCACCCTCACCGCGATGTACCTGGAAAGCGAGCGGGCGCCTCTGCTGATGGGCTTCGCACCGGGCCGGCACCTGGAGGACGCCGATGACCTGGCACAATCCTGGGCCAACAGCCCGCAGGGGACCCACATGCTGCAACTTACCATGGGCGCTGGCACCCTTACGGTGGTGAGCGACACCGCGCTGTGGCGCAACCGCGCCATCGGCCAGTTCGATAATGCCTGGTTGCTGTGGTACCTCAATCAAGGCCGCCACGTGGTCATGCAGTACCGGGAAGCTACCTCTCGCGCAAGTGTGCTTCAACAGCTCGCCACCTACCCCGCTACACTTGCCAGTGCCGTATTGCTGTGCGTACTTCTGGCGTGGGCCACCGCCGCCCAATGGGCGCTGCTCAAGCCAAGGCCCCGAGCCGCCCGCACAAGGCGCCCGCACCCAGGGCACCCGACGGAACAGGCATTGCTTCGCAGCCTGCGCGAAGACATCCACTGGCAAGCCAGCCAACGCTATCCCGGCTTCGCTCACTGGCCGGTCGCCGAGCAGTGGCACCTGCTGGCCAAACTTGCCGCAACCTCTACCGCTCGCATTGCCGAGGCCATGCGACCACCGGCGGGAGAGGCTCGCACGGGCTTGTCCTTCGAACAGCAGGTGGCGCGGCTGCAAATCATCAGGAATGCCCTATGACCGACAACTTCAGCGCCCCATCGCCCGATACAGACGGCCCGCATACCGTGCCCGCAAGCAGTGCATCGCTCGCCGCCTGGGCGAACGAACTCAACACGGCGCTGGTCGGCCAGCCGGCGGTTATCGAAGCGCTGCTGATTGCCTTGCTTGCGGGGGGCCATGTACTGCTGGAAGGCCCGCCCGGGTGCGGAAAGCGGACCGCTGCGCGCGCGCTGGCTGCTTCCTTTGGTGCAGCGTTCAGCGAAGTGCCATGCCTGCCCGCACCGGCTTTAGCGGCGCTGCATCCGCAGCCGAGCAACAGCGGCGAGGCCAGCGCAACCGGGCAGGTACTGCTGGTTCATGGGATGGAACAGGCCAACCTGGACACCCAATCGGCACTGGGCCAGG
Source organism: Pseudomonas sp. 3MAES_34.3B (assembly GCF_058145875.1). NCBI lineage: Bacteria > Pseudomonadati > Pseudomonadota > Gammaproteobacteria > Pseudomonadales > Pseudomonadaceae > Pseudomonas > Pseudomonas sp. 3MAES_34.3B. Next base: position 908,619 of record NZ_CM176960.1, on the reverse strand, counting down.
CCTTGCGGGCGGCGGCGGAAGACACCCTGGAACTCCCCGCCGGCCAGGTCGCCCCCTTCTTGTTCATTGGCTGTCGTCATCCATTGGACAGTGCCGGGGTCATGCCATTGAGCGAGTCATTGCTCGACCGCTTCATGATGGCGGTACCGGTGGGCTTCCCAGGGGTGGAAGACGAAACCCGCATGGTCCGCGAGGTCAGCCTTTCGCCTTTCGATGACATGCTCGCCATTGCAGCCCCACAGCGCCTGTACACCTTTGCCCAGGTGCTCAGGCTACGCGCCAGCCGGGCTGAGGTTCGAGTGGATGAGCGATTGGTCGACTACGCGGTACGGCTGGTGCGAGCGACGCGCTACGGGCCGCGCCTGAGCACCGGCGCCGGGCCACGCGCTGCCATTGCCTTGGTGCGCTGTGCCCAGGCCCGCGCTTTGCTGCAAGGCCGCGACCATACGCTGCCAGAGGATATCAAGGCGTGCGCACCCGCAGTGCTGCGCCACCGTGTTCGATTGGCCGTTACCCAGCGCGTAGAGGGTATTGCGCTGGAGCAGGCGCTGGCCGAACAGCTGGATCAGGTGGGCGCTCCCCGCCCATGAGGCATAGGCGCGTGATTCGCCCACGCTATCGCGTGTGCATCCTGGCCGCCGCGCTGCTCGGGCTGGCCCTGGCTACCGAAGGTACCGGGCTCAACGGTGCGCTGCTTGCCAGCGCATGCGCCGCGGCCGTTGCGCTGAGTGCGATTGATATCGGCTGGGCACTGCGCCTTCGGCCACAGGTGCTTGAACGGGAACTGCCAGGCCGGCTCGCCGTTGGCGAGGAGCACCTGGTATGGGTCACGTTGCAAAACCCCTACACCCGCCCCTTGCGGGTTCGCTACAGCGAACCGCTTGAGGCGGAGCGCGGCGCCCGCTTGTCGGGGTTGCCTCGATTGTTGACCATCCCCGCCAGGTACCGCGCCCGGTTCGCCTATGGGCTATGCCCCATAAGCCGGGGCGCCTTCGGGCTGGACGCCTGCGAGCTCCATGTCCCTGGGCCGTTTGGGCTATGGGAGGCTCGGCACTTGCATTCATTGCCCCAGCGCAGCCGCGTGGGGCCGGCGCTTGGTGCGCTTGAATCTCTCAGCCACCACCACAGGGTTGCTGGGCCAACGCGCTCGGCTGATCTGGTGTTGTGGATCGATACCGGTCCATTCATGGCAAGCACCCGGCAGGGCGAACGGCTTCTCGATCACGCCATTGACGCGGCCCTCGCGCTCGCCTGCCATGCCATGGCGCAGGGCCAACGGGTCGCGTTGCACCTGGAGGGCGGCCAGGGGCGTGAGTACCTGAGCCCAGGTATGGGGGACCGCCAACTGCAGGCGCTGTATCGGATCCTGGAAGATCCACCGCTGAGCATCCAGCCCACTGATTGGGCCGCCAGCGCCGCCAGCGTGCTGGAACACACGGCCCGCCGCGCTGTTGTAGTACTGCTCACTCGCCTGCCTCATGAACCCGCTCAAGTGATTCCTCCGCTGGCCGCGGTCGCCGCCGCCCACCGCCTGATCGTGGTGGACTGTGTCGAACAGGTAGTACATCAGCAGGCGCGGTCCCCCGTGCACGATAATGCATCGGCTCACGCCTACTGCATGGCCATAGAGGTGCTTGCTGGGCGGGAACGCCTTTGCCTGGCGCTGGAAGCGAGCGGGGCCCAGACCCTGGTGGCGCCTGGCGCGCAACTGCCCGAGGCGCTGTTGGCCTGCTATGCGCGCTTGAGTGAAACGGAGCGCCTCAGGCCGAGGCGCTCAGGGGGAGGAAACTGAAGTAACGGCGCAAGGCGCCCACCAGTTGCTCATACTCCATAGGCACCTGAAGCAGCATGAACCCTGAATCATAAAAGCCGGGTGTCGCGTCTTCCTGGCACCACAGGCAGCTGCCGGTGAGGTTGATCAACTGAATCTCGCCATCATGCGCCGGGACCTTCAGCTGAAGCTCAAAGTCAGGGCCGACCAGTAACGGCACAGTACTGATCAGCATCAACCCGGCTTCAGACACGTTCCCCAGGTAACCGATCGGGCGGTCGGTATAGCGGTTATACACCTTGAGGTAGTACGGCAATTGGTGCCGCTCTATGCGTCGTTCGATATACATGGCGTGTTCACTGTTTCGTAGCCGTATCATTCGGACTGGCACACAGCACTTAAAGTGCCTTCCGATCCCAAGCTTGGCAAGAAGCTTCCAGAAGGCTAGCACTCTGCCAGTAATTTTTCCTCCCTGATCCGGTAGTTAGTTACCCACCGGATGCGTCACCGCCGCGCCTTCCGTCGGGAATCGGCCGAGTTGCTCAAGGGTTTGCAACCTGGCTTTCGCGCGGTAGGCGTACTCGCTTCCAGGGTACTGATAAATGATGAACTGGTACGTCTGGGCGGCGTCCGGGTAGAGGTTCTGCCGTTCCAGGCATTGCCCGCGCAGCATGGCACTTTCCGGCCTTATATAGGGGCGGGCGCGGCTCTTTCTGTCTACTTGCGACAATTCCAGCATGACCTTCTGACAGTCGCCGTCGTCATACGCTCTGTAAGCGCTATTCAAATGCTGATCCATCGACCAGCGGGTACAACCGGCCAGAGCGGCCAGCACCGTCAACACAATGAGGGTTCGCATGGAGATCTCCTTTACACCTGAAGTGTATCGGCCAGCGGGCGAAATACTTCAACCCTGCGTGCGCCCCTCGCACCCGCTCAGGTAGTGCAAACCGTCGATGACTACAGCGGCTTTGAGGAGTAGCCTCTCACCGCGCGTCAATAAAGGAGCCAGTGCATGACCGTACGCCGTACAAAAATCGTCGCCACCCTCGGCCCAGCCAGCAATTCGCCAGAGGTACTGGAGCAACTGATTCTCGCCGGGCTCGATGTCGCTCGCCTCAACTTCTCCCATGGCACCCCGGACGAGCACAAGGCTCGCGCTCGGCTGATCCGCGATATCGCTGCCCGCCACGGCCGCCACGTCGCGTTGTTGGGCGACCTTCAGGGCCCGAAAATCCGCATTGCCAAGTTTGCCAGCAAGCGCATCGAACTCAAGGTCGGTGACCCGTTCACCTTCTCTACCACGCACCCCCTCACCGAAGGCAACCAGCAGGTGGTAGGTATCGACTACCCAGACCTGGTCAAGGATTGCGGCGTGGGCGACGAACTGTTGCTCGACGACGGTCGCGTGGTCATGCGGGTGGAACGTGCGGACGCCGACGCGCTTCACTGCGTGGTACTGATCGGCGGCCCGTTGTCGGACCACAAGGGCATCAACCGCCGCGGCGGTGGCCTGACCGCGCCCGCCCTCACCGAGAAAGACAAGGCTGACATCAAGCTCGCGGCGGAAATGGACCTGGATTACCTCGCCGTATCCTTCCCCCGTGATGCCGCGGACATGGAATACGCGCGGGAACTGCGCGACGCTGCGGGCGGCACCGCCTGGCTGGTGGCCAAGATCGAGCGCGCCGAAGCCGTTGCCAACGACGAAAGCCTCGACGGGCTGATCCGCGCCAGTGATGCGGTAATGGTCGCACGTGGCGACCTGGGCGTGGAAATCGGCGATGCCGAGCTGGTGGCCATCCAGAAGAAGATCATTCAACACGCGCGCCGCAACAACAAGGCCGTGATCGTGGCGACCCAGATGATGGAGTCGATGATCCAGAACCCGATGCCCACCCGTGCCGAAGTGTCCGACGTGGCCAACGCCGTGCTGGACTACACCGATGCGGTGATGCTTTCGGCTGAAAGCGCCGCAGGTGCCTACCCGATCGAAGCGGTGCAGGCCATGGCGCGGATCTGCCTTGGCGCGGAAAAGCACCCCACCAGCAAGAAGTCCAGCCACCGCCTGTATACGCAGTTCTCCCGCTGCGACGAAAGCATCGCGCTGGCAGCCATGTACACCGCCAACCACTTCCCTGGCGTGAAGGCGATCATTGCACTGACTGAAAGCGGCTATACCCCGTTGATCATGTCCCGCATCCGCTCCTCGGTGCCGATTTTCGCGTTCTCGCCTCACCGCGCAACCCAGGCGCGCGTGGCAATGATGCGCGGCGTGTACACCGTGCCGTTCGATCCCTCTGCCTATGAAGTGGGCAAGGTCAGCCAGGCGGCGGTAGACGAGCTGCTCAAGCGCGGCTTGGTGGAGCAAGGCGACTGGGTGATCCTTACCAAGGGCGACAGCTACCACACCATCGGTGGCACCAACGGCATGAAGATCCTGCATGTAGGGGATCAGTTGGTTTAAGCCTGTGCAAATGGGCTCTTCCCTCAGGAAGGGCCCCGCAGCCCGGTGCTTGCGCTTCTGTTTGTGCAGCCTTCTTGTTACTGTGGCTCGTTTTTCAGACGAACCCCCACAGGAAGGCTTTAATGACCGTCGCTGCGCTTGCTGAAATCTTCAAACAGAACGAAAGCGCTATCCTCGAGCAGTGGATCGAGATCCAGCGCCAGGCAGGGATCCGCTCGGATCTCATCGACGACCGCACCATGGTCGACAACTCCCGGGACCTGCTCAAGGCGTTCATACGCGCAGTGACCGAGAGCGGTGACGACCTCAATCACTCAGGCTGGGCTCCAGTCAAGTCCCTGCTCGAGCGCCTGTCCCAGGCCCAGAGCCGCCAGGGCTTCACCCCGACCGAAACCGCGACCTTTATTCTCTCCCTCAAGGAACCGGTATTTGCCTTGCTGACCGATGCGGGCAACGAACTGCTGACCGTGAGCCGGCTGATCGACAAGCTCGGCCTTTACAGCATGGATCGTTTCCTGTCTGGCCGTGAGGCGGTGATCCGTGAGCAGCAGGAAAGCATGCTGGAACTGTCCACCCCGGTAGTTCAGCTCTGGGCCGGCGTGCTGGCGGTGCCTCTGATCGGCTCGCTGGACAGCAACCGCACCCAGGTGGTGATGGAAGCACTGCTGCAGAAAATCGTGGAAACCGAGTCTGACATCGCCATCATCGACATCACCGGCGTGCCTACCGTAGACACCATGGTCGCGCAGCACCTGCTCAAGACCATCACCGCGGCCAAGCTGATGGGTGCCCGTTGCATTATCAGCGGTATTCGCCCGCAGATCGCCGCCACTATCGTGCACCTCGGCGTGGAACTGGGCGATGTCGTTACCAAGGCTTCGCTGTCGGACGCCTTCCAACTGGCCCTCAAGGAGCTGAACGTTCGCCTCGTCAGCGCCAATCCACGCTGAGGTTCGCGTAATGGTCGACAAGATTCCGATTCTCAAGATGGGCCGCTACCTGTTGTTGAGCATCCAGGTAGACATGCATGACCAACTGGCCATGGACCTTCAAGAGGACCTGACCGAACAAATCGTTCGACACAGCGCCAAAGGCGTCCTTATCGATATCTCCTCTCTGGAGATAGTCGATTCGTTCATTGGCCGCATGCTGTCCCACATCGCCAACGTCTCGAGAATACTCGATGCCAAGGTCATCGTCGTCGGCATGCAGCCGGCGGTAGCGATCACCCTGGTAGAGCTCGGGCTGTCGTTGTCAGGGATCGCCACTGCGCTCAATGTCGAAAAAGGCATGCGTTGGCTGGAAAAGAACGTGAACGATGATCTGGTCGCCGAGGTCGAGAGTGACGAACACAGAGACACTCCCGCTGAAACAGGAAACTGACATCGTCATTATCCGCCAACGGGTGCGCAAGGCCGCCGAAGAAGCACGGCTTGGCCTGGTATCGCAGACGAAGATCGTGACGGCTGCCAGCGAAATCGCGCGCAACGCGCTCATCTACGGAGGCGGCGGTGAGTGCCAGCTGGAACGCACCCAGCGTGACGGCCGCGCGGCCGTAAGGTTGGTGGTTGCCGATCAGGGCCAGGGTATCGCCGACCTGGACCAGGCCATGGTGGACGGTTACACGTCCGGCGGCGGCCTGGGCCTTGGCCTGAGCGGTGCCCGCCGGCTGGTGGACCATTTCACCATTCAAACCGCACCTGGCGAAGGAACAACCGTGGAACTGTGGAAATGGAAGTAGACAGCCAGGCGTGCAGCCTGGTGCTCACCGTAGCCGACCTGGCGCACGTGGACGCGGCCCGCCGCGCGATCGTGCGCCAGGCCAGCCAGCTGAGCACCGACGAGGCGCTGCTGGGCAAGCTCACGCTTGTAGTGCAGGAGCTTGGTCGCAACCTGGTGCTTCATGGCGGCGATGGGCAATTGATCTACCGCCAGGGGCCTGAAGGCTTCCACCTGCTTGCGGTGGACAACGGGCCGGGCATGGCCAATGTGAGCCAATGCCTGGCCGACCATTACTCCTCCATCGGTACCATGGGCGTGGGCCTGGGATCGGTGCGACGGCTGGCCGATCATTTCGATATCTTCAGCCAACCCGGCCAAGGCACCGTGGTGTATGCCAGCTTCCGCCTCGGGCCGGTGGCGCCGGGGCTGAGCCATGGCGCGGTATGCGTCCCCTACCCCGGCGAAACCGTTGCCGGCGATGGTTGGGCCGTGCTGGGCAATCGGGTAATGGTGTGTGATGGGCTGGGTCATGGCCACGCCGCCAACGCGGCCAGCGCACGGGCGCGGGAAGTGTTTCTCAGGCACGACCCGAAGGTGCCGCTGGAGCAACTGATGGAGCAGTTGCACCGCGCGCTCATGTCTACCCGTGGCGGCGCCGTCGGCATCGCCGAGGTCAAGCCGCAAGCCAGGCAGGTGCTGTATTGCGGTATGGGCAACATCGCCGGGCTGCTGCTCGCGGAAAAAAACCGCAACATGGTTTCCAGCAATGGCACCGTTGGCTACCGGATAGGTCGAACCCATACCTTCTCGTATCCGTGGGACCCCGGCACCGTGCTTATTCTATCCAGTGATGGCATCAAGACTCGCCTCGATACCGATCGCTACCCCGGGTTGCGAATGCGCCATCCGGAAGTCATCGCCGGGCTGCTGAGCCGTGACTTCGGTCGTCAGAACGACGACGCCACAGTGGTGGTGGCTCGAATTGACTGAACTCCGGCGGCTGAGCAGCCTGCTGATCCAGGCTGAAACCGATGTAGTGACCTGCCGGCAATGCGCCAAGCAGATCGCCCAGTGGCTGGGCCTGCCCGCGCTGGACCAGATTCGCCTGGCCACGGCGGTGTCCGAGATCGCGCGAAATATCTACCAATATGCGCGTAGCGGGGCGTTTCACTTTTACCTGGAGCGGGAGGCCCGCGGCAACGTTGTGAGCATCACCTTCGATGCCGTCGACCAAGGCCCGGGCATTGCCGAACTCAACCGCATCCTGGACGGTAGCTACGTCTCCCCTACGGGCATGGGTGTGGGCTTGCGTGGCGCACAGCGGCTGCTGGAGCAGTGGGATATCCAGACCAGCCCCGGGGGCACCCGTATTCGTGGCGGCAAGGCTGTGCATCCACCGAGACCATTCCCGGACGACCGCCAGATCGAAACCCTGCAGCGTGACCTGGCCAGTGCTGGCGTGGCCGACCCCTTCGTGGCGCTGCAGGAACAAGGCTCGGACCTACTCCTGACAGCAGCCGAGCTACAAAACAAACAGCGCGAGCTGGAAGCCACCAACCTGGAGCTGGAGACCACCAACAAAGGCGTGGTGGCGTTGTATTCAGAGCTGGAAAAAACAGCGCATGAACTTACCGCCGCGAGCGAATCGAAGTCCCGCTTCTTCTCCAACATGACCCATGAGTTCCGCACCCCGATCAACATCATCGAAAACATCTCGAAGTTGTTGCTCACGGGTAGCGATGGCGAGCTCAATGCCGAACAGCTCAAGCAGGTAGGCTTTATCAGCGCAGCCGCTGGCGAACTGGCCGAAATGGTCAATGAGTTGCTGGACCTGGCCGAAGCAGAATCGGGCCGGATGGAAGTGGTAGCCTCGGCGTTCTCGCTCGAATCGTTCGTGGAGCAGCTGCGTCAGTTCACTGCAGCGCTAGCGTTGCGTTATCCCCGCCTGAGCTGGGAAGTGATTTCTCCGGATCACCCGGTGATGCTGGAAACGGACCGCAACCGCTTGTTTCAGGTTATGCGCAACCTGATCAGCAACGCGTTCAAGTACACCCCTGAAGGCTCGGTCACCGTACGGGTATTCCAGCCAGACGAAAAAACCATTGAAATGGTCGTCGAAGACACCGGCGTGGGTATCTCCGAGGAGAACCTGAGCCGCATCTTCGAAGAATTCGCGCGTATCCGCATGCCGGGCCTTACACAGGTGCAAGGCAATGGCCTCGGCTTGCCGCTGGCACAGCGCCTGGCCGTGCTGCTGCGGGGGCAGATCCGCGTGAGCAGTGGCCTTGGCAAAGGCAGCCGCTTCAGCGTGGACATCGCCCGCTGCTTACATGAGGATGACGCCGATGACCTGGAAAACCTGAGCCTCGAAGGGCTCACTGTGTTGATCATCGACGACAACGAAGGCGACCGTTATCTGCTGCGGCGCCTGCTGGAACCCTATAAACCCTTGATCATCGAAGCGACGTCCGCCGGTGATAGTATCGACAAGCTGCATGCGGTACGGCCTGACATCATCTTCCTCGACCTTGAGCTACCTGACATCTATGGTGCGGATCTGCTTGAAAGTATGGATTGGGCCATGCACGCACGCGTGTTGATCAATACGGCCAAGCCGCTCAGCGACAGTGAGCGCCTGGCGCTGGCCGGCCAGTGCGCGGGTGTATTGCCAAAAGGCCAGGCGAACTACGCAGAATCGGTACTGCGGCAAGTGCGGCGACTGTCGGGGAGCTTGCGGGATGCGAACTAGGCGGATTCTGATCATCGACGACATGCATGCCAACCGGTATGTGCTGCGCAAGATCCTTTCCAACGAGGCCAACTATGAAGTGCTCGAGGCCAGCAACGGTGCCGATGGCCTGGCCTTGATGGATGCCAGCGTGGATCTGGTGATCCTGGACATCAACCTGCCGGACATGAGCGGCTTCGAGCTCATTCGCGAAGCCGAGCAGAAGCTGGGAAGCGATCATGTGCCGGCGATCATCAACATCTCGGCCACATTCATCAGCGGCTCCGACAAGGCCATGGGGCTGAACAAGGGCGCCCGGGCGTACCTCACCCACCCTATCAATGCCGACGAGATGCTCGCTACCATCGCCAGCCTGGTGAAGTCGGACAATCGCCTGGAACGGGTGGAACGGCGCCGTCAGGTCGCCGTCGCTCGCAGCGAGAGCCTGAAGTCCGAGAAGATCATGCTCGAGCGCTTCATGCGTTCGTTCAGCCATGACCTGCGTTCGCCGCTGGCGGCAGCAACAATGGTCACCGGGCTGATGAAGAAGAACCCCGCGCGGCGCACCGAAGAGTTGCTGCAGATCCTCGAAGACAACTTGCGCCGCATCGATCGCATGATCGGCAACGTACTGGATATTTCCCACGTGGCCATGGGTGGCGGGATCAAGCTCACACCCGAGCCGTTGGTAGTAGGGCCGCTGTTCGAAGACGCCCTCAAGAACCTGAGGCTGCAGATAGCGCAGCCTGTAGAAGCACAGGTGGACGTGACCGACCTTGTGGTGACCTGGGACCGCAATGCGTTTTTGCGAATACTCGACAACCTGGTGATCAACGCCAGCAAGCATGGGGACAGCGAAGCACCTATCCATGTGCGGCAGTGGCTGGAGGGTGGCGATATCTATTTCAGCGTTACCAACGTTGGCAACTTCCCCGAGGAAGTACTGACCAACCTTGCCACGCCCTACTTCATCTCCACCCGCAGCGAAACCAAAGGCTGGGGGTTGGGGCTGCCTATTGTGAAAGCACTCTGCGAGAGCTGTGGAGGACACGTGGCGTTCAATAACGCCGACGGCTTCGCTCAGGTAGCGGTAAGGCTGCCGCTTGTGTTGCACGGTCACGGTGCCAGCGGCCGCGAGTGAACGCGGCCTCGGGCAGGCGTGGAATCAGATCCCGTCGCGGGCGATGTCCATGGCGAAATAGGTAAGGATGAGGTCTGCACCGGCACGCTTGATCGCCCCCAGGCTTTCACGCATCACCCGGGCTTCGTCAATGGCGCCAGCCGCGGCACCGAACTTGATCATCGCGTATTCGCCACTTACCTGATAAGCCGCCAGCGGCAGGCGCGAGGCTTCGCGGATATCCCGGATAACATCGAGGTATGCGCCTGCTGGCTTTACCATCAGCGCATCGGCGCCTTCCTGTTCGTCCAGCAACGATTCCCGTATCGCCTCGCGGCGGTTCATCGGATTCATCTGGTAGGCCTTGCGGTCACCTTTGAGCGCGGTGCCGCCCGCTTCGCGGAAGGGGCCATACAACGCCGACGCGAACTTGGTGGAGTACGCCATGATGGACGTGCCATGGAAGCCTGCGGCGTCGAGTGCGCCGCGGATCGCATGCACCTGGCCATCCATCGCCGCGGAGGGCGCAATGAAGTCAGCGCCGGCCTGGGCGGCCACTACAGCCTGGCGGCCCAGGTTGAGGAGTGTGGCATCGTTGTCCACTTCATCACCGTGCACAACGCCGCAGTGGCCGTGCGAGGTGTATTCGCAGAAGCACGTATCGGACATCACCACCATTTCCGGCACGGTGTCCTTGCATATCCGGGCCATCCGCGCCACCAGGCCATTTTCGTTCCAGGTGTCGCTGCCGGTCGCGTCCAGGTGATGAGACACCCCGAAGGTCATCACCGAGCGGATGCCCGCCCGCGCGTAGCGCTCGATTTCGCCCGCCAGGCGAGATTCAGGGATCCGATTGACACCCGGCATGCTGGTGATCGGTACGAAGTCATCGATGCCTTCCTCTACGAAGATAGGCAACACCAGGTCCTGGAGGCGGAACTCTGTTTCCTGGAATACCGACCGCAGGGCCTCTGACCGGCGCAAGCGGCGGGGACGACTGACAGGGAACATATTGCTCATTGAAATACCTTTAGCTGATCAACTGACGCGCTCGTAGCCGCCGAGTACGCCTTTTTTCGACAGTACCCATTGCCAGAGCTGAATGTCACGCGCCCTGAACGCACCCGCGCAGGACAGTAAATAATATCGCCACATGCGGAAGAACCGGTCGCCCATCCGTTCGGCGAAGTGCGGCCAGGCCGCTTCGAAGTTCTCACACCATGCCATGAGCGTCTTGTCATAGTCGGCGCCGAAATTATGCATGTCTTCGGCAACGAACAACCCATCGATCGCATCGCCCACTTGGCCGATCGACGGCAGGTCGCCGTTACGGAAGATGTACTTGTCGATCCACCGGTCCGGTGTGCTGTGGCGGCGGTTCTTGCCGATGGTATGAAGGAGGAACAACCCTTCGTCCTTCAGGCAGCGGTGAGCGGTTTCCATGTAGACGCGGTGGTTCTTGCGGCCCACATGCTCAAACATCCCCACGCTGACAATGTGGTCGAACTGCTCGTCCACATCCCGGTAATCCTGAAGCCGAAACTCTATGGGCAGGTTTGAATAATGCGCCTTGGCCCAATCGCATTGCTCGCGAGAAATGGTAACGCCGACACATTCCACACCATAGTGCTCTGCGGCGTAAGACATGAAGCTGCCCCAGCCACAACCAATGTCCAGCACCCGTTGCCCGGGTTGCAGGCGCAGCTTGCGGCAGATCAGGTCCAGCTTGGCGGTTTGCGCCTCGGCCAGGTCGCTGGCGTCTTTCCAGTAGCCGCAGGTGTAGGTCATCCGCGGGTCGAGCATTTTCTCGTAAAAATCATTGCCCAGGTCGTAGTGCTGCTCCCCTACCTGCCACGCCCGGTCCTTGTTCTGCAGGTTCACAAACTTGGCCTTCACCGCGTGAAACAACAGCGCCGCCGGATTTATCATGTCTGCAACGCCTGCGCGCAACAGCCTGGCGAAGAACTCATCCAGATGCTCGGCTTCCCAGCCGCCGCTCATATAGGCCTCGCCCAACCCCAGGTTGCCTTCGGCCAGGGCCTTGGCGGGAACGCTGGGGTCTTTGAGGGTCATGTCCCAAGGCTGTACCCCATGCATGCCTATCCCTGCCTTGGCGAGGAGCTCCTGGGCAAAGCGCAACGAGCTGGAGTGGGAATCGGCGGACGCGGAAGAAGCGGGTGAACCAGAAAGCTTGGTGTGCATAGCTATCCCCTGTTCAAAACGTTCTAACTGAGCTGAGCGGATCTGGGCCTAAGGCAGGGAAAGTAAGATTTGGAGCCAGTCTAGTTGACGCGCTGACAGCGGGATTCCAGCGCAACGGCTACTAGAGCGTAACAGCCATACGCCAGCTTTGCCTGTCGCCAAAAGCGAATGCCGTGATGGATTTTATTTATCAAGGGAGGGTAAACCGGCAAAGGGCCAGCGCACAATGACAGCAGGAGAATAGTCCCTTGCTGAAGCGGCAATAATGAAAACTGCCGCTCCAGTTCAAGGCTGTGGTCGAGACATCACGAAGCCGGACCCAGATCGGCTTATTCCGGAATCGCCCCGCCTGGTGCCTTGGCTGGCTTGGGTAGCAAACCGTCAGCCCGGAACATCTGGCGGATGCCGCGCACGGCTTGGCGAATACGGTCCTGGTTTTCTATCAGCGCGAAGCGAACGTGGTCGTCGCCATAGTCACCAAACCCGATTCCGGGTGAAACACAGACCTTGGCGTCGGCCAAAAGCTTTTTGGCAAACTCCAGAGAGCCCGACTGTGCGTAGGCTTCGGGAATCTTGGCCCACACGTACATGGACGCCTTGGGGTTTTCAACCATCCAGCCGATCTCGTGCAGCCCTTTCACCAGCGTGTTGCGGCGCTGCCGGTACTGTTCGGCGATGTCCAGCACGCATTGCTGGTCGCCTTCCAGTGCAGCAATGGCGGCCACTTGCAACGGCGTGAAGGTGCCATAGTCGTGATAGCTCTTGATCCGCGCCAGTGCTGCAACCAGCTCCGGGTTACCCACCATGAAGCCGATACGCCAGCCCGCCATGTTGTAGCTTTTGGACAGGGTGAAGAACTCCACTGCAATGTCCTTGGCCCCCGGCACTTGCATGATCGAGGGTGCCTTCCAGCCGTCGTACACGATGTCGGCGTAAGCCAGGTCGTGGACCACCAGCACGTCGTAACGCTTGGCCAGCGCAACCACGCGCTCGAAGAAGTCCAGCTCCACACATTGGGCAGTCGGGTTCGAAGGGAACCCCAGGATCATCATCTTCGGCTTGGGAATGGACTCGCGAATCGCCCGCTCCAGCTCGTTGAAGAAGTCCACTCCGGGCACCAGCGGCACGGAGCGCACCTGAGCGCCGGCGATCACCGCACCATAGATGTGGATCGGGTAACTGGGGTTGGGCACCAGTACCGTATCGCCCTGGTCGAGCGTGGCGAGCATCAAGTGCGCCAGGCCTTCCTTGGAACCGATGGTGACGATGGCTTCGCTTTCCGGATCGATCTCCACCGCGTAACGGTCAGCATACCAACGAGAGATGGCGCGGCGCAGGCGGGGGATGCCCCGGGACGTGGAATAACCGTGCGTGTCTTCACGTTGCGCAACGTTCACGAGCTTTTCAACGATATGGGGTGGCGTAGCCCCATCGGGGTTGCCCATGCTCAGGTCGATGATGTCTTCACCGCGACGGCGCGCAGCCATCTTGAGTTCGGCGGTGATATTGAAAACGTAGGGGGGAAGGCGATCAATGCGCGCAAAGCGGCGCGGCGAACGGAGTTCGGCCATGGTGTCCTCGAGGTACGTAAGCGCCCGGAACCGTCCGAGCGACGCTGGCCAGATCATTTGGCCTGGCCCGAAGATAGAGCCATCCCTCCCCTGTTGTCCAGTAAGCGCCCATAAAAAAACCGGGCAGCGCCCGGTTTTTTCATTCCGCATACCTTACGGCAATGCGGAAGTCAGCAGCAGCCCAGCGGACGCCTTGAAGTCCACCGACATCATCACACTGAGTGCCGTGATGGTGAAGATGGAAAACACGAACAGCTTGCGCGCCCATACCCGGTCGTCGGAGGCCTTGTAGCCTGTCCACGCCATATACAGCCAGTACATGCCCATGGCAGCCGCCACGGCCATGTAGCTCAACCCGGCGTAGCCGCCAAGGGTAAGCATCAGCGTAGCGAGCACGAACGCCAGGATGTAATACACGATATGCCGTTTGGCTACCGAGATCCCGCGCTCTACCGGCAGCACCGGAATGGACGCCGCACGGTAATCGTTGAGGCGGAAGATGGCGATCGCATAGGAATGCGGCATTTGCCACAAGCTGAACATCACCAGCAAGGTAAGCGCGGCCATGTCGAAGCGGCCGGTCACCGCCACGTAACCGATTACCGGCGGCATGGCTCCCGAAAGGCTGCCTACCAGCGTGCCATGCACGGACCTGCGCTTGAGATAGAGGCTATATAGCCCTACGTAGATCGCAAACCCCACCAGGCCCGCGAAGGCGGCTAGCGGGTTGGCCAGCTTGTAGAGCAGGCCGAACCCGAGCAGCCCCAGCACGGTGGCATACACCAGCGCGACCTTGACGGAGATGATGCCCTGTACGATTGCACGATTGCGCGTGCGCTCCATCTTCACGTCGATATCGCGGTCGATGCAGTTGTTGAACGCACAACCCGATGCAACGACCAGCGATGTACCAATCACCGTGGCAAGGAACAGGCCGAGATCGACATGCCCTTGCGCAGCCAGGAAGAAGCCGCCCGCCACAGAAAGCACGTTACCGAAAATGATCCCCGGTTTGGTGATTTGGATAAAGTGCTTAACGGACATGCAAGCTACCTCACTTCGCCAGCATGAAGTGGTGAACGCTGAACATGATCCACAGCGACAGGCCAACGAGGAAAACGATGATCACCGCCGAGAAAATGAAGGCTATCACGTTCCAGCGCTGCTCCGAAGACCGGTCCAGGTGCAGGAAGTAGATCAGGTGAACGATCACCTGAACCACCGCGAACACCAGGATGATCGCAAGGATCGCGTCCTTGGACATCGACTGGAACATCACCAGGCCAAACGGAATCACTGTCAGGATCACCGACAGGATAAAGCCGACCATGTACGACTTGGTGCTGCCGTGGCTGGCGCCACCGGCGGAATGGTTGTTAGCCATTACAAGGCCCCCATCAGGTAGACAACGGTGAACACGCAGATCCAGACCACGTCCAGGAAGTGCCAGAACAGGCTGAGGCAGCTCATGCGGGTCTGGTTCGTCGCGGTCAGGCCGTGCTTGCTGATCTGAGCCATCATCACGGCCATCCACAGCAGGCCGCTGGACACGTGCAGACCATGGGTACCTACCAGCGTGAAGAACGCCGACAGGAAACCGCTACGCTGAGGGCCGTAGCCTTCTTCGATCAGCTTGTGGAACTCGTTGAGTTCCATGCCGATGAAGCCAAGGCCGAAGAGGAAGGTGATGAACAACCAGGTCATCACGCCGCTCTTGTTGCCCTTGTACATCGCCAGCATGGAGAAGCCGAAGGTGATCGAACTGAACAGCAGCAGGAAGGTTTCGACCAGGACATAGTCCAGTTCGAAGATCTCGTGCCCCGAAGGGCCACCCGCGAAGTTCCCGGCCAGCACCCCGTACGCGGCGAAGATCGACGCGAACAGGATGCAGTCAGTCATCAGGTAGATCCAGAAGCCGAAGACAGTCATGCCCCCGGCATCATGGTGATAGTCGTGCCCATGCTCGTGGCTATGGGCGACTTCACCGTGCAGAACGGTATTAGTCATGGTTCAAACCTTCTCCAACGTGGAGTTCACACGAGTACCGCTGGTAACGCCGGCATGGGCGTTGGCCAGTGCGCGCTGACGCTCGCCCTCGATACGGGCGACTTCCGCCGCCGGAACGTAGTAGTCGATGTCGTCGTCGTAGCTGCGCACGATCAAAGTGATGATCATGCCCACGAAGCCTACGGCAGCCGCCCACCAGATGTGCCAGATCATCGCGAAGCCGAACACCAGGCTGAACGCTGCGATCACGAAGCCCATGCCCGTGTTGCGCGGCATGTGGATCTGCTTGTAGTCCGCGGCATCAGCGGTGGCTGCGCCACGCTCTTTCATACCCCAGTAAGCGTCCAGGTCGGAAACCACGGGCACTTCAGCGAAGTTGTAGAACGGAGGTGGCGACGAAGTCGACCATTCCAGGGTACGGCCATCCCATGGGTCGCCGGTGACGTCGACGTTCTTCTTGCGATCGCGGATCGACACGTAGATCTGTAGCAACTGGAAGCCGATACCGGCGGCCACGAACAGTACGCCGACCATTGCCACATAGAACCATGGAGTCCATTCGGGGTTGTCGGTGTGGTTCAGGCGACGGGTCATGCCCATGAAGCCCAGTACGTACAGCGGCATGAAGGCGAAGTAGAAGCCGATCAACCAGCACCAGAAGCTGTACTTGCCCAGACGCTCGTTGAGCTTGAAGCCAAACGCTTTCGGGAACCAGAAGGTGAAGCCGGCCAGGTAGCCGAACACGGCGCCGCCGATGATCACGTTATGGAAGTGTGCGATCAGGAACAGGCTGTTGTGCAGCACGAAGTCCGCGCCGGGCACTGCCAGCAGTACGCCGGTCATACCGCCGATACTGAAGGTCACGATGAAGCCGACGGTCCAGAGCATCGGAGTCTTGAACTCGATGCGGCCGCGGTACATGGTGAACAGCCAGGTGAAGATCTTCACACCTGTCGGTACGGCGATGATCATCGTCATGATGCCAAAGAAGGCGTTGACGTTCGCACCCGCACCCATGGTGAAGAAGTGGTGCAGCCATACGATGAACGACAGTACGGTGATGGCGATGGTTGCCCATACCAGCGACACGTAGCCGAACAGGCGCTTCTTGGCGAAGGTCGAAGTCACTTCCGAGAACACACCGAATGCCGGCAGGATCAGGATGTAAACTTCAGGGTGGCCCCACGCCCAGAACAGGTTGACATACATCATCGGGTTCCCACCAAGCTCGTTGGTGAAGAAGTGCATACCCAGATAACGGTCAAGCGACAGCAGCAGCAGTGTGGCGGTCAGGATCGGGAACGAGGCGGCGATCAGGATCGCGGTGCACAGGCAGTTCCAGGTGAACACCGGCATCTTCATCAAGGTCATGCCAGGGGCACGCATCTTGAGAATGGTGACGATGAAGTTCACACCGGTAAGCAAGGTACCCAGGCCGGATATCTGCAGCGCCCAGATGTAGTAGTCCACCCCCACGCCCGGGCTGTACTGGATGCCCGACAATGGCGGGTAGGCTACCCAGCCGGTCTTGCCGAATTCACCGATACCGAGCGAGATGTTGACCAGCAACGCACCGACCACGAAGAACCAGAAGCTCACCGAGTTCAGGAACGGGAAGGCCACGTCGCGGGCGCCGATCTGCAACGGCACCACGATGTTCATCAGGCCGATCATGAACGGCATCGCCATGAAGATGATCATGATCGTACCGTGAGCGGTGAAGATCTGATCATAGTGTTCAGGCGGAAGGTAGCCGGTCGAACCGCCCACGGCAATCGCCTGCTGCGTACGCATCATGATGGCGTCGGCAAAGCCGCGGATCAGCATGATGATCGCCACGGCGATGTACATCACGCCGATTTTCTTGTGGTCGACAGAGGTGAACCACTCTTTCCAGAGATAGCCCCACTTCTTGTAGTAGGTAATCGCTGCGAATACACCTGCCCCGAGCACGGCAACGATGGCGAGGGTCACCATCACTATCGGCTCGTGGAAGGGTATCGCTTCCAGAGTTAATTTACCGAACATCTTTTACTCCTCTGCCCCAGCAGCTGAATTCTCACTTACTTCCTTACCTTCCTTGCCAAGCACACCCTTCTCGTGCATCCCATGGTGGCCAGCGTTCATGCCTTCATACTTGTCGATGATGGACTGGAACAGGTTAGGCGTAGCCGAGGAATACAGCGCGACGGGGTTCTTTTCGCTTGGTTTGGCCAGTGCTGCGTATTCGGCCGAATCAAGCTTCTTCGGTGAATTGCGAACGTCGTTGACCCAGGCATCGAAGCCTTCCTGAGTAGTGGCTTGCGCCTGGAAGGTCATGCCGGTGAAGCCAGCGCCGCTGTAGTTGGCGGAGATACCCTGGAAGTCGCCGTTTTCATTGGCGATCAGGTGTAATTTGGTCTGCATGCCCGCCATGGCGTAGATCTGGCCACCCAATGCAGGGATGAAGAACGAGTTCATCACGGCGTCCGAGGTAATCTCGAAGCTGACCGGGGTATGCGCCGGGAACACGATCTTGTTCACGGTGGCGATGCCCTGTTCCGGATAGATGAACAGCCATTTCCAGTCCAGCGCAACAACCTGGATACGCACCGGCTTGACGTCGGAATCGAGCGGGCGATAGGGGTCGAGGTGGTGGGTGGACACGTAGGTCACATAGCCAAGGACCAGAATGATGATCAGCGGAACGCCCCAGACGACCGCTTCAATCTTGGTGGAGTGGGCCCATTCCGGCGCGTAGGTCGCGCTCCGGTTCGACGCACGATATCTCCAGGCGAACCAGAAGGTCATGACGATCACCGGGATGACCACCGTGAGCATCAGGCCGAACGCGAGGAAAATCAGGTTTCTCTCGTCGATGCCCACCTGCCCCTTGGGATTGAGCAGGGTCCAGTCGCACCCACTGAGAAAAAGCATGCCGAAAAAGGGCAATATGCCAAACAGTCTGGGGTAACGCTTTTTACTCATCTCACGACCTCTAAAGCTTGCTTCAATGCAATGTGTGTTGTGATCGCCAACACTTCGTCCTGCCAAGCGTCAGCATTTTTCGGGATCGAACATGTAGGTGCCTGGAAACCAGCCGCTGCTGAATCAGGCGCCCCGTGTCGTACAGTGCTCAAATTGCTTTGACTCGTCGGATTATAGGCAAGTCGCCCGATCGCGCCCCATTCCTTTGAGGTACCCATCGGGGGTGACAACCGTGAAGGGTAGACAACCGGACACCGCAGGTGCCTCCCGCAGTCCGAAAAAAAAGGCTTACGCCTTGATTTGCAAGGGCCTGGAGAGGTTGGCCATACGGAAATTGCCGCGATTGTAGTGAGCTAACCCAGTGATGAATATGACTTATATAGCAACAGTACATTACTGATTATGCAACAATAGCTCGATATTTCAAGCCCTTGCGACATGTTGTCGCAGCGCAGTCGAAGCGGGCCAAAGGCTTGAATGACGCGGGTTTCAGACGATTTCACGAACAGAGCGGACGATCAGCCACGATAACGGGATCGTTACGATCGGCATGATTCATGACCGCCGGCGGTTGCTCCATACGCCCAAGGGTACGAGCACCGTAATGAGCACAAAGGCAACCAACGCCCATTGGGCCAGCGACAGCCCGAGCACGGGTGGGTACGGCGTGGTGCAAAACCCTTGGACCTCGAACACCGAGGGTAGCCACCTGGCAAGGGGAAGGCCGTCGACAATCGGCTGCAGTACGTCCACCCCGCAACTGGACAGTGGATGCGCCAATACCCATACATGCTTGCCAGCGGCGGCAATGCCCCCCAACGCGCTCACCACCGCAAGCGCCTCGAATACCGTGACCGCGCGCCGACCCGGCAGCGCTGCGCCGATGAACGCGAACACGCCGATGAACAGGAATGCATACCGTTGGAGGATGCACAGCGGGCATGGCGCTTCGCCTAGCACCACCTGCATATAAAGGGCGCCTCCAAGCAGGGCCATGCAGATAATGCCTAGCAGGAAAAGAAAGCGCCGCTCACGTGCCAGCGAGAAATGTGTGGGTTCCATGGGACGTCCTATTGTGCCGGTCACAGCACGCTTCACCGCGAAGGGGCGCTAAGGTAGCACCGTTGATCGGGGAGCAGTAAAGGAAGCACGTATTAAACGTCGGTTAAATGCGAAAAGATATTACCGGCGTGATAGCGGACCCTTGTGGGAAAGGCCTCCTGCACCGGTATCGTCACACCAAGGCAGACGCCGGCCCGAAGAACTCGTGCCGAGTTTGCTCAGGTGGAACCCCCAACGCTTCCAGGCTGCGTTTCACCGCTACCATGAACGGCTTCGGGCCAAGCACATAGGCATCCACGTCGCGGTTACCCGGTAGCCAGCGCTCCAGATGCTCGCTACTGAGCAGGCCTACCGCGTCAACACCCGCCCTCCCCTCTTCCCCTTCGGCATAGCAGTAAAAGCGCGACAGCTGAGGGTGTTGCCGTGCCTGTTCGTCGAGCCAATCACGAAACGCATGTACTTGCGCGTTACGGGCACTGTGGATAAACACGATAGGGCGCCCCGTAGGCAATGCAGCCTCAAGCATCGCCAGAGTAGGCGTAATGCCCACCCCACCGCTGATCAGCACCACCGGGCGTTCGCCTGGTTGCAATACGAACTCTCCCGATGGCGGGAACAGTTCCAATGTATCGCCTACCGCGAAGCGCTCATGGAGAAACGGGGAAACCACGCCTCCTGCAACGCGTTTCACGCTGATCCGGTAGCCGCCGGCATTGCCCAAGGCAGACACGGAATAATTGCGGCGGTGCTCCGCACCATCAATCAACAAGCGCACGCCGATATATTGGCCCGGAGCCGCCGGCAACACAGGCTTGCCATCGGCGGGCACCAGATAGAACGAAGCAATTTCAGTACTTTCCTGAACCTTGCGCGCCAGCACGAAGGGTCGGGCTCCACGCCAGCCACCCGTCGCGGTTTCCTTCTCATGATAAAGCCCCTCTTCGGCGCCTATCAGGATGTCTGCCAATTGCCCATAGGCTGCGCCCCAGGCTTCGAGCACCGCAGGGGTCGCGACCTCGGCACCCAGCACTTCGGAAATGGCGCGCAGCAAGCAGCCACCTACGATGGGATAGTGCTCAGGGAGGATCTGCAGGGCCACATGCTTGTTGATGATCTGGCTTACCAGCCCGCCAAGCGCCTCCAGCCGATCAATGTGCCGGGCATACATAAGCACGCCATTGGCCAATGCGCGGGGTTGATCGCCGCTGGCCTGGTTAGCCTGGTTGAACAGCGGGCGTACTTCGGGATGTTCTGCCAACAGCAGCTTGTAGAAATGCGTGGTAAGCGCTTCTCCGCCACTCTCCAGCAACGGGACGGTGGCCTGGATGATGGCACGGTGTTGAGCACTGAGCATGATATTCTCCGAAAGGTCCGTGAGGTGTCTGCTCAAGGGCTTACAGAATCCATGCCAGCTGAAGGGCCGATAAAAATCAGGCACTTAGGCGTGCAGCGTCGAAATGACTCGCAGCCATACGGAGTCACTTCGACCCCAAGCGAGTCGATATGACCTCCAAACCACTGCTTGAGGCCTTGCTGGGGCTGGTTTCCGACCTCTCCCAGACACTGCCGGCGACCGAACGTTACCAGCGGCTGCTGCACGCCATGCGTGGCTTGCTTCCGTGTGATGCTGCCGCCTTGCTGCGCCTGGACGCCGACTGGCTGGTCCCGGTGGCCGTAGACGGCTTGAGCGACGACACCCTCGGGCGCCGCTTCAGAGTCAGCGAACACCCCCGCTTCCAGGCGCTGTTAAGCCGAACCTCACCCACACGTTTCCCGGCCGACAGCCCGTTGCCCGATCCTTACGATGGCCTGGTTGCCGGGCATGGCAGCCACCTGGAGGTGCATGACTGCCTGGGGTGCCCGCTTTATGTGGATCAGCAACCCTGGGGGCTGTTGACGCTGGACGCCCTGGACCCCCGCCGGTTCGACGGCATCGAACCCGGTACGTTGGAAGCCTTTGCCAGCCTGGCCGCGGCGATAGTGACGGTAGAACAGCAGATCGCCCGCCTCGCCTCGGGTCAACGTAACGAGCTGAATGGAGCATCCCGCGCAGGTTTTTCCAGCGACGAGATCATTGGGCAGAGCCCGGCGATTCGCCAGCTGATGGCGCAGATCCAACTGGTAGGGCCAAGCGAGCTTACCGTTCTGGTTACCGGGGAAACCGGGGTAGGCAAGGAACTGGTGGCTCAGGCGCTGCACAAGGCGTCCGGTCGGGCGGCCAAACCTCTGATCAGCCTCAATTGCGCCGCGCTGCCGGACGCCCTGGTAGAAAGCGAGTTGTTCGGGCACGTAAAAGGCGCGTTTACCGGCGCCGTGAGCGACCGGCGAGGCAAGTTCGAGCTGGCCGACGGCGGTACCTTATTCCTCGATGAAGTTGGCGAACTACCTTTGGCGGTGCAGGCCAAGCTACTGCGCGTGCTCCAGACCGGCCAGCTGCAGCGATTGGGCTCAGACCGTGAGCATCGGGTGGCGGTGCGGTTGATCGCGGCCACCAACCGGGATCTGGCGGCAGAAGTAGCCGCAGGACGTTGCCGCGCCGATTTCTATCATCGCCTCAGCGTTTACCCGCTTCCGGTTCCGCCGTTGCGCAGGCGAGGCCGGGATATTCTCTTGCTGGCCGGTTACTTTCTGGAGCAAAACCGCTCACGTCTGGGCCTCAACAGCCTGCGCCTCAGTAAAGAAGCCCAGGCAGCGTTGCTCGCCTATCCATGGCCGGGCAACGTCAGGGAGCTGGAACACATGATCAGCCGCTCAGCGTTACGTGCGTTGGGCAGGCTACCCTCGCGCCCTCGCATCCTCACCCTCGCGGCGCAGGACCTGGACCTGGACCTCGCCCCTGGCAGAGATTGGCCCGACGCATCCAGGCAAGCGTTTGTTGCCGCTGAAGCGTCGGTAGCGGCAAGCGAGCACGGCGACTTGCGCGAGGCCGTCGACCGCTTTCAGCGCGGGATGATCGAGGCTGCCTTGCGCCGTCATGGGTACCATTGGTCCAACGCCGCCCGGGAGCTGGGGCTCGATCGCGCAAACCTCAGCCGCCTGGCACGACGGCTCGGGATTGCCCGGCCCTCAAGCGATCCGGCAGGCGGCCGATAAACCCTGAGTATTTCCCGCGGCCCGTTCCGCACCCGCTTCAGAAGGTAGATATGTCCAAAGCAAACGCCGAGTCGCTCTCGCTCCTGTTGTTCACCCTGCGCAGCGGCAAACTGATGGCCATCAACCTGCTGAAGGTCAGTGAGATCATTCCCTGCCCGGCGCTCACTCGCCTTCCCGACTCCCACCCCCATGTGCGTGGCATCGCCACCCTGCGCGGTGCGTCGCTCTCGGTGATCGACCTCAGCCGGGCAATTGGCGAGCGGCCGCTGGAAGATCCTTCGGGCGGCTGCCTGATCGTCACCGATGTCAGCCGCTCCCGCCAGGGCCTGCATGTGCAGGCGGTGATCCGCATCATTCACTGCCGCTCTACAGACATCCTTCCACCACCGCATGCGTCTGGCGGGCGCTCCTTCATTACCGGGGTCACCCAGGTGGATGGCGCGCTGGTGCAGGTGCTGGATATCGAGAAGGTGATCCATGGTATTGCCCCGCCCCGGCCCGAACCCGTGTCAAAAGACCTGACGTTCGAGCAAGCCGAGTTACTGGCCCAGGCGCGAATACTGGTTGTGGATGACAGCCAGGTCGCCTTGCAGCAATCGGTGCTTGCCCTGCGCAGCCTCGGGATTGAATGCCAGACTGCGCGTAGTGCGAAGGACGCGATGATGTGCCTGCTTGACCTGCAAGGGACCGCGCAGGAAATCAACATTGTGGTATCGGACATCGAGATGCCAGTGATGGACGGCTATGCACTCACCCGCACCCTTCGTGAAAGCGTTGACTTCAATCAGTTGTACATCCTCCTGCATACGTCCCTGAACAGCGCCATGAACAGCCGGCGGGCGGATGAAGCGGGCGCGGATGCGGTGCTGACCAAGTTTTCATCGCCAGAGCTTACCGAGTGCCTGATCCGGGCCGCTCGCGCCGTGATTTCGAAGCCGTGAGTTCCAAAGCTATGGCTGCAAAAACCACGTTGAGCCGGGTCACAGCTCGATGATCAGGCCGGCAATAGCCAGCAGGCAGTTGCCAGCCCCCTGTGCCAAGGGGAAAACGAGCAACTGAACCGCACCGGCAAAGCTGATCAGCAATGCGCCTGGTACAACGCTGGAGACGATGGACATGGCAGATTCTTTATTGGTTTTGCAAGCTAGTGTCTCCGGCGGGCCTGAATGGATCTATCAGGCGCTTCCGAGCGTTCTGTAGGAAAAGTCAGTTCAGATTGGTCGCGTGCCCTCAGCCCGCGCCGCGATCATGATCCCGGCACTTTTTTCAAACACACGTTGGCTCCACTCGCTTCCGACGTTTTGGCAAGACTTCATCCTAACTTGCGGAAACATAAGGGTTTAATGCTGAACGGTTTAAGCTTCATGTTTACCGGTCGTCCAGGCTGGCACTTTGCCAGCGATCTGCACCTTGTGAGCCCTGGCTGGGCTACCTAGAATGGCCCCGCCCGCCCCGCCTTCGAGTTATCGCTGTCATGCCACTCTCTGTCACCCGCCTCGCTGTGAATGCAGAGCGCACGCTTGTAATCGGGAGCGTGGCGGCAATCCTGACCATTGTTGGCATCGTGGCGTTTCTGCTCAACGAGGAATACGACAGCGCCAGGGAGGTTGCGCTACGCAGCGCCAATAACGTTGCACAACTGATCGACAGCGATATCCAGCGCACAGTCGAGCTTTACGACCTGTCGCTCCAGGGCCTGATCGATGCTTCGCAAAACCCGGAGCTTTCGCAGGTTCCGCCTTCTCTCAAGCGCCAGCTGTTGTTCGGGCGCGCCATCTCTATACCGCTTCGGGGCGACATTCTGTGGGTCGACCAACACGGCGCGGTGGTTGCCGATTCGCTCTCACCCGAACCGCGGCCGTTCGATTTCAGCCAGCGTGACAATTTCCGCCAGCATGCTTCTTCGCCTTCGTTGGCGCTTCACATCAGCCGCCCGTTTGAAGATCAGCTGGGCGAGCTCAATTGGTGTGTGGCCTTCACCCGGCGGATATCGGGCCCTGGCGGGGAGTTCCGCGGCATGGCGTCAAGCGTGTTGCGGCTGGACTATTTCGCTGGCCTGTTCAAAAGCTTGAATATCGGCAAGGGCAGCAGCGTGAGCCTGGCCAACCTCGATGGCGATATGCTTGCACGTGAGCCAAAGCCTCCTGGGCGCTCGGTAATCGGCGACAACTTCGCTAGCTGGCCGAACATGCGACGCATGCTTGACGGCGGCGCTTCAGGCTATTTCATGTCCACGTCAGGGCTGGACGGGATCAAACGGGTATACACCTATAGCCGCGTAGCCGACCTGCCGTTGATGGTAATCGTAGCCATGGCGTACGACGACGTCTTCGGCCCATGGCAACGCACCGCCCTGGTCATCTGCCTCGCAACGCTGGGGCTGTGCCTGGGCATCGCCTGGCTTACAGTGCTGTTTATGCGCGAGCTGCGTCGCGGCAGGCGTTCGGAAAGCACGCTCGCCGCGCTGGCTGCCACCGATGGGCTCACTGGCCTGGCTAATCGCAGGCGCCTGGACGATACGTTGCAGCATGAGTGGGCGCGCACGCAGCGCAATCGACGTGGGTTGGCCGTGCTGATGATCGATGTGGACCATTTCCGGGCCTTTAACGAGCGCCATGGCCACCACGGCGGCGATCAGGCATTGCGCCGCGTAGCTGATGTCATCAACCAGAGCGTACAGCGCCCCGGCGACCTCGCGGCACGTTATGGCGGCGAAGAGTTCATGGTGGTGCTGGTCGAAACCGGCTTAAATGGCGCCCTTGCCGTGGCCGAATCGCTGCGGCATCAGATTGAAGCACTGGTACTTAGCGAATTGGATGATGCGCGCCTCACCGTCAGCATCGGGGTAGCGGCTTCATTTGATCAGGCTGGGCTGCCCGCGACCCTGGAGAATGTTCTCTGTGAAGCCGATGCGGCGCTCTATCGGGCCAAGCGCGAGGGCCGGAACCAGGTGTGCCACGCCGAGCCCGGTAGCCAGGCAAAAAAAACGCCGGCAACGCCGGCGTAAGAGGGATTCCAGCTTAAGCTGGTACGAGCAAGATTCAGCTGGCGCGAGCGATATTGCGCAGGGCCTTGATCTGGTCATGGTTACGCTGAACACCGTGGAACTGGCGCTCCACAATGGCGTACACATTGGCTGGCAGCGGCTGTTTCAAGGCTTCACTGTAAGCCTTGATGGCGACGTCCTCACCACGTTCGGCTTCGTTCAATACGGCTTCTTCACTTTTGCCGGTGATAAGGGATTTGAGATCGACCCAGCGACGGTGCAAGTCACCGCTCAGGCTAGTGGAGTCTTCCGGGCTGCCCCCGAGGGCAGTCACTTCGGCTTGCAACTCACCGGCGGCGTTTTTGCACTCTTGCGAATGCTTGAGGAAAAGTGCCTTGAGTTCAGGGTTTTTAATGTCATCAGCGCAGGCCTTGAAGCCTTCCTCACCGTCTTTGCAAGTTTCGATCAGGCGGTTGAGTACCGATACAACATCTTCTCCAGACTTGGTCATTTTAATCTTCCTCTTGGCAGTATGCTTTGGAAGAGAGAAGAGCAGACTTCGTGCCAGCCTTGGATAATTCCGGTTACTCAGTAAAATCAATGCGTTATAAACGAGCATGGTTTTACGCTACCATTCGGAATGCAATATCGTGCTCATGCTTCATTGCAAAATGCATGCAGAAGCAGCCCATTCCGCAAAACAACACGGCGCCAAACAATGGACTTTCAAAAACTTGAGGCGTTGGTAACCACCAAGATGCCCTACGGTAAATACAAAGGCCGCTTGCTGGCTGACCTGCCAGGCAATTATCTGGGTTGGTTCGCTCGGCAGGGCTTTCCCCATGGGGAACTCGGCGCCTTGCTGGCACTGATGCACGAGATTGATCATAACGGGCTGAACGACCTGCTTGCGCCACTGAGGCTGAAGCACCGATCCGCAGAATAAAAAAAGGTGCGCCGACCAAGCGCACCTAAAAGCCATGAAACGAGCAACAATGCTGTATCAGAACAACGCAACGGCCTCGCGGCTGCATTGTTCGACCTTGTCCCACTCCCCGCCGCTGATCCACGCCTTGTCGAGCATCCATGTACCGCCCACGCACATCACGTTCGGCAAGCTCATGTACGCCTTCACATTGCCAGTGTTCACGCCACCGGTGGGGCAGAAGCGAACGTCGCCAAATGGGCCGCCGAAGGCTTTGATTGCCGCGACGCCGCCGCAGATCTCCGCGGGGAACAACTTGAAGCGGCGATAGCCCAGGGCATAACCCATCATGATTTCCGAGGCTGTGGCAATGCCAGGCAACAGCGGGATCGCACTCTCCACACCCGCTTCGAGCATGTCCTGGGTGGCGCCGGGCGTTACCACGAACTGAGCTCCCGCCTCTTCCACAGCAGCAAACATCTGCCGGTCCAGCACGGTCCCTGCTCCCACGGTCAACTCCGGCCGGTGCTGGCGAAGCATCTTGATTGCCTTCAACCCGTACTGGGACCGTAGCGTCACTTCGAGGCAGGTAAGCCCACCCGCCGCCAGCGCATCGGCCAATGGCAGGATTTCGCTTTCGGAATTGATGACTATCACCGGGAGAATGCGCGCACGCTGCGCCATCTCGTCGATGAATTTGACCTTGTCCGCCATGCGGGATTGTTGTTCAGGCGTCATAACGGCTGATCCTTGGCTCTGGGGCACCGGTGAGGCCCGGCGTGTTGTGGTGGTTGCTGGGCCGTCGCGTTCAGGCGGCCGTGTTCAGATATCGCCATACCAGGACCTGCCATCGCGCGTGATCAGCGCAATGGAACTCATCGGGCCCCAGGAGCCCGCCGCGTACGGCTTGGGCGCATCGCCGGATTTCTTCCACCCGGCGATCAACTGGTCGCACCAGCGCCAGGCGTATTCGATCTCGTCCTTGCGTACGAAGAGGTTCTGGTTGCCTTGCATCACTTCGAGCAACAGACGTTCGTAGGCATCCGGGATACGCGAGCTACGGTAGGTGTCGGAGAAATTGAGCTGCAGTGGTCCGCTGCGCAGGTGCATGCCTTTGTCCAGGCCCTGCTCCTTGGTCATTACGCGCAAGGAAATGCTTTCGTCAGGCTGCAGCCGGATGATCAGTTTGTTGCTGATCTGCAGGCGCTGCTCTGGCGCGAAAATATAGTGTGGCGGTTCCTTGAAGTGGATCACGATCTGCGACAACTTTTGCGGCATGCGCTTGCCCGTACGCAGGTAGAACGGCACCCCGGCCCAACGCCAGTTGCGGATATCGGCCCGCAGGGCCACGAAGGTTTCGGTGTCGCTCTGGGTATTGGAGTTCTCTTCTTCAAGGTACCCCGGCACGCCGCGGCCCTCGCTGTAGCCCGCGATGTATTGGCCGCGAACCACGTGGGTGCTCAGGCCTTCACCGGTAATGGGCGCCAGTGCCTTGAGCACTTTCACCTTTTCGTCACGGATGGCGTCGGCGGAAAGGTCCGCAGGCGGGTCCATGGCAATCAGGCACAGCAGCTGCAGCAGGTGGTTCTGCACCATGTCACGCAATTGACCCGCCTTGTCGAAGTAACCCCACCGCCCTTCGATACCCACCTTCTCGGCAACGGTGATCTCCACATGGGAAATGTAGTTCTGGTTCCACTGGGTTTCGAACAGGCTGTTGGCGAACCGCAGGGCGATCAGGTTCTGTACGGTTTCCTTGCCCAGGTAATGGTCGATCCGGTACACGCGGTTTTCCGGGAAGTAATGCGCGACCGCATCGTTCACCCGTTGCGAGGATTCCAGGTCATGGCCAATGGGCTTTTCCAGCACAACACGAGTGCGCTCGGCCAAGCCCACCTTCGCGAGGTTCTCGCAAATGGCGCCGTACACCGCGGCCGGCGTAGCGAAGTAGGCGATCACCTGGGCCGCAGGCCCGATGCGCTCGGCCAGTACGGCGTAGTCCTCGGCCAGGAGGAAATCCACATGCAGGTATTCCAGGCGTGCCTTGAACCGCGCCAGATGGTCCGTATCAAGCTCTGCCGCCGGGACGAATTCGTGCAGGTGCTCTTCGATCGCTGCCAGATGCTCGCTGACTTCGCCGGGCTCACGGGCCAATGCGAACAAGCGGGTGTCGGGGTGCAACAAGCCTGCACGCTCCAGCTGGTACAACGCCGGAAACAGTTTTCGCAAGGCCAGGTCACCGAGGGCGCCGAAGAGAGCAAAGGTGCAAGGTTCGGAAATCGACAGCATGATATGGGTTCTTTTATCAAGTTGGACGAGTATTACGGGTTTTGACCCCGTCGATCAAGTCGAAATGTAGTAATAAAACAACAAGCGCCACGCTTGCCGCGCCGGTACTGGTGATCGCCGTGGCCCATCAGTACGATAGACCACCCATCACGGCTGCCGTGCCGGGAAACGACCCGCGGTGCGGGCCGGCTATCACAGGAGATTACATGGATCGCGTGCGCAACCTACTGGAACAGATCCAGGGGCGCCTCGAAGAGCTGAACAAGGCAGAGCGTAAAGTTGCCGAGGTAATTCTCGGTAACCCCCAGCAGGCTACCCGGTTCAGTATCGCCGCACTGGCGCAGGCCGCCAAGGTCAGTGAGCCCACGGTGAACCGCTTCTGCCGCTCGTTCGGCGTAAGCGGCTATCCAGAACTCAAACTCCAACTGGCTCAGAGCCTGGCCAGCGGCGCGGCTTACGTAAGCCGTGCGGTGGCGCCGGACGACGACCCCGCCGCCTATACGCAGAAGATATTCTCCAGCGCCATTGCCTCGCTGGACAGCGCCTGCCAGCAGCTGGACCCGCAATTGGTAAGCCGCGCCGTGGACCTGATGATCCAGGCCCGGCAGATCCACTTCTTCGGCCTGGGCGCTTCGGCGCCGGTGGCTCTGGATGCGCAGCACAAATTCTTCCGCTTCAATCTGGCCGTTTCCGCTCATGCGGACGTGCTGATGCAGCGCATGCTCGCCTCGGTGGCGCATACGGGCGAACTGTTCGTGATCATTTCCTATACCGGTCGCACGCGCGAGCTGGTGGAAGTGGCACGCATCGCTCGGGAAAACGGCGCGTCGGTGCTGGGGCTCACTGCAGCCGGTTCGCCATTGGCGCAGGCGAGCAGCTTGAGCCTGAACATCCCGCTGCCCGAGGACACGGATATCTACATGCCCATGACCTCACGCATCATCCAGCTCACCGTACTGGACGTCCTGGCCACGGGCATGACCCTGCGCCGCGGCTCGGACTTCCAGCCGCACTTGCGCAAGATCAAGGAGAGCTTGAACGCCAGCCGGTATCCCCTCGAAGAGGGGTAACCGAGCAGATCATTCCCGGGCTCCGCCCGGTCCTAACCATGTAGGACTGGGGGGCCGGCCATCCGGCGTGAGCCCGGGAACAACGACAACGCGATTAGAACTTGGACTGCACCTTCAGGCCAGCCACCAGTGCGTTGTCCACATCATCCACGCCACCTGGGCGCTTGATGTACTGCAGGTTGGGACGCACGGTCAGCCAGTTGGTGACGTGGAAGCCGTAGTAGATCTCGGCATCGTATTCGCTGCTGCGTACCGGCACGTAGCTTGGGTTGTCGTAGTCGTCGATACCGCTCAAGGCGTTGGCCAGGCGAGCGTTGTCAGACACATCGTCGTTCACGTGGATACGTGCAATGCCCACGCCGATGTCATCCTTCGGACGGCTGTCCAGCAACCCTTTGTAAACGAAGCCTACTTGCTGGTAGTTGTCCACCACGGTAGTGGCCTTGTCGTGCACGGTGGCGTTGGCAAAGATGCTCAGGCCGCGGCTGGCGTCGCCGTTGTGGCTGGTCAGCTGCTGCTGGACCACAACCCATGCACCATGTTTGCTGCCATGGCTACGGTAGGCACCGCCACTGCTGGCTTGCAACTGGCCGTCTTCGCCTTCCGATACGTCGTTCGCCTTGGCCGTGCTGTAGTAGTAGCCCAGGCGGTACTCGCCCGGCAAGCCGTTGACGGTCGGCGACCACACCACTTCCACTGGAATGATCGCACCCTTGGTGCCGCTGCCGCTCAGCTTCCAGGCATTGCCGGTTTCGAGATAGGACGGGTTCTGCTCGTAGGCACCGATCTGTGCGTAGAACTCAGGCGTGATGTTGTACTTCACGCGCAATGCCCACTGCGACACAGGCCAGTTGTACCAGATGTCCCCGATCCAGTTACCCACCTGCGAGCCGCAGAACGCCAGGTTCTGGAAGTCGCAAGGGAAGCTGTTGAAGTCCTCGCCCTCGCCGAAACGGCCGAATTTCACGTCCAGCTTGTCGTCCAGGAAGGTCTGCTTGACCCACATCTGGGTCAGGCGCCAGGTTTGGCCCCGGCCCCATACTTCCTGCGAGGAACTGAGCGTGCCGGCGCGCGGGTCGCCGATGCGGTCGTTGCTGATGTTGCGGCCGCTACGCTCGGTGACTGCCAGCTTGAACTCCGCGCCGTGCCAGCCGAAGAGCTTTTCCAGGTCCAGCTGTACGCCCAGCGCGAACTGGTCCGAGTAACGAGCCGTACGGTCGTCGTTATAGCCCCCGTTCAGGTTGGTGGCTGCCTCACCTACGTACTCCAGGGTGAAGTCATAACCCTTGTCGTACAGCTCATGACGCAGCCCGCCCCAGTCGCCAGTGCCATATTGCGACGCATCGTAGGGCTTGGCCGCGTAGGCAGTGGTTGCCAACCCCATCGCGCCCAACACCGAAAGCTGGCGCGCCAGCCGCAAGGTGCTCGTTTTGGTGATGATTTGCTTGTTCATTCCCTGGCTACCCTCGTTTTATTGTTATTGGAACTCATCGTTGTGCGGCGGGTGTTGGCACCCGCTCACTCAGCGGCCCGTGAACCGGGCCACGTTGTCGCTGCGCGGCTGCTCCACTGGCGCAGCCGCCAATCCCAGACGTTCGCCGGTGGCGGCGTCGAACAGCAGGACCTTGCTCGGATCGAAGCGTACATCCAGTGACGCCCCCACCGCCGGTGCGTCGTCGGGGGCCACCCGGCAGCACACCTTCGTGTCGTTCAGAGTCACGAACACCAGGGTATCAGGCCCGGTAGGCTCGATGACCTGGACTTCCGTCCGCAGGCCGGGGAAGGCGCTGCCCGCCTCCCTTGCCACGATCAGTTGTTCCGGGCGCACACCCAGAATTACCTCTCGATCCTCAAGGCCTGCGGTATGCAGGCCAAGGGGCAACTCGCAGCGTGCCTGGCCGCTGTCCAGCACAGCGACCAGGCCTACATCCCGCCGCTGCAGGCGCAGCGGAATGAAGTTCATGGGTGGCGAACCGATAAAGCTTGCCACAAACAGGTTAGCCGGATCGTTATAAATATCCTTCGGCGTACCAAATTGCTGAATGATGCCGTCCTTCATCACGGCAACCTTGTCACCCAGGGTCATGGCCTCGATCTGATCATGGGTCACATACACGGTGGTGGTACGCAACCGCTGGTGCATCAGCTTGATCTCGGTGCGCATTTCCACACGCAGCTTGGCGTCCAGGTTCGACAACGGCTCGTCGAACAGGTAGATCTTCGGCCGCCGCGCCAGCGCACGCCCCATGGCCACCCGCTGCTGTTGCCCGCCCGAGAGCTGGCCAGGCTTGCGTGTAAGCAGGTGTTCGATCTGCAGCAGCTTGGCCACGCGGGCCACTTCCTGATCGATTTCGGCTGTGGGCATCTTGCGGATCTTGAGCCCGAACGCAATGTTCTCGCGCACCGTCATGGTGGGGTACAGCGCGTACGACTGGAACACCATGGCGATGTCCCGGTCTTTCGGGCTCATGCCGCTGATGTCCACGCCGTCAACCATGATCGCGCCACCGGTGATGTTCTCAAGGCCGGCGATGCAGTTCATCAGGGTCGATTTACCACACCCCGACGGGCCTACCAGGATCAGGAACTCACCAGAGTCGATCGCCAGCTGGATGTCCTTGAGGGTGTCCGGCAAGCCGCTGCCGTAGCTTTTGATTACGTTACGCAGTTCAAGCGTTGCCATGTGCCTTACCCCTTGACCGCGCCGGCCGTGAGCCCGCGCAGGAAATACTTGCCTGCCAGCACATACACTAGCAGTGTCGGTAGCCCGGCGATCATCGCCGCAGCCATATCCACGTTATATTCCTTCACCCCGGTGCTGGTATTGACCAGGTTGTTCAGCGCCACGGTAATGGGCTGGGCATCGCCACTGGCAAACACCACGCCGAAGAGGAAGTCGTTCCAGATCTGGGTGAATTGCCAGATCAGGCACACCATGATGGTAGGAATCGACATCGGCAGCAGAATGCGACCGAAAATCGTGAAGAACCCCGCTCCGTCCAGCCGTGCGGCGCTCACCAGCGCATCCGGCACGCTCACGTAAAAGTTGCGGAAGAACAGCGTGGTAAACGCCAGGCCGTACACCACGTGTACCAGCACAAGGCCCGTTGTGGTATTGGCCAGGCCCATTTTGCCCAGGGTGAACGAAGCCGGAAGCAGTACGGTCTGGAACGGCAGGAAGCAGCCAAACAGCAACAACCCGAAGAACAGCTGGGAGCCCCGAAAACGCCACATCGACAGCACATAACCGTTGAGCGCGCCCACGAAGGTAGAAATGAGCACGGCCGGAACAGTGATTTTCACCGAATTCCAGAAATAACCCCCCACGGTGTTCCAGGCTTTCTGCCAGCCTTCCAGGGTAAACACCTGCGGAAGGCTCAGCAGGTTGCCCGCGAAGACGTCCTCCGGCGACTTGAAGCTGGTAAGCAGCATCACCACCAAAGGCACCAGGTAGATCGCCGCCGCGACCAGCAGCACCGCATAGATGGCAACGCGATCCAGGGTCAGCCCCTGCTTGAGGCGAGTATCAGTCATGGCGCTTGCCTCGCAATTCCGAATAGAGGTAAGGCACCAGGATGGCCAGGATCGCCCCGAGCATCAGCATGGCACTGGCCGAGCCAACGCCCATCTGCCCGCGGCTGAAGGTGAAGGAATACATGAACACGGCGGGCAGGTCGGACGCATAGCCGGGGCCGCCAGCCGTCATTGCCATCACCAGGTCGAAGCTTTTGATCGCAATGTGCGCCAGGATCATGAACGCGCTGAAGAACACCGGGCGCAGGCTTGGCAACACAATCTTCATATAAATGGTGGGCAAGCTGGCGCCGTCTACCTGGGCCGCCCGCACGATGGAGCTGTCCACCCCTCGCAGGCCGGCGAGGAACAACGCCATCACAAAGCCCGAGGACTGCCACACGGCGGCGATCACCACGCAATAGATCACCCGGTCCTGATCCACCAGCCAGTCCAGCCTGAAGCCTTCCCAGCCCCAGTCGCGCAGCATCTTGTCCAGGCCAAGGCCTGGGTTGAGCAGCCACTTCCAGGCGGTGCCGGTGACGATCATCGACAGCGCCATGGGGTACAGGTAAACGGTGCGCAGGAAGCCTTCGCGGCGGATGCGCTGGTCCAGCAGCACGGCGAGGAATACACCGATCACCAGGCTGATGGCGATGAACATACCGCCGAAGATCGCCAGGTTCTTGCTGGCGACCCACCAGCGATCGTTGTCCAGCAGGCGCACGTACTGCTGCAGGCCAACGAACTTGTAATTGGGCATGAAGGTGGAACTGGTGAACGACAGCACGAACGTCCAGATGATGTAACCATAGAAGCCCACCAGCACGATCAACATGCTCGGTGCCAACACCAGCTTGGGTAGCCAGCGCTGGAGGGCATCCAGGGGTGACGCTTTGCTCAAGACCGCTACTGAGCTCATGACTTGTGATCCGCTAGAAGCATTCGGGTTCGGGGCCTGCACCGCAGTCATGCTCGTGACCACGGTGCAGGTTGGCTCGGCAGGTTACTTGGCGCTTTTGATAGCGCTTGCCAGTTGCTTGGCAGCCGCGGCCGGGTCTGCACCCGGGTTGTTGATGTAGTTGGTGACTACGTCAAAGATCGCGCCCTGAACGGCCAGCGAGGTTGCCATGTTGTGCGCCATGCTCGGCTGCAGGCCACCGCTCTTGTCGTCGGCCAGGAAGTCCTTGGCCGCCTGTTGAGCGCAGCTGTCGAAGCCGAGTTTTTCCATGTCGTTCTGCATGTCGGTACGAACGGGGATCGAACCTTTGTTGATGCTGAAGACTTTCTGGAAATCGGTGCCCAACGCGACCTTGGCCAGGTCCTGCTGCGCCGCGATGTTGTTCTTGTCCTTGAGCAGGAACACCGCGAGGGAGTCGATGTTGTAGGTGAAGGCCTTGTCGGTGCCCGGGAACGGCACGCACTGGTAATCCTTGCCGGCTACCTTGTGCTTGGCGGTCCACTCGCTTTTGGCCCAGTCGCCCATGGCCTGCATGCCGGCCTTGCCGTCGATCACGTCGCCAGCGGCGAGGTTCCAGTCACGGCCCGCGCGGTTGGCGTCCATGTAGGTGGCGACTTTCTTGAGCTCGGTGAAGGATTTCACCATTTCCGGGCCGGTCAGGGTTTTTTCGTCCAGGTCCACGAAGGCTTTCTTGAAGCCATCGGCGCCCATCACCGAGAGCACAACGTCCTCGAAGACAGTGCTGTCCTGCCAAGGCTGGCCACCGTGGGCCAGGGCGATGAAGCCAGCAGCCTTGAGCTTGTCGCCGGCGGCGTAGAATTCTTCGAGGGTGGTAGGCGCCTTGGCGATGCCGGCCTTCTTGAAGACTTCCGGGTTGATCCACAGCCAGTTCACCCGGTGGATGTTCACCGGCACGGCAACGTACTTGCCTTCGAACTTCACGGTATCGGCGACTTTCTTCGACAGCAGCCCGTCCCAGTTTTCCTGTTTGGCAACGTCGGTGAGCGCGTCCGGGTTCAGCAAGCCGGTGCTGCCCCATTCCTGGATGTCGGGGCCTTTGATCTGCGCAACACCGGGCGGATTGCCGGCCATGGCGCGGCTTTTGAGCACGGTCATGGCAGTGGAACCGCCGCCACCGGCAACAGCGCCGTCCTTCCAGGTGAAGCCGTCTTTTTCTACTTGAGCCTTGAGTACATCAACAGCAGCCTTTTCGCCGCCCGAGGTCCACCAATGCACGACCTCGACGGTGCCTTTGCCATCGGCGGCATGCACAGCGAAGGGGAATAGCGTGGCGAGAGAAACAACAGCGGCGAGGCGATTGATCGCGTTCATCGAAGTACCTTTTTGTTGTTATGCATTGCAAGTCTGGCGCTTGCGCTGCGGGAAGTTTAAGCAGGGTAATTAGCGCAACGGGTAACGAAAGGACGTGCGTTTGTCACCAACCCGTGACATTCATCCCGCCACGGGCAACCGCGCTGGCCAGGCTCAAGGACAACGGCAGGGCTGGCAGCAGCACCGCCTGAAGCGCGTGATACAGGTCCGGCTTGCCGCCCCATACCTCGGCGCTGGGCCGGTTGCTGGCGTCGAGCTCGTGGTGCCAGCTTCCGTTTTCCAGGTCGATAAGAAAGCGCTCGGTGAAGTCCCAGAACACGCGGTACCACTGTTCGTAGTTGGGTTCGGCGGTACGCCTGAGCAGGGCCGCGGCTGCCGAGCTGGCTTCGGCGTGAACCCAATGCATGCGCTGACGTACCAGCGGCTGGTCGTCCCAATCCAGCGTATACACCAGCCCTGGCGCTCCATCTATGTGCCAGGCGGTACGGCAGGCGGTAGCGAACAGGCTTCGAGCGTCCGCGACTAACCATGCCGGCGCCGGCAGGCTCTGGCGCTCCAGCGCGGCTTCAAGATGCAGCAGCAACCGGGCCCACTCGAAGGCATGGCCGGGGGTGCTGCCATACGGGCGGAACGGGTCTGCCGGGCGGGACTGGTTGTAGTGCAGCGCAGGCTCCCAGTCGAGATCGAAATGCTCGACCACGCGATGGCCATTGCCCGCGGCATGCCTGTGGATAACCCGTTCGCTGATGCGCAAGGCACGCTGCAGCCACACAGCATCGCCAGTCACATCCGCCAGAGCCAGGAATGCCTCCACGCTATGCATGTTGCTGTTGGCGCCGCGATAAGCTTCTTCAGCGACCCAGGTTTGATCGAAGGATTCACGCATGGCGCCTTGCGCTTCACACCAGAACCGCTGCTCGATAACGTCCATGACCTTGGCCAGGAGCGCTTCGGCGCCGGGCCTGCGCGCCACCACCGCAGAGCTGGCGGCAAGGGCCACGAAAGCATGGAGGTAGGCGGCCTTGCCGGTATCTTGCGCGCCATCGGCAAGGGCGTACCAGCCGCCATGGGCGTGGTCCTGCAGGCAGCCTTCGAGCGCGACTATGCCGTGGTCGATCAGCTCACCGTAACCGGGCAAGCCGCTGAGGTGCGCCAACGCGAAACCATGGGTCATTCGAGTGGTGATGAGGGTTTGTGCTTGATCGCTCGCCAGCTGGCCACGCTCGTCAAGGGGGCCGAAGCCCTCCTCCAGCCGCGCTGCCCGGGCAAACCGCGCCAGCCTGCAGGCTTCGGCGCCAAGCCATTGCTGGTGCGCAGGCGCGGCCAGCCAGGTATTAAATTGGGGTTGGTGCCTTTCCATGGGAACCCTGTGCTTTTTATTGTTCGCGGGCCCGAGTGTAACCAAGACCCAAGCGCACCCGCGTAACGAAGCGGATCTGAAATGTCACCACTTCGTGACGTTCAACCCGCCTGAACGGTTACTGGCGTGGAAGGTACAACGTCACCCGCAACCCACCCTCGCGAAGGTTCTGCAGGGTCACTTCGCCGCCATGGCTGTGGGCGATATTGCGCGCAATCCCAAGCCCGAGGCCGTAGCCCTGCTGGTTGCTGGACAGGCGCACATGGGGTTCGAACACGGTTTCCAGGCGCTGCGCCGGCACCCCCGGCCCTTCGTCATCCACATGCAGCACAAACGCTTTGGCCGAGTCCTCCACGAACAGATGGGCACGGTCGCCGTACTTGAGCGCGTTGTCGATCAGGTTGCCCATACAACGCTTGAGCGCCAAGGGCTTGCCCCGGTACACCCGGCGCGCGCGGCCATTGACGGTCACCCGGCCGTTGCCCGCGGGGCCCAGATACGGCTCCACGAGGCAGTCGAGTACCTGGTTCAGGTCCACGCGTTCGATGTTTTCATGGATGTCGGTGTCCTTCACGCACTGCAAGGCGCCTTTTACCAGCAGGTCCAGCTCGTCGAGGTCGCGATTGAAGCGGGCATGCAGGGCTTCGTCTTCGAGCAGTTCCACGCGCAGGCGAAGCCGCGTGATCGGTGTGCGCAGGTCATGGGATATCGCGCTGAACAGCTGGCTGCGTTCGGTCAGGTACCGGCTGATGCGTTCGCGCATGGCATTGAAGGCCCGGCTCACCTCCACCACTTCGCTGCCGCCTCCCTCCGCCAGGGGCTGATCAGGCTCCGCACCCAGGGACAGCTCCCGCGCGGCACGGGCAAGCCGCTTGAGGGGCCGGCTTTGCCAGTGCACAAGCAACCCGATGAACACCAGCAAAAACGCGCTGGTCAGGGCGATGAACAGGAGCTGCTGGGCCGGCAGGCCTTCCTCGTCGAGGCTGGTATAGGGCTCGGGCAAGAGTGACGCGATGTAAAGCCACTCGCCGTCACCCAGGCGGATCTGCGTGACCATCACGGGCGGGTTCACGGGCTCCAGGGTCAGGGCGTAGTGCGCCCAGGAACGGGGAAGATCGTCCAGCGCCAGGCCGCTGTTGAAGATACGCAGGTCTTGAGGCGTGACAAATTGCACGGTCAGGCTCACCTGCTCGCCAAGCTGCTGATGCAGTACCGCCTCCACGGCTTCGATCACCGCCTGCCGACGTGGCGAAGGTTCAAGCACGCGCATGCTCAGCGGCTTGTCATTGAGGGAGACGAAAAACCGCGTGCCGCCCATGCTACGCAGCTGGTCCAGCACCAAGGGGCGATAGGCCAACGGCAGCGAACGGAAATAGCTCACGCTGGCCGACATCGAATGCGCAAGGCTACGGGCGCTGGTGACCAGCCCTTCAAGCTGGGTTTCGCGCAGTTGCGACAGCCAGATCACGCTGGACAACGCCTGGGCGAACAGAACCGCCAGGAGGGTAAGCAGCAGCATGCGCCCCAGCAGCGAGCGCGGCAGCGGTAGCCGCCTACGCCGCGACAACGTTGGCCGCCAGTAAGTAACCACTGCCCCGCACGGTGCGGATCAACCGTGGCGGTTTATCCGTATCGCGCAGGCGCTGGCGAAGGCGGCTGACCGCCATGTCAACGATACGGTCCAGGGGCATGGGTTCCCGCCCGCGGGTCGCGTTGCCAATGGTGTCGCGATCAAGAATCTGCTGAGGATGGTCAAGGAACAGCTTGAGCAGGGCGAAATCAGCGCCGGAGAGGATCACTTCCTCGCCGTCCACGTGGAACAGGCGGTGGCTTACAACGTCCAGCCGCCATTCATCGAAGGCGAGCAGCTCGCTGGTACGTTCGCTGCCAAATTGCGCCCGTCGCAGTAACGCCTTGATCCGGGCTTGCAGTTCGCGCGGGCTGAAGGGTTTGCCCAGGTAGTCGTCCGCGCCCAGTTCAAGGCCGACGATACGGTCGGCCTCATCGGAGCTGGCGGTGAGCATGATGATCGGCACCTGTGCCTGGCGGGGGTGCTGCCGGGCCCAGCGGCACAGGCTGAAGCCGTCCTCGTCGGGCAACATGATGTCGAGGATGACGAGGTCCACGCCGGCCGCGTTGAACGCTTCGCGAAAACCCTGGCCATCGCCGACCGCCCGTACCTGAAAGCCGGCACGGCCCAGGTAGGTGGTCAGCAGTTCGCGGATGTCCTGGTCATCATCCACCAAGAGGATGGTTTTTCCGGCAGTGGTCAAAGCGGCATTCCCCGTCATCCCGGGTCGTCGCCCGTTCGACGCCGATTAGACGCTTACAGCGGCCCTTCCCGCAAGGCCACTCCGGCCCCGATCAGGCCTGAGAACTCGGCGGTCACAACCCATACCGGCACATTTGAGAAATATCCGCTCATGCAGCCTTTGTCGCCGAAGCTTTCGTTGAAGCCGCTGGCCAGAAAACGCTCGATGAATTTCGGGATCACCCCGCCCACGATATACACCCCACCGAGCCCACCCACGGTAAGCACGTTGTTGCCAGCCACCCTCCCGAGGAAGCGGCAGAACTGATCGATGGTCTGCTCGGCCACGGGGTCGCCCGCCAGCGCCAGTTCGGTCACCTGTGATGGCTGCGCAGCTTTCACCGGGTGGTCGTCCAGGGCGCAGATTGCCTGGTACAGGCGCAGCAAGCCGCCGCCACTGAGGATGGTTTCGGCGCTTACATGGCCGATTTCGTCCTGGATGTGCTGGCGCAGGCTGGCTTCACGGGCATTGCCCACCGGCAGGTCCACATGGCCGCCTTCGCCTGGCAGGGCCATGAAATGGCCGCCTCCGAGGTTCAGCAAGGTGCCTACCCCAAGGCCGGTGCCCGGGCCAATCACCACGGCCGGGCGGCGCGGGTCGGCACGGCCTTCGCGCACGGTCCTGAATTCACCTTCCTGGAGCTGGGTCATGCCCAGCGCCATGGCGGTGAAGTCGTTGATCAACAGCAGGCGCTCCACCCGCAACGTGTTGCAGAAGGCTTTCTGGCTGAGCCGCCAGTGGTTGTTGGTGAAGCGGAACTCGTCGCCATCCACCGGCCCGGCAACCGCCAAGCACACCTGAGTGA
This sequence comes from Pseudomonas sp. 3MAES_34.3B, assembly GCF_058145875.1. Taxonomy (NCBI): domain Bacteria; kingdom Pseudomonadati; phylum Pseudomonadota; class Gammaproteobacteria; order Pseudomonadales; family Pseudomonadaceae; genus Pseudomonas; species Pseudomonas sp. 3MAES_34.3B. Next base: position 868,356 of record NZ_CM176960.1, on the reverse strand, counting down.
CCGCGCCCGCGGCCAGGCCCTGGTCTTTCAGGTACTGTGCAATGGCTTGCTCGGGGCTGGTGTAGTCGGCGGTGGAGAAAACCTGCACCGCGCGCATCGCATCGTTTTCCCACAGGGCGAAACGAGCGTTGGTGCCGCCGATGTCACCTACCAGTGCCAATGTCATTTAAGGGCTCCCAAAGCCGAGGTAAAGGCGCTGGCGCCCTGCTCGGCCGAGCTGAACGCCACCCGCATGAAACTGAACAGTTCACGACCGCAGCCCACGCTGCTGTCGATGGTTGGCACCGCAGGCTCGCGGGCAGCGAACTCGGCCGGATCGACCTTGAGCTCAAGGCTTCCGGTCGCGCCGTCGACGCGGATGATATCGCCATCGCGCACGCGGGCCAGCGGGCCACCGTCCACCCCTTCCGGGCAGACATGGATCGCGGCCGGGATCTTGCCCGATGCACCAGACATTCGTCCATCAGTAACCAGCGCCACCTTGAAGCCCCGGTCCTGCAGCACACCAAGGAAGGGCGTCATCTTGTGCAGCTCAGGCATGCCGTTGGCGCGAGGCCCCTGGAAGCGCACCACGGCTACCACGTCTCGCTCCAGCTCGCCGGCCTTGAACGCATCGGCCAGCTCTTGCTGGTCTTCGAAGACCCTGGCAGGGGCCTCCACTACGCGGAATTCCGGCGCCACGGCGGATACTTTCATTACGCCGCGGCCCAGGTTGCCTTCCATTACGCGCAGCCCACCTTCATTGGAGAAGGGGCGGCTGGCCGGGCGCAGGATCGCTTCTTCGAGGCTTTCCGAAGGGCCGTCGCGCCATACCAGCTTGCCATTGTCCAGGAACGGCTCGCGAGTGTAGGCGGCCAGGCCCTTGCCCAGTACGGTGTTCACATCTTCGTGCAACAGCCCGGCGCTCAACAGTTCGCGAATCAGGAACGCCATCCCGCCGGCTGCCTGGAAGTGATTGATGTCCGCTTTGCCGTTCGGATACACGTTGGACAAGGTTGGCACAACCTCGGACAGGTCGGCCATGTCCTTCCAGGTGAGCTGGATGCCCGCCGCCATGGCGATCGCCGGCAAGTGCAGGGTGTGGTTGGTGGAACCGCCGGTGGCATGCAAGGCCACGCAGGCATTGACCAGCGCGCGTTCGTCAACGATTTCACCCAGCGGCATGAAGTTGCCGCTCGCCTTGGTGATGCGCACCACTTGTTGGGCTGCTTCGACCGTGAGCGCCTCGCGCAGCGGGGTGTTGGGGTTGATGAAGGACGAGCCGGGCAAGTGCAGGCCCATGACTTCCATCACCAGCTGGTTGGTGTTGGCGGTGCCGTAGAAGGTGCAGGTGCCCGGTGCGTGGTAGGAATTCATCTCCGATTCCAGCAGCTCTTCACGCGTGGCCTTGCCTTCGGCGTAGCGCTGGCGAACGTCGGCTTTCTGCTTGTTGGAGATGCCAGACGGCATTGGCCCACCGGGCACGAAAATAGTCGGCAGATGGCCAAAACGCAGGGCGCCGATCATCAGGCCCGGGACGATCTTGTCGCAGATGCCCAGGCACAGGGCCGCGTCGAACATGTTGTGGGACAGCGCCACTGCGGTGGCCATGGCGATGGTTTCGCGGCTGGCAATCGACAGCTCCATACCCGGCTCGCCTTGGGTCACCCCGTCGCACATGGCCGGCACACCACCGGCGAACTGGCCTACCGAGCCCATTTCCCGCAAGGCGGCCTTGATCACGTCGGGGTAACGCTCGTAGGGCTGGTGGGCCGAGAGCATGTCGTTGTAGGCCGACACGATCGCCACGTTCGCCGCGTTGAGCAGGCGCAGTTGGTGCTTGTCCTCCGCGCCGCAACCGGCCACGCCGTGGGCAAAGTTCGCGCATTGGAGCTTGCCGCGCTGAGGCCCTTCGGTCGCGGCGGCGCGGATCATGGCCAGGTAACGCTCGCGCGTGGGGCGGCTGCGTTCGATCAGCCGTTCGGTAACCTCGAGGACGCGGGGATGCATGTAGGACTCCAGGCTTTAAGTGGGACCGTTATCGGGCGCCGCAGCGGATCGTCCTGGGGTGAAACTTTCAACTTAACTGCCAGGGGTCGATCAAAAGACAGAGCCGTACCGGTCACGCGTTGTAGATAAAACAAAATTCTGCCATCAAAAAGGCTTGTTTTCTATTTCTATGCGAATAATCTTGTAATTCCAACAACAAAACAGATTTGGTGATTCGGATTCCTCGGCTGGAGCGTTCACAATCTGACAGTAGGTAAAGCCATGACCATTCGCATCGCAATCAACGGTTTCGGCCGCATCGGTCGAAATGTCCTCCGTGCACTGTATACCCAAGGCTACCGCCAGAACCTGCAAGTCGTCGCCATCAACGATCTGGGCGACAGCGCCATGAACGCGCACCTGCTCAAATATGACACCGTGCATGGCACATTCGACGCGACCGTCGAGCACGATGAGCAAGGTTTGAGCGTGAACGGCGACCGGATTGCCGTTTCGGCCATCCGCAACCCGGCTGATCTACCGTGGAAAGCCCACAACGTGGACGTGGTGTTCGAATGCACCGGCCTGTTCACCGACCGTGAGAAGGCGGCGGCGCACCTCACCGCAGGCGCCGGCAAAGTAATCATTTCCGCCCCGGCCAAGGGTGCCGATGCCACCGTGGTCTATGGCGTGAACCATCACATCCTCACCGCCGAGCACAAGGTGATCTCCAATGCGTCCTGCACCACCAACTGCCTGGCACCGGTGGCACAGGTGCTGGACCGTGAACTGGGCATCGAGCAAGGCCTGATGACCACGATCCATGCCTATACCAATGACCAGAACCTGATCGACGTTTACCACACCGACCCGTTCCGTGCGCGCTCCGCTACCCACTCGATGATCCCCAGCAAGACCGGCGCCGCCGAAGCGGTAGGCCTGGTGTTGCCGGAGCTCAAAGGCAAGCTGACCGGCATGGCCGTGCGGGTGCCGGTGATCAACGTGTCGGTGGTAGACCTTACCGTGAACGTGAAGCGCGACGTGACCGCCGAGGAAGTGAACGCCCTTCTGAAGAAGGCCGCCGAAGGGTCGAAGGTGCTGGGGTACAACACCCTGCCGCTGGTGTCGTGCGACTTCAATCACAACCCGCTGTCGTCCATCTTCGACGCCAACCACACCAAGGTGATCGGGCGCATGGTGAAAGTGATGGCCTGGTACGACAACGAATGGGGCTTCTCCAACCGTATGCTCGATAACTGCCTGGCTCTGTGTAACGCCAGGTAATGGTTCCCACGGGGGGCCAGCTTGACCCAGGCAGCAGATGAGAAGCATTATCATCCGCTGCCAAGTGGTCAGGTCGCCCCGTGAACCCCTCTCGTCTGGATACCGTATTTCTTCGCCAACGCCTCAGCCTGCTTCGCACGCTCCAGGGCCTGGTCCGCAATGCCAGCGTAGCCGAGGACCTGCTCCACGAAACCTGGCTCAGGGTTTCGCGTGCGCTGGCCGAGCGCCCCGTCGATCATCTCGAACCCTTCGTGTTCCAGACCGCTCGCAACCTGGCGCTCGACCACCTGCGCGCCCAGCGCCGTCACGCCCGGGTGATGGAAACCGAACTACCCGAGCATGCCTTGCACAATGTGGCCGAGGAACGCAGCAGCGCGGAGGACGCGGCCTATGCCGAACGGCTGCTGCGCCGCCTGAGCACAGAGGTGGCTGGCTTTACGCCGCGACAGCGCGAGATTTTCGTGCGCAACCGCCTTCACGGCCAGCCCTGCCCTGCTATCGCCAATGAACTTGGGCTTTCCGCCAGCACCGTCCAGAAAGAACTCAAGCACATCATGCTTGTATGCCTGCACGCTACAGGGCACGGCAGTGAGTAGTCGCCCGCGTGATCAGCGCCTAAGCTGCGGGCATCGAAACCCGGAGAAGCACCCGATGACCGACGCATCGCCCGGCAAGGCCCTGGAAGAGGCCGTGGAATGGATGATCGTCCTGCAAAGCCCTACGCCTGCGCAGTGCCGGGCCTTCGATGCCTGGCTGGCCGAAAGCCCGCAGAACATCGATGCCTATTCCAAGGCGTGCGCGGCCTGGAACCATGAGGCCGTGGAGCACGTGGCACAGGCGCTGGAAGTGCCCCGAAACGCTGTAAATCCCCGGCCTTCACGCAGAGGCCGATGGCGCTATGCGGTCGCGGCCGCGCTGGTTGTCGGTGTAGCCAGCTTGAACAACCTGCCGCTGCGGCTGCAGGCCGACCACCTCACCGCAACGGGAGAGCGGCAGCGGTTCGACCTCAACGACGGCACCCAGGTGGTGCTCAATACCGACACGGCCTTGTCCAGCGATGGCCAGGAGGGCAAGCGCTCGGCGCACCTCTACCAGGGCGAGGCGTGGTTCGACGTACCTGGGCGCGCCCGCCCATTGGAGGTGCAAGCCGGCCCTCTGGTGGCACATGCCAATGGCAGCACGTTCACCGTACGCCTGTTGAAGGGCGAAACCCGGGTGCAGGTGGCGCGTGGCGAAGTGCAACTGGAAGGCGCCCGGCAGACCCTCAATGTGCCTGCGGGCATGGGTGTAAGCCTCGATGCTTCGGGTTTCAGCCGCCCTGCCCCACTGCATCCGGACGAAGACCTCGCCTGGCTGCGAGGGCGGCTGGTGTTCGTTGACCGCCCCTTCAAACAAGTGCTTGCAGAGCTCAGCCGTTATTACCCTGGCTGGATCGTGATGGCAAACGATGCCCTTGGCGAGCGGCGTATCACCGGTAATTACAATGTGCAGGATCCCGCCGCCGCTCTTCGTGCGCTGGCTCAAGTCACTGCGGCGAGCCTTCAGGAGCTTCCTGGCGTGATGCTGCTGAACTGAACCCCTCACAGCCCGCGTACCCTTTCATAGCGGGCTCCAACTTTTTTTTACGCGTTTACGTCGTTCGTTCGTCTCGTCTTCTTGCCAATGCAAATTATTCGCATCAAGACGGAGCCTTTCATGCATCATCCCCTGCTTCCCGGCGCCCTGTTTGCCCTCACGGCCGCGCTAAGTACCGTAGCCCATGCGCAACCTGGCGACAGCCGCGATTTTCGCATCGCTCCACAGCCACTGCCCGCGGCGCTCAATGCCTTCAGCCTGGTTACCGGCTGGCAGTCCGGGCTGCCGGCGGAGCTTGGCCAAAATGTGATCTCCAGCGGCGTAACCGGCCACTATGCCCCCGAGGAAGCGCTGGCCCAGTTGCTCAAAGGTACCGGGCTGTCCTATCGCAAGGTCGGGGACAATTCGGTGGTACTTACGCGTCAGGCCGCAGTCGAGCTGGCGCCCGTCACCGTGAGTGCCACCCGCCGCGCGCAGGCCGTTACCGAGGTACCCGCGAGCGTGAGCGTGATCGAGCGGCAAAGCCTGGATCGGGACAACGTCAATACCATCCACGATGCCGTGCGCTACGAGCCCGGCGTGAGCGTGGGCGGTGCCGGGCAGCGTTCCGGGCTCACCGGTTACAACATCCGAGGCATCGACGGCGATCGCATCCTTACCCAGGTGGATGGCGTGGCGATTCCGGAAAGCTACTTCTTCGGCCCTTACGCGCAAACCCAGCGCAACTACGTAGACCCCGAAATCATCAAGCGCATGGAAATCCTGCGCGGCCCCAGTTCGTCCCTTTACGGCAGCACAGCCATTGGCGGCGCCGTGAGCTATTACACGCTCGACCCCGGGGACATCATCAAACCCGGAGAAGACCTGGGCGCACGGCTCAAGGCCGGTTATAGCTCCCGCGACAACAGCTGGCTCAAGGCCGGCACCTTCGCCGGGCGCCATGGGGATTTCGATGGCCTGCTGCACCTGAGCCAGCGCGACGGCCATGAAACGGAATCCTACGGGGATAACCACGGCACAGGCTTGGCCCGCACGGCAGCCAACCCTGAAGACGTACATAGCACCAGCGTGCTGGCCAAGGCTGGCTGGAACTACGCCGATGACGGCCGCATGGTGCTCACCTATGAGAAATACAAAAGCGAGACCGAAGCCGACATCAAAAGCGCGGTTGGCGGCCCGTTCACCGGTGGCTCAGGCCTGGGCATGTACCGCTCGCGCAACACCGATGACACCCTTACCCGCGAACGCTTCGGTATCGCCCACAGCTTCAGCCTGAACAGCCTGCTGGCGGACGAAGCCAAGTGGAGCCTGAACTACCAACTGGCCAAGACCGCCGAGCAGACCGACGAGCTGTATGTCCCCTTTACCCGTCAGGTGCTGCGCCACCGCGATACAACCTACAAGGACCGCCAGTGGATTTTCGACGGCCAATTGGAGAAAGCCTTCACCCTCGGCCTCACGGACCACGACCTTACCTACGGCGCAACGCTTAAGCGCCAGAAGGTAACCGGGTTGCGTTCCGGGTACGGCACCTGTGTGGCCAATGGGTTGAACTGCAGAGCGGGCAGCCCGAGTGCCGGTGATTACCTGGCGCCGGAAAGCGACTTTCCAGACCCGACCGTGGATACCTTCAGCGTGTTCGCACAAGATGAAATCCGCGTGGGCAACTGGTCATTCCTGCCCGGGGCGCGCTATGACTACACAAGGCTCAAGCCACACCTCACGGATGAATTCCTGAACACCATCACCGCTACCGACACCACGTTCAGCGACGAAACGAAAACCTGGCACCGCCTGTCCCCCAAGCTGGGCATTACCTATGCGTTTACGGACAACACGAGCTGGTATGGCCAATACGCCGAAGGTTTCCGCACGCCCACCGCCAAGGCGCTTTATGGTCGCTTCGAGAATGCCGCTGGCGGTTACCGGGTAGAGCCCAACCCCGACCTGGAGCCAGAAAAAAGCCGCAGTTTCGAAACGGGGCTGCGCGGCTACTACGATGCGGGCAGCTTTGAACTGGCCGTGTTCTACAACAAATACCGCGACTTCATCGACGAAAACCGCCTGCAGGGTGGCTACGACGCAGTCACCTTCCAAAGCAGCAACATCCGCCGTGCCAGCATTCGCGGTGTAGAGCTCAAGGGCCGCTTGAACCTGGACCGTTTCGGCGCGCCGGAGGGGTTCTACAGCCAAGGCTCGCTCGCCTATGCCCGGGGGCGCAACGACGATACCGGCCAGCCTATCAACAGCATCAACCCGCTCACTGGCGTGCTTGGGCTGGGTTATGAACAACCGCGCTACGGCGGGCTGATGAGCTGGACGCTGGTCAAGCGCAAAACCCGAGTCGATGCCAGCAGCTTCAACACCCCCGATGGCGGCACGCTCTTCAAGACGCCGGGGTTCGGCACGCTGGACCTCACCGGCTACTACAAGCTCAGCGACGACCTGACCGTGAACGCCGGCCTGTACAACCTGACCGACAAGAAATACTGGCTGTGGGATGACGTGCGCGGCTACGACAGCGTGGGCGAAGCGGCAGTAACCGCACCCGCAAACCTGGACCGCCTCACCCAGCCCGGCCGCAACTTCTCCGTCAACCTGGTGTGGGACATCTGACACCCCTGCCGGGCCGCCTTCCTGCGGCCCGGCGCTTTCGAATCTGGAGCGAACCCATGAACGCAAACGTCAACCTCGCGCAGGAAAGCCTCGCACATCCGCTGCGCTCGCAACGGCTGAGCCAAGCGACCCATGCCCCTCATGAAGTACTCGATGGCCTGGTGAAGGCCCAGGCGCCCTTCGATTCGCTCGAAGGCTTCAGCCGCTTCGTGACGGCTCAGTACCTGTTCCAGGCCGAGCTTGAAGTGCTTTATAACAACCCTCGCCTGGTAGTCCATTTCCCTGACCTGCCCTCGCGCTGCCGTCTGGAGCAGGCCCGTGCAGACCTGTCAGATCTGCAGGTGGAGCTGCCTGCGGCAGTGCCCGGCGCGCCGGCGGGTTTGTCCCTCGGCGAATCGCTGGGCTGGATTTTTGTCTCTGAAGGGTCGAAACTCGGCGCCGCGTTCCTCCTCAAGCGCGCCGAGGCCCTCGGGCTGTCGCCTACGCAGGGGGCCCGCCATCTGGCCGAACCCGAAGGGGGCCGGGCGGCGGGCTGGAAGGCTTTTGTCAAAGCGCTGGATGCCGTGGCGCTGGACGAACGTGAGGAGCAGCTCGCCGAGGCGGGCGCGCTCGCGGCGTTTGAGCGCTTTACTGTATTGCTGCAAACGGCCTTTGCCCGTGCACAGGCTTGAATTCATCGCCCGGCCCGCCCTCGGCGTGGCCCGGCCCCATCTCTGCACGGTGCCGATGACCGCCCAGCTTCCCCCCAACCGCTCGCGGCTCGCCCGCCTTCTCTACGGTGTGCTGGCTTACGTATGCCTGGGCATCGGCATCATTGCCATTTTCGTGCCGGGCCTGCCCACCACCGAGTTTGTGCTGATTGCCGCATGGGCTGCCACCCGCAGCTCGCCCAGGCTCGCTGCCTGGCTGGAGCAACACAAGGTGTTTGGCCCGATCATCCGCAACTGGCGTAACGGCAAGGTGATCACACGGCGGTCGAAACTCGCCGCTACCTTCAGCATGCTGGCGTGCGCCGTGATCATGTGGCTGACCTTGCGGCATTACTGGGCGATCTATGCGGCCATCGGCGGCATGGTGTTGGTGAACCTGTGGATCTGGTCGCGCCCTGAAGGGGCAAACGGATCCAACAAGCAAGAACCGCCTGTCTAAAATATTTAAAGTCCTTGTAGGGTTTGCCGATGCGGTGAGGTAGTCGAACGTTCGGCTTGCGGGGTGCGCCACAGCCCCTCGCTGATCACCTCACCCCATTACGAGCGCACCCCATGCTGCAGTCACTTTCTATCCGTTTGAAGATAGTCCTCCTGGCGGGGCTATGTCTTGTTGCCGTGGTCGCCACCGTGGTGGGCATGAACCTGTACCAGAGCCGACAGAACAACGCGCTTGTGGGTGACTCCAGCGAGCGCATGCTCACCCGCACGGTGGAGAAGCTGCTGCTGGCGCAGGCTGCCGAGAAAGCAGCCTTGCTGCAGAAGGCGTACAGCGCCGACCTGATGCTGGCCAGTGATGTGGCCGAGCAGATGGCCCAGCTGAGTGGCGCGGGTAAACGCCATGACTTCAGCGATCGCGCTATCCGCGAGGAAGCGAACCGCGCGCTGGAGTTGAGCTTCAAGCGCAACCGTGACGTGCTGGGTGTGTGGGCGGTCTTCCAGCGTGACGCCTTCGATGGTGATGACGCAGGCTTTGTCGCCGACCTGGCGCGCGGCTCCAACGAAACCGGCCGCTTCGGCAGCTACTGGAGCCGATACGAAGGCACTGACAACAACACCGCCATCGACGAAGACGACCTGGTGAAGTCGGATATCAACGCCAGTGGCCTCCCCTACAACACCTGGTACACCTGCGCCCTGCAAAGCGGCAAGTTGTGCCTGCTCGAACCCTACGCCGACACTATCGGCGACAAAACCGTGCTGATGACTACCATTGCACTGCCCATCCGCGTCGATGGCAAGGTAGTGGGCGTGGCCGGTGTCGACCTGGCCCTCAACTCGCTTCAGGTAAGCGCGGTACAGGCCAAGGCCGAGCTGTTCGACGGCGCGGGCCACATCATGGTGCTCTCCAGCAAAGGCGTGCTGGCCGCCAACAGCGATGCGGCAGATACCCTTGGCAAGCGCATCGACACGGCGCTCGGCGACGAAGGCCGGGAGATCCTGCAGCTGGTGCAAGGTGGCACCGCCAAGGTTATCGCCCGCGGCGACCTGATCCGCGCCGTTTATCCCGTAACACCGGTAGAAGGCGCTGCTTCATGGGGTGTAGCCATCGACCTGCCCCGCAATGTATTGCTGGCTGATGCCCTGAAACTTCAGAAGCTGCTGGATGCCGAGCAAACCAGCGGCACCTTGCAAACCCTGGCCGTGGCTATCGTGGCAGGCCTGCTCGGCTTGCTGTTGCTGTGGCTGACGGCGTCGGGCGTGACCCGCCCGATCACCGGCGTGGCCATGATGCTCAAGGACATCGCCAGCGGCGAAGGCGACCTCACCCGCCGGATCCAGTACGCTCGCCGCGATGAACTGGGCGAACTGGCCAGCTGGTTCAACCGCTTCCTCGACAAGCTGCAACCCACGATTGCTCAGATCAAGACCAGCATCACCGAGGCGCGCGCCACGGCGGACCAGTCTTCGGAAATCGCCCGGCAGACCAGCGACGGCATGCAGGTGCAGTTCCGCGAGATCGACCAGGTGGCCACCGCTTCGAACCAGATGAGCGCCACCGCTCAGGAAGTGGCCAGCAGTGCGTCCAATGCTGCCAGCGCAGCCCGAGGGGCGGACCAGTCGGCACGGGATGGCATGAGCATCATCGAGCGCAGCACCCGTGACATCAACGGCCTGGCCGAGGAAGTGAGCAAGGCCGTGGCCGAGGTGGAAACCCTGGCGGTGAACAGCGAGCAGATCGGTACCGTGCTCGAAGTGATCCGCAGCATTGCCGAGCAGACTAACCTGCTGGCGTTGAACGCTGCCATCGAGGCAGCCCGCGCTGGCGAGAGCGGCCGTGGCTTCGCGGTGGTGGCCGACGAAGTGCGGAACCTGGCCAAGCGTACTCAGGATTCGGTGGAAGAAATTCGCCACGTGATCGAGCGCATCCAGGGGGCGACCCGCGATGTGGTGTCGACCATGCATTCGAGCCAGGGCAAGGCCCAGGAAAACGCCACGCAGATTCTCCAGGCGTCCTCTGCCCTTACCCGCATCAGTGAGGCGGTTGGGGTGATCAGCGAAATGAACCTGCACATCGCCAGTGCCGCGGAAGAACAAAGCGCCGTGGCCGAAGAAGTGAACCGCAACGTATCGGCAATCCGCATGGTGACCGAAACCCTGACCGGGCAAGCAACCGAGTCGGCACAGGTCAGCAGCCAGCTGAACGCCCTGGCCAGCCAGCAGATGCGCCTGATGGACCAGTTCAAGGTCTGACCCGCCCGCGGCCGTCTATGCTTCAAGCTCCAACGCCCCGTTCCCCGGGGCGTTCCAGCAAGGGAGCGCTATCGATGTTTGAACCGGGCCATCTGCACCTCGAACACATTCCCGTCCAGCCCCGCGATGTTGCGTATCGGCTGGACATCACCTACGAACCCCGCGATGAGCCCAACGGCACAGTGATGCACTTCCAGGTCACCGGCGACATTGCCGGGCAAACGCTGGATGAAGGCCTGGACCTGCCCGCAGACCTGGCTTTCAATTTCGCCAGCGATATCGACCACCTGGCACGCCAGCACGGCATGCCGGCGACCCAGGTGCTTCCCATCAGTGTGCACAAGCAGTACGACGCGATGTTCGCCGACATTCAGGGCAAGCTTAAGCGTTCACCCGGCGACCCGGTCGACCCCGTGCACTTGCCCACACCGTAGGCAAGCGCGGGCAGCGGTTTCTTCATACCTGAGGGCAAGGCATAATTCGCGGCTTCTGCCGCTCAGGCCCGCCCGCCCCCTATGCGCATTCACGTAAGTTTCCAAGACCGCGTCGGTATCACCCAAGAGGTGCTTGCCCTGCTGGGCGCGCGCAACCTCAACCTGGATGCCGTGGAAATGGTCCCGCCCAACGTCTACATCGACGCGCCCACGCTCAGCCCGGCGGTGCTGGATGAGCTGCGCGGGGCGCTGTTTGCCGTGCAAGGCGTGAATGCCGTCACGGTGGTGGACATGCTGCCCGGCCAGCGCAGGCATTTGCAGCTCGACGCGCTGCTGGCCGCCATGAGCGACCCGGTGTTGGCGGTGGATACGGCCGGCACGGTACTGCTGGCAAACCCCGCCATGGTGTCGCTGTATGGCCGCGACCTCGCTGGCCAACCGTTGAGCGAGCTGTTCAATGACCCTGCAGTAATGACGGCCTTGCTGGAAAACGGGTTTCGCCTGCCGCTGCGAGAAGTGGCGGTCGAAGGCGAGCCACTGCTGCTGGAGGCCACGCCCATCCCCAACGCCGGGGCGCTGCTCACGCTCTACCCGCCCAACCGGATCGGCGAACGCCTGGCGGCTTTGCACCACGACCACGCCGAAGGCTTCGAGGCGCTGCTGGGAGAGTCCGCTGCCATTCGCCAACTCAAGGCGCGCGCGCAACGTATCGCAACGCTGGATGCACCCTTGCTCATTCAGGGGGAAACCGGCACTGGCAAGGAATTGGTAGCGCGGGCATGCCATGCGGCCAGTGCACGCCACAATGCGCCGTTTCTGGCGCTCAACTGCGCGGCGCTGCCCGAGAACCTTGCCGAGAGTGAACTGTTTGGCTATGCCCCGGGCGCGTTCACCGGCGCGCAACGCGGCGGCAAGCCCGGCTTGATGGAGCTGGCGCATCAGGGAACGGTCTTTCTCGATGAAATCGGCGAGATGTCTCCGTACCTGCAGGCCAAGCTGCTGCGGTTCCTCAACGACGGCAGCTTCCGCCGAGTGGGCGGCGAGCGCGAAGTGAAGGTGAACGTGCGCATTCTCAGCGCCACGCACCGGGACCTGAACAAGATGGTCAGCGAGGGAAGCTTTCGCGAAGACCTGTACTACCGGCTCAATGTGCTCAACCTGGACGTGCCGCCGCTGCGCGACCGCGGGCAGGACATCCTGTTGCTGGCGCGCTGGTTCATGCGCCAGGCCTGCGCGCAGATCGGCCGGCCGGTGTGCCGTTTGGCGCCTGGCACCTATCCGGCGCTGCTCGGCAATCGCTGGCCGGGCAATGTTCGCCAACTCCAGAACGTGATCTTCCGCGCTGCGGCCATCTGCGAAAGTACCCTGGTGGACATTGGCGACCTGGACATTGCTGGCACGTCGGTCGCGCAACACCGGGACCGGGATGTGCAAAGCCTGGAACAGGCCATGGACGACTACGAACGCGCCCTGCTGGAAAAGCTGTACGCCGACTACCCTTCCAGCCGGCAGCTCGCCGCCAGGCTACACACTTCGCACACCGCCATCGCCAATCGGCTGCGCAAGTATGGGATACCGGGGCGGAAGGCCTGATGAACCCTAGTCTTTCTGTTGGTCTAAGCGCCCGTCCACATAATCGTCTACGGCTAATTCAAACTGGCCTTGTATCTCCAGAATTGACTCGGCGTGGAAACTGACAAGGTCTCGCACATCCATGATGCGACCTACGAATATATGGTCTCGATCGTCGAAATGGATGTGTGCGGTATACCCTCGGTAACTCAAGGTAGTCATCGTTGAACCCCTTTTAGAGGCGAAGCCTTTAGGGCTTAGCATACGGGACAGGCATGAAGAACGCCGCCCGTAATGAATTCACTACGGTGTATTTATCACGTTACACCCCTCCAGCCCGCCGAGGCGCTGACTTCGCTTAAAACCGTAACGGAACCGCTACACCGCTGGTCCTCACGCTGTTTCAATGATCCAGCAGCACCCAACAAAACCGGCCCTTTGCCCCGCTTGGCAACCAAATTGCAACAACCCCTGGAATCCAGCCCGCACGGGCACTTGTTTTCGGCCCTGTATCGGCCTTCAGGAGTGTTGCATGAGCGTTTTGCGTTTTACCCAGGAGCATGAGTGGCTACGCGCCGAGGCAGACGGCAGCGTGACGGTGGGTATCACCGCGTTCGCTCAGGAAGCGCTGGGGGACGTGGTATTTGTGCAGCTGCCAGACACCGGCGATCACGCCGCTGACGCAGAAGTGGCCGTGCTGGAGTCTGTAAAGGCAGCGAGCAGCATCAACATGCCGCTCGATGGTGAAATTCTTGAGGTGAACCCGGCGCTCGAGGGCAAACCCGAGCTGGTCAACGAAGACCCGCTGGGCCGTGGCTGGTTCTTCCGCTTCAAGCCAGCCGACGCCGCCCAACTGGATGGCCTGCTCGACCAGAACGCCTACGATCAACTCATCGCCGCACAAGCCTGAGGAGACGCAACATGCCTTTCGACGTTGCTTTGACCACCGATAACGAATTCATTGGCCGCCACATCGGCCCACGCGCCGAGGACGAGCAGGCGCTGCTGGAAACTCTCGGTTTCGACAGCCTGGAAGCCCTGACCGCTGCGGTGATCCCGGACACTATCAAGGGCACCAGCGTGCTCGATGGCAGCGACGGCCAGAGTGAAGCCGATGCCCTGGCCGCACTCAAGGCCATTGCTGGCCAGAACCAACTGCTCAAAAGCTTGATTGGCCAGGGTTACTACAACACCCATACCCCGGCACCGATCCTGCGCAACCTGCTGGAAAATCCGGCCTGGTACACCGCCTATACGCCCTACCAGCCGGAAATTTCCCAAGGCCGGCTCGAGGCCTTGCTGAACTTCCAGACCCTGGTCAGCGACCTCACCGGCTTGCCGATCGCCAACGCTTCGCTGCTGGACGAAGCCACCGCCGCGGCAGAGGCCATGACCTTCTGCAAGCGGTTGTCGAAGAACAAGGGCGGCAACGCCTTTTTCGCCTCGGTCCATTGCCACCCGCAAACCCTGGACGTGCTGCGCACCCGTGCCGAGCCGCTAGGCATCGAGGTGGTGGTGGCAGACGAGCAAACCCTGGAAGACACCAGCGCCTTCTTTGGCGCCCTGCTTCAGTACCCTGCCAGCAACGGTGACGTGCTGGATTATGCGGCAGTGGTGGAACGCTTCCATGGCAGCCAGGCGCTGGTAGCCGTGGCCGCGGACCTGCTGGCCCTCACGCTGCTGACGCCGCCCGGTGAATTCGGCGCGGACGTGGCCATTGGCAGCGCCCAGCGTTTCGGCGTGCCTCTGGGCTTCGGTGGCCCTCACGCGGCGTACTTCTCCACGAAAGATGCGTACAAGCGTGACATGCCCGGCCGGTTGGTAGGCGTGTCCATCGACCGTCATGGCAAGCCGGCCTATCGCCTGGCCATGCAAACCCGCGAGCAACACATCCGCCGCGAAAAGGCGACCAGCAACATCTGCACCGCCCAGGTGCTGTTGGCGAACATCGCTAGCATGTTCGCGGTGTACCACGGCCCCAAAGGCCTGCAACAGATTGCCAAACGCACCCATGCGCTCACCGCTATCCTCGCCACAGGGCTCAAGGAGCTGGGCGTAGCGGTCGAACAAACACACTTCTTCGACACCCTTACCCTGCGCACAGGCGCCAGCACCGCCGAGCTTCATGACAAGGCACGGGCCGCTGGCTATAACCTGCGCCAGGTGGACGCCGAACGCGTGGGCCTGTCGCTGGACGAAACCAGCCGGCAAGCGGACGTCGAAGCGCTGTGGGCCTTGTTCAGCAATGGCCAGGCACCGGACTTTGCGACCGTTGCAGCCAGCGCCTCCGACGCATTGCCTGCCCCGCTGCTGCGCCAGAGCGCGATCCTCAGCCACCCGGTGTTCAACCGTTATCACTCCGAAACCGAGCTGATGCGCTACCTGCGCCGCCTGGCCGACAAGGACCTGGCGCTGGACCGCACCATGATCCCGCTGGGCTCCTGCACCATGAAGCTCAACGCGGCAAGCGAGATGATCCCCGTCACCTGGGCCGAATTCGGCAACCTGCACCCCTTCGCCCCTGCCGAGCAAAGCCAGGGCTACAAGGCGTTGACCGAAGAACTGGAAGCCATGCTGTGCGCAGCCACCGGTTACGACGCCGTCTCGCTGCAGCCCAACGCCGGCTCTCAAGGCGAATACGCGGGCCTGCTGGCCATCCGCGCTTACCACCTGAGCCGTGGCGACAGCCAGCGCGACCTGTGCCTGATTCCCTCCTCTGCCCACGGGACCAACCCGGCCACCGCTCACATGGCGGGCATGCGCGTGGTGGTAACCGCCTGCGACGCACGGGGCAACGTGGACATCGACGACCTGCGCGCCAAGGCCGAGGAGCATCGGGACCGCCTGGCCGCGCTGATGATCACCTACCCGTCCACCCACGGGGTGTTCGAGGAAGGCATCGGTGAAATCTGCCAGATCATCCACGACCACGGTGGGCAGGTGTACATCGACGGCGCGAACATGAATGCCATGGTCGGCCTGTGCGCCCCCGGCAAGTTCGGCGGCGACGTGTCCCACCTCAACCTGCACAAAACCTTCTGCATACCCCACGGCGGTGGCGGCCCTGGCGTAGGCCCCATTGGTGTGAAGGCCCACCTGGCGCCGTTCCTTCCGGGCCATGGCGAGCTGGAGCGCAAGGAAGGCGCCGTGTGCGCGGCACCGTTCGGCAGCGCGAGCATTCTGCCCATCACCTGGATGTACATCCGCATGATGGGCGGCGCCGGCCTCAAGCGCGCCTCGCAAGTGGCCATTCTGAACGCCAACTACATTGCCCGCCGGCTCGAGGAGCACTACCCGGTGCTCTACACTGGTAGCAATGGCCTGGTCGCTCACGAATGCATTCTGGACCTGCGCCCCCTCAAGGACAGCAGCGGCATCAGCGTCGATGACGTCGCCAAGCGCTTGATCGACTTCGGCTTCCATGCCCCGACCATGTCGTTCCCGGTGGCGGGCACGCTGATGATCGAGCCGACCGAAAGCGAATCCCGCGAAGAGCTGGACCGCTTCTGCGACGCGATGATCTGTATTCGCGAAGAAATCCGCGGTGTGGAAAGCGGCGCCCTCGACCCTGAGGACAACCCGCTTAAAAACGCGCCGCACACCGCCGAAGAACTGCTGGGGGAATGGCCGCACAGCTACAGCCGCGAGCAGGCCGCCTACCCGTTGGCCAGCCTGAAGGCGACCAAATACTGGCCGCCGGTGGGCCGTGTCGACAACGTGTTCGGCGACCGCAATCTCGTGTGCGCCTGCCCACCTATCGAAGCCTATCAAGAGGCCTGACCTGGCCACAGGGCGGTGTATTCACCGCCCTCCCGGGTCACCTCGATAGCGCCTTCCTGGAGCGATCATGTCCCTGAGTGTGTTCGATCTGTTCAAGATCGGTATCGGCCCGTCCAGCTCGCATACGGTCGGCCCCATGCGGGCGGCCGTGCGCTTCGCCGAAGGGCTGCGCCGCGATGGCCTGCTCGCCAGTGTGGCTCAGGTGAAAGTAGAGCTGTATGGCTCGCTGGGCGCCACCGGCAAAGGCCATGGCAGCGACAAAGCCGTGCTGATGGGGCTTGAGGGTGAGCAGCCGGACACGGTAGACACCACTGCCATCGAACCTCGGTTGGCGGCGATTCGCGCCAATGGCCGGTTACGCCTGCTGGGCGAGCACGAAATCGCCTTCGTCGAAAAGCAGCACCTGGCGATGATCCGCAAGCCGCTGCCCTACCACCCCAATGGCATGATCTTCCGTGCCTTCGACGCCGCTGGCCTGCAAGTCCGCAGCCGGGAGTACTACTCCGTGGGTGGCGGCTTTGTGGTGGATGACAACGCGGCGGGGGCTGACCGGATCGTGGCGGACACGACCGTGCTGGCGTATCCCTTCACCATGGCCAAGCAACTGCTGGCCCATTGCATCAGCGAGCAGTTGTCCATCAGCCAGGTGATGCAGGCGAACGAGCTGGCCTGGCGCCCCGAAGCCGAAACCCGGGCCGGCCTGCTGCACATCTGGCAAGTGATGCAGCACTGCGTGGCGGCAGGCTGTGAGAATGAAGGCATCCTCCCGGGCGGGCTGAAGGTCAAGCGTCGCGCCGCCGGCTTGTACCGGCAACTGCGCAACAATCCAGAGGCGGCCCTGCGCGACAGCCTGTCGGTGCTTGACTGGGTCAACCTCTACGCGCTGGCCGTGAACGAAGAAAACGCCAGCGGCGGGCGTGTGGTCACCGCGCCTACCAACGGCGCTGCCGGCATCGTGCCCGCCGTGCTGCATTACTACATGCGGTTTGTGCCGGGCGCCAATGAGGACGGTGTGATCCGCTTCCTCCTTACGGCTGCGGCCATCGGCATCCTCTATAAAGAGAACGCTTCCATCTCCGGCGCCGAAGTGGGCTGTCAGGGCGAAGTGGGCGTGGCCTGCTCCATGGCTGCCGGCGGCTTGTGCGAAGTCATGGGCGGTACACCGCAGCAGGTAGAGAACGCCGCGGAAATTGGCATGGAACATAACCTGGGCCTCACCTGCGACCCCATCGGGGGGCTGGTGCAGGTGCCGTGCATCGAGCGCAACGCCATGGGCTCGGTCAAGGCGATCAACGCTGTGCGCATGGCACTGCGTGGTGACGGCCAACACCACGTATCGCTCGACAAAGTGATACGCACCATGCGCCAGACCGGCGCCGACATGAAGAGCAAGTACAAGGAAACGGCTCGCGGCGGCCTGGCAGTGAACATTATCGAATGCTGACGGCGAGGCCGCGGCAGAAGGAGCACACCGATGTCTGAAGTTCTGTTGAAAACCCCGCTGCACGCCCTGCACCTGGAACTCGGCGCGCGGATGGTGCCCTTTGCCGGCTACGAGATGCCGGTTCAATACCCGCTCGGGGTGCTCAAGGAGCACCTGCATACCCGCGAACAGGCCGGGCTGTTCGATGTGTCTCACATGGGCCAGATCCGCCTCGTGGGCAAAGACGTCGCGGCGGCGCTGGAAACCCTGGTGCCGGTGGACATCATCGACCTGCCCGTGGGTACTCAACGCTATGCCGTGTTCACCAACGATCAGGGTGGGATCCTCGACGACCTGATGGTAGCCAGGCTTTCTGACGAGGAACTGATCCTTGTGGTGAACGCCGCCTGCAAGCACGCCGACCTGGCGCACCTTCGCCAGCACCTGGAAGGCCAGTGCACCATCGAGCCTTTGTTTGAAGCCCGCGCCTTGCTTGCCCTGCAAGGCCCCAAAGCGGTGGACGTGCTGGCGCGCCTGCAACCGTCCGTGGCGAGCATGACCTTCATGCAGTTTGCCCACGTGGAGCTGGCAGGCATCGACTGCTTCGTTAGCCGCTCGGGCTATACCGGGGAAGATGGCTATGAAATTTCGGTGCCGACCGAACAGGCCGAAACCCTTGCGCGTCGCCTGCTGGACGAACCCGAAGTACAAGCGATCGGCCTTGGCGCGCGGGACTCGCTACGGCTCGAAGCCGGCCTGTGCCTGTACGGCCACGACATGAACGAAACCCTTACACCGGTGGAAGCCAGCCTTGGATGGGCAATCTCCAAGGCGCGCCGGGCCGATGGCGCTCGCGCCGGTGGCTTCCCTGGGGCTGAACGCATTTATGCTCAGCAAAAAGAGGGCGTGGCGCGCAAACGGGTGGGGCTGCTCCCGCAAGAACGCATGCCGGTGCGTGAAGGCGCCGAAGTTGTGGACGCCAATGGCACAACCGTGGGGCAGGTATGCAGCGGCGGCTTCGGCCCGACACTTAACGCGCCAGTGGCGATGGCCTGGGTAGACACGCACCTGAGTGGGCTGGATACCGAACTGTGGGCACTGGTGCGGGGCAAAAAGGTACCGGTCAAAGTTGCCCGGATGCCCTTTGTGGCACAGCGTTATTTCCGCGGCTAAGCTGGGGATAGCGCCGTGGCGTTTTTCGTGTGTAACGAAGCCGTCATGGCGCTGTGTTTGCATGTTGTTAGCACGTTGTTTGCATAGCAAGGCAGGCTGATTTTCAAGCCGTTATAACGGTTGAGCGGTCATGCTGGATAAACAGGAACAAGCACGAAAAGCGGGGGAAAAAAGGCACAAAAGCAGGCGTTTTCGGGGCTTGTTTTTGTAACTGAAGTTAGCGTAGAGTCATCTCGACTGTGTTTGCATGGGTCGCTATGGTTCGTGACCTGGGCAGTAGCGCTAAGCTTTGCTACAACCCGTTCGACGTCTCTTACTTTCCTGCAACCAGCAACAGCGACCTTTCATTGTGAAAGCAGCTGACATTAATATTGAGCTTCAAGGAAATAAGATATGAGCCAGCGTCAGAGCGGTACCGTCAAGTGGTTTAACGACGAAAAGGGTTTTGGTTTTATCACTCCTGAGAGCGGTCCGGATCTGTTCGTACACTTCCGCGCTATCCAGGGCAACGGCTTCAAAAGCCTGAAAGAAGGCCAGAAAGTGACCTTCGTTGCTGTGCAGGGCCAGAAAGGCATGCAGGCAGACGAAGTTCAAGCCGAAGCCTGATCCCCTTCGCATGAAAAAGCCCCGACTGGAAACAGCCGGGGCTTTTTTTATGCCGGTTCACTCGTGCAAGGTGCCTTTCGCGAGCTTCGCCTGCGGCTGCGCCGGATGGCCGGCCCCGTTGCTCTACAGCAGCCAGGCCCGCCTTAGCCCTACCCCGCCCTGCGCAGCAACCAGGCCCCGGCCACGGCACATACAGCCGCGGGCAGTGCCACCGCCAACAGCGGCGGGAAGCCGAATACCAGGCTGGATGGCCCCAGCAGGTCCTGAGCGATACGGAACACGAAGCCCACCAATACGCCGGTGAACACCCGCTGACCCAGCGTGACCGAGCGCAGCGGCCCGAAAATGAACGAGATCGCCATCAATACCAGTGCGGCGGTTACCAAGGGTTGCAATACCTTGGTCCAGAACGCCAGCCAGTACTTGCCGTTGTTCAGCCCCTGGGCGGTCAAGTAGTGGATGTAATCCCACAGGCCTGTAATCGACAGGGACTCAGGCGCCATGACTACAGTGCTCAGCAACTGCGGCGTAAGTGCCACGTCCCAGCGCAGAGTATCGGCGGGCACTACTTCGGTGTGGTCACCCTTGAACAGCGTGGTGGTGACTTCGCTGAGCTGCCAGTGATCCTGATCGTAGACCGCCTTGCGGGCGAAACTGGATTCAAGCAAGTGGCGCTGGTCATCGAACTCGTAACGGGTTACGCCATACAGCAACCCGTTAGGCTGCACGGTATTGATATGGATGTATTCATTGCCTTGACGATGCCACAGGCCATGCTTGCCACTTTGCGCATCGCCCCCACCCTGTGCCAGCGAACGCGAGGCCTGCGCCTGGTCTTCGGCCGGCGGCGCGACGTACTCGCCGATCAACACGCCGGCCACCATCAACACCAGCATGGGCTTCATCACCGCCCACACGATGCGCGATACCGACACACCCGCCGCACGCATGATGGTCAGCTCGCTGCTGCTGGCCAGGCTGCCCAGGCCAATGAGGCAACCGATCAACGCCGACATCGGCAGAAGCTCATATAACCGGCGTGGCGCCGTGAGCAGCACATACCAGGCGGCGTCGCCCAGGGTGTAGGTATCGGTCAGGTCGCCCAGTTCGTCGATGAGCGCGAACAGTGTCGCCAGGCCCAGGATGATCCCCAGCACTGCCAGGATAGCGACGAAGACGCTGCGACCGATGTAACCGTCGAGCTTTCTCATTTCGCCACCTCCGACCGGCTACGCTGGCGCGCGCGGGCAAGCCGCCACGGCTGCCAGCCCATCATGCCCAGGCCGATCGCCAGGAAGAGCGCGTGCACCCACCAGATGCCGATCCCGATGGGCATGCGGCCCTTTTCCAGCGCGCTGCGTACGGAAATGAGGATAGTGAGGTACGCCATGTAGAGGAGGATCGCCGGCAGCAACTTGAGGAAACGGCCCTGGCGCGGGTTCACCCTCGACAGAGGCACCGCCATCAGCGCCACGATGAACACCAGCAGAGGCAGTGACAGGCGCCACTGCAGCTCGGCACGATCGCGCAACTCACTGGACCCCAAGAGGCTGGCGGTAGGGATAGCTTCGCGCTCGCTGATTTCTTCGCTCACTTCCGGCTTGGGCAGCATCACGCCGTAGGTGTCGTATTTGATCGCGCGGTAGTCTGGCTGGCCCGGGTTACCGTCATAACGGTAGCCGTTCTCCAGAATCAGGTAGCGGTTGCCGTTGGGGTCCACTTCCTGGCGCCCCTTGTCGGCCACCAGCACGGAAATGCCACGGTCCTTCTTGCCGTCTTCGGAGGCGCGCTTCTCTGAAATGAATACACCGCCAAGGTTCACCCGGTCCTCCGAGAGTTCTTCGGTATAGGTGACACGGGTGCCATCGCGCAGCATCTGGAAGCGGCCCGGTACCAGCGTATCGAACTCTGTGAGCGCGTCCTGCTGGTTGAGAATCTGCGCTACCCGCGCTACCCCCTGGGGCGCCAGGCCAAGGCTGAGCCAGGCAACCGCCACCGCCACCACGGCCGCTGGAACCATCGTGATGCCAAGCAGGCGCTGCGGGCTCATGCCGGTCGCCGAGAGCACGGTCATTTCGCTTTCGAGGTACAGCCGGCCATACGCCAGCAGGATGCCCAGGAACAGGCCCAGCGGAAGAATGAGCTGGAGGAAGCCCGGCAGGCGATACCCCATGATCTGGAACAGCACACCCGGATCCAGGGCACCGCTAGCCGCCTGGGCCAGGTATTTGATGAAGCGCCCGCTCATGATGATCACAAGCAACACGGCGCTGACAGCACTGAGCGTGACCAGTACTTCACGGGAGAGATAACGGAAAACGATCAAACCAGACACTCCGGGGTTACCAGCCTTGGCGGCCATGTGCCTGAGCGGCTTGCGCCCCAGGCCCGACGGAAAAAGTGCGCGCATTATCCTGTGAATGTGGGTGGCTGTCACTTCGCGAGCGCCAACGGGGTTGTCAGCGGCCGACGCGCAGGCTCAAACTGCGTGCTTATGCCTGCGCAAGCACGTGGCGCCACGCCGCGTTGAAGTCGAACTTTTGATTGGGGACGCTAAATGGAACTGCTTGTTAAAAGCGTGAATGCCGAAACGCTGAAGACCGCAACACTGGTGGTGCCGGTCAGCGAGGGCCGCAACCTGGGCGCTGTGGGCCGCAAGCTGGACGAGCAAAGCAATGGCGCCATCAGCGCGGTACTCAAGCGCGGCGACCTCGAAGGCAAGCCCGGCCAGACCCTGCTGCTCCACAGCCTGCCAGGCCTGCGTGCCGAGCGCGTGCTGCTGCTGGGCGTGGGCAAAGAGGCCTTGGGGGACCGCCCATGGCGCAAGGCCATAGCCGCTGCGATGAATGTGCTGAAAAACCTGGGCGGCAGCGAAGCCGCGCTGGCACTGGATGAAGTGTCGGTCACCAACCGTGACACCTACGGCAAGGTTCGCCTGCTGGCCGAAACCGTGCTGGACACCACCTATGTGTTCGAGCGCTACAAGAGCAAGAAAGCCGACCCCCGCGCCCTGCAGAAGATCACCCTGGTAACCGCCAAGGCCGACACTGCCGAAGTGGAGCGCGCCGTGCAGCACGCCCGCGCCATCGCGCTGGGCATGAGCCTCACCCGGGACCTGGGCAACATGCCGCCCAACGTGTGCCACCCGACCTTCCTCGGCGAACTCGCCAAGGGCCTGGCCAAGGATCACAAGAACCTCAAGGTCGAGGTTCACGATGAGAAAAAACTGCAGCAGTTGGGCATGGGTTCGTTCCTGGCCGTGGCCCAGGGTAGCGCGCAACCTCCGCGCCTGATCGTGGCCCAGTACCAGGGCGGCAAAAAGGGCGAGCAACCCTATGTGCTGGTGGGCAAGGGCATCACCTTCGACACCGGCGGCATCAGCATCAAGCCCAGCGCCAACATGGACGAAATGAAGTTCGACATGTGCGGCGCCGCCAGCGTGTTCGGCACCCTGCGCGCCGTGCTGGAACTGCAGTTGCCAATCAACCTGGTGTGCCTGATGGCCTGCGCCGAGAACATGCCCAGCGGCACGGCTACCCGGCCCGGCGATATCGTCGAAACCATGAGCGGCCAAACCGTGGAAATCCTCAACACCGACGCCGAAGGCCGCCTGGTGCTGTGTGACGCCCTCACCTACGCCGAGCGTTTCAAGCCCAAGGCCGTGGTAGACGTGGCCACCCTCACCGGCGCCTGCGTGGTTGCGCTGGGCGGGCATACGTCCGGCCTGCTGGGTAACAACGACGGGCTGATCGCCGACCTGCTGTCCGCTGGCCGCCGCGCCGACGACCGCGCCTGGCAGCTGCCGTTGTTCGACGAATACCAGGAGCAACTGGACAGCCCCTTCGCCGACATCGCCAACATCGGTGGCCCGAAGGCTGGCACCATCACCGCAGCCTGCTTCCTGTCGCGCTTCGCCAAGAGCTACGACTGGGCGCACCTGGACATCGCCGGCACGGCGTGGCTCAGCGGCGGCAAGGATAAAGGCGCCACGGGCCGCCCGGTTCCACTGCTTACCCAATACCTGCTCGACCGCGTCGCGGGCTGAGGTGCTCCCCCCGGCGGTACCTGCCGCCGGGGAGGCACGTGAACGATGACCCAGGTCGACTTCTACATTCTTCCCAGCCCGCTGGCCTCGGCGCGGCTGGATTTTGCCTGCAAGCTCGCCGAAAAAGCCTGGCGCCTCGGGCATCAGGTGCACCTGCATTGCACTGACGAAAGCCAGCGCGATGATCTCGATGCCCGGTTGTGGGCGTTCAAGGGCGAAAGCTTCGTGCCGCATAGCAAGGCGGATGACCTGTCCCTGGCGCCAGTTACCCTGGGCATTGGAGAGCCGGCCAACGCCAGTGGCGAGCTGCTGATCAATCTCACCCTGGCAGTGCCGCCCTTCGTTGCGCGTTTTGCGCGCGTAGCGGAGATCGTGACCGCCGACCCACCCGTGCGCGACCAGGCCCGGGACAATTTCCGTTTCTATCGCGAACAGGGCTATCCTCTGCAGGATCATCGCCTGACGCGTATTTGAGTTTTCCTCGATGGATAAGCCAACCCCTTTGCCCGACTCCACCCAACTTCTGGACGACCTCGAGTCGATCCGCCGCCTGCTGGGGGACGATTCGCTGGAACCGCCAGTGCTTACCGAGACCATCGACGGCCCTGAGCACGAGGCCATCCCGCTGTTGTTCGAAGCGGTCGATGAACCCGAGCTGGAAACGGCCGATGTACCGGTACTGGTGGAAGTCGCGCCAGCAGCCGTGACAACGCCGGAGCAGAACCGCCAGGACACGCTGCTTCATCTGGACCTGGAATTGCGCGAGGCCGCTCGAAAGATCATGCAGGACGTGATCGACGACTTCGCGCCCCATATCGAGACCGAGATCAAGCGTCGGCTCGAGGCGCGCATGCAGCGGCTGCTGGATCAACCGCCAGCACACTGAAGCTCTACACGTTGACCCTCGGTCACAGGCGCGGCCGCCCGCTACACACACAATCGCCCTTCCCGTTATACTGTTCGGCTTTCCGAATCGTTGCCTTACAGGGCCCTGCCGCGCATGGACAAGACTTACCAGCCGCACGCCATCGAAACGTCCTGGTACCAGACCTGGGAAGCGCAGAACTACTTCGCGCCCCAGGGCTCTGGCCAGCCATACACCATCATGATCCCGCCGCCGAACGTCACCGGCAGCCTGCACATGGGCCATGGTTTCAACAACGCGATCATGGACGCGCTCATTCGCTTCCGCCGGATGCAGGGCCGCAATACCCTGTGGCAGCCGGGCACCGACCACGCCGGCATCGCCACCCAGATGCTGGTAGAGCGCCAGCTGGAAGCCAAAGGCCAGAGCCGCCACGACCTGGGGCGCGAGCCGTTCCTGGAGAAGGTGTGGGAATGGAAGAACGAATCCGGCGGCAACATCAGCCGGCAAATCCGCCGCCTGGGCTCCTCGGTGGACTGGTCGCGCGAGCGCTTCACCATGGACGACGGCCTGTCTGAAGCGGTCAAGGAAGCCTTCGTGCGCCTGCACGAAGATGGCCTGATCTACCGCGGCAAGCGCCTGGTCAACTGGGACACCAAGCTGCACACCGCCATTTCCGACCTCGAAGTGGAAAACCACGACGAGAAGGGGTTCCTGTGGAACCTGCGCTACCCGCTCGCCGACGGCGCGGTTACCGCTGAGGGTAATGGGTTCCTGGTGGTTGCCACTACTCGCCCGGAAACCATGCTGGGTGACGTGGCGGTTGCCGTGAACCCGAGCGACGAGCGCTACCAGGCACTGATCGGCAAATTCGTCGAGCTGCCGCTGGTGGGCCGGCGCATTCCGATCATCGCCGACGATTACTGCGACCCGGCCTTCGGCACCGGTTGCGTGAAGATCACCACCGCCCACGATTTCAACGACTATGAAGTGGGCAAGCGGCACAACCTGCCCCTGCTCAACATTTTCGACAAGAGCGCGCAGGTACTGCCAGCGCTGCAGGCCTTCAACCTCGACGGTTCGGTCAACGACCAGATCGCCACCGAACTGCCTGCGGCCTACGCTGGGCTGGATCGCTTCGAAGCCCGCAAGCGCATCGTTGCCGACTTCGACACGGCCGGCTTGCTGGTAAGCGTGGATGACCATGCCCTCAAGGTGCCGAAAGGTGACCGTTCCGGCACGGTGATCGAGCCGTGGCTGACGGACCAGTGGTACGTGTCTACCAAGCCATTGGCCGAGCCGGCCATCGCTGCGGTGGAAGACGGCCGCATCCAGTTCGTGCCCAAGCAGTACGAGAACATGTACTACTCCTGGATGCGCGACATTCAGGACTGGTGCATCAGCCGCCAGCTCTGGTGGGGCCACCGGATACCGGCCTGGTACGACGAAAGCGGCCAGGTGTATGTAGGGCGCAGCGAAGCCGAAGTGCGCGAGCGCCATAACCTGGGCGCGGACGTAAAGCTGGAGCAGGACAACGACGTACTGGACACCTGGTTCAGTTCCGGCCTGTGGACGTTCTCCACGCTGGGCTGGCCAGAGCAGACCGAGTTCCTCAAAACCTTCCACCCCACCGACGTGCTGGTCACCGGCTTCGACATCATTTTCTTCTGGGTCGCCCGGATGATCATGCTGACGATGCACCTGGTGAAAAACCCCGACGGCACGGCACAGGTCCCGTTCAAAACCGTGTACGTGCACGGCCTGGTACGCGACGGCCAGGGCCAGAAGATGTCCAAGTCCAAGGGCAACGTGCTGGACCCGTTGGACATCGTGGACGGCATTACGCTGGACGCACTGCTGGACAAACGTACCAGTGGCCTGATGCAGCCCAAGCTGGCCGACAAGATCGCCAAGCAAACCCGTGCCGAATTCCCCGAGGGGATCGACAGCTACGGCACCGACGCCTTGCGTTTCACCTTCTGCTCGCTGGCGTCCACGGGCCGCGACATCAAGTTCGACATGGGCCGGGTCGAGGGTTACCGCAACTTCTGCAACAAGATCTGGAACGCCGCCCGCTACGTGCTGGACAAGGGCGAGGATTGCGGCCAGAACGGCGAGGCGTTCGAGCTCTCGCTGGCCGATCGCTGGATCATCTCCCAGCTGCAGCGTACCGAAGCCGAAGTCACCCGGCAGCTGGACCAGTTCCGCTTCGACCTGGCGGCCCAGGCCCTGTATGAGTTCATCTGGAACCAGTACTGTGACTGGTACCTGGAGCTGTCCAAGCCCGTGCTGTGGGACGAGACCGCCCCGGTAGAGCGCCAGCGTGGCACCCGCCGCACGCTGGTACGGGTGCTGGAAGTCGCGCTGCGCCTGGCGCACCCGTTCATGCCGTTCATCACCGAGGAGATCTGGCAGCGCCTGGCACCTCTCGCTGGCGCAACCGGCCAGACCATCATGTTGCAGCCCTGGCCGGTCGCAAACGAGGAGCGCATCGACGAAGCCGCCGAGCGTGACATCGAGTGGGTCAAGGAGCTGATGCTGGGTGTGCGTAACATCCGTGGCGAGATGAACATCGGCCCTGGCAAGCCTTTGCACCTGTACCTGAAAAACGCCAGCGCCGAGGATCGTCGCCGCCTCGAGGAAAACCAGCACCTGCTGCGCAAGCTGGCGAAGATCGAAGCCTTCACCGTGCTGGAAGCCACCGATGAGGCCCCGCTGAGCGCAACCGCGCTGGTGGGTGACCTTGAAGTGTTGGTACCCATGGCCGGGCTGATCGACAAGGACGCCGAACTGGGGCGCCTGAACAAAGAAATCCAGCGCCTTCAGGGCGAGGTCCAGCGCGTGGGCGGCAAGTTGTCCAACGCGTCCTTCGTGGATAAAGCACCGCCTGCGGTGATCGACAAGGAACGCGCCAAGCTGGCCGAGGCGGAACAGGCCCTGGCCAAACTGGCTGATCAGCACGCCCGTATCAGCGCGCTCTGATGCCCTCGTCGCGGCGGGTGCACTTCACCTTTGTGTGAAAGCGCACCCGCCGCGCACTTTTTTCAGCGGGCGTATCAATGAAACCAACGCTTCATCCCCGTAACCGGCATCAAGGCCGTTATGATTTCCCGCGCTTGATTCAGGGCACGCCTGAGTTGAGCAAGTACGTCATTCTTAACCCTTACGGCAAGGAAAGCATCGACTTCGCCGACCCGGCCGCCGTGCGGGTCTTCAACCGTGCCCTGCTCAAATCCCTCTACGGCATCGCGTTCTGGGACATCCCGGAAGGTTATCTGTGCCCGCCCGTGCCAGGCCGGGCCGATTATGTGCACGGCGTAGCCGACCTGCTCGCCCAGGATCAGGGCGGTGCCCTGCCCACCGGCGTGCAGGTGCGTGCGCTGGACATCGGCACCGGGGCCAACTGCATTTACCCCCTGCTGGGCCATCTGGATTACCGCTGGCGCTTTGTAGGTTCGGATATCGACCCGGTGGCGCTGGGGTCGGCGCACGCCATCGTCCAGGCCAACAAGCTGAGCAAGGCCATCGAGCTGCGCCGTCAGGCACAAACGGCGCACATCCTGGAAGGGTTGCTGCTGCCTGAGGAACGCTTCGCGGTGACCCTGTGCAACCCGCCCTTCCATGCCAGCCCTGCGGAAGCGATCGCCGGGAGCCAGCGTAAATGGCGCGCGCTGGGCAAGGCTGACCCCAGCCGCAAATTGCCGGTGCTCAACTTCGGCGGGCAGCAGAACGAGTTATGGTGTGAAGGCGGCGAGATCCGCTTCGTGAGCCAGCTGATCGATGAAAGCGTCGCCTGTGGGCAACGTATCGGCTGGTTCACCTGCCTGGTGTCCAAGGCAGGCAACCTCCCGCCGCTGCAGGCACGTGTCGCCCGGGCGGGTGCGCTGGATACCCGGGTGGTTGCCATGGGCCAGGGACAGAAGCAGAGCCGCTTCCTGGCATGGACATTCCAGACACCAGAGCAGCGCAGGCACGGCATCGCGCCAGGTAAAGCGTAATTACCGGCGAAAAAAAACCGCGCTCAGGGCGCGGTTTTCTTCGCAACGCTCAACTTACTTGTTGATAGCGTCGGTCAGCACCTTGGCAGGCACGAACTTTACGACTTTCTTTGCAGCGATTTCGATGGCAGCACCGGTGGATGGGTTACGGCCAGTGCGTGCAGGACGCTCGGTAACTTTCAGCTTGCCGATACCCGGCAGAGTGATTTCGCTGCCGTTTTCCAGCTGGTCGGCAACGATCTGGCCGAGTTGCTCGAGCGCGTTCTTGGCGGTGGCCTTGGGTGCGTCTACGGCTTCGGCGATGTCAGCGATCAGTTGGTCTTTGGTAAGTGCCATTGTGGTGTTCCTTCCCTTTCAAATTCGTATGGGTTGCCAGAGCAACGTCAGCCGTCAAACCGGCCCTCGTGGGGCCCGGCGCATGGGGTACAGCCACGCCAATCGGCAATGTAGATGCCCATCGCGGTGTTTGGTTCGCGCTGACGGCCACTGATAAGTGGGCTAACGCCGGGGCCATCGAGCCAAGCCGTTGGCGCACCAGCGCAAGAGCCGGCAAAACTAGCACAGAGCCAGATAAATATCCGCCACTATGGCGGTAAATATTCGTGTTTATTGGGGTTTTGGCTAAAAAACAGGCAAAAATCGCAGGGCCGGCGACAGAGTGTCGCAGCACACAGTTGCTCAAGGGCGTCACTCCCCCGCCTTGGCACTTACGGTACACTTGGCGTTTTTCCGCTATTCCAGAGACGTCCATGCCGATCCGTCATTGCATTGTTCACCTGATCGACAAAAAGCCCGACGGCACCCCCGCCGTGCTGCATGCCCGTGACCAGGCGCTGGAGCATACCCAGGCG
This sequence comes from Pseudomonas sp. 3MAES_34.3B, assembly GCF_058145875.1. NCBI lineage: Bacteria > Pseudomonadati > Pseudomonadota > Gammaproteobacteria > Pseudomonadales > Pseudomonadaceae > Pseudomonas > Pseudomonas sp. 3MAES_34.3B. The sequence goes on along the minus strand of NZ_CM176960.1, from coordinate 838,765 downwards.
CTGGACGACATGCTCGCCGACCTCAACGAAAGCTACAACGCCAAGCAGGGCAAGGCATGGGGGTTTTTCCATGCCGAGTCCGGCGCCTACCCCTTCAGCGGCTGGCTAAAAGCCTACCTCGAAGAGGAGCAGGATTTCACCGCCTTCAGCCGTGTTGCGGTGGAACATCTGCAAAAGCTCATGGAAGAGTCCAACCTGTCCGTGGGCGGGCATGTGTTGTTCGCCCACTATAACCAGGGCATGACGGATTACCTGGCCATCGCCTTGCTGCACCATAGCGATGGCGTGGCGGTGACTGAAGAACTGGATGTAACGCCGTCCCGCCATCTGGACCTGGGCCAACTGCACCTGGCGGCCCGGATCAACCTGTCCGAATGGAAGAACAACCAGCAATCGAAGCAGTACATCTCGTTCATCAAGGGCAAGAACGGCAAAAAGGTCTCGGACTACTTCCGGGACTTCATCGGTTGCCAGGAAGGGGTAGACGGCCCGGGTGAAACCCGCACCCTGCTCAAGGCCTTCAGCGACTATGTGGAAAGCGAAGACCTGCCCGAAGAAGCCGCCCGCGAGAAAACCAAGACGCTAGTCGACTACGCCACCAGCCAGACCCGCATGGGCGAGCCCGTGGAACTGCAAGAGCTGTCCGGGCTGATCGACGAAGACCGCCCGCGTGCCTTCTATGAACACATCCGCAACAAGGATTACGGCCTGTCTCCGGAGATTCCGGCGGATAAACGCACCCTGAACCAGTTCCGCAAGTTCACCGGCCGGGCCGAAGGGCTGTCCATCAGCTTCGAAGCCCACTTGCTGGGCTCCAAGATCGAATACGACGAGGCGGCTGGCACCCTGACCATCAAGGGCCTGCCCACGCAACTGACGGACCAGCTCAAGCGCAGGAAGGATTAATCCCTCCGTTCCCGGGCTATCGCTGGTCCTTGTAGGAGGGGGCACAGCCCCCGAACCGGCTTCAAGCCTTGATGGCAAACCCCATCCGCGGGAAGTGCACGTGCACAATGCCTGCACGTTCATCCTCACGGCGCACTACGATTTCCTCGCGGTCGCAGTACACCAGCTCACCGGCAACGGCGTCCACGCCGTAATCGGTGGCTGCAACGCTTACCTTGTCGCCTGCCTTGAAGCCACTTGGGTCCACGAAGTCGATCTCGGCGAAGGTGGCCGGCGTGGCGGCCTTGGCGATCTCAAGCGCTTCGGCGCTGCTCAGTTCGGTGGGCGTGCCATGGCCGATGGCAAGCACGCGCTGGAGCCACGCCGAGACGTTCGGGTAGCTGTCCACCAGGCCGGAGGTCACCGGTGTGCCTTTCAAGAACCACAAGGTATGCGCAAGGGCAAAGTCTGCATAGCTGGGCTCGCCGAACAGGAAGTCACCGCCCGCGCTCAGTTGCTCCTCCACGCGACCGATGATTACCGGCCACTGATGGCGAGCGGTTTCGATCGGCAAACGGCTGGCGGTGCCACCACTGAACAGCCGCGCACGGTCGGCGAGGAACGCATTGCGTTGCTCCTCGGTGAAACGCGAGAAGCGCATGGCGGCGGATTCCGGCTGGAACACAAAGCTGACAGCGTGCTGGAACACTACTGAGTCCGCCCAACCGGCGAACGTTGCCACTACCGCTTCCTTGCCCTTGGGGAACAGCGCAGGGGTTGGCTGCAGCTTGTCCAGCTGGCGTGCAATCAAAGCGGTGTCGCAATACACGTCGGCACCAATCTGCAGTACTGGCGTTTTCCGGTAACCGCCGGTAAGGGGCATGAGGTCTGGCTTGGGCATCATCGGCGGGATGATGACCGAGTGCCAGGCAAGGCCCTTGAACCCCAGCATCAGGCGGGTTTTCTCGGCAAAGGGAGACGTTGGGTAGTGGTGCAGGATCGGTGCAGTCATTGCGACATCCAGGCAGGTGTGAGGTGGTTCAGCTTAGCGCTACTGCACCTGCAAGCCTACCCACCTCTCGTGATCCGCTGTCATTCGCCCGGGCTATGGCCGCTTTGCCAGGAGAGGGCCATGGCTTCCTTTACGCGCTTGGGCAGCCGCTTGATGGCGCGTTCGGTTCGCAGCGCCTCGCCTTTCTCTTCACAGGGGTGGATATAGACCAGCGCGACTGCGGGGCTGGACCGAAAGAAGCGGGCACCCTTGCCGCTCTGGTGCGCGGCGAAGCGCTTGTGAGGGTCGTTGGAAATGCCGCAGTACAAGGCCCCATTGGCTGCCCGTACCAGGTAAACGAACCACGGCGCGATTGCGGCCTCAGCCATCGATGCGCTCGCTGCGTACCGCCACCAGCCGAGCCCGCCCGGCGCCCATGCCCGCAACGGTCGCACCCAGGCCGATCGCCCCGAACACCCAGCCCATCGCCGACCAGCCGCCGGTAAGGTCATGCACAACCCCAACCGCCAGCGGGCCCATGGAAGCGAGCGTATAACCGAAGCCCTGGGCCATGCCCGAAAGGCTGGCGGCGACATGGGCATCCGGTGAGCGCAGCACAATCAGCGTAAGCGCCACGGCGAATACCCCGCCCTGCCCCAGGCCGAGCACCACGGCCCAGCCCCACAGGCCGCTCAATGGTGCGTACAGGCAGCCGAACAACCCCACCAGGCTCAAGCCCATCACAACAAGAATAGCCAGGCGCTGGTCCCTCCCCCGGGTTGCCAGCCAAGGTGCGCTGAGCGAACTGGCCAGTTGCACGATGATCGAGCCGGACGTTACCAACCCTGCCTCGGCGGCGGACAGGCCGCGGTCGATCAGGATGGACGGCAACCAGCCGAACACGATGTATGCCAGCGAAGACTGCAGCCCCATGAACAGCGTGACCTGCCACGCGAGCGGGTCGCGCAGCAGCCCTTTCACCCGGTAAGCGGCGCGCCGCGCGTGCTGGCTGGAACGGGTTTGTGGAAACCAGGCGATCGCGGCGATAAGCGCCGGCACCAGCCACACGCCCAGGCCCAGGCGCCAGCTGTCGCCGAATGCCTCGCTCAATGGCACGCTCGAGCCGGCCGCCAGTGCCGCCCCCAGGCACAGGGCCATGGTGTACACGCCGGTCATGGTGCCGGCATGGGCTGGAAAGTCCCGTTTGACGATGCCAGGCAGCAGCACCCCGATAATGCCGATACTGGCCCCAGCCACGACGCTGCCGGCAAACAGCCCGGTGACGCCGAACTGGGTACGCAGCACAATGCCCGCAGCCAGCAGGAGCAATATCCCGCCAACGGTGCGTTCAGGGCCGAAACGGCGAGCCAGCAAAGGCGCCAATGGCGCGAATAAGCCCAAGCAGAATACCGGCAAGGTGGTGAGCAACCCGGCCACGGCCGCGCTGAGCCCAAGATCTTCAGACACCCGATGCAACAGCGGGGACAAGCTCGACAACGCAGGGCGCAGGTTAAGCGCGACCATTACCAGCGCGCCGATCAATAGGGCGGCACGCCCGCGCGTGGAAGAAATGGAATGCGCCTGGGCAGTGGCGGCGTCAGGCGTAGGGGTGTCGGCAGGCATACAAGGCTCGGCTGGGCAGATTTATTTAGATACAAACAGCCCAGCACTTTACGCTTGCCAAAGGAAGTGGATCAACTGGTCAAAACTTTCCTGAAAAAAGGAGGTTCCAGGCACGGCAGTGTTCACTTTGTAGGAAGCGGCGGGGCCGGCCATCCGGCGCTTCCTACAAGGGTAAAGCTTACGCCGTAATTTAGTGAATGATCTGGCTCAGGAACAACCGCGTACGGTCGCTTTGCGGGCGATCGAAGAAGTCGTCCGGCGCGGCCTGTTCAACGATCTCGCCCTTGTCCATGAAAATCACCCGGTTGGCCACGGTGCGCGCAAAGCCCATTTCGTGGGTTACACACAGCATGGTCATGCCGTCTTCGGCCAGGCCGATCATGGTATCGAGCACTTCTTTCACCATTTCCGGGTCCAGCGCGGAGGTAGGCTCGTCGAACAACATGATCTTGGGCTTCATGCACAGCGCGCGAGCAATCGCCACCCGCTGCTGCTGGCCACCGGACAGCTGCCCGGGGAACTTGTGCGCCTGCTCCGGGATGCGCACGCGCTCCAGGTAATGCATGGCGATTTCCTCGGCCTGGCGCTTGGGCATCTTGCGCACCCACATAGGCGCCAGGGTGCAGTTCTGCAGAATGGTCAGGTGCGGGAACAGGTTGAAGTGCTGGAACACCATGCCCACTTCCCGGCGGATCGCCTCGATCTGCTTGAGGTCGTTGGTCAGCTCTACGCCATCTACCACGATGCTGCCCTGCTGGTGTTCTTCCAGCCGGTTGATGCAGCGGATGGTGGTCGACTTGCCCGAGCCCGACGGGCCGCACAGCACGATACGCTCGCCCTGGCGCACGTTGAGGTTGATGTCCTTGAGCACGTGGAACTGGCCGTACCACTTGTTCACACCGGTCATGCGAATAATGCCTTCAGCGCCGGCGGGTTGCTTGATGGGGTCGTTCATGTTCTCTCCTGACGCTTAGCGCTTGTGACCGGTGTCCAGCTTGTGCTCCAGATGTATGGAGTAGCGGGACATGCCGAAACAGAAAATCCAGAACACCAAGGCGGCGAATACATAGCCCTCGGTGGCCATACCGAGCCATTTGGGATCGGCGGCGGCTTGCTTGACACTGTTGAGCAGGTCGAACAGGCCAATGATGATGACGAGGCTGGTGTCCTTGAACAGCGCAATGAAGGTGTTCACCAGGCCGGGAATCACCAGCTTGAGCGCCTGCGGGAGCACCACCAGGCCCATGCTGCGCCAGTAGCCCAGGCCCATGGCGGAAGCGGCTTCGTACTGGCCCTTGGGGATAGCCTGCATGCCGCCGCGCACAACCTCGGCCACATAGGCGGACTGGAACAGGATCACGCCGATCAGCGCCCGCAGCAGCTTGTCGAAGTTCATGCCTTCGGGCAGGAACAACGGCAGCATCACCGAGGACATGAACAGCACGGTAATCAGCGGCACGCCGCGCCAGAACTCGATGAAGGTCACGCACACCACCTTCACCGCCGGCATCTTGGAGCGCCGGCCCAGCGCCAGGATGATGCCCAGCGGCAAGGCGCCGGCGATGCCGACCGTGGCGATCACCAGCGTGAGCATCAGGCCGCCCCACTGGCTGGTGGGCACAGTAGCCAGGCCGAATACGCCGCCGTGCAACAGGCACCAGGCAATGATCGGGTACAGGATCAGGAAGGTGATCCCGTACTTGACCTTCTTCGGCACCTTGGGAATGAACAACGGCGCCGCCCCGATCACGGCCAGCCACACCGTGAGGTCTACGCGCCAGCGCAGCGCGGAGGGGTAGTAGCCATACATGAACTGGCCGATCCGCTGTTCGATGAACACCCAGCACGCGCCGGCTTTGGTGCAGTCTTCGCGAACGGTGCCCACCCAGTTGGCATCGAAGATCGCCCAGCTAAGCACGGGCGGCACGATCAGCCAGATGAGGTACAGGGCAAGCAGCGTGAGCAGGGTATTGAACCAGCCGGAAAACAGGTTGGCGCGCATCCAGGCGACGGCACCTACGGCTTTCACGGGTGGCGGCTGGTCGGGCTTGAAAACATGAGTAGTCATATGCAGGTCCCTATCGCTCGATCAGCGCGATGCGCTTGTTGTACCAGTTCATCAGCAGCGAAATGCTGATGCTGATAGCCAGGTACACGCTCATGGTGATGGCGATGACTTCGATGGCCTGGCCGGTCTGGTTCAGCACGGTGCCGGCAAACAGCGAGACCATTTCCGGGTAGCCGATACCGGCGGCCAGCGAGGAGTTCTTGGCCAGGTTCAGGAACTGGCTGGTCAATGGAGGAATGATCACCCGCAAGGCTTGTGGAATGATCACCTTGCGCAGCGTGGGGCCGTTGCGAAGGCCCAGCGAGCGGGCGGCTTCGGTCTGACCGTGGCTGACCGACTTGATGCCCGAGCGCACGATTTCGGCAATGAACGCAGCGGTGTACACCGTGAGCGCCAAGGTAAGCGCCAGCAGCTCCGGGATCATCACCCAGCCGCCCACAAAGTTGAACCCACGCAGGGTGGGGACCTCCCAATGGAACGGCGCGCCGAACACCAGCATGGCCAGGCCGGGAACCACCACGATGATGGCAAGGCCGGTCCAGAACTTGTGGAACGGTTGGCCGGTGGCTTCGAAACGGCGGTTGGCCCAGCGGACCATGGCGAAAATCGCCACCAGTGCGACGACGACGGCAACGGCGAATGCCCAGAAGCCTTCGCCCATTATGGCGCCCGGCATGTTCAGGCCGCGGTTGCTGATATAGAAGCTGTCCGCGATGTTGATACCACCACGAGGGCCCGGCAGCGTCAGAAAGACCGCGAAGTACCAAAAGAGGATCTGCAGCAGCGGCGGGATATTACGGAAAACTTCGATATACACCGTTGCCAGCTTGCTGATCATCCAGTTGTTGGACAACCGAGCCACACCCACCACGAAGCCCAGCAGCGTGGCGAGCACGATGCCTATGAACGTCACCAACAAGGTGTTGAGCAGGCCGATGAGGAACACGCGTGCATAGGTGTCCGATTCCACATAAGGAATCAGGTGCTGCGCGATACCGAAGCCGGCGCTGCGTTCCAGGAAGCCGAAGCCCGAGGTAATGCCACGGTGCTGCAGGTTGGTCTGGGTGTTGTCGAACAGGTACCAGCCGAGCGAAACCACGGCCAATACAGTGATGATCTGGAATACCCACGCACGCACGCGTGGGTCGGTCAGGGAAAACCGCCCGGTTTTAGCGCTGGGTGCGCCGATGTGTTTTTGCATGAAATGCCCCGGAGTGAAACGGTCGATACAGCGGTCTGGTGCCCAAGGCTGGCTGGAAATGCCAAGGCAGGCGCTGCCGCGAATTCACCGCGTCCTGCGCCTGCCCTGGTTTGCATCCTGCCTTCGCTACGCCGGCCATAAAGCGCCGGCGTACGGCGATCAACGCACTGGAGGTGCGTACATGATCCCGCCGTTGTTCCACAGTGCGTTCATGCCACGGTCGATCTCCAGCGAACCCTTGCCCAGGTTCTTCTCGAAGATCTCGCCGTAGTTGCCCACTTGTTTCACGATCTGCACAACCCAGTCCTTCGGCAGGCCGAGGTCCTTGCCGTATTCGCCGTCAGCGCCGAGCAAACGGGCGATGTCCGGGTTTTTGGTCGACTTGGCCTGCTCTTCCACGTTCTTCGAGGTAACGCCGGCTTCCTCGGCGTTGAGCATCGCGAAGAGGCTCCACTTGACCACGTTCAGCCATTCGTCGTCGCCCTTGCGGACAACCGGGCCCAGGGGCTCTTTGGAAATGGTTTCCGGCAGCACGATGAAGTCAGCCTTGGTGGCCAGCTTGGAGCGCTGTGCGTAGAGCTGGGACTTGTCGGAGGTAAGTACGTCGCAGCGGCCGCTTTCCAGCGACTTGGCCGATTCGTCGGAGGTGTCGAAGGTGATCGGGGTGTACTTCAGGCCATTGGAACGGAAGTAGTCCGAAACGTTGAGCTCGGTGGTGGTGCCGGCCTGGATGCAGATGGTTGCGCCGTCCAGTTCCTTGGCGCTTTTCACGCCCAGCTTGTTGTTCACCAGGAAGCCAACGCCGTCGTAGTAGGTCACACCGGCGAAGATCATGCCCATGCCCGCGTCGCGGGAGCTGGTCCAGGTGGTGTTGCGCGACAGTACGTCGATTTCGCCGGACTGCAGCGCGGTGAAACGCTCCTTGGCGTTCAGCTGGCTGAACTTGACCTTGCTGGCATCACCGAACACTGCGGCAGCAACGGCGCGGCACACATCGGCGTCGATACCCTTGATCACGCCAGTGGAGTCAGGCACGGAAAAGCCCGGCAAGCCGTCGCTCACGCCGCACTGGACGAAGCCTTTTTTCTTTACGCCGTCCAGGGTGGCCCCTGCCTGAGCAAACCCGCTGGCACCGAACAGGGCCGCGGTGGTCAGTACTGCCAGGGTGGATTTCAACATCTTCATTCAAACCTCCAATGGGCTCTTGTTGTGTCCGAGCTAGTGTTACCCGCACCTTTGTGAGGCGACCTCAACCCGTGCTGGCTTCGTTTTGGGTCGAGCGGGGTAACCTGCAAGTGCGTGGAAAAGCGCTCGTGCCTGCGACGGAGCCCGAATGCCGGATACTTTGCCCGGCAAGCAAGCCCCTTCCCCCAACCGCAGGTGTTACCGGTAGCGGGCGCGTCTTCGTTCGCACCATAGGTTTAGCAAAGCGCGTACCATACCGCCACGCATAAGCGATTCAGTTAGCGTCAAGCAGGAAAGTTTCACCCACGCGACGTTTTATTAGCAAAATGCCACACCCCGCCCCGAAAGCACGCACTCTTTCGAATCAACCCGCACCAAAAAGGAGCGCCGATGAGCGAAACCCTGATCCTTGAGCCCACCCAACCCGCCGACGCCTGTGTAATCTGGTTGCACGGACTGGGGGCAGACCGCTTCGATTTCCAGCCTGTCGCCCAGCTGCTTCAGCAGGTTTTGCCCACAACCCGCTTCGTGCTGCCGCAAGCGCCTGTACAGGCGGTGACGATCAATGGCGGCTATATGATGCCCAGCTGGTATGACATCCTGGCCATGAGCCCGGCACGGGCCATCAATCGCGACCAGCTGGATGCCTCCGCCGCCACTGTCCTTGCCCTGATGGACGACGAGAACGCCAAGGGCATCGCCGATGAGCGCATCGTGCTGGCTGGCTTCTCGCAGGGTGGTGCGGTGGTGTTGCACACGGCGTTCGTTGAACAATCCCGCATGTTGGCTGGAGTGATGGCGTTGTCTACCTACGCACCGAGCTTCGGCGACGTACTTACGCTGACGACCGTTCAGCAGGCCATTCCTGTGCTTAACCTGCATGGTACCCAGGACGGCGTGGTCATCCGGGAAATGGGCCGCGCAGCCCATGACCGGCTACAGGATGCTGGCGTGACGGCGACCTGGAAGGAATACCCGATGGAACACGCGGTGATCGAAGCAGAAATTCGTGACATCGCGGCCTGGCTGAAGGCCCGGCTGGGTTAAGCCTGCCCGAGCGCGGCACTACGCCGCGCCCGATTCTTGCATTACACTGCCAGCGAACCATTCCTTACAATTAATGACGAGATGACCGTGCTCAAAGCACTCAAGAAAATGTTCGGCAAAAGCGAGGCTGAGCCACTCGCCGCCGCGCCCGCTTCGCCTGCTGAGATTCATACGCCTCGCCCTTCCGCAGCCTCCGCCCCTGTGCCCAAGCCGGCACGGGCACCGCGCGCCACCGAGGCGCCGGCGGGTGAACCTGCCGCCGCTACTGCCGAACGCCCGCGCCGCGAACGCAAACCTGCGCCCAAACCCAAGCCGGTGGTGCAATGGAAACCCGAGGATTTTCAGGTCGAGCCTCAAGAAGGCAAAACCCGCTTCCATGACTTCCCCCTGCGTGCAGAACTGATGCACGCCATCCACGACCTGGGCTTCCCCTACTGCACGCCGATCCAGGCCCAGGTACTCGGTTATACGCTCAAGGGCCGCGACGCCATCGGCCGAGCGCAAACCGGTACCGGTAAAACCGCGGCCTTTCTGATTTCCACCATCAGCCAGCTGCTGCAAACGCCGCCGCCAGCCGAACGCTACATGGGCGAACCGCGGGCGCTGATCATCGCGCCTACCCGCGAGCTGGTGGTGCAGATCGCCAAGGATGCCGCCGAGCTCACGCGCTATACCGGGCTGAACGTGATGACCTTCGTAGGCGGGATGGATTTCGACAAGCAGCTCAAGCAGCTCGAGTCCCGCTATTGCGACATTCTGGTGGCAACCCCCGGCCGCCTGTTGGATTTCAACCAGCGTGGCGAAGTGCATCTGGACATGGTCGAAGTGATGGTGCTGGACGAAGCCGACCGCATGCTCGACATGGGCTTTATCCCTCAGGTTCGCCAGATCATCCGGCAGACCCCCCCCAAGAGCGAACGCCAGACGCTGCTGTTCTCTGCCACGTTCACCGAAGACGTGATGAACCTGGCGCGTCAGTGGACCGTAGACCCGGCCATCGTCGAGATCGAGCCCGAACAGGTTGCCAGCGACACCGTGGAACAGCACGTGTACGCCGTGGCTGGCAGCGACAAGTACAAGCTGCTGTACAACCTGATCAACAGCGAAGGCTGGGACCGGGTGATGGTGTTCGCCAACCGCAAGGACGAAGTGCGCCGCATCGAGGAACGCCTGGTACGCGATGGCGTGAATGCCGCGCAGCTGTCCGGGGACGTGCCTCAGCACAAGCGCATCAAAACGCTGGAAGCGTTTCGCGCGGGGCAGGTGAAGGTGCTGGTCGCCACCGACGTAGCGGGCCGCGGCATCCATATCGAAGGCATCAGCCACGTGATCAACTTCACCCTGCCCGAAGACGCGGACGACTACGTGCACCGCATCGGCCGCACCGGCCGCGCAGGCACCAGCGGAATCTCCGTGAGCTTTGCCGGTGAAGACGACAGCTATCAGCTGCCAGGGATCGAGGCGTTGCTCGGCAGGAAGATCAGCTGCGAAATGCCGCCGGAGACGCTGCTAAAGCCGGTGCCTCGGCGCGGTTGAACGGCGTTCAGGGCAAAAGCCGAAACTTGTAGGAAGCGGGCGAAGCTCGCGAATAGCATTTTCGCGAGCTCCGCCCGCTTCCTACAGACTGAACTGAATCCTGTAGGAGATTCTATGGTTGATGCCTAGGTTTTTTGCAGCTCTTGTCTTCGAATGAACCGGGCTTCAAACGGCAAGTCCCTGCCATCCAGGCGCAAGGCTCCACCCGCGCTGGCGACTTCGATATCGCGCGCATGGTCACACTTGCGCCCGCCAAGGCAAAGGCAGGCCTATCAGCAAGGCAAGCGCGGCCCCTGTGGGAGCTGGGGGCCGGCCGTCCGGCGAAGCCTGTGAATTGGCGCACCGCCGAGCTCATTCCCTTTGCGGCTTACCTCACCCTTTACACCGCTTTGGCCTGGTACTCACTCTGGTCCTTGAGCAAAGCGAACACTACCCGGGCAAGCTTGCGCGCCAACATCACCAATGCTGCGGTTGTGCTGAAGCCTCGAGCCTTGCGTGCTTCGTACCAGGCCTTCCAGGCGCCAGTGCGGCTCGCTGCCATGGCCGCGTTATGCAGCAACCGGCGGACTTCCGAGTCGCCGCGCTTGCTTAACGAGCGGCGGCCATCCTTCTGGCCGGAGCTCGAAACACGCAGGTCGATTCCCAGAAACGCGATGAACGCATCAGAACTTCTGAAGTGGCCTCGCTGAAAGCTGGCCATCAGGCGGGCGGCAGTCAGAAACCCGATGCCTTCCACTTTCATGCAGCGTTTTATTTGACCAAGCAAGCCGACCTCCGTGAGGAGGTCCTTGATGGTTTTCTCAACCAGCGCTTCGAGCTTCAACATCGCTTTCACATGGCTTGCGAACGCGGCTTTCAGCAGGGGCTCGTTCGACCAGCTCTGTACCAGGGCGACTCGCGCGGCAACCAACGCGGCGCGCCGGCGAAACAGGCTGAGCAGCCTGCGGTAAAGCGGCGTAGGTGGCACCCAGGGATGCAGGTCATCGCCCTCGTTCTTGAGGTAGCGCGCCAACAGCCGAGCGTCCAGCGGGTCGGTTTTGGCACGGACACCCACCCCTTTACGGTAATGGCTGAGTTCATACCCGCCGACCATGTAAATAGTGCAGCCCGATTCGTGTGCCAGGTCGCAGAATTCAAGGTGGTAAATGTTGGTGGCTTCAATGGCGACTGCCACATTGGCTGGCAACGCCTTGAGCCATTTCTTGATGGCGGCCTTGGTATTGGGGATGGTGACGAGCTGTTCTTCGGCAGCGTGATAGATCACCAGTTCGGCCTTGGCGACATCGACGCCCACGATCGGTTGTAAGACGCAAGCGCGCATTGCCATGAGCTTATCTCCGGGATATGGTCTGAAGCACTTGAAGGGCCACCCAGAGGCGCAAGCTTGTTCCTATCGTTGGTCGAGCCAAAGCATTCTCTATCGGCGCTTGGGTGAAAGGAGGAGGGGCGATATCTCCCACGGTCTGTACTGCGGCTAACAGTCAGAATCGGGCGTTGTCCCTCCTCCTCCCTTCAAGTACTACCATACAAGACGGGCGGAGCCATAGGCGGAGCTCGCGAATAAGGGCTTAAGAAAACCGCGAAGACAGTTGCTTCCTACAGGTGCCTGGTGCCAACAGTCATCATCCAAGCCAGAAGCCCAGCCTGGGCCTCCTGAGGGTCACCACCGCTCGGCGGCTTGCTGGTCGCTATGGCGGCCTTCCACCCAGCGGGGGCCGTCGGGGGTGGTTTCCTTTTTCCAGAACGGCGCTCGGGTTTTCAGGTAATCCATGATGAATTCGCAGGCCTCGAACGCGGCCTGCCGATGGGCGCTGGCACAGGCCACGAACACGATAGGCTCTCCCGGAGGCAAGTCGCCCACCCGGTGAATCACCTCTACGTTCAACAGCGGCCAGCGCTCCCGGGCCTCTCGCTCAATGCTACCCAGCGCCTTTTCGGTCATGCCCGGGTAGTGCTCCAGAAACAGCCCGGCGACGTTCTTGCCGTCGTTGAAATCCCGCACATAGCCGGTGAAGCTCACCACCGCCCCTATGCCCAGCTGGCGCTGGTGCACTGCGTTGAGTTCCAAGCCCGGGTCGAAGGCCGTAGGCAACACACGAATAGCCATCTCAGCCCCCGGTAACGGTGGGGAAGAAAGCGACCTCGTCACCGTCCTGCAACGGCTCTGCGAGGCTGCACAGCTCCTCGTTACGGGCGCACATGAGGTTAGCCTCGGCCAGCACGTCATGCCCGCCCTTGTTTACCAGGAAGGCCCTGAGCGCTTCCAGGGTAGGAAACTCACCCTCGACCTGCTCAGCGTCACGCCCCATGGCTTCCCGGAAGCGTGCGAAGTACAACACGGTCAGCTTCATAGTGGCGCCGCCTGAAAATCCCCACTTTTGCCACCGCGCTTTTCAAGCAGCCGCACGGCTTCGATCACCATGCCCTTGTCCACGGCCTTGCACATGTCGTAGATGGTCAGCGCTGCGATGCTCGCGGCCGTCAACGCTTCCATTTCCACACCGGTCTGGCCCGCCAGCTTGCAGCGGGCCCGGATCAGCACGGTGTCGGCGCCCTCCCCGCTCAGCTCTACCTTCACGCTGGTAAGCATCAGGGGATGGCAGAGGGGAATGAGGTCACTGGTTTTCTTCGCCGCCTGTATGCCAGCAATGCGGGCTACGGCGAACACGTCGCCCTTGGGATGAGCACCTTCGACGATCATCTGCAGGGTGGCCGGCTGCATGCGCACGCGGGCCTCGGCGATGGCCTCGCGCTCGGTGACGGCCTTGGCGGTGACGTCCACCATGTTGGCGCGGCCTTGGGAATCCAGGTGGGTGAGCATGCGCCCGCTCCTTCGAAAAACAGGCCGCCAGTGTAACGCAAAAGGCCCCGCGGCAAGCCACAGGGGGCTTGGCGCGGGGCCTCTTGTTGACCTGGTTCCCGGGCCTGGCCGGATGGCCGGCCCGGTTCCTGCAGTTACTGAGTGATGGACTTCACGGAAACGCCAACCGGGGTAGCGCTGGAGCGGCCGTAGATGTCTTCGAAGCGCTCGATGTCGTCTTCGCCCAGGTAGCTGCCCGATTGAACTTCGATCAGCTCGAGCGGGATCTTGCCCGGGTTGCGCAGGCGGTGAACCGAGGCGATCGGGATGTAGGTCGACTGGTTCTCGGTCAGCAGGAACACGTTCTCGTCGCAGGTCACTTCAGCGGTACCGGATACCACGATCCAGTGCTCGGCGCGGTGGTGGTGCATCTGCAGCGACAGGCACGCGCCCGGCTTGACGGTGATGTGCTTGACCTGGAAGCGGCCGCCCTGGTCCACGGAGTCGTACGAGCCCCATGGGCGGTACACTTCACAGTGGTTCTGGGTTTCGCTGCGGCCCATGTCGTTCAGGGTGGCAACCATGTTTTTCACGCCCTGGACCTTGTCCTTGTGCGCAATCATCATGGCGTCGCGGGTTTCTACCACCACGATATTTTCCAGGCCGATCACCGACACCAGCTTGCCGTTGCCGTGGATCATGCAGTTGCGGCTGTCCTGGATGACTACGTCGCCCTTGGTGACGTTGCCATTGGCGTCCTTGGCGTGAACTTCCCACAGGGAGTTCCAGCAGCCTACGTCGCTCCAGCCGGCGGTCAGCGGCACCACGCAGGCGCGCTGGGTTTTTTCCATCACGGCGTAGTCGATGGAGTTGTCCGGGCAGCAGGCGAAGCTGGCTTCTTCGATCTCGATGTTGTCGCCATCACGCTTGCTGCGCTCGAGGGTGAGCAGGCAGTTGTCGTAGATGTCCGGATCGTGCTTTTTCAGCTCTTCCAGGAAGCGGCTGGCGCGGAACAGGAACATACCGCTGTTCCAGAAGTAGCCGCCTACGTCGACGAACTCCTGGGCGCGTTTTTCGTCCGGCTTCTCTACGAAGTGGGACACGCGGCTCACGCCTTCTGGCAGCAGGGCGTCGTTGGTGGATTTGATGTAGCCGTAGCCGGTTTCCGGACGGGTTGCCGGCACACCGAACAGCACCATCTCGCCACGCTCGGCAGCCACGGTGGCCAGGGCCAGGGCACGTTGCAGGGCTTTCTGGTCTTCGATCACGTGGTCGGCTGGCAGCACCAGCATCAGGTCGTCACGGCCTTCGTTAACCAGCTTCATCGCGGCCAGCGCTACGGCGGGGGCGGTGTTGCGGCCGAAGGGCTCGAGCAGGATGCCTTGGGTTTCCAGCTTGAGGGCCGACAGCTGTTCGTTGACGATGAACTTGTGGTCCTTGTTGCAGACCACCAATGGCTTATCCATGCCTTCGAACACCAGACGTTCCAGGGTTTGTTGGAAGAGCGTGTGCTCACCCGTCAGCGCCAGGAATTGCTTCGGGAACTGCTTGCGCGAAAGCGGCCAGAGACGGGAGCCGCTACCACCTGACAAGATCACCGGAATCATAGTGTTTCTCCAAGAATTACGTAATGAGATGACTGTGTTGTTCTACCGCTTCGTCTACTTGTTGTTCCATGCCGGCCGCCGTGCTGGCGGCCGCGCAACCCCCGCGATCAGCGGGTGGAAACAGGGCGCTTGACCCATACAGGGTTCAAGCTGCTGCCTTGGCCGGTCACATACAGGACCGTGGCGTCGCCGCGCTCCAGCGTGACCGCTGGAAGGTCCTTGACCTTGTTGGCACCGTCGAACAGCGCGAAAGTAACTTTGACCGGGTTGATTTCACGGTCGCCACTGGCGTTAGGAGCAACGGCTGGAATCACTTCCTTGCCATCGGATGTTTTCAGCGCGAGCGGCTTGTCGCTCAGGTTTTGCACGCGCACCAGGGCTTTCTGCTTGTTGTTGAACGCTTTTTCTTCAACCAGTTTGGAAGTACCGGAAGCGCTCTTCACGATGGTGTAGTAATGGTCGCCGGCCAGGTTTACCGGCAGGCTTTCGCTACCCAGCTTGGCGGTGTACTGGCCGCCAGGCATGAACTCGAAATCGTTGCTGCCCAGCGGGGCGATTTCCGAAGGCTTGCCAGTACCGATGGTGGAAGTCACTTCCTGGTTGCTGGCGTTATATACCCGTACAAATGCAGAGCCTTTGGGCGCGGTTGGACCGTACAGCGCGCCGTCACCGGCCGCGAAGGCCTGGGTGGACAGCAGACCAAACCCTACGGCCAGTGCACAGGCCTTGGCGATACGGGAAGTACGAAGGGCAGTCTTCAAAGTCTTTGCGGTCATGTGCGTTCCTCTCGGCTGATATGAAACGTGCGCCGTTTATTTAAAAATTTCAGTTGTTCTGGCCAACGGCCAGATTCTGATTGCTGTCTTGAGTTTTCTTCAGTTCCGCGACCCACGCAGGGTCGAAGCCGCTGAGATCATTCTTCATCGGCAAGTAACGCTCGGGGAATTCCCAAACGAGAACTTGCGGTGGGTTATTCTTGAAGCCGTCGCTCTGCAAGTATTTGAGCATCGGCAAGATCGGACCATGGCCTTCCTCGGCATAGTTCACGACATCGCTGTGCAACGACTCGCGCAGTGCGCCCAGGAAGTTCCAGTGCGGGTTGGCGCTGTAGCTCGTACCTACCAGGCCCACCGGAACTTCGGCGTCACTGAAGAGGGCATCCTCGCTCTCCACAGCGCCTTCGACAGCGCGAGTTGTCTTTTGTTGCAAACTATCTGGCTGCGGAAGCAAATTTGTGAACAGTGGGTCGAGCGGCAGGAAAGATGTGAGGTCACCTTTATACGGCTTGGGCTGCTCTGCCTCGGTTACATATTGAACCGGCGTGGTATTAATTGGCGAATGTGCCGAAATAGCGGCGCCAATATTACGTGCTACAACTTCCGCGCCCAGGGGTGTCCAGTGCGTATCGGTGCGCAGGAACACTTGACCGGTTTGCTTGGCCTGCTGTAGTGGGGTCATCAGATCCGGAGCAAAGATACCTGCCTGCTGCGCTTGCGCATGGAACTGTTCATACAGGTCCTTGTGCATGCTGGCAGGCTGAGTGTCGCCAAAGTGCTCTGGATACAAACGGGCTTTGGCAGGAATGATCGCCATCACCAGCTTGATGCCTTGTTGTTGCAAACGGTCGCGCACGCCGCGGATCAGCTCGAAGTTTTCCTTCTCGATCTGATCCCCGTTGGCAACCGGCTTGAACTCCTCGTCGGTGAACAGCCATTGGTCCTTGCCCAGCACTACCCCAGGGCGGCCTTCATGGAACAGCTTGTAGTCCACCGCCGCCCACAGGTTGGTGCCCAGGCGCTTGATCGGAAACTCTTCGTCGTAGTGGGTTTCCACGGCCTTGGTCAGCTTGCCATTAAGGAAGGTCATCTGGGCCGTTCGCTCGAAGCTGCCAAACGACACCAGAGACCAGAGCCCCATCAGCACCAGAATGCCGAAGAAGATCGCGATGTAGAGAATGCGTAATGAACGTGTCATGGGCGGCTCGCTCAGAACTGGAAGTAAAGGAAAGGCGAGAAGCTCTGCGCCGACAGCTTCAGGATCGAAGCCACGAACAACAGCAGAACCAGCGTACGCATGAGGTAGCGCGGCCAGTCAGCGACCCAGTACGCCGCTTGCACCTGATGCCCCGCCGAATGCGCCTGCACGATGGCGGGCTGATCGCCTGGTACGGCCTTGATCTGGCCAGGTTGCGCGGTGGCGGGGCCATTGGCCTCGACGCTGGCTTGCTGGGCAGCGGCTTTCTGGGCGCGGGCGTTGATCGGTGCGTAATAGAAGTCACGCAGGCCAAAGAAGGCCATGGTGATGTACGCGACGATCAAGGTAGCGACTTGCAGGCCGGTGAGGCTGGCGCTGTTGAGCTCGGACAACTGCCACTCACCGAAGCTGAACATGGCGTGATACATGCGCATCGCCACATGCATGTTCTCGGAACGGAAGATCACCCAGCCCAGTACCACCAGCAGGAAGGTGAAGATCCACTTGACCGGGTTGAACCGGCGAGGGGCGGCATCGATATTCAATGCGCGCTCGATGGCCAGCCACAGGCCATGCCACATGCCCCAGATGATGTAGGTGAAGTTCGCCCCGTGCCACAGGCCGCCAAGCAGCATGGTGAGGAACAGGTTGCGGTACGTGGCGAAGGTGCCGCCGCGGTTACCGCCCAGGGTGATATAGAGGTAGTCGCGCAGCCAGGTGGACAGGCTGATGTGCCAGCGCCGCCAGAACTCGGTGATGGACTGGCTGACGTAGGGCTGCTTGAAGTTCTCCATGAAGCGGAAGCCCATCATCAGGCCCAGGCCGATGGCCATGTCGCTGTAGCCGGAGAAGTCGAAGTACAGCTGCGCGGTGTAGGCCAGTGCCCCCAGCCAGGCGTCGCCCGTGGTGGGGTCTGTTAGCGCGAAGGAATGGTCCGCCACTACCGCAATGGTGTCGGCGATGAATACCTTCTTGATAAAGCCCTGCATGAAGCGCGTCGCGCCTTCGGAGAATTTATCCAGGGTGTGCGTGCGGTGGTTGAACTGGTCCACCAGGTCCTTGAAACGCAGTACGGGGCCGGCGATCAAATGCGGGAAAATAGCCACGAACGCCGCAAAGTCGATCAGGTTGCGGGTGGCCGGGGTGTCGCCGCGGTACACGTCGATGATGTAGCTGATGGACTCGAACGTATAGAACGAAATACCGATCGGCAAAATGATGTGCGTGAGGATGAACGGCTCAAGGCCGAACGAGGTGATGATCTGGTTCAGGCTGTCCACGCCGAAGTTGGCGTACTTGAAGTAGCCCAGAACGATCAGGTCTACCCCGACGCCCAGCAGCAGCCAGCGCTGGGAGGTTTTCGTTCGCACGCCGTTGGCGCCGATGCGAAGGCCAATGAAGTAGTTCCACAGGGTCACGGCGGCGAACAGCGCGAGAAAATCGACGCGCCACCAGGCGTAGAACACATAGCTCGCCACCAGCAGCAGCAAGTTGCGATAGCGCGTTCCGCTCAGATAGTACAAGCCGAAGAAGATCGGCATGAACAGGAACAGGAACACGTTGGATGAGAAAACCATCCCGATCTCTCCTTGTTTTTCCTACACTGGGAGCCGCTATAGCCCCCCCATACCCCCCCGGCCGAAGCCAAGGGGAAAGTGCGAAGGGGGCAGACGCCTTAACTGCCCCCTTCCGCATACACGCGACCAGCCGGGCCTGTCAGAGCCCGTCGTCGTCGTTGTCACCCTTGCCGCCCTTCTCCCCTTTTTCATGTTGAGGGTCGAACGTGCGGGTCAGGTCGCCGCCGAGGCGGAAGGTCTTGAACGGTTCCATCTGCCGCTTGCGCGCGATGGTGTCCGGGGTGCAGTCGTAGAGCGTGCAGTAGGGTTCGAGCCAGGCATACTTGCTGTCGATCTTGAGATCGGTCATGTCCTGGGTTTCGCCGTTTTTCTGCGCGAACTCTTCCGGCGCCTTCGAGCCTTCCAATACCCGGTCACCCAGGCGCTTGAGGGCGCCGTTGTTTTCCGGACGCAGGTCCACACCATTGGCCTGGGCGAAGCTGGCGATCATGGCCAGCGGCGGCAAGGCGTAGTTGTGATAGGCCAGCGCGCGCTGCTTGCGCTTGAGTTCGTTTGGCAGGAAGCCCTGGTTGTCCACCTGGCTGGCTGCCACCTTGAACTCCTTCACCGACCAGTCGAACAGGTCGCGCCGGTTGGTGACGATGGACGTCGCCATCACCGACCACGCGGCCCAGTAGGAGTGGTTGTTGATCTGTTCCAGCGGCAGGTTGCTCCAGTCGCTCACCACCTGATCGGCCATGCGGCTGAACCAGGCTTCGATCTTCTGGGTTTGCGCCTCGTGGCCCTGCAACGGGTGAGACTCGGAGAACTTGAGCCGCAGGTACGAGGACGACATGCTGCCCAGTGCCCATTTGCGCATGGATTTGCCGGTGTGGTTGAAGTCTTTCGACATCAGCGCATTGGCGTCCGCCCAAGTGCCCAGCCACTGCAGCGTGCAGTCCAGCTCGGCCGGCTTGCCGTCGCGCATGAACTGCATCACTTGTTTGCTGATGCCACGCTCCAGCGTGGTGATCGGCTTGGTGGCATCACGGAAGGCTTCTTCCGAATCTTTGTTCAGGGTGGCGCGCGCCTTGTCCGAACCTTCGTACTTGCTGCGGAACTGCAGCGAGCCGGTGAACGGGGCCGGCACCGCCGGGCACTGGAAATCTCCGCCTTTCCCTGGCTTCTCGATGGCCTCGTAGTATCCCTGAGGTGGCACCAGGCCTGCGGCGTGCGCCGCAGAGCCGAACATGGCAAGGCCCAGCAAGGCCGGCGCCAGCAAGCGGCGAGCGGCCCGGGGGGTAAGACGAGAAGTCAACATATGCATTCAGCCCTCAGAGCCCGGCTTGTGCGTTGCGCGTGGCAACACCGGGGAACACGTTGCGTTTGCAGATCTTCGCTTCAACCTTCTGCGGCCCGACTTTGGCGTCTTCCGGCCCGTGGATTTCCACAGCCAGCAGGTTCATCTTCGGCCAGTCCGTGTCATCGCGCAGCTCGAAGGCGAAGCGCCCATCCGTATCGGAAGTGGTCGGTTTCTCGATCTTGATGTCCTCGTGGCGGCCGTTCATGTACCAGAGCGTTGCCTTGAGGTCTTTCACCGAAGGGTCGGCGAACTTGATGTCAACCTGATGATTCCAGTTTTCCAGGTCCTTGATACCGTTCTGGCCGTTGACCAGCAGTTCGGTGGTCTGGTTGGGCTTGACCACGCCACTGCCGGCGAGCTCTGCCGGCTTGCCTTCGCAACCGTTGCCCATCAGCGCCATCATCTGGCGATAGATGGTTTCCTGGTCCAGCGGGTACAGCGGGGAGAATTCCCACACCAGGATCTTCGGCGGCTTCTTCTGGAACTCTTCGCTGCCCAGATATTCGAGCATCGAGCCTTCGAAACCACCGCCCGGGAACGCAACGTTCAGCACGTCGGCACCGCTGTACTGCTGCAGGAAGCCGGCGAAGTTGTAGTTCTTGCCGCTGTGGCTGGTACCCACCAGGGTCACGTCCGGGCTGGCGGTGTCGCCAAACAGGTCGCCGTCGCCAGCCTCGCCCTTGGGCTCGGTGGTGAAGGTGTCCATGTACTGGATGGCATAGCTGCTGTTGCACAGCTGGCCTGCCATGTTCTGCAGGGTACCGGTCTTGCCCATGCGCCCGGAGACCTTGGTCTCGTACTCTTTCTTCGGAATGCTGGCGTAGCCCGGCACCTTCTTCATGGTTTCGGCCACGATCTTCGCGGTGCGCTCGGCGCCATACGGCGTCCAGTGCTGGTCGCCGCGGAAGTAGAAGTCATGCGCCTGTTGCTCGTTGGTGAGCGGCGACAGGTCGGGTACGTGGTAGCCCATGGCCTGGAAGCGGCCCAGCATGTCCTTGTAGTTCTTCAGCGCCGTGTTGTAGTCGAAGCGCTCGCGGTCGGCCGGCAGCATGTGCGCGCGGTCCACCAGGCCACGGGTGGGCTGGTACACAATCACCACTTCTACGCCGCGGGCCTTGAAGGCGTCGTGCAGTTCTTTCATGCGACGGTAGCCTTCGGGCGACGTCTTGAACTCGGTGCGCAGGTCTTCCACGGTACGGAACAGCCAGTCGCCCTCCCCCTTGATCAGGGTGGTGAAGTTCTTCTGGTACCGGGTTACGTAGTTCTTCGCATCCGCTGCGGCAGGGCACAGCTGGCAGCACGGCTGCGCGGTGAACGTAGGCGGCTGCACTTCAGCGGCCTGCGCGCTCCCTGCGGCATACAGGGCGGCGGCCAGGCCCGACAGGCTGAGCAGCTTGATCAAATGTGAATGCATGGAAATGGTCCTTAATCCTGCGCCATGTCTGTCTGTTTCTCGACCGGGTCGATCAACACTGCTTTTTTCTGGCGAATCAGCAGGTCCAGAATTTCGGTTTGGTGATCACCCAGGATCCCCGTCAGGCTGATGCCACCCTGCTTGGTCGGGGCCAGCATCGCTACGCGATACAGCTCGATACTCAGCGGGGAGTCGATCGCCAGCGGGTTGGTGCCGTTACCGGACAGCTCGCCGCCAACCACGATCATCGACACTTCGGCGTCGAACGGGTCCAGGGCGATGTCGCGGTCGGTATCGCTGAGGTCCTTGATGTGGCCGTATACGCCAGTCAGCCCGTTGCCCATCGCCATGTTTTCGTACAGGCGGATGTTGGTGCTGTTGCGCACGCGGATGCCGTGACGCTTGTTGGCCACCAGCTTGTTGCCCCACAGCAGGTTGTCCCCGCTTTCGTACAAGGTGATGCCGTCGGTGTGGTTCTGATAGATCTCGTTGTAAGCCACCAGGTTGCCCACGCTGTTACGGTCGAGCACCACACCTGAAAGGTGGTTGTCGTAGCTGCGGTTGTTGATGATGAAGCTGTCGTTCACCTCGCGGGAAACGATGATCCCGTGCTTCTTCTTCGTCCCGTACACCGTGTTGTCGGCAATGATCAGGCCGTGGGAACGGTCGTGGGGGTCGATGCCGTAGATGATGTTGTCGTGGTAGGTGTTGCTCTTCACCACGAAGCCCTGGGTTTCGTAGCAGTAGTAGCCGTACCACATGTCCGAGAAGGTGGAGCCGATGATCCAGCCCGTAGGTTCGCTACGGCCCATCTGCGCCTTCATGCTCGGGGTGTACTGGGAAATACTCACACCGTAAGACTTACTCTCGTTGTAACCGAAGCTTTTCATTTCGGTATTGACGATGTAGGTCTCGGTGCCGCCCCAGCTCACCAGGAACGGACGGAACTCATCCTTTTCCTTGAACCAGGCCTGGTCGTTCTTCGCTTCGCTCCAGCCGGTCACCTTGGTATCGAAGGTGAACAGCTTGCCGTCGTTGACGATGAACGAACCACCGTCCTGGGACAGGCGCAGCTCTTTCACGCGACCGTCGATCTCCAGCGTGCCCTTGTGAGCGACCACGATCGGCACCCGTGCCAGCCACACGCCTGGCGAAGTTTCGCGCAGGTATTGCTTGGGTACGGTTTTGCTCAGGTCAGCGAAGTTGACGTAGCCGTCATCGATGAAGATGGCCTGCGGAATACCGCGCTGCTTGCCAACCCACGCCATCATCTTGTTGTCACCGCCGATGAACGCCTTGAGCGGAAGCTCCTGCATCATACGGCGCATGTTCACCTTGCCCTTTTTGCTGCGGTCCACCTTGGCATGCGCGGCCTGGGCGGTATAACCGCTCAGGTCGGGCAGCTTGGGCGGCGCCAGGTCCAGGGGCTCGGTGGGCGCGCTGGCCACGCTGTAGTTCTGCGCGGCCTGCAGTTCCTTGGTGGTACCGGCTTTCACCACCGCCTGGGTCGCAGGCGCGGTAGCGGCCAGGGCGGAGCCACCGGCGATCAGCAGTGCTCCGGCCAGCACAGCGACTGGCCAGGCGTGCTTGCGCACCTGCGGCCGCACCTTGCTGTATGAATGCTTCATCTCATTGCACTCCCTTGGCGGTACCCATCAGAAACGCCAGATGACGTCGACGATGGCGCGATGCATGTAATTGTCCACGCCACCGGCATAGGCATCGCCGGGCTTGAACACACCGGCGCGCAAGCGCACCAGCGCGGACGGTTCGTCGAACGACTGGCTCAGGCTGGCGGGCAGCAGGCCCTGCTTGAAGTACTTGGTCACAACCAGGTCCATTTCTTGGCCCAGGTCTTTCTCGCCATCGTTGAGCGGCAAGGTGGACAGCGATACGTCACCGCTGGTGGCGTCCGTGGATTCGTACGCCGCGTTGATGTTGCTGCCGCCGATCGGCGAGCTGCCGTCCACACGCCAGAAGCGGTGGTAGATCAGGCTGGCGTCGTAGTCTTCCTGCATTTCCCAGGAGGCAAAGATCGAAGCGGTCTGCACGTTGGCCAGCTCAGCCTGGAAGGCTTCGCCGAAGCGGCTGATGCGCGAGCGGGTACCGGTCCAGCTGGAGCGGTTGCTCTGCAGGCCATTCTGCTCGTAGTCCTTGCTGGCGCGGGCGTAGGCAGCACCTACTTGCCACTGAGGGTCCAGACGCAGGCGCACGCCCAGGTCGGTCGCCCAGCCACTGACGTGCTCGCCGTAGGTGTCGCCCGCGGTAACCACGCCATTGGTATCGGTGCGGTTGAACGTATCGCGATTGCCGGTGAGCCAGGTCAGGCTGCCCCAGTAGTTGATCTGGTTGGTATTGCGATGGTTGTAGGCATCGCTGGTCGCTTCCAGGCCCAGCCAGGTCAGCTCGCCGTTGCTGGTCTTGTCCAGGTCGTCGATTTCTTCCCCGGCATTGGCCAGGTCGCCATCGTCATGCACATGGTGCGCGCGCAGGCCCACCCACTGGCTCGGTGCCCACTGGTAGGACACATCACCCCACACGTGGGTACGGTCCTTGTCGGTAAGCGACAGGCGCGAGTAGTCGGTGCGGTAGTCGCTGAAGCGCTGCCCTACGCCCACGTCTGCCTTGAGCAGGGTGGTGTCCAGGTTCCAGGTGAGCGACTCGATGTAGTTGTCGTGCCACTGGCCGTCGTCCTGGCGCAGGCGCTGGCGGCCGAACTTGGTCAATTCACCCGGGTACGGCGTGAGCAGGCGGCTGTAGCCCACCCAGAACTCGCGCAGGGCCAGATAGCTGTCGTCCGCTTCACGGTCCTTGCTGTAGTAGCGGCTACCGCTCGAGCCATTGACGTTCTCGTCGGGTTGCAACAGCGGGTCGGTCTGGATGGTGTCCGAGGCCGCCACGGCCTGGCCCATGAAGTACGCGCTCCAGTTGCCCCATTCGCCATAGGCCCAGGGGCGCAGGTCGATACCCACACCCGCCACATCGCCACCGGAGCGGGTGCCCAGGTCGCGGTCGTCTTCGGACTGGCCAGTGACTTTCACTTCCAGGCCGAAGTTATCGGTGGCGGTCAACGCCGCCAGGGTCGGGCAGGACCAAAGTGTCGCAAAGCCAAGGCCGATACCGGCCAGCATGAATTTGTTGAGCATCATAGGGATTGGTCCTCACCGACTGCTGTTTCTGGCAGGGCATGCAGCGCTACGGCGGCGTTGTCCTGGCCGGAAACCGCGCCACGAGCGGCGGTTTCCTGCTGCAGCAGTTGCTGGGCTTGAGCCCGCATTTGCGGTGGTAGTTGTTCTTCGATTGTTTTGGCCAGGTCCAGTACTTCCTGGCGTGGCTGCGGTTGGAGCATCGCCTGGTTCTTGGCCAGCTGGCTGAACACGTAGGCGTTGACAGGGTTCGGCACGGTGCCCCGACCGTTGAAATACAGCTGAGCCAACGCGAAGTCGGCGCTGATC
Organism: Pseudomonas sp. 3MAES_34.3B; assembly: GCF_058145875.1. Classification (NCBI taxonomy): domain Bacteria; kingdom Pseudomonadati; phylum Pseudomonadota; class Gammaproteobacteria; order Pseudomonadales; family Pseudomonadaceae; genus Pseudomonas; species Pseudomonas sp. 3MAES_34.3B. Next base: position 814,060 of record NZ_CM176960.1, on the reverse strand, counting down.
TGACCACGGCGGGCAGCGACCAGGAGGTTATCCACGGCCTTCTGCGGATCGACCATGCCCAGGTAGCCACGGCGGTAGATCTGGCCCAGGTAGTAGTAGGCGCTGACCTGATCCGGCAGCGCCTTCTTCAGGTGCTCCTCGGATTTGGCGGCGTCTGGCAATACCACCTTGCCTTCGTAGTAGATCTTGCCCAGCAGCAACTCGGCACGCGCCGGGTCAGCGTCGTGGCCCTTGTCGATGTAGCCCATCAGCTGATCGACGTCGCCCAGGTCGGGGTAGTCGTATTGCAGCTGCGCCAGGCTGATGTAGGCGCCAGGGTAGGTACCCGTGGCGCTTTCGAGCAGGGCCTGGGCGGTTTTCGGATCAGGCGTGCCCAGGTCCGGGTTGGCCAGGATGCGGGCCACCGCGTCTACGCGGTTAGGCTGCACACGGCCAACGGCGAAGTTGTCCTGCAGGCGCTTGATCAACGCGGCCTGGTCGTCCGTGCGGTTCTGCTTCTGGTAAACCGTCGCCAGTTCCACGTAGCACAGGTCGGTGGTATCGAGCGCAGCCTTGCAGATGCGCTCCACTTCCGCCAGGTTCTGGTCGTAGGTGTTCTGCACGCGATACAGGATGATCTGGGCCAGGCCCGCTTCAGGATAGCCAGCGGCCTTCCATTCGTTGATCTTCTGTTGCGCGTTCACCTTCGGGAAGCTTTGCGGATACTGGATGTACAGCAGCGCCAGGGACATCAAGGTGCCGCCCTCGCCACTGGCGAAGGAGTTCTTGAGCAGCCCTTCAGCCTCGTGGCGCTCGGCCTCGGTGCTGTTGGGCTTGGCAGCCAGAAGCTTGCCCAGGCGAGCGGCGGCGCGTGGCGAAGTAGGCGCGGCGGCGCGGTAGGTCGCCTCGGCCTTGGCCAGCTGCGCGGGATCCCCGCTTTCAACCCAGATGTCAGCCAGGCCAACCTGGGCATCGGCATAGCCCAGGTCTGCCAACTGCTGGTAGTTCTGCTGCGCCAAAGCCACGTTGCCGTTTTTCATGGCTTCCTGGGCAAGGCGTTGGTCCGGCAGGCCGGCACAGCCAGCCAGCGCGAAGGCCACGGCCAGGCCCAGTACGGCAGGCCGATGCAGGTGTCGTAAAGTGTCAGCCACGCTCATTCTCCTGGCGCTCACTTAGAAGCCATGGGCCATGGCTTTGTCGATCAGCCAGTCGATCGAAGGGCCGTGGGTGCTGGAAACATCCACAGGGCGGCCAGCGTATTTCACGTCCAGCGGCTGGTCTGGCTTGATGGTCACGCGCATGTCGGTGGACAGGTCGTCGGTCTTCAGGTTGGTGGCAGCCACTACCTGGCCCGAACGCAGCTGGTCATCACCGGCTACACGGAAATCAACCTTGGTGCCTGGGCGAATGTCGTCGATCTGGCGGTAGGTGTAACGGGCTTCGATGTTGGCGCTGGAGTTGCGTGGCACCAGGTTGAAGATCACGTCACCCTTGCTGGCGTACTGGCCGTTGGCAACCAGTTGCTGAGCCACGATGCAGTCGCATGGCGAGGTCAGGGTGCCGGTCATTTGCTTGCCGAACAGCTCGGTCACTTTCTGTGGGGTCAGGTCCTGTTCTTCCAGGTGGCCCTTGAGCACGTCCAGCATGCTGGTGCTGAAGCTGGCCAGCGGCGAGCCTTTTGGAGCCAGGCCATTGGCGCCTACCAGGCTCGATACAGTGCCGTCACGCGGCATGGTGATGTTCATGCCTGGCGCAGCCACCACACCCGACTCGGCGTGGGTGACGAAGTACAGGTTGTAGACCGACTTGAAGATGTAACCGAAGGCCACCAGGCCGACGACGAAGATCCCCAGGCTGAAGGTCACGGCGCGCAGGCGGCCGAAGAACGACATGTCGTTGCCAGCGGCCTTGCGCTTGCGGGCCTTGGTGAAGTTGTCGCGCTGCAGGGTACCCAGCACGTCGCCCATGGTGACCAACTCACCGCTCAGGTGAGAGGTGATCAGGTGACGCAGGGTAGCGATGTCGGCCTGTTCCAGGTTCTGGAACTGTGCGCCGACACGGCCGCTGCCCTCGACCGAACGGGCCTGGAACTCGATGTCCATGCCCAGGCCCAGGTTGTCGATGACGAACATCAGGCGGCCACGGTAGATCTCGCCCTCGACCAGCGGCTTTTTAGGCATGAAGGAGAAACCACCGGCGGAAAGATCTTCTACTTTCGCTTCCTGGGTTTCGCGGTTCGGCCCGATGAAACGGATCTTCGCTGGCAGGCGAACCCGTGCGAATTGGCGCTGGGCTTCGGACTCATGGACCACATTGGGGTTGACGGCTGTATTCATGGTTAATTTTCCTACTTAATCCATTGAGGGCTGGTCAGACGATCGCAAACAGGAACGCAACGAAGACGCTGCCTGCCGAGAACGTCATGGTCCGAGACGACCAGGTGTTGAACCATTGTTGAAAACTGGCCAGATCGCGTTTCGTGGACGTGGGTTGCCGTGTCCAGGACTGGCGGTCGAGGCGGAAGAACACATAGATCTTCATCAGCGCGCCGACGATCTGGTTGTAATAAAGAATGATCGGGTAAGCCGGCCCCACCGAGTGCCCGCTGAGTGACAGCAGGATGGTGAGGATCAGGCGGGTGATGCCGATCCACAGCAGGTACGCGAGCAGGAACGTGACGCTGTACTTGAACGTCGCGATCAAGGCCGCAGTCAGCCCCAGAAGGGACGTCCACATGGACACACGCTGGTCGAACAGCACCACCATGGTGAACAACCCGAGGCGGCGTATGCCCAGGCCCAGCGCCCGGGAGTTCTGCCGCAGGTTGTTGCCGTACCAGCGGTACATCAGCTTGCGGCTGGCCTTGACGAAGCTCTTCTCCGGCGGGTGTTCGACCGTGTTGATGGTCGCATCCGGCACGTAGAAGGTGTCGTAACCCAAGCGCATCAGGCTGAACCAGCTGGACTTGTCGTCACCGGTCAGGAAGCGGAAGGTGCCCAGACGCCAGTGCTTGAGCGAGTCGCTCTCCACGTCGGCGATGAACAGCGGGTCGGTTACCACCGAGGCGCGGAAGACGGACATCCGGCCGGTCATGGTCAACACGCGCTTGGACAGGGCCATGGAGCACATGTTGATGTGGCGCTGGGCGAACCGCAGCTTGTGCCACTCGCTCATGATGTAGCTGCCACGCACTTCGCAGAACTCGTTGGTGGTCAGGCCACCCACGTTCGGCCACAGGGCGAACCAGGGCACGGTCTTGCGCACCACGCCTTCGTTCAGCACGGTGTCGCCATCGACCACGGCCACTACCGCATGCTCATCAGGCATGTGCCGCGAGATCGCGCGGAAGCCATACGCCAACCCGTCCCGCTTGCCGGTACCGGCGATGCGCACGAAGTCCAGGCTTACCCGCTCAGGTGGGTTCATCTTGGCCCAGAGGGACTTCATCAGCAGCTCGTCCGACATTTCCACCAGCGACGCAACGATGGTGGTGGGGTAGCCGCTGTCGATCGCTTCGCGGATCACCGACTGGTACACGGCCGCCGTGGTGCTGGCGTCGATACGGAAGCTGGTGACCATCAGGAACACATGGGAAGGATCCGCGTCAGTACCCAGCTTCATCACCTTGCGGCGCAGCAGGGGGTAGACGACATAAAGGAACAGCATGCCGCGCACGAAGTGCATGGCACCCATCGAATAGCGCCAGATACCCACGGCGCCAATCAGGAAAATGAAATCCTTGGAATCAGAATTGAACAGCGATGGGGGCAGCGCGAGCGCCAGGCCCATCAGCAGACACAAGTAAAACAGCCATCCAGCAGCCTGGAGCAGGCCGTGCTTTAGCCTCGACATATCCGCATCCGTCTCTTCATCGACCGCCCGGATCGGCGTTCGAAAGTGTTAAGGCAGGCGTAAAGAACCGCGGGGGCCGGCGGCCCACCGCGGTCACGGCTGTTACCAGCAGATACCTTCGTAGTTCGTGTTCGAGTCGGTCGCTTCTTTTTTCAGGAAGCCGACCAGGTCGAATACTTGCTTGCCAGCTGGCGGGTTTTGCAGCAACTCGCCGAAGGCCTTGTCGCCGTTACCCAGGATCAGTACTTCAGCGCCGTTCACAACGGCGTTGAAGTCAGACTGGAGCAGGGACGACACGTGAGGGATCTTGGACTCGATGTATTCCTTGTTCGCGCCCAGGATGCGAGCGTGCTCTACGTTCTTGTCGTAGATGCTCAGCTCGAAGCCTTTGCCGATCAGGCGCTCGGCCAGCTCTACCAGCGGGCTTTCACGCAGGTCGTCGGTGCCGGACTTGAAGCTCAGGCCCAGCAGGGCAATCTTGCGCTTGCCGTAGCCGCTGATCACGTCGAAGGCGTTCTGAACCTGTTGCTCGTTGCTCGCCATCAGCGAGTTCAGCAATGGGGTATTCACGTCCAGGGCGCCAGCGCGGTAGGTCAGTGCACGAACGTCCTTGGGCAGGCAGGAGCCGCCGAAGGCGAAGCCTGGGCGCATGTAGTAGGCGGACAGGTTCAGTACGTGGTCCTGGCAGACCACGTCCATCACTTCACGGCCGTCTACGCCGCACGCCTTGGCAATGTTGCCAATTTCGTTGGCGAAGGTGACCTTGGCCGCGTGCCATACGTTGCAGGTGTACTTGATCATTTCGGCCACTTCGACCGGCTTGCGGATGATCGGAGCGTCGAGCTCTTCGTACAGGCCTTGCAGCACGTCGCCGGACTGTTTATCGAACTCGCCGATAACGGTCATGGGCGGGTGGTCGTAGTCCTTGATAGCGGTACTTTCACGCAGGAACTCAGGGTTCACTGCTACGCCGAAGTCTACGCCAGCTTTTTTGCCAGAGTATTGTTCCAGAGTAGGAATGACCACGTTCTTCACGGTGCCTGGCAGCACGGTGCTGCGCACGACCACGGTGTGGCGCTCGGATTTCTCTTTCAGCACTTCACCGATGCTCTTGCACACGGCTTCAATGTAATTGAGTTCCAGGTCGCCGTTCTTTTTGCTTGGCGTAGGTACGCACAGCATCGAAACATTGGTCTCGCGGACCGCTTTAGCGAAGTCTGTGGTACCGCTCAACTTGCCTTTGCTCACTGCGCTGGCAAGGAGTTCTTCCAGGCCAGGCTCGACGATCGGGGACTTGCCGTCGTTGATCAGATCGATCTTGACTTGCGAAACGTCAACCCCAACCACGTCGTGACCACGAGCTGTCAAGCAACCCGCACATACCGCGCCAACATAGCCCAAACCAAAGATGCTGATACGCATCGCTTCACCTCATGTGTTTATCACGCCAGCTCACTCAGGAGCCAGACTGGGGGTTAATTAACCAGCAGTATTCGGGCACTCGGATGCGTGACAACTAAATGTGTCATTCCGACTGTCGCACAACCTAATGCAGGCATAATAAGTCCGAGTGCCCCAGAATGTGCACTCAACAAGGGCATAAAGAACCCTGTTTTTCAGGTCCGCCCTGGAATGTAGCCAGCCTTTATGACAAAACGGCTCACTTACTTTCGCTACTTGCCTTCGCGGGGTATTGTTATGCCTTGCGAATCAAGCATTAAGCCGCATGCATGAGTTTGCGATGCAAACTCGGAACTGGCCTTGCGCTGAGGGTAGTTATGGTGCGTTCTCTCCTGAGATTAACTTTCGGGCTGCCTTCGCAGTTCCCTTCGAGTCACACGCCTGGATCACTACATCCAGCCGCTTCGATCTCCTGCCGTGTACGTCATCTCTCACACGCTGAGTGATTCAGTACGCGTCGTATGAGCTACAGATACCCCGGGAAGTTCCTGAGCGCTAGCACCGCTCATACAATTTTCCAGTGGATTTTTCCTACAAATCGTAGTGGCACAACGCCACAAATTCCTGTCTTTTCCCTTTGAAATCAAGGGCTTGAGATGCCAAAAACCCAAAGCGCCAGCACCCAAAAAAAATTTGGCTTTTTTGGACTTTTTTCAAGGTAGGAGACACTAGCGTCGGTTTGACTCCAGCACTTTGACCGGTATTTGACGCCGGACTTCCGTCAACTTGCAGCTTGCACGAGCTGCAAGCCCGGAAAACGTCACCCAAAGAGGGCAAATGCTCAGTGTGACTGCGATCACAGTTTAGCTATCACGCAAGAAAACCAGATTATTGGCACTCGAACGTTCGGGCGCATAGCGGTAACCGGCTTCATCGAACCCTCTCATCGCCTCGGGGTGCTCCAGGCGATTGCGGATGACGTAACGCGCCATCAGGCCCCGCGCTTTCTTGGCGTGAAAGCTGATGATCTTGTACTCGCCGTTCTTGAAATCTCGAAACTCGCAGTCGATCACCCGCGCTTTCAACGCTGGCCGCTTCACGGCAGAGAAGTACTCCTTCGACGCGAGGTTGACCAACACGTCATCACCCTGCGCTTTGAGTGCCAGGTTCAGCCATTCGCTGATCCGGTCTCCCCAGAAGGCGTAGAGGTCTTTGCCGCGCGCGTTCTTGAAAGCCGTACCCATTTCCAACCGGTAGGGCTGCATGAGGTCCAGCGGTCGCAACAGGCCGTAGAGGCCCGAGAGCATTCGCAGGTGCTGCTGGGCATAGTCGAAATCCGCTTCGGAAAAGTCCTCGGCCTGCAAGCCTGTATAAACGTCACCTTTAAAAGCGAGCATGGCCGGTCGCGCGTTTTCAGGGGTAAACGTGGGCGACCAGCTGCCAAAGCGCGCTGCGTTGAGGCCTGCGAGCTTGTCCGAGATGCCCATCAACTCACTTAACTGGGCGGGTGATAGCTCGCGCAGCCCAGTGATCAATTCTTTCGAATGTTCGATAAAGGCGGGCTGGGTATGCCGGTGGGTTGGCAAGGGGCTTTCGTAGTCGAGGGTCTTTGCAGGCGAGATCACCAACAACATAAAGGGCGCTCCAGAAAAAAGGAGCGAGCTTGGCGCGTTAACGGTCTTGCTTCAATACTGTTGTGGCTATCTCCGTGATTGATTCGCCAGCGGCCAGGTGGGTGGCTATCATGCGCGCATACTGCTCATGGAGGACTTTCGTTGCGCCTGCTCCCATTGATGCTCGCCTTTGCCCTGCCGTTCACCCCCTTCGCCGCGCAGGCCGCGCCCGCCGAGGTGGCCTTGATGGACCGTAGCCAGTGGCCAGAAGCGCTGAGTACGCCTGCGCTGTTTGATGTGGCATCCCGGGCGCAGATCCTGAGCTTCTCGCGCGAGCTACTGGCCAGCGAAGCCTTGGATGAAACCTCGCTGGCTGACCGCCTTGGGTTGCATCAGATCAACATGGCAGCGATCAACGCGCTGCGCGAGCGCTGGTGGCAGCGGCTTTGGGCCAACTTCGACCATGCTCAGCAAAGCTGCGCCGAGGACGCCTCGTTCTGTTACGCCGTAGACAACCTGGACGACCTCAAGGCGCAGGCGGGCCAGTTCAAGGTGGAGTCCGACTCCTTTTATGCGCCCTGGGCCGAGCCCGGCCGCGCCTTCAGCCGGGCCTACCTGGACGAGCAACTGCACATGGCGGCGCTGCTGCCGGAAATCAGCAGCGAGGTGGTGAAGTTCTCCAAGGCCGAGCATAACGGCGATGAACTGGAAGACCGGGTGTTCCTGCTGTCGTTCGATGGAGGCCCCAGCCCGGCGGAGGGCAACACGGACTGGATTGCAGACTTCCTGCGCCGGCAGAAAATGAACGCGACCTTCTTCGTACTGGGCAACAGTGTGCAGTTGCGCCGGCAAAGCGCCCCAGCCGAGGAGCTTGAAGCGCTATACCGCGATCAGTGCGTGGGGGTGGAGGGCTGGCAATACCGCTCTCATAGCCAATGGCTGGACTGGCAAGACTCGGTACTGCGCAGCGTGGCGCTGGTGCAGAGCCAGCTGCCGGAAAGCTATGTACCGCAATTCCGCCCTCCTTATGGGCAGCGCCGGCCAGACAGTGGCGAATTCTTCGAAAGCCAGCAGCTGGACGTGGTGCTCTGGGACATCGACTCTCAGGACAGCAACACTCAACTCAGCGCCGAGGACAGCGGCGATCGCGTGCTGACCCTGATGCTGCTATGGCGAAAAGGGATCATCCTGTTCCACGATGCCCAGCTCAAAGCGCGTACCGCCGTGCCGGCGCTGCTGGCCGCGACGGCACAGAGCGGGATTGCGTGGGAGGATTGTCGGGATTACCCCTGAGCGGCAGCTGCAAGCTGCTAGGGGAAAGCGGTTCGGCGGCGTCTTGGAGCTTGGAGCTTGGAGCTTGGAGCTTATAGCCCCAAGCGAAGCGGCGGGTCAGCCAAGGCCGGTTGACTTCGGACTGTAACGGGGTGGCTCATGCGCGCCAAGCGCTATTCGTCATACCGAAAAATAAACATGAAACATCGTTCAAAAGGCTTTGTTCGGTCACAGGTTTTGGAGTACTAAGAAACAGACCGCCGAACCCTGCCGACACAGGTGGCGTCCACACCCGCCCCGCTTTTTGTCGCCAGGCCTCCCATTGGAGTAACGGCGGCCGTTCGAGGCGCAGCACCGCATGGGTATTGCGTCGACTGGCTCCCACGAAAGGTGACCGAGTATGGATGAACAAGGACGCACTCTCTCCACCCACCAGCCCATCCTGTATGTGCTGGACACCAACGTCCTGATCCACGATCCCAACGCACTGCTCAATTTCCAGGAACACCACGTAGCCATCCCGATGACCGTGCTCGAGGAGCTGGACAAGCTCAAGGATGGCAAGCACTCGGTGGCCGCCGAATGCCGGCAGGCTATCCGCTTGATCGACAAGGTGCTGGGCGAGGCCTCGCCGCAGGATGTCGAGCAAGGGGTGCCGATCCAGCGCGGAAAAGGCGATCCCAAGGGTTATCTGTCCATTCTGATGAACAAACGCGGCGCACTGGAGAGCCCGCTGCCGGATCACTTGAACGACAACGTCATCATCAACCAGTTGATCGACCTGCATGCGCGGCGCCCTCAGCTGGACGTGGTGCTGGTGACCAAAGACATCAACATGCGGCTCAAGGCCCGCGCCTGCGGAATTGCCGCCGAAGATTACAGCACCGATCAGCTGGTAGACGACGTTTCGCTGCTATCACGGGGTTATCACACCGTTTCGGGTTCCTTCTGGGACCGTGTTCAGAAAGTGGACACGCGCCAGGACCATGGCCGTACCTGGCACCGGGTGCAGTTGGCCGAAGTATTGCCCTCCGCGCATGTCAACGAGTTCATCATCGATGAGCAGGGGTTTGTTGGCTGGATCAAGGCAGTGCGCCAGGACGAACTGATGATCCTGGACATGCATCAGGAGCCGCTGCTGCACCAGGAAGCCTGGGGCCTCAAGCCCAGGGACATCCACCAGGCGCTGGCGCTATTCGCGCTACTCGACCCGGACATTCACCTGGTCAACCTCTCTGGCGCGGCAGGCTCGGGCAAAACGATTCTTGCCCTCGCCGCAGCGATCGAGCAGACCATGGTGAGCAAGCGCTACCGGCGCATCATCGCCACCCGCAGCGTACAGGGGCTGGACCAGGAGATCGGCTTTTTGCCGGGCACCGAAGCCGAGAAGATGGAGCCATGGCTGGGCGCCATCACCGACAACCTTGAAGCCTTGCATATGGACGACGAAAACACTCATGGCAGCGTGGACTACATCCTGAGCAAGGTGCCGCTGCAGTTCAAATCCCTGAACTACATCCGCGGCCGCAGTTTCCAGCAGAGCCTGATCCTGATCGACGAATGCCAGAACCTCACGCCGCACCAGATGAAAACCATCATCACGCGTGCTGGCGCAGGGTCCAAGGTGGTCTGCCTGGGCAACCTGGCGCAGATCGACACCCCATACCTGTCCGCGACGAGTTCGGGCCTGACCTACCTGACCGAACGTTTCAAGGACTTCCCCCACGGCGTGCACATCACCCTGCAAGGCGTGCCGCGCTCGATCCTCGCCGAATACGCCGAATCCCACCTGTAATCGCACGGCCTGGCGGTTTCGCCAGGCCCCTTCCTTGGCTAGCATGGCCGCTTCCATTCACGGGAGGCGCCCATGCCTGTTTCTTTGATCACCGGTTGCTCGAGCGGCATTGGCCTGGCGCTGGCTCACGCCCTGCGCGCGGCCGGCCATCACGTATGGGCCACCGCCCGCCAGCCGGCAGATGTTGCCCAGCTGGCTGCGGCGGGCTTCTCGGCGCAGGTACTGGACGTGACGGACGAACAACAATGTCAGGCCCTTGCTGCGCTGCTGACCGCCGAAGGCCAGGGGCTTGATGTGCTGGTCAACAATGCGGGCTATGGCGCCATGGGCCCGTTGCTCGATCAAGGCGATGCGCTGTTGAGGCGCCAGTTCGATGCCAATGTGGTGGGCCTGGTGGGCGTGACGCGAGCGCTGTTCCCGCTGCTTCGGCAGAGCCGCGGCGTGGTGGTGAACATCGGCAGTGTGTCTGGCGTAATGGTTACGCCCTTCGCCGGTGCCTATTGCGCGTCCAAGGCGGCGGTGCATGCACTGAGCGATGCATTGCGCATGGAGCTGGCGCCGTTCGGGGTGCGGGTGATGGAGGTTCAGCCGGGAGCCATCGCTACCCGCTTCGCCAATAACGCCAGCGCGGCGGCGGAACAAGTGATCGCCGAAGGCTCGGCGTGGTGGCCCATGCGTGACGGCATCCGCCACCGGGCCCGCGCGTCACAGAACCATCCTACCCCGGCCTCCGAAGTGGCCGCACGCATCACCCATGCCTTGGCCCGCCCTGCCCCACCGCGCCTGTTAAGGGTAGGCCGCGGCAGCCGAACGCTGCCGCTGCTGGCGGCGCTGGTGCCCAAGGCGCTGCTGGAATGGGGGTTGCGGCGGGCGTTCGGCTTGGCGAAGCGCAATCCGTTGTAAAAAGGCTCTTGACCTGTACTGCCCCTGCAGGAGTGGGCAAAGCCCGCGAACAAGGCTCAACCCGCCGCAGGCGTAGCTCGCGAAACACCGCGATCAATGGATGAGAACAGTACAGGTCGTGCCCGCCGCCAGCAGCATGCCGTCAGGTACTTCATCCAGGTGGATGCGCACCGGCACGCGCTGGGCCAGGCGCACCCAGTTGAAGGTGGGGTTCACGTCGGCGAGCAATTCGCGGCTCTCAGGGTTGTCGCGGTCGTAGATCCCGCGGGCAATGCTCTCCACATGCCCTTTGAGGGTTTCGCCGCTCATCATTTGCATCTCGGCGGCGTCGCCGACGTGAACATGGGGCAGCTTGGTTTCTTCGAAGAAGCCATACACCCAGAACGAGTGCTCATCCACCACAGCCATCTTGGCCTCCCCCGCACGGGCGTAATCCCCCGCATGCACATTCAGGTTGGTCACGTAACCATCGACCTGGGCGACCACTCGGGTGCGCGCCAGGTTCAGCTCGGCCGCCGCCAGCGCGGCCTGGGCTTGCTGGTATTGCGCCTGGGCGGCGTCGGCGATGCTGCCGGCGTCTTCCTGGTTCTCCTTGGAAATCACCATGGCGTCAAGGTCGGCACGGCGGCGGGCGTTGAGCTTGCGCATGTCCCAGGTGGCCTTGCGGGCGGCCACCAATGCCTTGGCCTGGTCCACCGCCACCTGATAATGCGCCGGGTCGACCTGGATCAGCAGGTCGCCCTTGCGCACACGCTGGTTGTCTTTCACCGGCACCGCGACCACATAGCCGGACACATCGGCGGCCACATTGATGATGTCCGCCCGTACGCGGCCGTCACGGGTCCAGGGGGTGTCCATGTAGTCGACCCACAGCAGGCGCCCGAGGAACACGGCCACGCCGAATACGACCAAGGTGCCAACCAGGCTGAACAGCTTTTTCATCACGTCGATCTCAACGGTAAACGGTTAGCGCGAGCGCGCCGAAAATACAAAAGAACAGGCTCAGGCGCAGCAATGCGGGGTGCCAGAACCAGCGGTACATGTCCAGGCTGGCAAGCACGCGGTCCAGCACCCAGGCCAGGCCCATCGCCAGCAGCAACAGCACGGTCAACACGGGCATGTACACGCCATGGAAAGCTATTTCACGCGGCATGGGCGGTTCCTGACGAAGCTGGCAGCTCGGCCAGCGGTGAACGGGGATCAAGCAGGCTGCTGCGAATGAAGTGCAGGTAGCTCTGCACACGCCGCAGCACCGAGGTATCGAAATGCCGGGCGAAGGGCTCATCTGCCTCGCGCACGCTACCGATGGCCTGGTCCACCGCCGCCAGCGCGCGCTCGCGGTTCGCGGCCACCGGCTGGATGAACAACCGGATCAAGGCCCGCCCCATGGCGCGGATCGCCTGCCGCCACGGCTGGCTCTCGGCGTAAGCGGGGTGCACGAACAGGTCATCCTGCTCCCGGCGAATCTCGATTACTGCATGGCCTATTTCCAGCACCAGCAGCATCCAGCGCATCAGATCGCGCTGTACCCGCGGCTGGGCAGCAGCAAGGCCGTAAGCATGGTGCACGATGTCCCGCGCGCGGCTTTCGAAGCTGCTCGCCAACCGCCGCGACTCGCCACTGACCGCAAACACCATCAGGCGCCGCAGCTCGGATTCGAGCCGGCGCCACATCCAGCCGGCATTGGGCGGCAGAATGATCGCGCCCGCGGCGGCGCAGATCAGCATGCCGATCACCATGGCGATGTAGTCGTTGATAAAGCCGTAGGGGTTGTACACGGTCAGGTTGTCGGGCACCGAGCCGATCGAGAAGAAAATCAGCAGCCCCAGGCCATACCCTGCCAAGGGTGGGCGTGAGGCGAGAAACGCACCGAAGGCGAATACCGGGGCCAGCACCAGGCACAACAGCGGGAACCCATCGATGTGCGGGTAAATGAAGAAGTGCTCGACAAAGCCTGTGCAGGCGCCGAGCAAGGTGCCGCAGGCCATCTGAAACGACATCCTTCGCGGGTTTGGCGTAGCCGCCGACAGGCCTACCGTGGCTGCCGCTACCAGCGTCATGGTGCCGCCGCTGGGCCAGGCGGTGGCGATCCAGTAACTGCCCAACCCCACCAGCACCAGTGCGCCGCGGAACCCCGCCGCCAGCGAAGCCAGCCAGGACGTGTGCGTTGCATAGGGCTGGTCCCATTGTTCGCGCTCATGCCGATGGGACGCCAGCGAGGCATGGGTCAAGGCGTAGCCGTGAAGGGTATCGGCAAAGCGGAACAGCAATTCGAACGCGGTGTGGAAGTCCAGCAGGTCAGCTTCGCTGGGGTTGGTTTCAAGAAAGCCCGCGCGCAGTGTGCGTACCTGTTCGGCGAAGCCATCCTGATGGTTTTCCAGTGCGACCGCCAAGCGACTGGCATCGTCCACGGTCAGCGGCCGGCCACTGAACGGGGCGAGGCACGCGGCGAAACGCTCCAGCCCCGGCGTGATGAAGTGGCGCACCTGGCCGTTATCGCGGGTGCGGGCAAGCAGCTGGTGCAGCGCATTGAAGCGGGTGGTCAGGGCCATGAATTCGCTGTTGAGCCGGCTCACGCGGCCGCTGCGCCGGCGCATGTGCGGGTCTTCGAACGCCGTGGCGCTGCGCAGCCCCTCCAACCCCACGGCCTCGGCGAGGAAGCGCACGTTGCTGGCTTCAAGCCCCTGGGCGGTGGCCACCCCGCGCAAACCGTCCACCACCACGGCTGCGAATACGCCGAAGCGTTGATACAGGGCGTTGCGCATGGCCGCACTGGCCGATTGGGGCAATACCGCGGCGCTCACGCTGGTAGCCACCAACAGACCGAGGCAGATCTCCAATACCCGCCAGGCCGCAGCGAAAAATGCCCCCTCGGGATGGGCCAGCACCGGCAGGCCGATCATCGCGGCGGTGTAGCCAGCCAATACAAAGCCATAACCGCGGAAATTGCGCTGGCGCACAGCGCCGGCCGAGCACAGCCCTACCCACAGCGCCAGGCTGGGCAGGAATAGCTCGGTATTCTGAGGAAACAACGCAATCAGCACTACGGTCACCACAGCGCCGGCCAGGGTGCCCAGCAGCCGGTAAAAGCTTTTGGCGAATACCTGCCCGCTTTGCGGCTGCATCACGATAAACACCGTGATCATGGCCGTGCGCGGTTGGGGGAATTCCAGGCGCATGGCCAGCCATAGCGTGACAAACGCCGCCAGCAATACCTTGAAGATGAACACCCAGGTCACGCCATCGCTGCGTGCCCATTCCAGCCAACCGCGGCGCAACTGTTCGCCCAGCGGCATGCGCGCTGTGGTCATGGCTGCACCGCACCACGCACGGTATCAAGCCGCGTAAGCACGGCGGGCGTGGCAGGCGGGTTCAGGCGGCCGTCGGCGGGAGTATCCCGGCCGGCCTCCAAACCGCCTCCCAAGGCGGTGATCAGGTCGGCCTGGGCTGCAAGGCGAGCGGCCTGAACCTGCTGCTGGATGGTTCGCTGGCGCAACAGTGCGGTTTGCGCCTGGAGCACGTCGAGGTAACCGGTAAGCCCGCGCTGCCAGCCCACCCGTGCCAGGTCATAGGCGCGCTGGGCATTGTTGACCGACTCATCGGCGAACGCCGCCTGATGCGTGAGTGATTCACCACGAATCAGCTGATCAGAAACGTCCCGCAACGCATCGGCCAGCACCTGCTTGTATTGCGCCACGGCCAGGTCATAGCCCGCCGCCGCTTCGCCCAGCTCGGCGCGCAGGCGCCCGCCATCGAAGATCGGCAAGCTGAACGCAGGCCCCACGCTGTAACCCAGCTTGTTGCCGGTGAGAAATTCCAGCATGCCGCCGCCAGTGGTCATATAGGCGAGGCTGGCGCTGAGGTTCACGTTCGGATAGAAGCCTGCGTGTGCCACGTCGATCCCGCGCGCCTGTGCCGCCACTTGCCAGCGGCTGGCAACCACGTCCGGGCGTTGCCCCAGCAATTGCGCAGGCAAGCCACTGGGCAAGCCAAGGGGCGCGGCCAACTGCAAGCGGGGCCGCTGCAAGTTTGCGCCGGCTCCCGGGCCTTTTCCCGCCAAGGCGGCTAGCTGGTTGCGGGCCTGGGCGATCTGCTCGTCGAGTTCGTCCAGTTGCCGGTGAGTTTCCGGAATCACGGTTTGCGCCTGGCTCACTTCGAGCTGAGTCCCGATCCCCGCCCGCAAACGCTTGTTAGCCAGGTCCAACACCTGGGATTGCTGCGCCAACGTCGCCTGCAGAATGTCCTGCCTGGCATAGCTCAGCGCCAGGCCGATATACACGCGTACAACATCATGGGTCAGCGCCAGGCGGGATTGCCGTGCTTCGGCGGCGGCCTGATGGGCGAGGTCCAGCGCTCGCTCGCTGGCATTGCGGTCGCGGCCCCACAGGTCGAAGTCGTAGCTAAGGCTCAGCCCGGCGTTGTTGTCCCAAGTGGTTTGATTGGCCAGGTCGCCCGGCCCGTAAAAGCCATCGGTGGGCCAGTTGCGACGGTGCAAGGCACCCTCGGCACTCAACTGCGGCGCCTCGCGTGCCTCGGCCAAGCCGGCGGCGGCGCGGGCCTGGCGCAATCGAGCGGAGGCCACCGCCAGGCTGGGGCTGCCCTCAACCGCCATCGCCACCCACTGATTCAATTGCGGATCACCGAAGCCCTGCCACCATTGCGCGCTCGGCCAGCGCGCCTCTGTCGCCGCAGCGCGTATCGCTTCGTCGGTAGCCAGCTGATCAGGCGCGGGCGCCGTAGCGCTCGGGGCAATGCCACCGGTGCCAACGCAGCCGCTTATACAGGTTGAAAACGCACAGGCGATGAGTGCTTCAAGCGCACGAGAAAAGCGACGCGGCACAGCGGCGGGTTCCGAAGAAGGGGGTTGGGCAGGGTACTGAGCGAGGCCATTCTAGGGTGCGCGTGAGCGAGCGATAAGCAGCACTTGCGGTGATTCTTTGTTACGTGGTTGGAGATAATCCAGGGCAGCAGCGGACCCTTGTAGGCAGCGGGCATTAGCGCGCGAAGGGTCGTTTATTCGCGAGCTAGCGCCGGATGGCCGGCACCGCCGCATCCCACAAGATAAGCAGGCAAGATGGATGAAACCTTCTTTCGCTGAGCCGGGCGAGGGTTGCGATTGTGTAACTTCATGCGACAATCTGCCCGTTGATTCAGAGAGCGAGCCATGGACACCCTGCAAAACATGCGCGCCTTCACCTGCGTGGCTGAAGCTGGCAGCTTCACCGCGGCGGCCGTGCAACTGGACACCACCACTGCCAACATTTCCCGCGCGATTTCCAACCTCGAAGCACACTTGCAAACCCGGCTGCTCAACCGCACTACCCGGCGTATCGCCCTGACCGAGGCGGGCAAACGTTACCTGCTGCGTTGCGAGCAGATTCTGGCCTTCGTAGAGGAAGCGGAAGCCGAGGCCAGCGATGCGCACGCCCGCCCGGCCGGGCAATTGAAAGTGCATACCATGACCGGGATCGGCCAGCACTTCGTGATCGACGCCATTGCCCGGTACCGCAAGGTCCATCCGGACGTGACCTTCGACCTCACCTTGGCCAACCGCGTGCCAGACCTGCTCGACGAAGGCTATGACGTGTCCATCGTGCTGGCCAGCGAGCTGCCGGACTCGGGCTTCGTGTCGCAACGGCTGGGGATTACCTACAGCATCGTGTGTGCATCCCCCGACTATGTGAAAACCCATGGGGTAGCGCGCACCCCCGGCGACCTGCGCAACCATGCCTGCCTGCGCCTGGTAAGCCCGGTGGTGCAATTGGAGCGATGGTTCTTCGATGGCCCGGAAGGCCAGGAGATGATCAACATCACCAATGCGCCCTTCCAGGTGAACTCGGCCGACGCCATGAAAACCGCCATTTCCAGCGGCATGGGCGTTGGCGTGCTGCCGATCTACGCGGCCATCGAAGGCCTGCGCAACGGCACGCTGGTGCGGATGATGCCTGAGTACCGCCTGCAAGAACTCAACCTGTATGCCATCTACCCCTCGCGCCAGTACCTGGACGCGAAGATCAAGACCTGGGTCGAATACTTGCGCGGCTCACTGCCAGAAATCCTCGCCGCCCAGGACGCCGACCTGCGCAACCACGAGCAGGTCTTGAGCGGCAAGCTGTAAGCCACAAGCCGCAAGCTGTACGTTTCAAGCTGCAAGCGGGTTCACCGCGCACCGCTTGCAGCTTGAGGCGTGCAGCTTGTAGCTTCCACCCTCCAGACAACCGGAAACCGTGCCCGATGAGAAAGACCGTACTCGCTTTCAGCCGCATCACCCCGCAAATGGTCGAACGCCTGGAACAGGATTTCGACGTGATCGTGCCCAACCCGAAACAAGGTGATGTGTCGGCACAGTTCAACGAAGCGCTGCCCAGGGCCCACGGCCTGATCGGTGCGGGCCGGCAGTTGGGTGAAGCTCAACTCAAGAACGCCACACAGCTGGAAGTGATTTCCAGCGTGTCGGTAGGTTACGACAACTACGACGTGGGGTACCTGACAGGCCGCGGCATTCAGCTCACCAATACCCCCGACGTCCTGACCGAAAGCACGGCCGACCTGGGCTTTTCGTTGATCATGGCCAGCGCGCGCCGCACGGCGGAACTGGACGCCTGGACCAAGGCCGGCCAGTGGAAAGCCACCGTTGGCCCCGACCTATTCGGCAGTGACGTGCATGGCAAGACGCTGGGCATCGTCGGCCTGGGCAATATCGGCGCAGCCATCGCACGGCGGGGCCGCCTGGGCTTCAACATGCCGGTGCTGTACAGCGGCAACAGCCGCAAGCCCGCCCTGGAAGCGGAACTGGGTGCAACCTTCTGCGAGCTTGACGACCTGCTCGCCAAGGCCGATTTCGTGTGCCTGGTGGTGCCGTTGAGCGAAAAAACCCGCCACCTGATCAGCCATCGCGAACTGGGGCTGATGAAGAAGACTGCTTTTTTGATCAACATCGCCCGCGGCCCGGTGGTGGACGAACCCGCCCTGATCGAAGCCTTGCAGAATGGAACCATCCGCGGCGCCGGGTTGGACGTGTACGAGCGCGAGCCCCTGGCGGAGTCGCCATTGTTCGCCTTGAAGAACGTTGTCACGCTGCCCCATATCGGCTCGGCCACCGGCGAAACCCGTGCCGCCATGGCGGAGCGGGCAATGATGAACCTCACCGCCGCGCTCAAGGGCCAGCGCCCTACGGACCTGGTGAACCCTGACACGTTCAAGGGCTAGGTTCTGTATGAAAGAGTAGGGGCGGCTGGCTTGGCCACCCTCCCCTTGCTGAACACCAGTACGTTCCCACCCAGCACCAGCACCAGCCCGAACAGGGCCGGTGCGCTCCAGGTATAGCCTTCATATCCGGCGGATACGTTCAAGGCCACGATCGGAAACAGCACCGTGCAGTACGCCGCCCGTTCCGCACCCAGGCGACCGACCAAGGTGAGGTAGGCGGTAAAGGCGATGACCGAGCCGGGAATAGCCAGGTACAGCAACGCCCCGACATACGTGGGTGCCAGGTCGAAGCCAAAGGGCGTACCACTGGCGACGCACCAGGCGGCCAGCATCATTGCCCCGTAGCCCATCCCCCAGGCATTGCTGGTCGCTGGCCGAATACCGTTCTTCTGATGAAGGGTGGAGAGCAGATTGCCCGCCGAAAAACACAGCGTACCGAGCAGCGCCAGCCCCACGCCCATCAGTGTCTGCTGGCCTGCGCCATGGCCGGCCACCTCCGGCCAGAACAGCAACCCAAGCCCTGCCAGCCCCAGCGCGCCACCGACCATCACACGAGGGCTGATGCGCTGGCCAAACCACAGCCGGGCGTTCAGCGCATTCCATACCGTGGAGGTGGAAAACACTACAGCCACCAGCCCGCTGGCGATGTATTGGCTGGCGTGCAGGAAGCACACGAAATTCAGGCAGAACAGGCATAGCCCTTGAGCAACGGCCAAACCGTGGCCACGCCGGCCCATGGGCTGCAATCGCCGGCTGGCCAGCAGTACGATGAACAAAACCACTGCGGCGAGCGCGAAGCGGTAAACGATCGACGCGGCAATGGCCACCTCGCCCAGTTGCAATTTGAGGGCGATCCAGGTGGTGCCCCAGATCAGCACCGTAAGCAGATAAAGCGCGATAGTCATGACCACCTCCATAATCCGGCGGCCAGTGTGAGGGCGTGACTGGAAGACGCGCTTTCAGATTCCTGCGCTTTTGATTGGCCCGCCGGTGGTAAACACGCCGAGCCGCGTTAGGATGAACCACCCGGAAGGAGCGCCCCATGAAAGCCCTGCACGAGATCGAGGTATTCGAAGCACTGCGCCAGTCGCCGCACGCGCGCCTGGAGCAGCGGGCCGGGCTGGGGGACGGCCTGGTGGCTGCGGTGTGGAACAACCGCAACGACGCGCGGCATTACCAGGGCCCCGGGCACCATACGCTCTCTTGCTACCTGGCCGGCGGCACCGGCACGCATCGTCGCGAGCGCCCGCAGCGTAACGGCGCCCCCGGCAAGCTCTGCGTATTGCCCGCCGGGCACGACTCGGCGTGGATCATCAATGGGCCCATTCGCCTGGCACATCTGTATTTCAGCGAGGAGCAATTCGCCCTTGGGTGCATCGCTTTGTTCGACCGCGAGCCCCGCGCCCTGGTGTTGAACGAACGAACCTTCGTGGATGACGCCGAACAGGCTCGCCGTTTCGCCCGCCTGGTAGCGCTGGACTGGAACGAGCCCGCCGAGCGCCTGCTCACCAGCAGCCTTGCCCATGAAATGCTGGGCCATGCGCTGCACACGCAGATCGCGCCACGCAAGGTATTCGAATTCAAGGGGGGTTTGGCGCCCGCGCAACGCCGCCATGTGCTCGAGTACATCGAAGCGAACCTTTCGGCGCCGCTAAGCTTGGGTGAGCTGGCCGCGGTGTGCTGCTTGTCCGAATTCCATTTCGCCCGCATGTTCCGCCTCAGCCTGGGCGTGCCGCCTCATCGCTTCGTGCTGGCGCGGCGCATTGCCATGGCCCGACGCTTGCTGGCCGACCGAACCCGGTTACTCGCTGATATCAGCCTTGCGTGCGGCTTTGCCAGCTCCAGCCACTTCAGTACTCGCTTCAGCCAGGCAGTTGGCGTGGCCCCGGCGGCCTATCGCGCAGCGTTGGGCACGCCCACGCTTCAATAGGCACCGAACACTAGTGCGGCCGGCACCCCGCCGGTGGCAAGCGCTAGTGCCATGCGCGGCCAGTAAGGTAACAACGCTACCAGCACACCGGCGCTCGCCATCGCCAGCCCCAGCGCGCGAACCAGCCCCATGGCCCAGCCGGAGGCCGCAATCATCAGCCCCAGTGCAAGGCTGAGCAACAGCACGCCGGCCACTCTGAATACCCACTGCCGACGGCGGTGGGGCCTGGCGCCCAGCAGGTCCTGATGGTGGCGATCCATCGCCAGGCACAAGGCGCTGAACCCGGCGTAGCACAGCGACGCCCCGAGCAGCATCAAGGCATTACCCTCGCAGGCCGAACCGGCGAGGCCTGGGCGGCCGCCCGGCGAGCAACCTTGCGCGCCAGCCACGCCAGCAGCACTGCAACCAGCACAGAGGTGAGGTCAACCCCGGCGGTCGCCCAGTCACCCTCGGCAACGGCAGTGGCCAACCCCCGGCCTGTGTAGAAAATTCCTAGCACGGGCAAGGCCGCGAACATTACCGCCGCGGCGCTGAGCTGTTCGACCCAGCCCCGCTGCTGCCCCTGACGCAGAACAGCATGGGCCAAGGTCAGGAGCCAGGTAAGGAAGAACACCCGAACCTCCCAGCCCGCACGGTCGCCCAGCTGAACAGGAAGCAGGCGATTGGCGCAGAAGAACGCCGCAACGGCCAGCACCAGCCCCGCCATGCTTGCCAGATTAAGCGTGGCGACGCAGCGCATGCCGAACGGCAGCTTCGGTTCCCGGGCGTATTTGAGCTGCCGTTTGCTTAGCCACAGCACCAGGCCGGTACCAATCATCGCGGTGCTGCCCAGGCCGAAGCTGAAATACAGCCAGCGCTCTGCCGTATTGGCAAACTGCCCCATGTGCAGGCCATAGAACCCACCTGCCACTAACAAAGCGCCCTGGTCGGCAACGCTGCTGCCCAGCAGGGCCCCCGTAACGCCATCAAATGCCAGGCTGGCGCCCGGTACGTAGGCGATGCGGTCGCCGGGATGTCGATAGAACACCACGCGGGCGGCACCGTCGCCCGGGTTTTGTACCTCTACCCTGGCAAAGCGTGCGCCAGGCCACTCGGCCATCGCCTGGTCATACAGCCGGGGCAGCAGCGCCGCCGACACTGGCTGCCCGGATGCGGCCCCCGGGAAGGCGTTAGGGAACACGTCCTGATAAAACGCGGCAGGCGCCCCTTTATAGACAGTGAACAGGGTGGCGGGCAGCAGCATCGTCATGAAGATCACCAGGCCGCTGTACGTGATCATCAGGTGAAACGGGAGGGCCAGCACGCCCACGGCGTTGTGGCCGTCAAGCCAGGAGCGTTGCCCCTTGCCGGGGCGGAAGGTGAAGAATTCCTTGAAGATCTTTTTGTGGGTAATGATGCCGCTCACCAAGGTAACGAGCATCGCCAGCGCGGCAAAGCTCGCGACCCAGCGCCCAAACGGGTAGCCGAGCTCGAGTTCGTAATGGAAGCGGTAGAAAAAGTCCCCGCCTTTGCTGTCCCGAACCGCCAGTAACTGCCCTGTGGCTGGGTCCAGCAATTTGCTGATGAAGGCCCCGCCCTGCTCCGCTGGCGCCTGCCACATCACTTCCAGCGCCGGGCGGCGTTCGTCGGGGGGCATGATGTACCAGTTCGAGGCGCCAGGCGCCGCCTGTTGCATGAAGGCCTGGGCATACCCCAGCGCCGCACGGGTGTCCAGCGCCCGCACAGGCACTTCCGGCTGCGCCCAGTGGGTAACTTCGTCCTTGAAATAGCTGAGCGTACCGCTGAGAAACATCGCGAACAGCAGCCAGCCGAAGGTGAGCCCCAGCCAGGTATGCAGCCAGGCCATTGCCTGCCGGAAGTTTTCCCTCATGCGGTTGCCATTCGGTACAAGGCGATGTCCGCCAGTGCGAGTACCAGCGTACCGGCGCCTATGCCAAACCACGCCCTGGCCGCGCTGCGGCAGGCGAACACCCAGAGGGTTGCGGCCACATAGATCACCAGGCCCAGCATCATCGCACCCGCTGCGGCCTGCGCCGGGGGGCTGGGCCATACCGCGCCTACGAAAGCACTGGCGGCAGTGGTGAGCGCATAGCCACCGAGGCTGGCGGCCAGGCAGCGGGACAACACACCCAGCCGATAGCGGGCGGGAACGGGGGCGGGCTTTTTCATGGAGAGCCAATCAAGGCAAAGGCGGAGCGTGCGATTCTATTGATAAACATTCTCATAAGCAAAGAAACCTCATGCGCGCGCACCGCCGCAGTGCGGATCCTTGCCGATGGAGGGAATACGCGCCCAAAGGGTAGCGTGCTAATAGATGTTAAATAGCCATACTGCTCAATGGCTTAACGCCACTTTTCAGGGTTGAAAGCCGGTTGGACCGGCCATTGCTGAAGGTGACGGAGACATAGGCCAAACCACGGCACGCCCCTTGCACACCACTGATACAAGCCAGCAGCAAGGGCTTGAGGGTTGATCGTGGGGTTGAACCGACGGTCAGGATCGCGAGAACTATCACTGGCCGCCCCAGTCAATAGGTGCAGTCTCGACCAGTCAGGTGAAGTATGGACAACCCCTTTCAGATCATCAGCGAAGCATTTCAACCCGACTACCGCGTGAACCTGAGTATCCAGGGCCTCGACGGGACTATCATGCTCACCTTGTCCAACGAGACGGGGATGGTCGCCAAGCGAATGATCAGCCCTGCCCAGCGCAACGATCCCAAGCGCTTGCAGCGGTTGATCGAAAGCATCAAGTTCGGCATCGCCATCGAGCACGGTGGCAGCGCGATGGAGATGCTCACGGCAATGACTGACGGCAGCCGCCAGCCTCTACTTCCCCAAGGCACTGGCGTCACCGCCTGGCGCGCCGAACATGCGACGGCGCGCGGTGCAGGCTTGTAAACCCGCCCGCGAGCCACTAGCAAAGGGCTGACTCAGGTTTCGCCCTTCTCCAGCTCCACCACCTCGACCTTGCCCGCACGTTTGCGCTGAGGGCCCTCGATCTTGATCGACGGGAACCGCGACGACGCGTAGCGCACCACCAGAATCGCGAATGCCAGCAGCAGAATCGCGCCTGACAGGTATACCACTCCAAGGTCTGCGGGCGCGTGGTGCGACACGTCGGAAATCAGCAGGCGCGTGAGCGCTGTGATCGCCACGTAGATCAGGAAGCGCACCGGCATATGGTTGGTCTTGAAATAGATCCCCACCATGGCGCCCAGCTCCAGGTAGATGAACAGCAGCAGGATGTCGTCCACGCTGATCGAGCCCTTTTCGAGCATCTGCACGAACGCCAGCACCGCTGCCCAAGCGGTGACCCCGCCGATGGCGAACAACGCCAAGTAATGAAACCCCTCTACCAGCAGGTTCCCCAGCGACTCCGCGCAATCATGCACGCGCCCTCGCAACGCGTCGGCCCAATTGATCTTCACTGTCTATCATCCTTCTGCGGTGACCCGGGCAGCGTGCCCGACCGGTGTTACAACAGATGGCGCATGCAGAATCAAGGCCACAGGCTTGCCTGCGCGCTCATGACACTGTATAAATAACCAGCATATGCACCTACACGCTTGAGAGGCCCTCATGGCTGTTGAAGTCCTGTACCGAAGTACTCGTGACCTGGAGACCATATTCTTGGATAGGAAACTCGCAGACGCTCACGATCAAATGCTGGAGCTGGCCGAAGTGGTTGGCCAGGTTCTGGAAAAGAACATCGAAGGCCTGAGCGAGAACCAGGCCGAGGAAATCGGTATTTTCCTTGCGAAAAACCGCGCCGTCTTCGCTGCGGCGTTCAAGAGCAATGTCGAGGCACTCGCCGAGCTCAAATAGCCCCGGGCTTCATGCCTTGGCAACACTCGCCCGCAAGGGTGGGCGCCTGGCGATTGCCGCCAGCAGCGCCAAGGTGCCCAGCGTCAAGGCGCAACCGAACGCCCAGAGCCCGGTTGAAGGCGTAAAGTGGTCCGCAATCAGCCCCGTGAACACCACGGGCACGCTGAAGCCTGCATAGGCCAACAGGAAAAAGCCTGCGCTGGCACGGGGCACTTCCGCGCCAGCCTGGGCGGCAATCGCGCCCAACCCGCCGAGGTAAATGAACCCGTAGCAGGCACTACTAGCCGCGACCGTACCCACCAGCACCACCGCCAGCTGGCCATTCAGTGCGCCCCAGGCAATCAGCGCGTAACTCGGCGGCAGTATGGCCAGGCCAAGCGCTACAGCACGGCGTGCAGGCATTCGCCGCGCCAGCGGCTGGAACATCAGCCCGCAGCTGATCACGCTGAATGTCGAAAAGCCCGCCCACGCTCCCAATCCGTCCGCTTGCAACACGGAAGGAAGAATGGCGATCACCACGCCCGATGTCGCCCAGGCCAGCAGAATGGCAAGCCCATACCCCACGCATCCCGCCGGGTAACAGGGCAGGCGCACCATGGCTGAGGCGCGACGCGGCGCGGGGTCGGGCAGTTTGAGCATTAGCATCAGGGCCAGGCCGGCGAGCACCAGCTGTATCCAGAAACTGGCCGGTGCCAGCCCCGGCGTGTGCAACAGGCATACGCTGGTTGCCGCAGCGCCCAAGCCAAACCCCAGCGATGTGCTGGCCGTGACCCAACTGGCGGCACGGGCCGCGTCCTGGCGTTCCAGCGCCAGCAGTTCGGTCATATAGGCAATGCCTGTGGCCGATGCAAGCGCGGTGCCTAGCCCCAGCAAGCCGCGGGCGATGGCCAGGCTGTAAAGGCCAGGCGCTCGCAATAACAACAATGTCGCCAGCATCGACAGGGCGAGCGCCGTCACGATCAAAGGTTTACGGCCCACCCGGTCCGCTAGCCCGCCCAACAGGAGCAACACCGGCAACACGCCTAAAACGTATGCCGCAAATGCAACGGCCGTAGCCCCGGCGCCGGCGCCCGACAGCTGCGCGTAGGCGGGGTACAAGGGCGCCGGGAGGTTGACCGCAGCCGTGATCAGGCACAGCGCTACGCACAACAGTCGAGCGGGGAGGCGGTTCATCGAAGCTCTCCGGTAGAGGGGGTTGCAGGCTAGCGCCGGGGTGTTTTTTAACAAGGCACAGTGATGCGAGATCGTGATTAACTGTATGGCGAAAATTTCCAAACAGTGGACGACGCATGCAGCTAGGCCTTGATCGCGAGTCTGACATCCCCCTCGTCGAGCAGATCGTTCGAGCGCTTGCCCGCTGGCTGATGGAGGGCAAGGTACGCGCTGGCGCGCGCATGCCCTCTATTCGGCAACTGGCCACGGACAATAAGGTGAGCCCTTCGAGCGTAGTGGAAGCCTATGCCCGGCTGGTAGCGCTAGGTGCAGTGGCGCCTCGCCAGGGCAGTGGTTTTTTCGCCAGTGAATCGCCTGCCAGCGTTGTCAGCGAACAGCCCGACGGCCTGGAAGACCCCCGCTGGGCTCAATTCGACGCCTCCCCTGCCCTGCTCCGCCTTGGCTGCGGTTGGGTGCCGGATGAGTGGCGGGACGCCGACTGCCTGGGCCACGCCATCCGCCGCGTCACGCGTGAAGAGCCAGCCGCCCTGTTCAGCTACAACTCGCCCATGGGCCTGCCGGCATTACGCACACAGTTACAACGGCGCCTGTCGCAAATTCATATCCATGCCCAAACGCAGCAAATACTGACCACCCAAGGGGCCAGCCATGCACTCGACCTTATCGTGCGCACGCTCCTTCGCCCCGGCGATACGGTGATCGTGGAGGACCCGGGCTACTACAACCTGTTCAACCTGCTGGCGCTGCAGCAGGTTCAGGTGCTAGCCGTTCCTCGCGCAAAAGAGGGCCCTGACCCGGACAGGCTGGAGGCCCTCCTGCGCGATCACCGGCCGCGGCTGATGTTCGTGAACAGCATGTACCAGAACCCCACCGGAACAAGCCTGTCTCCTCGGGTGGCGCATCGCTTGCTGAGGCTGGCCGAGCAACATGATTTTCTGCTGGTCGAGGACGATATCTATGCAGACTTTCAGAACGGCCCAAGCACCCGGTTGGCTGCGTTGGACGGCCTGAACCGCGTGATTTACCTCGCCAGCTTTTCCAAAACCCTCAGTTGTTCGTTGCGGGTAGGCTATGTGGCCGGCCCGCTGGCGGTAATGCCACAGCTGGCGGAAGTAGCCCAAGCCACCGGCCTGGGCACACAACGCTTTGCCGAGAGCGTGGTAGCGAGCCTGCTGGCCAGCGGCGCCTGGCGCAAGTCACTGGAGCGGCTGCGCCAGCGCCTCGCCACCGCCATGGCGCATACGCTTAAATATTTGGCGGAGCACCGCTGGGAGGTCTTCGCCGAACCTCAAGGAGGCATGTTCGTGTGGGCCAGGTACCCGGGGGCCACGCCTTTGGCATATACCGCCAAGGCCGCTGCGCTCGGAATATTGCTCACCCCGGGCGAGGCTTTCCAACCGTTTGGGCAGCCTACTGACTGGTTACGATTGAACGTTGCTTATTGCGCGGACCCGAGGGCCCGAGCGTTCTTCAAGGCAGTGGCAACGCCCATGCTCGGCTGACGGTACGCTAGCCTTCGCCGCCATACACCAGCCGCTCGGCGATCTCCTGCGCTACCCGGGCAGGTGAGCGATGCGTAGCCTGTGCCTGGGAGAAGATATCAGTCAGCCGCGCACCGATCCGGCTGAGGTGAGTGGTAATCGCGCTGGGATCGGCACTCTGGTATTGCAGCGCTACCTGGATCAGGCCGCCCGCGTTGATGACGTAGTCCGGCGCATACAGAATGCCACGGCTTTCCAGCTGGTCGGCCACGTCAAGCGACGTGAGCTGCGCATTGGCCGAGCCGGCGACCGCCGCACACCGCAGTTGGGCAACGGTCTTGGGGCTGAGCAAGCCGCCATTGGCACACGGGGCAAAGATGTCGCAGGGGGTGGTAGGCAGCGCATCGCCGGCAATCGGCCGGGCGTTGAACTGCTCTACCGCCAGTTGCACCTTGCCTGCGTCCGTGTCGCAGACCAACAGCTCGGCGCCTGCCGCGTACAGATGTTCGGCCAGGCTATAACCCACATGCCCAAGGCCCTGGATAGCCACCCGTAGCCCTTCGAGGTTATCGCTGCCCAGCCTGGCCATGGCCGTGCTGCGTATACCGGCAAACACACCCAGGGCGGTGTGCGCCGAAGGGTCGCCGGCCGCAGTGGTACTGGTCACATAACGCGTGGCCTGCGCCACGCAGTCCATGTCCGCTGTACTCGTGCCGCTGTCCACGGCCGTGATGTAACGCCCTTGCAGGCTGTCGACGAAACGTCCGAAGGCTTCGAACAGCTTCGCACGGTCCTCTACATGCGGCCCACGCAGTATCACTGCCTTGCCGCCATTGAACGGCAAGCCCGCGAGCGCAGCCTTGTAGGTCATGGTTTCGGCCAGGCGAATGGCATCGGTGAGTGCGCTTTCGTCGTCGGGATAGGCCAGGTAACGGCAGCCACCAATGGCTGGCAACGGCCGCCCGGCGTGTACGGCGATGATTGCCCGCAGGCCTGTAACCGGATCGACGGTCAGGTGCACGGTTTCCACGCGGGTGCGTTGCATCAGCGCGAGCATGGGAATGCTTCCGAATAGGCGGTATTGGCAAGAGTATAGGTGGCCCGCGACAGCTTGCCCGGCCACTACACGACACTGGACGAAACCGCCGCCGAGGGCTACAAAAGCTGAAGTACTGTACGCTGGCACCCGCTGGCTGTGCCGTCGGAGGAACGGAGCGTTCATCCATGAACCCACGCCAAGCTTGCCTCAATTGCATTGCGCGCCAGCCCGCCGCCCCATTCGAGGCAGCACTGTGGGTGGCCGCCGAGCACGATCCCGGCGTTGCACCCGCCCAGTTGCTCAGCGACCTGCATGCGCTGCAATTGACCGTCAGTGCGGGCTTGCCGCTTCTCCCGGTTCGAGAGCTTGCGCAGCCGCTGCTGCGAAAGTTGAATGCCTTGGGCTACGCCCAGGACGAGTTCCATCCGCTGCGCCCCGACGCCGCCTTGCTGCACAAAGTACTTACGCGCAAACGTGGTCAACCGCTGGCGCTGGGCCTGCTGGCGCTGGAGCTCGCCAGGCGCCTGGACATTCCACTGGTGGGGGTTAACTTCCCCGGGCACTTTCTGCTTCAGGTGCCCGGTGCCGACCACCTGCTCGACCCTTGTGGAGGGCGCCGGTTGTATCCACAGGATTGCCGGGAGCTGCTGGCCCGGCAGTTTGGCGCGGGCATGGAACTGCGTGCCGAACACATGGCCCCGGCTTCGGCAGCCCAGATGCTGCAGCGGTTATCGCGCAACCTGCGCCAGTTGCACAGTAGTCAGGACCTATATATGGCCGCCTTGAAAGATGCCGAACGGGTATTCGAACTCGGCCCGGCGACGGCGGCCGATTACCTTGCCCGTGCCGGGTTGTACCAGCGGCTGGAATGCCCCCAGGCCGAACGCTTCGACGTGGAGCATGCGCTGCTGTTGACCGACGACCCCGTGCAGCGCCTGCGCCTGGCGGAGCGTTTACAGAACCTGCCCGGCGCGGTGCACCGCCTGCACTGACTACTCGCCGCATTGTTACGCTCGCCGCAACGGTGATTGTCAAACAATCCGATTTATCCAGGCGGCGCGGGGCCGTATCCTTCGAGGGGTCGAACATCGTTCAACTTAATACTGGCTTAAGCCTTTGGCGCCAGTATTGCTCCAGTGGTGTTCAACGTACCCCCGACGTTGTTTGGTAGCTCCTGAACCAACGTCTTGCTTGGCCGCTGTGTGCGCAGCGGCCTTTTTTTTGCCTATTGCTCCAGCCGCTGCATGAATTCAGCCAGCCATGGCTCGGCATCGGTTTCCGGCGTGACGCTTTCGCTGGCGTCCAGCCGTAGCATCGGGGTTATCTGCCGTATCCCTACCTCGTCGAACAGTTCTGCAAGCAGTTCGCCGCCCCCGCAAAAACTGTCGCTGTAGCTGGAGTCGCCCAGGCCGATCACACCGCCGGGCAACCCTCGCAAAGGCGCCGGCAACTGTTCTCGCAGTTCGCTGTAAAGCGGCAGAAGGTTGTCTGGAAGTTCGCCCATGCCGGTGGTGGAGGTGATACCGATCACAGCCTCGGGCTGCGAAGCAAGCAAGGCGGCAAGATCGCCCCGGGGGTTGTAATAACACTGATGCCCAGCGGCTTCGAGCAGCTGAACCGCATGGCGGGCGACGTCTTCGGCAGCGCCGTAGACAGAACCGGAAAACAGGGCAAGCTTCATGCCGGGCTCCTTTTGGACGAGACAGGCAGTCTACCAGCGGAACGAAAGCTGTTCCCGCATGCCAGAGCCCATCGGGTAAGTTAAAATGCCATCTCACCGAGGCGGCCGCCGGAGCACCTATGATTGGCCCAAACTTGTTGCAACTCGTGGTCGATGCGTCCAATGACGGCATCGTTATCGCTGAGCAGGAAGGCTCGGATAACATTTTGATTTACGTGAATCCTGCCTTCGAACGAATGACCGGCTACAGTGCCGAGGAAATTCTCTATCGCGACTGTCGCTTTCTGCAGAACGGCCAGGCTGAAGAAGCCATCCGGCAGAAGGTGCGCGACGCCATCGATACCGGCCAGCCCTGCCGGCAAATCTTGCGCAACTTTCGCAAGGATGGCAGCGAATTCTGGAATGAGCTGTCGATTGCGCCCGTTCACAATGACGGAGACGGCCGACGTTATTTTATCGGAATCCAAAAAGACGTCACCGCACAGGTGGCGGGGCAGGAACGAATAATGCAACTGGAAGCAGAACTGGCAGCGGCGCGCCAGGAAATTGTCCGCCTCAAAGACGCTGAACGGTGAAACGCTACGGCAACCCCGAGGGCTCCATGTTTACTACTTCGCTCTTGCGACACTAACCGGGCCGAATCATGCAACCTGACTCTCTGCTCACCCAGGACGAACTTGATTTCCTTCAGGGCATCCATCACAGCCTGGCGGCCGACAACGGTGACGCCTCCACAGGCCTGATGGTGAATGGCGGGAGCCAACTGCAGGAACTGCTGACGCGCCTGGTCGCGCACGAGCACGTCACCATCCAGGCCCAGTATGAAAACCAGCAGCTGAGCTTCCCGTTACGCCTGGAGGAGGATGAATTTCACGCGCAGCATATCAAGCTGGGGGCGCCTACCATCTACGAGGACGGCCCGATGATCCGCCCATGGCGCCTCGCCCTGGCCGATGCCATCGCGTTACAGGACCGGCGCGCCAGGCCCGTGTCGCTGTGGGTGGTGGAAATTTCGGTGAGCGGCGTAGTGCTGCAGCTTCGGGATGGCATCGAGGCGCCGGAGGTTTTCTCCCTGTGGTTCGCGCCCGAAGGCTACGCGCCTATTGCCCTGCGCGGCAGCCTGGAGCGTGAGATTGCCGAGGGCCTGATGGCTTACCGGTTGATCCCGCACGACGCCCAGGAAGCAGAGCGGTTGCGCCATTACATTCTCGAGCAGCATCGGCTGGCGCACCCTGATCTGCATGCCTGAATCAGGTATCCAGATGGCCCGCGATGTATTGCAACAGCCGCCGCTTCATCAGGTGCCCGCTAGCGCCCAGGCAGGCCACCGACGAATTCACCAGCTGATCCTGAATCAGCTCGCTCATCTCCCCCGCCAGTAACAAGGGGCATTCAAGCGTCAATGCCAGCCTGATGAACCGCTTGGCGGCGTCCGTGCCCGGGGCGTGGTTGGAAAACAGCACCACGGCGTGAGGTTGGATACGCTCAGTCACCAGCCCCAGCTCTTCAAGCGGTTGCCCCTTGCCCAACGGCTGTACCCACACTTGGTCGCTCCCCAGCAGCATTGCCGTTACCAGCAGTTCGAGCTCGTGGCACTGGCCTGGCACGCCGCAAAGCAGCACATGGCTGTCTACCGCTTCTCGCTGAACGAACTGCAAGCGCTTGAGTACCTGCCCGCGCAGAAAGTGATCGAGGAATGCCCATTCGCTGGCCAGCCCGAAACTCTCCTGGCGAAGCCGCGCCTGCTCCCAGACGGGTATGAACACCTCCTCGAAAGCCACGTTCAGGGGATAGGTCGAGAATACCTGACCGTAAAGCCGCGTGAGGGTGAGTTCATCGAAGCGGTGGACAACCGAAGCGATCCGGTCACGCCACTGTCCATATTCGCTGAATGCCGACGCCGGCTCGGAGGGGGCTGGAACCCTGCCTTCCTGGCTTCGCGCCAACAGGGTGCCTACCTTGCTCACCGCTACGCCGCGCTCCAGCCAGCCCAGCACGGCGCGCACTTCCGCCACGTCGGCCGCGGAATAGAGCCTGTGCCCGCTTTCGGTGCGGGTGGGCTGGATAAGCCCATAGCGGCGCTCCCAGGCACGCAGCGTTACGGGATTCACACCTGTGAGGCGCGACACCTCACGAATGGGAAACAACTCCTGCTCGCTATGGGCGCGGCTGGTGGCCGCATAGTGTTCGTTGTCGCTCATACGGAGGAAAACCGGCGGTTTCAGGCTGTTAAACGATTGTAACTGTTTGTTGAGACCTTATGCGCGATGGAACATGCACCGCAGCGGTGGTTCCCCCGACAGGCGTGGCATATGAGAGCAGACGGTTTGGTTCGAATAAGGAATAATCCTTGCTTGAATTCCATTGCGCCCCACCACCCCGGGGCGCGATTGCGACGCCCTTACCCTGGGCGGTTGCCTGCAGCCGGGAGATATACAATGTCTACGCCACCTGTGACCATGCTGGTCGCACGCCGTGCCGCCAAGGGGCGGTACCCTGAATTGATCGCCTGGCTCCAGGAAGGCGAACACCTTGCTACTGACTTCCCGGGTTACCTGGGCTCGGGCATTCTCGCGCCGCCTGTGGGCGATAATGAATTCCAGATGATTTTCCGCTTCGCCGACCCCACTACCCTGCATGCGTGGGAGTTCTCCGCGTCCCGGCAGGCCTGGCTCGCGCGTGGCAATGGGCTGTTCGCCCAGCCCTCGGAGCATCGCGTGCATGGCATGGATGGCTGGTTCGCTACCACCTCCAGCTCAGCGCAATCGCAGCGCCCGCCTCGCTGGAAACAAGCCGTTGCAATCTGGCTGGCGTTCTTCCCGGTGTCACTGCTGTTCAACTTCGCTTTTGGGGCGTGGCTGGGGGAGCTGACGCTGGCACCCCGTATCCTCGTCAGCACACTGGCGCTTACACCGCTGATGGTGTTTATTTTCATACCGCTTTCAACCCGCTTGCTGGCGCCCTGGTTGAACGCACCGCCGCGCGCCAGCGCGGTGGCCAAGCCCAGCGCTCAAGCAAGGTAGGCGGTTGGCGCAGCGTCCCGGGTACGCTACTGTCGCTGCTCAGCCGCCGTGGTGAACGCGGCGGCCACACAGCGACCCTTACATGCCTGAACATTTTCCAGTCCTCATTACCGGTGCGGCGCAACGGCTAGGCTTGCACTGCGCGCTGCGCCTGCTTGATGACGGCATTCCAGTAGTGGCTACCTACCGCCGGGAGCACCCGGGCATCGAATCGCTGCGCGCGGCCGGCGCGATGACGCTACCGGCAGACTTCGCCGACGAAGCAGGTATCCGGGCCTTCATCGGGATGCTCAAGGCCAGCATCGGCGGGCTACGGGCCATTGTGCATAACGCCTCGGCGTGGCTACCTGATAACGGTGTGGCCAACCCCGAGGCGTTCCTGGGCATGTTCAATGTGCACATGCTGGCGCCGTACCTGATCAACCTCGAATGCGAAGGCCTGCTGAAGGCAAGCCCGGTTGCAGATATCATTCATATCAGCGACGACGTCACCCGCAAGGGTAGCGCCAGGCACATCGCTTACTGCGCCACCAAAGCGGGCCTCGACAGCCTGGTGTTGTCCTTCGCGGCGCGCTTCGCGCCGGCGATAAAAGTCAACGGCATCGCCCCTGCCCTGATCCAGTTCAACGAGGGGGACGACGAGGCCTACCGGCGCAAGGCGCTGGCCAAATCCGCCATGGGCATCGAGCCCGGCGCGGAGGTTATCTACCAGAGCCTGCGCTACCTGATGGGCAACAGCTACGTGACTGGCACAACCCTGACCGTGAACGGCGGTCGGCATCTGAAATAACGCGCTTGGGAGTTTGCACCATGCCACATCTGGAGCCAGGAATGGCCCGCATCCGGGTGAAAGACCTTCGCCTGCGCACCTACATCGGCATCAATGAGGACGAGATCCTCAACAAGCAGGACGTGCTCATCAACGTGACGATACTGTACCGCGCCACTGATGCCGTGCGCGACAACGACATCGACCATGCGCTCAATTATAGGACAATCACCAAAGCGATCATTCAGCACGTGGAAGGCAACCGCTTCGCGCTGCTGGAACGCCTTACACAGGAAATCCTGGATCTGGTGATGAGCTATAAGGCTGTGGACTACAGCGAAGTGGAAGTGGACAAACCCCACGCGCTGCGCTTTGCCGAGTCGGTGTCGATCACCCTGGCGGGCCGCCGCTGACGCCGTGATTGCTCACGGCGGGTACGCCTTTTATCATCGCCGCCCTATTACCGGAGGAGCCCGAACATGAACGAGCAACAGCGCCTGGAGCTCGAGGCCGCGGCCTTTCGCCGCCTGGTTGCACACCTGGGCAACCGTACCGACGTGCAGAACATCGACCTGATGAACCTTGCCGGGTTCTGCCGCAACTGCCTGTCGAAATGGTACAAGGCCGCCGCAGACGAACGCGGGCTGGAACTCACCCAGGACGCCGCCCGCGAGGTGGTGTATGGCATGCCCTACGACGAGTGGAAACAGCGTTACCAGACAGAAGCCAGCCCGGCCCAGGCCGCTGCCTTCGCCCAAGGAAAACCCCATGACTGATTTGAATGCGTTCCGGGCCAGCCTGGAAACCGGTGAGAACCTGTTCGCCGATACCCTCGCCTTTGTGGCTGACCATTACGATTACAACCCACAAGCCTTCACCAATGGCCCGGTGACCAATGCCGCCGGCCAGAACGAAGGTTCGTGCAAAACCCTGGGGCTGGCCCAACTGGAGGGCTTCAGCGACCAGGAAGCCCTACTGGCCTTCGGTGAACATTACCGTGCCGTGGTGGCGACGCCGGAAGGCAGCGACCACGCCAACATTCGTGCGCAGATTGCCAACGGAATGAGCGCTGTGCGTTTCGAGGCCGCTCCGCTGGTGCGCAAGGTGCCGGTGGCCTGATCCCACCTGAAACGAAAACGCCCGGCCATTTGCCGGGCGCTTCGTATCACGCTGCGCTTATTCGAACGTCGCGTTCTGCAGGCCGTCGAGGTAGCGCTCCACATCCAGTGCGGCCATGCAGCCGGCACCCGCAGAGGTGATGGCCTGGCGGTACACGTGGTCGGCCACGTCGCCAGCGGCGAACACGCCTTCGACATTGGTGGCGGTCGCATTGCCTTCACGACCGCCCTTGACCACAAGGTAACCATCCTTGAGCTGCAGCTGCCCCTCGAACAACGACGTGTTGGGGGTATGGCCGATCGCGATGAACACACCGTCCACACTCAGCTCGGAGGTGCTGCCATCGTTGTTCTTCAGACGCGCGCCGGTCACGCCCATATTGTCGCCCAGCACTTCGTCCAGCACGGCGTTGAGCTTGAGCTCGATCTTGCCCTCGGCTACCCGCGCATGCAGCTTGTCGATCAGGATCTTCTCGGCGCGGAAGGTTTCCCGACGATGCACCAGGGTGACCTTCTTCGCGATATTGGCCAGGTAAAGTGCTTCTTCCACCGCGGTGTTGCCGCCCCCTACCACCGCCACGTCGCGGTTACGGTAGAAGAACCCGTCGCATGTGGCGCAGGCGGAAACGCCCTTGCCCATGAACGCTTCTTCGGAAGGCAGGCCCAGGTAGCGCGCGCTGGCACCGGTGGCAATGATCAGGGCATCGCAGGTATAGGTACCGTTGTCTCCCGTAAGGGTGAACGGCTTGGCGGCCAGATCCACCGCGTTGATGTGGTCGAACACGATTTCGGTCTCGAAACGCTCGGCGTGCTCTTGCATCCGCTGCATCAGCGCAGGGCCAGTGAGGCCATGGGGGTCGCCGGGCCAGTTGTCGACTTCGGTCGTGGTCGTCAGCTGGCCACCTGCTTGCATGCCGGTGATCAGCAGCGGCTTGAGGTTGGCGCGTGCCGCATACACGGCGGCGCTGTAACCGGCAGGGCCGGAGCCGAGGATGATCACTCGGGAATGACGAAGCTCAGACATGACACACTCCTGTCGACCGGCCAAAGGGTGCCGCGTCGTAGTGCCGGCCTAGCCGGCTGAAAATGACAGGCCACTGTTGCGGCCCGGTAAATCGAAGTGGGTGAAGCTTAACGAGGACCGGCCATATAGGGAAATACCCTTTGGCAATTCTGCTGATAGGGGGGCGCTATGCGCGAAGGGGCTACTGCGTGCGCTCATAGTGTCATGATGTTGCTGCGGGGCATTTCTGGGTTTTACCGTGACGGCAAAGTCGGTACCGTGCGCCAACTTCATCTCTATTGGAGAACCGATTCATGCCACTACCCGCATTGTCCGGGCCAGACTACCTGCGCCAAGGCCTCAAGCTGGTTCTCAGCCCAGGTCTGCGGCTTTTTGTGCTGTTGCCGTTGGGCATCAACCTGGTGCTGTTCGTGGGGCTGATCTATTTCGCCGGCCACGAATTCAGCCTATGGGTAAACCAGCTGATGCCCGAGCTGCCCTCGTGGCTGAGCTTCCTCAACTACATCCTCTGGCCGCTGTTCGTGACACTGGTGGTGTTGATGGTGTTCTTCACCTTCACCATGGTCGCCAACATCATCGCCGCCCCGTTCAATGGGTTTCTGGCAGAGAAGGTAGAGGTAGTAGTAACGGGCAAGGACGAATTTCCTGCCTTCAGCTGGGCCGAGCTACTGGCCATGGTGCCGCGCACCTTGAGCCGTGAAATGCGCAAACTGGCCTATTACCTGCCCCGGGCGGTCGGGCTGCTTGTGCTGTCGCTGATACCGGGGGTGAACGTGATCGCGGCGCCCCTGTGGCTGATGTTTGGTGTGTGGATGATGGCCATCCAGTACATCGACTACCCCGCCGACAACCACAAACTGAGCTGGCAGGACATGCTGGCCTGGCTTCGCCGCAAGCGCTGGGCCAGCCTCAGCTTCGGTGGCAGTGTGTACCTTGTACTGCTGATACCGGTAGTGAACATCCTGATGATGCCTGCGGCGGTCGCTGGTGCTACCTTGTTCTGGGTGCGTGAACGCCGCGACGAAAAACTGCCAGCGGTATAGTGGTACCGGGCGTTCCCCAAGGAACGCCCTGCGCTTCAGTTGAGCTGCCCCAACGCCTCGCGGCTGAACGGAAGAATGTCCTGCTCACGCCCGTCCCGCACCTTGGTGGCCCAGTCCGGGTCTACGAGCAATGCCCGCCCTACCGCCACCAGGTCGAACTCGTTCTGGGCCAGGCGCGTTACAAGGTCATCCAGGCTGGCAGGCTTTGCCACCTCGTCGGTGTGCACCATGAACTTCAGAAATTCATCGTCCAGCCCAACGCTGCCCACGGTAATCACCGGCTTGCCGCTGAGCTTGCGCGTCCAGCCCGCGAGGTTGAGTGCCGCACCCTCGCCTTCGGCTTCAGGGAATTCCGGTTCCCAGAAACGGCGCGTGGAGCAATGGAAGATATCCACGCCCGCCTGTACCAATGGTTGCAGGAACGCCTCCAGCGCCTGGGGCGAGGTTGCTAGTCGAGCGCTGTAATCCTGCTGTTTCCATTGGGAAAACCTGAAGATGATCGGGAATTCCGGCCCCACGGCCTCGCGAACCGCACGCACGAGCTCGATGGCGAAGCGGGAGCGGTTCTCCTCCGAACCCCCGTAGGCGTCCTCACGCTGGTTGCTGGAAGCCCAGAAGAACTGGTCGATCAGGTAGCCGTGTGCGCCATGAATCTCGATAGCATCCATGCCAATGTCTTTGGCGGCCGCAGCGGCATGGGCGAAAGCAGAGATCACCGCGTCGATGTCCTCTTGGGTCATGCCATGGATAACCACACGGTCATCCTTGCGCTTCTCCATGGGGCCATAACCTGGGACCGTGCCGTCGGGCTCCGTACCCAGGCGCCGCACGTTACCTACGTGCCACAACTGCGGAGCAATCTTGCCACCGGCCTGATGAACCGCCTCGACCACCTTGCGCCAGCCGGCCAGGGCGTCTTCACCGTGGAAGCGGGGAACGTTGGGGTAGCCATTGGCAGCCGGGTGATCGACAGTGGTGCCTTCGGTGATGATAAGCCCTACGCCACCTGCGGCGCGGCGGCGGTAGTATTCCACCACTTGTTCGTTCGGCACGCCGCCGGGGGAAAAGGACCGGGTCATGGGCGCCATTACGATACGCGACGCCAGCTTGAGTGGCCCAGAAACGAATGGTTGGAACAATGCCTGTACTGACATCTGCGCGCCTCCGTGAAGTTCAGCGCCACAGCTTAGGGGCAACGCATCGGGGGGCACAGCACTATTGATGGGCTTGATTTCCCCGGTCGGGGTTCAGCCGAGGGCCTGTTCGATGGCCTCGAGCACGACGGGATCTTCCGGTAAGGTTCGTGGCGAAAACCGCGCCAGCACCTGCCCGTTTTTGCCAATGAGGAATTTTTCGAAGTTCCAGGTGATGTCACCAGGATGCGCCGCTGCCTCGCCGGCCAGTAGCGTATAGAGCGGGTGACGCTGAGCGCCGTTCACCTCCACCTTGCTGGTGAGGGGAAAGCTTGCGTTATAGCGGGTGGTGCAAAAGGCCTGGATATCGGCCTCGGTACCCGGCTCCTGCCCGGCGAACTGGTTGCAAGGCACACCCAGCACCGTGAAGCCACGAGGGCCGAAGCGCTGCTGCAAGCGCTCCAAACCTTCGTATTGGGGGGTAAGGCCACACTGTGAGGCAACATTCACCACTAGCACCACCTGACCGGCGAAGCCGCCCAGCGGCAGTGGTGCGCCATCAATGGCCGTAGCCTGTAGCTCGTGAAACGCGCCCATTTGCCTTCCCCCCGTTTGGATCAGTGGTGGTGACCGCCTTCGCCGTGAACGTGGCCGTGCGCGACTTCTTCTTCGCTGGCGTCACGTACGTCGATGACCTTGACCTTGAAGTTCAGGCGCTGGCCGGCCAACGGATGGTTGCCGTCGACGGTGACCTCATCGCCGTCCAGGTCGCGAATGGTCACGATCTGCATCTGGCCATCCGGCGCGGAAGCATGGAATTGCATGCCCACTTCCAGTTCGTCGACGCCTTCGAACATGCTGCGGCTGAGAGTGCTCACCAGCTCTGCGGAATATTCGCCGTAGGCGTCTTCCGGCTCGATGGTCACGTCCACTTCATCCTGGGGCTGCTTGCCTTCCAGGGCTTTTTCCAGGCCGGGGATGATGTTGCCAGCGCCATGCAGGTAAACCAGCGGCGCACCGCCGGCCGAGCTGTCGATGACCTCACCAGCATCATTGGTAAGGGTATAGTCGATGGACACAGCCTTTTTGGCGGCAATGAGCATGGGGTAAGACCTTTGCACAAGAGATTGGAAGACCTCAGTGTAAACAAGCACGGGGACGAATGCGAATGTGACGGGCCGTCCGCTGACGACTGCGTGATCCTCGGGTTTGACCAGGACGCACAGGGTGACTGGTTCGCGCGCCTGAGCTGCGGCCACACCCAACACCTTCGCCATGCGCCCCCCTGGCAGTCCCGCCCGTGGGTAGTGGACCCCGACGAGCGCAAGCGCCGTATCGGCACCCCCTTCGCCTGTGGCTGGTGCGCGCGGGGCGGCTTTGACGGTAACCTTGGCTGATCCGGCCATCGCGGCGAAGATACGCCGCCGCCTGTTTCGCTGACCGAGACATATCATGCAAACCTTTTTCATCGCGCCGACCGATTTCGGCGTAGGCCTGACCTCCATCAGCCTGGGGCTGATACGCACCCTCGAACGCGCCGGCCTCAAGGTGGGGTTCTTCAAGCCCGTGGCGCAGCATCATCCGGGCGACACCGGCCCGGAGCGTTCCAGTGAGCTGGTTGCCCGTACCCATGGGCTCAAGCCGCCCGCCCCGCTTGCGCTTGGCCATGTGGAACGCATGCTCGGCGACGGCCAGCTCGATGAGCTACTGGAAGAAATCATCACCCTTTACCAGGCCGCGGCCGTCGGCAAGGACGTGCTGGTGGTAGAAGGGATGGTGCCCACGCGGCAGGCCAGCTATGCGGCGAGGGTGAACCAGCACCTGGCCAAAAGCATGGATGCCGACGTGATCCTGGTGTCCGCCCCGGAAAACGAAGCCATGGCGGAGCTGTCCGGGCGGGTCGACCTGCAGGCGCGGCTGTTCGGCGGTGCGAGCGACCCCAAGCTTATCGGGGTCATCCTCAACAAGGTGCGCACCGAAGAAAGCATCGAGCAGTTCGCCGTGCGGCTGCGAGAACACTCACCGTTGTTCCGCGGCGGAGATTTCCGCCTGCTGGGCTGCATCCCCTACCAGCCCGAGCTCAACGCGCCACGTACGCGGGACGTTGCCGAACTGCTTGGCGCGCAGGTATTGAACGCCGGGGACTACGAACAGCGGCGCATGTCGCGCATCATCATCTGCGCGCGCACCGTGCTCAATACCCTGCAGTTGCTCAAACCGGGCGTGCTGGTGGTGACCCCCGGGGACCGCGACGACATTCTGTTGGCCGCCGCCCTGGCTTCGCTCAACGGCGTGCCCCTGGCAGGCGTGCTGCTCACCAGCGATACCCGCCCCGACCCGCGTGTGATGGAGCTGTGCCAGGGCGCGTTGCAGGCGGGCCTGCCGGTGTTGTCGGTGAGTACCGGTTCCTACGACACGGCCACACGGCTCAATCAGCTGAACAATGAAATCCCGGTGGACGACCGGGAACGGGCGGAGCACATCACGGATTTCGTGGCCAGCCACCTGGACGCTGCCTGGCTGCATCAGCGCTGCGGCACCCCCCGTGAGTTGCGGCTGTCTCCCGCTGTGTTCCGTTATCAGCTGATTCAGCGCGCGCAACATGCCAACAAGCGCATCGTGCTACCGGAGGGCAGCGAGCCCCTCATGGTGCAGGCGGCTGCAATTTGTCAGGCCCGCGGCATCGCACGCTGCGTGTTGCTGGCGCGGCCGGCGGACGTGGAGGCGGTAGCCCGTGCACAGGGGCTGGAGCTGCCACCGGGGCTGGAAATTCTCGACCCGGATGCTATCCGTTCGCGCTACGTGGCGCCTATGGTCGAGTTGCGCAAAAGCAAGAACCTGAATGCGCCCATGGCCGAACAGCAGCTTGAAGACCCGGTTGTGATCGGCACCATGATGCTGGCCCTGGATGAAGTGGACGGGCTGGTATCCGGGCTGGTGCATTCCACCGCCAATACCATCCGCCCTGCCCTGCAACTGATCAAGACCGCCCCGGGCTGGAGCCTGGTTTCGTCGGTATTTTTCATGCTGTTCCCGGATCAGGTGGTGATGTACGGGGACTGCGTGATGAACCCTCACCCGGATGCCGCCGAGCTGGCCGAGATCGCTCTGCAAAGCGCCGATTCCGCCCAGGCACTGGGCATTGCACCACGGGTCGCCATGCTCAGCTATTCCAGCGAGCAGTCGGCCAGGGGCGAGGAAGTGGAAAAGGTGCGCGAAGCCACCTTGCTGGCACGGGAACAACAGCGTGGGCTGCTGATTGATGGCCCGTTGCAATATGACGCGGCAGCGAACGAGGCGGTGGCGCGGCAGCTGGCGCCTGACAGTGACGTGGCGGGCCGCGCCACGGTGTTCGTGTTCCCGGACCTGAACAGCGGCAACACCACCCACAAGGCTGTTCAGCGCAGCGCCGACTGTGTGAGCCTGGGGCCAATGCTGCAAGGGCTGCGCAAGCCGGTGAACGACCTGCCGCGTGGCGCGCAGGTCGATGACATCGTGTACACCATTGCCCTTACCGCTATCCAGGCCAGCCGCGGCCTGGAAGGCTAGGGGAAAGGCGCGCGGTTACTGCTGGGCCGGCTGCTGGTACTGCTGGCCCGGAATGGGCTTGAGGTTGACCTCTACGCGGCGGTTCTGCGCGCGGCCGTTGGCGTCGGCATTGCTGGCGATGG
The DNA here is from genome assembly GCF_058145875.1 of Pseudomonas sp. 3MAES_34.3B. Lineage (NCBI taxonomy): Bacteria > Pseudomonadati > Pseudomonadota > Gammaproteobacteria > Pseudomonadales > Pseudomonadaceae > Pseudomonas > Pseudomonas sp. 3MAES_34.3B. Next base: position 773,124 of record NZ_CM176960.1, on the reverse strand, counting down.
GTTGGTCGGGGCCGGCGCCACGCACCGACAGGCGTGCGGCATCCACGCCCTGGGAGCTCAGGTAGGTGCTAACGGCCTGGGCACGCTGGAGGGACAGGTCCATGTTGTGCTGGCGGCTGCCGGTGCTGTCGGTGTAGCCCACGATCTCGATGGTGTTTTCGTTGAATTGCTTGAACGAGCCCGCCAAGTTGTTGAGCGGGGCATAGAAGCTTGGCGCGATGGCGGACGAGTCCGTGGCGAAGGTGATGTTACCCGGCATGATCAGTTTGATCTGGTCGCCCTGCCGCTGCACTTCCACACCCGTATTGGCCATGCTCTCGCGCAAGGCTTTTTCCTGACGGTCCGCGTAATAGCCATAACCGGCGGACGCCGCGCCCACCACGGCCGCCCCGATCAGCGCACCCTTGCCGCGGTTATCGTGACCGATGGCGGCGCCCGCGACCGCACCGGCAAGCGCGCCAAGGCCACCGTATTTGGCGGTATTGCTGACGCCACTACCCTGGCTGCCCTGCCCCTGATCGGCGTAGGGGTTTTGCCCGGCGCACCCGGACAGGATGGCGGCGGCGGTGGCGGCGATGATCAGGCGGCTTGGGGTGAGCATGGCGAACTCCTGGGTTACACATTCAAGTAGCAGGCAGCAAATACTGCGTAAGGGCAATTTGAGCGCGGCGATGGGCGTGAATTCCAATGATATTTGTTTCACGGTCTTTCCCAGCGCCCCAACCGCTGTACCAGAGGGGTTTCCCGTACCGCTTGTCAGAATGCCATCAAGCCTGGCCCTGCCGTGCCGTTAACAGCGAAGTAGCGCCACGGACGGCGGAATAGTGCTACGTATCGCCCGGCTGAACACCTCCAGAGTGAGGCACAGCCCACCCGAGCTTCCTACGCATGATCGACCTCGCTCCCTGGAACCTGACCCTTCCGATTGAAACGCCTGCGCTGACCGTGGCCACTGCCGCGCTGCCGGGCCTGCAAACTTCCTACTTCACCAATACCGGCGAGAAGATCGTTTTCTGGGCGCCGGTGACGGGCTCGCATTCCGGTAGCAGCGACTACCCGCGCAGCGAGCTGCGCGAAACCTCGGCGGACGGCAAGGCACGCAATTGGCTGTACAGCAGCGGCCAGAACACCCTCAAGGGTACGCTCAGCGTGAACCAGGTGCCGTCCACTGGCCGCGTGGTGGTTGCGCAGATCCACGCCAAGAACGCTACAGCGCCGCTGCTCAAGGTGGTGTACCGCTACGCCAATGGCACCGGCAATATCGACCTGGAGTACCGGGTCAATCCTTCGGACGTGAAAAGCCCGGTGGCCTACACCGTGCCGAACGTGCCGCTGAACAAGGCCTTTGCCTACGCTATCCAGATGAACAAGCAAGGCAAACTCACCGTACTGATCAACAACGCCGGCCCGCAGATTCAGCTGGCGCCGTCGTGGTACGGGTATGCGTTCTACTTCAAGGCAGGTGTGTATACGCTGGATAACGTGGGCTATGCCACCGAAGGCGGGAAAGTGACCTACACCCGGCTGGAAGTAAGCCACTTGTAAAAGCCGTTACTCAACCAAACCGGCCGGTGATGTAGTCTTCGGTCTGGGTTTTGTTGGGCTTGGTGAAGATGGTGTCGGTGTCGCCGTGTTCGATCAGTTCACCCAGGAACATGAACGCGGTGTAATCGGAGCAGCGCGCGGCCTGTTGCATGTTGTGGGTCACGATGATCACGGTGAACTGCTCTTTCAGTTCGGTGATCAGCTGCTCGATCCGGCCGGTAGAGATCGGGTCCAGCGCGGACGTGGGCTCGTCGAGCAGCAGCACCTGTGGCCGCAGCGCGATGGTGCGAGCGATGCACAGGCGCTGCTGCTGCCCACCGGACAGGCTTTGCGCGCTCTGCTTCAGCTTGTCTTTCACCTCATCCCACAGGGCTGCCCCGCGCAGTGCCTGCTCTACCCGCTCTTCCATTTCCCGACGGTTCAACCGCTCATGGTGGCGCACGGCATAGGCGACGTTGTCGAAGATCGACATCGGGAAGGGCACGGGCTTCTGGAACACCATCCCTACATGGCTGCGCAGGCGGTTCATCGAGTACCCGGGCGCGAGAATGTTCTCGCCATTGAGTAGTACTTCCCCCTTTGCCTCTTGCTTGGGGTACATCGAATAAATGCGGTTGAACACCCGCAACAGGGTGGACTTGCCGCAACCGGACGGCCCGATGATAGCCGTGACGTGTTTTTCCGGAATGTCCATGTTGATGGACTTCAGCGAGCGATGGCTGTCGTAGAAAAACTCAAGGTCGCGCACCTGGATCTTGGTTCGTTTCGGGGCGAGGTTATTCATCAGTTGGACCTGTCGCGCAAAAGAATGAGGCGGGAGAGCAAGCTGAGCGTGAGTACGAACATGGTCAGCACCAGGGCACCGGCCCAGGCCAACGCATGCCAGTCATCGAAGGGGCTCATCGCGAATTGGAAAATAACCACTGGCACGCTGGCCATGGGCTTGAGGATATCGCTGCTCCAGAACTGGTTACCGAACGCGGTGAACAGCAGCGGCGCGGTTTCACCGGTAATTCGAGCCAAGGCCAGCAACACACCGGTGACCACGCCCGCACGAGCGGCACGCAATACGATCTGCAGGGTCAGCTTCCATTGCGGCACACCCAGGGCCAGCGCGGCTTCACGCATGGTTGAAGGCTGCAACTGAAGCATCTCGTCGGTTGTGCGCACCACCACGGGGATAACCAGCAGTGCCAAGGTGAGCGCACCGGCCAGCGCGGAGAAGCCCACCTGGTGATTGGTCATGGCGCTAACCGGGAGGATGAACGCCGTATAAACGAACAAACCCAGCACGATCGATGGCGCCGACAGCAGAATGTCGTTGATAAAGCGTACGACGGTGCCCAGCTTGGTGTGGCGGGCGAATTCAGCCAGCCAAACCCCAGCCATCAGGCCGATCGGCGTGCCGATGGCCAGGGCAATCAGCGACATCAGGGCGCTGCCGTAGAATGCGTTGGCCAAGCCACCCGGGCTCCCTGGCGAAGGCGTCATTTGCGTGAAGAGTGCGGTGCCCAGTGCACTGAACCCGTTGATCAGGGTAGTGGCGAGAATCCACACCAGCCATCCCAAGCCAAACAGTGTGGCACTGCAGCTCAATACCATCGCCAGCTTGTTTTTGAAGCTGCGCATCCGGTAGAGGTTTTCGTTGGCAGAACTCACAGGCCCTCCTTGCGCGACAGGCGCATCAGCATCAGGCGGGCACAGGCCAGCACGATGAAAGTGACGACGAACAACAGGAAGCCCAGGCCGATCAGCGAGGAGCGATGCAGGTCGGTGTAGGCCTCGCTGAATTCGTTGGCGATCACCGAGGCGATGGAGCTGCTGGGCATGAGCAGCGAGGCGGACAACTGATGCGCGTTGCCCAGCACGAAGGTCACCGCCATGGTTTCACCCAACGCCCGGCCCAGGCCCAGGAAAATCCCGCCTACCACCGCCGTGCGGGTGTAGGGCAGCACGATGTCCCATACCACTTCCCAGGTTGTGCCACCCAGGGCGTAGGCGGATTCCTTCAGGGCCACCGGGACAGTACGGAACACTTCGTTCATCACCGAGGTAATGAATGGGATGATCATGATGGCCAGCACGATGCCAGCGGTCAGCGTACCGATGCCCAGCGGCGGGCCTTGGAACAGCGCCCCGATGCCGGGAATGGCGCCCAGGTTGTCGTTGATCCACGGGCTGAGGTGTTCGGCCATGAACGGGGCGAACACGAACAGCCCCCACATGCCGTAGATGATCGAAGGGATCCCCGCCAACAGCTCGATGGCAGAAGCGATCGGCATGCGCAGCCATGGCGGCGCAACTTCGGTCAGAAAGATCGCGATGCCGAAGCTCACCGGGACGGCGATCAGCAGCGCGAGAAAAGAAGTCACCAAGGTTCCGTACACAGGCACCACGGCGCCGAACTTGCCGGCAACGGCATCCCAGTCGGTGGTGGTCAGGAAATCCAGGCCAAAGGTTCGGAAAGCTTCACTGCCGCCCCACAGGGTCGAGCCGGCGATGCAGGCCAACAGGAACAGCACCAGCATGGCGGCGCCACACACGGTGCGGCGGAACCATAAGTCGTGGCGTTGATCCCTGGCCGCGCGGGCTTCGCTTTCGCTTTGGCGGTCGGCGGTCATGTTGGTCAGCACTTGAGAATTGTCGGTCATCGGTAGGGCCACTCATGGCAAATCCCCCAGCCCGCATGATGCCGGCTGAGGGATGGCTTCAGGTTGCGGTTACTTGGCGAACTCGGACTGCCAGTAGCCTTCGATGCGTTTCACCAGGCCGTCCGGCAGTGCTACGTAATCCAGCTCGGCCGCCTGGGCCTGGCCTTTGTCCAGGCTCCACTTGAAGAAGTCGAAAGCGGCCTTGCTCTGCTCGGCGTTTTTCGGCTGCTTGTACATGATCACCCAGGTGGTGGCTGCGATCGGCCAGGCGTTGTCGCCCGGGGCGTTGACCATCAGCAGGTTGAAGTCCTTGGCATTGGCCCAGTCGGCGGTATCGGCAGCAGCCTGGAAGGTTTTCATGTCAGGCGACACGAACTTGCCGGCAGCGTTCTTCAGCTGGGTGTGAGCCATGTTGTTGGTCTTGGCGTAGGCGTATTCCACGTAGCCAATGGAGCCCTTGATCTGCTTCACATAAGCCGCGACGCCTTCGTTGCCCTTGCCGCCCACGCCCACCGGCCATTGCACCGTGCTGCCCGCGCCGGCTTTCCACTCAGGGCTGGCCTTTTGCAGGTAGTTGGTGAAGTTGAAGGAAGTACCCGAGCCGTCCGAACGGTGTACCACGGTGATCTTGTCACCTGGCAGGTTCACGCCGCTGTTCAGCGCCGCGATGGCCGGGTCGTTCCAGGTGGTGATGGTGCCCTGGAAGATCTTGGCCAGGGTTTCGCCGTCCAGTTTCAACTTGCCAGGTTCGATGCCTGCAACGTTGACGACCGGTACGATACCGCCGATCACGACCGGGAATTGGCCCAGGCCACCGGCTTTCAGGTCGTCAGCGCTGAGGGGAGCGTCGGAGGCGCCGAAGTCAACGGTTGCCGCCTTGATCTGCGCGATGCCACCGCCCGAACCGATCGACTGGTAGTTGATGCGGTCCCCGCTGTTCTTTTGGTATTCCTGGCTCCATTTGGAAAGTACGGGAAAAACGAAGCTCGAGCCCGCGCCGGTAACGTCGGTCGCATGGGCAACACCAGAAAGGCACAGCGAAGCCAGCAAAATCGATAGGCGATTTTTGGTCAGCAGTTTCACGGCAACACCTCAGTTGGGCTCCATGGATTCATTCCATGGAAGTTGGCCGTGCTGATTTAATGCTTTGAATGTGACCTTTTGATGACAGTCTGTTTAAAACATGGCACTAGGACATTGCCCAGCCACGAGGGCGTGGCCGGGCAAAATGGGCAGGATCAGCGAATGCCGTCCTGGCGCAGGGCGGCAGGGGTGTAGTCGGATGAATTAGCGGTGTATTCGAAGTTGTAAGCGCGTTTTTCCTCGTTCTTCATACCGAGTGCCAGGTACCGGCCGCTCTGCAGGTCGTAGAGGGTTTCGAGCGTGGTCCATGGCACCTGATAGTTGTAGTAGGTCTGCGCGTGGGCTTCAGCGACCCGCCACAGTTGGCCACGGCCGTCATAGTGGTCGATCACCGCAGCCTGCCAGGTGTCTTCATCGAAGTAGAAGTCGCGCTTGGCGTAAATATGGCGCTGCCCTTGCTTGAGCGTGGCTACCACATGCCACACCCTGCGCAACTCATAGCGGGTAAGGTCCTGGTTGATGTGGCCTGGCTTGATGATGTCGGCGTACTTCAGCGAAGGCGAATCCAGCTTGTAGCTGTTCACCGGTATGTACATCTCCTGCTTGCCCTCCAGTTTCCAGTCGTAGCGGTCGGGTGCGCCGTTGAACATGTCTAGGTTGTCGGAGGTGCGCATGCCGTCCGCTGCGGTGCCCGGGCCGTCGTAGGCCACCTGGGGCGCCTTGCGTACCCGGCGTTGGCCGGCGTTGTAGATCCACGCCTCGCGAGGTTCCTTGATCTGGTCCAGCGGCTCGTGCACCAGCAACACCGTACCGGCAAGGCGCGCTGGCGCGGTCACGGCCTGCTTGAAGTAGAACAGGATGTTGCCGGGGTTGTTGGGGTCAAAGTCCTTCATCCGGTCCCGGAACACGAAGGAATCCTGGAAGTACACCAGGCTGTAGTCGCCGTTCTGCTGCGGTGTGGCCTGGGTGATGGTGCGGCTTACAGCCCCGCCGCGGTAGCGGGTAATGTGGTTCCACACCACTTCCAGCCCGCTTTGCGGGACCGGGAACGGAATGGCGGTCTTGAAGTTTTCCAGGCCATTGCCGTCGCTTACCAGTTTGGTCTGGGTAGCGTTGTCCTTGATGGCGGCAAATACTGCGTCCGGCACAGTGGCGTTGCGGTGGCCCGGGTATACCGGCAAGCGGTACGTATCCGGGTAGCGCTTGATCATGGCCACTTGGCCGGGCGCGAGTTTGCTGGCGTATTTATCCACGTTCTTGCTGTCGATCACGAACAGCGGCTTTTCACTGCCGTAAGGGTCGGCCAGGAAGCCTTTGGCGTCCACCGCGCCGGCATTTTTCGGCATCGCCGCCCAGGCCGGAATGGACCCGTCCGCGTTTGCGGCCTTCTCTGCCCCCATGGGCGTCAATGTTGTGCCCAGCTTCGCCGCCTCGGCCGGCGACACGGCCGCCCAGCCATGGCTGGCACCCAGCAGCAGCCCGATTGCCGACCCCCAAACCGCGTTCTTGATATTGTTCATATGTGTAGTGTCCCGGTCAGAAATTCACGCCGAAGCTCATGGCCACGAAGTCACGGTCATCCACGGTGCTGTACTTGCCGTCGAAGAAGTTGGTGTAGTACAGGCTGGCCGTGTAGGTATTGAGGTAGTCCGCATCGACGCCAATGCTGATGGCCTTGCGGCCTTCCTCGAAGTTGCCACCCGGGCCGGGCGAGTAACCGTCCACGTCATGGGACCAGGCCACGCTGGGCTTGAGGTTTACCCCGGCGATGGCGTTGTTGAAGTCCCAGATAGCCCGCATGCGGTAGCCCCAGGAATCGGTGGTGGTGAAACCGTCGTTCTCGCAATAGCGGCTCACGTTGTTCTGCGCGGCGCCCGCCAGGGTGCTGGCATTGAGCGCTTGGCATTGCCCGTTGGGCAGCGGCCCAGGGCCATAGCTGGGGTCGCGGCCATAGCGCAACTTGGAGGTACTTTCCAGGCCGCCCACATGGGTCCAACCCACCTCCCCTACCACCGTAAGCCGGTCGGCCCACATCACTTGGTCGAAGAAGTGGGTGAAGGTGGTCTGGAACTGGGTGATCTCCTTGCGCCGGTAGCCGGGCTGGTCGGTGCCTGGCGAGCCCTGCAGCTGTGAAACGTTGGGGTTGAGCGGCGACAGCCCCGAATAGAGGATGTCCGTGGTGTTGATCTGTACTGGTGCGTTCGGCCGGTAACTCAGTTCGCCGCTCCAGGTAGTGCCGGTGGGTAACGTGGTAGAGAAGCTGAGGCCATAGAGGTGGATGTCCTCGGGATACTCCACGTAATAACTGCCGTTGCCCGCCGCCACCACGGGCAGTAATGTTGAAACCAGCTGGTCAGCAACTGCCCCGGGAATACCCGAGTTGGTCAATGAGCCCAACAGGTTGGTGCGACTGTAGGCACTGGCCGATCCGCCGCGGCCACTGAACACAGGCAAGCGGCTGTGGTAATTCATGTAGTAGGCGCCGAATTCGGTGTCCAGCGGTTCGAAGTTGTAATGCATCGCCACGCCGAACTGGCCGCTGTCGCGCGCATCGCGATCGGGGTCCCGGCTTACCACTACACCTTCGTTGCTGAAGGTTACTCCTTGGTTGCTCAAGCTGTTCAGTATGGCCGACCGTGCTGCGGCTGGCAGGCCCCTGCCGGCCAGTGCGCCACTGAGCCCGCTGCTGGTGCGCAACACCGCCAGGTTGTTGTTGCAACCGTCGGCGATTACATCAGGCTGGGAGAAGAACGTGCCGCAGTTGTCGACCACGGTCTGGTCCCACTCCAGCTGGTAAAAGCCTTCGGCAGAAAGGTTGTCGGTAAGGTTCTGGGACAGGTAGAACATGTTGACCGGGATCAGGCCTTCCTTGATTTCGGAACCCGGCCGGCGGAAGGCGGACACATCCACCGGGTTGATGCTGTTGATGGAGTTGCCGATGAAGGTGCTCTCGCCCCAGTTAACGACCTGTTTGCCGAAGCGCACGCTGCCTGGCAAGTCGCCAATACTGTAATTGTGGTAGATGAACGCATCCAGCAGCTGGGCCCCGGAGGACTTCGCGCCCTCCTTGCGGCCCGAATCGCTGATGTCCTTGAAGCGCCGATCCTCGTCCTTCAGTTCGAAGTCGTACCAGTACTTGCCACGCAGGAACACCCCAGTGTCGCCGTACTTGAGTTCCAGGTCGTGGATGCCCTTGAAAATCTTCGAGAAGGTTTCGCCGCGCTTGAAGTTCAAGTGGCCATCGTCCGAAGTTTGCGACAAGCCATGGCCGCCGTTATTCACGCCGATGAGGTTCTTGTTCGGGCTGGCCGTGGACCAGCTCGAGCCAATGGACAGCGACGAATCGAACTGGCCTTCGATTTCACCAATGTTGAAACTTACCGCAAGCACCGGGGTGGCGAAGGTAGAGGCAAGGCTGACAGCCAGTGGCAGCCTGCCCCGTTGCCAGAGGGAACGGATCGGGTTCATCGACACTACTCCATTTACATTCTTGTTATTGGGAGCGGCCAAACGCGTGAGCGCTGGCGGCCGTGCGCATGACACACGGCCTCAAAGCCAGGCAGCAGCGACCGGTTCATCGAATCGCAAGGGCATGGCCCGAAGTCGACTATAGCCAGCCCAGCGAGGGTGCTCTTGCGGTGATGTATCACAATATTTACCAGTGATGGCGAAATGGGTGGCAACCGGCGTGTCGCGCAGCAGGTAGCGGCGCTTCCAAGCATGGCGCAAACGGTGCAATACGCAAGCCCGCCTGTGCGCTGAAGCGCTCTGGGGCGGGCATCGGAGAGGTGACGGCTAGAGCGGAATAATGGCCACGGCGCCGTCTTGCTGCCATTGCTTGATGTCAGCGCGGATACGCTTCTTGTCGAGTTTACCGACGCTGGTTTTGGGAATTTCCGCGACCACTGCCAAGTGGCCGGGAATCGCCCATTTGTTGATATGCCCCTGGGTGACGAACGGCAACAGGTGGCCTTTCAGGTCGGCCGCCAGGCCGGGGCTGCCCTGTGAATGGTCAGCCCGCGCTACCAGAAGCGCGAAGGGGCGCTCCCCCCACTGCGCATCCGGCATGCCCACCACCGCCACCTCTCGCACCCCGGGGTGCAGGGCAATGAGCGCTTCGAGCTCAAGGGAAGAAATCCACTCGCCACCGGTCTTGATCACGTCCTTGATGCGGTCGCGGATATCGATGATGCCGTGATGGTCCAGGGTGGCAACGTCCCCGGTATGCAGCCAGCCCCCTTCCCACAGCTCCGCGCCGCGCTCCGGTTCGTTCAGGTAGCCCATGCTCAACCAGGGCGCCCGGAGCACCAGTTCGCCCTGGCTTTCGCCGTCGGCAGGCAAAAAGGCGCCTTGGCTGTCCACCACCGCGGCTTCGACCAAGGGAACGGGCACGCCCGCCTTGAGCCGGAAGTTGGCCCGCGCGTCGTCGTCGGCGGCCATCAGTTCCTGGTCGAAATAGGCACAGGAAATCATCGGGCAGGTTTCTGACATGCCGTAGGCCGCGGTCAGCTGGATGCCCCGGGCCAAGGCGGCGTCATACAGCGCGCGGTTCAGCGCGCTGCCACCGATGATGATGCGCCAACCGGCAAAATCCTTCTCCCGGCCACGCTCACAGTTGAGCAGCATCTGCAGGATGGTGGGCACGCAGTGGGAAAAGGTTACCTTTTCCGTTTCCCACAGCCGCACCAGCATGTCCGGCTCATACCGCCCCGGGTACACCTGCTTGATGCCGAGCATGGTCGCCACATAAGGAACCCCCCAGGCGTGCACATGGAACATCGGGGTGATAGGCATGTACACATCATCGGTGCCCATCAGCCGCACGCAATCCACGCTGCCCAGCAAGGTGGACATCGACAGCGTGTGCAGTACCAACTGCCGGTGGGTGAAGTAAACGCCCTTGGGGTTACCCGTTGTACCGGTGGTGTAGAAGGTGGTGGCAACCGAGTTTTCGTCGAAGTCGGGGAAGTCATACACAGGGCTGGCCGCAGCGAGCAGTGTTTCGTATTCGCCCAACGATGCGGGAAGTTCCGGCTGCTGTTCGGGGGTATCGGTCAGCAGCACGGTATGCGCAACGGTGGTCAACTGCCCCGCCAAGGCTTGATAAAGCGGTGCGAAGTCCGCGTTCACCAGCACGTAGCGATCCTCGGCATGGTTCATGGTGTAGAGGATCTGTTCGGGGGACAGCCGTACGTTGATGGTATGCACCACGGCCCCGATCATGGGGATGGCGAACATGCACTCCAGGTAGCGGTGGCTGTCCCAATCCATCACGGCCACGGTATCGCCGGGCTTCACGCCTGCGTTCGTGAGCACATTGGCCAGCCGCGCGATGCGCTCGTTCAAGGTTTTGTAGCTGTAGCGCAGCTGGTCGCGGTACACGATTTCTCGAGCCTGTTCGTAGCGGCTGCCCGACATCAACAAGCGCTTGATCAGCAAGGGGAACGCGTAGGCGCCTGAAGCGGGGGGAATGATCCGGGTCTGCATCATCGGGTTCCTTCTTGGCAAGCGGAGTGGCCAGCAAGAAGCCTAGCAGCAAGCTCGCGGCCTGCCGGTTCGCTTTGCAGAACCGGCGCCGCGAAGGGGCTTACTTCATCTGAGTGAAGGCAATCTTCACCCCCAGGGCGATCAGCACCGCGCCCATGGCACGGTCGAACCAGTGGCCGATGCGGGCGAAGCCGGCGCGTACCCGCTCGTTGCTGAACAGCTTGGCAACCAGGCAGAACCACACTGCCGTTGCGATGGCCAGGTAAACCCCGTAGCCGGCCTGCACAAGCAGGGGCGTATGCGGGTTGATCACCACCGTGAACAGCGACAGGAAGAACAGCGTGGCCTTGGGGTTCAGCCCATTGGTCATGAAGCCGGCCACATAGGCATCCCGTGGCGAACGTACTTGCTGTTTTCTGTGCAGGTCATTGGGGCTTTCGCTGGCTGGCTTGGCCCGCAACGCCTTGAAGCCGATGTACAGCAGGTACGCCGCGGCCAGCCATTTCAGCACGTTGAACAGCATGATCGACTGCGAAACGATCAGCCCGATACCCAGCAACGAATACCCCACGTGAAGGAAGATCGCCGAGCCCACGCCCAAGGCTGTCCAGGTACCCGCACGGCGCCCATGGGTGACGCTTTCACGCACCACCACGGCGAAGTCCGGGCCGGGGCTCGCCACCGCCAACAGGTGAATGGCCGCCACCGCCAGAAACTCACTCCAATACATATCCAACCTCTAAGAGATGTAACAAACCGGTACAGCAGGTACCTTACCCCTTCGAATGCTACCCCGACAGATACAGTTGACCGCGAACAAGAGGGCCACATGACCACATCCCGCCGCGCCGTTTTTCTGGATTACAGCTCACTGGACCTGGGCGACCTGGACGCAACGCCCCTGCGCGACGCCTTCGAGAGCCTGGAACTGCATGAGCGCACCGCCCCGGATGAAGTGGCCAGGCGGTTGGCGCTGGCGGAGGTGGCCATTACCAACAAGGTTGTGATCGACGCCGCAGTGATAGCCCAATGCGCGAATCTTAAGCTGATTCTGGTATCGGCCACTGGCACCAACAACGTGGACCTGGCCGCTGCGGCCCAGCGCGGTATCACAGTGTGCAACTGCCAAGGCTACGGCACACCCTCAGTGGCCCAGCACACGATCATGCTGCTGCTCGCCTTGGCCACGCGGCTGGCGGATTACCAGCGGGCCGTGGCCGAGGGGCGCTGGCAGCGCTCAGCGCAGTTTTGCCTGCTCGATTATCCGATCATGGAGCTGGAGGGCAAAACCCTGGGATTGCTGGGCCACGGTGAGCTGGGCAGTGCCGTAGCGCGCCTTGCGGAGGCGTTCGGCATGCGCGTGCTGCTCGGGCAGTTGCCAGGCCGCCCCGAGCAGCCTGGCCGGTTGCCACTGGAGGAGCTGCTGCCCCAGGTGGATGCCCTCACCCTGCATTGCCCGCTCACTGAACACACCCGTAACCTGATCGGCGCGCCGCAGCTTGCCCTGCTCAAGCGAGGCGCGCTGCTGGTGAACACGGCACGCGGGGGTATCGTGAACGAGGAAGCACTGGCCGAGGCATTACGCAGCGGCCACCTGGGCGGTGCTGCCACTGATGTGCTTACGGTGGAGCCGCCGGTACAGGGCAACCCGTTGCTGGCACAGGACATACCACGGTTGATCGTTACACCTCACAGCGCGTGGGGCAGCCGTGAGGCTCGCCAGCGGATCATCGGGCAGATGAGCGAAAACGCACTTGGTTACTTTGCCGGCCAACCCCTGCGGGTAGTCGGCTAAACCGACGGGTCTGGTAAACTCCGCGTTTTTTGCCAGGAGTTCGCCATGGACCCGCGCAGTGAAGTGTTGCTTCGCCAGGCCCATCTGTTCGAGGGCCGGTTATTGTTGGCCGGTTTGCCTGCCGATGGGCTGCTAGGTGAGTTGCCGAACGCCTGTGGCTGGAGCTGGAACGCCGCCGATCACACCGCCTTGGCAGCACGCCACAGTGACCGGATGAGCTTCGGTGTGGCCCCGCCCGATGGTAACTTCGAGGCAGCGGTGCTGTTCTTGCCCAAGGCCCGGGACCTGGCCGCTTACGCCCTCGAGGCGCTGGCCAGCGGGCTGCACGGCCGTAGCCTGTTCCTGGTGGGCGAAAAACGCGGTGGTATCGAGGGTGCCGCACGGCAGCTCAGCACATTTGGCCGGGCCCGCAAACTGGACAGCGCCCGCCATTGCCAGCTGTGGCAGGTGGATATCGAGCACGCGCCCGCCAAGCCAGACCTGCACAGCCTTGGCCAGCGCTTCAGCCTGGACGTGGAAGGCGCGCGCCCACTGGAAGTGGTCAGCCTGCCCGGGGTGTTCAGCCATGGTCGGCTCGACCGCGGCACACGCCTGCTGCTTGGCCATCTGGAGGGGCTCAACCCTGCGCACCTGCTGGACTTCGGGTGTGGCGCTGGCGTGCTCGGCGCCGTGCTCAAGCGCCGCTACCCACAGGCGACGGTCACGCTGCTGGACGTGGACGCCTTTGCCATCGAGAGTGCCCGCCTGACCCTGGCCGCCAATGGCCTTGAGGGGCAGCTGATCTGCGCGGACGGTATCGACGCCGCCCCGTCAGGGCTGAGCGCGATCATCAGCAACCCGCCCTTCCATACCGGTGTGCACACCGACTACCGCGCCAGCGAGGCCTTGTTGCAACGCGCGGCCCGGCATTTGTCGTCCGGTGGCGAAATCCGGCTTGTGGCCAACAGTTTCTTGCGTTACCAGCCGTTGATCGAGGCCCACTTGCGCGAGTGCACCATCTTGGCCGAAGGCGACGGGTTCAAGGTTTACCACGCAATACGGTGATTCCGCGCTTGCGCTTGCCGGCCAGCGTAGGCAGAATCCGCTCCGTCCTAGGGGAGTAGTCTCCGCGAGCTCAGCTCACAGGCATGCGTCAACATACTTGGCCCTCAGGCCATGGCGCTGCGACCCCCGTGCCCACCTGCGGCACCGGCCGGTTTGACAAGACCTATGACACGTTCACCTCACCCGGGGCGGGAAGGTAGTACGTGTCATAGCCGTGTTGACCCGCCCCTGTAGGAAGCCTGATGCTCGAATCCCTGCTTGTCCCCACCGGTGTAGTGGCACTCGCCGAAATCGGTGACAAGACCCAACTGCTGGCGCTTATCCTCGCCGCACGTTTCCGCAAACCCTGGCCAATCATCGCCGGTATCGTTGCCGCCACCCTTGCCAACCATGCCGCTGCCGGTGCGGTAGGTGCCCTGGTCAGCAGTTACCTTTCCGAAACCATGCTGCACTGGATTCTCGCGGCCAGCTTCACGGCCACGGCGCTCTGGACGCTGGTACCCGACAAGATCGATGACGACGAAACCCGCACCGGCAAGGCCCATGGGGCGTTCGTGACCACGCTTATCGCGTTCTTTATCGCGGAAATCGGCGACAAGACCCAAGTAGCCACAGTCATGCTGGCCGCCCAGTATCCTCACTTGCTGCTGGTTATCGTGGGCACCACCCTGGGCATGCTGGCGGCGAACGTGCCGGTGGTACTGGCGGGCAACTTCGCCGCCGACAAGCTGCCCCTTACCCTGATTCGCCGCCTGGCGGCGCTGTCGTTCTTCGTGCTGGCGGCCTTCGCTGTGTACGAGGCCATGAAGGTGAGTGGCTGGGTGGGCTAAGCCGCCCCGCCACTTACTGGGCTTAGCCCTTCTTCGCTGCCTGGTACAGCGGCTGTACCTTGGGGATGGCCGCTTCCAGGGCCGCGATACGGTTGGCGCTGGAGGGGTGGGTGCTGGTGAATTCCGGCGGTGCGCTCCCCGCCTCGGCTGCGGTCATCTTCTTCCATAGCGAAATGGCCGCGTTTGGATCGAAGCCTGCCCTGGCGGCCAGTTCGAGGCCCAGCAGGTCCGCTTCGTTTTCATTGGCGCGGCTGTTGGGCAAGGTGAGGCTGTATTGCACCACGGTGTCGGCCAGCGCCAGGCTGTCCTGGCCCAGGCCCAGCAAGGCACCTGCGCCGGTCCTGGCCATTTCGATCCCGTAGGCCTTGGACATGGCTTCGCGGCCATGCTCGCGAAGGGCATGGGCAATTTCATGGCCCATCACTGCCGCCAGCTCATCATCGGTAAGCTTCAGCGTGTCGATGATCCCGGTGTATACGATGATCTTGCCGCCCGGGCCGCAGTTGGCGTTCAGCTCGTCGCTTTTGATCACGTTCACTTCCCAGCTCCACTGGGCCGAATCCGGCCGCAGCTTCGGCGCCTGGGCGATCAACCGGTCAGCGATGGCCTGCACCCGCTTCGCTTCGGCGCTGCCCTTTTCCAGTACACCTTTGCTGGACGCTTCGCTCAGCGTTTGCTGGTACGACTGGGCGTACATCTGGTTGACCTGCGCCGTGGACAGCATGCTGAACATGTACTGCTTGCGCTCTACACCCACGGCATCGCCGCTGGTGGTATTGACGGCCTGGCAGGCGGTGAGCAACAAACTGCTGCTCAGGGCCAAGGTAGCTAATGGCTTGCCGTATGGCTTGCCGATCGGATGGCGCATCGAAGGCTCCCCTGTGATTGTTGCAGGCGAGCAATGCTATCAGCTATGTATCAACCCTGACACGATCAAGCGGGCGTAAGGCATTCAGGCGCATTGAGCGCAGGGTCGTTCACCAGGTTGGCCAGTGGCCGCTCCATCAGGGCTGCGGGCGGCTGGGCCAATAGCGAGTGAAGCAGGGGCAACGGCGTATCAAGGTCGAGCCAGGCCGCCTGGCCCGCGGCATCGAGGATCAACGGCCTGCGCTGGTTGGCAGCCGCCTGAGTCACAATGGCCATACTTAGCCACACCTGTTCCTGCACCGGGAAAGCTTCCCAGATGGCTGCGAAATACAGGAACGAACCCTGCGCGGGTGTAAGCCAGTAGGGCCGCTTGCGCACATCGCCGCGCCACTCGTAAAAGCCATTGGCGGGGATCAGGCAACGGCGTGCCGCGAAGGCCTCACGAAACATCGGCTGTTCGGTGAGCGTTTCCGCCCGGGCATGGTTAGGCGTGCGAGACATGTCGGTAAGCCATGGCGGCGTAAGGCCCCAGCGTGCGGTGGCAAGCACTCGACCGGCATCGCCCTGGCGCTCGATCAGCACCCGCTGGCCGGGCGAAATATTCCACTGCGCCCTTTGTTCCGAAGGAAAGCCTGGCAACGCGGCAAAGGCCGAGCCCCAACGAAACAACGCATAACGACCACACATGGATAACTCCGGCTCAGCACAACAAACTACCCGGGTAACTGTCCGGCTCTTCAGCCGGTAGCACGAGGGCTGCATTGTACGCACCGATCAGCGCTCGTGCCTGCTCGGCCTGCGGGTCCTCGACCAACAGTGCCAACAGCCCAAGGGCGGGCAACTCACCTACACCCCCCACCAGATGGCGGCCGCTCAGATAGGCGTCTATACCCTCACTGGCGAGCATGCTCAACAGCATCTCCGCCTCCAGCAGGCTTTCAGGTTCGTAGATCCGCCGCATCATTCATTCTCGCCGTGTACTTCGAGCGACCAGTCCACGCCGTCGGTGTAAACGCTGAAGTTCAGCGGCCGGCAGCATGCGGGGCAGTCCTCGATATAGTGTTGGTCGCCACCGGACAGGTCGAGCACGGCTTCTACCGGCTCCCCGCAGCAAGGGCATTGATAACGCTCGGTTTCCAGCATCGGGCCACCTCTGCAAGTTATGCGTATAATGCAGCGTCTGTTTATAACCCTAGCCGTTTCCAACAAGAGAGCATATGGGCGAATTCGATACCATCCGGCCCTACGATGATTCCGAGGTGAAGGCCGTTCTCAAACGCCTGCTGGCGGACCCGGCCTTTCTCGACATCCTTACCCGTTTTCGCTTCCCGCGCTTCGCGGGGTCGCTCGGGTGGGCACTGCGACCGCTGATCGCTCGCAAGTTGCGCAACGAGTTCGCCGGTATCGAGAGCGTTGCCGCCTTGCAGGACAAGGTGGAGGTGTATGTCGATCACACCATCGAGCGCGCTACCGATGGCGTGACCTATACCGGGGTCGAGCAGCTCAAGCGCGGCAGCGCCTACCTGTTGCTGGCCAACCACCGCGACATCGTGATGGACCCAGCCTTCGTCAACTATGCGGTGTACCACGCCGGGTTGCCCACGCCGCGCATCGCCATCGGTGACAACCTGCTGCAAAAGCCGTTTGTCAGCGACCTCATGCGCCTGAACAAGAGCTTCATCGTGCACCGCTCGATCAGTGGGCGCCGTGAAAAGCTCGCGGCTTATCAGCTGCTGTCAGCGTATATCAACCATTCCATCCGCACCGATTGCCAATCCGTGTGGATCGCCCAGGCCGAGGGCCGCGCGAAGGATGGTGATGACCGTACGGATTCGGCCATCCTGAAGATGTTCCACATGAGCCGCAAGGACGAGCCGTTTGCGGACGTGGTTCGCTCGCTCAACCTTACACCCGTGTCGATCAGCTACGAATATGACCCGTGCGACCTGGCCAAGGCGCGGGAGCTGTATATCCGCGCAACCACCGGTGGCTACGTAAAGGCACCGGGCGAGGATGACGTCAGCATCGCGATGGGAATTACCGGCTACAAGGGCCGCGTGCACATCAATTTCTCTGCACCCATCACCGAGCTCTTCGCGGATGCGAGGCAGCTGGCGACTGAAATCGACCGCTGCGTGCTGGCGGGCTACCGCCTGTTCCCCGTGCATTATCTCGCCTATGCGCAATGGGAAGGCGCCGATCCAGCCCTGGCCGTGCCAACTGCTGCCAGCCTGTTCGCGGGAGAGGAGCTGGAAAAGGCACGTGCTGAATGGCAGCGCCGGTTGGAAGCCTGCCCTGCCGAGCACCGGCCATGGCTGGTCGCCCAGTACGCCTGCCCCGTGCGCAACCAGTACCGCGTGAAGGCCGGCCTGCCGCTCGACGCCTGACCTGTCATCACCCCGTCATACCGCTACGTCAGGCTGTGCGCCCACATTCCCCCGCACAGCTCGACGGAGCCCTCATGCTGCACGCGAACAATCAGGATCGCCTTTACCTCATCACTCCGAGCGACGAACAGGAAGCCCTGATCGACGGGCTGGCCGTCAACGTTCAGGATCAGGGCTGGCTGGTGTATTGCGCGCTGGGTGGGCACCAGCACGCCCACTGGCCGGATATTGACCCGGCCACCGGGATCAGCATGCTGGATTGGCACATCGAAGCGGCTTGATGCCCGCATCCGTCTGCGGCTTTGTAGAACCAACTCGCCGCTTCCTACAGGGGGAACGCTACCGCTTACTGCGACAGCTTCTGGCCGATGGTCGGGTCCTTGAACAGGCGGGTCAGGGCATCGCTGAGCACGTCGCTCACCAGCTTGGTATTGGTTTCCTGGTTCGGCGCCATGCCGAAGCGCTGATTCAGTGAGGCGCTGTAGCGACCGGTATAGCGGCCACTGGCGTTTTGCACGTCGGCGCGGAAGGTTGCGCTGATGGTCGCCTCGGTGACGTACATGTTGTCCTTGGGCGACTGGTACTTCAGGTCCGCCAGGGTCACGGTCAGCTGCGGTGCATTGTAGGCACTGGCGTTAGGCGTGAAGCCCAGCAGGCGTACGGCCGCTTCGGCCTGAGCCTGGAGCTTGGGCAACACATCGGCGCCATTGACCGACACCGCGCTGGTTTCCGGATACAGCCCACCCCGGGTGCCCAGCGTGGGCGAAGGACGGCCGTCCACCACCCGCACCACCACAGCCTGCCCCTGCCCTACCGGGGCCAGTTGCTCGGTGAGCTTGGGTTGCGGGTTGAGTTGCTGAGGGCTGTTGGCACAGCCAGCCAGCGCCAGAGCGGACGCGGCGATCAAACCGAACAACAGGCGTGGCAACATTCGTGTTCTCCAGAAATAAAGACGAAGCGGCAGTATAACGGAACCCCAATAGCTACTCACCCAGCATGCAGCGCGCCTGATCAAACACTTCATAAAAGCCGCCCTGGGCGAATGTTGTTCGGACATCGCGCAAGAATTGCCGGTTCCAGGCGCTTTTTTCCCAGTTAGGCCGCTATAATCTGGCCCCGATTATAAGGACGTCTCCTGATCGGGCCCTGCAGCCTTGCCGACCTACCGTGTCGTGCCCTGGCCGCGCCGACGGAGAGGCCTCCACCAGGCCAGCGGCGCGGTGTGCCTGCACCCCGTCGCCCGGCTCCGGGGCTTCGCCAATCTGGCTTCGCGGCGAACCTCGCTTTGAGGTTTACGACTCCAAAAGAGCGTGAAAAACAACGGTTTTCACAACTTCACGAGAGTGTGGCGAGCAAAAGAATGAATAACAGTGCGTCAGCAAGCAAAGCCTTAACGTTCCCGTTCCAGTCCTCGTACCGGGGTAGTACTTACCGGTGATCCTCTCCCGTCGTCGCAACCTCGACCATTGGTCTATTGCCCCTGAGCCGCACCCGTGCGTTCATGGAGCTACCATCGTCGGCAGGTATGCGTCGGCGCGAGCGCAGAAAAATCGGCCATGGCGTCGCCTTCATGCCCCTGCTTTTGCCAATTGGCGGCCGCAGCGGAGCAACCGGGGTGCCTGGCTGTCTATTTGATGCAGAAGATTTTGGAGATGCGTTAATGGCGCAGAACGAAGCAGTCGACGTGGTCCTGGTCGGGGCCGGCATCATGAGTGCTACCTTGGCGGTATTGCTCAAGGAGCTCGACCCCACGCTCCGGCTGGAAGTGGTCGAGGCAATGGACTCGGGCGCGGCCGAGAGTTCCAACCCCTGGAACAACGCCGGCACCGGGCATGCGGGGCTCTGTGAGCTCAATTACACCCCGCAGGCCGCAGATGGCTCGATCGACATCAAGAAAGCGGTGCAGATCAACACCCAGTTCGAGGTGTCCAAGCAGTTCTGGGCCTACCTCGCCGGCAAGGGTGCGATCAGCGCTCCCCGGGCGTTCATCAGCCCGGTCCCGCACCTTAGCTATGTCGCGGAAAGCGGCATTCCATTCCTGAAGAAGCGCTTCGAGAGCCTGAAGCCGCACCACGCCTTCGCCGAAATGGAATACACCGAAGACCACGCCAAGCTGGTGGAGTGGATGCCATTGATGATGGATGGTCGCCCCGCTACCGAGCGGCTGGCGGCTACCCGCGTGGCCAAGGGCACCGACGTAAACTTCGGCGCCCTGACCAACTTGCTGCTGGGGCACCTGGCCAACTCCGCCGATGCTCAGGTGAAGTATTCCAAGAAGGTCACCGGCCTGAGCCGTCGCAATGGTGGCTGGACGGTGGACGTGAAGGATGTACACAGCGGCCACACGCGCCAGATCGACGCCCGCTTCGTGTTCCTGGGTGCCGGCGGCGCCGCGCTGCCTCTGTTGCAGTTGTCGGGCATCGAGGAAAGCAAGGGCTTTGGCGGCTTCCCGGTGAGCGGTCAGTGGTTGCGCTGCGATAACCCGGAGATCGTCAACCGCCATCAGGCCAAGGTGTACAGCCAGGCCGCGGTGGGTTCGCCGCCGATGTCGGTTCCCCACCTCGATACGCGTGTAGTGGATGGCAAGAAGTCGCTGCTGTTCGGGCCTTATGCGGGCTTCACCACTAAGTTCCTGAAGCACGGCTCGTTGATGGACCTGCCCCTGTCGGTGCGCATGGGCAACATCGGCCCGATGCTGGCCGTCGCCCGCGACAACATGGACCTTACCCGCTACCTGGTAAGCGAAGTGATGCAGTCGATGGAGCAGCGTCTGGAATCCCTGCGCCGCTTCTATCCTGAAGCGCGTGCCGAGGACTGGCGGCTTGAGGTCGCGGGCCAGCGGGTACAGATCATCAAGAAAGACCCGAAAAAAGGCGGCGTGCTGCAGTTCGGCACCGAACTGGTTTCGGCGAAGGATGGCTCACTGGCCGCATTGCTGGGTGCTTCGCCTGGCGCCTCGGTCACGGTATCGATCATGCTGGAGTTGATCGAGCGCTGCTTCCCGGAGCAGTACCGTTCCGAAGCCTGGACTACAAAGCTCAAGGAAATTTTCCCGGCTCGGGAAAAGGAACTCGCCAGCAACGCCGAGCTGTATCGCGAAGTGTTCGACCACAACAACGCGAAGCTGGAACTGGTGTCGGCCAGTACGGCGAGCGGCGAGCGCTACGCCTGATCGCCGCATGACCTAGCCGTACCGCCCGGGCTTCAAGCCGGGCGGTGCAGGCTGACCCCACGCTTGTTCAGGCGTTGGCGGCTTTCTGAATGATCTCGATGTATTCCTGCGCGTTGCGCTGGTCGGCGATCTGCGCCACGAAATCCTGGCCATTGGCATCCCGGGCGTGCAGGTCGTAACCGGCTTCCACGAAAAAGCCCACAAACCGCTCGAAGTCATCGACGCGCAGCCCGCGGTAGGCTTTCACCAGCTTGTGCAACGAAGGCGGGGTATCGTCGGCAGGCTCTACACCGAGGAACAACTTGATCTGCTCATCACCGATCTCGTCGCCAATCACCTGCTTCTTGTCTTTACGCATTGCCTGTTCACCTTGTGGATAACCCGAGGGGCGCCAGTCTACTCCGCGGGCTTGCCACCACTCAACGCGCCTTCACGCTCCCCGTATGCACATCCGCCCACACATGCCCGTTGGGGTAGGTGAGAAACTGCACGTACACCTGATCGTTGCGCAGCATGTCCATCAGCACGCGGTACTGATTGAGCGGGTACGTCAGGGTAAGGGTAGTGTTCTCTTCATCGAACACAGGCCGCTTGAGGCTTTTGCTCTCGGCATCGAAGCTGATGATCACCTGGTTCAGCGAGGCGCCCTTGTTCAAGGGCTTGCCCTTGAGCCGGAGGGTGACAGGGGCGGTTACCGGGATGGGCTGCTGGTTGGACAGGCGCTGATTGCCCGCTACCAATGAATACTCGGTGACCTGAAGCAGTTGCTGCTGCTCGGGATCGCCGTCGCGCAAGCCTGGCTCATCGGGGGGAAGGTATTGACTGTGCTGAGGTGCCGCCGCGAGGGGCAGCGAGCAGGCAAGCAGTATGAGGGCTGGGAGGGCAAGGCGCATGGCAGGCTCCAGAACGGGCCTGCCACTGTAACACCATCACTTGCCAGCGGCGTGCGGGCGTCAGGCTTACAGGCCCTTCACCGCGTAGATGCCCGCCGCATTGCGCCAGTAACCCTTGTAGTCCATGCCATAACCAAAGATGAAACGGTCGATGCACGGCAGCCCGACAAAGTCGGCCTTCAGGTCTGGGCTGGCTTTGCGGTCGTGCTGCTTGTCGATCAATACGGCGGTGTGGACAGCCGTGGCACCGGCGTGGCGGCAGAAGTCCATGATCGCGCTCAGGGTGTGCCCTTCGTCGAGGATGTCGTCGATGATCAACACGTCGCGGTCGATGAACGAGATTTCCGGCTTGGCTTTCCAGAACAGATCGCCCCCGCGGGTTTCGTTGCGGTAGCGGGTGGCATGCAGGTAGCTGGCTTCCAGGGGGAAGTTCAGGTGCGTGAGCAGTTTGCCGGCGAAGATCAGACCGCCGTTCATCACGCAGAACACGACCGGGTTGCGGTCGGCCAGCTGTGCGCAGATCTGCTCGCCGACGCGGGCGATCGCAGCCTCCACCTCGGCATCGGTGTACAGGCAATCGGCCTCGCGCATGACTTGACGGATGTGCTCGAGATCAGCGGACATGGCGCTCTCCAGGGGGGTCCAGGTAAAAGGCGGCAAAGGTACGCATCCAGCCGGAACGAATCAAGCGTTTCTGGACTAACGTCCAGACATCGCGCTGTGGATAGATTAATCTACCGCGCATTTTTTCTGTCTGCCCCCGGAGATGTTTTCCTATGCCCATCCGCGAAATCCGCCATCCGTTGATCCGCCACAAGCTAGGCCTGATGCGCCGTGCCGATATCAGCACCAAGAATTTTCGCGAACTCGCACAGGAAGTAGGCGCGCTGCTGACCTATGAAGCCACGAAGGACCTGCCTTTGGAGAGCTACGAAATCGAAGGCTGGTGCGGCCCGGTGCAGGTTGAAAAGATCGCCGGCAAGAAAATCACCGTCGTGCCAATCCTCCGTGCCGGCATCGGCATGCTCGACGGCGTGCTCAGCCTGATCCCCGGCGCCAAGGTGAGCGCAGTGGGCGTGGCACGCAATGAGGAAACACTGCAAGCCCATACCTACCTCGAGAAACTGGTTACCGGTATCGAGTCCCGCCTGGCGATGATCATCGACCCGATGCTGGCCACCGGCAGTTCGATGGTCGCCACCATCGACCTGTTGAAGAAAGCAGGTTGCCGGGATATCCGCGCCATGGTGCTGGTGGCTGCGCCTGAAGGCATCGCCGCTGTGGAAAAAGCGCACCCCGATGTGCAGATCTACACCGCCTCGATCGACCAGAAGCTGAACGAGCACGGTTACATCATTCCGGGCCTGGGCGATGCCGGTGACAAGATCTTCGGCACCAAGCAAAAGGACGCTTGAACATGCAGGACGAGTTCAACGATCCGCTATGGCGGCAGGTGCTGTCGGGCGCTCAGATGCTGTTCGTCGCCTTTGGCGCGCTGGTGCTGATGCCGCTCATTACAGGCCTGGACCCTAACGTGGCACTGTTTACCGCTGGCATGGGCACCCTGCTGTTCCAAATGGTGACCGGCCGCCAGGTACCCGTGTTCCTGGCGTCGAGCTTTGCTTTCATTACCCCGATCATTCTCGCCAAGGGGCAATTCGGCCTGGCCGCGACCATGGGTGGGGTGATGGCTGCAGGCTTTGTGTACACCTTCCTTGGCCTGGCGGTGAAGATCAAAGGCACGGGCTTCATCGACCGCCTGTTGCCACCCGTGGTGATCGGCCCGGTGATCATCGCGATCGGCCTGGCCATGGCACCGATCGCGGCGAACATGGCGATGGGCAAGGCCGGCGATGGCACCGAACTGATCCCCTATGGCACTGCAATGTGGATTTCGATGCCGGCCTTGCTTACCACCTTGGTGGTGGCGGTCTTCGGCAAAGGCATCTTCCGCCTGGTGCCGATCATCGCCGGTGTACTGGTGGGCTTCGCGCTGGCCTTCTGGTTCGGTGTGGTGGATACCGCGCGCATCGCGGCCGCGCCGTGGTTCGGCCTGCCTCACTTCACCGCGCCGGAATTCAACCTGCAGGCGATTCTGTTCATCGTACCGGTCGCGCTGGCGCCAGCGATCGAGCACATCGGCGGGGTGATCGCAGTAGGCAGCGTGACGGGCCGTGACTACCTGCGCACGCCGGGGCTGCACCGCACCTTGCTGGGTGACGGTATTGCCACTACGGCGGCCGGCCTGTTCGGCGGCCCACCCAATACCACGTATGCGGAAGTTACCGGCGCGGTGATGCTGACGAAGAACTACAACCCCAAGATCATGACCTGGGCGGCGGTCTTTGCGATCAGCCTGGCATTTGTGGGTAAGTTCGGCGCACTGCTGGAAAGCATTCCGGTGCCGGTAATGGGCGGCATTCTGTGCTTGCTGTTCGGTTCCATTGCTGCCGTGGGCATGAACACGCTGATTCGCCACCAGGTGGACCTGAGCGAGGCCCGCAACCTGGTGATCGTGTCGGTCACGCTGGTGTTCGGCATTGGCGGTGTGCTGATCGGCACCGGCCCTGGCCCGAGCGACTTCGGCCTCAAGGGCATCGCCCTGTGCGCACTGGTGGCAATGGCCCTGAACCTGTTGCTGCCCAAACGGCAGTAAGGCCGCCATTGAGCGTGGTGTAAACCAACCGGGCAGCTGCGGGGGCTGCCCGGGGAACAGGGTCACACCGCCAAGGTTTCACACAGGGCGGTAAGCGCATCGGCCCACTGGGGGTTGTCGTTCAGGCACGGCACCAATACCAGCTCTTCACCTCCCGCCTCGCGGAACTGCTCCGCGCCACGTATGCCGATTTCCTCCAGTGTTTCGATGCAATCAGCCACGAACGCGGGGCACATCACCAGCAACCGCTTGACGCCTTTAGCCGCCAGTGCGTCAAGGCGTGCTTCGGTGTAGGGCTCGATCCATTTGTTCTTGCCCAGGCGGGACTGGAACGACACCGACCACTTGTCGTCGGGCAGGCCCATTCGTTCAGCAAAGGCCTGTGCGGTGCGAATGCACTGCCCGCGATAGCACACGGCCCGCTCGGCCGCCGATGCATTGCGGCAGCAGTCGGCATCCCGCAACGAGTGCTTGCTGCCCTTGGGCAATAGCTTGCGGATATGGCTTTCCGGTAGCCCATGGAAACTGAGCAGCAGGTGGTCGAAATCATGCTCCAGCCACGGCTGGGCGCTGGCCGCCAGGGCTTCGATGTAACTGGCCTGATCGTAGAACGGCGGTAGCACCTTGAGCTTGAGGTTCAAGCCCTCCCCTTTCACCACTTCGCGGGCACGCTCTACGGCCGTGGTGATGGTGCTGTCGGCAAATTGCGGATAAAGCGGTGCGAGGGTTACGGTTTCGATGCCACGCTGCGCCAGGTTTCTGAGCATGCCATCGATTGACGGCTGGCCGTAGCGCATCGCGATTTCCACCGGGCCGTGCGCCCAGCGGGTAGCCACCTGTGCCTGCAATCGACGGGTCAGCTCTACCAGCGGCGAGCCCTGATCCCACCAGATTGACCCATAGGCGTGCGCGGACTGTTCCGGCCGCTTGATCAGGATAAGCGACACCAGCAACCGACGCAGGGGCCAGGGTATATCGATCACGTAGGGGTCCATCAGAAACTGGTTGAGGTAGCGTCGCACCGCTTCCACATCCGGCGAGTCGGGCGAGCCCAGGTTGATAAGCAGCAAGGCGTGATTGGTCATGCAAGGTCCTGGTTCATGGGCGATGGAGCAGATCATCCAGCGCGCTTTGCACATCATGGAAAGCAAACGTGAAACCGGCTTCTTCCAGCCGCAACGGCCTGGCCCGTTGCCCGCCCAGCAGTAACCCGGACAGCTCGCCAAGGCAGGCTCGCAGCACTACCGCCGGCAGAGGCAATACAGCGGGGCGGTGCAGGGCTTTGCCCAGCCGCCGCGCGAATTCCCGATTGCGCACCGGCCGTGGGGCGCAGGCATTATAAGGACCGCTGGCCGCTTCGTTGTTCAACAAAAAATCAATGAGCGCGATTTGGTCGGCGATGTGCACCCAGGGCATCCACTGGCGCCCGCTGCCTACCGGCCCGCCGAGGCCAAGGCGGAACGGTTTGAGCAAGTGAGCGAGCATGCCGCCCTCCGCGCTCAATACCAACCCTGTACGCAGCAGCACCACGCGCAAGCCCAGGGCTTCGGCGCGCTGGGCGGTTTCTTCCCATGCGATGCACAGCTGGCTGGCAAAATCTTCGTTTACAGGGGGCGAGAACTCGTCCAGCTGGCGCTCACCACCGTCGCCATACCATCCCACCGCAGATCCTGAAATCAATACGTTGGGCCGCTGCGGCTGCACATCAATCCACGCCAGCAATTGCTCGGTGAGTGCGATGCGGCTGGCCCACAATACGCTGCGACGGTGGCGGGTCCAGGGACGCTGCGCAATGGGCGCGCCCGCGAGGTTGATCACTGCGTCCACCGGCTCGCTGCGCAGCTCTTCCAGCGCCCCCACACCCCTCACGCCGGGCCCACACTGTTGGGGAACACGCTCCGGATGGCGGCTCCACACTGTGATGCGGTGCCCTTGGCCAGCCCAATGGCGGCACAGGCGGGACCCGATCAAGCCGGTACCGCCGGTCAGCAAGATATGCATGGCGCGTTTCTCCTTGAGGCCTACCCCAGCTGCAGCTGGTCTATTTTTGTTCGAGCAAGGCACTAATTACCCAGGTTGATCTCAGAATAACCATAGGACGACCAGAGAGAAGACTATCGACTAGTACTTATACTCGTTTTGGCGATTGTACAGGCTTTGACCTGCAGAGCCTGGCAATCGGAAACCAGTACAGAGGGCACTATGACCGTACCAATCGCAATCATCGGCGCTGGCATCGCCGGGCTTTCCGCGGCCGGGGCACTGGTGGCGGCCGGACAGCGCGTTCACCTCTTCGAAAAAAGCAAAGGCCCGGGCGGGCGCATGGCGAGCAAGCGCAGCGATGCCGGCTCGCTGGACATGGGCGCCCAGTATTTCACCGCGCGCGATCGGCGCTTCGTTGCACAGCTTCAACAATGGCAGGCTCAGGGCTGCGTAGCTGAATGGGCGCCTACGCTGTATCAATCCCGCGGCGGCCAGTTGAGCCCGTCGCCCGATGAGCAGACTCGCTGGGTGGGAGTGCCGCGCATGAGTGCCCTGACCCGCGCGATGATCGACGACTTCCCTGCTGTTTACAGCTGCCGAGTGACCGAGGTCTTCCGCGGCAAGCATTACTGGCATTTGCTTGATGCAGAAGGCGCCAGCCACGGGCCGTTCAGCCATGTGGTCTGCGCGGTTCCTGCGCCACAGGCGGCGGCCCTGCTGTCTGCGGCGCCCAAGCTGGCCGCCGTTGCAGCGGGCGTGAAAATGGACCCCACCTGGGCTGTGGCGCTGGGCTTTGACACGCCTCTGGACACCCGGCTCCAGGGGTGCTTCGTGCAGGACAGCCCCTTGGACTGGCTGGCCCGTGATCGCAGCAAACCAGGCCGTGAGAGCGACCTAGACACCTGGGTATTGCATGCCACCAGTGAGTGGAGCCGGCAACACATCGACTTGAGTCGCGAAGCGGTGGTAGAGCACCTGCACGGTGCATTTGCCGAGCTCATCGGCTGTGCGGTGCCGGCGCCGAGTTTCTCGTTGGCGCATCGGTGGCTGTACGCACGCCCAGCAAGCAGCCATGAATGGGGCGCGCTCGCCGATGCCGACCTAGGCCTGTATATCTGCGGCGACTGGTGCCTTTCCGGGCGGGTGGAGGGCGCATGGCTCAGCGGGCAGGAGGCCGCCAGGCGTTTGCTGGAGCACCTTGAATAACCTTGCCCACTGCTATGTGAAAGGCGCCTTTCATTGACATCCTTCCCGGGGAACCTATGATCAGGCTACTGTACAAAGTCAGTAGCCTGTATAACTTATTTCGAGGGTGCCATGCGGGGATCCACCTCCACTGATTTTCCAGACTTGCCTGAGGGCTTTCGCCCCAAGCTTGGAATCAGCGCGTGCCTGCTCGGCGAAGAAGTCCGCTACAACGGTGGTCACAAGCTGTCGCGCTACTGCACCCAAGTGCTCGGCGAGTATGTTGATTTCATCCCTGTCTGCCCCGAGGTTGCCGTAGGGCTGGGCACCCCTCGCGAACCCATCCGCCTGGTAGGCAGCGCTGCCGAACCCAGGGCCGTCGGCACTGTTCATTCCGAACTGGACGTAACCGAGCCGCTTGCCCGGTACGGCGAACAGATGGCCGATACCCTTGGAGAAATTTGCGGCTATATCTTCATGCACAAGTCCCCTTCCTGTGGGCTGGAGCGCGTAAAGGTGTACGCAGAGAGCGGCGTGCCGGTACCGGAAGGCGGGCGCGGCCTTTACGCTCAGGCGTTTTGCGCGAAGCGCCCCGATTTACCCGTGGAAGAAGACGGCCGCCTGTGCGATCCGGTATTGCGGGAAAATTTTCTTGTACGGGTATACGCCTATGCTCATTGGCAATACCTGCTCGCCCAGGGTTTGAACAAGGGCCGGCTGCTCGCCTTCCATGCCCGTTACAAGTACCAGTTGATGGCGAACCATCCTCAACAGTACAAGGCCCTTGGGCACTTGCTGGGTAGCATGGGCCGTACTGACGTTGACGAGATCGCGGGGCGCTACTTCAGCCAGTTGATGATGGCCCTGCGGCGGTGTGCAACCCGAGGCACGCATACCAACGTGCTTCAGCATATCGCCGGTTACTTGCGTACATCACTTGATGGCGCTGGCCGGCAGGAAGTGCAAGCACTGATCGATCAGTACCGTGAAGGTGTCGTTCCCCTGGTGGTACCGCTCACGCTGCTAAAGCATCTGTTCCGGCTTCATCCGCACCCCTATATTGCCGAGCAGGTTTACCTGCAACCACACCCTGAAAAGTTGAGCCTGCGCAATGCGATCTGACCTATGAACGCGCTTCCGGAACCGCACCACGGCGATGACCCGCTCGACGAACCACTGCCAGAAAACGCAGCCGCCCAGGGTTGGTTGCCCATTCGCGAAGTCGCCCGCCGAACCGGCGTGAACCCCGTCACCCTGCGTGCCTGGGAGCGCCGCTATGGCTTGATCGTGCCGCAGCGAACCCCCAAGGGGCATCGGCTGTATTCCCCCGAGCATCTGGAGCGCATTCAGAAGGTCATTACCTGGCTGAACCGCGGGGTTTCGGTAAGCCAGGTCAAAGCGCTGCTAGATGCGCCGGAACAGCGGTTACAGGCGCCGGCGCTGAGCGACTGGTTGCCCCTGCGCGAAAGCCTGGCCCAGGCCATCGCCGAGCTGGCGGAGCGTCGCCTCGATGATCAGGTGAACCAGGCCATGGCGCTTTACCCGCCTTCAACCGTGTGCGAACGCCTGCTGTTGCCACTGCTTGGCGACCTTCACGTACGTTGGCAGCAGCAGTTCGGGGCACACCTGGAGCGTGCCTTTTTTCATGGCTGGTTGCGCAGCAAGCTGGGCACTCGGTTGTACCACAATAATCGCCAGCTGCAGGGCCCGCCGCTGTTGCTGGTCAAGCACAGCGACATCCCGTTCGACCCGGAGTTGTGGCTGACCGCCTGGCTTGCCAGCAGTGCAGATTGCCCGGTCGAAGTGCTGGATTGGTCCCTGCCGGCCAGCGAACTGTTGCTCGCCGTGGAACGCTTTTCTGCGCGGGGGCTGGTGCTGTATGCAAGCCGCCCGGTGCACCTGGATGCGCTGGCCCGTCAATTGGCGAACTGCCCCTGCCCGATCATGTTGGCCGGCCCTGCGGCGGTGATCCACGGCGAAGCCTTGCGCGAGCGCACAGACCTCGCCCGGCTGCTGCTGGCCGGTAACCCGGTAGCCGCGCAATCGGCCCTGCGCCAGAACCGCCTGATCTAGGCCTTCATCCAAGGATTTCCATGCCTCACCCTTCCCCGCGCCAGCTCGTGTGGCTGCGCACCGACCTGCGGACCGAAGACAACCCTGCATTGCTTGCGGCCTGCACCTGGGGCCCTACCCTGGCAGTTTTCATCTGCAGCCCCGGGCAATGGGCCGAGCACGACGAAGCCGATTGCAAGGTGGACTTCTGGCTCCGCTCGCTGACCGCACTGCAGCAACAACTGGCTGATCTCAATATTCCCTTGCTGGTGCGCGAGGCGCCTCGCTGGGCAGACGTCCCGCACACCCTGCGGGCACTTTGCCAGGAGCACGACGTAAGTGGCGTTCACTGCAACGAAGAATATGGGGTGAACGAACGGCAGCGGGACCGTGCCACCCGCGAGTGCCTGGAAGCCTGTGGGGTAAGCTTCAACAGTTATCTGGACCAGAGCCTGTTTGCCCCTGGCACCGTGATGACCCGCACGGGCGGTTACTACCAGGTGTTCGGCCAGTTCCGCCGTGCGTGCCTGGAGCAGCTTCGCCTGGGCATGCCTTCGCCCGGCGGCGCACCCCGGAAACAACCAGCCTTGAACATCAAAGGCGATGCAATACCGGAGAGGGTGAAGGGCTTTGAAGCGCCGGCCGAGCTCATTCGGCAACACTGGCCCGCTGGCGCCACTGAAGCACGCCGCCGCCTCGATCTTTTCACCGATGAAGCCATCCACGACTATCACGTTGCCCGGGACCTGCCTTCACGGCCGGGAACCAGCGAGCTGTCCGCCTACCTCAATGCTGGGGTGATTTCAGTGCGCCAGTGCCTGCACGCCGCGCTCGTAAGCAATCAAGGGGAGCTGGACAGCGGTAGCGTCGGCGCCACTACGTGGATTGGCGAGTTGCTGTGGCGCGAATTCTACAAACACATCCTGGCGGGGTATCCGCGAGTGTCCCGCAACCGCGCGTTCCGCCCGCATACCGAGGCGCTGCCGTGGCGCAATGCGCCCGAGGATTTCGCCGCCTGGCAGGAGGGCCGCACTGGTATTCCGATCATTGATGCCGCGATGCGACAGCTCAAGGCACTAGGCTGGATGCACAATCGACTGCGCATGATCACGGCCATGTTTTTAAGCAAGAACCTGCTGATCGACTGGCGGCTGGGGGAGAAGCATTTCATGCGCCACCTGATTGATGGCGAACTGGCCGCCAATAACGGGGGTTGGCAGTGGAGCGCTTCGACCGGGACGGATTCGGTGCCCTATTTCCGGGTGTTCAACCCAGTGAGCCAATCGGCACGCTTCGATGCTCAAGGCGTGTTTATCAAGCACTGGGTGCCTGAACTCAGCCACCTGGGCCCGAAGGATATTCACAATCCCGCACGTGGGCGAGACCTGTTTGGGTCACTGGATTATCCACCGCCGCTGGTGGATTTGAGCGAAAGCCGAACTCGCGCCCTTGCTGCATTCAAGAATCTGCCGCGGCGGGAATAATGGGGTGAATCAGATAGGCATACGGTAGTTGAGGGAGTACGCCTCGATACCGTCGTTGGGCTCTTTGATGCCGGCGTTGGAGTAGTGAATGGCGCGAACGCTCACCTCGTGACCACCGGCGAAGCGAACGCCAAGGCCCAGGCGGTCTTCGAAGTTGAAGGCCGAGCCCAGCTTGTGGTTTTCGATCTGGGTTTGCGAGAACACCGACACACCGACGCCAGCTTCAACGAACGGCTTCACCGAGCCGTTGCCGAACTCGTACACGAATACAGGCGCGAACGACAGGCTGTTGTTGCCGGAGTGCTCATCACCTTCCCAGTAGGTGTAGGCGCCATCCCAGTAGCCGGTCAGGCGGCCGACGTTGGTCTGGAACCAGGACTTGTCCCAGTCCGACTGCACACCCAGGCGATACACCATGGTGGACTCGCCAGTCTGGCCTACAGAAAACGAAACACCAGCTGCCTGAGCGGACAGGCTATGCCCCAGAACCACGGCTGCTACTGCGGCCAGACCCAACATTCTCTTCATGAGGACGTCCTTTGTTTTCATTAGTTGTGCGGTTAGCGAAACGCTGGCGTTAGAAATCATGCGTGCTTTGTAAGTTCAGGCTTACACACGCAATTTCACAACTTTTTCACGTTCCGAGAGATTCCACAACATCAGAATGCATTCCAAAGGCACGTAGGACATTTCGGAAATGCTCGACAGATCCAGACGTCCAATACTGCACCGCGCCCGCTTGGCCAGGGTGCAGCAGCCCCCCTTGCGTCAATAGCCGCTGCAACTGCCGGGCTACCGCGGCGCCGGTGTCCACCAATGCAACGTCTGTTGGCAGCAGCTCACGCAGCAGCGGTTTGAGAAAGGGATAATGCGTGCAACCGAGGATGAGGGTGTCGCAACCGGCGTCGAGCATGGGCCGCAGGTAATGGCTCAATAACGCCCTCAGCTGCGGGCTATGAAGGTCGCCCACTTCAATCAGTTCCACCAGGCCCGGGCAGGGCTGAGTGACCACGGTGACGTCGGCGGCGAAGCGGTCGAGCAAGGCGGCGAAGCGTGCGCTTTGCAGCGTACCGGTGGTAGCAAGTACGCCTACGGTGCCGCTGCGAGTGGCCATGGCGGCCGGTTTGACGGCAGGCTCCATGCCGATGATCGGCCAACCCGGGTAGCGCGCGCGCAGGTCCGCGGCCGCCGCTGCGGTAGCGGTGTTACAGGCGATCACCAACGCCTTGGCGCCCTGCCTGCGGAAGAACTCGGCAATGGCCACGCAGCGCTCGCGAATATAGGCCGCAGATTTCTCTCCATAGGGTGTATGGCCGCAGTCCCCGGCATACAGCAGCGTTTCACTTGGTAGAAGCTGTTGTATTTCCGCCAGCACCGAGAGGCCGCCAATGCCGGAATCGAACACGCCTACTGGCGCGCTCGCCGGCTCATCCATGGCGCACCTGGCATACCGGGCAGTTCGGATCGCGCTTGAGCTTCAATTCGCGAAAGCGCGTGGCAAGCGCGTCGATCAATAGCACGCGGCCGACCAGGGGTTCGCCGAAACCAGCCAGCAATTTGAGCGCCTCCAGTGCCTGCAGGCTACCCACCAGCCCAACCACCGGGCCAAGTACACCGGCCTCGCTGCAGGTGAGTTCGGCGTCACTGCCATGGCCATAAAGGCAGTGGTAGCACGGGCTGTTTTCCTGGCGCGGATCGAATACCGACAGCTGGCCTTCGAGGCGGATGGCCGCACCGCTCACCAGCGGCCGACCCTGGGCAAAACACGCGGCATTGACGGCTTCGCGGGTTGCGAAGTTGTCCGAGCAATCGAGTACGAGGTCCACGGCAGCTACAGCGGCCGACAGGGTGTCGGCATCCAGGGCTTGCGTGTGGCTGACCAGCGCAACGGAAGGGTTGATGGCGCGAAGGCGCGCAGCGGCCGATTCAACCTTCAATTGGCCGACGCTGTGGGTGTCATGCACCACCTGACGTTGCAGGTTGGTAAGGTCCACCCGGTCGAAGTCCGCCAGGTGCAGCTCGCCCACGCCCGCCGCCGCCAGGTACAACGCGACCGGCGACCCTAGGCCACCCAGGCCTACGATCAACACCCGGCCAGCCTTGAGCTTGAGCTGGCCGGCCACATCCACTTGGCTCAACAGCACCTGCCGGCTGTAACGCAGCAGCTCGTCGTCACTCAGCACGGCAGCCGCCCGAACGTGACCCGTTCATGGCCACCCAGGTCTTCGCGGCTTTCGATCTGCTCGAAGCCTTGCTGGGCCATCAGCTCACGCACGCGGGGGGCCTGATCGTAGCCATGCTCGAGCAGCAGCCAGCCCGCCGCGGCCAGGTGGGCCGGGGCATTGGCAATGATGTGACGGATGTCATCCAGCCCGTCGCGGCCGGACACCAGCGCGCTTGAAGGCTCGAAGCGCACATCGCCCGCGCTCAGGTGCGGATCCTCGGAACAGATATAAGGGGGGTTGCTGACGATAATATCGAAACGCTCACCCTCCAGCGCGCTGAACCAGTGGCTGGCGCGCACGCTGACATTGGCCAGCCCGAGCCGCGCCCGGTTGCGCTCCGCCAGGGCGACTGCCTCCGGCACGCGATCCACCGCTACCACTTGCCAGCTGCTGCGCTCACGCCCCAACGCCAGCGCGATGGCCCCGGTACCGGTGCCCAGATCCAGCGCTCGCGCCTGCTCGGCAGGCAGGCACTGGAGCGCCAGTTCTACCAGCAGCTCGGTTTCCGGCCGTGGGATCAGGGTATGGGGCGCCACCTCCAGGTCCAATGACCAGAAGCCTTGCTGGCCCAGGATATAGGCCACCGGTTCACCCTGCCGGCGCCGCTCCAGGTAGCTGGCGAATACCTGTGCGGCTTCGGTGCCTACGATGCGCTCTGGCCAGGTGCGCAGGTAACTGCGAGTTTTCCCCAGGGCGGCCGCCAGCAACAATTCGATGTCCAGGCGGGCGGTGGGTGATTCCGGGAGCTGCGCTTCACGCAGCAGGCTGGCAATGATGGTCATTCAGTCACCCAAGGCCGCAAGTTGGTCGGCCTGGTATTCGGCAAGCAGGGGCTCGATAACAGCCTCTACCCCGCCGGCGAGGATTTCGTCCAGCGAATACAAGGTGAGGTTGACCCGATGGTCAGTCACCCGCCCCTGCGGGAAGTTGTAGGTACGGATGCGCTCGGAGCGGTCGCCCGAGCCCACCAGCAGCTTGCGCTCGCTGGCAATGGCGTTTTGCGCCGCGCTGGTTTGTATGTCGTTGAGCTTGGCCGACAGCCAGCCCATGGCGCGGGCGCGGTTCTTGTGTTGCGAGCGCTCTTCCTGGCACTCGACCACGATGCCGGTAGGCAAGTGGGTGATACGGATGGCCGAGTCGGTCTTGTTGATGTGCTGCCCACCGGCGCCAGACGCCCGGTAGGTGTCTACCCGCAGGTCTGCCGGGTTGATCTCGATCGCCACCTGCTCGTCTGGCTCAGCCAGTACCGCCACCGTGCACGCTGAGGTATGGATGCGCCCCTGGGATTCGGTCTCTGGCACGCGTTGAACGCGGTGAGCGCCGGACTCGAACTTGAGCTTGGCGTAAACATTGTCGCCCTCGACCCGGGCGATCACCTCTTTATAGCCGCCGTGCTCGCCTTCGTTCTCGGACAGCACCTCCACGCGCCAGCCACGCTTCTCGGCATAGCGCGAATACATCCGGAACAGGTCGCCGGCGAAGATCGCAGCCTCGTCGCCGCCCGTGCCCGCGCGGATTTCCAGGAACACGTTGCGGCCGTCGTTCGGGTCCTTGGGCAACAGCATGCGCTGCAGGCCCAACTCGAGTTCAGCCAGGCGCTGCTTGCCCTCGCGCACTTCTTCGGCGGCCATTTCGCGCAGGTCCGGGTCGCTGTCCTTGAGCAGTGCCTGGGCGCCCTCGAGGTCATCCTGAACCTTGCGCCATTCGCGGAAGGCCGCGACCACCGGCTCCAGTTCAGCGTATTCGCGGGAAAACGCGCGGAAACGGCCCTGATCGGAAATGATCTCGGCGTCGCCAAGCAGCGCGGTCACTTCCTCGTAGCGCTCTTGTAGGGTGTCCAGTTTGTTCAGCAGAGACGCTTTCATTGCGGGGGTTTATCCGTGGCGCCCTCGTTGAGGGCAAACAGTTCTTGAGCCATGGCCAACGCATCGAGGCGGCCTTCGGCGGAGAGTTTCTTGAGCTGCACGCTGGGCGCGTGCAACAGCTTGTTGGTAAGGCCACGCGCCAGCTGCATCAGCACGTCCTCGGCATTGCCGCCATTGGCCAGCAAGCGCTGAGCCTTTTGCAGCTCCTCGTCACGTAGCCGCTCGCCCTGTTGCCGATAGGCCCGCAGCACGTCGACTGCCGCCAGCTCGCGCAGGCGCGCCATGAAGTCATTGACCCCACCGGCGACCATTTCTTCGGCAGCCTGCGCCGCGCCCTGGCGGCTCTTTAGGTTTTCGGCGACCACTTCATGCAAATCGTCGACGGTGTAGAGGTACACGTCGTCCAGCTCGCCCACTTCGGGTTCGATGTCCCGAGGTACGGCGATGTCTACCATGAAGATGGGCTTGTGCCGGCGCTGTTTCAAGGCGCTTTCGACCGCGCCCTTGCCCAGGATGGGCAACTGGCTGGCCGTGGAACTGATAACGATGTCGCTGTTGACCAGCTCTTGCGGGATATCGGCCAGCAGCACCGCATGGGCACCGAACTCCTCGGCCAGCACCTTGGCACGTTCAAGCGTGCGGTTGGCCACCACGATGCGCTTGACCCCTTGCTCGTGAAGGTGCCGGGCTACCAGCGTGATGGTTTCGCCGGCGCCGATCAGCAGGGCCTGGCTGCGCTGCAGGTCGGAGAATATCTGCCGCGCCAGGCTGACGGCGGCAAACGCTACCGACACAGGGTTCTCGCCAATGGCGGTATCGGTGCGTACCTGTTTGGCCGCGCTGAAGGTGGCCTGGAACAACCGCCCCAGCAGCGGGCCGACGGTGCCGGCTTCACGGGCCACCGCGTAGGCGGATTTCATCTGCCCGAGAATCTGCGGCTCGCCCAGCACCAGCGAATCCAGCCCGGCGGCCACGCGCATCATGTGGCGCACGGCGTCGGCGTCTTCATGGACGTAGGCGCAGGCGCGTAGATCAGCGGCGCTCAGCTGGTGATAGTCCGCCAGCCATTCGAGCACGGCTTCGGCCTGCGCGCTCGATTGCTCTATATAGAGCTCGCTGCGGTTGCAGGTGGAAAGGATTGCCGCTTCGCGGGTACCGGTGCGCTGGCACAACTGCTGTAACGCCTCCACCAATTGCTCGGGGGTGAACGCCACGCGTTCGCGCACGTCTACCGAGGCGGTCTTGTGGTTGATACCGAGGGCGAGGAAGGCCATGCACTGTCGCTGAAGGAGATTCTGAGCCGGCAATTGTCCTACTTCATCAGGCTCAGAACAACCACCGCACTCTATTGTCCCAATAGACGGACGAGATAAACCCGCCCAGGTGGGTTTTGCCGTCCGGCTTGTGTCATCATGCCCTCCACCGCAGGTTAGCCGCTCGATTTCTCCTTTATGAAAAAATCCCCCGCGTTGCTTCTCGCCCTCGCCTTGCTCGGAGGCTGTCAGAATTGGGCAGCGACTCGCGACGCCGAGGCCCCCGCCGCCGCCCAGGCGCCTACGCCCCCTCCGGCGCCGGCGCCACCCGTGGTGTATGGCTCGTTCACCGAAGACACGCTTTATAGCCTGCTCACGGCCGAGCTTGCCGGCCAGCGCAATCGCTTCGACATTGCCCTGGACAACTACGTCAGTCAGGCGAACAAGACCCAGGACCCCGGCGTGGCCGAGCGAGCCTTCCGCATCGCGGAGTACATGGGCGCAGACCAATCCGCCCTGCAAACCTCGCTGATCTGGGCCCGCACGGCCCCGGACGATCTCGATGCCCAGCGGGCCGCGGCCATTGCACTGGCCCGCGCGGGGCGTTACGACGAGTCCATGGCTTACATGGAAAAAGTGCTTCAGGGCAAAGGCGACACTCATTTCGATTTTCTGGCGCTGTCTGCCGCGGAAACCGACCCCGCCACCCGTGATGGCTTGCTGCACGGGTTCGAGCGGCTGCTGGCGAAATACCCCGGCAATGGCCAGTTGATCTTCGGCAAGGCACTGCTGCTGCAACAGGACGGCAAGGCCGAAGAGGCCCTGAGCCTGCTGGAGAAAAGCCCGGCGAAGGATGACGAGATCGCGCCACTGCTGCTCCGGGCCAGGTTGCTGCAGAACCTGGACCGCGGCGACGAAGCTGTTCCGCTGCTGGACAAAGCCGTGCGAAAGGCACCGGAAGATAAACGCCTGCGGCTGGCACTGGCACGCACGCTGGTCGAGCAGAACCGTATCGATGACGCGAAGGTGCAATTCCAGGTACTGCTGCAGCAAAATCCGGACGATGACGAGTTGCGCTATTCCCTGGCCCTCGTGTGCCTGGAAGCCAAGGCCTGGGATGAGGCCGAGGGTTACCTCAACGATCTGGTAGAGCGCGGCGCCCATGTGGACTCTGCTCACTTGAACCTGGGCCGGGTGGCCGAGGAGCGCAATGATCCGCAGCAGGCGCTCACTCAATACGCGCTGGTAGGCACAGGTACTGACTACCTTCCTGCGCAGCTGCGCCAGGCGGACATCCTCATTGCCAACGGCCAGGCTCCCGAAGCCTCGCGCCGGCTGGCCGCCGCCCGTGCCGCCAACCCTGACTACGCGGCGCAGTTGTACCTGATAGAAGCCGAGACCCTGGCCGACAACGACAAGGTGGAGCCTGCCTGGACGGTGCTCGAGCGCGCGCTCGCGCAATTCCCCGGCGACTCCAGCCTGTTATACACGCGAGCGATGCTGGCGGAAAAACGCGGCGACCTGGGCCAGCTGGAACGCGACCTGCGGAGCATCCTGCAGCGCGAGCCAGACAACGCCATGGCGCTCAACGCGCTGGGCTATACCTTGTCCGACCGCACCGACCGCTTTGCTGAAGCCAAGGCCCTGATCGAGAAGGCCCACCAGCTGAACCCGGACGATCCGGCCGTGCTCGACAGCCTGGGCTGGATCAATTACCGGCTGGGCAACCTCGACGAGGCGGAGCGCCTTCTGCGCCAGGCCCTCGAACGGTACCCCGATCACGAAGTGGCCGCGCACCTGGGCGAAGTACTGTGGGCACGCGGAAAGCAACGCGAGGCGCGCCAGGTGTGGGGCAACGCCCTGAAAGATCAGCCTGACAGCCCTATCCTGCGCAGCACACTGCTGCGCCTCACCGGTTCCGAGAAGCTTTGACCCATGCTGTTGCGCCATATTTTTGCCTTCGTTCTCCTCGCCCTCCTCGCCGGCTGTGCCGGCCTTGGCCCCAAAGAAGCCGTGCAGGGCGAGGGTAACGCGCAAACCTGGAAAGACCACAAAGCACAGATCGCCACCGTGGACGGCTGGGAAATCAACGGCAAAGTGGGTATCCGCGCGCCAAGTGACTCCGGCAGCGGCACGCTCTACTGGCTGCAGCGCAACGACTACTACGATATCCGGCTGTCCGGCCCGCTGGGGCGCGGCGCGGCGCGGCTTACCGGGCACCCGGGCGATGTAAGCCTTGAGGTCGCCAATCAGGGCCGCTATCTGGCCGCCTCCCCCGAAGACCTGCTGCAACAGCAACTGGGCTGGCGCCTGCCGGTGGGCAACCTTGTGTACTGGGTACGCGGGCTGCCTGCTCCCGAAGGCAAGAGCACCGTGGTGCTCGACGGTGACAGCCGGCTCGCCAGGCTTGAACAGGCTGGCTGGACGGTGGAATACACCCGCTACAGCCAGCAAGGCGCCTATTGGCTGCCAGAACGGCTGAAGCTGCATGGGCAGGACCTGGATGTGACCCTGGTGATCAAGGACTGGCAACCGCGCCAGCTGGGCCACTGAAATGGATCGGCCGCGCCTCACCCTCCCCGCGCCCGCCAAGCTCAACCTGATGCTGCACATCCTGGGGCGCCGCGCCGATGGTTATCACGAGCTGCAAACCCTGTTTCAGTTTCTCGACCATGGTGACGAGCTGGATTTCGCCCTACGTGACGACGGCATCATCGCGTTGCACGGTGGCCTCGCTGGCGTGCCGCACGACAGCAACCTGATCGTGAAAGCAGCCAGGCGGCTGCAGGCCGAATCCGGAACCCGCCTGGGGGCAGACATCTGGCTGCGCAAGGTGCTTCCCATGGGCGGCGGTATCGGGGGCGGCAGCTCGGACGCCGCTACCACCCTGCTCGCGCTCGATCACTTGTGGCAATTGCGCTGGGGCGAGGATCGCCTGGCGGCGCTGGGCCTCGGGCTGGGCGCGGATGTGCCCGTATTCGTGCGGGGCCGCGCCGCATTTGCAGAGGGGGTAGGCGAAAAACT
This sequence comes from Pseudomonas sp. 3MAES_34.3B, assembly GCF_058145875.1. NCBI lineage: Bacteria > Pseudomonadati > Pseudomonadota > Gammaproteobacteria > Pseudomonadales > Pseudomonadaceae > Pseudomonas > Pseudomonas sp. 3MAES_34.3B. The sequence goes on along the minus strand of NZ_CM176960.1, from coordinate 733,643 downwards.
CACCCCCGTGGAACCCCCGGAACCCTGGTATCTGGTGCTCGTTCCGCAAGTATCTGTAAGTACAGCAGAAATTTTTTCAGATCCACTGTTGACACGTGACTCTCCCGCCATTAAAGTGCGCTCCGTTCTCGAGGGAAACAGTCGAAATGACTGCCAACCGGTGGTCGAGAGGCGTTACCCAGATGTTCGTAACGCTTTGAGTTTGCTAAGTAAATTTACTCAGGCTAAACTCACCGGAACTGGAAGTTGTGTGTTTGGGGCCTTCCCAAACAAAGCTGAAGCTGATAAAGTCTCGGCCCTTCTGACAGGTAACCTCACAGGGTTTGTAGCAAAGGGAAGCAACGTTTCGATGTTGCATCGCAAGCTAAAAATTCTGCTCTAGAGAATCGAGTGCTCGGCACTCGAATGATCCGCTACAGGGGCGTCGCCAAGCGGTAAGGCAGCAGGTTTTGATCCTGCCATGCGTTGGTTCGAATCCAGCCGCCCCTGCCATTTTCTATACTCATCCAGGTATACCCCAGCCGGCAGGTACTGCGCGTGTCCAAGATGATGGTCTTTACGGGGAATGCTAACCCCGATCTGGCTCGGCGTGTTGTACGTCAGCTGCATATTCCACTGGGTGATGTTTCTGTCGGGAAATTCTCCGACGGCGAAATCAGCGCTGAAATCAATGAAAACGTTCGCGGTAAAGACGTCTTCATCATTCAGCCAACCTGTGCCCCAACCAACGATAACCTGATGGAACTGGTCGTGATGGCAGATGCCTTCCGCCGTTCTTCTGCGTCGCGTATCACTGCGGTGATCCCCTACTTCGGCTATGCCCGCCAGGACCGTCGTCCTCGCTCGGCCCGGGTAGCGATCAGTGCCAAGGTGGTCGCCGACATGCTGACCGTGGTCGGGATCGACCGCGTGCTCACTGTCGACCTTCACGCCGACCAGATCCAGGGCTTCTTCGATATCCCCGTCGACAACATCTACGGTTCGCCCGTACTGGTTGATGACATCGAAGATCAACGTTTCGAAAACCTGATGATCGTGTCCCCGGACATCGGCGGCGTTGTGCGTGCTCGCGCAGTTGCCAAGTCGCTGGGCGTGGACCTGGGCATCATCGACAAGCGTCGCGAGAAAGCCAACCACTCCGAGGTGATGCACATCATCGGTGACGTGGAAGGCCGTACCTGCATCCTGGTCGATGACATGGTCGATACCGCTGGCACCCTGTGCCATGCGGCCAAGGCCCTGAAGGACCACGGTGCCGCCATGGTCTATGCCTACAGCACCCACCCGGTACTGTCTGGCCGCGCCATCGAGAACATCGAAAACTCTGTCCTGGACGAACTGGTGGTGACCAACACCATCCCGTTGTCCGCCGCGGCACAGGCTTGCTCGCGTATCCGCCAACTGGATATAGCGCCTGTTGTTGCCGAAGCGATGCGTCGCATCAGCAACGAAGAATCGATCAGCGCGATGTTCCGCTGAGGCTTCGGCCGGCGGATGTCGAACTGACGAACATGCCCCGCTCCGGCACCTGTCGAAGCGGGGCTTTTTTGCCCTCACCACCCCGCGCTGGTCGCAAGCGCCGGGCAGGATGAGAGCCAACTGGAGAAACAAGATGACCGAATTCACTCTTAACGCCGAATCGCGTTCCGACCTGGGGAAAGGTGCGAGCCGCCGCCTGCGTCGTCTCGCCTCGCTGGTTCCAGCCGTAGTGTACGGTGGCGAACAAGCACCTGAGTCCATCAGCCTGCTGGCCAAGGAAGTTGCCAAGCTGCTGGAAAACGAAGCGGCCTACGCTCACGTGATCGAGCTGACCGTTGATGGCACCAAGCAGAACGTCATCATCAAGGCCCTGCAGCGTCACCCAGCCAAAGGCCACGTACTGCACGCCGACTTCGTTCGCGTGGTTGCAGGCCAGAAGCTGACCGCTACCGTACCGGTTCACTTCATGAACCAGGAAGCTGCAGTCAAGAAAGGCGGCGAAATCTCGCACGTTGTTTCCGAACTGGAAATCACCTGCCTGCCGAAAGACCTGCCTGAGTTCATCGAAGTCGACATGGCCAACGCCGAAGTCGGCACCATCATTCACCTGTCCGACCTCAAAGCGCCTGCTGGCGTTGAGTTCGTTGCACTGGCCCACGGTAACGACCTGGCTGTCGCCAACGTTCACGCGCCACGTGTACCGGTTGAAGATGCAGGTGAAGGTTCGGCTGAGTAATCAGTCGCCTTTGCCGGGGCGCTGTGATAGCTGATATCGCGGCGCTCTGACGAAATATGGAAGCCTCTACGTGACCGCCATCCAGTTGATCGTCGGCCTTGGAAACCCCGGGGCCGAATACGAACAGACCCGGCATAACGCAGGGGCTTTTTTCGTTGAGCGCGTTGCGCGTGACCAGAATGTAACCCTGGCCCCCGACCGCAAGTTCTTTGGCCTTGCCGGGCGTTTCAGCCACAAGGGCCAGGATGTTCGTCTGCTGATCCCCACCACCTACATGAACCGTAGCGGGCAAGCTGTTGCCGCGCTGGCAGGCTTCTATCGCATCCCGCCGGACGCGATACTGGTGGCGCATGATGAACTCGACATTCCTCCCGGCGTGGCCAAACTCAAACAGGGTGGCGGCCACGGTGGGCATAACGGCTTGCGCGACATCATCGCGCAGTTGGGTAACCAGAACGGCTTTCATCGCCTGCGGCTTGGCATCGGCCACCCGGGCGACGCCAGCAAGGTGTCGGGCTTCGTGCTCGGCCGCGCACCGCGCGCGGAGCAGGAAAAGCTCGACGCCAGTATCGATTTCGCCCTCGGCGTGTTGCCGGACATTCTCGCCGGGGATTGGCCCCGGGCGATGAGAGAACTGCACAGCCAAAAGGCCTGACTCCACGAAGAGGGTTGCACCATGGGTTTCAATTGCGGCATCGTCGGCCTGCCTAACGTCGGCAAATCGACCCTGTTCAACGCGCTGACCAAATCCGGTATTGCCGCGGAAAACTTCCCGTTCTGCACCATCGAACCGAACAGCGGCATCGTGCCGATGCCTGACGCTCGTCTCGATGCGTTGGCGGCCATCGTCAAGCCCGAGCGCGTGATCCCGACCACCATGGAATTCGTGGACATCGCGGGCCTGGTGGCCGGCGCATCCAAGGGTGAAGGCCTGGGCAACAAGTTCCTGGCCAACATCCGTGAAACCGACGCCATCGCCCACGTGGTTCGCTGCTTCGAAGACGAGAACGTCATCCACGTTTCGAACAGCGTGGACCCAAAGCGTGACATCGAAATCATCGACCTCGAGCTGATCTTCGCCGACCTCGACAGCTGCGAGAAGCAGCTGCAGAAGGTTGCACGCAACGCCAAGGGCGGTGACAAGGACGCGCTGGCACAGAAGGCTGTGCTGGAACGGCTGATCCCCCACTTCACCGAAGGCAAGCCCGCACGCAGCCTTATGAAGAGCTTGAGCACCGAAGAGAAGCAGTTGATCCGCGGCTTCCATTTGCTCACCAGCAAGCCGGTGATGTACATCGCCAACGTGGCTGAAGACGGCTTCGAGAACAACCCGCATCTGGACGTGGTGAAGGCCATCGCCGAGGAAGAAGGTGCGCTGGTGGTACCCGTGTGCAACAAGATCGAAGCGGAAATCGCCGAGCTGGACGACGGCGAAGAAAAGGACATGTTCCTCGAATCTCTTGGCCTGGAAGAGCCTGGCCTGAATCGCGTGATCCGCGCCGGTTACTCGCTGCTCAACCTGCAAACCTACTTCACCGCTGGCGTAAAGGAAGTTCGTGCCTGGACTGTTCGCATCGGCGCTACCGCTCCACAGGCCGCAGCGGTGATCCACACCGACTTCGAGAAAGGCTTTATCCGTGCCGAAGTGGTCGCCTATGACGACTTCATTCAATACAAGGGTGAGAACGGCGCGAAGGACGCAGGCAAATGGCGTTTGGAAGGCAAGGAATACATTGTCAAAGACGGCGATGTGATGCACTTCCGGTTTAACGTCTAAACAGGCATTCGAACATAAAAAACCCTCAAAGCCTGGCTTCGAGGGTTTTTTTATGGAGGCGGCCGGGGCTGCCTCATCCCATCTGCAACAATTCAGCAGCCGTTTGATTAACCGCGGCTTAGCGCATATGGGTTGCGTTTTTTCAGCTCTTCTGTGGGGATAAACTGACGCTCGATCGTCCCTGAGCGAATCTCATAGCGGTGTTGGTAGAGCGTAAACACGCCATTGAAGTTTCCTTTTAGCTGACCTTCCTGGGGGTTGAAGATGAAGTCAGGTGCCAACTCGATATCCAGGTCGACAAATATCTCTCCCAATCTGAAGAACGACAGATGTTTGCTTATCGAGTCTCCCGCGAATCGCAACCAGATCCCCAGGGGTACGAGCTGTTTCTTCCCCTGCACAATGACGTCAACTTCTTCGTACGCTTCAAAGGTATGACCCTGCACCTCCGAATAATGATAAAGAACCTTTTCGACAAACAGCTTGTCCTTATCAAGGCCGACGATTGCTGGAACGAAAGACGCTGAAGCCCTGCTTAACAGACCATTTCCGCCTTTGATTGCATGTTCAGTGCTCATGTTTATTTTCCTCTTTCCCGCTGGTTAGACACTTGCCAACTTACCGAAAGCCCAGCAGAGCAACGTATCGTGCCGGGCGCAGCAATCAAGTTAATAAGTTTCAGTTCAAAGCGATAGCTGGCAGAACTGACAGGTTTTCCAAAGGGCGTTACAGATGAAGCTGACCACAAAGAAAATATTGGAACGAAAATTTCGCTGCTGAGTAATTCGTCAGATCTCTAGAGCGAAACCCTCAGTACGTAAGTGCGATGTGCCCGTTCTCCACTTTATGCAACCTGCCGGCGATCGTAGCTTCGAAGGTGAAGCCTGCCTTGAGGCGTTTCTGCGCCTGATCCCAAGTGAAGTCTGAAAAAGCAAGATTTCTTCCCGTATGAAAGCCATGAGCGTAGACAAGGAAGCCGACCCAATTGTCCGTCGGGTCTCCGGGCTGGTAATTGCCTGGTATTCGCAATAGAACACCTTGGGTGGATTCCCCCACCCGTTGAGTGGCTAGCAACAGCCAATTGTCGCCACCAGTCTCGAAGCGGCATTCATCGGCCGTGAACGAGCCATCGCCGTCCAACAAAGGAGGTGAAATGGTTGCGGTAACACCATCTGAGCCCTTCGTTGAAGGCCAGACACCTGCTTCAACGTAACCATCATTCACGTTATAGGTTTTGCCTTCCGACGCTGCTTCCAATTTGAAACCAGCCTTGAACCGATTCCTTGTGCGGTCCCATTCAATGGAGATTTTCCCACCCTGCACGCGGGGGCTAACCCCTTCATAGGATATTGCCGCAAAAACTGCCGTGTCTTTATCAACGCTTTCAATGGGGTAAGTGCCGTTCTTAATTTCACGCGGGATCCACAAATAGATTACATTTACCTGCCCGTTTTCCTCCGAGATCCCGTAAACATGCAGCCGCGTATCATCAAGATAGGCGTGGGTGGCGGTTTTGAATGGCTGCGGTGGACTATCGGCAACCACGAAACTGGCCGTCATCTTCCCTGCTACGTGTACCGGGGATTCGGATTGATCGGTTGTCATGACCTTTATCCTCTTTATTGCACACCGCGCCATGCTTCTAATGGTGCAGTGCTATGCCGACTTAATTTACATGAGTACCGTACATGGCGCCGAGGGCACTGTGCCTCCGGCGCGGTATATCAATTACCCGTAGCCAAGTTAACGCTCACTTTTCACATCGGCTAGCTAACAAAGTGACAGGTAGCGCAAAGCTATCGAGTGGCGGCTGGGTAAGGCTTCGCCATCACAGTTAGCGTCCGGCTGCTTGCCCTTGATAGCGGCCCCAGACACCTCGAACGAACCCTGCACACCCGTGGCAGTCGGAACCCTTGCAAGCAGCGCCTCGATGGCTGCTCCGTCCACTCGCCAAGGCACCGTTCATGAACAAACCGCTACGTCTCTCCAAACAGCAGGTCGAGCCTGTGCGTGACGCCGACGGCTATTTACCGCTAGAAGGCTATGGCGCCCTTGGCGATGGCCGGTCTGTGGGGCTGGTAGGCTGGGACGGTTCAGTGGACTGGTGGTGCGTACCCCATATGGATTCGCCGCCCTTGTTCGATCGCTTGATGGCACCAGAAACCGGCGGGTATTTCATGATCGCGCCCGATGCTCCGTATCGAGTCGAACGGCGTTATTTGCCGGACAGTAACGTGCTCGAAACCGTGGTTACCACCGACACGGGCCGGGCGCGCCTCACGGAGTCATTGAACAGCGGGCCAGGCGGGCGGCTGCCGTGGGCCGAGTTGGCGCGGCGGGTCGAGGGGCTTGAGGGCCACGTGACGTTCAAGGTGGAGATCGACTTCGGGACCCAGGCCGATAAGGTATGCCCGTACCTCTCCCCTACTGGCAACGGCAGCGTTTTCCACGCCGGCAAGATATTGGGCATGTTCTTGCACGGCAACGCACTGAAGGTGGAGCGGGAAGACGACCTGGGTGTACGTGCCACCCTGAAGGTGAAAGAGGGGCAGAAGGAGGTATTGGCGATCGTGGCCGGGCGGGACGAACCCCTCGTCATACCCTCACTGCACTTGATCGATGCACGTATCGACGGCTCGGATCGCGAATGGCGGCAATGGGCCAAAGGGCTGTGCTATGAAGGCGACTATAAAGGCCTGGTAACCCGCAGCGCGCTGGCGCTCAAGCTGCTGCTGTCCTCAGCCAGCGGGTCGATCATGGCAGCCGCTACCACTTCGCTGCCGGAACGCCTCGGCGGTGACAAGAACTACGATTACCGCTTTGCCTGGGTTCGCGACGCGGGCTACACCATCGAAGCCTTTCTCAGTATCGGCGCACAGCCCGAAGCACAAGCGGCATTCGCCTGGCTGTTAAGGCGGCTGAGCGAGCACGGCCCACGTGTGTGTTACACCTTGGACGGCGCACTGGGAGATACCACTCGGCCTGTGGACTTGCCCGGCTATAAACACTCACCTCCCGTTGTAGGTAACAACGCGACCGATCAGCACCAACACGGGATATTCGGCGATATCTTCGAAACCGCGCGCTGCTTTATCGATTGCGGCAATGTTCTGGACTCGCCCAGTGCCATGCTGCTCTCGGGGCTCGCGGACCAGTGTGCAGATAGCTGGCGACGCAAGGACTGCGGCATCTGGGAGTTGCCCGAACCGCAGCATTACACCATGTCCAAGGTCAGCTGCTGGCAGGCCCTCAGCCGTGCCGTGGAGTTGGCGGACAGCGGCCACCTGCCAACAACCTGTCGAGACCGCTGGGACAGAGAGCGGCAGCGCATTCATGCCTGGATCGATGAGCACTGTTGGTGCGCAGCCCGGCAGGCCTATGAGTTCTATCCAGGCAGCGGGCGGCTGGATGCCTCCCTGGCCTTGGCGGTGCGCTTTGGGTTCTCTTCCCCCGAGCGACTGCAAAGCACCTTGCAGGCCATTGATAACGAGCTGGGCTGCAAGGGCTTCCACTACCGCTACAGTGGGGTGGAACAGGAAGAAGGCTGTTTTCTGGCCTGCACGTTCTGGATGGTCGAAGCCCATGCGACACAAGGGCGCCTTGAGCAGGCGACACAGATGTTTACCGAGGCCGTAAAAGGGTTGGACCATGGTGTGGGGATCTACTCAGAGATGGTCGACCCCCACTCGCGGGCCTACCTTGGCAACCTGCCTCAGGGCCTGACCCACCTGGCCCTGCTTGCAGCGGCGCGAGCGCTCGGCGGTATCGTCCCGGACCGTTGAGCCGCGCCCGCGCCTGTGCCGGCGGTCACTCCGTCGGCGATTCGGTGTTTATGTACGCCGGTGCTTCGGCCAATGGGAACTGCCGTTGTTGGTCACGGGTGGCGGCGCGTTTCGGGGCCAAGGGCTCAAGCTTCTGGGGCTGGCCCGTAGTCAGCGCCCGCTCGATAGCCTCCACTACTCGCACGTCGCGCCAGCCTTCATCTCCATCCGGCTCTGGCATTTGCCCTTTGAGAATGCAGTCGGAGAAATACGCCGTCTCGCCGGCAAACTGGTCCACGACCGGATGTACGTGTTCCTGCGTATTGCCATTGAGGGAGGCGCGATAGCGGATGCTTACGCCTTCGCCGTAGCCGAAACAGGGAGAGGCCTCGATCTCGCCCTTGCTGCCCAGGAACTGAAAACGCTCCGCGCTGGGAAGGTTGCAGCTGACGGTGAACTGCGCAAGCCGTTCCTCGGGAAAACGCAGCGATACTGTTACCGTATCCCAGGTATTTATTTCATCACCCGGCGTTTTTACGCCCACCGCGCTGACCTCGATGGGCTCCGCCCCGAACAGCTGACGCACCATGTTGAGCGGATAAGGCCCCATGTCGAACACCGGCCCGGCGGCGAAGCCATTGTGCAGCCGGTGGTTGCTGCGCTTGACCGTCTGCGTGAAGGTGGAGGTGAACAAGCGGGGTTCGCCGAACTCGCCAGCGTGTACCCGCTCGATCATCTCCAGGGTTCCGGGCTCGCAATGCAGGCGGTAGGCGATCATCAACCTGGCCCCCGACTGTTGCGCGGCGGCAATCATCGCTTTGCAGTCTTCCTCGTTGGTCGCCATGGGTTTTTCGAGCAACACATGAATACCCGCCTCCAGCGCCGGAACTACGAATTCGCGGTGGCGGAAGTTCGGGGTGGCAACGTACACCGCGTCCACTTCGCCAGAGGCCAACAGTGCGGGGTATTCGTCATAGCTGTAGCTTTTGAGCGAATACTGTTTGGCCAGGCGGTCGGCTTTTACCGGGTCGCCGGTGACCAGGGCGGTCATTACCGAGTTGTCGGTCTGGCCGACGCCGGGCATGAACGCGCCCTGAGAAATCGAACCTCCCGCTACCACGCCGTAGCGGATCTTGCCGTGTGAATCGGGCATTCACTGTCTCCTCGCTGATTGATCGATACCTTTCACCTGAGCCCCCTGCGGGAACGGAAGTTCAGTTCAATCGCTTGGCTTAGAACGGCACTTTCACAGCCACGGTCGCGGCCGAATCGCCGTAATCGCTACGGCCTTGCCCGGAGTAGTTGACCGTGAGCTCGGCCCCGTTCGCAGTGAGCGGTGTGACCAGGCTCAAGCCACCACGTACCAGCCAAGGGCTGGCTTCGCTGCCGCGGGTTTCGAACCGCTGCCCCGGCGCGCCGGCAAAGCTTGCGGTCACACCGTTGGCGTCGTTGATGAGGTCTACCCCCACGCCGAGATTCAGCTGCAGCCGGCTGCCACCCGGGCTGAACTCATGCTCCAGCCGACCATCCAGCCCGGCGATCAGCTGGTCCGTGTGGCGCCCTTCCACGGAAAGCAACAGCGGCGCGATGCTGCTGGAGCCTTGCTCGCGATAGCCCTCGTCTCGAATGTGGTTGTAGTCCAGGCGCGCCGACGGCACGAAACGGGTTGCCTCGCTTAACCTGTAGGCATGGCCCAGGCTGGCGCCCACTGTGGCGAACAGGCTGTCGTATTCGCCCTTCGCTTTGCCGCTCACACCCGAGAGCGCCAGGCTGCGTTCGCCCGCAACGCGATTGTGACCCGCGCCGGCGTAAACCATGAATTCCGTATCCGGGGCAAGCGTATAGGCGCTGTACCCTGTGAACTGCCAGAGGTCGAGCCGGCTGTTCTGGCCATTGCCAAGCGCATCGCCTTGGGTGTCGCCATCGGCGTAGGCGAACGCAAGGCCTACCCGCTGCGTACTGGAGGTACGGGTATCCATGCCGATCACCTGGCCGCTTCCGCTACTGCTGCCGCGGGCGCCGCTGGCCAGCGAAGTGAAGGGTTTTGACCAGAGTGTCGGGGCCATTCTCAGGCTTGGCAGCTCCGAGGTCACAGGCACCAGTCGGTCCTGCAATGCCTGGGATATTTCGCCCAACGCGGCCTGGCTCGCCCGCAGGCTGGCATTGCCCAACGGTAGGGTCTGGCTCAACGCATTGGCCACCTGGGCCGTGCTGGTCGCCGAAACGAAATACGGCGCCAGGCTACTGGACGAACCCTTGGCAAACTCGGCATCCAATACGCCCGCTACTCCGGCAGCGGAAGCAAGGCCACTGCTGGCGACTGCCGCGCGGGCCCCGGTGGCAGACTTGGCCGCGAGGGTAAGGTCCACCGTGTTGCCATCCTTCACAGCGCCGAAGTTAAACAGCGCCGAGTTGCCGGTTACCGCAAAGGTGCCATCGGACTTCAACGTACCGGCGCTGAGCACATCCTGAAGCCTGCTTACACGGAAGGGCTGGCTGGCATTGGCAACGTCCACGTCGATAAGGGCCTGGCTCGGCAACGTAGCGGTGCCGGTCACCACCAGTTTGCCGTAGTGTGTCTGGTCCAGCACTTCGGTGCGCAACATCGCCCCATTGCGCTGGCTGTAGTCCCCGGTGATGGTCGCCGGCGTGGCGCTGCGGCTGGTGGACGCGGTCAGTACCAGGGTGCCGCGGTTGATGAAGCTGTCCACTGTCCAGCGATCCCGGGCGCGGACACTATAGGTGGCGTCGCTGTAGACGGTGGCGGTGGTGTTTGGCGCGTATACATCGCCGGCAAACCGCGCGGTGTCGTTGCCTGCGATGTACAGGTTGTTCAACGTACTGGCTGGGTCAACGTAAAGGGAATACTCGCTACCGGAGATCAGGCCGGCATTCACCAGGCCGCCGGTAAGCTCGCTTTCTCCCTGTACCGACACGCCGCGCTCGCTGCCCTTGAGGGTGCCAGTGTTGGTCACGCTTGCCAGCGTGCTGTCCGTGATATTCAGTGCCCGGGCACCGGTGATACTGCCACGGTTGACCAACCGGCCGCTGAGCGTAGAGCTGCTGATGTCCAGCGCGTAGCTGGTGCCCGCGCCGATGATCTTGCCGGCGTTGACGAACTCACCGCCTACCGTGCTCCCGCTGACACTCAAGCCGCTCCAAGCCGTGTCGCCGCCCTGTGTGCCAATGGTGCCGTAGTTGGCGAAGCGGCCCTTGATGGTGCTGTCATTAATGCTGGTTTGCGAGAGGTACGTCAGGATGCTGCCCTGGTTGATCACGTCGCCGCCAATGGTGCTGCCACTGATCGCAGCGCCGGAGCCGCCCACGATGCTGCCCCGGTTCACCACATCGTCACCCACCGTGACAGTCAGCAGAGTGAAGGGATCAACGCTGCCGGAAATGTCACCATCGTTGACAACCCGGCCCTCGACGGTGGCATTGACCAATACCAGGCCACGATCGCTACCTGCGATGCTGCCCCAGGTTTGAACATCGCCGCCGATGGTAGCGAACTGGATATAGGCCCCGTTCTCACCTTTGATATTGCCCGCGTTGGTCAGGCTGCCAACTATGATGGTGTCGGAGATGTAAATCGCGTCCTGGTCGGCCTGCAGGCTACCGCTGTTGATCAGGCTTGCGCCGATGCGTACATCAGTAAGCACCAGCCCGTTGCTGCCTTCGATTGAACCGGCATTGATCAGGCTGCCGCCCAGCCTGCTGTTTTCGATGCGAACGGCCGCAGAGCCACTGGCAATACTGCCGCTGTTGCGCAGGTCGCCGGTGATTTCGCTGCTGCTGATCAGCAGGCCGTTACGCCCGTAGGCATCGTTACGCTCCCCCGCCAGCAGCCCGCTGTTGCTGAGGTTGCCGGTCACCGTACTGTTCACCAGGCTCAACGCGGCGGCCTGGGTGGAGGTGACGGCGCCGGCGTTCAGCACATTACCCGTGAAGGTGCTTCCCGACAGGATGATGCCCTCGTTCATGCCCTCGATCACCCCCGTTGCGGTGTTCTGGAGCTTTCCGGAAAACACCGTATTGAAGATGACGATGCCCTCTTCCCCAGCCAGCGTGCCGCTGTTGAAAATCTGGTTACGCCCGGCCGCCGCGTGTTGCACGACCACCGCCGCCACATCGGCCACCTTGATGCCGCCGTCGGCGGTCACCGTAAGCGACTCGTTGCGGCCGAGATTGCACGGCTCGGTTACACGCGTACTCAAGGTGGTGCTGGCACCGCTGCAACTGCCTGCGGCAGCGACGGCGCCATCGGCAGCCATGAAACTCAGCGCGGCAACGATAGCGAGGCTGAGGCGATGGGGTTGAAACGCGGACGAGTGGAAAACGGCTTTGCGAGAGGAGGTCGACTGCTGAGACTGACCAGGGCTGCGGCTATCCATGGGGCTACCCTGCCTGCTGAGGTATGGAAGCGAAGGTATAGGCAGGGGATTGGATTGTGTCAAAAAACTCAGGATAGGTTACGAGGTGGACATGGTTAGCGAGCCCCCGGTGGGGAGCGGGACCTCCGAATCGGTTTCGACTCAGGCCCGGGTCATGCCTGTTCCCGGGCTTTGCCGGATGCCCGGCTCCGACCGGTCCTACAGTCCACGTGCCGTTTCGCTCACCGACCATCGCCCGCGCCTATCACCTCCAGATCAAACACCACCCCGCCTTGCCCTTGCGCAGCGCTCAGCGCAAACCCTACCTTGATGCACAGCGGGTTATCGTCATGCAGTTGCCCGGCGTGGGCCGCGAGCGATACGAGAAAGCGCTGCCAGCGTGCACGTTCGTAGGCTTGATAAGCCTGGCGAGGATGGATGGCCAGGCGGGCAAGTTCCACCTCGATTCCGCCCGGCGGGGCCAGCCACACCGCCAGGCCTGCCGGCCCGGTGGTAGGCGGGGTGAATGCCTGCACCACCACAACCAACCGTGTATCGCCGTTGCGCAGGCTTTGCAAGGTTTCTACCGGATAGCGCCGGCAAATCAACCCAGGTGCTGCGAGTGTGGCTGTGGCGGCCTGGGCTGAAGCACCGCCCAGGCCGGCCAGCAACAGCAATGCCCGGCTAAACGAAAACAATTTCCACCGACCCCGGCGTTACCGTGCCCACTTGCGAGGCGGCCACCCCCGGTGCGGGCACGGGCACGATCTGTACCGTGACCTGGTCCCCGGTCAGCAGGCCAGCCTGGGCCAACCGGCGCACCGTTGCCGTGAGGTTGACCTGCGTCGACAGCGCCCCGCCATGGCCGGCATGGCCAGCCATCGTATGACGCAGGAACGACACCGTCCGCACGAAGTGCGGGTCGCTGTCCGGCACGTCCAAGCTGGCTTCCATCAGGTTGATGAACACGCGGAAGGTGTTCACGTTCTCGCCCATCACAATATCGCGCAGCACCGCGAACACCTCGCGGTTATTAGGCGGGGCGTCAGTGCCGGCGATCACCGCATCCAGTGTGGAACCCGGCGCGGTCAAGGGCACATCCAATGGGTCGGTCAGCTTCGCTATCCCGGGTTTGGTTTTCTTTACACGCTTTAGATTCGAGGGCTGGCTGGGGTCCAGCAGTGCCGCCACGTTGCGGTCGCGGATGCTCGACAAGGCCGCAGCGGCAGTCGCTTCGCTGGTAACGGCGTTGGCAACGGCGCTCTTTGCCTTGGTAGGCAGGCTGTCGTAGGTGTAGCCCATGCTGGTGGTGGAGCGCATGTTCTTCACTACCCGGCTGTAAAACTTGCCCTGCGGGCTGATGTAATGCTTGAGGAAATTCATATTCAGCCACAGCGGGTCGGTGCTGTTTTGTCGGCCGAGCGTGTTCCACCACAGCCAGATCCGGTCGATATTGCCGTGGTGCATCATGAACAATGGGTCCAATGGCGAATTGGGGTTGGGCATGTAGCCCCCGATGTTGTCGTGCACGTTGTTGTGGGGCGTGCTTTCCAGAATGCCCTGCACGCCGCCACCGGCCGGCACCCAGGACGGGTCGGTACTGTTTTGCGCCGGGTTGCGGCTGGTGCCGAAGGCCTCGAACACGGTTTCGGCATAAATGCTCTGCATCACGCCCGGGCCGGTGAGCGAGTCGGTCAGTGCATAGGGGCCGGTCAATGTGTTGCGAGTGGGCACATACAGCGGGTTGGGCTGGCCGTTGTAGAGCGGGTCGGTGAAGGCAGCCGGGAGGGTTCGCAAGGCTGTCCAGTCCCAGTAGGGCATGGCGAAGTTGGCGTTGCCGGTGAGCGAGGCCGCCGCCAGTTCGTACATTTCCAGATAACCCCGGTGCCATGGCAGGAAATACCAGCTGCCATGAGGGCAGAGGTTGAAGGCGTTGTTGTTGCCATGCTGGTTGGCAAAGGCAATCCAGCTCACCCGGTTACTCTCGGGCCTGGCTTTCATTATGCCCACGAAGTCGCGATAGCACGCCAGGTCGGGGTCGTTCGGCGCCAGGCTGTTCACGTTGCGGCGTACCCGCACGGTGGCTGCCGCCAATTGGCGCATGCCGGGCACGATGCCACCGAACACGCACACTGCGCCGGCGCCAAGGGAAAGTTTGAGAAGGGTACGGCGAGTAGTAGCCATGAGCCAGCTTCCTTGTTGAGTCGGTTGAACAACCGGACCCTCGAATTCGCGACGCGCCACAGCTGAAGGCTTACGCCTGAAATGTCCTGGCCAACCGTATAGCCCAACGGTGGGAAGTGGGCAAGGACGGTGGTCGGCGGCTAGTGGATAAGCCTTTCCCCGCCAGTTTTCCACCGCCACGGCCCTTCGCTTTGCCTGATCAGGTGTGCAATAAATACCGCTGATAGAATTCCAGCGTTGCAAGGTTCTTTTCCTTGGCTTCGAACATGATGTCGAAACGGTCGAGGAACTGCAGCGCGTACTCGTTGGTTTTGTGGTTCCACATGCGGGCGCTGTGCGCATACAGGTCGCGCTTGTTGACCTTCTCCAGCAAGGCGGGTATTTCCAGCGGGTCATCTGGCCCGAACCCTAGCGCCTGCAGGTGCTCAGGCGGTTGCGAGTAATGCATGGCCGGGCGCACGCCACGCCAGCTGTCGATGATGCGGCCTACCCTGCGGTCATCGGGAGGGATATACGCCTCTTCGTTGATCCAGCAGTGATGGATGTCGAGCACCACCGGTGCCAGGTCAGCGATGGCAAGGCAGTCGTCCACGCCATAGGTTCTCTCTTCGTTTTCGAAGGTGATGGTATTGCGTGCAACCTCTGACAGCCGTGGCCACACCGCCCGCACCCCTTGCACACCCAGGCGGCCGGCAATGTGCACGTTGCACTTGAAGTCCTGAAAGCGCTGGCCATAGCCCATCATGCGGATCATGTCGGCGTGGTACTCGAACTCTGCCAAGCTGTTTTCCACAACCTCGGGCCGGTCCGAACCCAGCACGCAATATTGCCCGGGGTGGAAGGACAGCCTGATGTCCGCGCCGCGCGCGTAGTCGCCAATCTCCATAAAGCGCTGCTGCAAATGCGCTTGCAGGGTTGGGTCCTGATAAAACGCCGTCACGCTGGGGTGGCTGTACAACGGCAACAGGTCGCTACTCAGGCGCAACATACGCAGGGCCGGCGGTAATTCCGCCACGTAGGCCAGCAGCCGAAGTTGGGCATCGAGGTTGTGCTCGATCAGCTGGCGCAGTTTTTCCGCGGCGGCCTCTACCGTAGCGCTGCTGATCCAGCGCACTGTGGTGGTACGAGGGTTGAACGCCTTCTCGATCGCTTCCAGTTCCTTTATCGCCAGGCTGCGGTGCGAGTGGCGATACATACAGGCAAAGCCCAGCCGTGCCTCGCTCATGAGTCACCCCACCACAGCGGATGAAACGGCCCTTGCGCACCGAACACAGGGTCTGACGCGGGATAGGTAGCGTCGGCGATACTGCGTTGTTGCTCAGGGGTTGGGGCTTCACGACAAATGTCGAAGGTAGCCCCCGCCGGGTAGGCGCCCACTACAAGAAAATCCCTGCTGGCGCTGAGCTGGCAGTGCCCGGTGCCAGCGGGCAACAACACTACGTCTCCCGCCCGCACCTCGGTTTCATAACCATCTGGCCCACCCAGCACCAACCGCGCTTCGCCACAGGCGACGCCAAGCACCTCATGGGCGGTGGAGTGGTAGTGATGGTAGGTGAACACACCGTCGCGCCATTGCGCGGGCCAGTGATTGACCTCGAACAGTTGCTCGAAGGCCGCTGCGGGATCGCTGATCTGGGACAGCACCTGCCGGCAGACGATCACTGGCAGGCGCGGATTATTGGGCACCCAGTCATTACGCTCCAGCCGCACTGCGTCTACCGCAGCCAGCTTGCCATCGGCGAGCATGGGCAGGTTGCCCACGGTGAGTGGAACGTCCAGCACATGTATGAAGGCCTGATGGGGAAGGGCCATGGCGTTCTCCTGTCACGGGTGATTACGTGTGGACAGCAGAACGCCGCAGCCTATCAATCAACCCGCCGCCCGTTGCAGCTCCAGCAGGATCTCCAGCGGGTGGCGCAGTTCACGCCCGGCCAAGCGTTTGGTCTGGCTGCGGCAGGAATACCCGGTGGCCAGCGCCTCGCCCTTGTCATCGGCCGCAGGTGCCACCTGCCCCGCCCAGGACTGGTCGAAGATGGTCCGCGACGTCTCCTGGTTACGCGCTTCATGCCCATAGGTGCCGGACATGCCGCAGCAACCGGTGGCCTGAGTTGCCAAGGTAAGGCCAACGCGGCTGAACAGCATTTCCCACTGCCTGGTGCTCGCCGGCGCGTTGGTTTTTTCCGTGCAGTGGGCGAGCAGCCTATAAGGCTTGGCGGCACTCGCCTTGAGCGTTTCTGGCAGCGCGTCGAGCAGCCACTCCTGGGGGAGGTCCACTTTCGGCAGCTGTGCGATCCCGGGCACCTTGGCGTATTCCTGGCGATAGACCAGCGTCATGGCCGGGTCCAGCCCGACCATGCGCACGCCGAACGCGCTCAGTGCCTGCAACTGGCTGGCGTTGCGAATGGCCGCCTTGTTGAAGGCACCGAGGAAGCCCTGCACATGCAGTGGCTTGCCGTTGGCGAAGAACGGCGCCAGATACACCTGATAGCCCAGGCGCGAGACCAGCTCGATCAGGTTGGCCAGCAATGGGGTTTCGAAATACCGGGTGAACGCATCCTGCACCAGGATCACACTGCGCGCCCGCTGCGCCTCGGTCAGCCCGATCAGTTTCGCAGGGGTAGCCGGCTGTACGTCCCAGCGGCGCAGGCTGGCGTGGAAGTTGAAGCGGCTGAGCAACGGGCTGTCGACCATGCCCACTCGGCGCGCCAGCACCCCCTTGATCACGGGTGCGTTCATCAGGCCGTTGTACAGCCCCGGCACTCGGGCCAGGTATGGAATGGTGAACTCCAGCGAACCGATCAGGTAATCCCGCGCCGGGCGCAGGTAGCGGGTGTGATAGAGCTCAAGGAAGCGCGAGCGGAATTCCGGCACGTTCACTTTTACCGGGCACTGCCCTGCACAGGATTTGCACGCCAGGCAGCCGGCCATGGCGTCGTATACCTGGTGGGAGAAGTCCTGCTGGCCGGCCTTGCTGTCCCGGCTGTTGCGCCAGCGCTGCGGCAGGGTTTGCCAGAAGCCTGGCTGGCGACGGGCCGGTGACAATACGTCCACCCCGGCCTCGCCTTGCAGCCGTAGCCATTCGCGCACCAGCGACGCCCTGCCCTTCGGGGACTGGGACCGCTGGCGAGTGGCTTTCCAGGAGGGGCACATGGCGTCGTTGGGGTCGTAGTTGTAGCAGGCGCCGTTACCATTGCAATGCATGGCGGTGCCGTAGCTTTGCCATACCCGCTCGTCGATAGTGCGGTCCAGATCGCCCCGCAGCGTCACCTCATCCACTTTCAACAAGGGTTCGGCGCTGTCGAGCGGCGTGCAGATTTTCCCCGGGTTCAGCTGATTGTATGGATCGAAGGCTGTTTTCAGGGCCTGTAACGAAGGGTAAAGCTCGCCAAAGAACGCTGGCACGTATTCCGAGCGCACGCCTTTGCCGTGTTCGCCCCAAAGCAGCCCGCCATATTTTTGCGTAAGCGCGGCGACTGCATCGGAAATAGGCCGCACCAGCGCGGCCTGGGCTGGGTCCTTCATGTCCAGCGCAGGGCGAACGTGCAGTACACCAGCATCCACATGGCCAAACATGCCGTAGGTCAGGCCATAGCCATCCAGAAGGGCGCGGAATTCGGCGATGTAATCCGCCAACTGCTCCGGAGGCACGGCGGTATCTTCCACGAAGGGCTGCGGGCGGATCTCACCGTCCACGTTCCCCAGCAGGCCCACCGAGCGCTTGCGCATGGTGTACACGCGGTTTACCGCTTCGTTGCCGGCGGCCAGCGTATGGCCAAGCCGCTCTACGCTAAGGTCCGCCTGCAGGTGCGCCACGAACGCCGCTACCCGCGCCTCGACTTCCGCAGGCTCGTCGCCACTGAATTCCACCAGGTTGATACCCAGCGTGGGGCGGTCCGGGTCGGCCGGGAAGTACTCCGCCACGCTGTGCCACACGATGTCTTTCATCGCCAGCAGCAATACGCGCGAATCCACGGTTTCGATCGACAGCGGCTTGTGCTTGATGAGCGCACGGGCATCACGCAGGGCGTCCATGAAGCTGCCGTAGCGTACGTTCACCAGCACCGAGTATTTGGGAATGGGCAGCACATTGAGCTTGGCTTCCACTACAAAGCCCAGTGAGCCCTCGGCGCCGCACAGTACGCTGTTGAGGTTGAAGCGGCCGTCGGCTTCGCGCAGGTGCGCCAGGTCGTAGCCGGTGAGGCAGCGGTTGAGCTTGGGGAACACCGCTTCGATAAGCGCCGCCTTGGTGGCGTTGATCTCGCGGGCGGTGCGGTAAACCTCCCCTACCCGACCTTCGCGGGCGCACTGGCGCTCCAGTTCGGCCTCGTCGATGGGCAGGCTGTGTACTGCTTCGCCACCCAGCAGGCGCGAATGCAACTCCAGCACGTGGTCGCGGGTTTTGCCGTACGTGCAACTGCCCTGGCCGCTGGCATCGGTGTTGATCATGCCGCCGATGGTGGCGCGGTTGGAGGTGGACAGCTCGGGTGCGAAGAACAGCCCATGGGGCTTGAGCGCCGCGTTGAGCTGGTCCTTTACCACACCTGCCTCTACGCGCACCCAACGGTTCTCGACGTCGATTTCCAGAATACGGTTCATATGCCGTGAAAGGTCGACCACGATGCCGTCGGTGAGTGACTGCCCGTTGGTACCGGTACCGCCACCGCGCGGGGTGAGCTTGATCTGCCGATAGGCCGGCTCGGCCATCAGCCGGGCAACCCGCGCCACATCGTCGGCGTCGCGGGGGAATACAGCGGCCTGGGGCAGCCGCTGATAAATCGAGTTGTCGGTGGCCAGTACGGTACGGCTGGCGTAGTCGGCGCTGATTTCGCCTTTAAAGCCGCTGGCGCGCAGGGCTTCGAGAAAATCACGGTAGTCGGCCTTCGCGGTGGCCGGGTGCAGCTGGGCGATCATGGTCGCTGCCTCGTTATAAGCTGGCTTGCGCTTATTGAATGGATGCGCAAGCCTAGGGGTACGGAGTTGTGCCATGTTCGCCGGGCCGGGCGCGAAGCACAAACGGATAATCCTGCACCTATCGATGACTTTTGCGAATGAATCACCGCCGCCTCACCCCCTCCATGTCCTTGCTGCTGGCCTTCGAAGCCGCTGCCCGACACGAAAGCTACACCCGCGCTGCCCAGGAGTTGTCCCTGACGCAAAGCGCGGTCAGCCGACAGGTACAGGCCCTGGAGCAGTTGCTCGGGCTTACCTTGTTCCGCCGCGAAGGGCGCCAGGTGCAGCTCACCGACGTCGGCCGGTTGTATCAGCGCGAGTTGAGCGAGGCCTTGGGGCAGATTCGCAGCGCGACCTTGCAGGCACTGGCCTTTCAGTCCGGCACCGGCACGCTGCGCCTGGCCACACTACCTACGTTCGGCTCCAAATGGTTACTGCCACGCCTTCAGGATTTTTACCGGGCCCATCCGGGCATGATGGTGCACATTCACTCACGCATCGAAGCCATCGACTTCGCTACCAGCGAAATCGACGCAGCGATCAGTGTGGGTACGGGTGAGCTGCCGGGCCTGATCAGCCACCGGCTGCAGGCCGAACAACTGGTGGTGATTCTGGGGGTGGAAGGCGCGCAGGCGCTAGGTGAGCTGACGCCTGAGCGCATCAGCGGCCAGGCCTTGTTGACCGTGGCCACCAACCCGCACGCCTGGGCGGAATGGTTCAGCCACCACGGCCTGCCACACCGAAGCATGCGCCTGGGGCCGAGCTTTGAGTTGACCTCGCACCTGATCCAGGCCGTACGCGCCGGCATCGGCGTAGGCCTGGTGCCGCGTGTGCTGGTGGAAGAAGAACTGGCGAAGGGCGAGCTCACAAGCGTTGGCGAGCCAGTGGCCAGCAAACGCAGTTACTACCTGGTGTACCCGCAGCGCAACGAGGCGTTGCCCTCGCTGCGCGCGTTCCGGCAGTGGTTGCTAGGGCAGATCTGAGCCTCAGCTTCTGGCTTGGGTGGACGGCAGCAATACGGTGAGGATGCCCAACAGCGGCAGGTACGAACACAGCGTGTACACGTATTCAATGCCATGCACGTCGGCCAGCTGGCCCAGCAAGGCAGCGCCGATACCGCCGAAACCAAACATCAGGCCAAAGAACACCCCTGCGATCATGCCAACGTTGCCAGGGAGCAATTCTTGGGCGTACACCACGATGGCGGAAAATGCAGACGCCAGGATGAAGCCGATCACCACGCTCAGCACGCTGGTCCAGAACAGGTCCACATAGGGCAGCATCAGCGTGAAAGGGGCCGCGCCCAGAATGGAGAACCAGATCACCGTCTTGCGCCCGATGCGGTCGCCGATCGGCCCGCCAAAGAAGGTGCCCGCCGCCACCGCGCCGAGGAACAGGAACAGGTGCAGCTGCGAACTGGCCACCGACAGGTCGAACTTTTCGATCAGGTAAAAGGTGAAATAGCTGGTAAAGCTTGCCATGTAGAAGTACTTGGAGAACACCAGCAGCGCCAGCACGGCCAGCGCCCCATTGATGCGCCCGCGGGACAGGCCATGTGTTGCGACCTTGCTGCGTTTGGCTGCGAAGGTATTGAGATGGCCTCGATACCAGCGGCTGAGCCCGTACAGCACGCCAATGGCCGCCACCGCAAACACGGCGAACCACGCCACATTGCCTTGGCCGAAGGGAATGACAATGGCCGCCGCGAGCAGGGGGCCAAACGCAGAGCCGGTATTGCCACCGACCTGGAACGTGGACTGTGCCAGCCCGAAGCGCCCGCCGGACGCCAGCCTTGCCACGCGGGAGGTTTCCGGGTGAAAGGTCGAAGAGCCGATCCCGATCAACGCGGAGGCCAGGAGGATCATCTCGAAACTGCCCACCATGGACAGCATCAACACGCCAATCAACGTACAGACCATGCCGGCAGGCAGCAGGAACGGCTTGGGGTGGCGGTCGGTATAGAAGCCGATCCAGGGCTGCAGCAGCGAAGCCGTGATCTGGAACGTGAGCGTAATCAACCCTACCTGGGTAAAGCTCAAGTCATAGTTGGCTTTGAGCATGGGATAGATCGACGGCAGCACCGCCTGGATCAGGTCGTTGATCAAATGAGCCAGCGCACAGGCGGCGATGACTTTCATCACCAGTGGGCTGGTGGCCGGTGTTGCGGGAGAGGGGGTTACCGCACTAGCACTGGTAGACGCGAGAGCCATGGATCACCTGAGGTCAAAGGGGCGCATTGTTCAGGTGCGCCACTTTGACATCTTGCAACACATTCTTCCAGTCACCGGCCCTACGCGGTAGCAAAGTTAGCGGTGGTCGCGCGCAGCGCCGTGCTGCCTCGGTTCAGCCGGTCGGCGGCGCCATTGACCTCACGGGCACCGTCGAGCAGGCGCAACGCAGCCTGATCCACCTGCTGGATATTGCCGCTCACTTCATCGGCCGTGGCCGCTTGCTGCTCCACGGCCGTTGCAATATGGGCCAAGGTGTCGTTGACGGCTTGCACGGCCCCCGCGATCTCACCCAGGCTGGCACCCAGGCCGGTGACCGCAGCGGCATCCCCTTCCGCCTGGGCGCAGGCGGCCTGCATCAATTCCACCGCCTGCTGGACGGTTGCGCGCAGGCTGTCCACGGTCGCGGCGATCTGCGCGGTCGATGCCTGAGTACGCTGAGACAAACTGCGCACCTCATCGGCCACCACCGCAAAGCCCCTTCCCTGTTCACCGGCGCGGGCAGCCTCGATGGCGGCGTTCAGGGCGAGCAGGTTGGTTTGCCCAGCGATACTACCGATGACATCTACGACGGACTGGATCTGTTGGCCTTGCTCACTCACCCGTCCCAAGGCTTGGGCGCTGGCACTCAGGCGCTGGTTGAGTTGCTGGATATTGCGTGTGGTCAGTTCGCTCTGGCGGCTGCTGCTCACCGCGATCTGCCGGGTGTGCCGCGCGCTTTCCGAGGCTTCCTCACACCGCTTGGCCACCTCTTGCGAGGTTGCGGCCAGCTGGGTAGCGGCGGTGGCGATCTGGCTGATCTGCATCTGCTGGCTTTCGACATCGCGCAAGGTGCCGCTGGCCTGGCTGGTCAGTGTGTCTACCGCGCCCCCCAAGGTAATGCTCTCCCGATCGACTGCCGCCAGGCTGCCACGGAGCTGGTTTACCGCAGCGTTAAGGGCAAGCGAGATCGCCGCCAGTTCATCGCGCCCTGTCACCGGCACCTGAACCCGCAGGTCACCGTCGCGCAGGGACTCGGCCAACTTGGTAATACCGGCAGCACTGCGCCGAATGGACGCCTGCAAGCACACGAACAGGTAAACCGCGGCCAGCAGCAGAATGCCGAAGCCTATGGCCACAGGTACCATCTCGGCCATGGCTTGCCCATGGTAATAGGCAAGGCGCTGCTCCAGCGAAGCGAGCGCCTGCTGGCGCATGGCCAAAATGCTCCCGAGCAGGGCATCCACGGTACTGTCGAATTCCGCTGCCGAGAGGTTCACCGAGCCGCCGAAGAGTTTTTCGTCGAGCAACTTCAGGGTGCTGTCGAGTTGCTCCGTGCTCTGCTGGTATTGCCGCGCCCAGCCGAGGTCTTCAGGCAAGCGCCCGCTCAACGCTGCCCCACTTTTGAGCAACTGCTCGCGGGCATCGCCGATGCGTGCGCGCAGATCGCGCATCTGCAAGCGGCTTTGCAGGCTGAACTGCCCGGCCACTACCGAGCTTTCACCCGCTGCCGCCAGCCGGCCAGCCCGCTCGTAAATATCAGGCGCACGCTGGGTTGCGATTTCCATCAGCAGGTAGGTTTCCATCCAGGGGTCAAGAATCAGCCCGCTGTCCATCGCGACCTGTTCGCGCAGCAATTGCAAGGCGCTGATGGCAACGGTGAATTTATCGAAGCCGTCTGGCCACCAGCCCACGCTGCGCAAAGTTTGCAAGTCCACCCCGGCTGCAGCCTGCTGTAGCGTCTGGTAACGGCGGCGCGCTTCTTCGCTTGCACCGGTATCACTCAGCAGTTGGCCCAGCTGTAGCATCGCTTGCTGCAATTGCGGGCCATTGGCTTCCAGGGCGCTGATGGCCGCTTTGGCTGCGGCCGTGGGGTCATGAAGAATGTCGACTGCCTTCCAACGGGCGGCCAACGCGCGCTGTTCGCTCAGCAGATGGTCCACTGGCTCCAGCGCGGCCAGCTGCGCCGTGCCTTTGCGCTCGGCATCGATCACCCGCAAGCGTTCGCGATAGCCATTGCCCAGCATCACCAGGCTTACAGTGAGCGGCAGCATGAACAGGAAAAACAACAGCAGGAATTTACCGGCGAAGGTAAACCGACCCAGCAGGTGGGTTCCGGGGGAAAGCAGAGTGGCCATGTCCGACTACGCTCCTGGACAAACGACGCGCCCGGGCAAGCCGGGGTAAGCCCAAAACAGTGCAAGAATCACACCCGCGCACGCTTCCACCTGGCGGCTGCCCGTGCGCCTTGGAGATCAAGCGCTTACGAGCGCACGTACGGAAAAAAAATGAAACCGAATGCTTGACAGCCCCCCGGCTTCCGCGAATAATGCGCGCCACTTGGCTACATAGCTCAGTTGGTTAGAGCATAGCATTCATAATGCTGGGGTCCGGGGTTCAAGTCCCTGTGTAGCCACCAAACACTGTTTCGGTCACTGTTGTAATGGTCATCGAAACATCAGAGAAGCTCGCACCCGTGCGGGCTTTTTTGTGCACGCTGTCCCGTCCTGAATAAGGTTTACACCTTCTGACCTATCTTCAGGAGGAGCCAATGGATTCGGGCAAAAGGCGGAGCCAGCGTGACTACACGCTAGCCTTTAAATTATCGGTCGTAGACCAGGTCGAAAAGGGCGAGTTGAGTTATAAAGAGGCTCAACGGCGCTACGGCATTCAGGGCCGGTCCACGGTACTGGTCTGGCTACGCAAGCATGGCCGGCAGGACTGGAGCCAAGGCGCCTCAATTCGAGAGCCGAGGAGCAGGTCCGTGACCGAGCCAACTCTCCCGCTGACACCCGAGCAGCGGATCAAAGAGCTCGAAGAGCAGCTGGCGCTAAGCAATCAGAAGGCGCAATTCTTCGAAGCCGTCGTGAATGTTCTGAAGAATGACTATGGTGTTTCCGTCGTAAAAAAGCGACCCGGCAAGTCCTCTCGCAAGGGCAAATCCAAGGCCTGAGCATCACCAGGGCTTGCCTGTTCATGGGCATTTCGCGCCAAGCGTATTACCAACGTAATCGAGCTTTTGACGCGAGGGCTCGTCAAGATCAAGAGGTCATGGACTTTGTTCTTGAAAAGCGCCGCCGCCAGCCCAGGATAGGCACGCGTAAGCTGCATTACCTGATGAGCGTCGAAGTCGGCGCGCCAGTGCAGGTCGGTAGAGACCGCCTATTTAGCATCTTGCGCAACGCTCGAGAACTGGTGGTGCGCAAACGGGCTTACCATAAAACGACGGACAGCCATCACCGCTTTCGCCGCCATCCGAACTTGCTCAAAGCGGGCCTAGGGCAAATCGTTGCCAGCAGGCCCGAGCAGGTCTGGGTCGCAGATATAACCTACCTACCGACACAGGAAAGCGTCGCCTACGTGAGCCTCGTGACAGACGCTTACTCGCGCAAGATCGTGGGACATCATGTGCATGAGAGCTTGCATACCGAGTCGGTGATCAAAGCGATGGAAAAAGCAGTTAGCGAACGCCGAAGCAGGCTGCCACTGATCCATCACTCAGACCGTGGAGCCCAATACTGCTCTGAGCTTTACCAGGGCTTACACGCTAGCCATGACGTCAGATGCTCAATGACCGACGGCTATGACTGCTACCAGAATGCTCTGGCAGAGAGGGTAAACGGGATCTTGAAGACCGAGCTTTTGCTATGGCGGCCTAAAAATCTGGCGGAAGCAGTGAAAATGGTGGATGAATCGGTGCTGATCTACAACGCGGAACGGCCACACCTGTCCCTGAAATACAAAACGCCCGATGCGGTGCATCGGGCGTTTTGAGACTGAAACAGGTGTAAACCTATTTCAGGACTAGACACGCTCGAAAACTATTCTTCGCCTGATCCTGAAGGCTACATGAAACTTCCCCGTCCCCCTTCCGGCTGTCATTTGAGCGTCATCTTCCGTTGCTAGGTTCCGGGCCACATCTGGATACGCCTACGGAAGCCCAATGAGCGATCAGCCTGAAGACCCGTTCGATAGCGAGAAACCTGCCCTTTCGTCCACCCGCCGCCGGTTTCTGGGTGGCCTGGCCGCGATCGGTGCCGGGGGCGCCCTCGCCGGCTGCGCACCCTCCAGCGCCACCCCTGCGCAACCTGCCCCGCTAACCCCAGCCGAGCTGGACCATGCCCTGCGGGACAACGTTAAAACGGTGGTGGTGATCTACGCGGAGAACCGCAGCTTCAATAACCTGTTCGCAAACTTCCCGGGCACTGAAACACCTTTGTCGAAGCTAATGCCCGGCCACTACCAGCAGCGGGACCGCGACGGCAGCTTGCTGACGAACCTGCCGCCCGTATGGGGTGGCGTGTTGCAGCTGGGCCCCCAAACGCTGGAAGGCGTAACCTATCCGAGCGGCGTGCAGTATCAGGAAAACCTGCCCAATGCGCCGTTCCCACTCAAGGGCCCGCAAGGGGAAGACCTGCCCATGGGGCTGGTCACTCGGGACTTGTGGCATGTGTTCTACCAGAACCAGATGCAGATCAATGGCGGGCGCAACGATCAGTTCGTGGCCTGGGCGGATTCAGGTGGCCTGACCATGGGCTATTACCCTCAAAGCCGCTACGCCTTGCGGCTGTGGGACTTGGCCGAGGAATTCGTGCTGTGTGACAACTTCTTCCAAGGCGCTTTCGGCGGATCCTTCCTCAACCACCAGTACCTGATCAGCGCGACCGCCCCTGTTTACCCCAACGCCAACACCTCGGCAGCCAAGTCACAGATCGCAACGCTGATGAGCGACGACCCGGCAGACACCCGGCTCAAACCCTTGCCGGCCTCCCCCGCCAGCGCAATGCAAGGCCCGCCGCAGTTCGGCCCCAGTGCGATCACCCCGGATGGGTACGCGGTCAATACCCTGGCCCCGCCCTACTGGCCCACCTGGATTCGCGACCCGGACCGGCCGGATTACTCCAAGCCCGACCTTCCTAACGTGCTGGTACCTCAGCGCCACGACCATATCGGCGACAAGCTGTCGCGCAAGGGCGTGGACTGGGCCTGGTACGCCGGCGGCTGGCAGGCCACCCTGGACCAGTTCAAGGACTCGCCGGGCATTCCGAAGATCCCCAACTTCCAGTACCACCACCAGCCCTTCAACTATTTCGTACAACAAGGCCCGGAGCGCCCCGAGGAGCGTCAGCGGCGGCTGCGCGATGGCGGCCTGGGCGACGACCCGTCCAGCAACCACTTCCTGGCCGACGCAGCGGCGGGCAAGTTGCCCGCAGTCACCTTCTACAAGCCCCAGGGCAACCTCAACATGCATGCCGGGTATGCCGATGTAACGTCTGGGGACCGGCACATCGTGCGCATCGTGAAAACCCTGCGCGAAAGCCCCCAGTGGAAGAACATGGTGGTAGTGGTCACGGTAGATGAAAACGGCGGCTGGTGGGACCACGTCGCGCCGCCCGAAGGTGACCGCTGGGGCCCGGGTTCGCGCATCCCGGCGCTGGTGATATCGCCCTTTGCGCGCAAAGGCACGGTGGACCATACCGTTTACGACACCGCATCGATTTTGCGGTTGATTACCCGCGTATTCGATCTGGAGAAACTGGACGGCCTGACCGAGCGGGACAAGGCCATGGCAGCGCGCGGTCAGCCTTTGATGGGCGACCTCACCAACGCCCTGACCTTCAATCGCTGATCAGGTGGAGCTCACCCGCTGCCGGGCGCGGTAGCGGGACAGGCCCATCCCCACCAGCATCACCAACACCGCACCGGCGGCACTGGCGAGGTATTGCAAGCCCGACCCATGCGCGGGCGCCCAAGGCTCCAGCACGGGATCGGAGAGCGCCAGGCTGAGCGCGATCCAGCCGATCAACCCTCCTCCCAAGGTGACGATGACCGGGAAACGCTCCATCAAGGCCAGCACCACGCGGCTGCCGAAAATGATCAAAGGGATGCTCAGCAACACGCCAGCAGCCACCAGGTAGAGGTTCCCCCGCCCGGCCGCCGCCACGGCCAGGACGTTATCCAGCGACATCACTGCATCCGCTACGATAATTGTCTTGATCGCGGCTAACAGGTGGGTACTGCCGTCAACGGCGTGAGGGTCCTCTTCGGGCGAGGCGATCAGGCGGATGCCTATCCACAGCAGCAACAACCCCGCGCCCAGCTTCAGCCAGGAGAGCGCCAGAAGGTGCATGGCGAAGAACAACAGCAGCACACGAAGGGCTACCGCGCCGGCCATACCTGCCCAGATCGCCTGCCGCCTGCGCTCGGCGGGCAGGCGGCGGCACGCCATGGCGATCACCACGGCGTTATCACCGCCCAGCAGCAAGTCCAGCACCAATATCTGCAGCAGGGATGTCCATACCGCGGGATCTTCGATCCACGCCATGCTTGCCTCCAGTCAGCGGTTACCCGATGGGCTCGTAAGCCCGAGCAACTGTGACCCGCCTGCACGGGGATTTTCTCCCCCCGCCTGGCACTGCGCGGTACAGTGCGCACATTGAACGCAGGGAGAGCCGCGAATGAGCGCGACCGTATTGGTACTGGTAGAAACCATTGGCGAATATCTGCCGATGCTGGAAAACGCAGGCTTCGAATTGATCGTGGCAACCACCCCGTCGGGCCGCCAGGCCGCCATTGAAACCCACGGCGCGACCATTAATGCCGTACTGACGCGTGGCCCACTGGGGCTTACGGCGCTCGAAATCGATGCACTCCCCAAGCTGCAGATCATTACGGTGATCGGCGCGGGCTACGAACGCGTCGACCTGCCCGCTGCCCGGGCGCGTGGAATCGTGGTTACCAATGGCGCTGGAGTGAATGCCTCGGCAGTGGCAGACCATGCCATGGCCCTGTTGCTGGCGCTGGTGCGCGATATTCCGCGCGCGGATGCTTCGGTTCGCCGTGGCGAATGGAGCAAGGTGATGCGCCCGTCGCTGGCTGGCAAGCGCCTGGGCATTCTCGGCCTTGGCGCAGTGGGCATGGCTATTGCCCGACGCGCCTCGGTGGGTTTCGGCATGCCGGTGGGCTACCACAGCCGTCGCCCGCGCGGCGAAGTGGATTACACCTGGTTCGCTGACGCCCGGAGCCTGGCGCAGAGCAGCGACGTGCTGATGATCGCCACGCCCGGCGGTGAGGGTACCCGCCAGTTGGTCGATGCCGGTGTGATCGAAGCACTGGGGCCGCAAGGCTTTCTGGTAAACGTTGCTCGCGGCAGCGTGATCGATACCGCCGCGCTGGTGGAGGCGTTGGGCAATGGGCGCCTGGCGGGTGCCGGCCTGGACGTATTCGACGATGAGCCCAACGTGCCGGAATCGCTGAGGGCGTTGCCGAATGTGGTGCTTACGCCCCATGTGGCGGGCCTGTCACCCGATGCCGTGAAAGCCACCGTTGAACTGGTCACACAGAACCTGCTGGCGCACTTTTCCGGGCGCCCGGTGCTTACGCCGGTGCCGCTGGGCTAAACGGCTACTGTTGGAGCAAGCGCAGCCGCAGGCGAAGCTTGCGAAGGGGTCAACGGCAGAAGGAGGTGCGCTGGCTGTAGTCCTCACCCCAGGTGCGGTAGCCAGCGGTGTCCAGGTGTACCCGGCCCGATGGGTAGCGGCTCAGGCCCATTCGCCAGGCCTGGCCTTGCTCCTTCCAGAACGTGCACAAACCGTCTACCGGGCCGCCGGGCAGCAAGTCGACCGCAAAGGTGCGGACATGAGCGCTGCGGGTCGATCCTCCCGCGCAACGGTTCAGCGCTTCGTCCCGCCAAGCCGAAGCCACTTCGAAGTCACCCAGCACGCGTTGCGTTTTCAGAGCCTTGAGCAAATCGAGGGTATCGGCAACCGCAGGCCATTGGGGCTCGGGCACTATGCCAAAGGGTTCGGCACCGCAACGCTTCCAATCACTGGCCGTTCTCAGCAACTGCCAAATGGGCAATACCTCGCCCACGCCTCGGCGTTGCAGATAACGCTGTAACGCACTTATGCCCTCGGAATGGGAGGTAGCCCACTCATTGAAACGAGCAGGGCCCCGATCGGGATCCTTCGTGGTATCAGCCTGGGCAGCGGTGGCGAACATCAGCGCCACCCCCAGGGTGATCACCGTTTTCACAATACGCCGCAGGCTACCCGAGCACCGCCACCACCGAGCGGTTGCGGCATGTCGGCATGGTTGTCACCCCCTGCATGGATCATCAACGCATGCCCTTCGACCTGGCTCAAGGTTTTCAAACGTGGCGCCAGTACAGGGTACGTAGCGGTGCCGTCGGCATTGACGTAAATGGCCGGCAGGTCGCCCAGGTGGCCTTCGGCATAGGGGCCCAGGTGCTTGCCGGCCTTGGCAGGGTCCATGTGCCCGCCGGCGGCTTCGGCCGGAGACATCTTGCCGTCCTTCATGGCCGGGGCGCAGCTACCGTTCTGGTGTACATGAAACCCATGTACCCCCGGCGGCAAGCCTTTGAGGTGGGGGGTGAACAATAACCCGTAGGACGTCTCCTCGACGCTCACCTCGCCGATCGACTGCAGCGCCCCTTCCGGGCCGGCGAGGTCAAGGGTAACTACTTTGCTTGCTGCTTGCGCGCCTACGCTGCCAGCAATCAGCAGGGCTGCGAACCATCCATATGCTTTCATCGTGCCTCCGGGGCTACCTGTCATGAGCGTCTTGTCCACGTTAGTGGAGTTTTCGCCAAAAGGTTCGCCCCGGGTTGATGGCAAATTATGTCAGCGGGCGCAGCCGGTACTGAGGCGGCAACTGCTCGAAGCCACTGATGGTGGTGTCGAGGCTCTTCCAGCGGCCGTCCTTGATGCCATAGATGCAGCCATGAATCGAGAGGCTTTGCCCCCGATGCCAGGCATTTTGAACGATGCTGGTATGGGCGACGTTGGCCACTTGCTGGATCACGTTCAGCTCGCACATCCGGTCTACTTGCGCCTCTTCGGTCGGCAGCGAGGCCAGGGTATGGCGGTGCTCGTAGTAAAGGTCACGAATCGAGCGCAGCCAACCGTCGATCAGCCCCAGCTGGCGGTCCTGCATGGACGCACGCACGCCACCGCAGCCGTAATGGCCAGTCACCAGGATGTGTTTGACCTTGAGCACGTCCACGGCGTACTGAATCACCGACAGGCAGTTGAGGTCGGTGTGCAGCACCACGTTGGCCACATTGCGGTGGACGAAAAGGTCACCCGGCAGCATGCCCACGATCTCGTTGGCCGGCACACGCGCATCGGAACAGCCGATCCAGAGGAATTCCGGCGTTTGCTGGCGCGCCAACTTGGCGAAAAAGTCAGGGTCGCGCTGAGTGATGGCGTCGGCCCAGCGGGCATTGTTGTCGATCAGTTCTTGCAGGTCGTTCATGGTCAGGCCTCGAGAGTGATGCGCCAGTATGACTCCGCTTCGGCAGCCCGGGTCACGTTGCACAAGGCGGCTCGATTGAATCTTGGCAAGCGCGGCGAGTCCACCCTACAAGGCCCATAACCGGAGGAAAATCATGGAACCCACACAACGCCCCTACGGTGCGCCGGAACCTTCCGAAATCGACACCACCGAAGACCGGATCGGCTCGGTACACCCGCTGGACTTCAACGACCCGAACGGCGACGGCCCGGCAGGCTTTACGGGCGATGCCCTTGAAGACGAAGCGCTGGCGTCGCCACAACGTGTCAACGAAGCTGGCCTGACTGGGGCATCGACCGACGACCACCACCAGACCATGGATGACATGAGCCCTGAAACGCTCATTCGTGAAGACGGCTCGGAATCCCTCGAGGAAGCCGAACTGAGCGGCGCCCCGGCAGACTTGCAGCTTAACCCCGTGGACGAGGACGACATCGGCGGCGGTGATGGCCTGGACGAAGCGGAGCTGGCCCGCCTGGACCCCCTGGACGGGAAGGCGTGGGATGGCGAAGAGGAGTAATCCCCCCGCCGGTTACATCAGGGTGCAGGCCATGACCAGTGCATCCTCACGCCCACCGGCGGCGGGGTAGTAATCCCGTCGCCGGCCCACTTCGTTGAAACCGTAGCGGTCATACAGGCGATACGCCGACTGATTGCTCGCGCGAACCTCCAGGAAGCACTCCCGGCCATTGAGCGCCAGTGCCCGATCCATCAGGTGTTCGAGCAACTTGAGGCCCAGGCCCCGGCCCTGATTCTCCGGCTTCACCGTAAGATTAAGCAGGTGCGCCTCGTCGATGATCACGTGGATTACCCCGTGCCCTACCAGCTGTTGGCCTTCGAACATCAGCCAGATTTCGTAGCTTTTCAGCCCGTCGAGGAAGATGCCTCGGGTCCAGGGATGCGTGTAAGCGGCGTATTCGATCTTGAGTACGGCGTCCAGGTCCGCCTCGGTCATGGGGCGAAACGTTACTGCGTCATTCATTCCACGGGTTTCCAGCGCGCCATCAGCGGGCGCATCGCATGCCAGACGTCCGCTTTTCGCATCGGTTCGTCCATCAGGGTTTCAAGGCCGGGCAAGGCCCAGCCCTCACAAAGGTTGTCTATGGGCACCACGCTATAGAACGCGGGCTCACCCGCATCGGCGGCGAAGCGCAACGCCGGCGGGCCGACCAGCCAGATGCAATCGCAGGGTTCGGTTTCCAGTTGCACGGAGATGAAGCCTTGCACGAAATCTCGCGCCGCTTCCGGCCCCTGGTCAAGGCTGCCCCGAGCCAACAGCGGCCAGCGCACCGGCTCGCCGATCAGCCGGGGGCTGTCGGGCAGGCCGGCGGCGCGCAGCATGTCCTTGAGCAAAAGGTAGCCGGGGTCCCGGGATTGGAAAGCCTCGCCGGTGGGCAGCTCCACCAGCACCAGGCAGGCGCCGGCCCGCAGCAGCTGCAATGCGAAGCGAGGCGCCGCCACAGCCGGCTTGGATGCCTTGGCTGCAGGAGCAGGCGCGGCCTCGGCGGGTTTGGCCACCGCTGCCGGGCGCGGCAGTTCGGGCCGCAGGCGCTCGGTTGGCGACGGGTGCAGCGCGGCGGTTCCCTTGGCAACGGCCGGGGGCACGCTCTGCAGGGCATGCGCCTCGGGTTCTGCCGGGGCTTCCCAGGCCAGCAGCTCGGCCCGTGATGGCGCGGCGAACGGCAACTCGGCACGGGGCAACCACTGGACCACTTGCATGGCATCCAGGTAGGCGCGGCGGCGGGGTTCGTTCAGCACAGGCAGCTCATCGTTGATCCGGAAAGGCAGCGATTCTACCGCGAGCGAGGATAATTCACGACCGCTACGCGACAAGCTCACCCGGCCATCAGCGAACCCGCCGCAGGCTTGATGATGCGCTACAATCCGGCCTTTTTCTGGCAACCAGGCGGCCATCCCATGATCGAACCCAAGCGGGTGCTACGCGCCCTCGCCGAGCACTGGGCCCTGCTCGAACCCTTATGCGAGCGTTTCGACCAAGGCACCTTGAGCCTCGCAGAGCTGCGCGTGCAATTGGCCGCGCAACTGCGAGACAGCACGCCTCAGGACATTACGGCCTTGCTGGACGTGTGGATTCGGCTGGACATCCTCGTTCCGGTCGCCAAAAGCCCCAATCGCTTCGAGCTCAACGCCCAGATCCACGATTTTCTGGCCTATCTGCGGCGCGAGCACCGGCTGGGGCTGTGCCTGGAGATCGAGGCGTACCTGCGGCACCTCGAACGGCTTGCCGGGCACATTCAAGATGCGTTCGACATCCGCGACAGCAATGACCTGGCGCGCCAACTGCGGTTGTTGGACATGCGGGTACGTGACGTGCTTAAAAAGCTTGCCAACGACGAGCAGGCGCTGGTGGCGGTGGCCGAACGGGCCAAGACCAGTGACCGGCAGATCCCGCTCCGTCAGCGCTATGCCGAGGTGCTGGCCACCTGGGACGAATATGTAGAACCGATGATCCAGCTGGTGAACGCCGACGGCGCCTTCGAGCAAGGCGTGCGCAAGGTGGAAAACGTATTGCTGCGCCTGTTGGGCGAGCAGCAGCGCTTGGGCCATCTGATTGATGACGACATGTTGTTGCGTACCCATGCGCGCATTCTGGAAATGCAGACCAGTGCCCAGCTCACGCTTCGCCATGCCCGGGAATTGCTGCTGCCATTGCGAGAGGAAGCCCGTCGGCACAACGCTGTGACCCGGGGCGCTGCGCTGGCGCTGGCCGCCATGCGTCGCAAGGGGCTGGATGCGGTGCCCCAGGCAGCCCTCCCCCTCTTCACCCGCCCGCAAAGCAACTTCCTGGGCACCGCAAGCCAGGTGGAAGCCTACGTCTATGCCCTGGCCCGTTTCGAATCCCGCCCGGCGCGCTTCCCCCGTTCGGAAAAAGATAAGGACCGCCCGGACACACCGCGTGCCCCACGCACGGTGCGAGAGATGCTCGACCGTTGCGAACAAGCCCTTCCATTGCCAGACCTCATGCAATGGCTGCTGGACCAAGAGCCCGAGGGCGAGACCGATGAACTGCTGTACTGGTTTTCGCGCCTGTCGAGAGACAAGCGCTTCGCTCGCCAGCGCCTGGAACGGCAGGACTATGCCACCCATGAACACCTTGTGAGCCTACGCTCCTTCGCCCTGTTTTCACCCGCCGATTTACCCGCCGGCGCGACCCCCGTGAGCCTTGCCGATGAATCTTGACCTGAGTGAACTTACCCAACTGGCGCCGATATTCCGGGAGCTGTTCAAAGGCTTTCATATCAGCCGGCGCGATCCGGAACTGTATGCGCAGCTGTCGAACTTTCAGGATGCCTATCGGGGGCTGTTTCGCGCCCTGGGCTTTGAGCTGGTGTGCGATACCCGTGGCTTTTATTACTTCGTTCCCGAACAGGCCGCGGCGCAGGTAAACAAGACCGCACAGCGGCTTTCGCTGTTCACCTTCATCCTGGTGGAGCATTTGGCCGACCAAGGCCGCGACCCGATCAGTGTGCTCGACGGCGGAAGCCTGGGCCGCGACGAACTGCCCGGGTTGCTGGAGAAATACCGGGACCTGTTCGGTCAGGCGGAAGTGCAAACCGCTGAAGAGCTGGAGGAGAAGATCATGCGCCGCATGGCCCAGCTCGGCTTCACCCACGAAGAAAACGGCATTTACCGTTTCCTTGCACCCATGCATCGGTTCCTTGATGTGTGCCTGTCGGTCCAGCAGGACCGCGACCTTGCCGCCAGCCTGCACAGCGCCTTGCCGCTCCCAACGCCCGTCCTGGTGGATGACACTCTGGAAGGTAGCTTCGATGAGGACGAGGAACAGGCGCTTGCCGCCGCGATAGCCGATGAGCAGGAGGAGCTACAAGCATGAGCCAGGAACGCTACGGCATTCGGCGCTTCGCCTTGTTGAACACCGCAGGTTATAGCCTCGGGCTGTTCCCGCTTGAGCACCCGCTGTCGGTGTATGGCGCGAACAACCTCGGCAAGAGCGCCTCGATCAACGCACTACAGTTCCCGATCCTGGCACGCATGTCGGACATGAGCTTTGGCAAATACAGCCTGGAGCAGTCCCGCAAGTTCTACTTCGCCAGCGATACCAGCTACATCCTTTGTGAGGTTCTACTCCCTCACGGGCCCCATGTAATCGGCGTAGTAGGCCGCGGCCCGGGCGGTGGCTTCGGCCATCAGTTCTTCGCCTATGCCGGCGCGCTGGACCTTGCCCATTACCAGAAAGACGATACCTGCCTGCGCCAGAAAGAGCTGTTCGCCAACCTGGACCGTCATGGCATCAAAGCCTATGAAGTAAAGCCCGACGAGCTGCGCCGCCTGCTGGTGGGTGGCCATACGTCCATTGCGCTGGACCTCACGCTCATCCCGCTGCGCTCCACCAGTGAGCAAAGCCTGAAGACGTTCCGTGCGCTGTTCATCAACTTGCTGCACATGCGAGAAATTACCGCGGCCAAGCTCAAGCAGCTGTTCCTTGACGCTTTCGAGCACAGCCTTCGCTCCGGGAGCGTGGACTACATTGCGGCCTGCGAAGAAGCCTTCCGCGATGTCCGGCGCATGGAGCAGGACTACCATGCACTGGTTGCTGCCGGCCCTCTGGTTGAAGCTTTGGCCAACGGGGTGCGCCAGCGTGATCAGCTGCGGGGCAAACTGCATCGGCTTTCACCGGTTCTCGACGGTCTGCTCGGGACCTGGCAAGCCTACGCCCAGGATCGCAAGGAAGAGCTGCTGGTTCAGGCGGAGCATTATCGTGGCCAGCAGGACGTATTGCAGAACGACCAGCGCGGAACCACCCAGGAGCTGATGCGCCTGGAGCGGGAAATCACTGGCGTGCAGCGGTGGCTGGGTGAGCTGTCCGTGCTGCGCCATCGCTTCGCCTTGGTAGACGATGCCCGCGTACTTGAGCAGCAATTGCTGGTCGCCAAGGATGCCCACGACGAGCTGGCAGGGGCATTGGCCCATGCCAGGCAATTCAGCAGCGACGACCTGGAAGCGCGGGTGCGCGAACTGGAAACCCGGTTGAAGTCGGTGAAACAGCAGCTGGATCATGCGGACAACAACAGCTATGCGCGCCTGCGTGAAGAATTCTCGCAGCAGGACGTGGAGCGGCTGATGCGTGTGTTCAACGGCGCGCTGTTCAGCCTGCCCTTGGGCGAGAACGGGATTGACCTTCAAGGCAGTGAAGCTTGGGTCAAAACGCTCGAGGCAGTACTGGATCAGTTCAAGGGCGATCGCTTTGAAGTGCCAGGCCTTTCAATCGATCTTTCCTCGATCGAAGCTCCGGCCCTGCAAGCCTTGGCAGATCGCGCGGCATTGAGGGATCAGAAAGACCGCCTCGACAAGGAACTGCGTCAGCTGAAAACCCAGCAAACTGTCACCTCGGACAGGGCCGCGAGCAAGGCTCAGGCAGATGGGTTGTATCAGCAAGTGCTGGACGCGCAGAAAGCCCTGGAAGATTTCCGCCGGGCGCAGACGCTCGCAGCCGAGGAGCCCGCCAAGCTGGAACAATTGGCACAGATGGAGGCTGCGCAGGACGACTTGAAGCGTTCCAGCGATGCGTTCGCCGAGCGCGTACACCAGCTGGCGGCCAAGCTTCAGCTGGTGAGCCGCCAACTGGGTGACCTCGAATCCCAGCAGCGCACCCTTGACGATACGTTGCGCCGCCGTCAGTTGCTGCCTGCCACCTTGCCGTTCGGGACACCGTTCATGGAGCCGGTAGATGACGGCATGGACAATCTCTTGCCCCTGCTTAACGACTATCAAGACAGCTGGCAGGCATTGCTGCGGGTGGATGGGCAGATCGAAGCGCTGTATGCGCAGGTCCGGCTCAAGGGTGTCGCCAAGTTCGATAGTGAAGAGGACACCGAGCGACGCCTGCAGCTGTTGATCAATGCGTATGCCCACCGCCAGGACGAAGCCCTTACTTTGGGCAAGGCACGCCGCGCCGCGGTCACGGATATCGCACGCACCTTGCGCAACATCCGTAGCGACTACGACAGCCTTGAACACCAACTGGGCTTGTTCAACCGTGAGATCAACCGCCGGCAGGTTTCGAACCTGGAAAGCTTCCGTATCGTGCTTGCGCCGAACAAGGAAGCGCTCAAGCACATCGACCAGATCATCTACAGCGCCGGGCAGTATGAAGAGGGCGAGACGCTTTCTGTGTTCGACCTCAGCCAAAGCGCTGAGCAAGACAGCAAGAACGAGGAAGCGAAGGAGTATCTGGCCAGGCTTGTAGCGGCAAACCATAACCAGCTGGGGCTGAAAGACCTGTTCGAACTGGCTTTCGAGATCACCAAGGTGCACGGGCAGCCGGTATTACATACGGACATTGACGGGGCCGCATCAAACGGCACCACGATGACTATCAAGGCGCTCACCAATATGTACCTGTTGCTGCACCTTATGGATCGGGAGCGGGCCGGTAAGATCCGGCTGCCTTATTACCTGGATGAAGCGGCGGACATCGACGAACGCAACCAGATGGCATTGCTCGAGACGAGTCAGCAGTTGGGGTTCACGCCTATCCTCGCCTCCGTCAAACCACAGGTTTCGGCACGGGTGGCGATCGATCTGGAAGGAGGCAGCGGGCCCAATGGGATTTATATCGACGAGGCGGACTGGAAGATCATTCGCCGCCATGACGAGCACCCGGCTGCAGAGTTACTGAAGGCGGCAGAGGTAACGGCTTGAAGCGCTGACCGCTCATATGCCCCGCCGTGTGCGGGGCTTTTTTTTGCGTGCGATTCGGGGCTGGAAGGGGGGGTGATGTTTTTAGGGGCCCTGAAAAGACAAAACCCCCGATCGCAGGGCGATCAGGGGTTCTGGGTTTGAATCTTGACGATGACCTACTCTCACATGGGGAAACCCCACACTACCATCGGCGATGCATCGTTTCACTGCTGAGTTCGGGATGGGATCAGGTGGTTCCAATGCTCTATGGTCGTCAAGAAATTCGGTAGCGGCCCCGTTTGCACGCGGTCGCGAATCTGGGTATGTGATGTTTGTGATGTCGCCAATTTTCGGTGTGTCTTCACCGCCGCGCTCTGTGCTTACACAGATTGCTTGGGTGTTATATGGTCAAGCCTCACGGGCAATTAGTATGGGTTAGCTCAACGCCTCACAGCGCTTACACACCCCACCTATCAACGTCGTAGTCTTCGACGGCCCTTCAGGGAGCTCAAGGCTCCAGTGAGATCTCATCTTGAGGCAAGTTTCCCGCTTAGATGCTTTCAGCGGTTATCTCTTCCGAACATAGCTACCCGGCAATGCCACTGGCGTGACAACCGGAACACCAGAGGTTCGTCCACTCCGGTCCTCTCGTACTAGGAGCAGCCCCTCTCAAATCTCAAACGTCCACGGCAGATAGGGACCGAACTGTCTCACGACGTTCTAAACCCAGCTCGCGTACCACTTTAAATGGCGAACAGCCATACCCTTGGGACCGGCTTCAGCCCCAGGATGTGATGAGCCGACATCGAGGTGCCAAACACCGCCGTCGATATGAACTCTTGGGCGGTATCAGCCTGTTATCCCCGGAGTACCTTTTATCCGTTGAGCGATGGCCCTTCCATACAGAACCACCGGATCACTAAGACCTACTTTCGTACCTGCTCGACGTGTCTGTCTCGCAGTCAAGCGCGCTTTTGCCTTTATACTCTACGACCGATTTCCGACCGGTCTGAGCGCACCTTCGTACTCCTCCGTTACTCTTTGGGAGGAGACCGCCCCAGTCAAACTACCCACCATACACTGTCCTCGATCCGGATAACGGACCTGAGTTAGAACCTCAAGGTTGCCAGGGTGGTATTTCAAGGATGGCTCCACGCAGACTGGCGTCCACGCTTCATAGCCTCCCACCTATCCTACACAAGCAAGCTCAAAGTCCAGTGCAAAGCTATAGTAAAGGTTCACGGGGTCTTTCCGTCTAGCCGCGGATACACTGCATCTTCACAGCGATTTCAATTTCACTGAGTCTCGGGTGGAGACAGCGCCGCCATCGTTACGCCATTCGTGCAGGTCGGAACTTACCCGACAAGGAATTTCGCTACCTTAGGACCGTTATAGTTACGGCCGCCGTTTACCGGGGCTTCGATCAAGAGCTTCGCTTGCGCTAACCCCATCAATTAACCTTCCGGCACCGGGCAGGCGTCACACCCTATACGTCCACTTTCGTGTTTGCAGAGTGCTGTGTTTTTAATAAACAGTCGCAGCGGCCTGGTATCTTCGACCGGCAAAAGCTTACGGGGCAAGCCCTTCACCTTCGCCGGCGCACCTTCTCCCGAAGTTACGGTGCCATTTTGCCTAGTTCCTTCACCCGAGTTCTCTCAAGCGCCTTGGTATTCTCTACCCAACCACCTGTGTCGGTTTGGGGTACGGTTCCTGGTTACCTGAAGCTTAGAAGCTTTTCCTGGAAGCATGGCATCGACCACTTCATGCCCGAAGGCACTCGTCATCAGCTCTCGGCCTAGGGATCCCGGATTTACCTAAGATCCCAGCCTACCACCTTAAACCTGGACAACCAACGCCAGGCTGGCCTAGCCTTCTCCGTCCCTCCATCGCAGTAACCAGAAGTACAGGAATATTAACCTGTTTTCCATCGACTACGCTTTTCAGCCTCGCCTTAGGGACCGACTAACCCTGCGTCGATTAACGTTGCGCAGGAAACCTTGGTTTTTCGGCGTGCGAGTTTTTCACTCGCATTGTCGTTACTCATGTCAGCATTCGCACTTCTGATACCTCCAGCCAGCTTCTCAACTGACCTTCACAGGCTTACAGAACGCTCCTCTACCGCGTCACTTGCGTGACACCCGTAGCTTCGGTGTATGGTTTGAGCCCCGTTACATCTTCCGCGCAGGCCGACTCGACTAGTGAGCTATTACGCTTTCTTTAAAGGGTGGCTGCTTCTAAGCCAACCTCCTAGCTGTCTAAGCCTTCCCACATCGTTTCCCACTTAACCATAACTTTGGGACCTTAGCTGACGGTCTGGGTTGTTTCCCTTTTCACGACGGACGTTAGCACCCGCCGTGTGTCTCCCATGCTCGGCACTTGTAGGTATTCGGAGTTTGCATCGGTTTGGTAAGTCGGGATGACCCCCTAGCCGAAACAGTGCTCTACCCCCTACAGTGATACATGAGGCGCTACCTAAATAGCTTTCGAGGAGAACCAGCTATCTCCGAGCTTGATTAGCCTTTCACTCCGATCCACAGGTCATCCGCTAACTTTTCAACGGTAGTCGGTTCGGTCCTCCAGTCAGTGTTACCTAACCTTCAACCTGCCCATGGATAGATCGCCCGGTTTCGGGTCTATACCCAGCGACTAAACGCCCTATTAAGACTCGCTTTCGCTACGCCTCCCCTATTCGGTTAAGCTCGCCACTGAATATAAGTCGCTGACCCATTATACAAAAGGTACGCAGTCACAGAACAAGTCTGCTCCCACTGCTTGTACGCATACGGTTTCAGGATCTATTTCACTCCCCTCTCCGGGGTTCTTTTCGCCTTTCCCTCACGGTACTGGTTCACTATCGGTCAGTCAGTAGTATTTAGCCTTGGAGGATGGTCCCCCCATGTTCAGACAAAGTTTCTCGTGCTCCGTCCTACTCGATTTCATTGACAAGAGATTTTCGCGTACAGGGCTATCACCCACTATGGCCGCACTTTCCAGAGCGTTCCGCTAATCTCAAATCAACTTAAGGGCTGGTCCCCGTTCGCTCGCCACTACTAAGGGAATCTCGGTTGATTTCTTTTCCTCAGGGTACTTAGATGTTTCAGTTCCCCTGGTTCGCCTCTTGCACCTATGGATTCAGTACAAGATACTCAGCTTGTGCTGAGTGGGTTCCCCCATTCAGAGATCTCCGGATCAAAGTCTGTTTGCCGACTCCCCGAAGCTTATCGCAGGCTACCACGTCTTTCATCGCCTCTGACTGCCAAGGCATCCACCGTATGCGCTTATTCACTTGACCATATAACCCCAAGCAATCTCGGGATCGTACGGTGGTGAAGACAACATTCGCCGAAAATTCGCGATTCAACTCACAAATTTTACCTTAGCCTGAACACACACCAGTGAAAGTGCTGTCCAGTCTATCTTTCTATCACATACCCAAATTTTTAAAGAACGATTCTGAAAAAGATCAGAAATCAACATTCAGGCCTCGGACCGAGGGAATGCTCATTTCTAAGCTTTGACCGATGAAGGTGGTGGAGCCAAGCGGGATCGAACCGCTGACCTCCTGCGTGCAAGGCAGGCGCTCTCCCAGCTGAGCTATGGCCCCAAACAACTGGTGGGTCTGGGCAGATTCGAACTGCCGACCTCACCCTTATCAGGGGTGCGCTCTAACCAACTGAGCTACAGACCCAGTTAGATCT
>NZ_CM176960.1:102500-690000 GCF_058145875.1 Pseudomonas sp. 3MAES_34.3B | reverse complement strand
CTTCGGACGATGACCCAGCCACTCCATCCTGTTATTCGCTGAAGCGGTGTCATGCTCAAGGTAATCAACAGCATTACCAGCGCACCCAGCCCCAGCCGATCAAGCAATACCTTACCCGGGTCCGGCCCCAGCGCAAAAAGCCAGGCCTGGTAGACCCACCATAACGGCCACACCGCCACGGCGAAAAAGACCGCCAGGCGAAACCATGGATAACGCATCAGTAATTCACCCTCAGATCGAGCCCTGCATATAGAGAAGCCACGTCTTCGGCATAGCCGTTGAACATCTGGGTTTCCCGCACGTTTGGAGCGAACAGGCCACTTGGAAGGCGGCGCTCCCGGGCCTGGGTCCAGCGGGGATGATCAACCTGAGGATTCACATTGGCATAGAAGCCGTATTCGTCTGGCGCTATGCCTTGCCAGGTGGTACGCGGCTGTTCGGTGACCAGACTCATTCGAACGATGGATTTGATGCCCTTGAAGCCATACTTCCACGGCACGATCAGGCGCAGCGGCGCACCGTTCTGGTTAGGCAACTCTCGCCCATACATGCCTACCGCCAACAGGGTGAGAGGGTGCATGGCTTCGTCCAGGCGCAGCCCTTCTTCGTAGGGCCACTGTATATAGGAGAAACTCGAGCGCTGGCCCGGCATCGTAGCCGGATCCTGCAGGGTCTCGAAGCGCACATAGCGAGCTTTGGAGGTGGGCTCCACCTGCTTGAGGATGCTAGCCAACGGGAAGCCTAGCCAGGGAATGACCATCGACCAGGCTTCGACGCAGCGCAGCCGATAGATGCGTTCCTCAAGCTGGCTGGGCTTCACGAAGTCTTCCAGTGCGTACTTGCCAGGCTTGCCCACTTCCCCATCGACAACGATCGACCAGGGTTCGGTTTTCAGGCTACCTGCATTTTGCGCAGGGTCGCCCTTGTCGGTACCGAACTCGTAGAAGTTGTTGTAGTGGGTGGCGTCCTTGAACGGGGTAATGGCTTCGCCCTTGGCAGTGATTGCCTGCCAATGGGTTTGCTTGAGTTTTTCCTGGAACCAGGCCGGTGGCTTGCCGGGTTCGACGCCTTCGTAAGCGGACGCGCTGGAGGAGTCCGCCCAGGCCGGAAGCGCTGCCCCGGCTGCCAACGCGGCAGCGCCTGCCATCAGGGTTCGGCGGGAGAGATAGGCAGCTTGGGGGGTAACTTCAGATTCGTGGCAGGCGGATGCCTGGCTAACCTTGATAAGCATTGGGCACACTCCGAGCGATCAGTTGCTGGATCGTGAGACGAAGTGTGCCCTGATTTATTTCATCTGTGCCGACGAAGGCGCAACAAATGTTGTACTGGGCCGGAGGCCGCATAGATCAGGAAGATCAAGAGAAGGATCTTCGGCGGGTCGATGAACACAACGGCGAACACCAGCACAACCGCCAGGATGGCAACAAACGGTACCCTCCCCTTCAGGTCGAGCTCCTTGAAACTGTTGTACTTGATGTTACTCACCATCAGCATGCCGGCGCCGGCAACCAGGATAGCCACCAGGAACGACAGCTTGGCCCCCGGGATTTCCAGATCGCTCATTGCCCACACTGTCCCGGCTACCACCCCTGCGGCCGCAGGGCTTGCCAGGCCGATGAAGTAGCGCTTGTCCGCCTTGCCTACCTGAGTGTTGAACCGGGCCAGCCGCAGAGCAGCACCGGCAACGTAGATAAAGGCGACCATCCAGCCCACCTTACCCATCGCACCCAATGCCCACACGAACGCCAGCAGCGACGGCGCCATACCGAAGGCAACCATATCGGACAGCGAATCGTACTCCGCGCCGAACGCGCTTTGAGTATTGGTCATGCGTGCTACACGGCCATCGAGGCCATCGAGCACCATCGCGACGAAGATCGCGATGGCGGCAAAGGAGTAATACTTCACTGCCTCGGCCGAATTGCCCGCGCTCAGGGCGCTCTGGGCCGTAATCGAATTGATGATGGAATAGAAACCGGCAAACAGGTTTGCGGTAGTGAAGAGGTTAGGCAGCAGGTAGATCCCACGGTGCCGCACTCTACGCCCTTCGGCATCCTGACCCTCTTCAACATGCTCGTCGACAGGGAGCAGGCTATCGGCGTCGGGGGCCGTGTTCGGCTCTTCAGGGCGTTCGCTCATAAACAGTACCTTGCAACGTGTGAAAAATTTCGACAGACGCTCGGGACGAGGGTTCGTCCGCAAACGTTGCAGCTTTATACCAGAAGGCCACGCTCGAAACGAAAAAACGCGGCCGAGGCCGCGTTTTCCGTTGTAACAAAGCGCGATCAGTTCTTGGCTTTGTCGACGATCTTGTTCGCCGAGATCCAAGGCATCATCGAACGCAGTTGCTCACCGATGACTTCGATGCCGTGCGCTGCGTTGTTACGGCGGCGAGCGGTCATGGACGGGTAGTTGGCCGCGCCTTCAGCGATGAACATCTTGGCGTACTCACCATCCTGGATGCGCTTGAGTGCGTTGCGCATGGCCTGACGGGATTCGGCGTTGATCACTTCAGGGCCGGTAACGTACTCGCCGTACTCAGCGTTGTTGGAGATCGAGTAGTTCATGTTGGCGATGCCGCCTTCATACATGAGGTCAACGATCAGTTTCAGCTCGTGCAGGCACTCGAAGTAAGCCATTTCCGGCGCGTAGCCAGCTTCTACCAGGGTTTCGAA
Organism: Pseudomonas sp. 3MAES_34.3B; assembly: GCF_058145875.1. Lineage (NCBI taxonomy): Bacteria > Pseudomonadati > Pseudomonadota > Gammaproteobacteria > Pseudomonadales > Pseudomonadaceae > Pseudomonas > Pseudomonas sp. 3MAES_34.3B. The sequence goes on along the minus strand of NZ_CM176960.1, from coordinate 687,325 downwards.
ACCGGCTTTCACCAGTTCTACCGCGCCGCCACACAGAACAGCCTGCTCACCGAACAGGTCGGTTTCGGTTTCGTCCTTGAAGGTGGTCTCGATGATGCCGGTACGCCCGCCGCCCACGCCAGCAGCGTAGGACAGCGCAACGTTCTTGGCGTTGCCCGAGGCGTCCTGGTAGATAGCGATCAGGTCAGGAATACCGCCGCCCTTGACGAACTCGGAGCGAACGGTGTGGCCCGGCGCCTTGGGGGCGATCATGATCACGTCCAGGTCGCTGCGAGGAACAACCTGGTTGTAATGGATGGCGAAGCCGTGGGAGAAGGCCAGGGTCGCGCCCTGCTTCAGGTTCGGCTCTACTTCGTTCTTGTACAGCACCGATTGGAATTCATCCGGGGTAAGGATCATGACCAGGTCAGCAGAAGCAACGGCGCTGGCCACGTCGGTGACTTTCAGCCCATGGGCTTCAGCCTTGGCGACGGTAGCCGAACCCTTGCGCAGGCCGACGACGACATCAACACCGGAGTCTTTCAGGTTGCACGCCTGAGCATGGCCCTGAGAGCCGTAACCGATGATGGCGACTTTCTTGCCCTGGATGATGGACAGGTCACAGTCTTTGTCGTAGTAAACTTTCATGAAATTCCCCTGATTATCCTGGCCCGTGGGCCGCCTGCAAAAATGGTTTGATTAGATGCTGAGTACTTTGTCGCCGCGCGCGATACCAGTAACGCCACTGCGCACGGTTTCGAGAATGGACGCGGTGCCGACGGCCTGGATGAAGCTGTCGAGCTTATCGCTGGTACCTGTGAGCTGAACGGTATAAACGCTGCTGCTCACATCCACGATCTGCCCGCGGAAGATGTCGGTGGTGCGCTTGACCTCGGCGCGCTGCGCACCGGTGGCCTTCACTTTCACCAACATCAGCTCACGCTCGATGTGGGCGCTTTCCGAAAGGTCGACCAGCTTCACCACTTCCACCAGCTTGTTGAGGTTCTTGGTGATCTGCTCGATCACCTCGTCATGGCCGATGGTGGTGAGGGTAAGGCGCGACAAGGTCGGGTCTTCGGTCGCGGCAACGGTGAGGCTTTCAATATTGTAGTTGCGCTGCGAGAACAGGCCGACCACCCGGGACAGTGCGCCCGGTTCGTTTTCCAACAGCAAAGAAATGATGTGCCGCATGGTCAGGTACGCTCCGTCTTGCTCAGCCACATGTCACGCATCGAGCCATCCTTGATCTGCATCGGATAGACGTGCTCGCTGGTATCGACCTGAATGTCCAGGAACACCAGGCGGTCTTTCATGGCAAAGGCTTCGGCCATCATGGGCTTGAGGTCCTTGAGGTCGGTGATGCGCATGCCGACATGGCCGTAGGCCTCGGCCAGCTTGACGAAATCTGGCAGCGACTCCATGTAGGAATGCGAATGGCGGCTGCTGTAGTTCATGTCCTGCCATTGGCGCACCATGCCCAGCACGCCATTGTTCAGGTTCACGATCTTCACCGGCAGGCCGTACTGCATGCAGGTAGAGAGCTCCTGAATGTTCATCTGGATGCTGCCCTCCCCGGTCACGCAGGCAACGTCGTTGTCCGGGAAGTTCAGCTTCACACCCATGGCCGCCGGGAAGCCGAAGCCCATGGTGCCCAGGCCACCGGAGTTGATCCAGCGGTTAGGCTTGTCGAACGGATAGTACTGAGCCGCGAACATCTGATGCTGGCCCACGTCGGAGGTCACGAACGCATCGCCCTGAGTAACATCCCAGAGCGTACGGATCACGGTTTGAGGCTTGATCAGCTGACCATCGCCCTGCTCGTAGGGGAACAGGCCGCGCTCGCCACGCCATTCGTCGATCTGCTTCCACCAGGCGGCAACCGCTTCCTTGTCCGGGGTTTGCCCCAGCTCTTTATAAGCGGCAACCATTTCAGTCAGCACGCTTTCTACCGGGCCCACGATTGGCACGTCGGCCTTGATCGTCTTGGAAATGGACGCCGGGTCGATATCCACGTGAATGATCTTGGCGTTAGGGCAGAACTTGGCCGCGCCGTTGATCACACGGTCGTCGAAGCGCGCGCCCACGGCAAAGATCACATCGGCGTGGTGCATGGTCAGGTTGGCCGTGTAGCTACCGTGCATGCCAAGCATGCCGACGAACTGACGATCAGTGCCTGGGTACGCGCCCAGCCCCATCAACGTGTTAGTGACCGGAGCGTTAAGCAGCCGCGCCAGCTCGGTGAGTGGCGAAGACGCACCGCCAAGGATCACCCCACCACCGGCATAGATAACCGGGCGGCGCGCAGCCACGAGCATTTCGGCAGCCTTGCGGATCTGGCCGGAATGGCCCCGCACAGCAGGCGAATAGGAGCGCAGCTTCACTTTTTTGGGGTAGACGTATTCGAATTTCTCCGCCGGGTTGGTCATATCCTTCGGGATATCGACCACAACCGGGCCAGGGCGGCCAGACTCGGCCAGGTAGAACGCCTTCTTCAGGATCTCCGGGATTTCCGAGGGATGCTTGATCATGAAGCTGTGCTTCACGATAGGCCGGGAGATACCGATCATGTCGGTTTCCTGGAAGGCGTCGGTACCTACCATGGTGCTCGGGACCTGACCAGACAGCACCACCATGGGGATCGAGTCCATGTAGGCCGTGGCGATCCCGGTAATGGCGTTGGTTGCGCCGGGGCCGGACGTTACCAGCACCACACCCGCCTTGCCGGTGGCGCGGGCATAGCCGTCGGCCATGTGAGTAGCGGCCTGCTCATGGCGAACCAGGATGTGCGAGACATCAGGCTCTTTGAACAGGGCATCGTAAACATGAAGGAGAGCACCGCCAGGGTACCCGTAGATGTGCTTGACACCCTCGTCACGCAAAAAGCGGACGATCATCTCAGCGCCGGATAAGAGCTCCACGTTGTTCACCTCAAAAACGCCAGAATACCGCCGGAAGGCGGGTCCATTAGGTTTACTGCCAAGCAGAGCATGAGCGACGGTGGTCGCCGACTACGTCAGCACTGACTGAGCAAGTATTGGGACTTCCCCAAAGTGTTGCGGGGGTTTCCCACCCAGCGCGAGGTAACGCGTTGCGGGTGTAACAGGTCGGCGCGGGTATGCGCCTCATGATCTGCTGAGCGGGTCTGCTTCTGGCAGTCCCTTCACAGCGGACTTTGGATTGTTGTGAATAGCCCCTCGCAAGTCAAGTCATCTGTCGCCTTTCTGCTTCTGTGGTAATTTTGCGCAAAGCCCTTTGGACGAACGGAGCGGACATGCGCCTTACATGCCTGGTGGCCAGCGTGATGCTGGCAGCAATGGGGTCGCTGCAAGCGGCCCAGGTATACAAATGGGTGGATGCCAACGGCGTGACTCACTTCGATGCCAAGCCGCCAACCGGCCAGGCTGCGACGCCCATCGACACTCACGCGCCGCCCCCTGCCAGCCCTGCGAAAGGTTCGCAGAACGAGGACGACGTGGATAACGATCCCGAGCAGAAAGCCGCAAATGATCGTGTTCGGCAGCAGGTGTCAGAGCAGGAAGCGCAGACAAAGGAGTTCTGCGACCAGGCGCGTACCAACCTCGCCCAGTTGAACAACAACCCAAGGGTGCGCCAGGAAGTGGATGGCGAATTGAGGCGCCTGACCGAGGAAGAGCGGCAGGAAAAGATTACCGAAACCCGCAAAGCCATTGCCGATCAGTGCCACTGACCGGCAGCCCTGCCCTGCAGGTCAGGCCTGGCTGGCGCCAGTGATAAGAAGGTCGAACTCGCGCAGGCAGGCCATGAGCGCAAGGCCCTGCCCAGGCCTGCTGGCGTAGACCATTTCAGCCATGGCGAGGATGCCGGAGGCATTGGGCAAGGCCAGGCCGTTCTCCAGGATTAGCTTCATTCGTGGCAGGAAGATCCATTGCAACCACTCCTCGAAGCTGAGCGTGTCCACGCAGAACGGCTCCACACTGGCCAGCGCCTGCTCGCTGGGCGGCTGGGCGGCCCACCATCCAGCCTGACGAAGGGCGCGTTCGATCAGCAACAGCTGATCGGCAATGGCAGGAAAACGAGCGTCCATCCTCCCGATCACCCTCGCGCATTCTGACGGGCCTGCGCCGCGCCTGCCGCATCACCCTGTTTCTCGCGCGCCTGAGCGATGGTTTCCCACAGCCGCGCCTGGAGGTCCGGGCGCCCGTTGGCGTAGCTCAACGCCCGCCGGGCGAACTGCTCGGCCTGGGCAGCGTCACCCTGTGCCAACCTTACCTGGGCGAGACGAAACAGCACCTGAGGCTCGCGCGGCGCTATGCGCTGGGCACGCTCCAGGCTGGACGAGGCGCCATTGAGGTCGCCGCCGCCCTGCTGTTGCTGGGCGGTAGTGAGCAGCGCCAACACCGGACCGTCCAACTGCTCGTCTGCCGCGAGGCCACCGCTGGAGCGTGTGGCGGCGGGGATACCGCTCGGGGCAGACGCCGCAGGTGTATACAGGCTGCCGCTGGCGACAGGCGTGGGCGGTGTATAGGCAGGGCCATTGGTTACCGGCCCCGGCGTGATCGGGCCGGTACTGATAGGCGCTGCGCTGGCCTGAATCGGAGCGCTGGAGGTGGGCACCATCACCATCACGCCGCTGTCTTCGGGGGCAGCCTGCGTGGGGGCCGCCGCGACCGGAGCGCGGTAAGCGGTATTACGGTTGGCCGACACGCGCTCGCTATTGGAAACCCGCGCGCCTTGATCAACCACAGGTATCGAGCCGCGAGGCACGCTTGCACAGCCTTGCAACAGGACTGTCGCGGTCAGCATTGAAAACCACAACTTCTTCACGTCAGTTCCTCAGTCAATTCAGCCAGCCCTTGATCCAGTCCATCACCGGAGCCGCCGGGGACTCGGAGCCGGAATTACATGCCACGCCAGGGGCTGGTTCACTACCCCGAATATAAGGCATCTGCACGGCGTTCGGGCAGCCTTGCGCGGAGCCTTGCCCGGTCTGGGCGTCCACCCAGGCGAGCACGACATTATCCGGCACCGCCATGTTCAGCGGGAGCGGGTCGGCCTTGCGCATGAAATTGGTCCACACCTGCAAGGCACCCGTGGCGCCGGTGTAAGGGGTTTTGCCATTATCGTCGCGCCCCATCCATACCACTGCCAGCAGGTCCTGGCTGAAGCCGGCAAACCAGCTGTCGCGTGAGTCGTTGGTAGTGCCGGTTTTCCCGGCCAGGTTCAACGACGAGGGCAACACATTGTAAACCGAGCGCGCGGTACCTTCGCGCACCACACGCTGCATCGCGGTCTGGATCAGGTAAATGCTGCCTGGATCGAAACGCTGCTGGATCTGGAAGGGGTAACGTTTCAACGGCTGGCCTTCGGCGGTCAACACGCTGCGAATACCCCGCATCGGCGTGTTGTAGCCACCGTTGGCAATGGTTTGATAAACCGTCGCCACCTGCATCGGCGTGAGCGCGCCTGCGCCCAGCAACATGGAAGGGTACGCCGGCCAGTTCACATCCACGCCCAGTTTGCCAAGGGTTTTGAAGACATTCGGAATGCCGAGATCAAGGCCGAGGCGAGCGCTGGAGAGGTTGTAGGAATGCGCCAGCCCTTGGTAAAGGAAGATGGTGCCGTTGGAGCCTTTTTCGTAGTTCTGCGGCGACCACACCTGCCCATCAGCGCCCTTCACCGAGAAGGGCTCATCCTTGATCCAGCTGGTAAGCGTGTACTGGCTGGGTTTTTCAAGGGCGGTGAGGTAGATCGCCGGCTTCACCAGCGAGCCGATGGGCCGCACCGCATCCAGGGCCCGGTTGAAGCCGGCAAAGCCTGCCTGGCGGCTACCGACCAACGCTTGTACCTCACCACTTTCCGGATTGGTCACCACCATTGCGGTTTCCATCGCGTCACCGCCCTTGCGGGCCGAGAAGCGCTTGAAGCTCTCGCTGACGGCCGCTTCGGCTTTCATCTGCAGGATGGGGTCGAAACTGGTGAATATTCGCAGGCCTTCGCCAGTGAGGTCTTCATCCCGGTAATCCTCCCGCAGCTGGCGCTTGACCAGATCAAGGAAGCCCGGGAACGAACTGTCTGCCAGGCTACCGCGCTGGGTAACCCCCAAGGGCATTTTCTTGGCGGCAGCCACAGCCTCAGGGGTGGCCACGCCCTGTTCCTGCAGCAGGTCGAGCACCAGGTTACGGCGTTCCAGCGCGCGCTCGGGGTAGCGACGAGGGTTGTAATACGAGGGGCCTTTCACCATCCCGACCAGCAACGCAACCTGATGCAACCGGAGCTCTGACAGGGGCTGGCTGAAGAAGAACTGGCTGGCCAGGCCGAAGCCGTGCACGGCCCGCTGCCCGTCCTGGCCAATGAACACTTCGTTCAGGTAAGCCTCGAGGATTTCCTGCTTGCTGTAATGCAGCTCGAGCAGCACCGCCATCATCGCTTCGGTCAGCTTGCGGCTGAGGCTGCGCTCGTTGGTGAGATAGAAGTTCTTCACCAGCTGTTGCGTGAGGGTACTGCCGCCCTGGCGCATCTGCCCCGAGGAGGCGTTGATGTATACCGCCCGCGCAATGGACTTGGGCGATACACCGAAGTGGTGGTAGAAGTCGCGGTCCTCTACGGTCACGAGGGTGTCGATCAGGAAGGGCGGCACCTGATCGAGCTTTATGAGAATCCGGTCTTCAAGGTTTTTCGGATAGATGCCACCGATCAACAATGGCTCGAGCCGCACCACGGGGAGCTTTTCGCCCCCGTTGCCGGCCAGGTCGCCAACGTAGTCGCCATTGAAGCGCACGCGCACCGGCCGGGCTTGCTCCAGCCCCTCATAGAACTGGAACCCTCGGGTATTGAGCGAGACGGTATTGCCAGCCACCGCAACCTGCCCGGGGCCATCCACGGCATTGACGCGGCGATAGCCAAGGGCGTCCAGCTCGGTGAGAAAGTCTTTGAGCTCGAGCTTCTGCCCCACGAACAATTCGAGCGGCCGGCCATACACCTTGGCGGGGATGGTCCAGCGCTTGCCGGAAAACTTCTCCTGCACCACGGCATCGAGGTAAATGGCAACGCCAGCCAGCGCCACAAGGCCGACCAGGCTGAGCTTGAGCAGCCAGCCGAGCCACGTGCGGGCGCGATTTGAAGCGGGGCGAGAGGGTTTGCGGGGGGATCGGCTACGAGTCATGGCGGCGGATTATACGCAGTTTGCCCCCCCACAAACAGAAACGTTGTTACGGTTTGCAGCACCGGCGGTAGCCGCCATAATGAACGGCAATGCCCCTCGACCGCATAAGGATTTTCCGTGAGTCAAGCCCTCGTTGCCGCGCTGCAGAACCCGGCGCTTTACCCTCACCCGGTTGAAGCGTTCGAGCTGATCGAAACACATATTTCCTGGGTCATCCTGACCGGCCCCTACGCCTACAAGATCAAGAAGCCAGTGAATTTCGGTTTTCTGGATTTCACCACCCTGGCAGCGCGCCAGCACTTTTGCCAGGAAGAACTGCGGCTCAACCAGCGACTGACCGAGGGGCTTTACCTGGACGTGCTGAGCGTAACCGGGAGCGAACAGGCTCCGGCCCTGGGTGGCGAAGGCCCGGCGATCGAATACGCCTTGAAAATGCGCCAGTTCCCGCAAAGCCAGCTGTTGAGTACGCTCCAGGGCAATGGCGAACTGGGCAACGACCATATCGATGCGCTTGCGCAACAAATCGCCGAATTCCACCTGGCCGCACCGCGGGTTCCGCTGGAGCGCAGCGAGGGTACGCCTGAAAGCGTGATGGCCCCGGTGAGCCAGAATTTCGAACAGGTTCGGCCGTTCCTGTCCGACCGCGCCGACCTCATGCAGCTGGACGCACTGCAGGCCTGGGCGAGCGCGGAGTACGACCGCCTCCTGCCGCTGCTGCAGGCACGCAAGGCCGAAGGGTTCATCCGTGAATGCCACGGGGATATTCACCTGGGCAACGCAACGATCATTGATGGCAAGGTAGTGATCTTCGATTGCATCGAGTTCAACGAGCCCTTCCGCTTCACGGATGTGTACGCGGATATCGCTTTCCTTGCCATGGACCTCGAAGACCGCGGCCTCAAGTGCCTGTCCCGCAGGCTGGTCACCCGATACCTCGAGATCACCGGCGACTACGCAGGCCTGCCGCTGCTCAATTTCTACAAGGCTTACCGCGCCATGGTGCGGGCCAAGGTCGCGCTGTTCAGCATGCCGGCCAACGCCGATGGCCTGCAGCGCGCAACCTCGCTGCGCCAATACCGGAACTACGCCACGCTGGCAGAAAGCTACAGCGCCATCCCGTCCCGCTTCCTGGCCATCACCAGTGGTGTGTCCGCCGTGGGCAAGAGCCATGTGGCACTACGGCTGGTCGAAGCACTGGGCGCCATTCGCCTGCGCTCGGATGTAGAGCGAAAGCGCCTCTACGCTGAAGTGGACACCGATGCGCTCTATAGCGAGCAGGCCAGCGAAGCGACCTACCACAAACTGCACGCGCTGGCCGGGCAGATACTGGGCGCAGGCCTTCCGGTAGTGCTCGACGCCACCTACCTCAAGCAGTCACAGCGTGCCGCAGCGCAGGCGGTTGCCCAGGCCCAGGCGGTGCCTTTCTTCATTCTGGATTGCAGCGCTCCCCAGGCAGTGATCGAAAGCTGGCTGGCCCAACGCCAGGCGCAGCCGAACCCTGACCCTTCCGATGCCACGCTGGACGTGATTGCGGCACAATCCCAGAGCCGGGACCCCCTCTCCGGAGAGGAGCGCCTGGCGGCAAAAGCCGTCAATACCCATGACGCCAGCAGCGTGGACGGCGTGGTCGAGGCGATCCGTCGCCGACTGCCGGGCCTCTAACGTCGACAGCGCGTGAACCAGTCCACACCTTCGGCTTTCAGGTGGTGTCATTATGATGGCGCCACCTTCCCAACGGAGACGCTGCCATGACCCAGCCCAAATTGATCGATTCGCCCCTTTTCGCACTCGTGAGGGAAGAACAGATCGAGGCCTTCAATGAGGCGAAGCGCCGCGAGGGGGCGGTGGACTTCACTGGGGGAGACTTCCGAGGCCTGGACCTGCGCAACCTGGATGCAGACGGCCTGAACCTCAGCGACGCCTACTTCCGCTCTGCCGACCTCAGGGGCATAGATTTCCGCAACGCGTGCCTGGAAGGCGCCTCGCTCGCCCATGCGCAAATCTCCGGGGCGTATTTCCCGCCGGAACTGAGCGCGGACGAAATCCTGATGTCCGTCAATTTCGGAACCCGGCTTCGGTATCGCACCAAATGACCCTCGGCTAAAGTCCGCTGGAGGGGACAGCCCCCTGATTAGGAGCCTGGATGAACGACGAGCTGCAGGAACTGCAAAACCTGGGCAAGACCTCCGCCCAATGGCTTCACGCTGTTGGCATCCACAGCGCAGCCGACCTGCGTCGGCTGGGTGCCGTGGACGCTTATCGCGCTGTAAGAACCCGAGGCTTCCGGGCTTCCAAAGTGCTGCTTTATGCCATCGAAGGCGCGCTCCAAGGGGTTCACTGGAGTGACTTGCCCGCCGAGCGCAAGGAAGCCTTGAACAAGGCCTTCAACGCTTTGCCTTCGCCTCGCCCGAACAACTGACCACGCGCCAAGCGCGCACGCTGAGAATGAATCATGTATCTAGTTGGGGAGCAATCGGCCTACGCCGAAGAATGGATCACACGGTTGCAGGGGCTGCCTTCCCGGCTATTGGAAGGCGCGCCGGCCAGTGATTCGCCGCTGGAATTACCGGCTGACACGCTCCTTGAATCGCATATCCGGCCCGATCAGCTTTATCTGATCGAGGCCGGTCTTGTGCAGGTGGCCTTGAACGACCGTAATCTGTTCTACCTCAGCGAGGGTGATGTGCTCAACCTGGCCGCTGCCCCCAAGGGCTTGGAATGCCGCTACCGCGCCCAGGCGCTCCTGCGTCTTGTTCCTTTTGATCGCGCCGCCGCCCTGGCTCACATTGGCGCTTCGGGTAAAAGCGAACAGCTCGCCGATTACCTGGGAGGGCACGCCTGGTTGCTCGCCGAAGCCGTTACCCGTCTGAAACAGCCCGAATACCGAAGCGCCAGTGGCTTCAAGCACGTGGCCGCTGGTGAAGTGCTCATCCGCCAGGGAGATGAACCCGATCATGTGTTCATCATCATTGACGGCCACGCGGAGGTATTCGTCGACGGCCTGAAGGTGGGAGATGTTGCCAAAGAGGAAATTTTCGGCGCGATGGCAGTGTTCACCGAGGAGAAGCGCACGGCTACCGTGATCGCGAGCACCGCCTGTACGGTGATGATGATCCCCAAAGACCAATTCCTCGCGATGACGCAGTCCAATCCAAAAATTGCACACAGCCTTATCGAGAGCATGGCCAAGAAAATCAATGTGTTAAACCGCCAGCTCACGGGATCCGGCCTGGACCCGCAATAAACCTGCGAAAATGCACTTGACTCTCAAATGAGAATAGTTATGATTAGCACAACTGGTCGCGAGATCAGCCGATAAGCAGCCCGGTGGTTCGGACTCAGCTTATCTCCTCATCAGGCTAATCACGGTTATTGACCCGGCTCTTGCCGGGTCTTTTTTTGCCTGTGAAAATGTGCCCTGCTCAATCCAGCTGAAGGCTGAGCCGGCGGTCTATGAACACTTCGTCCGGCGTAAGGTGTACGCCGTAGGCAAGCACCTCTACCCCCTCGCTGGCGGCGAGCCGAAGCGCCTGGGCATAGGTGTCGTCGATTTCCCAGGCGGGGCGAACGCTCTCGATGCCGGTCAGATTGACGCAAAAAAGTTGTACTGCCCTCACGCCGCGCCTGGCCAGCGCGGCCAGCTCACGCAAGTGCCGCGCTCCCCGCTGGGTCACGGCATCGGGAAAGGCCGCCACTGTGGTGCCTTCGAAACCCAGGGTTACGCTTTTCACCTCCACGTAGGCTTCGCTTGATGCAAAGCCAAGGTGAAAGTCTACCCGGCTGTTTTCTTCGCCATACCGCACCTCGCGGCGCAGCTGGGTAAACCCCGCCAGCTCCGGAATCATCCCTCCCAGCAACGCTTCCTCCACCAGCCGGTTGGCTCGCCCCGTATTGATGCAGGCCAAGCGCCCTTGGGGCGTTTCCACGATTTCCCAGGTGCCGGGCAGCTTGCGCGAAGGGTCGGTCGAGCGGCTGAACCATACCCGGCAGCCAGGCGCCATGCAGTTGAGCATCGAGCCGGTGTTCGGGCAATGCACAGTAAGCTGGCTCCCGTCTGCCAGTTCGATGTCTGCCAGAAAACGTTTGTAGCGGCGCAGCAGGGTGGCAGGCTCCAGAGGCGGATCGAAGCGCATCAGCCTTGCCACCGTTGCAGGCCACGGGCAATCCGCTCAACGGCCTGCTCCAGCCGCGGCAACGCCTGGGTATAGGCGAAGCGCACATGCTGGCGCGCCAGGTGGCGGCCAAAATCCAGGCCTGGCGTGAACGCCACGTGCTCTTCTTCAAGGAAGAACCGGGAGAACGCAAAGGCATCGCCGCCGAAGCGGCTGATATCCGCGTACAGGTAGAATGCCCCTTGGGGTTCCACTGCAATGTCGAACCCCAGCCCGCGCAGGGCCGGCAGAAGAAAATCTCGCCGTTGTCGAAACGCCTCGCGGCGGCTTTCGAGGATCTCCAGCGTGGCGGGCTCGAAACAGGCCAGCGCGGCGTGTTGAGCGATGCTCGGGGCACTGATGTAAAGGTTCTGGGCCAGTTTCTCCAGCTCTGGCACGGCGGCTTCAGGCGCCACCAGCCAGCCCAGCCGCCAGCCGGTCATGCCGAAGTACTTGGAGAAGCTGTTGAGCACAAAGGCCTCATTGTTCACTTCGAGCACGCTGTGTGCATCCATGCCATAGGTAAGGCCATGGTAGATTTCATCCACCACCAAGTGGCCCTCCCGCGCGTCCAGCGCCTCGCTCAATGCTTTCAGTTCGCTCAGCCCAAGCACGGCGCCCGTGGGATTGGCCGGCGAGGCCACCAAAGCCCCCACCGAACGGTCATCCCAGTGCTCGGCGACCAGCCGCGAGTTGAGCTGGTAATGGTCCGCAGGCCCTACGGGCACTAGCTTCGCCTCGCCCTCGATCAGCCTGAGAAAATGGCGATTGCACGGATAGCCCGGGTCTGCCAGCAGCCAATGCTGGCCCGGGTCAACCAGCAAGGCACTGGTAAGCAGCAGCGCGCCAGAGCCGCCGGGGGTTACCATGATCCGCGCCGGATCGATGTCTAACCCGTAGCGCTGGCCATAAAGCCGGGCGATGGCCTGGCGCAGCGCCGGCAGCCCCCGTGCGGCGGTGTAGCCGGTATGGCCGGCGGCAAGCGCAGCCTGCCCCGCCGCCACAATGGGGGCGGCGGTGACAAAGTCCGGCTCGCCGATTTCCAGGTGAATCACGTCATGGCCGGCTGCCTGGAGCTCGTTTGCGCGAGCCAGCAGGGCCATCACATGGAAGGGTTCGATCGCGCGGCTGCGCGCGCTGTAAGGCTTGGCCATGACGCGGTCTCGAGTTGCCTGGCAGAGCGACGATTCTACGGCAAGCCTGCCCGCAAATGCGCGCTTTCGGGGCGTAGTTGAATGAACCGCCGTCCCGGTTGTCCAACCGCGTTGCAGCAGCAAATCAGGCTAGACAACCGGGAGTGGCGCACCCGGATTCGATCTGGTAAGTTCGCCCGCTTGCAGTCGCGGGGCCGGCGGGCGCCGGAGATGGATCATCCCGCGCAGTGGATTAGAAGAGCGAGAGGCGGTCATTCATGCCCACCAATGAAAACCAGCAAAACAGTCCCGAGCTTGTTCGCGGCTTCAAACCCTATGAGGAAAAAAAGGGCGAGGAGTACATGAGCGAAGCGATGCGAGCTCATTTCACGCAAATCCTGAATCAATGGAAACAAGAATTGATGCAGGAAGTCGACCGCACCGTGGACCACATGAAGGACGAGGCAGCCAATTTCCCGGACCCGGCAGACCGTGCCAGCCAGGAAGAGGAGTTCAGCCTTGAACTGCGGGCCCGCGACCGCGAGCGCAAGCTGATCAAGAAGATCGACAAAACCCTGCAGTTGATTGAAGACGAAGAATACGGCTGGTGCGACTCTTGCGGGATCGAAATCGGGATTCGCCGCCTTGAGGCGCGCCCAACCGCTGATCTGTGCATCGATTGCAAAACCCTCGCTGAAATCAAGGAAAAACAGGTCGGCAAGTGATCTGAGTCGGGGGCGCTCCAGCCGCGCGCCCCTGTTTGGCCGGTATAACGGCATCCCTTCGGCCATCTCCTCATGAATTCCTCGCGCACAGGTCGCTTCGCCCCTACGCCTAGTGGCTTGCTTCATTTCGGCTCGCTGGTAGCCGCCCTTGCTTCGTTCGCCGATGCCCGCGCCCAAGGTGGCCAATGGCTTGTACGCATGGAAGACATCGACCCTCCGCGCGAAGCGCCAGGCGCCAAAGCCGCCATTCTCGAAACCCTGCACGCCTACGGCTTTGAGTGGGACGGCCCGGTGCTTTACCAGAGTGAACGCTCGAGCAGGTACCAAGCGGTCATCGATCACTGGCTGCGACAGGGCCTGGCCTACGCCTGCACCTGTTCACGCAAGGCACTGGAGCCCTATGCCGGCGTTTACCCAGGCTTTTGCCGCAATGCAGGCCACTCGCCAGAGGGCGCGGCCATTCGCCTGCGAGTGCCCGAGCTGCGCTATGGCTTCCAGGACCGTCTGCAGGGCCATTTCGAGCAGCACCTGGGTACGGAAGTGGGCGATTTCATCATCCGCCGACGCGACGGCCTATACGCCTATCAGTTGGCGGTGGTGATCGATGACGGCGACCAGCAAGTCACGGACATCGTTCGTGGGGCCGACCTGCTCGATTCCACGCCCCGTCAGCTATACCTTCAGGAGCTGTTGGGCCTTCCCTCGCCTACGTACTTGCATGTGCCGCTGCTGGTGCAGCCAGACGGCCACAAGCTGGGCAAAAGCTACCGCTCGGCACCGCTCACCGCGGCAGACGCCCGAAGCCAGCTATTACGCGCCTTGCGCACACTGGGCCAGAAACCGCCCGCCGAACTGCAAAGCGCGCAGCCCAGGGAGATACTTCAGTGGGCGGCAAGCCATTGGAGCGTCGATGCACTGCCTCGCGTGCGCACGCTCGCTGAAGCCTCGCTCCTCTGATGCGCCGCGTGCCTGGCGCTGTAGGCAGCCAGGCAGGCATCCGCTACCATCCCGGCACCCCGCCGGGGTACGTCTGAAGCCGACCGGGAAGTGAAGAGGCCAGCATGTATATCTATCGTTTGGTGTTGCTGCTGGTCGTTGGCATCTATCTGTTTTCGCCGGCCATCATGGACTGGTGGATAGAACCCACCGGCGCCTGGTACCGCCCCTACCTGCTATGGCTGATCCTCATCGTGGTCACCTTTATCCTGCAAAGCCAGAGAGATGCCGATGAGCTTTAGCCTTACCCAGATGATCCTGATCAGCGCCGCCTACCTGCTGGTGCTGTTCGGCGTGGCGTGGGTGAGCGAGCGAGGCATGATCCCTCGTTCGATTATCCGGCACCCCCTTACCTACACGTTATCGCTGGGCGTGTATGCCAGCGCCTGGGCGTTCTATGGCACCGTAGGGCTGGCCTACGAATATGGCTACGGCTTCCTGGCCTGTTACCTGGGCGTGTCGGGCGCCTTCCTGCTGGCGCCGGTATTGCTGTATCCCATTCTGAAAATCACCCGTACCTACCAGCTCTCTTCGCTGGCAGACCTGATTGCCTTCCGGTTTCGCAGCACCTGGGCCGGCGCGCTTACCACCCTGTTCATGCTGGTAGGGGTGTTGCCTCTGTTGGCGCTGCAGATACAGGCCGTGGCGGACTCCATCGGCATTCTCACCCAGGAGCCGGTCAAGGACCGGGTAGCCTTGAGCTTCTGCGCGCTGATCACCCTGTTCACGATTTTCTTTGGCTCACGCCATATCGCCACACGGGAAAAGCACCAAGGGCTGGTATTCGCTATCGCCTTCGAATCCATCATCAAGCTGATCGCCCTGGGCGGGCTGGGCCTGTACGCGCTGTATGGCGTGTTCGGCGGCCCTCATGAACTGGAGCTGTGGCTGCTGCAGAACCAGATGGCGCTGGCGGCGCTGCATACGCCGCTTCAGGAAGGCCCGTGGCGGACCCTTCTGCTGGTGTTCTTCGCCTCTGCGATCGTAATGCCGCACATGTATCACATGGCCTTTACCGAGAACCTCAATCCCCGAGCATTGGTGAGCGCCAGCTGGGGCTTGCCGTTGTTCCTGTTGTTGATGAGCCTGGCCGTGCCATTGATCCTTTGGGCGGGGCTACGCCTGGGTGCCACCACCTCTCCGGAATACTTCACCCTTGGCATTGGCATCGCAGCCAACAACAAGGCGCTCGCCTTGCTGGCCTATGTGGGCGGGTTGTCGGCGTCTAGCGGCCTGATCATCGTGACCACCCTGGCGCTTTCCGGCATGGCGCTCAACCACCTGGTGTTACCGCTGTACCAGCCTCCCGCGGGGGGCAGCATCTACCGTTGGCTGAAATGGACCCGTCGCGGCCTGATCGTGGCCATCATCATGGCG
Organism: Pseudomonas sp. 3MAES_34.3B; assembly: GCF_058145875.1. NCBI lineage: Bacteria > Pseudomonadati > Pseudomonadota > Gammaproteobacteria > Pseudomonadales > Pseudomonadaceae > Pseudomonas > Pseudomonas sp. 3MAES_34.3B. Next base: position 671,823 of record NZ_CM176960.1, on the reverse strand, counting down.
GGGTACGCTTTCTATCTCATGCTCGGCACGCGCCAAGACCTCGCCCACCTGGGGATCGTGGCATTTGTAGCGACCTTGCAGTTCCTTCCCGGCGTGCTGTCAGTGCTGTACTGGCCCACAGCCAACCGCCGTGGCTTTATCGCCGGGCTGCTTGCCGGCGTGGCGGTATGGTCGCTGACCATGTTGATGCCATTGGTGGGCGACGTGGACGGGTTCTATATCCCCGTGCTGGACATGATCTATGTGCTGGACGATACCAGCTGGCACATGGCGGCCATTGCGTCGCTGGCCGCCAACGTACTGCTGTTTACGCTCGTGTCGGTGTTCACCGATGCCAGCGCCGAGGAAATCAGCGCCGCAGAGGCCTGCGCAGTGGACAACGTTCGGCGCCCGCAACGGCGCGAGCTGCACGCGGCATCCCCGCAGGAGTTTGCGACCCAACTGGCCAAGCCGCTGGGCGCACGCGCCGCGCAAAAGGAGGTGGAGCAAGCGCTGCGCGACCTCTATCTGCCATTCGACGAACGCCGCCCCTACGCCTTGCGCCGCTTGCGCGACCGTATCGAGGCCAATCTGTCAGGCCTAATGGGCCCCAGCGTTGCCCAGGATATCGTCGAGACGTTTCTGCCCTACAAGTCCGGCGGCGAAACCTATGTCACCGAAGACATACATTTTATCGAGAGCCGGCTGGAGGACTATCACTCTCGCCTCACCGGCCTTGCCGCCGAGCTCGATGCCCTGCGCCGCTACCACCGGCAAACGCTTCAGGAGCTGCCCATGGGGGTGTGCTCACTGGCCAAGGATAGGGAAATCCTGATGTGGAACAAGGCCATGGAAGAGCTCACCGGTATTTCGGCGCAGCGTGTGGTGGGCTCGCGCCTGGCCACCATCAGCGAGCCTTGGCACGAACTGCTGCAAAGCTTCATCGAAGGCACAGACGAACACCTGCACAAGCAGCGCCTGGCACTGGATGGGCAGATCCGCTGGCTCAACCTTCACAAAGCAGCGATCGACGAGCCGCTCGCCCCGGGTAACAGCGGCCTGGTACTTCTGGTCGAGGACCTCACAGACACACAGATGCTCGAAGACAAACTGGTGCATTCCGAGCGGCTGGCGAGTATTGGCCGGTTGGCCGCAGGTGTTGCCCATGAAATCGGCAACCCGATCACCGGCATTGCCTGCCTGGCGCAAAACCTGCGCGAAGAGCGCGAGGAGGATGGCGAAATCACCGAGCTTTCCAACCAGATACTCGAGCAGACCAAGCGGGTGTCGCGCATCGTCCAGTCGCTGATGAGCTTTGCTCACGCCGGTAGCCATCAGAACAGCGAAGAAGCCGTGAACCTGGCCGAGGTCGCCCAGGATGCGATCGGCCTGCTGGCCCTCAACCGGCGCAATTTCGAGGTGCAGTTCTACAACCTCTGTGACCCGGACCATTGGGCCGAAGGCGATCCCCAGCGCCTGGCCCAGGTACTGATCAACCTGCTGTCCAATGCCCGGGATGCCTCGCCGGCCGGCAGCGCCGTGCGGGTGCGCAGCGACGCCAGCGAACACACCGTAGACCTGATCGTCGAAGACGAAGGCACCGGAATTCCCAAAAACATCATGGATCGGCTGTTCGAACCCTTTTTCACTACCAAGGATCCGGGCGAAGGCACGGGGCTGGGCCTCGCGCTGGTCTATTCCATTGTGGAGGAGCATTATGGGCAAATCACCATCGACAGCCCGGCTGACCTAGAAAAGCAAATCGGAACCCGTATCCGGGTAACCCTGCCACGCCACGTCGAAGCGACGTCCGCCGTTAACTGAGACCGTCGAGAGAACCGAATCAGATGCCGCACATTCTCATCGTCGAAGACGAAACCATTATTCGCTCTGCCTTGCGTCGCCTGCTTGAACGGAATCAGTACCAGGTCAGCGAAGCGGGGTCTGTGCAGGAAGCACAGGAACGTTTCACCATTGCCTCGTTCGACCTCATCATCAGTGACTTGCGGTTGCCAGGCGCACCGGGCACCGAGCTGATCCGCCATGGCGAAGGCCGGCCGGTGCTCATCATGACCAGCTACGCCAGCCTGCGCTCCGCCGTGGATTCCATGAAGATGGGCGCGGTGGATTACATCGCCAAGCCTTTCGACCACGACGAAATGCTTCAAGCCGTGGCACGGATTCTCCGCGAGCGCCAAGGGCCCGCCTCGGCCGGTGATCCGCAAAAAGCCGCGCCACGCGGTAACGACAAGCTGGCAGGCAACCCTCAGGGTGAGATCGGCATCATCGGTTCCTGCCCGCCCATGCAGGACCTGTACGGGAAAATCCGCAAAGTGGCGCCTACGGATTCAAACGTGCTGATCCAGGGCGAATCCGGCACCGGCAAGGAACTGGTCGCGCGCGCGCTGCATAACCTGTCACGGCGCGCCAAGGCGACCATGATTTCGGTGAACTGCGCGGCCATCCCGGAAACCCTGATCGAATCCGAGCTGTTCGGCCATGAAAAAGGCGCGTTCACCGGTGCCAGCGCAGGCCGCGCGGGCCTGGTAGAAGCTGCAGACGGCGGCACGCTGTTCCTCGACGAGATCGGCGAACTGCCCCTTGAAGCGCAGGCCCGCCTGCTGCGCGTATTGCAGGAAGGCGAGATTCGCCGGGTAGGCTCGGTGCAGTCACAAAAGGTGGATGTGCGCTTGATCGCAGCCACCCACCGAGACCTGAAAAGCCTCGCCAAGGTTGGCCAGTTCCGCGAAGACCTTTACTACCGCCTTCACGTGATTGCCCTGAAGCTGCCGCCGCTGCGTGAGCGTGGCAGCGATGTGATCGAAATCGCCAACGTATTCCTCGCCCGGCAGGCCGCGCGCGCCGGCCGTGACGGGGTTCGCTTCGGGCCCGACGCCGAGAGCGCCATTCGGCACTACGGCTGGCCCGGCAACGTCCGCGAGCTGGAGAACGCAGTGGAACGGGCGGTGATCCTCAGCGAGAGTAATCAGATTTCCGCTGACCTGCTGGGCATAGACATCGAGCTGGGCAGCCTGGATGAGGACGATGACTTCCCGGCGGCGAGCGCTGCCCAGCCATCGAACAACCATGAGCCTACCGAGGACCTTTCGCTGGAGGACTACTTCCAGCATTTCGTGCTCGAGCACCAGGACCACATGACCGAAACAGAGCTGGCCCGCAAGCTGGGGGTCAGCCGCAAGTGCCTGTGGGAGCGCCGGCAGCGGTTGGGCATCCCCCGCCGCAAATCCAGCGTAGCCAACGAAGGCTGAGAAGGTGTTACCGCCCCGGCACATCACGTAACAAAGCCGGGGTATACGGTAACGATTTTTCGCTGTAGCGCACCTGGCAAACCACTACCTTTCAGCTCAACCCCTTGAAAATAAAGGGTTTTTAAAAGTTGGCACAGCATCTGCTATATCTACGGTACAAGAACAACAACAAGCGCCAAGACACATAATAAAAACAACACGAATCGACTCACGCATAACAAAAACAAGACGGCATGAGGCGTAGCTAACTGATTCTTTTGGAGAGGTATTGTTTCGGATTTTCCGCGACCAGGCCGAGAACAACAAAAACTGCGCTACAGCAGTGCCTGAACTGGTTGGACCCACGGGTCGTCACAATACGGCGTTCAAAGCAATCCGTTTGCTCTTTGCTCCCCTTTTGGGAGAAGCCCCTGGCAAAACGCCTGAAGGGCTGGGCACTCAACAAAAACAAAAAGCCCGCGTAACAATAAAAACGAGCAAGCAACGACTTTGCAGGGGAGCTTCGGCTCCCCTTGTCGTGTCCGCACCAGCCCATTTCGCGGCCTCCTACACCATCCCGTCACTAAATGCTAGAATCCCCGCCCATCATGCGGTCACTCCTGGTATGACCGATCATCCCTTCATACAGTGCATCCCATGCTGAAGAAGCTGTTCCAGTCTTTTCGTCCCCCGGCCCGTCAGGTCCACCATCAACGTAGCACGCCCGAAGTGCTGAACAGCGGCACCCATGGCCTGCAGCGTCAGCAGTTCAGCCGCCACGCCGTAGGCATCGTCGAACGCCTGCAGCAAGCCGGGTATCAGGCATACCTGGTAGGCGGCTGTGTGCGCGACCTGCTGCTCAATATCACCCCCAAGGACTTCGACGTTGCCACCAGCGCCACGCCCGAGCAGATCCGTGCGGAATTCCGCAACGCCCGGATCATCGGCCGGCGCTTCAAGCTCGTGCATATCCATTTCGGCCGCGAGATCATCGAAGTCGCGACCTTCCGCGCCAACCATCCGGAAGACGACGAAACGGCTACCAGCCATCATTCGTCGCGCAACGAAAGCGGGCTGATCCTGCGGGACAACGTTTACGGCACCCTGGAAGAAGACGCGCAACGGCGCGACTTCACCATCAACGCGCTGTATTACGACCCGGTCAGCGACCGTATCCTCGATTACGCCAACGGCGTGCACGACGTGCGCAACCGCCTTGTGCGGCTGATCGGCGAACCCCGTCAGCGGTATCAGGAAGACCCTGTGCGCATGCTCCGCGCGGTGCGCTTCGCCGCCAAGCTGGACTTCGGCATCGAGCGCCACACCATGCTGCCCATCCGAGAAATGGCCGAGCTGCTGCAGGACATCCCGGGCGCGCGCCTGTTCGAGGAAGTGCTCAAGCTGTTCCTGTCCGGCCAGGCAACCGATACGTTCGAGATGCTGGTGGACCTCAACCTGTTCGAGCAGATGTTCCCGGCCAGCGCCGACGCGCTGGAACATAACCCTACCTATACGCACACGCTGATCCGCAACGCGCTGGTCAACACAGACCTGCGGGTGCAACAGGGCAAGCCGGTCACGCCTGCCTTCCTCTTTGCGGCGCTTCTGTGGCCGGCACTGCCAGCACGCGCCCTGCAATTGCAGGCCAAGGGCATGCCGCCGATCCCTGCCATGCAGGAAGCCGCCCACGACGTGATCGCCGAGCAGTGCCAATACATTGCCATTCCCAAGCGTTTCACCTTGCCCATCAAGGAAATCTGGGACATGCAGGAGCGCCTGCCGCGGCGTAGCGGCAAGCGTGCCGATGCCCTGCTGGACAACCCTCGCTTCCGCGCCGGTTACGACTTCCTGCTATTGCGCGAAACCGCCGGTGAAGAAACCGACGGCCTGGGCGAATGGTGGACGGACTACCAGGACGCCTCCGACACGGAGCGCCGTAACATGATTCGCGACCTGGGCAGCCGGGAAGACACCGCTGGCGCGGGCGCACCGGTGCGCAAGAAACGCCGCAGCAATACCCGGCGCAAAGGCGACAGCGTCGCCGAATGAATGCCATGGAGCGGGTATTCGTGGGGCTGGGCAGTAACCTGGCCGCCCCCGCCGACCAATTGCGCCAGGCTATCGACAGCCTCAGCCACCTGCCCGGCTGCGCGCTGGCAGGCACCTCGGGCTTGTACATGAGCGATTCGCTGCTGCCGGGCCAGCCCCGGTACAGCAACGCGGTCGCGGCACTGGACACGTCCCTTGAGCCGTTGGCATTGCTGGACGCGCTGCAAGGCATCGAAAACAGCCAGGGCCGTGTGCGCGCCGAACGCTGGGGGCCACGCACACTGGACCTGGACATCATCCTGTTCGGCGAGCGGCAAATCGACATCCCCCGGCTGCGGGTGCCCCACTACCACCTGCATGCCCGACCGTTCGTCCTCTATCCCTTGGCCGAGCTGGTCGATGAGCGCTTCATTCTGGCAGATGGCCGTAGCCTGGCTTCTCTGCTGAGCGAGTGCCCTTTCGAAGGCCTGGAGCGCGTAGGCAACCTGGCGTAGCACCGAGGGGCTGCCGGTAACACCGGTAACGCCCAAGTGTGCCGCCTGGATTGACTTCCCAGGGGTGGCTCACGACTATAGGCGGCCTGCCGGCTTCCCGGTAGGCACAAACCGGTAACGCAGGGCCGCTGCCTGCCCCCGCGCCCTGCGTATGCCTGCGCACCGCTACCGAGAGACATGTGTTGCCTCGCCCCCGTGGCAAGGCCGAGCGAGGATTGGAATTCATGCCAGCGATAACCCTGACCACCCTCAGCGCCCTGAAGGCCAAGGGTGAAAAAATAACAATGCTGACCTGCTACGACGCTACCTTCGCCAAAGCAGCCAGTGATGCAGGGGTTGAGATACTGCTCATCGGGGACTCCCTGGGCATGGTCCTGCAAGGCCATGACAGCACCCTTCCCGTTACCAACGCAGAAATGGCCTATCACACCGCTTGTGTGAAACGCGGTAACACCGACGCATTGGTCCTCGCCGACCTGCCCTTCATGGCGTGCGCCACGCTCGAACAGGCGTTCGCCAACAGCGCCGCGCTGATGCAGGCGGGCGCACACATGGTGAAGGTCGAAGGTGCCGCATGGCTGGGCGAGACCATCCGCCTGCTGGCCGAGCGCGGCGTGCCGGTGTGCGCGCACATGGGCCTTACGCCACAGTCGGTGAATGTGCTGGGCGGCTACAAGGTGCAAGGCCGGCTCGAGAGCCAGGCGCGGCAGATGCGCGCCGACGCCATCGCGCTGCAGGACGCTGGCGCGGCGATGATCCTGCTCGAATGCGTACCGAGCGAACTGGCCGCGGAGATTACCCAGGCCGTTCGCGTGCCCGTCATCGGTATCGGTGCCGGTCCTGCCACCGACGGCCAAGTGCTGGTGCTTCATGACATGCTTGGCCTGTCACTGAGCGGCCGCGTGCCCAAGTTCGTCCGCAATTTCATGACCGGCCAGCCCGACATCCATGCCGCGCTGCGGGCCTACGTGGCCGCGGTCAAGGATGGAAGCTTCCCTGCCCCCGAACACGGATTCAACGCATGAACACAGTAAAGACCGTACTCGAGCTGCGTGCCGCCGTGGCACGGGCGCGCGCGGAAGGTAAACGGATCGGTTTCGTGCCTACTATGGGTAACCTGCACAGCGGCCATGTGGCGCTGGTGACCAAGGCCTGTCAGCGCGCAGATTTCGTGGTGGCGAGTATTTTCGTGAACCCTCTGCAGTTCGGCGCCAACGAAGACCTGGACAGTTATCCCCGCACACTGGCCGCGGATCAGGAAAAGCTGCTGGAGGCGGGCTGTAACCTGCTGTTCGCACCCTCTGTGAGTGAGGTGTACCCCGGCGGCACATCCACACAAACCCGCGTCAGCGTGCCCGAACTGTCCCAGGAATTGTGCGGCGCCAGCCGCCCGGGGCACTTCGAAGGTGTGGCCACAGTGGTCAGCAAGTTATTCAACATGGTGCAGCCAGACCTCGCCGTGTTCGGCCAGAAGGACTACCAGCAGCTGGCCGTGATCAAGGCGATGGTGCGCGACCTGAACCTTCCGGTGCAGATCATTGGCGAGCCCACGGTGCGCGCCGAAGATGGCCTGGCTTTGTCCTCCCGCAACGGCTACCTCAGCGTGGAACATCGTGCCATTGCGCCGGCGATCCACCGCAGCCTCGAGGCTATCGCCACGGCGCTCATGCAGGGCAATCGCGACCTTCAGGGGTTGATGACCGAGCACCGCAAGCGCATCGTGGACAGCGGCATGCGCCTCGATTACCTGGAAATACGCCACGCCGACACCTTGCGCGCCGCAACCGAGCAAGATGTGGAGCTGGTAATCCTTGCCGCCGCTTACCTGGGCAATACCCGGTTGATCGACAACCTGCGGGTAAGCCTGCGCCCGCCCGCCTGAGGAAAAGGTTAACGGGCACAGCGCAACAGCGCCTGCTACCTTCCGGTGACATAAGATAGTATCGGAAACGCTTGGATGCAGGCGCAGACAGCGCCCTGCACAAGCGTTACCGTGATGCTCCGGCCAAACGCTGCCTCGTGCTCTGGCAGCTCAAATACAAAGCAACCCGGCCGCCCCCCGTAGTGTCCAAGAGGCTGACCAAGTAAAAGGAAACTTGCAGAGATGGCGTACTACCGCAATCCTCATGACGTGACCGCCCTTCCCGCCTGGCAGGCGCTCAAAGAGCACCGCGCCGCCATGCAGCATTTCAGCATGCGCGAAGCCTTCCAGGCCGACCCCGAGCGCTTCGGCACTTTCTCGCTCAGCGCCTGTGGCTTGTTCCTCGACTATTCCAAGAACCTGATCACCAAGGAAACCCGTGACCTGCTGGTGCAGCTGGCCAACGAGGTAAAGCTGTCCGAAGCGATCAACTCGATGTTCGATGGCGAGATCCTGAACGCGTCCGAAGGCCGCCCCGCCCTGCACACCGCCTTGCGCCGCCCCATCGGTGACAAGCTGAAGGTGGGCGGCACCAACATCATGCCCGAAGTGCACAAGGTGCTTGGGCAGATCACCGAACTGGTTACCCGCATCCACGATGGCCTGTGGCGTGGTTACACCGAAAAACCAATCACCGATGTCGTGAATATCGGTATTGGTGGCTCTTTCCTCGGCCCTGAGCTCGTCTCCGAAGCCCTGCTGCCTTACAGTCAGAAAGGTGTGCGTTGCCATTACCTGGCCAACATCGACGGCAGTGAATTCCATGAACTGTCGGCGAAACTTCGGGCCGAAACCACCCTGTTCATCGTGTCGTCCAAGTCCTTCGGCACGCTGGAAACCTTGAAAAACGCCCAAGCGGCCCGGGCCTGGTACCTGGCACAGGGTGGCTCGGAAGCTGAGCTGCACCGACACTTCATCGCGGTATCCAGCAACAATGCCGCCGCGGTCGCCTTTGGTATCCGTGAAGAAAACATCTTCCCGATGTGGGACTGGGTAGGTGGGCGTTATTCGCTATGGTCTGCCATCGGCCTTCCGATCGCCCTGTCCATCGGTACGGCGAACTTCAAGGAATTGCTGTCCGGCGCACACACCATGGACCAGCATTTCCAGACTGCCCCGTTCTCGCGCAACATGCCGGTTCTGTTGGCGTTGCTGGGGGTGTGGTACGGGAATTTCTGGGGGGCGCAAAGCCACGCGATCCTCCCCTACGACCATTACCTGCGCAACATCACCAAGCACTTGCAGCAGCTGGACATGGAATCCAACGGCAAGAGCGTGCGTCAGGATGGCTCTCCCGTTGTGACCGACACCGGCCCTGTGATCTGGGGCGGCGTGGGTGCCAACGGGCAACACGCCTATCACCAGTTGCTGCATCAAGGCACCCAGCTGATCCCCGCAGACTTCATCGTGCCAGTGGTGAGCTTCAACCCGGTTGCCGACCATCATCAATGGCTGTTCGCCAACTGCCTGTCTCAAAGCCAGGCGCTGATGCTGGGTAAAACCCGTGCCGAAGCCGAGGCCGAGCTGCGCTCCAAGGGCGTGGCAGAGGCAGAAGTGGAGCGGCTTGCACCGCACAAGGTCATCCCGGGCAACCGGCCGAGCAATACACTGGTGGTGGAACGTATCAGCCCTCGCCGCCTGGGTGCGTTGGTGGCCATGTATGAACACAAAGTGTTCGTACAGAGCGTGGTGTGGGGTATCAACGCCTTCGACCAGTGGGGCGTGGAACTGGGCAAGGAGCTTGGCAAGAACGTGTACCAGCGCCTGATCGGCGATGTAGAGGAGCCGGCAGAAGACGCCTCCACTCAAGGCCTGATCGACTTCTTCCGCAGCCGTCACCGCGGCTGAATCGCTGGATGATCGAAGCCCTCCGGCGCGGGGTCGAACGTCAGGTGCTCAGCCTGACCGGCCTGGCGCTGGGGCAGCTGGATCTACGCTCGTCCCCTGGCGACCCAGGCCTGTTCGGGCCACAGTCCGTATGCCGCCAACGCTTGGGAATGCCGGGCTAGTGCTGCGCCGTACGTAGGCGCAACAGATACAAATATGCCAACATGCGCCCACTCCGCTATCTCCAGCCTACCCAGGCCAGCCAAAAACAATGAGGATCGAAGCGCATGAAAGAGGTCGTTATCGTCGCTGCCAAGCGCACCCCCGTGGGCAGTTTCCAAGGCGCCTTGGCAGCCGTTTCCGCGGTTGAGCTAGGGGCAACGGTGATCCGCCAGTTGCTCAGCGACACCGGCCTGGCGCCGGCAGAGGTGGACGAGGTCATTCTCGGCCAGGTGCTCACCGCCGGCGCAGGCCAGAACCCCGCACGGCAGTCCTCCATCAAGGCAGGCTTACCACCAGCCGTGCCGGCCATGACGGTGAACAAGGTGTGCGGCTCTGGCCTGAAGGCGCTGCACCTGGCTACGCAGTCGATTCGCTGCGGCGACGCCGATGTGATCATTGCCGGCGGGCAGGAAAGCATGAGCCTGGCCAACTATGTGCTTCCGGGCGCCCGCACCGGGCTGCGCATGGGCCATGCCACCATGGTGGACACGCTTATCAGCGATGGCCTGTGGGATGCCTTCAATGATTACCACATGGGCATCACGGCCGAGAACCTGGTAGAGAAATACGGCATCAGCCGGGAAGACCAGGACACCTTCGCTGCGGCGTCCCAGCACAAGGCCGCCGCTGCGGTCGAGTCTCGCCGCTTCCATAGCGAAATCACGCCTGTCAGCGTGCCCCAGCGCAAGGGCGACCCGCTGCAGATCGTCGATGACGAACAGCCTCGTGCCGGTACCACCGTCGAAGCACTGGCCAAGCTCAAACCCGCGTTCAAAAAAGATGGCTCGGTTACCGCCGGGAACGCCTCTTCGCTGAATGACGGCGCCGCCGCGGTCATTCTCATGAGCGCTGAAAAAGCCGCAGCCCTTGGCTTGCCGGTACTGGCGCGCATTGCCGGCTACGCCAACGCCGGCGTAGACCCCGCCATCATGGGCATCGGCCCGGTCAGCGCCACACGGCGGTGCCTCGAGAAAGCTGGCTGGGCCCTTGAAGACCTCGACCTGATCGAAGCCAACGAGGCATTCGCGGCCCAGGCCCTAGCGGTTTCACGCGAACTGGGCTGGGACATGAACAAGGTGAACGTGAACGGCGGTGCGATCGCGCTCGGGCACCCCATTGGCGCCTCCGGCTGCCGTGTACTGGTTACCCTCCTGCATGAAATGATCCGCCGGGACGTGAAGAAAGGGCTGGCCACGCTGTGCATCGGCGGCGGTCAAGGCGTTGCCCTGGCCATCGAACGGCCCTGATAAGCCGTAAGCTGTAAGCGGCAAGCTGCAAGAAAGAGCGCCGCGTATTGCTCTTACTTGCGGCTTGAAGCTTGAGGCTTGGAGCTGCCGCCGGGAACCCAACGGCTGCGTTACACTCCAACGCACCTTTCCTGATCAAGCGAAGCCGACATGCCCATCAGATTGCTACGCATCGGCGCCGGGGTGCTGATTGCTCTGGCGTTGTATGCCCTGTTGGGGTTCTGGGTCGCGCCGGTCGTTGCCCTGCGCATTACCAACGACAAGCTCGCCGAGCTGGCCGCCGTGCCAGCGCGCCTGGAGCAAATCCGGTTCAACCCGTTCACCCTGCAGCTGGAGCTGTACGGCCTCAGGTTCGGAGAAGCAGGGGCCGAGCAGGTGGGGTTCCAACGGCTGGCAGCCAATTTACAGGTCGATAGCCTGTGGCGCCGTCAGGTACACCTGGCAAGCGTCGAGCTGGTTCAGCCCCGGGTGCAGGTATTGATCGCCGCAGACGGCACGCTCAACCTTGCCCAGTTGTTCAAGCCTTCCAACGCCGCCGAGCAGCCGGCAACCACCGAAGACGACTCGCCGTTCCCCGTCACGATTGACACGCTGGCGCTGAGCCAAGGCTATGTGCACTTCCGTGATGCCCGCTCGAAGGCACCGGTGGAATTCACCTACGACGCGATGGACTTCCAGCTTCGGCACCTGACCACCCTGCCCAAGGGCGACGCGGAAATGGAACTGACGGCGCGGGGCCCATTGGTAGGGAAACTGGAATGGGCCGGACGCTTCTCGCTTTTCCCGTTTACCTCCAAGGGCCATCTCACGCTTACCAATGCCCCCTTGCAAACGTGGTGGCCTTACGTGCAAGCCGCCGCGCCCTTGAAGCTGGAGCAGGGGCAGGTGAGCGCCGGTCTTGATTACACCCTGGACCTGACCTGGCAGGCCCAGGTGGTTGTGAGCAACGCTCGGTTGAGCTTGGCACCCTTCGCCATGGCCAGCCCCGACGGCAAGCCCCTGGTACGCTTGAAGGCTTTGGACGTTACGGGCGCTTCTTTCGATCTCGCACAGCGCCATGTGACGCTTTCCAGCATTGCGGCCCAGCAATTGGAAACCTGGGCCGCACGCGAAGCGGATGGCCGGCTTGACTGGCAACGGTTGTTCAGCTCGCCAAACCCACCCGCCCCGGCTGCCCCACCGCCCGCACCCACCGCCGAGGCACAGCCGTGGCGCATCACGCTCAACGATGCGCGCCTGAGCGACGCCCGGGTGCACCTCGCGGACAGGTCAGCCGCCGACCCGGTTGAGTTGGACCTTGCCCCACTGAACGTGCAGGTGAGCGGTTACGACAGCATCAATGGCCAGCCAGTACGCGTGGACATCGATACTGGCGTTGGGCGCCAAGGCAAGCTGCAGGCCAAGGGGCAACTGTCTCTGAGCCCCGTGAGTGGCGAGTTCGCGGTTACCACCCGGGACATCGACCTGCGTATCGCCCAGGCCTACATCACGCCCTTCATGCGCCTGGAATTGCGCAGCGGCATGCTCGACAGCGACCTGAGCGTAGCGCTGAGCAATACCGCGCCGCTGGCGTTTACCGTCACCGGCAAGGCCCAGGTGAATCAGCTGCATACGCTGGATACGCTCAAGTCCCGGGACTTCCTGCGCTGGGCTCGCCTGAACCTGGACGGTATCGACTATCGTCACGGCGAGGGGCTGAGCATCGATCAGGTCACCCTGGCGCAGCCCTACGTCCGCTTCATGATCAATGAAGACCGCAGCACCAACATTGACGACCTGCTGGTCCCGCAGCCCGCCGCTCCGCCGGTACCGCGGGCGCCCACCGAACCCTCGAAGCCCCTTGCCATACGCATCGGCGGCATTGCTTTCAGCGACGGCTCTGCCAACTTCGCGGATTTCAGCCTTACCCCCAACTTCGCCACGGCCATCCAGCAACTCACCGGGCAGGTAGGCACCCTCGACAACCAGCGCCCTCTCGCCGCGCGCGTGGACATCAAAGGCCGAGTGGATCGCTACGCGCCGGTTACGATCGAAGGCAGCCTCAGGCCGTTCGACCCGCTGGCGAGCCTGGACATCGCCACCCATTTCCGCCGGGTAGAGCTGACCACGCTTACCCCTTACTCCGGAAAATTCGCCGGGTACCGCATTCGCAAGGGCCGGCTGGACCTGGACCTTCACTACCAGATCACCAAGGGGCAGCTCAAAGCCGACAACAACCTGGTGGTGGAACAGCTGGAACTCGGCGAGAAGGTGGACAGCCCCGATGCGGTCAACCTGCCCATCAAACTGGCGATCGCTTTGCTCAAGGACAGCCATGGGCGGATTTCAATTGCACTGCCCGTGTCGGGCGACTTGAACAATCCGCAGTTCAGCGTGATGCCGGTGGTATGGCAAACCTTGCGTAACCTGATGGTCCGTGCGGCTCAGGCGCCATTCAGGCTGCTCGGTAGCCTGGTACAGGGCGGCGGCGGTGAAGACCTCGGCACCGTCTCCTTCGACCCCGGCAGCAGCGAGCTGGACGCCCAGGCTCAGGCCGATCTGCTCAAAGTAGCGAGCGCCTTGAACCAGAAGCCTGAGCTACGCCTTGAGGTAGAAGGCGCGAGCGCGGCAGCGAGTGATGGGCCGCTGATTGCAATGCAACGGCTGGAGCGGGAATACCAGGCCATGTGGTACAAGATCTTGCAGCGGCGCGGCGAGAAAGTGCCGGCGCAAGCGGCGCAGATCACCGTTCCAGCCGAGGAGAAACCGGCGCTGCTGGAAGGTATCTACCGCACACGCCTCAAGCAACAACCGCCTGCGGATTGGCAGGCGCTGGCGTCAGCGGAGCGGCAGCAGAAGCTTCGGGTGGCGGTTATCGACTCATGGCGTGACAACAATACCCTCCTGCGCCAGCTCGGCCAGGCACGCGCCGCCAGCATCAAGGACTTCATGGTTGCCCAAGGCAAGCTTTCTGATGATCGGGTTTACCTCATTGATGCTCGCCTGGAGACGCCTGGGCCCAATGGCCGCGTGACCAGCCTGCTGCACCTTGACGTAGCCCCATAGCAACCGGACTTTAACCTTCAGAAACGAGAAAGCCCCGCAATTGCGGGGCTTCCTTTTACAACCGACCGGGATCAGTTGGTTTTCAGGCCATCAGCCGAAACGGCTTTAACGCCTTTGATTTTCTTGGTGATCATGACGGCGGTGTCTTTCTGAGCCTTGCTCAGTTCGACAGTCGACGACAGGGAAACGACGCCCTTGTTGGTCTCAACCTTGATGTCAGTACCTGGAATGCCTTTTTCGGTAACCAGGTCGGATTTGACCTTGGTGGTGATCCAGGTATCGGAGGTCGCTTCCTTGGCCTGATCCACTTCACCCGCTGCCAGCACCATAGGCGATTGCGCGGCTTGAGTGGTTTGGGCAAAGGCGACATTGGTCAGGCCCATCGCCATGACGGAAGCAGCTGCGGCAGCGATAGCGAGTTTTTTCATGGGAGTCACTCCTGTTCTTTTGGATATCCCGTAGCCTGTTGGCCACTGAGTGACAGTAGTGTTGCAGTCACCGTGCCAACGGTTCGCTTGGCGATTAATCTATATAAATCAGTCACTTATGATTTAGAGCACCGGAATGCCATCGTGCAAGCTGCAATCACTGACGAAAATTTGCGTGCAAGTTGCAGGGACATGAATCGCCGAAAACCGGATAAAAAAAGCCCCGCCGAAGCGGGGCCCTTTCATCATTACGATCGATCAGGTGATCAGACGCCGGAGGCTTCCGCCGCTGGTACGTCCTTGATCGAAAGCTTGATACGGCCGCGGTTGTCCACGTCCATTACCAGTACCTTCACTTCCTGGCCTTCCTTCAGCACGTCGGTCACTTTCTCTACGCGCTGATCGCTCAGCATCGAGATGTGCACAAGGCCGTCCTTGCCTGGCAGGATGTTCACGAAGGCGCCGAAGTCAACGATGCGCTCTACTTTGCCGATGTAGATCTTGCCGATCTCGGCCTCTGCGGTAATGCCCAGTACGCGCTGGCGGGCAGCTTCAGCAGCTTCCTTGGTTTCGCCGAAGATCTTGATCGTGCCGTCGTCTTCGATGTCGATCGAAGCCTTGGTTTCTTCGCAGATAGCGCGGATGGTTGCGCCGCCCTTGCCGATAACGTCACGGATCTTGTCGGTGTCGATCTTCATCGCGATCATGGTAGGCGCGTTGGCAGACAGCTCGTTACGCGACTGGCCGATCACCTGGTTCATCTGGCCGAGGATGTTCAGGCGCGCTTCCAGGGCCTGGCCCAAGGCGATTTCCATGATCTCTTCGGTGATGCCGTTGATCTTGATGTCCATCTGCAGTGCGGTAACGCCCTTGGCGGTACCGGCAACCTTGAAGTCCATGTCGCCGAGGTGGTCTTCGTCACCCAGGATGTCGGTGAGGATGGCGAACTTCTCGCCTTCTTTCACCAGGCCCATGGCGATACCGGCCACCGGGGCTTTCATCGGTACACCCGCATCCATCAGTGCCAGCGAAGCACCGCACACCGAGGCCATGGAGCTGGAGCCGTTGGATTCGGTGATTTCCGATACAACGCGGATGGTGTAGGGGAACACGTTGGAGTCCGGCAGCATGGCCTGGACGCTGCGGCGGGCCAGACGGCCGTGGCCGATTTCGCGACGGCCAGCACCGCCCATGCGACCACACTCGCCCACCGAGAACGGCGGGAAGTTGTAGTGCAGCATGAAGGGGTCTTTCTTCTCGCCTTCCAGGGTGTCCAGCAGCTGTGCGTCACGGGCGGTGCCCAGGGTCGCTACTACCAGTGCCTGGGTTTCACCACGGGTGAACAGGGCCGAACCGTGGGTCTTGGGCAGCACACCTACTTCGATGTTCAGCGGGCGAACGGTGCGGGTGTCACGGCCATCGATACGCGGCTTGCCATTCACGATGTTTTCGCGAACGGTGCGGTATTCGATCTCGCCGAAAATTTCTTTTACTTCGGCGGCGGTTGGCTGGCCTTCCTCACCGGAGAATTTGGCAACAGCCTGGTCGCGCAGTTCGCCCAGGCGAGCATAGCGATCAGCTTTGACGGTGATGGTGTAAGCCTCGGAGACAGCAGCACCGACTTCACCACGGATGGCGTTAAGCAGTTCGGTGTTCTCGGCCTTGGGGGCCCAGTTCCAGGTAGGCTTGGCGGCTTCGGCGGCCAGTTCCTTCACAGCGGTGATCACCGACTGGAACTCGTCGTGGGCGAACAGCACGGCGCCCAGCATCTGGTCTTCGGTCAATTCCTTGGCTTCGGATTCAACCATCAGCACGGCGTCGGCGGTACCGGCCACGACCATGTCGAGGCTGGAAGCGGCCAGTTGCTCGTAGGTCGGGTTCAGCAGGTAGCCGGTGCTTTCATGGAACGCGACACGGGCAGCGCCGATCGGGCCTTCGAACGGAATACCGGAGATGGCCAGGGCAGCCGAGGTACCGATCATCGCGGCGATGTCCGGATCGGTTTTCTTGCTGGTGGACACGACGGTGCAGACAACCTGCACTTCGTTCATGAAGCCTTCGGGGAACAGCGGGCGGATCGGACGGTCGATCAGCCGGGAAGTGAGGGTTTCTTTCTCGGACGGGCGGCCTTCACGCTTGAAGAAGCCACCAGGGATCTTGCCGGCCGCGTAGGTTTTTTCCTGGTAGTGAACAGACAGCGGGAAGAAGCCCTTGCCTGGATCAGCCTGCTTGGCACCTACCACGGTGACCAGCACGGTCACGTCGTTGTCGACGGTGACCAGCACGGCGCCGGAGGCTTGACGGGCGATGCGGCCAGTCTCGAGGGTTACGGTCGACTGACCGAACTGAAATTGCTTGATTACCGGGTTCACGGTTTCCTACCTTCCATTTGCTCTTGGGGGAATCTGTACCAAGCCAGTAAGCCGTTGCCTACCTGGCCTCGAATAGTTGGGCGCCAACGGGTTTCGGCCCGTACCACGTCCGGATAACGCTGGGCCCGGGTATCACCGGCCCCATAAAACTTGAGGCTGGAAACCCGCCCCTCTCGAACACAAGGCTCGAAAGAGACGGGTCGCCAACCTCATTGAGTTGCCCAGCCCCTGCATCGATTGCGCATCAAGCGCGACCGTCGCGAGGCCGTGCACACCACTGGCCGGGCCGCTATCAGCGACGCAGGCCCAGGCGACCGATCAGGGCGCTGTAGCGAGTGGCGTCTTTGCCCTTCAGGTAGTCCAGCAGCTTGCGACGCTGGTTAACCATACGGATCAGGCCACGACGCGAGTGGTGGTCTTTGCCGTTGGCTTTGAAGTGGTCCTGCAGCTTGTTGATGTTGTGGGTCAGCAGGGCTACCTGCACTTCCGGGGAACCGGTGTCGCCAGCAGCTTGCTGATATTCACCAACGATACGAGCTTTGTCTTCAACGCTGAGTGCCATGAGGCGTTCTCCATTTCACGGAACCGCCAAGCGATTCCAATAGGCCAGGGGAAACCCCTGTCGTTTAATAGGAGGAGTGACCGCGCCTAATGACAGCCACCCTCGTTCGGTCATTCAGACCGAATCAGTCGACGCGGCGCAATGCGCCCGTCTTCGCTCACTTCACCGATACCGATGAAGCGACCGTTGTGATCCTGTACGCGCACCATACCAAAGGCCGGAGCCTCCGGGGCACGAACTGGCTGCCCATGGAGCCAGTAGAACGCACTGTGTTCCGAGAACTGCAGCAGCGGCCAATCCTGAAGGCCGCTGTCGGCCGGCAGGAGGAACTGGTCCAGCGCCTCGTTGCCACCCTCGGCATGCGCCTGTTCCAGGGCTTCGAGGGTGATCGTTTGCGCGAGCTTGAACGGCCCCGCCTGTGTACGCCGCAGCTGCGCCACATAAGCCCCGCAACCGAGCTGCTCGCCGATATCCTCGACCAGGGTTCGAATGTAGGTGCCTTTGGTGCAATGCACTGCCAGCGTAGCCCGGGTTTGCTCTACCGCCAGCAACTCAAGGCTGCCAATAGTAACAGAACGCGCTTCGCGCTCCACTACTTCCCCGGCACGCGCAAGTTTGTACAGCGGCTGCCCGTCACGCTTGAGCGCCGAGTACATGGGCGGAACCTGCTGGATAGGGCCACGGAAGTGGGGCAGTACCGCTTCGATGTCAGCACGACCGACGGTCACCTCACGCTCGCGCAGTACCTCACCTTCCGCATCGGCGGTGGTGGTGGTAACACCCAGTTGCATGACGGTCTCGTAGCCCTTGTCGGAATCGAGCAGGTACTGCGAGAACTTGGTCGCCTCCCCGAAGCACAGCGGCAATACGCCCGTGGCCAGAGGGTCCAGGCTACCGGTGTGGCCGGCCTTCTCGGCATTGAGTAGCCAACGCACCTTCTGCAGCGCTGCGTTGGAGGTAAAGCCCTGGGGCTTGTCCAGCAGGATGATGCCGCTCACGTTACGGCGTATACGCTTGACCTGAGCCACCTGTCAGTCCTCGCCCACATCTTTGGGCTCGGGCGAGGCCGGCGCGTGCTGGCTGTCCTCGGCGACCGCGCGTTCGATCAGGGCAGAGAGGTGCGCCCCGCGCGACACGCTTTCGTCATAGTGGAAGTGCAACTGCGGAACGCTGCGCAGCTTCATTTCCCGGCCCAGCTGCGTGCGCAGGAAACTGCCCGCCGCGTTGAGCACCTTCACGCTCTGCTTGACCTGTTCGCCGCCGTCGTCACCCATCACGGTGATGTAGACCTTGGCGTGGCCAATGTCGCGTGTGACTTCTACTGCGGTAATGGTGACAAGACCCACGCGCGGGTCTTTCACTTCGCGCCGAATGAGTTGCGCCAGTTCGCGCTGCATCTGGTCGCCGATGCGTTGGGTACGGCTATATTCTTTTGCCATGGCAAGACTACCTGTATCGACCCCCCGCATGGCGGGCGGCTTGAAAGCGGCAAACGCCCGACCCAGCGAGTAGCCGGACCGGGCGTTGCGTTAAGGGCGGGCGCTGGGCCTTCCCTGAGTACAGCTTAGAGGGTACGAGCTACCTGGACCTTCTCGAAGACTTCGATCTTGTCACCGACTTTCACGTCGTTGTAGCTCTTCACGCCAATACCGCACTCCATGCCGGCGCGCACTTCGGACATGTCGTCCTTGAAGCGGCGCAGCGACTCGAGTTCGCCCTCGAAGATCACCACGTCTTCGCGCAGTACGCGAATCGGGCGATTCCGGTGAACGATACCTTCGAGCACCATACAGCCGGCGATGGCGCCGAATTTCGGCGAACGGAACACGTCACGTACTTCGGCGATGCCGAGGATGTTCTCGCGGACATCGCTGCCAAGCATGCCGGTAAGGGCCTTCTTGACGTCTTCGATGATGTCGTAGATCACGTTGTAGTAACGCATGTCCAGGCCTTCCTGCTCGACGATCTTGCGAGCACCGGCATCGGCACGCACGTTGAAGCCGAACACGACTGCGTTGGAGGCAAGGGCCAGGTTGGCATCGCTTTCCGTGATGCCGCCTACACCGCCAGCCACGACGCGAACCTGTACTTCGTCGTTGCCCAGGCCGCCCAGGGCGCCCTGCAGGGCTTCGAGAGAACCACGCACGTCGGCCTTGAGCACGATGTTGAGGGTTTTCTTCTCTTCCTGGCCCATGTTCTCGAAGATGTTCTCGAGCTTGCCGGCATGAGCGCGAGCCAGTTTGACCTCGCGGAACTTGCCTTGACGGAACATGGCAACTTCACGGGCTTTCTTCTCGTCGCCCACTACGCTCATTTCGTCGCCGGCGTCCGGGGTACCGTCCAGGCCGAGAATCTCGACCGGGATCGATGGGCCCGCTTCTTTCACGTTCTTGCCGTTCTCGTCGAGCATTGCGCGGATGCGGCCGAAGTTCGAGCCTACCAGCACCATGTCGCCCTGACGCAGGGTACCGTCCTGAACCAGAACGGTCGCAACCGGGCCGCGGCCCTTGTCCAGACGGGACTCGACCACAACGCCACGGCCAGGCGCAGCCGGGCTTGCCTTGAGCTCGAGTACTTCAGCCTGAAGCAGAACGGCTTCGAGCAGTTCGTCGACACCGGTACCCATTTTCGCGGAGACCGGAACGAACGGGGTATCGCCGCCCCACTCTTCGGAGGTCACGCCCTGCACCGACAGCTCGCTGCGGATGCGGTCCAGGTCAGCGCCCGGCTTGTCGATCTTGTTCACTGCGACAACCAGCGGTACACCGGCAGCCTTGGCGTGCTGAACGGCTTCGATGGTTTGCGGCATCACGCCGTCGTCCGCCGCCACCACGAGGATGACGATGTCGGTCGCCTTGGCACCACGAGCACGCATGGCGGTAAACGCGGCGTGGCCAGGGGTGTCGAGGAAGGTAACCATGCCACGGTCGGTTTCGACGTGGTAGGCACCAATGTGCTGAGTGATACCACCGGCTTCGCCAGCAGCAACCTTGGCACGACGGATGTAGTCGAGCAGCGAGGTCTTGCCATGGTCAACGTGGCCCATGACGGTAACCACCGGCGCACGAGCGACGGTTTCGCCTTCATAGCGCAGCGATTCGGCCAGGGATTCTTCCAGGGCGTTGTCGCTGACCAGTTTGACCTTGTGGCCGAGTTCTTCGGCGACCAGCTGAGCGGTGTCCCGATCGAGCACCTGGTTGATGGTAACCGGGGTGCCGAGCTTGAACATGAACTTAACCACTTCAGCGCCCTTGACGGACATCTGCTGCGCCAGGTCGGACACGGTGATGGTTTCGCCAATCACAACGTCACGAACAACCGGGCCAGTCGGGCTCTGGAAGCCGTGCATGTTGCGCTTCTTGAGCTTGGACTTGCCACGGCCACCGCGACGGAAGCCATCGCTCTCTTCGTCGGTGGTACGTGGGGCGGCACGCGGAGTAGGCGCCTTTTCCTTCACCGTCGCGCGGTGCGGCTGGTTCTTGCGGTCGCCACGACGATCGTCGTCGGTGGTTGCCTTGGGCTTGTCCGGACGGCGTGCGTCGTCGCGCTTGCGCACTTCAGCGACCTGGGTCGGCTGTGGCGCACGCTCGGGTGCAGCGGCCGGCTCGGGAGCACGTACGGCTGGTGCCTGTGCAACCGCGTCAGCCACGGGCTGGCTGGCCTCGGCGGCAGGCGCGGCCTTGCGGGCCTCTTCTTCAGCGCGCAGGCGGACCTGATCGTTGATCTTGTCGCGAGCAGCGTTTTCAGCAGCGCGGCGCTCTTCGAGTTCGCGGCGTTGTTGAGCCTCGATCTCCTCAGGGCTTTGCTTGACGAAGGTCTTCTTCTTACGGACCTCGACACTGATGGTCTTGCTGCCGGCCACGCGCAATGTGCTGGTGGTCTTGCGTTGCAGGGTAATCTTGCGGGGTTCTTCCACTTTTGCCTTGTGACTGCTTTTCAGGTGCGCCAACAGCGCTTGTTTTTCGGTATCGGTCACAACCTGGCCGGCGTCGGTATGTGGTAGCCCCGCCTCACGCATCTGTTGCAACAGGCGCTCCACCGGTGCGGCGACCTCTTGGGCCAGTTCTTTCACCGTGACTTGCGTCATGCACTTCTCTCCTCAGGCCGCGCCAGTTACTCGAACCAATGGGCTCGGGCGGCCATGATCAACTTGCCGGCACGCTCTTGGTCGATGCCGTCGATGTCGAGCAAATCGTCAATAGACTGCTCGGCCAGGTCTTCGCGGTTGATTACGCCGCGTACCGCCAATTCCTTCGCAAGGTCCGCGTCCATACCTTCAAGGGAAAGCAGGTCTTCGGCCGGGTGGGCGTCAGCGAGCTTTTCCTCGGAGGCGATGGCAGCGGTCAACAGGCGATCCTTGGCCCGAGCACGAAGCTCATTGACGATCTCCTCATCGAACCCATCGATGTTGAGCATTTCTTCCAAAGGCACGTAGGCGATTTCTTCCAGGCTGGTGAAACCTTCGTCAACCAGAACCTGGGCGAGCTCTTCGTCGACTTCGAGTTGCTCGACGAAATTGCGCAGGATGTCGCCGGTTTCGGCCTGTTGTTTAGCCTGGATATCGGACTCGGTCATGACATTCAGCGTCCAGCCGGTCAGCTGGCTGGCCAGACGAACGTTCTGCCCGCCGCGGCCGATGGCCTGGGCGAGGTTGTCAGCCGCAACGGCGATATCCATGGCATGCGCGTCCTCATCAACGATGATGGCCGCGACTTCCGCCGGGGACATTGCGTTGATGACGAACTGTGCAGGGTTATCGTCCCAGAGGACGATGTCGACACGCTCGCCACCCAGCTCGCCGGACACCGCTTGTACGCGGGAACCGCGCATACCGATGCAGGCGCCCTGAGGGTCGATGCGTTTGTCCTTGGAGCGAACCGCGATTTTCGCGCGGGAACCCGGGTCGCGGGAAGCGGCCATCACTTCGATGAGGCCTTCGGCGATTTCCGGTACTTCGATACGGAAGAGCTCGATGAGCATTTCCGGGGCAGTGCGCGACAGGATCAGTTGCGGGCCGCGGTTCTCGCTGCGGATTTCCTTGAGCAGCGCGCGAACACGCACGCCAACACGGAAGGTTTCGCGGGAGATGATGTCTTCACGCGCCAGCAGCGCCTCGGCATTGTTGCCAAGGTCCACGATGACGTTGTCGCGAGTCACCTTCTTTACGGTGCCGGAGATGATCTCGCCAACCCTCTCGCGGTAGGCATCGACCACCTGAGCACGCTCGGCCTCGCGCACTTTCTGCACGATAACTTGCTTGGCGGTTTGCGCGGCGATGCGACCGAACTCGATGGAGTCGATCTTTTCCTCGATGATGTCGCCTGCAACCGAGTCAGGCTTGCGGGCCTGAGCCTGGTCGACAGCCAGCTGGATGGCCGGATCGTCGAAGTTTTCGTCCTCGACGACGGTCCAGCGGCGGAACGTCTCGTAGCTGCCTGTGTGGCGGTTGATCGCCACGCGCAGGTCTACTTCGTCCTCGAACCGCTTCTTGGTAGCGGTAGCCAGGGCGATTTCCAGTGCTTCAAAAATGACACCCGCCGGTACGCCCTTTTCATTGGATACCGATTCAACAACCAGCAGTACTTCTTTACTCATCGTACGCCTCGCCTTTCGCAAGCCTTTGGGTTCCGCGATTCACGCAGAACCCGAAACGTCTCAGTCAAAACTGGGAATAATGTTTGCTTTATCGATGGAATCGATCGGCAACAAGAATTCATGGTCATCGACCTGGACCACCACATCCTGTTCTTCCACACCGCGAAGCAGGCCCTGAAAATTGCGCCGACCTTCGAAAGGCGTGCGCAACTTGATTTTTACCTGGTCGCCGGCATGGGCAGCGAACTGCTCCAGCGTAAACAACGGGCGATCCATGCCTGGAGAGGAAACTTCAAGCGTGTACTCGACAGCGATCGGGTCTTCGACATCAAGTACCCCGCTGACCTGACGACTGACGATTTCGCAGTCCTCGACGAGCACACCGCCTTCCTTATCAATAAAAATACGTAGCAGTGAGTGGCGACCCTGGGATATGTACTCTATACCCCAACATTGATAACCAAGCGCCTCGACCACTGGGGCCAGCAGGGCCTGCAACTGTTCTAGCTTGCTCGACAACTGAACCCCCTCGTGCATGCTTTGCAAATAAAAAATGGGCGAAACGCCCACACTGGAAACGCCGCCGGATAGCGACGCATGTGCTGATCAGCTAACAAAAAGCCCCTGAACAGGGGCTCCGCTAAAACTGGTTGCGGGGGCTGGATTTGAACCAACGACCTTCGGGTTATGAGCCCGACGAGCTACCAGACTGCTCCACCCCGCGACATAACTGGCCCGAAAGTATACGGCTTCGGGCCTGAACGGTCAATCAACAGCGCTGGAACAAGAAAGCCCGCAAAAATGCGGGCTCCTTGTATATGGTACCGAGAAGGGGACTCGAACCCCTACACCCTATGGGCACAACCACCTCAAGGTTGCGTGTCTACCAATTCCACCACCTCGGCAAAACTCTTAAAACCCGTTACTTCTGCTCTTGAGCTGGAGGAACATCGTTAGTGTTCACCCCGCCTTTCTGCTCGTTGAGCACCGGAACATCATCTGCCGCCGGCTTTTGCTGAGGTACTTCGAGCACTGCTGGATTTGGAAGCCCTGCCTGACTCAACTGGTGAGCCTTTTCCTTAGCAAAGTATCCTAACCCCAAGCTGGTCAAGAAGAAACATGCAGCGAGTATACCAGTAAACTTGCTTAGAAAGGTAGAGGAACCTTGGCTTCCGAACACAGTATTTGAAGCACCTGCGCCGAAAGATGCTCCTGCTTCTGCACCTTTCCCCTGCTGAAGCAGCACGAGGACAACTACCCCGAGCGCACCCAACAGGTGAAACACTACAACGACGTTTTCCAGCATGTTGTCAGCTTCCCGCGGCGCGACAGATCGCACCGAACTCATCTGCATTCAGGGCGGCACCACCAATCAGCCCCCCGTCGATATCCGGCATACGGAACAGATCAGCCGCGTTGGCCGCCTTTACGCTGCCGCCGTATAAAAGTCGCACGCCTTGTGCGACTTCAGCATTCCTGGCTGCCAGCCTGGCCCGGATCGCATGATGCACGTCCTGAGCCTGCTCTGGCGTTGCCGTCAAACCTGTGCCAATCGCCCATACCGGCTCGTAAGCAATGACTGCCTGGGAGAATACCTCTACACCAAGCGCGTCCATGACGCTGTCGAGCTGCGCACCGACCACATCGAAAGTTCGTTCGGCTTTGCGATCCTCGAGGGTTTCGCCTACACAGAGCACCGGTACCAGCCCAGCCTCTTGTGCAGCCTTGAACTTCGCAACGAGAACGCTTTCAGCCTCGCCCAGAATCTGCCTGCGTTCCGAATGCCCTATCAGGACAAGCGAACAACCTGCATCCTTGAGCTGGCTCGCTGCAACTTCACCGGTAAGGGCACCTGGCCCCGACTGGGTAGCAACGTTTTGCGCCCCTACTGCAACGCCCACCTCTCGCAACGCTTCAACCGCTTCGCTGACGTGGAGGAATGTCGGGAAAACCGCGACGTCTACTGTCGCTGAAAACTCCTGACTTTTCAACCCCTTGAGCAGCTCCGCTACGCTGGAGCGGGTACCGTTCATTTTCCAGTTACCAGCTACCATCAAGCGACGCATACTTTACCCCGTCGGTCAAAGTGGGCGCAGATGTTACCCAGAACAAAGCGCAGTGGCAAGCCTTCAGATGGCAAATCAGGCGCAAACTTCTTCAACAAGCTTGGCGAGCTCTTCGGCATAGCGGCGAACCTGCACTTCTTCATCGCCTTCGACCATCACACGCACAAGCGGCTCTGTTCCGGACTTGCGTAGCAGCACACGCCCGCGACCCCCCATGGCCGTGGTCACGCGTTCGCACGCCTGCTCCACCGCCGGATGGCTGGTTGGGTCCTGCCCGCCACCGAAACGCACGTTGATCAGTACCTGAGGGCACTTACGCAGGCCGTGACGGGCCTGGGCGAGCGTCTCCCCACGACGCTTGAGCGCGAGCAACACTTGCAGCGACGCAATGATCGCGTCCCCGGTGGTGGTGTGCTGGGAGCAGACGATATGCCCGGAGTTTTCACCGCCCAGTGGCCAATGGCGCTCGGACATCTCGGCGATGACATAGCGGTCGCCCACCTTGGCCCGCGTGAACGGAATGTCGTGATCCTGCAGCGCCAGCTCCAGCCCCAGGTTGCTCATCAGCGTGCCGACCACGCCACCCTCCAGCCGCCCGCGCTCCTTGAGATCTCGGGCGATGATGAACAACAGCTCGTCGCCATCGACGATGGCACCGGTGTGGTCGACCATCAGTACACGATCGCCGTCACCGTCGAAGGCGATGCCCATGTCCGCATGGCCGAGCAGCACAGCGGCCTGCAAGGCTTCCATGTGGGTGGAGCCGCAGTTTTCGTTGATATTCAGGCCGTCGGGTTGGGCGGAAATGACGGTAACCTGGGCACCCAGTTCACGGAACACGTTGGGGGCGACTTTATAGGTGGCGCCATGCGCGCAATCCACAACCAGTTTGAGGCCAGCGAAATCAGTGCTTGTGGGAACACTGCTCTTGCAGAATTCGATGTAGCGGCCGGCTGCGTCGTTGATACGCGATACCTTGCCCAGGCTGCCCGACTCGGCCACTGTCATCGGCTGATCCATCAGCTCTTCGATCATCAGTTCGATGTCGTCCGGCAGCTTGGTGCCCTGCCCGGAGAAGAATTTGATCCCGTTGTCGTGGTGCGGGTTATGCGAGGCGCTGATAACAATGCCCGCTTCGGCGTGGAAGGTTCGGGTGAGGTAGGCAATGGCTGGCGTAGGCATAGGCCCCAGCAGCATCACGTCCGCACCGGCGGCCGAGAGGCCGGCTTCGAGCGCGGATTCGAACATGTAACCGGAAATGCGCGTGTCCTTGCCCACCAGAACCCGGCATGCGCCCATCTTGCGGAACGCCATGCCCGCAGCCCAGCCAAGCTTGAGCATGAAATCGGGGGTGATTGGGTATTGACCGACGCGGCCCCGAATTCCGTCGGTGCCAAAATACTTCTTGCTCATAGGTGCTCCGTTCGTTCTTATTCCGCCGCGTCGACCGCTGCGATCATGCGCACCACGTCTACTGTTTCAGCAACGTCGTGAACGCGAAGGATCCGCGCGCCTTTGGCCATGGCCAACGCCGCCAATGCCAGGCTGCCGAACAGCCGCTCGGTTACAGGCTTGCTCAGCGCCTGGCCTACGATGCTTTTGCGCGAAACGCCTACCAGCAACGGGAGGCCAAGCGCGTGCAAGCCTTGCAGGTGTTTGAACAGGCTCAGGTTGTGAGCATGGGTTTTCGCGAAGCCGAACCCTGGGTCAAGGATAATCCGCGACGGGTCTATGCCCACATTCTGACAGGCCAGCACGCGCCCGGCGAGAAAATCGGACACTTCGCCGACCAGATCAGTGTAGTAAGGATTGTCTTGCATATCGCCGGGCTCGCCGAGCATGTGCATCAGGCATACCGCAGCGTGGGTACCTGCGGCTGCCTCCAGCGCACCGGGCCGGCGCAAGGCGCGCACATCGTTGATCAAGCCCATGCCCCTGCCGGCGCTTTCGGTAATGACTTCTGGCGTGGACGTGTCCACGGAAATCACTACATCCAGTTCGCCGGCTATGGCCTCGACCACGGGACACACCCGGTCCAGCTCTTCCTGGACGGATACCGCCGATGCGCCCGGGCGAGTGGATTCCCCGCCCACGTCAATGAGCGTGGCGCCCGCGTCGACCATGGCACGGGCATGAGCCAGCGCGCGGTCGAGCCCCTTGAAGCGGCCACCGTCGGAGAAAGAGTCGGGGGTAACGTTGAGAATACCCATGACATGGGTACGTGATAAATCAAGAACCCGGTTACCACAAGGTAACCGGGTCGAGTACAGCGCAGAGGTCATGCGACGCCTTAGTGTTGAGCGGCGGGCCCGCCGATGGGCGCCTCCGGACGCTCGCTGCCTTTGGCCGCGGTTCCGGAAGAGCCGGAGCCTCCGGTCCAGTCCCGAGGTTCGCGCACCGGCCTGCCGGCCATGATGTCTTCGATCTGATCCGCGTCAATGGTCTCATACTTCATGAGCGCGTCGGCCATGACATCGAGCTTGTCGCGGTTGTCCGCCAGGATCTGCTTGGCGGTGGTGTAGCAGTGATCGATGATACTGCGAACTTCAGCGTCGATCATCTTCGCGGTTTCGCCCGACAGGCTACCGTTCTGCGAGCTGCCGCCACGGCCAAGGAACACTTCACCCTCTTCTTCGGCATACATGAGCGGGCCCATCTTCTCGGACAGCCCCCACTTGGTCACCATGTTCCGAGCAATCTGGCTGGCACGCATGATGTCGTTGGACGCGCCCGTGGTCACGCCATCGAAGCCCAGGGTCATTTCTTCGGCGATACGGCCGCCGTACAGGGAGCAGATCTGGCTGATGAGGGCACGTTTGGACAGGCTGTAACGATCTTCCTCGGGAAGGAACATGGTCACACCCAAGGCGCGGCCACGAGGAATGATCGATACCTTGTACACCGGGTCGTGCTCAGGAACGATGCGGCCGACGATGGCGTGGCCCGCTTCGTGATACGCGGTGTTGCGCTTTTCCTTGTCGGACATGACCATGGTCTTGCGCTCGGCGCCCATCATGATCTTGTCCTTGGCAAGCTCGAACTCACGCATTTCAACGATACGCTTGCCAGCACGAGCCGCGAACAGCGACGCCTCGTTCACCAGGTTAGCCAGGTCGGCGCCCGAGAAGCCGGGTGTGCCGCGAGCGATAACGCCAGCATTCACGTCGTCGCCCATCGGCACTTTACGCATGTGCACTTTCAGGATCTGCTCGCGGCCACGGATATCTGGCAAACCAACTACTACCTGACGGTCGAAGCGGCCGGGGCGCAGCAAGGCAGGGTCCAACACGTCAGGACGGTTGGTGGCTGCAATGACGATGATCCCGTCATTCATTTCAAAGCCGTCCATCTCCACCAGCAACTGGTTGAGGGTTTGCTCGCGCTCGTCGTGACCACCGCCCATACCGGCGCCACGGTGGCGGCCGACGGCGTCGATTTCGTCGATGAAGATGATGCAGGGCGCGTGCTTTTTAGCCTGTTCGAACATGTCCCGAACACGGCTGGCACCGACACCCACAAACATTTCAACGAAGTCCGAACCCGAAATGGTGAAGAACGGTACTTTCGCCTCGCCGGCGATGGCCTTGGCGATAAGGGTTTTACCGGTACCCGGCGGGCCGACCATCAGCACGCCGCGAGGGATTCGCCCTCCCAGGCGCTGGAACTTGCCGGGATCACGAAGGAACTCGACCAGCTCGCCCACTTCTTCCTTGGCTTCGTCGCAGCCCGCCACGTCGGCGAGCGTCGTTTTCACCTGATCTTCGGAAAGCAGCCTGGCCTTGCTCTTGCCAAAGCTCATGGGGCCGCCCTTCCCGCCTGCCCCGCCCTGCATCTGCCTCATGAAGAACATGAACACGGCAATGATGACGAGTATGGGGAAGCTGGCGACCAGTAGTTGGGTCCAGATGCTTTGCTGCTCGGGCTGCTTGCCTTCGATCACGACCTTGTTGTCCACCAGGTCGCCGATCAGGCCGTTGTCCTGGATCGCCGGGCGGATGGTCTTGAAGTTGTCGCCGTCGTTGCGCTTGCCGGTGATTACGTAACCGTCGACCTGCACGCGCTCAATCTTGCCGTCCTTCACCTGTTGGATGAAATCGGAGTAATTGAGGGTTTGCGGCTCGTTGGGGCTCGAGAAATTGTTCATCACCGTCACCAGAACGGCGGCGATGATCAGCCACAGGATGAGATTCTTTGCCATATCGTTCAATTCGCTACCCTCTGAAGCCAGTCTCTGAGACCTAGCGCCAGGCTTCGTATGATGTCCATCGGCCTAACTTACTACACAACCGTAGGCATGCGCAGACGCTGCTTGTAACGCTTTGTGAAACTTTTGACTGCGTAATAGTCGCTTATGCTTCACAGCGACCACCATTTGAAAAAAGCTATCGCCAGCCACAAGCCCGTTGTGAGTGTAGCTGTCAGCCCTTGAACCCGCGCGCCAGAAGGTATTGCTCCCTGGAACGATCTCGCGACGACAGCGGCTTACGCATCTGGACCTTTTCGAACTTCTGCCGAACGGTCTTGAGATACGTATCGAAGCCCTCACCCTGGAAAATCTTGATGAGAAAATCGCCGCCTGGCTTGAGCACCCGGTCGGCCAGGTCCAGTGCCAACTCGCACAGGAACATGGCACGCGGCATGTCCACCGCGCTCAATCCACTCATATTGGGGGCCATATCGGAAATAACAAGGTCGACTTCGCTGCTA
Organism: Pseudomonas sp. 3MAES_34.3B; assembly: GCF_058145875.1. Taxonomy (NCBI): domain Bacteria; kingdom Pseudomonadati; phylum Pseudomonadota; class Gammaproteobacteria; order Pseudomonadales; family Pseudomonadaceae; genus Pseudomonas; species Pseudomonas sp. 3MAES_34.3B. The sequence goes on along the minus strand of NZ_CM176960.1, from coordinate 642,061 downwards.
CCTACCGCCTGGAGGATTTGCGCGAGCACGGCCTCTTGTGTGAAGTCCCCCTGGATGAAGGTCACGTCGGGGATGCTGTCCATTTCCAGAATGTCCGAAGCGATCAGCCGGCCTTGGCCGCCGATCAGCCGGCTGGTGACCTGCGACCAGCCACCCGGCGCTGCGCCGAGGTCGATAACCGACATGCCGGGGCGGATCAGCCGGTCCTTCTCCTGGATTTCCAGCAGCTTGTAGCTGGCCCGTGAGCGATAGCCGTCTTTTTGCGCCATCTTCACGTAGGGGTCGTTGAAATGTTCTTTCAGCCAGTTATGGCTTGTCTTGGAACGGGCCACAGGGCACCTCTGGGTAAGACGGCGATGCGTGTCGCTGGGCTTGGACCGGCACGCTCGGGTAAAATGGCCGCCGTTTTATACGGTTTCATTCAAAGGGTCAGATTATGCCGCTCAATACAGAGCAGAAAAAGCAGTACAAATCCATCGGTCACCACCTCAAGCCGGTATTGATCGTAGCCGACAACGGCGTTACCGAAGGGGTCGCGGCCGAGCTGGAGCGTGCCCTGGCCGACCACGAACTGATCAAGGTGAAGGTCAACATCCTGGACCGTGAGCAACGGCTGGAGACGATCACGAGCCTTTGCCAGGCCGGGCGTGCGGAGCTGGTGCAGGTGATCGGCAAGATGGCGCTGGTGTACCGTCGCAATCCACAGCCGAACAAGCAGCTGTCGAATATCCACCGGTTTCATTAACCGGTAACCCGGATATTTTCGGCGGGTTTGAGATGTTCGCGAGCTACGCCGGACAACCGGCGTAGCTCGCGAATAATCAGAGGTGCAACACCTCGATGATTTCGTACTCCACGGTGCCGCTCGGGGTTTTCACTACCACGATGTCGCCTTCCGTTTTCCCGATCAGGGAACGGGCGATAGGCGAACCGACCGAAATCTTGCCAGCCTTGATATCCGCCTCATCCTCGCCAACGATCTGATACTTCAGGCGATCGTCGGTTTCGGTATTGGCGATTTCCACGGTGGTACCGAAGATCACCTTGCCGGTCGGCTCGATGGTGCTGACGTCAATCACCACGGCATTCTGCAGGCGGCCTTCGATGTCGCGAATGCGCGCCTCGACCATGCCCTGTTGCTCGCGGGCAGCATGGTACTCGGCATTCTCCTTCAGGTCGCCCAGCTCCCGCGCCACGCCAATGTCATGGCTCAGCTTGGGGCGAACAACCTTGGAGAGGTGAGCATGTTCCTCTTCCAGGGCGCGGTGGCCCTGGACAGTCATCGGGTATTTATTCATGCGTTGAGTCCTGCGTGTAGATCCTGCAAGCGGCGCACCGTTTTCTCGGGGCCGAATTTCAGTGCCTCACAGATGGCTTCGCCCGCGGCAATGGTCGTGGTGCAGTAAATCTTGTGCTGCAAGGCGTTGCGGCGAATGGAGTACGAGTCGGCAATCGACTGGCGGCCTTCGGTGGTGTTGATGATCAAGGTCACTTCGTCGTTCTTGATCATGTCGACCACATGTGGCCGCCCTTCGGTGACCTTGTTCACGCGGCGCACCTTAAGGCCTGCTTCTTCGATCACCTTGGCGGTGCCGGAGGTGGCTACGATCTGGAAGCCCAGTTCGATCAGCTGCGAGGCTACGCCAGCCACGAAGGGTTTGTCGTCGTCACGTACGCTGATGAAGGCGGTACCGCCGGTAGGCAGCACTTCGCTGGCGCCCATCTGGGCCTTGGCGAAGGCCTCACCAAAGGTGTCACCTACACCCATTACTTCACCGGTGGATTTCATCTCCGGGCCCAGGATCGGGTCCACGCCAGGGAACTTGGCGAAGGGGAATACCGCCTCCTTCACGCTGTAGAAGTTGGGGATGATTTCCTTGGTGAAGCCCAGCTCCTTCAGGGTTTTACCGGCCATCACACGCGCTGCGATCATGGCCAGCGAGGTGCCGATGCACTTGGACACGAACGGCACGGTACGCGAGGCGCGCGGGTTGACCTCGATCACGTAGATCTTGTCGCCTTGCAGTGCCAACTGCACGTTCATCAGGCCGACAACACCCAGCTCCAGGGCCATCTTCTTGACCTGCTCGCGTACTTCGTCCTGCACATGGGCAGGCAGCGAGTACGGTGGCAGCGAGCACGCGGAGTCACCGGAGTGAACACCGGCCTGCTCGATGTGCTGCATGATGGCGCCGATGACCACGTCGGTACCGTCGCACACCGCATCCACGTCCATCTCGATGGCGCAGTTGAGGAAGTGGTCCAGCAGCACCGGGCTGTCGTTGGATACCTGCACGGCTTCACGGAGGTAGCGCTTGAGCTCGTCGAGCTCGTAAACGATTTCCATCGCGCGGCCGCCCAGTACATAGGACGGGCGAACCACCAGTGGGTAGCCGATGGTGCCAGCGGCGCGAATGGCTTCTTCTTCGCTGCGAACGGTGGCGTTCGGCGGCTGCAGCAGGTTCAGGCGCTGCACCATCTGCTGGAAGCGCTCACGGTCTTCGGCGCGGTCGATGGCGTCCGGGCTGGTACCGATGATCGGTACGCCGGCTTCTTCAAGCGCGCGCGCCAGTTTCAGCGGGGTCTGGCCGCCGTACTGCACGATCACGCCCTTGGGCTTCTCGACCCGTACCACTTCCAGCACGTCTTCGAGGGTAAGCGGCTCGAAGTACAGGCGGTCGGAGGTGTCGTAGTCGGTGGAAACGGTTTCCGGGTTGCAGTTGACCATGATGGTTTCGTAACCATCGTCACGCAGTGCAAGGGCTGCGTGCACACAGCAATAGTCGAACTCGATGCCCTGGCCGATACGGTTTGGCCCGCCACCCAGGATCATGATCTTGTCGCGGGTGGACGGGTTGGCCTCGCACTCTTCCTCATAGGTGGAGTAGAGGTAGGCGGTGTCCGTGGCGAACTCGGCGGCGCAGGTGTCCACGCGCTTGTAGACCGGGAAGATCTCCAGCTTGTGGCGATGACGGCGCAGGTTCTTGTCTGTCACACCCAGCAGCTTGGCCAGGCGCTGGTCAGAGAAGCCTTTGCGCTTGAGGCGGAACATCAGGGCTTTGTCGATATCGGCCAGGCCCAGGGTTTTGACCTTTTCTTCTTCCTTGATCAGGTCTTCGATCTGAACCAGGAACCAGTGGTCGATGCTGGTAAGGGCGAAGATTTCGTCGCAGGTCATGCCCGCGCGGAAGGCGTCGGCCACGTACCAGATGCGCTCGGCGCCAGGCACGGTCAGCTCGCGCTTGAGGATGCTGTGGTATTCCGGGTTGCTCGGCTCTACTTTAGGGTCCAGGCCGCACACGCCTACTTCCAGGCCACGCAGGGCCTTCTGCAGCGATTCCTGGAAGGTCCGGCCGATAGCCATCACTTCACCCACCGACTTCATCTGGGTGGTGAGGCGAGCGTCTGCCTTGGGGAATTTCTCGAAGGCGAAGCGCGGCAGCTTGGTGACCACGTAGTCGATGGACGGCTCGAACGAGGCCGGGGTTTTGCCGCCGGTGATGTCGTTCTGAAGTTCGTCGAGGGTGTAGCCCACTGCCAGCTTGGCTGCGACCTTGGCGATCGGGAAGCCGGTGGCCTTGGATGCCAGCGCCGAGGAGCGCGATACCCGTGGGTTCATTTCGATCACGACCATGCGGCCGGTGTCCGGGCAGATGCCGAACTGCACGTTCGAACCACCGGTTTCCACGCCGATTTCACGCAGCACCGCCAGCGAGGCGTTGCGCATGATCTGGTATTCCTTGTCGGTCAGGGTCTGCGCCGGCGCGACGGTGATGGAGTCGCCGGTGTGCACGCCCATCGGGTCGAAGTTCTCGATGGAGCAGACGATGATGCAGTTGTCCTTCTTGTCGCGGACAACTTCCATTTCATACTCTTTCCAGCCGATCAGCGATTCGTCGATCAGCAGTTCCTTGGTCGGCGAGAGGTCCAGGCCGCGGGCGCAGATTTCTTCGAACTCTTCGCGGTTGTACGCGATGCCGCCACCTGTGCCGCCCATGGTGAACGAGGGGCGGATGATGCACGGGAAGCCCAGGGTCTCGAGGACCGCGTTGGCTTCTTCCATGCTGTGGGCGATGCCCGAGCGCGGGCAGGCCAGGCCGATGGCCTTCATGGCCTTGTCGAAACGCGAACGGTCTTCAGCCTTGTCGATGGTGTCGGCATTGGCGCCGATCATTTCCACGCCAAACTTCTCCAGAACGCCTTCGCGCTCCAGGTCCAGGGCGCAGTTGAGCGCGGTCTGGCCACCCATGGTCGGCAGCAAGGCATCCGGGCGCTCGGCTTCGATGATCTTGGCAACGGTCTGCCACTTGATCGGTTCGATGTAGGTCGCGTCGGCCATGGCCGGGTCGGTCATGATGGTGGCGGGGTTCGAGTTGACCAGGATCACCCGGTAACCTTCCTCACGCAGCGCCTTGCAGGCCTGAGCGCCGGAGTAGTCGAACTCGCACGCCTGGCCGATCACGATCGGGCCGGCGCCAAGGATCAGAATGCTTTTGATGTCTGTACGTTTTGGCATGGTTGTCACTCAATTCCGCGTATCGGTCGGCGGGCCCGGTTGCGGCGGGCGGCCGAGAACAATCAGGGGCGGCGCCAGGCCTGCCCGCGTAACCCGTGAAGGGTAACGGAGCGGGCCCAGGGCTATTGGCAGTTAGCGGCGCTTGGCCATCGAATCGATGAAGCGATCGAACAGCGGGGCCACGTCGGTCGGGCCCGGGCTGGCTTCCGGGTGCCCCTGGAAGCTGAATGCGTCCTTGTCGGTAAGCTCGATCCCCTGCAGGGTGCCGTCGAACAGCGACTTGTGGATGGCGCGCACGTTGCCTGGCAGCGTGCTTTCGTCTACCGCGAACCCGTGGTTCTGGCTGGTGATCATCACCACGCCGCTGTCCAGGTCCTGCACAGGGTGGTTGGCGCCGTGGTGGCCGGTGTCCATCTTCACGGTGCGGGCGCCTGCGGCCAGGGCCAGCAGCTGGTGGCCCAGGCAGATACCAAATACCGGGGTATCGGTTTTCAAAATTTCCTGAATCGCCTCAATGGCGTAGTCGCACGGCTCAGGGTCACCCGGGCCGTTGGACAGGAACACGCCGTCCGGCTTGAGGGCGAGCACTTCGTTGGCCGGGGTTTGCGCCGGCACTACGGTCAGGCGGCAGCCGCGGGCAACCAGCATGCGCAGGATGTTCAGCTTCACGCCGTAGTCGTAGGCGACCACGTGGTAAGGCAGCTCTTCGTCCTTCATCACCGCATGAGTGTCAGTGGCCAGGGCCCATACACCTTCGCGCCACTGGTAGGCCTCCTTGGTGCTCACTTCCTTGGCCAGGTCCATGCCCTTCAGGCCCGGGAACGCACGGGCGGCGGCGATGGCGGCTTCTTCGGAAATGTCGTCACCGGCCAGGATGCAGCCGTTCTGCGCGCCTTTTTCACGCAGCAGGCGGGTGAGGCGGCGGGTATCGATACCGGCGATGGCCACAACGTTGTTGGCCTTGAGGTAGTCCGACAGGGACTGGGTGTTACGCCAGTTGCTGGCCACCAGTGGAAGGTCCCGGATGACCAGGCCAGCCGACCATACGCGATCGGCCTCGGCGTCCAGCGCGGTGGTGCCGGTATTGCCGATGTGCGGGTAGGTCAGGGTAACGATCTGCTGGGCATAGGAAGGGTCTGTGAGGATTTCCTGATAGCCGGTCATTGCGGTGTTGAACACCACCTCTCCGACAGTCTGGCCGTCGGCTCCGATCGCTTCACCGCGAAAGATGCTGCCGTCGGCAAGGGCGAGTATGGCTGGCTTAGTCAAGAAGACCTCCGATAAATCAAGCCTGAAAGGGCGATCGCAGGTTGTAAAAAAGCGGAGAGACGTATTGACACGTCACCCCGCTTCTTCATCGAATTATCTGCGCGCTTTTAGTGGACACACTAAAGCTGTAGCTTACAGAAAAGCGACATTTTGGTCCACCCACTGCACGCTTTTAATTCACAGGCCGTCGGATGGGCCTATTAACTCGTAGGAAGCGGGCAAAGCTCGCGAATGGTCGTTATTCGCGAGCTTTGAAGCGCGCCCTAGAAGTTGGACATCCATCCAACCTCTGGGGTGTATTCATGAGCAAGTACAGTACGCAGTTCAAGCTTTCAGCGATCGGCGCCTTCCTCTCTGGGGCCTACGGTTTTCGCCGCGTTGGCGCCGACTTCGGCGTTGATCCCACGCTGCTGCGCCGCTGGATTGCGGCCTATAGGCAACATGGCGAACAGGGTGTCACGCCGCGTGCGCGCCAGTCGTACACCACCGAATTCAAGCTGATGGTACTGCAAACGAAGTGGCGCGATCACCTATCGCTTCGAGAGGTCGCGGCCCTGTTCAACCTCGGCTGTTCCAGCCAGGTGGGCAGATGGGAGCGTGAGTACTACAGTAGCGCCATCGAAGCCCCGCGCCCGGGGCCCCAGGAATTGCCTGTTGTCATGTCCAAGCCGAAATTTCCAAAACCCCAGACGCCCCTTCCATCCGAGTCGATCAAGGATGAAGACCTGACCCATGACCAGTTGCTGGCCAGGCTGTACCAGGCTCGGGTGGAGAACGCTTACCTAAAAAAGTTGAAGGCGTTAAGGGAGGAAAAGGAAAGGCAGGCGGCAGCCGGGAAGAAAAAGCCCGGATAGTCACCGCGCTGCGGTCGGACTTTGACCTTGATGCGCTGCTCAAGGCGGCCGGGCTGGCGCGCAGCACCTACTACTACCAACTCAAGGCGATTGCTGCCGGGGACATGAGCGCCCCGCTGAAAGCTGCGATCCAGAGCATTCAGGATCAGCACAAGGGCCGATACGGCTACCGCCGCGTGACCGCGACCCTGCGTCACGACGGGCAGCTGGTCAACAGCAAGAAAGTGCGTCGGCTGATGGGCGAGATGGGGCTTCAATGCAAGGTACGACCCAAGCGGTACAAGTCGTACAACGGCCTGATAGGGGTAGCCGCGCCCAACCTGCTGGCCCGGAATTTCAAGGCCGAGGCGCCGAATCAGAAGTGGGTGACCGACGTGACCGAGTTCAAGGTGGGCAGTGAAAAGCTGTACCTGTCGCCCGTGCTGGACTTGTACAACGGCGAGATCGTGGCCTATCAGCTCGCCGAACGCCCACAGTATGCGCTGGTGGGGCAAATGTTGGAGCAGGCTCTGAAGCGCTTGCCGGACGGTGCCACGCCGCTGCTGCACTCGGATCAGGGCTGGCACTACCGCTATCAGGAGTACCGCGACCGGCTACAGGCAGCGGGTCTGGAACAGAGCATGTCGCGCAAAGGTAACTGCTTGGACAACGCGGCCATGGAAAGTTTTTTCGGCACGCTCAAGACGGAGTTCTTCTACCGGGAGCGCTTTACCAGCATCGATCAGCTATGGACGGCGATTGAGGAATACATTCACTATTACAATCATTACCGCATCAAGATGAAGCTCGACGGCCTGAGCCCTGTGGCGTACAGGACCCAGGCCGCAGCAGCCTGATTTACTCGTCCAACTTTATGGGCGCATGCCACTTTGCCCGCTTCCTACGGGGCAGGTAGCTTTTCTACCGCAGGTCGAGCACATCCTGCATGTCGTACAGCCCCGCAGCCCGGCCATCCAGCCACATGGCCGCGCGCACGGCGCCTTTGGCGAAGGTCATGCGGCTGGAAGCCTTGTGGGTGATCTCGACGCGCTCGCCTTCGGCGGCGAACAGCACCGTATGGTCACCCACCACGTCGCCAGCGCGCACGGTGGCGAAGCCGATGGTCTGGCGGTCGCGAGCGCCGGTCTGGCCTTCGCGGCCGTACACGGCCACTTCCTGAAGGTTGCGACCCAATGCGTTGGCTACCACCTCCCCCATGCGCAGGGCGGTACCCGAGGGGGCATCGACCTTGTGACGGTGGTGGGCTTCGATGATCTCGATGTCCACTTCATCGCCGAGCACCCGGGCAGCGGTATCGAGCAGCTTCAAGCACAGGTTCACGCCTACGCTGAAGTTGGCCGCGAACACGATAGGGATGTCTTTGGCGGCATCCGCCAGGCGTTCCTTTTCTTCCGGGCTGAAGCCGGTGGTGCCGATAACCATGGCCTTGCCGGCCTTGCGGCAGAAAGCCAGGTTTTTCAGGGTAACCGATGGGTGGGTGAAGTCGATGAGCACATCGAACTCCTCCGCCACCTTGGCCAGGTCCCCGGATACCGGCACGCCGATACGGCCGAGCGCGGCCAGCTCACCGGCATCCGCGCCCACCAGGGTGCTGTCAGGCCGATCGATGGCGGCGGTCAGGCCAGAACCCGGGGTTTGCTGGACCGCTTCGACCAGGGTTTTGCCCATGCGCCCGGCGGCGCCCATCACAGCTATACGTCGCATCAGTGAATCCTTTTATACGTTCGCTTCAGAGGTCGCCAAAGAAGCGCTTCATGCCCTCGAACCAGCCGCTGGCCTTGGGCGAGTTCGTGGTATTGCCTTCCAGGGAAGCCCGGAACTCTTCCAGCAGCTCGCGCTGACGACGGTCGAGGTTGACTGGGGTTTCGACCGCCACGCGGCACAGCAGGTCACCGGGCGAACCGCCGCGTACAGGTGCTACACCCTTGCTGCGCAGGCGGAACTGCTTGCCGGTTTGAGTGCCTTCCGGGATCTTGAGCTTCACGCGGCCGTCGAGCGTGGGCACTTCCAGCTCGCCACCGAGCGCCGCGTCGGTGAAGCTGATCGGCACTTCGCAATAAAGGTTTTTGCCGTCGCGCTGGAAGATCGAGTGCTCGCGCACATTGATCACCACATAGAGGTCGCCGGTAGGGCCACCCTGGGTGCCCGCCTCGCCTTCGCCCGACAGGCGAATACGGTCGCCAGTATCAACCCCTGGTGGCACCTTGACCGAAAGGGTCTTGAACTCTTCGACGCGGCCTTCGCCATGGCAGCCTTCGCACGGGTCGGAGATGATCTTGCCTTGGCCATGGCAGCGCGGGCAGGTTTGCTGCACCGAGAAGAAGCCCTGCTGCATGCGCACCTGGCCGATACCGGCACAAGTGGGGCAACTGATCGGGGAAGAGCCCTTCTTGGCGCCGCTACCGTCACACACCTTGCAGTTGACCAGCGTGGGCACACGGATGCTGACGGTAGTGCCGCGCACGGCCTCTTCGAGGTCCAGCTCGAGCGTATAGCGCAGGTCGCTGCCACGTTGGGCACCGCCACGGCCGCCGCCACGCCCGCCACCACCGAAGAAGTCGCTGAACACGTCGCCGAAGATGTCGGAGAAGTTGGCGCCGCCGAAGCCCGGCCCACCGCCGCCCATCTGCGGATCTACACCGGCATGACCATACTGGTCGTAGGCGGCGCGCTTGCTGGCATCCGAGAGCACCTCATAGGCCTCGTTGGCTTCCTTGAAGCTTTCTTCCGATGCCTTGTCACCCGGGTTGCGGTCGGGGTGATGCTTCATCGCCAGACGGCGATAGGCCTTCTTCAGGTCGGCTTCGCTCGCGCCCCGCTCTACCCCCAGTACCTCGTAATAGTCACGCTTAGCCATATGGTTTTTTCACACCCTGAATAATTTTCGCCAATGCCCGCCGAACCGAGCCGGCAAACGTACGCAAGCGCCAAGGCCCATAGCCGGCAACCTGCGCTCTGGCCTGCCCCCGCGCCGCGATGCGGTCACGGGCCACTGCAGCCAGCCGGAGCACCCGCCGCGGCGAGTGCTTGAAATTCCTGTATCCCAGACACGCCAACGCGGGGACCAAGGCCCCCGCGCGGCGACATGCTACCAGTCACCGCGCTTAAGCAGGGAACCGGCCGATCACAAGTAATCGCTTACTTGTTGTCTTTCACTTCTTCGAACTCGGCATCGACAACGTCGTCGTGCTTCTTCGGTTCTTCACCGGCTGGCTGGGCAGGCGCTTCCTGACCGGCGTCGGCGTACATCTTCTGGGCAACCGGAGCAGTGACTTTCGACAGCTCTTCGATACGCGACTCGATCGAAGCCTTGTCGTCGCCTTTCACAGCGGTTTCCAGCGCGGTAACAGCCGTTTCGATCGCGGCTTTTTCCTCGGCGGTCACCTTGTCACCGGCTTCGCTCACCATCTTGCGAGTGGAGTGCACCAGTGCATCACCCTGGTTGCGCGCAGCGGCCAGCTCTTCGAACTTGCGGTCTTCCTCGGCGTTGGCCTCGGCGTCACGCACCATTTGCTGGATTTCTTCCTCGGACAGGCCGGAGTTGGCCTTGATCACGATGGACTGCTGCTTGCCGGTGGCCTTGTCTTTCGCGCCCACGTGCAGGATGCCGTTGGCGTCGATGTCGAAGGTCACTTCGATCTGAGGTACGCCACGTGGTGCTGGCGGGATGTCGCTCAGGTCGAACTTGCCCAGGGACTTGTTCTGCGAGGCTTGCTTGCGCTCACCCTGCAGCACGTGAATGGTCACTGCGCCCTGGTTGTCGTCTGCGGTCGAGAACACCTGCGACTTTTTGGTCGGGATGGTGGTGTTTTTCTCGATCAGCGGGGTCATCACGCCGCCCATGGTTTCGATACCGAGGGTGAGCGGGCTGACGTCCAGCAGCAGCACGTCTTTCACGTCGCCGGCCAGTACCGCACCCTGGATGGCAGCACCCATGGCCACGGCTTCGTCCGGGTTCACGTCCTTGCGTGCTTCTTTACCGAAGAAGTCGCTGACGGTTTTCTGAACCAGCGGCATGCGGGTCTGGCCACCGACAAGGATCACGTCGTTGATCGAACCGACGTCGATGCCAGCGTCCTTCAGTGCGATACGGCAAGGCTCGATGGTGCGCTGCACCAGGTCTTCGACCAGGGCTTCGAGCTTGGCGCGCGAGATCTTCACGTTCAGGTGCTTCGGCCCGGTGGCGTCGGCGGTGATGTACGGCAGGTTGACGTCGGTCGACTGCGAGGACGACAGCTCGATCTTGGCCTTTTCAGCGGCTTCTTTCAGGCGCTGCATGGCCAGCGGGTCACCCTTGAGGTTCATGCCGCTTTCTTTCTTGAATTCGTCTACCAGGTAGTCGATCAAGCGGATGTCGAAGTCTTCACCACCCAGGAAGGTGTCGCCGTTGGTGGCCAACACTTCGAACTGGTGCTCGCCGTCAACTTCAGCGATTTCGATCACGGACACGTCGAAGGTACCGCCACCCAAGTCATACACGATGACGGTGTGGTCGCCCTTGGCTTTGTCCATGCCGTACGCCAGCGCAGCCGCGGTAGGCTCGTTGATGATGCGCTTGACGTCCAGGCCCGCGATACGGCCGGCGTCTTTGGTCGCCTGGCGCTGGCTGTCGTTGAAGTAGGCAGGAACGGTGATGACCGCTTCGGTCACCGCTTCGCCGAGATAGTCTTCGGCGGTTTTCTTCATTTTCTTCAGCACTTCGGCCGAAATTTGTGGCGGCGCCATCTTCTGGCCGTTCACTTCCACCCAGGCGTCACCGTTGTCGGCCTTGGCGATCTTGTACGGCACCATCTTGATGTCTTTCTGTACAACGTCTTCTTCAAACTTGCGGCCGATCAGGCGCTTTACCGCGTACAGGGTGTTGTGCGGGTTGGTGACCGCCTGACGCTTGGCCGACTGGCCTACGAGGATCTCGCCATCGTTGGCGTATGCAATGATCGAAGGGGTGGTACGCGCGCCTTCGGCGTTCTCGATCACCTTGGCTTTGCCGTTTTCCAGCACGGAGACACAGGAGTTGGTAGTCCCCAGGTCAATACCGATAATCTTGCCCATGTATGAAACTCTCCCGAAACTTTGAATTAGGTTGCCGCGTCAGTGGTGGCTGCACGCGGTAGCACTCGAACGCTTGACGACTAAATGGGGGCCGCTTTGCGGATTTCAAGCCTTCTCGTCGATGGACGGCGATGCCGCGGCGACGGGCTTGCTGACCACAACCATCGCCGGGCGCAGCAGGCGGCCATTGAGCTGATAACCCTTCTGGAACACCTTGAGCACGGTGTTGGGCTCCACGTCGGCGCTTTCCTGCATCGCCATTGCCTGATGGTGCTCGGCGTTGAACGGTTCGCCATGCGGATCAACCGCTTCGGCCCCGTACCGCTTGAGGGTGTCGGCGAACATTTTCAGGGTCAGCTGCATGCCTTCGCGCATCGGGCGAAGGGCTTCGTCTTCGGCGTTGGACATTTCCAGGCCACGCTCGAGGCTGTCGATGATCGGCAGCAGGTCGCCTGCGAATTTTTCCAGCGCAAACTTGTGCGCCTTTTCCACATCCTGCTCGGCGCGGCGGCGGATGTTCTGCACGTCCGCGGCCACACGCAGGGATTGGTCCTTGGCTGCGGCCAGCTGCTCTTCGAGCGCCTGCACTTGAGCGGCGAGGTCTTCGCCGGTGGCTTCTGGCGCCGGGGTGGTGTCCGGGTTCTGTTCGTCCAGAGTCTTTTCTTCAGCCATGGAATTCTCCTTTGGATACGTCGGCGAGTGTTGCCTCGCACAGGTTGCCCGCTATATGGGGCCGCGATCACAAGCTTCAAGGGCCCCGCGCGCAGCCAATTCACTTTCGCCCGCTGAACGGCGCCATGGGCGAGCGATGGTCGGGATTGTCAGCACCACCAAAAGCACTGTATAAATAACCAGACATTTCTCACATCGGGGATCGTGACCATGCTGGTGCACCTGTCCGTTCACAACTACGCCATCGTCGAACACCTGGACCTAGAACTGGAACGCGGCATGAGCGTGATCACCGGTGAAACGGGTGCGGGCAAGTCCATCATGCTCGATGCACTGGGCCTTACCCTGGGCGACCGGGCCGACAGTGGCGTAGTGCGCCCGGGCGCCGACAAGGCCGATATCCTGGCGACCTTCGACGTGAGCGAAATCCCGGATGCCAAGGCCTGGCTGACGGAAAGAGACCTGGAAACCGACGCGCATTGCATTCTTCGCCGGGTGATCACCAGCGAAGGCCGTTCGCGTGGCTACATCAATGGCGCGCCCAGCCCTCTTGGGGACTTGAAAGCCCTGGGCGAACTGCTGATCGACATCCATGGCCAGCATGAGCACCAGTCGCTGCTCAAGCCCGATACGCATCGCCGCCTGCTGGACGAATTCGCTGGCGCAACCGACCTGGCACGCCAAGTGAACCTGGCCGCGCAACGCTGGCGGCAAACCCGGCAGGAAATCCACCGGCTTTCCAGCACCAGTGACGAGCAGCGCGCCCGCCATCAGTTGCTCAGCTACCAACTCGAAGAGCTCGAAAACCTGGCGCTGGGCGAGAACGAACTCGAAGAGCTGGAAGAAGCGCAGAAGAACCTCGCCAACGCCGAGGGCCTGTTCGCTACCAGCCGCCAGGTGGTGGAGCAATGCAGCGAAAGCGATTCGGGCAACATCCTCGACGCGCTCGGTGCCTGCCTCAACCGGCTGACCGCCATTGCCAACCCGCCACGGGCCCTGCAGGAGGCCGCGAACCTGCTGGCAAGCGCGCAGATCCAGGTCGAGGAAGCCGTGGGTGAGCTCAACCGGTTCGTGGACAACTTCGAAGCAGACCCGGCTCGCCTGCAACTGATCGAAGAACGCCTGGACACGATCTATACCCTGGCGCGCAAACACCGGGTACAACCGTCAGAAGTAGCCGCGCTTCAGCAGAAAATCTTCGACGAAGTGGAAAGCCTGGCAGCTAGCGATGAATCCATCGAGCGCCTTGAAGGCGAGTTGGCGGCCTTTGCTCGGCACTATCAGGAAAAAGCCGCCGAACTCACCGCCCTGCGTGGCGAGGCAGCGAAGCGCCTGGCGGCGTCGGTCGAGGAAGAGATTCATCGCCTGGGCATGCCCGGCGGTACGTTCCGCATCGAGCTCAAGCCACACGGCAGTAACGACCTGCACCCTAACGGCCAGGAAAGCATCGAGCTGATGGTCAGCGCCAACCCGGGCCAGCCGATCAAGTCTCTGGCAAAAGTGGCGTCGGGCGGCGAGCTGTCGCGTATCAGCCTGGCCATTCAGGTGATCACCGCGCAAACGTCTCGCACGCCTACGCTGGTATTCGACGAAGTGGACGTGGGTATCGGTGGCCCCACCGCAGAAATCGTTGGCCAGCTGCTGCGCCGGCTTGGGGACCGCGGCCAGGTACTGACCGTGACCCACCTGCCCCAGGTAGCCGCCCAGGGCCATCACCATCTGTTTGTGCACAAGCTGCGCGGCAGTGACGAAACCCGCACCGCCGTGCGAAGCCTGGCCAAGGCCGAGCGGATCGAGGAAGTGGCGCGGATGCTCGGCGGCGTGGACCTCACCAAAGAATCCCTCGCCCACGCGCGCAAGATGGTGGTCAGCGCCAAAGGCTGAGCGCGCCGCAGCTGCTCACCTGCAGACACAAAAAACCCGCCTTTCACGGCGGGTTTTTCATGCAGGCCTGGTTACTTGCCCTTGCGGACGTACAGCACCAGGTTGTGATCGACCAGCTCGAAGCCATGTTCGGCAACGATTTCCTTCTGCCGCTTTTCGATTTCGCTGTCGAAAAACTCGATCACTTCACCCGAATCCACGTCCACCATATGGTCGTGGTGGCCGCTGTCGGCCAGTTCGAATACCGCATGACCACCATCGAAGTTATGGCGAACCACGAGCCCGGCAGCTTCGAATTGGGTCAATACGCGGTACACCGTCGCCAGCCCAACATCCTCTCCCGCTTCCATGAGGGCCTTGTACACGTCCTCCGCGCTCATATGGCGCTGCTCGGCCGAGTCAAGCATTTGCAGGATCTTGACCCGTGGAAGGGTCACCTTGAGGCCTGCTTTTCGTAATTCGTTGTTTTCAACCATGGTCAGCTTTCTCGCCGATGCTGCTTCGCAGCTTCATTCATTGCGGGTATGATCGGGGCTTTGTTGACCCAGCCAAGATAGTGGAAGTCGCCCACCGATGCAAAACACCAAGCACTTGCTTACCAGCCTCACCTTCGTGAGCCTGCTCGCACTCGCCGGTTGTTCATTCCCCGGGGTTTATAAGATCGACATCCAGCAGGGCAATGTCGTCACGCAGGACATGATAGACCAGTTGAGGCCTGGAATGACCCGCCGGCAAGTGCGGTTTATCATGGGCAACCCCATGCTGGTGGATACTTTCCACCCAAACCGCTGGGATTACCTCTATAGCATGCAGCAAGGCGGTGCCCGTCGGCAGCAGGAACGCGTAAGCGTGTTCTTCAACGAAGCGGACCAGCTTGCCAGCCTTTCGGGCGATTTCATGCCTGGCGTGAGCCGCGACGACTCGATCCTGGGCAAGGACAACAACGCCGCCCCGGCCGAGGAAAACGCGCCTGTGCAGCCGCAGCAACCAGAAGCGCCAGCCAAGCCAGGCTCGCTGCTGGAGCAGATCCAGCGCGACGTGGATCAGGCCAAGCCAGTGCCGGTGCCAAGCCCCGCGCCGATCGAAACCGCTCCGCAGTAATCAGCGGATGCAAAAAAGCCCGGTTCGCCGGGCTTTTTTTCGCCTTGGGTTTTATGCCCGGCGCCCATCAGCAGCCGGGCAGTCAAAGCTGGATCAGCCGTTCAGCTGCTTCGCTCGCTGGCAGAAGGCATCTACCAGGGTATTCGCCGCCTGATTGAACAGCGGGCCCAGGGTGGCACGCACAATCGGGCCGTCGTAATCGAAGGAAAGGTCGAGGCTGATCTTGCAGGCCTTTTCGCCCAGGGGCTTGAATACCCAGATCCCGTGGAGCTGAGTGAAGGGCCCTTCCTCGAGGTTCATCTCGATGCGCTCGCCGGGTATCAGCGCATTGCGCGTCACCAGCCGCTGGCTCAACCCGCCCTTGGCGACCTCCAAGCTGGCGCGCATGAAATCGTCACTGCTTTCGATCACGCGAGTAGACGAACACCAGGGGAGAAACTCCGGATAGCGCGCCACGTCGTTCACAAGGTCGTAGAGCGCCTTGGCCGGATACGGAAGCAAGGCAGAGCGTTGAATATGTGTGGTCATGAACGCGTCATTTTCCAAAACTGAGCGGCGAATACGATGAGAATGCCGCACGGCGCCACATAGCGCATCAAAAAGAAGGTCAGCTGGAACATTAGCGGGTTACGCATGGCCAGCTCATCCCGTACCGCGGCGCGACCCATTACCCAGCCGGCAAACACCACAAAACTCAGGCCACCCAGCGGAAGCATGATCCGCGAAGTGAAGAAATCGATCACTCCGAAGAAATCCAGCCCGGTATCGGCCCCCCATTGATAGAGGCGGAAGCCGGCGGCATCGTTCACGAAAAATTTGGCCTGCTTCCACAGGTTGAACGAGAACACCGTACCCAGCCCGAACAGCCAGCAGGCCAGGGCCAGCCAGGTGGCGACCCAGGCACGCGATATTTTATAGCGCTCCACCATATACGCCACCATGGGTTCGAGCAGCGAAATCGCGGAGCTCCAGGCGGCCACGCCTACCAGAATAAAGAACACCACGCCCATCAGTTGGCCAAAGGGCACGCTGCCGAAGGCATAAGGCAGCGTTACGAACATCAGGCCCGGCCCTTCGCCCGGGTTCAGGCCCGCCGCGAACACGATCGGGAACAGCGCCATACCGGCCAGCAGGGACACGAAGGTATCCAGCAAAGCCACCGACACGATAGTGCCGCCGATGGACGCGCTGCGCGGCATGTAAGCGCCGTAGATCATGATCGACCCCACGCCCACGCTCAGCGAAAAGAACGCATGGCCCATGGCGGGCAGCAGGCCATCGAGCACCTTGCTCGCGTCGAAGTCGAACATGAAATGCACGCCTTCCATGAAGTGCCCGGTGGTCATGCTGTAGCCCAGCAGGATCAACAGAAGTACGAACAGCAGCGGCATCATGATGCGAAGGCTGCGCTCCAGCCCGCCAACCACACCCTTGGCGATGACCACCGCCGAGGTGAACATGAACACGCTGTGCCAGAAGATCAACCGCAGGGGATCGGCGATCACGTTGCCGAAGTAGGCGCCCACCTGATCCGGCGTAACGCCCTCGAAATCGCCCTTGGCCATGTCCACGATGTAATCGAAGGACCAACCGCCCACCACGCTATAGAACGAAAGAATCAGCAGCGCCGTGAGCATGCCGGCGAAGGCGGCCCAGGACCAGGCGCCCGGCTGGCCGGCTTCACGGGCAAGCATGGCCAGCGCGTTGGCCGGGCTTTGCCGCGCCCGCCTGCCGATGAGGGTTTCGGCGAGCATGACCGGCACGCCGATCAGGGCGATACAGGCCAGGAACACGAGCACGAAGGCGCCGCCGCCATACTCGCCGACCATGTAAGGAAACTTCCAGATACTGCCCAGCCCGACCGCGGAACCGGTAGCGGCGAGGATGAATACCCAGCGGCTGGCCCAGCTTCCATGGACGGACACCTTTTCACTCGACATCCGTTTACTCGCCCATGAACAAAAAAGAGCGCGCATTGTCCGGGATTCACCTCGGTGGCTCAACCCGTGAAGCGCGGGTGAAACACTTCGAAACCGTAGCCGCCGCTTGAAGTTATCCCTATAATGCGCGCCCTATGGCTAAGCAAAAGAAGCATCCCACAGGGACGATCGCGCTGAACAAAAAAGCGCGCCACGACTATTTCATCGAGCAACGCATGGAGGCGGGGCTGGTGCTCGCCGGCTGGGAAGTGAAAAGCCTGCGTGCCGGCAAGGCGCAGCTGGTCGACAGCTACGTGCTGCTCAAGGACGGCGAAGCCTGGCTCTTCGGCTCGCACTTCACGCCGCTGACCGCCGCCAGCACCCACGTGATCGCCGACCCCATCCGCACCCGCAAGCTCTTGTTGAACAAGAAAGAGCTCGAGCGCCTGCACGCTTCCGTACAGCAGAAGGGCTACACCGCCGTGTGTACCGCGCTGTACTGGAGCAAGCACTTGATCAAGTGCGAAATCGCGCTGGGCAAGGGCAAGAAGGAATACGACAAGCGCGACACCGAGCGCGAGCGCGATTCCAACCGCGAGATGCAGCGCGCCGTACGCAGCAAGGGCAAGGGCGAAGAGTAACGCCGCTCCCCCTGCCATTGCGGGAGCTCGCGAATAAGGTGGTAGGAAGCGGGCGAAAGCTCGCGAATCAGGCACTCCCCTACAACCCCTTGCGCCGCTCCGCCCTGGCCAGCCGTTGCGCCTGCTGCTGCACTTCTTCCAGCACTTCCTGCACATACAGAATATGCCGGCTCGACACCTCTCGGGCTTTCTCGGCCTGGCCCTCCATGATCGCCTGATACAGCTCCCGGTGTTGGCTGATCAACATGGCTCGGGTTTCTGACCGCTGCTTGTACATGCCGCCAATGTTGGTGACCACGTTGCGCTTGAGCAGGTCGAACAGGCCGCGAATGGTGTGCAGCAACACCGCGTTATGGCTGGCCTCGGCGATCGCCAAGTGGAAGCGGGCATCGGCGGCGCCCTCCTCCACCTGGCTGGCTTCATCGGCGCGGGCGTAGCAATCCTGCAGCGTATCGAACGCGGCCGTCAGCCGTTCGCGGTCCACGTCGGTCGCCCGCAACGCAGCGTAATACGCACAGGAGGCTTCCAGCGTATGGCGAAATTCCAGTAGGTCGTGCTGGGCACTGGAGCTGTGCTCCAGCAGCTCGAGCAAAGGATCGCTGAAGGTCGCGCCCAGGCTGTCTACCACATAATTACCGCCGCCCTGCCGGCTGACCAGAATGCCCTTGGCTGCAAGCTTCTGGATGGCTTCGCGCAAGGACGGGCGGGACACGCCAAATTGCTCGGCCAGTACCCGCTCCGCCGGCAAGCGCTCACCAGCCTTGAGCGTGCCCTCGAGAATCATCCCCTCAAGCCGCTCGACAATATCGTCGGACAAGCGCCGCTGCCGAACCTGATCGAACCCCATCTACCGCCTCCCATGCTCAGCCGTAAGGGCTGATACCGCAATTTTACCTACCCGCGAACGATCGCGCTGCACAGCCCTCAGCGAGGCGCTACGACCAAAGTCTCGACCAAGGGAAATTGACAGGCCAACCACGGGCACCCTACCCTACTCACCACAACCTGTAAATTGGTATTACCAATTTACCCAAGCGACCGCCTGCCAATAACAACTAGAGGCCGCCATGCAAACCTGGGAACAACTTTACAACCCGCTGGGCAGCCTTGGGCTGTCTGCCACCTTCGCACTGATCCCCATCGCGTTTTTCTTCGTGGCCTTGGCCTGGTTGCGGCTTAAAGGCCACGTGGCCGGCAGCCTCACGCTGCTCCTCTCGTTGCTGGTAGCGATCTTTGCGTTCCGCATGCCTGCCGACATGGCGCTGGCCGCCGCCGGTTATGGCTTCCTCTATGGGCTATGGCCTATCGCGTGGATCATTGTGGCCGCGGTGTTCCTGTACAAGCTGACCGTGCAGAGCGGCCAGTTCGAAGTGATCCGCGCCTCGGTACTATCCCTGACCGAAGACCAGCGGCTGCAAGTGCTGCTGATCGGCTTCTGCTTCGGTGCCTTCCTGGAAGGCGCGGCAGGCTTCGGCGCCCCGGTGGCCATCACCGCCGCGCTGCTGGTGGGGCTAGGCTTCAACCCCTTGTACGCAGCCGGGTTGTGTTTGATTGCCAACACCGCACCCGTGGCATTCGGCGCGCTGGGCATTCCGATCATCGTGGCCGGCCAGGTGACTGGCATCGATGCGTTCAAGATCGGCGCCATGGCGGGCCGGCAATTGCCGCTGCTGTCGGTGTTCGTGCCCTTCTGGCTGGTGTTCATCATGGACGGCTGGCGCGGCGTGCGAGAAACCTGGCCGGCAGCACTGGTGGCGGGCCTCAGCTTCGCGGTCACGCAATACCTCACCTCCAACTTCATAGGGCCGGAGCTGCCAGACATCACCTCTGCCTTGGTCAGCCTGGTGTCTCTCGCGCTGTTCCTCAAGGTATGGGCACCGGCGCCAAGCGCCGCGCAGTTGGCGGGGGCAAGTGTCGGCGCCGCGGTAGTTACCGCACCCGCGCGCCAGGCTTCCCCCTACTCAATGGGCGCCATTCTCAAAGCCTGGTCACCGTTTCTGATCCTTACCCTGCTGGTTACGGTGTGGACGCTCAAGCCCTTCAAGGCCCTGTTTGCCGCCGGCGGCTCGCTCTACAGCTGGGTATGGAGCACCCCCATCCCGCACCTGGACCAATTGGTGATGAAAGCAGCGCCCATCGTGGCGGCACCTACGGTGATGCCTGCAGTGTTCAAGCTCGATCCCCTCTCGGCCACGGGCACGGCGATTTTCCTTTCCGCCCTGGTGAGCATGTTGGTGCTTCGCATACGGCCGTCTATTGGTATTACCACTTTTCTCACCACGGTGAAGGAGCTGCGCTGGCCGATCCTGTCCATCGGCATGGTGCTGGCCTTCGCCTTCGTCACCAACTACTCGGGCATGTCCTCCACCCTGGCGCTGGTGCTTGCAGGTACCGGGGCGGCCTTCCCGTTCTTTTCGCCCTTCCTGGGCTGGCTCGGGGTATTCCTCACGGGCTCGGATACTTCGTCCAACGCGCTGTTCAGCTCACTGCAAGCCACCACTGCGCACCAGATCGGCGTGAACGACACCTTGCTGGTAGCCGCCAATACCAGCGGCGGGGTCACCGGGAAGATGATTTCGCCGCAGTCCATCGCCGTGGCCTGCGCCGCCACCGGCCTGGTAGGCAAGGAATCCGACCTGTTCCGCTTCACCCTCAAGCACAGCCTGTTCTTCGCGGCGCTGGTGGGGCTGATTACGCTGGCCCAGGCGTACTGGTTTACCGGCATTCTGGTGCATTGAAGCTTTACTGAAATGGCACGCCGGACACCCCGGCGTGGCGACCGAGCCCGACCATGGCAATAAAGAAGCCGGGCCATTGTGGAGAACCTGCCTGATGAGCGAGCTTTTTTACAACGCGGCCCCGAACGCTACCCGCCTCGCCGCGCCTATTCCAAAGGCGCGTGAGTACCCGGCGAGCAAGCCTGCGCGGGTATACCTGTTCGGCACTTGTGTGGTGGACGTGTTCTTCCCTCACGCCGGGCTGGACGCGATCCGCTTGCTGGAACGCGAAGGCATTGCCGTGGATTATCCACAGGGCCAAAGCTGCTGCGGCCAGCCCGCCTACACCAGCGGCTACACCGACCAGGCCCGCACGGTCGCCGCTGCCCAGCTGGAATTGTTCAAGCAGCCGTGGCCCGTGGTGGTGCCGTCAGGCTCGTGCGCTGGGATGTTCCGCGAGCATTACAGCGCGCTATTCCAAGACGACCCGGCGCGGCTGGCCCAGGCGCAAGCCCTCGCCGCGCGCACCTACGAGCTGGCGGAGTTTCTGCTGCATGTGTGCCAGGTTGAGCTTCGCGATCAAGGCTCGCCCATCAAGGTGGCATTGCATACGTCCTGCTCGGCGCGGCGGGAAATGAACACCCATGTGCACGGCCGCGCCCTCCTTGACCAACTGGCGCAGGTAGAGCGCGTGGACCACAGCCATGAAAGCGAATGCTGCGGCTTCGGCGGCACCTTCAGCGTACGCATGCCGGACATCTCCGGCGCCATGGTGGAAGATAAAACCCGCAACCTTATCGATTCCGGCGCGGATGAAGTGATCACCGCCGACTGTGGCTGCCTGATGAACATCAACGGCGCCTTGGAAAAACAGCGCCAACCGCTACGGGGCCAGCACCTGGCGAGCTTTCTGTGGCAGCGCACCGGAGGTGGCCAATGAACAGCCAAACCCGCATTCCCGCCTTGGAAATTCCTACCACCTTCCGCGAGCGCGCCCACACTGCATTAGGCGACAGCCAATTGCGCGGCAACTTCCGCACCGCCATGGATTCGTTGATGACCAAACGCGCCCTGGCGTTTGCCGATGCCGATGAACGCGAGGAACTGCGCGTATTGGGCAATGCGATTCGCGCGCGGGCGCTTTCCAAATTGCCCGACCTGCTGGAAACCCTGGAACGCAACCTCACCCGCCAAGGCATTCAGGTGCACTGGGCCGAAACCATCGAGCAAGCCAACGAGATTGTGCTCGGCATTGTGGCGAAGCATGAGGCGCGGCAGGTGATCAAGGGCAAGTCCATGGTCAGCGAAGAAATGGAAATGAACGACGTGCTGGCCGCCAAGGGCATCGAATGCCTGGAAGCCGACATGGGCGAGTTCATCGTGCAGCTGGACCACGAAAAGCCTTCCCACATCATCATGCCGGCCATCCATAAGAACGCCGGGCAGGTGGCGTCGCTGTTTGAGAGCAAACTGGGGGTGGAATACACCCGGGACGTGGACGCGCTGATCCAGATCGGCCGCCGCGTGTTGCGGCAGAAGTTCTTCGAAGCGGACATTGGCGTGTCCGGCGTGAACTTCGCGGTCGCCGAAACTGGCACCTTGCTGCTGGTAGAAAACGAAGGCAATGGCCGTATGGTCACCAGCGTGCCGCCTGTGCACATTGCCGTGACCGGTATCGAAAAGGTGGTGGAAAACCTGCGCGACGTGGTGCCGTTACTGTCGTTGCTCACGCGCTCGGCGCTGGGCATTCCCATCACCACCTACGTGAACATGATCTCCAGCCCGCGCAAGGCCCATGAGCTCGATGGCCCGCGCGAGGTGCACCTGGTGTTGCTGGACAACGGCCGCAGCCAGGCCTTTGCCGACAGCGAACTGCGCCAGACGCTGAACTGCATCCGCTGCGGCGCTTGCATGAACCACTGCCCGGTGTACACACGGGTGGGTGGCCACACCTATGGCCAGGTGTACCCCGGCCCCATCGGCAAGATCATCACCCCGCACATGGTCGGCCTGGCGGCGGTGCCAGATCACCCCAGCGCCTCCTCCCTGTGCGGCGCCTGCGGCGAAGTGTGCCCGGTAAAAATCCCGATCCCCGCCCTGCTGCGACGGCTGCGCGAGGAAAACGTGAAGCCACCCAGCGACACGCCACTACTGCGCGGCCAAGGCAGCAAATACTCCCGCAAGGAACGCCTCGCCTGGAATGCCTGGGCCCGGCTGAACAGTTCGCCCGCGCTGTATCGCGCGCTCCTGAAAATGGCCACGCGCTTGCGCAAGCTCACCCCGGCGAACATCGGCCCATGGACCCAGAACCACAGCGCGCCCCAACCGGCGCCCCGCTCGCTGCATGAGCTGGCCGCCGAGCACCTCGCCAAAGGGAAAACCACGCCATGAGCGCCCGTGAAAACATCCTTGGAAAACTGCGGGCGAGCCTGCAAGGCACCACGCCGATTGTGGATAACTTCGACGAGGCCTTGGTCACCGCGCCTTGGTCCTACCCGCCGGAGGAACGCATCGGCCGGCTGCGGCAGTTGATGGAAACGGTGCACACCGAAGTCCACCTCAGCACCGCAGCGCAATGGCCCACCTTATTAGCGCAGCTGTTGCGCGACCGCCAACTGGACAGCCTGCTGATCGCACCGCGCACGCCCTATGGCGAGCAACTGCTCAGCGCGTGGGAAGGCGACACGCAAGCGCCGCAGACCAAAGCGTACGACCGCCCGATTGAGGCGTGGAAAAGCGAGCTGTTCGACGACACACCGGCCAGCCTTACCGGCACCCTGGGCGCCATTGCGGCAACCGGTAGCTTGATCCTCTGGCCCACCGCCGACGAACCCCGGTTGATGAGCCTGGTGCCGCCGGTGCACTTCGCGTTGCTGAAGGCCAGTGAGATCCACAGCAACTTCTATGAAGTGATGCAGCGGTTCAACTGGGCCGGCGGCATGCCCACCAATGCCTTGCTGGTGTCCGGGCCGTCGAAAACCGCCGACATCGAACAGGTACTGGCGTACGGCGCCCACGGGCCGAAGGACCTTGTGGTGCTGATTTTGGAGGACGCATGACCCTGCCCGCCCGCTTCCTCGCCCATGCACAGGCGTTGATCCCCGCCGAGCGACGGTTCGACGACCCGATGGCAACGCTCGCCTACGGCACCGACGCCAGCTTTTATCGGCTGCTGCCCAAGCTGGTGATACGGGTGGAAGCCGAAGCGGAAGTGATCAGCCTGCTCAAGGCCGCTGCGGCCGACAAGGTTGCAGTGACCTTCCGCGCCGCTGGCACCAGCCTCTCCGGCCAGGCAATCAGCGACTCGGTGTTGCTGGTGCTGGGTGACCTCTGGAACGGCCGCGACATCCGCAACCAGGGCGAGCAGATCCGCCTGCAACCGGGCGTAATCGGCGCCCAGGCCAACGCCTGGCTCAAACCTTATGGCCGCAAGCTGGGGCCGGACCCAGCGTCTATCAATGCCTGCAAGATCGGCGGCATCGTGGCCAACAACGCCAGCGGCATGTGCTGCGGCACCGCGCAAAACACTTACCACACCCTCGCCGGCCTGCGCCTGGTGCTGGCGGACGGCACCTGCGTGGATACCGAAAACCCGGACAGCGTTACGCAGTTCAGAGAAAGCCATGCGGATTTGCTCGCCACGCTAGAGCAATTGGGTGAAGAGGTACGCGCGGACGAAGCGCTCGCCACGCGCATCCGTCATAAGTACCGGCTGAAGAACACCACCGGCCTGAGCCTCAACGCGCTTGTGGATTACACCGACCCTCTGGATATCCTCAGCCATTTACTGGTGGGTTCCGAAGGCACCCTGGGCTTTATCAGCTCGGTGACCTACAACACGGTAGTGGACCTGCCCCACAAGGCCACCGCGCTAGTAGTGTTCCCCTCCGTGGAAGAATGCTGCCGCGCCGTCACCGCGTTGCGCAGCCAACCGGTCGCCGCCGTGGAATTGCTCGACCGCCGCAGCCTGCGCTCGGTGCAACACAAGCCCGGCATGCCGGCGTTCGTGCAGCACTTATCCCCAGGCACGTGCGCCCTGCTGATCGAAAGCGCGGCCGGCACCCCTGAAACATTGCAAACGCAGGTGGCGCAGGTGGTCGCCACCCTCGCCTCGTTCGAAGTGGAGCAGCGCATCGCCTTCACCACAGACCCTACGGAAAACGCCCGCCTGTGGGCCATTCGCAAAGGCACCTTCCCGGCCGTGGGCGCGGTGCGTGAAACCGGCACCACGGTGATCATCGAGGATGTAACCTTCCCGCTGGAGCGCTTGGCCGAAGGCGTGAACCGCTTGCTGGCGCTGCTGGAAAAACACCGCTACGACGAAGCGATCCTGTTCGGCCACGCACTGGAAGGCAACCTGCACTTTGTGTTCACCCAAGGCTTCAACAATCCTGAGGAAATTGCCCGCTACGAAGCCCTGATGGCAGACGTCGCCCAACTGGTGGCAGTGGAATTCGGCGGCTCGCTCAAGGCCGAGCACGGCACCGGCCGCAACATGGCGCCGTTCGTGGAGCTGGAATGGGGCACCCAGGCCTACCAATTGATGTGGGCGCTCAAGCGCCTACTGGACCCCCACGGCATTCTCAACCCCGACGTGGTGCTCAGCGAAGACCCGCACATCCACCTCAAGCACCTCAAGCCCATGCCCGCCGCCGACGCGCTTGTGGATAAATGCATCGAGTGCGGCTTCTGCGAACCGGTGTGCCCTTCCCGCGGGCTTACCCTCAGCCCGCGCCAACGCATCGTGATGTGGCGAGACATTCAGGCACGCCGGCGCGACGGGCAGAACACCACAGCGCTGGAGCATCAATTCCAATACCACGGCATCGACACCTGCGCCGCCACCGGGCTGTGCGCCGAACGCTGCCCGGTGGGCATCAACACCGGCGACTTGATTAAAAAGCTACGCACTAACAATGCAGAACATGGCCGCACGGCCAGCTGGGCCGCCGAGCATTTCGCCACGCTACTGGCCGGCGGCCGTGCTGGCTTGCGCCTCGCCAATGGCGCTCAACGGCTGCTGGGCGCGCCGCGCATGGCCCGCTATGCCGCCGGTTTACGCCGAGTGAGCCAAGCCGTGCCCCACTGGCCCGCCGCATTGCCGCAAGCGCAGGCGCCGGTTCACTTCGCCGCACCCAGCGCCGATGCTCGCCCCAGGGTCGTGTACCTCGCGGCGTGCGTTTCCCGCGCAATGGGCCCGGCGAGCAGCGATGCCGAGCAAATGCCCCTGATCGACAAAACCCGCCAGTTGCTGGAAAAAGCCGGGTACCAAGTGGTATTCCCGGAAGGCCTGGACGCCCTGTGCTGCGGTCAGCCGTTCGCCTCCAAAGGCTACCCGGACCAAGGCGAAGCCAAGCGCCAGGCACTGATCTGCGCCCTGTTGAAAGCCAGCCGAGGCGGGCTGGACCCGGTGTACTGCGACACCAGCCCGTGCACGCTGCGGCTGGTGGATAACCTATCCGCCACACGCTTGAACCTGTACGACCCGGTGCGGTTTATCCACAGCCACCTGCTCGACAAACTGGACTTCACACCCCAACAAGCACCCGTGGCGGTGCACGTGACCTGCAGCACCCAGCATCTGGGCCAGAGCCAGGCCCTGCTAGACATCGCCCGACGCTGCAGCCGCGAAGTGGTGGTGCCGGAAGGCATTCACTGCTGCGGCTTCGCCGGCGACAAAGGCTTTACACAACCAGAGCTCAATGCCCACGCGCTGCGCTCACTCAAGAACGCGGTGCAGCATTGCAACGAAGGCATCTCCACCAGCCGCACCTGCGAGATCGGCCTCAGCGAGCACAGCGGGCTCGATTACCACAGCCTGGTGTACCTGGTTGAACGCGTAACACGCCCCAAGCCGGTGCATGCCGATATGGAGCTTGTTGCGCTAAAAGAGGGCGAACACGCGGCGATCAGCTGAAACCTTGTCGTGTTAATTCGTACACAAAAAATAGAACCTCTCGGCAATTCGCGCAGTCCATGAAGTAAGCCCAACCGCGCGGGCGAACCTTGGCGCCTTGGCATTGGCCAATGAGCGTACTTATCCTTCAAAGGAGAAATGCCCATGACCCGTACCCTTCTTTCCGCCTTCGCCCTTTGCGCCGCCACCGTTGTGGCCGCGCCTGCCTTCGCCGCCGACGACCTGTGCGCCGCGAACCTGCAGAAAATCAACGACACCATGACCACCAACACCGCCACCAACCCAGCCCTGGAAAAAACCCTGCGCGGCCAGATCGACGGCGCCAAAGCCGACCAGGCCCGCGGCGACACCAAGGCCTGCATCGCCAGCACCGGGAAAATCCTGACCCAGCTGGACAACTACACCAAGAAAGGCGGCGCGGCAGGCAACTGAGCCACGACGGTGCGCTCAACGGTCGACTTTTCTGGCCGAGGGGCGTATGCTTCACAGACCTGCCGCCAATGGCTGCAGGTACGGGGCCGATCAGGATTCGACGCCGGTAACGAAACTTTAGGTGCATGCCGAGTTGGTAACAGAACTCGTAAATCCACTGTTGCAACTTCTATAGTTGCCAATGACGAAACCTACGGCCAGGACTTCGCCATCGCCGCTTAATTGCGACGACTAGAACCTGAGCTTCTGGCTACTTCGGTACCAGCAGTCGCTAGGGGATGCCTGTAAACCCGAACCGACTGTCAGATAGAACAGGATCGCTGCCTAGTATGTCGTGGACGACGCAGCTAAAACTTACACGACTCGCCCAAAGCACCCTGCCCCTCGGGCGGCCGCGGGTTAACTCAGTAGAACGGGCTAAGCATGTAGTACCGACAGCGGAGTACTGGCGGACGGGGGTTCAAATCCCCCCGGCTCCACCAAATGATCAAAAAAAGACGTCCACGGACGTCTTTTTTTGTGCCTGCAACCCAGCAAATACGCGGCCTCCAGCGCTTTTGCGGTCTTTTGAGAGTTTTTGAGTTCCAGCCGTTCGGGTATTCCAGACGGTATTCCAGCTCACCCGGTGCTAATCTTTGGAATACCGAATCAGTGCCTGAGGACAATCTCATGCCTGCTCAAAACCTCCGCCTCTCCGATAGACAGCTCAAGGGAGTCAAACCCGCGTCCAAGGATTACGTCCTTACTGACGGTGATGGTTTGCAGCTCCGCGTACGCAGCAACGGCTCGTTGCTGTGGAATTTCAACTACCGCGAACCGGTGACCAAGAAGCGCATCAACATCGGCTTCGGGACCTACCCCGAACTGTCATTGGCAAACGCACGAAAGATGGCAGTCGATGCGCGTGAGCTGCTCGCTCAGGGCATCGATCCAAAGGTGCAGCGCAATACGTTGAATGAAGCCAAGCGCGCAGAAACGGAACACACCTTCGAGAATGTGGCCACCGCCTGGTTCGAGCTGAAAAAAGACTCGGTTACCCCGGCCTACGCCGAGGACATTTGGCGGTCGCTTACGCTGCACGTGTTCCCCGATTTGAAGACAACCCCACTGACGAAAATCACCGCGCCGATGGTGATCGCATTGCTTCGTCCAATCGAAGCGAAAGGCAGCCTGGAGACGGTCAAACGTCTTAGCCAGCGGCTAAACGAGATCATGACCTACGGCGTAAACTCCGGCCTGATCTTCGCCAATCCGCTCAGCGGCATCAGGGCAGTATTCAAGAAGCCCAAGAAAGAGAATATGGCTGCGCTTCCGCCCGAAGAACTCCCCGAGCTCATGCTGGAGATCGCGAACGCCAGTATCAAACGGACCACCCGCTGCCTGATCGAATGGCAGTTGCACATCATGACGCGCCCGGCAGAAGCAGCGACTACTCGCTGGGCTGACATCGACTTTGAAAGGCGTGTCTGGACTATCCCACCGGAGCGGATGAAGAAGCGCCGCCCACACAGCATTCCGTTGAGTGATCACGCGGTCGCACTGTTGGAGTCACTGAAAACTCACAGCGGCCATCGAGAATACGTCTTCCCGGCCGATAGAAATCCGCGCACCCACGCCAATAGTCAGACTGCCAACATGGCGTTGAAACGTATGGGGTTCCAGGATCGGTTAGTCAGCCACGGTATGCGCTCGATGGCCAGCACCATCTTGAATGAACATGGGTGGGACCCGGAGCTCATCGAAGTGGCACTGGCGCACGTCGACAAGGATGAGGTGCGCAGCGCCTACAACCGAGCCGACTACATCGAGCGCCGGCGCCCAATGATGGCTTGGTGGAGTGAGTACATCCAGAAAGCCGCCACCGGCAGCCTGCTCGCCTCAGCGTACGGCCAAGTCAGAGACAAGAACGTGGTGCCGATCCGCTAGCTCTGTACGGCGCAAGAACGGCAGCAGCAACAACTGAACGTTCAAGATTCGGGGCAAACAGCCTCGCTTATCCGCTTCTCAGCACGGGTCCTTCCAAACAGGGCTGCAAAGCCGCCCTGTTTGGAAGGACCTCACTTTGAAGAGCTAAAAGCGAACACGTTGTCCAGGATTTACCACAGAATTCCACCGGTGGATAACCGCTCTTAAAGTCCAAAGTGGCGCTGAATTTCGACCCTTGACCGGGTTTATCCACAGGCGTAGAACTGGCCGTGCAAGCGCTGTCGATGACAGCAACCCAGGTGACCCGAACCTTGAAGGTCACGCCGTTCTCGCGGTGGTTCTCCCCCCAAATGGCGATTCGCATCCGGCAGCTCGCCCGGTCACCTCCCCGGTGATGGATGCCTACTTCACATCTTGGCCCTCGTGCGCCAGACAACACCTCCTACTTCGCTGCCCTGCAGCAACCTATCCGCTTGGCCGAATCTTGCGCCAACCTGCGCCCGTCTCTTTCTCCTGGAAAGAGACGGGCGCTTCTAACACTGCTGCAGCCCTGATCGCACAAGGCTTTGCGGCAACTCCACTCGTGACAATCGGCGTGACAAATGCCGAAGTCACCAGCAACAGCGCTGTAGATGATGGTGCCGCAGACCAGGGAATGGACTGCACCTGACTGACAGTCAGGCATGCCCCGGTCATCGCATCGCTGCTTGCACATGGCTCAAGATCTCGCGGCACTGGTCTCGTCAGCCAATGCAGCCTCCACCCGCCCACCGGTAACGGTGCTCAGGAGGCCAGATCATGAGATGCCCTTGCTCCCGGTCGTAAGGAGCCGCCAGTCCCGCGCTAGAGGACATTCCCCACAGGTCGCAGGGGCCTTGATCCCTGATAACACTCAGCATTCTTGGCGGGATGACGTGGGGCGAGGATCGGAGAACGGTAGATGAGGTGGCTGATATGGCATTGGTGGGTAGACGCGATGGCCGCAACTTCGGCTACGGCAGGCAGTTGAGCTACGCAGGACCGCAGGCGCTGAAAGACATGTTCGGCGGCGTCACTACGGCACGGTCAAAGCTCACAGTGATCGGTGGCAGGCATTCGTGAAGTGGTGCCGCTCCGAACAGGGGCCCGGTCTCAATGATGCGCGGCAGATTGATCGAAAGGTGTTGGCCGGCTATGCGGCGTATCTGCGCGACGTCGTTGGACGCGGTGACCTCGCCGTCAGCACCGCACAAAACCGGCTCTCCAGCGTTAACAGGACCATGGCGGCGCTTCGCGGTGATCAGTGCGTCAAATTGCTAAGTCCGAGCAAGGCATTGGGTATGCAGCGCAGCGGGGTTCGTCACGCAATCCCTCAGGGCCAGGATCGCAAACAGGTTGAGCAGATCGTCGATGCACTTTGCAGTCGTGACCAGAGACGGGCCGCCGCGATCGTATTGTTGGCGCGAGCCACAGGCAGCGCCATCTACGGCAAGCAAAGCTCATCCAAGTCGAGATATTTGAACGCTGGCAACTGGACACACCTTGGGCTTGGCGGAGAAAACATGTGACTTGGTTTCTTGAGCACCGACTAGCTGGGCGATGCGCGCTACTAGGTACTACTACCTGCTGACGGTGCGGCTCCTAGCGCGTCGTTTAGAAAAGCCATGGGTCTTCAAGTGTTGAACGACGGCCTGACTTCAATAGTCACGACCGCACAATCGCCCCATAGCAGCCGGCGCTGAGGCCTTACAATAAATGTAAAATACGGTATCAAAACTATATCCGAGTTGGATTTGTGTGCCACATGTTCTCTGCAAAAACAAAATCATCACAATTTGATTTATCAATGAAATCATTGATACGCCCAAGAATTTTTGATATATCCGCACTATAAGAAAAAGAACTTTCTGCGGGCGCTGGCGTTCTGAGATACATCTTTTTTAGTATGATAAGTGACGTAAGCGCCGAATTAATGGTAAGCGTAGCTATTCGTTCTATCGTGAGCGAATACTCACTTAATAATCCACTGATTATTTGTTTTTCCTGCGAAAAATCCAGTGAAATATGTTTGTCTGACTGCTGAAGGAAGCAGCTTATAGAGGGTGAGGCTGGGTGTGTAAGCTCGCAAAGCTTGCTATATAGTTGCATTGCTCCAGTGGCGCCATGCTGTTCTATAGCCCTAATATAGTCAGCATTAGATTTATTCGTGTGATGTGGAAGAGGAGTTGAACCTTTAGGGTGTTTGCGTGCATATGTGTAATGGATAAGCCTGTCCTCCAGCTCCTCCAGAACTATAGGCTTTGCCGAGGTGTTTGATTTGGCTGTGCGGAGATATATAAACGGAAAGCAGTTATATAAGTATTTAAGCGTGATTAATGTTGCATCATGAGCATCAGCTGTGGCTTCCAGCAGACCGCGTAGCGAAGCGGAAAAGCCTAATAAGTTATTGCTTTCTAATTGTGAGAGTGAAGATTTTAGCCAATTATTGGTTCGCGCTAGTGATGTAATGCACGTCAGGTGGCATCGTTCAAGAATCCCTATCAAGTAAACCTTGATCATTTCATTGAACTGATCCTCTTGGTGTAAGGACTGTATAGAATTTATGTCTGGCTCTAAAAAATGCGCGAAATAAGACGTCCCATTTGTCTTAATCATTAAGTCGTCTATAGCTGGACTGTAAGTATATATCAGCGTATGCAGAATTGTCTTGAGTTCATTAGGACTACTTTGACGATTCATGAAGGATTCCTTGTGTGCCAACGCATCATGTTTTTTAACTAGTGGTCTGTTTGAAGCAGTAGACACCGTTCATGGGAGAAGGCATGACTTAGTACGTATCTCCGGACTGACCGCTACGGGTCGAAAGCCCCCCCAACGAGACTGTCCGCTACCGGCCCCAGAGCGGACACTCCCGTTTCCTTCGGTCAGTATTTCAAAAGATCCTCTGGCCGCCCGACATACGTACCTTGCAGTGCAGCGATCTGCGACTGTGCGTAGGCGACAGGGGATACCCCGCTGAAAACGAGCCAGGACACCAGTTCGAGATCTTTGACTGATGCGAATCGTGCCAGGTCAGGAAGATTCTCTCGCGCTAGTGCAACACGATTCAGATGCCTTTTGAGCTTGTCCGGTTTGCCCTTAATGTCTTCACCCTGATATTCGGAGAGCTGGGAAGCGACTTCTGAGTAGTTACGAGCGAGTGAAAGGTCCTTGCATTCGACTATAAGCACTTGGTTACGATCCGGGCGCCAAGCTAGCAGATCAATATCGCCTGGATTTGTCGTCAGGTTCCTCCTCAGTATCTCAGGGAAGCTAATGCCGCGCCGAACATTCCATCCTGCGTCTAGCAGTTTTTTTTCCAATATTTTTTCGAAAGTGTGCCCCTCGCGAGCTTCCCCCAGCCATTCATCTCTCATCCGGGCAGTCCGGAAAAACTCTCGTTTGAGTCGCCCTGTATGTGCGCCGTTAAAGAGATAATGCAGAGAGTTACCCAGTTGTCCCGGCGATACGATCACCAGCGGGTCTTGGCTGTCCTCCACCTGTAACAAAGGCCTGGCTACTACGGATAGCCGTCGACCAAAGCGCCAAGGGTAGATATCAGATAGGTCAAACTCGTCGGTCACCTCATCCCACTTTGGGCGAGTTCGCAGAATGAATTGTTCGAGAAAAGCGGATGTTACATTATGGTCAAGCCCGGCTGTCTTACCCGCAAGATCTAACTGGCTCCTCTCCATAGTGAAAATTGCCGTCTGTTTCGATATGCCAATTGACTCGAGTGCATGGACGAAACGGAGGCCTTCTTCGAGCGTAAACCCCATCTCCGACTTCCAGAGTGCCATAAAGGTCTCGGTGTCATCTGCGACCGTGGTCGGGGCACAACATTCGTCCTCATCACTCACTTCTTCGAAGTCTTCCGCTTTTGCGTAATGCTGCTCGAATCTTGCAGCATGAGCTTCGAACCGCTCGTTAGTAGCCTTAGACAGCAAAGGTTCAAGCACCATCCCTCCAAGCTCGTCGCGGAAAAGAAGGTCACCTAAGGGAGATATTTGGACCTCGGCCGGCAGCGCCCCGAAACGTATAGCGTCCGACATGCCGCCGATGCGAAAAAGTAATGCTGCTTGCGCAAGGAGGCGACCAAGCGCCATGTCGGAGGGTTCAATCCCCCCCTTATTGGGGCAAGCGCAAATGGCCAGTTCGATTACTAACCTGGAGGTCAGTGCCGCACCGGCAAAACGTCCCAACTGCTTGGCGATGGTATCCTCGACTCCGTCCTCACCGACATGCAGCGCGAGGACGGCAGCGGCCGTCCGATGCCAATGATTTTCTTCGCTTCGTGCCCTTTCGCAGTTCTCAAGCAGGCGGTTGAGGGTTTTCAGACGATCAAATCTAGAAAGTTCTTCCTGCATATCATGAAGGAGCACATCTACAACGTCGATGAGGAGCTTGCCGACCGCCTTCTTACCCTGGTATTGGGCCGGAGCATCGGCAGCAACCGAACGCCAGCCTAGCCCAACTCTGGCCGCACCTGACTCGGTGTTCTCAACAGTCAGAAGGTGTCGACTCAAGGAACCACTTACACGGTCACTGAAGTCGAACGTTTTCATAATATGGAAGCTACGGGCGACGTTATTGGGAATCGCTATTCGCTCGATTTCAAGCCCTTGGTCGCTCGGTGCATCGATACGCAAAATTGTGGCAAAGGCAGTGCCAAGGGCGCGTACTAAAGCGCGTTCTGCGCGGTTGTCCGGCGCCTGGAAGCCAGCAAGATACCCGTCTTTCAGACAAACCCGTATAGCGCCCTGTTCACGGACACGCTCGATACTCCAGAAGGTATTTAGGTCAAGAGGCACCTGCTCATCCTGGAATCGACTAATATCACAGTCGCCTTCAAAGTGCAGGTAGGCCTTCACGGACTTCCTTGGTCTCTGCCCACCAACGGCTTCAACCGCCTCGCCAATTCGCCCAAGCCAAGTGCGTACCATCTTCGCTAACTCAGCAAGGAGCATGTGATCTTGAGCATTAGGTGCTTCAATCATCACCCAGAGGTTGTATTGCCCCTCATACACACAACTTAGCCGATGTGCTTCAAGGTCATCGATGGACGCATAGCACCTGCTTTCGCGTTCGGTTGGGAAGAAGTCAGCCGCTGACGGCCGCATAACACGATGCCACCTGCCGCTGTTGTCACAAATGCGGTGCCAGTCATAACCCATGTCTGCTGCCATCCGCACGTCACGAATCAGATCTGTTGGGATTGTCAGCATCAGAGGGCGCTCTGGGGTGATACGCCCTTCCGGCAGTTGATTGTGCGGAACCATATGGCCGTCGTTGGCGCGTGCCCAGCCAAGAAGGTTGAGAATGCCGTTGACATTGATTATTCGCACACCGGCTCGCGCTATTAATTCTTCGGCGTCCTGCACGCGCCAGAAAGCAAGTGCGGACATATCGGGCAGTGACCCTAACCGGAAAAAGTCTGCGCTAGTCATCCACTCGAACTGCCATTCTGCAGGTAGCTCGGGAACCGAGCCGACAAACCCTGCCCCCCAGCCACAGCCCACACGCACGACTATGCCACGCTGAAAGTCGGGGTGGCCGGCAAGTTCAGCAGCGGCTTTTGCAGCACGTTCGTCTAGGAGATTCGCTGTTTCCTCATCGAGCCGGAGCATACTGCTGAAGCCTTCATTGCTGTGCTCCTGCATGGAGGGCAGGACGAACTGAAGCACCATGAAGTGGCCCACGTCGACTGAGGAGTAGACGGTCGCCGATCGGGTTGTCTTATCCTTATCCCAGGACAACCGCATCCGCTTACCGCTACCAAACGCAGGCATTTGAGACAAAGTGCGCGCATGGACGCTAGCCAACGCCCTGTCGAGGTTGCCCAACTCTCCCTTCCGCACTGCGAACGCTATCACCGCGTGACGAAGCGCGATGGATAGAGCAGTAGGCAGCACGACGACAAGGCCATCACCTACACGAAACAACGGACGCTGCTCCAATACCCCCGCGCTGGGGGTCTGGCTAGCTAGGGTACTGATTTGTGTATGATCAAGAATAAATGGGGATAGATCAGCAATTGCGATACCAGCCGACCGTAGCATGCCCTTCGTCAAAGTGACACGTGTACGGAGAACACTCGCGTCAAGGCCATCGGTCTCAAGCGAGCCAGAGCTAGTTTGACCACCCGGCTCAAACCGACGTAGACCAGAGTTGGTGCAAATAACGTCCGAAAGCTGTAGAAGCACCTGGATGGACCGCTTAAGAGGGATAAAGTATCCCTCGTCAGGCATAGCGAAAACAATGTCGACCATCAGCTGTGTGTAAAAGCCTGAGGCCTCCCAAATTCCCTCCAGAATGCGGTAATCGCCCTTGACGTTACCAACGATTGAGACGAACACATCCTCTGCTGGATCTTCCCCAACTACACTGTTCGATGCGCCAATAGACGTATACCAGCGGCGTGCGTCGTCGACAGTGGCAACCTGAGGGCCTTGGCAGTGGATGAGGGCAAGTGCAACCAGTAACTCCAGTCGTAAACATTCTGGCTGATGTGCAGGAAGGGTTAGCAGACTAGCTAGCAAAGCCACTGTGCCTACCCGCTCAAAGTTTGCGAGTTCGGCGACAAGCTCAGCGTTATCCTTCGCGACATCATCCAAAGAGTGACTGGAAGTCGCCCAGGCTGCCTTATCGGCCATCGCCTCAAGCAGGGATTGTAAATCTGGTTGAGATAGTGAGTCGTTCACCTGCATCTCCAGGAGAAATGATTGAGCTCGCGAATTCCACGTGAAGAAGAAACAGGAGCCAGCAGCAGACATCCTCTTGCAGGCTCAAAAAATTCCCGATTCGATTCCACAGAAAGCCATAAGTAGCTGATCTTTTTATAGATACCTTATGAGGTATGTCAAAAAATCCACCGAATTCCAGCTCCGTGAAAACCGGGACATTACGGCCAACAACCGTTCGTCTGGTGCCAGATCATGAGATGCCCTTACTCCCGGTCGCAAGGAGTCGCCAGCCCCGCGTTAGAGGACATCCCCACAGGTCGCAGGGGCCTTAATCCCTGATAACACTCAGCACTCTTGGCGGGATGACGTGGGGCGAGGATCGGAGAGCGAGCGATGAGGTGACCGTCATGGCATTTGTGGGTACATACCGACAGCCAGCCCTACATCCATGCCTCACAGAGCGTCTCAGCCTGCGCCAGCACTAGTTGTGCCGCCTCCTCCTGCTGATCCGGCGGATACTTATATTTACGCAGGATGCGCTTGACCAGAAGCCGCAGCTTGGCCCGTACACTGTCACGATTACTCCAGTCCACGGTCACGTTCTGGCGCAGGCTATCGGTCAGCTCATGGGCGATCTTGGCCAGGATCTCATCGCCCAGCTCTCGCACCGAGGCCTCGTTATTGGCCAGCGCATCGTAGAAAGCCAACTCGTCATCATTCAGGCCCAGTGCATCTCCACGCTTGCTCGCTGCTGCAAATTTCTTGGCCATCTCGATCAGCTCTTCGATGACCTGGGCGGTCTCGATGGAGCGGTTCTGGTAGCGCTTGATCACGCTATCGAGCAGCTCGGAGAACTTCTTCTCCTGGGCCAAGTTGCTGGCGAACTTGCTCTTGATCTCCCCCTCCAGCAGGCGCTCCAGTAGCTCAACCGCCAGGTTTTTCTCCGGTAGGTTGCACACCTCGGCAAGGAACTCATCATCGAGCAGGCCGATATTGGGCTTGTCCAGACCGACCGCCTCGAACACATCCACCACCTCGCCGGAGACTACAGCATTGCCGATGATCTGGCGGATCGCCAGCTCACGTTCTTCGTCGGTTTTCTTTTGGGCGCTGATGTCACGCTTGATCAGCAGCACCTTGATGGCCTGTAGGAAAGCCACCTCCTCCCGAACGGCTTTGGCCTCGTCCAGGGTGCAGCACAAGGTAAACGCCTTGCTCATGGCCAGAGCATTGTCGGCAAATCGCTTCTTTCCGTCCTCCAGCCCCAGCACATGGTTGGCGGCACCGGCCAGCAGCTTGTGTCCGCCAGTCAGGAAGTCTCCGTAATCGAAGCCATACAGCAGGCTACGTAGCACATCGAGCTTTTCCTCCAGCACCGCATAGGCTTCATGGGCATCGACGGTGGGCCGCCCCCTGCCCTTGCTGGCGGTGTACTCCTTGAGGGCCACCTTCAGTTCGTTGGCAATGCCGATGTAATCCACTACCAGGCCGCCCTGCTTGTCCTTGAACACCCGGTTCACCCGGGCGATGGCCTGCATCAGGTTATGGCCCTTCATCGGCTTGTCGACGTACAGGGTATGCACGCAGGGAGCATCGAAACCGGTCAGCCACATGTCGCGGACGATCACCAATTGCAGCGGATCGGCAGGGTCCTTGAAACGCTTCTCCAGGCGCTTCTTCACCTGCCCTGGGTAAATATGCGGGCGCAGCAGTGCCTTGTCCGATGCGCTACCGGTCATGACGATCTTCACCGCGCCCTTATCCGGATCCTCATCGTGACATTCGGGGCGCAGGGCGATGATCTCGTTGTACAGGTGCACGCAAATCTCACGACTCATGGCCACCACCATGGCCTTGCCGTTTTGCGCCTGGTTGCGTTCCTCGAAGTGCGCCACCAAATCGGCCGCCACGCTCTTGATACGCGGCTCGGCCCCCACGATTTTTTCCAATGCGGCCCAGCGCGACTTCAAGCGTGACTGCTGATCCTCCTCCTCATCCTCGGCCAGCTCGTCGACCTCGTCGTCGATATGCGCCAGCTCCGAGTCTTTGAGAGACAGCTTGGCCAGCCGCGACTCATAGTAGATGGACACGGTGGCGCCATCTTCCTTGGCCTGCTGCATGTCGTAGACGTGGATGTAGTCGCCGAACACCGCACGGGTATCACGATCTTCGCTGGACACCGGCGTACCGGTAAACGCCACAAAGGTAGCGTTAGGCAGAGCGTCGCGCAGGTGCTGGGCATAACCCACCTGATAGCGAGCACTGGCCTCGGCCACCTTCAAGTCCGGCACCTTCAGCGAAGCACTGAAGCCGTATTGGGTGCGGTGTGCCTCGTCGGCCACCACCACGATATTCGAGCGCGTGGACAATACCGGGAAGCTGTCTTCATCCTCGCCCGGCATGAACTTCTGGATGGTGGCGAAGACAATGCCGCCACTGGGTCGGTTGACCAGTTTCTCGCGCAGATCACCGCGGGTCAGCGCCTGTACTGGTTGTTCACGCAGCAGATCCTGCGACAGCGAGAACACGCCGAACAGTTGGCCATCCAGGTCGTTGCGGTCGGTGACCACTACGATGGTCGGGTTCTCCATCGCCGCTTCCTGCATCACTCGGGCGGCGAAGCAGGTCATGGTGATGCTCTTGCCCGAGCCCTGGGTATGCCAGACCACACCGCCCTTGTGCGTGCCGCCGGGGCGCGAGGCGCTGACCACCTGCTGGATCGCCGCACGCACGGCATGGAACTGGTGATAGCCGGCAATCTTCTTCACCAACCGGCCATCGTCCTCGAACAGCACGAAGTAACGCAGATAATCCAGCAAAAGCGCCGGCTGCAACACCCCACGAACTAGCGTCTCAAGCTCGTTGAACTCACCCAGCGGATCGACCGTAGCCCCATCGATGGTGCGCCAGCGGGCGAAGCGCTCGATATCCGCAGACAGCGAGCCCATGCGCGCCTCGCTGCCATCACTGATCACCAGAATCTCGTTGTAATGAAAGACGTCCGGAATCTGCTCCTTGTAGGTCTGGAGCTGGTCGAACGCTTTGACCAGGTCGGCATTCACATCCGCCGGGTTCTTTAGCTCCAGAAACACCAGCGGCAGGCCGTTGACGAACAGGATGATGTCCGGCCGGCGTGTGTGCTTCGGCCCCTGAATGCTGAACTGATTGACCGCCAGCCACTCGTTGGCCTGAACATCCGCCCAGTCGATCAGCCGTACGAAATCGCCGCGTGTCTCGCCGTCAACCTGGTACAGCACCGACACACCACTGACCAGCAAGCGATGGAACAGACGGTTGGCCGCCAACTGCACAGGCATCCCCAGCTCCAGCACCTGACGCAACGCATCCTCACGTGCGGCCAGCGGCACCTTGGGATTGAGCCGGGCAATCGCCTGACGCAGGCGCATGGTCAGTAACACATCGCGATAGCTGGCGCGCTCCGGGTTATCACCGTCGTGGGCGATATCCGGGCCGTAGAGATGAGTGTAACCCTGCTCGCAGAGCCAGCCGAGGGTTTCCTGTTCCAGTTGGTCTTCGGTCATTACACAGCCTTACCTTGATAGGTTCTGGAGGCATCACGAGGCCACCTCGGCTACCAGCGCTTCAGCTTCCGGCAGATGCAGTTGACCGGAGATCAAGCGGGGTAGGAGGGTGTCACGGAGTTGGGTGAGGCACTTGATTTGGCCACGCTGCTGATGGATTTTTTCGAATAGAGGGCTAACTACCTGGGAAAATTTTTCCAAAACAGATGTGGACGGCACTAAAACTGATATTTCCCTCAATGCCTTTAGCGACAAATACTTCTGTGTCGTACCCGCAAGGCGCGCAAGCAAATATCGCTGCATACCCGCAGAGCAGAGCAAAATATACATATAGTGACTAAACAGCGGGAACTCGGACAACTTAAATAAACCAATATTCTTAATCGCAAACTCCGGCGCATCATCAAGAACAATTGCAGGAACTCCAACCGTACCGATCATTGTGATAAGCACATCCAAGCGACCAACCTTGCTCCTTTTAGATATAGAAAGATAATCATCAGCCGCAATCAAATATGCATCACCAGCAACTATTTCGCCGCTAGTTATATGCCGAGTTGTAATTAGTGGATAACCTGACGAAGAAGGTTTTGGAGAGTCATGGGTACCGTCTCGTACGTCCATGATGTTTTTACAAGCCGTAACACGCCACCCCTTCGGCACCAAGCCTAGTTCGGACTCTTCGAAGCTATCGGGGAACAGGGCGGCAGCGGCGTCCATGCTTTCCGGCTGGCGGCATTCGACCTTGGCACGCACAGGGTCGAAATCGACAAACCAGGATTTGAACAGCGCCTGGGCGATGGCTTCCAGAGTGGTGTTGGTTTCGCGCAGGAGGGTGATACGATCGTCGATAGCTCTTAGTGTTTCTACCGCTGCATCTTGAAGTTCTCGATCAATTAACTCGACGGAGAAGGCACCCAATTGCTTGGCATTAGCCCCCGGTTGTGCCGACCCACTCCGGACTGCCGATACGTACTGCCGGAACCGTTCAGACCTCAATTGATAACCAACAAAAAAGGGGTTAACTCGAGATGCATCTGGGCGAAAACGTATCAAGTAAGAGGCAAAAACCGCAGAAGGAGGCTCCGTTGTCAGCTGTGCATTCTCCCCCGTCGAGTTACCTGTACGTGCGATCACAATGTCACCAATCTCAAGAGCATATTTCTTAGTATTAGCCTCAGTAGCCTGACAATAAGGCACTTGACTCCAGTCAAGCGTGCCACCCTGAATATCGGTGATGCGCAAAAACTTTGGGCCTACAGCCTCACTTGTCGCGCTCTCTGTATATCCATAGCTAACATCGCAACAGATATCAGCGAGGCTTGTATAGCTCACCTCAGAACTCATACCCCAGCCCCCCCAGCTTCTGCCAGATCAACTGATCGAGTTCCGCGCCCTTCTGCATCTGCTCGCCCAACTGCTTTGTCAGGCGCTGCATTTTCTCGGCAAAGGCTTCGTCGTCTTCTTCCACCTCTTCGGCACCGACATAGCGGCCCGGGGTCAGCACATGGCCGTGCTCGGCGATTTCCGCGAGAGGCACGCTGCGGCAGAAGCCGGGGATATCCTGGTATTCAGGCAGCGCGGTCGTGCACTCGGCCCCGCTGTCCAATGACTCACCACGCCAGGCGGCGACGGTGGTGGCGATACGCTCGATTTCGGCATCGCTCAGTTCGATCTGCACTCGGCTGACGCTGGCGCCCAGCTTGCGCGCATCAATAAACAGCACCTGGCCGCTGCGGTCAATGCCGCCGGTGCTCAGGGCATGGCGCTTGTCCTTAGCGAGGAACCACAGGCACGCGGGAATCTGGGTGTTGAAGAACAACTGGCCAGGCAGCGCCACCATGACCTCCACTACGTCGGCCTCGACCATGGCCTTGCGAATGTCGCCTTCGCTGTTCTGGCTGGAACTCATCGAGCCGTTGGCCAGCACGATGCCGGCACGGCCGTTGGCCTTGAGGTGGTAGAGCATATGTTGCAGCCAGGCGTAGTTGGCGTTGCCTTGCGGCGGCGTGCCGTATACCCAGCGTGGGTCGCCATCGAGGCTGCCGTGCCACCAATCGCTGATATTGAACGGCGGGTTGGCCAGCACAAAGTCAGCACGCAGATCGCTGTGCTGGTTGCGCACAAAGGTGTCTGCCGGCTCCTTGCCAAGGTTGAAGTCGATGCCACGAATGGCCAGATTCATCGCCGCCAGACGCCAGGTGGTGGGGTTGGACTCCTGCCCGTAAATGGACACATCACCCAGCTTGCCGCCGTGGGCTTCGATAAACTTCTCCGACTGCACGAACATGCCGCCACTGCCGCAGCAGGGGTCGTAGACCTTGCCGTGATGCGGGTTGAGCACTGCCACCAGGGTTTTGACGATGCTAGCCGGGGTGTAGAACTGCCCCCCCTTCTTGCCTTCAGCACTGGCGAACTGGCCGAGGAAGTATTCGTACACCTGGCCGAGCAGGTCGCGGGCCTTGCTGCTGTCGTCACCAAAGCCGATGGTGGAGATCAGGTCCACCAACTCGCCCAGCTTGCCGTCCGGCAATTGCGCACGGGCGTAGCGCTTATCGAGGATGTTCTTCAGCCGCAGGTTTTCCGCCTCGATCGCAGCCAGGGCCTCGTCGATGCGCTTGCCTATATCCACCTGCTTGGCGGCGGCGCGGATCGACTCCCAGCGCGCCACTTCCGGCACCCAGAATACGTTGACCTCGCGGTAATAGTCGCGGTCTTCCAGTTCGGCGTTGAGCGCCTCGGGATCGTCATCGCCCAGATAGTAGTCGTCGTTTTCGTCGGTGAGTTTGCGCTCCAACTCAGCACGGCGGCCGGCGAAGCTGTCGGAGACGTACTTGAGGAAGATCAGCCCGAGAACGATGTGCTTGTACTCGGCGGCATCCATATTGGCGCGCAGCTTGTCGGCTGTGGCCCAAAGGGTTTTCTCCATGGCCTCGATACTGGTGGCAGCCTGTACTTTGACCGCCTTGGCCTTACTGGCTGCCGCTTCGGCGACATAGCTGGCGGATACTTCGGCCACCGCCGGCTCGAAACGCTCGCGCGCCTTGCTCAGCGCCTGCGCCGCCAGGCTGGCACCTGCGGCCTGGGCGCGCAGCACGGAGCCGCCACGCCCGCGGCCTTTGACCAGCACACCCTCACCGATCAGCGCGTCGCGCGATTCCCAGAATTGCTCTTCACTCAGGCCGGTGAACTGGCTCTTGAGTCGCTCATAAAGGGCCTGATTGCCGATGCTGCCGCCATCTTCCGGTACTGCTGCCAGCAACGCCTGGGCCAATTCACTCATGCATAACACTCCCATACCGTCCACCATCAGATGGGCCGGCCAATACTCAAACGGTCAATGAACAAACGAGAGAGAACCTGAGGAAGCCTCAAAACAGTGCTTTAATGCACCGCTTCATTCAGAGAGCCATCCCTGGGCCACGCAAGCTGCCATCATTTTGGAATGCGCGCCACCTTATCGGCTGGCAGAGCACGGGTAAAGCGGTGGCCTGATTCCCAGGGGTATTTCTGAAACACCACACTAGGAGCCCCTGACCTGCGAGCCCAGGGGCAACAATCAGCAGCGCGTCCATTTGCTTGATAGATTCGGCCCCGATTCGTTTTTGGGGGCGGTTCTCAAAATGCACCGTCCATCGGAATCCAGGCCACGCAGCGTTCCACCTGGTATTCCAAGCAAGTTGACCAATCAATTATTAATTAGACAAAACAGTTAGGTATCCACTCGTTTCAGATTACCCCGGCTCCAGCAAATCCGAGAAGAAGGCGCCTTTCGAGGCGCCTCAGGTTGCTAACATATCCCCCGCTTTTTAGCGGGGGTTTGTGTTTTCTATGTATCGGGCTTTTAAAAGGTCGACCTTTCGACTGGATAATGCTCATTTCCGGTGGATGGCACGCTGGAGATTCTGACCCGCCAGACACTGGTGAAGTATGTGCTTCAGCGGTATCAGATCGACCCGAAGAAGCTCGACCCTAAGCCCGAGGCGCAGCAGATCTGG
Source organism: Pseudomonas sp. 3MAES_34.3B (assembly GCF_058145875.1). Lineage (NCBI taxonomy): Bacteria > Pseudomonadati > Pseudomonadota > Gammaproteobacteria > Pseudomonadales > Pseudomonadaceae > Pseudomonas > Pseudomonas sp. 3MAES_34.3B. The sequence goes on along the minus strand of NZ_CM176960.1, from coordinate 598,920 downwards.
GTGAAGAACCTGAAGGCGCTGAAGGCTTGGTTGTATGACTAACGGGCTCAGGGGTGGCCTTGGTAGGGATACCCGCGAAAAGCCCAGCTATCGAGAAACCATGCCGAAGACCGCTAGACCAGACGCCGCAGCAGCGATCAAGATCAGACCAACTACCAGGATCGGGTTCCACACAGCCTTAACCCTGATCAATTCCAGCTCGGCATTCAACTTTGCTATTTCAGCGTATAGCTTTGCTGTTTCCGCAGCCATGAGGGCTTCCGATGCAGATTCCTTCGTTGTGTCCATTTCTCGTCCTTCTATGTCATTCAAATAGGATGCTCGCTTAAACAGCGCTGACGGCCCGTGGCAAATCACGAATGCACCGGGAGAACCCCACGCTCTCTATACCAACCAAGGCATCAGCATCCAGGTCGAAGGGCATCACCCACAGCCTTAACGAGGGGCTGAAATCAAAAGGCGGAAGCGCAAACTGAAAGCTGGCAGACCTCGGAAAGATCAGCGCCATCTCGCCGCAGCCGCCAAGGTATTTTTGCCCATACGCAAACAGCTGATAGAAATCCGCTTGGCTTAGGCCGTAGTTGCCGGCCCGATTGAACGCCTGTAGCCGCTTCCATTTTGTGTCCAATACCCAGGCCTGGCGCCCGCATTCCAGAAGGAAGTCTGGTGCCAAACGAAACATCGAGCCGTTCATATGGCTGCACAGGCTATGCCGCGCCGCCTGCGTGGTTAGCCTAGCACCAGGTGCCAACTGCTCACGCAGCCAACCACCGACATAACTCTCGAACAGCCTTTCCATTGGGAACAACAGGCTGATACCTCGCCATTGGCCCCGTACTGCGAGTGGCATCTGCTGGTTCAAGATCAGCTCGCACCAAGGCTTTACTGCTTGGTAATGGGCCATCAGGCGATCCTCGCTCCAAGCTCGCAAGTCGCGGCTTACCTGCCTGCTTGAAGGGATCTCTGCCAATAGGGCCCGCAACTCATTGGCAAGGCGCCAGTTCGAGGCGTCTTGCGTACTCTTGGCTACTGTCTCAAGCGCCAGCTTTAGCAGGCGATTTTCGGCACGGTCGGGAAGGAATACATCGTGGCTGATCTGAAAATGATGCTGGCGCCCTGGAGGCTGGCGCATTTGCTTCACGGCGTTGAGCTGACCGCGGAGAAAGAGCCGCTCCTCCTCCACTCGCTGGTAATCGAACCGTACGCCACGTTTTACCAGCACATCCAATTCAGCCAGGAACTGCCTCATCACCCACTCGCTGAGTGGCGCATCGAAGCGCTCTAGGCTGGCAACGGATACCTCACGGGGTTTTAGGTGCAAGGCTCGTTGAATCAGCTTGCGCAGCAATTGCCGACTACTGGCCAGGCAGTCGCCTTCTTCATGGTGCTTCGGCAGGATTTCGAGGCGAGTACCACAGGGCGTTTCGACTACTCCTACATAGGCATCCCACTTCAACGTGCGCCTGCCTTCCAGCTGTAACAGCGAGGCACCGTTGGCCTTGAAGCTTGCACTCAGTTCACATAGCCAATCGAACGCGCTAGAGGTGACCTGAGCCAAGTCCAACGAGTTTTCCACTGCCGCCGTAGTAAGCCGACCGTACTCGCGAATCGAGACCGAGTGACGACTCACTGACCGCCGCCCAAGACGTTCAGGTAACTGTCGATTGAGCTAAACGCAAGCGGGTTAAGTTGCCAACGTTGGTCGTTAAGCCGCCCCGCGATCGTAGCGCCAAACAGCGCTTCGAGGCCAAGCCCAGCCGACGGTCGCTGGACGAAGGGTTGCGTACCATTGTTCTCGGCCTGCTGGTCGTTCAGGACCCATCCAATGCGTTCCCAATCTTCGAAGAAGTACTCTTGAAGCAGCGGAAGGACTTGGTTGCGGAAGATCGTTGCTAGGCGTTCTAGCGAGTTGTCCGCCTTGAGCGGGAAGAAATAGGCGTGGCCCAGGCAGTGGTCTCGGTCGAGCAGCACCTCTATGCGCCGATTGATTGCTCTTAGCAATTGCCCGATGACCACTCCCTCAACGCTCACATCGTCTAGAAGCTGAGGCTGAGGCGGCATTTCGAGGAAATTGAAACGACGACGCAGAGCGATGTCTAGCCCAGCCAGGGACCGGTCAGTGGTATTCATGGTGCCGATCAAATAAACATTGTCGGGCACGCTGAAGCTTTGCTTCGAATAGGGCAGCACCACCGACAAGGCTTCCTCGGCTCCGGCGCGCTTGGAAGGCTCGATCAAGGTAATCAGCTCGCCAAAAATGCGCGATACATTGCCCCGGTTGATTTCATCGATGATGAGCACCCGAGCTTCCGGCGGGGGCGCGGCTGCTGTCGCGGGCGCTTGGGGAGCGGCGAGGTATTCAACCAGCGGAGCGAGGATATTGTTGTAGCCGTTGACCAGAAACGGTTCCAACGCCGCGCTAGGTAGCTTGGCCATTGCGGACTTATCGCGAATGTCTTGGATTGAAATAGTGCCCAAGCGCACCGCATTGGCCAACTCGCTCAGCATCGTCATAGAGAAGCCTAAGAGATTGCCGTTGGGCTTTCGCAATTCGAGTAAGTCATCTGTCGCGCGGACCACTTGGTAGTCCCGGCCAAACACCTGGCCAATCTGGAACCCCGTTACCGTTGCGTGCGCGGCGCCCAGCAGTAGCTCCAACTTGCTTCGGTTCAGTGTTGGGGCACGCAACTCATACAGCGTCATTTGGCTAAACTGACCGTTGAGCAATTCGCTGTGCGGCAGAGAGGGGCTGTACTGACGCAGCCATTTGACCCGCCGCATCTGCGAGTAACTTGCCTCCAACTCGCTATGCGCCCTGAACTCGTACCCGCCTGTCACCTCGCCTATGGCGCGAAACTTAAAATTCCCATCGGACACCACGATGAGGTCGCCCACTTGGATGCGAGTAACGAAGGCCGTGACGCTAGTGATACTGTAATCGGTCGCCGGATTTTCCGGGATGAACCCTGCCTGCGCGAAGCGCGCCTGCACGTCCGAGCGACTGGCACACCCGCTGAAATCGATAGTGTCCCCCCAGCCCAGTAGCACATACCCACCGATGAGGCATTCCTGGTAAATGCTCGCGTCTTCGCCAAGCGTGTTGCCAAGGGACATTTTCCAGATACGGCGCTGCCCTAATTCAATAGGGGCCGCCGCTTGACTAGTCACCTTTACCGCAGCCGCCTCGCACAGCGATTTGAACACCCCATCTACCACGTCATAGCGCAGCTGCTGAGTGACTTCATCGTTGGACGCACGCAACCCTTCGACAAAGTCTTCGTAACTGAAGCTCTGGTGGAAGGTCACAAAACGAATCCGCTCCTGCTGCACCAACTCGTCGAAACGACGCTTGAGCGCGGCGCGGCTCTCCTGCTGTTCCAGCAGATACGCCGGATCGAGCACTTCCAGCGCAGCGTCGATAGTGGCGTAGGTTTTACCCGTGCCCGGCGGCCCAAAGAGGATTTGGTTCTTTGGAGTAGTGGTCATGCGCCGTCATCCATAGTTACTTCTGTTGAACGCCTTAGGCGTCGTTTCGAGGCCTTGCGTATCAGCCAGGCTCATCCTTGGAGCGTGAATGATGGCAATGTGCAGCAAAACATTTTGTAACGCAATTATATGGAAGCGGCGCAGGGGCGTAGTGGGCTCTTACCCCATGCCGTCACCGTGACGGTTAAGCCAGGATGCGGAGTTGCAGTGGGATCAATGGGTAGGTTGCTGGAGGGTGAAGCATCGGTAGAAGGAGCCGCCGCTCCATAGATGGCCTCCTACTCTGTGGGAGCGGCGGGGCCGCAATCACGCGGCAGGTTGCAGAAATGACTATTCGCGAGCTGTCGCCCGCTTCCTACCGGGTCCGCTGCAGCCCGAACAGCTTTGTTAGGCCAGGGTGCCTATCGCGGTTATCTAGCGCAGCGGTAACAGCTGTGTCTGCGGTACACGCTGATGCGAAACGCTCGCCGCCTGATTAGCGAGCCGAACGCGCGTAAGCCTACCCCTTCACACAAACCACCTGCCTCAACGTATGCACCACCTCCACCAAATCCCTCTGCGCCTCCATCACTTTTTCAATATCCTTGTAAGCCATCGGGATCTCATCAATCACCGCTTCATCCTTCCTGCATTCCACCCCTTGCGTCGCCTTCACCTGGTCCGCAACGGTAAATCGCGCCTTGGCCTGTGTGCGGCTCATCACTCGCCCTGCCCCGTGTGAGCAACTGCAAAACGCTTCTTTATTGCCCAGCCCGCGCACGATAAAGCTCTTGGCGCCCATGGAGCCGGGGATGATGCCCATCTGGCCTTTTTGTGCGGAGACGGCGCCTTTGCGGGTGAGGAGGATGTCTTCGCCGAAGTAGGTGCCGCGCTCGATGTAGTTGTGGTGGCAGTCCACGGCGATGAGGCGGGCTTCGAAGGGTTTGCGGATGATGCCGCGGGCGGCGTCGAGCACGGCGAGCATCATCACGGCGCGGTTCTGGCGGGCGTAGTCCTGGGCCCATTCCACGGCTTCCACATAGTCGTCGAAGCTGCGGGTACCTTCCTTCAGGTAGGCGAGGTCGCGGTCGGGCAGGTTGATCATGTGGGCGCGCATTTCGTCGCGTGCCTTTTCGATGAAGTACGAGCCGATGGCGTTGCCGACGCCACGCGAGCCGGTGTGCAGCATGAACCACACGTGGTTGGCTTCGTCGAGGCACACCTCCACGAAGTGGTTGCCGGTACCCAGGGTGCCGAGGTGTTTGTGGTTGTTGGTTTTCTTCAGCACCGGGTGCTTGGCGGCGATGAGGTCGAAGCGCCCTTTCAAGGCGGCCCAGGCGTGGTCCACTTGTTTGGGGGCGGCATCCCATGAGCCTTTGTCGCGACCGCGGCCCATCGTGCGGCCGTGGGGTACGGCTTTTTCGATGGCGGTGCGCAGGCCGGCGAGGTTGTCCGGCAGGTCGGCCGCGCTCAAGGAGGTACGCACCGCAGACATGCCGCAGCCCAGGTCCACGCCTACCGCTGCGGGGATTACCGCGCCCTTGGTGGGGATCACGCTGCCGATGGTGGAGCCTTTGCCCAAGTGCACGTCGGGCATTACGGCCATGTGTTTGAAGATGAAGGGCATGCGGGCGGTGTTCAGCAGTTGCTGCTTGGCCGCGGGGTCGACGGGCACGCCTTGGGTCCACATTTTGATGGGGCTGCCTTCGGGGCCCTTGAGCAGGTCGTAGTGTTGGGTGGTCATGGGTGTGCTCCTTGAAATGCGCCGACGGGTTCAGGCAAACCTGTTGGCTTGAGGGCATTCTTGGTATTGGATTGGACAGGGGGAATGGGGGTGAATTGCTCTGGAAGCGGGGGTGGGGGATTCGAAATTTAATGGTTTTGCTGGGATATTCCAACGAAGGTCTGGGGATATTCCCGGGCTCCGCCGGAAGTTCGGCCCCACAGGCTTAAGTTCATTTGTGGGAGTATGGTGCCCATTCGCGAGCTCCGCCCGCTTCCTACGGGTTGAGCAGCTTCCCAACAGATAATCCCGTCAGCTATGTGGCACCGGGGCATTTATTAGGTAACGCACATGCTCAACGAACAACTGGACGCACTCAAGATCCCGAAAAACCTGCGTACGCCGATCGAGCGGTTGTTGCGCTCGCTGGAGGAAGCGAACACGCCGGAGGAGGTGGCTGCGGAGGCGGAGATTCAGCTTGAGTTCGTGCGCGGGCTGGAGTCGGACCGGCGTATTCGCAAGCCCGACATCGAGGCGTTGTATATCTTTTTCGACGACGCGGTGCAGGTGCGTTTGGAAGGCTTGCAGGGTTAGGTTCAACGCGCCTCTAAAAACGCCCGAACGGCCTGCACCGTAGGCCCGGGGGCCTCTTCCATCAGCCAGTGCCCTGCGCCCGGCACCACCACTTCCGTGACATGGTCGGCGGCGTTGCGCATCACTACCGCCTCGTTGCTGCCGAAGGATTTTTCCCCGCCAATCGCCAGCACCGGCATGGCCAGCTTCGGGGTGAGTGAGGCTTGGTTGTCTACCGCATCTTGGCGGATGCTGCGAAATTGCGCGAAGGCCGCGTGCATCGCGCCGGGCCTGGCGTAGAGGGTGGCGTAGTGGGCGCGGGTAGCTTCGTCCACTTTTGCTGGGTTGCCGGCGAATTCGTTCCAGAACCGATCCAGGTAAATACGCTCACGGCCGGCGACCAGCCGCTCGGCATCCGGCCCACCGAAGTCGAAGTGCCACAGGGCGGGCAAGCGCACGATGTCGTTCCACGGTGGCACGCCGGGCACCGGCGCGTCCATCACCACCAGCTTGTCGGTGCGGTCGCGGTAGCGGGCGGCGTATGCGTAGGCAACCATGGTGCCGATGTCGTGGCCGATCACCACGGAATGCTCGATCCCCAACGCCGCCAGCACGCCACGAATATCACCCGCTTGGGTTTTCTTGTCGTAGCCGCTTTCGGGGATGGAGGACAAGCCCATCCCTCGCAGGTCGGGCACCACTACGGTGTGGTCTTTCACCAAGTCGGTGGCGAGCGGCACCCACATGTCGCCGGTATCGCCAAAGCCATGCAGCAGCACCACCGCCGGGCCTTTGCCGCCCACGCGTACGTGGAGGGTGGCGCCTTCTATCGGTATATCCTGGGTTCGAAACGCGGCTGGGAAGGGAGCCACCTCGGCTACAGCAGGGGCAGCCAGTACCAGCAATGTAACAGCGGCAAGCAGGGCACGAACCATGTAAGCCTCCATCACCCGGGAGGGGCTCCCGTGGGGTGATTCAAGCGTAGCGCTAACTCAATTATTCGCCATTCCGCTTACCGGCGCCCCGGTCTAGCGCGCCTGAACCGATTCACGCCTTGTAACTAATCCGCCGCCCAGCCCTCCGAACCTTCACCCTCATCCACCGTCCGACCTTAGCCACTGACGTTCGCTTTGAGGTACCGGATTGAAAGACTCCATCGTCAATAAATACCGTTTGATCGTCAAAACCCTGGGCTACGTGGGCTGGGCGTTGTTCTGGCTGTTGCTGTGGGACGTGGCGGTCACGGTGGATTTCATGCTGTTCCTGGACAGCAAGCTCAACCTGCCGCTGATGCCCTTGACCCTGCTAGGTTCGGCGCTGGTGGTGCTGATCAGCTTTCGCAACAGCAGTGCCTATGGCCGCTGGTGGGAAGCGCGCACGTTGTGGGGCGCGATGGTTAACAACTCGCGCAGCTTTGCCCGACAGGTGCTTACGCTGCTGGATGACCCGGATGGCGAGGTGAACCCGGTGAAGGCCACGTTGCTGCGCCGGCATGTGGCCTATGTGAATTGCCTGGCGGCGCACTTGCGCGGGCAGCCGTGCCCGGAGGAGGTGCGGGCGTTTATCCCCGATGACGAGTTCGCCCGCCATGGCGCCACCAACAACTTTGCCAACGACATCCTCAATGGCAGCGCGGCGCTGCTCGCCAAGGAGTACAAGGCGGGCCACCTGGACAGCATTCGCTTGTCGCGGCTGGAGTCTACTTTGGTGGAGCTGTCCAACAGCCAAGGCGGCATGGAGCGGATTGCCAATACGCCGCTGCCCTACCCTTACGTGTATTTCCCCCGCCTGTTCATTTCGCTGTTCTGCCTGATCGTGCCGGTGGGCCTGGTTGAGTCGCTGGGCTGGTTCACCCCGCTGGCGTCCACCGTGGTGGGCTTTATGTTGCTGGCGATCGAGCGCATTGGTACCGACCTGCAGAGCCCGTTCCGCAGAAGTGAACACCAGATCAAGATGGAAGCGATCTGCGAAACCATCGAGAAGAACCTGGCTTCCATGCAGCGCGATGCCTTGGGCGGCGATCGCATCGCCTAGCCCCTGGCAGCAATGCCCGCCCGGCATATTTTCCATGCCGGGCGTTTAATCCCCACAATTGCCCCCCGCCGTTGCGGGGTTATGCCGAAAACGAAGCGCAGAATGGCTTTTCGGTATTTCTCGCGCATAACCCGCGTATGCCTAGCTAGCCGCTCCCGACTACTCTGGAGCCACTGATGCTCGCCGTACCCCGTCTGTTTCGTTCCCTCGCACCCTTTATCCTCGCCAGTGCCTTTGCCACCGCCGCCTGCGCGCAAAACCAGCCTGATGAAATCCGTATCGCCGTGCCAGACCTGAGCGCCGGCAGCGAGCACAGCGGCGGCGGCGTGGTGGATGTGCTGCGCGATCAACAGTTGCTGGAGAAGGAATTCGCAGCAGACGGCATCAAGGTGCAGTGGCTGTTCTTCAAAGGCGCTGGCCCGGTGATCAACGAGGCATTGGCCAATGACCAGGTGGACTTTGCCTACCTGGGCGACCTGGCGGCGATCATTGGCAAATCCAGCGGGCTCGACACGCGCTTGCTGGCCGGTACCGCGCGGCGGGTGAAGAGTTACCTAGGCGTGGTGCCGGGTTCTGGCATCAAGACCCTGGAGGATTTGAAAGGCAAGCAGGTGGGGATATTCCGCGGTACCGCCAGCCAGTTGTCGTTCGATGCGGCCCTGGCCAGCCATGGCTTGTCGGAGAAGGACATTCGTGTGGTGAACCTGGATTTCAGCGCGGCCAATGCGGCCCTGGCGGCGCGCCAGCTGGACGCGACCTGGGGCAACGCTGGGCTGGTGGCCTTGCGTGAGCGCGGGCTGGCCGAGTTGCCGCTCAACACGGCGGACCTGAACGGTGCTGGCGACCTGCAAGGCATGCTGGTGGGCAATGGCGCCTTTGTGGACCACTACCCCGGAGTGACCGAACGCCTGCTGCGCGCCCAGCAAAAGGCGCTGGCGTGGCTGGCGGTGCCGGACAACAAGCAGGCCTATGTGGAGTTGGTGTCCCGCGTGGCGAGTTACCCCACGGTGGTGTTGGCGACGGATGCCGAATCGGTGGACTTCAGCCGGCAATTCGACCCTCGCCTGGATCAGGACTTTATCGGCCGGTTGCAAAAGTCCGTGGACCTCGCTGCCCAGCAGCGGCTGATCCGCGCGCCGTTCTCCGTGAAGGAATGGGCGCAGCCGGGCTTCCTCGACACTGCCTTGACCGCCGCCGCAGACACCCAAGCCGCACGCTGACATCACTTTCCAGCAAAGGAACCCACAATGACCCAGACCGCTTCGTTCGCGCCCACTAAACCTTACGTTCATCCCCGTGGCGAACGCTTTGATATCACCCCTCTCGAAGCCCCGTTGGGCGCACGGGTCACCGGTATCGACCTCAACCATGTGAAGCCCGAGCAGGTGTTGCAACTCAAGCACGCGTTGCACGAGCACCACATTCTGGTGTTCAACCAGCAGCACTTGTCCGACCCGGATTACCTGAAATTCGCGACCCACTTCGGGACGGTATTCCAGCCGCCAGCGGACATTCCCGTGCTGTCCTCCGGCAAGGACGGCCGGGCGCCGGATATCGTGAAGGTGGCCAATACCGAAGATGGCGAGTTGGGCAATGGCGCCATCCCCGCCCATGCGGACCACCAATGGACGCCGAGCCCGTCATCCGGCTCGTTCCTGTATGCCCAGGCCGTGCCTTCCAGCGGCGGTGAAACGCGCTTTACTAACCTGGTGCTGGCGTATGAAACGCTGGATGCGGCCACCCGGGAAGAAATCGACGGGCTGCGGCTGATCACCTACAACCCCTTCGTGCGCCGGCAGCTGGGTGGGTATAACGGCGGCTCGGTGCGCTACCGCACGCCGGACGTCCCTGCCATCCAAGGCACCGAGCACCCGCTGGTGCGCACCCATCCCGACAGCGGCAAGCGGTTGCTGTTTCTCGGCGTGGCCACAGAGGTGGAAATTGCAGGCGTGGACCCGGCCTACGGCCAAGCGTTGATCGAACGGCTGCGGGCGCACCTGGAGCAGCCGCGTTTCCACTACAGCCATCAATGGCAGCCGGGGGATATCGTGTGGTGGGATAACCAGGCGGTGTTGCATGCCCGCAATGCCTTCCCTGCCAATGAACAGCGGCGCATGAAGCGGATCAGCCTGGCGGGTAGCCGCCCGTTCTAGTCGCCCGAGGGCGTTGCCGGAGCCTGGAAGGCACACACCCGGTTGCGCCCGCTGTCCTTGGCTGAATACATCGCGGTATCGGCGTCCTTGATCAGTTGCTCCGCGCCACGGCTGTCGCCGGCGGAGTACAGGGTGAAGCCGATACTGGCGCTGACGTTCACGGGCTCTGCGTCGAGCTTTATAGGGGCGGAGATCGCGGCCAGCAGTTTGGTTGCAACGCCGCTGGCCTGGGATGCGCCTGCAAGGTGCGTGAGCACTGCCACGAACTCATCCCCCGCCACGCGGAATACCCGGTCGCTGCCGCGCAGGCAGCGAACCATCCGTTGGCCAACTTCCTTGAGCAGCACGTCGCCCGCATCATGGCCCAGGCGGTCGTTGATGGCCTTGAAGCCGTCCAGGTCGATAAACAGCACGGCCAAGGTGTCGTCTTCAGTGGACATTGCGCGCGGCAACCATTCGCTCAGCGCTCGCCGGTTCGCCACGCCAGTGAGTGGGTCTTGCAGAGCATCGCGCTCACGGGCCTCTTCCTTGGCCTTGCGGGCGGAAATCTCGTGGAGAAAGGCGTTGAAGAACACGCCTTGCTCCGAATGCAGGGCATTGATGTGCAGTTCGACCGGAATGGTGCGGCCATCGCGGCGCAGGGCTTGCAACTCCAGGCGCTTGCCCAGCACCCGGTTCTCGCCGGTCTGCAGGTAGTTCCGCATGCCCTTCACGTGTTGCTCACGCATCGCGGGCGGTATCACCAGGTCTTCCAGCAGTTGCCCCACGGCTTCCTCGCGGCTCCAGCCAAACGTGGCCTCGGCCTGGCGGTTCCAGGCCAGGATGCGGCCATGGTTGTCGGTACGTACGTAGGCGTCCTGGGTGTATTCCAGCACGGCGGTCAGCTCCACCTCGCGCTGATGCAGTGCTTCGGTACGCTCGGCCACACGCTGTTCCAGCTCGGAGGCCAGTTGGGCCAGCGCCGCCTGGGCCACCTTGCGCGCCTGGATATCGGTAACCACGGCCAGGATGAAATCCAGCTCGCCGTGGGGTAGCAGGTGGCGAGTGAGGGTCACGTGAACCCAGCGATGCTCGCCATTTTTGCGGATCAGCCGTTTCTCCAGTTCCAGCCTGTTTATCTCGCCATCGCGCAAGCGAGTCCACTGAGGCACGTTCTCGCCCAGATCCTGGGGGTGGGTGAAGCCCTGGTAGGTCATGCCGCGCAGCTCGCTGGCCGTATACCCGACCAGTTCGCAGAAGGCAGGGTTTACCCGCTTGAGTACGCCATTGGCGTCGGACAGCACCATGCCGGGCCCGGCGCTTTCAAACACCGAGCGGAACCGATCCTCTGCGGTTTCGATACGCGCATCCGATAGCCGAAGGTGGGAGCGCGACAATAGCGCTGCTTCTCGCAGGCGGATCTCGCGCACAACCAACTCGGCCAGGTCTTCAAGCACTTGCAGCTGTTCGTCACTCAACTCACGCGGCCGCGAATCGATGGCGCACAGCGTGCCCAATGCATGGCCGTCACTGGTGCGCAGCGGCACGCCGGCATAAAAGCGAATATTGGGTGCGCTGGTTACCAAAGGGTTGTGAGCGAAGCGAAGGTCACGGCTGGCATCGTTGACGATCAGCGGCTCGTGCTGGCGGATGGCGTGGTCGCAAAAGGCAATTTCACGGGGTGTTTCGCGCACCCCAAGCCCGTAGGCAGATTTGAACCACTGCCGGTGCTCGTCGATGAGCGATACCAGCGCGATGGGCACATCGAGCGCACGCGCCAGCAGCCGGGTAATTCGGTCGAATTCCGGCTCTGGTTCCGTATCCAGCAGGTTCAGTGCTCGAAGCAACCGCAGCCGAACCTGCTCGGGTTCTGACGCCACTTTGCTCAACCGTGGGCTCCCTGTACCGGTTAATGTCGAGAACGGATAAAACACTGCCCGGGCGGGCCGGGCAGTTACGGGTACAAACCGCTCAGCTAGCGGGAACCGCTGCGCTCCATACGCTCACGGTCGCTGAGTTCCACTACGCGCCGGGCGGCGTCGACATCATTGTAGCGGTACTCGTCCCGCCCGTTGTCGTCAGTGATGTGAAAGACAGCCGTGGCGTCCTTGCGCTGGGCTTCACAGGGAATATCCCGGCCTTCGAGCCGCTGGATCTTGACTGCCATGGGTGCGTTCCTCACAGAAGTTCGCTGGGTACCGTGCCGCCGTTGGCGGAAATCTTTTGCAGCACGGCTTTGTGCAACCACATGTTCATTTCGGCGGAGTCGCTGAGCTTGTCAGCCGGGCAGTTCAGTTCGTTGGCCAGCTCCTTGCGGTGCTCCAGGCTGCTGTCGATGCCAAGCAGCTTCAGCAGGTCGACCACAGAAGTGCGCCAGTTGAGTTTCTCAGCGTGTTCATTAGCCAGGCCGTCCAGCTTGGCGCCCACATCCACGGTGGTATCCGTGCGCGGCGTAGTGGTTCCGGTCATGGGCGGCACCCCACCGTCCACGCTTACCGGCGCGGCGCTACCTGGAGGGGTGGGCGTTGCGGTGGTCGTGGTGGGCTGAGTGTCGTCATGGCCGATGCCCAACTTGCTCAGGATGTCTTTGAAAAGGCTCATCGATGGTTCCTCGTGGTGCCGTAGGTCTTTGGTGGACCCCAGCGCCGCGCGGAAAGTTTGATCGATGTGACCGCCGCGTTCAGGCGAACACGGTAACCCGGTTGCGCCCGCTGCGCTTGGAGGTGTACAGGGCCTGGTCGGCGCGCTCGATCAGTTCCTGATAATCGGCTGCCGGCTTGCGCAGGTCGGCAACGCCCAGGCTGATGGTAAAGCGGATGGCTTTATTCTCGTGGGTGACCACCAAGGCCTCGATGGACGCACGCAGGCGTTCAGCCAGTATGTGGCCGCCTTCCTTGTCGGTATCGGGCAACAGCAGGGCGAATTCCTCGCCACCGTAGCGGCCGCAGATGTCGGAATCGCGCACATGCTCGCGCACCACGTCGGCCACGCGCTGGATCACTCGATCGCCGCCCGGGTGGCCATAGGTGTCGTTCACCTGTTTGAAGTGGTCGATGTCGAACATCACCAACGCGCAATCGTTGCCATAGCGGCTGTGGCGGGCGTATTCGTGCTTCAACGATTCTTCCCAATGGCCCCGGTTGTACAGCCCGGTGAGTCGGTCGGTACTGGAAAGCTTCTGCAACTGCGCGTTCACCGTTTGCAGCTGGCGGCGGTTGGTGGCCACTTCCGTCACGTCATAGATCACCAGGCAAATGTGCTCTATCCGGTTGTTGATCGAGCGCAGCGGGAACAGCGTGGTGTTCTGGTACATGAAGGGCTCGGAGCCGGTGATGGGCTGATAGGTCTCGAACTTCAACAGGTAGGGGCGTTGCTCCCAGATCGTGAAACTGGGAGAGCCCAGCGTGACCACGTTTTCCACCTTGCGGGTAAACCAGGTCTGCTCCACCTCGCGGAACAGCGAGAAGAACGACTTGCCTTGGGCTTCCCGGGCCGGAATGCCGGAATGGTTTTCGATGAACGAGTTCCACACCGTCACGTTGAAGGAACGATCAAAGACGACCACGCCTACATCGATGCTTTGGGTAATGGCGAGAAGCCAGTGCAGTTCGGTAAGGTCCATAGGTGTGTTCATATCAATTCATCATGTACGCGAGCTTGCCTTTGAGCCTGGCCAGCGACGTCTCGGTAAACAGGAGCAGCAGGTCGAAGTGTATATCGTAGCCTTCGACGCTATAGCTGATTTCCACGGCGAGGGTTTGCTTCCAGCGGTGGCGGTTGAGCGTGATCAGGTCTTCGATACGGGCGTGCTCGCCCAACACCTGCGGATGGCTTAGCGAAAAGGTAAGGTCAATCTGTTCGCCAATGCCGCTCAGGCAGGCGCCGATCAGCAAGGCGGACAAATCCAGCAGCATTTCGGACTGGCTACTTTCACGGTATTCCTGGCGCAACAGCCGGGCCATGTCCGGCAGGCTGCTGTCGTGGAACATCAGCAGTGCTTCGCCGGCGATGCCTTCGCCGATATACCCCTGGCAGATGGCGGTAAGTTGATTGCCGCGCTGGGCGTCGGCCAGCGCCATGTGCAGTTCACCCACTTCCAGCACATTGACGTTGGGGATAGGCAACTCGATGAACACGTGCAGCACCTTGGCCAGCAACGCGGCGGCGCGGCCCATCGCAACGTTCACGGTTTCGCGGAACGCGTCGTTGAAGTTGATCGCAACGTCGGCCCCAGGTTGCTCGATCGGGCCCTGCCCGGTGGCGAATACACCACACTGGCTGAGTGCCTCGCGCAGTTCATCCGGGTTGGCGGGCTTTTTGAGAAACGCGGTCGCCCCCAGGCCCATCACGCGGCGCACGGCTTCATCCTGCACGTCGCCGGATACCACGATCACCTGGGTGTCCAGGCCTTCCTCCTGGATGGCCGCCAGTACCTCATAGCCGTCCATCTCCGGCATGGTGAGGTCCAGCAACACCACTTCGCCCAGGCCGTTGCGAATGGCTTCCAGGCCCAGCCGCCCGTTTTCGGCTTGGGTCACAGACAACTCAAGCCCTTCGGGTAAGGCCCGGAGCAGTTGCTTGCGGGCCATGTTGGAATCGTCACAAATGAGCAAAGGTACAGCAGCCATTTAGATCTTCGTCCGGTTGAAAGCTGTGCGGGGCGCGGCGAGCGGCACTGTAAACAAGCAGCATGGCACTACGCCAGCGCTTTGGCGTGCTTGTATCAAATCATGCACGTATTAGGGTAAAACCTAGCAGCGATGCTTCACTGGTAACGAGCCGGTCGTAGCATAGCTTGGACATCGAGCCTTGCAGTTGTATGATGTCCGGCAACACCTGTCGAAGCTGTCGCATTCAAACTTCCCTCGCTTTGGCAGCGCTCACGCTTCCCGTTAACCGAACAAGGAGACAACAATGCCTGACGTTCTCGGACACAATTTCATCAACGGTGCCCGTAGCGCCCTTGGCGAATCCAGCCTCAAGAGCATAGACGCCGCCAGCGGCGAAGCCCTGCCATACAGCTTCTGCCAGGCCACCGACGCTGAAGTGGATGCCGCCGCCAAGGCTGCCGATGCCGCCTACCCTGAATTCCGTCAGTTGAGCCCCGTTCGCCGAGCAGAGTTCCTTGAAGCCGTTGCTGATGAGCTCGATGCCCTGGGCGATGACTTCGTTGCCATCGTTTGCCGCGAAACCGCGTTGCCTGCCGCACGCATCCAGGGTGAGCGTGGCCGTACCAGTGGCCAGATGCGCCTGTTTGCCAAAGTGCTGCGCCGTGGCGACTACCTCGGTGCCCGCATCGACCTGCCGCTGCCGGACCGCAAGCCGCTGCCACGCCTGGACCTGCGCCAATACCGTATCGGTGTAGGCCCGGTAGCGGTGTTCGGCGCCAGCAACTTCCCTCTGGCGTTCTCCACCGCCGGCGGTGACACCGCTTCGGCCTTCGCCGCTGGCTGCCCGGTTGTGGTGAAAGCCCACAGCGGCCACATGGCCACCGCCGACCTGGTGGGCACTGCCATCACCCGCGCTGCCGAGCGTACTGGCATGCCTAAAGGCGTGTTCAACATGATCTTCGGCAACCGCGTTGGCGAAGCACTGGTCAAGCACCCGGCCATCAAGGCCGTAGGCTTCACTGGCTCGTTGGGTGGCGGCACCGCGCTGTGCAAGATCGCTGCAGAGCGCCCAGAGCCCATCCCGGTATTTGCCGAGATGTCGAGCATCAACCCGGTGATCCTGCTGCCAGAAGCCCTCAAGGCTCGCGGCGCAACCGTGGCCAAGGAATTGGCAGGTTCGGTATGCATGGGCGCAGGCCAGTTCTGCACCAACCCAGGCTTGGTGATCGGCGTGAAGTCGGCTGAATTCACCACCTTCCTGGAAGCGCTGAAAACCGAAATCGGTGGCCAGCCCGCGCAGACCATGCTCAATGCCGGTGGCCTGAAAAGCTACAGCAGCGGCGTGCAGCACCTGCTCAGCCACCCAGGTATCACTCACCTGGCTGGCAACGCGCAGGAAGGCAACCAGGCCCAGGCGCAGCTGTTCAAGGCAGACGTTTCGCTGCTGCTGAACGGCGATGCGCTGCTGCAAGAAGAAGTGTTCGGCCCTACCACCGTGGTGGTGGAAGTGGCTGACGACGCTGAGCTCAAGCAAGCCCTCCTGGGCCTGCGTGGCCAGCTGACCGCGACGCTGATTGGCGAAACCGCCGACCTGCAGACCTACCAGTGGCTGGTGCCGATCCTGGAGCACAAGGTAGGGCGCATTCTGGTGAACGGTTACCCAACCGGTGTGGAAGTGTGTGAAGCCATGGTGCACGGCGGCCCGTTCCCGGCCACCTCCGACGCCCGTGGTACGTCAGTGGGTACCCTGGCGATCGACCGTTACCTGCGGCCGATCTGCTTCCAGAACTACCCCGACGCGCTGCTGCCAGAAGCCTTGCAGAACGCCAACCCGCTGGGCCTTCAGCGCCTGGTGAACGGTGAGTGGAGCATCCAGGCTATCGCCTGACCCACGGTTCGCTTAGCCGTGGGGGCAGAGCTCGCGAATGGGCATATCAGCCAATTCGCGAGCTTCGCCCGCTTCCCACAAGTAGCCGGTGCAACAGGTATCGCTTACTGCACCACCCTCCCTTCCCCACGCCCGCGCGGGTCGGACGCTGTTTCCAGCTGGCCGTTCTCCACCCGGATCATCTGTATGTTCCCCATCAGCCAGCCCTGATCTTCCAGGGTGTAGCCCATCTTTTTCAGGTCATCCGCCACTTCACCGGTGAGCGGCGCCATGGCGTCGTAGTAGATCGTGTCCTTGGGCAGCAACTGGTGGTGCACGCGCTGCACGGTCACGGCTTCCACCGGGGTAAGGTGATAGTCGTAAAGGTTGTTCAAAACCTGGAACACGCTGGTGAAGATCCGCGAGCCACCGGGTGTGCCGACCACCAACGTCACCTTGCCATCGCGGGTCACGATGGTCGGGCTCATGGACGAGAGCATCCGCTTGCCGGGCGCGATGGCGTTGGCGTCACTGCCCACCACACCAAACCCATTGGCCACGCCAGGCTTGGCGCTGAAGTCGTCCATCTCGTCGTTGAGCAGGAAGCCTGCGCCCGTCACCACCACGCCGCTGCCGTAGTCGAAGTTGAGCGTGTAGGTATTGCTGACCGCGTTGCCGTCCTTGTCGATGATCGAGAAGTGCGTGGTCTGGTGCGTTTCCAAGCCCGGGCGAACCTGCTCGGTAGGTGAAATAGCCTTGGGGTTGATCTCCGCGGCGCGTTTGTCGAGGTAGGCCGGGGCGGTGAGCATGCCCACCGGCACCTTGTTGAAGTCCGGGTCGCCGAGGTAATCCGCGCGGTCGGCGAACACGCGCTTCTCGATTTCCGCTAATAAGTGGATATAGCGGGCTGAGTTCAGCGGTACGCCATTGAAGTCACTGCTGCGGCGTTCCTTGATCCCCAACAGTTGCGCCAGCGCGATGCCGCCTGAACTCGGCAGCGGCGCGGTGTAGATGGCATTGCCGCGCCAGTCGATGCGCAGGGGTTCACGCCAGCGGGCCTTGTAACCTTTGAGGTCTGCCGCGGTGATCAGGCCCTTGTCGTGCTGCATCTGGGCAACCAGCAACTGCGCGGTTTTGCCCTGGTAGAACTCGCTCACGCCTTTATCGGCAATGCGCTCGAGGGTTTGCGCCAGCTCGGGCTGGGTGAAGCGTTCGCCCACTTTCATGCTGCCGAAGTACTGCGGGAAATTGGTGCTGCTCTTGAACAAGCCGAGGGCGTCTTCGCGGTACTGGTACTGCTCCTGCGCCACGATAAACCCGCGCTTGGCGTAACCGATGGCCGGGGTAAGCAGTTCAGACCACGGCAGCTTGCCGAAGCGTTTGTGCGCCTCCCACAGGCCCATCACGGTGCCCGGCACGCCGGCGGCCCGGGCGCCCACCAAGCTCAGATCCGGCACCACTTCGCCCTTGGCGTCCAGGTACATGTCCTTGGTAGCCGCCTTCGGCGCCGTTTCGCGGTAGTCGAGGAAGTACGGCTTGCCCTTCACGTACAACGTCATGAAGCCCCCGCCGCCCAGGTTGCCGGCCTCCGGGTAAGTGACAGCGAGCGTGAAGGCGGTGGCCACTGCGGCGTCCACGGCATTGCCGCCTTGCTTGAGGATCGCTTCGGCGACCTCGGCCCCGTAGCGGTCCGGTGACGCCACCGCGCCGGCCGGCAGGGCGCTGGCCCAGCTGCTGCTCGACGCCACCAACACAGCGGTGGCGACCAGGGTTTTGCAAAGTACGAGGCGCATCGGTTGTCCTTGTAATGAGGTATCCGCCCTCAATTAAGGCCTATAAATGCCACCTCGGCAAAAAGCGCAGCGTGCCGGGCGTTATTGCGCGTACACCTTGAGCTTCTCTTGAATGAAATCCAGGAAGCACTGAATCCGCAGCGCAAGCTGGGGGTTGCGGTAGTACACCGCGTGGATCGGTTGGCGGTAGCCGGTATTGAACCCGGCCAGCACCACCTGCAACCTGCCTTCGTGAATGTCATGGTGGGTCATGAAGTGAGACAGGCACACAATGCCCTCGCCCGCCAAGGCTAGCTCTCGCAAGGTGTCGCCACTGGAAGCCGCCACCGCCGGGTCGATCGGCAAACGGTCGCCACCGGCATGGCGCAGCGGCCATTGGTTCAAGCCTTCGTTGCGGGTAAAGCCCAGCAGGGTGTGATGGGCAAGGTCCTCCACATGCTCGGGCGTACCGCGACGCGCCAGGTAAGCCGGGCTGGCCAATATGTTCAACGGGCTGCTGCCCAAGGGGCGGGCATGCAGGGTGGAATCCGCCAGGGTGCCGATGCGGATCGCCACGTCGGTATTTTCCTCGAGCAGGTCAATGATCAGGTCATTGGTGTTCAGCTCGAGGAAGATATCCGGGTAGCGCTGGCGAAACTCGGCCACGTACGGAACGACGGCATGCAACATGAACGGCGAAGCGGCGTTGATGCGCAACCGCCCCGAGGGCGCCTGCTGGCGAACGGCGAGGTGCTCCTCCAGCGCTTCCATGTCCTGAAGAATGGCCTTGGCCCGCTCGAAGAAATACTTGCCCTCTTCGGTCAGGCTCATGCGCCGCGTGGTGCGGTTGATCAGCGTAGTACCCAGCTTGGTTTCGAGCCGCGCCAGGGTACGGCTTACCGCTGAGGGCGACTGCCCGGCCTGCTCGGCGGCGGCCGAAATGGAGCCGCCTTCGATTACCGCGATAAAGAGTTGCAGTTCGTCTGATCGCGCTTTCACATGCAGGGCTCTGGGGGAATTCACAGCCCTTTTAGCACAGTCTCCAGGTGCTGTTGATAGCGCGCTACGTCGGCTTCGATAGTGGGCCGTTTCATCACATCCACTGCCAGGAAGGTCGGCAGGGCTGTCATGCCGAGGAACTCATTGGCTTTGTGGAACGGGAAGTACACTGCATCCACGCCTTTGCCTTCGAAGAAATCGGCCGGGTCATCAAAAGCTTGCTGCGGCGCGTTCCAGGTGGCGGAAATCATGTAGCACTTGCCGTGCAGCAGGCCACCGCTGCCGTAGCGCTGGGAAGCGTCGGAGCGGGTACGGCCGTCGTTGGCGTACAAGCTGCCATGACCTTGGGTGAATACCTCGTCAATGTATTGCTTCACCGTCCACGGGGCTCCCATCCACCAGCCGGGCATTTGATAGATGACCACATCGGCCCAGAGGTATTTTTCTACCTCGGCGGCAATGTCATAGCCGCCGTCGATGAAGGTGTCTTTCACGTCATGGCCGGCATGATCGAGCCAGGCCAGCGCGGCATCGTGCAGGGTTTCGTTGTAGCGGCCGGCGGAATGAGCGAACTGTTTGCCGCCGTTGAGTAGCAGGATATTCATGGGCTAGCCCTCATAAGTGTCGAATGCGGCGCAGCCTACCCATCCAGCACCCTGAAAACCACCCACGCAGGCGCAAATCGCTTGTTCCCTCAACGCAACAATCCACGCCCCATCTTTGCGCTAGGCTAGTGTCAATTCAAACAGGAGGACCGCGATGAGCGACGCTTACGGTTTCATTCTCAAGGCCAAAACCCGCCCCGAAAAGGCGGAAGCGTTCAAGGCGATGTTTCTTGAACATGTAGCGGGAAGCCGCGAGGAGCCCGGCTGCATCGAATACCACATGCTGCAGGACGAAGAAGACCCGAGCTTGTTCGTGTTCTATGAGGTGTGGGCGAGCAAGGCGGCGCTGGATGTGCACTCCGCCCTGCCCCACATGAAGGCTTTTTCCGACGTTCGCATGGATTACCTGGAGCGGGACTTCGAGGTTCAGCGTATCCGCATGCTTAGCCCGTCGTCCGCGCTTCGGTAATCATTCGGCGGCGCGATACCCCTGCACGATGGCGGAGAAATCCAGCCCGCCGTCGCCACGCAGGTTCATGGCCTGATACAGCTGTTGGGCCAGCGCGCCCATTACCACGGGCTGGTTGGCCTGCTTGGCCGCCTCCGTGGCCAGGCCCAGGTCCTTGAGCATCAGCCGGGCGCCGAAGCCACCGCTGTAGCCACGGCTGGCCGGCGCCGTTTCCACGATGCCGGGCCAAGGGTTATAGGTGTCCGAACTCCAGCAACGGCCAGTGGAGCTGTTGATCACGCCTGCCAGCACCTTGGTGTCGATGCCCAAGGCGTTGCCCAGCGCCATGGCTTCCGCCACGCCGATCATGGAGATGCCTAACAGCATGTTGTTGCAGATCTTCGCCACCTGGCCGGTGCCTACCTCACCGCAGTGCACGATGTTCTTGCCCATCTGCGCCAGCACCGGCTGCAGCGTGGCGAACAGCGCTTCGCTGGCGCCCACCATAAAGGTGAGCGTGCCCACCTGAGCGCCACCCGTGCCGCCAGACACCGGCGCATCGGCGAAGTCCACGCCCTGCCGCGCGGCGGCGGCATGCATGTCCCTTGCGGTTTGCGGGTCGATGGTGCTGCAGTCCACCACCGGCGTACCGGCGCGAATACCCGCCAGCACGCCGTCTTCCTGCTCGAACACCGCGCGTACGTGAGCCGCGGCCGGGAGCATGGTGATCACCAGCTCGGCCTGTTGCGCGGCCTCGCGAGGCGAGGTGGCCACTTCGGCCCCCAGCGCCCCTAGCTCAGCCAACACGCCTTGGTTAAGGTCGAACAGCAGCAGGCTGTGCCCTGCCTTGATCAGGTTGCGCGCCATGGGCGCACCCATGTTGCCCAAACCGATAAACGCGATTTTCATGGCTGGCTCCTAGCGCAAATGGATGGTGGTGTTCACGCCGGTGTTCACGCTGGCGTCGTCGAACCACCGTGCGGTGACCGTCTTGGTTTGGGTGTAGAACTGCACCACCTGTTTGCCGTACGGCCCTAGGTCGCCCAGCTTGGAACCGCGCGAGCCGGTGAAGCTGAAGAACGGCACCGGTACGGGGATCGGGATATTGATGCCCACCTGGCCCACGTCGATTTCGCTTTGGAACTTGCGTGCCGCCGCGCCGCTTTGGGTGAACAACCCCGTGCCGTTGCCAAACGGGTTGCGGTTCACCAGGGCGATGGCTTCGTCGAGGGTGTCCACTTCCAGCACCACCAGCACCGGACCGAAGATTTCCTCGGTGTAGATGCGCATGTCGGTGGTCACGCCGGTAAACAGGGTTGGCCCTACGAAGTTGCCTTGCTCATAGCCCGGCACGCTCACGTTGCGCCCATCCAGTTCCAGCCGCGCGCCTTGTTCCACGCCGCTGGCGATCAGCTCTTCCACTCGCGCTTTGGCCCGTGGTGAGATCACCGGGCCAACGTCGGTGCCCGGCTCGCTGCCGGCGTTCACCTTCAGGCGCTCGGCCAGTGCCTTTAGGTCCGGTATCCATTCCCGGCTGCTGCCCACCATCACCGCCACCGAAGTAGCCATGCAGCGCTGCCCGGCGGCGCCAAACGCGGCGCCCACCAAAGCATTGAGGGTTTGCTCGCGGTTGGCGTCCGGCAGCACCACGGCGTGGTTTTTCGCGCCCATCATCGCTTGCACGCGTTTGCCATGCTCGCCGGCCAGGTTGTACACATGGGTGCCCACGGCCGTGGAGCCCACGAACGAAATGGCTTTAATCGTAGGGTGGGTACAAATGGCATCCACCACTTCCTTGCCACCGTGCACCACGTTCAGCACGCCCGCCGGCACGCCCGCCTCCAGGGCAAGCTTCACCAGCTCCATGGTAGAGAGCGGGTCCTGCTCGGAGGGCTTGAGCACAAAGGTGTTGCCGCACACGATGGCCATGGGGAACATCCACAGCGGGATCATGGCCGGGAAGTTGAACGGGGTAATGCCCGCGCACACGCCGATGGGCTGGCGAAGGGTGTAGGTATCCACACCGCCGGCCACGTTTTCGGCGAATTCGCCCATCTGCAGGCTGCCCACCGAGCACGCATGCTCCACCACTTCCAGCCCGCGGAAAATATCGCCCTCGGCGTCAGCCAGGGTTTTGCCCTGCTCGGCGCTGAGCACGGCGGCAATGCGTTTGCTGTGCTCGCGGATCAGCGCCTGCAGCTTGAGCATGATGCGCATGCGCGCGCCAATGGGCGTATTGCGCCATTCGAGAAAGGCCTGCTGCGCGGCACTGACCGCTGCATCGACCTCAGCAACGGTAGCAAAGGGCACGCGCGCCAGTACTTCCTGAGTCGCCGGGTTAACCACGTCTTGCCATTGAGCGGATTGGGATTCGATCCATTGGCCGTCGATCAACAGCTTGACCGTGGCGACCCGAGTGCTTTCGCCTGGAAGGGGCGCATTCATATAAACCTCCGCGTGATTGTTGTTGTTCGCGATCAGCGCTCGATTCTGCGCTGGCAGGGAATGCCTGCATCCAGTATAGGTATGCAAACTTCCAACAAGAATGCGGATATAAGCCGGATCATCATGCAGAAACACATCACGTCGCTGGCAGGGCTGAACTGGGATGACCTGAAGTTTTTCCTTGAGGTGGCCCGGCTGCGCAAGGCCAGCAGCGCGGCCAAGCGGCTCGGGGTGGACTACACCACCGTGTCCCGGCGCATCACCGCGCTGGAAACATCGCTCGGCACGCTGCTGTTCGAAAAATCCCGCACCAGTGGCTTCAGCCTTACCAACGAAGGGCAGCGGTTGCTGGGCTACGCCGAGGCCATCGAAAGCACGCTGCACATGGCCTGTGAACAAGTCACCGGCTCTGGCCTGGCGCCCTCCGGCCATGTACGCATGGGCTGCACCGAAGGCTTCGGCAGCTTTTTCATCACACCGCTACTGAGCGAGTTCGTGGAGCAATACCCGGCCATTTCGGTGGACATATTGCCGCTACCTCACTTCATCAGCCTGTCCAAGCGCGAAGCGGATATCGTGATCGCTCTGGAGCGCCCGGAGCATGGGCCGTATGTGTGCTGCAAACTCACCGACTACCGCCTGCGCCTGTACGCCACCGCCGACTACCTCGCCCGGCACGCGCCCATCACCGATGTGGCACAGCTGCCGGATCATCCGTTCGTAAGCTACGTGGACGATCTGGCCTTCAGCTCCGAACTGCTTTACCTCAGCCACCTCCTCCCCGCCGCCAGCGCAAGGCTGCGCAGCACCAGCGTGGTCGCGCAGATGGTCGCCGCGCGCCAAGGGCATGGGCTGGCGATACTGCCCTGCTTCCTCGCCGCCGAAGCGCCGGAACTAGTGCCGGTGTTACCGGAAAAGGTGGAGCTGACCCGGCAGTTCTGGATGTACTGCCGGGAAGACCTGCGCAAGCTCAAGCGCATTACCCTGCTGTGGGATTACATCAGGGCACAGACTGAGCTCAACCGCCCGCTTTTGCTGGGCGAGGCGCAGGTGCTTCGGAAGGTTGATTGATTGCCCTGATCGACGACGCCAAGGGCTGGAAGACGGGGCTGGATTGGGACGCCCCTGCGCTGCCCATCACTTCGAGCTTCAGCAGATGGCCCAGGTAATTCAGCCCCTCGGCGAGCAGGGTAATGTTATGGCTGTCGCTGCGGCTGGAGCTTACTTCGATGTACCCGCAGACCGAGAGCGTCCTTAGCTCCTCAAGGTCTGTGATGGCAATGGAATGCCAATCTCCAGCGGCAATCAGCTTCAGCAGCCTTAAATGCTTTGCGTCATACGTATTCATACCGGACCCTCCATGGATGGATAGCCGATAGTAGCCCCGGGCCATCGGTCATGGATAGGGGGGTTTTGACAAACCTGATGAGTGCATCGCATTGGGGGGTTGGGCTTGTGTTCGCAGGCCGTAAGGGGCTGGGGCACTCGGGCGCTCTGGCACGTGGGTGATGAGCCTGCCGTGACCTTGTGCGCCTTGGATGAACGGAGGCAGTTGTTACGGTGACGGAGCGACGGGCTGTAAGCATTACTCCAGCGTGAGTTTCAGGGCTGCGTTCAGACCATTGGGCATAGCATGAGGCCAGAAGCGATACCTCTCACCCTCGAGCCTGGCAACGTAAAGCGTTATCTGAAGCGACCCAGCATCGTTCCACTTAACAAAAGGGTCATCTGTCGGCTTCCGTCCATAGCAAGCCCCGCTATAGATTTCTGAAGGATCGCCCAGTGCTGGACCGCCTCCAATCTGTCGCACCGTTACCTTTTCAAAACAGTAGGTATAACCCCAACCGCCCCATGCGGCATAAGAAAGCTCTGCCAGATGCTCACCATCGGGACTCTCATACTCTTTCAGCACTACATATTCGGGGCTCTGGAACATTAGCCGGAAACCCGCCCCAATTATAAAAAAACAAACAACACCCGCCGCCGCCCTTCTAAGCAACTTCTTCATTACTGACTTAACTATCAACCACGCCCCCTAGCTGCACCTGGATCAGGCGCTAACCCCACCTTCGTGTAAACCCGGACCAAGGTTAACCCTGCACGCTGCAAGCGGATATCAGCTGGCTTCCGAAGATTCTGTAGGAAACTTCACTGGCTGGCTTAACTGCCTCGAAGTTAACCGCGTGGATAAATATGCAGGGTGTGGTCGTTTAACCACTCTACGGAATCTTTAACCTCCAACCCTAGAATTGGGCAGTACTCGTAGAAAACACGATCTGGAACAGCATTTAGATCTTCTTTTACCTGAATCCGCACCCCATCAAAGCAATAGCTGAACACGCCTCCCCCTCCAACATCCCAATAAACCTCGGCGATGTACTTACCGCCTTCACTCGTATACGTAGCAGTTACGCCTTCGTCTCTATGATCATCGGTGGCAATCAAACAAAAGATCATTCCCAGGATCAAGGCTGGCCCCGGCATCATCAGGAAAATCTGTATTGCGATTTTTTTTAGAGAGTCCCCTTTAACGCGCATAACCCTTCCATGCCAATCTCGGCATGGCCTCTGCCGGTGCTAATAACCCAGCGTAGGGGGTACCTCCGAGCGTTCGCTATCAGCCATATCCGAAGCGTGCGTAGGCTGGGTCTGGTTTGCATCCTATTCGCAGGCTTCGCCAGCTCCCACAGGAACGCGTTGGCGGCATAAGCGCGCCCGGCGCCGTCAGCGGCCACCCTGTCAGCCGGCATTCACTTCACAAATCCCTGAACTAATGATTTGCCGCAGCCTATTCAACCCGCCGCTGCGTGCTGCCTACCATCGGCGCATCGGAACGGGCCCGTCAGAGGCCCGGCCTCGGTTCACGCTTGCTACTGCCCTTCATTGCTTTCGGCTACGCCGGGGGCATTACGTAGCTGCGCGCCGAGGGGGCACCGATGCAACTGGAGATTTTCCGATCACTCTGGGGTTACAGGGCCAGCAAGGCCCAGGCGCTGGAGGAGCTGCTGGCGGCGGGGTTCGACGGTATTGAAGCAAGGCTGCCGTTGGACGCAGCCGAGCGGCGGGAATTCGCGGCGTTTCTTGCCAGCAATGGCGTGCCTTATATCGCTACGGTGTTCACCGCCTACGACGTGCTGCCCGAGCAAAGCGCGCCGCCCTCTGAACACCTGGAAGACCTTCAACGCAAGCTGGACTGGGCCAATGAGCTGGCGCCGCGCTTTGTAAATGTGCTGGCCGGCAACGACCGTTGGCCGCTGGCGCAGCAAGTCGACTTCTTCGGCGAGCTGCTGGCGCTCGCCAGCCAACAAGGCGTGCCGGTGCTGGTGGAAACCCACCGCGCGCGGTCGTTGTTCAACCCTTGGGTCACCCTCGAACTCATTCGCCAGCTGCCGGCGCTGCGCTTCACCAGCGATATCAGCCACTGGATAGTGTGTTGCGAGCGCTTGTTGAACGACCCGGCCGATGACCTTTCCCCGTTCGTGGAGCGCGTGGCGCACATTCAAGCCCGGGTGGGCTACGACCAAGGCCCCCAGGTGCCGCACCCCGGCGCGCCCGAATACGCCGAAGCGTTGGCCTTTCATCAAGGCCATTGGGAAGCGGTATGGCGCGCGCAGCAAGCGCGTGGCCAAGCGGTTACTACCCTCACGCCCGAATTTGGCGCGGACGGCTACTTGCATCATTTGCCTTTCACCAACGTGCCGGTGGCCGACCTCTGGGGTTTGAACCAGTGGATGGCCAACACCGAACGCGCGCACTTCCAACGTTTCCTCAGCGAGGGCCAGGCGGCATGAGCAACGCCAATTTCAGCAGCATTCCCGTGGTAAACATCGCCGGCCTGTTCAGCGTGGAGCTGGAGCACCGCCTGGCCGTAGCCGAGCAATTGGGCCGCGCCGCCAGTGAAGTGGGCTTTCTGTACATCACGGGTCACGGCATCGACCCGGCGCTGATCGAAGGCCTGCAGAACGCAGCCAAGGCGTATTTCGCCCAGCCGCTGGACGCGAAGATGAAGCATTACATCGGCACCTCCGAGAGCCACAAGGGCTTCGTGCCCAAAGGCGAAGAGGTGTACGGCGAGGGCGAGCCGGATCACAAGGAAGCGTTCGATATCGGCTTCGAAGTGCCCGCAAACGACCCGCTGTACCTGGCCCGCACGCCGCTGCTGGGGCCGAACCATTGGCCGGAGGTGCCGGGCTTCAAGAAAGCGGTGCAAGCCTACTATGCCGCAGTGTTTGCACTGGGCAGCAAGCTGTTCAGTGGCTTCGCCCTGGCGCTCGGCCTGCCAGAGGATTACTTCGCGCCCATGGTCAGCCGGCCGCCGTCCAAGCTGCGGCTGATTCACTACCCCTTCGATGCACGACGGGTGGATGCGCCCGGCATCGGCGCGCATACCGACTACGAGTGCTTCACCATCCTGCATGCCGATCAGCCAGGGCTGGAGGTGATGAACGACCAGAACGAATGGGTCGACGCGCCGCCACACCCGGGCGCCTTTGTGGTGAACATCGGCGACATGCTGGAAGTGATGACCGCGGGCACCTTTGTGGCCACCGCCCACCGGGTGCGCAAGGTCGCGGCCGAACGCTATGCCTTCCCGCTGTTCTATGCGTGCGATTACCACACCCAGATCGCCCCGCTGCCCAGCTTCGCCAAGGGCGAGCAGCACTATGAAGCCCTGCCCATTGGGGAGCACATGTGGGGCCAGGCCCTGCAAACCTATCAATACCTGCGGCGCAAAGTGGCGGCTGGGGAGTTGCAGTTGCCTACCCATGCGCGCAAGCCCGCCAGTTTCGGCCACCTGAAAAATCAGGCAGCCGCGTTGTGATCGCCCAGCACTTACATCAAAAACTTCAGGAGCCTTCGCCCATGCATTACACCACCCGCTTCGGCCTGCTTGCCGCCGGCCTGCTGTGCGCTACTGCAACCTTCGCCGCACCTACCACCACCCCCGGCGTGTTGAAGGTGGGGATGGAGATCACTTACCCGCCGTTCGAATCCTACGATGCCAACAAGCAAGTGGTGGGCTCGGACCCGGAGCTGGCGCACTCCCTCGCCAAAGCCATGGGCAGCAAGGCGGACTTTGTGGACACCAAATTCCCCAACCTGATCAACGGCCTTAATGCTGGGCACTACGACGCGATCATTTCCGGGATGTACATCACACCCGAGCGCGAAGCACAGGCGCAGGCGATCCCGTACGCCAACACCGGCGCGGCGATCATGGTGCCCAAGGGCAGCGAGCTCAGCCCGAAAACGCCGGAAGACCTCTGCGGCCTGAATATCGGCCTTGAGCAAGGCACCACCTGGGTGGCGAAATTCCGTGAGTTGTCCACCAGCTACTGCGTGCCGAACAAGAAAGGCGAGATCACCGTGAGCGAGTTCCCGTCGGCACCCGAGGTGACCCAGGCCTTGCTCTCCAAGAACGTGCAGGCACAAGTGGAGATCGCTGGCGCGGCGCACATGATCGCCCAGCGCACCAACGGCCGCGTGATCGTGACTTCGGAAAAACTGGTGTACCCGCAAACCCTGGGCATCTACGTGAAAAAGGGCAACGCCGATACCTATGCCGCCTTGCTGGAAGCGGTGAAGGCCAGCAAGCAGAACGGCGAGTACGACGCCATCCTGAAGAAGTACGACCTGGAAGCGGTTAACTGATGTTTATCAGCCGCCCTTCCGGGGGCGGCGCCTGAGGTGCCTATGCAATTCGACTGGAGTTATTTTGTTTCGCTGTTTTCCATGGCGGACTTCTGGAAAGCCTGCGTCACAGTCATCGCGTTGAGCGCCCTGGCGTGGTTCCTGGGGATGATACTGGGCTTCTTGCTGGCGTCGGCTAAGCTGTCGACATCGCGGCTCCTGCGCCTGCCGGCCAGCGCCTACATCTGGTTTTTCCGCAGTATTCCACTGCTGGTGCTGGTGGTGTTTGTGTACAACCTGCCCCAGCTGTTCCCGGCCACCGGCGCGGTGCTGTCCAACCCATTCTATTCCGGCTTGTTCGCCCTGGTGGTGACCGAGGCGGCCTACATGGCGGAGATTCACCGTGGCGGGCTTATCTCGGTGCTCAAGGGCCAACGGGAAGCCGGCCGCGCGCTGGGCATCGACACCGTGGGCCTGCAGCGGCTGATCGTGATTCCGCAGGCGTTTCGTATCTCGCTGCCCACGCTGATCAACGAATACATCACCGTGGTGAAGTTGACCTCGCTGGTGTCGGTGATTTCCCTCACCGAGTTGCTCACCGTTGGCCAGCGGCTGTATGCGCAAAACTTCCTGGTGATGGAAACCCTGGCTGCCGTTGGCGCGTATTACGTGCTGATCGTGACAGTATTCGGCTGGCTGCTGCAGTGGCTGGAGCGCTCGCTGGACCTCAACCGCCGCACGCCTGCAACCTTGAACGAACACGCCCTTGCCCAGCTTCGCAGCGCACCAGCGGCGGCCACGCGCCCAAGCGAATCGGTGCCTGCCCGCGGCGCGGCGCCGGCCCTTCAGCTGCGCAACCTGCACAAGCGTTATGGCGAACATGAGGTGCTCAAGGGCATCGACCTGACCGTCGCCGCTGGCGAGGTGATTTCCATCATCGGCCCGTCGGGTTCAGGGAAAACCTCGCTGATCCGCACCGTCAACGCGCTAGAGAGCATCGAGCAGGGCGAAGTCGTGCTGTTTGGGGAGAGCTATATCAACGCCGGGGACAAGCCCAACACCGCCAGGGTGCGCCAGGGTATTCGGCGCATCGGCATGGTGTTCCAGAATTTTAACCTGTTCCCGCACCGCACCTTGCTGGATAACGTCACCTTGGCGCCGCGCTACCATGGCGAGCCCAAGGCCGCGAGCGAGCGCCGGGCCCTGGCCTTGCTGGATAAGGTTGGCTTGCTGGCCCACGCGCACAAGTACCCGCAACAATTATCCGGTGGCCAACAGCAACGCGTGGCCATCGCCCGCGCCATGGCGCTGAACCCTGAGATCATGCTGTTCGACGAGCCCACCTCCGCGCTGGACCCGGAGCTGGTGGGTGAAGTGTTGAAGGTGATTCGCGACCTGGCCGACGAAGGCATGACCCTGGTGATCGTGACCCATGAAATGGACTTCGCCTTGTCTATTTCAGACCGGGTGATTTTCATGGAGAACGGCAAGGTCGCATTCGATGGTTCGCCCCAGGCCATCCGTACCGAAGCAGCGGCGCAACGGGTGCGCCGCTTTATCGGGCTGGAAGAAGAAGCTCCAGCATCGCTCAGCGAGCGGGCTCGAGCATAAGCCCGCTGAGCCGGCGCACCTTGCGTTTTACCGCTTCCTCGAACACCCCGGGGCGCGGCTCGACCAGGCTGAACCAGCGCCTGGCGCGGGTGATCCCGGTGTAGATCAGTTCCTTGGTCAGCACCGGGTTCAGCGCATCGGGCAGCACCAGCGCGGTGTGCTCGAATTCCGAACCCTGGGACTTGTGCACCGTCATGGCGTACACGGTTTCCACATCGGTCAGGCGGCTGGGTAATACGAAGCGAACACCGCCCTGCCCGTCGTTGCGCGGGAAGGCTACGCGCAGCGTGAGCCGCGGCGAACCTTCGGCTTCGGGCAAGCGCAAGGCAATGCCGATATCCCCGTTCATCAAGCCCAGGCCGTAGTCGTTGCGGGTCATCAGCACAGGGCGGCCTTCGTACCAATGGTGGTCGCTCTCGATCAGGCCGGCGGCGTACAGCGCCTGGGTCGCCCGTTGGTTTATTGCCTCAACGCCCCAGGGGCCTTTACGCACCGCGCATAGCAGGCGGAACGTATCGAAGGCGCGCAATACATCCCCCGCCCATACCAACCAGGCAGGGTCTTCAAGTGAAGCGGTGGCTGCGGGGCGGTTGCGCTGCACGAGGGTAAGGTAGTGCCGATAGCCGAGGGGGCCGCCTGTGCGGGCACCGGCGCCCTTTGTCGCCCCATTGAGCAACAGGCGCTCCAGCGCCTGATCCTGCTCGCCATGCAGGCGGCAGCTGGCGATGTCTTCCAGCGAACGGTCGTTCAACACCTTCCGGGCATCTTCAGGCCGCTGCTGGTTGACGCAGCGGGCCAACTCACCAATGCCGCTGCCTTCGCCAAAGCGCCGGGAGTAACGGAGCATTACCAGTTGTTGCGCCAGGGCATGCTCGGCGTCAGTACCCTCCTGCAGGCCAGCGGCGGAGAGGCTTTGCCCGGCGATCGCTTCCAGCCAGGCCTGGGTGGCTGGCGTGTAATAGCCCTGCTCGGCGTCGCGACACAGGTCGCCCAGCACCGCGCCGGCCTCTACCGACGCGAGCTGGTCCTTGTCGCCCAGCAGGATCAACCGCGCCTTTGGCGGCAGCGCCTCCAGCAGGTTGGCCATCATTTCCAGGTCGATCATCGACGCTTCGTCCACCACCAGCACGTCCAGCGGCAAAGGGTTGCCCCGGTGGTGGCGGAAGTGCCGCGTGCCTGGCCGGCTACCCAGCAAGCGGTGCACCGTGGTGACATCGGTGGGGATACGCGCCTTGATCGACTCGGCGACGTCCAGGCCCTGCACTTGCAGGCCGATGGATTCGGTCAAGCGGGCGGCGGCCTTCCCGGTAGGCGCGGCGAGGCGAATGCGCAACGGGCGGTTCGCCTCGACCCGAGGCCCTTGCAGCAACGCCAGCAGGCGCACCACGGTGGTGGTTTTGCCGGTGCCCGGCCCGCCGGTGATGATGCTCAGGGCCGAGCGGGTAGCCAGGGCACAGGCCAGCTTTTGCCAGTCCACCGGCATGGATGCTTGATGAGGGAACAGCGCATCCAGGCGCTCACCCAGGTCGGCCGGAATTTCCGAAGGCTGGGCCAGGCGCTGCCTTAACGCACCGTCTACCGCCCGCTCGTAATTCCAGTAGCGGCGCAGGTACAGCCGGCTGCCATTGAGTACGAGGGGGCAATCCGCTGCGCCAAGGGCACCCGTCGCCACCAGGGTGGATGCACTCAAGGTGCGTAGCCATTGGGCAAGTTCGAGCGTGGCGAGCACCTGAGAGGGCAGCACTTCACCCGAGAGGCCGGCGTCCCCCTCGGGAGGCAGGGACAACGCGAAATCCGGCTCCAGCAGGGTTTGTTCCAGGTCCAGGCATACGTGGCCATGGCCCAGTTGGTGGCTGGTGAGCGCGGCGGCGAGCAATACCAGCGGGTCGGCCGTGCTCACCCGCTCGGCGAAGAAACGTACCAGGGCTTCATCCAGCGGCCTAAGCCACCCTCGCTCCACCCACAGCCGCAGCAAACGAAACAGCCCATCGATGGATGCCAGCGGTGAAGTGGTTTCTTTCTGTTCAAGCGTGAGGTCACTCATACCGAAGCCCCCAGGAACAAATCGGCCTGCTCGCCCGGGCCGGCGTCTTCCAGGCGGCCCTGGAACAGCAGGTCGAGCTGCTCGATAAGCGCCCGGGGTGGCCGGCTGAAATACACGCCTCGCGTGTGGGCGCTCAAACCGCGCAGGAATATGAACAAGGCGCCTCCTATGTGCTGGTCGTAGTCGTAGCCCGGCAGGCGAGCCTTCAGTTGCCTGTGAAGCGCCAGCAGGTACAGCACATATTGCAGGTCGTAACGGTGCTCGAGGATCGCGGCCTCCATGGCCAGCGGCGAGTAACTGGAGTCGTCCGGGCCCAGCCAGTTGGATTTGTAATCGGCCACGTAATAGCGACCGTTATGTTCGAAGCACAGGTCGATGAAGCCTTTGAACAGGCCGTTGAGCCGCCCCCCTTCTGCCGCGGCGCGCGCCGCCCCGTGATGGGTGTGCTGGCGAACCAGGGTATCGAGGCGGTGAACGTCCACCTCGCTGCTGGCGAACCAGAACTCCATTTCATAGCGATACGTGGCCAGCTCGGCCAGGCAAGCCTCCTGCCCGTCGCCCAATGGCAGCGGCGCCTGCAGCATGCCGCCCAGCCATTGCTCAAGGGTGGGTATCCAGCCGCTCCAGCCGCGGGTGGCGCAACGCCGGGCCAAGGTATCGCGCATCAGGGCCGGCCGCTGGGCAAGCGCGGCAAAGCCTTCGCGCGCCGCCCACTCCAATAGCCCGTGAAGGAAGGTGCCAGGGTGAGGGCCCCGCGGGAACTGGTGGATCGGGCCCTGGGCAGGTCCCAGGGATGTGGCATTGCCAAGGGGTTCGTCGTCCAGCAGGTTTTGCGCGCGCAGGCTGTCGGGGGCCAGGCCACCATCGACATTCTCGGCGATACGCAAGGCGCTGTAGGACGCGATCCACCAGTGTTCTGCCGCCCGGCGCGCGGGGGTAAGGGCCGGCCGCGGCTGGCGCTCACTGCGCGGCGGCACATAGATCTCGCCAGTCGCTTCCGGCACCGGGCATACCGCCAGTGCGGGCAAGCCGCCTTGCACAGCGGCGAGCCAATCGCCGAGCGAAGTGGATTCCGCCAAGGGCTGGCCGCCCCCCAGCAAATATCCCAGTGCCGAACGGTGCAGCGCCGAGCGGCTTTCGCGGCCACGCTTGAGGTCGGCAACACCCAGCCAGCACGCGTATTGCGCCCGCGTGAGGGCAACGTAGAGCAGGCGCAGGTCCTCGCCCAAGCGCTCGTCATCGGCGGCGGCGATGGCAGCATCATCCGGCGCCATGGACACGCACACCTCACCCTCGGGGGTGTGCCAGCTCACCGGCAGCCGGCTGCCATCGACGGGGCGGGCGCTGCAGACAAAGGGCAGGAATACCAGCGGATACTCAAGCCCCTTGGACTTGTGAATGGTCACTACCTTCACCAGTTGCTCGTCGCTTTCCAGGCGCACTACTTGCTCGTCGCCACCGTCGTGGGTGCTGGTCAGCCGTTCCGCCAGGTGCCGAATCAACGCTTGTTCGCCGTCCAGCTCGGTGGAGGCTTGCTGCAGTAGCTCGGTGAGGTGCAAGAGGTTGGTGAGTATGCGCTCCCCATCCGCTCGGGCCGTGAGCGTTTGAGGCATGTCGAAATCGTGAAGCAGGCGGCGCAGCATGCTCAGTACACCCTGGGTGCGCCAGAGCACGCGGTATTCGCGGAACTGCATCACCCGCGCCTCCCAGGCGAGTTCGTTGCGGTTCAACGCCTCCAGCTCGGACAAAGGGCGGGCCAGGGTGACGCTTGCCAGCGCGGCGCGCAGCAAGCGATCGGCGTCCGGCTCCGCGCAGGCGCGCAACCAGGCGAGCACATCCAGTGCTTCCTGGCTGTGGAATACCGACTCCTTATCCGACAGGTAAACGCTGCGTACGCCTCGTGCGCGTAGCTGCGCCCGTATCGCCCGCGCTTCACCACCGTCGCGCACCAGGATCGCGATATCGGCAGGTGCGAGCGGGCTGAGTGTGCCGTCCGTAGCCTGAAAGCCACAGAGCCCGCGCTTGCCCAGTTCCAGCAAACGCACGATTTCGCTCGCGCAGGCCGGCGCCAGCTGATCACGGTAGGCACCGTTGGCTACGGGCTTCTCACTGTCGAGCGCCCAGAAGGTCAACGCAGGCTGGGATTCGCCCTGTACTACCCATTCCTGCTTGCGCCCCTGCGCCGCCACCGACAGGAACGGCACCGGGTTGTCGCCGGCTTCGCGGAACAGAAACGCGCCACGCCCCTGCTCACGCGCCTCGGCCTGCTCGAACACCCGGTTGACCGCTGTCACCATGGCGTGGCTGGAGCGGAAATTGGTACCCAGGCTGTGCAAGCGCCCGGCACTGGCCCGGCGAGCGCGCAAGTACGTGTGGATATCCGCGCCGCGGAACGCATAAATCGCCTGTTTCGGATCGCCAATGAGGAAGATACCGAGGTCCGCGCGGTTGTCGGCGATCTGATAGATACGTTCGAAAATGGTGTACTGGATCGGGTCGGTGTCTTGAAACTCGTCGATCAAGGCCACCGGGAACTGCGTGCGGATGACTTCGGCCAGCGCTTCGCCGGCGCTGCCACGCAACGCGGCGTTCAGGCGAAGCAGCATGTCGTCAAAGCCCATTTCGGCGCGGCGGCGCTTCTCCTGCTCGAAGCGATGCGCAATCCACGCCGCCGCATGCTGGAGCGCGTCCGCGCCTGGGTCCGGCAAGCCTTTGAGGCGCTCACGCAGGGTGAGCATCGCTTCGAAGGCCTCATGGTTGGGCGGGTCGGTTTTCCACGCCTCGGCAATGCCTTCCGGTGTAAGCCGCTCAAAGCCCTTACCGATATCCAGCGTGTGAAGGCTCGGATCGGCGTGCCAGTCTGCCAGCCCTTGCAGCCAGGGCTCGAAATAGCGCGCCTGAAGCTTGCGTGCGTCCACGGCTTTATCGGCGATACCTTGCAGCAGCAGAGTGCGAACCTGCTCCACCCATTCCGCCCACGGCTGCTTGATGCGAGACAGCTCTTCCAGCCTGCGCTGCAAGCCGCTGTCGATGTGATGGCCCGGGTGCGCGGCTTCGTCCAGTGGCTGCGCGCCGCTCAACAGCGCACGCACGCGCGCCAACAGGCTTGTGGGCGACTTCCAGTGTTCGCGCACCCAGGTGAGGGTGTCACCGACCATGCCGTAGCAGTATTGCCGCCAATAGTCGCGCACCACTTCGCCCAGCAGCTCGCTGTGGTCGGTTTCCAGGCTTTGGGTGAACAGGCTGCCGCTGTCAAAGGCGTGCTCGCGCAACATGCGCTGGCACCAACCATGGATGGTGGACACCGCGGCTTCGTCCATCCATTGCGCCGCGGCGTCCAGTTTGCTTGCACAGGCCGGCCATTGGCTGTTGGGGTAGTCGTCTCGCAGCTGCCGCACAAGGTCGTCCGGCGCCGGGATCTCATCCCGAAAGAACTGCGCCGCTTGCGCCAGTCGGGTGCGGATACGGTCACGCAGTTCCTTGGTGGCGGCATCGGTGAAGGTCACTACCAGGATTTGCGGTGGCAGCAATTCCCGCCCGAACGCGCTGGCCTCGCCCCCATGGTTGAGCACCAAACGCAGGTACAGCGCCGAGATGGTAAAGGTTTTCCCGGTGCCGGCGCTGGCTTCTATCAGCTGGCTGCCGCGCAGGGGGAAGGTCAATGCCAAGGGGCGCGTCATCGGCTGTTCTCCTGAGCGCAAAGGTCTGCCCAGGGGGCGGCATGCAAGGGTTGGTACAACGTCTCTACCCAGCCTTCGAAGGTTTCGTCCTGAGTCAGGGCGTTGAAGTCCGGGTATTGGCGGGCCAGGGCCATGTCGCGGGTGCGCTCGCCGGCGGCACCGAAATCACTGCCGTCATAGGCCAGCTGAGCGGCTTTCATTCCGGCGTCCCGGTCCTTGGCGTCGAGGAAGGCAAAGGCGGTACGGGCAGCCACGGGTAGGGGTTGCGCCATGCCCAGGTGCCAGCCTTGTAAGAGGCCAGCCAAGTGCCCGCTGGCGACGGACTGCTCCAGTGGCGGCAACATCACGGTGGTGTCAGTCGCGACCACAGCGCTGTGTAGCGGCAGGCCCTCGGCACAGGCGATGAGGTGCTGCACCCAGGTGTCGATCAGGCGAGGCCATTTGCGGCCGTTACGCGTGTTGATGGCGTTGGCGACCAGGGTCACGCTGAGCAATGACCCATCGCTGCCTTCGTGCACGCCGCCCAGCCAGCCTTCGACTGCTATGCCTTGCGCTTCGAAGTGAAGCGGCAGGGCGCTGTCCAGCCGTTGTGGCCAGCGCACCAGCAAGCCTTGGTAACGTGTGATCAGGTCGGGCAACGGTGCAATCAATTCGGCCTGCAGCAGTTCGCCGAACCCTGCCATCGGCAGCCGCCCCGCAGCCTGCAAACGTTGGGCATGGGTTTGCAGCACCGTGTTCAGCTCGCTGTCGCCGGCGAGCACGGCGGCATCGAGCAGGTGTCGGCTCAGCCCATAATGCTGCAAGCCGTCGAGGGTGAAGGGTTCGGCTTCATCCAGCGCGCCCTGTAGCTCTTCGAAGTAGATCTTCAGCCGCTGAGTGTAAAAATGCTTCACGGGGTTACGAAGAAAATTGGCAAGCACATCGGGTGCGATGGGCGCATCCAGCGTGTACGCCGGAAGCGGTTGTTCCACGCTCGGCGCTTGCACGGGCTCATGCACCCGCTGCCACTCATGCGCATAACTGAAAAGGCCTTCGTGGCCGGCCTCGAAGTACCGTGCGCTGAAAGGCTGGAGCGGGTGCTCCAGGGTGAGCGCGTGGAGCAACTCGGTGCCGTTGCTTTCCTCCCCTTCAAGCCGCCAGCCGCTGGCGAGGTGGTCGCGTAGCTGGCCGATCAGTACAGACGGAGGGCGCTCGGTGTTGTCGCGAATGCTACGGCCCACCCAACTGATGTACAGCTGGTGCCGCGCCGACAACAAAGCCTCCAATAGTAGATAGCGGTCGTCTTCCCGTCGCGAGCGGTCGCCTGGGCGGTAGTCGGCAGCCATGAGGTCGAAATCCAGGGGCGGCTGCGCGCGGGGATAGTCGCCGTCGTTCATGCCCAGCAAGCACACCACATCGAAGGGAATGGCACGCATGGGCATCAAGGTGCAGAAATTCACCGAACCCGCCAGGAAGCGCTGGTTCAAGCTGCCCTGATCCAGCCCGACCAGCCAGGCTTCACGCACGACCGTAAGCGGAAGGGCATCCCGCAGCTCCACATGTTCGCAAGCTTGCAGCCACTGGTCCCGCAGCTCATCCAACTGAATAAGCAGGTACTCGGCGTGTTCGTCCTCCGGCAGGAAGAAGTCCACCAGCAGTTGCTGCAGGCGCTCACCCCACTCCTGTGGGGCGGCGGGCGAAGCGAGGGTTTGATACCAATGGTCAAGCCGATCGACCAACGCATACAGCGGGCCAACCAGAGCAGCATCCAGCCCGCCGACTTCGTCATAGGGTTCTATCCCGTCGAAGCCGGCTTCGCCGCCTACCGCGTAGCCCAATAGCATGCGGCGCAGGCCAAACCGCCAGCTGTTCTGCTCGATCCCTTCGGGCAGCCCCAGTGCCGTGCGCTGCCGTGCATCCAGCCCCCAGCGAATGCCTGCGCCCTCGATCCAGCCATGGAGAATCGCCAGGGACTGCTCGGGTATACCAAAACGCGCCCGTAACGCTGGCACGTCGAGAAGGTCTAGCACTTCACCGACCGCGAATCGGCTATCTGGCAAATGCAGCAAATGCTCCAACGCAATCAACAAGGGTTCACGGCCGCGCTGGCCCTGGTCGTTGAGGGTGAAGGGTATGTGACGACGGTCGTCCCGCGGCACTTGGCCGAATACTGCCCGTATATGTGGGGCATAGGCATTGATATCCGGCACCATCACGATCACGTCCCGGGGGTTCAGATCCGGGTTGGCGGAAAAGCGCTGCAGCAATTGATCGTGCAGCACTTCAACTTCACGCTGGGGGCTGTGCGCCAGGTGAAAACGAATGGAGTCATCTGTTGCCGGGTTCACCGCAGGCCATAGCTCGCGGGTTTCCCGCAAGGGCCGTAGTTCCAGTATGTCGTTCTGCAATTGGCTCAGGAGGGTGGGGGTGTCACTCTCGCTATAGAGGTCGATCTTGCCGTCGCTGAATGCGCCACGGTAGCTGTCCGGCTGGTCGAATTCATCGAGCAGGCTGATGTAGTCGCGCCCTTGTTTACCCCAGGCGGCCAGCAAAGGGTGCGCATGCTGGTGAAGGTCTTGCGCTTCTACTTGAAGCGGCATACCTGACTTGCGCTGTTGGCGCCGATATTCGCGGCGGAGCAGGTCTTTGTCGGCGACGATGTCTGCCCAATGGTGACGACACGGGTTATGCACACACAACAGCACTTGGGTGAAGCGGGAGAGCCCGGCGAGCGCATGGAGTATCTGGGCAGGCAGGGACGATATGCCGAAGACGATGACCCGTTCTGGCAAATCAGCCGGTGGGGTTTGCGCGGTAGTGATGACTTCCATGTACCGCTGATGCACGCCTGCCCGGCTTTGCGCCATACCTTCCTGGCCTACGTCCTCAAGCAACGCTTGCCATAACGCAGCCTGCCATCTGTTGGCCTCGGCCAGCGGCTTCGCCTCCCCTCGTACCGAGCGAAGCTGAAACGCGCCGTTGCCCCAATCCTCCAGCCAGTCTGCCCGGTACACCTGATACTGGTCATACAGGTCTGCCAGCCGTTGAGCGAGCTGGTAACGCTTGCGCATGTCCGTGTCGTCGCCAAGAAAACGCGCCAGTGGTTCAAATGAGGGCTTGAGCACGAGGCAGGGTAATAAGCGCATGAGCCGCCAGGTAAGCGGCACTTTGTCCAAGGGCGACACTTCGGGGATCAGGTCCCTTCCTAGTACGGCACGGTACAGCTGCCACATGAAGCTGCCGGGCAACTGCACATCTATCGCAGCAGCAATACCACAGCCGCCGTTCTCCGGATCCTGGGCAAGGGCCATCTTCAGCCACTGGGCGATACCGTTGCTTTGTACCAAGGCAACTTCGTTTTGCAAGGGCCGCAGCGGGTAACGCCGCATCCACTCCACTACCAGGCTGCGTAAGTCATCGGGGCGGTTGCCATGGATGACCATGAACCCTGGTGTAATGGCTTCGGTTGCTGACATTCCGCCGTCCCGGAGATAAAGAATTGGAGGGAGACGATGCCACTACTGCCTTTGCGTCGCAAGGCGTGTGATGCCGCGGGGCTGTGGGGTTTTAGGGGCTCGGAAAAGACAAAACCCCCGATCGCAGGGCGATCAGGGGTTCTGGGTTTGAATCTTGACGATGACCTACTCTCACATGGGGAAACCCCACACTACCATCGGCGATGCATCGTTTCACTGCTGAGTTCGGGATGGGATCAGGTGGTTCCAATGCTCTATGGTCGTCAAGAAATTCGGTAGCGGCCCCGTTTGCACGCGGTCGCGAATCTGGGTATGTGATGTTTGTGATGTCGCCAATTTTCGGTGTGTCTTCACCGCCGCGCTCTGTGCTTACACAGATTGCTTGGGTGTTATATGGTCAAGCCTCACGGGCAATTAGTATGGGTTAGCTCAACGCCTCACAGCGCTTACACACCCCACCTATCAACGTCGTAGTCTTCGACGGCCCTTCAGGGAGCTCAAGGCTCCAGTGAGATCTCATCTTGAGGCAAGTTTCCCGCTTAGATGCTTTCAGCGGTTATCTCTTCCGAACATAGCTACCCGGCAATGCCACTGGCGTGACAACCGGAACACCAGAGGTTCGTCCACTCCGGTCCTCTCGTACTAGGAGCAGCCCCTCTCAAATCTCAAACGTCCACGGCAGATAGGGACCGAACTGTCTCACGACGTTCTAAACCCAGCTCGCGTACCACTTTAAATGGCGAACAGCCATACCCTTGGGACCGGCTTCAGCCCCAGGATGTGATGAGCCGACATCGAGGTGCCAAACACCGCCGTCGATATGAACTCTTGGGCGGTATCAGCCTGTTATCCCCGGAGTACCTTTTATCCGTTGAGCGATGGCCCTTCCATACAGAACCACCGGATCACTAAGACCTACTTTCGTACCTGCTCGACGTGTCTGTCTCGCAGTCAAGCGCGCTTTTGCCTTTATACTCTACGACCGATTTCCGACCGGTCTGAGCGCACCTTCGTACTCCTCCGTTACTCTTTGGGAGGAGACCGCCCCAGTCAAACTACCCACCATACACTGTCCTCGATCCGGATAACGGACCTGAGTTAG
Source organism: Pseudomonas sp. 3MAES_34.3B (assembly GCF_058145875.1). NCBI lineage: Bacteria > Pseudomonadati > Pseudomonadota > Gammaproteobacteria > Pseudomonadales > Pseudomonadaceae > Pseudomonas > Pseudomonas sp. 3MAES_34.3B. The sequence goes on along the minus strand of NZ_CM176960.1, from coordinate 558,724 downwards.
AACCTCAAGGTTGCCAGGGTGGTATTTCAAGGATGGCTCCACGCAGACTGGCGTCCACGCTTCATAGCCTCCCACCTATCCTACACAAGCAAGCTCAAAGTCCAGTGCAAAGCTATAGTAAAGGTTCACGGGGTCTTTCCGTCTAGCCGCGGATACACTGCATCTTCACAGCGATTTCAATTTCACTGAGTCTCGGGTGGAGACAGCGCCGCCATCGTTACGCCATTCGTGCAGGTCGGAACTTACCCGACAAGGAATTTCGCTACCTTAGGACCGTTATAGTTACGGCCGCCGTTTACCGGGGCTTCGATCAAGAGCTTCGCTTGCGCTAACCCCATCAATTAACCTTCCGGCACCGGGCAGGCGTCACACCCTATACGTCCACTTTCGTGTTTGCAGAGTGCTGTGTTTTTAATAAACAGTCGCAGCGGCCTGGTATCTTCGACCGGCAAAAGCTTACGGGGCAAGCCCTTCACCTTCGCCGGCGCACCTTCTCCCGAAGTTACGGTGCCATTTTGCCTAGTTCCTTCACCCGAGTTCTCTCAAGCGCCTTGGTATTCTCTACCCAACCACCTGTGTCGGTTTGGGGTACGGTTCCTGGTTACCTGAAGCTTAGAAGCTTTTCCTGGAAGCATGGCATCGACCACTTCATGCCCGAAGGCACTCGTCATCAGCTCTCGGCCTAGGGATCCCGGATTTACCTAAGATCCCAGCCTACCACCTTAAACCTGGACAACCAACGCCAGGCTGGCCTAGCCTTCTCCGTCCCTCCATCGCAGTAACCAGAAGTACAGGAATATTAACCTGTTTTCCATCGACTACGCTTTTCAGCCTCGCCTTAGGGACCGACTAACCCTGCGTCGATTAACGTTGCGCAGGAAACCTTGGTTTTTCGGCGTGCGAGTTTTTCACTCGCATTGTCGTTACTCATGTCAGCATTCGCACTTCTGATACCTCCAGCCAGCTTCTCAACTGACCTTCACAGGCTTACAGAACGCTCCTCTACCGCGTCACTTGCGTGACACCCGTAGCTTCGGTGTATGGTTTGAGCCCCGTTACATCTTCCGCGCAGGCCGACTCGACTAGTGAGCTATTACGCTTTCTTTAAAGGGTGGCTGCTTCTAAGCCAACCTCCTAGCTGTCTAAGCCTTCCCACATCGTTTCCCACTTAACCATAACTTTGGGACCTTAGCTGACGGTCTGGGTTGTTTCCCTTTTCACGACGGACGTTAGCACCCGCCGTGTGTCTCCCATGCTCGGCACTTGTAGGTATTCGGAGTTTGCATCGGTTTGGTAAGTCGGGATGACCCCCTAGCCGAAACAGTGCTCTACCCCCTACAGTGATACATGAGGCGCTACCTAAATAGCTTTCGAGGAGAACCAGCTATCTCCGAGCTTGATTAGCCTTTCACTCCGATCCACAGGTCATCCGCTAACTTTTCAACGGTAGTCGGTTCGGTCCTCCAGTCAGTGTTACCTAACCTTCAACCTGCCCATGGATAGATCGCCCGGTTTCGGGTCTATACCCAGCGACTAAACGCCCTATTAAGACTCGCTTTCGCTACGCCTCCCCTATTCGGTTAAGCTCGCCACTGAATATAAGTCGCTGACCCATTATACAAAAGGTACGCAGTCACAGAACAAGTCTGCTCCCACTGCTTGTACGCATACGGTTTCAGGATCTATTTCACTCCCCTCTCCGGGGTTCTTTTCGCCTTTCCCTCACGGTACTGGTTCACTATCGGTCAGTCAGTAGTATTTAGCCTTGGAGGATGGTCCCCCCATGTTCAGACAAAGTTTCTCGTGCTCCGTCCTACTCGATTTCATTGACAAGAGATTTTCGCGTACAGGGCTATCACCCACTATGGCCGCACTTTCCAGAGCGTTCCGCTAATCTCAAATCAACTTAAGGGCTGGTCCCCGTTCGCTCGCCACTACTAAGGGAATCTCGGTTGATTTCTTTTCCTCAGGGTACTTAGATGTTTCAGTTCCCCTGGTTCGCCTCTTGCACCTATGGATTCAGTACAAGATACTCAGCTTGTGCTGAGTGGGTTCCCCCATTCAGAGATCTCCGGATCAAAGTCTGTTTGCCGACTCCCCGAAGCTTATCGCAGGCTACCACGTCTTTCATCGCCTCTGACTGCCAAGGCATCCACCGTATGCGCTTATTCACTTGACCATATAACCCCAAGCAATCTCGGGATCGTACGGTGGTGAAGACAACATTCGCCGAAAATTCGCGATTCAACTCACAAATTTTACCTTAGCCTGAACACACACCAGTGAAAGTGCTGTCCAGTCTATCTTTCTATCACATACCCAAATTTTTAAAGAACGATTCTGAAGTAAAAACCAGAAATCAATATTCGCGCGGGCAAATATTCATTTCTGCTTTTTCGGCTGCAAGCAACAAGCTTTAAGTGGTGGAGCCAAGCGGGATCGAACCGCTGACCTCCTGCGTGCAAGGCAGGCGCTCTCCCAGCTGAGCTATGGCCCCGTATATCTACAGGGTGACCACACGAGAATTGGTGGGTCTGGGCAGATTCGAACTGCCGACCTCACCCTTATCAGGGGTGCGCTCTAACCAACTGAGCTACAGACCCAATTTCGAGCTTGTAGCTTCGAGCTTGCGGCTTAAAGCTGCTTCTATCGTCTTCTTCAAGGAATCAAGCAATTCGTGTGGGTGCTTATGGGCGGCTGTGTCGTCGATTAAGGAGGTGATCCAGCCGCAGGTTCCCCTACGGCTACCTTGTTACGACTTCACCCCAGTCATGAATCACACCGTGGTAACCGTCCCCCCGAAGGTTAGACTAGCTACTTCTGGTGCAACCCACTCCCATGGTGTGACGGGCGGTGTGTACAAGGCCCGGGAACGTATTCACCGCGACGTTCTGATTCGCGATTACTAGCGATTCCGACTTCACGCAGTCGAGTTGCAGACTGCGATCCGGACTACGATCGGTTTTGTGAGATTAGCTCCACCTCGCGGCTTGGCGACCCTCTGTACCGACCATTGTAGCACGTGTGTAGCCCAGGCCGTAAGGGCCATGATGACTTGACGTCATCCCCACCTTCCTCCGGTTTGTCACCGGCAGTCTCCTTAGAGTGCCCACCTTAACGTGCTGGTAACTAAGGACAAGGGTTGCGCTCGTTACGGGACTTAACCCAACATCTCACGACACGAGCTGACGACAGCCATGCAGCACCTGTCTCAATGTTCCCGAAGGCACCAATCCATCTCTGGAAAGTTCATTGGATGTCAAGGCCTGGTAAGGTTCTTCGCGTTGCTTCGAATTAAACCACATGCTCCACCGCTTGTGCGGGCCCCCGTCAATTCATTTGAGTTTTAACCTTGCGGCCGTACTCCCCAGGCGGTCAACTTAATGCGTTAGCTGCGCCACTAAGAGCTCAAGGCTCCCAACGGCTAGTTGACATCGTTTACGGCGTGGACTACCAGGGTATCTAATCCTGTTTGCTCCCCACGCTTTCGCACCTCAGTGTCAGTATCAGTCCAGGTGGTCGCCTTCGCCACTGATGTTCCTTCCTATATCTACGCATTTCACCGCTACACAGGAAATTCCACCACCCTCTACCGTACTCTAGCTTGCCAGTTTTGGATGCAGTTCCCAGGTTGAGCCCGGGGATTTCACATTCAACTTAACAAACCACCTACGCGCGCTTTACGCCCAGTAATTCCGATTAACGCTTGCACCCTCTGTATTACCGCGGCTGCTGGCACAGAGTTAGCCGGTGCTTATTCTGTCGGTAACGTCAAAACAGCAAGGTATTCGCTTACTGCCCTTCCTCCCAACTTAAAGTGCTTTACAATCCGAAGACCTTCTTCACACACGCGGCATGGCTGGATCAGGCTTTCGCCCATTGTCCAATATTCCCCACTGCTGCCTCCCGTAGGAGTCTGGACCGTGTCTCAGTTCCAGTGTGACTGATCATCCTCTCAGACCAGTTACGGATCGTCGCCTTGGTGAGCCTTTACCTCACCAACTAGCTAATCCGGCCTAGGCTCATCTGATAGCGTGAGGCCCGAAGGTCCCCCACTTTCTCCCGTAGGACGTATGCGGTATTAGCGTTCCTTTCGAAACGTTGTCCCCCACTACCAGGCAGATTCCTAGGCATTACTCACCCGTCCGCCGCTGAATCCGGGAGCAAGCTCCCATCATCCGCTCGACTTGCATGTGTTAGGCCTGCCGCCAGCGTTCAATCTGAGCCATGATCAAACTCTTCAGTTCAATACTGCTTGGGTTTTGAGAAAACCCTAAACTTGGCTCAGCAATCGCAAGACTTCCCGAAGGAAGCCACTCAATTCGAATTTCTTCGCTTGAGTTCTTGTGATGCTGATAATCATTGTGACAATCAGTCCAACTCACAAGCACCCACACGAATTGCTTGATTCATTTTGTTAAAGAGCGGTTGGTTGAGCTGTTCGCTTCAACCGAGGCGCGCATTCTACGCTAACCTTACATCGTGTCAAGCGTTTATTTTGGAAGTTTTCAGAATTTCTCGTTCAACTTCAAACACTTGACCGCTTCACTTACCTCTCGAAGCGGGAGGCGAATTCTACAGCGTTACAACCTGCTGTCAACCCCCTTTCTCACCGCATCCGATCCGGAGATCGAAGCCACTTCCCGCTTACCTGAACTGCTAACTCGTTGATTCTCCAGAAGTTTGCCGTTCCGTTGTCGCTGGAAGTGGGGCGCATTATAAGGGCTTTTGAAAGGGCGTCAACAGCTATTTTGAAAAACTTACTCGGCGCTCAGAGTGATGCGTGCAAAGGCCTTTTTGCCCGCCTGGCACACGTGAGCTGCGCCCAGCTGGAATACAAAGGAGCGGTCCACTACCTCACCATCTATACGCACACTGCCTGCGCTGAGCAGATCGCGCGCAGCTGCCGAGTTCTTCACCAGGCCTGCCTGGTTGAGCACCGCTGCAATAGGCATAGGCTCGGCGGCTACCAGCGCTACCTCTGGAAGGTCTTCAGGCAGCTCCCCTTCCTTCATACGGTTACCCGCACCTCGATGCGCATTCGCGGCAGCTTCTTCACCGTGGAAGCGAGCAATGATTTCCTCGGCGAGCTTGATCTTGATATCCCGCGGGTTCGCGCCGGCAGCAACGTCGGCCTTGAAACCGTCGATCTCGGCCATGGACCGGAAGCTCAGCAGCTCGAAGTAGCGCCACATCAAGGTGTCGGGAATAGACAGCAGCTTGCTGTACATCACGCCGGGCGCTTCCTGGATACCTATATAGTTGCCCAGGGACTTGGACATCTTCTTCACGCCATCCAGGCCTTCGAGCAGCGGCATGGTCACGATGTTCTGTGCTTCCTGCCCATAGCCGCGCTGCAATTCGCGGCCCATCAGCAAATTGAACTTCTGGTCGGTACCGCCCAGCTCCACGTCTGCCCGCAAGGCAACGGAGTCGTAACCCTGCACCAGCGGATAGAGGAACTCGTGGATCGCGATCGGTTGGTTACCGCTGTAGCGCTTCTGGAAGTCATCGCGTTCCAGCATCCGCGCCACGGTGTACTGGGAAGTAAGGCGAATGAAGTCCGCCGGGCCCATCTGGTCCATCCAGGTGGAGTTGAACGCCACCTCGGTGCGGGCGGGGTCGAGAATCTTGAACACCTGGGTCTTGTAGGTCTCGGCGTTTTCCAGCACCTGCTCCCGAGTCAGAGGCGGGCGCGTGGCGCTCTTGCCGCTGGGGTCGCCGATCATTCCCGTGAAGTCCCCAATAAGGAAGATCACCTGATGCCCCAGATCCTGGAACTGCCGCAGCTTGTTGATAAGCACGGTGTGCCCCAGGTGGAGGTCGGGTGCCGTTGGGTCGAAACCGGCCTTTATTCGAAGCGGCTGCCCGCGCTTGAGCTTCTCGATGAGCTCAGCCTCGACCAATACCTCTTCCGCGCCGCGCTTGATCAGCGCCAGCTGCTCGTCAATAGAGTGCATATAAAGCCCCACAAGGCTGCGATTCAAAAACGCCCAACATACAAGATCACCGCCCCAAACCCAAGCAGCACAGCGATGTGACTTGGCGCTTGGGTAAAAGCGTCTGGGAAAGCTTGCCTCACAGATGAATTGGTTATATTTTAGGCAGTTATTTCATCTTCATCATGTCATTCATCTTTTCCAAGTCATTTCCATTCTCATTTATAAAGTCCAGAACCCATGACCGACGCCCCAACCAAAGCGCCGCCCCTGTACCCCAAAACGCACCTGCTGGCCGCCAGCGGCATCGCCGCCCTGCTTAGCCTGGCACTGCTCGTATTTCCCTCCGCGGAGGTTGAAGCCAAGAAAACCTCCCTCGCCATCGACCTGGAACCGCCAACCCAAACCTTGGAGGAGCAGAGCCCGGATACGCTCTCTACCCCACCTGGGAACGGGGATTCGCCTTTCGCGCAGATAGAAGGTGACGCGGATGACGCAACGGCTTCTGCTCCTGAAACTCCGGCCCAGCCAGAACCAGCGCCTGCGGTAGCTGCGGCGCCTGCGGAGCTTCATCGGCAGGTCGTGGTCGGCCGCGGAGATACGCTTTCGGCGCTGTTTGAAAAAGTGGGCCTCTCGGCCGCCGAGGTACAGTCGGCGCTGGATAGCGACAAGCAGGCGAAACAGTTCACGCACCTGCACAAGGGCCAGATCCTCGAGTTTGAACTCACGCCTGACGGCAAGCTGCAAACGCTTCACACCAAGCTGTCGCACCTTGAATCCATACGCCTGGAGCGCGGCAGCAATGGCATGTTCGCCTTCCAGCGCGCGGTTGAGACCCCTGTCACGCGTGCGGCCTATGCCCACGGCACGATTACCAGCTCACTGTCGATGTCAGCGCAGCGCGCCGGGCTGTCCCACGCCCAGATCATGGATCTGGCAAACATCTTCGGCTACGACGTGGACTTCGCCCAGGACATCCACCCCGGCGATCAGTTCGATGTGGTGTACGAGCAGCGCGTACTGGACGGCAAGGTGATCAGCACCGGCAGCGTGCTCTCCGCCCGGTTCATCAATCGAGGCAAAACCTACACGGCGGTGCGATACACCAACAAGCAGGGCAACACGAACTACTACACGGCCGACGGCAACAGCATGCGCAAGGCATTCGTCCGCTCACCGGTGGATTTCGCCCGCATCAGTTCGCGCTTTTCTGGCGGCCGCAAGCACCCCATTCTGAACAAGATCCGCGCCCACCAAGGGGTGGATTACGCCGCGCCACGGGGTACCCCGATCAAGGCTACCGGTGACGGCAAGGTCGTTCTTGCCGGGCGCAAAGGCGGCTATGGCAACACCGTGATCATCCAGCACGGCAATACCTACCGCACGCTCTACGGGCATATGCAGGGCTTCGCCAAAGGCATTCGTGACGGCAGCCCGGTGAAGCAAGGCCAAGTGATTGGTTACATCGGCACTACTGGCTTGTCCACTGGCCCGCATGTTCACTACGAATTCCAGGTAAACGGCGTGCACGTGGACCCTCTGGGCCAGAAGCTCCCGATGGCAGACCCCATCGCCCGCAACGAACGCCAGCGCTTCCTGCAAGTTGCCCAACCGCTTATGGCCCGCATGGACCAGGAGCGCTCTACCCTCGTAGCGAGCAAGCGCTGATGAGCCTGTATGTCGGGGTCATGTCGGGCACCAGCCTGGATGGTCTCGACATCGCGGTGGTGTCCCAAGAGGGCACCACCCGCTTGATCGCCTCTCGCTATGTACCCCTTCCTGATTCGCTGCGCGCCGAGCTGCTCGCCTTGTGTGCCAGTGGCAACGACGAGGTCGCCCGCGTAGCGCTTGCTGAAAACGCCTGGGCTACCCTGGCAGCCGACGGCATCAACCATCTGCTCTCCGAAGCCGGAATAACAGCGCCCCAGATACGGGCCATTGGTAGCCACGGCCAGACCATCCGCCATGAGCCCGCCCGTGGCTTTACTGTCCAGATCGGTAACCCGGCCCTGCTCGCAGAGCGCACTGGCATTACGGTGGTTTCGGATTTCCGCCGCCGTGATGTGGCCGCTGGCGGCCAAGGCGCCCCCCTCGTGCCAGCCTTCCATGAAGCGCTGTTCGCCGCTGAAGGTAACGCGGTCGCCGTGCTTAACGTGGGAGGCTTTTCCAACCTGAGCCTTATCCGCCCGGGGCATCCCGTGTACGGTTTCGATTGCGGCCCAGGCAACGTACTGCTGGATGCCTGGATAAACGCCTGCCGTGGCGAGCTGTTCGACAGGGATGGCGCGTGGGCAGCCAGTGGCGTGGTAGATCAGGCACTGCTGAATACAGTGCTGGCAGACCCATTCTTCGCCGCCACAGGCCCCAAAAGCACCGGCCGGGAGGTCTTCAACCTCGCTTGGCTGCAGCACCAGCTGACGAAACACCCACAGGTCAGCCAAGCGGACGTGCAAGCAACATTGCTCGAACTCACGGCGCGCACGGTCACTGAGGCCCTGCTCAAAGCGATGCCGGCCCCCGAAGGGGTGTTCGTGTGCGGTGGCGGCGCTCACAATGCGGCGCTCATGGCCCGCTTGCAAAGCCTGCTGCCGGAAAGCCGAGTGCTGAGCACCGATGCCCTGGGTGTGGCCCCGGACTGGATGGAAGCCATGGCGTTTGCCTGGCTGGCCCACTGTTGCCTGGAAGGTATCCCGGCCAATCGCCCTGAAGTGACAGGTGCGAGCGGGTTGCGGGTGCTGGGCGCGATCTACCCGGCATGAACGAAAACGCCGCGACAATGCGCGGCGTTCGTACAGCTGATGCGAAGGGTCAGATCGAGAACGACTGCCCACAACCGCAAGTGGTGCTGGCATTGGGGTTGTTGATCACGAAACGAGACCCTTCAAGCCCTTCCTGGTAGTCCACTTCTGCGCCGGCCAGGTACTGGAAGCTCATGGGATCTACCACAAGGCTTACGCCCTCGCGCTCTACGATGGTGTCATCGTCGGCGATGTCTTCATCGAACGTGAAGCCGTACTGGAAGCCCGAGCAGCCGCCGCCGGTCACGAATACGCGAAGCTTCAAACGATCGTTGCCCTCTTCCTCGACCAGGGTTTTCACCTTGTGGGCGGCACCCTGCGTGAACTGCAACACCGTGGGCGTGAAGGTTTCGACACTCATGTTGACTCTCCCGGCGCTAGCCGAACTCTAATGCGAAATGCGGGCATTATCCGCTTTCCCGAGCAAAATGGTCAACAATTGCTCAGGGCACGCCGCCCGCTCATTCCGCACCGGCCGTAATTACGGCATCAAGCCCGCGTGCGCCAGGCCCAGGCGCTCGTCGAGGCCGAATAGGATGTTGAGGTTCTGAACGGCTTGCCCGGAGGCGCCCTTGACCAGGTTGTCGATCACCGAAAGCACAACTACCAGATCCCCACCCTGAGGGCGGTGAACCGCAATACGGCAAACGTTGGCGCCACGCACGGAGCGGGTTTCAGGGTGGCTGCCCGCCGGCATCACGTCCACAAACGGCTCATCGGCATAGCGGCGCTCGAACAAGGCCTGCAGGTCTGCGGACGTATCCGCCACGGTAGCGTAGAGGGTGGCATGAATGCCGCGAATCATCGGGGTAAGGTGGGGAACGAAGGTCAAGCCGACCTCGCCGCCCGCCGCCTGGCGCAGCCCCTGGGTGATCTCGGGAAGGTGCCGATGCCCCTTCACGGCATAGGCCTTCATGCTTTCGCCGGCTTCGCAGAACAGTGAGCCTACGCTCGCACCACGGCCAGCTCCGCTTACCCCGGATTTACAGTCCGCGATCAAGCGGGTGTTGTCCGCCAGCCCGGCTTCGAGCAGCGGCAGGAAACCCAACTGGGTTGCGGTGGGATAGCAACCCGGCACTGCAATCAAGCGAGCGGAGCGAATGCGTTCGCGGTTCACTTCCGGCAGGCCATACACAGCTTCGCCCAGCAATTCAGGCGCGCCGTGGGGCTGCCCATACCACCGCGCCCATTCTTCGGCGTTTTGCAGGCGAAAATCCGCAGACAGGTCGATCACACGTGTGCCAGCTGCCAGCAATTCACCTGCAAGGGAATGGGCGACACCGTGGGGCGTGGCGAAGAACACCACATCGCAGGCACCCAAGGCGGCGGTGTCTGGCACGCTGAATTTGAGACTGTCGTAATGGCCGCGCAGGTTCGGATACATGTCAGCCACCGATACGCCGGCTTCCGACCGGGACGTAATAATCGCGACTTCAGCCTCGGGATGCTGGGCCAGCAGGCGCAACAACTCGACACCGGTGTAACCCGTGCCGCCAACAATACCCACCTTGACCATTTGCCTGCCCACCCTGAACACGATCGGAAAGCCCGGATAATAGGGGCGTGCGGCAGGGGCGACAACTGTTGGCGTGACGCGTGGGCGCTGGCGCTCTACTATCGTGACGGTCTAAACCGTGGAAGCCTGGAAATGCTCTATCTCTGGATCAAAGCCCTGCACATCGTGAGCCTGGTGTGCTGGTTTGCGGCGCTGTTCTACCTGCCCCGACTGTTCGTTTATCACGCCATGAGCGAAGACACGCCCAGCCGGGAACGCTTCGTGATCATGGAGCGCAAGCTCTACCGCGGCATCATGACCCCATCCATGCTGCTGACCCTGATCTTTGGCGCCTGGCTCGTTTACCTCAACCCCAGCTGGATGAGCATGGGTTGGCTGCATGCGAAGCTTGCCCTGGTAGTACTGTTGATCGGCTATCACCATGTGTGCGGCGCCCACCGCAAGCGGTTCGAGCGCAACGAAAGCCGCCATAGCCATACGTTCTATCGCTGGTTCAATGAGGTGCCGGTGGTTCTGCTGCTGGTGATCGTGGTGCTGGTAGTGGTCAAGCCCTTCTGATCTGTGAGCGCGGCAGCTTGTGACACGCTTCAGGCGTGACGTTAAACTGCGGCGCTCTTCTTTATTCGCAATCGGTACCCCCTATGCCTTCCTATGCCTTGGTGACAGGCGCCTCGAGCGGTCTTGGCCTGGCCTTGGCCGAAGCCTTGGCCCGGCGAGGCCGCAACCTGCTGCTGGTGGCACGTTACCGTGACGACCTCGAACCGATCGCGATCGAATTTACCCAGCGCTTCGGCGTGGAAGTGCTGTTCCGCGGCTGCGACCTCAGCGAACCCCTGCGGCTCACTGGCTTTCTGCTGGAGCTCGAGGAAAGCGGGCAGCACATCGACTTGCTTGTGAATTGCGCAGCGCTGCATTCGCAGGGGCACTTTCTGGCCCAGGACTGGCTGCGCGAGCAGGACCTGATCGAGCTGAACATGCTGGCCCTGGCTCGCCTCTGCCATTCGATCGGCAACGCCATGGCCGTGCACGGCGGCGGTCAGATTCTCAACGTAGCCTCGGTAGCGGCTTTCCAGCCAGGGCCCTGGATGAGCAGCTATGCTGCCAGCAAGGCTTACGTACTGCACCTTTCGGAAGGGCTGCGCGAAGAACTCCGGCAGAGTGGTATCGGTGTATCGGTGCTCTGCCCCGGTCCTCTGCGCGTGCACGGCGAACAGCAGCGTGAAAAACGCGGTAGCCGCCTGCCGATGACGCCTGAAGAAGTGGCACTTACCGCAGTGCTGGCACTGGAACGCAACAAGGCGCTGATTATTCCCGGGTGGCGTAACCGTTGGCTGGTTCGCGCTTCGCGGGTGGCACCTCGATGGTTGGTACGCAAGGCCCTTTCCTCGATCAACCGCACCGCTGCCAGGGCCTGAACAGAGAGCGCTGGGCGGATGCGCGCCCGGATAGGTAAACTGCACCACACTGACAGCCAGGGAGAAACGCTGTGGACACGCTTTTCGACAAGATCATCCGGAAGGAAATACCTGCCAAGATCATCTATGAGGATGATCAGGTCATCGCCTTCCACGACATCGCACCCCAGGCCCCGGTGCATTTTCTGGTAGTCCCCAAGAAGGCCATTGCCACCTTGGCCGACCTCACCGAGGAAGATGCACCGCTTGCCGGGCACATTCTGTTCACCGCGCAACGGCTGGCCAAAGAACTTGGCTGCGAGAAGGGCTTCCGCGTTGTAATGAACTGCAATGAACTGGGCGGCCAGACGGTTTATCACATCCACATGCATGTGCTCGGCCAGCGCCAGATGCACTGGCCGCCGGGCTGATTACCACGCGCGCCCCGCCATTCTCATCCCAGGAGGTTTTCGTGGCCAACGACCGTCACTATTCGACTATCGACAAACTGCTGCTCCAGGCGGATAACGTCGCCCGCACGCTGTTGCCGTTCAGCGGGCAACCTGCTCGCCCCTCGCCCGCCCTGCTACAGCCGGACGTTGCCCTGAGCGACGCCCAAAGCAAGCACGTGGCCGGCCTGATGCGCGTGAACCATACCGGAGAAGTTTGCGCTCAGGCTTTGTATCAGGGCCAGGCGCTAACGGCGCGGCGCACGGAAATCCGTGAAGCCATGGAACATTCCGCTGATGAAGAGGTGGACCATCTGGCGTGGTGCGAGCAACGTATCCGCCAACTGGGCAGCCGCCCAAGCGTGCTGAACCCGTTGTTCTATGGCGCGTCATTCGGAATGGGCGCGGTTGCCGGCCTGATCAGCGACAAGGTGAGCCTAGGGTTTGTGGCTGCAACCGAGCAACAGGTATGCAAGCACCTTGATGAGCACCTGGAGAAAATCCCTGTAGAGGATCAGAAGTCTCGCGCGATTCTGGAGCAGATGCGCACGGACGAAGCCCATCATGCACAAGCGGCACTGGATGCCGGGGGCTTGCGCTTCCCACTGCCGGTGAAGTTGGGCATGAGCCTGATGGCAAAGGTGATGACCAAGAGTACCTATCGGATCTGACCGCCGAGCGCGGTACCCATAGCCGGGCGCAAAGCCCGGCCGGGTACCGCTCGCTTACTGGGCGAAGTTACGCCCGTAGAAGATCTCGAGCATTTCGTGCTTCACCCGCTCCGTTACCTGGCTGCGCTGCTCGGCGGAGAAGTTGCTGGTGGCGTCGCCGAACAGGTAGTTGTCCAGCTCGAATTCCTTCAGCAACATCTTGGTATGGAAGAGGTTGTCCTGATACACGTTCACGTCAACCATCTGGTAGGCGTCACGCGTGTCCTCGGACAGGTAATTCTGGATCGAGTTGATCTCGTGGTCGATGAAGTGCTTGCGCCCTTCGATGTCACGCGTAAACCCACGTACGCGGTAATCCACGGTGACGATATCCGAGTCGAACTGGTGGATCAGGTAATTCAGCGCCTTGAGCGGTGAAATCACCCCACAGGTGGAAACGTCAATGTCCACACGGAATGTCGCGATGCCGTTATCCGGGTGAATTTCCGGATACGTATGCACCGTGATATGGCTCTTGTCGAGGTGCGCGAGGATGGTATCCGGCAGCGGGCCGGGGGATTCCTCGATCTGGCTCTCGGTAGGGGTAACCGGTTGTTCGGATATGAGGATGGTCACACTGGCGCCCTGTGGCTCGTAGTCCTGACGCGCGATGTTCAGGATATTGGCACCAATGATATCTACAACATCCGTAAGGATCTGGGTCAGGCGGGCGGCGTCGTACTCCTGGTTGATGTACTCGACGTAAGCCTGCTGGTCCTGCGGCGTCTGCGCATAGCAGATGTCGTAGATGTTGAAGCTCAAGGTCTTGGTCAGGTTATTGAACCCATGGAGCTTGAGTTTGCTTTTCACCGTTGGAAAACTCTCTTTGAATGCGGCCCGGCCGCGTGATCAAGCATGCCCGTCAGGCGCCGGCTGGCGTCTGCGTAGGACGGTTTACACCTCTTCGCGATGGCGATTTTGGTTGTCTTGCCCGGGGGCTCCCGGCTTCAAGGTCGGCCTTGAAAAAGTGGCGCATTATGCAGACCCGCGCCACTGTATGCCAGAGTATGAGCGGCTTTTATGATGTCTGGATGTCGCCGTCGCCCAGCTCGACGATTTCGTAGGAGTGAGTGATGTTCACCCCGCCGCGCGCCAGCATGATAGACGCCGAGCAATACTTTTCGGCGCTCAACTCCACGGCGCGCTTCACGTGAGATTCCTTCAGGCCACGCCCCTGCACCACGAAGTTGAGGTGAATGCGGGTAAAGACCTTCGGATCATCCTCGGCGCGCTCGGCGTCCAGGAACGCTTCGCAGCTTTCCACAGGCTGGCGGGCCTTCTTGAGGATGGCGACCACGTCGAAGCTGCTGCAGCCGCCCAGGCCGATAAGCACCATCTCCATGGGCCGCACACCCAGGTTGCGACCGCCGTTTTCCGGCGCGCCGTCCATGACCACAGCGTGCCCGCTGCCGGATTCACCGATAAACATGGCCCCGCCGGCCCATTGAATTCGTGCCTTCATTGCTGGCTCTCCGCTTAAAAGGCCGCCAGCTTAGCACAGGCCTCCATGGGCCAAATCAGACGCAAATGCCCGGCGGGCTCAAGTTATCGGTAAATATCGCGATACAGATGAAGTGCTGGTAAGCTGACGTCAAGATGATGGCATGCCGCCACACTACCCTGTCGCCCCGTACCGGAACCCCAGCCCATGGTCGCGTTAGCCGCCAAGATCAACCCTGTCGACAAGCTGTTGGCTCATTGCCAACGCCGCCGTTATGCGGCCAAGAGCACTATCATCTGTGCGGGCGACAAATCGAATGTGCTCTCGTACATCATCAAAGGCTCGGTCACGATTCTGATCGAAGACAGTGACGGCCGGGAAATGGTGATTGCCTACCTCAACCAGGGTGACTTCTTCGGTGAGTTGGGGTTGTTCGATCCGCCTCATATGGAAGGCGAACGCAGCGCCTGGGTACGGGCAAAGACCGAATGCGAAGTTGCCGAAGTGGGCTACGCGAAGTTTCGTGAGCTGGCGCGCCTGGACCCGGAAATACTGTACAGCCTCGGCACGCAGATGGCTTACCGGCTGCGCAGGACCACCCGCAAGGTGGGCGACCTGGCCTTCCATGATGTTACCGGGCGCGTTGCGCGCTGCCTTACCGACTTGTGCAAGGAACCGGATGCGATGACGCACCCGGACGGCATGCAGATCAAGGTGACCCGTCAGGAGATTGGCCGGATCGTAGGCTGTTCCCGCGAGATGGTCGGGCGCGTGCTGAAGGACCTGGAAGAGCGCCAGCTGATCCACGTGAAAGGCAAAACCATGGTGGTCTACGGTACTCGCTGATTCAGCACGCGAATGGCTGCAAGCTCTGCCTCGAGGGCCGCTTGCAGTTCGCCCAGCGCATGCACACCCGCGAAGCGTTCCTCGAAGGCAACATGGCTGCCAGGGTTGCAGCGCTGAGCTAGCCCGCAGCCCTCATTGAACGCATTCACTACCGCGATCATTTCTGCACGTTGGTTTTCCATGAGCATGGCCCCATGCACCAGCACCACCGGCCCTCCATGGTGGCGTGACTGCCGCCAACGCTGCGCGGTGCCAACCCATTTGCGCCCGTCGATATTCACGTTGTAGCGCCCATCGCAGAAAGCACCTGGCACCTCGCCCAGGCTTGCCTGCGCGCCCAGCCCGAGAACCACTGCACACAACGGATCGCATAGCCGAAGGTAAGCGCGCTCCAGCCGATTGAGATCACCCTCGACGCGCGGCGCTGCGTACACCAGCGCCACGTTGATAGTGGCCGGGGATTGCGGTACCGGCTCGCCACCGGTTTCGCGCAGCAGTACCGGCCAGCCAAGCGGCGCAGCGGCCGCAGCACCGTCTGAAAAACCGGGCAACCGCTCCATGCGCCGAGGCATTACCAAGGCTTGGTCGGTGGGCTGCCACAGCAATAGCCCATCGGCACGCTCGCCATCACACACCGAAGCGAGCAACGCCAGCTCAGCCTGCAAGCCTTGCTCGGTGGTAAGTCGCCGAACGTCATCCATGAAGGTGCTCCTTGCGCCTTGCGCCAATAGCCCGAGCTTAGCGCTGCGGGAAGAACAACCGCGCCAGCTCGTCGCCCGGGTGCTCCGCGCGCATGAAGGCTTCGCCCACCAGGAAGCCGTACACGTCGTTGATCTCCATTAGCTCCACATCCGCGCGATTGAGGATGCCGCTTTCGGTAATCACCATACGGTCCCGCGGCATGCCTGGCAGCAGGTCGAGGGTGGTTTCCAGGCTGACCTCAAAGGTATGCAGGTTGCGGTTGTTCACGCCGATCAAAGGGGTATCCAGATGCTTGAGCGCGCGCTCCAGTTCGTCCCCGTCGTGCACTTCTACCAGCACGTCCAGGCCGGCGTCCTTGGCGGCGCCTGCCAGTTCGACCATCAGGCCGTCGTCCAGCGCGGACACGATCAGCAGGATACAGTCGGCGCCCAGGGCCCGGGCTTCATAGATCTGGTAGGGGTCGATCATGAAATCCTTGCGGATCACCGGGAGCGAGCAAGCGTCGCGCGCCTGCTGGAGGTAGTGGTCGGCGCCCTGGAAGAAGTCGATATCGGTGAGTACCGACAAGCACGTGGCGCCGCCGGCTTCGTAGCTTTTGGCAATCTCGGCGGGGAAGAACTCCTCACGGATCACCCCCTTGCTCGGGGAGGCCTTTTTCACCTCGGCGATCACCGCAGGTTGCTTGAGCTTGCGCTGACGTAGCAGGGCTTCGGCGAAGCCGCGGGCGGGCGACGCAACGCGGGCAGCCGCCTGTTGTTCGCTCAGGCTGATACGCGCCTTGCGCTCGGCTACTTCCTCGGCTTTGCGGGCCAGGATCTTTTCCAGCACTGTTGGCACGCTCATGCTTCGTTCTCCTGCTTGAATACGGCGGTAAAGGCGCCCAGTTCTTCGAGTTTTTCCCGGGCCAGCCCCGTATGAAGCGCGTCGCTGGCCAAGGCTACCCCTTCCTTGAGCGTGGTGGCGTGGTCCGCGGCATAAAGCGCGGCGCCGGCATTGAGGATGATCATCTCGGCAGCCTTGCGACCGTTTTCGGTCTTGCGGCGCCCCAGCGCATCGCGAATCAACTCAAGCGACGCTTGCGGGCTATCGACCGTGAGGCCGTGCAAGCTCTGGCTGCGCAGCCCAAGGTCTTCGGGCTCCACGGTGTATTCGATCACTTCGCCGTTCTTCAGCTCCGCCACGGTGGTAGGGGCGGCCAGGCTGAACTCATCCAGGCCATCGCGCGAGTGCACTACCAGCACGTGCTTGCTTCCCAGGCGCAGCAGCACCTGGGCCAACGGGCGGCACAGGGCGGGGTTGAACACACCCACCACCTGATGCACTACGCCCGCCGGGTTGGTCAGCGGCCCGATCATGTTGAACAGCGTGCGCAGGGCAAGGTCCTTTCGGGGCCCGGCGGCGAACTTCATGGCGCCATGGTGGGCCTGGGCGAACATAAAGCCAATGCCGATGCTGTCGATGCAGCGCGCCACCTGAACAGGGGTGAGGTTAAGGTAAACCCCGGCCGCCTCGAGCAGGTCCGCGCTGCCGCTTTTGCCGGACACCGCGCGGTTGCCATGCTTGGCCACCGTGCACCCCGCGGCAGCGGCTACCAGCGCCGAGGCAGTGGACACGTTGAAGATATTCGCGCCATCGCCGCCGGTGCCAACGATGTCGACCACCTTGTCCAAGGTGCCGAGCTCCACCTTGCCAGCCAGCTCACGCATGGCAGACACAGCGCCGACAATCTCGTCGATGCTTTCGCTTTTCATGCGCATGCCCATCAGGAACGCGCCGATCTGTGCTTCCGTGCATTGGCCGGTCATGATCTGCCGCATCACGTCGCGCATTTCTTCGGTGCTCAGGTCCAGCTGGCTGACCACGCGCCCCAGGGCTGTCTTGATATCCATCTGGTGTCCTTAACCCTGGCGAGTGCCGCCGGTTTGCTTGAGGAAATTGGCCAGCAGCTCATGGCCCTGTTCGGTGAGGATCGACTCCGGGTGAAACTGCACGCCCTCGATATTCAGGGTTTTGTGGCGCAGCCCCATGATCTCGTCCACGCTGCCGTCGGCGTGTTGCGTCCAGGCAGTCACTTCCAGGCAGTCCGGCAGGTTTTCGCGCTTCACCACCAGCGAGTGGTAACGGGTCACGGTCAGTGGCTGCGCAAGCCCCTCGAATACGCCCAGGTTACGGTGAGTAACCGGGCTGGTTTTACCGTGCATCGCCTGGCGGGCGCGGATCACTTCACCGCCATAGGCCTGGCCCAGCGCCTGATGGCCCAGGCAAATACCCAGGATCGGCAGCTTGCCAGCAAAGTGGAGGATAGCCTCGATCGAGATACCCGCCTCGCTTGGCGTGCAGGGGCCCGGGGACACCACGATGCGCTCCGGCGCCAGCGCCTCTATTTGCGCAACGGTCAGTTCATCGTTGCGCACCACCTTGACCTCGGCGCCCAGCTCACCCAGGTATTGCACAACGTTGTAGGTAAAGGAGTCGTAGTTATCGATCATCAGCAGCATGGCGCGAACCTCTCGAATCGGGAATCGGGCAGGCCCTGTGCGGCCCGCTCCGCTTATTCAGCCGTGGCCTGCTCGGCCAGTGCGACGGCACGGAACATTGCCCGCCGCTTGTTCAGGGTTTCTTCCCATTCCAGGGCCGGTACCGAGTCGGACACGATGCCCGCGCCCGCCTGCACATGCAGCTCGCCACCCTTGATGACGGCCGTGCGTATGGCAATAGCGGTGTCCATGTTGCCGTTCCAGGCAAAATAACCCACGGCGCCGCCGTACACGCCACGCTTGACGGGTTCCAGCTCGTCGATGATTTCCATGGCGCGGATTTTCGGCGCCCCCGACAGGGTGCCGGCCGGCAGTATGGCGCGCAGCGCGTCCATGGCGGTCAGCCCTGCCTTCAATTGGCCGGTCACGTTGGAAACGATGTGCATCACATTGGAGTAACGCTCGATCACCATCTTCTCGGTGAGCTTCACGCTGCCGATTTCCGATACCCGCCCGGTGTCGTTGCGGCCCAGGTCGATCAGCATCAAATGTTCGGCCAGCTCCTTCTGGTCGCTGAGCAGGTCCACTTCCAGCGCGTGATCCGCCTCTTCGGTAGCACCCCGTGGCCGGGTACCTGCGATGGGGCGAACGGTGATCTGATTGTCCTCCACCCGCACCAGCACTTCGGGGGAACTGCCCACAACGTGGAAATCACCGAAGTTGAAGAAGTACATGTAGGGCGTGGGGTTGAAGCAACGCAGGGCGCGGTACAGGTCGATGGGCGCCGCGGCGAAGTCGATGGACATGCGCTGAGAGGGCACAACTTGCATGCAGTCCCCTGCCAGGATGTAATCCTTGATGGTGCTCACCGCTCGCTCGAAGTCTTCCTGGCTGAAGCTGGAGCGGAACGCCGGCTCCGCGCCCGCTGGCCGGGAAAAGTCCAGGCCAAGGCGCGGCGTAATGGGCTGGCGTAGCCGAGTGATCAGTTCTGCCAGCTGTGCGCGGCCTTGTTCGTAGGCGTCTGGCTGGGCAGGGTCGGCCAGCACGATGGCGTGCATCTTGCCCGCCAGGTTATCGAAGACCACCACGGCATCCGACACCATCAGCAGGATGTCCGGCACACCGATAGGGTCCGGGTTGGGGCACGCGCCCAGGCGCTTCTCTACATAACGCACACAGTCATAACCGAAATACCCTACCAGCCCGCCGTTGAAGCGCGGCAAGCCGGCAATGGTGGGCACGTTGTAACGGGCTTTGAACGCCTCGACGAAGGCGAGCGGATCCTCGACCTCGTGCTGCTCGATCTCGATCCCGTCACGGGTGACGCTTACCGCATGGCCATGCACCCGCAATACGGTTCGGCAGGGCAAGCCAATGATGGAATAACGCCCCCACTTCTCGCCGCCCTGCACGGACTCCAGCAGATAGGAGTTGGGCTGGTCAGCCAGCTTCAGGTAGATCGACAGCGGCGTATCGAAGTCGGCCAGGGTTTCGTGGGCAAGGGGAATGCGGTTGTAGCCGGATTGGGCCAAGCGCAAGAATTCTTCGCGGGTCATAGCTGCCTCGTGGCGGAAAGAACGGAGTACGAGCAAACGCGCCGGCGGACCGGCCAGGGGAAGTCAGGCGCGCCAGCGCCAGCGGGCCAGGGCCTTGATGACTTTCATCCAGAGTTTGCAGGTAACCGCCACGGGGGATTCTCGACCTGAAGGGGCAGGGGTGTCGGGCAACGTTATCTCAGCGGCACGCTCGAAGCAACCAGGCAAAAGTGCCCGCAGGTCATCCAGCACCAGTGAGGGCTGCTCTTCAGCAATCGGCCGCCCATGGTTGTAGCCATAGGTAAGGCCCACGCAGGCCACGCCAGCGGCTTTGGCCGCGCGGATATCGTTGCGCGAATCGCCCACGAACAGGGCGTGTTCCGGGGCTACCCCGGCCATTTTCATTACATGAAACAGCGCGGCCGGATCAGGCTTCTGTTGTGGCAGCGTATCGCCACCGATGATCCAGCGAAAATACCGCCCCAGCTTCAGCTCATCGAGCAACGGCGCCACGAACTGCTCGGCCTTGTTGGTGATAAGCGCCATTTCCACGCCTTCCTTGGCCAGCCACTTCAGGGTATCGCGAACGCCCGGGTATACCTCGGTGCGGCCGTGGTCCTCGCCGTACGCCGTCATGAACAGCGCGAGCCCGCGATCGGCCAGTTCGTCATCGACCGCGCTGTGCTCGATGCCGCCAGCCAGCGCCCGACGCACCAGCACCTTCGAACCGTTGCCGATCCACAGGCGCACCGCGTCGATACCTGCAGGCGGCCGGCCGAGTTCGATGAGCATGCGATCGACTGCGGCGGCCAGGCCCGGCACCGAATCCACCAGTGTGCCGTCGAGGTCGAACATCACCAGCCTGGGCAACTGGCCGGGGAACAACCGCTCGAACCCGCTCATGGGCGGGCCAGGGCGAGCTCGGCGCGCATGCTGTCGATCACCGCGCGGTAATCCGGGGCATTGAAGATGGCCGAGCCGGCCACGAAGGTATCGGCGCCCGCGGCAGCGATCTCACGAATGTTGTGCACGTTCACGCCGCCGTCGATTTCCAGACGGATATCCCGGCCGCTGGCGTCGATGATCGCCCGCGCCTGGCGCAGCTTCTCGAGCGTGCCGGGGATGAATTTCTGCCCACCGAAACCCGGGTTCACGCTCATCAGCAGGATCATGTCCACCTTGTCCATCACGTATTCCAGCACGCTCAGGGGGGTAGCCGGGTTGAACACCAGGCCCGACTTGCAGCCGCCTTCGCGCACCAGCTGCAGGGAGCGGTCGATGTGCTGGGTGGCTTCTGGGTGGAACGTGATATAGGTGGCGCCGGCTTCGATGAAATCACCAATGATGCGGTCTACCGGGCTGACCATCAGGTGCACGTCGATCGGCGCGGTGATGCCGTACTTGCGCAGGGCGGCGCACACCATCGGGCCGATGGTCAGGTTGGGGACGTAGTGGTTGTCCATCACATCAAAATGCACCACATCCGCTCCAGCGGCGAGTACGTTGTCTACCTCCTCGCCCAGGCGAGCGAAGTCGGCGGAGAGGATAGACGGCGCAATAGCGAAGGGTTGCATGCTGGACCTGTAGGCTGAACACGGTGGCGCGCATTGTAGCCGATGGCGGCCCAAGGCGGGCAGTGGCGCGGCCAAGGGCACTGGCGGTGGCCGCCGAATGGCCTTAGGCTGCGGTCAAGCAATCGATATGGAAACCACGATGCGCGCTTTTTACTGTGCCAGGCTGCTCGCGCTGGCGACCGCCCTGCCCTTTTCATTTCATGCCATCGCCGCTGATGAACCCGCCGCGCCGCCCGCAGCCGTAGAGCGTGCGCCCTTGCTCGAGCGCAGCGAGCAGGAGGCCCAGGCCATCGCGCGCCAGCTTCCTGCCCAGGAGGTACAAACGTTGCAGGCCAGCGGGGATAACTTCATGGCCTTGTGGCACCCGGCAAACGACGCTGACCCGGTGGGCATGGTGATCATTGTTCCGGGGGCCGGAGAGAGCGCCAACTGGCCCGACGTTGTAGCGCCACTGCGCACAAGGCTGCCGGATGCCCGCTGGGGCACGCTCAGCCTTACCCTCCCCGACCTTGTCAGCGAAGCGGTGCAACCGCGCGGCATCGAACCGCCCGCCCCGGCGGCAGCGGGAAGCTCGGCAACGCCCCCCGATGCCAACGCGCCGATCGAACAGGCAGCGGCCAGCGGCTCGGACACCACCACACCGGCGGAAGGCGAGAACAGCACCGATGACCAGCTGAAAACGGACGCCGCCCGAATCTTTGCGCGTATCGACGCCGGCATTGCCTTTGCTCAGCAGGTGAAGGCACGCAACATCGTGCTGCTGGGGCATGGAACCGGCGCCTATTGGGCCGCCCGCTACCTGAGCGAACGCCAGCCTTCACGCGCTCAGCGCCTGGTGATGGTAGCGGGTAGAACGCCCGAGTCAGCCCCGGCCGGGCTCGACCTGCTGGCGCCGCAGCTGAAGGTGCCGGTAGCAGACATTTATTACGCGACCAATCCCAACTTGCGCAGTGCCGCAGCTCAGCGCCTGCAAGCCAGCAAGCGCCAGGCCGGTAGCCAATATAGCCAGACCGAGCTCAATGCCCTGCCCGGCGACCGCGCGGCCGAACAGGAGCAACTGTACCGCCGGATCCGCGGCTGGCTGAGTCCGCAGTCCTAAACCTGGGAGCGCTGTAGCAGCCCGCCTTGGCGGCGACCGGCCCGGCAGGCCGCAGATCCTGCGGCGGCTGACACGCGGGCTCAGAACCCCCGCCGTCGGCGCACCACCTCATAGGCGCCGTGCAGCTCTCTCGTGCGCTCGGTCGCGACCTTTACCTGGGCCGGGCTAGCGCCTTTGCCCTGCAGCTTGTCGGGATGGTGGCGGCTGAGCAATCGCCGATACGCTTGCTTGATCTGTTCCGGGTCGGTCGCCGCGTTAACGCCCAACACCCGCAAGGCATCGTGGTAGGCGCCGGCCGGGCCCGCCAGTGTTCGCGATGCAGGCGCGTAATCCTGGCCCAAGGCCCGCAACTGGGGCGCGGTCCAGCCAAGCCAGTTACCCCAATCGAGCATAAGTTGCTGCTCGGCCGGGCCCACGCGGCCATCCGCCCAGGCCATCCGCCAGCAAGCCCGCAACAGCCCTTCGGCCGTGGTCGGCTGGCCTTGCAATCGGCGCAGGTGGCCGCGGAGCGAATCCTTGCCAGCCTTGCCACGGCCAAACGCGGCAATGGCTCGCTTGCGCGCAGGCGCGTCCATCCCCAGCAAGGCCATTTCGTTACGTGCCTGGGCAATGTGGTTTTCCTGAACACGGCCGTCCGCCTTGGCCAGCCGCCCTAGCAACACGAATAGCAGCTCATCCTCGGCCAGCCCCGCGCGCCCATTCATGCGGGCCCACAGCTCGGCCCAGCGGTGAACATCCAGGCGGCGGTCCACCACCTGGCCCAGCAAGCCGCCCAGGATCGCGCCTGGAATGTGAGCCAACGCAAAGCCCGCCGTCACGCCTACTACTGTCACCGGCCACAACATCAATGGCGCTCCGCAAGCAGTTGCTCAACCTCTGCAAGGCGCTCCGGGGTTCCTACATCTACCCAAGGGCCATCAAAGTACTCACCCGTCACGCGCCCGTCAGCCATGGCCTTGCGCAGCAAGGGGGCCAGCTTGAAAGCACCCTCGGCGCAGCCCTCGAACAACAAAGGGTGCAACACAGCGATACCGCTGTAGGTCAAGGGTTGACCCGCTGCGGGCAGGTCGGCCAGCCGCCCTTCATTCAGGGCAAAGTCGCCCGAAGGATGGTGAGCCGGGTTATTTACCATCACCAGGTGCGCCAAGGCGCCCTCAGGCAAGCGCAAACGTGAATAGTCATAACCGGACCATACGTCGCCGTTGACGATCACAAAGGCACCATCGCCCAACAGCGGCAAGGCCTTGAAGATCCCGCCGCCGGTTTCCAGCGGCTCGCCTTCAGGCGAATAGCGGATGTGCGCGCCAAATCGCTCGCCGCTGCCCAGGTAGGCTTCGATCTGCTCACCGAGCCAGGCGTGGTTGATCACGACGTCCCGGTAACCGGCAGCCAACAGCGCCTGCAACTGATGCTCGATCAAAGGCACGCCGCCCGCTGGCAGCAGTGGCTTGGGCGTGTGCAGGGTAAGTGGGCGCATCCGCTCGCCTTTGCCGGCGGCGAGGATCATTGCCCTCATACGCTAGCCTCGCCGGGTTGCGGCAGGCTACCCAGCAGCTCGGCCAGCCCTGACAATTCCTTGCGCCGCTTGCACACCGCACTGATGTAGGCGAAGAAGCGCGGTACATCCTCCAGGTAGCGAGGCTTGCCGTCGCGATGGCAGATGCGGGCAAAGATACCGATGACCTTGAGGTAGCGCTGAACCCCCATCAGGTCGCTGGCCCTGAGGAAATCGGTAAGGTCGGGCTGCACTGGCACACCTTGCTCACGCGCCGCGTGCCAGTATTGGCTCAGCCAATCGCCTACCCGAGCCTCGGGCCAGCTGAGGAACGCGTCCTTGAACAGGCAGGTGATGTCATAGGTCACCGGCCCATAAACGGCATCCTGGAAATCCAGCACACCGGGGTTGGGCGTGCTGAACATAAGGTTGCGCGGCATGTAGTCCCGGTGCACCAGCACCCGGGGCTGCGCCAGGGCGCTGTCGATCAACAACTGGCTGACCGCAGCCCACTGCGCTCGCTGGTTCTGGTCGAACTCCACGCCCAGGTGGCGGCGAACGTACCATTCGGGGAACAGCTCCAGCTCGCGGCGCAGCAGCGCGTCGTCATAGCTGGGCAACGGCGCGGCCATGGGAAGCTGCTGAAACTTCAGCAATGCCTGTATCGCCGCATCGAACAACGCGTCGGCGTTATCCGTGGAGATCACATCCAGGTAGGTTTTGCGCCCCATGTCACTGAGCAGCAGAAAGCCCCGCTCAAGATCCTGCGCATGAATAAAAGGTACATGCACATCGGCGCTCGCCAGCAGCGCGGCGATGTCCACGAACGGTTTGCAGTTCTCCTGCGGCGGCGGGGCATCCATCACGATGAAGCTTCGCTCAGGGGTAGCCCAGCGGAAATAACGGCGGAAGCTCGCGTCGCTGCTGGCGGCGGTCAATTCGCCCTCGGGCACCTCGCCCCAGCCTTGGGCCTGGTACAGGTTCTTGAGTTGCAACTCAAGCCATGGCTGAAGTTGTTCGAGGCGTACATCTTGATCGGGCATTTAAGGAGTCTCCGACGGCGCTAGCCGTCAAGCGGGTCATGCTTTATTATCCAGCATCTTTTTCAGACCATCGAGAGGCGTGCACACCCGCACGGGCAGATGGCACGCAGGAAGCCCGGACTAATAAGATGGCATTGAAATCCCCCGCGTTTCGTAGAAAGTTTCCGTTGCTGGTTACCGGCGGCCTGCTGGCGATGCAACCCCTTGCATCGCCTTTCGTCAGCGCCGCACCGCAGTATGACTGCCAGGTGTCCGCTTCGGGTTCCTGGGACTGCAAAACCCGCGACACCAGCGCCGCACTTCCACCCCGCCCCCAGCATACCGCTTCTTCGGTAAGCGCAGCGGCAGGCGATGAAGGCGGCAGTGCTGGCGAAGACACCGCTCCGGCCACCACGCTGGTGACCGAAAGCAAGGGCCGTGTGCTCAAGTCCCGCAGCGCCGATTACAGCCATCTGGACTGGGTACCCCGGGAAAAGCTCACGCCCGCACAGCTCGCGGAAACCGGCCCCTACTGCTCCGGCACCTACGTGGAGCCGTTGCGCCCCGGCATGAACGACAAAACGTCGAAGTCCGATGCGCCTACCTATATCAATGCTCGCGCCTCGCGCTACGAGGAGCAGTCGCAAACCGCTACCCTGGCGGGTGATGTGGTCATGCGCCAGGGCAGCATGCAGGTCGAAGCCAACGAGGCCGCGCTGCACCAGGCCGAGAACCGCGGCGAACTCAACGGCAACGTTAAGCTGCGTGACAACGGCGCGCTGATCGTGGGCGACCACGCCGAAGTCCAGCTGGACACCGGTGCCGCCCAGATCGACAACGCCGAATACGTACTGCACAAGCAGCGCGCCCGTGGTTCGGCGCTCTACGCCAAGCGGGCCGAAAACGCGATCATTCGCCTCAAGGATGGTACCTACACCACCTGCGAACCGAGCAGCAATGCCTGGTCCGTCAAGGGCAACAACATCACGCTGAACCCGGCCACCGGCTTCGGCACCGCGACCAACGCCACGTTGCGCGTGAAGGACATCCCTGTCCTCTACACGCCGTACTTCTACTTCCCGATCGACGATCGCCGCCAATCCGGTTTCCTGGCGCCGAGCATCTCGAGCAGCAGCGACAACGGCCTCACGCTGGTCACGCCGTACTACTTCAACCTGGCGCCCAACTACGACGCCACGTTGTACCCGCACTACATGGCCAAGCGTGGCTTGTTGATGGAAGGCGAGTTCCGCTACCTCACGCCCACCAGCGAAGGCCAGTTCGGCGGCGGCTACCTCAACGACGAGAACGACGACCGGGAAAATCAATCCGACTACGCCAAGCGTCGCTGGATGATCAACTGGCAGCACAAGGGTGGCCTGGATACGCGCCTGCTGAGCGAAGTGGACTACACCCGCATCAGCGATCCGTACTACTTCCAGGACCTGCAATCCGATCAGATCGGCGTGGAAGACCGCGATTTCGTCAACCAGCAGGGTTCGCTTACCTATCGCGGCCAGGGTTATACCGCGCGGTTGAACGTGCAGAGCTACCAGCTGGCGACCGTTTCGGACATCACTCCGTACGACCGCCTGCCGCAGCTTACCCTCGATGGCGCGCTGCCGTTCCACCCGGCGGGCCTGCAGTTCAGCTATCACACCGAAGCCGTACGCTTCGATCGTGACTTGCGGACGGGTACTTATACCGACGACAACGGCCTTGAAACCCCGCGCATCGACCGTAACGTCTTTGGCCTTGCCCGCGCCAATGGTGACCGCCTGGACCTGGTTCCGGCGATGAGCCTGCCAATGGATTGGACCTACGGTTACATCCGCCCGACCGTCAAGTACAAGTACACCAAGTACAACCTGGACCTGGATTCCAAGGGCAAGGCTGATCTGTTGAGCGGCGTCAACACCACTGGCGAGTCCTTCAGCAGTTCCCAGGACATCAGCGTACCGATCTTCAGTGTGGACAGCGGCCTTTACTTCGACCGCGACACCCAGATGTTCGGGACGGATTACCGCCAGACGCTCGAGCCACGCCTGTTCTACCTCTATGTTCCGTACGAGAACCAGAACGACATTCCGGTCTTCGATACGGGTGAAAGCGTGTTCAGCTACGCCTCGCTGTTCCGCGACAACCGCTTCAGTGGCGGCGACCGCATCGGTGACGAGAACAAGCTGTCCCTGGGCGTGACCAGCCGCTGGATCGAAGACAATGGCTTCGAACGCCAACGCTTCGCGATTGGCCAGGCTGTGTACTTCAAGGATCGCAAGGTTCAGCTTCCGCAGATCGCTTACCAGGACCGTCAGGACGCGCAGTCGGATGTTTCTCCGTACGCGCTGGAATACGAGTACCGCTTCAACCGCGACTGGCGCTTCACCTCGGACTTCAACTGGGACCCGGACAGCCGCAGCACCCGTTCGGGTAGCGCGATGTTCCACTACCAGCCAGAAGACAACCCGAACAAGATCATCAACGCCGGCTTCCGCTACCGTGACGATACTATCCACTACGACACGGCCACCGGCCGCTGGCAGTTTGGTGGCGACTACGGTACCCCGGGCAACGACAACTACGTGAAGGACTACTACAAGATCCAGCAGCATGACTTCTCGGTCATGTGGCCGCTGGTTCCGCAGTGGAACCTCATCAGTCGCTGGCAGTACGACTACAACCGCAACCGCACGCTGGAAGCCTTTGGTGGCTTCGAGTACGACAATTGCTGCTGGAAACTGCGCCTGATCAACCGCTACTGGGTTGATTACGACGAATACAGCCAGAACGCCCCAGAAAACGAAAAGGGCGATCACGGCATCTTCCTCCAGATCGTGCTCAAGGGCCTGGGTGGCGTAGTAGGCAATAAAGTCGAAGGTTTCCTCGACAAAGGCATTCAGGGTTATCGTGAACGTGAAGACCAAGCTATGTGATCGACTGCGCCCCATGCTGTTGGGCGCACTGTTTATAGGTACCCTGGCGCATGCGCAGGTTCAGCAACTGGACAAGGTAGCGGCCATCGTCGACAACGACGTGATCATGCAAAGCCAGCTGGACCAGCGCATGCAGGAAGTTCGGCAAACCATCGCCAAGCGTGGCGGTGGCGAGCCGCCGATCGAGGAGCTGCAAAAGCAGGTGCTCGACCGCCTTATCCTGGAAAACCTGCAGTTGCAGATCGGTGAACGCTCCGGCATTCGCATTACCGATGAAGAGCTCAACGGCGCGATGGGCACCATTGCCCAGCGCAACAACATGAGCCTTGATCAGTTCCGCGCAGCCCTGGCCCACGACGGCCTGTCGTACGACGGGGCCCGCGAGCAGGTACGCCGCGAAATGATCATCAGCCGGGTGCGCCAGCGTCGCGTTGCCGAGCGTATCCAGGTGAGCGAGCAGGAAGTAAGGAACTTCCTGGCGTCCGATCTCGGCAAGGCTCAGCTGTCGCAGGAATACCACCTGGCCAACATCCTGATCGCCACGCCGGATGGCGCGAATTCGCAGCAGATCCAGGCCGCGGGCAACCAGGCGATGGCCTTGTACCAACAGCTCCGCGAGGGCGCAGACTTCGCACAGCTGGCCACCACGCGTTCGGCCAGTGACAACGCCCTCGAAGGCGGTGACATGGGCTGGCGCAAGGCGGCTCAGCTGCCCGCCCCATTCGACCAGATGCTGGCTTCGATGAAGCCGGGCGAAGTGACCCAGCCGGTACGTACACCGGGTGGCTTCATCATCCTCAAGCTGGTGGAAAGCCGCGGTGGCCAGGCAGAAATGCGCGAAGAAGTCCACGTTCGCCACATCCTGCTCAAGCCTAGCGAAATCCGCAGCCCGGCTGAAACCGAACGCCTGATCAAGACGCTGTACACCCGTATCAAGGACGGAGAGGATTTCGCCACGCTGGCCAAGAACTTCTCGGAAGACCCCGGCTCTGCGCTCAACGGTGGCGACCTCAACTGGATCGACCCACAATCGCTGGTGCCCGAGTTCCGTGACGTGATGGCGCAAACGCCGGTAGGCACCGTGTCCCAGCCCTTCCAGAGCCAGTTCGGCTGGCACGTTCTCGAAGTGCTTGGCCGCCGCGCCACCGACGCTACCCAGCAAGCCCGCGAACAGCAGGCGCTGAACGTACTGCGTAGCCGCAAGTACGACGACGAACTGCAAAACTGGCTCCGTCAGATCCGTGACGAGGCCTACGTCGAAATCAAGCAGTGAGCGCCCTTCGCTTCGCGCTTACACCCGGCGAGCCAGCCGGCATAGGTCCCGACCTGTGCCTGTTGCTGGCCTCCGGGCCCCAGCCCTACCCTCTCATTGCCATCACCAGCCGTGACCTGCTCGCCGAGCGGGCCGCACAGCTGGGGCTGGCGGTAGACCTGCGCAACGTTACCCTCGCGGCACTCCCCGACACGCCCGCCCCCGCGGGTGCGCTGTACGTCCTGGATGTGCCGCTCGCCGCGCCCGTTGTGGCCGGCACCCTGAACCCCGCCAACGCTGACTTCGTACTGGCTACGCTTACGCTGGCCGGCCAAGGCTGCTTGCAGGGCGACTTCGCCGGCATGATCACCGCTCCCGTCCACAAGGGTGTGATAAACGAGGCCGGCACGCCCTTCTCCGGGCATACCGAGTTTCTTCAGGCGCTGTGCGGTGCCGAGCAAGTGGTCATGATGCTGGCAACCCGTGGCCTGCGCGTGGCCCTGGTAACGACCCACCTCCCGCTCAAGGACGTTGCAAACGCCATCACCGATGAGCGCGTGGAACAGGTGACCCGTATCCTGCACCGGGACCTGCAAGAGAAATTCGGCATTGCCACGCCGCGTATCCTGGTGTGTGGGCTTAACCCCCATGCCGGTGAAGGCGGCCATCTGGGGCATGAGGAAATCGACGTTATCGAGCCAGTGCTGCAGCGCTTGCGTACTGAAGGCCTGGACCTGATAGGGCCGCTCCCGGCCGACACGCTGTTTACCCCCAAACACCTCGAGCACTGCGATGCGGTGCTCGCCATGTATCACGATCAGGGCCTGCCGGTGCTGAAGTACAAAGGCTTCGGCGCGGCGGTCAACGTCACCCTGGGCCTGCCGATCATCCGCACCTCCGTCGACCATGGCACTGCCCTGGACCTGGCCGGTAGCGGCAAGGTCGACACCGGCAGCCTGCAGGTCGCACTTGAAACTGCCTATCAAATGGCCGAGGCACGTTGATGAACGAGCAATACCAACACCGGGCGCGTAAACGCTTCGGTCAGAACTTTCTCCATGACGCCGGCGTGATCGACCGCATCCTGCGCGCGATCCATGCCCGTGAAGGCGATCGGCTGCTCGAGATCGGCCCCGGGCAAGGTGCCCTTACCGAAGGCCTGCTGGACAGCGGCGGGCAACTGGACGTGATCGAGCTGGACAAGGACCTCGTGCCCTTGCTGCATCAACGTTTCGAAGGCCGTGGCAACTTCACGCTGCACCAGGGCGACGCACTGAAGTTCGACTTCGCCCGGCTCGGTGCCGCCCCGCGCAGCCTGCGGGTAGTCGGCAACCTGCCCTACAACATCTCCACGCCCCTGATCTTCCATCTGCTCGGCAACGCTGCCCTGATCAAGGACATGCACTTCATGCTGCAGAAAGAAGTGGTCGAGCGGCTTGCTGCGGGGCCTGGCGGCGGCGACTGGGGCAGGCTATCCATCATGGTTCAGTACCATTGCCGCGTGGAGCACCTGTTCAATGTCGGCCCCGGAGCGTTCAATCCGCCACCGAAGGTGGATTCGGCCATCGTGCGCCTGGTGCCTCACGACGCCCTGCCACACCCGGCTAAGGACCACCGGCTGCTTGAGCGGGTAGTGCGCGAGGCGTTCAATCAGCGCCGCAAGACCCTGCGCAACACCCTCAAGGCACTGCTGCCGGCCGCGGCTATCGAGGCGGCGGGCGTGGATGGAAGCTTGCGCCCGGAGCAGTTGGACATCGCGGCGTTTGTGCGCCTGGCCGACCAGCTGGCCGACCTTCCCGAGGCGTCATAGCCCAGGCAAGGCCATCCACGGCAGGATGGCCTAGACTCATGGCGACGCACTGTTCATTCGATCCGGTTTAAAGGCTGCACCTATGTCTGACCCGCGTTATCACATAGACGTCTCCGTTGACACACGCTTTCTGGCGGAGCAATCCAGCCCTGACCAGGGCCGCTACGCGTTCGCCTATACGGTGACCGTTCGCAACAAGGGCAAGGTGCCTGCGCGGCTGATGTCACGCCATTGGGTGATCACCGATGGCGATGGCAAGGTCGAGGAAGTGCGCGGCCCCGGCGTTATCGGCCAACAGCCGCTGATTGGTGTGGGCCAGGCACATACCTACAGCAGCGGTACCGTCATGGCCACGAAAGTGGGCAACATGCAGGGGAGCTACCAGATGGTTGCCGAAGACGGCAAGCACTTCGACGCCATCATCGCCCCGTTCCGCCTGGCGGTGCCGGGGGCCCTGCACTGATGGCGGTGTATGCGGTAGGTGACCTTCAGGGCTGCCTGGACCCACTCAAGCGCTTGCTCGATGAGGTCCGCTTCGACCCCACCCGGGATACGCTCTGGAGCGTGGGCGACCTGGTCAACCGCGGCCCGCAATCGCTCGAAACCCTGCGTTTTCTCCACTCCATTCGCGATTCGTTTGTGTGCACGCTCGGCAATCACGACCTGCACCTGCTCGCCGCCTGGTACAACATCGAACGGCTCAAAAAAGCCGACACACTCGCCGAAGTGCTTGAAGCGCCTGACGCCCCCGAACTGATGCAGTGGCTGCGGGGCCAGAAGCTGCTCCACTACGATGAGCCGCGAAACATCGCCTTGGTACATGCGGGTATTCCGCCTGTGTGGCCGCTGAGCAAAGCGCTGCGCCATGCCGCCGAAGTGGAAAGCGCGTTGCGCGACGATAACCTGGTGAAACCTTATCTGGACGGCATGTACGGCAACGAGCCCGCCAAGTGGAACAAGGATTTGCACGGCGTGACGCGCCTGCGGGTGATCACCAATTACTTCACGCGCATGCGCTTCTGTACCCGTGACGGCAAGCTGGACCTCAAGGGCAAGGAAGGCGCTGACAGCGCGCCGCCAGGCTACGCCCCCTGGTTCAGCCACAAAGACCGGCGCACCCGCCATACCCGCATCATATTCGGCCATTGGGCGGCGCTTGAAGGCCGTTGCAACGAGCCCGGCGTATTTGCCCTGGACACCGGCTGCGTGTGGGGCAACGCCATGACCCTGATGAACGTCGATACCTTGCACATGCATCGCTGCAAGTGTTCACCCAATCGCTGAGCGGCACAGGAGCCATCATGTCGGAATTCAAGCGTATCGCCCCTCAACAGGCGCAAACCCTTCGCGAGCAAGGCGCAGTAGTGGTCGATATCCGCGACCCTCAAACGTATGCCACCGCTCATATCAGCGAGTCGCGTCACCTGGATAACCATTCCTTGCACGACTTCATCGCCAAGGCTGACCTGGACGCGCCACTGGTGGTGGTGTGCTACCACGGCAATTCGAGCCAGGCTGCGGCCGCCTACCTCATCAGCCAGGGGTTCTCGGACGTGTACAGCCTCGACGGCGGCTTCGAGCTCTGGCGCGAGACCTTCC
The DNA here is from genome assembly GCF_058145875.1 of Pseudomonas sp. 3MAES_34.3B. Classification (NCBI taxonomy): domain Bacteria; kingdom Pseudomonadati; phylum Pseudomonadota; class Gammaproteobacteria; order Pseudomonadales; family Pseudomonadaceae; genus Pseudomonas; species Pseudomonas sp. 3MAES_34.3B. The sequence continues at coordinate 526,133 of NZ_CM176960.1, read as the reverse complement.
CGCAGGAGGTCTCAAAGCAAGCCGAGTGAATTTTTTTTGTCATGTTGCATACCTGACAAGCGCTCCACGGGGTCACGGTTTCCGGGGCCTCGCTGCTTCTCCACGCCTCCCAGCCCCCCAACTAAATGCGGGGGCGCCCTTGAATTTCTGGATTACCAACTATCCTTAAGCCCAGGCCATCCAAAACAGGGGAGAGCCGGTATACCGGCGCGCGGGTCATCGGTAGCAATTTTCAGGTGTTCTGGGGGGTAATGGCAGCAGGCCGGCTCCGGCTGCCACCAAGCATCGGCTGAGTGATCCGACGTCGGCTCCGGTATCGAGCGAGGTGACGTCATGAGTATTTTTAGCCACTTCCAACAACGTTTCGAAAGCACGCGACAGGAAGAGCTGACGCTTCAGGAATACCTGGAGCTGTGCAAAACCGACCGCAAGGCCTACGCGTCGGCGGCCGAACGCTTACTCACGGCCATCGGCGAGCCCGAGGTGGTAGACACTGCTACCAACTCTCGGCTGTCTCGCATATTTTCCAACAAGACCATTCGCCGCTATCCGGCATTCGCAGACTTCCATGGCATGGAAGACTGCATCGACCAGATCGTGTCCTATTTTCGTCATGCCGCCCAAGGCCTGGAAGAAAAGAAACAGATCCTCTATCTGCTCGGCCCGGTGGGTGGCGGCAAATCCTCGCTCGCTGAAAAGTTGAAGCAGTTGATGGAAAAAGAGCCCTTTTACGCAATCAAGGGTTCGCCGGTATTCGAATCCCCGCTGGGGCTGTTCAACGTGACCGAAGACGGGGCCATTCTCGAAGAAGACTTTGGCATCCCTCGCCGCTACCTCAACACCATCATGTCCCCATGGGCCACGAAGCGGCTGCAGGAATTCGGCGGGGACATCAGCCAGTTCAAGGTGGTCAAGCTCTACCCTTCCATCCTGAACCAGATCGCACTGGCCAAGACCGAGCCGGGCGATGAGAACAACCAGGACATTTCCGCCCTGGTGGGCAAGGTGGACATCCGCAAGCTGGAGGAATACCCCCAGAACGACGCCGACGCCTACAGCTATTCCGGTGCATTGTGCCGCGCCAACCAGGGCATGATGGAATTCGTGGAAATGTTCAAGGCACCGATCAAAGTGCTGCACCCGTTGCTGACCGCCACTCAGGAAGGCAACTACAACAGTACCGAGGGCCTGGGTGCGATACCGTTCACCGGGGTACTGCTGGCCCACTCCAACGAATCGGAGTGGCATACCTTCCGCAACAACAAGAACAACGAAGCCTTCATTGACCGTATCTATATCGTGAAGGTGCCGTACTGCCTGCGGGTCAGCGACGAGATCAAGATCTACGACAAGCTGCTGATCAACAGTTCCTTGTCCAGGGCACACTGCGCCCCGGACACGCTCAAGATGTTGGCTCAGTTCACCGTACTGTCGCGGCTCAAGGAGCCGGAGAACTCGAATATCTATTCGAAGATGAGGGTGTATGACGGTGAAAACCTGAAAGACACCGACCCCAAGGCGAAGTCGATCCAGGAATATCGCGATTCGGCAGGTGTGGACGAAGGCATGAACGGCCTGTCCACTCGCTTCGCCTTCAAGATTCTATCCAAGGTTTTCAACTTCGACCCGCACGAAGTGGCGGCCAACCCCGTGCACCTGCTGTACGTACTGGAACACCAGATCGAGCAGGAGCAATTCCCCGCAGAGGTAAGAGAACGCTACCTGCGCTACCTGAAGGAATACCTGGCGCCTCGCTATATCGAGTTCATCGGCAAGGAAATCCAGACCGCGTACCTGGAATCCTACAGCGAGTACGGTCAGAACATTTTCGATCGCTATGTGTTGTATGCAGACTTCTGGATACAAGACCAGGAGTACCGCGATCCGGAAACCGGCGAAATCCTCAACCGGGTGGCCCTGAACGAGGAACTTGAGAAGATCGAAAAACCGGCCGGCATCAGCAATCCGAAGGATTTCCGCAACGAGATCGTCAACTTCGTGCTGCGTGCCCGTGCCAATAACAATGGCAAGAACCCGACCTGGCTGAGCTATGAGAAGCTGCGCGTGGTGATCGAGAAGAAAATGTTCTCCAACACCGAGGACCTGCTGCCGGTCATCAGTTTCAACGCCAAGGCCAGCAAGGAAGACCAGCAGAAACACAACGACTTCGTTACCCGTATGGTCGAACGCGGGTATACCGACAAACAGGTGCGGTTGCTCTCCGAGTGGTACCTGCGTGTTCGCAAGTCGCAATAAGCCCGCGAGCGGCAAGTGACAAGCTCCAAGCGGCAAGCTGCCCGGTACTGCCGGGTAGCCTTGCGTATGCCGAATTCTTGCAGCTTGAGGCTTGAGGCTTGAAGCTGCCCCGGAGGGGCCTATGAGTTATGTGATCGACCGACGCTTGAATGGCAAGAACAAAAGCACGGTAAACCGCCAGCGTTTCCTGCGGCGGTACCGTGATCACATCAAGAAAGCCGTGGAAGAAGCGGTCAGCCGGCGCTCCATCACCGACATGGAACACGGCGAGCAGATCAGCATCCCCGGCCGTGACATCGACGAGCCGGTGCTGCACCACGGCCGTGGTGGCAAGCAGACCACCGTTCACCCCGGCAACAAGGAGTTCACCTCCGGGCAGCATATTCCCCGCCCTCAAGGTGGCGGTGGCGGCGGCAAGGGTGCCGGCAAGGCTGGCAACTCCGGCGAGGGGATGGATGAGTTTGTGTTCCAGATCACTCAGGAGGAGTTTCTGGAATTCATGTTCGAAGACCTCGAATTGCCGAACCTGGTCAAGCGACACCTTACCGGCTCCGAAACATTCAAGACTGTGCGCGCCGGTATCGCCAACGAGGGCAACCCGTCACGCATCAACATCATCCGTACCCTGCGTTCGGCCCATGCCCGGCGTATCGCGCTATCTGGCAGCAGCCGTGCGCGGTTGCGCGAAGCGAAGGCCGAACTGGAGCGCCTTCGCAGGGAAGAGCCTGATAACTTCGGCGATATCCAGGCATTGGAAGCGGAGGTGGAAAAGCTCAGCGCGCGCATTCACCGGGTACCCTTCCTCGATACCTTTGACCTGAAGTACAACCTGCTGGTCAAACATCCCAACCCCAGTTCAAAGGCTGTGATGTTCTGCCTCATGGACGTTTCCGGTTCCATGACCCAAGCCACCAAGGACATCGCCAAGCGCTTCTTCATCTTGCTGTACCTGTTCCTCAAGCGGAACTACGACAAGATCGAAGTCGTATTCATCCGCCACCACACCAGCGCCCGGGAAGTGGACGAGGAAGAGTTCTTCTATTCCCGCGAAACGGGAGGGACCATTGTGTCCAGCGCGCTGAAGCTGATGCAGGAAATCATGGCGGAGCGGTACCCGACCAACGAATGGAACATCTACGCTGCTCAGGCTTCGGATGGCGACAACTGGAACGATGATTCCCCCATCTGCCGGGAGATCCTCACCAAGCAGATCATGCCCCATGTGCAGTACTACACTTACGTGGAAATTACCCCCCGGGAGCATCAGGCCCTGTGGTTCGAATACGAGCGGATCGGCGATCACTTCCCCGACACCTTTGCCCAGCAACAGCTGGTGACCGCCGGGGACATTTATCCGGTCTTCCGTGAACTCTTCCAACGCAGGCTAGTGACATGACCGCGAGAGAGCAGAAGCGCCAACCTTTGTCCGTTGGCTCGGAGTGGACGTTCGAGCTTATCCAGACCTACGACCGGGAGATCGGCCGTATCGCAGAGCGTTATGCTCTGGATACCTACCCCAACCAGATCGAAGTGATCACCGCCGAGCAGATGATGGATGCCTATGCGTCGGTGGGCATGCCGTTGGGATATCACCATTGGTCCTACGGCAAACACTTCCTGAGTACCGAGAAATCCTACACCCGTGGGCAAATGGGGCTGGCCTACGAGATCGTGATCAACTCGGACCCTTGCATTGCCTACCTGATGGAAGAAAACACCATCGGCATGCAAGCCTTGGTGATCGCCCATGCCTGCTACGGCCATAACAGCTTCTTCAAGGGTAATTACCTGTTTCGCACCTGGACGGACGCCAGTTCGATCATTGATTACCTGGTGTTCGCCAAGCAGTACATCATGCAATGCGAGGAGCGCCACGGCATCGACGCTGTGGAAGACCTGCTCGACTCCTGCCATGCATTGATGAACTACGGCGTGGACCGCTACAAGCGCCCCTACCCTATTTCCGCGGAAGAAGAGCGCCGCCGCCAGAAAGACAGGGAGGAACACCTTCAGCGGCAGATCAACGACTTGTGGCGCACCATTCCCAAGGCGACTGAAAAGGCGAGCGAGCAGGATCACGCACGCTTCCCGTCGGAGCCTCAGGAGAACATCCTCTACTTCATCGAAAAACATGCCCCGCTGCTGGAGCCCTGGCAACGGGAAGTGGTACGGATCGTTCGCAAGATCGCCCAGTATTTCTATCCACAGCGCCAGACGCAGGTAATGAACGAGGGCTGGGCAACGTTCTGGCATTACACCCTGATGAATGACCTGTATGACGAGGGCCTGGTGACAGACGGCTTCATGATGGAATTTTTGCAATCCCATACCAGCGTCGTATACCAACCGGGCTATGACAGCCCGTATTACAGCGGTATCAACCCTTACGCGCTTGGGTTCGCCATGTACCGGGATATTCGCCGGATCTGTGAAAAACCTGACGAAGAAGACCGCCGCTGGTTCCCGGATATTGCCGGCAGCGACTGGCTGTCCACGATCAAATTCGCGATGAGCAGCTTCAAGGATGAGAGCTTTATCCTGCAGTACCTGTCGCCGAAGGTCATTCGCGACCTGAAGCTGTTCAGCATTCTGGATGACGATCAGCGGGACGACCTGCTGGTGCCTGCCATTCATGACGACAGCGGCTATCGGCTGATCCGGGAAACCCTGGCCGCGCAGTACAACCTCGGCAACCGCGAACCCAACGTGCAAATCTGGAGCATAGACCGCCGGGGCGACCGATCCCTGACCCTGCGCCACCAGCAGCACGACCGCAAGCCGCTCGGGGAGTCTACCGAAGAGGTGCTCAAGCACCTGCACCGCCTGTGGGGCTTTGACGTGCACCTGGAAACCGTGCAAGGCGACCAGGTGGTCAAGACTCACCATGTACCTCCCCGCAATGACCACGGTGAGGGCGACTACGGCCGCCTGGACATGGCCGTGGTCCACCTCTGAGCTGATCCTTCGGCGCTGCCGGTATATCCTGTAGCGCTGAAGGAGAACTGCATGAAGAGTTACAAGGTTGGCGGCGCCGTGCGTGACCGCCTGCTGGGCCTGCCTGTGGCAGATATCGACTGGGTGGTGGTCGGGGCTTCGGCCGAAGCGATGCTTGCGTTGGGCTACCGTCCGGTAGGGGCGGATTTTCCAGTGTTTCTCCATCCCGACAACGGCGCCGAATACGCGCTGGCACGCACTGAACGCAAGAGCGGCCGGGGTTATGGCGGCTTCGTGTTCCATGCAAGCCCCGACGTTACTCTCGAGGACGACCTGCGGCGCCGAGACCTCACTATCAATGCCATGGCCGAGGACGACGACGGCCACGTCATTGATCCCTACGGGGGCCAAGCGGACCTCGAACAGCGCTGGTTGCGGCATGTTTCCCCGGCGTTCGCCGAAGATCCCTTGCGAGTATTGCGTGTAGCCCGCTTTGCGGCGCGATATGCCCCGCTGGGCTTTCGGGTGGCGCCCGAGACGCTGGAACTGATGCAGCAGCTAAGCGAATCCGGGGAGCTGGAAGCGCTGACGCCCGAGCGCAGCTGGAAGGAAATTTCCCGGGCGCTGCTTGAAAGTACTCCGCAGGTGTTTTTCGAGGTGCTTGAAGCGTGCGGGGCATTGAAAGTGCTGTTCGCCGAACTCAGCGAATTACCTGAGCCCGTGCGCGCGCTCAGCCTGGAAGCTCTTCATCAGGCGGCTGCAGTGGAACACCCTTTGGCGGTACGCTGGTCGGCACTGTTGCTGCGCCTGAACCCCCAAGCCGTCGCCGCGCTGAACATACGCTTCAAGGTACCGCGCGACTGCCAGGAACTGGCCCAACTGGCTACCGAATACCACACGCAGGCAGAACACGCTCGCGAAATGGACCCCGAGGCGCTACTGCAAATGCTGCAAGCGTTCGATGTGTACCGCAGGCCCCAGCGCTTTGAAGGGTTTCTTCATGCCTGTGAGATGGCGGCGCGGGCGGAGGGCAAGCCATCATGGCCCGAGGGCGCGTATCTGCACGGCGCCGCAACGGCGGCGCGGGCCGTCCCGGTGAAGCCCCTGGTGGATGCGGGCCATACCGGGCAGGCGCTGGGCGACGCGCTCAGGCAAGCACGCCTGGCAGCCCTGACTAGGCCCTTGTAGGACCAGGCAAAGCCGGGGAACGACCCTAACCCCCCGTGCCGGGCGCCTGCCAATCGAACGGCACCTGCGCCAGGCGCTGGTCGATGGACGCTTCGCTCCACAACTCGGCAAAGGTGCGCCCAGCCCCTGGGTGCACTTCGTCCGGCGCCAGCAGGGCCAGTGGCCACAGTACGAAAGCATTGCGCAGTATTTCGGCGCGCGGCAATACCAGCCCGTCGAAGGTGCCCACCTGCTGGCCGTACATCAGCACGTCGATGTCCAGCGGCAGGCCTTTTCGCTGCGGCGCATAGCGGCCGTTGTCCGCCTCGATGAACTTGAGCTTGCGGTCCAGTGCCATCAGCGGCATGGCTGTGAGCCCGGTGACGACCATGTTGAGGAAGGGCCCGCTCTTGATGCCGATAGGCTCGCTTTCGAACACCGCCGAGCACTGCAGGCCCTGGAGGATTTCGGCCAGCGCGTCGAGCCCGGCGCACAAATGAGTATGGCGGTCGACATTACTACCGAGCCCCAGGTAAACCCTGGTCAGCGACATCCGCGCTCGATCTCCACACCCACACCCTTGGCGGCCGGAACGGCGCCAGGCTTGGTGACACGCAGGCGCAGCCAGGGCATCCCGAAATCGCTCATCAGCTTCGCAGCGAGCCGTTCGGCGAAGGTTTCCACCAGCTCGAACCGCGCCGCCTGGGCAAATGCCTGCACAGCCTCGGACACCTTGGCGTAATCGAGGGCCTTGGTCAGGTCATCGTTGGCCGCCGCGGGCCGGTTGTCCCAGCCAAAGCTGAAATCCAGGCGCAGGCACTGGCGAATATCGCGCTCCCAGTCATAGGCACCAATTACGGTGTCTACCTCGAGGCCTTCGATGAACACGATGTCCAAGCTTTTTCTCCCCTGACGACAAAGGCGCCCTGCGCCGTTAGAATCCGAACGTCCACGCCCGGAATAGTTAGCATGCCTTGGTTACTGGCCCTTGTGGCCTACCTGCTCGGCTCACTGTCCTTCGCCATCCTGCTCAGCCGAGGGGCCGGGATGCCCGACCCCCGCGCCAGCGGTTCCGGCAACGCCGGAGCCACCAATATGCTGCGGGTTGCAGGGCGTAAACTGGCCATGCTGACCCTGCTTGGCGACCTGGCCAAGGGCCTTGCACCGGTGTTGCTGGCCAAGGCGCTGGGGTTCGGCCTGCAAGCCCAGGCGTGGATCGGCCTGTGCGCGGTGATTGGCCATTTGTTCCCGCTGTACTTCAACTTCAGGGGTGGCAAGGGTGTAGCCACTGCCGCGGGCATGTTGCTGGGCCTGTACCCGCCCGCCTTGCTGTTGGCAATAATCGTGTGGCTGCTGACCTTCCAGCTCAGCCGCACCGCCTCTCTGGCTGCCCTGACTGCAATTCCGCTCACCCTACCGCTATTGGCCTGGCAAGCACCACAGGCACTCTTGCCAATGACCGTACTCACCGTATTGGTGGTGTGGCGCCACCGAGCGAACCTGCGTGACCTGCTTGCAGGGCGGGAACGGCACTTCTAGGCGCCATCACCCAAGCCCTGCGACACGGGCCCCGTCACACTGCGGGCAGTTGTTCCATCGGCCAGCGTGCATGCACCTGGATGCCCAGATCCTCATGCTGCCCGGCCAGCAACCGCTGGCAGCCCGCATAAGCGATCATTGCGCCGTTATCGGTGCAGAACCGGGGGCGGGCATAAAACACGCCGCCGCCCAATTGGCCGGTCATGCTTTCCAGCGAGGCCCGCAAGGCCTTGTTGGCGCTTACACCACCGGCGATCACCAGGGTTTTCAGCCCGGTTTGCTTGAGGGCACGTTTGCATTTGATGGCGAGAGTCTCAACGACTGCCTGTTGGAACGCCAGCGCAATGTCGTTACGAGTTTGTTCACCGTCGTCGCCAGCTGCCTTGCACTGCTGCCAGGTATTGAGCGTGAAGGTTTTCAGCCCGCTGAAGCTGAAGTCCAGCCCCGGGCGGTCGGTCATCGGCCGCGGGAAGGTAAAGCGACCTGCGGTGCCGAATTCCGCCAAGCGGGCTATTTCCGGGCCGCCGGGATAAGGCAACCCCATCAGCTTGGCCGTTTTATCGAAGGCCTCGCCAGCGGCGTCGTCCAGGCTTTCACCCAGCAGTTCATAGCGGCCGATGCCGTCGACCCGAACCAGTTGCGTATGCCCCCCGGAAACCAACAAGGCCACGAACGGGAACGCCGGCGGCCGATCTTCCAGCATGGGTGCCAGCAGGTGCCCTTCCATGTGATGTACGCCTAATGCGGGAATACCCCAGGCGAATGCCATGGCTTGCGCGCAGGACGCGCCGACCAGCAGCGCGCCCACCAGCCCGGGGCCGGCGGTATAGGCAATGGCGTCGATATCACCCGTGGCACGCCCGGCCTGCCCCAGCACTTCACGAATCAGGGGCAGCATACGTTTCACGTGGTCGCGCGAAGCGAGCTCAGGCACCACGCCGCCATAGACACGGTGCAGGTCGATCTGGCTGAATAGCGCGTCGCCGAGCAGGCCCTGCTCGCTGTCGTACAGCGCGACGCCCGTTTCATCGCAGGATGTTTCCAGTCCCAGTACTAGCATGGGTATCAATAGCCTTTGCCGAGGCGGTAACGAAGGCGCGCATGATAGTCGCGCCCCGCCGTGCCGACCAGCGGTTTTCGATCAGAGGCTTTGCATTCCGCGCCTTCAAAGGGTAACATCCGCAACCCTTGAAAACCGACGTATTCCACCGCGCTTTAAAGCAGGGGTACGTTGCCCCGGTAATGAATTAAGGTAGCCCTGGATGCCAGCCGTCAAAGTTAAAGAGAACGAACCCTTCGACGTAGCTCTGCGTCGTTTCAAGCGCTCCTGCGAAAAAGCCGGTGTACTGGCTGAAGTTCGTAGCCGCGAGTTTTATGAAAAGCCGACTTCCGAGCGCAAGCGCAAGGCTGCAGCCGCAGTCAAGCGTCACGCCAAGAAAGTCCAGCGCGAACAGCGCCGCGCCGTTCGCCTGTACTAATACCGGCGTTCGCTGCAAGCATTTGTCTGGCCCGGCCTTCAAAGCCGGGCCATTGGCAATTGCGGATCACGTAATTCCGGCGGGTGGCCCTGTGCCGCCAACCGCGATCCAACTGCGTTCCCCCTCCGTTTTCGTTATACAGCGCTCGCTGCGATTGGCACTGCCTCGGTGCTAACATCCCGCACCATCACTTGACCAAACGCACGTCTAGCCTGAGGGCATGGCATGGCCGGGCTCATCCCGCAAGGTTTCATTGACGATCTGCTGAACCGCACCGACATCCTCGATGTGGTGAGCTCACGCGTTCAACTGAAAAAAGCGGGCAAGAATTTCACCGCATGCTGCCCGTTCCACAAGGAAAAAACCCCGTCGTTCAGCGTTAGCCCAGACAAACAGTTCTACTACTGTTTCGGCTGCGGCGCCGGTGGTAACGCCCTGGGCTTTGTGATGGATCACGACAACCTGGACTTTCCCCAGGCTGTCGAGGAGCTTGCCAAGGCAGCGGGCATGGAAGTGCCCCGGGAAGAGTCACGCCGTGGCAGCAAGCCGCGCCAGCCTACGGATTCGCCGCTATACCCGTTGCTGGCTGCAGCGGCAGACTATTATCGCCAGGCTCTGCGGCAACACCCGGCACGCAAAAGCGCGGTGGAATACCTCAAGGGCCGCGGGCTTACCGGGGAAATCGCCCGGGACTTCGGCCTGGGCTTCGCTCCACCAGGCTGGGATAACCTGCTCCGCCACCTCAGCAGCGATACCCTGCAACAGCGGGCAATGATCGATGCCGGGCTGCTGATCGAGAACGCCGAGACCGGCAAGCGCTATGACCGCTTCCGGGACCGCGTGATATTTCCGATACGCGACAGCCGGGGGCGGGTCATCGCGTTCGGCGGCAGGGTGCTCGGCGACGACAAGCCCAAATACCTGAACTCGCCGGAAACACCGGTGTTTCATAAAGGCCAGGAACTCTACGGCCTGTTCGAGGCTCGCAAATACAATCGCAACCTCGACGAAGTCATCGTTGTCGAAGGCTACATGGATGTGATCGCCCTGGCTCAGCAGGGCCTGCGCAACGCGGTGGCTACCCTGGGTACGGCTACCAGCGAGGAACACATCAAGCGATTGTTCCGCATCGTGCCCGGCATTCTGTTCTGCTTCGACGGCGACCAGGCCGGCCGGAACGCTGCCTGGCGTGCACTGGAAGCAGCGCTGCCCAGCCTTCAGGACGGGCGCAAGGCGCGCTTTCTGTTCCTGCCGGAAGGGGAAGACCCGGACACGTTGATCCGTGCCGAGGGCCTGGACGCGTTCAAGGCGCGGATCGCGCAGCATGCACAACCGCTGGCGGATTATTTCTTCCAGCAGTTGTCCGAAGAAGCGGACCCGCGCTCGCTGGAAGGCAAGGCGCATATGGCCACGCTGGCGGCGCCACTGATTGATCGGGTGCCTGGGGCGAATTTAAAGGCATTGATGCGTGCAAGGCTGGGTGAAATCACCGGCCTGAGTGGTGAAGCAATGAGCCAGCTGGCTCAACGGCAGCCCCAGCGAGACACCGCCCAAGGCGGCGACGCAGGGGCTTATGTGGATTTCGAAGGCCCTGCCGACTACGTACCGGCCTACCTTGACGCGCCAACCATCGAGCCCAACCAGCCGTGGCAACCGCGCAAGGGCAGCGGGAAGAAAAGGGACGGCAAGCCGTGGGAGCGCGGCGGCCAGCGCCGGGACTACGAGCCCAGGGCGCCACGTACGCCCACCAGCGTGGAACCACCCACGCTCAGTGCGTTGCGCACGTTGTTGCACCATCCGCAGTTGGCGACAAAAGTTGAAGATGCCAGCCATCTGGCCGATGAAGATCATGTTTACGCCCAATTGCTGGTCGCGCTGCTCGAGGCACTTCAGAAGAATCCTCGGCTACGCTCTCTGCAATTGATCGCCCGGTGGCACGGGACGGACCAGGGGCGCCTTTTGCGCGCCTTGGCCGAGAAAGAATGGCTGATAGAGGCCGATAACCTTGAACAACAGTTTTTCGACACCATTTCCAGTCTGTCAGCCCGTCAACGTGAGCGCAGCCTGGAAAACCTGATTCGAAAGGCCAGGCAGGGTGAACTCAGCGCAGAGGAAAAAAACCTGCTGCGCGAGCTGCTTAGCCGCAACGCAAACGCACAAAACCCGACCTCAACTGGCGTGTGAGGTCCTAGCTCGGGTATAATCCTCGGCTTGTTTTTTGCCCGCCAAGACCTTCAGTGGATAGGGTGTTATGTCCGGAAAAGCGCAACAGCAATCTCGTATCAAAGAGTTGATCACCCGTGGTCGTGAGCAGGGCTACCTGACTTACGCCGAGGTCAACGACCACCTGCCCGAGGATATTTCAGATCCGGAGCAGGTGGAAGACATCATCCGCATGATCAACGACATGGGGATCAACGTATTCGAGACTGCTCCGGATGCGGATGCCCTCCTGTTGGCCGAAGCCGACACGGATGAGGCTGCCGCGGAAGAAGCCGCCGCTGCGCTGGCCGCCGTCGAGACCGATATCGGTCGCACCACCGACCCCGTTCGCATGTACATGCGTGAAATGGGTACGGTGGAGCTGCTCACCCGCGAAGGCGAAATCGAAATCGCCAAGCGCATCGAAGAGGGTATCCGCGAAGTCATGGGAGCTATCTCCCACTTCCCGGGCACTGTCGACTATATCCTCAGCGAATACGATCGTGTCACCACCGAAGGCGGCCGCCTGTCGGACGTTCTCAGCGGCTACATCGACCCTGACGACGTGATCGCCAGCCCGTCGGACATGCCACCTCCCGTCGACCCCAAGGCAGCGCCCGCCGCTGACAAGGAAGAAGACGAAGAGGAAGACGGCGACGCGACCGACGACGAGGAAGAAGGCGAAAGCGGGCCGGATCCGGAAGTTGCCCGTCAGCGCTTCGGCGCAGTCGCCGAACAGCTTCAGGTGGCCCGCAAGGTCCTGAAGAAGCACGGCCGCGACAGCAAGGAAGGCGTAGCCGAAATGCTGCTGCTGGCCGAACTGTTCATGCCGATCAAGCTCGTGCCCAAGCAGTTCGAAGTGCTGGTGGAGCAGGTACGTGGCGCGCTGGATCGCGTTCGCGCCCAGGAACGCGCCATCATGCAGCTGTGCGTACGTGACGCTCGCATGCCTCGTGCAGACTTCCTGCGCCTGTTCCCCGGCAACGAAGTGGATCAGGGCTGGGCTGCCTTCCTGGCCCGTGGCAAGGCGAAATACGCCGAAGCCATTGGCCGTGTACAGGCAGATGTAGAGCGCTGCCAGCAGAAGCTGATCGACCTTGAAGCCGAAACCGGCCTCACCGTCGCGGAAATCAAGGACATCAACCGTCGCATGTCCATCGGCGAAGCCAAGGCTCGCCGCGCCAAGAAGGAAATGGTCGAGGCGAACCTGCGTCTGGTGATCTCCATCGCCAAGAAGTACACCAACCGTGGCCTGCAATTCCTCGACCTGATCCAGGAAGGCAACATCGGCTTGATGAAAGCGGTGGACAAGTTCGAATACCGTCGCGGCTACAAGTTCTCGACCTACGCCACCTGGTGGATCCGCCAGGCGATCACTCGCTCCATCGCCGACCAGGCGCGCACCATCCGTATTCCGGTGCACATGATCGAGACGATCAACAAGCTCAACCGTATTTCCCGCCAGATGTTGCAGGAAATGGGCCGCGAGCCCACCCCGGAAGAGCTGGGTGAGCGCATGGAAATGCCTGAGGACAAGATCCGCAAGGTATTGAAGATCGCCAAAGAGCCGATCTCCATGGAAACGCCGATCGGCGACGATGAAGACTCCCACCTGGGCGACTTCATCGAGGACTCGACCATGCAGTCCCCGATCGACGTGGCTACGGTAGAAAGCCTCAAGGAAGCGACCCGCGAAGTGCTGTCCGGCCTTACCGCCCGCGAAGCCAAGGTACTGCGCATGCGTTTCGGTATCGACATGAACACTGACCACACCCTCGAGGAAGTGGGCAAGCAGTTCGACGTTACCCGTGAGCGTATCCGCCAGATCGAAGCCAAGGCACTGCGCAAGCTTCGCCACCCGACCCGTAGCGAGCACCTGCGCTCGTTCCTGGACGAGTAAGCGTCACCCGCGTCACAAAAAACCCCGGGCTTGCTCGGGGTTTTTATTGCCCGCGACAGCCCGTTCTGGGGCGCCTATATTCGCCGGCAATTGGCCCCCTTTAAATTCTCTCCAATGGATCTTTAACAGAACCATTGCTCCGCTACAGTGGTGCATCCCCATAACAAGGCAGGCACCATGGCCAGGCAGAATGAATACGGTCAACCCATCGGCTTTCCCATTGAAGGGTGGGCGCCCCGGCCCCAGCCTGCCGGGGTTACCCTCCCCGGCCGCTACTGCCGCCTCGAACCGCTGGACGCCGATACCCACGCCGCCGACCTGTATGCCGCCTACACCCAAGCCAAGGACGGCAGCGACTGGACCTATCTGTTCGTGGGCCCTTTTGATAGCCCCGAAACTTACCGGGCCTATGCCGAAACCGCCGCCTTGAGCACTGACCCCCGTCACTTCGCTGTGATTGACCTGGGCACCGGCAAAGCCGTAGGCACCTTGGCCCTGATGCGCATCGACCCTGCCCACGGCGCAATCGAAGTGGGCAGCGTGACCTTCTCGCCTTTGCTCAAGCAATCACCACTGTCTACCGAAGCCCAGTATCTGCTTATGGCCTACGCGTTCGACACGCTCGGCTATCGCCGCTACGAATGGAAATGCGACGATCTGAATACTCCGTCCCGTAAAGCGGCAGAACGCCTGGGCTTCAGCTATGAAGGCACCTTCCGCCGCGCCGTGGTTTATAAGGGGCGGAACCGGGATACGGCGTGGTATTCGATCATTAGCGAGGAATGGCCAGCCGTTAAAAGCGCTTTCGAGGCGTGGCTTGCTCCGGAGAACTTCGACGAGCAGGGCCAGCAGCGGCATGCCCTCGCGACGTTGCGCAAGCCAGCAGGCAATAAGTAACAAACGGTTCTTTCGGATGGCACCCAACCAAAAGCCTCGTTATAATCGCCCGTCTCTATGGGCCTATAGCTCAGTTGGTTAGAGCAGAGGACTCATAATCCTTTGGTCCACGGTTCGAGTCCGTGTGGGCCCACCAACTTCAAAAGCCGCGCATGCGCGGCTTTTTTGTGCCCGTAGGCTTTCCATTGCCGGAACGGAAAGCGCCATGCCTGCTCTCCAAGCCACAATCTGTGAGCCGAATAGCTCACCTATTCGGCTCACAGTATGAGCCGAATAACGCTATTATTCGGCTCATCGCCTCCGGAGATTACCCGTGAACCCTCCTGCCTGGATCTGGCAATACCCCGGCTGGCCAGCTTTCACCTGGCAGGCCGACCCGCTTTTGCCTTTGCTACGCGCCTGTACCCAAGCGCAGGGCCGTCTTTTGGGGATGGCCGGTGCCGTGGAAGAAGCCACAGACGCACAGCAATATCTCGATGCATTACTGCAGAACATCATCACGTCTTCTGCCATCGAGGGCGAGGAATTGAATGCCGGTTCGGTGCGATCATCCCTTGCCCGACGGTTGGGTGTGCAAGACAGCGGTAAACCAAGCCCCCGTAGCGAGGGGCTGGCCGCCCTGCTGCTGGATGCCACTCGCAACTACGACCACGCCCTCACGCTTGGCCGGTTATTCACTTGGCACAAGTGGTTATTTCCTGCTGACGAGCCGTTGATGACTGCACCTGTTCGGGTAGGCACGTTGCGGAGTAATGAACCCATGCAAGTTGTGTCCGGCCGGTTGGATCGACCCACTGTTCATTTCGAAGCACCACCTCGCGAAGGGCTGGAGGCTCAGTTAAAGGCCTTTATGGATTGGTTCGCCAGTAGCCGGGCGAATGCAGCGCTCGACCCACTGCTACGTGCCGGCATCGCCCACTTCTGGTTCGTGACCCTCCATCCGTTCGACGACGGGAATGGCCGGCTTACCCGCGCCCTGACCGACCTTGCGTTGGCGCAGGCAGACAACCAGGGGATTCGCCTGTATGCCATGTCCGCCAGCATCCTGGATGACCGAGCGGGCTATTACCATGTACTGGAAACCAGCCAAAAGGGCGGCCTGGACATTACGGCCTGGCTGGAATGGTTTCTTCACACGCTGCTGCGCAGCCAGATTGCCGCAATGGCTCGCATAGGGAGGGTGATGGCCAAAGCCCGCTTTTGGCAAACACACCGCGGCGCGGAGCTGACCGAGGAACAGGTCAAGGTTCTCAATCGCTTGCTCGACGGCGGGGAACGTGGTTTTGAAAGCGGTATCAGCGCGGCGCAGTATCAGGCCGTAGCCAAGGTTTCCAAGGCAACGGCCACTCGACACCTGGCCGACTTGTTGGCCAAAGGTTATCTGGAGAAACTCCCAGGCGGCGGGCGAAGCACCCGCTACCGGGTCAACACCCCCACCACCTGTATCCCACTTCCTTAGAAGCCAGCCTTCAACCTTTCCCCCGCATATGCCTGCGCTTGCTGCGCTTTCTCAACCACGGCCGCGGTACCGAAGAACTCGTGGGTCACGCCGTCATACAGCTTGCGCTCAACACTCACGCCTTGCGTACGCAACGCTTGTTCCAACTGCGCGCCGTCGTCGCGCAACGGGTCGATCTCGGCGTTTATGAGGGTCACCGGCGGCAGCCCGTGCAGGTCGGCATGCACAAGGTCGATACGTGGGCCTTTCAGGTCCGCCGCGCTGTTGGTCACGTGTGCCACGAACCACAGCATCATCGGCCGGTTGAGCGGCTTGGCATCGGCGTATTTCAGGTAGCTTTCGGTATCGGTATTGGCCTGGGCGACCGGGTACACCGCCAGTACATGTTTGGGGGCGGTGAGGCCTTGATCGCGAGCGGCGATAGCGGTAGCAACGGCAAGGTTGCCCCCGGCGCTTTCGCCTGCCAGGGCCAGGCGCTTCGGATCACCCCCAAGGCTGGCGGCGTTGCTGCCGAGCCATTTCCACGCAGCAACGGCGTCCTGATGGGCGGCGGGGAATTTGGCCTCTGGCGCGCGCCGGTAGTCTACCGAGACCACAATGGCGTTCGCTTGCTTGGCCAGCCCCCGCGCGCCGCCGTCGTACACAGTGCGGTCTGCGATAACCCAGCCGCCGCCATGGAAATACAGCACCACCGGGAACGGACCGGTGCCCGCGGGGGTGTACACCGTGGCCGGCAACGAGCCAGCGGCGCCGGAGACGGTAATGTCCCTGGTGGTTACGCCAGGCACCAGCGCTGTCGGGCTACTGTCGCGGTTCTGGTCGGCCAGTACACGCTTCACTGCATCAGCAACGGTGGGCTGCTTGCGCGCTTCTTCCGGCGTGGTCTTCTCGATGGCCTTCGGGTCGAACGCCGCCTGGGCATTCAGTACTTTCTGCATGTCGCTGTCGGTTCTGAACAGGCTCTTGATAGAGCTCACTGCCAATTCGGACAAGGTTGGTTTTTCCGGGTCACGGGCGCAGCCAGCCAACGCGGCCAAGCCTGCGGTGGCGACTGCGGCAACCAGGGCACAACGTAGATAACGCGGTGAAAGCATAAGAAGGTCCTCTGTCGCTCGGCAGAAAGGCCACAGGCGTGGCGGGCGGGTGCGAACACCCTTCCCGACTTTTGGCCGAACGAAACGATGCGCCGTTCAAGGCAAATTGCCATACCTCAGACCAGCGGTAAGCAAGGTCTTACTTGCCGAGCAGTTGATACCCTACAACCAGCTTCTCCAGCTTGAATCGCGCCTTGATACCTTCGCAGTAACTGGTCCGAGGAAGGAATGCGCCTGGGCCTTGCAGGTACAGGCTAAGGTCCTGGGCGTTTTCACAGGACACGAACGAACGGTCGGTGAGTATGCCCGCGGCTTGAGCCGAGCGCAGTGCGCCCATGGGAATCCAGTCCGAGACGATCAGCGCACCCACAGGGGCGGAGGCCGCATAAAAATGCGCAAACTCTTCGGCGGAGCGATCACGCAAGTACGGCACCATGATGTAGTGGATGTCGTTACGCATAGGCAGCGCCTCGGCGTGCACCGGCAACGGCACCGCGCCGGCGGCGTACAACAGCCACATGCTCAGTAGCGCGGCGGGTGAACACAGCGCCGACAGCCCAAGCAGCCAAGCGCCCAGGCGAGTATCGGGGAGCAGCTCGCGCAGCTGAATCACCCCGAGCACCGCTGCGAAGATGACACCGGGCAGGAAAAACGCGAAACGCTCATACACGTTGAATGACACCGCGAACACGAAGTTCAACAAGAGCGCCCACCACACCAGGCGCAGCTTGCGATCCTTAGGCACCAGCACCAGCCCTAACAGCTGTGGCCCGATCAGCGACAGGCAGAGCAACATGACGGAGTTCTTTTCGTGCCACATCACGTCGAAGCGCAGCATGCTGCCTTCCCAGCTTTGGTCAGGGGCGAACGGAGAGGCGCCGGTAAGGTAATGGCGGGCGATCTGGAGCAGGCTCAGGCCTGAGTCCAGGTCATTGAACATCGCCGGGTACGCCGTGAGAAAGCCCACCACAAAGGCCGGTACGGTCAGCAGGATGAACAACCGCTGCTCCCTTGCCAGGCGCAGGTACAGCGGCAGCATCACCACGAAGGTCAACGGGTGAGTGCTCGCGGCCAGGCCGGTGAACAGCCCGATCACCAGGAGCTTGCCGATGTCGCCCAGGCCGCTGCGGCGCTCGAAGTACAAGGCGTAGGCGAGCACCACGAACAGCGAGTGAAAGATGTACACCCCGGCCTTGGTCGACACCCAGAACACGGCATGGGAGAGCACCATCACGGCAGCGGCCAGGAACGCCAGGTTACGCTGCAAGCCCAGGTTGCGGGCCAGCCAGTACACACTCCCCGCCAAGGGGATCAACAGGATGGAATTGAGCAGGCCCAGCACCTGGATGCCGAGCTGCTCGAACACCGCCGTGCTGAAAAACTGATAGAGCGGGTGATCCGCTGCCCCCAGGGTTTCACTGAAGTACCTGCCCACGGTAGCGTCGGCGATGGCCATGCCATTGTCCATCCATTGCACCGGGCCGCTGGAGGCCAGGAAGCTGGCCATGATGGCGGCGCACAGCAGCAGAAGCGGCCACGGCCCTTTGAAATGGTTTGAATGTCCTTGGCCCATCGAGTGTTCTCCTTGATACAAACCAGGTAAAGCAGCCTGTGCGCGTGTCGATCTGCCCCCCAGCTCAAGTCTTTTGTGCACAGACGCAAGCGAGGTTTCAACTAATAAGTTTGGAAGGATTAAGTTGACGCCGCTATCTATTAGCGGAGGCAGCATGACCTCGAACAACTTCCATGAAAGATCGTCATGCCCACTGCCTTCGTATAACCCGCAACTATAACGACATTTCTTTCAAAGCCACTGCATATTAATAAATAGGGCGATGGCTTTTCGCCACCTAGCTGACGCCAAAAAAATGGAAAGTCCCTTTCTCCATTTCCTGCCACGCCAGAACTGCACAAAAAATAATTTTCACGGCTATTCGACGTTTTGCGATAACGAGTGACTCGGAGCGCTGGGTTTACTAGGATAGCCCTATGCCTTCATGTGTTTGAGCACCGATGACAGACCACAGCGCCTTTTCCCTCGACGGGGTTGACCGTCAATTGATTGCCGCCTTACAGGTGAATGCGCGCGAGAGCGTTGCCACCCTTGCCAGAAAACTGGGGATCGCCCGAACCACAGTGACCTCGCGCCTCGCCCGCCTGGAGCGCAACGGTGTGATCGTTGGCTATGGCGTTCGCCTTGCACAGCGCGCCCTGACTGGCGGACTGCAAGCTTATGTGGGCATCACCGTACAGCCCAAGGCCGGCCGCGATGTGCTCAAGCGCCTCGGCGCCATGGCACAGATCCAGCAACTGTGCGCGGTAAGCGGCGAGTTCGACTATGTGGCCTGGCTGCATACCGACAGCCCAGAGGCGCTGGATGAACTACTGGACCAGATCGGCGCCCTTGAAGGCGTAGACAAGACCACCACGTCGATCATCCTCAGCACCAAGATCGATCGCGGTCGCGGTTAGCGCGATATTTCTTATAGGGTTGGCCATATCCGGGGAAAGCTCGCTGACACAAATCGTTCGCGGGGCGCCCGCTTCCCACAGGGTTGGAAGCCCCCTACCGCAGAAATGACCAGTGCGTTTATCATTTCGACGAGAAATCAGGCAAAAAGACCGCACTCTGCGTCTTAATAACGTGCCAGCACCTCCCTAGAATGCCCGTCAGCCTTCCTATACTGACCAGACTGCATTCCTGCGAGGTGCCCATGCTCAAACCCAACCGCCATCCTGCTGGCTTCGAGAAGCCGATTACCGTATTCGGGCCTGACTTTCCCTTTGCCTTCGACCAATGGATCGAGCACCCCGAGGGGTTGGGCAGCATTCCGGAGGCGAACCACGGTAAGGAAGTGGCCATCATTGGTGCGGGGATTGCGGGCCTGGTGGCCGCGTATGAGCTGATGAAGCTCGGGCTGCGCCCGGTGGTATATGAAGCCTCACGGCTGGGCGGGCGCCTTCGCTCGCAGCCTTTCGAGGCCGCTGAAGGCATCATCGCCGAGCTGGGCGGCATGCGCTTCCCCGTTTCCTCTACCGCGTTCTATCACTACGTGGACATGCTGGGGCTGGAAACCCGCCCCTTCCCGAACCCGCTTACTTCAGCATCGGGCAGCACCGTGATCGACCTCGAAGGGCAAACCTACTACGCCGAAAACGTGGCGGACCTGCCCAAGCTGTTCCACGAAGTGGCCGATGCCTGGGCCGATGCGCTGGAAGAACGGGCGCATTTCGGCGAAATCCAGCAAGCGATACGCGACCGCGACGTCACCCGCCTCAAGGCCCTCTGGGACAGCCTGGTGCCGCTGTGGGACGACCGCACGTTCTACGATTTCGTGGCCACGTCCAAGTCCTTCGCAGGGCTTACCTTCCAGCACCGTGAGGTGTTCGGGCAGGTAGGGTTCGGCACCGGTGGCTGGGACTCGGACTTCCCCAATTCCATGCTCGAAATCCTTCGGGTAGTGATGACCAATTGTGACGATCACCAGCACCTGGTAGTGGGCGGTGTAGAGCAGGTGCCCCTGGGCATCTGGCGGCATGTGCCGGAGCGCTGCGCCCACTGGCCTGAAGGCACCAGCCTGAGCAGCCTGCACAGCGGTGCGCCCCGCTGCGGCGTGCAGAAGGTCGCCCGCGCCGACAACGGCCAGTTCGCCGTGACTGACGTGTGGGGCCATACCCGTGTGTACCCTGCCGTGCTCGCCACGTGCCAGAGCTGGCTGCTCACCACCCAGATCGAATGCGAGGAATCGCTGTTTTCCCAGAAGATGTGGATGGCCCTGGACCGCACCCGTTACATGCAGTCCTCGAAAACCTTTGTGATGGTCGATCGGCCATTCTGGAAGGACAAAGACCCGGTCACCGGCCGTGACACCATGAGCATGACCCTCACCGACCGCCTTACCCGTGGCACGTACCTGTTCGACAACGGGGAAGGCAAGCCGGGCGTGATCTGCCTGTCTTATTCGTGGATGAGCGATGCCCTGAAGATGCTGCCCCACCCGGTAGAAAAGCGGGTAAAGCTTGCCCTGGATGCTTTGAAGAAGATCTACCCCACCGTGGACATCGCCGGGCACATCATTGGCGACCCGATCACCGTGTCCTGGGAGGCGGACCCGCACTTCCTCGGTGCTTTCAAGGGTGCGCTGCCAGGGCACTACCGCTATAACCAGCGCATGTACGCGCACTTCATCCAGCGCGACATGCCCGCCGAACAACGCGGGATCTTCATTGCCGGCGACGATGTGTCCTGGACCCCAGCCTGGGTGGAGGGGGCCGTGCAAACCTCGCTCAATGCCGTGTGGGGGATCATGAACCATTTCGGCGGCAACACATTCCCCACCAATCCCGGCCCTGGCGACGTGTTCGATACACTCGGTCCAGTGGCCCTCCCGGACTGACGCCATGCGAATTGCCTTGTATCAGGGCCCTGCGGGGCCCAACCTGCCGGCGCAGAACATGGCCAGGCTCGAGCGTTGGGCAACCGAGGCGGCGCGCCGTGGCGCCGACCTTGTGGTATTCCCTGAGATGTTCCTCAGCGGCTACAACATCGGGGCCCAGGCCGCCCAGGCGCTGGCTCATGCTCCCGATGGAGAAGCGCCGGCGCAAGTCGCCGCGATTGCACGCAGGAACAGCATCGCCATCGCCTATGGCTACCCCGAGGCAGGCCCCAGCGGGGGGGTCTACAACGCTGCGCAGCTTGTAGACGGGCAAGGCCAACGCCTGATCGACTACCGCAAGGCGCACCTGTTCGGCGAACTCGACCGGGCCATGTTCAGCGCGGGTGATGGTGGTTTCCCGGTAGCCACGCTCAACGGATGGAAGCTGGGCCTGCTGATCTGCTATGACGTCGAGTTTCCGGAGGCCGTACGCCATCTGGCATTGAGTGGAGCCGAGCTGGTACTGGTGCCAACGGCGAATATGACGGGCTTCGAACTGGTAGCAGAGGTCACGGTACGGGCGCGGGCCTACGAAAATGGCTGCTATCTCGCCTATGCCAACTATTGCGGCAAGGAGGCCGGCCTGCGGTACTGTGGCCTCAGTAGCCTGTGCGGCCCGGGTGGCGAGCAACTGGCCGTTGCGGGAGCAGAAGAGGCGCTGCTGATTGCCGATCTGGACCGGCAGCATCTGCAGGCAACCCGCAAAGCCACCCCCTACCTCTCTGATCGCCGTAACGATCTTTACGGCCGCCACAACCCTCAGTCAAATTAACGACAGCGTACGGGGGCCCCTTAGAGGCGGCGTCATATAACTGGCGACGTAAATTACAAAGCCTAACGGGCGACAGTACATCGTTGACACCCCCTCAAAGCCCCTACCAGAGGGGCTGCAGCGGCGTTTGGCGTGAGAAATCAATGATTTCCGCCCGCTGGCCATCATTGCAAGACAAAACGCTATTAATATGATGGCGTCAAAATTAAATTTATATATTTATCATGTACTTACAAGTCTGCAATGCTTGTTAGCGGATTTACGCCACTTTTTTCGTCCGAAATGATTGACAGCTAGCGACTAAAAACCGATATATCACTCACCCAAGGCAAAGACCTTGGTCGGCTCGCACATCGCCAGCCATCATAAAATCCGGAACACCCCACAAGCCGCCACAAAGAGCGCTCACTTTTTTTGAGCGCCCAGGGTATCGGCTTGTTATTGATTTGCCCGCCTACATGAGCACCCGATTTGTAACGGGAGGGCGGTAGCGTACCTGAAACATTACATACAGGCAGTACGAAGTTTGGGTCCAACGGATTACAGGATCTGGCGGTAGCTTTGTCCGAAGTCAGCAACTTCGGTTTGAAAGTTAAGCGTTCATTCACGGATAGAGTGTCTTGTCATGTCGCCATTGTTCCGCAACGACCCTACTTCAATTGCACTTCTGGTCAATGATATGGACCAGCAAGGGCATGCTGTTATCGAACATGCATTTTCACCCGACGACCTGGCTGAAATGCGCCAATACGTGGAGCGTGAAGCCGGCCGGCACCACGGCCAGTATTTCGCCTACCACGGCCTGAAGGCCCTTGCCGGTAGCCCCATGGCCCGGCTTGCGACATCCCCCGAGCTGGCAGCGATCCTCGACCAGCTGCATCGTCACGCCACCGGCGCCCCTGCCACCAGCAGTGAAATCTTCCCCGTGCTGCGCTGCGTCCAGGGCGGCACTGGTGCGCGCGAATCCAACGCCTTCCACTATGACGCTACCCTCGTCACCCTGCTGGTACCCGTGTTTATCCCGGAGCAAGGCGAGGAACGCGGCGATCTCATCATGTTCCCCAACCTGCGCTCGGTGCGCTCCAGCGTGGCGGCCAATGTTATTGAAAAGGCCGTGCTGCAGAACAAGCTCAGCCGCCGCGTGCTCACCCACGGCATCCAGGCGGGCTGGTTCAAGCCACGCACGCTGCCGCTGGTGCCGGGCAACCTTTACCTGTTCTGGGGTTACCGCAGCCTTCACGCCAACCAGCCGTGCAGCCCGGAGGTACGTCGTGCTACCGCGCTGCTCCACTACGGCGACCCTCACGCCGGCAGCCTGGCCACCCGGCTGATCCTCAAACTCAATCAGCAGCGCGCCCGCCGCAGCGTTGCCCGTTCCGACACCGTCGCCTGACCCGCACTGGACTTCGCCGTCACCTCGACAGCCATCCGCGCAAGGCTTGCGCAAGGACGATCCGCATGATCAATGTCACCAAGTCGTACATGGGCAACCTGGAAAAATTCAAGGCGTACGTGGACGGTATCTACGCCTCGCGCTGGCTGACCAATCAAGGCCCGCTGTGCTGCGAGCTGGAAGAGCGCCTGAAGGATTACCTCGGCGTGCGTAACATTGTGGTCGTGAGCAACGGCACCATGGCGTTGCAGGTCGCCTACCGCGCGCTCGGCCTCACCGGCAGCGCCGTGACCACGCCCTTCAGCTTCGTGGCCACCAGCAGCACGTTGCAGTGGGAGCACATTCGGCCAGTGTTCGCGGACATTTGCCCGGATACCTGGAACCTGGACCCCGCCCGCATCGAGGCCAGCCTGCAAGAAGACACCGGCGCGATCGTGGCCACCCATGTGTTCGGCAACCCCTGCGCCGTGGATGAGATCGACGGCGTGGCCCAGCGCCACAAGCTGAAGGTGATCTACGACGGCGCCCATGCCTTTGGCGTGCAACATGCCGGGCAGTCGGTGCTCAACCGGGGCCACGTGACCACCCTGAGCTTCCATGCGACCAAGCTGTTCCACACCATCGAAGGTGGCGCCATCGTGACCAACGATGACGACCTCGCCGAGCGTGTGCGGCTGATGACCAACTTCGGTATCGCCGACTACGAAACCATCGAAGGCCTGGGCACCAACGCCAAGCTGAACGAGTTTTCCGCGGCAATGGGGCTGTGCATCCTCGACGACATCGAGCTCATCCTGGAACAGCGCGCGGAGATCGCCCACTTCTACACCCGCCACCTTGGCGACTACCTTCAGTTACAACGCGTGGCGCCTGACAGCGAACCGAACTTCAGTTATTTCCCGGTGGCCCTGGCCAACCACCGGGCCATGTTATCGGCCCGGGCTGCGCTGCAAGCCGCCGACATCAACCCGCGCCGTTACTTCTACCCGTCCCTGGACACCATCGACTACCTGCAACCGCAACAGGCGCAACCGATCTCCCGCGGGCTGGCGCAGCGTGTGTTGTGCCTGCCGATCTATCCGGGGCTGGGGCGGCACATTCAGCAACGCATCGTCGACACCCTGCTACGCCAGTGTGATTCGCCACTTCTACCCTTGGCGCCGCTGCGCCGGGCCCTTTAATCATCCGTAGCCGGGCCGGTCATGAGCACAAACCGATCGATTTTTCGCAACACCACCCTCAACTACGTTGGGCAGGCCTATACGCTGCTGATCGGTATCGTGATCATGCCGTTCTACCTCAGCCATCTCGGCGCGGAGGTGTATGGGCTGATCGGTTTCTACACGGTGCTGCAAACCTGGCTGCAGCTGCTGGACGTTGGCCTGTCGCCTTCGCTGGTGCGACAAATTGCGCACCACCAGCACGCGGGCAATGAGGGTTGCCGCGAGGGCGGCTGGTTGCTGCGCTCATTCGAACTGATCTTCCTTCCGCTCACCCTGCTGACGGTGGTGGCGGTGTACCTGGGTAGCCCCTGGATTGCCGCGCATTGGCTCAATGCCCAGGCGCTGGACACCTCCACCATCGTGCAATGCATCACGCTGATGGGCTGGATGGTTGCGCTGCGGTTGTATGCCACCTTGTACAAGAGCGGGCTGCAAGGGCTGGAAATGCACGCCTGGCTCAACGGTGCCAACGTGGTGATCACCACCTTGCGCTACTTCGGTGGCCTGTTCCTGGTGGCAGTGGTATCGCAGGACGCGTTGGTATTTTTCAAGTTCCAACTGGGCGTGGCGGTGATCGAAACGTTGATCTTCGCCAGCAAGGCCTATAGCCGCTTGCCCGCCCCACGTTGGTGGAGTGGTTTCAATTGGGCGCTGGTCAAGCCCATCGTGCCGTTCGCCTTGAGCCTGTCGTTCACCTCGGTGCTGTGGATCGTGCTCACCCAGCTGGACAAGATCCTGCTGTCCGAGCGGCTGTTGCTGACTGAATACGGTTACTTCTCCCTCGTCGCACTGATGACAACCGGGATCCTGATGCTCATCAACCCGCTGGTGCAAACGCTGCTGCCGCGCATGACCGTGCTGCTGGCCGAGGGGCGGGACAAGGACATGCACCAGCTGTACCTGGCCGCCAGCCGCTTTACCTGCACCCTGCTGTTTCCCTTGGCGAGCGTGATGGCGGTGCACGCCGGCGACTTGCTGTACGCCTGGAGCGGCGACCGCGCCGCGGCCGACTGGGGCAGGCCGATCCTGTTCTGGTACGCCCTGGGCAGCGCGATCATGGCCGCCAGTACTTTCCAGTACCACCTGCAATACGCCTACGGGCAGATTCGCCTGCACGTGTGGTACAGCGTGATCTCCGCAGCCGTCACCGTCCCGGTGATGGTGTTGGCCATCGACAGTTGTGGCGCCCTGGGCGCCGCTGCCGCGTGGTTCGTGCTGCGGCTGCTGTCGTTTGCCATCTGGCCGCGCGTGGTGCACCACCACCTGGCGCCGGCCCTGCATGGCGTGTGGTTGAAAGACATTCTGCGGATCAGCCTGATGACCCTGCTGGGCCTCGGGCTGACCGAACCGATTGTGCGCCTGATGGCCGGCGAAGATCGCCTGCTTACCCTGGCAAGCCTGGCCATCTGCGGCCTTGTCACCCTGGCTATCGTAGCCGGCAGCGATCGCTTGCTCGCCGCCCGGGTGATTCTTCTGTTCAGCAAACCGAGCGTAGGACGATGAACATTCGAACCGAACGAGACATCATGCAAGGCTGGGGCGGGGCAAGGATTCCGCTCGTCAGCGTGGTCTGCCCGGCTTTCAACCAGAAAGCGTTCATCGCCGCGACGGTGGACAGCTTTCTCGCCCAGCGAACCGATTTTCCGTTCGAGATCCTGATCAACGACGATGCCTCCACAGACGGTACCCGGGAGATCATCCAAGCCTATGCCGAGCGCTACCCTACCCTCATTCGCCCAGTGCTTCACGAGCAGAACCAGTACCGTCAAGGCAAGCTGTTCTACCCTGCCCTGTTCAACATGGCCAAGGGGCGCTACCTGGCGTATTGCGATGGCGACGATTTCTGGACCGACCCGCTCAAGCTGCAAAAGCAGGTGGACTTCCTGGAGCGCCACCCCGACTACGTGATCACGTATCACGACGCGATGATGGTCAGCGAACAAGGCGAACAGGGCCTTCAGCTCGGGCGTGCCTGGCAGCGTGACGCGACCAGCGTGGAGCTGATGCAAGGCCGGCGCATATCAACCCTCACCGCGTGCTTCCGTAACGTGTTGCGCGAACTGCCCCGGGAACTCGAACTGGCGCCGCTGATGGACGTGTGCTGGTGGTCGATGCTCGGCGCACATGGCAAGGGCAAATACCTGGCAGACATCACCCCCGGTGGCTACCGCGTGCACTGCGGCGGGATGTTCTCCATGCGCGGCGAAAAGAAAAAACTGCACATGTCGCTGCAGACCGCCGCCTGCCTGGCCAACTACTACCACAACCGCGGCAACCAGCCCTTGTACGAGCACTTCCTTACCCAGGTATTCGGGCTGTCGCTGGCCGCAGTATCGCCCTGGCAAAAGCTCAGCGCCCTGGGGCTGGTGGCTGCCAACGTAAGCCGCAACCTGTTCCGCCGGCTGGCGCTACCCATGGGAAGGAGCTAGCGATGCCTGCCCTGCGATTGACGGCCGGCATCACCCGCCTGGCACCTTCAAGCACTGCTTCATTATCACGGACACGATTGCCAGCGCCGCGCGCCTTGGCCAGGAGCTTCACATGACCGCAATGACCCGTTCCAGCCTGGAGTATCAGCAGGACACTCGGATCGACGTGGCAAGTATCTTGCGCATGCTGTTCGACCACAAAGTGTTGATCGCCTGGGTGGTCGGGCTGTTCACCCTGGTTGGGGGCATTTACGCCATCGTCGCCACGCCGGTGTACCAGGCCAACGCGATGATCCAGATCGAGCCGAAAAAGATCGGCCTCGATGCCACACCTGTGTTCAACAGCAAGCCGACCTCGGTGTCCGAAGCGGCCACCGAAATTGAACTGATCAAGTCGCGCGCCGTGCTTGGGCGTGTGATCAGCGACCTGAAACTGGACATCGTCGCCACCCCCCACTACCTGCCGTTGATTGGCAAATGGTATGCGCGGCAGTTCAAGCCCGCCAAGGGTCAGGTTACCGCCGCGCTGTTCGGGTTGAACCGCTTTGCCTGGGGTGGCGAAGCCATCAGCGTCGATGCGCTGGAAGTGCCCAAGGCCATGCTCGGCCTGCCGCTCACCCTGGTCGCTGGCGCCAACGGCAGCTACAGCGTGAAGGACGCTGACAGCAACGCCGTGTTGGACGGCAAGGTAGGCGTGGCGAGTACAAGCAATGGTGTGAGCCTGCTGATCACCTCCCTGCAAGCGCGCCCGGGCACCGAGTTCCGCCTGGTGCGTAACCGCGAGCTGGCCACCGCACTGGATTATCAGGAACGCCTGAAGGTCAGCGAGGCCGGCAAGGATTCGGGCATCGTGTACATGTCCATCCAGGACACCGACCCCGCCCGCGCCGTGATGCTGGTCAAGGAAGTGAGTGACCGCTACGTACGCCAGAACGTGGAACGCAGTTCCGCCGAGGCCGCTCAACGGTTGGACTTCCTCCGCTCGCAACTGCCGGTGGTACGCGCCGAGCTGGAGAAGTCCGAAGAAGCTCTGCACGAATTCCAGCTGCGCACCCATGCCGTGGACATCGGCCAGCAAACCCGTACCCTGCTGGACCAGGTCGTCGACTACGACAACCAATTATCCGAGCTGCGCCTCAAGCGCACCGATCTGGATCGCCTGTACACCCGCCAACATCCGCAGTCGGTGGCGATGTCTCAGCAAATCGGCCAGCTCGAAGCCCAGAAGGCCAAGCTTCAGGCTGAAGTTGGCCAGTTGCCCGAAACCCAGCAGGAACTGCTGCGCCTGAGCCGCGACATGCAGGTGACCACCCAGACCTACACCAACTTGCTCAACCGCGTGCAGGAACAGGACATCATCCGCGCGGGCAACATCGGTAACGTGCGCGTGATCGACGCCGCCGACGCCAACGTGGAAGAGCCGGTGAAACCCATGCGCAAGCTTATCGTGGCCCTGGCCGCGCTGCTGGGCGCGCTGTTCGCGATCTCGATCATCTTCGTTCGCCAGGCGTTCTACCGCGGCGTCGAGAACCCTGAAAGCGTCGAGCAACTTGGGCTGCCGGTGTACGCCTCGCTGCCGCTGTCGCGCCAGCAGGAACGCCTTAACCGCGGGCAAACCCGCAAGGGCCAGGCACCTTCCCGGCTGCTCGGTGTGGTGGCGCCTCGCGAAGCGACTATGGAGGCGCTGCGCAGCCTGCGTACCAGCCTGCACTTCGCGATGGCTGAAGCACGCAACCACATTCTGATGATCACCAGCCCTACCCCGGGCGTGGGCAAGTCCTTCGTGTGCGCCAACCTGGCGGTGGTGAATGCGCAATCGGGCAAGCGCGTACTGTTGATCGACGCCGACATGCGCAAAGGCTACCTGCACCAGCAGTTCGGCGTGCAGCCGCGCCATGGCCTGGCTGACGCGCTGGCGGGCAAGCTGCCCTTCGCCGAGGTGGTTCATGACACCGCCGTGAAGAACCTGCAGCTCATCTCCTGCGGCTACGCGGCGCCCAACCCGTCCGAACTGCTGATGCACGAAAACTTCACTCGGCTGCTGCGTGAACTGGCGCCGCATTACGACCTGGTGATCATTGATACCCCGCCGGTGATGGCCGTGACCGATGCCACGCTGGTCGGGCGTCAGGCAGGCACTTGCATGATGGTCAGCCGCTTCGGGCAGAGCACCGTGAAGGAGATCGACGTGGCCCGCCGCCGCCTGTTGCAGAACGGCGTAACGCTCAAGGGCGCGATCTTCAACGGCGTGGTTCGCAAAGCCTCTACCGCCGAATACGACTGCGCCTCGTATGGCTACGACTACGGCGACAGCCGCGCGTAACCGTTCATTTGACTCGCCAGGGACAGACACAGGATGAATACGACAATAGCCATGATGCAGCCCTACTGGTTCCCCTACCTGGGCTACTTCCAATTGATTGCCGGCGCCGATGTGTTCGTCCTGGGCGACGACCTGCAATACGTGAAAGACGGCTGGATCAACCGCAACCGTGTGCTGTGCGGGGGCAAGCCCTGGTTGTTCAGCCTGCCGCTGGCCCGGGACGTTCACGGCCTGGCGATCAACCAGCGGCGCCTGGCCGACACCACCTCCGGCAACCTGGACAGCCTGCTCAAGACGCTAGCGCTGCACTACGCACGCGCGCCACAGCGGGCCGAAGTGATGCCCTTGCTCGAAGGCATCATGCGCTACCCGGATGCCAACCTGGCCCGCTATCTGGAGTACAGCCTGCGCCAGGTGTGCGCTTACTTGAAGATAGATACCCCCATTCTGCTGGCCTCCGAACTGGATATTCGCGACATCGCCGATAAACAGGACCGTGTGATCAAGACCATGCACCGTCTGGGCGGCAATCGCTACATAAACCCCATCGGCGGGCGCGAGCTGTATGAAGAAGAACGCTTCCGCCAGGCCGGGCTGAGCCTGCGCTTCCATCACATGGGAGACATCAGCTATGCCCAGTTCGGCCAACCGTTCGTGTCGCACCTGTCGATCATCGACGTACTGATGTTCAACCCGGTGGAACAGATCCGCCACTGGCTTAACCACTACAGCCTGCTGCTGCCCGCGCCGCACATGGACGCACCCCGGGCCCACGCCAGCGTGCCGGTCGCTGCCCGTGCCCCCCTCTCTCTGTCATAGGACACACGCCATGGATGCCGCTGTCGCCAGCCGTTTGAACGTCAACTGGTATTTGATCCAGACCAAGCCACGCCAGGAAGCACGCGCCGAGGAGCACCTGGCCCGCCAGGGTTTCGAGTGCTATCGCCCGCTGACTGAAAGCACCTCCGCCGGCACCCCGGCCGGCACTCGGCCAAGCCGCCTGGTGGAACAGCCGCTGTTCCCCGGCTACCTGTTCATTCATATGCACCGCGACGACAGCTGGTACCCGATCCGATCGACCCGCGGCGTGTCGCGCATCGTGGCGTTCGGCCCCAACCCTTGCCCGGTGAGTGACAAGCTGATCGACGAAATCCGCCAGCGTGCCCATGTCAGTACCGATACACCGGGCTTTCACCACGGCGAGAAGGTACGCGTGGTCACCGGGGGCAGTGAGATGGAAGCGATCTTCCTGTGCAATGACGGAGAGGAACGCGCAGTGATCCTGCTCAACCTGCTGCAGCGCCAGCAACGCGTGGTACTGGCGCGCCAGACCTTGCAACGGGTGGCCAGCCATGCGTACTGAATCGCAGCGCAGACGCACCATGAACGGTACCACTACCTTGGTGACGCTGACTTACGGGCAGCGCCTGAACTACCTGAGAACGCTGGTCAACCGGTCCTTGGGCAGCTGGCGAATCCAGCGGGTGATCGTGGTGAGCAACGCGTCCACCGACAACCTGCGCTCGCTATGTGATGCCTGGCCTGGCCAGGTAGAAGTGATCGACCTGCCCACCAATACCGGCTCGGCCGTGGGATACAAGGTGGGTATAGAAGCCGCGCTGGAGCGAGGCGCCGAGTACATCTGGCTGATGGATGACGACAACGCACCCACGCCCGGCGCCATCGACGCCCTGCATCAGCGCCTGTTCGAGTGCGCCCAGGGGCGCGGCTGGGACAAGGCCGCAGTGATCGGCTTCCGCCCCACGCATCAGGCGGACATCGCCGCCGGCGTACCCCGGCCGTTCGCCGTGCAATGGCGTTCCAGCTGCTTCGGCTTTCATATCGCGCAATTGCCGTACAAGGTCTGGCGCCGCACCCCTTGGGGGCGGCCCAACGCCCGGCGCAAGCAGGCCTCGCTGGTGAAGCTGCCGTTCACCACCTATGGCGGGCTGCTGGCTCACCGCTCGCTGTATGAGCGCATCGGCACGCCACTGGGCGATTTGCTGCTGTATGCCGACGACACCGAATACACCTGGCGCATCACCGCGTCGGGGGGTGAGATTTTCCTGGCCACCGAGGCCGTGCTGGATGACCTGGAGCATTCGTGGAACATCAAGGAGCGCACCGGCAACATCTACGAGACCTTCCTGCTGGGTAACTCGGAGTTTCGAGCCTATTACGCCGCGCGTAATCAGGCGTGGTTCGACAAGCATGTCTGGGCCGCGTCTGGCTGGCTGTATTACCTCAACCGGTCGCTGTTCCTCTTCTTGCTGCGCCAGGTAGCCCGTCGCAAGGGCTCGCTGGAGCGGCTGAACCTTATCGAGCAGGCGATCCGCGACGGTGAGTCGGGACGGCTGGGCACTCACGAGTCCTATCCGCTATGAAGCTACTGTTCCTTAACAGCCTGTACGCCCCGCATATTGGCGGGGGCGCCGAGATTGTGCTGCAACGCACCGTGGAAGGGCTGCAAAGGCGTGGTGATGACGTTTGCGTGCTGGCCACCGGCCCGCAACCCGGGTTGCATGTCACTGACGTTCGCGGCGTGAAGGTGTACCGGGCCGGGCTGTTGAACGCTTATTGGCATTTCAGCCCTCAACGCCCCGGCGCGCTGGTGCGCCTTGGCTGGCACCTGCGCGACCGCTACAACACCGGCATGCGTCAGTACGTACGCGAAGTGATCAAGCGGGAAAAGGTGGACGTGGTGGTGTGCCATAACCTTGCAGGCTGGTCGGTCGCGGCCTGGGATGAAATCACCGAGGCGGGGCTGCCCACTGTCCAGGTGCTGCACGACCTGTACCTGTTGTGCCCTGGCAGCAATATGTTCAAGAAGGGCAACGCCTGCAAAACCCCCTGCACCCTTTGCCGCAGTTTTCGCCAGGGCCATGCCGAGCGTTCCACGCAGGTGACGGCAGTGGTGGGCGTGAGCGAGTTTCTGTTGCAGCGGGTGCGGGCAGCCGGCTTTTTCAGCAAGGCTGACGCCAGCGTGGTGTACAACGCCACGCCGCGTGCCGATACCGCCATCGCCGCCTACCAGCCGCCTGCGCAACCCACGTCGGCGCCCGTTCGGTTTGGCTACCTGGGCACACTGTCGGAGCAAAAAGGGCTGGCCTGGCTGATCCGCCAATTCAACACCCTGGACTTTCCCGCCACCCTGGAAATCGCCGGGCGCGGGCAGGCCGACTACGAGGCGCAACTCCGGGCCCTGGCCGGCGATACACCGCGTATCCGTTTCGTGGGCTACCAGTCTCCGGAAAACTTCTACCGCCACATCGACGTCGCCGTGGTGCCCTCAGTGTGGAACGAGCCCTTCGGCCTGGTGGCCGTCGAGGCCTGTTCCCACTCGGTGCCGGTGATCGCCAGTTGCCGGGGCGGGTTGCCGGAAATCATCGAGGACGGGGTGAACGGGCTGCTGTGCTACCCCGAACAGCCTGGCTCGCTGGCCGAGGCCATGAAGCGCCTGGCGCAGGACCCTGCCCTGCGCCAGCGCCTCACCGACCAGGCGCGCTGCAGCGTAGAGCATCTGCTGGACATGGAGCGGATGCTGGACGCGTATCAGGAACTCTTCAAACAGGTTGTTACCAAGGGGTCGCCACGTCATGGCAACGACATTGCCGTACACAGCCGTTGAGCGCCGGGCCTGGCTGGCCTTCGACAAATCTACGGTCATGGCCTGGACCGCCCTGAGCCTGATGGGCGTGGAGACGTTCTCCGGTGCGCTTCGCTATTACCTGGACATGGCGGGCGCCTCGGCGCTGCTCTACCTGCCCAAGGCCGCCTGCCTGGCGCTGTTTGCCCTGGAACTGTTCAGTGCCCGGCTGAGCCGCAGCTTCTGGTTGGCGTTGCTGTTGCTGGCCGTCTCCAGCCTGATGGGGATGCTGCATGGGGCCAGCGCCAGCAATGTCGGGTTCAGCCTGTTTATCTACAGCCCGCTGTTGTTCGGCATGCTGTGCGGGGCGTACCTGCAACAGCGCAAGCACCTGATGGTCTGGATAGTGGGCCTGTGCCTGGTGGCCTCGATGGTAGGGATATTGCTCGACAAGTACACCAGCGTGCCGTGGAAGGGGTATAGCTACAACCTGGGCGATACAACCCTGCGGGGCAACACGGCTTGGTCGACCGGAGGCACCGACCGCCTGGCCGGGTTTGCCCGGATGTCCACCACAGCCGCCATGATGATGGCTATCTACGCCCTGTACCTGACTGCTTTCACCCGCTCCCGGGTGCTGATGAGCCTGCTGTTCGCCGCCACCTTTGGCGCCATCCTGCTGACCACGAACAAATCCACCGCGGCGGCGTTTGCCATCGCGCTGCTGCTGCTGCCCATCCTGCGTCAGCCGCTGCTGTGCCGGGTGCTGTTCCTGCTTGTGGTGGGCATGGGGATCGCCCTGCCTGTGCTATCGGTACTGTCGGATTTCGATGCCCACGCCACCACGGGGGACAGCGTGATGGCCTCGTTCTATGACCGCCTGGTGAATACCTGGCCGATGGTGATCACCACTATTACCCGTGAGGGTTGGGGCGTCATGGGCGCCGGCTTCGGCATGATCGGCAGCAGCGTGGCGCTGTTTCCGGTGTACTCGGCGCAGATGCCCGCGGTGACCGACAGCACGGCCCTGTACTTGTGGAGCACCCTGGGGGTGGCCGGCATCCTCCTGTTCGGCGGCCTGCTGCCGTTGCTCAGCGGCCTGGCCGCGCGGCGGGACTGGATGAGCGGAGCCCTGATGACGATCACGTTCTGCATCACCCTGATCAGTTGGACCACTGACGTTCTAGAGGTGCCTGTCGCTGCCCTGGCCGTTGGCCTGGCCGTGTCGCACTTGCTGAGGCGCCCCGCTGTTCCGACCTTTGAGCTGTATCTGCGGGAGCTGTCCCATGAACCTGTATTTCCTGCGCCGCGCGCTCTGTAGTGCCGCGTTGCTGTTGTGCTGCTTGGCAGGTGCCTTTGCAGAAGACGCCCCGGCGGCTTCCACGGACTTCATCCTCGGTGTGGGTACCCACTTGTTCAACCAGCAAAAACAGGTCGGGGCGCCCTTTGCGATGATGCGCGACGCCCAGATCCGTTCGGTACGCGATGACGCGTTCTGGTCCACGGTGGAACAACTGCCCGGCCAGCTGATGATTTCGCCGGACTGGTACAAATACCTGCGCGAGCAGCGCGCCAGCGACATGAGCAACATCCTGGTGCTGGGGTATGGCAACCGGTTCTATTCCAACAACAGCAAGCCTGTATCGCCGACCGTGCGCGCCGGTTTCGCTCGCTACGTCGACTTTGTGGCGCGCCGGCTCAAGGGCCAGGTGGGTTTCTACGAGGTGTACAACGAGTGGGACGTGGAGGACCCGATCACCCCGGCGTTTGGCGAGGCCTACCTGGACCTGGTGCGTGATACCTCACGCCAGCTACGGCGCCTCGACCCAGGCGCGCGCATCCTCGCCGGCGCGGTGACCACCCGTGGCATCAAAGTGGGTTTTGCCGACCGGCTGGTGCGCAATGGCGTGATGAAGTACGTGGACGGGCTGTCGCTGCACCCCTATGTGCATTGCGAAAAAACCAACGGCGGCAATACGCCGGAAAGCTGGATTCGCTGGATGCGGCAAGTCTCCGCGCGCCTTGACGACCTGGCGGGCCAGCCTGTCCCGCTGTACCTGACCGAAATGGCCTGGCACAGCACCGGTGACCTGGACCCGTGCGGCATAGACGAAGCCACGCAGGCTGAGTGGCTGGCGCGGGCGTACCTGCTCGCCAAAACCCTGCCGGCCATCAAGGGCCTGTGGTGGTACGACCTGAGCAACGATGGCAACAACCCGGCTGACCCGGAACACAACTTCGGCCTGTTGCGCCGGGACCTGAGCATCAAACCGGCCTATGCCGCGCTCAGGCGTATCGCGCCGGTGCTCAATCACTACCGTTATGTACCGGCGAAGCCACTGCCGGCAGCCAAAGGGAGCGAGCCGCTGATCGAACTGGAGTTTCGCCAGGGCAGCCATCGCCTGCTGGCGGTGTGGACACAGGGGCAGCCCGGCCTTGTGACCCTTTCATCACCCGGCGCGCCGGCGCATCCGGTCCAGGTGAGCGGCATGCCGGTGCTGATTCGGCTGGACGACAGTAGCGCCCCAAGAACATGACCGGCCAGGCAGGCCCTTTCAACACCGACCCGCTGCACAAGGATGTATCGAAGATGATTGTCATCAATGCGCGTTTTTTGACCCAGGAACTTCGTGGTGTGCAGCGTTTTGCCGAGCAGATCTGCCTCGCGCTGAAAACCTTGCGTAATGACGTGGTGTTTGTTTCGCCCCCGGGCATTCGCATGGAAGAAACCGCACACGCCCTGGGCGCCCAGGTGATCGGCCGCAACAGTGGGCACTTGTGGGAACAGCTGGACCTGCCCGCGTACCTGCACCGCAACGGGCGCCCATGGTTGTTGTCGCTGTGCGCCACCGCACCGCTTTTTTACCGCCGTCAGATAGTCACGCATCACGACATTACCTATGTGCGGCACCCGGAGAGCTACAGCCTTGCGTTTCGCACCGCCTACCGCCGGATGACCCCGCTGATGCTCAAGCGGGCGCACACGCTGATCACGGTCAGCGAGTTCTCGAAGCGGGAAATCGGCGAGTTCTATGGCGTGCCGTCCGCTCGCATCCTGGTGGTGCCCAATGCCGTGAGTGGCGCGTTCCAGCCCCATCGCCTGGAAATCCCGCGGCCGTACCTGCTGGCGGTGTCCTCGCCCAGTGCGCACAAGAACTTCGCGCGGATGATCGAAGCGTTTCTGCGGCTCAAGGGCCACCCGGAAGTGGAGCTGCGCATCGTGGGCGCGGCGAACGGCATTTTCGCTGACCCCAGCCTGCAGCAACAGGCCGCTGGCGACCCTCGGATTCACTTCCTGGGCCGGCTGACCGACGCACAACTGATCGACCAGTACCAGCATGCAAGCGCCTTCGTGTTCCCTTCGCTGTATGAGGGTTTTGGTATTCCCCCCTTGGAGGCGCAAGCCTGCGGTTGCCCGGTACTGGCCGCCAATGCCGCGTCGATCCCAGAGGTGTTGCAGTCCAGCGCGCTGTACTTCGACCCGCTGGACGTGGACCAGATGGCCCGCGCCATGGCGCTGGTGCTGGACAACCCGTCCATTGGCGAACACCTGAGAACCCTCGGGCTACGCAACGTGGCGCGCTTCAGCTGGCAGGCCTCGGCCCGGCTGATCAGCGACCGCCTGGATACGCTGCAGCCAAACGGCCGCACCCCTTTGCACATCACCACTAAAGGCGCTGAACAGCGCGCCAGGGAGCACCAATGAAAATCGCCATCGTCCATGACTGGTTGGTTACCTTTGCCGGAGCGGAGCGAGTACTGGCGTCCTTGCTGAAAGTGTGGCCGCAGGCAGACCTGTTTGCGGTGATTGATTTCCTCAGCGATGAAGACCGCGCCCGCCTGGGTGGCAAACAGGCGAAAACCACCTTCATCCAGCGCCTGCCCAAGGCCCGTACCAAGTACCAGAAATACCTTCCGCTGATGCCGCTGGCCATCGAGCAGATGGACCTTTCAGGCTACGACCTGATCATTTCCAGCAGCCACGCGGTGGCCAAGGGCGTGCTCACCGGTCCCGACCAGTTGCACATCAGCTATGTGCATTCGCCCATTCGCTATGCCTGGGACCTGCAACACCAGTACTTGACCGAAAGCGGCATGAACACCGGCCTCAAGGGCAAGCTGGCGCGGATGATCCTGCACTACATGCGCATGTGGGACCAGCGCACCGCCGCCGCCGTCGATGATTTCGTGGCCAACTCGCGTTTCATCGGCCGACGCATCGACAAGGCCTACCGTCGGCCGTCCACGGTGATTTACCCGCCGGTGGACACCAGCGGCTTCAGCTTCAACAGCGAGAAGCAGGACTACTACGTCACCGCTTCGCGCATGGTGCCCTACAAGAAAATCCCGATGATCGTGCAGGCATTCGCCGCCATGCCCGACAAGCGCCTGGTGGTGATCGGTGACGGCCCTGAGCTGGCCAAGGCCCGTGCCGTGGCCGGGCCGAACGTGACCATCCTGGGCCAGCAACCTTTCGAGGTGCTGCGCCAGCATCTGCAGAACGCCAAGGCGTTCGTGTTTGCCGCCGAGGAAGACTTCGGCATTACGCCAGTGGAGGCGCAGGCCTGTGGTACGCCGGTAATCGCTTACGGCCGCGGCGGAGTGCTGGAAACCGTACGGGGCCTGGACGATACAGCGCCTACCGGGGTGTTCTACCCCCAGCAAAGCGTGGAAGCGCTGATCGCTGCCGTGGAGACGTTCGAGCGCGAAGGCCACCGTATTTCGTCGCGGGCCTGCCGTGAGCAGGCAGAGCTGTTCGGCGAGCGGCGCTTCGAACGCCAGATCCGGCACTTCGTGGAGGTGCGTTACGCCGAGGCCAACCTGCCGGCACCCCTGGCCGCTACGCCACGCCTCACCCTGGCCTCCTTGAACAAGGCCGCCCCGGCGGTGGTTACACCGATGTAACCCGGGTTTTCCCGCAATTCGCCACATTGAACCGATGCACGTTTCACTGACAGGACGACACCATGCCGACACCTCACAAGGGCATTCTTCACGCTCATCAGTCCTTCCTTTCCCTGGCCCACCGCTTGCTCGACCTGGCCGTGATCGTCGCCGGTACGCTCTGGGCCGATTGGGCCAACCAGCATTCGATTACCAGCGAAACCTGGATCAAGGTGTTGCTGGCCGTGTTGGTATTCCACTGGTTGAGCGAGTACCACAAACTCTACGGCTCCTGGCGCGGTGAACGGATAAGCAGCGAGCTGCGGCGCGTGGCCACTTACTGGGCGCTGACGTTCGTATGCCTGCTGCTGGCCGATCAGCTGATGCCGCAGAACAGCGCGCTGCCAGCGGCGCATCACCTGCAGGCCTTCGCGTTCGTACTGGCGATACTCGGTGGCTACCGGCTGGTTATCCGCAGCACCCTTCACGCCCTGCGCAAGCGCGGCTACAACACGCGCAACGTGGCGATCGTGGGCACCGGCCAGGTCGGCGAGCGGCTGGCGCTGTCCATGGCTCAGGCACCGTGGATGGGCTTGCGGCTGTTCGGCTTCTATGACGACCAGCCGCAGCAGATGGACCTCTCCGGGATCGGCCGACGCGTGATCGTGCGCGGTGGGCTGGATCAGCTCATCGATCATGCCCGCGACGGCCGCATCGACAAGGTGTACATCACCCTGCCAATGGTGCAGGAGCCGGTGATCCAGGAGCTGGTGAAATCGCTGAGCGACACTACCACCTCGGTGTACCTGATCCCCGATGTGTTCATGTTCGATCTGCTGCATGCACGCAGCGAAAGCATCAATGGCCTGGCCAGCATCAGCCTGATCGACAGCCCCATGGAAGGCTCGAGCAGCCTGATCAAGCGCGTCGAGGATATCGCCGCTTCCAGCCTGATCCTGGCGATGATTGCCGTACCCATGTTGCTCATCGCGCTCGCTATCAAGGTCACTTCACCTGGCCCGGTGCTGTTCCGCCAGGTGCGTTACGGGCTGGATGGCCGCCCGATCAAGGTATGGAAATTCCGCAGCATGACGGTTCAGGAAAACGGCAGCGATGTACGCCAGGCCA
This sequence comes from Pseudomonas sp. 3MAES_34.3B, assembly GCF_058145875.1. NCBI lineage: Bacteria > Pseudomonadati > Pseudomonadota > Gammaproteobacteria > Pseudomonadales > Pseudomonadaceae > Pseudomonas > Pseudomonas sp. 3MAES_34.3B. Next base: position 487,033 of record NZ_CM176960.1, on the reverse strand, counting down.
GCCGTAACGACGCGCGCATCACGCCATTGGGCAAGGTGCTGCGTCGCACGTCGCTGGACGAACTGCCGCAATTCTTCAACGTGCTGATGGGTGACATGTCCATCGTGGGGCCACGCCCGCATGCCGTGGCGCATAACGAGCAATACCGGCGGTTGGTGAGCTGCTACATGCTGCGCCACAAGGTGAAACCCGGTATCACCGGGTGGGCCCAGGTGAACGGCTGGCGCGGCGAAACCAATACGCTGGACAAGATGCAGAAACGGGTGGAATACGACCTGGATTACATCGAACGCTGGTCGGTATGGCTGGACCTGAAAATCATCGCGCTCACGCTGTTCAAGGGCTTCGTGAACAAGAATGCCTACTGATGCCGCCGCGCATTACTCACGCGAGAAGTCTGTTTCTCCAAGGAAGATTGAAATGAATCGCAATGTATTGGTTGCCATGCTGTTGAGCGCGGTGCTTCAAGGTTGTGCCTTCGCCCCAGGGCAACACATGACACCGGACGATGCCTCCGAGGACACTGGCATCAACGGCCCGGTGCGCGTGGTGCAGATCACCAACAACAGCGTCAACGAAGAAAAGACCATCTACCAGCCACAGCCCGTGCCGGCTGAACTGCTGACGTACAAACCGGAGGAATACCGCATCGGCCCGGGCGACGCGCTGGTGGTAACGGTATGGGAACACGAGGAACTGAACGCCCCGTCGGGCCCGGATCAGGGCAGCTCGGCGGCGCGTGTGGTGCGTGGCGACGGAACCATCTACTACCCCTACATCAGCTCCATTGTGGCCGGGGGCAAGACGATTGAGGAGTTTCGCGCCGAGCTGCAGCAAAAGCTGTCCCAGTACCTCACCGTGGCGAAGGTGGATGTGAACGTGCAGGGCTATGAAAGCCAGCGTGTGGTGCTGTCTGGGGCCTTTCGCAGCCCTGGCGTGCAGCCGCTGACCAACGTACCGCTGTCGATGGTCAGCGCCATCAGCAAGGCCGGTGGCGAGGCGGACAACGCCAACCTTGCCGGGTTGATCCTCAAGCGCGATGGCAAGGAATACCTGCTGGATATCGATACGCTCAACCGCAAGGACTCGCCGCTCAACCGCATCTACCTGAAAAACGGCGACCAATTGCACTTGGGCAACTACCGTGCAAACAAGGTGTACGTGCTGGGCGAAGTCCATAACCCCCAGGTAATGAACTACGGCGGCAGCACCTTCAACCTGATGGAAGCCTTGGGTAATGCCGGCGGCATCAGCCAGGAAACCGCCAACGCCGAGGCGATCTATGTGATCCGCAGCGCGCAACCGGAAACCAGCCAGCCGCCCACGGTGTTCTACCTCAATGCCAAGAAGCCCACCGCCTTCCTTCTGGCCCGGCAGTTCGACCTGCAAAGCGCCGACGTGGTGTTCGTGGGGCCTGCCAATATCACCCGGTGGAACCGTTTCATCAGCCAGTTGCTGCCATCGGCCAGCGTAGTTGCCACGGGCGCTGCCTTCCGCAACTAAGGAAGCTTGCGTAACGGTCACGCCATGTCGGTACCGTTACGCAATATTTCCCCCTTCCCTTTCAGGGATCCGCTACGATGAGGGCCTGTTGCCTCTGGATCGGATCCCCATGTCTGCTGCTCAATCAGCCGCCAGCGCGACTCTGGTGCTCGACAACGGGCTACGCGTACGTATCTGTCACGAGCCACGCCTCAAGCGCGCGGCTGCATTCTTGCGGGTTGATGCAGGTAGCCACGATGTCGACCTGGCCTGGCCTGGCCTCGCGCACTTCCTTGAACACCTCTTCTTTCTTGGCACCACCCGCTTCGCGGGCGATCAGGCATTGATGCCGTTCGTCCAGCGCCATGGCGGGCAACTCAATGCCTCCACCCGCGAGCGAACCACGGACTACTTCTTCGAGGTTCCGGTGCCGGCCTTTTCCGGCGCGCTGGAGCGAATGTGCGAGATGTTCGCCAACCCGCGGCTCAGCGCCACCGATCAGCGCCGGGAGCGTGAAGTACTGCACGCCGAATTCATCAGCTGGTCCCGGGACAATCAGGCCCACCATGAGCTATGGCTGACCAGCCCGCTGTCGGCGCGCCATCCACTGCGCGCCTTCCACGCCGGCAATCGTTACAGCCTGCCGCTCGAACGCCCCGAGTTCCAAGTTGCGCTGCGCCAGTTCCACCTGGACAACTACCACAGCGGGCAGATGACCCTGACCCTCGTGGGCCCGCAGCCAGAGGATTACCTGATCCGGCTGGCGCAACGTGCCTGTGCCATCCTTCCCAGGGGAAAACCACGGCTTCGCCCCGCACCGCCGCCAATGCTCGATGGCACTGGCGACGCTCAGCCACAAGTCGGGGGCAGCCGCTTCAACCTGGCGTTCGCCTGCGATGAGCTGCCCGAAGGGGCGCCATCGGCCGTGGCGTTTTTCAGTACCTGGTTTGCCAACGCCCAGCCCGGTGGTTTGCAGGCCGAGTTGCTGCGGCGCGAACTGATCGAAAGCATGCGGGTAAGCGCTCACTACCTGTACCAGGGGCAGGCGCTTATCGATATCGAATTCACGCTCACAGCCCATGGCCAAGGGCACCTGCACACCCTGAGCGCGCTGACATTCGACTGGCTCGAATTCTTCGAGGCTGTGGATGACTGGCCCATGCTCCGTGAGGAGTATGCGCTGCTGCAAAGGCGCCAGCGCCTGACCAGCGGCGCCCTGGCCCTGGCCCGGCGCCTGGCTCAGCCTGAAGAACATGCCGAAGTGCTGGACAACCAGGGCCTGGTCGCCTTGCGCGCCCTGCTTGCGCAGCTGCGACCCGAACGCGTGCTTCATCCGCTACCCAAACCCTCCGATGCGTTTGTTGCCTCGGCGCCTGGCGCTCACTGGCGGTTACCTCAGCGCAACCGCTTCCTGCGGCCCAGCCGCCGACCGGATCAACCGGTGGCCGACATTCGCGCCATGCGTTATGCACAGGGTGTGGATAACAGCGCCCACGAAGCCGAGTTGCTGTTGCGCTGGAACGTAGGCGCATCCCACCAGGCCGGCCTGTGGCAGGTACTGGACCGTGCTTTGCAGCGGCTGGTGCACGAAGCCCGGCAAGCGGGAGTGAAAGTGCTGTTCACCAGCCTGGGTGAAGACTGGCAATTACGCCTCAGCGGCGTCAGCGAGCCAATGGCGCCTCTGCTGGAGCAAGTGCTGGCCGTCCTGAACGCGCCGCCGCCAGAGGTATGGCGCTATACCGAGCCGCTGACGCCGCCGGCACAAACGCCTATACGCGAATTGCTGCGCCAGTTGCCCGAGCACTGCCTGGGCAATAGTCGTGGCAGCGCCCGTCATCAGCCAGAAGACGTGCAGCCCGGCAAGCTTCAGAAGGTCTGGAGCGTGGCTACCTGGGAAGGCCTGGCGCTGGGCTTCCATGATTCGAGCCGCAGTGCGCTCAACCTGGCGCTGCGGGCCATGCCGGGCCATCCCGACCCGCAGATGGCTGCCCGTGCCCGGCGCATGCAAGGCAAGCGCTGGAGCGTGCTGCCTGCGCCCGGTAGCGAGCATGCCCTGTTGCTGTTTTGCCCCGCACCGCCGGGGTCGATCAGCGAGGACGCCGCTTGGCGGTTGATCGCACAGATCGCCCAAGCGCCGTTCTACCAGCGGTTACGGGTGGAGTTGCAGCTTGGTTACGCGGTATTCAGCAGCTTCCGACAGATCGCCGGCCTGCCGGGCCTGGTGTTTGGCGTGCAGTCACCCGGCACGGACCAGCCCGCGTTGCTTGGCCATTTCGATCAGTTCCTCAAACAACTGCCGCGGCTGATCGGCAACCTGGGCAGCGAGAAACTGCTCGGCCAGCGGCAGGCGTTGATCAACCGCCTCAAACCCGAAGAGATGGACACCAGCCAGCTGGCCGACACGCTCTGGCAGGCCCACCTGGGTGGCCACGACGGGGATTACCTCAAGCGCTTGCAGCAGGCCATGGGGGAGTTGCGCTCTACCGAACTGGTAAGCGCGGCCTGGCGGTTGGCCAACGCCGACCATGGCTGGCTGGTACTGGCAAACGGGGGTGAAGCACCGAAAGGGTGGGAGGCAATGGGAACATTCTTACCGGAACGGTAATGAGCTTTCCTTTATTTTTCACCTAACCGGCTGGTTACTTTGAGTACAATGGCGGCCAACCTCGCATGAACGTCCGCGCCCGCGCGCGGACTAAACATTGCCGGCTTTTTTCTTTCCTACAGAGGATGACGCCCATGTGGACCAAACCTGCTTACACTGATCTGCGTATTGGTTTTGAAGTGACTATGTACTTCGCTAATCGTTGATTTCAACGATCGGCATGACGCCTCGGTTCGCCGGGGCGTTTTTATTTGCGCTATTCGAGAGCCCACATGTACGTTCAAATCCTCGGCTCGGCGGCGGGCGGTGGCTTCCCCCAGTGGAACTGCAATTGCCCCAATTGCCGTGGCCTGCGTGACGGCACCTTGCGCGCCCAGGCTCGCACCCAGTCCTCCATTGCCCTTTCCGACGACGGCGTGAACTGGATTCTGTGCAACGCCTCCCCGGACATTCGCGCGCAGCTGCAAAGCTTCGCGCCGCTGCAACCGGGCCGCGCGCTGCGCGATACGGGCATCGGGGCGGTCATCCTGCTGGACAGCCAGATCGACCACACCACCGGGCTGCTGAGTTTGCGTGAAGGCTGCCCACATCAGGTGTGGTGCACTGACATGGTTCACCAGGACCTCACCACCGGCTTCCCGCTGTTCAACATGCTCAGCCACTGGAACGGTGGCCTGCAGTGGCAACGGATCGGCCTGGACGAAAGCTTCACCGTACCGGCCTGCCCGGCGCTGCGCTTCACCCCCTTGCCACTGCGCAGCGCTGCCCCACCCTATTCACCGCACCGGTTCGATCCACACCCTGGCGATAACATCGGGCTGATTGTGGAAGACCTGAACACCGGCGGCCGGTTGTTCTATGCCCCGGGCCTTGGCCAGGTGAGCGAGGCACTGCTGGCGCGCATGGCGCAGGCCGATTGCCTGTTGGTAGACGGCACGCTGTGGGAAGACGATGAGATGCAACGCCGTGGCGTGGGTACCCGTACCGGCAGGGAAATGGGCCACCTGGCGCAGAACGGCCCCGGTGGCATGCTTGAAGTGCTGGACGGCCTGAACGTTGCGCGCAAGGTGCTGATCCACATCAACAACACCAACCCCATTCTCGACGAAGACTCACCCGAGCGCGCCGAAGTGGAGCGGCGCGGCGTTGAAGTGGCCTTCGACGGCATGAGCATCCAGCTGTAGGGTACGCCTGCGCCTTGCAGGAGCTTTCAACCTGTAGGAAGCGGGCGTAGCTCGCGAATAGATGACGCGCCCTACACCGATCACAAGAGGCATTCCCGTGAGCGAACAACCCCTCACCCCGGCCGAATTCGAACAGGCCTTGCGCGCCAAGGGCGCCTATTACCACATCTACCACCCGTACCATGTGGCTATGTACGAAGGGCGCGCCACCCGCGAGCAGATCCAGGGCTGGGTGGCGAACCGTTTCTATTACCAGGTCAACATCCCTATGAAGGATGCGGCCATCCTTGCCAACTGCCCGGACCGCGAGGTACGGCGCGAGTGGATACAGCGCCTGCTGGACCACGATGGCGCGCCGGGCGAGGACGGCGGCATCGAAGCCTGGCTACGGCTGGGGCAGGCCGTGGGGCTGGACCCCGACCAGCTGCGCTCTCAGGAGCTGGTGCTGCCGGGCGTGCGCTTTGCCGTGGACGCTTATGTGAACTTCGCCCGCCGTGCCAGCTGGCAAGAAGCGGCCAGCAGTTCGCTGACCGAATTGTTCGCACCACAGATCCACCAGTCCCGGCTGGACAGCTGGCCGGCGCATTACCCGTGGATCGACCCGGCAGGCTACGAGTACTTCCGTACCCGCCTGGGCCAGGCGCGCCGGGATGTGGAGCATGGGCTGGCGATTACCCTGGCCCACTACACTACGGCCGAAGGCCAGCAGCGCATGCTGGAGATCCTGCAGTTCAAGCTCGATATCTTGTGGAGCATGCTGGACGCCATGACCATGGCCTATGAACTCGATCGCCCTCCTTACCACAGCGTGACCCGCGAGCGGGTCTGGCACAAAGGGATAACACTATGAGTTTCGACCGTAACCGGGTGCCTGCCTGGCGCCCCGGCTATCGTTTTCAATACGAGCCGGCGCAGAAAGGCCACGTGTTGCTCTACCCTGAAGGCATGATCAAGCTCAACGAAAGCGCGGGCGCCATCGGCGCGATGATCGATGGCCAGCGCAGTGTCGCGGCAATCATCGACAGCCTGAATTCACAATTCCCGGGTGTACCGGAGCTGGCCGACGACGTCGAACAGTTCATGGAGGTGGCGCGTGAAAAGCACTGGCTCCAGCTCGCCTGAGCCTGCGGTGGGCCTGCCGCTGTGGCTGCTGGCGGAACTGACCTACCGCTGCCCGCTGCAGTGCCCGTACTGCTCCAACCCGCTGGACTTCGCCGCCCAGGGGAAAGAGCTGACCACCGAGGAATGGTTCCGGGTGATGGCCGAGGCCCGCGAGATGGGCGCGGCCCAGCTCGGGTTTTCCGGTGGCGAGCCGCTGGTGCGCCAGGACCTTGCCGAGCTTATCGCGGAGGCCCGCCGGCTGGGTTATTACACCAACCTGATCACCTCCGGCATTGGCCTCACCGAAGCCCGCCTGGATACCTTCAAGGCGGCCGGCCTGGACCATATCCAGATCAGCTTCCAGGCCAGCGACGAGGACGTGAACAACCTGCTCGCGGGCTCGAAAAAAGCCTTCGCGCAGAAGCTGGCGATGGCGCGAGCGGTGAAAGCACGGGGCTACCCGATGGTGCTCAATTTCGTGACCCATCGGCACAACATCGACCGTATCGACCGGATCATCGAGCTGTGCCTGGCACTGGAGGCTGACTTCGTGGAGCTTGCCACCTGCCAGTTCTACGGGTGGGCACAGCTGAACCGCGTGGGCTTGCTGCCAACACAAGAGCAACTGCGCCGGGCCGAGCGTATCACCAACGAATACCGTGCACGGCTCGAAGCCGAGGGCCATCCGTGCAAGCTGATTTTCGTGACGCCGGATTACTACGAAGAGCGGCCCAAGGCCTGCATGAACGGCTGGGGCAGTATCTTCCTGACCGTGACGCCTGACGGCACCGCGTTGCCTTGCCACGGCGCGCGCCAGTTGCCGGTGCAGTTCCCCAATGTGCGGGAGCAGTCGCTGGATGATATCTGGTACCGTTCCTTTGGCTTCAACCGCTTCCGGGGCTATGACTGGATGCCCGAACCGTGCCGCTCCTGCGACGAGAAAGAACAGGATTTCGGCGGTTGCCGCTGCCAGGCGTTCATGCTGACCGGCGACGCCAGCAATGCCGACCCGGTGTGTGCCAAATCGGCCCACCATGGGGTGATCCTGGCGGCGCGGGAGGAAGCCGAACGCAGTACCACTCCTATCGAAGGGCTGACCTACCGAAATGAGCGAAATTCACACGTCATCGCCCGGGGCTGAGCCCCTTGGCGCACCGGAAGTGGTTGCCGCTGGCCGCGACTTCGCCGAACTCGCCGTTACTGGCGCCGGGCTGTTCTGGAACGAATTCCGCCCTGAAGAAGGTAGCTCCCGGCTCTATCGCTGGCAGGAAGGCACCACCCACTGCGTTACACCTGAAGGGTTCAGCGTACGCAGCCGGGTATATGAGTACGGCGGCGGGGCCTTTTGTGCCGGGCCAGACGCGGTGTATTTCGTCAACGAGAAAGACCAGCAGATTTACCGGCAGGCGGTCACGCCTTTGGGCGAGCCCGAGCTGCTGAGCCAGGGTGGCTGCCATTATGGTGGCCTGGCGTGGCATCACGGCCTGGTGCTGGCGGTAGAGGAGCGGCCAGGGGCGCCCTACCCCAGTCACTGCCTGGTGGCACTCGAGGCCCAAACCGGCGAGCGCCAGGTACTGGCCGAGGGCCGGGATTTCTATGGAGCAGCCACACTCAGCCCGTGCGGCAAGCGCCTGGCGTGGGTGGAATGGGACCGCCCCGAGCAGCCGTGGACGCGCACTCGCTTGATGTGCGCGGAACGCGCGAGCAGCGAGGGTTGGAAGGCACCGGTTTGCATGGCAGGCGATGGAACCGCCGAGTCCCTGCAGCAGCCACGGTTCGACAGCCAAAGCCGCCTGTATTGCCTGAGCGATCGCGAAGGGTTCTGGCAGCCCTGGGGCGAAACCGCTGAGGGTTGGGCCATGCTGCCCGGCAAAGCGGCGGACCACGCCAGCGCGCCTTGGCAACTGGGCGCCACCAGCTGGTTGCCGCTGCCTGAAGGCGGCTATGCCGCGAGCTGGCTGGAGAAAGGCTTCGGCTACCTCGGCGTTGTCAGCGATGGGGGAGAGCTGACCGATTACACCGATCACTACACACGTTTTCGCAGCATCGCTGCCACTGACCAATACCTGTATGCCATTGCCGCCTCCCCGCTGCTCCCGCCCGCAGTAGTTGCAATCAACCGAACTACCCACGGGCTTGAAGTTGTGGCAGGTACCGAGGCATTGCTGCCTGCATCCGCAATCACGACACCTCGGCCTTTCAGCTACCCCAGTGGCGACGGCGAGGCACACGGTTTCTTCTACCCTGCCTGCGGCGAACCGGCGAATGCGCCCTTGCTAGTGTTCATTCATGGTGGCCCAACCTCGGCCTGCTACCCCGTCCTGGACCCGCGCATACAGTTCTGGTGCCAGCGCGGCTTCGCCGTTGCCGACCTGAATTACCGTGGCAGCAGTGGCTATGGCCGCGCCTATCGCATGGCGTTGGAGCATAACTGGGGCGTCACGGACGTACAGGATGCCGGGAACGCTGTAGCCTGGTTGCGCGCCGAACGCTGGGTAGACGACGCCCACGCCTTCATCCGTGGCAGCAGCGCCGGTGGCTACACCACGCTGTGCGCCCTTGCGTTCCTGGATATTTTCAGCGGCGGTGCCAGCCTATATGGCGTAAGCGATCCGATGACGCTGGCGCGCGAAACCCACAAGTTCGAGGCCGATTACCTCGACTGGCTGATCGGCGACCCCGATCAGGATGCCCAGCGTTACGCCGAGCGTACCCCGCTGCAGCACGCTGACCGTATCAAGGCCCCGGTGATTTTCTTCCAGGGCGAACTCGATACGGTGGTGGTGCCCGAACAGACCGAAGCAATGGTCGCTTCGCTAGAGGCCAACGGCGTGCCGGTCAAGGCGTTCTACTATGCCGAAGAACGCCACGGCTTTCGCCAGGCGAAAAACCTGGCGCACGCACTGGAGCAGGAGTGGCTGTTCTACAAGGGGCTGGTTTAACGTTTGGCGATGATGTAGACGGCATGCACGATGCCCGGAATGTAGCCGCACAGCGTGAGCAGGATGTTCAACCAGAAGGCGCCACCGAAGCCCACTTGCAGAAAAACGCCCAGCGGCGGGAGCAGGATGGCGAAAATGATGCGGATCAGGTCCATGGGGTAATGCCTCCAAAAGGTATACCTCACAGACCTTGCCGCTACGCTGCGGTTCAGCGGTTGGCGCCTCTTGCCCTGTAGGAAGCGGGCGGAGCTCGCGAATTGCCAGCGCCGCAAGAAGGCCGTTCTCGCGCTTCTCGCAGGGGGGCATCGATTCATATTCCCAGAAACAAGAAACCCCGCCGAGGCGGGGTTTGCAGACTTGTTTCCCTGACATCCATATCGTCCCGCCAACCTTGGCAGTGATCCTTTTCGTGTCCCTTTTCTGTTCGGCGCTTCCTGCGCTACGTCCATGTGCACAAGATACGCACCGCAGCGGCGGGCGCCAATCAGCTATCGACACCGGTGCGTGTAAGCGATGGCTTACACGCTGTCAGACGGCCAGGAATTGCTCGGCTTCCAGCAGGTACAAGGATTCACTGCCCGCCCTTACCGAAGCGGCAAGCGAATGGATACGGGGCAGCAGCCGTGCGAAGTAGAACCGCGCGGTGCCCAACTTGCTGGCGTAGAACGCTTCCTCGCTCCCTGCCACCGCAGCCTGGGCCATGCGCGCCCACATATAGGCGTACGCCGTGTAACCAAAGGCCTGGAGGTATTCGACCGAGGCAGCGCCGATCTCCTGCGGGTTGCCGGCGGCACGCGTGAGCACCCACTCGGTAAGGCCGTCGAGGGTGTCGAGGGCGGCCGTCAGCGGCGCGGTGAATTCGCCCAGCTCGCTGGAAGCGCCGCTGGCAAATGCGCGGATTTCGTCCGAGAACAACCGATAGAATGCCCCGCCGCTGCCCACCACTTTACGACCCACCAGGTCCAGCGCCTGAATGCCGTTGGTGCCTTCGTAGATCTGCGTGATGCGCACATCGCGCACCAGCTGTTCCTGGCCCCACTCACGAATATAGCCATGGCCACCGAATACCTGCTGGCCGTGAACGGTCGTTTCCAGGCCGGCATCGGTGAGGAATGCCTTGGCCACAGGCGTGAGCAACGCTACGAGGCTCTCGGCACGGGTACGGCGTTCGGGTTCTTCCGCGTACTTGGCCACGTCCAGCTGCATGGCCACGTAGGTGGAAAAGGCTCGCCCACCTTCGTTCATGGCCTTCATGGTGAGCAGCATACGGCGCACGTCCGGGTGCACGATGATCGGGTCGGCCGGCTTGTCTTTGGCCTGTGGACCAGTGGGCGAACGGCTTTGCAGGCGCTCGCAGGCATATTCCACGGCGTTCTGGTACGAGCGCTCACCGGAGGCCAACCCTTGGATCCCCACGCCCAGGCGCTCGTAATTCATCATGGTGAACATGGCGGCCAGGCCTTTGTTCTCCTCGCCTACCAGATACCCGACCGCGTCATCGAAATTCATTACGCAGGTGGCAGATGCCTGGATGCCCATCTTGTGCTCGATGGAGCCGCAGCTCACGGCATTACGCTCGCCGAGGCTGCCATCGGTGTTGACCATAAACTTGGGCACCAGGAACAGCGAGATACCCTTCGGCCCGGGCGGTGCGTCGGGAAGCTTGGCCAGCACCAGGTGGATGATGTTCTCGGTAAGGTCGTGTTCGCCACCGGTGATGAAGATCTTGGTGCCGCTGACCTTATAGCTGCCGTCGGCCTGGGGCAGCGCGCGCGTACGGATGATGCCCAGGTCGGTGCCGGCATGGGGCTCGGTGAGGCACATGGAACCTGCCCATACGCCGGCGTACATGTTCGGCAGGTATTGCTGCTTGAGCGCTTCGCTGGCATGAGCGCTGATGGACAGGCAAGCACCGGAGGTGAGCATCGGGTACAAGCCGAAAGCCAGGCTGGCCGAGTTCACCATTTCCTCGACCTGGGCCGAAATGGCCTTGGGCATGCCCATGCCGCCAAAGGCCGGGTCGCCCCCTACGCCTACCCACCCGCCCTCGGCGTACAACTTGTAGGCCTCCACAAACCCTTTGGGCGTGGTGACTACGGTATCGGCGTAATGGCAGCCTTCTTCGTCGGCGGCGCGGCTGAGGGGAGCAATGGCGGTACCGGTGAGCTTGCCAGCCTCCTCCAGCACGGCCAAGGCGGTTTCGGCGTCTACCACCTCGGCCAACGCAGGCAGGCTGGCCCACTGAGCAGGCGCGTCGAATACGTTTTCAAGGATGAAACGCATGTCGCGCAACGGGGCTTTGTACTCGGCCATGGCAACCTCTCAGAACACGAAAAAGGAGATGGCGCCAGTGTAGCCCAACAACAAATCAGAGACGTAGCGTCATGGCGTGACCGGATGGTTTAGCGCGGTCACGCCGCATTCCGCGTTCGGATGGCTCCGCGTCGATTCTGGCCATGGGCTACCACGCAATTGCGGCCAGCCCCCTTGGCGGCATACAGCGCCTGGTCGGCGGCCTTCAATACCTCTTCGGGGTTGCGCTGTTCGAGTTGCCGCTCGGCAACGCCAATGCTGATGGTGACCGATACCTGAGAGGCAGCGCTGGCGCCACGGCGTTGCCGGCCCTGCTGATCGTCGGCGGGGCGGTCCGGGTCCCGCAGGTGGATGGTGTAAGCGGCGATCACGCCTCGCACGGCTTCCAGGTGAGGCAGGCACTCTTCCAGGGTTTTGCCGGCGAACACCAGGGCGAACTCTTCGCCCCCATACCGATAAGCCCGGCCCCCGCCACTCACCTTGCCGAGCTTGCTGGCCACCAGGCGCAACACTTGGTCGCCCACGTCATGGCCGTGGGTATCGTTGAAGCGCTTGAAGTGGTCCACGTCGCTCATGGCGATCACGTAGTTGCGCCCCAGCCTTTGCAGCCGTTCGTTCAGTGCGCGACGGCCCGGCAAGCCCGTGAGCTCGTCCCGGAACGCCATCTGGTAGGCCTCATGCGCTACCGCCGCGGCAATCATCAGCATCACCTGGCTGCACATGATGTTGAGCGTGAAGGGCAGGATGAAGGTTTTGGGCAGCATCCAGAACAGCCCCACCAACCCTACCAGTTGAGCGGCATGAAGCGGGCGGGGCTGGCGTACGTATTGAGCGCCCAGCAGCACGAACATCAGGAAAAACACAGGGTAGGCCAGCTGAATCAGGCTCATCCACTGCCCATGCAGCGCGGGCCAGCGAATGTCCGCAAGCCAGCTGAGCAGCGCCTGCGGGAAACTCTGCTCAAACCCGAGCGCCACCGCGCCCACCGCCAGCAGCACGGCGAAGCGGGCCACCATGTCCTGCAGCAGGTGCGTGCGCTCCTGCCAGGCGCCGAACAAGCCGTAGAGCAGGGGCAATAACAGGCAACACAGGTGGAAGATCACCGCGGCGTCATCGCGCACCTTGCCGTTGTCGCGGTAATAGTCGGTCTGGGTGTCCAGCAGGAAATAGGCAACATATACCGTGACCATCAGGAACAGCTCACGCTGGCGGCGGTACACCGCGCAGTAGGCGCCACCCAACAGCAGCACCAACGTAGGCAGCACGTTGAAAAGGGAGGTGAAGAATGTGCTCAGGTCACGTACATAGGCTGCAGCCAACCCCGCCAGCAACAACAGGGCGGACGGCAAAAAGTGGCTATAGCGATAGGCGGATGAACGCGGCAAAGGAACTGGCTCCGGCCCAGCAAATGGTATGTGGCATTGTGCCTTTATTTGTATCGGCCGTGCCTCTTAAAGAATGAGGCACCCGTCAAAGGTCGGACCAAAAGCCGGCGCTTACATTCCCTTGGTTGGCCTGGAGCATGGAGAACACCTTTTTGCGAGCAACAAAAAAGCCGCTACCTGCGAAGGTAGCGGCTTTGGGAGCAGCGGGCAGTATCAGTAGCCGAGATCGAACGCCGCTTCTTCCAGGGCCATCAAGTTGCTTGCGCCCGACAGCATCGCAGCCACATGGGTGCGGGTGCGCGGCAGGATGCGCTGGAAGTAGAAGCGCGCGGTGTGCAGCTTGGCGGTGTAGAAGGCTTCTTCGGAAGTGCCTTCGGCCAGTTTCTGCGCAGCCAAGCGGGCCATGTCCGCCCAGAAGTACGCCAGGCAGGCGTAGCCCGAGTACATCAGGTAATCCACGGAGGCCGCGCCCACTTCTTCGCGATCCTTCATGGCAGCCATACCGACTTTCATCGTGAGCTCGCCCCACTCCTTGTTCAACTGGGCCAGCGGCGTCACGAATTCCTTCACGGCTTCGTTGCCTTCCTGAGCCTGGCAGAACTTGTGCACGATCTTGGTGAAGCCCTTGAGCGCTTCGCCCTGGGTCATCAATACCTTGCGCCCCAGCAGGTCCAGCGCCTGAACGCCGGTGGTGCCTTCGTACAACATGGAAATGCGGCTGTCGCGAACGTTCTGCTCCATGCCCCACTCGGCGATGAAGCCGTGGCCGCCGTAAATCTGCACGCCATGGTTGGCCGCTTCGAAGCCTACTTCAGTCATGAACGCCTTGGCGATCGGGGTCATGAAGGCCAGCAGGCCGTCAGCGTGCTTCTTCTCTTCTTCGTCCTGGCTGTACTTGACGATGTCGACCAGCTTGGAAGTGAAGTACACCATGGCGCGGTTGCCTTCGGCGAATGCCTTCATGGTCAGCAGCATGCGGCGTACGTCTGGGTGGACGATGATCGGGTCAGCGGCTTTGTCTGGCGCCTTCGGGCCGGTAAGCGAGCGCATCTGCAGGCGGTCACGGGCGTATTTCAGGCCACCCTGGAAGGCGATCTCGGCATGGGCCAGGCCTTGCAGGGCGGTACCCAGGCGAGCGGTGTTCATAAAGGTGAACATGCAGTTCAGGCCTTTGTTCGCCGCGCCGATCAGGTAGCCGGTAGCGCCGTCGAAGTTCATCACGCAGGTCGCGTTACCGTGGATGCCCATCTTGTGTTCGAGCGAGCCACAGGACACACCGTTGCGCTCGCCCACGCCGCCTTCGGCGTTGGGCAGGAACTTGGGCACGATGAACAGCGAGATGCCTTTGGTGCCAGCCGGGGCATCGGGCAGGCGAGCCAGTACGATGTGGACGATGTTATCGGCCATGTCATGTTCGCCGGCGGAGATGAAGATCTTGGTGCCGCTGACCTTGTAGCTGCCGTCGGCCTGAGGCTCGGCCTTGGTGCGCAGCATGCCCAGGTCAGTACCGCAATGAGGCTCGGTGAGGCACATGGTGCCGGTCCACTCGCCGGACACCAGCTTGGTGAGGTAGGTGTGCTGCTGTTCCGGGGTGCCATGGGCGGAGATGGTGTTCATCGCGCCATGGGACAGGCCGGGGTACATGCCCCAGGACCAGTTGGCGGTGCCCACCAGTTCGCTGATGACCAGGCCCAGCGACTCGGGCAGGCCTTGGCCACCGTGGTCCACGTCATGAGCCAGGCTTGGCCAGCCGCCTTCAACGAACTGCTTGTAGGCTTCCTTGAAGCCCGTCGGCGTTTTTACCCCGCCCTCGGACCAGGTGCAGCCTTCGAGATCGCCTACACGGTTCAGCGGGGCCAGCACCTGCTCGGCGAACTTGGCGCCTTCCTCCAGGATGGCATCGACCATGTCCGGGGTAGCATCCTGGCAGCCAGGCAGGCTTTGATAGTGCGCTTCATAGCCGAGCAGCTCATCGCGAACGAAGCGAATATCACGCAAGGGGGCCTTGTAGTCGGGCATAACGAAAACCTCTGTGCTGAATCCGGTAGGGAGGTGAACCGCAAATAATCGACTCATCCACCCGCGGCGGACGCGTCAAACAGGTGTTTGAAACATACGTTTATGCCAGATGGGTTGTCAAGGGCCATGACTGGGCCGCTGATCGACTGTCGCGCTGGTGAAAGGCTTTAATTGAGATTGATGGCGGTCGATCCTTTTATATCGACCGTTACACCGGATAACAGAATCCGCCCATCGGGGTGCATTACCAACTTGCTCGAACCCACCTCCAGGCTGATGGCCGTTGTAGCCTTGAGCGCTAGCACGCCCTGTTCGACCGAGACGCAATAGTTGCCGTCCTCGACGATCACGCTGCTTTCCAGCTTGATGATCTCCGACTGCCTCCCACTAACGATCGTCCTGCGATTGCCACCTACAGAGCGGCTTTCGTCCGCCTCGACGCTGATATCCAAATTACGGTGAGCATGCACAAGGACCTGTTCGGCACCGGTCTTGTCATCGAACCGCAAGGCGTTTGCCGTACGGGCGCTGCCCTTGATCGAGCGCGTGAGGAAGCCGCTCTGTGTCTTTTGCGCTGGCAGCGCCCAAGGCGGCGAGTTGATACCGTTGTATAAGCTACCGATGATCAACGGGCGATCAGGGTTGCCGTCCAGGAAGGCCACGATCACCTCGTCACCCACCCGCGGAATCTGGATGCTGCCGAAGCCGCCACTGGCAGCAGCCTGCGCTACACGAATCCAGCACGAACTGCGGTCATCGAGCGTACCATTGCGATCCCAATGAAACCTCACCTTCACCCTTCCCAGTTCGTCTGTGAAGATCTCCTCGCCACGGGGCCCGGTCACGATCGCGGTCTGCGGCCCGCTGATCACGCCCCTGGGCGTATCGAGGCTTGGCCGGAACGGAATCTTGCGGCGGATACAGGTAAAGGTGTTGCTATAACCGGCCCCACCTTGGTTGCTGTAGTTATTGTGGCCATAGTGGTCTACCGCAAGCAGCAGGAAGTGCCGGTCTTCGAGTTGGCCATTGTCATGATCGTAGTGTTGCGTGAGTTCGAAGGTATGGCCGGGCTCCATTGCCCGGCAGGTGCTCTTGCCGTCGAATACCTTGCCTTGGACTTCCATTGCCTCCAGCCGGTGCCTTGCCTTGGCATCCCCTGCTTCGAGATTGGCATAACCATAGAGGCCTTCGTACTGGAAGACCTCCAGTTCGCCAACGTCGCCTTGTTCATTGATCGATTTCAAATGAATCCAATTCGAGTCCCTGGGGTATTTGTAGTTGAAGGTTTTCAGTGACAAGGCGCTCGGCTGGAAATGCCGAGCGCCCGACCATTCGGTGATCGAATCCTCGGTTTCAACAGCAGACGCGCCGTGGTAGCGGATTACCGGTTGCGCCACCAGCGGCTTGAGCCGGTCGCTGTCATCGGCAATGATCAGGCGGTGGCCGTCTTCGCGATGCTGGAATATGAAGAACAGGCCCTCGTTTTCCAGCAGCCGCAGAACGAAATTAAGGTCGGTTTCCTCGTACTGCGTGCAATAGCTCACAGGCTTGAGCGGCTTACTCAAGCGGAATTCGTAGTCGGCCAAGGCGGGGTAATGGGCCAGTACCTCCCTCACGATTTCCTCGGTGGTCTTGTCCTGGAAGATACGGGAATCGCGGCGGCGGCTGAGCACCCATAGCCATGGCACCAGCTCGGCTTGGTAATGCGCGACCTGTTCATCGACACCCACATGAACAAAGTTCGACACCAGCGCGCTGATGTACCTGATGCTGCCATCGGCCAAGGTGATGCCAATCCGCACCTGCTGCCCGATCAGCTTCTTCAGCTCGATGTTGGGATCGTGGGCTATCAGCTGCACATTGAAGCGGAACAGCTCGGACATCGCCTCTCGCCCTTCGAACCGCAGCAGTTGCAGCACCTGGTGGGAAGGCAATGGCGAATGAAACGTGAACAAGCGATTTTCCTGGGTAAGCAATGACCCAAGGTTTTCCATAATCATGATGAGCTTCCTGCGCCTATCGAAACGGCCCCATGGAACCGCTCCTAGGCGTAGAGCGTCAATAAAACGTTACCAAAAAGCGTCAGGAAATGTTGCAAGCAGCTTGGGGCTTCGCGGCCGGTCAACTTCTCGCCTAATCCTCTAAAACGCCTCTAAGACAGGCCTTTCAAGGCATCCGAAGGACATCGGGCATCAGAGACAAAGGCCGTTATAAGCGGATCCCATCCGTTTGAAATCGACAAGCCCTGCCTGTAGGCTCCGTCCCTTCCAAGGCTGCCAACCCAGCCAACAGCCATGCCGACAAGGAAAGCCCGTCATGAGCCCCAGCAATGCCCAGCTCGAACAGCTGGACCGCGAACTCGACGAAAACCAGCGTGAACTGATCATCCTGCCCATGGACGGGCCCGTCACACGCATCCCCCCTTTCACCACGGTGCCAACCCCAACCAAGGCACCCCAAATATGTACCCGGACTCAGCCCGGCTTACTGGATGGCGCCTGGGGCAAAACACAGGCTGCCTATAACGGGACGATTCATGAATATGTAAATACGAATGCAGGCGTTCCGAGTGCATTGGGTGTATATGATCTTTACAACTTTGCGAAGTTTTATCGTGATATTGGCGGCTTCGGTACCAAGGTCAAGATATCGACCCACAACGGACGGCAGTATTTAGTGCTAACCGGCTTACCCGGCCTGCGAAACAAGCTCAAAGGGACGCGCTACGGTATTCGTAATCCTCAGCTCGTCGAGATGGGAATCGGGAAGTACGGCATAAGAGGAACTTCCATCTCCGGCTTCAAACTCTCCTGCTATGTAGCGGTCGGTATTGAAGTTTTGGAATGGGTGTTTAATGACGAAGCGGTAATGAGTGACTTATTTGCAGGGATTGGGGTGGAGCTCGTGAAGGCAGGGATTGCTTCGGCGGTTGGTTATGCTGTGGCGGTTATCGTGGCTGCTTGGGTTGGCACCGTTCTCCTACCCGTTGCAGCAGGGGCATTCATAGTGTTCGCCGTAGGGTATTCGTTGAATACCCTGGATACCGACTATGGCGTGAAGAAATCGGTGAAGGCCGGTCTCCGCTACGGAGTTGAAAACCTCCACAACCTAAAGTTAAAATTTACCGAGATCAGAAAAGTTGACCTGCAACAATATACTACAAAAATAGGCAATGGCATTGCGTCGAGCGCAACGGAACACTTTCTAGAGAAAACTAAAAAATGGGCGCTACAAAAAATACAATATGAGGGTATATATCCTTCAGGCTGGCCTGCGCCTCCCCGCCTCCCCCGCCTGCCTGGCTTTTTTAATATTCCAGGACTATAGCCTGATGACATTAAGAGCCAAACACCACTATTCACAAAAGCTATCTGCCAAAACCCGAATAATCGCTACGGCGTTTATCCCATTCATGCTGTTCATGATTAGCCTTTCCCTTCACTGGCTAATCAAATTCTTAATTCAACTCTACGGGAGACTTCAGCGCGAAGCTCTAGTCGTAGAAACTCAATATATAGTTTTCGTTTTCCTAGCGGCGCTACCTATTTTTGCTCTAGCGACTACTTCCGCTATAGTTGCAGCATATACAGGAAAAAAATTTGATCCACCGAAGGGATCAGGGCTATTTAAATTTCAAAATTTAATGTTTACAGTGGCATTCAAGGCACTTATTTACTTAGTACCAGCGGCCGTTATTATTATAACTATAATACTGCTTGCAAGAGGTTATTTGCCCTGCGGAAAGCTATATGTTCCAGGCACCACTCGACAGATCTATTGGGTAAACGACGATCGCGCATGCTTCAAGCCCGACCACTACATAAACGATAACTGGCCGTGCAAGGCAGTGAATGGAAAGGACGTATGCATTCAGGTAGACGGACGATGATCTTGTCGATCGTATTGATCAGCCTGCACATGCCCTAGATAAAAGATCGATAAATATTGATTCACATGTGACGATTCAACAGAACTATCCATACCGAAGCACCGATATTTTTTGAATTCTAGGCACCCATGGCCAGGCATAAGTCTTATCCAGTAGAACCGTCACCCACCAAGCTGAGAATGATAGCCGCGGGCTTTATTCCGGGCATGCTGCTCTTGGCAGGTTTTCTCGTTTATCTATCATGGACAGAAATTTATTTATTCTATGATGGTTTAAAGAGAGGGGCGCCGGTGATAGAACTCCCCTTCTCAGCAATAATAATGCTACCTATGCTACTCATTTCCATACTTGGAATACCAGCCATAAGCATAGCAGCCTGGACTGGTAAACAATTTAACCCAAAGGAAGGGAGCTTTCTTGACACCTTCCAAAATGTTATGCTTAAAGCCACAATTTATAGTTGCCTAAGTATAATTCCTAGCGCGATTATCTTAACTACCCTCTTCTCGTCATACTCCGACTATTTTGACTGCCCCAAACTTAGAAAGCCCGGGACAAGGGGGCCTTCATTATGGGTCAACAACGAAAACTTATGTTTCAAACCCGACCATTACATTAACCACAATTGGCCTTGCAAGAAAATTGACGATAAGGAACTTTGTATCCAGCTAGACGCCTGGAAGGCGCCTGTACCGGTTCTTAAATAAAAAAGCCAGTGCAACACACTTCAAGCGTACGTATCGATCATCGTGCCCAGCGCCCGATCCGAGGCCTTTTCCACTTTGGCCCCAGCCTCTACCTGCAAGGCAGCCTGGGTCATCTGAACGGTAAGCGCGGCGAGGTCGGTCTGCTGGCTGGCATCCACGGCGTTGAGGCGTTGCGCCTGGTAGCCGGTGGACTGGGTGAGCGCCGGGCTATCGTTGGCCACGCCGGCCACTTTAGCGGCGGCGTTGTCGAAACGGGTGCTGGCGGCCTGGATGGCGCTGAGGCCGGAGGTCATGGCGGACGAAATCTGCATGGCACTGTCCTGTTGCTAATTGGCTATTGGCCATCAGTGTACGCCGTTCCGCGTCGCCGTAAAGCGACGCTGGTCAGGCGAGGCGGCTGAGGTCCAGATGGTCGGCGACTGCGGCGGCATCGGCTTTCGGCAAGCGAGGCACCTGGCCGATGCACGGTGCAGGCAGGCGCTCCGCGAGGGTTGCCAGATTGGCTTCCAACCGCGACGTGCGGGGATCGACGATGTTCGCAACCCATCCCGCCAACGCCAGGCCATCTCGGGCGATGGCTTCGGCGGTGAGCACCGCATGGTTGATGCAACCTAACCGCACGCCCACCACGAGGATGACCGGCAAGCCGAGTGCGATGGCAAGGTCTGACAGGTTGTCCTGCCCGGCCAACGGCACGCGCCACCCGCCGGCCCCTTCAATCAAGGTGAAGTCAACGGGCTGTGCCAGCACCTTGCGCATCGCGGGCAACACCGCCTGCACCGTCAAGGCCACCTCTGCCTCCTGTGCGGCAATGTGCGGGGCGATGGCCGGCTCGAACGCGAACGGGTTAATGGCGCTATAAGGCAGCTGGAGCGTGCTTTCGGCTATCAAGGCCAAGGCATCGCTATTACGCAGGCCGCCCGGCGTGAGATCACAGCCGGACGCCACCGGCTTGGCACCCAAGGTGCTCCAGCCGTTGCGCCTCGCCGCCTGGAGCAACCCAGCGGAAATGGTGGTCTTGCCCACTTCGGTGTCCGTGCCGGCGATGAAATAGGCGTGTTTCATGGTGTGATCCTTTGTCATGGCTTGCTTAGCACCCCATACACCACCTGATACGTGGCGGGCAGGCCGGCCGGTTGGCGAAAGCGTTCGTAGGCGGCGACCATCGCGGCAATACGCGCGCGGCCGGTGAGCCCACCGGGGCGCCCGGGGTTGAGGTTATGGGCACCCAATGCTTTCAGTTCGTGGGTAAGCCCGCGAACGTCGGGGTAGTGCAACACGTGCGGGTTACAAACCAGTGTTTCCACCCGCAGGCCGCTGTGGTCGCACAGCTGTTGATACGCCTCGAACCGACGGAAGCGGTTCACGTGTACCTGGCCGTCTGCGGCTTCCCAACTCGCCCGCAGTTCACCCAGAGTGCCGGTGCACAGGCTGGCGAACGCGAACCGACCGCCCGGGCGCAGCACCCGATGGGCTTCGGCCAGCACTTTGGTGAAGTCTTCGCACCATTGCACGGCCAGGCTGGTGAATATCAGGTCCACGCAGCCGTCGCGCAAGGGCAGGCTTTCCGCGTCTCCCGCCGTATACCAGCGGGCGCCACCCTGAGTGCGCGCATGGGTGAGCATGCCCTCGGCAATGTCCACCGCCAGCCCGTCGGCATCCGGCCAGCGCTGGGCCAGTTTACGGCTGAAGTAACCCGTGCCGCTGCCCAGGTCGAGCCAGCGGGCGGGGGCCGATGCGCCTTCAACCAGTGCCAGCAAATGCTCGCCCACGTCACGCTGCAAGCCCGCCACGCTGTCATAGGTATGGGCAGCGCGTGAGAACGACGCCGCCACTTGGCGTTTGTCCGGCAACGTCGCCGTCGCGTCATTCATAGGTCGCTTCCTCGATAAATGCCCATGCCCGGCTAGCCAATACGTCAGGCGCTTCCAGCACCAGCGCATGGCTGCCCTCAAATGCCTCGATACAGGCCGCGGAGGCAACGTGCCCGATTGCCGATGCGGCACCCGTCGGCACCAGCGCGTCCGCGTTGGCATAAACATGCAGCTGCGGCAGGCTGATCGCTTGTAATGCGCTGCGGTTATCCAACGCAGCCAGCAGTGCCAAGCCTTGGGCCGTGGCGTAGGTGGTGTCGAGGTTCAGGCCTTTAAGCAGGGCGCGCCCGCGTTGGCTGCCTTGAATACATAGCAAGCCGAAACGCTTGAGTGTACCGGCCGGGTCTGCCGAGCAATGGCTTGAAAAGGCCTCGAACGCCTCCGGGGCCATGGCAGCGGGCCAGCCGGGGCGCGCCACGAAACACGCATTGCTGGCGAACGTGATGACACCCGGGCAAGCGCGAGCTCGGCGTTCGGCCAGCTTCACTGCCAGCATGCCGCCGAGGGACCAACCGAGCAGCCACGCGCCCAGGGGAATGGCGTGGTCAAGCTCCGCCAGCGCTTGCTCAGGGTCACCTGAGTCAGGTAACGAATAAACCGTGACTGTCGCCTGCGGCCGCACTGCGCCCAATGCCGTGGCCAGAGGTTCCAACGCTGCCGGGCCAAGCCCCCACCCCGGCAATAGGGCAAGCGTTTCACTCATTGCCCAGCTCCGGGAGTGCCTGGCAAGCCGCCAGGCCATCGAGCAACCGGGCTACCTGCGCTTCTGTGTGCGCCGCAGACAGGGTCACCCGCAAACGCGCACTCCCCGCCGGCACGGTGGGCGGGCGTATGGCGGTGACCAGCAAGCCTTGGTCGCGCAACCGCCGGGACCAGGCCATGGCCCGTGCGCTGTCGCCAAGCAGGATCGGCTGGATGGGCGTGTCGCTGGGCATCAGGGTAAGCCCCAACGCTTCGGCGCCTCTACGGAATTGCCGCACCAGCGCAGCCAAGTGCTCCCGCCGCCAGCCTTCATAGCGCGCCAACTCCACACTTTTAAGCGTGGCGCAGGCCAGCGCGGGCGGCTGGCTGGTGGTGTAGATATAAGGGCGGGCGAACTGCACCAGGTAATCGATCAGCGCCTCGCTGCCGGCCACAAAGGCGCCCGCGGTACCGAACGCCTTGCCCAAGGTGCCGACCAGTACCGGTACGTCATCCAGCCCCAGGCCGAAATGCTCCACTACCCCGCCTCCCTGCGCCCCCAGCACGCCGAAACCGTGCGCATCGTCCACCATCAACCAAGCGTTGCGGGCCTTGGCTGCCTGCGCCAGCGCCGGCAGCTCGGCAACATCGCCGTCCATGCTGAACACGCCGTCCGTGACCACCAGCGAGGCACCGTCAGCAGGCGCTTTTTCCAGCCGGGTTGCCAAGCTGGTGGGGTCGTTGTGCAAATACCGCGAAAACCGCGCGCCGCTCAACAAGCCGGCATCCAGCAGCGAGGCATGGTTAAGCCGGTCTTCGAATACGCTGTCGCCCTGCCCCACCAGCGCGGTGACTGCGGCAAGGTTGGCCATATAGCCTGTGGAAAACAGCAAGGCGCGCGGCCGGCCGGTGAGGTCCGCCAAGGCTTCTTCGAGTGCATGGTGGGGGGCGCTGTGGCCAATCACCAAGTGCGACGCACCGCCCCCAACGCCCCAGCGCTCGGCGCCGCTGCGCCAGGCAGCGATCACCTCCGGGTGGTTGGCCAGGCCCAGGTAGTCGTTGTTACAGAACGCCAGCAACGGCTGGCCGTCCACGATCACTTCGGGCCCCTGCGGGCTGCCCAGCAAGGGCCGCTGGCGATACAGGCTGTTGGCGCGCCGCTCGCTCAGCCGATCGGCAATGCGCGCCTGAAGGTCCGCTGCCATGCCTCAGGCAGACGCTGCGTCATAGAACAGCTCGCCGCTGCGTTGCTCCACCAGCGCTTGCTCGATCGCCGCCTGATGAACCTCGTCATCGTGCTCTTCGCGGGCTTCCGGGCGAATACCCAGGCGGGCGAACAGCTGCATGTCCTTGTCGGCTTGCGGGTTGGCGGTGGTGAGGAGTTTGTCGCCGTAGAAGATGGAGTTCGCGCCGGCCATGAAAGCCAGGGCCTGCATCTGCTCGTTCATCTGCTCGCGCCCGGCAGACAACCGCACGTGGGATTGCGGCATCAGAATACGGGCCACGGCCAGCATACGGATGAAGTCGAACGGGTCGATGTCTTCGGCGTTGGCCAGCGGGGTGCCGGCGACCTTCACCAGCATGTTGATCGGCACCGACTCGGGGTGCTCTGGCAGGTTGGCCAGCTGGATGAGCAGCCCGGCGCGGTCGTCCAGCGACTCACCCATGCCCAGAATGCCACCCGAGCAGATCTTCATGCCCGCGTCACGTACGTACGCCAGGGTTTGCAGGCGCTCGCCGTAGGTACGAGTAGTAATGATGCTGCCGTAGAACTCTGGCGAGGTGTCCAGGTTGTGGTTGTAATAGTCCAACCCGGCCTGGGCCAGCGCCACGGTCTGCTCCTGGTCCAGCTTACCCAGGGTCATGCAGGTTTCCAGGCCCAGCGCTTTCACGCCGCGGACCATCTCCAGCACATAGGGCATGTCCTTGGCCGAAGGGTGCTTCCAGGCGGCGCCCATGCAAAAGCGGGTAGAGCCAATGGCTTTGGCGCGCGCGGCTTCCTCGAGCACCTTCTGTACTTCAAGCAGCTTTTCCTTCTCCAGGCCGGTGTTGTAGTGGCCGGATT
The DNA here is from genome assembly GCF_058145875.1 of Pseudomonas sp. 3MAES_34.3B. Taxonomy (NCBI): domain Bacteria; kingdom Pseudomonadati; phylum Pseudomonadota; class Gammaproteobacteria; order Pseudomonadales; family Pseudomonadaceae; genus Pseudomonas; species Pseudomonas sp. 3MAES_34.3B. The sequence continues at coordinate 462,786 of NZ_CM176960.1, read as the reverse complement.
GCGGGCAGTACTTGCAGTCCTCGGGGCAGGCGCCGGTCTTGATCGACAGCAGCGTGGACACTTGAACCTCGTTAGGGTTGAAGTGCGCGCGGTGAACGCTCATAGCCTGGAACAGCAGGTCGTTGAACGGCTGGGTGAACAGGGCCTTTACTTCGGCCAACGTCCAGTCATGACGCAGCGGGCTTTGCAGGCTGGCGCTCATCGGGGGGTTCCTTGTTCTATGCTGGGATGCCCAGGCGAACGCCGGGCGGGTCACGGTATGAAACAAATGGTCAAGGAAGGCCTTATGCGCTGTCAACCGCTACGCGACCTGTTGGTCGACATATGCTCAAAATTTAATCAACGCTGTTATCTGTGCGGGGGTGAGGGCGACAACCCCTATCCACTGTGCAGCGGCTGTGAAGGCGACCTGCCGTGGGCGGGTGCCGCGTGCGTACACTGTGCGCTGCCGCTGGTTTTCGACGGCCCCGCCTGTTCAGCCTGCCAATGGTCACCGCCCCCATTCGAATGCGTGGAAACACCCTGGACGTATGACTTTCCGCTGGATGCCGCGATCAAACGCTTCAAGCATCAGGCAGACCGGCCCATGGGCCACCTGCTCGGCCATCGGATGGCGGCCTGGCTCGACCACCGTTATGCCGAAGGCCTGCCGCGGCCCGACCGTTTGCTGCCGGTTCCGCTGTCGGCGCGGCGGCTGCGAAGCCGTGGCTTCAATCAAGGGCAGCTGCTGGCCGAGTGGCTGGCCGCTGCGCTGGGGCTCACGGGGGATAGCCGTATGTTATTGCGCACGCGCGACACCCGCTCCCAGCAGGGTTTGAACCTGGCGGAGCGCCAACGCAACCTGCAGGGCGCTTTTTCCCTGGCACCGGAGGCCACGGTGAAAGGGTTGCACCTGGCGCTTGTGGATGACGTGGTTACTACCGGCGCGACGGTAAAGGCGCTTGCCACGCTGCTGCGCCAGGCCGGGGCTAGCCGGGTAGATGTGTACTGCCTGGCCCGCACGCCAGCGCCGCCCTGCGCTTGACGGCTCGAAGGCAGGGGCGCAAGGTCTCGGCTTTGCCCCTCTCGTACCGTTACCATGTCGCTACCTGCCGCATTGTCCCATTACCTGTCCCATCGCCCGCAGCGCATTGCCCTGTTGCAGCACATCGCCGAACAGGGTTCGATCACCCGGGCCGCCAAGGCCGCAGGGCTGAGCTACAAGGGCGCGTGGGATGCGATCGATGAATTGAACAACCTCGCCGCCCGGCCTCTGGTCGAGCGCAGCGTTGGCGGCCGAGGTGGCGGCGGCGCGCGCCTAAGCGAAGAAGGCCAGCGCCTGTTGCGCCTGTATCAGCGGCTGCAAGCCTTGCAGGCGCAGGTGCTCGAAGCCGCCGAGGACAGTGCCGACCTCGACCTGCTAGGCCGGCTGATGCTCCAGACCAGCGCACGCAACCAGCTGGCAGGCACCGTGGCTTGCGTCGAGGAAGATGGCGCGCACGATCGGGTTCGTCTGGACCTCGGCGGGGGCCTGCACATCTGCGCGGCCATTACCCGTGAGAGCACCCATCGGCTGCACCTCACCCCCGGCGCCCACGTGGTAGCCCTGATGAAAGCCGGCTGGCTGACTGTGCATGATCTGCATGCCCCCTGCGACGCAACGGCCAACCGGTTGGCCGCCCAGGTCGAATCCATCGAGCCAACCGACGCCGGCTCCAGCGAAGTACGGATGAACCTCCCCAACGGGCAAACCCTGTGCGCGCTTGTGGATAACACCACCCGGCACACGCTTGGCCTGGAAAACGGTACCCAGGTTGCCGTCAGCTTCGAGCCCGGCTCGGTGTTGCTGGGCCGGCCTTTCTGAAACTTAAGTAACAAAAACTTCATCGTGCATGGTTAACGTGGCTGGCTGAACCGCCGGGAGCCTGACCATGGAACACTATCAAGAAGATAACCGCCCCACTGATCTGGAGCGATACGTAGGCCTGAGCCGCCGGCGCTTCATCGGTGCCGGCGCGCTATGCGGGGCTGCGATGTTTTTAGGCGGCGGCCTACTGGCTCGCAGCACGCTGGCCCAGGCTGTGGAAAAGGCCGGCAGCGCCTTGCTGGGCTTCGACCCGATCACCGCCGCCACCACCGACACCGTCACGCTCCCGCCGGGCTACCAGGCCCAGGTGCTTATCAGCTGGGGCCAGCCCTTGCATGCCGACAGCCCTGCGTTCGACCCCAGTGGCCGTGCCGATGCGGACACCCATGCCCGCCAGTTTGGCGACAACAACGACGGTATGAGTTTCTTTCCGTTCCCGGACGACCCCAACCGCGCCCTGATGGCCATCAATAACGAATACACCAACTACCGCTACCTGTTCGAGCACGGCGGCATGCCTGGTTCAGCCGCCGAGGTGCAGAAGGCACTGGCCGTGGAAGGCGTTTCGGTGATCGAAGTACGCCGTCAGGACGGCCGCTGGCAATTCGTGCAGGGCTCCCCCTACAACCGCCGAATCCATGGCAACAGCCCGTTGCGCTTCAGTGGCCCGGCAGCCGGCGATGCGTTACTCAAGACCGCCGTCGACCCCAGCGGCGTGAAGGTGTTGGGCACCTTCCAGAATTGCGCCAATGGCAAAACCCCTTGGGGCACCTACCTTACGTGCGAAGAGAACTTCACCGACTGCTTCGGCTGCACCCAGCCCGATCAGCCACTGGACGCGGCGCAGAAGCGTTACGGCCTGGCCCCGGCCAGCAAGGAGATCGGCTGGCACCCTCACGACGAACGCTTTGATGTGTCACGCACCCCCAATGAACTGAACCGCCACGGCTGGGTGGTGGAAATCGACCCGTTCGACCCGAAGTCCACGCCGGTGAAACGCACGGCCCTTGGGCGCTTCAAGCATGAAAACGCGGCCGTGAGTGCAACCCGCGATGGCCGCGCCGTGGTGTACATGGGCGATGACGAACGCGGCGAGTTCATCTACAAGTTTGTGAGCCGTGACCGGATCGACCCTGCCAATCCCGCGGCCAACCGGGACTTGCTCGATCACGGCACGCTGTATGTGGCGCGCTTCGATGCGGGCAATGGCGACGCGAACCATCCCAAAGGCAAGGGTGAATGGGTAGCGCTTACCCATGGTCAGCCCGGGCTGGACGCCGCCAGCGGGTTCGCCAGCCAGGCCCAGGTGCTGGTACATGCGCGGCTTGCCGCTACGGCATTGAAGGCTACACGCATGGACCGCCCCGAGTGGATAGTGGTCAGCCCGTTGGACGGCCAGGTGTATTGCACGCTTACCAATAACATCAAGCGTGGCGAAGACGGCCAGCCGGTAGGCGGGCCCAACCCTCGGGAGAAAAACGTGTATGGGCAGATCCTGCGCTGGAAGCCCCAGGCCGATGACCACGGGGCCCTGGCGTTCGAGTGGGACCTGTTCGTGGTGGCGGGCAACCCGGCTGCCCACCCGGACGGCGCCAAGCGTGGCTCCGCGAACATTACCGCGCTAAACATGTTCAACAGCCCCGATGGCTTGGGCTTCGACGCCAGCGGCCGCCTATGGATACTGACCGATGGCGACATGAGCAACACGGGCGACTTCGCCGGCATGGGCAATAACCAGATGCTGGCGGCTGACCCGGCTACCGGTGAAATCCGCCGCTTCATGGTAGGCCCAGTAGGGTGTGAGGTGACCGGCATCGCGTTCGCGCCCGACTACCGCACGATGTTCGTAGGCATCCAGCACCCCGGCGAAAACGGCGGCTCGACGTTCCCCGAGCACCTGCCCAACGGCAAGCCGCGTTCGTCCGTAATGGTCATTACCCGTGAAGACGGCGGATTGATAGGCACCTGAGCACAGGCGTCTGCGCTACCATGTGAAGCCAGGCGCACCCAGGAGCTGAAATGTCCCACCCCTTCGACACACTTACGCCCGACCGGGTACTTGATGCCATCGAAAGCATCGGGTACCTGAGCGATGCGCGTGTAATGGCCCTCAACAGCTATGAGAACCGCGTGTATCAGGTCGGGATCGAGGACAGCGAGCCGCTGATCGCCAAGTTCTACCGGCCTGGCCGCTGGAGCGATGCGGCAATTCTGGAAGAACACGCGTTCACCGCTGAGCTGGCTGACTGCGAGGTGCCCGTGGTGGCGCCCTTGGTGCGCGACGGGGTGAGCCTGTTCGAGCACGCCGGCTTTCGTTTCGCGCTATTTCCCCGCCGTGGCGGCAGGGCGCCGGAGCCTGGCAACCTTGACCAGCTCTACCGCCTCGGGCAGTTGCTGGGCCGCCTGCATGCGGTAGGCGCCAGCCGCCCTTTCCAGGCACGCGAAGCGCTAACGGTGGATAACTTCGGCAGTGCTTCCCTTGCCACGTTGCTGGATGGAGGGTTTATCCCCAAAAGCCTGTTGCCTGCCTATTCCTCGGTAGCACGGGATTTGCTGGAGCGGGTCGAGGCTGTATTTGCCAGCACGCGGTTCACCAGCATTCGCCTGCACGGCGATTGCCATCCCGGCAACATCATGTGCCGGGAAGAAGTGTTCCACCTCGTGGACCTGGATGACTGCCGCACCGGCCCGGCCGTTCAAGACCTGTGGATGATGCTGGCCGGCGAGCGACACGAAAAGCTCGGCCAGCTGGCCGAACTGATGGACGGCTACAACGAGTTCAACGACTTCGACCCACGCGAGCTCAACCTCATCGAACCCCTGCGGGCCCTGCGCCTGCTGCATTACAGCGCGTGGCTGGCGCGCCGCTGGGACGACCCGGCGTTCCCTCGCAGCTTTCCCTGGTTCGGGAGCGAGCGCTATTGGGGTGACCAGGTGCTGGCCCTGCGCGAGCAGCTCGCGGCCTTGAATGAAGAACCGCTACGGCTGTTCTGAATGCCCCACCCGTAACACCGTAGAACCACAAGAAACCACAAGGAAGCACCATGCAAACCGCCAACCCGCGGCGCGGGTACGTATTGGGCCTGATTGCCTACATCACCTGGGGGCTGTTCCCCATCTACTTCAAAACCCTGCAAAGCGTTCCCTCGATGGAAATCATCGTCCAGCGCGTGCTGTGGTCGGCCGTATTTGCGGTCGTCACCATCCTTGTGTGGAAGCACCCGGGTTGGTGGAAAGCGCTTGTGGATAACCCGAAGCGGTTTCTGATTCTCATGACCAGCGGCACCCTGATTGCTGGCAACTGGCTGGTGTACGTGTGGGCCGTAAACAATGGCCGCATGCTCGAGGCCAGCCTTGGCTACTACATCAACCCGTTGGTAAACGTCCTGCTCGGGATGTTGCTGCTGGGGGAGCGGCTACGCCGCCTGCAGTGGGTGGCGGTTGGCCTGGCGGTTATCGGTGTAGTGCAGCAATTGTGGCTGGTGGGCAGCCTGCCGTGGGTGTCGTTGGCGCTGGCGCTGAGCTTTGCCTTTTATGGGCTGATCCGCAAACAGGCGCCGGTACCCGCCCTGCCAGGCTTGCTGGTGGAAACCTGGATGCTGCTGCCGTTGGCACTCGGCTGGTTGCTGCTACATAGCAACGCCATGACCGCCCAGCCCGCATTCTGGAGCACACCGGTGGCGCTGCTGCTGGTTGCAGCGGGCCCCGTCACGCTGGTGCCTTTACTGTGCTTTACCGCAGCAGCCCGCAACTTACCCTACGCCACACTGGGCTTTCTCCAGTATGTAGCCCCTACGCTGGTATTGCTGTTGGCAGTGACCTTTTACGACGAACATCTCAGCGCGGCGAACCTGACGGCCTTTGGTTTTATCTGGCTGGCGCTGGCTGTTTATAGCGTCGACGTGTATCAAGTACTACGCCGAAATGCTGGTCATTAAATGATCAACCCTCTGAAAGCCTTGGCCCGCGTGGCTTTCAGAGGAGTCTCCCAAGCTTATCCACAGGCTGGTCCACGCGGTTTGTGCACAAGCCCCTGAAATTGCTCGTTTTTTGATCGGTTCGCTGAAGCCCGCGCCACTGTTGGCCTGCAGCCGTCACCCCCCAGCTTATCCACAGCCCCGTTCAAGTTTTCCATGAATAACCTTCAAGGCTCGGGCCGCAGCTTCAAATCCACCATCAACTCATCCGCCAGCGCCTCCAGGCTTTCCTGCAGCACTTCGAGGTTGACCGTTTCTGGTACGGCCAACTGGGCTTCGGCTGTGAACAGCAATTCATTGGTCATTGGCGCGGGCGATGCGTCTGTGGATAAACGCTCCACGTTCACACCCTGCGCGGCAAGCACCCGGGAAATGTCCCGCACGATGCCGGGCCGGTCATTGGCCGTTACGCTCAGGATCACGCGCTTGAGCACTTCGCTCTGGGCGCTGCTGCTTTGCTCCACCAGTACCCGTATACCGTGCGTGCTCAGTTGCTGGAGGGCTTCCACCAGTTCCGCTCGATTCGCGGCGGGCACGTCCACCCGCAGAATGCCCGCGAACTGCCCTGCCATTCGTGCCATCCGGCTTTCGAGCCAGTTGCCATGGTGCTCGGCGACGCAATTGGCGATGCGCTCCACATGCCCGGCCTTGTCCTGGGCCAATACGGTCAATACCAGTTGGTCCACGGTGCGTCTCCCTGTGAAGTGAACCGCTAGTATAGGCCTGTAGGGCGATACCGCTGATGCCAGGTAATTTGTTGACCAACCAGACAAGAAACTTCAGCCTGGCGACTGTCCGGGTTATGCTTGGGCGGCGAGGCGGCAACGGCTTCCACAGAGCCTTGGAGCGTGACTGTTCAGTCTTGTTTTGCCTTATGGAACAGCTCATGTAGTATCGCGAAAAAAGCACTACATAACACCCATTTCGTCCTTCGACGCCACTGGCACAGAGTGAGGCAAGCAATGACCGATTACGTCAACGTAGGCGACCTGCGGGTTGCCAGGGTACTGCTGGACTTCGTGAACAACGAAGCCATTCCAGGCAGCGGCGTTACTGCCGAGGCGTTTTGGGCCGGGGCCGATCGGGTGATCCATGAGCTGGGCGAAAAGAACCGCACGCTGCTTGCGCGCCGTGATGCGCTGCAGGCAACGCTGGACGGCTGGCATCGCGAACGTCAAGGCCAGCCGCACGATCCGGTCGCGTATAAAAGCTTTTTGAAGGAGATTGGCTATCTGCTGGAAGAGCCGGCCGACTTCCACGCCACAACACAAGGCGTAGACGAAGAGGTCGCCCGCCTCGCCGGGCCGCAGTTGGTGGTACCGGTGATGAACGCGCGCTTCGCCTTGAACGCCTCCAACGCGCGCTGGGGCTCGTTGTACGACGCGCTTTACGGCACCGACGCCATCAGCGAGGCCGAAGGCGCAGAAAAAGGCAGCGGCTATAACCCGGCACGTGGCGCCAAGGTAATCGCCTTTGCCAAGGCCTTCCTTGATCAAGCGGCGCCCTTGGCGAGCGGTTCCCATGCCGACGCTACCGCCTATGTCATTGAAGGCGATGCGCTGGTGGTTTCGCTGGCCAACGGAGAACGCGTGGGATTGGCCGCCCCTGAGCAGTTTGCAGGGTTCCTGGGCAACACCGAGGCGCCCACCGGCGTGCTGCTCAAGCACAACCAGCTTCACTTCGAAATCCAGATCGACGCGCAAAGCCCTGTCGGCCAGACCGACGCGGCGGGCGTGAAAGACGTACTGGTGGAATCGGCGCTTACCACCATCATGGATTGTGAAGACTCGGTTGCCGCCGTGGACGCGGACGACAAGGTCATCGTTTACCGCAACTGGCTTGGCCTGATGAAAGGCGACCTGGCCGAACAGGTGAGCAAACAGGGCAAGGTGTTCACTCGCACCATGAACCCGGACCGGGTGTACCGCACCGCAAGCGGCGGCGAGCTCACCCTGCACGGCCGTTCGCTGTTGTTCGTGCGCAACGTTGGCCACCTGATGACCATCGATGCCGTGCTCGACAAACACGGGAACGAAGTGCCGGAAGGGATTCTCGACGCCCTGTTCACCAGCCTGGCGGCAACCCACGACCTGAAAGGCAACGGGAGCCGCCGCAACAGCCGCACCGGCTCGGTGTACATCGTGAAGCCGAAGATGCACGGCCCGGAAGAAGTGGCCTTTGCCAATGAGCTGTTCGTCCGCGTGGAAGGCGTACTCGGCCTGCCTGCGAATACCGTGAAAATGGGCATCATGGACGAGGAGCGGCGTACCACCGTAAACCTGAAGGCGTGCATCCAGGCCGCACGGGAACGCGTGGTGTTCATCAACACAGGCTTCTTGGACCGCACCGGGGACGAGATCCATACCTCCATGGAAGCCGGCCCGATGGTGCGCAAGGCCGAGATGAAAGCGCAGCCCTGGATCGCGGCCTACGAAAACTGGAACGTGGATGTTGGCCTGGCTTGCGGCCTGCAAGGGCGTGCGCAGATCGGCAAGGGCATGTGGGCCATGCCAGACCTGATGGCTGCCATGCTGGAGCAGAAGATTGCCCACCCGAAAGCCGGCGCCAATACCGCCTGGGTACCCTCGCCTACCGCCGCCACCTTGCATGCGCTGCACTATCACCAGGTGGATGTCTTCGCGCGCCAGGCCGAACTGGCCACGCGTGAACGCGCTTCACTGGACGCCATCCTGAGCATTCCCTTGGCGCCGAACACCGACTGGTCGGCGGATGAGATCCGCAATGAACTGGATAACAACGCACAAGGCATTCTCGGCTATGTGGTGCGCTGGATCGACCAGGGCGTGGGCTGTTCCAAGGTGCCGGACATCAACGACATCGGCCTGATGGAAGACCGCGCAACGCTGCGCATTTCCAGCCAGCTGTTGGCGAACTGGTTGCGCCATGGCGTGGTGACGGAGGCTCAGATAGTGGAAAGCCTGAAGCGGATGGCGCCGGTAGTAGACCGGCAGAACGCCAACGACCCGGCCTACCGGCCAATGGCCCCGGGCTTCGATGGCAACATCGCGTTCCAGGCCGCGCTGGAGCTGGTACTCGAAGGCGCCAAACAGCCCAATGGCTACACCGAACCGGTGTTGCACCGCCGGCGCCGGGAGTACAAGGCCCAACAGCGCACCACCCTGTAGCAGCGAAGGGCGGGCCACGCTGGCCTGCTCGCGACGAAGCCGCCCCGACACAAGCGGCCCTGTCGGGCCGGTCGCCGTTAAGGCGGGCTGCTACAGCGTTCGGCCCGGCCCGTAGCGGGCCGGGCCTTCTATTACAACAACGGCAGGGTGTAGCTCACGATCAGGCGGTTCTGGTCCTGGTCGTAGTCGCCGCTCACGTCGGTGCGCAGCATGCCGTTACGCCAGCCGAAGCCTACGCCCTTGAACGAGCCGCTCTGGATCACGTAGTCAACGGCGATGTCGCGTTCCCATTCCTTGGTGTTACCGCCACTGGTGGCCTCGATGCCGGTACCTTTGAGGTAGGTGACCGAGGCGGTAAGGCCGGGTACGCCCACCTCGCTGAAGTTATAGGCGTACTGCCCGAAGCGGGTTTGCTCGCCGGCACGGATGAAGCTGGAGATCAATCGGTCGGTGAACAGGTACACGCTGGTGCCGGTAGCGCCTTCGTTGGCCAGGCTGCCCTGATTCAACTGCGTGAAGTTGCTGTTGTCCGACACGCTCTGGTAACCGGCCGTGAACGCATGGCCGCCCAGGCTGTAGGTGAAGATCGCGCTCCAGGTATCGTTGTCGATCTTGCCGTTGGTGCCGTTGCTGTAGCCGCCCAGCTTGTAGCCCGCGGTACGGCCGGCGGCCGAGTCGTTGGCGCCGTCTGCGTCGGTCTTGAAGTAACGCAGGTCGGTCTTGAACGAGGAGTCCTTGTTGATCGGGTACACATGTACCAGGCCCGCGAAGTGCTGCTTGTAGTAGTCCTCAAGGTTGGCGTAGTAGTACTGCACGGTCAGTTGGTCGTTGACGAGGTAGTCACCGCCGCCGAACCAGAACTCGTTGCTCTCCTGGGTACCACCTGATACCGCCAACCCAGTGCGGTTGGTGGAAGCGCGACCCACCGCATGTTCGAGACGACCTGCTATCAACTTGAGCTTGTCGATTTCATTAGAGGTGATCATGCCGCCTTCGAAGGTTTGCGGCAGTACACGACCGTCGTTGGAAACAAGGATTGGCAGCTTGGGTTGCAGATTGCCGTAGCGCACTTCGGTCTTGGAGAAACGCGCTTTCCCGGTCACGCCCACATGGCTCCAGGAATCCTCCGGGTCACCATTGGACTCGGACGGGATCATGCTGCTGCCCTGGTGGCGGCCGCTGCCACTGTCCAAGGTCAACCCGAGCAGTGCCTGCGCATCCAGGCCAAAGCCTACGGTGCCGTCGGTGTATCCCGACTTGTAATCCAGCACAAACCCCTGCCCCCACTCAGCCAGCTTGCTGCCGGCACTGGAGGTTTGCTCCCGATAATCATTGTTGAAATAGAAGTTACGCAGTGCCAGCGTGGCCTTGCTGTCCTTGATGAAATCGGCGTGTGCCAGCGAAGGCAGGAGGCTTGCGCTGAGTACGGCGAACGCGCCAAGCGCGGCCTTGTTGCTAACGGTCATTTGGTGCTCCCCATTGTGTTTCTAATTTTTGCGGGAGCATAGATATCAGCACCGATACAGCCTTTGCAACGGTGCCTTGCAGGAGTTGCAACAAAGGTTGCACCTCGAAGGGGTATTTTTCGGCGGCAGTGCCACCTGTTGCTCGCAACTCAAGCAGGAAACGCCTCAATAGATCATTGTTTTATAACTATTTTTTATTTTTTCGGCTGTGGCTGCGCAGGCACATGGTTATAGCCAATAAATCTTAAAATTTCTCAGCTAATACCTAATTCTCGACGGGCCAGCTGCAGCAACTGGTGGGCATCGATGGGCTTCAAAAGAAAGTCCACCACGCTCAGATGCATGGCCTCGATCGCGTCCTGCACCGCAGCGTCACCCGAAATGATGATGATCGGAAGGGCAGCCCGCTCCGATTCGCGGATCTGCCGAATCAGGTCCAGCCCCGTGGCGGGAAACATCCGCAAGTCAGTGATAAGCAAGCCCAGCCCACGGTCTTGCATCAGCAGGGCGAACGCGGTGCTGGCATTGCTCGCCGTGGTGCACTCGATACCGTGCAAGGCGAGTATTTCGGCTAGCAGGTCGCGGGAATCCGGATCGTCGTCCACCACCAGCGCACGCAGGGGCGCCAGTGTGGGCACCCGTAAAAGCTCATTGAGCGCCTCGCGTTCCTCGTCGCTGAGGATATCCAGATCAGACATCAGCCTCGCCATCCGTCACATGCAAACATACGACCACAGGCCGTGGCTAACTGCCACGGCCCTACAAGGTCGGGTGCATAAGGTGAAGCATAGCCCCCGGGTTGCCAACGGGAAAAAAGCATATTTCACAAGCGATACCTACTACTTACGTCCAATGGGCAGCAGTAGCCAGCGGGCGGACGATGACCACAGAACATAAAAAAAACGATACACACCATGAGCAAGGCAGACGCGTACGTTCAGGCAGGAAAAACCGCAGTTCTGCAGAACGTGCACGGCACGCTGCAGTTCCTCCAGCGCTTTGCGCCTTTCAGCCAGATGGAACAGGCACACCTGGTTTACCTGGTGGAACAATGCCACCTGCGCTTCTACGCCAGCGGCGAAAGCATTCTCAAACCTGATGAAGGCCCGGTAGAGCACTTCTACATCGTCAAACAGGGCCGTGTGGTGGGTGAGCGCCCTAGAAGCGCTGGCGCCGGCAACGAGACCACCTTCGAGATTGCCAGCGGCGAATGCTTCCCCCTGGCCGCGCTGCTGGGCGAGCGGGCTACCCGTACCGAGCACCTGGCGGGTGACGACACCTTTTGCCTGCGGCTGCCCAAAGCGAGCTTCATCCATCTGTTTGCCCTGTCAGCGCCCTTCAGAGACTTCGCCTTGCGCGGCGTCAGCAGCTTGCTGGACCAGGTCAATCGGCAAGTGCGCCGGCAAGCCGCGGAAACCCTCGGCAGCCAGTACTCACTGAACACTCGCTTGGGCGATCTTGCCCTGCGCCACCCCGTGACTTGCGACAGCAGCCTGCCCGTAAGGCTCGCGGTCAAGGCCATGCACGAGCAGCAAGTGGGCAGCATTGTGGTGGTGGATGCCGAGCAGGCGCCCGTGGGCATTTTCACCCTGCGCGATTTGCGCGAGCTTGTGGCTCAGACTGACGCCAACTTCAACCAGCCTATAGCGGAACGGATGGTAACCGCCCCGTTCACGCTGTCACCGGACGCCACCGCCTTTGAAGCCGCGCTGGCGATGACCGAGCGGCACATCGCCCATGTGTGCCTGGTGAAGGACGGGCGGCTATGTGGCGTGATCTCCGAGCGGGACCTGTTTTCGCTTCAGCGCGTGGACCTGGTACACCTGGCCAGGGCCATCCGCACCGCGCCAACACTCGACAGCCTTACTGCAATCCGCCAGGACATCGGCCCGCTGGTAGAGCGAATGCTTGCGTTTGGCGCATCGTCCATTCAAATCACCCGGATCGTGACGCTGCTGAATGACCACAGCGTATGCCGCGTGATCGAGCTTACGGTTTCGGCGTATGGCGATCCCGGCGTCCCGTTCAGTTGGCTCAGCTTCGGCAGCGAGGGCCGGCACGAGCAAACCTTGTATACCGATCAGGACAACGGCCTGTTGTTTGAAGCCGACGATGCCGTGCACGCCGCAGAGTTGCGCGGCAAGTTGCTGCCCCTGGCCCACCAGATCAACCAGGCGCTCGCCCACTGCGGCTTTGCCCTCTGTGCCGGGAACGTGATGGCCGGCAACCCGGAACTGTGCCTTTCACGCGCCGAATGGTCGCGACGCTTCGGGGCCTTTGTGCGAGAAACCACCCCTGAAAACCTGCTGGCTTCCAGCATCTTTTTCGACGTGCGAACGGTGTGGGGTGACCCGGAGCCGGGTTTCTGGTTGCAGCAGCGGCTATTGGCGCAAGTGGCGGATAACGGCATTTTCCAGCGGATGATGGCCAGCAATGCCTTGCGCCAGCGCCCGCCAGTGGGCCGCTTTCGGGAGTTTGTGCTGGCGCGCAAGGGCAGCGAGCGCACCGCTACCCTGGACCTGAAAACACAGGGCCTGGGGCCCTTCGTCGACGGCGCCCGGCTGCTGGCCCTGGCCAATGGCATCAGTGCCACGCCCACGGTAGAGCGCCTTCGCCAGCTGGCCCAGCGGGGCATTATCGACGCCCAGGATGCAGCCGCCTACGAGGAGGCGTATGCGTTCATTCAGCAACTGCGGCTGCAACATCACCAAGCCCAGAGCCGGGAACACTTGCCGTGGTCCAACCGTCTGGACCCCGATACGCTCAACCAGCTGGACCGGCGCATATTGCGTGAGTCCCTGCGTCAGGCTCAGCGGCTGCAAGCCAGCCTTGCAGCACGGTACCAGCTATGAGCCTGTTCGACCGGTTCAAACCACGGCCGCCAACGCTTTCACCAGAACAAACGCGGCGCCTGGCGGCCATCGCTCCTTTTGCACAGCTGGGACGCACGCCGTTGGAGCTGCAGGCCTGGGCCGTGGTAGACGTCGAGGCCACAGGCCTGCACCCGCAAAAGGATCAGCTGTTGGCCATTGGCGCGGTTGCGCTGGAGGGCCAGATTATTCCGCTCGGGCAAGGGTTCGAATGCACCTTGGCCGTCAATTGGAGCAAGCCCGGGCCAAGCGTGTTGATCCACGGGCTCAGCCCCTCCGCAGTGGCCAAGGGAACGCCGCCCGCCGAGGCATTGCTGGGCTTTCTCGAATGGTTGCAGGGCCGCCCGCTGCTGGCCTTTCACGCCAGCTTCGATCAAGCCATGTTGAGCCGAGCGATCAAGCTTACCCTTGGGTTGCAGTGGGACGCGCCCTTCATAGACCTTGCGCAGGTAGCCCCACTTCTGTGCCCTGAGTTGGCCACCCACAACCACAGCCTGGATGACTGGGCAGGCCAGTTCGGCTTGCAAACCGGTGAGCGCCATAACGCCAGCGCCGATGCCCTGCTCACCGCCGAGCTTGCGCTGATGCTGTTCAGCCGGGCACGTCGGCAAGGGCTGGCCACGCCAATGGCCCTGCTTGAGGCCTTGGCGCGCTGGCACCGGCTACAGCATCAGCCGCGTTTCTGACTCCTCAGCACTCAGGCTGGCCCGCCACATAACGCCGCGCTGGATTCACCGCGGCATCGAATTCGCGCAAGCCCTTGGCGCCAATCAGCAAGGGATAATTGAAGCCGCTGCGGTCGGTGAGGTTGACCTCGATGGTGCGCTTCACGTCCCCCAGGCACAGCTCCAGGTCGATCACCGGGCGGTGGGCGACCTCCACGCTCTCTTCTTCGCCTTCGTTTTCATCGGCGCGGCTTTTGATCCGGCTCATGCGCGAGACCTTGTGCTCGTATACCTTGCCATCCGCGTCCCGGGTAGCCAGGCGAAAACGCACCCAGTCTTCGCCATCGCGGGTGAAGGTTTCGATATTGCGGGCCGACAGCGAGGCCGTAAGCGCCCCGGTGTCCATCTTGGCTTTGAGGGTTTGCCCGATTTCCGGCAACTTGAAGTACTCGTAGCGGCCATACAGCGTTGGCTCGGCGGCCATGGCGGAGAGCGACAGCAAGGACAGCAGGGCAAAGACAGCTTTCACGTGTTCATTCCTTTTCAGGGGCGCGAGGAGTTAGATTCCGGCACCTGCATTAGTTCGCCAAACGCCTAAGGTAAGGGCTATGCCCTTTACAAAAAGTAAAAATTTGGTGAAGTCCCGCTCAGCCGTCTGTATTTGGCGCGGCCACGGCGGGCCCGTATCATTGCGGCCCTGACCATGCATACGAGTTTTTCCATGCTCCACCTGCTTAAAGGCTGCCTTACCGCCTCGCTGCTGTTGCTCAACACGTTGGTGCTGATCGGCCCGCTGATCATCCTCGCTTTGCTCAAGCTGATCGCGCCCGCCGCCTTGCGCGACAGCGCTTCACGTGGAGTGATGTGGATCGCCGAAACGTGGGCAGAAATCGACAAGGCAATCTTTGCGCTATGCACCCCTACCCGCTGGGATATCCGCGGCCTTGAAGCCCTGCACCTGGACGCCTCGTACCTGGTGGTCTGCAATCATCAATCGTGGGTAGACATTCCTGCGTTGATCCAGGCGTTCAACCGCCGCGCGCCGTTCTTCAAGTTCTTCCTCAAGAAGGAGTTGATCTGGGTACCTTTGCTGGGCCTGGCATGGTGGGCATTGGATTACCCCTTCATGAAGCGCTACAGCAAGGCATTCCTGGACAAGCACCCGCAGCTGCGTGGCAAGGACCTGGAAATCACCCGCAAGGCCTGTGAACTGTTCAAGCGCCAGCCCGTGACGGTGGTGAACTACCTGGAAGGCACGCGTTTTACCCAGGCCAAGCATGACCAGCAGGCATCACCGTTCCGCCACCTGCTCAAGCCAAAGGCCGGCGGCGTGGCGTTCGTGCTGGCAGCCATGGGCGAACAGCTCGATCGGCTGCTCGATGTAACAGTGGTGTACCCCAGCCAGCGCATACCCGGGTTCTGGGACCTGCTGTGCGGGCGCGTGCCCAAGGTGATCATCGACATTCAATCCAGGGCCATTGACGCGGCGTTGGTGCAGGGCGATTACGAAAACGATCCCGCGTTCCGCCAGCATGTTCAGGGCTGGATCAACCAGCTGTGGGCAGAGAAGGATGCCCGCATCGAAGCGCTGCGGGCACGGCACGGTTAAGGCTGGGTGCCCCACACCGAGGCAAGGCTCTGCAAGGCGGAGCCACTGGCGCCTTGCTGGCCCAGGTATTGAAGGATGATTGGCGCGAACTGCGTCACCATTCCGCTGTTCATGCCCAGCTGGCTGAACGCACTGTTCATGTCCTGAGTGGTTTTCACATTGGTGAGGGCATTGTTCAGCGCGCTTGCCTTGTTGCTGTCTGCCTTGCCCATCAACCCGCTGAGCCCTACCAGGCCGCCCAACGCGTTATTGCCGGAGAGCTTGTCCAGCCCGGGTACGGATTTGGTCAATTCGGTGTATTGCGATTGCGGCAGTTGATTCTTGGCCAACCCCAGCATCGCACCGGTGCCACCGATGGCCTGCTCAGGGGTGATTTTCAGCTGGGTGCCCAGGGTATTGAGCAGGCCTGCCGCTGGCGCCGCGGCGGCTACCGGCGCACCGTTCTGGTTGCCGTTTTGCAGAGTGGACGCAGCGTTGACCGCGTCGTTCAAGTTGAAAGCCATGGCCTGGCTTGCCACGAGGGCAAAGGAAAAAGCCAGCAGGCTGGGGGACATACGCATCGGTTTACCGCTCCTGATACAAAATACCCTCATTGGACGCGAGACAGCCAAAGGGTTCAACCGCTGGTCTGTCAGGCCAATTTGTAGGAGTCGGCGCAGCTGGCGAACCGGGACGGGACAGGTGCACCGCCCATCCAGACCGTAACCCAGCATGGCCTATAATCACCGGTCAAACCGGGATGCCGGAAGGCCGGCCCGATGGGAGTCATGGCATTGAAAAAATACTGGACGCGCTACCTGGATCTGCTCGACAACGACCTGAATACCCGGGTGTTCGACAGCTTCAAGAATATGGTGCTTTGCGCGCTGTTATTCGCAGCAGGCACCAACGCCATACAAACCGACCATCGAGTGTTCTTTAGCCCGGTCGCTACCAACCTGGCAGGTTGGGGAATCATTGCCGTGTCGGCCGTGCTGATGATTTTGAATATCAGCGACGGCGTTCGTCGACTGGGCAAGCTGCGCTATCACGTGGTTCTACAGATACTGATCGTTGTGTTTTACGTCGTGATTTCTGTGCGCGTTATAGAAATCGTCTGGAGTTTTCGGGCATGACGATTACCAGGTGATCTTTTACCACCCCTGCCCGCTCAGTGCACCGATGGCCCGGCGCAGCCGACTAACTGGGCGAGGCCCAGGAAACGCTAAGCTCCCTCAAAATGCTCCCTACCTAGCGTTTTGCCAGGTTTACCGAATGTGATCAGCATGTTCGACTCATTCCCTGCTTTCTGGAGAAAAGTATCGTGCGCGAACTGATCATGCTTAGCTGTGCTCACAGTCAAACCGTGCTCAGCGAAGGCCAATCCAGACGGCGCTACCTACCCTTCGGTTGGTGCGGACCGTCAGCTACCTCAACCAGCCTGAACGGCCAATGGAAGGAGCGTAGCGGGCAGATGTACCTCTTTGGGAACGGCTACAGGCCGTATTTTCCAACACTGGGCCGGTTCAGCTCGCCGGATAAGTTCAGCCCCTTCGGCAAGGGAGGGATCAATGCTTACGGCTACGCAGCCCAAGACCCGGTGAATTATCACGACACGAACGGAAAATTTCCTCAGCTCTTCAAGACATTCAGAAAAAGGATATCAAGCTGGATCGGTTTTGACTTAGATGAGTTAGGGCTAGGCAAGACCAAAAATGTGAGATTGATTACCGATAGCTTATATACCTTTGATGACTTTACCGGGAAAGGCAGGCGACTGAATATTGTAGCCCATGGCGATTTTCAGCATGGCAAATCCGCTGTCGAGATTAGAAAGAACGTGGTGCGAAATCCCGAGGAGATGATGCCGTTAATTTTTAACCAGAACCTTGATCTTAGTTTATACAAAACGGCGAGAACGATAACGTGTTATTCAGGTAATATACCCGAGATTGGCAGGCCAATTGGCAAGGTCGTGGCAGAGGGTACCGGGCTACGTACTAAATCTTACGAAGGGGTGGTTACAGCTCACCTGCTTTTTCCGTACGACATCGAGTCCCCTGCCAGATCCAAGTTGTTTATCCGTAAAAATAAAGACGGTACCTTTAATTTCAAAACTAGCCATACCATTGCAAAATGGTCCAAAGGTCTCGCTAATCCGGTTTATTTTGACCCTTAACATCTACTGCCGCCCCCCGAGAGGCAATACAGCCTCAGCGCCTGAGGGCGTCTAGTCGTAATGACGGTAATGAACAGTCAGGCAAAGCCTGCAACCAGAAATATCAGGTCGTAGGCTTTGCTCTTTTCACGCTACCGGCCAGTTACTGCAATCAAGCCACGCTAAACAACCGATGCGGATCAATCACGAATTTCTTCGGCACACCGGCATCGAACTCGCCGTAGCCCTGCGGGGCCTGGTCGAGGCTGATCACCTGCACCCCTACCACTTCGGCGATGTTGATGCGGTCCCATATGATGGCTTGCATGAGTTGGCGGTTGTACTTCATCACCGGGGTTTGGCCGGTATGGAAGCTGTGGGATTTTGCCCAGCCCAGGCCGAAGCGAATGCTCAATGCTCCCACCTTGGCGGCAGCGTCGTGGACACCCGGGTGTTCGACAGCTTCAAGAATAGGGTGCTTTGCGCGCTGTTATTCGCAGCAGGCACCAACGCCATACAAACCGACCATCGAGTGTTCTTGAGCCCGGTCGCTACAAACGTGGCCGGTTGGGGGATTATTGCGGTCTCGGCCGTGTTGATGATTCTGAATATCAGCGACGGCGTTCGTCGATTGGGCAAGCTGCGCTATCACCTGGTTCTTCAGATACTGATCGTTGTGTTTTATGTCGTGATTTCAGCGCGCGTTGTAGAAATCGTCTGGAGTTTTCGGGCCTGACGATTGCCAGTTGATCCTCCGCCAGCCCTGCTCGCGCCGGTGCAGCGACCTGTTTATTTCTCGTCTTGAAGCCTTATGCCTTGGCGTGGGCCAAGCGGGTCGGGTTTATGTCACCCACAGGCACCACGGTGGCGCCAGCAAGCAGAGGGAACAGTACCTAGGCCGACCGCCCCTCATAAAAACAGATAAATCCAAGCGCAAGCTAGCAGATTACTAGCTACCCCCATCAGAAACGATGACCCATGGTGATGGCGAGCAAATCCCGGAGTTATAAATGGCCATGACCTTATTAGCATGCGGTTCCAGTCAATCGGTCTTGTCAACGCTTCCCTGGAGCCGTTCCGTCTATTCTCCCTACGGCAGGACAGTAAGACCGCACTCTCGGCTTCTGTTTAACGGACAGCTGGCGGAAACACAAAACGCATTCTATATCCTTGGTAACGGTTATCGAGCGTACTGTCCTTCTCTTATGAGGTTCACGAAGCCTGATCACTACAGCCCGTTCCGATCGGGAGGTCTTAACTCTTACGTTTATGTACAAGCAGACCCTGTGAACCGGGCAGACCCAAACGGTGCCATGTTCAAACCAATAACACGCATGCTTTCTGAGTCTCTGCCGCTGCCGACTAGAGGGTGGACATATAATGTTCGGTCGATTGCTCCAGAAATAAGCGTGCATGATGATTTATTCAAAGGATACCGGCGGCTTAATATCAATGCGCATGGTCGCCCTGGCTCAGTTAAACTAGGAAACATAGCAGCGGATGGAGATACATTATACGAAGCCTTACTAGAAAAAAACGTAAACTTTCAAGACTATAGGTACATACGATTGCTAAGCTGTTGCTCCGCAGAGCTCCACCCGTTTTCTGGAAAACCCCGCATCCCGCAGGTGCTTGCAGAACGCACGGGTTTAGCGGTGAAAGCATTTCGTGGCGATGTGGTCATCAGAAATGATGTGGGTGACCTTTCAGCGGCCCGGGCATCGGGGAGAACATTCCGTGAAAACCCAGCCGGTGGCTATGACATCCAGGGTGAGATCTATGTAATCAAAAGGCGTGCTGACGTGGAATATAGCCCTGAATGGTTTTACCCCGTAAGCTTCTACCGGTGAGTTGAAGCGCGCCTATCAGGTAGGCGCGCTGCTGGCTTTCAAGCCGCGCTAAACAACCGATGCGGATCGATCACAAACTTCTTCGGCACGCCGGCATCGAACTCGCCGTAACCCTGCGGCGCCTGGTCGAGGCTGATCACCTGCACCCCTACCACTTCGGCGATGTTGATGCGGTCCCACATGATGGCTTGCATGAGTTGGCGGTTGTACTTCATCACCGGGGTTTGGCCGGTATGGAAGCTGTGGGATTTCGCCCAGCCCAGGCCGAAGCGAATGCTCAATGCACCCACCTTGGCCGCCGCGTCGTGGGCGCCCGGGTCTTCGGTGACGTAAAGGCCAGGAATACCGATCTTTCCGGACACCCGGGTGATTTGCATCAAGGAGTTAAGCACAGTGGCCGGGGCTTCCTGCTGAGCGCCTGCATGGCCATGGCCGCGCGCTTCGAAGCCTACGGCGTCTACCGCGCAGTCCACTTCCGGCTCGCCCAGCAGGTTGGCGATCTGCTCATGCAACGGGGTGTCCTGGCTCAGGTCGGCGATCTCGAAGCCTACGGCCTTGGCATGGGCCAGGCGAGTGGGGTTCACGTCGCCCACGATCACCACGGCGGCGCCCAGCAAACGAGCCGAGGCGGCAGCGGCAAGGCCAACCGGGCCGGCGCCGGCCACGTATACGGTACTGCCAGGCCCAACGCCTGCGGTGACCGCCCCGTGGTAGCCGGTGGGCAGAATGTCCGAGAGGCAGGTGAGGTCGCGGATTTTCTCCATGGCCCTGTCGCGATCAGGAAGCTTGAGCAGGTTGAAGTCGGCATACGGCACAAGCACGTATTCGGCCTGGCCGCCGGTCCAGTCACCCATGTCCACATAACCATAAGCGCCGCCAGCACGGGCCGGGTTCACGGTCAGGCATACGCCGGTGTGTTGCTCCTTGCATGAGCGGCAACGGCCGCACGCCACGTTGAACGGCACAGATACCAGGTCACCCAGTTGCAGGTTTTCGACGTCGCTGCCTTTTTCGATCACTTCACCAGTGATTTCGTGACCGAGCACAAGCCCAACCTGGGCAGTGGTACGGCCGCGCACCATGTGTTGGTCCGAGCCGCAGATGTTGGTGGAAACCACACGCAGGATCACCCCATGCTCGATCTTGCGCCCGCGCGGGTCTTGCATCTTGGGATATGCGATGGATTGCACCTCGACCTTGCCGGTCCCCAGGTACACCACACCACGATTGTCAGCCATGCTCGTTCACCTCGCTATTGTTGTTTTGTTGGCTGTAGGATCCTTACCGGTAGGAAGCGGGCGAAGCTCGCGAATAGGGGTAAAAACCTATTAGCGCGCTTCGCCGGATGGCCGGCCCCCGCTTCCTACGAAGTGAAAGGCGCCTACAGAACGACAGTACGGTTGGCGTTAAGGAACACCCGCCGCTCGATGTGATAACCCACTGCTCTGGCCAGGGTGAGGCATTCGATGTCTCGGCCCTTGGCGACCAGGTCTTCGGCGTAATGGGCGTGGTCTACCACTTCCACGCCTTGCGCAATGATCGGCCCTTCGTCCAGGTCGTTGTTGATGTAATGCGCCGTGGCGCCCACCAGTTTCACGCCCTTGTTGTAGGCCTGATGGTAAGGCTTGGCGCCTTTGAAGCCGGGTAGCAGGGAGTGATGGATGTTGATGGCCCAGCCATCCAGCCGCCGGCAGAGCTCGGGCGAGAGCACTTGCATGTACCGAGCGAGAATCACCAGCTCGGCACCCGTGCTTTCCACCACTTCCATCACTTTGCGTTCCTGGGCTGGCTTGTCGGCCGGGTCCAGGGGGAAGTGGTAGTACGGAATGTCATGCCAGCGCGCCAGGGGCTCAAGGTCGGGGTGATTGGAAACCACCGCCGTCACGTCCATGGGCAGCTGCCCGATGCGCTGGCGGTACAGCAGGTCGTTCAGGCAGTGGTCTGCCTTGGACACCATGATCACCACCTTGGGCCGATACTGCGGCGCGGTGAGCTCGAAGCGCATGCCGAACTCGTATACGCGCTCACCCAGCCCGGCGCGAAAGCCCTGTTCATCGAAGCCTTCAGGCTGGCGAAATTCCACGCGGATGAAAAACCGAGCGGAGAGCCTGTCATCGAAGGAATGGTGCTCGGTGACGTAACAACCCTGCTCGTACAGGTAGCGGGTGACCGCGTCCACCGTGCCGAGCCGGCTGGGGCAGTCGGCGGCGAGTATCCAGGTATCAGGGGCGCGGCTCATGGGGTTCTCCGTAAAAAAGCCGTAGGAGCGGGCGATAGCCCGCGAACGGGGGTAGATCAGTTGTTCGCGGGCTTACGCCCACTCCTACACCACAGCCAGCCCATACTCCGCGCTGGCATCTTGCAGCCACAGCCACCAGTAATCGGCGAAGCTGCGGCGGATCACCAGTTCCCAGGTGTCCTCGCCCATGCGGCGAATGATCAGCTGCGACTTGGCGAACACCGTCCCCACACCCTTGCCCACGGGGAAGTTGTTTGGATGTACATCGTAGCTGGTGGATTTCATCAGCACCTCACGGACCTTCGGCCCCGTCAGTTCCAGTACGGTTTGCCCACCACTCACGTTCACCACCTGGATGTGCTGCCCGGCCAGCGCTTCGCGCAAGCGCTGCTCAGCGGCGAACTCCTCACCGCGTGGGCAAATGAACAGCCACTCGTCCGGCCCCATCCATTGCAAGGTAGTGTCGCCGCTACCGAGAACGGTAAGGGCGACAGGCAATTCCAGGCCGAGCGCCTTGTGAACGCCACTCGCGAATGCGGGATTGTTGCCATCGCCGCGCAGGGTGAGGTGGCCCAGCAGTTTCTTTTCCCGCAGCGTTACGCCCGCGCTCGCCCTGCCCTTGCCAATCAGGCTGGCAAGGTCGGCGTGATGCAAAGGGCTCTCGGCCTTCACCGGGGCATCGGGGCGCTGTTGGTATACGTTGGCTGTGCTCATTTCAAAGCCCTTCAAAAATGTCGTGGGTGCCGGTCATACGTTCTGCCGCTCGCCTTTAGGGTCCACGAACACTGAACCGCAGATCTCCGCTTCGATGGCGCTGCCGTCGGCGAGCGGGGCCCACACCTTTTCGCCCATGCGCTTGAGCCCGCCTTTCACCACAGCCATCGCGAAGGAACGGCCCAGCGTGGGGCTCATGTAGCTGGAGGTTACGTGGCCCACCATGTCCATGGGGATCGGCTGCTTGGGATCGAACACCAGTTGCGCGCCTTCAGGCAGTACGCGGTTAGGGTCAACCGGCTTGAGGCCTACCAATTGCTTGCGGTCTTCACGCACGCAATCTTCGCGGCTCATGCCGCGCGAACCGATCCACGGGAAGGGTTTGGTACGGCCTACACACCAGCCCATGTTCAGGTCGTCCGGCGTCATGGAAGCATCCGTGTCCTGACCCACGATGATGAAGCCCTTCTCTGCCCGCAGTACGTGCATGGTCTCGGTGCCATACGGCGTGAGGTTGTAGGCCTTGCCGGCTTCGACGATGGCTTCGAGCACGCCCATGGCGTAGTCGGCCTGGATGTTCACTTCGTAGGAAAGCTCACCCGTGAACGAGATGCGGAAGACACGCGCCGGCACGCCAGCGACCTTGCCTTCCTGCCAGGTCATGAAGGGGAACGCTTCCTTGTCCAGGTTGATGTCGGTGACGTGGCTGAGCAGCTTGCGGCTGTTGGGGCCCGACAGCGTAAGGGTGGCCCAGTGGTCGGTGACCGAGGTGAAGTACACCTTCAGCTCCGGCCATTCGGTCTGGTGGTACAGCTCCAGCCACTGCAGCACGCGCGCCGCGCCACCGGTGGTAGTGGTCATCAGGAAGTGATTGTCGGCCAGGCAGGCGGTCACGCCGTCATCGAACACCATGCCGTCTTCCTTGCACATCAAGCCGTAGCGCGCCTTGCCCACGTCCAGCTTGGTCCAGGCGTTGGTGTACACGCGGTTCAGGAACTCACGGGCATCCGGGCCCTGAATGTCGATCTTGCCAAGGGTGGAGGCGTCGAGCAGGCCCACGCTGTCACGCACAGCCTTGCATTCGCGTGCCACGGCGCTGTGCAGGTCTTCGCCACGGCGCGGGAAGTACCAAGGGCGCTTCCACTGGCCCACGTCTTCGAACTCTGCACCCTGCTTCACGTGCCACGCGTGCAGCGCGGTGAAGCGCACGGCGTCGAACAAATGCCCGCAGTTGCGCCCAGCCACCGCGCCGAAGGTCACCGGCGTGTAGTTGGGGCGGAACATGGTAGTGCCCATCTCGGTGATGGAGATGCCACGTGACCGCGCCGCGATGGCCAGGCCGTTGATATTGCCCAGCTTGCCCTGATCGGTACCGAAGCCCAGCGCGGTATAGCGCTTCACGTGCTCCACGGATTCGAAGCCCTCGCGGGTGGCCAGCTCGATCGCCGCCGCGGTCACATCGTTCTGCAGGTCCACGAACTGCTTAGGTGCCCGTGCGGTGGATTTGTCATGTGGCACCTGGAACAGCGCCAGGGTAGGCTCCTCATGCCGGCTCACAGCGGCCGGCACCACGCCTTCCACGATCTTGAAGCCTGCTTCCGCAGCAGCCCGCGCGCCACCTTCAAAGCCGTCCGCCAAGGCGTCGCCCAGCGGGTACACACCATTGATGCCACCTACGCAGACACGCTTTTGCGCCGCTTCGCCCGGTACGAAACCAAGGATGTCTTCACGCCAGATCGGGCGCCCGCCCAGGTGGGACGCCAAGTGAACCACAGGGCTGTAGCCACCGGAGCTCGCCACCAGGTCGCACTCCAGCCATTCGCCAGGGCTGAGGACTTTCATGGCCTTGGCGTCGATGGCAGCGATCCGGGCCCCGGTTACCCGGCGGGTACCGCGGGTTTCGAGCACCGCGCTGCTGGTAAGGATTCGTACGCCCTTGGCGCGAGCTTCTTCCACCAGCGCACCCCGCGGGTTGGGGCGGGCATCGGCGATGGCCACCACTTGCAGGCCTGCATCAATCCAGTCCAGCGCCGCACGGTAGGCATGATCGTTGTTGGTGCCCAGTACCAGTTGCTTGCCGGGCGCCACGCCGTAGCGGTGCACGTAGGTGGAAACTGCCCCGGCCAGCATGTTGCCGGGCAAATCGTTGTTGCCGTACACCAGCGGCCGCTCATGGGCACCGGTGGCCAGTACCACGCGTTTGGCCCGCACACGGTGAACGCGTTGGCGCACCTGGCCGATCGGCGCGCGCTCGCCCAGGTGGTCGGTAAGGCGCTGGTGAATGGTGAGGAAGTTATGGTCGTGGTAACCATTGACCGTGGAACGGGGCAACAGGGTCACGTCCGCCATACCGCTCAGTTCAGCCAGAACGGTGGCGACCCACTCGGCCGCGGGCTTGCCGTCGAGGGTTTCCCGAGTGTCCAGCAGGCTGCCGCCGAACGCTTCCTGCTCGTCCGCCAGGATCACCCGCGCGCCGCTGCGTGCCGCCGCCAGTGCCGCTGCAAGCCCGGCCGGGCCCGCGCCCACAATCAGCACATCGCAGTGCTGGTTCATGTAGTCGTAGCTGTCGGGGTCGATCTCGGTCGGCGAACGGCCCAGCCCGGCGGCCTTGCGGATGTACTTCTCGTAGGTCATCCAGAAGGATTGCGGGTACATGAACGTCTTGTAGTAGAAGCCCGGGGGCATAAGCTTGCCGCCCACCTTGCCGAGGATGCCCATCAAGTCGTTGTTCACGTTCGGCCAGCCGTTGGTGCTGCTAGCGACCAGGTTGGCGTACAGCGCCTGCTGCGTGGCGCGTACGTTGGGGACCTGGGTGGCTTCGGTAGCACCGATCTGCAACACGGCGTTGGGTTCTTCGGCGCCAGCGGCAACGATGCCGCGCGGGCGCGAATACTTGAAGCTGCGCCCGATTACGTCCACGCCGTTGGCCAGCAGGGCCGAGGCGAGCGTGTCGCCTTCAAAACCGGTATAGCGCTGGCCGTTGAAGGTAAATTCGATCCGTTTGTTGCGGTCGATACGGCCGCCATTGGACAGGCGATTGACCTGGCTCATACCTTTTCCCCTTGCGCGCGTGTCACTGGCTGCGCCGCAGAGGGCTTTTGCGTGACCTGCGGTTTGGCACCGATCGGATAGGTTTCGAAAATTTCGTAGGTGACCGTGTCGCGGCTCATGTTGAAGTAGCGGCGGCATCCGGTGGCGTGCAGCCACAGTTCATGGTGAATCCCGCGCACGTTGTCGCGGAAGAACATGTAGGTGCCCCACTCCTCGTCGGTGCAGGCGGCAGGGTCGAGCGGGCGCGGGATGTGCGCCTGGCCGGCTACCTGGAACTCCTCTTCGGAGCGGGCTTCGGCGCAATACGGACAGAAGATCTGCAGCATGGTGATGTCTCCGGTCAGTGCGCCACGGCGGCGGCGCCGTGTTCGTCGATGAGGGCGCCGTTGTAGAAGCGGTCGATGGAAAACGGTTTGGCCAGCGGGTGCATTTCGCCCTTGGCCAGGCTGGCGGCGAACACGTTGCCCGAGCCGGGCGTGGCCTTGAAGCCACCGGTACCCCAGCCGCAGTTGAAGAACAGGTTCTTCACCGGCGTTTTGCTGATGATCGGGCAGGCGTCGGGCGTGGTGTCGACGATGCCGCCCCACTGGCGGTTCATGCGCACCCGCGACAACACTGGGAACATTTCCACGATGGCTTGCAAGGTGTGTTCGATCACTGGGTACGAGCCGCGCTGACCATAACCGACCCAGCTGTCGATACCGGCGCCGATCACCAGGTCGCCCTTGTCGGACTGGCTGATATAACCGTGCACGGCATTGGACATGATCACGCTGTCGATGATGGGCTTGAGCGGCTCGGACACCAGCGCTTGCAGCGGGTGGGATTCAATCGGCAGGCGGAAGCCGGCCAGGCTTGCCATGTAACCGGAGTTACCGGCGGTAACCACGCCCACGCGCTTGCCGCCGATGAAGCCTCGGTTGGTTTCCACGCCGATGACCACGCCGTTTTCCTTGCGGAAACCGGTGACCTCCGTTTGTTGAATCAGGTCCACGCCCAACGCATCAGCAGCACGGGCATAACCCCAGGCGACCGCGTCGTGGCGAGCCACCCCGCCCCGGCGCTGAACCGTGGCACCGATGATGGGATAGCGGGTATTTTTCGAGCAGTCCAGGTAAGGAATTTCCTCGGCCACCTGCTGGGCGTTCAACAGCTCGCCGTCCACGCCATTGAGGCGGTTGGCGCTTACCCGCCGCTCGGAGTCACGCATGTCTTGCAGGGTGTGGCACAGGTTGTATACGCCACGCTGAGAAAACATCACGTTGTAGTTGATGTCCTGGGACAGCCCTTCCCATAGCTTCATTGCGTGCTCGTACAAGTGGGCGGATTCGTCCCACAGGTAGTTCGATCGCACAATAGTGGTATTACGGGCGGTGTTGCCGCCGCCTAGCCAGCCTTTCTCGATCACGGCTACATTGGTGATGCCGTGTTCCTTGGCCAGGTAGTACGCCGTGGCCAGGCCGTGGCCGCCACCGCCCACGATGATCACGTCGTACACAGGCTTGGGCGTAGGCGTGCGCCACATGCGCTGCCAGTTTTCGTGGTGGCTGAGGGAGTGCTTGAAGAGGCCAAAGCCTGAATAGCGCTGCATGATCGGTACTCCAGCTCAGCGGTAAACCGGGAATTCGGCGCACAGGGTGCTGACCTGGGCAGCCACGTTGGCCTCCACGTCGGCGTCGCCGAGGTTGTCGAGAATGTCGCAGATCCAGCCCGCCAGCACCTGGCACTGTTCCACCCTGAAGCCACGGCTGGTGACCGCCGGGGTGCCGATCCGCAGGCCGGAGGTCACGAAGGGGGACTGCGGGTCGTTAGGCACGGCGTTTTTGTTCACCGTGATATGGGCACGGCCCAAAGCCGCGTCGGCGGCCTTGCCGGTGAGCCCCTGGCGAATGAGGCTGACGAGGAACAGGTGATTGTCGGTGCCGCCTGATACCACGTCGTAACCTCGGTCCACGAATACCCCGGCCATGGCCTGAGCATTGTCGATCACCTGCTGCTGGTACACCTTGAAG
Organism: Pseudomonas sp. 3MAES_34.3B; assembly: GCF_058145875.1. Lineage (NCBI taxonomy): Bacteria > Pseudomonadati > Pseudomonadota > Gammaproteobacteria > Pseudomonadales > Pseudomonadaceae > Pseudomonas > Pseudomonas sp. 3MAES_34.3B. The sequence continues at coordinate 435,204 of NZ_CM176960.1, read as the reverse complement.
CCCGGCTCCGATGCCTCCTTGAAGCACACGGCCTTGGCCGCGATCACGTGCATCAGCGGCCCGCCCTGGCCACCAGGGAACACGGCGGCGTTGAGTTTCTTTTCCAGTTCTTCGTTGTGGCGCGCCAGGATCAATCCGCCGCGTGGGCCGCGCAGGGTTTTGTGGGTAGTGGTGGTCACTACGTCGGCATAGGGCAGCGGGTTCGGGTACAGCCCGGCCGCCACCAGCCCAGCCACGTGGGCCATGTCCACAAAGAGGTAGGCGCCTACCTTGTCAGCGATTTCACGGAAGCGGGCGAAGTCGAGGGTTTTGGAGTAGGCCGAGAAACCGGCGATGACCATCTTCGGTTTGCATTCCAGGGCCAGGCGTTCGACCTCGTCGTAGTCGATCAGCCCGGTGGCCGTGTCCAGGCCGTACTGCACGGCGTTGTACAACTTGCCGGAGAAACTCACCTTGGCGCCGTGGGTAAGGTGGCCACCGTGCGCCAGGCTCATGCCCAGCACGGTATCGCCCGGTTGTAGCAGCGCCAGGTACACGGCGGCATTGGCTTGCGAGCCGGAATGCGGCTGCACGTTGGCGTAGTCGGCGCCAAAAAGCGCCTTGGCGCGATCAATGGCCAGTTGCTCTACGGTGTCCACATGCTCGCAACCGCCGTAGTAGCGCTTGCCCGGATAGCCTTCGGCGTACTTGTTGGTAAGGCCGCTGCCCTGGGCTTCCATCACGCGTTTGCTGGTGTAGTTTTCCGACGCGATCAGCTCGATATGGTCTTCCTGGCGCTGCTCTTCGGCGTTGATGGCGGCCAGCAGTGCGTCGTCATATCCCTGAATCTGGTCTTGCTTGCTGAACATCGCGGATCTCCCAGCGCGGATGGCGCCTGTCATAGGTGCAGTGGGGTCGATGGTAGGCTCGGCCCCGGTGCGTCAGATGCCTATGGGCGCCACGCATCGGTGCGATTACGACATGGCCATGACAGTTGCGAGCGCGAGGCTATGGAGACGAGGAGCACGTCGCGTGCTGAACCTTTTTGCCGGGAACCGCGCAGGCGACGGCAGGCATTTGGCGGTGGATCAGGCAGACCCCAAGCAGGGAAATGCCAATCGCCACGGCCATGAGTACTGACAACATATAGGGGCGTTCACCCATCGCATAAATCGACAGGCCCACGGCCGGTAAAACGGCCTGGTTCAGTAACACCATCAGCGAAGACACGCCCGCCAGCCGCTCTACCGGAACGATGCGAATGCGAAGGCTGCGGCTGAAGTTGGACATACACACCTTGCCGCTAATATTCAAGGCATACAACGCCAGAAAGCACACTAGATAACTTTGAGCGAAGATCATCAGCGTACTGGCCACAGCCGTCAGCAAGGCTGCTGCAGCGAACAAACGCAGAGGTGCCACGGCGGATAATAATCGTGGATACACCAGCGTAGCGACGACGCCGCAGATCCCCGCACATATATCGACAAATGCAAAGTACTGAATAGGCAGCTGCATGGCCCGATCAATCAAGGTAACTGCGCCTGCTTCCACCAATCCGTCGAATGCATTGTTGCCAAATGCCAATACCACCGAGCTTACCAGCAGGGGTGTAACCAGGATCAACTTAAGGTTTCCCTTGGCGGGCGCAAGGCATGCCTGCGGGTCGCTTGTTGAGGCACGCGGAACAGCTCGGCTGAAGTAATAGCAAACAGCATTTAAGGCATACATGGCAGCGGCCAGGAGCAAAAGACTGAAGGCCCCACTGGCATACGCCACGAAACCGACCAAGGGCCCTGTTATCATCGCCAGTTGATCAAGGCGACACAGGACGTTCACGTCGTGGTCCACATCCCTGCTCGCCAAAGCGATCATTTTTTCGTAGGCAATCAGGCTTTGCGCATTCCCGATGGCGACCAGCCCGCCTAACAATCCACCGAAGACTGTTATCGCAAAGGGGCCTGGTGGGCTCCAAAGTAGTGCCGCTACAAACACACATCCGCTGAGTTTGACTGCGTCCGATACAATAGAAACCCGCCGCACGCCCCAGCGGTCAATGGATGCCCCCACCAAAGGTGTCACGATTATGCGAGGAAGCCACGCCATGGCATACGCCAGACCTGACCACGCCAGGCTTGCGGTGAACCCGTAGACCATGACAGGCACAAGAAATACCAACAGCGCATCTGCGGTGAGCACAAGAAGCAACAGCGTGGACAGTGTTCGGCTCATGAAATCGAGTTCGATACGGAGGCAGTTTGTTTCATTAAAACGACCTTGACCTGTTTCCCGGTATTTTTATCAGTCACGATCACAGCCTTTGGCGTTTCCACGGCTGGCACCGTCGCCATGGCCTGCCTTTGTAATTCAACCAGGCTCTCCATATACTCCAAGGAGGCAGGATTCTTATGGACATTAAATATCGGATAATTCATATCCAGAAGTGGCCAGTCAATGACATCCTTTCCAGGCTCATACGCCTTTTTATCATCAAGATAAATAACAGGACGATTTAGCGTGAATATGTTTTCCATATTAAACAGGGCATGCGCCACTCCATTAGGTATAACCAACTCCATGTGAGGGACGCACAAGAATTCGAGCCATTCCTCGCAGTGGAGCGTAGGTGAGTCCTTTCTCATATCTACCAACTTAAGCCTGATCCGGTGGTCGGCCCTTCCCAGAAAGGTTAGATGATCTTCCTGGCCGAGATGAACACCGAACGAGTCAAAGTCATAGGGTTCAGTTCCGTGCTCGACAATGTAAAAAGGCGCTGGTCCCCCTATGGGGATAATCTGGCTATCGCTCCCCGTCTGAACAGAACCGTGACGCTCGAACCTTACCCCGCTTATCTGGGATACCGGGAAATTCAATTCCCTGCTTGGGGATTCTGCTTCCGCCTGCAGCATAAGCCGCACCTGCTCTCCCGACTTCAATTTGAACGTTCTGGTCTCTGCATGCGCGACGCTGCCATTTGCCAAGGTCAAGGCTTGGATATCTGCCAGTTTGTAATAAACACGATTGGATGCAGGTTCACTCATAGGCACTAGGCCTTCAACCGTTGCGGGGTCGGTGTCCAACGGAAGGTTTATAATGTCATTCTCAGGCGTCCAGCCTAATGTTGACTTCAGCATGTCTTCTATGGGCGGCAAGAAAATGGCATATGTGTTTAGTGTGAAAATACCCTCTAGCCCGCTAAAGGTGTGCGCCACGCCTGGAGGAATGATGAGCGTACGATCTGACGAAGGTGTAAATGCAATGTCCAACGATTCTTTGAAAGTAGGAGAAAATCTTCGGCAGTCGATAAATTTCGCAGTAGCAACCTGGTCCGCATCACCCAAAAACGTCAGCACATCCTGCTGGGCCAGATGAATGCCATACTGCCCGTAATCGAACCGTGTATCACCATGCGTGACCACATTTATAGGGTGTGTGGTGGGGAAAGGCACTACGAATGATCCAGGCCTTCCGTTACTGATGCGCCAACGAGCCACCCATTGCAAACCCTCGATGTTGATTTGCGCGTTCAGAGCGGATATATCGGCTTGCATAAAACCTCCTCATCAGGCTCAGGCGCCTTGCGGCGCCTGCCTCTGGGTTAGATTTTAGATTTCGAGAACCTGAGCACTAAATCCCGCTTTCTTAGCACTTATCAAGAGCGCCTGCAGACTTGATACGTCCAGATTATGATATTGATCTTCCACTGGCGCAGATTTGATACCGGCAAGATAGGCAAGCCTATCGTAGACACCCAAAGCTTTCCCTTTAGTTACGTTCATTAGGCGCAGAAAGCTGTTCTCTTGAACGGATAAATTATCGCTAACTGCAGGTTTAATTTCATAAAGCGAGGCCACATCAGATGCTTTGATCATGAGGTTTCTCCACTACAGATTTTAATGAAGCTGCCGCTACCGGCACTTTCATACTTGTTCCTATACGCCACTTCGTCAAGCCGCAGCTTTTTTATAACCACACATTAAAAACTCGCTACCGAAGATCACTCCAAGAATGTCCAGAGGCGCTTTCTGAGAGCCATGAAGGAAAATTCCGAAATAGCACGCTCATTGCAGATTTTCGCAAAAATACGCGAGCATTTTGAAATGCGTGGAAAGAATACCCATTGCGCATTACCGAAAATTTTTTTTGCACCGTCACGTAACATGCGTCGAAAACAGCCGGTGCAGGCCGCTGTTCCAGCTCGCCGAGCTTCGTAAATCCGCTGTAGCCCTAACCAAAAACTCGCTAAAGTGCCCTAGTGCCAACGGCTACCAGGACCCGACATGCCATGAAAAACCAGCCTCAACAATTCGCCAGCGACAACTACTCTGGCGTGTGCCCGGAAGCCTGGGCGGCAATGGAATTGGCCAATCAGGGCCATCAGCGCGCCTACGGCGATGATGAATGGACGGCCCGGGCGGCGGACCATTTCCGCCGCTTGTTCGAAACCGACTGCGAGGTGTTTTTCGCCTTCAACGGCACGGCTGCGAACTCGCTGGCTTTGTCCGCCCTGTGCCAAAGCTACCACAGCGTGATCTGCTCGGACGTCGCCCATGTGGAAACCGACGAATGCGGTGCGCCGGAGTTCTTCTCCAACGGTTCCAAATTGCTGACCGCCCGCAGCGAGGCCGGCAAGCTTACCTCTGAGGCTATCCGCGAGATCGCCTTGAAGCGCCAGGATATCCACTATCCCAAGCCTCGTGTGGTCACCCTTACCCAGGCCACGGAAGTGGGCACGCTGTACCGCCCCGATGAATTGAAGGCCATCAGCGCGACCTGCCATGAACTGGGGCTTAACCTGCACATGGACGGCGCCCGCTTCGCCAACGCCTGCGCCTCGCTGGGTTGCAGCCCGGCTGAGCTGAGCTGGAAGGCTGGCGTGGACGTACTGTGCTTTGGCGGCACGAAGAACGGCATGGCCGTGGGCGAGGCAATTCTGTTCTTCCGCAAGGAACTGGCCGAGGACTTCGATTACCGCTGCAAGCAAGCGGGCCAACTGGCGTCGAAAATGCGCTTTCTGTCGGCGCCCTGGGTGGGCTTGCTGGAAAACGACGCCTGGTTGCGCCATGCCCAACACGCCAATGCCTGTGCCCGCCTGTTGTCAGAGCTGATTGCCGACATCCCTCAGGTGAGCCTGATGTTCCCGGTGGAAGCCAACGGCGTGTTCCTGAACATGCCCCAACCTGCGCTCGCCGCGCTACAGGGCCGTGGCTGGCGCTTCTATACCTTCATCGGCGGCGGCGCGCGCTTCATGTGCTCATGGGACACCAGCGAAGCCCGGGTGCGGGAACTGGCGGAGGACATTCGCGCGGTGGTGGACGGTACCGCTGCGCCCTTGTAAATCTGTTTTAGGGCGACACATTTCGCGAGCTTCGCCCGCTTCCAACAAGGCGAAGGGGCTTCCACAGCGATCGGTGAGCGATTACAGCTTGAACCCGCCCATCTGCCGCCGGAGCGCCTCGGCCAGGGCCATCAGCGTCTGGCATTGCTCGCGGCAGTCACGCACTTCAGCCGCGGTTGACCTGGCCAGGTCGGAGATACCTTGCACGTTGCGGTTGATCTCCTCGGTGACCGCCGACTGCTCTTCGGTGGCAGTTGCAACTTGATGGTTCACATCGCTGATTCGCTCCACCTGGCCGCTGATCGCCGCGAGCGACGCACCTGTGCGCTCACTTGCCGCTACCCCAGTACCCGTCGCCGCTTGCCCGGCCTGCATGGAAACCACCGCGTTCTCCGCGCCTTGCTTCAAGCGCTGGATCATGGCCTGGATTTCGTCGGTCGAGGCCTGGGTGCGCTGCGCCAGGGTTCGCACTTCATCGGCCACTACCGCAAAGCCTCGGCCGAGATCCCCGGCGCGCGCCGCCTCGATCGCGGCGTTCAGCGCCAGCAAGTTGGTTTGCTCTGAAATGCCCCGGATCACGCCAAGCACCTGGTCGATAGAGGCGACTTCGTTGGCAAGCTGCTCCACCGCCTCGGCAGCCAGCCCGATGTCGTCGCTCATGCGCTGAATGTGCGTGAGCGACCCTTCCACCACACGGCCCGCCTGCGCGGCCTCGTCCCTTGCTGCCTGTGACTCACCTGCCGCGGTGCCTGCGTTTCGGGCGATTTCTTGCACAGTCAGCCCCATCTCATGCACTGCGGTGGCCACCATGTCGGTCATTTCCTGCTGCCGGGCGGCGCGGGCCGTGGTGTTCTCGACCACTTCGCTCACCCGGGTTACGGTTTGGCCCAGCCGCTCGGTAGTGGTCAGCACCTCCCCGATAAGCGTTCGCTGGCTTGCCAGAAAACGGTTGAAGCCCCGGGCCAGGTCGCCCAATTCATCTTTGCGTGCCTCGTCCAGGCGGTGGGTTAGGTCCCCGCCGCCGCTGCCGATCTGCACCAGTGCCGAGGTGACCTGGCGGATAGGCCGCACCAGGCTGCGCGCCAGCCATACCACCAGGGCCAGGCACAGCAGCGCTACACCCAGGCCGATCAGGCTGGCGGTAACGGTGGCTTGACGGGCTTCGGCGAAGATCTGCGCTTCTGGCACTTCGGCTACCAATGTCCAGTTCACTTCTCGCAAGGGCAAGGCAAGCGCGATCCACGGCTCGTCGTTGCGCTCGAAACGGGCGTCCGTCAGGGTGGTTTTACCCAGCAGCGCACCGGCGGCGGTGGCGCCGATTTGCTCGGAAAGGGTTCGCTTGCCGCTGAAGTGTGCATCCGGATGCACCTGGATCATGCCATCGGGACGTACCAGGTAAACCTTGCCGCTAGCCCCGAAGGCATAGTTGCGTACCAGCGTGGCCAGCTTTTCCAGGCTCAGCCCCAGGCCCGCCACGCCTAATGGCCGACCATTGGCTTCTACGCGTTGGTCGATGAACAGCGTAAGCGCACCGGTGGCGGCATCGGTATCGATGGCCAGCGAGCGTGCCTGGCCGCTGTCCAGGAAGCTGTAAAACCAGGCGTCCTTGGGATCTTTACGATCAAGCGTGCGCTCCAGGCCAGACGCGGTGTAATAATGCCCCGATCCTGCCGGAGCGACCATGGTGGTAAACGCTTGCTGCTCGGCCTTTACACCGGCGAGGTACCGAACGAACGCATCGGCCTGGGAGGGGTCTTCACCGCTCGCCAGCCATTCCTTCAGCAGAGTATTGTTTGCGATGGCGCTCGCAGCACCCAGAGGCCCGGCCAGCAGGCGCTCGATGTCGTTGCGAGTCGCCTCGATGCTGGCCGGTAACGCTGTTTCAACCAGATAACGCTTGGCCAGGCGGTCGATCACAGCGGTATACAAGCCCACCACGATCAGCAGGCTGACAATCAGCGCTGCGCCCATGCTCAAGATCAACTTCCACTGGATACTGCGTTGCCAAAGCTGCATGGTGGCTCCTCGAGGCGTACCTGCCAGGCGCCCACAGGCATGCTGCCAGCGGCTTGCGGGCCCAGCGGCGCGGTACGGCACCGCGCCTTGCCCTTAGTGGACCGCAAGCAGCGGTTCACTGCTCAACCCTGCTGCAACGGGGCGACCAAGCGGCTTATGCTGCCTAGGTGAGCAAAGCGGCGTTGGTTACTCCGCTGCCTTTCCTACGGTCCGTTCCAGCTGTTCTACCGTGGCGTTGACCTGGCTTTCGTATTCTTCCAGCGCCTGCTGGTGCTCGCGGCGAGCTTCCAGTAACTGAGAGCAGATGTTCATGGCAGTGAGCACCAGCAAGCGATCCCCCAGCAACGTGGGATGCTTCTTCTTGGTCTCGGCCAGGCTCGCCTTGAGCATCATTGCCGCATCGAACAAGGTTTGTTCCTGATCGGCCGGGGCACGCAGGGTGTAGTCGCTGCCGAGGATTTCGACTACCCGCGTGGTGTTCTGGCTCATGCGCCAGCCGGTTCGGGGCTGACCCTTTGAATCAGGGCCTGAATGCGTGCCGCCGTAGCGCCTTGCTGCTCTTCCTGCTCCAGCAGGGAGATCTGCAGGCTGTCGTTCTCATCCCGGGCTTGCGCCAGCTCGGCGCTCAGCTTGCCATTCGCCTCGGCCAATTGACGGTTCTGCTCGAGCAATTCGCTGACCAGTGTTTCCAGTTTGTTAAGGGATGCTTCCAACATGAGGGGTACTCGAAACCAGGGGTGAAGATGAAGGGCGCGTACGATAAGAAAAAAGCGCGCGCCTCGCCAGCGCGAAGGTATGAACAAGCATGAAAATACAAGATGAAGCCTGCCGCTTCGCGTTGGGCATGCGACTCGAGGATAGATGCCGGGTTCCCGGGCCAGGGTAACAACGGACCAACGGTAAGGGTGCTCAATACTCGATCCGCACATCCCCCTTGGGCACGCTGCAGCACGCCAGGATGTACCCCTCGGCTTCGTCTTCCTCCGTAATGCCCCCGTTGTGCTCCATCTCTACCTCACCGCTAAGCTTGAGCACCTTGCAGGTGCCGCAGATCCCCATCCCGCAGGCCTTGGGGATGGTAAGCCCCAGCTTGGCAGCAGCGGCGTGGACTGTTTCCCCAGGTGTTACGCGGATGCTCTTGCCGGTATCCACGAACTCCACCTGGTGCAGGTCCGCGGCGGGTACCTCCGGCGCGTCGGCGGCTTGCTCGGCTTGTTCCACTGCGTCGGCCCGTGCCTCGGGCGGCGTGGCGCCAAAGGATTCTTCGTGGTAGCGACGCATGTCGAAGCCGGCCTGGTCAAGCAGCCGTTTCACTGCCGTCATGTACGGGGTTGGCCCACAGCAGAACACTTCCCTGTCGAGGAAATCCGGCGCCATAAGCTCAAGCATCGGGCGGTTCAGGTAACCCCGGTATCCCGCCCATGGCTCACCCAGGCCGTGTTTCTCACAGATGATATGCAGCGCGAAGTTGGGAATACGCGCCGCCATCTGCTCCAGCTCGCGGTGGTAGATGATGTCTTTGGGAGAGCGGGCGCTGTGCACAAAGATCATGTCCACATTGGCGTTGGTGTCATAGAACCAACGGGCCATGGACATCACCGGCGTGATCCCTACCCCGCCGCTCAGGTACAACACCCTGGTAGAGGGGAAATCCATGGCATTGAACAGCCCCACCGGGCCATGTACAGCCAGCTCCTGGCCTTCGTGCAAGGTGTCGTGCAGCCAGTTGGAAACGCGCCCGCCCGGCACTCGCTTGATGGTAATGGAGAAGCTGTAGGGCACCGAAGGTGAACTGGAAATGGTATAGGAACGCATCACCGGCTGGCCGTCGATTTCCAGCTCCAGGGTCACGAACTGCCCTGGTTTGAAGAAGAACATTACCGGCTGGTCGGCCATGAAACAGAACGTGCGTACATCCCAGGTTTCCTGAATCACCTTGACGCAGCGAACGACATGACGGCCATTGGCCCAGGTCTGGGTGGTGACCGGGTTCAGGAAATTATCAGACATGCTTGCCACTCCATAGCCGACCACCGGCCTTGTGGTCACGATTCTGCGTGTCGGCCGTGCGATGCTCTTTCCTGTTCGCGACATCGGCATGCTTATGGCGACCAGCCTTGCCAGCGCTGGCTCGGGTGGTCGGGAACGGATTCGGCCATGTCGCCCATGGATAAGGTTCACGCGCCGCGCCCAAGCACACTCGCCGCATATCGGTCGCAGCCTCGATGCAAGGCTGCGGCGCCACCGTGAAGCGCGATCCCGCGACCCCTACAGCCCTGCCGCCGGCGCGCCGGCCTTGAGGATTTGAACGATGGACGTCACCCAGAACCTGAGCCTTGGCGATCCGCTGGAACCCGCGCGCAGTGCCACCGCCCATATGCTGCAAACACGGGAGCGCACCTTCTCGCTGCCGCAGCCGTTCTATACCGACGAAAGGCTGCACGAGATCGATATGCAGGAGATCTTCCACAAGGAGTGGCTGATCGCTGGCATGACCTGTGAAATCCCGAAGAAGGGTAACTACCTCACGCTTGAGATCGGCAAAAACCCGGTGATCGTGGTGCGCGGTGCAGACAACGCCATCCATGCGTTCCATAACGTGTGCCGCCACCGAGGCTCGCGCTTGTGTGCCGGCGAAAAGGGCAAGGTTGCCAAACTCGTGTGCCCTTACCATCAATGGACCTACGAGCTGGATGGCCGACTGCTGTTCGCCGGCAGCGAAATGGGCGATGGCTTCGACATGAAGGCGTACGGCCTGAAGCCTGTGCATGTGAAAAACGCCGGTGGGTATATCTTCATCAGCCTGGCGGACAACCCGCCCGCCATCGACGAGTTCCTCCATACCCTGGCCCATTACATGGAACCCTACGACATGGAGAACACCAAGGTGGCTGTGCAAACCACCTTGCGTGAAAAAGCCAACTGGAAGCTGGTGCTCGAGAACAACCGCGAGTGCTACCACTGCAACGGCTCTCACCCGGAACTGCTCAACACCCTGCTGGAATGGGACGACACCAACGATCCGCGTGCCAGCCAGGCGTTCAAGGACCATGTGGCCGAATCCGCCGCGGCCTGGGAAGCGGAGAACATCCCCTATTTGCACACCAGCTTCGGCCTGCGCAACCGCATCGTGCGCATGCCTTTGCTCAAGGGCACCGTTTCCATGACCATGGACGGCAAGCCTGGCTGCAGCAAACTCATGGGACGGATCAAGAACCCGGACCTGGGCTCGATGCGCATCCTGCACCTGCCCCATGCGTGGAACCACTGCATGGGCGACCATGTGATCGTGTTCACGGTATGGCCGATCAGCGCGCAGGAAAGCATCGTTACCACCAAGTGGCTAGTGCACAAGGACGCGGTGGAAGGTGTGGATTACGACCCTGCTCGCCTGCGCCAGGTGTGGGACGCCACCAACGACCAGGACCGTCGCCTGGCCGAGGAAAACCAGAAGGGCATCAATTCAACCGCCTACCAACCGGGGCCGTATTCGAAAACCTACGAGTTCGGCGTGGTCAACTTCATCGACTGGTACAGCGAGCGCATGCTCAATAACCTGGGCGCCGAGCCGGCGGCGTATCTAAAGGGTGTAGCGGCGCACGACTAAGTCACTATGGCCTGCACTGCTAGAAGCTCGATATCTAAAGGCGGCTGGGGCCCGAAGGCCCGGCGCACCAATCGCACCGCCAGTGCCCCTCTACCCAGCGCGGTAAGGGTAGTGGCGGCAACGGATGCGATTTTTGCGGCATCGCTGTCGGTAACCATGCCCATCACCCACGCCGCACTGCTGCCCGCCATCAGCGTGACGTCCACTCCGACTACCAGCTTCGGGGGGGACGAAACCCGGTAACCTGTGAGCATCATCGCTCCGTAGGCCACGATCCCCAGCGCGCCCATGATATCGCTGAGCAGGTCCAGCGCCTCCTGGCCGCTCGGGTCATGCCGGTTAACCGGGTCGCCCTGGCAATAGGTATAGGCATTAAGGCCGCCCCTACCAAATGGTGACAGGGCATCCGGCTGGCAGAACCGCATCATGGTGGGCTGATAAAGACGGCGGCCATTGCCCAGGTGATACTCGCCGTGCAGCTCCTGCCGCTGCCCTGTGTAGCCGAGCACGCCTGTCGCGCATGGGGTGGCCTGGTAGCCGAAAGGTAGATACGCGGCACGCGGCTTCACGCGACCCAACACCGTACCTGCGCGGTCATGGGTCAGGAGCACCTGGTTAGAAGGGCTAACCCAACGCATGCTTGATCTCCTGAATCCCGTGCATATACCAGGTTGGCGAATAGTCACTACGCCGCAGGCCGGATACGCGCCCAACAGCCTTGCGCCATCCTGCCTGGCCGGCTAACGGGGCTAACATCTGGATACGTAGCAATACCGATCCCACTCCAAGGCCGATGCTCGCCCAGGCAAGTGAGCTCTGGGCGCGCTGATTCGCCTGAGCGCCAGCGATTACCCCGGCAGCCAGCGAAGCTCCGCTGGCCAGAAGCGCAAGCCGGGTGCCCCACATCATGGAAGGCGGAGTAGCTTTCAGACTCTTGCCGCCCAGGTTTGTCAGGTGCAGTGCGATCATCGCAATCCCGTTGACAAGCCCGCCAATGACCAAGGCGGTAAACGCGCGCCCAGTCGTATCCATTCTGTTGATGGGATCCCCCGCGCAATAGGCGTAAGCATTGCGACCGCCCTCGCCAAACGGGCTGTGCCGATCAGGCTGGGCGAATCGGCCAAGCGTTGCCTGATAGGCACGGTAACCCTCGCCCAGCATGTATAGCCTTGCTGCTGATTCCATCCATTGCCCGGTAAACGCTGATTGGCTACATACCCTCAAAGGCTGTAAAGCCCCGAAGGGTGTATAGCGATGGCGGCAGGTACTTACGCCCCGCCCCCCTGCGAGGACAGTGCCGGCACGGTCGGCCATCAACAATCTATGCGGCATGCCATCTTCCCCTGAACCTGGCTGGAAGATTAGGCAAGTGATCCGTGCGCGGCTACCTGTCACTTCTATCAGGTAGTTGCTAGATGAAACGATTTATCTATACCCACCCTCAGGAACGAATTAGAATCGTTCTCATTAAAATCAGTCCATTCCCAGGCTTCTTTCTTCATGCACCTCAAAGTCTCCAGGTCCGCTCTGGCGGTCGCGCTGTTCTCCCTACCACCCGCCACCCTCGCACACGCCGATACCGTCGAACTGGCACCTACTCAGGTACAGGACAGCGCATTACCTGTGGAAGAGGGTTACACCCGCGCAAGCGCCAGCACCGCAAGCAAGTCTGAAGTGCCGGTGCGTGACGAAGCCCAGAGTGTGAACGTGGTCACCCAGCAAACCCTCCAGGATTTCAGCGCTACATCGCTGGACGACGCCATGAAATTCGTCAGCGGCGTTTCGCAGGGTAATACGCTGGGCAATACCAAGGATGCGCTGGTCAAGCGCGGCTTCGGTACGAACGACGACGGCTCGATCCTGCGCGACGGCGTACGTTCGGTGGTAGGCCATAACCTGAACGCCACCACCGACCATGTGGAGGTGCTCAAGGGGCCAGCCTCTTTGCTGTATGGCGCGCTTGACCCCGGCGGGCTGATCAACGTCATCAGCAAGCAGCCGCAATACACCCAAAGCACCACGGTCACGGGTTCGGCCTACAGCGAAGGGGGCGGTACCCTGAGTGTGGACACCACTGGCCCATTAGGGGACACGGGCCTGGCTTACCGCTTGATCGCAGAGCAGAAACACGAGGATTACTGGCGCAACTACGGCACAGACCAACACACGCTGGTGGCACCGTCCCTGACATGGACCGGGGACCGCGCCAGCCTTACGCTGTCTTACGAATACGACGACTACAGCAGCCCCTTCGACCGCGGCACGGTGTTCGTGAACGGGCACCCCGCTGATGTGAGTTACAGCAAGCGGCTGGACGAGAAGTGGGCGAAAACCGTCGGTATTTCGGAAACCGCCCAGGCCCGGTTCGAATATCAACTGAGCGACACCTGGAAAACCCGCGTCACCTACGGCTGGAACAATGACCGCTACAGCCTGGCTATCGCGCAACCGAACTCGCTTACCAATGGCCAACTCACACGCGTGGCCAATGGCGGCCATTACGACTACGAAACCCGTTACGCCAGCCTGGACTTCATCGGCGAGCAGCACATCCTCGGGCAGCGCCATGAGTTGCTGGTGGGCATCGATAATGAAGCCAGCGACAAGTACCGTGGCAAGACGTATCGCAACAGCGCGGTGGGCGGATTCGATATTTATAACCCCACCTATGGCAACCTGGCCGAGCCCAGCGTGGTAAGCCCTACTACTAGCAACCTGCGCAACGAGCTGACGTCCACCTCGGTGTATTTCAAGGACAACTGGCACCTGAACGATCGCTGGATTGCGGTGTTTGGCGCTCGTCAGCAGCATTATGACCAGTACAGCTCGCAGGGCCTGGTAACCAAGGTGGTCAACCGCGACGACAACGGCGAAGCCTTCATCCCCTTCGCTGGGTTGGTGTATCAACCAACCGATACGTGGGCGTTGTATGGCAACTACAGCCGCTCATTCGTGCCCAACGATACGGTGGTCGATGCCGACGACGGTACCGGCCGCACCTTCGACCCCGAGGAAGGCCGCAGCTACGAAGTGGGCGCCAAGTTCACACCTTCGCAGGCGCTTAACGTCAACCTGGCGCTGTTCGATATCGTGAAGACCAATGTAGTCACCGGCACTGATGACGACGCTGAAGCGGCCGGCAAGGTAGGCTCGCGCGGCCTGGAACTGGACGTGACCGGGCAACTGGCACCCCGCTGGGACGTAATCGGCACCTATGCTTACACTCACACGGAAATCCTCGACGACCCCGAGAACGAAGGTCATCGCCTGGCCGATGCGCCAAAGCACACCGCCAGCCTCTACCTCAGCCACCACCTCAGGGTGCAGGACAACTTCGGCCAATGGCACGCCGGCGCAGGTGCTCGCTACGTAGGTGAGCGGGCCGGGGCTGATGACAATAGCTACTGGATGAGCAGCTATACCGTCGCTGACGCCTTCCTGCGCTGGGACCTACCCACCGCCGGCTACAAAACCCGCCTTCAGCTGAACGTGGATAACCTGTTCAACAAGCAGTACTACCCCTCCAGCACGGGTAGCCAGCTGCAAGTGAACGTAGGGGAAGCACGCACGGCGAGGCTGACAGCCAGTGTGACGTTCTAAGGTCGCGCACCCTTGCGCCATTCGCGAGCTGCGCCCGCTTCCCACAGGTGAGTGAGCGAGCCCCTCGGGGTGTCAGGATGAACCCTGTGGGACATGGCTTGCGAACGCGGCTTTCAGCAGGGGCTCGTTCGACCAGCTCTGTACCAGGGCGACTCGCGCGGCAACCAACGCGGCGCGCCGGCGAAACAGGCTGAGCAGCCTGCGGTAAAGCGGCGTAGGTGGCACCCAGGGATGCAGGTCATCGCCCTCGTTCTTGAGGTAGCGCGCCAACAGCCGAGCGTCCAGCGGGTCGGTTTTGGCACGGACACCCACCCCTTTACGGTAATGGCTGAGTTCATACCCGCCGACCATGTAAATAGTGCAGCCCGATTCGTGTGCCAGGTCGCAGAATTCAAGGTGGTAAATGTTGGTGGCTTCAATGGCGACTGCCACATTGGCTGGCAACGCCTTGAGCCATTTCTTGATGGCGGCCTTGGTATTGGGGATGGTGACGAGCTGTTCTTCGGCAGCGTGATAGATCACCAGTTCGGCCTTGGCGACATCGACGCCCACGATCGGTTGTAAGACGCAAGCGCGCATTGCCATGAGCTTATCTCCGGGATATGGTCTGAAGCACTTGAAGGGCCACCCAGAGGCGCAAGCTTGTTCCTATCGTTGGTCGAGCCAAAGCATTCTCTATCGGCGCTTGGGTGAAAGGAGGAGGGGCGATATCTCCCACGGTCTGTACTGCGGCTAACAGTCAGAATCGGGCGTTGTCCCTCCTCCTCCCTTCAAGTACTACCATACAAGACGGGCGGAGCCGCAGGCGGAGCTCGCGAATAAGGGCTTAGGAAAACCGCGCAAGACAGTTGCTTTCCACAAAGTTAGAGCCCTCCCACCAGAGAAGCGGCCTGCAGTTCAGCGAACAACGCCCTCTTCAACCAGCAGCTTGAGGATCGCCTCGGCGCCTTCTTCGGGGCTTACACCCTTGAGTACCTTACCACCACCGCCGCTGGCCTTGGCGGTGGCGGCTTTCATCCGGTCGGCGCCGCTCTTGGCCTTGATCACCTTCAGGCGCTTGGGCCGGGGACGGGCCGGCTGAAGCTCCGCGGTGCCTAACAATTCGTCCTGCACGATTTCCACTTCATGGGCCAGCAGTTCACCGCGCTGGGCAGGGCCGTAGGCGGTCTGCCGAGCCTTTGGCGCGGCGCCGTCCACGGTCGCAATCAACGGAAGGCGCACATTCAAGCGGCGCCGCTGGCCACGTGGGAGTGCCTGAAGCACCTCGGCAATGCCGTTATCAATCCGCTCGATTTCTGCCAGCCCTGTGACTACCGGCCAGCCCAGCCGCTCGCCCAGCAGGTAAGGCATCATGCCAGAGCCCTCGCCGGTTTCTGCTCGGCTGCCGGCCAATACCATCTGAACGCTGGCATCACGCAGGTATTCAACCAGCCCGGGTAGCGCGTCGCCATCGGCCGGTTGTTCCAGCACATTCATCTGTGACAGGCCCATGCCAAGGTAGTCCCGCAGTGCCGGCTCGGCAGGGTCGCCCACATGCAATACTTCAAGCGCTGCGCCCGCCAGGCGAAGGCCCAGTTCGACGGCGCGAGCGTCATACTCGGCCCGCCGGGCGCGGCCGGACGCGGGATGAGCGCCTACGGATACCAGGGTTACGATCTTGCTTTTCATTGGGCAGGCCTCAGGCAGCGTTTCGTTCAGCGCCATTGCGCCGTTTGGCCATCGCCTCGATCAAGGCGCGCAGCACTGCACTGCTGTCCGCGATGACCGAAAGATCGGCACGCTTGATCATGTCGCAGGTTGGGTCCATGTTCACCGCAATCACCTTGTCGCAGGCACCGATCCCCTGAAGGTGCTGAATGGCCCCGGAGATACCGATCGCCACATACACCCGCGCAGTTACCCAGGTGCCGCTGGCACCGACCTGCCGGTCGCGGGTCATGAAGCCATCATCCACGGCTACCCGCGAGGCGCCTTCGGTGGCACCCAAGGCGACCGCAGCCTGATGGAACAGGGCCCAGTCCTTCACGCCGTTGCCGCCGGACACGATGAACTCGGATTCGGCCATGGGGATCGCGGCTGGGTCCACGGCTACCGCGCCGCCATCTTCGATCCGCGGCAACGTACGTACCGCCGGTGGTTCCAGCAACAGCGGCAGTGCTTCATGGCGGGTTTCGCTCACCGGCTCGGCACATTCGGCGGCGGCGAGGATCATCCGCGGCAATGCTTGCGTAAGGTCCTGGTACCCCGCACCAGCGCGGCCCGTACATTGGCCATCCTTGACCTGCCACACCCTCGTGGCTGGCCGTTCACCCAAACGCGCCGCGAGGCGACGGCCCAATTCCCCACCACCGTCACGGCTATCAGGGAGCAACCAGTGGCGCGGGCCGAGCTGGCTGTCCAGCGCGTGCAGCGCCTGGATACGTTGCTCCGGCGCGTACCCCGTGTATTCATGGCCCTCAAGCCGCAGCAAGCGGTCCACCCCTGCCGTATCGAAGGACGTCTCCTTTTGCTCGCCGAATACCACAGCGAGTACCGCGCCCTCTGCGCCCGCCAACTGGCGGGCCAGGCCAAGCAGGTCACGGTCGTGCGCGGTCAGGCGGCCACCGACCATGTCAGGCACCACTGCCACATAAAAGGCAGGTGCGGCCACCTGATGCAGCGGCAGTTGAACCTGGGCAGTAGTCATGCGCCGGACGTTGCCGCCCTGCTCGGCGCCGCTGCGGTCGATGCGGCGAATGCCGTTCGGGCCGATAAACCCGACCGCATGGGGATTCTTGCGCACCACGCCGGTTGGCCCGTGCCAGCTCGCCTGCTGAGGTTGCAGGCTTGCGTGCAGTGGATGCAGGCGGTTGCGGGCAATCCACTCCGCGCGCGGGTCACGCCGTATCACATCGCTCATGGGGTAACCTCCGCTGGGGCTCGCTGGGTGACGTCAGGCTTTCTGACGGGGGCGGCAGCGTCTTCGATCAAAGCGTCGGCCACCAGCTCCGCGAGGTCCTTGATGTCCGGGCGCGGTGCAACCACGCCTTCAAGCATGGCGGTACACTGCGGGCAGCCCACCGCCACCAGCTCGGCGCCGGTTTCGCGAATGTCGTTCATACGCATGTCTGGAATGCGCTGCCGGCCCGGAATGTCCGTAATGGGCGCGCCACCGCCGCCGCCGCAGCAACGGGACCTGAAACCCGAGCGCTCCATTTCCTTCACTTCGATGCCCAGCTCACGCAGCACCTGACGCGGGGCCTCGTATTCCCCGTTATAGCGGCCCAGGTAGCAGGGGTCGTGGTAGGTCACGCTGCCACCGCGGTGCGTGCCAACGTTAAGCCGTTGCGCTGCCATAAGCTCAGCCATGTAGGTGCTGTGATGGAGCACCTCATAGCGGCCGCCGAAGGCGCCGTATTCGTTCTTCAGTACATGGAAGCTGTGTGGGTCGCAGCTTACGATGCGGTTGAACCGGTACTGCCCCAGGGTGTAGATATTGCGTTTGGCCAGTTGCTGGAAAGTGGCTTCATCCCCCAGCCGACGCGCCACGTCGCCGCTGTCCCGCTCCTCGAGGCCCAATACGGCGAAGTCCACTTTCGCTGCCCGTAGCACCTTCACAAAGGCACGCAGGGTACGCTGGTTGCGCATATCGAACGCACCATCGCCTACCCAGAACAACACGTCAGCCTGTTTAACCTCGGCCATCAGCGGCAGGTCCAGGTCCGCTGCCCAATGCAGCCGCCCGCCAGGCGCGAAGCCCCCCGGGTTATCCGTTGCGATAAGGTTCTCCAGCACCTCGGCGCCCTTGTTCGGCGTGGCTCCTTTTTCGAGGGTGAGGTGGCGGCGCATGTCCACAATGGCGTCCACGTGCTCGATCATCATGGGGCACTCTTCCACGCACGCGCGGCAGGTGGTGCAGGCCCACAACGTATCCGCTTCCACCAGGCCATTGACGATTGGCTGGTGCGCATTGCCGCCATGCTCGCCCAGCGGCCTGCCCTTGCCATCGGGGGATGGGTACGGGCTGCCGGCGAAGCGCGCATCGGTGCCGCCGGCCAGGCCAATGACCATGTCCTGAATCAGTTTTTTCGGGTTCAGCGGTTGGCCTGCGGCGAAGGCGGGGCACATGGCTTCGCACTTGCCGCACTGCACGCAGGCATCGAAGCCCAGCAGCTGGTTCCAGGTGAAGTCCTTGGGTTTTTCCACGCCCAGTGGTGCCGTAGCGTCGGTCAGATCCAGCGGCTTGAGCCCGCTGGAACGGCCACCACCGAAACGCTCGGCGCGGCGGTGCCAGGCCAGGTGGAGCGCACCGGCGAAGGCATGCTTGAGCGGGCCGCCCCAGGTCATGCCAAGGAACAACTCGCTCACACCCCACAGCACGCCAACCAAGAGAATGGCCGCCAGCACCCAGCCGCCGAAGTCCGCTGGCAACAGCCCTGCCACTGGCAACGTGGCAATGAAGAAGCTGGCGGCGAACATCAGGAGGCTTTTCGGCAGCCGCATCCACGGCCCCTTGGACAGGCGCGACGGCGGATTAAGGCGGCGCTTGTACACAAACAGCGCACCACAGAACATCACTGCCGTGGCCACCAGCAGCGCGTAGCCCAGCACCTTGTTGTGCAGGCCAAAGCCGTGCACCGCAATGGCAAGTACCGCCGCCAAGGCAAAGCCGCCCGCCGTGGCCACGTGGGTATTGGACATGTACCGGTCGCGAGCCACCACATGGTGCAGGTCCACCAGATAGCGGCGCGGCATGGCCAGCAACCCGCCGAGCAGGTCGACCTTGGCCGCGCGGCCCTGGCGCCACAGGGCCACCCGGCGGGTAGCACCCAGCAGCATGAGCGCCACGGCGGCGAAGAGCAGGATGGGGAGAATGGTGTCGAGCATAGGGCGCAAGCCTCTGATAATCCTGTAGGAGCTGGCGCCAGCCTGCGAACGGCTCGCCGCGATTTCATGTAGCCAGATTCGCGAGCTACGCCCGCTTCCTACAGGAGGTGTTGTGCCTTAGAAGTCCTTGCACAGGCGCAGGGCGTCGTACAGGGCGGCATGCACGTTGCGCTGGGCCACGCAGTCGCCGATCCGGAACAGCAGGTAGCCCTCGCCCGGCTGGCTGAGCGACGGTTGCGGTTCGATGGCGAACAACGCGTCTATGTCGATCTGGCCTTTGTTGCGCGAGCCTTCCTTGAGGCCGTAATACAAGGCTTCGTCCGGCCGTACGCCGTTCTCGACCACCACCTGGTCCACCACGCGCTCTTCCTTCGCGCCGGTGTATTCGTTCTCCAGCAGCGCAATCAGCTTGTCACCCTCGCGGTAGACCTTTTCCAGCATCAGGTCGCCGGTCATGATCACTTCCTTGGGGTACAGGCTGCGGTAGTACGTAGGGAATGTGGTACCCCCCATGGCCACGCCGGGCTTGATGTCGTCGGTAACAATTTCCACCTGGCTGCCTTTGTCGGCCAGGAAGTCCGCCGCTGACATGCCGGTAAACTCGCAGATGGTGTCGTACACCAGCACGTTTTTCCCCGGCGCTACCTTGCCGTCGAGGATGTCCCAGCTGCTGACCACCAGCCCTTCTTCCGCGCCCCAGTGCTCGTTCTGCTCCATGAATGGATGGCCACCGTTGGCCAGCACAATCACATCGGGGCGCAGGTCCATGATGGTGTCGATGTCGGCCGCGGTACCCAGGCGCAGGTCCACGTTCAGGCGCGCCAGCTCTAGCTGGAACCAGCGCGTGATACCGGCGATCTGGTCGCGCTGAGGGGCCTTGGCGGCGATGGTGATCTGGCCGCCGATCTGCTCTTTCTTCTCGAACAGGGTCACGTCATGGCCCCGCTCTGCCGATACCCGCGCGGCTTCCATGCCCGCCGGGCCTGCGCCCACCACCACAACCTTGCGGCGTGGCCCGGTGCTTTTCTCGATGATGTGGGGCACGCCCATGTATTCGCGGGAGGTGGCGGCATTCTGGATACACAGCACGTCCAGCCCTTGGTACTGGCGGTCGATGCAGTAGTTGGCGCCCACGCATTGTTTGATCTGGTCTATCTGCCCCATCTTGATCTTGGCGATCAGGTGCGGGTCGGCGATGTGCGCGCGGGTCATGCCTACCATGTCCACGTAGCCGCCTTCCAGAATGCGCGTAGCCTGGTTCGGGTCCTTGATGTTCTGGGCATGCAGCACCGGTGCCTTCACTACCTCCTTGATGCCGGCCGCCAGGTGCAGGAACGGCTCGGGTGGGTAGCTCATGTTGGGGATAACGTTGGCCAGGGTGTTATGGGTGTCACAGCCCGACCCCACTACCCCGAAGAAATCCACCATCCCGGTGGCATCGTAGTAGGCCGCGATCTGCTTCATGTCCTCATGGCTGAGGCCATCGGGATGGAATTCATCACCGCAAATGCGCAGGCCTACGCAGAAATCATCGCCCACTTCAGCGCGCACGGCCTTGAGCACTTCCAGGCCGAAGCGCATGCGATTTTCGAAGCTGCCACCCCACTCGTCGGTGCGCTTGTTGACCCGTGGGCTCCAGAACTGGTCGATCATGTGTTGGTGCACGGCGGAGAGTTCCACGCCGTCCAGCCCACCCGCCTTCGCCCGGCGCGCAGCCTGGGCGTAGTTGCCGATCACCCGTTGAATCTCTTCCGGTTCGATGGTCTTGCAGGTGGCGCGGTGCACAGGCTCGCGGATGCCGGACGGCGACATCAAGGTAGGCCAGTGTTCTCCATCCCAACGCGAGCGTCGGCCCATGTGGGTGATCTGGATCATGATCTTGGCGCCGTGCTTGTGCATGGCGTCGGCGAGGTTCTGGAAATGCGGGATGATCCTGTCGGTGGACAGGTTCACGGATTTCCACCAGCCCTGCGGGCTATCGATGGCAACGCTGGACGACCCACCGCAAATGGCCAGGCCGATCCCGCCCTTGGCCTTTTCTTCGTAATACTTGATGTAACGCTCGGTGGTCATGCCGCCGTCGGTGGCATACACCTCGGCGTGCGCCGTGCTCAGTACGCGGTTGCGGATCGTCAGTTTGCCGATCTGGATCGGCTGGAACATCGCTTCGAACGCCATTTGCTTTCTCCGACCCTAGCGCGGCTTGACTACGAACAGCCCGTCGTCGTGACCTTCTTCAGCACCGCTGTACACCTGCTCGGCTACGGTGCGCAGTTCACTGCCACGGGCGGCAAGAATCTGGTCCATGGCACCCGCGAACCAGCCGGTGAACATGTAATCCACCTTGCGGCCAACCTTCCCGTACACGTACACAAAGCATGAATGCTCCAGCTTCACGCTGGCGGTGCCCTGCTCCAGGTCGATGTCCTGGATCTTGAACAAGCCCCAGCCCCGCTGGCTCAGGCGTTTCATGTAGTGCTCGAATACCGCCACGCCTTCCAGGCCGTGGCATTCGGCTTCCTTCTCGCACCAGTGCCACGCCGATTTGTAGCCCGCCTTGTAAAGGATTTCGGCGTAGGCATCGGCGCCCAGCACTTCCTCGATACCCATGTGGTTATTGACGAAGAAATGGCGGGGTACATAGAGCATGGGCAGGGCATCGCTGGTCCAGACGCCGGTTTCGCTGTCGACTTCGATGGGTAACTCGGGGGCGTGCTTGGCCATGGAACTTAACTCCAGTCAAAAAAGTTGCTATCAATCGTGATCAGCGGTGTAGCCGTGCCGCTATTCGCCCCAGACGTCGGCCAACACGTTCATCCAGTTTTCGCCCATGATCTTGCGAACCACTCGCTCGCTGTGACCACGCTTGAGCAGCGTTTCGGTGAGGTTGGGGAATTCGCCCACGGTGCGGATGCCCAGCGGGTTGATGATCTTGCCGAAGTTGGTCAGGCGGCGGGCGTAGCCCTTGTCGTGGGTGAGGTATTCGAAGAATTCCTGCCCATGGCCCTGGGTGAAGTCGGTACCAATGCCGATGGCATCCTCGCCTACGAGGTTCATCACGTACTCGATGGCTTCGGCGTAGTCGTCGATGGTGGAGTCGATGCCCTTGGCCAGGAACGGGGCGAACATGGTCACGCCCACGAAGCCACCGTGGTCGGCGATGAACTTCAGTTCCGCGTCAGACTTGTTGCGAGGGTGTTCCTTGAGCCCAAGCGGCAGGCAATGGGAATAGGTGACCGGCTTCCTGGATTCCAGAATCACTTCTTCGGACGTTTTGGAGCCCACGTGAGACAGGTCGCACATGATGCCAACGCGGTTCATCTCGCCGACCACTTCGCGGCCGAAGCCGGACAGCCCGCCATCGCGCTCGTAGCAACCGGTACCTACCAGGTTCTGAGTGTTGTAGCAGAGCTGCACGATACCCACGCCCAGCTGCTTGAATATCTCTACGTAGCCGAGCTGGTCTTCGAACGCATGGGCGTTCTGGAAGCCGAACAGAATGCCGGTCTTGCCTTGTTCCTTGGCCCGGCGGATATCGGCAGTTGTACGTACCGGCATCACCAGGTCGCTGTTTTCACGGATCAGCTTCTGGCTGGCGGCAATGTTGTCGCAGGTAGCCTTGAAGCCTTCCCATACCGACACCGTGCAGTTGGCGGCGGTAAGCCCCCCCTTGCGCATGTCCTCGAACAACTCGCGGTTCCACTTGGCAATGATCAGCCCGTCGATGACGATGCTGTCGGCGTGCAATTCGGCCGGGCTCAAAGCTGGGCTCATCAGGCGGTCCCCTTGTCAGCGGTACGCCAGATCGTTTGCCGGCGCTTTGGGGGCCAGCATATGCCCCCGCGCCGGCGGGCCCGGATGCAAAAGCGACCGATCAAATGCCAAAAGCGTCAAGCCAGCCCACGCCCAGTCAAAGCAGGCCACATGCAGGCCCGTACAGCACTTCTGAACATGAAATCCGTCCCCCTGGCTATTCAGCAGGCGGAGGTTGAGCCAGAATCCGTGAATCTTTTCGCACGGCCCAGGGGCGTGGTAATGAAATCGTGGTTATGGATACTGGCGTTCATCGCCGTGGGTGCTCAGGCGGCCGACGAAGACGGCCCTACGCCGTGCGACAACGTTGAAACCAGCCAGCAGAGCCTGGATTGCTCGGTCTATAACCGGAAAACCGCAGAGGCCGAGCTCAACGATGCCTACAACGGCCTGAACGCACGCATCAGCGCGCAGTACGGCGACCAGCCGGCCGTGCTCAAGGAGTACCTGGCGAAGGTGAAAGCGGCCCAGGACTTATGGCACAAGCTGCGTGACGCCGACTGCGCCGTGGAAATACTGGAAGCGGACAAGGACGGCACCTCCAGCCAGACCGCGCTCAACGATTGCATGGCCCAGCGCAGCGACGAACGTAGCGAATACCTGCAAACCATCGGCACCCAGGGCGACGAGAACGACGCGCCTGATCAGTGATCGAACTTCCCCGGCCATACTTCTTTGGCCGGAAAGCCTTGCCTGTTATCTCCATTCTTCGTTCCCACCATAGTGCACGCCGGCTCCCGCCAATGGGGGCCGTCTATCTCAGGGGCTGCCTTGCCCCGTTTGCACAAGGAACGTAATAATGTCCAACGACACCAACAGGGAAGCATTTGTAAATGGGCTGCAAGTGCCCAAGACCCACGTCGAAGCCGCTATCGATGCGCTGAAAAAAGAAGGCGAGGAGCGCGTACTGCTGATCGGTAATACGATCTGCATTTTCGCCGATAACGTGCCTGCCAGCGTCGCCGAGGACGTAGCCGCCAGCATGCGACTGATGGGGCTGGCGTCTGAAAAAGCCTTCAACAAGGAAACCCAGCAGCGAGAGTGGTACAACTTCTACACCTCTGGGTTGGCGAAGCTGGGCTGGACCATGACAGGCGCGGCGCACGCTGAAGAAGCGATGGATCAGGAGAAGTCCACCCTTGCCCAAGTGGCCGTCAGCCTTATTGCTCGTGATCTGGGCCCAGGACACCGCATGGCCCGTTGCCTTGGCCGAAGCTTCCATGCCATCGCACAAGCGCCCGCTGCGAACCGGCTGTTTGAGCGCAGCTCCACGAGTGTGTCGGGCAAATCAAGCACCTTCCAGGCCGTGGACTGCGAAATGAGCCCGCAGGGCATGCCAATCATGCACATGAAGAGCTTCCAGATCGCTTACGACCGTACGGTAACCGTGGGCGACCCTGTTAACCGGGAGTTCGAAAAAGCGTCGACTCGTGTGTATCGCGCTTCTCAACAAGGCACCTTCAGCGTCCGGACTTTCGAAAGCCAGCGCAACAAAGTGAGCCTGAAACTGGCGTCCCAGGCCGATGACATTCTGGGCCTGGATATCTGACCCTCCCT
The DNA here is from genome assembly GCF_058145875.1 of Pseudomonas sp. 3MAES_34.3B. Classification (NCBI taxonomy): domain Bacteria; kingdom Pseudomonadati; phylum Pseudomonadota; class Gammaproteobacteria; order Pseudomonadales; family Pseudomonadaceae; genus Pseudomonas; species Pseudomonas sp. 3MAES_34.3B. The sequence continues at coordinate 410,428 of NZ_CM176960.1, read as the reverse complement.
CGCAAAGCACCAGTGGCGCTGCCGCTGGTGCTTGAGCGGGACCCGAATGATGACCTACCGACCTACCCCGCCCGCCCAGACCGCCTTATACGAGGATGTGTTGGCCACACTGCGCCTGGCTATTCTTACCGCTCGCCAACTCCATCACCCTGAACACGCACCTGCAGAATGGCTTGCCGCGCTCATCGCAAGCTTGGAAGGGCTTGGCTGGGATGCTGAAGCACATGACTATGCCGAGTACGTGTACACCCCCGGGCCTGGCGTATGGACCGACATTTTCAAGGGGCGAAAGCCTGCTCCACAACCGCCGAATACCCGGTTCAAAACCCTGGTACGCCACGTTATCGAAAACCGCTCGGATGGCTCCAAGCCATTACCTCGGTCCGTTGCCGACAGCAACCTTTCGGCCCATTTCGTAAGCGAAGTAAACATGTCTACCCTCGTGCCTCGGCTTCGCCTGGTTCAACTGGTAGGTACACCGGACCCCAAAGCACCTAAAACTCGCTTGCCCGTGGCCAGGACCTGCTGGGAGGCAGCTTTCGACAGCCAACGGTTCGACAAGCAACGCGAGCAGGTAAGCGCAGCGTTCAACGACCTTGAGCAGTCGATTCTCGGCCCGGATGGGCCATAGTTACAGCCGATCCTCACGCGGCGGCCGGCCAAACCTTGCCCTGTAACGTCGGGTGAAATAGGACGGCAGCTCGAAGCCACAGGCAATGCTCACCTCGGTTACGCTCATGTCGGTTTGGCGAAGCAACTGGCGGGCTTTTTCCAGGCGTATACCCAGATAGAAGCTGCTGGGCGTTTCCTGCAAATGCAGCTGAAACAGCCGTTCCAGCTGGCGCCGCGTTACCCCTGCGCACTCAGCCAGTGCCAGCGTGCTCAGCGGGGTTTCAATGTGCTGCTCCATGGCGCCTATGGCCTGCACCAGCTTGCGGTTGCGAGTACCGTAGCGCGACGCCACCGCCATGCGCTGGTGATCCTGGCGTGGCCGGATCCGCCCCAGCACGAACTGTTCGGACACCGCGATCGCCAGCTCGCTCCCGTGGGCCTGGGCGATCAGGTCCAGCATCAGGTCGATCGAGGCGGTGCCACCGGCGCAGGTAATGATACGGCCATCGATCTCGAAGAGTTCCTGCGTGGCTTCGATGGTCGGCCAGCGTTCCCTGAACGCATCCAGCGCTTCCCAGTGCAAGGTCACCCGGGCCGCATCGACCACTCCGGTGGCGGCCAGCACGAAGGCGCCGGTATCGATACCGCCAAGGGTGCCGCCCTGCGCCGCAATCCGGCGCAACCATCTCCGCAATGGCGGCGACACGCTTTTCAGTGGGTCAAAGCCGGCAATCACGAACAATCGCGCGGGCGGGAGCAACTCGCCCAAGCCACCCTCCACGTTCACCGACATGCCATTGCTGGCCAATACCGCCCCGCCATCCAGGCTCAGCACTTCCCAGCGGTAAAGCCCCGGACGAAAGCGATTGGCTACCCGCAGGGGCTCGATCGCACTGATGAAACCCAGTGCTGAAAAACCAGGCAGCAGCAAAAAATGGAACACCTCAGGCATGGGCTCGGCTCCGCGGGTATGACTTGGTTAATAACGCGGCGGTCGCCAGCGTGCAACTCCCCGTCGCCACAGTGCGCTTGCCGCTGCGCCTGCGGGCGTAACCTCTCGCTCAAGGTGCACAGACACCCCTACCTATAAATGCCCTGCCAGAGGAACTACCGCCATGAAGAGGTTGATCCGCTGCTGTCTGCTGATGCTTACCGCTACCGCTATCCCACTCACCCAGGCCGCAGAGCCGGCGAGCTGCAAAAGTGTGCGCCTTGGCGTAGTGAACTGGACCGACGTGATCGCCACCAGTGGCCTGGCCCAGGTGCTGCTGGACGGGCTGGGTTATGAAACCCGCCAGACCAGCGCCTCCCAGCAAATCATCTTCGCGGGGATTCGCGATCAACGCCTGGACCTGTTCCTGGGGTACTGGAACCCCCTGATGACGGCCACGCTCACCCCTTTCGTGGAACAGAAGCAGGTGCGCGTGCTGCAGGCACCGAGCCTGGCGGATGCCCGCGCCACGCTGGCGGTGCCCACCTACCTGGCAGACCAGGGGCTTAAAAGCTTCAGCGATATCGCTCGTTTCAAGACGCAATTGGGCGGGAAGCTCTACGGCATCGAACCCGGCTCGGGGGCCAACACCCAGATCAAGCAAATGATCGCCAGCAACCGCTTCGGCCTGGGCGACTTCCAGCTGGTGGAATCCAGCGAGGCCGGGATGCTCTCGGCGGTCAGCCGGGCGGTGAAGCGCAAAGAAGCCGTGGTGTTCTTTGGCTGGGCGCCCCACCCCATGAACGTGAACGTGGAAATGACATACCTCACCGGTAGCGAAGACGCGCTCGGCCCTGACGAAGGGAAGGCGACCGTATGGACCGTCACCGCGCCCGACTACGCCAGCCGTTGCCCCAACGTGGACCGCCTGCTCAGCAACCTTACCTTCAGCGCCGCCGATGAAAGCCGGATGATGCAGCCGATCCTCGACCACAAGGACCCGCTCGACGCCGCGCGCCAGTGGCTCAAGGACCACCCTCAGGACCGCAGCCGCTGGCTCCAGGGTGTGACTACCTTCGACGGCAAGCCCGGCGACAGCAACCTGCGCCTCACCGCCAACTGACCCCCTCGCCGCCTATGCGCCTGCCCTGGCGCACGGGCAGGCGCGCCCTAGGAAAATGCCATGAACCACGACGTGATCATCACTTGTGCCCTCACCGGCGCGGGCGACACCACGGGCAAAAGCCCATTTGTGCCTGTAACCCCCAAGCAGATAGCCGAAGCGGCGGTAGAGGCCGCCAAGGCGGGTGCCACCGTGGTCCATTGCCATGTGCGCGACCCGAACACCGGGCGCTTCAGCCGTGATGTGTCGCTGTACCGCGAGTTGATGGAGCGTATCCGCGAAGCGGACGTGGACATCATCGTCAACCTCACCGCTGGCATGGGCGGCGACCTGCAGATCGGCCCGGGCGAACAGCCCATGGAATTCGGGCCCGATACCGACCTCGTCGGGCCGCTGACCCGGCTCGCCCACGTGGAGGCCCTCCTGCCGGAAATCTGCACGCTCGATTGCGGCACCCTGAACTTCGGCGACGGCAATAGCATTTATGTCTCCACGCCCGATCAGCTTCGCGCCGGCGCGCGGCGGATCACCGAGCTGGGCGTGAAAGCGGAACTGGAAATCTTCGACACGGGCCATTTGTGGTTTGCCAAGCAGATGATCGCCGAAGGGCTGCTGGACGACCCGCTGTTCCAGCTGTGCCTGGGCATTCCCTGGGGCGCCCCGGCCGACACCACCACGATGAAAGCCATGGTGGACAACATCCCCGCTGGCGCCACCTGGGCCGCGTTCGGCATTGGCCGTATGCAAATGCCCATGGCGGCTCAAGCGGTATTGCTCGGCGGCAACGTGCGCGTGGGCCTGGAAGACAACCTGTGGCTGGAAAAAGGTGTGCTGGCTACCAACGGCCAGTTGGTGGAGCGGGCCGGCGAGATTCTTACCCGCCTGGGCGCCCGCGTACTTACGCCAGCTCAGGGGCGCGCAAAGATGAAGCTCACCCGCCGCGGCGAAGGGGTATAAGCCATGGGATTCATTACCGAGGTAAAAACCTTTGCCGCACTTGGCGGCGGCGTGATTGGGAGTGGGTGGGTAGCCAGGGCGCTGGCCCACGGCCTGGACGTGATTGCGTGGGACCCGGCACCCAATGCCGAAGCGAATCTCCGCCAGCGGATCGCCAACGCCTGGCCGGCGCTGGAAAAACAAGGCCTTGCACCGGATGCCTCACCCACGAGGCTGCGCGTGGTAGACAGCATTAAAGCCTGCGTGGCCGACGCCGACTTCATCCAGGAAAGCGCGCCCGAACGGCTGGAACTGAAACTCGAACTGCACGCTGCCATCAGCGCGGCGGCAAAGCCCCAGGCCATCATTGCCTCAAGCACGTCTGGCCTGTTGCCCAGTGATTTCTATGCCAGCGCCCTGCACCCTGAGCGTTGCGTAGTCGGGCATCCGTTCAACCCTGTCTACTTGCTGCCGCTGGTGGAAGTGGTCGGCGGCCAGCACACGGCGCCGGAGGCGATCGAAGCAGCACAAAGCATTTATCGCCGCTTGGGCATGCGCCCCCTGCATGTGCGCAAAGAGGTGCCAGGGTTTATCGCCGACCGGTTGCTGGAGGCGCTGTGGCGTGAAGCCTTGCATCTGGTCAATGACGGCGTAGCTACCACAGGGGAAATCGACGACGCGATCCGCTATGGCGCCGGGCTGCGCTGGGCTTTCATGGGCACCTTCCTTACCTACACCTTGGCGGGCGGCGATGCGGGCATGCGCCACTTCATGCAGCAGTTCGGCCCCGCCCTGCAATTGCCGTGGACGTACCTGCCCGCCCCGCCCCTTACCGACCGGCTGATAGACGATGTAGTGGACGGCACCTCGGCGCAGCTCGGAGAGCACAGCATCGCCGCGCTGGAGCGTTACCGGGACGATGCCTTGCTAGGTGTGCTGGCGGCGGTGGCACAGGCGAAACACCAACACGGGATCGGCGACCATGAATGAACCCTGGGTGACCTGGGAGGGCCGGGTGCTGCCTGAATGGACCGACTACAACGGCCACCTGCGCGACGCGTTCTACTTGTTGGTGTTCAGCTATGGCAGCGATGGTTTCATGGACAGCATCGGGCTGGACGCCGACGGCCGCGAGGCCAGTGGCCATTCGTTGTTTACGCTCGAATGCCACCTTAACTTTCTCCACGAAGTGAAAGTTGGCGAGCCGGTGCAGGTGCATACGCGGCTGCTCGCCCATGACCATAAGCGGGTATGGCTGTACCACAGCCTGCATCGCCCCGGTGACGCAGAGGCGCTGGCCGCAAGCGAACAGGTGCTGGTGCACGTGACCCTGGAGGGCCCGAAATCCACACCGTTCGAAACCACGGCCTTGGCGCGGCTGGCACTGCTTGGCGAGCAGCAGGCGGGCCTTCCCTCTCCTCGCTTCATCGGCCGAGTGATCACGGCGCCGGAATTGCCGGTTAATGGCTGAAAACGACGTGTTCATGCCCGCCCGTGCCACTGTCGCGGATGGCTATTGCAGGCAAGCAGAGCGCTGACCACAATCGGGAAAACTCACCGACCGAGGGTACCCGACCATGATGCACGCCGACTTGATCGACCAGGATGACCTGTTGGGAAAATTGCGCGCGCTCGGGTTCGAGATGCCTGCGGGGGCCAGCGCGGAACAAGCGTGTGAGTGCGCCGTGCGTGGGCTCGACGCCCACCGCGCCAAGGCGCTGCGCGGCCTTGTGGAACAATTGCTGGGTGGCAGCGCGACCATTCTGCCGGCGGTGCGCCAGGCCATCGACCGCAACCTGCTGCCTGCGCTGGCACAGTTCGGGCCGGCCTGATCCGCACTTTTGCCCATAGGAGGCCAACCCTGTCGGAAGCGGCGGAGCTAAACCCTCACGCTGGCAAAGGTGGACTCATTGCGCGCCTGGCTGAGCGCGGCAAGCGGCCCGGACAACGGTGCCAGCACCATGGCCTGGGGAATCGGCAACATGGCCACCTGTTGCGCGGTGTTGGAGCCTGCGCGTTCGTCGCGAGGCGGAATGCCGAAATATTCCCGGTAGCATTTGGAGAAGTGAGGCGTGGAGACAAAGCCGCACACCGAAGCCACCTCGATGATCGACATCGGGGTTTGTTTGAGCAGTTGCCGCGCCCGGATCAGCCGCAACTTGAGGTAGTAGCGCGACGGCGAACAGTGCAGGTATTTCTGGAACAACCGCTCCAGCTGGCGGCGCGACACGGCCACATACACGGCAAGCTCATCGAGGTCGATCGGCTCCTCAAGGTTGGCCTCCATCAACGCGACGATTTCCTGAAGCTTGGGCTGGTTGGTCCCCAGCATGTGCTTGAGCGGCACCCGCTGATGATCCTGCTCGTTACGAATACGCTCGTACACGAACATTTCTGAAATCGCGGCCGACAGCTCGCGCCCATGATCGCGGCTGATCAAGTGAAGCATCATGTCCAGCGGCGCGGTACCGCCAGAGCTGGTGAAACGGTTACGGTCCAGCGTGAACAGGCGGGTACTCATGGTGGCCCTGGGGAAAGCCTCCTGCATGGCAGCCAGGCATTCCCAGTGAACGCTGCAATCGAACCCATCCAACAGGCCAGCACAGGCCAATGCCCAACTTCCCGTGCATACCGCGCCAAGGCGCCGGGATTGCCGTGCCTGGCTTTGCAGCCAAGTCACGTGCTCACGGGTGACAGTGCGCTGAATGCCAACCCCGCCACACACGATCACGCTGTCCATCACTGGGGCCTGATGCATCGCGGCGTCCGGGGTGATCTGCAGGCCATCGCTTGCCCACACCTGCCCACCATCGGCACTCAGGGTGGTCCAGCGATACAGCTCTCGGCCCGAGAGCTGGTTGGCCATACGAAGGGGCTCGACCGCCGAAGCGAGGGAAATCAGCGTGAAATTATCCAGCAGCAAAAAGCCGATGGATTGTGGCGTACGGGTCTGGGGTTGGGCCCCGGAGTTGAACGACATCATCGCGGTATCTCCTCATGCGGAAGGTTGACCCCAGGCTAAGGGTTCTTTTTCTGCAGATAACCGGAGCAATTGCCATGCCGAAAGTTGAATGCGCATTCAATAAAGACTAAAAACGACGTCGCAATCAGTCTAGGGCTGACGTCGCCATTACCGCGCCCCACTCCCCTGGCCGCGGGGTAGCTCACCAGCGTTGAGCACTTCGGTAGCAATGCTGAGCGCAAGCGTGGCCTGCCCATGGAAACGCTGTCACCCAGGGATGCATGTGGGGCTTTGGATAGGAGCCTCGACGCGCCAAAAGGCAGCGGCCAGTTGGCTTATGGGCAAAAAACGCGCAGCGCCCTGCATCGCACATGGCCATCAGCCAGGCTTCATGTGCGCCTGACGGGCGCCGCTAGCAGATACGCTTTCACTAACACTCGATAGCACTCACGGCCAGGCCACCCCGCGAGGTTTCCTTGTACTTGTCGTGCATATCGGCACCCGTGTCGCGCATGGTACGAATTACCCGGTCCAGCGAAATGAAGTGGCTGCCGTCACCCCGCAGCGCCATTTGCGCGGCATTGATCGCCTTGACGGCGGCAATGGCGTTTCGCTCGATACACGGCACTTGCACCAGCCCGCCCACGGGGTCGCAGGTCAGGCCCAGATTGTGTTCCAGGCCGATTTCAGCGGCGTTTTCCAACTGCGCCGGGGTGGCCCCCAGCACGTCCGCCAGGCCCGCCGCCGCCATGGCACAGGCGCTGCCCACCTCACCTTGGCAACCCACTTCAGCGCCTGAGATAGACGCGTTCTTCTTGCATAGAATGCCCACAGCTGCCGCAGCCAGCAAAAAGTTCACCACGTCATCGTCGCTGGGGTGTTCGCTGAACTTCATGTAGTAATGCAGCACAGCAGGAATGATCCCGGCGGCGCCGTTGGTGGGCGCCGTAACCATCCGGCCACCTGCGGCATTTTCTTCATTCACTGCCAGCGCGAACAGGTTCACCCACTCCATGGCGGTGAGCGTAGAGCCGATCACGTTGGGCTTGCCCAGCTCCTGCAGGCTCCGGTGCAGCCGCGCGGCACGGCGGCGTACGTTCAGCCCGCCCGGCAGCACGCCCTCCTCCGCCAGGCCCTGATGCACGCAGGCCTGCATGGCAGCCCAGATCGTCAACAGCCCCGCCCGGATCTCCTCCTCGCTGCGCCACACCTTCTCGTTCTCCAGCATCAAGGCCGAAACGCGCAAACCGTGGAGCTCACATAGTTCGAGCAGCTGGGCGGCCGTATCGAAATCGTAGGGCAGCTCGGTGGAATCGTTATCCAGCCGGCCGGACGCGGCCTGCGCGGCGTCCACCACAAACCCGCCGCCCACCGAATAATAGGTTTCTTCCAGCAGGCCCCCCTCGGCGCCTTCCGCTACAAGGGTCATCGCATTGGGGTGATACGGCAGGTTTTCATCGAGCAAGCGCATGTCTCGCCGCCAGTCGAACGCCACCGGAAACTGGCCGTCGAGCATCAAGGGTTCACCGGCCTTGAGCGCCGCCACCGTAGGCAAGATCGTGTGCGGGGCTACCGTGTCGGGCCAGGCGCCGCCAAGCCCCATGATCACGGCGTTGTCGCTGCCATGGCCAATGCCGGTCGCAGACAGCGAACCGTACAGCCGCACTTCCACACGCTTTACCCGGGCAAGCACCTTGAGTTCACGTAAACGCGCGGCGAACAGTGCTGCCGCGCGCATCGGGCCCACGGTATGAGAGCTGGATGGCCCGATGCCGATCTTGAACAGGTCGAACACACTGATTGCCATGGCCGGCAAACCTCCTGAAGGCGCCGTCGAGCGCCGGTTGTAACGGCCGCCAGGCTAGATCGGCAGCCGCCCTTTGGCTGCATCATTCGCCTTTTGCCGGGGCGCGAGGAGTCTGCAACCGACCCAGCCTTGCTCGCCAGCGCCCAGCGCCCTCCCGTGGGTTTACCCTCAAAACGCGGCTGTAACGGCATTACGGGGCACGCTGAGGCCGGCCCGTGGCTGGATACGACCTCATCGGTACTGGATACGACCCCCCCTGTACTGGATGCGACCCACCCAGTAGGCGTTTGCCCGGCGCTGTTGGATGATCGAAAGCGCCCCGTTTGAACGGCGCCCTGCTGGCGCGATTGTCCGCCCCGGCGACAGCGACGGGCCCGCACTTCCCATAACGGCATTCGCCGCATAGAAAACACCAAGGAGTCCACCCGATGAGAGCTGCACCATCGCTATTGCTGGCCGCCGCGTTGTGTCTACCGGTCGCCGCCCAGGCCGCGGACCCGGCGCAATGCAGCACCGTTAACTTTTCTGACGTCGGCTGGACCGACATCACCGTGACTACTGCGGTGACCAGCGCGGTATTGCAATCATTGGGCTACAAAACCAAAACCACCATGATCTCGGTGCCGGTGACCTACAAGTCGCTGGCGGACGGCAAAAACATGGATGTGTTCCTGGGCAACTGGATGCCCACCATGGAAAACGACATCAAGGCGTACCGCGAAGCCGGCACCGTGGAAACCCTTCGGGCGAACTTGGAGAACGCCAAGTACACCCTGGCCGTGCCTCAGGACCTGTGGGACGCCGGCCTCAAGGATTTCGCCGACCTGCCAAAATTCAAGGACAAGCTCGATGGGAAAATCTACGGCATCGAGCCCGGTAACGACGGCAACCGTTTGATCCAGTCGATGATCGATAAAAACGCCTTCGGCTTGAAAGATGCAGGGTTCAAGATGGTGGAATCCAGCGAGGCGGGCATGTTGGCCCAGGTGGACCGCGCCGAGAAGCGCCACACCGGTATTGTGTTCCTGGGTTGGGAACCACACCCGATGAATACCCGGTTCAAGATCAAGTACTTGACCGGCGGCGACGACTACTTTGGCCCGAACTTCGGCCAGGCCACCATCTATACCAATACCCGCAAAGGGTATGCCGAGCAGTGCCCCAACGTTGGGCAACTGCTGAAAAACCTGTCCTTCACCCTGAACATGGAAAGCGGGCTGATGGGCAATGTGCTCGACGACAAGATGAAGCCAGACGCTGCCGCCAAGGCTTGGCTGAAAAAGAACCCTCAGGTGCTCGACACCTGGCTCGCCGGCGTGACCACGCTCGATGGCAAGCCGGGGCTTGAAGCCGCCAAGGCCAAATTTGCGCAGTAACTGCTGAACCTCCGGCAGCCAGCCTGCCGGGAACCGCTCTCCACCGCAGGCAGGTACCGATACCATGCTGACAGACCATAAACTTCCGCTAGGCGAACATATCGCCGCCTTCGTCGACTGGCTGACCCAGCACGGCGCCAGCGTCTTCGACTGGATCGCCTCGACCCTCGAGGCAATGATTCATGGCCTTACGGCCGCCCTCACGTGGTTCCCGCCGCTTGCGCTGGTGGTCATTTTCGCCGGATTGGCCTACGTCATTCAGCGCAAGATCAGCCTCACGATATTCGTCGCCTTGTCATTCCTGCTGATCCTCAACCTGGGGTATTGGCAGGAAACCATGGAAACCCTTGCCCAGGTCACCTTCGCCACCGTGGTGTGTGTCGCCGTCGGGGTGCCGCTGGGCATCATCGCGGCCCACCGTCCGCTGTTCTATACCTTCATGCGGCCTGTGCTGGATCTGATGCAGACCGTGCCCACCTTCGTTTATCTGATCCCTACCCTCACCCTCTTCGGGCTGGGCGTGGTGCCGGGGCTTATCTCGACGGTGGTGTTCGCCATCGCTGCGCCGATTCGCCTGACCTACCTGGGGATCTGCGACGTGCCGCAAGAGTTGATGGACGCTGGCAAGGCCTTCGGGTGTTCGCGCAGGCAACTACTGTCACGCATCGAGCTGCCCCACGCCATGCCCAGCATCGCCGCCGGGGTAACGCAATGCATCATGCTGTCGCTGTCGATGGTGGTAATTGCCGCGTTGGTAGGCGCGGACGGCTTGGGCAAACCGGTGGTGAACGCTCTGAACACCGCTGACATTGCCCTTGGCTTCGAAGCGGGCCTGGCGATCGTGCTGCTGGCGATCATGCTGGACCGTATCTGCAAACAACCCGATGTAAAAATCGGAGGTGACGCATGAGCATCATTCGCTTCGAAGACGTGGACGTCGTATTCAGCAAACACCCCAAGGACGCACTCAAGTTGCTGGACGAAGGCCTGAGCCGGCCGGAAATCCTCAAGCGCACCGGCCAGGTGGTGGGGGTGGAGAAAGCCAACCTTGAGGTGAACAAGGGCGAGATCTGCGTGCTGATGGGGCTTTCAGGCTCCGGCAAATCCAGCCTGCTGCGCTGCATCAACGGCTTGAACACCGTCAGCCGTGGCAAGCTGTTCGTGGAACACGAAGGCAGCCAGATCGACATTGCCTCCTGCACCGCCGCTGAATTGAAGATGATGCGCACCAAACGTATCGCCATGGTGTTCCAGAAGTTCGCCCTCATGCCTTGGCTTACCGTTCGCGAGAACATCAGCTTCGGCCTGGAGATGCAGGCCCGGCCTAGCGAGGAGCGCCGCCGGCTGGTGGACGAAAAGATCGAGCTGGTGGGCCTGACCCAGTGGCGCAATAAAAAGCCAGACGAACTCTCTGGCGGCATGCAGCAACGGGTGGGCTTGGCCCGGGCCCTGGCCATGGATGCCGACATTCTGCTGATGGACGAACCCTTCTCTGCCCTGGACCCATTGATTCGCCAAGGCCTTCAGGATGAGCTTCTGGACCTTCAGCGCAAGTTGCAGAAAACCATCGTGTTCGTGAGCCACGACCTGGACGAAGCGCTCAAGCTGGGCAGCCGCATCGCCATCATGAAGGATGGCAAGATCATCCAGTATTCGCGCCCGGAGGAAATCGTGCTCAACCCGGCCGACGACTACGTGCGTACGTTCGTGGCCCACACCAACCCGCTGAACGTACTCTGCGGCCGCAGCCTGATGCGCCCACTCTCCGCCTGCAGCCACTTGAACGGCGAGGTGTGCCTGGACCCAGGCAGCAACGCCTGGTTCGGCCTGAGCGAACAAAACACCCTCAAAAGCAGCCGCCTGGGCGATGGCCCGATGGATGTGCAAACCTGGCAACCCGGCCAGCCCGTGGAAAGCCTCGGCCGCCGCCCTACCTTGGTGGGCGCTGAAATCGGCATGCGCGAGGCGCTGGAGATCCGCTATCACACTGGCCACAAGCTGGTGCTGCATGAGCAGAACCGCATCGTGGGCATCCTTGGAGATACCGAGCTGTATCACGCGCTGCTCGGTAAAAGCCTCGGGCATCCGGCTGAGGCGCCCCCCCTTCATGACGCGGTAGTGCCATTGCGCAAAGCCAATTGACAGGCGGCCGCGGCCCGCGCGGTAAACTGCACTCCACCCCAAAGCGACCCCTGAGGTCGCTTTTGTTATTTGAACGGTCAATCAAAATAAATTAGACTGGCCCCGCTGTTGTCGAGCACTGCTCGTTGCCGGGCCATGAGGAGAGCACCGATGCCTAAGGTGGGAATGCAGCCCATACGTCGCCAGCAACTGATCGAAGCCACCCTGCAGGCGGTGGATCAGGTAGGCATGGCCGACGCCAGTATCGGGGTAATCGCCAAAACCGCAGGCGTGTCCAACGGCATCATCAGCCATTACTTCCAGGACAAGAACGGCCTGATCGCGGCCACCATGGGCTACCTGATGCGTGCCTTGGCAATCAGTGTCGCCGAGCGCCGCCGTGCGCTGGAAGACAACAGCCCCCAGGCGCATTTGCGGGTGATCATCGAAGGCAACTTCGACGCCAGCCAGGTCAACGGCCCGGCAATGAAAACCTGGCTGGCCTTCTGGGCCGCCAGCATGCATCAACCATCGCTGCACCGGTTGCAGCGAATCAACGACCACCGGCTGTATTCGAACCTGTGTTGCGAGTTTCGCCGGGTTCTGCCCGTGGCCCAGGCGCGTAATGCCGCCCGCGGCCTTGCGGCATTGATCGACGGCCTGTGGCTGCGCGGCGCGCTTTCCGGGGATGCGTTCGATACCGAGCAGGCGCTACGCATCGCCTATGAATACCTGGACATGCAACTGGCGAAACCCGAGCTCGCCGCCTGAGCTGGCGGGCCACTTCGCCTTCAACCTGGCGCTTCTGCCTTTTGCGGGGCGCCCTCGGACTCTGCGAGGAACGACATGGCCCGTTTCGGCTTGCAAAAACTTTATATCGACGGCGGCTACGTGGACGCCAGCGGTGACGGCGTATTCGACGCCATCAACCCGGCAACCGGCGAAGTGCTCGCCCAGGTGCAGCGTGCTACTGCGGCAGACGTGGAAAAAGCCGTGGCCAGCGCCGAAAAAGGCCAGAAGGTATGGGCCGCGATGACCGCCATGGAGCGCTCGCGCATCCTGCGCCGTGCCGTTGATCTGCTGCGTGAACGCAACGATGACCTTGCCACGCTGGAAACCCTGGACACCGGCAAGGCTTACTCGGAAACCCGCTACGTGGACATCGTCACCGGTGCCGACGTGCTGGAGTACTACGCCGGCCTGGTGCCTGCCATCGAAGGCGAGCAGATTCCGCTGCGTGACACCTCCTTTGTGTACACGCGCCGCGAACCCTTGGGCGTCACCGCCGGTATCGGCGCCTGGAACTACCCGATCCAGATCGCCCTGTGGAAATCCGCGCCGGCACTGGCCGCCGGTAACGCCATGATCTTCAAGCCGAGCGAAGTCACTTCGCTTACCACGCTCAAGCTGGCGGAGATCTTCACCGAAGCCGGCCTGCCCGCCGGTGTGTTCAACGTGCTCACCGGCAGCGGCCGTGAAGTGGGCACCTGGCTGACCGAGCACCCGCGTATCGAGAAGGTGTCGTTCACCGGCGGCACCGACACGGGCAAAAAGGTCATGGCCAGCGCTTCCAGCTCCTCGCTCAAGGAAGTGACGATGGAGCTGGGCGGCAAGTCCCCGCTGATCATCTGCGCCGATGCCGACCTGGACAAGGCGGCGGACATCGCAATGATGGCCAACTTCTATAGCTCCGGGCAGGTCTGCACCAACGGCACCCGCGTCTTCGTGCCAGCGGTGCTCAAGGAAGCTTTCGAAGCCAAGGTGCTGGAACGCGTGCAGCGTATTCGGGTAGGCGACCCGCTGGACGAAGCCACCAACTTCGGCCCGCTGGTGAGTTTCCAGCACATGGAAAGCGTGCTGGGCTATATCGCCAAGGGCAAGGCCGAAGGCGCACGCCTGCTGTGCGGGGGCGACCGCCTGCAGGCCGGCGCTCTGGCTCAGGGCGCCTACGTTGCACCAACCGTGTTCACCGATTGCACCGACGAGATGACCATGGTGCGCGAAGAGATCTTCGGGCCGGTGATGAGCATCCTTGCCTACAGCGATGAAGACGAAGTGATCCGCCGCGCCAACGACACCGACTTCGGCCTGGCCGCTGGCGTGGTCACACCAGACCTGAACCGCGCCCACCGCCTTATCCATCGCCTGGAAGCGGGGATCTGCTGGATCAACGCCTGGGGTGAGTCGCCCGCGCAAATGCCAGTGGGCGGTTACAAGCAGTCGGGCGTAGGCCGTGAAAACGGCATTTCGTCCCTGGCCCAGTACACCCGGATCAAGTCCGTTCAGGTGGAATTGGGCGACTACGCCTCCGTGTTTTAAACCCCAGTGCTCTGACGCCTGGTGTTCTCCTGCGGCTTGCCTGCTTGGCAAGCCGCCGCATCCAAAAGGTGCCCTATGAAAAACGAATACGACTACATCATCATCGGTGCCGGCTCGGCCGGGAACGTACTGGCTACCCGCCTCACCGAAGACGCTGACGTGAGCGTGCTGCTGCTCGAAGCCGGCGGCCCCGATTACCGCGCCGATTTTCGTACCCAGATGCCTGCCGCCCTGGCCTTCCCGCTGCAAGGGCGCCGCTATAACTGGGCGTATGAAACCGACCCCGAGCCCCACATGAACAACCGTCGCATGGAATGCGGGCGCGGCAAGGGGCTGGGTGGTTCGTCGCTGATCAACGGCATGTGCTACATCCGCGGCAACGCACTGGATTACGACGGCTGGTCGCAATTGCCCGGGCTGGAAAACTGGTCATACCTGGACTGCCTGCCCTACTTCCGCAAGGCCGAAACGCGCGACATCGGGCCCAACGACTACCACGGCGGCGACGGCCCGGTGAGCGTTACCACGCCCAAGGCTGGCAACAATCCGCTGTTCGCCGCCATGGTCGAAGCGGGTGTGCAAGCGGGTTACCCGCGCACAGAAGACCTGAACGGCTACCAGCAGGAAGGGTTCGGCCCGATGGACCGCACCGTGACCCCCAAAGGCCGCCGCGCCAGCACCGCCCGGGGCTACCTGGATCAGGCCCGCGCACGCAAAACGCTGACCATTGTCACCCATGCCCTCACGGACCGTATCCTCTTTGACGGCAAGCGTGCCGTGGGTGTGGCGTATCTGCAGGGCGAAGGCACTACCCTCGTGCAAGCACGTGCCCGCAAGGAAGTGCTGCTGTGCGCTGGCGCGATCGCTTCGCCGCAGATTCTCCAGCGCTCCGGCGTTGGCCCCGCGACGCTGCTCAAGGCGATGGACGTTCCGGTCGTACACGACCTGCCCGGCGTTGGCGAAAACCTCCAGGACCACCTGGAAATGTACCTTCAGTACGCCTGCACCCAACCGGTTTCGCTGTACCCGTCGTTGCTGTGGTGGAACCAACCGGCCATCGGCGCCGAGTGGATGTTCAACGGTACCGGCATTGGCGCAAGCAACCAGTTCGAGGCCGGAGGCTTTATCCGTACCCGTTCGGAATTCGCCTGGCCGAACATTCAGTATCACTTCCTGCCGGTGGCCATTAATTACAACGGCAGCAACGGCGTGAAGGAACATGGCTTCCAGGCGCACGTGGGTTCGATGCGCTCCCCCAGCCGCGGCCGGGTGCAGATCAAGTCCCGTGACCCGCGCCAACACCCCAGCATCCTGTTCAATTACATGGCAACCGAGCAGGACTGGCAGGAATTCCGCGACGGCATTCGCATCACCCGCGAGATCATGGCCCAACCCGCCCTGGACCCTTACCGCGGCCGCGAAATCTCACCCGGCGCGCACCTGCAAAGCGATGAAGAGCTGGACGCTTTCATTCGTGAACACGCAGAAACAGCGTTCCACCCTTCATGCTCCTGCAAGATGGGCACGGATGACATGGCGGTAGTGGATGACCAGGGCCGCGTGCATGGCATGGAAGGGTTGCGTGTGGTGGATGCGTCCATCATGCCTATCATCACCACCGGCAACCTGAACGCCCCGACCATCATGATCGCAGAGAAGATCGCCGATCGGATCCGTGGCCGCCAGCCGCTGCTACGCAGCACGGCCAGCTACTACGTGGCCGGCGATGCACCGGTCCGCGGCAAGCCGATGCGACCGGTGCTGCCCACCGAGCCGGCTATGGAGCATCCAAGCTTCTCGTAGCAGCAGGGCTTGCCCGCGACCAGGGGCTACAACAACCGGTCTTCCACGCCCAGCAGGTACAGCACGCCTTCGAGCCCCAGCGTCGAGATGGAATGCTTGGCCGAGGCCTTCACCAGGGGCTTGGCGCGGAAGGCCACGCCCAAGCCGGCAATCGCCAGCATCGGCAAGTCGTTCGCGCCATCCCCTACGGCAATGGTGTGCTCCAGGCTCAAGCCTTCCCGCGCCGCCAGTTCGCGCAGCAGGTCGGCCTTGCGCTGGGCATCCACGATAGGCTCCACCGCCACGCCCGTGCATTTGCCGTTCTCTACTTGCAGCTCGTTGGCGTACACATAGTCGATGCCAAGACGGGCCTGTACCTGCCGGGCGAAATAGGTAAAGCCCCCGGACAGAATGGCCGTCTTGTAACCCAGCCGTTTCAGCCCCGCGAACAACGCCTCGGCGCCGTCGGTAAGGCGCAGCGCGGCACCGATTTCATCCAGTACGCTAACGTCCAACCCTTTGAGCAGCGCCATGCGTTCTGTGAAGCTCGCGCGGAAGTCGAGCTCGCCACGCATCGCCCGCTCGGTGATCGCCGACACCTGCTCGCCTACGCCCGCAGCCTTGGCCAGTTCGTCGATCACTTCGGCCTGGATCAGTGTGGAATCCATATCGAACACCGCCAGCCGGCGGTGGCGACGATTGATGTCGTCCAGCTGCAGCGCGATGTCCGCGTTCAAACCGCGGGCGGCTTCCAGGAGCTCGGCGCGCAAGGCTTGGGGATCGACTGGCGAGCCTTGCAGGCGAATGTCCACACAGCCATGGGCGGCCGGGGTGGCACCGTCCAGGTAAGGAGGTGCCGACAGGCGGTCGATGCGCTCCACGTCCAGCCCGTGGCTGGCGACAATCCGGGTTATCTCGTGTAGCTGGGCCGCCACAAGGCCATGGGTCAGCACGCTGAGTACGTACCTGGGCTGAGCCTGGGCCTGCGCCCAATGCGCGTACTCAGGCATGGCCATCGCGTGAATGTTCGCCTGAACACCGAGGCCCGTGCAGGCAGCCTCAAGGTTTGCCCGCAACGTTTGCGAGGGGGTCACCGTTAGCTCGACCACGGCCGTCAATGCAAGCGCGCCGTGGGTAACGTTCTGGCTGACGTCCAGAAGGCTCGCGCCGCCCTCGGCGAGCATGCCCATGAGTGCGGTGCTCAGCCCCGGCCGATCGCGGCCGGTGATGTTGATCAGGACGAATTCAGGCACGACCCACCTCGGTATTGGCAAAAAAAGCGCATTCTAACCAGTTTCCAGGCCTGGCGGCGCTTTGAACCCCAGGGGTCGATCGTTATACTGCGCAGCACTTCCAGCCTCAAGAGCCGAGCGCAGTGAACCGGCCCACGCCAGTCAAAAACGATAATTTCTTCCTGCTGATCTTTCGGGCCTTGCGTCATCGCCGCGTACCGATTGCCCTGCGCATCGCTACCCACAATGTGATTCTGGTCGCCGTGGCGCTGGTAATCTACGCGTGCGTGATGGGTTTGCAGTTCAAGCAGGCCATGCACGAGCAGGCGGATGCGGTAGGGCAAAGCCTGACCACGCAAACCGCCGTCTCCGCCACCGAGCTGCTGGTGTCCAACGACATCCTCAGCCTCAACGTGCTGCTGAATAACCTGGCCAAGAACCCATTGGTAGCCCATGCGGCCATCTATAGCGGTGACAACCGGGTGATCGCCGAGGCGGGGCAAAAGCCCAAGCCAGGTTTGTTGACCATGTCGGGTGGGGTGTATGAAACCCGCCTGTCGTTCCAGGACGTGACCACCGGTACGCTGCGGGTCAGCCTGAATATGGAAGAATTCCAGCAGCCCATGACCATCAGCCTGCAGAGCATGGGTATTCTCAGTGCCATTCTGCTGGCCCTGGCCTTGGCTTTCAGCCTACGCATCGGCCGCCACCTCACCACCCCACTGCTGCAATTGCGGGTGTGGCTGCGCCATATCGACCCTTACACGCCGGCGATCGAACGGCAGGATGAGATCGGCGATATTGCTCGCGACCTTCATGCCCGCTATGCGCCCGAACCTCCGCCAGAGCCTGAACCGGAGACGGTGGACGAGGAAGAGGAAACCGCGCCCGCCTTCGCTCCATTCACTGGCACCCCTGCCAAGCCGGCACCGGCCGGCCGGCGAGTGCTGGCGGATGAAGATGAAGAGGACGACGACGCGTTTGCCGATCTGGGCGATCTGTCTGTGCCCGGCCCCGAAGCCGAGGTTACTGCCCCGCTCGCTCCTTCCATTCCCCAGCACAGTGTTGTGCTGGCTGTGCAACTGGGCTCCCAGGAGCAACTGAAGCGGTTGCCTCGCGCCCGCTTGCAGGAGTTGGTCGATCGCTACCGTTCGTTCCTGAACCAGGCCGCTTCCCTGTACCAGGGCCATGTACAGCACCTCTCGGACGGCAGCAGCCTGGTACTTTTCCACAGCAACGACGGCGGTGATGATTACCTCACCAATGCGATTTGCTGTGGCGAACTGCTGCGCGCCCTTGGCCATGAGTTGCAGATCGAAGTCGCGGACAGCGGCATCACGCTCCAACTGCAATTGGGCCTGGCCCTTGCAGGTGAGCTGCACGGCATGGACGAGGCGGCAGTGCTGGCAACCGAGCCAGCCCGCGCCGCGCTGGCCTTGTCGCAACACAGCCGCAACCTGCTACTGGTAGAACGCAAGGTGAACGAAGACCCGCTCATCCGCCAACGCGCGCGCATCCGCTCGATCGCAAGCCCCGAGGGTGCTTCCTGCGTAGAGCGTTTGCTGGAGCCTTACCCGTCGCTGCTGGAACGTCAGCTGGCGCGCATCGCAGAGCGCCGCGTCAAGCCCTGAGGCAGGGGCCTCGCAAAGAGGGCCGGCCCCTTGTGAGACCGGTCGGAGCCGGCTAGCCGGCGGAGCCCGGGAACCGCATTGTTGAAATGCCTGACCAGTACCGGCGGTTCGGGGGCTATTGCCCCCTCCTACACGTGCTGTGCATGCCTTATGGCACCGGCGTGGGCTGCCTCCAGAGCCGCATTATGGACGCCGGCTAGCTGTAGCTATCCTGACTCCCCGTGCAGCAGCCGTAGTCATCCTGTGGTTCAGTTTCGTCGGCATTCACTGTAACGGTCACTGGATTTTCCTGGGGTACACCGTTTATTTCTTCGATGCTCATTGTGATTGTGGCATCTCCAGGCTGCGGAGGCGGTGCGGGCGCCCCCAGCGCCGGATCAGAACCATCCCCGCCACCCGAAGTAGGCGCAGGTTGTGCTACATCGCTCCCTTGAGGCGCGCCTGGTTGATTAGCGCTCCCACTACTGGAACCAGGGCCTACAGCCGCCCCTGCACCTTGCCCAGCTCCAGAGGATCCTGAAGCCCCCGGCAGTAACGGATCAAACCCTGGGGGTACGCCCGACACCGCACTGCCACCACCCCCGGCAGGTTCTGGGCCGTTGCTGTCTTCCGGGGCGGGGTCCGGCTCGATGTCAGGAGCAGGCGGTGGTAGGCAGGTAGCCGGTACCAGCACACCGGCAGGCAAGGCTATTTCACTCTCGCCGACGCTATCTGCTGCTTGAGCTTGCTCCCAAGGTAACTTGCCGATTGATATTGCGTCAGTGGCGGGATCCCACATTACCATGGCGATGTTGTTTTAGTTTTGTAAAGATTTTTAGCTACGTCTGAGTTTAGTATTGAGAGCCCTCCTATGATTATTGAAGCAAAGGCGAGCGTTTTAGCACCAACAGCGATACTTCCTAGGAGCATAAGACTCCCGGCTACTCCAGCGACGTTGCCAACCAGACTTAACACATCTCCTTCGTCTAATTTTTTTCCATCTTCCAATTCTGCAACAACTCTAAGAAACGTCGTTGTTCCAGCGAGTACGTGGGCCGAGATACTCAAGAAAGGCATAAAACCGGTGGCTACCGTAGTTATTGATGCCACACTCGCTACCGCCGCCGTTGTCTGTGCACACTGACTGATTAAGGAAAATCCTTTTTTATCCGTATTAAGTTGATCAACCAACGCGGTAGCGGCCACGCCTCTTCCAGTATGAACTGCAAAAATCTCAACTGTTTTTGTCATTTACCCTCCCAGGGCATCTACTTGACTATAAAACGGACGAACCCTACAGACGTATTATTTATTTCACCCGCCACAAGCGCCTCTATAGCCTCCAATCTTTTAATTTTGAGCGACACCATTCAATAACGCCTGTAACAAAAAACCCGCAAGTACAGATAAAAAGAACCGCCATTGTCATATTTCCACTCTGATCATTTGATTTCTGTATCTCCTCAAATACTGCTTCATCCTGAAGAACACACCCCCCCTCCATAACAGCGAGCCTCGGAAACTTTCTATCCTTTCTAAAATGACTAGTTAGCCAAACGATATCCCCGACCGCGAGACTCGCTTTTCCACAAGAATCTTTCCGTGCATAAATAGTTCGCAAAGCCACATATCCCGAGTGTTTACTGGGGACTTTTACGGTATACGAAAGGACCCAAGGTGTTCCCCTTAAAGAGGACCCTCCTGAAGCAACCACACCTTTCTCTAACGTACCAGGCCCAGGAAATCTAGCTGCCGGCTCTGCGGCCCTGAAGCCAAACATCACCATATAAAGAAAAGCGCCAAATGCCGCAGTACCCGCGGCCATTTTGAAATATTCCCGGGCTTTTCCTGCTTGCGGTTTATGTTTTGGCTGTTCAGCGCTGGATTCGGAACCGGATGATTTTTTATTCTCGTTCATAACGCTAAGCCAGCGTGGCTGTCTTGAAGGCTATTGTCATCCTTAGCTGGTCGCAAAGCGCCGAAGGGGATCTCGCGCTATGTGGTATATGTCCATCAAACACAACAATTCTACGGGGCTTCGGCAGAACCGCTTTTATTAGGTCTTCCTTGTTATTATCGTAGAACACGAGCTCGCCGCCCCAGCAAGTCGCCCACACTTCATTACAAAACAACACTACGGTTGTACTCACCTCCCCTCCTCGATTATCTCGATGAATTGGGGAATCCTGCCCTAATGTTTGGCCGTTAGCATATACGCCGAGCAGGGTAGCATTCGGAAGGTGCTCTCGCTTTAAGCGCGCCCATACGCCGTACAAGAAACCCCAGGCAGGGTGCTGTTCAAGCTCGGCCTCGCACGATTCCCATTCAGGACGCCGGCTACCTGCTATGAACACGTGCCAACATGGCTTCGCAAAATACGCGTTATTTATAGGCCACCCATAGCGCCAAATCGCCGACTTCAACTGGATGAGTATATTTCGCTGCTCTTCGAAAGTAACAGCGCCGTCGATTACTTTTACCCCCTCCAAAGTTTTCACACACAAGCCTCCGTCAGAAAATACAACCTGCACGATCTAAAAACACTATGCGAGCGACTCAAAACAGGCGTCATGCCAACGTTCAATGAAGTGCGAGTTTAGGTATTTTCCTAAAGGTTAACAAAAGCTTAAATGTAAGATATTTTAAACAACATGTAGTTACAGATACTTTTGGGATACAGACAAACAGACACAACCAATCAGTAACTTAATGTTTTCTATTCGAGGCCAAACGAAATGAAACGCCAGGCACGCCTGCAGCCACGGTAAGTTACCGACGCGCTACAGGCTGCTGGGTATGCGGGATCGCATGAGGGGGAGGCGCCTACGGTTCGGGGGCTTTCGCCCCCTCCTACAGCGCGCTGCGCATGCCTTATGGCATCGGAGAAATCAGAACCTGAACACTTCCATGTTCGTCCGCACGGGCGTGGCCAGCGGGATTTTCTGTTTTTCGGGTTCTTCTTTTTTCACCTGGGCAGGCGCGGGCTTGCGTTCATCGGCCAGTGCTGGCTGATTCGCGAGGGGCTTGACCGCTGCGCTCAGCTGCTCGGCCAAGCGCTGCAGCAGCACACCCTGGGCCTGGACCTGGGCGGCGGTATCACCGGTGTGTTTTTCTTCCAGGTGCACGAGGCGGCTGTCACGCACCTGGCCGCGCCGGTCCAGTACACGCCACTGCGCATCCAACACCGCAGGCTGGTTGGCGCCGGAGTCCAGCCGGGTAATGGACAACAGCACCTGAGCATCAGGTGTGAAGTTCGCCACGGTGGGCGCCAGCATCACGCGCTGGGTATCCAGCCGCCAGGCCAGTTGCCGCAACAGCAGCTGGTCGATGTCGGAGGTGAGGCTACCCGCCCAACGGCCATCGGTGGCGGCGGTCAGGCTGCCGTCCTTCTGCCGTTGCAGCAGGGTTTCGCGCTGAAGGTAATCGGCGACCGATACCGGCCCCAACAACACCGCCATGCCAGTGCTGTGCTTGGGCTGGCCGGGGTTGCCGCCGTTGAGTTGATACAAGGCCACCGGCTGGTGAACGCTGCAGCCGGCCAGGCCGAGCACACCGGTCAGAAGTACAGCGAAAGGGAGGCGCAGAAAAGTCATGATTCCGTCCAGGCAGCCCGATTCGGCTGGCCGTAGTGATACCGATACCAATGGGCGCTATCAGCAGAGCGCCACAGGGCCCATATCATCCGTGAATACCGCGCAGGACTCCAGCTTCCCATGACCGCCCGCCAGAAAGCTGCCACCTGCGCGGCAGGATTCAGACGGAGGGTTCTACCAGTAAAGCATCCACGCGCTGGAAGCCACGCGGCAGTTTATTGCCACGTCGGCCGCGTTCACCTTTGTAATGTTCGAGGTCGTCGGCCTTCAGTGACAGCGTTCGCTTACCGGCTTGAAGCACCAGGGTCGCGCCGTCGGCAATGATCGCCAGCTCGGTGACGTATTCTTCCCGGCTCGCCACGCGATCACCTGGCACGCCGATGATCTTGTTGCCCTTGCCTTTCCCTAGCTGAGGCAGGTCTGCCACCTTGAACACCAGCAGGCGGCCTTCGGTGGTGACCGCCGCGACCCATTCATGCTCGCGGTCTTTCACAGGCCGCGGCGCCATTACCTTGGCCCCGTTCGGCAAGCTCAACAGTGCCTTGCCGGCCTTGTTCTTGGCTTGCAGGTCCTCGCCTTTCACCACAAAGCCGTAGCCGGCGTCGGAGGCAATCACATAGAGAGCGTTGTCATCCGGCAGCAGCAGGCATTCGAACTGCGCCCCAGGGGGCGGCGTAAGGCGGCCGGTGAGGGGTTCACCCTGGCCCCGCGCGGAGGGCAGGCTATGAGCGGGCAGCGAGTAGCTGCGGCCGGTGGAGTCGATAAATACCGCATATTGATTGGAGCGCCCCGGCGCCGCCGCCTTGTACCCATCGCCGGCTTTGTAGGACAGCGCCGTACCGTCGATATCATGGCCCTTGGCGCAACGCACCCAGCCTTTTTCCGACAGCACCACAGTCACCGGCTCGGTCGGCATCAGCTCGTTTTCAGACAGCGCCCGGGCTTCGGCACGCTCTACGATCGGCGAGCGACGCTCGTCGCCGTAGGTTTTGGCGTCGGCGATCAATTCACCGCGCACCAGTTTCTTCAGCTTGCTCTCGCTGGCCAGCAGGGCCAGGAGTTTCTCCCGCTCCTTGGCGAGTGCATCCTGCTCGTCGCGGATTTTCATTTCTTCCAGGCGCGCCAGCTGGCGCAGCCGGGTATCAAGGATGTAGTCGGCCTGAGTCTCGGATAGCGCAAAGCGCTCGATCAGCTTCGCCTTGGGATGGTCCTCGGTGCGAATGATATGGATCACTTCATCGAGGTTGAGGAAGGCGACCAGCAAGCCTTCCAACAGGTGCAGGCGGCGCTCGACCTTGTCCAGGCGGAACTGCAAGCGACGGCGCACCGTGCGTACCCGGAACTCCAGCCATTCCTGCAGCAACGTACGCAGGTTTTTCAGCTGAGGGCGGCCGTCCAGGCCGATGATGTTCATGTTGACCCGGTAGGTGGATTCCAGGTCGGTAGTAGCGAACAGGTGCTGCATCAGCTCGGCGGCATCCACGCGGTTCGAGCGCGGAATGATCACGATGCGGCAAGGGTGTTCGTGGTCCGATTCGTCACGCAGGTCGGCCACCATGGGCAGCTTCTTGGCCTGCATCTGCGCGGCTATCTGCTCCAGCACTTTGGCACCGGACACCTGATGCGGCAGCGCGGTGACGACTACATCGCCATCTTCCACCCGATAAACCGCCCGCATGCGCACCGAACCACGGCCATTCTCGTACATCTTCAGCAGTTCGTGCCGCGGCGTGACGATTTCGGCCTCGGTAGGGTAATCGGGCCCTGGCATGTGCTCGCACAGCTGCTCGATCGTGGCATGGGGTTCGTCCAGCAGGCGCACGCAGGCCGTGGCCACTTCCCTGAGGTTATGGGGCGGAACGTCCGTTGCCATGCCCACGGCGATACCGGTGGTGCCGTTGAGCAGGATGTTGGGCAGCCGCGCGGGCAGCACCGCCGGTTCGTCCAGCGTGCCGTCGAAATTGGGCACCCAATCCGCCGTGCCTTGCCCCAGTTCGCTGAGCAGCACTTCGGAGTAGCGTGACAGGCGCGCTTCGGTGTAGCGCATGGCGGCGAAGGACTTGGGATCGTCCGGCGCGCCCCAGTTACCCTGCCCGTCGATCAGCGTGTAGCGGTAGCTGAAGGGTTGGGCCATCAGCACCATGGCTTCGTAACAGGCCGAGTCACCGTGAGGGTGGAACTTGCCCAGCACGTCACCCACGGTACGCGCGGATTTCTTGTGCTTGGAATCGGCGTCCAGCCCCAGTTCGCTCATCGCGTACACGATCCGCCGCTGCACGGGCTTGAGCCCATCGCCGATGTGCGGCAAGGCGCGGTCCATGATCACGTACATGGAATAGTTGAGGTAGGCCTGTTCGGTGAAGTCAGCCAGGGACCGGCGCTCCACGCCGTCCAGGCTGAGATCGGTTGATTCGCTCATGCAAGCCTCATCGTTGGGTGTTCTGGCGCAACAGCATGTTGCCGTCACGCAGGGTAAATTCAAGTCGTTTCAGGGCACTCATGCCCAGCAATATCTGTTCGCCCGGCAACCCGGGCACTACCACGGCGCTCACCTGAGCCAGCCGGATATCGCCCAGTTCCAGGCTCGCCAGCCGGGTACGGTAACCCTGGGTGGCACCGTTGGCAGTGTTGAGCATCACCGGAGCGCCTTTTTCAAGGCTGAGCCGGCCAGCCACTTGGGAAGGGATCGCGACTTCGGTCGCGCCGGTATCGACCATAAAGCTCACGGTCTGGCCGTTCACCCGCCCGTCCGCCACGAAATGGCCTTGGCGATTGCCTTGCAGGCGTACTTCCACAAAACCGGCGCCGTGCGTGGACGCCACCTCCCGGTTGGGGTTTTCCTGCTTCTGTTCCCAATCACCAAAGAAGCGCGACGCCAGGAACAACCCGGCGATCCACGCCAGGGCCAGCAACCAGCGCCCTGCCAAGCGGCCCGGAGGCGAATTCACGGGGCGCCCCAGCCGCCGGCGGGCGCAGCGAAGCGCCAGATCACCGGGCGTTGCTCGCCGTCGGCGCGCACCCAGTCGTTGTTATCCGTACCGATCCACGCGCCGTCGTCATCTAATGCGAGGGCTTCGGTCAGGCCGTAGGGTTTTTCGTAACGCCTTGAAGGTTGCAAGCCCGCCTCCGCGAAGGACCAGCAGCGCTCTACCGCAGCCGTTTCGGCGTTGCGTCGGCAAACCTTGTAGGCATTGCGCTCCAGCGTAAACAGCTTTCCCTTGAAGTACGCCAGGTCCGAAAAGTCCTTGGCATAGCTGAGGCCAATCCGCATCGGTGGTGGCACCTCTTCCGAGCCGCCCTCGCTTAGTAACACGCAAGGTGTTCCACATGCCCAGCCATCCGCGCCCAACGTCAGACCCAGCAGGCCGCGCTGCTCCCGCTCCGCCGCCAGCCACAAGCGCTTGCCGTCAGGTGTAATGGCAAGCCCTTCGAAGATCGCGTTGAAGTGATGCAACAGCCCTTGCTGACGCGCCTCGGCCACCATACCGGCCGGCAGAGGCAACCACTGCGCATCGCCACTCTGTGTAACGCGCAACACACTGGCCTTGGCTTCACTTACAAGATACAGCTGCTGCTGGTTATCACAGGCGATGCCCTCGAAATCCTGGCTACCGCCGCGGATCAAGCCAGCCGCCGTAGCCCGAAGCACGATGCTCCAGGGTAAGCCCATGTCAGGCGCCGCTGGCGCTTCGAAGGCGAGCGGCCGGCTTTGCCACACCGCCGCTGTACGGTCCATGCGGTATACCTGATCGTCGTCGCGGTCGGAGACGGCCCACAACTCGCCCGCGCACAATGCCAGGCCGGACAGGTTACCGCCGCGCATGCCTTCCACCGGGTATTCGCCCTGCAAGGTAAGCTCGGGCACCGCTTCGCCCCCTTGGGCGATCGCGATGCTACCGAGCAACAACCAAGCCGCGAACGCGGCACGGATCAACTAAGCACCTCGGCAAGGTTGCCCTTGGCTTCCAGCCAGTTCTTGCGATCGCCCGCGCGCTTCTTGGCGAGCAGCATGTCCATCATTTCGCTGGTTTGCGCGAAGTCATCCAGGGTGAGCTGCACCAGGCGCCGGGTGTTCGGGTCCATGGTGGTTTCGCGCAACTGCGGCGGGTTCATTTCACCCAGCCCCTTGAAGCGCGTTACCTGGGGCTTGCCGCGCTTCTTCTCGGCCACCAGGCGATCGAGAATGCCGTCGCGTTCGGCTTCGTCCAGGGCGTAGTAGATCTCCTTGCCCAGGTCGATGCGGTACAGCGGTGGCATGGCGACGTACACATGGCCTGCGTCCACCAACGGGCGGAAGTGCTGAACGAACAGGGCGCACAACAGCGTGGCGATGTGCAACCCGTCGGAGTCTGCGTCGGCAAGGATGCAAATCTTGCCGTAGCGCAGCTGGCTTATGTCGCTGGCGCCGGGGTCTACTCCGATGGCCACGGCAATGTTGTGCACTTCCTGGCTGGCCAGTACTTCGTTGCCGTCCACTTCCCAGGTGTTCAGGATCTTCCCGCGCAGGGGCAGGATCGCCTGAAATTCCTTGTCGCGCGCCTGCTTCGCGGAGCCACCGGCCGAATCCCCTTCCACCAGGAACAGCTCGGCGCGGGCCGGGTCCTGCCCGGCGCAGTCGGCCAGCTTGCCCGGGAGTGCCGGGCCCTGGGTGATGCGCTTGCGCTCGACCTTCTTGCTGGCCTTCAGCCGACGGCCAGCGTTGTTGATCGCCAGCTCGGCCAATTGCAGGCCCAGTTCCGGGTGAGCGTTGAGCCACAGGCTGAAGGCGTCTTTCACTACGCCCGACACGAATGCCGCGGCCTCGCGTGACGACAGCCGCTCTTTGGTTTGCCCGGAGAACTGTGCGTCCTGCATTTTCATGGACAGCACGAAGGCGATCCGCTCCCACACGTCTTCCGGCGCCAGCTTCAGCCCGCGCGGCAGCAGGTTGCGGAACTCGCAGAACTCGCGCATGGCATCGAGCAAGCCCTGGCGCAACCCGTTCACGTGCGTACCGCCCTGGGCGGTGGGGATCAGGTTGACGTAGCTTTCCTGGACCGAATCGCCGCCTTCGGGCAACCACAGCAGCGCCCAGTCCACGGCCTCCTTGTTGCCCGCCAGGCTGCCGCAGAACGGCTCGGCCGGCAGGCGCGGGAAATCACTGACGGCGTCGGCCAGGTAGGAGCGCAGGCCATCTTCGTAGTGCCATTCGGTTTTCTCACCGCTGGCCTTGTCTTCGAAGGTGACCGACAGCCCCGGGCACAGCACGGCCTTGGCCTTGAGCACATGCTTGAGGCGGCTGATGGAGAACTTTGGCGAATCGAAGTATTTCGGGTCGGGCGAGAAATACACGCTCGTCCCGGTATTGCGCTTGCCCACGGTACCAATGACCTTGAGGTCGCTGGCCTTGAAACCATCGGCGAAGGTCATTTCGTATTCCTGGCCGTCGCGCTTCACCCGTACGCGCACCAGCGTGGACAAGGCATTGACCACCGAGATGCCCACACCGTGCAGGCCGCCGGAAAACTGGTAGTTCTTGTTGGAGAACTTGCCGCCGGCATGCAGCTTGGTGAGGATCAATTCAACGCCCGGAACGCCTTCCTCCGGGTGAATGTCCACGGGCATGCCGCGGCCGTCGTCGATGACCTCGAGCGAATGGTCGGCGTGCAGAATGACCTGGATGGTCGTGGCATGCCCTGCCAGGGCTTCGTCCACACTGTTGTCGATGACTTCCTGGGCCAGGTGGTTGGGCCGCTGGGTGTCGGTGTACATGCCCGGGCGTTTGCGCACTGGGTCGAGGCCCGAGAGGACTTCGATGGCGTCGGCGTTATAAGAGCTAGCGCTGGGAGTGGCCATGGGTTCTCTTCGTCAATCGTAATAAAGGTTCACAGGGCGGCGAGGTCGATGGCCGCGCAGCGTGCTGGATCCAGGCCGGCAAACAGGAACAGTTCCGGCAGGCGCAGGGCGAAGCCTTGATAGCCATGATCGCCGCCCGGGCGCACATCCACGGTGCAGCCTTGGTAAAACGTTTCGGCACGCCGGTAGTCGAGGGTTTCGTCCCCGGTTTGCAGCCACACCTGAACACGCGCTCCGGCTACCGGTGGTGGCACCTCAAGATCAGCCAGGGCGTGCACGTGGCTTTCGGTAAGTTGCCACTGCTCGCCTGTGTAATGGTTGCGCTGCATCCCAAGGTGGCCGTCGAACAACCGATGCGGATTCACCGCCGGGTTGATCAGCAAGGCACGCAGCCCGTGCCGCTGTGCCAGGTGGGTCGCATAGTAGCCGCCAAGGGAGCTACCGACCAGTAACGGTTCACCCAGGGTTACAATTGCCTCTTCCAACTGGAGCATGGCCTGCCGTGGATGGTGATGCAGCGCCGGTACCTGCAAGCTGCCATGCAGATCGATCTGCGCCGCCGCTGCAATCAGCTGGCGGGCCTTCTGCGAGGCCGGTGAGCTGTTCAGCCCGTGGATGTACAAGATTGAAGCGGCCACGCGGGCCTCCTGCGGATAAATCGAAACGGCCGAGTGTATCTCAGCCGTACAAAATCAATAGCCGCTGCCGCCGAAGCCTGGTGCGAACTCAAAATCCGGCACCCTTGAAACAGCGGTATCCAGGCGGCCGTCCGGGTGCAGTTGCAGCCAACGATAGCCCGGCGCTACGCGGTCAACGGAAAAATCTTCGCTCAATGGCTCGAACTGCACGCATGTCGAAGGCGTGGCCAGCAGGCGCACGCCGTTGCGCTCGCGGTCCAGGTGCTGGTGGATATGCCCCCAGAGAAGTGCCCGTACTTGTGGGTAGCGGTCGATGATCGCGAGGAAAGCGTCAGCGTTGCGCAGGCCAATGGGCTCCATCCATTTGCAGTCGATGGACACCGGATGGTGGTGCAGGCACACCAGATGGTGCCGCTCGGGTGCTTCCTTCAGGGCCTTTTCCAGCAGCGCGAGCTGGCTGTCGGCAAGCCACCCTGGCACGGAGCCCGACACGGAAGAATCCAGCAGCGTGATACGCCAGTTGCCGATGTCTACCACCTGCTCCATCAGCTCGGTGTGGCCGAAATGATCCGCCATGACGGCTGCTTCATCGTGATTGCCCGCCATCCAACGGTGTGGCGCCTTGATGCTGGCGGTCATTTCCTGGAAGCGCTGGTACGACTCAAGCGTGCCGTCCTGGGACAGGTCGCCGGTGGCGAGCATCAGGTCCACGGCGGGCTGCTCGGCCATCACTCGCGCCATGACCTGACGCAGGCTGTCGGCGGTGTTCATGCCCAGCAACGTTCCCTCGGCCTCGGCAAAAAGATGGCTGTCGGTCAGTTGCAGCAGCAACACAGAGGATTCAGATGTGAGTTGGCGGTTCGGCAAGGGCCGTCTCCCGGTACGGATACTGGGGAGATTATGGTGCGGTTACGAGAAAAGCGCGATATGCGGGTAGCGCGCCATTTCCTACCTGACGTGCTCGTATTCGTGGCCACACGCCAGGCAATGACTCAGCCACTCGCCGAGAAACAGATTGAGCTGGGCTTTTTCATCGGGCTGGTGCATGGCCGCGTTGGGGTAGGGATAGATGCCGCGAAAACGCCGGGCGTGCTGGGCGCCGATCACTTCGGCCATGCGCGCGTCGTGGTACACCTGCACTTCCATGCGCGGCACCGGCAGCCAGGGCAGGCTGTGCTTCTGACTCACACTCAAGGTGGTGGTGTAAGGGCTGGCCTGGGTCACTTCGATACTCAGCACGCCCAAGGCCTGGTCGCCCTGGGTCATGCCGATCTGGCGCGA
The DNA here is from genome assembly GCF_058145875.1 of Pseudomonas sp. 3MAES_34.3B. Taxonomy (NCBI): domain Bacteria; kingdom Pseudomonadati; phylum Pseudomonadota; class Gammaproteobacteria; order Pseudomonadales; family Pseudomonadaceae; genus Pseudomonas; species Pseudomonas sp. 3MAES_34.3B. Next base: position 380,270 of record NZ_CM176960.1, on the reverse strand, counting down.
ACGCTGCTCGCCACGCATGCCAGGCAACAGCCGCATCAGGCGTGCGTAGTTGGCCTCGCAGGCCGCCTGCAACCCGGCCAGATCGACCCGGTAGCGTTCGCGCAACAGATTCACTTCCACAACCCCCTGACTTCTTCGCGGTTCAGTGCCAGCCATTGAATGGCGATCAGCGCGGCCGCATTGATGATTCTGCCATCCCGTACCGCCTGCAGCGCATCCTCGAATGCCCACACCCGTACGCGGATGTCTTCGCCTTCTTCCTCCAGGCCGTGCAACCCACCGGCCCCTTCGCTGGTGCAACGCCCCAGGTACAGGTGGACGTACTCATCGCTGCCGCCAGGCGAAGGGAAATACTTGGCTATCGGCCACAGCGCCTGAAATTCCAGCCCAGCTTCCTCTTCCGCCTCGCGGTGCGCAACCGCTTCGGGGGTTTCGTCCTTGTCGATCAGACCAGCAACCATCTCGATCAACCAGGGGTTGCCCACCTTGCCCATCGCGCCCACCCGGAACTGCTCGATCAGCACCACTTCATCGCGCTGAGGGTCGTAGGGCAACACACACACGGCGTCATGGCGGACGAACAGCTCCCGGCTGATTTCCTTGCCTAGCCCACCGGCAAACAACTCATGCCGCAGGAACAGCTTGTCTACCTTGTAGAAACCAGTGAAGCAGTTCTCGCGCCGGGTAATTTCGACCTTTGCTGGCAACGAATGGTTAGCGTCTGTCATACGAATCCTCTTTTTCCATCATCAAAGTTGCATCTTCCTTCAGTGGCGTGCAACCCGCGTGCCTGATCCAGAGCGCCCAAGCCTATGGCGAACTCATCGTTGCGTTTATAGTCCAACCCCGACTTCATCATTGCCAGGGAATTCCATGTCACCCTTGAAAGTTTCAGCGTTGGCGCTTCTCGCGTTGAGTCTTGGCGCCTGCCAAAGCCTTTTTCAACCCGATTACGACAAACCGTTGAAAACCGAGCGCGAGGCCTGGGAACACATCAAGCCCGGCTGCACCACCGCAGATTGCCCGCTGGTGAACCTGGATACCGTGCATTTTCCCGATGAGCCGGCACTCGACACGCTGGTACAGCAGCGCCTGCTGCAAATGACCCGCGACAACCCTGACCTGGTGCCAGCAACCTCGTTACCGGCGTATGAACAGCAATTTCTGAGTACGGCCCAGGCCAGCTATTCCACTTACCTGCAGGCAAAGGTAAGGGAACAGCATGACGGGCTGGTGATCGTGGAGCTGTCCAGCTACCTGGACACCGGCGGCGCCCATGGCCTGCCGGGCAGAGGGTTCGTTACCTGGTCGCGCCAGCAGCACAAGGCACTGACGCTGGCCGACATGGTGGTTCCAGGCCAGGAAGCCACATTCTGGCTGGCGGCCCAGGAAGCCCACCGGGGCTGGCTGATAGCCCAGAAGCTGGACCAGGACGCCGAATTCGTCAAGAACTGGCCCTTCCAGCGCACCGAAAACATTGCCTTGGCATCCGACGCCGTAGTGCTCAAATACAATGTTTATAGCATCGCCCCGTATGCCATGGGGCACGTGGAACTAAAGATTCCTTACGCGCGCCTCAACGGGGTGATTCGGCCGGAGCTACGCCCCCGCCGCTGACCGGGCCCAGTACCTTCGAAAGCGCCAGATGCAGCAGCCCGGCAAGTATCAAAGAGGGCAGCGTTGCGCCAAGGTCTGGCCAATAGTGGGCCAAGGCTTGATACAGCACGATGCCCGCGCCCCAGGCGACCAGCGCAGCGCCTCGCCACGTAGGGCAGGCGTTGGGCGCACGGCGCTGGCGTAGCAGGTAATGGTCCACCAGCACCACGCCGAACAGCGGTGCGAATACCGAGCCGATCAGGAACAGAAAGTTCTGGTACTGGGCCAGCGGCGCGAACGCGGCGATCAGGGTGCACACAACCCCTACCAGAACGGCCAAATGCTCCACTTTCAGCCGCACCAGCAGGCCGCTGGAGACTGCAGCGGAATGAATGTCCGCGAAGGCGTTCTCCGATTCATCCAGCAGAATCAGCAATAGCGGGATGCCCAGCCCGGCGCCTGCCAGCGCCAGCAACAGCGCATTGGTTTCGCCGCTGGGCGCGAAGGCGAGGGTGTAGGCAACGCCGAGGCCCATCAGCCAAACGTTCCCCAACAGGAAACCCAGCGCGGTGCCCTTGAACACTTTGCCTGCGGATCGACCAAAGCGCGAATAGTCGGCAATCAGCGGCAGCCACGATAACGGCATGGCAATGGCGATGTCGAAACCTGCCGCGAATGCCAGCGAACCGTCGCCAGCGCGCTGCCACAAGCCTGCCAGGTCTGCGGTGGCAAAGAGGTTCCAGGTGAGCCAGGTACAGGCCGCCAGCAGCAGCCAGATCCCCCATTTGCGTAATACACGACGCACGAACGTCAACGGCCCGCTCACCGCCAGCAACGTTGCCAGCGCGCCAAAGGCAAGTGTCCAAAGCAATGGATTGGCCGACCCACTGGCCTCGCCCCACCGCGTGGTCGCCAACAGGCTCGCTGCGTCCCGCATCACGATCAGCTCGAATGCGCCCCAGCCGATGAGCTGAAGCAGGTTCAACACGGCGGGCAATGCCGCGCCGTGACGGCCAAGGCTGGTTTTCAGCGAGGCCATGGCGGACAGGCCAGTGTCCGCGCCGATCACTGCGGCGGCAGCCAGCAGCAGCACGCCTACCAGCGTGCCTAGCACAATCGCCAGCAGCCCATTGGCCAGGCCTAGCCCGGGCGCAAGCAACGCGCCGGTTTGTAACACCATCAGGCCCACGCCGAGGGAAAACCACAGCGTAAACAGGTCGCGGGCGCCAAACACGCGGCGTTCCTGGGTAACGGGAATATCAGGGGAATATTGAGTCACGGGGCACTTCTCGCGCGCAGAGGTGAACGCCTGGCCGCGCCAGGCGCACGGGGTCACAATTTTTGATACAGCTGGCTACCTTCAGCCTTGAACCGCTGCGCTTGCTGGCGCATCCCTTCTTCAGCGCTCACTTCCACGCTGGGGATCTGGTTGGCAGCGTACTCGCGGACTTCCTGGGTGATTTTCATCGAGCAGAACTTCGGCCCGCACATGGAACAGAAATGCGCAACCTTGGCCGATTCCTTCGGCAGGGTTTCGTCGTGGTAAGCCCGGGCCGTGTCGGGGTCCAGCCCGAGGTTGAACTGGTCTTCCCAGCGGAATTCGAAACGCGCCTTGGACAGGGCGTTGTCGCGGATCTGCGCGCCGGGGTGGCCCTTGGCGAGGTCGGCGGCGTGGGCGGCAATCTTGTACGTGATGATCCCGGTTTTCACGTCATCCTTGTTGGGAAGGCCCAGGTGCTCCTTGGGTGTGACGTAGCACAGCATGGCGCAGCCGAACCAGCCGATCATCGCGGCGCCAATGCCCGAAGTAATGTGGTCGTACCCAGGCGCAATGTCGGTGGTCAACGGGCCAAGGGTGTAGAACGGCGCTTCGTCACAGCATTCCAGCTGCTTGTCCATGTTCTCCTTGATCAACTGCATGGGCACGTGCCCAGGGCCCTCGATCATGCATTGCACGTCGTGCTTCCAGGCGATCTTGGTCAACTCGCCCAGCGTTTCCAGCTCGCCGAACTGCGCGGCGTCGTTGGCATCGGCGATGGAGCCCGGGCGCAGGCCGTCGCCCAGCGAGAAGCTCACATCGTAGGCCTTCATGATTTCGCAGATCTCTTCGAAATGCGTGTACAGGAAGTTCTCCTGATGGTGCGCCAGGCACCACTTGGCCATGATCGAGCCGCCACGGCTGACGATCCCGGTTACCCGTTTTGCCGTGAGCGGCACGTAGCGCAGCAGTACTCCGGCATGGATGGTGAAGTAGTCCACCCCCTGCTCCGCCTGCTCGATCAGCGTGTCGCGGAACAGCTCCCAGGTCAGGTCTTCGGCCACGCCTCCAACCTTTTCCAGCGCCTGATAGACCGGCACGGTACCGATGGGCACTGGGGAGTTGCGGATGATCCACTCGCGGGTTTCATGAATGTGCTTGCCGGTGGACAAGTCCATCACGGTGTCCGACCCCCAGCGAATGCCCCAGGTAAGCTTGGCCACCTCTTCTTCGATCGACGAACCCAGCGCGCTGTTGCCGATGTTGCCGTTGATCTTCACCAGAAAGTTGCGGCCGATGATCATCGGCTCCAGCTCGGTGTGGTTGATGTTGGCAGGGATGATCGCCCGGCCCCGCGCCACTTCATTGCGCACGAACTCGGCCGTGATTTCTTTCGGGATGTTGGCACCGAAGCTGTGACCTGCGTGCTGCTCGGCCAACAACCCGGCTGCTCGTGCCTCTTGCAGCTTCATGTTTTCGCGGATGGCGACGTATTCCATCTCGGCGGTGATGATGCCCTGCCGGGCGTAGTGCATCTGGCTTACGTTCGCACCCGCCTTCGCGCGGCGCGGATTTCGCACATGGGCAAAACGCAGCCGGGTGAGCTCGGCATCCGCCAGACGCTGTTGGCCAAAGCTGGAACTCAGCCCGGGCAAACGCTCGGTGTCGCCACGGTCGTCGATCCAGCCTGAACGCACATCGGCGAGGCCCTTGCGCACGTCGATGTGCGCCGAAGGGTCGGTGTAGGGGCCGGACGTGTCGTAGACGAACACCGGTGCGTTGATCTCGCCGCCAAAATCCGTAGGCGTTGCGTCGAGGCTGATTTCCCGCATCGGCACGCGAATGTCCGGGCGTGAGCCCTGCACATACACCTTGCGAGACCGCGGGAAAGGTTGCACCGATTGCTGGTCGACCTGGGCCGACTCACTGAGGTGGGATGCGTTGTGGCGTTGTTCGCTCATACAGGTTCTCCAGCCAGGCAAAGGGGCGTCGGAGTGAACCTGGAACGGAATAGCCCTATGGCAGCGGAGTTGTGCCGGAACGGAGCAATGCGTTTTTGCAAACGACATTCCCGGACCGAGCACAAGAGGACTCGCCGGGAAAGCGAGAAATCTTGTTCCCTACGCAGGCATCAACCTGATCAGGTTCAACGGGATCCGGAATTATCCGATCTCAGCCCCTCGCTTGGGGCACCCCGACAAGAACGAGGCAGAGCATAGCGACATACCAGTGGCAACGCCAACCTCCCTGGATAATACTGCCTCGCCAGCGGTCCGAAGCTGGGCTGCTCCACAGCGGGCCACGCAAGCTGAACTCAAGACAAGGGACTGACTATGTTTCGCGCGATACGGATGGCGGTAGGTGCAATCGGCGTGCTGGCTACCGGGGCCCAGGCCGCGCCCGCGCCGCTGGCCAGCCAGACCGATCTGATGAGCGTTTATCAGCAGGCCGTTGAAAACAACGCCGACCTGGCGGCTTCCCGCGCCGATTTTGCCGCCCGCCAGGAATCCGTGCCCCAGGCCCGCGCCGGGCTGCTGCCGAACCTGTCGGCCGGCGCGGACGTGAACGACACGCGCCAGGCGCTGGACAAACCCGCCATGACTGCCAACCGCAGTGGTACGTCCTACCGGGCCACGCTGAGCCAGCCGATCTTCCGTGCCGACCGCTGGTTCCAGCTCAAGGCAGCCGAAGCCGCCGATGAGCAGGCCGGGCTGGAACTGTCCGCGACCGAGCAGAACCTGATCCTGCAAACCGCTGAACGCTACTTTGCCGTACTGCGCGCCCAGGATGGGCTGGCCACGGCACGCGCCGAAGAAAATGCGTTCCGCCGGCAACTGGACCAGTCTAATGAACGGTTCAACGTGGGCCTTACCGACAAGACCGACACGTTGCAATCGCAGGCCAGCTACGACACGGCCCGGGCCAACCGCAGCACGGCCGAGCGCCAGGTCTCCGATGCCTTCCAGGCGCTGATCACCCTCACCAACCGTGAATACAATGCGTTGCAGGGCGTGGTCCATACCCTGCCGGTGCTACCACCGTTGCCCAACGACGCTCGTGCCTGGGTAGACACCGCCACCCAGCAGAACCTGCAGCTGCTGGCCAGCAACTTCGCCGTGGACGCCGCGCAGCAAACCCTGCGTCAGCGCAAGGCCGGGCACGCGCCCACGCTCGATGCGGTTGCCCAGTACGAAAAAGGCGACAACGATAATTTCGAGCTGAGCAACCCGTCGAACAATGGCGTGGTGTATGGCGGTGATGTAGAACGGCGCACCATCGGTTTGCGGCTGGAAATTCCGCTGTACAGCGGTGGGCTGACCAGCTCCCAGGTGCGCGAAGCCTATCAACGCTTCAATCAGAGCGAATACCGCCGCGAAGGCCTGCGCCGCCAAGTGGTGGAGGACACGCGCAACCTGCATCGGGCGGTGAATACGGATGTGGAACTGGTGAAGGCGCGCAAGCAGTCCATCATCTCCAACCAGAGCGCAGTGGAAGCGACGGAAATCGGCTATCAGGTGGGTACGCGTAATATCGTCGATGTGCTGGACGCCCAGCGTCAGCTATATGCCTCGGTGCGGGACTACAACAACAGCCGGTACGACTATATCCTCGACAACCTGCGCCTGAAGCAGGCCGCGGGCACTCTGAGCCCGCAAGACCTGCAAGACCTGGGGCAGTACCTCAACCCCAACTACAACCCCGACAAGGACTTTCTTCCCCCCGACCTGGAAGCCCAGGCGAAGGCGCTGCTCAAGCCGAATCGGTAAGCCCTTATTCGCGAGCTCCGCCTGCGGCTTCGCTTGCTCCTACAATAATTCTGTAGGGTGAGTCAGGCCAGCTTTCCTAATGCCTGTAGCAGCCGCTCCAGCGCTCCTTGATTTGCTCGCATCACCGCCAAACCGGCCTCGCCCATGCGGCGAGCCGCTTGGGGCAGTTCGATCAGGTTGCGCACGGCGTCGGCCAAACCATTGGCATCGTCCACCACCTGCAGCGCCTTGGCCTCGGTCAGCCGCTGAGCGATGTCCTGAAAATTGAACAGGTGCGGGCCGCTGAGCACGGGCTTTGTCAGCGCGGCGGGTTCGAGCAGGTTATGCCCCCCGTTGGGCACCAGGCTTCCGCCCACGAAGGCGATGTCCGCCGTGCCATAAAGCAGCAGCAACTCGCCCATGGTATCGCCCAGCAACACCTGTGTACCGGCGCCCACCGCTTCGTTGCTGGCCCGGCGCGCCAGGCTCAAGCCCGCTTGTTCAACCAGGGTGGCAACCTGTGCGAAGCGCTCAGGGTGCCGGGGTACCAGCACCAGCAAGGCATCGGAGTGGGTGCGCAGCAGTTCACGATGCGCCGCGAGAATAATCTCGTCCTCGCCTTGATGCGTGCTGGCCGCGATCCACACCGGGCGGCCAAGGGCTTGCCATTGCGCGCGCAACGCTTGGGCGCGTTCCGGCAAATCAGGGGCCGGGTGCAGGTCGAACTTGATAGAGCCGGTAACGGTCACGGCTTGCGGCCGGGCGCCCAGGTCGCGAAAGCGCTGCGCTTCGGTTTCGGTCTGCACGGCAAGCAGGTTCATTTGCTGGAGCATGGGTGCGGTAAGCCCGGCGAAACGGGCATAACCCCGCGCCGACCGCGCCGACAAGCGCCCATTGGCCAACGCCACGGGAATACCGCGCCGGGCGCATTGATTCACCAGGTTCGGCCAGAGCTCGGTTTCCATGATGACGCCCAGCCGAGGCTGCACATGGTCGAGAAACCGCCCCATTGCCCAGGGCAAATCATAGGGCAGGTAGCAGTGCTGCACCCGCGGATTGCCTTCGAACAACGCGCCGATGCGTTCCGAGCCTGTGGGTGTCATGCAGGTAAGCGTGATCGGCAGGTCGGGATAGCGTTCCAGCAGCGCTCGCACCAGCGGCGCTGCGGCAATGCTCTCCCCAACGGACACCGCATGCACCCACAGCCCGCCCTTCACCATGGGCGGCAGGCCACGGGCGAAGCGCTCGCCGATGCGTTTGGCGTACGCCGGGGCTCGGCGCGCACGCCACCAGAGGCGCACGGCGATCAAGGGCAAACCGAGGTGAAACAGGGCGGTATAGAGGGTTCTGTTCATGGCGCGAAAGTGTACCCCAAGCGCCTTCCCCTTACACCGCCGCCCTGCCCTGCCGCGTCAGGCTGCGAGGGTGGCGCCGCCGTCCACTACGATGTCCTGCATGGTGATATGGCTCGCCAGGTCCGAGGCCAGGAACAGCACGGTGTTGGCGATTTCATCTGGCCGGGCGATCTTGCGCAGCGGGATGCTCAGCTTGTACTGCTCCGGCAGCCCATCCACCAGCCGCTGCAGGCCCGCCTCATCCCCCACCATGGCGCGCAACATGGGGGTATCGGTGGAACCGGGCGACACCAGATTGCAGCGCACGCCATGGGCCGCGAGCTCAAGGCCCACGCAGTTGTTCAGGGCCACCAGCGCTGCCTTGGACGCGCAGTAACCGGCCATGTTCAGGCGCGGAACATGGGCCGCGTTGGACGCGATGCTCACGATGGCGCCGCTGCGCTGGGCCTTGAACACCGGCACCAGTTGGCGGAACAACAGGAACGGCCCGGTGGCGTTTGCTGCCATCGAGGCGTTCCAGTCTTCCAGGCTGAGGTCATCGCTGTTGCCCAGGCGCAGAATGCCTGCGCCATTGACCAGCACATCCACGCGGCGCCGCTCGTTCAGCAGTTGCTGGCACACCTGCTCCACCTGCTGGGGGTCTGTCACATCCATCACCACCGTACGGAACGGGTAGTCGGACTCGGCGAAGTGCTTGTCCAGCCCAACGACTTCAGCGCCCGCAGCCTGAAAGCGCATCGCCGTGTGCAAGCCAATACCTTGGCCCGCGCCCGTGACCCATACGCGTTTGCCGGCAAAATCCATAGTGTTCATACGTAAAAGCTCCAGCGGCCAGGCGTGCAAGCCTGGCCGTGTTCAAGGAAGGGTCAGGCGGCCGTGGCCTGCTTGCTCGCAATGATCTTCAACCAGCCATCAAGCGTGGGCTGGCCCGCCAGCTCGGCGAAGCTGACGCTCAGGCCCAGGCGCTGCCAGGCCGAGACGAGCGTCATCACCTGTACCGAGTCCAGGCCGTAGTCCATCAGGTTGTCCGGGCCTTCAGGCAGGTCGTCCTCGGCATCCAGGTAGGGTTCGAGTTGGCCCAGCAACCAGGCCTGATCAAAACGCGTGGCCGCTTCGCCGATCACGGCCTGATAGCCGATCACGCTGCCGCAGCGGGTGGCCACGTAGCGCAGGGCCAGGCGATGTTCTTCTTCGGAGAAGTCGCCCAGTGCGTCACCGATGAAGAAGGGCTGGATGTCGCGCATGAAGGCGTCGGTGGCGGTGACCATGCAGCCGATGTTGGCGTACACACCGCAGATCAGCAGCTGGTCGCGGCGCCATTCCTTCATCAGGTCCTCGAGGTGCGAGCGCTGGAAGGCGCTGTAGCGCCACTTCACCAGCACCGTATCGTTGCGCGCGGGCGCCAGCGGGGCGACCACATCCTGCAAGGCAGGGTCTGCGGTAGTCAGGCCCGGGCCCCACATGTCATTGAGCAGGGCACGATCCTCCGGGCTTTGCTCGGTAGGCTGCGCGGTGTACACCACCGGGATGCCTTGCGCATGGCACCAGTCGCGTACCTTGCCGATGCGCTCGATCAGCGCGGCCACCAGCGGGCTGTCTTCGCCGTAAAAGGCGGTGAAATACGCCTGCATGTCGTGAATCAACAGCACGGCACGGGAAGGCTCCAGCGTCCACTTGACCTTGTTGGCCGGGAAGGTGTCCGGCGTTGGCAGCGGGTAGGAAGCCAGTTTTGGAATAGCCATTGAACGAACCTTATACCTGTTCTGAGTGAGTAGCTTGCAGCGCGGTGCGCAGGCGCTGCTTGTCGATCTTGCCAACTGCGGTGAGCGGGATCTGCTCCAGGAACTGGAAGCGATCCGGCAGCTTGAACTCGGCCACGCCCTGGGCGCGCAAATACTTGCGAAGCGCGGCGGGCTTGAGGCTGTTGTCGCTGACTACCACGCAGGCGCAGCTTTTTTCGCCCATGAGTTCATCGGGGATGGCCACAACGGCGGCATGGGTGATGCCGGGATGCTGCAACAGCAGGTTTTCCACCTCGGCGGCGGCGATTTTTTCGCCACCTCGGTTGATCTGATCCTTCACTCGCCCCACTACCCGCAGGTAGCCCTGTGCGTCCTGCTCTACCAGGTCGCCGGAGTAATAGAAGCCCTCGGCGTCGAATACCTGGGTGTTGTGTTCCGGGCTCAGGTAATAGCCTTTGAAGGTGTAGGGGCCGCGGGTAGCCAACATTCCGGGCTGGCCCTGAGGCACCTGATTGCCTTCCTCGTCCATCACACGCACTTCGTCGTCGGGGCTCATCGGGCAGCCCTGGGTAGTGAAGATGCGCTCGGCGTCATCATCCAGCCGGGTGTAGTTCACCAACCCTTCTGCCATGCCGAACACTTGCTGCAACTGGCAGCCAAGCTCTGGCGGTATGCGACGCGCCAGCGCCTCGGCGAAGTTCGCGCCCCCAACCTGGATTACCCTCAACGACGCCAGGCGTTCCCGGTGCGCCGGTGCCTCCTTGAGCCACAGGGCAACGGCTGGCGGTACCAGCGGTACCCAGTTCACCTGATGGCGCTCGATAAGCGCGAAGCAGTTGAGCGGCTCCGGGTCGCGAGCCATCACCACGCAGCCGCCCGCCACGAACACGCCCAGCACACCCGGGGAGCTCATGGTGTAGTTATGGCCGGCGGGCAAGGCACACAGGAAGCGCGTTGCAGGGTTGAGCCCGCAGATTTCCACGCTACGGCGCACGCTGTAGTAATAGTCATTGTGGGTGCGCGGAATGAGCTTCGGCGTGCCAGTGCTGCCGCCCGAAAGCTGGAAGAACGCGACCTGATCGGCAGCGGTCGGCTGAGCCACGAAACCGTCCGCCGGCTCGGCCAGGCAGTCAGCCAGGCTCAACCCGCCCGCTGGCATCGCATGGGCGCCTGCGTCCAGTACTACCGTGCCCAGGCTCGGCGCGGTTTCACGTAGTTCCTGCAAGAATTGCTCGTTGGCGAACAGCCCGTGACTCAGCGAGCCGATCAGCATTTTGGGCTGGATCTGCTTTGCATACGCCAACATTTCGAGGCGCTGATGGCTGAACAGCGCGTTCACCGGCGCCACGCCCAGCTTGAGCAGGGCCAGGTAAGTGACGAAGAATTCAGCCACGTTGGGCAGTTGCACCAGCGCCGTGTCATAGGTGCGCAGCCCCTGACGGTGAAGCGCAGCCGCCAGGCGGGTGGAACTGGCATCGATGTCGGCATAACTGAAAGTGCGCTCGCCGCAGATGATGGCGGGCGCGCCAGGGCGAGCCGCAACCTGCTGCTCGAGGATGTGCGTCATGGGCACATCCAGCCAGTAGCCCTTGTCACGGTAGCGTGCGGCCAGGTCGGCGGGCCAGGGAGTGAAGGCAATGGTCATTCAGTGTTTCTCCGTGGCCAGGCCGCACGCGGCCAGCATGGTCCCCAGCTTTGCCTGGGTTTCGGCCCATTCGGCCGCAGGGTCGGACGCTTCGACGATACCGGCACCGGCGAACAGGCGCAGGCAGTTTTCCACAACGGTTCCGCAGCGAATGGTGACAACCCATTCCCCGTTACCGGCTGCGTCGCACCAGCCCACCATGCCGGTGAACAAGCCGCGCTCGAAAGGCTCCACGAGGTTGATCAGCTTGCGGGCCAGGTCGGTAGGCGCGCCACACACGGCAGGGGTGGGATGAAGCTGGCAAGCCAACTGCAGCGAGGAGCGGCGAGGGTCGCGCAGCTCGCCTTCAATGGCCGTGGACAGGTGCCACATGGCCGCCGTGCTGAGCAGTGACGGCTGATCCGGAATGGTAAGGCTGCTGCACTCCGGCGCCATGACTGCCCGGATGTCTTCGATCACCAGACGGTGCTCGTAGTGGTCCTTCTCCGAATCCAGCAAGGCATCTGCGGTGCGCTGGTCTTCTTCGGGGTTCGCCCGGCGCTTGGCCGAGCCCGCCAGCGGGTTGCTGTATACGCGGCTACCGCGCTTGCGTACCAGCAGCTCAGGGCTTACGCCGATCAGTTCGCCCTGCTCCGGCAGGGGAATGCGGAAGTGGTAGCCGTGGGCGTTCTGGCTCGCAAGCCGGCCAAGCACCTCTTCAACCTTCACTGGTTGGTCCAGTTCCACTTCCAGCATCCGCGACAGCACTGCCTTGCGAATGGTGCTGCTGCGGAAGTTGGCGATGGCCTGGGTTACCGCCCCCTTGAAGCCCGCTTCGTCAGGCACGCTGCGCTGCCGCACCACCACGGGAGCGCTTGTTTCGATTGCCGGCAAGATAGCCGCGGGCTCGCCTTCGATCCAGCGATGCTTGCGCGGAATATAAAGGCAGGAGGGCTGCGTGGTATCGAACGGGATCGCACCCATCAACACCGGTTCCTCGATACCTGCGGCGCGGGCGTCGGCGAACGCTTGCTCCACGGCGGCGAGCAAGGCGCCGCCCTCGCGCCCGGCACCTGCAGCGGGGGTGGTGATAGCCGCGAACACACCTTGCCCACGCAAGCAGCGGGTGCCTGAGCGGAAGAGGAATTCAGGGTCCTTGGCCGCTGCCTCTGTACTAGAGAGGTGCGCGGCCGGCGTCAGTTTGGTCATTAAATGTCACCAAAAGCTTAACGAGAATTGTTATCAATCCATTTCAGGGTATGTACCCGAAGGGCCACTGTCAATGATGGCAACCGAGCGAAACGGCCCGCTCTATGATGTAAGGCTTTGATTACAAAGACGTACGTAATAGCCCTTGGCACGCAGGGACACACAGGTTGCGCTGCGGCCAAGCGGCGGGGAGAATGCGAGCCTTTCGCATATAGCCTGGAGTTCGAATGATCTCGCGTGCCCCCTGCCTGTTTTATCGCACCGTCGCCGCGCTGGCATTCATTGCGCTGGCCGGGCTGTCCCTTAGCGTTCAGGCCGAAGAAGGCTGGCCGCGAAAGGTCGTTACCCGCAATGGCGCGATAACGCTCGATCAACCACCACAGCGCATCGTATCCACCAGTGTGACGCTTACCGGTTCGCTGCTGGCCATTGACGCGCCGGTGGTCGCCAGCGGCGCTACCGCGCCTAATAACCGTTTCGCCGATAGCCAAGGCTTCTTTCGCCAATGGAGTGACGTGGCTGCACAGCGTCAGGTAAAACGCCTGTATATCGGCGAAGCCAATGCTGAAGCGGTAGCCGCTGAAGCGCCGGACCTGATCATTGTGAGCGCCTCGGGCGCCGACTCGGCCCTGGCGTTGTATGAGCAGTTCTCCGCAATCGCCCCTACCCTGGTGGTGGATTACGACGACCATAGCTGGCAAGGCGTGGTGGAACTGCTTGGCCGCGCCACGGGCCACGAAGCCCAAGCCACGGCGCGCATCAACGACTTCGACGCACGGGTGGCTGCCCTCAAGGGCCGGTTGAAGCTGCCGCCGCAGCCCGTTTCGGCGTTTGTGTACAACGCGCCGGCACGCCAGGCGAACCTGTGGACAGCCGAGTCTGCCCAAGGTCGGCTGCTGGCATCGCTGGGGTTTGAACTCGCGCCACCACCCACCGACCTGCCCACCGTTATCAGCCAGGGCAAGCGCAAGGATATTCTCCAGATAGGCGGGGAACACCTGGCCAGCGGCCTCACTGGGCACACCTGGCTGATGTTCGCCGGCGAGCAGGCTGACGCCGACGCTATCAAGGGCAACACCTTGCTCGCCCACCTGCCTGCGGTAAAAGATCAGCAGGTGTATGCACTAGGCAACGACACCTTCCGCCTCGACTACTACAGTTCCGGGCATTTGCTGGACCGGCTGGAAGCAGCTTTCGGCCGGTAGGTCGGGTCGGCCCGGATGCGGTTCCGGCAACAGGCATGCCCAGGCTGAATGCCGCTAAGCACCCACCGCCTCACTGCGCAGGCGCCGCAGCCCGGTCATGCCTACAGCGATCAGCAACCCTGCCACCACTGCCGCGATGCCGAACGCTGTTGCGGCTGGCGCAGGCATCAGCAGCGAGCCCAAGGCGCCCAGCAACGCCGCGCCGATGGCATCGCCGCACACGTTCTGGGCGGTCCACAAGCCGTTGATACGGCCCAGCAGCGCGTCGGGGGTTTGCGCCTGAATCACGGCGTACTGCAACAGAGCATTCACTGCGCTGAGATAGCCGAACACTGCCAGGCACAGCAGCGCCAGTGGCAGATTCGGCACCAGCCCGAACACGCCGATGCAGGCAAACGCGCCGATTGCAGTGAGCAACATCAACCGACCGGGCCAGGCATAGCCTCCAACGCGCCCACTGGTGATGGTCCCCAAGGCAGCCCCCAAGGGCGTGGCAGCGTACATCAGGCCAAGCTCGCTCGCACTTACCGCCCAGTGGGGCGCAAGCGCGGGATACAGCACTCGCACCGCGCTCGCCATGGTCACGAGGGCACCCACCACTGCCACCGCGCCCACCACCCGGTTTGTGCCCAGAAAGGCAAAACCGCTCACCAGTGCCCGCAGCGGATGCTCTTTTTGCACGGCCGGCGCAGGCAGAACCGGCAGGCGCAACAGCAGCAACACCGTGATCAAGGTACCCAGCGCGGCGGCGAGGTAATTGCACAGCACGCCACCACGGGCGATCAGCAAGCCGCCCACTACCGGCGACAGGATGGTCCCGAAGCGAACGGTAAGCATGCTGATGGCCCCGGCGCGAACCATGTTCTCTCGCCCTACCAATACCGGCGTCGCTGCCAGCAAGGCGGTTACCCCGATAGCTCCAAAGAAGCCATCCCAACAGCCCAGTGCATAGATCGCCAGCAATGAAGGCTCGGGCAATGCCGCGTTTGCCGCCAGGCCAAGAAAGCCTATTCCACAACTGGCTCGAGACAGGAGAATCAACCGCCGCCGCTCATGCCGGTCGGCCATCACGCCGCCGAAGATCAACCCAAGGAACATCCCCGCCCCCGTGAGCGTGACCGACAGGCCAACCTGAGCGGGCGACTGGGTGAGGGTTTGCACCTGTACGGCGATAGCGATGGCCAGCAACCCAAGGGAAAGAATGGAGATCAGCCGGGCGATGAAGACAGTACGAAACGCTGCGTGCGTTTTCAGCAGGCTCAGGTCGATGAACAGTGAAGGTTTACTCATGGGCACCACGGGGCGGGGAAAGGTTTCTACCTTGGGGTTGCCGGCCATGTTAGCATTCTGACAACTCATCTCATCAGAGAATGCTTCGTATTAACGAAGATACATCCGTATTCACTGAGTATCGTGACTTCATGCGTTTTGTTTTCTCCCTCGCGGGGTTGGTAGTCGCGCTGCTGGCCGCTATAGCGCTAAGCCTGCAGGTAGGTGCCAGCCATGTCCCCTTGGCCGATGTGTGGCAAGCCCTCACCACCAACTGCGGCACTCCCGTTTGCACACTCGTAACCGACGCTCGCCTGCCCCGCACACTGGCCGGGCTTGTGGCAGGCATTGCGCTCGGCACTGCGGGCGTGCTGATGCAAACCCTCACTCGCAACCCGCTGGCGGACCCCGGCGTGCTTGGCGTGAATGCCGGCGCCAGCTTCGCCATTGTGGTCGGCATTGCGTTCTTTTCAGCGCACACCCCGTTTGCCTATCTCGCCTTCGCCTGTGCCGGCGCGCTCGCGGCGTCGCTGCTGGTCGCCTTTACCGGCATGGCCAGCGGCCGGCGCTTCAGCCCCGTGCGCCTGTTGCTGGTGGGCGTTGCCCTGGGCGCTGCGCTGGAGGGCATTGCTTCCGGCATCTCGCTGCTTAATCCGTTGGTCCACGACCAGGTGCGTTTCTGGCAGGCAGGCTCGCTGGATATTCGCGAACTGACCCTACTGCGCTGGGCAGCGCCGCCCATCGTGGCCGGTGTGTTGCTCAGCCTGGCCATGGCGCGTTCACTGGACAGCCTTGGCCTGGGTGATGACCTGGCCGCCGCGCTGGGCACCGGCGTGTTGCGCACGCAGTTACTGGGGCTAGGCTGTATCACCCTGCTGTGCGGTGCCACTACGGCACTGGTGGGGCCGATCGCGTTCGTTGGGCTGATGGTGCCTCACATGGCGCGCCGAGTCGCCGGGCCATCCCACGCACGGCTGCTTCCAGCGGCCTTGTTGATCACTCCCCTGCTGCTGTTGCTGGCCGACACCCTGGGGCGCTTGCTCACCGCCACCGAGCTGCGGGTGTCCATCATGACCGCCCTGATCGGCGCACCGGTATTGGTGCTGCTGGCGCGGCGCAGCCGGCTGGTGGCACTGTGAGCCGGGTCACGCAGCGGCGCCGCATACAGGGATGCGCGCTGGCACTGATGGCCGCGTGCTTGTGGCTGGGCGTGTATTCCCTGGGCAAGGGCACCCTGCCGCTAAGCCCTGAACAGTTGTTGGATGCCTTGCTTGGCCAAGGGCCAAAAGGCACGCGAATGATCGTGATGGAATGGCGCCTGCCGCGGGTCATAGTCGCGCTCTGCCTGGGCGCCGCGCTGGGTGTGAGTGGCGCGATTTTCCAGTCGCTGCTGCGTAACCCGCTCGGCAGCCCGGACATTCTGGGGTTCAACCTGGGCGCGTATACCGGTGTATTGGTGTGGGTGGTGATGTTCGAAGGCGGCATGCTTGCCAGCACTGGCGCGGCCCTCGCTGGCGGCCTGTTGACTGCCCTGCTGGTTTACCGGTTGGCCTGGACCGGCAGCATGAGCGCGCTCCGGCTGATCGTGATCGGCTTGGGCATGCGTGCATTTTTGCTGGCGGTCAACAACTGGCTGGTCACCAATACCACGCTCGATACCGCGGTGTCCGCAGGGCTGTGGAACGCGGGCTCACTCAATGGCGTGACTTGGGCAAAGGCGCTTCCGGCGTTACTGATCATCGCCGGGGCGCTGGCCGCCGCGCTGCTGCTCAGCCGCCGCATGCGCCTGCTGGAAATGGGTGATGACACAGCTTGCGCGCTGGGCGTGCCGGTGGAGCGGTCGCGCCTGTGGCTGATGCTGGCGGGTATTGTTCTTACCGCCGCCACTACCGCTGTCGCAGGCCCCATCGCCTTCGTCGCGTTGGCCGCTCCGCAGATTGCCCGCCGCCTTGGCAGCGGCCAGGCGCTCACATTGCCCATGGCCGCGTTGTGTGGTGCCTTTCTGTTGCTGAGCGCAGACGTTGCCGCGCAGCACTTGCTCAGCCCCTACCAAGTGCCTGTTGGCCTGATTACCGTCAGCGTTGGCGGCTTGTACCTTATTGCTCTGCTGATTCGCGAGGCCCGTAAATGACCGTACCGTCCAGCCGCCTTTACGCCACCGATCTCACCCTGGCATACGACGGCAAAGTGGTTGCCAAGGACCTGTCGGTCAGCATTCCCGAAGGCGAGCTGACGGTGATCATCGGCCCGAATGCCTGTGGCAAGTCCACCTTGCTGCGCAGCCTCAGCCGGCTTTTGCAGCCGGCCAGCGGCCAGGTGTGGCTCGACGGTCAGGCCATTCAGCAATACCCCACCAAGGAAGTCGCGCGGCGCTTGAGCCTGCTGCCCCAGAGCGCCAGCGCGCCGGGCGACATTACCGTGAAAGACCTGGTTGCACGCGGCCGCTATCCACATCAGCGCTTGCTAAGCCGCTGGCGCGACGAAGACGAACGCGCGGTACAAAAGGCGATGCACGCCACGGGTGTGGATAACTTATGGGCCGAGCCGGTGGATACGTTGTCGGGCGGGCAGCGCCAGCGAGTGTGGATCGCCATGGTACTGGCCCAGCAAACGCCGTTGGTGTTGATGGATGAGCCCACCACCTGGCTGGACATCACCCACCAGATCGAACTGCTGGAATTGCTCCAGCACCTCAATGAAGACCATGGCCATACCTTGGCGGTGGTGCTTCATGACCTAAACCAGGCGTGCCGTTACGCCACCCACCTGATTGCCATGCGCGACGGCAAGATCGTTGCATGCGGCCACCCCCGGGACATCGTTACCGTGGAGCTGATCGAGCAGGTATACGACCTGCGCTGCATGATCATCGAAGACCCGGTAGCGCATACGCCGCTGATCATTCCACTGGGAAGCCGCTAGGCAGCGGCCTCTGTGGAGCAACGGGGCCGGCCATCCGGCGAAGCCGCAGGCGGCATTCGCGAATGAGCGCTACAAGGCCTTTAGCGCGCGGTTGATCATGGGGCCGACCTGCGCCAACATGGCCGGCGAAATGATATCCACGTGGGCGCAATCCAGCCGCTGCACTTCAAGCCCTTTCACGAAGCGGCCCCAGGTTTGGGTGACGTCCATCCCTGGTGGCAGGGTTTTCTCCGCCACAAACAGAGTGGCGGTGCCTTCGAAGCGGGCACTGCGCGCCGTGGCCAGCAGGCGCACCGCGTCGGCGTAGTTGGCTTCGATATGGTCGAACAGCCGCGCGCTGCCCTCGCCTCCCGCTTCACCCAACACACCCCGTTGCGCGGCAAGGAATTGCTCGCGCTCACGGTTCACTTCCGCCAGCACTTCGGGATCGAGCTGGTTCTTGCCAGCGCGCTCGTCCCAGTTCTGGGTCTCCGGCGGGTAGGTATCCAGCAACCCCAGGAACGCTACTTCCTCACCTGCGGCGCGCAGCCGTGCGGCGATGCCGTGGGCCAGGGTGCCGCCTAGGGAATAACCGAGGAAATGATACGGCCCCTTGGGCTGCACACCGCGAACCAGTTCGAGGTGTGCATCGCACACGTCGTCCAGGTGCTGCCCATGCTGCAACGGCCCGATGCCGCGCGGCGACTGAATGCCCAGCAGGGACCAATGGGGGTCGATGTAGCGCTGCAACACGCTGAACTGCCAGGCGAACCCGGAAGCCGGATGGAAGCAGAACAAGGTGGGGCCATTGCCCTGACGCAGCGGCAGCAAGCTGTCGGTTCCGGCGGCCTGCGCCTCGGCTTCGCTTTGCTGGGCTTCGAGCAGGCTGGCCAGCCGCGCGACGGAGGAGGCGATCATCACCTGCCCTACCGAGACCGGCCGCTGCAATTCACGCCGCAGGTTCGCCGCCAGGGTCATGGCCAGCAACGAATGCCCGCCCAGTGCGAAGAAATCGTCGTCGGCGCTTATCTCATCGCGTTCCAGAATGCGCCCGAACGCATGCGCGATGGTCTGCTCCAAGCCCTGCGCGGGCGCCCTGCCTCGGCTTTCACCTTGTACGGTGGGCAATGGCAGTGCCTTGCGATCCAGCTTTCCGGTAGCGCCGAGGGGGAAGGCCTCCATCTCGACCAACGCGACCGGCACCATGTGCGCCGGCAAGCGGTCGGCCAAGGTGGCGCGCAAAGAAGGCAAGTCCAGCTGGGCCCCGGCCTGCGGGATCACGTAACCCACCAACTGGCGTGCATCGCCGCCCGTGGCGTTGGCAACCTCGCCCAGCACGCGAGCATGGGTTACCGCCTGCGCGATACCAGGCAAGGCCAGCAAGGCGTGGTCGATCTCGTTCAGCTCGATGCGTTGGCCGCGGATCTTCAACTGATCGTCGCTACGGCCAAGGTATTCCACCGCGCCGTTTTCCAGCCAACGGGCTACATCGCCGGTGCGGTACATGCGCTCGCCGTTGCCGTAAGGGTCTGCCACGAACCGGCTGGCGGTAAGCTCCGCTCGGCCGAGATACCCGAGGGCCAGCTGCACACCGGTAAGGTAAAGGTCCCCGGCCACGCCTGGCGGTACCTGGCGCAGGCGGCGATCGAGGATGCGCAGGCCGGTGTTCCATACGGGATAGCCAATTGGCACGCTGGCCCCGTTTACCCCAGCCAATGCCTCGCCGTGTGCCGGGTACCAGCTCACGTCCACGGCGGCTTCGGTGGGCCCATACAAGTTGTGCAGCGCCACACCTGTACGCCGCTGCCAGCGACGGCAAAGGTCGGCCGGTAGTGCTTCGCCGCTGCAGAAGACCTGCCGCAGCGGTTTGCACCGTTCAACCGCAACGGGGTCGTCAAGGGTAGCGACGAAAGCGGCGAGCATCGACGGCACAAAGTGCATGGTGGTAACCCGCTGCTGCTCGATCAGCAGCTGCAGCGCTTCAGGGTCGCGATGGGCCTCGGGTGGCGCCATGTGCAGCCGCGCGCCGACGA
This sequence comes from Pseudomonas sp. 3MAES_34.3B, assembly GCF_058145875.1. Classification (NCBI taxonomy): domain Bacteria; kingdom Pseudomonadati; phylum Pseudomonadota; class Gammaproteobacteria; order Pseudomonadales; family Pseudomonadaceae; genus Pseudomonas; species Pseudomonas sp. 3MAES_34.3B. Next base: position 360,332 of record NZ_CM176960.1, on the reverse strand, counting down.
TCAGCGGCCAGAAGAATTCCCACACCGACACGTCGAAACTGCTCGGCGTTTTCTGCAACACGGTGTCGGCCAGGCCGATGGGGTATTGGTGCTGCATCCATAACAGGCGATTGACGATTGCCTGGTGCCCTACCACTACCCCCTTGGGGCGGCCGGTGGAGCCAGACGTGTAGATGATGTAGGCCGCGCTGTCCGGTTGTGGGCCGCTGAAGTTGCGCGGCAGGGCCGGGGCCGCTTGCAGCAGCGCGTCATACCGCAGCATGGGGCTGGTACTGAAGCCTGCCAGCCGCGTGGCTTGGTCCTCGGACGCCAGCACCAGCCGCGGGTTGGCGTCTTCGAGCATGAGCGCCAGGCGGTCATCCGGGTAGCCCGTATCAAGAGGAAGGTACGCCGCGCCTGCTTCCACGATGGCCATCAGCGCCAGGGACAGGAACACCGAGCGCGGCAGCGCCACAGCCACGGTATCGCCCGGTTGCACGCCTTGCTGCACCAGCCGTTGGGCAAGGGCGATTACCTGCTCACGGACCTCTCGGTAATTGAGTTGATGCTCGGCGTCGGACAAGGCTGCCGCAGCCGGGGTGAGTTCTGCCTGGCGGCGCAGCAGCGTAACCAAGGTGTCATCCGTGAGCGGCCGGGCGGTGCTGTTGACGTTTGCCAGCAGCGAATGGTCTTCGGCATGCAGCAGGTCAACTGCGCTGCAAGGCAGGGCCGGCTGCTGGGCAAACTGACGCGCCAGCAAGGCAAACCGTTGCACATGGCGCGCCAGGGCCTGGGCGTCATAACGCTCGGCGTTGGCGAGCACCTCAACGGTGAGCTGCTGGGCCTGGTCCAGGTAGAGGGTGATCTCCAGGTCCCTTACAGGGCCAGCAGCGAGGGCATGCGTAACGCCTGGCACGCCGTCGAAATCCAGCTGGAATTCGAACAGCTTTAGGTTGATCACCGCACCACACAATGGCTCCGCGTCGCCCACGCGGCCAAGGTCGCGCTGGATCTGCTCGGCTTCATAGCGCTGGCGCCTGCGCAGGGTTTTCATTTCCTTCGACACGCTTTTTGCCAGGTCGAACAGGTCGTCCTCGGCACCGATGTGCATTTCCATGGGCAGCACGTTGATCACGGCGCCCGCAGCGCTGGCTGCGGCTGAACCCATGCGGCGCATGAAGATGAAGCCTGCGGTAAAGTCGTCCTGCCCGCCCAGCCGCGAGAGCCACAGCGCCACCAGCGCCACTGCGATATCGGCGGTGCCCAGGCGCCGGGGCTCGGCGGCGGCCAGCAGCGGCTGCATCAGCTCTGGTGGCACCACGCAGCGTTCACGCAGCAATTGGGTAGTCGGCACCTGGCCGCTCAGCGGCGCGGGCGAAAGCGTCACAGGCGGTGGCAGCTGGCGCGCTTTCTCTGCCCAGAAATCACGGTCCTGCCGGCAGGTTTCCGAAGTCTCGTAGGCCTGGTATTCCTCCACCACATTCGCGAACGGCGTCCACGGCGATGGCCCTGGGTCCTCGCCACGCATGGCCGAGGTATAACGCTGCGCTATGCGGCGAGTGAGGCCGGCGAAGCTGTAACCGTCCAGTGCCAGGTGATGATAACGCTGGTACCAGCACCACTGCTGGTCACCGGTGCGCAACAGCGCGTTCGCCCACTGCAGCCCTTTGCCCTGGGCGCGCAGGTCCTGGCGCAGGTCGGCCTGCATCCAGGCCATGGCGGCGCCATGCGGGTCAGGATGGCCGCGCAGGTCTACGCACGCCGCTGCCGGCAATGGCGCGTTCGGATCGAACCGCTGGGCAGGCACGCCGTCCTGTTCGCTGAACACCAGCCGCAGTGTATCCACCTCTGCCACCCCGGCATCGATCGCCTGCAACAGCACCGTAACGTCAAGCGCGCCCTCCAGCTCGACGTAGTGCGCCACGGCATACGCGTTGTGGTGGGGGGTTAATTGGTCGGCGATCCAGATCCCGGGCTGCGCGGCCACCAGGGGCATTTCACGTAACTGCTGGCGAACCGGATTCATCAAGGCGTTCTCGCTCATTTGGCCACCCCGCTGGCGGCGGGCGCGCAAAGGTCTGTCCAGGTCAGCTCAACCCACGCCCCGCAGGCCTCGCGGCTTGCCGGGCCGTGTACCTGGCGCCAGCCGGCGGGCACGGGGGCGATGTCCGGCCACAGGCTGTATTGCCCTCGCGCATTGGCGAGAACGAAACATACCTGTTGAGGGTCATCGAAGGGGTTGAGCTGTTCCACGTGCGTATCCTTTTCCAAGTCAAAAACAAATGCAGCTAGCGGGGCACATCCGCCCACAGCGCGGTAAGCCCATCGAGCAGCCCGCCACGCCAGCACAGCGCATCGTGGCCGCCGTCTACCGGGCGCCAGACGCGGGGCAAGCCCCGCTTCGCCAACAGGGGTAGCAGCTGCTGATGAGCAGCCTGGATCAATGGCTCTCGGGTGCCGGCTTCCAGGTACAGCTTGAGGCCGGAGCCTACGCCCAGCCCTTGCTCGATCTGCCCGATGAGCCAGCCGCCCGGCTCACCGCCCTGGGCAGCCGGGCGCCGTGGCCACCAATACGAACCAGACTGGCTCAGCACACAGCCGAACCGTTCAGGCCAGTGGAGGCCGGCATACAGCGCCGACAACCCGCCGAAGCTCTGGCCGGCGACAACGGTGCTGCCCGCCGCCTCGCTGAACGCGGCACACTGGCGTACCAGCGGCAGCAATTCTTCTTGCACGGCTATCCAGAAGTCGGGATTACAGGTGAGTTCGCGAGCGCGGTGGGCACTGTCGATGTTGTCGATCAACACGTAAACAGCGTTGGGTAGCTCACCTGCGGCGGTCAGCTGGCTCAACGCCGGGCCCACCGGTACCGTCTCGGCCCAGAACCGCCCATCCAGCAGGATTGCCAAAGGCCGCCGCGCATCTCCCGCCGCGCCATTGCCACCAATCCAAACCTGGCGTTGGTTGCCCAGCCGTGCGCTGTTCCATTCAAGGCGGTGCAGCTCAGGGAAGCCCGGTGCCGGCCACAGGTCGCCACGGTCAAACGCTGCCCAGGCGGGCTGCGGCGGCGCATCGGGCAATTGCGCAGTGGACACCTCGATCCCACGCTGGCCCGTCCAGCCCCGCTGGCGGTTGAGGGGGTCTCGGCGGGCGGCGGCAAAGCGGGTTTTCCACCAGCTACGCAGCGCTTCGCGCCCCTCGCCGGGGCCGTTGGCGTTTTGGCTGGGTATCAGGCTGTAGCTGCCGCGCCAGGTATCGGCCAGCTGGATCTCGAAATGCCACACATCCGTGCCGGCCAGCCGCTCGAGGCTTTGCGGGCCTTTTGCCTGGTGGTGATCGGTTACGCCGGTGATGTTGATCCACACCCGTTGGGTAGTGGACTGTTCGGCCAGCCCTTGCGGGTCTCGCCATAAAAAAGTGAGCCGGCAGTGGCCAGGGCTCGCCGCTTCGATCAACGGCGTACCCTGCGCCGCAATGGCTTGCCACCACTGCTCGGTTCCGGTGTCGCTGCGTTGCAGCACGGGGCTGCGTATCGCGTTTGGCATCAGCTCGTTCCAGGCGTGGCCACTGCCGGCACACATGCTGGCAGTGGCCCGGGTGCGATCAGAAGTCGTAGCGGGCGCCTACGGTCATGCTACGAGAAGGCCCGGTGAAGTTGAACGTGGAGACCGACCCCACCCGCGAGTAGTACTCGCGGTCGAACAGGTTGTTCACGTCCAGGGTGGCAGTGAGCTGCTTGGTGACCGGATAGGACAACTTGGCATCCACGGTGGCATAGCCTGGGGCAGAGATCTTGTAGTTGCCGCTGGTCGTGTAGAAGTCGCTCATTCCGGTAACGCCGGCACCCAGGCTCAGGCCATGCAGCAAGCCGCTGTCAAGGGTGTATTTGCTCCACACCGAGGCCTGATGCCGCGGCATCGTCATGAAGGTAGTGTTAGCCGTACCTTCGAGGGTTTCGGTTTTCATGTAGGTATAGCCTGCCAGCACGTCCCAGTTTGGCGTGATGTTGCCGCTCACTTCGAACTCGGCACCGCGGATGCGGGATTTGCCGCCTGCTACGTAGTAGCTGGTGATCGTTGTCCCGCTGGCACTCACGGGGTTGACCGCGCGGTTCTTGTCGTTGAGCTGGAAGGCAGACACACGGGCATTCAAACCGCCATCGAAGTAGCTGCCTTTGATACCCACTTCAAACTGCTCGCCTTCGTGAGGCTTGATGAGTTGCCCATCCTGGCCGACATTGGATTGCGGCTTGAACACCTGCGAGTAGCTGGCATACAAGGAATGGTGCTCGTCCAGGTCGAAGACCATGCCGCCGTATGGGGTCACGTGGCCGTTGACGTCGCGATCGCTGCCGGTTTTGGCGCCGCTGGCCAGGGTAGTGGTATAACCCTCGCCACGGTAGCTGCTCAGGCGCGCGCCGCCGATCAAGGCCAGGCGGGCGATCGGCCGGAAGGTGACCTTCGAATACAGGCCCAACTCCTGCTCGTCGGTATCGACCTGGGTGGTATACACCTTGGCAGGCTCGGCGATATCCGTTGGTTCGTAGGTATTGACGTTGATCGTACCAAGCGTCCTGGTGCCACCGTCCTTGTAGGTAGTGTTGTAGTGCTTGTAGTCGGAACCCACCACGAACTCGCTCACCTGCCCCAGCGCCGCGAACGGCTGGCTGTAGCTGGCGTCCATCGAGAACGCATCCTGCTCGAAGTCACGGTTGGTGGCACGCAGGGTGGTGTTGCCGTTGGCTGCCACCGCGCCGCCGGTAAACGCGTACATGTACTCGGTATCGCGCTGCGACCCGCGTAGGGCGATACGCCCGTAGCCGCCGTTGTCGAAGCGGTGCGTCAGCTCGGCGGTGAGGTCGGTGGTCTTGCCGTCGAAGTAGTTCCAGTCGGCGCCGAAGAACTTCGACTGGCTGAAATCCAGCAGGTTGCCAGTGGCATCCGTCGGGTAGCCGTTGTTGGGGGTGATGTTCTTCACTTCATGCAACAGGCCGAACGAGACCTGGGTGCTGTCGTTCAGGTCGACATCCAGCGCCCCGTAATAGGTGTTACTGGTGTTGGCGTTGTAATCGACTTCGCCATTGGTATCCGAGCGCGAGGCGATAAAGCGCCCACGCACGCGCCCGGCTTCATCCAGCGGGCCGGACACGTCCACCTCTTCGTAATTCTGGTCCCAGGTGCCGTAGCGCGCTTCCACGTGGCCCTGGAACTCGGCAGTGGGGCGTTTGCGAACCATGTTCACCACGCCGCCCAGCTCGCTGGTGCTGTTGAACAGCCCCGACGGGCCGCGCATCACTTCCACCCGGTCGAACGCCACCAGCGACGGCACGGTGCCGAAGATACTGGTCATGGGCGCCGGCAGGCCGTCGATGTTGAACTCATCGTACTCGTAGCCGCGGGCATAGATCGACGAACGCCCGCTGTCGTTGGTGAGCACGCGCAGGCCGGCGGTGTATTTGGCCAGGTCGTCCAGGTGCACGAACTGCCGGTCGCGGATGTATTCGTTGGTATAGCTGGTGGTGGACTGGGGAATGTCACGCAGGGCTGCCGGGGTTTTGGTGCCCACGGTGGCAGATTCGGTGGTATAGCCGCCGGTCTGCTCGGAGGGTGGCATGTCGTACAGGCGGTTGCCCTCTACGGTGAGCGTGTCCAACTCCACGGCAGGCGCTTGCAGGGTAACGGTTTCGGCCAAGGCACTCAGCGGAAACGGTACCAGCAAACTGGCCAGCAGCAGCCGCTGCGGGCGGCTGCCTGTGAATAAGTGCGTGATTCCCCGGTGAACGTTCATCGATTGTCCTTTGTATTCCGAACGGTAAAGCGAGCCGGCGCGCGGGCCTTGCACGGAGCGTTCAGCCCCGGCGGCGCTGCGGGCAGCGTCCAACCCGTCTATGGTCAGGCCGGCCAGCCAAGAGTAGTGGCAGCATGCAATCCCCCTGGCGAGGCAATACGCTGCATCGCCGAGGCGCTCGGATGGTAATCAATCTCAATAACATCCGCAAACCCATAGCATCTTATTTGCGGATTGATACATTTGGAGGGGAGGGGTTACAGCGCTTCTTTGCAGAATGTGAGGGGAGTAACGATGCGGGCCCGGCCTATGTGGCCTCGTTGCAGCAACCCCGCCCGGCGATCACCAGTTACGAGATAATCAGCCATTCCTTCAATTGCCATTGAAAGCAGAAATGCGTCATCCGGATCGGCCGCCTCTGCCTCCGTTGTCAGACGCTCCAGCACCACAGCCCGTTGCAGGTTGTTGATCATGGTGCCCACCTTGGCAGGGTGGAGTATGGCCTGGAGCTTGGGATAGCGACTGGCTCGTCGAATCTCATCGAGCTGGACGCGAGAGGTCACTACTTCAAACCTGGCGTCGCGCCACGCTCGATAAATCGTGTCCGGGGCACCACGAGGCGAGATCAAAGCACTGAACAGAATATTGGTATCCAACACAACCCGCATCAGTGACCACGTGCCCACGTGAGCGCTTCTTCTACTGCTTCGTCGATATCTGCCTCGCTCAAATGGCTATTCGCCGTTTTGGCTTGCTTTGCACTGAGCTCCAGAATATGCGCCTGTACTGCCTCCTCAATGAACTTCGATAAGTCACCCTTGCGCCCGCCGCCTTGGCTAGCGAGAAACATACGTAAGGATTGGTCCGTATCAGCCGAGACCGCCACATTCCAACGCACAGTATTCATGAAATACCTCCAGATAGGTGTTTATGCACTTATACACTCACGGGAGGGCTGTCGGCAATCCAGCCCGCGACGTACAGTGCCAAGCGGCTATCACTGCATCTAGCAGGTCTCTAGAATGCCCCAAAACAAACAAGGACATCCCATGACCGCCTATTACTACCTCGCCATCGCCATCTGCGCCGAAGTGATCGCCACCGTTTCGATGAAGGCCGTGAAGGGCTTGAGCACGCCGCTGCCGTTGGCGTTGGTGATCGTGGGTTATGGCATTGCCTTCTTTATGCTGACCCTGGTGGTGCGCAGCATTCCGGTGGGGATCGCCTATGCGATCTGGGCGGGCCTGGGGATCGTGATGGTGAGCATTGCGGCGTTGTTTATCTATGGGCAGCGGCTGGACGTACCTGCCATGGCCGGCATGGCGCTGATCGTGGCGGGTGTGGTGGTGATCCAGTTGTTCTCGCGCACGGCGGGGCACTGAAGCGCGGCAGCCGCCCCGGGAAAGCCTGTCAGGTATACTGGGCGCCTGTCTGGCGCACCGAGGTACCCAATGCCCACCCCTATTTCCACAGATGTGCTGATCGTTGGCGCTGGCGTCGCGGGCCTATGGCTGAATGCGCGCCTGCGCCGGGCTGGCTGGTCCACCGTATTGGTGGAGCAAGGCAGCCTGGGCGGCGGCCAAACCTTGAAGTCCCAGGGCATCATCCACGGCGGCGCCAAATACGCCTTGCACGGTGCGCTCACTGGCGCCTCCGAAGCTATCGCCGACATGCCACGCCGCTGGCGCGAAGCGCTGGCCGGCACCGGCGAGCTGGACCTGCGCGGCGTGCGCCTGCTCTCCGAAGCCCATTACCTGTGGTCGCCCGGCACACTGGCCGGCAACCTCACCAGCTTTTTCGCCAGCAAGGCCGTACGTGGCCGCGTGGATGCCGTAAAGGGTGATCAGCTACCGCCCGCTCTGCAGAATCCAGCGTTCAAAGGCAAGGTATACCGCCTCGCCGAGCTGGTAGTGGATGTGCCCAGCCTAGTACAGCGCCTGGGCGAACTCGCCGATGGCAGCCTGCTGGCCGCCGAGCATATCGAACCACTGACCGAAAATGGCCGCCCTGTGGGGCTGTTGGTGGATGGCCGGGAAATACGTGCGCAGCGCATCGTGCTCAGCGCGGGCGCGGGCAACGAGGCCTTGCTCAGCGCACTGGGGATAAAACAGCCTGCCATGCAACGCCGCCCGCTCCACATGGTGATGGCCAAGGGCGCCGCGCTCAAACCGCTGTACGCCCACTGCCTGGGCGGCGGGCCCAAGCCACGTATGACCGTGACTACGCACCCGGCGCCGGACGGGCAATGGGTTTGGTACCTCGGTGGCGACCTGGCCGAAGCCGAAGGCGTGGCCCGGGACGAGGCGCAGCAGATCGCCGCGGCGCGTCACGAAGTGAGCCAGTTGCTGCCGTGGGTAGACCTCACCGAGGTGCATTGGGCCACCTTGCGTGTGGATCGCGCCGAGCCGGCGCAGTCCGGGCTTGTGCGCCCCGACAATGCCTTCCTCGCGGCAGAAGGCCCGCTGCTGGTGGGTTGGCCCACCAAGCTGGCGTTGGCCCCGGACTTCGCCGACCGGGTGGTCGCCGCCCTCGCCCATGACGGCCTGCAGCCTATCCCTACTTCAAGCTTGCCTGAGCTGCCACAGCCCCCGCTGGGCGTGCCAGCCTGGGCGGTGCTGCCATGAGCCTGCCTACCTTGCACGGTTTGCACCGGCCGCTGGGCTCCACTGGCCTGATGGTTTCGCCGCTGGGCCTGGGCACGGTGAAGTTCGGCCGCGATCAGGGCGTAAAGTATCCCAATGGCTTCACCATCCCGGATGACCAGCAAGCCGCTGCCCTGCTCCGCCAGGCCCAAGGGCTGGGGATCAACCTGCTGGACACGGCGCCGGCCTATGGCCACAGCGAAACCCGCCTGGGCCCGTTGCTACGCGGCCAGCGGGACCAATGGGTGATCGTAAGCAAGGTGGGGGAAGAGTTCGAGAACAACCAGTCGCGCTTCGACTTCAGCGCCGCGCACACGCGGTTTTCGGTAGAGCGCAGCCTGCAGCGGCTGGAAACAGACTGCATCGACCTGGTGATGGTGCACTCGGACGGCAATGACCTTCACATTCTCGAGCACACCGATGTCTATGAAACCCTTGCCAGGCTGAAGCAGGAGGGGAAGATCCGAGCCTATGGCTTTTCCGGCAAGACCGTTGCCGGCGGCCTGAAGGCCTTGGAAAGCGGCGATTGCGCCATGGTCACCTACAATCTGAACGAACAGACGGAGCGGCCGGTCATTGAATACGCGGCGTCACATGGCAAGGGCATTCTGATCAAGAAAGCCTTGGCCAGCGGCCATGCGTGTCAGCAACCCGGCATCGACCCGATAAGGGCCAGCTTCGAGGCCTTGTTCATGCAGCCCGGCGTTACCGCTGCGATAGTCGGCACCATCAATCCTGTGCACCTGGCCCATAACGTGGCCACCGCCGCCAAGGTCCTGAGCAAGCGCTGAGGAGGGGCGGCACGTCGATAAGGAATTTTCATGCCGCGCACCCTTCGCCGTAGCAACCCAGGCAACTTCAAGACCCTGCCCCTGATGGTCGAAGCCGGGCCTGATGGCCTGGCCTACCAAGGCACCGGCATGCCGATCAACTTCAGCCAGACCCTCGAAAAGCGCAAGCCCGTGACGATCGAGGACCCACTGCAGTTTCGGCTGGAGCTGGCCAACCTTGGCATCTCCGTGCGCCTTACCCTTGCCTGGGAAGGTCGGGAGTACTGGGTACTGGTGCGCCAGCAGCGGATCGACCGGGGCGATGTAGTGCTCAAGCTGATATCCGGGTATGTGCCGGCGCACGAGCTCAATATCCCGCTACACACCGCCGTCCAGGAAATAGCCGAAGAATGCCTGCTCGAAACGCCCGAGGGCTGGCTGAACGGGCGGTTCAAGGATACCTGGCTACCGGCCCCCTACAGCCCCGCCCTGCGCTATCGGGAAACCGCGCCCTTCAGCCTGCGCCCCTGCAATGGCGATGCCCTGCCTGTACGCAGCGGCAGCCTGACCTTGATCGAGCGCCCGCGCGCCTATGTTCATCAGCCCACTGCGTCGTTGCAGCTGGTGTATGACATGCGCCTGGAGATACCCAAGGAGGTTCGCGGGCTGAGCCTGTACCACGTCGACGAGCGGCTGGAGAAAGGCGAACTGGTAACCCGGCTCAATCGCAGCCGGCCCGACCTGTACCTCATCCCGCTGAAAAACGGCGCGCCGCTGGCCGAGCTCTATACCCTGCGCAAGGGCAAACTGGTGCCCGCGCCCACCCGCGGCCTGTACCTGGCCGAAAGTTTCGGCCGCCAGGAAGGTTGGGTCGTGCGGGAGGAGCGCGTGCGCTGGCGGGAATGGCTGGCACGCCAAGGGGTGAATGCGCCAGCCAGGCCGAAAACCCGGTTGCGGCGCATTACCACCCGGGCCAAGGCGCTTATACGGCTGGCACGCTTCGGCCGGGGTGATAAAGGCTGAAGGTCAGCGGTTGCGGATCTTCTCGACGATGGCGGTGGTGGAGCTGTTTGCCACCAACCCCAGCACCCGCACGGTCCCGCCATACCCTTTGACGATGTCCGCGCCCACTACCTGGTCTACAGAATAGTCACCGCCCTTCACCAACACGTCCGGCTTTACCTGGCGCAGCAGGTTCTCAGGCGTGTCTTCAGGGAAACTCACTACCCAATCCACCGCGCCAAGGCCGGCAAGCACGGCCATACGCCGATCCACGCTGTTGATCGGGCGCCCCGGCCCCTTCAGGCAGGCAACCGAAGCGTCATCGTTGATGGCAACCACCAGCCGGTCGCCCTGGGCCCTGGCTTGTTCGAGGTAGGTCACGTGGCCGGCATGCAGAATGTCGAAGCAGCCATTGGTGAACACGATTTTTTCGTTATGGGCACGGGCGTCATCAATGGCCAGCAGCAACTGATCCAGCGTGAGCACGCCGCGTTCCGAACCCTGCTCGCGGGAGATAGCCCGGCGCAGCTCCGGTGCGCTGATGGCGGCGGTACCCAGCTTGCCGACCACGATGCCAGCAGCGAGGTTGGCCAGTGCCACAGCATGGGGCAGCTCTTCTCCAGCGGCGATGGCGGCCGCCAGCGTGGAGATCACCGTATCACCGGCGCCGGTCACATCGAATACTTCGCGGGCACGGGCAGGCAGGTGAAGCGCCGGGTGGCCGGGGCGCAGCAAGGTCATGCCATGCTCGCCGCGGGTGACCAGCAAGGCGCCCAGTTCCAGGTCGGCCATCAGCGTGGCGCCCTTCGCTACCAGTTCGGCTTCGTCGGCGCAGCGGCCCACGATCGCTTCGAATTCGCTCAGGTTGGGGGTGATCAAGGTCGCACCCCGGTACCGGGTGAAGTCCTTGCCCTTGGGATCGGCCAATACCGGGATGCCACGCTTGCGGGCGGCTTCGATGAGTACCTGATGGTTTTGCAGCGCGCCCTTGCCGTAATCGGACAGCACCAGCACCTTCACGCCCGCCAGCAATGCTTCTACGTCGTTGCTCAGTTGCACCGGGTCAGTGGCGAAGGGTTCTTCGAAGTCGATGCGCAGCAGCTGCTGATGACGGCTCATTACCCGCAGCTTGACGATGGTGGGCTGGTGGCCAATACGCTGGAAACTGGCCTTTACGCCAGCAGCACGCAGGCTCGCGGCCAGGCTTTCGGCGGCTTCGTCCTCGCCGGTAACACCGACCAACGAGGCGGGCGCGCCAAGGGCGGCGATGTTCAGGGCAACGTTGGCGGCGCCGCCGGGGCGGTCCTCGATCTGCTCTACCCGCACTACCGGCACGGGCGCCTCGGGGGAGATGCGTGAAGTGCCGCCGTGCCAATAGCGGTCGAGCATCACATCACCGACCACCAGGACAGGTGCTTGATCGAAACGCGGCATCGACAACTTCATGGCCCAACCCATCTACAGTTAACAGGCCGGCGATAGTATCACAGGGCCGAGCGTGGCCCGAGCCCCGGTGCCCGGCGGCTCAGTCGTAGCCCAGCAGCTCGTAGTCCCGCGCGTACAGCTGACGCAGACGCTTTCGCGCCGCGGGGCCGACCGCATAGCGCACCCGCTGTGGGGTGCGTTCGTAAGCGGGGGCGGACCAAGGCAGTACGGCGGGAATGCAGAGAAAATCCCGCAACGAGCCAAAATCGCGCATCAGGGTTTCGTAGTAGCCGATGAAGTCGAGCCGAAGCACGCCCTGGGCATCGATCAGGAAGTCGGTCTGCGGGGCAAATTCGGGGTAGGTACGCAGCACCTCCGGCGTCAGGGTGTGCGCCACGAACCCGTCGAAGCCCTCATCCGCATCCATGTCTTCACAGGCCTCGGCCGCCTGAAACAAACGGGCCTCCATCAGCCGTGCCCAGGCGACGTATGCCCGCTCTACCGGGTCGCGCACAAAGGCGAATTTGAAAGCACCGGCGTAGTGCTCTGGAAACCTGTGCTCGTACCAGCGCAGCGGTACGTGGCCGGGATTGGTGTGGCCGAACAAGGCGGCGTGGACAGCGTCACCCTCGCAGCCGAACACATTGATGAACAAGCAGCGGTTGGCGCGAAATGGCTCGGGAAGCCGCGCCGGCCCCCGCATGAAAGCGGGGTTGACGGGCTCGTTGCGGGCCAGGCGGCCGGGGGTGCTTGCAGGTAGAAATCGCTTCACGATAAACAGGAAAAATATCCCCTCCCAGCCTCCGCCGTCTCGGCCATAGCCGACACTAGCAAACTGCCATCGAAGATACATCACCGCTTCGTCCGTTAGCGTAACAAGGGCATTACGCGCCTGCCCGCACGCTTCCTATTACCTCAAATGCTCGTCCAGAAACGTTCGCAACCGGGCAGCCGGGTGGAAGAACCGGTTCTCCCGCTTGCCCATGCCGCGCCGCGGGGAGAACGACTCTTCAGCCAATGCCCCCGTGATGCGAACCCGCGAAGCCCGAGCCTGCAAGGTACACACCTTCGCCCCGGCCGATTGCAGCACATACTTGAGCAGGCGTTCGGAATGCAGTTTGCGGCCCGTGGCCTCGCAAAAGTCGAAGATGCGTTCGATGCGCTTGCCGTAAGCGGTGTAAACCTGCTTGCCACAGATGGCGAAGCGATCATTCAAACCGCCCCACCACTGCCAGTCGGGAATGTAGACATTGCGCTGCCGCGCTTGCGCGTTATTAAACACATAGGCCGGTAGCGGGTCGTGGTAGAGCAGATCCGGGCGCGCAAAAATCACGAAGTCCGGATCGTACGCTTCAAGCAAGCCAGTCACCATTCGCAGCGAGTTCAGTTGATAAACGAGGTTGCGCAGCGAAGCATGCTGATCCGCCCAAGTGTCACCCAAAGCCTTGATACGCTCGAAGTCCCAGCGTTCCAGCACGCCGTCGGTGCTTTCAAGCCTGCCCACCATGGGTTCGAAGACACTATAGTTATCGTCGCCCAATTGCCCCTGTTCACCGGAGCGTTCGTTATGGACGGTGTCTACCTTGTACAAGTGATAGAAACACCGAACTTCACAACCCTCAGGCAGCTGCCCGAGAATATTTGCCTGAATCGACGGGAAACAGGTTGCGGAATTTCTGGGGATTCCAAAGAACGCTACCGCGACTTTCAACACTTCTGACCTCGATACCTGACGTATAGACCGCTATCAGCGGCGGCCCAAAAGCTTTGCCCACCAGCCAGCAAGGCCGCGAGCAGAGGCAGGGGGGGATTTCAGCGGCACAGGCTGCACCGTTGAGCTGGCCAGCCATTCACGCTCATAGCCCCACGCGTGGCCACCCCACAATTTGCCGCCCCCGGTGGAAAAACCCAGGGCCAGCAGCTGGTAGCGGTAACCGAGCCGAGCGCGCAATGCGTCGAACACGACCATTGCATTGAAACCGGTGGACGGGCCTACGTAGCGTTTGCCCCCTGGCCGGTCTACCGGGTAGTTCCACAGCGCTGGCAATGGAATACGTTCTTCGAGCAGCATCACCCCAGGGACGGGCGACATGGGCGCAGCGCAACCTACCAGCACGGTAAAACAGCGTGCCTGAGGCTGGCCGAACAGCCGTTGCAACTCGGGCCGGTAGGGCAAGCCGAAGAAATAGCGGTCCGGGGCATTGAACCCGTGCACGAACACATTCACGCTTTCGGCTGTGAGCAGGTCGTGCTTGCTGCAGGTATTGAAGGACACGACCACGTCGTTCGCTTCAATGCGCAACGCATCGAAATCGGCCTGGCTGATAGCGGGGTTATTGGCCACGAGAATAACCCGAGGTGCCGCTGCCAGGCCTTCCGCCAAGGCTTTCGGTAACGCGGCAACGATATCCTGATGGCCGCCCGGGTGTGCGCTCAGGTCCATGGCGGTGTCGATCGGGCTAGCGTTCATGATTTACCTGAGGCACCGTCATGCCATATCGCAACTTGACCCAGGCCCGGCTCAACGCAGAGGGTGGTGCCCACGGGCGCATTTCCCGCTCCACTTCCCGGGCGAGGTCCCGCCCTACCCGGTCGAAGGCGTAGTGCTGCTCTGCGAACAGCTGCCCGTTACGTGCAATCTGTTCGGCCAGCGAGGGGTCGTTGCGAAGCAGCTCGAGCTTGGCTACCGCATCTTCCGCCGAGCTATAGAACACCACGTTATGCATGTCTTCGAACCCCAGCAGGCGGTCTTCCTCACCCTGGCTCCAGGCGAGCAACACACAGCCACAGGCCATGGCTTCGAAGTTTTTGATCATGAACTCGCCCATCCCGATGTCGGCGCTTACGAACACCTGGATACGGTTGAGCATCTGCAGGTATTCCTCACCGGAAGCGGTGCGGGTTACCAACATGCCGGTGCGCTCGGCAAGCGTTTCGAGCAATGCCTTGCGCTGGGAGTATTCGCTGCTTTTCAGGCTGCCGAGAAACCCGGCCGGGATGTCTCGAGGCTGGCCGAGGTTTTTCAACAAGGCTTCATCGTAGCCCTTGGAAACGAATACGGCGTCGATGCTCTCCTCGCGCATCTTGCGGGCTACCACCGCGCCCGACACCAGCGCCCGGCACCAGGGCAATCGACGATACAGGCGTGAGTAAGCACCTTTGTACTTACTACCGTGCATGTAGTTCTGGTAGGCATCGTGCTCCAGGAACACCAGCCCCGGGATGCATTTGAGCACGCTCAACTGCGGGGCCAGCCGTTTGACCCTGGAGAAAATGACCACCCGATCAAACGTATGATAGTTGACCGAAGCCAGGAAGGGCCCGAGGTTCATCTGCTGCTTTTTGGTGAGGCGAAAGACGGTGCAGGCCTGGCAATGACGCTGAAAGATGTCGTATAGCCGATCCAGGATGACGCGCTGCTCGTCCATTACCAAAAGCATGACCTTCATTGTCGACTCATCACTGGCGAATATGACGGCGGATTCTAACACAAGGGCCGTACCGCTCCGGGGGCGGCAAAGGGCCTAAAGGCGATGCACCCAGAACAGCTCGTGGCGCCTTACGGCCTTGCGGAAGAATTCGTCCTGGCCAGTGCGGGGCCAGCGGCGACCGGCAAGCACACGCTGCAACCAGCGCCTGACCTGGCGCTTGATGGGCAGCGGCCCTTGCAGGTCATGCTGCAAGCGCAGCGCCATGGCCTTGTCGAGCTGGGTGCCGGCTGCAAGGCTGGGGCTCCATAGCGCGTAAGGCGACAGCGGCTCGATCGCAGGCGGCAACGCCACGCCCATGCTTGCGGGCCCCATTGGCCAGCGGTCGTTGTCATGCAGATGGTTGGCATAGTACAGCGCGAAGGTGGGCTTCCACTGGCTGGCCTGGATCGCCTCGAAGATTGCCCGGGTGGCCGCCACGTGGTCGGCATGGGGGTCGAGTTCCGGGTGCGGCGTGATGATGACCTCAGGGCGTTCCTGCTCCAGCAGGGCTACCAGGTCTGCCACCAGGTTGTTCCAGGTGGGCGCGCCGTCGCTGTCGCCGGGCAGCGCCCGGGCGTTGTGTTTACGCACGGGCCGGATATCGGCCTCACCCGACTCCTTCGAGCCGAAGGGCGTGTCCGGCGCCGCTGCCATCGCGGCCAACCGCAGGCAGAAGTAGCCCAGCTGCGTGCAACGGGCTTGCGGCACATTGCCCCACAGCGGCGCGGCAAGGCTGTCCCAGCTTCTCAGCCGGCCCTTGAGGCGCGCCGCGTCCGCCAACGAAAGCCCCAGCGCCTGGTAATCCTCGGCTTCGATCTCCCCTTGGGTCAGGGTAACGATGCTCACGGCCGCGCACCGCTGGTACAGCCCGAACGCAGCGAGCTCGGCATCATCGGCGTGTGGGGCGATGATCATGCACCGCTGCTCGGCGAAGTCCGGGTTGGCCATGACGAAAAGCCGGCCGGTAGCCCCCAGCTGGCACCTTTGCCCCGTCAGCGACAACGTGCCGTCACTCAGCCGCTCGCGCTGCCCGGACAGGTTGAGGTAGCGAACCCCACGCACGCCGCGCTCGAAATCCTGCCTGTCGTCACCAAGCCTTACGAACGGATCAAGAAAGCGCCCCAGGAAAGTGCTTTCCACGTGAACTTCGAGAACCAGGGTTTCCCCGGGGGGCAGCGCTTGCGCAAGGGACAACGGCCGCCCTGGCGCCAAGGTGACGCTGATGCCCTCAACGGCCGGCGGGAAAACGTGACAGTAGTCGTCGCTGGGCCGGTAGAACAGGTGATCAGCGAACCAGGCTTCGTGAGCCACCCAAGCGAGAACGAGCACCGTAAGCGCAGCCCATGGGCTGAGCAGCACACCGAGCAGCACCGCGGCGGCCGCAAGGATTGCTACTACCACACGCTTGCGTCGGCGATGCGCCTTGAGCAGTACCTGCTTACGTTCGATCATGGTTCACACCTCGAACACGGGTACCTGATGGCACCAGCGGTCCTTGTATTCACGGTCGCCACGGCCGAAGGAATAGCGCAGTGCCTTGCCCAACTCGCGGGCGCGATCCCATTCGTGCTGCGTATTCAGGAAGCTGAGCACGCTGCCCGGGCTGAACGCGCGGCTTTGCGGATCGACGCCGCCGTTCACATACTCAACCGAAACCCAGGCCGGACTGTCCACGCGATACAGCACCTGAATAGCCACTGGCGCGGACTCAAGGAAAATGACCGAGCCGGTCATGAAGTCTCGCAACAGCTCGAACACTTCCGTCAGCCGTTCACCCCCTGGGGCAGGTGCGCCCCAACGCCGCTGGAACAGGTCGGCGTACATGGCCGCCAGCTCCGCAGAACCGAAGTTGGCAACCGGGCACACTTGCCCGCCGGCCTCTTCTAGCAGGCGTAGTTCGCGCCGCTGGTTGTAGCGAAATTTCTTTGAATAATCTTCGGGCGCCCGCGCCATGGCCAGCGACTCAGCCTGGGGGCGCAGCGTGGACACGGTGGTTTCATTGAGCGCGGACACATAGCGTGCTCGCTGGCGAAGGGGCACGCTGGCCCCAGGCGCCACCGGAAGGATGACCTCGGCATTGCCTAGGTCGAACAGCCCACGCTTGCCCTTGCGCTTGAGCACGTCCCGGCTCAGGGCCAGGTGGCGGCCCCAGCAGGGTACGCCGGCTACCAGCTGGCCTTCGTAGTGGTAACCCAGATAACGCACCGGAAGCTCGGCCAGGGCGCAGAGGCGCTCCACCACAACAGGGTGGGTCGCGACGCTGCCGCCGAACGTTTCCCAGAGCCTTGCGTATTCCTGTGCATCGATCTGCGACCATCCACGTTCACGCCACCAGCGCAACGCCGTCAGCATGGATCGCTCACCGGTTGCGTTTCGCCGGCCCCGCCTTCCTCGAATTGCCGCGCATGCAGCCGGGAATAGTAGCCATTCATGGCAAGCAGCTGCGCATGAGTGCCCCGCTCCACGATCTTGCCCTGATCCATGACCAGGATCAGGTCGGCCTTCTCGATAGTGGTAAGGCGGTGGGCGATGACCAGCGTGGTCCGGTTTTTCATCACCTCGTCCAGCGCACCCTGGATATGCCGTTCCGATTCCGTATCCAGCGCAGAGGTGGCTTCGTCGAGAATCAGCAACGGCGCGTTTTTCAGTAGCGCTCGCGCAATCGCGATCCGCTGGCGCTGCCCACCGGACAACAACACGCCGTTCTCACCCACCAGCGTTTGATAGCCCTCTGGCATGCGGTCGATGAACTCGTCGGCATACGCTGCCTGAGCCGCTCGCTTGATGTCTTCGATGGGTGCGCCATACAGGTCGCCGTAGGCGATGTTGTTGGCAACCGTATCGTTGAACAGCGTTACCGCTTGGGTGACCAGCGCGGTGTGGCGCCGCAGGTTGTGCAGACGATAATCCTGAATTTCTACACCATCGAGCAGGATCTGCCCTTCAGTGTGCTGGTAAAACCGGGGTACAAGGCTGGCCAGGGTGGACTTGCCGCTACCGGACCGGCCCACCAGCGCAACCATCTGGCCCGCCTCGGCAACGAAGCTGATGCCGTCCAACACGCGCTTGTCGGTACCTGGGTAAGTGAAACCGAGGTCCCGCACTTCAAGGCGGCCGGTTACGCGTTCCACCTCAAGGGTGCCGTGGTCCACTTCGGGCGCTTCGTCGAGTTGTTCGAAAATGCTTTCAGCGCCCGCCACGCCTTTCTGAATGGTGGAACTCACTTCCGACAATTGCCGAATCGGCTTGGGCAGCAGGCCGGCCATGGTGATGTACGCCACCAGGTCGCCCGCCGACGAATCACCGCGCAGGTACAGCACGAGGAACATCACGATGGCCATACCGCTGTAGGTCACCAATTGCAGCATGGGCGTGTACACCGCGCCGGTCTTGGTCATCTTCAGTTGTTTGTCGGTATTGCTCTGGCTGGCCTTGGCAAAACGCGAGCGCTCGTACTCTTCGCCGCCGAAGCTGCGCACCACCCGGTAACCCTGGATGGTTTCGGACGCCACATGGGTCACGTCCCCCATGGCCACCTGGACCTTCTTGCTCTGCTTGCGAAACTTGCGGCTGGTACTGTTCACCATCACGGCAATCAGCGGCAGGATCGCCAGCATCACCAGCGTGAGCTTCCAGTTCATCCACAACAAGGATACGAACAGGAACACCACCGTCATGCCTTCGCGGATCACCACCTTGATGGCATCGGTCGCGGCGCCGGTCACCATGGTGACGTTGAAGGTAATGCGCGAGATGAGGTGCCCGGAGTTGTGATTGTCGAAATAACGATTCGGCAATTCCAGCAACTTGTTGAATAAAACGATGCGAAGATCCTGCACCAGCCCGAGGGAAACCCGCGCCAGGAAGAAGTTGCCGATATAGGAGCCAACGCCCTGCCACACGGCAATCAGCACAATCATCAACGGCACCGCCTGCAGCAGCTGCAGATCGCCCAGCCAACGGTTGCCGGGGAACAGCGAGGCTTCGGGATTCGACAGGCCGTCCACGAAATACTTCAGGATGTAGGCCAGCATCGGCTGGGTCGATGCAAAGATAAGGAACCCGACAATGCTCAGGATGAACAAGCCAGCGTAGGGCCGTACGTAAGTCAGCAGCCGGAAGTAGATCTTCAGGGTCGACTGGGGCTGAGGGGAATTACTCATGGTGTCCCGTACAGAAAAAAGAGGCACTCTAGCACAACGTCGGCACCCCATGGATGAACCCGGCGGGCCACAAAGCCGCAACTCGGGTAAGATGTGCGGCCACTTTTCGAGGAGCATCGATGCAAGCGCTCAATCATTCAGCCTATCTGGCGCTGCGCGAAGGTGCCCGGGTTATCGAGGCCGATGGCTCTGGCGACAAAGTGCTGGTGCTGGCCGACGGGACCATGCTGAAGTTCTTCCGGCGCAAGCGTCTGGTGAGTTCCGCGTTGCTGTTCCCCTACGCCCGGCGCTTCGCGACCAATACCCAGGCGCTCCGGCGGCGTGGCGTGCCCTGCCCAGGCGTACTGAATGTATACCGCATCCCCAGCATCGAACGTGACGCGGTGCATTACCAGCCGCTGCCGGGAGAAACCGTGCGCCACCTGTACCTCGCCGGGGCGCCTGCCGACCTGCGCGTGCGGCTTGGCCGGTTCGTGGCCGAGCTGCACGGTAAGGGCGTGTACTTCCGCTCGCTGCACCTGGGCAACATCGTAGTGGGGGTGGATCAGCACCTTGGCCTGATCGACGTGGCAGACATGACCTGCCAACGGCGCGCGCTTTCGGCGGCCAAGCGGCTGCGCAACTTCCAGCACATGGCCCGCTATCGCAAGGATATGGAGTGGTTGATCGGTGCGGATGGCGCCCGGCCCTTTCTGCAGGGCTATGAGCAGGGGCTGGGCGACTGCTCGGTAAGCACGCGGCTGATGCCTCGCCTGGGCGCGCTGTTCGGCTAGCCTGGGCCGGGGTTACCGGCCCAGCACAAGCACCGTGTCCTTCCTTCTGTTTTCGAACCGCGCCAGCACTTTGTACGGATGCGCAGCCAGCCATGTGTCAAGCCAGGGGTCGTGCTTGCCCGTTTCCACCACCAGATACGTGTAACGCTCCGCGACGCCATCTGCCATGGCCTGCTCACGGGTCAGGCCTGATTGCACGTAGCCGCGCCCGGCGTAGTAGGCGATACGGCCGTCTTCGTAGAACACACTGGCGTGCGGGTCCGTATTGGCTGCAACCCATTTTGCCGCTTCCAGGTAATGGGTTTTTGGCGCCCCAAGGCTGATCACGTTGCCCAGCATCACCAGCAGCGCCAGCACGGCTACCGCTTTGCCCAGGCGGGCATGGCGCATGGAGAATCGCCAGCATGCCAGGGCCAGGAGCGGTACCAGTACCAGATCCAGGAAACTCAGGTAGCGCCCGTTCATGAACTGTGCGCGGATGTAAAAGATCATCAACACGCTGAGGTAGCAGACTGCGACCCAGGCAGCCGGGGTGAACCGCCGACTGTAGTCCTTCCAGGCCGACCAACTGGCCGGGCTTAGCCATACCAGCGCGACAGGCCCCATCAGGTGAACCAGCTTGATCAGCAACGATGCGGTAAAGCCGAAAAAGATGATGCGGCCCGCTTCATCGGCGGAATAGGGATTGACCAGGGAAGTGGAGAACTGGCTGGCAAGCTGGTTGAACGACCCGAACACCATCCGAGGGTCGATCAACTTCATGAAGTAGCTCACCCGGTGGGAATTCACAGCGTCCTTGGCCAGGATGATGCTGAGCGCAATCAAGGCGACCGTGAGCACCAGCGCGACGGCCAGGGCCAACCCTGGCCGCCAGCGGGCACGGAGCAGTTCAGGCAGGGTGCACAATAGCAACGCGGGTAGAACGACCACAGCCTCCAGGCGGAACATGGCCGCCAGTACAACGGCAACGCACGCGCCCAGCATCCTGCTCCAGCGGGCATCTTCGCGGCAGCGCAGCGCCAGCCACAAGGCCAGGCTACAGAAGAACCAGAACCCGAACTCGCGGATGATGTCACTGCGGAACTGGTTTATCGCCGGCATCGACAGCACGACCAGGCAAGCCCACCAATCCGCACCGGGGGCCAGGCGCCTTACACTATCGACCACCAGCGCGCAGGTACCGGCGATGAACACCGTATTCCACAGGTAAGCCGCCGCCTCGTACGAGAGGCCGGTCACCCCATGGGTGCCCGCCAGCAGCAGCGGGTACCAGGGCCAGTCGAACCCCTTCCAGGCTTCGACCATTCCTGCCTGGCCGATCCGCTGGGCGATGTCCAGGTACAAGGCGCCGTCCTTGCCAACGGTGACTACCCCAAGTACCGCTATCAGCGATAGAACCAGGCTGCCCAGCAACGCCAGCCGCACCGACGTAACGTGCTTGCCGTAACCATGGAATGCAGCGGCCACGCCGCTAAAAGCGAATTGCATCCGGGATCAGCTCCTGAAAATCAAACGGGATATCTTTTTCACGTAGGTCCAACGCAGCGCCTGGCCGGGGCTGAACCTCACCGCGCGCCAATAGAACCGCCATGCCGCCCGCCAATCCTGCGCCTGCAGGGAATTGCGAAACAAAGACAGGTAACGTTGCGCGGTGTAGCGCCCACGCAATGGCTGACACGACGGAGGCAGCGTGGCGAACACTTCCTCGACGATGGTCATGGCAACGGGCTCTTCGTCACGCCTGTTGCGAAGGCTGTCCGAATGCTTGTGAATGCGAGCGATGGGCTGCTCGGTCGTGGCTATCGTGCCGTTAACCAGCAAATAGGCGAAGACCGGGATGTCTTCTCCTGCCTTTACACTTTCGAGGTACGGCCGAGCGAGCAGCAGTTGCCGGTTGAACAACGTGCAGCTGTGGGAAATGCCGATGCGTTTTTCGAGAAGGTACTGTTGGGCCCGGCGCAGCTCCGAGCGCTCGCTCACGGGTGTTGCCATGCGCAACTTGGCCCTTCCGCTACCGTCAACGGACAGGTACGCGCCCAGCACGATATCCACTGCCGGATCGGCTGCTATCAACCGCTTCAGCGTCTCGAGCGCGGCAGGCACCAGTTCATCGTCGGCATCCAGGGGCAGGATGTACCTGCCCCTGGCAGCACGTATACCGGCATTGCGCGCTGCCCCGGCGCCGGCATTGGCCTGCCGGAGCACCCTTAGCGAGGGCCGCTCGCTGGCATATCTGTTCAGCAACTCAGCCGTGCCATCGGTTGAGCCATCATCCACTACCACGATTTCCGTATCATCCTGCAACTGCGGCACCACTGAATCCAGCGCGCGTGGCAGGTAATGAGCGTAGTTGTAAGCCGGTACCACTACGCTTATCAGGATGTCCTTTTCGCTCATTCAGGCTCCGGCGTCTTTACCACCAGGATGTCTTCCATGATCAGGTATTGCAGGTCCGAGCCGTAGAACATGTTCAAGGCGTCAGTCGGCGAGCAGATCATCGGTTCACCCCGGCGGTTGAGCGACGTGTTGAGCGACACGCCATTGCCGGTAAGTTCTTCGAGCGCTTTCATCATGTCGTAGTAGCGTGGGTTGTATTCACGCTTGAGCACCTGGGCGCGCGAGGTGCCATCCTCGTGCACCACTTCCGGTACGCGGGTTTTCCACTCTTGCGCCACTTCGAAAGTGAAGGTCATGAAGGGTGCAGGGTGGTCCACCTTGATCATCTGCGGCGCCACGGTGTCGAGCATCGACGGGCAGAATGGGCGCCAGCGTTCGCGGAACTTGATCTGGTGGTTGATGCGGTCGGCTACGCCGGGAACGCTTGGGCAACCGATGATCGAACGCCCGCCCAATGCACGCGGGCCAAACTCCATGCGCCCCTGGAACCAGGCAACGGGATTGCCCTCGACCATGATCTGGGCGATTTCCTTGGGCATGTTCTCCAGCTTGCGGCCCTTGGGCTTGTTCGGATGGCGCGCGCAGGCTGCGATCACATCCTCGTTGGAGTACGACGGGCCCAGGTAAACATGCTCCATCTTCTCCACCGGCACGCCACGCGCATGGGAAACATACGCCGCCGCGCCAACTGCGGTGCCGGCATCCCCGGACGCCGGCTGCACGAACAGTTCTTTCACGTCCGGGCGCGCGATGATTTTCTGGTTCAGCTTCACGTTAAGCGCACAGCCACCGGCGAAGGCCAGCTTGCCGGTTTCCTTGAGCACATCGCCCAGGTAGTGGTCGATCATCTGCAGCGCGAGCTTTTCAAACAGGGCCTGCATGCTCGCGGCGTAGTGGATGTAAGGCTCGTCGGCGATATCGCCTTCACGCTTGGGCCCCAGCCACTCGATCAGCTTGGGCGAGAAATAGAAGCCCTTGCCGTTTTCCTTGTAGCGACGCAGGCCGATCACGTTCGCGTACTCGGTATTGATCACCAGTTCGCCATTTTCGAAGCTGGCCAGGCGGGAGAAATCATACTTGCTGGCATCGCCGTACGGCGCCATGCCCATGACCTTGAACTCGCCGTCCAGCATCTCGAAACCGAGGAATTCGGTGATCGCGCCGTAAAGCCCACCCAAGGAATCCGGATCGAAGAATTCCTTGATCTTGTGGATCTTGCCGTTCTCGCCGTAGCCGAAGAACGTGGTGGCGTATTCGCCCTTCCCGTCGATGCCGAGGATGGCGGTTTTCTCGGTAAACCCCGAGCAGTGGTAGGCACTGGAGGCGTGGGCCAGGTGATGTTCCACCGGCTCGATCTTGATCTTTTTCGGATCGAAGCCCAGCTGCTCCAGGCACCATACGATCTTCTTGCGGTAACGCTTGTAGCGCCGGTTGCCCATCAGCAATGCGTCAAGGGCGCGGTCGGGGGCGTACCAGTAACGTTTGGCATAGTGCCAGCGGGCCTTGCCGAACAGGCTGATAGGCGCGAACGGGATGGCTACCACGTCCACATCGGCGGGTTTGATGCCGGCGTGTTCCAGGCAGAACTTCGCCGACTCGTACGGCATGCGGTTCTTGGCATGCTTGTCCCGCACGAAGCGTTCTTCTTCGGCGGCCGCGACCAGCTTGCCGTCGATGTACAACGCAGCGGAAGGGTCGTGGCTGAGGGCGCCGGACAGCCCGAGAATCGTCAGTGCCAAGGGTCAGTGCCTCTGTGTACTCAATACGCGCCCGAAGGCGCCAATATTGCTGTTAATCGAAAGCGCGCGAGTATAACCCAACCGTCCGCGCCCCAATACCTGCTGTCCCGTTGCAGCTCCGCGATCACAACCGCGGCAGGCGCTCGTCCAGCAACCGGTACAACGGGCTGTCGGCTGGCCAATTGCGCAGAAAACGGGCGCGATCACGGTCATAGGCCGCCGCGAAGTTACTGGCAGCCGCGTGTTGCTCCATGGCATCGAGGTCGATCAAGGCCCATTGGCCCTGCCACCAGAACAGGTTATGGGCCTTCATATCCCCATGGCTGATGCGTTCGCGAATCAGCGCGGCGAACAGGGCGTCGAGCGCGCCCAACTGCGCCTCGGGCACCTGCCCATCTGCAATATGGCCGCTGAAGCATTGCATCAGGTCCGGGCCATCAAGGTGCTCGGTCACCAGATAGGCCACACCGCGCAACCCGAGGGTGCGGGTTTCCAGCACGGCCAGTGGCTTGGGGGTGGCGATACCGAGAAAGCGCAGCCGCTGCGCCTCGATCCAGGAATGCCAGGCCCGGCTGGGCCGCCAGAATCGCTTGAACCAATGCGCCACGCCCTTGATGTTGTAGCGCTTGATCAGCAGCGGCCGGCCGTTGGCGTTAACTCTCGCCACGGTAGCCGCGCCACCGGTCTTGTACAGGTGGCCGTGGTCAATCAACTGATCGGCATTGGCCAGCACCGGTAGCATCGCGGCTTCTTCGCTGCGCGGCATTGCCCTGAGTAGCGATGGGCCTCGGCTTACGCTGAACAACGTGCAATCACGGCCGGCCTTGGCGAGCAAATCCCGCAGGCGCCAGGCACGCACCTTGGTGATCTGTTTTTCCAGCGCCTCCAGCGGCAGCGCATGCTCACTGTTCGCCAGAAGGTAATGCACCAGCAGCTCCTCGACGAACGGCATAAGCCCTTGAGGCAACTGGGCGAAGAACACCCCAAGGTTTTCCAGTACCCGCTGGCGCGACAGGGGCTGGCCTGGCTGTTCGGCACGGACCCCTCCGCCGTCCACCACATACACTCGGCCGCCACTGCGCAGCAGGTTATCCAGGTGCAGGTCTTCCTGCCACAGCCCCTTGGCATGCAAGCCGGCAATCGATTCGAGCGCCTGGCCGAGGACTTCAACCTGTTTGTCAGCCAGCAGGGGCAAGCCTTCTACCTGTTCCCAGGCGCTCCCCAGGCTTTCCCCCCCTTGAAGGAACTCGAACAGCAACCAGCCGCCCTCGCCTTCTCGCAAGCCCTCGGCCAGCAACGTGGGCGTGGCGATGCCTTGCGTAGCCAGCAGCCGCGCGCCGTCGCGCTCACGCTGAAACTGACGCGCGGCCCGGGGGCCTACCAGCAATTTCGCCAGCACCGCCCGCCCTCGCCATACGCCCGCCCCTACGTAGCGCTGGCCCGGAAGCACTCGCAAGAGCGAAAGCAGCTGCAGGTCCGCTGGGCCGGCGGCGTCGGCCAGCGATAGCATGATAGGCAATTCCGGCGTTCTGCCTGCTCGCGCCAGCTGTAGCAACGTCATTTAACGTGTCTCCTTGTGGCGCCGACGAACCAGCAATTGCTCCATCCACGCCGTAATCTGCGTATCGGTGGGCGCCGCCTGCAGGTAGGCGGCGAGGAACCCGCGAATGTCCACTTCCGACCACGCCGATGCACGGCGCAGCAGCGGCTCAAGGTCTCGCACCCGGTCACGCTGGCCCAGCCAGGCCGAGCGGGTTTTCTCCAGATCGATCAAGCGTGCTTCGAAGCAATCGCCCTCGGCCCGCAGGAAAATGTGCTTGGGGTAGAAGCAGCCATGAACCAGCCCCGCGCAATGCAGCTTGCGCGCAAGCTCCCCGCAGGCCTGTACCAGCGCCGCACGGCGGGCCGGTGTGAGCACTGGCCACTGGGCCAGCCAGGCGCCAAGTTCGCTCCAGTCATCCAGGGCTCGAGTCAGTAACATGGCTTGCCATTCACCGCCCTGCCGCCGCTCGGCAAAATAACTGGCCTCCAATGCCGGGACGGCCAATTCCTCGTAGCGGCGGATATTGCGAAACTCCCGGGCCACGGTCGGCTCGCCGAGGGGGTGGCGCAGGCTGCGGATCAGATAATTGGCCTGCCGCTTGAGGTAGAAGCCCTGCGCGCCCACGTCCAGCCGAAAGACCTGGCTCCAGCCGCCACGCCCTACGTTCGCTTCATCCACGGCCGTAAGCGGTAGCGCCCACAGCGTGTCGAAGTCGGTGAGGCCACGGCTGGCAAGCAGGGGCTGATCCCCTGGTGCGATAAAGAGCTTCATTCCCGGCCCTCGAAAAAGCTGACGATGTGCCGGATGCGTTTTTTATCCGAGGCATTGAGCCGTTCCCGCCGGCGATACGCCAGGTAGAATCGAAGCCGCTGGGTAGCGGAAAGCTCGTATTTGGCGACCTTGTCCAGGCAGGCCAGGTCCTTGGTGATGCGGTACCGCAGCATGAACCCCCACCAGAATGCTCCATTGGGGCAGTCGATCAGGTACAGCGTGCCGGCGTCATCCACCAGCAGGTTGCGCCATTTCAAATCGTTATGGGTGAAGTGATGATCGTGCAGGGTTCGCGTATGGCGGGCCAGTTGCGCGCTCACATGCTCCACCCATTGCCGGTTCTTCAGGCGAGGGTCGTGGCGCTTCACCAGTGCCAGCAGGTCCTCTGTGGCGGGCAGTTCGCGCGTGATCATGGCGCCACGCTCGAATGACACGTTGTCACGTTCCAGCCCGAAGCCCACCACATGCGCGGTGGGAATGCCCCATTTGGCGAACCGCTTGAGGTTCTGCCATTCGGCTTTTACCCGAGGCTTGCCCAGGTAGCGGCGCAACCCTTTACCCGCGCCGTTGTAGCGCTTGACGTAATAGGCCACGCCCTCATGATCGACCTTGACCAGTTCAGACAACAGGTCGCGGGTCAGGCGCTCGCCTCGCAGGGCAAAGACCGCGTCCAGGCTGCCAAATACCGGGGCCAGGTCTTCACAGTCAGGGTCCAGCTTCCAGCCGGCCATCAGAGCGCGTCCCCGTAACGCTGCTTGCGGGCGTACAGCTTGCCAGCCTTGCGTTCCAGCCAGGCCAATAGTGCGGCTTCGTCACGCAGCACCTGGCGCAGCGGTTGCTGGAAGTAGGCCCGCAGGAAGCGCAGCTTGTCACGCTGGGTGAGGCCGATGTCCAGGGCGGAAAAATAGAGCGCGGCCAAGTCCTTGTCCCGCCAGCGGCGAGTGATGCGCTGGCGGGTTTGCGCACGGTGCAGGTCGATCACGGACAAGCGGAAATCCGCCGCATTGAACGGCCGATCGGTATGCAGGAGGAAATGGCAGATATAGCAGTCACGATGGTTCACGCCTGCCCGGTGCATGGCGCCGGTCATCTGCGCCACCCGCTCAATCAATGCCCACTTGGTAAGGGGCAGAGGCGGGTTGGTGCGCCAGTCCAGGCTGTAGTCTTCCAGGCTGATCGTGGGCGCCAGCTCCTCGGTCACGATGAATGAATGCTGCGTAGCGGGGTTCGCCCCCCGCTCACCGAACGCCACGGCGGTCATGGTGGGTACGCCTACTTCATGCAGCCGGCGGATGGCGGCCCATTCCTGGCCGGCGCCCAGCACCGGCAGCTTGGCACTGAAGAGGTTCTTGAACACTTCGCCCCAGCCGATGCCGCGGTGGATCTTGACGAAATACCCCCGGCCCTCGACCTCGGTACGCAGCGTGCGCCGCCCTTCGAGTTCGCGGTACACCTCCCCCTGCAGGCCTTCTACGGCAACAAAGGGATCGGTGTTGGCCCACAGGTGTTTGAACGGCTCGGCAAGGACCAGCTTCATGCGGCCCGCTCCTGCAGGATCACGTCAGCGGCGTGCTGCGGCATGCTGTACAAGTCGGCGCTGTCGGCGAAGGCCAGCCCGTTGCTTGACCATTCGGCACGCGCAGCGTCGTCTTCAAGCAGGTGTTGCAGCTCACGGTTGAGCTGGGCCTGCTCGAACGGCTCGTCCAACACAACCCCGGCACGCGCTTCGTCGATGTAATGGGCGTACCCGCATACCGCCGTGACCAGCACCGGCAGCCCGGCGACTACCGCTTCGAGCAACACGGTACCTGTGTTCTCGTTGTAAGCCGGATGAATGAGCGCGTCGGCGCCCAGCAGAAAACGCGGAATGTCACTGCGGCCTTTCATGAACGTCACCTGCTCGTTGAGGCCCAGGGCCGTGCTCTGCAGCTGGAACACCTTGGGGTCGTCCTGGCCGATCACGAACAGCCGAGTGCGCTGGCGCAAGGCCGCCGGCAATGCCGCCAATGCCTTGAGCGAGCGGTCCACGCCTTTGGTCTTGAAGCCCGAGCCGATCTGCACCAGCAGCCGATCCTGCGCACCCAGGCCGAATTCCTGGCGAAACTGCGCGCGCACTTCGGCCGCATTGGCCGGCGCGCGGCGGTCCTGGGAAATGCCTGGCGGCAACAGATGGAAGCGCTGCTGTGGGGTTGCGTAGTGTTTGACGAACAGCGGCTGCTGAACCTCGGAAATCATCAGGATTTCCGTGCAAGCCTCGGGGGCGAACACCGCGCGCTCGTATTCGGCGAAGTGGCGATAGCGGCCCCAGCGGCGGTACAGCGGGTTGCGTAGGGTTTGCGCCTTGTCTTCGTAACAGCCATCGGCGGCGTAGTACACGTCCAGGCCGGGCATCTTGTTGAAGCCGATCAGCCGGTCCACCGGGCGCTGCGCCAGGTCGGCCGCCATCCAGGCGCTCAGCTTCTCGTTGCGGCGATGATTGAACAGCGCCTTCACCGGCGCTACCAGCACTTCGAAGCCAGCGGGCACGTCGCCCTCCCAGATCAGGGTATACACACGGATCTGGTGGCCGCGCCGCTGACATTCAAGGGCGATGCGCATGAAGTCTCGCTGCAGCCCGCCGAACGGGAAATATTTGTACAGCACAAAAGCCAGTTGCATCAACGCAGGTCCTCGGCCAATAACAGCGCGCTCAGGCGTCCTGCCACTCGTTCTGGGTTTACGCGAGTGAAGCACAGCGGCCACTCACGCTTGATGTTGTGTTTACGCAGGTCTTCAGGGGTGGGCTTGTACGTGCAGTTCTTCTGCAGGCAAGGCGCGCAGGGCCAGTCGCTGCCCAGGTGCTCCTGGGTACGGCCATAGGCGCCGGTCAACCCGGGGTTGGTGGGGCCATACAACGACAACGCAGGCACATCCAGCGCTGCGGCCAGGTGGCCCAGGCCGGTGTCCACTGCCACGCATGCGCGGGCCTTGACCAGTACGTCGGCCACGCCGGCCAGGTTGAGCTTGGGCAGCACCGAAACGTTGCTCAGCCCGGCGGCGATACGGTGTGCGCGGCGGAACTCGGTTTCGTTGCCCCATGGCAAGCGCACGCCGATGTTCGCCAACCCCAGCCGCTCGGCGAGTTCACGCCAGTAGGCCTCGGGCCAATGTTTGCTGTCCCAGGTGGTGCCATGCAGGAACACCACGAACGGTACGGGATGAGGCACCGCCAGCTGGCGTGAACGGTTCAGGCCATATTGGCCGAAGGTATTGGGCAGGTCGTAGCCCAGCGCCAGCGCGAACAACTGGCGCACCCGCTCTACCGCGTGCTGGCCACGCACCACTCCTAGCTTGCGGTCATAAAAGCGGCTAGCGAGGGGCTCACGCGCCGAGCGTTTGTCCAGCCCCGCTACGGGCGCCCGTGCGTACCGGGTGAGCCAGGCGCTTTTCAGCAACCCTTGGGCGTCGATCACCAGATCGTAGCTGCGCTCGCGCATCTGCTGTTTGAAACCACGCCACTCACCGCTCTTGACCGTGTGCCAGAGATTCTTGCGCCAGCGCCTGATAGCAACCGGGATTACCTTGTCTACGGCAGGGTGCCAGGTGGGGATTTCGCGAAAACCCTCTTCGACCACCCAGTCGAAACGGATCCCGGGAATGGCACGTGCGGCATCGGTGAGTGCCGGCAGTGTATGAATGACATCGCCCAGGGAGGAGGTTTTGATCAGCAATACCCGCACTTACTCAGCCCCTGCCATGAGGTTGACGGTGTCGGTCGCGTCCATGCCTTTCAAGGCATCGATGACCCGCTGCGAATCCAACAGGCGCAAGCAGTTGTAATGGCCGAAGCGGCACGTTCGGTCGAAGCAGGGCGAACAGTCGATGCCCAGGCGCACCACCGCCACTTGATCGGCCAGCGGCGGCGTGAAGCCGGGCGAAGTGGAGCCATACACGGCCACCAGCGGCCGATTGAGCGCGGCAGCCACATGCATCAGGCCCGAGTCGTTGGACACGACCGCGGCGGCGCAAGACATCAGGTCAATGGCCTCGGCCAGCGAAGTATCGCCACACAGGTTCACGGCTTCTTCACGCAGCCCCGGGATCAACCGCTCGCGAATCGCCTCGGCCACAGGCTCGTCCTTTTTGGAGCCGAACAGCCACACTTGCCAGCCCTGACGAATGCGCGCCTCGGCGACGTCGGCGTAGTGTTCCGCCGGCCAGCGTTTCGATTCGCCGAACTCCGCCCCGGGGCACAGCGCGAGCACCGGGCGATCGAGTTGCAGCCCGAAGCGCTCCAGCGCGGCGGCCCGGCTGGCAGGTTCGATTCGCAGGCGTGGCTGGGGATAAGGCGTAGGGAGCGCTTCGCCCGGCGGATACGCCAAGGCCATGAAGCGCTCGATCATCAGCGGGTAGCGGTCCTTGTCCAGCGGCCGAATGTCGTTCAGCAGGCCGTAGCGAAACTCGCCTTTCCAGCCTGTGCGCCGGGCGATGCCGGCAAAGAACGGCACCAGCGCGGATTTGAGCGAATTGGGCAGTACGATGGCTTGATCGTATTGGCCCTTGAACGACCGGCCGATCTTGCGCCGCGTGGCGAGGTCCAGCACGCCATGCCCGAGCGGGAAGCTGAGGGCCTGGCGTACTTCGGGCATGCGCTCCAGTATCGGCCGGCTCCACTCAGGGGCGAGCACGTCGATCTGGCAATCGGGATGGCGGGCCTTCAGACACTGGAACAGCGTCTGGGCCATCACCATGTCGCCGACCCAGCTGGGCCCGATGATCAGAATTCTCATGGGTTTTCCGCAAACGATCGGGGAAGCGGGCGCCTCCCCCGTGGATTCTCAGTTTAACCTAGCCCGAACCAGGCCCAGATTCGCATGACCTCGCGGCGCTCGGCGACAAACTGGTCCCCGGCGGTTACCCCTGCCTGCTTTTGCAAGGCACGCCGATGCGCGACAGCGCGGTAGGCCTTGTACGCCTCTCTCAGCAGGCTGGCCTCGAACGGCGGCAACAACCCTGCCTGCTCGAGCCCCTCGAGAATACGGATGTTATCGGTGTAGCGCAGCAGTGCGGGATGCTCGCGCGACCAGGCCAGGGCCGCGTATTGCACCATAAATTCAATATCGACGATACCTCCGGCGTCCTGCTTGATGTCGAAGGGCACCTGCGGGTCGAAGGCATTGTCGCCGCGCCCGGCGGCGGTGATACGGGTTCCCAGGTTATCCCGCATCTTGGCGCGCATCTCGCTTACCTCCTCGCGCAGCTGGGGCAGGTCCCGCTCGCGCCCCAACACCTCGGCCCGAATGCCCTCGAATGCGTGGGCTACGCTGGCGTCCCCCACCAGCACCCGAGCCCGCACCAGTGCCTGGTGCTCCCAGGTCCAGGCCTCCTGCTGCTGGTAGCGCTGGAAAGCACCCAGCGAACTGACCAATAGCCCGGCCGCGCCAGAAGGCCGCAGGCGCATGTCTACCTCATACAGCTGCCCGGAATTGGTTTGCGCCGTGAGCAGGTGGATGATCCGCTGGCCGAGCCGGGTAAAGAACTGGCCGGCGTCGATAGGCCGCTCGCCGTCGGTTTCCGCCGCGCCATCGGCGTCGTGGATGAACACCAGATCAAGGTCCGAACCATGGCCGAGTTCCAGCCCGCCCATTTTGCCGTAGCCCACAATGATGAAACCTGGATCGCACAGGCTGCCATCCGGCCGCACCGGGGCGCCGTGGCGTACGGTGGTTTGCCGCCAGGCCAGCGCCAACACCTCGGCGAGGATGGCTTCGGCGAGCCAGGTGAGGTAATCGCTCACTTTCATCAGCGGCAAGGTGCCGGCAATTTCTGCGGCCGCCACGCGCAAGCTATGGGCCAGCTTGAAATGCCGCAGCGCTTCCATTTGCTGTTCCAGGTCGTCTTCGGGGATGCGCGTCAGCCGTTCGCGTAGCTCAGCGGCCAGTTCCGGTGCCAGCGGCGGATGGAACAGCCGCGCCTCGTTCAGCAGCTCATCGAGCAGCAGTGGGAAGCGGGTAATCTGCTCGGCGATCCAGGGGCTGGCGGCACACAGCGTCAGCAGCTGACGCAGCGCGCCCGGGTTCTCGGTCAGCAGCACGAGATAGGCAGACCGCCGCGCCACCGCCTCTACCAGCGGCAGCACGCGCTCGAGCACCAGATCCGGTTCGGCGTGCTCGCTCGCCTGCGCCAGCAGCCTTGGGATAAAAGCGTCCAGCCGCTCGCGCCCCATCCGCTGCATGGCCCGCAGCTGGCCGCTGGCCCTCAGGCTCGCCAATCGTTCCAGCGCCTTGGCCGGCGCCTGGAAGCCCCCTTCGGCCAGCTGCGCGATGGCGGCCTGATCGTCCTGGCGCTCCTCCCACAGCGGTAGCCATTCTGCCCCCACCATCACGTCGCCGCTGTCTTCATCTTCGTCGGGGTCGGCGATCACGCCTCGGAAGTGCCAATCCACCCGCTCCCGCCAGCGCATCAACTGTGCATGGAAGGCTTGCCAGTTTGCAAAGCCGAGCATGAACGCTACCCGCGCCTGGTCCAGGTCGCCATCAGGCAGCATCTGGGTTTGCCGGTCGGCGATGGCTTGCAGCGCATGCTCGGTGTAGCGAAGGAATTCATACCCTTCCCGCAGCTCATCTACGACCTCAGCAGGCAAATAACCCTGCCGCTCCAGGGTCGCCAGCACGCCAAGCAGGGGGCGCTGTTGCAGGCTGAGGTCACGCCCGCCGTGAATCAGCTGGAAGGCCTGAGCGATAAATTCCACTTCGCGGATACCGCCCGCCCCCAGCTTGATGTTGTCCGCCATGCCCTTGCGGCGAACCTCCTGCTGGATCAGCTGCTTCATGGTGCGCAGAGCTTCGATCGCGGAAAAATCCAGGTAACGCCGGTACACGAACGGACGTAACAGGTCGAGCAGCTGGGCGCCCGCTACCTGATCGCCCGCCACTACCCGGGCCTTGATCATGGCGTAGCGCTCCCAGTCCCGCCCCTGATCCTGGTAATACTGCTCCAGCGCATTGAAGCTGAGCACCAGCGCCCCCGCCGAACCGTACGGGCGAAGGCGCATGTCTACCCGGAACACGAAGCCGTCGACGGTCACCGGGTCCAGTGCCTTGATCAGGCGCTGACCCAGGCGAATGAAGAACGCCTGGTTATCTTCCGAACGCCGCGCGCCTTCGGTTTCACCGCCTTCCGGATAGGCGAAGATCAAGTCGATGTCAGAAGAGAGGTTCAGCTCCCCTGCCCCCAGCTTGCCCATCCCCAGAACGATCAGCTGCTGAGGCTGGCCTGAATGGCGCCCCATGGGCGTGCCGAACTGCTGGCAGTGCCTGGGGTACAACCACAGATACGCCTCATCTATACAGGCATCGGCCAGGTCGGACAGGTCGCGGCATGTGGCTTGAAGATTGGTGACGCGGTTCAGGTCACGCCAGATGATGCGCACCTGCTCACGGGCCCGCTGCCGACGCAGCGCGCGGCCCAGGGCGTCCTCGTTTTCGCTTGCGGCCACCGCCTCATTTATCCGCCTGCGCAGTTCGCCCGGTTCATATGCGCGGTCGATGTCGTCACTGGCGACCAGCCCCATCAGCATGGCTGGGTCTCGGCTGGCCTGCTCGTACACGAAGTCACTGGCGGCCAATACCCGAGCGAGGGCGGGCTCGTGGTGCGCCGGCCATTGCCCGCCAATTTCCTCCAGCGCCTGCTTGAAATCGACCAGGCGGCTGCTGGCGGTGGCCTGCAATACGTCGGGCAAGGGGATCAGTGCTGGACGGCTCATGGTCTATCCTTCAGGTCGCCTACACGGCAGGCCTCGCTACTTGCATGAAAAATCGCAGCTGACAGGACTGTCCAACAAAGGCTAGAAATAGCTGAAAGGTGGATAAATTTGGCAGCAGGCATCACAGGTACCCTTTCCAAGGCTGGTTTTTAGTCTACTGAACCGGCAACAGCTACAGGCTGACGCCGGATGGGGACGTCACTACCTGTAGTTTTCCTACTGCCACGGTCGCTGCGGTACATGAAATGAGCGTTGATTTGTAGTAAAACTACAGGACACCGGGCCAACCCACCGGTGATCCAAGAATTCATGTCGTCTGCCCACAAGGCCAGTCGCAAACTCAGGTCATCGATTCTGGTGGCCTTTCCGCCCTGGAGCAAGCCATGCAAGACCTCGATCCCGTCGAAACCCAGGAATGGCTGGACGCCCTGGAGTCGGTTCTCGACAAAGAAGGCGAAGACCGCGCTCACTACCTGATGACTCGCATGGGCGAGTTGGCCACCCGCAGTGGTTCGCAACTCCCCTACGCAATCACCACGCCATACCGTAATACCATTCCAGTTACCCACGAAGCACGCATGCCCGGCGACCTGTTCATGGAACGCCGCATCCGCTCGCTGGTTCGCTGGAACGCGTTGGCCATGGTCGTTCGCACCAACCTCAGGGATTCGGACCTGGGCGGACACATCTCCAGCTTCGCCTCCAGCGCGACGCTGTATGACATCGGTTTCAACTACTTCTTCCAGGCCCCTACTGAAGAGCACGGCGGCGACCTGATCTTCTTCCAGGGCCATGCCTCGCCCGGCGTTTACGCCCGTGCGTTCATGGAAGGCCGCATCAGCGAAGAGCAGATGGACAACTTCCGCCAGGAAGTGGACGGCAAGGGCCTGTCCTCCTATCCGCACCCTTGGCTGATGCCCGACTTCTGGCAGTTCCCTACCGTGTCCATGGGCCTGGGCCCGATCCAGGCGATCTACCAGGCACGCTTCATGAAGTACCTCGAAGCCCGCGGCTACATCCCTGCCGGCAAGCAGAAGGTATGGTGCTTCATGGGTGACGGTGAGTGCGACGAGCCGGAATCCCTCGGCGCTATCGCCCTGGCCGGCCGCGAGAAGCTGGACAACCTGATCTTCGTCATCAACTGCAACCTGCAGCGCCTCGACGGCCCGGTTCGCGGCAACGGCAAGATCATCCAGGAACTCGAAGGCGTGTTCCGCGGCGGCGGCTGGAACGTCAACAAGGTAGTGTGGGGCCGTTTCTGGGACCCACTGCTGGCCAAGGACACCGACGGTATCCTGCAGCGCCGCATGGACGAAGTGGTCGACGGCGAGTACCAGAACTACAAGGCCAAGGACGGTGCGTTCGTCCGTGAGCACTTCTTCAATACCCCGGAACTCAAGG
Source organism: Pseudomonas sp. 3MAES_34.3B (assembly GCF_058145875.1). Lineage (NCBI taxonomy): Bacteria > Pseudomonadati > Pseudomonadota > Gammaproteobacteria > Pseudomonadales > Pseudomonadaceae > Pseudomonas > Pseudomonas sp. 3MAES_34.3B. The sequence goes on along the minus strand of NZ_CM176960.1, from coordinate 324,726 downwards.
CCATGGTCGCTGACCTGTCCGATGACGAGATCTGGAAGCTCAACCGCGGTGGTCACGACCCGTACAAGGTGTACGCGGCCTATCACGACGCCGTGAACAACCATAACGGTCAACCGACCGTGGTACTGGCCAAGACCATCAAGGGTTATGGCACCGGCGCCGGTGAAGCGAAAAACACGGCCCACAACACCAAAAAGGTGGATGTGGACAGCCTGCGTAAATTCCGCGACCGCTTCGACATCCCGGTACGCGACGAAGACCTGGAAAAACTGCCGTTCTACAAGCCCGAACCTGGCAGCGCCGAAGCCAAGTACCTGAGCGAGCGCCGCACCGCCCTGGGTGGTTTCGTGCCCCAGCGCCGCGCCAAGAGCTTCAACGTGCCAGTACCGCCGCTGGAAACCCTCAAGGCCATCCTGGATGGTTCGGGCGACCGCGAAATCTCCACCACCATGGCGTTCGTGCGCATCCTCACCCAACTGGTGAAGGACAAGGAACTGGGCCACCGCATCGTTCCGATCATCCCGGACGAAGCCCGTACCTTCGGTATGGAAGGCATGTTCCGCCAACTGGGCATCTACTCGTCCGTAGGCCAGCTGTACGAGCCTGTGGATAAAGACCAGGTGATGTTCTACCGCGAGGACAAGAAGGGCCAGATCCTCGAAGAAGGCATCAACGAAGCCGGCGCCATGTCGTCGTTCATTGCCGCCGGTACTGCTTACAGCTGCCACAACCAGCCGATGCTGCCGTTCTACATCTTCTACTCGATGTTCGGCTTCCAGCGTATCGGTGACCTGGCCTGGGCCGCTGGCGACAGCCGTACCCGTGGCTTCCTGGTGGGCGGCACCGCTGGCCGCACCACGCTCAACGGCGAAGGCCTGCAGCACGAGGACGGTCACAGCCACCTGATGGCGGCGACCATTCCGAACTGCCGCAGCTACGACCCCACCTACGGCTATGAACTGGCGGTGATCATCCGCGAAGGCATGCGCCAGATGATGGAAGAGCAGCAGGACATCTTCTACTACATCACCGTGATGAACGAAGCCTACGCTCAGCCTGCCCTGCCGGCCGGCGCCGAGGAAGGCATCATCAAGGGTATGTACCTGCTCGAGGACGACACCCGTGACGCCGCGCATCATGTGCAGCTGCTGGGCTCGGGCACCATCCTGCGCGAGGTTCGCGAGGCAGCGAAAATCCTGCGCGAGGAGTTCAACGTGGGCGCCGACGTGTGGAGCGTTACCAGCTTCAACGAACTGCGCCGCGACGGCCTGGCCGTGGAGCGCAGCAACCGCCTGCACCCGGAGCAGAAGCCTCGGCAGAGCTACGTGGAAGAATGCCTGAGCGGTCGTAAGGGGCCGGTCATCGCTTCTACCGACTATATGAAACTGTTCGCCGAACAGATCCGCCAGTGGGTTCCGAGCAAGGAATTCAAGGTCCTGGGTACCGACGGCTTCGGTCGCAGCGACAGCCGCAAGAAACTGCGCCACTTCTTCGAAGTGGACCGCCATTTCATCGTGCTGGCCGCCCTCGAAGCCTTGTCAGACCGTGGCGATATCGAACCGAAAGTGGTGGCCGAAGCCATTGCCCGGTTTGGCATCGATCCTGACAAACGCAACCCCCTGGACTGCTGAGGAGAACATTCGTGAGCGAGCTTATTCGCGTACCCGACATCGGCAGCGGTGAAGGGGAAGTCATCGAGATTCAGGTAAAGGTCGGCGACCGTATCGAAGCCGAACAAAGCCTGGTAACCCTCGAATCGGACAAGGCCAGCATGGAAGTGCCGGCCCCCAAGGCTGGCGTGGTCAAAGCCATCAAGGTCAAGCTGGGCGACCGCCTGAAAGAAGGCGACGAGTTGCTGGAGCTGGAAATCGAAGGCGCTTCGGCGTCTGCCGCGCCGGCTGCTGCACCTGAGCCTACCGTGGTCGCCAAGCCGAGCGCGCCGGACGAAGCCGAGGAAACCCGGCCGTCCGCACCTGCGCCAAGCGGCGGCGGCGCGAGCCAGGACGTGCATGTGCCGGATATCGGTTCGTCGGGCAAGGCCCAGGTGATCGAGATCCAGGTAAAGGTTGGCGACACCGTTGAGGCGGACCAGTCGCTGATCACCCTGGAATCGGACAAGGCCAGCATGGAGATCCCGTCTCCTGCCGCTGGCGTGGTCGAAAGCATCAGCGTGAACCTGAACGACGAAGTGGGCACCGGGGACCTGATCCTCAAGCTCAAGGGCGCAGGCTCCGCTTCTGCCCCGGCTGCCAGCGCACCCGCGCCCACGGCCAAGGAACCCGCTGCCGCCGCGCCAGCTGCTGCCCCGAGCGCACCGGCCGGTGACACCGTAAAAGATATTCACGTGCCGGACATCGGTTCGTCGGGCAAAGCCAAGATCATCGAAGTGCTGGTGAAGGCCGGCGACAAGGTTGAGAAGGATCAGTCGCTGATCACCCTGGAATCCGACAAGGCCAGCATGGAAATCCCATGCCCCGAAGCGGGCGTGGTGGAAAGCGTGATCGCCCAGCTGGAAAGTGAAGTTGGCACGGGTGACCTGATCCTCAAGCTCAAAGTTGCAGGAAGCAGCCCGGCGCCCACCGCGGCCGCCCCTGCTGCTGCGGCGCCTGCTGCATCGGCACCGGCAGCACCCGCACCGGCTGCCAAGCCTGCTGCCGCGCCTGCCGCTACTCCGGCGCCGGTCGCCGCACCAAGCGGGAAGGTACATGCAGGCCCGGCCGTTCGCCTGTTGGCGCGCGAGTTTGGCGTGGACCTTGCCCAGGTTGGCGCCACTGGCCCGCATGGTCGTATCCTCAAGGAAGACGTGCAGGTTTACGTCAAGGCGATGATGGCCAAGGCCAAGGAGGCGCCTGCCGCCGCCGCGGCCGCAGGTGGCTCCGGCATTCCGCCGATTCCGGTGGTGGACTTCAGCCGCTTCGGTGAAATCGAAGAAGTGCCGATGACGCGCCTGATGCAAGTGGGGGCCGCCAACCTGCACCGCAGCTGGCTGAACGTGCCTCACGTGACCCAGTTCGATCAGGCGGACATCACCGAGCTCGAAGCTTTCCGGGTGGCCCAGAAAGCCGTGGCCGAAAAAGCGGGCGTGAAGCTCACCGTGCTGCCGTTGCTGCTCAAGGCCTGCGCATTCCTGCTCAAGGAACTGCCAGACTTCAACAGCTCGCTGGCACCGAGCGGCAAAGCCATCATCCGCAAGAAGTACGTGAACATCGGCTTCGCCGTGGATACGCCGGATGGCCTGCTGGTACCGGTGATCAAGAACGTTGACCAGAAGAGCCTGCTGCAACTGGCTGCCGAAGCTGCCGCCCTGGCGGAAAAGGCGCGCACCAAAAAGCTGGCCTCGGACGACATGCAAGGCGCCTGCTTCACCATCTCAAGCCTTGGGCACATTGGCGGCACCGGCTTCACGCCGATCGTCAATGCGCCTGAAGTTGCCATCCTGGGCGTGTCCAAGGCCGCCATGGCGCCAGTGTGGGACGGCAAGGCATTCCAGCCGCGCCTGATGCTGCCGCTGTCGCTTTCCTACGATCACCGTGTGATCAACGGTGCCGCCGCCGCGCGCTTCACCAAGCGGTTGAGCGATGTATTGGGCGATATTCGCTCCATGCTGCTCTGAGCCACTTTGCCGCGCTGCCCTGTGGCGCGGCACCCCTCTTTTGAGCTGCTACGCTCGAAACCTCAACCCCGCTTCGGCGGGGTTTTTTTATCATTTTTGATCGGCGCCCAAAGTTTCATGGCAGATACACCGACTGTCGCGAAGACCTGCTACTCTCGCCTCTAGCGTGGTAATTACCCTCGCATTTGACGCCAATTCAACGTCGACTACAGTAAAGCGCTTGTGCTGCCGTTATACCGACGCAGGGAATGCGGAAAAACCGACGCTTAACCTGCCAGATGAAGGCACAGGGCCACTGTAGCGCTTGTCAGCCGATGCGCCATGATGCAACCTTGCTGCACGTAGCAACTGCCACCAGACGGATCTGTGTAAACCGTATTTCTCAAGCGAGTTCTCGATGAAAAGCCACCCGGATGCCGCCACTCGAATGGCGGCCGAGGTCGTTACGCAGCTACCCGTGCCTTCGCGCCTGGGCATGCTCCGTTTCGAACGGCTGAACGAGGCAAACTGGGCCTTGCTGTACCTGGACCCCGCCTGCGAAAAGGACTTTGGCCTGCCAGCGAGCGAACTGTGCGCCCTGATCGGCTCGCCGTATGCCAGCCTGATGGAGCCCGAAGCGCGCTATCAGCTGCACGACGCCATCCAGGCCCAGCTCGCCAGGCGCGCCTACTACCTGGTGCGCTACGTGCTGCACTCGGCCAATGGCCCGGTGAACATCCTTGAAGTGGGCGAGCCCTTCAAGCAGCACAACCGCCAGCTGCTGCGCGGTTACCTGTTGGGCGTGGATGACCTGGCGGGCGATACCTTCGACGTCGGGCAAGCGGACCTGAACTCCCCAAGTGGCCAGTTACAGGTTGCGTTGGAGGTCAACCACCGGGCACAGCGCGAGCAGTTACATCATCTGGAGCGCGTTCGGGCCCAGCAGGACCTGATCCTGCGCCTGGCGCGACAGCGCTACACCACCAATGACCCCATGCGCGAAGCGGCGGAGCTGATCACACGCAGCGCGTCCGAGATCTTCGAGATCGACGGCACCAGCCTTTGGCATCTTGAGGGGCATCGGTTGGTCCCGATCCTTGCGTATAGCGCGGGCACCCGAACCTACAGCGTACCGGCACCGATCGATGCCAGCCGTTATCCCGATTACCTGGACGCCCTGCATCGAAGCCGAGCGGTAGATGTCAACAACCCCACGGGGGATCCGCGCATTCGCAACCTCACGGCGGCGGCGCGGCATGGAGGCATCGTATCGGTGCTGGACGCGAGTATCCGTGTCGACGGGCAGGTGGTGGGCATCCTGTGCCTGGAGCAGCATACCGAGCGCGCCTGGCAGTCGGACGAAGTCGCGTTTGCCGGCGAGCTGGCAGATCAGTTCGCCCAAGTGATTACCAATCACAACCGCCGTACCGCCACCAGCGCGCTGCATCTGTTCCAGCGGGCAGTGGAGCAGAGCGCCAACGCATTCCTGCTGGTGAACTGCGATGGCGTGGTGGAGTACGTGAACCCCAGCTTCACAGCCATCACCCAGTACACCTCCGATGAAGTGCACGGCCACCGCCTCTCTGAATTGCCGGCCCTGGAAAACCTCAGCGAACTGCTGTTCGACGCACCGTCCAGCCTTGCTAAAAGCAACAGTTGGCAGGGCGAGTTCAAAAGCCGGCGCAAGAACCTCGAACCCTACTGGGGGCAGCTGTCGATCTCGAAGGTGTTCAACGACCACCGCGAGCTCACCCATTACATCGGTATCTACGAGGACATCACGCAGTCCAAGCTCGCCCAGCAGCGCATCGAGCGGCTGGCGTATACCGACAACCTCACCAACCTGGGGAACCGGCCGGCATTCATCCGCAGCCTCGATGAGCGCTTCGCCAGCGACGTGGACACACCACTGGCGCTCATGCTGGTGGATATCGACAACTTCAAGCGCATCAACGACAGCCTCGGGCACCAGACCGGCGATAAATTGCTGATCAGCCTGGCCCGCCGGCTGCGCAACAGTTTGAGCCCCTCAGGCACACTGGCGCGTTTCGCCAGTAATGAATTTGCCGTTCTGCTGGATGACACCGACCCCGAAGCCGGCCAGCAGCTGGCGCTCCAGGTGCTGAAAACGCTCGACAAACCAATGTTCGTCGACAACCAGCTGATCAACGTGACCGCCTCGGTTGGCCTCGCCTGCGCGCCGCTGCATGGGCGCGACCCGCAAACCCTGATGAAAAACGCCGGCCTGGCATTGCACAAGGCCAAGGCCAACGGCAAGCATCAGGTTCAGGTGTTTACCGAAGCGCTGAACGCGGAAGCCAGTTACAAGCTGTTCGTGGAGAACAACCTGCGCCGGGCACTGACCCAGAACGAGCTGGAAGTGTTCTATCAGCCAAAACTGTGCCTGCGCACGGGCCGGCTGCTCGGCATGGAAGCACTGCTACGCTGGAACCACCCGGAAAAAGGCATGATTCGCCCGGACCAGTTCATCAGCGTGGCCGAGGAAACCGGCCTGATCATTCCCATCGGCAAATGGGTGGTGCGCCAGGCGTGTCGCATGAGCAAACAGCTGACCGCTGCCGGTTATGGCCCGCTTCACGTCGCCATCAACCTTTCGCCCAAACAATTCTCCGACCCGGACCTGGTGGCATCCATCAGCCAGATCCTGACCGAAGAAAAGCTCGCCCCCAACCTGCTCGAGCTTGAGCTTACCGAGGGCCTGCTGCTGGAGGCCACCGAAGACACCCGACAACTGCTCGGCCAACTCAAGGGCCTGGGCCTGTCACTGGCCATGGATGACTTCGGTACCGGCTACTCCTCGTTGAGCTACCTGAAGAAATTCCCGATCGACATCATCAAGATCGACCGTAGCTTCATCAACGACATCCCCACCAGCCAGGACGACATGGAGATCACCTCCGCGGTGATTGCCATGGCCCACAACCTGAAGCTGAAAGTGGTGGCTGAAGGTATCGAGACAGCGGAACAGCTGAATTTCCTGCGCCGCCATCGTTGCGACGTGGGTCAGGGCTACCTGTTCGACCGCCCGATCCCGTCCGCGCGGCTGGTGGACGCGCTCAAGCGGTACCCGCGCGGCCCGGCGACCTGACACAAGCGCGCGCCTGAGGCACACTGTAGGGCTGTTACTGACCTACCGCGGAGAAGACCATGGTCCTGCGCTCGGAAATCCTTGTGAACAAGAACGAACTCCCTACCGCGCAGCAGGCATTGCCTGGTCGCGAAACGCCAATGGCCGTGCCCGCCGAACACTTTGTGAACGGCCGCCCCTTGCAAGCGCCTTTCCCGGCCGGCCTGGAAGTGGCCTACTTCGGCCTGGGCTGCTTCTGGGGCGCCGAGCGCCGCCTGTGGCAACAGCCGGGCGTGTACACCACGGCGGTAGGCTATGCCGGTGGCTTTACGCCCAACCCCACTTACGAAGAAGTGTGCTCCGGCCTTACCGGCCACAGCGAAGTGGTAATGGTGGTGTTCGATCCGAAGGAAACCCGCTACGAGGACCTGCTCAAGGTGTTCTGGGAATCCCACAACCCAACCCAGGGCATGCGCCAAGGCAACGACATCGGCACGCAGTACCGCTCTGTGATCTTCACTACCAGCGAAGCCCAACTGCACGCGGCACTGGGCAGCCGCGAAGCGTTCCAGGCCGAGCTGCGCAAGGCTGGCCATCCGGACATCACCACTGACGTTCAGCAAGCGCCGGCCTTCTACTATGCCGAGGCCTACCACCAGCAGTACCTGGCCAAGAACCCGGGCGGTTACTGCGGTATCGGTGGCACCGGCGTTTGCCTGCCAGCGTAAGGTCTGCCCTTACGGTTACTCAGGGATTGGCCAGTCCACGCGCCAGCTGCCTTGTGTCTGGCCCAGCAACTGGGCCAACCAGGGCAGCAAGGCCTTCAGTTCTTCTTCCAGCCCCCACGGTGGGTTGGCGATGGCAAGGCCCGAGCCATTGAGGCGGGTATCTGTATCCGCCGGATGCACGTACAGCTCGGCCTTGAGCAACTTGGGCGCGCCAGTACTGGTCAGCTCCTGATAGAAACGGCGCAGGCCTTTCTCGTCCTTGATCGGGTACCACACCACAACCACCGTCTGGCGCATGCGAGCGATGCTCTCCTTGATCGCGCGGGTACAGCGCTGCAGTTCATCAGGCTGCTCGAACGGCGGGTCGATCAACATCACCGCACGTTTTTCCGGGGTGGGCAGCAGTGCCCGGGGTACATGCCACCCTTCTCCTCTGTGAACCGCCACGCGCGGGTCGCGCTTCATGTTTTCCTTCAGCGCCAGGCCATCGTCGGGATGTTTTTCGTTGAACTGCAGGCTGTCCTGCTGGCGCGCCAGCCGGCGGGCCAGTTCGGGCGAACCGGGGTAATAACGTAGATCGCCGTCAGGGTTGAGCTTGCGCAGAACGCGAAGGTAATCCGCAGCCAACTCCGGCGGGTTTTCTGCCGCCCAAAGCCGGGTAACGCCTTCCAGGTACTCCCCCGTGCGGCTCGCTTGGTCGCCCTGGAGGTCATACAAGCCGACCCCGGCGTGGGTGTCCAGATAAGCGAAGGGTTGCTCCTTTCGCGACATCAGCGCGATAAGGCGGCTAAGCACCAGGTGCTTGAAGACATCGGCATGGTTGCCGGCATGGAAGGCGTGACGGTAATTCATGGTTACTCCTGCAGGGTGCCGAAGTTTACCGCGCCCCGGCCCTGTCGCCAAAGGCGAAGGGCCGGGTGGCAGTCAGCCGCGCGCACCTCGCCAGGCTTTGTCCGCCACTTCGAACTGCCGCTTCACGGTTTCGCCAGGCTCACCCAGCCGGCTTGCCAGCACAATGGCCAGGCAGGCGAGCACGAAGCCGGGGATGATTTCGTAGACGGCGCTGTGCCCGTACATCTTCCACAGCACGACCGTCACGGCCCCTGTGACGATGCCGGCCAGCGCGCCATAACGGGTCATGCCCTTCCAGAGGACCGAAATGATCACCACCGGGCCGAAAGCCGCGCCAAACCCGGCCCAGGCATAACTCACCAGGCCCAGCACTCGGCTGTCCGGATCCGCCGCAAGCACAATGGCGATCACGGCAACCAGCAGCACCATGGCACGGCCTACCCACACCAGCTCACGCTGGGAGGCCGACTTGCGCAGGAAATGGCGGTAAAAATCTTCGGTAAGGGCGCTGGAGCACACCAGCAGCTGGCAACTCAGCGTACTCATTACCGCCGCCAGAATGGCCGACAGCAACACACCGGCTACCCAGGGGTTGAACAGGATCTTGGCCAGCTCAATGAATATCCGCTCGGGGTTACCCGCCAGGGCCACCGCGTGCTCAGGGTTGGCCTGGAAATAACCGATACCGAAGAAGCCTACGGAGCACGTGCCGGCGAGGCAGAGGATCATCCAGGTCATGGAAATGCGACGGGCCTTGACGATGGATTTTACCGAGTCGGCCGCCATGAAACGGGCAAGGATGTGCGGCTGGCCAAAATAGCCCAGGCCCCAGGCCAAGAGAGAAACGATGCCGATCCAGGTAGTGCCCCGGAGCATATCGAAGCTTTCCGGGTGGGCGCTTTCGATGTGCAGGAAAGTGGTATCTACCCCACCCGTGGCCAACAGCACTGCAATGGGTGTGAGGATCAAGGCAAACAGCATCAGCGAGGCTTGTACGGTGTCGGTCCAGCTTACGGCAAGGAAGCCACCGATGAAGGTGTACGCAACCGTCGCAAGTGCGCCCACCCACAGCGCTTGTTCATAGGGCAGGCCGAAAGTGCTTTCGAACAGCCGGGCACCGGCCACGATACCCGATGCACAATAGATGGTGAAAAACACCAGAATCACGACCGCCGAAATAATCCGCAGAATGCCGCTGGTGTCGTTGAAGCGCGAGGCAAAATAATCCGGCAAGGTAAGCGCATCGCCGCAGTGCTCGGTGTGAATCCTCAACCGGCCCGCGACCAGCCGCCAGTTGAGGTATGCGCCGGCTACCAGGCCCAAGGCAATCCATCCCTCGGACAAGCCGCTGACGTAGATGGCCCCCGGGAGCCCCATCAACAGCCAGCCGCTCATGTCAGACGCACCGGCGGACAATGCCGTGACCAGGCCACCCAGGCGGCGACCGCCCAGGATGTAGTCGGAAAGATCGCGTGTGCCGCGCCAGGCCAGCAAGCCAATCAGCAACATCACGCCGATATAGACCAGAAAAGCAATTAACGTAGGGTTACTAAGGCTCATTCGGCGGGATACTCATGTCCTTGTTATTGGAGGTGCACCTTGGTTGCACCGAGAGGGGGCATCCTATGGACTGGCCAACCTACGTTTCAAGGCGACTTCGGCAGTTTCAGAATGGTCCTACACCACTATGGCCGAAGGTTGCGAACGAACTCGGCCGAATACTTACAACTTGCACCGTTTTCGTGCATCCAACCGATGAATCCCGCTGGTCTTGTGCGCGGTAAATAGTTCAACTTTTTGGGTTGCACTGGGTTGCACCCCGAGGGGGCCACGGATAATCTTGCCGCCACGCACAAGCCACGCGACAGTGGCAACCCGATGAGGATAATCAAATGGCGACGACCACCCTTGGGGTCAAACTCGACGACCCTACCCGCGAACGCCTGAAAGCCGCGGCGCAGTCCATCGACCGCACTCCGCATTGGCTGATCAAGCAAGCGATCTTCAATTACCTCGAAAAACTCGAGGGTGGCGCGTCTCTGACCGAACTCGACGGTAGTGCAGCCAGCATCAACGACGATGCCGGCGAAGTGCAGCCAGACCACGCTCACCAGAGCTTCCTGGAGTTCGCCGAAAGCATCCTTCCGCAATCGGTGCTGCGTGCGGCCATCACCGGCGCCTATCGCCGCCCCGAGCAGGAAATGGTCCCCATGCTGCTGGAGCAGGCGCGCTTGCCCGCGCAGATGGCCGCGGCCGCCAACAAGCTGGCCGCAGGTATCGCCGAAAAGCTGCGCAATCAAAAGAACGCCACCGGCCGCGCAGGCTTGGTACAAGGCCTGTTGCAGGAATTTTCCTTGTCTTCCCAGGAAGGCGTGGCGCTCATGTGCCTGGCCGAAGCGCTGCTGCGTATTCCCGACAAGGGCACCCGCGATGCCTTGATCCGCGACAAGATCAGCAACGGCAATTGGCAGCCGCACCTGGGCAACAGCCCTTCCCTGTTCGTGAACGCCGCCACCTGGGGGCTGCTGCTCACCGGCAAGCTGGTGTCTACCCATAACGAGGCGGGGCTTACGTCCTCGCTCAGCCGGATCATTGGCAAGCGCGGCGAGCCCATGATCCGCAAAGGCGTCGACATGGCCATGCGCCTGATGGGCGAACAGTTCGTCACGGGCGAAACCATTGCCGAAGCACTGGCCAACGCCAGCCGGTTCGAAAGCAAGGGCTTCCGATACTCCTACGACATGCTGGGCGAGGCCGCGCTCACCGAGCACGATGCGCAGAAATACCTCGCCTCCTACGAGCAGGCTATCCACTCAATCGGCAAGGCATCCCACGGCCGTGGCATCTATGAAGGCCCGGGCATCTCGATCAAGCTTTCCGCCCTGCACCCGCGCTACAGCCGCGCCCAGTACGAGCGCGTGATGGATGAACTGTATCCGCGCCTGCTGTCGCTTACCTTACTGGCCAAGCAGTACGACATTGGCCTTAATATCGACGCCGAGGAAGCCGATCGCCTGGAGCTGTCGCTGGACCTGCTCGAGCGCCTATGCTTCGAACCTCAACTGGCAGGCTGGAATGGCATCGGCTTCGTGATCCAGGCCTACCAGAAGCGCTGCCCGTACGTGATCGATTACGTGATCGACCTGGCTCGCCGCAGCCGTCACCGCCTGATGATCCGCTTGGTGAAAGGTGCGTACTGGGACAGCGAGATCAAGCGTGCCCAGGTCGAGGGCCTGGAGGGTTACCCGGTGTATACCCGCAAGGTGTACACCGACGTCTCCTACATCGCGTGCGCCCGCAAGCTGCTCGCCGTGCCTGAGGCGATCTACCCGCAGTTCGCTACCCACAACGCCCACACCCTGGCGGCTATCTATCAGATCGCTGGCCAGAATTACTATCCCGGCCAGTACGAATTCCAGTGCCTGCATGGCATGGGCGAGCCGCTGTACGAGCAAGTGGTAGGCAAGGTTGCCGACGGCAAGCTGAATCGCCCCTGCCGTGTGTATGCACCCGTGGGCACGCACGAAACCTTGCTGGCCTACCTGGTCCGCCGGCTACTCGAGAACGGCGCGAACACGTCCTTCGTCAACCGCATCGCTGACCACTCGATCTCCATCCAGGAACTGGTGGCCGATCCCGTAGCGATCATCGAGCGCATGGGCGCGCAGGAAGGCGCATTCGGCCTGCCGCACCCGCGCATTCCATTGCCACGCGACCTCTATGGCAGCGAGCGCAGCAACTCGGCCGGTATCGATCTGGCCAACGAGCACCGCCTGGCCTCGCTGAGCAGCGCCCTGCTGGCCACCGCTCACAATGACTGGAAGGCCGGTCCGATCCTGGGCTGTGAAGCCTCGCAAGCCCCTGCCCAACCCGTGCTTAACCCGTCGGATCACCGCGACGTGGTAGGCCACGTGCAGGAGGCAGATATTGCCGATGTCGATGCCGCCATTCAGTGCGCACTGAACAACGGCCCTATCTGGCAAGCCACGCCGCCTGCCGAGCGCGCCGCCATTCTGGAGCGTGCCGCTGACCTGATGGAAGCGCAGATCCAGCCATTGATGGGCCTGCTGGTGCGCGAGGCGGGCAAAACCTTTGCCAACGCAATCGCCGAAGTGCGCGAAGCCGTGGACTTCCTGCGCTACTACGCCGTGCAGGCCCGTCACGACTTCAGCAACGATGCGCACCGCCCACTGGGCCCAGTGGTGTGTATCAGCCCGTGGAACTTCCCCCTGGCTATCTTCACCGGCCAGGTGGCCGCAGCGCTGGCCGCGGGTAACCCGGTCCTGGCCAAGCCTGCCGAACAAACCCCGTTGGTCGCCGCCCAGGCCGTACGCATGCTGCTTGAAGCCGGCATCCCCGAAGGCGTGGTGCAATTGCTGCCAGGGCGCGGTGAAACCGTAGGCGCAGGGCTGGTAGGCGACGAACGTGTGAAGGGGGTGATGTTCACCGGTTCGACCGACGTGGCGCGGCTGCTCCAGCGCAACATTGCCGGCCGCCTCGATGCTCAGGGCCGTCCGATCCCGCTGATCGCTGAAACCGGCGGGCAGAACGCAATGATCGTGGACTCTTCGGCGCTCACCGAGCAAGTGGTGATCGACGTAGTGTCCTCGGCCTTCGACAGTGCTGGCCAGCGTTGCTCGGCCCTGCGCGTGCTGTGCCTGCAGGAAGACAGCGCCGACCGCGTGATCGAAATGCTCAAGGGCGCCATGGCCCAGGCGCGCCTCGGCAACCCCGAACGCCTGGCGGTGGACATTGGCCCGGTGATCGACGCCGAAGCCAAGGCGGGTATCGAGCAACATATCCAGGCCATGCGCGAAAAAGGCCGCACCGTATACCAGGTGGCGATCGCCGATACCGCCGAATGCCGCCGCGGCACCTTCGTGATGCCTACCTTGATCGAACTCGAGAGCTTCGACGAGCTCAAGCGCGAGATCTTCGGGCCCGTGCTGCACGTGGTGCGCTACAAGCGTCGTGAGCTGGATGCCTTGATCGGCCAGATCAACGCCTCCGGTTATGGGCTCACCCTGGGCGTACATACGCGTATCGATGAGACGATCGCCAAGGTTACCGAGAACGTCAATGCGGGCAACATGTATGTGAACCGCAACATCGTGGGGGCCGTCGTGGGCGTGCAGCCATTCGGTGGCGAAGGTCTGTCCGGCACCGGGCCCAAGGCGGGCGGGCCGCTGTACCTGTACCGCCTGCTGTCTACCCGGCCGGCAGACGCGGTCAGCCGTACCTTCGACCGTAGCGACATCGGCACCCCGGACAGCCGTGTGCATGATCTGCTGCTCAAGCCACTGCAGGCACTCAAGGCCTGGGCTGAAAGCAATCAACAGTCGGGGCTGGTCGACGCTTGCAACCAGTACGCTGCCCAGTCCCAGAGCGGTATCTCTCGCCTGCTACCCGGCCCGACCGGCGAGCGCAACAGCTATGTGATCCTGCCTCGCGAACACGTGCTCTGCCTGGCCGACTCCGAGGCCGACTCGCTGGCCCAGCTGGCCGCCGTACTGGCGGTTGGTAGCCGTGCTGTGATGGTGGAAGGCGAGCCTGCCCGTAGCGTGGTGAGCCGCTTGCCCAAGGACGTTCAGGCCCGCATTCAGCTGATCGCCGACTGGAAACGCGACGAGGCGGCCTTCGATGCGGTTATCCATCACGGCGATTCGGACCAGTTGCGTGCGGTCTGCGAAGTGATTGCCGGGCGCGCCGGCGCGATCGTCGGCGTTCAGGGGCTGTCCCATGGCGAAACCAACATCGCCCTGGAGCGGCTGGTGATCGAGCGGGCAGTCAGCGTGAACACCGCTGCTGCGGGCGGGAATGCCAGCCTGATGACCATCGGCTGACATCCGCATGTTGAACGAAAACGGCCCGGCACTCGCCGGGCCGTTTTCGTTTGGACGCTATGATTTTGACTACTTTTATTAACCATCCCTTTTGACACAGGGTTGAAGGTGCGGGTTAGAATCGGTTGGCACGTTCTCTGCACGTGCCTTCGCCCTTGATTTGAATGGAGTACGGCCCTTGGATGCGACAACCATCAACAGCCTGTTTCTCATCGGCGCGTTGCTGGTCGGTGCAAGCATTCTGGTCAGCTCCCTGTCGTCCCGGCTCGGCATCCCGATCCTCGTCATTATCCTCGCGGTAGGGATGGTCGCCGGGGTGGACGGTGCGGGCATTGTCTTTGACAACTACCCCACCGCTTACCTGGTCGGTAACCTTGCCCTCGCGGTCATCCTGCTCGATGGCGGCTTGCGCACCCGGGTTGCAAGCTTTCGGGTCGCACTCTGGCCCGCGCTGTCACTGGCCACCGTCGGCGTACTCATCACCACCGGCCTTACCGGCATGGCCGCTGCCTGGCTGTTCGATCTCAACCTGATACAAGGCCTTTTGATCGGGGCCATCGTTGGCTCTACCGACGCCGCTGCGGTGTTTTCGCTGCTGGGCGGCAAGGGGCTGAACGAGCGGGTAACCGCTACCCTGGAGATCGAGTCGGGCAGCAACGACCCCATGGCCGTGTTCCTCACCGTGACACTGATCGACATGCTTGCCAGCGGGGAAACCGGCTTCCACTGGGGCCTGCTGCTTCACCTGTTGCAAGAGTTCGGCATAGGCGGCGTGCTGGGCCTGGGCGGCGGCTGGGTAATGCTTTATCTGGTGAACCGTATCAACCTGGCCAACGGCCTGTACCCTCTGCTGGTCATCAGCGGCGGCCTGGCGGTGTTCGCGCTCACCAACGCCTTGCATGGGAGCGGCTTCCTGGCGGTCTACCTGTGCGGCCTGGTAATCGGCAACCGGCCTGTGCGCAGCCGCCATGGCATTCTGCACATGCTCGACGGCATGGCCTGGCTTGCCCAGATCGGCATGTTCCTTGTGCTGGGGCTGCTGGTGACACCGCACGACCTGCTACCTATCGCCCTGCCGGCGCTCGCGCTGGCCCTGTGGATGATCCTCTTCGCGCGCCCGCTGTCGGTGCTGGTCGGGCTGGCTCCGTTCAAGGCGTTTCATGGCCGCGAAAAAGGCTTCATCAGCTGGGTCGGGTTGCGTGGGGCGGTGCCCATTATTCTGGCGGTATTCCCGCTGATGGCCGGCTTGCCCCATGCTCAGCTGTATTTCAACCTGGCCTTTTTCATCGTGCTGGTGTCGCTGTTGGTACAGGGCACCAGCCTGCCCTGGGTGGCCAAGCTGCTGAAGGTAACGGTGCCGCCCGACCCTGCACCCATTTCCCGCTCGGCACTGGAGGTCCATCACACCAGCGAGTGGGAGCTGTTCGTGTATCGCCTCGGGGCCGAAAAGTGGTGCATCGGCGCCGCGCTGCGTGAACTTAAAATGCCCGAAGGCACCCGTATCGCCGCCTTGTTCCGCAACGAACAATTGCTGCACCCTTCGGGCAGTACGGTGCTGGAAGTGAACGACATTCTCTGCGTGATCGGCCACGAACACGACCTGCCAGCACTGGGCAAGCTGTTCAGCCAGGCACCGCAGCGTGGGCTTGACTTGCGCTTCTTCGGCGACTTCGTGCTGGAGGGCGATGCCGAACTGGGTGCCGTGGCCGCGCTGTACGGCCTGCGGCTGGACGGCGAAGATCCACAAACCCCGTTGGGCCGCTTCATCAGCAGCCGTGTGGGCGGTGCACCGGTGGTCGGCGACCAGGTGGAATGGAATAGCACTCTCTGGACCGTTGCCGTCATGGATGCCAATCGCATCGCCAAGGTGGGTGTGCGGTTCCCGGAAGGCAGCAAGCCAGGGCCTGGTTTGTTCCTCTGACAACCCGCCTGCCGGCATCCACCACCGTAGCAGCCCGCCTTGGCAGCGACGGGCCCGACAGGGCCGTAGGCCGGTGGTGGACCGCCGCAGGCACGCCACGATGCTACGAGTAGCAAAAGGCATCGTCACAGGCACTAAAACATTCGGGAAACATATCGCTGCCACAGCGAGGGCTTAAGCCCGTAAAATACGGCGTTCAGTCATTTGACCTGTTGTGAACATGCCTATCTTGCGCGCCCTCCTGTGTACTGCCCTGCTTGGTCTCTTCACGCCCGCGCTCTTCGCCGCGGACGCTCCAAGCACCGACTCGGTCCAACAGAGCCTGGACCACATCGCCGATCGAAAGCTCTCCGATCCGGACCAGAAAGCCCTGGAGCAGGTGCTCGAACAAACCCTCACGTACTTGTCTACGAAGGCCGATCGCGAGCAGCAGCTGGCCACGGTCAAGCAGCAGATCGCCGAAGCGCCCCGGCAAACCGCCGACAACCAGCACGACCTCGACCGCCTCAAGGCCACAAGGGTGCAGCCGGTTACGCAGCGGTACGCGAACTTCACGGTGCCCCAGCTCGAACAATTGCTCACCGAACGTGGCACCCAGCAGAGCGACCTGCAGAAGGCCTTGGGCGACGCCAACACCCTGGCGATCACCGCTCAAACCCGGCCTGAGCGGGCGCAAACCGAAATCGCCGATGCGCAAACCCGCATTCAGCAGATCAACCTCATCCTCAAAAGCGGAAAGGACAGCGGCAAGCTGATCGGCTCCGACCTTCGCAATCAGTACCTTGCAGAACAGGCTTCCCTGAATGCGCTGATCGCCCTGCGGCGGCAGGAACTGGCCGGCAACAGCCTCCTGCAGGACCTGGGCAACAGCCAGCACGACCTGCTTATCGAGAAAATCGGCCGCGTTGCCCAGGAAGTGCAGGACCTGCAATCGCTGATCAACCAGAAGCGTCTGGCGCAATCCCAGGAAACGGTCACTCAGCAATCGCTGGAGGCGCAAAAGGCAGGCAACAGCAGCCTGCTGGCCACCGAAAGCGCAACGAACGTGAAGCTTTCGGATTACCTGCTGCGCAGTACCGACGAGCTCAACGAACTCACCCAGCGAAACCTGCATACCAAGCAACAGCTGGACACGGTGACCCAGGCCGACCAGGCGCTGGATGAGCAGATCAACGTGCTCAAGGGCAGCCTGCTGCTTTCCAAGATCCTCTACACCCAGAAGCAGGCATTGCCGGCGCTCAAGGTGGATCGCAACCTGGCCGACAAAATCGCCGATATTCGCCTGTACCAGTTCGAGATCAATCAGCAGCGCGAGGCGCTGAGCAGCCCTGGCACCTATGTCGAGACCCTGCTCGTCACCCAGCCCGCCGAGGTGGTCACGCCCGCGCTGCGCAAATCCCTGCTCGACATTGCCATTACCCGGGCCGACCTGCTGGAGCGGTTGAACCGTGAACTGAGTGCCCTGCTGAACGAATCCATCACCTTGCAGCTGAATCAGAAGCAGTTGCTGGACACCGCCCAGGGATTGCGCGCCACCCTAGACGAGCAGATGTTCTGGATACCGAGCAACAAGCCCCTGGATACGGAATGGCTGGGTAACCTGCCACGCCGCCTCGCCAAGCAGGTGACCACGCTGCCGTGGGCGTCCAGCGTAAGCGAGCTGAGCGATGGCCTTACCCAACGGCCGCTGCTGTTCGTTCCCTTGCTGCTGGCGATCGGTGCCCTGCTGTGGCGCCGCAAGTACCTCTACGGCAAGCTCACCCAGGTGCACCGCAACGTCGGGCATTTCCGTCGTGACAGCCAGTGGAATACGCCGTTGGCGATCCTGGTGAACGTATTGCTCGCCATGCCGGTGGCATTGGCGCTGGCGGTATGTGGCATTGCACTGCAAATCGACGCCCGCGGGCAAAACCTGAGCCTGGGCTCGGCACTGCTGCAAATGGCCAAGGCGTGGCTCATGTTCTATACGGCCTATCGCATACTGGCGCCTGGCGGCGTGGCCGAGCTGCACTTCCGCTGGGAAAGGGCTCAGGTCGCGTTCCTCCAGGGCTGGGTGCGCCGGCTGGGTATCGTGGTCATGGCACTGGTAGGCGTGGTGGCAGTGGCGGAACTGCAGCCCTCGGGCCTTGCAGACGATGCCCTCGGCATTCTCGTGGTACTGGCTTGCTTCGCGCTCATGGCCTGGCTGCTCAGCCGTCTGTTGCTGGCCAGCCCTACCCACCGCAATGCCTCGCTGTTCCGGCGGTTGATTGCCGTCCTGTTCACATTCCTGCCGGTGGGCCTGTTCCTGGCCGTGTGCTTCGGCTACTACTACACCGCGCTAAAGCTCACCGACCGGTTGATCGCCACACTGTACCTGATGATGTTCTGGCTGGTGATCGAAGCGGCTTTCGTACGCGGCCTGAGCGTCGCGGCGCGGCGCCTGGCTTATAACCGCGCGCTGAGCAAGCGCCAGGCGGCCAGAGAAGTCGGCGGCGACCCGGAAACCGTGATCGAGGAGCCCACCCTGGATATCGACCAGGTCAACCAGCAGTCGCTGCGGTTGATTCGTCTGGTGCTGCTGGGCAGCTTCCTGGGCGCCCTCTACTGGGTGTGGTCAGACCTGATCAGCGTGTTCGCCTACCTGGACAACATCACCCTGTACGAATACACCAGCGGAACCGGCACCAGCATGAGCATGGTGCCGATCAGCCTGGGCGACCTCCTAGGGGCGCTGGTGATCATCTGCATCACCTTCGTGCTGGCAGGCAACCTGCCGGGCTTGTTGGAAGTGTTCGTACTCTCCAAACTCAACCTGGCCCAGGGCAGCGCCTACGCGACCACTACCTTGATGTCGTACACCATCGCGGGCGTGGGCTTCGTTACCACGCTGTCCACGCTTGGCGTGAGCTGGGACAAACTGCAATGGCTGGTGGCGGCGCTCTCGGTGGGGCTTGGCTTCGGCATGCAGGAAATTTTCGCCAACTTCATTTCGGGGATCATGATCCTCTTCGAGCGCCCGGTGCGTATCGGTGACACCATCACCATTGGCAACCTGTCGGGCACCGTCAGCAAGATCCGCATCCGCGCGACCACCATCACGGACTTCGACCGCAAGGACATCATTGTCCCCAATAAAACCTTCATTACCGGGCAACTGATCAACTGGTCGCTTACCGATACCATTACCCGGGTTACGCTGAAAATCGGCGTGGACTACGGCTCGGACCTGGACATAGTGCGCAAGCTGCTGCTGCAGGCCGCAGACGAGAACCCGCGCGTGCTGAAAGAGCCCGCGCCTATCGTGTACTTCCTGGCCTTCGGTGAAAGCAGCCTAGACCATGAATTGCGGATGCACGTGCGAGACCTGGGGGATCGCAACCCGGCCCTGGACGAGATCAACCGGTTCATCAACCGTGAATTCAAGAAACACGGCGTGAACATCTCCTTCCGTCAGCTGGAGGTGCATCTGAAGAACCCCCAGGTCGTCGAGGAGCAGTTGCTGCTGCGTAAATCGAATCCCGATCAAACCGATCCAGCGTGAGGAAGGTCCATCCCTTATGAGCCTTCCCTGGGAGTTCTGATGAAAACGCTGGACGAACTCGAATTCGATAACCGCTTCGCCCGACTGGGAGACACGTTCTCCACTCCGGTGCTGCCGGAGCCCATCGAGGCGCCCCGGCTGGTCATTGCCAGCGAAGCCGCCATGGGGCTGCTGGATCTGGACCCAGCCCAGGCAGCTACGCCACTTTTTGCCGAGGTGTTCAGCGGGCACAAGCTATGGGCTGAGGCAGAGCCCAGGGCGATGGTGTATTCCGGCCATCAGTTCGGGCACTACAACCCGCAGCTTGGAGACGGGCGGGGGTTGTTGCTGGGCGAAGTGGTGAACGACGCCGGTGAGCACTGGGACCTTCATCTCAAGGGCGCAGGGCAAACGCCATGGTCACGGATGGGCGACGGCCGGGCAGTGCTGCGTTCGTCGATTCGAGAATTTTTGGCCTCCGAAGCGCTGCATGCCCTGGGCATCCCCAGCACCCGGGCGTTGTGCGTTACGGCGTCAAATACCCCCGTATGGCGCGAACGCCAGGAGCGCGCCGCCATGCTGCTGCGGCTTTCGCCCAGCCATGTTCGGTTCGGCCATTTCGAGTATTTCTACTACACGCGCCAGCCTGAGTTGCACAAGCAACTGGCGGATCACGTACTCACCGCTCATTTCCCTGAGTGCGCGGCTGAAGAGCAGCCGTACCTCGCCATGTTCAGAAGCGTGGTGGAGCGCACCGCCGAAATGATCGCCAAATGGCAAGCGTATGGTTTCTGCCACGGTGTGATGAACACGGACAACATGTCGATCCTGGGGCTTACGTTCGATTTCGGCCCCTATGCGTTCCTCGATGACTTTGACGCACGCTTTATCTGCAACCACTCCGATAATCAGGGCCGCTACGCCTATAGCAACCAGGTGCCTATTGCGCACTGGAACCTCAGCGCACTGGCCCAGGCGCTTACGCCGCTGATCGAAGTGGACGCATTGCGAGAGGCGCTGGAGCTGTTCCTCCCCTTGTTCCAGGCCAGTTACCTGGACCTGATGCGCCGTCGCCTGGGCCTGGTAACGGCCGAGGAGCAAGACCAGGGGCTCGTGGAGCGCCTGCTGCAGCTAATGCAGAACAGCGCCGTGGATTACAGCCTGTTCTTCCGGCACCTTGGTGAGCAGCCAGCGGGCCTGGCGATCAAACAGCTACGTGACCATTTTGTCGACCTTGCCGGGTTTGATGGGTGGGGGGCGCTGTACCTTGATCGCCTTGCACGCCAGCCCGACGAGGCTCCCACTATTCGCACGGCGCGGATGAACGCCGTTAACCCGCTGTACATCCTGCGCAACTACTTGGCGCAAAATGCCATCGAAGCGGCCGAGGCGGGTGACTACAACGAGGTTCGCCGCCTGCACCAGGTACTGAGCAAGCCCTTCGAAGCGCAAGCGGGTATGGACGCTTACGCTCAGCGGCCGCCCGATTGGGGCAAGCACCTGGAGATCAGCTGCTCCTCCTGAGAGAGCAGCCAGGCTCGCCTCGCTCAAACCGCTTTTCAATCCTGTATGATCGCGGCATCTGAACCAGGCCCTCCCCCCATGGCTTCGAGATCTTTCGGGAACACCCTGCGCCGGCTCTGGGCGCGGGACAAATTCAGCTACAGCGTGAGGGTATTCATCGCCCTGACCGGCAGCATGGCGCTATGTTGGTCGCGCAATGACCTCCACATGCTGATCCCCCTGTTTCTTGGCATCATCGCCAGCGCCCTGGCCGAAACAGACGACAACTGGCAAGGCCGGCTGAACGCGCTGCTGGTGACGCTGGTGTGCTTCAGTGTTGCGGCGTTCTCGGTAGAGCTACTGTTCCCCTACCCCATCATTTTCGTGGCGTCCATGGCGCTGGCCAGTTTCGCCCTGACAATGCTGGGCGCGCTGGGTGAGCGATACGGGGCCATTGCCTATGCCACGCTGATCCTCTCGGTGTACACCATGATCGGCGTGGACCAACGAGGTGGCGAGCTCACCAGCTACTGGCATGAACCAGCATTGCTGGTGGCGGGCGCAGCCTGGTATGGCGTGCTCTCGGTGCTGTGGCAGGCCCTGTTCTCGAACCAGCCTGTACAGCAGGGGCTGGCCCGCGTGTTCCGCGAGCTGGGGCTGTACCTGAAGCTCAAATCCTCACTGTTCGAGCCTATCCGGGGGCTGGATGTAGAAGGGCGGCGGCTGGAACTGGCCCGGCAAAATGGCCGGGTCGTCGCCGCGCTGAACACCTCCAAGGAGATCATCTTCAATCGAGTTGGCAGTTCCCGCCCGGGCTCCAAGGTCAGCCGTTACCTGAAGCTGTATTTTCTGGCGCAAGACATTCATGAGCGGGCAAGCTCCACTCACTACCCCTATAACGCACTCGCCGAAGCGTTCTTTCATAGCGATGTGCTGTTCCGCTGCCAGCGCTTGTTGCGTCAGCAGGGAAAGGCATGCGAACGCTTGTCCGAGACACTCCAACTGCGGCAGCCATTCATTTATAACGACACCTTTGCCGAAGCGTTGAGCGACCTCCACGCCTCGCTGGAGCACCTTCGCATCCAGAGCAACCCGGCATGGAAGGGCCTGCTGCGATCGCTGCGGGCGCTAGCGACCAACCTGGGCACATTGGACAGGCTGCTGAGCGATGCCAGTAACCCCGACATCCTCGCCGAAGCCACCGATAGCAGTTTGCTGGACCGTTCTCCACGCAGCCTCAAGGATGTATGGGCCCGCCTGCGGCAAAACCTTACCCCAACCTCGTTGCTGTTCCGCCATG
Source organism: Pseudomonas sp. 3MAES_34.3B (assembly GCF_058145875.1). Lineage (NCBI taxonomy): Bacteria > Pseudomonadati > Pseudomonadota > Gammaproteobacteria > Pseudomonadales > Pseudomonadaceae > Pseudomonas > Pseudomonas sp. 3MAES_34.3B. The sequence continues at coordinate 302,397 of NZ_CM176960.1, read as the reverse complement.
CGCTGCGCCTGCCCCTGGCGCTGACCATAGGCTATGGCATGGTTCACCTTATCCATCCCAGCCAGGGCTACTGGATCATCCTCACCACGCTGTTCGTGTGTCAGCCAAGCTATGGCGCTACCCGGCGCAAGCTGGGGCAACGGATCATCGGCACGGCTATCGGGCTCACCGCAGGCTGGGCGCTGTTCGACCTGTTCCCCAACCCCGTGGTGCAATCGCTGTTCGCGGTAGTGGCAGGCCTGGTGTTCTTCGTGAACCGCACCACGCGCTATACGCTGGCGACCGCGGCGATCACGCTAATGGTGCTGTTCTGTTTCAACCAGACGGGCAATGGCTATGGCCTGTTCCTGCCGCGGCTGCTGGATACCCTGCTGGGCAGCCTGATCGCCGGCCTGTCCGTGTTCCTGTTCCTGCCAGACTGGCAAGGCCGACGCTTGAACAAGGTGCTGGCAAACACGCTGAGCTGCAGCAGTGCCTACCTGCGGCAGATCCTGAAGCAGTACGCCGAAGGCAAGCGCGACGACCTCGCCTATCGATTGGCTCGGCGAAACGCCCACAACGCAGATGCCGCCCTATCCACCACGCTGTCGAACATGCTGTTGGAGCCCGGCCACTTTCGCAAAGAGGCCGACGCCGGCTTCCGCTTTCTGGTGTTGTCTCACACGCTGCTGAGCTATCTGTCCGGGCTGGGCGCTCATCGTGGCACCAGTTTGCCGGAGCCTGTGCGCGAGGAACTGATAACCGGCGTAGGCGAGCAACTGGCCAATAGCCTGGAAGCAATAGCCAAGGGCCTGGCCGAGCGCAGTAGCATTGAGGTGCATAACGAGGAGGAACAGGCCCTGGCCGAGCATCTGGAACAGATGCCGGAGGAAATGGACGAGAGCCAACGCCTGGTACAAGCCCAGTTGGCCCTTATCGTTCGCCATCTCGCCCCGCTGCGCACCATGGCAGCGCACCTGGCGCAGCCCAAACCGGCCGCTACCCGCGCGCCCGTGCTCTAGGCCGCAAACGGCCTGTCGATGCGCTCAGGCGAAGTCCCACGGATACCTTGCCGGGAACTGGCCCGCATCCGTGGCAGTCAGCGGATGAGCTACCACGAAGCCCTGGATGTATTCACAACCGTTGTCCACCAGCCAGCGGTATTGCTCGGCGGTTTCCACGCCTTCCGCTATCACGGTGATGGAAAAGGCCTTGCACAGGTCGATGATCGAACGGGCAATCGCGGTATCGCGCTCGGAATGCGGCAAGCGGGCGATCAACTGCCGGTCCAGCTTCAGGGTATCGATGGGCAGGTCTCGAAGTATCTTCAGCGAACAATGCTCCCAGCCGAAATCATCCAGCGCCACGCGCACGCCCAACCCCCTGAGCAGTGAAAGCTGGCGACGGCTTTCGTCAGGGTTGTGCAACAGCGAGGGCTCCACGACCTCGATCTCCAACTGGTGTGGCATCAGGCCGTTGGCCGAGATGGCGTGCTGCAGTTCGGCAATCAGGTTAGGCATGCTGAACTGGGCATTACTCAGGCTTATCCCCAGGACGAGGTCGTCATCAAAACGTTCCCGCCATTGCCGACGTTGCGACGCGCCTTCCTGATAGATCCAGGACGTCAGCCGGCTGATCAGCCGTGCCTCTTCCAGGAGGGGAATAAACAGCCCTGGAGGCACGTCACCCACGCTCGGGTGCTGCCACCGCAAGAGCGCTTCGAAGCCCCGCAGGCGACCATCGGCCAAGCGGACCTGCGGCTGGTATACGAGGGAGAATTCTTTGTGCTCGATCGCCGCGGAGACGCTCTCTTCCAGCAGCAGCCGAGAACGTGCCCGTACGTTCAGGTCCTGGTCGTAATAGCGGTACTGCTGCTTGCCCGCCTGCTTGGCGGCGTACATGGCGATATCGGCCGCACGCAAGAGGTGTTCGAGGTTCACGCCACATTCAGGATAGGTAGCAATCCCGATGCTCACTCCCAGGCTAACCTCCAGGCCATCGATCTGGGTGCAACTGCGCATGCGCTCCAGGATCTTTTCAGCGACCTTCGCCGCTTGCTCGGGGTAGTCCAGGGTGTCCAGCAAGGCTGTGAACTCATCGCCGCCGATGCGCCCGATGATGTCGTAGGGCCGCAGCAACGCCTTGAGCTGTGTGGCCACCCATCGCAGCACACGGTCGCCAGCGTCATGGCCATGAGTATCGTTGATCCGCTTGAAGCCATCCATGTCCAGATAAAGGAGGGCCTGGCTTTTCTCGGGCCGCTCGTTACGTACCAGGGCGCTTTCAACGGTCTGGTAGAAACCGCGGCGGTTAAGAAGCCCCGTGAGTGGATCGGTGACCGCCTGGAATTCGAGCTGCTGGTGCAGGTTGCGCACCACGGACATGTCCTGAACCGTGAGCACCATGGCTTTTTCCGAAGCCAGCGGTGCACAGGACAGGGACACCGGCAAGGATTGGCCTGAGTAGGTTCTCAGTACCGCGTCGTGCACGCGGTGGATGTCGCGCAGCGTGTAGGCACGGAAGAACTCGGATTCGTGCCAACTGGCCACGCTGGGCTTTTCAATGAAGTCCAGCAGGCGCGCACTCTGTAATTCATCGATGGTTGCGCCCAGCAGCCGGGAGATGGCGGGGTTGGCAAAGCGGATGTTACCGATTTCGTCGATAACCAGAATACCCTCGGCCGCATTCTCCAGCACCGACGCGTTGAAGGCCCGCGCCGTTTCCAGATCCCGCGTCAGCCGCTGCAATTCCCGTCGGCTGCGTTGCTGCTCGAGGATGGCCTGCACTTTGGGCTTGAGAATTTCAGGGTCCACGGGCTTGAACAGGTAGTCCACGGCACCGTTGGCGTAGCCCTTGAGCACCGCGGCATCGGATTGCTCGTTGGCCGTGAGAAAGATGATCGGGGTAAGGCGGGTACGCTGGCTGCCTTTCATCAACCTGGCGACTTCAAAGCCGTCCATGCCGGGCATTTGCACGTCCAGCAATACCAGGTCCACTTCGTGCTGCAGCAACAGGCCAAGGGCCTCGACGCCCGAAGGCGCGGTCATCACCTGCCAATCCTGACGCTCCAATAGCGCCCTCATGCTCAGGAGATTCTCGGGATAGTCGTCCACCACAAGGATGGTCGATCGGTCTTCGGGGGGTCTGGTGTGCGCGCGATCCATGCTACTTCTCATAAAGGTGGCCACAAGCCAGCGTTCGCTGGGCCTGGGTAGAAGACACTCTAGCCTCGCTTTTGTCGCTTAACGCAACGGGAAAACTCTCATTTTGTGACGTAGCTGACGAACGGTAATTTGCTGAAACGCCCTGAATCAATGGGTTAGGCAAGGTCGACAAACGGTTGGCGCCAAAGGGATGGCGTGCCGCGATAAACAGTGTATCGTCTTTTACATACAAAGGGAGGCCACCTTTCTATATGCCCGGATTGTTCCGGGCTTTTTCATCACATTAATTCGGCCATTAACTTTTCTTCAGTTTAGTAGTGTAGGTGAATTATCATGATCGACCTCTCCACCTGGAACCTCAGCATCCCCGTCGGCAGCCCTGCGAAGACGATCGATACGCCAGCATTGGTGAAGGGTTATAAAGATTCATACTTCCGCGCCGATAATGGCACTTTGTTCTTCTGGGCCCCGGTTACCGGCTCTACCACCAAGAGCGCAAAATACCCCCGCAGTGAACTGCGAGAAACAAACACCGACGGTTCGCTTCGCAACTGGAAGTACCCGGCCGCCAACAACTTCCTGCGTGCCAGCCTGACTGTCAACAAGGTGCCTTCGACCGGTAAAGTCGTTATCGGTCAGATCCACCAGTACGACAGCAACGAGCCGATGGTCAAGCTGGAATACCAGTACAAGACCAGCAGCAAGACCGGCAACATCGTGGCCAAGCTGCGTTCGTCGCCTTCGCAGGACGAGCCAACGGTGATTCAGGTTGGTACCGGTGTTCCGTTGAACAGCAAGTTCGATTACACGATCAACTTGAGCACCAGCGGCATGCTGACGATTGATGCGGCCAACTACCACTGGGCCAAACAGTTGAGCACCGGTTGGAAAACCAAAGACCTGTACTTCAAGGCAGGCGTGTATGTACAGGACAACGCCGGTTATTCCTCCGAGGGCGGCCAGGTGACCTTCACCAAGCTGGAAATCAGCCATGTGAAAGGCTCCTGATTTATAGACGCTCCCCCTACGGCGGAGCCCTATAAACAAAGCGGCGCGTAACGCTCTTTTTATCGAGCTGTCACGCGCCGCTTTTTTTTGCGTTGCGCTTATATACGCAACTTAGTTGACCTTGGCGGCCAACTCACCCTTCGCATAACGCTGGAACATCACTTCCAGGGACAGTGGCTTGATCTTCGAAGCATGGCCGGCCGTGCCAAACGCTTCATAGCGAGCGATGCAGACATCGCGCATGGCGGTAACGGTGTAAGCCAGGTATTTGCGCGGGTCGAACTCGCTGGGGTTCTGCGCCATGAAGCGGCGGATCGCGCCAGTGGAGGCCAGACGCAGGTCGGTGTCGATGTTGACCTTGCGCACGCCGTGCTTGATGCCCTCGACGATTTCCTCGACCGGCACGCCGTAGGTTTCCTTGATGTCACCACCGAACTCATTGATGATCGCCAGCCAGTCCTGCGGTACCGAGGACGAGCCGTGCATTACCAGGTGGGTATTGGGAATGCGCTTGTGAATTTCCTTGATACGGTCGATCGCCAGCACGTCGCCGGTAGGTGGCTTGGTGAACTTATAGGCACCGTGGCTGGTACCGATGGCAATGGCCAGGGCGTCAACCTGGGTCCGCTTGACGAAGTCCGCAGCCTCTTCCGGGTCGGTCAGCATCTGGCTGTGGTCCAGGATACCTTCGGCGCCCACGCCATCTTCTTCACCGGCCTGGCCGGTTTCCAGCGAGCCCAGGCAGCCCAGTTCGCCTTCTACCGACACGCCACAGGCGTGGGCGAACGCGACAGTTTGCTGGGTAACACGTACGTTGTAGTCGTAGTCGGACGGGGTTTTGCCGTCTTCCTTCAGCGAGCCGTCCATCATTACCGAGCTGAAGCCCAGCTGAATGGAGCGCTGGCACACGTCGGGGCTGGTGCCGTGGTCCTGGTGCATCACCACGGGGATGTGCGGGAATTCCTCGACGGCGGCGAGAATCAAGTGGCGCAGGAACGGTGCGCCAGCGTATTTGCGAGCACCCGCGGACGCTTGAACGATCACTGGCGAGTCGGTCTTGTCGGCCGCTTCCATGATCGCGCGCATCTGCTCAAGGTTGTTCACGTTGAACGCCGGAACGCCGTAGCCGAATTCGGCGGCGTGGTCCAGCAACTGGCGCATGCTAATCAGTGCCATGGTGTGTATCTCTCCCGGTCCAGGGTCGTTTAAGGTGCAAGCGCGGCCACCAAAGCGACCGCCCTACAGGCTAGCCACGGGCCATCACGTGGGCCCGGGGGGTGTTCACGGGGCCATGTACGGCCCCGGCCAATCAAATCGTGGACAGCAACCACCGCCTTGCCAAGGCAAGGCGACTCAGGTCAATGCGAACCGCAATCCTGCAGCTTGTTAGCGCCTGCGGTCGGGTCGCCCGTCGCGTTGGTTTGCACACGCTGATCATTCTGATTGCTCGGCAGCTCCACCGGAGCAGGGCTGAATACCTCGCACGCACTACGCTCGCCACCGAACATCGAACAACCTGACAACACAAGCAGGTAGCAGGCCAACGCAAGAACACGCTTCATGATGGACTCCTTTCACGTACCGGGATGGTTTTCAAAAGACCGCCCCGCTGAACGTTCGTTGCCTCATGGGCAAGCCACCCTGCGTTCGGCGATGTCCGCTTCGTCATTATCCATGGCGTCCTGGCCCTGCCGCTTGTCGATCACCGGCGCCGTCTCGGCTTGCCAGCGTGCGCGCCAGTTGGCATGTTCGCCCTCCGGAGTACAGCGCTCGGCGGCGTTACCATCCTTTTGCTGCCGACTGGCCTCATGGCTACATGCCATAAGGCCACAGGCGAGGGTGAGAACAAGCGCGCCGCGAATCACAAAGCTCAGCCCTTGGCCCGCTGTTCGAGCATCTCGACTGCAGGCAATACCTTGCCTTCCACGAACTCCAGGAAGGCGCCGCCGCCCGTGGAGATGTAGGAAATATCACCGGCAACACCATACTTGTCGATGGCCGCGAGGGTATCGCCACCACCAGCGATGGAAAACGCCGGGCTTTCGGCGATGCCTTTGGCCAGAACCTTGGTGCCGTTCCCGAACTGATCGAACTCGAACACACCGACCGGGCCGTTCCAGAGGATAGTCTTGGCGCTTTTAAGCAACTCGGCGAACTGCTCTGCGGTTTTCGGGCCGATGTCCAGGATCATGTCGTCGTCGGCAACGTCGGCGATGTCCTTCACGGTCGCGGCGGCGCTTTCGGCGAATTCCTTGGCCACGACCACGTCCACCGGAAGCGGCACGCTCACCTTGGCCGCGATCGCGCGGGCGGTGTCGAGCAGGTCCGGCTCGTGAAGGGACTTGCCTACCTTATACCCAGCAGCGGCCAGGAAAGTGTTGGCGATACCACCGCCTACAATCAGCTGGTCGCAGACAGTGCTCAGGCTGTTCAGTACGTCCAGCTTGGTAGACACCTTGGAGCCTGCGACGATGGCCGCCATGGGTTTGGCGGGTGCCTTCAGGGCCTTGCCCAAGGCGTCCAGCTCAGCGGCCAGCAACGGGCCGGCGGCGGCGACCTTGGCGAATTTCGCCACACCGTGGGTAGAGCCTTCAGCGCGGTGTGCGGTGCCGAAGGCATCCATTACGAACACGTCGCACAAGGCGGCGTATTTTTGCGCCAACTCATCGGCGTTCTTTTTCTCGCCCTTGTTGAAGCGCACGTTTTCAAACAGCACTACGTTACCGGGCTCGACCGTGACCCCGTCGAGGTAGTCGGACACCAGCGCCACGTCGCGGCCCAATGCCTTGGTCAGGTAGTCGGCCACAGGCTTGAGGCTGTTCTCGGCGGAATACTCGCCTTCCACCGGGCGGCCCAGATGCGAGCACACCATCACGGCGGCGCCTTTTTCCAGCGCCAGCTTGATGGTGGGCAGCGAAGCGACGATACGCGCGTCACTGGCTACCACGCCGTCCTTGATCGGAACGTTCAGGTCTTCGCGAATCAGCACGCGCTTGCCTTGAAGGTCCAGGTCGCTCATTTTCAACACGGTCATGTGTCAGTCCTTAGGCGTGTTCATTTTTTTGTGGTGGCGATGCCGAGGAAATGCCCCGCGACATCAAGCATTCGATTGGCGAAGCCCCATTCGTTGTCAAACCAGGCCAGCAGGTTGACCAGCCGGGGGCCAGACACACGCGTCTGGCTGGCGTCGACAATGGCCGAATGCGGGTCATGGTTGAAATCACAGCTGGCGTGCGGCAACTCGGTGTAGGCCAGCAGGCCTTTCAATGGCCCGCCAGACGCTGCTTCACGCAGCACTCTGTTGACCTCCTGCGCGTCAGTGTCGCGGGCAGTCTGAAGGGTGATGTCCAGGCAAGACACATTGACGGTGGGCACGCGCACTGCTTTGGCCTGAATTCGGCCCGCAAGTTCCGGAAGCAGGCGCTCTATTCCTCGCGCCAGGCCAGTAGATACCGGAATCACCGACTGGAACGCCGAACGGGTACGGCGCAGGTCTTCATGGTGGTAGGCATCGATCACCGGCTGGTCATTCATGGCCGAGTGAATAGTAGTGATGGATGCGTACTCGATCCCGAAGGCCGCGTCGAGCAGGCGCAGCAGCGGAACCGCGCAGTTGGTCGTACAGGAAGCGTTGGACAGCAAGCGCTCGGCGCCGCTCAGATGATGCTGGTTGATCCCGTAGACCACCGTGGCATCGACGTCCGCCTCGCTGGCCATGGGCTGGGAAAACAGTATCCGGGGGGCACCAGCGGCCAGGAAACGCTCGCCATCGGCGCGGGAATGCCACGCGCCGGAGCACTCCATGACCAGGTCCAGCCCCAGGCCTTCCCAATCCACGCCTTCAGGTGTTGCGCTGCGTAGCACCTTCAGGCGATCGCCGTTGATGCAAAGGTCCGCGCCGTCGATTCGCACATCGCCCGGAAAGCGGCCATGGGTGGAGTCGAAGCGGGTGAGGTATTCAAGGCTGGGCAGGTCTGCCAGGTCATTCAACGCGACCACTTCGATGCCTGCGTGGTCACGGCGTTCATACAATGCCCGCAACACGCAACGGCCGATACGGCCGTAACCGTTGAGGGCAACCCGATAAGGGCGGGATAGGGACATGGCGCGGTCTACACCTTGGTGAACGGCTTGGTGAGCGGCGCCGCCGCGGAACCGCCCGTACCGGGCAGGCCGCGGTGGCGGGGCGGGTCAGTCTTCGAGCAGTTCGTTGGCGATACCGACAATGTTGTCCACGGTAAACCCGAACTCTTCGAACAGCGCAGGTGCCGGAGCAGACTCACCGAAGGTGGTCATGCCGACGATACGGCCTTCAAGGCCTACATACTTGTACCAGAAGTCTGCGTGGGCCGCTTCGATAGCGATCCGCGCAGTCACTTCCAGCGGCAGTACCGCCTGCTTGTAGCCCGCGTCCTGCGCGTCGAACACGCTGGTGCTCGGCATGGAAACAACACGCACCTTGCGGCCGGCCCCGGTGAGGGCATCGGCAGCCTGCACAGCCAGGCCAACTTCCGAACCGGTCGCGATCAGGATCAGGTCCGGCTCGCCCGCGCAGTCCTTCAGTACATAGCCGCCCTTGGCCACGTTGGCCAGTTGTTCGGCGTCGCGCGGCTGATGGGTGAGGTTCTGGCGAGAGAAGATCAGTGCCGAAGGCCCGTCGTTGCGCTCCAGCGCGTATTTCCAGGCGATGGCCGACTCGACCGCGTCCGCCGGGCGCCAGGTGTCCAGGTTAGGCGTACCGCGCAGGCTCGCCAGCTGCTCGATCGGCTGGTGGGTGGGGCCGTCTTCGCCGAGGCCGATGGAATCGTGGGTGAACACATACAGCACACGCTTCTTCATCAGCGCGGACATGCGCACGGCATTGCGCGCGTATTCCATGAAGATGAGGAAGGTCGCGCCGTAAGGTACGAAACCGCCATGCAGGGCGATGCCGTTCATGATGGCGCTCATGCCGAACTCGCGCACACCGTAGTACAGGTAGTTGCCTGCGGCGTCCTCGGCACTGATGCCCTTGCAACCTTTCCACAGGGTGAGGTTGGAGCCGGCCAGGTCGGCGGAGCCGCCCAGCAGCTCGGGCAGCAGCGGGCCAAAGGCATTCAGGGTGTTCTGGCTTGCCTTGCGGCTGGCGACGGTTTCGCCCTTGGCGGCCACTTCAGCGATGTAGGCATCGGCCTGTTCGGCGAAATCGGCTGGCAGTTCACCGCTCATGCGGCGGATGAGCTCGTTGGCGAGGTCCGGGTGCGCAGCGGAATAGGCAGCGAAGCGCTGATCCCACTCGGCTTCGGCGGCAGTGCCCTTCTCGCGGCAGCTCCACTCCCTGTAGATATCTTCCGGGATTTCGAACGGCCCGTGGTTCCACTTCAGATTGGCCCGGGTGAGGGCGATTTCGTCGTTGCCCAGCGGTGCGCCGTGGCACTCTTCCTTGCCTTGCTTGTTGGGCGAACCGAAGCCGATCGTGGTCTTGCAGCAGATCAGCGTGGGCTGGGCGCTTTTGCGCGCGGTTTCGATTGCCGTGGTGATTTCGTCCGAATCGTGGCCGTCCACGTTACGGATCACCTGCCAACCGTAGGCTTCGAAACGCTTGGGCGTATCGTCGTTGAACCAGCCTTCCACTTCGCCGTCGATGGAAATGCCGTTGTCGTCATAGAAGGCAATGAGCTTGCCCAGGCCCAGCGTACCGGCCAGCGAGCATACTTCGTGCGAAATGCCTTCCATCATGCAGCCATCACCCAGGAACACATAAGTGTTGTGGTTGATGATGTCGTGACCGGGGCGATTGAACTGCGCGGCGAGCGCTTTTTCCGCGATGGCGAAGCCTACCGCGTTGGCAAGGCCCTGGCCGAGCGGGCCAGTGGTGGTTTCTACGCCCGGGGTATAGCCGTATTCGGGGTGCCCCGGGGTGCGGCTATGCAGCTGGCGGAAGTTTTTCAGGTCATCGATGGACAGGTCGTAGCCGGTAAGGTGCAGCAACGAATAGACCAGCATGGAACCGTGCCCGTTGGACATGACGAAACGGTCACGGTCCAGGAATGCAGGGTTGGCCGGGTTGTGCTTGAGGAAATCCCGCCACAGCACTTCGGCAATGTCGGCCATTCCCATGGGGGCACCGGGGTGGCCGCTGTTGGCTTTCTGCACGGCATCCATGCTGAGGGCACGAATGGCGTTGGCACGCTCACGACGGCTGGGCATCGCTGATCTCCACTGACAATGATGAAACTGCAAAAGCGGCATTTTCGCTGATGGCCGGGTGTGCTCGCAATCGAAGATAGCCGGTGCGGCGTATTTTTCGCCCTTAAACGGTTCACTCGCCCAATATCAAAACTTTTTGATATTACCCTTGCGGGTGACCCGGGGCCGCACTAGACTCCCGGCCCTATGAGCTTGCGCGTACCTTCCATCAGCCACGAACCCGCCGACGACCTCGCCAGCCTGTGCAAGGCCGGTGGCGATCCGCTGCGCCTGAATGTGCTTCGCGCGCTGGCCTGCGATTCGTTCGGCGTGCTGGAACTCGCGCAAATCTTCGATATCGGGCAGTCCGGCATGAGCCACCACTTGAAGGTGCTCGCCCAGGCAGGCCTGGTTGCTACACGCCGCGAAGGCAACGCTATCTTCTATCGGCGTGCGTTGCCGGCTGACCACCGTATCGGTGGTCGCCTGCACGGCGCGCTGCTGGAAGAAGCCGACACCTTGGAGCTACCTGCCGACGCCCAGCGGCGAATGGCCGAGGTAGAACGCCAGCGCGCCACTGCCAGCCAGGTGTTCTTTTCCCGGGTGGCGGATCGGTTCCGCGCTCAACAGGATCTGATTGCCGGCCTGCCTCAGTATCGGGAAAGCCTGCTGGCGTTGCTTGATACCCTCACCCCTGGCGCCGCCGCGACCGCCCTGGAAGTAGGCCCGGGGGACGGTGGGTTTTTACCAGACCTGGCGCGCCGCTTCAGCCAGGTTACCGCGGTGGACAACAGCCCCGAGATGCTCGAACTGGCTCGCCAGTTGTGCCGCCGCGAAGGCGTAGACAACGTGGAATTGCGGCTCGACGACGCGCTGGGTGAAACCACCCTGAGCGCCGATTGCGTGGTCGTGAACATGGTTTTGCACCATTTCAGCGACCCCGCCCATGCCATGAAACAGCTGGCTGCCCGGGTGAAGCCCGGTGGCAGCCTGCTGGTTACAGAGTTGTGTAGCCATGACCAGGATTGGGCCAGGACGGCCTGCGGAGATCTCTGGCTGGGTTTTGAACAGGAAGAACTGGCCCGCTGGGCCACCGCTGCGGGGCTTCGCCCCGGGGATGGGCTCTACGTGGGCCTTCGTAACGGTTTCCAGATACAGGTTCGCCATTTCCGGCGGCCGGCTGGCGACACTCACCATCGGTAATTTTTCAGGAAGCCGTCGAGATGAGCGAATACTCCATTTTCACCTCCGAGTCTGTGTCCGAAGGGCACCCGGACAAGATCGCCGACCAGATTTCCGATGCGGTGCTGGACGCCATCATCGCTGAAGACAAGCACGCCCGTGTGGCCTGCGAAACGCTGGTCAAAACCGGCGTTGCGATCATCGCTGGCGAAGTCACCACCTCGGCATGGGTCGACCTCGAAGAGATCGTGCGCAAGGTCATCATCGACATCGGCTACAACAGCTCGGAAGTCGGCTTTGACGGCGCGACCTGCGCGGTCATGAACATCATCGGCAAGCAATCCGTGGACATCGCCCAGGGCGTTGACCGCAGCAAGCCGGAAGACCAGGGCGCGGGCGACCAGGGCCTGATGTTCGGCTACGCCAGCAACGAAACCGACGTGCTGATGCCGGCGCCTATCCGCTTCTCGCACGCCTTGGTAGAACGCCAGGCCGAAGCGCGCAAATCCGGCCTGCTGCCGTGGCTGCGCCCGGACGCCAAGTCCCAGGTCACCTGCCGCTATGAAAACGGCAAGGTAGTGGGTATCGACGCTGTGGTGCTGTCGACCCAGCACAATCCGGAAGTGAAATACGCCGACCTGCGTGAAGCCGTGATGGAGCTGGTGGTCAAGCACTGCCTGCCTGCCGAGCTGCTGCACAAGGACACCCAGTACCACATCAACCCTACCGGCAACTTCATAATCGGTGGCCCGGTAGGCGACTGCGGCCTGACCGGTCGCAAGATCATCGTTGACACCTACGGCGGCATGGCACGTCACGGTGGCGGTGCATTCTCTGGCAAGGACCCGTCCAAGGTCGACCGCTCCGCCGCCTATGCCGGCCGCTACGTGGCCAAGAACATCGTTGCGGCAGGCCTGGCCGACCGTTGCGAGATCCAGGTGTCCTACGCCATCGGCGTAGCGCAGCCTACGTCCATCTCGCTGAACACCTTCGGCACCGGCAAACTGTCGGATGACAAGATCATCCAGCTGGTACGCGAGCACTTCGACCTGCGCCCGTACGCCATCACCCGCATGCTGGACCTGCTGCACCCGATGTATCAGGCCACCGCAGCTTACGGTCACTTCGGGCGCAACCCCTACGAAATGACCGTCGGCAACGACACCTTCACAGCGTTCACTTGGGAGCGGACCGACCGCGCCGACGCGCTGCGAGCTGCCGCCAACCTCTGATCCGGGCAACATGCCGAAAAAGCCTCTCCCTCGCGAGAGGCTTTTTCCGTTCTAGGCTTGGCATTCCCTCCCGATGAGCAAGGATGCTCTGTATGTGGAACCCGATTCGATGCCTTGGCGCCTTTGCGCTGTTGCTATCCACGCCTTCCTGGGCGTGCCCGGCGTGGTCACCGGAACACGCTGCGGCTCAAGTAGAGGGCCTGCAGCGCCAGGTGGATGAATGGAACCTGGCGTATCACCGCGACGGCGTTTCGAAGGTGGATGACGAGCTTTACGACCAGGCCGAAACCCGCCTGCGTGCCTGGCGGCAGTGTTTTCCCGCTGGCAATGCACCTTCGCCCTCCCTCCTGGCCGCCAGCTCAGGCCCTGTTGCGCATCCGGTCGCGCATACGGGGGTAGCCAAGCTGGCGGACGCCGATGACGCCAAGGCCTGGCTGAGCGGGCGCGAGGAGGTATGGGTGCAGCCCAAAGTGGATGGCGTCGCGGTGACCATCATTTACGAGCGGGGGCGCCTTGCCAGGGCAATCAGCCGCGGCGATGGCCTGAGCGGGCATGACTGGACCGCCAACGCTCGGCATGTTTCGGGCGTGCCACCTACCCTGTCACGCGAGGTAGACCTGGAGTTGCAGGGGGAACTGTTCCTTCGCCTGGAGGGGCACGTGCAGGCTCAGAAGGGAAGCCTGAACGCGCGCAGCCGCGTTGCCGGAATGATGGCGCGCCACAACCTGACCACCGTTGAGGGCCAGGCGCTTGGCTTCTTTCCCTGGGACTGGCCGAAAGGGCCGGGTACTCAGGCGGAGCGTTTGGCGCAACTGGCCGAACTGGGCTTTGCGGAACCACAGGCGTACAGCCATCGGATAAGCGACCCGGAAGATGCGCGTACCTGGCGGGATCACTGGTACAACCAGCCACTTCCGTTTGCCACCGACGGGATCATCCTGCGGGATAGTCAACGGCCGGCTGCGCATCGCTGGAAGGCGCAAGCACCCTACTGGATCGCCGCCTGGAAATACCCCTGGCGCAGCGTGCTCGCCGAGGTGCGCAAGGTCACCTTCGAAATTGGCCGAACTGGTCGAATCACGCCGGTACTCGAGCTGCACCCCGTGCGCATGGACGACCGTACCGTGAAGCGTGCCAGCCTGGGCTCGCTTCGACGCTGGCAAACGCTGGATGCAAGGCCCGGGGATCAGATTTCGCTGGAGCTTGCCGGGCTGACCATTCCGCGCGTGGGCGGTGTAATCATGCGTAGCCCCGTCCGCTATCCGGTAATTGCCCCCGAACCTTCAAGCTTCAATGCATTGACGTGTTGGGTTCCCGATACCGGCTGCCGCAGCCAATACCTGGCCCGGTTGCAATGGATGAGCCACCGGGATGCTCTCGGCATGGCCCACGTAGGCAAGGCAACCTGGGAGCGGCTGCTGGATGCCGGGCTGTTACCCGAATTGCACAGTTGGCTGGCACTGGATGAGGCAGCGCTCGCCGCTGTCGATGGTATTGGTGACCGTTCCGCGAAGCGAATCGCTGCGAGCTTTGAAGGTGCCCGGCAAAAACCTTTCAGAAAATGGCTTAAAGCGATGAGCGTACCGCCCCTGGGAAGCGTTCAGCTTGCGCCGCACTGGGCGCCACTCGCGCACCGCTCCGCGTCGGATTGGGCCAATGAAACCGGGATCGGCAGCGGCAAAGCCAGCCAACTGGTGGCCTTTTTCCATCATCCTCCCGCTTTAAAAATGGCCGCCGCGCTCCACCGTCTGGGTGTGGATGGGTTCGCTGAAGGGTTTGAACTTCCCCCGGACATCCGTTCCAATGGGCCTGAACTCACCGCTACAACCCCGGAGACCTCATGAAAGCTTTGCTTACCCTCACCCTTCTTCTTGGTGCAATGGCCCAGCCAGCCCTGGCGGCCACGCCAGATGAAAGCGCCGAGGCGAAGGGGTGTGCCGCCAAGGAACAACGCGTACAGGAGGAGATCTCCCGCGCCCGCGAAGCCGGGAACACCAGCCAGCTTGAAGGCCTGCAGATCGCCCTGGGAGAGTTGCAGGCCAACTGCACCGACGACCGCCTTAAAAAGGAGCGCGAGGCCAAGGTGCTGGACGCTAAGAAAGAGGTGAGCGAGCGCCAGGCTGATCTCGACAAGGCCATGAAGAAGGGCGACCCGGACAAGATCAACAAGCGCAAGGACAAGCTGGCCGAAGCCCGCAAGGAGCTTCAGGAAGCGGTAGACGAACTGGACAAGTAATACCGTGTGTGCGGCCTGTATCAGGCCGCTACGCAAAACAGGGCAATGATCACCCCGAGCCCCACGAACCAGGCGATCGAGCGCAGCGGCGCGCGATCGGCCAGATAACACAGGATATAAACCACCCGGCTTGCCACGAAGAGTATGGCGAGCAGGTCGATCGTGCCTTGGGTAGTACCTCCCGCCAAGTGCGCGATGATTACCGCCGCAGCGAACGCTGGGGTAATCTCGAAGCCGTTCAATTGCGCGGCATGCGCACGCTTTGATAGCCCCTGTTGCTTGTCCAGCCAAGCGCGCGGGTCACGATTGGCATTGGGCCCAAAGCGATCGCCGGCCAGTTTGGCGGTTACCGTGCAGGCATACGGCAGCAGGATCGCGACCAGCACACACCAATAAGCAGCTGTCATTCTTCCCTCGCTCGTCAATTTATTTTCATGATCATGATGCCGGCCACCACCAACACACAGGCCAGCAGGCGTGGCAACCCAAGGGGCTCCTTGAGGTAACGCATGCCGAAAAGTACCACCAGTATCACACTGGTTTCACGCAGGGCGGCCGCTTCCGCCACCGACCCTGCGGCCATGGCCCACAGCACCAGCGCATAGCTTGCAAGCACGCACACGCCTACGGTAGTGCCAAGCCGCCACTGGGTGCGCCAGAACTGCCTGAAGCGGTCCCGGCGATTGGCCAGGGCGAGGGCCGGAAACGGCCACGCACTGATGAACGTCAGCCAAGCCAGGTAATCCAGCGGTCGCCCCCAGCGTTGCAGGGCCTGGCCGTCGATCCAGGTGTAACTGCCGATGCAGATGCCGATAAGTACCACAACGGGCAGCACCGACCACGGCAGGCGATCACCACCCCCGCCTTGCCATAGCAGGCAGGCCATCCCGCAGGGGATCAACAGGATGCCCAATACCTGATTCGTGTTGAGCGGCTCATTGCCCACTAGCAGCGTGAGGCCCAGCACTACCAGCGGAGACAAGCCCCGCATCAGCGGGTAGACCAAGCCCAGGTCCGCGGTTCGATAGGCCTGGATCAACAGGTAGCGGTACAGCAATTCAAACAGCGCGCTGGCAATCATCCAGGGCCATATGGCCGCAGGAGGCACAGATACCAGGCACACCATGGGCACCGCAAGCAGGAACGCAATGGCGTCCATGCTCGCAACCACCAGCAGCCGTTCGGCGCTGAACTTGACCAATGTGTTCCACGCCGCGTGCAGCACTGCGGCGAGCAAAACGAGTGTTGTGGCGAACACCTGAAATCCCTTTCCCGAGAGTTAGCCGTTCAGCCCTTCCTCGGCGAACTGGTCCTTGATATAGCGGATCTCGGTCCTGCCATGGGGCGCCGGGAGGCCGTCCTCCCCCAGGTTCACAAACACCAGCTTGTCCACAGTCAAAATGCTCTTGCGGGTGATCTTGTTGCGCACTTCACAGGTAAGCGTGATCGACGTCCGGCCAAACTCGGTAGCCGTGATACCCAGCTCGATGATGTCCCCTTGCCGGGAAGCACTGACGAAATTGATCTCGGAAATGTACTTGGTCACCACGCGCTGGTTACCCAGCTGCACGATGGCGTAGATCGCCGCTTCTTCGTCGATCCAGCGCAGCAGGCTGCCACCGAACAACGTGCCGTTTGGATTGAGGTCCTCGGGCTTGACCCACTTGCGGGTATGGAAATTCATACGTACCCCCTTGATGTCTGTAGCACAACACTATCATGCCCGACCGCCCGGCGGATTCGACACCCTGCCCGGGCACCCTATATACTGCGCAGCGTTTCACCGCCCGCGCTACGTGGGCGTTCCCGCCACCCAACCGAGGGGCGCTGCAGCAGGTCATCCTGTCAGGCTCGGTTGGGGCGTTAGCATGGCCGACGATGATCGGCCCCGGGCCTCGCCCGAACGCACAACGGCGCCCATTCGCATACTACGAATGGAGACTCTCAATGAGTGCTGTACTGACGCCTGCCGATTTTTCCGACTACAAGGTCGCCGACATTTCCCTGGCTGCCTGGGGCCGCCGCGAAATCATCATCGCCGAATCCGAAATGCCGGCCTTGATGGGGCTGCGCCGCAAATATGCGGGTGAGCAACCGCTCAAGGGCGCCAGGATTCTCGGCTGCATCCACATGACCATCCAGACCGCCGTGCTGATCGAAACCCTGGTTGCCCTGGGTGCCGAAGTGCGCTGGTCGTCGTGCAACATCTTCTCCACGCAGGATCAGGCCGCTGCCGCCATTGCCGCTGCGGGTATTCCGGTATTCGCCTGGAAAGGCGAAACCGAAGCCGAATACGAGTGGTGCATCGAGCAGACCATCCTCAAGGATGGCCAGCCATGGGACGCCAACATGGTGCTGGACGACGGCGGTGACCTCACCGAAATCCTCCACAACAAATACCCGGCGATGCTCGAGCGCATCCATGGTGTTACCGAAGAAACCACCACCGGCGTACACCGCCTGCTGGACATGCTCGCCAAGGGTACCCTCAAGGTGCCGGCGATCAACGTGAACGACTCGGTGACCAAGAGCAAGAACGACAACAAGTACGGTTGCCGTCACAGCCTCAACGACGCCATCAAGCGTGGTACCGACCACCTGCTGTCCGGCAAGCAAGCGCTGGTGATCGGCTACGGTGACGTGGGCAAGGGCTCGGCCCAGTCGCTGCGTCAGGAAGGCATGATCGTGAAGGTCAGCGAAGTGGACCCGATCTGCGCCATGCAGGCTTGTATGGATGGCTTCGAGCTGGTCTCCCCTTACAAGGACGGTATCAACGATGGCACCGAAGCTTCCGTGGACGCCGCCTTGCTGGGCAAGATCGACTTGATCGTAACCACCACCGGCAACGTCAACGTGTGCGATGCCAACATGCTGCGCGCCCTAAAAAAACGCGCCGTAGTGTGCAACATCGGCCACTTCGACAACGAAATCGACACCGCTTTCATGCGCAAGAACTGGGCATGGGAAGAGGTCAAGCCACAGGTTCACAAGGTCCACCGTACCGGCGCCGGCAGCTTTGACGCACAGAACGACGACTACCTGATCCTTCTGGCCGAAGGCCGTCTGGTGAACCTGGGCAACGCCACTGGCCACCCAAGCCGGATCATGGACGGTTCCTTCGCCAACCAGGTGCTTGCCCAGATCCACTTGTATGCGCAGAAGTTCGCGGACCTGCCGGCAGCGGCCAAGGCTGAACGCCTTACCGTTGAAGTGCTGCCCAAGAAGCTGGACGAAGAAGTGGCACTGGAAATGGTGCGTGGCTTTGGCGGTGTGGTCACCCAGCTCACGCCCAAGCAGGCTGAATACATCGGCGTGACCGTCGAAGGCCCGTTCAAGCCAGACACCTACCGTTATTAATAGCTGCAAGAGGTAAGCGGCAAGCGGCAAGCTCACACCGGGCCTGCCGCATGCAGCTTGCTGCTTGCGGCTCTTCTTCGAAGAGCTGCCCTGAAATGTCTTTTGCCGATAAAAGCTTCAGCTTCGAGTTTTTCCCGACGAAAACCGACGCCGGCCACGAAAAACTCATCAACGTGGCGCGCCAGCTGGCCGCCTACAAGCCCGAGTTCTTCTCCTGCACGTACGGTGCCGGTGGCTCCACACGCGACCGCACGTTCGACACCGTCATGCAGCTGGAACGTGAAGTGCAGGTGCCCGCCGCCCCTCACCTTTCGTGCGTAGGTGACAGCAAGGCTGAACTGCGTGACCTGCTTGTGCAGTACCGCGACGCTGGTATCAAGCGCATCGTCGCGCTGCGTGGCGACCTGCCTTCGGGCATGGGGATGGCCTCCAGCGAACTGCGCCACGCCAACGACCTGGTCGAATTCATTCGCGCCGAGACGGGCGATCATTTCCATATTGAAGTCGCCGCCTACCCGGAGATGCACCCGCAGGCGCGCAATTTCGAGGACGACCTGGCGAACTTCGCCCGCAAGGCCCGGGCCGGCGCCGATAGCGCCATCACCCAGTACTTCTTCAACGCCGACAGCTACTTCTACTTCGTTGACCGGGTACGCAAGCTGGGCGTGGACATGCCTATCGTGCCGGGCATCATGCCTATCACCAACTACAGCAAGCTCGCCCGGTTTTCCGAAGCCTGCGGCGCAGAGATCCCTCGCTGGGTTCGCAAGCAGCTGGAAGCCTATGGCGATGACGCCAACAGCATCCAGGCGTTCGGCGAGGAGGTGATAACCCGCATGTGTGAACAATTGCTCGAAGGCGGCGCTCCAGGCCTGCACTTCTATACGCTGAACCAGGCCCAGGCCAGCCTGGCCATCTGGCACAACCTCGGCTTGCCCCGCTAAGCCATGCGGGCCCGGCGTTACGCAGCGCCGGGCCTTCATCGTGCCATTAGGGGAAAGCCTGACTAGTCAGCTTCGCCCCCTCCGCTTACTCTGCGCCCATGCGCGCCCTAGCCTGTCTTTTTATTTTCATCCTTGCCCTGGTGTCGCCGACATTTGCATCGGCGCAGCCGCTGCGTATCGTCACCGAGCCGTGGGGGCCCTACGTTTACCAGGACGGCACGGCGCTCACCGGTATCGACTACGAGATCGCCAACGAAGTCTTCAACAGGCTTGGGGTGCAAGTGCAATGGCAGTTTTTGCCCTGGAAGCGCTGCTTGATGATGATCGAGGAAGGCCAGGCCGACGCCGTGCTGGATATTTTCCGCACGCCTGCTCGGGAACGGCAGCTGGTCTATGCCAATGAACCGCTGTCCTCGGTTGAATTCGTGCTCTACGAGGCAAACGAGCGCCCCCAGCCCGCCGCTCGCTTGAAGAGCCTGCAAGGGCTACGCGTTGGCATGGCGCCGGGTTTCCTCTATGGCTCCACGTTCGAGGCTTCTCAGGCACAGAAGGAGCCGGCGCCCACCCTGGAAGCCAATTTTGGAAAGCTGTTGCTTGGCCGCGTGGATCTGGTAATCGGAGATCGTCGCCAAGGCCGTTTCACTTTGCGGCAGATGGGCCTTGAGGGCCGTATCGGAGAAATTCCCGGCACCCTGGACAGCGATGTGCTGTATCTGGCGCTGCGCCGCACCAGCGAACTGTCGGAGCTGGCCGAGCGCTTCGCCATCACCTTGCGAGCCTTCAAGCGTGAGCCCGCCTACCGGGAACTGCTCAAACGCTACAACCACTGAGCCTGACGCACGCCTGCTCAACGGCGACAAACGCGCTTCTTATAAAAAACCGGCCACCGGGCAGTGAAATCTCAGCGCCATGCCAACGCTCTGTTATACTCCGGCGTTCCCGCCAGGCTTACGCCCGGACGCCGGACCTCGCATTCCCTCTTCGCATGCCCGCGCCATGGCCCAGCCTCGGCAGCCTGCTGCGGACCCTCCGCGAGCGCCAGCAGTACCGGACGCGGTTGCGTCGATATCCGCCCCCGCGCCAGGCAAACGTTCCCTCGGGCCCAAGCCCTCACAATGAACAGGATTGCCCATGTCCTTTGCTTCCCTCGGTCTCTCCGAGGCTCTAGTCAGTGCTATCGAAGCCGCTGGCTACTCGCAGCCTACCCCCGTGCAACAGCGGGCAATCCCCGCCGTGTTGCAGGGCCGCGACCTGATGGTTGCCGCCCAGACTGGTACTGGCAAGACCGCCGGTTTCGCCCTGCCGATCCTTGAACGCTTGTTCCCGGCCGGCCACCCGGACAAATCCCAGCGTCACGGCCCTCGTCAGCCCCGGGTACTGGTGCTTACGCCTACCCGCGAATTGGCTGCACAGGTCCATGACAGCTTCCGTATCTATGCCCGCGACCTGAAATTCGTCAGCGCTTGCGTGTTTGGTGGCGTAGGCGTGAACCCGCAGGTGCAGGCCCTGGCCAAGGGCGTGGACGTACTGGTCGCTTGCCCTGGCCGCCTGCTCGACCTCGCCGGCCAAGGTAGCGTCGACCTGGCCCACGTCGAAATCCTCGTGCTGGACGAAGCCGACCGCATGCTCGACATGGGCTTCATCCATGACGTGAAGAAGGTTCTGGCGCGGCTGCCAGAGAAGCGTCAGAACCTGCTGTTCTCCGCAACCTTCTCCAAGGACATCACCGACCTCGCCGGCAAGCTGCTGCATAACCCGGAGCGGATCGAAGTCACCCCGCCCAATACCACAGTCGAGCGGATCGAGCAGCGGGTATACCGCATTGGCGCCAGCCACAAGCGCGCCCTGCTGGCACACCTGATTACCCAGGGCGCATGGGAACAGGTGCTGGTGTTCACCCGTACCAAGCACGGCGCCAACCGCCTTGCCGAATACCTCGAAAAACACGGCCTGACTGCCGCCGCGATTCATGGCAACAAAAGCCAGAATGCGCGCACCAAGGCCCTGGTCGACTTCAAGGCCAACACTGTGCGTGTGCTGGTGGCAACCGACATCGCGGCCCGCGGCCTGGATATCGACCAACTGCCCCACGTTGTGAACTTCGAACTGCCGAATGTCGAGGAAGACTACGTGCACCGGATCGGCCGCACTGGCCGTGCCGGGCGTAACGGCGAAGCGATCTCGCTGGTGGCCCCGGATGAAGAAAAGCTGCTCAAGAGCATCGAGCGCATGACCCGGCAGAAGATCGCCGATGGCGAGCTGTTGGGCTTCGACCCGAGCACCATCGAGGCCGAGAAGCCCGAAACCCGCGAACGTCCCCCAGCGAACAAGCCGCGCGGCCGTGAGCCTCGTGGGGACAAACCCGCCTCGGTCGGGCGCAAGGATAAAGGCAAGGACAAGGGCAAGGACAAGCCACGCGAAAAGGCCGCTGACGGCCGTCCTGCAGAGCGTAGCGAAGGTCGCAGCGAAGGCCGCCAGCCCAGGGCCCGTGGCCCTCGCCAGCCTCAGCGCCCCGCTCAGTCAGCCGGTGAGCCTGCTATCGAACGCGGCAACCGTGACCCCGAAACGTTCCTGGACGACGATGTCGATAATTTCGGCAACCGGGCCGACTACGTCAGCCCCTACCAGAATCAGAAAGGTCAGGGCCGCAACCGTCGCCCTAACGCGCCTGCAGGGGCTGGTGTCAACCAGGCTCCAGCGGCCGCCAAGGCCCCCGGCCAGGGTGCCCGCCGTAGCCAACCTGCTACGCCACGTTCGGCCGCCGACGGTGGCGCCAAGCGCCCACGCAACAACGCCGGCCAGGGTGCCGGTGCCGGCCAGAACCGCCGCGACAACCCGCGCAACCGTCGCCCTCGTGAAGAAGGTGCCGCTGTGCCAGCAATGACCGAAGGCCGTCGCGAAGCGCCAAAGCCAAAGATCATCATGAAAGAGTCCAAGCTGGACCGTACCCTGACGGCCGAGCAGCTCGATGATCTGCAGAACCGCGCCAAGACCGGCGAGAAACCAGCCTTGCTGACCCGCAAGAACTGATTTTCACCGGCAATGAAAAACGCCGCGCTCCCTGACAGGGGGCGCGGCGTTTTTTTATGCCCGCAAGCGCTTATTTCTTCTGCACACCTTCGAACACGAAGTACAGCTCAACGGTATCGGACTGCGGGCCGAGGTCCATGGACTTGGGCGCGAAATCCTTGCGGTTGATGCTGGTGCTGCCTTCGAAGCCGGCACGGTAGCCGCCCCATGGGTCTTTGCCTTCGCCCAGGAAGGTGGCCTTGATGACCACAGGCTTGGTCACGCCGTGAAGGGTAAGGTCGCCGGTCACGTCAGCAGTGGTCTTGCCATCGGCGTTTTTGCCGGTTGGCTTGACGCTGGTGGATTTGAAGGTCGCTTCAGGGTAGTTGGCTACGTCCAGGAAATCTTTGCTGCTGATGTGCTTGTCGCGCTCGGCCTGGTTGGTGAACACGCTGGCAGTTTTCAGGGTTACATCGATCTTGCTGTCTTCAGGCTTGGCGGCGTCGAAGCTGAAAGTGCCGTCGAAATCCTTGAACGTACCGGTGATGAAGCTGTAGCCAAGGTGGCTGATCTTGAAGTTGACGAAAGCGTGCTGGCCTTCCTTGTCGATATGGTAATCAGCCGCCATGGCCTGGCCAGCTGTGAGTGCGGCAGTGCCGAGCGCAAGCGCGGCCAGAGTGTGTTTAAGCATTTTCCATTTCCTTTGCGGTACGTGCATTAATAAAGGTCAAGCTCGGCGGCCCAGCATGCGCACAAGGGTGGCATCCCGGTCGACGAAGTGATGTTTGAGGGCGGCAAGCCCGTGCAGTACGGAGAACACCACCAATACCCAGGCGAGGTACAGGTGAATGTCCCCGGCACGCTCTGCCTGGTTTTCGATACCGCTGAACGCGGCAGGTACTTCGAACAGCCCGAAAACCGAGATCCCTACCCCGTCCGCCGTGGAAATCAGGTAACCCGTGACCATGACCAGGAAGATGTCCAGGTAGAGGAACAGGTGCACGGTCACGGCGGCTACTCGAGTAGGCCGGCCCTGGTTGGGCGTAGCCGGCGGCGGTGGGCTTACGATTCGCCACACCATGCGCAACACCATGAACAGGAACAGCACCAGGCCGATGCTTTTGTGCAGCTCCGGCGCTGCCTTTCGCCACGGGTCGTAATAGCCCAGGCCAACCATCCACAGCCCGAGGGCGAACATGCCGAACACCGCAAGGGCGATGCCCCAGTGCAGGAACAGGCTGATAGCCCCGTAGCGAGAAGGTGAGTTTCGAAGCTGCATCACAGCGCCCTCTGAATTCGTGGAGGAAGGTTAACCGCTTACCTATCGAAAAAAAGCGGAAAATTTAGCTTTTATTAATCGAATACTGAGATATGAATTATGTTCGTGGCCTGTTAAGGCAAGGTTAATCCAGCATCCGGCGTTCGCCACATGCGCGCAGGCCGGGATCATTCCCGGATGTAACGCACAACCGGCCATACATTGCGGGTTGTCTGCGGGCAGCGCATTGCATAGGCTTGCCATCTTTTTTTACCGGCCCCTTCTCGGCGCCAATGGAGCTTGATCATGAGCCTCAACCAGCACTGGATGGACCGCGATCTGGCGGTGTTATGGCACCCCTGTACGCAGATGAAAGATCACGAACGCCTGCCATTGATCCCGATCAAGCGCGGCGACGGTGTATGGCTGGAAGACTTCGATGGCAAGCGCTATCTCGACGCCGTCAGCTCCTGGTGGGTAAACGTGTTCGGCCACGCCAACCCGCGTATCAACCAGCGCATCAAGGATCAGGTCGACCAGCTCGAGCATGTGATCCTCGCGGGTTTCAGCCATGCCCCGGTCATCGAACTGTCGGAGCGCCTGGTGCGGATCACGCCTGAAGGCCTGGACCGGGTGTTCTACGCGGACAACGGCTCGTCCTGCATCGAAGTGGCGCTCAAGATGAGCTTCCACTATTGGCTCAACCGCGGCCAGCCAGAGAAGAAGCGCTTCGTTACCCTTACCAACAGCTACCACGGCGAGACCATCGCTGCGATGTCTGTAGGGGATGTGCCATTGTTTACCGAAACGTACAAGGCGCTGTTGCTCGACACACTGAAAGTACCGAGCCCGGATTGCTACCTGCGCCCGGAAGGCGTGAGCTGGGAAGCGCATTCGCGCACGATGTTCCTCGCCATGGAGCAAACGCTCGCGGAGCATCACGGCACCATCGCCGCAGTCATCATCGAGCCCCTGATCCAGGGCGCCGGTGGCATGCGCATGTACCACCCGGTTTACGTGAAGCTGCTGCGCGAAGCCTGCGACCGCTACGGCGTGCATCTTATTCACGATGAAATTGCCGTAGGCTTCGGCCGTACCGGTACGATGTTCGCTTGCGAACAAGCCGGCATTCGCCCTGATTTCCTCTGTCTGTCCAAGGCGCTCACCGGGGGCTATCTGCCACTTGCCGCCTGCCTGACCACCGATGAGGTGTACCAGGCGTTTTACGACGACTACTCCACCCTTCGGGCGTTCCTGCACTCGCACAGTTACACAGGCAACCCGCTGGCCTGCGCGGCCGCGCTGGCCACGCTCGACATCTTCGAGCAGGACCGGGTAATCGAACGCAACCAGGGCCTGGCGCAGCGCATGGCCACCGCCACCGCGCACCTGGCCGACCATCCTCACGTTGCCGAAGTACGGCAAACCGGCATGGTGCTGGCCATCGAAATGGTGCGCGACAAGGCCAGCCGCGAAGCCTATCCATGGCAAGAGCGGCGCGGCCTGAAAGTATTCGAACACGCACTGGAGCGTGGTGCGTTACTGCGGCCCCTGGGCAGTGTGGTGTACTTCTTGCCGCCCTATGTGATTACGCCCGAGCAGATCGACTTCCTCGCGCAGGTAGCCACTGAAGGCATTGATATCGCCACCCGCGATGGCGCCGCCGTAAGCGTAGCCACCGGGCTGCACCCAAACTTCCGCGACCCGGGCTGACGCCCGCCGCTTCATTACCTTTATCTGTGGGACGATTGTGGCCTCATGAGACTTTCCCGTTTTTATGTCGACCTGCCGCTGGCCGTGGGTGAGCACCAGCTTCCCGAGGCGCAGGCCCATTACATCGGCCGCGTGCTGAGGCTGGCCGAGGGAGCCCGCGTTCAACTGTTCGATGGCAGGGGCCACGAGTACCTCGCAACCCTGCTGCAGGTCGGCAAGAAGACAGTGACCGTGCAGGTAGAGGAAGTGATGCCGGGCCTGCCGGAATCCCGTCTGCATGTGCACCTCGGGCAAGGCCTGAGCCGTGGCGAACGCATGGACTGGGCCATTCAGAAGGCTACAGAGCTGGGGGTGAATGAGCTCACTCCGATCGTCAGCGAGCGCTGTGAGGTTCGCCTCAAGGACGAGCGCGCCGACAAACGCCTGGCTCACTGGCGCCAGGTAGCGGTCAGTGCCTGTGAACAAAGCGGCCGCTCTACGGTGCCCGTGATTCACCCGCCCCTCACATTGGCCGAATGGCTGGCGGCGTGCAAGGCGGATCTCAAGCTGGTGCTGCACCCGGTGTCCGCCCCGCTCAGCAGCCACGCAACGCCCGCCTCGCTGGCGTTCCTGATCGGCCCGGAAGGCGGCTTGAGTGAAGCGGAAGTGGAACAGGCCCAGGCTGCGGGCTTTCATCCGGCACGGCTGGGCCCAAGGGTATTGCGTACGGAGACCGCCCCGGTGGTCGCGCTCGCCTTGGCGCAACAGCTATGGGGCGACTTCAGCCCGCGGTAAAACGCCCACGGAGAATGACGTCGGCGAGGGCGTCGAGGTCTGGCACCCGGGCAACGTCATTGCCGGCGAGCACCGCCGCCATCTCCAGCGAGGCCAGCGGAACGTCGATGTAGCTCAGTTGGCTGTCTGCCCTGAAGATGCGGGGAATGCCTTGCACCAATAGCCCGAAGAACGGCAACCTTGGCCCTATGCCGTGCATCACGGCAATACGAACCCGCTCACCGTTGGGAAGGGGTTGCCCGCAGGCCGCTTCGAAACTCACCAACGGCAACGGACGCCCCCGCCAGGTAATATCGCCCAGGTCCCACGCCGCCGGCGATCCTGTCGGTACGCCAGGCCGGTAGCCTATCAATTCGGCCACTGCCACGTCCGGAACGATCAGCTGGCGCTCGGCCAGTGGCAGCAACAGCGTGCTCAGCGTGTCACGTCGAGAAAAGGCCCGCTCAGGCATGCTTGCTGCTCCAGAAACGTATCAGGTGCAGCAGTTGGGATTCCTGATAGGGCTTGCCGAGGAACTCGCTCACGCCCAACCCCATGGCGCGTTGGCGGTGCTTCTCCCCTGTGCGGGAAGTAATCATGATCACCGGGATAGTGGCCAGCCTTGGCTCGGCGCGCAGCCTGCTGACCAGTTCGAAGCCGTCCATCCGTGGCATTTCGATGTCTACCAGCAGCACGTCGGGCTGCTGCTCCGCCAGCAGTTGCAGTGCTTCAACGCCATCCCGGGCGGTGAGTACACGTATTCCGTGCCGCTCCAGCAGGCGGCTTGTGACCTTGCGCACTGTCACGGAGTCGTCGACCACCAAGGCAAGCAAGGGCTTGGTGGGGGGCGACACGTAACGGGCAGTGGGAATGACCGTCGGGCCGGGGCGAAGGTGGGCGGCACGGATCTGCGCCAGCGGATCGAGAATAAGCACCACGCGGCCGTCGCCCAGGATGGTAGCGCCACTGAGGCCAGGCACCGCTGCGAACTGCGGCCCTAGGCTTTTCACCACGATTTCACGCGACCCCGCGAGCGCATCCACATGCAAGGCCACTTGGTGATCAGGGGCACGGACCAGCAACAACGGCTGCGGAAACCCGCCTTCCAGCGCGGCGGGCCGAGGGGTGACACCAAGCACGTCGCCGAGGTAGCGCAGGTCGTAGGACAGCTGTGCATAGCGATAACGCGGCACGCGTGTGGCATACGCTGCAGCCAGCTCCTCCGGGGCTACCCGCACAATACCCTCGACGCTGTTCAGAGGTACCGCGAACAATTGTTCCCCGCACTGCACCATCAACGCCCGGTTGATGGACACACTGAACGGCAGGTGAATCACGAAGCGCGCGCCGCTCCCGGCCTGGCTGTCGATGATCATGTTGCCGCCCAGTTGCTTCACCTCTTCGTGCACCACATCCATGCCCAGGCCACGGCCGGAGATCTGGGTGATCTTCTGTGCCGTGGAAAACCCCGGCTGCAGAATGAACTGCAACACGTCGTGGTCACGCAAATCGCTGTCAGGGCTGAGCAGTCCTCGCTTGATGGCTTTGTCGCGTACGGCCTGAAGGGGAATGCCAGCACCGTCATCGCTCATCTCGATCACGATTTCGCCGCCTTCGTGGGCTACCCGCAGGGTTATCCGCCCCTGCTCCGGCTTCCCCGCAGCGAGCCGTGCCGGCGCGCTTTCCAGGCCATGATCAATGGCGTTGCGCAGCATGTGCTCCAAAGGGGCGATCATGCGCTCGAGCACGGTGCGGTCCATTTCGACTTCAGTGTCCAGTGTCTCGAATTCGACGTCCTTGCCCAGCTCTTCGGCTACCTGCCGTACGATACGCTGCAGCCGCGGCAATACCCGGGCAAACGGGACCATGCGCGTGCGCATCAGCCCTTCCTGCAGACTGGAACAGATCCGCGCCTGCTGCGCGAGCAGCGCCTGTGCCTCCAGGTTGCGAGCAGCCAATGTATCTTTCAGATCGGAAAGGTCGGACACCGCTTCCAGCAGGGCGCGGCCGAGCTCACGCAAATGGGTCTGGCGTTCGAGCTCAAGCGGATCGAAAGCGTCATGGGCGCCGCCCGGCGAAGCGCGACCGCCTGGCGGCTGCACGGTTTCGTTGTCCAGCCGCAGCAACTGATCACGCATGCGGGCAAGCGTGGTTTCCATCTCCAGCATGGCAATGTGACCATCGTTGACCTGCTGCTCCACCCGGCCTCGCGTAATGGAGGCCTCCCCGGCCAGGTTGGCCAGGCCCTCCAGCGTTTGCGCGGCCACCTTGATCTGGTCGGCGCCGCCGCGCTCGGCCATGGGCGCCTGATCTGCCACGGCGGGCCGTGCAGGTTCGCGGGGCGGGGGGAGGATCCGGCTGCCGTAGCCTTGCACCGCATCGAGCAGGGTGAAATCCACTGGCGCCGGGTCGCCCGCGCGAACCGTATCAAGCATCAAGGCCAAGCGGTCATGGCCCTTGTGCAGCAACTTGAACAGGGCCGGTGCGGGCTCCAGCTCCCCAGCCGACACCCGCTCGTAGAGGGTTTCCAACTCATGGGCCAGGTCGCCGACGGGCCCCACCTCTGCCATGCGGGCACCGCCCTTGAGGGTATGCAGGTCACGCAGAAGGTTCTCCACCTCCAATGCGTTGTTCGGGTCGGCCTGCCATCGAACCAACGCTGCGCCCGCACTTTCAATCAGGTCCGCGCCCTCCTCGAGAAACACCTGCAGCAGCTCGCGCTCGGTGGCTTGCGCGTCGTTCTCCTCGAGGCCAGGCGTATCCTCGCCCGGTGATGGCAGTGCCGCATTTACATCATCCAGCCACGCGGGTAACCAAGGTGCCTCTCGGGGGCCGTCCGGGCCGGCCTCGGCCATCCGCCTCAACCATTCGTGCAGGCGTTCGTGCGCCTGGCGTGCCCGTGCTTCGCCGTCCATAGTGGCCGCATCGTGCAAACGGCTATACAGCCCGGCAACTGCCTTGGCATAGGTCGCGAAAGGGTCAAGCCCCGCCAGCGTGGCGCCCCCTGCCAAAGTGTGGAGGTCGCGCTCCAGGGCAACCAGCGCGCTATCGCGCTGAGGGTCTTGAAGCCACACCCGTAGCGCCTCGTCGGCGCTTTCAAGCAGGTCGGCGGCCTCGTCGAGGAAGAAGGCCAGCCACTCGCTGTGCGGCGCACCTTCCCCGGGCGGCCCGAAAGGCAAGGCTTCAGCCAGGCGCTGTACCGCTGCCTCACCTATCGCGCCCAAGGCGTCAGGGGCCAGCGCATTTTCAATCCAGTACCGCAACCGACGAAGGTGCATCGGCCGCGCAGTCACGGGCTGCCCCGCCGCCAATTCGTCGAACATGTCGTAGAGGGCATCGTGAGCCTGCGCCGCTGCCTGGAGCACATCGGCGGAGGCAGCCAGGCTGGCCTCGTCGATAGCGCCATAGAGGTCCAGCAGGGCCTCGCACAGCGCATCCATGGCAGGCACATCGGCCAGGTGCGTCATCTCCCCGAGCCGATCGAGCGCATCAATCAGCGAGGGCAGGTCGGAATACGGTCCCGGCTGACGCTGCCATTCGGTCAGGTATTGCTGAGCTTCGTCCAGATAATCAATACCCTGGATGAGCAATTGACCGCGCTGATCGCGAACGTCCGATTCGGCCATGCCGTTGTTCATATTGGCAGGCGTGCGCGCCAGCAGCGCTTCGGCCTGCTCGGCCAGGCGATGGTCTTGCGTAATGGCCTGCGGCGTATGGCGGGCAACCTCCTGCAGGCTTTGCTCCAGGAAGGCCAATGCTTCGCGCAACAAGGCAAGTTCCGGGTTGCCCAAGGGCCGCTGTCGGGTGTGAAACTCTCTGCACAGCCTGTAGACCGGGGCGGCCATCTCGCCCATGCGAACCACACCGGCCATGAATGCGCTGCCCTTGAGCGTATGCAGTGCCCGCAGCAATGCCTCGGTTACCGCCGCTGGCGCCACGGCTTTGCGCAGGTACCCACGAAGTATCTCCAGATAAGTGCGGGCTTCATGGTGGAAAATATCCAACAACTGGGTATCGAGAGGCTCTTCCCCTGGCTCACTTTCCGGCGCTACCTGCGCAGGTAGCGGCGATGCCATCGCGCGCGGCAATTTTCCTGCCCACAGCCCCGCCAGCGCATGGCCCGCGCTGGCCAGCAAGGCGTCTTCCGCTTCCCTGGGATCGACCATCCAGCGGCGCAGCATCCACTCGATGGCACATAATGCGTCAGCGAGTGTTTCCAGCACGCCCGGCGCCGGGGGCTGTCTGGCGGGTAGCAGGCGGTCGTGGACATAGGTTTCGAGCGCGTCGAGCAGTGACAGCAAGGCCTCGGGGCGCACCATCGCCAATGCGCCGCGCAGTTCCAGCAACTGAGCCGGAATCCCGGCCAGGTGGTCGGCGGCCCAGCCGCTATCCGCACATTCGCTGATCGACTGCTCTATGCGCTCCAGCGCGGTAAGCGCTTCCTCGATCGCCAGGTGATGGATACGCTCCAGTTCCGTAGGCGGTATCTGTGCGGCACCGGGTACCAGATCCTCGGGGCCAACCATACCGGCCAGGGTGCTTTCCACGTACAGCAGCGCGCCACCGGCGTCCATGATGCTGGCGTCGTCCACCGGGTGAGCGCCGTTGGCGAGGTTATGGATAATCCCCATCTGGTCGAGGATCGCCCGCCGCGGCTGTTGGAAGCCCAACACCGCCAACGCATCGGCAATGCGCCTCAGCGAGGGGGCAATCGCCACCAGTTCAGCCGGGTTGCGCCGGCCATCGAGCAGGTATTGATCCAACCGGGCCTTGTTGCGTAACAGCTCTTCGCACAACGCGGCAACCAAGGGGCCCAGCCCGGCACGGTCCGGTGTTACAGCCGGCATGCTGCGAACCGGTTCATCGGCAACCGGCCGGCCAACCAGGTCCGCCATGTCGGCATTGGAAAGCGGTGCCTCACCCAGGGTGGCGCGAATTTCATTGAGCCAAGGCTGCAACAGCAGCGGCAGGTCATGGCGGGCTGTGGCAACGCGCTCCAGGTAGCCGGGCAACCGGTCGATCAGGTGGCGCAGCGCATCTACCGCTGCTGCCGTGGGCTGGGGCAGCGTAGCCAGGCGCTCCAGATCACGAGCCAAGCGACTCGCCCCGGGAAAATTCACAAAACCCAGCGTGGCGACCACGGCGTGCAAGGCACGGGCGCATTCGGGTAGCCCATCGGTCCCGGCATCCAGTGCATGACGCGCCTGGGCCAGCGTCACAGCCAGTTCTGGCTTGAGCCACTGCAGGCCAACCACATCGGCGCGCCCTTCTCTGTCGAATTTCATGCTGCCCTGTTCATGGCTTCACGGCCTCGGCCGGCGGCAAGGTAAACCCGGACACCGAGCGGCGCATGTCACTGGCCATTTGCGCCAGGTTGCTCATGCTTTCTGCCGCGGCGGTAGAGTCCGAAGAGGTTTGCGTGGTGATTTCCTGGATAACCGCCATGGTGTGCGAGATCTGCCCCGCCGACGACGTTTGCTGCTGCGCCGCATTGGAGATGCGCTGGATCAGCGCGGCGAGGTCCTGGGACACGCTCTCGATTTCTTCCAGCGCCACGCCGGCGTCCTGGGCCAGCGATGCCCCGCGTACCACTTCATAGGTAGTCTGCTCCATGGACATGACCGCCTCGTTGGTGTCGGCCTGAATGGCGCGCACCAGCATTTCAATCTGCCGCGTAGCGGCCGAGGAGCGCTCGGCAAGGCGTTGCACTTCATCCGCCACCACCGCAAAGCCGCGCCCCGCCTCGCCCGCCATAGAAGCCTGAATTGCCGCATTGAGGGCAAGAATGTTCGTTTGCTCGGCAATGTCATCAATAAGGCCAACGATATCGCCGATTTCCTGGGACGACTCGCCCAGGCGCTTGATGCGCTTGGAGGTGTCCTGGATCTGGAAGCGAATCACGTCCATGCCCTGGATGGTGTTGTGTACGACTTCGCTTCCCTTGTTGGCGATGTTCACCGAGCGCTCGGCGACCTTGGCCGATTCATACGCGTTACTCGACACATGGTCGATGGATTGGGCCATATCGCTGATGGCGCGCGAAGCTTCGCTGATCTGCTGGGCCTGATGTTCAGATGCCTTGGCCAGTTGCCGAGCGGTGCCTTGGGTATCTTGAACCGCGCTTGCCACCCGTTCGGCGGCGCGGTTAATGGTCGCAACCAGGTCCCGCAGCTGATCGATGGAGTAGTTGATCGAGTCGGCAATGGTGCCGGTGAAATCTTCAGTCACCGACGCAGTGACCGTGAGGTCGCCAGCCGCCAGGCCCTCGATCTCGTCCAGCAAACGCATGATGGCATGCTGGCTGCGCTCGTTCTTTTCTGCTGTTTCGCGCAGCCGCCGGTTGGTTTCACGCACCATGATGGTTGCCATCAGGATGATGCACGCGAGCGCCAGCAGGCCGAGCACGTACCCGCCGACCACATCCAGGGTACGCCCGCCGGCACGGTCCTCAAACCCGTCGGCCAGGCGCGAGGCTTCGTCCAGCAGGGTCTGGGACAGGTTGAAGATATCCGTGGCGGCAGCGCGCACCCTGAACAGCTCTGGCGAGGTTTCGAGGATTTCACCCACAGAGCCGGAGACGAACGCGAACAGCTCGGCGATTTCCTGCAGGCGGGCGCGGGCCTGAGGGTCGTCTACCTGGCGGATGCCTTGGGTGCTGCTGCCATTGAGCATGCCATTGAGCACCACGCCAAAGCGGTTAGCGTCACGGCCAAAGGCTTCGGCCGCCCGCGCTGCGTTTTCATCGCCCGCCAGCACGATATTGACCGAGCCCAGAATGCGCTCCGCCAGCAGCGACTGGCGCTGGGCAACGGCGACCTGCTCCGCTGGCGCGCCACGGCGCAGCAGGCTATCGACGACCTTTTCGGACTCCAGCTGAAGCTGCGGCACGGTTTCGGCAAGGGTGGCCGCCACCTGGTGCAGCGACAGTACGGTCTGCTCACTGGCCAGGATGGTATCGGCGCTCTTGCGCAGGCGGTCCCAATCCCGCTGCACTGCCACCATTTGTTCATGCACGGTATGCGGGGCCGGGGGCAGGCCGGTGTGGGCATCGCCTTCGGTAAGGTAGCGCCAGCGGCGATCGAACTCGTTACGCGCCGCGGTCAGCTCGCGGAAAGCCTCTGCCTTGCCCGTGGCGGCTTCGGTTGCATTCTTGGCGATGCGCTGTGATACCACGCGCAGCTCACCGGCATGGCCGATGTACTGCTTATCATGATTGCCCTGGGTATTGAGGTAGGCGAAATTGGCAAACAGCAACATGATCAGGATCACCAGGGCCACGAACAGGCCGGCGATCTGAGCCGTACTGCGCGAGGCCTGTTGGGTCGCACCTGCGCCCTGACTGCTCGATGCGCGCCCCCCGCCAGTGTCATGCCGCCGCATTCAGAAACTCCGCTGCCGTGACCAACGAGAACGGGCTGAACACCGCCCATTCCCGCTCATGAAAGAAGTAGCCCTTGACGAAGGGGGCCAGCGCTTCGTCAAGGCTTTCGGGGCGTACCGTTGCCAGGTCCGAAGCGGGAAAATGCTGCAGGCCTGGCGCTTCGTCCACCAGCAGGCCAGTGAACACTTCTTCGTGGTCGATCACCAGTACGCGGCGCTGCCGCCGGTGGCTGGACAGCGCCGCGCCGAAATAGCCGGAAAGGTTCATGACGGGCAGGAGGCGCCCGCGCAGGTTCGCTACACCCAGTACCCAAGGCTTGACCCCCGGGATACGGGTCATGCGCGGCTCGGGTAGCACTTCGGCTACCTCGCTCATGGGCGCCACATACCAGCCGTTGCCCATGCGAAAGCTGATGCCGCTCCAGGGCTGTTCGCCCTCCAGCTCCACTGGCAGCCCCGCAGCCCGGGCGCGGCAGCGTTGATCAATGGCCAACAACAGTTCGAAAGCGGTATACGAGGCGTTCATGCGCTCAGTCAGTTCGCCAGCACATCGCCGAGGGCAGCCACCAGCTCGCTCTCCTCGAAAGGCTTGGTCAGGTAGGCCCGCGCGCCCTGACGTGCGCCCCAGACCTTGTCGGTCTCCTGATCCTTGCTGGTAATGATGATGATGGGAATGTTGGCGGTCGACTCGTCCTTGGTGAGCTGACGGGTAGCCTGAAACCCGTTCATGCCCGGCATCACGATATCCATCAGCACCGCGTCGGGTTTTTCCTGGCGCGCCAACGCAACGCCATCGCCGCCATTGGCGGCCTTGAGCACCTGGTGCCCTTGCCGCTCGAGCATGCCGGTCAGTTTCTGCAATTCGGTCGGCGAGTCATCGATGATCAGGATTCGAGCCATGCTGGTCCTCGTTCGGTTATGAATTGACGTCTGCATCAACGCTTTCGCGCTCGCCGTCAGGTTGGCAAAGGCTGGAACTCCGGCACCTCGGCACGGATTGCTTCAAGCAGCGAGGCTCGGTCGAACGGCTTGGTGAGGAACCGGTCGGCGCCCACGGCGCGCGCACGGGCCCGGTCGAACAGACCTTCGCGAGACGACAGCATTATTACTGAAGTTCCAGAGAAGCGGGGGTTCTGTTTGATGAGTTGGCAGGCCTGATAGCCATCGAGGCGAGGCATCATCACGTCGATGAACACGATTCTGGGAGCGTGATCGGCCAATTGCGCCAAGGCATCGAAACCGTCCACCGCGGTGACGACCTCGCACCCCACCTGCTCGAGCAGTGTCTCAGCGGTGTGGCGGATGGTCTTGGAATCATCGACCACCATGACCTTCAAGTTCCGCGAATACGTTCGCGAATGCTGTTCCATGATCGCTCGTTCGGTTTCGTCGGCGGGTGGCCCATGCGCCGCTGCGGGGCGTCACGCGCGGGCCTCGGAGCTTTTTAGCACAGTCTTGAGGCGGCTTCCATGCCGCGCCCTTGCAGGCGCCCTTGCAGGCGCCCTTGACCAGCACGGTTGAGCGGGCCACCCTGACGGCCATCAAAGCCTGCCATTCTGCCTGGAGACACACCACCATGCCCATTCGCGTCGGCATCGTCATGGACCCCATTTCGCGTATCAACTACAAGAAAGACACGTCGCTGGCGCTCTTGCTCGCCGCTCAGGCGCGGGGCTGGGAGCTGACCTACATGGAGCTGCCAGACCTGTACCAGGCCAACGGGCAGCCACGGGCAAAGGCCGCGAGCTTGAAGGTGTTCGCTGACCCGGAGCATTGGTACGAGCTGGAAGCCGCCCAGGACATCGCCCTGCAAGACCTGGACGTGATCCTGATGCGCAAGGATCCGCCGTTCAATATCGAGTTCGTGTACGCCACGTACTTCCTGGAACAAGCGGAGCGGGCCGGCGTGCTGGTGGTCAACAAGCCGCAAAGCCTGCGCGACTGCAACGAAAAGCTGTTCGCCACCCAGTTCCCGCAGTGCAACCCGCCAACATTGGTTAGCCGGCGCCAGGACATCATCCGCGACTTCGTGGCCGAACACGGCGACGTGATTCTCAAGCCGCTGGATGAAATGGGCGGTGCATCCATCTTCCGCCACCGCCAGGGCGATCCGAACCTCTCGGTGATCCTCGAAACGCTGACGGTTCATGGCACCCACCAGACCATGGCGCAGAAGTACATCCCGGCCATTGCCGAGGGCGACAAGCGCATCCTGATGATCGACGGCGAGCCGGTGGATTATTGCCTGGCCCGGATCCCTGCCGCAGGTGAAACCCGAGGCAACCTGGCCGCAGGCGGCCGTGGCGAAGCGCGCCCACTCTCGGACCGTGACCGCTGGATCGCCGCCCAGGTGGGGCCCAGCCTGCGCGAAAGAGGGCTGCTGTTCGTGGGCCTGGACGTAATCGGCGACTACCTGACCGAAATCAACGTGACCAGCCCTACCTGCGCCCGTGAAATCGACGCAGCCTACGGCACGAATATCGGCGGCCTGCTGATGGACGCGATCGAGCGCAAGCTGCAAAGCCGCTGATGCATCCTGCCGCCCGCCTACCAGCGGCGGCACCGAAGCGGGGCATTTGCGGTATGATGCTCCGCCATTCGACTCCCAGCGGTGTGGGCTCCATATAGCCGATGACCAGCTTTACCGACATTTCCTCAAAGCTTGCGCCCAAGGCGGCCCGCCCGGCAGACCGCCTGGGCTTTGCCTTGTTCGTCGCCGCTTTGTTGCACCTGGCGGTGATTCTCGGCGTCAGTTTCAGCCTGGAGCCCCCTGCCCAGATCAGCAAAACGCTGGAAATCACCTTGTCGACCTTCAAGAGCGACAAGGCGCCCGAAAAAGCGGACTTCCTGGCCCAGGACAATCAGCAGGGCAGCGGCACGCTCGAACACAATGCGGTGCCCAAAACCACAGAGGTCGCGCCCTTCCAGAGCGAACAGATCAACAAGGTCACCCCGCCACCGGCACCACGCCCCGTACGTGAGCAGGCGCCGCAGAAAACCAAGGCCGTGGCCACCACCACCGTGCAACCACGCAAGGTCGAAGCGCGCCCGCAGCAGCAACCCGCGGACGAAAAACCCAAGGTCACCACCCCCGATTTCGACAGCTCGCAGCTGTCCAGCGAGATCGCCAGCCTTGAAGCAGAGCTGTCGAACGAGCAGCAGGCCTACGCCAAACGCCCTCGCATCTATCGCTTGAGTGCAGCCTCGACCATGCGTGACAAGGGCGCCTGGTACAAGGAAGACTGGCGCAAGAAGGTTGAACGCGTCGGCAACCTGAACTACCCCGAGCGTGCGCGCCAGCAGCAGATCTACGGCAGCCTGCGCATGCTGGTGTCGATCAACCGCGACGGCTCGCTATACGAAGTGCTGATACTCGAATCCTCCGGCCAGCCCCTGCTGGACGAAGCAGCCCAACGTATCGTGCGCCTGGCGGCACCCTTCGCGCCGTTCACCGGGGACCTTTCGGACATCGATCGGCTCGAAATCATCAGGACATGGCGGTTCGCCAAAGGCGACCGGTTGTCCAGTAACTAGTGACAGTCCATCGCTTGTAAGCATATCGAGGCAGCGCCACACTACGCCTATGAAAACCCTTGAAACGAGCTACCTCAAGCATCAGTTCCTGATCGCCATGCCGCACATGGCCGATCCGAACTTCGCCCAGACCCTCACGTACATCGTCGAGCACACGGACCGTGGCGCCATGGGGCTGGTGGTGAACCGGCCCCAAGAGCTGAACCTGGCGGATATTCTCGAGCAGCTCCGGCCAGAGGCGACGCCACCGCTTTCGGCACAGTTGGTGCCCGTATATGGCGGCGGGCCGGTACAAATGGACCGCGGCTTCGTATTGCACACCAGCGGGCCCGTATACGAGGCTACCGTAGACCTGGGCGGGATTTCCCTCTCCACGTCTCAGGATGTGCTGTTCGCGATCGCCGATGGCAGCGGCCCGGCCAACAGCCTGATCACCCTGGGCTATGCCGGCTGGGAGGCAGGCCAGCTCGAAAGCGAAATGGCCGAAAACGCCTGGCTGACTTGCCCGTTCGACCCCGACATCCTGTTCTCCGTGGCCAGCGAACAGCGCCTTAGCGCAGCCGCCGCGCGCCTGGGTGTAAACCTGAGCCTGCTGACCAGCCAGGCGGGGCACGCCTGATGGCCGTGCGTCTGCTTCTGGGGTTCGACTACGGCAGCAAGCAGATCGGCCTCGCCGTGGGCCAGGTGATCACCGGCCAGGCCCGTGAGCTGTGCGTACTCAAGGCACAGAACGGCGTGCCCGACTGGCTCAAGGTGGAAGCCCTGATCAAGGAATGGAAGCCCGATGCGCTGGTGGTGGGGCTGCCGCTGAACATGGATGGCAGCCCAAGCGACATGAGCGCCCGTGCGGAGCGCTTCGCCCGCCAGCTCAATGGCCGCTTCAACCTGCCGGTACACACCCATGACGAGCGCCTGACCACCTTCGAAGCGAAGGGCGAGCGCATGGCCCGAGGCCAACGCACCCACAGCTACCGAGACAACCCAGTGGACGCCATCGCTGCGCGGCTGCTACTGGAGGGCTGGCTGGAAGCCAACGCCGCGCAACTCTCTGATTTCTGACCCCTGCCGGGCCGCTGGCCGCGGCCGATTGGAGCCTGCATGACCCTACCGAACCCTGCGGACCTCATCCGTCAAATGGCCATCGACCTGCGCACGCGGCTTCAAGCCCGTGGTATCGAGGCGCCACGTTTCATCGGCATACGTACTGGCGGGGTCTGGGTGACCCAGGCGTTGCTCGAGGAGATGGGCATCGCCAGCGCATTCGGCACCCTCGACGTGTCCTTTTATCGGGATGATTTCAGCCAGAACGGGCTGCACCCTCAAGTGCGCCCGTCGGACCTGCCGTTCGAAATCGAAGGTCAGCACCTCATTCTCGTTGACGACGTGCTGATGAGCGGCCGGACCATCAGGGCTGCCTTGAACGAACTGTTCGATTACGGCCGGCCTGCCAGCGTGACACTGGTCAGCCTGGTGGACCTGAATGCTGCCGAGTTGCCCATCCGGCCGGACATTGCCGGGGTAACCCTGTCGCTGGCGCCGAACGAACGGGTAAAATTGCTCGGCCCTTCCCCGCTTTCCCTGGAGCAGCAGGTTGTTGAGCCTGCCTCCGGCCTTCAAGAGTCTCCTCGATGAACCCGACCCATGCCAAGCGCCCCTTGCAACTGAACGATCAGGGCCAACTGCGGCATTTCCTGTCTCTGGACGGATTGCCCCGGGAATTGCTGACCGAGATTCTGGACACCGCCGACTCGTTTCTCGAGGTAGGCGCCCGGGCGGTCAAAAAGGTCCCCTTGCTGCGCGGCAAGACCGTGTGCAACGTGTTCTTCGAGAACTCCACGCGCACCCGCACCACGTTCGAACTGGCGGCGCAACGGCTGTCCGCAGACGTGATTACCCTGAACGTGTCCACGTCCTCCACCAGCAAGGGCGAAACGCTGTTCGATACCTTGCGCAACCTAGAGGCTATGGCCGCCGACATGTTTGTGGTGCGCCACGCAGACTCCGGCGCAGCCCATTACATCGCTGAACACGTGTCGCCTGATGTGGCCGTGATCAACGGGGGCGATGGCCGCCATGCGCACCCTACCCAAGGCATGCTCGACATGCTCACCATTCGCCGGCACAAGGGTGGGTTCGAAAACCTGTCGGTGGCGATCGTGGGCGATATCCTCCACTCCCGGGTGGCGCGTTCCAACATGATCGCGCTGAAAACCCTGGGGTGCCCCGACATCCGGGTGATAGGCCCGAAAACCCTGCTGCCGGTCGGCGTGGAGCAGTATGGCGTTAAGGTCTATACCGACCTGGCCCAGGGGCTCAAGGACGTGGACGTGGTCATCATGCTGCGGCTGCAACGTGAGCGCATGCAGGGCGGGTTGCTGCCCAGCGAAGGCGAATTCTATCGGCTGTTCGGCTTGACTACTCAGCGCCTGGCACTGGCGCGGCCCGATGCGATCGTGATGCACCCAGGGCCGATCAACCGCGGCGTAGAGATCGAGTCGGCAGTGGCCGACGGCCCACAATCTGTCATCCTCAACCAGGTCACCTACGGCATTGCCGTGCGTATGGCGGTGCTGTCCATGGCCATGAGCGGCCAAGCAGCCCAACGGCAGTTCGAGCAGGAGAACGTGCAGTGAGTTTAAGCATTATCGGCGCCCGGCTTATCGACCCGGCGTCGGGCCTGGATCAGCTGTCCGACCTCCATGTGGAAAACGGCAAGGTACTGGCTATCGGCGCCGCCCCGGCAGGCTTCGCACCGGCGCGGCAGATCGCCGCTCAAGGGCTGGTGGCCGCGCCGGGGCTGGTAGACCTCAAC
The DNA here is from genome assembly GCF_058145875.1 of Pseudomonas sp. 3MAES_34.3B. Lineage (NCBI taxonomy): Bacteria > Pseudomonadati > Pseudomonadota > Gammaproteobacteria > Pseudomonadales > Pseudomonadaceae > Pseudomonas > Pseudomonas sp. 3MAES_34.3B. The sequence goes on along the minus strand of NZ_CM176960.1, from coordinate 262,668 downwards.
GTTGCGCTGCGCGAGCCAGGCTACAGCCGCAAGGGCAGCATCGCCAGCGAAACCCGGGCTGCGGCCGCGGGTGGCGTGACCTCGTTGTGCTGCCCTCCGCTGACCCGCCCGGTGCTGGACACCTCCGCCGTGGCCGAACTGATCCTCGACCGCGCCCGCGACGCCGGTCACTGCAAGGTGTACCCCATCGGCGCACTGAGCAAAGGCCTGGAGGGCGAGCAGCTGGCCGAGCTGGTTGCATTGCGGGATGTAGGCTGCGTGGCCTTCGGCAATGGCCTGAACAGCTTTAGCAACACGCGCACGCTGTGCCGGGCGCTGGAATACGCCGCCACCTTCGACCTGACCGTTGTCTTCAACTCCCAGGATCGGGACCTGGCGGCCGGCGGCCTGGCGCACGAAGGCCCCACGGCGAGCTTCCTCGGCTTGTCGGGGATACCGGAAACGGCCGAAACCGTTGCGCTGGCGCGAGACTTGTTGCTTGTGGAGCAAAGCGGTGTAAGGGCGCATTTCAGCCAGTTGACCACGGCCCGTGGCGCCGAAATGATCGCCCAGGCTCAGGCACGTGGCTTGCCGGTTACCGCGGACGTGGCGTTGTACCAGTTGATCCTCACCGATGAGGCATTGACCGGCTTCTCCAGCCTGTACCACGTGCAGCCGCCATTACGCACCCGGGCAGACCGCGACGGGCTGCGTGAAGCAGTGAAAGCCGGTGTCATCCAGGCAATCTCCAGCCATCATCAACCGCATGAACGCGACGCCAAACAGGCGCCGTTCGGCGCGACCGAGCCAGGCATCAGCAGCGTGGAGCTATTGCTGCCGCTTGCACTGACTTTGGTAGAAGAAGGGTTGCTGGATTTGCCCACATTGCTGGCCCGCCTCACCGCAGGCCCGGCTCAGGCACTGCGCCTGCCTGCCGGGGAAGTGAAAGTGGGTGGCCCGGCAGACCTGTTGCTGTTCGATCCTGCCGCCAGCACCCTGGCGGGCGAGCGTTGGCATTCGCGTGGGGAAAACAACCCCTTCGCGGGCCACTGCCTCCCGGGCGCGGTGCGTTACACGATCGTGGACGGGCACATCAGCCACGAATCGTAAAGGCTGCTGCGGCGTGGCTTGCCGGCGGAGGTGATACCCCGGCGAGTCGCATCCCTGAGATCAGCCGCGATACGCTTCGCGGTTCTTCAGCGAAATCTGGTCGTTGAGCGTCCAGAAGTCGTAAAGAATTCCCACCACGAACAGCCCACCGGTGAAGAAGTACAGCACCGCCGTGATCCATTTGCGCTGGTAAAGGCGGTGTACCCCGAAAAGCCCGAGAAAGGTCAACAGCAACCAAGCGATGTTGTAGTCCAGCGGGCCGCTATGGAAACGCAGGTCTGCCTGGCGATCCATGGCGGGGATCAGGAACAGGTCGATCAACCAGCCGATACCCAGTAACCCGAGGGTCAACAGCCAGATCGTGCCGGTCACCGGCTTGCCATAGTAAAAGCGGTGAGCCCCCGTGAAGCCGAAAATCCACAAGGCATAGCCGAACACAATGCTGTGCGTGTCTTGAAGCCTGGGCTCGGGTTGATAGGTATTCATAGAGGCTGACTTCGCTCTCGATTATTAAAATTTGTGGAAGAAAGTGTGACTTTCCGGCGGTTACCCGACAAGCGGTAACGCAGTATAAAGCGTGAGCGAAGCCGGCTAAACCGGGGGCTAGGTGGATGTCATAGACATAAAACCCTGTTCAGGGTTCGCCGTAGCACGTTCGCGGATCGACCAGCGGGTCAAAAACAGGGAAAAAAGCTGTTATAAAGTTGCGCGCCACATCATCGAGCCCTGCCTAATGCACCTACTAATCAAGACATGGCTGACAGTTTGCCTTTTATGTCCCCTGGCCGCTTACGCCTCTAACCGTGAGCAACCGCTGCCTTCGAGTTTTTCGGGTTACACCGCTCAGGCTGGCGAAACCGAATCCGCGCCCCGCGCTCCCCGCCATGCTCCGCGCAAGGCTGGTATCCATTCCGCTCAGGTAGCGGCTGCCCAGATGTCCGCCCGGCAGAACAGCCAGAGCAATGCCGTGCTCAGCCGCGCCGTTCAGGTACTGGGTACGCCGTACAAATGGGGGGGCAGCAGCCCAAGCAAGGGCTTCGACTGCAGCGGCCTGGTGAAATACGCCTTCAATGACGTAAAAGCCATCGACCTGCCCAGAACCTCCAACGCCATGGCCGACGGCCACGGGGTGAAAGTTGCCCGGGAAGACCTCAAGCCCGGCGACCTGCTGTTCTTCAACATCAAGGGCCGCCAGGTGAATCACGTCGCGATCTACCTGGGTGACGACAAGTTCATCCATGCCCCGCGCCGTGGCAAGGCGGTGTCTATCGACACCTTGAACAAGCCGTACTGGAAAGCTCATTACGTAGTGGCCAAGCGGGTGTTGCCGAAGCAGCCCGCTGCTACCACCTTGCGTATCACCCAGCGCTGAAGCCCGCCCTCGTTAAAGAGGGCACGGTTTACAGGCTTTCAGGGTTCTTGGCTTTTTCCCGGGCCGCATCCTTGGCAATCAGGCCCTTGGACAGCAAGTCCTTGAGGCAGGCATCCAGCGTCTGCATGCCAAGCGATCCGCCCGTCTGGATGGCCGAATACATCTGGGCGACCTTGTCCTCCCGGATGAGGTTACGGATGGCGGGCGTGCCGATCATGATCTCGTGGGCCGCCACTCGCCCCCCGCCGATCTTTCGCAGCAGGGTTTGAGAGATCACCGCCTGCAGTGATTCGGACAGCATCGAGCGCACCATCGACTTCTCTTCGGCCGGGAACACATCCACCACGCGGTCGATGGTTTTGGCCGCCGAGGTGGTGTGCAGGGTGCCGAACACCAGGTGGCCGGTTTCCGCGGCGGTCAACGCCAGCCGAATGGTTTCCAGGTCCCGCATCTCCCCTACCAGGATCACGTCCGGGTCTTCCCGCAGCGCCGAGCGCAGCGCATGGGAAAAGCCGAGCGTATCGCGATGCACCTCACGCTGGTTCACCAGGCATTTCTTCGATTCGTGAACGAACTCGATCGGGTCTTCGATCGTAAGAATATGGTGATGCTTGTTGTTGTTCAGGTAGTCGATCATTGCCGCCAAGGTAGTGGACTTGCCCGACCCCGTGGGCCCGGTTACCAGCACCAGCCCCCGCGGCACATCGGTGATGCGCCGGAACACATCACCCATGCCCAGGTCATCCATGCTCAGCACTTTGGAGGGGATGGTCCGAAATACCGCGCCGGCCCCACGGTTCTGGTTGAATGCGTTCACCCGGAAGCGCGCGACACCCGGCACTTCGAAAGAGAAGTCCGTTTCCATGAACTCTTCGAAATCCTGGCGTTGTTTGTCATTCATGATGTCGTAGATCAAGGCCTGCACGGCCTTGTGATCCAGCGGCGGCAGGTTGATGCGGCGAACGTCGCCATCCACGCGAATCATGGGCGGCAGCCCGGCGGAAAGGTGTAAATCCGAGGCACCTTGCTTCGCGCTGAAGGCCAACAACTCAGTAATGTCCATGAGACTCCCCAAATACAGACAAGCAGGTAGAATGCCGCTGACCCCTAAAGCCGCTGGCGCCAAGTCAATGTCCACCATAGCAGACAACCTTTCCTCGGTGATCGCGCGAATCGGTGCCGCCACTCAAGCCGCGGGCAGGGCGCCCGGCAGCGTGAACCTGCTGGCGGTGAGCAAGACCAAGCCGGCCCAGGCCGTACGCGAAGCTCATGCGGCGGGGCAACGGCATTTCGGCGAAAACTACCTTCAAGAGGCGCTGGCCAAGCAAGCCGAACTGGCGGACCTGGACCTTACCTGGCATTTCATCGGGCCTATCCAGTCCAACAAGGCCAAAGCCATTGCCGAGCACTTTCACTGGGTGCATTCGGTAGACCGGCTGAAAGTTGCCCAACGCCTGGCCGAACAACGGCCTGCCCATCTTCCGCCCCTTAACGTATGCCTGCAGGTGAACATCAGCGGCGAGGCCAGCAAGGCCGGGTGTGAACCCGCCGAGCTTGCCGCCCTGGCCGCTGCGGTTGCCAGGCTACCAGGCATCTGCCTGCGGGGCTTGATGGCCATTCCCGAGCCCGGCATGAGCATTGACGAACAGAACGCTACTTTCGCGCGCGTGCGGGCCTTGCGCGACAGCCTCGATGGCGCACTGGATACCCTGTCCATGGGCATGAGTGACGACCTCGAGGCCGCGATCAGCCAGGGCGCGACCTGGGTTCGCATTGGTACCGCACTGTTCGGCGCCCGCGACTACAGCAAGCCTGAACCCACCGCCTGACTACCCGATCACAGGAATTTTCATGAGCACACCACGTATCGCCTTCATCGGCGCCGGCAACATGGCAGCGAGCTTGATCGGTGGCCTGCGCGCCGAGGGCGTCGAGGCCAGCCGGCTCACGGCCAGCGATCCAGGCCAGGACACCCGCGAACGCATCGCCGCGGCCTATGGCATCGCCACGTTCGAAGACAACGCCGCGGCGGCGAACAATGCCGACATCGTGGTACTCGCCGTCAAACCCCAGGCCATGAAGGCTGTGTGCGAAGCCTTGCGCCCCGCACTGCGCCCGGGCCAACTGGTTGCGTCGATTGCCGCAGGCATTACCTGCGCCAGCCTGCACGCCTGGCTCGGTGAGTGCCCTATCGTACGCTGCATGCCCAACACCCCGGCGTTGGTACGTGAAGGTGCCAGCGGCCTGTATGCCACGGCTCAGGTGAGCGAAGAGCAAAAGCGTGACGCCCAGCAGCTGCTCGGCGCCGTGGGCATGGCATTGTGGCTGGAAAGCGAACAGCAACTGGACGCCGTAACGGCGGTATCTGGCAGCGGCCCGGCGTACTTCTTCCTCCTGATCGAAGCCATGACCCAGGCCGGGGAAGCCCTTGGCCTGCCCCGCGAAACCGCCGCCAGGCTCACCCTGCAAACAGCCGTTGGTGCTGCGCGCATGGCGGCCGACAGCGATGTGGATGCCGCTGAGCTGCGCCGTCGGGTAACCTCTCCGGCAGGCACCACCGAAGCGGCGATCAAGTCCTTCCAGGCCGGCGGTTTCGAGGCACTGGTGGAACAGGCTCTGGGTGCGGCAGCCCATCGCTCGAAAGAACTGGCAGAACAACTCGCCCACTAAGGAGCGTTAGATGATTGGATTGAACACCGCACTGATTTACGTGCTGCAAACCCTGGGCAGCCTTTACCTGCTGATTGTTCTGCTGCGCTTCGTGCTGCAACTGGTACGGGCGGACTTCTACAACCCGCTGAGCCAGTTTGCCGTACGCGCTACCCAGCCGCTGCTGCGCCCGTTGCGGCGGATCGTGCCCAGCCTGTTCGGGCTAGACATGTCGTCGCTGTTGCTGGCGATCATCATCCAGATGGTGATCATGGCCCTCACCCTGCTGCTGGCCTATGGCACCACGGGCAACCCGTTGCAGTTGTTGATCTGGTCGATCATTGGCGTGACGGCGCTGTTCCTGAATATCTTCTTCTTCGCCATGATCATCAGCGTGATCCTGTCGTGGGTGGCCCCGGCCAGCCATAACCCGGGCGCGGAACTGGTCAATCAGATCTGCGAACCGGTGCTGGCGCCTTTCCGCCGCCTGCTGCCAAACCTGGGGGGCCTGGATATCTCCCCGATCCTGGCATTCATGGTGCTCAAGCTGCTGGACATGCTGGTAATCAACAACCTTGCCGCCATGACTGGCATGCCGCAGATCCTGCGCACACTCATCTGATAACGTGCCTGCGCTGCTCGCCGCAGCGCGCTACTGGCAAGCGCCGCGGCGAAGGCGCTTGCCCCCTCTGCCCCCCCTCCTTATCCTTACGCCTCATTTGAGTGAGAGCAGGGTCGATGTCCACAGTCTTCCCCGAAGATTCCGTCGGTTTGGTCACACCGCAACTAGCGACGTTCAGCGAGCCATTGCCGTTGGCCTGTGGGCGCTCGCTGGCCGCCTACGAGCTGATTTACGAAACCTACGGCCAGCTCAACAGCGACGCCAGTAACGCCGTATTGATCTGCCACGCCCTTTCCGGGCATCACCACGCCGCGGGCTACCATAGCGAAGCCGACCGCAAGCCCGGCTGGTGGGACAGCGCCATTGGCCCAGGCAAGCCCATCGATACTCGCCGCTTCTTTGTAGTGGCCCTGAACAACCTCGGTGGCTGCAACGGCTCTACTGGCCCGGGCAGTATCGACCCTGCTACCGGCACGCCGTTCGGCGCCAACTTCCCGGTGCTTACCGTGGAAGACTGGGTAAACAGCCAGGCGCGCCTTGCCGACCTCCTGGGCATCCGCCAATGGGCCGCCGTGGTGGGCGGCAGCCTGGGTGGCATGCAAGCGCTGCAATGGTCGATCAGCTACCCGGAGCGCCTGCGTCACTGCGTGGCCATCGCCTCGGCACCTAAACTGTCCGCCCAGAACATTGCGTTCAACGAAGTGGCCCGGCAGGCCATTTTGTCCGATCCCGAATTCCATGGTGGTGATTTCCAGGCCGAAGGCGTGATCCCCAAGCGCGGGCTGATGCTGGCGCGCATGGTAGGCCATATCACCTACCTGTCGGATGACTCCATGGGCGAGAAATTCGGCCGTGAGCTCAAGCACGACCAACTGGCCTACGATTTCCACAGCGTTGCCTTCCAGGTAGAAAGTTACCTGCGGTATCAGGGCGAAGAGTTCTCGGGCCGTTTCGACGCCAACACCTACTTGCTGATGACCAAGGCACTGGACTACTTCGACCCTGCCGCTGCGCACGGCGATGACCTGGCCAAAACCCTGGCCAACGCAAGCGCCGACTTTTGCATCATGTCCTTCACCACGGACTGGCGATTCTCGCCGGCACGCTCGCGTGAGATCGTCGATGCCCTGATGGCGGCGCGCAAGAACGTGTCCTACCTCGAAATCGACGCGCCCCAGGGCCACGATGCGTTCCTGATTCCTATCCCGCGCTACCTGCAGGCGTTTTCCAGCTACATGAACCGTATTGTGATTTGAGGTGCCCATGAGAGCCGATCTGGAAATCATCCAGGAATGGATACCGGCCGGCAGCCGGGTACTCGACCTGGGCTGCGGCAACGGTGAGTTGCTCGCATGGTTGCGGGACCACAAGGGTGTGACCGGCTACGGCCTGGAAATCGACCCGGGCAACATCAATGAATGCGTGCGCAAGGGCGTGAACGTCGTCGAGCAGAACGTGGACAAGGGGCTGGGCAACTTCGCCAGCAACAGCTTCGATGTGGTGGTGATGACGCAAGCCCTGCAGGCCGTCGAGTATCCCGACCGGATCCTCGAAGAGATGCTGCGGGTAGGCCGGCAGTGCATCATCACCTTCCCCAATTTCGGCCACTGGCGGTGCCGCTGGTACCTGGCCACCAAAGGCCGCATGCCGGTGTCGGAGTTCCTGCCCTACACGTGGTACAACACCCCGAACATCCACTTCTGCACCTTCGAAGACTTCGAGAACCTGTGCCGCGAGCGTGACGCACAGGTGCTCGACCGCCTGGCCGTCGACCGCCTGCACCGCCATGGCTGGGCCAGCCGCCTGTGGCCCAACTTGCTAGGCGAGATCGGTATCTATCGCCTCAGCAGCCCTCAGTTGCGCCCGGAACACATGGCCGTGTGACCGCCCGGCCGATGCGCTTGCCGCCACGGCCACCCCGGGGCATGCTCCCGCTATTTCCGGCGCCTCGGCGCCGGTCGCTTATCAAGCAGCTATCTATTTATGATGAACATCACTCAGTTGGTACTTGCCAGCCATAACGCCGGCAAACTCAAAGAACTTCAGGCCATGTTGGGGAGCAGCGTTCAGCTGCGCTCGGTAGGCGAATTCAGCCAGGTCGAACCGGAAGAAACCGGGTTGTCCTTTGTCGAGAACGCGATTCTCAAGGCTCGCAATGCGTCGCGCCTGTCCGGGTTACCGGCCCTGGCGGATGATTCCGGGCTGGCGGTAGATTACCTGGGCGGCGCGCCGGGCATTTATTCAGCGCGGTATGCCGATGGCCAAGGCGATGCGGCGAACAACGCCAAGTTGCTGTCTGCCCTTGAAGGGGTGCCCGATGCGGGGCGTGGCGCGCAGTTCGTGTGCGTGCTGGCGCTGGTGCGCCATGCCGATGACCCACTGCCTGTCCTTTGCGAGGGCCTGTGGCACGGGCGCATTCTGCCTGCCGCCAGCGGCGCCAACGGCTTCGGTTACGACCCGCTGTTCTGGGTACCGGAGCGCGACTGCTCCAGCGCCGAGCTCTCGCCTGAAGAGAAAAACCGGATCAGCCACCGCGCCCGGGCAATGGCCCTGCTTCGCCAGCGCCTGGGCCTTGCGTGAAACCCATGATCGAGCTACCACCGCTGGCGCTGTATATCCACATCCCGTGGTGCGTACGCAAATGCCCCTACTGCGATTTCAATTCGCACGCAGCCGGGCCAGAGTTACCTGAGGACGCCTACGTCAGCGCACTGCTGGACGACTTCGACCGCGACCTGCCCGCTGCGCTGGGGCGGCCACTGACCTCCATCTTCTTCGGTGGCGGCACGCCCAGCCTGTTCAGTGCAGCGGCGCTTGGGCGATTGCTGGAAGGCCTGCGCGCCCGGATCCCCATGGCGCCGGACGTGGAAATCACCCTGGAGGCCAACCCCGGCACGTTCGAGCAGGATAAGTTCGTTGCCTACCGCAAGCTGGGCATCAATCGGCTGTCCATCGGCATCCAAAGCTTCCAGGCCGACAAGCTCGAGGCGCTGGGGCGTATTCATAGCGGAGATGAAGCACTGCGGGCCGCGGAGATGGCGCGCCGGGCCGGCTTTGATAACTTCAACCTGGACCTGATGCATGGCTTGCCCGGCCAGAGTCAGGAGGAAGCATTGGACGACTTGCGCCAGGCCATCGCTTTGGCGCCCACGCACCTGTCCTGGTACCAGCTTACGCTCGAACCCAACACGGTGTTCTGGAACCAGCCGCCACAGCTGCCCGAAGACGACATTCTCTGGGACATCCAGGAGGCCGGCCAGGCATTGTTGGCCAGCGCAGGCTTTGCCCAATACGAAGTGTCGGCCTACGCTCGCCCCGGGCGCCCCGCGCGGCACAACCTCAATTACTGGAGCTTCGGTGATTTCATCGGGATCGGCGCTGGCGCCCATGGCAAGCTCACCGGCGCGGACGGCAGTGTGCGACGCACCTGGAAAACCCGGTTGCCCAAGGACTACCTGAACCTTGCCAAGCCGTACCTGGCGGGCGAAAAGGTTCTGGCACCCGAAGAGTTGCCGTTCGAATTTCTGATGAATGCCTTGCGCTTGACCGAGGGTGTACCTGCGGCGCTCTTTCCCGAGCGCACCGGGTTGCCGCTGGCTGCGCTGGAAGAAGGCCGCCGGGCCGCCGAACAAAAAGGCTTGTTGCGCGTCGAACCGGAGCGGCTGGCGGCGACGGAGCGGGGCCAGCTGTTCCTGAATGACCTTCTGCAACTGTTTTTGACCTGAGGACCCCGGATGGACATGCTTCTGGAGCTGCTTTCAACGATGTCACGCTGGTGCCGAGGCAACCTTTCGGAAATCGCCCTGGCCCTGGTCGGCTGCGTGCTCGTGCTGTTCGGCGCCCGGGTAAAGGCCTGGGGCGAACAGAAAGTCGGCAGCATGGGCGGGATATTGCGCATACCGGCCATGGCATTGGCCTGCATGGTAGGCAGCGGCGCAGCGCTCATCTATGCCACGCCGTGGGTACTCAAGGGGCTGCAGCAGTTCAACAACTACAGCCTGGCACCCGTGCTGCTTGTGGTGCTGGTACTGATTGGCGTGGTAGCCGACAAAAAGTAGCAGCAGGTGGATTGCTGTGGGGCCAAGCCAGGTTCGGGGTCTTCGACCCCTCGTACAGTGATTCGGGTTATTCCACCCGCTCGAACTTCAGGTCCCACACGCCATGGCCCAGCCGTTCGCCGCGGCGTTCGAACTTGGTCACCGGGCGCTCGCTCGGGCGCTCTACCCAGCGGCCATCACTGGCCTGGTTGCGGTAGCCGGGCGCTGCGTTCATCACCTCAAGCATATGGTCGGCATAGGCTTCCCAATCCGTCGCCATGTGCAGCACGCCGCCGGGCTTGAGTTTGCTGCGCACCAGCTCGGCGAACGCTGGCTGCACGATTCGGCGCTTGTGATGGCGGCTCTTGTGCCAAGGGTCGGGGAAGAACAACAGCAGGCGATCCAGGCTAGCATCGGCCACGCAGCGCTTGAGTACTTCGATGGCATCGCAATCGAACACCCGAACGTTGTTCAGCCCCTGGCCCAGTACACCATTGAGCAGCGCGCCCACGCCGGGACGGTGAACTTCAACGCCGATGAAGTCCTGCTCCGGCGCTGCTGCGGCCATCTCCAGCAAGGAATGGCCCATGCCGAAACCGATCTCCAGCGTGCGCGGCGCAACACGGCCGAATACCTTGTCGAAGTCGACCGGAGCGTCGGCCAGCGGCAGGATGAACAGCGGCCCACCTTGGTCAAGGCCACGCTGTTGCCCTTCGGTCATGCGCCCGGCACGCATCACGAAGCTTTTGATGGTGCGGTGGTGCGCCGGGGTGCCCTCGGCATCAGCCGGGGTAGAGTGCGAATCAGTCATGAAGGCTCTTACTTGATCAGGCCATCCAGCGGCGAAGAGGCGCTGGCATAGAGTTTTTTCGGCATGCGACCGGCCAACCAGGCCAAGCGGCCGGCGATGATCGCGTGTTTCATGGCTTCGGCCATTTGTACGGGGTGCTGTGCATGGGCAATCGCCGAATTCATCAGCACGGCTTCGCAGCCCAGCTCCATGGCAATGGTGGCGTCCGAAGCTGTGCCCACTCCCGCGTCGACCAACACCGGCACCTTGGCTTCTTCCAGGATGATCTGCAGGTTGTAGGGGTTGCAGATGCCCAGGCCAGTACCGATCAGGCCTGCGAGCGGCATTACTGCAATGCAGCCGATTTCGGCCAGCTGGCGCGCGATGATCGGGTCATCACTGGTGTACACCATCACGTCGAAACCTTCCTTGACCAATACTTCAGCGGCCTTGAGGGTTTCGATCACGTTGGGGAAAAGGGTTTTCTGGTCGGCCAGCACTTCGAGCTTCACCAGCTTGTGGCCATCGAGCAGTTCCCGGGCCAGGCGGCAGGTGCGCACGGCTTCGGTGGCATCGTAGCAACCGGCGGTGTTTGGCAGGATGGTGTAGCGGTCCGGCGGCAGTACGTCCAGAAGGTTGGGTTCGCCCGGATTCTGGCCGATATTGGTACGCCGTACCGCTACCGTGACGATCTCGGCGCCAGAGGCTTCGATGGCCAGCCGGGTTTCTTCCAGGTCACGGTATTTACCGGTACCTACCAGCAGGCGGGACTGATAGGTACGGCCTGCCAGAACGAACGGCTTGTCGCTGCGGGATGTGCTCATGGGTGATCCTCGTAGATGGTAGACGCGCTGCAGGTACGGGGCGCCTAACCGCCGCCGATGGCCTGCACCACTTCTACCTGGTCGCCTTCTTTAAGCGGCGTGCTGGCATGCTCGCCACGGGGGACGATGTCCAGGTTCAGTTCGACCGCGACACGTCGCCCGGCCAGTTCCATGCGAGCCAGCAGCCCAGCGACGGTTTCGCCGTCAGGCAGCTCGAAGGTGTCTCCGTTCAACTGAATGCGCATGTGGGGCGCCATCGAAAAGTGGGGCGTGCATTCTAGCCCGATCGCGCACGCCGACCAAGGCGCCTGCGACCGCGCGCGTCAGCCCAGGCGCCAGGCGGCAAGCCCCAGGCACGCCCAGCCTGCCAGGAACGCCAGGCCACCGAAGGGCGTAATGATGCCCAAGCGCGCCACGCCGCTCAGGGTGAGCGCGTAAAGGCTGCCCGAAAACAATACGATGCCGAGGCAAAACAGCAGGCCTGCCCAGGTGACAAGGCGCCCCGGCAACAGGTTTGCGAGCACGGCAACGCCCAGCAGCGCCAACGCATGCACCAGCTGATACTGCACCCCGGTCTGGAAGATAGCCAGGTAATCCGGGGAAAGCCTGCCCTTGAGGCCGTGGGCGGCGAATGCGCCAAGGCCTACGCCAGTGAAGCCAAAGAAAGCGGCTAGCATCAGGAAACTGCGCAACATGAAAGCTCCGTCCGGATCGACAGCGTCAGGGCCTGTATAATGGCCCGCTCTCACGGCCGGGCCAAGCTCACTATGCTAGGTACTCTACTGCAGCGCATTCGCCGCTTCCTGATGTGGTTCGCCATTGGCAGCGCGGCATTGGTACTGGTGTTGCGCTGGGTGCCACCACCGGGTACCGCGTTAATGGTGGAGCGCAAGGTGCAATCCTGGGTCGATGGGCAACCTATCGACCTGCAGCGCACCTGGCGCGCCTGGGACACCTTGCCGGATGACCTCAAGGTAGCGGTCATTGCAGGCGAAGATCAGAAGTTTCCATTCCATTGGGGGTTCGACCTCCCCGCGATCCGCGCTGCGTTCACTCATAACGAACGAGGCGGTTCGCTTCGCGGCGCCAGTACGCTCAGCCAGCAGGTGTCCAAGAACCTCTTTCTGTGGTCGGGGCGCAGCTATTTGCGCAAGGGCCTGGAAGCCTGGTTCACCGTGCTGATCGAAGTACTTTGGCCCAAGCAACGGATACTTGAGGTATACCTCAACAGCGCGGAATGGGACGACGGGGTGTTTGGCGCGGAAGCGGCGGCGCGGCATCACTTCAATACCAGTGCTGCCAATCTATCTCGGCAACAGGCCAGCCTACTGGCCGCGGTACTGCCCGCGCCCCGAGAATGGAGCGCGGCACGCCCTAGCCCCTATGTGCTGAGAAGGGCTGCGTGGATTCGCCAGCAGATGAGCCAACTGGGAGGGAGCGATTACCTGGCGAACCTGGGCAAGGCCCGGTCGGCGCCGTGGGCGGATTGACGGCACCTGAGGGTATCTGAAGAGGATGGCCCGGCCCCCCCAAGATGCGGAGGGGCCCGGCCCGGGCATCAAGCGGCGATAGCGCCCTTGAGCTTGGTCATCGCGTTCTTTTCCAGCTGCCGAATGCGCTCGGCCGACACGTTGTACTTGGCGGCAAGCTCGTGCAGCGTGGCTTTCTCTTCAGCCAGCCAGCGCTGGTAAAGGATGTCGCGGCTGCGCTCGTCCAGTACTTCCAGCGCTTCGTGCAGGTTGCTGGTGGAGCTGTCCGCCCAGTCTGCGTCTTCGAGCTGACGCGCTGGATCGTAACGGTGATCTTCGAGGTAATTGGCAGGCGACTGGAACGCGCTGTCGTCGTCCGCTTCCGCAGCCGGGTCGAACGCCATGTCCTGGCCGGTCAGGCGGCTCTCCATTTCACGCACTTCGCGTGGCTCCACGCCGAGGCTCTCGGCCACACGGTGTACTTCGTCGTTGTTCAGCCAGGCCAGGCGTTTTTTCTGGCTGCGCAGGTTGAAGAACAGCTTGCGCTGCGCCTTGGTGGTGGCCACCTTGACGATGCGCCAGTTGCGCAGGATGAATTCGTGAATCTCCGCCTTGATCCAGTGCACGGCAAAGGACACGAGGCGTACGCCCATTTCAGGGTTGAAGCGCTTGACGGCCTTCATCAGGCCAACGTTACCTTCCTGGATAAGGTCGGCCTGGGCCAACCCGTAGCCGGAATAGCTGCGTGCGATGTGCACCACGAAGCGCAGGTGGGCCAGTACCATCTCCCGCGCTGCGTCGAGATCCTGATCGTAGTAGAGCTTTTCGGCCAGTTCGCGCTCCCGCTCCGGTGTCAGCAGCGAGATGCTGTTCACCGCATGCACGTAGGCCTCGAGGTTTGCCCCCGGGACTAGCGTATACGCAGGTTGCAATGAAGTGGTCATTCAAAAACCTCCGACAAACAGATGTGCGCCTTGTGAGCGCCGACCCAATAGACCGCGCTGCCAGGGATGAGTTCCGGGCGCGCGTTCCTTGGCGTCAGAAATGTGGTTATCGCGGCGCCAGCTCCCTGAGGTGCCTCGCCACTGCAATCCACGCACCGATATACCCTAACAATACCGCACCAAGCAAGAGGGACAGCCCGTCCGAACCCGGAACCCCGCCCAGCGCGAAATCACTTCCATAAAGCCCGGCAAGGTTGACCACCGCGCCGTTGAGCCAATCCAGGCCGAAGGCGAGTACCGCCCAGGCCAGCACGCCTGCGCCGAAGCCATAGAGGGCACCCATATAAAGGAAGGGGCGGCGTACATAGGCGTCGGTGCCACCGACCAGCTTTATGACCTCGATCTCGTTCCGGCGGTTCTCGATATGCAACCGAATGGTATTGCCGATCACCAGCAACAATGCCGAGATCAACAGCACTGCCAGGCCGAAGACGAAACGGTCCCCCAGTTTGAGAATGGCCGCAAGGCGTTCGACCCATACCAGATCAAGCTGCGCCTGTTCCACGTTGGGCAACTGGGACAACTGCTCGCGCAGCGCTTCCAGGGCCGGCTTGTCGACTTCTCGCGGGGTGACCACCACAACGCCCGGCAGCGGATTGTCCGGAAGCTCTCTGATGGCTTCACCCAGGCCTGACTGTTGCTGGAAGGCATCCAGGCCCTTCTCGCGGCTGATAAATTCGGCGTCCGCTACGCCGGCCAGCGCCTTGGCCTGTTCGACCAACGCATCGCCTTCACGGCTGCCGGCTTCCATGCGCATATACAGAGAAATCTGCGCCGCGCGCTGCCACGAGCCGCCCAAGCGTTCCACATTCTTGAGCAGCAAGGACAGGCCCATGGGCAGACTGAGCGCTACAGCCATCACCAGGCATGTGAACAGGCTACCTATAGGGTGCCGGCCCAGGCGCTTCAGGCTATCAGCCAGGCTGGCGCGATGGCTTTCAAGCCAGGCACGGAACAGGGTGCTGAAGTCCGGCCCATCATCGTCGTCATTGCGCCGCGGTTTTTTAGGTGCCGCCTCGGCAGGCTTCGGCGCCACTCGGTCGGACACCTTCGGGCTACGTGTCGCGCTCATTGGCCAGCCTCCCCGTCACCGATCAACCGGCCACGCTGCAGTGTAAGCATGCGATGGCGCATGCGAGCGATAAGCGCAAGGTCATGGCTGGCAATAAGCACGCTGGTGCCCAGCCGATTGATGTCTTCGAACACGCCCATGATTTCCGCCGCCAGCCGTGGGTCGAGGTTACCCGTGGGCTCGTCCGCCAGCAGCAGGGCTGGCTTGTGAACGATCGCCCGGGCGATACCCACTCGCTGTTGCTGGCCGGTGGACAGGTCGCCCGGATACAAATCGCCCTTGTCGCCGAGCGATACGCGATCCAGGGCGGCATCCACCCGCTTGGCGATTTCGGCCTTGGACAGGCCTAGAATTTGCAGCGGAAGGGCAATATTGTTGAACACCGTACGGTCGAACAGCAGCTGGTGGTTCTGGAATACCACGCCGATCTGCCGGCGCAGGAACGGAATCTGGGCGTTGCTTATCTGCCCGAGGTCCTGCCCGGCCAGCAGCAGCTTGCCGCTGGTGGGGCGTTCCATGGCCAACAGCAAACGCAAAAGCGTGCTTTTACCGGCACCAGAGTGCCCTGTGACGAAAAGAAATTCGCCGCGCCGCACGCGAAAACTCAGCTCATGCAGGCCTACGTGGCCATTCGCATAGCGCTTGCCGACCTGTTCGAAGCGGATCATGAGTGGTCACGCTCGGCAAACAGGGCTTGAACGAACGGTTCGGCTTCAAACGCACGCAGGTCGTCGATGCCCTCGCCTACGCCGATATAGCGAATCGGCAGGGCGAATTGCTTGGCCAGTGCGAAGATGACGCCGCCCTTGGCTGTACCGTCCAGCTTGGTCAGCGCCAGGCCGGTAAGCGCCACCGACTGGTTGAAGTGCTTGGCCTGGTTGATCGCGTTCTGCCCGGTGCCGGCATCCAGCACCAGCAACACCTCATGAGGCGCGGCTTCGTCCAGCTTGCCGATCACACGGCGTACCTTCTTCAGCTCCTCCATGAGGTTGTCCTTGGTGTGCAGCCGCCCGGCGGTGTCGGCGATCAGTACATCGATGCCGCGGGCCTTTGCCGCCTGAACCGCGTCGAAAATTACCGAGGCGGAATCGGCGCCCGTGTGCTGCGCGATAACCGGCACGTTGTTGCGATCACCCCACACCTGCAACTGCTCTACAGCAGCCGCCCGGAAGGTATCGCCTGCTGCCAGCATCACCTTTTTGCCTTCGCGCTGGAAGCGCGCGGCAAGCTTGCCGATGGTGGTGGTCTTGCCCGCGCCATTCACGCCGACCACCAGGATAACGAAGGGTGACTGCTGCTTGTCGATGACCAGTGGCTGCTCCACAGGGCGAAGCATGTCGGCAAGCTCACCCTGCAACGATTTGTACAGCGCCTGGGCGTCAGTCAGCTGCTTGCGGGCAACTTTCTGGGTGAGGTTGCGGATGATCACCGATGTCGCTTCTACGCCTACGTCCGCCGTGAGCAGCCGGGTTTCGATTTCATCGAGCAGGTCATCGTCGATAGCTTTCTTGCCCAGGAACAGGCTGGCCATGCCCTCGCCGATGCTGGCGCTGGTCTTGCTCAACCCCTGCTTGAGGCGTGTGAAGAACCCGGCCTTTGCAACAGGCTCAGGCTCGGCTTGAGCTGGCGCGGCAGGCTCAACCTGCGGCGCAGCTACCGTAACCGGCTCTACAACCGGAGCGGGCTCGCTGGCAGCCACGGCGTGAGCCGCCTGAACGGCTTGCGCAGCGGTAGGTGGCGGCAGCGGAGCGGGGTCGGGCTCCGGCCGGATGCCAACGGGCTCCTCGGGCACCGGCAGTTCCAGCGCCGGCGGTGGCGGTGGCGCAAGGCTGGGCTCGCTCGCGGGCTCGGGCTCGGGCTCGGGTGCAGGCTCCGGTGCCAACACCGGCTCAGGCGCCAGCTCTACGGCGCGCTCGGCGGTAGTTTGCGCAGCGGTGGGCGCGGGAGCGGGAGTTTCCGGCTCGAGGGGCGCCTCAGGCGCCTGAACAGCGGGCTCCTGCGGCTTTTTCCGCAGCCAGCCGAACAGGCCTTTTTTCTCGCCGGCCGGGGCCGGGGTCTTCTTATCGTCACTGGAACCAAACATGGAAGGCGGCTATCTCAAGGTAGCGAAGCGCCAGCCGGGGCGCTTCTGGAAATCCGAAGGTCGCAGAACAGACCCTTTTTTGCCCGACGGGTTCGTGCAACATCTAGAGCCGATAACGGCTGACGAATGCGGCCACAGGCGTGGCCGTCAGCCGGGCGGATCAGTATCCTAGCACCTCCTCGCCCGCCGACGCTAAGGCAAGGGGGCATTCGTACAGGTTCCATAATCACATGACCGCTCTCTCTTGCCGCCTCGCCAGGCTCTTGGCAGGCCTGGCCTGCTACTCCATGGCCGCCACCGCGCTGGCCGCGCAACCTACCCATGAATACGTACTGGCCAATGGGCTGAAGGTGGTCGTACGCGAGGATCATCGCGCGCCCGTGGCGGTTTCCCAGCTTTGGTACAGGGTGGGCTCCAGCTACGAAGGGCCTGGCCAGACCGGCTTGTCCCACGTGCTCGAGCACATGATGTTCAAAGGCAGCAGCAAACTGGGCCCGGGCGAGGCGTCCCGCGTACTGCGCGACCTCGGCGCCGAGGAAAACGCGTTCACCAGCGATGACTACACCGCTTTTTACCAAGTGCTGGCCCGTGACAGGTTGCCGGTGGCCCTGGAAATGGAAGCCGACCGCATGGCCACCCTCGCCTTGCCTGAAGCAGAATTCACGCGGGAAATCGAAGTCATCAAGGAAGAGCGGCGCCTGCGCACCGACGACAAGCCCTCGCAGAAAGCGTTCGAGCTGTTCAAGGCAGCGGCCTACCCTTCCAGCAGCTACCGCACGCCCACCATTGGGTGGATGGCTGACCTTCAGCGCGTGACCGTTCAGGACGCGCGCGACTGGTATCACACCTGGTATGCGCCGAACAACGCCACGCTGGTGGTGGTTGGCGATGTGCAACCTGAAGAGGTCAAGGCACTGGCGGAGCGGTTCTTCGGGAGCATCCCGCAGCGGCCCATCCCTGTTGCCAAGCGGCCGGTGGAGCTGGCCGAGCCTGGTGAGCGACGCCTCACGCTACCGGTACGCACTCAGTTGCCCAGCCTGCTGATGGCCTTCAATGTGCCAGGCGCGGCAACGGCTGCGGACCCGCGCAGCGTTCAAGCCTTGCGCCTGACCGTCGCCCTGCTAGACGGCGGCTACAGTGCGCGCATGGCTTCCCGGCTGGAGCGAGGCGCCGAGGTAGTGTCCGGCTCGTCGGCCAGCTACGACGCTTATGAGCGCGGCGATAGCCTGTTCACCCTCTCGGCCACACCGAACGCTGAAAAACACAAAACGCTCGCGGACGCGGAAAAAGCACTGTGGGGGCTGCTCGATGATCTCAAGCGCACACCGCCCTCCGCGGAAGAACTGGAGCGGGTACGGGCGCAATATATTGCGGGGCTGGTTTACGACAGGGATTCGATCACTGCCCAGGCGACCGCCATCGGGCAGCTGGAAACAGTCGGCTTGCCATGGACGGTGCTCGACACCGAAATGGACGCGCTGAACCAGGTTACGCCTCAAGACATCCAGCAAGCCGCGCGCACGTACTTCACCCACAGCCGCCTTACGGTTGCCCATGTATTGCCGGAGGCAGCGCCACATGACTGACCATCGCCCGTTCGCGGCCCTTCTCATCGCGCTCACGCTCGGCGCCAGCGCTTCGCTTCATGCCGACGAGCAACCCTCGACCGCCCCACACCTGGCCACCCTTGCCAGCGCCGAGGCCGCCACGCCGGCCTACCGGCAGCTGAACGTTCAGCGCTGGGTTACAAAAGCAGGCGCGCGTGTGCTGTTCGTTGAAGCTCACGAGCTGCCCATGTTCGACCTGAGGGTTACCTTTGCAGCCGGCAGCGCCCGAGATGAGCGTTCTCCAGGCCTGGCGCTGATGACCAACGCCATGCTCAACGAAGGGGTGAAAGGCAAGGACGTCGACGCCATCGCACGAGGCTTCGAAGGGCTGGGCGCAGACTTCGGCAATGGCTCGTATCGGGATATGGCCGTGGCGAGCCTTCGCAGCCTGGTAGAGCCGGCCAAACGTGAGCCGGCCATGGCACTGTTCAGCGAAGTGCTCGGCCATCCCACGTTCCCCGCCGCCTCGGTGGCCCGGATCAAGAACCAGCTGCTTGCCGGTTTCGAGTACCAGAAGCAGAACCCGGGACACTTGGCGAACCAGGCATTCATGGCCGCGCTTTACGGGGCCCACCCCTACGCGCATGACAGCGAAGGCAATGCGAGCGCCATCAAGGCCATCACAGTTGAACAGATGCGTGCGTTCCACAAGCGTGCCTACGCGGCAGGGAATGCGGTGATCGCGCTGGTAGGCGACCTCGACCGTTCCCAGGCCGAAGCACTGGCCGAGCAGGTTTCCCAGGCGCTACCCAAGGGCCCGGCGCTTGCTCCGGTTCAAGCGGCCAAGCCACCTGTGGCAGTCACTCGTCATATCGAATTCCCTTCCAAGCAAACCCATCTGTTGATTGGCCAGCTGGGTATCGAACGCAGCGATCCCGACTATGCCGCGCTCACCATGGGCAACCAGATCCTCGGCGGCGGCGGCTTCGGCACCCGGCTGATGACCGAAGTGCGGGAGCGCCGCGGTCTCTCCTATGGGGTGTACTCGGGCTTCTCGCCCATGCAAGCCCGGGGCCCGTTCACCATCGGCCTGCAAACGCGGGCGCAGGTCAGCCAGGGCACGCTGGAGCTGGTGCGCCAGGTGCTCCGCGATTACCTGCGCGACGGCCCCACCGAAGCCGAGCTCGCCGCCGCCAAGAAGGAACTTGCAGGAAGCTTCCCGTTGTCCAATGCCAGTAACGCAAGCATTGTTGGCCAGCTGGGCAGCATGGGCTTCTACGGCCTGCCCACCTCGTATCTGGAGGACTTCATGGCACAGTCCCAGCAGCTCACCACCGAGCAGGTCAGAGACGCGATGCGTCGACACCTCGATGCCGACAACATGCTTGTGATCACGGCAGGGCCAACGCTGCCACAAGATCCCCTGCCCCCTCCAACCGATCATCCCGCCGAGCCTGCACTCGGTATTCCGGAGCACTGATGGCTATTCAACCTGCCAAATCCGGCCCCCATGGCGGCCAGGGCCAACTTCGCATCATCGGTGGTGAATGGCGCAGCCGTCGCGTCACCTTCCCGGACGGGCCAGGCTTGCGGCCCACACCGGACCGGGTTCGCGAAACACTGTTCAACTGGCTGGCGCCGTATGTGGCCGGCGCCCGGGTGCTGGACCCATTCGCCGGCAGCGGCGCGCTGTATCTCGAAGCGCTGTCCCGAGGCGCGGCCATGGGGCTGGCACTGGATAACAACGCAGTGGCCATCGCAAGCCTTCGTGGGAACCTCGACCTGCTCAAATGCCCGGTAGGGCAGCTGGTGCAGGGCGATGCCGTTCGCTATCTCGAAAACCAGCCGGCCCACCCGTTCGACCTGGTGTTCCTTGATCCGCCTTTCCACCAGAACTTGCTGCAGCCGGTGTGTGAGCTGCTCGAGGCCAAGGGTTGGCTGGCGGAGCAGGCCTGGATCTACACCGAAAGCGAAGCACCGCCTTCCACGCTCGGCTTGCCGGCAAGCTGGCAGCTACATCGTGAAAAACAGGCTGGCCAGGTGTATTACGCACTGTGGGCGAAGGGGCGATAAGCGTCATCATGGGGATGCCAGCACCTGTGTTTCGCCCTGCCAGAGGCTTGGGTAACCCGCATCTGCAAACGTTGTGGGGGCCGTTGTGGCGCAAACAGCCGCCTCTGGACCGAACCCGCGAGCGGCTATGGCTGGCCGACGGCGACTTCATCGATGTGGATTGGCATGGGCCTCACAGGGCCCAAGCGCCGTTGGTGATGGTGCTGCATGGGCTTACAGGCTCCTCGCAGTCCCCTTATGTGCTCGGCCTGCAGCGCGCATTGGCAGCTCAGGGTTGGGCAAGTGTCGCGCTCAACTGGCGCGGCTGCTCGGGGGAGCCCAACCTGCTGCCCCGCAGCTACCACTCCGGCGCCACGGAGGATCTGGCCGAAGTGGTGCAGCTGGTGCAGGCCCGTCGGCCGCTGGCCCCTTTGTATGCCGTGGGGTACTCCCTCGGGGGCAACATCCTGCTCAAGTACCTGGGAGAAACAGGCAGTGCGTGCCCGCTACGCGCCGGGGCGGCCGTTTCAGTGCCTTTTCGTCTCGACCAGTGCGCCGACCGCATAGGGCTGGGCTTTTCGAAAATCTACCAGGCGCATTTCATGCGAGAGATGCTGGGCTACCTCAAGCACAAGCGCCAGCGCTTCGAACAGGAAGGCCATGTCCAGCACATCGAAGCCTTATCGGCCCTGGGGCCGCTGGAGGGCATTCGTACGTTCTGGGACTTCGATGGGCGCATCACCGCGCCGCTACATGGCTTCAACGGCGCGCAGGACTACTACCGCCAGGCGTCGAGCCGTTATTACCTCAAGCAGATACAGCGGCCCTGCCTGTTGATCCAGGCCGAGGACGATCCCTTCGTATTTCCCCACAGCCTGCCATCGGCAGAGGAGCTGGCGCCAGGCACCACGTTCGAGCGGCACGCGGCGGGTGGGCATGTAGGGTTTGTATCAGGCAGCCTGCGGCGCCCCGAATACTATCTGGAGCGGCGCATTCCGCAATGGCTATCGAGCCTTGGGTAGCTTGGGCGTCTAACGCTCCTGGCCGTTGCTGTCTGGCCCGGTTGCGACCGGCCGTTGGGTATCGGTGATCCATTCGCTCCAGGAGCCAGCGTACAACTTGGCCAATGGCAGGCCCGCCAGGCACATGGCGAACAGGTTATGGCACGCGGTCACGCCTGAACCACAATAGGCAACCACCTGGCTGTCGCCTCCATCCTCCCGCAGATATGGCTTGAACCGCTCGCGAAGTTGATCGGGCGGCAGGAATGCGCCGCTCGGTTGCAGGTTTTTGCTGAAGTCCAGGCAATGTGCGCCGGGAATATGCCCGGCAACAGGGTCGATCGGCTCGGCCTCGCCTTTGAAGCGGGGCTCGGCGCGGGCATCCAGAAGCGTCACGCCTGCGCCCAGCCGTTCATGCAGCTGCTGCGCGGTGACTACCAGCTCGCTGTCAGGCTTGCCGCTCAGATGCCCACGTTCGGTGGGCGGCGGATTCAGGCTCAGTGGCAGGCGTGCCTCGTGCCATGCCTTGAGGCCCCCATCGAGGATATACAGGCCATTACGCTTGCCCAACCATACGAGCAGCCACCACGCCCGCGCGGCGAAAGCACCTGGGCCGTCGTCGTAAAGCACTACATCAGAGTTGGCGTTGATGCCCCACGCCTGAAAACGCTCCAACAAGTGGCCGGGGCTAGGTAACGGATGCCGGCCGGTTACGCCCTTTACCACCTTGCCGCTGAGGTCGCGCTCCAGGTCTGCCAGCCTCGCCCCTTCGATGTGCCCTTGGGCGTAGCTACGGCGGCCGTAATCCAGGTCATCCAGCGAGGCCCGGCAGTCGAGAATGACCAGGCTTGGCTCTTCAAGCCGCTGGTGAAGTTGCGGGGGCGAAATCAGTTGGGCGATGGGCATGGCAGGTTCCCTGGGAAATGCAGGATTGAGTCACGGTTCTGGCTGAAGTTCCGGGCGACCACTACGCCCGCTCATGCCAACGCATGCACGCCCGCCTCCCTTGAATTCGTTCATCAAGTCAACGAACGACGCTGCCGCTGGGGCCGTTACATAGGCTTGCAACAAACTTAGTGCCTGCCATGCACCACGACGTACCGCAGCGGGGGTAATGGCCGCAGAGGATGGCAAGGTGGTGTGGAGGTAGCGCACCCAGGATGTGAGGATCAGCCAGGCATTGACCGCCACGGTGTGTTGCTCCGCCGGGCTCATGTCGAGCACGCCCGCCTGGCAAAGATGATCGAGCAGCCCCCGCCCTTCGCGCAGGCAGCCCACCGAAAAAGTTCGGTGGCGGGCGGCCAGTTCGGGATCGACTTCCACAAGATGCTCAAGGTCTCGGTAGATGAACCGATAATCCCAGATGGCATTGATGACTACGGTTACGCAATGCCGTAGCGGCTCCACATCAGTGCCAGCAGGTGGGCGCGCCAACAGTGCTTCCAGAATGCGCGTTTGATAGTCGGCAAAAAGGACAGCAACGATCTGTTGCTTGTTGTTGAAGTGGTAGTACAGGTTACCCGCAGAGATGTCCGCCGCCGCCGCAATGTGATTGGTGGACACACTGCGCTCACCTTGTTCGTTGAACAGTTGGAGGCTTATCCGGGCGATGCGCTCGCGGGTTCTCGTAGACGCCTTCACTGTGTGGCTCTCCCGGCCCGATTGTCATTGTTTTATCCATAGTGACACAGCTATGCGCCGTCGTGCGGATTTGCAGGGCATGCCCCAGATACCAACGGTTGTGCTTGACGTGGCGCTGTGCCACCACTAGCGTTACACACAGGCCGTTGGCAGCCGTAAGCCAACACCCGTGCCAACGAGGCTGCAATGAATTTATCGCGTGATGATGTAGTCGCCCTGTGGAAAAAACATTTGCACGTTGATGTCGTGGGCGATCAGGACAACTTTTTTGAGTTGGGTGGCGATTCGATCCAGGTTTTGCGGCTTGTCTATGAAGTAAGCCTTCATTACAGCGCTGGCATAGACGTGCGCCGTTTCTACGCTGATCCCACGCCGGCAGGGCTATTGGCCGCTACTGCCTGCTGATGTCCTCTGCCTACCAGGGGCGTCATGGCTGGCGCGCGTGCAGGTGGCTGCGCTACCATCCGAGTCCCTAACGGCTTCCCTCTCAGGACGACGCGATGAACCGAGTGTTGTATCCAGGCACCTTCGACCCTATTACCAAGGGCCATGGCGATCTGGTCGAGCGGGCCTCCCGCCTGTTTGACACCGTTGTGATCGCCGTCGCCGCGAGCCCTCGCAAGAACCCGCTGTTCACGCTGGAGCAGCGTGTAGCGCTGGCGCGTGAAGTGACCGGCCACCTGCCTAATGTTGAAGTGGTCGGTTTTTCTACCTTGCTGGCCTCGTTCGCCAAGGAGCAAGGCGCGAATGTATTGCTGCGCGGCTTGCGTGCCGTTTCGGATTTCGAATACGAATTCCAGCTGGCGAACATGAACCGGCAACTGGCACCGGACGTAGAAAGCCTGTTCCTGACGCCTTCGGAGCGCTACTCGTTCATCTCCTCGACGCTGGTGCGCGAAATCGCGGCGCTAGGTGGGGACATCAGCAAGTTCGTGCACCCTGCCGTTGCCGATGCCCTGAAGGAGCGCTTCAAGGGCTGAGCCCGACATGCCGGCGTGCAAGGCGCCGGTTATTGGGGCAAAATGCACGCATTGTTCTTGATCGCCCTGGCGCCAGCCCGGGCTGGAGTTTTCATGTCCCTGATCATCACCGACGATTGCATCAACTGCGACGTCTGCGAACCTGAGTGCCCGAACGCTGCAATTTCGCAGGGCGAAGAGATCTACGTCATCGACCCGAACCTGTGCACCCAATGCGTAGGCCACTATGACGAGCCGCAATGCCAGCAGGTATGCCCGGTCGACTGCATCCCACTGGATGAAGCAAACCCGGAAAGCCACGATCAACTGATGGCCAAGTACCAGCGGATCACCGGCAATGCCTGACTGGCATCAGTTCTGCCGGTTGTAGCCGCTTTCCGTACATCCCAGGCATCGCACAAAGGCCGCCTTGCCGGGGTCTACCACCAAGGCCTTGCCTGCCGCCCCAATGTTGCCGCCCAGCGCGGTGAACGGTAGCGAAACCACAAATACGCCCGCGCCAACCACCGTAGCGGCGATCAGCAGCGGCCGAGCGATTACCAAGTCACCGATCATGGCGTACGCCGGCGGGGCCTGCACGTCGTAGACCGGGTCGCCACTGGAATTGCTTTGGGTTGACTGAGCCATGGCCGGCGTGAATGGCAGCGCCATGGCCAGTGCAACGGCGGATGAAAGGGCACGGAACGGCTTCATGTGGCTTCCTTTTTTCCCACGGGGAAAGCGACTGCAAGGTCAATTCACTATATCAGCGCGGCGCCCGCTGTGAGCCGGCAAATTATTTCTGACATCCCGGGCAATATACGCTGGCCCGCTGCCCAAGGCGTGTTTCTCTTAGTATCTTCCCGCATACCTTGCAGTACTCGCCGCCACGGCCGTACACGAACAGTTCCTGCTGAAAATAGCCCGGCTGGCCGTCACCGCCGATGAAGTCCCGCAAGGTGGTCCCTCCCCGCTCGATGGCATAGGCCAGGATGCGCTTTATCTCCACGGCAAGCTTGAGGTAGCGCCCGCGTGAAATACCCCCGGCGGCACGTCTAGGATCGATCCCTGCGGCGAACAATGCCTCGGTCGCGTAGATGTTGCCTACGCCTACCACCACTTGGTTATCCATGATGAACGGCTTCACCGCCGCACTGCGGCCACGAGACAGGGCAAACAGCCGATCACCGTCGAAAGCATCGGTCAACGGCTCTGGGCCCAGGTGGGTGAGCAGCTCATGGGCATGAGGGTCGTTGCTCCAGAGCATGGCACCGAAGCGGCGGGGGTCGGTATAACGCAGCGCCAGGCCGGACTCCAGTTCGATATCCACGTGTTCATGCTTGAGCGGGGCCTGGCCCACCGGCACCAGGCGCAGGTTGCCAGACATGCCCAGGTGCGCGATCAGCGTGCCGGCTTCGGCATTGATCAGCAGGTATTTGGCCCGCCTGTCCACGCTGAGAATGCGCTGGCCGGAAAGCCGCGTGTCCAGGTCGTCCGGAACAGGCCAGCGCAGCCGCCGATCACGCACCACCACGCGCTCCACGCGCTGGCCTTCGACATGGGGCGCGATACCACGACGCGTGGTTTCGACTTCAGGTAGCTCAGGCATGCGTCCACTCGGTAAAAAGGGTTAACGGGCGCTCAGCTCGCGGAGCGTTTCACGCAGGTTGTCGAACTCATACTCAGTGAGCCCTACATAGTCGAGCACCTGCGCGCCGATGCGGTTCCATTCATGATCTTCGGCCTGGCCGCCCAGCACCTGATGGGAGTGAGCGATATGCTCGGCCATTTTGAGCACCACCAGCAGGTTTTTCAGCGTCGTATGCTGGCTGCGCTCTTCTTCCAGTACCGCCAGTACATTGTGATGGTTGGCAATCGCGGTGCAGAGCTCCGCAGGCAAGCGCCAGGCGCGAGCGGTGTAGTAACCCACCACGGCGTGGTTGGTATTGAACGCACGGTTCTCCGTATCCACGATCCGCTGGCCATCGCTTGCGCCTGCATAGGCGGCTTCGAGCACGCTCATGTAGCCAGGGAACCGCTTGAGCATCAGCGGCACGCCACAGTCGTGAAACAGCCCTAGCGCGTAAGCCTGATCCTGCGAAGGCGCGCCCAGGTGGCGCGCCAGCGCTGCGCTTGCCGTGGCGACGTCTTGCGCATCGTCCCAGAAACGGTTGAGCGTCACGATGGTCTCGTCGGCCATCTCGCCCTTGATCGACTGGGCATTGATGAGGGCGACCACAGCCTGGGGCCCCAGCACGGTGACTGCCTGGTGGATCGAAGCCAAGGCCTCGCCGGCACTGAACAGCGGGGAATTGGCGACCTTCAATACAGCACCGGCCAGCCCTGGGTCCTGGGCGATCAGCCGGGCGATGGCCGGAAGGTCCGGGTCCGGCATGTACAGTTCCATCTGTAGGTCGACCATGATCTGCGGTTGCGGGGGAACGCTGATGCCTTGAAGGGCTTGCTCGAGTTTTTTGGGGGTTAGCGCTTGCGCCATAGGGGGACATACTCCGGGATAGCGCAATTCTACCGCTTGGCTGCCCGGCCGGGGAAACCGCCTGGAGGGTTTCATTGGCTGAGGCGCCAGCGCCTTCGCGCAGGGTATAATCGCGCTCTTTTGTTCGGAGCACCCAGATGTCCCTGCCCAGCCTTCGCCTCAAAGCCAACGCCGACCGTCGGTTGCGCGCCGGTCATCTATGGGTGTTCAGCAACGAAGTGGACGTTGTCGCAACGCCACTGCACGGCTTTCAGGCTGGCGACCAGGCGGTTCTCGAAGCCGCTGGCGGCAAGCCTCTGGGCGTGGTGGCGGTCAGCCCCAACAACCTGATCTGCGCTCGGCTGGTCTCGCGGGACCCGCGCCTGGCCCTGGACAAATCCTTGCTGGTGCACCGCCTCAACGTGGCCCTGTCCCTGCGCGAGCGTTTGTTCGACAAGCCCTATTACCGTTTGGTGTATGGGGATTCCGACCTGCTGCCCGGGCTGGTCGTGGACCGTTTTGGCGACGTGCTGGTGGTGCAGCTGGCCTCGGCCACCATGGAAGCTCACAAGGACGACGTGCTCGCCGCGCTCATCCAGGTGCTCAAGCCCAGCGGCGTGCTGTTCAAGAATGATTCGTCGGCGCGGGATGCCGAGGGCCTGCAGCGCTACGTTGAAACAGTGTTCGGCGTGGTGCCGGAATGGGTTGCGCTGGAAGAGAACGGCGTGAAGTTCGAGGCCCCGGTGATGCAGGGGCAGAAAACCGGCTGGTTCTATGACCACCGCATGAACCGCGCACGCCTGGCGCCCTACGTCAAAGGCAAGCGGGTGCTGGACCTGTTCAGCTATATCGGCGGGTGGGGTGTGCAAGCGGGTGCCTTCGGCGCCAGCGAAGTATTTTGTGTAGACGCCTCGGCCTTTGCGCTCGATGGGGTAGAGCGCAACGCCGCGCTCAACGGTTTCGCCGAAAAGGTCACCTGCGTGGAAGGCGACGTGTTCGAAGCGCTCAAAGAGCTGAAGGCCGCTGAAGAGCGCTTCGACGTGATCGTGGCGGACCCACCTGCGTTCATCAAGCGCAAGAAGGACCTGAAAAACGGTGAAGGCGCCTACCGCCGCCTGAACGAACAGGCCATGCGCTTGCTCAGCAAGGACGGCATCCTGGTGAGCGCTTCCTGCTCGATGCACCTGCCAGAAGACGACCTGCAGAACATCCTGCTCACCAGCGCACGCCATCTGGACCGCAATATCCAGCTGCTCGAGCGCGGCGGCCAGGGCCCGGACCACCCGGTTCACCCCGCCATTCCCGAAACCCGCTACATCAAGAGCATCACCTGCCGGCTATTGCCTAACAGCTGATCCGGGGCTTTTCCTTTCCCTTCAGTTTTGGGAGTCTGACCCCGGCCCTCTCGCCTCGTACAGCGACCATCCCCCTTTGTGACGTGGACGATTCGTCGTCCTAAGCACGTGATGGCGCCTTGGGGCGAGAGGGCCTCTCTTCAGTAACTTCGCTGGATTGGCCGTTGTGCCAGAACTTTCCTACGCCACTCTACGCACCTGCCCGCTCGGGCTTCACGTTACGCTGAGGCTTGCTCCAGACACAACGGGTGCTTTATGGCGGCGATCACGCCTGTTTTCATACTGCTGTTACTGATGACCATGCTTGGCGTCTTTCCCATAGACGTCATCCTGCCCTCCATACCTGCGCTGGCCCAGCACCTGGGCACCGAAACGCAGTCGATCACCGCCAGCATCGGTTTGCTGACCGTGCTGGTGGCACTCGCTCAACTGATGATCGGCCGGGCCTCGGACCGTTACGGCCGCAAACCGCTGCTATTGGCAAGCCTGGTGGTGGCGATCGCGGGCTCGATCGGGTGTGCCTATGCTCAAACCGCTACGGCCTTTCATGCCTGGCGCGCCGTGCAGGCCATCGGCTGCGGCGGTTTCGTGCTGGCGCATGCCCTGGTACAGGATTTGTTCGACGCTGAGCAGCGTACGCGCCAGCGAATCTGGCTCAGCACCGCCGGCGGTGTGTTCATTTCGATCTCACCATTGTTTGGCGTGTTTCTACAAACCCACGCCGGATGGCAGGGTAGCTTTTGGGTATTTGCAGTGCTCGCAAGCCTGGCCATGCTGCTGGCGGCCAAGGCGTTGCCGAGGGGCCAGAAACGTTGCCACTTCAGCAATGGCACCGGCTCGACGACGGCCAACCCAACGCGCTTCAGGTGTGCTGCGGCCATCACCATGCTTGGCTTTATCGCCCATTTCAGTTTCATCGTGTTATCTCCCGTGGTCTTTCTGGAAATACTCCAGACCCCTGCCAACCGCTACGGGCTGATCATGCTGTGTTACGGCGCTGCCTACCTGCTCGGTGGCATGCTCGCAACGACCGTCGCACGGCGGGCCATGGAATTTACCCAGATTCGCCTTGGGCTGGCGCTGATTGCGGTAGGCGGAGGCGCCATGGGCGTGTCTCATATGCTTACCGGTATCACCAGCGCGAGCGTGCTGAGCGGAGCTTGCCTGATGACCTGCGGCGTAACCCTGCTGAGGCCTGCGGCGACCACTCTCGCCATGAATGCCCTCCCCGGCCGGGCAGGGAGTGCCGCGGCGGGTTTGAATGCAATGACGTTCATGGGTGGTGGGGCTATCAGCTTTCTGCTCGGCCTGATCGCCACCGAAGCCAGGTGGGTGTTGCCCACCACCTGGCTTGTGATCAGCGGGCTAGGCTTCGCCCTGTGCCGGGCGGCGGCACTGCAGCCAACCGCCGCGGTTGATGCCGCTACAGCTCCAGCACTTGAGTAGCAATCGCGAAATACACCATCACGCCAGCGGCGTCCGCAATAGACGTGATCAGGGGCCCGCTGGCCGTGGCGGGGTCGAGCCGGAAGCGGCTGAGCAGAAACGGCAGGCTCATGCCAATCACGCTGCCCAGCATTACGATCAGCACCATGCTGGAGGCAACGATTACCGCAATGGCCGGCCCGCCGCGCATTACACCAAGCAAAGCCACCGCAGCCGCCATAGTGAGGCCCAGCGCAAGGGCCACTATGCATTCACGCCCCAGTAGCTTGATCCAGTCCCGAAGCACCACCTCGCCCGTGGCAAGTGCACGCACCATCAAGGTTGCCGACTGGGCGCCGGCATTGCCGCCGCTGTCCACAAGCAGAGGAAGGAAGAACACCAGGGCGATATGGGCCGCGATCACATCCTCGAAGGCTGCAATCCCCGCGCCCGAGAACAGGTTGCCAAACACCAGCAGAACCAGCCAAAGCACACGCTTGCGGTAAAGCAGTCCGGCAGTAGCGTTCCGGAGGTTGCCGATGCGGGTCACGATGGAGGCGCCCTTGTGGAAGTCATCGGTGGCTTCCACCACCATCACGTCCATGGCGTCGTCACAGGTCACGATCCCCACCAGCTCTTTGTCATGGCTGAGCACTGGCAGGGCCAGCAGGTCATAGTCGCTGATCAGCCGGGCGGCTTGTTCCTGAGGGCTATCGACCCAGGCGCTGACGACCTGCCGCCGGGCGAGATCGGCAACCCGGGCTTCGGGATTGGCGAGTACCAGGTCCCGAAGCGACAGCACGCCCACAAGGCGCCGCTGGGCATCGACCACATAGGCCTGATAGATCGTTTCGGCATCGGGGGCGCTCTCGCGCAGCGAGGTGATGGCCTCGGTTACGCTCATGCCGGCGTCCACGGTGCAGTAGTCACTGGTCATGATAGCCCCGGCTGTACCCTCCTCGTGGGCACATAGCCTGAGCAGGTCGTCCCGTTCGGCCTGGGCAAGGGCAGCCAGCAGCGGAAGCCGCATGCCCTCGCCGAGCCGCTTGAAGAGGTCGGCCCGCTCGTCGGCAGACATGGCGCTCATCAATTGCGCCAACTGTGCCCTGGGCATCAGTGCGGTGAGCTCCACCTGGCGCTCCAGCGGCAGGTAGCCAAACACCTCCGCACGCTTGGCGAGGTCCACCTGGCCGAGGCTCTCAACCGCGGCGGTGGGTGTCATGAGGGCGAGGTAGCGGGCAATATCCGCCGCGAGCTGGGCTTTGGCAGCAACAGCATCGCCGGGGTGGCCGAGGGCCTGGGCGGTTGGGAATACAGTATCGGTCATGGCGTTTCTCCGGGCGTGCAGCCGCAGGCCGGAGAACGCGCGGCACTATGCCGCTCGGCTCACCGGACCAGGCGGTAGCACGCCTGTGTCGAGCAGTTGAAGGTCAATGAACTGGAAGGGTCCATTCATGCAGGTCTCGGTTCACCGCATATGCGGCGGCGGCATAGTAGAAAACGAATGATGGGAAGGCCACACACCGGGGGGTTGCTGAAACGTTTCTCGGAAACGTCCTACGCTTGTTTTCCTCTTTTGGAGGATCACGCCCGCTGTCAGCTATCCGGTTCCATCATCGCGCCAGCGGTGTAGAATCGGTCTATCCATCGCCAACATCCCCCGGCGGGTTTATGAGCCAGGCCTGAGCTTGCGGCGATCCCGCGAAGCCGATGGTCAGTTCCGCGAAGGCCAGCCCAACGGCCGCCTCGCCGGAACCGCACAAGGCTCGATCTTTCTGAAACCTGATTTGCCGCCCGGAGTGCTCCATGCCTGATTACCGCTCGAAAACATCCACACATGGCCGCAACATGGCCGGTGCCCGCGCCCTCTGGCGCGCTACGGGGATGAAGGACGACGACTTTAAAAAGCCGATCATCGCCATCGCCAACTCCTTTACCCAGTTCGTACCTGGCCACGTGCACCTCAAGGACCTGGGCCAACTGGTTGCCCGGGAAATCGAGCGCGCAGGCGGTGTAGCAAAGGAATTCAACACCATTGCCGTGGATGACGGCATTGCAATGGGCCATGACGGCATGCTGTATTCGCTGCCCAGCCGCGAGATCATTGCCGACTCCGTGGAATATATGGTCAATGCGCATTGCGCCGATGCGATCGTCTGCATCTCCAACTGCGACAAGATCACCCCCGGCATGTTGATGGCCGCCCTGCGCCTGAACATCCCGGTGGTGTTCGTGTCCGGTGGGCCGATGGAAGCCGGCAAGACCAAACTGGCAAGCCACGGGCTTGACCTCGTCGACGCCATGGTGATTGCCGCCGACAGCTCTGCCTCGGATGAAAAGGTTGCCGAATACGAGCGCAGCGCCTGCCCTACCTGCGGTTCCTGCTCGGGGATGTTCACCGCCAACTCCATGAACTGCCTTACCGAAGCCCTGGGCCTGGCGTTGCCGGGGAACGGCTCGGTGCTGGCTACCCACTCCGACCGGGAGCAGCTGTTCCTGCGTGCCGGCCGTACCATCGTGGAGATCGCCAAGCGGTATTACCACGACAACGATGAATCAGTGCTGCCTCGCAACATTGCCTCGTTCAAGGCCTTCGAAAACGCGATGACCCTGGACATCGCCATGGGCGGCTCCACCAATACCATCCTTCACCTGCTGGCCGCCGCTCAGGAAGCCGAGCTGCACTTCGACCTGCGCGACATCGACCGGTTGTCCCGCAAGGTACCGCAGCTGTGCAAGGTGGCGCCCAATACGCCCAAGTACCACATGGAAGATGTGCACCGCGCAGGGGGCATTTTCGGAATTCTTGGCGAGCTGGCGCGCGCCGAACTGCTGCATACCGACGTACCGACGGTGCACAGCCCTACCATGGCCGACGCCATCGCGCAGTGGGACATCACGCTGACCACCGACGAAGCCGTACGGGAGTTCTACCGTGCGGGCCCTGCGGGCATTCCTACCCAGGTAGCGTTCAGCCAGAGCACCCGCTGGGAAACGCTCGACGATGACCGTGCAGAGGGTTGTATCCGCAGCCTCGACCACGCGTTCTCGCTGGAAGGCGGCCTGGCGGTGCTCTATGGCAACCTGGCCCTGGACGGCTGTGTGGTGAAAACCGCTGGCGTGGACGAGTCCATCCATCGCTTCGAAGGGCGGGCAAAGATCTTCGAAAGCCAGGACAGCGCGGTGCGCGGCATTCTGAATGACGAAGTAAGTGCCGGGGACGTGGTGATCATTCGCTACGAAGGCCCTAAAGGCGGCCCGGGAATGCAGGAAATGCTGTACCCCACGTCGTACTTGAAGTCCAAGGGGCTGGGCAAGGCTTGCGCCCTGCTCACCGATGGCCGCTTCTCCGGGGGTACCTCTGGCCTCTCCATCGGCCACGCCTCGCCTGAAGCTGCCGCCGGGGGCACCATTGCCTTGGCACGGGACGGCGACAAGGTACTGATCGACATCCCCAACCGCAGCATCAACCTGCTGGTGGACGACGCCGAGCTGGCTGCGCGGCGTACCGATCAGGAAGAGAAAGGCTGGAAGCCCGCTGAAGTTCGCCCACGCAAGGTGACTACCGCGCTCAAGGCCTACGCATTGCTAGCCACCAGTGCCGACAAAGGCGCCGTTCGCGACAAGGCGTTGCTCGACGGCTGATACTCGCGTCAATCAGGGCCGGCACTCGCCGCGCCCTGATCAGCTGCCCCCTCGCTCCCACACCTCGAAGCTATAGGCTGGCGCTTCGCCTTCAGCCGGATTGCTCACATCCGAAACCTTCACCCACCCGGCTTGATCGAACGTGGGGAAAAATGCATCCCCCTTGGGCGAGGCCGCGACCCGGGTCAGGTACAGGCGGTCCGCGAATGGCAGCCCTAGCGCATAGAGCTGGGCACCGCCGATGAGCATCACCTCGCCCCCTCCTTGTTCTTTCGCCCAGGATTCTGCCCGGGCAATGGCAGCTTCCAGGGAAGCAAACACTTCGGCGCCTTCGAGGGCCAGCCCAGGTTGCCGGCTTACTACCAGGTTCAAGCGGCCAGGCAATGGCCGGCCAAGCGAGTCCCAGGTTTTACGGCCCATGATGATGGGTTTGCCCAGGGTGGTCGCCTTGAAATAGCGGAAATCCCCTGGCAAGTGCCAGGGCATGCGGTTTTCGATACCGATCACGCCATTTTCGGCATGGGCGGCAATCAGGCTCAGGGTGAGGGTCTTTTTCATGCCGGCGAGGATAGCAGAGCGATGCGGCCCCGGCAGCCACGGTGGGGTATGCTCTGCCCCTAACCGCTTTACAGGAGTGTGCGTGAATACACTGGACACCCTTTGGCTGGCCGAGGCCATCAGCCTGCGCGAGCGGGAAACCGGCCCACTGGAGGACAGCGAAGCCAACCGGCAGGCTCGCCAGGCCGGCGCGGATTTCCCCAGCCGTTGGCAGTCGCGCGCCCTTTGGCTGGCCGAGCGCGACGGCTTGGTGAGCGCCTTGCAACATTGGAAACACGGTGCGCGGCTGGGCTTGCTGGCCCTTGCTGCCTTGGCGGTAATCAGCGGTATCGGCATGGCAGGCGCAGCCCTTGCTGGCGCGCCCCGGCCGGTCAACGTTTTCTGGGCAACGGGAAGCCTGCTGGGGCTGAACCTGCTGCTATTGGCAGGCTGGCTACTGGGCCTGGTAGCCGGGGGTGATCAAAGCTCCTGGCTGGGCCGCGCCTGGCTGAGCATTACCCAGCGCCTCGCGCGCGATGCAAAAGCGGCCCATCTTGGCGCCGCATTGCTGGTGTTGCTGCATCGCGGTCGGCTGAACCGGTGGTTGTTTGGCGCGGTGATCAATGGGCTATGGGCCCTCTGCATGCTCGCCACCTTGACGACACTCATGCTGATGTTCGCCGCGCGCCGCTACGATTTCGTATGGGAAACCACGTTGCTGCACAGCGATGCCTTCGTAAGCCTGACTGTTCTGCTTGGTAGCCTTCCAGCCTGGCTGGGCTTTCCCGTGCCCGATCCTGAACTCGTTCGCGCCAGCGGTAATGGCCCGGCCGCCTTCGATGGTGCCCGACAGGCTTGGGCAGGCTGGCTGATGGGTGTGGTCGTCTGTTACGGGCTACTGCCGCGCGCATTGCTCTCCCTCGCTTGCTGGGTAGGCTGGCGACGGGGCGTTGCCCGCCTGGCGCCTGAGCTGGACACCCCCGAGGCGCTCGCCCTGCGGGAACGGCTGATGCCCTCTGCCGAGCCGCTGGGCGTAACCGACCTGCCAGCCGAGCCCGGCTGGGTGACGGCGGCTCCGATGCAGGTAAGCCTGGGCAGCGGAAGCGTGATAGCCGGCATCGAGCTGGATGGCGATTTGCCTTGGCCTCCTGTGGCCGGAACCCCCATGCGCGATGCCGGCATCCTTGATGACCGGGCGTCCCGCCAGCGCCTGCTGGAGGCGTTGGCAGCACAACCGGCTGAGCGCTTGCTCCTGGTGTGCGACCCCCGCCGCTCGCCTGACCGGGGCACGCGGGCGCTGCTTTCGGAGCTTGCGCGCAACGCCCACGAGACCCGCGTGTGGTTGATATCACCGCCCTCGGGCGAGGCGTGCAGCCCCTCACGGTTGGCCGCGTGGCAAGAGGCACTGGATGATCTGAATTTGCCAAGGGAGCTCAGTTTCCCATCTGGCTGGCTGGAGCCTG
The DNA here is from genome assembly GCF_058145875.1 of Pseudomonas sp. 3MAES_34.3B. Lineage (NCBI taxonomy): Bacteria > Pseudomonadati > Pseudomonadota > Gammaproteobacteria > Pseudomonadales > Pseudomonadaceae > Pseudomonas > Pseudomonas sp. 3MAES_34.3B. Next base: position 227,556 of record NZ_CM176960.1, on the reverse strand, counting down.
CTGATGCCTGATCCATTGAAGCTTGCCGTGGTAGGGCACACGAATGTCGGTAAAACGTCCTTGCTGCGCACGCTTACCCGCGATGTGGCGTTCGGCGAAGTCTCAGACCGCCCTGGCACCACTCGCCATGTGGAAGGCGCACGCTTGTCGGTAGACGGCGAAGCCCTGATGGAGCTGTACGACACACCGGGCCTGGAAGATGCCGTGGCCCTGCTTGAATACCTGGAGCGCCTGGGTGGCGGGATTATCCGCCTCGATGGGCCCGGGCGTATCGAAGCCTTCCTGGGTTCGGCCGAGGCACGCCAGCGCTTCGAGCAGGAGGCAAAGGTTGTGCGTCAACTCAGCGCCTCGGATGCCGGCCTGTATGTAATCGATGCCCGCGAGCCCATTCTGGCCAAATACCGGGACGAACTGCAGATCCTGGCCAGTTGCGGCAAACCTCTGCTCCCGGTGCTTAATTTTGTCAGTGCCCCCAATGCGCGCCGCGATGATTGGCAGGTTGCCCTTGCCCGGCTGGGCTTACACGCCCAGGTTGCGTTTGATAGCGTGGCGCCGCCAGACGACGGCGAGCGGCGCCTGTATGAGAGCCTGGCATTGCTGATCGAGCGAGCACGGCCCGCGTTGGAGCGTCTTGTAGCCGATCTCCAGGCACAACATGCACGGCGGCTGAAGGCCGGTCGCACGCTGGTCGCCGACCTGCTGGTCGATTGCGCGGCGGCGCGCCGACGGGTACCGCCTGATAATCAGGAGTCGGAAATCGAAGCGCTTCGCCAGCAGGTGCGCGATCGAGAGCAGGTGTGCGTCGTCGCCCTGCTGAAGCTGTTCGGCTTCCGTGCGCAGGATGCAGCTGCCGCAAGCCTGCCGTTGCTGGACGGCCGCTGGGGTGATGACGTGTTCAACCCCGAAACGCTGCGCCAAATGGGTATCAAGCTGGGCGGCGGAATGGCGGCAGGCGCTGCGGCAGGTGCAGGGGTAGACCTGATGGCCGGCGGCATGACCCTGGGCCTGGCCGCTTTGGCCGGAGCTATCGCCGGCGGGGCGGTGCAAACGGCGAGAGGCTATGGTGGCCGCCTGATAGGCAAATGGCGGGGCGAGCAGGTACTTAGTGTGGATGACCCAGTGCTGCGGCTGCTTGCGCTTCGCCAGCATGCGTTGCTATTGGCGCTTGCCCGTCGCGGCCATGCGGCGCGGGAACCGTTGCAACTACCGGATCAGGATCCGGAACACTGGCGCCAGGGCCGCCTGCCCGCCGCGCTCAAGCGCGCCCGCGCCCATCCGGAGTGGTCCAGCTTGAACTCGGCCCTGCGCAAGAAGCGAGGCGCATCGAGCCAGGCAGAGCGAGATCATGTGGTAGCCGAACTGGCGGATGCGCTTTGATTGGGCCTCAGCAGCCGCAGCCCGTTGAACACTACCAACAGGCTTACGCCCATATCGGCGAATACCGCCATCCACAGCGTTGCCATACCCAGGAAAGTAAGGGCCAGGAACACGGCCTTGATTCCGAGCGCCAGTGCGATGTTCTGGATCAACAGGCGCCGTGTGCGCCGCGACAAAGCTATGAATTCGCCGACCTTGCGCAAGTCATCGTCCATCAGGGCCACGTCGGCGGTCTCGATTGCCGTATGTGAGCCGGCCGCCCCCATGGCGAAACCAATGTGCGCACGGGCCAACGCGGGCGCGTCATTGATACCGTCGCCCACCATGCCCACCACATGGCCCTTGCTGGCGAGGGCTTCGATGGCCTGCAACTTGTCCTCGGGCAGCAGGTTGCCACGGGCCTCATCGATGCCAACCTGAGCCGCGATCGCCGCAGCCGCAGCCTGGTTGTCCCCACTGAGCATGAGCGTTTTCACACCAAAACCGTGCAGGTGGGCAATGGCCGCAACGCTGGTGACCCGCAATGTATCGGCAACCGCGAACACGGCGAGGGGTTGGCCGGCATCGCATAGCACGACAACGCTTTTGCCTTGCTGCTCCAGGCCCGCCAGGGTGATCTCAAGCGCTTCATCGCACAGCCCTTGCTCTTCAACCAGCCGGTGGTTGCCCAAGGTGTACAACGTATCGCCTACCCGCCCGCGGCTGCCCCGGCCGGGCAAAGCCTCGAATTCGGCGACCTCGCTTTCACCGATGTTTCCGAGGCCAACCGCCAGCGCCTTCGATACCGGATGGTCGGACCTCCAGGCCAGGCTTGCTGCAATAGCATTGAGATGCGAAGCATCGCCATGCAGAGGCAGAACGTCTGTAAGCTCAGGCGCTCCACGGGTAAGGGTGCCGGTTTTATCAAGGGCCAGCCATTGAAGGCCGTGAGCCATTTCCAGGTAGGCGCCACCCTTTACAAGAATCCCCCGCCGCGCTGCCGCCGCAAGCCCGCTGACCAAAGTGACTGGCGTGGAAATAACCAACGCGCAAGGGCATGCGACCACCAGCAACACCAGCGCCCGGTATGCCCACTCCAGCCACGTGCCAAGCCCGAGCAGAGGCGGAACCAGCCCTGTGGCGCAGGCCAGCACGATCACTGCGGGGGTGTAGATGCGCGAAAATCGGTCGACGAAACGCTGCGTTGGCGCACGGCTACCCTGGGCCTGCTCCACAACCCGCAGGATACGGCTGAGTGTCGAGTCGTTCGCCAGCTGGGTTGCGCGATACTCAAGCTCCCCTCCTTGGTTGACAGTGCCGGCGAACAGCGTGTCGCCGATGGTTTTATCCACAGGCAAGCTCTCGCCGGTAATTGGGGCTTGGTTCACCGTCGAGCGCCCCGCGGTGACTTCGCCGTCCAAGGCAATACGCTCTCCTGGCCGGGCTCGCAGCAGGCTACCGATTTCGATTGCAGCCACTGCGTTTGAGCGCCATTGACCGTCGGCCTCACGCACCGTGGCGGTGGCAGGCGCCAATTGCATCAGCGCCCCAATCGCGTTGCGGGCCCGCTCCAGAGAGCGTGCTTCGATACGCTCGGCGATGGCGAACAACACCATGACCATGGCTGCCTCAGGCCATTGCCCAATGACCGCGGCACCGGTTACGGCAATGCTCATCAGTGCATTGATGTTCAGGTTCAGCTGACGCAGCGCGATCCAGCCCTTGCGATACGTGCCAAGGCCGCTTGTGCAGATGGCGAACAACGCCAGCACGATAACCAGCCATGGCGGCCCTGCCTGATACAAGTGGCACAGTTCGGCTGCTGCTGCGGCGGCCAGCCCTGCAACCAGCGTGATACGGCCGCGTTTGCTGGGGGCGGGGGCTTGCGCTCCTTCTGCTTCAGCCTGCGCTAGCGGGACGGCCGTCATGCCTATTTCGGCGATCGCCGCCTCGATTGGCGCCGTATCCGGTAGGGAATGGCGCACGCCCAGTACCCTGTTGATCAGGTTGAATTCGAGCCCGTGCACACCGGCGACCGTGCCCAGGCGCTTCTGCAACAGCGTTTGCTCGGTGGGGCAATCCATGGCCTCAATGCGAAAACGGCTCCACGACCCCTCCCCTGCGCCATCGAAACTCACATGGCTTTGCTGTGGGTTTGCGTGGTCGTGGTGGTGATCGTGGTGACCATGGTCGTGCCCCGCCGTGTGGGTGCAGGGCGAAGTCGCGGGGTGGGCAGCGTCGCGCAGCGGCTCGGTACTACGGTCCATGGTTGGCTCCAGATATTGACTGTTGCTTAGTCAACACCCTGTAGCCACTATAGGGTCAAGCACTGTTGGGAGATCAGCATGAAGATCGGCGCGTTAGCCAAAGCCACCGACTGCCAGGTGGAGACTATCCGGTACTACGAACGGGAGAACCTGCTGCCCGCGCCCTCACGTACCGAAGGCAACTACCGCGAGTACACCCACGCCCATGTGGAGCGGCTGACGTTCATACGCAATTGCCGCACGCTCGACATGACGCTCGACGAAATCCGCGCCCTCCTCGCCCTGCGTGACAACGCCAGTGCGCCCTGTGCCAGCGTCAACGCGCTTGTAGATGAGCACATTGCGCACGTGCGAGCCCGGATCAACGGGCTGCTCGCGCTTGAAGCCCAATTGATTGCCCTGCGCGAACGCTGCCACGCCAGTGATACAACTTCACACTGCGGCATTCTCGAACAGCTGGAAGTGAACGGCGCGGTTGAATTGCCGACAGTGGAAGCGAGCCATGTGGGGCGTAGTCATGGGCATTGAGGTACCCCAAGATCCGGATTTCAAGTTCAACCATTTCGGGCACGACCTGTCGCCAGCGGATCAGCTGCGGGCAAGCCGGCGTGGCCCGGCCCGGCTGCTACAAACGCAGGTCCAGCACGGTAGCAGCACGTGTATTTAGTAACTTCTACCGCGCAGCAATGACCGACCGAGCCCGCATGGGCCTACGCTCACACCGCCATCGGCGCCGTGAGCGGCGGGTGGTGCTCGTACCCTTCCAGTGAAAAATCGCTCGGCTCGATCTTTTCCAGCCATTGCGGCGCATACACGCCAGTGTCGGCAAAGGCAGGTACGCGGTCGGAAATGACCAGCTTCGGCGCGGGTAGGGGCTCGCGGCGCATCTGCTCGTTGAGCATGTCCAGGTGGTTCACGTACACGTGGGCATCGCCTACGAAATAGGTCAGCCAGCGTGGCGTGTAGCCAGTGAGGCGGCCGAACAGCGACAGCATGGCAGCGCCTTCGGTGATGTTGAAGGGCGTGCCCAGGCCCAAGTCGTTCGAGCGGATATAAAGCGTAAGGGACAGCTCACGGGTTTGGGCATTGGGGTGGAACTGATACAGCAAGTGGCACGGCGGCAGGGCCATTTCGTCGAGCTGGGCGCAGTTCCAGCCATGGAACAGAATGCGCCGGCTTCCCGGGTCGTTCACGATGGTGTCCAGGCACTGGCGAACCTGATCGATGGCCTTGTACAGCACCACAAAGGCTTCGCCGCCTTCCTGATCCTCGGCAATGCTGCGATAGCCCTGGGCCAGGCAGGCCTCGATCGCGGCGCCGTTGCTCAGGGGCACCCGCTTGTAGGCGGGCCATTTACGCCACTGCACCCCGTAGATTTCGCCCAGGTCATCGGTGCCCTGGCGGAAGGGGTTGCTCAGCCACTGGCTGTTCTCGTTTGCGTTCTGGTCCCACACCTTGCACCCAAGGGCACGGAAATCCGCCGCGCTATTGGCACCTCGAAGGAACCCCACCATTTCGCCTACTGCCGACTTGAACGCCAGTTTGCGGGTGGTAATGGCTGGAAAACCATCCTTGAGGTCGAACTTCAGCATGGCCCCGGGCAGGCTGATGGTGTCCACGCCCGTGCGGTTGGCCTGGCGAGAGCCCTGCTGAATCACCTGGGCGACGAGATCGAGATATTGCTTCATGAGTATCCTGAATCAGGCGGGGCACAAGCCCCGCCAGCAAAATTAGGCGGTCTGCCGCGGGGCAGCATCGCGGTGGTAGGCGTACCAGATCAGGGCCGCGCCGCCGATGATCATAGGCAGGCATAGCACTTGCCCCATGGTGAGCCAGCCGAAGGCCAGGTAGCCCAGCTGGGCGTCCGGTACACGGACGAACTCCACCAGGAAGCGGAAGATGCCGTAGCACAGCGCGAACATGCCCGAGACGGCCATGGTCGGGCGCGGCTTGCTGGAGTAAAGCCACAGGATAACGAACAGCGCTACACCTTCCAGCGCGAACTGGTAGAGCTGCGACGGATGGCGCGGCAGCTGGGCAGGGTCACTGAACGGCGGGAAGATCATGGCCCAAGGCACGTCGGTGGGCTTGCCCCAAAGCTCGGCATTGATGAAGTTGCCGATGCGCCCTGCGCCCAGGCCCAACGGCACGAACGGCGCGATGAAGTCCATCAGCTGGAAGAAGGTCTTGTTGTTGCGCTTGCCGAACCACCAGGTGGACAGCATCACCCCGATCAAGCCGCCGTGGAAGGACATACCGCCTTTCCATACTTCGAAGATGAGTGCGGGATGGGCAATGTAGGCAGGTAGATCGTAAAACAACACATAACCCAGCCTGCCGCCGAGTATCACGCCCATGGCGACCCAGAACACCAGGTCCGAGAGTTTTTCGCGGTTCCAGGTAGGGTCGAACCGGCTCATCCGGCGTGGCGCCAACAGCCACGCGCTGCCAATGCCCACCAGGTACATCAAGCCGTACCAGTGAATCTTCAGCGGCCCCAGGCTTAGGGCAACGGGATCTATCTGCGGGTAAGGCAGCATCTTTATTCCTCGATCAAAGCAAAAAACTCAGGCCGACACTGAACAGCAGCAGGGCAAACAGCCGCTTGAGCAGCCGTGGTGAAAGCCGATGCGCCAGCGCCGCGCCGAAACGGGCGAACAGCATGCTGGTGATGGCAATGCCCACAAGTGCCGGCACATAAACGAACCCGAAACTATGCGCTGGCAGCAAAGGGTCGTGCCAGCCCAGCAAGATGAAACTTAGTGCACCCGAAAGCGCGATCGGCAAGCCGCAGGCCGACGAGGTAGCCACTGCCTGTTGCATGGGCACACTGCGCCAACTGAGGAAGGGCACCGTCAGCGAGCCGCCGCCAATGCCGAAAATCGCCGACGCCCAACCGATCACCACACCCGCCACGGTAAGCCCGGCCTTGCCGGGGACCTCTCGGCTGGCTTTCGGCTTATAGTCGATCGCCATCTGCAGGCTCACCAGCAGCGCGAACACGCCGATGATCTTCTGCAGGTGCGGCCCCTGGATCAGCGAGGCGGTTTTCGCGCCCAGCACGCTGCCGAGGATAATGCCGAGGGTCATCCACGCGAAGATGGGCCATCGCACCGCGCCACGCTTGTGGTGAGCACGGATGGCATTGAACGAGGTAAAGACGATGGTTGCCAGCGAGGTACCTACCGCCAGGTGTGTCAGCACATCAGGCGAAAAGCCCTGCAGGCCGAAACTGAACACCAGCACTGGCACGATGATAATGCCGCCGCCTACGCCGAACAGGCCCGCCAGCACACCGGCACAAGCCCCCAGGGCCAGGTAGAGCGCATATTCCATGTGAGTTCCCTCGAGCGAGGGCGCATGGTACCGGATCACCCCAGTGGGCTCCAGCTATCGCGATGGAAGCGAACCTTCGTTGGCGTGTACAGTTTCAGAAAAAGAGGACCCCTCGCCCTATGTGCCTGATTGTATTTGCGTGGCGGCCTGGCCACGAGCGCCCGCTTGTCGTTGCTGCCAACCGGGACGAATTCTATGCCCGCCCTACCGCGCCACTGGCCCAGTGGGCTGATGCGCCGGGAGTATTCGCAGGAAGGGACCTGGAGGCAGGAGGCACCTGGCTGGGCCTGGGGCCTGGCGGGCGATTCGCTGCGGTAACGAACATTCGCAGTGGCGGTGCCATGCCCGGCAAGCGCTCCCGGGGCGACCTGTGCGCAGCCTACTTGACCGGGGAACAATCCATGGATGCCTACGCCCGAGCGGTATGCAGCCGCGCCCGGGAGTATGCCGGCTTCAATCTGCTGCTGGGAGATGGCCAGCAGCTCTATTACCTGAACAGCGAAAGCACGGTGCCCGAAGCGCTTGCAGAGGGCGTGTACGGGCTATCCAACGCGGCACTGAACACGCCGTGGCCCAAGCTTATGAAAGCCCGCAAAGCCTTTGCCGCTCAGCTCGGCGGCCCTTCTGGCAACCTGCTCGAAGCGCTTGCCGACACCGCCCCAGCCCACGATGCCGAGCTTCCCGAAACCGGCGTGGGCCTGGTGACCGAGCGATTGCTGTCGAGCGTATTCATCGCCAGCCCCAGCTACGGCACTCGGGCCAGCACCGTCGTGATCGCACACGCGGATGGGCGTCGGGAAATAATAGAGCGAAGCTTCGGGCCAGGCGGCGGGCACTTGGGCGAAGTCGCGATCGAGGTGCCGCGATAGCCCTTCCAATAGGCTCCAGGCCAGGCCGATCAACGGCCCGGCCGCGGCGGGCTAGAGGCTTTTCGGGGCGGCCGGGTTGATCATACGCGCCAGGCCCTGATTCTTCAGCGCCAACTGCAGGGTGCTGTGAACCAGCTGCGGGTTGTCGATTTTCATCAACTGGGCCAGCAGTTCGCAGGATTTCTCATGGCTCACCTGGCGCAGCATCCACTTCACTTTCGGTAGGTTGGTGGCGTTCATCGACAAACTGTCGAAGCCCATGGCCATCAGCAAAACCGCTGCAGCAGGGTCACCGGCCATTTCGCCGCAGATGCTCACGGGCTTGCCCTCGGCATGCGCCTCGGTTACCACGTGTTGCAGGGCCTGTAGTACCGCCGGATGCAGGTAGTCGTAGAGGTCGGCCACGCGCGGGTTGTTACGGTCCACGGCCAGCAGGTACTGAGTAAGGTCGTTGGAGCCGACTGACAAAAAGTCTACTTGCCGGGCCAGGTCGCGGGTCTGGTAGACCGCCGCCGGAATTTCGACCATTACACCGATGGGCGGCATGGGCACATCGGTGCCTTCGTCACGCACCTCGCCCCAGGCACGGTGCAGCAGGTGCAAGGCTTCTTCAAGCTCGTGGGTACCTGAAATCATCGGCAAGAGAATGCGCAGGTTATTCAGCCCCTCGCTGGCCTTGAGCATCGCCCGGGCCTGCACCAGGAAAATCTCCGGGTGGTCCAGGGTTACGCGAATGCCACGCCAGCCAAGGAAGGGGTTCTCTTCCTTGATGGGGAAATAGGACAGCGACTTGTCGCCACCGATGTCCAGGCTGCGCATGGTGACCGGCAACGGATGGAAGGCCGCCAGTTGCTCACGATAAATGGCCAGCTGCTCTTTCTCGGACGGAAAGCGCTGGTTGATCATGAAGGGCACTTCGGTGCGGTACAGCCCAACACCTTCGGCGCCTCGCTGCTGGGCACGGGCAACATCGGCCAGCAGCCCGGTGTTCACCCAAAGCGGCATACGGTGGCCGTCGAGGGTTACGCAAGGCAGTTCCCGTAGCGCGTCCAGGCCCTTGGCCAGTTCCCGCTCTTCTTCCACCACTGCGGCGTATTGCTTGGTGAGGATCTCGCTAGGGTTGGTGAAGACCTCGCCGTGGTAGCCGTCGACGATCATCTGAATGCCGTCGACCTTCGAATACGGCAGGTCCACCAGGCCCATCACGGTAGGGATGCCCATGGCGCGCGCCAGGATCGCCACATGGGAGTTGCCCGAGCCCATGACGGAGATCAACCCGACCAGCTTGCCTTCCGGCACTTCGCCCAGCATCGCCGGGGACAGCTCTTCGCTGACCAGAATGGTGTTGTCCGGATACACCAGCGTTTGCTGCCGGGCTTGCTGAAGGTAGGCCAGCAACCGGCGGCCCAGATCTTTCACGTCTGCGGCGCGCTCGCGCAGATAGGCGTCGTCCATCAGCTCGAAACGGTTGACGTGCTCGCTGACCACCTGCCGCAGAGCGCCTTGTGCCCACTGGCCGGTCTTGATGACATTACGCACTTCGCTGCCCAGGGAGGCATCGTCGAGCATCATCAGGTACACATCGAAAAGGGCGCGCTCCTCTGGCCGCAGTTGGGTTGCGAGCTTCGCCGAGAGGGTGCGCATGTCGTTGCGCACGCCTTCAAGGGCGGTCTCGAACAACTGCATTTCGGCGTCCACGTCGGTCACCGTGCGGTCCGGAACCACCTCCAGGTCCGCTGGCGGCAGCACCACAACCGCGGTGCCCACGGCCGCGCCGGGCGAACCGGGCACACCTACGAAGCGCGCCTCCTGGGTACCCTTGCCCTGGCGCCCCAGCCCGCGAATGGAGCCGGTAGCCTCGGCATGGGCGATTACGCCGGCCAGCTGGGCGCTCATGGTCACGAGGAAGGCTTCTTCGCCCTCGTCGAATTGCCGGCGCTCCTTCTGCTGAATGACCAGCACGCCGACTACGCGGCGGTGATGGATGATCGGCGCGCCGAGGAAGGAGGCATAGCGCTCCTCGCCGGTTTCGGCGAAGTAGCGGTACCGGGGGTGATCGGCTGCGTTTTCGAGGTTAAGGGGTTCTTCACGGGTACCCACGAGGCCCACCAGGCCTTCGTTGGGGGCCATGCTGACGCGGCCGATGGAGCGCTTGTTCAGCCCTTCGGTCGCCATCAGCACAAAGCGATTGGTTTCGGGATCCAGCAGATACACCGAACATACCTGGCTGCTCATCGCCTCCTGTACGCGGATGACGATGATCCCCAACGCCGTTTTCAGATCCTTGGCGGAGTTGACTTCCTGGACGATCTTGCGCAGCGTATTGAGCATGGCTCGGGGTCGAACTCCGTCGTCAGTCGCGCGATAAGAGGCGTGGCGCCAATTCTTTCAAGGCCCGGCGATACACTTCCCGCTTGAACGTCACTACCTGCCCGAGCGGATACCAATAACTGACCCACCGCCAGCCGTCGAATTCCGGCTTGCCGGTTAGGTCCATCCGCACGCGCTGCTCGTTGCTCACAAGGCGCAGCAGGAACCACTTTTGCTTTTGCCCGATGCACAACGGCTGGCTGTGGGTACGCACCAGCCGCTGGGGTAGACGGTAGCGCAGCCAGCCGCGGGTGCAGGCAAGAATCTCCACGTCCTGGCGCTCAAGGCCCACTTCTTCATTCAACTCGCGATACAACGCCTGCTCCGGCGTTTCCTCGGGGTTGATACCGCCTTGGGGAAACTGCCAGGCATCCTGATTGATCCGGCGCGCCCATAGCACCTGGCCGGCATCATTGGTAAGAATGATGCCTACATTGGGGCGGAATCCATCGGGGTCGATCACGGCGGCAACCTCGCAAACGCATGTTCGGGCATTGTTCCACAAAGCCCGGCAGAGCAGCAACGAGGGTTATAGCGTTATGTGCAGCATTAATAAAAGGCCGTATTCTGTGAAGCATCTCCGCCGTTAATACGAGTGAATTCATGCGTCTGGCCCTTTTTGACCTCGATAACACGCTGCTAGGCGGCGACAGCGACCATGCCTGGGGCGATTACCTCTGCGCCAAGGGCATACTGGACCCGGTGGAATACAAGGCGCGCAACGACGCGTTCTATCAGGATTACCTGGCCGGCAAGCTGGATCTGCAGGCATACCTGAACTTCAGCCTGGAAATTCTCGCGGCCACCGAGCCAGCCCAGCTGAAGCAATGGCACGCCGCATTCATGCGCGACTGCGTGGAGCCGATCATCCTTCCCAAGGCACTGGCATTGCTCGAACAACATCGCCAGGCAGGCGACAAGCTGGTGATCATTACCGCGACCAACCGCTTCGTCACCGGCCCCATCGCCGAGCGCCTGGGGGTGGAAACCTTGCTGGCGACCGAATGCGAAATGGAGGGTGACCGTTATACCGGCCGCAGCATAGATGTGCCGTGCTTCCGTGAAGGGAAGGTCACGCGGCTGGAACGCTGGCTTACCGAAACCGGCCTCAGCCTCGAAGACAGCTACTTCTATAGCGACTCGATGAACGACATGCCGTTGCTTGAGCGCGTGGCACATCCGGTTGCCGTGGATCCGGACCCCGTGCTGCATGGCGAAGCGATGCGCCGGGGCTGGAAGGTGATTTCGCTGCGGGATTGATTACTGGGGGACGCGGAGGCCGCCCCCCGGTCCCACGCTACCCCAGAAACAGCTGATACGCGGGGTTGTCCGTTTCATCCCAGAACGGATACCCGATCTCTTCGAGCGCGGCATATACCTGATCGCGCTCGGCGACGGGCACCTGGAGCCCGGCCACCACTCGGCCATCCGCTGCGCCATGGTTGCGGTAGTGGAACATCGATATGTTCCAGCGCCCGCCCAACCGGTTGAGGAAGTTGAACAAGGCGCCTGGCCGCTCCGGGAACTCGAAGCGCAGCACCATTTCGTCACTCACTTTTACCGCGTGGCCGCCTACCATATGACGAATATGCAGCTTGGCCAGCTCGTTATCGGTCAGGTCCTGAACAGGGAAGCCCTGCGCGGCGAGGCTTGCGATCAACGCGGCGCGCGGGTCGGTTTCCGGGTGGGTTTGAACCCCTACGAATATGTGCGCCTCAGCGCCGGTGTGGTACCGGTAGTTGAATTCAGTGATCTGCCGCTTGCCCACCGCCTCGCAGAACGCCTTGAAGCTGCCCGGGCGTTCAGGAATGGTGACAGCGATGATCGCTTCTCTTCCTTCCCCCAACTCGGCGCGCTCGGCCACATGGCGCAGGCGGTCGAAGTTCACGTTGGCGCCGGAGTCGATCGCGATAAGGGTTTGCCCCGTCACGCCACGGTTTTCCACGTACTTCTTGATGCCAGCTACGCCTAGCGCCCCGGCTGGCTCGGTGATCGAGCGGGTATCGTCGTAGATATCCTTGATCGCAGCGCAGATTTCATCGCTACTGACGGTGATAACCTCGTCGACATAACGGCGGCAGATCTCGAAAGTATGTTCACCGATTTGTGCAACGGCCACGCCGTCCGCGAACAGCCCTACCTGAGGCAGCACCACTCGAGAGCCCGCTGCGAGGGCCGCCTGCAGGCAATTGGAGTCGTCAGGCTCTACGGCAATGATCTTGACCTCCGGGCGCAGGTATTTCACATAGGCCGCTATGCCGGAGATCAGCCCCCCGCCGCCCACTGGAACGAAGATCGCATCAAGAGGCCCCTGGTGCTGACGCAGAATCTCCATGGCGACCGTTCCCTGGCCGGCGATGGTGTCCGGGTCGTCGTAGGGATGGATGTACACATAGCCCTTTTCCTCTACCAGCTTGAGCGACCAGGCCAGGGCTTCGGGGAAGGAGTCACCATGCAGCACGACCTTGCCGCCGCGCGAGCGCACGCCTTCTACCTTGATCTCGGGCGTGGTCTTGGGCATCACGATCACGGCCTGCACGCCCATTTCGCGCGCCGCCAACGCCAGCCCTTGGGCATGGTTGCCCGCTGAAGCGGTGACCACACCACGGCTGCGCTCAGTGTCGGTGAGTTGCGAGAGCTTGTTGTAAGCCCCGCGCACCTTGAACGAGAACACCGGCTGCAGATCCTCGCGCTTGAGCAGCACATGGTTATGCAGCCGGCGAGACAGCTGATTGGCCGGTTGGAGCGGGGTTTCAACCGCCACGTCATAAACACGCGAGGTGAGAATCTTTTTAACGTACTGTTCGAGCATGGGCGCGCAGTCACTGCCAAAGAACCAGACCCGCGAGTCTACCCCACGGCTCTGCCCGCCCACCACATCGGGGCAAGGTTTCCGCCGCCCGTATGGCTATAATGCGGCCCCTTTTCGATCACCAGCCCCTTGCGGAGCGCCAGCATGACCCAGGATCAACTCAAACAGGCCGTGGCCCAGGCAGCCGTCGACCACATTTTGCCCAGCCTCACGGACAAGAGCATTGTCGGGGTGGGCACTGGGTCGACCGCCAACCTGTTCATCGATGCGCTTGCGCGCCACAAGGGGGCCTTCGACGGCGCCGTGGCCAGCTCCGAAGCGACCGCCGCGCGCCTGAAGGGGCACGGCATTCCGGTCTACGACCTCAACACCGTCGGGGAGCTGGAGTTTTACGTGGATGGCACCGATGAAAGCGACGAACGCCTGCACCTGATCAAGGGCGGTGGCGCGGCGCTTACTCGCGAAAAGATCGTGGCCGCGGTCGCTGGTCGCTTCATCTGTATTGCCGATGCCAGCAAACTGGTGCCGGTGCTCGGGCAGTTCCCGCTACCCGTAGAAGTAGTGCCCATGGCGCGCAGCCACGTCGCGCGCGAGCTGGTCAAGCTGGGCGGGGACCCGGTCTACCGTGACGGGGTGCTGACCGATAACGGCAATATCATCCTGGACGTGCACAACCTGCACATTACCGACCCGGTAAGCCTCGAAGCGAGCATCAACCAGATCGTCGGCGTGGTCACCAATGGCCTGTTCGCCGCCCGCCCCGCTGACTTGCTGCTGCTCGGCACGCCTGAAGGTGTGAAAACCTACACCCGCTGACCGTTACTGAGCGGGCCGGGGTTCGAAGCGATAGAAGAGGTTCGGCTCGCTGACCATGTACAAGATGCCTGCGGTGTCCATGGCAACGCCTTCGGGTTGAGGCACTGCGCGCTTCAGCCCGGCGGCCCCTTCGACCAGCGAAAGGCTGGCGATGGGCTTGCCATCGGGGTCCAGTTCTACCACCACCCGGGATTCATCGGAAACGATCAGCAGGTGCCCCCTGCCGGGATCGAACTGCAGGCTGGAAAGGTCTTTGACGAACATGGCGCGATCCCGCTGCCTGTTCTCTGACACGCTGATGGCCACAGGGCCATTACTCCCCAGCGGGAAACCGCTCACTTCATAAATACGCACCGGGTCCCTCTCCTTGGCCACATACAAGCGCTTGCTTGAAAGGTCATAGGCCAAGCCCTCGAAGCCCTTGTTGCCATTGAGCCCCAGGCCCAGGGCCAACTGATGGCCGCTTGCGATGTCCACGCTGGCCGTTGCGTCGCTGACTTCCACCTGTACCAGGCGCTGCTGGCGTTCGTCGCTTATCACGTAAGTGCCGGGCGCTATGTACTCCACGGCTTCCGGATCGGAAAAACCAATCAAGGCAATGCGCCGAAGTACGTCCCCGTTGAGAGACAGCTCTACCAGTTCGGGGGTTTTGTTGGTCACCGTAAACAGGGTGTTGCGATCCGGATCGTACGTCAGTGCCGAAACATCCCCGCTCAGCCCCTCGATGGGCTGCGCCTGAAGCGCGGCCTGATAATCCGCAAGCCCCAGCGCAGAGCGGCCAGGCGATAACCATTGGCTGATGGCGAACCACGCGCTGGCGGGCGCCCGGGAGAAGTAAACGGCACCGCCGCCAAGGGCGAGTATCAGCAGCAACAGGCCCAGGCGAACCGGGCGAGCGTTAAGGGAAAGGTACATGGGAGGCTTACCAGTGGAAGACCCCGACATGAAACCACAGCCCGCTGAACCCGGACTTAAGAGCCGCCCTGATTTTTCTTGAAGGCATAGAACAGGTTGGGCTCGCTGACCATGTACAAGGTGCCCTGCTCGTCCATGGCCACGCCTTCGGCGCGTGGGATGGTATTGGCAATGCCATTGAAGCCCCCAAGCAGTGCCATGAAACTCACTGGCTGACCGTTGTTGTCCGCTTCCATCAGCAGATGGGAATCGGCCGAAAGCAGCAGCAGGTGGCCCGTGCGGGGGTCTACGCTTACCGCGGACAGGTTACGCATGTCCATGGCGTTGTTAGGCACGAGCACCCGGTCTGGTACGAAGCTGCCGTTTTCGCCTTGCTTGAGGCTGAACAGTGTAGTCGGCCGCTCTTGCCCAACCAGCAGCCGCTGGTGGCGGGGATCCCAGGCCACGCCTTCGAACCCTTTGTTGGCACTGGGTGAAGTACCAAGGTCGATCTTCGGGAAATCCGCGTAATTCAGCGCCGTAGTGTTCGGTTCAACCTTGACCACGGTCACGGTATGCAAGCGTTCGTCGGTGATTGCCATCCGGCCATCTCCGAGCATGGCGACGCCTTCGGGGTTGCTCCAGCCAACGAGGGGCAATTTGCGCAGCACATCCCCTTGCAGCGTGAGCTGAACCAGGAAGGGGTGTTTGCCCATTACCGAATAAAGTGTGCGGCTGGCAGGGTCGTAAGTAAGGTCGGACGCTTCGTCGTCTTCCATGCCTGGCAGCGGCTTGGCATCGACGGTAGCGCGGTAGCCTGGCAGCCAGATCGCCTGCGCCTGGGCTGCTGGAGACGTCAACCGCTCCTTGAGCCACAGCAGCCCGCGGTCATCCCAGTGCAGGATGGCCGCTATGGTGTAGGCAATGGCAACCGCCGCAACGCCGATCAGCCACAGGCGCAGCCGCCGTGCCGAGCGGCGCGGTGTGGTAGCGGAAGGCAAGGCGGCTGTGGGCATGGGAATACCTGCGGTCAAGGCTGAAGGGCCAGCGCATTATCCGCACGCAATGTGAAAAAAATGGGAAACAGCCGCTCCGCCAACCGCTTCACACCACGTGGGTTTCCACCCGGATTGCGCCCGGCAATTCCAGTACGAGTTGGTCCCCGCTGGCCAGCGGCCCCACGCCCGCCGGGGTTCCAGTGAGAATTACATCACCGGCATGCAGCGAGAAGTGCGCGGCCATGTACTGGATCATCGGCACGATAGGGTTGAGCATGGAGGCGCTGCTGCCATCCTGCCGCACCTCGCCGTTGAGGGTGAGCCTTACGGGAATGTCCGTCAGGTCCTCGAAGGTGCTGGCCGCAACGAAAGGCGCCAGCACACAAGCGCCATCGAACGACTTGGCCAGCTCCCAGGGCAGCCCCTTTTCCTTGAGCTTGGCTTGCACATCACGCAGGGTCAGGTCCAGCGCCGGTGCAAAGCCTGAAATCGCGTCCAGTACTTCTTCCTCGCTGGGCTGAGTGGAAAGCGCCTTGCCCAGCAGTACCGCGATTTCGGTTTCGTAGTGTACCGAGCCTCGTTCGGCCGGGATCTTGAATCCGCCTGCTGCGGGCACCACACAGCTACCCGGCTTGATGAACAGCAGCGGCTCGGCCGGTACCGGGTTGTTCAACTCATGGGCGTGTTCGGCATAGTTGCGGCCGATACACACTACTTTCCCCAGGGGGAAATGAATGTGGGTACCGTCGGCGTACTGGTGCTGGTAGCTCATTATCGACACCTCGAAGGAACGCGGAAAAGTAAGCGAACCCGCGAGCCGCTCATGCGGCGCCTGAGCCATATTCACGTCTGGGGCGGGTTCCAGGGAAGGCGAACATGCTAGCATACGCCCCCGCTACAAGGCTGCAGATGGGCAGCCCGAGCGCAGCGGGCGTTCCTTTCCCTGCCATTTTTCCGGAACCAGGTTTAAGCAGATGAGCAAGACTTCTCTCGACAAGAGCAAGATCAAGTTCCTTCTTCTCGAAGGCGTACACCAAACCGCCGTGGACACGCTCAAGGCGGCCGGTTACACCAACATCGAGTATCACTCCAGTTCCCTGCCGGAAGCAGAGCTGAAGGAAAAGATCGCCGACGCCCACTTCATCGGCATCCGCTCGCGCACTCATCTGACCGAAGAGCTCTTCGACCGCGCGAAGAAGCTGGTAGCGGTCGGCTGCTTCTGCATCGGCACCAACCAGGTTGACCTCAACGCGGCCCGCGAGCGCGGCATTGCGGTGTTCAACGCGCCCTACTCCAATACCCGCTCGGTCGCCGAACTGGTATTGGCCGAAGCCATCCTGTTGCTTCGCGGCATTCCGGAAAAGAACGCCTCCTGCCACCGTGGCGGCTGGATCAAGAGCGCGGCCAACTCGTTCGAGATTCGCGGCAAGAAGCTCGGCATCGTCGGTTATGGCTCCATCGGTACCCAGCTGTCGGTCCTGGCCGAGGGCCTGGGCATGCAGGTGTTCTTCTACGACCCGCTGACCAAGCTGCCACTGGGTAACGCTACCCAGGTGCCTACGCTCAAGGAGCTGCTGGGCCTGGCAGACATCGTCTCGCTGCATGTGCCCGAACTGCCCTCCACCAAGTGGATGATCGGCGAAGAAGAAATCCGCGCGATGAAAAAGGGCGGCATCCTGATCAACGCAGCCCGTGGCACCGTGGTTCGCCTCGAGGCCCTGGCTGAAGCGATCAAGGACAAGCACCTGATCGGCGCCGCCATCGACGTGTTCCCGGTAGAGCCGCGCTCGAACGACGATATCTTCGAAAGCCCGCTGCGTGGCCTGGACAACGTGATCCTCACTCCGCACATCGGTGGTTCCACTGCCGAGGCGCAGGCAAACATCGGCCTGGAAGTGGCCGAAAAGCTGGTCAAATACAGCGACAACGGTACCTCGGTATCTTCGGTCAATTTCCCGGAAGTAGCCCTGCCGGCACACCCGGGCAAGCACCGCTTGCTGCACATCCACGAAAACATCCCGGGCGTGCTCAGCGAGATCAACAAGGTGTTCGCCGAGAACGGCATCAACATCTCTGGCCAGTTCCTGCAAACCAACGAAAAAGTTGGTTATGTGGTCATTGATGTGGACGCCGAGTATTCCGACCTGGCGCAAGCCAAGCTGCAGCACATCAAAGGCACCATCCGCAGCCGCGTGCTGTTCTAAGCGGCTCGGCCGCCTCGTTCGGGGCGGCCTTCACAGCCGGCAAAGGTTCGGGCCCTATAAAGGGCCCGAGCCACGGCGCCGGAACCAGCCCGTAAGTGACAAGCGCTCCCGCTGGGCCGGCAATACTTCATGAGGGATCTGGTCCGACAGGAACACCACCAGCGCGCCACCGGTGGGGACCACGTCGTGAATTCGCTCGCCTGGCAAGTAGAGGCGTAGCTGCCCGCCGTCTTCGGGCAACCAGGCCTGATTCAGGTACACAACGGTAGACACGCTGCGCCGGTCGTCGTCGCTGAAGCGGTCCAGATGGCGCAGGTAACAGGCACCGGGTGGATAGCAGGCGAAGTGGCTCTCGAAATCCTCAAGCCCGAGGAACAGAGACTGATTGAGGCTTTGCCGCAGGCTGTTCATCAGGCTCAGATAACGATCGACTGGCGCGCTCTGGCCTTGCTCGACCCACTCGATAGCGTCCCCACGGATGCCCTCTCGCACCTGTGCCGTCACACCGCGCCCTGTGGCCGCAGGCTTGAGCTGGCCGAGGCGGGCCCGCTCGAGGCAGTCTCGCGCCAGCTCCTCGGTAAGGGTGCTGGGAAGAAAAATATTCTGCTGCGACCAGCCGTGGCCGGCGAGGTCGGAAGCGATTCGGGCAAACAGCGGATGATCGAGAGAAATGTTCATGGCACATGGTAGCGACCCGCCGCATAAACCGACAGATCCCCCGCAAGAAACACGAGTTTCATCGGTCACCGCCTCGCCTCTCTCGACAAATGCCGCTGACGACACGGACAATAGCGCCCTGCCGACAGGAGTCCCTCATGCGTCGTTTTCTTTCCGTTGTGTTGATGTGCTGCGCCTTGCCGGCGTGGGCAGACATCCACGACGAGCTCTATAAGGCAGCCGGTTGGCCAGAGCAACGCGTGCACTTCACCGACGCGCTGCGCGCCGCACAGCAGCGCTATCAGAACAGCCTGCCGCCGGCAGTGTTCCAGGCATTGGTCAACAACAGCAATCAGCGCTTCGCCCCTCAGGCGGTAGACCAGCGTGCCGAAGGCAGCCTGCGGCAGGCACTGGCCAATCCACAACCCGCGCTGGCGTTCTTTCAATCTCCGTTAGGGCGCAAGATCGTTGCCGCTGAATTGCTGGCAACCCGCTCGGACCAGCTTGCCCGCAACGCGCAGGGCCTGCCCAAAATGCAGGCCAGTGATACCCGTCAGTTACTGATCGGCCACTTGGCCCGGGCGCTTCCGGCTCGCGAGGCCGGTGCCGAGGTGAGCCTGGCCATTGCCGGCGTCGCCGCCGACAGCCTCAGTTCCATGATTCCAGGTTTGCTGGGCGGCAGCTCGGCGCAAAGCCTGCTGGATGGGCAGCGCGAGCGCTTGCAGCAGCAAATTGGCGTAGACCTGGATAACACCCTGCTCTACGTTTATCGCGAACTGAGCGATCCGGAGCTGGAAGAATTCGTCGCCTTTGCTGAATCACCCGAGGGCCAGGCCTACTACAAAGCAGCGCTGGCGGCCGTGCGGGCGGGGCTGGCGGTAGGCGCGCGCTAACCTGGAAGCAGGCGCTACAAGTACCGCTCGATAAACCGCAGGTACTGCTCGCGAATGTGCACCGTTTCATTGGCCAGGTGATGGCGCGCCGAGGGGATGCGTAGTACTTCCGGTTGGCTGAATTTGCGCTCCAGTACTCGAAGGTTATATCGCCAATCCACCGTCATGTCCTGCTCACCCTGCACAATCAAGGGCGTGTGTTTGCAGGAGGGGGCGGCTTCGATGCGGTTGATCCACTCCACCAGTGCCCCGACCCACGCGGTGGGTAAGCGCAGCGGCTGCAGCGGATCGGCCTGAAGGAAGGGCAGAAACTCAGGGTCGTTGCTGTTTTCGCTGAACCGGCGCGCGATACCATCCACAAAAGGGCTGAGCACCCGGTAACTGAGCTTCGAGCGGGCCCATGCGCGCGGGCGCACCAACGGGGCCAGCAATATCAGGCGACCGTCGATGAGGCTTTCATCGCCGCGGTGCAAGGCATGGTCAATGACAATGGCACCGCCTGTGCTTTGGCCAAGCACATGCCAAGGCCTGGGCAGGTGCAAGCTCGTTGCTTGCGCCAGCAGGCCGTCGAGCGTTGACTGGTAGTGAGCGAAGTCTTCGATACTGGCGCGCGGGCCGCTCGACAGGCCATGCCCTGGCAGGTCGCAGGACACCACCGCAAGCCCGCACCCGAGTGCCCATTCGATCACATGGCGAAACAAGCCCATGTGGTCGTAAAAACCGTGCAGCAGCACCAGAGTGCCGCGGGGCTGCCGGGGTACCCATGCCTGGCACACCAGCTCGAACCCTTCAGCTTCGAAAAGGCCTAGATGTGTGTCGAACCGTACCGCGAAACCAGGAAGGTCGAGCCCGTAGAAACGCTGATACGCCACCCCCTGTTCACACAAGGGGCGGGCGTCGTTCAGCGAGGAAAGGCTGGCACGCAGCCGGTCGGGATGGAACGTCGAAGTCATGTGGGCTACCCGGTTATACGGGTAACCCTACCCCCTCTTCACGCCGACAAACAAGGCCTTGCTTGCTGGCGCCTCAGGCCGAAACGGCTTCGACGCTGGCGCGACGCGGATCTGGCTGGGACGAGTTGGCCACGGCGGCTTCCTCGATCGCTTGCTGGATAGCACGGCGACGGCGCTCTTCGGCACGGCGGCTGAAGAACCACACGAAGAAGGTAAAGATCGACACCACCAGCAGGATAAGGCTGGCAATGGCGTTGATCTCCGGCTTCACACCCAGGCGCACCTGAGAGAACACCTCCATCGGCAGCGTGGTGGAGCCAGGCCCCGCCACGAAGCTGGCCAGCACCAGGTCATCCAGCGACAAGGCGAAGGACATCATCCCGCCCGCCGCCAGTGACGGCGCGATCATTGGAATGGTGATCAACAGGAACACCTTCCACGGCCGCGCGCCAAGGTCCATCGCTGCTTCCTCGATGGACAGGTCCAGCTCGCGCAAGCGCGCCGACACCACCACTGCCACATAGGCCGCGCAGAAGGTGGTGTGAGCGATCCAGATGGTGGGTACGCCACGCTCCTGCGGCCAGCCGATCACTTGCGCCATTGCCACGAACAGCAGCAGCAGCGAGAGGCCGGTGATCACTTCAGGCATTACCAGCGGTGCGGTAACCAGGCCACCGAACAGGGTACGGCCCTTGAACCTTGCCACGCGGGTGAGCACGAACGCTGCCAGGGTGCCCAATATCACCGAAGAAATGGCCGTGTAGGTCGCGATCTCCAGCGAGCGGAACACCGCGCTCATCAGTTGATCGTTGTGCATCAGCCCCACGTACCACTTCACCGACCACCCGCCCCACACCGTTACCAGGCGCGAGGCGTTGAACGAGAAGATCACCAGGATCAGCATGGGCGCGTAGATGAAGATCAAGCCCGCCCACAGCATGAAGGTTGAAAATCGGAACCGGGAATTCATACCTTGCCCTCCATCTCTTTGGCCTGGCTGCGGTTGAAGAGAAGAATGGGCACGATCAACAGTGCCAGCATCACCACCGCCAGCGCCGAGGCTACGGGCCAGTCGCGGTTATTGAAGAACTCTTGCCACAGCACCTTACCGATCATCAAGGTTTCCGGGCCGCCAAGCAGTTCGGGGATCACGAACTCCCCCACAACAGGGATGAACACCAGCATGCAACCGGCAACGATGCCATTGCGTGAAAGCGGTACGGTGATTTTCCAGAAGTTGTTGAAGCGGCTGGAACCCAGGTCTGATGCGGCCTCTAGCAGGCTTTGATCATGCTTCACCAGGTTGGCGAACAGCGGCAGGATCATGAACGGCAGGTAGGAATACACCACGCCGATGTACACCGCCAGGTTGGTGTTCAGGATCTGCAAGGGCTGGTCGATCACGCCCAGGTACATCAGGAAGCCATTGAGCAAGCCATTGTTACTCAGCAGCCCCATCCAGGCGTACACCCGAATCAGGATGGCCGTCCAGGTCGGCATCATGATCAGCAGCAGCAACACGGTCTGGGTTTCCTTCTTGGCCACCGACATCGCGTAGGCCATCGGGTAACCGATCAGTACGCACAGCAAGGTGCTGAAGAACGCCATCTTCAACGAGCCCAGGTACGCCGAGAAATACAACTCGTCGTCGCCCAGCAGCAAGTAGTTGGCCAGGTTCAGCGCGATGTCGATCTTGCCTTCGGCGTACTGCCAGATATCGGTATACGGCGGAATGGCCACATCCGCTTCGGCAAAGCTGATCTTCAGAACGATGAAGAACGGCAACATGAAGAACAGGAACAGCCACAGGAACGGAATCCCGATGACCACTTGCCGGCCGCCCGGCATCCAGCGGTTATAGATACGCTTGAGCTTCTTGTTCATGACCGGAGCACCACGCCGCTGTCGTCTTCCCACCATACGAACACTTCGTCGTCCCAGGTCGGCCGCGCGCCACGGCGCTCCGCGTTGGCCACGAACGACTGCACGATCTTGCCGCTGGGCAGCTGGACGTGGAACACCGAGTGCCCGCCCAGGTAGGCGATGTCATGCACCTTGCCGCGCGACCAGTTGTGCTCAGTGGAGGGTTGCTCGACCGTAACCAGGAGCTTTTCCGGGCGGATCGCGTAGGTCACGCTCTTGTCCTGCGCGGCCGTACTCACACCGTGGCCCACGTAGATAGTGCGTTCCAGCTCAGGCGAGCTGATCAGTGCGTAGCCTTCCATGTCTTCGATGACTTCACCGTCGAACAGGTTGACGTTGCCGATGAATTCGCACACCAATCGGCTGGTCGGGGTTTCGTAGATATCCACAGGGCTGCCGATCTGAGCGATCCAGCCCAGGTGCATGATCGCGATGCGCTGGGCCATGGTCATGGCCTCTTCCTGGTCGTGGGTCACCATCACGCAGGTCACGCCTACGCGCTCGATGATTTCCACCAGCTCCAGTTGCATTTCCGAACGCAGCTTCTTGTCCAGCGCACCCATGGGCTCATCGAGCAGCAACAGCTTGGGCCGCTTGGCCAGGGAGCGGGCCAGTGCAACCCGCTGGCGCTGGCCGCCGGACAATTGATGCGGCTTGCGCCGGGCGTACTGGGTCATGTGCACCAGCTTGAGCATTTCGGCTACCCGGGCGTCGATCTCGGCGCTGGACATCCTGTCCTGCTTCAGGCCGAAGGCAATGTTCTGCGAAACGGTCATGTGCGGGAACAATGCATAGGACTGGAACATCATGTTGATGGGCCGCTTGTAGGGCGGCATGTCGGTGATGTCCTCGCCGTCGAGGAAAATCCGCCCTTCCGTAGGCCGTTCGAAGCCCGCGAGCATACGCAGCAGGGTCGACTTGCCCGAGCCCGATCCGCCCAGCAAGGCGAAGATTTCACCCTTGTGGATCTGCAGCGACACGTCGTCCACAGCGATCGTCTCGTCGAACTTTTTGGTTACCCGGTCGATCTTGACCAACACCTGCTTGGGGTGTTGGCCACCTTCGAGGGCTTTCTTATAGGCACTGGAGGCAACGGCCATCAACGAACTCCCAACTTTTTTCACGTGCCCGCCGTCTCCGGCGAGCGTAGGTTAATTACTTGCCCGTCTTGATTCGGGTCCAGGAGCGGGTCATCAAGCGCTGAATGTTAGGCGGCAGCTCGTGGCTGACATACGCCTTGTCGAGCACGTCCTGCGGCGGGTACACCGCAGGGTCTTCGCTCACGGCCTCGTCCATGTCGGTCTTGGCCTCGGGATTGGGGTTGGCATAACCGACGTAATCGCTCACTTGGGCGATGACTTTGGGCTCCAACAGGTAATTGAGGAACGCGTGGGCTTCTTTCACGTCCTTGGCATCGGCCGGAATAGCCAGCATGTCGAACCAGAGGTTGCCGCCTTCCTTGGGTACAGCGTAGGCAACGTTCACGCCGTTCTTCGCTTCCTTGGCGCGGTTGCGCGCCTGGAACACATCACCCGAGAAGCCAGCCGCCACGCAGATGTTCCCCGAGGACAGGTCGGTAATGTACTTGGAGGAATGGAAGTAGCGAACATAAGGGCGCACAGCCAGTAACTTGGCCTCGGCCTTCTTGTAGTCTTCCGGGTTGGTGCTGTTGGGGTCCAGCCCGAGGTATTGAAGTACCGCAGGCATCATCTCGTCTGGCGAATCGAGGAAAGCCACGCCGCACTTCTGCAGCTTTTTCATGTTTTCCGGTTCGAACAGCGTGGCCCAGGAGTCGATCGTGTCCACACCCAGTGCGGCTTTCACCTTCTGCGGGTTGTAGCCAATGCCATTGGTGCCCCACAGGTAGGGAATGGCGTACTGGTTACCAGGATCGTTAGCCTCCAGGCGCTTCATCAGGGCTGGGTCCAGATGGTTCCAGTTCGGCAATTGGCTGCGATCCAGCTTCTGGAATACCCCAGCCTTGATCTGCTTGCCCAGGAAGTGGTTCGACGGCACGACCACGTCGTAGCCGGTATGGCCGGCCAGCAGCTTGCCTTCAAGCGTTTCGTTGGAATCGAACACGTCGTACGACGGTTTGATGCCAGTCGCTTTCTCGAAGTCGGCCAGCGTGGTCTCGCCAATGTAGTCGGACCAGTTGTAGATCTTCACCGTGCCGGCCGCGTGGGCGCCGGCCGTGAGTGCAAGCCCGGCGGTGAGCAACAACGCCTTGCCAATCAGGGAGTCAGCCAAGTGGAAATCCTCTCGAAAGTGATCTTTTTCAGACGGCAATCAACCGACCGGAATACAAAACCGGGGCGCAACTTACCTTCGATAAACCTGCCGGGCAAAATGAATTCGTTATAAGCCTGTCGATAAACGCCAGGCACCTGCCAGATCAATGGCCAGACAGGTGCCCGGGCAGGCGAATTACTTGCCCGACTTGATCTTGGTCCAGCTGCGGGTCATCTCACGCTGAGTGGCCGCTGGCAGGTCGGAGATCGCATAGAACTTGGCCTTCACTTCGTCCGACGGATAGATGTTCGGGTCCGACTTGATCGCATCTTCCACGAACTCGGTAGCCGCCTTGTTGCCGTTCGGGAACTGCACGGCGTTGGTGATTTCCGCCATCACTTCCGGCTTGAGCAGGAAGTTCATGAACTTGTAGGCGCCGTCCACGTTCTCGGCATCCTTCGGAATGGCGACCATGTCATAGAAGGTACCCGCGCCTTCTTTGGGAATGGTGTAGCTGACCTTCACCTTGCCACCGGCTTCTTCGGCACGGGACTTGGCCTGCTGCACGTCACCCGAATAGCCTACCGCTACGCAGATGTTGCCTGTGGCCAGGTCGGAAATGTACTTGGAAGAGTGGAAGTAGGTGATGCTTGGACGAACCTTGAGGAACAGTTCTTCAGCCTGCTTGAGGTCTTCTTTCTTCTGGCTGTTGGTTGGCAGGCCCAGGTAATGCAGCGCTACCGGCAGCATTTCGGTTGGCGAATCCAGGAAGCTTACGCCGCAGGATTTCAGCTTGGCGATGTTCTCGGGCTTGAGCAGGACGTCCCACGAGTCGATCTTGTCCACACCCAGCGCGGCTTTCACTTTCTCGGGGTTGTAGCCGATACCGATGGTGCCCCACATGTACGGGAACGCATGCTTGTTGCCCTGGTCGCTGGCATCGCCCACGGCCTTGAGCAGCGACTCGTCCAGGTTTTTCCAGTTTGGCAATTTGGACTTGTCCAGCTCCTGATACACGCCCGCCTTGATCTGCTTGGCCAGGAAGTTGTTCGACGGCACTACGATGTCGTAGCCGGACTTGCCTGCAAGCAGCTTGGCTTCCAGGGTCTCGTTGCTGTCGAACACGTCGTACACGACCTTGATGCCCGACTCGTCTTCAAACTTCTTCACGGTGTCTGGTGCAATGTAGTCGGACCAGTTGTACACGTGCAGAACCTTGTCATCAGCGTGAACTGCCCCGACCACGGCCCCCATCATCGACATGGCGAGCAGCGTCTTGCCAAATTTCTTCATGCGTAATGCTCCAAATTTTTTTTGAAAAACCACCTTTAGGGCGCCGGTGCCTCACCAGCGAGGCGGTAAACCGGAACGCAGGCTTGCCTGTGAGCGCGCTCGATACAAGCGCGCCGCTGCACAGACTAGCATTTAGCCATTCAGCGCATTAAGGGTCAGGTCCAGGCACAAGCGCGCCTTGGTGACCAGTTCATCGATTTCATCGCGGCTGATCACCAAAGGTGGAGCGATGATCATGGTGTCGCCCACCGCTCGCATGATCAGGCCGTTATCGAAGCAGAACTGCCGGCAGATCATCCCGGCCCCACGCCCTTCGTGCCGCGCCCGGGTTGCCTTGTCTTTCACCAGCTCGATCGCGCCCAGCATGCCCAACCCTCGGACCTCGCCCACCAGTGGGTGGTCTTCGAGCTCCCGCAGGCGTTTCTGCAAATATGGTGCCGTTTCGCTCTTCACCGTTTCGATGATTTTTTCTTCACGCAGCAGGCGCAGGTTGGCCAGGCCAACCGCAGCGGCAACGGGGTGCCCGGAATAGGTAAAGCCGTGGTTGAAATCGCCGCCCTCGCTTATCACCCGCGCCACCCGGTCCCGAACGATCACGCCGCCCATGGGCACGTAACCGGAGGTAAGGCCTTTGGCGATGGTCATCAGGTCTGGCTTGAGGTCGTAGTAGTCGCTACCGAACCACTCACCCGTGCGACCGAAACCACAGATCACCTCATCGGCCACGAACAGAATGTCGTACTTGGCGAGGATTTCCTTGATGCGCGGCCAGTAGGTTTCCGGCGGAATGATCACACCGCCCGCCCCCTGGATAGGCTCGGCGATAAAGGCGCCTACCTGGTCTTCGCCCAGCTCGAGAATCTTTTCTTCGAGCTGGTTCGCGGCCCACACTCCGAACTCTTCGGGGCTCATGTCCCCGCCTTCACCGAACCAGTACGGTTGTGCGATGTGCACAATGCCGGGGATCGGCAGGTCGCCCTGCTCGTGCATCCCGGACATACCGCCCAGGCTGGCGCCAGCCACGGTAGAGCCGTGGTAGCCGTTGATACGGCTGATGATGGTTTTCTTGCCTGGCTTGCCCTGGAGGGCCCAGTAGTGACGAACCAGGCGCAGTACCGTGTCGTTCCCTTCCGAGCCGGAGCCGGTGAAGAACACATGGCTCATGCCTTCGGGCGCTACGTCCACAATCGCGCGCGCCAGCTCCAGCGCAGGCGGGTGGGCGGTCTGGAAGAACAGGTTGTAATAAGGCAGCTCGCGCATCTGGGCGGCTGCGGCCTCCACCAGCTCTTCGCGGCCATAACCCACCGCCACGCACCACAGGCCCGCCATGCCGTCGAGGATCTTGTGCCCTTCGCTGTCCCACAGGTGCACGCCCTGCGCCTTGGTAATGATGCGCGGGCCTTTTTCCTTCAGCTGCTTGTAGTCGCTGAAAGGCGCCAGGTGATGGTCGCCACTGAGGGATTGCCACTGCAGGGTTTGTGGATTGTTATTGCTCATTTTCATCTCCTGAGCCGGCAGGCCCTCTAGGCCAGGCCGGTAACGATCAGACCGCGAACAGCAGGAACTCCCGTTCCCACGAACTGATCACGCGCTTGAAGTTTTCGTGTTCCGCCCGCTTCACCGCCACATACCCGGTGACGAACTTGCGACCCAGGTATTTCTCGATGGTCTTGCAGGTTTCCATGCGCTCCAGCGCATCCTCGATGGTCAGCGGCAGGCGCAGGTTGCGCCGCTCGTAGCCGCGGCCATGAACGGGGGCGCTAGGGGGAATACCTTCGACCATGCCGATGTAGCCACACAGCAAGCTGGCAGCGATGGCCAGGTAGGGGTTGGCATCCGCGCCCGGCAAACGGTTTTCCACGCGGCGGTTCTGTGGGGTGGCATCCGGCACCCGCAACCCTACGGTGCGGTTTTCCTCGCCCCACTCCACGTTCACCGGCGCGGAGGTATCCGGCAGGAAGCGGCGGAACGAGTTCACGTTCGGGGCGAACAACGGCAGCAACTCCGGGATGTACTTTTGCAAGCCGCCCACATGGTGCAGGAACAGCTGGCTCATGGAGCCGTCTTCGTTGGAGAAGATACTGCGGCCGGTGTCCACGCTTACCACGCTCTGGTGCAGGTGCATGGCGCTGCCGGGCTCACCGGTCATGGGCTTGGCCATGAAGGTGGCAGCCACGTTATGCTTGAGCGCCGCCTCGCGCATGGTGCGCTTGAACACCACGATCTGGTCTGCCAGCGCCAGGGCACTGCCATGACGGAAGTTGATTTCCATCTGAGCCGTGCCGTCCTCGTGGATCAGCGTGTCGAGGTCCAGGTTCTGCAGTTCGCACCAGTCGTACACGTCTTCGAACAGCGGGTCGAACTCATTCGCGGCTTCGATGGAAAACGACTGCCGCCCCGTCTCCGGACGGCCAGAGCGGCCAATCGGCGGCTGCAGCGGGAAGTCCGGGTCGTCGCAACGCTTGGTCAGGTAGAACTCCATTTCCGGCGCCACGATCGGCTGCCAGCCGCGGTCGGCATAGAGCTTGAGCACCTTCTTGAGCACGTTACGGGGCGACAGCTCGATCGGGTTGCCTTGCTTGTCGTAGGTATCGTGAATCACCTGGGCGGTAGGCTCGATCGCCCAAGGCACCAGGAAAACGGCGTTCTCGTCCGGCCGGCAGAGCATGTCGATGTCTGCGGGGTCGAGCAGCTCGTAATAGATGTCGTCTTCTACATAGTCGCCCGTCACGGTCTGCAGCAATACGCTTTCAGGCAGGCGCATGCCCTTTTCGGCGATAAACTTGTTCGTGGGCGAGATCTTCCCGCGGGTGATGCCGGTCAGGTCGCTGATCAGGCATTCGACTTCGGTGATCTTGTGCTTTTTCAACCAATCGGTGAGCTGGTCGAGGTTGGTACTCATAAATACCTCAGGAGGCAAGGCCCAGGCTCGGCGGAGCCGGGGGTTTTTGACGTGTACGCGTCAGAGTATGGTGGAGCATGCTGCTTGAACGTGCCACGCGATGTTGCTTCGGGCCAGGCGACGCGCCTGTGGCCCGGCGTTGGGCAACAGCGGACGCGCGCCCTCGAGAACAGCCGGGCGACAAGCCGGGCAGGTACGTCGAAGCGACTTCTGGCAGTATGGTAATACGAACCTGTGAAAGTTCGTGGAGCGCTCCAGTCGAGCCAGAGGCTTTGTAATGATAGGGTGTTACGTACCCTGTGTTGTCCGCCCAGCCGCGAGCGTTCGGAATCCAGGCTTCAGCCGGCCGGGCCGGCAAGGCCTTTGCAGCGTGTTCGGTGCGGTTCTGGCCAGTCGATGCCAGTTGGCGCAAGGCGTGAAACGCCCATGCAAGCCAGGCATTCGCGCCAGTACATAGCAGGCGTGCCATGATATTCCCCGTTATTGTTGCTGTTATGGGATGCAACCGAGCTTAGCGCCGTTCAATTTTTTATACAACACTCCGTAAAAAATTCAGCACGGCGAAAAAGGAGATTCAGAACATGACGGAAAATTCAGCGGAAAACGCCCCCTGACAGTGCGAAATCGCCCAAATCGCACTCTTTTAGTGCAGGAACGGGCTAGCTTGACTTCGTGTTGGCTTTCGGATTGACTGAGACGCTTGTAAGCCAATGATTGAAATTTTTAACAACAAAGGTGTTGCATCATGTCGGTACCCCCGCGTGCCGTTCAGCTTAATGAAGCGAACGCATTCCTTAAGGATCATCCTGAGGTTCTGTACGTCGACCTTCTGATTGCAGATATGAATGGTGTAGTGCGTGGCAAGCGCATTGAGCGCACCAGCCTGCACAAGGTGTACGAAAAAGGCATCAACCTCCCGGCATCGTTGTTTGCACTGGATATCAACGGCTCCACGGTGGAAAGCACCGGCCTGGGCCTGGATATCGGCGATGCGGATCGGATCTGCTACCCCATCCCCAATACCCTCAGCAATGAGCCATGGCAGAAGCGCCCGACCGCACAACTGCTGATGACCATGCATGAGCTTGAAGGCGAACCCTTCTTCGCGGACCCTCGCGAGGTGTTGCGCCAGGTGGTACAGAAGTTCGACGACCTGGGGCTGACCATCTGCGCCGCGTTCGAACTCGAGTTTTATCTGATCGACCAGGAAAACGTGAATGGTCGGCCTCAGCCGCCGCGCTCGCCCATCTCGGGCAAACGCCCTCAGTCGACCCAGGTATACCTGATCGACGACCTGGACGAGTACGTTGATTGCCTGCAGGACATTCTCGAAGGCGCCAAGGAACAGCACATCCCTGCCGACGCCATCGTGAAGGAAAGCGCCCCGGCGCAGTTCGAGGTGAACCTGCACCATGTTGCCGACCCGCTGAAGGCCTGCGACTACGCGGTACTGCTCAAGCGGCTGATCAAAAACATCGCCTACGACCATGAAATGGACACCACCTTCATGGCCAAGCCCTACCCAGGGCAAGCCGGCAATGGCCTGCACGTGCATATCTCGATCCTGGACAGGGACGGCAAGAATATCTTCACTAGCGAGGATCCCGAGCAGAACGCCGCATTGCGTAACGCGATCGGCGGTGTGCTCGAGACCCTGCCGGCCTCCATGGCCTTCCTCTGCCCGAACGTGAACTCCTACCGCCGCTTTGGCGCGCAGTTCTATGTACCGAACTCGCCCACCTGGGGCCTGGACAACCGCACCGTAGCGCTGCGGGTGCCGACCGGCGCACCGGATTCCGTACGCATCGAGCACCGCGTCGCGGGTGCAGACGCCAACCCGTATCTGCTGATGTCGGCGGTATTGGCGGGTATCCACCATGGCTTGACCACCAAGTGCGACCCGGGTGCGCCTCTGGAAGGCAACGCCTACGAGCAGACCGAGCCCAGCTTGCCGAACAACCTGCGGGACGCATTGCGGGCATTGGACGACAGCGAAATCATGGCGAAGTACATCGATCCGAAGTACATCGACATCTTCGTGGCCTGCAAGGAAAGCGAACTGGCGGAATTCGAGCACTCCATCTCGGACCTCGAATACAACTGGTACTTGCACACGGTGTAGGGCAGCAAGGTTCAGGCTAGAATGCGGGCTGCCTTCAGGGAGCCCGCTTCATGCCTCGTACTGTCACCAGCCGCAAACCCCGCCCAGGCAGCCAGGCCAGAATCGACTCGATCCTGGCGGCTGCCCGTACGTTGCTGGTTCGGGACGGGGTAGCCGGGCTGTCGGTGTATGCCGTAGCAGAGCTGGCGCAGATTCCACCCTCTTCGGTGTACCACTTCTTCCCAAGCGTTCCCTCTTTGCTTGAGGGGCTTACCGCCGACATCCACGCAGCGTTTCGGGCATGCCTTGAAGCCCCCATCGACTCATCAGCCTTGTGTAACTGGCACGACCTTTCGCGGCTGGTCGAGCAGCGCATGCTCAGCCTGTACAACGAAGACGCCGCGGCACGGCAGTTGATTCTGGCGCAGCATGGCCTGAGCGAAGTGACCCAGGCAGACCGGCGTCATGACATCGAATTGGGAGCGCTGATGCGGGACGTATTCGCCCGCCACTTCGTGTTACCCCAGCTGCCCGACGACGTGGACGTGTTTACCTTGGCCATGGAACTGGGGGATCGGGTGTATGCACGGTCGGTGCAGATGCACGGGGAGATCACGCCACGCCTGGCTGAGGAAGGCATGCGCGTGTTCGACGCCTACCTGGGCCTTTACCTGCCGCCCTACATGGCGAAGCGCGCGCCTGCCGTATAAACGACTACCCGCGCCAAATGTGGCCAGTCAGCCCCGGAGCGCTTTGGCCGCAGCGCTTGCCAGATCCTCGGCCGTTCGCCCGCCAGTGATAGCGCCCAATGCCTTGAACCCCCAACCACCAGCCTCACGGCTGAGGCACGCCATCACGATACCGGTATGCCGGCCTTTTTCGGAAAGATCGAAACGCGCCAGCTCCATTCCCGTGCTTGCGTCCAGGACTCGGCAATAGGCGTTTTGCACGCTTTCGAAGGTTTGCCCGGTAAAGCTGTTGACCGTGAACACCAGCTTCGCTGCTTGCGGCGAAAGCCGCAGGAGGTCGATTTCCAGGGTTTCGTCATCGCCATCGCCCTGGCCGGTGCGGTTATCGCCCGAGTGGACGATGGCACCGTCTTTCGACGCCAGTTGACGGAACCAGACAAGGTCGAGCCGATTGAGCGCGTTATCGAAAACGATGCAGGAAGCGTCCAGGTCGATCTCGCCAGCACGCATGAATTTGCCTAGAAAGCCGGTTCGGATAGGGTCCCAGCCCAACCCGAGGGTGACTCGGGCAAGGGGGCCACCACTGGCTTTGTCTAGAGATACGCTTTGTTGCTTGGTGAGCGTAAGGGTCATGGGAGGGCTGCCCGCTGGGGAAAAGCGCTACTGTAGAGCGCCCCCCAGAGGGTGTAAGCCAGCCGATTCCTTAACCTTCGTAGGAAATGTCAGGGCTACAGTTTGGCGATGGAAACTTCAGTGGACTTCACGAAGGCAATGACCTCGCTGCCGACGCCCAGTTCGAGTTCCTTCACCGAGCGCGTGGTAATGACCGAGGTCACGATCCCGGAGGCGGTTTGCACATCGATTTCCGACAGTACGGGGCCTTCGATGATTTCCTTCACAGTGCCTTTGAACTGGTTGCGAACGTTGATGGCTTTGATGGTCATGGTGATTTCCTCGGATGGCGTCAATAAGCCCAACGCAGTTGCGTGGGCAGGGGGGATGGGGGTTCCTGGATATCCTGCCCGGGCAACGAAAGCACCCGGTCCAGAATGCGTGTTTCTATCTCTGCCAGCGCATGGGAGCCGCGCTGCCGCGGACGTGGCAGGTCAACGGCCACGTCCAGGCCGATACGGCCTTCTTCAATGAGAATCACTCGGTCCGCTACCGCGACGGCTTCCGCCACGTCATGGGTTACCAGCAGCACGGTAAACCGGTGTCGAGCCCAGAGCCGCTCAAGCAGCTGCTGCATTTCGATACGGGTCAGCGCATCGAGTGCGCCGAGTGGTTCGTCCAGCAACAAGAGGCGAGGCTCATGGATCAACGCCCGGGCCAGGGCCACGCGTTGCTTTTGCCCACCGGAGAGCGCGGCCGGCCATTCCTTGGCCCGCTCGGCGAGCCCCACGGCATCCAGCGCCTCGAACGCCTTGGGCTTCCAGTCACCCTTGAGGCCCAGGCCTACGTTTTCGATCACGGTTTTCCACGGCAACAGGCGCGGTTCCTGGAACATCAACCGGGTGTTCTCGCGCACGGTTGCCAGCGTGTCTTCGCCACTGCCAAGCCGGCCACTGCTCGGCTTGTCCAACCCCGCCAGGAGGCGCAGCAAGGTACTCTTGCCGCATCCGCTGCGGCCCACCACAGCGACGAACTGGCCCGCAGGAATATGCAAATCGATGCCCTGCAACACCTGCCGTTCGCCAAAGGTCTTGGTCAGGTTGTCTACATCCAGGCTGATGCCCCGAAGGAAATGCGGCGTTTCGTTCAAGACGCTCATGCGCGGCCCTCCTTCGCGGTTTGATAGGCTGGGTGCCAACGCAACCACACCCGCTCCAGGCCCCGCGCGGCGAGGTCTGCCAGCTTGCCCAGTACCGCATATAGGACGATGGCCAGCACCACCACGTCGGTTTGCAGAAACTCTCGGGCATTCATTGCCAGATAACCGATGCCGGAGCTGGCAGAGATCGTCTCGGCCACGATAAGCGTCAGCCACATGAAGCCGAGCGCGAAGCGAACGCCCACCAGGATCGAGGGCAGCGCGCCGGGAAGAATCACCTGCCAGAACAACCCGAACCCCGACAGCCCGTAGCTACGCGACATTTCCAGCAAAGCCGGGTCTACGTTGCGAATGCCGTGGTAGGTGTTGAGGTAAATGGGGAACAGCGTGCCCAGGGCTACCAGGAAAATCTTGGCCGACTCGTCGATGCCGAACCACAGGATCACCAGCGGAATCAGCGCCAGGTGCGGAACGTTGCGAATCATCTGCACTGAACTGTCGAGCAACCGCTCGCCCCAGCGCGACAGGCCCGTAATGAAGCCCAGCGCCAGGCCGATGCTGCCGCCGATGGCAAAGCCCACCGCCGCGCGCCAGCTGCTGATTGCCAGGTGGGTCCAGATTTCGCCAGAGCGTACCAGCTGTACACCCGCCTCCAGTACCGCGCTGGGCGCGGGAAGAATCCGGGTGGAAAGCCAGCCCGCGCTCACTGCCAGTTGCCAGACGGCGAGCAGCAGCACGGGCAGCGCCCATGGTGCCAGCCGGTCGGCGGTTCTACGCGAAATGCTCATCACGCCCCCTCAGCTCTGCGCTGCGGCTTTGGGAAGGATATCATTGGCGACCATTTCCCCGAACGGGCTGATGTACCCCGTGCCGCCTGCGGCCTGGGGCCGCTCTACATCCAGATGCGGGAACAGCAGCTCCGCCACGCGGTACGACTCTTCCAGGTGGGGGTAGCCGGAGAAAATGAAGGTGTCGATGCCCAGGTCGGCGTACTCTTTCACACGCGCTGCAACGGTTGGCCCGTCGCCCACCAAGGCGGTACCCGCACCACCACGAACCAGCCCTACGCCCGCCCACAGGTTGGGGCTGACTTCCAATTGATCGCGGCGCCCGCCGTGCAAGGCTGCCATGCGTTGCTGGCCAACCGAGTCGAAGCGCGCGAACGCGGATTGCGCCTTGGCAATCGTCTCGTCGTCCAGCTGAGCGATCAGCCGGTCAGCGGCGCGCCAGGCTTCGTCGTTGGTTTCCCGAACGATCACATGCAGGCGAATACCGAAGCGAACCGTACGCCCTTGCGCGGCGGCCTTCGCGCGCACCTGGGCTATCTTCTCGGCCACCGCGGCAGGCGGCTCGCCCCAGGTGAGGTACAACTCGACCTGCTCGGCGGCGAGGTCCTGCGCGGCATCCGACGAGCCACCGAAGTACAGTGGTGGTCGCGGTTGCTGGATAGGCGGGTACAGCAGCTTCGCGCCTTTGACCTTCAGGTGCTTGCCGTCGTAGTCCACCGTTTCGCCTTCCAGCACGCGGCGCCAGATGCGGGTGAACTCAACCGAGGCTTCGTAACGCTCCTCATGGGTGAGGAACAGGCCATCGCCGGCGAGCTCATCCGGGTCGCCCCCGGTGACCAGGTTGAACAAGGCGCGGCCGTTGGACAGGCGGTCCAGCGTGGCCGCCTGACGCGCCGCTACGGTTGGCGAGATAATCCCCGGGCGCAACGCCACCAGGAACTTCAAGCGTTGGGTCACCGGGATCAGCGATGCGGCGACCAGCCAGGAATCTTCACAGGAGCGGCCGGTAGGAATAAGCACCCCGCCAAACCCCAGGCGGTCCGCTGCCTGGGCAATCTGCTGCAGATAGCCATGGTCCACCGCGCGGGCGCCATCCGACGTGCCAAGGTAATGACCGTCGCCATGCGTAGGTAGAAACCAGAAAATGTTCAGGCTCATGGGAGTTGTCTCCAGAGTGGGCGCCGGCCAGGCCGGCGCGAGGTTATTTGCTTGCGATGCCAGCCGGCGGCGCCCAGATGACGTCCTTGATGCTTAGCGGCTTGGGAATCAGCTTGAGCTGGTAAAAGGCGTCGGCGATCTTCTGCTGGGCGTTTATCACCTCAGGTGAGATGTACGCCGCGCCGAAGCCCTGGCGTTTCACCGAGGTCAATACGATCGGCGCGGGCAAGCCGAGCAACGGCGCTACCTGCTGCGTTACCTCATCCGGGTTGGCGCGGGACCATTCACCGGTTTTGCGCACTTCATCGACAAGGGCCGCGACGACATCCGGATGCGCTTGTGCATACGGCCGGGTAGCCAGGTAAAACTGGTTGTTGTCCACCAGGCCAGTGCCGTCACGCAGCGTACGGGCGTTGAGCTGCTGTTCCGCGGCGGCCTGGTAGGGGTCCCAGATCACCCAGGCATCCACGCTGCCACGCTCGAATGCCGCACGGGCATCAGCTGGCGGCAGGAATACGGTCTGGATGTCGCTGTACTTCAGGCCGGCGTCTCCCAGGGCCCGCACCAACAGGTAATGAACGTTGGAGCCCTTGTTGAGCACCACTTTCTTGCCCTTGAGGTCCTTCACGCTGGTAACCGGCGAATCCTTGGGCACCAGGATCGCTTCGCTGGTTGGCGCAGGAGGCTCATGGGCGACGTACAACAGATCGGCGCCTGCCGCCTGGGCGAATACAGGCGGAGTTTCACCGGTAACGCCGAAATCGATCGAGCCAACATTCAGCCCTTCCAGCAGTTGCGGGCCGCCGGGGAATTCGGTCCATTGAACAGTGATGCCTTGGTCGGCCAGGCGCTTTTCAAGGGTCCCCTTGGCTTTGAGCAGCACCAGGGTGCCGTATTTCTGATAGCCGATGCGCAGGGTGTCGGCCTGGGCCTGGCTGAGGGCGCCAAAGGCAAGGGTCGCGGCAAACAGGGCGACCAGGCCTCGACGCAAGGTAAACGGGCGCATGGCGCTCTCCTTGAGGGATGTCGGGGTACCGGTACCTGCTTCCCGTGGTCGGGTCAGTAAGTACGTAAGGTGTTCAGATGCTCCAGCGCGCCTCGATCAGGCTGCGACTGAGTTGCCCGGGTGCGAGCGGGCGGGGCCGCCGCACCAGGGCTTGATGGAAATCTTCAAGTGCGGCTTCAAGCCGTTGCTCCAGTGCCTGCGCGAGGCCCGCCGGGGCCGATCCCTGTGCATAGGTGATCTGGCTGTCTTCGGCGAAGATCCCTTGCAGCATTTCCTGGGCCTTGAGGGCCGCGAGCACGGGCTTGAGCGCGTAATCGACCGCAAGCATGTGGGCGATGCTGCCCCCTGTGGCGATTGGCAAAACCACCTTGTGGCTGAGCGCGCGTTCGGGCAGCAGGTCCAGCAAGGTCTTCAGCGCGCCGCTGAACGATGCCTTGTAAACAGGGGTAGCAACGATCAGGCCGTCCGCCTGCTCCACTTTCTGTTGGAAGTCCACCACCTGAGGGCTATCGAAGCGCGCGTGTAACAGATCTTCGGCAGGAAATTCACGTACCTGGTAGCTCACTACCTCCACGCCGCGTTGCTGTAGCAGGTGCCGGGCACGTTCGAGTATCACGTTGGAGCGAGAGCGTACGCTTGGGCTTCCTCCGATTGAAACGACTAGCATCCGGGCTTCCTTAAGGTCGCTGTGTGAACGTAAAGCGAGAGTACAGCGGATGGTTTATATCCATAAATCATATTTATTCATTTGCTTATGCCTAAACGGCATTGCCGGCCATCGGCTTTCAACTGCGCGGAAACACTTGGAAACTTTCTGTCATATTTAAAGCGGATCATGGTTCAGGTCCCTCTTACTCGGAGCTGCCCGATGACCACCTCTCCCTTCAACCCGGGAGCTGTCAGAACCGGGCCGGTTCTCGATCGCCGCGCCTCTCCTTTGAGCAAGGCCATTCTCTACGCGGTATTAATCGCTGGGCTGTGCTACATGTTCTGGAGCCTCAGCCAGGATCTCGACACGAGCAATGCATCGAGTACCACCTGGACGCCCTACATACTGCTGGGCGTGGCCTTGATCATTGCGCTGGGGTTCGAGTTCGTGAATGGGTTCCATGACACGGCAAATGCGGTGGCAACGGTGATCTACACCCATTCGCTGCCGGCCCATGTGGCTGTGATGTGGTCGGGCTGCTTCAACTTCCTGGGCGTGCTCGCCTCCAGCGGCGCGGTGGCCTTCGGCATCATTGCATTGCTGCCGGTGGACCTGATTCTTCAGGTAGGGTCGTCGGCCGGCTTTGCGATGATTTTCGCCCTATTGCTCGCCGCGATTCTCTGGAATCTGGGCACCTGGGCGCTCGGCCTGCCCGCTTCCTCGTCTCACACGCTAATCGGCTCCATCATCGGGGTGGGCGTGGCCAATGCGTTGATGAATGGCCGAGACGGCGTGTCAGGCGTGGATTGGGGCCAAGCGGCCAAGGTCGGTTATGCCTTGCTGCTGTCCCCGCTGATCGGCTTCGCATGTGCGGGGTTGCTGATGCTCGGCTTGCGCCACTTTGTGAAGAACCGCGCGCTCTACCAGGCCCCCGAAGGCAGCGCGCCGCCGCCGTTCTGGATTCGCAGCCTGCTCATACTTACCTGCACCGGCGTGTCCTTCGCCCATGGCTCGAACGATGGGCAAAAGGGCATGGGGCTCATCATGTTGATCCTGATCGGCACCTTGCCCATGGCCTACGCGTTGAACCGAGCGATTCCCGAGCAACAGACGCAACGGTTCGCGGCGCTGGCCCAGGTGACTCAACAAGCGCTGGTCAGAGCCGAGCCGCAACCGTTGACCCAGGACCCTCGTCAGCATCTGGAAGCCTTCCTGATCGACCACAAGCCAAGCGCAGGGCTGGTACCGGCGCTGGCGGCAGTGGTGGGCAGTATCGGCGATCAGGTGAGGTCGTACGGCTCGCTCGACCGCGTACCCGCCCGCGCCAGCTCCAACGTGCGCAACGACATGTACCTGGCGTCCGAAGCGATCCGGGTGATGGAGAAAGAAAAGATAGGCACCTTTGACGCCGACACCCGTGACAAGCTCAAGGCCTTCCAGGATTACATCGGCGAGGCCACGCGCTTCATACCGCCGTGGGTCAAGGTCGCCGTAGCGCTGGCGCTCGGCATGGGCACACTGGTGGGCTGGAAGCGCATTGTGGTGACGGTAGGCGAGCGCATCGGCAAAACGCACCTTACCTACGCCCAAGGCGCCAGCGCCGAAACCGTCGCCATGCTGACCATTGCCGCGGCGGACATGTACGGGCTGCCCGTCTCCACCACACATGTACTGTCTTCCGGTGTTGCGGGCACCATGGCCGCCAACGGCTCAGGCCTGCAGATGCGCACCGTGCGCAACTTGCTCATGGCCTGGGTGCTCACCCTGCCAGCGGCCATTGCGCTGTCGGCCGGGCTGTACTGGTTGTTCAGGCAGTTTGTTTAAGGAAGGGCAAACAGGGCCTAGAGATCTTCCTTTGCATAAGCGCTTAGAGCAGCACTTGAAGCCCCTTGCTGGCAATAATATTGAGCAGCTTCAACGCAGGCCCGCTTGGACGGGTTTCCCCTTGCTCCCATTTACGCACTGTGGACGCGGTGGTGTGTAGGTGGTGAGCAAACACAGGCTGGCTGAACAAAAGCGATTCACGCAGATGTTTGATATCAGCCGCCGTAAAAGCTCGCACAGGCGCCGGATAGCTCGTATCGAAGTCACGCATTGTGACTTTATCGATAGCACCTGCTTTCTCTAGCGCGGCCAGGTCACCGCGAAGGGATTCAATGATCTCGCTCATTGCACGATACCCGATGAGGATTTCTTCGCGAGCTTTCGCCCGCTTCCTACGGGTGAGAGATCCCTACCCGTTTCGGG
Organism: Pseudomonas sp. 3MAES_34.3B; assembly: GCF_058145875.1. Lineage (NCBI taxonomy): Bacteria > Pseudomonadati > Pseudomonadota > Gammaproteobacteria > Pseudomonadales > Pseudomonadaceae > Pseudomonas > Pseudomonas sp. 3MAES_34.3B. The sequence continues at coordinate 188,372 of NZ_CM176960.1, read as the reverse complement.
CATACCTTACCAGTCGGGTGCGACACCGTCGCTAAATGCAGGGCGTTGATGGGGGCTACATTGCTAATAGATATTGCAGAAACGGGTGGTAGCTATAGCGTCGCATATGGGGCGGTGCGGCAGCTTGCATAAAAAAAAGGGGGGCCAAGTCGATGGCCCCCCAAAGCCCTGCTTAGGCATTCGGTTCAGCGGTTGGGTTGCGGCGTGAGGCGCAGATAGGGTTTCACGGCGCGGTAGCCCTTGGGAAAGCGCTGGGCGATTTCGGCTTCGTCCTTGAGCGACGGCACGATCACTACTTCATCCCCGTCCTGCCAGTTGGCGGGGGTCGCCACCTTGTGGCTGTCGGTGAGTTGCAACGAATCTATCACCCGAAGGATTTCATTAAAGTTACGGCCGGTGCTCGCCGGGTAAGTAATCGTCAGGCGCACTTTCTTGTTCGGGTCGATCACGAACAGCGAGCGCACCGTGAGGGTGTCATTGGCATTTGGGTGGATCAGGTCATAAAGGTCTGAAACCTTGCGATCGGCGTCGGCCAGGATCGGGAAGTTGACCGTGGTGTTCTGGGTTTCGTTGATGTCCTCGATCCACTTGATGTGGGAGTCCACCGGGTCCACGGACAGTGCTATGGCCTTCACGCCGCGCTTGTCGAACTCATCCTTCAGCTTGGCGGTAAAGCCCAGTTCGGTCGTGCACACCGGGGTGAAATCCGCAGGATGGGAAAAGAGCACGCCCCAACTGTTGCCAAGCCATTCATGGAAATGAATGCGGCCAATGCTGGATTCCTGTTCGAAGTCAGGGGCGATGTCGCCAAGCTTGAGGCCCATGTTGTCAGCTCCTTGGGATGTGTTGAGGCCATGGTGCATGGCCCGGCGGGAATTAAAAAAGAATGAATAATGCTGTGGTTATAACCGTATGTGTCATGGCCGCTGCTTTGCCGGTCAGTCGTATCTCTCCTATAGGTGTAGCCCAAAATGCGCGCTCGCCCGGTTAGCAAAAGCGTAACGAACCGCCATAAGCTAATGCCCAAATAGTATTTATCCGTAATTTTTTATAACGATAATCTAGGTGCCATTCGCCCTCCCACCTAAGGCACTCCCCATGGCACGCCCCTTCGCTCCCCGCGCACTGTTCACCGCTATTGCCCTCACCGCTGTTGCGCTGTCTGCGCAGGCCGCGAACTTGACGGTGGGTTATCAGACCGGCATCGACCCGAGCAAAGTGCCGCAGGCCGACGGCGCCTATGAAAAGGCTATCGGTGAAAAAATCGACTGGCGCCGCTTCAACAGCGGCCCCGAAGTGGTCACGGCGCTGGCCTCCGGAGACGTGCAGATCGGCAACCTGGGCTCAAGCCCACTCGCCGCGGCGGCATCGCGCAAACTGCCGATCGTGGCGTTTATCGTGTCCGCGCAAATCAACTCGTCCGAACAGCTTGTAGTGCGCAACGGCAGCGGTATTTCCAAGCCTGAAGACTTGGTGGGCAAAACCATCGCCACCCCATTCGTTTCGACGTCTCACTACAGCCTGTTGGGTGCACTCAAGCATTGGGGCCTGGATACCACCAAAGTGAAGGTGGTCAACCTGCAGCCGCTCGAGATTGCCGCTGCGTGGAAGCGCGGGGACATCGACGGCGCGTTCGTGTGGTCGCCGGCGTTGGGTGAAATTCGCAAGACCGGCACGGTGCTCACCGATGCCGCGCAAGTAGGCCAGTGGGGAGCGCCCACCTTTGAAGTGTGGGTAGCGCGCAAGGATTACGCCGAGAAGCATCCGGACGTGATCGCCAAGTTCGCCCATGTCACGCTGGATGCCTACGCCGATTATGCCGCGCACAAGGACAGCTGGACTGCCGATTCCGCGCCCGTGCAGAAAATCGCCAAACTGACCGGCTCCAACGCCAGCGATGTACCTGAGTTGCTCGCCGGCTCTGCGTTCCCTGATGCCAATGCTCAGGCGTCTACCCAGTTGCTGGAAGGCGGTACCGCCAAGGCAATCAGCGAAACCGCCCAATTCCTCAAGGAGCAAGGGAAGGTAGAGGCCGTTCTACCGGACTACAGCCCCTATGTCAGCGCTACCTACATCAAATAAGCCGCACCGTTCATAGAGGGCCGAACCCATGGCACAGCTGGAGCTCAATCGTGTCAGCGCGCAGTACCCCGGTGCTTCACTGCCGGTATTGCAAGACATCTCCCTGCGCCTGGGGGCAAACCAACTTACCGTGGCGCTTGGCCCTTCCGGCAGCGGCAAAACCTCGTTGCTCAACCTGATTGCGGGCTTCGTGCCCCCTAGCGTGGGAAGCATCCGCCTGGACGGAGAGCCTGTGCTTGGGCCGGGGGCGGACCGCGGTGTGGTGTTCCAGGACGACGTATTGCTGCCATGGCAAAACGTGCTGCAGAACGTTGCGTTTGGCCTTGCACTGGCCGGTGCCAGCCGCCCGGTGCGCGAGGCGCGCGCTCAAGAGCTGCTGGGGCTGGTTGGCCTTGCCCATTTCGGCGAGCGCCGGGTATGGGAGCTTTCCGGGGGCCAGAAGCAACGCGTCGGCCTGGCCCGTGCCTTGGCCGCCGACCCGCGAGTATTACTCATGGACGAGCCCTTTGGTGCGCTCGACGCTTTCACCCGCGAGCAGATGCAAGAACTGCTGCTCAACGTATGGCGGCGCACGTCCAAACCGGTTTTCCTGATCACCCACGATATCGAAGAAGCCGTATTTCTGGCGACCGAGCTGATCCTGCTTGCACCTAACCCGGGGCGAATCGTGGAGCGATTGTCGCTGGATTTCGGCCGCCGGTACGCCGAGGGCGAACCGGCACGGGCGATCAAGTCTGACCCCCGCTTCATTGAAACCCGCGAACATGTGCTTTCCCGTGTGTTCTCTCAGCGCAGCGTGACCGAGGAGGCCGTATGAGCAGCGTCGACCTGGCTCTGGAAGCCACTACCTCCCCTGCCCCAGTCAAAAGCTGGCGCGTAGGTACGCGAACCATCAGCCTGCTGACCGGGGCGAGCCTGCTGTTGGCCTGGTGGGCCTCGACCCATTTTGGCCTGATTGACCCGTTGTTCCTGCCCGCACCTGCGTCGGTAGCGGAAAAAGGCTGGTTGCTGGCAACCACGGGCTACATGGATTCCACTCTCTGGCAGCACTTGGGCGCCAGCCTGCAACGCATCGGCATCGCGCTGGGCCTGGCCATTGTCACGGCAATACCGGTGGGCATCGCCATCGGCCGCAATCGTATCGCCCGGGGCATCCTCGATCCGTTGATCGAGTTCTACCGCCCCATACCGCCGCTGGCCTATTTGCCCCTGATCGTGATCTGGTGCGGCATCGGCGAATTCTCCAAGGTGCTGCTGATTTACCTCGCCATCTTTGCCCCGATCGCGATCGCTACCGCTACCGGGGTACGCACGGTGGACCCGGCCCGTTTGCGTGCCGCGCAGTCGCTGGGTGCCTCCCGGGCGCAACTGGTTCGCCATGTGATACTGCCCAGCGCCTTGCCGGACATCCTTACCGGTGTTCGCATCGGCCTGGGCGTGGGCTGGTCCACGCTGGTAGCTGCCGAGTTGATTGCCGCCACCAGTGGGCTGGGGTTCATGGTGCAGTCGGCGGCGCAATTTCTGGTCACCGACGTGGTGGTACTGGGCATCCTGATTATCGCGGTGGTTGCTTTCGCGCTGGAGCTGGGGCTGCGCGCGTTGCAGCGCAAGCTGGTGCCATGGCACGGCCAGAGTCACTGATCCGCACTTTCGTATTGGTCAACCGAGCGAACTGAAATGACATTTACCGTGACCCCCCTCAACCCGGCCATTGGCGCGCGGGTCGAGGGCATCGATCTGGCCTCGCCCATCAGCCCCGCCCAGCAGCAGGCGCTCGAACGCGCCCTGCTTGACCATCACGTGCTGTTCTTCCGCAACCAGCCCCTTACCCCTCGGCAGCAAGCGCGCCTGGCCATGGAATTCGGCGAGCTGCACATTCATCCGATTTACCCGAACGTGCCCGAGCAGCCCGAAGTGCTGGTTCTGGATACCGCGGTCACAGACGTGCGCGATAACGCCATCTGGCACACCGATGTAACCTTCCTCCCTACGCCCGCCATGGGTGCGGTGCTGGCGGCCAAACAGGTGCCGGCTTACGGCGGCGACACCCTCTGGGCCAGTGGCATCGCTGCCTGGGAAGGGCTGTCGGCGCCCATGCAACGCTTGCTCCAAGGGCTGACCGCCACCCATGACTTCACCAAATCCTTCCCGCTTGAGCGGTTCGGCAGCACGCCGGAGGATCTCGCGCGCTGGGATGACACTCGCCGGCGTCATCCGCCCGTAACCCACCCGGTGATGCGTACCCATCCCGTCAGCGGGCGCCGAGCGTTGTTCGTGAATGACGGCTTTACTACCCGCATCAATGAGCTGTCCGAACAGGAAAGCGCGGCCCTGCTGCCGATGCTGTTCGCCCACGCCACGCGGCCGGAGTTCACCGTGCGCTGGCAGTGGCAAGCCAACGATGTCGCCTTCTGGGATAACCGGGTTACCCAGCACTATGCGGTGGATGATTACCGACCGGCGCGTCGGGTGATGCACCGGGCGACTATTCTGGGTGACGCCCCGTACTGAAACGGGCTCGCCGGTCCTTCGTACTTGGCGATGGCCCAGCAATGGAGTTTGCCAATGCCACCTCGCTACCTTGCCGCCTTGCTGTGCCTGGCCTGCGTTTTAACCGCGCCGGCGAAGGCTGAAGACGCCCTTCAGGCGGTGCCGGTAAGCCCCGGATATGCCTTGGCCGCGTTCGCCAACCAATCGGTGACGGCGACCAAGCAGGCACCCGAGGTGGAACAGGCGGTAATCATCCTGCATGGGGTTCGGCGCAATCCGCAGGATTACTTCCACATCGGCCAGCAGATACTGGCCGCCGAGCACTGGGCCGATACCCAGACGCTGCTGTTGGCCCCGGGGTTCTTTACCGCTCGGGATAACCCGAACGCTGCGAACGTTCCGTTGTGGGATCGGCGATGGATGCAAGGCAGCCCGGCGGTACAAGGCCAGGCAGGGATTACCCCGCTGCAGGCCCTGGATGACCTGCTGGCGTGGTTGGGCAACGAAGAACGTTATCCCCGGCTCAAGCGCATCCTGCTGATCGGCCATTCGGCGGGCGCCCAGCTGTTGCAGCGTTATGCCGTATTCGGGAATGCCGAGCAGCGCCTTTCCTCTCGAGGGGTTGAGGTGCGCTACGTGATCTCCAGCCCGTCGAGCTACCTCTACTTCGATGACCGCCGCCCTTCGGGAGCTGGCTTTGATGAAGCCGCCGTTGCTCATTGCCCTGAGGTAAACCATTACCGCTATGGCCTTGAGGGCGTGCCAGGTTATGTGGCAGCCCAGCCCATAGCGGCGCATGCGCTGTTCGAGCACTACGCGAAGCAGCACATCACGTACCTGGTAGGCGGGGCGGACAACGATCCGGGGCACCGGTTGCTGGACAAAACCTGCGCAGCCGAAGCGCAGGGCAGCTCGCGCCTGGACCGCCAACGGCATTTCCTTGCCTATGAACGGCTGCTTGGCCAGCAATGGCACGCTTCTCTTGTGCGCGTGCAGGCCGAAGTGCCGGGGGTGGGCCATAGCGTAGAAGAGCTCTATACGTCGCCGATAACCCTAAAATTGCTGGCCATCGGCAGCGGCCGTTGATTTTCATCCAACGTTACTGCGCGCTGGGCTATGGTTGCTTGCCTGGATTTCTCATTTTCGAAGGAGCGTGTGATGGTCAAGCCTGGTCAAAAAGTCGCCTTGGTTACCGGGGCTTCCCGCGGAATAGGCGCCGCGCTGGCACTCCGCTTAGTCGACGAAGGCTATGCAGTCGCCATCAATTATGCCCGCAGCGCCACAGAAGCCGAGGCGTTGGTCAAACGCATTACCGATGAAGGTGGCCGCGCCGTCGCCATTCAGGCAGACGTGTCAAAAAGCGAAGACGTACGGCGCCTGTTCGACGAAACCGAAAACCAACTCGGCAAACTGGACGTGCTGGTGAACAACGCTGGCGTGCTGAAAATGGTTTCGTTGGCTGACAGCACCGATGAGCTTTACGAAAACACGTTCAACATCAACACCCGCGGCACGTTCAATACCCTGCGCGAGGCCGCGCGCCGCATGAACGATGGCGGCCGTATCGTGAACTTCTCCAGCAGCACCGTGGGCATGAACCTGCCCAACTACTCGATCTATATCGCCAGCAAGGCGGCGGTGGAATCCTTCACTAAGGTATTCGCCCAGGAACTGCGCGGCCGCCAGATTACGGTAAACGCCGTGGCGCCAGGGCCGGTCGCGACCGAGCTGTTCTTCGAAGGCAAAAGCGACGAGCAGGTACAGGCCTTGGCCAAGCGCCCGCCGCTGGAACGCTTGGGCGAGCCCGACGACATTGTCAGCGTGGTCGCTTTCCTGGTGGGGCCGGAAGGCGGCTGGATCAACGGGCAAGTGCTCCGGGCGAACGGCGGCATCGTTTAACCGCCGCCCATTCGCTTACCGCACCAGGTGCAGGAACTGCATGTGCCGCTCGTACTGGTCGAGCATGTCGGTGATGATCTGGTCCTTGTGGTAGCCCACCAGGTCGTAATCCTGGCTACCCTCGGCCAGATGCACTTCGGCGCGGTAATAGCGGCGGTTCTTCAGCTCCCGGTTGCCCATGCTGCCCCGGGCGAACGAAGGCGTGAAATACCCGCGCATGCGCACCTGGTACACGAACGGGCGCTCTTCGCCGTGGGTCACGATCAGGCTTTCGGCCCCGTGGCCCGTGTCTTCTTCCACCCGTGCATTAAGGCCCTTGCCTACAAATTCGGCGCAAACGTCCTGCATGGCGGGGCGCACCGAACCTTCCATGAAACGGTATACCTCGTCCCGCGACGGGAAGTGCACCGCCTGGCTCAGGCGCTGGCGCCAGCCACCACGGCCGCGGGCACGCCCGGCCAATGTGGTGGGGGCCAGCGAGTACAGTTGGGCGATCTGCCGCTGGGACTCCATGTAGAACGCCTTGTGCAGGCCCCACATCATCAGCAGGAGGATCAACGAAAACGGCAGCGACGTCAGTACCACCGCCGACTTCAACGAATCGATGCTGCCAGCGAACAGCAGGCCCCCCGTCACCAGCGCCGTGGCACTGCCCCAGAACACGCGTAGCCACTTGGGCCCGTCTTCATCCGGGCTACCGCCCTTGGCCGACAGGGTAGACAGCACCACGGTGCCTGAATCCGCCGAGGTCACGAAGAACACGAAGCTTACGAATACCGTTACCCCGATAACCGTGCGGCTCCAGGGGTATTGCTGCAACATCAGGTAAAGGGTGCGGGAGGGGTCGGCGACCGCTGAACCTGCCAGGTCCAGTACGCCGTGCAGCTGGAGGTCCAGCGCACTGTTGGCGAAGATGGACATCCATGCCAAGGTGAAGCCCAGGGGGATGAACAGCACGCCGAACACGAACTCGCGGATGGTTCGCCCGCGGGAAATACGCGCGATGAACAGGCCTACGAACGGGGCCCACGCAATCCACCACGCCCAGTAGAACACCGTCCAGTCGCCCAGCCAGCCGCCAGCGTCACCGTAGGCATACAGGTCGAAGCTCTTGGCAGGCAATACCGATAGGTAATCGCCGATGTTCTGCACCAGCGTGTTCAGCAAGTGCTGGGTAGGCCCGGCAAACAGCACGAACAGCAACAGGCCGCAGGCGAGCAGCATGTTCAGGTCGGACATCAGGCGCACACCCTTGTCCACGCCCGACACGGCTACCAGGATCGCCGCACCCATCATCAGCGCAATCAACCCCAGCTGCACCCATTGGCTATGGGGCACCCCAAATAGCTGATCCAGCCCGGCATTGAGGTGCAGTACCCCAAAGCCCATGTCCGCGCCCAGGCCGAACACCGTCGCGATGATGCCAAAACCGTCCACCGCATAGCCGATCGGGCCATTGATGCGCTTGCCAATCAACGGATACAGGGCAGAGCGCAGCGCAAGCGGCAGGTTGTGTCGATAGGCGAAATAACCCAGCGCCATACCCACGAACGCAAACACGCCCCAGCCATGCAGGCCCCAGTGCAGGAACAGTAGCTGCATTGCCTGGCGCCCAGCAGCTGCGGTACCCCCTTCGCCTACAGGTGGCTGGGAAAAGTGGGTAAGGGGCTCGGATACGCAGAAGAAGAACAGCGTGATGCTGATACCGGCGGCGAACAACATGCCGGCCCAGGACAGGTAGCTGAATTCCGGCTCGTCGTGGTCGGCGCCCAGCTTGATCCGCCCGTACCCCGACAAGGCAGTGACCACCACGAACACCAGGTAGAGGGTCATGGCGAGCAGGTAATACCAGCCAACGGTGTTGGCGGCCCAGCTCTGCGCGGCGAGCAACCAGGCCCCGGCCTGGGCAGGGAAGGCCAGCACAACGGCAGCGAAGAGAAGGATGGCACCCGCGGCAAAAGCGAATACTGGCGGGTTCATACGAACAGGTGCGGAAAGACTGCTCACGGACAGGTCGGGCCTCCGGATGAACGCAGCATGCGAACATGTTTAAGTTGAACGAGCGTTCAATTTAAACATGATTATCCGTTGAGGCCAAACCGCCACGGCCAGTCGGTACCGTGGCTGAACACGATTCAGCGCGTACTGCCTTCATCCTGCTGCAGGCTGGCCTGCGTGAGGTTGCTGCCTGGCGGCACGCTACGGGTGAGCCATACATTGCCCCCGATGGTGGAGCCTTTGCCGATGGTGATCCGCCCCAGAATGGTGGCCCCGGCATAGATGACCACGTCGTCTTCCACGATGGGGTGGCGCGGCAAGCCCTTCTGCAGAGTGCCATCTTCCGCAGCCGGGAACCGTTTGGCGCCCAGTGTCACGGCCTGATAAATGCGCACCCGCTCGCCGATGATCGCGGTTTCGCCGATCACCACGCCCGTGCCATGGTCGATGAAGAAGCTTGGCCCGATCTGGGCGCCAGGGTGGATATCAATGCCGGTGGTGGAGTGCGCCAGCTCCGAAGCAATGCGCGCCAGCAGGGGTAGCCCTGCCTGATACAGGTGGTGGGCCAGGCGGTGGTGAATGACTGCCAGCACGCCGGGGTAGCACAGCAATACTTCATCCACGCTGCGCGCCGCCGGGTCACCCTGGTAGGCAGCCAGTACGTCGGTATCGAGCAGTTGCCGAATGCCTGGCAAGGCGGCGGCAAAGCCCTGCGTGAGGCGCAAGGCGGTGGCGTCCAGTGCCTCGGTATTGCACGGGCCATGACGCCCGGCATAGCGAAGCTCCAGGCGCGCCTGGGTCAGCAGCCCATTGAGTGCGGCATCCAGCGTGTGCCCCACGTAGAAGTCTTCACTTTCTTCGCGCAGGTCCACCGGCCCGAGGCGCATCGGGAACAGCGCGCCGCACAGCAGCTCGAGAATGGTTGCCATGGCTTCCCGCGAGGGCAGCTCGCGCCCGCCAGTGGAACCGCAGCTGCGGCCGTTCTGCCGGCGCCATTGTTCGCGCGCGGCACGCAGCTCACCGACAATGCTTTTCAGTTGCCAGTGGCCGCCGTTCTGGCCCCAGCCTTGCCCATTTTCGCTCACGGTCGCTTCTCCTGCGGTTAAGGGCGGTGCATACGGCCCGGGTATGCGCCGCTCCGGCGCCTACTGTACGGGAAATCCGACGTATCAAAAAATAACCGTTTTTGCGCACTACCCTGCGGTCAGGAATATGTAACAACCTCGTTAAAGTGGGGTCGAGAACGTATTGCCTGGGCGTGGTGCCATGCCTATAGTCGCGGTTCGTCCACTTATCGGATACTTCATGATCACCGAGCAGCTTTCCCGTTTTGCCCGCCTGGACCTGATGCCCGCCGCTACGCCGCTGGAAAAGCTCAACCGGCTTTCCACCTGGCTGGGCCGTGACATCTACATCAAGCGCGACGACCTCACGCCACTGGCGTTGGGCGGCAACAAGCTGCGCAAGCTGGAGTATCTGGCGGCCGACGCCCTCGCGCAGGGCGCCGATACGCTGGTAACTGCCGGGGCAATCCAGAGCAACCATGTGCGGCAAACCGCCGCCATCGCCGCCCGCCTGGGGCTGGCCTGCTTCGCCCTGCTGGAAAACCCCACCGGCACCACCCAGGCCGATTACCTGCATAACGGCAACCGCCTGTTGCTGGACCTGTTCGACGCCCGGGTCGAGCTTGTGGATAACCTCGATAACGCCCAGGCCTCGCTCGAAGCCTTGGCGGCACGCCTGCGCACCGCCGGCAAGCAGCCCTATATCGTGCCCATCGGCGGCTCCAGCCCAGTGGGCACGCTTGGCTACGTACGCGCCGGGCTAGAGCTTGCCGAGCAGGTCACCGCCAGCGGCGTCGAATTTTCCGCCGTGGTGCTGGCCAGTGGCAGTGCCGGGACCCATGCCGGCCTTGCCCTTGCTCTGAGTGAGCAGCTCCCGCACCTGCCGGTGATTGGTGTGACTGTTTCGCGCGATGAGGACCAGCAGCGGCCCAAGGTCCGCCAATTGGTCGAGGCCACCGCCGAGTTGCTGGGTGTGCCGCTGCCAGCGGACTTCAAGGTTCACCTCTGGGACGAATACTATGGCCCTCGCTACGGCGAGCCGAACGCGGGCGGGCTGGCCGCGATCAAGCTGCTGGCGGGCCAGGAAGGCATCCTGCTCGATCCCGTGTACACCGCCAAGGCCATGGCTGGCCTGCTCGATGGCGTAGGTCGGCAACGCTTCAACGACGGCCCGATCCTGTTCCTGCATACCGGCGGCGCTCCCGCGCTTTTTGCCTACACCGATGCCTGGTCAGCCTGACCTCTCTCTTACAAAAAGGATATTTCCATGCGCTTGAACGCACTGCGTCGCCAGTTCGCCCTCACTGCCCTGGTGCTTGCCACCGCCTTCGGGGCTCAGGCCCAGGCTGGCGAGCAACTCCAGCAAATCAAGGACCACGGTGCGATCAAGGTAGGCCTCGAAGGCACCTATCCGCCGTTCAGCTTTGTAGACGAAAGCGGCAAATTGACTGGCTTCGAAGTGGAGCTGGCGCAGGCCCTGGCCAAGGAACTGGGCGTAAAGGCAGACGTTCAGCCCACCAAATGGGACGGTATCCTGGCAGCCTTGGAATCGAAGCGCCTGGATGTGGTGATCAACCAGGTGACCATTTCCGATGAGCGCAAGAAAAAATACGACTTCTCGGTCCCCTACACCGTGTCCGGCATTCAGGCCCTGACCCGCAAGGCAGACGCCAGCTCCATCAGCAAACCGGCAGACCTGGCCGGCAAGAAGGTGGGCGTAGGCTTGGGTACCAACTACGAACAGTGGCTCAAGCAAAACGTACCGCAGGCGGACGTGCGCACGTACGAAGACGACCCCACCAAATTCCAGGACCTGATGAACAAACGTATCGACGCCATTCTGGTGGACCGCCTGGCCGCGCTGGATACCGTGAAGAAAACCGGCGACCGCCTGGCCGTGGCCGGCGATGCCTTCTCGCGACAGGAAGCCGGTATCGCGCTGCGCAAGGGCGAGCCCGAGTTGCTCAAGGCAGTGGACGATGCGTTGGCCAAGCTGCGCAAGGACGGCACCCTTGCCCAGCTGTCGCAGAAGTGGTTCGGCGCTGATGTAACGCAATGAATCAGGAAAGTTTGCGCGTCGCCCTGGAGTCACTACCGTTCCTGCTCCAGGGCGCCTGGTTTACCGTGATTCTCAGCCTGGGCGGCATGTTCTTCGGGCTGCTGCTCGGCTTTGCGCTGGCACTGATGCGCCTGTCCCGGCTGATGGCATTGCGCGCGGTGTCGCGGGTGTATGTGTCGTTCTTTCGGGGCACGCCGCTGCTGGTGCAGCTGTTCCTGATTTATTACGGCCTGCCTTCCATAGGGCTGGAACTGAGCCCGCTCACGGCGGCCTTGATTGGCTTCTCGCTGAACATGGCCGCCTACGCGTGTGAAATCCTGCGTTCGGCCATCAGTTCCATCGACCGTGGCCAGTGGGAAGCGGCTGCCAGTATTGGCATGACCCGTGCGCAAACCCTGCGCCGCACCATCCTGCCCCAGGCCGCTCGCACGGCCTTGCCACCGCTGGGCAATAGCTTTATCTCACTGGTAAAGGACACGGCCCTGGCCGCTACTATCCAGGTGCCGGAGCTGTTCCGCCAGGCGCAGTTGGTAACGGCGCGTACCTTTGAAATTTTCGCCATGTACCTTACGGCCGCGTTGATCTACTGGGTGCTGGCCAGCATCCTCGCGCACTTCCAGAACCGCCTGGAACAGCGTGCCAACCGCCACGACCTGGAGCGCTAAGCAATGATTGTGGTGGAACACCTGACCAAGCGATTCAACGACACCACCGTGCTGGACGATGTAGACCTGAGGGTGAACGAAGGGGAAGTGGTGGCAATCATCGGGCCCAGTGGCTCGGGCAAAACCACCTTCCTGCGCTGCCTTAACCTGCTTGAAACACCCAGCGCCGGCCAGATACAGGTCGGCGCAGTGCACATTGATGCCGACCAGCCTATCGCCCGGCAGCAGGCCGCGGTTCGGCAACTGCGCCAGCAGGTAGGGTTCGTGTTCCAGAACTTCAACCTCTTCCCCCACCGCACCGCGTTGGAAAACGTGATCGAGGGGCCGGTGGTGGTGAAAAAAATACCTCTGGAGCAAGCCCAGGCCCTGGGCCGTACGTTGTTGGCCAAGGTAGGGCTGGCAGGCAAGGAAGACGCTTATCCGCGCAGGCTATCCGGGGGCCAGCAGCAGCGCGTTGCCATCGCCAGAGCGTTGGCGATGGAGCCACAGGTGATCCTGTTTGACGAGCCTACCTCGGCGCTGGACCCGGAGCTGGTTGGCGAAGTGCTGGCAACCATTCGCGGGCTTGCCGAGGAAAAACGCACCATGGTGATCGTGACCCACGAAATGAGCTTTGCTCGCGACGTGGCCAACCGGGTCATTTTCTTCGACAAGGGCCGGATCGTTGAGCAGGGAGATCCCAAAGCGTTGTTCGCTTCGCCTCAGCACGAGCGTACCCGGCAGTTTCTGGGGAAGTTTCTGGGGTGAAGCGCTGACATTCCGCTTCTAATCCAAGCACGAACGGTTATTTCAAATCGGCTTCAAGCTCCTTTAGGGTATAACCACCGGACCACCGGACCATCACATGCACGCCGCCTTTGTGCGGTATCTATTTCGTGAGGACGGTATGGTTCGCGCTTCCCTGTTTACCCCACTACGGGTACTGCTACTCAGTGCCGGCCTGATTGCCGGCGGCGCTCATGCCGCCGATGCGCCTTTGAAAGTCGGCACCACCGCTGCCTTTGCCATTCCCCTCGAAGCTGCCGTGGCGGAGGCAGAGAAACAAGGGCTCAAGGTGGAGCTGGTGGAGTACACCGACTGGATCGCGCCTAACGTGAGCCTGGCCGCCGGCGACATCGACGTGAACTACTTCCAGCACATCCCCTTCCTGGAAAATGCGAAGCAGGCAGCAGGGTTCGACCTGATACCTTACGCGCCCGGCATCATCAACAACGTGGGCCTGTACTCGAAGCGTTTCAAAAGCTTCAACGACTTGCCACAGGGCGCGTCGGTCGCGATTGCGAACGACCCGATCAACAGCGGCCGGGGCCTCCAACTGCTGGCCAAGGCCGGGCTTATCGGGCTCAAGCCAGGTGTGGGCTACAAGGCCACCGAAGACGATATTGTCAGCAACCCCAAGCAGCTGAAAATCCTGCAGGTGGAGGCGGTGCAGCTGGTAAGGGCGTATGACGACGCCGACCTGGTGCAGGGCTACCCGGCCTACATTCGCCTGGCCAAGACGTTCGACCCCGAGTCCGCGTTGCTCTTCGACGGCCTGGACCACCCCGAATACGTGATTCAGTTCGTGATTCAGCCCCAGAAAAAAGACGACCCTCGGCTGGCCAAATTCATTGATATCTACCAGCATTCACCGGTGGTGAAGGCCGCGTTGGACAAGTCTCTGGGCACGCTGTACCAGGTCGGCTGGAAGGGGTAAGCCATGAATGCCCCTTCGCTACGCTTGATCGATAACACGCGCCTGGCGGGCACCCGCCAAGCGCCCGACCCTGCTCGTGGCGCTCCGCATATCCGCCTTCACGGCTTGAGCAAGGTGTATCAAGGCCCGCTCGGGCCGGTGCACGCGCTGCGGGATATCAACCTGGAGATTGAGCGCGGCGAAATCTTCGGCATCATCGGGCGAAGCGGCGCCGGCAAATCGTCCCTGCTGCGTACCTTGAACCGCCTGGAGTCGCCGACGGCCGGCGACGTGATCCTGGACGAGATCAACCTTGGGACTTTGAACGAAGATCAACTGGTGGAAGCGCGCCGCGGCATCGGCATGATCTTCCAGCACTTCAACCTGATGTCGGCAAAAACCGTAGCTCAGAACGTGGAGCTGCCCCTGAAGGTCGCCGGCGTGTCCCGGGCGATACGGGAACGCAAGGTCGCAGAGCTGCTGGCCTTGGTGGGGTTGGAGGGCAAACACCACGTTTACCCCGCGCAGTTGTCCGGCGGCCAGAAGCAGCGTGTGGGCATTGCCCGCGCGCTCGTGCATGACCCCGCCGTGTTGCTGTGCGATGAAGCGACTTCCGCGCTGGACCCCGAAACCACGGCCTCCATCCTGCAATTGCTGCGCGATATCAACCAGCGCCTTGGCCTCACCATCGTGTTGATCACCCATGAGATGGCGGTTATCCGGGATATCTGCGATCGCGTGGTGGTGCTCGAACAGGGCGAGGTGGTGGAGCAAGGGCCGGTATGGCAGGTATTCGGCAACCCACGTCATGAGGTGAGCCGTACCCTGCTCGCCCCACTGCAGCATGGCCTGCCTGCCGCACTTGTAGGCCGGCTGCAGCCCGTTCAGCACCCGGGCGCATCGTTAGTGCTGGCGTTGCGCTTCACCGGCGCCAGTGCTACCGAGCCGGACCTGTCCGGGCTGTTTCGTGCCCTGGGCGGGCATGTACGGCTGCTGCACGGCGGTATCGAGCAGATCCAAGGGCACACGCTGGGCCAGCTGCTGATTTCGGTGGCACAGTCGCCGCTGGAGCCTGCCCAATTGATCGAGCGCGCCGGCCAGTGGGCCGAACAGGTAGAGGTACTGGGTTATGTGGATTGATCGCTTGTTGCAAGGTGCGCTGGATACGTTGCTGATGGTGGGGCTGAGTTCGCTGATTGCATTGCTGGTGGGCATTCCCATGGCGGTGATTCTGGTGACCAGTGACCGCGGCGGAATCTTCGAAGCGCCGGTGGTGAACCGCGTGCTGGGTGGCTTCGTGAACCTGTTCCGGTCTATTCCGTTTTTGATCCTGATGGTGGCGCTGATCCCCTTCACCCGGTGGATCGTTGGCACCACCTATGGCGTATGGGCTGCCGTGGTACCGCTGACCCTCGCCGCCACGCCGTTCTTCGCCCGTATCGCCGAAGTAAGCCTGCGTGAGGTGGACCACGGCCTGATCGAAGCGGCCCAGGCCATGGGCTGCCGCCGCTGGCACATCATCTGGCACGTACTGCTGCCCGAAGCCCGACCCGGGATTGTCGGTGGCTTCACGATCACCTTGGTCACCATGATCAACAGTTCAGCCATGGCCGGCGCGGTGGGCGCCGGTGGCCTGGGCGACATCGCCTATCGGTATGGCTATCAGCGCTTCGATACCCAGGTAATGCTCACCGTGATCGTGCTGCTGGTGGCCCTGGTGGCGGTGATTCAGTTGGGTGGTGACAGGCTGGCGCAGCGGTTGAACAAGCGCTGATATTCAGCCGGTTCTGCAGGCAGTCCATTCCCTGGCTTCGCCAGGGAATACGCAAAATGCCACACCTACTCCTTCACCCGATACCAGGCCACGTACAGCGCTGGCAGGAACAGCAGCGTGAGCAGCGTGGCGCTGATGATGCCGCCGATCATGGCGTAGGCCATGGGCCCCCAGAACACTTCCCGGGCGATGGGGATCATGCCCAGGCTTGCAGCGGCCGCCGTGAGCAGGATCGGCCGGCGCCGGTGCTGGGTCGCTTCCACTACCGCATCCCACGGCTTGTAGCCATCGCGCTCGAAGATGTCGATCTGGGTCACCAGAATTACTGAGTTGCGGATGATGATCCCGATCAGCGCCAGCACACCCAGGATCGCCACGAAGCCCAGCGGCGTGCCGGTCGGTACCAGCGCGACCACCACGCCGATCAGCCCCAGTGGCGCGACGCTGGCCACCAGGAACATCTTCTGCACGCTGTGCAGCTGGATCATCAGGAAGGTCGCCATCAGGAACAGCATCAACGGCACAACCTGGGCGATCGGGCCTTGGGCCTTGCCGCTTTCCTCCACGGTGCCGCCAGTGGTGACCTTGTAGCCGGTGGGCAGGTCGGCCGAGAAGCGGTCGATGTCGGGCTTGAGCTGGGTGACCAGGTCGGTGGGCTGAATGCCGTCACGTACCGCTGCCTTGAGCGTTACGGTTGGGAGGCGATCACGGCGCCACACCAGTGGCTGCTCCAGCTCGTAGCGCACAGTGGCGAACGACAGCAAGGGAATGGACACGCCGCTGGGCGTGACGATTTGC
Organism: Pseudomonas sp. 3MAES_34.3B; assembly: GCF_058145875.1. Lineage (NCBI taxonomy): Bacteria > Pseudomonadati > Pseudomonadota > Gammaproteobacteria > Pseudomonadales > Pseudomonadaceae > Pseudomonas > Pseudomonas sp. 3MAES_34.3B. Next base: position 171,868 of record NZ_CM176960.1, on the reverse strand, counting down.
AGGTTTTGCAGGGTTTCGGGCGAGTTCCGCTCGGCGTCCTCGGCCCGGCCGATCACATCCACCAGGTAGATGTCGTCGTTCACTTGGGTGATGGTGGTGCCCGTGACGATGGTGTTCATCAGCTTGGCCACGTCCTCGGAGGACAACCCCAACTGCCGTGCGCGGTCCTGGGCGATGTCGATGCGCAATACCTTGCCAGGCTCGTTCCAGTCGAAAATCATGTCGCCCACATGGGGGTTTTTATCGAGCAGCGTGGCCAGGTCGATGGCGTGCCGGCGCACCTCATCCAGGTCACGGCCGCTTACACGGTACTGCAAGGGCCGCCCTACCGGCGGGCCCATCTCAAGGGGTTGCACATAGGTGCCGATGCCCACGAAGTCCGTGCGCAGTTTTTCTCGCAAGCGCTGGGCCAGTGCTTCGCGCTGTTCCAGGCCTTTGCTGACGATCACCAACTGAGCGTAATAGGGGTTTTGCAGTTGCTGGTCCAGCGGCAAGTAAAAGCGGATCGCGCCTTCGCCGATGTAGGTGCTCCAGCGAAGAATGTCCGGGTCGTCCTTGATCAACCCTTCCAGCTTGTCCACCGCCTTGGCGGTTTCATGAATCGAAGCGTTCTGGGGCAGGTTAAGGTCCACCAGCAGTTCGGGCCGGTCCGAGGACGGGAAGAACTGGTTCTGCACAAACCGCATGCAGAACAGCGACAGCGCGAACAGCAGCAGGGTACCGATGATGGTCAGCCAGCGGTGGCGCATGCAGCCCACCAGCGCGTTGTTGAACGCTCGGCCCACGCGCCCGGGCTCGTCGGAATGCTTCTTGGCGACTTTCTCGCTGAGGATATGCACGCCGATCACGGGCGCAAAGAACACCGCCACCACCCACGACACCAGCATGGCAATCGCGATCACCGCAAACAAGGTGAAGGTGTATTCACCCGCGGAGCTGGCGTTCAGCCCGATAGGCGTGAAACCGGCCACTGTCACCAGTGTGCCGGTCAGCATGGGGAAGGCCGTGGAGGTATAGGCGAAGGTGGCAGCTTTCTCGCGGCTGTCCCCCAGCTCAAGCCGAGTGACCATCATCTCTACCGTGATCATGGCATCGTCTACCAGCAGGCCCAGGGCGATGATCAGCGCACCGAGGGAAATCCGCTGCATGGTGATGCCGCTGTATTCCATGAACACGAACACCATGGCCAGCACCAACGGGATCGAGCAGGCCACTACCAACCCGGCGCGAATGCCCAGGCTGACGAAGCTCACCAACATCACGATCACCACGGCTTCGAACAAGGCACTGGTGAACCCGCCGACGGCTTTTTCCACAACGGCAGCCTGATCAGAGACGGTATGCACACCTACGCCAACCGGTAGCTCAGCGGTGAGTTCGCTCATGCGGCCGTGAAGGTTTTTGCCAAATTCCTGAATATTCCCACCGTCGCGCATCGCCACGGCCAAACCAATGGCTGGCTGGCCGTTGAAACGAAACAGCGGCGCAGGAGGCTCGGCATAGCCCCGGGTGATTTCTGCCACATCGGCCAACCGATAGAAGCGATCGTTGACCCGCAGGTTCAGCTCGCGCAGGTCGGCTTCGGAATGGAACTGGCCACTGGTGCGCACCGAAATCCGCTCCGGTCCCGCCTCGATCACACCCGCTGGCGTGACGGCGTTCTGTGCCTGCAAGGCCTGCACAACTTCTCGCTGGTCCAGCCCCAGGGCCGCCAGCTTGCGCGTGGAGAAGTTCAGGTAGATCACTTCGTCCTGCTCGCCGATCATTTCCACCTTGCCCAGGTTGGGCACCTGGCGGATACCCGCGCGCACCTGCTCCACGTAATCGCGCAGCTGGCGCATGCTCAAGCCATCGGCGGTAAACGCGTAGATGGAGCCGAACACGTCGCCGAACTCGTCGTTAAAGGCAGGCCCCTGCAACCCTTGGGGGAAGTCGCCACGGATGTCGTCGATCTTCTTGCGCACTTCGTACCAAATGTGCGGAATCGCCCCTGCCTTGGTAGTGTCGCGCAGGTACACGAACACCGTGGATTCACCCGGCCGGGTGTAGCTCTTGGTGTAATCCAGTGAGTCGAGTTCTTCGAGCTTCTTCTCGATGCGGTCCGTGACCTGCTTGAGGGTTTCATCCTGAGTTGCGCCGGGCCAGCGGGTCTGGATCACCATGGTTTTGATGGTGAACGCCGGATCTTCCTCGCGGCCCAGTTTCATGTAGGAAAACACGCCCATGAGCAGGGCAACGAACATCAGGTACCACACGAACGACTGATGCCGCAGCGCCCAGTCCGAGAGGTTGAACTTGCTGCCGCTCATTGGGCCTTTCCTTGGTCAGTCTTGATCTGTTGCCCCGGCTTGAGGCTGTTGAGCCCGGCAATGGCGACCTTTTCACCGGGGCGCACGCTGGCGTCGATGATCGCGGTTTCCGCCTTGCGCTCCAGCACATTCACTGTGCGGGGGGCTACGGTATGCGCCTGCTCGTCGATCACCCATACGCGGGTGTGGCCGTCGGCTTCCTGCAATGCGCGAAGCGGCACTTCGCCACGCGGCGCTACCTTGTGGGTCAGGGTCACACTGATGGCGGTGCCCAACCGCAAGCCTGGCGGGGTTTGCGCAAGGCTCAGGCGCACCTGACGCGTGCGGGTAGTACTGTTGGCCTGGGGTTCTATTTCGCGCAAGGTGGCATGGCTGGCCACGGTCGGGTCCAGCTGCGCTTGCACGTAGAAGTCCACGTCACGGGGCAATTGCTCAACCAGCGTGGCCGGCAGGTCGATCACTGCTTCCTTCACATCGGGCCGCGCGAGGGTTACCACTTCCTGGCCCGCCGCTACCACCTGACCCGCCTCGGCGCTGAGCGCGGTGACCACTGCGTCGTGGTCGGCGCGCAATTCGCTGTAGCCCACCTGGTCCCTGGCCTGGCTTACCGCAGCCTTGGCTTGTTCCAGCGAGGCGCGAGACGTTTGCAAGTCGGCGGTGGCGCGGTCCAGCAGCGCGGCGGAGCCTACGCCTCGGTCGTACAGTTCCTGTTGCCGGCGGCTGTTCGCCTGGGCGTTGATCCACTGCGCCTCGACGCGGCTGAGATCGCCCTCGCGTGAGCGCAATTGGTTCTGCTGGTCGGTGGGGTCCAGTACGGCGAGCAGGTCGCCCTGCTTCACTTCATTGCCCACATCCACCAGGCGCCGTGCAATGCGCCCGCTCACCCGAAAGCCCAGGGTGCTTTGATAACGGGGCTCGATGTTACCGGCGAAGCGCCCCAGTTCCTGCTGGTTCACAGCTACCACCGGCGCAGACAGCACCGGGCGGATGGGTTCGGGAGGCGGAGCATCCTCACCGCAGCCCGCAAGCAGTAACAGCGGCAGCGCATGCCACAGCTTCATTGCGCAGCCTCCTGGGCCACTTCGACCTCCATGTCCGGGTGCAACAATTGCCCACCTGCAATCACCACACGGTCCCCGGCGGACAGGCCATCGGTGATCACCACTTTGGCGGTGAGGTAGCGGCCCACCGTCACCTTGTGAAGGTTGACCTTGTTGTCCTTGATCAACCACACGGCTGGGTCGTGCATGTCTTTGGTCAGCGCTGCCCAAGGCAGTTCGATCGCAGGTTTTGAAGGCGCGGTCAGCGAACCGCTCACCACCGAACCCAAGTGCATCCTGGCCGGCAGGGTTTCCAGCGCGACCTTGACCTGAAGGGTGCCCGTTTGCGCCGACACCGTAGGCGTGACTTCGCGCACCTTGCCTCGCACGGTCACACTGGGGTCTTCCAGCAGCCGTACCGTGATGGGGGCCTCGCCGGTAGGCTTGATGAACAAGGCCTCATACACGTTGAACACCGCGTCGCGCTCGCCGTCTCGCGCCAGGCTGAACATGGGTTGGGTGGCCTGGACCACCTGGCCCACTTCTGCCTGGCGCGCGGTAATCACGCCGGCGGCGTCTGCTATCAGGTCGGTGTAGCCCAGCTGCTCACGCGCGTTCGCCAGCTCGGCGCGGGCGGCAGCGAGGGCACTCTGGCTGCTTTTCAGCGAAGCTTGGGCGGAATCGTATTCACTGCGGCTGGTATAGCCCTTGGGCAGCAGCTTGGCCTGGCGCTCGAAGGCCAGGCTGGCTTGGGTAACGCGAGCCTGTTCGGCCGCTACGGCGGCCGCGGCGGAGTCCACGCTGGTTTGCAGGTCTTTAGGGTCCAGCCGGGCAAGCACTTGCCTGGGAGTGACCCGATCGCCTACATCCACCATACGCTGGATGACCTTGCCGCCTACCCGGAACGAGAGCTGCGTCTGGACGCGGGCCTGGACATCCCCGGTCACTTCAACCTTGGGGGCGAAATCAACGGCCTGTACGGTCTGCACGTTGACCCGTGGCCGCTCGGGCTGCGAAGCCGGCTTTTCGCCACAGCCCCACAGCATCGCGATGACCACCCAGGCCGCTCCTCTACCCCACACACGCGTCATGCACACTCCCTTTGCACGCTGAATCTCGTGATGCGACTGTAACCGATTGTGAGTGGTTCATTGCGGCTTGAGTGCTGCGGAGGGGAAAAAACGTGATGCGGGGAGGAGAATCGACAGGCGGGAGTGCCTGACTGATCAGTCATCAGCCAGGCGTTTGTTTCACTTCAGGCTCAGAACGCTGGCAGTACTGCGCCGTTGTACTTCTTCTCGATGAAGGCTTTCACTTCTGGCGAAGTCAGGGCCTTGGCGAGCTTCTGGATAGCGTCGCTGTTCTTGTTGTCCGGGCGGGCAACCAGGTAGTTCACGTAAGGCGAGTCGCTGCCTTCGATCACCAGCGCATCCTTGGCAGGGTTCAGGCCTGCTTCCAGGGCGTAGTTGGTGTTGATCATGTCCAGGTCAACTTCGTTGAGCACGCGGGGCAGCATGGCCGATTCCAGTTCCTTGAACTTGAGGTTCTTGGTATTGGTGGCAATGTCTTTCGGCGTGGCCAGGGCGTTGGTCGGGTCCTTCAGGGTGATCAGCCCGGCTTTTTGCAGCAACAGCAGAGCGCGGCCGCTGTTGCTGCCTTCGTTAGGGATTGCCACGGTGGCGCCGTCTTTCAGGTCAGCCAGGCTTTTGACTTTCTTGGAGTAGCCGCCGAAGGGCTCGACGTGAACACCGATCACGGTTTCCAGGTGAGTGCCTTTACCTTCGTTGAAGTTTTTCAGGTAGGGCAGGGTCTGGAAGTAGTTCGCATCCAGGCGCTTCTGATCAACCTGCACGTTCGGCTGCACGTAGTCGGTGAATACCTTGATTTCAAGGTCCACGCCTTCCTTGGCCAAGGTAGGCTTGACCAGCTCGAGGATCTCGGCGTGAGGGATCGGAGTGGCCGCGACCACGAGCTTCTCGCCCGCGTGGGTCAAACCGGCAAGGGACAGCGCAGCGGTGAACGCCGAGAACAGCAGAGCCTTTTTCATGGAAGATCCTTGTTTTATCAATGTGCCAGCAGTCTGGCATGGCGGGGACAATACTCAATTCCCTTATGCCAATGAAATACCTTTTTTCTAGCCGCTTATGAATTTTTTTCAAGTGGCTGGGTATGGCGATGGATCAGCGAGAGCGCCGCATCCCGGTCGTTCGCCCCCAGGCCGCTCAAGCACAGCGCCAACTGCCGCTCCAGCGCGGCGAGGTGGTTGCCTACGCCCGCCTGGTTGAGGTGCTCCGGCAAAATATCTGTGCCCTCGCTCACCAGTAATGCGAAGTGAACAACGTTCTCCAGTTCGCGGGTGTTGCCGGGCCAGGCATGGGAAATCAGCACCCTCGCCGCGGCTTCACTGAACGTGGGCACGGGCAGGCTCAGCCGCTGGCTGTACACGCCGAGAAAATATTCGGCCAGAGAAAGAATGTCGCCAGGCCGCTCGCGCAGGGCTGGCAATTCCACCCGGCCCTCGTCCAGGTACCGCCACAGGCGCTCATTGAACTTACCTGCAGCAACCGCCCGGCTGAGGTCGATACTGGATGCCGCCACCAGCCGTACATCCACCGGGGTAGGCTGTGAGGCACCGAGCCGCACCACTTCGTGGTTTTCCAGTGCCTCGAGCAGGGCCGCCTGGATCGGCAATGGGAGGTCGGCGATTTCGTCCAGGTACAGCGTGCCACCGTTGGCGGAGCCGAACCAGCCGGCCCGGCTCGCTGCCGAACCCGACCAGGCCCCTGGTGTGTGGCCGAACAGCTCGGCCTGGGCATAGGTGGGGCTAAGGGCACCACAATTGACTGAAACGAACAGCCCAGGCCGGTCGCTGGCCTTGTGCAAATGGCGGGCAAGCAACTCTTTCCCTGTGCCGGTTTCACCGTGTATCAACACCGGCAGCGCACTGGGGGCCAACACTTCCATGCGCTCACGCAACGCTTGCGAACGCGGATCGACGAATACCAGCGCCTTGGCGCGGATGCTCAAGGGGCTTCGGTCGGCGTCCGGAAAGGTCAGCAAGGGTTGCCCGGCGGTACCACTCAAACTCATGTTCTACTCCCGCCCCGCCGTTATGGCGAAGGCTGCATCAGGCGCGGCGAAGCCCGTTTCTCTGTGCCCGGCCTTGCAGGCGATAAAGGTACGCAAAGCCCTGCTCCCAGCGACGGTGCCCGGACTTCACATTGATATGGCCAGCGCCTGTGAGAATGCCGGCCTCGGCACCCCAGTCGCGGGCCATTTCCAGCGCCCGCGCCACTGTCGCGGCCGGGTCGTTGTCAGACCCCACGACCTGGCTGGGAAAGGGTAACGGGCTACGCGGAACCGGGGCGAAGTTGGCCAATGCCGCTGGCCGGTTGGCCCTTTCCACGTCGGCGGGCGCTACCAGCAATGCGCCTTGAATACGCCGCAATAAATGAACCGGCGCGTGTTCCGCCCAGTGGGCCACCGTGATGCAACCCAAGCTATGAGCAATGATGACCGTGGGCTTGCTGCTTTGGGCGATGGCATGGTCCAGCGAGGCGATCCAGTCTTCCCGGCGCGGGTTCATCCAGTCTTCCTGCTCCAGCCAGTGGCTGTTAGGGAGGCTGGCATGCCAATGTTGTTGCCAATGGCCAGGAGGGGAGCCTTGCCAACCGGGTACGATCAGGTATCGAATGGAATCTGTGCGCATGATGGCATCTCCTGCCCCTGTCTGCTTTCATGGTGAAAGTATAGGGACCCGCCATATATACGTTAAGGAATAAGAAGCTATTTATTAATAACCGGGAATGCTAACCATGAAAACCCTGACCGAGTACCTTGGCCAGTACGCCGCTTACCATCGTGACCCGCGTAACATCGCCACGCACTTCATTGGCATTCCCTTTATCGTACTGGCGGTCGCGATTCTACTATCGCGCCCGAATTGGTACGGCATCACCCCGGCCCTGCTGGCTACCCTTGCCGCCTGTGTCTTCTACCTACGCCTGGACAGGCAGCTAGGGCTGTTGATGTCTGCCCTGCTTGCCCTGAGCCTGTGGTTTGGCCATGCGGTGGCCTCGCTGTCGACCACCAGCTGGCTGTCCATTGGCGTTGGGCTGTTCGTGGTGGGCTGGGCGATACAATTTCTCGGCCATCACTATGAAGGGCGCAAACCTGCGTTCATCGACGATATCAGCGGGCTGATCATCGGCCCGCTGTTCGTGGTGGTGGAGTTTGGTTTTCTGCTGGGGCTGGGGGATGAGCTGAAGGCGCGGATCGAGACCGGTACACCCCTGCCATAACCTCTGTAGGCCTGTTCCGATGGGTGCAGTCCATTCCCGGGCCTTGCCGGAAGGCCGGCCCCGCCGGTCTACAAGCGAACCGGGCCGGTCTTACTGCGCTTTAGGTTTGAAGAACAGCGTATCGCCCTTGTTCAACCCCGTGAGGCTGTCATGGTCCTTGACCACTTCGGCCTCGATGAGCTCATCCTGCCCTTCCACTTTGAGGGTAACCCGCGTTGTAGCGCCAAGGGGGCGGATGTCGCGCACCTGAGCGGCGTGGTGCGCGTCTACGGCCAACCGGGAAAGCGACACTTCATGAGGGCGGAACTGCAGCGGGTGCTCCTCGCCCAGGTGCAGGCGGTTGGAGTCTCCCAGGAAGTGGTAAACGAAGTCGCTGGCGGGCTGCTCATACACTTCGCCTGGTGAGCCGATCTGTTCGATCACGCCCTTGTTCATCACCACGATGCGGTCCGCCACTTCCATGGCTTCTTCCTGGTCGTGGGTCACGAACACCGAGGTCAGGTTGATTTCTTCGTGCAGGCGGGCCAGCCAACGGCGCAGCTCCTTGCGAACCTTGGCATCCAGCGCGCCGAAGGGTTCATCGAGCAGCAGCACCTTAGGCTCCACGGCCAGGGCGCGTGCCAAGGCGATACGCTGCCGCTGGCCGCCAGACAGCTGCTCCGGGTAACGATCGGCCAGCCAGTCCAGCTGCACCATGTTCAGCAGCTCGTGCACTTTTTCCGCGATCTTCGCTTCGCTTGGGCGTTGCTCACGGCTTTTCATGCGCAGGCCGAAGGCGACGTTGTCGAACACGCTCATATGGCGGAACAACGCATAGTGCTGGAAGACGAACCCCACGTTGCGGTCCCGCACGTCATGGCCGGACACGTCCTCACCGTGGAACACGATGCTGCCCTGGTCCGGCGTTTCGAGCCCGGCAATGATCCGCAGCAAGGTGGTTTTACCGCAACCGGAAGGGCCCAAGAGCGCAACGAGTTCGCCGCTGCGAATGTCCAGGTCGATGCTGTTCAACGCCTGGAACTGGTTGAAACGCTTGCTTACGCTACGTACTTCGATCGACATGAATTATTCCTCCGCGGCGCTATGGCGCAAGCGGTCAAGGCGGCTTTCGCTCCACTGCTTGAGCAGCAGAATGAACAGGGCAAGGGCCAGCAGCAAACTGGCTACGCTGAAGGCAGCTACGTGGTTGTACTCGTTGTAGAGAATTTCCACGTGCAGCGGCAAGGTATTGGTCACGCCACGAATGTGCCCGGACACAACGGATACCGCGCCGAACTCGCCCATGGCTCGAGCGGTACACAGCACCACGCCGTAGGTAAGGCCCCATTTGATATTAGGCAGGGTGACGTGCCAGAACATCTGCCACCCATTGGCGCCCAGCAGCCGGGCGGCCTCCTCTTCCTGAGTACCCTGCTCCTGCATCAACGGAATCAGCTCGCGGGCCACGAAGGGCACAGTCACGAAAATGGTCGCCAACACGATACCTGGCAGGGCAAAGACGATCTGGATATCGTGGTCTGACAGCCATGGGCCGAACAGGCCGCGGGCGCCGAACATGAGCACATACACCAACCCGGCGATGACCGGCGACACCGAAAACGGCAGGTCGATCAGCGTCACCAGCAGGCTTTTACCGCGGAATTCATACTTGCTGGCGCACCAGGCGGCACTCACGCCAAACACCAGGTTCAGCGGCACGGAGATCACCACCGCCAATACGGTGAGCTTCAATGCACTCAGCGCATCGGGCTCGAGAATGGCCGTGAAGAACGTACCCAGGCCGGACTTCAGCGCCTGAGACACCACGATGAACAGCGGCAGCAGCAGAAAGAGCGCGAAGATTATCCACGCCAAAGTGATAAGCACGCGCCTGGCGATGGGGCTGCCACGCCGGGCAGCATTGGCCGCCTGCGCGGCCGAAACGGTCGAACTGGACATAGAGGCCTTCCTTCAAGGGGTTTCGATACGGCGCTGTAGCAGGTTGATCAGCAGCAACAGGATGAAGGACACCACCAGCATCAATACGCCGATAGCGGTTGCTCCGGTGTAGTCGTACTGGTCCAGCTTGACCATGATCAGCAGCGGCAGGATTTCGGTTTTCATCGGCATGTTGCCTGCAATGAAGATCACCGAGCCGTATTCGCCCACACCCCGGGCAAAGGCCAAGGCAAACCCGGTAAGCCACGCGGGCAACAAGGCAGGCGCGAGGATATGGCGGAATACCTGCCACGGGCGGGCACCGAGGCAGGCCGCGGCCTCTTCCACTTCGCGCGGGATATCGGCCAGTACCGGCTGCACCGTGCGAACCACGAACGGCAGCGTCACGAAAGTAAGCGCAAGGGTGATCCCGAGCGGGGTGTAGGCAATCTTGAAGCCCAGGTCCGTAGCAAATTGCCCAACCAGCCCCGCCGGTGCATACAGCGCCGTGAGTGCAATACCGGCCACGGCGGTGGGCAACGCGAAGGGCAGGTCGATCATGGCGTCGATGATACGCCGGCCCGGGAAGCTGTAGCGCACCAGCACCCAGGCCAGCAAGGTACCGATCACGCCGTTGAGCACGGCGGCATAGAGCGCGGTACCGAAGCTCAGCTTGAGCGCCGCCAGCACCCGAGGGGCAGTCACAATGGCCCAGAGTTGCTCCAGGCTCAGCTGGGCGGCGTTGACGAACATGGCTGCGAGGGGTATCAGCACGATCAGGCTGAGGTACACCAGGGTGTAGCCCAGCGTCAGCCCGAAGCCGGGTATGACGGGGGATATACGGCGCGACATAGAAGTCCTTGTTTAAACGAACCAAGCCCGGGTGGGTACCCGGGCTCGTTGTTACCAATACCTGAAGCGTTACTGGGCCTGGTAAATCTGGTCAAAGACCCCGCCATCGTTGAAGAACTTCGGTTGGGCAGTTTTCCAGCCGCCGAAGTCTTTGTCGATAGTGACCAGGTTCAATTCAGGGAAGCTGGCCTTGTACTTCTTCGCTACCTCCGCATTACGCGGGCGGTAGAAGTTCTTCGCGGCGATTTCCTGGCCAGCTGGGCTGTACAGGTGTTCCAGGTAAGCCGTGGCAATACCGGTAGTGCCTTTTTTCTCGGCATTCTTGTCTACTACCGCAACCGGAGGCTCGGCCAGGATCGACAACGAAGGCACCACGATGTCGAACTTGTCGGCGCCACCGTCTTCTTTCAGCGCCAGGTGGGCTTCGTTCTCCCACGCCAACAGCACGTCACCCTGACCGTTGTTCACGAAGGTGATGGTCGAACCGCGGGCACCGGTATCCAGCACCGGTACGTGCTGGAACAGTTCTTTGACGTAGGCCTTGGCCTTCGTTTCGTCGCCGTTGTTGGCTTTGAGGCCATAGGCATAGGCTGCCAGGAAGTTCCAGCGCGCGCCGCCGGAGGTTTTAGGGTTTGGCGTGATCACCGATACGCCGTCCTTCACCAGGTCGCCCCAGTCCTTGATGCCTTTGGGATTACCCTTGCGCACCAGGAAAACGATGGTCGAGGTGTAGGGCGTGCTCGCCTCGGGAAGGCGCTTTTGCCAATCGGTGGGGAGCAACTTGCCAAGGTTGGCGATTTCATCGATGTCGCCTGCCAGCGCCAGGGTTACCACGTCGGCGCGCAAGCCGTCGATGACCGAGCGCCCCTGCTTGCCCGAGCCACCATGGGACTGCTGGATCTTCACCGTGTCATCAGGGTGCTGCTGCTTCCAGTAGCTCGCGAACTCAGTGTTGTATTCCTGATACAGCTCGCGCGTAGGGTCGTAGGAAACGTTCAACAACTCGTAATCCTTCGCAACAGCGGAACCAGCGAACAACGCGGCGGCAATGGCAGCCAGCGCATAACGGCGGGTGGACATGGTGGTGCTCCTGATGGCGGCTTTTTTCTGTGTTGGTATTCTTATGGCGCGCTGGCGCTGCTCGCTCGTGCCTGGGCAACAAGCGGCGAGGTGCTGCTGCGGCCTCCGGTCGCCCGGTCGGTCAAACTCGGAAACGCCTCAGTTCGGCTTGGACGCCGACTGCTGCAGTCGGAATTTTTCCTTGCGCTCGATCTGCACAACCTGAGCGTTGTGCACGGTGATCTCCACCGCGCCGAAACGCAGGTCACGCAATGCGCTCTGGATTTCTCGAAGGATCGCGGTTTCATCCTGCCCGTCGACACTACGCAGTGGTGCGCTCATGGTTCAGCTCCTGTGAAAGGTTGCCGGGTGCGGTACCTGGCTTGGGCTTACTATAAGAGCGACGGTTTATTCTCAGAAATAATATTTGGGCACTTTTATAGACTCGGATCGAATATAGAGAGCGCAGGGTCGACTTTCGCATCTTGCGAAACATCTACTTACTAAACTACAGCTCATTCAAGCCAGCCAATGTATCGAAAACCTTGCTCCATTTAGGGAGTGGTTCGCGGTTACCAGCACCTGGCATCGCCTGCCGCAAGCGGCGCGCGCTGTGGCATGCAGCGTTGACGCCTTTGCCTCCCTTGGGAATGCGCCCATGTTGCCCGCGCTCATGCCCCTGCCTGAGCCCCCTAACCATCAAAAACACCGACTGGTCGATCAACCCTGTTTACCGATAGATTCTTCGCAGCTATCCATTACTTCAACCGAGGCCTTCTTGCCTATGTGGTACAACGGTTTCCTGGACTTGACCGCCTGGCAGGTAGTCGCCGCAACGCTGCTGATGACTCACATCACCGTCGTTGGCGTAACGGTGTACCTGCACCGGTATTCAGCGCATCGTTCGCTGGAACTGAACAGCGGGCTCAAGCATTTCTTCCGTTTCTGGCTATGGCTCACTACGGGCCAGAACACCCGCGAATGGACCGCTATCCATCGCAAGCATCACGCCAAGTGCGAAACCACCGAAGACCCCCACAGCCCCGTGGTCAAAGGCCTTGGAACGGTTCTTCGCACCGGGGCGGAGTTGTATCGAGCAGAGGCCAATAACCCGGAAACCTTGCGCATCTACGGCAAGAACTGTCCGGACGACTGGATCGAGCGCAACCTCTACAGTCGCTTCACCATGGGCGGTATCGCGTTGATGGCGGTGATCGACCTGGCGCTGTTCGGGGTTATCGGCATTACCGTATGGGCCGTGCAGATGGTGTGGATACCTTTCTGGGCCGCAGGCGTGGTCAATGGCCTTGGCCATGCAGTGGGCTATCGCAACTTCGAATGCCGCGATGCCGCCACCAACCTGGTGCCCTGGGGCATCATCATTGGCGGTGAGGAGCTGCATAACAATCACCACACCTATCCCAACTCGGCAAAGCTGTCCGTGCGCAAATGGGAATTCGACATGGGCTGGCTATGGATTCGGGTGTTCACCGCGCTACGCCTGGCACGCGTCAACCGGGTCGCACCGGTCGCTCATCGGATTCCCGGCAAGGGCTCCATGGACATGGACACCGCCATGGCGATCCTTAACAACCGCTTCCAGATCATGGCCCAGTACCGCAAGCATGTTATCGGCCCGCTGGTGAAGCAGGAACTTGCCCGGGTGGACCATTCGCTGCGCTATCGCCTGCGGCGCGCGAAGCGGTTGCTTTCACGGGAGCCAAGCCTGCTCAATGAACGCCACCATGACCGCATCAACCGCATGCTTGAAACCAGCCAGGCCTTGAAGGTCATTTATGAAAAAAGGCTGGCGCTACAGCACATCTGGACCCGTACCAGCGCGAATGGCCACGACATGCTGGCGGCCATGAAAGAATGGGTACACGAGGCCGAGGCAAGCGGCATCCAGTCCCTGCGTGATTTTGCCGACAGTTTGAAAACCTATTCCCTCAGGCCCGCTGCTGCCTGAAGCAAATGCCTGCGAGCCTTGTAGCAGGGCCCGCAGGCAGGGAACTTCAAGCACTGTTTTGCATCTTAGGCAGATACTCGCTGGTTCAGCGGGCCCTATCGTGGCCACTGTCGGTGGGCCACCCCTCGCCGTGTTCCGAAAGAAGCCGTGATGATGGCCAACACACAAGCTCCGTCCACATCCCTTGAGCAAATCCCTGAAGCGGCCGAAACCCTGCTTGCACTGATGCATGCCCAAGGTGAAGTCGCGCGGCTGAAGGAACGGGAAGAACTCTTCAGTGCCTTGCTGGTGAGCGTGAACGCCGTACTCTGGGCGTTCGACTGGGAAACCCAGCAGATGATCTATGTAAGCCCGGCGTATGAGCGGATCTTCGGCCGCTCCGCCGGCTTGTTGCTGGCCGATTACAACGAATGGCGAGACAGCATTTATCCCGACGACCTGGATTATGCCGAGCGCAGCCTGGCTGAAGTGCTGGAAAAAGGCTCGATCGAGGACCGGGAGTATCGGATTATCCGCGCGGACGGCCAGATCCGATGGCTTAGCGACAAATGCTTCATCAGCCATCGCCCGGAATCGGGCCAGCGGGTGATCGTGGTTGGCATCGCCGAGGACATTACCGAAAAGAAGCATCTGGAAGGAGAGCTTCAGCGCCTTGCCACCACCGACGTGCTTACGCAGAGCAGCAACCGGCGCCACTTCTTCGAGTGCGCCCACCGCGAGTTCGAGCAGTCCCGGCTCAATGACACGCCCATGGCATTCCTTTTGCTGGATATCGATGACTTCAAGATGATCAACGATACCTACGGTCATCAGGATGGCGACTCGGTGCTGCAGCGCATTGCGGAAAGCGGGAAGGCCGCGCTGCGGCGGGGTGATTTGTTCGGGCGTATCGGCGGCGAAGAGTTTGCCGCGGTCTTCCCCGGCTGCGCGCCCGATATGGCGCGGCAGATCGCCGAACGGCTGCAACGCGAAGTGCAGCGATTGAGCTTCAGCCAGAACGGGAAAACCTACGGTGTAACCGTGAGCCAGGGGCTGACTAACCTTAAGGCCGACGACGAGGCGCTGGACAACCTCTACTCACGCGCGGACGCGGCCATGTACCAGGCCAAGCGGCAGGGCAAGAACCAGATCATCATGTCCTGAGCTTTATGCTCAGCCGTGCTTGCGTAATGCCGAAAGGCTTGCGGCATCCATGCCAAGCAGGCGCGCTGCTTTGCTCTCCGCTACAGGCTTGATGTCATCCTCTGCAGCCAGGTTCACCAGCTGGCCTGAGAGGTTCATCACCAGCGCCGGCTTGCCGTATACCCCCATCAATGCGTAGACCGAAGCAATAAGCTCGCGCAGGTCAAGCGGCAGGCGCCAGCGGGCGCGCAATGCCGAGCCAAAGTTCGCGCCGAACCGTTGGATAACACTTTCAACCTGCCCTGCTTCCAGCTTGCCGCCGGCCAGCTTCCATTCGTGGAGCGTGCGCAATAAGGCCAGCTCACCCAACCGATGCAACAGGCCGGCGCAATAGCAAATCTCCTGGTCGATACCCTGTTGGCGAGCCAATGTGCGCGCCAGCTCCGCCGTGGCCAGGGAGCGCTGCCAGAACAGCTGGGCGTGATCGGTCAGCTGTGGGTCGTCCAACCTTGCGGTGCGCTTGAGCGCGAGCCCCAGAATGAGGTTCATGCTTTGGGTGGCGCCCAATCTCGTCAGCGCTTGCATCAACGTGGTAACCGGGCCTTCACGATGGCGCGCGGCAGTGTTGGCCGCGGCCAGCAGTACGGCGGTGATCTGCGGGTCGGTGCGGATATCCTCTTCGAGCACACGGAGGTTTAGCGTTCGTGCCTTGAGGCTACGCACAACAGCATCATGGACCTCGTTCATCACCGGTGCGCCATCCGAGGCCTCGCGGCGCATTTCAAGAAAGCTGTCCAACTTGAGCCCTGGTAATACGGGCGGGACTTCGCAAATAACCTGCTCATCTTCATCCAGCAGCAGCGCACTCAAGCGCTCGCGCAGGGCTTCGAAATTTACCGGCTTGGTGAGGTAGGCGGTCGGGGCCAGCGGCACTGCCTCTCGCACGCTGGTGCTGTCACCGCGGCTACTGAGCAGGAAAGGGCAAGCCAGGCGCGTTTTTGTTGCCGCGACGTACGTGGCGCAAGAGCTCCAGGCCGTCGGTGCCCGGCAGCTCGCGGCTGGCGATGATGAGGTCTGGCGGGGTGACCAGCGCCCGCATCGCCTGCTTGCCGTCTTCATACACCTCTACCCTCGCGTCGCAACGTACGCTGAGCAGCAGTTGCATGAGCAGGTCACGGCTCCAGGGGTCTGCCTCGGCGATCAGCACCCGGGGCACGGCATTTGATGGTCCAGTCATCGAACATCTCTCCAATGGGCGGTACTGCGGTACCCGGCCACTAGAGATTTATAGGCGTCTATCCTCGGTTCTCCAAGTAAAAAACCCGCCTTTTGGCGGGTTCTTCACAGTACGAGCGAGGCTTGCCTTACAGCTCGGCGAAGCACTCTTCGAGAATGGCCAAGCCCTTCTCCAGTTGCTCGTCCGGCGCGGTCAGCGGCACGAGAATCCGCAGCACGTTGCCGTAGGTGCCACACGACAACAGGATCAGGCCTTTTTCACGCGCCTTGGCCACAACCTGGGCCACTGCGGCAGCGTTTGGCTTATGGCTATCGCCGCCTTCGAACAGCTCCACGGCGATCATCGCACCCAGGCCGCGCACATCGCCGATTACCGGGTACTTGGCCTGAATGGCGCGCAGGCGCGACGTCAGGTGCTCGGCAACGTCCTGGCAGCGCTGCAGCAGCTTCTCTTCCTCGAACACCTCCATTACCGCCAGGGCAGCGGCGCAGCCCAGCGGGCTACCGGCATAGGTACCACCCAGGCCGCCTGGAGCAATGGCGTCCATAATTTCGGCCTTGCCGCAAACGCCGGCCAGGGGGAAACCACCGGCGATGGACTTGGCGAAGGTGGTCAGGTCTGGGGTTACACCCATCTGTTCCATGGCGAAGAAGGTACCGGTACGGCCGGCGCCGGTTTGTACTTCATCGGCGATCAGCAGAATGCCGTGCTGGTCACACAGCGCACGCAGGCGCTTCATGAAGTCTTTCGGCGCTACATAGAAGCCGCCTTCGCCCTGGACCGGCTCGATGATGATCGCGGCGATATCACGTGGCTCGGCGTCGTTCTTGAAGATACGCTCGATGCTGGCGATGGAATCGTCAACGCTCACGCCGTGCAGCTCGCACGGGAACAGCGCGCGGAAGATGCCGCCTGGCATCAGGCCCATGCCGGCAGAGTACGGCACAACCTTGCCGGTCAGGCCCAGGGTCATCATGGTGCGGCCGTGGTAGCCGCCGGTGAAGGCGATCACGCCAGCGCGGCCGGTGGCGGCACGGGCAATCTTCACGGCGTTTTCAACGGCTTCGGAGCCGGTGGTCACCAGCAAGGTTTTCTTGGCGAAATCACCTGGCACCTTGGCGTTGATTTTTTCGCACAGCTCAACGTAGGGCTCGTAGGCCAGCACCTGGAAGCAGGTGTGGGTCAGTTTGTGCAGCTGAGCCTCGACCGCCGCGATGATTTTCGGGTGCAAGTGGCCGGTGTTCAGTACCGCGATGCCGCCGGCGAAGTCGATGAATTCGCGACCTTCAACGTCGGTAACGGTGGAGTTTTTCGCGTGATCGGCAAAGATCGGGTGGATCTGCCCTACGCCGCGGGGAACAGCAGCCATGCGGCGCTGCATCAGGGATTCGTTGGTCTTGCTCATGAAAGCTCCTCAATCGCCGCTCATCGGCGGCGCTGATCAGGATGGCACTGCGACAAGCCTGGGCAGCATGCGATGATCGACTGCCCAGCGGTACTCAGTGCCCAGTTGTGGCTGCCGGCGTTATACGCTCAGGCAGAGGTATTTGATTTCCAGGTAATCTTCGATGCCGTACTTGGAACCTTCGCGGCCCAGGCCCGAGGCTTTCACGCCACCGAACGGCGCCACTTCGTTGGAGATAAGGCCGGTGTTGATACCCACCATGCCGTACTCCAGGGCTTCGGCGACTCGGAACACACGGCTCAGGTCGCGGGCATAGAAGTACGAAGCCAGGCCAAACTCGGTGTCGTTGGCCGCCGCAATCACTTCGGCCTCGTCCTTGAAGCGGAACAGCGGCGCCAGCGGGCCGAAGGTCTCTTCCTTCGCCACAGCAGCGGTAGCCGGTACGTTCAGCAGCACGGTGGGTTCGAAGAAGTTGCCTTCCATCTGATTGCCGCCAGTAAGCACAGTGGCACCTTTGCTCAGCGCGTCGGCGATGTGTTCCTTGACCTTGGCAACGGCTTTCTCGTCGATCATCGGGCCAGTGGTGGTGCCCTCTTCCAAGCCGTTACCGATCTTCAGCTTGGCGACTGCGGCCTTTAGCTTCTCGGCAAAGGCGTCGTAAACGGCGTCCTGTACATAGATGCGGTTGGCGCACACGCAGGTCTGGCCGTTGTTGCGATACTTGGAAATCATCGCGCCTTCTACTGCCTTATCCAGGTCAGCGTCGTCGAACACGATGAAGGGCGCGTTGCCGCCCAGCTCCAGGGACACCTTCTTGATGTCAGCGGCGCACTCGGCCATCAGCTGGCGGCCGATGTCGGTGGAGCCGGTGAACGACAGTTTGCGCACGATCGGGTTGCTGGTCAGCTCGCTGCCTACTTCGCCAGCGCTGCCGGTGACCACGTTGAACACGCCTTTCGGAATGCCGGCGCGCTCAGCCAGCTCGGCCAGGGCCAGCGCCGAGTAAGGGGTTTGCGACGCAGGCTTGAGCACCATGGTGCAGCCAGCAGCCAAGGCAGGGCCGGCTTTACGGGTGATCATCGCCGCCGGGAAGTTCCACGGGGTGATGGCAGCGGTTACGCCAATCGGCTGCTTGAGCACGATCAGGCGCTTGTCTGGCTGGTGGCCAGGGATCACGTCGCCATACACACGCTTGGCTTCTTCAGCGAACCACTCCAGGAAGGAAGCGGCATAGGCGATCTCGCCCTTGGCTTCGGCCAGCGGCTTGCCCTGCTCGAGGGTCATCAGGCGGCCCAGGTCATCCTGGTTTTCAAGCATCAGCTCGTACCAGCGGCGCAGCTTCGCCGCACGCTCCTTGGCTGTCAGGGCACGCCACGCCGGCAGCGCACGGTCAGCCGCCTCGATGGCGCGGCGGGTTTCGGCCTTGCCCATCTTCGGCACGCTGCCGAGGATCTCACCCGTAGCCGGGTTGTTGACCTTGAGGGTCTGGCCGCTGTCGGCGTCCGCCCAGGCACCATCTACATAGGCCTGTTGGCGGAACAGTTGGGCGTCTTTAAGCTGCATGTCGGCTCCCTTGGCTGGTTTCACCTTGGCGAAACCCGAAGTGGACGGAGGTTACCCGAGGTATGGGCGTTTGAAATCTCAAACGCATCGTAGGATCTGGGGCGTAAAAGGACAATAGCTGTTCGAAAAAAAGAACATGCGCGGGCACAGGTGAGTAGCTTTCTCTTTAACCGGCAGCGCTTACACACCACGAAACGATACGTAGCTCGTCAGCATAGACGGGCACCGCTGACATGGGTATCATGGCGCCCGCGTTGCACTCGTAGCTCAGCTGGATAGAGTACTGCCCTCCGAAGGCAGGGGTCATGGGTTCGAATCCCGTCGAGTGCGCCATCTTCTTAAAAAGGCTCAGGTGAAAACCTGGGCCTTTTTTGTGTTCGGGGTTCGCGCTCTGATAGAAGCGTGTTCACTAATTCAGCAACCCGTTGAGAGCGGGACGCTCTCGGGACTAAGTAGGGATCAAGTCGGGACCAAGTAGGGACCAAGTCGCCTTCTAGGAGAAACAAGCCGAAACGCGTCGTTCCATGCGGCGAGAGGAGTCGCGCGACGCCATTGCCTCCAAAAGAGCCCAGACAAAACCCAGGCCCTTTTTATCCTCTACCCCCTCACTGCCGCCCAACCGCCCCCATCAAAAACTGTGCGAACTGCTCGACTGTCATCTTCTGCCCATTGAAGTCCACGTTCCCGGCCTCGTAGTGCAGGGACGAGACGATGTTTTCGCCTTCAAGCTTCGCCAGCCCTTGCAGCGTGGCCATGGTGGAAGCGAGGTTGGCGGCGCCGTCGGCGTTCTGCTTCAGGGCCACAGGGTCTGTCAGGCCGCCCAGTTGGCCCTGAACGGTCACCAGGTCGCGGATGGTGCCTTTGGCCACGGACAGCTGCGCGTCGACCTTGGAGACCATTTGTTGCGCCAGTAACTCAGCGGGCAGGTCGAGGTTGGCGGGGCGCGCGAGGTCGAGGGAAACGTTCAGATGGCTCTCACCCGTGGCGGTTTTCAGCCCCAGCGGTTGCAGTTCCACATGAGGCTGGCCATCGAGGAGTTTTTCGAGGTTGGTTTGCAGTTCCGCCTGCTGCGTTGGCGTCAGTTGCAGCCGCAGCGGCACTTGCGCCTGGGACGCCGCCGCTGCCTGGGGGGCGACCACGTACTGATAGAAATGCGTAAGGTTGCGGCTGGCTTCGATGTCCAGGTTATCGAACACCCAGCGCATCTGCCCGCTGCCGATGGGCTTGTCGCCAATGCTCACGGCCTCGAAGCGGTAGTCTCCGGAGCCTTTGAGCTTGCCGCTCAGCTCTTCGAGCGAGCCCTCGGCGGTGAGGTTGTTCACCTTGAACAGTGGTTTGCCGGGCGCGGTAGCAGCCATGCTGTCGATGCGCAGCGAACTGTTGCCCAGATAGAAGTCCGAGGCCCCCTTGATACCGCCGGTGTGGAATTTGAAGCCTTGCACCAACAGGGTCATCGGCCGCGCAGGGTCGCTTGCGGTGAATTCGAGGCTGTCCGTTTGAACGTCTACCACCAGCTTCTTCGCATCGAGGCTGCCGCGCTGCACCCCTTGCATACCGGAAAACTTGAACGTGCCCTGCGGCCCCTGCCATTGGCCGGGCAGTATGCTGACCTGGCTTTCCAGGTTACGGCTATAGCTGATGGCGGCGTGTGCCTGGACCGGGGACTCGCCCTGCGGCGTGCCGAACAGTTGAGCCAGGCCGTCGCTTCCCTGCACCCGTACATTCATTGCAACCATCACCGGCAGCAACTTGAGCTGCTTCACACGGGACCATGGGAACGGGCCATGCTCGATGTCTGCAACGGAATCGACCTGCAAAGGCTGCCCGCCGTTGAAGCCGGGGCTTTGCACGGTCATCACGTAGTGGGCGGTACTGGTGAACAGCCTGCGCTCGAAACTCGTCATCTCGAGGGTGCCTGTGGCGCCATAGCCCGCCAGCGCCTCTTCGAGCTGCTTGTTGCCATCGACCACCTGCTGGCGCAGCAAAGGCTCGACTTGCGTACCGGTGTACCACGCCACGCCGGTGGTGCCTGCGGCGACGATGATCAGGGCGCCAACGGCGATAGGTAGGGTTTTGCTCATGGGAAAAGCTGCTCCTTGCGTTAAGCCGCACAGCTTTCCATGAAAGCGACCGGAAGGCACGAACGGCGTATCGATTCGGGGCAATTACTGCCCTGGATCAATAACAGGATGTGTCAACAACGGCACAGTGTGGCGGCGAGGCGTGGCGGCGTTGGCACAGCGATCATAGCCCTTGCCTCCGCACCGCCCGCGCCAGAGCCTTCCACGGAGCTGGCTCAGGGTTTGCTCGACAGGCAGTGCGTCGAGACGCGCGTTGTTCTTCAGATCCCTTCCAAAGGAACGATCCATGACTACAACAATGAAAGCCGCCGTCGTTCATGCCTTCGGGCAACCGCTGTCCATTCGGGAAGTTGCCGTGCCCCAGCCGGGCCCGGGGCAGTTGCTGGTGAAGATCGCCGCATCCGGTGTATGCCATACCGACCTACATGCCGCCGAAGGGGACTGGCCGGTCAAACCCAACCCGCCCTTCATCCCGGGCCACGAGGGCGTCGGCCATGTGGTGGCGGTAGGCGCCGGGGTCAAGCACGTGAAAGAGGGGGACCGCGTTGGCGTCCCGTGGCTGTATTCCACCTGCGGCCACTGCGAGCACTGCCTGGGGGGCTGGGAAACGTTGTGCGAAACCCAGCAGAACACCGGCTATTCGGTGAACGGTGGCTTTGCCGAATACGCCCTTGCTGATGCCAATTACGTGGGCCGCTTGCCCGACAACGTCGGCTTTGTGGAGATAGCCCCGGTGCTGTGCGCGGGCGTCACGGTGTACAAGGGCCTGAAAATGACCGAAACCAAGCCCGGGCAATGGGTGGTGATTTCAGGCATTGGTGGCCTTGGCCATATGGCGGTGCAATACGCCAAGGCCATGGGGATGAACGTAGCGGCTGTGGACATTGACGACAGCAAGCTGGAGCTCGCTCGGCGCCTGGGCGCGGAAGTGACCGTGAATGCCCGTGAGCTGGACCCTGCGCGTTACCTCAAAGAGCAGATTGGCGGCGCCCATGGCGCATTGGTCACGGCGGTCTCGCCAAAGGCCTTCGAGCAGGCCATGGGGATGACGCGCCGTGGCGGCACCATTGCGCTCAACGGCCTGCCACCCGGTGACTTCCCGCTTTCGATCTTCGACATGGTGCTCAATGGCACCACGGTGAGGGGCTCGATCGTGGGTACCCGGCAGGACCTGCAAGAGGCGCTGGATTTTGCCGGCGAGGGCAAGGTACGGGCGACGGTGAGCACCGAGCGCCTGGAGAATATCAATAGTGTTTTCGAGCAGATGCGCCAGGGCAAGATCGAGGGCCGCGTGGTGATTGATATGCAGTGACCGCTGCCGCTGTACCGGCGCTGCGGCTGAATAACCGCAGCGCCGGCAGCCATTCAGGTGAGTAGCAGGTAACCGATCAGCATCAAGGGCCAGGCCACCACGGGGCTGAACAACCCACGCCAAACCAGTGCCCGTGGATCAAAGCCCACACCGTGCACAAAACCTGCGCTGATACCCCACATCGCCAGGGCCAGCAGGCCATGGCTGTAGCGGCCATCCGCGTCCAGCAACGCCAGCGGGTGCAGGAGCATTACCAGGCTAAGCGGCACTGCCAGCAGCAACGACAGTACACGGCTGGGCGTGGACGCCAGGCTGTGGGCAACCAGCGACCTAGCGGTCATCCTGTGTGTCCTCTTCCAGGCAACCCGCGTTCTCCAGCCACAGGGCATTGATGATTCCAAAGCTGCAGGCGAGCAACACGCCAAGCATCCAGGCGAAATACCACATGGTCAGGCTCCTCAATAAAGGCCGTGGGGGTTACGGTCGATGTGCGCCGGCGTGACCTTCCCCCAGAGTTTCCAATAGCACCACAGGGTGTACATCAGGATCACCGGCACGAAGATCCCCGCCGCGACGGTCATGATGCTGAGCGTGGTGCGGCTGGATACCGCATCCCACACGGTAAGGCTTGAAGCGGGGTCGATGCTGGAAGGCATCACGAAGGGGAACAGTGCGAACCCGGCGGTGCATAGGGTGCCTACAATCGCCATCGTAGTGCCGAGGAAAGCCATGACCCCTCGCCTCAAGGTGGCAGCCAGCAGGGCCACGCAAGCACCCAGTACACCTAGTAAGGGCGCGACTGCGGTGTAGGGATACAGCCGGTAGTTGGCCATCCAGCCAGGGTTGCCGCTTTGTACATACTTGGCCATCGGGTTGAGCGCGGCGCCCAGGTCGAGCCCTTTGCCCAACACCAGCCCATGAATCGAACCCATCGCCAACCACACGCCTGCGCCAATAAAGGCGACCACATACAGCGCGCCGTAGCCTAATACCGCGCGGCGTGCGCGTTCTGCGATCACACCGTCAGTGCGGATCATCAGCCAGCTACCACCATGGGCGGCGAGCATCGCCAGGCTGACCACGCCCGCCAGCAAACCGAAGGGGCTCAGCAGCTGCCAGAAACTTCCGTGGTAGCTGGCTCGCAGCGTGTCATCGAAGCGGAACGGCACGCCCAGCAGCAAATTGCCGAAAGCAATACCGAACACCAGCGAGGGCACCACGGCCCCTGCGCATAGCGCCCAGTCCCAGCCTTGCCGCCAGCGGGTATTCTGCACCTTGCTGCGGTAGTCGAAGCCGACCGGCCGTACAAACAATGCGAACAGAACCAGCAGCAGCGCCCAGTAGAACCCCGAGAACGCCGCTGAATACACCAACGGCCATGCGGCAAACAGCGCACCACCGGCGGTAATCAGCCATACCTGATTGCCATCCCAGTGCGGCGCGATGGCGTTGATAACCACCCGCCGTTCCCGGTCATCACGCCCTACCAACGGCAGCAACAACATGGCGCCCAGATCGAAGCCATCGGCTATCGCGAAACCAATCAGCAGCACGCCAACGATCACCCACCACAGCAGTTTCAGCGTTTCGTAATCGAACATGATCGGCTCCTCAGGCAGCAGCCAGCGTGTCGGTCGGGGTAGGTACGGGCGCGGGCGAATGCCCCTGCTCGAAGTGATAGCGCCCGGTGTGAAGGCTGCTTGGGCCCAGGCGCGCGAACTTGATCATCAGGTACATCTCGATCACCAGCAGCACGGTATAGAAGGCCACGAGCGCCAGCAGCGAGCCCCACACGTCAGCGGCAGTGAGCGTGGAAGCGGACAGGTGCGTGGGCAGCACTTCGCCGATGGACCACGGCTGGCGGCCATGTTCCGCCACGTACCAACCCGTTTGCGTAGCCACCCAGGGCAGCGGAAGGCTGAACAGTGCCCATTTGAGCAACCACCGGCGGCGATGCTCGGCCTTTTGGGCAGAAGCCCAGAACGCACAAATGAACAGCGCCAGCATCAATACGCCGCTCACCACCATCAGGCGGAACGTCCAGAAGATCGAGGCCACGCCCGGGATCGAATCCAGGGCCGCTTGGTTGATCTGTTCGTCGTTGGCATCCACTACCTTGTCGGTGTATTTCTTGAGCAGCAGGCCATAACCCAGGTCGCCCTTTACGGCGTCGAAGGCTTCGCGTGTTTCGATGCTGCGGTCACCGGCGCGCAGCTTGCCGAGCAGTTCGTAGGCGGCCATGCCGTTGCGAATGCGCCCTTGGTGCTCTGCCACCAGGTCCTTGATGCCGGTGACCGGTGTGTCCACCGAGCGGGTCGCGATAATACCCATTACGTACGGGATCTTTACCGCATAGTCGGTGCGTTGCTCGGCCTGGTTCGGCAGCCCGAATAGCGTGAACGCCGCCGGCGGCGGCTCGGTTTCCCACTCGGCTTCGATCGCGGCAAGCTTGGTCTTTTGCACGTCCCCGATTTCGTAACCGGACTCGTCGCCCAACACGATCACCGACAGGATGGAGGCCAGGCCGAACGCTGAAGCGATGGCGAACGAACGGCGGGCGAAGGCAACGTCGCGACCTTTGAGCAAGTAGAAGCTGGAAATAGCCAGCACGAACACCGCGCCGGTGACATACCCGGAGGCCACCGTGTGCACGAACTTCACCTGAGCCACCGGGTTGAATACCAGCGCCGAGAAGCTGGTGAGCTCCATGCGCATGGTTTCGTAGTTGAACGCGGCGCCCACCGGGTTCTGCATCCAGCCGTTGGCGATCAGAATCCACAGCGCCGACAGGTTCGAGCCCAGTGCCACCAGCCAGGTCACCGCCAGATGCTGCCGCCGCGAAAGGCGATCCCAGCCGAAAAAGAACAAGCCGATGAAGGTCGATTCGAGGAAAAACGCCATCAGGCCTTCGATCGCCAGCGGGGCGCCGAAGATATCGCCCACGTAGTGACTGTAATAGGCCCAGTTGGTACCGAACTGGAACTCCATGGTCAGGCCGGTGGTGACCCCCAGCGCGAAGTTGATACCGAAGAGCTTGCCCCAGAACTGGGTCATGTCCTTGTAAACCTGCTTGCCGGTCATGACGTACACCGACTCCATGATCGCCAGCAGGAACGTCATGCCCAAGGTGAGCGGCACGAACAGAAAGTGGTACAGCGCCGTCATGGCGAACTGTAGCCGGGAGAGGTCGACAACCGATTCGGTAATCATCGTTGAGGTTTCTCGGAAGAGTCGGGAACTGAGCCAAGCAGGTGCTGGCCGACTTTTGCGCTATCGCCCGCGATGGGCGCCGGTACCTCGAACCACAGGGCCCGGATACCCAGGAGCAGAACCAGCTTGAGCAGCAGGATCACAGCGATTTCCCGGGCCAAAGGCTGTTTGAGAACGTCGAAATGTGCGGCCATCACGGATACTCTTGGGGGTGCGGGCATTGTGCTCGGCGCTGCCCCGGGCACGTTGACCTGGGTCAATTTTCGCCGCGCCGCCGCTGCGGCAGGGTGCCGCACCCTGCACCCAAGGACCTTTCTTCAGCGCAACGGGCCTAAGCCCCATGCCCGACCGGAAGCCACCACCATGAGCCTGCTCGACCGCGTTTACCGAACGCTGAACCCCGAAGCGAACCCGGCGCTGGAAACCGCCTTTGAGCGCAGCGAAGGGCAACTGCCCACTCTCTGGCTGCTGGGCAAGACCGGCGCGGGCAAATCCTCCCTGGTGCGCGCCCTCACGGGCCTTGACCAGGTGGAAGTTGGGGCGGGATTTCGGCCCTGCACCATGACTTCCGCCCGTTACGCCTACCCCACGGACACGCCGGTAATGGCCTTCATGGACACGCGAGGGCTGGCTGAAGCGGATTACGACGCCGAAGCCGACCTGGCCAACCTTGAACAAAACAGCCACGCCCTGATTGTGGTGATGAAGGCCGAGGACCCGGAACAGTCACAGGTGCTGGATGCGCTCAAGCAGATCCGCCGCTCCGGCAAGATCCGCGAAACACTGCTGGTGCACACCGGCGTGCAGCAGATCAGCGACCCGGGTGAGCGTGACCGCTGCATCGCTCGCAACCAGCACCAGGTCGAGCAGGCCTGGGGGCCGGTGGAAAGCGTAACCGTGGATTTTCTAGGCGTGGACGGCCAGCCGTACGGGCTGCAAGCCCTAACGGAAAAACTTGGCGCTCGCCTGCCGATCGTCACCGAGCTGTTCGACGACCAAGGCCACGCGGATGTGGAAGAACGCAACTTCCAGCGCCTCAAGAAAGAAGTGATGTGGTACGCCGGAGCGGCGGGCGCGGCCGATGCGCTACCGGCCGTAGGGTTGGTAGCGGTGCCCACCCTGCAGCTCAAGATGCTGCATAGCCTGGCTAACCGGTACGGCCTGAGTTACAACCGGCGGCTGTTGGCCGAGTTCGCCGCAGCATTGGGCACCGGCTTTGGCTTGCAATACGCCTCGCGGCTGGGGCTGCGCCAGCTGATGAAGCTGATCCCGGTGGTAGGCCAGACCGTGGGCGGCGCCTCTGCGGCAGTGGCCAGTTACGGGTTCACCTATGCACTTGGGCGCGCCGCCTGCATGTACTTCTATCGTTTGTCGCGGGGCGAGCCCATCACCGCAGCCGAAGTGCAGGCCCTGTACAAGCAAGCCTTTGAACACATCCTTCCGGTGGCACGTAATGAAAAGAACCTTTAGTGGCCTGGCAGCGCTCACGCGGCTGTCAGACCGGGTAATGCCCTATGCCCTGCTTTCGGTGGTGCTGCCGGTGCTGGTGCTGGCCGGTTTCGGGCTGTATGCCGTGGTGCGCTACGGCTACATCCTGCACCTGATTCTTGTGCTGCTGGCGTGTACCTTGCTCAGCAGCCTGGGCCTGCTGCTGGCACGCCGCCGATTCGGCCAGCGGGTGGGCCCCGCTGTGAAAGAGGCGCTCGAAGCCACCCCGCGCACGCCCGACTACTGGCGCGCCCAGGACCGCGAGGTGCAGCAGGCGCTGATCCCGGAGCTCAAGGAACTGGTCGCCACGGACTTCCCTTGGCAAGCCCTGCCGCAAACCGGCCTGGCCGTGGTGCGGCTGGTGGCCGCCCGCTATGACGAACGCTCTGCTCGCGCTCACTGGGCTTTCACCGCACCGGAGTTGCTGGCCATCGTGGAGCAGGTCAGCCGGCGTTATCGCCGTGTGCTCAAGGCCCACGTGCCAGGCGTGGAGCACCTGCGGATATCCACGCTGATGAACCTCAACGAGCAGGTTGAACGCTACGGCCCCCTGGCACGCAAGGTGTTCAACCTGTACCGGGCGGCACGTTTGATTTCGCCTCAGGGGCTGGTGGCCGAAGCGCTTACGCAAATCCGCGGCGAGGTATTCAGCGGCCTGAGCGATGAGCTGCAAAGCCGCCTGAAATACCTGTTGTTGATGGAGGTGCTGCGCGCGGCGATCGACCTGTATGGCGGGCATTTCCGCCTGGAGGATGACCAGCTGCAACAGGCCCGTGTGACAGCCCTCGACGAAGATCGCAAGGCGCCACCGCTGGACCCGGTACGCATCGGGCTGGTTGGCCAGGTAGGCGCTGGCAAGTCTTCCCTGATCAATGCGCTGACCGGCAGCTTGAATGCCGAGGTGAGCGCATTGCCGGCTACCGATGGCGTGGCGGTCTATGAGTGCATGATCGAAGGCGCGCCCAACATTCGCTTGATCGACTTGCCAGGGCTAGATGGCACCGAGGCTGTGGAAAAGCTGGTGTTCAAGGAAGCACGGGAATGCGACCTGCTGCTCTGGACGCTCAAAGCCAACCAGCCAGCGCGGGCGCTGGACCGGCAGTTTCGGGAAAAGCTGAAAGCCTGGTTCGCCCGCCCTGAAAACCTTGGCCACGAACCGCCGGCGATCCTCGCCGTGCTCACCCAGGCGGACCGGCTGGTGCCGGGTGGCAGCTGGCCTGCGGCCAGCGCGTTGGAGGAAGGCAGCAAGGCCGCGCGTGCGGTGCAGGAGGCAGGCGCCTACAACAGCCAGCTGCTGGACCTGCCCGACTGGGTAGGCGTGGCGTTGCCGCAGCAGCAGCCTGCATTCGGCCTGGCCGAGTTGCAGCAGGGGCTGCAAGCGCTATATGCCAAGGCCGTGAACGTGCAACTCAACCGCCGCCGGCGCGAAGCCGGCGGTTTCTCGGTCAGCCGCGAGCTGGAGCGGATCAAGCGCGGCGCCAAGGGTGTGTTCAGTTTGTTGCGGTAGCCCTTATTCGCGAGCTCCGCCTGCGGCTTCGGCGGATGGCCGTCCCCGTGCTCCCACAGTAGCCGGCGCACTTTCCCACCCCCCGCCCAGCGCCAGGAACAGGTTGATCTGTTCCATG
Organism: Pseudomonas sp. 3MAES_34.3B; assembly: GCF_058145875.1. Classification (NCBI taxonomy): domain Bacteria; kingdom Pseudomonadati; phylum Pseudomonadota; class Gammaproteobacteria; order Pseudomonadales; family Pseudomonadaceae; genus Pseudomonas; species Pseudomonas sp. 3MAES_34.3B. The sequence goes on along the minus strand of NZ_CM176960.1, from coordinate 143,378 downwards.
GCCACCCGAGTATTGGCTTCGGCCAGCTGCGCTCGAGCCGTGGTGTAGGTACGGGTAGCCTGCAGGTCTTCGAGGAAGGACTGCCGGCCGGCCAGGTAAAACTGATGGGACTGGTCCGCGGCCTGGTGGGCGGAGCGCTCGGCCTCGGCCAGGGCGTCGCGGCGTTCCAGTACCGCAGCATAGGTGGACAGGCTGGTCTGGGCTTCGCGTACCGCGTTGAGCACTACCCCATCGAAGCCTGCCAGCGCGCCTTGGGTCGCAGCTTCGGCCTCGCGTATACGGGCGCGAGCCCCATTGGTGGGGATGGTCCAGCTGATCAGGGGGCCGAAGCCCCAGCGGTTGGTAGAAGGGTCGCCCAGCTCATCGAGAATGCCCACGGTGCCAACCGTGGCGCCGATGCTGATGTCCGGGTAAAGCTGACCGGTCGCCACACCAATGCGTGCCGTGGCAGCCGCCAATTGCCGTTCGGCGCGGCGTACATCGGGCCTACGCTTGAGCAGCGTGGCGCCGTCCCCTACCGGCAGCAATTGGGCGATATGGGGCAGCTCGGCGCAGTCCCCTACGCCAGCCGGCAATTGCTCAACGGGTTTGGCCAGCAGCATGGACAACCGGTACAGGCCGGCGGCGCGCTCGGCCTGGTAGCGAGGCAACTCGGCGCGCAGCGATTTGAACTGGGTTTGCGTACGGGTAACCTGGGTTTCATCGCCACGGCCCGCGTCGCGCAACCGTTGCGCCAGGTTTACGCCTTGTTGCTGCAACTCGAGGGAATGCAGTGCGATATCACGTTCTTCATTCGCCGCGCATACCTGGGTATACGCACGTACCACGTCCGCCACCACGGTGATGCGAGCGGTATCGGCGGCCGCCTGGGCAGCATCGGCATTGGCGTTGGCAGCTTCCACGCCACGCTTGAGGGTGCCCCACAGGTCGAACTCATAAGAGGTTTTGATCGATGCCGCGCCGATGTTCGCCACGGGTACTTTTTCGGTCAGCAAAAAGGCCTGCCCGGATTCCTGCAACCGCTGCGCCTCGGCGCTCACACTGGCGTTGAAGCCACCCTCGGCTTCGGCCTGCTCGGTCTGGAAGCGGGCCCGCGCGATGTTCGCGGCCGCTACGCGCAGGTCGGTGTTGGAGGCCAATGCCTCACGCACCAGCTGGTCCAGCCGCGGATCATGGTACAGCTGCCACCAGTTGGCAGGCACGGGCGCGGACACCACGTTCGGATTGCCTTCGCCCAGCTTCGCCTGAAGGTCCGGCCGGTTGACGGCCGCGGTGCTGGGCAACTGGTAATCCGGGCCCACGGTCTGGCAGGCCGCGAGGCTGGCCAACGCAGCCAGCACCAAGGCACGCAAGGCAGTACTCATTGCGCCGCTCCTTGCTGGCCTGCCGCCGGTGCGTCGTCGAGCAACGAAACCGTGGCCGTACGGCCAGCGATCATGCGGAAATCCGCGGGTACCTGATCGAAGGCGATGCGCACCGGAATACGCTGGGCCAGGCGCACCCAACTGAACGCCGGGTTTACGTTGGGCAGCAGGTTGCTGCCGCTGCTGCGGTCGCGGTCTTCGATACCGGCCGAGATGCTTTGCACGGTACCGCTCAACCGCGCGGTATCGCCCATCACCCGAATGTCGACGGCTTGGCCGATGTGGATATGCGGCAGCTTGGTTTCCTCGAAGTAGCCATCAATGTGATAGGAGTCGCTATCCACAACCGACAGCACCGGCCGGCCAGCTGCCACAAATTCATGCTCGCGGGGGGCGCGGTCGTTCACGTAGCCGTTCACCGGGCTGCGGATCACGGAGCGGTCCAGGTTCAGCTGGGCGGCATCCACGGCTACCTGGGCTTCGAGCACGGCGGCCTGGGCGCGGGCTTCGCGAGACTGGCTTTCCTCCAGTTGCTCCTTGGCCACCAGGTTGCCCAGCCCACGGTTGCGCTTGTTCTCGCGCTGCGCCTGGGCGAGCGTTTCCCTGCGGTCGGCCAGGCCTGCCTGGGCTTGGCGAAGGGCAAGACGGAAGCGGTCCTGGTCGATGGTAAACAGTACGTCACCACGCTTGACCAGCTGGTTGTCGTGCACCGGCACCTGCTCGATCAGGCCGGAAACGTCCGGCGCGATCTGCACGATATCGGCGCGGATGTGCCCGTCTCGGGTCCAGGGCGCGAACATGTAATACATCACCATCCGCCATACCAGTACCACGGCGAGGGCGACTACGATCAAGGTGAGAAAAAAGCGACCAAACGTCAGCAAAGGTTTTTTCATGTCATCAGGCTTCGGCAGATTACGTCTACCGCGCTGAGCAGCACGGTGTAGAGGGCAATGTTGAAAAGGGCCCGGTGCCAGACCAGGCGGTAGAAGTGCAGCCGGTTGAGCACGGCATGCACGCCTAGAAAGAGCGCGTAGGCAATGGCCATGATGCCCAGCAGGGTGGGCAGGAAGATCCCGCCGATATCCAGTTCACCGATCACAGCGGGGCTCCATCGATACCATAGGGCGGTTGTTCCTCGGCTTGGTCGCCTTCCACCACTACCTCGGTGCCAGGCAACAACGCCAGGCGCAATCCGCTCAGCGCGAGCAACAGATGAGGGCAGGCTTCGGCGTCCAGGCAACTATTGAGCGCGCGCCGGGCCCGGTCCATGGTTCTCAAGCTGGCCATGGGTGGCGGCAGGCGCTCACCGGCCTTGAGGTTGGCGGCGAAATACGCAGCCACTTCGCTCACCACCTGTTTGAGCAACACTTGCGCGCCGCTATCCACCCGGCGCGCATAGGCAAGGATATCCAGCAGGTTGAGCGCCACGCGCACGTCGCGCAGGGCACCACCGGTGTCCTGGCCCACCTGGCCCAGGCGCGGCAGCACCTGCATCAGGCGGTCGAGCAAACGCACGGCCATTTGCCGATGTTCCTGCAGCGTGCCGGGCTCGCCCAGGCGAGTGATGTCCTGCCAGCCGAAGCGCGTCAGGCGGCGGGCGGCGGCTTCGGTGCCAAAGGGGCGCACCACGAGGGTCCAGCAGAAGGCAAACAACAACCCGGCAGGGCCCGCGATATTGCCATTGATGAAGCTCATGAAGTCGGCGTCGTATTGGCTCTGAATGCTGATAAAGGTAGAGCTGTTGACGATGGTCAGTAGGGTTCCCAGATAGAACTTCGGTTGCACCGTGAGTGCGCCGATCCAGATGAAAGGCACCGCGAACGCCAGAACCAGCATGGCGAAATCGTGCAGGTTGGGCAGCACCAGGAACAGGTATAGGCCAGACAGCACTACAGACACCATGGTCCAGAAAAAGAACCGGTAGATCTGCGGGGCAGGGTCGTCCATGGAGGCGAAGAAGCTGCACGAAACGGCCGCCAGGATGACTGCACTGGCGCCGTCGGCCCAGCCGGTCAGTATCCAGATAGTCGAGGCGGCAGCGATCGCGGTCACCGACGACATGGCGGAATAGAACATCAGGCCGCGGTCGAAGAACGGCGTAAGGCGGCCCAGGCGCCAGTGCCGATACACGGCCTTCCAGGGCTCGCGCTGCTCGTTGCGGATGGCCAGGTGGAGCGTGCGGCAGTCTTGCCAGAGGTCGGCCCATTCTTCCAGGCGATACAAGGCATTGGCCAGTAGCAGTTGCTGCCGATCCGCCAAGGCTTCGGGGGCGGGTCGCACCTGATCGATATGATCATGCAGCGCCTGCCAGGCCGCTTCGCTGGGGTTGTCGCCGCTGGACGCCAGCCATTGCTGAGCGTGTTCAAGCACGGGCGCCATACGGGCGGCGAGTTCCGGCGTACGCCGCTCCAGCGCCACGAGTGCGTCGTCCAGCGCGTCGATGGTGGGCAGCAGGTGGATCATCCGCCCGCGTAATTCCTTACGGTTACGCACGCTCTGCGGTGTAGCGCCTTCATGAGGCAACTGGCCGATCATCTGCTCCAGCGAATTGAACGTCACGACCATCGACGAACGCAGCGGCCCTACTTCGTCAGCGCTCACGCTACGTGACAAGTAGCGCAGGCTGTAGGCATCCGCCTCGCTGAACCATTTGTCCAGCGCGCCTGCGACCACAGGGGCCAGGCGGCGCGGCCAGAAGATGGCGCCCACCACAGCGGCGCAAACGATGCCGATGAAAATTTCCTGAGTACGCGAAGAGGCTACGTCGAATACCGCCGACGGGTTATCGACCACCGGCAACGCGATCATGGGCATGGTGTAGCCAGCCAGCATCAAGGCATAGAAGTTGGCCGTGCGAAGGTGCAGCGACAGGAACAGCAATGTACCTGTCCACAGCGACACCACGATCACCAGCAACACCGGCGCCTGCACGAACAGCGGCACCAGCAACACCGCCGCGCTGGCCCCCAGCAACGTCCCCAGGAAGCGATACACCGCCTTGGAGCTGGTGGGCCCTACATAAGGGCTGGAAACGATGTACACCGTGGCCATGGCCCAGTAGGGCCGGGGCATCTCTAGCTTCAGCGCGATGTACAGCGCCAGCATCGAAGCAGAGAAGGTGCGTACGCCATACCACCAATCGCGGGCTGGCGGCAGGTCGCTGAAAAAGCCTTTCAGGAAGCCCATACGGCGGACCCCTGCCCTGCTTCTTCGAACGCCCTCACTACGCGCAGCGCGGCTTCGAGGTCGGCCTTGTCGACGTTTTTCAACACGTCTCGGCGCAGCCGCACCAGCTCGCCTTCGATGGCTTCGGCTAGCTCGCGCCCTTGTGGGGTAAGGCTTAGCGCCTTGGCGCGGCGGTCGGTAGTGTCTTCGGTGCGCTGCACAAAGCCTTGCGCGCACAGCTGGTCGAGCAGGCGTACCAGCGAGGGGCTTTCAAGGCCTGAAGCATGCGCCACGGTCACCTGCCGCACACCGTCGCCCAGGCGCACGATGGCCAGCAGCGGTACCGCGCACGCTTCGGAGATGCCGTAGTTGGCCAGGGTGGTCTGGCAGATCCGCCGCCAATGCCGGGCCGCTACGACCATGCCGCTACTGATATTGAGCTGGAGCTTGTCGAGAGTGTTCACAGGCGCCACATAATTGATAGGTTGCTAACTATCAATACTCGATCAAGTCGGTTGTGTAGTCAATAGTTACAAATTGCCACAGCGATGGATGGCCCACCAAACTTTCCGGCAGGCAAAAAAACGGCCTCAGATGAGGCCGGTTTCTTCGTCGTTGATCAGCCGGCTTAGCCCGCCGAGGGCTTCACGCGCCTGGGTACGGTCCATCAGCTTGGCCTGGGCAGCCGGTGGCAGGTCGGTGATGCGGATCACCCCTTTGCTGGTAAGCAACTGGATAAGGTCATCAAGCACCCGCACCATGTCCAGGTCGCTTTGCTGCAAAGCCTTCAGGCTGGTTTCCACGGCTTCGCTGCTGAACCAGGCCTGGATATCCAGATGGTCGGCGGCGAGGGTTTCGCTGTAGCCGGAAAATTCCGTGGGCTGCACCCGAACGAGGCGGCCTTCGGCGTTGCGCTGGACGTAAAACATCTATGAACCCTCTTGTTCGGCGTTACGCCTTTGGCCCGGCAACAGCATAAGCCATTGCCGGGCCGTGGGCATCAGGCGTGGTCCACCTTGATGTGAGTGTCGGCGCCAGCAACCAGGCTCTTGAGCGCATCGTAGCCGATGCCAGACACCTTGATGCTCACGTCAGCCGCCGAGGCGTTGGTGCTTGCTGCTGCAGTAGTGCTGAGCTTGCCAGCGCTGCTGACCAACAAGGTACCCGTACCGTCGGTGTTCTGGGTCACTTGCAGGTACTGGGTAAGGTCGCTGCCATGGCCGGACAACAGGTCGCTCAGGTCGATCACGTCGCCTTCACCGGTGTTGAAGTCGGTAATGGTGTCCGAACCGGTTTCGCCCTTCACATACACGAAGGTGTCCGCGCCAGCGCCACCGGTGAGGGTGTCGTTGCCGTTTCCGCCGACCAGGATGTCATTGCCCGCGCCGCCGCTGAGGGTGTCATTGCCACCCTGACCGAAGAGGATGTCGTTGCCGTCGTTGCCGGACAGCAGGTCCGCGCCACCGGAGGTGGTATTGACCAGCTTGGCAATGGTCGCCACGTTTTCCGAGATGTACTCGTGCAGCGCGGAGTCGGTCACCGTGGTAACGCTGGTAGCCGTCGACACGTAGGCGCGCAGGGCTTCCACGCCTTCGTTGCTGCTGCCGCTGAGGGTAATGGCATCTCCGAAGATGATGTCATTGCCAGCACCGCCAGAGATAGTGTCGATCGCCGGCGCGGCGGTAACGTAATGGCCTTCGATCGCCGCCTGCAGCTTGGCCGGGTCAACGTTGGTCTGTACCTGGCCATCGGTGTCGTAGGGCACCAGTTTGGCTGCGGTAATCGTGGAATTGATCCCGATCGCTTCCACGGTGCTGCTCAGATTGCTGAGGGTATCAAACGCGTCCCCCGCCTGCGTGGTCGCGGTTTTGGTCGAACCGCTGCTGGCCGCGCTGCTGTCAGTGGTCGACACCTCGTAGGTGCCGTCACCTTCGGCGTGAAGGGTACCCAGCACCTTGTAGGTCCAGCCGTCCTTGTCGGAGTGGGTCCACTGGTACACCTGGCCCGACGAGTCCACGACCGTGCGGGTTACACCACCGATGACCGCGGTTACAACCTGCCCGGAATTAAGGGTGTAGTTGTTCACGTCCACCAGGTCGTCAAGGTAGGTAGTGCCCTTGCCCCCGGTGTCACCGGTCACGCCCGTGTAGAGCTTCGGATCGGTTTCGCTCTTCTGGTAAGTGTTGGGCTCGCCGTCGGTGATGAAGTAGGTCTTGGTGACCGCTTTGGTGTTGTTCTGCGCCAGGTCGCTTTCGAAGAAGTTGGACGCGGCTTTGAAGGCATCTTCGTAGTTGGTGGTGCCGCCGCTGGTCATGCTCTTCAATACTGCAATGAGCTTGCTCAAGGCATCAGGATCGGACAGCTTCACCGCCACCGACTGTTTCACAGTGGTGTCGAAGTCTTCGAGGTATACGACCACGGTCCCCGCACCGGCGGTCTTGGCGCTGTTGACCAGGTTGGTAAAGACAGTGGTCAGCGACTTCACGGCGGCAGCTACTGCATCGGAACCCATGCTGTCGGAGGTATCTACGATGAATGCAATGTTGTAGTTCGTGCCTGGCTGCAAGGTGGTGCTGGTCACATCACCAACGATGATGTTGCTACCGGCGTCACCGGTAATGGTATCCGCCGCGCTGGTACCGTTCTGGTGCGTGTACACCGCCGGAGTGATGGTGATCGGCAGGTTGCTGACCGTATCCAGGGTGGACGTGCCGTCCTTGGACGTGGTGGTCACTTTCAGTGTGTCGGTGCCGCTGTGGTAGGTTGCCGGGGTGTAGGTAAGCGTGGTCATGGTCCACTGGGTTACATCCACGGACGTATTGCCGGTGGTGGACGTGAACGTATGGCCAGCACCGTCAGACAGCGTGGCCCCTACCGGGATGCTGCTGATCTTGGTGACCGAGGCGGTTTCCGAGCCATCGGTGTCGGTTACGCCCGCAACCAGTTTGAGGGTGGTCGAGCCGTTTTCGGCTACAGTCGTGTCGCCGCCCACGGTGAGGGTGGACGCGTCCGCCACGGGGGCAATCGCAATCTTCACTGCCGCGTCGTTGCTGTACGTCGTACCGTCGCTCACTTTGTAGGTAAGGGTGACGATGCCCGAGGCATTGGCGTACGGCACATAGCGGATAAGGCCGGCGTCGATGGTCGTTTGCGAAACTGTCAGCGAAGAGTTCGCCGCCACGCTCACCCATTTGCCGCCGTTGTAGTACTCGATGGTGCCTTGGGTTGCCGCTGGCGTGGTGATCTGTACGGTCATTTTACTGGGCGCGGTATCCACGTCGGTGACGCTGAAGTTGGCCCACTTGAGTACCACGGCGGTGTCTTCGCTGGTGCTCGCAACGCCGTTCCCTGCAACCGGCGCATCCGGCACCGGCGTAACGTGCACCGCACCGCTTACGGCAACCGAATTGGTACCGCCATCGTTGACCACCACCGTATAGGTGCGGTCTGCGGCGCTTGGGTCTTCACTGGTGTTGGCATAGGTGATCGACTTGATCGCGGCCACGTAGTCGGTGATAGACGCCGTGCCGGTGAGGGTCACGGTGATCTTGCCGCTGACGCTGGTGTCCACGGTGGCGGTGATGCCAGCCGGCAAGCTGCCGGCCTTGAGCACGTCGTAAGCCTGCGCGTTGCTCAGCGTTACGGTCGCGCCCTTGAGCGTGGTGGTGCCGTCGGGGTCAACGATGCTCAACTGCTTAACCAGTTGAGTAGCCGGGTCATTTTCGGTGTAGTTCAGGTCTGCGGTGGTGCCAGTGGTCGGGGTAAGGTTTACCACCGGGGCATCGTTCACGGCATCAACGGTAACGGTGAGGGTACCGGTACGCACTACAGGCGTAGCCACGCCCTGCTCGGTCGCGGTCGCCGTTACGGTCAGCACGAAGCTGCCGTTGTAGTTCAGCGGCGTGCTGAGGGTCAGGTTGGCCAGGTTCATCCCGGTCACGACCGCCGAGCCGTTGGCGTCGAAGGTCACGGTGGTGGTGCCGTCGGTCAGGGTGGTGCCGGCAGGCGCGCCGCTGAGGGTGGTGACGTGGGTCTCCGAACCGTCAGTGGTGTCGCCGTAGGTCACGCTGATCGGGGCCAGCTTGGTGCTGCCATCTTCCAGGCCGTGGTTCAGGCTGGTTGCCGTGTAGTAACCCTCGCCATTGCTGCCATGCAGCGCAGACACGTCCAGGCCGGCGGCGGCCATGTCCTGCACGCTGCCGAAGGTCAACAGGCTGTTGAGCGAAGTGGCTACGCCATCTACCAGTACGGTCACGTTGTAGTTGCCCGGGCCGCTCTGGTTGTAGTGGTACAGGTCGATGGTGTAGTAGCCGGTGTCCGTCGGCGTGAAGGTGATGCTGGTGATCGCACCGGAGTTCTTGCCCCAGCTGGCGGTCGCTACGGTGGTGCCGCCCAGGGTGATTGCCAGGCTGTCATCGCCGGTGCCTGAGAAGCTGTAGGTCTTGCCGGCTTCCAGGTAAACAAGGCCGCTGACCTTGGTGGCGGTGCCGGCGGCGATATCACCGCTGCTGGCGAGCGAGGTCACGCCGTGGACCGTCGTGTTGACAGTTGCGGCGCTGCCTACGGTGTTGATCAGCGTGGCGGTGTCCGCACCATTGCCGCCGGTGCCCAGGGTAGCCTTGGACAGCGTGGTCCAGGTGTCCTTGTTCAGGCCGGTAGAGGTAATGGTGGCCGCGTCTACGGTTACGACCGGAATGTCCACCACCGGGTTGATGGTGATGTTCAGGGTGCTGGTCGAACCGGTATTGGTGGTGTAGGTCACCTGCTCCACGCTGCCGGCCCAATCCGCAGCCGGGGTGAAGGTGTAGGTACCGTCAGCCGCCACGTTCAAGGTGCCGTGGGCCAGTGCGATGTCGGTGCCAGTGGCGTAGGTGGTGCCGCCAACGCTGACCGAGCTGATGCTCAGGGTGTTGTCTACGTCGATGTCGTTGCTCAGCAGGTTGCCTTGGGCCACGTTATCTTCGTTCGCGCTACCGGTGTCGGCGGTGAGCACGCTGGCATCGTCGACCGCGGCCAGGGTGATGCTTACGGTGCCGGTCGTGGTGCTGGTAGTGCCCAGGTTGTCGGTGGCGGTGTAGCTGACGGTGTCGCTGCCGTTCCAGTTGGCGTTCGGCACGAAGGTCAGCGTGGCGCTGTTGCTGCTGGCCGTGATGACGTCGCCCACATGCACAATGCTGTTGGCGTCGTTGGCATCACGTAGCAGTACGCCGTTCTCCGGGATCGAGGTGATCTTGAAGGAGCTGACGGTGCCGTCCACGTCCGTACCGCTCAGCACCACAGCCACTGCATGGTCTTCGTCGCCGCTTGCAGCGCTGTTCGCCACAACCGGTGCGTCGTTGACCGCAGCCACATGGACCACCAGGTCCTGGCTGACGCTCTTCGGCGCGGCATTGCCGTCCTGGGCGGTTGCGGTAACGGTCAGGGTGATGTCGCCGTTGACGTTCAGCGGTGCGGTGAACTTCACGCTGGACAGGTCCCACCCGGTCACGTCCACGGTGCCGTCGGCGCCAACCTTGACGGTATGCGCAGCGGTGCCGTCGGTCAGCACGGAGCCTTCCGGTACTTTGCTGATAGTCACTTTCAGGCTTTCGGAGCCATCCACGTCCGTAGTGGCTGCCTTGATCGTCGACAACAGGATCGGCTGGTCTTCCAGGCCGCTGTTGCGGGTTTCCACGAGCTGAATGTTATCCAGCACGCCGCCGGTGCTGTTCTGGTCGACGGCTACGAACTCCAGCTTTTCAGTGCCATCGGCGCTGACCGGCAGGTTGAGTGTGTAGTGCGTCATGCCAGTGCTGCTGGCAGTCAGGGTAGTGATCAGCTGACCGCCCCAGTACACATTGATCTTCGAATCGCCCACAGCACCGCTGCGCGCCGAGTAATCGAAGCTTACGGTGTAGGTCGCCCCGCTTTGCGCGCTCACGGTGGTGTAGAGATTGCTCGGATCGTTGGGGTTGCGCTCCAGCTCGATCACCTGGCTGGTGGTGCCGGCACCGTAGGTGGTACCCGATCCGATTTCAACGGTATTGCCGCTGTTGTCGGTGTGCCACTCGCCGCTGCCCAGCTTGCTCACCGCTACGGTGGCCTTGCTGCCGGCCGCCACTTCCTGGAGGTCGGTGGATGCCAGGGTGCTTTGGCCGATCAAGCTCAGGGTTGGCGTGTCGGTGACCGGGTTAACGGTAACCTCGATGTTGCCACTGGTGGTGACTGTGCTGCTGGTGTTGGCCTTCTCGGTGGAGGTACCGGTCACGGTGAGGGTATAGGTGCCGCTGGCATCCTTGGTCGCGGTGAAATTGATCGCGCTCAGGTTCCAGGTGCTGACATCAACGCTACCACTGCTACCGGCCGGGGCCGTGTAGGTGTGGGTGCCATCGGTGAGGGTCGCGCCAGCGGGAATGCCGCTGATAACAGTCGTATGCGTTTCCGAGCCGTCGTTGTCGGCGTAGGTCGCCACGGTGCCCAGGGCAATTGCAGTGTCTTCGTTACCGCTGACCGCATGGTTGACGATCACAGCCGCATCGGCAATCGGGGTCACGTTTACCACGATGGTGCCGGTGGTGGTCGCGGTATTGCTGTTCGCGCTTTCAACCGAGGTGCCGGTCACGGTCAGGGTGTAGCTACCGCTGACGTTGGTGCCTGCGCTGAAGGTGATGCCCGACAGGTTCCAGGTGCTGACGTCCACGGTACCGGTGGTTGCGGTGGCAGTGAAGCTATGGGTGCCATCCGTGATCGTCGCGCCGGCGGGGATGCCGCTGATCTTGGTGACGTGGGTTTCCGAGCCGTCGTTGTCGGCGTAGGTCGCCACGGTGCCCAGGGCAATCGAGGTGTCTTCGTTGCCGCTGACGGTGTGGTTGACGATCACAGCCGCATCGGCGACCGGCGTCACGTTCACCTGGATGGTGCCGGTGGTGGTCGCGGTGTTGTTGTTCGCGCCTTCGACGGACGTGCCGGTCACGGTCAGGGTGAAGCTATCGCCAGAATTGGTTGGCGGCTTCACGCTGATAGTGCTCAGGTTCCAATTGCTGACGTCGACAATACCGTTGCCACCAGCCGGGACCGTATAGGTGTGGGTGCCATCAGTCAGGGTTGCGCCCACCGGCACGCCGCTGATCTTGGTGGTATGCGTTTCCGAGCCGTCGTTGTCGGCGTAGGTCGCCACGGTGCCCAGGGCAATTGCAGTGTCTTCGTTACCGCTGACCGCATGGTTGACGATCACAGCCGCATCGGCCACCGGGGTCACGTTCACCTGGATGGTGCCAGTGGTAGTCGCGGTGCTGCTGCTGTTGCCGTTCTCGGTGGAGGTACCGGTCACGGTCAGGGTGTAGTTGCCGCTGACGTTGGTGCCTGCGTTGAAGGTGATGCCCGACAGGTTCCAGGTGCTGACATCCACGGTGCCGGTGGTTGCGGTGGCAGTGAAGCTATGGGTGCCATCCGTGATCGTCGCACCGGCCGGGATGCCGCTGATCTTGGTGGTGTGGGTTTCCGAGCCGTCGTTGTCGGCGTAGGTCGCCACGGTGCCCAGGGCAATGGAGGTGTCTTCGTTGCCGCTGACGGTGTGGTTGACGATCACAGCCGCATCAGCCACCGGCGTCACGTTCACCTGGATGGTGCCGGTGGTGGTCGCGGTGTTGTTGTTCGCGCCTTCGACGGACGTGCCGGTCACGGTCAGGGTGTAGTTGCCGCTGACGTTGGTGCCCGCGCTGAAGGTGATGCCTGACAGGTTCCAGGTGCTGACGTCCGCGGTACCGGTGGTTGCGGTGGCAGTGAAGCTATGGGTGCCATCCGTGATCGTCGCACCGGCGGGGATGCCGCTGATCTTGGTGGTATGCGTTTCCGAGCCGTCGTTGTCGGCGTAGGTCGCCACGGTGCCCAGGGCAATTGCAGTGTCTTCGTTACCGCTGACCGCATGGTTGACGATCACAGCCGCATCGGCAATCGGGGTCACGTTTACCACGATGGTGCCGGTGGTGGTCGCGGTATTGCTGTTCGCGCTTTCAACCGAGGTGCCGGTCACGGTCAGGGTGTAGCTACCGCTGACGTTGGTGCCCGCGCTGAAGGTGATGCCTGACAGGTTCCAGGTGCTGACGTCCGCGGTACCGGTGGTTGCGGTGGCAGTGAAGCTATGGGTGCCATCCGTGATCGTCGCACCGGCGGGGATGCCGCTGATCTTGGTGGTATGGGTTTCCGAGCCGTCGTTGTCGGCGTAGGTCGCCACGGTGCCCAGGGCAATCGAGGTGTCTTCGTTGCCGCTGACGGTGTGGTTGACGATCACAGCCGCATCGGCCACCGGGGTCACGTTCACCTGGATGGTGCCAGTGGTAGTCGCGGTGCTGCTGCTGTTGCCGTTCTCGGTGGAGGTACCGGTCACGGTCAGCGTGTAGTTGCCGCTGACGTTGGTGCCTGCGCTGAAGGTGATGCCCGACAGGTTCCAGGTGCTGACGTCCACGGTACCGGTGGTTGCGGTGGCAGTGAAGCTATGGGTGCCATCCGTTATCGTCGCGCCGGCGGGGATGCCGCTGATCTTGGTGACGTGGGTTTCCGAGCCGTCGTTGTCCGCGTAGGTCGCCACGGTGCCCAGAGAGATGGCGGTGTCTTCTTTGCCGGTCACGCTGTGATTGACGATCACGGCCGCGTCAGCGATCGGGGTCACATTCACCACAATGCTGCCGGTGGTGGTGACGGTGCTGCTGGTGTTGCCCTTCTCGGTCGAAGTACCGGTCACGGTCAGGGTGAAGTCATCGCCGGAGTTGGCTGCAGGCTTCACGCTGATATTGCTCAGGTTCCAGCTGCTGACGTCGACGGTACCATTGCCACCCGCCACGGACGTGTAGGTGTGGGTGCCATCGGTCAGGGTCGCGCCAACCGGCACACCGCTGATTTTGGTGGTGTGGGTTTCCGAGCCGTCGTTGTCGGCGTAGGTCGCCACAGTGCCCAGGGCAATCGAGGTGTCTTCGTTGCCAGTTACGGTGTGATTGACGATCACCGCCGCATCAGCGATCGGCGTCACGTTCACCACGATGTAGCCGCTGGTGGTTACAGAACTGCTGGTATTGCCATTCTCGGTAGAGGTGCCGGTTACCTTCAGCATGAAGTCGTCGCCGGAGTTGGCCGGCGGCGTCACGCTGATCGCGCTCAGGTTCCAGGTACTGACGTCGACCGAACCGGTACCGGATCCGCCGATGGTCACGGTATTGGTGCCGTCGGTGAGGGTTGCGCCCGCCGGGATACCGCTGATGACTGTGGTGTGAGTTTCCGAGCCGTCATTGTCGGCGTAGGTCGCTACCGTGCCCAGGGCGATCGCGGTGTCTTCTTTGCCACTGACGATGTGGGTCACGATCGAAGCTGCATCGGCGACCGGGGTCACGTTCACCACAATGCTGCCGGTGGTGGTGACGGTGCTGCTGGTGTTGCCCTTCTCGGTCGAGGTGCCGGTCACGGTCAGGGTGAAGTCATCGCCGGAGTTGGCTGCAGGCTTCACGCTGATATTGCTCAGGTTCCAGCTGCTGACGTCGACGGTACCATTGCCACCCGCCACGGAGGTGTAGCTGTGGGTGCCATCGGTCAGGGTCGCGCCAACTGGCACGCCGCTGATCTTGGTGGTGTGGGTTTCCGAGCCGTCGTTGTCCGCGTAGGTCGCCACGGTGCCCAGAGAGATGGCGGTGTCTTCTTTACCGCTGACCGTGTGGTTGACGATCAGGGCCGCGTCGGCGATCGGGGTCACGTTCACCACAATACTGCCGGTGGTGGTGACGGTGCTGCTGGTGTTGCCCTTCTCGGTCGAGGTGCCGGTCACGGTCAGGGTGAAGTCATCGCCGGAGTTGGCTGCAGGCTTCACGCTGATAGTGCTCAGGTTCCAGCTGCTGACGTCGACGGTACCATTGCCACCCGCCACGGAGGTGTAGCTGTGGGTGCCATCGGTCAGGGTCGCGCCAACTGGCACGCCGCTGATCTTGGTGGTGTGGGTTTCCGAGCCGTCGTTGTCGGCGTAGGTGGCCACGGTGCCCAGGGCAATCGAGGTGTCTTCGTTACCTGTCACAGTGTGATTGACGATCACCGCCGCGTCGGCGATCGGCGTCACGTTGACCGCGATAGTGCCGCTGGTGGTGACGGTACTCGCGGTGTTGGCGTTTTCGGTGGACGTACCGGTAACCGTCAGCGTGAAGCTGGCGCTGGAGTTGGCTGGCGGGGTAACGCTGATGCTGCCCAGGTTCCAGGTGCTGACGTCGACCGAACCACCACCGGATCCGCCGATGGTTACGGTCTTAGTGCCGTCGCTGAGGGTCGCGCCCGCCGGGATACCGCTGATCACAGTAGTGTGCGTCTCGGAACCGTCATTGTCCGCGTAAGTCGCTACGGTGCCCAAGGCGATTGCGGTGTCTTCGTTGCCCGTCACGGTGTGGCTGGCAATTACGGCCGCATCGGCGATCGGTGTCACATTGACCAGAATGGTGCCGGTGGTAGTCGCGGTGCTGGCAGTGTTGGCGCTCTCGGTGGAGGTGCCTGTCACAGTCAGGGTAAAGCTGTCGCCGGAGTTGGTCGGCGGAGTGACGCTGATGGTGCTCAGGTTCCAGGTGCTGACATCTACCGACCCGGTATCCGATGCACCGATCACTACGCTGTTGGTGCCATCGGTGAGGGTCGCTCCCGCCGGGATGCCGCTGATTACCGTGGTGTGGGTCTCCGAGCCGTCGTTATCGGCGTAGGTGGCCACTGTGCCCAGGGCAATGGCGGTATCTTCGTTGCCAGTCACTTGATGGGTGGCGGCGATGACCGGAGCGTCGGCAACCGGCGTCACGTTTACCACAATGGTGTTCGAGGTGCTGGCGCTGCTCTGGTTGCCGGTTTCAAGCGAAGTACCGGTCACGGTCAGCGTGATGGTGTTGCTCGAGTTGGCCGCCGGGGTCAGCGTGATGGTGCTGAGGCTCCAGGTCGAGACATCGACGGTACCGTCGCCATCCACTTCAGAGGTGTAGCTGTGGCCGTTGCCGTCGCTGATGCTGGCGCCAACCGGAATACCACTGATAACAGTGGTGTGGGTTTCCGAGCCGTCATTGTCGGCGTAGGTGGCCACGGTGCCCAGGGCAATTGGGGTGTCTTCGTTGGTGGTCAGCGCTTGCTGGGCGATGACCGGGGCGTCGGCAACCGGCGTCACGTTCACCACGATGGTGTTCGAGGTGCTGGCGCTGCTCTGGTTGCCGGTTTCAAGCGAAGTACCGGTCACGGTCAGCGTGATGGTGTTGCTCGAGTTGGCCGCCGGGGTCAGCGTGATGGTGCTGAGGCTCCAACTGCTGACATCAACGGTGCCGTCGCCATCAACCTGCGAAGTGTAGCTGTGGCCGTTGCCGTCGCTGATGCTGGCGCCAACCGGGATACCACTGATAACAGTGGTGTGGGTTTCCGAGCCGTCATTGTCGGCATAGGTCGCCACGGTGCCCAGGGCAATTGGGGTGTCTTCGTTGGTGGTCAGCGCTTGCTGGGCGATGACCGGGGCGTCGGCAACCGGCGTCACGTTCACCACGATGGTGTTCGAGGTGCTGGCGCTGCTCTGGTTGCCGGTTTCAAGCGAAGTACCGGTCACGGTCAGCGTGATGGTGTTGCTCGAGTTGGCCGCCGGGGTCAGCGTGATGGTGCTGAGGCTCCAACTGCTGACATCAACGGTGCCGTCGCCATCAACCTGCGAAGTGTAGCTGTGGCCGTTGCCGTCGCTGATGCTGGCGCCAACCGGGATACCACTGATAACAGTGGTGTGGGTTTCCGAGCCGTCATTGTCGGCATAGGTCGCCACGGTGCCCAGGGCAATTGGGGTGTCTTCGTTGGTGGTCAGCGCTTGCTGTGCGATGACCGGGGCGTCGGCAACCGGCGTCACGTTCACCACGATGGTGTTCGAGGTGCTGGCGCTGCTCTGGTTGCCGGTTTCAAGCGAAGTACCGGTCACGGTCAGCGTGATGGTGTTGCTCGAGTTGGCCGCCGGGGTCAGCGTGATGGTGCTGAGGCTCCAACTGCTGACATCAACGGTGCCGTCGCCATCAACCTGCGAAGTGTAGCTGTGGCCGTTGCCGTCGCTGATGCTGGCGCCAACCGGGATACCACTGATAACAGTGGTGTGGGTTTCCGAGCCGTCATTGTCGGCGTAGGTGGCCACGGTGCCCAGGGCAATTGGGGTATCTTCGTTGGTGGTCAGCGCTTGCTGTGCAATGACTGGAGCATCTGCAACCGGGGTCACGTTCACCACAATGGTGTTCGAGGTGCTGGCAATGTCACCGTTGGCGGTCTCGGTCGAGGTGCCGGTGACGGTCAGCGTGACGGTGTTGCTGGAATTGGCCGCCGGGGTCAGCGTGATGGTGCTGAGGTTCCAGGTCGAGACATCGACGGTGCCGTCGCCATCTGCCTTGGACGTGTAGCTGTGGCCATTGCCGTCACTGATGCTGGCGCCAACCGGAATGCCGCTGATGACGGTGGTGTGCGTCTCGGAGCCGTCGTTGTCGGCATAGGTGGCCACAGTGCCCAGCGCGATGCTGGTGTCTTCGGCGGTGGTCAGCGTTTGAGCCGGGATGACCGCAGCGTCAGCCACAGGCGTCACGGTGACGGCGATGGTGCCGACGGTGGTGTCGGTGCTGCTGTTGGCGCCTTCTACCGACGTGCCGGTAACGGTGAGGTTCCAGCTGCCGCTGACGTTGGTGCCCGCATTGAAGCTGATGCCCGACAGGTTCCAGCTGCTCACGTCCACGCTGCCGCTAGTGGCAGTGGCGGTGAAGGTGTTGGTGCCATCGGTGATGGTCGCACCAGCCGGGATGCCGCTGATCACGGTGGTGTGGGTTTCCGAGCCGTCGTTGTCGGCATAGGTCGCCACGGTGCCCAGGGCAACCGAGGTGTCTTCGTTGCCGGAAACGGCACGGCTTTCATCCAGGACCGGAGCATCGGCCACTGGGGTCACGTTCACCACGATGGTGTTCGAGGTGCTGGCAATGTCACCGTTGGCGGTCTCGGTCGAGGTGCCGGTGACGGTCAGCGTGACGGTGTTGCTGGAATTGGCCGCCGGGGTCAGCGTGATGGTGCTGAGGTTCCAGGTCGAGACATCGACGGTACCGTCGCCATCCACTTCAGAGGTGTAGCTGTGGCCGTTGCCGTCGCTGATGCTGGCGCCAACCGGAATACCGCTGATAACAGTGGTGTGGGTTTCCGAGCCGTCATTGTCGGCGTAGGTGGCCACGGTGCCCAGGGCAATTGGGGTGTCTTCGCTAGTGGTCAGCGTCTGCTGGGCGATGACCGGGGCATCGGCCACAGGCGTCACGTTCACCACAATGGTGCCAGTGGTGGTCGCAGTGCTGGCGCTGGCGTTCTCGGCCGAAGTACCGGTGACAGTCAGGGTGATAGTGCCACTGGCATTCGCAGGCGGGGTTATGGTGATCGCGCCCAGGTCCCAGGTCGATACATCAACAGTGCCGTCGCCGCCCGCTTCGGACGTGTAACTGTGACCGTTGCCATCGCTGATAGTAGCGCCGACCGGGATACCGCCGATTTCGGTGGTATGCGCCTCCGAGCCATCGTTGTCAGCGTAGGTAGCGACAGTACCCAGGCTGATCGCGGTGTCTTCGTTACCGGTGACTTCGCGCGATTCGCTGATTACAGGGGCGTCAGCAACCGGCGTCACGTTCACCACAATGGTATTGGAGGTGGTTGCGACGTCACCGTTGGCGTTCTCGGTCGAGGTGCCGGTGACGGTCAGCGTGACGGTATTACTGGAGTTGGCCGCCGGGGTCAGGCTGATGCCCGACAGGTTCCAGCTGCTGACATCCACACTGCCAGTGGTCGCAGTGGCGGTGAAGGTGTTGGTGCCGTCGCTGATGCTGGCGCCAACCGGAATGCCACTGATAACAGTGGTGTGGGTTTCCGAGCCGTCATTGTCGGCGTAGGTGGCCACGGTACCCAGCGCGATGCTGGTGTCTTCGGCGGTGGTCAGCTCTTGAGCATTAATAACGGCAGCGTCAGCCACCGGGGTCACGGTCACGGCGATGGTGCCGACGGTGGTGTCGGTGCTGTTGTTAGCGCCTTCTACCGACGTGCCGGTAACGGTGAGGTTCCAGCTGCCGCTGACGTTGGTGCCCGCATTGAAGCTGATGCCCGACAGGTTCCAGCCGCTCACGTCCACGCTGCCGCTGGTGGCGGTTGCAGTGAAGGTGTTGGTGCCGTCGGTGATGGTCGCACCAGCCGGAATACCGCTGATCACGGTGGTGTGGGTTTCCGAGCCGTCGTTGTCGGCGTAGGTCGCCACGGTGCCCAGGGCAATCGAGGTGTCTTCGTTGCCGGAAACGGCACGGCTTTCATCCAGGACCGGAGCATCGGCTACTGGCGTGACGTTCACCGTAATGGTGTTCGAGGTGGCTGCGGTACTGCCATTGGCCGCTTCGGTCGAAGTGCCGGTAACGGTGAGGTTCCAGCTACCGCTGACGTTAGTGCCCGCGTTGAAGCTGATGCCCGACAGGTTCCAGCTGCTCACGTCCACGCTGCCGCTAGTGGCAGTGGCGGTGAAGGTGTTGGTGCCATCGGTGATGGTCGCACCAGCCGGAATACCGCTGATAACAGTGGTGTGGGTTTCCGAGCCGTCATTGTCGGCATAGGTGGCCACGGCGCCCAGGGCAACTGAGGTGTCTTCGTTGCCGGTAACGGTCTGGCTATCGACCGTTGGTGCGTCGGCCACCGGTGTAACTGTCAGGTCGAGCGTACTCGACGCACCGGTATTGGTGGTGTACGTGATCGTAGGAACTGTGCCGCTGTAGTTAGCGACTGGCGTGAAGGTGTAATCACCATTCGCCGCAATCGTAATAGTGCCAACACCCGCGATGGTCGCGGCCTGGCCCGCCGTGAACGTACCGGTAACCCCAGCAACGGTATAACCGGTCACGCTCAGCGCATTGTCGGCATCGCTGTCGTTGGTAAGCACATTGCCGGTAGCTGCGTTGTCCTCGTCAACAGTAGCGGTGTCCGCGCCAACGAGGGTGGGGCTATCGGTGGGGCTGGCTTGCTCGGCGGTAATCGAATCACCGCTGCTAATGCCGGCGGTGTTGAAGCCAATGGTGGGATCTACCGCGCCTGCGGTTTCCTCCAGCAATACAAAGCTATGGCTGCCGCCGCCCGAACCGCCGGTATCCACGGTGTTGCCGGCAGCGGTGGCTTCCAGGTCTGTCGTCGGGTCAGCGCCGGCGGCGATGGCCTTCTGCAGCTCGGCTACGGAAGGCGCCTGATGTGCCGGGTCTTCGACCGGGCGAGTCATGTCCGGAGTATTCGCGCTCCACTGGGAATCCCGCCCGATGTCCAGGCTACGGCCGTCATTGAGCGTCAGCGTCACGGCGCCCGAAGCGCCCGTTTCAACCACCTCACCAGCGAGCAATCGGTCGCCCTCGACAAGGACCCGGCGGATCCCCTCGGGCGAAACTGCGATCACTTGGCCAACAATGCTTTTTACGATGGCGACGACGCTCATGTGACTTCTCCGAGACTACCGTTCTGGTCGCTTCCGTACGACTGGCAGGGAAAAGCCCTGACATTTCAGTGGGGAGCGTGATGTATAAAGGGATGATATTGAGTGGCGTCAGTTATATGACGCAGCTTGTAGGAAATTAACTATCCGACAAACTATTGACCTATTGTCCGGCATCCTAAACAATCCGCCGCGTAATGTCACATTGATATTCACCCGGCTAACCGCCTGCATTGTGTGTCCCCGGTTTCCTTTAAGGACTTGCCGACATCCGCGCGCTTCGGTTGCCAATCTCGCGTGCTCCGACTCTCGGTCGTAGTTATTGTTTTCAAAGGATTTTTTGGGTAATCCTCACAATGCGTTCGTACATTTTCGCTCTGCTTCCCCTCGCCGTTGCCGCCAATTTCGCCCAGGCTGACACCCTGTCGGGTGCCATCCAGCACGCCCTTGAGGTCCATCCTGAAGTACAAGCTGGCGTCAATGCTCGGACGGCTGCTGACTACGCCGTTAAAGCCGCCAAGGGTGGCTACCTGCCACGTGTCGATGTTTTGGCGGGGTATGGTCGGGAGGGTACCGATAGCCCAACCACCCGCAACACAACGGGTGACGACAAGTTCGACGTACTGACGCGAGGCGAATCCAGCGTCCGTTTGCAACAAATGATCTTTGACGGTTTTGCGACGCAGAACGAAGTGGCACGTCAACAAGCCACCGCCAATTCTCGGGCATATTCGCTGCTGGGTACTTCCGAGCGCACCGCTTTGACCGTGGTTCAGGTTTACCTGGATGTGCTTACTCGTCGGGAATATGTTCGGCTGGCTGAAGAAAATCTGAAGAACCACGAACGAATTTTCGATCAGATCAAACTGCGCACTGCTCGCGGCATAGGCCGCAACGCAGACCTGGATCAAGCAGAAGCCCGTCTCGCTCAAGCACGCAATAATTTGCTGACCGAGCAGACCAACCTGGCCGACGCCACGACCAACTACTACAGCGCAGTGGGCCAGATGCCTGACCAACTGGAAATGCCCGCGCCGGTTGTAGACGGCATGCCCGGCAGCCTGGACCAGGCACGTGAGCAACTGGTTGCGGACAGCCCGGTACTGCGTTCTGCCGAAGCAGATATCGCTGCCACTGAAAAGCAGTACTCCTCTGCCCGCTCGTCGTTTTATCCGCGCTTCGATGCAGAACTGTCGCGCAGCGCCGATAACAACATCAGCGGCGAGGAAGGCCATTACAACGGCTGGTCGGCGATGGTACGCATGACCTTCAACCTGTACGCTGGCGGCGCGAACAAGGCAGACCTGGAATCCAAGTCCTACCTGTCGGGCCAGGCGCTGGATATCCGCAACAACGCACTGCGCCAGCTGAACGAAGAGCTTGGCCTGGCGTGGAACGCCTATAACAACGCCACTGCTCAGTTGCCGATCGCCCAGCAATACGTTGAACGTAACACCCGTGTGCGTACGGCTTACCAGTCGCAGTTCAGCCTTGGCGAGCGTACCCTGCTCGACCTGCTCGACAGCGAGAACGAAACCTTCACCGCTGCCCGCCGCCTGGCAGAGGTTCAGAACCTCAAGCTGTTCAGCCAGTACCGGATCAAGGCAGTGATGGGTCAGCTGCTGCGCAGCCAGGGCGTTGTGCCCCCGCTGGCATCGGTTGTGCAGCAGGACATCAAGCCGGAGGTTAAACTGCCCGGCATGAACTGATTCTTGACGGATCAGCCCTTCGTAACTTCGAAAAAACAGAGAGCGCAGCGTGGACTCAGAAGCCGGTCGAAATCTACCCAGTCATGATCCACGCAGTTTGCACGACGATCCGTTGCTGGACGGTTTGCTCTCGCTCTGTTACCTGCACCAGAAGCCGGCCAGCCGAGCCATGCTCACTACAGGCTTGCCGTTGCCAGACCAACGCCTTTCACCTGCCTTGCTTGCCCGCGCTGCTGCACGCGCCGGGCTGCAGGGCCGGTTGCTTACGCGCAAGCTGGAGCAGATTCCCGCCATCGCCATGCCTGTGCTGCTGTTGTTGAAAGACAACCGCAGCGCGGTGCTGGTGGGCTGGGAAGGCGACCAGGCCCGCCTGTTGCTGAGCGAAAGCGACGGTGGCGAAGTGAGTGTGAGCCGCGAGTTGCTGGAAGAGGATTACAGCGGCCGCGTGTTCTTCGCTCAGCCCCAGCACAAATTCGACGTAAGCCATGGCTCGCTGATTCCCCGAGCGAAGTCGTGGTTCAAAGACACCCTCAAGCGTTCCCGCTGGCTGTACATGGACGCCATCGCCGCCAGCCTGGTGATCAACCTGATCGCCATGGCCGCGCCGCTGTTTGTGATGAACGTGTACGACCGTGTAGTACCCAACCAGGCCACGGCCACGCTGTGGGTGCTGGCCGCCGGTATCACCGGCGCCTACCTGTTCGACCTGTTGCTCAAGGGGCTGCGCGGGCTGTGCCTGGACCTTGCCGGCAAGAAGACCGACCTGATCATCTCCGCCACGCTGTTCGAGCGCGTGGTGGGTATGGCCATGAAGATGCGCCCGGCCCGGGTAGGTAGTTATGCGCAGAACATTCATGAATTCCAGGGCATGCGGGACTTCCTCACCTCGCTTACCCTTACCAGCCTGATTGACCTGCCCTTTACGCTGCTGATCCTGCTGGTGATCGCGATCCTTGGCGGGAACCTTGTGTGGATTCCCGTTGTGGCCTTCCCGCTAGCACTCACCCTTGGCCATCTGCTGCAAAAGCCGCTGACCGCTACCCTTGAGCGCACCATGGCGCTAGCCTCGGAGCGCCAGTCCGCGCTGATCGAGACGCTGGCCGGGCTTGATGGCATCAAAGTGAACAACGCGGAAAGCGAGCGCCAATACCAGTGGGAGCAAACCATTGGCACGCTGAGCCGCCTGGAGTTGCGCGTAAAGGTGCTGTCCAGCCTGGCAATGAACCTCACCTTGATGATTCAGCAGCTGGCTGGCGTGGCGATGATCATCTTTGGCGTGTACCAGATCATTGATAACAACCTCAGCATGGGTGGCCTGATCGCCTGCTATATGCTCAACACCCGCGCCCTTGGCCCCCTGGCGCAACTGTCCGGCTTGCTCACGCGCTACCAGCAGACCAAAGTCACCATGGTGTCGGTCAACCAGATGATGGACCTGCCGCAGGAGCGCAACTTCGAAGAGCGCCCGCTTAGCCGGCCGGTTCTTCAGGGCGCGGTTGAGTTCCGCAACCTGGGCTTTACCTACCCTAACCAACAGAACGTTGCCCTGCGCAATATCAACCTCAGCATCCGCCCGGGCGAGAAGATCGGCATCATCGGCCGCAGCGGCTCGGGCAAAAGCTCGCTGGCCAAATTGATCGTGGGCCTGTACGAGGCCGATGAAGGCGCCCTGCTCATCGACGGCGTGGACATCCGCCAGATCGACGTGAGCGAGCTTCGCCACAACATCGGTTACGTCCCTCAGGACATCCAACTGCTGGCAGGTACCTTGCGCGATAACCTGGTGTCGGGCGCTCGTTACGTGGAAGACGAAATGGTGCTGCAAGCGGCGGAGCTTGCCGGTGTGCATGAATTCGCCCGGCTGCATCCGCAAGGCTATGAACTGCAGGTAGGCGAGCGGGGGCAGAACCTCTCTGGTGGCCAGCGGCAGAACGTGGCATTGGCCCGCGCCCTGTTGCTCAACCCCCAGATATTGCTGCTGGATGAACCTACCAGCGCCATGGACAACAGCGGTGAAGAACGCTTGAAGCAGCGGTTGCAGCCCTTCATTGGCGACAAGACCGTGGTACTGGTTACCCACCGCGCTTCGTTGCTGTCCCTGGTGGAGCGCCTGATCGTGATCGATCGGGGGCAGATTGTGGCGGACGGCCCGAAAGCCGCCGTGCTCGAAGCGCTGAAGAAGGGGCAAGTCAATGTCGCTTAAAGTAGACAAGGGCGGTATTGGCGCCTACTTCAAAGGCCGGGACAACTTGTCCGGCCAGCCTTTGCCTGAAGTGAACAAGGCGTTGATCGACGATGCGCCGCGTATCGTTCGCTTGACCATCTGGGGTGTGATTCTCTTCTTTGTGTTCCTTATCGGTTGGGCGCATTTTGCGATTATCGACGAGGTCACCAAGGGCGAAGGCAAGGCTATTCCGTCCTCGAAAATCCAGAAGGTGCAAAACCTGGAAGGCGGTATCGTCGCGCAGATTTATGTGAAGGAAGGCGAGATCGTAGAGCCAGGCGCGCCGCTGATTCGCCTGGACGATACCCGCTTCGCTTCCAATGTGGGCGAAACCGAGGCGGACCGTATCGGCATGGCGCTGCGCGTGGAGCGCTTGAGCGCCGAGGTGGACGACCGCCCGCTGAATATCCCGGCAGACCTGCGTAAGGCGGCGCCCAAGCAGGCCGGCGACGAGGAGCAGCTGTATCGCAGCCGTCGCCAGCAGCTTGCTGACGAGATCGGCGGCTTGCAGGCGCAACTGACGCAGAAGCAACAGGAACTGCGCGAGTTTGGTTCCAAACAGGAGCAGTACCGCAACAGCCTGAGCCTGCTGCGCCAGGAAATCGGCATGTCCGAACCATTGGTGAAGCAAGGCGCCGTATCGCCGGTGGAAGTGCTGCGCCTCAAGCGGTCCGAGGTGGAAACCCGCGGGCAGCTTGACGCTACTACGTTGGCTATCCCCCGCGCCCAGGCGGCGATTTCGGAAGTGCAGCGCAAGATCGACGAAACGCGCGGCAAGTTCCGCAGTGACGCCCTGACCCAACTGAACGAAGCCCGTACGGACCTGAGCAAGTACACCGCCACGGCCAAGGGGCTGGAGGATCGCGTAAGCCGTACCATGGTGTCCTCGCCAGTGCGCGGTATCATCAAGCAGGTACTGGTGAACACGGTGGGCGGCGTGATCCAGCCGGGCAGCGATATCGTGGAAATCGTTCCGCTGGATGATACCTTGATCGTGGAAGCGAAGATCCGCCCGCAGGATATCGCGTTCCTGCACCCCGGCCAGGAAGCGATGATCAAATTCACGGCTTACGACTACACCATTTATGGTGGGCTCAAGGGCCAACTGCAGCAGATTGGCGCGGACACCATCACCGATGAAGATAAAAAGCAGACGTACTACCTGATCCGCCTGCGCACCGACCGCAACCACCTCGGGCCGGATGACAAGCCATTGCTCATCATCCCGGGCATGGTTGCCTCGGTAGACATCATCACCGGCCACAAGAGCATCCTCAGCTACCTGCTCAAGCCAATCTTGCGGGCGCGGGCAGAGGCGCTGCACGAGCGGTAGTACCGGTTCCCGGGCTCCGCCTGCGCTGCGCCCAGTCCTACAGGGCCATCACTTGGCCCTGTAGCACGTTCACCCTGTGGGAAGTTGTCCCGGCCAGAACAGTTTTGGTCTATGAGAGGCAACGGTACTATCGTTATTCCGCAACAGTATTTAATCCCCAATTCTTATTCTTTTATATTGGCTCTCGCGTACCTGCCGGCCCACCGGCGCGCCGCACGAACAGAACGAACACGGTCGTCCCCCGTGAGTTTCTTGTACATGCGTGATCAGCGCATGCGTGGAGAGTCAATATGTCTTCGGCCCCTAACGCTGCCACCGTTTCCAACGGGCAGGCGTTCGAGATCCTTCCATTCGATGGCGCAGTTGGCGCCGAAATCATCGGCCTGGACCTTACCGGGCCGCTAAGCGATACCGACTTCGCCCGCATACATCGCGCCCATCTGGATTACCACGTGGTGGTGTTCCGTGATCAGCGTATTAAGCCGGAACAGCAGATCGCCTTCAGCCGCCGGTTTGGCCAATTGCAGATCCATGTGCTCAAGCAGTTCCTGCTGGCGGGCCATCCGGAAATCCTGATCGTTTCCAATATCATTGAGCAGGGCCACCCTATCGGGCTGGGCGATGCTGGCAAGTTCTGGCACTCCGACCTCTCTTATAAGCCCCTCCCAAGCCTGGGTTCCATGCTGCACGCCCAGGAACTGCCGAGCGAAGGCGGCGATACGCTGTTCGCTGACATGCACAAGGCGCTCGATACCCTGCCGGCCGAACTGCGCAAGGCGATCGAGGGCAAACAGGCAGCACACTCCTACACCGCGCGGTACAGCGAGCCGAAATTCGAAGGCGATTGGCGGCCCCGGTTGAGCCCCGAGCAGTTGGCCCAGGTGCAGGAGGTGATTCACCCTATCGTCCGTACCCATCCGGAAAACGGGCGCAAGGCACTGTTTGTAAGCGAGGGCTTTACCACCCGGATCGTAGGCGTGCCCGAGGCCGAGAGCCGGCAGATCCTGGAAGAGCTCTATCGCTACAGCGTGCTGCCTGAAAACATTTATCGCCACCAATGGCGGCCGCACGACATGGTCTTCTGGGATAACCGCTCGCTGATCCACCTGGCCGCCGGTTGCCCGAGCCACCTGCGGCGCAAGTTGTACCGCACCACTATCCAAGGTGACGCTCCCTTCTAAGGGCCTCCTTCGGCAAACCGCCTATCCGGCCACGCAGCCGCGTGGCCTGCCCCTCGGTTCTCCGCTCTACGGTTTCGAGACCGAGGGCGGCTGCTATCAGGTAGCTTGACCCATGACGCTCCCCGCCCCAGACCATTCGGCCCTCTCGCAACCCTTGCTGCCGGTGCCTTTGCTTACCGTGGACAAGGTGACCCTGGAATACAGAACGCCGAAACAGATCGTACGCGCCACGCATCAGGTGAGCTTTGAGGTCGACGCCACCGACCGATTCGTCTTGCTTGGGCCCTCGGGCTGCGGCAAAAGCTCCTTGCTCAAAGCCATTGCCGGCTTTCTGTCACCCGCCGAAGGCACTATCCGCCTGGCCGGGGAGCGCGTCACCGGGCCCGGGCCGGATCGCCTGGTGGTGTTCCAGGAATTCGACCAGCTACCGCCGTGGAAAACCGTGAAGCAGAACGTGATGTTTCCCCTGCTAGCCTCACGAGCCGCCAGCCGCGCCGAAGCCGAGGAACGCGCTGTGCATTACCTGAACAAGGTTGGGCTGGCCGCCTTTGCCGACGCGTACCCGCATACGTTATCGGGCGGTATGAAAGCGCGTGCTGCCATTGCCCGTGCCTTGGCCACACAACCGAAAATGCTTTTGATGGACGAGCCATTCGCGGCGCTGGATGCACTCACCCGCCGCAAGATGCAGGAGGAACTGCTCGAGCTGTGGGAAGAGGTGCGCTTCACGCTGTTGTTCGTCACCCATTCGATCGAAGAAGCGCTGGTTGTGGGCAACCGCATCTTGCTGTTATCGCCCCACCCGGGCCGTGTACGGGCTGAAGTCCATAGCCACCATTATGGCCTGCATAGCTTGGGCAGCGACGGCTTCCAGGCCTCTGCTCGCCGCATCCATGAGCTGTTGTTCAACGAGCAGCCGCATGCCCCCCGTGAACATGAGCCGGCTTTTACTGACATCCGTATTGCTTACTGAGGGGCACGCCATGAGACATGAATATGAAATCGTCCTCGCCCCGCTGGTGGACGTGCCGCTGGAGCGCAACCTTTCACTGCCGCGACGCTTATGGCAACAAGGTTGGCTTCGCAAGGCAGTCATCCTGTTGGTGATAGGCGCGCTATGGCAAGCCGCGGCGCTTTACACCAACAATGACCTGCTGCTGCCCAGCGTCACTCAAACAGCACGGGCCTTGGTTGAAGACACGGCCAGTGGTGAGCTGCCGGCCAAGGTAATGGTGTCGCTAGGTGTGCTGCTCAAAGGCTATGCGCTGGGGATCGCACTCGCATTCGTGCTCACTACCCTGGCGGTGACTACCCAGTTGGGCCGCGACCTGCTGAGCACCCTCACCTCAATGCTCAATCCGCTGCCCCCGATCGCCTTGCTGCCGTTGGCGTTGCTGTGGTTTGGCCTGGGCGAAAAGAGCCTGGTGTTTGTGCTGGTGCATTCGGTGCTCTGGCCCCTCGCGCTCAACACCTACTCAGGCTTCATGGGCGTGTCGGAAACCTTGCGCATGGCGGGCCGTAACTATGGCCTGCGCGGGCTACGGCTAGTGGCGCTGATCCTCATTCCTGCGGCATTGCCGTCGATTCTGTCAGGCCTGAAGATCGGCTGGGCCTTCGCCTGGCGCACCTTGATCGCCGCTGAGCTGGTATTCGGCGCTACCAATGGCAAGGGCGGCCTGGGTTGGTACATCTATCAGAACCGCAACGAATTGTTCACCGACAAGGTCTTCGCCGGGCTTGCCGTGGTGATCGTGATCGGCCTGGTGGTGGAGAACCTGGTGTTCAATACCCTGGAACGGCTCACGATCAAACGCTGGGGCATGGCGCGTTGAGCTGTTTATTGCCAGGGGCCGGGCTCGCCGATCAAGCGGCCCTGCACGCCTTCGATGCCCATCTCCCGGATCACCGCCAGCTCGCCTTCGGTTTCCACCCGCTCGGCAATAAGCGGCAGGTCGATGCTGTGCGCCGCCCGCTGGATGGCTTCGATAAACAGCCGCTTGTGGTTTTCCTGGTCGATTGCACGGATATAGCTGCCGTCCACTTTTAAATACGCCAGGCCCAGATGCGCCAGGTTGCCGATCATGCTGAAGCGGCCACCGAAGTGCTGCAGGGCCAGGCCAAACCCAAGCGCATGCAAGCGGCGCGTGACCTGCTCGAGCACTTGCTGCTCTGGCAACTGCTCCTCACCGATCTCGAAAATCAGCCGAGGGCCCAGGCTGGCGTGCTGGTTGAGCACATCGAAGATGCGATTCAACGCTTGGGGATCATCCAGCGTTGCGGCCGACAGGTTCAGGGCAAGTACGCCAGGCCGTGCCTGAAGGTGGGTAATCACCAGTTTGAGCATGGTCAGGTCGAGCCGGCTGGACCAGCCAAAGCGTTCGATCCACGGAAGGAACCGCCCCGCCGCCACCGCCTGCCCTTGGGCATCAAGGACTCGCGACAGCACCTTGTGATGCATCGGCGCGTTGTCGGCGGCATTGACCACCGGCTGGAAGAACAACTGCAAGCGTGACGATTGAAGCGCATCGTCCAGCAACCGGTGCCAGGCATGATGGTCGTCGCCGCCAGACTGCATCGCCTGTTGATCCAGGCACACCCAATGCTCTTCGCCCGCCCCTTCCGCCTGCGCCAGCGCCTGGTCGGCAAGCTTGAGCAGGTCGTGTGGCGCCTCGCCAGCTGTATAGGGCGCCAGGCCCATCCAGGCCACCGGGTAAACGTCCGACGCCGCGGTTTCATACAGGCTATGCAACGCAGTATCCAGCGCCTGGGCCAGCTGGCGGGCTTCTTCCAGCGTGAGCCCCGGCGCTAGCACGGAGAACTCTCCACCGCGGCTGCGGCAGATCAGATTGCTGGTTTCAGGGTGGCGAGCACAGTGGCGCACCAGCATTGCCGCTACTTCCTTGAGCAGGGCATCTGCTGCGGCAGCACCCTTGCGCAAGTTAAGCCCGGCCAGGTCATTTACCCGCAACAGCAACAAGTAGCCAGCGCCGTTCTCCTCGGCATGGCTTACACGGGCCTGCAGCTGCATATCGAAATAGCGGCGGTTGGCCAGGCCCGTCAGGGTGTCCTGATAGGACTCCACCCGCAGCCGCTCACTGCGCTCCGCCTGCTCGGTGAACAGCGCCTTGAGCTTTTCGACCATCTGGTTCATCGCTTGAACTACTCGACGCAATTCAGGCGTGCGCGGCAGTTCCGGCAGTACAAGAAATTCCCGACGCGCGATGGCATGGGATTGTTCAACCATGTAATCGAGCGGTCGCAACTGCCGCTTTAACAGCAGTGCGCCCAGCAAGCCACTGACCGCGCCGCACAGCAACAGCCAGCCCAGGCTACCCAAGGCGCTTTCCCATAGTTTTGCCAAGGCAAACATTGGATGGCTGACTACCTCTACTCGCGCGGCCTGTTGCCAGCCGCGGCTGACGATAGCGTCCCCACCCGCCGGCTCCAGGCCTATCAACCGAATGAACCATTGAGGCACACCGGTGCTGTCCGGTTCGGCGCTGCGCTCCACCATGGTTTTATTATCAGTCAGGTCTACTACCCGGATGCTCGAGTAGTAGCCGCTGTCGAAGATTGAAGTAACCATGAGCTCTACCATCGCCGGGTCGTCGATGTTTGGCGTAAGCGAGAGCGCCAACGCCGTGGCAGCATCCTGCGCATGCGACCGCAACTGATTCACGTATTGGGCGCGAGAACTCTCCAGGCTGACAGTAAAGCTCCCGCCGAACGCTACGATCAGGAACAGGCAGATGGCTATGAGTAATTGCTTGAACAGAGACATCAGGGCTCCTGATTATTCGGTAGGGTCGGCGGGAAAACCTTCCGCCGCCATTTTCTTCAGCAGGTCCTGCCAGCGAGACAGTCGCTTGGTATCACTGACCCGCTTGTTGCCACCCGCACCTGTCAGCCACAGCCCTTCTGCGTTGAAGGCATAGACCGGCAACAAGTCGGCCCGCTGGCTGGCGGGAAGTATTTCATCCATCAGGCTGTCGAGTACCAGCGGCATCGCGTCCGCGCTTGCGTAATAAGTGAGCACCATATGTGCACGGTTCTGGCGCAGCGCCTTGACGTACGTGATGCGTAGCTTGTCGCCCGAGACCCCAAGGCGACGCAGGCTGAAATATTTGGCGATGGCGTAATCTTCACAATCTCCGGCCCCCTTCCAGAGCGACTGGATCGGCGTGGCCCAATAGTCCACCTCCCGCCAGAGATCGATATCTTCCTGGTACTGCATCTGGTGATTGAAAAACAGATTCACCACCTTCAGTTGCTCGGCTTCCGGCACTTGGCGCTGGGTAGCCAGCAGCCGCTGCCAGGCATCGATACGCTGCTGCCCTGCACCCAAGGGCCCATACAGTGCCTGGGCTCGTCGGCTGATCAGCGAAAAATCCCAGTCGGCCTGCAGCAGGCCAAGCAAGCCGAAGCTCAGCGCCAGCGCCAGGCCAAGGCGGCGAAGCAGCAGCAAAGTTGCGGAACGAGCCATCACCACCACAGCCAGCCTGATGAACACTGGAAAGCATGGAATGGTGCGGGTAGAAACCGCAAAAAACAATGGCAACTTGCGATCACTTGAACGACCCTTACAAGGCCGCTGTCAATTAGCGGCATAACACCCTGAATGGCAATGATAAGTGCTGAAAAGCTGCTGCAAAGGACGTAAGCTCCGGTTCATCGCAACGGCGGGCGCAAGCTCGCCACAAATAATGCGGAATGTCTTTTGGCAGGGAGCTAAATCCGCTGAGACTTCGGTCGATAGCCTTTAGTGGTTTCACATTTATCAAGGTAGTCAAAGTGCCTAGAAAACCCAGCCCATTGAGCGTCGTGCTATCGGCCGAGCAGTTGGCTCCGCATCTTGCCCGGTCGATTATCGAAGAGCGGTTGCGCACCGCCATCCTGGACGGCAGCCTGCCAACGGGAACCGCGGTTCGTCAGCAAGAGCTCGCCACGCTGTTTGGCGTGAGCCGCATGCCCGTGCGCGAAGCCCTCCGCCAACTCGAGGCCCAAGGGCTTTTGGCGGTTGAACAGCACAAGGGGGCCGTAGTTGCCCCGGTGATTTCCTGGGATGCAACGGAAACCTATGAGTTGCGGATACTGCTCGAATCCGAGGCACTGCGCCTTTCTGTTCCGGAGCTTACCGAAACGGAATTGAGCGAGGCTGATCGCTTGGTTGATCAAATGGAAGCCGAAACCGATTATTCGGTGATGGGGGAGTTGAACAAGCAGTTTCACTTGGCACTCTACGCCAAGGTCCGCAACCGTCGACTGTTGAAGCTGGTGGAAACAGGCCTGGATGAAGAAGAACGCTTTTTGCGTTTCAACCTGAAGGCGATGGGCTTGGGTAAGGTGTCCCAGGATGATCACCGCGAGCTGATCGCGGCGGCTCGCCAAGGCAATGTAAACCTGGCCGTCGAACTGCTTACTGCACACCTGCAACGCGGTATAGAAGCCATTACGCGCTACCTCCAAAGCAATCCCCAGAAGTAACCGAAGCGCCGGCCAACCGGCGCGCACCCTCCTTTGGCATTAACCCTTCCTCCGCTCCTCTCTTGGCCACAAGCGCCGAGGGGAGTCTTGGCTCGCGCTTTTTTTGGCGTCTCGGCCAGCCCGACGCGTGACCAACCATGGCATTAGCCACGCAAAGCGCACACTCTTGGCTTTGGATCAGCATGGGCCTTTTCTGAAGGTACCGGCAACAAGGACGGGAGGATCGCTAATGGCCGGGATGTAAGGCCGACTACAAAGAAATCATTCTTGAATACCTCATCACATGCGTACCGCGCCATTAAAGCGCACTACTTTATTTTGATCATATTTGATCGAAAGGAGCAGCCTTACGCCTGCTAAAACTTTACTTAAAGTTTTAACAGGTTAACTCACGCCAAAAAAGTCAGCCAATCAATTTAAACATAAATAACTTGCAAAGTGCTTTTTCCCTGGACTAAGTTAATTACGCCAACGCGGATCCATTTAGCGGCCGTTGTAAGCGTGCGATAAGCCTTGCTGTCGCATGAGGCACTGCTTCGCTCGATGAAACTCACCGCTCGCTGGAACGCCCCGTTCCAGAGGCTTCGGCTTCGCTTTGCCCGAAACTTCTGATGGCGGTGGCGAATTACATTTATCGAAATGGAGATCTATCATGCAATATTTGGAAGACTTGTTGTTGAGTCGTAAGGAAGCGCTAGGTCGTCACCCGATATTCTCGGAAATAACAACCCTCGAAGACCTCCGCCAGTTCATGCAAACCCATGTTTATGCGGTGTGGGACTTCATGTCATTGACCAAACGATTGCAGATCGAGTTAACCTCGGTTTCGCTGCCATGGCTCCCCCCGAAAGATCCTGCCTCGGCTCGACTGATCAACGATATTGTTCTTGGCGAAGAGTCAGATCAGCGTGTGAGTGGCGGGCACTACAGCCATTTCGAACTCTATCTGGATGCCATGCGTGAAGTAGGTGCCGATACGGCCCCCATCGAACGCTTTGTAGCGTTGCAGCGGGAGGGGGTTGGGTACCAGGCCGCCTTGAAAACGGTCGGCGCAAACGACGCTGCCCTTCACTTTGTAGGCCATACCCTGGAGATCGCCTGCCAGGCGCCCGCTCATCAGGTTGCCGCAGCG
Source organism: Pseudomonas sp. 3MAES_34.3B (assembly GCF_058145875.1). Lineage (NCBI taxonomy): Bacteria > Pseudomonadati > Pseudomonadota > Gammaproteobacteria > Pseudomonadales > Pseudomonadaceae > Pseudomonas > Pseudomonas sp. 3MAES_34.3B. The sequence goes on along the minus strand of NZ_CM176960.1, from coordinate 110,308 downwards.
TTCCTGCACGGGCGTGAAAGTGTGATCCCTGCGATGTTCCAGCAGTTGCTGGACGACCTGGGTGTCTCCAACGGCCAGGCCCCCACTTTCCGGTATTACCTGCAGCGGCATATCGACGTCGACAGCGACGACCACGGGCCGGCTGCCGAGCAGCTATTGCAGCGTTTGACCGGCAACGACCTGATACTGCGAAGAGAGGTATTGCAGGCGGCCATTGCTGCCGTAGAAAGTCGTCTCGCGTTCTGGGACCGCCTTCGCGATTACTTGAGGCAGGCGCGTGAGGGGGCATTGGCATGAACGCTCTCAGCTATGTGTCCTTTGCCGACCAATGGGAGCGGCGCGCCACTATCAGAACGCGACCCCGGCGCACGCTTGAAGCCGATGACCGGCTGATCTACCCCTTGAGCCGGCAGCCCATGGCAATCAGCGCGATATTGCAAGAGGCCTGCCCCGAGCAGCGGGATTTCGTGCTGGTACAGACGCTCTACAAGTTCATCAACGATATCGTGATCTTCGAAACCGAAATCGTCGACAAGACCGCTCGTAGCATCGCCAAGGGACGGTTTGGTCTCACATTCCCACTCCCCTGCCGTTATGACGCCATGACCGTCGTGGTGGACGAGGACTACCACGCCTTGGTAGCGATGGACTTTCTGCAGCAGACCATCGCGAGTACCGGTATTGCGCCGATCGAGATGCCTGATGAGATCGAGCTCAGCCGAGCCATTCCCGCCGCCATGTCCAGGGCCCCGCAGCGGTTACAACCGGCCATGGAGCTTATCTGCGTTGCGATAGCCGAAAACACGGTCACCAACGACGTGGCGGCGTTTGCCAAGGACGACACCGTTAAACCATCGATCAAGGGCTTGATGGCCGATCATTTGGCCGATGAGGGCCGCCATTCCAGCTTCTGGACTGACCTTACCCGGCTGTATTGGAGCAGCGCTGGCGAAGATGACCGGGAAGCCATCTCACGGTGCCTGCCGACCTTCATTGAGCACTACCTCACCAATGACATCCAGAAGGCGTTCGATCTGCGCCTTATCGATGCGTTGCCTGTACCGGCGCAGGTCGCGGCCGCGCTTCGACAGGAGGTACTCAGCCTGGCTTTCCCTATCGGGCCACAGCACCCCCTGGTGCAGAACATCGTCAGGTTTTTCAAGCGCGCCGGCTTGCTCGAGACCCCCTGCGTACAGGCTGCCCTCGCACCTTATCTGCCCTGATAGCTGGAGATATCCATGAAACGGTTAACCATCTGGCTGCTGGGCCGCAGCGAGCTATTACAGGCGTTGAATGAAGAGCTGAACGGCTTCGGTCATCAATGCCTGACACAGGCGGCTCCAGTACACACCTTGCCTTCACTCCCTCTGGATCTGGTGATCGAGGACGGTAGCGTACCCTTCGCCAGTGCGCACAGGCGCGACCTGGGGCAAGCGGTACAGATTTCACTGAAAGTGTGCATCGGGAGCGACGATGCCTACGGGTTACCAGAGGTCGCACTGGCCGCCTCGCTCGGAGAGCAAGGGCTTATGTATTGCCAGGCAAGCGTTGAGCACGGCGGCAATGGACGGACCCTGCACGAACAAGCCTTGGCATGCTGGGTAGCAGAGTTGGCCGAGGTAGTGGGAGAGTACGCTCGCGACGAGGCGGCCTTTGCGGCGCGAGGAATATCCCACGCATGGTCGCGCGCTTCGATGGATCTACGCGCCTTCGATGCCATTGCCTACCGCCACCAGGGCAACGCAACCGCAGCGCCGGAACTCCTGAGCGTGGCGGAGCAGACGCTGGCTCAGCGATTGGATAACGCGGTCACCTGTTACAACTCCCTGACGGCGCTGCGCTGCAACGGCCAGGCCTGGACCTACGCTGAGCTACGCGCTGCCGCCGAGCCGGTTCGTCACTACGTATCAAGCCTGAACACCTTGGCGCAGCCCACGGTGGTTGGCGTATGCATGGCCAAAAGCCCGGAGTTGTTCGCTTGCGTGTTAGGTATTGTTCTCGCCGGCGGGGTTTATCTACCGCTCGAGCCTGCCCATCCGATAGAGCGCCGCAGGTACATCCTGGAAAACAGCGGCGCACAGGTACTTTTTCAGCCCGATGATGAACCAGCACTGCTGGGAAGTTGGCAGCGCCAAGACCCGCGTCGCCTTCCAAAAGTGCCTTACCTGTTCGCTACTCCACCGTCAAAAGCCGACGCTCCCTGTATGGCGCTTTATACATCCGGTACCACCGGCCAGCCGAAGGGGGTATTGCTCAGCCAGCGGAACCTGAGCCACTTTACGGCGTGGTATGCGAGTTACGTGCAGCTTGATGAAGCTTCCCGGGTGCTTCAGTTCTCCACCCTCAGCTTCGATTCGGCGACCATTGATATCTTCCCTACCTGGTTAAGTGGCGCAACGCTAATCGTCGCAAGCGATGACGAACGCCGCGACCCGGCGCTGTTGACCGCCATGATTACCCGGGAAGCGGTTACACATGGTTTTATCCCGCCCGCAATGCTCAGCATCCTTGCTCTGGATGAATTAGCGCAGGTGCAGTGCATTGCCACAGGCGGTGATGTGTGTGAACCCTGGGTAATTGATAGCCTCGCCGATCGGTGCCGCTTCCTCAACCTTTACGGACCTACCGAGGCGACGGTACTGGTCACGGCCAACCAGTTCCTTCCAGGTTGCTCGAATCGCTTGCTGGGCTGGCCTATCGCTAACAGCCAGGTATGGCTGTTGGGGGAAGACGGAAAGCCGGCACGCAACAACGAAGTTGGCGAGCTGCACATAATCGGCCCTGGGGTGGGCCTCGGCTACATCGAAAATCCCACCCAGACCCTCGAACGTTATGTGCAGATTCAGTTGCCTGATGGCGATTGCGTACGCGCTTATCGAACCGGCGATCTTGGACGTTGGGGCGCGGACGGGCTCGAGTTGGTAGGCCGGAAAGACAATCAGGTAAAAATCCGGGGGTTCCGGGTTGAACCCGAGGAAATCGAATATTGCCTGCGAGAAGCCCGGCTTTTCGAGCAAGTCGCGGTCATCATCGATGAGCGTCGACGGATCCTTGCATTCGTAGCTCGCCCGCTTTCGCCTGATCTCTCGGGGGATGCTGCTATCCGGGACTACGTGGCCGCTCACCTGCCGGCCTACATGCATCCGGCCCACTACATTGAGTTATCCACACTTCCCGCAGCTGCTAATGGAAAAGTAGACCGCCAGGCACTGTGCGCCCTTCCCGTTCCTTTTGCCGCTACTGAAGCAGCTGTGCCGCTTACCGAATGCCAGACGGTGCTTCAGGGCCTGTGGGCAGAACTGCTGGAACTTGCACCCGAGGAGATATCCACAAGCGAAAGTTTCTTCAACCTCGGCGGTCATTCCATTCTGCTCTCGAAAATGTTGCTCGGGCTGAGAGAGCGGTTTGACCGTAGCGTCTCCATCAACCGCTTTATAGAGCTGCCTACCATTGAACGCCTTGAGCAGCTTCTGCAGGCGGAACAGGGCAATACCGCAGGCCTTGTTGCTCCAAAAGCACTACGGGACGCCGAGCGCGCGATCGACGTTAACCCCCTACCCCTTTCCCAAATGGGAGACGTGCATAAGGTCATTGTCACCGGTGCGAACAGTTTCGTCGGTGTGCACATCGTAGCGGCGTTGCTTGACTGGGGGGCCAGCGAAGTGGCCTGCCTTGTACGTGCATCAAGTACGGAAAGCGCCCGGCAGCGGTTCGCTGGGGCGCTTGTGGATAACAGGCTGGAGGTGGATCAATCCCGGATAAAAGTATTTGCCGCAGACTTGACCCAGCCCCTGTTTGGATTGAGTGGAGCTGAGCATAGGTATCTGGACGACCATTACGGCTCACTTATCCACAACGCTGCCAATGTGAATCACGTACTGGATTACGCGTCGCTGGTGCCCGATAACGTTGAACCGTTGTTTGAGCTATTGAGATTCTGCGAGGGTCGCCGCAAGAAGATTCTCAATTTTGTGTCCACACTCTCCGCCTGCAGCGCTGTGGATAACAACGGTGACGTGCTTGAAACCGGCGCTACTGAAACGCCGCCGATCTATATCCGCAATGGCTACAACCTGAGCAAGTGGGTCGGTGAACGGCTATTGGGCCGCGCGAGCGCCTTGGGATGCTTCGTGAACATATTCCGCCCGGGGAATATCAGCTTCAACAGCTCTACTGGTGTATGCCAGCCCCACAAGAATCGACTGATGCTGATGCTCAAGGGCTCGCTCCAGCTCGCCGCAGTTCCAGCGTTGGATATGAGCTTCGACCTTATGCCGGTGGACTTTCTGGCGAAGCTTATCGCCTTTCAAAGTAGCCGCTACGAACCAGGCGCCGCCGTTTTCAATCTGCACAACCCCCAGCCTTTGAGCTGGACAGACTACGTCGCTTCTTTTGGGGCACTCGGGCACAACTTCGATCTGGTTCCGATCACCACCTGGCAAGCAAGGCTGCGGGAGGTGGACAAAGACAACGCGCTGTTTGGCGTTCTCGGGTTCTACCTCAATGGCTTCGAGGAGGACATCGGCGACATTTCCCGCATCCATCATTCCAGCGCCGCTGCAGCAGTAACCCGAATGGGCGACCAATACCCCGTGAAGAACGCAGCGCTACTGGCATCTGGCACTACCTACCTTCGGTCCATCGGCTTCATCTAACCAAACCGCTAAACAGGAGCAGCAACCATGAATCACTTACAGCCAGACACTCGTATCCATAACCCTGCCGGCGTACGCATTCAATCCGCAGTAGACGTATTTGCACCTGCTGCGCAGACGTGGGCCCTGATTGGTAACTTTGGCGGGTTTGAACGTTTCATACCCGCGCTGGAATGCATACAGGTCACAGGCACTGGAGAGGGTCAGGTCCGAAACAAGACGTTCAAGGACGGCAATTTCGCCATTGAACAATTGAACACTTACGATGCGGTGGGGATGAGCATGACCTGGACCCTTATCCATACCTCGCTTCCCGTAGGTAACCTCTGGGCTGCTATGCAGGTCGAAGCTTTGGACGAGACCCGCTCCAGGGCAGTATGGACAATCCAGGCCGAGCCGTTGTCGTACGGGGACTTGCAGGATACAGAGGCCTTCAGGGGCTTTCTGCAGGCCTTCGCGGATGGCGCAATGGCTGAAGCTGCGCGGGTGTTAAACGCAGCGTAAGGTATCCCCGAAAGACAAAAGCCCTGGTCGCGTGAGCGGCCAGGGCTTTTGGTGTTTGAATCTTGACGATGACCTACTCTCACATGGGGAAACCCCACACTACCATCGGCGATGCATCGTTTCACTGCTGAGTTCGGGATGGGATCAGGTGGTTCCAATGCTCTGTGGTCGTCAAGAAATTCGGTAGCCGAGTCGCCAGAGGCGCATCGGCAAAATTCTTGGTACTTCTACTTATAGACAAAACCCCCGATCGCAGGGCGATCAGGGGTTCTGGGTTTGAATCTTGACGATGACCTACTCTCACATGGGGAAACCCCACACTACCATCGGCGATGCATCGTTTCACTACTGAGTTCGGGATGGGATCAGGTGGTTCCAATGCTCTATGGTCGTCAAGAAATTCGGTAGCGGCCCCGTTTGCACGCGGTCGCGAATCTGGGTATGTGATGTTTGTGATGTCGCCAATTTTCGGTGTGTCTTCACCGCCGCGCTCTGTGCTTACACAGATTGCTTGGGTGTTATATGGTCAAGCCTCACGGGCAATTAGTATGGGTTAGCTCAACGCCTCACAGCGCTTACACACCCCACCTATCAACGTCGTAGTCTTCGACGGCCCTTCAGGGAGCTCAAGGCTCCAGTGAGATCTCATCTTGAGGCAAGTTTCCCGCTTAGATGCTTTCAGCGGTTATCTCTTCCGAACATAGCTACCCGGCAATGCCACTGGCGTGACAACCGGAACACCAGAGGTTCGTCCACTCCGGTCCTCTCGTACTAGGAGCAGCCCCTCTCAAATCTCAAACGTCCACGGCAGATAGGGACCGAACTGTCTCACGACGTTCTAAACCCAGCTCGCGTACCACTTTAAATGGCGAACAGCCATACCCTTGGGACCGGCTTCAGCCCCAGGATGTGATGAGCCGACATCGAGGTGCCAAACACCGCCGTCGATATGAACTCTTGGGCGGTATCAGCCTGTTATCCCCGGAGTACCTTTTATCCGTTGAGCGATGGCCCTTCCATACAGAACCACCGGATCACTAAGACCTACTTTCGTACCTGCTCGACGTGTCTGTCTCGCAGTCAAGCGCGCTTTTGCCTTTATACTCTACGACCGATTTCCGACCGGTCTGAGCGCACCTTCGTACTCCTCCGTTACTCTTTGGGAGGAGACCGCCCCAGTCAAACTACCCACCATACACTGTCCTCGATCCGGATAACGGACCTGAGTTAGAACCTCAAGGTTGCCAGGGTGGTATTTCAAGGATGGCTCCACGCAGACTGGCGTCCACGCTTCATAGCCTCCCACCTATCCTACACAAGCAAGCTCAAAGTCCAGTGCAAAGCTATAGTAAAGGTTCACGGGGTCTTTCCGTCTAGCCGCGGATACACTGCATCTTCACAGCGATTTCAATTTCACTGAGTCTCGGGTGGAGACAGCGCCGCCATCGTTACGCCATTCGTGCAGGTCGGAACTTACCCGACAAGGAATTTCGCTACCTTAGGACCGTTATAGTTACGGCCGCCGTTTACCGGGGCTTCGATCAAGAGCTTCGCTTGCGCTAACCCCATCAATTAACCTTCCGGCACCGGGCAGGCGTCACACCCTATACGTCCACTTTCGTGTTTGCAGAGTGCTGTGTTTTTAATAAACAGTCGCAGCGGCCTGGTATCTTCGACCGGCAAAAGCTTACGGGGCAAGCCCTTCACCTTCGCCGGCGCACCTTCTCCCGAAGTTACGGTGCCATTTTGCCTAGTTCCTTCACCCGAGTTCTCTCAAGCGCCTTGGTATTCTCTACCCAACCACCTGTGTCGGTTTGGGGTACGGTTCCTGGTTACCTGAAGCTTAGAAGCTTTTCCTGGAAGCATGGCATCGACCACTTCATGCCCGAAGGCACTCGTCATCAGCTCTCGGCCTAAGGATCCCGGATTTACCTAAGATCCCAGCCTACCACCTTAAACCTGGACAACCAACGCCAGGCTGGCCTAGCCTTCTCCGTCCCTCCATCGCAGTAACCAGAAGTACAGGAATATTAACCTGTTTTCCATCGACTACGCTTTTCAGCCTCGCCTTAGGGACCGACTAACCCTGCGTCGATTAACGTTGCGCAGGAAACCTTGGTTTTTCGGCGTGCGAGTTTTTCACTCGCATTGTCGTTACTCATGTCAGCATTCGCACTTCTGATACCTCCAGCCAGCTTCTCAACTGACCTTCACAGGCTTACAGAACGCTCCTCTACCGCGTCACTTGCGTGACACCCGTAGCTTCGGTGTATGGTTTGAGCCCCGTTACATCTTCCGCGCAGGCCGACTCGACTAGTGAGCTATTACGCTTTCTTTAAAGGGTGGCTGCTTCTAAGCCAACCTCCTAGCTGTCTAAGCCTTCCCACATCGTTTCCCACTTAACCATAACTTTGGGACCTTAGCTGACGGTCTGGGTTGTTTCCCTTTTCACGACGGACGTTAGCACCCGCCGTGTGTCTCCCATGCTCGGCACTTGTAGGTATTCGGAGTTTGCATCGGTTTGGTAAGTCGGGATGACCCCCTAGCCGAAACAGTGCTCTACCCCCTACAGTGATACATGAGGCGCTACCTAAATAGCTTTCGAGGAGAACCAGCTATCTCCGAGCTTGATTAGCCTTTCACTCCGAT
>NZ_CM176960.1:0-97500 GCF_058145875.1 Pseudomonas sp. 3MAES_34.3B | reverse complement strand
GTACCGCGCCGAGTTCAGGCAGGTGAAGGGGCCTTTAAGCCCTCGCACATCCGGGAAGGCGTTTTCTTCGGGCACGAATACGTTATCCATCACGATTTCGCCGGTAATAGAAGCACGCAACCCAACCTTGCCGTGAATGGCGGGCGCGGTAAGGCCATCCCAACCTTTCTCCAGAATGAAGCCGCGGATATCGCCTTCGTCATCCTTGGCCCATACCACGAACACATCGGCGATCGGGCTGTTGGTGATCCACATCTTGTTGCCGGTCAGGCGATAACCGCCATCGACCTTCCTGGCGCGGGTAATCATTGCTCCTGGGTCCGAGCCATGATTGGGCTCAGTCAAACCGAAGCAACCGATCGAATGGCCGCTGGCAAGCTTGGGCAAGTACTTCTGCTTCTGGGCTTCGGTGCCGAATTCATTGATCGGCACCATTACCAGCGAAGACTGCACGCTCATCATGGAGCGGTAGCCTGAGTCGATTCGCTCCACCTCACGGGCGATCAGCCCGTAGCACACGTAATTCAGCCCGCTGCCGCCGTATTGCTCAGGGATGGTTGCGCCAAGCAGCCCGATATCGCCCATCTCGCGAAAAATGGCAGGGTCGGTCAGCTCGTGCCTGAAGGCTTCCAGCACCCTGGGCGCCAGGCTGGTGTTCGCGAATTGAGCCGCACTGTCCCGCACCATGCGCTCTTCTTCTGTGAGCTGTTGATCCAGCAGCAACGGGTCAATCCAGTTAAAGCTCGCTTTTGTGGCCATGGTGCGGTCCTCGAAGAAGTAACAGTGCATTAAGCCTAGATGCCGCGACGGCAGTACTCAAACGAGCTTTCTGCACCCTGTTGTGTTGATTTCTCACTCCGAAAGCTGCACAAAGGCGCAAATGTCAGCCGAGGTCATGAGCCATGCGCAGAAAGATCCCAAGCACCGCGGCCCTTGTCAGCTTCGAAGCTGCAGCCCGCCACGAGAGCTTCACCAAGGCAGCGCAAGAGCTATCGCTGACTCAGGGCGCCGTATGCCGCCAAATCGCTGCGCTCGAGAGCTTTCTCAATGTGGAGCTGTTTCGGCGCTCACGCCGCGGGGTAAAACTGACCGAAGCGGGGCTCTCATATAGCCGGCAGGTCGCCGCTCAGCTGGATGCGGTCGAGCGCGACACCTTGTCGGTCATGGGCCAGCAGGGGGCGGTGGCTATCGAACTGGCAGTGGTGCCAACTTTCGGCACACGGTGGCTATTGCCACGGCTGAAAGATTTCCAGCGGCTGCATCCTCACGTGACGGTAAACCTCACCAACAGAACGCGGCCGTTCCTGTTCGCCGATACGCCGTTTGATGCCGCAATCTATTTCGGTGACGGTGAATGGCCGGGCGCACAGGCTTTTCCCTTGATGGGTGAACGGTCGGTTCCCGTATGCAGCCCGGCGCTGCTGCCCGGGGGCACCTTGCAAGACCCTGCAGCACTTGCCGAGCTGCCGTTGCTCCAGCAAACGACCAGGCCGTATGCATGGCGGCAATGGTTCAACTCCGCCGGGCTGCAAGTGGCGCGGGACCTTACCGGCCCCCGCTATGAGCTGTTCTCGATGCTGGCCCAGGCCGCTATCCATCAAATGGGCGTCGCGCTCATTCCACCCTTTTTAATTGAGCAGGAATTACTCAGAAAAGAGCTGGTGATAGCGCATCAACATGCCTTCTCCGACGCGCGTGCTTATCATCTGATGATTCCGGAAAGGAAAGTTGAATCCGCTTCGCTGAAAGCTTTCAGGGACTGGCTGATCGGTGCAGCGCGCAACTATTCCTTTGAAGACTATCAGCCATAACTTCCAATCCATGCGCGTAAAGAATAGCTGCTATAACTAACTTTGTTGTAAGCGATTGACGCACCCACCACTTAGAGACCAGCCGGTCTAGCCCAGACCGCCCGGCCTGCGGGCCTTTGCGACCTAAAAACAGGGCCTGCGAGCGGCTTTAACTGCAATGATTACAGCCACTTGCGCAACACCCGCAAACGAACAAATACACCTGCGAAGCATTAATAGTTGATAGCGGCTGAATGCCTATGCAGAATGCAGCCAGGCATTTCCTTTAACCACTTCAGTCTGCTGCTTATTGCAGGGCGGCCTGCCTCTTTTAAAAGTGCAAGCTCCAACAAAGTTTCAGCGAGGAGAAAGATCGTGCGCATAGGCGTTCCACTAGAAACCCACCCGGGGGAAACCCGGGTGGCGGCCACTCCCGAAACAATCAAGAAGCTGATCGGCCAGGGCCACAGCGTGGTGGTCGAAGCCGGCGCAGGTGTGGCCGCGAGCATCCCGGATGCCGCCTATGAAGCAGCGGGCGCCAGCATTGGAAATGCCGCCCAGGCCCTCGGTGCGCAGCTGGTATTGAAGGTCGCTGCGCCGAATGCTGAAGAGTTGGGTGCGCTGGCTGCCGGTACGGTCGTGGTAGGCATGCTCAACCCATTCAACGCCGAAGGCCTGGCGCGCATGGCAGAGCAGGGCATTACCGCCTTCGCGCTGGAGGCTGCGCCCCGTACATCCCGCGCCCAAAGCCTGGACGTGTTGTCTTCCCAGGCCAATATCGCCGGCTACAAGGCTGTGCTGTTGGCCACCCAGCATTATCCGCGGTTCATGCCGATGCTGATGACCGCCGCCGGCACCGTGAAAGCCGCTCGGGTTCTGGTACTCGGCGCAGGTGTAGCGGGGCTGCAGGCCATCGCAACCGCCAAGCGGCTAGGCGCGGTCATCGAAGCGTCCGACGTTCGCCCTGCAGTGAAGGAGCAGATCGAGTCGCTGGGCGCGAAATTCATCGACGTGCCCTACGAAACGGACGAAGAGCGCGAATGCGCCCAAGGTGTGGGAGGTTATGCCCGGCCCATGCCAGCCAGTTGGATGCAGCGCCAGGCTCAGGCCGTGCATGAGCGGGCGAAGCAGGCGGATATCGTCATCACCACCGCCCTGATCCCAGGCCGCAAGGCGCCCACGCTGCTCAGCGCAGAAACCGTCGCGCAGATGAAACCCGGCGCCGTGGTGGTAGACCTGGCGGCCTCCCAAGGTGGCAACTGCCCGCTCACGGTCGTGGATCAAGTGGTCAACGCCCATGGCGTGACGATCGTAGGCCCGGCCAACCTTGCCACCCAGGTGCCCGCGGACGCCTCCGCGCTCTATGCGCGCAACGTGCTGGACTTCCTCAAGCTCATTTTGGGCAAGGACGGGGCACTGGACATCAACCTCGAAGACGACATCGTCGCGGCCTGCCTCATGTGCCGGGACGGCCAACTTCTGCGCAAGCAGCCCTGAAAAGGAATATCGCAATGGATGACATGCTGATCTCACACGGCATCTACAACCTGATCATCTTCGTGCTTGCCATTTACGTGGGCTACCACGTGGTGTGGAACGTTACACCCGCCCTGCACACCCCGCTGATGGCGGTTACCAATGCCATCTCTGCCATCGTGATCGTCGGCGCGATGCTCGCAGCTGCGCTCACCGTAACGCCGCTCGGCAAGTTCATGGGCACCGCAGCCGTGGCGTTGGCGGCAGTGAATGTGTTCGGTGGATTCCTCGTTACGCGTCGCATGCTGGAAATGTTCAAGAAGAAAGCCAAGCCCGGAGCCGACGCGCAATGAGCATGAACCTGATTACCCTTCTCTACCTGGTCGCCTCCATCTGCTTTATCCAGGCACTCAAGGGGCTCTCACATCCGACTACCTCCCGCCGCGGCAACCTGTATGGGATGGCAGGCATGGCACTGGCCGTACTGACCACCGTGGTACTGATCTTCAAGCTGGGTTCGGAGCTGGCGGGAGTAGGGATTGGCTATGTACTGCTTGGGCTACTGATCGGCGGCACGGCGGGGTCGATCATGGCGCGCCGAGTAGAAATGACCAAGATGCCGGAGCTGGTAGCCTTCATGCACAGCATGATCGGCCTGGCAGCGGTGTTCATTGCCATTGCGGCCGTAGTAGAGCCACAGTCGTTGGGCATCGTCGCGCAGCTGGGCGACCCGATCCCTGCGGGCAACCGCCTTGAGCTGTTCCTTGGCGCGGCCATCGGGGCCATTACCTTCTCCGGCTCCGTGATCGCCTTCGGCAAGCTCTCGGGCAAATACAAGTTCCGCCTGTTCCAGGGTGCGCCCGTACAGTTCGCCGGCCAGCACAAGCTCAACCTCCTGCTGGGCGTACTTACCGTCGGCCTTGGGCTTGTGTTCATGCTCAGCGGCAGCCACACCGCCTTTACACTGATGCTGCTGCTCGCGTTTGTAATGGGCGTGCTGATCATCATCCCGATCGGCGGGGCCGACATGCCGGTAGTGGTGTCCATGCTCAACAGCTATTCAGGCTGGGCAGCGGCGGGCATCGGCTTCTCGCTCAACAACTCGATGCTGATCATTGCCGGCTCGCTGGTAGGTTCGTCCGGGGCGATCCTCTCCTACATCATGTGCAAGGCGATGAACCGTTCGTTCTTCAATGTGATCCTCGGTGGCTTCGGCGGTAACGCTCAGGCGAGCACCAGTACGGGTAGCCAGGAAGCGCGGCCAGTGAAATCCGGTTCGGCGGACGACGCCAGCTTCCTGCTGAGCAACGCCGACACCGTCATCATCGTGCCCGGCTATGGCCTGGCAGTAGCTCGCGCGCAGCATGCCCTCAAGGAGCTTACCGAGAAGCTGACCCACAACGGAGTTACGGTGAAATATGCCATCCACCCGGTTGCCGGCCGCATGCCTGGCCACATGAACGTACTGCTCGCCGAAGCCGAAGTCCCCTACGACCAGGTGTTCGAGATGGACGACATCAACTCCGAGTTCGGCCAGGCAGACGTTGTGCTGGTGCTGGGGGCCAACGATGTGGTCAACCCGGCCGCGAAGAACGACCCGAACTCTCCGATTGCGGGCATGCCCATCCTCGAAGCGTTCAAGGCTCGTACCATCATCGTGAACAAACGCTCCATGGCGAGCGGTTATGCTGGGCTTGATAACGAGCTGTTCTATCTGGACAAAACCATGATGGTGTTTGGCGACGCTAAAAAGGTGATCGAGGACATGGTCAAAGCGGTCGAATAACCCTTCAATAACAGAGGCCCGGCTTGATTGCCGGGCCTGTTCGTTACCATCCCCGCAATACTGTTTTACACCGAAAACCCCTCTCCAGAGCCTTTCCTTCGACCTTGGTCGATGGTCAGGGACCGCCGCGGTTCAATAGACTTGTCGCCTGATTTCCCTCGAGAGACACGTCCATGTACACCGATCGCATTCGCCTGCCGTCCCTTCTCAGCAAGGTGATGCCCGCTTCCGAAGCCGCCGCCTTGATCAAAGACGGGATGACGGTCGGCATGAGCGGCTTCACCCGCGCCGGCGAAGCCAAGGCGGTCCCCCAGGCGCTGGCGGAGCGCGCGCGCAACCATCCGCTGCAGATTACCTTGATGACCGGCGCCAGCCTGGGCAATGACCTGGACAAGCAATTGACCGATGCAGGGGTGCTGGCACGGCGCATGCCGTTCCAGGTCGACAGCACGCTGCGCAAGGCCATCAACGAGGGGAAGGTCATGTTTATCGACCAGCACCTTTCCGAAACCGTAGAACAACTGCGCAACCTGCACCTCAAGCCAGTGGACCTGGCTGTGATCGAGGCCGTGGCAATCACGGAGCAGGGCCACATCGTTCCAAGCACTTCGGTGGGTAACTCGGCCAGCTTCGCCATCCTGGCGAAGAAGGTGATTGTGGAGATCAACCTTTCCCAGCCAGCCTCCCTGGAAGGGCTGCATGACATTTATATCCCGACCTACCGGCCTACGCGCACACCTATCCCGGTGGTCGCCTGCGATAGCCGTATCGGCAGCACGGCGATCCCGATTGACCCGGCAAAGATCGCGGGCATCGTGATCAGCAACCAGCCGGATTCGAACTCCACGGTGCTTGCGCCAGACGCGGACACCAAAGCCATCGCGGATCACTTGGTAGCCTTCTTCAACAACGAAGTAGCGCTTGGGCGGCTCACGCCACGGCTCATGCCGTTGCAGGCAGGGATCGGGACAATCGCAAATGCGGTGATGCATGGTTTGCTGGATTCACCGTTCCACGACCTGACGATGTATTCGGAAGTGCTTCAGGACTCAACCTTTGACCTGTTCGACGCCGGCAAGCTGAGCTTCGCCTCCGGTAGCTCCATCACGCTGTCCGCGCGGCGCCACGAGCAAGTGTTCTCAGACCTGGAGCAGTACAAGGACCGGTTGGTATTGCGGCCTCAAGAAATTTCCAATCACCCGGAAGTCATTCGGCGCCTCGGCATCATTGGTATCAACACAGCGCTGGAATTCGACATCTACGGCAACGTGAACTCAACTCACGTCGCTGGCACCCGGATGATGAACGGGATCGGGGGTTCAGGAGATTTCGCTCGCAATGCACACTTGGCCGTATTCGTTACCAAGTCCATCGCGAAGGGCGGCGCCATTTCAAGCGTCGTTCCGATGGCCAGCCATGTGGACCATACCGAGCACGATGTCGACATTCTGGTGACTGAACAGGGGCTGGCAGACCTGCGCGGCCTTGCTCCACGGGAACGCGCCCAAGCGATTATCGAAAACTGTGTGCACCCAACCTTCAAAAGCGCGCTGCGGGACTACTTCGAGACCGCATGCCTGAAAGGTGGGCACACCCCTCACAACCTGGCGCAAGCCCTCAGCTGGCATATCAATGCCGAAGCAACCGGTCGCATGCTCGCTGAATAGAAATATGAGGCGGTCTGTGAGGCAAAACAGTTGGGTGCCAGCGAGGCGTTAACCCTGGAAGCTGGCAGAAACTGTTCTACTGTACTGCTTAAATCCTAGGCAAATTTAGGCATGCAGGTGGTTACAAGCCCAAAAATGCTTCAATACGGTGCAGACCAGTACAGAATGCACCGGTTGTGGTAGTACAGTGGCCTAAAACAGATAACTGAATGCCTGTCTTATTGGTGAACTGTGCATATGATTTCAGGCGGCTGAAGCGCATCATTTGCTCATCTTCAGATCACCACTTGAATCCCGCCACAAGCGGAAGGATGACCACCATGGAACGTACCCTGAGTTCCGACCTGCAATTCACGCAAACCACCACCCGTAACCAAGCCTCGCTGCCGTTGCGTATTCTTGCCAGCCTCAGCCTGTGGCAGCGTCGTTTGGCCAGCCGCCATCAACTGGCCCGCCTGGATGCCCGCCTGCTTGCCGACGCTGGTATCAGCGAATCCCAGCGTTACGAAGAGTTGAGCAAGCCGTTCTGGCGCTAAGCGCACCTTCGGGTGACATCAAAAACCCGCTACGGCTTGCGTAGTGGGTTTTTTTGTACCTGCCGCTTTATGAATACAGTTCTATATGAATTTCATAATTCACCAACTGTATCTGTTCACAATAAGCGCCAGCGATGGAATCTTTCCCCCTTCGCGGTTCTAATACATCGGTCGCAGGCCAGCGCTCCGCTGGGCCACGCAGGGAGAGTCATCATGCTTAACGCTAAACAAGGCTTGGCGCTCGCCGCCGCGCTTGCTCTCGGGATCGCGAGCGGGGCGCAAGCTTCCAGCTTCGTGGTCACTACAGACGCCGTAGTACGTGCGGTGGATGCAAGCACCAATGCCACTTCGGACGTTTCTTCGTCCCTGCGGGACAACAAGATCGTGCAGCAGGCAAAAGATGATGCAGCCAGCTTTGTAGCCTCACAGGGGCAGATCCGAGGGGTTCGCCTCGAAAGCGCCCTGGGTTGGATTCGTGGGCAGATGCCTGAGCTACAGGCCACCGATATCGAACTGGCCAAGGCCATTGTCGCCAGCTGAGCGGATGAAACTTGCGCAAGGCCAGCGCTGCGGACCGGTCAAGGCCTAGCTCCGCCGATGCGCATGCGCTAGCCTTGCCGCTTCGTTGAAAATGCCCTCGAAAACCATGCGCTACTTGTTCCTGCTATTTACCTGGCTGCTGTGCACTGGCACTGCCCAGGCTTTCGATACCACCACGCAAGGCGTAATCATCAGCGGCTATGTGACCAGCCAGGTCACCACGGCACCGTTCGACAAAAAGATCATCGCCGATGCGCGCGATGATGCCGCTGTGTTCGTGGCCACCGAAGGCAGGGATCGGGGCGTACGGCTCGAGGCAGCCCTGCAGGCCCTGCGGCGTGACGCATCGGACCACAACGCCAGCGACCTTGAACTGGCGCAGGCGATTCTCGTCCAATAGGCACTTTTTACACCCCCCGTTTTTCCGGAGATACCATGCGCACCACATTGATCGTCGCTACCCTGGGCCTGTTCGCCCTGGCTGATGCGGCGCAAGCCCACACACTGGAGCAAACCAGCAACATCATCGTTCGCGCCTTCGGCCGCTCGATCGACTTCACCTCGGACACCACCACGTCCATCCGTGATTCGAAAGTGGTGCTGCAGGCCAAGGATGACGCGGCGAGCTTCGTTGCCAGCCAAGGTGATATCCGGGGCGCCCAACTGGAATCCGCATTGGCCACCCTGCGTGCCCACCTGCCTGAAGCACAAGGCGCGAGCGACCAGGCACTGGCTGAAGCCATTCTCGCCCTGTGAAAGCCCTGGCCGCCTGGCTGCTCGCCGGCGGCCTTCTGTTTTTCAGCGCTACCGCGAGTGCAGCGCTGGAGCTGCTGATAGACGATCCCGGCCTTACACCTGCCCAGCACAGTGCCACGCAAGCACTGCTCGATGCGGCCACAGCCGCACTGCCCCCCGCATTCATTGCTGCGCTGGACCGCACTGTTCACGTGAGCTGGACAACCCATATGCCCGACGATGCCTACGGGCAGGCCGGGTTGGTGTCCACGCTGGAGCTCAATCGCCGGCTGTTACCCGGCCTGGTTGACGGTTCGGCCGCCACCCAGAAAACCGGCCGCCCTCATGGCACTGTCCGCGCGGAAATGCTGGCAACGGTTCTGCACGAGCTCACCCACCTCTATGACCGGGCGCGGTTATGGCCAGCCGGCGAACGCGCCCTTATTGCGCGGTGCCGCCAACAGCAGGCGACACTGGGCGAAGTGGGCCTGGCGCAAGCGTGCAGAGGGCAAACGGAGCGGCGCTTCACCCTGAGCGACGACCCGCGCTTGCTGGACCTGGCCGGATGGCCCCAGGCCGTGGGCCGACGCGGCGAGCGTGAACTGGCGAACCGGCAGATCGCGCGCAGCCCGGACCTGTACGAAACCAGCAGCCCCAAGGAATTCATCGCGGTCAACATGGAATACTTCCTGTTAGACCCCGCCTATGCCTGCCGCCGGCCTGAGCTATACGCCTACCTTAAAGGCCATTTTGGCTGGGCACCCGCCAGCCAGGCCAACTGTCCCACCGCGTTGCCGTTCCTTAACGCAGGCAGTGATTTTGCTCGCCAGCCCCTTGGGCTCATCGACCCCGAGCGGGTCTATGAAGTCGATTACCTGCTGGCAGAGGCCAATCAGAACTGGGTAAGCCGCTGGGGCCACAGCATGCTTCGGCTGGTCATCTGCGCCCCGGGCAGGCCGCGCGGGCCGGACTGCAGGCTGGACCTCGAATACAGCCTGGTGCTGTCGTTCCGTGCCTTCGTCAACGATGTGCAACTGTCCACCTGGGGCGGGCTCAACGGTGCCTATCCGTCTCGGCTGTTCGTACTGCCGCTGTCTCAGGTCATCGACGAATACACCAAGACCGAGCTGCGCAGCCTGGCCTCGGTACCGCTCAAGCTCAGCCGCCTGGAAATCCAGTCCCTGGTGCGCCATGCGGCCGAGATGCACTGGAGCTACGACGGTAACTATTACTTCCTCTCCAACAACTGCGCTGTGGAAACCCTCAAACTGCTGCGCGCCGGTACCCAGAACCCGGCCCTGCAGAGCATGGACAGTATCGTGCCCAATGGCTTGCTGAGCGTACTGGAAGCCCGGGGGCTCGCTGACGGGAATGTGCTCAAGGACAAGCGTGAAGCCCTGCGCCGCGGGTACCTGTTCGATTCCTTCCGGGACCGCTATCAGGCGATGTTCACGATCCTGAAGCAGCAACTGCCCATTCCCCAAGGTACGGTGGAAGCGTGGCTGGAACAGCCCGCGGTCGCACGGCAGGCGTGGTTCACCAAGGCCGACTTACGCACCAGCGCCGCGTTGCTCTTGCTGGAGCAGGCCGGCTATCGGCGGCAACTGCTGCTGGCCCAAGAGGAGGTGAAGCAGCGTTATCTGGGCGCCCGGGATGCCGGCGACCAGAGCGTCGGGAATGCCAACGAAACCCTACAGGCCATCCTGGCCAATAGCGGGTTTCTCAGCCGCCCCGCCGAGCTGCTCGGCGCAGAGGGCTATGGCCTGCCTCAGGAAAGCGAGTGGAAGCGCCTGGAGCAGGCATCGGGTGAGCGTCAACGACAGCTGCAACAGCTGAGCGTCGACCTCGACAAGGAAG
Source organism: Pseudomonas sp. 3MAES_34.3B (assembly GCF_058145875.1). Lineage (NCBI taxonomy): Bacteria > Pseudomonadati > Pseudomonadota > Gammaproteobacteria > Pseudomonadales > Pseudomonadaceae > Pseudomonas > Pseudomonas sp. 3MAES_34.3B. Next base: position 87,113 of record NZ_CM176960.1, on the reverse strand, counting down.
TCCGTGCCTTGTTGACGCCAGAGCGCGCCGCAGCCATCGCTGCCAGCGAGTCCAATCTCAAGGCCATCGGCCAGCACCTACGCGACCTGCACAAGGCCAGCGGCGGGTTGATTCTGCCGTAGCTACCTTGCTGCACTGAAAGGCAGGCGAAAGCCACAGTGCTTAGGATCGGCGGCAACCGGTGCCGTGCCCGGACCATAACGAAGACAACAACAAGAGATTCGCCATGCTGACCTTCCTTGGCTTCGCCATGGTCGTGACGTTCATGTTCCTGATCATGACCAAACGACTGTCCGCCCTGATCGCCCTGATCATCATTCCTATCCTGTTTGCGCTGTTCGGCGGTTTCGCCGCCAAGATCGGCCCCATGATGCTCGAAGGCATCAGCAAGCTGGCGCCCACGGGCGTGATGCTGATGTTCGCCATCCTGTACTTTGCCTTGATGATCGACTCTGGGCTGTTCGACCCGGCCGTGCGCAAGATCCTCAAACTGGTCAAGGGTGACCCGCTGAAGGTTTCCGTCGGTACCGCCGTGCTCGCCCTGGTGGTATCGCTCGATGGCGACGGCGCTACCACGTACATGATCTGCTGCGCGGCAATGTTGCCTTTGTACAGCCGCCTGGGCATGAGCCCGCGAATCATGGCCGGGCTGATCATTCTGGCCGGTGGTGTGATGAACATGACGCCCTGGGGTGGCCCAACGGCCCGTGCCGCCAGCGCGCTGCATGTAGACCCTTCCGATATCTTCGTGCCGATGGTGCCCGCCATGGTCGCGGGCGTACTGGGCATCCTGGCCATCGCCTGGATGTACGGCAAACGTGAAAGGGCGCGCCTGGGCGAACTTCACCTTCCGGGTGATGAAGCACCCTCCTGCGATATCACGGTGTCCCAGTTCCCGGAGGCACGCCGGCCGAAACTGATCTGGTTCAATGGCCTGCTTACCGCCGGGCTGATGGTTGCCCTGATCAACGGCGTACTGCCGTTGCCTGTGCTGTTCATGATCGCGTTCAGTATCGCCATGATCGTGAATTACCCCTGCCTGCAGGCCCAGAAAGACCGCATTGCCGCTCACGCTGGCAGCGTGCTCGCGGTGGTGGGGCTGATCTTCGCGGCGGGCATTTTCACTGGCATCCTGTCCGGTACCGGCATGGTAGACGCCATGTCCAAGAGCCTGCTGGGCGTGATTCCAGAAGCGTTAGGGCCGTACCTGGCCGTGATCACAGCGCTGGTGAGCATGCCGTTCACCTTCTTCATGTCCAATGATGCGTTCTATTACGGCGTGCTGCCGGTGCTGGCCGAAGCCGCTTCGCACTACGGCATCACGCCGGTAGAAATGGCCCGCGCCTCGATCGTTGGCCAACCCGTGCACCTGCTCAGCCCGTTGGTCCCTTCCACTTATCTGCTGGTAGCGCTGGCAGGTATCGAGTTCGGCGACCATCAGCGCTTCACCCTTAAATGGGCAGTATTGGTTTGCCTGTGCATAATGTGCGCCGCCTTGCTCATGGGGATCTTTCCCCTGGCAGGCGGGCTCTAATCCACTACCGTGTATTCAGCGCTAGCAAGCGCCGTTGTCTCTACCAAAGGAATCAATAATGGAATGGTTGACCAGCCCGGAACTCTGGGTCGCCTTTTTCACCCTGACCGCGTTGGAAATTGTACTGGGCATCGACAACATCATCATGATCTCGATCCTGGTAAGCCGCATGCCCAAAGCCATGCAGGCCCGTACCCGGCTGTTCGGCCTGGCCCTGGCCATGGTGACGCGCATCCTGCTCCTGCTGTCGATCACCTGGGTCATGCGCCTCACCGCCGACCTGTTCGTGGTATTTGAACAGGGCATTTCCGGCCGTGACCTGATCCTGTTCTTCGGTGGGCTGTTCCTGCTGTGGAAGAGCGCGCAGGAGATCTACCACGGTGTGGAAGGTGAGGAGGAGGGGGGGGATGAGCCTTCGGGGAAAGGCGGTAATTTCCTTTACACGATTATTCAAATCGCAATCATCGACATCGTGTTCTCCCTGGATTCGGTCATTACCGCTGTAGGGATGGTGTCACATGTACCTGTGATGATCGCGGCGATCATTGTAGCGGTACTGGTGATGATGCTTGCTTCGGGCACCATCAGTCGCTTCATCGACCAGCACCCATCGCTCAAGATGCTCGCGCTGTCCTTCCTGCTGGTGGTAGGTACCGTATTGATCGGCGAAGCATTCGACGTTCATGTGCCCAAGGGCTACGTTTACTTTGCCATGGCGTTCTCGCTGGCGGTGGAAGCCATCAACATCAAAATGCGCACCAGCGCAGCGAAGAAGCGCAACAAACAAGCCTGAGGCGCGCGCGGGCTGCATCAGGGCCCGCTCGTATGTTACGGTTTTGTTTCAACAAGGCCTGTGCCCTGCTGGCCACAGGTACAGGCCTCAGTGGTTCTGGATGTTCGCCCTAACGGGGCTTAATCAGGGAGGCCGTTTCGCATGCTCACCCTGCTGGATCTTCTTTCCGCCGTCGCGTTGCTGGTGTGGGGCACCCACATCGTTCGCACCGGCATCCTTCGTGTGTACGGTACCGCGCTGCGCAGGTTGCTGGGGCAGAACATGGCCAACCGGCCACTGGCGTTCCTGGCGGGCATTCTCGTCACCGCCGTGGTTCAGAGCAGCAACGCCACTGCCATGCTCACCACGTCCTTCGTGGGCCAAGGCTTGATGGGCCTTACCCCTGCACTGGCAATCATGCTGGGTGCGGATGTGGGTACCGCAGTCATGTCTCGGGTGCTCACGTTCGATCTGTCATGGCTGTCCCCGCTGCTGATTTTCCTCGGCGTTGTATTTTTCCTTTCCCGCAAGCAAACCCGCCTCGGGCAACTTGGCCGCGTAAGCATCGGGCTGGGGCTGATCATCCTGGCGCTTCAACTGATCGTCGAAGCGGCAGCGCCCATCACCCAGGCAAAAGGGGTGCAGGTGCTGTTCGGCTCGTTGACCGGCGATATCCTGCTGGACGCGCTGGTGGGTGCGCTCTTCGCGATGGTGTCCTATTCAAGCCTGGCGGCGGTGCTGCTTACCGCCACCCTGGCTGAAACCGGCGTGATCAGCTTGCCGGTCGCCGTTGGCCTGGTGATTGGCGCGAACATCGGCAGCGGCTTGCTGGCGTTCATGTCCACCAACATGCAGAACACCCCCGGGCGCCAGGTGGCACTGGGTAGCCTGCTGTACAAGCTTATTGGCCTGGTAGCGATCATTCCCGTGCTGGACCCAGTGGTTCGCTGGATGGACACCCTGGGCTTCGACCCACAATCCATGGTGATCGGCTTCCATGTGCTCTATAACAGCCTGCGCTGCCTGGTGCTGCTGCCCACCGCCGGGCCCATGGGCCGGCTGTGCGCGGCATTGTTACCCGAGCGCCCCGATACCGGAGGCCGCGCGGTGCCTCGCCACCTCGACGCCACCGCGCTAAGCACCCCGAGCCTGGGGCTGGCCAACGCCGTGCGTGAAACACTGCGTATCGGCGATATCGTCGAAAGCATGCTCGGTGCGGTGCTCAACGCCTTGCGCGGCGTTCAAACGGCGGTCACCGCCGAAGTACGAAGCCTGGGCGATGATGCCGAGGCGTTATCCAGCGCAATCAAGCTGTATCTGGCGCAAATGCCGCTGGATGAACTCAGCGATCAGGACCGCCACCGCTGGGCCGAGATCATCGAGCTGTCGGTAAACCTGAACCTGGCCAGCGACCTGATCGAGCGCATGCTGCGCAAGGTACAGCAGCAAAAAACCTCCGAGCGTCGGTCGTTTTCCGAAATCGGCCTGGAAGAGCTCACCACGCTGCACGGGCAACTGCTGAGCAACCTGCGCCTGGGCCTGAACGTGTTTCTCAGCCGTGATGAAGAAAGTGCCCGCCAGCTGCTGCGTGAAAAAAGGCGCTTCCGCGCTCAAGAGCGGCGCCTTACTCACGCACATGTCAGCCGCCTGCAACACAAGGTGGTGCAAAGTATCGAGACCAGCTCGCTGCACCTCGAGCTGATCGCGGATATGAAGCGGCTTAATTCGCTGTTCTGTGGCAGTGCTTACGCGGTACTGGGTACCGGTGATACCGGCACGCTGTTGGCGGGCGATGACGCAACTACCCAGCTCTCTTGAACGTCGCGGGCACGTTGCAGTCAGTTAAGAGGGCCGGCCGCGGCCCTTTCGGTTAGTGCAAGGAAGCCCGTAGATGCGTTGCATGTTGTTCGCCTGCCTGCTGTTGCTGTCGTTACCCAGTGCCGCGCTGGACCGGCTGCAGGTGCAAGGGTACCTCCTGCCAAACGGCCTACAGGTATTGCTCAAGCCAGGCACCGACCGCGGCCATGTCGCCATTCGCCTGGTGGTCGGGGTAGGGTTCAGTGACTTCAACTGCGCCAGCCAGGAATTGCCCCACTTGCTTGAGCACCTGCTGTTCAGCGGCCTGGACGACAGCGGCGAAGGCGGCCTGGAGGCGCGTATGCAAGCGCTCGGCGGAGAGTGGAACGCTTTTACCAGTGAAGCCGACACCACCTTCGTGATCGAAGCCCCCGCGCGCAACCAGCGCAAGGTACTGGACTTGTTGCTGCAGGCCATCACGCGCACCGAGCTGACCGAGGCCCGCCTTGATACCGCCAGGCGCATCGTAGAGCGCGAAGACGGTGGCCATTACTCTCACCTGCAGCGCTGGCTGGATCATCAGGACCTGGGCAAGGACGCCAGTAACCAGCTGGCGATCGAGATGGGCTTGCGCTGTGCCGACCGCGCTTCTGCGGCTGGGCTTACCCTGGCGCAGGTGAAACAGGTGCGCCAGCAGTGGTACGCGCCCAACAACATGACCTTGATCGTTGTGGGCGAGCTGGACAAATTGCTCCCGGCCTATCTGGAGCGGTCCTATGGCGAGCTCGCTTCCGTCAAGCCCAGCGACCATCCTCAACCTACACTGGAGCAGCAGCCCGCCCAGCGAGAACGCACACTGATTCAAGGCTGGCTGGGCGATACGGCCAAGCTTCATTGGTACTTCCCCGAACCCGATGTGGAGGATTTGCCGCCTGGGGTGTGGGACTTGTTGCAAAGCTATCTGGACTGGGCACTGTACAAAAAACTACGGCTGGAGGAGGGCCTTTCCTATGGGCCGGGCAGCCTGAACGAGCCCTTCGGTGACAGCACGCTGATGAGCCTGAACGCCGACCTGGACCGCGACGATATCGAAAAGGCGCGTGAGGCGGTGCAGGCACTTACGCGGCAGCTCAAGGACAAAGGCCTGGATGGGCCTACCTTCGAGCGCCTCAAAGCAGGGGCAATCGATCGCCTGGCTTGGGCTATCCAGGGCGACAGCGGGCTGGCGGATTATTACTGGGGCGCGCTAAGCGATTATGAAGACGGCCGCTTTGCCGATCCCGCAGCCGCCCTGCGCTCGGTAACGCTGGCCCAGGCGAACGAAGCGGTCAGGCGCCTGTTTGCCGACCCCGGTTATATACGCGTCGAAAAATCGCTGATCGGCTATGACGACCTCGCCACCCTGATCACGGTCACATCCGTGCTAGCGGCTTTGGCAGGGTTGGCCCTGTGTATCGCCATAGCGCGCCATCGACGACGCTCGGCGGGCAAGTGAGCGGCCAACTCGCCAAGCCGGTATCCTTGGCCTTCGTTCCGCCTATGTTGCCGTCATGAAGTCATTGCCGCCTTTTGTTCTGAAAATCATCGAGCTGATCAAACGCTACCCAGGCATCGTCGCCGCCTTTGGCTTCTGCTCCGGGCTTGGAAGCTTCGTATTGGTAGACCGCCAGGCGACTCTGGCCACGCCCATCGCCATCCTGCTGCTGGTGAGCTGGGTATGGCTGATGTTCGAAAACACCTTCAATCGGCTGTTCAGCCGCTACTTCAAGCGGGAAATCCCTCAGCCGCTGCTGCGCTATGCCACGCAGATGATCCATCAGGAAAGCCTGTTTTTCGTGCTGCCGTTCTTTTACGTCACCACCACCTGGAACAGCGGCCAACTGGTGTTCACCGGGCTATTGACCCTGGCCGGCCTGGTGTCCATCACCGATCCGCTGTACTACCGTTGGGTAGCACCCCGCCGCTGGCTGTTCCTGGCGCTGCACACCTTTACCCTGTTCGCCGCGCTGCTTACGGCGATGCCGATCATCCTTCACCTCACCACAGCAGAAACCTTCAAGATCGCGCTGGCAGTGGCCATGCTGCTGTCGTTCCCCAGCCTGGCCAGCAGTTTCCCGTTCAACCACTGGCGCAGGGCCCTCGGCCTAGTGGTAATGACACTGGCGATCGGCGGGGCAGGCTGGCTGTTACGCACCTGGGTGCCGCCAGCCACCCTGTGGATGACCGAAGACGCCATTACCCTCAGCCTGGATGACCAGACCCGCACCCCCGGTGATGGCTTTAGCCGTTTGACCGTCAACCAGGCACGCAGTGGGGTATATGCCTATACGGCAATCAATGCACCGCGGGGGCTGGATGAGCGCATTTTCCATGTGTGGGAGTTCAACGGCACGGAAGTCGACCGCATCGCCCTGGACATCCATGGCGGCCGGAAAGAGGGTTACCGCGCCTGGACGCGCAAGCAGAACTTCCCGGGTAACCCCGCAGGCCAGTGGAAAGTGCGAGTAGAGACTGAAGATGGTCAGATCATCGGCGCCCTGCGGTTTACGGTTGCCGATGACGCGGCGGCGACCGGCAACGCCTCCGCTCAAGCGAAGAACCAGTAGCACACGGCGATCGCGCTGATCACACCCGCCAGCTCGGCCAGCAGTGCGCAGCCGACCGCGTGGCGGGCACGCTGGATACCCACGGCGCCGAAGTACACGGCCAGCACATAGAAGGTCGTTTCGGTGCTGCCCTGTACGGTGGCGGCCACCAACGCCGGAAAACTGTCCACCCCCTTGCTCTGCATGGTTTCGATCAACATGGCGCGGGCGGCGCTTCCGGAGAACGGCTTGACCAGTGCCGTGGGCAGCGCATCGACAAACCGTGTATCCAGGCCGAGCCACTGGACGCCATGGCGGATACCCTCCAGCGCCAGGTCCAGGGCGCCCGAGGCACGCAGCACGCCTACCGCGCATAGCATGGCCACGAGGTAAGGCAGCAGGCCTTTGGCAACGTCGAAGCCTTCCTTGGCGCCCTCCACGAAGGCTTCATACACCGGTACCCGGCGAAGCGCGCCGATCACCAGAAAGCCAAGGATCAACCCGAACAGCGTGAGGTTGCCGAGCAGGGAGGAAAGGCTGGCTACCGCCGTGGCGGACAAGCCGGCGAGAAACGCCATGAAACCGCCCAACAGTAAAGCGCCAGGCAGCAGGTAAGCCAGCACCACCGGGTCCCACAGGCGCAGGCGCTGCATGAATGCCACGGACAGCAAGCCCACAAGCGTGGACCCGCTGGTGGCCAACAGAATGGGCAGGAACACCATGGTGGGATCAGGCGCGCCCTGTTGAGCTCGGTACATGAAGATGGTGACCGGCAGCAGGGTCAGCGACGAAGCATTCAGAACCAGAAAGAGGATCTGCGCGTTGCTGGCGGCTTCAGGGCGCGGGTTCAGCTCCTGCAGCGAACGCATGGCCTTGAGCCCGATAGGCGTGGCGGCGTTGTCCAGCCCCAAGGCATTGGCGGCGAAGTTCATGGTAATCAGGCCCAGCGCAGGGTGCCCACGCGGCACTTCAGGCATCAAGCGTGCAAACAACGGCCCGAGCAAGCGAGCGAACCAGTCCACGATACCGGCTTTCTCGGCGATCTTCAGAAAGCCCAGCCAAAGGGTAAGGGTGCCGAACAACAGCACCATCACGTCGACGGACAATTTGGCCATATTGAAAATAGCTTCGACCATGGCAGCGAAGATTCCGCTGTTGCCGGCAAGCAGCCATTGGGCCATTGCCGACACTGCCGCCACTATGAAAAAGCCGAGCCAAAGGCCGTTGAGCATGGTGAACCCCCACTAATCGATGCCGGCATGATAGTCGGGCCGATGGGAGCAGGCTATGGCCGGGCAGGGCGCCCGGCCACGGAACAGGGATCAGCGCGAGGTAGACGTTTGCGCCGAGCGCTCGCCGCTGCGCCAGTGCGGCAGGCTGTTCCAGTACCGAGCACCCTTGGCGTCGTCATACATGCCTTCCCAGCGAGCGATCACCAGAACAGCAAGCGCATTGCCGATCACGTTGAGGGCGGTGCGCGCCATGTCCATGATGCGGTCCACGCCTGCAATGAAGGCCAGGCCTTCCAACGGGATGCCCACGCTGCCCAGGGTGGCGAGCAGTACCACGAACGAAACACCCGGTACCCCGGCAATGCCCTTGGACGTCACCATCAGGGTGAGCACCAGCAGGATCTGCTGGCCGATGGGCATGTCGATGCCGTACAGCTGGGCGATAAACAACGCCGCGATGCTCTGGTACAGCGTGGAACCGTCGAGGTTGAACGAATAACCGGTCGGCACCACGAAGCTGCTGATGGCCTTCGGCGCGCCGTAGGCCTCCATCTTCTCGATCACCCGAGGCAAAACGGTCTCCGAGCTGGCGGTGGAGTAAGCCAGGATCAGCTCATCCTTGAAGATGCGGATCAGCTTGAACACCGAGAAGCCGAACAGCCGGGCTACCAGCCCCAGCACGCCCAGCGCGAAGAACAGAATGGCGGCGTACACGAGCACTACCAGCTTGGCGAGCGGCAGCAGCGAGGCAAACCCGAAGTTGGCCACGGTTACCGCGATCAGGGCAAACACACCAATGGGCGCGTAGTTCATGATCATGTGGGTCACCCGGAACATGGTCTCCGAGATGCCTTGGAACGTACGCACCAGCGGTTCGCGCGTTTCTGGCGCCAGGCTGGAAAGGCCAAGGCCGAACATGACCGAGAAGAAAATGATCGGCAGCATCTCGCCCCGCACTACCGCGGCGAAAATATTGGATGGGATCAGGTTCAACAGGGTCGCTACCAGCGCGTGGTCATGTTGCACTTCGGCCGTGGTTTTCTGGTACTGCGAAATATCTACGGTACCCAGCGTGCTCATATCAATGCCGCTGCCCGGATGCACAAGGTTGGCCAGCACCAGCCCTACCAGGATGGCAATGGTGGTAACCACTTCGAAGTAAAGGATGGTCTTGACGCCGATGCGCCCCAGTTTTTTCGCATCACCCACCCCGGCGATGCCTACGATCAGCGACGAGATCACGATGGGGATAACGATCATCTTGATCAGGCGGATGAAGATATCGCCTGCCGGTTGGAGGACATTACTGATCCACCAGGCTTTTTCGGCACTGAAGTGATTAAGCGTCGCGCCGAGGGCAATGCCCAGCACGAGCCCGATGAGAATTTGCCACGCAAGGCTGAGTTTTGGCTTTGTCATTATTAACCCTTGGTCAGGTTCACCCAGGTCACGCCCTGCTGGGCATGCCGATGGTTTACCGCCGGAAGCAGAGCCTCTGGCAGCAAAAGCGGTGAACTATCAAGGGGTGGCAACCTGCCGTCTAATGCCGGAACGGGCTGGGCTATGCCGAATCGGCATGGATAAACTATTGATTTAAAAGGATTTAGGGATGGCAGCTCGATACATTCGGGATACCGAACGGCCCGCCCACTGCTTCGACGGGATGATCTCGCGCTTGCGGCAAAACGTTCGGATAGCCGAACAGTGAGATAACGCGAGGCCGCTCACCCCTTCCTCGACAGGCGGCGTCAAAAAAGCCCCGGAATGCGGCGGCATCGGGCTACATGGCCACTGCCTGGCATCACGAGGCTTTTTTTCCTGACCCGGCCCATGGTGGAGGCACTCCCTGTACCCCTAGGTCACTCCAGCGCTACATCCGCCAAAGCATCCCGGCCCCTTGGTCATGTAACAGCCTTCCTCAGGCTGCACAGTCGCGCAACACAACGCTTGCTAACCAGCTTCAGTACCAGTTGGGGTCGCTTTTCAGCTGTTCCATCAACATGGCCTGCATGCCTTCGTCCGGATCGCCCAGCCAGCGGTAATCCGCATGCCTGGAAGGCGTCTTGTCTTCCGGAACGCCCTGCGGAACGCTGACCCAAAGCACGTAGGCCTTGGATTTGTCCCAGCTGAACGCAACTACAATGCGGTTGTGCAGGCAGTCATCAGCTTTCTCACACACCTGCCCAACCAAGTATTTGTCGCCGCCTTCCGTGACGGCATTCATTGGAGAAGAGGCTCCGGACAGGTTCAACACCCAGTCGGGAAGGCGCTCCTGCTTCCGTACGGCTCCCTGCCATGCATCACGGTACTCAGTGTCTGTTGCAATCAGGTTACCGGCTCGCTGCTGGCCATCGTTGTCCGCCAGCGCAGGTATCGCCGTGGCTATTGCCACGGCGAACACCAGGCTCGAAATAACGCCCTTCACGTCACGGGCGCCCGCGGCGACCGAAGAAGAACGACACGACGAACAGCACCAGGAAGATGACGAAGAGGATCTTGGCGATCCCGGCAGCCGTACCCGCGATGCCGCCAAATCCAAGCACAGCGGCAATGATTGCAATGATCAGGAAGGTAATGGCCCAGCTCAGCATGGTGATACTCCTTTATGTTGTGATCAGGTTTTAGCCGTCAAAACACCCAGCGGTCTACGCTCGGACGCTGGAACTCATCACTTTGTTCAACGGGCTGAAGACGAGAAATTTGCGAAGCGGAGGCGCTCACAGCATTAAGCGCAGGTGCTTGCAAGGAATGCAGGGTGTGGATCAATGGCTCGGAAGGCTGAGTCCAATAATGGAACTGCTGAGCACCCACGAGGGTCAGCATCAGCGCCAGGGACGCGAAGAGGCCTTGGCGGAGGGTATGCGTATTGATGAAAGAGACCGAAGCATTGCGTTGACCTGGCTGTTTCATGTTCACCCCTCCGAAATCTGCTGCATCACATGCCGATGCGTTTGAGGGGTATATTGCAGGCTGCATGCCAGCTTTCGATTTGTAGGAAAAGTCTTATATTACGGGCACTTGCGGCGGCTAAAGCGCCTCGCTCGGTACGCAACCTGCACGATGCCCGATGAATCTCCGGGCGTTTTGCATGATGGCATTATGCCGGGCTATAAAGCCGCCCTGGTCCCAACCTTGACCAGGTCCGCGTCCACGCCTCTGACTCCACGGATCTGGCTCGCTATTGCGACGGCGTGCGCCTTTTGCGGCTGGCTATCCACTTCACCAGAAAGCGTAATGATCCCTTCGCGGGCCTTCACATCCAGGCGCAGGGCGTCGAGCGAGCGCTCGTACTGAAAACTGCGGGCCACCTTGCTTGCGATCCAGGCATCACTGACCGCTTCGTCCGGTAGCCGTGCCTGGTTCTCGGCCTCACTTGTACGCGTATCCGCTGCCCGCAGGCTGATCAGGTTATTGACCACTATGGCCCCATCCGTACTTGCCGCCAGCGTACCTGCCCATTCCTTGGCTTGCGCGGTGATAGCCTGGCCCTTCAGGGTTACCACGCCTCCATCCACACTCACCTCTATCGGTGCGTCTGTAGTAGGTACACTCCAGGCCAGGCGAGAGCGAATCGCCGAAGCCAGCGTCAGGTCATCCAGTGCGATCTGCTGCGGGGATTTGACCGGCGGGCGCTCCGCAAGCGACGGGTCGACGGCAAGTTTGTTGTCCACGCTATCGCTTCCGCTCACAGCTATTGCAAGCGCAGCCGCCAAGGCTTTGTTCTGCTCGCTCGCCACCACGCCGTTGAGCACTACACGAGCACCGGCCACCCTCACCTCTATCTTTTCATTGGCCAGTTCCCGGTTAAGCGCCAATGCTGTGCCGGTAGCGCCTTCGGTTCGAGCATCGGTCAGCGCATCGGCGCGCACGGTAGCCGCTCCCAGTGCAACGGTGCTGCCTAAAGCGGCTGCGAACGCGTATCGCGCCAATGCCGTGTGATATCCCGTCATGCTTCCTCCAACGTAATGCCTCACGGGTAACCCAGCCTCGATCAAAGGCACTGCAAGTGAGCGCTACCCTGTGAGGGGTGAAATCGTTCAGAATTGACATTGCAACTTGCCCGATAATTCTCGGACTAAGAGAAGATCTTTATTTAAGGAGCGTAGGAAAATGGAATCTGGTGCGGATCATCAAGGCCGTATTCTGCTGGTTGATGATGAAGCAGCCATTCTTCGCACCTTCCGCTACTGCCTAGAAGACGAAGGCTACAGTGTCGCCACAGCGAGCAGCGCGGCCCAGGCCGAAGCGTTGTTGCAACGCCAGGTGTTCGACCTGTGTTTTCTCGACCTTCGCTTGGGCGAGGACAACGGCCTGGACGTGCTTGCGCAAATGCGCACCCTGGCCCCCTGGATGCGTGTAGTGATTGTGACCGCACACTCGGCCGTCGATACGGCAGTCGATGCGATCCAGGCCGGCGCGGCGGACTACCTGGTAAAACCCTGCAGCCCCGATCAGCTTCGCCTCGCCACGGCCAAGCAACTGGAAGTGCGTCAGCTGTCGCAACGCCTGGAAGCACTGGAAGGCCAGATCCGTAAGCCAAAGGACGGCCTGGATTCCCACAGCCCAGCCATGATGGTGGTGCTGGAAACCGCTCGCCAGGTTGCCAATACCGACGCGAACATACTGATCCTTGGTGAATCGGGAACTGGCAAAGGCGAACTCGCCCGGGCTATCCACGGGTGGAGCAAGCGCGCTAAAAAAGCGTGTGTCACCATCAACTGCCCGTCACTGTCGGCAGACCTGATGGAAAGCGAACTCTTCGGCCATAGCCGGGGGGCGTTCACCGGCGCCAGCGAGAGCACGCTCGGCCGAGTAAACCAGGCCGACGGCGGCACATTGTTCCTGGACGAAATCGGCGATTTCCCGCTCACCCTGCAGCCTAAATTGCTACGGTTCATTCAGGACAAGGAGTACGAGCGCGTCGGTGACCCGGTCACCCGCCGGGCAGATGTGCGTATTCTGGCGGCCACCAACCTGAACCTGGAAGACATGGTCAAGGACGGGCGTTTCCGGGAAGACCTGCTTTACCGCCTGAACGTCATCACTTTGCATTTGCCGCCTTTGCGCGAGCGCAGCGAAGACATCCTTACCCTCGCGGATCGCTTCCTCGCCCGTTTCGTGAAGGAATATGCGCGCCCTGCTCGCACGTTCAGCGAGGAAGCCCGGTCGGCGTTGTTGAACTACCGCTGGCCTGGCAACATCCGGGAGCTGCGCAACGTGATCGAGCGGGCGAGCATCATCTGCCCTCAGGAACGCGTTGAAGTCAGCCACCTGGGTATGGCCGAACAGCCAACGAACAACGCGCCTCGGGTTGGCGCGGCGCTTAGCCTTGATGAGCTCGAAAAGGCGCACATCGGCGCGGTGCTGGCTAATAGCGACACCTTGGACCAGGCAGCCAGGACACTCGGCATCGATGCCTCCACGCTGTACCGCAAACGTAAGCAATACAATCTGTGATGCCGTGGATGAAGTTGCGGACCCGGCTTTTCCTCAGTATCTCAGCGCTCATTACCGTAGCGCTGGTAGGGCTGGTGCTGGGCCTGGTGAGCGTGATGCAAATGGCCTCCAGCCAGCAATCGCTGTTGCAGGGTAGCTTCCATACCCTGGAAAGCGGCCTGCGCCTGCGCCAATTACTGGGCGATCAGTTATCTATCGTATGGGCAGACTCGCCAGACCCTGAAGCATTCGAGCAAGCCGAGCGGCAGTTCACCCAAACGCTGGAGCAGGCAAAAGCCACAGGTACGCCCGAGCAACTGAGGCATTTCGAGCAGATCGGCGAGCACTATCAGGTATTCCAGCAGCGCTTCGACGAGGTGATGCGCATAGGCGCGAATGCCCGTGCGGACAAGGCCCTCGGTACCGCCTTCAATGCCGTGCGCAACGATCTGATCGATGCGTATAAAGCCTCGCTGGAAAGCATTACCGCCAATGAGCACGCCTCCCACACTCGCGCGCAATGGATATCCGCATTACTGGGCCTGGTAGGCATCGCCGTGCTATGCGTCGGCTTTATCACGGCACACCGCATTGCGCGGCGCTTCGGTGAGCCAATCGAGGCCTTGGCCAATGCCGCAGACGAGATCAGCCACGGCCGGTATGACGTGGCGCTGCCAGAGTCTGGCGCAATAGAGATGAACCGGCTGAGCGACCGCTTTGCGTCCATGGCCGAGGCGTTACGCAACCATCAAGCCACCAATGTGAATGAATTGATCGCAGGCCAACAGCGCATGCAGGCTGTGCTCGACAGCATTGATGACGGCTTGCTGATGATTGATCGCCAAGGGCTGCTTGAGCACCTTAACCCGGTTGCCCAGCGCCAGCTCGGCTGGGACACCGACCGCAAGGGGCTTAGCCTGGGTGCTGCGCTGGGCCGCCCCGACCTTGACGCCCAGCTGCACACTGTATTGCGCGGCGGCACTTTGGAGCGCGCCCCCGAGGACCTCAGCTTTGAAGTGGACGGCGAGACGCGGTTGCTGGCATACAGCCTCACACCCGTAAGCCACGTGCAAGGCGACATCCTCGGCGCGGTCATGGTGTTGCACGACGTGACCGAGCAGCGCGCATTCGAACGCGTGCGCAGCGAGTTCGTCTTGCGTGCCTCCCATGAACTGCGCACACCCGTCACCGGCATGCATATGGCGTTCGGGCTGCTGCAGGAACGCGTGCGCTTCGAAGCCCAATCCCGGGAAGCGGACCTGCTTAAAACCGTCAACGAGGAAATGCAGCGGCTGGTGCAGCTGATCAACGACCTGCTGAACTTCTCTCGGTACCAGAGTGGGTTACAAAAGCTGACGCTAGGCCCGTGTTCAATCGACGATTTGCTGCTCCGGGCCCGCGACCGCTACAGCGAAGCCGCGGCCGAGCAAGGTCTAGAGCTCACTATCGAGCCTCACGAGAACCTGCCGCGCCTGCACGCCGACGAAGCGCAGCTGGACCGCGTGCTGGACAACCTGATCGATAACGCTCTGCGCCATACCCCGAGCAACGGGCATATCCGTTTGCAGGCCCGTCGCCATGCGGAGCGGGTGATCATCAGCGTCGAAGACAACGGCGAAGGCATTGCCTATGGCCAACAGGGGCGGATTTTCGAGCCTTTCGTGCAGGTAGGGCGCAAGAAAGGCGGAGCGGGGTTGGGGCTGGCGCTGTGCAAGGAAATCGTGCAGCTGCACGGCGGGCGCATGGGCGTATATTCGCGGCCCGGCCAGGGTACGCAGTTCTACATGGCCCTGCCTATCTAGGCTGGCCGCGCATGCCTGCCAATACTTGGAGCAATGCTGCGGTTTCGGCGTCAGGTAGCCCATCGTAGCGTGCTGGGCGATAGTGCATCTGAAACGCGGCGAGCACGTGGCGGGTGGTCACGTCCAGCTCGCCGCTGCGCACCACGGCATAACCCACCCTCGCCAGTTGTTCCTGATACCAGGCAATGCCAGGCAGCGCCTGAGCGAACGACTGTTGTGCCCGGCTCACCGCGCCAGCGTCCGGCCATAACCCGAAGCCTTCCTGGGCGAGGCGTTGCCAGGGAAACAGCGGCCCCGGATCGAGCTTGCGCAAAGGGGCAATGTCGCTATGCCCCACAAAGTAGGCCGGGTCGATGCGATAGCGGGTGCGAATGTCCTTGAGCAAGGCCAGAAGCGCTTGCACCTGCGCCTCACTGTACGGATACCACTCTCGCCCCTGTGGCGTATCGCGATAACCGGGGTTCACGATTTCGATACCGATCGAACTGGAGTTGAGCCAGGTGCGGCCGTCCCACTCGCTCTCCCCAGCGTGCCAGGTGCGATAACGTTCATCCGCGAGGCGGTAAACCGTGGCGGGGCCATCGCCGATCAAGTAGTGGGCACTGACTTCACCGTGAGTGAGCAGCGCAAGCGAGCGGTCCAGCGGCGCAGCCGTGTAGTGCATCACCACGAACTGAACGCGGCTGTCGTAGTTGGCGGAAGGGTGGCTGGTATCCACGCGCAGCGTGTTGGCGCACCCTGCCAATAGCGCTACCAAGGCCAACCAGGCCATGTTTTGCAGGTTCATGGTTTACAAGGCATCCGCAGAAAACCGTTAGTTTACATGCCTGCCGCGTCGATGCAGGGTCAGCCGCTTTCTATGCGGTTACGGCCCGTATCCTTGGCCAGGTACAGGGCCTGATCCGCGCGTTTGAGCGCAGTTTCAGCCTGTTCTCGTGCGCGCAGTGCCGCAGTACCGATCGACACCGTCACCACGATGCGCATGCCCTTGAAGTGGAAAGGGCAGGCCTCGATCACTTGACGCATCTTCTCCAGCACCTCATGGGCGGCCTCAGGCGCGGAGTCAGGGAACAGCGCCACGAACTCCTCGCCGCCAAA
The DNA here is from genome assembly GCF_058145875.1 of Pseudomonas sp. 3MAES_34.3B. NCBI lineage: Bacteria > Pseudomonadati > Pseudomonadota > Gammaproteobacteria > Pseudomonadales > Pseudomonadaceae > Pseudomonas > Pseudomonas sp. 3MAES_34.3B. The sequence goes on along the minus strand of NZ_CM176960.1, from coordinate 70,857 downwards.
GCGGGCCAGGTAATCACCCTCGCGCAACTGTCGGCGCAGCTGGTCGGCAACAATCTTCAGCACCCGATCCCCGGCAAGGTGCCCGTAACCGTCATTGATCGACTTGAAATGGTCCAGGTCCATGATCGCCACCTGGGCAGGCGTGTCGTGGGCTTCGCGCTGGGCCACCAACTGCTCCAGCCGTTCATTGAGGCCTGCCCGGTTGGGCAGCGCGGTCAACGGATCCAGCAGGGCCTTCTGCCGTTGCTCTTCCAGCACATCGCGGTAGGCTTCCGCTTCGCGTTCCATGCTCGCTACCCGCTCGGAAAGCCCTCGCATACGCTCGGCCACTTCCTCCTCGCGTGCCTCCCGGCGCCGCCGATGCTCGTCCACCGAACCCAGCAAGCCGTCCAATCGAGACTCCAGCAAGCGCTTCAAGCCATCGGCATCACCCACTTCGGCCACGCTTTCATGCAACCCACCCACCTGCTCACGCAAGTCAGTATCCAGCTGCCGTGCTTCATCCTGGCTTTCAGCATGGCCTTGGCTCGCTTCCTGAAGCTGGCCGTGAAACCAGGCGAGGCGTTCATTGATCTGTTCCAGGTAACGTTGCAGTTCCTGCTGCCCGTTATCACTGATCGCCAGCATCATCACCGCCAGATCGTCCAGCAATGGCAGCAGTTCGTACCAGTTCAAACCATGCTCGAGCCGCTCGCGCATGGATTCGCCTTTTTCCTGGAGCTTCTGCGGCAACACCAGGTCATCGAGCATTTTCAACAAGGTACCCTCGATGTGAGTGGCCACCGAGCTGTAGGTAGGCTCGTGGCTCACCGCGAGCGCAAAGCCTTGGGCTTCGGTGGGCTCGGCGTCTGGGGCATTTGCAAAGGCTTCGGCCATTTCCCGGGGAAGGGGCAGGATGTCCAGCACGCTGATAGGGGCCAGTTGCAGGGCCTGGGGATAGGTCGGGGCGAAGGCTTCAATGTCGGCCGCCGGACTGTCAGCGACAGCAAGCTCCAGCGCGAGCGGCGGCTCCTCGAACCCAGCCTGGGCCTCTGGCACTGCTTCCGGTTCCCGGGCCAGCGAATCAGGCCCGTTGTCAGGAGGCGTTTCGTCAGCGATCGGCTGCGCAGCGCCAATTTCATCGCGGCCTGGCGCTGGCAGTTCCCTTGGCGCCTCGATGATCAGAAGCCGTGGCTGGTCTTCCAGTTCCGGCTCATCGTTGGCCGGGCACGGTAGCGGCCCCCCGAGCAGAGGCGAAGCGAGCACAGGCATTGGCTCGGCCTCAACCGTGGGCGACAGCTCCGCCACCGATAAAGGTGCCTGAGGGGCAGGGTCCGCCTCACGATGGCCGAACAGGCGCTCCAGCAGGCCAGGCCTGGCGGCGGACAACGACGGGTCCAGCAGGGCCAGGGCATAGCCCTGAAGCGCGCTTAGCTCACTCAGCAAAATGGGCAGTTCACGCCCCTGCGACAGCCGTTTGTCCAGGCTACCGGCGAACTTCTTGAGGGGTTTGGCGGCGTCACGCGGTAACGGAAGGGCTTGCAGTTGCTCTACCAGCTTGCTGACCGCCGTACTGACTTGCTCGAGCCGGGTTTCACGCCGCTGCTCGGAGTCGAGCACGGCCTTTTCAAGGCGAGGAATAAGGCTGGCGAGGCCGGCGTCCATGTTGTCACTGCGCACAACCTCGCGCATTTCCTTCATGCACTCATCTACCGCCTTGTCCGAGCCCTCCGCGGCCAGCGTGCTGCGCACAAGCCCCTGACGAAGCAGGTCAAGCCGGGCATTCCAGCGACGCTCGAGCTTTTCCTGGGCTTCGATGCTTTGGAGGTATTTTTCTTTCCAGCGCTGGGCTTCATCTGTCATGGGAAAACGAGGCCGGCGCGCAGGAGGAACGGAGCGGAGCATAAGCGCACCCCTGCCGGGCAGGGGTGCGAGAGAGGCATTACGGGGGGGTTATTGGCCGGCGCCCTTGGCCGCACGCTCTTTCTCGATCAGCGTATCGGCCACTTTCAGCGTTTCTTCAGGCCCGCCCGACGAACCGAGATCGAAACGGTATTTCCCGTTCACGATCATGGTCGGCACGCCCGTTACGCCGTAATTCACCGCCAGCTTCTTGTACTTGACTACCATGCCCTTCACAGCGAAGGAATTGTAGGTTTCAAGGAACTTGGCCTTATCCACGCCCTGGGTGGCTACGAAGTCCGCCATCTCTTCAGGCGTCTTGAACATCTTGTGTTCCTTGTGGATGGCATCGAACACCGCGGTGTGAACCTTGTGCTCGACGCCCATGATTTCGAGGGTAACGAACATCTGGCCGTGCACATCCCAGATACCGCCGAACATGGCCGGTATGCGAATGAAATGCACATCGGCTGGCAGTTTTTCGATCCATGGGTTGATGGTGGGCTCGAAGGCATAGCAATGGGGGCAGCCATACCAGAACAGCTCCACAACCTCGATCTTGCCTGGCTCGGCTACCGGTACCGGGCTCTCAAGCACGGTGTACGGCTTGCCGGCCTGGATGTCATCTGCGTGGGCGGCGACGCCGAACAGGCTGGCCAGCGCCATTACCGCGCCGATGAACAGATTACGCATGCTTAACTCCTGGGCATTTAGGGATGGCCTTCAATACATTGCTGCGGCTGGCATGGCAAGTAACAATGCATTCGTAGTTGTTACGAGGGCCTGCCGCACGGCGACGACAGCAGGGCGGCTCAGACGATATACTGCCGCGCAATGTGCCATGGCGCTTGCGCCCTCAGGATTCCAATGTCGTTCAAAAACCCAGTGCTTGGCCTCTGCCAGCAAGCTTCCTTCATGCTCAGTGCCGCCAAAGTCGACCAGTGCCCCGACGACCAAGGCTTTGAAGTCGCCTTTGCCGGGCGCTCGAATGCTGGCAAATCCAGTGCACTCAATACCCTTACCCATGCCAGCCTGGCGCGAACGTCCAAAACACCGGGGCGCACGCAGCTGCTTAACTTCTTCCAGCTCGATGACTACCGTCGCCTGGTTGACCTTCCCGGTTATGGCTATGCCAAGGTGCCGATCCCGCTCAAGCAGCACTGGCAGAAACACTTGGAAGCCTACCTGGGCAGCCGGGAGAGCCTCAAGGGCATCATTCTGCTGATGGACGTGCGCCACCCCATGACCGACTTCGACAAAATGATGCTCGACTGGTCGGTCGCCAGCGGCATGCCGATGCATATCCTGCTGACCAAAGCCGACAAGCTTACCTACGGCGCCGCCAAAAATACGCTGCTCAAGGTGCAAACCGAGATCCGCAAAGGCTGGGGTACCGGCGTCACCGCGCAATTGTTTTCCGCCCCCAAGCGCAGCGGCACCGACGAGGCGTATGAAGTACTGGCCGGCTGGCTGGACCTGCTGCCCAAGGAAGCGGCAGAGGCGTAACGCGCAAAAAAGGCAAAAAAAACCCCAAACTTCATATGGGGAGGGAGAAGTTCGGGGTTCAAGTTCCGGGCCGCTCGCACGGGCCGGATATCTGCCAACACTTAACACAACATAGGAGCATGAAGGGCTTCACAGCCATTCACAGCGTCAGAGCAATAATTCACAGCTTTAGTTCCTTGCCGATGCTAATAAATCGCAATAACGGCAAGGTTTCATAATCTGATCAGCGGATCAGTGCGCCTCATCCCAGTTATTTCCCTCGCCTACTTCCACCAGCAACGGCACATCCAGCGCAGCAGCGCCTGCCATGTGGGGCTGGATCTGCTCACGCACCAGCGGCACAAGGTCTTCACGCACTTCCAGTACAAGTTCGTCGTGCACCTGAAGAATCATCCTGGCGTCCAGGCCAGATTCGGCCAGCCAGTTGTCTACAGCCACCATGGCGCGCTTTACGATATCCGCCGCAGTACCTTGCAGCGGTGCGTTGATGGCGGCCCGCTCGGCACCGCGGCGCAGGGCCGGATTTTTCGCGTTGATGTCCGGCACATACAGCCGCCGGCCGAACAGTGTTTCCACATAGCCTTTTTCTGCCGCTTGGGCGCGGGTGCGCTCCATATAGGCCAGCACCCCGGGGTAGCGGGTGAAATAACGGTCGATGTAATCCTGGGATTGCTTGCGGTCCACGCCGATCTGCTTGGCCAGGCCAAAGGCACTCATCCCGTAGATCAAGCCAAAGTTGATCGCCTTGGCGCTACGGCGCTGATCATTGGTGACCGCGTCCAGCTCCACGCCAAATACTTCGGCGGCGGTCGCCTTGTGCACATCCAGGTCGTTCTGGAAGGCATGTAGCAAGCCTTCATCGCGGGCCAGGTGGGCCATGATCCGCAACTCGATCTGGGAGTAGTCCGCAGCCAGCAGTTTGTACCCTGGCGCTGGGATGAAGGCTTGGCGGATGCGCCTGCCCTCGGCGGTGCGGATGGGTATGTTCTGCAGGTTCGGATCGCTTGATGAAAGACGCCCGGTCGCGGCTACTGCTTGCTGATACGAGGTGTGAATCCGCCCGGTGCGAGGGTTGATCTGTTCGGGCAGCTTGTCGGTATAGGTGCTTTTGAGCTTGCTCAGCGTTCGGTACTGCATCAGTACGCGCGGCAGGGGGTAATCCTGCTCAGCCAGCTCGGCCAACACGGCTTCGGCTGTGGAGGCCTGCCCCTTGGCGGTTTTGCTGATAACCGGCATACCCAGTTTTTCGTAAAGGATCACGCCCAACTGCTTGGGAGAGCCGAGGTTGAATTCCTCCCCGGCGATGGCATAGGCCTCGTGCTCCAGCGCCACCAGCTTTTCGCCCAACTCTGCGCTTTGTATGGCCAGCAGGCTCGCGTCCACCAAGGCACCGGTGCGCTCCATCCGGGCCAGCACGGGGACCAACGGCATTTCAATATCGTGCAATACGCTTTCCACGCTAGGCACAGCCGCCAGGCGAGGCGCGAGGGTTTGATGCAGCCGCAGCGTAACGTCCGCATCCTCGGCAGCGTACGGCCCGGCCTGCTCCAGCGGCACCTGGTCAAATGTGACCTGCTTGGCGCCCTTGCCGGCAACATCGGTGAACAGAATGGTCTGGTGGTTCAGGTATTTCGCCGCCAGGCTGTCCATGTCATGGCGCGTGGCGGTGGAATCCAATACGTACGACTCGAGCATGGTGTCGAACGCCACGCCGCGGACGGTGATGCCTTCGTCCAGATCACCACCGATCGCGCAGTTCGCCAGAATATTGATGTCGTATTTGGCGTGCTGGGCCACCTTGAGCGTGTTCGGGTCTTCCAGCAGCGGCTTGAGCGCCATCAGCACAGTGTCGCGATCGAGCTGGCGTGGCACGCCCATGTAAGAGTGCGTCAGCGGGATATAACAGGCTTCGTGCGGCTGGACCGCGAAGGACAACCCTACCAGTTCGGCCACTTGGGCATCGAGCCCCGTGGTTTCGGTATCGAACGAAAACAGCTCGGCGTTGCGCAGCTTTTCCAGCCACAGCTCGAACTGCACCTCGTCGAGCACGATTTCGTACGTAGGCTCTACGGCCGGGGGCGCGTCGGCCAACTGCAATGGTGCGCTGGTGGCGTGCGCGTCGCGCTTGAGCTCTTCGAGCCAGCTCTTGAACTCCAGCTCCGAATACAGCGCCGCGAGCATTTCCCGGTCCGGCTCGCCGCACATCAGCTCGTCAACGGTAACGTCCAGCATGACGTCTGTCTTGATCGTGGCAAGCTCGTAGGAGAGGAACGCCATCTGCCGGTGTTCCTCCAGCTTGGCGGGCAGCGATTTGGCCCCGCGAATCGCCAGCGTTGGCACCTTGTCCAGGTTTTCGTACAGCTCGGCCAAGCCGCCGCCGATACCCAGCAACAAGCCCTGGGCTGTTTTTTCGCCCACGCCCGGTACGCCAGGAATGTTGTCGACCTTGTCGCCCATCAGCGCCAGGAAGTCGATGATGTGCTCGGGGCCCACACCAAACTTCTCGCGCACACCCGGGATGTCGAGCACCGTGCCGGTCATGGTGTTCACAAGCGTGATGTGCTCGTCCACCAGTTGCGCCATATCCTTGTCGCCTGTGGAGATCACCACCGGCCGGCCTTGCGCGGCGCTTATTCGAGCAAGGGTGCCGATCACATCATCGGCTTCCACGCCATCGACGCACAGCAGGGGATAACCGCTAGCCTTCACCGAGGCATGCAGGGGTTCCACCTGCACGCGCAAGTCGTCGGGCATGCTTGGCCGGTTGGCCTTGTACTCGGCGAACAGCTCGTCCCGGAAGGTCCCGCCCTTGGCATCGAAAACCACCGCGAAGGGGCTGTCGGGGTATTGCTTGCGCAGGCTGCGAAGCATGTTCAACACGCCTTTTACCGCGCCGGTAGGCAAGCCTTTGGACGTGGTCAACGGGGGCAGGGCATGGAAGGCGCGGTACAGGTAGGACGAGCCGTCTACCAGAACGAGAGGCGCTTGGGTCATGAGCAGAATCAACCTTTAGGACGTTGCCGGCGCTAGAATACCGGTTCAATGGACCACAAAAGGACAAGGTTATCATGTGCACGCTGAAACGCTTGATGCTCACCGGCCTGCTGCTTGCCGCGCCGATGGCCGCAATGGCCGCTGACGACGCGCCCTCGGCGGACCCGGACGTTACCATTCGCCAGGACGGCGACAAGACTATCCAGGAGTATCGGCAGAACGGCTTCCTGTATGCCGTGAAGGTAACGCCCAAACATGGCAAGCCGTATTTCCTTGTGCGCGCCGACGGCACCAGCCCCAACTTCATCCGCTCCGACCAGCCCGACATGCTCATTCCCCAATGGGAAATCTTCAAGTGGTAAACTCGCCCGCGTTCATTTAACCCTCAGCCGCCGGCTACCGGTGGCTCTTCAGGCCCTGAATCCACATGTCCGTGTTTACACCGCTGTCGCGCCCGCAACTCGAAACCTTCCTTGAAGCCTACGACCTGGGCCGGCTGCGGGATTTCCAGGGGATTGCCGCTGGCACCGAAAACAGCAACTTCTTCGTAAGCGCGGAAAAGGGTGAGTTCGTACTTACCCTGGTGGAGCGCGGGCCCACGCAGGACTTGCCATTTTTTGTCGAGCTGCTGGAAGTGCTGCATCAGGCCCAGCTGCCGGTGCCCTTCGCAATACCCGCGCGCGACGGCATCGCCCTGCGGCAACTTGCTGGCAAGCCGGCCCTGCTGCAGCCCCGGCTGGCAGGCAAACACATCGCCGAGCCCAACGCCCAGCACTGTTTGGAAGTAGGGGGCTTTCTGGCGCAGCTGCACCTGGCTACCCGCGATAGAATCCTCCACCGGCGTACCGACCGCGGCATGACCTGGATGCTCAAGGAAGGCGAGCGGCTGGTGCAAGGCATGGCGCCCGAGCCTGCCACGCTGCTTGGCAATGCCCTGAAGGAGATCACCCAGCACCGCGAAGCCATCCTTGCGCTGCCCACGGCCAACCTGCATGGGGACCTCTTCCGCGACAACGCCATGTTCGAAGGCACCCATCTCACCGGGGTGATCGACTTTTACAACGCCAGCGCGGGCCCCATGCTGTACGACGTGGCCATTACATTGAACGACTGGTGCTCTGGCCCCGACGGGCAATTGCAACCCCCCCTGGCCAATGCGCTGCTTGCGGGCTACGCGCGGCTGCGCCGCTTTACGCCCGCCGAAGTGCAGCTGTGGCCGGTCATGCTGCGCATCGCTTGTGTGCGCTTCTGGCTGTCGCGGCTGATCGCGGCGCAATCCTTCGCTGGCCGTGACGTGCTGATTCACGACCCTGCAGAGTTTGAACAGCGCCTCGCGCAACGCCAGCACGTCACGCTGGCGCTGCCGTTCGCACTCTGACTCAAAGCTGCTCGAGGCAGCCAGCAAGGTTATCCGCAAGGCGCTGCAGTAGCAGCTCATAACCTTGCGGGCTCGCTTCTTCGAAGCCACCCAGCGCGTCCAGCTCGGCCAGCCGCACGGGCAAACCGGCGGTCAAGGTTTCGGCCAGCCGCGGGCGCGCCGGGGGTTCGCTGAACACACAACTCTTCCCTGCCTCGGTGAGCCTGGCGCGCATGGCCGCCACGTGTGCTGCTCCAGGCTGTACCTCTGCCGCCACGGTGAACACGCCGGCGTGCTTCAGCCCGTAGGCTTGTTCGAAATAATCGAAGCCCTCGTGAAACACGAAGTAAGGTTTATCCGCTACACCGGCCAGGCGCTGACGGATGCGGGCGTCCAACTGATCCAGGCGTTGCGAAAAAGCGGCGAGGTTGTGCTGGTACCGCTGCGTGTTGGCCGGGTCCGCCTTGGCAAAATCCGAGGCCATTTTTTCGGCAATCACCCGGGCGTTGACGGTATCGAGCCACAGGTGCGCGTCCAGCGAGCCCGGCCGATGATCGTGATCGTGCTCGTCGGCGTCCTCTTCATGAGAATGGCTGTCTTTGCTGAAGTGGCGCAGGTGCAAGCCAGGCAAGGTCTGCACCGCCACGCTGGGCAATGTGCGCTGTGACAAGGGGCGTTGCAGGAACCCTTCGAGGTCCGGGCCGATCCAGTACACCAGGTCGGCGCCAGCCAGCTTGCGAACTTCGGAGGGCCGCAGTGCGTAGTTATGAGGCGATGCGCCCGGAGGCAGCAGCACGTCAGGTGTGCCCGCGCCATCCTGCACCGCGGCGGCAATCAGCTGCAGCGGTTTGATACTGGTCAGCACGTTCAGGTCCGCGCAAGCGAAGGGGCTGATACTCAAGCCGAGCATGCAGCCTGCAACCCATGAAAAAAGCCGAGACACGGTAGACACCTTCAGACGCAGAAAGGGGTAACATAATAACGTCTCCATACCGATGCGTCCCGCTCATGTTTATCACGCCCCTGGCCAACCGCCCCCACGACCACTCCCACTGCGTGCATTCCGCTCTCACGGAAGCCGACACACTGTGCGCACAGAAAGGCTTGCGCCTCACTGCCCTGCGGCGCCGCGTGCTGGAACTGGTATGGCAGAGCCACAAGCCCTTGGGAGCCTACGATATCCTGGGCGTATTGAGTGAGCAGGACGGCCGCCGCGCTGCACCGCCCACCGTGTATCGCGCGCTGGATTTCCTGCTCGAGAATGGCCTGGTTCACCGCATCGCGTCGCTCAATGCCTTCATGGGATGCGCCCATCCCGAACATGCACACCAGGGGCAGTTCCTGATCTGCCGGGTATGCCATGTGGCAGTGGAGCTGGAAGACGCTCCCATCAGCGAGGCAATCAACCACGGCGCTGCCGGTATCGGCTTCGCGGTCGAGGCCCAGACGGTCGAGGTGGTGGGCCTCTGCGCCAGCTGCAAGGCGGCCTGATGAACGACGCTCTCATCCGCCTGGACCAGGTGTCGGTCACCTTTGCCGGCCAACCCACCCTGGAGCGCATCGACCTGCGCGTGCGCCCGGGAGAAATCGTGACCCTGATCGGCCCCAATGGCGCTGGCAAAACAACGCTGGTGCGAGCGGTACTCGGCTTGTTGCAGCCCACCAGCGGTTCGGTGTGGCGCAGGCCGCGGCTACGCATCGGCTACATGCCGCAAAAACTTCAGGTCGAGCAAACCCTGCCACTGACGGTAGTCCGCTTCCTGCGGTTGCTCCCAGGCGTCAATCGAGCGAAGGCCCAGGCCGCATTGGATGAGGTAGGCGCTGCGCAGGTGATCGACAAGCCGGTACAAACCATCTCCGGAGGCGAAATGCAGCGGGTATTGCTGGCGCGCGCCTTGTTGCGCGAACCAGAACTGCTGGTGCTCGACGAGCCGGTGCAAGGGGTAGATGTCGCCGGGCAGGCGGAGCTTTACCGGCTGATCACCCGCTTGCGCGACCGCCATGGCTGCGGCGTGCTGATGGTGTCTCATGATCTTCACCTGGTGATGAGCACCACCGACCAAGTGGTGTGCCTGAACCACCACGTGTGCTGCTCTGGCCACCCGGAACAGGTCAGCGGCGACCCGGCGTTCATCGAATTGTTCGGCGAACACGCGCCTGGGCTGGCGATCTATCACCACCATCACGATCATGCCCACACGCTGCACGGCGAAGTGGTAGAAGGGCACGCCCACCAGCACGGGGAGCAGTGCAAGCATGGATGACTTCCTGATTTACGCGCTCGCCGCCGGCCTGGCCCTGGCGGTAGTGGCCGGCCCGCTGGGTTCTTTTGTGGTATGGCGGCGAATGGCTTATTTCGGCGACACCTTGTCCCACGCCGCGCTGCTGGGCGTGGCGCTGGGCCTGGCCTTGCAAGTAAGCCCCACACTGGCGGTCACGGCCGGCTGCCTGCTGCTGGCGGTCGTGCTGGTGACCTTGCAACAGCGCCAGCCTTTGGCGTCCGACACGCTGCTGGGCATACTGGCGCCAAGCACGCTCTCGTTGGGGCTGGTAGCACTCAGCTTCATGCGCGACGTGCGCATTGACCTCATGGGGTACCTGTTCGGGGATCTGCTGGCCATGAACGCCACCGACCTTGGCTGGATACTGGGCGGCAGCGCCCTGGTCCTTGTGCTGCTGTTCGTGCTCTGGCGCCCGCTTATCGCGATCACGGTTCACGAAGAGCTGGCCCGGGTAGAGGGCCTTCCGGTGGCGCCGTTACGCATGGGCCTTATGCTGCTCATCGCGATCGTGATCGCCGTGGCCATGAAGATCGTGGGCGTGCTGTTGATCACATCGTTGCTCATCATCCCGGCGGCAGCCGCCCAGCGACATGCTCGCTCACCCGAGCAAATGGCCCTTGGGGCGAGCCTGCTGGGTGTAGTGGCCGTGTGTGGCGGGCTGGCAGCCTCGTGGTTCAAGGACACACCCGCCGGGCCCTCGATCGTGGTGTGCGCGGCTGCCTTGTTCCTGCTCAGTTATGCGCTGCCGCGCCGCGCCTGAGACGCTCGTGCAAAGGGGGCTTTTTCGCACGACCGTCCGGCGTGTAGACTTGCTCGATTTTGCCCATAAAGAGAGTGGCGCAATGAAGCCTTTCATGTCTGGTTGTCTGCTGATCGCGGCACTTTCCCTGGCGCTCGCCGGGTGCCAGAGCGCGCCGGTGGAAGCTCCGCCGGCCCCACCCAGCGCGGTCGAAATACTGCAGCAAAGCATTGCCAGCAATGAATTGGCCACCGCCGAGGACCAACTGGCGGCGTTGCAAGCGAAGACGCCCGACGACCCGCAACTGGAAAACCTTCAACGGCAGCTGGCCGAGGCCTACCTCAAGCGTAGCCAGATCGTGCTGCAGAAAGGCGATGTGAATGCCGCGGCCACCGCACTGGCCCGGGCGCGCTCCCTGATGCCTCAGGCGCCGGCTTTGGTTGGTGGCGTAAACGGTGCCATCGCGCAGGCCCGCAAGGCAGAGCTGGAAAAAGCCGAGGCCGCCCTCAAGGCCGCCGAAGCAAAACCAGTGGCGAGGGTGATCGACCCGGCCGCCAACAGCACACCGATCACCCTGGCCACCCGCGACCTGCATCAGTTGTGGGCGCAGCTGGACGACATCACGACTGATATCGTGAATTATCACTGTGACGTGGTGGTGCAGGCGCCGCGCCAGGCCGATATCCCCTGGCTCGGAACCCTGATCCGTACCCGGGTTAACCGCCGTGCGCCAGGCCTGCAGTGGAAGCTGGGCCACCGCATTGAACAGCACCAGCCGGCGATGATCATCCTAAGCCCGGCCAAGCCCTGATCGTAGCGACAGGGCCCGGCCTGGCTGCTATCGGTCAGGCTGGAACGGCCTTGGCCTTCGGCTCCCGCGCCCATACCCGGTGCTGCTTGATCGCGGCGATGAAATCCGCGACCTTGTTGTCGCCGATCAACAAGCCTGCATCCTCTTCCAGCTTGAGCTGGTCGATCAGCGCCCTGGCCTGGTCGCTTACGCCAATCGCCTTGAGGTGTTTATAGGCTTCCAGCACATAGTGCAGCGCCACGCCATCAGTGCTCATCGCTTGTACCGACTGCTGGGTGCCGGGAATCCACACCGCATCGAACGCAATGGAGGGCAGCCCTTCCATGGAGGCGTCCACCGCCAATGGAGCGCCACTCGCGGTTTTCACCGGCGCCGAGGTAGGCCCTAGCACCTTGGCATGGGCACCTTCGGCTTCAAGCGCGGCTTTCACGCTGGCTACCGCCTGGTCGTCCACCCCGTTGGCCACTAGTACCGCAATCTTGCGGCCCTTGATGTTATCGACCAGCAGGTTCAGCTGGCTCAACGCGGGTGATGCCTTGAGGGTCTGCTCCTTCACGTCAACCGTGCCAGCCGTGGGCGCAGGCAAGCCCAGGTTGGCCGCCACGCGCTGGGCCAAGGTGAGGTCGATATTGGCGAGGATCTCATTCACCTGCCGGGCGCGGATGAACTCCCGATCGACCTTGCCCAGCTCGAAGCTGTAGGCGGCAATGATGTGTTCCTTTTCCGGCTCGCTCATGCTGTGGAAGAACAACCGTGCCTGAGAGAAGTGATCGCCGAACGATTCGCTGCGCTCGCGAATCTTGTAGCCTTCCACCCGCTCCTGGTACGTCTCGAACCCGCCGTCTTTAGGGCCAGCCGGGGTTTCCTTCGGCCAGCCACCATCAATGGAATTCGGCTCGTACGCAGCCCGGCCGCGGTCGATGGTCATGCGGTGCATGCCATCACGCTGGCCGTTATGGTTGGGCGCAACAGGGCGGTTGATAGGAATTTCATGGAAGTTCGGCCCGCCGAGGCGGCTGATCTGGGTATCGGTGTACGAGAACAGCCGGCCTTGCAGCAGGGGGTCGTTGGTGAAGTCGATACCGGGCACGATATGGCCGGGGCAGAACGCGACCTGCTCGGTTTCGGCGAAGAAATTATCCGGATTGCGGTTCAGCACCAGCTTGCCCAGCGGCGTCACGGGTACCAGTTCTTCGGGGATGATCTTGGTGGGATCGAGCAGGTCGAACTCGAATTTATGCTCGTCCTCCTCCGGCACGATCTGCACACCCAGCTCCCACTCGGGGTAGTCGCCCATCTCGATGGCTTCCCACAGGTCCCGGCGGTGGTAGTCGGTGTCCTTGCCTGCCAGTTTCTGAGCCTCGTCCCACACCAACGAGCACACCCCCTGCTTGGGCTTCCAGTGGAATTTCACGAAGCTCGCCTTGCCTTCGGTATTGATCAACCGGAAGGTGTGAATACCGAAGCCTTCCATGGTACGCAGGCTTTTGGGGATGGCACGGTCGGACATCGCCCAGATGACCATGTGAGCGGACTCCGGCACCAGCGACACGAAATCCCAGAAGGTATCGTGCGCCGAACCGCCGGTAGGGATCTCGTTATGAGGCTCGGGCTTGACCGCATGAACGAAGTCGGGGAATTTCACCGCGTCCTGGATAAAGAATACCGGCATGTTGTTACCGACCAGGTCAAAGTTGCCCTCGTCGGTATAGAACTTGGTCGCAAAACCGCGCACGTCGCGCACGGTATCACCCGAGCCGCGCGGGCCTTGCACGGTGGAAAAGCGCACGAACACCGGGGTTTGCTTGTTCGGGTCCTGCAGGAACGCGGCTTTGGTCAGGCTGGCATGGCAGCCATAGCTCTGGAAGTAACCGTGGGCCGCGCAACCCCGCGCATGCACGATACGCTCGGGAATACGCTCATGGTCGAAGTGGGTGATCTTCTCGCGCATGATGAAGTCTTCAAGCAGCGAGGGGCCGCGCGGGCCAACCCTGAGCGTGTTCTGGTTATCGCTGATCTTCACACCCTGATTGGTACGCAGCGCCTGCCCGGTGGCGTCTGAACGAAACGCTTCAAGTTGTTCCAGCTTGTCGTTGGTGTTCGCCCGATCAGGGGCATCGGTGCCTGCCAGTTCGCTGGGTTTTCCGCTTTCGGTTGCCATGTGGTTGTATCCTCGCTGGCTATGCCCGTTCGGGGCTTCGCATGGTGGTTCGTGGATTAGTGACTCACCATGGGCGGTGCCCGTTCCGTTGAATCGCAGCGGCTGCGGCAACCCGTCATGAAAGAAATACTGATGCGGCGGCCTGCTCAGGCTAAAATGCGCGGTTTTGGCCAACCGCCCTCCATACGTACCTCAGGGTGCGTGGCACGCAGGTGACCCGTGATCGAGTTTCAAGACGTCCACAAGACCTACCGGGTGGCAGGCCGGGATATTCCCGCCTTGCACCCCACCCGGTTACTGATCCCTTCAGGCCAGGTATTCGGCCTGATCGGCCATTCCGGCGCTGGCAAAAGCACCTTGCTGCGCCTGATCAACCGCCTGGAGCAGCCCAGCGGCGGTACCATCCTCGTCGATGGCGAAGACGTGACTGCCTATGGCGCAGACCGCCTGCGCCGGCTGCGCCAGCAGGTAGGCATGATCTTCCAGCACTTCAACCTGCTGGCGTCGAAAACCGTGGCCGACAACGTTGCGCTGCCGCTGCGCCTGGCGGGCGAACTTCCGTCTGCTGAAATCGACAAGCGCGTCGCCAGCCTGCTCGCGCGGGTCGGTTTGAGCGAACATGCGCGCAAGTTTCCGGCGCAACTGTCTGGCGGGCAGAAGCAACGGGTAGGCATCGCTCGCGCGTTGTCCACCCAGCCGAAAATTCTGCTGTGCGACGAGGCCACCAGCGCACTGGACCCTCAAACCACAGCCTCGGTGCTGCGCCTGCTGGCCGAGATCAACCGCGAACTGAACCTCACTATCGTGTTGATCACCCACGAGATGGACGTGATCCGGCGTGTATGTGATCAGGTAGCCGTGATGGATGCCGGGCGCATCGTGGAACAGGGGCCGGTAGCCGAGGTGTTCCTGCACCCCACCCATCCCACTACCAAGCGCTTTGTGCAGGAGGACGAGCAGATCGACGAAAGCGAGCAGCGCGACGATTTCGCTCATGTGCCAGGGCGCATCGTGCGCCTGACCTTCCAGGGCGAAGCCACCTATGCACCACTGCTGGGTACCGTAGCCCGGGAAACGGGCGTGGACTACAGCATCCTCGCTGGCCGTATCGACCGCATCAAGGATGCCCCTTACGGGCAGCTGACGCTGGCGATCACGGGCGGCGACATGGACGCAGCGTTCGCCCGCTTCGCACAAGCGGACGTACATATGGAGGTATTGCGGTGATTGAATTCTTTGCCAACATCGACTGGAGCGACATCTGGCTTGCCACAGTCGACACCCTGCTGATGCTCGGCGGCTCGCTGCTGTTCACGGTATTGCTCGGCTTGCCGCTGGGCGTGCTGCTGTTCCTCTGCGGCCCGCGGCAGCTGTTCGAACAACGCGGCATGTACGCCTTGCTGTCATTCGTGGTGAACGTACTGCGCTCCCTCCCGTTCATCATTCTGCTGATTGTGATGATCCCGCTGACCATCCTGATCACCGGCACCTCGCTGGGCATCGCAGGCGCGATTCCGCCGCTGGTCGTGGGCGCCACGCCGTTCTTTGCCCGCCTGGTCGAAACCGCCTTGCGAGAAGTGGACCGCGGCATTATCGAGGCCACCCAGTCTATGGGGGCCACTACCCGGCAGATCATCCTCAACGCGCTGTTGCCAGAAGCGCGGCCAGGTATCTTCGCGGCCATTACCGTCACGGCGATCACACTGGTTTCGTATACCGCCATGGCGGGCCTGGTGGGCGCGGGCGGATTAGGCGACCTGGCCATTCGCTTCGGCTACCAGCGGTTCCAGACCAACGTGATGATCGTTACCGTGGTGTTGCTGATCGTACTGGTGCAGGTGCTGCAAAGCATCGGCGACCGCCTGGTGATTCATTATTCCCGTAAATAAAAGTAAAGCCGCCCTTATCCTTCGGCGGCTTGAAGGAGCACTGACCATGAAAAAACTGCTGGTGGCATTCGCCACTGTTCTCAGCCTGGCCGCACACGCCAACGAAACGCTTACCGTTGCCGCAACAGCGGTGCCCCATGCCGAAATCCTCGAATTCGTGAAGCCAGCACTGGCCGCACAAGGCGTGGACCTCAACGTGAAAATATTCACCGATTACGTACAGCCCAATGTTCAGGTCGCTGAGGGCCGCCTGGACGCCAACTTCTTCCAGCACCAGCCCTATCTGAACGAATTCAATAACGGCAAGGGCACCAACCTGGTTGCCGTGACTGGTGTGCACCTGGAACCGCTGGGCGCGTATTCGAGCAAGTACAAGAAGCTCGACGAGTTGCCGGGCGGTGCCAACGTGGTCATTCCCAACGACGCTACCAATGGCGGCCGAGCGCTGCTGTTGCTGCAAGCGGCAGGCTTGATCAAGTTGCAGAACCCGCGGGACATCCTGGCCACGCCGAAGGACATCATCGAAAACCCCAAAGACCTTAAAATCCGCGCCCTCGAAGCCGCCACCCTGCCACGGGTGCTCACTCAGGTAGACCTGGCACTGATAAATACCAACTACGCCCTGGAAGCCAAACTGGACCCGGCTCGTGACGCGCTGGTGATCGAGGGCAACGATTCGCCCTATGTGAATATTCTGGTCGCTCGCCCGGAGAACAAGGACGCTCCAGCTATGCAGAAGCTTGCTGCGGCCCTGCACAGCCCAGAACTCAAGCAATTCATCCTGGATAAATACAAAGGCGCGGTGCTGCCAGCCTTCTGAAGGTCAGTCGCTTTCCAGCAACTGTGGCAAACGCTTCACCAGCAGGGCCGTGTCGAACGGCGCGCGGATAAACCCGCGTAGCCGACCGTCCGGCCCTATGACCGCCAGGTTGCCGCTGTGCTGTACAGTGTAATTGGGTTTGGTGGTATCCGGCGGCAGGTAGGGAATGCCGGTTGCGGTCGAAAATTGCGTCAACACCGCCTCCGATGCCGTCAGCCCTTTGAAGCTCTTGTCGAAGTAACTGAGGTAGTCCTTCATTTGCGCCGGCGTGTCCCGGTTCGGATCAACACTTACGAAGTACACCTGTAGCCGCTGCGCGGATGCCGAAGGCAGTTTGCGTTCGAGCTCTCGTAGCTGCGCAAGCGTAGTAGGGCAAATGTCGGGGCAGAAGGTATAGCCGAAGAACAGCACGCTCCAGGTACCGGTAAGGCCGTCCATCGCGACGGTGTGCCCGTCCTGATCGGTCATGTCCAGGCGAGGCATCGGGCGCCCTTGGGGAAGAACGATAACCCCAGCTTCCAGAAGCTCTGAACTTTCGTCCAGCCCGTCGCGGTTAATGGCCTTTTCGATCATCCAGCCGATCCCCAGGGCGACAATTACAATCAGGGCAGCGGTGGCTTTTTCGAGGCGGGTCATCTCAGCAGCTCCCAAAGGCATGCCACACGGTACGGGGATTCAACGCCCCCGGGCAAGCCTCGCACCCTTAGAACTCTCGAAGCCATAATGGCTTTTTGCAATAACTCAAGGAAATAACCACGGATGGGTTATGAATATTTCATCTGACCCCTACCGTGGTGGCGACTATCGTAGGGGCTTTGCGCAAACGTATTAGCCGGAGTAAACATGAATACCGCCGCATTGCGCGAGCTGATCAAGCGTGCCCACAACCATGAGGCACAAACCGGCCAGCTTGCCGGCCTCTTGAATGGCCGTCTTACCGACCTTCACTCTTCCATTCGCCTGAATGACGGCCAAAGCGAGTCGGAGGCCACCCTTCACCGCTTCGTCGATGCGTATATCGAACAGGTGCCTGACCTGATTGATGCTGCCGCTCAGGTAGCGATCGATGCGGGCATCAGCGCGCAGATCCAGCCCGTGCTGAATATCGCGCTGGAGTACTTCCTCCAGCCCCCGGCCCTGGTCGCGGGCCATGACGGCCTGGACGGCCTGCTGGACGAGGCCTACCTGGCTCACCGCCTGGTGGAAGAGGTAAACGACCTGTATATCCGCCACTTCGCCCAGCCGTTGATTCCGCTGGATACCACCGTGGCCAACCTGATCGCTCACAACCTTATCGGCGAACCCTTCGCGAACGAGCTGGATGAAGTGGTGCACCACTCCATTGACCAGCTGCTTGATGACGAAGCGTTCGAGCAGGAAACCGTTCAGGCGTACAAGGACAAGCTCACCAGCCCCGAGACAGGCGCGGCCTGGAAACGCTGGCCTTGCCTGTCCAGGCAATTGGGTATCGAGATCAACGTAGCCTGAGCGCTCTAAACGCCTGCTCCCAAGCCTGTGCTGGTGCGCAGGCGGCCTTCGACGCGGCGCTTGAGGCCGCGGCTTTCGATGATCAATCTGGAGCCGCTGGCCTGATTGGCCCGCCCCCAATCTTCCAGCAGTTCCAGGCACGAATGGTCGATGTAGCTCAGCCCGCCCAGCGGCACATGCACCTCTGTACCCGGCTCGATGGTGCCCAGCGCTTTCGTTAGCGCGGGTACTTTCAGAAAGGTGGCCGACCCGGTGAGACGCAGTTCGACCCGGCGTTCGCCGGCAGGTACTACGGCGATCTTCAAGCGCGCGGCTTTCAGCGCCAGCTTCAGCAGCGTAAGGGCGAAGCCCAGCAGCACGCCGGTCAGCAGGTCCGTGAATACGATGGCCAGCGCTGTAGCGGCGTAGGTGAACATCGGCATGCGCCCATAACGTCCCAGCCCGCGGAAGGCCTTGAAGTCCACCAGCTTCACGCCGGTGAACACCAGCACACCGGCCAGGCTGGCCACTGGAATCTGCTGCAGCACGCTGGACAACACTACAACGAACGCCAGCAACCAAAGGCCATGCAGGATTGCCGAGGCGCGGGTTTGCGCGCCCGCCTGTACGTTGGCGGAGCTGCGTACAATCACGCCCGTCATGGGCAAGGCCCCAAGCAGGCCGCAGAGCATGTTGCCCACCCCTTGAGCCGACAGCTCACGGTCGAAATCCGACCGCACTCCACTGTGCATGCGATCTACTGCGGCTGCCGATAGCAATGTTTCCGCGCTGGCAATAAAAGCCAAGGCAACAGCGGCAATCAAGAGGGTAGGGTCCGCCAGGGCCATCAAGTCGGCCGGCTTGAGCAGGTCGATGGCATCGGCAAGGTTGGCGGGCACTTCCACACGCTTTACCTGCAGCGGGAGAATAATACTGAGCGCCGTCGCCGTGGCTACACCCAGCAAGGCACCCGGTACGAATCGCAGGCGGGCAGGGCGTAGCTTTTCCCACGCCCACATGATGGCAATGGTGAGCACGCCGAGCATCCCGGCTTGCCAACCCAGGCCACCACCAAGGGCCGGCATGGCCTCGCTGACCGCGCCGGGAAATTGCAGCAAGTTGGCCACACCCGACGGCTGCGGTGACTGGTCGAGCATTACATGCACCTGCGAAAGCACAATCAACACACCGATACCCGCCAGCATGCCGTACACCACCGCGGGCGCCGTCACCCGGAACCAGCAGCCAAGGCGAAACCGGCCTGCCGCAAACTGCAGAACGCCGGCCAGCAGCAA
This sequence comes from Pseudomonas sp. 3MAES_34.3B, assembly GCF_058145875.1. Lineage (NCBI taxonomy): Bacteria > Pseudomonadati > Pseudomonadota > Gammaproteobacteria > Pseudomonadales > Pseudomonadaceae > Pseudomonas > Pseudomonas sp. 3MAES_34.3B. The sequence goes on along the minus strand of NZ_CM176960.1, from coordinate 51,655 downwards.
GATAGGCCCCAACATGGCCAGGCCGTGCTGGCGGACCAGTTCGAAAACCAATACGGCCAAGCCGGCTGCGGGGCCGCTTACCTGCAACGGCGAACCTGCAAGAAAGCCCACTACCAGGCCGCCCACGATGCCGGTAATCAATCCTTTTGCGGGCGGCACGCCCGAGGCAATAGCAATCCCCATGCACAAGGGCAATGCCACGAGGAAAACCACGACCGAAGCCATCAGTTCGCGCGGCAGGGCCGCCTTGATTTGCGCAATATTCACGTCGCTCTCCTGAACTTACTTCAGGCCGCGGCCGTACCGTTACATCAGGCATACCGGCATTGTGCCGGGCACGCGGCAACCGCCGGGCACCCAGACGCTACGCAAGTTGACCCGTTCGTTGATTGTTCTTATTAAACGGAAACGGCCTGAACCACGCCTGGCGTAGTTCCCATGGCCTATGACTGATGAACCGTTCTAGAAACGGCCTTTCGGGGTTGCGCTTGGAGTTGGATGTGGACCATCCAGAGGCAGGAAGCAATCTCGCTCTGCGTCGTACGCTTTGATTTCGCTGGTTTCGATGTTGTACACCCACCCGTGGATAAACAGGTGACCGCTGGCAATGCGGGCCGCGACAGAGGGGTGGGTACGAAGGTGTTGAAGCTGGGCGATCACGTTTTCTTCGGTGAGTACGGCCATGGTTTCGGCTTCAGTCGCGCAATGGCAGTTTTCGTGCACCACGGTCTTTGCGACTTCGGCGTGGCGCAGCCAGGCCTTCACGGTGGGCATCTTCTCGAGGCTGTCCGGGTTCAGCACCGCGCGCATCGCGCCGCAGTCGGAATGGCCGCAAATGATCACGTGCTGCACGCCAAGCGCCATCACTGCGTATTCAAGCGCGGTGGAAACGCCTCCGTTCATTTGCCCATAAGGGGGGACTACGTTGCCTACGTTGCGGGTTACGAACAAGTCGCCAGGCGAACTGTTGGTGATGAGCTCCGGCACGATGCGCGAATCGGCACAGGTAATGAACATTGCCCGTGGCTTTTGCGCGGTGGCCAGCTTCTTGAACAGCGCTTGCTGTTCAGGGAAGACTTCCTGATGGAAATGCCGGAAACCGTCGACGATATGTTGCAGCGCCTGCTCCGCGCTTTCGGCCACTGTGGAGGGGTCGGGTAACGGTTGATCCTTCGGGTCCATGCTGCATCCTCTTGATGGTAGGAAAAGTCCCACTCAGGTCGGGAGAAAAATCCTACACCGAAAGCTTAAAATTCCGTATTACAGAAACTGTGACCGGATAAGACAAATCTGATATTAGGTCGAGTTTCTTAATTAAAGCTGAAGTTTATGAGCGCCTTTTCGAGACTGACAAGCGGCGCAATGCCACTAGTAAGGTTCGTTAGTGGCAGTTTGCTTTCGCGCTTTATATATTAAACGCCGGGCTTATCACAATAAGGCCAACTGCCGCCCGGGCGGGCAGAACAACGAGCAATCCAAGGGTTGATCTTCCCGGTGGCCCAGGCCCGCCTTCTTGACCGCAGCAGCGAAACGACGGGCGATAAGCTGAGCAAACACGCCTTCGCCTTTCATCCGTGCGCCAAACTGCGAGTTATACAGCTCACCGCCCCGGCTTTGGCGGATGAGGCTCAATACATGGGCCGCGCGTTGCGGATAATGAACACCCAGCCATTCCTCGAACAGAGGCGCGACTTCCAGCGGAAGCCGCAGCAGCACGTAGTGCGCACTGCGCGCCCCAGCCTCGGCTGCGGCCTGGAGCATCGCTTCCAATTCATGGTCGTTGATCATGGGAATGATCGGGGCGCAGATGGCGCCTACCGGCACCCCTGCTTGCGCAAGTACCCGGATCGCCCGCAAACGCGCACCACCAGAGGCAGCCCGGGGCTCCAGGGTTCGCTTGAGCTCATCGTCAAGCGTGGTAAGGCTGACCATCACCCTTACCAGCCGCAATGCGGCCATTTCCTGAAGCAGGTCAAGGTCGCGCAGCACCATCGCCCCCTTTGTGGTGATGGTAACCGGGTGCCGGTAACGAAGCAGGGTTTCCAGCAATTGCCGGGTGATCCGGTATTGCTGCTCGATAGGCTGGTAGGGATCGGTATTGGCGCCCAGGGCTATTGGCGCACAGCGGTAGCCTGGCTTGCTCAAGGCTTCTTCAAGCCGCTCGGCGGCGTTGGTCTTGGCAATCAGGCGGGTTTCGAAATCCAGGCCCGGCGACATGTCCCAGTAGGCATGCGTCGGTCGCGCGAAGCAGTAGATACACCCATGCTCGCAACCCCGGTAAGGGTTGATGGAGCGGTCGAAGGGTATGTCCGGTGAGGTATTGCGAGCAATGATGCTCTTGGCGTGTTCGATCCGTACCTCGGTGTGGACGGTGGCCGGTACCTCTTGATACCAGCCATCATCCTCGGCGACCGATTGACGGCCGTGGAAACGGTTATCCGGATTGCTGACCGTGCCACGGCCACGCTGCGGCGCTCTGGGTAACATGCGGGCCCCTATGCTGTATATGGATACAGTATAAACGCCCAGCCAGGGTCTCGCTTGCCCCTCGTCGGTTACCGCACCAGGCAGGGCCGCTTATTGTCGAAGCGCCAGTTCGGAATGAGGAACTGCATGGCAACCGCGTCGTCTCGCGCGCCAAGGCCCATGCCTTTGTACAACTCATGGGCATGAGCCACGGCATCCATGTCGATATCGACACCCAGCCCAGGCTTTTTCGGTACCTGCACGTGGCCGTCGATGATCTGCAAAGGCTCGCGGGTCAGCCGTTGGCCGTCCTGCCAGATCCAGTGCGTGTCGATCGCGGTGATATCGCCCGGCGCCGCAGCGGCAACCTGCGTGAACATCGCGAGAGAGATGTCGAAGTGGTTGTTGGAATGCGAACCCCAGGTAAGGCCCCAGTCGTTACACATCTGTGCCACCCGCACAGAGCCCTGCATCGTCCAGAAATGCGGGTCCGCCAAGGGAATATCCACTGCCTGGGACTGGATTGCATGGCCCATCTGCCGCCAGTCGGTGGCGATCATGTTAGTTGCGGTCGGCAGGCCGGTTGCCCGGCGGAACTCAGCCATCACCTCGCGGCCTGAATACCCGTCCTCTGCGCCGCAGGGGTCTTCAGCATACGCCAGCACATGGTGCTGGTCCCGGCACAGGCGGATAGCTTCCTTGAGTGACCAGGCCCCGTTAGGGTCCAGCGTAATGCGCGCATCCGGGAAGCGCTCGGCCAGCGCCGTTACCGCCTCGATCTCTTCCTCGCCACGCAGCACGCCGCCCTTGAGTTTGAAATCGTTGAAGCCATACCGCGCCTTTGCCGCTTCGGCCAGGCGTACCACCGCTTGCGGCGTAAGGGCTTTTTCATTGCGCAGGCGGAACCAGTCATCGCCCTCGGTTTCGGTGCGGTAGCCCAGATCGGTCTGGTTGCGGTCACCGATATAGAAGAGGTACCCCAGCATCTTCACGGCGTCGCGCTGCTGACCTTCACCCAGCAAAGCGGCGACCGGCACTTCAAGGAATTGACCCAGAAGGTCCAGGAGCGCGGCTTCCATGGCAGTGACGGCGTGGATGGTAATGCGCAGGTCGAACGTTTGCAGGCCACGGCCGGCGCTGTCTCGAGCGGCAAAGGCCTCGCGCATGCGGTTAAGAATCTGCTGATAGTTACCGATAGGCTGCCCTACAACCAGGCTGCGAGCATCTTCGAGGGTTTCACGGATGCGCTCGCCACCAGGCACTTCGCCAACCCCAATGTGCCCTGCGTTGTCCTTCAGAATCACGATATTGCGGGTAAAGAAGGGCCCATGGGCGCCGCTGAGGTTAAGCAACATGCTGTCGTGCCCAGCCACCGGGATTACCTGCAACTCGGTCACGATGGGCGCCTGGCCGGCTACGCGGGAAAAATCGTTCATGGTCATGTCCTTGTCGGGTTCGTGAGGCTCAGTGGGTCTTGCCAAGCGCGGGGCCGGCAGGCTCATGGGGCAGGGCATCCTGGCTGTTGGGTCGCGTCTTGGCGAAGAACACCAGGATCGCGGCCAGGATCGACGTGCCGGCCAAACCGTACAGGCCTCCTACGATCGAGCCGGTCTGCTGTTCGAGAAAGCCAAAAGTCGCAGGCGCGAAGAAGCCCCCGAGATTGCCCAGCGAGTTGATCAGGGCAATGACCGCGGCGGCGATCCGGGCATCGAGGTAGGCCTGAGGAATAGGCCAGAACAACGAGGAGGCCGACTTGAACCCGATTGCGGCGAAGCACACCGCCACGAACGCAAAGATCGGCCCGCCGGTGGTGGACAGGAACATGCCCAGTGCGGCAATCAGCAGCGCGCAGGCAACCCAGGCCTGCTGGAACTTCCACTTGCCGGACGCAGCGGCGAAGCCATACATGGCGATGATCGAGATCAACCAGGGGATGGAGTTGAACAGGCCTACCTGGAAGTCGGTAAGGTCACCCATTTTTTTGATGATGCTGGGCAGCCAGAAGGTCGCCGCGTAGATCGTCAACTGAATGCAGAAGTACAACGCGCAGAACAGCAGGATCTGGCCATCTTTCAATAGCTGGCCTACGGTCGGCTTGACCGTGGTCATGGCCTCGCGCTCACGCTGTTCCTGCTCGATGGCATTTACCAGCGCATCTTGTTCCTCTGCGGCCAACCACTTGGCATCGTGCGGCTTGGAATCCAGCCAGAACCACACCACGAAGCACAGGCACACCGACGCCAGCCCTTCGATCAGGAACATCCATTGCCAGCCGTGCATGTTCAGCCCTTCGATCCCGAGCAACGCACCGGACAGCGGGCCGGAGATCAACGAAGCGAGTGCCGAACCGCTGAGGAAGATGGCGATGGCTTTGCCGCGCTCTACGCCAGGCAACCAGCGAGTGAAGTAATAGATCACCCCGGGGAAGAACCCGGCCTCGGCGATGCCGAGCAGGAAGCGAAGGATATAGAAATGGGTTTCGGTCTGGATGAACGCCATCATCGTGGCGACGATGCCCCAGGTGAACATGATGCGGGTAAGCCATAGCCGCGCGCCTACGCGTTGAAGCAGCATGTTGGACGGCACTTCGAACAGCGCATAACCGATGAAGAACAGCCCCGCGCCGAAGCCGTAGGCAGCGGCACCGATGCCAAGGTCATGCTCGAGATGGGTACGCACGAAGCCGATGTTCACGCGGTCAATGTAATTGACGATGAACATGATGACAAACAACGGCAGCACCCGCTGTTTTACCTTCGCAACGGCGCGCGCCAGCACTGGATTCACGTCGCCACTGGCGACCAGGCTTGGATTGCTCACATTCGATACTCCCACTGTTTATTTTTATGCGGGGAAAGGCGCGGTGCGCCTGAAAGCGCGGCGTCGGCAGCCGTAGCGGCGACTCGCTGCCAGACATCATACAACTGCAAATCCAGCCGAACAACGCCCGCTCAGCAATTCAAGGGTTATTTCTGAAACAGCATCGTGGCAACAGCCAAATATTGGTGTGTTGTCATACAAGGTCAACGTTCTGCGGCGCCAGTGGTAATATGACTGCCATTTCTCCAGGACACGCACTATGGCCCCGGATAGCGCTCCTCAGGCACGACGTCGCACGCCCAACCTGGCCCATGATCTGGTCAACGAACTGACCCAACGCATCTTGCAAGGCGATTTCGCCACCGGGCAGAAATTGCCCTCCGAAACGGCAATCGTCAGCGAGCACGGGGTGAGTCGCACCGTAGTACGCGAAGCCCTGTCGAAACTTCAGGCCGCAGGGCTGGTGGAAACGCGCCATGGCGTGGGTACGTTTGTGTTGGAGCGGCGGGCGCACGCGGGGCTTCGGCTTAACGTGGACACGCTGACCAATGTGCGCAGCGTGCTAGAGCTTCGCATGGGCCTGGAAACCCAGGCGGCATCGCTCGCCGCCCGGCGCCGCACAGATGCGCAGCTGGCGCAGATGCGCGAGGCACTAGATGACTACGGGCGGCTGCTGGCAAACAACGATAGCTGTGTGGACGCCGACCGGCGCTTCCATCTGTTGATCGCTCAGGCTACGGGCAATAACTGCTTTCCCGACATGCTGATGCACCTTGGCGCGTCGTTGATCCCGCGCACTCAGCTCAATACCCAGGAGCGCGGCAGCGAAGATTTCAGCCAATTGGGAAAGATGGCCCAAGCCGAGCACGAAGCCATTTATCAAGCCATTCGCCGGCAGGACGCCGACGCCGCCCGCGCCGCCATGCTGCTGCATTTGAGCAACAGCATGGAGCGGTTTCACGCGGGGCCGTGATAAGCCAAGCCCGTAGCACCACCCCTTGGCGATGACCGGGCCGGCTTAGGCTCAGGGCTTCTTGAGCTTGGGGTTGGGGAAGAACTGCACGGTCTGCACTTTGGGCTTTGCAGGCTTGGGCTCCGCCTGGTTCACCCGGGTACCCAGCTCTCGCGGGATGGACTGCCCTTGGGCATTCAGCGTGTCGGAGTAGCCACAGGCCACGCATTCACGGTGCGGAACGTCGTCTTCGCTCCACATCATGAGTTTGTCCATCTCGCTGCATGCCGGGCATACCGCCCCGGCGATGAAGCGCTTTTTGGTCTTGGTCACTACCGCCTCCATTACGCTGCCTCTTCCACCAGGCCGCTGTGCCGCAGCAGCGCATCGATCGAAGGTTCACGGCCGCGGAAGTCCACGAACAGCACGAGCGGCGCCTGCGACCCACCACGGGCCAGGATGGCTTCGCGGAAGGCACGGCCGGTTTCCGGATTGAGTACCCCGTCTTCCTCGAAGCGCGAGAACGCATCAGCCGACAGTACTTCCGCCCACTTGTAGCTGTAATAGCCCGCCGCATAACCGCCGGCGAAGATATGCGAGAAGCTGTTAGGGAAGCGGTTGTACGCCGGCGGGCGCATGACCGATACCTGATCGCGGATCTGCTCGAGCACCTGCAGCGGCGTACGGCCGTCACCGTGGGTGGCGTGCAGCTCGAAGTCGAAAAGGGAGAATTCGAGCTGGCGAACCATCATCAGGCCCGACTGGAAGTTCTTGGCGGCCAGCATCTTCTCCAGCAGGTCTTGCGGCAATGGCTCACCGGTTTGGTAGTGGCCGGAGATCAGCGCCAGGCCTTCCGGCTCCCAGCACCAGTTCTCCATGAACTGGCTCGGCAGCTCTACGGCATCCCAAGCCACGCCGTTGATCCCTGATACGCCAGCGTGCTCGATGCGGGTGAGCAAATGATGCAGCCCATGGCCGAACTCGTGGAAGAGGGTGGTCACTTCGTCGTGGGTCAGCAGCGCCGGCTTGCCCGGTGCCGCCGGGTTGAAATTGCACACCAGGTTGGCGACGGGGCTCTGCAGGCTACCGTGTGCGGTACGGCGACGGTCCTTGGCACCGTCCATCCAGGCCCCACCACGCTTGTTGGCGCGGGCGTACAGGTCGAAGAAGAACCGGCCCACGTGCTCGCCGTTTTCCTTGATCTCGAACAGCCGTACATCAGGATGCCAGCTGTCGAAGCCCTTCTGCTCATTGATTTCGATGCCATAGAGGCGTTGCACGATCGCAAACAACCCGCTCAGCACCTTATCCACCGGGAAGTAGGCACGCAGGGTTTCCTGGGAAACGCTGTAGCGCTGTTCGCGCAGCTTCTCACCGTAGTAGCCGCTGTCCCAGCTTTGAAGGTCCGGGCAACCCTGCTCGGCCGCGTAAGCCTTGAGTTGCGCCAGGTCCTTCTCGGCAAAGGGTTTGCTGCGTTGGGCCAGGTCACGGAGGAAGCCCAGCACTTGATCACTGGAATCCGCCATCTTGGTAGCCAGGCTCAGCTCCGCATAGTTGGCAAAGCCCAGCAGGTGGGCCAGCTCTTGGCGCAGGCCGAGAATTTCCTCCATCACCGGGCCATTGTCATTCTGACCGGCATTCGGGCCCTGCTCGGAAGCCCGCGTGCAGTAGGCGACATACACTTCTTCGCGCAACGCGCGGTCTTCGGCATAGGTCATCACGGCGTAATAGCTTGGGAATTCGAGCGTAATCAGCCAGCCACCCAGGCCTTTTGCCTGCGCTGCTGCGGCCATTTGCGCGCGCGCCGAATCGGTAAGGCCGGCCAGCGTGCGCTCGTCGGTGACGTGTTTGGTCCAGGCCTGGGTGGCATCGAGTAACTGGTTGGAAAACTTGCTGCCCAGCTCAGACAGCTTGCTCTGCACTTCGGCATAGCGCTTCTGTTGCTCAGGCGGCAGATCGATGCCGGACAAGCGGAAGTCCCGAAGCGAATGCTCAAGAATGGTTTTCTGCGCCAGATCGAAATGCTCGCTTTCGGGGCTGCTGGCCAAAGCCTGGAAGGCTTCGAACAGCTGACGGTTCTGGCCCAGCTCGGTGGAGTAGGCGCTGAGCGCGGGCAGGCATGCTTCATAGGCCTGGCGCAGCTCGGGGCTGTTGCACACGGCATTGAGGTGGCTTACCGGGCTCCAGGCCGCGCCGAGGCGGTCGTTGAGCTCATCAAGGGCCAGCACCAGGCCCTCCCAGGTAGGTGCATTGCCCTGGCGTTCGAGGATCGCGCTGACCGCGGCACGGTTATCCGCGAGAATACGCTCGATAGCCGGCTGCACGTGCTCAGGGAGAATCGCCGAAAACGGCGGCAGGTCGTAGGGCTGGAGCAGCGGATTGGTCTCGGTCACGGTCACACACCTTGGCTTGAGAAGAAACACCGGTCATCTTAATTACAATCAGCGGCCACCGCAGCATTGGCGGCCGCTATTGTCCCAGCAGAAGGAAACTATCGTGATTCGCACATTCGCCGGGGCACGCCCCGTTGTGGGCCCCAGGGCCTTTGTCGATGCCAGCGCCGTGGTCATCGGGGACGTAGAAATCGGCGAGGACAGCTCCGTCTGGCCTTTGACCGTGATTCGTGGCGATATGCACCGCATTCGAATCGGCAAGCGCACCAGCGTGCAGGATGGCAGCGTGCTGCACATTACCCATGCCGGGCCTTTCAACGAAGGTGGCTTCCCGCTCACCATTGGTGACGAAGTGACGATCGGCCATAAGGTGATCCTGCATGGCTGCACCTTGGGCAGCCGCATTCTGGTCGGCATGGGTAGCACGGTGATGGATGGCGCGGTGGTGGAGGATGAAGTGATCATCGGCGCTGGCAGCCTGGTTCCGCCTGGCAAAACGTTGGCGAGCGGCTTCCTGTATATCGGCAGCCCGGTCAAGCAGGCGCGCCCATTGACCGAGAAGGAACGCGCCTTCTTCAGCTATACCGCTGGCAATTACGTAAAGCTCAAGGACCAGCACCTGGCCGAAGGCTTTGATCAACCGCCCGCCGAGTGATGTGCATGCACTACCAAAACATTTTGTTCGACCTGGACGGCACCCTTACCGACCCGCGGGAAGGGATCACCCGCTCCATCCAGTACGCACTCGCACAGCTGGGTATCGACGAGCCCGACCTGCGCAAGCTCGAGCACTTTATCGGACCACCGTTGCTGGAAGCGCTCATGCAGTTCTACGGCTTCGATGAGCCCCGTGCCTGGGACGCGGTAAACTTCTACCGCGAACGCTTCAAGGTAACCGGCCTGTACGAAAACGAAGTGTTCGAGGGCATTATCGAACTGCTCGACACATTGCGCGGGCAGGGCCGCGAGCTGTTCGTGGCAACCTCCAAGCCCTGGGAGTTCGCCCGCGAAATCGCTCGCCACTTCGGCTTCGATCGGCACTTCAAGGTTATCTACGGCAGCGAGCTGGACGGCACCCGCACCAACAAGGTCGAGCTTATCGCCCACCTTCTGGCAACAGAGCAGCTGGACCCTGCCCATACGTTGATGATCGGTGACCGCAAGCATGACCTGATCGGGGCGCGGCAGAACGGCCTCGCAGCGGTTTCCGTGGGGTATGGCTTTGGCAGTACGGAGGAGCTGAGTGCCCAGGCGCCGGAATTCCACTTCGCTACCGTGACCGAACTACACCGGGCCTTTGCCGAGCAACGCTTGTAGTGCCTGCTGGCGCTGGGCCGGTGCAAGCGCAGCCAGGCCACGGACGGCCTTGTAGAAGGCCGGCCACTGCGCTCCGCTTTGCTGGTAGAGCGCGGCAAACGCCGGCACCCACTGGTCGTAAAGCCCGAAGGGCAGCAGTTTGGCATTGTTGATGGGGGCCTCCACCCAGGCATCATAGGCGCCTTTGCCGCCCCACTCTGTATCCCTCATGTGGCGGTAGGCCTGCCTGAAGTTCTCTATTTCAGCCTTCTTGCCCTCACGCAGGGCCTGTGGCGACAGCGGCTGCGCGTACAGTGCGCCAAGCCGTTCGCGCAGGCCCAGCACCCTTTGCACGAAGGCGTCCCTGCGCACGTTCTGGTTGCCCTCCTGTGGCGGCAACCCCCGCGCCGCGTGCCACTGCCGTGTGCCTTCCTGCTCCACGAATGTCGCGAATGATTCGTTGAACGGCGTGTCGCCGGGCACATACACCTGCTGGTGCGCCAACTCATGGAAGATCAGCGTAGCCAGTCGCTCGTCGCCCCAGTTCATCATGGAGCTGACGATAGGGTCATCAAACCATCCCAACGTGGAATACGCTTCCACCCCGCCCATATACACATCCAACCCCTGTTGGCGCAGCAAGGCTGCTGCACCGCGGGCGCGGCCTTGCTCGTAGTACCCGCGGTAGGCAACGCAACCGGCAATGGGGAAACAATACTGAACCGGGTCCAGGGAAAATTCCCGGGTGGCGAACACGTTCCACACCACGAACGGGCGATGGATGTCTGCGTAAAGCCGATAGCTTCGGTTATCGGGCAAGCCCAACTGCTGGCTTGCGAACGCTCGCGCCTTCTCCGCTTCCGCCAGGCGGGCCCGCAAGGCAGGGTCACGGCCGGAATCCTCGATCACCCGGGCCACCGGCTCACGGGCGCGCAGCAGGTTCAGCTGCCCTCGCGCCAACTGCTGGTAGTAGTCCAGCGTGCTGCAACCGCTCAGCAGGAAAAAACCCAGCGCGGGAACCAAACCTTTGAAAAAGCGGTCGAGTGAGCCGTGGCGTGAACGCCCCACAATAAATCCGAACATGCGTCAGGTCGCCTTGAAGGGGCCCTTTCGGGGCCTGGTTTCAGCGCCCTATCATGCCTGCCTGGAGCCTCCAATGCGTGAAATCTTCCTGCTTGCCGCTGCCCTTACCCTTACCGGATGCATGGGGTTGCCCAAGCCCGACCCGAACCAGGCGTGGGTCGATTTGCAGGTACCTGAAGACAATGCCCTGCATGCTCAAGAGGTGGACGCGCAGGCACTGGATGACAACCGTTACTTCGAGGTCGAGCCTGGCAGCCATGAGCTGACCGTGCGCTACCAGTTCACCGTCGCCCCCAGCAATATCGGGCCGCAAGCGGCGCCGCTATCCCGCGACTGCCAGCTGAACATCAAATACAGCAACTTCAACGCCGGCGAGCGTTACCAACTGGAAGCAGGCAGCCTGGGCTTTACCCCGTGGGCCAAGCTCTATGACCAGCAGCGCCGCTTGGTAGGCCGCGCTCAACCGGCCGGTTGCCAGCGGGCGTGACAGCTTTCCTTGGGGTATGCTGAAGGCGCTTCCCTGGGAACACGCCTATGCACCGTTATGCCTTGTTACTCCTCGGTATGCTCCTCACGGCATGCACAACCTCGCCAGTACCGGCGCATGATCCGCATCAGGCCTGGGTTGAGATGTTCACCCGCACCGGGAAAATGGTAATGGCCGAACGGCTGGATAATCAGCGGCTGGAAGATGGGCGCTACTTTCAGTTTGCGCCTGGCGGCCATGAGCTGCAGGTGCGCTTCGACTACGAAGTCACCACGGGCGGGCTTCCACTGATGCAGCCATCGGAACGTATCTGCTATATCAGCCTGCGCTATGACAGCTTCCAGGCCGGCCAGCGGTATCGCTTCGAAGCCCGCAACCTGGGGCTGCAAACCTTCGGCTTCCTCTACGATGCGCAGGGCACAAAACTGGCGACCGAGCGCCAGGTGAACTGCCTGTTCTAGGCTAGAGGCCCCCGGGGGCCTGAGCCTCAGGTGTCGTTCTTCTGATAAATGATGCGCTGGGTGCCGTTGGCGCAACTGCCCACTACCATGGCGGGATCTTTCACCTCGGCCACGGGCACCACTTCGAGGGTATAAGCCACCACGCCCTGGGCTTGAATCTTCGCTTCGATCTCTGCTTTGAGCTCGGCGCAATCCCTGGGCGCCGCGGTGGCCGGCAGGGCGAAGGCCAGGGCGATTGCCCCAGCCAACGAGGCGCCGGCTACAGCGCCGGGTGCAGCGTGCTTAAACCAGCGATGCATCGAGGGTGATCTCGGCGCCTGCAAGCACCTTGGACACAGGGCAACCGGCCTTGGCCTTGCCTGCCAGCTCTTGGAACTGCTCTTCGCTGGCGCCTGGAATGGAAGCCTTCAGGATCAGGTGAACCTTGGTGATTGCAAAGCCATCAGCCAGTTTGTCGAGCGTCACCTGCGCGGTGGTATCGATACGGTCGGCGGTCAGGTTGGCTTCGCCAAGGATCATCGACAGCGCCATCGAGAAGCAACCGGCATGGGCGGCGCCGATCAGCTCTTCCGGGTTGGTGCCCGGGCCGTTCTCGAAACGGGCCTTGAAGCCGTACGGGGCGCTTTTGAGCACGCCGGTTTCGGTGGAAATCTCGCCCTGGCCGTCCTTCAGGCTACCTTTCCACACTGCGGATGCTGTTTTGATCATTGCTGTTTCCTCGTTGTTGGAACCGTCTGGTTTGAGAGAGCGGAGCGCCAATGCAAGTTCAGCACATATTTGCGAAAGCGGGTCAAAGCGTTCAATGTGTTCACCAGACAAGAAAAAGGCGCGGGGGTGTCTCTTTTTTGGAGTGCTTATGAAATCACTGACTGACATCAAATACTCGGCACTGGACCTGGTGCCCGTGCGCAAGGAAACCGGCCCATCCCAGGCGCTGCGCAACTCGCTGGACCTGGCCCAGCACCTGGAGCGCTTTGGCTACAACCGCTTCTGGGTAGCCGAGCACCACAACATGGACGGCATCGCCAGCTCGGCAACCGCCGTGCTGCTGGGCTACATCGCAGGAGGTACGTCCTCCATCCGAGTGGGCTCTGGCGGCGTGATGCTGCCTAACCATGCGCCGCTGGTAATCGCCGAGCAGTTCGGCACGCTGGAGAGCCTGTACCCCGGCCGTATCGACCTGGGGCTGGGCCGCGCGCCCGGCTCGGATCAAATGACCGCACGCGCCTTGCGCCGCGAACGCAGCGGCAGCGCGGACGATTTTCCGCAAGACGTCGAGGAACTGCTCCAGTATCTGGGCCCACGCACACCAGGCCAGCGCGTGGTTGCGGTGCCCGGCACCGACACGCAGGTTCCTGTCTGGCTGTTGGGTTCCAGCCTGTTCAGCGCTCAACTGGCGGGTATGCTCGGCCTGCCTTACGCGTTCGCCTCGCATTTCGCCCCTCGGCTGATGCACGAAGCCATTCGTATCTATCGGGACCACTTCACGCCTTCCCAGTACCTGGACAAGCCCTACGTAATGTTGGGAATTCCGCTGGTGGCGGCCGACAGTGATGACCGTGCCGATTACCTGGCTACCTCGGTGTACCAGCGCATTCTCAACCTGATCCGTGGCGAAACCCTGATGCTTCAGCCTCCGGTCGAGACCATGCAAGGGCTTTGGCTACCTCATGAAAAGGATGCGGTGGGAAGCTTCCTGGGCATGGCCATGATCGGCAGCCCATTGAAGATCCGCGCGAAGCTGGAGGTGCTGCTGGAGCAGACCCAGGCCGATGAGTTGATCTTTACCTCTGACCTGTATGAGCACGCGGACCGGATACGCTCTTACGAGCTGCTCGGCCAGTTGATGCGGGGGTAACCTTGAAACCACCGTGCCCACGGCCGGGCACGGTGGCGCGCCGGTATCAACGCTTGTAGACGATTTCCTTGGTACCGCCTTCGCAGGTGCCTACCACCTTGCCGTCCGCCGCGCTGCCCTTGTCCACGACCTCGAGTGAATATCCGGAGGCACCCTTGGCCTGGATCTTTGCGTCGATTTCGCTTTTAAGTTCATCGCATGGCTTGCCCGCCGCCAGGGCGCTACCTGCCAGGCCGAACAGTACAGTTGCCAACAAGACTTTTTTCATCGTTCACGGTCCTTGAGTCGATTTGAACAAAGTCGGCGGAGCTGCCAGCAGCCCCCTCCTTTCGGCGGCGTACCCCCCGAAGCCGATCAGCTATTGTTAATCCTGAAACCGACTTTCAGGGTGACCTGAAAGTGCTTAACTTGCCCATCTTCAATATGACCACGTGTTTCGGTCACCTCGAACCATTCCAGGTTCTGGATGGTTTTCGCCGCCTCGGCGATGGCATTCTTGATGGCATCGTCGATGCTGGTGGTGGACGACCCTACGAGGTCGATCTTTTTATAGGTGTGATGATCACTCATATGCGCAGCTCCTCGGTCAGTAGGACCGCCATCGGCAACTGGCCGGTGGCGCCGTTTACATCTGTGCCTCGAGGAGCGGCAAAAGTTCACAGGTGCCGCACTTTTACGAAGCGGTGCAGTCGGACTCTTACACCGCAACTACCACAGCAGGAGTGAACCATGGCCAATAATTCGCTGCGCAAGGCATCGCTGCAAAGCATGGAAGCAGAAATCGAAAGCCTGCTTCGTTCGCTGGAAGGCCTCAAGGGCGACGCGTCCGAAGAGTCCCGTAAAACGCTCAAAGCCCTGCGGGCAAACGCCGAGACAGCACTGAAGCATTCCCGTAGCCTGCTGGCCGACGTGTATGAAGACGTGAAGGTCAGAACCCGCGAAACCAGCCTGGCCACCAAAGAGTATGCCCAGGAGCATCCACTCACTACCGCAGGGATCGCCGTCGGCGCTGTTGGCTTGATCGCCGCTTACCTGCTCTGCAAGCGTTCCCACTGATCGGCCTGACGGGCCAGCTCGAGCCGTAACCAGCCCGCAAGGCGTTCGGCACGACGGCCCGCCCGCCGTTGGGGCACCCACAAAGCAAGGCAGGCCGGCGTTTGCGTGAACCCCCAGGGCGCAACCAGGCGCCCGGCCTGCAGGTCATCTGCAACCAGCGCCTGCGGTGCGATGGCCACGCCAAGGCCGGCGACCGCTGCTTCGAGCAGGTAATAGAGGTGCTCGAAGCTCTGGCTGAAGGCCAGCTTCGACGGCTCCACCCCTTGTGACAATGCCCAGTTCGGCCACGCCTGGGGCCGCGAAACCGTCTGCAGCAACCCTTCGCTCAACACAGCCTGTGGCGGTGCGCCGATCAGCCCGCTGAACCCGGCATAGTGGGGGCTGACCACCGGGCCAATTCGCTCGTCGATGAGTTCATGTACGTCCACCTCAGCAGGCCACGGTGGCTCGGCATACACCAGCAGGGCATCGATACCCGGGCTTTTGGGGTCCAGGTCGCCTTCCCCGGCGGACAAATGCAAACGCAGGTCTGGCAGTTCGGCATTCAAACGCCCCAGCCTGGGGATAAACCATCGGGCCAACAAACTACCCGAACAGCCGAGCACGAAGGGCGCGTTCGCATCAGCAACCGCCAACTCCGCGCACACCTCACGCAGCCGGTCGAATGCCTGGCTGCTGGCTTCACGCAGCCGCAGCCCCGCCTCGGTGAGTTTCAGGCCACGCCCATCCTTGGCGAACAGCGCAATCCCCAGCTCGGCTTCCAATGCCTTGAGTTGCCGGCTGATCGCCCCATGAGTCACGTTCAGCTGGCGCGCCGCCTGGCTCAGGCTACCGAGGCGGGCAGTCGCTTCGAAGGCCCTGAGCGCATTGAGAGAGGGAAGGTCACGGCTCATGATCTGTGAGTTTTCCTTACAGGTTGTTGCGATCTTATCGGTTTTCCAATGGGCGTGTCGCGGCTAGAGTAAAGGCATCTGTCATCTGCCCTGGAATTCGCCATGACTGCTCAAACCTTGCGCAACGGCCCGGACGCCAACGGCCTGTTCGGCGCCTTCGGCGGCCGTTACGTCGCTGAAACCCTGATGCCCCTGGTACTGGACCTGGCTCGCGAATACGAAGCCGCCAAGCAGGATCCAGCCTTTCTTGAACAGTTGGCGTATTTCCAGCGCGACTATATCGGCCGGCCGAACCCGCTGTACTTCGCCGAGCGGCTCACCGACTACTGCGGCGGCGCGAAGATCTACTTCAAGCGTGAAGAGCTCAACCACACCGGCGCCCATAAGGTGAACAACTGCATCGGCCAGGTGTTGTTGGCCAAGCGCATGGGCAAAAAACGCCTGATTGCCGAGACCGGCGCTGGCATGCACGGCGTGGCCACTGCCACCGTCGCTGCCCGCTTCGGCTTGCCGTGCGTGATCTACATGGGTGCCACCGACATCGAGCGCCAACAGGCCAACGTGTTCCGCATGCGCCTGCTTGGAGCTGAAATCGTACCCGTCACCGCAGGCACGGGCACTTTGAAAGACGCCATGAACGAGGCGCTGCGCGACTGGGTTACCAATGTGGAAGACACCTTCTACCTGATTGGTACCGTGGCCGGGCCGCACCCATACCCCGCCATGGTTCGGGATTTCCAGTCGATCATCGGCAAGGAAACCCGTGAGCAGCTACAGGAAAAAGAAGGTCGCCTGCCCGATAGCCTGGTGGCCTGTGTGGGTGGCGGCTCCAACGCGATGGGCCTGTTCCACCCGTTCCTGGACGATACCAATGTGCAGATCATCGGCGTGGAGGCGGGCGGCCATGGCGTGAACACCGACAAGCACGCTGCCAGCCTCAACGGCGGGGTGCCGGGCGTGCTCCACGGTAACCGTACCTACCTGCTGCAGGACGGCGACGGCCAGATCACCGACGCCCATTCCATTTCCGCCGGCCTGGACTACCCCGGTATCGGCCCGGAACACGCCTGGTTGCACGAGATCAAGCGCGTGGAATACGTAAGCATCACCGATGACGAAGCGCTGGCCGCGTTCCACGTCACGTGCCGCACCGAAGGCATCATTCCCGCCCTGGAAACGGCCCACGCCCTGGCCGAAGCGATCCGCCGCGCGCCTACCTTGCCCAAGGAACATTTGATGGTGGTGTGCCTTTCGGGCCGTGGTGATAAAGACATGCAAACCGTGATGAACCACATGGCTGCCCAGCAGGAGAACCAGGCATGAGCCGTCTCGAAAAACGTTTCGCCGACCTCAAAGCCGAAGGGCGTGCCGCGCTGGTCACCTTCGTGACCGCAGGCGACCCTGGCTTCGATGCTTCGCTGGAAATCCTCAAGGGCCTTCCGGCTGCGGGCGCCGACGTGATCGAGCTGGGCATGCCGTTCACCGATCCGATGGCCGATGGCGTCGCCATCCAGCTGGCCACGCTGCGCGCACTGGACGCCGGGCAAACCCTCGCAAAAACCCTGGACATGGTGCAAGCCTTCCGCGAAACCGACACCACTACACCGTTGGTGCTCATGGGTTACTACAACCCAATCCACCGCTTTGGCGTGGAAGCATTCGTGGCGCAAGCCCGTGAAGTGGGCGTGGATGGCTTGATCATCGTGGACCTGCCGCCCGAGCACGACGCCGAACTGGCTACGCCAGCTCAGGCAGCGGGCATCGACTTCATTCGCCTCACCACTCCCACCACCGATGACAGCCGCTTGCCCCGCGTGCTGGAGCGCAGCTCCGGCTTTGTGTACTACGTATCGGTTGCCGGCGTGACCGGTGCTGGCTCGGCTACCACCGAGCACGTGACCGCTGCCATTGCGCGCCTTCGCCGGCATACCCCGCTGCCGATCAGCGTCGGCTTCGGCATCCGCACACCTGAGCAGGCGGCCGCCATTGCCCGGCTGGCAGACGGCGTAGTGGTAGGTTCGGCGCTGGTGGACAAAATCGCCAAGGCCAGCAGCCCTGCGCAGGCGGTGAAGGATGTATTGGCCCTGTGCAGCGAGCTGGCCGAAGGCGTTCGTGAGGCGCGCAAACCGGCCTAAGGTAAAGTTCCTGATACAGAGGAATTGCCGTTGGTTTTCAGAGACTAACGGGCACGACCAGAGGGAGCGATGTTCGCTCCCTTGCTGTATCTGCAGAGGAACTCCATGAACACGTCCCGCTCCCTCATTGCCGTTGCCCTGGGCACCTTGATCACCTTGGGCATGCCACTGGCCCAAGCCGCCCCTGGCCCGGACAACCAGCAGCAAGGTGGCCCGCAGCAACATAATCAGGGCAACGGCCATGGCGAAGCCCAGGGCCACAGCCAGAATGGCCAGCGCGGCAACCAGGGCCACGGCGCTCGCCCTCCCCAGGATTTCAGCCCGGTGCGTGACACCATCCGCGAGCACCGTACGGATTTCGGCCGGGGCACACCGCTTCCGCCAGGTATCCAGGTTGCGAAGGGCCGGCCACTGCCCCAAGGGTATGGCCACCGCCTGGACCGTAACGCGCTTTCCCGCCTGCCCCACTATGACGGTTACGAGTGGCGCCGCCTGGGCACCGACGTTGTGCTGATTGCCGTGGGTACCGGCATCGTTTACGAAATTCTCAACGGCGTACTCGAGTAACCGCTATCGGGCGCCCAAGCCCTGGCTGCCAAAGGCCAGGGAAACGCGGGGGCACCAGGCCCATGGCAATAGCGAAGGTGCTGAATACCGAATTGCTGTTGCACGTCCCGCCCCACAGGCGCACCCCGCCACGCGGGTAGTCAATGTCTTGAGCATTGATGGCGTGCAGGCAGCGCAGGGCAGCTTGCCAGCGCCCAGCTACGTCAGCCTCGTCACCCAGGTACACGTGTTGAAACGGCTGGTTCGGCCGGCACAGTGTCAGGCCTTCGGCTGCGGTGAAGTGCCAACCCTTCAGGGCATGCCAGCGGGCATACCCGATGGGCACGGGGCGGCCATTACGGCGATTGGTAGCCAACCCATGCAACTCGCCCAGCCACTCACCGCTCGGCCCACGCAATACCCAAAAATTATGGCTGCACCAGCGGGCTAGCCTGAAGGCCCGCGCTTCCAATGCAAACAGGCCGCCGGAACCTGCGCTCATGGCGCTTGCTCCGCCATCAGCCAGTCAACGAAGCGGTCGATCATTCGGCCGCGCCGCTTTCGTGAGGGAAGCACAAGGTGGTAGCCCAGGTTGGAACGTACACTTGCGCTGACTGGCCGGCACAGCAGTTGCTGTTCAAGCAAGCCATCCACCAGGTGCCGCCAGCCGATCGCAACACCCTGCCCACCGATGGCGGCCTGGATCAACAATGTGTAGTTGTCGAACCGCAGTTGGCCAGGCGCAGGCGGCGTCGCAATGCCCAGTTTTTGAAACACGCCGGCCCAATCAAACCAACGATTACCCTGGCCACTGCGCAAGTGAAGCAGCGGGAAGCCACACAGCGCCTGGGGAGGCAGCGGCAGGTCCTGCCCCTTGAGCAAGGCCGGGCTGCACACCGGAAACACCTCTTCATCAAACAACCAGCGGCTCTCGGTGTGGCCAGGGAAGCGGCCATCACCGAAAACGATCGCAATGTCGGTGTCTGTGCGCAAAACGCCGTGGGTGCGATCCCCCGTCACGATGCTTACATCAACATGGGGATGGCTTTGGTGAAACCGGTGCAGGCGGGGCATCAGCCAATAGGCGGCAAAAGCGAAGTCGGTGGCCACTTGCAGCACCTCATGCTGGCCGTCGTTCGTGGCCTCCAGCAACCCCTCTTCCAAGGTGCGCAGCCCCTCGCCAACCTGCAGGAATAACCGCTCACCTGCTTCGGTAAGGGCGATGCCGCGGTATACCCGGTCAAACAGGCGCACCTTGAGTTGCCCTTCGAGGCGCTTGATCTGCTGGCTTACCGCAGGCTGCGAGGTGCCCAGTTCAACGGCAGCTGCCGTGAAGCTTGAATAGCGCGCCGCCGCCTCGAACGTGCGCAAGGTATCCAGCGACAACCCTCCCAGTTGCTCAAACATAAGCTCCACTTATCCTAGACATTAGCCGAAGCGGGATTTACGCGCATTACCACGCCGCCCCATGCTGGCTGGAAGCACTTTGGCATAAGGTCTGTCTATGGAACGCGTAGGCTCGGGGAAGCGCAAGAATATTCTGTTCATCATGGCCGACCAGATGGCGGCCCCATTGCTGCCGTTCTATCAGGCGTCGCCGATCAAGATGCCCAACCTCTCCCGGCTGGCTGAGGGCGGGGTGGTTTTTGATTCCGCCTATTGCAACAGCCCGCTATGCGCCCCCTCGCGCTTCACGTTGGTCAGCGGCCAGCTCCCCAGCCGCATTGGTGCCTATGACAATGCAGCGGACTTTCCTGCGGATGTTCCGACCTATGCCCATTACCTGCGCCGGCTGGGCTATCACACCGCGTTGTCCGGAAAGATGCACTTCTGCGGCCCGGACCAGCTGCACGGCTACGAAGAGCGCCTGACCAGCGACATCTACCCGGCCGACTACGGCTGGGCAGTGAACTGGGATGAACCGGACGTGCGCCCCAGCTGGTACCACAATATGTCGTCGGTATTGCAAGCCGGCCCCTGCGTGCGCACCAATCAGCTCGACTTCGACGATGAGGTGGTATTCAGGGCGCGCCAATACCTTTATGACCATGTGCGCAAGGGCGACGGCAAGCCGTTCTGCCTCACGGTGTCCATGACACACCCCCATGACCCCTACACGATCCCGAAAGCCTGGTGGGACCGCTACAGCGACAGCGACATTCCGCTGCCCGGGAACGTACCGCCACAAGAGGCCCTCGATCCCCACTCGCAACGGCTGTTGAAGGTCTACGACCTGTGGGGCAAGCCATTACCTGACCACAAGGTGCGTGACGCCCGCCGAGCCTACTTCGGCGCCTGCAGTTACATCGATGATCAGGTAGGTACCTTGCTGGCGGTGCTGGAAAGCACCGGCTTGATCGAAGACACCGTGATCGTATTCAGTGGCGATCACGGTGACATGCTCGGAGAGCGGGGCCTTTGGTACAAGATGCACTGGTTCGAGATGGCGGCGCGCGTGCCATTGCTGGTGTGGGCACCCGGGACGTTCAAGCCTTCCCGAGTCTCCGCCAGTGTATCCACAGCCGACCTGCTGCCCACATTGGTAGAACTGGCCGGTGGCCAGACCGTACCTGATCTACCCTTGGATGGCCGCTCGCTGCTGCCCCACCTGCAAGGTCAGGCTGGGCATGATGAGGCCTTCGGCGAGTACATGGCCGAGGGTACCGTGAGCCCGTTGATGATGATCCGCCGCGGTCCCTACAAATTCATTTACAGTGAAACCGACCCATGCCTGCTATACGACCTGAGCAATGACCCGGCCGAACGGGAGAACCTTGCCGACTCGGCGGACCACGCCCAGGTTTTCAGCGCTTTCGTTGAAGAGGCACAGGCGAAATGGGATATGCCACAGATTCACCGCCAAGTGCTGGCCAGCCAACGGCGCCGCCGCCTGGTTGGTCAGGCACTGGCAATGGGCACGCTGAAGAGCTGGGACCACCAGCCACTGGTGGACGCCAGTCAGCAGTACATGCGCAACCACATCGACCTGGACGATCTGGAGCGCAAGGCGCGTTTTCCGCAACCCTGCCAATTAAACGAGAACGAAGGGGGAAGACCATGAAGACCTTATCCACAGTGCTTTTGCTCGCCAGCCTTGGCGTGGCGACATCGGCCGCCCAGGCGGCGGAGAGCTGCAGCCCGGTCCGGATGGCCGACCCCGGATGGAGCGATATCGCCGCCACCAACGCTATGGCCGGTATCGTGCTTGAGGGCATGGGCTACAAGACCAAGGTGGACGCGCTCGCGGTGCCTATTGCCTATGGTGGCCTGCGCGACGGGCAGATAGACGTGTTCCTTGGCAACTGGATGCCAGCACAACAAGGCTTTTATGACCAGTTTGTTGCATCCGGCAAAGTCACCCAGCTTGCCGAAAACCTCAAAGGCACGGAATTCACGCTGGCGGTACCTGATTACGTGTACGCCGCGGGGGTACATGATTTCAAAGACCTGAGCAAATTCGCCGACAAGTTCGACAAGAAGATCTACGGCATCGGCTCCGGCGCGCCAGCCAACCAGTCCATTGCCGAGATGATCAAGAAGAACGACTTCGACCTGGGGCAATGGAAGCTTGTGGAGTCGAGCGAACAAGCCATGCTTTCGGAGGTAGAACGCGCGGTGAAGCGTGAGCGTTTCGTGACGTTCCTGGGCTGGACCCCCCACCCCATGAACGTGAAACTGAAGATGCACTACCTCACCGGCGGCGAAGCGTATTTCGGTAAAACCGGCAGCGTGTATACCTTGACCCGTAACGGGTACGCCGACGCCTGCCCGGAGGTAGCCAAGCTGTTCAGCCAGATGAAGTTCACCCAGGACATGGAGAACGCAATCATGGCCGACGTGGTTGACAAGAAGGTCAGCAATGCAGAGGCCGCCAAAACCTGGCTCAAGGCGCACCCCGAAGTACTCCAGGGCTGGCTGACAGGCCTCAAGACCATGGACGGCAAGGAAGCCTTGCCTGCCGTAGCCGCGAAGCTGTAAGGGGCTATCGCCAGGGCTCAAACGCCCTGGCGCAGCTCAACGAGTACCGGCGCGGTGGCCACTTCCACGCCACGCCAGTATCGGAAGGCGACCGCCGCTTGTTCCACCAGCATTCCCAGCCCGTCCAGCGCTTTCGCGGCGCCCAGCTCCAGCGCCCACGCGCTGAAAGCTGTGGCCGTGCTGCCATACATCATGTCGTAGCACACCGTATGCCCGGGTTTGATCACGCTGACGGGCAATGGCGGCACTTCTCCCGCAAGGCTGGCCGCCGTGGCATTGATGATGACATCCACCGCCCCGTCGACTGCCTCGAATGCCGCAGCAGAAATCGGCCCCAGCGCACCAAACAGCTCGGCGAGGCCTTCGGCTTTGTCGAGGGTACGGTTGGCGATCACCAACGATACCGGGCGCTGCTCCAGAAGGGGCTCGATCACGCCACGGGCCGCACCGCCCGCGCCTAATAGCAGGATGCGCGCGCCCTCCAGGGTCACTCCGCAATTATGCACCAGGTCGCGTACCAAGCCTTCGCCGTCAGTGTTGTCCCCACGCAGGCGGCCGTCTTCGAGGCGGCTCAGCATATTCACGGCGCCCGCTCGCTCCGCGCGTGGGGTGAGCACATCACACAACCGCCAGGCCTCTTCCTTGAACGGTACCGTCACGTTGCCGCCACGGCCGCTCTCAAAAAAAGCCTTGGCGGTGGTACTGAAGCCATCCAGGGGCGCGAGCAGTGTGGTGTACTCCAGTACCTGGCCGGTTTGCTCGGCGAAACGCTGATGAATGTAAGGCGACTTGCTGTGCGCTATCGGGTTGCCGAATACAACGTAACGGTCCATGCCTCAGCTCTCAGTAGAGCAAAATTATCCCATTGAATCTCTGGGTAATTTCTGCGGTGATTTATGGCCTGTTCGGTGCCTGACAGTTCCCTGTGGGAAGCGGGCGAAGCTCGCGAACAGTTCTGATCATTTTTTTTCGCGAGCTTCGCCCGCTTCCCACAGGGCATAACACGCTTAGGGTTCCAGGCCTACGGCAGGGGCCAGGCCCAGCCAGTCGCGGTCTTGCAGGAAGTACTCGGTCAGCCTGGCTTCTTCGCTGCCAGGTTCTGGCTTCCAGTCATAACCCCACCGTACCGTTGGCGGCAAGGACATGAGGATGGATTCGGTACGCCCGCCGGACTGCAAGCCGAACAGTGTGCCTCGGTCGTACACCAGGTTGAACTCTACGTAGCGGCCCCGGCGGAATTCCTGGAAGGCTTTCTGTTGCTCGGTCCACGGGGCTTCGCGGCGCCGCTGCACGATCGGCAGCCATGCCTGGATGTAGGCATCGCCAATGGCCCGCATGAAGGCGAAGCTGGTGTCGAAATCCCAGCTGTTCAGGTCATCGAAGAACAAGCCGCCAATACCCCGGGGTTCATTGCGGTGCTTGAGGTGGAAGTAGCGATCGCACCAGGCCTTGTAGCGCAGGTACACATCGTCACCAAAGGGCGCGCAGGCACGCTCCGCGACTTGGTGCCAATGAACGCAGTCCTCTTCGTAGGCATAGTAGGGCGTGAGGTCGAAGCCTCCGCCAAACCACCACACTGGATCTTCGCCTTCTTTTTCAGCGATGAAGAAACGCACGTTGGCATGGGAGGTAGGCACATGGGGATTGTGAGGGTGCATGACGAGCGACACGCCCAACGCCTCGAAAGAGCGCCCTGCCAACTCGGGCCGGTGCGCGCTGGCCGATGGCGGCAGGCCTGTGCCGTGAACGTGAGAGAAGTTCACGCCGCCTTTCTCGATGACCGTGCCGTTGTCCAGGACCCGGGTACGGCCGCCGCCACCCGCCGGCCGCGTCCAGGCATCCTCAATGAAGCGCGCGCCGCCGTCTTCATCTTCCAACGCCTTGCAAATGCGGTCCTGCAGCTCGAGCAGATAGGCCTTCACGGCCTCGGTGCGAGTGTTCATCGGTTACCTCGTGCACGCCTACGCCAACGACCGTGGGCCACGGCCATGAAATCGGCGCGTAGCATACCATCCGTACTCGCCCTGGCAGTTGACGCCGGTCTATGGAAAGGCGTCCGATAGGCGCTTCGTTCGAGAAAACAGAGGAAGCAACCGATGGCAAGGCGTATTCAGTTTTCCAGCAATGGCGGCCCCGAGGTACTTGAGCTCGTCGATTTCCAGCCGGCCGAGCCCGGCCCGCTGGACGTTCGCGTGCGCAACCATGCCATTGGCCTCAACTACATCGATACCTACTACCGCAGCGGGCTGTACCCGGCGCCAGCGTTTCCGTCCGGGCTGGGTACCGAAGCGGCGGGCGTGGTCGAAGCCGTGGGGGCTGAGGTTACCACCCTGCAGGTGGGCGATCGTGTTGCCTATGCCGGGGGGCCGCTTGGCGCTTACAGCGAAGTTCATCTACTTCCCGCCGCCAGCGTGGTCAAGCTGCCAGAATCGATCAGCTTCGAGCAGGCCGCCGCCGTGATGCTCAAGGGGCTGACGGTTCAATACCTGTTGCGCCAGACCTACAGGCTGCAAAGTGGCGAAACCATCCTCTTCCACGCCGCTGCCGGTGGGGTTGGCCTGCTGGCCTGTCAATGGGCGTCGGCCCTGGGCGCCAAGGTGATCGGCACCGTGAGCTCCGCGGAAAAAGCCGAGAAAGCCAAGGCCGCCGGCGCCTGGGAAGTCATCGACTACAGCCATGAAGACGTGGCCAAACGCGTGCTCGAACTCACCGACGGCAAAAAATGCCCGGTGGTGTATGACGGGGTAGGGAAGGATACCTGGGAGGTGTCTCTGGATTGCGTGGCGCCGAGAGGCTTGTTGGTAAGCTTCGGCAATGCTTCCGGCGCCGTGAGTGGGGTAAACCTGGGCGTGCTGGCCGGTAAAGGCTCGCTGTACGTGACCCGCCCCACCTTAGGCACCTATGCCGTACCGGGCGCACTGCAGGGCATGGCGGATGAACTGTTCGAAATGATTGCCAGCGGCAAGCTGAACGTCGACATCAACCAGCGCTATGCATTGGCAGATGCGGCCAAGGCGCACACCGAGCTCTCTGGTCGCAAGACCACAGGCTCGAGTGTGTTGCTGCCTTGAGCCAATGAAGCGCTGCGGCCCTGGGCTCAGGGCCGCACCACCTCGCCGCTGCGCAGGTCACGGATTACGCTTGGGCTTTTGCGGCCGCCCAGGGCGCCGCCCAGGACCATGTCCACCTGGCCTCGGAAGTATTGCTCCACGCGCAGCCGGCTGCGTGCTGGCGGGCGACCTTGAGGGTTGGCGGAGGTTGAAACCAATGGCCCAACCAGTGCGCACAGCTCGCGCACCAGCGGATGATCGCTGACCCGCACCGCTACGCTGTCATGTTGGCCGGTAATCCACGCCGGCAGCAGGTCCCGATGGGGCACCAGCCAGGTATTGGGGCCAGGCCAGGTACTGGACATCTTGTCCAGCCAGTCCTGGGGATAATCCTCGAAAAGGAAATCGAACTGCCGGATGTTGTCGGCGATGAGTATCACGCCTTTCTCAACGGAGCGCCCCTTGATCGCGAGCAGGCGATACACGGCGTCTTCGTCCCATGGATCGCACCCCAACCCCCATACGGCCTCGGTTGGGTAGGCAATCACCGCACCGGCACGGATTTCCCGCGCGGCCTGTTGCACACGCCAACTGCTTTCCATTGTCGCTTCCTCCCAAGCTGAATGTTGCGCAGTGTAACTAGCCGGGGCGTCCAAACCAACGTCCCGCTTCACATGCCGCCCGCCCCGCCAACTCATGCTCGGTAAGCGCGGCCAGTACCTTCGGCAGAGGCCAACCCAGGCTATGGGCCAATTGCTCGGCGGTTTGCGGAGCAGCCAGCAACCGGCGGACCAAAGGGTCACTGGGCGCTTCGGCAAGCGCTTCGGCAGACGGTTCGATGCTTTCGGCGGGAAGCTGCCCCTGCCATCCGCGCAGGCCCTCAAGAATGTGCTGTACCGACTCCACCAGTTGCGCGCCGTCTCGTATCAACTGGTGGCAGCCTTTCATGCCCGGATGGTGGATGGAACCCGGAATGGCAAACACTTCCCGGCCTTGTTCAGCGGCCAGCCGCGCGGTGATCAGCGAGCCGCTGGCAATGTTTGCTTCCACTACCAGCACACCGAGCGACAGCCCACTGATGATGCGGTTGCGTTGTGGAAAAGTTTCGCGTGTGGGCGCCATTTCGATTGGAAACTCTGAAACCAGGGCACCATCGTTCGCCAGCATCGCGTCGGCAAGCCGGCGATGGCGCTGTGGATAAAGTTGTTCGAGGCCACTACCCAGCACAGCTACGGTGGCCCCACCAACCTCCAGCGCCGCACGGTGAGCTGCGCCGTCGATACCCATGGCCAGCCCGGACGTCACCACAAACCCCGCGCTGGCCAGGCAACGCGAGAAAGCCTTCGCAGTATCCAGCCCGGGTGCCGAAGCCCGTCGGCTCCCAACGATCGCCAGTTGAGGCCGCTCCAGCAGCGCTGGCTTCCCCGCGACGAACAGCAGCGGCGGCGGGTTGGAGATTTCATTCAGCAGGGCCGGGTAGTCAGGGCTATCAAAGGCCAGCAAATGGTGGTCGGGGCCATCCAGCCAGTGCAGCGCCGCAGTGGCGGCGTCTCGCACGATCGTGTCGTGACGAGCGTTCGCTGCCATCTGGGACAACCCCAGCGAACGCCAAGCCGCAGTGGGCGCGCTGAGCGCGGCATGCGCTGAGCCAAACGCGTCGATCAACTTTCGAAAATGAATCGGCCCAGTTTCAGGCAAGCGGTGCAAGCGCAGGCGCGCCTCTAGCTCCGCCGATGGCGGCAAGTGCGGTGTGAACAGTGGCATGTGATCGTCCTTGATCCTGGCCTCCACAGCCTGTGTTCAGGCTGTGGATAACTATGTTTATAACTTTCTGATATGGCTTACGGGTTACGAACCTTGTCTTGTACCGCCAGTGAACGGTTGGCGGTAAGCACCAGACCATAGCTCAACTTCTGATAGGTGCGGAACACCATCACCAACCCGGCGCGCTCGTCCGGGACCTTCACCTGATCACCGCTGATACGATCGCGGACGGTTTCGCCGGTCTTGTAGATCGCCAGCACGTTCCCTTCTTCCAGGCCATCCCGCTGCCCCTTGTCCAGCGTCACCACATCGTATTTGCCAATCTGGGTGACGCCTCTCGGCACATCAATGATCCGGCCCTCGATCGCGGCTGCAGGCGGGCTGGGGAAAAAGGTGGAATTCACCGCATGCTCTTCGCTGGTGAACAACCGGTCTCCCAGCCGCACCTCCGCAGTGGAACGCTGCAGGTTCAAGGTAGCGATATCGCCTTCGGTGGCAACCACTTCCCCGCCGCCGATGTTGTCCGCGTTGATACCCAGCACTTCCTGGGTATCAGGGTCGGTGTACACCTTGCCCTGACGGAAAATGCCATACACCGTGTGGGCGGGGTCGAACTGCCCACGGGCGTAGATACGGTCGCCCATACCGCTCAGCACCCGTTCCTGATTGCCCGCGACAATGTAAGGCGCTGTGTCGAACACCGAGGCGTCGTCGACGATCCGGTTGCTGATCAGGAACGCATTGATCGCGCCCAGCGGAATACTCGGCACTGCCTCGGCTACCGGCGTGGCGCGTACATGAGGTGACAGTTTTATCGTCCCGCGAGATTGCCCTCGCTCGAGGAACAGCTGCGGCTGGCCATTGACCATGCCGAGCACCAGCGAATCACCCGGGTAGATAAGGTCCGGGTTGGCAATCTGCGGGTTGGCATGCCAGATGTGCGGCCACTGCCAGGGCTGGTTGAGAAACTTGCCGGCGATGTCCCATAAGGTATCGCCCTGCACCACGGTATAACGCTGCGGATGGCCCTCGCGCAGCAGCTCTTCACCGTGGGCAAAGCTTGCGCCGGCGAGCAGCAGCAGGGCGAGTAATGATTTCCTCATGCCGTGAATCCCTTTATCATGTACGCATTCGTCAAACCCGGCCGCCGGTTCCGGCTGATCGCCTTGCCCTCGGCGGGCTTTCCATGAGCAGCAGCTGCTCAACAAGCGCTCGGCGCCATTCCCACTGACTTTACCTTACAGTGCAGCACTAAAGCATATGGCTATTTTAAACATCCTCGAATTTCCGGACCCGCGCCTGCGCACCATCGCCAAGCCGGTCACGGTTGTGGACGACGAGCTGCGCACGCTGATCGACGACATGTTTGAAACCATGTACGAGGCACCCGGCATCGGGCTGGCCGCCACTCAGGTGAATGTGCACAAGCGCGTGGTGGTGATGGACCTTAGCGAAGACCGCAGCGAGCCCCGGGTTTTCATCAACCCCGAGTTCGAGTCGCTCACCGACGAAATGGACCAGTACCAGGAAGGTTGCCTGTCCGTTCCGGGCTTCTACGAAAACGTCGATCGCCCGCAGAAGGTCAAGGTCAAGGCGCTCGATCGGGACGGCAAGCCTTACGAACTCATTGCCGAGGGGTTGCTCGCCGTTTGCATTCAGCATGAATGCGATCACCTGAATGGCAAGCTGTTCGTCGATTACCTGTCCACGCTCAAGCGGGACCGGATCAAGAAAAAACTCGAGAAACAGCACCGCCAGCAGGCGTGATTACCCCCTCCGCCCAAGGGCTTGCTTCGGCAAGCCCTTTTCATTTCAGCGAGAAGCTCATGCGCCTAGTTTTTGCCGGTACCCCAGACTTCGCAGCCGAACACCTGCAAGCCCTGCTTGGCGGTGCTCACCAGGTGGTGGCCGTCTATACCCAGCCGGATCGCCCCGCCGGGCGCGGCCAGAAACTGATGCCCAGCCCGGTCAAACAATTGGCCCAAGCCCATGGCATACCGGTTTACCAGCCTCAGACCCTGCGTAACCCGGAGGCCCAGGCAGAGCTTGCCGCGCTGGCCCCGGACCTCATGGTAGTAGTGGCCTACGGGCTTATCCTGCCTCAGGCCGTGCTGGATATTCCTCGCCTGGGCTGCATCAACAGCCATGCCTCCCTGTTGCCTCGCTGGCGCGGCGCGGCCCCGATCCAGCGGGCTATCGAAGCCGGCGACAGCCTGAGCGGCGTGACCGTGATGCGTATGGAGGCGGGCCTGGATACGGGCCCGATGCTGTTGAAAGTGACCACGCCCATCGGCGCCGAGGACACGGGCGGCAGCCTGCACGATCGCCTGGCCCAGTTAGGGCCTGTCGCTGTACTCGAAGCCATTGAAGGGCTGGCGGCTGGAACACTGGAAGGCGAGGCACAAAACGATGCCGACGCTACCTATGCGCATAAGCTCAACAAGGACGAGGCCCGTATCGACTGGGCCCGCTCGGCAATTGACCTGGAGCGCCAGATACGCGCATTCAACCCGTGGCCGATCTCTCACAGCCTGCTGAACGGCGAGGCGCTCAAGGTATTGAACGCTCGCACCGTGGCAGGCGCAGGCACACCAGGTGAGATCATCGCTGCCGACAAGGGCGGCCTCACCGTGGCCTGTGGCGAAGGCGCGCTGTCCCTCTCGCGCCTGCAACTTCCAGGCGGCAAACCGTTGGCCTTCAGTGACCTCTACAACAGCCGGCAAGCGCTCTTCAGCACCGGCACGGTACTGGGCCAATGAGCCCGCGACTGGCGGCAGCCCGCGCCCTGGCGGCAGTGCTCAGTGGCAAGGCCTCGCTCAACAGCGCGCTGCCCGCGCAACTTGAGCGGGTGGATGGGCGCGACCGGGGCCTGGTTCAGGAGCTGGCGTTCGGCACCGCCCGCTGGGAACCTCGCCTGGCCTTGCTGGCTGAGCAACTGCTGCAAAAGCCATTCAAAGCCGCCGATGCAGATGTATACGCCTTGCTGCTGCTGGGCCTTTACCAACTGTTTTACACGCGTGTGCCTGCGCATGCGGCCATCGCGGAAACGGTCGGCTGTGCCGACAAGCTGAAAAAAACCTGGGCCAAAGGCCTGCTGAATGCCGTGCTGCGGCGGGCACAGCGTGAAGGCGAGGCTGTGCTTGCGAGCCTGGAGCGAGACCCTGTGGTGCGTACCGCCCACCCTCGCTGGCTGCAGAAAGCCTTCAAGGCTGCCTGGCCCGAGCAGTGGGAAAGCCTGTGCGCCGCCAATAATGAACATCCACCGCTGACGCTGCGGGTGAATCGCCGCCTGCAAACCCGGGACGGCTATCTTGCGCAACTCGGCCAGGCTGGGATCGAAGCCACGGCGTGCCGCTTCAGCCCAGATGGCATCACGCTTGCTGCCGCTACCGATGTGACTGGCCTGCCGGGCTTTGCCGAGGGCTGGGTAAGCGTGCAAGACGAAGCCGCGCAACTGGCCGCTGGTTTGCTCGAACTCAAGCCTGGCCAGCGGGTACTGGATGCCTGCTGTGCGCCGGGTGGCAAAACCTGCCACGTACTCGAAAGCATGCCAGGCCTGGGCTACGTACTGGGGATAGACCTGGAAGCGAAGCGTTTGACGCGGGTGGAGGAGAACCTGGCGCGTCTGGGCCTTACAGCGGATCTGCGCGCTGCCGATGGGCGAGACCTCGCTGCGTGGTGGGATGGCAAGCCTTTCCAGCGGATCCTGCTGGATGCGCCCTGTTCGGCCACTGGCGTTATCCGCCGCCACCCTGATATCAAGCTTACCCGCCAGGCCGATGATATTCCCGCGCTGGCCAGCCTTCAGGGCGAATTGCTCGATGCCATGTGGAGCACGCTGGAAGTTGGCGGCATCCTGCTGTACGCCACCTGCTCGGTACTGCCGATGGAAAACAGTGACACCATTGCCGCCTTCCTGGAACGCACGCCCGGCGCCCGCGAGCTGAGCCTGGACACCGAAGCCGGAATTGCCCAACCCCACGGGCGCCAACTGTTCCCACAAAACGGCGGGCACGACGGGTTTTATTACGCCAAACTCATGAAGATCGCCGCCACTGGCGGCCGCTGAGCGAGCTGATCGTGAAAATCATCATTCTTGGTGCTGGCCAGGTAGGCGGCACCCTAGCGGAGCATCTGGCCGGCGAAGCCAACGACATCACCATCGTCGACACTGACGGCGAACGCCTGCGCAGCCTGGGCGACCGGCTGGACATTCGTACGGTGCAGGGCAAGGCTTCGTTCCCAACCGTGTTGCGGCAGGCCGGCGCCGACGATGCCGACATGCTCGTGGCGGTCACCAACAGCGACGAAACCAACATGGTCGCGTGCCAGGTGGCCTATACGCTGTTCCATACCCCGCGGCGCATTGCGCGGGTTCGCGAGGCGGCGTATCTCACCCGCGCCGACCTGTTCGCCAACGAAGCCATCCCGGTGGACGTGCTGATCAGCCCGGAACAGGTGGTTACCCATTACATCAAGCGGCTGATCGAACACCCCGGCGCGCTTCAAGTCATCGACTTTGCCGGCGGCAAGGCCCAGCTGGTTGCGGTACGCGCCTACTACGGTGGCCCGCTGGTGGGCCAGCAATTGCGGCAGATCCGCCACCACATGCCCAATGTGGAAACGCGCGTGGCCGCGATCTTCCGCCGCGACCGGCCGATCCTGCCACGCGGTGACACGGTGATAGAGGCCGACGACGAAGTCTTCTTCATCGCCGCCAAGGCAGATATCCGCGCCGTGATGGGCGAACTGCGTAGGCTGGATGAAAACAACAAGCGGGTGGTGATCGCCGGGGGCGGGCATATTGGCGAGCGGCTCGCGGAAGCTATCGAAAGCAGGTACCAGGTCAAGATCATCGAAATGAGCCCGGCCCGCTGCCGTTACCTGTCCGAAAGCCTCAACAGCACCGTGGTGCTACAGGGCAGCGCCTCGGACCGGGACCTGATGGTCGAAGAAAATATCGCCGACGCGGACATTTTCGTAGCGCTGACCAACGATGACGAAGCCAACATCATGTCGTCGCTGCTGGCCAAGCGGCTCGGCGCGCGAAAGGTGATGACACTTATCAACAACGCGGCCTATGTGGACCTGGTTCAAGGCGGTGAAATCGATATCGCCATCAACCCTCAGTTGGCAACCATTGGCAGTTTGCTCACGCACGTGCGTCGCGGCGACATCGTCAGCGTGCACTCATTGCGCCGCGGCGCTGCCGAAGCCATTGAGGCCATCGCTCACGGCGACGCACGTTCGAGCAAGGTGGTGGGCCGCGCGCTTGAAACGATCCCTATGCCCCCGGGCACTTCCATCGGTGCGATCATCCGGGACCAGGAGGTGATCATTGCCCGGGCAGACACCGTAATTGAAACCGGGGACCACGTGATCCTGTTCGTTGTGGATAAAAAATACATTCGCGATGTGGAAAAGTTGTTCCACGTTGGGCTGAGTTTCTTCTGAAGGTAAAGCGATGATCGAATCCCTGGAAAAAATGCTCGCCAAGGGTGTGGATAACCCACTTCTGCGGTTTGGGCTTGGAAAGGGCTACCTTGATGCAGCCAACTGGACAACAGCGGCTGAGCACTTGCAACAGTGCGTAGCGCAAGACCCAAGCTACTCCGCTGCCTGGAAACTGCTCGGCAAGGCACTGCAGCAGCAGGGTGATCCCGTGGCCGCGCGCGCCGCCTGGGAGCAGGGGATAGCGGCGGCGCAGGCCAAGGGTGACAAGCAGGCGGAAAAAGAGATGAGCGTGTTTATCCGCAAGCTTGAGCGCAACGCCTGAGGCTCAGTACCAACGCGCCTCACCTGGCGGCCGCTTCTTGAAGCGCTTCATGCTCCACATGTACTGATCCGGGTACGCCCTTACATACGCTTCCACTACCTGGCTCATGGCTGCGGCGGAGGTTTCCACGTTGGTGCTGTACATGGCCTCTGGTGCTGCCTTGAGCATCACCTTGAAGCCTGAGCCATCCGCCAGGCGCACGGCGTGGAGGAACACCCCGACCGCTTTGCCGCCAGCGAGCATGTTAGGCACGAACTTGCTGGTGAGCGCTTGCGTACCCAGGAAGGGCACGAATACCCCCGCGGACTCGGCCGGCTCCGGGTCTGCTGGAATGCCCACCTGGCCACCCTTGCGCACTTCCTTGATCACGCTGAGGATGCCTTCCTTGGTAGAAGCCGCCACGCGATTGCCCAACTGCACCCGCTGTTTGCGCAGCAGTTCATCCACAGCCTTGAGCTTGGGTGGGCGATAGAAAATGATCGGTTTGCACTGGCTGCAATAGAAATGGTTGAGCACTTCCCAGTTACCCAGGTGGCTGGTGATGCCAACGACCCCTTTGCCGCTGGCGAGCGCCGCCTCAAGTACTTCCAGGCCTTCAACTTCACGAATCAACGCGAGCGAACGTTCGGCTGGCCAGATCCAGGCACAAGCGCTTTCGGTAAACGAGCGGCCGATACCTTTGAGGCTCGCCCCGGTCAGTTGCTCGCGTTCGGCTGGCGACAGTTCGGGGAAACACTTGGCGAGGTTGATCCGCACCACGTCCCGGGAACGGTTGGGCAGCTTCCACATCAGCCAGCCGATGGCGGCGCCTACCTTCTGCACGCCACCCCACGGCAACGAGGCAAAAGCCTTGAGCACGCCCACCATCAAGGCGCCCTTGAAGTTTTCCACAGTTCAATCCCCTGATAACGAGCCGGCCATTCTACCCCAGCACGGGCGGCGCTTCGCATAATGCCCGGTAGCGGTCGCAGTCGGTGGTGTGGTCCATGACCATCCCCGATGCCTGCATGAAGGCATAGCAAATGGTCGGGCCGACGAAGCTGAACCCAGCCTTCTTCAGGGCCTTGCTCATGGCCTGGGCTTCGGGTGTCTGGGTAGGGATTTCGCTGCGGTCGGCAAAATGGTTGATCTTCGGTTGGCCGCCCACGAAGGACCACAAGAAGCCCACCGGGTCTTCAAGCCGCAGCCAGGCCTGGGCGTTTTGCCGGGCGGCATTGAGCTTCATGCGGTTGCGGATGATGCCTGCGTCCTGCATGCGAATCTCGATCTCGGCATCGGTCATACGTGCAAGGCGCTGGGGATCGAAGGCAAAAAGGACCTCGCGATAACGCTGGCGCTTCTTGAGGATGGTGATCCAGGACAACCCTGCCTGGAACCCTTCAAGCACCAGCAACTCGAACAGGCGCTGCGGATCACGCAGCGCAAGGCCCCATTCATGGTCGTGGTACTGCTCGTAAAGCGGGTCGGTGGTACACCAAAAGCAGCGTGGCATAAAGCTCCGGGCTAGTGGGGCAGACGATTCGGGGTATACTCCCGCTCTTTAATTCGCAGCCCAAGATACAGGTGAATTTGTGAACCAGCCTACGCCAGCCGTGCGTACCTTCCAAGACTTGATTCTGGCCTTGCAACAGTACTGGGCAGAGCAAGGTTGCGTGGTGCTTCAGCCTTACGATATGGAAGTAGGCGCGGGCACCTTTCACACCGCCACCTTCCTTCGTGCCGTAGGCCCGGAGAACTGGAACGCAGCCTACGTGCAACCGAGCCGTCGCCCGGGCGATGGCCGCTACGGCGAGAACCCCAACCGCCTTCAGCACTACTACCAGTTCCAGGTGGTACTCAAGCCGAACCCGGAAAACTTCCAGGAGCTGTACCTTGGCTCGCTGCGTCATATCGGGCTGGACCCGACCGTGCACGACGTTCGCTTCGTGGAAGATAACTGGGAATCGCCCACGCTTGGCGCGTGGGGCCTGGGCTGGGAAGTGTGGCTCAACGGTATGGAAGTGACGCAGTTCACTTACTTCCAGCAGGTAGGCGGTATCGAGTGCTACCCGGTCACTGGCGAGATCACCTACGGCCTCGAGCGCCTGGCGATGTACCTGCAAGGGGTGGACTCGGTCTACGACCTGGTGTGGACCGACGGCGCGTTCGGCAAGGTTACCTATGGAGACGTGTTCCATCAGAACGAGGTGGAGCAGTCGACCTACAACTTCGAGCACGCCAACGTCGAGAAGCTGTTCGAATTGTTCGACTTTTATGAAAGCGAAGCCAACCGCCTGATCGAACTGCAACTGCCGCTGCCGACCTACGAAATGGTGCTCAAGGCATCGCATACCTTCAACCTGCTGGATGCGCGCCGGGCGATTTCTGTCACCGAGCGCCAGCGTTACATCTTGCGGGTACGCGCACTGGCCCGCGCCGTGGCCCAAAGTTATCTGCACGCCCGGGCACGCCTGGGCTTCCCGATGGCAACCCCTGAACTGCGAGATGAAGTGTTGGCTAAGCTGGAGGCTGCACAATGAGTGCGCAAGATTTTCTGGTTGAACTTGGCACCGAAGAACTGCCACCCAAGGCGCTCGCCACCCTGGGCGAAGCCTTCCTTGCCGGCATTCAGAAGGGCCTTCAGGCCGCAGGGCTGAACTACACCGCTAGCCGTTACTATGCCGCGCCTCGGCGCCTGGCAGTGCTCGTCACCGGCCTGGACACGCAGCAGGCAGACCGCAGCGTCAACCTGGACGGCCCGCCGCGCCAGGCAGCGTTCGACGCAGACGGCAATCCCACCCAGGCCGCCCTCGGGTTCGCCCGCAAGTGCGGCGTGGATATCAGCGAAATCGACCAGAGCGGTCCCAAGCTGCGGTACAGCCAGACGATCACCGGCAAGCCGACCATCAGCCTGCTGCCCACCATCGTAGAGGATTCGCTCAACGACCTGCCGATTCCCAAGCGCATGCGCTGGGGCGTGCGCAAGGACGAGTTCGTGCGCCCAACCCAGTGGCTGGTGATGCTGCTGGGCGACCAGGTGGTGGATTGCACACTGCTCGCACAGCGGGCCGGGCGAACGTCCCGCGGCCATCGCTTCCATCATCCGGACAACGTGTTGATCGGCTCGCCGGCCAGTTACGCCGATGACCTGCGCAAGGCCTATGTGCTGGCAGACCTGGCCGAGCGCCGCGAGATCATTCGCAAGCGCGTGGACGAACTTGCCGTACAGCAAGAAGGTACGGCGATCGTGCCGCCTGCCCTGCTGGATGAAGTCGCCTCGCTTGTGGAATGGCCAGTGCCACTGGTGTGCTCTTTCGAAGAGCGCTTCCTGCAGGTGCCGCAGGAAGCACTGATTACCACCATGCAGGACAACCAGAAGTACTTCTGCCTGCTGGACGCCGAAGGCAAGTTGTTGCCGCGGTTCATTACCGTGGCGAACATCGAAAGCCGTGACCCCACGCAGATCGTCCAGGGCAACGAAAAGGTCGTGCGCCCGCGCCTGACCGACGCTGAGTTCTTCTTCAATCAGGACAAGAAGCAGCCACTGGAAAGCTTCAATGCGCGCCTGCAGAACGTGGTGTTCCAGGCGCAGCTCGGCAGTGTCTATGACAAAGCCGTTCGGGTGTCGAAACTGGCTGCATTCATCGCGCCACGCATTGGTGGCGATGCCCAGCGCGCCGCCCGCGCCGGCCTGCTGAGCAAATGCGACCTGGCGACCGAAATGGTTGGCGAGTTCCCCGAGATGCAGGGCATCGCGGGCTACTACTACGCGCTAAACGACGGCGAGCCGCAGGATGTAGCGCAGGCACTGAACGAACAGTACATGCCCCGTGGCGCCGGTGCCGAATTGCCGCAGTCACTGACTGGCGCGGCCGTGGCAATCGCCGACAAGCTCGATACCCTCACCGGTATCTTCGGTATCGGCATGTTGCCCACCGGTAGCAAAGACCCCTACGCCTTGCGCCGTGCTGCACTGGGCGTGCTTCGCATTTTGATCGACAAGCAACTGGACCTGGACCTGGCCGAAGCAGTGAATTTCGCCGTGGCCCTGTACGGCGCGAAGGTGGACTCCACCGCCCTGGCCGAACAGGTGCTGGAGTTTGTCTTCGACCGCCTGCGTGCGCGTTACGAAGATGAAGGCGTGGATGTTGCCAGCTACCTAGCCGTGCGTGCCCTCAAGCCGGGCTCGGCGCTGGACTTCGATCAGCGCGTGCAGGCGGTGCAAGCGTTCCGCCGCTTGCCGGAAGCCGAAGCGCTGGCCGCGGTAAACAAGCGGGTATCGAACCTGCTGGGCAAGGCAGAAGGTGCGG
Organism: Pseudomonas sp. 3MAES_34.3B; assembly: GCF_058145875.1. NCBI lineage: Bacteria > Pseudomonadati > Pseudomonadota > Gammaproteobacteria > Pseudomonadales > Pseudomonadaceae > Pseudomonas > Pseudomonas sp. 3MAES_34.3B. Next base: position 14,352 of record NZ_CM176960.1, on the reverse strand, counting down.
TAGCGGCCACTGTGGAGCCCAAGTACTTCGATAACGCCCACGAGTTTTCCCTGTATTCGGCCATCCAACAGGCCGACCACGCGGTTCAACCGATGGCGCAGGCACGCCAGTACAACGAAGCGCTTACCCGTCTCGCCGCCCTGCGCGAGCCTGTGGATGCGTTCTTCGAGGCAGTGATGGTCAATGCCGAGGACCCGAGCGTTCGCGCTAACCGTTATGCCCTGCTCGCCAGGCTGCGCGGTTTGTTCCTGGGCGTGGCCGACATCTCCGTGCTGGGCTGAGCCGTGAAACTGCTTATCCTCGACCGGGATGGGGTCATCAACCACGACTCCGACGCGTACATCAAATCCGTGGAGGAATGGGTCCCTATCCCGGGCTCGATCGAGGCGATTGCCGCGTTGAGCGAGGCCGGATGGACAGTGGCGGTCGCGACTAACCAATCTGGGATTGCCAGGGGCTATTATTCGCTGGCGACCCTGGACGCCATGCATGCGCGACTGCGCGAGCTGGTGGCCGAAAAAGGCGGCGCTGTGGGGGTCATTCTCTACTGCCCCCATGGTCCCGATGATGGGTGTGAATGTCGCAAACCGCTACCGGGCATGCTGTTGGCCATAGGGGAGCATTACGGTGCAGGCCGAGCTGATGTGTGGTTTGTAGGCGATAGCCGCAGCGATCTGGCCGCGGCCGTTGCGGCGGGCGCGCGCCCGGTGCTGGTGAAAACCGGCAAGGGGCAGGGCACCGCCAAGGGAGTGCTGCCAGAAGGCACCCTGCAATTCGATGACCTGGCCGCCGTGGCCAGGGCACTTATCAACCCGGGCATTGCCCCCTGAAACAGGCGCCGGCCACTTCACGCGGGGCCGGCCCGTACGGTAACAACGCCATGTCCGCATTGCAGGCCATCAGAATCACACTCTTCTACGTTTTGCTGGCCCTAAGTGCATTGATCTGGTGCACGATCGGCTTTTTCGTGTGCCCATTTCTTAAATTCCCGGCGCGCTACCGGTTTATCAACGTCTACTGGTGCCGCTTCGCATTGCTGCTTACCCGGGTGTTTTTGAACATTCGGGTACGCATAACTGGCGCGGAAAACGTGCCGGCTACCCCTTGCGTGATCCTGTCGAATCATCAAAGCACCTGGGAAACCTTTTTCCTTTCCGCCTATTTCCAACCGTTGAGCCAGGTGCTTAAAAAGGAACTGCTGTACGTGCCTTTCTTTGGTTGGGCAATGGCGATGCTTCGGCCGATCGCGATCAATCGGGAGAACCCCAAGGAAGCTTTGCGGCAGGTCGCAACCAAAGGCGATGTATTGCTCAAGGACAGGGTTTGGGTGCTGATCTTTCCTGAAGGTACCCGAGTGCCTTACGGCACTATGGGCAAGTTCACCCGCAGTGGCGCTGCCTTGGCGGTGAATGCCGGGCTGCCGGTGTTGCCGATCGCTCACAATGCCGGCAAGTTCTGGCCCAAGGATGGCTGGGCCAAGCGCTCCGGCGTGATCGACGTGATGATCGGCGCTCCCATGTACGCTGAAGGCAGCGGGCCGCGCGCAACCGCTGAGCTCAACGACAGAGCCGCCGCCTGGATTGCCAATGCCCAACGTGAGATGGGTTCTATCGTGGCAACGGTGGATACCGGCAACCCGGTCTAATTGTGGATAACTTGTGAGCAGTTTTTCTTGCCGTTTCCTGGAAACGGCTTTAACTCACTGAAATAGAAAGCTTTATCTCAAGCGGAAAATCGGCTCAAAAACGTGCATAAGTTTTTCTGCCTCTAGCGAAAGTGCCCGCCAGAACGGGCGGGCACGGTTGGCAGGGCTGGATGTATTCAGGCGTTATCCAGATCCACGTGTCGCGTTTCCCTCAGGCTGATCAAGCCAACTACCAGGCTCACCGCCGTGACGGTAATCGGGTACCACAACCCGTAGTAAATATCTCCCGTATACACCACCAGCGCGAACGAGACGGTAGGCAAGAAGCCGCCGAACCAACCATTACCGATGTGATAAGGCAGCGACATCGAGGTATACCGGATGCGGGTCGGGAAGAGTTCGACCATCACCGCGGCCAGCGGGCCATAGGTCATGGTCGCGATCAGAATCAGCGCTACGATAATGCCCACTACCATCGGCTGGTTGACCTGGGCTGGCTCCGCTTTGGTCGGGTAGCCGGCCCCTGTGATAGCGCCGCGCAAGGCCGCTTCGTCATAGCCCTCGATACGGGTTTGCCCTACGGTAACCACAACCGCGCTGCCGGCAACCGCCGCCTGAGAGGTGTAAGGTACGCCCGCTTTTACCAGCAAGGTTTTGACCTTGTCACAGGGGCTGTCAAAACGGGCCTTTCCTACCGGGTCAAACTGGAAGGTGCAGGTGTCAGGGTCCGCCATTACCACGATGGGCGCTTGCCGGGTTGCTTGGTCAATCTGCGGATTAGCGTAATGGCTCAGCGCTTTGAACAGTGGGAAATACAAGACCGTCGCCAGTAGCAGGCCCAGCATGAGGATTGGCTTGCGGCCCACGCGATCGGACAGCCAACCGAAGAATACAAAGAAGGGTGCGCCAATGATCACGCTGATGATCATCAGGTTGGTGGCCTGCGCAGGGTCGAGTTTCAGCATCTGGGTGAGAAAGAACATCACATAGAACTGCGCGGTGTAGAAGGTCACGGCCTGCCCCGCATTGATGCTGAACAGTGCAGTCAGCACGATCTTGAGGTTGGCCCACGAGCCGAAGGATTCGCGGATAGGCGCCTTGCTCACCTTGCCTTCGGCCTTCATTTTGGTAAAGGCGGGCGACTCATGCAGGCTCAAGCGAATCCATGTGGAAATGCCCAACAACACGATGGAGAGCAGGAACGGCAGCCGCCAGCCCCAGGTTTCAAACTGGTCTCCACTCACGTATCGGCATCCCGCAACCACAACCAGCGAAAGCAGCAGCCCGAGGGTGGCGGTCGATTGAATCCACCCGGTATGGTGCCCGCGTTTGTTTGCCGGGGCATGCTCGGCCACGTAAGTGGCTGCGCCGCCATATTCGCCTCCCAGTGCCAGGCCTTGAAGCATGCGCAGCACGATAAGAATTACCGGCGCCGCCAGGCCAATGCTGGCGTAGGTCGGTAACAGGCCTACCGCGAAGGTCGAGAGCCCCATCAACACGATGGTGACCAGAAACGTGTACTTACGGCCGATCATGTCCCCGAGCCGCCCGAATACCAATGCGCCGAAGGGCCTGACCAGGAATCCGGCAGCAAACGCCATCAGCGCGAAGATAAACGCCGTAGTGTCGTTCACACCGGCGAAAAACTGTTTGCTGATAACCGCCGCCAAGGCGCCATAGAGAAAGAAGTCATACCACTCGAACACCGTACCCAGCGACGACGCGAAAATGATTTTCCGCTCTTCCCTGGCTGCGTTGGGCACCACCTGTGCGGCCTGTGGCTGCGTGTAGTCGGTCATTGGTCCTGTCCTCGGCCCAAAGGGCGCAGTGATTTTTCTTGTTGTTCCACTGTCTGCCCGGCTGACTGCGCCGGTGCGCTTACTGCTTCGTTGCTTCGTTCCTTCGATAGTTAGTGCACGCTGCGGATCAGAGCGCCGCCACAGGCACCCGTTCAGCACGAGCCGGCACGGTTACCTCTTCAGCCCCAGGGGAGCGTAGCAATAGCTCTGCCGCTTTCTCGGCGATCATGAGTGTAGGGGAGCAGGTATTTCCGGAAACAATCAGCGGCATGATCGAAGCATCGGCAATGCGAAGCGCTCGAACACCCCTGACCCGAAGCTCTGGGTCCACTACCGCTTCGGCGTCCACCCCCATGCGGCAGGTGCCAACCGGGTGGAATATAGTCGTTCCAACAGTACCCGCCGCTGTTTCGAGTTCTTCCTGCGACTGGAAGGAAGCACCCGGGAGGTACTCGACCGGTTTGAAGGGTGCGAGCGCGGCGCCTTCAACGATAGTACGGGTTACCCGAATGGCATCGGCCGCAACGCGCAGGTCATCCGGATGGCTCAGGTATCGAGGGTCTATCAAAGGCGCGTCGCTTGGGTTACGGGAAGTGATTTCCACCCGGCCCCGGCTCTTGGGGCGCAGGTTACACACAGAGGCCGTGAAGGCTGCGAAGCGGTGCAAGGGCTCGCCAAACCGGTCCAGGGACAAGGGCTGTACGTGGTACTGAAGGTTGGCGCTGGGCTGGCTGGGATCGGAGCGAACGAAGGCGCCCAGCTGGCTCGGTGCCATGGCCAATGGGCCGCTGCGGTCATAGAGGTAGCGCAGCCCCATGCCGCATTTCCCCCACAGGCTATTGGCAACCTGATTGAGCGTACGTACGTTCTCGACCTGATAGATCAACCGCAGTTGCAGGTGGTCTTGTAAGTTCGTACCCACCCCCGGCGCTTCTACACGCACAGGAATATCGAGTTTTTCGAGTAACGGGCGAGGGCCGATACCGGAGCGTTGCAGGATAGTGGGGGACCCGATGGAGCCAGCACTGAGGATCACCTCTCGACTGGCTGCGAACGAACGTTTGCTGCCTAGCCAGTCAGCTTCGACACCGCTTGCTCGGTCGCCGTCAAACAGTAGTTTATCCACAGCAACTTTGGTCAATACCTTCAGGTTTGTTCGTTTGAGTACCGGCCGCAAAAACGCCTTGGAAGAATTCCATCGCACGCCTGCGCGCTGGTTCACGTGGAAATATCCACAGCCTTCGTTATCGCCGCGATTGAAATCATCCACAGGCTCGATGCCCGCCTGCCCGGCTGCTTCTCGGAACGCATCCAGGATCGGCCAGCGGTAACGCTGGGGCTCCACTCGCCATTCGCCGGTTTCGCCGTGCCAGTCATTCCCGCCTGAAGCGTGAAGCTCGGTCTTGCGGAAGAGGGGCAGCACGTCGTTCCAGCTCCAGCCCGCGTTCCCCAACGCTGCCCAGCCATCATAATCTCGCGCCTGGCCACGCATGTAGATCATGCCGTTGATGGAGGAACACCCTCCCAATACCTTGCCCCTGGGGTAATTCAGCGAACGCCCATGCAGGCCATTTTGGGGTTGGGTTTTGAAGCACCAGTCGGTGCGCGGGTTGCCGATGCAGAACAAATAGCCGACCGGGATATGTATCCAGGCGTAGTTATCTTCACCGCCGGCTTCGAGCAGAAGCACCCGGTGCTCGGGGTTCGCAGATAGCCGGTTAGCCAGCAGGCAACCGGCCGGGCCGGCGCCAACGATGATGTAATCGTATGTATCCTGGGCATTCGACATGCGCTACGCCTCGTATTTTTATTGTTCTTTACCTCATGGTATTGATTAAACGCGGTTTGAAAACGATAGTTTTTACCCAATGGCTGTGCGTTTTTGCACAGCATGAACAGCCTCCTGATTTACAACGATAATTATTGGAGTGGCTATGTTCGACTGGGACGACGTCCGTTTTTTTCTCGAGCTCCATCGCAGCGGGCGCCTGCTTGCCGCCGCCAAACGGCTCAATACCACCCATAGCACGGTTGCCCGCCATATCGAGCGCATCGAGCGCACCTTGGGCACTGCGTTGTTCGTGCAGCAAGCCCAAGGCTACGAACTTACGCCAGCCGGCAATGCACTGCTCCGGCATGCCGAAGCCATGGAAAACTCTGCGCTGATGGCGCAGGAAGAAATCACCCAGTCAATCATGCCGCTGGGAAAGATCCGCTTGGGTACGGCGGAAGGCATAGGCGTCTGCTTTATCACCCCTCGCATGCCGCAGCTCTTCGAACGGTACCCTGGGCTTCAGGTCGAGCTGGTCGCGGTGCCGCGTTTCGTCAACATCCTCAACCGAGAGGCAGAAATCAGCATCCATCTCGAACGCCCGGAGGCGGACATGCTGATTACGCGCAAGCTCAGTGATTATCGACTGGGCCTCTATGCCAGCCCCGCCTACCTGGCGGCTGCGCCTCCCCTGCAGCACCGGGACCAACTGAGCCAACATCAATGGATCGGCTACGTAGACGATTTGCTGTTCAGCCAGCAATTGTTGCTACTTAACGCCTTCTGTCGGTCACCCAATGTGGTTTTTCGCAGCACAAGCGTGCTCGCCCAGCAGCTGGCTGCCCATGCCGGGCTTGGCATCGCAGTACTCCCGCAATACATGGCGGCCCAAGACAGCCAATTGCGCCGGGTGCTACCTGCCGAGAGCATCCAGAGAACGTATTGGATAAGTACCCGTAAAGAGCTACATAAGTCGGTGAGGCTTCGCGTGGTCTGGGACTTTCTCATGGAGCTTTGCGACCGGGAGGCATCCGTGCTTTTGGCAAGCTAACCGGATCTGTACAGCTGTACCAAGGTTCCTGCTTTTACTCCAGTGAGACCTGTATTAGATACCGTACTGTGTGGTACGTAATACATCCCAAAAACGACAAGAAACAGTAGCTGTGGCTAATGGCTTAATGCCATAAAACGGTCATGGACGTATTTTGCATTGAAGGAAAACCCCATGCGTAAGCTGGATAGAACTGATATCTCCATCCTTAACGCGCTGCAGGACAACGCGCGTATCACAAACGCAGAGCTAGCACGCACGGTAAACCTCTCATCTACGCCATGCTTCAATCGGGTTAAAGCGATGGAGGAGCTTGGGTTGATAAAGCAGCAGGTGACGCTTCTCGCCCCAGAGATGCTCGGCCTGCACGTCAATGTGTTTATTCACGTCAGCCTCGAGAAACAAGTGGACGGGGCCCTGGCGCGCTTTGAAGAGGCTATTTCTCAGCGTCCTGAAGTAATGGAGTGCTACTTGATGAGCGGCGATGCGGATTACCTGATCCGTGTTCTGGTTCCAGACATACACGCATTGGAGCGTTTTATCATCAATCACCTCACGCGGTTCCCTGGCGTCGCCAATATCCGCTCAAGCTTTGCACTCAAGCAGGTTCGCTATAAAACCGCGCTGCCCCTGCCTCCAAATGGGCTGATGATCGGAGAATAGCCCACTGACCCTGGCAGCGGGGAACAGGTTCCAGCTCCGCGAACCAGTATGGAAAACGGTAGGTTGCTCCCTCGTTGGTAAACGCAAGGGAGTGCACCATGTCGGACTGGAACAATCGATTTACACATCTGATACGCCAAAGCCGGCCAAACCTTTGGGGTAACTGGGCATTAGCTCCGAATATCCAACCTGGGGCGGTCGGCTTCGTAGACACCTCCACTGGGGCCTTCAAGTTGGTAGGGGAAACCGTTCCTTCTCTTTCGGTGAAGGAGAAGCTGGTTTCTTCGAGTTGGAAGCTCAGCAGTGAAGGCGTAAGCCGGCAGCAGGCGGACGTAAAGGGTGAAGCCTCTATAGTCGATCCCCACTCGGGGCTGAGCCTCAAACCAGAAGTTGAATTCGTGTGGCGCTTTCAAAACAAAGATTCGATCGCCTCCGAATTCGCCATCGCCAAAGAGGTAGCGGTCACTGACTTGGGGATTCTGAACGACCAATATGCTTGGCTATTGGCGGCGGCGGAAAAGGTAGGCTTCGCCCAGAATGGCAAGATCGCTCAAGGCTTCGGTGTTATTACCGAGGTCGTGTACGCGAGCAGCGGGCTCAACATCGGCGCGAACGATAAGGACGCTTCCTATACCTTGGGAGGGACCGTCAAAGGCCTGCACGCCCTGCTGGGGGACAAAGGCCCTGGCGGCTCCGTACGCGCCAGCTATAGCTACAGCCGGGAAACTCGTTCGTTGGACAAGCACGTCTGGCCTGCAGCGGAAGGGGAGGTGGCTGGCGAGCTGATCCCGGTGGCATTTGCGTTTTCGTCCTTCGAAGGGCGTACTGTGCTGCCGGCGTGGCGCGGGCGAATCAACGGCTTGTCGCTCTTTCTGGATAGCAAGGCCAGTAAAGCAACAACGTACATCACCAAGGCCAAGCTCAGCTACAGCGTAGACGGCAAGCGTGTGAATGAGCCGGTAACGACCATCTCCGGCGGGCTTTCCGGCAGCTTTGCCAACATTCCTGTAAACGCGCAGGAGTTGCAACTAGAGCTGGTGTTCAAGGGTGTGTTCAAGGATGTTCGGCAAACCCTTTCCTGGGCGGTCCCTGTAGCGCAATGGCCAGCGGGTGTAATGCATATTGACCTTACCGGGACTTGGCCCGGGCAGCCGAAGGCGACCATCCGGGAGGACTTGAATACTGGTATATGACCCGACAATGCATAAAAAAACCCCAGCGTAAGCTGGGGTTTTGGGTGTCGGCCTGGTAGGGGTTAGAAGTCCAGGTTGGACACCGCTAGCGCATTGCTCTCGATGAAATCGCGGCGAGGCTCCACAGCATCGCCCATCAAGGTATTGAAAATCTGATCCGCGCCAATGGCGTCTTCGATGGTGACCTTCAACATACGACGTACCGTTGGGTCCATCGTAGTTTCCCAGAGCTGATCAGGGTTCATCTCACCAAGCCCTTTATAGCGCTGAATGCTGAAACGCTTGGCCGTCTCGGTCATCAGCCAGTCCAAGGCTTCCTTGAACTCGCTTACGGGCTTTTTACGCTCACCGCGCTGAACGTATGCGCCTTCGTCGAGCAAGCTGTTCAGCTGAGCTCCCAGGGCCGTTACGGTACGGTAATCATTGCTACCGAAGAAGTCCCGGTTGAAGGTTACGTAGCTTGCCAAGCCATGCGACAGCACCTCAACCTCAGGCAGCCAAACGCTGCGCTCGCGATCTTCGCGCAGGGTCGCTTTGTAGGTAAGGCCTGACTTCTCCGACCGCTTCAAGCGATTGGCAAAACGCTCCAGCCATTCCTGCATTGCCGCATGGTCGCCCAGTTGCTCGAGCGATACAGGTGGCAAGTAAACGAAGTGCTCAGTGATTTCCTGTGGATACAAACGAGACAGCCGCTTGAGGGTTTTCATGACCATGCGGTAGTCGTTCACCAGGCGCTCCAGGGCTTCGCCCTTGATACCTGGCGCGTCTTCCCCTAAGTGCAGGCTGGCGTCCTCAAGGGCGGTTTGAGTGAGGTATTCCTCCATCGCCTCGTCGTCCTTGATGTACTGTTCCTGCTTCCCCTTTTTCACCTTATAAAGCGGTGGCTGGGCAATGTACACATAGCCCCGTTCGATAAGCTCCGGCAGCTGACGGAAGAAGAAGGTCAGCAGCAGGGTACGAATGTGCGAACCGTCCACATCAGCGTCGGTCATGATGATGATGTTGTGGTAACGCAATTTATCGATATTGTATTCGTCACGACCAATGCCACAGCCGAGCGCGGTGATCAGCGTGCCCACCTCTTGCGAGGCAATCATCTTGTCGAAGCGTGCTTTTTCAACGTTGAGGATCTTACCCTTCAGCGGAAGGATAGCCTGGGTACGACGATTGCGGCCTTGTTTGGCTGACCCACCTGCAGAGTCACCCTCCACCAGGTACAGTTCAGAAAGGGCAGGGTCCTTTTCCTGACAATCCGCCAGCTTGCCCGGTAAGCCTGCAATGTCCAGGGCGCCCTTGCGGCGGGTCATTTCACGGGCCTTGCGGGCTGCTTCGCGTGCACGAGCGGCGTCGATCATCTTGCCGACCACTGCCTTCGCTTCGTTCGGGTTCTCCAACAGGAAGTCGGAGAAATATTTACCCATTTCCTGTTCGACAGCGGTCTTCACTTCGGAAGAAACCAGCTTGTCTTTGGTTTGTGAACTGAACTTGGGATCTGGCACTTTAACCGAGATGATCGCTGTAAGCCCTTCGCGGGCGTCATCACCCGTGGTTGCCACCTTGTGCTTCTTCGACAGGCCTTCCTGCTCAATATAGGTATTGAGGTTCCGGGTGAGGGCCGAGCGGAAGCCTACGAGGTGGGTACCGCCGTCGCGTTGCGGGATGTTGTTGGTGAAGCAGAGGAGGTTCTCGTTGAACCCGTCGTTCCACTGCAAGGCGATTTCTACGCCCACGCCGTCTTCGCGCTGCACGGTAAAGTGGAAGACCTGCTGGTTGACCGTGGTCTTGTTGGTGTTCAGGTATTCAACGAATGCGCGCAGGCCGCCTTCATATTTGAAGAATTCTTCTTTGCCACTGCGCTCGTCTTTCAGGAAGATCCCGACCCCCGAATTGAGGAACGACAACTCACGGATTCGCTTCGCCAGGATATCCCAGCTGAAGTGAATGTTCTTGAAGGTGTCAGCTGACGGTTTGAAATGGATTTCGGTACCCGTAGTTTCGCTTTCCCCAACAACCTTCATCGGTTCTTGCGGCACGCCGTGAACGTAGTGCTGCTCCCAGATTTTGCCACTGCGGCGCACGGTCAGGAGCAAGGATTCGGACAAGGCGTTTACAACCGACACACCTACACCGTGGAGGCCACCGGAAACCTTGTACGAATTGTCATCGAATTTACCGCCGGCATGCAGGACGGTCATGATGACTTCCGCTGCGGAGACGCCTTCTTCTTTATGCACGTCTACCGGAATGCCGCGGCCGTTGTCGCGAACGGAGATGGACTCGTCTGGGTGAATGGTTACAGTGATGTCGTCACAGTGACCCGCCAGTGCTTCGTCAATTGAGTTGTCCAGCACCTCGAACACCATGTGGTGCAGGCCGCTTCCATCGTCTGTGTCGCCGATGTACATACCGGGGCGCTTGCGAACCGCATCCAGGCCTTTCAGTACCTTGATGCTAGAGGAGTCATATGTCTGGTTGTCGCTCATGCTTCACTCCTGATGTTTCGAGGTCTGAGTGATGTGGCCATGTTCCACGTGGAACAACGATACCTCCGTATCTTCATGCCAATCATTACCCAGGAATTCGTGGTTAACGCAGGTGATGAACACCTGACATTTCAGTTCTTCAAGCAGCCGGCAAAGAGCTCTACGGTGCTGCTCGTCAAGTTCAGAGGGCAGGTCGTCTACCAGATAAACACACTGACTTCTGCGGACTTGGCTTAACAGGTGGCCTTGAGCGATACGTAGAGCGCAGACCACCAGTTTCTGTTGGCCTCGGGAGAGAGTTTCGGCAGCGTTATGGCTACCCTGGCGGAGCCGTAAATCGGCGCGCTGTGGCCCTGAATGCGTATGCCCCAGCTGCCGGTCGCGCAATAACGAACTGGCTAGCACCTCGCTCAATTCACGGTCCTTGTCCCAGCCGCGGAAATAACTCAGAGACAGACCTGGTAGATCAACCAGCTCACCGAGGATCTGATCAAATACAGGCTTGAGCTGCTGGATATATGATCGTCTGAATTCATCAATCTGCGCACTGGCCGACAGCAGCTCCCGGTCCCAAGCGGCCTGCGAAACGGCGTCTATTGTACCATGCCGCAGCCATGAGTTCCGTTGCTTCAAAGCCTTCTGCAGCCGCTGCCAAACGGGGAGAAACCGAGGTTCCACGTGGAACACTCCCCAATCCAGGAACTGCCGCCTCACCTTAGGGGCACCCTCCAGAAGCCTGAAGCTATCCGGGTTGATCAACTGCAAAGGAAGCACTTCGGCCAGCTGTGCAGCGCTGCGGGCATTTTCGCCGTCAATACGGATTAAGAAGTCGCCATCCCGCTGGCGAGATACGCCTAGGTTGCATACGCGGTCATTCTCAACCAAAACCTGACCGAACACAGTACAGGCGGGTTGTTCGTATTGGATTACCGGCTGAAGGCGGGTGCTGCGGAAGGAGCGGGCCAAGGCAAGCAGATGGATAGCTTCAAGGACGCTGGTTTTACCGCTGCCGTTGGCACCATGGAGGATGTTTATCCGAGGGGAGGGCAACAATGTCACTGGGTGCAGATTACGCACCGCAGTGACAGAAACACGGGAGAGGGACATTAATAAGCGATCAAAGCCGCATCGGCATCACGACGTAGGAAGAGTCGTCATTATCAGCTTCCTGAAGCAACGCGCTACTGTTGGAATCGGAGAGCACCAACCGTACCTGCTCTGTTGTCATTACACCGAGTACATCCAGAAGGTAACTGACGTTGAAGCCGATCTCCAGGCTACCACCGCTATAGTCGACGCTGATTTCTTCCTCAGCCTCTTCCTGCTCTGGATTGTTCGCCTGAATCTTCAGCTGGCCAGCGCCAAGCTGCAACCGGATACCACGGTATTTTTCGTTTGAAAGAATGGCGGTACGGCTGAATGCCTCCTTCAAAGCTTGGCGGTCACCGAGCACAACCTTGTCACCGCCTTTGGGCAGCACACGCTCGTAATCTGGGAATTTGCCGTCAACCAGTTTGGAAGTGAACGTGAACTCACCGGTAGTGGCACGAATGTGATGCATGCCCAGTACGATGCTGACGGTACCGTCTGGATCGGTGAGCAAACGCGCGAGCTCAAGAATACCCTTGCGAGGCACGATAACCTGGTGCTTGTCGGCCTGACCAAGATCAGCAGTCATCGAGCACATGGCCAGCCGGTGGCCGTCTGTGGCGACCGCACGAATCAACCCGGTCGAAACCTCCAGCAACATCCCGTTCAGGTAATAACGTACGTCTTGTTGGGCCATGGCAAACCCGGTGCGCTCGATCAAGCGACGCAGCTTGCCTTGGGCAAGGGTGCACGTGAGTGAACCTTGACCTTCTTCGGCCGTAGGGAAGTCGCTGGCGGGCAATGTGGATAAAGTGAAGCGACTGCGACCTGCCTTTACCAGAAGCTTTTGCTCATCCAGACGTACGTCAATCTGTGCATCAGCGGGAAGGCTTTTGCAAATGTCCATCAGCTTGCGGGCCGGCACGGTGATTTCGCCCGGTTCCGCAGGTTCTTCCAACTGCACGCGGCCTACGAGCTCAACTTCCAGATCGGTACCGGTAAGGGAAAGCTGCTGCCCCTGGACTACCAGCAACACGTTGGAAAGCACAGGCAGCGTCTGGCGGCGTTCTACCACCCCAGCAACCAGTTGCAGAGGCTTGAGGAGCGCCTCTCGTTGAATGGAAAAATGCATGGCGTCAGTTCCTGGCCTTTTTCGTGGCAGCTACGTAAGCGTCAAGTGGTAAGCGTACGGAGCAGGTTCTTGTAATCCTCGCGAATATCCGCGTCAGATTCTTTCAACTCGTTGATCTTTCTGCAGGCATGCAGGACCGTCGTATGATCCCGTCCGCCGAACACATCGCCGATTTCTGGCAAGCTGTGATTGGTCAGTTCCTTGGACAGGGCCATCGCGACCTGGCGAGGTCGGGCGACCGATCGCGACCGACGCTTGGAAAGCAGATCGGATATCTTGATCTTGTAGTACTCAGCAACTGTGCGCTGAATGTTATCCACACTGACCAGTTTGTCCTGCAGTGCGAGAAGGTCCTTCAAGGACTCGCGGATCAACTCAATAGTGATGTCCCGTCCCATGAAGTGCGCATGAGCGATCACCCGCTTGAGGGCGCCTTCAAGCTCGCGCACATTAGAGCGGATACGCTGGGCAATGAAGAATGCGGCATCGTGAGGCAGGTCAACCTTGGCCTGGTCAGCTTTCTTCATGAGGATCGCAACCCTCGTCTCCAGCTCCGGAGGTTCGACGGCAACCGTCAGACCCCAGCCGAAACGCGATTTCAACCGCTCTTCAAGGCCCTCGATTTCCTTGGGATAACGATCGCTGGTGAGGATGACCTGCTGGCCACCCTCCAGCAAGGCGTTGAAGGTATGGAAGAACTCTTCCTGAGACCGTTCCTTGCGCGCGAAAAACTGAATGTCATCGATCAGCAGCGCGTCAACGGACCGATAAAAGCGCTTGAACTCATTGATAGCGTTCAATTGCAACGCCTTGACCATGTCCGCAACGAATCGCTCCGAATGCAGGTACACCACCTTGGCATTTGGATTTTTCTTGAGCAGATGGTTGCCCACTGCATGCATGAGGTGCGTTTTACCCAGGCCGACCCCGCCATAAAGGAACAGAGGGTTGTATCCGTGCTTGGGGTTATCTGCCACCTGCCATGCCGCTGCTCGCGCCAACTGGTTTGATTTGCCTTCCACGAAATTTTCGAAGGTAAAGGTACGGTTGAGGTAACTGGTGTGCTTGAGCGCACCTTCAACCTGAACACTGCGCGTTTCGCTTCGTGCAGTGGTTGGAGCGTTCATTGGATCGAAGCTGTCCCGGGATGGCTCCGGATCGGCAGCTTTCGGCGCAGCCGGTATCGGCGCCGGGGCAGCAGGCTGAACAGAGGCTGGCGCAGGCGCTGGCATGGAGGCGGCCGCCAGGGGCGCATTGGCAGCGGTGCGCGGAGCAGAACTGCGACGGCTACCGATCAACAGCGAAAGGGCAGGTGCCGAACCCTCGCCCCGTTCCGCCATCAACTCGAGCAAGCGACCCAGGTACTTCTCATTGACCCAATCCAGGACGAAGCGGTTAGGCGCATAGATGCGCAACTCGTCACCTTCCGCCTCCGCCTGGAGCGGACGTATCCAGGTATTGAACAGTTGAGCAGGCAGTTCCTCGCGGAGCAATTCCACGCACTGCTGCCAGATTTCCACTGACAC